>NZ_CM149665.1:1835000-6250000 GCF_056173265.1 Paenibacillus sp. QJM3NY_38
CGCCGAAAGCCCAAGGTTTCCTGAGGAAGGCTCGTCCGCTCAGGGTAAGTCGGGACCTAAGGTGAGGCCGAAAGGCGTAATCGAAGGACAACAGGTTGAAATTCCTGTACCACCGTAAACCGTTATGAACGATGGGGTGACGCAGGAGGGTAGTGACGCGGACTGATGGATGTCCGTCCAAGCAGTGAGGCTGATGTGTAGGCAAATCCGCACATCGATAAGGCTGGGCTGTGATGGGGAGTGAAAATTATAGTAGCGAAGGTCATGATCTCACACTGCCAAGAAAAGCCTCTAGTCAGGTGAAGGTGCCCGTACCGCAAACCGACACAGGTAGGCGAGAAGAGAATTCTAAGGCGCGCGGAAGAACTCTCGTTAAGGAACTCGGCAAAATGACCCCGTAACTTCGGGAGAAGGGGTGCCTCGGTAGGGTGAATAGCCCGAGGGGGCCGCAGTGAAAAGGCCCAAGCGACTGTTTAGCAAAAACACAGGTCTGTGCGAAGCCGTAAGGCGAAGTATACGGGCTGACGCCTGCCCGGTGCTGGAAGGTTAAGGGGAGCGGTTAGGGAGTAATCCCGAAGCTGTGAACCGAAGCCCCAGTAAACGGCGGCCGTAACTATAACGGTCCTAAGGTAGCGAAATTCCTTGTCAGGTAAATTCTGACCCGCACGAATGGCGTAACGACTTGGGCGCTGTCTCAACGAGAGATCCGGTGAAATTTTAATACCTGTGAAGATGCAGGTTACCCGCGACAAGACGGAAAGACCCCATGGAGCTTTACTGCAGCTTGATATTGGATTTGGGTACGATCTGTACAGGATAGGTGGGAGCCTTAGAAGCATGAGCGCCAGCTTGTGTGGAGGCGACGTTGGGATACCACCCTGATCGTATCTAGGTTCTAACCTGGTACCGTGATCCGGTACGGGGACAGTGTCAGGCGGGCAGTTTGACTGGGGCGGTCGCCTCCTAAAGAGTAACGGAGGCGCCCCAAGGTTCCCTCAGAATGGTTGGAAATCATTCGAAGAGTGCAAAGGCATAAGGGAGCTTGACTGCGAGACCTACAAGTCGAGCAGGGACGAAAGTCGGGCTTAGTGATCCGGTGGTACCGCATGGAAGGGCCATCGCTCAACGGATAAAAGCTACCCTGGGGATAACAGGCTTATCTCCCCCAAGAGTCCACATCGACGGGGAGGTTTGGCACCTCGATGTCGGCTCATCGCATCCTGGGGCTGAAGTAGGTCCCAAGGGTTGGGCTGTTCGCCCATTAAAGCGGTACGCGAGCTGGGTTCAGAACGTCGTGAGACAGTTCGGTCCCTATCTGTCGTGGGCGTAGGAAATTTGAGAGGAGCTGTCCTTAGTACGAGAGGACCGGGATGGACGTACCGCTGGTGCACCAGTTGTTCCGCCAGGAGCATGGCTGGGTAGCTACGTACGGACGGGATAAGCGCTGAAAGCATCTAAGCGTGAAGCCCCCCTCAAGATGAGATTTCCCAACTAGTAAGACCCCTTGAAGACGACGAGGTAGATAGGTTGGAGGTGGAAGTGCAGCAATGCATGGAGCTGACCAATACTAATCGGTCGAGGGCTTATCCAAATTACCCCAAAAAGTGAAGCGAAGCTTTGAAGCAACGCCGAATACTTTCCGGGGACCCCGATACCACATCGGGTAATGCTACGGATTCTAATCAACGCAAATTTCGTTTCGTATCTAGTTTTCAGGTGATCAAAACTGAATTGTAAGTGTACAAGCTATACTTTCATGGAGGATGATCACGGCATTTGGCGATGCCGGATCCTGAATATACGTTTGGTGGCGATAGCGGAAGGGTTCCACGCGTACCCATACCGAACACGACCGTTAAGCCTTCCAGCGCCGATGGTACTTGGACCGAAGGGTCCCGGGAGAGTAGGACGTCGCCAAGCGGATACATATTCCCTGATAGCTCAGTTGGTAGAGCACTCGACTGTTAATCGAGTTGTCACAGGTTCGAGTCCTGTTCGGGGAGCCACTTATGGAGAGGTGTCCGAGTTGGCCGAAGGAGCACGATTGGAAATCGTGTAGGCGCCAAAAGCGTCTCGAGGGTTCGAATCCCTCTCTCTCCGCCAGCAAGGACTTCATATATGGCCCGTTGGTCAAGGGGTTAAGACACCTCCCTTTCACGGAGGTAACAGGGGTTCGAATCCCCTACGGGTCACCACTTTCTTAATTGCATCAAGGGATGAGAATCCCGCCGGTTCGTCGGAGGATAACTTCGTAAGCATTGACTTCGCAGTCTCGAACGAAGTGAGAGTATCCCCTACGGGTCACCACTTTCTTAATTGCTTCAGGAGAAGCGTTTAATTAAGTAGCAACAAACCAGACGGAGGCTTAGCTCAGCTGGGAGAGCATCTGCCTTACAAGCAGAGGGTCGGGGGTTCGATCCCCTCAGCCTCCACCATGATTTATCCCCAAATAGTGAAGCACATGCTTCGCAGGTAATTCCGATTACTTTTCGGGGACCCCATATAAGCAACCTTTTTAATGACGCGGGGTGGAGCAGTTCGGTAGCTCGTCGGGCTCATAACCCGAAGGTCGTAGGTTCAAATCCTGCCCCCGCAACCAATTTATATCGCGATAGCGATAATGCCTCGTGGAACTGTGGTGTAGAGGCCTAACATGCCTGCCTGTCACGCAGGAGATCGCGGGTTCGAATCCCGTCAGTTCCGCCATTTTTATAAGCTTCAGGGATGAGAATCCATCATGGGTTCGTTGAAGCTGCATCTTCGTTAGTATAGACTTCGCAGTCTCGAACGAAGAGAGAGTATCCCGTCAGTTCCGCCATTTACTCTTAGTAATAAGAGCCATTAGCTCAGTTGGTAGAGCACCTGACTTTTAATCAGGGTGTCGAAGGTTCGAGTCCTTCATGGCTCACCATCTTTACCAAGAGAGCATAAGACGGAATACATATTACATTGCGGACGTGGCTCAGCGGTAGAGCATCGCCTTGCCAAGGCGAGGGTCGCGGGTTCGATTCCCGTCGTCCGCTCCATTTTGCGCCCTTAGCTCAGCTGGATAGAGCGTTTGACTACGAATCAAAAGGTCGGGAGTTCGAATCTCTCAGGGCGTGCCATTTTTTAAATAATTACTTAACTCATTATGAAATTTCATTGTGCCGGTGTGGCGGAATTGGCAGACGCGCGCGACTCAAAATCGTGAGGGAAACCGTGGGGGTTCGAGTCCCTTCACCGGCATTAAATAACGGGATGTAGCTCAGCTTGGTAGAGCACCTGGTTTGGGACCAGGGGGTCGCATGTTCAAATCGTGTCATCCCGATTCGATCGAAAGACTGCTTTCAGTGCAACTGAAGGCGGTCTTTCTTTGTTATGGATTGAAAATGAGGCTGATGGCAAAAGCGGAACTGAATAATTTGGCAGCTTCCCGGTCACAATATGAAAAACATTGAATAGAAGGGGATAACCTTGAGTGTTTTTCATTTCTTTAAGAAGCTGTTCAGAAAACGCTGGAGACGCTGGAGACGCGCGATTTGGTCCTGTGCGATCCTATTGATCGCAGGTATCATGATATGGTCAGGCCAGAATATAAAGGATCAGATGAATAAGCTGCTCACTGCTGCATCCGACGATACGCCACTGGCCGTAGAAACGATGCATTACTTGCAGATCGAGGATGATAAGTTGGAAGAGCGCCGGCAGGATCAGAGGGAATTCATGCAAAAGCTGAATACCTCGAAGGGAAAGAAGCATGTTCATGTTCGGATCACCTATGTATGTGGCATCGAAGAGCAGGATATGGGAAAGCTTACGGCGGATGGCATTTATGAACTGATGAATAAAAATCCTTTATGGCAGGGACGATTGGATAACAAGGGTGAAGTCTGGCTGGAGCAAACCGTATCCGACCTTTCACCCACCTGTAAGAGGCAAGCCTATATGAGCATTGATTCCAACGGAAACTTAACCTTGTTCGATGGACCACCGGAGGAAGAAAAAGTGATGCGGACCTTCTTTCAGCTGGATGTCGGTTCGATGGAGTCGTCTTTGCCTAGAGATGTGATTCAGCAGCTTGAGGAAGGGATTCGAATTCAAGATATGGAAGAGTATAACAGTGTTCTGTCAACCTTTAGCGACTATGCCCGGGATATGGCTGAAAATGTCATGAACCCGACCCCATAGGACCTCCCGGCCTTGTCGCTTGGTGACCGAAAATGGTGCTGCCCGGAAATTTCCCGGGCAGTTTTTTGCGTTGGACAGGTATGTTAGCGGTCTCAATATAGAGGATACGTAACCGGTGCTTAAAGGATCAAAGTTTTTCCTCAATAGTGGTCGATCTTTTGTTATAATGAGAGAACGATACATATGTTCGCTTCATCAGAGGAGAGATTGGTTTGCGCATTTTAGGGATCGACCCCGGGATTGCGATTGTAGGTTTCGGGTTTGTAGATAAGGTTGGAAGTAAAGTCACGCCGGTACAGTATGGCTGTATCCAGACGGAAGCCCATACTCCGGATGAAGAGAGGCTGCACCACGTCTACGAGGGCATGGGGCAGCTTATTGATAAATATGAGCCTGAGGCCGTTGCTTTCGAGAAGTTATTTTTCAACCGGAATGTAACCACGGCGATGTCCGTATCCCAGGCCAGAGGGGTGCTCATCCTGGCTGCAGTCCAGCGCGGGCTCCCAATTGCGGAATATACGCCGATGCAGGTGAAGCAGGCGATTGTCGGCTATGGCAAGGCCGAGAAGAAACAGGTACAGGAGATGGTCAGGATGTTCCTGAAGCTGCAGAGCATTCCCAAACCTGACGATGTGGCGGATGCACTGGCTGTAGCGATCTGTCACGCCCATTCCTATACACTGAATTCCAAGTTAAATGAGGTATTGCGAAAATGATCGATTTTTTACGGGGACAGGTTGTCCACTTAGAGAGTGAATATATTGTATTGGATGTTCAAGGAGTAGGGTATCGGGTATTCTGCCCGAATCCGTATGCTTTTGCCAAAACCGACGGAACTATTACGGTGTTTACCCATCATCATGTCCGTGAGGATGCCATCCTGCTGTTTGGATTTCCGACGCGGGAGGAACAGAAGCTGTTCCGTAAACTGATTGAAGTCTCGGGAATCGGCCCGCGTGTGGCGCTCGGCATATTGGGCGGGGGATCTCCGGACCATGTGGTTTCCGCGATCTACCAAGAGAATGTATCCTTCTTGATCAAGCTTCCGGGAATCGGTAAGAAAACAGCGCAGCGCATGATTCTGGATCTGAAGGACAAGCTCGAGGGATTCGGAAATGCGAGCATGATGACCGGTCTGTTTGCCATTCAGGAGCCTGAACCGGAAGCTGACGGCTCGGCGTGGTCTGAGGCACGTGAAGGACTGAAGGCTCTTGGTTATACGGATAGCGAGCTGGATAAGGTCTGGCTTAAGATTAAGGATTCTGCCGCAAGCGGTGAATCCGTTGACGTGCTGATGAAACGGGCACTGCAGCAGCTATACGCCGGCTAGAGGATCGCTGCAGGAGAGGAGTTTAATAGATGGATGATCGAATTATTTCCGCCAATCTGATGATGGACGAGCAGGCTGTCGAGCTTAGTCTTCGTCCACGTTATTTGGCTGAATATATAGGACAGAATCAAGTTAAGGAAAATCTCAAGGTATATATCGAAGCGGCAAAAATGCGTAACGAAGCGCTTGACCATGTGTTGTTGTACGGACCTCCAGGACTCGGAAAAACGACGCTGGCGAATATTATCGCCAACGAGCTTGGCGTTAATCTCCGTACGACTTCCGGTCCGGCCATTGAGCGTCCGGGAGATCTGGCTGCGCTTCTCACCAATCTGCAGGAAGGAGACGTCCTGTTTATTGACGAGATCCATCGCCTGCACCGGACGGTAGAGGAAGTGATGTATCCGGCGATGGAGGATTTTGCGCTGGATATTATGATCGGCAAAGGGCCAAGCGCACGCTCGGTTCGTCTAGATCTGCCACCGTTCACCTTAATTGGCGCCACCACCCGGGCTGGATTGCTCTCAGCGCCACTAAGGGACCGTTTTGGCGTGGTAAGCCGTCTGGAATTCTATACGGTCGACGAGTTGAGTTACATTGTGTCGCGCAACGCCGATCTTTTAGGGATCGAGATATTAGGAGAGGCAGCAGAAGAGATTGCCCTGAGATCGCGCGGGACGCCACGCATAGCCAACCGACTCTTGAAAAGGGTGCGTGATTACGCCCAGGTTCGAGGAGATGGCATGATCACGCCTAGCATCGCTCAGGAAGCGTTGAAGATGCTGCAGATCGATCCGATGGGTCTGGACTTTATCGATCATAAAATGCTGAATGCCATGATCAAAAGCTTCCGCGGGGGACCAGTAGGTCTGGATACCATTGCGGCAACCATTGGAGAAGAAAGCCAAACCATTGAAGATGTTTATGAACCGTATCTCTTACAGATCGGTTTCTTGCAGCGTACACCCCGCGGACGAGTTGTAACGCCCACAGCTTATCAACATTTAGGCATTCCCTTCCCTGAGGATCGTCATTAAATTATAGAATCAATACATTTCATACCAAATCCTAATAGCTACAGGAGGAAATACGTAAATGGATAGGAACTGGACGAAATCATTATTCGGTTGGACCACCAAAGGACTCTTGTCACTGGCTGTTGCCGGAACCTTATGGAGCGCGCCTGCGGTACATGCGGCCGCTCCTTCATTAGATACGATTCGTGTTGCGATGTTCCTGGATCTGGGAAGCCAGTATAAATCAACAACCAATGCCGTAACACTGAAATCCGCTGAGGCTCTGACGGCATCGCTGCTTGCATCCGGTGCACAGCAGGCTTTGATAAACATCCCAGCAAACCAGCAGGTCCGAATGAGTGTGGATACATACCGCGTTAAGGTGCTTGAGACCACGGATTGGAAAACGGCTTCGGAAGCAGCAAAAAAACTGCAAGCGACGAATGACAAACCGTTGCTGTTTGCGGACGGCAATGTTTACAAACTATATGCAGGTATGTACGGAACAGAGAAAGCGGCCTTGGACGGGGCTGCCCGAACGGCAAAGACGGCGGCTGCTCATCTGAATGGTCAAACTCCTTCGGTTAAAGGCGGGCTGCATCTGACAGCAGGATCGTACGGATCGGAGGCTGAAGCCGAGTCTGTGCGTAAGACGTATGTGGATGCCGGCATGGATGCTTTTAATGTTGTGGTGCCTAGCGGAGGTGCATCCGCTTATGAGGTGTGGGTCGGCGAGGCAGCCAACACAGCCGATCTGGCTGTGCTCAAACAGGAAGCTTCTATACTATCCGGCTCCCTCGTTGAACAGAATGCGTCAGCTCCGGGTCTGATTATGAGACGAGATGTAAGTCTGAACCTGGCGACTCCTCAAGCGACACAGCATTATATGTTGTCGGGGGGGCAGTCCGTATTGCGTCTAGAAGGGACTTCAGGCGCCGGAACGAATGTGAAGGAACGATCGGATCGTTCGTATCGAGGCGCTTTGGAGATCGGACAAAAGAACGGTCAATTGTATCTTGTCAATGAGCTCCCGTTCCAGCAGTACCTGTATTCCGTCGTTGGAGCCGAGGTGCCGTCTACTTGGGGGGCTGAAGCACTGAAAGCACAGGCTGTGGCAGCGCGCAGCTATGCGCTCTTCCAAGGTAATAAGTTCGAAGTAGCTCATGTCGTGGACACAACGTTAAGCCAGGCTTATTACGGGACCGCCTATGAGTATCCGAGCATTATTCAAGCAGTGGATGCAACCGACGGCGAAGTTGTCATGAAGGACGGCAAAATTGTGGAAACGGTCTTTTCTTCCAATAGCGGAGGAATGACGGCAGATTCCACTGAGGTGTGGGGTAACCGTAACGATCTGTTTGCTGCGGTGGAAAGCCCTGGAGACTCCTCGTCCCAGGCGGCGCTGAAATCCTGGTATCATGTACTTCTTCCGAGTGGTGTTACAGGTTATGTACGTGAGGACAATGTGAAGGAAACCGGAAACAAAACATCGGCAGGGCTCCTGTATATGACGGTTACCGCCAAGGATACGAACGTACGTCCACTCCCATTGATCCAATCGAATGTTGAGCCTGTAGGCAAGATGAATCCGGGCGAAACGGCTGTCGTCCTGGAGAAAGTGGCGGAATCCAACAGCTATGATTGGGCTCGCGGCCCCTATACTTCGGATCAATTGCTCGCCTCTCTAAAAGGAAAAACCTCCAATAGCCTGCCTGCTACCATTACTTCGCTGGATGTAACGGAGCGAGGCCCGTCCGGACGTGCCCTTGCGGTTAAAGCCAACGGTCAAGTGCTGGACGTGAAATATCCGGATATGTTCCGCTCGGCTTTTAACGGTCTGCCAAGCACATTGTTTGATATTGAATCAACCGGAAGTTATACTGTATTGAGCGCGAATGGTGCGGTATCAACGGTATCAAGCGGCCAATCGGTGTCCGTCATCTCAGGGAGCGGCAACGGAAATGTCAAAGGTTCCGGTACCGTTGTGATGAATGGAACGGGGAAAGCACGCGTGATTGAAAGCTCTCCCGGCTTTAAATTTACCGGTAAAGGCTTTGGTCATGGACTGGGCATGTCTCAATGGGGTGCCAAGGGAATGGCAGACGAAGGGTATGATTACAAGCAGATACTCCAACACTATTACCGCAACACGACTATTACGAAGGACTGACCGACATGAATGTGGATTTGTATGATTTTGAATTACCCGAACATTTAATTGCGCAGACACCGCTGCTGGATCGAAGTTCCTCCAGGCTCCTCACGCTGGATAAACAGAGCGGAGATATACGCCATCAAACGTTTGCGGACATCATAGACTACCTGAATCCGGGAGATACGCTTGTATTAAACGATACCAAGGTAATCCCGGCCCGATTATTCGGTGCAAAGGAAGACACCGGTGCGAAGGCAGAGGTCCTTCTGCTGAAGAATATGGGGCAAGACCGGTGGGAAGCACTTGTAAAACCTGGCAAGAAGCTGAAAAAAGGAAACGTCATTTCCTTTGGCGACGGAAAATTAAAAGCGGTCATCGAGGAAGAAGGAGAGATGGGTGCCCGCACCTTATCCTTCTCGTATAAGGGAATTTTCCAAGAAATCCTCGATGAACTGGGGCAAATGCCACTCCCGCCATATATTAAGGAAAAGCTGGATGACCGCGATCGTTATCAGACCGTATATGCGAAGCATGAAGGATCCGCGGCTGCACCGACGGCTGGCCTGCACTTCACGGAAGCTCTCCTGGAACAGATCCAGGCCAAGGGAGTGGACATCGCCTTCATTACCCTGCACGTCGGACTGGGGACATTTCGTCCGATGTCCGTGGATCAGGTTGAGGATCATGTCATGCATGAAGAGTACTATTCCCTCTCCCAGGAAACCGCTGAGCTGCTGAATGAGACGAAACGGCGCGGCGGCCGGGTTATCGCTGTAGGAACCACCTCTTGCAGAACGCTGGAGACGGTTGGATCGGAGCGAAACGGCGAGCCTCTTCGCGAAAGCAGCGGCTGGACGAGCATTTTCATATATCCCGGTTATGCTTTTACCGTCGTGGATGCGCTGATCACGAATTTTCATCTGCCGAAATCCACGTTGGTGATGCTGGTCAGTGCGCTGGCCGGTCGCGAACACATTATGAAAGCGTACAAGGAGGCTGTTGAGAAGGAATACCGGTTCTTCAGCTTTGGCGACGCGATGTTTATCTATTAATTCGGAGGTTGGTTATCACAATGGCAGCAGCTGTTACTTATGAACATATTAAAACGTGCAAACAATCAGGCGCCAGGCTCGGCAGAGTGCACACCCCGCACGGCGTGATCGATACGCCGACATTCATGCCTGTCGGAACATTGGCAACCGTAAAAACCATGAGCCCGGAAGAGTTAAAAGCCATGGATGCCCATATTATTTTGAGCAACACCTATCACCTCTTCCTGCGTCCTGGACATGATATTGTGAAAGAAGCGGGCGGACTGCACAAATTCATGAACTGGGACCGTCCGATCCTGACCGATAGCGGTGGCTTCCAGGTATTCAGCTTGGCAGAAATGAGAAAAATATCGGAAGAAGGCGTACATTTCCGTTCCCACTTGAACGGAGATAAACTGTTTATCTCCCCGGAAGTTGCGATGGAGATTCAGAACGCGCTCGGATCTGATATTATGATGGCTTTTGATGAATGCCCGCCTTATCCTGCGGAGTATGAATACGTTAAACAATCCACCGAGCGGACCTCTCGCTGGGCTGAACGCTGCCTGAAGAGTCATGCCAGACCGGAAGACCAGGCCCTATTCGCCATCGTTCAGGGAGGCATGCATGAGGATCTGCGCCGTCAGAGCGCCCGTGATTTGACTTCCATGGATTTCCCGGGTTATGCTATTGGTGGACTTAGTGTGGGAGAATCGAAGCAGCTTATGTATGAAGTGCTGGATTACACGGTGCCCCTGCTGCCGAACAATAAGCCTCGCTATTTGATGGGAGTCGGATCACCCGATGCGTTGATTGAGGGCTCGATTCGTGGTGTGGATATGTTCGATTGCGTGCTTCCGACGCGGATCGCTCGCAACGGGACAACGATGACAAGTCAAGGCCGTCTTGTCGTTCGAAATGCTCAATATGCCAGGGATTACGGACCGCTGGATCCGGAATGCGACTGCTACACTTGCCGTAACTACTCGCGTGCTTATCTGCGTCACCTGATCAAGAGTGATGAAACGTTTGGACTAAGATTGACGACGTATCATAACCTGCATTTCTTGATTAATTTGATGCGAAATGTGCGTCAGAGTATTATGGAAGATCGTCTGCTTGACTTCCGCGATGAGTTTTTTGATAAGTACGGCCTACACGATAATGAAAAAGGGTTCTAAAGCAAGATCATGGCCATCATGATAAGTTTGTGAAAGGGGGGAAAGAAATGTTTGGAACTTCATTTGATCTCGCAGCAGGACAGACTCAAGGCGGCGGAGGCATTTTGGGATTGATTTTGCCGTTCGTGCTGATGTTTGTCATCTTTTATTTTCTGCTTATTCGTCCACAGCAGAAGAAACAGAAGACCAGAAATGCCATGCTTAGCGCCTTGTCCAAGGGCGACAAAGTGGTAACGATCGGAGGTCTTCACGGCACGATTGTGGAGATTACCGACGACATTGTGGTCTTGAAAGTGAACGATGTAACGAAGTTAACGTTCGACCGTAACTCGATAAGCCATAGTGTGAATGCGGATGCATAATGACGTATCACATACATATGGAATGTAATCGTTAAAGCAAAGGCCGACTCCCTCATGGGAGCCGGCCTTTGTTTTTTATATGAGCGTGAAGAATGGGAAGCAGAAGTCCTTAAGTAATGGAGAGCATTTGAGCCAGCGTTATTTTTTCAAATTGACCCCGAACATCCCCCCGATGGCGCCGCCAGCAAATACCGTGGCAATCAGCGTCAAATCTCCGAGAGATAAGGAGCTATCCAAAGCAAGAAAACCGATGACGAGCAGTGTAACGCCGTATACCAGCCCTGTCAGGCAGCCGTAATACCAACCTTTGTTTCCTGCGCGCTTGCCGCTCACACAACCCCCGATAAAGGCGGAGACGGCATGTACAAGAAACGTGTAGAACGATAAATCATCTTCGGCCAGCCCGCTGCCCCATAGAAGCAGGGATAATACCAACGCGCCAAGAAACATCCAGAAAAAAGAATACAATAGTCCTGAAAGAATCGGATTGGTGATCCTGAAAGTGAAGACTCGCCGGATCGGTTCCATGAATCATCCCCCTTAACAAATCTTGATCATTAAATTGTATGGCCAAGCCTGTACATATAGTACAAACTGAATATTTTGCTGACGGATTAACATGATTTCCATTAATTAATCTGTTGTAATCGAATGGGAACAGCAGTAGCAGGCCAGAATAGCTGTACATGAGAATGTTCGATAAGCTAGGAGGGATTGATTATGTCTCATATGACTATTCTGATTCTGCGGACCATTCTGATGTATGTGGTCATCTTTGTCACCATGAGAATCATGGGCAAACGGGAAATTGGAAAGCTGTCCATCTTCGATTTGGTCATATCCATCATGATTGCAGAGATCGCCGTTTTTGTTCTTGAAGATATCAAAAAGCCGATTTGGGAGGGACTTGCTCCTATCGCCGTTTTGGTTGCCATTCAGGTAGGACTTGCTTATATCGGCTTAAAAAATCGAAATATACGGCTATTTGCTGACGGAAAGCCGAGCGTGTTGGTGTCCCGGGGCAGACTCCATCGCAAAGAGATGGCAAGGCTTCGCTATAATTTGGATGATCTGATGCAGCAGCTGAGGGGCAAAGACATTGACAGCCTCGCGGACGTCGAATTTGCGATACTCGAAACATCCGGCCAGCTTACCGTGATTCCGGAGGATACGGACAGCAGCTCCGACAGCAGTTCGAATAGCTCTTCAAGTTCATCCAACACCTCAGGCGCCACCAACTCTTCATCCACTTCATCTCAATTCGAAAAAGAAAACCCTACAGTCGTAGATATTCCTTACGATAAAATTACGTATGAAGGACTGCCCATACCGCTTATATTGGATGGAAAGGTGCAGGACGAGAACCTTGAATTAATTCATAAAACGCGGTTCTGGCTTAAGAACGAGATCCAGAATTTCGGTGCTAAGGATTTTAAGGATATTTTTCTATGCTCTATTGACCATAAAGGCCGGATTTACATTGACCGTAAAGACAGAATCTAACGGCGGCTAAATTTATTGAACCAGGCACCGATGACAGGCACTCGCTCCAAATCTCGTGGTGTTACCAGCTTGGTCATAAAAATCATGATGAAATAAACCAGAATACCAGCTGCGATGGAGGTCCAAAATTGCAACCATGGCGCGGCCGAAAACGGAAGATGTTTGTACCCATAGAGAACGCAGGCACCCATAATGATCATAACTGCCCCGATTTTGACATAATCCAGCAGGCGGAATCGAAAGCCGATCAGCCTCGATAGGCTGAAACCGTGGAGTATTGTAACTGCAATGCTGTTTACGATAATGGCAATGACGGCTCCTTTTATGCCAAAGGCGGGATTGGATGCCAAATACACAATGAGGCTCATTTTGATGATCGCCCCGAATAACGTATTCAGTAATGCCCGGCCTGGACGGTCCAGTGCTTGCAAGGCAGCTTGAAGCGGGGACTGCACATACAGGAACAAGGCAAACGGCGCCATGATTTTGAGCATATCGCTAATCTCCGCGTTGTTGTACAGGAGCAGACATAATGGTTCAGCCAGGACAAACATAATGATGGCGAACGGAGCTCCCGAGACAAGCGCTAGCCGAAGGGATTGATTCATCCGTTTATGAATCGTAGACCGGTCATTACGGGCGGCTGCTTCCGAGAGTGAAGGTACCAGAGAGATGGCCAGGGAAACCGTCAGTGCACCGGGCAGCAGCAGGAGCGGGATGATCATCCCTTGCAGGGCACCGTACTGGGCTGTGGCTACGGATGTCGCTATACCTGCCATAGCCAGGCTGCGATTGGTCAGAATCGTCTCCAGCAGGTAGGAGAAGGACCCTACCATCTTGCCCCCCGTAACAGGCAATGCAATGCCGAGTAAACGTTTCAAAATGCCTTGATTCGTCGGGGGGGCTTCGTCTGCTTTTTTTTCGGATACAGCTTCTTGGGGCTTGGGTAAAAGTTTACTCGTTCGCCGTCCCTCGCCGGAGTATTGCAGCAGCAGTGCGATCATGCCAATCAATTCTCCTACGGCTGTTCCGAGCATGGCGCCCGCTGCCCCATAAGCAATGCCTTTGGGCATCAAGAGATGTGCAAACCACAGCATGCAAATAATGCGGACAATGGTCTCGATCACGGAGGAGCTTGCGGAGGGAATCATGTTCTGTTTGCCCTGGAAATATCCGCGGTAGACTGACGAAACGGCAATGATGATCATCATGGGCGTCATACTGATAAAGGTCTGGTATACACGCTCGTCCGGCAAAAGCACGCCGGTTACCCAAGGGGCAAGGAGCAGACTGAGTCCCATAAAGAGGGTGCCTGCTGTAAGCGTCAGCATTAGACTGACATGCAGAATTTTTTGGGAAGCATCCCGCTTCCCGGCGCCTTCCGCTTCGGCAACCATTTTGGCAATGGCCAGCGGAATTCCGCCGGTAATGATGGTCACGAGCACAATAAAGAAGGGGTAGCCCAGTTGGTAAATTCCGACACCCTCGGGTCCAATGATCCGGGGGAGGGCGATCCGGGGGATAAAACCGAGTAGGCGGTTTAATATGCCGGCTGCAAGTAAAATCAGCGTTCCTTTAATAAATGATTGCTTGTTCACTGTCCATCCCACTCCCTGGTTAAGACTGAATACGATGACACGACATGGCTATTCTTATGGATATGCCCTACCTGTCCCATCTGATGACTTTACTTTTTTTTCAGGACATGGTAGGAATAGAAGGAAAGCAATGTATCATGTCGAATGTAACTTAGGGACAACAGGGAGTCAGTGAGGAGGCCATATTGCATGGAACTCGAGCAAATGAGCGAGGAAGAATTGATGAGCACCATTGAAATGGTATGCTTGAGCAAGGTTGAGGAAATGCATTTGATTGGGTACGAATATGTGACTAGCGACGATATTTGGAACTGTGTCAGCAGCAAGTATGAAAAGGAAGGCGTTCCCTCCCTCCATAAACTGGTCAATGACATTCTGTCCTTGAAGGCGACAGCGTTGATGAACTATATGACAATATCAGCATATAAGGGATCTTCTTTCGATTAATCGAAGAGGTCCCTTTTGCCTTGCGGATATAAGGGTTCATTCATAAGCCGACAAATTTTGATAAATTGACTGGGTTTTATGACATCGCTATAATAGGAATATTGAGTAAAAAGGGGGAACAAAGGACGGCATGAAGAGAATTATCAGTTTCGTCGGAACCGTACTCGTGATCACTGTATTAATGGCCGTTACAACTCCGGGCTTGCTGAAAGACGTCCGTCTAGGTTTGGATCTTAAGGGTGGATTCGAAATCCTTTATGAAGCGGAGCCTTTGATGGAAGGGCAGCAAGTCACAAAAGAAGCACTGCAGGAAACCGCAAAGAGTTTGCAAAAGCGTGCGGATGCAATGGGAACATCAGAACCTGAGGTTACGCCGGAAGGAACGAACCGGATTCGCTTAAAGGTGGCAGGCGTAACGGATGAGGCTGAAGTTCGAAAAACAATGAAAGAACCTGCAAACCTCACATTCCGAAGCAATGACGGCTGCAAAGAAGGCGAGGAGTTCTGTAAAATTGAGCTCCGCGGCGACGATTTCGTCGAGAACGGCGCATCGGTTGCCTATGATCAGCTTAATCAGCCTATGATAGATATTAAAGTGAAGGACAAAGGGAAGTTTGCTGAAATTACAGAACGTCTTCTCGGTCAAGAGCTGGCTATCTTCATGGACGACCAATTGCTGTCAGCTCCGACGGTACGAGCCGTATTAACGGACGGTACCGCTCAAATTACGGGGAATTATTCGCTGGATGAAGCAAAGCAGATCCGGGATACGATTAATCTCGGCGCCCTGCCGCTGAAACTGGTTGAGAAATATTCGCAGAGCGTAGGGGCTACGCTTGGCATGCAATCTCTTACAAAGACTTTACAAGCCGGTCTGATCGCTTCTGTTGCGATCCTGCTATTCATGATTATCAGATATCGTGTACCGGGCTTGCTGGCAAGCTTTGCACTTATTTTGCATACATGGCTTCTGATCCTTATTTTCGTATGGGCTGACTTTACGCTGACGCTTCCAGGTATTGCGGCATTTATTTTAGGTATTGGTATGGCGGTTGATGCCAATATCATCACCTATGAGCGCATTCGGGAAGAGATCAGAACTGGCAAGAGTGTTCCATCCGCGGTGAAAGCAGGCGGTAAGTCATCCCTGCGAGCTATTATGGACTCCAACTTGACGACGATACTCGTTGCCGCTGTCATGTTCGGATTTGGTACTGGCGCGGTCAAAGGTTTTGCGCTTGTATTGATTCTGGAGATCATCGTGAGTATTGCCACGAACGTTTATTTCTCCCGTTTCTTGCTCAATCTGCTTGTGAATATTGGTTGGGCCCGCAAACCGAGCCAATATGGCGTAAAGGAGCGTGACATTCGTGAGCTTTAAGAACTTCGATTTCGTAGGCAAAAGCAGGTTTTTCTATATACTGTCCATTGCAATTACGATTCTGGGCTTGGTATTCCTCTTGACTCGTGGTCTTAACTACGGCGTTGATTTCCAATCCGGCTCGAACGTGGACATTTCCCTCTCCAAAACGCTGACTACGGAGCAGATTGATACCGTGTTAGAAGAGGCGGGAATCGGT
Source organism: Paenibacillus sp. QJM3NY_38 (assembly GCF_056173265.1). Classification (NCBI taxonomy): domain Bacteria; kingdom Bacillati; phylum Bacillota; class Bacilli; order Caryophanales; family Paenibacillaceae; genus Paenibacillus; species Paenibacillus sp. QJM3NY_38. The sequence continues at coordinate 1,851,374 of NZ_CM149665.1, forward strand.
GAAGATGCGAGCATTACACCTGGTAATGACCGCGTGAATATCCGATTCAGAGAGGTGCTGACCGAGGATCAGGATATGAAGATGCGTACCGGCATCGAGAAGCTGGATGAAAAGGCTACTTTCGAGGTCAACACGGTGGACCCCGAAATGGCAAAAGAGCTGGGCCGAAACGCAATTTATGCCGTATTGATCTCCTGTATCGGAATTATCATCTATGTCAGCATCCGCTTTGAATGGCGCTTTGCGATAGCAGCCATCGTAGCCCTGCTGCATGATGCGTTTGTGGTTATCAGTATTTTCTCTATCCTCGGTCTTGAGGTAGACCTGACATTCATTATTGCCGTTCTGACGATTATCGGTTACTCAATTAACGATACGATCGTCATCTTTGACCGGATCAGGGAAAATCTAAGGTTTGCCAAGATCAAGCGGTACTCGGATCTTAAGGATCTGGTAAACAAAAGCTTATCTCAGACACTCGGCCGTTCGATATATACGGCACTATCCGTGTTTATTGCAGCGTTCTTCATACTTCTGCTTGGCGGTGAGTCGATTCAGATGTTCTCGCTGGCGATTTGTATCGGGTTGCTATTCGGCGCGTACTCTTCGATCTTTATCGCGAGTCCGTTGTGGCTCCTCCTTAAAGGGCGCAATGTCAGCAATAAACCAAATTCGCCTAAGCCAAGCAAAGATAAGATTGAAATCTAATTGAGCCGCTGTTGGTGTAACAGTCTAGATAGCAGAGGATCCTATACAAGTGGAAAGCCGCGTCGCTGGCGACGCGGCTTTCTAAAGTTAACAGCGTGATAAGCACAGGATCAATAGTGACATTGAGGGGGGCCTCAAGTGAGCAATGAACGTTTGAATCATACGGAGACTGTCCTTTGGACAGGCATTGTAACGGATTTTGCATTGGCCTTGTGCAAAGGGATCGCCGGTTATTTATCCGGGAGTAAGGCTCTAATCGGAGATGCTCTGCATTCTGCTGCGAATGCCGTAACTTTATTGGTGGACCGTTTGCCAAGCCTCGGTATATTCGGCAATAAAAACTTAATTCGGGACAAACGGAACGTTTCGGGCACAACGGAACCGGTCATCTCGATCCTATTTGCGGTTTTATTGATCATGGGTGGTATTCAAATTGCGGTATCCGCGATCCAAACCATGGCATCAGGCGACCTGGAGCCGCCGACCGAATCGGCATTGCTTGCAGTTTTTATATCACTCGCGGTGAATGAAGCCGTGTTTCAGTACCAATCCCGGCAGATAAAAAGAAACAATGACCCCAGGTACGAGGTGCTGTCCGCTGATCATCGATATACCTTGTACTCTTCGCTAACGGTATTGATCGGCGTGTCACTAGCGATGGGGGGCTCCTACTTCGATTGGACACCCCTGCTCTATATGGATTCGGTTGCGGCTCTGATTGTGGCTTGTCTCGTGATCCGCAAGGGGTATATATTAATCGTTCATTCCGTTTATGGTACCCTCGTGGAAGAGAAGCGGCATGAGCACGAAGCCGAATTCATGGATACGATTCAGCGGGTACATGGCGTGATCACGATCGAGGAACTGAAGGTTCAGGAATACGGGCAGATCCGTCATGTGAATATTGAAGTGAAAATTACCGTGAATCCCCGGACGTCCGTGTTGGAGGCTCAAGAAATTGCCGAGCGTATCCGGAAGCTGTTAACTCATCGTTTTATTCAGGTTACGGATGCCAAGGTTCACGTTGTACCCTATGAACCGGGTTATCCGTATAAATCGAACTTTGACTTGATGGACAACGATATGCCGACACTGCCGCAGTAGCGTCTGGAGCTAACAGGTATAAGACAGCAGGAAAAAGGCAGGAAAAAGGCAGGAAAAGGAAGGTGAGTCCCTGTGCTGTATTCCAAATATGAATGGAGAATACACTCGGCAGAGTCATCGATCACCGATAGGCTGGCCCAGGATCTGTCGTTGCCACCGATGGTGGCTTCGCTCATGGCGTCACGAGGGATACATTCAGCCGAGGATGGACGGAGATTTCTATATGGAACGTTTGAGCTGACGCATGACCCTTATCTCATGCAAGGGATGCGGGAGGCTGTACCGCGTATTCGTAAAGCGCTGGAGGATCGGGAGCATATTCTAATCTACGGCGATTATGATGCAGACGGTGTTTCCAGCACGTCATTGATGATTCATCTGATGCGTTACTTGGGTGCATCTTATGATATTTATATACCTCACCGATCCAATGAAGGTTATGGCTTACATAATCACGCGCTGGATTGGGCCCATCAGCAAGGGGTCAGTCTGGTCATTACCGTCGATACTGGGATTAGCGCAGTCGAACAGATTGCGTATGCCAACAGCCTTGGGATCGACGTAATTGTCACGGACCATCATGAGCCGCCTGAGGTGCTGCCAGAAGCTTATGCGCTGATCAACCCGAAAATCCCTACATGTCCCTATCCCTTTAAGGGACTGGCGGGCGTAGGCGTGGCTTACAAGCTGGCACAGGCTCTCGTTGGAGACCCGCCGGAGGAATGGCTTCAGATTGTTTCTATCGGAACCATTGCTGACTTGATGCCGCTCACGGGGGAGAATCGGGTGCTTGTGAAGCACGGGATCGAATCGATGCGGAATACGAAGTATGAAGGCATTCGATGCCTGCTTGAGGTATCAGGGATCCATGTGGAGCAGGTGACAGCCGTTAATGTGGCATTCTCGATGGCACCACGGATTAATGCCAGTGGCCGTCTGGATCATGCAGGCCGTGCCGTTACGCTGCTTACAACAGAACACCGGGAAGAAGCGGAGCGGCTTGCCTGGGAATTGGATGGGCTGAACAAGGATCGGCAGCAAGTGGTTGAAAACATCGTCCAGGAAGCGCTGGGCATGGTTCAAAACCGCTGGAGAGGACAGGAGGTTCCTCCTGTAATCGTGTTGGCGGGTGAAGGCTGGAACGTGGGCGTAGTTGGCATTGTGGCCTCCAAAATACTGGAGCGATTCTACAGGCCCGTTGTTATTCTCGGGATTGATCCCGAGACGGGGAACTGCAAAGGTTCCGCCCGATCGATTCCAGGATTCGATATTTATGCGGCTCTGCATTCCTGCAAAGACGTCATGGACCACTTTGGGGGTCATCCATCCGCAGCGGGCATGAGCCTCCATCGGGACCGTTTGGAGGAATTTGAACAGGGACTTCTTCGATATGCGGAAGAAGCGCTCGAAGAAGAGCATCTGATTGCAATCTGTGAAGCGGACCTGGAGGCTAGCTTGTCGGAGGTATCGGTGCCTGTTATTGAACAAATTGAACAGTTAGGCCCGTTTGGCATGGCCAATGCTGTGCCGAAGATTGTCTTTCGGGATGTTGTCATCAAGGATGTCCGCAAAATCGGCAAAGAGGGGAAACATCTGAAGCTTCGTTTGCAGCAAAAGCGGGAGGTTATCGATGCAATCTCATTCGGCTGGGGACATCTAGCCGATATTTTGCCGGTGGGATCGGTTGTGGATGTGCTTGGCGAGCTTTCCGTGAATGAATGGAACGGGAGCCGTAAAGTACAGCTCATGATTCAGGATATCTGCGCCCCTTATCAACAGGTGTTTGACTACCGCGGGATCAAGGAGCCGATACAGGAAATTCAGAGGTGGAGAGCGGAGCTGGAGCCGCATCTGCGCTGCACGGCAGTCCGTTCGGCAGTGGTGTACGCAAAAGATTCACATCCGGAAATAAAAAGTCAATTGTATGATATGTGCCTTTGGGTATATGATAGGAATGCTGGCATCATGCCGGATAATGATATTGCTGAGAACAGTCAAGAAGATATTTCCGTTTTGTTCGTACTGGATGTACCGGAGACGGCTGAACAATTGGATGCATTCATGTCAGCCTTCCATTCCGTTCCTAATATATTCATGCTGCATCCGACCCGGAACCTGCGCGAACGACTGCAAATTCCGGACCGCGAACAGTTTAAAAAGCTGTACGTTTCACTTGCCGGAATGACGTCCGCTCCCGTGTCGGAGAATGAGGTTGTAGCACGTCTGCAGAAGCAGACGTCCTTGTCCGAACGCATGCTGCTCAAAGTACTGGATGTGTTTGAGGAATTGGCGTTCATCCAGCGTGATGAGGGACAGATTACCTTTATACCGAAGCCGGAGAAAAAGCCGCTGGATGCTTCCCGTCACTTCCGTGAACTAAGCGATTTGGCAGATATGGAGCAGCATCTGCTGCATGCCGGTACGGAACAATTAACCCAATGGATGATGTCCCGCACAAAAGGCGTATCTTAACCGCAACTATACAGGAGGAGATTATTTTGGATTTTAAAGATTATATTCGTGTCATTCCCGATTTTCCGCAGGCGGGGATCAGCTTCAAAGATATTACTACACTGCTGAAGAATGGTGAGGTGTATCGCAAAGCCATCGAAGAATTGAAGGTCTTGGTATCCGACCTCAAAATTGATGTGATAGCTGGTCCCGAAGCCCGTGGATTTGTTGTAGGTGCTCCGCTGGCTTATGCTCTTGGGGTAGGATTCGCGCCCATTCGCAAAAGCGGAAAGCTTCCCTACGAAACGATCGAAGTGGGATATGACCTCGAATATGGTAAAGATCGCTTGGCGATGCATACCGATGCAATCGAGAAGGGACAAAATGTATTGATTGCGGATGATCTTCTTGCAACAGGCGGTACGATTGCCACTTCGGTTAACCTCATTCGTCAATTGGGCGGAAACGTTGTTGGAGCAGCATTCATGATCGAGCTGGCTGATCTCAATGGCCGTTCGAAGCTGGATGGAATCGATGTATTTACATTAATGCAATACGAGTAATCGACAACATTCTCCCTGATTTTCCCGGGAAATAATAAAATGCCCTGAGCAGTCAGCTTAGGGCATTTTTCTATTTTGCAATCGAGTTGTCGTTTCAATCCGGCGTTTTTTCTACGAGCGGCTCATCATTTTTTTCATTGGAGAGGCCGGTAATCTCGAAGACTTTGAAGAGGAGGGCCATGAGAACACCTACGATAGTAGCCAGGGCCATACCTTTTAGCTCGATGTTAGCGATCTTCAATGTCACGCCGCTAATTCCTGTTACCAGAACTAGCGTAGCCAGGATCATGTTGCTTGCTTTGGAGAAATCGACCCTTTGCTCAACAAAGATCCGAAGACCGGAAGCTGCGATAACCCCGAACAGCAACAGAGATACGCCGCCCATTACAGGTGTAGGAATGTTGGCTACAACGGCGGAGAACGTTCCAGAGAAGGAGAGCAGAATCGCAATAACGGCTGCTCCGGCAATTACGAATATCGAGTATACCTTTGTGAGTGCCATGACCCCGATATTTTCACCATAGGTGGTATTGGGTGTGGAACCTACGAATCCTGACAGGATGGTGGATATACCGTTACCGAGAAGGGAACGGTGCAGGCCAGGGTCTTTGGAAAGGTCTCTGCCCACGATATTACTTGTTACCAGCAAATGCCCGATGTGCTCAACGATCACAACGATTGCCACCGGAATGATGGACCAGATCGCTCCGTTATCGAATACCGGGGTTGTCAGCTCAGGAGCAGACAGGAACTTTGCGTTCGCGATTTTCTCGGTGTCTACCACGCCTAGCGCGAAGGAGAGAGCGTAACCGACAACAATTCCGATCAGGATGTGAATGATTTTGGCGAAGCCGCGGAACAGGATGGATCCGAGTACGGTGACACCAAGTGTCACTAGTGAAATCGTAATGATTTTAGGATCAAGGGATTGTCCCTCTTCTGGTAAGAAGCCGGCCATACCTGCGGCAACCGGTACAAGCTCAAGCCCGATCATGGCAATAATGGCACCCATTACCGCTGGCGGGAATACAAAGTCGATCCATTTGGTTCCTGCATATTTAACGATAAGAGCTACCAGGCAGAAGATAATCCCTGTTACGATAAAGGCGCCCAGTGCCTTGCTATAGTTGGCTTCCGGATCGTCGGCGAGCACGAGCAGAACCGGCGAGATAAAGGCAAAGCTTGAGCCGAGGTAGGCCGGGATCTTCCCTTTACATAAAAAAATGTAGAGCAGTGTGCCGATGCCGTTCATCAGCAGGATCATGCCGGGATCCACGCCGAATAGGTTCGGTACAAGCACCGTACTTCCGAACATGGCGAACAAATGCTGCAGGCTCAGAAGAAAGCCTGGGCCAAACGGAAGTTTCTCATCTACTTGAATTTCTCGTTGCAAACCATTTCACTCCTCTTAGGACTTTAAATATAGGACCGTTCGCGTACGATCTTTAATAGATTAAATACAATCGTTCGTTTTTTCAACATTAATTTTTACAGTTCGTCAAAATATTCATTTCATGTCAAGTTTTGATGTCTCCGAGCCGGAAACGGGCATACTATAAGTGTCTGAACGCTCGACATGTTGACGTATAACGTCACAAGCGTCATAATGATAGGAAAACAATCACGAGGGAACCTGCACGTTTTGACAAGGGCGGGTTCCATTTTATATAGAAAGGGAAGAGAAGGACTCCAAAATGGGCATAGAGCGATTACTCGAAAAGGCCAGCGCCTATATAAAAGAACCCGATCTTCTCCGCATCCAGGAAGCTTATGAATTTGCGGAGCAAGCCCACCACGGACAAGTGCGGAAATCGGGAGAACCTTATATTCTTCATCCGCTTGCGGTTGCAGACATCGTGGTGAATATGCAGATGGACACGTTGTCTATTATTGCTGCGTTGCTTCATGATGTCGTTGAGGATACAACTGTATCGCTCGAGCAGATCCGTGAGCGCTTCGGGGATACCTGCGCACTGCTGGTGGATGGTTTAACGAAACTGGAACGTATCCAATTCCGATCCAAAGAAGAACAGCAGAACGAAAATTATCGTAAAATGTTTATCGCGATGGCCCGGGACATCCGGGTGATCGTGATCAAGCTGGCGGATCGGCTTCACAATATGCGCACGCTTAAGTATCAGTCCGAGGAAAGCCAGCGCCGTATTTCCTATGAAACGCTAGAGATCTTTTGTCCGATCGCTCATCGTCTAGGTATTTCCGCGATCAAGTGGGAGATGGAGGATATCGCGCTTCGTTACTTGAATCCGCAGCAGTATTACCGCATTGCGAATTTGATGCACAAGAAGCGGGCTGAACGTGAGCAGTATATCGACAATGTCATAGTCTGTATCCGTGAGAAGCTCGACGAGATGGGCATACAAGCCGACTTATCGGGCAGGCCGAAGCATATCTACAGCGTGTTTAAGAAAATGACGGTGAAGAACAAGCAATTCAACGAAATTTATGATCTTCTTGCAATCCGCATTATTGTGGACAATATCAAGGATTGTTATGCTACGCTTGGCATCATCCACACCTTGTGGAAGCCGATGCCTGGCCGTTTCAAAGATTATATCGCCATGCCAAAAACGAATATGTATCAATCTCTTCATACGACGGTGGTCGGACCGAATGGGGAACCGACAGAGGTTCAGATCCGGACCTGGGAGATGCATCGTACGGCAGAGTACGGTATCGCGGCTCACTGGTCCTATAAAGAAGGTTCCGCAGGCAACGGAGGCAGCTTCGATAACAAGATGACGTTCTTCCGTGAAATATTGGAGCTGCAGCATGAGACGAAGGATGCCTCGGAATTTGTAGAATCTCTGAAGATGGACTTTTTCTCCGATTTGGTTTTTGTGTTTACGCCAAAAGGCGAGGTGATCGAGCTGCCTTCAGGCTCCGTCCCTCTCGATTTTGCCTACCGAATTCATACTGAAGTAGGAAATCGAACGATTGGTGCCAAGGTCAATGGCAGAATCGTTCCGCTGGATCATCAACTCAAGACCGGCGATATCGTGGAAATTTTAACATCGAAACATTCGTACGGTCCGAGCCAGGACTGGTTGAAGATTGCCCAATCCTCCCATGCCCGCAGTAAGATCAAGCAGTGGTTCAAGAAAGAGAAGCGGGAAGAGAATGTGGAGAAGGGGCGCGATATGCTGGAGCGCGAAATCAAGCGCCTCGGTCTTGAGGTGTCCGAATGGACGACCGATGATAAATTAATGGAGGCGGCCAAGAAATTCGCCTTTAATGATATCGAGGATATGTTATCGGCGGTTGGCTTTGGCGGGATCACGGCCGCTCAAATCTGTACCAAAGTGACCGAGAAGCTCCGTAAGGAGCAGGAGGAAGCGAATCAGCTTGAATTGACCTCCGAGATGAAGGAAATCAAGCCGGCGGAGAAACGAAGCCGTCCGACTAACGGCGTGCGCGTGAAGGGGATTGATAATCTGCTGGTGCGCTTCGCGAGATGCTGCAATCCCGTACCCGGCGATGATATTGTCGGTTACGTTACCCGCGGACGCGGCGTATCGGTCCATCGTTCGGATTGTGCCAATCTGCCGTCCATGGGTGAAGGCGAGGATGCCGCTCGCGTCATCGAGGTGGAATGGGAAACGGCGGTTGAGGCTAACTACAGCGTCGATATCGAAGTGACGGGCCATGATCGCAACGGACTGTTAAATGAAGTTCTTCAGGCCGTTTCAGAGAGCAAAACGAATATTTCCGCTGTGACCGGTCGATCTGACAAGAACAAAATGGCAATGATTCACATGACGATTTTGATCCGCAATACGGATCATCTCCATTCCGTTGTGGAGCGAATCAAGCGGGTGAAGGATGTATATACCGTTCATCGAATCATGCAGTGACGCAAGTGATGGCACGGTAGCGTGGTTAACGGACTCCGGGGTTTCATGGACATGTACAGTCTCGGATGATTATACGAATGCGGTCTGTTATCCTGCGGGAGACAGGCCGTTTTATTTTAAGTGTGAGGATCTGCTGCCAGATATCGCAAGAAAAACTACCGATAAACGCGGCCTGTCTTCTTAGAGAGCATATCGATAGACATTTTTCTTAAGATATCAGAGTATAAACTTCGGAGGATCTGTCTGCCTGATATCGCAAGAAAAACTACCGATAAACGCGGTCTGTCTTCTTAGAGAGTACATCGATAGACATTTTTCTTATGGAAAAGAAGGAGCTAAACACAATGAGAGTGGTTATTCAAAGATGTAAGCATGCGCAAGTCACGGTTGACAATGAAATCGTTGGCCAAATTGAAGCGGGATTGATGGTGCTGGTCGGTGTGACGCACGAGGATGAAGAGAAGGATGCCAAATACCTTGCCGAGAAGGTTGCGGGACTGCGCATTTTTGAGGACGAGGATGGAAAAATGAATTTTAGCGTCCAGGACGTGGGCGGAGCTATTCTGTCGGTATCCCAGTTTACACTTTATGGTGACACCCGTAAGGGAAAACGTCCGAATTTCATGGCCGCCGCCAAACCGGATGAAGCGAATGCATTGTATGAAGCGTTTAACCGCGAGCTCATAGCGAAGGGGTTGCAGGTTGAGACCGGGGTGTTCGGAGCCATGATGGACGTGTCGCTAACGAATTGGGGACCGGTAACCCTGATCATTGACAGCAGATCATAAACGGTTAAAAAAGACGGGCAGCATGCATCATATTGGAGAGATGGGGCATCCTGAGTGAACAAATGCTTGTGAGGCATTCACACAAAAAAGGAGCCGTGTTCGCTATGCGCCAACCTCCCAAATTTTCGATATGGAGCAGTTTGCCCACGATGGTCGGGTCCGGAGACATTAGGGAAGCAGCGAGCACAGAGCGCATGGTTGCAGCTTCGGAAGATCCTGTACAACTCATCAGCATAAAGGGACATATGCGGAAGCAGCTGCCGAGATCGTAGGACCAAATAAGATCGTGTGTCACTGCTGGTGACTTCATGAAAGAGCCTGAGAATATTCTCAGGCTCTTTTCATAAGCTGTGAGTCCCACAGACCCCCTATCATGACCATGTACCTGAATGGTGCAGATCGCGGGGCTTTCGTCCATTCCGCTGTTATAAAAAGGACATTCCAGGGTAATAACAAATCGAGGACATTCATGAAAGGAGACATGCCAGATGAGCAAAGTTGCATTTCTACTAGCTGACCAATTCGAAGATTCCGAGATGAAAACTCCTTATGATGCCGTGAAGGAAGCGGGGCATCAAGCTGATATTATTGGGTTGAAGCAAGGACAAGAGGTTATGGGTAAACAAGGCAAGGCATCGTATACAACGGATAAAGCCATTGCCGACGTCAATATAAACGATTATGATGCGGTGGTTATTCCAGGCGGCTCTTCCCCGGAAAATTTGCGTCTGGATTCCCATATATTGCAGTTTGTTGCAGCGGCGGACAAGGCAGGCAAACCGATTGCCTCGATATGCCACGGGCCGCAAATTCTGGCAAGTGCCGACCTGCTGAAGGGACGCACGATCACTTCCTATCCTCCGCTTCAGGATGATATGGTAAATGCCGGCGCTAACTTTAAGGATGAGGAAGTCGTCGTGGATCGCAACTTCATTACGTCCCGGACGCCGAAAGATGAGCCGGCCTTTGTGCGTGAGCTCTTAAAGGCACTGTAAGAAAGAAAGGGCTGCATGCTGTATTTATGGTTGTCCATGTTATACCGGTCTTTCAAACACTTGGGTTGAAAAAAGGAGGAATGGACATGTCTAGACAAATTCAAGCTTATTTCAGAACGGAAGACGACGCTGAAGGCGCAAGGACGAGGCTGTTAACGTACAACACGGAGCATCTGGAGGTGGGACAGCTTCAGGATTCGGTTCGAGGCGGAGGCAACATCCTCGTACCGCTGGTGCCGTGGGGTAATTCCGGCACGGGTGGAGCGACTGCAGGAGCTACAACGATGGGAGCGCCCGGCGGAGTGGTCGGGGCTCCCGGGGTCATCGTGGGCTCCCGTGACGCCAATGACAGCCGCGATATAGCACAAGATCGACCGCACGACGATGACACACTGGGCGATGCGTGGCGCGAAGCGGACGTGACGGACCGGGACTATGATGATCTGAGATATACGCTGTCCGTTAAGGTAAGGGACGAGGATTACGATCAGATCGTACATGATTTGCGGGCGAATAACGCTTATGTGGAGCGATTTGACTAATTAGCGAAGAAGCTAGCAGCGTTATTTCCCTTTTAGGAGATGGAAGATCATCATGCTCGGGGAGCTGTCCCTGGGAACGCAATAGGGCTGTTCCGCTGATGGAGCAGCCTTTTTGCGGCTATAACAATAAAAGCGCTTTCTTGCTTGTAACATAACTGTAACGTTTGTTCAATGTTTCTTTAATATTCCCTGTTTATAATAACAGCATGACCCCCTTTTTTATATAATATATGTTTTGGACCTACAACGTGGTTTGTAGGTTTTTTTCTTTTTTCGGGGAATTTCAACAAAGTTTCTTGACTTTAGTGTAGTAGTTCATTAGAATCTAAAAATATAATGTTTTGGGTATACTATATTTATTAATAACAGATTTCATGACGGGAACAAGTACTCCATCCCCACAAGACCAGAGAAGAATCCCTTGGCTGTAAGGATTCGCTTGATGAGTGGACGAATGACCTCCCCGAGAACAGACGGCGAAGCAAGCACCGGTTAACCGGTGGGATAGACAGTAGCCGAACTGCGCGGCCGGGCGTTATACGGAATAAGCGGATGATTGAACGCACTGATTAAAGGTGTGTCAATGCCGGAATGTGGGTGGTACCACGGGTGATTATATAACGATCTCTCGTCCCTGTTGTCTTAGGACAGCGGGGCGGGAGATTTTTTAGTTTTCACGGCTTGTTGCGAAATGACTCCCCAGGAGTTTTTCCATAGTTAGTTCTAAGTTAATTTCAAGAAATGAACCAGATCAAGGCCATGGACATGTTCCAAGGGTGAAGATGTCATAGGACGTGGAGGGATGAAGATGGCAAACGAGAAATTCGAGAAACCGACAGGCACGCAGGACATCCTGCCAGGTGCCGTCGAGAAATGGCAGTTTATCGAGGAGAAGGCACGCGATTTGTGCCGGAGATACAACTACCGCGAAATTCGCACACCGATCTTTGAGCAGACCGAGTTGTTCGAACGCGGGGTGGGCGAAACCACCGACATCGTAGAGAAGGAAATGTATACGTTCAAGGATAAAGGGGATCGCAGCATGACCCTACGTCCGGAAGGAACGGCAGGCGTCGTGCGGGCATATGTGCAAAACAAGCTGTATGGAGAGCCTGACGTCACGAAACTGTACTACATGGGTCCCATGTTCCGCTACGAGCGACCACAGGCGGGACGTTACCGTCAGTTCCATCAGTTCGGCGTCGAGGTGTTCGGCACGGCAGATCCGGCTATCGATGCCGAGGTGATTGCGCTGGGATACAGTTTCTATAAGGAGCTTGGGCTGAACGGGGTAAAAGCAGAGATTAACTCTGTAGGGACGCCTGAGGTACGGGCGGCTTACCGCAGTGCGCTGCTTGCTTTCCTGGAACCGATGAAAGAGAACTTATGCTCGGATTGCCAGTCTCGCATGGAACGCAACCCGCTGCGCGTGTTGGACTGCAAGAAGGACCAAGGGAAGTTCGATGGGGCGCCTTCGATTCTGGACAGCCTGGATGAGGAATGCAGCACGCACTTTGAGAAAGTGAAAGGGTACCTGGATGCGATGGGCATCGAGTATGAAATCAATCCAAGACTGGTTCGGGGATTGGACTATTATACGCATACCGCATTTGAATTCAAGGCCCAGGGCATCGGCGCGATTGATACGGTAGGCGGCGGAGGGCGGTTCAACGGACTGGTCGATCAGATCGGCGGACCGGATCAGCCTGGCATCGGGTTCGGGATTGGTCTTGAGCGAATCCAATTGATTCTGGAACACCAAGGGGTTAATCTGTCTGCAGCCAAGCCGCTGGATGTCTATCTGGTGGCGCTGGGTGAAGCCGCTGAGCAGGAAGTGGCCAAATTGATCTACGAACTGCGAAGCAAGGGCGTAGCTGCCGAACGTGATTACCTTGGCCGGAAAATGAAAGCCCAGATGAAGTCCGCCGACCGTTTGCAAGCTCGTTATACCGCCATTTTGGGTGAAGATGAACTGGCGCGCGGAGAGATTGCACTGAAGTCGATGGAGACCGGCGAGCAGCGTACGGTTAGATTGGACGCTCTGGTTCAAGAATTGGTTTAATCGTCGCATGAAGCGACTTAATTATAGTAAAGGGGAATGATAAACGATGAAAAGGACGCATCAATGCGGTCATCTGACAACCGCGAACATTGGAGAAACTGTAACACTGAACGGCTGGGTACAAACCCGCCGCGACTTGGGCGGCGTGCTGTTCATTGATCTTCGCGATCGGAGCGGCATCATGCAAATCGTATTTAACCCGGATTTCTCAGGCGAAGCTTTGGCTGTTGCCGATAAGGTCCGCAGCGAATTCGTGGTGGCCGTATCCGGTAAAGTCGTAAAGCGTGATCCAGAAACGTTCAACCCGAATTTGCCTACTGGCGAAATCGAAGTTCAAGTGACAAGCATTGAAGTGCTGAATGCAGCCAAAACGCCTCCGTTCTTTATCGAAGACGGCGTGGAAGTGGATGAGCAGCTTCGTTTGAAGTATCGCTATCTGGACCTTCGTCGTCCAGAGATGCAAAAAACGCTGATGCTGCGCTCCAAAGCGTCGAAAGTATTCCGCGACTTCCTCGATGACGAGGGCTTCGTGGACGTGGAGACGCCAATTCTGACCAAGAGCTCCCCGGAAGGCGCACGCGACTATCTCGTACCGAGCCGCGTACACGCAGGTGAATTCTTTGCGCTTCCGCAATCTCCACAAATTTATAAGCAGCTCCTTATGGTGAGCGGGCTTGAACGTTACTACCAAATTGCACGCTGCTTCCGTGACGAAGACTTGCGGGCTGACCGTCAGCCCGAATTTACCCAGGTCGACATCGAGACGTCCTTCATGGAGCGCGACGACCTGCTGAACATGATGGAGCAGCTGATGGTGAAGCTGTTCAAGGAAACCATCGGCGTTGAGCTTGCAACACCATTCCAGCGTATCAGTTATGCTGATGCGATGGGTAAATACGGCTCCGACAAGCCGGATCTCCGCTTCGGTATGGAATTGATCGAAATGAACGATATCGTTGCAAATAGCGGCGTCAAAGTATTCTCTTCCGTCATTGAAAAAGGCGGCGAAGTGAAGTGTTTGAACGCTAAAGGCTGCGGGACTTGGACACGTAAGGAAATTGATGATCTGGGGCCATATGCAGCCCGTTACGGAGCGAAGGGTCTTGCTTGGATTCAAGTGAAAGAAGGCGAGTTCAAGGGGCCGATCGTGAAATTCTTCAGCGAGCAGGAAATTGAAGCGGTAAGGGAACGCACAGGAGCCGAAGACGGCGACTTGCTGCTGTTCTCCGCAGACAATAAAAAAGTGGTTGCCGACGTGCTTGGCGCGCTCCGCTTGAAAATCGGACGTCAGCTTGGCCTGATCAACGACAACGAGTACAAGTTTGCTTGGGTGCTGGACTTCCCGCTGTTCAGCTATGATGAAGAGGCGAAGCGTTATGTGGCCGAGCATCATCCGTTCACCCGTCCAAAAGACGAAGATCTGGAATTGATGGATACGGATCCGCTTGCCGTGCGCGCGGAAGCTTACGACATCGTGCTGAATGGATATGAAGTAGGCGGCGGTTCCATGCGGATATTCAAACGCGAGATCCAAGAGAAAATGTTTGCGGCTCTTGGTATGTCGCCGGAAGTGGCTCACGACAAATTCGGTTATCTTATGGACGCCTTTGAATACGGTACTCCTCCACACGGCGGAATCGCCTTCGGGTTGGACCGTTTGGTGATGCTGCTTGCCGGACGCACGAACCTGCGTGAAACGATTGCGTTCCCGAAAACGGCAAGCGCAACGGATCTGTTGATGGACGCTCCTTCCCAGGTGGACGGAGGACAGCTGGAGCAGCTGCATATCAAACTCGCCAAGAAGCCGGGCGACGAGAAATAAGTCCGTTGTTCTTGATAAAGGAGGTTGCTTGAATTATGCTGCACCAATTTTCCCGTACGGAATTAGCCATTGGTCCTGAGGGCCTTGAAGTGATGAAGAACAGCACGGTAGCCGTGCTGGGTATCGGCGGCGTGGGGGGCATTGCGGTGGAAGCCCTCGCCCGTTCCGGGGTAGGCCGTATCATTCTGATCGACAAAGACGTGGTGGATATCACCAACATCAATCGGCAGATCCATGCCTTAACGACCACGGTAGGTCAGAAGAAAGCAGACCTGATGGTTGAACGTGTCAAACTGATCAATCCGGAATGTGAAGCGATCGCCCTGAACATGTTCTACACCGAAGAGACGTATGAAGAGTTGTTTAAATTCGATCTGGATTATGTGATTGATGCGTCGGATACGATTATTTATAAAGTACATCTGATCAAGGAATGCCTGCGGCGCGGTATTCCGATCATCTCCAGCATGGGGGCAGCCAACAAAATGGACCCCACGAAGTTCCAGGTAGCTGACATCTCCAAAACGTCCATGGATCCGATTGCCCGTATTGTACGCACCAAGCTGCGCAAAGACGGCATCAAGAAAGGGGTCAAGGTTGTTTTCTCACTAGAGGAGCCGATGAAGCCCCGCCAGGACGTTACGGAGAAGATTGTACCCGAGAATGCTCCTGAAATCCGGAAAGCGAAGCAGCCTCCGGCAAGCAATGCATTCGTTCCGCCTGTGGCCGGACTGATTATGGTGAGCGTAACGGTGAAAGAACTGCTCGAAAAAGGCGGCATCTCGTTATAACGAGGCGTCCGGACAAAATTAAACTCGGCTCGAGAAAATGATAGATAAACGGAAGGCAGGGAGTAAGAACAGCCTTTCGGCAAAGTTGAGTTTGGTTAACCAAACGCAGCGTCCAGCCAAAGGACGCTGCGTTTTTTTCTGCCGTGGACGAAAGCGATCAGGACAACAAACCCAAACAATAAAATTCCTATGACAGAGCATTGCTAGTATATCCGGGCCAGTTGTGCTACAATGAAACTCCTTTTTGTGTCACGGCCTTTAAAGCCAGACTTCGATGCGAAAAAAAATATGTTTCTTAGGAGGTAACTGAAAGTGTCAGAATCTTTTCAAAGTGCCTATCAAGAAGAAGAGTCAAGGCTAAACGAGGTTATCGTTGAAATTGACCGTCAGCTTGAACGTTTGCGCGGGATTCCGGTATACACGGGTCATGATTTTACGGAGCAGGTGCTCGAAGCGGGGCGGGAAGAGAAACGGCAGGCCCTCGCCAAAAGTTTGCCGGAGCCTTACTTCGGGAGGCTGGATTTTCAGGAGAGCGGAACGGGAGCGAAGAAACCGCTCTACATCGGGAAGATCGGCTTCGATAAGGAAGATGCCGGGGATCACCCGATGGTGATTGATTGGCGAGCTCCGGTCGCGAGTCTTTTTTATTCGTTTACCGGCGGTACCGACCCGGCTTCGTTCGAAGCACCCGAAGGAATCATCGAGGGGCTAGTGTATTTAAAACGCAACGTCGTGATCCGAAAGCAAATTTTGGAACGGGTATCGGATACGTACAATCGAGAAAGCGGCGGACCTGCGGTATCCGATGAGTTTTTGGTTTACCGTCTCGGGGAGAACAAGGATAACCGGCTGCGGGATATCGTATCCACGATTCAGGCCGAGCAGGACAAAATCATCCGGGCTGCCAAAAATACCGCACTTATCATCCAAGGGGTGGCGGGAAGCGGAAAAACGACGGTGGCGCTGCATCGGCTGGCCTATTTGCTCTATCAGTACAAGGAGCAGGTAACCGCGGAGAAAATGATCATATTCGCACCCAACCTGATGTTTCTGGACTACATATCTGACGTGCTGCCTGAGCTCGGAGTCGGCGATATACAGCAGCGCACGTTTGGCGATTGGGCAGCGGAGCTGCTCGATATTCAGCTCGCTTCGGATGATCATGTACAGACGCTTCATCAATGGTTCGAGACAGAGCCAGGTCAGGGTACCCCGGATATTGACGATAATGTCAGCGGGCGCTACAAAGGCTCATTGAGACTGATGGAGATCATCCGGCGCTGCGTGGAATCCATCGAAGCGGAGGCTCTTCCGGACGGGGACTTCTCTCCATGGGATGGGGCTGTACTGAAACAGGAGACGATCGCGGAATGGTTCTACCAGGAATATAAACCGTATCCGCTGGCCAAACGGAAGGAACGGCTGCTGGCCAGGCTGCACCGCTGGGTCGAGATGGAGCTGAAGAAATCGCCATCAGCGGCCGTGATGAAAGAACGGAAGAAAAAAGCGGCTCAACGAGAAAAGGCTTATGGGAACCGATGGCCGAAATTTGAGCCGGTCTCATTATATAAACAATTGTTTGGGGCGGTTAAGGCAACCGGATCGTGGTTTGAAGAGCTATCCGCTCTGATTCCGTCCGAGGTGCTCGCCGCAACGCGTAAAGATCTGAAGAAGAATGTGGTCCGCGAAGAGGATTTGCCTGCCTTGCTGTATTTCCACTGTTTATTGAATGATATTACCGGAGAGCAGCGTTTTGACCATATCGTTATTGATGAGGCACAGGATTTCTCGCCATTTCAGGTGGCTGTGCTGGACCTGTTCGTCAGAGGACATTCCTTCACCATATTAGGTGATTTGTCGCAGGGCATTCATGCCTATCGCGGCGTTCATGCGTGGGAAGAGATGAGCTCCCTGTTTAAGGAAGAGGAAACAGCCTATTTTGCCTTGACGCGCAGTTATCGCTCCACGATGGAGATCATCGAATTTGCGAACGGCATTTTGGAGAAGGGTGTCAGCAGTGATCTGCTTGCCGTTCCGGTATTCCGGAGCGGCGATACCGTTCGCCTGATTCCTTATGATTCGGCGAAATCCAGAACGAGAGATTTGGAACGGGCGATGGAGGCACTCATCGCTAAGGAATATCGGACGGTCGCTATACTCACTCGAACCTTGCGAGAAGCGCAAGAGCTGCATGAGCAATTCATTACTGCATGGCCGATGCTGAATCTGATCGATGGCAGCAAAGGAACGTATCAGGGCGGTTATTCCGTGCTTCCTGTTTATTTGTCCAAGGGGCTTGAGTTCGATGCGGTTGTGGTGGCGGATGCAGATCGGGCGCATTACGCGGAAAAAGCTTGGGATGCCAAGCTGATGTATGTGGGATGTACGCGGGCGCTGCATGAGCTGTGGCTGCTGCATGGTGAGCAGCTGCCAACTTATATCAGGACGGAGACCTCAGAAATTACTGCCAGCGGCTGGCCCGTGGAGTAAGTTGAAATTGTGTTACTAACGTTGTAATGTTCAGTGTGAAGTGGAAAAATGGGAAAATGTCCCGTGGGGTGGCACATGTCTGCATGTGCTTTCTCTGCGGGACTTTTTGTTCTGCTTTTTGCTTAACCAAGCATTTGGTAGGAAGAGCCCAGATTCTCGATATACCGGATCAAGGTCCAAACGATGAGGATGGAAAGTGCAGCTGCCAAGATGATGAAGAGGGTCATTTTTCGCATAGGTTTTCGTTTCAATTCAAAAACCTCCCTTCGAGCTTTCATGGTCTAATGAGACTTCGTCTTCCTCACTGCGGATACCCTGTTTAATTTCCTATAATATGTAACGCTCCGGAAAGATTAAAAGTTCGTTATCATGTTAAGGGGCAGCGATTTTCGCTGGATTTCCGAATCACTAGAGTGGATGTCATAGGGTTTCTACAGGCATGGCGAAATTGAATATGGTATGATAGAGTGTGACGGATTTGATTGAAACCGGCTTATCTTTACATTGATATCAGACAAGGAAGTGTAGCAATGGATTTATTCAGTATCGGGCGTGAAGGGGACCGGGATTCCCGGCTGCTGGCCGATCGGATGCGCCCTTCGTCGCTGGATGAATATATAGGACAAGAACATATTATTGGTCCGGGCAAACTGCTCAGACGGGCCATAGAGGCAGACCAAGTCTCTTCCATTTTATTGTACGGCCCGCCGGGATGCGGCAAAACAACGCTTGCGCATATTATCTCACAGCAAACGAAGGGGTACTTCGTTCGGCTGAATGCCGTGGAGGCCTCGGTTAAGGACGTCAGGGAGGTCATTGAGCAAGCCCAGAGCAACCGCAGTCTGTACGGCACCAAAACGATCCTGTTTCTGGATGAGGTCCACCGCTTTAACAGCTCAAGACAGGACGCGCTGCTGCCTGCCGTGGAGAACGGCACGATTATATTTATCGGCGCGACGACAGAGAACCCCTTTCATTATGTAAATGGGGCCTTGATGAGCCGTTCAACCTTGTTCCAGCTTGAGCCGCTGAATAAGAACCATTCCTTGATCGCGATGCAGCGCGCGCTATCCGATCCGGATAAAGGTCTTGGATTCATGAAGCTTCAGGCAGATGAGGAAGCATTGGATCATATTGCAACGATGGCGAACGGCGACATCCGGCGTGCATTGAATGCGCTTGAGCTCGCTGCGATGACGACCCCGCCTGATGCAGGCGGCACGGTCCATATTACGCTGGATGTGGCCGAGGAATCGATACGCAAGCCGCTCGTCAAGGCGGACGAGTCCACGCAGTATGACGTGCTGTCCGCCTTTCATAAAAGCATTCGGGGTTCCAGCGATGCGGCATTGTTCTGGTTCCTGTATGCGGTCGAAAAGCTGGGGATGGACCCGATGGTGTTCATCCGCCGCTTGATTGCTGCCAGCAGCGAGGATATCGGGCTGGCTAATCCGCAAGCGATGGTGCAGGCGGTAAGCGCACTGGACGCCTACCGGAATAACGGCTGGCCGGAAGCCAAGCTTAATATCGCCCAGGCTATCCTGTTTGCGGTGGAAAGTCCAAAATCCGATGGCGTTGTGACCGCCATATCACGGGCGATGTCCGCCATGGATGAAGTAAAATCGGCGGAGGTCCCGCTTCATCTGCGTGATGCGCATTATTCGGGGGCGGTGAAGCTGGGGCATGTCGGCTATAAGTACCCGCATGATTATCCGGGCCATTACGTGAAGCAGGAATATTTGCCGAAGGAGCTCTCCCGCAGGGTGTTCTATCAGGCGACGGAGCAGGGGAACGAAGCCAAGATCGCTCACAACCAGCGATTACGACGCGAAGAATAGGGCCTTACTGCGATAATGGGATCTACGGCTGCTAGTTTAGTTAAATGGAGGTAACGAAAGATGAAAACAGGGAAACAACGGTTTGTCATCCTGCTGCTGTCCGTCGGTCTTATGCTGAGCGGCTGTTCGGGGAAAAGCGCCCAGGAGCAGGTCGAAAGTGGACAGGCAACCGAGGCAGCGCATGAGCATGGACATCAGACGCAGCTGTCCAACGGGGATATCCAGGAGGCGACGGCTTCGATTGATGAGCTGCCTGCCTTTTTGAAGAGCCAGACCAGCGAGCTCCAAACGATCTATGCCTTGTCCGCGCAGGTCAGTGATGTCCTGAAATACATCCCTTGTTATTGCGGCTGTGGGGACAGCGCCGGTCATGAGAGCAACCTGAACTGTTTTATTGATGAGATCCAGGAGGACGGCACCGTGGTGTGGGATGATCATGGCACCCGCTGCGGGGTATGCCTGGACATTGCCGTGGAATCTGCCAAAATGAGCAGCGAGGGCAAAAGTCTGACGGATATTCGGACCGCAATCGACGAGAAATACAGCACAGGTTATGCTAAGCCGACACCAACCCCGATGCTGCCTGCCGAAAGTTAATTCTACTGTGGTTAAACAAGAAGGTACCCGATGTGATCAGTGGATCACTCGAGTGCCTTTTTTCTGTTGGGATTCATGTCCTTTAAGGACGTTATCAGGAATCGCTCATACGCTTCATAGGATCAGCAGACGTGATCTACCTCACAGCATTAAACTATATATGGATGTAAATTGATTAAACGAAACTATATATAGTGTGTGAATGATCTGAGAAGAAGGAGTTGATCGTTTCATGAAAGTCATGAAGAGAGACGGATGCCTGGTGAATTTTGAGATAAGCCGGATTGTGAAGGCAGTGGATAAAGCTTTTATAGCTGTTGAGGGTGTGTCCCGCAAGGAGGCTTCCCTGCAGCTTGGCGAGGAGGTTGCCCGCGCCACCGCGGGGATGGAGCAGGTGAGTGTGGAGGAAATTCAAGATATCGTTGTTGAACAATTGGAAAGCACAGGTTATGCTGAGGCAGCGGCAGCCTACCAACATTACAGGGAAGCCCGTGATCTGGAGCGGATGCGGCGGGGAGAGCTCTACAAGATCAGCAGGGATGTGATTGGGGTAACGAATCTGGATCTGCTGCGGGAGAATGCGAATCTCAACGGGGAATCCTTCAGTGGAAAAATGAGTCGGATCGGCTCCGAGTATGCCAAATGGATGGCAAGCAAATTTATCTTGCCCGGAGAGCTCATGAGAGCGGTCAGGGATGGTTATGTGTACGTGCACGACCTGGACCAGTATGCACTCGGTACGACGAACTGTATTTTCATCCCGTTTGACCGTCTTTTGGCCAAGGGATTCAATACCGGTAACGGATCGGTCAGGCCGCCGCAGAGCATCATGACCGCGATGGCGCTGGTGGCCATCATATTTCAATCTCAGCAGAACAGTCAATTCGGCGGCGTGTCCGGAAATAAAATCGATTGGGATCTGGCCCCGTATGTCGGCAAATCGTTTCGCCGGCATTTTCGGAAAGGGCTTGCCTACTTCGGAGAGGTGGAGCAGGGCGAGCATAGACGCAATGTACAAGTTCTTCCCGATAACGAATTATACATAGACAACGAGCAGTTGAAGGACATGTTCCCGCGAATATATCACTACGCATATAACGAAACGGTGAATGAAGTAAAGCAGGCTGCGGAATCCCTGATTCACAATCTGAACACGATGAGCAGCCGTGCCGGCGGACAGATCCCTTTCACATCATTGAACTATGGAATGTGCACGTCAACGGAAGGAAGGCTGGTGTCCCACGCTCTGCTGGATGCCACGATGAGAGGGCTCGGCGGGGGAGAGACGCCGATATTTCCGCAGCATATTTTCCAGTGCAAGCAAGGGGTTAACCAGGCGGAAGGGGAGCCCAATTACGATCTGTTCCTGAAAGCCGTTGAGTGCTCAAGCCGCAGGCTCTACCCGAACTTTGTCAACGTGGATGCGTCGTTTAATCTGGTCTACTATAAGCCGGACGAGCCAGACACGATTATTGCCACCATGGGCTGCAGGACACGGACGATTTCAGACCGGTTCGGGCGAAACCGCCTAAGCGGAAAAGGCAACTTGTCCTTCAATACGATCAATCTGGTTCGTCTCGGCATCGAGCATGGCATCGTCGAAGGCAAGCGGGATATGCCCGACCTGAGCCTCTTCTACGAGCAGCTGGATCAGTATATGACGATTGCGGTAGAGGGTTTGATTCACCGCTACGAGCTGCAGGCGGACCAACCGGCCAAAGCGTCCGATTTTATGATGCGGGAAGGCGTGTGGGAAGGCGGCGAAGACCTGGCCCCGGAGGACAAGGTACGCGAACTGATTAAGCACGGCACTCTGGCACTTGGATTCATTGGGCTTGCAGAATGCCTGAAGGCGTTGACCGGACTGCATCACGGAGAGGATGAGAACAGCCGCAGGCTGGGAATCGAAATCATCCGACATATGCGTCAATTCTGCGATGCGGCCAGTGAAAAATACGATCTGAACATTACGTTGTTTGCCACGCCGGCAGAAGGGCTGTCCGGAAAATTCACGAAGCTGGACCGGCAAACCTTCGGTGTGATCGAGGGTGTGACAGACCGTGAGTACTATACGAACTCGTTTCATGTTCCGGTGTACTATCCGATGGCCGCGTACCGCAAAATCCGTTCCGAAGCTCCTTTCCATGAGCTGTGTAATGCAGGAGCGATTTCATATGTGGAGCTCGACGGCAATGCCCGGCAGAATACGGCTGCTTTTCGGGACATCGTGCAGTTTGCCCTGATGCAGAACATTGGATATTTCTCCGTAAACCATCCTGTCGACCGTTGTCCGGCATGCAACTACGAAGGGATCATCGGAAGCTCTTGCCCAGGATGCGGCGCTACAGAAGACAATGGGAACTTCCAGCGGCTGCGGAGGGTGACGGGATACCTAACGGGCAATTATACGGAGCGCTTCAATTCGGCCAAGCAGGCTGAGGTCAGGGATCGGGTGAAGCATCTGTGAATGTGTGCGGATATATCCCCGAGAGCATTAATGAAGGCCCAGGACTTCGGGCAGTTCTATTCGTGAGCGGCTGCCGTCATGGCTGCGCCGGATGCTTTAATACGGATTCCTGGGACTTTGAAGCGGGGGAGCCGTTTACAGAAGAATTGTCCGCGTCCATACTGCAGGATATCGTCGACAACCCTTTGCTGGATGGCGTGACCTTATGCGGTGGGGACCCGTTCTTCTCGCCGGAGGAATGCGCGGCGTTTGTAAGCAAGCTCAGGACCCTCTGTCCCGGGAAAAGCATATGGGCCTACACGGGCTTCACCTTTGAGGCGCTGATGAGACAGCCGAAGCTGCGCGAATTGGCAAAACAGTGCGACGTTATCGTGGATGGCAAATTCCAGTTGGAGTTAAGGGATGTCTCGCTTCCCTTCC
This sequence comes from Paenibacillus sp. QJM3NY_38, assembly GCF_056173265.1. Classification (NCBI taxonomy): domain Bacteria; kingdom Bacillati; phylum Bacillota; class Bacilli; order Caryophanales; family Paenibacillaceae; genus Paenibacillus; species Paenibacillus sp. QJM3NY_38. The sequence continues at coordinate 1,874,884 of NZ_CM149665.1, forward strand.
GGGGCAGCTCGAATCAGCGTTTCATTGACGTATCCCCCAGCCTGGAACGCGGAGAAACGGTAGAATATGTTCTTCGCTAACACGTAAAAAAGAGCACACACTTTACGGAATCTTCCGTGTGAAGTGTGTGCTCTTTCGTTTAAGCCAGCGGATTAATAAGGAACTTTATCCGCCGTTTCGATCGTTCCGCCGCCAAGGCATTCGTCCCCTTGGTAGAAGACAACGGCTTGGCCCGGCGTGATCGCTTTTTGCGGCTTTGCAAACGCGACATGAACGGTTCCGTCTTCGCGCGGCGTTATCGTTACTTCCTGGTCCGGCTGACGGTAGCGGAATTTCGCGGTGCAGGTGTAGGCGTCTTTGGGCATAGCGTCTTGTCCTGCAATCCAGTTCATTCCGGAGGCAACGAGTCCGGTTGAATACAAACACGGATGATCGCCTTGAACAACGTACAAAATATTGTTAGTCAAATCCTTGTCGGCAACAAACCAAGGCTCTCCGGAGCCTGAGCCGCCGATTCCGAGACCTTGGCGTTGTCCCAGCGTGTAGTACATCAGGCCATCATGGCGGCCTTTCACCTCACCGGTGACAATGTCCACCATATCGCCGGATTGGGCGGGGAGGTATTGTCCAAGAAATTCTTTGAAATTCCGTTCGCCGATGAAACAAACGCCGGTGCTGTCTTTTTTCTTGGCGGTATACAGTCCGGCTTCTTCGGCGAGTCGGCGAACTTCCGGTTTCGGCAGATGCCCGATCGGGAACATCGCCTTGGAGAGCTGCTCTTGGCTCAGCGCATTGAGGAAGTAGGTTTGATCCTTGTTGCTGTCGACGCCGCGCAGCAGCCGGTACTGTCCGTCTTCTTCGATGACGCGGGCGTAATGGCCGGTAGCGACATAGTCGGCTCCCAGATCCATGGCCTTGTTCAGAAATTCGCCGAATTTGATTTCACGGTTGCACATGACATCGGGGTTCGGCGTTCTCCCAGCTTTATATTCATCGAGGAAATAGGTAAATACTTTATCGAAGTATTCCTTCTCGAAATTGACGGTATAGTAGGGAATGTCGAGCTGCTCGCACACGCGGCGCACGTCTTCAGCGTCCGCTTCAGCTGTGCAGTAGCCAAGCTCATCGGTATCATCCCAGTTTTTCATAAAGATGCCGATCACTTCATAGCCCTGCTGTTTGAGCAGGAGCGCTGTTACGGAGGAGTCGACTCCTCCCGACATGCCGACAACGATACGAGTGTTATGTTTTTCTTTTGACATCGTTATCACCATTTTCATATTGAATTGTGCCCATGGAGGTATTTTAACATATTGGAACAAGGTTCACACGTTTCATTTTGTCCACTCAGGGTGAACATTTTTCAATCATTCCAGCTGGAATATTACCCATTGAGGTCCAGGATATGTTACCATAAGCTGAGGGTAATGATCGGAATACGGAGAAAAATACAGGATAAGCTGCTTCACACGTAGATTACGCCGTATTTATCGCTCACCCGCCACCTACAACTCATTACAGGATGGACATAATATACAATTACCGAAAGAGGTGTCACCTTTGAAGATATCAACAAAAGGAAGATACGGATTAACCATTATGATGGAGCTGGCCGCCAGGTTTGGTGAAGGGCCGACTTCGCTGAAGAGCATTGCCGAGAAGAACCAGCTGTCGGAACATTATCTTGAGCAGCTGATCGCACCGCTGCGGAATGCGGGGCTGGTCAAAAGCATCCGCGGCGCATACGGAGGCTATATCCTGTCCCGTGATCCGGCATCCATAACGGCCGGGGACGTCATCCGCGTACTGGAAGGACCGATATCCCCTGTGGACTTCACGGAAGAGGACGATCCGGCGAAGCGGGATCTGTGGCTGCGCATCCGCGACAGCATTGCTGAAGTGCTGGATTCCACGACGCTGGATTATCTGATCAACTATCAGGAACAGTCTGCTGCAGACAACTATATGTTCTATATTTAAGGGTGACGGATATGAGATCAGTATATTTGGATCATGCCGCATCAACCCCGGTTCATCCGGAGGTTGCCGAGCGGATGATGAAGGTGATGACAAGCCAATACGGCAATGCTTCAAGCGTTCATGCTTTTGGACGGGAAGCGAAGAAGATCGTGAATGGGGCGCGTGATCGAATTGCGTCCCTTTTAGGATGCCAATCGGACGAGCTGGTGTTCACGGCCGGCGGAACCGAGAGCGATAATCTGGCTATACTTGGATTGCTGGAGTCGCTAGGTGTGAAGGGCAAGCATGTGATTACGTCGGCGATTGAACACCATGCGGTGCTTCATACATGCCATGAGCTGGAACGGAGGGGCTGTGAGGTTACCTATGTCCCCGTCGACTCTACCGGGCGTGTCTCTGTGGAGGACATTGCGGGTGCAATTCAGGACAACACAGCGCTTGTCACCATTATGTATGGCAACAATGAAGTAGGCACCGTTCAGCCGATCAGCGAAATCGGCGAGCTCTGCCGCAGCCGGGGCATCGTGTTTCATACCGATGCTGTTCAGGCCTTGGGATCGGAAACGATCAACTGCCGCGAGCTTCCTGTGGATATGTGGAGTTTTTCCGCCCACAAAATCAACGGCCCCCAGGGCGTCGGAGCATTGGTTGTCCGCAGAGGTCTCAGCGTATCTCCGCGTCTGTTCGGAGGGCTGCAGGAGAAGAAGCGTCGCGCCGGAACAGAGAATATGGCTGGAATTGCCGGTTTTACAGCAGCAGTGGAATGGACCGTTCATAATATGGAGGCGCGTATCCGGCATTATCGCGAGCTGAGATCGACGCTGCTTGAAGGGCTTCGTCAGGAGATTGGCGAGGATGATTTTGTGATCAACGGAAATTCGGAACATTACCTACCTCACATCCTAAATATCAGCTTTCCCGGTGCCAACACGGAGACGATGCTGATGAACCTCGATATGGAAAGAATTGCGGCGGCAAGCGGCTCGGCTTGTACGTCGGGATCTCTGGAAATATCCCATGTACTCCAAGCAATGAAACTTTCTGATCCTGTTTTGCGCTCCGCGATTCGTTTTAGTTTCGGTTTGGGTAATACTACACAAGAAATGGAGTACACAGCCCAAAAAATTGGAACCATCCTTAATCGGTTACGTAAATAGATGTTAAGGGATTTCTCCTTCTAGGGAATAGGGGGTATGCGTTCGTCCATTTCATCCTTGGAAATGGCCCGTCAGGCTAACGAAATTTTGACCGGCGGCTGATTTCAAACCATGAAGGATGAGGAGGTGTCCACTGTATATGAAACTTCAAGAAATGATTGGACTGGCTGTATTCGACGTGGAGAACGGTAAGGAAATCGGCAAAATCCACGATTTTATACTAGATGAGAACTGGTTGATTACCGGGTTGGAGTTGGAAGGCAAGGCTTTGTTTTCCTCGCATGTGAAAAGCGTCTCATGGGAAGATATCGTAGCATACGGGGAAGATGCCGTCATGATCCGGAGCCAAGAGGCTGTCCGCAAGCTGGGCGCCAATGATATACCGCTTACGTACCTTTTGGGCAAGCGCAAACTGAAAGAGATGCAGGTCTTGACAGAGGATGGTATCCTGCTCGGGCGTATATCGGATGTTTATTTTGAGCAGGAACAGGGCAATACAATACTAGGGTTGGAAATATCCGATGGATTTGTCTCGGATTTGATCGAAGGTCGCAAATGGCTGCCTTGCACAGCGGAAATGGCTATCGGCGAAAGTGCCGTTATGGTACCCCCGATGAGCGAACAGCGTCTGGAAAAAGCCATTAATTCTGTGAACGGATAGGGTGAGGTAGGATGAAATGTCCAAACTGTAGTTCCAAAGATATCGGGAAAATCGGCTCCCACCAGTTTTATTGCTGGGGTTGCTTTATCGAATTGACAGTCAACGGAGAGAAAATGTCCGTATACCAGGTAGAAGAGGATGGCACGCTCAGCTCGCTGGATGATTTGTTCTTCGGTGATGAAATGCAGCCGGATTTCCCTCCTATGCACGCGTCTTCCTAAAGAACGCGTACATATTGTAAGATAACGACTCCTTGCTGAAGGCCTGTATGGCTGACGAAGCAGGAGTCTTTTTCACTTTGTCCGGCGGAAATGTTAGTTTATTTCTGGATGCTTGTACATATACTACAGGGTAGCTTTCGAAAAAGGAGGGTGCCTGTGTGGAACAGCTGACCGAAAACAAATGGTTTCGATTGTTGGTATGGTTAATGCTCGGACTCATCTCTCTTTACTTTGTCTGGCTGCTGCGTCCGCTGTTTCTGGATGTCTATCGATTTCTCAAAGCTGTCCTGGCGCCATTTCTGGTTGCCATGATCATATCTTATGTGCTCAATCCGGTTGTATGCATGCTCTCTGACCGCAAAGTTCCGCGGAGCATGGCGGTGCTGCTCATTTATGCCGTCTTTCTCACGTCGCTTGCCGTCATTCTGATGAACATGATTCCGATGCTGATTCGACAGCTGGAGGAGCTCAACGAGCACTTGCCTGAATTAACGATGAACGCCCAAAGCTTGATGACCAATCTGGACAGCAGGCTGCTGCCTCCGGGAGTAAGGACAGGCGTCAACAGCTGGTTCTTGCAGATGGAATCGAGGCTGGCCGGAGGGATCTCGGATTTCATGGACAATATCGGCAACACGATTAATATCCTGTTTAACGTGTTAATTGTTCCATTCTTGATCTTTTACATATTAAAAGATTTTGAGGTGTTCCAGCGAACCGCGGTATCCTATCTGCCGCGGAGCCGCCGGAAGTCGATTGTTACGCTGCTTAAGGAAATCGACACGGCTCTTGGAAACTATGTTCGCGGACAATTCCTGGTATGCTTAATCATCGGCGTACTGGCTTATGTAGGCTATATGATCGTTGGTATGCCTTACGCACTGCTGCTGGCAAGCATCGTGGCGGTGTTTAACATCATTCCGTATTTGGGCCCTTTTCTCGGGGCGGCTCCTGCGCTTGTGATGGCGTCCACGATTTCCTGGAAGATGGTGCTGCTGGTGGTGGCCGTTAATATGATCTGCCAGACGCTGGAGAGCAATATCATTTCGCCCCAAGTGGTGGGGAAAAAGCTGCATATGCATCCGCTCCTGATCATTTTTGCGCTCCTTGTCGGCGGTCAGATCGCAGGAACCGTGGGCTTGATTTTGGCTGTTCCCGTCTTTGCCGTCATCAAAGTGCTGCTGCAGCATTTTTTCGCTTATTATGTCAGAAGGAAATCCGGCTGAAGACTCCAGTCTGTAGCGGCAATGTTCATGCATTGACAGATAGTTTCGCCCTATATATACTTGAAATGATAAACCTATAAACGAACAAAACGATGAGAAAATCAAGTAGGCTTTGCGTACCTTGCCCAGAGAACAGGTTCCTGCCCGGAGAATTTCCGGCTGGCTGCGAGAACCTGGAAGCGAACCTAAGCCGAATGCTAATTTTTGAGTGTGATTCAAATTCACCGGGTGGCCCCCGTTATCCAGCCGTTACGAGGCGATCGTCACATATGTGATTCCAGGAGGACCCTGCTGGAGGATGAATGGACGATAACCAGGGTGGTACCGCGAGAACATCGTCCCTGAATTTAATTCAGGGGCGTTTTTTGTGTTCGGAACCAAGTGATCCGGGCGCCATATTATGACTGGAGGAAGTGTAGAGATGAAAGCTAGTGAAATCCGTTCCAAATGGCTAGAGTTTTTTGCAGAGAAAGGCCACAATATCGAGCCAAGTGCATCGCTTGTTCCGCACAATGACCCGTCCCTGCTCTGGATTAATGCAGGCATGGCTCCGCTCAAGCCTTATTTTGACGGGCGCGTGAAGCCGGAAAATCCGCGAATTGCGAACTCGCAGAAATGTATTCGGACCAATGATATTGAGAATGTCGGCAAAACCCGTCGTCACCATACATTCTTCGAAATGTTGGGCAACTTCTCCATTGGGGATTATTTTAAGGAAGAGGTTATCACCTGGGCTTGGGAGTTCCTGACGGACAAGAAATGGATCGGCTTCGATCCGGAGAAGCTGTCCGTTACCGTCTATCCGGAAGACGAGGAAGCCTTCAAATTGTGGAACGAAAAAATCGGACTTCCGAAGGAACGCATCATTAAGCTGCAGGATAACTTCTGGGATATCGGCGAAGGACCTTGCGGACCTTGTACCGAGATTTTCTATGATCGCGGCGAAGGATACGACACGAATGCTCCGGAATCCGAAATGTTCCCTGGCGGTGAGAATGAACGCTGGCTCGAAGTATGGAATCTCGTATTCTCCCAGTTCAATCACAACAAGGACGGCAGCTATACACCGCTTCCGAACAAGAACATTGATACGGGTGCGGGACTTGAGCGCTTTGCTTCCATCCTGCAAAACGTAGCGTCCAACTTCGATACCGACCTGTTCCAGCCGATCATTCAGAAGACGGCAGAGCTAGCCGGCGTTAAATACAATGAGAAGACGGAGTACGATATCGCACTGAAGGTCATTGCAGACCATATCCGTACGGTTGCGTTCGCAGTAGGCGATGGCGTGCTGCCTTCCAACGAAGGACGCGGCTATGTCATCCGTCGTTTGCTCCGCCGTGCGGTTCGTTACGGAAAGGTGCTTGGGCTGGACAAACCATTCATGTATACTTTGACCGGAACCGTAGGTGATATTATGGGCGTATACTACCCAGAGGTCGTTGAGAAGCGCGCCTTTATCGAGAAGGTCATCGCAACGGAAGAAGAACAGTTCCACAAAACGCTCTCCGACGGCTTGAACATCCTGGCTGACGTTAGCGCCGATGCGAAGAAGCAGGGCAAATCGGTCATCAGCGGCAGCGACGCGTTCAAATTGTACGATACGTATGGCTTCCCGTTTGATTTAACGGAGGATTATGCGTCCGAACACGGATTGACCGTGGACCGTGAAGGCTTTGATGCTGCGATGAAGGAACAGCGTGACCGTGCGCGTGCGGCCCGTCATGAAACGGAAAGCATGAAGGTTCAAGGCGGCGTTCTTTCCGATTATACGGTTAAAAGTGAATTTGTTGGATATAATGACACCGTCAGCGAGGCGAAAGTGCTCGCCATTGTTTCAGGTGACAGCTTCGCAGACAGCGTCAGTGAAGGCGAGACCTGTCAGGTCATTCTGGACGTTACCCCGTTCTATGCCGAAAGCGGCGGTCAGGTCAGCGACCAGGGGATGATAGAAGGCGGATCCGTTCGTGCCAGAGTGGAAGGTCTCTTCAAGGCTCCGCATGGACAGCATGTGCATTTCGTAACCGTAGAGCTCGGCGAGCTTAAAGTGGGCGATACGGTCAAAGCGCAGGTGGACTCCGCTATGCGCAATGATATCGTCAAGAACCATACCGCTACACACCTTTTGCATAAAGCGTTGAAGGAAGTGCTGGGCGATCATGTCAATCAGGCAGGTTCCCTTGTTGAACCGCAGCGTCTGCGCTTCGACTTCTCCCACTTCGGCAGCATTACGCCTGAGGAGCTGGCCGATATTGAGCGCCGCGTGAATGAACAGGTATGGAAGAGCATTCCGGTTGTTATCGAGCGCAAGGCCATTGATGAAGCGAAGGCGATGGGCGCCATGGCGTTGTTCGGAGAGAAATACGGAGATATCGTCCGTGTCGTTCAGGTCGGAGATTACAGCATCGAGCTGTGCGGCGGATGCCATGTAGGCAACACCTCCCAGATCGGAATCTTCAAGCTGCTTGGCGAGAGCGGCATCGGCTCCGGCGTTCGCCGGATTGAAGCCGTAACGGGACGTTACGCTTATGAGCATCTGGAGAGCCAAATGGACCTGCTCAAGCAAGCCGCAGGTTTGTTGAAGAGCAATCTTGCGGACGTGCCGAAGCGGATTGAAGGCCTGAACCAGCAGGTGAAGGATCTTGCCCGGGAGAACGAGTCCCTGCAAGGCAAACTCGGAGCGATTGAGGCTAGCCAGTTGACCGATAAAGTGAAGCAGGTCGGAAACACGTCGCTGCTTGCAGCTGAAGTGCAGGCTGGCAGCATGGATGGACTCCGCGGCATTGCTGACGAATTGAAGGGCAAGCTGCCGGAGACGATCCTCGTGCTCGGCTCCAAAGCAGGCGACAAGGTGAATTTCGTCGTAGCCGTTCCGCAGGATCTGGTGAAGCAGGGCTATCATGCCGGCAAGCTCGTTAAAGAAGTGGCTTCAATATGCGGTGGAGGCGGCGGAGGCCGTCCGGATATGGCGCAAGCCGGCGGCAAGGACGGTTCCAAACTGACCCAGGCGCTGCAGCACGCCGAGGATCTCATAGCCCGGGGCGTGTAACAGATTTGTCCAGATTGTGTACAGCAAGCAATCGTAAGCGGGATCCAACGTTTTGCTGTACACAATCCCGAATTTTTTGGAACACTCTCTAAATATTTCGCTTTCGATTTCCGTAGAGACTTAGGATTATGTTATGATATAACTAGATCAAGCTGGTAAATATTTATTCGACGAAGCATGGTAAACATGTTCTTTGAAGAAGCGAGGTGTGTCACACATGGACTCCATGGATAAGACTGTCAAGTTCAATGTAAAAGGTGATGAAAAGGAGGCTTCCGCCCAGGACATTCTACTTTCGGTATACGATTCGCTGGTAGAGAAGGAGTACAATCCGATTAACCAAATCGTAGGGTATCTTTTGTCCGGGGATCCCGCTTATATACCTCGGCACAATAATGCCAGAAGTTTGATCCGGAAAAAAGAGCGAGATGAATTGATTGAAGAACTGGTCCGGTTCTATTTAGCCAGTCACCGTTAGGAGCACACAGGGATGAAGAAGATCATGGGATTGGATTACGGGGACCGCAGAATCGGTGTTGCCATAAGCGACGCGTTCGGATGGACGGCCCAAGGGGTTGAAGTTATCGAGCGCCGCCGTGATGAAGGCGAACTGGACAGAATTGCCGCACTCGTTAAAGATAACGAGGTCGGTGAAATCGTGGTCGGCTTGCCTAAAAATATGAACGGCACGATTGGTCCGCGGGGCGAAATCTGCATGGAATTCGCAAGCACATTGCGAGAGTCCCTATCCTTACCCGTTCACCTTTGGGATGAACGGCTATCAACAGTATCCGCTGAAAGGACATTGCTTGAAGCCGATGTCAGCCGAAAGAAGCGAAAACAGGTTGTAGATAAAATGGCGGCAAGCTTGATTTTGCAAAACTACTTGGATTCTAAAAGGTAAAGGTGAGGGTGATTACAATGGCTAATGAGCATATTGGTATGGAAGAAGAACCGGAAATTATTTATATTCCCGACGATGAAGGCAACGAGGAAGAATTCGAAGTCATCATGAAATTCGAAGTGGATGGCTCGGATGCTAAATATATGATGGTCGTACCAAGGGAGTCTGCCGACGAAGAGACAGACGAGGTCTACGCCTTCCGTTATGAGGAAGACGGAGACGACTTGAAATTGTTTATGATTGAAGACGATGAAGAATGGGCCATTGTTGAAGAAACCTTCAATACGCTCGTGGAAGAGCTGGACGGGAGAGACGAATGATGTCTGATTTTTCGGTTGAGAATATCGTATGGACCCAAGTACTTAAGGAAGCATTCGGTGAGAGTGTCGAGCTTGAGGACGATAAAGGCCATATCGAGGTTTATGATATTGCCGCCGAATTTGAAGTGGATGGTCAAGGGTATGCCATTCTGGTTCAGCCGGATCGAACCGATGAGGAGTACGAGGTGCTACGTATCGTCAAGGGCGAGGACGGCGGATTGCAGCTGGCAACCATTGACGACGACGAGGAATGGGAGAATGTGTCAGAGCTCTATGATGAGTTGACGTTTCCCGAAGGAGACGAGGATTAAGTTCCCTCCTGCAGGAGCACATGCTTAATTTTCAAATGAAAGTTCAGGAAGGGGCGGAGCTGTCCGCCCCTTTTGGTGTGAAGGGATGAGTAGATTGAAGAAACTGGCAATAGCAGTATTGGTCCTGATCCTCCTTGCGGGCGGGGCCGTATTTTACGTATGGAATGGTTTACAGCCCGTTCAAAGCTCGGAAACTCCCGTCGAATTCACCGTGGAGTCCGGCATGAGCACGTCCTCTATCGCCGATCTGCTTGAGGAAAAGGGACTGATCAAGAATGCCCTTATACTTAAAGGTTATTTAAAGCTTAGCGGGGAAGGAAGCCGTCTGATGGCAGGAACCTATGAGGCAACCCCAGGCACTCCGTTCAAGGAACTGTTATCGAAGATGAACAATGGCGAAGTGAAGCCCGAGGAGATGGTTCGTTTCACGATCCCTGAGGGATATACGATCCTTCAGATGGCAGAGACCATCGCTCAAGAGAGCGGAATCGATGAGAAGGAATTCTTGAAGGTTGTGGATCAGCCTGCCGGCTGGGATGTTCCGATTGCTGGAGAAATTCCCCAGGAGGCAGACCTCCGGCATCATCTCGAGGGATACTTGTTCCCTGCGACCTATGAACTTCCGAAGAAGGATATCACGGCAAAAGGCATTGTAGAAACCATGCTGAAAGAAACGGAGAAACGTTTGGCCGAAATTCCGGGTTGGGAGCGTCAATTGGAGGCTCGCGGCATAACGTTCCATGAACTCATGACCATCGCTTCGCTGGTGGAGCGGGAAGTGGTTGCAGATCAGGAGCGTGCCCTGGTGGCTGGCGTTATATATAATCGATTGGAAGAGGACATGAAGCTGGAAATCGATGCAACCGTTCAATATCTGTTGGATAAACCGAAGGAACGATTGCTTTATGCCGACCTTGAGGTTGAAAGCCCGTATAACACATATCGTCAAAAGGGTCTGCCGCCTGGCCCGATCTCGAGCCCGAGCCTGGAATCGATTCAGGCTGCTTTGAATCCGGAGAAATCCGATTATTTGTTCTATGTAACAAAGAAAGACGGTACACAAGAGCATCTGTTTGCCAAAACGTATAAAGAGCATTTGAAGAATATCGAGACCAGCAAGAAGATGGCACAACAATAATATTACGTGTTGAGCAAGTCCGCTGATACGCTGAGTGACAAGGAACAGATCCAGCTCGTACTCAGAAGAGTCTTGTTGAACAACCTCTAAGTAGGGAGGATTTTTTAAATGAGTATCAAACCTGAATTAATGGCAGCAGCCGGGTCTCTGGCTGATGCCGCTGCTTACCTGGAAGCGGGAGCCGACGCACTGCTCGTTGGCGAGGATCGATTCGGCATGAGACTGCCTGGCAGTCTGACTTTGGACGAAATAACCCAAGTCGTACAGCTTGCTCATGAACGAGGAAGCAAAGTGTACGTCAGCTTGAACAACTTGATGACAAATGATTTGCTGCCCGAGCTGCCTGCCTATGTTAAGGCGCTCGGAGAAATCGGGGTAGACGCGGTGGAATTTAACGATCCATCCGTACTCACTACCGTAAAAGAGCTGGCTCCACAGGTAAAACTTCATTGGAACGCAGAAATGACCGCCACCAACTATTCAACGGCCAATTACTGGGGAAGCAAAGGCGCCTCCCGGGTTATTCTTGCGCGTGAATTAAATATGGACGAGGTAACCGACATGAAGCCGCAGCTTCAGCTGGAAGCACAGGTTCAGGTTCATGGCATGACCAACATCTATCATTCCAAGCGGCGCCTGGTGAACAGCTATATGCAGCAGCAGGGCAGACCGGTGAATGAAGGCAGCCTTGGCAAGGAGCGCGGTTTGTTTCTCATTGAAGCTGAGCGTCAAGAAGAGAAATATCCGATCTATGAAGATATCAACGGAACCCATATTATGAGTTCGGAGGATATTTGCATCCTGGAGGATTTGCATCTGTTAATGGCAGCAGGCATGGATAGCTTTAAGGTTGAGACGCTGCTGAAGCCGCGGCATTACAATGAGCTGGTGATTCGAACCTATCGCCAAGCGATTGATTTATATGCTGCAGATGCATCCACTTATGCTTTTCAGGAAGAGTGGATGGACGGAATTCGTGCGATTCAGGATCCGGAACGTGAATTGTCGTTTGGATTTTTCTATAAGGAACAAGTTTATTAAGGAGTGGACAGCATGGAAGCAATGGCACAGCCAAAGTACAAGGGCAAACGCTATCGCCTGGACAAGCCGGAATTGCTCGCCCCGGCGGGTAATCTGGAAAAACTGAAATTTGCGGTGCATTATGGCGCTGATGCGGTATACATTGGGGGTCAGAAATACGGGCTTCGTTCAAATGCGGACAACTTCAGCTTTGAAGAAATGAAAGAAGGCGTGGAGTTCGCCAAGAAATACGGCGCCAAAGTATTTGTGGCAACCAACATATATGCGCATAATGAGGACATTGAGGGAATTGAAGCCTACCTGCGAAGTTTGGAGGAAGCAGGCATTGCGGCAATCATCGCCGCAGATCCGGCAATTATTGAAGTGGCCAAACGTGCCGCGCCCAAGCTCGAAGTTCATCTGAGCACACAGCAATCCACGCTGAATTGGCAGGCCGTGAAGTTCTGGAAGGATGAAGGATTGCCGCGGGTTGTACTTGGACGCGAGGCGAGTCTGGAGGAAATCGCGGCGATTAAAGAGCATGTCGATATTGAGATTGAAGCCTTTATCCATGGCGCGATGTGCTCCTCGTTCTCCGGTCGCTGCGTGTTGTCCAATCATTTTACGGATCGTGATTCCAACCGGGGCGGATGCTGCCAATCCTGCCGTTGGAAATACGATTTGTTTGTGGATGGAAGAGAAGAGCAAGGCCAGTGTATATCGGAAGAGCAGCAGTTGATGGAACAGCCAGCCCCTGCTCCGTCCCCATTCAAACCGGGCGTTACACAGATCCCGCTGTTTCAGCCGGAAGACAACCAGTTTACGATGGGGTCGAAGGATCTCTGCATGCTGGGGCATATTCCGGATCTGATTGAGGTGGGAATCGACAGCTTCAAGATTGAAGGACGGATGAAATCGATCCATTACGTAGCGACTGTGGTTAATGTATATCGACAGGCGATTGATTCCTATATGGCTGACCCTGATCATTATGTATTGAAGCCGGAATGGATCGAAGAAATTAATAAAGCGGCCAATCGACCGCTGAATACCGGGTTCTTCTATGATACACCTGACCATGAGGATCATATCTATGAACCCGAAGAGAAGGCGGTCCCTTATGACTTCGCCGGCCTGGTGATGGAGTATGACGAGAAGTCGGGAACGGCTGTCATTCAGCAGCGGAACCACTTTAAGCCAGGGGATGAAATCGAGTTTTTCGGACCGGAAGGAACCTTCTTTAAGCAGGCAGTTGGTCCTATTGAGGATGAGAACGGCAATGAACTTGATGCAGCTCGCCATCCTTTGCAGCTCATTCGCATGAAGGTGGATCAGCCGGTGCGCCATTTTGATATGATGAGAAAGCGTAAAGGATAACAAAATATAGTTCTAAAGAACTACACAATTGAGAATCCGGGTCTGTGGATGGACCTTGGATTCTTTTTATTTGTGAAAAAATTAGGGATTAAGAATTATTTTTTTGCGAAAACCCAAAGGAAAACACCTCCAATTGTCGAAATAAAGAGTAACGAATACGTTTCAAGGGATTGGACCGACGTATTAATAATATGATTGTGGTAGGTGAACAGCTAATGTCAGAAGTTGAGCAGCATGATAAGAAGCCGAAAAAGGGCAAGAAGCCCGGGGGTATCAAAGAGAAAAAAGAAAAACCTTCGGCATCAACAGGGATACATACTGCCAAGTCGTTTTTTGCAAGCGTGGGAACGGCTGTAAGCCGGATGCCGATGAACCCGGCGAAATCCGTCGGAATCCGGTTGTTCCTGATCTTTTTGTCAGCGATTGTATTTTTTGTGATCGTCTTGGGTTATCTGTCCTACGATAAGGCGAAGAGCACGATTGAGAAGAATGCTGCAAACGGCAATCAGCAGACGATCATTCAAACCTCTGAGAAAATCGACATCATTCTGGAGAAGTACGAGAATGCCGGTAGACAAATCTTCTATGACATTGAATTGCAGAAGTTGTTGTCTGAATACACGGATAAAAAGTTAAGCGATTACGACGCGTTTACGGTGGAGCGCAGCATTCGGGATAAACTATCCAATCAGATAACATCGGATTCGTCGATCCGAGCCATTTATTTGATCCCTACCAAGGGTGAGAAGATCATATCGGCAGGTCAAGCCTCGGAGTCCTCGAAAACCGTCCTTGAGCAAAGCTGGTATACCGAATTGAAGGAAGGCGACAAGAAGATTATGTGGCTGCCAACGATGCAGAACAGCGGGGCACCATATTTCACGATTGCCCGTTCTTTGGGGTCTATGAACGATCTGACTTCAACGTATGTGGTAATGTTTGAACTTAACGCCTCGGTACTGGACACGCAGCTGAAGGGAATCAACCTGGGCGAGAACGGCCAGCTGCAATTGATCAGTCCGGAAGGCATCGTTGTTTCCTCCAGCGAGTCCTCCATTGTGGGTTCGGAAACCGCTTGGACGTTTGCGAAGGAATTTCCGGCCGACACCAAAACGGATGACGTAAGAACGAAGGATGAGGAAGGAAGAAATGTACTGGCGGTCTATAATACGCTGAACACCAACGATTGGAAGCTCGTAGGATCTGTCCAAACCAGCGAGCTGACAAAGGATGCATCAAGCATACTGGTCATCACGCTTATCGTGGCTGCCATCGATGTTATTTTTGCTATTCTGATCGGGATTTGGATGGTAAGAATGATTGCCCGTCCATTAGGCAAGCTTAACCTGTTGATGAAGGAAGGCGCCAAAGGCAATTTGAATGTTCGCACAGATCATAAGAGCCAGGACGAAATCGGTCAGCTCTCCGCAAGCTTTAACGATATGATGGAGCAGATTACCGGACTCGTTCAGCAAACGAGCAATACCGCTCAGGAAGTGCTTAGAACGGCAACCGAGTTAAGTGATGCCTCGAAGAAGACGGCAATTTCCGCCAAAGAAATTGCCGTAGCGACCGAGGAGATTGCCAACGGTGCCAGCAGTCTGGCGGTTGAAGCCGAGCGCGGCAGCGATCTGACCAACAATATCTCGAAGCAGATGCAAATGGTCGTATCAGCCAACGAAGAGATGGGCAAATCGGCCCGTCACGTGGAAAGCGCGAGTGAGCTTGGAACGAAGCATTTGAGTGACTTGCTGGATAAGACCCATCAGACTGAGGATATGACCCGTTCGATGATGCACAAGGTTGATGGCTTGAAGGAGACAACTTCCTCGGTTGTCAAAGTGCTGGACGTACTTCAGAATATTACAAAGCAAACGAATATCCTTTCATTGAATGCAACAATCGAGGCTGCCCGTGCTGGGGCGGCTGGTAAAGGCTTTATGGTCGTGGCCGATGAGATCCGCCAACTGGCAGACCAATCCAGGCAGTCCATCGATATGGTCAGCCAGATTACAGACCGCATCATGACGGAGATGAATGAAACCGTCCAGGTATTGCTGGATGCGAATCCACTTTTCAAAGGTCAGATGGATGCTGTTAAGGAGACGAATGATATCTTCGTATCCGTTCAGCAGCAGATGGTCGATTTTATCGAGTCCTTGGATTCGGTAACGCATTCGATTGATGAACTGAATGAATCTCAAAATGTACTCTCGGAAGCGATGAGTAATGTGAGCGCGGTAGCCGAAGAATCCTCCGCGACTTCGGAAGAGGTGGCTTCTCTCTCTACAGAGCAGCAAAGCGTTAGCAGTCAGCTGGTTAATCTATCATCGCAGCTGGAGAATGTATCGAATGACCTGAAAGAGACCTTGTCTCGTTTTAGACTGTAAGATTGAAATATAATTCAAAGGCTGCTCCATCCGCTTAAGCTGATGGGGCAGCCTTTTTCATATTACTGAATTTATTAGTTTTCAGCGAAGCGAATAAGCAACGAAGCATAGGCTCCACTTTGTGAGGCTATTTTTGATGCCGGATAAAAATAACTTTCAGAGGCAATGATAACGGAGAATATGGTTGAAGGAGTCGAGGTCACTTGAATACATGGCAGCCTGGTCATACACCTGAATTCCTGTCAACGAATCTTAAGGAAAATCTGACAACATTTAGCTTGTTACTCAACGATCCTAGCGACCTTACCACGAAAGTGCTGCAGGTTGGAGGGAGCGCTTATACCTCTGCCATTGTCAGCCTCGAAGGGTTATCTGATCAATTGTTGATTAAGGAGCAGATTATCCAGCCGATCCAGCAAAATCAGGAGCTTTCCCAGGAATCCATGATAAGTGCTCATATGATGCTGCACGAGATTGAGAATCGGATGATATCGCTGCAGATAACCAATCGTACAAGGCGATGGGATGAGGTGATTCCTATCATTCTCTCGGGCGATACGGCTTTAATGCTGGAGGGGACGGATGAAGTCTTACTGATCAAAAGCCGCAAGTGGCCGGCACGCAGCATTGAGGAGCCTCAAACCGAAGCGCTGGTTCGCGGGCCGAGGGTGGGATTCACGGAGAGCATTTACACGAACATATCTCTATTTACGAAGACATATTCGGGAGCCTAATCTGACGATCGACACGCACATCATCGGCAGACGATCCAATCAATCCCTTGCGGTCATCTATATTAAAGGCCTGACGAATCCCGATCTAATTGAAGAAGTGAACCGCAGGCTGAAGTCACTGGATCTTGATTATGCTCCTGAATCCGGGACGGTAGAGCAGTGGATTGAGGACAGCTTTTTATCGCCGTTTCCGCAGATCCTGAATACCGAACGACCTGATAAAGTGACTTCTGCCCTGCTGCAGGGAAAAGTAGCGATTTTGCTGGATGGTACCCCCTTTGTGCTGCTTCTACCGTTTACTTTTGTCTCTCTGTTACATTCCCCAGAAGATTATTATGAACGATGGAGCATTGGCTCGCTTATACGCTTGCTGCGTCTCGCGGCTATCGGAATTACCTTGTTTCTACCCGCGCTGTATATTGCTATTCTGTCTTTCCATCCAGGGATGATTCCGTTTAAACTCGTATTCTCGATTGCTGCTTCCCGGGAAGGCGTGCCTTTCCCTGCTGTGATCGAAGCCTTACTGATGGAGGTTACACTGGAATTGCTGCGTGAAGCGGGAATCCGCCTACCGAAGCCGATAGGTCAGACGATTGGTATTGTCGGAGGACTTGTAATAGGGGAGGCTGCGGTTCAGGCTGGGATCGTGAGCCCGATTATGGTTATCATTGTGGCACTGACAGCGATATCGTCTTTTGCCATTCCATCTTACAGCGCAGGCATATCTTTTCGAATGCTGCGCTTTGCAATCATGATTGCTGCAAGCATTCTGGGACTGTACGGGATCGTGTTGACTTTTATCATGATCTGTATCCACTTGATGAGGCTGCACACTTTTGGAATCCCTTATCTCAGTCCCGTTGCACCCTCTATTCAGCATGATTGGAAGGATATGTTTATCCGCGTGCCGGTGACTTGGCTTACGCGCAGACCTTTATTTATGAAGCCCCAAGACATCCATCGGGCAAAAAAGCGGTGATTTGTAATGAACAATAACCAATTAAGCAATCAATCGATTGGCAGTAAAGAGATTGTATATTCTGTTAGTAATATGTTGATAGGACTCGGGATCCTTACGCTCCCTAATACGATTGCAAGGAACACCCATTTTTCGGATGGCTGGATGTCGATCATGCTTGGGGGCATGATCGCTCTTGGATTTGCATGGGCGATCGGGGCGTTGGCATCAAGGTTTCCCGGCAAAAATTATCATGCGATGGCAACGATCATCCTGAATCGAAAAGCAGCTCATGTGGTGACGCTGCTGATCAGTCTATACCTATTGTTGTTTGTCAGTTATCAAGTGCGCGGGGTTTCCACCATCACAAGACTATATCTATTTGATAACACGCCGGAGGAAATCATCGGTTTAATTTACTTACTGGTGCTCATTTACGCAGTCGCAGGGCCGAGCATCGCTTTGATACGCCTGAATCTGATTTTTTTCCCCATCGTTGTATCGATCATGCTGCTGATCGTAATTTTGAATCTCGGAAGTTTAAACATGCATTATCTGCTGCCTGTGTTTAAAACCGACTGGAGACGAATCGTTATCACTTCAAAAGATACGGTATTCTCCTATTTAGGGCTCGAAATTATGCTGTTCTATAACATTTACGTTGTCAGGAAAAGCAAGCTTCTCGGTTCCGTCTTCCGGGGGGTGTTAATACCCATCTTTATCTACTTCATTATTTTCGTTTTTGTCATTGGTGTTTTTGGACCGATCGTGGTCTCCAATACACTGTATCCGTTAGCGGAATTGGCTAAAGAGGTTGAGGTCCCTGGGGGTATATTTGAACGGTTTGAATTTTTCTTTTTTGTCATCTGGTTGATGACGTTATTCAGCACGAATGCGATGGCGTTTGATGTAGCTTTACTGGCACTGGAATCCGTTTTTCCTAAATATCGCAGATTTACGATGATCCTCATTCTGGCACCAATCCTGTTCATACTCGGTTTATTGCCAAGCACGCTCAGGGAGCTTAACGTATTTGCCGAATGGATCAGCTATATGGGTATCGGATTCGCCTGGTTGCTTCCGGCTCTGCTGCTCTTGGTGGCCAAGATACGGGGGGTGAAGGGCAATGGCTAAAATGCTTCGGATGCTGATGTTGTTCATGCTGGTATGGCCTTTGGCAGGCTGCTGGGACCGCATAGAAATCGAGGAGCGTGGATTTGTGGTAGGTACTGCACTTGATGCGGCAGAGGATGGACAAATTAAGCTTACGTTTCAAATTGTCGTGCCTACACAGATGAAAGGGTCCAGCGGTCAGAAGAATGAGGGAGGAAGCCCTTTTATCAATCTATCCTCAACCGCGGACAGCGTATTCAAGGCTGCACGGAAGATGTCGAATGAGATCAGCCGCTCTCCTTATCTTGCCCATAACCAAGTGATCGTCATCTCGGAGAAACTGGTTGAAACGGAGCACGTTGGCGATGTACTGGATTTATTCGTCAGGGATCCGGAGAACCGAAGAGCATCTAATATTATGGTCTCTCATGGAGAGGCAAGCAAGATACTGGAAACCCATTCGAAGATTGAAACCTTGCCTGCGCAATATATTCGTTCAACGCAAGAGAATAAGGACAAGAGCGAATCCATAACGCCTCCTACAAATATTGGTGAACTGCATCATTTTCTGCTATCCAAGTCCAGTTATGCCCTACCTAAGATTTCCATCACGGAGGATGACAGAATATCCACCAGTGGGGCCGCAGTGTTTAACGGTGAGAACTACGAGTTCAAGGGTTTTCTGGACCAGGATGAAACCACGGGCCGTAATATGATCCAGGGAACGGTCAAAACAGCATCATTGGAACTGGTTGTTCACGGCAAACAGCTTGTTTATGAAGTCAAGGAGTTCAACCGGATCATTCGCGTCCATCTGGATGAACGGGGTCTTCCTGAATTTGATGTTGAGATTTCGGTCAGAGGAAATATTGGAGAATCGGAGCTGGATCAAGGTGAAAACGTTCGTGAATTAAACGGAGAGATCAAACGCAAAGCCGAGCAACGGATCAAGCAAATTGCCATGGACGTTATTCTTAAGGCGCAGAACGAATATAAAACCGACTTCCTGGGGTTTTGGAAAAAATGCCAAGAGCGGGAATATCGCACATGGGTGCGTTACAAGAATGACTGGGACCGTGGCCAATCTATATTTTCGCAATGCAAGATTCATGTGAACGTTGACGCAAAAGTCAGAACCATTGGAACCGTTACCGGTACCGAATAAGAGAAGAGGGGAAATGATGGACCTTCGCTATGACCTTTTGTTAAATCCGCTTGTTGTGATATGCACGCTCCTGCTCATCATCGTTCCGTTCACCCTATTCAAAATAAATCAGTATCTGCACAAATATGGTGACCCGCCCTGGAAGCAGCCAAAGAAACCGGATTAAGAGTCAACGTTTTAATCAGGGGCGTCTTTTCTGAAGAGCTCATTTTGGTAGAGAAGCGAGGGTGATTGAGGCAGCTTCCATATGGAAATAATGATGAGACAATAGACCATATTGGAGGAGCAAGACATGAGGCTTATCCGCAATAAGCGAATTACATACGGATGGCTGATACTCACGCTTTTAATCGCCGTATTGACGCTGCGTCTTGCATGGGTGCAGCTTGTGATGAAGCATCAGCGGGTTCCCGGCAGCCGGCATACGATGGTTGAGGCATCGCTGATCCAGAGGGAGCGGGGCATTGTGCTGGATTCGGGTCGCGGTCATTTTACGGATCGGAACGGAAAGCCGCTCACGGGCAAACTCATCTGGGCAGCCGTGATGTTTCCTGCTGGCGAGCAGGAACTAAAGAACTCCCATCATCAGTTAGTGAAGCTGGCCCGTATACTGGGAACGAATAAGGAGCATTTGATACAGACTTGGGGTAAGTTAAAGGAACCAGAATTGTGGCATGGGGACAAATCCCTCATTCCTCGTTCCTTAACCAAAGATGAGATAACGCAGATTCAAGAGCTTGAACTTCCGAAACTCAAGGTTCTTCCTTATGAGCAGCGATACGGCAATCGCCAATCGGGAATGCAGTGGCTTGGTTTTGTGTCCGGTCAGCGTAAGGAAAGCCTGTTCTTTGACGATTATCCAGTGGTTACCGGAACCAGTGGCTTGGAGAAAACAATGGATTCCTTGATACGGGGGCAAGGGCCGACCATCGTTTATTTTCCGGTTAACAGCACCAATGAAGTCATTCAGGATATCAAGCCCATGGTGAAGGCGCCTGACAATCGGTACTATCCGTTACGGATATCCACCACGATTGATATCGATATTCAACAAGGGATTGAGGCTATAACGGAGAAAGCGGGCATGAAAGAAGGGGCGGTTGTTGTGTTGGATGCCCGAAATGCGGATATCGTGGCCATGGTTTCAAGACCATTCTACAATCCGGAGCAGATTCATCCGAAGGATGGTCAGTGGGAGAATCGTGGGTTGAAGGCAGCCACACCAGGGTCCATTTTCAAGCTGGTCACGGCTGCAGCCATACTTGAGCATGGTTTAAGCTCTGAAGACGAACATTTCCATTGTGATGGCGAATACGGTAAGTTTGGAATGTCCTGCTGGAAAAAGGGGGGGCATGGAACGATAGATCTTCGTGAAGGCTTCGCGGAATCATGCAACGTTGTATTTGCTACACTTGCGGAGAGACTGTCCGCTCAGCAAATGGCGGATGCGGCCGCCGCACTGGGATTCGGGCAAACGGTAGGTTGGAAATCTCAGCAGTTTCTAGGTCTCCGTTCTTTTGCGCCGTTGGATCATGAAGAGAAGGGTACGGTATTTTCCAGCTCGGCTGACGCCTCAGATGCAGGTGTTAGAGTCCAGACAGGCATAGGCCAAAGGGATGCTGCCGTATCCCCGCTGCAAGCCGCCAATGCGATGGTAACGCTGCTTCATGGCGGGGTGAAGACCCAGCCCCGTATTTTACAGCAGATTCGGTATGCTAACGGACAATTGCTGCAAGATACGGATCCTTTACAGGAACGAACATCTGGAAAAGGTATTTCCCGGGAAACCTCTTCCATTCTGCTCGGGTGGATGAAGGACGTTGTCGAAGAGGGAACAGGCAGCTCATTAAAAAATCGCATATGGACTCTTGCAGGTAAATCCGGTACGGCCCAGGTAACAGTGAAAGGCCGTGCCCGAAACAACCAGTGGTTTGTCGGGTACGGCCCAGTGGAGAAGCCACGTTATGCCGTGGCTGTATTGGTTGAGAATCGGAACCCGAACAGCAGCAATCAGGCAACCGACATATTCGGTCAGGTTTCCGATTTCTTGGCTTCGGTTGAATCGGCTTCCGGCTCTGCGTAAGAACGGGACATGTCCCATGGAGACACATCGAATTCTTCGCTCGGCAGCCGGATCCACTGCTTCAGATATCCCTGCGTAAGCAGTTCCTTGATGAGAATCAGCAGGATGGGCGCCAGGATCAAACCGGCAACTCCAAAAATGGAAAGCGAGATCATCATAAAGGACAACATCAGGAATGCAGAGGATACGCCGATCGAGTTTCCTGTAATTTTAGGCTCGAGCAGCTGTCTGGAAATGACAACCACGGCAAGCAGCACGATCAAGCCAATGGCGAGTCCCGTGTTCCCGACGATGAACAAATAGGTAATCCACGGAATAAGAATAACGGGAACACCCAGCAGCGGCAATACATCGAACACGGCGCAGATGAGCGCAACGGACAGGGAATTTCCCGTACCTAATATCAGAAGTCCTATATATACAATAACAAAGGTAATGCTGACCAGCTTCATCTGAGCTTTTAAATAGGAGCCAATTGCCTTGAATACATTATCTTTGAGGAAAACAAAAGCCGTCTTGAGGGTTCTCGGCGTCTTGTCTTTGGCGATTCTCCGCCAGCTGCCGATCTCAGTGCTCAGGAAGAAGGCAAGGATAATCGCAACCCCGAAATTCGCGATGAACGAGGAGAACGACCCCATAAATCCGACGACATAATGGAAAAATGATTCTGCAGCACCTTGGGCAAAGGTAGTGATGTCTTGGAAATAACCGTTCAGACGTTCTGTCAGATCCGGTGGCAGGGCGTCGAGCCTGGTCTGCAGGAATACGAGGGTTTCCGAGAAATGTTTCTGGATCGTTTGGGTGTAAGCCGGCAAATTATCCTGCAGGTTCATGAACTGCGACACGATGAGAGCCCCTGCTCCGAACAGGACGCCCAGAATGACGAGCAGGAAGAGCAGAACGGATATTGCCGCGGCAAATGGTTTCGGGAGCCCTCTGCGGTGCAAAAATTTGGAGAAAGGCTCGATAATCAGGAAAACGAGGAAAGATAAAAACACCGGAGCCGCAATTTGGTACAGCTTGCTGAATATGAACATGATGAGGTAAACCGTAAGCACGATTAAACCTATATCAAAGGCGGTTCTCCAATATTTTTTATACAAGGGAAGCATAGTGGGATATCGGCTCCTTTATACTTTATTAATTGATATCATTGTACACGATTTGTGAAAAAAAAGCCTATTTCTTTAAGTGCTATGCTAAAATAATAATAGTGGGTTCATTAGAAAAAGAAATAAAAAGCGGGGAGTTAGCATGCAAACATTACTGCTATGGTTGTTTTACCTTTCATCTTTTTATGCATTTATTCCCGGCATCTTGACCCGGATATTTGGTTTCCGAGTATTTCGCAGGGGAACAGGCTCGAACGACTTTGCCTTAACCTTTGATGATGGTCCTGATCCGCTCTATACACCAAGACTTCTGGATCTTTTGAAGCAGTATAATATGAAGGCGACGTTTTTCCTGGTGGGTTCCCATGCCGAGAAACATCCAGAAGTTGTAAAACGCATTCATTGTGAGGGTCATCTGATCGGGATTCACAACTATGTTCACAAGAGCAATTGGTTCATGCGGCCGGTCACTGTCCGTAAACAAGTCAAGCGCACGGATGATATTATTTACTCCATCACTGGTGAACGATCGAGTTATTACAGACCGCCGTGGGGAATCGTGAATTTATTTGATTTTGCCAAAAATACCGGCTGCCGGATCATCCTATGGTCCTCGATGTTTAATGATTGGCGGAGCAAAATCGGCGCCGATAAGCTGACCCAGCGAATGCTTTCCAAGCTTAACGGTGGTGAGGTTATGCTCCTACATGATTGCGGCACGACAATGGGGGCGAATCCCGATGCACCGGAGCAAATGCTGATCGCGCTAGAACGTGTTCTGAAAGTCGCAGAGCAGAAGGGAATGAGAAGCATCCGAATCGACGATATGATGGCGAAGGAAAGCAAAGCGAAAGCGAAGAAACTGTCTCCTCTGAAGCGTATGATTGTCTCGTTGTGGCTTCTGTGGGAAAAAGGATTTCATGCGGTATTTGCGCTCAAAACGGTCTCGCCGGCAGATCCGATGCTGCATTTCCGAAAGCGCGCTTTTACAGGCAAAACGGTCGTGATGGAAGATGGCAGCCAGCTAGAAAAGGGAGACCAGGTGCTGGAACTCCATTTTGATAACAAAAAATTGTTTGAGATCGGCAGCCGCTCCCGTTCGGAAGTGCAGCTCGCTATCAAAATGATTCGTGCCGTGCAGAATGATCTTCCTTCTCTGGCTAATATGGTATTGGAACGGCCTGAGTACAAGGATATCAAGGGATTGTATGCTGTAACCATGATTTCACGGGGACCGGAGCAATTCGGATTTCATGTCATGGATTTACCGCGGGGACTGTTTGCAAGCTCGTCCAGACTGTATCTGAAACTGCTGCTTAGCGTTATTCATCCGAAAGGGCAGGCCCGTCTTAAAGAGGGCAGTCAGATCATGGAGCCAAAAATGCTAATGATGCCGGTGGATGTTCTGATCGGGCGTTATGCTGAGAAGAAGAGTCAGATTCAGCCTCCATCCGAGGAGCAGCAGGAAATAGAGCAGGAACATGTGGCTGACCTGGCGGTTGCCGGTGCATCGCAGGGCATGTAGTTCATCGAATCGATGGTTTACTGTCATTATGTTGGATTATCTAATAGATGTAGCGTGGATATTAAAAAGGGGTTATCCCCGCAGGCTTCAATGCCTGCGAGGGATAACCCCTTTGCTTTGTACGAATGATGAATTAGATTTTCAATACGCCGCCTGAGCTGGCGTTCGTAACAAGCTTCGAGTAGCGAGCAAGATAACCGGTCTTCACTTTCGGTTCGAAGTCAACCCATTTGCTGCGGCGTACAGCCATTTCCTCGTCGGAAACGTCCAGCAATTGAATGGTCCGGTTATTCAGGTCAAGCTCGATGATATCTCCGTCTTCAACGAAAGCGATAGGTCCGCCTTCCGCCGCTTCCGGCGAGATATGTCCGATGCTGATACCGCGGGAAGCACCGGAGAAGCGTCCGTCTGTGATCAGACCGACTTTGGCTCCGAGTCCCATACCTGCGATCTGTGAGGTCGGCGCCAGCATTTCCGGCATACCAGGTCCGCCCTTAGGCCCTTCATAACGAATGACAACCACATGACCTTCCTTGACCTTGCCGTTGGCAATTCCGCTAAGCGCCTCGTCCTGAGAGTTAAAGCAGATAGCAGGCCCTTTATGGTATCCGCCAACCGATGGGTCAACGGCACCGACTTTGATGATAGAACCTTCAGGAGCCAGATTGCCATATAGTACCGCGAGACCGCCGCGTTCGGAATACGGGGAATCGATCGGATGGATGACGTTCTGATCCTGGATTTCACAGCCCGCTACGTTCTCGGCCAGCGTCTTGCCTGTTACAGTGATGCGATCCCCGTGCAGTGCGCCCGGCTTCTTGAGAAGCTCATGCAGAACCGCGCTCACACCACCTGCCAAGTGTACGTCTTCAATAAAGTAATCCGAAGCTGGAGCCAGCTTGGAGATGTGAGGAACGCGGTCAGCAACTTCGTTGATCCGCTCCAGTGGGTAATCGAGACCGGCTTCTTGTGCGAGAGCCAGCGTATGAAGCACGGTGTTGGTGGAACCGCCCATCGCCATATCCAGCGCAAACGCGTTGTCGATTGCTTCAACGGTTACGATATCACGCGGCTTGAGGTCCATTTTGACGAGCTCCATCAATTGTTTGGCGGATTGCTTGACGAACTCTTTACGCTCTTCGGCGATGGCCAGAATGGTACCATTACCAGGGAGAGCAAGACCCAGCGCTTCGGCTAGACAGTTCATGGAGTTGGCGGTGAACATGCCGGAGCAGGAACCGCAGGTTGGACAACCGAATTGTTCCAGTTCCAGGAGCTCATCATCATTGATTTTGCCGACCTGGTGAGCGCCGACGCCTTCAAATACGGAGGTCAGGGACAATTTGCGGCCTTTGCTGTCCACGCCGGCTTTCATCGGCCCGCCGCTGACAAACACCGTAGGGATATTAACGCGCAGGGCACCCATCAGCATGCCGGGCGTGATTTTGTCACAGTTCGGGATACACACCATGCCATCGAACCAGTGAGCCGATACGACGGTTTCCAGGGAGTCCGCTATGATCTCGCGGCTTGGCAGCGAGTAGCGCATGCCGATATGACCCATGGCAATTCCGTCATCCACGCCAATGGTGTTGAATTCGAACGGAACGCCGCCAGCTTCACGGATCGCTTCCTTCACGATTTTACCGAATTCCTGAAGATGCACATGACCCGGAACGATGTCGATGTAAGAGTTACATACGGCGATGAACGGTTTGCCGAAATCCTCTTCCTTAACGCCTGCTGCACGCAGAAGGCTGCGGTGCGGCGCGCGGTCAAAGCCTTTTTTGATCATGTCTGAACGCATTTTTTTGGTTGTCATGATGTCGATTTCCCCCCAGATCTATTATAAAATTGTTACGCTTTAGCGCGGTCTTCCGGCAAAGCAGCCGGGTACCTGTAATCAGCGAATAGGTTTTAAATGAGTCTATCACAAAAAGGTAGGTTTTTCTACAATGATATTAATAGGAAGCAATGGAAAGACGCCAGCTGCGATGGCATGCAAAGAGCCTGTTTCCCTTGGGTGGGATCAGGCTCCTTTTTGAGTGGTGATGCTATTTCTTGCCGCCTTTGCGGCCAATTTCCTGATAGAATTCACGATTATGATTCCGCGAGGTGGCTTCGCCGCCCTTTTGACCGATTTCCTGGTAAAACTCGCGGCTATGGTTCTTGGACGTCGCTTTGCCGCCTTTTTTACCGATTTCCTGGTAGAATTCTCGGCTGTGTTTTTTCGCGGTCGCTTCGCCGCCAAGACGTCCTGCTTCTTCGCGGGTCATCTTTCGATTGCTGCTTGTTGCCATCACAAATCACTCCTTTACCGTCGTATTTGCTATGCGTATATGTTACTTACCACGGCTTATTTGTCATGAATCAAAACATTCGACTAAAGATTGGTAAATTTCCATTTCGGATCGATTTCTTAGTCCGGCGTTATTTCCGCTTAAATCAGAGTTTATTTCATGGTTTAATAAGAGTATGATCAAGAATAGGATAGGGAGGTTTTTTAACATTGCCGTTTGTTCAAGTGAAGGGACGAACCGTTCCCTGCAAAGGGATTTTGTTTGATAAAGACGGAACGCTGCTCCATTTTATGGCGCTGTGGGGAGGATGGGCCGATTATGTGCTCAAGTTCATGGAGGAACGGCTGGGATTAATGGGAGCCGGCTTCACGCTGCCTAAAGAGCAGGTGCTGGGCACTAAGCATGATGCAAGCGGACGTATGACGGGGTACGACGTTCAGGGTCCTCTCGCCATGGGTACCGTGGAGGAGACGAACGGGCTGCTGGCTTGGCAGCTGTACGCTGCAGGAATGCCCTGGAACGAAGCGATTATGCAGGTCCATCAGATTACGAAAAACGCCATGTATGAGGTTCGTCAGCAGAAGCCGGCATTCCCGATGCCCGGGCTGGAGAATTTTCTGAAGAAATGCAGCTTGGCGTCCGTGAAGATGGCTGTGGTGACTTCGGACGACACCTCTAATGCCAAGGAACAGCTGGAGTGGATGGGGCTACACACTTCATTTACAGCCATTTTGGGAAGAGATCAGGTTCGAAACGGCAAGCCGCACCCGGAAATGACCGAGACCGCTTGCCGTCTGCTTGGGATTATGCCCGAGGAAGCGGTGGTGATCGGTGACAGCAACGCGGATATGCAAATGGCGAAGCAAGCAGGCGCGGCTCTGGCTGTGGGTTTAATGACAGATGAAGGGGAACCTGTACATCTGACAGATGCCGATGTCGTCATATCCGATTATAATGAATTAGACGTGTACAGGTAGACGTGTTAATTTAAGGGCTGTACGGAGGTGTAAAAGAGTGGAGAACAGGGAAAAGATCGAGCAGTTGGCAACATGGATCGAAGCAAGCGACTACATTGTTTTTTTCGGGGGAGCCGGTACCTCCACGGAGAGCGGGATTCCTGACTTCCGTTCGGCAGCCGGACTATACCAGAGCGAGCACCAATCTCCGTATCCGCCGGAGGTCATGCTCAGCCACACTTTTTTCATGAAACATCCGGAAGTGTTTTACGACTTTTACCGAAGCAAGATGCTTCATCCGCATGCGCAGCCGAACGGCTGTCACCGGTTATTGTCGAGACTGGAGCATGACGGTAAGCTGAAGTCGGTGATCACGCAAAATATTGACGGTTTGCATCAGACCGCCGGATGCTCCGAGGTGCTGGAGCTTCACGGCTCTGTGCACCGCAATTATTGCATGGATTGCTCCCGGTTCTACAGCCTCCAGGATATTCTGGACATCAAGGAAACCGTCCCACGCTGCAAGGATTGCGGAGGACTGGTGCGTCCGGATGTCGTGCTGTATGAAGAGGAATTGGATCAGAACATCATCATGCGCTCGATCCAGGAAATATCGACGGCAGATTTGTTGATTATTGGCGGGACTTCGCTGACGGTACACCCCGCTGCGAGTTTGATATCCTATTTTCATGGGAGCAAGGTAGCTTTGCTGAATGCAGATCCAACCCCTTACGATCACCGCGCAGGCCTTTTGATTGCGGATCGGATCGGTCAGGTCTTGACGCAGGTGGATAAGCTGATCAACACGTAACGGCGATAGCGGCGGACGCGCTGTTGCACCTATGACTGTAATCGTTTTCTTGTCAAAGGACGACCAAACACGATAAGATGGAATTTAGCAATGGACCTATCACTTAGAGAGGCAGGGATTGCAAGTGACCTATGTGGCTAGCGAAGACCGCTATGAAGGAATGAAGTATAACCGCGTGGGGCGATCCGGATTGAAACTTCCGGCGATCTCCCTTGGATTATGGCATAATTTCGGTGGTGTCGACACGTATGAAAACGGGCGTAATATGATAACGCGCTCCTTCGATTTGGGAATTACCCACTTCGATCTGGCGAACAATTACGGACCGCCTGCAGGCTCTGCCGAAGAGACGTTTGGTAAAGTTCTCTCAAGAGATCTTAAGGCATACCGTGATGAGCTCGTCATTTCGTCCAAAGCGGGCTATTATATGTGGCCGGGACCTTACGGCGACTTCGGTTCGCGTAAATATTTGGTTGCAAGTCTCGATCAGAGCTTGAAGCGTATGGGCCTGGACTATGTCGATATTTTCTATCATCATCGGATGGATCCGGAAACGCCGCTTGAGGAAACCATGGTAGCGCTGGACCATCTTGTTCGTTCAGGCAAGGCGCAATATGTCGGAGTCTCCAATTATTCGCCGGAGAAGACGCGGGAAGCGATCTCGATTCTGAAAAGCCTGGGAACTCCGCTGCTCATCCATCAACCAAGCTACTCCATGCTGGACCGCTGGGTGGAGAACGGACTGCTCGATGTCCTGGAAGAGAACGGGGTCGGAAGCATCGCCTTCACTCCGCTGGCTCAAGGACTATTGACCAACAAATATTTGAATGGCGTGCCCGGCGATTCACGCGCCGCAAGCGCATCCGTATTCTTGAACGAAAGCAATATCACGCCAGAAGTGCTGCGCAAGATCAGAGCTTTGAACCAAATCGCTCAAGCGCGGAATCAGAGTCTCGCCCAATTCGCTCTCGCTTGGGTCCTACGCGGCGGCCGGGTGACATCTGCCCTGATTGGGGCAAGCAAGGTGAGCCAGATCGAGGACAATGTGGCTGCCTTGAACAACCTGGAGTTCTCGAAGGAAGAACTGGATCGCATTGAAGCGATCCTGAAAACGGAGAACGCCTCTTCTGCGGAGGGATAATGATTACCACTAAGGATTGCATGCTGAACACATAACATAGATACCAAGCTACATGAATGGAGCGCCTCAGGATGGATGACAGACCTGACAGGCGCTCCTTTTTCGTTCAGATATATCGGGCAAACGATATCGTTAAGAAAGTGCGGATGATGAGAGGATATCCTTGCGGTACCTTGTAGGGGATCGACCGACGAGACGCTTGAACTGACGCGAGAAATAGAGCGGATCGGTGAGTCCAACGGATGCGGAAACCTGCTCGATGGACAAATCGGGACGTTCGCGCAGCAGCCGCTTGGATTGGTCGATTCTTAATTTAAGCAGATACGTAATCGGAGTCATGCCCGTTTCCTGCTTGAAGATGCGCGACAGGTACGCCCGGTTGTAGCCCAGGCTTGCGCACATTTGTTCAATCGAGACGGGATGGGCGTATTGGGAAGCCATATAACTGATCATCTGCTTCACCGTGCGCTGAACCTGCGGCTCTGCCAGCGTTAAACGGGACGGTCGGTCACTCCGGTTCATGATCTCGGCCCAGATTAAATGCATATAACCGATGGCGGCGATATGGGAGCTCTCCTCCCTGGATTGAAAATGGCTTTGAATGAGGGACACGTAGCCCGGAATCGGGTTGTTCTCCATGAGATGGAGGACAGGCTTTTCGGGGGTGAGTCCCGAACGGTGTACCCCTTCGCCGGCGTGTTCTCCATCAAAGGCGACCCATCGGTAACGCCAGGGATGGCTCGCATCGGATACATAACTGACAATCTGACCGGGATGGATCAGGAAACAGTCGCCGGGGCCGAGCTGATACCTGTCGGTTTCGGTTCGGAATATGCCATGTCCCGACTCGATGATATGCAATAAGTAATGATCGTATATTTTCGGACCCAATGCATGCTCCGGCAAGGTCTGGCTCTCGCCGGCGAATCGGACGTGAAGCGAATCGCTGCCTTGCTGCGCAGGATTGGAAGCAACAGAATAGGTTGGTTTCATTATTCATTTTCCTTTACAATAAGTTTGGGAAAAAGAGGAACTGTGAGGACAGGGTTGATTCTATGAATTTATTGTACCTCCAGAAGTCACATAAATCCATATGTAACGCACAAGATTTCATTATCGGTTAACGAGATTTCCATTATACTGAAGACAGTAAAACTACCATATGTACAGGATGGAGTGATGGGCAGTGACGACGGAACAGCTTATGGAAAGATTTATGGACAAGCACGGTGAGAGCCAGCATAAGGTTCGCATATTTAACGCGCCCGGCCGCGTGAACCTGATCGGGGAGCATTTGGATTATAACGGAGGCTACGTGCTCCCGGCCGCCTTGGAGTTTGGCACGACCTTGATTATAAGGCCTCGCGACGATAACAAGGTGAGCTTTTCATCCACCAACATCCCTTATGAATTAACGATCAGCCTGGATGAGGATTATGGCTACAAAAGCGATCAATGGACAGATTATCCGGTTGGCGTCCTAACGGAGCTGAATAAAATCGGCTGTAACCTTAGCAGCGGTTACGACCTGCTTTACCATGGAGATATTCCGAACGGCGCGGGTCTCTCGTCCTCGGCGTCCATCGAAGTGGTCACGGCTTACGCCTTCTTGAAGATGGAAGGCAAGGAGACGGATACGGTAGAGATTGCGAAGCTTTCGCAGCGGGTGGAGAACCTGTTCGTCGGCGTCAACTCCGGCATTATGGATCAATTCGCCGTAGCCAACGGCAAGCAGGATCATGCCATTCTGTTAATGTGCGATACGCTCGAATACGAACTGGTTCCATTCCGGACCGGAGCTTACAAAATCGTGATTTCGAATACCAACAAACGGCGCGGACTCGTTGATTCCAAATACAATGAACGCCGCAGCGAGTGTGACCGCGCATTGGAAATTTTGCAGAAGGAGCTGCCGGCGTTATCGTATCTCGCTCAGCTGAATCCGGATCAATTCGCCAGCCTACAGGACAGCATCCGGGATGAAACCGTCCGTAGACGTGCCCAGCATGTCGTTGAGGAAAACCAGCGTGTGCATGATTCCGTGAAGGCTTTGAGGAACGGAGATCTGGAAGCATTCGGACAATATATGAATCAGTCCCACGACTCCTTGCGTTATCTGTACGAAGTAACAGGCGACGAGCTGGATGCGCTGGTGGAAGAAGCACAGCGGATTCCGGGCACGCTGGGTTCCAGAATGACAGGAGCCGGCTTTGGAGGCTGTACGGTATCTCTCGTACACGAGGATGCGGTGGAGCGTTTCATTGCGGAGGTGGGGCAGCAGTACGAAGCCAGAACGGGACTGAAGCCGGACTTCTATGTATGCGGCGTAGGTCAAGGTGTGCATGAAGTGAAGGAGGGCGAATAATATGGCTATTTTAGTGACTGGCGGTGCGGGATATATCGGTTCTCATACCGTAGCGGAGCTGTTGGAGCAAGGGGAAGAAGTTGTTGTGATCGACAGCCTGGAGACGGGACATCGCGAAGCGCTGCTGGGTGGAAAGCTGTATGTCGGCGATCTGCGCGACAAGGCGCTGCTGAAGCAGTTGTTCTCGGAAAACGATATTGATGCCGTTATCCACTTTGCCGCGAATTCACTGGTTGGCGAGAGCATGAAGGATCCGGTGAAATATTACGATAACAACGTATACGGAACGCTCTGCCTGCTGGAAGCCATGAATGAAGCGGGTGTCCGGAAGATCGTCTTCTCGTCAACGGCAGCAACCTACGGCGAGCCTGAGAAGGTGCCGATCGAGGAAACGGACCGTACGCAGCCGACGAACGTGTACGGGGAAACCAAGCTGATGATGGAACGGATGATGTCCTGGTTTGATACCGTGCTTGGCGTGAAGTATGTGTCCCTTCGTTACTTCAATGCAGCCGGATCGCATGCCAGCGGAAAAATCGGCGAGGATCACCGTCCGGAGAGCCATCTGATCCCGCTTGTCCTGCAAACCGCTTTGAAACAGCGCCCAAGCATCTCGGTGTTTGGCGACGATTATTCAACACCTGACGGCACTTGTGTCCGTGACTACATTCATGTCAGCGATCTTGCGAACGCTCATCTGCGCGCGGTTGATTACCTCCGCCGCGGAGAGTCCAGCAATGTGTTTAACCTTGGCAATGGACTCGGGTTCTCGGTTAAGGAGGTTATCGAGACCTCAAAGCAGGTGACGGGGGCTGACATTCCGGTTGTCATGGAGGCGCGGCGTGCCGGTGACCCTGCCGTGTTGGTAGCATCTTCGGATAAAGCACGTACCGTTCTCGGATGGACCCCATCCAGAACGACGCTGGAAGAGATTATCGAGAGCGCGTGGAAATGGCACAGCAGTCACCCGGACGGTTACGGTGACAATTAATCCAAGGGGGACGATGACGATGAATGCAGCAACATCAGGAACTCCCGAATCCAAGCAGGTTCTTCATGCAATTGAAATGCTTGTGCGTTTTGCACTTCATAAAGGTCTTATCCAAGCAGCGGATGCGGATTACAGCCGCAATCTGCTGCTGGAGGATTTCGGGTTCAGCGAGCCGTACGGAGACGAAGTGAACGGCCCTGTACCGGATGGGCCGCAGGCTATGCTCGACGTGATGATCGATTACGGTGCAGCGCATGGAATGATTCCCGAGAATACCGATACGTACCGGGATTTGCTGGACGCCAAAATCATGGGTCGGCTCATGGCGAGACCTTCGGACGTAACGGCTCAGTTCCGGACGGTCCAGCAGGAGCAGGGGATCATTGCGGCAACCCGCCAATTTTACAATCTATGCATCGACTCCAACTACATTCGCATGGATCGCGTAGCCAAAAATGAATACTGGCGGCACGCCAGCCCGTATGGCGATATTGAGATTACCATCAATCTCTCCAAGCCGGAGAAAAGTCCGAAGGAAATCGCCATGGCTAAACTGCTGCCTCCGCCGGTTTATCCGAAATGCCAGCTCTGCCGCGAGAATGTCGGTTACGCAGGCAGAGTCAATCACCCGGCACGGCAAAACCTGCGCATTATTCCGTTGGAGCTAAACGGGGAACCGTGGTTTTTCCAATACTCGCCGTATGTTTACTATAATGAGCACTGTATTGTATTCCATCATGACCATGTGCCGATGAAGCTGACCAAAGAGACGCTTGCCCGCCTTTTGAGTTTTGTTGATGCTTATCCGCATTATTTTCTCGGATCGAACGCGGATCTCCCCATTGTCGGGGGCTCGATTCTCACGCATGATCATTTCCAGGGAGGACGGCATACCTTCCCGATCCAGAAAGCACCGAAGGTGGCCGGGTTTGCGCACGCGGATTATCCAGATGTATCCGTGGCCATCGTGAAGTGGCCGATGTCGGTGATTCGGCTATCCTCAAGCGATCGGAATTCGCTTCTTGAATGCGCGAACGGCATTTACGAGTCATGGAAAGTCTACAGTGATCCTTCAGCAGACATTGAAGCGTTCAGCGAAGTGGACGGAGAGCGCGTCCGCCACAATACGGTTACTCCGATTGCCCGCCGAAATGACGAGGGCATCTACGAGATGGACCTGGTTCTGCGGAACAATCGCACGAATGAGCAATATCCGGAAGGGATTTTCCATCCTCATCGGGAGATGTTCCACATCAAGAAGGAAAACATCGGCCTGATCGAAGTGATGGGGCTGGCGATCCTGCCGGGCAGGCTTAAGGAAGAGCTCGATCAAATCGCCGACATCTTGGCGGGGAACGAGGAACTGTACGCGGACAGCAAGGCTGCGGACCATCCGCTTGCCGTCCACGGGGACTGGATCGAGGAGCTGCGTGGACAGGAAACAGCCGTGCCGGATAAAGCCGGGGCGATCGAGCTGATTCGCCGGGAGGTCGGCCACAAGTTCACGACGATTTTGGAGCATGCCGGAGTATATAAACAGACGGCAGAAGGACAACAGGCATTTCAGCGATTCCTGAGCCATATGGGATACGTCCAAAGCAGCAAATAGACATTCATTTATGGATAAATGATGTATTGAAGTTGATCATTATGCAAACAGCCGATCTTTCTGGAGAAGGACGGCTGTTTGTTTTGCATAAGGGGAATGGTATAGAATGAAAAAGCATGCAAGATAAAAAATAGATGCGAACCAGATGCGATGGAGGTAATGTACATGAGACCTTTTGTCTTTCATAATCCGACTCAGTTGATTTTTGGTAAGGGCAAGCTGAGCGCTTTAAGTGGTGAAGTGGCTAAATACGGCCGGAACGTATTGCTTGTATATGGTGGCGGCAGCATCAAGCGCAGCGGGCTGTTCGATCAGGTTATCGCGTTACTGAAGGAAGCGAATGCGGTGGTAACGGAGCTTGCCGGTGTGGAACCGAATCCGCGCCTGTCGACGGTCCACAAAGGCGTGGCATTGTGCAGGGAGCATAACATTGATCTTATACTGGCCGTTGGCGGTGGAAGCGTCCTTGACTGCTCCAAGGCCATCGCCGTTGGTGCTAAATACGACGGAGATATGTGGGATTTCGTCGAACGCAAAGCCGTTCCGCAAGCGGGTCTCCCACTTGGAACCGTGCTTACGATGGCTGCAACCGGATCGGAGATGAACGGCGGATCCGTTATCACCAATGAAGTAACCCAAGAGAAGATGGGCTGGGGAAGCCCTCATGCTTACCCTGCATTTTCCATTCTTGACCCTGTACATACGTTGTCCCTTCCGAGGGATCAAACGGTGTACGGTATCGTGGATATCATGTCTCACGTACTGGAGCATTACTTCCACCAGGATACCAACACGCCGGTGCAGGACGGCTTCTGCGAGACGATCCTTCGGACCGTTATCGATACGGCGCCGAAGCTGGTTGAGGACCTGGAGAACTACGAGCTCCGCGAGACGATCATGTACTGCGGTACGATGGCGCTGAACGGCATGATCAATATGGGGATGGCCGGCGACTGGGGAACCCATAATATCGAGCACGCAGTATCTGCCGTTTACGACATTCCGCACGGCGGCGGCTTGGCGATCCTGTTCCCGAATTGGATGAAATATAATCGGAGTGCGGATCCTCAGCGCTTTAAGTCTCTTGCCGTGAACGTATTCGGAGTTGACCCGGCAGGAAAGACCGATGAAGCCGTCGGATTGGAAGGGATCGAAGCGCTTCGCCGCTTCTGGTCTTCCATCGGTGCGCCAAGCACGCTGGGGGCGTACGATATTGACGACAGCCAGATCGAGGCAATGGCCGATAAGGCGATGCGATTTGGTCCTTTTGGCAACTTCCGCAAGCTGCAGCGTGAAGTCGTCGTGGAGATTTATCGGATGTCGCTATAAGGGTTGTCCTGTCGTTATATGACAAGGAATTGAAATGGTTATAAAGCCTGCCGGTTCATGCCGTGCAGGCTTTTTTGCGGGTGTGTCGAATATAGATATGAAGAGATTTCCATACGTTTGAGGGAAATAATTGAAACTTTAGCAAACATTTTGCCGTATTACTTGTTATACACAGTAAGGGATTTCAGAGGGGGCAATCAACATGGAAGCGTTATATTGGGGCTGTCTGATCGGAGGCGTGATATTTGCCATCGTAACCGTGGTGCTTGGCGACATACTTAGCTCGGCGCTTGACGGATTGTTGGACTTTTTGTCAGTGGATTTTTTCAATCCGGTTGTGATCGCTGGAGGAATCACCGTATTTGGCGGTACCGGAATCATGCTGACGAAATACACGGAATTGGCGGCAGGTGCCCATGTAACGCTGTCTATCTTAGCGGCTATCGTCATTTCGATTCTCGTCTATTTCGGGTACGTGAAACCGATGGAGAACAGCGAGAACTCGACGGGCTTCTCTATCAAGGAGCTGGCTGGGATGATCGGCATTGTCACCGTACCGCTTCCTGCAGAGGGATTCGGCGAAGTGATGGTCAAGATTGGCGCAGGCAACACAACGCACATCGCGTCTAGCTTTGATCGCCAAAATCTTCCCGCAGGAGTCCGCGTGGTGGTTGTTGACGTTGTTGAGGGTGTCCTGAGAGTGTCCGAACTGGAAGAACGAAAAGGAGAGGATTGATTCAATGCCAGAATACTTAGTAATTCCGTCAATTGTCGTAGGTGTCATTGTTGTGTTAGGACTTGCGTTCTGGGCCCGTTACAAAACGGTGAGTCCGGATGAAGCGATGATCGTAACCGGTTCTTTTTTGGGAAGCAAAAATTTATCGGAGGATGAATCCGGCCGCAAAATCAAAATCGTTCGCGGCGGCGGCGCTTTTATACTCCCCGTATTTCAGCGCTCCGAATTTGTATCGCTTTTATCTCATAAACTGGATGTTATGACACCTGAAGTGTACACGGAGCAAGGCGTTCCGGTTATGGCCGATGGGGTAGCCATCATAAAAGTGGGAAGCTCGATCGAAGACGTGGCAACAGCAGCCGAGCAATTCATGGGCAAGCCGATTGAAGCGCTGAAAGGCGAAGCACAGGAAGTGCTGGAAGGTCATCTTCGTGCCATTCTCGGTTCCATGACGGTAGAGGAAGTATACCGTAACCGCGACAAGTTCGCGCAGGAAGTTCAGGGTGTCGCTGCAAGAGACCTTAAGAAGATGGGTCTGCAGATTGTATCCTTTACCATTAAGGACGTTCGCGACAAGCATGGATATCTGGAAGCGCTGGGTAAACCGCGGATCGCTACCGTAAAGCGGGATGCGGAGATTGCCGAAGCCGAAGCGATGCGCGACGCGCGGATTCAAAAAGCGCGCGCGGAGGAAGAAGGACAGAAGGCCGAGGTCGTACGCGATACGAATATCGCGGAAGCCGAGAAGGAGCGGGAGCTGAAGGTCGCTTCCTTTAAGAAGGAGCAGGATACGGCCAAGGCCGAAGCGGACCAAGCTTATCATATCCAGGAAGCCCGTGCCAGACAGACGGCAGTTGAGGAACAAATGAAGGTTGAGCTCGTTCGTAAAGAGCGCGAAATCGATCTGCAGGAAAAAGAAATCATGATTCGCGAGAAGCAGTACGACGCGGACGTGAAGAAGAAAGCCGAAGCGGATCGCTATGCCGTTGAGCAGGCGGCCGAAGCGGATAAGGCCCGTAAGATGCGCGAAGCGGATGCCTTGCAGTACTCCATCGAAACCCAGGCCAAAGCGTCTGCCGAACAGAAGCGCCTGGATGGTCTGGCCGTTGCGGATGCCGAGCGTGCCAAAGGTACGGCCGAAGCCGAAGTCATCCGCCTGCGCGGTATTGCCGAAGCCGATGCCAAGGAGAAACTTGCCGAAGCGTTCCAGAAGTTTGGAGAAGCTGCTGTGCTCGATATCATCGTAAAAATGCTGCCTGAGCTTGCCGGCAAGATTGCTCAGCCAATTTCGTCCATCGACAAGCTGACGGTTGTAGATACAGGCAAAGGCGAAGGTGCGGCTCGCGTGAGCAATTATGTGACCGAGCTGATGTCCACTGCGCCTGAAATGCTGAAGAGTGTGTCAGGGATTGATGTGGAAGAACTGATTAAGGGATTGACGACGAAGAAAGCTTCTCCAGTCCAAAAGCCGGTAGCTGTTGAACAGGAACTTGTACCGGTGCCTGTTGAGACAAGTGCTGCTAAGGAAGAGTAGAGCGAGCGGCAAGTATGACTGGGATAGCGGTCACAGGCAGCGGTACGGCACTTTGGAGACTTTGGCAACCACATATGATTTTGCCGCGCACTTATATTTCTGATAAGATATCCGAGTATACGCGTATGAATCAAAAAGAGGTGCAAACGTGAGCAGCTTACAAGTGGCTAAAGTGTTGAACAATAATGTAATCATAGCGAAGCATCCTCAACATGGCGAGGTTGTTGTTATTGGCAAGGGAATAGGCTTTAACCGGAAGAATAAAGACCTTATCCCGGCCTCCGCTGCCGAGAAGATGTTCATTTTGACCAAACCGGAGGAGCAGGAGCAGTATAAGCAGTTGGTGCCTCATATCGATGAGAAACTGATTGAGGCGATGAATGACATTATTCTGAATGCTGCCAAATCCAGCGACGCTCCTCTGAATGAGCATATCCACATAGCGTTGACTGATCATATTGCATTTGCCATTAAACGTCATGCCCAAGGTCTCTATATCCATAATCCTTTTTTATACGAAACCAAAGAGATGTATCCTGAAGAGTACGAGATGGCGGAATACGCCGTCCGTACCATCCGGGAGAAGCTTGGGGTCGACTTGGGCCAAGAAGAAATCGGATTCATTGCCCTTCATTTTCACGGTGCCCTCACAAACCAGCACATTTCGGAGGTTCGCAAGCATTCGGAACTGATTGCGGATTTAGTACGTACCGTTGAACAGCAGCTGGATTATGCCATCCCGAGGGATACCTTGGATTATTCCCGTCTGCTGACTCATCTCCGGTTTGCCCTGGAGCGGATTCGGCGGGGAGAAGCGGTGAACGAGACGAGTTCATTGGATGGTCTGCTGAAGCGCGAATATCCCGAAACGTATTCCTTGGCATGGAAACTGACGAAGATGATGGAGCAGCGGCTGAAAAAGCCTGTATATCCCGCCGAGGCCGGTTATTTGACCATTCATCTGGAGCGGCTGGTCCAGCGCAAAGAGCAGGGCGAGCAAATGTGAAGATTTTATTAAGTCCCTTACCATGTGGTTGCAACGAAAAATGAACGGTGTTACAATACGAACAGTTATGAAGCATAAAACTTCAAATCAAACGTGTAACTGATTCGATCAGGCATGAGTATTGCAGGAATTTGGTTGTTATTACCCATTTCTGGGTAATCTAATCCATGAGATTAGCCATCCATTTTCCCGTGGTTACTCATGCCTTTTTTTGATTTGGTTGTTTTATGATGCTCTACAATCAGCTTGTGACCACAACTAGATAGAGGGTGAGAATTTTCATGTTTAAGCGGCTTTTTGGCGTACTGCAAAGGGTCGGTAAAGCTCTGATGCTGCCCGTGGCCATATTGCCGGCGGCCGGACTTTTGCTCGGCCTTGGTAATATGCTGGTCAACCCCGATTTCCTGCAGTACGCACCGTGGCTCGATGCGGCTTGGGTTCAGTCAGCTGCCACCGTCATGATGAATGCGGGACAAATCGTGTTCACGAATTTATCCTTGCTGTTTGCAGTAGGGGTTGCCGTCGGCTTGGCCGGAGGCGAAGGTGTGGCCGGGCTTGCGGCTATCATCGGTTACCTCGTCATGAACGTTACCATGGGCAGCGTGATCGGCGTGACGCCATCGATGATTGGCACGAATTACGAATATGCCAGCGTGCTTGGCATTCCGACCTTAGCCACTGGGGTATTCGGCGGGATTATTGTAGGTATATTAGCGGCAAGCATGTACCGAAGATTTTTCAAAATAGAGCTTCCGTCCTATCTGGGCTTTTTTGCAGGAAAACGCTTTGTTCCGATTATGACGGCTGCAACCTCCGTTTTGCTTGGTCTGTTGATGGTCTTTATATGGCCTCCGATCCAGTCTGCGCTTAACACTGCATCCCATTTCATGCTGGAACAAAACCTGACGCTGTCCGCTTTTGTGTTCGGCGTTGTGGAACGCGGATTGATTCCGTTCGGTCTGCACCACATTTTTTATTCTCCCTTCTGGTTTGAGTTCGGAGAATATTTGAATCAGGCAGGTCAAATGGTGCGCGGTGATCAAAATATATTCATGGCTCAGCTTCGGGATGGCGTCGAGTTTACGGCAGGCACCTTCATGACGGGTAAGTATCCGTTTATGATGTTTGGTCTTCCTGCGGCTGCGCTTGCCATCTATCATGAAGCGAGACCGGAGAACAAAAAGTTTGTCGCCGGTATTATGGGTTCGGCAGCGCTGACCTCCTTCTTGACAGGGATTACGGAACCGCTTGAGTTCTCCTTCCTGTTCGTCGCGCCGATCTTGTTCGCCGTACATGCACTGTTCGCAGGTCTGTCATTCATGACCATGCATATTCTGGGTACCAAGATTGGCATGACCTTCTCGGGCGGTCTGATCGATTACATGATATTCGGTGTCATTCCGAACCGGACCCCATGGTGGAATGTACTCATTGTTGGTGCTATCATGGCAGTAATCTATTATTTCGGATTCCGGTTTGTCATTCGGAAATTCAATCTGAAGACGCCGGGCCGAGAGGAAGCTTCCGCAACGGAGTCGGAATCAGTTTCCCAGGGATCAGGCGGTAACAGTAAAAATGATCTGCCGCTTAACATTCTGACTGCGCTTGGCGGCCAGCCTAACATTGCGCATCTGGATGCCTGCATTACCCGGCTTCGGGTAGAGGTGAAAGACAAGGGCCATGTCGATAAGGCAAGGCTGAAACAGCTGGGTGCGTCAGGTGTGCTGGAGGTGGGGAATAATATCCAGG
Organism: Paenibacillus sp. QJM3NY_38; assembly: GCF_056173265.1. Classification (NCBI taxonomy): domain Bacteria; kingdom Bacillati; phylum Bacillota; class Bacilli; order Caryophanales; family Paenibacillaceae; genus Paenibacillus; species Paenibacillus sp. QJM3NY_38. The sequence continues at coordinate 1,915,855 of NZ_CM149665.1, forward strand.
CGATATTCGGAACACGTTCCGATACTATCAAATCGCAAATCCAGGACATTATGTCGGGAATAACGCCGACAATCGCGCCTGAAACAGCGGATCCGAAGACGATGCCGACTGCTCAAGAGGAGCAGCAGGCTGGTCAGGACGGGGAAACGCTTGTCATGGAGGAAATCGTATCTCCAGTCGATGGAGAGCTAATGGATATTTCCCATGTGCCTGATCCTGTCTTTGCAGAACGAATGACGGGAGATGGATTTGCGGTATTACCTCATAACGGAACGATCGCTTCTCCTGTTAACGGAACCGTATTTAACGTATTCCCCAGCAAGCATGCGGTCGGCATTATGTCCGATGGCGGTAAGGAAGTGCTTGTCCATATCGGCGTCAATACCGTTAAGCTGAAGGGGCAGGGTTTTGAAGTTCTTGTACAAGAGGGGGATCTGGTATCCACGGGCCAACCGATCATGCAGGTGGATCTGGATTATGTGAAGGAGAATGCCAAATCGATTATTTCTCCTGTGATCTTCTCGAATTTGCCGGAGGGAGCTTCCGTGAAGCTGAACAAGACCGGTGAAGTAAAAAGCGGTGAAAAAGGGATCATCACCATATCAAAGCCTTAACCTCACGGTGATCTCAAGGATTCTAAAAAAATTAAAATATACGAAAGTAGGATGATGAACATGCAACAAACATTCAAAATTATTGACGAAGATGGAATTCACGCACGTCCGGCAACAGCATTGGTAAATACGGCTAACAAATTCCAGGACACCAATTCATTTGCTGAAGCTAACGGCAAAAAAGTAACGCTGAAATCGATCCTGGGCGTTCTGTCCCTCGGATTGGAGCAAGGTGATACATTGACACTGATCACGGAAGGCGGCAATGAGAGCGAAGCGCTGACAGCACTGCAAGAAGTGATGGTGAACGAAGGGTTAGGCGAGCTTCATGAATAATTTGAAAGGAATCGCGGCTTCCGCGGGCATCGCGATTGCACGAGCATTTACACTGGAGCACCCTGATTATTCTGTTACGGAAAAGCAAGTGGCAGACACGGATGCCGAGCTTTCGAAGCTGGATGCGGCGCTGGCTCAGTCCCAGGCTGAGCTTGAAGCGATCAAAGCCCGCACGCTTCAGGAACTCGGGGAGAAGAAGGCTGAGATTTTCGAATCTCACCTTCTCATCCTGAATGATCCGGAATTGATTGAACCAGTCAAAGCGAAAATCGCTTCCGATTCGGTTAATGCGGAGTACGCCTTAAATGAAACGGCAACCCAATTCATTCAAATGTTCGAGAACATGAAGAGTGCTTACTTGCAGGAGCGGGCAGCGGATATGCGTGACGTAACCAAACGTATTCTCAAGCATCTGCTGGGCCTGAATTATGTCAGCCCTTCAGAAATCAGCGAAGAAGTAATTGTGGTTGCAGAGGACTTGACTCCTTCGGACACAGCGCAGTTGAACCGCAACTACGTTAAAGGATTCACGACCAATATTGGCGGGCGCACCTCGCATTCTGCCATCATGGCCCGTTCGCTTGAAATTCCGGCTGTCGTCGGAACGAAAAACGTGCTCTCTTCGGTCCAAAACGGGGATTTGATCATCGTTGACGGACTGGAAGGGGATGTCATCATTAATCCTACGGAAGCCATCGTGGCCCAATACCGTGCGAAGCAGGATGCCTATGCCAAACAGGTCGAGGAATGGAAGAAACTCCGCTCCGAACCAACGGTATCCAAGGACGGGATCCATGTGGAGTTGGCCGCCAATATTGGGACACCGAACGATGTGACCGGCGTGCTGGAGAATGGCGGAGAAGCGGTAGGACTGTATCGCACAGAATTCCTGTACATGGGCAGGGATAAACTTCCTTCCGAAGAGATCCAGTATGTCGCCTATAAATCGGTACTGGAGAAAATGGAAGGCAAGCCGGTTGTTGTCCGCACGCTCGATATCGGCGGGGACAAGGAGCTGCCTTATCTGGATTTTCCTAAGGAAATGAATCCGTTCCTGGGATTCCGGGCCGTTAGGCTGTGCCTGGACCGTCAGGATATTTTCAGAACCCAGCTTCGGGCACTGCTCCGCGCAAGCGTCCACGGCAATCTGCGCATCATGTTTCCTATGATCGCGACGCTCGGTGAATTCCGTGAAGCCAAAGCGCTTCTGGAGGAAGAGAAATCCAAGCTTGTAAGCGAAGGCATTCCGGTATCCGAGGAGATCCAACTCGGGATCATGGTGGAGATTCCATCTACCGCGGTCCTGGCGGATCAGTTTGCCAAAGAGGTTGATTTCTTCAGTATCGGAACGAATGACCTTATCCAGTATACGATGGCCGCTGACCGCATGAATGAACGGGTTGCTTATTTGTATCAACCTTATAATCCGGCGATTCTGCGACTGGTTAAAATGGTCATCGATGCCGCTCATCGCGAAGGCCGTTGGGTTGGCATGTGCGGCGAAATGGCTGGTGACGCCACGGCGATTCCGATTCTCCTCGGTTTGGGGCTGGATGAGTTTAGCATGAGCGCTACATCCATTCTGCCGGCGCGCAGCCAGATCGGGAAGCTGTCCCGCAGTGATATGCAGGCACTCGCTGCCAAGGCGCTTGAAATGGGTACCGCAGAGGAAGTTGTGGCTCTGGTGGAATCCATAGAAACGGCAGCTGAGTAAGAAGGAAGACAACTTAACGACTTGATCGATCCATGCAGTGACGTATTTCGTTTGTTTTTTGGGGACTCTACCAATCTTTTTCCACGATAGCTTTACATTGACAACATCTGTCCATTTGGGCAGATGTTTTTTTTGTCAAAAGAAAGACACCCGGCATATTTGCTAGTATAATAGCCTAAATATATAGTTATTTGGCATCAAACCCAAACCAAATCAGGGCTTTTGGCATATCATGATATATGAAAGCGTTCTACATTCATGTGCTAGAGGTCTGTCTTATGATTCAGGCGCCCATACTAGGAAGTAAATCTACTTATAAGTGACGGTGATGATGACTATGGACATGATCAAGAGCTGCACAAGTGTTAAGCTGGGGGCAACCTGCCGAAGAGAGGGAACGGCCTTTCAGGTGTGGGCTCCGGATGCGGTTCATGTGAAACTGGCTTTGTATGAAAGCCCGGGAGAGTATAACGAGCAAGGTCTCGTAACGGATCACGAGCGTGGCACATTATATTTGATGGAACGTAATGGCGACGGCATATGGTCGGCTGTCGTAAACAGGGATCTTCACGGAACCTATTATATGTACCAAATCGAGTCAGCGGACGGCGACGTGCACTATGCCGTTGACCCTTATGCAACAGCGGTGTCAGCCAACGGCTGCCGCGGGGTGGTTGTCGATCTGGCGAAGAGCAATCCGCCGGGGTGGGAGCAGGATGTTAGACCCAAGCTGCTGAAGCCTACGGATGCGGTGCTCTATGAGCTTCATGTACGCGATTTCTCGATTCATACCGATTCGGGAATGAAATATAGAGGTAAATATAAGGCATTCACAGAAGGTGGCCTGCGGGATTCCGAAGGGAATACCATTGGATTGGATCATCTCGAAGAATTAGGTGTGACCCATGTGCATCTGCTGCCGATATTTGATTTTCGAACGGTCAATGAGCTGGACGGCTATAAAGCCGGCAGCTTGAGCCGCGAGTATAACTGGGGGTATGATCCGCAGAATTACAATGTTCCTGAAGGTTCATATTCGACAGATCCTATGGATCCGATCCTGCGCATCCGGGAGCTGAAGGAGATGATTCTGGCTCTGCATGCAAGGGGAATCCGTGTCGTCATGGACGTAGTTTACAACCATACGTATACGGTGGATGACGGTCCGTTTGAACGATTGGCGCCAGGGTATTTCTATCGCAAGGATGGATATGGACTTTTATCGAACGGTTCAGGTGTAGGCAACGAGCTGGCTACAGAGAAGCCGATGGTACGCAAATATATCAAGGATTCCTTAAGGTACTGGGCCGAGGAGTATCATATCGACGGCTTTCGATTTGATCTGATGGCTCTGATCGATACAACAACGATGAAAGAGATTGTAAGCGAGCTGCGTCGTGAGGTCGATAGCTCTCTCTTGTTCTACGGTGAGCCCTGGACGGGAGGAATGAGTCCGTTGACAGAGCAAACCGTCAAAGGAAGCCAGAAGGGTCAAGGCTTCGCTGTATTTAATGATCATTTCCGGCATGCCATCAAGGGTGACAATGACGGGCGCGGCCGAGGCTTTGCTACGGGCGAACCGTGGTACGAGGGCGCTGTCGTTGAAGGGATGATGGGCTCGATCCATGATTTTGCGCTTCATCCGGATGAGACGGTCAATTATGTCACCGTGCACGATAATTTGAATCTGTGGGACAAAATTTTGGTTGCTTGCGGGATGGAAGAACAGGCAGGTCTGCTTCGCATGACGGACGGGAAGCTGGTTAACGGCGGCGATGTATGGCAGGCTACGGCTGCTTCAACACCCTATGCCGGTATTCCTGATGAAGATGTAATGTCGGCAGCGGCTGTGCGCCGCAGCTTGCTGGCTAACGGGATCGTCCTGCTCTCTCAAGGGATTCCGCTGCTGCATGCCGGCGATGAGCTGCTTCGCACGAAATTTGGCGATCATAACAGCTACCGCAGCGGCGATGCCGTTAATGCGATCCGCTGGTCGAACAAGAAACGATTCAAACCCGTGTTTGACTATTACAAAGGCCTTATTGCCTTGCGCAAAGCTCATCCGGCATTTCGTATGGCTGCAAGAGAAGAGATCGAGGAACATATGGAAGTGCTGCGCAGCAGCGATCGGATTATCGCGTACCGATTAACGCATCATCAACAAGATAGCTGGGGCCAGATTGTAGTGATCGTGAACGGGAATGAGCATGAAATGACGGTTGATTTGCCGCCTACACCTTACCGCTGGAGCATCGTGGTGAATGATCGTCAGGCAGGTACAGATACGATCGAGATGTTGGACCAAGGAGCTATAGCGGTCCCAGGGCTTTCGCTGATGGTGTTGTACGAAGACCAGACCCAGAAGAAGCAAGGCTTGACTACCGTTGAGATTGAATATGAAAGACGTGATCAAGCATATGATGGCTGGAACGTATGGGTGTGGGGAACAGGCGTGGAGGATGGCAGCGTGCCATTCTCAAGAGTGGACGGCGGCAAAGCTCGAGCGGTCTTCTACGCAGCTTCCGGAACCAAGCGGGTTGGCTGTATCGTCAGGTTGAATGAATGGGAGGATCGGGAAGGCGAGAACGACTGGTTTATCGATATTCCGCCAGACGAAGCCAAGGTACGGATCTCGCTGCTAAGTGTCAAAGACGACGGCTCCGAAGGCCAAGAGCAGCGGGATATGGCGAGTTGAGGATTGTATATAAGGATTGTATATTGAAAAAATCAGGAGCCCTCCTATTGTACTGAAAAGGGGGCTCCTATTATTTATATTTCAAAAGGGGTACCATACATTACCCACAGGATTGAAATTTAAAACATCTGAAACTCATGATTAGTTAGCAGGTAAATAGGGTAATAATGAGATAGACTTTGTTTTCGATAAAGGAGGAAGTCACTCATGTCAAAAGGAAACACAGTTCAACTCCAAGCAGATGTTCGTGATGAATTTACCCGGGCTTCTCGCCGAGTGCTTCGCGAAAATGGCGGAATCCCCGGCGTTGTATACGGCGCGGGCGAGGAAAGCATCCCTGTAGCTGTTAATTTCAAGGATACGGCCAAGCTGTTCCACACCGGACGTTCAGAGGTATTCCAGCTTGATATTCCAGGCTCCGGTAAAATTCCGGTTTTGATTAAGGACATTCAAAAGAGACGCGGCACTGTATCCCATGTGGACTTTCTGCGGATCTCCATGAACAAGCCGGTTCGTGTCAGCATACCGGTGGATTATCAAGGTACTGCTGCCGGAACGAAATCTGGCGGTATTCTGCAAACCCAGGTGACCGAAATCGAAGTAGAGGGATTACCGGGCGAGCTGCCTACTACCCTCGAAGCGGACGTATCCGCTCTGGAGATTGGCGACAAGCTTACGGTTGCAGATATTAAAGTACCGGAAGGTATTACATTGCACGCTTCGGATGAGGAGGTTCTCGCAACCGTCATCGTGCCACGTGCTGTTGAGGCTGCAGAGACGGTGGATGAAGCGGAAGCTAAGGAAGCGGATGCGGGAGAGACAACCGAAGAATCATAATATGCACATTAAAAAAGGCGCTTGCTATGCTGGAATCCAGCGGAGCAGGCGCCTTTTTGTCAGGAAATTAGAAAATTCTATTTAACCTTGCGATCATGGATGCCTTTATAACTCATCGGGGCGTCTCCAAAGTATTTGTTCCAAATGGTCAGATACGTTCCGTCCTGCTGCATGGTAGCCAGTGCATTATCAACGGCGGCCACGAGATCCGGATTCCCTTTTACAAAGGCTGCGGAAATCTCGGACACCTGATCGGCGGATTCGGCGGCAGCGACCGGCAGATTCGGGAACTGCTGCTTCAGGTTGGTTACGGATAACTGGTCCGAAATGACGGCATCCAGCTCTCCGTTTGCGAGCTTGTTAGCTGCGTCTGATATATATTTGATCGGGACAATTTCCGCTCCATGCTTCTTGGCCATATCCTTATAAATTCCGGTTGGGTTCAGGCCGACACGCTTATCCTTGATGTCCGAGAAGGTGCGAATCTGATCTTCACCCGAGGAACGCACAAGCAGAACAGGGGTTGAGGATAGATAAGCGACGGAAAAATCATAGAGGGCCCGCCGGTCCGGCTTGTCTTCAATCTGGTTGAAGACGGCGTCGTATTTGCCTTCCGTCAATCCTGGCAGCAGATTCTCCCACTCGGTTTCAACGAATTCTGCTCTTAGCTCCATATGACGGGCAACCTCTTCAGCGATTTCCACATCAAAACCTGTAAGTCTTCCGCCCGTTCCATGGTAACTGAAAGGGGGATAATCCCGTTCCGTTGCAATTCGCAGGGTCCCGCGCTCCACGGCATTCCGAAGCAGGAAGCCCGTGTTCACCCGGTAAGGATTTACGCCCATGTTGGGGGTCGGCACCCGGTCATTACTGTTAGGCGTGCATCCGGCAAGTACAATTGAAGCGATCAGTGTGAATAAACAGGCAAGACTGATCCAACGTATCGATTTTGTTCCGCGCATGATTCCAGAAACCATCCTTTCTTTATTCACGGTCCTTCGAGGCCCATTTCGTAAAGTTAGGATGTCCCAAAGGATGGTTCGTATATTCGTGAAATGTCGGTACACGGTAAGAACTTAGGGTCTCTAATCGGATGGAAGAGGAGAATGAAAATAGGCTGTGCTATTTCCGTCTGCAGCAGCAGTGGAAAAGCGCAGCCTATTTTTGCTAGATAGAATTGAAGCTAACGTTGACATGCTCTTGATACAGCGCTTTATGCTTCTTAACGGGCCATCCATCCGCCATCAACACAAAGTACATGTCCGTTCATATAATCCGAAGCGGCGGAAGCGAGGAATACGGCGGGTCCGCCAATATCCTCGGGTTTTCCCCAGCGTCCGGCAGGAATACGTTCCGTAATGGAAGTCCGTCGTTCCTCATCCTGACGGATGGCTGCCGTATTATCGGTTTCGATATAACCGGGAGCAATTCCGTTCACTTGGATGCCGCTGGCTGCCCATTCATTGGCCAAAGCTTTCGTAAGGCCGGCAACACCATGCTTGCTTGCCGTATATCCGGGCACGTTGATTCCGCCTTGGTAGGACAGCATGGAGCAAATGTTAATGATTTTGCCGCTGCCGCGTTCAATCATATGTCTTCCGGCAAGTTGGGACAGCAAAAATACGGTATTCAGATTCAAGTCAATCACGTCAAGCCAATCTTGAGTACCATGATCCTTGGCAGGCTTCCGGCGGATAATACCCGCATTGTTTACGAGAATGTCCACATGCCCCGTCAGCTCCAGTGCTTGGTCAAAAGTTTGCTGGAGTTTGCTCTGGTCGCTTAGATCGACCTTGATTTCGGAAGCTTTTCTGCCGAGTGAAGTAATGGCTTCTATCGTTTCGGCGCTTGTATTCATGGACACGGCAACGATATCCGCGCCGGCTTCGGCCAGAGCTATCGCTATGCCTTGCCCTAGTCCTCTGGCGGAGCCGGTGACGATTGCGGTTTTACCTGATAAGTCAAACCTGTTCATGCTCCAGTATCCCCTCTCATATGCTCTCTATTAGTGATTATGAAGTTAGGCCGGTTTTGAGTTTTCATGCGGCGTTTACAGCATGGTAACGCCGGCACCTTCATATTGTTTGATCGTCTCGGGTGGCAGTCCCGCATCGGTAATGATGCCGCTGATCTCCTGCAGGGATGAAAATGTCCTTAATGCCGTTTGACCAAATTTGTGATGATCGACAACGGCATAAACCTCCAGCGAAGTTTCGATTAATGCCCGTTTGAAAGGGATCAAGTCCCCGGTATATATGGACAATCCATGATCAAGATGGACGCCCGTGGCGGATATGAAGGCTTTTTGAATGTTCAGCTGTGATACATACGATACGCCTTCAGGGCCTGCGAGCATATTTCGGACCCGGTAGCCCCCCGGAACGACCAAACGGATATGATTCTTGGTCGCCAATTCGCTGATGATATACACATCGTTCGTAATGACCGTCAGAGGCACATCCTCCAGCCTGCGGGCAATCTCCAGCGTGGTGCTGCCTCCGTCTAAGGCAATGATGTCATCGGTATTGATATGCTTCAGCGCTTTCAGCGCGATTTCGGTCTTTTCAGTCGGATGTTTGGCAAGCGGTTCTTTGGACGGCAGGATGCCGAATTGATCGCTGTGCGCAAGGACAGCTCCACCATGCACACGAACGATTAGCCCCTGTTCCTCCAGCTTGGTCAGATCCTCGCGTATGGTTTTTCCGGTTACTTGAAGTTGCTGGCTTAGGTCGGCGACAGTCACTTCTTTATGGGTTAGAAGGTACTCCATTATTTTTTCATAGCGTCGTAACGGGTTCATATGAATCTCAACTCTTCCGTGGGTTAATGGATAATCCCCTCTATTTTAAATCTTTTATGGACACCGGGTCCATATCATCATAACGTTTATTATCTCCGGCCATGCCCCAGATAAAGGTATAGTTGCTTGTGCCTACCCCGCTGTGGATCGACCAGCTTGGCGAAATCACGGCCTGCTCATTGCGCATGACGATGTGCCGCGTTTCATTGGGTTCACCCATCAGATGGATGACAACCGCTTCTTCCGGTAAATCAAAATAGAGATATGCCTCCATGCGTCTTGGGTGAGTATGGGCAGGCATCGTGTTCCACATGTTTCCTTCTTTCAGCAGGGTCATACCCATGACAAGCTGGGCGCTCTCGATGCCTTTTTGATGAATGAAACGATAGATTACGCGATCATTGGAATTTTTGATATCGCCCAAAGCGCTGGAATCGGCTTCCTCCAGAGTGGCCTTGGCTGTCGGGAATGATTGGTGCGCTGGCGCAGAATTCAAATAGAATTTGGCTGGGTTGGATGGATCCGTGCTTTTAAAAATAACCTCTTCCGTGCCCATGCCAACGTACAAGCATTCTTTGTTGTTCAGTTCATGCTCCGCACCGTCCACCAGTACGGTACCATGTCCGCCAATATTGATAATGCCAAGCTCACGGCGTTCCAGGAAAGAGGAAACACCCAGCTCTTTAAGGTCGGTTTCCAATTTGACTTGTTCTTGAACGGGAGCGGCACCACCGATAATCATACGATCTTCGTGCGTCAGGACAAGCTCCAGCTTGTCAGGCGTAAACAGGACGGGGATATGGAATTCCTTGCGAAGTCTTTCTGTGTCATATTGTTTCACTTCATTAGGGTGTGATGCATAACGTCTTTCCATGTTCGTTCATCTCCTCATCATTCTATTATAATGAATTCATAATGTTCATATAAGTACAAATTACTCCATTTATGTTCATATTACAAGAGCTAATTCCTAAATGAACCATAATTATACCTGGTGAACATCTAGCCGACTTCATTTATATCTGACTGAACTTGCAGCAGAAAGGGAAGAACTAGCATCAATGGGGATGGGCAGGCTGCCCTGAAATGTTCTTCAGCAAGGCTAGCTATGAAGTGAACAAGGTACGACTAGGAGATTGATGACCCGATGAAAAGAATGATTGTAATTCTAACAGCTGTGCTTGCAGTGACCGGTTCTCAAAATACGGCTGATGTCCCGCATTATCCTTATCATCAAACCGGGGAACGGGAAGTCTGGATGAGGTCGGAGAATGAGCGCGATCAATCCTGGGTTAATATCGCCCATCGGGGCGCGTCGGGTTATGCCCCGGAAAATACGATGGCATCTTTTGTTAAAGCATTTGATATGGGAGCGGATATGCTGGAATTGGATGTCCAATTGAGCAAGGATGGACAGGTCGTTGTGATTCATGATTCCACGGTTGAGCGAACCACCGATGGGCAGGGAGAAGTAGGCGATTTAACCTTTGAGGAGCTGCGTATGCTGGATGCAGGTTCATGGTACGATTCGGCGTTTAAAGGAGAAGTCATTCCCGCTTTGGCGGAGGTGCTTGAGCATTTCGCGGGGCGCATCGGGCTGTTGATCGAATTGAAATCTCCCTCCCGGTATCCGGGTATCGAGCAAAGGGTCGCAGACGAGTTGAAAAGGTATAACATCGGCGCTGATGGTGGTGAGAGGTACAAGGACCTGATCATCGTGCAGTCAGCAGATACGGACTCGCTCCTTCGATTTCGTCAACTGATGCCCGATATCCCGCTGGGCGTTGTTATCACCAGTGCGGGCGACTTATCCAAGCAGCGGCTGGTAGATATGAAGACCTATGCGGAGTATGTGAATGTATCGATGAGGCTGGTATCCAAAGGGCTGGTTCAAAAGATACATCAATCCGGGCTGAAAACAATGGTCTGGACCATCCGGGATATGCTGCAAATTCCTTATGTGCTTCAAATTAACGTGGATGGGATTATTACGGATTACCCGGATCGGGTACCGATTTCAATTTCGAACAGGAAAATGATCAGATAAATGGCGTAACGGTGTTGACAACCTTTTGAGAAATCAAGGGTTGTTTTTTATGTTAGAAAATATAACATAAATTTAAAGGTTAAGAGTGAGTTGCAGGATTTCTTTATTTTTATGTAAGAAAATATTACTTAAATTACGAAAAATAAACTGAAATCTTATTATTTTTGAAAAAATAAATAAAATAATGTCATGATTATTGACATAGAAAATATAAGGCAACTATAATGTGGGATAACGAACAGAGAAGGCAGTTTGCAGATAGAATGTTCGGAAACGTAAAAAAGGGAGTTGGGAGCGAATGAAGAAACAAAGCGTGATCGTTAAAGGCTGGGCCTCATTTGTTTTATGTGCAATCTTGATGTCAGGCTGCGTGACGGAAAAGGAAGCCGCTCCAACCGCCGGTGCGGATAACGGGAGTCCGGGGGTAGAAGCCGCTGGCGATTCAATTAAGGTTGGCATTCTTCACTCACTCAGCGGAACGATGGCAATAAGCGAGGTATCCGTTAAGGATGCGGAGATGCTTGCCATCGAAGAAATCAATGCAGCTGGCGGCGTGCTTGGCAAGCAGATCGAACCCGTAATCGAGGACGGTGCCTCCGATTGGCCGACCTTCGCGGAGAAAGCGGGAAAATTGCTGCAGCAGGATAAAGTTGCCGCCGTATTCGGAGGCTGGACCTCCGCCAGTCGGAAAGCCATGCTCCCTGTTTTCGAACAAAACAACGGTCTTTTATTTTATCCGGTTCAATATGAAGGGCTGGAATCCTCCCCTAACATTTTTTATACGGGCGCCACAACCAATCAGCAAATCGTGCCTTCGGTGTCCTGGCTGCTCGAGAACCGCGGCAAAAAAATGTTCCTGCTCGGCTCCGATTATGTGTTCCCAAGAACGGCCAACAAGATCATTAAGGCCCAGTTGACGGCCGAGGGCGGCAAGCTGGCGGGAGAGGAATACACGCCGCTGGGCCATACCGATTTCAGCACGATTATAGCCAAGATCAAGGAGGCGAAGCCCGATATCGTCTATAACACGCTGAACGGCGACAGCAACGTGGCCTTCTTCAAGCAGCTGAAGGATGCGGGCATTACCTCCAAGGATATGACCACGCTGTCCGTCAGCGTGGCGGAGGAGGAGATCCGCGGCATCGGCGCCGATATACTGGAGGGGCATCTGGCAGCCTGGAACTATTATCAATCTACCGATACTCCGGAGAACAAGACTTTTGTCGACAAATACAAAGCAAAATACGGCGCTGACCGCGTGACGGCTGACCCGATCGAAGCAGGATACACGGCGGTGTACTTATGGAAGGCCGCGGTGGAGAAGGCAGGAACAACGGAGGTGGCCAAGGTGAAGGAAGCGGCAAAAGGCATTGAGTTCGCCGCTCCGGAAGGAAAAGTAACCATTGATGGGGAGAATCAGCACATTCATAAAACGGTGCGCATCGGCGAGGTGCAGGCTGACGGGCAATTCAAGGAGCTTTGGAATTCGGGCGAACCCGTTAAACCGGACCCTTATCTGAAAACTTATGATTGGGCGAAGGGATTAAGCGGAGAATAAAGCTTGATCTCATGCATGGATGGCCTTCGGGCTATTTCGTGAAAGGAGGTTCACCCGGATGGGAATGACGATTCTGCAAGTGTTTAACGGACTCAGCGTCAGCTCGATCCTATTATTGATTGCTCTTGGCTTAGCGGTGACGTTCGGCTTGATGAATGTCATTAATATGGCCCATGGCGAGCTGATCATGATCGGTGCTTACTCAACGTACGTCACGCAAGGTTTGTTTACCGCGTATATGCCGAAATCCTGGTTCGACACCTATTTCATCGTGGCTTTGCTTGTATCGTTCTTGGTTGCAGCCGCCGTCGGATGGCTGCTTGAAATGGTGCTCATACGCCATCTGTACGGCAGGCCGCTGGATAGTTTGCTCGCCACATGGGGCGTCGGGATGATGCTCCAGCAAATCGCAAGATTCATCTTCGGCGCGCCGAATGTGGCTGTTACCAGCCCTTCCTGGCTAAACGGCGGGCTGGCGATCACTTCAAGCATCGTCCTTCCGTACAAGCGGCTGTTCATCATCGTATTGGTGGCCGTCGTGCTGACAGCCATGTATCTCTATATTTATAGAACGGTCCAAGGCCGAAGAATGCGGGCGGTGATGCAAAATCGAAGCATGGCCGGGTGTCTCGGTATTTCAACCCGACGCGTGGACGGCCTGACGTTTGCGATCGGCTCAGGCATTGCCGGCATTGCTGGCTGCGCGTTAACATTGCTCGGCCCGATCGGTCCTTCGATCGGAACCTACTATATTGTCGATGCTTTCATGGTGGTGGTCCTCGGCGGCGTTGGAAAGTTGATCGGCACGGTTGCCGGGGCACTGGGCATCGGCGTGTTCAATACGCTGTTTGAGACTTACACTTCGGCATCCATCGGCAAAGTGCTGGTATTCGCCTGCATCGTGGCATTCCTGCAGTGGAAGCCACGCGGGCTCGTTGCACTTCGAACACGCAGCCTGGATTAGAGAGGAGGGGATGGTATGGTGCTGAAATGGTTGACAGGAAACCCCGGCAGCCGATCGAAACGGATGATGTGGAGCGCGGTACTGCTCCTGATGTGTATGGCACCTTTGTTCACGACCCCTTTTCGCCTCGGTTTGTTAACGAAATTTCTGGCTTTGGCGATCCTGGCGGTTGGGCTTGACCTGATCTGGGGCTATGGCGGCATTCTAAGCCTTGGGCACGGCGTGTTCTTTGGATTAGGCGCTTATGCCATGGCCATGTATTTGAAGCTGGACGCCAGCGGCGCGTCCCTGCCTGATTTCATGGGATGGAGCGGAGTAACGGCGCTCCCATGGTTCTGGGAGCCATTCCGATCGTTCCCCGCAGCCTTGCTACTCGGGATGCTGCTCCCGGCCCTGCTTGCGTTGATACTTGGATTCTTTACGTTTCGCAACCGGATCGTCGGCGTATATTTTACGATTCTGACGCAGGCTCTGGTTATGATCGTGGTTACGCTGTTTGTAGGCAAGCAGCAGTGGACAGGGGGCACGAACGGGCTAACGGGATACAATTCCATTTTGGGTTTTAATCTAAACGCTCCGTCAACGAAAATCGGGTTGTATTTTATTACGCTTGCCGCTTTGGCAGGAGCCTATATTCTGTGCCGAAGAATTGTGAACAGCAGGGTGGGCCAGGTGCTGGAAGCCTCAAGAGATGGGGAGAACCGGGTGCGGTTTCTGGGTTTTGACCCTTCCCGTTACAAGACCTTTGCCTTTGCCGTATCGGGCGGTCTGGCCGGGCTTGCAGGCATGCTGTTTGTCCTTCAGGTCGGCATTATTTCGCCGTCGATGATGGGCATCGTTCCGTCCATTGAAATGGTGCTTTGGGTCGCTCTAGGCGGCAGGGGTACGCTGATCGGCGCTATTATTGGCGCCGTGCTGCTGAACGCAGCCAAGACCGGGATCAGCGAGGCTTATCCGGAAGGATGGCTGCTCGTATTGGGTGCATTATTTGTCATCGTTGTTGTGTTGATGCCAAAAGGATTGACCGGATTGTGGAGCAAGGTGGTTTCGTCATTATCTCGAAGAGGAGGGACTGTGCATGCAGCCGTACGCGAAGAGAGTTGATATGCCGCTAGCTGTCCATGGAGAAGTCAGGGATATCGGTATTTCCCCCATCGTGTTGTCCGCGGAGAACATTACGGTCACTTTTGGCGGGTTTGTAGCGGTAAACGGTATGAATCTGGCACTGCGTCAGCATGAGCTGCATTTTCTGATCGGCCCGAACGGCGCGGGAAAAACCACGATGCTGGACGTGATCTGCGGGAAAACAAAGCCTGCCGCAGGAAAGGTGCTGCTTGGGGACGGACTGGAAATCACCAGAAAGCGGGAGTATGAAATCGCCCGTCTCGGTGTGGGGCGAAAATTTCAAGCGCCGTCGATATTTCCAAACTTGAGCGTCAAAGAAAACCTGGAGCTGACAGTCGATCCCGATCGAAGCGTGTTCCGTGCGCTGAAGGCCAGGAGAAATCGGTGCACCACGTTCGAGATGAAGAAGGTTCTGGAATTGATTGGGCTGCCCGATCGGATACACGTTCGGGCAGGCTCTCTGTCGCATGGAGAGAAGCAATGGCTGGAGATCGGCATGCTGCTGCTTCAAAAGCCGCGGCTTCTGCTGCTCGATGAGCCGGTAGCGGGGATGACGGACGAGGAGACGATGAAGACCGGTGCACTCCTCCAGCGCATCGCCAAGGAATGCTCCGTCGTTGTCGTTGAGCACGATATGGAGTTTGTGCGCTCTTTTGCCGCTAAGGTTACCGTGATGCATGAAGGGAAACTGCTGAAGGAAGGCTCCATGCAGGAGATTCAGCGCGATCCGCTGGTAGCCGAGGTTTATCTGGGAAAAAGGAGGGAGGCGAATGCTCAAGCTGCAGGGCATTGAATCGGGCTACGGGGAGAGTCCCGTCCTCCGCGGCGTATCCATGGTTGTCGACCCGGCGAAGGTCGTATGTCTGGTAGGGCGCAACGGCGTCGGCAAAACCACGCTCATGCGGACCCTGACCGGGCAGCTGAAAATCCGACAGGGACGGATGACTCTTGGCGAGCAGGAGGTTACCGGCTGGGATTCCGTAAAAAGAGCGAGAGGCGGCATCGGATATGTTCCGCAAGGGCGCGAGATTTTCCCCCAGCTTACCGTGATGGAAAATCTGCTGCTCGGACTTGAGCCAATCGTGCCGAGGAGGAAGGCATTCCCGGAGGATGTGTTAGCCCTGTTCCCAGTGCTGCCCCAAATGTACCACCGTCAAGGCGGTGATTTAAGCGGTGGTCAGCAGCAGCAGCTAGCCTTTGCGAGGGCGCTCGCCTCCAGACCCAAGGTTCTGCTGCTCGACGAGCCGACTGAGGGAATCCAGCCTTCCATCGTGGAGGAAATTCAAGACGTGATCCGGGGGATCAAAGCCAAAGGGGAAACGTCGGTCATTCTGGTGGAGCAGAGCATCGAGTTTGTCCGGAGCGTAGCCGACTATATCTATGTCATGGATAAAGGTACAATTGTTGCCGAAGGGGTACAGGATGCTATCGATATGGAGCAGTTCGAGCATTATTTGACGGTCTAAGGAAGAGTATTCATTCAAGTTCATTGGCGTTTGGAGGTAAATTATCATCATCATTTGAATAAATAGAAGGTTGTCTCTGTAAGGGTTCGTTTTTTCCACCTGCAGGGGCAGCTCTTTTTTTTATTTTTGATCTTGCTATTTTTGAGATGCGGGGTTAGAATGTGAGTGATTCAACTTGTACGTACATTTATAAGTATATTGATAACGATTGTATATAGGTATGTACAAATTAGTGAGCAAGCATTCATACAGGAGGCGTTATTATTATGAAATTGAAACCGCATTCTTTTTGGTTCGTCACCGGAAGCCAGCACTTGTATGGTCCCGAAACGCTGGAGCAGGTAGCTGAGCATTCCCGCATCGTGGCAACGGAGTTTGATAAAGATCCTGTATTTTCCTATCCCATTGTGTTCAAGCCGATCGTAACGACACCCGATGAAATATACAACCTGATTCTTGAGGCTAACAACGATGAGTCCTGCGCAGGCATTATGACCTGGATGCACACCTTCTCCCCGGCCAAAATGTGGATCGCGGGGCTATCCCAATTGCAGAAGCCGCTTCTTCATTTCCATACCCAATTCAATCGGGATATCCCTTGGGAAACGATTGATATGGACTTTATGAATTTGAACCAATCCGCGCACGGTGATCGCGAGTATGGTCATATCGGTGCCCGTCTCGGCATTGCCCGCAAGGTGGTTGTGGGCCATTGGGAAGACGGGGAGGTTCGCGACAGCATTGCCGGATGGATGCGGACCGCCGCGGCCTATGCCGAAAGCCGCAGGCTGAAGGTGGCCCGCTTCGGCGATAATATGCGCCAGGTGGCGGTAACCGAAGGAGATAAAGTAGAAGCGCAAATCAAGCTTGGCTGGTCCGTGAACGGTTATGGCATCGGCGATCTTGTGCAGTCCATGAATGAAGTTGGCGATGATGAGGTAAAAGCCCTCTTGAATGAATACGCCGATTTGTATTCGATAACCAAGGAAGGGCTTAGCGATGGCCCCGTACGCGATTCCATTGCGTACCAAGCCCAGATCGAGATTGCGCTTCGTCGTTTCCTTGAGGAAGGCGGCTTTGGCGCATTCACGACGACCTTTGAGGATCTGCATGGAATGAAGCAGCTTCCGGGACTCGCCGTACAGCGTCTGATGGAGTCGGGTTACGGCTTC
This sequence comes from Paenibacillus sp. QJM3NY_38, assembly GCF_056173265.1. Classification (NCBI taxonomy): domain Bacteria; kingdom Bacillati; phylum Bacillota; class Bacilli; order Caryophanales; family Paenibacillaceae; genus Paenibacillus; species Paenibacillus sp. QJM3NY_38. Next base: position 1,933,183 of record NZ_CM149665.1, read on the forward strand.
GGCGGGGAAGGGGATTGGAAAACAGCTGCCCTGACCCGTGTATTGAAGGTGCTTGCCGGCAATAAAAGCACTTCCTTCATGGAGGACTACACCTATCACTTTGAGCCGGGGAATCATATGATTCTTGGATCGCACATGCTGGAAGTATGTCCGACCATCGCATTGGATAAACCGACGCTGGAGGTTCATCCGCTCGGGATTGGAGGTAAGGGGGATCCGGCACGTCTCGTGTTTAACGGACAGGACGGCCCAGCTGTGAATGCTTCCCTGGTCGATCTGGGCCATCGCTTCAGACTGCTGGTGAATGTGGTGGATGGCGTCAAGGTTGAACAGCCGATGCCGAAGCTGCCGGTCGCCCGTGTGCTGTGGAAACCGCAGCCATCCCTTCGAGAGTCTGCGGAAGCGTGGATTTTGGCTGGCGGAGCGCATCATACCGTCCTCTCTTATGCTATGACGGCAGAGCATTTGAGCGATTGGGCGGAGATGGTCGGCATTGAAACGGTCATTATTGATAAGGATACAACGATACCGCGCTTCAAGAACGAGCTCCGTTGGAGTGAAGCCGCATACCGTCTGCGGTAACTGGTTCTGTCGGCATTCCCCTGGCCTGTGTTACAATAGCGAGATAACTTAGGATTGCAGGTGATCCTAACATAATGAGTGCGTGAGGCTAGAGGTGAATGATGAATAATAGACGGATACCCAAATATATTGTATTAAAAAACGAACTGCTCTCCTGGTTTGAATCCGGAAGGCTTCAAGCAGGCAAACAGGTTCCTTCGGAGCATGAAATCGCCGACCAGTTCGGCGTAAGCCGCCAGACGGTCCGCCAAACGTTCGGCGAGTTGGAGAAGGAGGGCTGGCTGGAACGGATCCAGGGCAAAGGGACGTTCGCCAGAAATCCCGACCGGCGGGAGAGTGAGCAGGTTAAGACGATCGGCATCATTACAACCTACATCTCGGATTATATCTTCCCGCATATCGTTCGGGGAGCGGAGGCGGAGCTGCGCAGCAAGGGATATCGCCTGCTGCTCTCCAGTACCGATAACAACAAGGAGAAGGAGATGGAGAGTCTTCAGCTCATGACCAGCCAGCCGCTCAGCGGGCTCATTATCGAGCCGACCAAGAGTGCGGAGGGGAACCCGAATTTGACGTATTTCCTGTCCCTGCAGGAGAAGGGAATTCCGTTTTTGATGATCAATGAGAAGTATCGGGAGCTGGAATGTCCTTGTCTGAAGCTTGATGATGAGCTTGGCGGATACAAGGCCGCACGTCATTTGATCGAGAACGGACATCAAGCGATAGCCGGATTCTTCAAGCGGGATGATCTTCAAGGCGTGAACCGGTTGAAAGGCTTCTTACGTGCACATCGCGAGGCTGGAATTCCCGTTTCACCGGAGCGGGTGGTTACGTATACAACGGAGCAGAAGGGAAGTCTTCCGTATGATCAGGCCATCCAGTTGCTGAAGCAGCCGGAGGAGCAGCGACCGACGGGGTTTGTATGTTATAACGACGAGCTGGCTGTATCTTTAGTGGAGGCTGCCGGGCAATGCGGACTGCAAATTCCGCAGGACGTGTCCATGGTCGGCTTCGATGATTCGACGCTTGCCGTTGCTTCCGGCGTGAAGCTGACGACGATGACCCACCCGAAAACAGAGATGGGAATCATGGCGGCCAGACAATTAATTAGTATGATTGAGTTTCATACCGTTATAGAGGATACGGTGTTTCAGCCGGAGTTGGTGGAGAGAGAATCGGTGAAGAAACGGTAGAGAATAAGGGAGTAAAGGGTCCGAGTTTCGGACCCTTGTCTGCCAACTTGTACGTACAACTATTTTTTTCAAATATAGAGAGGAGCGGTTGTTCATGTTGGAGGATTTAAAGCAGCAGGTGCTGGAGGCGAATCTGGAGCTTCCCAAGCACGGACTCGTTACCTTTACATGGGGAAATGTCAGCGGCATCGACCGTGAACGTGGACTGTTTGTCATTAAGCCAAGCGGTGTGCCTTATGAGGAATTAAAAGCGGCCGACATGGTCGTTCTGGATTTGAAGGGAAATGTCGTTGAAGGGGATATGCGTCCCTCCTCCGATACCCCGACTCATCTGGTCCTATATCAGAACTTTAAAGAGATCGGCGGAATTGTGCATACCCACTCACCATGGGGAACGAGCTGGGCTCAAGCTGGACGTGCGCTTCCTGCCTACGGAACGACGCACGCCGACTATTTTTACGGAGAGATTCCGGTTACGCGGCCCATGACCCGCGAAGAAATTGAGGGGGCCTATGAGCTGGAGACGGGCAACGTTATTGTCGAGCGATTCGCGGACCTGGATCCGAACATGGTACCCGGTGTGCTTGTCCATTCGCATGCGCCATTCGTGTGGGGCAAGGATCCGCATAATGCGGTGCATAATGCGGTAGTGCTGGAAGAGTGCGCCAAGATTGCAGCCCGGATGCAGCAAATTAATCCGGAAACCGAACCGATGGATCAGACGCTGCTGGATCGCCATTTTTTGCGGAAGCATGGAGTTAATGCCTATTACGGTCAAAAGTAACGATTGTATTCATCATTCATGATTTCATCTGTAGGAGGAAATGAGATGGGGAATAAATACACCATTGGTGTCGATTACGGAACGCAGTCCGGACGTGCTGTGTTGGTTAATTTGGCTGACGGGCAGGAAATAGCGGATCATGTTACGCCCTACCGGCATCATGTCATCGATGAGTTTTTGCCAGGTTCCGGTAAGAAGCTGGAGCACGACTGGGCGCTTCAGCATCCAGGGGATTATCTGGAGGTTCTGAAGGTATCCGTGCCTGCCGTTATTCAGCAATCCGGCATTGATCCGGCGGATGTGATCGGCATCGGCATTGATTTTACGGCCTGCACCATGCTGCCCGTTGACGAGCTTGGGGAGCCGCTCTGCTTTCAACCGGAGCTGGCCGACCAGCCGCACAGCTGGGTTAAGCTCTGGAAGCATCATGCCGCCCAGCCTGAAGCAGACACGATCAACGAGATTGCCGCCGAGCGCGGAGAAGCCTTTTTACCTCGCTATGGCGGGAAGATTTCTTCCGAATGGATGATTGCCAAGGTTTGGCAAATTCTTGATGAGGCACCGGCGATCTATGAACGTGCGGACCGATTCCTGGAAGCGACCGATTGGGTCATTTCCCAAATGACCGGCCAGATTGTCCGCAACAGCTGTACGGCTGGTTACAAGGCGATATGGCATAAACAAGACGGATATCCAAGCAAGAAATATTTTAAGGCGCTGGACCCCCGGTTGGAGGATCTGACCGATACAAAGCTGCGCGGAGAGGTCCGTCCCCTCGGCAGCAGCGCAGGCGGTCTTACTGAGAAGATGGCGGAGATGATGGGCTTAACTCCAGGGATTGCCGTGGCCGTCGGCAACGTTGACGCTCATGCCGCGGTGCCTGCGGTCGGTGTCGTCACACCGGGCAAGCTGGTGATGGCGATGGGCACATCGATCTGCCATATGCTGCTCGGTACCGAAGAGAAGCAGGTTGAAGGGATGTGCGGTGTCGTCGAGGATGGCATCATTCCCGGATTATACGGTTATGAAGCCGGGCAATCGGCAGTAGGCGATATTTTTGAATGGTACGTCGAGGAAGCACTTCCCGCGTATGTAAAAGAAGCTGCGTCCGAGGAAGGAATCGGCGTGCATCAATGGCTTGAGCGAGAAGCGGCTGCCTATAAGCCGGGTCAAACCGGATTGCTTGCACTGGATTGGTGGAACGGCAACCGTTCCGTGCTGGTGGATACGGATCTGACCGGGCTGATGTTAGGGATGACCCTGTTGACGAAGCCGCAGGAAATCTACCGTGCCTTGCTTGAGGCGACCGCATTCGGCACGCGCAAAATTGTGGACGCTTTTCACGAGAACGGTGTCGCGGTGGACGTCCTGTATGCTTGCGGCGGACTGCCTCAAAAGAACCGTCTCTTGATGCAGATTTATGCGGATGTGACGAATCGCGAAATTATGGTGGCTGATTCCAAACAGACGCCGGCGCTTGGTGCCGCGATGTTCGCTGCAGTCGCTGCGGGCGAGGCGCAGGGCGGGTATGATTCGATTATCGATGCCGCCGAGAAGATGGCACGGGTGAAGGAAGAGACCTTCAAGCCGATTCCGGAGCATGTGGAAGTGTATGAGCAGCTGTATCAGGAATACAGCAAGCTGCATGACTATTTTGGCCGGGGCGAAAACGACGTGATGAAGCGGCTGAAACGGATTAAGCAAACGGCTGAATAGGCCCTGTCAGACTAGAAGCCTGAATAAATACGGCAGGATGGGATGAAGGAGAGGAACGAACGTGACGGATTACTTGAACGATGCAAAAGGTTTAATGAACCGGATTAGGGAGCTGCAGCCGACGTTCCGCGGGCTAGAAACCATGGTGCTTGAGCCTGGCGCTGTGCAAGACGTGCCTTCGTATCTTAAACGGCAGGGCCTCAGTTCACCAATCGTTGTTGCAGATGCGAATACGTATGAAGCGGCGGGTAAAAAGCTGGTGCAGAGCCTGGAAGCCGATGGTCAGAAGCCCCGGCTGTGTCTGATTCAGCCAGATGAGCAAGGCGACGTTGTCGCGGATGAACGCTCCTTAATGCAGCTGTTTATCGAAGTGGAGCCTGAAGGGACAGGATGCCTGATCGCTGTGGGGTCCGGGACCATTCATGACATTACGCGCTTTGTGAGTCATCGGAGCGGCAAGCCGTTTATCTCGGTACCTACGGCACCTTCGGTCGACGGCTTTACTTCGGCGGGAGCGCCGATCGTGGTCCGGGGAGTCAAGCAAACCTTTGCGGCCACAGCTCCGATCGCGATATTCGCCGATCCGGACATTCTTGTGAAGGCACCGCAGCCGCTGGTAGCGGCAGGCTTTGGCGATATGCTAGGCAAATATACATCGCTGCTGGATTGGAAATTCTCTTCGACCACGGCCGGCGAGCCCTATGATGAACAGGTGGCGGCCATTACGGAGAAGGCGCTTGAGGCTTGCATTCAGCATGTGGAGGCGATTGGCCAGCGCACGGAGGAAGGGATTCGCATTCTGATGACGGCTTTAATCGAGTCGGGTATCGCGATGCTGCTGTTCGGTCAGTCCCACCCTGCCTCCGGGGCGGAACATCATCTGTCGCATTATTGGGAGATGGAGTACTTGCGCCGCGGCAACCGGGCCCTGCTGCATGGTGCCAAAGTGGGGGTGGCCTGCAGCGAAATATCGAGCCTTTATCACGACGCGGCCGATAAGGGCATGTATCCTCATGCCGAGCCTACACATTGGGAGACATATAGAGAGCAGGTTCGGGAGTGGCTGCGTAAGGTCCCTTCGAAGGAGGAGATCGCCGAGCTGCTGCGGCAAGCCGGAGGTCCGTCAACCCTGCAGGAGCTTGGCATTGATGACGAGCTGTTCCGGGAGAGTCTTCAGGAGGCGCACACGCTGCGCGACCGCCATACCATTTTGAGGGCATTGAACGAGGCCAAGGTTGGTTAGAAAAGACGGGACAGTCCATGGAAGTGGATGAATCATGAACTGTAATCGTTCAATAAAACAGTGAAGTTATCATTCTTGTTCTTAACACAGGCATATGATGGTATCCAAGAAAAAGGGGCCCTTTATGATCGAATGATCATGGAGAGCCCCTTTTTGTTGAAATCCTATGTGTCTCAAAGCATTCAAATAACGTATCATAATCCATCGGTTCTTGTACGCGTGAGGCTTGTATTCCACCGATACCGCTAATTCCCTCTTAATCTTCCTTCACATCATACAGCACGCGAGCCAACAGGTCCTGGCTGTAGTTGCCGAAATGCTTGCCGTAAATCGTTAAACCGCGTTTATTAACAGATCGCTCGTTAACGGCGATCCTGAAGGTGAGCTCGCTCTTGTAATCAAGCTGAATCTGGTTCAGCCCGACATCCGAAATGCGGCATCCATCGATAAAGCTGCCTTCCTTGTTAATCCGGATCAGCTTCAACATGCCGTATTGATTCAAATGCGGCGGCCACCATTCCGGGTTGAAGGTACCGCGTTTGTCTCCGAAATCCCCCGGACTTGTCCAGCTGCCAATCTCGATCCCGTTAACGTAAAAGAAAATGTCCGATGGATAATTGTCGCAATATCCCGGCGCCTCGGAGCCAAGCTCTAGAGAGAATTGGATCTCGCGGAACGATTGGTTGGACTTCAAATAATTCGGAATCCGGTATTCCAGGAAACCTTCGGTAAGCCAGATGATCTCCGAGTTGATCCGCTCCGGATCGGCGAAATAACGCGGATCGTCAAAATCTCCGATAATGCTGTCCTTGGTCGCAAGCCCGCAGGTCGGGATAGCATGATAATCGCTGTAATGGCCGACCTGAATCTCCACCTCGTACAAGTTATCAATGTCCTTGCTGCGAAGATCAACCATGAGGGTATCTTTATTCAGGTAGCAGATTTTCTGAATGCCATGCTTCCCCCCAGTCGTATTGATTTCGATCAGGCCGCTATCTTCCAATTTCTTGATATGCATGGTAATAGCGCCATTGCTGAGATTCAGCCTGTTCGCGAGATCGTTCAGGTTCAAGCTTTGGTTCTTGGCCAGCAGTTCCAGAATTTGAATGCGAATTTCCGAGCTGAGCGCTTTAAAAATATCAAGCCCGCTCATTAAATCTTTAATGTAGATCATCTTATCTCAAACCTTCTTCCGATTAGAGGATTATATAACGATGGTAAATAGGGAAAGACTTTTATTTCAAATAATTATAAATCAATATGAGCGCTAAATAAAGATGTCATCTAATTCTTCATGAATTTGATTGAAAAATAACAATTTGAATAGTTAAAAATCATTTTGTTTGAAATTATTATGAAAATAATAAATCGAGACATACGAAAAAGTGGTGATTTTGAGCAGAACCAAACGATTTTTTAGGGGGGAAACAATTTATTTCTAATTTATATAAATCATTTTACATTTCTATATTTACAGCCGACCTCTCATATGATATTTTATACATGAAAACGAATTCATTCAATATTATTTGAATTGTTTCATAATTATATCGACGGAAGGTGAAGGACTTGGCAGCTGAGAAATTGAAAGCACGTATGATCGTGGATAAGTCGTTTCGGATCGCGCAAGTTGATAACCGTATTTATGGTTCGTTCATTGAACATCTGGGCCGCGCTGTATATGGCGGGATTTACGAACCCGGTCATGAAACCGCGGATGCAGGCGGCTTTCGTAACGACGTGAAGGAACTGATCAAGGAACTGGATGTCCCGATTATAAGATATCCCGGCGGGAATTTTGTATCGGGTTATAACTGGGAAGATGGCGTAGGTCCTGTTGCCGAACGGCCAAAGCGGCTGGAGCTGGCCTGGAGAACGCTGGAGCCGAACGATGTCGGCACGAACGAGTTTATATCCTGGGCCAAGGAAGTGGGCTCGGATGTCATGATGGCCGTGAATTTGGGTACTCGGGGGATCGACGCCGCCAGAAATCTGCTGGAATACACCAACCATCCCGGAGGCACATACTGGAGTGATCTAAGACGCAGTCATGGTTATGAACAGCCGCACAAGATCAAGACCTGGTGCCTTGGCAACGAGATGGATGGACCTTGGCAGATCGGACATAAGACCTCGACGGAATACGGCCGGCTTGCGCTGGAGACGGCAAAAGCCATGCGGCTTGTCGACCCGACCATTGAACTGGTTTCATGCGGAAGCTCGAGCACGGGGATGCCGACATTCCCTGAATGGGAAGCCGTGACGCTGGATCATACGTACGAGGCGGTTGATTACATATCGCTGCATCAATATTACGGTAACCGCGATAACGATACCGCCAACTATCTGGCCCTTTCCCTGGATATGGATCACTTTATTCATACGGTCAAATCCACCTGCGATTACATCAAGGCTAAGAAACGCAGCAAAAAGACGATGTATCTCAGCTTCGACGAGTGGAATGTCTGGTACCATTCCAATGACGCCGACAGGCAGATTGATCCATGGAGCATTGCTCCGCCGCAGTTGGAGGATGTGTATAATTTCGAGGATGCCATTCTTGTCGGCAGCATGCTGATCACCTTCCTGCGCCACGCAGACCGGGTGAAGATGGCTTGCCTGGCACAGCTCGTCAACGTAATCGCGCCGATTATGACCGAGAACGGCGGCCGTTCTTGGAAGCAGACGATTTTTTATCCGTATCTGCATGCTTCCAGATTTGGACGGGGCGTATCGCTGCTGCCGATCGTTGAGTCACCGAAGTATGATTCCAAGGATTTTACCGATGTTCCGTATTTGGACAGTGCGGTTGTTCATAACGAAGAGGATGAAGAAATTACGATCTTTGCCGTGAATCGTCATCTGGAGGAAGCATTGGAGCTCGAATGTGATGTGCGCAGCTTTGAAGGCTACCGACTGTTGGAGCATATCGTGATGGAGCATGAGGATCTGAAAGCGGTGAATACCGCATCCGAGGAAAGAGTCAAGCCTCATCATCAGGGTGGAGCTAAGCTTGATAATGGCATAGTTACCGCAAGGTTGGGCAAAGCATCATGGAACGTTATTCGCTTGAAAAAAGCTTAAGGAAATTCACGGGGGAGTTGAATCATGGACTGCCCCATCTCCCAAATACTCATATCAAATTACACACATTATGAAAGCGCTTTATTTCTGGAGGAGAGCAGAAGTACGATTTTTGAAGTGTAGGTTTGTATGAACGAACATTAAGGGAGGTCCAGTAGGATGATGAAAAAATGGATGGTTGTATTCATGGTGTTATGTTTGACGCTGTTTCTGTGGGGGTGCGGTAAATCGAACAATGCCGGCGGCGAAACCTCGGTTCTGGATGGCGGGGCAGGGGAAAGCGCTACGGAGTTGTCTTATTGGACGTTTGTTGAGCTGCATGGACAGCATTTCGAGAAAATGCTGGGTAAATGGAACGCTGAGAATCCCGAACGCCAAATCAAGCTGAACGTGACGGTCATGCCGTATGACGACATGCATAACAAATTGTCTATAGCGGTTCAATCGGGGACAGGGGCACCCGACATTGCGGATATCGAGCTTGGGAAGTTTCCGGATTTCCTGTCCGGTACGCCGCAGCTGGAACCGCTCAATGACGTGATTGATCCATATTGGGATACCATTGTCAAATCCCGAATTGACCTATACAGCAAGGAAGATGTTAACTACGGCATCCCGACCCATGTTGGCGCATCCGTTGCCTTCTATAATACCGAGATTTTGGAGGAGGCCGGGGTCAACTATGAGGATATCGTAACTTGGGAGGATTTCAAGCAGGCGGGTATCCAGGTGTATGAAAAAACAGGCAAGTACATGGGAACAGCCGATACAAGCGCAGCCTGGCAAGCTTCCATGCTATTGGCACAGCAAGGCGCGGATCTGACGGACGATTCCGGCAATCCGATCGTGAACTCGGAAGCGATGGTGAAGGCCATGACGCTGCTCAAGGACTTGCAGGATAACAATGTCATAGCGACCATTGCCGGCGGCCAGCCTGATACCGAAGAAGCCTATGGGGAGTTTAATGCAGGAAATTACGCTACGGCCTTTATGCCGCTGTGGCAAATGTCCAGATACACCAACTACATGTCCGACTTGTCCGGGAAAATAGCCATTGCGCCGATTCCGGTCATTGAAGAAGGAATGCCAAGATCGGTTGGCGGCGGCGGCACCGGCACGGTCGTTACCAAGACCGCAAAAGACGTACAGCTGGCGAAAGACTTTCTGGCATTCGCCAAGCTGTCCCTGGATGCCAATAAAGAGATCTGGAACACGCTGGGATTCGATCCGGTTAATATGGACGTTTGGGATATGAAGGATGTTACGCACAATGCCGAGAATCAGTTCGTGAAATATTTTGTCAATAACCCGTTTGAAGTGTTGAATGAGATCCGGGATGAAATCCGGTTAATCAAATCGACCTCCGCATCGCCTACCATCAATAACGTCCTGTGCACCACGACCTTTAACGAGATTTTTGAGGATGGCAAGGACATTACCGAAGCACTGAATGATGCCCAGAAGCAAATTGAACAGGAATTGAAATGACACTCGCTCAAACGGTACAAAAACGAAGAGCTGCTCATGGATTCGTCGGTGAGCGGCTCTCATTAAAGGAGTAGAATCATGATTAAAAAATTTCTGTACTCGCAAAAGGTTGCTCCTTACGTGTTTGTCCTGCCCTTTATTCTGGTATTCCTCATATTCTGGGTGTTTCCGCTGGGCAGCTCGTTTAGCATGAGCTTTCAGAAGACGCAGCTCGGGCAGGAGGCGGATTGGATCGGCTTGGCTAACTACGGGAAGCTGATGGGGGACGGCGTCTTTCTGAAGGCGGTGACGAACAGCGCGATATACATGATCCTGACGCTCCTTATTCTCATTCCGTTTCCCATGCTGTTCGCTGTGTTGATCAACAATAAGTTTATGTGGGGAAGAGAGTTTTTCAAGTCATCCTTTTTCTTCCCGGCACTGACGTCGGTTGTTGTAGCAGGCACCATTTTTCGGCTGATGTTCGGCGAGATGGAAGGGTCGCTCATTAACAGTATACTGGGGTGGTTCGGGATCGACCCGGTGAAGTTTCTGAAGGGACAGGTTACCGGTTTTATTGCTCTGGTAGCTCTTGCCACATGGCGGTGGACGGGAGTGAATATGCTCTATTTTTTATCGGGGCTCAAAAACATCCCGGGCGAATATTACGAGGCGGCATCCATCGATGGGGCTTCGGCCTTTCAGAAGTTTACCAAAATCACGATGCCTTTGCTGAAGCCAACCACGATTTATGTGTTAACGATCAGCATTTATGCGGGGCTTGCCATGTTTATCGAGAGCATGATGCTCTGGAACGGCAACAACTCCCCGAAAAATATAGGCCTCACAATCGTTGGTTATCTGTACCGTCAAGGCATTGAGAAGAACAATCTGGGTTATGCGGCCGCTGTAGGGATTGTGCTGCTGGCAATCACCATGCTCATTAACCTGACGCAGCTGAAGCTCTCCGGCATGTTCAAGAAGGAGGATTGAGGATGAGAAGAGAAACGCTGGTCAAAATAATCCTCTTCATTTTGTTCTCCATACTTTGCTTTTTAATCCTGGTCCCTTTCTACGCCGTCACCATTGCCTCGTTTAAACCCGGCGAGGATTTGATCCGGTATGGACTGAATCTGAAATTTGATCTGTCGGTGATGAGCCTGGACAATTTCACCTACCTGTTTACGGGCGACCACTCCTACTTCATGTGGTTTTTTAACTCCTTGCTCCTTACGGTGGTGCAGGTTACGTTAACCCTGCTGGTCAGCGCAACCGTTGCTTACGGGTTTGCAGCCTACGATTTCATCGGCAAGAACTTCTTGTTTATCTGCGTGCTTCTGATTATGATGGTTCCTTTTGAAATTCTTCTTCTTCCGCTATACTCCCTGACGTACAACCTGGGCCTCATGAATTCATACTCGGCGATAGTCCTGCCGGGGATCGCAAGCGCGGCCACGATTTTCTTCTTCAGGCAGTATTTAAGAGGGGTTCCAAAAGAAATGATTGCGGCAGGGCGGGTGGACGGCGCGACGGAATACGGAATCTATATGCGGTTGATCCTGCCTGTGATGAAGCCATCCTTCGCTGCTATGGCGATCCTGAACGGCATGAACAGCTGGAACAACTTTCTGTGGCCGTTCATGGTGCTCAGCGACGATAGCAAGTATACCCTTCCGATCGGATTGAAGACGCTCTTGACCCCTTACGGGAACAACTATGATTTATTAATTGTCGGCTCCTTCTTATCGATCATTCCGATCTTTATTTTGTTCATGGCCTTCCAGAAGTATTTTATCGACGGAATGACGGCGGGGGCGGTGAAAGGATGATCGCTTGATTGACAGGAAGAACCCGACCTTGCAGGCGGCACCCCAAATCCGCTATGATACAAGGAAACACGCGTGCTTACGTGTTTGATTTGATGAATGAGGTGACCGTACCCTTGCATCCTGTAACTCGGGCTCTATTATGGATAGGTGGCGCTCTAATTGTAATCGGGCTGCTGTGGCCTGTCATTGGACGATTTGTCGGCCGGCTGCCAGGTGACATCGTGGTGGATAAACCCCATGTCAAAATTTATTTTCCGATTGTAACCTGCCTCGTCATCAGCGTGGTGGGCTCGTTGATTCTGTTTCTGATCCAGCAGTTTCGTAAATAGCAGAGATATCATCAGAAAAACGTCTATCGACTTACTTTCTTTAGAAGACAGACCGCGGTTAGGGGATGTTTTTCTTGCGATATCAGGAAGGCTTAAGCTTCGGAGTTTATACTCCTGATATCTTAAAAACCAGGCCGGCTAGGGCAAACCCTTAGCCGGCCTGGTTACATGTTAGAGAGAAACTTACTTCTGAATGATGGTAATCTCGGCATTCGGATCCAGGCTTCTCACGATGGATTTGAACCTGGGCATCTCCAGAATGTGAACCCGATAGACCAGCTGCATCGAACCGATGGTGTCACCATCATGCATAGCGTCATCTTTCGTGTTAGGAGCTTGGGATTCATACCCCATGATGGCTTTCATGCTGTGTCTGATTTCCGCTTCGCTCACGCTGAGAATTCGGACCTCTCGTTTAAGCGGAAGGCTTGAAGTCGTAATACGTCCGGTCTCCAGCGCCATCAGGCATGCGATTGCAGAGTACATCGCTCGTTCCCAGCCGAGCAGCAGTCCGGCCAATGACAGTACGAATGTATTGACCATGATATGGACGTATGGCAGCTTTAAACGGGTTAACAGATGTGACATCTGCTGCGGCATCTTGGGCATTTGGAGTGTGTCCAGGACGACGCCGTAACGAAGGCCGAGTCCGATGCCCAGCCCAAGGATAATGCCGCCGATACCTGCGCTCCCGATGTTGCTGTCAATGAGAGCGGGAACCGGAAAAAACAGGATCGAGCATACGGAAAAAGTAAGCAGCCCGACGGTGGCAATGACGGCTTTTTCCCGGTTGGACCTACGGTAGGCCAGCAGGAGCAGAGGCAGGTTTAATGCAAACAGAAACATGCCGGTATGAAGTCCCGTCAGATGCGAAGCGAGCGCAGAGATTCCCGTCACGCCGCCCGCGATGATGCCGCTGGGAACAAGAAATAAATCTAAACCGAATGCCGCTATCAGGCCTCCGATGGCAGCCATGCTCATTCTTCTTCGTGTACTTGCCTTATTTACGACCTTTTGCGGACCGTTCGTTACCCGGACCGGGGCTTGAACCATAGGCAATGTACCCTCCTTTATCCGCTAGCACTTTCATCCTTTAGCTTCGGTTTAACCGGTTTCTTCTCCTTATAGTCTTTAAATTTAATGATTTTGTTCAAGAAGTTATACACATGCTTGGACTCCTTGGTGAGCAGCGGTCCGAGTATGGCCAGTATCAGCACATACAGTGCTGCGAACGGCTGAATGAAGGTTGCAAGCCCGCCCGCTTTACCCATATTCGCGAGAATAATGGAGAATTCTCCGCGGGATACGATGGTCAGACCGATATTGGAGGATGCTTTGGAGGACAATCCCGCACTGCGTCCTGCAAGCATGCCTGCAATAAAGTTGCCAAGGAGCGTGATGATCACGGCGATCAGCGATAACCACACAGCTCCGCCAAGCTCGGAAGGTACAATCGTTAAACCGAAGCTAAAGAAGAATATGGCTCCAAAGAAATCACGGAATGGTAATATCAAATGCTCAATGCGTTCACGATGCTCTGTCTCAGCCAGGACAAGCCCGACGAGCAGAGCGCCGATGGCCTCGGCGACATGAATCGTCTCGGCGAATCCTGCGAGGAGGAACAACGCGCCAAAAACAACTAAGGCAAACAATTCGTTCGACCGTATATTTAATGCTTTATTCAGAAGCGGTACGGCTTTACGGCCGATAATAAGGACAAGCAGCATAAATCCGAGGGCGATCACCGCAGATAACAGTACTCCGCCCAGCGATGATGATCCGCTCAATACGAGACCGGACAGAATAGAGATATAGACAGCCAGGAAAACATCCTCGAACATGATAATACCAAGAATCATCTCGGTTTCGGGATTCGCCGTTCTTTTCAGGTCAACCAGCACCTTCGCTACGATCGCGCTTGAGGAGATGGTGGTTATTCCCGCAACAATGAGTGTTTCCGCCACGGGGAAACCGGAAAAGATCCCGATCATCAGTCCAAGCGTAAAGTTAATGGCAATATAGATGCTGCCGCCAACAACGATGGACTTCCCTGATTTGATTAACCGGCCGACCGAGAATTCAAGGCCAAGATAGAACAGAAGGAACAGCACGCCGATGCGACCCATAAAGTCGATGAATGGGGCACTTTCTATAAAACGAAAATCGAATGATCCAAAATGAAAAGCATGAGGCCCTACCGCCATCCCCACCAGAATGTAGAAAGGGACGACGGAAAACCGGAGTTTAGCTGATAGCAACCCCGCCAGGGCGATCAGGAAAATCGCCAGTCCAACTTCTAAAACCAAATGATCCATTCATCAACCACGTCCGTTCATCAAGATTTGTTTAAATAGCCGCTGTTGTTGACGTTCACCGACGACAACGAGAGTCGAGTCCGGCGTAATAATAACGTCAGGTCCGGGATTGATTTGTTTACTGTTTTTATCAACTGTGGCAATGATGGTTGCACCTGAGGCTTGACGTACGCCCAAATCACCAATCGATTTGCCCGCCCCGTAATAATGGGGCTCGATGCGATACCATTCGATAATCAATTCGTCCAGCGCGATGTCGATCGTTTCCAGCGCTTTAGGTTTATAAGTGAGACCGCCAACGATGGCGGCAATTTGGCGAGCCTCATCATCATCCAGGGAAATCATGGAGATGCTTTCGTCCGGATCGTCATGCTCATAATGGTACATTTCACGGCGGCCGTCATCGTGGATGATAATGACCAGTTTATCGCCACCGCGGGTATCAATTACGAACTTCTTACCAATTCCGGGCAAATCTGTTTCGCGAACATGCATAGGTTAAAATCCTCCTAAAAATACACTTTTTTAGTTTTTTGCAGACCGGTCACACGGATCTCAAAATATACGCAGCCAAATACAACAATCCATTCAGGATGAAATTGTACAGTCTTTAATAAACCTATGTGCATACGTAAATCATCACAGGTTGATCGTAGGGTTGCCTGAGAAATGAGAAATTGGGCGAATTTAAGAAACCGCAGTCAGTTTGAAAGCGAAAAAGGGGAGGATACTAAACGAACTTCGATGTGTATTTAATGGGGAATAATAATAAAAGCCGGAGTCGAAGCGGAATGATCGGCCGATAAGGCAGACGTGTTTTGGGAGCCTGCAGCATGAGAACGGCCGACATCAATAAGAACAGCGGCAAGGCATTGCCGGCTGCCTTAAGTTTGGAGAGAATGTGAGAGTGTTTCAGAACAGCCGCTTTCAGATGATGGTCATGCTTGTATACATACCGCTCATCATGGGTTTCGCTGCTGTAGTACTCCTGGACGGGAATGTAAAGGGCAAATGCCGTAACCAGAACAAGTACCAGCATCCAAAGAATTCTTGCTGTTTTTAAGAAACAGTTCACGGTTACTCCCCCTTCGTCCCAAGCTTCTATGTTAATCATAACATAAAAATAATCGTTCTCAAAATGAGAACGATAAATTATTTTTGAACACTTTTACAGATTGATTTCATTTTTTACATTATATTGAAGCGAGACTTGTCTTACTTTTTGCGAAGTTTATCGTAATTTTCCGTATCGGGATCGATATCGATTTTCGATTCATCTTTGTCTTCCAAAACGCCAAGGACCAGATCGTCGAGTTTATCGGTTGCGGCTTGATCCGGACGATCGGGTTCGGGAATAGGGTCAACGCCGGGGAACTGTCCATCATATTCAGGTTTCTTTTTATTCATCAGGGCCTCATTCCTTTCTGGCAATATTTTGGCACAAAAGGATCTGTTATATGTAACGAATAAACGCGGGGGTTGAAAATGAAACAAGGCAAGCGATCATCAGCATGCAATAGTCTTTCTTCTATGTTATGTAGCCCTCTATATATTCATCTGCTATATACAAAATATGCTAGAATGTAGTGGAGGAATATTATACCAGGGGGTAATGTTAGTTATGAAGAAAAAAATGCTGTGCTGCACCATCGCTTTATTGCTTGTGTCCGGTTCGGTTGTTTCTGCTCATCCGGGAAGAACGGATGCCAATGGCGGGCATACCTGCCGTACCAATTGCGAACGCTGGGGTCTGTCTTATGGCGAGTATCATTATCATAACGGCGGAGGAAGCTCTTCAGGCAGCAAGTCGTCCTCATCCACGCCTAAAGCAAAATCATCGAAGAACGGTACAACAAAATCCGCTACGCCGAAGCCGGCAGCGCCGGCTTATGCCAAGTCGGGTCTTAAAGTTTTCGTGAACGGCAGCGTGGTGAAGTTTGGCAGTGAGCCGTTGGTGTATAACAACGTCAATTTGGTGCCGCTGCGGGAAATCGCTGAAGGAATGGGAGCTGAGGTTACCTGGAATCGCGAAGCGGCCAGCATTGGCGTGCAAAGAGGCAATCATAAAATAACACTTACGATTGGCAGCAAAACCGTTTTTTACAACGGCAAATCGGAATCCGTTACGGTCGCTCCAAAAGTGATCGACGGCGTGACGTACGTTCCGATTCAGGTGTTTGCAAGAGGGCTTGGTGCTGGCATGAACTATACCGATCATGATAAAATTCTGAGAATCTCCTTGTAGGAATATAAAATAAATACTGCTTCAAACGGGTGAACAGAGAGGGGAGAGCATACTTGAGTTTTTTTGATAAATTTAAGGCCGGTGTGTCCGACGCCGGAAACAAAGCCAAAACGCTGGTGGAGATCAATCGGTTAAAGCTGCAAAACAACGGTAAAAAAAGCGACATCGATGAACAGCTTCTGGAAATCGGCAAGGTTGTATTTGCTGCAACCGAAGCTGGGAAATGGCCGCCTGATCAGGAGAGTATTCAGAGCTACGTGGCCAAGATTCATCAATTGAATTTTGAAATCGAACAAAATCTGCTTCAAATCGCCAATCTTACGGATGAGAAGGTGTGCAGAGGCTGTGGGAACAGCTCCGCTATGAACGCTAAGTTTTGTGCCCACTGCGGCCGTACGTTCGAAGTGATCCAGGTGCAATCGGAAGAGCAGCGTAAAGAAATTCCGCTTCTGGAAGACGGCAGCGAACAAGAGGAACCGAAATAATATTATTGGTCTAACTGTCCTCACTATTTTGGGCGGGCCGATCAATTGGAGCGGGAGCTTATTCTTGCATGTGTGTTGTGCCAAACAATAACACGAGCTGTAAAAAGGGACGTCATGGTCCTTGATGTCAGGATGAATGTTTTTGTTATAGATAGAGCCGCACCCTGGTTTGGGAAGACCGGGGACGGCTCTTTTCTTTTTGTCCGGGGTGAAGGAAGCTGCAAAACATTACAGAATGATTATAAAGGTGAGCTAACTCACCATAAAATCGTTATATAGTAATATTAGCTTACTAGCTGAGGGAGTGAGGACATATGCCGATGAACAAGGCCTGTAATGATGAGTTATTTCAACATGGGAATCGAAGGGTGTCAAGGCTGCTTAAAGGTAACGTTCTATTGCTTCCCGTCTGTGTATTTCTGATGCTCTTTGCTGCCGGGTGTAACAAGACGGACTCTGAGGGAGAACATCCGCCGGAGAATCAACCGAAGAGCGCATCCATCAGCATCGTTATTTCCAGTCTCGGGATGACGTTTCCTGCCGGCATGGACGAGAATGACAATCCGTATCTGAATTACATTGAAGAGCGCACGGGACTTGAAATCGGAGTTAATCTTCCGCCGCCTGAGGTATACAACGAGAAGCTGGATGTCATTATGTCCTCCGGCAACTTGCCGGATATGCTTCATACGTATGAACCGGTGTGGTTCGACAATTATGTCAAACAAAAGGCATTTATGCCGCTGGATGAGTTAATCGACAAGCATGGTCCCCATCTAAAAGAGAAAATTCCGCCGGAGGTCTGGGATCGGGTTCGATATGGCGGTAAAATCTATGCGGTGCCAAGCTTGAATGAGGTGACCGGGGCAGAGCTGATGTATGTCCGAAAGGATTGGCTTGATCGGCTTGGCCTGGAGCCGCCTGAAACACTGGAGGAATATTACGAAGTCATCCGTGCCTTCACGCTCGATGATCCGGACGGCAACGGTGTGCAGGATACGATCGGCCTTACCCTGACATCGAAGTTAGGCAGGTCTTCCCCGTTCTTCGGCGCCTTCGGCACGCAGCGGAATACGTGGTTTGAACGGGATGGGCAGTTGGTGAACGGAAGCATTCTGCCTGAAACAAAGGAGGCCCTCGCGTTTTTTGCCAAGCTGTATCAGGAGAATCTGCTCGATCGGGAGTTTCCTCTTAACCTGCAAAATAATCTGTTCGAAAAAATAGAAAATGGCACGGTGGGCCTCTTCTCCGCAGCATGGTACGATACGCGGGGACCGATTGCGGCCAATATGAGCAAGGATCCAGAGGCAAAGTGGATTCCGCTACCGTATCCGACGGGACCGGACGGACTCAAAGGGGTGGAAGGCAAGGATATTATCCGCGGCTACAATGTCATTCCCGCCGAATCGGAGAAAGCAGCCGAAGTGATTAAGTTTCTGGACTTTATTGCTAGTGACTATAAGACGCTGAAGCTCGGCTTCGAGAACGAAATCTGGCGTTGGGAGGAGGGGGCGATCGTTACGGATTTTGCGCTTCACGACAAGCATTTGTACCGTGGAATTTATCAGTCGCTTGTAGATGTGCCGGACCAAATGCTGTTTAAGGAGCGGCTTGACTCACTAGGCGATTTCAACCTATACAACAACTTGCAGATGATTCATTCGCATATAACCCCGAATGCATTCTATGGCGTTCCCACACCTGCCATGACGAAGTACAGCAATAAGCTTAAAAATCTGGAGGACGTGTTTACGAAGATCATTATGGGACTGGAACCGTTGGATGCCTTCGATGATTATGTGAAGAGGTGGAAGGAAGAAGGAGGAGATGAAATCACGAAGGAAGTGAATGAATGGTACTCCAAACAATGATGTCGGCCGCCAAAGGAGGGGGGACTCGAATGATGGCGTTGATTCGCTGGGTACGGGATCGGTTTTCGCAAAATATTCAAACCCGCTTAACCGGTTATTTTCTGCTGATCCTGCTGCCGCTGGTCATCATCAGCCTGTTTGCGGTGGAACGGTCCCGGGATATTCTGTATGAACAGGCGGTCGAGCGGACGGAGATGGCGCTTTCGTCAGCGATGAATCATTTTGATCTGGCGCTGCAAAACGTGGAGGAGATATCCACCCTGATTGCAAGCGATCCTGGAATGAATGAGCTGTTGAACAAAAACAGCACCAACTTCTCCCCTCATTCGATCGTGGATTTCTCGGATATATTGGATCAGTTATTGAATTCCGTTTCGGTGAACCGGTTTGTATCCCAAATTTCGGTGTATCATCCGGCATCCAGTAGGTTAATCTCTACTCATTATGGCGTCAAAGAGCTGACGGGTGAGACGCAGCGGGAATGGCTTGTCGAAGCTGCCCGGAGGAACGGAACGGGGATTTCCTACGTGATGTCGGAATCCCCAGTGGCGGAGGGCATCACTTTTGGCCAGATGACGAATACGGACAGCGTCTCCTTGATTCGTGCGATGGACCTGTACAACAGCGAGCGGCAGTCGAATCTGCTGGTGGTATCTTTTAACAAGAGCAAGCTGTTAAATATCATCAAGACGCTGCTTCCCTCCGAGAACAGCCGTATCGCCCTGTTGAACGAAAAGGGACAAGTGGTGGTGGAGACCGGCAGAGTGCATGAGGATAACATTTCCGACAAGGATATGACCGTAGCGATTGACTCGGATTACTCCGCATGGCGCCTCGCGCTGGTTCAGCCGAAAAGCGAGCTGTACAAAGAGACTGATCAGCTGCGCCTGTTCACGGTTGCGATCATCGGGCTGAGCATCCTGCTGGCCATCATTATTTCATGGGTGGTTTACAGCGGAATTGCCTCCCCTGTGTTGAAATTGTCGCGCGGGATGAAGCGGCTCAGCAGCGGGGAGCTGAATATTCATGTCGATACCAAGCGGAAGGACGAGTTTGGCTTTCTCATTCAGTCGTTTAACAAGATGGCCGTCGTACAGAAGCATCTGATCGAGGATCATTATGAGCAGCAGCTGCGATTAACGACGACCGAGTTGAAGTTTCTGCAATCCCAGATCAACCCGCATTTTCTATACAATACCCTCGATTCGATTTACTGGACGGCCAAAAACTACGATGCGGATGAGATCAGCGAGATGGTAATGAACCTGTCGAAGTTTTTTCGGTTGAGCCTAAATAAGGGCAGGCAGGTGTTCACGATTGAGGAAAGCATCACCCATCTGCACTACTATTTACGAATTCAGCAGCTTCGTTTCATGGACAATTTCACTGTGGATTATCACATTTCGGAAGAGAGTAAGGATGTTCCGCTCCTCAAGCTCCTGCTCCAGCCTTTGGTGGAAAATGCCATCATTCATGGCATGGAGGGTAAATCCTCCGGAGGGAGCCTGGTCATATCCAGCCGGATCGAAAAGGGGCAGACCGTGGTTATTAGCGTACAGGATAACGGGCCGGGGATTAAGGAAGAACGGCTGCGTTATATCCAGCATGAGCTGGAGATGATGAGTTCGCGCAGCGTGCCGGCGTCTTCCCAGGATGAGGACCATGTGAAGGATCTGTTCGGTCTTCGGAACGTGCTGAGCCGAATGAAGCTGTATTATGGCAAGGAAGCCCAACTGACGGTTCACAGTGTCTCAGGCGAAGGTACTACCGTCACGATCTCCATTCCACTGGAACGCTGCAAGGAAGTTAACCCGAAGTAGGTACTCATATATAGATCGCTCGAAAGGGAGGACCTGAATGAATCTCATGATTGTGGAAGACGAACCCCGGCTGCGTAATGCACTGGCTTACAATATCCCGTGGGACAAGCATGGAATTGAAGTGGTGGGCATGGCGTCCAACGGTGTCGAAGCCCTTGAGCTTGTAAGCCGGAAGAAACCGGATATCATGCTGATCGATGTGCAGATGCCTGAAATGGATGGACTGACACTCCTCAGCGAGCTGCGAAGCCGGCAGGATATCAGCCGATTGACGAAAATGATCATTCTGAGCGGACATGACAACTTCGAGTTCGCGCAGCTGGCGCTGGAATACGGGGTGTCCAAATATTTATTGAAGCCTGCCGGCGAGGAGGATATTCTCGAAGCGGTGCTTGAAGCGAGGCAGCAGCTTCGGGAGGATTTGGAGCAGTGGCAGCGCAAGGCGGCGTTGGAGCAAAAATGGAAGGACAATCTTCCGCATCTGCAAAATCTCTTTTTTATTCAATGGGTGAGCGGCAAATATGCAAAACAGGATGTTCTTAACAAGAGCAATGAATTATATATTCCGTTGCAGGAGCATGACCGTATTGCGGTAGCTGTGGTCGAACTGGATCCGCTGCCCGAGGATGAGACCCGGTTTCAACGGGGAGATGTCGAGCTGCTGCAGTTTACGATGCAGTGCCTGGCCAAGGAGCTGTTGTCCCATCCCTCTCTCTGGATCACGTCGGATTCCGGGAGTATGCTGCTGATGGTGTGGATCGTGGAGGAAAATCAAGACGCCAATGAGGCCATGCTGCGGCTGAATGCCGATGTATCCAAGCTGCTCTCCCAGACGAAGGAAGTGCTGAAGTTGACGGCAAGTGCCGGCATCTGTGCTTCTATCGGGGCGATTGAAGATATGAGCCTGCTGTATGCGCAGGCCTGCCGGGCGCTTCAGGACCGGGTCGTGTACGGACACGATCTTGCGATTCCTTACCGGGAGCAGCTCCAGCGGGATATCCAGGGCGTGATCGTGCAGCAGAATCTGGAGAAGACGCTGGAGATCGCGCTGGAAACGGCCGACGAGACGAAAGCCCTGGAGGCGCTGAAGGGGTTGTGGGAAGAAGCCTTCTCCAGATCCGAATCCTCGGACGAATTTCATGAGGCGGTTCTGTACATGAACAGCTTCTTTACCCGGATGATCCAGAAGCAGGGCTGGACGGTAAAAAAAGTCGTCGGCGAGGATATCGAATATTTTCATAACGTCAAGCTGCTGAGCACCAAAATGCAAACCTGGTCGCTCTTGGAGCGCACGGTGAAACATATCGTCTCCTTTATGAGCGAGCAGCGGAAAACGACGAGCCATCAGGTGGTGAAGGATATTCTGAACCTGCTTGAGGAGGAAATGGATCAGGAAATTACGCTGCATACGGTGGCGGATCGGCTCTATGTCAATTCTTCCTACCTCAGCCGGCTGTTCAAGCAGGAAATGGGGGTTGTCTTCTCGACCTATGTGCTGGAACGCAAAATGGAGCGGGCCAAGTCGCTGCTGCAGGAAGGACTTAAGGTGTACGATGCCGCCCGGCTGGTCGGGTACCGCGATGTCAGTTATTTCACCAAGGTGTTTCGGAAGTATTGGGGGGTGAATCCGGGGGAGTTTAAGGGGTGAGTTTTGGGGGATGGACTGGGTGTGTGGGGCAAAAAAGTAAGGGCACTTGCTAACCTCTTCAAGCCCGCTGCGCGGTCGTATCGTTCCTCCAATCGCTGTTGTCGCCGAATTTCCTGGAATGGATTTTACAGAGGAAGAAATTCGTCTCCAAAGGCGACCGCATTCGCTTTTCCGGAATCGATTCGTCCTCTCCGCTGGTCCGCGTGGGTCCAAACCACCCAAAAGCCTCCCACTTGAGGTTGGGGGAAGGGAGAGATATGAAAGCCCGCTACGCGGTCGTATCGTTCCTCCAATCGCTGTTGTTTCCAAATTTCATGAACGATTTTATTGTGGTGGAAATTTGGCTCCAAAGGCGACCGCTACGCTTTTCCGGAATTGATTCGCCCGCTCCGCTGGTCCGTGTGGGTCCCCATCCTCCCCCATGATAACGGGGGGAGGGGGCAAAACGCAGCACAGCAGAGCGTGCGCAGTTACATAAACTAACCAAACGAGCCGTTCGGGGCGTACATCCCGAACGGCTCGTTTGGTTTATACCCCCAGCCCCAACCATCGGCAGGGCAGAAGTAATCACCCGCACGGGTATGGTTTGGGGGCTTGTAGGGAGGCCAAGCTTGGCGTAAAGCAGCGAGGCACACCTTGGCGACGAAGCACGGTATTGCCGTCTTCGAATGCCAACATCATTCTTGAGCAAGCTTCAACGGAGCAGGCGGAATTGTTCTGGAGAAGCGGCAGCGGTCCCCTTTATCCCCGGATTTCAAGATTGTTTCTTTCATTCGGAAGAAAACCGGGGGTAACAGGGATCGGAAGAACAATCCGCATGCGGAGTGATGAACAATCCTCTTTTTTTGGCAGTGTATTTTCAGTTTTGAATTTCAGTGGAGCAACGGTTAGCCGATCGTGACAAGTTAACACATCATGAAACACCCACCGCAACCTCATGGCATAATTACTGACGTCCATGCCCCAACACAACATCATATTACCATAAATAGTAATGATCCTCGCCTACTCAGTCCCTGCGCCGGGAATTACAATTTGTAGTAACCAAGGAGATTGAATCAATAGAAAGGGGGAGACGAGTCGATGAAACCCACGATAGAACCATCGCCGGCACCGTATAGAGAGATGAAGAAAAAACGAGGGTACTGGGGCCGATTAGGGTCGGACATATGGAAAGAGTGGGATCTTTATTTGCTGCTCGTACCGGGCATCTTGTTCATTTTGCTGTTCAAGTACACGCCGATGTACGGCATAACGATTGCATTTAAGGATTTCAACATCTTCACCGGATTTGCCGACAGCCCGTGGGTGGGATGGAAGCACTTCGAGAAGCTGTTCACGTCGCCGGACTTTGCTCAGGTATTTAAAAATACGGTCATCATCAGCTTCCTGAAAATCATGATCTTGTTTCCGCTCCCCATCATTATCGCCCTGATGCTCAATGAGCTGAGGAATATGGTATTTAAGCGCACGGTGCAAACCGTCATCTATCTTCCGCATTTCTTGTCCTGGGTCATCGTCGGCGGATTATTTATCGATATCCTCTCAACGAACGGAGGAATCGTCAATAAAGTTTTGGTATCCCTGGGAATGGAGCAGATTGCGTTTTTCCTGGATAACAGCGTGTTCCGAGGCGTGCTGATCACCTCGGCAGGCTGGAAGGAAACGGGCTGGAGTACGATCGTATACTTGGCAGCGTTTACAATGATCGATCCGATGCTGTATGAAGCCGCGAAGATCGACGGGGCCGGACGATGGAAGCAACTGTGGCACATTACGCTCCCGGGGATTGCCCCGATTATTGTCCTGATGTTTATTCTGCGGCTCGGAAACGTGCTGGAAGCGGGAACGGAACAGATTCTCGTCATGTACAATCCGGTGGTGTACCAGGTATCGGATGTCATTGGAACCTATGTATACCGGCAGGGTCTCGGGAACCAGGATTACAGCTTCTCGACCGCGGTTGGCTTGTTCGAAGCCGTTATATCCTTCACATTGGTCATCATGGGCAATGCCATGAGCAGAAAATACTTACAGCGCGGGATCTGGTAAAGAAAGGGTGGCGCAAATGGATCACAAAAAAGCTTTGGAAGGAACAAACACCACCCGAGGTGTCATCCAAACGTCGTTTTCGGAAAAATGCTTCTCGGTATTCAATTATACGTTCTTCATCGTGATGGGCTTAACGACCCTGCTGCCTTTCATGAACCTGATCGCAAAATCTTTGAGCAGCGAGGGAGCTGTCATATCGGGTCAGGTTGGGCTGCTCCCGGTCGGGGTTCAATTCGAAACGTACAAGTACGTGCTGCAGGATTCCATGTTCTTGAATTCGCTCAAGGTATCCATTTTTCTGACGATCATCGGAACAGCTTGCAGCTTGTTTCTGACTACGTTGACGGCTTATCCGTTGTCCAAATACCGGCTGCGGGGACGGAAAGGCCTGCTGTTGATCTTCGTATTCACGATGCTCTTCAGCGGCGGACTGATTCCAACGTACCTGCTCATGCAAAATTTGAATCTGGTGAACTCCTTCCCGGTGTTATTCCTCCCGGCGATGGTGAACGTGTACAACATGCTCATCATTAAAAACTATTTCGAGGGGCTTCCGGATGAGCTGGAGGAGTCCGCCAAGCTGGATGGCGCGGGGAATATCCGTATCCTGGTCTCGGTCATTGTACCGCTCTCGCTTCCCGTTATGGCAACGATCGGATTGTTCTTTGCGGTTGCTTTCTGGAATGACTATTTTGCGGCGATGATCTACATTACCGATCCGGCGATCAAGCCAATGCAGCTGTACCTGAAGGAGCTGCTGGTTTCGTCCAGCGGGGACTTCCTGAAGGATAATGTCGACGCCGCGATTAACGCAACACCTCAGTCCATACAAGCTTCCTCGATCCTGCTGGCAACGATCCCGATTTTGCTGGTGTATCCATTCCTGCAAAAGTATTTTGTCAAAGGCGTGCTGGTAGGTTCGGTTAAAGGCTAGATTCATTAGAGCTTACTTCATAAAGGTGGTGATGCGCTTCGTATTGCTCAGATGGCAGAATTCATTGAATTTCTCAATCACAAGGAGGGTTATCCATGATCAAGATTAAAAAATCCGCGGTACTGGCCGGGATTCTCGGATTCACGCTGGCGCTGTCCGGATGCGGCGGCGGGGGAGGCGGCACGACGGACACGCCGGCGGCTCAACCATCGGACACACCGGCAAGCACCCCGAAGGATGAGGGGAACAAAGACACAACGGCTGAAAAACCGGGTCTGCGCATGATCATGCAATATGGATTGTTTGATCCGAAGACTGAGTATGTGGCCAAGTACATCCAGGAAAGAACCGGATTCAATGTGGAATACGAACTGCTGCCGGCTGAGAACGCGGATGAGAAGCTGAACCTGCTCGTATCCAGTAAAGATAACTATGATTTGGTGAAATTGAATGCACTTCAGTTCTACAATCTGGCCTCTGCAGGAGCGCTCGAGCCGATCGATGAGCTTCTGGAATCCCACGGCAATTATATTAAGCAATCCATTAAGCAGGAGTCCTTCGGCAGTGCCACCATCGACGGGAAGATTTACGGCATTCCCGAGACTGGGGCAGGAGTAAGTATCGGCGAGGCACTGGTGGTCAGACAGGATTGGATGGATGAATTAGGACTGTCCACACCGACGAACACCGATGAACTGTACAATGTGCTCAAAACGATCAAAGAGAAGAAGAATGTTATTCCACTCACAGTGAGCAATAAGGCTCCAGCTATCTATGGTAACATTGCCGCAACATTTGGCGTTTTCACCGATTGGAAGGAAGTCGATGGCAAATTGGTGCATCGGGCTGAACTGCCTGAAATGAAAGAATATCTTACTTTTATGAACAAACTGTACAAAGAAGGATTGCTTGATACCGAGACTCCGATTAATACCGCACAGAAATCCATTGAAAAATTCTCGGGTGGTAAAGCTGCGATGTATGAACTGCCTTGGTGGAGCGCCGGGACAACGATTGAGGCACTGACGAAAAATTTCCCGGAAGCAAAAACATCCATTATCCCTTACCTGAAGGGCAAAGATGGTAAGGCTGCTATTGGAGTTAAAACGAATACAACTTGGTATGTGGCTATCCTGAAATCTTCGAAGAATAAGGAAGCTGCCATGGATTTCCTCAATGCGAAGTTGGAGCCTGAGACATTTAAAGGCATAGCGCTTGGTAAGGAAGGCGTACACCATGAAGTTAAGGATGAGAAATACTATCCGATTCTGCCGATATTTAACGATGAACTGAATAATGCAAGCAACTTCCTAACCGGGGTAGATGAAGAAAAGTATCCGATCTACTGGCAAGCACGTGTACGTAAAGATCCTGTTCTTCAGGCGCATTTCGAAGAGTATCAGAAAAATGCCGAAGGAATTATGGTTGTAGATCCTATGTCGACAGCTCCGCCTATTGATGCCGTATCCAAAAACCAGCTGAAATTGTCGACTATGCTCGATGACAATGTGCTGCAATTCATTTCCGGAGCGAAGCCGATTGATGCTTACGATCAATTCCTGGCTCAGTGGAGAGCCGAAGGTGGAGCCGATATGGTGACCGCAGCCAATGAATGGTTTCAATCCACGAAGTAAATGATTCATTTGAAAAAGCAGTCTGCGCTGGCGGCTGCTTTTTCAAAATTCGTAAAGGGGGTGACCGTTGAATTTCATATTCACGTGATCGTTCATTCTGAATAGGAGAAAGGTGGTAATCATTTGATGTATCGTTTATTTCGCAGGCGAATCGCGCTGTTTCTCAGTCTGTCACTGATCGTTTCTCTCATTGTTCCGGTTGGGTCTTCCGCGTTCGCGGATAACGAAATTCCTCCGGTTCAAAGCGCGGCTCCCGAACCGGTTACCCTGGTCTCCCAAGGCGGAGAGAGTCTGGAGTTCACGGATATCAACGTGGCGGGCGATACGGTGGAAGGGAAAAATGATTATTTGGCGCTGTATACCAGCGGCGCAACGGTTACGGGTTCCGTATATAAAGATGAGGTATGGGTGCCTACGCTTCATGTTGCGGTCTCTGTGGATGCCGGCGGTCAAGTGCTGGACATTCTCGGACCGGACGTCGATCCTCCGACTACTTGGGATCCGGGAACGTTGCTTCCAATTCCGGCCGGTGGTTACGTTGTAGTGGCTGGCGGCGCCAATGCGTGGGATCAATCTGTTTTTCAGAAACCTCTCTTCAATCATAACAAAACGGGAGATACGGTGAAGCTGATGCGGGCAGGCGAAGAAGTGACTGCGGCTGATTTCCTGCCGGAGCAGCCGGGGCCGGGTCCAGGTCCGGATCCGCTGCCACCCGAGCTGCATCTGATTACACTAACTGATACGACCGTGGATATTCCGGTCATTGAGATTGCGGGTTTTGTGGCAAATTATGCCGCAGATCAGGATTTAAGCGTAACGGTTAATGGCGATGAAACTGCGATTACGGCGGAAGGCATGTTTCGCACGAATGTTTATTTGGAGCCGGGCCCGAACGCGGCTGAGGTGAAGCTGTTTAAGGGAGACGGCGAATTGGCCGTTCAAACGCTGAACATCGTGTACGAACCGATCGAGAACCAGGATTATATTGAAGTCGAAGCGGCACCGAAGGATATTACGATCGACATTGAAGGCCCGCGCAAGAAGCTGGACTATGTCGACAAGGATGTCACGGGCGTACCGAACATCGTAGCGATTTTTACAAGGGATTATGGCAGCTCCATCACGGTTCCCCAGACTAATGTCGCCGTACAGGTGGATGCCAACAACCGCGTATTGCAGGTGATCAATCCTTCGATTAACGGGAAGCCGCCTGTATGGACCGGACCGACCGAGCTTGAAATTCCCGAAGGCGGTTATGTGCTGATGGCACAGGACAACAGCTATGCAGGTAATAACATCAAGCGCTATTTAGCCGAGAATTTTAAGGTCGGCGACATGATCAAGCTGCGCAAGAACGGGGAAGTGGTTCAGGTACGCGACATCATGAGCGGCAATGGCCTTATTGCACGGCTCACGCTGGATAACCAGACGATGTACACCGTAACAGAGGGCAGTACCGCTATCACGGGGCGCATCGACAACATGGACGACATTACCGCGATCAAACTCCTAGTGAACGGTAACGAGGTGCCTTTTGAAGCGGATGGTACCTTCACGCATAACTACACGTTAACAAGCGGCACCAATTATATCGAAGTCAAAGTGATGAAGAATGATATCGAGCAGGATGTACGTCATCTTGCGGTGTTTGCAAGACCTGATTTCTCCCCGGAAAAAGAAGTCATTCTCTGGGTGGACCAGGCTTCCAATGTCAGAAAGTTTAAAACGAGCGAGGATGTTTTGGCATTCTTGCAAAAAGCCAAGGAAACGGGCGTTACCTCGGTGGCATTTGATGTGAAGGGCGTTGAAGGTTATGTCTCTTATAAGAAGAACGATTTGACGGGCAGACCTTATGTCAGCGAGATCAAGGCACCCGAAAAAGCAGGCGCAAGTCCGGATCTGGACTTATTGCAGGAGTTTATTGATCATGGTCACGCACTTGGATTAGAGATTCATGCGGCGATCAACGTGTTTGCCGAAGGATCGATTGCCCATAACGAGTATGCGGTTCTGAACGATCACCTCGATTGGGAGGAACGTGTATATTTCGCGGAGAACAATGGCGAGATCAAGCGTCTGCGCGAAAGCAAAAAGCAGGGCTTGGTAGCCTTCGTCAACCCGTCCAATGACGAGGTTCGCAATTATCAGCTTCGAACATTCGAAGAAATCATTAAGAACTATAATGTGGACGGCGTTGTCCATGACCGGAGCCGATATGACAACGAGGGGGCCGACTTCAGCGACGAAACCCGCGTGAAGTTCGAGCAGTTTTTGCAGGCCCGAGGCAAGCAGCTTAACCAATGGCCAAACGATATCTTTTACTATGAAAACAATGTTCGGGTATACGGCCCGCTGATTCAGGACTGGTGGGAATTCCGCTCGGGGACGATTCAGAGCTTCTTCGGCGAAGTGAAGGATCTGGTGGATTCCTATGAAGTTTCAACAGGCAGAAAGATCGAGGTATCCTCTTATGTTGGATCCTGGTATGAAACGTATTATTTGAACGGCGTGAACTGGGGCAGCAAGAACTTCCGGTTCAATCCCGCGCTCGGCATGCCGGACGAATCGGTGTATACGCCGGAATACTATCAAACCGGGTATATCGAGTATTTGGATTTTCTGATGATCGGGGCTTATCAAACCACCAGCCAGGAAATCCAGAAATATATTACGCTCGGCAATATCGTAACGAACGGTGAAATTCCGCTGTATGCAGGCATTGCCATGAACAATGTGCAGGCGCCGGCCGTCCAGCGCGAAGTGTTCCATGCGGGGCTGAAGTCCACGAACGGACTGATGCTGTTTGACGCATCCCAGGTCAACTGGCCGATCGCGGCGGCTGCTCTCCAAGATAAGGAGTGGGTTAAGGATTACCAGCTCGGGATGAGCTTGCCGGGAAGTCCGGATTCGTTCCTGGAAGGCAATTTCTATAATATCAACCGGATCGAGGGCAACGTCAACGTGATGACGGAAGCTTTCGGATACTCCACGGGTACGAACCGCTTCGGGGTTGAAGTGGTGGTGGACCACACGGGCCATGTGACCCGCGTGGTCAACCGGAACCAAGCGATCAACTGGAGCTGGGGAGCGCCGGAAGAGAATAACAGTGTTATTCCGCAGGGAGGTTTTGTCATTTCCACCCTGGATCCGTCAGGCACGAGAACGCTGCGTCAGCTCGTTGCCAATGCCTACAATACCGGGGATCAGGTTCGTTCAGCCGTGTTAAGCGGGCTGATGGACGACGAGGGCAAAGAAACGCGCGACAGTCAGCTTGCGCTGAAAGGGCTTGTGGAAGTTCTCGGACCCGGCCAAGCGACCGTGAAGGTGAACGGTGCCGATGCGACTCTGTCGGCGAAAGGTGATTTTACAGCTAATGTGCCTCTGCAAACGGGTGTCAATTCGATTACTGTGGACGTGTTCGTTGACGAATTCAAAACCAACAGCAAGACGTTTGAGGTCATCCGGACTACTACGGGAGAGGGCGGATCCGATCCGGGTACTCCGGGCGGAGGATCCGGTTCACCCGGTGGAGGATCGACAACACCACCTCCTAATCCGTCGGAGCCAGAGCGGTTGAGCATCAAGAAAGAGACGGCACCGGGCGGTGGGACGGTTATCGTAGCGGATGCGAGCGAGAAGGGCATGCTCAGCGACGTGGAACGGCTCAGCAAGCTGCCGGCGGCTTCACGCGTGCTTACGTATTCGGTGACCGACGCTTCGGATTCCGTCGTTCTTCACTTGCCTGTTCAGGGGTTGAGTGCTGCCGTGAAGGACCTGCCGGGGGGCTCCATTGTGTTGGAATCCTCCCAAGGCCGATTGGAAATTCCGCTGCATTCGCTGTCGGAAGCTTTACAACAACGGGGTACGGCGGAAAGTCTGCAAATTCGCGTCGCTTTAGCTTCAAAAGAAGAAGAGGATCGGGTAAAGGCAGCGTTGGAGGCAGGAGCCTCCAAGCTGGATGCATCACTTTCCATAACCTTAGCTTGGAAACAGGGGGATACGTTATCTGCGCTGCCAGCGCTTAAGGGACCTTACGCTAAGTTTACCAAGGCTCTATCCAGTGTCGTCAGTCCATCCCAAACGACGGTGCTGCGGATGGATCCGGCATCCGGCAAGCTGGTCTTCGTACCGGCGCTCATTCGCACGTCGAACGGTAAATCCCAAGCGGAGTTTAAGTGGAGGGATAGCGGCGTTTACTCCGTTGTCTCCCATGCGAAGACGTTTGAGGATTTAAGCAGCCATTGGGCCCGCGAGGACATTTCGCTGCTGGCTTCGAAACAATTGATCGAGGGATTAAGTGATACGCGTTTTGGCCCGAACGAACCGATCACGAGAGCGCAGTTCACGGCGATGCTCGTCCGTGCGCTCGGATTGAAGGATCAGGGTGACCATGCGAGCTTCCAGGACGTGAAGGCAAACGATTGGTATGCAGCCGCAGTCGCTACGGCAGTGGAGCATGGGCTGATCGAAGGCTTTAGCAACGGTACGTTCCGTCCGAACGAGGAGATCACCCGTGAGCAGATGAGTGTCTTGCTGCTCCGTGCACTGAAGCTTGCCGGTACGGATCTGGATACAGGAAATACGGACACCATTTTGGAAGGGTTCAAGGATCGCAAACGCATTGCGTCCTGGTCCGAAGAGGCCGTGTCGGCCATCGTCAAATCCGGGTTGATGGAAGGACGTTCTTCTGACCGGTTCGTTCCGGAAGCCCATTCTACCCGGGCTGAGGGAGCGGTCGTATTAACTCGAATGCTGCAAATGGTTGAATTCATTAACCGTTAAACGCAGATGACCCGTTCGTTAATAACGAACGGGTCTTTGTTGTACATAGGTGCTCAGTATCAGCACAAAAAAACGATCTGTCAAATACGGATGGAGCATCGATCCGTATCATTAGTGATTATTTTTATTCTTAAGTGAATCCAACTAAGAATCAGCAGTATGAGCAAAGAGGTTGTTATGTACCAAGGAGTTGCGTTACCAACAAATCTGCCAAGTAAGAAAACACCGATAAATAGAAGGATGAATATAACAACTGCCAGAGACTTCACGATTACAAGCGTTAATTTATCCATAAGAAACTTTCCAATATAATAAAGTCATCAAGTATAAGTGAGTTAGAAGAACCAACTGAATCTAATTCCAACAGATATAAATAAAACAATTCAACCCCACAGAACCAATAATCGAAAAGGACGCGGGATAATTAAATACCGAATACAGTTTATAAAAACCTTCAACCAATTACCCCCTTTTTGATAATGAGACCGTAGTAGACATTCTAATTCTAAATGGGGTTACAGTACGTCGCAGAGGCCATCCATCCAGCCTTCAGTTTAATATTTTCATCATCAGTCTTGGGATTTATAACACGATATCCGATAAGAGGGGAACGATGTTTGCCGAGTTTTCTAAACGGGATCTTCCAGACCTGAATTTTTTCATACTGCGCACCTCTCTTCAGAATGTGATCAGCTCCTTAAAGTAAATATTACACAGGAGTCTTCACAAAGTTCCAATAAATAGGAGGTGAGCCATGGCATAGATATTGGACAAAAACACATTTTGACCATCATTGCCGAAATGCCCTGTCTAAGGGCATCTATGTACATAAACTGTACCATTCCACAATGCAAGGAGGTTAATATCGATGAGTTACGATAAATGCTGTCACGGCGGATATGGAACTTCAGTAGGCATTGTCTTGGTATTATTTATCCTGTTGGTGATTGTATTGAGCACTTTTTGGATTTAAATCATGGCAAAGCATCCTTGTTTAAACCCCTTCAGCTTGATTTGTGCAGCGTCCGGGTATCTCAGTAAACCCTGGTTAAGGGGGAAAACTTCCCCCTCTGAGACTTTCTTAGTTTAAGTGGAGCTCTTCCGCATAAATGGAGGTCATTCCTTCAGGAGCGTCCGGCCCGCGATCCCCGCGATCCTTATTCTAGAGCATTATGGATTTGCTCCAGCATATCGCCGGCAAACGCGATGAGTTCATCCGGTTCGGAATCCGCAGGATTCTGGGCTCCGCCGCTATATTGATGCAAGGCACGTTCTATAATCCGATGATACTTCGGAGGAAGCGTGCGCAGCCCCCATTCAACGCCTTCTTGTTTGGAGGAAACCACGCCTTCCTTCAGATAGTACAGCACTCGGCACAGGTTTAGCGTGTAGTACATAGGGGAGTCAGTGATGTCTTGTACCGCACCCTCCACGTCATGGAGAATAGCTTGTATGTAATGCTGCCGGTCAACGGAAGTAAAGACCTCTTGAACGGGTTTGCCATATAGGGCAATGCCCCGATGAAAAATTACGGTGTAATGGGCGGCCAGGTCGGCGTCTTGGAATCCGCCGCATATGTAATCGTCATCGGTCAGGTATTTCTCGCGATGAAAGGCGGAATAGTGGAATTCAAATGGAGGCGGATAGACGAGCTCCTGCAGACTGGATTCCAGGACAAGGCTAAGCTCCAACCCCTGTCGATTGGGCATTCCATCGTGGAACGCTATGATTTTTTTGGCCAGCCGTCTCATATGATCCCGGGTCAGCTTGTCCGCCACCACGAGCAGCAGATCGATATCGCTTGTGTCCGGGTTGAAGCAGCCCATAGCTAACGAGCCATGTAAGTAAATGCCGACCAGATTGTCGCCGAGCTCCTCCTTAAACAAGTCGACCGCTTGATCCAAAACCCCTTGTGTGTCCAAACGCCCCCCACCTTTCACCCTGTATGATATTCATCCATTATGTTCGGGAATTCTTTCCTTTGTCAATCCATCGATCCGTTCGTCCGTTTACACATGGAATTGGGGAAAGGGAGTCTAATAAGCAAGCAGGGGATCTGAACGTACATATCGAAGTGAACACGGTGACTATGTTTTATATTGAAAGGACGGAGTTATGAATACTTTTCATGCTGACCAACCAAGCCATATCGAAGTATACGCAATCAAGAAATCGGATCAAATTCGCGATGAGACGTTCCGTGCCTTGTTCCAGACGCTATCACCGGAAAGACAGGATTATGTATCCAAATTCAGAAGAGCGAGCGATTACCAGCGATCGGTGCTTGGTGATGCTATGGTCCATCGAATCCTTCGGGATAAGCTGGGACTTGACCCGATGCATATAGAAATCGTAAGGAACGCATATGGCAAACCGTTCTTAAAGGAGTATGACAACCTGCATTTTAACATTTCCCATTCCGGGCATTGGATCGTGTGCGCCGTTAGCAGCACGCCGGTTGGGATTGACGTGGAGAAAATGGAAGCCATCAATATGGATATCGCCAAACGCTATTTCCATATAACTGAGTTTAACGCGCTGTTAGACTGTGATCCTTCCGTCCGGCTTTCCCGCTTCTTTGATCTATGGACGTTAAAGGAAAGCTATATCAAGGCTGTTGGCAAAGGCCTGCATTTGCCGTTGGATTCTTTTGCGCTGGAGCTGCAAGGCAGCGAGTGGGCACCTGTGCTTGGCGAGAACGGAGAGACCTACTATTTTAAACAGTATGCGGTGGAAGAAGGTTACAAACTGTCGGTGTGCGGCATTAGCCGTCATTTCCCTGAGGATGTCCAACTCGTAACCGCTGAGGAGTTATGAGTTACGAGATTTGAGTTATGAACGGAACCAGGACAAACCGGCCCATGGACGATGCCCTTGAGCCGGTTTCTTGGCGTTTCTATAATAGTGGTGGATCAGACTGGGCGCAGTGCCGGCCATGCCAGCTCGATGCCTTCACTGACGAGTTTTTGCTGGAAGCTGGCGAGTCTTTCTTCGTCGTTCCGGACTTCCGTCGGCAGAATATCATGGTCCAGGCAGTAGCTGACGCAATATCCGGCGGCCTCGCCGATGTTCCATTCTACGGGATGCAGCCGGTAGCAGCCGTTCGTAATGTGGGTGACCCCGATGTTTTTGCTGGCAGCCAGCACATTCTTCATCCGTTTCGGAATTAAGCTGCCCAGCGGGATTTGGAACGGCAGGGACGAGATATCAATGTATGGGCGCTCGCCCGTGCTCGGATGCAGATCGATCCGGTAACAGCCGATGCCGACGGAATCAGGGAACGTTTCCGAAGCGCCGTCCGGCCGCGATTCGGTTGCCACATGCTGCTCAAGCACCGTAAACTCGGCCTGAATTCTTCTCGACTCGCGGATGTAAGGATACATGGCCATCCCGTCTTCCGTTCCGACCACATCGGGACGCAGGCGCAGTCCGGGATAACCCTTCCCGCCATCCGGCCGAGGCACCTCGGTCTGCAGCCAATACAGCAGGGACAAGCTAAGCTGTTTGGCTTGATAGATATGATGGGCAGCGTCTTCCTTCGGCACATCGATAATGGAGCCCAGCCAGTAGTCGTTTTGCGGCCAGTTCACAAGCGATACCGAGCTTTCGAACGTACCTTCCGCGAAATGTTTCGGGTCCAGGATTTGCCGGTATTGATAGAGCGGAAACTTGCCGTGTCCCGGAAAGATCTCATACTCGACCGGCTCATTCGTGGACGGCTTGACGGCGGTCAGGCTTAACAGCTTATCCGGCCAGAAATCGGGTTTATACTCCCGCCAAAAATCGTAAAGGGCAGGCTTCTCGATCGTGTGGTCCTCCCCCTCCAGATAATCCACGGCAAAACAATACGTAAAGCCCTGCATATCCTGCGGCAGCGGATCGCCGTCAACGGCATGCGGTTCCCCTGTTTGGGATTTGGACTCGGCGCCGGTAACATATTCGATGCCCGCCAGCGGAAGCAAATCGCCGAGCTCGGTGGCATCCACGAAGAACGGAGCGTGAAGTGCAATTTGATCCTGCGTCTTAAGATGACGAATGGTTACGCTGTTCACACGATCCCCTGAAACGTCGGCAGACTCTGGCGCATATTGGTAGAGGATCTTAAGCCGACCGCTGTGAATGTACGGGGCCAGCATTTGTTGCAGGACGGCGAGGGCCGTGCGCGGCTCATGGCACAGCCGGCTCACGATACCGCTGCCGGGGTTTAATTGCACATTGGATTTGGCCTTGGGAGTCATAGGGAAAAAATCGCGGTAGTACTGGCGGACGCCTTCGCGGAACTGCCGGTAACTGCGCGTGCAGCCAAAGGATTCAATCCACGGGTGCTCGTCGGGCGGAACCGCCTGGCTGGTTAGCTGTCCCCCGATCCAAGTGGTCTCCTCGGTCATGATGACCGTCTTTCCTGATTTAGCGGCGGCAAGCGCAGCGGCTGTTCCCCCTGTCCCGCCGCCGAGAATGACGATATCGGCCTGCATTTCTCGTATCATTGACAGATTCTCCTTTTGGGATAGTTTCATAAATGATCCACAAGATCAGCACAACAAACAAGTGACTATTCTAATTGTAGATTCTCTCCAGCAGGAAAAGTACGGGACACAGGTGACCTTTTTTGGTAATCTGATGCCGTTTTTTAAGGCTTATTGTCCGGTTTTGTATTTGCTGCGATATTGACCGGGCGTCATCCCCTCCAGCTTGCGGAAGGAGCGGATAAAGTTCTGCGAATTGTTGTAACTTAGCTTCTCCGCAATATCCTTAATGGGCATGTCGGTTTCGACAAGCCATTTCTTGGACATTTTGAAGCGGTACTGGGACAGGTATTCGCTGAAGGACATATTGGTTTCTTTTTTGAACACGCTGCTAAGATAAAAATTGTTGTAATGGAGGCGGGAAGCACACTCCTCGAGTGTAATATTGCGATCAAACTCATTGCGGATAATCTCGATCATCTGCTCGGAAAGATTCTGGTATTGAGAGTCCTGGCGATCCCGGAATACACTAACCATCGGCCGGATGATGCGGGATTTAAACCAGCTTTCGATATCGTGATTGGTGTAGAGCCGAAGAAGCTCCTCCACGAGAGAGCTGTCCCGGATGTCGAGCTGCTCGAGCATGATCCCGTTCTCCTGCATCACGATCATCAGATCATTTAACAGCCGGATGAGCGAGATTTGATAATCATGCGGAGTCCGATCCTTCCGAAACACTTCGAGCAGCCACTGCTTTAGAAGCTCCACTGCTCGATCTTCATCAGCCAGCTTGATGGCATCAATCAGCTCGTTCTCCACCTGCATCGGGTAGAAATAGACCCGGGTGTGCTTGCCCGAGTTCAGGCTGAAATAAGGGATAATGACACCGGTTCCCAGCTTGATGCGGTGTTTAAGGGCTTCGAGCCCTTCCTGATATGCGCGTGCCGTTTTGGATAGGTTCTCGTAAGGCAGGCTGATACCGATGCTGACCTCCAGATCGAGAACACTGCGCGTCGTCTTCTGGATCTCCTCCGATAATGTATAGATATAGTCATTGAATTCTTCCAGCGTGATGCCGCCTCGTCCGATGAGCGTCACCTGTGTGAGATCGATAATGACAGAGGGGAGGCGATGGGAGGAGGGGATCATCTCCTCGATGATATTGTTGATGGCAAACAGCAGCAGGTCACTATCCTTGCGCTCATACCGGGTTTCGTCCAGCATATCGATCTGAAGGGTGAACACCGCCAGGTGCTCCCAAGCGGATATCTGCTCCTTGAAGCCAAACAGCTCGATCTGCTCCATGACTTCGGGCGGACTGCTCTTGCCCAGAAACAGCTTATGGAGAAAAAAGGTGCGCACCTGCTGGCTGGTCTGCCGAAGCTCGCTGCGGAGCTTTGTGTTTGAATTGAACATATCCCGGATATGCTCATCGATGATTTGCAGCTCGCTCTTTTTGTTGGCTTGGATTTCCGGCAGACGCTCCACGATATTTTCAAAAATGTGCCGGATGGGCGTGTACATCTTCCGCGTTCCAAGCCAAACCAGCAGAATGCTGAAACCGATCATCAGCATGCAGATATACAGCGTAAACCAGCCGATGGAGCGGGACTCCTTGGTAATGGCGGACATTTCGGTAAAGGAGGCATACAACCAGCCGTTAAAATCGGACCGGACGAACGTTACGGACACCGGCTTGTTGTCAATCTTCGTCTCGAACTGCCCCGATTTACTGTCAAAATGGTCCAGCTCCGTCTCCGCATACCCGGTATCGGTCAGATATTGCCCGAGCTTTCCTTGCTCGGGATGTACAACGATCCGGTAATTATGGTCCAGAACCATCACCTCCCGGGTTTCGGAAGGGGTATCCATCATAGCCGCAAGACTGCAGCTGGGAATGGTGGCGAGTGCGACACCCCGGGCGCTGGAGGAGGAGAGCGGCATTTTCTTCACCAGCGCAATCGTGTAGGGGCAGGCATAACTGAGCGTATCGCTGGACCCGAGAGATTCCGTCTCGAGCATCACCCAATTGGAGTTCCCTTGAAGCTCCATGAGTGTCAGCAGCGTATCCTTGGAAGCGTATTCATTAAATTTGTACATGCCCCGGTTATTGATCAGCCAGTTGGTTGTCGTGTTCGCAAGGATGACGTCCGTAACCTTGGTCTCGGGTGATTGCAGCAGACTCATCTCTTCTCTCAGTTTGTTATACAATTGGAAGTCATAATAGGACAGGGGCCGGTACAACGCGCTTTGCAGAATATTGGAATTAATGACGTAATTCAGTGTATAATCCACAGTCCGCAGCACCTGTTCGAGATTGCTGTTCGTTTGATTCATAATCTGGATATTGCTGCTGTTGACGTGGTTTTGCACGGAGGTGGATGATTTCATGAACGAGAAGAAGCCGAGGGCCACGAGAGGAATGATGCTGATGAAACAGCCGAACAGGACCATTTTAGAATAAAAGCTACTTTTTGGATGCAATAGGTACACCTTCCTGTTTAACAAAGTGTATAATCATTGTATGGGCAACCCGGGTTACAT
The DNA here is from genome assembly GCF_056173265.1 of Paenibacillus sp. QJM3NY_38. NCBI lineage: Bacteria > Bacillati > Bacillota > Bacilli > Caryophanales > Paenibacillaceae > Paenibacillus > Paenibacillus sp. QJM3NY_38. The sequence continues at coordinate 1,972,203 of NZ_CM149665.1, forward strand.
TCAATAATCATTTCAAAAAGAATAATCACTGTATTTGATCATCATGGTTTGTCATGAAAAAAGATGTACATATGTTAGGATCATCCCAAACACACGGGATCCGCAAGAAACATGGGGGAACGGAGGTAGAACGGATTGATGACCCGTCTGTCAAACTATGTCATTCTTACGCTTGCTATCCTGATGGTGTCGGCCGCTTGCATCAGCATGGCACGATCATCGGGAGCGGATGGCGGAAGTACGTCTTCTGATCGTAAAACCAGCATTTCAATTATGGCCAACCTGCACACCACCGTGGTTCCCTCCGATCGGATCGAGAAATGGATCGAGGAAAAAACGGGCGTTCAGCTTAATATTCAGTGGGTACCCGACGGGAGTTATGATGAGAAGGTGTTTGCTTCGCTTGCAACAGGGACTTTGCCGCAAGCGCTGTATCTGAAGAATGCCGCATCCTTATCCTATTTCAGGGATGAGATTCGGAGCGGGCTATTCTGGGAAATCGGCCCGTATCTTGAGGACTATCCGAATCTGCAGAGATTGAAGCCCGAGGTTTTGAAGAATACGGCCATCGACGGTAAATTGTACAGCCTGTATCAGGAACGAGCCTTAGCCCGTTCAGGCATCATTTACCGCAAGGACTGGGCAGATCGGCTGGGGCTATCGGCACCGGAAACACTTGATGATTTATATGAAATGTTGAAAGGGTTTACATATAAGGATCCGGACAATAACGGTATCGATGACACCATCGGTTTGACGGATCGCAACGATCTAATCTATGGGGCTTTCAAGACGATCAGCTCCTATTATGGAACACCGAACAACTGGGGATGGTATAACGATTCATTGCAGCCGGAATTCGTCTTTCCGAAATATATGGAAACGATGAAGTTCTTCAAGAAGCTTCATAACGAAGGACTGATCAATGAAGACTTCCCGATTACCAGCAAGACCGACCAACTGGAGCTGTTCGTAACGGGAAAAGCCGGGGTTTATATCGGCGCGATGGGGGATGTCCTGTCCCTGGAGTCAAAGCTGCTGGCGAATGATCCTGATGCTGTGCTGGACGTTCACAATCGGGTTCTCGGGCCGGAAGGGTATGGTATATGGGCTTCGCAGGGGTACGGAACGGTGATTCTGTTTCCGAAGTCCGCGATTGCTACGGAAGAGGAGTTGAAGAGTGTGCTCTCCTTCTATGACGCGCTGATGAGTCCTGAGCTTGCAAACCTGATGTATTGGGGAATCGAAGGGATCCATTATACCATTCAGAATGGCAAAGCGATGGCCGTGGATGCCTTTGAGTTAAGGGAAAAGGATGTAAAGCCCTATCAGGCTTTGATGGTCGGAGGATTCAGCACCATACCGGGCATGCAGCAGCCGGTTAACACGAATCAGGTTAAGGATAAGGCCGAGCGGCTGATTTACGATAATGAGAGTTTCCTCATTTACGATCCCTCCGCACCGCTGGAGTCTCCGATGTATAACGAAATCGGCGTCAGATTGAATGAACGCATACGGGATGCCACCTATCAATTTATGTTAGGGATGATCGATGAGCAGGGTTTCGAGGCCGAGATCGACCGTTGGCTGGAAGAAGGGGGCAGGCAGATTATCGAGGAATATAATGCTTCCTACCGAAGCACGGTCGGACCCTATTTACATGATAAATACCGCTAGGGGATTGATATCCCCGACGGTATTTTTGTTTTGCACTGCGTGAGCGATCTCATTGACAACATAATCATTAGATTTGATTCCGCGGCATTAAATGCCGGGCGTGACCGAACTATCCATATCCAATCTCAGGATTATATACGTACCAGGCTTCCCTCAACTAAGCTGTTTCTTGTCAGTCCCTATTCAAATTTAAAACGGAGGTCAGAAGATGAAGAAGAAAAAAGCCAGTACCATTCTGGCAATTGTAACCGCTTTATCCGTGTTGGCGGGCTGTGGCGGCAACTCCGCCCCTGCAGCAACCAGCAGCTCAAACGGAAGTCCTGCCCAAGGCGAGAACAAGAACGAACCGGTATCCATCTCGATTATGGCCAACCTCCATACCCCTGAAGTTCCCTCCGACATGATTGAGAAGCTGCTGGAAGAGAAAACGGGCACCAAGCTTGACATTCAGTGGGTGCCGGACGGCACTTATGATGAAAAGGTCAATGCATCCTTTGCGACCGGAACGCTGCCGCAGGTGACGTACCTGAAGAATGCCGCCTCGCTTGTAAATATGCGTGATGCGATCCGCAACGGGCAATTTTGGGAAATCGGGCCATTGCTGGATCAGTACCCAAACCTCAGCAAGCTGAAGCCTGAAGTGTTAAAGAACACGGCGGTGGACGGCAAAATCTATGCGCTTTACCGTGAAGTGCCTTTGTCACGCCAGGGCATCATCTACCGCAAGGATTGGGCCGACAAGCTTGGGCTCAGCGCTCCGACCAATGTGGACGAATTCTATAATATGCTGAAGCAGTTCAAGGAGAAGGATCCTGACGGCAACGGCAAAGATGACACCATCCCGCTGACGGATCGAAATGACCTAATTTATGGTGCGTTCAAAACGATCAGCTCGTGGCTCGGCACGCCAAATAACTGGGGCGAGAAGGACGGCAAACTGGCTCCCGAATTTATGTTCCCCGAATATATGGAGACGATGAAATTCTTCAAGAAACTTCACCAGGAAGGCCTGATCAATCAGGATTTCCCGGTTACCAGCAAAACCGATCAGCAAAATCTGTTCATTACCGGAAAGTCGGGCGTTTATATCGGAGCGATGGGGGACGTATCCAGCCTTCATCCCAAGGTCGTCGAAGTGAATCCGGATGCGGAGCTCGATGTTCAGAATAAAATCGAAGGTGGCCCGAATGGCTTCGGAATCTGGTCGGTTCCCGGCTATGGCTCGGTGATTCTCTTTCCGAAAACAGCGATCAAATCGGAAGAAGAGCTAAAGGATGTGCTTGCCTTCATGGATCAGTTGATGAGTACGGAACTTGGCAACCTCATCTATTGGGGGGTTGAAGGACAGCATCACAAGCTGGAAGAAGGCAAGGTGATCCCTTCGGAAGACACGAAACTGACTGATCGCGAAGTGAAGCCTTATCAAGCCATGCAGGTCGGCGGGCCGTTAACAATTGAAGGATTTTATGAGGCGAAGCATATGCTCCCGGTTAAAGCGAAATCCGAGGAAATGATTATGGAGAATAATGAATACCTCATAGAGGATCCTTCGGCTTCACTGGATTCCAAGACATTTAACGAAAAGGGCGTACAGCTGCAGGAGATGATTAAAGACGGCACGTATCGATTTATGCTTGGCGATATCGATGAGGCCGGATTCCAGGCTGTGGTGGATAACTGGCTTAAGAGCGGCGGTCAGCAAATCATCGATGAGTTCAACGTTTCCTACGAATCTTCCAAATAATGAACAAGCCAGCATCCCGAACGGCCGGAGACTGCCATGCTGCAGTCTCCGGCAGGCTTCGGGACAGAAAGGAAGTCTGAGATCATGAGCGAAACCGCAGTGAAGGCCGGGATGAGCAAGAGCGCCCGCAAAATACCGGAGACCGGTCGAATGAGAAGAATAATAAAAAACCGGGCGATCTATCTCATGATTCTTCCGGGATTTTTATACTTCCTGATCTTTAAATATATCCCGATGTCGGGATTGATCATAGCCTTCCAGGATTATCAGGCTTATCTCGGCGTTACGGGAAGCCCCTGGGTGGGGCTCAAGCATTTTGAACGGCTGTTTACCGAGCCGATGTTCTTCACGATTTTGGGTAACACGCTGCTGCTGTTTTTTTTGAACCTGGCATTCTATTTTCCGGTGCCGATCATTCTAGCCTTAATGCTCAACGAGGTCCGGCGCGAAGTGTTTAAACGATTTATCCAGACGCTGGTGTACATTCCCCACTTCATGTCTTGGGTTATCATCGTATCCATTTCATTTGTCATGCTTTCGATGGATCGCGGCATCATTAATGAATTGCTGGTTATGGCCGGATTCGAAAAAATCAATTTTCTGATGAGCAGCGAATGGTTCCGGCCGATGTATGTCCTGCAGATTATCTGGCGGGAGGCAGGCTGGGGAACAATCATCTATTTGGCTGCCATGGCGGCGATTGATCCCGGTCTATACGAAGCGTCCCGGATTGACGGGGCGAGCCGCTTTCGGCAAATGTGGCATATTACGCTTCCTTCGATTCGAAGCGTGATCGTCGTTTTGTTGATTTTGAAAATCGGCGACGTGCTGGAACTTGGGTTCGAACATATTTATCTCCTCTTAAACTCGATGAACCGGGATGTGGCGGAGATATTCGATACGTATGTTTATACCGCAGGTCTTAAGCAAGGTCAGTTCAGCTTCAGTACGGCGGTCGGGTTCTTTAAATCGCTGATCGGTCTCATTGTGGTAATGCTGGCTAATTGGCTGGCCAAAAAAGCCGGAGAAGAAGGCATCTATTAACTACAGAAAGGTGGACCGCTATGGTACAAGATAAAACGATATCGAGCCGAATCTTCGATATCGTGAATTATACGCTGCTGTTGATCATTGGCCTGGTTACCATCCTGCCTTTCCTTCACGTCATCGCCGGATCCTTCACAACGGTGACGGAGCTGGCGCAGAAGCAGTTTGTCCTGTTTCCGACCGTTTGGTCCCTTGATGCTTACAAATATGTGTTTTCAACCAATACGGTATTTCGCTCGCTTGGCGTTTCCGTTGGAGTCACCTTCTTAGGCACCTTGTTCAGCATGCTGTTAACCTGCTTGATGGCCTACGGGCTGTCGCGCAGGGATCTGGATGGCCGAAATTTCATCATGTTCATGGTCTTGTTCACGATGCTGTTCAGCGGCGGAATGATCCCCACGTTTCTCGTGGTGAAGGAGATGGGGCTGATCGATACGTATGCGGCGCTGATTGTCCCTACAGCGATCAATGCCTTCAATCTTATCATCATGCGAAACTTCTTTCAGAACCTGCCTGAGGGACTGGAGGAATCCGCAAAGATCGACGGGGCCGGTGACTGGGGAATCCTGTTCCGAATCGTGATTCCGCTGTCGATGCCTGCCATTGCGACCATATCGCTCTTTTATGCGGTTACCTACTGGAACACGTATATGTCGGCGATTTTGTACCTGAATGATGCGGCCAAATGGCCCGTTCAGGTCATCCTGCGGCAGATCGTTATACTTGCCAGCGGCTTGGCGGCAGACACCTCCGGCATGGACGAATTTGTCCGGCCGCCGGAGCAGACGGTGAAGATGGCTGTCATCGTCATCGCTACGCTGCCGATTCTGTGCGTGTATCCGTTCCTGCAGAAGCATTTTGCCAAAGGAGCGCTGCTGGGATCCATCAAGGGATAGAGAGGAGCGAAGGTTGGTGTTGGAAAAGAAACGATATGCGCCAATCATTGCCGGCAATTATGCGGACCCGTCGATCATCCGGGTCGGCGAGGATTATTACATGACGCATTCCTCCTAAAAGCTGACGCCCGGGCTCGTTATCTGGCATTCGCGCGATTTGCTCAATTGGAGCCGAGTTGGGGCTGCGCTGCCCCACTACGAGGGGAATGTGTGGGCGCCGGATTTCGTAGCGCATAACGGGATGTATTATATTTATTATCCGGCTGGGCGGACGAACTGGGTCGTTACCGCATCCAGTCCGGCGGGACCGTGGAGCAAACCGATCAATCTGGGGATCAAGGGAATTGATCCAGGGCATACGGCAGGACCGGACGGGAAGCGTTATTTGCATATGTCAGGCGGTGATTTTGTAGAGCTTACGGCGGACGGACTCGCGATCGCGGGTGAAGTCAGACATGTGTATAACGGCTGGCGGTATCCGGACGATTGGGTCGTGGAGGCGTACAGCCTGGAGGGGCCGAAAATTACCGTTCACGATGGTTATTACTATCTGACGGCAGCCGTCGGAGGGACGGCCGGTCCGCCTACAAGCCATATGGCCGTATCGTCAAGATCCAGAACGCCATGGGGGCCCTGGGAACACTCTCCGTACAACCCGATTATCCATACGGAATCCAGGGATGAACGCTGGTGGTCCAAAGGACACGCCTCGTTGATCGACTCTCCGGATGGCCAGTGGTGGATGGTCTACCATGCTTATGCCAATGGGTTCCATTCACTGGGCAGACAGACCTTGCTTGAACCGATCGAATGGACTTCCGATGGATGGTTTCGTGCTGCAGGAGGCCGTGAGAGTCTTATTGACCAGTACGATCGGCCGCATGATGAAGGAGAAACCAATGCTGGGAATCAAGGAGCCTCATTCAGGGATCCCTTTGACGGTCCTGAGCTGGGGTTGCACTGGCAGTGCGAAGGCGTGGAGCCTTCTGCACGGTTCCGTCCGGGGAATCATGAATTGGTAGCCGAGGCCGCCTCCGAGGAGGAAAAATCTTCTCCGCTGCTCTATATGGCGGGCCATAAGCGTTATTCAGCAGAGGTTGAGATCATCGTGGAGGGTCCGGCAGAAGGCCGCCTGCTCCTCTATTATAACGATGCGGCATATCTTGGTATGGGAGTCAACGAGCATGGAGTGAGGCATTTCCGGTCATTCAAGGGCTACGGCACGATGCAGAACCATACTCGCAGGGCTTTTTTGCGGTTGGTTAACGATGCGCATATCGTTTCATTCTATTACAGCTTCGATGGGGTGGAATGGATCCGGTATGACAAAGTGGCAGATGTTTCAGGATTCCATCACAACACGTTTGGCGGGTTTCAGAGCCTCCGCATCGGACTGGACGCCGTCGGCAAAGGCACGGTGATTTTTCGGGATTTTTCATATAACGTCATCATCAGCTGAAAGAAGGGATAGGCCATGACAAAGGGATTAGAGAACATTCTGGAGGGGGGCGACAGGCTGTTTGAAGGTTTCTTCGAATGGCTCGAAGGACAGTATGACGCTGCTTCCGGCGGTTTTTATTACGCCCGCAGTTCCAGGGATGCCGATGCGTTCACGACGGACATCGAATCGACGGCACAAGCGTTGGGCATTATCGAGCGCTGCGGACTTCAGCAAAGGCTGACCGATGACATCAAGGCGGATCTTGTGCGTTTTTTCCAGTCCAAGCAAGACCCTGGGACGGGGTATTTCTATGATGCTGATCCCAAGATGAGAAAAGACGATGTGATGGTGGGCCGTGCACTTGGCTACAGCGTAGGAGCACTCCGAACGTTGGGCGCAGCCCCATTGCATCCGCTGCCGGGTAATCGGAATATGGCTCCGGCATACTGCCGCGCTCCTGAGGCTTATGCGGAGTGGCTGCGTTCCATCAGTCTTGCGAACAGCTGGCGCGGCTGCGACCGGCTGTGTAACTCAGCACCCTATTTATCCCAAATGCCGCAGGATGAGAGGGAGCCGTTTTTACGTGAGGCGCTGTCGTATTTTGAGAGCATACAAGATCCGGAGACGGGGCTGTGGGGCGAAGGCACGCCTTATGTCCGAATATCGGGAACCTTCAAGCTGTTGACGTTCTATAACCGGTTTCAGGCTCCACTGCCGCGGACGCCGGAAATATACCGGTCCCTGCTGCACGCTTTGCGGAGCGAGAAGGCCGTTGACATGTGTTATATTCGGAACCCGATCAGCCTTCTGACCTCGATGAAGCTGCGGATTCCGGAAGAGGACGTTCTGGAGATCGCGGAAATCACCTTGCGGAATATGGCGCGGCTCAAGCGGGCGGACGGCGGCTTTTCCAGGGAAATTGATCACTCCCCGCCGGCACCGAATGTGGCTCAAGTGAAGCAAGGTGAGTATTATCCTGACATGCCGGAGGCGGTTCCACTGGGCAAGGGTGAGATTGAAGGGGACATGAATGCGGGAACACAGGCGATTCTTATCCGCTATACGCTGCATGAGCTCGGGGGGCTGCAGGGACGAAAGCTGGATATTGCGGATTCTGTGTTCTCATCTCTACGAGCAGGTACGGGTAGATGATCTATGAGCCAGGACCTCTAGATGTATTGGATCAGTCAGCCGGGATGACGCTCTGAATTTTTATGACTTGGATAATAGGAATACATAGGCCCTTCGGCGAAGAAGTATAAAGGTTTTTTTATTTAATGAATCGATGAACACGTAAATTCGGTACTTGGATTAGCAGAGGAGGAGGAGCATGGCGCAAATCGGCGTTTGGGAACAAGCGGAGCCTGGGGTGACAAGGAAGGTGTTTCAACCCGGAACGGGGCTGATGATGATGGAGGTGCATTTTGAAGAAGGGGCGGAAGGTGCACTGCATAGTCATCCCCATGAGCAGATGAGCTACTGCCTGAAGGGTGCCATCGAATTTTATATCAACGGTGAGACGACCCTGGTGCGGCAGGGAGATACCATCGTCATTCCCGGCGGGGCGGAGCATGGGGTAAAAGCTCTGGAACCTTCCGCTCTTTTGGATACGTTTACACCGCTGAGACTGGATTTGCTTGGTCTCTGAGTGCCTAAAGCTGAAAGAAATGTTGAAGAAATGAATGGATAGACGACTGGATATGAAGACAGAAAGGAATGGATATGATGAAACTTTGGGAACAGGATATTCCAGGACATGAATCGGTGGAAGAGAAGTTCATACCCTACATGACACCTTATCTATTACAAAATGAAACCCCTCACGGAGCCGTGCTTGTGCTTCCGGGGGGCGGGTACGAGCGGCGCGCGGATCATGAGGGTGATCCGATTGCCATGTGGCTGAATTCAATTGGGCTATCCGCCTTTGTCGTTCATTACCGTGTGGCCCCTTATCGCCATCCCTATCCGCTGGGCGATGCCCAGCGTGCAGTCCGGCTTGTAAGGCATCACGCCAAGGAGTGGAACGTCGATCCGGATCGTATCGGAATCCTTGGGTTCTCAGCAGGCGGACATCTCGCGGCGAGCGCCAGCACTCATTTCGACGAAGGAAACCCGGAAGCCGTGGATGCTGTGGACCGGCAGAGCTCCCGCCCGAACGCTTCCATCCTGTGTTACCCGGTCATTTCTTTTAAGGATTATTACCATGAGGGCTCCATGACCAGGCTGTTGGGAGAGAACCCGCCGGAAGAGTTGAGAAATGCGTTGTCGCTTGAGCTTGCGGTGAAACCGGAGACCCCTCCTTCCTTTCTATGGCATACCGCTGACGACGGCGCGGTTCCCGTTGAGAACAGCCTTATGTATGCCAAAGCGTTAAGCAAGCAGCGCATCCCGTTTGAGCTTCATGTTTTTCCGGAGGGCCGGCATGGTCTTGGTCTTGCGGAAGAAGATGCCAGTGTTTCGCAATGGACGGGCCTGTGCGCGGGCTGGCTGCAGAAGATCGGATTCCTGTCGCAAGCGGTCGTGCAGGGAAGGTAGGACTGAGCAGCATAACTTGAGAACTCATGCAAAAAACAAGCTCATCTGAAAAATTCAGATGAGCTTGTTCGCATAACCTAAAGATCAGGACCGGCCTCTAATCTCCTGTCGGAGGAACAGGACGTAAGAGATGGCGAAGCAGATCAGTGTAGCTGCGGTCAGTCCGGTAATTTGCGGCCAGACGAGCAGCAAGCTTTGACCAAACGGCAGCGGACTAGCGATGGCACCGTACACCTGCTCCTGCGTGAGCGGTCCGAGATTGCGGATGGACGGCATCAGCAGAGTGCTCGTTGCCTCATTAAACAGGGTATATGGCGACAGCCGGCCAAGCCAGAGCATCAGATTCTGATAGTTCATGACATCATGGGCCGTGGCTGAGGCGGAGTCCGGAGCCAATCCCCGTGCCAGCAATTGCAGGATCATATCAAAAAAGAAGCTAAAGAACAGCCAGACCGCAATGCTTGACAGGGCGGAGGTCGCCGGCTGGCGGAATCTTACGGAGAACATAATGGACAGATTCAGCCAGAAGCCAACGTAAAAAATGGTCACGACCAGAAAGCTGATGGTTCTCAAAAATTCCTCGAAGGTTGGCGGTATGCCGATAATCAGGGTGCCCAGCGCCATGGTCAGCAGCCCGAGCGTGATAAACATGATGCTGATCACGATCAGGGAAGCGGCGAACTTCGCATTGAGCAGGTCGTCGCGGTGAATCGGCTGGGCCATGATTCGGCTGAGCGTCCCTTTGTTCCGTTCACTGTTGATGGCATCAAAGCCCATGCCGATTCCGAGCAATGGACCTAAGAAACCGACAAATCCGATGAAGGTCGGAAGGGTTCCGTCCGAGAGGGTGAACAGCTTCAGGATGACAAAATCATCAACCCCGTTCTCCGAGCCGAGAGCTTCCCGGATGCTGTTCATAGCCGTATAAAGCGAAGCCACGCAGGTTAAGGCAATGATGCCCAGCAGTAATATGAAGCGCCAGCTCCGGATATGGTCCGCGATCTCTTTGCGGACCAGCACGCCGAAAGCTGAAGGCGTGGTCGATTTGACTGATTCTCCTGTCGCTGATTGACCGGGCGTGTTGGTTCGCTTGGAAAATGTTTTTTTGATGTTTTCAGAGTAGGACTGCAGCCGGCGGCCAATGTCAGCCAGCTTATCCTGTACGCTCGGCGCTCTTCGCTCTGCCATGCTCATCACCTCCTGCAAAATAACGGTGGTAGATTTCATCCAAACCGTACTGCTGGCGGTTCAGCGAGAACAGCTGGACACCTGCATTCACAACCGCTCGGGCAATTTCAGGGCTGCAATCCCTATCGGCCCGGATCAGAACCTTAGCTGGAAGGTCTCTGATCCGGGTGACCGCATGCTCAGCCGGATCGCTTTCGACAGCCGGAACCTCGATCAGGTGAACCCCTTCGATGGCGCTGATCTCATCACGCAATTCGGGCCGCAGCTCATCCAGCTCCACCGTGATCATAATTGGATCATCGGCGAACAGGGTCTGGGACAGCCCCTCGACATCCCCTTCGGCGAGAAGCCGTCCCCGCACGAACAGGCCGACGCGGTCGCAAATCTGCTGAACCTGGTGCAGCTGGTGGGACGATAGCAGTACGGTAAGGCCCTGCTCACGGCTTAGCTTCCGTATCAAACGCAGCAGCTCCTCCATTCCTGTTGGATCGATGCCCAAGGTCGGTTCATCGAGGATGATAATCTCCGGGGATTTCATCAAGACGTCCGCGAGCCCGAGCCGCTGTCGCATCCCGCGGGAATAGGCTCCTGTCTTCTTATGGGCTGCCTGCGTGAGCCCGACTTGCTCCAACAGCTCCAGTGCCCTTTCCCGGGCTTGGGAATCGGGGATTCGATTCAGCCGGGCCGTTAGCATCAGGTTCTCCAATCCGGTTCGGTCCTCGTAAAAGCCGACGTCATCAGGCAGGTATCCGACCCGCCGCTTGACCGGGATCGGTTCTCTTGTCGGATTGAGGCCGAGCACGTTAATGGTTCCTGAATCCGGTTCGCTGAGTCCGAGCAGCATCAGGATCGTGGTGGACTTGCCCGCACCGTTCGGGCCGAGCAGACCGAAGATCTCGCCGCGTTTAATTTGGAGGGATAAACGGTCTACCGCCTTCGTTTCGCTGTAACTCTTCGTTAATTCGTGAATGTCAATGACCGTATCCATCAAGGTTATCTCCTTCCGTATTTACGAATGAGAACATAGATGCCTCCCAGAATAGCAACAATGACGAGCACGCCGATCCAGCCCCACAGCATGGAGCCTTTGACGGCAACGCGGAATTGGGCGTCGGAACTTGCTTCAGCCGCGGCGGCCTTCAGGTTGGTGACATAATCACCCGCAATGGCTTTGTCGCTTGACGTCAGTTTGGCCTCAACCGTTGTGGATTTGCCTGCGGGCAGATTTTCGATCGTTTTCGGGTTGAAGCTTACTTCCCAGTCCACCGGCGTATCGGAGCTAAGATTAATATCCGAGAGAGGTGCGGTCCCCGTATTCTTGACCAGCAGCTCAATGGTTTTGCTGCCGCCCGCATTGACGTTTGTACTGAGCAAACCGCTTGGTGTTGTAAGCTCCAGCCCATAAGATCCCGTGATGACGGCTTCCAGCGCAAGCTCGGAGGATGTCGATGAATTGGAGGCACGGATCGGAATGGAGAAGGAACCTTCCGTCACTTCGGCAGGCGGTTTGATATCGACGGTGATAGATTGACTTGCACCCGCTTCGATTTCGACGGAGGATACCTGCTTGCCGCCTGAGGTGAATGTAACGTTCCAACCCGCCTGGGCATCGGCCTGGAGGGCATAGTTTTGTTTATTGGCGGTTCGGTTTTGCAGATTCACCGTGTAGGTAAACGTGGAATCGGCATGCCCCTCCAGATTGGCTTGATCGGTTGTGAGCTCGGTTTGATAGGTTCCTTTTTCCGTGATATCCACGGTTAATGGCAGACTGGCCATGGATCCCGCCGTTACTTGAAACCGGTAGGAGCCTTTATCTACTTTGAGCGGTACGGTAACCTCCAAGGACACCGATTCCGATTCGCCCGGCTTCACGGACACTTCTTTCAGCTGCCAGCCTCCGCCGTTAAGCTTGGTGCTCCAGCCGCTCGGCAGGCTGTTGATTTGGAGCGGGACCGTAATGACGCCGCTCGTATTGTTTTTGACTTCAAGGGGATAATTGATGACTTCCCCCGGTGGAACGGAAATCGAGGTGTAAGGTGTATACAAGGTGATTTCCCCGGCGGCGAACGCGGTATTTCCTCCACTTAACAAGTAAGTACCCAGGATGAACAAGAGCAGCAGGTTCAGCTGCTTGGCTCTCTTTCTAAGCATTTTCATGACACTACCCCTCCTAATTTTATGGATTCATAATGAGTACGTTGGAAGCACCGGGTTTGGATTTATCGGAAAGATTAAAATTACCTAAAAAATTCATTAAAGGAAGCTGAAAAGTGCCTCGGTTTATTCAAAAGACAAGGAGCGTTTGCTAAAATATTGATCGAAAATGGCCGTGCGCAGGCAGGCCATCATGATGTATGAGAGGAGAACAGGTTAGGGGGAGTTCGGGGATGAACGATCATTCTGCGATGTGGCTGGAGGAGATTGCAGAAGGTTCGGCCACAGCGTTCCGGCGCTTCTATGATACCCATGCCCGCCTGGTTTACCGGCTGGCTTTGCAGATGACCAAGGATCCGGCCGAGGCGGAGGAACTATGCCAGGATATCTTTATGGAAGTGCTGCATAAGGCGGATCAGTATGATCCTGCACGCGGAAGCGTTGAGGCTTGGCTGGCCGTGAGAACACGGTGCAGGGCGATGGATCGGCTGCGCAAACGGCAGCGTATGGCTGAAGCCGAATGGATGGAAGAGGCTCTGCCGGAAACGACATGGGGCGAAGGTCAGGAATCGGTAGAGCTGGCCGCCTTGCGCCGGGTGGAGCTGGAGCAGGTAAAGGAGGCGCTTCAGGGGATTCCGCCCCTTCAGAGGATGGCGGTTTACGGGAGTTATGTCGAGCAGCGCTCCCACCGGGAAATGGCGGAATTGTTAAACCGGCCTGTCGGAACCGTTAAATCTTTAATCCGGTACGGCATTCACAATGTCAGGCGGCGGCTGGATGCGATGAGCGGGAAGGAAGGGGGGAGCTCGCAGCATGAAACATTCAAAGCAAGACCATGAGTTTCTCGCGCAAGACAACGTTGACTGCTCGTTATACCCCGAGGAAAAGCTTGTTGATTACGTTATGAAGCGATTGCCGTACGCGGAGAGCATGAATATCGAGCGACATCTTAAAGAATGTGAGATATGTTCCGGGACAGCGGCGGAATGGGCGAAGCTAATGGGGGCTGTAGAGCTATTCATGCCTTCTTATCCTGTCGATGAACATGGGTCACAGCTGGATCGAGGTTGTGATCATGGAGAACCGCTCGTCAGATCGACACAGCCGGCAGGCGCGGGAATGGCCATTGGTGAGTCAACGAATAAGAATAAATTCTCTGATGAACCTATGCCTCAAAGCCGGGTGCGCAGCAGGCTCATGCGTGCGGCTTATATACGGTCAATCCAAGGCCGACTCCGAATCAAAAAGCACGTTGTCCTGCAGGCGTTGTCGGGAGCGCTGCTCATTCTGTTGATTGCGGGTTTATTCATCATGAAGGGAAACGAGGGGCAGACTCATGCGGCCTTCGAACATGCGGTAAGCCAGCGCATTGCCGATATGCAAAGCGAGGATACCGAGCGGTATGTCATACAGCCGATTGAACCTTTCTACGGCAGCGGCTTAGTATGGTTGAAACGCGGCTCGGGAGAAATGCTGATCGTTGTCAATGGCCTGCATTCCTTGGAGGAGAAAGACTATCAGGTGTGGCTTCAGGATGAGGATCGGCTGTCGAGTGCGGGTTTTATGCTAGTACAGGGCCCGCAGGGAAAGAGCTATTATTACGGTTACGGAGCAGAGAAAGCGAAGCGGATTGTCGTCAGCATGGAGCCCAAAGGGGGAAGCCGGAGACCGACCGGGCCCGAAGCCGTTCTGGTGAATATGGGGCCTTGATGCCCAGATATACAGGTGAAATGCATGATCTGATCCAGGGGAACACCTTGTCTAAAAACAGGGAGTAAATGGAAGGCGGTGAATATGGGATGTGGCGTGCAGATGCTTTGCTGGAATCCATGTATAACGAAGCAATTGGACGAACGAAAGACAGGCAGGTTTCCATGAGTGCTGAAGAGCGCAAAGGGCATTTGAAGCAGACGCTTCGGCAATTGATCGGCGAATTCGAAGCCAATGAAGGGCACAAACCTGTACTGCTTGAGCAGGAGCGATGTGACGGATATATTCGGGAGAGGGTAGAGCTATCCGCCATACCTGGCCTGTCCTTTGCGGCATATGTATTAATTCCGGAAGGGAATCAGATGAAGCCGATGCCGGCAGCCGTCGCTGTTCATGGTCATGGCTATGGAAGCAGGGAGATTATTGGGCTGAGGCAGGACGGATCAAGCGATCCTGATACATCTGGTATACATCGGCATTTTGCTGTCCAGTTGGTACGACGAGGCATGGTGGTGATCGCTCCGGATGTTGCCGGTTTCGGTGAGCGGCGCCTTGATGCGGATCTCGCGCGGAATCCGGATGCCCCGAACTCCTGCCACCGACTGTCCACCGGGCTCATGATGCATGGCAAGACACTCGCCGGTCTCCGCGTAGCCGAGACGCTAAAGGCATTGGAGTACGTGGCCGAGCGTCCTGAGGTTCAGGCTAACCAAATCGGCATCATGGGCTTTTCGGGAGGCGGGCTAATCTCGTTCTTGAGCGCGGCGCTGGATGAACGAATACGGGCTGCCGTGCTTGCCGGGTACCCTAATACTTTTAAGGACAGCATTATGGCGATGCAGCACTGTGTATGCAATTACATCCCCGGCATCCTGAACCATGCCGAGCTGCCGGAATGGTTGGGACTGATCTGTCCCAGGCCCTTGTTTCTGGAGTCTGGAACCCATGATCGGATATTTCCTGCTGCCGGCTTTGAAGCAGCAGCTCATGAGCTCAGGGAAATATATCGGCGCACCGGTGCGGAGGAGAGGCTGCGAACTGATCTGTTCCCCGGAGCACACGAAATTAGCGGCCGGTATTCGTACGACTGGTTGTTTGAAAGGCTAAGCAGCCCGGACTTGTGAAGGCTATCTAGTTTACCTAGCCTCTGCTTATCAGTACTACGTGTGACAGGCCTTGCGCGTATGGACCGTAAGATTCATTAGTACAGGTAAATTAAAGCAAAAAGTGACTCCCAAATCATCAGGAGTCACTTTTTTTATATGTTAGCATGGTTGCCGCTTTATCGTATTTTGTTTACTTCAAGCCAGCCTGCCAATCTTGGATCAGGGAGTCAGCATTGGTATTCAATGCCGTTTTGGCTTGGTCACTGACGTTACGCCCCATCGCCTCCTTGTTCAGGTGCTTGGTGAAATTCAGCATATGCTTGACGGTCTGATCCTGTCTTCCCCTATCCAGATGATGTTGTACCTGGTTAAGTGCGTTGGTCAGCTGAGGAATGATCGCCCCGCGAACATCTCCTGAATCCACGAATCGGGCGATTAATTGTTTCATAGAATGCACGCTCGTGATGACTTGGAACTGGATTGTTTTCTGAAGCTTGTTACCGGAGCGGTCTTCAGTCGTAACGGTTGCCGTTATGTCGCCCAAATTCCCGGCCAGATCGATGTCGATGGCATCCTTGGTCAATGGATCCAGCGTATAAGCTTTGCCGTTGATGGTTATTTCGGCAAATCGAATGGCGGAAGTGTCCATGATTTTGAAGCTGAGGACCATGTAATCCTCCAAAGAATCGCCATCTTCCAAGCTCTTTCCATTGGCGGTCAGAGAGAAGGAGGGAGAATCGGTAACCTCGATGGTGACTCCCTGCGAAACATTCCCGGACCGATCAACGGACCGGATGAAGAGCGAGTAATCCTTGCCCGCCTCGATTCCCCGTATCACTGCTGTTTGAATTCCCCGATTCACCTCGATGACGTCGCCGACCTGCTGTCCATCGCTCCGCAGCGTAATTTGCACTTTTTGAGCATCGATATCATAGGGACCATCCCAAGACAGTGTAATGCTGCCCTCGCCGCGCTTCGCCTGAACATTCTCTACCTCCCCGGGAGCAATATGGTCCTCTTCAGGTATAGGAGGAGGAGGAGTCTCTGTAAATACGGCCGGATCGCCAAATGTGAATTTATCAAAGTTATATAACCAGTCTCCGCCTTTAAAAGACAGGAATACAATATGTTTTCCCGTTACAGGGGCAGTTACATCCGTCGAGAAAACTTTGAAATTCTGCCAACCTCCGGTCCCTGAGACGGTGGCTGTTGCAATGACCGGACCGCCCAGACTATCCAGTCTGACCTCGACCGTCCCGCCAGCCGTGGCGCTGGCTGCGTTGACATGGAATTGCGTAGGGCTTTCGCTGCCAAAATCGATATAGTTGTACATGGCATAAGGGTTATTCGGACCAAACATCCCGGCCAGGTAAGTTTCCCCGCCGCCGGTTTCTCTGCCGAAGCCTACCCCGTTCGTATAGTTTTCAGCTTCCAGCTTGTCGGAAGCATCCCTTGTTTTTCCTTTCATGGTGGTAAAGGTGAACCACTCCAGATTGAGAGGATAGTCGCTGCCGTTTGCTCCCTTGAAAACCAGGTATACGTCATGAACGCCTACAGCCAAGCTGTCATCGATATTCGCCATGATATCGACCCAGTTATCCCAGCTTCCCAGCGCCGGAATTGGAACGACACCTGCGGTAGGTCCATCCAGACTGTCCAATTTAACCTCGATCGTGCCGCCTTGATTTCCGCTCGCCACATGAACAGTGATACCAGCCGCGCCGGATCCAAAATCAATTCCTTCATAAGAGGCATAGGCATTGTGATGGATTCCGTCCAAATATCCGAACTCGGCATGTTTGCTAAGTCCTTCGCTGCTGTCATAATTTCCGGCCTTCAGTTTGGCATAGGCGTCAGTTTCCGTCGGATCCGTGGTCGTAAATTGAATCCAGTTTAAATTGAATAGATAATCGTCATTCGTCTTGGTGAAGACAAGATACAGATCATGGACGCCAGTAATGGTGCTTGGCGCTCCTTGGTCATCCTTAAGGAGGGTGACGGCATCGATATAATGATTCCAGTCGCCCGTTCCCTCTACGTTCAACGTCCCGACTTTGGGGCCGTCCTTGGAATCAAGCCGGATCTCGATGTTACCTCCGCCCGTTCCGCTGGACGCTCTGGCAATGAAGCCGATCGCGCCTTCTGATCCGAAATCCACATTTTTGTAAGCGGCATAAGAGCCATGCTGGATCCCGCCTAATTGCAGCGAGCCTTCGAATGCCCCTTCCAGAACGAATCCGGTCCCGATATTGTAGCGTTCCGCTTCGATTTTCTCGAAGGGGTTTTTAACGGCATAACGAAGCTCCGCTTCCATCGGCTTGATCACGTTTAAAGCTTGAACGGCAGCGGCTGAAGACCAGGATTCATAAGTTCCGGACAGCAGCTGTCCCGCCCAGTTTCCATCCACGATATGATCCGCATTGCGGTGGCTCCAGGCCATCTCGACATTGAATGCAAGCCATTCGTCGAATTCAGCGCTGAATTCCGGGTATTGGCCGGTTTCATCCAGCGTCTTTTGCAGATGGGCCAGATTTCGCATCAGGATCGTTTTGCCGCCTTTCAGATCTCCGTTAGGTCCTTCGTAATTCAACACCCCGTTTGAATCCACCAGATGGTTTTTGGTGAATTTAGCGGCCTTGACCGCGTCATCGAGGTAAACGGCATTTCCGGTCGCTTTATACAATCCAACGGCCGACCCGATGTATGTACCCTGGTTGTAGTGGGTAGCATCCGGAACCGCGCCATGCTCAATTTCGATCCGGTCGAACACTTTCCCGTTTCCGTCCGTCAGCATCGTTTTGCCCCATCTGAATATTTTGGTTGCCGCGTTCAGATAATGTTCATCTTTCGTAATATCATAAAGATAAAGTGCAGCTTGCGCCGCCGGGAAATTAATGCATGCATTTTTGGTATTATGCTCGCTGTTCAGCCACCAAATGCCGCCGCTTGCGAACTCTTCATCCCACTGCGTATCGTACACGAAATCAAAATGATCTCTTGCGGCCTCCAAATATCTTGGATTCCCGGTGATTTGATAGGCTCTGGCGCTTCCCATCGCCCACCACATAATATCGTCATTGAACGGGTTATTCGTCCAATCTTGGCCGTACTTCGCAACGGTGCCGTCATACACATCGTCGATCTGCGTTTTAAGCTCGGCTTTCAAGGCGGGATCGGATGTATGCTGATACGCATCCATGACCAATTCCCACAGCTCTGCTTCCACCCAGAAGTCCTGATGTTTTTCGCGCTTGGAGTCCTTCCAGAACATCTTGGCGTTTGAATCCCAGAATGTATCGTTAAATGCTCTCATCGCTGTATCCCCATCCGATGCGGTATAGGCGTAGGCCTTGGACGACCCGATGCCGGGCATGGAGCCGAGCATGAGCGCGATAGCCAGAGGCACCGCCAGAAACTTGAATAGTTGACCTGATCTGAGTGACATGAATGTTCCTCCTTTATTTTCAAATCGAAGCCGATCCATTCCATTCATGATCGGCTTCATGAGTTTAGCGATACCCGGTTACTATCTACTTGCCGGTCGTAATCACTTTATTGATTTTTTCGGCCATCACATCCAGTTCGGTGATCGGGGCTTTGCCCATCAGAATGTTTTTCCATGATGCTTCGATGAACGGGTACGCTTTGCCTGCCCATGTTGACAGGAAGCGAACCGGCTGCGTATTCTGGGATTTCAGGATATGATCAAGGCCTTCGCCCACTTCAGGATGTCCGGCCGTTTTCAGCGCTTCGTAATAAGCAGCGGAAGAGGCTTGATAGGCTGCAGGAGCCACCGGAGTTGAAGGGAGGACTTCCTCGTACATTTTGGAATCCAGGTACTTGAGCACTTTCCAGACCGCTTCCGGATTTTTGAGCGTTGCCGGACTGGACCAGCCTACGGCGTCATAAATCTCGGTCTGGCTGTTTACGACCGGCATCGGAACGTAGCCCCATTCCAATTCTTTCGGAGCCGTACGGATCAAATCATCCGCTACCCACTGCCCCTGCAGGGTCATCGGGACTTTACCTTGTTTGAATGAACTCATGGCATTGGTTAAGTCAAAGGTCGGGGGATTCATATAACCATTTGCAATGGCTGACTTATATTTCTCGACGCCTTCCCTGAATGGGTCGCTGATTTCCACCTTCGTTGGATTGATGATGGCATCAGCGAAGGGAGCGCCGCCGGCGGAAACCGAATAGAGAGAGACGTGGAAAGGGTCAAGGGGGGCGTAATAACCGAATTGCTGCACACCGCCCTGATTGCTCGAAAGTTTCTCCATCGCCGTGAAGAATTCATCGTAGGTCCAGCCGATTTTCGGTTCCGGGAGGCCTGCATCCTGGAATGATTTTTTATTGTAAAAAATGCCGTAGGTGTTCAAGAGTCCAGGCAATCCGACCAACTTGCCTTCATAGTACCAGCTGTCTACCACGCCGTCGTAAAAGCCCTCCATGAACGCTTTGTCCTGTGTTGCAAGCTCCGTCCAGTCATAGAGAAGTCCTTTGCCGGCATTATCGAGCAGCATGTCGTTTCCGGTCATGAAGATGTCAGGCGCTTTCTTCGCCGTGATCATTCCGTTAATCTTGACACCGTAATTGTCCAATGGAGTAGGGATGAGTTTCACTTTGATGTCGGGGTTTTCCTCTTCGAATTTTTTCATGGAGGCCATGATTTTTTCGTTCATGGCCGCCGACTCCCAGGTAATCATCGTGACTTCGACGGGTTTCTTGGACCCGGCGTTATCTTCCCCGGATGGCGTGTTCCCGGGGCTCGCCGTACCGGAACCTCCGCCGCTGTTGCCGCCGCAAGCGGCCAGCAGACTTGAAAATAGCAGTAAAGCGATGATTCCGCTGGCCCACCTTCTAACACCCTGTCTCATTGAAAGACCTCCCCAATGGTAATTTAATGAACTGAACATCCCATGTTTTTTACTTCAGTCAAGCAAGAATCGGCATCACCTCCCATACGGTCGGAAGTTTTACTTTAAACCCGCGGAATTCATGGAGCCCAGCCCCTGCATAAAAAACTTCTGGCCAAAGAAGAAGAGCAGCAGCATCGGCAGAATATAAATTAAATCCGCGGCCATAAACAGATTCCAGGCTGTCGCATAGGTGCCCGTATAGGTAGCCATCGCCAGTGACAACGTCCATTTGCTTGGATCGATAATATAGAGCAGGGGCTCCAAATATTGATTCCACGCCCCTTGGAATGCAAAGATCACCATGGTCATGATGACCGGCATGGACATAGGCACCAGCACCTTGAGCAGCACATAAAGGTCAGATGCCCCGTCGATTTTGGCAGCCTCGTCAAATGAAACGGAGATCGTTCTGATATACTGCACAAACAGGAACGAGAACGTGGCGTTTCCAAAAAAGGCGGGCACGATGATCGGCAGCCAGGAATCGTACCATCCGATGCTGGTGTACAGGTTAAACATCGGGATCATGCCAACGAATCCGGGAAGCATGAGGCTCCCTACAAAAAGCGAGAACCACAGTTTACGTCCCGGGAACTTCAGCCGTGCGAGACCGTAGCCCACCAGCACCGAGCTTATAATCTGCCCGATCGTGCAGGTAATCGCGATAAACAGGGAGTTGCCAAACGTTTGCCAAAAGTTGATTTCCTTCGTACCGGTTACAAAATTGGACCAATGAAATTCCCGAGGAAACCATTCGGGCGGAATCTTGAACACATCATTGTTACTCTTCAGCGCAATCGTAACCATCCAGAAGAGGGGAAACAGCATCGCAATGGCGCCGATAGCCAATAAGACAAAACGAAAGGCGTCTGTCCAGTTCAACCGTACTCTTCGCTTAACGCGTATGTCCGCTGCATTCAGATTTCCTCGTTGTTTGGGCCGTACTTCCGCTTGCATCACTTCTTACCCCCTTATTTATCGCTTTCGTAATAAACGAACCGGTTGGAGTACCGGTAGGATATAACGGTAAAAATCATGATGATGACGAACAGCACCCACACCTCCGCAATGGCATAGCCAAACATTCTTCCATTGAAGGCGTCGGTATAGATTTTGTAATTCAGCAGGGAGGTGGAAAAGTTCGGGCCGCCCCCGGTCAGCACCTGAACCTGGTTAAACGCCTGGAATGCGCCTATGATGCCGAGGATAAGCTGCAGGAACAGGATCGGAGTGATCATGGGCAGCGTAATGTTTAGCGACATCCGCCACCGGGAGGCGCCGTCGACTTCCGCCGCTTCATACATTTCCTGGGGCACCGACTGCAGACCGCTCAGAAAAATGATGACACTGGATCCGACCTGCCATAAACCGATTAACACGATGGATGGAAGCGCTGTCGTTTCGCTGGTTAACCAAGTGCCAGGCGGCAGACCGAACTCTCTTAGCAGTGAATTTGCCAGACCGTATTGCGGCTCATAAATAAATTGCCACAACGTAAGCGTGGCGATTGAGGGAACGACGACGGGCAGATAAAAGATCGTCCGGAACCATTTGATGCCGGTTAAGTTTTTGTTCAGCATCATGGCCAACAACAAGCCTAGGATCAGCGATAAAGGAACACTCAGGATTACGAAGTAAAACGTCGCCCTGATCGAAGGCCAAAAAGCAGGATCCTCGGTGAACAGGTATCTAAAGTTCTCAAAGCCGACAAAACGGGGAGAATCGTACCCGCTCCATTCTGTTAAGGCGTAATACATGGACGACAACAGGGGGTAGGCGACAAAAACGCTGAAGCCGATAATGGACGGTAAAATGAACAAATATCCGATGACCCAGCCGCGAAGCTTCCTATTGGTTCCCATGGTGATCCCGACGACCTCCTCCGATACCATTTGCTTTGACCCGAAGGCCGCAGTAATCCATCATCAGCTCGCAAAACATCATGTTAGCCCAGGAAAACCATGGGCGGGTATAACGGGTTGGGTCATCGACCAGAAATCCTTCATGCATCATGCCGGTGCCTGCATCGGTCTCCGCCATCAGCCGTAACAGTCGAAGTTTCTCTTCCCGATCGGTAGTCGTCAAGCCTTGAATCGCCAGCGCAATTGGCCAGATATAACGATCAGGCGTATGGGGGCTTCCAACACCCGCAGCGGCAGTGCCCTGATAATAGTACGGATTGGCGTGGCTCAGCACGAATCTGCGGGTATTCTGATAGATCGGGTCATCAGCGCTTGTATAGCCCAAATACGGAATGGACAAAAGGCTGGGAACGTTGGCATCATCCATCAGCAGATGGTTTCCCTTCCCGTCCGTTTCATAGGCATAAATGTTGCCGTATTCGGGATGATCGACCACGCCGTACGACTCGATGCCATGACGGATCTCATCGGCTAGTTTCTCCGCCTCCGCTTCCAATTCGGAATCGCGCAGGACATCACGGCAAATCTCCGCCAGATAACCAAGCACAACGACAGCGAACATATTGGACGGTATGAGGTATCCGTAGGCGCAGGCGTCGTCGCTCGGGCGGAAGCCGGACCAAGTCATTCCCGTGTAAGCCACCTCCGCACCTTTGCCGCCGCGCGGCAGCGTGTCGCTTGGAGGACAATCGAAGCGTTCGAAGAAATAAGGCGAGTCGGTTTCATGATGCTGCTCGGTTCGCCAGATGTCCAGAATGACCCTGGCGGCTGAATGGAACGTTTGATCCAGATGCGAGGTCCTGCCGGTTTGTTTCCATAACAGGTAAGCTAGCTGGAGGGGATAACATAACGAATCGATCTCATATTTGCGCTCCCATAGCCATGGATTCATGGCGGTACGGTCGTTCTGATGGCCTTGACCGGAAGGCGAATCATTGAATGCATTGGCGTATGGATCAAGCAGGATGAATGCCGTTTGCCTGCGAACGAGCCCCTCGATCAAATCGGCCAGCTTGTCGTCTTCACCCGCCGGAACGAGGAAGGGGCGGATTTGGGCAGCCGAATCCCTCAGCCACATGGCCGGAATATCGCCGGTGATGACAAAGGTGGTACCGTCGTGCTGTCGTTGAATGGTCGAACTCAGCGTATTGTCCAGCATGTTTCTAAACATATGTCCGAGCTTCGGGTAAGCTGAGGTGCCTTCGATGATCGTGCGGTTCAAATCATGTAATACAGAAAAATAGTCCAACGTGTACATGGTAAGCTCTGCTCCCTTCATTCTTCAGGGTTGGGAATCACTTTGTAAGGTTATTATATAAAACGCTTACATTCAATATAATTACATACCAATTTAATGTCAATATATTATATAGATAAAAATTATGGCTGTTATATTGTATGGGTATAATGAATATCTTGTCGGTCATTCTGCCGGTTCTTAATTGTATATTTGCCAAAAGTCAACTTCCCTCGTTTTGATGTGGACATGCCGGATATTGAATGATTGATTTGAGATAAAAGCATGAATTTAAATTAGAAACATCCCGTGGCGGCAAAAGCAATTCATGGGTCGTTATGGACTATTTTTATAACATGATATATTGGTATGTATTGAAAGAGATGACTCTTTTCCGCTGTTGTTTGCTGCTTGGTTGAGGAATCGGCAAACGTTTTTACGAATCACTTTCCCGCGTACAGGCACTTCTGGGCCGTTGCCTACATACAATGAGAAGACCGAGAGACCGAGCGCGATAAGGGCCGGTTGCATTGTAACTTCGCAGGAGGTGTCCCAAAGTGCCTGGATTGTTTACCGCAATTGCTTTGTTCATAAAAGAGTTGACCCTGCTCGTTTCGTACGTGAAAAACAACGCGTTTCCCCAACCTCTGACCGAGGAAGAGGAAGCTAAACATCTGCAGCGAATGGCCGAAGGCGATCCTCAGTCGCGGAATAAACTGATTGAGCATAATCTTCGGCTGGTCGCACACATCGTAAAAAAGTTTGATAACACCGGCGAGGATTTGGAAGATTTGATTTCCATCGGGACGATAGGACTCATCAAGGCGATTGAAAGCTTTCGGCCGAACAAAGGTACGAAGCTGGCGACATTTGCTGCCCGTTGTATAGAAAATGAAATACTGATGCATTTGCGTTCACTCAAGAAAACCCGCAAGGACGTATCCCTCCATGATCCGATAGGAACGGACAAAGAAGGAAATGAAATTACATTAATTGACATTTTAGGGACGGAAGCGGATGATATAGTGGATGCCGTGCAGTTAAAGATTGAGAAGAGTAAGATCTATCGGAACCTCGATATATTGGACGACCGGGAGAAGGAAGTCGTTATTGGTCGTTTTGGGCTGGAAGCGGGCGGAGAAGAACGGACGCAGCGTGAGATCGCCAAGGAACTCGGCATATCGCGCAGCTATGTGTCACGGATCGAGAAGCGGGCATTGATGAAGCTGTATCATGAGTTTTACAAGCAGAAACGGTAGGAAGAAGCGGTGTTGAAATATTTTCAAGAACGGATAAGCCATGATGGCTCGTTGCATCTATCTAAAGCTTGGCTCTTCACGAGTTGTGCAGAGGATAGGTGCATTTTGTTAAGGCGTAATGGACAAGCGGTTTTCTTCCGCGGAGAGCATCATTTCAAACCTGCTCCAATCATTATCGCCGTTTTATGGACAGCGCCGGAGCATTTACATATGCGATAATTCACTTACAATGAAAATAAATCCTATAGATGAAAAAAGGGGGAATGCAAATGGGCTTAAGCCGGTTCAATTCCAAACTGTTGTACAAATACGTCGTTACGTATGTGGTCATCTTACTGCTTCCGGTCATGATGGTCGGTTTTTTTGTATACCAGTACTTCATTCAGCTGCTGGAAGACGAAGTAACCCGGAGCAATTTGAATCTGCTCTCCCAGGTGAAAGAGAATGTGGATGTCAAGATGACCGAGCTTCACAACATCGCCTTCCATATTTCGGGCAACACCCGCCTCACCCCCTACCAGGTGACAAAAAATCCGTTTACCGAGCTTGACACCATCTCCCAGCTGCGAAATTATGTCAGCGCCAACACCTTCATCTCCAATTTCCTGTTATATTTCCATGGACATCATAAAGTATATTCACCTTACAGCACGTACGACGCAGCCGAATTCACAGACAAAATCTACACCTTCGAAAACTGGGAGCCGGAGCAATTCTATCGGGACATTAACGAAGCGACCATTCCCTACGTACGGAAATCCGAAGATGTACGAACAGCGGTTGGTGGCCGCGAACGCTATATTACCTACGTGATGCCGATCGGCCCGAATCCATCCGATTCGTTCGGTACGGTCATATATTTGATCAACGAAAACCGTTTTAAGGAATTAATTAAAAAGAAGTTTGAGGATGCATGGAGCAACACGCTCATTTTGGACGAGAAGGGGGAGCTGATCACCTCTTCCCAGAGCATGGATCCGGGCAAAACCGAAATCCTGCTAGAACGTTTGCAAGCAAACAGCGAGGGTCAAGGCACGCTGAATGTTGAAGAGCGTGAATATTTCGTGTTTCAGGATGAATCTGCCAAGTTCGGCTGGACCTATATCACGCTGGTGGACAAGGATACGGTCATGCTAAAGGTGGAGCAGGCCAAAAGCAGGACATTTTACGGGTTGCTGCTGCTTGTGCTGGTGGGAAGCATTCTTATTTTCTTTGCCACCCATATGAATTATAAGCCGATCCGGATGCTAAAGCGGCTTGCCGACAGTAAAGTGAACATTCCCCCGGGGAGTAGGCTTGGCGAGATTGAATCGATTCGATCAGCGCTGGATGTGATGTCCGAGAACAACGATGAATTGAACCGGAAGATTGAAAGAAGCCGTCCAGCACTCAAGTATTACCTGATCCTGAACCTGCTTAAAGGCGAATACAAAAGCAAAGATGATCTGCGCGGAAAAGGAGAGCTGGCAGGGCTCCGATTAGAGAGCGTGTTTTATACCGTCATGGTGCTTCTTTTTCCGAAAAATCACGGACACCTGTCGGTTGCGGGACTGCCGGACGGATGGTGTGAAGCCCTCCCTCAGGGCACGGAGGTTTTCGGTATCGAGGGGCTCGAAGCCGAGCAGCTCGTATTGGTAATGGGAACAGACGAAGTTGTTGAAACGATGGAGATGCTGCTGAAGATGACCCATGAGACCCTTAGCCGTTCACTCGGCATGGATGTTACCATCGGGGTCGGTAACTCTTACGTAAAGCTGGAGGAGCTGGGCAAATCTTATATCGAAGCCTGCGGAGCGCTAAATTACAGACTGATTAAGGGGAAGGGAAGCCTGATTTTTTTCCGCGAAGCCGTTTCTGAAGCCGAGACGAACCGGAACGGTTATTCGAAGAGCCAATGGAACCGGCTGAAGCAGTTCATCTACCAAAGCGACACCAGCGGCATAGAAGTGTTTCTCCGTCAGCTGATCGACCGGATTCGTAAAGAGCAGCTTCCGTTATTTATGGTCAAGTGCATTTGTTTTGATCTGATCAACGTGATCCTGGCTATTCTGGAGGACATGGAACTTGATGAAGAGGCGCTGGCTGAGAGATATCCGGATGTGGTGAAACTGACGGAATTTGAAACCGTGGATGACCTGATCGAACTGGTAAAGGACATCTCCGCGGATATCCGCCGAATTTTAAGCGAACGCAAGGAGAGCGGAAACAGAGAGCCTGTGGAGAAAATGAAGTTGTATATCGGGGAGCATTTCGGATCCACGCAGTTCTCGGTGCAAAATCTGGCGGATGAGCTGGGGATGTCCGCCTCGTATCTGAGCCGTTATTTCAAGGAGCAGACGGGCTTCACCATTTCTCATTACGTGAACCGGCTGCGCATGGAAAAGGCGAAGGAGCTGTTAAAGCATGGGGAAGGGAACCTGCAGGAAGTGGTGGACCGAATCGGATACGGAAGCGTCTCCGGATTTATTAGAAAGTTCAAGGAGCAGGAAGGCATGACGCCCGGCGATTACCGTACCATGAAGCACAAGTGATTGTAAACGCTTGCATATACAGGTCATATTTGATCAATGCCGTTCGTCAATCGGCGGCAGAAGCCGTCAACTCCGTTGTCACATCCCGTTTATCCTGTACATAAACGGTAAATTTACACCTCCCGCCGTTCCCTTTATGTTGGTGTACAGAGAGGGGGTGATACGACGGATGAAGCTGTTTCTGCGAAAAATCAGGGTGCATTACCAGCTGTACCTATTGTTTTTACCTACGCTTGCGTACTTCGTGATTTTTCAATATATACCGATGTACGGCGTGCAGATCGCGTTTAAAGACTTTTTGGCGACAAGGGGAATTATCGGAAGTCCTTGGGTCGGTTTGGAACACTTCGAGCGTTTTTTTAATTCCTTCCAGTTCTGGACTTTAATCAAAAATACACTGGGCTTGAGTTTATACGGGTTGGCTCTAGGATTTCCGATACCAATCCTGCTTGCGCTTCTGCTCAACCAACTGTCCAGTCACCGTTTTAAACGGTTTGTCCAGACCGTAACCTATGCGCCTCACTTTGTATCGACGGTTGTCATTGTGGGGATGCTGACGATTTTTCTGTCCCCGGGCAGCGGATTGATCAATCATCTTATCGTTGGTTTGGGAGGGGATCCTGTCTTTTTTCTCGGCTCGCCCGAATGGTTCAAGACACTGCATGTTCTTTCTGGCGTATGGCAGGGGGCAGGCTGGGGGGCGATCATCTATTTGGCTGCATTGGCAGGGGTGGATCCGGGGCTTCATGAAGCCGCCATCATCGATGGGGCGACCAAACTGCAGCGAATACGCTACATCGACATCCCCTCGATCCTGCCGACAATCATCATTGTACTCATCCTGCAGCTGGGTTCGATCATGACGGTCGGTTTCGAGAAGACCTTTTTGATGCAGAACTCCTTGAATCTGGACTCGTCGGAAGTGATATCGACCTATGTGTATAAGACAGGGCTGCTGGGTACCCAATACAGCTTCTCGGCGGCGGTAGGCTTGTTCGATTCCATCGTGAATTTTATCCTGCTCGTCACCGTCAACCGGATCGCCAAAAAACAGACCGAAACGAGTCTTTGGTAGAAAGGAGGAGCTCCGGCATGCATTCCAGATCAAGGGCGGATAGAGTGTTCGATTTATTCAACTATGCGTTTCTTACACTGCTGCTCATTGTGATCCTATATCCATTGTATTTTATTATCATCGCATCTGTAAGTGATCCGATTAGCGTAAGCGGGGGCAAGGTATGGCTGTTTCCTGTCGATTTTACCCTTGAGGGGTATCAGAGGATAATGGAGAACCAGACGATATGGGTCGGATACAAAAATACGCTCGTTTACATGACGGTCGGGACTGCGGTCAATGTAGCCATAACCGTTACGGGGGCTTATCCCCTGTCCCGCAAAGACATGTACGGCCGGAATCTGTTCATGTTTCTCATTACGTTCACCATGTTTTTCAGCGGAGGGCTTATTCCGACCTACCTGCTGGTTAAATCTTTGGGCTTGATGAATTCCATGTGGGCTTTGATATTACCAGGGGCCGTCAGTGTCTGGAATCTGATTATTACCCGTACCTTCTTCCAACACAACATTCCGGATGAACTCCGGGAGGCGGCAGCCATGGACGGCTGCTCGGATTTCAAGTTTTTTCTGCAAGTGGCGCTTCCATTATCAAAATCCATTCTGGCCGTTCTAGTCCTGTTTTACGGGGTAAGCCATTGGAATTCGTTCTTCAGCGCGCTGATCTATTTAAGGGATGAAGCTCAGTACCCGCTTCAGCTGGTCCTGCGGAACATACTCATCCAGAACGAGGTGCAGGAACTAATGAACCTGGATCTCGGTGCCAGCAACAGCCTGTCGGAATCCATCAAATACGGGGTCATCATCGTAGCCAGCATTCCTGTGCTCATCCTGTATCCGATGGTTCAGAAGTATTTTGTGAAAGGTGTCATGATTGG
Organism: Paenibacillus sp. QJM3NY_38; assembly: GCF_056173265.1. Classification (NCBI taxonomy): domain Bacteria; kingdom Bacillati; phylum Bacillota; class Bacilli; order Caryophanales; family Paenibacillaceae; genus Paenibacillus; species Paenibacillus sp. QJM3NY_38. Next base: position 2,001,524 of record NZ_CM149665.1, read on the forward strand.
TTCTTTGAAAGGCTAATCCAAAGATCACGAAAGGGTGGTTATCTTGAAACGATGGATGGCGAGGTCTACGGCATACGCGGTGGCGGCGGCTCTTCTTCTGGCGGGCTGCAGCAGCGGAAATGAAGCAAAGGAAGGTGCACAGGCTCCAAGCACCGAAGCGAATTTCAACGAAACGGGACTTCCGGTCGTCAATGAAGAGATCCGCATCCGGATTCCGGTGGTCAAACAGCATTATCACAAGGATTATAACGAAATGGTGCTGGTGCAGGACCTGGAGGAAAAAACGAATATCGATGTCGAGTGGGAACAGATCCCGTCTGAGAGCTGGACCGAGAAGAAAAATTTAATTCTGGCCAGCGGAGAATTCCCGGACGCATTTTTCAACGGGCTGACGACACAGGATGTGGTGGATTACGGAACGGAGGGCGTTCTGATTCCGCTGGAGGATTTGATCGACAAATACGCGCCGAACATCAAGAAAATTTTGGATGAGAATCCGCAAGTACGGCGGATGGCTACGGCGCCGGACGGACACATATATTCCATCCCGTGGTTTGAAGATCAGGCCCATTTTCAATATCGGAACACATTTATGTTGAATAAAACGTGGCTGGATAAACTCGGCCTTGAAGTGCCGACAACGCCGGATGAATTGATTGCAGTGCTAAAGGCGTTCAAAGAGCAAGATCCGAACGGGAACGGCGAAGCGGATGAAATCCCGTCAACCTTCCGCCACAACACGACGACGAATGGGTACTATGAGCTGTTTGGGGCGTTTGGGCTTGCCGATGCGCTTACCGGCTTCTCCGTCAAGGATAAGAAGGTGGTGTTCGAGCCGGCCATTCCCGAGTACAAGATGGCAATCGCGTTCCTGAACCGCTTATACGAGGAAGGGCTGTTGGATCAGGAATCCTTTACCCAGGATGCCAAACAGATGCTATCCAAGACGAAGGACGAGACGCCGAAGGTCGGTTTGATCGCCTCTTTTAACGGAACGTATGAGCTGGGGGACAGAGTTCATGAATACGTGGCGATGCCTCCGCTGAAAGGACCGGAGGGTCACCAACTGTGGAGAAGGCAGGACAACCGGATCATTCTCAACTTCTTCTCGATTACGAAGAACAACCCGTACCCCGAAGCGACGATGCGTTTGGTGGACACATTGAACGATCCAAAATCGGCGATGCAGTTTAAATATGGTCCCTTCGGCAGCCATCTGAAGGAGAAGTCGGACGGCAAGATTGAAATCGTGCCGCCTCAGGACGGAATGGATATCTCCACTTGGATTGGCAGCACGACGCCTTCGACGGCCTTCCCGCTTCTGGTCTCTAGCGAATGGCTGCAAAAGCTGGAGAAGAGCGAAAGCGATAAACTGCGCAACGGATTTTATGAAATTTATAAGCCTTATATCGTTCCGGAGGATCGGACATACCCTAATTTGTATATGACGGCGGAAGAGAACAAACGTCTTGGCGTACTGGCAACCGACATCATGACGTATGTCCGAAAGATGGAAGCCAAATGGATTGTGGAAGGCGGCATTGAAGCTGAATGGGACAAATACGTAGAAGATTTAAAGCGAATGGGATTGGATGAAATGATCGAAATCAAACAGCAGGCATATGACCGTTATATCCGTAGTTGACATCAAAGGTGGCGGCAGCGTGCGTTAAGCTACTGCCCCATATAACAACCGAATCGGGAGGGTAACCGCATGAACATGGAAGAAACCGCGCACATGATTAGGCCGTGTGCCGATGATTATGTCACCGTATTTGAGTCGCCGGATCCACAGTCCGTTTATTGTTACTCACCTGCCATTATTAATCTGCCAGGCGGACGGCTCGTATTAACAATGGATCTCGGAGGAAAGGGAGTCCCCGATCTTCCGGGGCCGAAAGGTTCACGCAAAGGGTTTATTACACAAGGGAAAGTGTTTGTGTCGGACGACAAAGGGCGTACTTGGCAGCATACGCATGACTTCCCCTTTATGCATGCACGCCCCTTTCTGGCCGGAGGAGCACTTTACATTCTAGGGCACTGCGTCAATCTGATGATCATCCGATCCGATAACGGGGGGCTTACCTGGTCCGAGCCGGTCCAGCTGACCGATGAAGGGGATTGGCACCAGGCTCCTTGCAATGTCCATTATGCCAAGGGGAATGTATACCTGGTTATGGAGGATATTCGGCAGCATGACATGACGGTGTGGCCGGTTAGCGAAATCCAGCCGGTCCTCATGCGGGCACGGGAAGACGCTGACCTGCTGGAGCCGGTCAGCTGGACTTACGCTTCCCGCTTAACAGCCGTCGATGCCTTTCCGTCGGATCGTCTCGATTATTTTGGCGTCCCCTTTTTCACCGAAAATTCGGATTACCTCAAGGGTCAGTTGAATTGCCCGCCCGTCGGCTGGCTGGAAACGAACGTCGTTCAATTCACCGATCCTGACCATTACTGGTATGATCCCGAGGGCAGGACGTTTCATCTGTGGGCGAGAGCTCATACGGGAGGTACCGGTTTTGCCTCCATCGCCAAAGTAGTGGAGAACGACGACGGCACAATGACAACGATGCTGGAGACGACGCCTTCCGGCAAACGAGCAGTGTTTGTCCCGTGCCCGGGAGGGCAAATGAAGTTTCATCTGTTATTTGACGAGGTGAGCAGGTTGTATTGGCTGCTCAGCTCGCAGTCCACAGACAGCATGACGCGCAAGGAGCGCCTGCCGGCGGAGCGCTTCGATCTGCCGAACAACGAGCGGCACCGTCTTCAGCTCCATTACTCAACGAATTGCATCGACTGGTGTTTTGCGGCTATCGTGTCGATCGGAGCCTCGCCGAAGCAGTCGCGGCATTATGCCAGCATGGCCATCGACGGGGAAGATCTGCTCATTGCCAGCCGATCGGGCGATGCCAGAGCCAAGGATGCGCATAATGGGAACTTGATTACGTTCCACAACATTCGGAATTTTCGATCTCTCGTATATGGATAGGAGGGTATGGGCTTTGACCAAAAAAGCGGAGTTAACCAAGAAGTTCGAGGGCGTCTTTTCCCTACTGCTAACCCCGTTTCACGAGGACGGAAGCATCGATTGGGAGGCTTATGAACGCTACGTGGAGTGGCAGCTGTCCTTCCGGCCCCAAGGCTTGTTTGCCGTATGCGGCAGCAGCGAAATGAAATGGCTGACTTTAACGGAACGGTTGGAGCTGATGAGAAGGGCTGTGAAGCTGGCGGGGAACACACCGGTTGTGGCTACGGGCAATCTTGAGGCTCCGAAGCTGCAGCAGGAAGAGCTGAAGCAAGTGATGGATACGGGGCTTGCGGGCGTCGTTCTTGTCCCCTCGGCCGGCATGGGGGTCGACCAAGGCAAGCTCGCGGATCACTTCGCGGGGCTGGCCGATATAGCGGAATGTCCGGTCATACTCTATGAGTGGCCCTTGGTGGAGCCCTATGCAATAGAACCCTGGGTCTATTCCAGGTTAACGGATACTGGCAGCGTGATCGGGATCAAGGACACAACCTGTACGATGGAAGGCATAATGGGTAAGATCGAGGCGGCTCAAGGTACGATTGTTTACCAGGCGAACACCCCGTTCATGCTGGAAGCCATTCGTCAAGGAGCTAAGGGAATCATGGCCATCGTTTCGGCTGCCGGAGCAGGCTCTGTTTTAGACTTCTGGAGGGCGGCTTCGCAAGGATCGGCCCATGCGGAGAAGCTTCACCGGGAGCTTGTATATCTCGACGCGCTGCTCCGATTCGGTTACCCCTCCTCGGCGAAAATGCTGGCCGCTCTTCAAGGCGTGCCCATGGGATCGACAGTGAGATCCGGCGGCGTTATCACACTCGAGGCTAAAAAGGCGATGGAGGTTTGGCTGCAAACCGTCAAGGTTTAAGAAGATGAATGATGGGGGGATCGATGATGAGCAGTCGGCATGAAAGTGATGACGTCCAAGGTGAACGTGCGCAGCAGCCGCTGATGGAGCGTCCAATGAGCAGGCGCAGTATGCTGTCCGCCCTCGGATTTGCGGGGGCGGCATTGGCAGCTGAGCATTTTCTGAAAGGTCCATTGGCGAGAACGGCTTTTGGTCAAGGCGCTCCGGCTGTAACCGATGCCGTTTATGGAGACGATGACAAAATCAAACCACCATTGTTAATGAACATGAGTTATATCATTGCCGTTACCTTGGCTGAACTCCGGGGTATGGAGGAGCCGAGAGAGGATTTGATTTATTTCGTTACGGACCCGGGACAGGAGGGGCATTTCATATATGATCCTGCAGATAACACTTCTCCCGATAATACCGGAACGATTGTTGCATCCGCTGCCGGAGCCCGCTTTAAGCGACTGCATGACGGAAGCGTTAACGCTGCATGGTTTGGTGCAGTAGGCGACGGAATGTCCGACGATACGGAAGCGGTTCGTTCGGCTCTGGAAGCAGCCAGAGGAAAGAGTTTGTTTTTCCCGCCGGGGGTTTTTCGATTGACCGATACGCTGATCATCCCCCGTAATACGTTTGTCCGCGGAAGCGGTGCTTCCTCGTGGTATGCTTTTGGCCAAAGGCGCAATGAAGTCCCGGATAGCATCCTGGATATGGAGAACGGCACCGTCCTTATGTTTACGGGAAACGGTTCCCGGACGTATTCCAGCAACCGGAACGATTTTCGGGACTTTACCTGCGCCGTGAAGCTGGATGCCGATGCAGACGGTACCCAGCTGTCCGACCTCAAGATCCTGTCCCACTTCAAGATTCGCGACGCGCTAGGGAATATTACGACCCAGCATACGGATGAACATGCCATGTTCGATGTTGGGCTGTGGATTGATAATGCTACTCATGTGAAGCTGGATCGCGTCTCTGTTGTCGGCTACTGGCAGAAAGCGGGGGTGTTTCTGGATGCATCGGGGCGGTTATCGGCAACCGCGGAATACGGCTCCATTGAATATGCCACCATTAAAGATTGCCTGTTTCAGGGCAAAATCGGGCTCGCCGTTCTGGGCGGTGACGAAGGCAATCCGCCGGATGCCGCAGGCTTTACCCCTCCCGTTGACGATGCCCGGACCGAGGGACAGTTCGGATTATCGCATTTGCTTGTGTCCGACTCCTTTTTTTCCGGTACGGATCATCATTCCAACGGGTTCGCCCCAGGCTGGGAGAGCCGGATCGAACCGGACAGCACACCGATTAAAATTGACGGCTTCATCGGAAGCGGTGTTCCTTACCGGATCAACCATCCGAGATTCGTGAACTGCTCCATCCAGACGCGGGAAAGTGCTTCCATCGTGCTGGATCGGGTCATCAGGCCGACTTTCATCAATTGCCGGGCGGAAAGCGGACCGGTAAGGGCAAGCCCATACACGGTTCTCCCCCGGCTCATTAACTGTGAATTTCCATACAATCGCTCAAAAACGGAGTTTCAGGAAATGGAGCACTGCCAGGGTGCATGGATCGTTCCGGGAATGCGGAGGCTCGGGCATATCCATCTTAGGGAATACCATTTTCAGGTGGAGCTCCGAAATAATAACGGAGTCATTGAACATCGGCTGACGAAGGCGGGTGCGATGCAGCCTTCGACGGCACGCTCCTTCGATGTAGAGGCGCTCTTCCGCTACGCTGTTCAGGAGGCTTCATGGGATTACCGGTCCTGGACGCCCCTTCCGCTTCCCGGCGGAACGGGAAGCGATGATTTCTCCAAAGGGATGTTCCTGGGGGAGAAAGCATTCCAGAGCAAATATGCCTTGTTTACGGCTGCGGCCATCGACAATCACCCGGATTATCAGGAGGCGGAAGCCGCAGTGACCTTGAACAGGACCTCGGATACCGCGCTTTGGATTCGGCCAGCCGCCTACGCGTCCCAGAATGTTCCTTACCGGATGAAAAACTATTCCAATGTCCTCAAGCTGGAGCTTCGGAGCGGGGACGGGCCAGCCGCGAGTTTGCTTACCGCGCTTCCCAAGGAAAGCGGCGGATCGGCAAGCCTTGTCATTTCCGTCAGGGGCAAATTTTATGAACAGGCCTATGGGCTAGTGTGAAAAAAGAGGCGAAAGGAGACTGGATTCATGCCGTTGAATATCGGATTTACAGGTCTAGCTGTATTGGTACTGATCGGTCTGTTGTTGTTCGGCCCGTCCAAGCTGCCCCGATTGGCAAGGGCGCTCGGAACAACGATCAAGGAGTTCCGGAGAGGCAGCAAAGAAATGCTGGAAGAAGAGACGGCTGGTTCCGATGCTGATCCCAGGGCAGGCGCTGATGCCGTAGGGGGAGATGGCAAGCTGCAGCAGAACTTGTAAAGCGTGTTAATGTAGAAGGAACAAAAGTGCGAGCCTCTTCCGGGAAGAGGCTCGCTTCGGTTTAGGTGCCTGCCATTGGAGCACGGCCCGGATAGCCATGGGTGCCGCCATGCTGCCGAGCATACCGAAGATGTCGGAATGCAGTCCCCTTTGACCGATGATGTACCCGCACGTCCCCCCAATGAATTCAATCGAGATGTACCGTTTCATATTGGACAATGTTACCACATAAACGACAAAGTCATCTTTACGCTTCAGGCTAGGCATTCAGATCCCCTCCTACAAGGTGTCCACCTCGCCTCCCTTATTTGGAAATTAGGCAAACGGCCAAGAGTGAACGATATGTTGAGTGCAAACCTGATGCTGATGTTAACCCGCCGTCATGACGGAACCTCTTCCATCAAGGCGCGTCGAATCAGGTTTTCTCATGCCATTTTATGTATGCTGAAGAGGCGGTATGCTTTCTTGCAGCGGCTGTTTTTGGCAAAAAATCCCCCTCCTTGTCCTATTAAAGGATAAAGAGGGGGATTTAGCGACATGAGCGGGTCAGGCTTCATCCTCGTCCAACTCGGTTTGCAAGATCTGGTCTTCCGAAGGATAATCTCGCTTCATCTCTTTGTGGAGACCTCTGTTTTCGTAATCGAAGGAGTTCGGTGGTCTTTGATCCGCTCTCCATGGACTGCTTTTACCAAGCGTTTCGGTCCGCAGGCTGGATCCGTAAGGACCCTCCGGGAATTCCTCCGCGGTTAAATCGTTCCGCTGTGACTCCACGGTGGATAGATCCGTAAATTTATCCCGTTCCTCTTTCTCAAATCCGTTCATACCTGAAACCTCCCGAAAAGGTACTTAATCTACCGTTTCAGTGTGCCCTGAACAAGAGGAATCATTCCGTTATATGGCCTGGATCCTCTACTACAGTCCGGCAGCACCGAATACGCTGTCAAAGGCTCGCCGTGATTTAGCAACCAATTCTTCAGGGGTTCCGGTCGGCGTGGAAGGCGTCAATATTTCTTGTGTCACCGGGCCTGCATAGCCGATATAATTCAGAGCCTGAAGGAACCCAGGCAGATTAATTACGCCTTCACCCGGATAAAGCCGATCGTTATCAAGCACATCTCCCACGGGTATGTTCTTGGCATCGTTTATATGGACATGAACGATTTGTTCGGGGCGCAGTTGCCGGATATCCGCAACCGTCATCTCATTGGTGTACCAGTGATATGCATCATACAGCAGCCCGACATTCGGCTCCCCGATGGCATCAATCCAATCCAAAGTTTCTTGTACCGTCCAGATGAACGGGTTCTTCCATTGGGTGCGCAGATGATGCGGTCCTACGAACTCCAAGGCCAATCGAATTCCGTATGCCCCCAAAATGTTGGCACATGCCCGCAGTCTGGTGGTGCCCAGCGCCATGAAATGAGCAGCGGGTGCATCGGTGGAAGGAAGAATGTATGTACAGCACCGTGTGCAGCCGAGAGCCTTGGCGGCTGCCGCAGCTGCCGGGAGTTTCTCGAGGCCGCTTAGAAACTGCTCGTCCGTTCCTCTCCATTCTATGGGAAGGCCGATGGCCCCGATCTCCAGTTGGCGGGACTTCAGCATATCGGCTGCCGCCTCCACGCCAAGGCGGTCTACAAGACCTTTGGCATCGATATCGATGCATTGGAATTCGTATTTGGCCGCGAGTTCGATAAACTGTAAATCGCTTTCAAGTTTTCCGAGTCCTGCGCTTGTTAAACCTTGCAGCATATTCATCGTCTCCATTCGCTATTAGATGTCGTTTTGCTAGAGGCGGGCCTTCGTTTATATCAACCCATTGGTTTCATAGTTTCTATTATGATATGTTCCACTCTATAAATCTATGATCGCTTTTTATTTTTTTTTTAAGAAAGATAGCGATAGGAGCCACTGTCGATTTGTTATTGTGAGAAGGATTCGTAATAAACCGGCATGAATTCCTACCGTCTCGAAGGGGATTACATATGTTTTGCCGAAATAACCATGTCATATGAACTTCCACTTTACTCGCGAAAAGGAGATTAAAACTCAGAATGAATACCATTGAACAGCGGAAGAAAGAGCTTGGTAACTTGTATCCGGAGCCCACGATCGACGAGCAGGTTTTGAATCGATTTTGGGAGGAAGCATTGAAGTCGTACGGTAATAAGCCGCTCCACATGGTTAGTCAACCGGAAACGACGCCATATCCCTACATGGAAGTATCCAAGGTCACTTATCATGGTTATGATGATACGCCCATCCATGCTTGGTATATAACTCCCGCTAAATCTTCTACGGACGAGAAGCCTCGGGCGTGTATCGTAACCTTCCCGGGTTATTCCGGAGACCGTGGATTTCCGGAACGGTATGCCCATTGGCTGATGCTCGGTTATGCGGTGTTTGCCGTGGACGTAAGGGGACAGGCCGGAGAGACGGGGAATCTGCTTCCATTGGACAGCGGCGTGGTTAAGGGCTGGGTGACGCAGGGGATTACGGATATTCGTCGCTCCTATTACATGGCAGTTGTAATGGATGCTGTGAGGGCAGTGGATGCGGCATCGGAGCAGCCTGGAGTGGATCCGAACAAAATTGCCGTGGTAGGCGGCAGTCAGGGCGGCGGACTGGCTTTGCTTGCAGGGGCTCTGAATCCGAAGGTTGCGGCCATTGTGGCCGACATTCCTAACATGTGCAGGATGGACTACGGGATTCTTCATTCGGCTAGCTCGCTGAACGAAATCGCCCAATACATAAAGCGCTACCCGGAGCAATTGAATCAAATCCTGGAGCATCTCTCGTATTTCGACATGCTGAATCTTGCGCCGCGAATCCAGGTGCCGGTCATGGTATCCGTTGGTTGGAAGGATACGGTCTGCATGCCCGAAACCATATATGCTGCATACAACCGAATGAAAGCGGCAAAAGAAATAAGAGACTATCCGTTCTCTGGCCATGAAGTCAATGAGTACCAGAAGAGGGAGGGCGTCTTGTTCCTGGAACGGATTTTTAACGGGAGATAGAACACGGAGACAGAAAGGGGCAGGCACGACGATTGCTCAGGACTGCTCTTTATATAGCGTCATTGGACAGAAGCAAACGAATCAACATTTAAATATGTGTTATATCTATGTTATATAAAATAACACAAATTCTATATTTGTTATATTTTTTAACGCATATGTATTGACAACTACCCAAATTCGCCTATAATTATACCCAAGGACAGAAAAAACTCGATAAACACCCTATACCTACCCCGGTCAATGTAATATTAATTTACACAAAGGGATGTTGAACCATGATGACAGCAGGCGAACTCAAACAGGATCTTTTGAGGGTTTACAACGCGATAAATAAGAAAATATTTAACGTGGGTGTAAAGCAGCAAAAAGTCGATTTCGTTGGCAATAAAATCATCATTGTATCGAGAAATAGTAGAGTCCCCGTCCTCAAACTGCTGGATGAGAATTACCCCCTCTCTACCCGGCAGTTGGACCACCTTTTATTCCAGGTGTTCAAGCAGGAGATTAAAGCTTCCCTGGAACAGCAGTTTCAATTTAAAATCATCTCCATTCTTAAAGACTATGATGCAGAGACCGAGTTTTCCGGTACCATCGTATTCTTGGAGAAGGAGGTCGAAGCATATCTGAACGACATGCCGGAACTCTTGTAGAGAGCGGGCCGATCGTCAGTTTGGTACCAAGGCACATACATGTGTGCGGCTTGGGGCTGGACTGGCGATTTTTTGTTACATCCGCTTTTGAAAATAAATGTCTGTTGTTTCTGAAAAAATATGAAACTCAAAGGAGAGGGAGGAAGGGGCATGACTCACAAAATTGAAATTTCGGGTGTCAGCAAATGGTTTCGCCGAAACGGGGAAGAAATTGCAGCTATGCGGGAGACGAGTCTGGCGATTGAGGAGGGACGTTTTGTCAGCATTATCGGTCCCAGCGGCTGCGGCAAGTCAACGTTGTTTAACATTATTGCCGGTTTGATGCCGCCCTCTACGGGCAAAGTGACGGCTGACGGAAAGGATATCGTCGGGACAACCGGTTATGTTGGCTATATGCTGCAAAAGGACATGCTTCTGCCTTGGCGCACCATCCTCGACAACATCATTCTGGGTATGGAGGTCCGTGGCGTACCCTACAACGAAGCCGTGGGGAGGGCGCTGCCCCTGATGGAAAAATACGGTCTGAAGGGTTTTGACAAGCATTATCCGAAGGAGCTTTCAGGAGGGATGAAACAGCGTGCCGCGCTGCTGCGGACGCTGCTCTACGACAGGGACATCATTTTGCTGGACGAGCCCTTCGGCGCATTGGATGCCCAGACTCGGCTGACCATGCAGAATTGGCTGCTGCAGATCTGGGAGGATTTTGGCAAGACGGTGCTGTTTGTCACCCACGACATTGACGAAGCGATTTATTTATCGGATGACATCTATGTATTCTCGTCCAGACCCGGGCGGATCAAGTCCAAAATTACAGTAACGATGGAGCGTCCCCGGAAAACGGAAGACATGACGTCTCCGGCCTTCATGGACCTGAAGCATCATCTCATGGATTTGCTGTCCGCTGGACAAGATGAAGAACAAATCTCTTAGGGGATAAGAACAAAATGAGGAGGGAACTGGAATGGAAAGTGCACGCAAAGAGGCTTTTATCGTACATGCCGTGACGTCTGCGGAGCCTGCAGCGGGTTCGTCCAAAAGGCCGGAGGTTATGCCGTACATCTTGGATGAAGAGGCGCTGGAGCGACGCAGAAGCCGGCGAATCGTTTGGGGGCGGGCCGCTGTGGCTGTACTTGTTTTTCTGGTATGGGAGGTGTTCACCCGGATCGGCCTGCTGGATTCTTACTATTGGAGCAGCCCCAGTGCGATTCTTCGCACGACCTGGACCCAGATGACCGAGGGAACCCTTCTCCGGGACATTACGTATACATCCGGCTCGACGATTCTCGGTTTTGTGTTCGGAACCTTTCTCGGCGCACTGCTCGGACTGTCGTTCTGGTGGTCAAGATCGTATGCCGGCATCAGCGAGCCGTATCTGATCATTTTAAATGCGATGCCCAAGCTCGCACTAGCACCTGTACTCGTCATACTGCTGGGAATCGGATTTTTTTCCAAGGTGGCGCTGGCTTTCTCTATGACGGTTGTTGTTTCGGCGCTTTCCGCATACAGCGGCGTGAAGAGTGTGGATCCGGATATGGAGAAGCTGATGTATTCCTTGGGTGCCAAGCGGCATCAGGTTTTTACCAAGGTTGTCATACCATGGTCCATGCCCTGGATCATCAGCAGCTTGCGGATTAATATTGCCCTTGCGCTGGCAGGTGCCATCGTGGGCGAGTTCATCGCTTCAAGCCAGGGCGTCGGCCGGATGATTATGTATGCGGGAACGATACTGGATATCAACCTCGTGTGGGTAGGTGTCGTCGTCCTGTCGCTGCTGTCCATGGTGATGTACTGGGGCGTGGTGGTGCTGGAGAAGTGGTTATCCAAGGGATTGACCAAACAATAGACAGAATAACCGAACTCATTATTTCTATTAAAAGGGGAATTCATATGAACCAAAACATGAAGAAACGTTCACTGCTGTTCGCACTGCTCATGGTCACCGGTCTGCTTGGAGCCTGCGGCAATGAAAAAAACGATAACAGCACCGCGTCCGCTTCCGGTGACGGGAAGTTGAAGAAAATCGTGATCGCCGAGCCGCTTCACTCCACGGGATATCTGCCGCTGTACGTCGCGCAGCGGGAAGGCTTCTTTGAGAAAAGAGGGCTCGACGTTGAGGTCATCCAAGCGGCCGGAGGAGCGCACGTAACCGCCGTGGTCAGCGGGGATGCCTGGGGCGTCATCGGCGGGACGGAGTCCAATGCCTTGGCTAACAACAACAATTCCGATCCGATCATTTCGGTCGTGAATGTTGTCAACCGGGCGAACGTGTATTTAATGGCCAAGAAAGGCGCCGCACCTGCGAGCAATTCCCCCGAAGACCTGAAGGCATTTTTACAAGGGAAAAAGATTAACGCCGGTCGCCACGGCGGTACGCCCAACCTTCTAACCCGCTATCTCCTGATTCAGCTCGGACTCGATCCGGAGAAGGATGTGCAGCTGCTGGAACCGGCAGACGGCTCCACGGTGGTGACGATGGTCCAACAGGGCGCGGCCGACATTGCGAACGGAGCCGAGCCGCAGATCAGTGACGGGATATCGAAGAATGTATGGGAAGAGCCGTTTTACAAGTTTCATGACCTGGGGGATTTCTCGTACTCGGTTCTCAGCGTGAAGAAGTCAACCATCGAGAAGGACCCGGAAGCCGTTCAAAGTTTCACGGATGCCATGATCGAAGCGCTTACAGTTGTGCAAACGGATAAGGAACTAGCCAAGAAAAATCTGATAGCCGAATTCCCGACGTTGTCCGATGATGCGATCCAAGCTGCCTTGGACCGGGCCTATGCCGACAATCTCTGGAGCTTGGACGGGATGATTTCGGAAGAGGCGTTGAAGCACGATATGGATGTCATGATCGAGACGGGGATATTTAAAGGGGACTATACCTATGATGCGCTGGTAGATATGCAGTTTGTAAACAATTCCAAGAAGTGATCGGCAGGTGCATGATGTCTTAAATCCACGACCTGAAAGGGAGAGAGTCACGATGAAATCTTTAAATCAGCTGATGCTAGGCAGCAAAACGGCGATTATTGTGGTCGATGTGCAAAATGATTATTGTCATCCAGAGGGAGCACTGTCTCAAGCGGGCTGCGATGTTAACGGGGTAGCGGAGATGGTGCCGCAGCTCCATAAGCTGCTTCAGAGGGCCAGGGAGCTGAAGGTGCCCATCATTTTCATTCAGACGCTTCATGAGAAAGCGACGGACTCCGACGCTTGGACCACCAGGTCCTCGGGACGATCGGCGAACGTATGCCGAAGGGGGAGCTGGGGCGCGGAATTTTACGAGGTATTGCCGGAGGAGAATGATATCATTGTCAATAAACACCGATACAGCGCTTTTGTAAATACTAGGCTGGATTCGGTATTAAAGACGCTGAAGATCGAGACCCTCATCATGACGGGAGTCAGCACTAATGTGTGCGTGGAATCGACGGCAAGGGACGGTTTTATGCTAGATTATCATATCGTGCTTGCAGCGGACGCTTGCGCATCGTATTCTTCAGCGGCGCATGACATGACCCTTCAGAATATTGAAGGCTATTTCGGGAAAGTTAGTGAAGTGGCGGAGCTTATCGATATTTGGATGGATCAAATGCCTGAGGAACCGCTGCGATCGATATCGACCGCCCAGCCGGCTATCGGCTAGCTTGTCAGAACGTGGTTCAACCCATTGGGAAGCTCTCCGCATGCGGGAGCTTTTTCTATGAGCGGCACAGAAATTCATGAATAAAGCTGGTGAGTCCTGCATGAATAACAGATCAAGGATGATCGTCCAATATACCATTTGTTTAGGGGCATTTCTGTCCAACTTGTCAGCCGGCATGTTCAACATTGCGCTTGTTGATATCGCCAGAACGTTCGATTCCACCATCCCTACGGCCCAGTGGATCGTCACCGCTTATTTGCTTGTCATCTCCATATTGCTTCCGGTCATGGGAAAGCTGGGGGATATGCTGGGCCGGCGGAAAGTCCACAATATCGGCTATTTTGTGTTTATGGCCGGGGCGCTCTGCTGCGCCTTGTCACCTTCATTAAACGGACTGATCTCTTCTCGGATTCTGCAAGGCATAGGAGCGGCCATGTATCAAGCTACCAATATGGCGCTGATCGTCTCCGTATTTCCGAAGGAGCAGCGCGGAAAAGCGCTTGGGCTCATCAGCACGTTTGTTGCCGCAGGCTCGATGGTCGGACCGAGCCTTGGCGGAATACTGATTCAGTGGTTTTCGTGGCGGAGCAATTTCTGGCTGCTGACGGCCATATCCTTGATTGCATGGTTGTTCGCCCAGCGCTTTATTCCCAAGGACGAACCGGAAAAAGTCGTAAGCCGGTTGGATGTGCCGGGGGCTGCCTTTTTTGCGATATCTCTAACCGGACTGGTTACGGCCGTGAATTTGGGGGCTCAGTGGGGCTGGAGTTCATGGCAGGTTTTGGTGCTGTTCATTGTGTTCGGTGCGGGAGCTGTCGCGTTCATCGGGTGGTGCCTATCGTCGCGGTGGAAACGAGCAGGGGAAGGGAAACTCCCGTTTATGAAGCTGGATCTGTTCCGGGATGCAGGCGTTAGCGTGGGAATCATCGTCACCATCATAACCTACATGGCGGCTTTCTCGGCTCAGCTTGTGCTGCCTGTATTTCTGCTGAGCGAGCTGGGCGTTGAACCTGCCACGGCAGGCCTGATCATGATGGGATATCCGTTGTCACTGATCATATTCTCGCCTCTGAGCGGGAGCCTGTCGGACAAGCTGGGGACATTCCCGTTATTGTCAGCCGGGCTGCTGCTCATGACAGCAGCGTTAATCGTGCTCGGTTTTGTATCGCCGGCATATCCGATCTTTTTTCTGATTCTGCTTATCGTCCTGCTCGGAGGTTCCATGGGCATCATTACGCCTCCAAACAATTCTCTGGTGATGGGCAGGACATCCAAAACGGACCTCGGCCTGATCAGCAGCATTTTGGCACTGTCGCGAAATCTGGGGATGATGTTTGGCACGGCGGCGGGAGGTGCCATGCTGGCGCTTCCAGCCCAAGGGGCAGGGGGGCTTACCGGATTTCGGATGATATTCGTATTGAATACGGCGCTGGTTGTCATCGTTTATGTAACGATGCTCATATCGTTTCGCTTTGGCAGGCATAAGGAGACGCTATCTTCTTAGAGGAAGGGAAAATGAGAAAAAGGGTATCCCGTGGTCTATTCAAGACCTGCAGGATGCCCTTTTTCATTTAGCTTACGAGCGGTCCAGAATCGTCTGTAGTGTCGTACGATCCAAACCTTTCACAAGCTTAATCAGAAGTTCTTTAGCTGCTTCGTAGTCGTCCGTGTGGATGATGGACGAAGATGTATGAATATAGCGGGAGCATATGCCGATGATGGTGGACGGAACGCCGATGCCGCTAAGATGCACTTGGCCTGCGTCCGTGCCGCCCGGCGAGACGAAGTATTGGTATTTGATTTTGTTGGTCTCCGCCGTATCCTGAACGTACTCTACCATGCCGCGGTGAGTCAGCATTGTCGGATCGAAGATGCGAAGCAGTGCGCCTTGACCCAATTGGCCGAACTGGCTCTTGTCACCCATCATGTCGTTCGCCGCGCTGGCATCCAGTCCGAAGAAAATATCCGGCTGAATCAGATTGGCTGAAGTCCGTGCTCCGCGCAGTCCGAGCTCTTCTTGGACGGTTGCGCCGGCGTAAACGGTGTTAGGCAGCTTCTCGCCATGGAGCGCCTGGACAAGCTCGATCGCGAGACCAACGCCATAACGGTTATCCCACGCTTTAGCCATGATTTTTTTTGGATTAGCGAGCGGCGTGAATTCACAGATCGGAACTACTTGCAATCCGGGACGAATGCCGAACGACTCCGCTTCCGCCTTGTTATCGGCGCCGATATCGATATACATGGTCTTGATGTCGACCGGCTTGCTGCGCTGCGCTTCATCCAGCAGGTGCGTCGGGATGGAGCCTACAACTCCAACGACAGGACCGTTGTCGGTGATGATTTGCAGGCGCTGAGCAAGCACGGCTTGGCTCCACCAACCGCCAAGCGGCTGGAAACGGACCATCCCCGCTTCGGTTATGCCGGTTACCATGAACCCGACTTCATCCATGTGACCGGCCACCATGACTTTTGGACCTTCATCGTTACCGCGAAGAACGGCAAACAGACTGCCCAGCCGATCCTGCACGAACTCATCTGTATATGGCGAAAGGGCATTCTTCAACCAGGAACGAAGCTCCCTCTCAAAGCCCGGTGCAGCCGGGAATTCAGTCAAAGTACGAAATAATTCCAGTGTTGATTCATTCATTACGAATTCGCTCCTTTAGAAAAGGTATGTAAGAGTGCTTTCTTTTCTAGTATGCCCCTATACATCTGAAAAGTCTACAAAACCCGTGCCGCTTAGGAGCACGTCATTTTAAAATAAATGAAACAAGCACCCTGCATCCGGGATAGGAATACGATATAGAAACGAAGTGGAATTTTTGTCGTCCGAGGGAAGGGGCAGAGTATGAAGCACCATGGGATTGAGCTAAACGTCTATCATGCCGAAGTCAGAGAACTTCTGCTCATTATGGTCCTGTTCATCCTCCTCGTCATTTTGCTGAAATACATTCTTATATAATGACCGGCTCCAGCAACGATGGCAGGCGAGTCTTACTTCAGCTTTCAGGGATTCCTGGAGGCTGATTTTCGTGTTGGGGCCACTTAATATGTTAGGACAAGCCGTGGTTGCCAAGTGAGAAGGATGATTTTCCAAACATAAAGGGAGTTCATTCAAAGCATAATGATATCGAGTGATATCCATAATGGCTCTTTAGCGTTTTTAAAGGATTCCATACTTAAATGAAAGCGGAGGTGTATTGAAATGTCAGGCTCTAACCAAAAGCCTAAGTCTGATATCACCACAATGAGCTCGGCAGAATATCAGGCGATTGCCAAAAAGCATGAACCTCCTCGCGCCGTACTTAAAAATTGTCTGCGCGCTTTTTTGATTGGAGGTCTCATCTGTGTGATCGGCCAATGCATTCAGCAGTTTTTTATGACCGTATTCGATATGAGCACCACCGAAGCGAGCAACCCGACAGTCGCCGTGCTGATTATACTCTCCGTCATTCTGACCTCCTTCGGCGTGTATGACAAAATTGCGCAATGGGCGGGAGCAGGCAGCGCCGTGCCGGTCACGGGGTTTGCGAATTCCATGTGCTCCGCTGCGCTCGAGCACCGCGCGGAGGGTTTGGTTCTTGGGGTCGGGGCCAGTATGTTTAAGCTGGCGGGATCTGTCATTGTATTTGGTACCGTGGCTGCGTTTATTATCGGTATCATTTACGCTATTTTTGGCATTGAGGGGAGGTAACGAGAGATGAAGGTGATCGGCCAAACCTGGCAGTTCGAGAACAAACCCGTCATTATCGGCACGGGGACGATTGTGGGACCTGAGGAAGGCGAAGGGCCACTCGCCGATGATTTCGACTATATCTACGACAATATTGAGATTAACGAAAAAACATGGGAAAAGGCGGAACGGAAACTGCTGGAGGATGCTTCAAGAAAAGCGGTTGAGAAGGCGGGCATCAAGGAAGACGAGCTGCAGTTTTTTGTGGGCGGGGACTTGATGAACCAGATCATCAGCAGTTCGTTTGCTGCAAGACAATTGGGTGTGCCTTACATCGGCGTATTCGGTGCTTGCTCTACATCAATGGAGAGCCTCGCGGTGGCCTCCATGCTCGTGGATTCAGGAGGGGCCAAGTATGTCATGGCCGGTACGGCAAGCCACAACTGTACGGTTGAGAAGCAGTTTCGTTATCCGACGGAGTACGGATCGCAGAAGCCGCCGTATGCGCAATATACAATAACGGGAGCAGGCTGCTCCGTCATTTCGGACAAGGGAGACGGTCCTGCTGTCACGTATGCCACCATCGGCAAGGTGGTGGATCTGGGCATCAAGGATCCGTTCAATATGGGGGCGGCGATGGCTCCGGCGGCAGCCGATACGATAACAAAGCATTTTAAAGACACAGGCCGGCAAGCGAAGGATTATGATCTGATCGTGACCGGTGACCTGGCCTCCGTGGGGCTTCCAATCGCGAAGGATCTTTTGCAACAAAATGATGTCATCATGGACGGTACGGTGTTTGCAGACTGCGGCTTAATGATCTACGACTTGGAAACACAAAAATACGTCAATGCAGGGGGCAGCGGCTGTGGCTGCTCGGCTGTTGTTACTTATGGCCATATTTTAAAACGGATGCGTAAAGGCGAATTGAAAAAGGTGCTGGTCGTTGCTACCGGGGCTTTGCTGTCGCCTCTTTCTTACCAGCAGGGTGAGAGCATACCGTGCATCGCTCACGCTGTAGCCTTAGAGATGGGAGGATAACACAATGCAGTTTCTATGGGCATTTATTATTGGCGGTCTGATTTGCGTCATTGGGCAAATTATGATGGACGTTATTAAACTGACACCGGCACATACAATGAGTACGTTAGTAGTCGCCGGAGCCATCGCCGACGGGTTCGGATTGTATGAGCCGCTTGTCAAATTCGCGGGAGCGGGAGCCTCCGTGCCGATCACCAGCTTTGGTAATTCGCTTGTGCATGGCGCCTTGACGGAGCTGGGGAGGGACGGCTGGATCGGGGTTGTGACGGGGATATTCGAAGTCACCAGTGCAGGGATATCCTCGGCGATCATTTTCTCTTTCCTGGCTGCTCTGTTTGTTCGTCCGAAGGGATAAAACCATCATCATCAAGAAGAAAAGGACCCTGGCATGATGCCGGGTCTTTTTCTGTTTAGAGCGGCAATAAAAAGGTGAATACCCAAAATATCTCATCGAATGTACTCCGGGACCTCGATCATGTACAATAGTACTAAAATAAGTATTTATTCCCTTACAGGAGGTTAGTCATACATGCCCGTAAGCCAAGAATCCATGAAAATCATTACCTCGGTGCGAACCAATCTGGAGTCGTGCCTGCTAGGCAAAGAATTTGAGATCCAATTGCTCCTTACGGCGCTGCTCGCTGGCGGACATGTACTGATCGAGGATGTGCCCGGCACAGGAAAGACCCAACTGATCAAAGCATTAGCAAAATCCATGCAGGGAGACTATCGCCGGATTCAGTGTAACCCGGATATTCTCCCGAGTGACATAACGGGCGTGTCCGTATTCCACCCTCGAGATGAAATGTTTTACTTCCGACCGGGTCCGGTCATGACCAACATTTTGCTGGCGGATGAAATCAACCGGGCGACAACCAAGACGCAATCGGCCCTGCTTGAGGTCATGGAGGAGCGCAGCGTAACGGTGGATGGGGCTACCCACGAACTTCCGCATCCCTTCATGCTATGCGCGACCCAGAACCCGATCGATTTTGAAGGCACCTACATGCTCCCGGAAGCGCAGCTGGACCGGTTTATGCTGAAGCTGAGCCTGGGTTACCCTGATGCGGCTACGGAGAAGCAGCTGATGTACCGTTCACGCGACGGACAACTGGCGGACAAGATTCAGCCGGTGACACATATGGATACCATATCGGCTATTCAACGCGAGATTCGCGAGGTATTCATCGGTGACCCGGTCGCCGATTACTTACTGAATATCACCCGGTCGACGCGCGAGCACCCTTCCGTTATGCTGGGCGCAAGTCCCCGTGCGACGCTGTCGTTCATGAATGCCGTTAAAGCCTATGCCTTCTTGCACGAGAGGGATTACGTTCTGCCAGATGATGTGAAGACGCTGGCACCATACGTGCTTTCGCACCGGATCATGCTGCGTCCGGAAGCCAGGCTCGACAATGCGAGTCCCGAATCGGTCCTCGAGTTTATACTGCGTCAGGTCAAAGTGCCTGTTCAGATGGGGAGATAGGCATGCGCCGCGCGGTTTCGTTATTTTTGAATGGCATGCAGCCGTCTAGACTCGCAGCGGTATTGGCGGTATGGTGCCTATGTCTTTTGTACGTATTATTTCAGGGGGGCAAAACCTCGCTCATGCTATTCTCCATGGTCAGCCTTCTGACGATCTATTTGATCGGTGCTGGCTTTGGCGGAGTCAATCGGGTGAAAGCCCAGCGAAGGGTGCTGGGAGGAGCGGAGCATGGAGGTGAACATCTTCATGCCGGTGAACAGGTCCGCGTGAAGCTGGAGGTCCATGTTCCAGGACTGCTGCCGATGCCCTATATGATCGTGCGTGAAGTATTGCAAAGGCATAACGGCGACTCCTGGTCCTTTGAAGATAGCGTCATTCCGAACCTTCGCGGTGCGGGCAAGCTTGTATTTCAGACCCCTCCGCTTGAACGAGGGCGGTACGCTTTTTCAAAGACAGAATGCATTAGCGAGGATATTTTCGGATTAATGGAGCACAAGGGACGCATTGAGGTTCAGACCGATTTCCGCGTTCTGCCGAGAACCATATATATTCCCAAATGGCAGCGAAACATACGGAATTCGAGATTGGGCGGTACACATACCACAGTTTCGGCTTCCAGACGGGAAACCACGCAGATCAACGGAGTCCGCGATTATGTGTACGGCGATCGGATCTCCCGGATACACTGGAATGCAACGGCGAAGACCGGCTCGTGGAAGTCGAAGGAATTTGAGCATGAATCCTTTCCCAGAACGATGATTGTGCTGGACTGTACCGCGGACGGATATGATCATGCCCAGCAGTTCGAGCTGGCCGTATCGGCAGCTGCGTTGCTGATCGAATATGGTGCCAAGGAGCATGCGGGTACAGGCTTGTTCACGGCTACCCGAGAAGCTCAGATGTTCGCTCCCGCCGATCACGCCGGAGAGCGGATGCGCATGATTCAGCATTTGGTTGACGTGGATTATGACCGTAAAACCAAATTGATTGCTTCCCTGGAGAAATCCTATCGCCATTTTCCAAAAGGGGCCCTGTTCCTGCTGATCAGCCCGATGAGCGGCAAGGACGCTTCAGAGATCATGCGCTGGGTTGAAACTCGGGGAATGAACCCATGCTTCTTGCAAATAACCAATTCCAATGAAACGAAAAAACGCGATGATTCCATTTCGCTTCTGCAATCCCGGGGGATTTCCAGCTATTCGGTTTCTTCCCTTGACGAGCTGCCGGCTGCGCTGGGAGGTGGTGCATGATGAAGTTGTGGCTGGACAAACTATCTACTACCTTCTTCAGTACGTTAACGATGCTATGGATCTGGATCATCGGGATGCAGTGGGTATCCTTTACGGAGACGATATGGCTCTCGGAAACGACTGCCATCGTTATTGCAGCATTAACCATTACGGCGGTTACCGAAGCGCTGCTTCCGATCAAGCAAGGTTACCGGGTGCTTATCCAGTTTATTTTGATCTTGTATTGTGTATACAGTTTGCTGAAAACTCACGGTAATCCGGTTCCTGTCCTTGGCGCTGAAGGCGATCTGACCGAGGAACTCATGTATCTTTTTCCGTATTTGTGGTTTGCTATCGCCGCTTGGGCCGCTTTTCTGTTCCTTGCGCGGTGGGCCAAAACCAAGGGGCGCGTGCTTTTTGTAGTCGGGATCAACGTCATCGGTTTTGCCGTGCTGGATTCCTTTACGAAAATCGTGCTGTGGGATGAAATCGCTTGGGTTGTCGGAGCGGGCATGGGCTGGCTCGTATCCAGCCATTTTAACCGGTTCCGCAGACGCTTTCCGCAGGGATGGGTCAATTTATCGAAGTATCCGTTCAAGATTGTTGCCAACATCCTGGTCATCTTCTCTTTGATCATTGTAGCTGGTGTGAATATGCCGCACGTGAAGCCCACGTTAACCGATCCTTACACGGCGTGGCGGGAGTGGAACGGGGTGCCGTTATCCGGCGGCAGTACAACCGGTACCGGAACCCTTATCGAGTCACCGTCTGAAAGCATGTCCGGATATGGACGGGAGGACAACGACCTTGGCGGCGGTTTTAACTTTGACTATTCACCGGTGATGTCGATTACCTCGGATGAACGCAGCTATTGGCGAGGGGAAACCAGAGCCGTATACTCGGGAACGGGTTGGGCTGATGGAGCCAGCAGCCGGCGTTCCGGCACGGGCGTGGACATCGGGGAAGAATTGCCGGGGGAAGCCAGCGGATCCGTACCTACCAAAACATTGGAGCAATCGGTAACGATGCTGAGTGATACGGTGTATCCGGTATTGTTCGGCGCCTACTCCGTTCGTCAGCTGGAGAGCCTGGATGAGGATATCGATTCGGATCGGCTTAGCTGGGTGACCGAAGGCGCGGAGATGCATTTGGACGACGCTCGTAATGCGGACTATCCGAAGAGTTATACCTTAACGTCGGAAGTGCCGGTGATTCCAATCGATGAGCTGAGCACCAGAACTTATGATGAACTATATTCCGGCTCGATTGACGATGCGTATATCCAGATGCCGAGAAACTTCCCTGACCGCGTGTCCGATCTGGCCGAAGAAATTACCGCGGGCGGAGATACGCCGTATGAGAAGGTCATGCTCTTGCAACAATATTTAACGAGCAATTTCACCTATACCAACACGCCGGATCTTACACGCAAGAAGAGCGATGATTTTGTGGATGCGTTTCTGTTTGAAATCCAGGAAGGGTATTGCGATTATTTCTCGACCTCCCTGGTGATGATGACACGGTCGCTGGATATTCCTGCACGCTGGGTCAAAGGCTACGCGCCGGGAAGAATGACGGCATCGGAGTACGTTCCGGTCGAGGGTCAAACCTCGATTGAGCCCGGAAACTATACCGTTACGAATGCCGACGCTCATTCCTGGGTTGAAGTGTACTTCGGCGAGTACGGCTGGGTACCGATTGAAGCGACACCGGGCTTTAGCATGCCGATTCTGACGGCTGACACAGACGCTGAGCCTGTCATTGAGGAAGAAGTTGAAGAAGAAGAAGAGGCAGAGGACAAGGCTACGCCAGCTGCGACCTCCGATCATCAGCAGCCCGGCTGGGTTAAAGTTGTTGTAACGGCCGCGGTGGTTGTTATCGTATTATGGATTCTGTACATCGTATGGCGAATGCGCATCAGCCTGCGTTTTGCTGGAGCGCGTATACGGGCAGGCAAGCCGCTGACGGCCGCGGATAAAGTCATTGCCGAGACCGAACGATGGATTCGTTCCGTACAGCGCAGAGGCTTGGTAAGGCAGGAACATGAAACCCTCCGTGAATCGGTAGGCCGCTGGGTAAGTGCACACCCTGAGCTGGGAGTGGAGCTGAGACCTCTGTTGCAGCAATTTGAAGCTGCCAGGTACAGCCCGGCTGAAGTGAAGGAAGAGCAATGGCGCTCCGTCCAACAGGATGCCCTGAAGCTGAAGAAGTCTATTAAGAAGGTCCGCATTGTATCCGAGAAACGTCTATCTACCTAATCCAAGAAGACAGACCGCGTGATGGTGGTTGTTCCTGCGTGTATCAGGATAACTCGGTATGAAACGTTCTGATATCGATGATTTCAAGACCGCCCGGTCCGCTTCCAAACAGCCGCCGGGTGGTCTTTTGCCGGTATAGGCAGCGACGCGGTATACGGGAAGAAAAAGGCTCGTGATTATTTTTACTAAGGAACCGGAATATGGTATAGTTTTTCGTATGAAATTGAGGTGACGAACTTGTTTGAAATGTTAATCCCAAAGCTCCGTGTGAATACGGTTTTTGATATTAACCTTGAGGAATTATATGAGCAGGGGTATCGCGGAATCATTACGGATTTGGACAATACCCTTGTAGGGGCCAAGGCGCCGCTTGCGACACCGGAACTGGTCGTTTGGTTCAAAAGGGTGAAGGAGATCGGTTTCCAGCTCATCATCGTCTCGAATAACCAGCTTGAACGCGTGTCTAAATTTGCGACGCCGCTGGATAT
This sequence comes from Paenibacillus sp. QJM3NY_38, assembly GCF_056173265.1. Taxonomy (NCBI): domain Bacteria; kingdom Bacillati; phylum Bacillota; class Bacilli; order Caryophanales; family Paenibacillaceae; genus Paenibacillus; species Paenibacillus sp. QJM3NY_38. Next base: position 2,025,304 of record NZ_CM149665.1, read on the forward strand.
CCAGTATGTGCATGAAGCCCGTAAACCAAGTAATACCCCGTTCCGCAAAGCGATGAAGATGATGGAGCTCACGCCGGAGAAAACGGTTGTGGTCGGCGATCAGATGCTGACCGACGTTTATGGCGGGAATCGGCTGGGTCTGTATACGGTGCTGGTTATGCCTATCGCCATCAACGATGAGGGATGGTTTACGCGCCTGGTCAATCGCCGGGTGGAGCGGATCGCATTGACCCGTTTGCGCAAGAAAGGATTATGGATGGAGGAGGAACCGAAATCATGACGTTGCCTACTGGCGGAGAAGACATCAAGAAGTGCAGCGGCTGCGGCATACCGCTTCAGAGTGCAGTACAGGACAAGCCGGGCTATTTGCCGGAGAAGGCCTGGGACCGCGACCCGGTTATTTGCCAGCGCTGTTTCCGGATTAAGAATTATAATGAAGCCTCCTCGGTTGCCGTAGACCAGGATGAATTTTTACGGCTGCTGGGACAGATTGGCGGCAAGAATGCGCTTGTTATTCATATCGTGGACCTCTTTGATTTTGAAGGGAGCCTGATTTCGGGGCTGCAGCGGTTTGTCGGCAACAATCCGGTTATTCTGGCCGTTAACAAGACCGATCTTCTGCCGAAGGTCACCAATTGGAACAAGGTACTCAATTGGGTGCAGAAGCAGTGCAAGGAGCATGGACTGAGAACGGAAGACATCGTGCTCTGCAGCGCGAAGAAGAATCAAGGCTTTGAGCGGCTGCTGGAGACGGTTGCGCATTATCGAGGAGACCGGGACGTCTACGTGGTTGGCGCCACGAATGTGGGTAAATCCAGCTTGATCAATCGTCTGATCCGCGACTACAGCGATTTGGATCAGGAGCTGACCGTTTCCCGTTATCCGGGAACGACGCTGGATATGGTCAATATTCCGCTGGATGACGGCCGGTATATTATAGATACGCCGGGCATCGTATACCCATGGCGCTACAGCGAGCTTGTGAGCCGTGAGGATCTGGGGACGGTCATGCCGGAGAATCCGCTGAAGCCGATGGTATACCAGTTGAACGAAGGGCAGACCCTGTTCTTCGGAGGTTTTGGCCGCTTTGATTTTCTGCAAGGCGAGCACCAATCCTTTACTTGCTTTATTAGCGGCAGATTAGGGATTCATCGGACCAAGCTGGAGCGGGCGGATTCGTTATTTGCCGAACATGCCGGAGAGCTGCTTTCACCGCCGACCAAGGAACGGCTTGAAGAACTGCCGGAATGGACAAGGCATGAAATCCGTATTCCTAAGGGAACCCGCCAAGACGTGTTTATCTCGGGGCTCGGCTGGATCAAGATCAATGGTGAACAGGGTGCGCTTGTGGCAGTTCATGTACCTAAAGGAATCAAAGTTCTGGCGCGTCCATCCTTGATATAAGAGATAAAATCGCTTAGGTACAGCCCGGTTTATCATGGGAGAGATAGGGGAGAAATGAAAGTGAATCCAATGATCGAGCGTGATTATTTGCTCCTTGGCGTAATGGGGGACCCTATCGGTCACTCCAAATCACCGGCTATGCATGATGCGGCTATTACCGCCCTGGGATTGTCAGGGGCCTATGTGCCCCTTCATATACGTCCGGAGGGGCTTCGTGACGCTATCCAGGCTGTCAAAGCCCTGGGATTCCGCGGAGTGAATGTAACGATCCCGCACAAGGTGGAGGTTATGGAGTATCTGGATGTCGTCGATGAAGGGGCGCGGCGCATCGGCGCCGTGAATACCATCGTCAACGACAATGGCAAATTGACGGGTTATAATACGGATGGCATCGGATATGTTCGTTCATTAAAGGATGAAGCCTGTCCCAACCTTAAAGGGAAACGCATCGTTGTTTACGGCGCCGGCGGAGCGGCCAGGGGAATCATCTACGCCCTTACCGGGGAAGAGCCTGAGAAGATTTCCATTGTGAATCGGACACCCGACAAAGCGCTGGCATTGGCCGAGGAGTGGAGCTCGCTTGCTGACTTGAGGGGATACGGTGAGGATCATGCCAGAGAGGCATTGTCAGATGCCGATGTCTTGATCAACACAACCTCGGTGGGCATGTTTCCCCGGGTTTCCGAGCTTCCTGTTCCAGTGGAATATATACCCGAAGGGATCGTTGTCAGCGATCTGATCTATAATCCGTTGAAGACCGAGCTGTTGCGGCAAAGCGAGCTTCGGCAATGCACGGTGCATGGCGGTCTCGGGATGTTCATCAACCAGGGGGCGTATGCATTTGAGTATTGGACAGGTCTGAGGGCGCCCGTTCAGGCGATGAAGGAAGCGGTTCTGACCAGCTTCCAATCCGAGGTTTAATCTCGTGTTTATTGATTAATGCTTATGCAGAAGCTACAATATAGCTTTCGACAAGCTGCAGGCTTTAAGAGGTTGTTCAAAAAGTCCGATTTTGATAAGAAAACCAATCGAGGCAAATTCAAGGCTGAGCGACCGCGATTCAGAAGTTGGTTTTCTTGCGATATAGAATTTCATCAACTCCGTTGATAACTTATAAATCCTATATCTAACACGAAGTGAATCAAGAAGCAACTCGGCATCGAATCTTGAATTCAGCCGGGCCTTCCGGTGCTCACGTACAAACTACGTACGCTCCGCTCCTCAGTCCCTAGCTTCATCCAACCTTCTCGGTGATGAAAATCGACCTTTTTGAACACGCACTTTAATAATTGAATATTTAAGGAGTAATGACCAAGCATGTTAACAGGAAAGCAAAAACGACATTTACGTTCGCTTGCGCATCATCTGGATCCGCTGTTCCAGGTAGGCAAGGGAGGAAGCAATGAGCATCTGATCCGGCATATTTCCGAGGCCATTGAGAAGCGGGAGCTCATGAAAATATCCGTGCTCAACAACTGTCTCGAAGATCCCCGCGAAATCGCCGAGGAGCTTGCTGAAGGTGCCGGGGCCGAGCTGGTACAGGTTATCGGCAAGACGATCGTGCTTTATAAAGAATCAAAAGACCACAAAACCATCGAGCTGCCGTAAGGGAGCCTTGATGGCATTAGCTTAATGAATATAGAATGACTCTCTTATTAGGGGAGGTGAACCCGGATGAAGATAGGGATAATGGGCGGTACCTTCGATCCCATTCATATCGGGCATATGCTCGCAGCCGAATCAGCTCGGGACGCTTACGGTCTGGAAGAGGTATGGTTTATGCCCAGCCACATTCCCCCGCACAAGGAAGATGCCGGCGTAACCGGCCTGATGAGGCTGGAGATGACCGCTGAGGCTGTAGCCGACCATCCGTCTTTTCGTACATTGGATTGTGAAGTGAAACGCGGCGGCGTATCCTATACGGTAGACACGGTCAGAGAGCTGCGGGACACGTATCCCGAGCATGATTTCTCATTCATTATCGGGGCGGATATGGTAGCGTATCTTCCCAAGTGGAATCGGATCGGGGAGCTTGCGGAAATGCTCACTTTTATTGGGCTTAACCGTCCTGGAACCAAGCTATCGGTGGATGATCTGCCTGATTTCCTGCAAAAGGTGGTAGTGACAGCGGAGATGCCGCTGATTGAAATATCGTCCACCATGATTCGGAGCAGAGCCGCATCAGGCTTGTCCATCCGTTATATGGTGCCGGACCGTGTATACGATTATATTGTTAGGAGCGGTATTTATGGAGTACAGCCGTGATGAACTCATTCAAGCGGTATCCTCACAGATGCCGGCCAAGCGCTGGGAGCATACAAAAGGCGTAATGGAAACCGCGGTCATCCTTGCCGATCGGTTCGGGGCCGATCCGGTCAAGGCAGAATTAGCCGCCATCCTGCATGATGTGGCCAAATATTGGCCCGTGCAAAAGCTTCATCAAATGATGGTGGAGCATGCGCTATCCGAAGAGCTGCTCCGTTACGACAAACAGCTTTGGCATGCTGAGGTAGGCGCGTTCGTAGCAGAGCACGAATATGGCGTAACGGATACCGATGTGCTTAACGCCATCCGTTACCATACGTCGGGGCGTGTCGGCATGACGCTGCTTGATAAGGTGGTCTGCCTTGCGGATTATATGGAACCGGGACGGGATTTCCCCGGCGTGAATAATATTCGCGAACTGGCCAACCATAGCCTTGAAGAGGCGCTTGCAGCCGGTTTTGATTCGACGATTGGACATCTGCTTTCGCGCAGACAAATCATTTTTCCGTTGACGGTACTATCCCGAAACGATCTAATTAAGCAATTGGAGGCGAATTCATGACGTTGAAACCGAATGAATTGTTAAATGTGGCAGTGACTGCCGCTGAAGATAAAAAAGCGATGGATATCGTGGTCCTGGATCTTAGAGGAATTTCCCTGATCGCAGACTATTTTGTCATTTGCCACGGTAACTCGGATACTCAGGTGCAGGCGATCGCAACTGAAATCCGTAAACAGGCTCATGATGCGGGAGTAGCTTTGCGCGGACTGGAGGGAATGGATGCAGCCCGCTGGGTGCTGATGGACCTCGGAGACGTGATCGTTCATATCTTCCATCGCGATGAGCGGGAATATTACAACATCGAGCGATTGTGGTCAGATGCTAAAGTGGTGGAGAACGTATGAGTCTGATTGCCGGCACATTAACGAAACTCGTCGTTTCCAGAGAAGTGTCCCCTTACGGTTATTTCCTGGATGGCGGAGATCGGGATGTGCTTCTTCACTATTCGGAGCTCACAGGTAAAATCGAGCCGGGGGATACGGTCGAGGTCTTTATATTCTTCGATACGGAAGACCGCCTGGCCGCAACGATGAAGAAGCCTTACCTTACGTTAGGTGAAACCGCTAAGCTTGAGGTAGCGGATGTTCATCCGCGCTTGGGATGTTTCCTCGAGATGGGGCTTGGCAGGCAGCTTCTGCTTCCGATCCGGGAATTGCCGGAGATGCGGGAGCTTCATCCGCAAGTGGGAGATTATGTATTTGTTATCATGGAGCATGATAAGCAAGGACGGCTCCGCGCGAAACTCGCCGGAGAACAAGAGCTTGCTCCGCTAGCGTTTCATGCGCCTGAATCGTGGAAGGGCCAGTGGTTCACTGCCCTGGTGTACAAACCGCTCCAGATGGGCACGTTTGTTATTATCGATGGCGGTGTGATCGGTTTCGGCGCCATTGGCATGATCCACTCCTCCGAACGGACGCGTATGCTGCGGCTTGGCGAAGAGGTGAAAGTTCGGGTAAGCCATATCCGGGAAGATGGCAGGGCTAACCTGTCGATGGTACCGCAAAAAGAGATTGGCCGGACGGATGATGCAGACCGACTGCTCGCTTTTCTGAAGGAGCGACCGGGCCATGCGATGCCGTATTCGGATGAAACGCCCCCCGACATCATCAAGCAGCGGTTCGGCATTAGCAAATCCGCCTTTAAACGCGCGCTTGGCAAGCTGATGAAGGACGGTTTGGTTACCCAAAAGGACAGCTGGACGTATATGGTCAATAAAGAGGAGAACTCCGGTTCAAACGAATAACCCGGCAAGGTAGGGGAAGCTTCTAAGGAAAGTGGTGTCATCATGTTGTCTTACCGCAAGTTTGCTTACGTATATGATCAACTCATGGAAGACATGCCGTACCCGGACTGGATTCGCTTTGCGAGAACGGCCTGGGATAAGCACGGAATGCCAAAAAGCGTCGTTGAGCTCGGATGCGGGACAGGCAGCATCACCATTCCGCTCGTAAACTCCGGTTTCGAGGTAACGGGAATCGATCTGTCGGCAGATATGCTCTCGGTTGCCAGACGCAAGCTGGAGGGTACACCCCAGGGGCATCGATTGTTCCGGGAAGGCAGCGTCCGCTGGGTCCAACAGGACATGCGTTCGTGGGAGCTGCCCGAGCAGGTGGATTCCGTCATTTCATTTTGTGATTGTGTGAACTATCTGCTGGAGGAAAAGGACATCCGTTCCGCTTTTGCAAGGACCTACAACGGCCTCAAGGAAGGCGGCACGTTCCTGTTTGATGTGCATCACCCGAACACGCTCTTACGATATGACGCAGATCAGCCATTTGTGCTGGACGAAAGGGAAGTGTCCTACATTTGGACATGCGACATGGATGAACGCCGGATGGAGATCGAGCATCATCTTTCCATCTTTGCACGGGATGACCAGGATCCCACGGTCTACCGCCGCTTTGAGGAAACGCATGTGCAGCGGGGATATGACCCCGAATGGATGAAGGTCGAGCTGGTTAAGGCCGGATTCCGGGATGTAAAATGTTATGCCGATTTTGAGTGGGTGGAAGCGGGTCAGGATGCATCCCGGCTGTTCTACGTTGCCGTAAAATAAACGAATATCCTTTTGCGAGAAGCACTTTCTTTTGTCGGTAGCGACGAGAGAAAGTGCTTTTTTATTGTCGAGCATGGATTCATTATATTCAAAGACACTTCTTTTCTGGTTTATTTGACTGTGGTTAAGCTTCGATAGAAGGGATATGGGTTTGCTTCGGGGACTGTGCTACGATGAGGAATAGATATGATGAACAGAAATGAGAGCGTTATCTTAAGGAATGTTTCCAGGCATCCGGTACGCTTTCTATGACTGTATTTGAGTTCAACGATGGTCAAATGATGCATAAACTAATCTATTGGGACGAGAAAGGATGAATGAGCATGAAACTGTCCGTATTCACAGTCGCAACTCCTGACTTACAGCCTGAGGAGTTGGCAAAAGCCGCGGCGGATGCCGGTATCGAAGGAATCGAATGGCGCTTTAAGGAGATTCCGGAAGAAGCTGCAGGGGAGAAGCCCTCGTTCTGGCGGCATAACCGCTGCTCCATGGATCCGAACGGCACGCAGGAGGATTGGCTCGAGTTTCAGCAAGCGGCCGACAAGCATGGCAGGCGCAGTCTTGCGGTCGTTCCTTATTTGACATGCGGCGACGTGGAAGCGACGGAGAAGGTCATGCAAGCAGCCAAGCTGATCGGAGCTTCATTTATTCGCGCGGGTATCCCGGGATACGACCGGAAGCGCAATTATAATGAGCTGTACGACCAGGCGGTTCGTTATCTCCATGAGGTGCAGGATCTCGCTGCGGCTTACGGGGTCAAAGCCGTGGTGGAAACGCACCATCTTACGATTGCCCCGAGCGCCGGACTGACGCACCGGCTTGTATCCCATTTTAATCCGCAGCATATCGGCGTGCTGTATGATCCGGGCAACATGGTCCATGAAGGTTACGAGAACTACCGGATGGGCTTGGAGCTTCTGGGTCCGTACCTGGCTCATGTCCATGTGAAAAACGGGGGTTATCGCAAAACGCCTGCCGAGGATGGTACCTCTGCGGCGTGGTCCGGGGAATGGGTTCCACTTAACCAGGGGGCCGTGCCATGGAAGCAGGTCATACAGGATCTGCAATCGGTTGGTTACGAAGGTTACTACGGAATCGAAGATTTTAGCGGAACGTTTGAGTCTAGGGAAATGCTTCTTCGTTTTGCCGAGCAGATGAAGCTGTGGTCAGAGCAGAAACAAAACGCGTAGGTCACTTTTGAAGGAGGCTATAGACATGGAACAGGTAAGAGTAGGGGTTATTGGACTGGGGATGGGGTTTTCGCATGCCAGGTCGCTGGCGTCCGGGCGGATCAAGGGAGCGCGGCTTAGCGCTATATGCGATCTGAATCCGGCCAAACAGGAAGAAGCAAGGGCAACGCTGCCCTCGGACGTGAAAATATGGAGTGATACGAAGGCTATGATCTCCTCGGGGGAGATCGATGCCGTGATCATTGCGACGCCTCATTATGCCCATCCTCAAGTGGCGATTGAGTGCCTGAATCATGGACTCCATGTCCTGATCGAGAAGCCGGCAGGCGTTTACACGAAGCAAGTGCGAGAAATGAACCGCGCGGCAGAAGCCAGCGGCAAGGTGTTCTCGATAATGTACAACCAGCGCTGTAATCCGCTCTACAAGAAGCTGAAAGAGCTCATAGAAGAAGGTGAACTCGGGGAGATCCGGCGGATGAACTGGATCATAACGAATTGGTACCGGTCCCAGAGCTATTATGATTCAGGCGGATGGCGGGCTACCTGGGCGGGAGAAGGCGGTGGGGTCCTGATTAACCAGTCTCCGCATCAGTTGGACCTCTGGCAGTGGACGACCGGCATGATGCCAAAGAGAATTCGTGCTTTTTGCGCTTTCGGCAAGTACCGAAACATCGAAGTTGAAGATGACGTGACGGCTTATGCGGAATACGAGAATGGGGCTACGGCCGTCTTCATTACGACAACGGGTGAAGCGCCCGGAACCAACCGATATGAAGTGACGGGGGACCGCGGAAAAATCGTCATCGAGGACGGCAAGCTTACCTTCTGGCGCCTCCGAGTGCCGGAGCCGGAATTCAATCGGCAGTATACCGGGGGATTCGGCGAACCGGAATGCTGGAAATGCGAGGTGCCGATCTCGGGGGATAATCCGCAGCATAGCGGGATTATCCAGAACTTTGCGGATGCTATTTTGCATGGAACGCCATTGATTGCCCCCGGTGAAGAGGGAATCCACGGATTGACGCTGTCGAATGCCATGCATCTGTCCACCTGGACCGACAATTGGGTTGATCTCCCTCTTAACGAGGACCTGTATTACGAAATGCTGCAGGAACGGATCGCACAATCTTCCGCTCAGAAAACGGTCAAGGAGATCGGGCCGGTGGATATGAGCAAGACGTTTGGAACCTACTAAATCACAATCAGGAGGCACGTGGTATGGACCGCAGTAATGGAATGCTGTATGCGCCGGTGGGCAAGGCCCAGCCGGTGTGCAAGCCCGGAGAGTTTATTTTTGCCGCTATGTCGCTGGAGCATGGACATATATACGGTATGTGTAACGGATTGATCGAGGCCGGGGCGACGCTAAAGTGGGTGTATGACCCAGATCCCGCGAAGGTTGCGGCTTTTTCCAAGGCTTATCCAAGTGTAACCGTCGCCTCGTCCGAGGCACAGGTGCTTCAGGATGCGGAAGTGCGTCTGGTAGCGGCTGCCGCCATTCCTTCGGAACGATGCGAGCTTGGCCTGAAGGTCATGTCGCACGGCAAGGATTACTTTACGGATAAGACGCCATTCACGACGCTGGAGCAGGTGAACGCTGCTCGCGCGAAAGCCGAGGAGACAGGCAAGAAGTACATGGTCTATTACAGTGAACGACTGCATGTGGAGAGTGCCGTCCATGCCGGGAAGCTGATTCAGGACGGGGCGATCGGGCGAGTGGTCCAAGTGATGGGAACAGGGCCGCACCGTTTAAACGCATCCTCCCGTCCGGACTGGTTTTTCCGTCATCAACAGTACGGGGGGATTCTGTGTGACATCGGCTCCCACCAGATTGAACAATTTTTGTTTTTTGCGGGCTGCCGTGATGCCAAGGTGCTCAGCAGCAAGGTAGGGAATTACGCGAATCCGGATTACCCGGAGCTGGAGGATTTCGGAGATGCAACGCTTGTGGGAGACAACGGGGCCACGAATTATTTCCGAGTCGACTGGCTGACACCCGGGGGCCTTGGCACCTGGGGCGACGGAAGAACCTTTATTCTGGGGACGGAAGGATACATCGAGCTTCGGAAATACATCGATATCGCCAGGCATCCGCAGGGCGATCATCTGTACCTGGTTAATGGCGAGGGAGAGTTTCATATGGAGCTTCAAGGCAAGGTGGGCTATCCATTCTTCGGGGAGCTTATCCTGGATTGTCTGGAACGCACGGAGCATGCCATGTCCCAGGAGCATGCTTTCAAAGCCGGAGAATTGTGCGTCAACGCCCAAAATGAGGCCGTGCGCATTCCATAAAATCATTTATAATAGAGAAAACCCCGTTACGTTGTGGGTTATATAACTCCAAAATCGCTAAAGGGGCGATTCTCTAGATGACCTCATCTGCCGATATGATGCCAGGCTTTGACCGCATGCAGCTGCAAGCGCCGTTCGATCTGACCTATTACAATGAACAGCCGCTGTCGGGAGGGCAGTTTCACTCGCATGCTTTTTATGAAATTTATTATTTCCATGAAGGACGCTGCACTTATTTGATCGGCGATTCCGTTTTCACCCTGAAACCGGGGGATCTGCTCCTGATGAACGGGCTTACCCTCCATTGTCCGAATGTTGAGCCCGATTCCAGATACGTCAGAAGCATTCTGCATTTCGATCCGGCCTGGATCTGCAAAGGGCTTTCGGAGCCGGCCAAATCGATATTGCTGGATCCCTTCGAATCGCTGCGAAATCATCGCATGACACTGACAGGGGCCAATCGGGACGAATTCGAAGGCATGTTGGCCGATATACATCGCCTCTCGGCATCCACGGCCGGTTTTCGCCAGGAACGGATGACCTTGCGTATTCAGGAGATGATGTACGTGATCGCGGACTGGTGCCAGGACGCTGTGCAGGATCAGGACTCCATCTCCGAGAAAGAGCGGCATGTCCAGCATGTCGTATCGTTCGTCGAGGAACATTACATGCAGGATCTGACGCTGGAGCAAATCGCCCGCGATATGCATATTACGAAACACTATTTATCCTCCTTATTTAAGGAGGTTACCGGAACGACGGTGTTTAAATATTTGTATCACCGGCGGATTAACCAAGCTAAAATATTGCTCAGGCTCCATCCGCATCTCAGCATCACGGAGATCAGCCAGGCGGCAGGTTTCAAGCATTTGGCTCATTTCAGCCGGATGTTCAAAGCCATGGTCGGGACGACGCCGGAATATTATCGCAGAAGCGGGGAAGAGCTTTCGTTGACTTGATCGGACTTTTTGGGTATAATAGCCACATTAAAACGGTAATATGAACGCGATGATGAGGATCAATCGTTCCACTTTCGATCATGCAGAGAGCCGGTGTCTGGTGAAAACCGGTTGACGATAGGAATGAACTCGCCTCGGAGCAATGGTGTTAACCCGGCCGCTGTATTTCGGCAGATTCGGCCGCTGAAGCATCGTCGTCTCATCCGCGATAAGGATGCAAAGGGAGTGAAAGGCAAAGCATGCCTTTGGCTAACTAGGGTGGTACCACGGGAATCAAACCTCTCGTCCCTAGCGATCAGCGCTATGGATGATGAGGTTTTTTTGTTTTTTTGGGCAACGGCACAGGCCTTGCCTCTTGACTGTGAAGGAGGAGCAATGGAGTATGACGGACAATCAACCAACCGGCCACGGCTATCAGCCGCAGGCCATCGAACCGAAGTGGCAGCAATACTGGGATGAGAACAAAACCTTTAAAACGGAAGATTCATCATCCAAACCGAAATTTTATGCGCTGGATATGTTTCCGTATCCATCAGGAGCAGGCCTGCACGTGGGGCATCCGGAGGGGTACACGGCAACTGACATCGTGTCCCGTTACAAGCGGATGCGCGGATACAACGTGCTTCATCCGATGGGATGGGATGCCTTCGGTCTGCCGGCGGAGCAATATGCAATGGACACAGGCAAACATCCTCGCGAGTTTACCGTGCAGAATATCGATACGTTCCGTCGCCAGATCAAATCTCTGGGCTTCTCGTATGACTGGGACCGCGAGATCAGCACAACCGATCCGGAATATTATAAATGGACCCAGTGGATCTTTATCCAGCTTTATAAGCGCGGCCTTGCCTATGTGGCTGAAGTGCCGGTGAACTGGTGCGAAGCGCTCGGTACCGTGCTTGCGAACGAAGAGGTCATCGACGGCAAGAGCGAACGCGGGGGCCATCCGGTCGTACGTAAACCGATGCGCCAATGGATTCTGCGCATTACCGAATACGCGGATCGTCTCCTTGAAGATCTGGATGAACTGGACTGGAGCGAAAGCCTGAAGGATATGCAGCGCAACTGGATCGGCAAATCCACAGGCGCTGAGGTTCGTTTTGACATCGAAGGTTACGATGGTCATCTGGAGGTGTTCACGACCCGTCCGGATACGCTGTTCGGGGCAACCTACTGCGTTCTGGCGCCGGAGCATGACCTCGTGGATAAGATTACCTCAGCCGATCAGCGTGAAGCCGTCAAGGCTTATCAAGATCAAGCAGCACGTAAAAGCGACCTGGAGCGGACGGATCTGGCCAAGGATAAAACCGGTGTATTCACGGGTGCATACGCCATTAATCCGGTAAACGGCGCTAAAGTGCCGATCTGGATCGCGGATTATGTGCTTGCCGGCTATGGAACGGGTGCCATTATGGCGGTTCCGGGTCATGACAGCCGTGACTGGGAGTTTGCGAAGCAATTCGGTCTTCCGATTATTGAAGTCGTTCAGGGTGGAAATGTCGAGGAGGAAGCATACAGCGGCAGTGGCGCGCATGTGAATTCCGGCTTCCTGAACGGGTTGGACAATGAAGAGGCTATCCAGGCGATGAATGAATGGCTGGAGCAAGAGGGCAAGGGCAAGAAGAAGGTAACTTACCGTCTGCGCGACTGGCTGTTCAGCCGTCAACGCTACTGGGGTGAGCCGATTCCGATTCTGCATCTGGAAGACGGAACGATGAAGACCGTGCCTGAGGATCAGCTCCCATTGCTGCTGCCGGATGTGGATCAGATTAAACCGTCCGGTACCGGCGAATCACCACTGGCTAACGTTACGGAGTGGGTGGAAACGGTAGATCCCGAAACCGGCATGAAGGCCCGCCGCGAGACGAATACGATGCCGCAATGGGCCGGCAGCTGCTGGTATTACCTGCGTTATATCGATCCACGCAATAATGATGAATTGTGCTCCAAGGAGAAGCAGAAGGAATGGCTGCCGGTTGACCTGTACATCGGTGGTGTGGAGCATGCGGTGCTTCATTTGCTGTATGCACGCTTCTGGCACAAAGTATTGTATGACCTGGGCGTTGTCGATACGAAGGAGCCTTTCCAGAAGCTGGTCAATCAGGGTATGATCCTGGGCAACAATAATGAAAAAATGAGTAAATCCCGCGGCAATGTCATCAATCCGGATGATATTGTTAACGAGTACGGAGCCGACACGCTGCGCGTGTACGAGATGTTCATGGGGCCGCTGGAAGCAACTAAGCCATGGAACACCAACGGCGTTGAAGGAACGTTTCGTTTCCTCTCCCGCGTATGGCGCCTGTTTATCGGGGACGACGGTCAATTGAACCCTAAAATCGTGGAAGGCGAGGGTACGGACGATTTCAAACGTACACTGCACAAAACGATTAAGAAAGTGACCGAAGACTTTGAACATATGCGCTTTAACACAGCGATCAGCCAGCTGATGGTATTCATCAACGAGGGATACAAGACGGAAGAGCTTCCGCGCAAAGCGATGGAGAACTTCGTGCAGCTGCTTTCCCCGCTGGCCCCTCACCTGGCTGAAGAGCTGTGGAGCCGTTTAGGCTACACGGAGAGCGTAACCTACGTGCCATGGCCGGAGTATGACGAGGCTTGGACTGTAGAGGCCGAAGTGGAGATAGTCGTTCAAGTTAACGGCAAAATCGTAGAACGTGCCAAAATTTCGAAAGACATGGACCAAGAAGCCATGCAACAACATAGCCTCTCCCTTCCGAATGTCAAGCAGGCGCTGGAAGGAAAGAGTATTCGCAAAGTCATTGCCGTACCGGGCAAACTGGTCAATATCGTGGCCGGTTAATCGTAAAACCGAAGGCAGCATCCAGTTTTGCCAAATCCTCCTCATACTTGTCGTGTGTGGTTTGGATCAATTGGTAGAACAATCCGTTCAGGTTTGAATCCAGCAGTGCTAAAGCCTGAGCCGTGATGCCTCCGGGAACCGCAACCCGCTCTTGCAGCTGTTCGGGGGAGAAGCCCTCCTCCGTTAACAGCTTGCCGGTGCCAAGCAGCATTTCTCCGGCTAATGCATTAAGGGTTCTGCGGTCGATTCCGGTCATTTCAACGGCAGCGTCGATCCATTTTTCCATGAATAAACTTAAAAAAGCAGGTCCGCAGCTGGAGAAATCGGAAGTGATTCGCGTGTGCGATTCCAGTATCTCGAGCGGCCTGCTGATATAAGACAGGAGGCTTTCTATAAGCTGCCTGTCTTCTTCTTTTATTCGGGAACCGTACATGCATAACGATGCTCCGCCTCCGGTTAGGTTGGTGATGCTCGGTATGATTTTCGCCACCTTGCAGGGCAGCGATGATTCCAGATGGATCAGTTGGACCGGACTTGTGATGGATATGGCGATTTGCCGGGCTTCAAGCCGATCTTTGATTTCGCTGATGACAGATTTGAATTCAAGCGGCTTTATACATAGGAATAGCAGGTCGCTCTGAGAAGCCGTCTCCGTGTTACAGCTGCATACCGTCAGACCGGGATGACGTTTTGCCAGCTGCATCGGCTTCTCAGGACTTCGGTTGCTGACCCGAATCTGCTCAGGCAGGAGTGCGCCCGATTGAATGAAGGCATCGATCAACAGACTACCCATGCTGCCCGTACCGATAAAACCGACCTTCATGTGTATGTTCCCTCCTTTCGCGCTTTACGGCAGAAATGTACCGTCCTCACGTTTAATGTATGCGGGGAAGATGCCGATTCATGACGGTTTTTCATGCGATTTCGGTGGGGAAACCGAAGAATATTCCTGGGTTTGTACAAAATGAACTTTAAAGTTAAGGAGAGGTCAATCGATGAAAAAGATATCTTTAGGCTGGAGTCTTGCCGCAACGATTGCTGGCTGCGGGTTCATCTTGTTTGCCGGTGGTGCGGATCAGGGGATCGAGGGCTGGCAGCCGCTGAACGATCAGCTGGAGCAGGTGGTTGCGGCCGAAGAGAATGCGGGTGTGAAGACGTCCGGGGCTGATTCCCGGCAGAAGGATGTGGAACCGTCTGGAGCCGGAACGGATTCGAAGACTGCTGCAAAGAGCACGCAGGCGGGGCAGATCGAGCCTGCCAGTAATGCGAAGGACTCCATGTCAGACCAAGACCAAGGAGCGGCAGGAAGCGGTATAGCAGACCATATAGCTCCGTCTTCGGCTTCTGGTCAACCTTCTTCGCCCCTTGTACCGCCTCAGGCTGAAGGTGTCAGTCAGCAGTTACAGCAGCAAGCTCCTGTTAACAGTACAGCGCAGTCACCAGCAGCTCCGGATCCATCCGGATTGATTAATGTCAACACGGCGGATGCTGCAACGCTTATGGAGCTGCCTGGCATTGGCGAGGCGAAGGCCAAGGCCATTATCGATTATCGGAATCAGTTCGGTCCATTTAAAAGTTTGGCCGACTTGATGAACGTAAAGGGCATCGGGCCCAAAATGCTGGAGAAGATGAAGCCTTACGTTGGACTTTAGCTATGTGCTACAATAAAGGCGATATTGATAAGGAACAGGTGACAAATGATGAGTGCAGATCAACGTAAAGATTGGGATACTTATTTCATGGATATTGCCTTTATGGTTTCAACCCGCTCCCAATGCCCGAGGCGTCATGTCGGGGCGGTGCTGGTGCAGGGGAAGAAGCTGCTCGGGACGGCTTATAACGGCGCGCCGATGGGGGTGCCTGATTGCTCGGAAGCGGGCTGTATGATCGCCGAGGATTATGAATTGGTCGTGCAGGACGGCAAGGAGAGCATGGTGAAGAAACAGCGCTGCATCCGGACGATTCATGCCGAGCAGAATCTGCTGTTATTCACGGACCGGATCGATCGGGAAGGCAGCACGGTGTACGTGACGGATGAGCCCTGCTGGACCTGTGCGAATATGCTTGCCAACAGCGGCATTGTCGAGGTTGTGTTCCACCGTCCTTATCCGAAGGATTCGGGCAAGGTGTCCCGCATGATGGAACAGAAGGGGATTATGTTCCGGCAGCTTGAAGCGTATGAGCCGCCGCGCGAAACCTTGATGACGGTAGCGGAATGATTCATGTATAAGATTACGGAACAAAATGAATAGAAAGTCACAGAGGAAGGACCTTTGACTGCATATGCAGGCCAAGGTCCTTTTTTTATTTTAATGATGAAGGGATTGGTTGGAATCATGAAGCGAAGGCCATTACTTGTGTTTACCGTGATGTGGGTAATCGGCAGCGGTGCTGCATGCCTGTACGACGGATGGAGGCTGGCCATGATTGCAGCCGGGCTGATTCTCATCCTGTTTGCTGTGTGTCATTGGGCGGGGGCGGGACGCCTATTTACGCTCTGCATGCTGTTTTCCTTGTGCATGTCGGGTACTTACTGGGAATGGCATGACGCGGCCAATGTAAGTGATATCGAGCCGGTCCTCTCAGGGGAGACATCGACGGACGCTGTTCCTGTTACTGCCTTTGGTGTAATCACAACCCCAATAGAAGTGGATGGCGACCGCGCGGATTTCAATGTTGCCCTGCATCAAGTTGATATCAAGCTAACAAAGCCTCCAGCGCCCCAAAAACAAGCGAATCCGGATAACGGCACCTTGCTGAAGACGGATGATATCGTCAGGGTGCAAGTGAAACTAATGGACAAAACAGAGCTGGAGACGGTCCATCGATGGCAGCGCGGGGACCGCATAGAGCTGACCGGAGAGCTGCAAAAACCTGGAGAAGCCCGCAATTTTGACGGATTTAATTATGCTCAATATTTGCGAACCCAGAAGATTCATTGGATGGTCAAAGTGAAGGGCTCTGACCTAGCGAAGGTCACCCCGCCTGACAGCTGGAATGTAAGTCATATTCTAAGATGGACGGATGCCGTTCGCCATAAGCTTGGTGGCAAGCTGGATCAATTGTACGGCGGAATCCATGCGGGTTATATGAAGGGACTTGTGATTGGCAATCGGGATGATTTGGATCCCGATACGTTTATGGAGTTCTCGCGTTTGGGGTTGACTCACATTCTTGCGATATCGGGCATGCATGTGGCAGTGGTTGTGGGATGCCTCTTATTCGTATGCACAACCCTTCGAATGACGAGGGAGACCTCGCTGACTGTGGTCATGTGGCTGATTCCCGTTTATGTCCTGCTTGCCGGGGCAAGTCCTTCTATTGTCCGTGCCGGCATTATGGGGATGATCGGTTTGTATGCCGCACGGCGGCGACTTTTGAAGGATGGACTGCATATTCTTAGTGTTGCCGCACTCGTCATGCTGCTGTGGAACCCGTATTTTCTCGTGAACGTCAGCTTTCAGCTGTCATTCATCGTAACGGCGGGCTTGATGATCTTCGTACCGAAGCTGATGCCGCTGCTGTCATTCTTGCCCCGCTGGCTTGCGGGAACCGTCGGAATTACGGTCGTAGCGCAGCTGATCTCCTTTCCCCTAACCATATATTATTTTAACCAGGTGTCGCTGATATCTGTTTTCGCCAATTTGATCCTGGTTCCGGTGATTAGCCTTGTCGTTCTTCCGTTAGGAATGTTGTCATTGCTGGTGGGGTGGGTATGGATGCGCGGAGCTGGCTGGTTGGCAGCTGTGACAGAATGGTTAAACCAAATAACGTTTCGAGTCGTTGAATGGATGAATGGTTCATCCGCTTTGATGACGTTGTGGCCGTCCCCGTCGTTAGCCTGGATCTTATGTTATTTTGTTGTGCTGTATTCGCTGCTGTCCATTCTGAAGATGAGATCCGAAATTCGCGAAGGAGAGCGGATCGGATCGGATGATACCGTTCCATTGGAAGGACGCGTATCCTTGGATAGTAAAAGAGATTTGTCTGGTGCAACCGGCATGTTTCCGCTCGTGGATCAATGGGCCGGTGCGTTGCGATGGAGAGGTTTTTTTCGCGCCAGTGATTATATCGAACGCTATGCAGCGAGAGCTGCGATCGTCCTGCTGTCCGGAGCTTTGGTTTTTTTGCTGTACGGCGGCTATCAATCTCCATCTATGCACGGAGCGGGACTCGTGCAATTTCTGGATGTAGGACAAGGGGATTCGATACTCGTAACAACACCTGAGGGCAAGCATATTCTCATTGACGGTGGTGGGACGGTGAATTTTCGTAAGGAAAAGGATGCTTGGAAGGAAAGGAAGGCCCCGTATGAGGTAGGAGCGAAGGTGGTGGTTCCGTTGTTGAAAAAAAGGGGCGTGCACCAGCTTGAGGCTGTCATCATGTCCCATGGAGACCAGGATCATATAGGCGGTCTTCAGGCTGTCTTGCAGGAAATCCCGGTAAAATCAGTTGTGTTCAACGGGACCTTAACTGACTCCGCTTCCTTCCGGAAGCTGATGTTAACCGCTGTACAACAGCGCATTCCCATATACGAGGCTGGAGTGGATCGGGAAGTATGGAAGCTTGACAGCCATACGGAAATCCAATTTTTAGCGCCTGTTTTCCCAGAAAGTGGAGAAATCATAAAACCTTTACCGTTGATTAAGGAGCAGAATCATGCTTCACTAGTATTTGTCCTTCAAATGAACGGCAGCCGGATCTTGTTTACGGGTGACACAGACCAAGCTGCGGAACATAAAATATTGTTGTATCTGGAGGAACGTTCTTCACAAAATGATATCATTTCACGGCTTGCTGCTGCCGGTGACCGCATCGATGTTATGAAGGTTGCCCATCACGGCAGCAAAACCTCGACATCCGAGTTATGGCTGAATGCATGGAAGCCGAAGATAGCGGTTATTTCCGCTGGTGTCAACAATATGTACGGCCACCCTCATCCGGATGTGGTAGGACGGTTGGAACGTTCCACGAATCTCATCTATCAGACCAATCTTCATGGTGAAATACAGATGAGGATCAAGGAGGGACATATTGACACGCGCACGAAGCTACCTTGAATAAACAGCCCGCTGTCCTTGGGACATCGATTCGTAGTATGATCTTTAATAGGAAAAATGCAGCGGTGACTATAATCTTTATATTTGGTATAGTTAGATGAAGTTTCCTAAAAAAATAATAGGTTACATACTGCAACATTTTTTAATTTTATCCGTCTGTATGTATGCAGGGAGAGGGGGATCCACTGTGGTGGAGCAGGGACTCATAAGAGCCGCTCAATCGGGCGATCGCGACGCTCTAATCACCCTATTGCGAGAAATTGAGCAACATGTTTACCGAACTGCTTATTACATTTTAAACAATGAACAGGATGCAATGGATGCAGCCCAGGAAGCACTTATACGTGTATATACGAAGATTAACTCCTACGAGGAGAAGGCTCAGTTCAAAACTTGGGTCCAACGGATTGTCACCAACATATGCATTGATAAATTCCGCAGGACAAAGCCGACGGTTTCCATCGATGAACATGATCTGGTGTTTCGGGATAATCTCGATGTAGAACGGGAAGTGATGTCGGGATATCTGGCTCAGGATATTCAGGAAGCCATTAATCAACTGCCGGACCATCATCGTACGGTCATTGTCTTAAGGTATTTGCAGGATCTATCCTACAACGAAATTGCTGATTGTCTGAACCTCCCGCTCAATACGGTGAAATCCTATTTGTTCAGGGCCAGGCAGCAGCTGCAGAATATGCTCCAAGAGCATCAGAAAGGTGGTGTATCAGGATGAATTGCCAAGAGGTGGTGGAACGTATGCACCGGTATTTGGACCGGGATCTCACTTCGGAGGAGACGGCCCAAATGTATCAGCATATTGCCGTGTGCCCCATGTGTGCGGAGACCTTTAATATATTGAAATCATTGAACAGAGAGCTTGAGGATCTTCCGGCCGTAACCCCGCCTGTCAGTCTGGTAGACGCTATCATGCCTAGACTGGATGCCATTGACCGTGATCGCCAGAACCTTGTCGTACCTCCAGCACTGAAAAGCCAGGAGCCAGCCGAAATGATGCCGGAAATGCGGCGTCCGCGACGTGCGGGCAGCTGGTGGAGCACGATTGGCGGCAGAACTGCTATCGGGGCCGCCGCGGCTGTACTTATTCTCGGCGTAGCGATCTTTAATAATGAACCGAAGATGTTATCCGATGCGGAGCTTCCATACGAAGAGGCTAGCACGACCAGTGCCGGGACGAATGACGAATCGGCTGCCACGCAGAATCAGGAAATGGCTCAGCCGTTTGCCGCCGAAGGCGGCACGGAGACGGGAGGCGAATCGAATGATGGGAACGATTCATCCGCAAGCCTGCGGAGTTCGCCATCGGAATCGTCACCGGAAGCCAATTCCGACCCTGCCCAGAATGATACGAAGGCAACACAGCAGCCATCGGATGCGGCTAATGGCACCAATAAAGATGTTACAGCACCCGATAAACCGGTTCAGATGAAAGATGTTGGGGAACCCCAAGCGCCAGACCAACCTGCAACGAGCAACAATGAGGTGCCAAAAACCGATACCGGAAGTCCGTCTGACCCTCCGGCGAAAGAACCTGAGCAGAGTTCTGAAACCATGGATGTCCAGACGTCACCTACGGAACCGGATACCACGTCTGAGATGCTGCCTCCAATTAGCGATCCTGCCGGTGATGCGGTCACGGGAAGCGCCGAATCATCCGACAGGTCATCCGGATCGTACCAAGGACTGGCGATGGTGCCGGAACAGTGGTCGTCCCCGGATGGTCTCTACCGAGCCTCGCTGGAGGCTGATCATCTGATTATCTATCGTCTGCCATCGGGAAGCCAAACTTCGCCGGATGCGGTTGAAACGGTTGAGAAGATTCCGCTCGGCGGAAGCTGGGTATCCGGTCAATGGTCCGAGGACGGCTTAACGTTCAAATATAAGGTGCAGACCCATAAGGAATTGGTTGAATCCGTCTATTCCATTGAGAAGTCCCAGCCACCGGCATCTACGGGGCAGAAGCAGCCTAAATCATAGAAATGTTCAGAGATATATACAATTGGTGCACCAATGCCGGGAGATATGAATACACTATATATTAGAGAGAGCATGATACCAACTACCGTCGTATGACCGGCGGCGAGGTGTTTCTAGAGCATACTTGCCGGCGTTTATATAGATGTGTTGGGACGAAGGGACCTTGCCGCTGCCAAAAGCCGAGGTCTCTTTGTTTTCGTGTGGACGATTGCATTTTTATGCTTGTCATCTCGCATTCAGGCACTCTTTTTTGGTATAGTGTACAGAGTAGAAAGGGGGGACGCCGATGGATGCCAAAGCGGCGGCCAAGGCGGTTAAGCAGGGAGAGGTGTCTGCCGTCTATTTGTTGTATGGCAGCGAGAAATTTCAAATGAAGGAATTCGCCGAATTTCTGGAAGCCCAGCTGATCCCGAAAGAAGACCGTGATTTTGCCCTCGTTCATATGGATTTAGGGGAAGTTCCGATTCAAACCGTTATTGAAGAAGCGGAGACGGTTCCTTTTATGGTTCAAAAAAAACTGATCATGGTCAGGGATACGGCTTTTTTTACCGCAGCAAAAGATAACGGGAAAGTGGATCATCGTCCAGAGGCTTTGCTGGACTATTTGACCAATCCTGCTGATTATAGTGTGATTGTCTTTATGGTTGGACAAGAAAAGCTGGATGAACGGAAGAAGGTAGTCAAGGCAGTCAAGAAATCGGGGGTTGCTTTGTCCTTCATGCCTTTGGGCGGGGAGGATTTGCTTCGCTGGGTGGACAAGCAGGTAAAGAAAAGCGACTGCACGTTGCGGGAAGGTGCGGCGGAAGCGATCGTGCGAAATGCGGGAACCAGCCTTCAGGCATTATCAGGTGAGATCGAAAAGCTGTGCTTATATGCTGGCGCTGGCGGTGTGATTGATGTCGCAACCGTGGATATGCTGGTGGCGCGCAGTACGGAACAGAATGTATTTGCGCTTGTAGAGGATATTGCGAATCTTCGATTGGACAAGGCGCTCGGAATTTATTACGAACTGCTGAAGCAGCGCGAGGAGCCGATCAAGATTGCTGCGCTGATTACCAGGCAGTTCCGGATTATTCTGCAGGTGAAGACTTTATCCACCCAGAGCTACTCACAGCAGCAAATTGCTTCCCAGATCGGATTGCATCCCTATGCGGTGAAGATTGCGGGCGAGCAAGCCCGAAAGTTTGAGACAGCTCGCCTTGAAGGCATACTGAACCATCTGGCGAATCTGGATTACCAGATGAAGACCGGGGCCGTGGATAAGGTGCTGGGCATTGAATTGTTTTTGCTGCGGCTTGGTGCGTAAAGACCATCCGCAACAAGTTAAGAGCGTACGGCTGCAGGAGCAGTCATACGCTCTTTTTCTTTAGAAATCAGAAAGCATGGACAACAGAGGGTCGCCTGCCTGACCCCGCAAGAAAAACGTCCGCTATAAAGCGGTTTGTCTACCGAGAAGAGCACGTCGATCAATGTACCACAAAAAGCCCTGAGCAGCGTGAACTGTTCAGGGCTTTTTCCATGTCGTATTCAACAAACGTTACTTACGCTTGGGACGTAAGAGCGTTCAGTCTTTTCGCCAGACGGGACTTTTTGCGGGCAGCTGCGTTCTTATGGATCAGGCCCTTCGTAACGGCTTTATCAAGCTTCTTGGAAGCAGCTTGGAAAGCAACTTTAGCAGCTTCGATTTCTGTACCGTTCAACGCTACGTCAGCAGTTTTAACAGCTGTGCGAAGCGCGGATTTTTGAGAAATGTTAAGCGCGTGGCGTTTGTCACTTGTCTTTACACGTTTAATCGCGGATTTGATGTTTGGCATTACATTCACCTCCTGTAAGGCATTTCAATAGAGCGAAATGATTCACAACTTAAAATATTTTAGCATGGGGGTGGACAAAAAGCAATACTCATTCGGACTTCTGCATAATCTCTCCCGTACTCTCGCACACTACTAGCAATATGAGGAGGAGTGTGAATTTAGATGGATCTGGATCTGCAAAAATATTCGGTCCGAACGGACCTGGCGGTGGAATCAAGAGAACTGGCGGGAGGAAAAGGCAGTGCGCCCATTCCTGGTGTGTTGGAGGATGTGGTGCAGGAGGACGGAATCAAGATTACAAGGCTGGACGTGGAGAACGAAGCAGCCTCTACGCAAATCGGCAGAGTGAAGGGCCATTACGTCACGCTGGAGGTGCCCGATCTTCGCAAGGGGGATACGGAGCTTCAAGATCAGGTGTCCGTTGTCTTCGCCCGTGAGTTCGAGGCATTCATGTCCCGGATCGGGATCGGACCCAAGGCAAGCGTGCTCATTGTCGGCCTTGGCAACTGGAATGTGACGCCGGATTCGCTGGGACCGCTTGTGGTGGAGAATGTGATGGTAACCCGTCAGTATTTCGAGCTTATGCCGGATCGGGTGGCGCCAGGTTATCGTCAGGTTAGTGCCGTAGCACCAGGCGTGCTCGGTCTGACAGGGATTGAATCCAGCGAAACGGTTCAAGGGATCGTGGAACAAATCCGTCCGGACCTGATCATCGCCATTGATGCTTTGGCTTCGCGTTCGCTGGAGCGGGTGAATACGACCATCCAGATTGCGGATATCGGGATCCACCCCGGCTCTGGTGTCGGCAATAAACGCAAGGGATTGACACAGGAGATTCTTGGAGTTCCCTGCATTGCAATTGGCGTTCCAACCGTCTGCTATGCTTCCACCATCGTTAATAATGCAATTGAGCTCATGAAGTCCCATTTTGGTGAAGGTGCGCCGGAGACGGGCAAAATTATGGGCATGCTCCATGATATACCCGAAGGTGAGCGCCTCGCGCTGGTGAAGGAGGTGCTGGAGCCGCTGGGCCATGACCTTATCGTAACGCCCAAGGAGATTGACGAATTTATAGAGGACATCGCTAATATCGTCGCAACCGGCCTGAACGCAGCGCTGCATGAGGCTGTGGATCCCGGCAATGTAGGTGCGTACACGCACTAACCCGGTATAAAAGCTCCGAATCTATCGGAGCTTTTATATTTTTCATGGATCTAGTTCTATCGATTCTCCCCGGTTCATAGATTTGAAATATAAGAGATTACAGAGTCGCGGGAACGGCGGAATGATGGCCGGATAGGTCCCGGCGAACCGAGGAGGACATCGTTATGAACAATCGCAAGTTTCGCATCTGGAATATTGCCAGACTGAAACGGAAGGTCATGGAAGGTCTGAGCATGGGTCGAACGCTCATTATACTGATGCTAGGCTCTCTTATATTTTTTATTTTACTAGGGCTTGGAGGGATGGCGGAACAGCGGATGAATTCCTCGCCCGTGTCGTCAATGAAAGGATTGGCCGCTTCGTTATCCAGCCATTTTTTCATCGATATGATCGGCATGGAGATGCCGCATATGACGGCTTCCAAAGAGACCTCAAGCTTCTCCGGCGAGAAAATGTCGACCTTCGTTTTTGAACTGCTTACGAGCGTGAACCCGAGGGACCCGAAAAGCCTGCTTGCGGGCGAATTGCCCGGCATGAAGGCAAATCAACCGGTACAGCTGTCACATGGCTCCGGGAACGAGGAAGGGGAAGCACCGGCGGATTACCGGCCGGATCCCGCAGAGGAGCAGGCGGAAGGCGACCCTGCTGATGCCGGGGAAGAGCCGCCCCAAGGCGGTCGGGGGATCGGCAATGAAGATAATGGCGAGGATGTCCCGGATCAGGGCACGGAGGACGAGCCTGGCAGTAAGAATGACCCTGGAAGCACCTCCAAGGACGGAAAGTCTACGAATGGAAAGAAAGCTGTACTCATCTATCATTCGCACCCACAGGAAGCATATAACCCGCTGCTCACGCATCCATCCGATAATCCGGGGGCTGTATCCCCAAGCAAGAACGTCATGCTGGTGGGCAGCTTTCTGAGTAAAAGACTTGAGGCCAACGGAATTGGCACCCTGCATGATAAAAGTGACTATCAATCTACCATTGAAGGATACAATTATAACTTTTCTTATAAATACTCGCGCCAGATGGTCATGGAGGCCATGTCCCAGAACGACGGCATTAATTACCTGATCGATATCCATCGGGATTCTCAGCGTTATAACAAAACGACGGCAACCGTAAACGGCGTTAACTACGCCAAGGTTTACTTCATCATCGGTCATGCGAACGAGAACTGGAGACAGAACGAGGCGTTTGCAAGCAAAATCAATGCCAAGCTGGAAAAATCCTATCCCGGGGTGTCTCGGGGCGTGTGGGGCAAATCAGCGGATCAAGGGAACGGGGAATATAATCAATCCCTGTCGCCAAACAGTATCCTGATCGAAATCGGCGGCATCGATAATACGAAGGAAGAATTGCAGCGGACGGCTGAAGCGTTGGCGGACATCATTGCAGATGTGTACTGGCAGGAGCAAGAGGCGGAGAAAGCCAGCGTGAAAAAAGACAACGATCAAACGAAGAAGCAGTCCGTTTCCGCGGGAACCAAGGGCGGAAGCAACAAAGGAACAGAGGATCAAGCAGCCAAAGCAGGCTAACGGCTCGGCGGTAAGTCGACAAGTGTGAACGGGTAAATCGGGGAGGGACTCAGTGATGTCAAGAATGGGAAAACGGTTGGTGGCTCTTATCATATGGACAGGCATCGGCATATTGGTCGGCATGCAGCTTGGCGGGGCAAAAGCGCCAGTACCGGCAGACGGTACCGGAGCCGTGCAAACTGTGCAGCAAAACCATGCGCAGGATCCGCAAGGCGGGGCTGCTCAAGGGAATGGATGGGGAGGGACGCGCAAGAACCCTCCCGTATCAGAGTCCGCTGTTCTAGAAGAAGATGCTCGTAAGACCCTGCCCGAATATGAGCCGACGCCCAGCGACATCCTGCTTCCCGAGCGTTCGCAACCGCCTGCCGATGTGCTGGCCGATAAGACGGCAGGACTGCTCCAGCAGCTGTCTGACAAAAGCATACGCTGGGTCGTATCGATGTTCGGATCGATCACGGAATAAATTCACCTTTATTCTCAGCATTGCTGTGCATCCCCTCAACTGGTATAATAAGTTGATTCAAACATCTGGTGGTTGTTGGGGGTTAGGCATGACAGACGTACAAGCAAGACAACAAAAAATTCGTAATTTCTGTATCATTGCACATATAGACCATGGGAAATCGACGCTTGCTGACCGTATATTGGAATTTACGGGCGCATTAACTTCGCGTGAAATGCAAGAGCAAGTACTGGATCAGATGGATCTGGAGAGAGAACGCGGGATTACCATCAAGCTGCAAGCGGTTCGCCTGAATTACAAATCCGATGACGGCGAGGAGTATATATTGAACCTGATTGATACTCCAGGGCACGTCGACTTTACGTATGAGGTATCCCGAAGCCTGGCTGCTTGTGAAGGCGCGCTGCTCGTAGTTGATGCTGCACAGGGAATTGAAGCGCAGACATTGGCCAACGTATATCTGGCACTGGATAACAATCTTGAAATTCTGCCTGTCATTAACAAGATTGACTTGCCAAGCGCCGATCCTGAGCGGGTGAAGCAGGAAGTTGAGGATGTCATCGGTCTGGATGCCAGCGATGCCGTATTAGCTTCTGCCAAGGCCGGCATCGGAATCAAGGAAATTCTGGAGCAGGTGGTTCAGAAAGTTCCTGCGCCAACCGGCGATTCGGAAGAACCGCTGAAAGCGCTGATTTTCGACTCCCATTATGATCCTTACAAAGGCGTTATCGTATATGTGCGCGTAATTGACGGAAGCATTAAAGCCGGCTCCAAGATCAAAATGATGGCTACCGGCAAAACCTTCGAGGTCATTGAGGTGGGGGCGTTTAAGCCGCGCATGTCCATCGTGGACGAGCTTAACGTCGGCGATGTCGGTTTCATCGTGGCTGGTATTAAGAGCGTTGGCGATACGCAGGTCGGTGATACGGTAACGGATGCCAAGCGTCCGACGGCCAAGCCGCTTCCGGGTTACCGCAAAATCAACCCGATGGTATTCTGCGGACTGTATCCAATCGAAACGTCAGACTACAATGATCTGCGCGAGGCGCTCGAGAAGCTGCAGCTTAATGATGCATCACTCAGCTTTGAGCCGGAGACATCCAGCGCACTCGGATTCGGTTTCCGTTGCGGATTCCTTGGCCTGCTGCACATGGATGTCATCCAGGAGCGGATTGAACGAGAGTTTAACATACCGCTGATTACGACTGCGCCGAGCGTTATTTACCGCATTACGCTGACGAACGGAGAGCAAATCCAGATCGATAACCCGTCTCATTATCCTGAGGTGGGCAAGGTCGATTATGTCGAAGAGCCTTATGTTAAAGCAGGCATTATCGTTCCGAACGATTATGTCGGAGCGATCATGGAACTCTGCCAGAATAAACGCGGCGAATTCGTAAACATGGAATACCTGGACACAACGCGCGTTACCATTACCTATGAAATACCGCTGTCGGAAATCGTGTATGATTTCTTCGACCAGTTGAAATCGAGCACCAAAGGATATGCTTCATTCGATTACGAGCTGTCCGGGTACCGTCGATCCAATCTGGTCAAAATGGACATTTTGCTCAATGCCGAGCAGGTGGATGCCTTGTCCTTTATCGTGCACAAGGACCGTGCTTATCACCGCGGACGGGCGATTTGCGAGAAGCTGCGCGAGCTGATTCCTCGTCAAATGTTCGAAGTGCCGATTCAAGCTTCTGTCGGTACCAAGGTTGTTGCCCGTGAAACGGTTAAAGCGATGCGCAAAAACGTTCTTGCCAAGTGTTACGGCGGTGACATCTCCCGTAAACGGAAACTCCTTGAGAAGCAGAAGGAAGGTAAGAAACGGATGAAGCAAGTCGGCAGCGTTGAAGTGCCGCAGGAAGCCTTCATGGCGGTACTGAAAATCGACGACAAGTAAATTTTGCATAGGAATGCCAGCCCAAGAGTTAACAGGGTAGGCTGTCCTGCGTATATAGTCTTATGAAGTAAATGATGGGAAAGCCGATTCTCGGCTTTCCTTTCTTTCATTCCAAGAGGCATAGCGTTATAGTAGAGAAGGAACTTTCGAGAAGTTACTTAAAGTAAGTCATGCCAGAGGTGTACATGAGGGGGCAAGAAAAGAATGACGGCAAACGATCAACGGACGGAAGCGGTGTACATCCACATTCCGTTTTGTACCAATAAATGTTTTTACTGCGACTTCAATTCCTACGTGTTGAAGGACCAGCCGGTAATGGATTATCTGCGCGCGCTGGATAAGGAAATGGAGCTGACTGTTCATGCCAACCCGCCTGGACGAATCAAAAGCATATTTGTAGGCGGCGGGACTCCAACGGTGCTGAAGCCGGATGAAATGGAATACTTCTTGCAGAGCGTGAAGCGCCATTTTCCGGAATGGTCCGATGACATTGAATTTTCGATGGAAGCCAATCCCGGCACCACGGATTTGGAGAAGCTGTCCGTCATGCGCGAAGGCGGCGTGAACCGCATCAGCTTCGGGGTGCAGGCCTTCCAGAACAGCTTGCTGACCGGCATCGGCCGGATTCATGATACGGATGATGTATATCGCAGTCTCGAGAATGCCAGAAGAGCAGGCTTTGATAATATGTCCATCGATTTGATGTTCGGGCTCCCGAACCAAACCTTGGACATGCTTACGGAAAGCGTGGATAAGGCGCTGGAGCTTGGACTCCCGCATTATTCAATCTACAGCCTGAAGGTTGAAGAAAACACGCTGTTCCATACGATGTACCAGCGAAACCAGCTGCCGCTTCCGGATGAGGAGGACGAGCTGAATATGTATCTTCTATTAATGGAGCGGATGCAGGCTGCCGGATATAAACAGTATGAGATCAGTAATTTTGCCAAACCCGGCTTTGAGAGCCGGCATAATATGACGTATTGGCGCAACGAGGATTATTATGGCTTGGGCGCGGGAGCGCACGGATACATCGGTCGTCAGCGCCATGTAAACATTAAAGGCGTCAACCCATATAATGAAACAGCGAATCAAGGACTTCCCCGATTGGAGAGCTTTGAGGTATCAAGAGAAGAAGCGATGGAGGATTTCCTCATGGTCGGGCTCCGAGTCCTGGATGGCGTTTCGCGCAGCCGGTTCCGGCAACAATTCGGTATTTCTATGGAAGAGGTATTCGCCGGCCCGCTGAATAAAATGATAGGTGCGGGACTTCTAGATTCCACGGATGACGGATATAAACTGAGCAGTAAAGGCATTCTGTTCGGCAACGATGTGTTTGCCGAATTTATAGGCAGCTTGTCAACAAATTAATCTATTGAACTTATATGCGCTCTGTTGTATATTTATTCATAACATGACGGAGCGTGTAAAGGGGAGACGGACAACAATGTCGGCGGTATGCAGAAAGGCGAAGTTAGAAGATGTTGAGCCGCTGTATCAGATGATTCAGGGTTATGCGGAAAAGGGCATTATGCTGCCCCGGTCCAAAAAAGTGTTGGAGAAACAAATCGAGGAATTCGTGGTGGCCGAATCCGAAGGAAACGTGATCGGCTGCGGTTCCTTATGCCAGCTGGGAAATGACCTTGTAGAGATTCGTTCACTCGGCATCTCCGATGGTTATAAAGGGCAAGGAATCGGCTCCATGCTGGTGGATTCCCTTCTGGAAGAAGCGAAACGGCGCGAGCTTCCGAAAGTGATGGCCTTGACGTACGAGGTATCCTTTTTCATCAAAAACGGCTTTGCCGTCGTGGAAAAGGAGATTTTCCCGGAGAAAGTGTGGACCGACTGCATTCACTGCAAGAAGCAGCATGCCTGTGACGAAATAGCTGTTCTTAAAGTACTGAACTGACTTGACAATCCTCAGGTCGGTTTGGTATTTTTGTTATATCGGTTAGCACTCGATGGCGATGAGTGCTAACGAAAGTGAAATTAAGCAGTCAGCAAGGAGGGGAGCGACATGTTAACAGATCGTCAACGCATGATTTTGAATGCCATTGTGGATGACTATATCCGTTCTGCCGAGCCGGTTGGTTCAAGAAGCATTTCCAAACGTGGGGATGTCGGGTACAGTCCGGCAACCATTCGTAACGAGATGGCTGATCTGGAGGAACTCGGATTTCTGGAGCAGCCTCATACATCAGCTGGACGAATTCCGTCACATAAAGGATATCGTTATTATGTTGATCATCTCACCTCGTCGTTTTCCTTGAACCCTGCGGAACTGCATATGATGAAATCCTTTTTTGCAGAAAAGCTGAACGTGATGGAGCAGATGATACAGCATACAGCTGGCATTCTGTCTCAGATGACTAATTACACTTCCATCCTGCTGGGACCGGAAGTTTTTCATACGTCTTTGCGTCATTTCCAGCTTCTTCCTCTCCATGAGGATCAAGCGGTAGCCATCATCGTAACCAGCACAGGGCAAGTCGAGAACAAGATTGTTTCGATTCCGCAGGGTGTGTCCGTTTCCGATCTGGAGCAAGTGGTCAATCTTCTGAACAAGAAGCTGGTCAACGTGCCTCTATATAAACTCAAGACCCGTTTGTATACGGAGATTGGCGAGGAAATGCAGCGGCATATTTCACATTATGAAGACCTCATGAGTATGTTGGATATCGCCCTTAACAATGAACCGGACCATCGCGGCGTATATCTTAGCGGAACGACCCACATGCTGAATCAGCCGGAGTTCAAGGATGTGGATAAGGTAAGGGAGATTTTCGAGCTTCTGGAACAGACACCCGCACTGTTGAAACTCATGGCTCCTGCTCCCGGTGAGCATGGTGTCCAAGTGAAGATCGGTACGGAAAATACGCATGAAGCGATTTCCAATTGCAGTTTGATTACTGCGACTTATTCAATAGATGGAAAAGCGCTCGGTTCGATTGGTATTCTCGGTCCTACTAGAATGGAATATGCACGGGTGATCGGCATCTTGAATGTGTTATCCCATGATCTGACGAAGCTGCTGTCACACTGGTACAAATAAAGGAGTGAGACAGATGAGCCAAGTGGACGGAGATGAACGTTATTCTACGCTATTAAACAACAGTAATGCCGTCCGGGCCGTCACGTCCGCTGTAGAAGGCACGCTTGGTCCGAAGGGGCTCGACGTGATGCTGGTAGGTCCCCGCGGCGAAGTGGT
This sequence comes from Paenibacillus sp. QJM3NY_38, assembly GCF_056173265.1. Taxonomy (NCBI): domain Bacteria; kingdom Bacillati; phylum Bacillota; class Bacilli; order Caryophanales; family Paenibacillaceae; genus Paenibacillus; species Paenibacillus sp. QJM3NY_38. The sequence goes on from NZ_CM149665.1 coordinate 2,056,007, forward strand.
CATTACCAATGACGGGGTAACGATTCTGGATAAAATGGATGTCACCCACCCGGCTGCCCGCCTTCTCATTCAGGTGGCAAGAGCGCAGCAGGAGAAAATCGGCGACGGAACCACAACGGCTACCGTGCTTGCAGGCGCACTTGTGCAGGAAGGGGTTTCCCGCATCACCCGCGGAGTGCCTGCATCCAAGGTGGTGGAGGGGCTGCGTCAAGGAATCGAGAAGTCGATGGAGCTTTTAACCAAGCGGGTTCGGCTGATCGACGGATTGGATGATCCGCTGCTGGAACGGACGGTGTACGTTGCGGGGCGTGAACGGAAGGACATCGTGGAGCTGATTATGCAAGCTGCACGGAAAGCCGGAATCACCCGTCTTCAGGATCCTTCCTACTCGCTCGCAGACAGTATAATTGCCCTGGAGAATGCCGAGAATGAAGTGTTTGAGGGGGTCCTGCTCCGACAGCGACCGATCTTCGCCCGCGAGTCCAGGTCTTATGACGATGCAAAGGTGTTGGTGCTGTTTGATTCTCTGGAGCCGGATGAGATCGATGAAGAGGCGCTCACAACCGAAGCCGGATTTGCGCAATATATGGATCTCCGAAAAGTGTTCGCTTCAGATTTGGAGAGATTGTCCGAGCTGTCCGTAAAACTCATCCTGCTTGAAAAAGGCATCCACCCGGATGCGGAGCAGTTTTGCCTGGATCACGGCATGATGGTTGTGCCGCGCGTGTCCCGTGCGGATCTTCGCCGGGTAAGCGATATGACGGGAGCTACTCCCATACGCCGCAAGGCGTTACATAAAGACTCGAAGGAGCTTGCGGTCCTTCTGGGTGATACCCCGCGTGTCGCTTATGATGAAGGCATCGAGAAAATCCGGCTGTCCTGCGGCAGCCAAGACAAGGACCGTATCGTGACGGTCATTGTTGGGGCAAGCACTTCCGAGGTCGTAGGCGAGGCGGCCAGAATCGCGGGAGATGCGGCCTCGGCACTTCAGGCTGCGGTTTCCGGAGGGGTGCTTCCGGGCGGCGGGACAAGCGAACTCGCGGTGTCCTACGAGTTGGAACGGATCCGGGAGGCTCAGAAAGGCATGGAAGCCTTCGGCATGGAAGCCGTTTCGGCGGCTCTGCGCAAGCCGATGTCGCAGATACTTCTCAATGCCGGTTACAACCCGCTCGAGAAGATGGAAGAAGTGCGCGCTGCGCAAATTCGTGCAGACTCTGATTGCATGGGTATTGATTGCGACAGTGGCCGGGTTGTTGATTATGAGGAGCTGGGCGTGCTGGATCCGGCACCGGTTAAACTTCACGGCCTGCGGGCAGCCGGTGAAGTGGCAGCAGCCGTGCTGCGGATTCATCACGTCATCAAGATGAAAGAAATAGGCGAATAATGCTTAAGGTATAGAACAAATCACGGATAGACTGTTTTAGACTATGAAGGAGGTGAAGGCGTCTTGAATAAAGAGCATAAGGATGCCGTTCAAGATACAGTTACAGAAGAAATGATGGAAGAAACTTTGGAGAACACGCCAAACACGGGTGAGAGCGGGTCTGCAGAGGAAGCCGTTAATCCCGAACTGGAGATTCCTGTAACGGAATCGGCGGATGAAGCAAGTTCAGCAGAGCTTGAGAAGCTTCAGGCTGAGGTGCTGGAGCACCAGCAGCGTACCCTGCGAGTTCAAGCGGATTTTGACAACTTCCGTCGTCGCACCCAGAAGGAGAAAGAGGATCTGGGCAAATATGCATCTTCCAAACTGATTACGGAGCTTCTGCCCGTCATCGACAATTTTGAGCGTGCCCTTCAGGCATCCGAGGAGAACCCGGAGTTTGAATCCTTCTCCAAGGGAGTCAGCATGATCTTTCGCCAGTTGGAATCGGTCCTTGCCACCGAGGGCTTGACCGCGATGAAGAGTGTAGGCGAGCCGTTCAATCCGGAGTATCACCAAGCGATCATGCAGGTGGAAAGCGAGGAATACGAGGAAGGCATCGTGGTTGAGGAAGTGCAGAAGGGATATATGCTTAAAGATAAAGTATTAAGACCTGCGATGGTTAAAGTGAGCATGTAAGCGACTTTCGATAGTCGTTTATCATATAAAAAATTGATGAAGATCATGCGAGGATTCGTGTGAATGAATAAGGAGGAAATTTTTACATGAGCAAAGTTATTGGTATCGACTTAGGAACAACCAACTCCTGCGTAGCCGTAATGGAGGGTGGAGAAGCAGTAGTTATTCCGAATCCGGAGGGTGCTCGTACGACTCCATCCGTTGTCGGATTTAAGAAAGACGGCGAGCGTATCGTTGGGGATACAGCGAAACGTCAAGCGATCACCAACCCGGATCGTACCATTATCTCTATTAAGCGTCATATGGGTACAAATCACAAAGAATCCATCGACGGCAAAGACTACACGCCGCAAGAAATCTCTGCTATCATTCTGCAGAAGCTGAAATCCGATGCGGAAGCCTATCTGGGTCAACCAGTAACCCAGGCGGTTATTACGGTTCCTGCATACTTTAATGACAGCCAGCGTCAAGCGACCAAGGATGCCGGTAAAATCGCGGGTCTTGAAGTGCTGCGTATCGTCAACGAGCCGACAGCTGCTGCATTGGCTTACGGCATGGAGAAATCCGAAGACCAAACCATCCTGGTATATGACCTTGGCGGCGGTACATTCGACGTTTCCATTCTTGAACTGGGCGATGGCTTCTTCGAAGTAAAAGCAACCAGCGGGGACAACCAGCTTGGCGGCGACGACTTTGACCAAGTGATCATTGACTACCTGGTAGCCGAATTCAAGAAAGAGCAAGGCATCGATCTCAGCAAAGACAAAGCTGCTGTTCAACGTCTGAAAGACGCTGCGGAAAAAGCGAAAAAAGAATTGTCCGGCGTACTGACAACCACGATTTCGCTGCCGTTCATCACCGTTGCTGACGGCGTGCCTCAGCATCTAGAGATCAACCTGACTCGTGCTAAATTCGAAGAATTGTCGGCTACCCTGGTAGAGCGTACGCTTGGCCCGACTCGTCAAGCGCTTAGCGATGCAGGTTTGACCGCTAACGATATTCACAAAATCGTCCTTGTCGGCGGTTCCACTCGTATTCCTGCCGTACAGGAAGCGATTAAGAAATTGACAGGCAAAGAGCCTCACAAAGGCGTAAACCCTGACGAAGTGGTTGCGCTTGGAGCAGCAGTTCAAGCCGGCGTATTGACAGGTGACGTTAAAGACGTCGTGTTGCTCGACGTAACTCCGTTGTCCCTCGGTATCGAAACCGCAGGCGGCGTATTCACCAAAATGATCGACCGCAACACAACGATTCCAACAAGCAAATCCCAAGTATTCTCCACGTATGCTGATAATCAGCCGAGCGTTGAAATTCACGTGCTGCAAGGTGAACGCGAAATGGCTGCCGGCAACAAAACACTGGGACGCTTCATGCTTGGAGACATTCCTCCAGCACCGCGCGGCGTGCCGCAAATCGAAGTTACCTTTGACATCGATGCGAACGGTATCGTAAATGTATCGGCGACGGATAAAGGTACTGGCAAGAGCCAGAAGATCACGATCACGTCCTCCAGCGGCTTGAGCGATGCTGAAGTTGAGCAAATGATGAAGGACGCTGAGCTTCATGCCGAAGAAGACCGTAAACGCAAAGAGCTGGTAGAAGCTCGCAACAATGCGGACCAACTCGTATACACGACCGAGAAAACACTCAAGGATCTGGGCGACAAAGTCGATGCTTCCGAAGTGGAAAAAGCGAACGAAGCGAAAGACAAAGTGAAGAAGGCCCTTGAATCCGATAACCTCGAAGAGATTAACGCTTCGGTAGAGGAGTTGACTCAAATCGTTCAGCAGCTGTCCGTAAAGCTGTATGAGCAAGCAGCACAACAGGAACAGCAAGGTGCTGAAGGTGCTGACGCCGGCGCTCCTAAGAAAGACAATGTCGTAGATGCAGATTACGAGGTTGTTGACGAAGATAAAAACAAAGGTTAATCTGAATAGATTGTATGGGAAGGTCAAAGCTGCGCATCTTCGCACTTTGGCTTTCCTTATGTAAAAGAGTAATAAAGAGATTGGGGTGAAACCGTGGCTGATAAGCGTGATTATTATGAGGTGCTCGGTGTCGGCAAGGATGCATCGGACGATGAAATCAAGAAGGCGTACCGCAAAATGGCTCGCCAATATCATCCGGACGTGAACAAAGCGGCTGACGCGGAAGCCAAATTCAAGGAAGTGAAAGAGGCTTACGATGTATTGAGCGATGGTCAGAAGCGTGCGCAATATGACCAGTATGGTCATATCGATCCGAACCAAGGTATGGGCGGAGGCGGTTTCTCCGGTGATTTCGGCGGTTTTGGAGATATATTCGATATGTTCTTTGGCGGTAATGGTCGCCGTGATCCGAATGCGCCTCAGCGGGGGAACGATCTGCAATATACGATGACGGTTGAATTCAAGGAAGCGGTATTCGGTAAGGAAACGGATATTACCATTCCGAGAACAGAGACATGCGATACATGTCACGGCTCCGGTGCGAAGCCGGGCACGCAGCCGCATACATGTTCGGTGTGTAACGGCAGCGGGCAGCAAGAAGTCGTGCAAAATACGCCGTTTGGACGTATGGTAAACCGTCGCGCTTGCTCGAACTGTAACGGAACAGGGAAAATCATCAAAGACCGCTGCTCGACTTGTAACGGCAACGGCAAAGTGAAGAAGCAGCGCAAGATTCATGTTCGCGTGCCTGCCGGTGTGGACGACGGAGCTCAGCTTCGCATGACAGGTGAAGGCGAAGGAGGTTTCCGCGGCGGCCCGGCCGGTGACTTGTATATTGTCATCCGCGTGAAGCCGCATGACTTCTTCGAACGCGAAGGGGACGACATTTATTGTGAAGTGCCGCTTACCTTTGCTCAGGCTGCGCTTGGCGACGAGATTGAGATCCCGACGCTGACGGAGAGAGTGAAGCTGAAGATCCCGGCCGGTACGCAGACGGGAACCTTCTTCCGCCTGAAAGGCAAAGGGGTGCCTCGGCTTCGCGGCATGGGACAGGGTGACCAGCACGTCAAGGTTGTGGTCGTTACGCCAAGCAAGCTGAGTGATGATCAGAAAGAGCTGCTTCGTCAGTTTGCTTCCCTTGATGGCGAACAGACCCATGAGCAGGAACAGTCTTTCTTTGACCGTGTAAAAAAAGCATTCCGCGGTGACTAATACAAACTGATGGGGTTAACCCCCCCTCATAACTTAGAAGAACAGCAGCAGGCTTAAGGTGATCAACCTTCGGCCTGCTGTTTTTTTCTTTCTGGGGACGGAAGGGAGCTTTAGGTGGTCTGCCAGCTTAAACAGCCGATTCCTCAAGAATAAAACACTTGACGATGAAGCAACCTAGGGAAGTTCCAGCTAGGAAGTTGCAATCTTGAATAGGAAATGCAGGTGAAATGAAGTGGCAGAGAAAAATATTTTGGCGTATTTTAAAAGCCCGGAAGAAGCCCAGCATGCAGCCCGCAAATTGCAGTCGCTGCGCGTTGCCGATATGTCCATCGACCGGTTTAGCGCCGATCCCGGCGGAGAGCTCAACGATCCGATGAATCCGTTGACAGGCAACATTGCAAGCTTAACGACGCTGACCTTAAATGCGGATATTTCGGGGCCGGGAGCCGGAATTCTCGGGGCGGCGGATCCGTCCGCCAGCGGGATGAGCAGCGGCGGGGAGGACGGAACCGAAGGCCGGGATATTTTGCTGACGGTTGTGTTGGACGAAGGCGTATTCCCGCAAGCCATGCGGTTAATCGAAGAATCCGGCGGCATGATTTAAGGTAAGCACGGCTCTGATCTTTTATTTTGGAAAGGAGAACGGCATTCATGATGAGACGCGTAAAAAAAGGGAAGATATCAAGCAAAACCGAGAAAATGATTGCGCTTCAATCCGCTAAGGCGGAGGATGTTGAATTTTCGGCCATGGAAGCCGATCACGATGATGTGGAAGCTCTGCGCAGAAGCGAGGCGGCGGATGAACGCCAATTGAAGAAAATTCTCGATGAAACCAGTAAAAATGTAGATTAATTGTTGGCTGCAGCGTTTGGAAGAGCCCTCTTACCTTTCTTGTTACGGAGGTGGTAAGCAGGGCTTTTTTGTTGAAGAGATAAGAAAGTATAAACTTCGGAGGATATCCATCCTTATGCAGCAAGTAAAACTTCCGCCATATAAGGTCTGTCTTCTGAGAAAGTACGCTGATAGACTTATACCGCATTTGACCGATTTGTAGGTAAAGTCCTCATGGTATTTTAGTACAAACTTTGTATCCGGGGTCCTCAATATAGTACAATAATATCTATGTATGAATGAGGAGGAACAGTAGCACATGTTATGGCATGAATTAACGATACATACCACGGAGGAAGCCGTGGAGATGATTACGAATTTCCTGCATGAGGCGGGAGCCGGAGGCGTTTCGATCGAAGAATCCGGTACGACAAACAAGAAGCGGGACACATCCCTTGGACAGTGGTTTGATGAGATCGTTCCGTTTAACGATATTCCTGAAGGGCAAGCCGTTATCAAAGGGTACTTTGATGAGACGGTGACCCTGGAAGCGATCCGTGATGAGATAACGCCGCGCGTGAATGAACTGAAGGAATTCGGGATTGATACAGGTGAAGTCAGGTATGAGATGAAGACCGTCGATGAGAATGAATGGGCAACGGCCTGGAAGCAGTATTTCAAACCGATCCGCGTATCCGAGCGATTGACAATCAAGCCGACATGGGAAGAGTACACGCCGGAATCCGATCAAGAATCGATTATTGAGCTGGACCCGGGCATGGCATTCGGCACAGGAACGCATCCGACGACTTCGTTATGCTTGCGCACACTCGAGATGGTGATCAAGGGCGGAGAGGAAGTCATAGATGTCGGGACAGGTTCTGGCATTCTCTCCATCGGCGCCGCGCATTTGGGAGCTTCACGGATACTGGCTCTCGATCTGGACCCGGTTGCTGTATCCAGCGCAATGGAGAATACCCGCCTTAACGGCTTGGAGGATCGGATTACGGTCAAGGAAAGCGATCTGCTCTCTGTAATCACCAATCAATCCGGTCCATCGGATCTGGGCGTGACGCTGCCGGTACAAGTTGTAGTGGCTAACATTTTGGCTGAGGTCATCCTGTTGTTTGTCGACGATGTATACCAGGCTCTTCAGCCGGGAGGCGCTTATATCGCCTCGGGCATTTACAAGAACAAAGAAGAGATCGTAGAGAAGGCGCTGATTGCCTCCGGTTTCGAAATTGCCGACATCTGCCGCGAGGATGATTGGGTTGCATTCGTGGCGAGGAAAAACTGATTATGGAGTTTTTGGACCAACTGTTATTTTATCCGCTGGAGCAACTTCCTTTTTATCTGATTGCTTTGATTATTGCCTTTACCGTGCATGAATTCTCGCATGCCTATTTTGCGAATAAATTCGGAGACCCAACGGCCAAGCTGCTGGGAAGGGTTACACTGAATCCGGCGGTACATTTTGATTTTCTGGGGATTATTCTCTTGCTGATTGCAGGTTTTGGCTGGGCACGGCCGGTACCGATCAATCGCGAGAACTTCAGCAACCCGCGCCGAATGAGCATTATTGTGGCGGCGGTGGGTCCGCTGAGTAATCTTATGTTAGGTATACTTGGTGCGCTCATTTATGCTGTTCTGTACCAAACTGGGATTATTCCTCCAGTGGGAATTACCAAGACGGATCAAGCGGTGCATTTGTTCTTTAATATATTTATATTGCTCAACTTCTTTCTATGTCTGTTCAATCTTGTTCCATTGCCTCCGCTGGACGGCTACAGGGTTCTTGAGAATGCGCTGCCTCCGCGTCTCAGTGCGAGGATTCAGAAGTTTGAGCAATGGTCGATCCTGTTCTTCCTGTTGATCATATTGTTGCCCGTGTTCCAGGATTATACGATCAAGCCCCTGTATGATGCGGCACATGCGCTGTCTTCCAAATTTTTGGACATGTTCATTATGATGACCGGCGGTTACCGGCTCTGATTTACTCTGGTCAGTTAGCACGAAAAGTTGTATGATGGGGTTTGGCGATTTTGGAGTTAGGTGAGGTTAAAGATGCAGCGATATTTTGTGACTCCCGAACAATTCGAGGGAGACCGTGTTGAGATTACGGGCGATGACGCCCGTCATATTACCAAGGTCATGCGAGGCAGACTTGGTGATAAATTGATTGTAAGCGATGGGGCATCACGCGAAGCCATGGTGGAGATTGAAAGCATCGAAGCGGCCGGTGTCTTTGCCGTTGTAATTGAACCCATGGAGATGACCCAGGAACCGCGTCTGCAAGTGAGCATCGCTCAAAGCTTGCCGAAAGGCGATAAGATGGAGACCGTCATCCAAAAGTGCACCGAGATTGGCGCGGTGTCCTTTGTGCCCTTTCTATCGGACAGAACGATTGTTCAGTACGATGCCAAGAAGGAAGGGAAGCGGCTGGAGCGCTGGCGCAAGATTGCAAAAGAGGCGGCTGAACAGGCGCATCGTAACCGGATACCGTCTGTTGAACAGCCTTTGTCGTGGAAAAATCTGCTTGCAGCGTTTTCCGGCTATGATGCCGTATATTTTTGTTATGAAAAAGAGCATGGCTCCCAGCTGAGGGACGTGCTGAAGCCTTTTGTAGAGCAGGCGCTGTCGAATTCGGCCGAGGAGGCCAGCCTGCTGCTGGTCGTTGGACCCGAGGGCGGCTTTACGGAAGAGGAATGCCGAGCCGCCGAAGATGCAGGCGCCGTATCCGTTGGACTTGGCAGACGGATCCTTCGCTGCGAGACTGCCGGCATGACGGCGCTTGCCTGCGCACTATATGAATCTGGAGAAATGGGGGGCGTTTGAACATGCCATCCGTAGCGTTTTATACGTTGGGTTGCAAAGTCAATTTTTACGATACCGAGGCCATCTGGCAATACTTCAAAAATGAAGGCTACGACCAGGTGGACTTCGAACAAACCGCAGATGTTTATTTGATTAACACCTGCCACGTTACCAATACAGGGGATAAGAAGAGCCGTCAGATGATCAGACGCGCGGTTCGCCGCAATCCCGAGGCCATCGTGGCTGTAACGGGCTGCTACGCCCAGACCTCGCCTGCAGAAATTCTGGATATACCGGGTGTGGATCTTGTGATCGGGAACCAGGATCGCGATAAAATCATGGATTTCATCCATGATATTGAAAAGACGCGTCAGCCGATTAATGCTGTCCGCAATATTATGAAGACCCGGGTATTTGAGGAAATGGACGTTCCGGATTTCGCGGAACGCACTCGTGCATTTCTGAAAATCCAGGACGGCTGCAACAACTTCTGTACGTTCTGCATTATCCCTTGGTCCCGCGGTTTGTCACGCAGCCGTGATCCGAAGAGCATCATTAAACAGGCGCATCAGCTGGTTGGAGCGGGTTATAAGGAAATCGTGCTGACCGGTATTCACACAGGCGGATACGGAGATGATCTTGAAGATTACAGATTGTCCGATTTGCTGTGGGATCTTGACCGGGTAGACGGTTTGGAACGGATCCGCATCAGCTCCATCGAAGCAAGCCAGATCGATGAGAAGATGCTGGATGTGCTGAACCGCTCCAGTAAAATGTGCCGCCACCTTCATATTCCGCTGCAAGCGGGGGATGATACGGTACTGAAACGGATGCGCCGTAAATATACAACCGAAGAGTTCTATAACAAGATGGGCTTGATTCGTCAAGCGATGCCCGATGTGGGCATTACGACGGACGTTATCGTTGGCTTCCCTGGCGAAACCGACGAGATGTTCCGTAACGGTTATGATCTGATGAAGGCAATTCAGTTCTCCGAGATGCATGTATTCCCATATTCGAAGCGTACCGGCACGCCGGCGGCACGGATGGAGGATCAGGTGGACGAGGAAGTGAAGAATGCACGTGTGCATGATTTGATTGACTTGTCAGAGCAGCTGCAGCTTGCTTATGCTGAACGTTTTGTGGGTCAGATTCTGGAAGTGATACCGGAGCGTGAATACAAGGGAGCTCCTAACGGCGGAAAGATGCAGGGGTACAGCGATAATTACCTGCAGCTTGTATTCAACGGATCGCCTGATCTCGAAGGCAAACTGTGTCGCGTAAAAGTAACCAAAGCCGGTGTGAATGAATGCGAGGGTGAACTCCTCAGCGTCATGGATCATGGACTAAAGGCAGCTGCCCAGTAATTCCAATAGCGGCCATACCAGACAAGGATTTCATTTCCTGGCTACCGGAAGTGGAATCCTTGTTGTACATGAAGGAGGAATAGGACATGACATATACACAGATTTCCGCAGGCGGCGTGGTATACCGTCATCATGAAGGGGCGCTTCAGATCCAGCTTATTTTGGACCGTTATGGAAAAACCTCGCTTCCCAAAGGCAAGATGGAAGCCGGTGAAACCGTCGAGCAAACGGCACTTCGAGAGATTTGCGAGGAGACAGGTATAGTCGGATCTATCACCTCTCCAGTGGACATTATTGCATATAAATACCATCATCCCGAGTTCGGCCAGGTGGACAAGGAAGTTCATTACTATTTGGTTAAGGCGGAAAAAGGCAGCTTAAAACCCCAAATCGAGGAAATCAACGGGGTGGACTGGTTCGAGCCTTTGGCCGCATGGAGGAAGCAGCGCAGCAACGGATATAATAACAATGATATCATCCTGCGTAAAGCGCTAACGCTGCTTGAGGTTAGCATTCCTGCGGATGAAGATATGAAATTTTAGGTCTGTGCCCGCTTGTTCCAGAAGGGCAGATAGCACAGTGGGAGCGCGATAAGCGAGCATACGATATTAAACAAGGTTTGCGCATGGGCGATTTGCCCGGCCGGATCCGCCGCTAACCATCCGGATACGGCAGTTAAGCCCGATATGAACGGAGTAAAGAGCAGGACTCCGCCGATATTCAGCCCCATATGGGACCATGCCACGAATCGCCCTGCTCGGGTACTGCCGATGGCTGCTATAAGCGCTGTGGCGCAGGTGCCGACATTCGAGCCCAGAACGATGGCAACGCCGATCTCCGGAGGCAGGGCGCCACTGGCTGCAAGCCCCATAGCCATAGCGATGACAGCAGCGCTGCTGTGCATCAGAGCAGTCAATATCGTTCCGGCTGCAATGCCCCAGAGGACGCTCCGCGAAGCGTGGTCCAGGAACCATTGGAACACACCGAGGCTTTGAAGGGTCGGGCCGATGGATTGCATGAATTGTATAGCAAGCAGCACCAGCGAGAATCCGGCGACGGCAAGGCATAAAAACTGGCTGCGGATCAAATTGTTTTTTAACTTGTCGTAGCTCGGAGGCACGCGTTCGCTGACGAGTACGGCCCCGACCCATAGCATTAGCGAGAGGACAAGCAGCGGCATGGCGGCTTGTCCGATCTGGAGGCTGATGAGCTCGGTGGTTACCGTTGTGCCGATGTTGGTGCCGAGAATAACGCCCAGGGTACCGGCGAGGCTTAACAATCCGGCATTGGCGAAACCGATTGCCAGCACGGTGACGGCGGTACTGCTTTGCAGCAGAGCCGTGACCGCCGTGCTGGCGATCATGCCTTTAAGGGGCGTGGATGTCGCTTTGTGAAGCCACTTATGCAGCAGCGGACCGGCCCAGCGGTGGAGGGCAACCTCCATGACCTTCATGCCGAACAGGAACAGGACAAGACCATAACAGATGGGAAACCAGAGTGAGGATAGCATGATGTTCTCCTTTTAGAGGTTGTTCAAAAAGCTCTCTTTTGATCACGAAGTAAATCAGGAAGTCACTCAGCATCGAATTTTGAATTCAGCCGGGCCTTCTGGTGCTCACGTACCAAACGTACGCTCTGCTCCTCAGTCCCTTGCTTCATCCAACCTTCTCGGTGCTGAAAACCGACCTTTTTGAACACGCATTTTTAGTGAAATAAAATGGGGATATGAAGCATCCGCTGCTGTGAAAGTCCGGCGAAAAACTTATTTTCTTAATTACGTATATGACCCTTGGCGGACATGCATGCCTATGGAAATGGCCAGGGATAACTTAAGGAGTGAAATACAGTGCCATCGGTAATTTTGGAGCGCAGTCGAAAAAAGAGACTGGAGCAGGGGCATCCCTGGGTTTATAAAAGCGAGATTGCCTCTGTTGAAGGTGAACCCAAGCCGGGGGATATCGTATCGGTATTAAATCATCAAGGCCGTTTTCTCGCCTCCGGTTATTACAACCCGCAATCGCAAATCACCGTACGCACCGTTTCATACGAGCCCGTTGAGACGATGGACAAGGCTTTTTTCGCCGCCAGGTTTCAGGAATGCCTGAAACACCGGGAACGGTTTATCGGAGATGAGAACGCCTACCGGCTGGTATATGGCGAGGCGGATTTTCTGCCGGGGCTGATTGTGGACCGGTTTGATGACGTACTGGTCATGCAGCTGCTGACGCTGGGGATGGATCGCTGCCGTGAGGACATCGTGAACGCGCTTGTCGAGGTGGTCCAGCCGAAAGGAATCTATGAACGAAGCGACGTATCCATCCGGGAACTGGAAGGGCTGGAGCAGCGCACGGGTATTCTATACGGGGAATGTCCTCGCCACGTCACGGTGACGGAGAACGGCCTAAAGATCAAGGTCGATATCGAAGAAGGCCAGAAGACCGGATATTTCTTTGATCAGCGCGAGAACCGGGCATCCATTAAACCGTTAATGAACGGTTGGGGAAGCCGCAGCGGGATCTCGCTCCAGACGGTGGAACGAGACGGTGAGAAGAAGACCTTACCGGTGAACAAAAGCGGAAAGGAAGTTACTTTTCCTTATTGGGATGGAGCCACAGTGCTGGAATGCTTTTCGCATACGGGCAGTTTCACGTTGCATGCCTGCCTTTATGGCGCCAAGAAAGTGACCTGCCTTGACATATCGGAGCATGCCATTGAAAGCGCCAAAGAGAATGTGGAATTGAACGGATTCCAGGATCGCGTGGAGTTTGTAGTGGACGATGCCTTCCAATATTTGCGCAATCAGGTAAAAGGGCTGGAGGAACGCGAGTTGCGTGCGCAAGGGGATCAAAAAGTGGATACCTCCAAACCGCTGACCGCAGGAGGCGGACGTTCATGGGATGTGGTTATTCTGGACCCACCAGCTTTTGCCAAAACCAGGTCTGCCGTCAAAGGGGCTTGCCGCGGATATAAAGACATCAATCTTCATGGCATGAAACTGGTGAATGAGGGCGGTTATTTGGTTACGGCAAGCTGCTCGTACCATATGCGGCCGGATTTGTTCCTGGAGACCATTCAGGATGCGGCAAAAGACGCCGGAAAAATTCTGAGACTCGTGGAATGGCGTGCGGCTGGCAAGGATCATCCGCAAATTCTCGGGGTCGACGAGGGGCATTATTTAAAATTTGCCGTGTTTGAAGTGCGCAGCAAATCGAAACTTTAAAGTGCAGCAGCACGGTAGAAGCGAAGGATCTTGCCATGGTGGGTGAACCACGTGGCAGGGTCCTTTTTTGTATGCCCGCAATAATTTGGAATGGGAATGAAATCCAAACGTATGTTCCATCAAACGTTACTTATGCTATACTAGTAATCAGCATCTTTTTTGATAGAGAACGAACCAAAACGTGGATTTCATATGAATTTTGATACATTTGACTATATAGTACGTGTTCAAAAAGGTCGATTTTCAGCACCGAGAAGGTTGGATGAAGCTAGGGACGTCAGGAGCGGAGCGTACGATTTGGGTACGTGAGCACCGGAAGGCCCGGCTGAATTCAAGATTCGATGCCGAGTTGCTTCCTGATTTGCTTCGTGTTAGATATAGAATTTATGAGTTATCAGTGGAACTGATGAAATTCGATATCGCAAGAAAACCTACCTTTGAACCGCGGTCGCTCATCCTTGAAGTGGCCTCGATTGGTTTTCTTATCAAAAGCGGACTTTTTGAACAACCTCTAATAGATTCAAGGGCATGATTTCACCGGACACGCAGCTTGTTGGAGGGTGAAGGAGTCCTTTTCGGAGACGATGTAAAGGAGGCATAGCATGAGCGTTCAATTTATTATCGGCAGGTCGGGCAGCGGTAAGAGCACGTCGATCCGCCAAGAGATGATCGAGCGATTGGAGCAGGATCCCAAGGGGAATCCGATGATACTGATCGTTCCCGAGCAAGGTTCCTATGAAGCGGAGCACGCACTCGTTAATGCGGGAGGCATTCGCGGGATGATGCGCGCGCAAGTGCTCAGTTTCCGTCGACTGGCTTACCGTGTCATGCAGGAAACCGGCGGGGCCGCGAAGGTGGCGATCAGCGAAGAAGGAAAACGCATGCTGCTGTACAAAATTTTGCGGAGGCGCAAAGAAGAGCTCCAATTGTTCGGTGCTTCGGGAGAGCAGCATGGTTTTGTCGGTAAGCTGAGCGAGCTGTATACGGAGATGAAGCGCTATTGCATTGACGCTGCCTGCGTGGAGGATCAGCTGGGACAGATGCTGTCAGGCTCTGGGAATTCTCCGATGCTTCGGCGCAAGCTGGAGGACATCGTTACGGTCTTTCGAGATTTTGAGCTTGAGATTTCAAGGTTCTACATGGATGAGGAAGATACGCTGGCTTCATTGGCAGAAGGCGTGACCCAATCGGAGTATATCAAGCGCGCGGACATTTGGATCGATGGCTTCCATGGCTTTACGCCGCAGGAGTACCGGGTGCTCCGGGAAATTATGACGCATGCCAACCGCGTAACGATTGCGTTGACACTGGACAAGCCTTATCCGAACGGGAATGTTCCGCATGAGCTGGATCTCTTTCATCCTACCGCGGTGACATACATAAAGCTTGAAGGCATTGCCGATGAGATGGGGTTGGATATGGAGTATCGCGTTCTACAACCTGATGTTCTTCCGCGGTTTAAAGAATCCCCTCTGCTTGCCCATCTCGAGCGCGGTTATGATCGGAAGAAACGTTGGACGGAAGCTGCCCGGGACGGAGTTACAGTGAGCCATCCGGACGGCAGCAGGGCAGGTCTTCTTCTGTATGCTGCGAGTCACCGCCGGGCTGAAATTGAAGGGGCTGTACGCGAAATGGTGCGTCTCGCTCGGGAAAAAGGAGCAAGATACCGGGAAATGGCCGTGTTTGTCCGGAATATGGGAGAATATGAGCATCTGATAGGTCCTTTGTTCAGGGAACACGGCGTTCCTTATTTTCTGGATCAGAAGCGAAGCGAGCTCCATCATCCGCTGGTCGAATTTATTCGCTCTGCGCTGGATATCATCGGACGCCGCTGGCGTTATGAGGACGTATTCCGCTGCGTGAAGACGGATCTGCTGCTGCCGCTGGACGGATCGCTTACCCGTGAGGACATGGACCGTCTGGAGAACCATGTGCTGGCTTCCGGAATCCAGGGCACACGCTGGACGGATGGACGCCCCTGGAAGGGGATTCCAAGTCTCTCATTAGAAGATGGAGAGAGTGAGGTGCGAAATCCGCATGGGATGCAGGCGATTGAGTATGCCAGAAAGGTGATTACGGAGCCGCTGCATGCGTTTGAGAAGCGGATGAAGAAGGCAGCGAATGCAATGGATCAGAGCACGGCAGTCTACCGGCTTTTGGAGGAAGCCGCTGTTCCTGAGAAGCTCGAGCTGTTAAGCCGCGCTGCTCTGGATGCCGGGCGTCCTGAGGAGGCCAGGGAGCATCGCCAGGTATGGGGGGCAGTGCTTGACCTGCTCGATCAGATTGTGGAGATGATGGGTACGGAGAAGCTCAGCACCGAATTGTTCACGGGTGTGCTGGGTACGGGACTTACGGAGATGAAAATGGCTCTGGTGCCTCCTTCTCTAGATCAAGTGCTGATCGGCAGCATGGATCGGACACGGACGGGCGGGGTGAAATATGCTTTTCTGCTCGGCATTAACGATGGAGTTCTCCCAGCCCAGTTCCAGGACGATGGGATCCTGACAGAACCGGAGCGTGTTCAGCTCGAAGACCGCGGCTTGGAGCTTGCTCCAAGCATATCCCGCAGACTGCTGGATGAACGGTTCCTGATTTATAATGCTCTGACTTCGGCCAGTAATCAGCTGTGGGTCAGCTATCCTGCGGCGGACGATGAAGGCAAGACGTTGCTGCCATCCGAGGTCATCCGCCATTTGAAGCTGATGTTTCAGATGGAAGAGGTCCCTTTGTTTCCAAGACCGCATGCCGGGCAATCGGCCAGCGAGCAGGAGCATTATGCAGCCCGTCCGGATAAGACGCTTGCTTATTTAACGGGTCGCCTTCGTGACTGGAGGAATGGCGAGGAGATTCCGGACTTTTGGTGGCATGTGTACAATTGGTATGCGGAACAGCCGGAATTAAGGCCGCGTCTTTCTTCGATGCTCTCGTCCTTGTCTTACCGAAATGAAGCCCGGCCGCTTAAGCAGGAAACCAGCAGGCAGTTGTACGGAACGAAGCTGCGGACGAGCGTATCCCGGATGGAGCGCTTTGTTGCGTGTCCGTTTTCCCATTTTGCCTCCCATGGTTTGAAGCTGAGAGAACGGCAGTTGTACCGTCTTCAGGCTCCTGACATCGGGCAGCTGTTTCATGCTGCCTTAAGCAGCATGGCCGTGAAGTTTCAATCACAGCATCGAAGCTGGGGAGACTTGAGCGCGGAGGAATGCCTGCGCGAGGCGGAAGCAACGGTCGATCGGCTTGCTCCCATGCTGCAGGGTGAAATTCTATTGAGCTCCAAGCGATACGGATATATTTCGCGCAAGCTGAAAAACATCGTGGGCAGAGCGTCCGTAATTTTGGGCGAACAAGCAAGGCGCGGCAAATTTGAGCCGATCGGTCTCGAGCTCGATTTCGGTCCCGGGAAGCCGCTGCCGCCGCTGACGTTTGAATTGCCGAACGGGGTCAAGATGGAGATTGTCGGGCGGATTGACCGGGTCGACATGGCACGCGGAGAGCATGGGATCATGCTCCGGGTCATTGATTATAAATCCAGCCAGAAGGATCTGCGATTGCATGAGGTCTATTACGGGTTATCCTTGCAGATGCTGACCTATCTGGACGTGCTGCTGACGTTTGCGGAGGACTGGCTCGGCGAGCAGGCATTGCCTGCGGGAACCTTGTATTTCCACGTTCATGATCCAATCCTGCAATCCGCAAACGGCATGACGCCGGAGCAGGCGGCAGAGGAGCTGCTTAAACGATACAAAATGAAGGGCCTGCTGCTGGCAGACCGCGAAGCGGTTTCCCTCATGGATTCGTTCCTTGAAAAAGGGCACTCGGCCATTCTGCCCGTCGCCGTCAAAACGGACGGCAGCTTCTACAGCAGCGCGGCTGTGGCAACGCCTGACCAGTGGAAGACCTTGTTGTCAGCCGTGCGGGAGAACATGCTGAATATCGGCTCCAGAATTACGGGAGGCGATGTCGCGATTGTGCCGTACCGGATTCAGCAGGAGACGGCCTGCACGTACTGTTCCTTCCGGCCTGTATGCCAGTTTGACGACGCAATTGAGGGCAGCGAATATCAGCTGCTGGGTAAACCGGGTAAAGATCAGGTTTGGGATATGCTTGGACATCCGAAGGGAGGAGAGAGCCGGTGAGAGAGATGATAGCAAAACCCGAGGGCAGCATGTGGAGTGACGACCAGTGGAAAGCCATCGCGCTCTCGGGCGATGACATGTTGGTTGCAGCTGCGGCTGGTTCAGGGAAGACCGCCGTGCTGGTTGAACGGATCATTCGCAAAATCCTCGACGATTCCGCGGGGTTCAGCGTTGACCGGCTTCTTGTGGCTACATTTACCAAGGCAGCGGCTGCCGAAATGCGAGGACGGATCCGGGAAGCGCTTGACCGTGAGCTGGACCGGGATCCGGACAATGAGCATGTCCGGCGCCAGCTCGCTTTGCTTGGCAGGGCGTCGATTACAACGCTGCATTCCTTTTGCATGGAAGTCATTCGGCGATATTATCAGTTAATACCCCTGGATCCGGGATTCCGCATCCTGAATGAACATGAGGCGGATTTAATGCGGCAGGATTTGCTGGAGGAGCTGTTCGAAGAGAAATACGGCGAGGCCGAGGGCGATTCGGAGAGCCGTTTTGTAAGATTTGCGGACTGGTTTAGCGGCGAGCGAACAGATGACGCGCTGTACAGACTCGTGCAGCGTCTCTACGATTTCTCCCGCAGCCATTCTTGGCCGGCACATTGGCTTAGGGAAACGGCTGCCGGCTTCCAGGTGCAAGATACGGAGGCTCTTGGGCAAACGCCATGGGTTCAAAGCATATTGGCGGATGCGCGGTTGGCCTTGAATGGAGCAGCCGGGTTGCTGCAGCAAGCCAGGGCGATCGCCATGCAGCCGGGAGGTCCTGCGCCGTATGTGGACAATCTGGATGACGACTTGCGCCTGGTCGCCTCCCTGCTCGAGGCTATCGATATTTCGCCGTGGGAATCGTTGTACGGCATTTTCCGTGAGGCGTCTTTCGGCAAGCTCAAATCCGTTCGGAAGGATGAGGTGCTGCCGGAGCTTCAGGAACAGGTTAAGGAACTGCGCGATAACGTGAAGAAAATGGTCAACGAGTTGAAAAGTGCATTGTTTGGCCGTCCGGCATCGGAGTTTTTACAGGAACTTCACACGGCAGCGCCGCTGATGATGGAGCTGGCCGAGACGGTTATCGCTTTTGGCGAGCGATACCGGGAGGCCAAGGCAGCCAAAGGCATGGTCGACTTTAACGACCTTGAGCATTATTGCCTCCATATTCTTCGCCACCCCGATTCCGTGCCGGGCCATATGATGCCTTCCGATGCGGCGATGGAATATCGCGAGCAGTTTGATGAAGTGCTGCTCGACGAATATCAGGATACGAATAGCGTACAGGAAGACATTGTACGATTGATCTCCCGGGAAATGCCGGGTAACCGGTTTATGGTCGGAGACGTGAAGCAGAGTATTTATCGGTTCCGCCTGGCGGAGCCGGGACTGTTTCTCGATAAATATAAGACGTTCTCTTCCGACGCGAGCACGGCTCAAGCCGGCATCCGGATTGATTTGGCCCGTAATTTCCGCAGCCGGATGGAAGTGGTGGATGCCGTCAATTTGCTGTTCCGGCAGATCATGAATGAATCCGTAGCCGAGATTGCCTATGATGCCAGGGCTGAGCTTGTATGCGGGGCTTCCTTTCCGGAGCAGGAGATTCAGGATGGCACGAACCCTTACATCCCTGAATTGCTCCTGATTGACCGCCTTGGAAAAGGGACGGAGGAGCAGTCCGAAGACTCGGCTTCCGAGGAAGACGGGGCTCATCTTGAGGTTGAGGCGCTTGAAATGGAAACCGCCCAGCTGGAGGCCCGCGCCATTGCCCGCAGAATCCGTGAGATGACAGGCGAAAGCGGGAAGCCGCTCATGGTGTACGATAAGGGACTGAAATCGATGCGGCCCGCGGGGTACGGGGACATGGTTATTTTGCTGCGCTCAGCCATGGTATGGGCACCGTTAATTATAGAGGAGCTGCGTCAGGAAGGAATTCCGGCGTTTGGCGAGCAGAACAAAGGATATTTTCAGGCGACGGAAGTGGAGATCATCTTATCTCTACTGCAGGTGATTGATAATCCCCGGCAGGATATTCCCCTGGCTTCCGTATTGCGCTCGCCCATCCTCGGATTATCCGAGGAAGAGATGGCACAGGTGCGCCTGTGTGCCAAAGGGACTTATTACGATGCGCTTCAAGCGGCAGTCGCGTTAAGCAGCGCCCCGTCGGTCATGGATTCGGCACGCCCTGTGGGCTTTGTGGATGGCAAATGGACCCCGGGCGTAGAACTGGAAGGCTTGGCTGAAGCAGCAGCAGGTCATGAGCTTGTGGTTGGCAGCTTTCTTTCGGATGCTCCGCCATCAGCCGAAGGTCAGAATATCGAAATATCCCCGGAGCTTGGCTCAAAACTCGGATTGTTTATGGATCGGCTTCAGCGCTGGCGGCAGGAAGCCCGCCAAGGAAGTTTGAGCGATCTGATCTGGCGAATTTACAGTGAAACCGGCTATTTGGATTGGGTTGGCGGTCTGCCCGGCGGCAAGCAGCGTCAGGGCAATCTGACTGCTTTGTATGACAGAGCCGTGCAGTATGAACAGGATACAGCCTCCAGAGGTCTCTTCCGCTTCCTGACCTTTATCTCCCGGCTCCGGGAGCGAGGCGGGGATCTCGGCACGGCCGGCGGTACGGAAAGTCAGGGCAACGCGGTGCGCTTGATGACCATCCACAAGAGTAAGGGGCTGGAATTCCCGGTTGTTTTTGTTGCGGGATTATCCAAAAATTTCAACCAGCAGGATTTGAATTCCCCTTTCCTGATGCATAAGGAGCTAGGCTTTGGACCGAAGTTTGTGGATGAAGGGATGCGCGTTAGCTATCCGACGCTGCCTAATCTGGCGATCCGGCGCAGGTCACAGCTGGAGCTGTTGGCTGAGGAGATGC
The DNA here is from genome assembly GCF_056173265.1 of Paenibacillus sp. QJM3NY_38. NCBI lineage: Bacteria > Bacillati > Bacillota > Bacilli > Caryophanales > Paenibacillaceae > Paenibacillus > Paenibacillus sp. QJM3NY_38. The sequence continues at coordinate 2,076,427 of NZ_CM149665.1, forward strand.
GTGTGCTTTACGTTGCCCTTACCCGGCCTAAAGAGAAAATGATCCTCGTCGGCACGGTGAAGGATTTGCCGAAGAAGGTAACTGCGTGGGCACAAGCCGACTTTAACCCGGAGCTTCTTCTGCCGGATTACGTCCTTGCCCGGGGCCGGAGTTACTTGGATTGGATCGGTCCGGCCGTGATACGCCATCCATCCGCGGGTGTGCTCCGCGAAAAGGCGGGATTATCCGGGGAGACGAGCTCACGCGTGTTGGGGGAAGATCGATCGCAATGGATATTTTCGATCGAGACGCCGGAATCCTTGGCGCAGGGCATGACCGGCATTGAGGAAGACACGCGGGCGGATAGCGACGATCGGATGAATAAGCTGAGTGCCCTGCGCAAGCTCGAGCCGATTGTTCCGGTGGCAGGTATAGCCGAAGCGGAAGATAAGGGTGGGGACGATCAACGTGCAGGCATCTATGAGCGTTTGTCTTGGAGTTATCGATATGAAACGGTTAGTCAAATTTCCGCCAAAACGTCCGTAACGGAGATGAAGAAGCTGCTTGCCTTACAGGACAGCCCCTCCCTGGATCTGCTTCAGGAGCAGGCTGTACAACGTCAGAGCAACGAAAATATCGGGGGAGACGCTTCCTTCACACTGAGCTTGCGGCGGCCGAAATTTATGGAGTCAACGAAGCTGACACCCGCGGAACGGGGAACCGTGTATCATACGATCATGCAGCATGTGCCTCTTCAACGACTGGAGGGAGCTACGGAACCGACGCCGGAGATCGAAGACACGATCCGCTATCTTGTAGAAAAAGAAATCATAACCGGTGAGCAGGCAGCCGCGGTAGAAGCTCAGGAGATCAGCGGCCTTTTTGATTGCGAGGTAGGGAAGCAGCTGCTGACTGCAGAGGATGTCTGGCGCGAGATGCCGTTTTCATATGCACTCCCTGCAGCTGAAGCTTATCAAGGGCTCGCTTTCATGGACCAAATCTCGGCCCAAGCGGCCCAAGCAGCCCCGGATGTGCAGCTTCTTCAGGACGAAACCGTCCTGATCCAAGGGGTTGTGGACTGCCTGTTCAGGCATAACGGAAGACTTGTGCTGCTGGATTATAAAACAGACCGGGTGCTGGAGCATCGCGGCGGCGTTTTTGCCTTGGCCGAGCAGTATCGCTTTCAGCTGGATCTATATGCGAAGGCCTTGGAGGATATTTTAGGCGAGCCCGTTCATGAAAAATGGCTGTACTTTTTTGATGGGGGACATGCCGTTCAACTATAGTCAATTCTATTGATTTGATATGGAAGTTTGAAACGGGAGAGGAGATTAGCAATGCGTATTTTGCATACCGGAGACTGGCATCTGGGACGCACGCTCGAAGGCCGGAGCAGGCTTGCCGAGCAGGAGCGCTTTCTGGATGAGCTGGTTAAGCTGGCAGACGAAGAGCAGGCCGATCTGATTCTCATGGCGGGGGACGTCTATGATTCCGTAAATCCGCCTGCGGCAGCAGAGCAGTTGTTCTACGATGTGGCCGCCAGGCTTACGGAGGGGGGGCGCCCTATGGTGGTCATTGCAGGCAACCACGATCAGCCGGAACGGGTTGCGTCGGTCACGCCGCTTGTTGCAACCAGAGGCATAACGCTGATCGGGACACCTATTGCCGATGCGGTCACTGTTGCAGCGGCACGTACCGGAGAAACGGCCAAGATTGCGGCACTCCCATATCCGTCGGAGGCCAGGCTCAATGAGCTGCTTTCGATCGATGGAGATGAGGATCAGCTCCGCCGTGCCTATAGCGAGAGAGTCGGACAACTGATGAGGAAGATGGCGAGGGATTTTTCTCCGCAGACGGTCAATCTGGCCATGAGCCATATCTATGTGCTTGGCGGCGTCGAGAGCGATTCCGAGCGACCGATTCAGGTCGGTGGAGCGTACACGGTTGACCCGTTGGCACTTTCTGTAGGTGCATCCTACACGGCCCTTGGCCACCTGCATCGTTCTCAGGCAGTAAAAGGGGAGGGGATCATCCGCTACAGCGGTTCACCGCTGGCCTATAGCTTCTCGGAAGCGGGACAGGCCAAATCGGTGACCCTGGTTGACGTATCGCCAGGAGGAGCCCCCGTGATCGAGGAGCTGTTTCTTAGCAGCGGCCGCCCGCTTGTTCGCTGGAAGGCAAAAGGCGGCCTGGAAGAAGTGTATCGGTGGCTGGATGAGGGGCGTGATCCTGAAGCATTCATCGATTTAGAGGTATCCCTAACGGAGGCCATGGGGCTTGCCGACATTCAGCGACTTCGAAAGAGCAGGGACGGCATTGTTCACATTCGTCCGGTTTACCCGGAGATGGAGGCACTGGAGCTGGAGAGCGAGCGCTCCCGGCTGCCGCTGCCGGACCTGTTCCGAAAGTTCTACCAGCGGCAAACCGGCGGGGCGGAGCCCGAGGATCATCTGGTCGATTTGTTTCTGGAGCTTGTTGAGGAAGAGGAGACTGACGGGACGGAGGTGAAGTCGTAGATGAAACCGATCTTGTTGAAATTATCCGGACTGCAGAGTTATCGAGAACCGCAGGAGATTGATTTTGAGACGTTGTGCGAAACCGGACTTTTCGGTATTTTCGGACCGACGGGAAGCGGGAAATCCACACTGCTGGATGCTATTACTTTAGCCATGTACGGAAAGGTGGAGCGTGCGGTTAACGGAACCCAGGGCATCATGAACCATTCGGAGGACAGCTTGTCCGTCTCTTTTACGTTTGAGTTGTCATCCGCTGCCGGACTGGAGCGATACCGGGTAGAGCGCCGATTCAAACGGGTCAATGAGCTCTCCATCAGCAATACGGTGAGTCGATTTATCCAAGTTACCCCCGATGGGGATCAGGTGATGGCGGATAAACTGGCCGAAGTCACCCGCTGCGTAGAAGAGAAAATCGGACTTAAAATGGATGATTTCACCCGTGCGGTCGTTCTTCCTCAAGGTAAGTTTGCTGAATTCCTCTCCCTGAAGGGGAGTGAGCGTCGGCAGATGCTTCAGCGGCTGTTTCATTTGGAACGGTACGGAGACCAGCTTGCGATCAAGCTGAGCCGCCGCGTGAAGGATACAGAGGGTTCGCTGAAATCCGTCGAAGCCGAGCAGCAAGGGCTGGGCAGTGCAGGCAAAGAAGCTCTGGCGGAAGCGACTACGGTGCTGGAAGATGCCAAGAAACACGCGGCGTCATCACGGAATCTTCTCCAGGCCGCCATTGAAGCCCATGAAGCTATGGGGAAAATCCGTGAGTTGGATATGGAAAAACGGCGGCTCCAAGGGAAGCTGGATGAACTTGCCCTTCATGAGGAAGAGATGAAGCAGCTGGAACGACGGCTTGAGCTGACAGGGGCGGCAGCCGCAGTTCTTCCTGCGCTGGAAGCTTGGCGCGAATCCGGCAAGGTCTGGGATCATCGGAGGCAGGTTGCCGAAGGACTCACCGCGCAAGCCGCATCCGCTCAGAACGCGGCGGAGCAAGCCGTCAAGGCGGATGAAGCTGCCCAGGCAGCCCTTCGGGCCGAGGAGCCGAAGCTGGTGCTTCGGGAGCAGCAGCTGGAGCAAGCCGTTTTATTGCAGCGGGAACGTGACGGATTACGTGAAGAACTGATTAGGCTGGATGCGCAGCGAGTGGACGCACGCAAAGAGCTTGATGGAGTAACTGCCCAACTGCAGAAGGAACAGGAGCTGCTCGAACGGGGGCAAAAGCGGCAGGAGGAGCTGCAGACCAAGCTGAAAGGGCTTGAGATCCGCTCTGGTGAGCGTCAAGCGCTTCATATGGCGATGCAGAAGGTCCAAGCCCTTGAGTCAGCCGGCAGACGGAAACAAAAGGCTGAGCTCGAGTTAAAATCGCAGGAGAGCAAGCTGAAGGAGCAAGAAGCAAGCCTTATTGCCCTGCAGAAGCAGGAGCAAGAATTGCAGCGGCACTACATACAGCTCTCCGTGCAAGCTGACAGCTTGCAGCGTGATGCAGCCGAAGCCTCGTCGTTTGCCGATGGGATGGCGGCCGCGGCAGCTCAGGTAAACCAGGCGATGAGCGACTCGCTTCGCAACAAGCAGCTTCATGCGCTGTCCCTTTCGCTCGCCGCCGAGCTTCGGGAAGGAGCTCCTTGTCCGGTTTGCGGAAGTGAACATCATCCTCATCCTGCTGCCTCATCAGGGCACCCTGAAGATCATCTCGATGAGACCATGAATCAGCTGGCACAGATCACTCATCAGATCCAGGAGGCCAGATTAACCCTGCGGGGGCAAGTGAATGAAGCGGAAGCGCTGGCAAGCCAAACGCGTTCGCAGATTGAGCCGTATGCAGATGACGAGCTGCTTGCCGTCAAACTAGCCGGGCAGGAGCAACAAGGATGGATGGAGGCAGCGGTGTCAACGATACCAGCCGCTGATAAAACGTACGATGTAGAAAAGCTGGCTTCAGACACGGCATGGCTCATAAAAGCAGCCGAAACCCAGGCTGCAGCCATCGGGCAATGCCGTATGGAAGCGTCCAAGGTACAGCAGAGCCTCTCCACATGCCGGCAGGAGCTTATGAAACAGAGCGCCGCGCTTGAGAATGGGCAAATGACTTGGAACCAGCTTCGGGATCAGCTGGCAGGACTGGAAGCTGAAGCTGAAGGCATTTTAACCTCCTGGCAGGCAGTCAAGCCGGACTTCTCTCTGGAGGAAGCAACCGGCCGTTTTCAGCTCATGCAAGAGAAGGATGCGGAAGCCGAGTCCATAAAGGAAGGGCTGGAGCGCAGCGTTCCATTTATTGAGGAGAAGAAGCAGGCCGTCCTTCGCTTGGAGCAGCAGCTTCGTGAGCTGGAGAAGCAGCTGATTCAATGGGATGCTCAGCGTGAGGGAAAGGCGGATGGACTGAAGGATAAGGAAGAGCGTCTTCGGGCATGGATCGGCGACCGGTCGGCTGAAGAGCTGCTCGGAGAATGCCGGTCCAGAGCGACCCTGCTGAAGGAAGCTGCTGAACAAGCCAGAAGCGAGTGCAGGAAGGCAGAAGAGAAGGCTCAGCATGCAGCCAAGGAAGCGGCTCTTGCAGAACAGGCTGAGAGATCTGCGCAGGAGCAGCACCAAGCTGCCAAGCTTGCCTGGGAGAACCAGCTGGCAGCCTCACCGTTCGCTACGGAGCTTGCCGTCCTGGAAGCCTGTTTAACCGCGGAAGAAAGTGAACGATGCGCACAGTTAGTGAAAGCCCATCGGGAAGGACAGCGGGAATGGACGCTGAGGCTTCGCGACGTCGAGCAGAAGCTTGGTGCGAGCCCTTTTCATGAAGAGGAGTGGGAACGGTGCACAGCCGACCTTCAGGCGGCTCGTACAGCCGATGAGGAGGCCCTTCAGGCGAGAGCCCGAGCCGAGCGTGACTTGGAGGACCTGACCAAACGTCACATCCGGTTTATGGAATTGGAAGAGCAGCGTCTTAGCCTTCAACGAGAGAGCGAGCGCTTGTCCAAACTGCAGTCCTGCTTGCGTGGAAACGCATTTGTTGAATATATTGCGGAAGAACAGCTAATGCAGGTGAGTCAGTCGGCTTCCCAGCGTCTTCGTTATTTAACCAAGCAGCGCTATTCGCTTGAGGTGGATTCCGGTGGAGGCTTCGTCATTCGGGACGATGCCAACGGCGGCGTCCGGCGTCCGGTATCCACACTATCGGGCGGCGAAACATTTCTTACCTCATTGGCCTTGGCTTTGGCACTCTCGGCACAGATTCAGCTGCGCGGGCAATATCCGCTGCAGTTCTTTTTCCTCGACGAAGGGTTCGGCACGCTGGATCCGGAGCTGCTGGAAACGGTCATCACCGCCCTTGAGCGGCTCCATACCGATAAGCTGACCGTTGGCATCATCAGTCATGTGCCCGAGCTTCGGGCGCGTCTGCCGCGCAAGCTGGTCGTACGGCCGGCGGAGCAAGCGGGAGCCGGATCACAGCTTGCGATCGAATCGATGTAGCACGGTTGATGTGATCTAAATCACGGAAACAGCTACATGGCGCTGTTATAGTACAGATAAGCCGACATATATAAGAAGCACCGGGCAGGCGCTTGATCATGAGAGATTCCAATCTTTTCCCTTGCTCTCGTGATGAAGCGCCTCCTTACTGGACAGCTGCGTTCCGGGGGTGCTTCTCTTTTTTTTTGCGTATGTCTCATTGTCATCTATTGGACGCACTGCCTAATTTCTTATATGATAAAAGCATGTAAACGTATGAAAGGGGTAACCGTGATGGATTGTCTTTTTTGTAAAATCGTAGAGGGGGAGCTTCCTTCCACGAAAGTACTCGAGAATGATAAGGTGCTTGTATTTCAAAACATTAACCCGGAGGCGCCGGTTCATGTTCTGATTATTCCCAAGAAGCATATCGCATCCATGAACGATATTCAGGATGAAGATTTGCTGCTGATTGGCGAGATGCACAAAGCGGCGAAAGAAGCCGCTGCCAAGCTGGGCATTGCGGAGAGCGGTTATCGATTAATTAACAACTGCGGACCTGACGGGGAACAATCGGTGTTTCATGTGCACTATCATCTGATGGGCGGTCGCCGTTTAGGCGCTCTAACAGGGATTTCGCCCACGCATACATAACATCAGGCCAATGAAGAAATAGATCAGCCTCGCAGCGGAACGTCGTGGCGGGGTTGTTCCAATTCCTGCGACTATTGTAAAATAGACGCCTAAGGTTGACACCTTATTTCCGTTTGCCCTATAATGAAGTTTGATGAACCGTGTTAATGCTCTTGGACGGTCTGGTCGGAGGGAGGGAAAACTGGTGTCTGAAACTAAAGTTCGCAAAAACGAGACAATTGATGCTGCACTTCGTCGCTTCAAGCGTTCCATTGCTAAAGATGGCGTATTGGCTGAAGTGAAGAAACGCAAGCATTATGAAAAGCCAAGCGTAAAGCGCAAGAAAAAGTCCGAGGCTGCTCGTAAGAGAAAGTTTTAGGAGGATCTGAACTAGCATGAATCTTAGCGAACGATTGAACGAAGATATGAAGCAAGCGATGAAGAGTAAGGACAAGTTCAAACTCTCAACGATTCGAATGGTTCGTTCGACGATAAAAAATCTTGAAATAGATTTGAAACGAAGTTTGGATGACAACGAAGTGCTTGATATTTTTAGTCGTGAAATCAAACAGCGCAAAGATGCCCTCCAAGAATTTGAAAAAGCGGGACGCGACGATCTTGCCGCCGATGCAAAAGCAGAAATTGAGCTCCTAAGCGCCTACCTCCCGGAACAGCTTACTGAAGAAGAAATTAAAGTCATTGTACAGCAGACCATCCAGGAAACCGGTGCTTCTTCAAAAGCCGAGATGGGTAAAGTAATGAGCGCTCTCATGCCAAAAGTTAAAGGGCGTGCAGATGGAAAGCTTGTCAATCAAGTTGTTCAACAATTTCTGTAACAACATAAGTGAAACACCCCTTGTTTTCTCAAGGGGTGTTTTTTCTTTTTATCCGGGGGATGTATTCATGAACCGCCTCTTGGCGATGGTTTTTTCTAAGGATGGGCATACTTTTTGAAACGAAATCGTTTCTGATTCGTAGTAACTACCATATGAGGGCAAGTAGATACATATGCTTATGCAAAAGGCAGGTCGCTGAACCCGTTTTGTCGAAGTATAGGGGTACAGATGGCTTAATACGTCGAAAAGGAGGGGAACAGATGAGCAGACCGTTATGGATCCGCAAATTCCTGACATTCACGGCAGCCGTCGTTATGATGCTGATATCGATCGGTATGTATGTAGGTCCGATGAAATCCGCGGTGGCTGCTAACATCGGATCGGTGTATGTCATTCCGGTCAAGCAGCAGATCGAGCGCGGCTTAACCAGCTTCATGGAACGTGGATTTAAGGAAGCCGAGAAGATGTCGGCTGGACTGATCATCCTGGAAATTGATACGCCGGGAGGCTTGGTCGACCAAGCGGGTAAAATTGCATCCTTGATGAAGGCCAGCGATATTCCGATTGTGGCTCACATCACGGGTGATGCCGCATCGGCTGGAAGTTACATTGCGCTGAACGCAGACAAGATTGCCATGGCGGAAGGCAGCATGATTGGCGCGGCTTATATGGTGGATGCCAGGGGGAATCCGATCGAGGATGCCAAGATGGTTTCCTGGTGGAAAACAAGCATGGCGAGTGCCGCTGAAGCTTCAGGTCGAAATCCGGAGATTGCCAAGGGGATGGCTGATCTCAAGATGAAGATGGACCTACCTGAAGTCGGTTTGACGAAGCAACCCGGGGAGATCATATCGTTGACGCATGATGAAGCGCTGAAGACGGGTTATGCGGATACGATTGCGAACAGCACAGAAGAAGTTATCACGTGGATGGACTACTCCACGCAGGACATATTTCGGATGGAGCAGACCTTTTCAGAGAAGCTGGCTACCTTCCTAACGCATCCCGGTGTCATGGCGCTCCTGCTCTTCATCGGTATTGCAGGTGTCATTATCGAAGTGATAGTTCCGGGCTTTGGTGTGCCGGGCATTCTAGGGGTGACCGCATTTGTACTGTATTTCTTCGGTAACCAGGTCGCAGGATTTGCCGGTTGGGAGAACTGGCTGCTGTTTGTGATCGGTATCGTGATGCTGGCGATGGAGCTGTTTGTGCCAAGCTTCGGGATACTGGGCATCATAGGATCAGCCAGCTTGATTGCCGGCGTTGTTATGGCTGCCTACAGCACGTCTCATGTGGCTCTATCCCTAGGTATTGGGGCGGCTTGTGCTCTGGTGGCTATCATCGTGGTCGCTCTCGTATTTAAGGAACGGGGAATATGGCGGAAGTTTATTCTCAGCGACAGCTTATCCAAAGAGCAAGGGTATATTCCGAATGAAGACCGGGATGTACTTATCGGTCTGGTCGGCACATCGATAACGCCGCTGCGACCAGCTGGAACGATGGAGCTTGAGGGGCGACGCCTTGATGTAGTTACCCTTGGAGGGTTTATCGATTCCGGTCGGCCGGTCCGCGTCATCAAGACGGACGGCACCAGAATTGTCGTAGAGGAAGAAAAAGGGTGAACCTCGTCACGGAATTGTGTAGTATTAAATGGGCTAATGTTTAAGCGTTCAAGTGAGAAACGTAAATATTTTAAAAATGGAGGGTAAAGTAAATATGGATGGTTCTTTGATACCAGTACTACTAATCGGGGTTGTCGCGATCATTGTGCTAAGCGTGTTTTTCAGTTTCTTCCCGTTAATGCTCTGGATCTCGGCGATCGCTTCCGGCGTGCGCATCGGGATTATTACATTGGTGGCCATGCGACTGCGGCGCGTAACGCCGAGCCGGATCGTGAATCCGCTCATCAAGGCGACAAAAGCAGGTCTAGGCCTGAATATTAACCAACTTGAGAGTCACTATCTCGCAGGCGGTAACGTTGACCGGGTGGTTAATGCATTGATTGCAGCCCAGCGTGCGAATATTCCGCTCGAATTCGAAAGAGCTGCTGCGATTGACCTGGCAGGACGCGATGTTCTGCAGGCTGTTCAGATGAGCGTTAACCCGCGTGTTATCGAGACACCGGTTGTAGCAGCTGTTGCTAGAGACGGTATTGAAGTGAAGGTTAAGGCTCGTGTTACCGTTCGTGCCAACATTGACCGTTTGGTCGGGGGGGCTGGCGAAGAGACGATTATTGCTCGTGTCGGCGAAGGGATCGTAACGACGGTAGGTTCCAGTAATTCGCATAAAGATGTTCTTGAAAATCCGGATCTGATTTCGAGAACGGTTCTGTCCAAGGGACTCGACGCGGGAACAGCATTTGAAATTCTGTCCATCGATATCGCGGACGTGGATGTAGGCAAAAACATCGGCGCCTACTTGCAGACCGAACAGGCGGAAGCCGACAAGCGTATTGCCCAAGCGAAGGCGGAAGAACGCCGCGCGATGGCGGTAGCCCAAGAGCAAGAGATGAAGGCTCGCGTCGTAGAGATGAGAGCACGCGTTGTGGAATCGGAATCCCAAGTTCCGCTGGCTATGGCTGAAGCGCTTCGCAGCGGCCAATTGGGCGTGATGGATTATATGAACCTGAAGAATATCGAAGCCGACACGCAGATGAGGGGTTCCTTCGGTAAACTGGGTGAGAATAATGACAATTCCGGGGACAACAAAACCAAGTAACGATGAGGTGAGCCTATAGTGAGCTGGTTAATCGAAAACTTTTACGTTGTAGCTGTTATAGGCTTCTTCATTATCTCCGCCCTCGGAAGACGCGGCAAGAACCCTGAGGAGGGGAAAAACCCCCGTATGCCGTCCTTCGGCGGCGAAGGGGATCGTCCTGCAAGACCGGGGCAGCAGCGACCACAGCGGCCTGAAGCAAGACGGGTACAGACGACTCCGCAAGTCTCCCGTCCGGCACCTGTTCAGGAAAGCACCCGGATCGAGCGGATGGATGAAGAAGAAATGGATACCGGCAACGGATACTCTCTTGAACATCAAGAGATTGACCGAGCCAGACGTGAGGAAGAGATGAGGTCTCGACCTGACAGCATAGATCATAGACTCGAGATGATGGAGCGGGATTTGAACCGAATTCACTCGAATTTGAACCGGATGACCATCGCATTACCTGAAACGGTTGTCGAAAGCCGGGATGAAGATCATGAACAGTCCAGGGGCAGTGGATCGTTTCTTGCAGAACAAGCTCGAAACGGCATTGTTTGGGCCGAAATTCTGGGAACTCCGCGTGCCAAGCGCCCCATGAATCCTCGTCGTTAACTTGGCGGATTCATAAGGGACATTCGACCCGATTACTTGAATAAGATATGCGTAAAGATACAATTCATAGATTCATAGAAGCAGGAGACCGCCTTGTCAGATTTTTTTGACGGGGCGGTCTTTTTACTTTTGATCTCATAAAACGGCTTCCTGGGGCATAAGGTGTACAGTACAGGAAGGGGGAAAGTCTCCATATGTCCCGCATCAGCCGCAAGCTGCAGAAATGGACCCAAGAGATGCTTGATTTGCCACAGGACCTGTTATTTGATTTGCCGCGGTTGACCCTGATTGGCAATAAAGAGCTGCATATCGAAAATCATCGCGGAGTCCGGCATTTTTCCGAGGAACGACTTGTGTTGTCTTTAACGCAGGGTTCTTTGGAGATTTCGGGGACCGGACTTGCGATTCAGGCTATTCAAAGCCATGAAGTGACCATCATTGGCACCATTCATCATATTCAATACATAGGAACGGGGGAGAAACCGTGAAAATTCCGACGATGATCCATCTTCGAGGATATTTGAAGCTCGCTGTTCGCGGTGAGCATGTGGAAGCATTCATCAATTCATTGGCGGAGGCGGGGATTCCGGTTTGGGATGTAACACCGACAGGGGCCCACTCAGCAGAGCTTAGGCTGCTGCTGAAGGATTTCAAAGGGCTCCGGCCGCTGTTAAAACGGACAGGCTGCCGTACGCGGATCAAGGGGCGTTACGGATACCCCTTCAAAGCTCGCCGTCTGTTGATACGCAAAGCGTTTGTTATCGGCATTGTTGCGTTTTTTATGATCCTGCTCACGCTTTCCTCGATGGTGTGGAACGTGGAAGTCGAGGGGAATGAAACGATCGCTTCGGAGGATGTTCTTGATGCGGCCAAGTTGGAAGGCATTTATCCGTTTCAGTGGATATTCAAGCTGCAATCGATGGACAAGCTGTCCGGAAATATGACCGCCCGCCTCCCGGGGACTTCATGGGTAGGGGTGGAACGCAACGGGACGCGCATTCGCATCCAGATCGTAGAGGCGGCCGTACCGGAGAAACCGCCGCTCCAGAGCCCGAGGCATCTAATCAGTACGCAGGACGCTGTGATCACCCATATTTACGCCGAGAAGGGGGTCCCGAAAGTAGGGATTAACAGCCGGGTGAAGAAAGGCGACATTCTGATTTCCGGTGTCCTTGGGGACGAGGAAAATTCGGAACGAATTGTAGCCAAAGGGGAAGTGAAGGGCCTTGTATGGCATGAATACGATATCGAAATCCCATTGGTGAAGACCCATAAGGTGTATACGGGGGAAGGAAAGAAGCGTTCGTATATCGTATTTGGCGATCGGGCCGTCCAGCTGTGGGGCTACGGGGATATTCCGTTTTCGCAGCAGGAGACCTTGACCTTCTATGATCCGCTTACGTGGAGGACGCGCGTGCTTCCGCTGGGCTGGATGACGGAAAAAATCATGGAGGTTACCGAGGTGCAGCGGACCATAAGCGAGGATGAAGCGAAAAAAGAGGGAATCGAGGGGGCACGCCGGGATATTTTGGCGAAATATGGGACCGATTCAAGATTTGTAAGCCAAAAAATTTTGCATGATAAGAAAGAGAATGGTAAAGTTTATATGAAAGTGCTTTTTGAGGTGGAAGAGACCATCGCGAAAGAACTTCCCATAGTATACGATCAAGGAGAATGAGGCTATTTGTCACAGCAAACGACCAGCATTCAAATTTTACTTCAAAGCGCGTCAGAAGGTCTGTCGTTATTCGGACCACAAGATACATTTCTTAAATTAATCGAAAAAGAAATTCCTGCGACGATAGATTCACGGGAAGCGATCATCACGATTCGTGGACAACATCGAAATGTGGAGAGTCTTCAGCAGCTGTTTGAAGTGCTGCTCCAGCTTGTGCGCAACGGCTACATTTTGACCGAGCGTGATATCCTTTATGCTGTAGAACTCGCCAAGGATCTGAGAGCTGATCAATTGCTGGATCTGTACAAGGGCGAAATCACGACAACCTTCAAGGGCAAGCCTATTCGTGTAAAAACCATCGGTCAGAAGCACTATGTGACCACCATCAAAAAGCGGGATGTTGTATTCGGAATCGGTCCTGCCGGAACAGGGAAAACCTACTTGGCTGTCGTTCTGGCTGTTGCCGCCCTGAAGGAAGGTTCCGTCAAAAGGATCATTCTGACAAGGCCGGCAGTAGAGGCTGGAGAGAGTCTGGGCTTCCTGCCGGGTGATCTGCAGGAGAAGGTTGATCCTTATCTTAGACCACTGTACGATGCCTTATACGATGTTATGGGCCCGGATCAAACGGCCAAGGCGCTGGAGCGTGGATTGATTGAAATTGCGCCGCTTGCTTACATGCGCGGGCGGACGCTGGATGATTCATTTATTATTTTGGATGAAGCACAGAACACCACGCCGGAACAGATGAAGATGTTTCTGACACGGCTTGGATTCGGCTCGAAGATGGTCATCACAGGGGACGTGACCCAGATTGACCTGCCGCGGGGCAAGAAATCAGGACTTATCGAAGCTAAATCGATATTAAGCGGAATTGAGGAAGTCGGATTCGTCTATTTTGCCGAACAGGATGTTGTACGTCACTCTTTAGTGCAAAAAATCATCGTCGCTTATGATAAAGCAGCAGAAAACCAAGATTAAAGGGGATTGTCGCAATGGCCTCCAAAGAACCATCGACGGACAAGTCCATATGGGGTAAAAACAGCGGATGGAAATATAGCGTGGCAACACGCTATATTCTGTTTTTGCTGCTTGCTTTACTCTTTTATATCAGTCTAGCATCCAAGCTTTTGCCGGAACGCTATGACATACAGGTCAATACGAAAAGCGAAAAGAATATCGTGGCGCCCGTGCAAATTGAGGATAGCAAGGCAACGCTAAAGGCACAGGAGGCGGCGGCGGAGAACGTCCAGCCGATTTACCCTCTCGTTCCTCTGCGGAATGACGTTCTGGTCACGCAAATCCTTGACCGCATTGAACGTTTGAATCAGGACGTCGATATCAGCTCTGGCGAAAAGGTCGAAATTTATCGTAATGAAATTCCGAGGATGGCTCGAGAATTCGTGCAAAACTTCGTGTCGGCCAACAGCACGAATGAAGCTTACTCCAAAGAGCTGCTTGAAGAAATGCAGCGTGTCATTGATGAACAGACCTATCGGATTCCTGAAGAGACTTTTATTAAGCTGCCGAGACTGACTTCCGAAGAGATTATCGAGATGAAAACGGTCGCCCGGGATATCGTATCCAGGCTGATGCTCAACGAGATCTTTGATGCGCAAACAGCCCGGGCACGGGTTGCAGAGATGGTAAGCACAAGTCGATTGAACGATCGTACCTCAAGAGAAGTTGTTCAAGAGCTGTCTCGACTTGCGATCACCCCAAACAAATTTCTTGACGAAGTAGCGACCAAGGAAGCAAGGGTTGAAAAACGCGAGAATACCGCACCTGTCTTTATTAAACAAGGGGATATCCTTGTGGCTAAGGGTCAACTCATTACACCCGAGATGTATGAGCTGCTTGGTAAAAACGGATTGCTGAAAGATGATATCAACTATTGGCCTGAGTTAGGGGTCTTGTTGTTATCAATCTTGCTGTCCCTCGGCATACTAATGTTCATCCGGCAATCGGATCCCGGTAAATTTAAATACAACAACTCGCAGCTGTTAATGCTGGTACTGGTGTATGTGATCACATTGATCACCATGCATTTGACAGCATTTCTGCAGAGTGATTCCCAGATATATGTGGGTTATCTTGCACCCGTCGCGATTGGCGCAATTTTGGTAACCCTGCTGCTGGAAATCTCGCTTGCCTATTTCAGCGTCATTATTTTCAGCATCATGGCGAGTGTCATATTGAATGTCCAAGGGGAGCTGTTTGATTTCCAATTTGGTTTATTCGCGGCCGTGACTTCATGCGTGGCGATCTTCTCTATCCATCGGGCGAGTCAGCGGTCAACCATGCTGAAGGGCGGCATTATGGCATCTCTCTTCGGCGCGCTGATCGTGTTCATCATGCTGCTGCTCAATAACGATACGTGGACCACGAGTGAAACGCTGTATTCGATCGGTTTTGCGATCGCGGGCGGATTGTTAACGGCCATCCTGGTCATCGGGTTAATGCCGTTCTTCGAAGTCACCTTCGGTATTTTGTCGGCACTGAAGCTGGTGGAATTATCGAACCCGAACCATCCGCTGCTCCGCAAACTGTTGACGGAGACGCCGGGCACTTATCATCACAGTGTCATGGTCGGAAACTTGTCCGAAGCGGCGGCAGAAGCGATTGGCGCCAACGGACTGCTGTGCCGCGTCGGATCCTACTATCATGATATTGGAAAAACCAAGCGTCCGATCTATTTTATCGAGAATCAGAACAATATGGAGAACCCGCATGACTCCATTGAACCGAAGCTGAGCAAATCCATTATCGTTGCACACGCAAGGGATGGCGTGGAAATGCTCAAGGAGTACAAGCTGCCTAAACCGATACGAGATATCGCAGAGCAGCATCATGGCACAACGTTTTTACACTATTTTTATCATAAAGCGGTTCGCCAGGCGGAGGAGCAGGGCATAGAACTGGATTTCACCGAAGATGATTTCCGTTATCCAGGGCCGAAGGCTCAATCCAAGGAATCCGCGATTGTCGGCATAGCCGACAGCGTGGAAGCGGCTGTTCGTTCATTGCGTAAACCGACGGTGGAACAGGTTGAATCGATGATCGAGAAGATCATCAAAGGCCGCCTGGATGACCATCAGTTTAATGATTGCGATTTAACGATGAAGGAACTGGATATTATCGCCAAGACGTTAAAGGAGACGGTGATGGGGATTTTCCATTCCCGGATCGAGTATCCTGAAGATGTGAAGCGTCCCAAGCCGACAGCGCCAAATGGAGATAACCCGACCGCTTCCGAGACATCGGCAACGAGTGAGGAACAGAGAAGGAGCGTATAAGAATGAGCCTGCAGCTGGCATGGAATAATGAACAAGAGGATTTTCAGATTAGCGAGGATTTGATCGCCTTGCTTGAAGTGATTCTTCAGAAGGCCGGAGAGGCTGAAGGCGTTTCCGACGGCGAGGTTGATCTGACCTTTGTCGATGATAAACAGATCCATGAATTGAACCGGGAGTACCGGGGAATCGATCGTCCGACCGACGTCCTCTCCTTTGCGATGAATGAGATTACGAACGATGAGCTCGAGATCATTTATGAGCTTGATGAAGGAGAAGAACTGGAGAGCGTGCCGGATGTTCTGGGTGATATCATTATCTCGGTCCCTCGGGCAAAGCTGCAAAGCGAAGAATACGGTCATTCCTTGGAACGGGAACTCGGTTTTCTGTTTGTTCACGGATTTCTGCATTTGCTCGGATATGATCATCAGGATGAGGCGAGCGAAGCGGAAATGATGGGCAAGCAGGAGGCTGTACTTGCAGAAGTAGGATTGACAAGATAGTGAAGCCGCACAGACAATCGTTATACAGGGCATTTGGGTGCGCGATCCGCGGCATCTTGACGGCTGTACAAACGGAACGCAATATGAAAATCCACATTGCTGCTGCCTTGATTGTATTCATCGCAGCAGCTTTGCTGCAATTGGACCGAATGAGCTGGTTGTTTTTGGTATTGGCGATTGCCCTCGTATTTATCGCGGAGCTGGTAAATACTGCGGTAGAGGCCATTATCGATCTGATCTCGCCAGAAGAACATGTTTTAGCTCGGGTGGCTAAGGACACAGCAGCCGGTGCAGCGTTAGTTGCAGCGGTGTTTGCCGTCGTAATCGGCATTCTGGTCTTCTATGAACCGGTATGGGAATGGATACAATCAATGACAAGTTGAACAATAGGAGGAACTGGATATGGATGCAGGATTGTTAATGCAGGAAGCGATTAAAGCACGTACGCGAGCTTACATACCCTATTCAACATTTGGTGTAGGGGCAGCTCTGCTCGATTCGCGCGGAGAGGTACATCTTGGATGTAATGTAGAGAATGCCGCATACGGTCCTACCAATTGCGCTGAACGCACGGCATTGTTTCGTGCGATTGCCGATGGCCATGAAGCAGGGAGCTTCCAGGCGATTGCCATCGTTGCCGATACAGATGGCCCGTGTACGCCGTGTGGGGTATGCCGGCAAGTGCTGGTGGAGCTGTGCAAACCCGATATGAAGGTGATCATGGGGAATATGAAGGGTGACATCAAGGAAACGACCGTCAGTGAACTGCTGCCGGGCGCGTTTGGTCCTTGGGATTTAAACAAACAGTAAGTTTGCAATTGAACAGGATCGAACTAAGGTTTAAAAACAACAACATGTAGATACAGGAACAGTAGCGGAGGAATGGTATGCAAAAAAAACAATTTAAATCCGGGTTTGTGGCTATTATCGGAAGACCGAATGTAGGGAAATCAACACTGATGAACCAGGTGATCGGTCAAAAGATTGCCATCATGTCGGACAAACCGCAAACAACAAGAAATAAAATACATGGCGTCTATACGACCAACGAATCCCAAGTGGTTTTTCTGGATACACCGGGCATTCATAAACGTCAATCCAAGCTTGGGGATTACATGAACCAGACCGCTTTAAGCACGCTGGGCGAGGTTGAAGCCGCGTTGTTTCTGGTAGACGCATCCGAGGGCATCGGCGGGGGAGACCGTTACATCGCCGAGCAATTGCAGAAAATCAAGACTCCGATCATCCTGGTCATGAACAAAATCGATAAGATTGAGCCGCCCGCTCTGCTCCCTCTGATTGAGCAGTATCGGAAGCTGCATGATTTTACAGAGATCGTCCCGATTTCCGCCAAGCTGGGCAACAATGTCGACACGCTCCTTGAACAAATTCAGAAATACTTGCCTCCAGGCCCGCAGTATTATCCTGAAGACCAAGTGACGGATCATCCGGAGCAGTTCGTGTGCGCAGAGCTGATTCGCGAGAAAATTTTGCACATGACAAGAGAGGAAGTTCCTCACTCCATTGCGGTTACGATTGAGGATATGCGGGTGGAAGAGAACGGAACCGTATATATTTCAGCCGTGATTTTTGTGGAACGCGACTCCCAAAAAGGTATCATTATCGGCAAGCAGGGTGCTCTGTTAAAAGAGGTTGGCAGACAAGCCCGTCAGGACATTCAAAGACTGCTGGGGTCCAAGATTTTCTTGGAGCTCTGGGTTAAAGTTAAAAAAGATTGGCGTAACCAAGAACGCGTACTTCGCGATCTCGGATTTCACCGCGGGGAATAATAGAGCCGCTGTGCAAATCGGAGGGAAATCATACACGGCAGCCGCCTGCCAACAATTGCATTTCATAAATCTGCTCTAGGCGCACATCCTAATTTTCGTAGATGCGAAACGCCATTTCCGAAGAGAGGATGAATACGAATGCGAGATTTTTCGTGGAAGTATTTTGCGATGACTGGAGATGTCGATGCGTATTTGCTGTATAAGGAAACCGAGGGTGAGTCGGTTCTTACAGCTGCATCCGTTGAAGATGAGGCGGCCCCGCATGAAGAAGACGAGTAATCATTGGTTGTTCCAGGAATGGTTGGGGGAAAGCGCATGCTATATCGGGCGGAAGGGATCGTCATCCGCAGCATGGACTACGGTGAAGGGAACAAAATCATTACACTTTGCACCAAAGAATCGGGCAAGGTAGGCGTGCTGGTCAGAGGAGCCAAGAAGGTGAAAAGCCGTCATGCTGCTCTGACGCAGCTGTTTACTTATGGAGAATATGTGTTCTTCCGGAATGGTACCGGGCTCGGCAACTTGAACGCCGGTGAGATTATGGAATCTCACCACGGGCTCAGGGAGGATCTTATCAAAGCCGCCTATGCTTCTTATGCCTGCGAGCTCTTGGATCGGGTGCTGCAGGATGAGGAGACGGGCGCTTTTTGGTTTCATCAGCTTAAGGCCTGCCTGGAAGCCCTTCAGGAGGATAAGGATCCCCAAATTATCATCAATCTGTATGAGATGAAAATTTTGCAGGCGGCAGGGTACGGGCCGGAGCTGGATGTTTGCATTTCATGCAATCAATCCAGAAAAGACGAGGATATGCTGGTGAGCCCCCGCCTTGGCGGCGTCCTGTGCCGTTACTGCAAACATCTGGATCCGCCGGCAACGGCGATCTCGCCCAGAACGCTGAAGCTGCTGCGCCTGTTTGGACGGCTGGATTTAAGACGGCTGGGCAATGTGGATGTGAAGGACGAAACGAAGGCCGAGCTCAAAAAGGTCATGCGTGCTTTGATGGATATGCAGCTTGGGCTGCGTTTGAAATCGCAAAATTTTTTGGATCAAATGGACAAGTATGATATTTGACGTAAGGTATAGAATGAGGTATTATATTTATCAGTTTATTAGTTTTTTGAATACTGACATGCATTGAACGGGAAAGTAGTGAATAATCGATCCGTGAAAGCGAGCCGGGGGTGGTGGAAGCCTGGTAGGAGATATTCATGAACAGGGCACCCGGGAGCATGATGAAACGATAAAGTGGGTTTTGCTGATCGCTGAAGACTAAGATAATGTCTGCGACGCAGCAGGGCCAAGTAGGGTGGAACCGCGGGAAGCTACAGCTCTCGTCCCTATGTCTGTACAACAGGCGTAGGGCGAGAGCTTTTTGTTGTACAGAGAATCGATATGTATGTTGGAATGAATTTGAAAAAGAATGTAAAGGAGCTAAAAATCATGAATTTCCAGCAGATGATTTTGACGCTGCAGCAATTTTGGGCGGAACAGAATTGTATCATTGTGCAGCCGTATGACACGGAAAAGGGTGCAGGTACAATGAACCCGATGACGTATTTGCGTTCGATCGGACCCGAGCCCTGGAATGTGGCTTATGTGGAGCCTTCCCGTCGCCCGGCTGACGGCCGTTATGGAGAGAACCCGAACCGTCTGTATCAGCATCACCAATTTCAGGTCATTTTGAAACCTTCACCGGACAATATTCAAGAGCTTTATTTGGAGAGCTTGAAGCGTCTTGGCATCAATCCGCTCGATCATGACATCCGTTTTGTTGAGGACAATTGGGAAGCGCCGACGCTTGGTGCATGGGGCCTTGGCTGGGAAGTTTGGCTGGATGGTATGGAAATTACGCAGTTTACGTACTTCCAGCAGGTTGGCGGCATCGATGCAAGTCCAGTCGCTGTAGAGATTACCTACGGAATGGAGCGGCTTGCATCCTATATCCAGGATAAAGAGAATGTGTTTGATCTGGAATGGGTAGACGGCATCACCTATGGAGACGTATTCCATCAGCCGGAATTCGAGCATTCAAAATACACTTTTGAAGTGTCCGACGTTAAAATGCTGTTTACGCTGTTTAACATGTATGAAGAAGAAGCGAATAAAGCGATGAACCAAAATTTAGTATTCCCGGCGTACGACTATGTACTAAAATGCTCCCACACGTTTAACCTGCTGGATGCCAGAGGCGCGATCAGCGTAACGGAGAGAACGGGATACATTATGCGCGTGCGAAACCTGGCTCGTCAGGTTGCAGCCACGTATTTGGAAGAGCGCGAGAAGCTGGGCTTCCCGCTGATTAAGAAAGGGGGCGCAGACCATGTCTAAGGATTTATTGTTTGAAATCGGTCTGGAAGAAGTCCCGGCGAGATTTCTGCGCGCCGCGATGGGACAGCTTCAGGACAAATTGGTCAAATGGCTGGATGCTTCCAGAATCGGGCATGGAGAAGTAACGGCATATGCTACGCCGCGTCGCTTGGCGGTATGGGTACAGAATGTTGCGGATAAACAAGAAGACGTCAGCGAGGAAGTGAAGGGGCCTTCCCGCAAGATCGCGTTGGATGATAGCGGACAGTGGAGCAAGGCAGCGCTTGGTTTTGCAAAAAGCCAGGGCGTTGATCCCGAGAGTTTTACGTTTAAGGAGCTCGGCGGGGTAGAGTATATCTATGTGACGAAAAACAGCGTCGGGGTGGATACGAAGTCGATCCTGCCTGAAGGACTTCTTGGCATTTTGACTTCGATGACCTTCCCGAAAAATATGCGCTGGGGCGCGCACGAATTTAAATTCGTTCGTCCGATTAAGTGGATGGTCGCTCTGCTCGGCAGTGAGACCATAGAACTGGAAATTACGGGCGTGAAAGCTGGGAACGTGACCCGTGGACATCGTTTCCTTGGCGGAGAAGCCGTTATTCCTGAGGCATCGGCTTATCGCGACGTATTACGCGAACAGCATGTCATCGTGGACGTGAATGAACGCCAGGAGATGATTGTGTCGCAGATCCAGGCATTGGCCCAAGAGAAAGATTGGAATATCGCCATCAAGGATGATTTGCTTGAAGAGGTATTATTCCTGGTTGAGACGCCAACCGTACTGTACGGATCATTCGACTCCTCATTCCTTCATATTCCGCAGGAAGTATTGATTACTTCCATGCGTGAGCATCAGCGGTACTTCCCTGTGCTGGATAAGCAGGGACAATTGCTTCCGTTCTTTGTCACGGTGCGCAGCGGGGACAGCCGTTCCCTGGACGTTATCGCTAGAGGGAATGAGAAGGTGCTGCGAGCCCGTTTGTCGGACGCGAAATTCTTCTATGAGGAAGATCAGAAGCTTCAGATCAAAGACGCCTTATCGAAGCTGGAGAGCATCGTGTTCCATGAGGAACTGGGGACTATCGGCGATAAAGTCCGCAGAATCCACCGGATTTCCGATCAGTTGTCCGCGAAGCTTAGCATTTCGGCTGACGATGCAGATTCCGTGAGCCGTGCGGCCGATATTTGCAAATTCGATCTGGTGACCCAGATGGTTTACGAATTCCCTGAACTGCAGGGTGTAATGGGTGAGGATTACGCAAGAAAAGCCGGTGAAAAGGAGCAGGTGGCCAAAGCGGTGTTTGAGCATTACCAGCCTCGGTTCGCCGGTGACGCGGTGCCTTCCACCTCGGTCGGATCCATCGTGAGCATTGCGGATAAAATCGACACGATCGTGGGCTGCTTCTCCATCGGCATCATTCCGACAGGCTCCCAGGACCCTTACGCGCTGCGCCGTCAGGCGGCGGGCATCGTTCAGATCATCCTGGAGCACAAACTCCCGGTGACGTTATCGGATGTCTTCGGTGTGGCCCTGGAGGTTCACGAGAACATTCGCGTATTGAAACGCTCGACGGACGAAATCCGCAAGGACCTTAAAGAGTTCTTCGGACTTCGCGTGAAGAAGCTTCTGTCCGAAGATCAGCGTTATGATGTGGTGGATGCCGTAATTACCGCAGGATTTGATCACGTGGTGTCGGTTGTATCCCGCGGTCATGCGCTGATGAATGCTGTCGATCATGTCGAAGACTTCAAAACGACGGTAGAATCCTTCAACCGGGTCAGCAATTTGGCTGCCAAGGCCGGCAAGGCTGCTGTCAATCCAGAATTGTTTACGGAAACGGAAGAAGGCAAGCTGTACGAAGCTTGGAACGCGATTCGCGAAGATTATCATGCCGCGCTGCAAGCTGCTGACGGCGAACGTTCATTGTCCTTGCTGGGTGGACTCAAAGAACCGATTACCGGATTCTTCGACTCCGTTATGGTCATGGCAGAGGACGAAGCGGTTCGGGCCAATCGTCTCGCACTGCTCTCCGGTATCGATGGAGATTTGAAGCGATACGCCGATTTTACGAAATTGGTGTGGTAGTAGTGACAGCATGATTTTACTAATGTTATAATGCATTGTTCAGTGAAAGCGACAGCCCGCGGTTATGCACGGGATGGCGCTTTCGCTATGAACGGCCTGAATCAAGCAAGTGCTGGGTCATTGTTATTTGAAGAGATATGAAAGTATAAGCTTCAGAGGCTTACCATCCTTATCTCGCAAGATAAACTTCCGCTATACGCGGTCTGTCTTCTGTGAAAGTACGTCGATAGACGTTTTTCTTAGAAGAAGGATTTTAATCTGCCAAAGACGTATATAATAATATACAGCGTAAAGATGAATCCAAGATTAACGATAAGAGCCGGTGATGCGAATGAACGAAAGCAACTCCATTTCGATTGTGGTTGACGGTGATGCATGTCCAGTCAAGAAGGAAATCGCAGAGACAGCTCGTACATTTCGTGTGCCGGTACTGCTTGTTTCTTCCTATGATCATCTGCAGCAGGCAGAAGAAGGGGTTACGACGGTCCAGGTGGATCGGAGTGATCAAAGTGCGGATCTATACATCGCTAACCACATATCCAGGGGGGATATCGTGGTAACGCAGGATTATGGACTGGCTGCACTTGCGCTTGCCAAATCATGCCATGTGATTTCCTTTCGTGGTCGTATTTTCCATAATGGGGATATCGATTTCATGCTGGATTCCCGTCACCATCAGGCTAAGGCGAGGAAGCAAGGAAAGTATGGCAAAGGGCCCAAAAAGCTGCTTGACGAAGACCGGAGTTTTTTTCAACATAAACTGACAAAACTTTTGCATGAATTGCAGGAGAATGTCCACCCGTAGCGAATACTATTTACGTGCCAAAAGAGATGAAGGTGGTTTGGATGAGTACCGGACAAGGTAATATTCCGGATGATGTCATTGAGGAAGTACTGGCCAAGAGCGATATTGTGGACACGGTCAGCAAATACGTGCATCTTACCAAACAGGGGAAATACCTGAAGGGCTTGTGCCCGTTTCACTCAGAGAAGACTCCTTCCTTTACGGTTACGCCGGAACGCCAAATCTTTTACTGCTATGGCTGCGGTAAGGGCGGAAACGCCATTAAATTTAGAATGGAAATCGAAGGATTTTCTTTTCCCGAAGCCGTAAAGACAATGGCAGAAGAGAATGATATCTCGTTGCCGGAAGGTCAAGGAGTTCCCGTAATTCCTCGTAATCCGGAAAAAGAACGTTTGATTGAAGCCTATGAGCTTAGCGCCAAGCTGTACCATTTCCTGCTTAAGAATACGGAGCATGGTACGGAAGCCATGAAGTATTTACGATCCCGCGGAATGAGCGACAAAATGATTGACCAGTTCCAAATCGGTTACGCTCCAGATCGTTGGGACACGCTTGTACAGTTCCTGACGAAGCGATCCTTTGACTTGAAAGAGATGGAAAAGGGCGGTTTATTATCCGCAAGAAATGAACAGGAAGGCTATCTCGACCGTTTTCGCGGACGCATCATGTTTCCGATACATGACCGCAGCGGCAAGGTCATTGCGTTTGCTGGCAGAATACTGGGGGACGGTCAACCAAAGTACCTGAATTCCCCGGAGACACTTCTATTTAATAAGAGCCGCACATTGTACAACCTGCACCAGGCCAAAACATCCATACGCAAATTGCGTCAAGTTCTGTTATTCGAAGGTTACGGCGATGTGATTTCGTCATGGGAAGCAGGACTACAGAATGGTGTGGCAACCATGGGAACCTCTCTAACGGAAAACCAAGTGGCAATCATGAAATCGGTGGCTGAAGAAGTTGTTGTTGTCTATGACGGCGATAAAGCCGGTATGGCTGCTGCGTTAAAAGTCATTCCAATGCTGGAAGGCGTTGGACTCAGAGTACGAATCGCTTTGGTGAACGAAGGAATGGACCCGGATGATTACATCCGCAAATTCGGTGCCGAGCGTTTCAGGCATGTAGTAGAAACAGCTGTTTCAACAACAAAATTTAAACTTATATATCTGAAGAAAAACCATATACTGCTAGAAGAAGATGGTAAGATTGCGTACGCCAAAGAAGCATTGCCCATTATCGCCGTACTGAATTCCTCGACTGAACGAGAAGTTTACTTGAGGGAATTGTCCTCCGAGCTTCATCTTTCCTACGAGAGTCTTAAGCAGGATTGCAATCTGCTTCGGCAATCGATGCAAAAAAAGATGGGCGATGGGGATAATAAGGAAAAAAGGTGGAATAATGGTAGGCATAAAAAAGGGCGCCAGCCCGCCCCGGTACTTCTGCCTGCTTACCATGCTGCAGAGCGGCGGCTGCTGTCGCTGATGCTGCAGGATGCGGAGGCCGCGCGATACGTTGGCGATCGCCTGGGAGAAGCGTTTAATATTGAGGATCATGCGGCAATTGCTGCTTATCTATATGCTTTTTACGCACAGGGTAAATCTCCGGATATCAGCCGTTTCATGTCATCGCTCCACGACGATCGTTTGGAAATGACGGTCAGCTCGATCATGATGATGGAAGCACCAGCCGAGTGGAATGTTCAAGTGCTCGATGATTGCATACGTGAGGTGCTGAAATTTCCGCAGCAGAGAGAGATCGACCAGAAAAAAGAAGAGATGATTAAAGCGGAGCGCTCAGGTGATTTTTTGCGAGCCGCACAAATTGCAAGTGAGATTATCGCCCTAGAAAGACAATGAGGCCCCGCGCATTGCTGTTTCTAGGGAGGAGGGAGTCGAATGATGGCGAATGATCAGCATACTGAACTAGAAACGGAATTTACGCTGGATCAAGTCAAGGATCAGTTGATTGAACAGGGTAAAAAGAGATCCGTATTGAGCTATAAAGATATTATGGAGAAATTATCGCCATTTGATCAGGACACGGAGCAGATGGAAGAGTTCTATGAACAGCTGGCCGACCTGGGTATCGATGTAGTTAATGAGAATGATGAAGAGGGTACTCACCGGCAAGCGGGAGATTCCGAATCCCATGATAATGAGGATTTTGGGTTTGACGACGATCTTTCGCTGCCTCCTGGGATCAAAATTAACGACCCGGTACGGATGTACCTGAAGGAAATTGGCCGGGTTCCGCTGTTGTCAGCTGATGATGAGATTGAACTTGCCAACCGGATTGAACAGGGAGATGAGGAAGCCAAGCGCCGTCTGGCTGAAGCCAACCTGCGTCTCGTTGTAAGTATCGCGAAGCGTTACGTCGGACGAGGAATGCTGTTCCTGGATTTGATTCAGGAGGGCAACATGGGCTTGATCAAAGCCGTGGAGAAGTTTGATTACAAAAAGGGTTTCAAATTCAGTACGTATGCGACTTGGTGGATTCGCCAAGCGATCACGCGCGCTATTGCTGACCAGGCCCGTACCATCCGAATTCCCGTGCATATGGTCGAGACCATCAACAAACTGATTCGTGTATCCAGACAGCTTCTGCAGGAGCTCGGACGTGAGCCTTCGCCGGAGGAAATTGCTGCCGAGATGGAACTCAGTGTTGAGAAAGTCCGGGAGATTATGAAGATTGCCCAGGAGCCGGTTTCGCTGGAAACGCCGATCGGTGAAGAAGATGATTCCCATCTCGGAGATTTCATCGAGGATCAGGAAGCACTTGCTCCTGCTGACGCGGCAGCTTACGAGCTTCTGAAGGAACAGCTCGAAGATGTGCTGGATACGCTGACAGAGCGCGAGGAGAATGTGCTTCGTCTTCGTTTCGGACTCGATGATGGCCGCACCAGAACACTGGAAGAGGTCGGCAAAGTGTTCGGTGTTACCCGCGAGCGTATTCGACAGATTGAAGCGAAAGCGCTCCGTAAGCTTCGTCACCCGAGCCGCAGCAAACGGTTAAAGGATTTCCTCGAATAGCTTAATCCAAGGACCTTCTGCAGTAACGGCAGCAGGTCCTTTTTTTCGAAATTATGCATGGCATGTATGAGTTTCTTAGTTATGGAATTTCTTCCTGCATTTGTTTTATTGGTCTTTATTTTAGCTCTTTTCCAGACCCATTGCAAATGAACAGGCACGACGTTTTTCAACCGGATTTACCGGTTTGCAGTTTGGTATCGTCTCTGTTAGGGTAAGGTATAGATCGTGATTTGGACGAAAATATGGAATGGTAAGGTGTATCAACCGTGAAATTATCAAGAAGATTAACGCAAATACTGGAGAAGATTCCACGCGGCAGCCGACTTGCTGATATCGGATCCGACCATGCACTGCTGCCTGTGGCTGCCGTAGAAAGCGGAGCAGCCATTCAAGCAATCGCCGGTGAAGTCAATCCCGGCCCTTATGATGCTGCCGTCAAGCAGGTCATCGAATCAGGGATGACTGAGGTCATCAGCGTGCGAAGAGGAGACGGTTTGAACGTACTCTCAGTCGGTGAGGCCGACGTTATTACGATTGCCGGTATGGGAGGCAGCTTGATTGCAGCGATTTTGGACCGGGGCATCGATAAGCTGACAGGCGTCCGCAGGCTGGTCCTGCAGCCGAATGTAGGAGAAGATATTTTGCGCAAATGGCTGTACTCCCATGGCTGGGTGCTGATTGAGGAATGGATCCTGGAGGAAGACGGCAAAATTTACGAAGTGCTGGTCGCCGAGCCTTCGCATACAACAGACCTGACGAATGAGCAGGTTTACAAGGATAGGGCGATTGGGGGCGGTCTCCGATTATCTACGGACTGGCTTTTCCGTATGGGACCTTGGCTCACGCAGTCCCCGAATCCGGTATTCTATGATAAATGGAAATCGGAGATAGAGAAGATGGAGTATATTCTTCAATCGCTTTCGCGTTCAGATCTCACCACGGCAGCCGACAAGGCGAGTGAGATTCGTTCGGATATCGAGTTTATTCAGGAGGTGCTGGCATGCTTGCCAAAGGACAAACCGTAATTCAATATATGGAGCAATTGGCCCCGAAGCACGTGGCCGAACCCGATGACCGGATCGGACTCCAGCTTGGAACATTGCAAAAGGACATTCGCACCGTGCTGATTGCACTGGATGTCAATGATGATGTGGTGGATGAAGCCATTGAGCTTGGGGCTGATCTGATTATCGCGCATCATGCGATTATTTACCGTCCGCTGAAGCAGCTGCAGACGGATACACCGATGGGCAAGGTGTATGAAAAGCTGATCAAACACGATATCGCGGTATATATAAGTCATACCAATCTCGATGTATCCGAAGGCGGAATGAACGATTGGATGGCGGAGGCCTTGGGAATCGAGAATACGTCGCCTATCCATGACATGCATAATGAACAGTTATCCAAGCTGGTGGTATTTGTGCCGAAGAGTCATCATCAAGAGGTGCTGGATGCCGTGCTCGGCGCCGGTGCAGGCTGGATCGGAAATTACAGCCACTGCAGTTTCAACATTGAGGGCTTCGGCACCTACGTCCCGCGAGAAGGCAGCAACCCATTTCTAGGTCAGGAAGGCAAGATGGAACGTGCTAATGAGGTTCGGATCGAGACGATTGTTCCTCATGCCATCCGCAACAAAGTGATCCAGGCGATGCTGAAGGCGCATCCTTATGAAGAGGTTGCCTATGATCTGTATGCCATGGACCTTAAGGGGAGATCCCTTGGTCTTGGCCGGGTCGGCAAGTTAAAAGAGCCTATGACGTTGGCTGAGCTGGTAGACGTGGTAAAAGAGAAGCTGGAGGTCCCTCATGTTCGTGTCGTAGGAGAGCTCGACCGCACCATCCGCAAGGCGGCCGTCATCGGGGGATCCGGAGGACGCTACATGATGAAGGCGCTGTTCCGTGGAGCGGATGTGCTGGTAACGGGAGATGTCGATTATCATACGGCACAGGATGCGCTCGCAGCAGGACTTACCATCATTGATCCGGGTCACAATGCCGAGAAGATTATGAAGGTCAAGGTCGCCGAGTGGATGGAACAGAAACTGCAGGAGCATAAGTATGAAACCCGAGTTGTTGCTTCCCGCATCAATACAGAGCCATTCCAGTTCGTGTAGTGAACAGAAATGTAAGGCAAGGTAAAGAGGCCTCATTCTGACACCGCCTGGCCTATAGAGTACTTCGGCCAAGCTGGGAAATTAATCAGTTATTGTTAATGTTTAATGGGTTGTGTACTGCTTCAAATCACTGTATAATATGAATGTTGTCCGGAAAGTTTGACAGACAATCGCTGGCGGTGTCAAAGCCGCGAGAGGAAAGTCCGGGCTCCATAGGGCAGGGTGCTGGATAACGTCCAGTCAGCGCGAGTTGAAGGATAGTGCCACAGAAATGGACCGCCGATGGCCGCCTTAGGGTGGCACAGGCAAGGATGGAACCGAGGTGTAAGAGACCCCGAGGAACGCTGGTGACTTCGTTCCTGGTAAACCCCACCTGGAGCAAGACCTAATGGGACGCAGTCTCTTTCGAGGAGACAGCCTTAGCCCGAGGCGCGTCCGGGTTGGTCGCTTGAGTCGATTAGTAATAATCGGCCTAGATAGATGATTGTCGCTCATGGTGGCAGGGTAGTTCCCGTTATGACCACGAAGAGCACAGAACCCGGCTTACGGAAAGCTTTCCCAACTGAACAACATATTGCTTTACTAATACCGCTATGGTACAAACGCGTATTTTCTTAGGACTCCTCTTGAGGGGTGTTGAGGAAATGCGCGTTTTTTCTTTAAGATATCAGAAAGAATAAACTACGAAGCATGGGTCTTCCTGATATCGCAAGAAAAACATCCTCTAACCGCGGTCTGTCTGCTGAGAAAGTACGTCGATAGACGTTTTTCTTTAGATATCAGAAAGTATAAACTACGAAGCACAGGCCTTCCTGATATCGCAAGAAAAACTTCCTCTAGCCGCGGTCTGTCTTCTGAGAAAGTACGTCGATAGACGTTTTTTTTATGGCCTCGTGAAAATATTGGCAGATCATGTGCCCTGTACGGATAATCGTCCATACCAAATAGCCCTCGGGATAATAAGCTATAATCATCAACGGAAAGGAGATGTAAAAACATGTCTTGTCATAAAGAAAATCCATGTCCTCCTGTGTCACCGATTGTGTGCGAGCCGATCGTTGTCGTTAGAGACCACTATGTACCGCAAATCGTACCTGTTATTCATCCGATTAAAGTGGTGGATAAGATTCACTGCGTACCTGTAGAAAAACATATATACACGTACAGCGAAGAAGAAGTTGTGAGCGACAATGTAGGCTATGGTGGAGTTACGGTCTCCGGTAAGCGTTCGAAGAAAGCTGCAGTACGTACTAGCCGTTCCCGCCGGAAGAAATAAATGTAAGTGCTCCTTGCCTCCGATATGAATAAATAAAGCAGCTTCCGCCTCGATCGCGTTAGCTGCTTTATTTCGTGTATTTTATTCGTTGGAGCCGTTTAATTTACGAAGCTCCTGCTCCAGATTTTGAAGCGTTTGACCCGGCCACATTTGAAGAGGGACTTCAGGTGCGCCAACCGCCTTCAAGGATTGGAAAATATCAATCTGACCATGACCGTAATATTTATCTTTTCCTTTATCGCCAAGATCGACCGTTTGGTTTATCATGACGTCCATGACTTCCTGATTGGTCAGGTCAGGGTTAAGGGATCGAATGAGACCTGCCATGGCGGCTGCATGAGGGCTGGCCATGGAGGTTCCGGATAAAGCCGCATATTGATTCCCAGGAAACGTGCTTGCAATATTGGTCCCGGGAGCAGCCACATCGATATAATCGCCGTAGTTGGAGTATTCCGCCCGCTTCTGATTGGAATCCGTTGCGGCGACAGCCAGCACTTCCGGATAGGCGGCAGGATAACCAGGGCGCTCCGTGTTGTCATTGCCTGAGGCAGCAACAAGAACAACGTCACGATCATAAGCATATTTCACGGCATCGTGCAGGAACTGGGAGTCCGCATAGTTGCCAAGACTCATATTGATCACCTTGGCTCCGTGATCCGTGGCCCAAATTATGCCTTCTGCGACGGCATAGGTTGTTCCTGAGCCGGATCCGTCAAGCGCTTTGACCGGCATGATTTTGTTGTACCAGCTTACCCCGGCAACACCTTCACCGTTGTTGACCAGGGCACCGATGATCCCGGCTACATGCGTCCCGTGTCCCACATCATCCAGCGGCTGCTTGTCCTTCTCGACGATGTTGTATCCTTCCACCAACTGTCCATCCAAATCGGAATGCTGAAGATCCACACCAGTGTCAATGACGGCGATGATGACATCTTCACTGCCTTTGGACAGATCCCAGCCCCGGTTCGTCTCAATGACGGGCAGATTCCACTGATATTGAGAAAACAGCAGATCATTCGGGATATTGACCTGCTCGTTCGCTCCATCCGGCATGAAATCCGAGTTTATTCTGGATTGAGGGTGTCGGTCATTGGTTAAATAGATGTAGTGAGGCTCGGTATACTTCGTTTTCCACTTCTGCTCGAAATAGGAGCGGAGTTTATGGTAGTCCATATCCTTGGAACGAAAAACATAGGCATAACCAAGTTTCCTCGGAGTTTCACATGATATCTCCTTAGAGATGTTCAGGAGCTGCTGCTTAGACGGCTCATTTTGAAAGGACACCACAATTTCATTTTCGTAAAAGTGACTGGCCTTTTCATTATCATGTCCCGTTTTGACGGTAATATCGGAGAGGGTATCCGCATGAATGGATTCGACCTTGAATTTACCTTCCTTCGGGTACGGAATTAAGCGAAGATTCCGCTTCTGGTGATTGCTTACTTCATGCAGTACGCCTTGATTAACCAAAGCGGCGGCGCCATACTTGCCATCCTTGGACGGCTCCGCAACAACAAAATAAGGCTGTCCCGCGACATTGAACTTGGGTGAATCATAAGTTTCTCCCCGTTTCAGCTTTTGCTGTGCCATTTGGAAATGATGAGTGATCAGATTTTTATCTTTTTTGTTCAGTTTGGGAAGCAGACCCTGAACATCCGTCATTTTGTTTTGCTTAAGGTTATACCACCGTACTTGCTGAAAATGCTTGTGCAGCTTTTGTTCTTTTTGCGTATAGGCTTTTATTTGACCCGGACTGCGCAAAGCGTTATTGTTCAGCATTTTGCGCAGGTGACCTTTTGCATCAAGACGGTTGAGTTGATCCGTCGCATGGATATCGCTTAGCATCGTAAAGTGCTTAGCCTTGTTCTCCTGCTGGGGCCTTAAAGGCTGTGTTGGCTCAGCCGTGGGAGCCGGCTGTTTCGAACCGGGGATGAACAGTAAGATCAGAAGCGCGCCAATAACTGACGCTGCACCTAGGATGCTCCACAGGGTACGGGATTTCACAAGTTTTCCTCCTCGCCGCATTCATGATTGAATTAGTCTTAGCGTGGGGAGAGTGAATCCTTTTTATGCGTTCCATATCATGAGTAAAACAGATGGGAACGCGCAAAATGAAACGTACTAAAAATAACCTTGTAAGTGTATTCATGAAAGGGATTTCGTTATCCCAAAATTTGTGTTAGGATAGTACATATTATAACGACCGCCAGGCTATATGACCTGTAGGGTCACGACCATTTAAGGGGGATCTATCGTAATGCCAGCAGACAATCTTCAGAA
Source organism: Paenibacillus sp. QJM3NY_38 (assembly GCF_056173265.1). Taxonomy (NCBI): domain Bacteria; kingdom Bacillati; phylum Bacillota; class Bacilli; order Caryophanales; family Paenibacillaceae; genus Paenibacillus; species Paenibacillus sp. QJM3NY_38. The sequence goes on from NZ_CM149665.1 coordinate 2,108,304, forward strand.
TTTATGCTCGGAGTCCAGAGAAAAGTTGAAATCTGCTATTTCGATTATGGAAACGTTTTTGAATGAACATGCTTTATCTCAATTGGTAACGGTACAGGACGAGGAAACCGTTCATTTTTACAAAGGATTTCTGTCGGATGTTCGCCATTTGCTTGTGTTTTCTGAAGTTTCCTATGAGAAGCTGGGTGTTGTACAGCGTCGCCCTAATTTTGATATCGATTTTGCCGAGAAGGCTTTGTATAATTTGTATCACCGATGTGTCAACAGCTTCTTCTATCCCAAAAATGAAAGTTATTCCGAAGATGGTCGTTACGCCTATACCGGACAGGATGCGATTCGTTTCCGGAAGAAGCCGGTTCGTCCTGCCCGTGATGTCATTATGAACATTACCAAGATTTATGAAGAGCTCCGCGATGATCTTGCTTACTACGAAAGCGACTATTTGACGGAACGCCGTATGCAATCAGAGAAAAGACACGCATAGCCATAATAAGGAACATTCAAGAGATGCCAACCATTGGCATCTCTTTTTGCGTTTCGGGCCTGAGGCACCAACTGACAATCGTTCTTGTGCATACCGGCAGTAAACTAAGGAAAAAATGTTGACGAGGTGATGCTAAAATGGCCAACGAAGCCAAACCATTAGTAAAGTGCAGTGTCAGCAATTGCCATTACTGGGGAGAACAAAACCTATGTCATGCCGAGATGATCATGATTGAAATTGACCGTCATGCGAATGTAAAACTCAATGAAGAGTATGGAGCAGAGCCTTATGTAGACGACCATCAGGATGTTGCTGACAAGTCTTCCGAGACCTGCTGTTTAACCTTCAAGCCGAAGGGCTGACGGGAAATAAGCCGGATAAAATCCGGGTGCTGGGCACTTTAGGATGATGGAAATGGAGGAAGCTAGTTTATGGATAAAAAACATCGCAAGCATAAAATGAAGGTTGTTGAAGGCAAGCGAAACAGGGTAGACTTCCCGCGCAAGGATCACCGTGAAGAATATGCGGCCGAGGTGGCTCCCCCTGTGGATGTTTCGGCACGAAGAGTAGACGAGGATAAGGCAGACGTCTCTACCGGTCGTACCGTCGGATATGTGGGCTTGGTATTAGGCATCGCCTCCTTGTTCATGTGGTCGGTAATCCTGGGACCCATCGCGGCGGTTGTTGGATATTACGCCTACAGCAAAGGCAGCAAAACGACAGGCGCCTGGTCGATCGGACTCGGCATATTGGCAACGCTCAGTTATTTTATCTTGATTCCTTTCAGTAGATAATTCATTTTATGATGATGAACACAGGGCGGGTCAACCAGAACGGTTGATTCGCTTATTTTTTGCCGAATAGGTATAGCAGATTGTTCCAGTTCCATGATAAAATAAAGGACAAGTTTGAAATTTCGCTGCAGAAAGTGAGTTAAACGATGCAAATAGATCCGATATCATGGAAGCAAATGGCGGATATACCACAGATGAATACGAATTCCACCGAGTCGGCAACCGGATTTCTCAATGTGCTAAGCAGCCTGCTTACCGAAGATTCCACCTCCAAGCCGGTTGAACGTTCGATTACACAGCTTGCGCCTGGCGTAACCTTTAAGGATGGGCTGTTATGGCAGCAGCTAGGAGCTGTAGATGAATCTGCTTCGTCTTTACCTATGGAGGGGGTCGTGCATGACACAGGAGCAACAAAGCCAACGACCTTTGAGGATTTAATAACTGCGGCCGGGGAACGCTATGGCGTGCCGGTATCGCTGATCAAAGCGGTCATCGATGCGGAATCTTCCTTTAATCCGAACGCGGTGTCCTCTGCAGGCGCCAAGGGACTGATGCAGCTGATGGATGGCACAGCAAGGGGACTTGGGGTAAGCAACCCTTTTGATCCGGCTCAGAATATCGAAGGCGGTACTAAATACCTGTCCAATCTGATTCAGCGGTTTGGCGGAGAAATGGCTATGGTGCTTGCAGCGTATAATGCAGGTCCAACCCGTATCACGAATTTGGGAGTATCCAGTGATGAAGAGCTGATGTCCGTTGCTCATGAATTACCCAAGGAAACCCAAGCATACATCGGTAAAGTCATGAACGCACGATCAAAATACACGTTATAAACCCGCATAGGGTTAAATAGGAAGATGATAGAAGATCAAACGATACACGCCGCTTTCCGATCTAAAGATGGAGTGCGGCTTTACCGTTTGGTCTTTTTGTGTAAATATAAAGGTCTGGAATAATAAGTTTTACAACGTGCGATGCGTATGATGGAAAGGGGAAATTACCTTGATATATTGGGATCACGCTGCTACGACCCCTCCCTATGATGAAGTAGTGGACACGTTGGCAGAAGTCATGAAAATGCATTATGCGAATCCGTCAGCACTTCATCGTTCAGGCGAGGCTGCCGCTAAACTGCTGAAAAAGGCAAGAGAGGTGTGTGCAGCCGCGCTGGACGTTCAGCCGACGGAGATCGTATTCACTTCCGGGGCAACCGAAGGCAATAACATGGCGATTAAAGGGGCTGCGATGCAGTACAGCAGCCGTGGGCGGCATATCATCACGACTGGAACAGAGCATCCTTCCGTATATGAATGCTGCAAGCAGCTGGAAACGCTTGGATGGGAAGTGACTTATCTGCCGGTAGATGCCGCCGGCGTGGTGGATCTGGCTGCCTTGACGGAAGCTGTGCGCAAAGATACCGTGCTCGTCAGCATCATGCATGTGAATAATGAGACCGGGGCCGTCCAGCCGCTGACTGAAGTGGGGCGTATCGTTAAGGATCGAAATTCACGAACGCTGCTGCATATCGATGGGGTACAGGGATTTGGCAAATTGCCGGTGACACTTTCCCAGTGGCAGGCCGACTTATACAGCCTGTCTGCCCATAAATTCAACGGTCCGAGAGGAATGGGCGTGCTGTATATTAAGCAAGGCGTGCAATTGTTCCCGTTGGTATCGGGCGGATCGCAGGAGAATGGACACCGGGCAGGAACGGAGAATGTTGCCGGAGCGGTCGCGATGTCGAAGGCCATGCGATTATCCAGAGAACGACAAACCGAGTTTTATGCAAAAATGACGGAATTAAGGGAGCTTCTGGTTCAGGGCATCCGCAAAATCCCGGGATTGGTGTTAAACAGCAGCGAGCAGAATGCCCCTCATATCATTCATTTTTCGTATCCGGGATTAAAACCCGAGGTGATGGTCCATGCTCTGGAAGAGATGGGCATGCTGGTATCGACCAAATCCGCTTGCTCCTCTAAATTAAGCGAGCCCAGCCGGGTCCTGTTAGCGATGGGGAAGGACATGAACGTAGCTTCCTCCGGAATTCGTATCAGTCTCGGCAAAGAGCATCAGCTCGGCGATGCAGCGCGGCTAGTTGAAGTCTTGGCTAAAGTTTGCGGGAACCTGCGTCCCGTTATAGAAAGAGAGGGTAACCGGAGATGACTTACGATAAACTGCTGCTACGCTTTGGCGAATTTACCCTAAAAGGCAAAAACCGCAACCGATTCGAGAGATCGGTCTTGAATCATATTCGAAGCGTGCTCAAACCGTTTCCGGGAGCGAAAATCGTTAAGGAATACGGCCGCTTGTACGTCGAGCTTAACGGAGAATCTCCCGAGGCCTTGATCCATGTCCTTAAAAAGGTATTTGGCCTAGTTTCCATCAGTCCAGTTCGTGTATGTCCATCCGAACTTGACCGCATTATCGAAACCGCGGTTGATTTTGTGGGACAGAAGGAACTGGCTGACCCGTCGACCTTCAAAGTCAATGCGAGAAGGGTGTGGAAACAATTCCCTCATTCCTCGCAAGAGATGAATCATTTAGTCGGATCGCCCTTGCTGCGAACCTACCCTCAGCTTAAAGTAAAGGTAAAGCAGCCCGATATGGAGCTTCGTGTGGAAATTCGGGAGAACGAGACGTATCTGTATTATGAAGTGATACCCGGCGCCGGGGGGTACCCGATTGGCACGAATGGGAAGGCAATGCTGCTCCTCTCGGGCGGGATTGACAGCCCTGTAGCGGGCTGGTCGGCAATGCGCAGAGGCCTTGAAATTGAATGTGTACACTTCTACAGCTTCCCTTACACCAGCCAACTTGCGAAGGAAAAGGTAATGGAGTTAACAAGGCTGTTATCGGGCTACACCGGCAAAATCAAGCTGCACCTCGTTCCGTTTACCGATGTTCAGACTTCATTTGTCGGCATCGGCCAGGATAATCTGATCATTACGTTTATGCGCAGAGCGATGTTGCGTATTGCTTCCTCGCTTGCTGAGCGGGAAGGGGCATTGGCGATCGTGACGGGTGACAGTCTCGGACAAGTTGCCAGTCAGACGCTGCCTAGCATGAATGTGATCGGCAGAGCCACCGAGCTGCCGCTGCTGCGACCGCTCGTTATGATGGATAAGAACGATATCATCAATATCGCAATGGACATTGGTACATTCGAGACATCGATATTGCCGTATGAGGATTGCTGTACGTTGTTTGTACCTAAATCGCCCACCACCAATCCGAATTTGAAGATCATCGAAAAGGTGGAGACTTCCATTCCCGAGCTGCCTGCACGGATTCAAGCAGCCATTGAAGGTACGGAGACGGTGGTTATTACCCCGGACAGTAACATCGGCGAGCTTGAAGAAAAGCATGCGGAGCCCGTGGTAAACGAAGACTGGTTTTAATCGAGTATCAAGCGAAGGTAACAACGGGTTGAGTAAACCGGACGATAAACATAAACAACACCCCAAAGCTTTCTTAGAAGCCTTGGGGTGTTTGTTTTTTTAACTTGCGTATCGACCTTTATTTATGACTGGCTGGATGACTGACGGCGTCCGGCAGATCTTTTTTTCAGATGTCCTGCAGTCAGCACACCGACAATGATGGCAGCAATGAAGAGATATTTAATGATCTGGTGCGCTTCGAAATATCCAAGAAAATGCTTCTCCTCGGTAATCATGGAGGACGCCGTGTACGCAAGTACCGCAGAACCTACATAGATAATCCATGGGAAACGGTTGATCAGTTTGATAAACAGCGTGCTGCCCCATACCACGATAGGTACGCTGATGAGCAGGCCCAGCGTTACAAGGATCATATTGTGTTTGGCTGCGCCGGCCACGGCAATGACATTGTCCAGGCCCATAGCGGCATCCGCTACAATGATCGTACGAATAGCAGCGCCAAGGCTTTTTTCTGCTTTGATATTGCCATGGTCATTATTGTCGTCGGTCATCAGCTTGTAGGCAATGCCAATCAGGAGTACGCCTCCCACAAGCAGTAACCAAGGGATGTTAAGCAGCCAGACCACGAGGATGGTGGCAATGATACGAAGAATAACAGCTCCGGCCGTGCCGTAGATAATTGCTTTTTTCTGGGTTTCCTTCGGAAGATTGCGTGCTGCAAGACCGATCACGATGGCATTGTCCCCGGCCAAGATCAGATCCAAAAATACAATGTTGATTAATGCAAGAAAAAATTCAGCGGCTGTGGTTTCCATGAATGTCACTCCTCTTAGAATACGGTTCCACCATTAAACAAAGTGGATTTATTATAGGCCTATTTTTCCCGATGTGCAAGCATAGCCTGGACAATTTCCACATATGTGTAAAGTGGGGGGTGTTGTTTTAGTGGAGACGATTTTTTTGTTGGGACAGATATTGATGATCAATCTTGTACTCAGTGGCGACAATGCACTGGTCATCGCGATGGCCAGCAAAGACCTTCCCGAAATACACCGCAGACGGGCGGTCTGGATCGGGACCGCAGGGGCTGTTCTCTTACGGTGTATTCTGACTTTTTTGGCGGTGTTGCTGCTGAAAATTCCATTTTTGCAGGCTGGCGGCGCCTTATTGTTGATCTGGATCGCAGTCAAACTCATGATGCAAAAGGAGCATGACCATGCAAACTTGGCCAAAGCTTCAACGATATGGGCCGCAGTCAATACGATATTGATTGCCGATTTCGTGATGAGCCTGGATAATGTCTTGGCCATTGCGGGGCTTGCAAAAGGCGATCTCGCCTTGATTGTCATCGGAATATTATTAAGCATTCCCATCGTTGTATGGGGAAGCGGGATGATCTCAAGCCTGCTTCACAAGTTTCCCGTACTGCTTTACATAGGTGCCGGTATTCTAGCTTTTACAGCAGGAGAAATGCTCATACAGGATTCCCGCGTAGGGCTGCTACTGGCTTACTGGATGCCTTATGCCCACAATCTGCTGCCGATTGTCATTGCAGGTGCCGTCGTTCTCATTGGCGGATTACAGACGGTGAGACGGCCCTTGTAACGGGAGTTTATTTTAACAACCCTTTGGCGGCATAAGAGGAAAGTTTTTGAAAAATGGATGACTGTCTCGTGCAGTCGTCCATTTTTTGTTGGGTCCATACAGGTATATGGGACGGGGAAAGGATATTTCAAGTGGAACAAGCTCGGGATATGGTTTTTTTTGTCGGTTTGGGCTAAAATTAACGTAACTGCTTCTTTTAGAAACCGCTATTGTTGGTGATACATATATTGAAGAGAGGGTGATCAAATGTCCTCCAGAAAAGATTTGGCGCTGGGTATTTTCATCGTTGTTGCTGGAGTCGTTATTTTGCTCGGCAAGCTTGGTGTATTTGGATTTTTGGGAAGAACGTTATGGCCGCTCGTCCTGCTGCTGCCGGGTATTTTTTTGCATATCATGTTTTTTGGTCGCCGTGCCACTGCCGCGGTTCTGATTCCGGGCGGTATTCTGACGGTATATGGCCTTCTGTTCTTCATATGTATTATTGGGGGATGGGGACTGATGGCTTCATTATGGCCTGTGTTAATTCTCGGCGTGGCTGTCGGCTTATATGAATATTATCTGTACGAGAGCCCGCGACCAGGCGCTGCGCTGCCGATTGCGCTTGGACTGACGGTGCTTTCTGTTTTGATTTTCTTCTTCACCTGGCTTGAGACTGGAGCGTTCTACATCATTGCCCTGATCTTGATTGCAGCGGGCGTTTGGATGATCTTCGGGCGCAATCGTTCCGGGCGTAATAATAAATGGAGCAGAGGCTGGTAATTGGTAAGAGGTAAAAGTTGCTGGAAGTTTTCTGAAAAGACTTGATTTTCCCGCTCGTTTACCTATATTATAGGATGTATGTTGAAGCGTCGGCATGTCGTCCGGCGCTTTCTTTGTGGCTCATTCGAACAGAAGGGATTTGAGATATATTTATGCAATCAAGAGATCAGATTCGCAACATTGCCATTATTGCTCACGTTGACCATGGCAAAACAACACTTGTAGACCAACTGCTGCAGCAGTCCGGTATTTTCCGGGAGCATGAGACGCTGCAGGAACGCGCGATGGATTCCAATGATTTGGAGCGCGAACGCGGAATTACCATCCTAGCCAAGAATACGGCTATTACGTATAAAGATTTCTTGATTAACATCGTGGATACACCTGGACACGCCGATTTCGGTGGTGAAGTTGAGCGTATTATGAAAATGGTTGACGGCGTTCTGCTCGTTGTTGACGCTTATGAAGGATGTATGCCTCAGACCAAGTTTGTGTTAGGTAAAGCTCTTGCACATAACTTGACTCCAATCGTCGTTGTGAACAAGATTGACCGTCCGGCCGCCCGCCCAGCTGAAGTGATCGATGAAGTGCTGGATCTGTTCATTGAGCTTGGTGCGAATGACGACCAATTGGACTTCCCCGTTGTATATGCATCTGCCTTAAACGGTACTTCCAGTATGGATCCCGAGAAGCAAGATGATAACATGCTTGCTCTTTACGAGACCATTATTGACCATATCCCTTCCCCTACAGAGAAAGTGGACGAGCCTCTCCAGTTCCTCGTTACCTTGATGGATTACAATGAATATCTTGGACGTATCGCCGTCGGACGCGTGAACCGCGGTGTTATTAAGCAAGGCCAACCGGTTACCGTTATGCTTCGTGACGGCTCGACCAAGAATGCTCGTATCGAGAAGCTGTTCGGCTTCCAGGGATTGAAGCGGATCGAGGTTGCCGAAGCAGGCGCAGGCGACATCGTGGCGATTGCAGGGATCAAAGACATTAACATCGGAGAGACCATTGCAGATCCACAGCATCCGGAGGCATTGCCTGTCCTTAAAATTGATGAACCAACCCTGCAAATGACGTTCCTTGTTAACAACAGTCCTTTTGCCGGACGCGAAGGCAAATGGGTAACATCCCGTAAGCTGCGTGACCGTCTCTTTAAAGAACTGGAAACGGACGTAAGTTTGCGAGTGGATGAGACAGAAAGCCCTGATGCATATATCGTATCGGGACGCGGTGAGCTTCACCTCAGTATTTTGATTGAGAATATGCGCCGTGAAGGTTATGAGCTTCAAGTTTCCAAGCCTGAAGTTATCGTAAGAGAAATTGATGGCGTCAAAATGGAGCCGATTGAACGTTTGATGATTGATGTACCAGAAGAAAGCATGGGTTCCGTTATGGAAAGCCTTGGAACGCGCAAGGCTGAAATGGTGAACATGGTGAATAACGGAAATGGCCAAGTGCGTCTGGAATTCTTGATTCCTGCTCGCGGACTTATCGGTTACCGTACCCATTTCCTGACCCTCACACGCGGTTATGGCATTATGAACCACGCATTCGACAGCTACGGTCCGCTTATCGGCGGTCAAGTGGGTGGACGTCACCAAGGCGTGCTGGTTTCCACGGAGAACGGATCTTCAACGTTCTATGGCATGATGTCGGTCGAAGATCGCGGTACCCTGTTCCTGGAACCGGGGACTGAGATTTATGAAGGTATGATCGTCGGGGAGCATACCCGCGATAACGATATCGTCGTTAATATTTGTAAAGAGAAGCAATTGACCAACGTTCGTTCGGCAACGAAGGATGACACGGTTAAATTGAAAACACCGGTTATTTTCTCACTGGAGCAAGCCCTTGAATACTTGAACGACGACGAGTATTGCGAGATTACGCCGAAGTCCGTTCGTCTTCGCAAGAAGATTTTGAACAAGAGTGAGCGCGAACGTGCAGAAAAACATCGTAAAATGGCGCAAGCAAATCTATAATAGATAGAGATCTACTTGTCCAAAAGGAGTGAACCTATCATGCAAGAATGGTTTGCCTCGCACCCACTCATCTCTTATATCGTGATTTTTGTGCTGATCACCTACGTTTACAACAAGGTATTCCGGGTGAAGCAGAAGCTCCCTCTGTTGAAGGAGATTCTCCTGTATGTCTTGATGGCCTTGGGTTCGGCGATCCTGCTTGTGTTTCAGATTGATAAGCTGCCGATTATCCAGTGCTTGTTAGTAGCAGTGGCATTGATGCTGATGGTGCGTATTCGATATTTTGTTGAAGATCGTCAGAAGAAGAAGGCACAGACCGAACCAAAGTCTTAAGCTTTGTAGAAATTTAGCAACACAGGTAACAACAATACGGCAACTTTTTGTCAATCCCCATCGTTTATAAGAGAGAGAAGTTAACCAAGGTCCGGTAAATGCTTCGTAATTTGAAGCGTTTATCGGACATTCATCTAATTTGAATGAAATCAGGTGTTATGATATGAATCCTACTCATACCAATCTCCCTCCGAGAGCCAAAAGTGGGGGGAAGGGCAAGAAACAGCCAGTTCCAAAAAAGAAAAAAAGCGCATGGAAATCATTTTTTAAATTCATTCTTATCGTCTTATTAATCGCAGTTCTGGCTGCAGCAGGTTATGCCGGCTACTTGTTCTTCAAAGGCAATGAGATCATTGAAAAAAGCGGGATCGACAAACCTGTAGCTCCAGGCCAATCCGCAAAAGAAAAACCGATCACGGTGCTTCTCTTGGGAACGGATCATCGCCCGGAAACGGGGACTTACTTGACGGATGTGGTCATGGTCGCCACCATGCATCCGGAAACCAATACGTCGACGCTGGTTTCTCTGCCGCGGGATACGCTCATTGAGCTCGATGGATATAAAGCGACGAAGCTGAACGCTTATTACCCAAGGTTTAAAGCGGCGTACAATGCTGCGGAGAAAAAGGAACCGGGCAGCGGCATTCCGGCTGAAGAAGAAATGAAGGTCATGATGAGCAAGTATCTTGGCGTTAATATCGACTATGTAACGGTTATCGATTTCCAGGGATTCCGTGATGTGGTGGATACCTTTGGCGGCGTAGATGTCAACGTTCAATACAATATGTGTTACCGCGATACTGCCGACGGGACCGACATTAACCTCACGGTGGGTCCTCAGAAGCTGGATGGTAAGAAGGCGCTGGATTATGTTCGTTACCGTAAATCCAGTAATAGCTGTTCGCCGAGAACGAAGGAGTCAAGCGATTTTGAGCGTAATGCCCGCCAAAGCGAAGTATTGCATTCCCTGCTCGATAAGATGAAATCGCTCGGAGGCGTTGCGAAGGTGGGCAATGCTCTGGATGCGGTCAGCGATAACATGACCACCGATTTCGAGCAGGAGCAGATCCGGAATTTGATAGCGACTTATTATGATATCGGAAAAGATGATGTGAAATTCATGCCGGTTACAGGCAATTGGAAGAGCCCTTATGTGTATATAAGCAGCAGCGAGCTGGATGCAGCCAGACAAGCGCTGCAAGACGAGCTTGCCGGCAAGCATAACGCTGGCGAGCAGGGGACAGAAGCGGATTCTGCAACAACTCCGTGACAATTGAAGGCAAGTTTTATTGTATGCTATAATACAATGTATCAGATGGAGATCATTGTACAGGAGGCCGAAGGCATGTCCTACCTTATGATGCATACGACACACCCATTGATCTGTACTCGGCAGACGGATTACCCTGCCCATGGATTTGTGGTAGCAGATTCCATGTGGGGATGGGAGTCTTTCAAATGTCATCCTTCTGATTTCATGTCTTCTCAGGCGTGTTCATTCGACATGGGTGTCAATTCCAAACCGAACAGGCTGCAAAACTCTAAATATGATACGGGTCACGACGTCGCTGGCGAAGCAGAAATGCTCGCTAATGGCGTTGTTATGACCTTAAAAAAAGCCCAGTGAGCTTCACTGGGCTTTTTTGTATGAAATTTGGAGACAGGTGACGGACAAACTCGGGTTATGACAGGATTTGTCTTCTTGCCTATTTATTACGGTTCGGGTTGGCTGGTGCATTACCCCGATTATTCGGATTTACCGTTTGTGCACCGTTATCTTGTGCATTACGATCACGAGGTGTTACATCTTTAGGCAACTGAGGAATGATGCGGCCTACGATGTCGGCGAGTTCACTGGCAAGTCCTGAAACCGGATTTCCCTCCTGAATATGCCGGCCAAGATCGGCAATCCGGTTTGTAACGTCTAAATCAGCCGTAACAAGTGCATTGGCACCTGCCGGATCGGATTGAAGGGCTTCCGCGACTGTGTATTTAATGGTTCCGACTTCAGCCCGATCTAAATTTCCGTCTACATTAAGTCCAACAACAGCCGTATTTCCCATGACAACACAGTTTGCGTTTTTAACGCCGGGCACACTCTCTGCCAGTGATTTTAGGTGATTTGCGGTTGTAGCGTCAACTTGTCCGTTGTTATCATTTGCGTTGCCAACCTGTCCCGTATTCGTGTTATCCGGAGTCCAGCCGTCTACATTGTTAGTGGTATAACCTCTGTTTTCATTCATATTCTGAACATTGTTAGCAGTGGTTCCATTGGTTTGATTACGAGGAGAGGGTGATGCATTGTTATTGGCGGTCCCGCAGCCTGCGAGCAACAACACCGCTAGCATGATGGATAGAGCAGCTCTCATGGATTGATCTGTCCTTTCGTAGTAGAGTTCGCTAAATTACTCCAGTCGCTACGCTTATTATGTCCGGGACGGAAAGGTTTATGTGTGTACCTGATGAAGAAGCAGTGGAGGGATAAGATGAAAAAAATATTTGTGCTGGATACGAACGTATTGCTGCATGATCCTCAGTCGATCTATGCATTCGAGGAGCATGAAGTCATCATTCCTGCGGTGGTTCTTGAAGAGATTGATTCGAAGAAGCGAAACGCGGATGAAATCGGCCGAAATGCCCGCACGGTCTCCCGATTGCTCGATGGGCTAAGAGAGCAAGGTCATCTTCATGACGGAGTTCTTCTGGAGAACGGCGGGACGTTGAAGGTTGAGCTGAATCATCGCAGCTTCGTCAAGGTACAGGAGTTATTTAGCGAAGCATCCAACGACAACCGAATTTTGGCTGTCGCGTTAAATTATAAATTGGAGGAGGAGCCGAAGGAGGACGGAAGACCCGTCGTTCTGGTCAGCAAGGATGTGCTTGTTCGAATTAAAGCGGATGTGCTCGGACTCACGACACAGGATTATTTATCGGACCGTACAGCCGATCCAAGTGAATTGTATCCTGGATTCTCTACCTTAAAGGTACATCCTTCGGTGATCGATGAATTCTACAGCTATCGTTATTTGCCGATTAAACCTCTTCAATTGTCTTATCCGCTTTATCCGCATGAATTTGTTATTCTGAAGGATGAGATGGGGACTGGAAAGTCAGCTCTCCTTCATGTGAATGAGGATGCAACCAGATTGGAGCCGCTCCATTTAAGCAACGAACCTGTATGGGGCATCAGCGCCCGTAACGCCCAACAGCGTATGGCGATTGAGCTTCTTCTAAACGACGATATTCCGCTAGTCACCATTACCGGGAAAGCCGGAACGGGAAAAACCTTGTTGGCATTGGCAGCAGGCCTATCCAAGGTGGAGGATGAGCATAAATACAAAAAACTGCTCATTGCGCGTCCGGTCGTTCCGATGGGGAAGGATATCGGTTATTTGCCTGGCGAAAAAGAAGAGAAACTAAGACCATGGATGCAGCCGATATATGACAATCTGGAATATTTGTTCGACACCAAAAAATCGGGTGATATCGATAAAATATTGATGGGGCTCGGCAGCATCCAGGTGGAAGCACTGACTTATATCCGGGGCCGCTCGATACCAGGCCAGTTTATCATTGTGGATGAAGCCCAAAACTTATCCCGTCATGAAGTCAAAACGATTGTTTCCCGGGCGGGAGAAGGAAGTAAGGTGATCCTCATGGGAGATCCGGAGCAGATTGATCATCCTTACCTGGATGCTGTGAGTAATGGGTTGACCTATGTGGTTGAACGATTCAAGCAAGAAAATCTGAGCGGGCATATTACGCTGACTAAAGGAGAACGCTCCAAGCTGGCTCAGCTGGCTGCCGACTTGTTATAACCTTATATTTCCCGAGAAATGATTTCTTAAAATAACTTGTAGGTTTAAGACTGTTCCAGATTCATAGGACAGTCTTTTTTCCTTCCCATCGTAACTAGTAAAATCTGGACTAGATAATTAACAAAAAAGATAGGACAAGAGTACTAGAAGTTTGGTAAAATAAGGGCATGCGACTATTGAAGGAGTGAAGATGGGATATGAAGCGGAAGAAATATTGGTTCTTATTTGCCATTTTGCTGTTGTCTTTATCCAGTTTATCTCCCAGCTTTGACTTCACTCATCACACTAGGCGGGAGCCCCCGGGGGATGAGCCTAATCCTCCGCAGCAAAGGCCGGAGGTACCGGAGACCGATCTGGGTCCGATCAAGGTCGGTGTTCAGGTAAAGCCGGATGAACTGAGACAACTAAAAGCTCTTAATGAGCGTTTTATGGAAGAGACCGGTGCTGAGGTTGAAATCTTGCCCCTGGAAACGAGTGAAACACGCAAAGAGTCGTTTCTGCTCGAGATGTCCCTTGGTGAAGGACCTGATATTGTATTAACGGATTCACACTATATTAAAGCGCTTGCAATGAGTGGATGCCTACTGCCTGTTGATGCTTCTCAGGGCACGCTGCCGGGCGAAGACATCTTGAATGGCCTTCTGCCACCGCTGCAGTGGAACGGGTATCAATGGGGAATGCCGTTTGATATAGACCCCTACATTATGACCTGGCAGACCAAGGGGAAGGACGGCGAACCTTTTAAAATGCCACAGAGCCGTCAGGCATGGCAGGAATATTCGGAGGTGCATAAAGCAAGCCCTGTCCTCTTATTTGATTCGAATGATCCTTACGCGTTCGGTGCGGCGGTTCATTTGCTCGAGGGTGATCCCTCCAAGCCGGATCAAGAGGTTCTTCATATGCTGATTCGCAATCAGGGAAGATGGGCAGAATCAGAGCAAGGCGCCATGGAAGCAGAGGTTGATGACCAAGCGTTGACCACCACCGATAAGACGGAAGCAGCCGTGGTCATTAAGCCGTATTCGAGCTTATCAGATCAAGATGACAACGGAATGTCGCATGCATTGGCAATGGGGGAGGCCCGTCTGGATACGCCGGTTGTCCGAACCCGAAGTTTTGCTGTAGCCGCACACACGGAATCATCGGCACTTGCCATGAAATGGATTACGTATATGACCGGCAAAGAGATGCAGCGTGAATGGAGCAGAGCGGCGGGAACGCTCCCCGTTATTTCGGAGCTGTATGTCATGGGTACGAACCTAAGTGACCGGGGCATTTGGCAAAAGGCGGCCGTTCCAGCCCAGGTGCTCCTCTCCAGGAATGAGCCGGCTGCTTTGGATTTTGGAGAGTCGGAAGGTTTCCAAACGTATAGCGAAGCAGCGAATCGATTGCTGCTTGGCGAAATCACGATCGAAGAATATATGAAAATGTACACGCCTGCTCAACCATAAAAGAAAAAGCTGCCCGAGTGAACTGCACCTCCAACTGTTAGATGTGTCTAACAATTGGGGGTCACTTCAGAGCGAAGGGCAGCTTTTTTCTATAAATCCAGCTCCATTTTGACCACTAATCTTTGATCTTGGCTGGATACCTGCGTTGCTTTTAAGAAAGACACCAGCTGCTTGGGATAAAAGTTCATGTCGAATTCTTCCTGCAGCGCTTTGCGCGTGGTGTCAGGCAATTCCAGCCGATTGAACACAAGTTTGTCGACTTGGAACATGATGGAATTCTCCGGTTCGTTAATCACGGTGTATTTTCCTTCAATCAGAAGCGAGAGATTTCCGCTCTCACCCGAGGCTATTACTTTTCCATCGTCAAAATGGAAAGCAAAGCTGTTGAAGATTTCATCTTCGGATCTTAAAAATGCATTGAGATCATTCTCATGGATGTCGATGGTGTACTCCTTGCCGTTTGTTTTCAACATATTCTTGCTACCCTGAACAAATTGGGGCAAATTCTCCATGGCGCTGGCTAAAGCCTGGAAGTGACGCTTTACCTCATACAGGCCCACGTTCTCCCAATAAAGGGTGAACTCCTCAATCAATTTCTTCATGGCATCCGGGTTGCCGCTGGCTGTCAGTGCTCCGTCAACCTGCTGTTCAAGCGCCAGCACCCGTTCACGCTGCTTGACAAGGCTGTCCTTTACTTCGACGAGCTGAGAAGCATTGCGTGCGGCTTCAGCCTGAGCGGAGGCAAGGGAGCGGTACTGAAGGTTATATTCCGCAAGTGTATCCCGATCATTTTGAATAATCATATCGTAATAGTCCATGATCCGGAAAAAACCGGCTAAGTCTTTTGCAGACAACAGCATGAAGAATAAGTTATCCCGCTCACCCATGTAATATGACCGAAGGACGGCAGCCGCCCGATCTCGCCGGTCTTCGATTCGCAAGCCCATATCCTGAATTTTAGTTTGCAGTTCGCTCTGGAGCTGCTGCAATTCGGCGATACGTTTGGTTATCCGTTCGATTTCATGATCGATCTCCACAATGGAGAGGCTGTCCTCCAGAAGTTTGCGCGCCTCTTCCGAATCAGGCATAACCGGGCTTGCATCCTGCTCGGAATATACGGAAGCGGGAGCCCCTATGAAGCAGAACAACAGGGTTATACACAGTATGACCGGGAGGAGAGGTTGTTTTATTCGTACATTCAAACGGGAGTCCTCCTTGAATGGTTGTTAGTCGAAAGGAATCCAACCGCTGTTTGTCCCTTCATTTTAACCAATATATGACGTATACGACTCAATTATCAACCTTTGGGCATTAAAAAAGCGATCCGGCAGCTAAAGCACCTGATCGCTCTTTTAAGTACTCTCATTCTCTAATTGCAAGGAAAATCCACCAGCGTGCTCCAGTTTGTCCAGGTGAGCGCCGGCGGATCACAAACATCACTTGCATGGTTTACCTATTAGAGTGGTTTGCCCATAATGAAGACCGTCCAATAGCTAAAGCCTGTGAAGGTCACGATCATATAAGCCCAGAAGAGAAGAATATAGGTTCTCTCCGTGAATTTCAAATATCCCAGGATCACGAAAAATGCAGTCTGCAGGAAGAAAAGCAGTGCCATTTCAATATGATCTCCGGCAAAGGCCATCAACCCGATAGTCAGGGTGAAAAAGCCAAGGACTCGAAACATCCGTGCCACGATTATATCCTCCTCTCGTATGTACGCACATAATGCTGCTATGAACATTATAGCGTTATGGGAAAAACGTGTAAACGCCTAACTCAAGAAAACCCTTTATTTTTTATTATTAACCAGAAGCAGGACAATGAATTCGTGAATAATTTGGACGAATCTTCCCTTTTGCCTTCGTAAGAGTATGATCTGTAATCAAAATGGAAATACATTTTAGTATCAAATAGATTCTATGAACTCTATGAGAGGCATAGAAATGAATTAAGCAGTTTTTATACCCTATTCAGCAGCCGATTTACGGTATTGAAGACGGTTATTTTAGGATGTCGTTAGGAGGGTTTTATGGTATGTCAGCAGTGAGACAGGATGCATGGAGTGCAGAGGACGACCTAATATTGGCGGAGGTGACCCTTCGTCATATTCGTGAGGGCAGCACCCAATTGGCTGCCTTTGAGGAAGTGGGAGAAAGAATCGGCCGGACATCGGCGGCTTGTGGATTTCGTTGGAACAGCTGCGTTCGCAAGAAATATGAGGATGCTATCAGCTTGGCGAAATCTCAGCGTCAAAAGAGAAGTTATTATAAAAAACAGCCTTCGGTAAGCGGACCGCAGGTTGCCGGTTTGGCTGCTCCGGAACTGGAGCACGATGTCTATAAGAATGATGGTGCAAGCGAAGAAACACTGTCCATCGATGCCGTTATCCGTTTCCTTCGTCAGTGGAAGGGCGGGCTTCAGGAAAGTTCACGTCAGTATAAATTGCTTGAGAAGAACTTGCGTGAAAAAGAGGAAGAGCTTTCAAGACTCCGCAGTGAGAATCAAAGGTTATTGAAGGAAGTCAGCGAAGTGAAAACGGACTATCATGTAGTCAATGACGATTATAAGGCACTGATTCAGATTATGGATCGGGCACGCAGACTTGCTTTCTTAAATGAAGAAGACGAGGAACTTAAGACACGCTTTAAAATGGACGCAAACGGTAACCTGGAACGAATTGAATAGGTAAAGATTATCTTGCTCCAGCCGTAACCCGCATTAGTGCATTTCATGCGCTTGGCGGGTTATTTGTGCGTAAAGGAGATTATTCTGATATATACTAGGACTAGTACTTTGTGGTTGATTACAATAATGGGGGATTATCATGAATATCCATATTATCGGAGCCGGCTCATTGGGGCTGTTATATGCGGGAAAACTTGCTGATTCAGGTTGCCGTGTCACGCTATGGTGCCGAAGCGAGGAGCAGGCGGACAAGCTTCGGGCTTCCGGCATAACCATCGAGGAGCCGGGCCGGCAGCAGGTCGTTGACGCCCATGCTCTCTCGGTCAGCTCATGGTCATCCTTTGCCGAGTCGGGTGGCGGGGCCGATGCGGATTATCTTTTCCTCATGCTCAAGCAGCAAGGGATCGAAGAGATGGCAACGGAGATGCTGGCTCTATTTGGGCAAGATCACCGCAGACTCCTATGTTTTCAGAACGGTACAGGCCATTTGGAGCGACTTCAGGGCCTGCTGCCGATGTGGACGCTCTACGCTGCCATTACGACGGAAGGGGCCAAGCGTACAAGCAGCGTCTCCGTTTTGCACGCCGGTCACGGAACGACGACAATCGGCAAAATGAAACCTGCCGGGAGCCCAATAGAGGCTTTCTCTCAGGAAGATCATGAAAATAAGCTTGTTAAACAGCTGAATAGAGCAGGATTTGAAGCTTTTTTGTCGAATGAAATGGATGAGATGATTTATCGTAAACTGCTGATCAACGCGGTCATTAATCCTTTGACAGCATTGTGGCGGATTCCTAATGGAGAGCTGTTAACTTCCCCAGAACGAGTCAGGCTTATGAAGCAGTTATATAATGAAGGGATCGCCGTATATGAAGCGGCTGGAATTTCTTATGGAAGCGGGCTTTGGGAATGGATCCTATCCGTCTGCAAATCAACTTCAGGTAACACGTCTTCCATGCTTAAGGATGTAGCGGAAGGCAGAACGACGGAAGTTGCCTGGATTAACGGAAGCATTGTCCGTTTGGGTCAAAAATATGGCATTTCTGTGCCAAAACACGAGCTGATCACACAGCTCATCGAGGGGATGAATACATAGGGGGTCTTTAGCATGGGTTTCTTGCAGGGGCTGTTTCACACATTAAGTCTTTTTCCGTTCATTCCGTTTTTACTGGTGTATTTCGTTGTCTTGCAAAGAAATAAAAATCGAAAGCAAGCGCTGGAGCTGGCCATGGATGTAACCACATTTTTCATGCTGTTTTCCGTCTCCGCCTTGTTTAATAATACATTCCAGTCCAAATTCGGTTTTTATCTCATTCTCCTCATGCTGCTCATTGCAGCGGGGTTGATCGGCAGTGCGCAGAACCGCTGGAAAGGCAAGGTTAACGGTAAGAGGCTTCTTCGCGCCGTGTGGCGTCTGGGTTTTGTCAGCATGAGTTTTGGTTATATAGTTTTTACATTTTTTGGTCTCCTCTCCTACATAATTAAGATGATGTAAGTACAATCTAATAACTAGTATTATGTGATAAATCTGTTTGATCTCTGGGTCAGGCAGATTTTTCAATTTATTGATTTCTGGATTTTTTTGACCACTGGTTGTATAATCGATAAGCATATACCTAAAATCTATGAGGGGGATACCGCAAGATGAAGAAACAAAAGAAATTACTGCTTCTCATGACGCTAATTCTTGCTTTCAGCTCGGTTTTGGCAGCGTGTGGAGCTGACAAGAACGAAGGCGCTAATAACGGCGGAACGGCGGACAAGCCTAAAGAGCAAGTCTTCCGTATGAACCTTGCTTCCGACCCTCCTACATTGGATCCGGGCTTGGCTCAGGATAACACATCGAATACAGTAATCAGTGCTGTATTTGAAGGTTTGGTTCGCAAGGGTGCAGATGGCTCTGAAGAGCCTGGCGTAGCCGAAAAATGGGATGTTTCTGAAGATGGATTGAAATATGTCTTCACCCTTCGCAAAGATGCCAAATGGAGTAACGGCGATTCAGTAACAGCAAAAGATTTTGAGTATGCATGGAAACGCGTACTTGATCCGAACTTTACTCCTGCATCACCATATGCGTATCAGCTCTATTACATCAAAAACGCTGAAGCTTACAATCTTGGAGAGATCAAAGACGCCAATGAAGTCGGCGTAAAAGCAACCGATGATTATACGCTCGAAGTTACGCTGGCAAACCCAACGCCATACTTCCTCAGCTTGATGTCATTCCAAACGTACTTCCCGGTTCACAGCTCTGTTGAAGGTAATGCTTCTTGGGCAACCAAACCGGAAACATTGATCGGTAATGGTCCGTTCAAAGTTTCACAAATGACCAAAGGTCAAAAGATCGAGCTTGTGAAGAACGACCAATATTGGGACAAGGATGGAATCAAACTTGAAAAAGTTCAAATGAGTATCGTGAACAGCTCGGCAACTGAACTTTCAAGCTATCGTAACGATGAATTGGATTATGCAGGACATCCAACAGGAAATATTCCGACGGATCAGCTCAATGCGATCAAGAAGGAATTGGGCGATGAACTGATGATCAAAGGGATTTCATCAACGTATTTCTATATCTTTAACACAACAGAAGAACCATTTGACAACGTGAACATCCGTAAAGCATTTGCCATGGCGATTGATCGTCAGGCGATCGTAGAGAAAATCACGCAAGGTGGACAACTTCCTGCACACGGTTTTGTTCCTCCTGGTATCAAAGGTGAGTCCGACGAGTACCGTAAAGAGGTGCCGGATACTTACTTCGATGAAAATCTTGAAGAAGCTAAGAAACTGCTCGAGCAAGGTATGAAGGAAAAAGGCTATACCACATTGCCGGAAGTTACTCTGATCCATAACTCCGATGACAACCACAAGAAAATTGCGCTTGCTATCGCAGATATGTGGAAGAATAACCTCGGTGTTACTGTGAAGGTACAAAACCAAGAGTGGGGCGTATTCCTGAAGAACCGTACGGATTTGAACTATCAAGTTGCCCGTTCCGGTTGGGGAGCAGATTATAACGACCCGATGACTTATATCGATATGTGGACATCCAACGGTGGTAACAACGATACTGGCTTCAAGAACGAAGAATATGACAAACTTGTGAAGGATGCTTATGCAACTAGCGACAACGCTAAACGCATGGAGCTGATGTCCAAAGCTGAGAAAATTCTCGTTGAAGAAAACCAAGTTGTAATGCCGATCTACTATTACTCCAGCGTGTCCTTGGTTAAACCATGGGTGAAGAATCTGCATCTGGATTATAAGGGTGATATCGATTTCACACGTGCATATATCGAGTAGTCTTTTGTAAAACCATTTATAAAAGGTTACGGTTCGGGATATATATGTGGGGCATTTAAACCTCATATATATCCCGATTTTTTTGTATGAGCGCAAGGTTTCCAAATCTTGTGTCCGTTGGTGAAAGTTAAGGGATGCCAGTTCCGTTCTAGAATAATACAATTATATAGACGGCTTGGTTTAGAACAACTGATCAGGAGGCTAGCGAAATGCTGAGGTATGTGGCGAGTAAGTTTTTTTATATGCTTGTATCGTTGTTCATACTGATCTCAGCCACTTTTTTTCTTATGAAAGCCATACCGGGCGATCCGTTTATGGGAGAGAAAAAGCCATCGCCTGAAATTTTGGCGAGGCTGATGGAGCAGTATGATTTAGATAAACCGGTATTTCAGCAATATACGAAATACTTGGGCAATATCGTTCAAGGTGACTTTGGTTTGTCTATGAAGAAACAGGGACAGTCCGTCACTGATATTATTGTTGACACATTTGGCCCTTCACTCCGATTGGGTCTTATCGCGATCGTAGTATCCGTTATCGTGGGTGTCTTGCTAGGGATGCTTGCAGCTCTGTATCACCGCAAGCTGATTGACAACATCGCCATGATCATCTCGGTTCTCGGCATCGCGGTACCGAGTTTCGTACTTGCGTCATTGTTGCAATACGTTCTCGCAGAGAAAGCGGGCATTTTCAATGTTATGGGCTTTGAAGGACCGCTCGACTACGTGCTCCCTGTTATGGCCCTATCAGCTCAACCGATTGCATTTATCGCACGATTAACGCGATCCAGCATGCTGGAAGTGCTGCATTCGGATTATATCAAGACGGCGAAGGCTAAGGGTCTCAACTGGTTCGCCATTATGTTCCGTCACGTCATCCGTAACGGCATCTTGCCGGTCGTAACGTACGTCGGGCCAATGACAGCGAACATCATTACCGGTTCGGTCGTTATTGAACAGATCTTTGGCATTGGCGGCATTGGCAAGCAGTTTGTTGAAAGTATCACAAACCGCGATTATACAGTCATTATGGGGATTACCATATTCTACGGCATCTTGCTGATGCTGGCGCGTTTCGTTACAGATATCGTATATGTATTTGTGGATCCACGCATTAAATTGACCGGCGGAAAGGAGAGGTAGACATGGAGAAAGAACAAAGTATGCCTCATCCTGCGGCACTAAACTTAAAGCCTGAAGATTTTCAGAAAATTGGTCCTGATGAGAAACAATCCGAGGTAATACAGCGTGAAAGTTTGTCCTCCTGGAGAGATTCCTGGGAAAGATTGCGCAAGAACAAGCTTGCTATGACGGGCTTGGTTATTATGATCCTGATTGTCATCATGGCCATTATCGGCCCGATGATCTCTAACTATGATTATGAAACGAATGATTTGATGAATACGAATATGCCGCCTTCATCAGAACATTGGTTTGGAACCGACGATCTGGGCCGCGACGTGTTTGTTCGTACCTGGATGGGAGCTCGGATATCCTTGACCGTTGGTCTTGCAGCAGCTGCGATTGACTTGATGATTGGTGTAATATATGGCGGCATCATGGGTTATTTCGGTGGCCGTGTCGATGAGTTCATGAATAAGTTTGCAGAAATTTTGTATTCCATTCCGTACCTGCTCGTTACGATTTTGCTGCTGGTTGTATTTGAACCAAGTTTAGGAACGATCATACTCGCCTTAACCATCACCGGGTGGATTAACATGTCCTGGATTGTGCGGGGCGAGATTATGCAGCTGAAGAGCAGAGAATATGTCCTCGCCTCACGTTCGATGGGAGCGGGAACCGCGCGCCTGTTGTTCCGGCATTTGATTCCGAATGCGATGGGTCCGATTATCGTTACCTTGACCCTGTCGGTTCCAAGCGCGATCTTTGCCGAGGCATTCCTGAGCTTCCTGGGTCTTGGAGTTCAAGCACCGGTTGCTTCATGGGGCTCCATGATTAATGATGCCCTGTCCGGATGGATGTACTATCCATGGCGGATGTTGTTTCCTGCTCTATTTATCAGCTTGACGATGTTAGCATTTAACATTTTCGGTGATGGATTGCGTGATGCGCTTGATCCGAAATTGAAAAAATAGGAGGTGGGAAGGTATGGAACCGATCTTGCAGGTAAAGGACCTCAACGTATCGTTTCGTGTTCGCGGCGGTGAAGTGAAGGCAGTCCGCGGCATGAATTTTGAAGTCGGCAAGGGGGAGACGGTTGCCATCGTCGGTGAGTCCGGAAGCGGTAAAAGTGTTACCGCCCAGACCATTATGCGATTGATTCCGTCCCCGCCCTCAGAAATAAAAAAGGGTGAGGTCATTTTCCAAGGACAAGACCTTCTCAAAAAAACGAATAAACAGATGGAAGCGATTCGCGGCAAGGATATTGGAATGATCTTTCAGGATCCGATGACATCGCTGAATCCGACCATTAGAATAGGCAAACAAATTACAGAGGTGCTGATCAAGCACCAGGGAATGTCTTTCTCCGAAGCCAAAAAACACGCCATAGAAATGCTGAAGCTGGTGGGCATCAAAAATGCGGAGGAGCGCTTTAATCAGTATCCGCATGAGTTCTCCGGCGGCATGCGTCAGCGTGCGATGATCGCCATTGCGCTTGCGTGTAAGCCGACCCTGCTGATTGCGGACGAACCGACAACGGCACTCGACGTGACCATTCAGGCACAGATTATGGACGTTATGAAGGAAATGCAGGAACGTTTGGGCACATCGATCATTCTGATCACGCATGACCTCGGCGTTGTTGCCGGCATGTGTGACCGTGTCATCGTCATGTATGCAGGTGAAGTGGTGGAAACGGGAACGAAATGGGAGATTTTCAAAAATCCGCAGCACCCTTACACCAAAGGTTTGCTTCGTTCCATGCCGCGTCTGGATCAGAAGAAAGACGAACCGCTCATTCCGATTATCGGAACACCGCCGGATCTGATTAAACCACCTGTAGGCTGTCCGTTCGCTGCTCGTTGTGACGAAGCTATGCGAATTTGTGAACGGGTGGATCCGGGCGCAACGGAATTCAGCGACACGCACACGGCGCGCTGCTGGAATCTGCATCCGATGGCGAAGGAGGCGCAAGGTTCATGAAGGATAACCACTTGATTGAAGTAAAAGGCCTGAAGAAGTATTTTAACGTGGGCAAAGGCCAGGTTCTTAAAGCGGTTGACGATCTGAATTTCTTTATTCGTGAAGGCGAAACGCTTGGTATGGTGGGAGAGTCGGGTTGCGGTAAATCCACTGCGGGACGGACGATTCTGCGCCTTTATGAACCTACGGCAGGCAGCGTTAATTTTAACGGAACGGATATTTACAAGCTGTCTCCGGGCAAAATGAAGGCGATGCGCCGCGATATGCAAATGATCTTCCAGGATCCGTATGCCTCGCTGAACCCAAGATTCACGGTGTCGGATATTATCGGGGAAGCTCTGGATATTCACGGTATGGCAGGCAGCCGCGCCGAACGCAAGAAGCGGATTGAGGAGCTGCTGGATATGGTCGGCTTGAATAGTGACCACTCCACGCGCTACCCACATGAATTCTCGGGCGGTCAGCGTCAACGGATCGGGATTGCCCGTGCTCTCGCGGTAAACCCTAAATTTATCATCTGTGACGAGCCGATCTCGGCGCTGGACGTTTCGATTCAGGCGCAGGTTGTTAACCTGCTTAAAGATTTGCAGGACCGACTTGGCCTGACCTATCTCTTCATTGCGCATGACCTGTCCATGGTTAAGCATATCAGTGACCGGGTAGCGGTTATGTATTTGGGTAAAATGGTGGAGCTGGCAGACAGTGAAGAGCTCTATGCAAATCCGATCCATCCTTACACCAAAACCTTGCTGTCCGCGATTCCGATTCCGGATCCGGAAATTGAGGCAAACAAAAAGCGGCTCAAGCTGGAAGACGATATGCAGGGGCCGATTTCA
Source organism: Paenibacillus sp. QJM3NY_38 (assembly GCF_056173265.1). Taxonomy (NCBI): domain Bacteria; kingdom Bacillati; phylum Bacillota; class Bacilli; order Caryophanales; family Paenibacillaceae; genus Paenibacillus; species Paenibacillus sp. QJM3NY_38. The sequence goes on from NZ_CM149665.1 coordinate 2,132,871, forward strand.
GCTGCCAAAGGCGAAGACGGAACGGTTCAACTGGACGTGAAGGATTCGGAATTGGTTGAAGTGTCCAAAGGACACTGGGTTGCAAAAGCCTACGCTTGAATAAACGGGCCTCAGTATGAGGAAGCAGCTTCAAGAATAGCCGCTGGCATCGTGCCGGCGGCTTATTCTTTTCCTTTGACGCAGAATGCCAACATTCGGTACAATCAAGAAAGGCAAAATAATATAGAAGAAATTAAATTTAAGCACAATCTAGATTTGGTTGCGACGTAGAATAGGAGGCATACCTCATGAATATCGTTCCGGAACCATTATCCCTCGCTTCGCGTCTCGCTCAGGATTATATTCATCATTTCGACCGGGTAAGCGGGTTCTACGGTGAAGATTACCGCGGCGAGCACAGCTTTGCAGAGCGGGTACAATGGCTGGATCTTTCGGAAGACAAACGAATTCAGCGTAAAGCGCTGGCGGATTGTCTTCGGACGTACAATAAGAAACACAATGATCATCCCGCTGTACATAAATCACTCCAACTTCTGGAGCAGCCAGGAACGGTTACGATGGTTGGTGGACAACAAAGCGGTTTGTTCACTGGACCTCTGCTTGTCATATATAAAGCAATTACCGTTATTCAAGCGGCCCGCGAGGCGGAAGAGCGCTTGAAACGTCCTGTCGTGCCTGTATTTTGGATCGCCGGGGAGGATCATGATTGGGATGAAGTGAATCATACGTACTTCCTGAATCAGGATCTGCAGCTTTCCAAGATCAAGCTTGATGCCAAGGACGGACTCAGGACGTCAGTTAGTTATACTGGCGTTGCCGAGGAAGATTGGAATGCGATGCTGGCAGAGCTTCAGACTCAATTGGCAGACAGCGAATATAAGGCAGATCTGCTGAAACTGGCGAGGGAATCGCTAAACGGTTCGGCCGGGCTCAGCGAGGCATTCGCTAAACTGATCAGCTATCTGTTCGGCAAATATGGGCTGATACTCCTGGATTCGGCAGACCCGGGACTTCGGGCGTTGGAAATACCCATATTCGAATCCTTGATTACCCGCAACGAACAAATGGGACTTTCGTACCAGCAGGCTGCGAGGGATATCGCGGGTCAGGGTTATGAAGTCCAGGCTGATGTATCCGAGAATGGGGCTAACTTGTTCTACTTGCATGAAGGCAGACGCTTGCTGCTTTACCGAGAAGGACGTGTATTCTCAGACCGGAAAGGCATCGTTTCGCTGACGGAAGATGAACTGCTTCGGGATTTGCATCAGCACCCTGAACGCTTCAGCAACAATGTGTTGACCCGTCCAATCATGCAGGATTCGCTGCTGCCCGTGCTCGGGACGATACTCGGTCCAGGCGAGATTTCCTATTGGGCGATTACGCGTTATGCATTCTCCGACTTGGGTTTGCAGATGCCGCTGATCATCCCAAGAATGTCATTCTCCATCGTAGATGGAACCGTCCATAAGCTGATGGAGAAATACGGATTGTCCTTCGAGGATGTCCAGCTTCGCTTGTCCGAGAAGCGTGAGGCTTGGCTCGCCAGCCAAGACGAGCTGAATTTGGAAGCACGATTCAGTCAAACCCGGGGACAATTTGAAGCATTATATCAGCCTTTAATAGAAGATCTTGGCAAAATGCAAAGTGGACTGTTAAAATTAGGTCTAACCAATAAAGATAAAATATTGGAGCAGATGGATTACCTGTTAAGTAAATCCCGGAATGCCTTGGAACAGCAGCATGAGGCCGCGCTGGCAAAGTGGAAGCGCATTGAACAGACGTTGTTACCGGAAGGGAAACCTCAGGAGAGGGTATACAACATCCTGGAATACATGAATCGTTATGGATTGAATCTGGTGGATCGCCTGATGGAAATCCCATACGCTGCTTCGGGCATTCACAGGGTCGTTTACGTATAACGATCAGGAATTCAAACATCAGATCATAGGAGGCCGTTAAATGAGCTCATCATCCATACAAACCAGCAATATTACCGACTTGAAGCTGGCACCGGAAGGTCATTTGAAAATTGATTGGGTCCAGGCGCATATGCCGGTATTGAACCGGGTGCGTGAACAATTCGAGAAAGAACAGCCATTCAAAGGGTTGAAGGTCGCTATCTCCTTGCATCTGGAAGCCAAGACCGCTTATCTGGCGAAAGTCATTCAGGCCGGCGGCGCTGAAGTGACGATTACGGGCAGTAATCCGCTGTCAACTCAAGATGATGTATGTGCCGCATTGGTAGAAGACGGGATCACGGTGTTTGCCAAGTATAACCCGGATCCTAAGGAATACAAGCAGCATCTCATTTCAACACTGGAGACCAGACCGGATCTGATCATCGACGATGGCGGGGATCTCGTTACGATCCTGCACTCCGAACGTACCGATCTGCTTGAAGGAATTCGGGGCGGAGCGGAAGAGACAACGACAGGCATCCTGCGCCTGAAATCTTTGGAGAAAGAAGGCGCTCTGAAATTTCCGATGGTTGCCGTGAACGATGCATATTGCAAATACTTGTTTGATAACCGTTACGGTACCGGACAATCGGTTTGGGACGGAATTAACCGGACGACCAACCTGGTGGTTGCAGGCAAGACGGTTGTTGTTGTAGGGTATGGCTGGTGCGGCAAGGGCGTGGCCATGCGTGCCAAAGGTCTTGGTGCCAACGTTATTGTGACCGAGATTGATGCGATTAAGGCCGTTGAGGCTTATATGGACGGCTTCCGCGTCATGCCAATGCGCGAAGCGGCCAAATGGGGAGACTTCTTTGTAACCGTCACGGGTAACCGCGATGTCATCAGCGGGGAAGACTTTGATGTCATGAAGGACGGTGCCATTTTATCCAATGCCGGTCACTTCGATGTGGAAGTCAATAAACCGGATTTGTCAGAACGGTCTCAATCGGTTCGGACGGTTCGGCGCAATATCGAAGAATATCACCTGAAAGATGGCCGTAAGATTTATTTGCTTGCCGAAGGCCGTTTGGTGAATCTGGCGGCAGGTGACGGACATCCGGCGGAAATTATGGATATGACGTTTGCGCTTCAGGCATTGTCGCTCAAACACGTGAATGATCAGTATAAAAACATCGGTAACCGCGTTGTAAATGTTCCTTACGAATTGGATGAACAGGTTGCCTTATATAAACTGGAAAGTCTAGGTATTACAATCGACAGCCTGAGCGCTGAGCAGAAGTCTTACTTGGACAGCTGGGCTCAGCACTAAACAGCAGCAGCTTTAGATCATTTGCAAACCTCCTTTCCATCCCCAAGCGGGATGAAAGGAGGTTTTTTGTGCGAATGTTCTGAGAGAAAGTTCCAAAAAAACAAATGCTCGTTAGAAGGTATTTGATTCTTGACGCCGAATCTATTATCCTAAAGTGGTGGAAAGTGGTGCAAAGTGGGGAATCGGGGTTAAGGGGTGGAGTGCCTGATGTTCATGGGGGAGTTTCAACATAGCATCGACGATAAAGGGAGAATCATTATCCCTGCTAAGTTTCGTGACCTCCTGGGCACCTCGTTTATCGTAACCCGCGGATTGGACAATTGCCTCTTTGTATACCCCAAAGATGAATGGGCCATCATGGAACAGAAACTCAAATCCCTGCCGCTCATGAAGTCGGATGCACGCGCATTCACCCGGTTTTTTTTCTCCGGGGCGACGGAATGTGAATGGGATAAACAGGGAAGGGTAAATTTGCCGGGCAATTTGCGCGAGTTCGCCAAGCTCGAGAAGGAATGCGTCGTCATCGGCGTATCGAGCCGAGTGGAGATCTGGAGCAAGGAGCAGTGGCAGAATTACTATCAGCAGTCGGAGGAAGCATTCAATGACATTGCTGAGAAGCTGGTAGATTTTGATTTTGATTTATAACCAGCTGGGAACATCGTATTGAAATGGACAAGTAACACTTAAAATCATGAATCAGACACAATGGAGGGCTGCAGCTTTGTTCCATCACATCACAGTGCTTAAGCAAGAAGCGACAGAAGGGCTGCGCATCAAACCAGACGGTATATATGTTGACTGTACGCTCGGGGGAGCAGGGCACAGCTCGCTGATTGCTTCCCAACTAAGTTCGAAAGGTCGGTTAATCGCATTGGATCAGGATGACTGGGCATTGAATAACGCCCGGGAAGTCATGAAGCCGTATGTGGACCGGATCACGCTCGTCAAAACCAATTTTCGTGATTTGGAGGAGGTGCTCCGAAACGAAGTGGAGGTTGACGAGAACGGGCAGCCGCAAGTTGACGGTATACTGTTCGATTTGGGCGTATCTTCTCCACAGTTCGATGAAGGGGAGAGAGGGTTTAGTTACAATCATGATGCCCCGCTGGATATGCGGATGGATCAATCCGCCGAGCTTACCGCAGCCAAGATTGTAAACGAATGGCCGGAACAGGAAATCGCGCGAATATTGTATGAATACGGCGAAGAGAAATTTTCAAGGCGAATTGCCAAGGTCATTGTTGAAAGAAGGGCACAGAGTCCTATTCAGACAACCGGCGAGCTTGTCGAAATGATTAAGGAAGGGATTCCGGCCGCAGCTCGGAGAACGGGCGGCCACCCGGCCAAACGAAGCTTTCAAGCGTTTCGGATTGCGGTAAATGATGAGCTTGGCGCATTCAAAGACGCGCTTCACCAAGCCGTGAGATGTCTTGCACCGGGAGGAAGAGTGTCGGTCATCACGTTTCACTCGCTCGAAGACCGAATATGCAAACAAATTTTTAACAGTTACATTCCCAAGTGTACGTGCCCTCCAGATTTTCCGATGTGTGTATGCGGAGGCGGCCAAGGTGAGCTGAAGTTGGTGAACCGCAAACCGCTTATCCCCTCTGCGGAAGAGATTGAGAGTAATCCAAGGGCGCGTTCGGCGAAACTGCGGATTGCGGAGAAACTGTAGAAACATAAAATCCCTGAAGAAGGAGAATCAGCCATGGCTTACACGCGCGGCAATTTAGCCGTACAGGAGAGACAGAAGGAAACGCAGCAGTCCGCTTATCTCGAGAAGACAAAAGTCGTCAAACGTCGTTCCCAGCTTCCGCAAAAAGAAAAGCTGTTGTATTTGCTGTCCGTGGTATTTGTGGTTGCCGTCATGGGTGTCATTGGCATGAGTCATGTTCATTCCTATGACTTGAACCGGCAGATCCAGTCGACGGAAAATAAGACACTCGAAGCTAAACGAAATATCAATCAGCTTCAGGTTGAGAAGCAAACACTGGAGACGCAAATATTGGACAAGGCGAAAGAGCTGGGCTATGTCCCTATTGATGACAATAATACAATCCATCTATCACCGGTCTCGGGGTCATCCGAGACACAGAATTCGGACTCGGGACAAAATGATTGAAGTGTGAGGTTTTGACCGATGATAAAAAAAATCAAACTGCGTACCGTGCTAATAGGGGGATGTATAACCCTCTTTTTTGCTTTATTGATTGGTCGGGTGTTTTGGCTGCAGGTCATCGATAACGACTTCTGGAAGGAACAAGCTTTATCGAAATGGTCGCGTAAACAGGATCTTCCGGCCACGCGAGGAACGATCACGGATCGGGACGGCGATATTCTTGCCATGGATGCGCCTGCCTTTACGGTTATTGTGAATCCTGCGGTCATTCAGGCTAACGGCATGGAGAATGAGGTCGTTAAAGGACTGCATGAGATTCTTGACAAGGATGAGGACGAACTCCGTGTACTGGTTAAAGCTAAAGACGATAAAGGCGAATACCTCAAGGGCCGCGAAGTCCGCAGCGAAGGATGGAAGATTGACAAGGAGAAGATGGAAGAGGTCAAAGCGTTCAGCGAAAGCTTGAATGATAAATTGAAGGCCGCAGGCAAAGTTCCCGATTCGGGCATCGGCTTTCAGCGAGAGTCAAAACGATTTTATCCACAAAAGACAGTGGCTGCACATATCTTGGGATATACCGATCGTCAGGGCAAGGGTATCGGGGGCATTGAACAATTTTATGACGACAAGCTGAAGGGAACCGATGGATTCGCTTCGTACAAGAGTGATAAGAAAGGGGTCAAGCTGCCGAGCGAGGACGATTTATACCAGCCTGCAATAAATGGGAAAAATTTAGTACTGACGACAGACGATACAATCCAGTATTATATCGAGGAAGCGATGCGCGACACGTATAACCAATATAAACCAATCAGTATGACGGTAATCGCAGCGGATCCGAACACGATGGAAATACTGGGGATGGCCAATATGCCGACTTTTGATCCCAATACATATTCGGAATGGAATCAAAAGAATTTTATCAATCATGCCGTGCGGTCCATCTATGAGCCGGGATCGACTTTCAAAATTGTTACGCTGGCCAGCGCAGTGCAGGAAAAGCTGTTTAACCCGAGTGCTATTTATCAATCCGGATCCATAAGAGCTGGTGGAAGAACCCACCGGGACATTAACAGCGTAGGTTGGGGCCCCATTACCTACCTGGAAGGCGTAAAAAGGTCGAGTAACGTGGCATTTGTAAAATTGGGATACGAAATGCTCGGCAAGGAGCGATTTACCAACTATATTCGGGATTTTGGGTTTACGCAGAAAACGGACATTGATCTTCCGGGGGAGATTCTCGGTACCTTGAATATGACTTATGACTCCGATATTTCAACCATGACCTACGGTTACGCCGTATCCGTAACGCCTATTCAACAGATTGCGGCCATTTCAGCCGTTGCCAACGGAGGCAAGCTCATGCAGCCTCACATGGTCAAGCAGATCGAGGACCCCAACACGGGCAAGGTTGAGAAAATCGAACCGAAAGTCGTGCGCCAGGTCATATCTCCTGAGGCCGCAAGAGAAACGGGGACTTACCTTGAGCAGGTCGTTGCTGACCAATTAAACGGAACAGGTAAGAATGCGTATATTGAAGGCTACCGGGTTGCGGGCAAAACCGGTACCGCGATAAAATCCGGCGGCGGATATAAAGACCGTACGAAACAAGTAGTTTCATTCATCGGGTACGCTCCCGTCGAGAATCCGAAAATAGCCGTACTGGTCATTATCGATGAACCGAACGTGGAAAAGGGCGGCGGTACTCTGGCAGCGCCTATATTCAAGGAAATCGTCTCCAAGACATTGAATTATTGGGGCGTTCCCAAATCGAATGCAAAGCAGGATAAGGAAAAAACGAAATCAGGAACATCGCTGACGGATTCCCTGAAAGCACCGGATTTTAAGGGGTTGAAGCTGAGTGATGTAAAAGCCAAGCTGCTGAAGGATGGAGTGGCGTTTGAGACCTTGGGCAACGGAAACACGGTGAAGGAGCAATACCCGCCTGCCAATGCGATCATTAGTGCAGGTCAAAGGATCTATCTTCTTACAGAGGATAGCCCAACGATGAAAATCCCGAATTTAGAGGGTGAATCGCTTAGGGACGCCATGGAAGTGCTCACTTTGATGAAAGTAAAGGTTAATGTTCAGGGTGAGGGCTACGTTGTTTCGCAGTTGGAAGCCAAGGAGAATGGTCAACGAATCGTGCAGTTAACGCTGAAGTCGGCTCAAGAGTTGATCACGGGAAGCAGCAGTTCCGATGAAACTTCCTCCGTTGGCAGCGAAAATGCGAACGGGGAAGAAACCGATGGAAAAGAGTCGGATGGAACTGCCGATAACGATGTCGAGGCAACCGACCAAGGACAAGGCAAGACAGAAGGGGAATAGCTTGTTCTAACCCGGGTTTGTCCCGAATACTCATGTGAAGAACGCATATCATGAGCTTTCGGGTTCAAACAGGGAGGGAAGCTTAGGTGAAAGTATCCAAGGTATCGCAGCGGAGAAGGCTGCTCTGGAGCCTGCTGCTGCTGCTCCTGCTGTTCTCAGCACTGATTATCAGACTGGCTTATGTGCAGATTGGGAAAGGCGCGGAGCTGTCGGCGAAGGCGGAGGATCTCTGGCGCCGCGACATTCCGTTTGCGGCCCAGCGTGGTGAAATTTTGGATCGTAACGGAACCGCATTGGTTACGAATATAACAACACCGACCATTTGGGCGATTCCTGTACAAATCAAAGATCCGGACCATACGGCCGAAACCTTGGCCGGGCTTATCAACATGGACAAAGCCGATATCAAGAAAATCATTACGAAACGTTCGAGGTTGGAACGGATAAATCCCGGTGGACGAAAAATTACGATGGAGCTGGCTCAGGAAATTCGTGATTTGAAGCTGCCGGGTATCGTTGTTGCTGAGGATAACAAACGGTATTATCCTTATGGCGATCTCGCAGCCCATATATTGGGGTTCACGGGGGCCTACAGTCAAGGACTTACCGGCTTGGAGGCCATGCATGACGACAAGCTGAAAGGCTTTGAAGGCGGAATATCTTATCTGTCCGATGCAGGCGGAAGAATCATGCCGGGCTCCTCGGAAAAGTATGTCGAGCCTCGTGATGGTTTGAATCTGGAGCTAACGATCGATAAATCGATTCAGTCCATAATGGAGCGGGAGCTTGATCAAGCCATGGTGAAGTATCAGGCGAATGGGGCTTGGTCGATTGCCATGAACCCCAAGACTGGCGAGATTTTGGCAATGGCCAGCAGGCCAGGGTATTCTCCTGCCAATTACCAGGAGTTTTCAGCCGAGACGTACAACCGCAACCTGCCGATCTGGATGACCTATGAACCAGGCTCGACATTCAAGATTATTACGCTTGCCGCTGCCCTTGAAGAGGACAAGGTCGACCTGAAGAACGACCACTTCTTTGACAGTGGAGCGGTAGAAGTCGGTGGAGCGAGACTGCGCTGCTGGAAAAAAGGCGGCCATGGCAGCCAGACCTTCATGGAGGTTGTCCAGAACTCCTGCAACCCGGGCTTCGTGGCGTTAGGTCAGAAGCTGGGCAAGGAAAGCCTGTTTCAGTATATCCGTGATTTTGGCTTCGGGGCAAAGACGGGCATCGATTTGAATGGGGAAGAGAATGGCATCCTGTTCAAACTCGACAACGTCGGTCCTGTTGAGCTGGCGACAACGGCATTTGGGCAAGGGGTATCGGTTACGCCGATCCAGCAGGTTGCTGCAGTGTCCGCCGCCATTAACGGCGGCAAATTGTTTAAGCCGCATGTGGCCAAGGCGTGGGTCAATCCAGAAACGGGAGAGACGGTCGAGGAAATCAAGCCGGAGCTTGTCAGACAAGTGATCTCGGAAGAAACATCCAAGCAAGTGCGCGAGGCGCTCGAGAGCGTCGTTGCCAAAGGGACCGGACGCCCGGCCTTCATCGACGGCTATCGAGTCGGAGGGAAGACGGGAACCGCCCAGAAGGTTATTAATGGCCGGTACTCATCGACCGAGCATATCGTATCGTTCATCGGATTTGCGCCTGCCGATGATCCTGAGATTGTGGTGTACACGGCGGTAGATAATCCGAAGGGCATTCAATTCGGTGGCGTCGTAGCTGCTCCGATCGTGCAGAACATCCTGGAGGATGCGCTGCATTATATGAATGTTCCGCCGCGTAAAGACCAGCTTGCGCGTGAATACAAGTATGGTGAGACACCAACCGTGACTGTACCGAACCTGGTCGGAGCTACGGTTCAGGATCTGTATGAGGATCTGAATATGAATTTCATGCTGGCCAAGTCCGGGACCGGCAACACAGTGATTTCCCAGGCTCCGAAGCCGGGAAGTCGGGTAGAGCGAGGGTCTACCATTCGGATCTATATGGGCGAAGACCCCGAGGGAACCAAGCACGAACATTAAGGCATCATCCGATTCGGGAGCGAGAGACGATGATGCAGATATATAGAGAGAGGGATAACAATGAAATTGAAGCAATTATCATCCGTATTGGCTGCTGCTGTTATCGAAGGATCCGGAGAAGTTGAAATCACGGGGATTGAAACAGACTCAAGACAAGTGAAAGCGGGGGATTTGTTCATTTGTCTGCCGGGCCATACGGTAGATGGACACCAGTTTGCAGCTCAGGCCGCTGACCAAGGCGCTGCGGCATTGGTTGTTGAGCGAAAGCTTGAGGTCGACCTTCCGCAAGTCATCGTGAGGGACAGCCGCTTTGCGATGGCGGGTTTGGCGAACGCCTTTTATAATCAGCCGAGCTCCCGCATGAAGATGATTGGCGTAACCGGAACGAACGGCAAGACAACGACAACGTATTTGATCGAGACGATTATGAATGATTACGGTTTGAAAACTGGATTGATCGGCACGATTCAGATGAAATACGACGGCCAGTCATTCCCGATGCCAAGAACGACGCCAGAGGCGCTGGAGCTTCAGCGTTACTTGAACGATATGGCGAACGCAGGCACCGAGTGCTGCGTGATGGAGGTATCCTCGCATGCGCTCGAACAGGGGCGGGTGAAGGGAACGGACTTCCGAACGGCTATATTCACAAACCTGACGCAGGATCATCTGGACTACCATCATACGATGGAAGAATATCGCGGGGCAAAAGGGTTATTTTTCTCCCGGCTGGGCAACGCTTTTGCCAAGGATGAATCATCACGCAAATATGCCGTCCTGAATGCGGATGATGAGGCTTCGGCTTATTTTGCCAAGCAGACAGCGGCGGAAGTGATTACCTATGGTTTGGGAGAAGATGCGGATATACGGGCAAGCAACATCTCGATCACCGCTCAAGGCACCTCGTTCCATGTGGATACCTTCCGCGGAAGTGCGGATATTGCGATTCGAATGGTAGGGAAATTCAACGTGTATAACGCTATGGCCGCGATCGCTGCCGCGCTTCTTGAGGGAATTCCCCTCGAGGATATCAAGAACAGCTTGGAGTCCGTGCCCGGCGTTGACGGCCGCGTGGAGGTCGTGGATGAGGGTCAGCCGTACGCCGTGATCGTGGATTATGCGCATACGCCGGACGGACTCGAAAATGTACTGCGTACCGTTAATGAATTCGCTGAAGGCCGGGTGCTCACGGTATTCGGCTGCGGCGGCGACCGGGATCGGACCAAACGGCCGATCATGGGTAAAATTGCTGCGAAATATAGTGATATTGTATTGGTAACTTCCGATAATCCCCGCACGGAAGATCCGGATTTGATCCTGAAGGATATCGAAGCCGGCTTGATTGAGGACGAAGTGTCAACAGAAAGCTACAAGCTCATCGTTGATCGCCGGAAAGCGATTGAAAAGGCTATTGAAATGGCAAGCCCGGGCGATGTAGTATTGATTGCGGGGAAAGGTCATGAGACCTACCAGCTGATTGCGGGCGAAGTGCTAGATTTTGACGACCGCATCGTAGCCAAAGACGCGATAAGGGGCAGACAATAGTGATCCATAAATCATTAAAGAGCATCGCCGACATGTGCGGCGGGACGCTCTCACGTAACCAAGATGACAATATTATCATTCAAGGGGTCGGTACCGACTCCCGAACCATACAGCCGGGAAATTTGTTTGTTCCGATTGTTGGCGAGAAATTTGACGGGCATGCGTTCGCGGATAGCGTGATCGCCAGCGGAGCCGGCGCAGTGCTCTGGCAGAGAGATCATCAACCGATTCCCGACCTGCCGCTCATTCTCGTGGAGGATACGTTAACGGCTCTTCAGACGCTTGCGGCGGCCTATTTGTCCGAGAGCAGCGCCAAGGTGGTGGGCATAACCGGCAGCAACGGAAAAACCACCGTGAAGGACATGGTGTCCGCACTGCTTGAAACCACGTTTAACGTTCACAAGACGCAAGGCAATTACAACAATCATATCGGTCTTCCGTTAACCGTCCTCGCGATGAAGGAAGATACCGATATTATCGTGCTTGAGATGGGCATGAGCGGACGTCATGAGATTGAACTGCTTTCGAGCATTGCACGTCCGGATATGACGGTGATTACCAACGTAGGGGAAGCGCATATGCTTCAGCTCGGTTCGCGCGAAGAAATCGCCCGCGCCAAGCTTGAAATTATTAGCGGCATGAAGCCGGGCGGCTTGCTGATTTACCATGGGGACGAACCGTTGATCCGCCAGGTGCTTGCTGAAGAAACTACGGTGAAACCAGAAGGGCTTCGGACATTTACGTTTGGCAATCAGGAAACCAATGACGATTATCCGACGGGACTTATGTTCCATGCAAGAGGAATCATCTTTACTTCGAACCGGCATGCGGGCGAAGGCTTTAGCTTGCCGCTTCTCGGGCGTCATAACGTAGTCAACGCGCTTGCGGCGATGGCTGTAGCAGCCCATTTGGGAATCGGCGATGAAGCTATTCGCAGCGGGTTTGCCAATCTGAAACTGTCGAGCATGCGGATCGAAGCCGTGGAGACTGCTTTCGGGGTCACCGTCCTGAACGATGCTTATAATTCGAGTCCTACCGCGGCCAAGGCGGCATTGGACGTGCTTGGTGATATGAAAGGGTACCACCGGCGAATTGCCGTTCTCGGGGACATGCTGGAACTTGGTCAGCGTGAAGAAGAATTCCATGCCGAGATTGGAGATTACTTATCTCCGGACAACACGGATCTTGTGTTCACCTTCGGCCCATTGTCTCTTCACACGGCTAGGAAAGCGAAAGACCGCTTTCCTGAAGGAGCAGTGCTTCCGTTTACGGATAAAGAAAAACTGATCGAAGCCTTGCTGGAGCGGGTAACGGAGAAGGATATCGTATTGGTGAAAGCCTCGCGCGGCATGAGGCTGGAACACGTGGTTGACGCCTTGAAGGCCCTGCCTGGCGGCAACAACGGAGTGAGGGGGTGAGCTGATGGACTTTCAATTGCTGTTATTGACAATCGGTGTAGCGTTTGTGCTTGCGGTGATATCGGCTCCGCTGCTCATTCCGCTGCTGCGGCGGATGAAGTTCGGCCAGCAGGTTAGGAACGACGGTCCGCAGAGCCATTTGAAAAAAGCAGGAACGCCAACGATGGGCGGCGTTGTGATTCTGCTTGCTTTTACACTGACTTATATTAAATTTTCTCCTGTCGATACTGATTTCTATGTGATGATCGTAGCGACGCTCGGTTTCGGTTTGATCGGCTTTCTTGACGACTATATTAAGATCGTATTTCGCAGATCATTAGGACTCACGGCCAGGCAGAAGCTGTTTGGACAGCTTCTGTTTTCCGGCATTATGTGCTGGCTGTTGATCTCCAACGGCCATAGCACCGCGATAAGCGTTCCAGGTATGGATTGGTCCTTTGATTGGGGGCCGTGGTTCTATTATCCGTTTATCGTAGTCATGATGCTTGCGGTCACCAATGCGGTCAATTTCACCGATGGAGTGGACGGTCTGCTGTCCGGTGTCAGTGCGATTGCCTTTGGCGCTTATGCCATTGTGGCGATCCAGTCTACGTCGTTCGCGGCGGCATTCTGCGCAGCGGCGATGATCGGTGCGGTACTTGGTTTTCTGGTATTTAACGCTCACCCTGCTAAAGTGTTCATGGGAGATACAGGGTCTTTAGGAATCGGGGGCGCTATTGGCGCCATAGCGATCGTAACCAAGAGCGAGCTGCTGTTCCTCATTATTGGCGGGGTATTCGTCATAGAAATGTTATCCGTTGTGCTTCAGGTGGTTTCCTTCAAAACCAGAGGCAAGCGAATATTCAAAATGAGCCCGATCCATCACCATTATGAATTATCCGGGTGGTCGGAGTGGCGCGTCGTCTTTACATTTTGGGCCGTGGGACTGATACTTGCGGGACTCGGACTTTATATCAACAAGGGGTTGTAACATATGAAGCAGCTAGAAGATTATCGGGATAAGCATATCGTCGTACTGGGACTGGCCAAAAGCGGAGTGCAGGTTGCTAAAGTGCTGCATCAAGCCGGAGCTTCCGTCATTGTGAACGATAGAAAGGAAAGAGAACAGTGTCCTGAAGCTTCGGAGCTCGAGGCTTTGGGTATTTCTGTTATTTGCGGTAGACATCCCGATGATCTTATTCATCCCGGTGTAACGCTTCTTGTCAAAAATCCCGGAATTCCGTATTCCGCCCCGCCAGTTCAAAAGGCGCTGGAGCTTAAGATTCCTGTCGTGACCGAAGTTGAAATCGCCTATCACCTGTGTGAAGCACCGATCATCGGCATCACAGGCTCGAATGGCAAAACAACGACGACAACCTGGGTAGGCAAGCTGCTGGAAAGCGCTGGTCTATCCCCGATTGTAGCCGGCAATATCGGCACGCCTCTATCCGAGGCTGCAGCAGAAGCAACTGAAAACAATTGGATGGTTGTTGAGCTGAGCAGCTTTCAATTAAAAGGAACAGAGGAGTTCAGGCCGCGTATTGCCTGCCTTCTCAACATTGCGGAAACGCATCTTGATTACCATGGCGGGATGGATGATTATGTTGCATCCAAAGCCAAGCTGTTCGCCAACCAGACTGCGGATGATACCGCTGTGCTCAATTGGGATGATCCCGTGTGCAGAAACCTTGTTCCGTATATCAAGGCGCGCATCGTGCCTTTTTCGATGAGCGAGAGCCTTCGTGAAGGGGTTCACGTAATGCCGCCATATGTTGCCGGTACCCAGGACTCGGACGACGATCAGGGGCGTATGCTGATCTATACAGATGGCGAAGGGTTTACGCATGAGATCATCCGTGTGGAGAACATCGGACTGCCCGGAAGATTTAATGTAGGGAATGCATTGGCTGCCTGTGCGATCGCCATAGCGGCCGGCGTTGCCCCCGATAAGCTGGAAGAAGCTTTATCCAGCTTCCGCGGTGTTGAGCATCGTCTGGAATACGTTGCCAAGCTTCGGGGCGTATCCTATTACAATAACTCGAAGGCAACGAACTCCAAGGCGACGCACATGGCATTGACTTCGTTCAAGGAGCCTATCGTATTAATTGCAGGCGGGCTTGACCGCGGGTCGGATTATGAGGAATTGATTCCTTCCTTGCAAGGACGGGTGAAAGCCGTCGTGCTTCTTGGCGAAACGAAGGAGAAAATCGCGAAGGCTGCTGCCAAAGCCGGATTAAAGGACATCTTCCTCGTCGATAATGGGAAGGACGCCGCCGCGACTTTGACCTCGGCTGTCCAGAAGGCTGCCGGGCTCGCAAAGAGCGGGGATATTGTTCTACTATCTCCCGCATGTGCGAGCTGGGACATGTTTCCTTCCTTCGAGGATCGAGGACGCATTTTTAAAGAGGCGGTGCATAACCTTTAAGTAGGGGGGTGGATAAGCCCCTACTAAGGATGTACGAGGTGGCCTTTCCATGAACAAGAACCGCCAGGCGCCCGATCTGTGGCTGCTTATCTGTATTTTGGCCCTGCTGGCCATCGGAATCGTCATGGTATACAGCGCAGGATCCGTCCTCGCATTTCATGACTATGGCGATAAGTTTTATTTTGTGAAGCGTCAGCTGTTTTTTGCCTGTTTGGGGCTTGCTGCCATGTACTTCACATCGAGGACCGACTATCGGGTTTGGAAGAAATACAGCAAGCTTGCATTGCTGGTCTGCTTTTTTATGCTGATTATCGTACTTATTCCAGGGATCGGCGTTGTTCGCGGCGGAGCCAGAAGCTGGCTCGGCATCAGCTCGTTCGGAATTCAACCCTCCGAGTTTATGAAGCTGGGCATGATTCTGTTTCTATCACGCTGGCTCAGTAAGCAAGATTATGATATTACGTCTTTTACCAGGGGGCTTTTGCCGCCGCTTGGTTTAATCGGACTGGCATTCGGATTGATTATGCTGCAGCCTGATTTGGGTACGGGTGCCGTTATGCTTGGAGCTGCGATGATGATTGTTTTTACCGCAGGGGCACAGATGAAGCATCTGGGCTTTCTCGCATTAGGCGGGGTAGCCGGTTTCATTGGCTTGATTCTGACAGCCCCCTACCGGCTGAAGCGGATAACCGGGTTTCTCGATCCATGGTCTGATCCGCTTGGCGCAGGCTATCAGATCATTCAATCCCTCTATGCCATAGGGCCGGGCGGACTCGGCGGGCTCGGGCTTGGCATGAGTCGTCAGAAGTACGCTTATGTACCTGAGCCGCAGACTGATTTTATTTTTTCGATTTTGGCCGAAGAGCTTGGATT
The DNA here is from genome assembly GCF_056173265.1 of Paenibacillus sp. QJM3NY_38. Taxonomy (NCBI): domain Bacteria; kingdom Bacillati; phylum Bacillota; class Bacilli; order Caryophanales; family Paenibacillaceae; genus Paenibacillus; species Paenibacillus sp. QJM3NY_38. Next base: position 2,148,816 of record NZ_CM149665.1, read on the forward strand.
CATTGGCGGTTTGATTGTACTGCTCTTGTTCGCTGCCTTGGTGTGGCGGGGCATGAGAGTGGCCATGACGGTATCCGACGGCTTTGGAAGTCTGCTGGCTGTTGGGATCGTGGGCATGGTCGCCATACAGGTCGTTATCAATATCGGTGTCGTTATCGGTTTAATGCCGGTAACAGGGATTACGCTGCCGCTCATCAGTTACGGAGGCAGCTCACTGACGCTGATGCTGACGGCGCTGGGCATTCTATTAAATATTTCCCGTTATGCGAGGTGAAGGGTATGCGTGTCGTATTGACCGGCGGCGGAACGGGGGGGCATATTTACCCCGCCGTTGCCATTGCAAGACAATGTGAAAAGGAAGATCCGAAAACGGAGTTTTTATATATCGGAGGTACGCGGGGTCTCGAAAGCAAGCTTGTACCCCAGGAGAAGCTGCCGTTTGAGAGCATCGATATCACGGGGTTCCGGCGCAAGCTGTCGCTGGATAACGTGAAGACAATCATGCGTTTTTTCAAAGGCGTGAAGCGATCGAAGGCCCTGCTGAAGGAATTTAAACCCGATGTCGTGATCGGTACCGGAGGTTATGTGTGCGGTCCGGTGGTTTATGCAGCGGCCAAGCTCGGGATACCAACCATGATTCATGAGCAGAATGCGATTCCCGGCCTAACCAACCAGTTCCTCAGCCGCTATGCGGATACGGTGGCGGTCAGCTTTGAGGGATCGGAGTCTTCTTTTCCTAAAGCCAAAAGAACGGTATATACAGGAAATCCACGTGCGACAACGGTATTATCCGCCAATCGTGAACGTGGATTTGCTACGCTCGGCATTCCGGTGGACAGCCAAGTCGTACTGATCGTCGGCGGAAGCCGGGGTGCCAAGGCGATCAATAACGCGATGATCGGGATGGCGCCGTTCATACAGAAGCTGCCGGGTGTACATTTCGTGTTTGTTACGGGCGAAACTTATTTTGAGAACACGCGGGAATCCATTCTGTCCCAGCTCGTTACCATGCCGAATCAACTTCATATCGTGCCATACGTTCATAATATGCCGGAAGTACTTGCGGCTACTTCGCTGATTGTAAACCGTGCAGGAGCTTCATTCCTGGCGGAGATTACATCGCTTGGCATTCCATCCGTACTTATCCCTTCACCTAACGTCACCAATAACCATCAGGAGGCAAATGCGAGGCAATTGGAGGAAGCGGGTGCGTCCAGCATGATTCTCGAAAAGGATTTGACGGCGGAATCGCTGTTCGCAAAGCTTGAGGAGATCATGACCAGTCGTACTTCCAGAGAGGCGATGTCCGCGGCTGCGAAAAAGCTCGGCAAACCGGATTCGGCATCCGTCATGGTTCAAGAAATCCGCCGGTTAACCGGCAAACGCTAAATCGGCTGGGCGATTGTCACACACCTATGGAGCCTGACATAAGATACTCTATAATCGTGACACACCCATGAGGCCGGCATTACTGACAGCGGCCATCTCTTCATCCAGTTGAAGGAATGGCCTTTTGGTTTTGAAAGTCAAGGGGAGGTTTATTTAAAATGCAGCAGTGGAAATCGCTACTATCAGAAGCCAATATCGGAACAGTGTTATGGAATGAACCGCTGGCAAAATATACGACGTGGAAAATAGGCGGACCAGCCGATTGCCTGATTATACCTGAGAACAAGGAACAACTCAGGGAACTGGTCACCCTTCTCCATGCCCATCACATACCTTGGACACAATTGGGCCGCGGTTCAAACATGTTGGTTGCCGATAAAGGCATTCGGGGAGCGGTCATCAAGCTGGGCCAGGGATTTGAGGGGCTTCATTTTGACGGAGAGACGGTAACTGCAGGCGGCAGTCTGTCTTTTGTCAAGCTCAGTGTTCTGGCCGGAAAAGAAGGATTATCCGGTCTTGAATTTGCCGGAGGCATTCCTGGATCGGTTGGAGGGGCCGTCTACATGAATGCAGGTGCCCATGGGTCTGATGTGTCACGCATATTCAAGTCCGCTGACATTGTACTGGAAACAGGGGAATTGGTTACGTATGCTGCGAAAGATATGGCGTTTGATTACCGACACTCCATTCTGCATGAACGAAAAGGGATTGTGACTGAAGCGGTATTTGGGCTCCGTCAAGGAGACCGCAAAGAAATTTCAGCTGTTATGGCCTCCTACAAGGACCGTCGCCGGCGTACACAGCCGCTCCAATCCGCAACGGCAGGCAGTGTTTTTCGCAACCCGCCTGGTGACCATGCCGCGAGGTTGATCGAGGCTGCTGGTCTTAAGGGCCTGCGGATCGGGGGCGCAGAAGTTTCTTTACAGCATGCCAATTTCATTGAGAATACCGGTCAAGCGACAGCAGAGGACGTGCTCGCTTTGATGGAACGTATTAAGGAAACCATCTCGGAAAAGAACGGAATTCATATGGTGCCTGAGGTGTACGTTCTGGGCGAGCGGTAAACTCGGAGGTGATACATTGGACAAATTGGTGATTGAGGGTGGAAGGCCCCTATCTGGAACCATTCGTATCCATGGAGCAAAAAATGCAGCTTTACCTATTCTAGCAGCTAGTCTTCTGGCAGAAGGGACTGTGAGATTAAGCAATGTCCCGCACCTGCTGGATATTGAAGTGATGCTCAGCATTCTCAGCCGTCTTGGCTCCAAATGCAAGCATGAGCTGGAGACGGTAACCGTGGATACCTCGTCTGCCAATTCGTTTCATGTCCCGGAAGATTTAATGAAGCAGATGCGATCCTCCATCTTTTTGATGGGACCTCTGCTGGCCCGTTTTGGTGAAGTGACGATCTATCAGCCAGGGGGCTGCGCGATCGGAGAACGCAAGATCGACCTCCATCTTCAGGGACTGCAGGCGCTTGGTGCGGAAATCGAAGAGAGTAACGATAAGATCCATTGCAGGGCAAGCCGGCTGGTTGGAACGGATATTCATCTGGATTTTGCCAGCGTAGGGGCAACGGAGAATATCATGATGGCAGCAGCAACTGCGCTTGGCACAACGGTGCTCACCAATGCCGCCAGAGAGCCTGAAATTCAGGACCTTCAGCATTTCCTGAACAAGATGGGAGCGAACATTATCGGCGCAGGAACGGATACCATTACGATTCATGGCGTGGAGCGTCTGGAGCCTTGCGAGTACGAGATTATACCGGACCGGATCGTTGCCGGCACCGTCATGATCGCAGCAGCCGTCACCCGCGGTAGTGTAACGCTTACAAAGACCAATCCATCTCATTTAACTTCCCTTATACATGTGCTAAAGCGCGCCGGTGTTCAAACCAGTATATGCAATGATATAATAAACATAAGCTGTATGAGCCGTCCTAAAGCGGTGGAACGTATCGTGACTTCACCGTATCCTTCGTTCCCGACTGATTTGCAATCTCAGGTTATGGTCCTGCTGTCCTTGGCGGACGGATTTAGCGTGATGAAAGAGACGGTATTCGAAGGACGGTTCAAGCATGTGGAGGAACTCTCCCGTATGGGGGCGGACATTTCCACGGATCTGAACTACGCGTTTATACGCGGTGTTCAGAGAATTTATGGAGCTACGGTGGAGGCAACCGATCTTCGGGCTGGGGCGGCGCTCGTCATTGCCGGTTTGGCCGCGCAGGGAACGACCGTGGTGGAGCAAGTTCACCATATTGATCGCGGTTATGATCGTATTGAAAACATGTTCCAAGGTTTAGGCGCTCGGATCTATCGTCAATCTCCGGTGCCAAAACCGCTTGATTTAGCCAATTGAGGTCCTGGGCTTCCCCTCCGAACAAGGAGGGGATAACAGGTCTTTATGGAGAGAGTGGATATGTCCAAGACACATATGCCTGTCCTGAAGCAGGACAAGCCTAAACCGAAAACAGCCAAAAAAATCATATGGATACTTTTGCTGCTGTTCGTAGCCCTGCTGACGATTCTGTTTTTCCGGTCGTCAGTCAGCCAAGTTACCGAGATTCATTTTACAGGCAATACGTTTAATACCAATGAGCAGCTTATCAAGCAAAGCGGACTCCACATCGGAGACCAGTACTTTGGCGTTGAGCCGAAAGATGTGCAGGAACGCCTGCTGAAGCTCGGAACGATTAAGTCGGCTGAAGTGGTCAAGAGCTTTCCGGGCGAAGTCAGCATCGTGGTGACGGAACATCCTACGGTGGCCTACGAGCTGTCTGACAGCGGGGAACTTCAAGCCATACTGGCCAGCGGCACCTCGGTTCCGGTTACAGCGAGCGGTATTGCCGTTGAGAAACCTATTTTGACCAATTGGGATCCGGGCGACCCCAACAAGGCTGTGCTTAGTGAAGTGCTTGCGGAGATTTCGGGCAGCCTGACCTCCGATATCTCGGAAATCATGCCGTCACCAACGCTATCTTTTCCGGATCGGATCAAGATGTATACACGTTCCAAATTCGAAGTTATCACTTCGGTCTCCTTGCTCCGTGACAAAGTAGAATATCTGAATCAGGTTACCGAAATGGAGCGGCCGGGTGTGATTACGATGCTGGAAGCAGACTCTTACGTGCCGTTTGTAGAAGAAGTTGGAGAAGACGCGGAAGAAGGGCAATAACCCCCTACTCAGGGATTGGAATAAATGGTACAATTGAAAGTATTGACAACTTGTTTCGGCTCTTCTTTTTTGAATGACTTTTACGGCCTGTTATAGCAAATGTTGGCAGTAAAAAAAATGTTGAAAAAAGAGGGAAAGACCTGCGAGTGTTGAATAAGTAGAAATGTATTCTTTATAATCAAAATTAATTTGCTAAAAACAGGAGGTGCCAGGGCTTGAGCAACAATGACATCATTGTTAGTTTGGACATCGGTACATCCAAAGTTCGTGCTATTATTGGGGAAGTTAATAATGGAACCTTTAATATTATTGGAGTTGGATCTGCCGACTCGGAGGGAATTCGCAAAGGTGCAATTGTAGATATCGACCAGACCGTACAATCCATTCGCAGCGCTGTTGATCATGCGGAGCGTATGGTCGGTATTCAAATATCCGAAGTATATGTCGGCATTTCTGGAAATCATATCGGACTTCAATCCAGCCATGGAGTTGTGGCAGTATCGAACGAGGATCGCGAAATTGGTGAAGAGGACATCGACCGCGTGCTGAAAGCTGCGGAAGTCGTGGCGCTTCCTCCGGATCGTGAAATTATCGATGTGGTTGCTAAACAGTTTGTAGTTGACGGTTTGGAAGGAATCTCTGATCCGCGAGGAATGATCGGCGTAAGACTGGAAGTTGAAGCGACGATTATTACTGGCGCCAAAACGGCAATACATAACCTGTTACGTTGTGTGGAGAAATCAGGTCTGAAAGTGAAGGATCTGGTGCTGATTCCGCTTGGTGCCGGACAGCTGGCCTTGTCCAAGGATGAGAAAACGATGGGTTCGGTGCTGGTTGACGTCGGGGCGGGCTCAACCACGTTGGCTGTGTTCGAGGGAGGCAGCATTGCCGCAACTTCGACGCTTCCGGTTGGTGGAGATTTCGTTACGAATGACATTGCATATGGCCTGCGAACGCTGACGGATCAAGCAGAGAAGGTTAAACTGAAGTACGGATGCGCGCTGATCGAGAGTGCCGCACACGAAGTAACGTTTAAGGTGACAAGAATTGGAAGCAATGTGGACAAGGAGTTCACTCAGGAAGATCTGGCAGCTATCATAGAACCTCGCGTTCAGGAAATTTTCCAATTGGTGCGCCAAGAAATTAAGCGCTTGGGTTACAGCGAGCTTCCTGGTGGTTATATACTTACTGGGGGCACTATGTCCATGCCTGGTGTGCTGCAGGTGGCACAAAATGAGCTGGCGACTTCCGTACGGATTGCGGTTCCCGATTTCATCGGTGTTCGTGATCCGGGATACTGCAGCGGAGTCGGCATCCTCCATAATGCAATCCGGAACGTACGTGTACGCAATACAGGAGGAAGCAACAACAGCAGCGGAAATAGCAAGAAACCGGTGAACCGCGCTAAGCAGCAAAATCCTGTCGCAGCAACTCAGGAGACCAGCCAGAAGCCGGGATTTATTGAACGCCTGAAAAAGATGTTCAGCGAGTTTATATAGCGGATTCATTCGACTGTGGACGTGCCATCCACGCACATTGAGGGGGAGATGGATTAGATGTTGGAATTTGATTTTGAAATGGAGAGCTTAGCTCAAATAAAAGTAATCGGAGTAGGTGGCGGCGGAAGCAACGCTGTTAACCGAATGATTGAGAATGGTGTGCAGGGTGTTGAATTCATTACGGTCAATACGGATGCTCAGGCACTCCACCTTGCTAAATCCGAACATAAACTGCAAATCGGGGACAAGCTCACTCGCGGACTTGGTGCCGGCGCCAATCCTGACGTAGGCAAGAAGGCTGCGGAAGAATCCCGCGATTTGATCATGAACACCCTGAAGGGTGCCGATATGGTATTCGTTACGGCCGGTATGGGTGGCGGAACCGGAACGGGTGCTGCACCTGTCATTGCTGAAATCGCTAAGGAGTGCGGGGCTTTAACGGTTGGAGTTGTCACACGTCCGTTTACGTTCGAAGGACGCAAGCGTGCTTCCCAAGCGGAGCTTGGCATTGAAGCATTGAAAGAGAAAGTGGACACACTCATCGTCATTCCGAATGATCGCTTGCTGGAGATCGTGGATAAGAAGACACCGATGCTGGAAGCGTTCCGAGAAGCTGATAACGTGTTGCGTCAGGCCGTTCAGGGCATTTCTGATCTGATCCAAGTACCGGGTCTGATCAACCTTGACTTTGCCGACGTGAAAACGATCATGACAGAACGCGGCTCGGCCCTGATGGGTATTGGACTGGCTACGGGTGAGAACCGTGCCTCCGAGGCTGCCCGCAAGGCGATCATGAGCCCGCTGCTTGAAACCTCTATCGAAGGTGCTCGCGGTGTGATCATGAATATTACGGGAGGGACCAATCTTTCCTTGTATGAAGTGAATGAAGCGGCCGAGATTGTAACATCTGCTTCTGATCCGGAAGTGAACATGATCTTCGGTGCGATCATTGAGGAAAGTATGAAGGATGAAATCAAGGTAACGGTTATCGCTACCGGCTTTGAGAGCAAGCCTGCTCAAATCCCGCCGGTACGTCGTCCTGGAATGCCGCAAGGGGAACAACAGCAACAACAGCAGCCGGAAACGGACAAGAGTAATGTAAATCTGAAGCCGTTTGGCAATCAGAGCAGCAATGATCAGCTTGATATTCCTACTTTCCTTCGCAATCGTTCCCGCAATAATGATTAATAACGGTAAGCCTGTGCTTCGTCATCATGATGAAGACAGGCTTATTTTTATATCCACGCCTCGTCATCTTCCATTTATTTTATTTACAAGGCCAACAGCTGATGCTGTCACACTTTCACGAATGAAAGTCCAATCAGCAATTACAGTGGAAATTAAGGATATTCCCCGAACTTTCCTGCCATGATAGAGATCGCCGATAACGCTAAGAGGCTGCTCCTGGTACAGGTCTCTAAAAACTGCCCTTCATCGACAAAAAAAGTCTGTAATCCGCCCACAGGTTTAGACAGACTTTGAATTCTATTCTTCTTATACTAGTAACATCTCCCGTTGCCCAGAAAACAACAGAAGGATAACCGAAGTGATTCTTCGACTAGGCAGGTGAACAACCTGGTTGTTTATATTGATCTCATATTTTTGGCAAACCTCGTCATTGACTGCATGTTGCTGGCTTTGACCGCCTGGATGCGCAGGGTCAAGCCAAGGTGGTGGAGACTCGTATTATCCTCTGTGGTAGGCGCACTGTATGTCGTCATGATGTTTGTCCCGCAACTCTCATTTTTGTTTACTTTTCTCATCAAATTTGGACTTTCGTTGATCATGTTATGGATTGCTTTCGGCTTTGCAAGCTTACAGAGTTATCTGCGAAATTTGGGAGCATTTTATATGGTGAATTTTGCGGCGGCCGGAGGCATTATCGGTGTTCATTACCTGGTCCAAAATTCGGGAGAACTGTTTAGCGGGATATGGTATACGACATCGGGAGGACTATCGTTTGAATTGAAGGTGGGATTCTGGTTTGCGTGCATTACCTTTTTTGTAGTTGTATTCGGATTTAAAGCCGTTCAGACCACGAAACGTAAAACCGAGAACCGGGAGGCCTTATTGGGAGAGGTGTCGGTATGGATCGGCAGCGCCAAAATATCCTGTGTGGGGCTGCTCGATACAGGTAACCAATTGAGTGATCCCTTAACCCGCACGCCGGTTATGGTGATGGAAGCAGCACTGTGGGAAGCCCACCTGCCTCAGGGATGGAGCAAACAGTTGATGGAGGGGGAACCGGACAAATTAATCATGGGGCTCGCGGCAGAGGAATTTGAATGGCAAGACCGTCTGCGGCTTGTTCCCTATCGCGGTGTCAACCGGGGGGCTGCTTTCATGCTTGCGTTAAAGCCCGACATGGTACGGATCGAACTGGGAGGATTTGAATATTCGGCATCCAAGGTGTTGATTGGTCTTGATGGCGGGACGCTCTCGGGTGACAGGGCATACAGGGCCATTATCCATCCGGCATTAACGGAAGGAGAAGGTACGACGAAGATGGATGCCAATTCAAACAAGCCGGTGTCCGATGGAAGCTGCAAATCCGAGGTGGACGCTTCATCGCTCAATGGGGGAACCGGTCCGGAATCAGGTGCAGCCAAGAACGCAGGATGATAACCATGAAGCCATTTTCATAGTGTTCGAGTTTGCCATCAATACGGCGGACTCATGAATAAGTCTTTGAAAACCTTTATGACATTTCCAGAGCATGCCGGACTAGAAGAATTGAAATTACGTTTATGAAGCCAGTTATCCCTACGGGAAAACGTTTAGGAGGATAAGAGATGCCCGTTAAATGGAGATTAGCATTGCAGCTGCAGTATTATCGCGTACTTTTTTTGCTAGGCCTGAAGAGTCAGGAAATCTACTATATCGGAGGAAGCGAGGCGCTCCCGCCGCCGCTTACGAAAGAGGAAGAGGAGTTCTTGCTCAAGAAGCTGCCTACCGGGGATGCAGCCACCCGTGCCATGCTTATCGAACGTAACCTGCGTCTGGTCGTTTACATTGCCCGCAAATTCGAGAACACCGGCATTAACATCGAGGATTTGGTATCGATTGGTGCCATCGGTTTGATTAAGGCGGTGAATACGTTTGACCCGGAGAAAAAAATCAAGCTGGCTACATACGCCTCGCGCTGTATTGAGAACGAAATTTTGATGTATTTGCGCCGGAATAACAAAACCCGCAGCGAGGTTTCTTTTGACGAACCGCTGAATATCGATTGGGACGGCAATGAATTGCTCTTGTCCGACGTATTGGGTACCGAGAATGACACCATCTACCGTAATATCGAGGAGCAGGTCGACCGGAAGCTGCTGCAAAAAGCGCTGGATAAATTAAGCGACCGGGAACGCATGATTATGGAGCTTCGTTTTGGTCTTCAGGACGGTGAGGAAAAGACGCAAAAAGACGTGGCAGATCTGCTTGGAATCTCACAATCCTACATTTCCCGATTGGAGAAGAGAATTATAAAGAGGCTCCGCAAAGAATTCAACAAGATGGTGTAACTGGAAATCGTAAGGAATAAAATAGCCCCCCTCGGAGATAATGTACAGTAATGTTTCTCCTTGGGAGGTTAGTCATCATGACGCGAAACAAAGTTGAAATTTGTGGTGTGGATACGTCAAAACTGCCTGTTCTGACGAATGTGGAAATGAGGGAACTGTTTCATAATCTGCAGCAGAACAATGAACGATCGGCTCGAGAAAAACTGGTGAACGGCAACCTGAGACTGGTGCTCAGCGTCATCCAAAGGTTTAACAATCGGGGAGAGTTTGTTGATGATCTGTTTCAGGTGGGCTGCATCGGATTGATGAAAGCCATCGACAATTTTGATTTATCGCAAAATGTTAAATTTTCCACTTATGCCGTACCGATGATTATCGGAGAAATACGTCGATATTTAAGGGACAATAACCCGATTCGCGTCTCCCGATCACTGCGTGATATTGCTTACAAAGCACTTCAGGTCAGGGATCAGCTGACAAATGCGAACTCGCGTGAACCGACGATTTTTGAAATTTCCGAAGCGCTGAACGTGCCCAAGGAAGACGTTGTTTTTGCACTAGATGCTATTCAAGATCCCGTTTCGCTGTTTGAGCCGATTTATCATGACGGTGGCGATCCGATTTATGTGATGGATCAAATCAGTGATGATAAGAACAAAGATGTGTCCTGGATTGAGGAAATTGCGCTCCGGGAAGCGATGCACAAGCTCGGACAACGCGAGAAAATGATTTTATCCATGCGGTTTTATGAAGGCAAGACCCAGATGGAGGTTGCGGATGAAATCGGCATCTCCCAAGCTCAAGTGTCCCGCCTGGAGAAGTCAGCGATCAAGCAGATGCAGAAGCACGTCAAAACGTAAGAAGACCAGCAATCAAACGAACAGATAACGATCCCGTTTATGGGATCGTTTTTTTAATTTTAGATAAGCTATTTTACCTAAGCGGCTCATATATTGAACAGAGGGATATGGATTGAAGATGATGGACGGCAAACCTTCAAATACATCTAAGGTGTGATGCTTATGATACCTGATAATCAAATGGTGGGGAAAAAGATGAAAATTTCTGATTTTCAAACGAAGGATGTTATTAATATCATTGATGGCAAACGGCTCGGACAGATCAGCGATCTGGAGCTGGACTTGCGGCAGGGCCGGATTGAAGCGATTGTGGTGCCAAGTTACGGTAAATTTATGGGGCTGTTCGGCGGCGGGAGCGATCTGATCATTCCGTGGCGGAATATCGTCAAGATTGGCTCGGATGTCGTCCTTGTCAAAATGGAGGAATTGCGAAGAACGCCCGATGATCAGGAATCGGTGGAATACCTGGACCGGCCGGACCGGCGATCCTTCTAAACAGACGGATCCGGTTAATGTGTCTCCGGCGTGGGTTTTCTGTTACACTGGTCATAGAGGTGGGATGCGCATGGAACCGTTTGTTAGACAAGATCAGCAGACACCGAGTCTGTTTGTGCTCGAAAAATGGAGTGGGGGATCAGGAAGCGCCGCACTCACGGCCGGCTTCACAGGCCGGCATGGCGGCGTAAGCCGAGCCCCCTATGATAGTTTGAATTTGGCCTTTCATGTCGGAGACGAGCCGGGCGACATTGTAGAGAACCGGAAACGAACCGCTGCGGCGTTGGGTTTTTCTCTGGAAGACTGGACTTGCGGTGAACAGGTCCATGATGTTCAGATTGGCGTGGTTCATGATAAGGACAGGGGCAGAGGGAGTTTGGACCGAGCCTCGGCTTTTCAAAATACGGATGGACTTGTAACCGATGTTCCCGGCGTTTTATTGACGTCCTTCTACGCGGACTGCGTGCCGCTTTATTTTTGGGATCCGGTTACGGCTGCTGTCGGTTTGGCACACGCTGGCTGGAAGGGGACCGTGGGAAGCATCGCTGAGAAAATGGTCGACAGGATGGTTGTGGAATACGGAAGCTTGCCCCAGCACATTCACGCAGCGATTGGTCCATCCATAAGCGAGTGCTGCTACGAGGTGGATGATCGGGTCATGGATCGTGTCCGCGATATCGGAATCGAGGAATTCACATCCGAGAAAGTTACAAATTCAGCTTTTTATATCGACAAGGGACACGGGAAATACATGCTGAACTTGAAAGAAATAAACAGACACATTATGATTAAAGCAGGAATATTGGCGGAACATATCGAATGTACATCATGGTGTACAAGCTGCAATCATGATCTGTTCTTCTCTTATCGTAAAGATGGAGGGACAACGGGTCGTATGGCAAGCTGGATCGGGATGAGAAAGAGGTGAGTCGTCCCTTGAGTTTGAAGGAACGTATCGATCAAGTGGAACAGCGAATCACGGAGGCTTGCGCAAGAAGCGGCAGGAACCGGACGGATGTAAATATCATTGCGGTTACTAAATATGTCTCCTTGGATATGACAGCTTCGGTACTGGATCACGGACTTTTGCATATCGGCGAGAACCGCTGGCAGGATGCCCAGGCGAAGTGGAACGCTCTTGGAAACCGCGGCACATGGCATTTCATCGGCCATCTTCAGACCAATAAGGTTCGGGATGTCATTGATAAATTTCAATATATTCATTCGCTCGACCGCTTGTCTCTGGCCCATGAGCTGGAGAAGAGGGCTGCTGCGCTGAATCTGCAGGTATCCGCCTTTATGCAGGTCAATATCTCGGGCGAGGAATCCAAGTATGGTTTGCCTCCTGAGAAAGCAGCCGAGTTTTTGAAGGAAATCAACAGTCTTTCACACGTAAAGGTGACCGGACTCATGACCATGGCTCCATACGAATCGTCGGCGGAGCAGACGCGTCCTGTATTTCGTGGTTTAAGACAACTAAGAGATGAGCTGAACAAGCAGGCGCTTACGGCGGAGCCATTGACCGAATTGTCCATGGGCATGTCCAATGACTTTGAAGTAGCCATAGAGGAAGGGGCGACCTGGGTGCGTCTCGGCTCGATTTTAGTAGGGAAAGAGGAGGATTGACGATGGGCGTGATGAACCGGTTTATGAATTTCTTGGGACTGCAAGAGGAAGAAGAAGTTGTGGAACGCGAGGTTCTGGCCTCGCAGGAAGAGCCGGTGGAGGCAACGCCGTTTGATCATCGGAAGAACCAAAAAAGCGGCAATATCGTAAGCATTCATTCACAGAAGAACGTGAAGGTTGTATTAGTGGAGCCTCGTTCATATGATGAAGCACAGGAGATTGCAGATCATCTGCGGTCATTCCGAACGGTTGTGGTCAACCTGCAGCGTGTGAGGAATGATCAGGCGCTGCGCATTATCGATTTTCTCAGCGGAACCGTGTATGCGCTTAGCGGCGGAATCTCGAAGGTGGGCGGGAACATCTTCCTATGCACGCCGGATACCGTGGAGATCCAAGGTTCGATCTCGGAGATTCTAGCAGACGAGCATGAATATAACAGAATGAGGTGATTTAGGCTTTGACCTACGAAATTATTAGCGTTGTTAGCACGCTATTCCGTATTTACTTCTACATGATTTTAGTTTATGTTTTGATGTCATGGCTTCCGAATGTGAGGGAAAGCTTTGTCGGCGAGCTGCTCGGCAAGCTGGTAGAGCCTTATCTGGCGCCTTTCCGTAGGTTCATCCCCCCGATTATGGGCATGATCGACATTTCACCAATTGTTGCATTGTTTGTGCTCCAGTTAGCGGAGCGAGGCGTATACGCGATTCTCGGCTATCTCCTTGGGTGAATAAGCGATGAAACTGGACATCTACGATCATTTTCACAAGGATGAACGGGAGTTTGTGGACCGGGCTTGGGAGTGGGTTGTCAATGCCGGACAATATCATGAAGCGAAACTGACGGATTTTCTGGATCCTCGCCAGCGATTCATTCTGGAATCGCTTGTGAATCGTCATCCGGATGTGCATGCCATGTTTGATGGTGGACATGCTGATGCAGAACGCGTCCGGGCGTGGATCGCTCCGGATTACCGAGCGCTTGAAGGCGAGGATTTCAAGATGAAGGTGCTCAGCATTTCTTCCGGAGATCAGAAGTTTCTGGAGCTTGAGCATGGCGACTACATGGGTTCGATTTTGGGTCTTGGCATTAAGAGATCGAAGATTGGTGACATCCATGTGCTCGCGGACGGCTGCCATGCGGTCGTTGCGGACGATATCAGCGCGTTTCTCCATCTGAATCTCAGCCAGGTCCACCGGGTGCATGTGATGACGGAACTGCTGCCGCTGGACAAGCTTGAGGTTGCCCGCACGAATTTCGAAACGATGGATATTACGGTATCTTCCATGAGACTGGACGGAATCGCCAGCGATGCATATCGAATCAGCCGTACGAAAATCGTGGTGCCGATCAAGGCTGGCCGATGCCGCGTGAACTGGAAAGTGGAAGAGGACCCCTCAACGAATTTAAAAGAAGGCGATGTCGTTTCCATCCAAGGCTTTGGACGGTTTAAAGTTTTGGAGACAGGAAGCCTGACGAAAAAAGGGCGGTACCGTATCAAGGTTGGGAAATATGCCTGACCTTTGAAGGAATTGCCGTTTTTTTGTCGAATGAGTACAAAGTGTTATTCAAAATAACAATGGATTTACCGATAAATCGTAAATGACCGCTATTGTCTTCACGGACGGGTGGTTTGGCTAACACAGCGGATGAACCGTCCTGTAAGGCCCATATATTTAGGAGGTGCACACCATGCCATTGACGCCGCTTGATATACATAACAAGGAATTTGCCCGTCGAATTCGGGGTTATGATGAGGACGAGGTCAACGAGTTTTTGGATCAGATTATTAAGGATTATGAAAGTGTGATCCGGGAGAACAAAGAGTTGGGCAACCAGCTTATTGCGATGCAAGAAAGACTGGATCATTTTTCGAATATTGAGGAAACCTTGTCTAAGACCATCATTGTCGCTCAGGAGGCGGCGGATGAGCTGAAGAACAACGCGAAGAAGGAAGCCCAGCTGATCATTAAGGAATCCGAGAAGAATGCGGATCGGATCATTAATGATGCGCTCGGTAAATCCCGCAAAATCGCGCTTGAGGTTGAAGAACTGAAGAAGCAGGCTTCCATCTACCGCACCCGCTTCCGTTCCCTGGTTGAGGCGCAGCTGGAGCTGTTGAAACAAGAAGGCTGGGAGACGCTCGAGAACCGGGAACCGAGTCTTGAACCAAAAGAAGTATACTAGGCGGGTATCCGGTTGACTTTTTCCGTGAAAAAGTCTATAACTAATAACATATTGTTGATTCATACAACCATTCGTTGATGGGAATAGTACGCGAAGGATCTGTTCCTCAGAGAGCCGGCAGTTGCTGAAAGCCCGGCGTTCAGACCAAGCAGAAGATCATCCCGGAGAAGTGAAGCTGAAGCGTTTAACCGCGTGCGTAAGCTGAACCGTCAGCCGAACGTTATATCGGACCTTGCCTATTACGAACAGGCATGGACATTGAGGTGTCGCTCGAGCAGACTTCCATATTTGAAGTCGGCCGTGCGAAATTAGGGTGGTATCGCGAGAACTGGTTCTCGTCCCTTGGGGGATGAGGCCTTTTTTTATTTTCACAGAACATTTACGAAAAAGGGCGAGTTCAAAAAGGTCGGTTTTCAGCACCGAGGCTTATGCTTCCGATGTGCGTTTTTTCAAAACGCTTCAGTTGGATGAAGCTAGGGAGTGAGGAGCGGAGCGTACGTAGTTTGTACGTGAGCACCTGAAATGTTTCCGTAGGAAACATACTTCGGAAGCTACTACTTAGGCCCGGCTGAATTCAAGATTCGATGCCGAGTTGCTTCTTGATTCACTTCGTGTTAGATATAGAATTTATGAGTTATCAGTGGAACTGATGAAATTCTATATCGCAAGAAAACCTACCTATGCATCGCGGTCGCTCATCCTTGAAGTGGCCTCGATAGAGGTTTTCTTATCAAAATCGGACTTTTTGAACAACCTCGAAAAAGAGTGAAAGGAAGATCTGTATGAACAGAGTAGACGTCAAGGAGAAGGCGCGGGCCAGAGAGCTGCGCATCTTGAACAAATGGAACGAGGAGAACACGTTTAAGAAATCAATCGAGCTGCGGGCCGGCAAGCCGAATTATGTATTCTACGAAGGTCCGCCGACCGCTAACGGTGCGCCGCACATCGGTCACGTCCTTGGCCGCGTCATCAAGGATTTTGTGGGCCGTTATCAGACGATGAAGGGCTACCATGTCGTTCGGAAAGCGGGCTGGGATACGCACGGGCTTCCGGTTGAGCTTGGCGTAGAGAAGCAGCTTGGCATCTCCGGCAAGCAGGAGATCGAGAATTATGGCGTTGAAGCTTTTATCAAAAAATGCAAAGCCAGCGTATTTGAATATGAGCACAAGTGGCGCGAGCTGACCGAGGCAATTGCTTATTGGACCGATCTGGATCATCCCTACATCACGCTTGAGAACAACTATATCGAGAGTGTATGGAACATTCTGGCGACGATTCATGATAAAGGCCTTCTGTACCGCGGTCATCGCGTGAGCCCATACTGTCCTTGCTGTCAGACTACGCTCAGCTCCCACGAGGTGGCGCAAGGTTATGAGGATGTTAAAGACCTTAGCGCAACGGCGAAATTTAAGCTGCATGACGGCGGAGAGTATGTACTGGCATGGACAACGACGCCTTGGACGCTTCCATCCCACGTGGCACTGGCTGTGAATCCCGATATGGATTACGCCCGAGTCGAGCAGGAGGACGGCATCTATATCGTGGCGAAGAATCTGGTAGAGGATGTCATGAAGGGCGACTTTACCGTTCTGTCCACACTCAAAGGTTCCGAGCTGGTCGGCAAGACTTACGATCCTCCGTTCCCGTTTGTAAAAGCGGAAAAAGCGAATCTCATCGTCGGCGCATCCTTTGTTACCGATGCAAGCGGTACGGGGATTGTGCATATGGCTCCTGCGCACGGTGAAGATGACTATCGCGTATGCCGCGAGAATGGCATCAGCTTCGTGAGTGTGGTGAACGGCCAAGGCCGTTATACCGACGAAGTGACGGATTTTGCCGGACGCTTCGTGAAGGATTGCGATCTGGACATCGTGAAGGCATTGTCTGAAAAAGGACTTCTGTACAGCAAGGAGAAATACGAGCACAGCTATCCATTCTGCTGGCGCTGTAAATCCCCGCTGCTCTATTATGCGATGGAGAGCTGGTTTATCGAAACGACAGCGGTTAAGGATCAGTTGATCGCGAACAACAATGAGGTCACCTGGTATCCGGGCCATGTGCGCGAAGGCCGCTTCGGCAAGTTCCTTGAAGATCTGGTCGATTGGAATATTAGCCGGAACCGTTATTGGGGAACACCGCTTAACGTATGGGTCTGCGATTCTTGTGAAGGGCAATTCTCGCCGCACAGCATTGCGGAGCTTCGGGCTAACGCCGTAGGCGAGGTAGCGGAGGATCTGGAGCTGCATAAGCCGTATGTGGATGAAGTGAAAGTGAAATGCCCTCACTGTGAAGGCGGCGTCATGGAACGGACCTCGGAAGTCATCGACGTATGGTTTGACAGCGGATCGATGCCGTATGCGCAATACCATTATCCATTCGAAGACAAGGAGAAATTCGAACAGCAGTATCCTGCTGATATGATCTGCGAAGGGATCGACCAGACGCGCGGATGGTTCTACAGCTTGCTTGCCGTATCGACTCTCTTTACGGGTAAAGCGCCTTATAAAGCGGTTATGGCCACAGGACATATTCTTGATGAAAACGGACAGAAGATGTCCAAATCCAAGGGCAACGTCATCGATCCTTGGGAAATCATCGAAGAGTACGGCACAGATGCGTTCCGTTGGGCGCTGCTCGCTGACAGTGCACCATGGAACAGCAAACGCTTTTCGAAAGGAATCGTAGGCGAAGCCAAATCCAAGGTTGTCGATACGCTGGTGAACACCCATGCGTTCCTGACATTGTATGCCGGCATCGATGGCTATGATCCGAAGGAGCATGACTTCAAGGGATCGAACCACAAGCTGGACCGCTGGATTCTGTCCCGACTGAACAGCTTGATTCAAGTGGTTGACAAGGGACTGGCCGTGAATGATTTCCTGAACGCGGCCAAAGCAATCGAAGCTTACGTGGATGAGCTGAGCAACTGGTATATCCGCCGTTCGCGCGACCGTTTCTGGGGCAGCGGACTCGGGGAGGATAAGCTGGCCGCATACGGGACGCTTACGCACGTGCTGTTGACCCTCTCCAAGCTGATGGCACCATTCACGCCGATGCTGTCCGAAGATATCTTCGTCAACTTGGGCGGCGGTGAGAGCGTGCATCTGGCCGACTTCCCGCAAACAGACGAAGCGTTGATCGACAAGGCGCTCGAGCAGGACATGGAGACGGCTAGACAGATCGTAGAGCTTGCGCGCAACGTCCGCAACGAGACCGGGATCAAAACGCGTCAGCCGCTGTCTGAGCTCATCGTATCCATGGATCGCGAGTTTGATCTCGCGGGATATGAAGACATCATCAAGGATGAGATCAACGTCAAAGCGATTGAGGTGGAGACCAGCGACAGTGGTTTCGTTGATTTCACGCTGAAAATGAACTTAAAGGTTGCAGGCAAGAAATACGGCAAAAATATCGGCTTCCTGCAAGGGTTCCTGAAAGCCATGAGCAGTGACGAGACCCGCAAGGTGGTCCAAACGGGCGGCGTGAACGTGACATCGCCGGAAGGTGAAGAATTACAGATCACGTCCGAAGAGCTGCTGGTGGAGAAGAAAGCGAAGGAAGGCTTCGCATCCGCTTCAGGTTATGGCTTAACCGTTGCGCTTAATACGGATATCACGCCGGAGCTCGAGCAGGAAGGCTGGGTTCGCGAAGTGGTGCGTGCCGTACAGGATACGCGGAAGAAGCTGGACCTGCCGATCGAGAAGCGGGTGAACTTGACGCTCGATGCGGATGAAGAGCTTAAAGTTGCGATCACCGCATTTGAAGATGTGCTGCGCGAGAATGTCCTTGTGAACGATTTGCAATTCGGACAAAGCGAAGGCATGGAGCGGGTTGAGCTTGGCGGCAAAACCATCGGCATCCACATCGCCTAAGTTATAAATTGGTTAAAAAACACTGCCCTTATCTACAGGGGCAGTGTTTTTTTGTATTCATAAAAAATATCGATTCCTTAAGGGTGTTCTCACAAACGAATGAGATGCTTCCCATAGATGCATAATAATCAGCGAATTGATATGTAATGGTAAGCAGATTCCGAGCATACAAGGTAATGTAGCTGCTCTGGGTCTATAATTTGAAGTCGATTAGTTTAGGCAAAGGGGCGGTAGAAATGGCGGAGAAGCCGGATGCTGGGGTGCCAACTGAACAAAAAAAATCACTTGAGGAAGAGCGGGACCAATTGCGCGCCATACACCGCATGACCACGGACATAGCACAGCAGCTGGAGAAGGCTCGGATCGCGGAGTATACCCAGCTGCTGAACCGCCCTTGGAAGTTGATTTGGACCAATTTGCTGGCCGGGTCGGCCCGCGGTGTGGGAATCGCGATTGGCTTTACCTTTTTTGCGGCAACCATTATTTATGTCCTTCAGGCGCTTGGTGCGTTGAATTTGCCTATTATCGGCGACTATATTGCAGATATTGTCCGGATCGTCCAGCGTCAGCTTGAACTGACGTGAGTCATCTATATGAATATGTAATGCCCGGCAGCCGCTGAGATTTCATAATATGCTGCCGGCCGTAAACGCTTATTTAGCTGAAGGATTCATTATCATCATCAGGATCGCCATGGGGATCAAGCAGATAGCTTCCTTCGCCCCGGTTTAGGTAATCGACATATTGCGGGCTTCGTACGATAAACACTTCGGAGCCATCGATATTGGTTGCAACGAAATTTTCATACACTTCAACAAATCCGCCTTGATCATCGCCATTCTCGATATCCATCTCGTTATAGCTGTCAATTTCGTTGCCTTCCGCCAGCGCAGGGGAGTTGGAATTCCCCCAGCTTTCAACGATCTGCCAAGCATCCTCGCCGTCAAATGCAGCATATTCATGCTCATCCATACTCGATTTTCCAAAAGCGGGAGCAAGGACTTCCTCCTCAACCGGACGATCGCGGGAGACTCGTTCACGAGGCGTGTCCTTTACACAATATTGTGTGTCCGGGAGAACCTCCAACCGTTCGTATGGAATCGGCTGGCCGCAGGTAAGACACACGCCGTAACGGCCGTGATGAATCGCTTCAAGCGAAAAAATAACTCGCTGCAGCTCCTGATCCACCCTATCCTGAAGGGCAAGATCTTTTTCTCGTTCAAACATCTCACTTGCCAAGTCCCCGGGATGGTTATCAATATGGGACAGCTCGCCGGTCATATCTCGCTCTGATTCCCCCAGCCCATGCTGGTCGTTATATACCATGCGCCGTTCAAGCTCAACCTTTCGATCCATCAGCTTTTGTTGTAAATTATTGAGTTGCTCCTGAGTTAGATGCGACATGTCAGGCTCCTTTCATGGTCCGAAGTTGACCTTCTGGTTCATGTGTATAGAGTGCACCCATTGAGATGGTTTTACTGACGGAAAATGTTCTCGCCACTGGACAGGAATGGACGATTTCTGAGCCGCTGTGCTACAATAAGACGAGTTACGGACCAATCAGCGAGGTGATCGCCTGATTGGAGAAGACAAGAACGGAGTGACATAAACAAGTGGTGTATTATTTGATTGCATTTGTTTTATTTCTTATCGATCAGGGAACCAAGTACTTGATTGCTTCGAACCTTGAGATGTATGAACAGATCCCTGTGATTGGAGACTTCTTCCTCATTACGTCCAGCCGAAACCGTGGAGCCGCGTTTGGCATACTGCAGGATCAATTATGGTTCTTCATTATTGTGACGCTAATCGTTGTGGGCGGAATTGTCTGGTACCTGCGGAAGGTATCGAAGGAAGGACGGAAGCTGCTGCCGACCGCTCTTGCGCTTGTGCTTGGCGGGGCACTCGGAAACTTCATCGATCGCTTGTTGATGGGGGAGGTTGTCGATTTCCTGCAATTTAATTTTGGCAGCTACACATTCCCGATTTTTAATATTGCCGATTCTTGTATCGTCATCGGTGTGGGATTGATCATATTGGACACGCTTCTGGAAGGAAGACGCGAGAAGATAAAGACAACAAGTGAAGTTTCTGGCACAGAAGGGAATGAATAATGTTGCAAGACGGTATGGATACAGGTCCGGAGTGGACAGGTGAGACGGGGCACGAAGCGGAAGCTTTCGAATGGACGGTGGATGCCGAATCTGCCAAAACCCGTATAGATAAATACATAACGGAGAACCTCGGTGAGGATGTCTCGCGCTCCCAGGTGCAGTTATGGATTACGGATGGACATGTTTTCGTGAATGAAGGTCCGGTTAAGTCCAATTACAAGGTGAGTCAGGGTGACCGCATCCTGCTGAAAATTCCTGAGCCATCGGCAGTAGAGATTATTCCGGAAGATATCCCGCTTGAGATCGCGTATGAAGATGCGGATGTCATTGTTGTGAATAAACCTCGAGGGATGGTGGTCCATCCGGCTCCGGGACATTCGTCAGGGACGCTTGTGAATGCGTTGATGTTTCACTGCAACGACTTATCGGGCATTAATGGGGAGCTTCGCCCCGGCATCGTCCATCGGATTGACAAGGATACGACCGGTCTGATTATGGCAGCGAAGAATGATAAAGCTCATGCTTCGCTTGCCGCCCAGCTGAAGAATCACAGCGTGAACCGCCGTTACTTGGCCTTGGTGCACGGCAACATCAGTCATGATCAAGGGACCATTGACGCTCCTATCGGCCGCGACGCGCAGGATCGTAAACTGTATACTGTCACGGACCGGAACAGCAAACATGCGGTGACTCATTTTACCGTAGTGGAACGGTTCGGGGATTACAGTCTTCTCGAGCTGAAGCTGGAGACGGGACGTACGCATCAAATCCGCGTGCATATGAAGTATATCGGCCATCCTCTCGTAGGTGATCCTGTATACGGCAAGAGCAAGGGGATTAAATTAAACGGTCAGGCGCTTCACGCCGCCATTTTGGGTTTTATCCATCCCTCTACGGGGGAGTACATGGAGTTTTCGGCACCGATGCCGGATGATATGGAAGAACTGTTGACGATTTTAAGGGGCCGCTAGCGGTCCCTTTTTGCATTTATAGGTTTTGGGGTCCCCGCAAAGCATTTGGAATAAGCATCGAAGCATAGGCTCCACTTTGTGGGGCTATTTCTCTTGCCATCCAAACCATGGATATGTTATAGTGACGATAACTTTAATGAAGGAGGTGAGCAGGATGAATATCGAGATGGTTAACAACCGTATTAGCCAGCTGCCTATAGCTATGGCTGGCATTGTTCATGCATTTCTCTACAACGGGAGAAGTCTGTCCAATTTTAATGATACGGTTTGTACCATCGCGAGAAGTCACCTGCCTGCCTACACGGATTAAGCCTAATTAAGGCTTACTATTCTTAAGGGTCTGCGGAGCTTGCTCTGTAGGCCCTTTTTGCGTTTGCAGTACGGTCTTCTCCTTAATCTATACGCTCGGCGAACGAGTTGAATTGTTTGCAGCAAACAGGAGGAAACCTATAATGAATATGATCAATGTACAGAAACTGACGCAATACCACGGTGCTCATCTGGTACTGGACCAGATAACGTTTGAAATACAGGAAAGCGAGAAGGTCGCGCTTATCGGAAGGAACGGCAGCGGAAAGTCGACGCTGATGCGCCTGCTTGCGGGTCTGGAGCAGCCCAACGAAGGGCTGCTGGCCATCAAGAAGGGGGCGAAAATCGGATATTTGGAGCAAATTCCGAGCCATATGGATACATGGACGGTGCAGGATGTACTGGCACAGGGATTGCGTCACTTGAAGGATTACCGAGCGGAAATGACGGAGCTTGAGGAAAAAATGAGTGACGGGGACATCGCCGGAGATTCTGAGATGCTCGATCGAGTGCTGCGGAAATACTCAGCGCTTCAGGAACGGTTTGAAACAGAGGGCGGCTATGAGCTGGAAGCAAGCATCGATAAAATCGCTACCGGGCTGCAAATACCCAAGAGTGAGTACGGATTGGCCTTTGGTTCGTTGTCGGGTGGAGAACAGACACGTGTCGTGCTGGCATCGCAGCTAATTGTACAGCCGGATTTGCTCCTGCTCGATGAACCAACCAACCATCTGGATTTAGCACGCACGGAATGGTTGGAGGAATTCTTGCGCGAATATCCTGGAACTTGCGTCATTATTTCTCACGACCGATATTTTCTGGACCGGGTTGTGTCCAAAACGATAGAGATTGAAGATGGCGAAGTTTTCAGTGCTCATGGCGGCTATACCGCGTTCATGAAAGAGAAGGAAGAGCGATTGCTGCAGCAGTTCGCCGAATATCAAGAGCAGCAGAAAGTAATCAAGAAGATGAAGGAATCCATCAAGCAGCTTGAAGAGTTCGGCCGGATTGGCGGCAATGAGAAGTTTTTCAAGCGCGCGGCCTCCATGAGAAGGGCATTGGAGCGCATGGAGCGGGTCAAGCGACCCGTGCTGGAACGAAGACAGGCTGAGTTTGACCTGAATCCTCAGGATCGTTCCGGCCGCCGCGTGGCATACTTTGAACAAGTTGAGGTTACCTATGGGAAACAGGCGGTGCTGAGGGGGGCATCCGGTCTAATCGAATTCGGCGAGAAAATCGCGCTGATGGGCTCGAACGGCAGCGGGAAAACAACGCTTTTTAAAGTGCTGTTGGGCGAGCTGACACCCGATTCCGGTTCGCTTGAATGGGGTTCGCGCGTCGATGTCGGTTACTTGGCTCAGCAGGAGGAACCGGACAATCCGAAGGCAACGGTGCTCCAATATTTCCGGGAGAAGGCCGGAGTTGAAGAGGGAGAAGCTCGAGGGATATTGGCAAGGTATCTGTTCTATGGCGCGGCCGTATTCAGATCGGTGGGGCAGCTGTCCGGAGGGGAATGGACACGATTGAGACTCGCGCTGCTCATCCATCAGAAGCCGAACCTGCTGCTTCTGGATGAACCCACGAACCATCTGGATATTGCCTCCCGTGAAGCGTTGGAGGATGCATTGCTGGGTTATACGGGGACCGTTCTTGCCATTTCCCATGACCGTTATTTCGTGAATCAAGTGTCTCGCAAAGTGTGGGATTTAAATCAAGGGAAGTTAACGGTCTATCATGGAAATTATGATGATTTCCGGGATAAGAAAGAACGGCTTGAAGCTGAACTTCAGACAAGGGATTTATCAGCGGGGAGAGAGGGTATCCCCAAACAGAAGGCGGAGCCGCAGCCCCAAGCGAAGGATAGCCCTGCTCTGCTTACCAAGAAATTAAATGCGGATCGTTCTTCCGCTGAAAGGGCCAAATGGTTGGAGGAGGAAATTGCTCGTATTGAGACCCGCATTCGGGAGCTTGACGGCTGGCTTGAGAGAGAAGGCGGCGATTTACACGAGGATACGGATCTGTCGCAACTCGAGCAGCGCTGGAACGACCGAGAGCTGTTATCCGCGAGTCGTGACGAGCTCCTTGCGGAATGGCTGGAGCTAACTTAAAGTACGAATTCAAATATGAACACCTTATGATTTACCAGCTCCACCAGCCGAAAAAGTACAAATCATTTGATATATAATGCATGGCTCCCGTTGTGATTTTCCTGCATATTTAGGATGAGTATGAAAGCTTAGAGTAGGAGATGAATACAAATCATGAGTATCGATAAATATCAGGAAACGTACATTCAACAGAACTTTGCCAACCGGATCGGCGGTGCTAATTATGGCAAAGATACAGCCATTTATAAATTCGAGAAGATCAAAAGAGCCAAGGCAGCGGCGAAGCAGGAGCATCCTGGGACGGAGCTGATCGATATGGGGGTTGGCGAGCCGGATGAGATGGCGGATGCAGGCATCGTGGCGAAGCTTGCAGAAGAAGCAGGGAAGCGGGAAAACCGCGGCTATGCGGATAACGGAATTCCGGAGTTCAAGGAAGCAGCCGTTCGCTACTTGAAGAATGTATTTGGCGTAGAAGGCATTGATGCCGCTACAGAAGTTCTGCACTCCATCGGTTCCAAGCCGGCACTGGCGATGCTGCCGTCCTGCTTCATTAATCCTGGGGACATCACCATTATGACGGTTCCCGGATATCCTGTACTCGGTACGCATACCAAGTATTTGGGCGGTGAAGTTTACAATGTGGAACTGAAAAAAGAGAACGGATTTCTGCCGGATCTCAGCTCCATCCCTGAGGACATTGCCCGCCGTGCCAAACTGCTCTACCTGAACTATCCGAACAACCCGACGGGTGCCAGCGCAACGGTCGAGTTTTTCACCGAGGTCGTTGAGTGGGCCCGGAAGTATGGTGTTGTTGTTGTCCATGACGCTCCTTATGCGGCACTGACTTACGACGGCTTGAAGCCGCTTAGTTTTCTCTCCGTACCCGGCGCGAAGGATGTTGGCGTGGAGCTTCATTCTCTGTCCAAATCTTACAACATGACGGGATGGCGCATTGGTTTCATCGCCGGTAACCCGCTAGTGGTTAAAGCGTTTGGCGATGTGAAGGACAACAACGATTCAGGACAATTCATCGCCATTCAAAAGGCTGCCGCATACGGTCTGGACAATCCGCAAATTACGGAGAAGATCGCTGAGAAGTATTCCCGCCGTCACAATATGCTGGTGGACGTGTTGAACGGGCTTGGTTTTACAGCCGAGAAGCCGAAGGGCTCCTTCTTCCTCTACGTTGAAGCTCCAAAAGGCGTTAAAGGCGGGCGCCGTTTTGAATCCGGCGAGGATTTCTCCCAGTATCTGATTCGCGAGAAATTGATCTCCACCGTACCTTGGGATGATGCGGGACATTTCGTACGCTTCTCCGTTACCTTCATTGCTGACGGTGAGGAAGAAGAGAAACGCGTCATTTCCGAAATTCGCAGAAGACTTAGCGATGTTGAATTTGAATTTTAGTGACATGTTATAACTCCGCTTGGTACGCGACATCTTTCGACTTGATTACGGTTGACATCTCCTGTAGGGTCTGTCATAATGAATTCAATCGAATAGCACCTTTAAATCAGTCCCGTGAGGCTGGCAAGGTAACGTGAACCGAGGTTCATTAACAGAAGGCAAAGCTCTGTCTGCGGATAGTTGCTGAGCTTCCACACTATCTCTATGAGATCAACTCCTTGTCCAGCCGGGCAAGGAGTTTTTTTGTGTGTAATGAACTCACGGATCGTCTGAACTAGAAAGGGCTAATCAAACGTTTAGAAGGAGGACTTAAGGATGAGCAACGAACAGCATGTGATTATGGACGAGACGGCCATCCGCCGCGCCCTAACGAGAATTGCCCATGAAATTTTGGAAAAGAATAAAGGGATTGAGGACTGCGTCCTGGTCGGCATCCGCACACGCGGCGTGTTCTTGGCTCAGAGAATCGCTGAGCGAATGAATGAGATTGAAGGCACGCCGATTCCATGGGGAGAGATCGATGTGACTTCCTACCGCGATGACCGAGACAGCAAAGAAGCGGCTGCAGAACGGGGAGAAGGAGCGAAGCTCAGCCTGGAACATCTGAACATTCATGACAAGAAGGTTATTTTGTTCGATGACGTGCTGTACACCGGACGGACGATTCGGGCTGCGATGGACGCCCTGATGGACTGCGGACGGCCTAGAATGATACAGCTGGCGGTTCTGGCAGACCGCGGGCATCGCGAACTGCCGATCCGGCCGGATTATATCGGCAAGAACGTTCCTACCTCCAAACATGAGGAAATTACGGTTGCATTAACCGAAATCGACGGCAAGGATGAAGTGACCATTAGCCAAAGAGAGGAACGATAATCATGACAACAGCCATTTCATTGAAAGAACGTAGCCTCTTAGGCTTGAAGGATATTAGCAGAGACGAGATTGGATCGATCTTGAGTCGGGCGTCATATTGGGAAGCACAGTCCGAGAAAGTGGTGCCGGTACTTAAATCGAAATTTGCGGTTAATATGTTCTTCGAGAACAGCACCAGAACGAGATTTTCGTTTGAAATGGCTGAGAAAAGACTCGGCGCCGAGGTGATGAACTTTGCAGCGGCAGCCTCCAGCGTCGAGAAGGGTGAGTCGATCTACGATACCGTGAGGACACTGGAATCCATGGGGATCGATGCGGGCGTCATCCGGCTGAAACCCTCCGGAGTGCTGCAGGAGCTGGCCGAGCGGATCTCGATCCCGCTGGTCAATGCGGGGGACGGCAACAACGAACATCCTACCCAGGCGCTCCTGGATCTGTACACGATGAAGAAATGCTTTGGAGAGCTTAAAGGATTGACGGTATCCATTATCGGGGACATCAAGCATAGTCGGGTTGCACGATCAGACCTGTGGGCACTGCAGAAGTTCGGAGCTCATGTGCAATTCTGCGCACCGGAATCGATGCAGGCACCAGAGCTAGCCCAGTATGCACCCTATGTCTCGATGGAGAAGGCACTGAAGGCAGATGTGGTGATGATGCTGAGGGTTCAGCTGGAACGCCATAACGAAGGTGTATTTAAATCCAGCGCGGAATACCGGCAGCAGTATGGTTTGACGGAAGAACGGGCGGCCAAGCTGCCCGGGCATACGATGATTATGCACCCGGCACCGGTGAACCGGAACGTTGAAATCGACGATGCGGTCGTGGAAAGTCCCAAATCGATGATATTCAAGCAGATGGCAAACGGTGTGCCGATTCGCATGGCGGTTATGGAACGGGCGATGGGCTGATTCGAAACGCGAAATACGGTGTACAGGATGAATAAATATTAATATTTATACACAAATATGAATTTTTATTATACAATATACAAAGAAGCGAACGGTGCTTCTACTGCGGAGGGGACCAAGATGCAAATGCAAGTGATAAAGAATGCCAAAGTGATCAATGAACAAGGACAGCTCGAAGATAAACATATCGTCATTGCAGACGGATTGATTCAGTCGGTTACAAGTGATCTCGCAGCTTTGCCGGAACTTGGCGATAACGTTCAGATCATCGATGCCGAGGGCAAACTGGTCACACCGGGATTCATCGATATGCATGTGCACTTGAGAGAGCCGGGTTATGAGCACAAGGAAACGATCGAGAGCGGCAGCCGCTCGGCAGTGAAAGGCGGATTTACAACCATCGCCTGCATGCCGAACACAAGACCGGTGACCGATTCGCCGGAAACCGTGAAGCTTGTTCTGGATAAGGCTAGCGAAGCGGGGCTGGCCAAGGTGCTGCCTTACGCAGCCATTACGAAAAACGAGTTGGGCCGCGAACTGACGGATTTTGAGGCCTTGAAGGCAGCAGGTGCGATCGGGTTTACGGATGACGGCGTTGGTGTGCAGAACGCACAGATGATGAAAGATGCCATGAACCAAGCAAAAGCGCTGGGCATGCCGGTCATTGCACATTGTGAGGATGACTCGCTGGTCAAAGGGGCTTGCGTGACTGAAGGCAAGTTCGCTCAGAAGCACGGCCTGAAAGGAATACCCAACGAGTCGGAAGCAATCCATGTCGGACGGGACATACTGCTGACAGAAGCCACCGGCGTACATTACCATGTATGCCATGTGAGCACAGAGCAGTCCGTACGCTTGATCCGCCAGGCAAAAGCGATTGGCATCTCGGTAACGGCCGAGGTATGTCCGCACCATCTGGTTCTCTCTGACGAGGATATTCCCGGCCTGGATGCCAACTGGAAGATGAACCCGCCGCTGCGCACCCCGCGTGATGTGGAGGCTTGTATAGAAGGTCTGCTGGATGGAACGCTTGATATGATCGTAACGGATCATGCGCCGCACAGCGCGGAAGAGAAGGCGAAGGGCATGGAGCTTGCACCATTCGGTATCGTGGGATTCGAAACAGCATTCCCGCTGCTCTATACCCAGTTCGTTGTCACAGGAAAATGGGATCTTAGCTTGCTGGTGAAGCGGATGACAAGCGATCCGGCAAGAGTATTCGGTCTTGAATCTGGCGTGCTGGAAGCCGGTAGAGCCGCGGACCTGACGATGATTGATCTCGAAGCCGAGAAAGAAGTGAACCCGGAAGAGTTCGCAACGAAAGGCCGCAACACGCCGTTTACTGGCTGGAAGCTGAAAGGCTGGCCAGTGATGACTTGGGTGGATGGCGAAGTGAAATGGTCTGAAAAGAGCGGTTTCTAAGTAACACTTGGGCAATTGACTAATAAAATAAATTACACATAGATGACAGGAGTGATCGGGATGCAGGCAAGATTGTTACTGGAGGACGGAACGCTGTTTAGCGGAAAATCCTTCGGCGCGGATGCTGAAATGACCGGAGAGGTTGTTTTCAATACAGGGATTACAGGATATCAAGAGGTGCTGAGCGACCCGTCTTACTGTGGACAGATCGTGACCATGACGTACCCTTTGATCGGGAACTACGGCATTACGCGGGATGACTTTGAATCCATTCGACCATTTGTCCACGGATTCGTTGTTCGTCGTCATGAGCCTGTTCCTAGCAACTGGCGTGCAGAGTACAGTGTTGACAGTTTATTAAAGGAATATGGTATTCCAGGTATCAGCGAGATTGATACACGGATGCTGACCCGGATTATTCGCCACTACGGTACGATGAAAGGGATTCTGACCACTACAAACAAACCGGTGGAAGAGCTCAAGGAAATGCTCGGCGATACGACGATCGCTGAACTCCGCAACCAGGTGGCAAAAACCTCTACGCCGCAAATGTTTACAAGTCCGGGCTCCAAGGAGAGAATCGTTCTGGTTGACTTCGGTGCAAAAAGCGGAATCCTGCGCGAACTGACCTCCCGCGGCTGCGATGTGATGGTTGTTCCGCATGACACGACAGCTGATGAAATCCGCAGACTTCACCCGGACGGCATTCAGTTGTCCAACGGCCCTGGGGACCCGAAAGACGTTCCATACGCGGTCGACATGGTTAAAGAACTGCTTGGCGAATATCCGATCTTCGGCATCTGCCTTGGCCACCAATTGTTTGCGCTGGCTGCGGGCGCCGATACCGAGAAGCTGAAATTCGGCCACCGCGGCGGGAACCATCCGGTAAAAGAGCTTGCCAGCGGACGCTGCTACATCACTTCCCAAAATCATGGATATACCGTAAACGAAGAATCCATCAAAGGGACGGATCTGGAAGTTACGCATATTAACAATAACGATAAAACGATCGAAGGCTTGAAGCACACGAAATTCCCGGCCTTCTCCGTGCAATATCATCCTGAAGCTGCACCTGGTCCGCTCGACAGCAGCTATCTGTTCGATCAATTCCTTGAGATGATAAGAGACCATAAACAGAATGAAATCCGGAAACCGCGCCAGGCGGTTCTGGCCGCAGCCGTGAAAGGAGCTCATTAATATGCCTAAAAATGATACATTGAAAAAAATTCTCGTCATCGGCTCCGGCCCGATTGTCATCGGGCAAGCAGCGGAATTCGACTACGCTGGAACACAGGCTTGCCAAGCATTGAAAGAAGAAGGTATCGAGGTTGTGCTGATCAACAGCAACCCGGCGACCATCATGACCGACACAAACATGGCGGATAAAGTATATATCGAGCCGATTACGCTCGACTTTGTTACACAGATCATCCGTCAAGAGCGTCCGGACGGTTTGCTCCCGACGCTTGGAGGGCAAACGGGCCTGAACATGGCAGTTGAGCTTGCACGCGCAGGTATTCTGGAGCAGGAGAATGTGAAGCTGCTCGGAACGCAGCTGGAGTCCATCGAGAAAGCCGAAGACCGCGATCTGTTCCGTGATCTGATGCGCGAACTCGATCAGCCCGTACCGGAAAGCACCATCGTAACGACTCTGGAAGAAGCGCTTGATTTCGCGAATGAGATCGGTTATCCGGTGATCGTGCGTCCGGCATACACGCTAGGAGGCACCGGCGGCGGTATTTGCGCAACCGAAGAGGAATTGCGTGAAACGGTCAGCTCCGGACTTCGCTACAGCCCGATCACACAATGTTTGATTGAGAAGAGCATCGCGGGAATGAAAGAAGTCGAGTATGAGGTTATGCGCGACGCAAACGATAACTGCATCGTGGTATGTAACATGGAGAACTTTGATCCGGTCGGCGTTCATACCGGTGACAGCATCGTCGTGGCGCCAAGCCAAACGCTGTCCGATCGCGAGTATCAAATGCTCAGATCGGCATCGCTGAAAATCATCCGTGCCCTGAACATTGAGGGCGGATGTAACGTGCAATTCGCGCTCGATCCAAACAGCTATCAATATTATGTCATCGAGGTAAACCCTCGCGTCAGCCGCTCTTCTGCCCTTGCTTCCAAGGCAACGGGTTACCCGATCGCGAAGATGGCAGCAAAAATCGCGATGGGTTACACCCTGGACGAGATCGTCAACCCGGTAACGGGACAGACCTATGCTTGCTTTGAGCCTACGCTGGACTATATCGTCAGCAAAATTCCACGCTGGCCATTCGACAAGTTCATCCATGCTAACCGGAAGCTCGGAACTCAGATGAAGGCAACCGGCGAGGTGATGGCGATTGGCCGGACTTTCGAAGAATCGATCCATAAAGCGGTTCGTTCTCTGGAGATCGGCGTGCACCGCCTTTACTTGAAAGGCGCGAATGAGCTGAGTGATGAAGTGCTCCAGGAGCGTCTGATTAAAGCCGACGATGAGCGGATGTTCCTGATCGCAGAAGCATTCCGCCGGGGGTATGGACTTCAACAGATTCAGGACCTGACGAAGATCGACTGGTGGTTCCTGGACAAAATCGAACGCCTGATTAAGTATGAAGATCACATTCGCAGCGAAGCGGCACTGACATACGAAACGCTGTACGAAGCGAAGCGACTCGGTTTTACGGATCGCGCTATAGCGGAGCTGCGCACGGAAGGCAATGCCAGCACCCACACAACCGAGGAGTCGATCGGATTCCTGCGTCGCGAGCATGGATTGCGCCCGGTTTACAAAATGGTTGATACTTGCGCGGCGGAATTTGAAGCAACGACACCGTACTACTACTCGACGTACGAAACCGAGAATGAAGTGATCGAATCCGCCAAGGAGAAGGTCGTCGTACTGGGCTCCGGACCGATCCGGATCGGTCAAGGCATCGAGTTCGACTACTCCACGGTGCACGCTGTATGGGCGATCCAGAAGGCGGGATACGAAGCAGTTATTATTAACAACAACCCGGAGACCGTATCCACTGACTTTAATACGTCGGACCGACTCTACTTCGAACCGCTCTTCCTAGAAGATGTCATGAACGTCATCGAGCAGGAGAAACCGATCGGTGTCATCGTACAGTTTGGCGGGCAGACAGCTATTAACCTCGCTGAGCCGCTCAGCAAGGCGGGCGTGAAGATTCTGGGTACCAGCTTGGAAAGCATTGACGAAGCCGAGGACCGTAAAAAATTCGAAGCGCTTCTGTCCAGACTGGAGATTGCTCAACCGAAAGGAAAAACGGTAACTTCGGTTGATGATGCTGTAGAAACCGCGCAATCACTGGGATATCCTGTACTGGTAAGACCATCGTATGTACTCGGTGGACGCGCCATGGAGATTGTTTACTCCGACAGCGAGCTGCTGAGTTACATGACAGAGGCGGTTAAGATCAACCCGGATCATCCGGTTCTGATCGACCGTTATATGATGGGTAAAGAAGTAGAAGTAGACGCGATCTGCGATGGCGATACGGTGCTGATACCAGGCATCATGGAGCATGTAGAACGTGCAGGCGTTCACTCCGGTGACTCGATTGCGGTATATCCTCCTCAGTACTTGTCCCAGGATCTGAAGGACAAGATTGCGGAAATTACGATCAAGATTGCCAAAGAGCTGAATACACGAGGACTTGTTAACATCCAGTTCGTTATCTATAAAAATGAAGTGTACGTAATCGAAGTAAATCCGCGTTCTTCCCGAACGGTTCCGTTCCTGAGCAAGGTTACAGGCATCCCGATGGCCAACCTGGCAACACAGGCGATCATGGGCGGCAAGCTGAAGGAGCTTGGATACGAGGAAGGCATGTGGCCGGAAAGTGAACATGTATCGGTTAAAGTACCGGTGTTCTCCTTTGCTAAACTTCGCCGCGTTGAGCCTACCCTTGGACCGGAAATGAAGTCTACCGGTGAGGTTATGGGCCGAGACGTGAAGTATGCCAAAGCGCTGTACAAAGGTCTGATCGGTGCAGGCATGAAAATTCCTTCAACAGGAGCGATCATCGCTACCATCGCAGATAAAGATAAAGCCGAAGCTGCAGCACTGCTGAAAGGCTTCCATAAGCTTGGCTATAAAATCATCGCAACAGGCGGCACGGCAGCAGCATTGAAGGAAGCGGGACTTGATGTGACCATCATTCATAAGCTGTCCGAGGGAACGCCGAACATTCTGGATATGATCCGCACAGGTGAAGCGAACTTCGTCTTTAACACTTTGACCAAAGGTAAAACGCCGCAGCGTGACGGATTCCGAATTCGCCGTGAAGCGGTTGAAAACGGTGTGGTATGTATGACCTCGCTCGATACGGTTCGTGAGCTTCTGACGATGCTGGAGACCATCAATTTCTCCTCTGAAGCAATGCCGGTTGTTTAATCGAGAAGGAGGGGTATAGATGAGCGCCAGCTACAATGAAATGGCGGGCCGCCTTATGGTGGCCCTGGATTACCCGGATGCCAAGCGCGCAAAGGCATTGGTGCAGCAGCTGGAGGGCATCCCGTGTTATATGAAGGTCGGCATGCAGCTGTTCTACGCGGCCGGTCCTGATTTTGTCAAGGAATTGAAAGCAAAAGGTTATTCCGTATTTCTGGATGTGAAGATGCATGATATTCCGAACACGGTAAAAGGCGGGGCGGACAGCGTAACGCGGCTGGGTGTGGACATGTTTAATGTCCATGCCGGCGGCGGCGCTCTCATGATGCAGGCGGCAAAAGCCGGGGCGGAGGCCGCAGTGGCGGATACCCCGGGTCTTGCCATGCCTACCATCATCGCGGTAACCCAGTTGACTAGCACGAGTCAGGATGTCATGAATAACGAAATCGGTATCCCGGGTTCGGTTGAAGATGCGGTCGTACGATATGCGAAGCTGGCTCAGCAAGCGGGGCTGCATGGCGTCGTCGCTTCATCGCTTGAAGTGGAGGCCATAATATCCGTATGCGGACAAGCGTTTAAGACCGTTATACCAGGTATTCGTCCGGCCGGTGCGGATATCGGAGACCAGGCACGGGTTCTTACACCAAGGGAAGCCATCCGCAAGGGCAGTCATTATCTGGTTGTCGGCCGCCCGATTACGGAATCCCCGAACCCGAGACAAGCAGCAGAACAGATTATTGAGGAGATGATTCAAGCATGAGTACACTCGCGAATATTCCACATCAGATCGCATCTTATTTGCTGAAGATTGAGGCCGTTTCTCTTAGGCCCCATCAGCCGTTTACATGGACGTCGGGAATTAAGTCCCCGATCTACTGTGATAATCGCTTGACGATGTCGTTTCCCGAGATTCGCGACTACATTGCTGAATCGTTCGCAGCTGTCATCCGGGAGCAATATCCGGAGGCTGAGGCCATTGCTGGAACAGCCACAGCCGGGATTCCGCATGCGGCCTTTGTTTCACAGAAGATGAATCTGCCAATGTCCTATATTCGGGACAAAGCAAAGGGCCATGGCAAGGAAAACCTGATCGAAGGCTTGATCAAGCCCGGTCAAAAGGTGGTTGTGATCGAGGATCTGATATCCACGGGCGGCAGCTCGCTAAAAGCGGCGCAAGCGGTCAAGGATGCAGGAGCGGAGCCGCTGGCGGTAGTGGCTATTTTCAGCTACCAGTTGGATAAAGCAGTGCAAGCCTTCGCCGAAGCTGGGATTCCGCTGCAGAGCTTGTCCAACTACGGAGCGCTGATCGAAGTTGCGCTATCCGAGAATCGGATTCAGGAACAGGATGTGGAGCTTCTTCAATCCTGGAGATCGAATCCTGCTTCCTTTGGTGTGTAAACAACTTATACAAGCTAGGATAATCCGGCTGTCGCATTTGTGAGTTATCACAGAGCGGCAGCTTTTTTATATTCTAAAGCCAAAGATAATCCGCGGAGGATGCCGGGTTGACAGCGGGTGGCTGGATCGTTACATTAGGACTGTACGCGGCTGCAGCCAGCTATCGGTGTCCTTATGCTGATATAGAAGGGATTTAGTCTAACAGATGAATACAAAGAAAGAAGCAGTGCTTGAAGCCGGGAAGCGGTTGTTCATGGAGCAGGGGATTTTGCAGACGAGCATGGAGCAGATTGCCGAAGCGGTTTCCGTTTCCAAGATGACGATTTATAACCACTATCAGAGCAAAGAGGGCTTATTGGACCATGTGGTGGACCGGATGGTCGAGGAGCTCATGGCGCTGTACCGTAATATTATGGATCAGGCAAAAGATCCGCTTGAGGCGTTAACGGTCTTCTACAGAGATCAGAACAAATTTTCGGCGTTGGTATCCCAGAAATTTGTGGCGGATCTGGCCAAATTCCCGGAGCAGATGGACAAGCTGCTTCAATTCAATCAGAAATTCGTTGTTCCGGAATTCGAAATGCTGATCTTTAAAGGCCAGCAGCTTGGACAGATACGAAAAGACATCTCTCCCCAGGTACTGGTTGCATTCCTGACTTTCATCAAGGAATTTACGGCACGGACCGAATGGTACCATGGTTTGGGAAGCCTGAACGCGGTCAGTGAACAGCTGATGACGATTCTATATCACGGAATTATCCAGCAGGAAGACCCGTCTAATCTAATATGAGTATAAGAACATTCCAGAGGTGATTTCGACCCGGGAATGTTTTTTTATAAAATTTTACTGATGAATCGTTTGAAGATCGGCTGATTTGGGTATATGTTCCTATAAATTTAGGGCCATGACTTGGTAGAGGGGAAGGAGACGTCTCACCTATAATAGTAATGATAAGCTCAGATATAAACACAAAATAGGCGGGACTGACCGTAAGGAGGAGAGATCTTTGGAAGTTTCATCCAGGATCAAACTGACCGGCAAACAATTCTTTGTACTAACCGGCATCGTCGGTGCGCGGGCTGTCATTGGGTTAGAGGACCCTTTTCGCGGAACGCTGGCCGAGGAGATGCCTGTAGAAGTGGCCAAGATTGAGCAGGAGCTGCAGGAGAAAGGCTTGATCGATACGGCGGGTAAGGAGCCGGTTCTTGTGGAGGAACTCCTGGAATACATAGAAGTATGCAGCCGGACCCTGTTAACGATACATATGAGGGTGTCCGGTTCCGACGAAGCGCTGAAGGAGTGTTTCATTTATTACAGTTCAAGTCTGGTTGTAAGGGCCGATATTGAAAGCGGGCCTGACGGTGCGAGAATCTATGTGCTGGAAGCGCTGGGAACCCCTTCGGAGGCTTGGCTTAAAATCATCAGTCACCTGCAGCTGGAGGATAGGAAGAACCGGGATACAGCTCCAGTGGCTATGCCTAAAGGCTGGTTCCAGCAATGGATGAGTGCCGAGCAAGGGGAGCAGGAGCCTCGGAAGTATTTGCTTGCACAAGGCTACCCGGAATCTGTCGTTTCCGCCTTGGCCGATAGCGTCAGCCATCCGGAGAGATATGCAACCTTCACAGCGTACTATTGCCCGGATCTGAACTGCAGAATAGAGGGAATCGAATTGTTGAGAGGACAGCATTCCAATTGGCTGATTCGCAATGAAGGCGAACAGGATCAAATTTGGGGCGCTACTGTAACGGAAGTTATTAGGGAGCTTGGCGCGGTCATTGAGCGCATTAAGTGAGAAAGGGCTGCATCATGATCCTGTACTCTCAAGTTATTACCTTCTCGATCAACGATATGGAGGATTGTTAGATATGACTAAAATACGTGTGGTACCTGACATGCTGAACCAGCAAGGAGCAGCGGTATCTGATATTGCACGGGAAGTCCAGCAGCTTCAGGAGCGCATGCAGCAGCGTATCCAGAGCATGTCCTGGGAGTCGCGTCATCGTGCCCAGGTTGAACAGCGCCTGGCCCAATGCAGGGCCGCTTGCCAGTCGGTGGTTAGCCGTCTGGAACAAAATCGAGGGCAGCTGGTGAAAAAGGCGGGTGATTTTTCGCAGACGGATCAATCGCTCGGCAGCAATCTCAACTTCGGCAAACAATCGGTGGCCCAGGTCAGTCCGCATCTGCTGCTTCAGGCGAGTCTGGCACAGAACGGAAACAAGAGCACGCAACCGCCCGTGACGGCAGCGGGGGTTGAATTCAATGCTCTAGCGCCTTTTGGCGGAACGGCGGATCAATGGAAGAGTAATCCGCTAGCGGCCGCAGGGGTATTGTTCGGAACGGCAACGGCATCGGGTACGATGTATAAATACTGGGATATGTACCGGAACGGCTTTGGCGTGTGGCTTGAGAAAGACAAGCGCGGCAATATGCGAGCTAACGTGACGAACGGGATGCTGGCCAATATCCGCAAAAAATCCTATGCCGAATACAACTGGCGGAATCACCCCCGAATCCCGAAATACGTCCTACCCGGCGCGGCTGTAAAAGACTCGCTAAGCTGGAAGGGCGGTAAGCTTGGTTATGCAGGCATCGCCATGCAAACGGTGGGAAATCTGGTGACGAATATCAACGAGAACAAGAGCGGGACAAAAATAGCCGGAGATGCTGTGGTTGATGTGGGTGTCGGTGTGGGTACCGTCGTGGCATCCGCTGCGGCTGGCGCTAAGGCAGGCGCGCTGATCGGGACAGCAGTGGGCGGTCCGATTGGCACCCTTGCGGGTGCGGCCATCGGCTTCGGCGTATCGGTGGGTGCTTCCTATGTTATGGACGGCATCAAGTTTACGGATTTTGACGGGGACGGGAAGAAAGATACCGTAACCGAAGGATTGAAAATGGGGGCGGAGAAGATAGGTTCAACGATTGCCGGATGGTTCAAATAAAGGGAGTGTCATTGATGAGCGCAAAGATTTCAGAGGAAGAACAGTTTCATTTCCGGCTGATCCCCGCCGAGCAGATACGGGGCGGCATCGTATGTTTTTTATTCATTATGCTGATCCCTGCGCTGGTCACGCTGGCAGCGCCGATGATGTCGGTATATATGTATGTGGCTGCGGCGGTGTGGGTGGTTATGCTGCTATGGGGAATTGGCCTGAGTGCAAATCCGTACCGGTCTGAGGTTGGTTTTGTGCTGTATTTGGGAATATACGGACTGGCTCTGGCGGTCACTTGTCAGATCGCTATCCTCAAAATGATGTATGACATGGCCGGAGTTGAATCGATTCTATATGGGCTTAGCTCGGTAGCGGTGATGCTTCTGCTTCTCCTTGTGTTTTATGTGCTGCATTTTAGAGCGCTGCAGCAAGGGACCTACCAGTCTATGGAGCGCAATGGCAGCGTCGGTAAAGCGGGCAAAGCGGCCTTACTGTTTGCGGCTATAGGTTATACGGCTTATTACGTCGTGGTGGCGGTAACCGGCGATTTCGGAGGATTTGTAATGGGCATGGCGGCTTTTTCCGTGTTGTTGATTCTCGGTCTGTACATGGCCGTTGTTTTCATTCATCGGTATATGTTCATCCAGAACAACATGGATAA
This sequence comes from Paenibacillus sp. QJM3NY_38, assembly GCF_056173265.1. Lineage (NCBI taxonomy): Bacteria > Bacillati > Bacillota > Bacilli > Caryophanales > Paenibacillaceae > Paenibacillus > Paenibacillus sp. QJM3NY_38. The sequence goes on from NZ_CM149665.1 coordinate 2,186,952, forward strand.
GCTAAAAGCTCATTATCCCGTATTGGGATTGCCGAAGAAGCAGCGGAACGCCGCGTTTCTGAATAAAATGAATCAGGGCCGTACGCCGGCGGCACCGCACCGGAAGAGCAAGAAAAGGAGAGGGTAGTTATGACGCAGCAGCTGCTGCCGAACGGATCGATTGTCATTTTGAAAGAAGGCGAGAAGAAGCTCGTGATCTATGGTCGAAAGCAAATTCTGGCGCTTGATCAGCCGCAGATGTTCGACTATTTGGCTTGTCCATATCCGGAAGGTTATGTCAGCCCGGAGTTTGCCTACGTCTTTAACCATGAGGATATTCAGGAGATTATATTTACCGGTTACCAGGACGAAGAGGAAGAACAGTTTCAGGCCGTACTGGCTGAGACGAAGCCTACATAACAAACGAGAAGATATCTATAAAGGGAGGAGTGAGGTAGATCCATGTCAGGACGCATAGAGGTATCCCCCGAGGAGCTGCGCCGGGCTGCGGCAGACATTCGTAGCGGGAGTGACTACGGCGGAGAATTGGTCGCCCGATTGTCCCAGGTCATTGAAACGTTGAATGCCGAATGGGAGGGCGTTTCCCAGCAGCGGTTTCGTACGGAGGCCGAGGAGACGAAGGCGCAGCTGATGAATTTCATCCAGATGATGAATTCGATGGAGCAGGAGCTTATGAGCATTGCCGCCCGATTTGCGGAGGCTGACGGCCAATAGGCGCGGTTTACCTAAGGTGACAATCAATTGTATCCGTATCACGATGTGGTAAGGGTATGGCTGATTGTTTTTTTATGGGGAGATCGTGAAGAAGTTTATTGATCTGTGTTTTTTTTGTGGAAGAATGGACATAATATGACAGCATTACATTATCATTCGGGTAAGGAGTCGCATAGGATGAATTGGGTATATTATGGAAAGCTGTATACAAGCAAATTTCAGGCAGGGTGCTTTGCGAAACGTTTGGAGCAGGATGGCTGGCTGTTCGGGTATCATGATCCGCGGATGGTGGAGGTTTACCGTTCCAAAAAGGGCCGTTATGGCGTGCGGTTTATGCCTTGAGGAAATTCCATTAAAACAGTACTTGACTTGATGTAGGGTTATGGTGTATATTTATTCTTGTCGCTGTTTGATACAGCATTGACGCGGGGTGGAGCAGTTCGGTAGCTCGTCGGGCTCATAACCCGAAGGCCGCAGGTTCAAATCCTGCCCCCGCAACCAATTTTTAAACGATGTATGTATGACGTCCTTATGTTTATGTGCACATGTATGTTCAGGGCCCTTAGCTCAGTTGGTTAGAGCGGTCGGCTCATAACCGACTGGTCGGGGGTTCGAGTCCCTCAGGGCCCACTTTATCGAAAACCCTTGCGATGCAAGGGTTTTTTGCTGTTTATAGGGCTGTTTAGTTCCGACAAAAACGATGGTGAAGAAGTAGGAAACTTTGATTTGCTAACGGCAGCTATTTATCCACAGGATCCAGAGATTAAAATGACGTTTCCACTTAAAGCAGCGTTACCGAAATTTGGTGTTCCTAAGTAACAACCAAAGGGAAGAACTCAACGTATTCCTCGGAGATCAGCAAATGTCAATATTCTGAATACAATTTTGAAATAAGCTTCAAAGGCTCACCTCTTTTGTTGTGTAGCGTGATTTACGCATCTTAAAGAAATAGACACCGATCAGTATAATTCAATAAAACAGATATTAAAAACATCCACGAGAGCTCATTTTGCTGCGGAGGAAGATTCCTCTGTTAGAACACCTTCTTTGAATGAACTTATTGATGAGTTGATCCCTGCTCTATCTCCAAATCCAAGAATAGCACATATAAGGGTCATTTCTTTGGCGCCGTTGAATGATTGCTTTTTCCCTCTTTCGTTTTCAAATTTATATAGAGAAGAATGCTCCCAAAGAAAGATATTTCAACTGCACCAGTAAAAATCCGCATTAAATGTGTTTCTTTGAAATCAAATAAGATATGCCCCATACAGTATAAAGCCGAAAGAACAATAACCCATCGAAGTATTGCTTTTTTCATCAGTAGTCACCTCTTATTTAAGACAATTAAACTTCAAGCAGTAGAACAACTGTCTTTATATTTTATTAAATATCGTCCGAAACATCCCTGACGTTGTCCATTTTCAAAATTCAACCGCCCCCGGATTGTCGGATTCAAATATTCAAAAGTTTGTCCTCACCCGTTACAAGAGAGCGACTATCTGTATTAAAAACATACAGGACCATTATCAACTAGATTGGAGGGACTATCTATTTATGAAACAGAAAAAGATTTTGATTGTTTTTCTGTTACTTGTGCTGATTATTGTCGGTGTTTTTTATACTTACCTTCAAGTGAAATACAATTCTCTCGAAAGAAGTTTGAGAAATCATCTTATTAATGTTGAGGGATACTCTGATTCAGACATTATCAGTATTAAAGCAAAACTTAGTAAAATGCCTACATATCCCGTTTATGTTAGGTTTGCAGATGATCCAAATACAGATTATATCTTTACAGATGGAAATGCTGATAAACCCATATGGCGCCAACTTGATCCTAAAAAGCCAATAAGATTATCTGGTCAGCGTGACTAGATGAAAATTTTGCTGTTTTGAAAAATGTATAAATCATCATTTAGAGGCTATACTCGAATTGAGTGATGCTTCTCCCTGTTGAACTTTACTTGTCTTCACTTACTTATGAGAGTTAACGTGGGAAAGAACCCTGCTGGCTTTAGGCAGAGGGGGTTCTTTTTGGCGTTCTGGTTTATAGTGGGGCCGTAAGACCAATATAATCAAAAATATCCTCAATGATTCCGCCCTTTCAATGTATTATTTTCCAGTCTATCAGATTTCTATAAATCTGGGCGCCCGATTGAATTCAAGACTTGCGCTAGGACTAAAGAACAAGCGCCAATTATCAGCAAAATAAGAACCATGATAATAACAAACTTCTTTCCGTTCATCATTTTCACCTCGGAAGGATTATACCAAATATTCAACACCCAATGGAACAAGATCCAGGACTACCACACCCTTATTTCTACAGACGGGTGCTTCTCTAAAAGCTCCCCGTGCATGGTCCTCATGTTCTCGTTGTCCATCATATCAATTGTTCTTATATATGCACCGTTTTCTTTGTGATAGACAAAATCTCCGGGAGATTGATGATTCGACCAAGCGAGATTTGTAATCGGGGGCGACTTACGGTACATTTTAATGGAGTCGTAGGGGGACACACTTATTTATACGGCTGCTGCTGTGGATGCAGCTCATTTTAGCATATAGGGTGGGGGATGAAGGTGTCAGAGTGGGTATTAAATCAGTCCTGGGGACTTCCGGTGTTGCTAGCCTTCTTGGTGATCGTATTTGTATTTGAATCAAGGAAGGCTTTCAAGGCATATAAAGAAAAAAGACGGTTTGAATTGGGATGGTCTCTATTGTTTGCCCTGGTGGCTTTATTGGCGATGATTGTCCTGGTGGCCTATTAAAAAATACATAATCAAAAACAGGACCCCGCCAGAAGCTTCCGGCGGGGTCTTGTTCAATGATTAGCTGTAAACGGTCAGGAAGTCGTTACCTTTCGTCACCGTTCATTCATGACGGCCTCTGTAGCGGTCCAGGCTCTGCCTGCACGCATGGCCAGGAAGAAGCAGAGGATGAGAACGATGGACGCGGAGATATAAGGAAAGTTGATGTCCAAATCAAACAGATATCCTGCCACCAGCGGCCCCGCAATATTTCCCAGACTGGTGTATGCCGAGTTCAGGCCGGCCACGTAGCCTTGCTGATCCTTCGCCAGCTTAGACATTTGCGTACCGATAGCGGGACGCAAGATGTCGATCGACAGGAATACCAAGAAGGTTACAAGGAATATGAGCCAGTATTTATGCACGAACAGGGTTAACAGAATACAGATTCCCGCGGTAAGCAAACTGAGCGTAATGACTCTTTTCTCACCAAAGCGGTTGAGGATCCAACCGAATATCGTCGCTTGGACGACGGCACCCGCAATCGATCCAAACGTGATGATCATGGCAATATCTTTAGGGGTGAACCCGAATTTATGATCCACAAACAGGCCGAACACCGTTTCGTAATTGGCAAGCCCGAACGAGAGCACAAATACAATGATCAAACTTAGGAAGTAAGGTTCCTTGAAAGAACGCACCAGCTGAACGGCCAGGCTCTCCTTCTTCCGTCCCAGCACGGTAGGTGCTTCCTGCTTGGCGGATGATTCCGGAAGCAGCAGCAGCGTTACCAGCGCGGCAATACCTCCCGCAACGGCCGCGGCGTAGAAAGGAACGCGAATGCCAAACTCGGCGATAAATCCTCCGATGCCCGGTCCGATGATGAAGCCTGTCGTAATCGCAGCATTAATGAACCCCATGCCTCTGGCGCGTTCCTCATTCGAAGTCACGTCAGCCGTGTAGGCCATAACAGCGGGCATAATGAGTGCAGCGCCGATACCGCCCAGCATTCTTGAGGCAAACAGGAGCGGCGGTGTGCTGGCAGCTCCGAACAACCATTCCGATACGGCGAAAACCATCATGCCGGTGATGATGATTTTTTTACGACCCATGGTGTCGGACAATCTTCCCGCAAGTGGGGAGAATAACAGCTGTGTTAATGAAAATGCGGCAACGAGCATACCTACCGTGCTGCCGCTGATATGCAGTTCCGTCATATAGGTTGGCATAATAGGTATGACAAGCCCGATCCCGGTGAAGACTAGAAATATATTGAACATGAGGAGCAGAATGGCTCCATTGTTTCGCATGAGTAATGACATGATGATTCCTCCAAAAATAAAAGACGATTTAATAAAGACATAATGAAAATGTTTGTAATTCGGTTACTTATATACTGAACGTTCGGTTTGTGATAGTGTATGAAAAAAAGTATTTATTTTTTATGATTTCTTTTCAATGCCATGCAGAAATACTTTGATGGCGGCATGATAAAGGGCAAGCGCATTTTCCACCTTCGTTATACGCGACATCTGGCTTAAGCCAACAATGAGGCTCTCAAAGATAACGGACAGTTGCTCCACATTATGATTCTCAAACTCCCCGCGATCCATCCCTTGCTGCAGCAATTTCTGATTGAATTCCAAATGGCTCCTAATAATCCGGACGACTCTTTGTTCTACTTCTTCGCTAACATCTCCATTGCTGTTTATAAATTCATCAAGCGCCTTAGAGAAGGGGTGGTTCAGATCATCAAACACCAATTGATCGGCTATTCCATACAGCTTGTCAACGGTGGTGGTGTAATGCTGCTCTTTGCTGTTCCATTTCTGTTCCCACTCGAGGTCCCATTCCTCAACCAGATACAGAAACAGCCCTTCCTTGCTCTTGAAATGATAATAGATATTCCCTTTGCTGCTGCCCGTGGCTTCAACGATTTCCTCTATTGACGTTGATTTGTAACCCTTCTGCATAAAAAGAGCCTTGGCGGCTTCGGCTATTCGTCGCTTGGTATCTTCGGTTTGTTGTTGTTTTTTATTCACGCATGCACCCCCTTATAACCCTTGAAAGCTATTCGAACTTTGTATACTGAACGTTCGTTCTGTATCTTATCAAATGGAATTGATATATTCAAGAGGAAATTAGACTCTGTGTTTTTCCGATCCAACCGACTTTGAAAAAATAACCGTTACCATCAGAAGGCAGCGGTTATTCTAGAACGTTGTAGGTCATCCATTCGATTAATGGTTTACTTCAATGAACTTACGCGTTTTCTCGTGATAGGAGAGCAGCTCCGAAACGGTCACAAACTCGTAGCCTCTCTTTTGCAGCTCCGGTAAAATCACTTTGAGAGCCTCTACCGTCTGTGTACTGCTTGGCACAAAGTCGTGCATCAGTACGATGTCTCCATTATGGGCATTATCCAGCACTTTTTTAACAATCCGGTTAACGCCGGGCTTTCGCCAGTCGAGTGTATCCTGATGCCATGACCATAATACGGTCAGCATACCGAAATCCTTGCTCGTGCGGACAATTGCTTCATTATAGCTGCCTCCCGGTGGACGAAACAGGACGGTTCGAATGCCGGTTGCCTGAAAGATCGCATCTTGCGTCTGGTTTAACTCACTTGTTAACTTGCTGACATTAATATTGTGAAAAGGAGGATGGGAGTAAGAGTGATTGCCGATTTCATGTCCTTCTTGCAGTTCCCGCGCTACGATCTCGGGGTGCTTCTCCACCCGGCTGCCAACAACGAAGAAGGTGGCTTTTGCGTCATATTGCTTTAGCAGATCCAGAATTTGAACGGTGTTCTGCGCGTCCGGTCCATCGTCAAAGGTAAGAGCAATTACTTTATTGTGAGTGGGGACTTCCCATACTATTTCGCCTCGTTCCTCATAATAACCCCTGCCCTTGGAAGCGGATGGCGCATGGTTGGCGTTGACAACATGTTGATGGCAAAGGGAGATGGAGAGAGCGATCCATATGACGGTTGAGAGTTTTTTCATGGTGAGCGGTTTCCTTTTCTCTGTTGTTCTAGTCTTCGCATATGACATGACAGTGCAAGCATATTTATCATTTGGTGATTACGGTAAAATTATTCTTTACGGAAAACGGAAGGATTCGAACGGATGAGTTAGAGCGAAGGCTTGAAGCTATCGAGAATGAGGCTTTGGATAGGGTGATGCGAAAAATTATGAGTTTCATATATTGACATCATATGGTTGGACATGGTATTATCAATTTTGTCGCTAAGACGAAATGTGCACACCTAGATATCGGAATGAGATCGCAAAATATTGCGAATTCCACGCGTACCTTCGGTTATGTAAGTGAACGTGAACGACGCTAGGAACATGCGCGGATAAATATGCCGGGGTGGCGGAATTGGCAGACGCACAGGACTTAAAATCCTGCGGTAGGTGACTACCGTACGGGTTCGACCCCCGTCCTCGGCATTATAACAGCGTCTGGTAAGATGCAAAATAAGTCGGCCCCCGTATGGGTGCCGGCTTATTTTTTAAATCGACACAAGGTCAACTCATGATGCGTGTTGTTATTTGATTCAAATTGAACGGAAGAAGTTGGTGTTCCGATTATAGAAATCGCATTCTTTTATGATTCCATGCTGGCCTGTGTGAGGAGGAGAGAGGAGACATGCGGATGTTTAACAATGATTGGGACCTTATTCTGCAGGGAGAAATGGATAAGCCTTATTTTCAAGCGTTGATGGAACGGGTGGACGAGGAATACCGGCACTGCACGGTGTATCCCCCCAAGGAAGATATATTTCGGGCTCTTCAGCAAACATCGTACCAATCGACGAAAGTCGTTATTTTGGGACAAGACCCATATCACGGTCGTGGGCAGGCGCAGGGGCTGAGCTTTTCCGTCTCGCCCGGGGTTACGATTCCTCCATCTTTACGAAATATACATAAGGAGCTTGCTTCGGATCTGGGAATCTCGATTCCCAATCACGGTTCCTTGCAATCGTGGGCGGATCAGGGGGTACTGCTGCTTAACGCAGTGCTTACGGTTCGCGAGGGCGAGCCGAACTCACACAAAGGGATCGGGTGGGAGAAATTCACCGATACGGTCATTACGAAACTGAATGAACGCGATCAGCCAATGGTTTTTATATTTTGGGGAAGTTACGCACAGAAGAAAGGTTCCTTCATAGACCGAAGCCGGCATAAGGTGCTTGAGTCCAGTCATCCGAGTCCGTTTGCAGCGCATAAAGGATTCTTCGGTAGTCGTCCATTTTCAGCATCTAATGCTTTTTTAATGCAAAAGGGTATGGATCCGGTGAATTGGGACATCCCGAGCACGCCGGGCGATGGAGATGAATAATCCGCGAGAGGTGACCTTCATGAAACATTGGATTGGTCGTCATGTTGTCATTCAGCGTTTAGACGGGGCAAAAAGCACGGTTGAAGGTGTGTTGAAAGGATGGGACCCCGTTCAGGAAAAAGTGATTCTTGGCCCGGGTGAGCTTGTTATACCGTTTCGTGCCATTCATAGAATTATGCCGAGAAACGCATACCCGGCCTTGAACTCCATCGGTTATGTCGTGAACCATACCATTCAATTCGATAACGCCGTCTATTTTGGATCTTCCGTCATGATATGGAGGGGCAATCGACTGGTGTCACCACAGGCCATCCTGACTTCTCACGATGAGGATACCGTTACCCTGTCAAATGGCATGATATTGCGCAAGGACGAGCATTATTTTGTGGTTCGATCCCTGCGCGGCAATGCGTGATTCTTTAAATAAAGGATGTCCCCAGCAGCCATCGTGAAGTTGGCGGGGACGTCTTTTTTTGTGCAAATGGAAAAGTGTATCTCCAGTCATCCGAGTTCATTATGCGTCTTCTACTTTTTCGGCAAGGAACAGTTCGTAAATCCGTATCACGATTATTTTGATGATCATGTAAGCCGGAATGGCGAGCAGGATGCCCAGCAGACCGAAGAAATCGCCGCCTACAAGGATGAGGGCAATCGTGGTCAACGGGTGAATATCAAGCTGTTTCCCGTAGATGACCGGTGTCAGAATATTATCTTGGATCTGCTGTGCGATGACAATAACGACAACGGACCATATCGCAATGGAAGGAGATTCGATAAATCCGATAATGACGGCAGGAATGGTCGCCAGCAGCGCTCCGATATACGGGATGAAATTCAAGAAAAAGGAAATGACCGTCAAGAGCAAAGAATAGGGCAGCCCGATGATCAGAAATCCGATATAAATCATAATGCTAAGTATAAGATTCAGGATCACTTTGCCGATAATAAAATTGCTGAGTGCCGTATCGATCTCACCCAGCACCTCCTGGCCATCGCGGCGGTATCGTCTTGGCAGGACACTGAGCAGCCTGGGCGGAAGCTTGCCGCCTTCCTTCAGCATGTAGTACAGAATGATCGGAATCGTAGCAATAATAACGACAACGCTCGATACAACGGTAATCAGGTTGTTGATGGAGTTGCTGATCCAGGTAATGATCCGATTCATATACTCCGTCAGTGAGGTGGACAGCTCGGATTCCGTCGGTATATAGCGTGACCAGAATTGATTCTGCTGCAGCTGGTCAATCTGTTCCTGCACGCCCTCTACCAGAAAGGGAGTATTGCTGATAAAATTTTCGATCTGTTCGCGCAGTGTCGGCCACACCACAATGCCGAAGATGGCGCAGAGACCGGCAAACACGAAATACAGCATCAGAACGCCAATGGATCGTTTGATTTTCCGCCGCTCCAGGTAGTCCACGATCGGCCTGAGCAGATAATAGAAGAAGCCGGCCATCGCGACGGGAACGATCAGCATATTGAACATGGAGACGATTGGCCGGAACAAAAAGCTGATTTCGGAACCGAGATAAATGATCAAGAGCAGTGCGATTATGCCAAAGCATGTCCTGAAATATTTGCTCTGCATCATGGGCAATCCCTCCATACAACGATTAGTAAATACATAGGTACTATGTAACATTTGTATTTAACCAATTTGGAGGGATTTGAAATCACCAGTTTATGTTATCAGTTTCGTATGGTGACCCGGGTATGGATGGGCACGAGGGAAGCCAGCTCCGTCACATCCTCGTTGTACATCCGAATACATCCAAGGGAAACGGAGCGCCCGATGGATGAAGGGTCGTTCGTGCCATGGATGCCGTAATGGGGTTTGGACAACCCTAACCAATAGGCTCCGAACGGTCCCCCGGGATTTGGCTGCTTGTTGATGATGGTGTAATTGCCTGGCGGCGTCTGTGTAGCCATTTTGCCGATGGCAACCGGGAATGTACGTACCACGATGTTGCCGTCCAGCAGGTGCAGCTGATAATCGGATAAATCGACAATAATTCGGTATTGGGGCATTGTAAACCCTCTCCTTCCTGATTCATGCTATGAACCAGGGGGAACACTGGCCCCTAAAATGACCTAAAATAGGCAAATTACACCTTCATAACTTGGTAGAAATTTCATCCAATGGTGACGGTCTGCCGATGTTATATTTAATATGTTGCGCAGTAACAACGTTTGCATCAGGAAGGGGAAACCGATGTCTCCTGCTAGGTTTTATCAAAAATATATCAAAAATAATATGTTTACCAAGATGCTGCTGTTAATCTCCCTGATTGCGGTGGTTACCATTGTCACTTTATCTTTTCTCATGTATTATTTCTTGTTTCAATCGGCCGTTCGCAGTGAATTGGACATTCAGCGAAGCGCGGTTGAGCGGGTGGAACGGCATGTGAATCAAAAATATGTGAATGCGCAGTCCTATGTGAATGAGCTGTATCGCAACACCTCTCTAGGCATTGACACTTCCTATTTCCTTATGAACTCGTTTAATGAGTACATGGCGAAGCGAATGAACCGGATTGCGGGCGGAGGGCAGTCCAATTCAGACAGCGTGGTCGCTTACTTTAAGCAGAGGCTGGACGATGATCCGGATATCGAGAATATTATGCTGTACAGTGCCGAGAAGCAGTATGTGTATGTTTACAAGCAGGGCAGCATGACAAGGCTCTATCAGGCGAATGCGACGCATTCTTACATCCCCGACGTGATGGCCCTCGAAAGCCAGAGTGTCACATTGCCGAATCTGTGGGTGCGTAAGCTGGCCGGAGACGTGACCTTACCGTTATTCTCGATCCGGAGCCCGATTAATGATATGACCACCTACAAGAATCTGGGGCAGCTGGTTATTTTATATCGAACGGAAGCACTGGATGCCGTCCTGAACAGTGGCAAAGATCCATTGAAGGGATCCGTAATGGTTTTATCCGGCGACGGCCGCGTGATGTTTGATTCCTCAGGCAAATATTACGGCGAGAAATATCCGTATGCAGACCGGCTGCTGAATTCCAAGGAAACCGTGAACCTCGATGAAGAATCGTATATTACAACGGCAGCGCACAATCAGGCAGGTTATACGGTGGTTGGCATTACGCCTAAACGTGAGATCGCTGAATCTTTCCATGGCGTGCAGAGCACCATCATGATTGCCGCCCTGCTGTGCATCGTGATTGCTGTGTCCATTCCTTCGCTGATGATCGTGAATTACTCCAAGCGGACAGATAACATTATCCGTTTTATGCGCAAGGTTGAGAAGGGAGAGTTCGTGGCCCGGATGCAGGATACCAAGGATGATCAGCTGGGGCAAATTGCGGGCAGCTTTAATGAAATGCTGGACGAGCTTTCCCGGTATATCGACAAGGTATATAAGGCGGAAATCAACCAAAAGAACGCGGAGCTGTCTGCATTGCAAGCCAGAATTAATCCGCATTTTCTTTATAATACGCTCGAAGTGATTCGAATGAGGGCTCTCTCGCAAGGGGCGCAGGATGTTGGCGATATGATCTACAGCTTATCGATGCTGTTCAAGAATATCGTTCAGCACAAGTCCCACTATACGCTGAAGGATGAGCTGGAGGCGTGCAGGCTCTATCTGGAACTGTTTCGCATTCGCTATAAGGACAAGTATATTTACAAAATGCACTGTGAGGAACAAATCAAGCATGTGCCGATGATGAAAATGTCACTGCAGCCGCTGATTGAGAATTACATCGTTCATGGGCTGCGCAGCGACCAGGATGATAACTGGCTGACGATAAACGCGACGCAGCAGGATGGGGATGTCGTGATCGAGATCAAGGATAACGGGAAAGGGATCGAGCCGGAGCAGCTTGAGGAGATCAAATCCCGGCTGGAGATGGCCGAGTCGAGTGAAGAGTCGTTTGGTCTGCGGAGTGTGAATGAGCGGTTAAAGCTGACGTTTGGAAGTTCGTACGGAATGGACATCCAGAGTGAGCCGGGTAACGGTACGACGGTGACAGTCAAATTTCCGGTGGCAGAAGGGAAGCTGAATAACGATGTATAAAGTGTTTATCGTGGACGATGAGCCGTTCATTATAGAGGGATTATATGACGTCGTGGATTGGTCGAAGTATGGCATCGAGGTGGTCGGTCATGCGGAGAATGGGCGCAAGGCACTGGAGAAGATGGCGGTCATTCCGGTTGATATTCTCATTACGGATATATCGATGCCTGTCATGACGGGACTTGAATTGATTGAAGGCGCGCGTAAATTAAACCGTAATCTGAAGGTGATCATCCTGAGCGGTTTCGACGATTTTGCTTATTTGAAGGAAGGCATGCGTCTGGGGATCGAGAATTATTTGCTCAAGCCGATCAATCTGAAGGAACTGGAGGAAACGATTGCCAGCACAACGGATAAAATGAACAAATCCAGAAGGGAAATGAGACTGGACGAATACGACATTAACATATTGCGAAGCAATATCCTGTATCGCTGGATCACGGACCGGATTGAGCCGGAGGAGCTGGAAGAACGGGCGACCCTTCTGGGGCTGAATCTGAATTTGCCTTACGTCATGGCGTCTATCCTGAGAGCGGATTTCACGCCGCTGGAGAGCTGTCTGTATCAATTAATGGATCAGGAGCCGGGTGTTCTGTATTTCCGGGACAACGACGGCGATCATGTGGTGATTTTTATGATGAAAGACCCGGACACGGAAAAAGCGAGAGCTATCCGGCTCCTGCAGCAGGTGCGCGAGTATTGCTATGAAGAAGAGTTGTCCATCTCGCTTGGCAGCGTGGAAAGCCTCGGCGGTAATTATAAGGACAGTTATCTTCACGCCAAGGAGGCACAGGAATACTATCTCGTTCTGGAGCAGCCCTCCTACGTGGATTATGTGGATGTTCAAGCCAAGAAGGGAGAAGCGGCGGAATCCTATTCCGTACAGTGGCCCGAATATGCCAAAGGCATCGCCGGAAGGGACAAGCAGGTGCTGTTTGATTTGATTGACAGTGATTTTGATCGGCTTCGTCATACGCAGGGGATGATCCCGACGACACTCAAGAGCATCGCGGTCGAGATGGTCATTCGCCTGAAGCTGGAGCTGAACGATATCCAATACACGGCAGCCCCTGATTTTGTGAAAAATACAATGACCGATATTATGGATTCCGTATCGATCGACGATCTGATTACGGCCGTGAAGGAAGGGGTTGGCGGGCTGGTCGATTCGCTCAACAATGACGTGAAGAGCCCTGTCATCCAGCAGATTCTGCATCATATCCAGCATCATTATAACGAGGATTTGTCACTGAAGGTGTTAGGCGCCCAATATCATATTCATCCGGTCTACCTGGGGCACCTGTTCCATAAAGAGACAGGAGAGAACTTTACGGAGTATATAAACCGATACCGGATTGAACGAGCGAAGGAGCTGCTCCGAAACACTTCGACGAAAGTGCAGGATATCGCAAAAAATGTAGGTTATTGGGAAACCGGTTATTTCTATAAACAGTTCAAAAAATTCGTCGGCGTATCGCCGAGGGATTTTCGAGGAATGCTCTGATTAATTTAATCAGAGTTTTTTTCTTTATTTTCACCATAATACCTTTAATTTTTCGCCTATGTGAAACTGCTTTCATGGGATAACCTTATAAGTGTAGAGACACAAAGGATTCAAAAGGGAGGATAAACATGAGTAAATCGAAAAAGAAATGGCTCCTGCCGCTAACGCTGCTATTGTCTGCATCCATGCTGTTGTCGGCATGCGGAGGCAACAAAGAAGAGAGTGCAGGAAACGGTGGGGGAACTGCCGAGAAACCGGTTGAGCTGATCTGGTACACTATCGGAACACCTCAAAAGGATGTCGACAAGGTTGAAGAAGAAATCAATAAATACACTGCTGAGAAGATTGGTGTAACCGTTGACATGAAAATGATCGACTTCGGTGATTACAACCAGAAGATGCAAGTTATGGCAGCTTCCGGCGAACCGATGGATATCCTGTTTACCAGCTCATGGGCGTTTGACTATGTGCAAAATGCACGTAAAGGCGCATTCATGGAATTGGACGAGCTGATTGAAAGCCACGGAAAAGGCATTAAAGACGCGATTGACCCTGCGTTCCTGGAAGGTTCCAAGGTTGACGGTCACAACTATGCAATTCCGGCAAACAAAGAGCTTCCTGCTCAAGAAGCATGGCGCTTTAACAAAACGCTGCTTGATAAATACAACCTCGATATTTCGAACGTGAAATCGATGGAAAGTTTGGAGCCATTGCTGAAAACGATTAAGGAAAAAGAACCGAATGTCGTTCCTTTGGCTATCAGCAAAGACTTCGGTCCGTTGCTTCCATTTGACTACATCATCGAAAAAATGCCAATGGCCGTTTACCTGGATGATAAGGAAGAGCTGAAAGTTGTGAACTTCCTCGAAATGCCGGAAACGATGGACATGCTGAAATTGATGAACAAGTACTACAAAGCGGGATACATTTCCCCAGAAGCAGCGACAACAACTTCGACGCAAGATTTGATGACATCCGGCAACTGGTTCACGGACCGTGCGGCAACGCAGCCGTTCGCAGACAATCTGTGGAGCCAAAGCTACGGCTATCCGGTTGTATCCACTCCGGCTGGCGACGCAACGATCTTCAACTGGTCGGTAATGGGTTCGATGCAAGCGATTTCTGCTAACTCGAAATACCCTGAGAAAGCTATGGAGTTCTTGAATCTCCTGAACACTGACGTATATCTTCGCAACCTGGTTGACTCCGGTATCGAAGGCGTGCACTACAAAAAGCTTAGCGAGAACGTAATGGAAAACTTGCCAGAATCGAAAAACTACGACATGCCTACCTTTTCGCTTGGTAATGTCATGCTGACTTACTTGAATCCAGAGGATCCTGAGAACAAATGGGAAGAGTTCAAGAAGTTTAACGAGTCCGGCCAGCCTGCTCCGCTTCTCGGTTTCAACTTCGATCCAACCAAAGTATCCACAGAGCTCGCAGCAGTCAACAACGTAAAAGAAGAGTTCTGGGCGCCGCTGATGACAGGTACCGTGAATCCTGAGGAGTTCCTGCCAAAAGCGAATGAAAAGCTGAAAGCTGCTGGTCTGGACAAGATCATCGCTGAAGCACAAAGCCAAATTGATGATTGGAAAGCAAGCAAGTAATAACAATGCATGAAGCGGCCTGCCTGTCCTAAGGGACAGCAGTACCGCTGCAGCATGAACAAGGACGGGGCGGCGGATGTTCACCCGCCCTTCTTTTGTTCATTTCATGCACATCACGAGGAGGGGTAAGCGTGAGAGCGATCGGACAGTTTTTCAAAAATATTATGACGAATAA
Organism: Paenibacillus sp. QJM3NY_38; assembly: GCF_056173265.1. Taxonomy (NCBI): domain Bacteria; kingdom Bacillati; phylum Bacillota; class Bacilli; order Caryophanales; family Paenibacillaceae; genus Paenibacillus; species Paenibacillus sp. QJM3NY_38. Next base: position 2,202,085 of record NZ_CM149665.1, read on the forward strand.
GGCCATGCTGTTCATGGTTTTGCCGGGGACCCTATGGTTTCTCTTATTCTCATATTTGCCCATGTTCGGGACCATTATTGCATTTAAGGAATACCGCTTTAGCCGTGACGGGTTCTGGGCAAGTATCGTTAATAGTGAATGGGTAGGATTCCAGAACTTTAAGTTCCTGTTCAGTACCAACGATGCTTACATCATTACGCGCAACACCGTTCTATATAATTTCGTGTTCATTATTCTAGGTCTCATTCTATCCGTAGCACTGGCTATCGTATTGTCTGAAATCGTGAACAAGAAATTGGCGAAAGTCTATCAAACCGGTATGTTCCTGCCGTACTTCCTGTCCTGGGTTATCGTAGGTTACTTCGCATTCAGTTTCCTGAGCATGGATAAAGGGATGTTGAACCAGATTCTGGGCTGGTTTGGCATGGAGCCGGTTCAATGGTATTCCGAGGCCAAGTATTGGCCGATATTCCTGACGTTAATCAGTTTGTGGAAATCCGTTGGTTATAACAGCGTCGTTTATCTGGCGGCGATTATGGGGATCGACAAATCCTTGTACGAAGCGGCCATGATTGATGGAGCAAACAAATGGCAGCAGATTAAAGCCATTACGCTTCCGATGCTCAAACCGCTGATGACCATTTTGACTCTTCTTGCGATCGGTAAAATCTTCTACGCTGACTTTGGTCTCTTCTATCAAGTGCCAAGGGATTCGGGAACCTTGTATTCCGTAACGAACGTCATTGATACCTATGTATATCGTGGTCTGAAGACAACGGGCGAGATCGGAATGAGTACCGCTGCGGGTCTGTACCAGTCGGTAGTCGGATTTATTCTGGTCATGGTATCGAACTATATCGTTCGTAAATATGACAAGGATAATGCATTGTTCTAATCGATCAATCTACCAAGAAGGGGGTATGTGATGTGTTCAAATCTAAAAGCAAGATGAAAGATTTCCATCAGCTTTCATCCGGGTGGAATGTCGTATTCAACCTGATTGCCGGTATTTTCTCGTTCTTATGTGTATTTCCATTCCTGTTCGTCATGATCATTTCATTTACAGATGAAGGCTCACTGGCCCGCAACGGTTACCAAATCTGGCCGGAGAAATGGAGTCTTGAAGCTTACAAATACGTATTCCAGACAGGCGATACGCTGCTTCGTTCTTATGGTGTTACGATCTTTGTAACGGTAGTGGGAACGTTGATCAGTTTGTTTATCATCTCGTTATATGCCTATGCAATCTCTCGCAAGGGTTTCAGATATCGGAATTTCTTCGCGTTCTTTGCATTTTTCACGATGCTGTTTAACGGGGGGCTGGTACCGACTTATATCGTTGCCACGCAATTGCTCGGTCTGAAAGATTCCATCTGGGCATTGATCCTGCCATTGGCGCTCAACGCCTTCTATATTATGATTCTTCGAACGTTCTACAGCACCAGCGTTCCGGATGCCATCATTGAATCCGGTAAAATCGACGGTGCAAGCGAGTTTAAAATTTTCTACAAGCTGGTATTGCCGCTATCCCTGCCGGGTCTGGCAACCATCGGGTTATTCAGCACCCTGGGATATTGGAACGACTGGTTCAACGCATTGCTCTACATTGATGATCCGAACCTGGTTCCGCTGCAATCCATGCTCATGCGGATTGAGACCAGCATGCAGTTCATCCTGCAGAACTCTCAGAATTCATCCCTTAGCATGGCCGCTCTGCAGAGCATGCCGCAGGATACGTCGCGGATGGCGATGGTCGTTCTGGCAACGGGGCCGATTATTCTGGCTTATCCGTTCTTCCAGCGCTATTTCATTCAAGGTCTGACCATCGGCGCGGTTAAAGAATAAATTCTTCATGTACCGGAGGGTATGAGATGACTTATAAAGATTCCAGTAAACCCATTACGGAAAGAGTTGAACATCTTCTTGGCCTGATGAACCTGAAGGAAAAGGTTGGGCAGCTGATCCAGCCGTTCGGCTGGAAGACCTATGAAGTAAATGAAGGCCGGATTTCATTAACGGATTCATTTAAAGAGCAAGTGAAAAATGGCGGCGTCGGATCCCTTTACGGGACCCTTCGCGCCGATCCATGGACCGGTGTAACACTTGAGACCGGTCTTTCTCCGCGTGAAGGAGCAGAAGCCGTCAACTACATCCAGCGCTACGCCATTGAGGAATCGCGTCTGGGCATCCCGATCCTGATCGGGGAGGAATGCTCGCATGGGCATATGGCTATCGGCGGCACGGTCTTTCCGGTGCCGCTGTCCATCGGGAGCACATGGAACGTGGATTTGTACCGGGATATGTGCCGTGCCGTGGCGCTCGAAACGCGCAGCCAAGGCGGTGCCGTCACTTATTCCCCGGTCCTAGACGTCGTGCGCGACCCAAGATGGGGCCGTACCGAGGAATGCTTCGGCGAAGATCCATACCTAATCAGCGAATATGCGGTCGCATCGGTAGAAGGCCTTCAAGGTGATTCATTGGACAGCCCGAGCAGTGTTGCGGCGACGTTGAAGCATTTTGTAGGTTATGGCAGTTCCGAGGGCGGGAGAAATGCGGGACCCGTGCATATGGGAACACGTGAATTGATGGAAGTGGACATGCTGCCGTTCAAGAAAGCCGTGGAGGCAGGAGCAGCATCCATTATGCCGGCTTATAACGAGATTGACGGCGTGCCGTGCACCGTTAATACGGAGCTGCTTGACGGAATTCTTCGCGAGGAGTGGGGCTTTGACGGCATGGTGATCACCGACTGCGGGGCCATTGATATGCTGGCCAGCGGCCATGACACCGCTGAAGACGGAATGGATGCCGCTGTTCAGGCACTTCGTGCCGGCATCGATATGGAGATGTCAGGCGAGATGTTTGGCAAGCATCTCCTGAACGCGATCGAGTTAAACAAGCTTGAGGTTGCCGTATTGGATGAGGCCGTGCGCCGCGTATTGATCTTGAAATTCAAGCTCGGACTATTCGAGAATCCGTACGTGGATCCTCAGGTAGCCGAGGAGGTTATCGGCAGCCAGCATCATGTGGATCTAGCCAGACAGCTTGCTGCGGAAGGCATCGTTCTGCTCAAGAATGAAAGCAAGGCCTTGCCGTTATCCAAAGAAAGCGGCGTGATTGCCGTCATTGGACCTAACGCCGATCAGGGCTACAATCAGCTTGGGGATTATACGTCTCCTCAGCCGCCTGCAAGCGTGACCACCGTACTGGATGGAATCCGCGCAAAACTGGGTGATGAAGCGAATCGTGTATTGTATGCACCGGGCTGTCGCATTAAGGATGACTCCAGGGAAGGTTTTGATTTCGCGTTAGCTTGCGCGGATCAGGCCGATACCGTGGTCATGGTGCTTGGCGGTTCCAGTGCCCGCGATTTCGGCGAAGGCACGATCGATTTGCGCACAGGGGCATTGAAGGTCACGGACGACGCTCTAAGCGACATGGATTGCGGCGAGGGCATCGACCGGATGACGCTGCAGTTATCCGGCGTCCAATTGGAATTGGCCCAGGAGATTCATAAGCTTGGCAAGCGGATGATCGTTGTGTATATCAACGGCCGGCCGATTGCGGAGCCGTGGATCGACGAGCATGCCGATGCCATCCTGGAAGCATGGTATCCGGGTCAGGAGGGCGGACATGCGGTAGCGGACATTTTGTTCGGCGATGTGAATCCGTCCGGCAAGCTGACGATGTCGATACCGAAGCATGTCGGACAGCTTCCGGTTTACTATAACGGCAAGCGGTCGCGCGGTAAGCGTTACCTCGAAGAGGATTCTCAGCCGCGTTATCCGTTTGGATACGGGCTTAGCTATACCGAGTTCCGTTATTCGGATATTCAAGTTACACCAGAAGTGATCGGAACAGGCGAATCCGCCGTTGTCTCTGTGAATGTTACAAATAGTGGAGACCGGGAAGGGTCCGAGGTTGTACAATTGTATGTGAGCGATGCCGCCAGCAAATATACAAGACCGGCCCGTGAGCTGAAGGGCTTCCGCAAGATCTCTCTGCAGCCTGGAGAGCAGTGCAAGGTGGAATTTACCGTCGGACCGGAACAGCTTCAATATATCGGTCAAGATTACAAGCAGGTGGTTGAGCCTGGCTTGTTCCGTGTGATGGTTGGCAGACATGTGAACGATACGCTGAGTGCAGATCTGACTGTACAGGAGGGTTAAGGAATGGAACGCATTCGACGCTTTATACGCGAACTGTCGGAGCGGCAGTGGCTCGAGTCGACGGAGCTTAGAGAGTGGGACATTACCCGAACCACATACATGGTTCCGGGCGTGTATGAGGATACGGCTCCTTATACAGAGGGGCATGACTTCAACAGGTTTCCGAGCACGCAGGGAACAACCTATTTCTTTCGGAGGAACCTTGAATTGCCCACCCAATGGGTGGATGGAGCGATCGGACTTGTATTCCACTCCGGGGGCGAGGGATTATTGCGCATAAACGGAGTATCTTATCAGGGCTTGGACCGCAATCATACTTTCGTCAAGCTTGATCCGAAACGCACCGGCTTGAACATGAAGCTTGAGATCGAGTTGTACGATCCGATTCCGGAGCCGGTAGACCCGCTGAATCAGCAGGCTGTCATCCAGCCTCCGATTACTAGGGTGCAAAGCTTGCTAGTCAACGTGAACGTACCCGTTCAGAGCCTGATGTACACCGCGACCGTGATCCGCGATTCGCTTATCCTGTTGCCGGATAGCGATATGCGGCGAATTCGCTTAATGGAGGCGCTGTATCAGGCGATGGACCGCTTTGTCAGCCTGGATGACGCCGCCATTCGGGATGGCGCTCAGGTAACCGGGATTGAGCATGATCTGAAACAGGCGGTTACTGCCATTGGCGGCCATGCTGAAGGCACCGAGCATATGGTAGGCCAATCGCATATCGACATCGCCTGGCTGTGGCCGGTCAGGGAAACCGTGCGAAAAACAAGCCGGACCTTCTCCACCATGGATGCGCTAATGAATGAATATCCCGAATTTAAGTACGCTCAGAGCCAGCCTTTGCTGTACCAATTCCTGAAGGATCACGATCCTGAGCTGTACGAGAGAGTGAAGGCCAGAATCAAGGAAGGACGCTGGGAGCTGGTCGGCGGGATGTGGGTCGAACCGGACCTGAACATTCCGAGCGGGGAGTCCCTCATGCGCCAAATGCTGTACGGGCAGCGCTTCTATCAAGAAGAGTTTGGTCTGACATCTCATATTGAGTGGCTGCCGGATACGTTCGGGTACTGTGCATCCCTGCCTCAGATCCTGAAGCATGGCGGCATTCGTTATTTCATGACAACAAAACTTGGCTGGAACGATACGAATGTGTTCCCTTACGACCTGTTCCATTGGGTCGGGATCGATGGAACCCCAATGTTATCCTATCTCAATCACGGTGTGAATGAGAACACGCTGCCCAAAGATGTTCATGAGCACTGGCAGTCATACCGCCAAAGAGCCGTTCATCCGGAGCAGATGCTGCTGTATGGACATGGTGACGGCGGAGGCGGCGTAACCCGCGAAATGTTGGAATATATCGACCGTGCCGGGCTTATGGTGGGGCAACCGGCCAGCAAGTACAGTACGGCTGCCGAGTTTTTCCGCGGGATCGAGGAAACACAGCCGAAGCTGCCGAAATGGCGCGGGGATTTGTATCTTGAGCTTCATCGCGGCACCTATACAACGCATGGGCGGAACAAGCGTCATAACCGGAAGGCGGAAATTCTGTACCGCGAGGCGGAGCTCTGGAATTCGGTGGCATTTTCGTCGATGGACAACGAGCAGCGGCAGGCGATTAGGAGCGAGCTGCATGACGGCTGGAAGTTGATTTTGCTGAATCAATTTCATGATATTATCCCGGGTTCTGCCATTACGGAGTCTTACGTCACCTCCGAGAAGGAATACGCAGAGGTGTTCCAAAAAGGAAATCATAGCCTCCGTCTTGGACTTCAGGTATTGGCGGATCAGGCCGATACTGAAGGGGAAGGCATTCCGTATGTCATCTTCAACGGACTTGGATGGAGCAGAGATGCGGTCATTTCGATTGAAGGAGAGCAGGGCCTCGCGCCGTATGATTCGGATGGAGCGCTGCTGCAATACGATGCCCAAACCGAAGAGAACGGTAAAACCTCTCACCGCTTGAATGTTCATGTTCAAGGCATCCCGGCTTTGGGATACAAGACCATTTGGTTGAAGCGGCCAGCAGGAAACCAGGCGGTAGCGGAGAATTCTACTACAGTGTTCGCAAATTCCTGGGAAACGGATCATTATAAGGTCAGCTTTAATGAGCGCGGCGAAATCACGAGCCTGTGGGATAAAGAGGCTCATCGGGAAGTGGTCAAGCCGGGCGAAGCCGCGAACCGCTTCCACTTCTTCCATGACCGTCCGACGCTGTGGGACGCATGGGATATCGATACCCGTTACGAGGAGCAATTAGCCGGAGAGGCGGAGCTGATCGAGAAGAAGCTGGTGCATGCGGGTGAGGTACAGGATGTGCTGCGTTTCCACTGGCGCATCCATAACTCGGAGATCATGCAGGACATGATTTTTTATCATCACGACCGGCGGATCGATTTCAAGACGTTTGTCAGTTGGAATGAATCACATAAACTGCTGAAAGTCGGCTTCCCGATCGGGGTCGTTGCCGATAAGGCTACTTATGAGATTCCGTTCGGAACCATCGAGAGACCGACTCATCGCAATACAAGCTGGGAGCAGGCGCAATATGAAGTCTGCGGCCACCGTTTCGCGGATGTGTCGGAGCATGGATATGGCGTCAGCCTCATCAACGACTGCAAGTACGGGTATGACATTCAGGATAGCACCATCCGGTTGTCCCTGCTGCGCGCACCGAAGTGGCCCGATGTCACGGCAGACTTGGGTGAGCATGAGTTCACATATTCCTTATACCCGCATGAAGGAGACTGGAGAAGCGCTGGAATCGTCCGCAAAGCTGCCGAGCTCAATCATGAGCTTCCATACGTAAGAGCAAGCTCGAACAAGGGGCCTCGGGCTGCTGTTCATTCGTTTATTCCGTTCGAGAGCGATCATGTGATCCTGGATACCGTTAAACCAGCAGAAGACGGTTCAGGGTATATCCTTCGAATGTATGAATCCGTGGGAGGGCGAGACGAAGCAGTACTGAGCTGGCCTTATCCTTATGATAGCGTCCATGTATCCAACGCCCTGGAAGAAGAACTCGAACTACTGGATACTGCGGAAGGAAGGTTAGTCCTTCAATTCTTGCCGTGTGAGATCAAAACCATCAAATTGACTACACATCATACTTAATCAAAGGAGCCAGAACAACCATGGAACAATTCAGACTCCCCAAAATACCAATGCCGGAGCTTGAGCTGCCGCAATCGATTCAGGCGGTTCTGCAAGAGGCTGAAGAGAAGCTTGCGCACCGTCCAAAGCTGCTTCAGCTGTTCAAGAACACGTTCCCGAACACGCTGGAGACAACAACCAAACTGATGGAGGATGGCACGACATTTGTGATTACCGGTGATATCCCGGCCATGTGGCTGCGCGATTCGGTAGAACAGGTGATCCATTACATTCCGTTTGCGAAGAATGATCCGCAGCTGCAGCGGATTTTAAGCGGATTGATCAAACGCCATTTTCAATATATTCATATCGATCCTTATGCCAACGCCTTTAATGAATCGGCGAATGACTGGCACTGGAACACAACCGACGAAACCGAAATGTCCCCATGGGTATGGGAGCGCAAGTTTGAGATTGATTCCCTGTGCTTCTCCGTTCGCTTGGCCTACCTGTACTGGAAGGAAACCGGTCTTACGGATGTGTTTGACGCCAACTTCAAGTCGGCTATGATCAAGATCATCGAGCTGTTTAAAACCGAGCAGCACCATTTCGAGAAATCGCCTTACCGTTTCACGCGGGATAACGGAATTCCAACGGATTCCTTGCGCAATAACGGGCTCGGCATGCCGGTAAATTATACGGGCATGATCTGGTCCGGCTTCCGTTCAAGCGATGACGCTTGCGACTTCCACTACAATATTCCGGGCAACATGTTCGCCGTTGTCGCCCTGCGTCAAATGCAGGAATTCGCGGAATGGGTATTCCGGGATATGAAGCTGCTCGATGAGCTGAAACGACTCGAAGCCGACGTGGATCACGGGATTCAGTTGTACGGCATCTACCGCCATCCGGAGTTTGGACCGATCTACGCCTATGAAACAGACGGTTACGGGAATCACTGCTTGATGGATGATGCGGGAACCCCTGGACTCATGTCCATCCCTTATCTGGGGTATTGCTCTGCAGATGATCCGATCTATCAAAACACCAGACGGTTTGCGCTCAGCAAAGAGAATCCTTTCTACTACGAGGGCGCTGTTGCCAAAGGAATCGGCAGTCCGCATACACCGCCGGATTACATCTGGCATATGGCCTTGTCCATGCAGGGAATTACGGCACAGACGGCCGAAGAGAAGCTGGAGATGATTGCGCTGCTGGAAGCGACCGATGCAGATACCGGCTTTATGCATGAAGGCTTCCATGCCGACGATCCAAAAGTCTTTACTAGATCTTGGTTTGCTTGGTCCAACAGCCTCTTCTCGCAATTGGTGTATCAGGCGATGAAAGCAGGGATTCTATGAGCGGGCGTCTGATTGTATTCTACAATCCGTCCTTTCCGGCAGCAGAAGCTGCCGGTTTGCCGGCTAGCGCGGCGGCCCTGCATGCATTCGATGTCGTGTGCCGTGCTGAGGATTTGGCTGAAGCGTTGGAATCTGCAGGCGGACAGGGCGCAAGCTTTGTCAATCTGCATGCGCCTTACTTCCCGAAAAGCGCCTGGAGAGCGATCCTGGGCTTTCTGAGAAATGGCGGCGGTCTTGTCAGCGTAGGCGGTGCCCCCTTCAAACGCCCTGTCCGTATGGAGGATGGCGCTTGGGTGGTGGAGCACGAACAGACGGCATATCACCAGCAGCTTCACATACATGAAGCGCTGCCAGTAGACAGCGGACGCGTCGACCATTTGACTGCAAGTGACGTTATTCCGCTTATGGAGAGTTGCCGTGAGCGGTTATCCGTCCGCGATACGTGGAACCTGGTTCCGCATGTCACCAAAAGCAGTGACCTGCCGCATCAGATGGGATCGGCCGGGCCAATGGATACACGGATTTATCCGCTCCTTAAGGGGACCACGGCGAAGGGAAGAGAAGTCGCGGCTCCTGCCGTTCTGTGGGAAAACGTCGGCGGACCTTTCTTGGGCGGACGCTGGATGTTTGTGAATCAGCCTCTCTCAACCTCTTTCTGGGAACAGGATGGAGGAGAAGAGGTACGGCGCTGGGCGGCATTCTGCGCAAAAGGCATCACCGAGCTGTGGATCAAGCCGAATTATGCGGCCTACGAGTCCGGCGAGCGCGCGATTCTGACCCTGCAGGCACAACGTCTTGGCCGGAGCTTACCCGTACAAGAGCCGCAGAGCTGGACATTCCGCATCTCCGTCAAACACGACCAAGATGAGTCCTTATCCTGGCATCATTCCGAGACGGTGGATGTGACCGGACAATTTCATGTACAGCGTATTCCGGTTAAGCTGGATATCAAGCCGGGATCCTATCGGGTCGTATGTGAAGCTGAAGGACCGGATGGAGAAATCCGCCGGCTGAGACAAGGGTTCTGGGGAACAGATTCCGAGCTTTTGCAGGCGGGAACGCCTGTAACCTGCAATCGGGATTACTTCATCAAGGATGGCCGCCCGCTGCCTGTTGTCGGGATGACTTACATGACCTCCGATGTAGCGCGTAAATTCCTGTTTCTTCCGAACACGGATGTATGGGACCGCGATATGGCACAGATGCGTAATGCGGGCATCAACTGGATTCGTACCGGTATCTGGACCGCATACCGCAATATTATGCAGGTGGACGGTCATGCATCCGAAGAGGTTTTGCGTTCGATTGACGCCTTCCTGTTAACGGCGAAGAAGCATGATTTGCAGGTGACATTCACGTTCTTCTCCTTCACTCCGGAGACTTGGGAAGGTCAAAATCCTTACCTCGATCCGCGAAGTGTGGAAGCGCAGAAGCGTTTCATACGTTCCATCATTAGTAGACATAAAAATACGAAGAATGTGGACTGGGATCTGATTAACGAGCCATCCATGTTTGATCCGCCGCAGATATTCTCGGACGGACCGCGTTCCGCGAAGGATCCATTCGAGAAACAAGCTTATATCGACTGGCTGAAAAAGCGCCATGGTTCGATTGAGCGTCTGCAGGAACGCTGGAATATGACAGCCGATCAGCTGCCGGATTTTGACTCCGTGCTTCCGCCGGAGCCTCAAGTCATTAATTTTGACGTTCAAGACATGCATCAAGGGAAAAAAGGCACCCAATGGCTTGATTACGCACTGTTCTCCATGGACATGCATAACCGCTGGGCCAAGGAATTATATGACGATATTAAAGAAGTATGCCCGGATCATATGGTTACCGTTGGACAGGACGAGGCGCTTGGCGCACAGCGTCCATCTCCGTTCTTCTATGCCGAAGCCGTAGACTATACGACGGTCCACTCCTGGTGGTTCAACGACTATTTGATCTGGGACGGCATCTTTGCCAAAACGCCGGATAAACCGAACCTGATTCAGGAAACGGGCATCATGTACGTGGAGACACCGGATGGCCGGGCGAAGCGAAGCGAAGCCGAGCTGCGGAATTTGCTGGAGCGCAAGTATGCTTACGCTTTCTCCACAGGGGGCGCAGGAGCCATTCATTGGATCTGGAACACGAATTTCTACATGGACAATGCCAATGAATCGCATATCGGAGCTGTCCGCGCTGACGGCACGGAGAAACCGGAAGCGGATGTGTCGTATGATTTCGGCGCTTTCATGGAAGGCATCCGGGATATGTTTACAGGCCGGAAGCTGGAAGAGACCGCGGTCATTTTCCCTTATTCGAACGATTTCTCGAACCGGAAGCTCGCCTTTGAAGCAACGACCAAGGCGACGCGCGCGCTTGCTTACGAGCTGAATGTGCCGTTCCGCGCTGTCGGGGAATATGATTTAAGCTCGCTGCGTAACCATCCGGTGAAGTTCATCATTCTGCCGAGCGCGCACAATGTAGATGACCAGGCGTTTGCCGAGTTGATGGATATCGTGAAGGAAACGGGAGCTACGCTGCTTCTGACAGGTCCTATCGGTCTGGATGCATATTGGCATCAGGTCGATCGAATGACCGAGGAGCTGGGCGAGCGGAAGCTGGCGAATGTTCGCCGGGAAGAAAGCTTGCGCATTGGGGATCGTGCATGGTCTGCATCGTATGGCCATCGGAAGATTGCCGAGCTGAGCAAAGAAATTCCGGCAGGCAGCGGGGCGAAACCGGCTGATGTGGCCGGCGACTCTATCGTGGATGTGAAGCTTGGAGCAGGGCGTCTTCTCTGGAGCCCGCTTCCCGTAGAATTGAATGATCGAATCGACACCATTGCGGCTTTATATCGGTATGCATTGGAGCTGTCCGCTGCCGACACTGGACTGATCTGGAATCAAGGCGGAGACCATTCCGGCGTATATGGACGCAAGGTAACGTTTGAAGAAGGAGCTCTCTTCGTATTCGGCTCGGAGCAATCGTGGGACACGAATGTTGAGGTAAAGGATCCTTCCACAGGCCTCATCTATTCATTCGTGCTGGAAGCGGATCGTTCGGTCTTGTTTGCAGTAGATGCGAGCGGTGACCTGTTATCGGTGTACCGTCCGGATGAGGTCGAAATCACGGTATCGAAGGGCTAACATAAGGGGGACTAAGCAAACGATGGATCAATCCAGAAAAGCACATATTATTTCGCATACTCACTGGGACCGCGAGTGGTATTTACCGTATGAAAAGCACCATGTGCGGCTGATCGAGCTCATGGACAGCTTGCTTGAGACGATGGAGAAGGACTCGGAGTACCGCAGCTTTTTCCTTGATGGCCAGACGATTATTATCGAAGATTATTTGCAGGTGAGACCCGAGAAGAAAGAGCAGCTTGAGAAGCTGATCACGGATGGACGCATTATTATCGGTCCATGGTACATTCTGCAGGATGCCTACCTGACAAGCAGTGAAGCCAACGTGAGAAATATGCAGATCGGACACCAGGATGCCGAGCGATACGGCACAGTTGCCAAAATCGGTTATTTCCCCGATACATTTGGACTTACAGGCCAAATACCGCAGTTGATGCTGCAGTCCGGCATCGATAATGCCTTCTTCGGCCGGGGCGTGAAGCCAACGGGCTTTAACAATACCGTCTCCGACAGCGGCTATGAGTCCTCATTCTCAGAGCTGATGTGGGAAGGTCCGGACGGCTCCAAGGTGCTGGGCATCCTGTTTGCCAACTGGTACAGTAACGGTAACGAGGTTCCCGTTGATGAAGCGGAAGCGAAGGCATTCTGGGACCGCAAGCTGGCGGATGCCGAGAAGTATGCTTCCACGCCTGAGCTGCTCTATATGAACGGGTGTGACCATCAGCCGATACAGACCGATCTTCCGGAAGGCATCCGTACAGCGAAGAAGCTGTATCCGGATACGGAGTTTATTCATTCCAATTTTGACGATTACCTGACAGCCGTTCGGGAGAAGCTGCCGCAGGATCTTTCCTCCGTAAAAGGAGAGCTGCGCAGTCAGCGTACCGATGGATGGGGAACGCTCGTTAATACCGCTTCGGCACGCGTGTACCTGAAGCAGATGAACCAGCGCGGCCAGACCTTACTCGAAAAAGTGGCCGAACCGCTTGCATCCTACGCGAGCCTGCTGGGTAAGGAGTATCCGCATCATCTGTTCACCTACGCGTGGAAGACACTGATGCAGAATCATCCGCATGACAGCATCTGCGGCTGCAGCGTGGACGAAGTTCACCGCGAAATGGTTACCCGCTTTGAGAAAAGCGCACACGTGGCCGAAAATATCGTGGACGACAGTATTCGCGTCATTGCAGATGCCGTTGACACGAGCGCCTTCGAGCAATGGGGATCCGATCCGCTGCCGCTTGTTGTATTCAATACGACGGGTTGGAGCCGCAGCGGTACGGTCAGCATCGAGCTGGACGCGAAACGGCTCTATTTCCGGGAAGGTTACTCTTTGGAGGAAACCAGCCGCCGGATGAAGGAAATCGACTTGTCCGGCCGCGTGCTGGTTAACGCTCAAGGACAAGCTGTACCTTGCACCGTTGAGGATCTGGGTCTTCAGTTCGGCTACGATCTGCCGGACGACCGTTTCCGCCAGCCGTATATGTGCCGTCGTGTGAGACTCACCTTCGAGGCAAGCGCAATTCCTGCAATGGGATTGACTGCTTATGCTTGGGTGAAGAGTGAAGTGAAGCCTGCTGAGGTTGAATCCTTAATCAGCAATGCCAATGTGATGGAGAATGAGCTGATCAAGGTTGAGATCCAGGGGGACGGTTCCTTCTGCTTGACGGATAAAAAGAACGGACAAGTATACCGCGATCTGGGCGTCTATGAAAATACCGGAGATATCGGTAACGAATATATGTACAAACAGCCGGATGGCGAAGCGGCATTGACCACGAAAGGCCAAACCGCCCAAATTTCGGTTCTGGAAGATACGCCTTACCGCGCAGCCATTGAAATCGTTCATAACTGGTCCATTCCGGCTATGGCTGACAGCAAGCTGGATGAAGAGCAGCATGAGCTTGTATATTATCCAAACCGGAAAGCGCAAAGATCGAGCGAGATGGTGCCCATGCGCATTCGTACCGTGGTCAGTCTGAACCGCAGCGGCAAAGGCGTGGAGATTGAAGCGACGATGGATAATCAGGCGAAGGATCATCGGGTGCGTGCATTGTTCCCAATGGATCTGCAGGCATCGTCACACAACGTGGATTCCATGTTTGAGGTGGCAACGCGGGATAACGAACCAGCTGCCGAATGGGAGAACCCGAGTTATACGGCCCATCAACAGGCTTTCGTTGACGTTACGACGGCTACTGCAGGGTTAACGGTAGCTAACCAAGGCTTGAATGAATATGAAGTCCTGCGTGACGGCCGAAATACCATCGCCGTTACATTGCTTCGTTCCGTAGGCGAGCTCGGTGATTGGGGGTACTTCCCTACACCTGAGGCTCAGTGCATCGGCATTCATACCGTACGTATGGAGGTCATTCCGCATCAGGGAGACGGCATGAAGTCAGGCGCATACGCTGAGGCTTACCAGTTCCAAATCCCATGGACGGTTGCACAGACCGGAGTCCATGCCGGCACCGTCGCATCGACTTCCGCACCGCTTGAATGGAGCCATGACGAACTTGTGTTCTCTTCCCTGAAAGTGAATCCGAAGACTGGGGATCTGATGCTGCGCTGGTTCAATATGGCGGGCACGGATACAAAACTGAAGCTGAAATCTTCTCTACCTTCCCGGGGCGTTTATAAGAGCTCTATTCTGGAAGTTGAGGGTACGGTTCAAAGCTTTGATAATCAAGAAAGCTTCACGCTGCCGGTTAAACCTCACGAAATCGTGACACTCGGCGTTAAAGTTTCGGTCAAGTAAGCATTTTTTAGATACCGCTGGGAATATGACATCCCGGTCCAGCAAGGCCCGATTCCGAGTTACATGGATCGGGCTTTGCTGTCTTGCATAATGAAATGAAAAAGCTGCTCTCAATAGGCCACAGTGGACGGTTGGAGGGCAGCTCTTTATTTTACTCGGCTTGATTATTGATTCTTCTCTTGGGTTTGGTCTTTCTCGTAAGCAATCAGGGTGATATCTTTGCCAGTAAGCTCGGCAATTTTGGTCTCAGCATCTTCAATCGCTTTCAAGGTACCTTCATTCCCATTGAGTGAGGCAATTTTATATTCCTCCGAATGGATGTCCATGGTTAACTCCCCCCTTAGATGGTTGATTCAAATATAATGTATAAGTTATCCTATACAAGATGGTTACATACCTTTATTCAATGGAAGGAGAGTCTTGGAATGAAATACTTTTTGATGATTGTCACTGCAATGGTCGTTTCGATGACTTTGAATTCCACAGCAGTCGTGGAGAAGAGTGAGGTTAATGTAACTGGCTCATCGGAACAAATACAACCCGAGGAAAAAGCAGCAAATAGTAAGCCTGTGCAATGGAGCGAGGGATTTGTTGTATGGAACGGTGGAAACTCTTACAAAGTATTGAAGCATGCCGTGCTTCCTTCTTTTAAAGCCGGAACCAAGCTTGGAGAAGTGAGCCGCGAGATCGATCATGCGGACGTTGCGGATCATCGCGCTCCAGAGGGGGTACGCTTGGAAGATGGAGATAGCAGTTTACCTGTCGGAACGGCCATCTATCAGTTGGGTGGGGCGCCTGCTGACAAGGTGCTCTTGGTTGAAATGGATGGGCAATATTATAAAGCTGTAAGACAATATGAACGATGATGGATTCCGTTTATGAGTGGGTGTGAATCATGATTCAGTTTGAAAGACTGCACCATGTCAGCTTGGCCGTACGAAATTTGGAGACAGCGAAGGTGTTTTACTCGGAGGTGCTGAGGTTTCAGGAGCTGCCGCGGCCGCCGTTTGCCTCCAAGGGTGTCTGGTACGCTGTCGGAGACCAGCAGCTTCATCTGCTGGAGCATCCCATCAGTGATACGCTGCGGGAGCGCGGAATCGATACGACGGACGGGCATTTCTCGATCTGGGTGAAAAGCTACCGCGAGACGAAGGAATGGCTGGACCGAATGAATGTCGAGTATGTGGCTAATCCCGACAGCGTTGCCGGCTTTGCCCAGATTTTCGTGCTGGATCCAGACCGCAATATTATTGAATTCGGAGCGGAGTATGGATCGTAAACGCCAAATTTTAAAAAAAGCCAGACACATGAATGTGTTTGGCTTTTTAGCGCTCTTATTTTTGGATGAGGACGGGGGTATTCATTTTCACTTTGTCGTAGAGCCAGCGCACGTCTTTATTATGCATCCGTATACAACCTGCCGACACGTATTTTCCGATCGAGTTGGCGTTGTTGTTTCCATGAATGGCGTACGCGTAGCTAACTCTGCCGTTTACTTTCACATTAATGCCGAGCCAGCGGTCCCCTAGCGGATTGCGCGGGTCTCCTCCCTTGATGCCTTCCTTGTAGTAAGGTCTGTTTTTCACTTTTTCGTGAATTTTGAACAGGCCTTCTGGCGTATAGGAGGGCTTTTTGCCTGTAGCGACGGGAAACGTTTTGATGACCTTGCCTTTTTCATAATACGTCAGTTTGTTGGTGGATTTATCAATGACGATAAACTGTGCGTACTTGCTGTACTTACTGTCCAGCTTCTGTCCGGAAGCGCCATGGGATACGACGGGGAAAAAGAAAACCAGCAGTAAGGTGAAGATCAGTATGCGGCTGATGCCCTTAATGATGTCCGATCACCTCTTTTCGTTCTCCCCCATATATATGCAGCTATTCGCGAATGTTGACGGAAATGTGCATATGCGGAAAAATAGAACAAGTTGTTTTCAAAGAGAAATATAAGGAGAGGAGGGGATTTCTTCAAGAGGCTTTTCGTGTTGATCGCGGATGCGGCTTGAAAACGACACCAGTGTCGTTTATGATAAAATAAGTAAAATGACACTAATGTCGTTTATGTTAAGGTGAAGTTAGTGGAATCGATATTCATGTTAAAGGGCGGGAGAGGGATGACTCATGTGTCCACGGGTTAGCGAAGAATACAAGCAGGAGAAGAAACATGAAATATTGAGGGCGGCCAGGCGCGTTTTTATCAGAAAGGGCTATACCCGCACCGTGATGCAGGACATTATGGATGAAGCGGGGATGTCCCGCGGAGCCGTGTATGCGTATTTTGATAATGTGGAGCATGTATTTATAGAGGTCCTGCGTTTTGACGACCAGGAGACGCTCCGTTTTTTTGAACCGGATCCGCAATATCCGATATGGAATCAGTTGATGGACTGGGTCCAGAAACAGCAGCGTGATCTATCGCTAATCCGCCATTCGCTTGTATTGGCCAGGGCGGAATTTTTCCTGTCTTCCTCTTATGTTCATGCCAGGAAGGACTATCCCTATATAACCGAACGATATCAACTGACCGTTGAGGCCATGGGACGGGTCATTCGGAAAGGTCAGGAGCAAGGGGAGTTTCGGCCCCGATTGGAACCGGAAGCCATAGCGCGGTATATGATCTCGTTTCTGAACGGACTCATGCTGGATACCTTCCAACTCGGACCGACGATGACTTGCGTACCGGAGCAGTTGGAAACGTTCATCCAATCTCTTAGCGCAATGTTAGATCCGATATCAATAGAAACATGATTATGGAAAGGGTGCTTTTTGATGCTATTTAATTCTGCTAGAATAATATGTCGAAAAATGACGATGAATGACGCGGAGCTTTATCATACCTGGCGTAATGATCTCGAAGTGATGAAATCCACCAGTCCTTGCCTGGATGCTTATCAACTGGAGGAAACAAAGGACTTCGTTCAGCATGTGATCCTGGGCTCTTCCTCCTCGAAGAGCTATCTGATCCTGTTGAAGAATACCGGCAGACCGATCGGCATCATGTCATTGATTCATATCGATACCAAGAACCGGAATGCGGAGTGCATCATCGACATTGGCGAAAAGACTTCTTGGGGCAAAGGGTACGGCTTTGAAGCGATGACGCTTTTGCTCGATTATGCTTTTTTGGAACTGAATCTGCACAGGGTAAGCTTGCGAGTATTTTCCTTCAACCATAAAGCGATCAAGCTGTATCAAAAAATCGGATTTGTCCACGAAGGCAGCTCCAGGCAGAGCTTGTACCGGAATGGCGACTGGCATGACATCGTGCATATGGGGATATTGCAGAGCGAGTATGCCTCAAAAGGTTGATTTTCCTCTACTTCCATAATAAGGTAGGTATGTGAAGTCAATGAGGGAATGGAGAATCATATCATGTCCGAAAATGAAGTGTTATGGATTCAAGACCTGCGCATGAAATATGATAATCGTTATGTGCTGAACGGTATCGACTTGGAGGTACGCCGCGGCGAGATGATTGGATATATCGGTCCGAACGGAGCGGGGAAGAGCACGACGGTCAAGATCATGCTCGGGCTGGTTGAGGGGTACACGGGGACAGTCCGCATATTCGGTCAGGATATTTCCGATGGGAATATCGATTATAAACGGAGAATCGGATATGTCCCCGAGGTGGCCGAATTGTACGATCAGTTAACGGCTGCCGAGTATTTGACCTTTATAGGCGAGTTGTACGGACTTACATATGATGCAGCGGATTATAAGGCAAAGCAATTGATGGAATGTTTCGACATGGAAAAGGCCTATCATTCCCGGATCGCTACGTTTTCAAAAGGAATGCGGCAAAAGGTGCTGCTGATCTCGAGCCTGCTGCATGACCCTGATC
The DNA here is from genome assembly GCF_056173265.1 of Paenibacillus sp. QJM3NY_38. Lineage (NCBI taxonomy): Bacteria > Bacillati > Bacillota > Bacilli > Caryophanales > Paenibacillaceae > Paenibacillus > Paenibacillus sp. QJM3NY_38. Next base: position 2,220,450 of record NZ_CM149665.1, read on the forward strand.
TGTTGTTTCTGGATGAGCCCTTAAGCGGGCTGGATGCGAACAGCGTGATGGTGGTCAAGGAAGTATTGGCCCAACTCTCGGCCCAGGGCAAGACGATTTTTTATTCCTCACATATTATGGACGTCGTTGAGAAAATCAGCAGCCGGATCATCCTGCTTGCTGACAGCCGGGTAGTGGCGGACGGAACGTTCAAAGAATTACAACAGCATTCCCATGAGGGGTCCCTGGAAGAAGTGTTTAATCAGCTGACGGGGTTCCATGACCATGCCCGTATTGCGGAACGGTTCGTATCGATCGTTCGGGAGGGAAGTTGATATGGGGGGATCGGAATCATCGTTTCGAATGCTGAAGATACTGGATCGCTTTCAGGGAATTATTTCGAGAATGGGTGTCGACTATGCAACCCTGCGCCGGATCCTCCATGTCAAATTGCTGATGGATTCGAGGCGTGCACCTGTCATATTATCTTCAAGCAACAGGAAGAAAGAAGAAGAGCAGGACAAGAACCTGTTTGTCAGCTCCCTCTGGCTGTACGGCTTAATCGGGCTTGTCCTGACGCCGTTTGTGTTCTGGAGCAATCCGGAATATTTAATGCCGATGAGCATCCTGTCTGCGATCCTCATGTTCTTGATCATGAGCTCCATGATTTCAGATTTCTCTTCCGTGCTGCTTGATGTGCGCGACCGCAGCATTTTGATGACCAAGCCGATCGACGGCCGTACGGTCGGGTTGGCGAGATCGATTCATGCAGGAATTTACTTGCTGCTGCTGACCGGGGCGCTCTCAGCAGGCTCACTGGTCGTGGGATTGTTCAAGCATGGCGTGCTGTTCTTTCTGATCTATATCCTGGAGTTAATTCTGATGAATATGCTCATTCTGGTGAGCACTTCCTTGGTTTATCTGTTGCTGCTTAAGTATTGGGATGGAGAGAAACTGAAGGATCTGATCAATTATGTACAGATTGGACTTTCCGCCGCGCTGGCCATTGGCTATCAGTTTGTGATTCGTTCCTTTGATCTGATTGATTTCAATTTGGTATTTACGCCGGCCTGGTGGCAGATTCTGCTTCCGCCAGTGTGGTTTGCGGCTCCGTATGAGTGGTTGTTTGGCGAGGGGAGCGGGTGGCTGACCGTACTCTCGTTGCTGGCTGTACTCGTACCGATTGTGCTTATGATCGTTTATGTCCGTTATATTCCTTCTTTCGAGCAGCATCTGGAGAAGCTGGCTCACAGCGAAGCGGGAAAAGGGCGGGAGCGCGGGCGCTTGGACAGATTCTTGGCCAAATTGGTATGCCGGTCGCGCACGGAGCAGGCTTGTTTCCGATTATCTGCCAGCATGCTGAAGAATGAGAGAGAGTTTAAGCTTAAAGTGTATCCAACACTCGGATTGTCCGTGTTACTGCCTTATTTATTTTTTGTCTCCACAATCCGCAACTCCTCATTGGCCGAAATCAGCCAGGGATCGTCGTACTATGTACTGCACACGATGCTCATTATGATTGTAACGGTCGTCATGATGCTGAAATTCTCCGGCAAGCCCAAAGCCTTCTGGCTGTTTGGCGCAGCCCCGATGCCAAGCATGAATCCGTTATACCTAGGGGCGTTAAAGGCTTTTGCGGTCAAAATGTTCCTGCCGCTCTTCACTGTGAATGCGGTCATATTCCTGATTCTGTTCGGAAGCCGGATTATCCCGGATGTTCTCATCGTATTCCTTACCGGCTTGGTGTTGATTCCTTTATCAGCCAAGGCAATTCTGCGCACTCCACCGTTCTCTCAGGCGTTTAATATGGCTCAGCAGAAAGACGGCTGGTGGGTGCTGCTATTCTTTATTGTAGTGGGCGGATTATGGGGTTTGCATTATGCAAGCAGCACGATTCCCTATGGCATGTTAGCATATATCCTCATGCTGCTCGTTGCGAATGGTTTGGCATGGACCAAGCTGTATAAGTGAATCGGGGAATGACAGGAAGAGCAGGGGAAGATGAAGCGGGTTACGCTAAGAGGATAAAATTTGGACCAGTTGCCGGGTAAAGAACCATACCGGGTGCAGGGTTATGTGAATTAGATCGGGCAGAGAGGAAGGATCAAGGCTAATTCCCCAGTCTCCTTCGCTCCACCCGGATAGCATGGATGGAGGCCCGGGTGCTTCCAGATTATAGGTTTCCCGTAATCGATTTATTGTTTCTTGGTTGAGCGAGCTGTTGTCTTCCCCGTAGGTTGTATGTGGTCCGAATGTTAGTAATAGAACGATTAAGCATATCCTAATCTTAATTCGCAATGTCCTATTCTCCTTATATACTGCATTTTCAGTGTATTATTAACATACACAAAAACGTATCTGCTAACAAGAATCGGTACCCATCTCTTAATGGGTTGGTGGAAGGGAAGGGCAACCGAGATGGATGCCTTTTCTTTCATTTTTTAGATTGTAAACGGTTGAGCAGGAACGTAGGTTCGTATATAATAGAGATATAGCAAATTAACTTCCTATTTCACCCTTCACTTCATAGATCCATGATGGATTCCCCCACTTATGTATTTAATTACCTGTTGTTATGCCCTCCGGGCCTTATATAATCAACCTAGATGATGTCAGGATGTTAATATAGTAGGAACTGAGTTTATTCTGGCTTAGTCATTTTCGCAAGGTCGTGGATTCTTGATAACTAGTGCTTAATTTTCGTTTGGTATATGGATTGAACGTCAGCGATTTAATTCGTTTTGGTGTATACGAAGTTCTAAGCTGTTCTTTTTTAGAATTTTTGGCCAAACCGGAGACATAAACGACGTTAATGTTTTTACATTTTCCATCACAGTTTCCAGACATATAAGAAGTGGCAGGCGCCATCGGAATTGACCTCAAGAACATGCATCATTTAGGACGACTCGATAGGAAACTGAGGGTCTGTCGGTATACCGTTTATTTATGGACGTTATAACCATCAGTGTAATCAGGATAAATCGAGAAGTGGCGTAGTACACATTTAACCATTTCTTATGGTGTAGGGAGGAAAGCTTTGAATGGAAGTTATTTGGTTTATGTTGTTTTCAACATTTGAAACACTGGCTATTTATTCGCTAATCATGACATTGCTTAGATTCAAGACGACAGAGTACATAGGGCAGGCGTTGATTGTCATGATCCTTGCCAACTTACAAAGTTTTATCATGCGCAACGAACTTCAATTGGATTTTCTAGCCCCTCTCATCACCGTGCTGATCTTCGTTTTCTTATTTTCAGCCATTATTAAGATCCCGGTTATCTGGTCGGCGATCTGCACCATTCTGGGTTATATGTTTTATGCGTTAATTCAAACGGCATATCTGACAACGATATTCGGATCGATCGACTCCATTCAGACCGATCATGCCAATGGTTATATTCTTCAAATCCTCTCAGGTGCGACAGGACTATTGATATCCTGGATTATGTACAGGTTTGGTATTGGGTTTAAGTACGATCTGGAAAAGCTGCGCATTAAATTTGAACATGTTCTATTGATCACGTTGATTATCGTGGTGTTGATATTAATTGCAATTCTATTTTACCTTAATCGTTTATGGCTGCACCTTCTCTTCTTTGGAATAACATTTGGAATCTTCTTGTATTATGCCATCAATACAGAGGAGCGGGAATCTTATGATCATAGAAGGCTTGTCAAAGCGGATAGCGGAGGGGATCAAACGCCAGGTACCCGACCATAAGTCCTCTGTTTCTGTTCTGAAACATGCGATCACCATCATTTTAAACGTATTGTGTATTGTGGTCTTCACGCTGCTTATCTCTATTTTTACAGGTAACATGAAGCAGGCTGTGATAGCCTTGGTGGGTTTTGCGGTACTAAGGCAATTTTCCGGAGGATATCATCTTAAGACGGGGGCAGGCTGTATTGCATTCACGACAGCGCTATTCACTCTGGTGTCTTTTGCGGATATGGCGAATGCAGGCATTCTCGTAATTACTGCTCTCAGTCTGTCGCTGGTGATGCTGTTCGCTCCCAGCCGAATTGAGAAGCAGTCCCGAATATCGAGGAAGCATTACGCAAAACTTCGCTTGATTAGCTGTTTCATCGTGATATTTAACTTTGGACTCCAGTCCCCAACATTGGCTGTCATATTTTTGGTCCAGGCTATCAGTTTAATACGCTGGAAAGGAGGACAAGCTCATGTTATGGATCCATAGGATTAGACATCGGTTGTTTTCGTTTATCGCATCTGCTCTGACGTTGGTAGCTGTTTTTGTAGTTAATACTGCAAGTCCCGTTTTTGTATACAGCGGAGAGACGCCGGAAGAACTGTTAAAGTAAGTCTTGATCCTTCGTAAGGGGACTGGGGTACTTAAAGATAATGGTATAAATAAAGATGAATATGTAGGTTATGATTTCCGGCACCTTTCTGGGTACCGGTTTTTTTGTATGGATAAGTGGAAGTCAAGCCTGGAATGGTGTCGTTGATCTTCGATAAAGATACACAACATTCGGGATCAGTGGATCCGGGCAACGTACCTGGAGACGGGGAAACCCGACTTTGTCCCCCCAATTCGTCCCCTTTGGGTGAAATTCAGCTAGCTAATCTAAAGAAGGAAAAAAGAAAAAACCCTTGATGCCAATGGCATCAAGGGTTTACGGTTATGATCTGTAGTGGGCTCGAACCACTGACCCCTACCCTGTCAAGATAGTGCTCTCCCAGCTGAGCTAACAGATCATGAAATATTTAAAAAGGTAATTCATATATTACCAGCAGACAATGCGACTGTCAATGGTTTTCTCGTTATAAAAAATGACATTCCGGTTCAGACTAAATACAGCATGTATTTGCCAGTGGAGGAGCGTGAATGGTATGGCAGGTGGGAAATCCCATCATTTCAAACGAGCCGGACTGGTGCTCTCGTTGCTGGGGGTAACTGTACTGGGCAGCGGTTGCAGTATCCCGGAGAGAACGTCGGTGCAGCTGGAGCCGCTCCATGGATCAGCGGCGCCCGTAATGCTCGATGTTTACGGCCGTTCTGTAGATCAGGATGTGTATTCCAAGCAGGGAAGCGGGGCACTGGAGCCGGTACCGCCGATGGATTCGGTGGACACATTACGTGATCTCCAACCATAAAGGGGTGCAGCAACGAATCCGTAACAGATCAGTTGTAATAATGTCTGTATCCATTGCTCGAACAACGAGCAGAGCAAACCGTCGGCTTGCAGGCTGGCGGTTTGCTGTAAAACGGCCGATGCTATTCCTCATCCCATTTGCGGGAATATCCTTTTTTAATCGCCCAAAAGATAGGGTAGATGATGACGACTGAGATGATAACAGCCCAAAATATCGTGGCTCCCATGCCCATAAAGGCCATGCTCCTTTCAAGAAAACGTTAGCTTATACTATACAGGAAAACGATTATTTTGTATAATATCTCGATCTGCGATATCACTAGAATTGATTCTACATAAAGAGGTGTTGAAATGGCAGCAGAAATCTTAAATGTATCAACCGAAGAGCAATTGCAGCAGGCGCTGGATATCCGGAAGGATGTTTTCGTGCTTGAACAGAAGGTGCCGATTGACCTGGAGATCGATGAGTACGATCGTCTGGAATCCGATGCGTTTCATGTCCTGATCAAATCGGAAGGTCAATACGCGGCAACCGGACGTATCACCTATTACAATAAAGACTCCGCCAAAATGCAGCGAATCGCGGTGCGTAAGCCATTCCGCTCCAAAGGGATAGGGCGTGTGCTGATGATGGCATTGGAAGCGCAGGCGCGTGAATTGAAGCTGCAGTATTCTGTACTGGATGCACAGGTGCAAGCGGAGGCATTTTATCGCAAGCTTGGGTATGAGACCATTTCGGACGAGCCGTTTGATGATGCGGGCATTCCCCACGTTCGTATGAAAAAGGAACTGTAGGCTTTTTACCATATTAAGGTGCTAATGATCCTCACTGTTTAAAAAGAAAAGACCTCGAGTATCGACTCGAGGTCTTTTTAGTCATGATTTTAAAAGTTTGGCAAATTGTCCAGGTTGTTGCTTGGATCGCCATCCGCATTGGAGCGAAGATGTTCGTCTCCGTCACGTCCACGGAATACGTTCAGGTTTTTGATCTCTTTATTCTTGGCCATTTGTTGCGCTGTCTTGTAGTCAACGACACTGCCGTTATCCAGCTTAAGTTCGATGATGTCGCCATCTCCGTTTTTACGGACGCCTACGACTTCTTGTTGTGTATTATCCATATGAATCGCCTCCCGGCATTAGTGTTCCCGGGAAACCTCATAAACTATTCATCTATACTGAACTACCATTCGTATACCCGCTGCTGCTCCACAAATTCCATGATCCCGGTCTTGCCAATGAAAGCTTCGACCTCATCGCTATAATGCATGAGATAGGTGCGCTCCTGAATTTCTTGTGGTAGGCTAAGCAGCTCATCCAGTGTCGTATGAACCTCGCCAGGGCCTTGCAGCTGACATTCATGCAGAATCACTTCACAATCCCGCTCATTCACCAATTGGTTGAGCAGTATAGGGTCGAATACCATGTCAGCACTGTAAAAAATCCGATCATTCAGATAAAGCGAATAGCTGTCCTTGCCGGGAATATGCTGCGTATGAATCAGTTCTACCGAGATGCCGGATGAAATATGGGTCTTCACTCCCGGTTTCAGAGGGTGTACGTCAAATACATCATGCAGGGAGGAGATATGTCCCTGTTGATATAAACCGCCTTTGAGGGTGTGCTCCCATATCGGTTCCACCAGCGTCTCGGCAATATAGAGTGGGAGCTTACGGTTGTATTTCATTTTCATAATAAAAGCCAGCTCCTCAAGTCCGCCTACATGGTCAGCATGAATGTGAGTGATAAGCACAGCATCCATATCGTTAAAGGTCTTATTCAGCTGATGAAGTGCCATTGGAGCGGTGATGCCGCAGTCAATGAGAAGTGTGAAATTCCCGTCTTGGACCAGTGCGTTATTGTTATAGTAGTTCTTGGCAAACGCACTGCCGGTGCCAAGCATTTGCAATTTTAGTGTCAATGGATGAAACCTCCTGATGATATGATGTGTAGTCCCCGTATGCTAATGTATATTTTAACGAATTCCACGTTGATTTACACGGATTATATGATCGAATCGGGGCCGAAATGCATTATAATTCGTGATAGGACCAATCGTTACGCACGAGGAAAAAATTTTACCACAAAGTGCAAAATTGTCCGCAACTTGTTTTTTGACATGTAGTATACACATATAACAACAAGATGAGCCAATGGAGGGAAATGATTATTATGAAGTGGAAAAAAGTGATGGCATGTATGCTAGTGCTCTCTTTAATGGGTGGCAGCACCCTTTTGTTTGCAGATTCTGTCAATGAGCGTGTCCGTGTCTGGCTGAACGGTCATGAATTGAAGGATGGCGGATATTTAATTGATGGCAAAACGTATGTGCCGGTTCGGGAATTTGACGGCGCTGTGGATTGGAATCCCGCGAATGGACAAGTTCAAGTCATCAAGCCGAACGTGCATATTTTTCTGTTTAAAGGAGATACTGTATTCGGCAACGTGAACAAGGGGAAGCTGAAATTCAATGTTTTTAGCCAGGTTGACAGCTTAAACAACGATATTCATTCCGTGAAAGTAGCGATTGAGGATCCTTCGGGCAATATCAAGGACATCCAATCCCAGGAAGTAAAGGACCGCAAGGATAACTTCTGGTTCCGAACCTACGATTTCACATATGATTTCAAAACGGCGGGAAAATACTCGGTGGGCTTTTATGTAAAAGTCAAATCGGAGGACGGTTTTGTGAAAGTTGCGGAGAAAGTGATTACTGCCCTAAATTAAGGGGCCCTAAGGCACTTGGCAGAAATTGACCTGAAGAAGCTATCCGTGATACGATACGAAAGTATGATAATTTAACCGAAGTGAGGTTTTTTCAATGAGTGAACACAAACATGAACACGGAGATGCTTGCGGCTGCGGTCACGATCATGACCACGACCACGAACATGAAGAGTTTGTGCTGACATTGACGGATGAAGAAGGAAAAGAAGTAGAGATGGTTCTTGTGGAGACATTTGATGTCGGCGAGAAGCTTTACGCGCTTTTGCTTGAACGCGAAAATCCGGAAGCGGACGGCGTCATTCTACGTATGGAAGAAGAGAACGAGGAAATGGTTCTTTACAATATTGAGGACGAAGAAGAATGGAATGAAGTAGAGGCGGTTTACAACGAACTGGTCGCTGCTGCAAACCAGGAATAAGATTCCAAAGCAATAAACCCGGTGCGAACCATTCGCACCGGGTTTATTGTGTTTACAGCTGACGTTTTAGAATATAGGATCCGTTTCCACGATGACTTTAACATTTTGGATGCTGCGGTCCTCGGGGCCTTTAACCGGAAGGCCTACTTCGACATGATCGATAATGTAATCGATGTTCTCCTGGGAAATAACTTCGCCCGGAAGCAGGATCGGAATCCCTGGCGGGTAGACATAGATGAATTCGGCAATAATGCGCCCTGCCGATTCCTTGAAAGGCACTACTTCCGTATCTCCGTAAAATGCATCGCGAGGGATCAGCGACAACTGCGGAATTTCCGGAGTTTTCACAACCAGCTCGTTAATCTCATTCACATGCATGTATTGATTGGAAAGCTCGCGGAGCGCTGTCAGCAAAATATCGATGGTCTCCCGATTGTCCCCCGGTGTAATGAGGCACAGAATATTGTACATATCACTGAGCTCCACCTCAATATTGTAGTGATCCCGCAGCCAGTTCTCGGTTTCATATCCCGTAATGCCGAGGTGGCGCACATGGATCGTCAATTTGGTTGGATCATAGGAGTACGTCGCTTCCCCGCCTAATATTTCTTTTCCAAAGCTGTACAAACCTTCGATTTTGTTGACTTCATCACGTGCATATTGCGCCAACTCAATCGTCCTTGCAGCCATTTCGCGTCCATGCAGCGCCAAACTGCGGCGTGAAGTATCAAGCGATGCCAGCAGGATGTAAGAGGTGGAGGTTGTGGTCAGCATGCTGATAATCGTCTGTACGCGATAAGGATTGATGTATCCGTTCTTGGTATTCACGTTCAGCACGGAGCTCTGCGTCATCGAGCCGCCGAGTTTGTGGACGCTGGTCGCGGCCATATCGGCCCCCGCTTCCATGGCCGACATCGGGAGCTCTTCATGAAAATGGATCAATACACCGTGCGCCTCATCCACGAGAACGGGCACATTGTAGCTGTGAGCCAAATCCACGATTTCCTTCAGATTGGCGCTTACCCCGAAGTATGTCGGGTTAATGACCAGTACGGCTTTGGCGTCAGGGTGACGTTTTAATGCTTTCCGGACCGAGCTGATGGTGATTCCGTGATCGATTCCCACATTGGAATCCTGGGCAGGCGATACGAATACAGGCTTGGCCCCGGTGAAAATGATGGCAGAAAGCACGGATTTGTGGACGTTGCGCGGTACGATGATTTTATCGCCAGGCGAACATACCGACATGATCATGGTCATGATCGCTCCGCTTGTCCCTTGGACACTGAAGTAGGTGTGATCGGCACCGAATGCGTCGGCGGCCAGCTTTTGGGCTTCCTCGATGACGCCTGTAGGCTGATGCAAATCATCCAGCGGTGCAATATTAATCAAATCTATAGAAAAGGCGTTATCCCCTATAAATTCCCGAAATTCGGCGTCGGTGCCGAGGCCCTTCTTATGTCCCGGAATGTGAAATTGCACGGGGTTTTTGGCCGCATGTTCTTTAAGTGCGGTGAAGAGCGGTGTACGACTGTGGTCCATGGACGTTGTCACAACCTTTCCTTATGTTTATTTTGTTATGATTTGTTGATTTCTGTTTTTATATAAACAAAATTGAGTATAGCAAAATAGGGGGGGAATGCAAGGAGATTAAACGTCTTTTTTTGCTATGTCCCATAACGCTTCAAACTTTAGACATATTAAGGAGGAGCAACAAAGATCTTCATCGTTCCTTCATTAAAATATCATCCATAAAAAAACGTCTATCGACGTACTTTCTCAGAAGACAGACCGCGGTTAAAGGAAGTTTTTCTTGCGATTACGGAATTGTTCAGCTTCCTGAAAATTTATAAATTCTATAATCTTAAAAAAAAGAGCTGCAACAGCAGCCCTTTACATCAATATATCATGCTCATTAAAACGCCATTTTATAAAGCGGCAGCAGCGTCTCAAACGTCTCCTGCACTTTTTGCACCAGCTTGTCCCCTTCAAGCTTGACGGCTTCCTCGCGCGGGATGCGCAGTCCGCACATGACCTCAGCCTTTTTCACCTGCTTCAGCTTCTCAATCAGACGCGTGAAATCCTCTTCACTCATATCCTGATGAGAGGTGCCAGACGGGTTCATGTGATCCATGGACCAGTAGAAATGTTTAGGCAGTGCCTTCGCTGTTTTCTTCAGCTTGGCTTCCAGGTTGCCGGCAAACACGGTCTTGTTGGGACTCTCGTAAATAATCGCGAAGATGACAAACAGATGGGTTCCGAACATGCCCACCTCAAAATGAGGCAGTGCTTTGTAGCCGCGTTTGCTGGCAGCCCAAGCGACCCAGGTGTCAATGGGAGGATTGACAGTGCGTCTTGCATGCTTCGCCACATGCACAAACATTTCTTCCCCAGCCAATGCCGATACATAAGGTGACAACTCAGCCCCTAACGCCTCCAGCTTGGGTCTTACACGTTCAATGAGAACCTCCATACGGGCCTCAAGCCCGGGAACGGAGAATACGTCGAAATCTTGATCTGTAAATCCGGTAACCGTCATAGGATGTGATGGCCTCCCTGTTGTTGATGATATCGTTACTAAACTCGGTTTTTGGATAACTTATTATACCATAAGGCAAACGGACATCACGCATTGCCCAGAAAAGCTTCACCGTATGTTCATGTGGGTTAAAAATAGTCAATAAACCAAGTTACCGTTACATAAGATGGAGTATAAGATATAGATAAGACAACATCAAAAGCAGCCATGGGGGAAATCTTCACCGCCGTTTAATGATCGGTAGTAAACCGGAGGAGGGAGTGCCGTGAATAAGAGCGAGGAAGTGGAGTATTGCAACCTGGAGCTCCGGTTTGATCGCCGGCATATCCAGGACCTAATCAAGGAATTGATCCAGGAAGGATATTCGCTTTATTGGAGCGAGAATGATACGCAGTTTGTCATTTCAATCCGAACAGGTCGCAAGCTGGTAAAGCTGCGGTTTCAACGAACAGGAAGCGGTTTTAAACTGGTAGGCGATTATATGATTCGTGATCCCAAACTCGCGGAATGGATGGAGAAATTGATCGAGAATACCCGTGGCCATGCTGTCGTCAAACGTTTCAAGGATCGGCAAATTTTGATCGAGAATATTTTGTTTGGTGAGGTCATAAGGCTCGTGGAAATATCCGGTTACCGGCAGCGGGTGCTGTTTCAGAAGGGAACGCCGATGACGGAGCAGGAAATGCTGCGGCTGTTTGAATCGGATGTAGGGGAACAGCGATTGCTGCTGTCGAGACTGGAAACCGATGATGAGCTTGAGAAGCTCCATGCGGCGCTGCAAGAGGGGGACGAAGACAAAATTTCGGCTTGCAAGCAAAGACTCCGTGAGCTTTCCTTGGAGCTGATGAGGCTGGAGTGGTAATGACTTCAACCCGGATACAAGTTTAAAGCACGAACAACACTCCGAAACAGAAGGGGTGTTTTCGCGCGTGTTCTGATTTTGTGACAGGGGTTCACTTGTCAAATGAAAAACGTTAATATAAGATTATTGCAAATCATCTCGGATAGGGATGGGTTGTTTAAAAATATATTGGAGCAAAGGATGGAGAACCAGATGTCAAAACAACAAATCGGTGTGATTGGCCTTGCTGTAATGGGAAAAAACCTGGCCCTGAACATCGAAAGCAAAGGCTTCACCGTTTCCGTATATAACCGCTCTCCGCAAAAAACGGAAGATATGCTGAAGGAAACCGAAGGCAAGCAAGTGAAGGGGACGTTCTCGATCGAAGAATTCGTGGATTCCCTTGAAACTCCTCGTAAAATCCTGATCATGGTACAAGCGGGACAAGCTACGGATGCTACGATTGAACAGCTGATTCCACATTTGGACAAAGGCGATATCATTATCGACGGCGGTAACGCTTATTTCCCTGATACACAGCGCCGCAGCAAAGAACTGGCTGAAAAAGGCTTTAACTTTATCGGTGCTGGGGTTTCCGGCGGCGAAGAAGGCGCATTGAAAGGTCCATCGATCATGCCTGGCGGACAAGAAAGTGCCTACAAGCTGGTTGAGCCTATTTTGACGGCTATTTCCGCTAAAGTTAACGAAGAGCCTTGCTGTACATATATCGGACCAGACGGTGCCGGCCATTATGTAAAAATGGTTCACAACGGTATCGAGTATGGCGATATGCAGCTTATTTGCGAAGCTTACCAATTGCTGAAGGACGTACTCGGCCTCGATGCGAAGGATCTGCACGGAATCTTCACAGAGTGGAACCAAGGCGAACTCGATAGCTACCTGATCGAGATCACGGCTGACATTTTCTCCAAATATGACGATGAAACCGGCAAGCCGATGGTTGACGTGATTCTGGATACGGCAGGCCAAAAAGGAACAGGTAAATGGACAAGCCAAAGCTCCCTGGATCTGGGCGTGCCGCTGTCCATGATCACCGAATCCGTATTCTCCCGTTTCTTGTCCGCAATGAAAGAAGAGCGTGTGGCAGCAAGCAAAATCCTGAATGGTCCAAAAGCAGCTGCATTTGACGGCGACAAGGCCGAATTCATTGAAAATGTGCGCAAAGCGCTGTTTGCAAGCAAAATCGTATCCTATGCTCAAGGCTTTGCACAGCTTCGCGTGGCATCCGATGAGTACGGCTGGAACCTGCAATACGGCAACCTCGCTAAAATTTGGCGCGGCGGCTGCATTATCCGTTCCCGTTTCTTGCAGAACATCACGGATGCTTATGAGAACAATCCTGAGCTGAAGAACCTGCTGCTGGATCCGTTCTTTACCGATATTATTGAATCCTATCAAGATGCATGGCGTAAGGTTGTTGCTTCCGCGGTATCCTTGGGCATCCCGGTTCCTGGGTTCTCCAGCGCGCTTGCATACTACGATAGCTATCGCACCGCAAACCTGCCGGCAAACCTGCTGCAGGCTCAGCGTGACTACTTTGGAGCTCACACGTTTAAACGCGTGGACAAAGAAGGCACCTTCCACTATAACTGGATGGATTAATTCTGCTCTCTATGGCAGCATGAATGCCATCCCTGATGGAGCCATTTCACTCTGGGGAGCTAGAATGATTTCCGTTCGCCGGGGGAGAGATCAGAGATTCAACCGTACGGGCTTGAGAAGGGGAGTGCGCCTCCGCCAGCTCAGGAAGTCCGTGCATGGCTTCTAAGAGACAGGTGCGGATGTCGTGGTTCTTTGTATGGATGTGGTTTCCGCTTCCGAGCAAGAGCAGCGCGGCTTCGCAGTAACTGTTGAAATTTTGCAGCAAACGTGGCTTTGAAAGATCCAGCAGCGCAGGATCCTTCAGAGCCACTTTTTTTTGGACAAAATGAAGCACCCAGATCACATCTTCGCGGCATAGCGGGTAGGCTGGGTCGAGAATCCGGCGGATGCGCTTGGCAGCGGAAGAGAGACCGGTTGGACGAAAAGACATAATATATTCACTCCTTTCTTCTAATCTTGTATTTTTGTAATTAGTATATGACAATAGGGAACCAGATAGACTCGATAAAATTGGAGCTTTACTTGGGGGTTACTCGCATAAGAACAATTTAGAGAGTCAGGTCCATTGTCGAAAGATTTGGGGCTGTGGTATGATATGAGCAACCTTTACAGTGAAGCAGCAAATGGGGTGTCAAATTGGATAAGATAGGTAGGAACATCATTCTGATCGGGATGATGGGTACGGGCAAGTCAACCGTAGGGCGTCTCCTGGCAGACACGCTCGGCTACACCCTGATCGATCTGGATGCGGAAATTGAGAGGGTGGAAGGCAGAACGATTTCCGAGATGTTTGAAGCGGATGGAGAGCCGTATTTTCGTGAGGCAGAATCTGTTGCACTGCGCAGCGTTTTAGAACGGAAAGGCATTGTCGTAGCGTCCGGCGGAGGAGCTGTGCTTCGTTCCGAGAACTGTGATGTAATGAAACGCGGTGGCTGGGTCGTTGCTCTTACAGCGGATGCTTCCAGCATTGTTGAACGGGTACGTGGTGATGCCAATCGGCCGCTGCTTGCGGGGGATGTCGAAGATAGAGTTCCGCGTATCCTGGATGAACGAAAGGACAAATACCAGTTTGCGGATGTCATAGTGGATACGGTTGGCCGATCCGCGGGGGAAGTAGCGGCTGACATTTTAACGCATTACCGCGGCTAAGATGGTCAGCGAACGGCCTTGAGGCGATGATCATGAATCAGTCTCTAAGGTGCATCTGTAGATTGTACTTGGGTCGGAGCATGCAAAAAAGGCGGGAATCACGATCATCCCGCACCTTCTTCATGGCCTGTCTATTCTTCATCGTCATGCCACTGAAGCATGCCGCCCTTCATGTTGATTACATTAGTCAAGCCCTGGTGATTCAAAAATTCGCATACGTGTTGACTGCGACCACCGCTGCGGCAGATGAAGACGACCTCCTGATCGCGCGGAATTTCGTCCAGACGATTCGGAATCTCGCCCATAGGAATATGCTTGGCACCGCTGATCATGCCTGCTGCAACTTCCTCGTCCTCGCGGACATCAATCATGTACACATTTTCGCCGTTTTGAAGCCGGCTTCTAAGCTCCGATGTTTCCATTTGAGGGATCGGTTTCATCATATAGACCTCTTTTCTGATAATAAATGATTAAGATCGTAACGATCTTAATTTCCAGTTCACATGAACTATGATAACCAAGCGGTTCTTTCCCTGTCAATTTATACTAAGGGAGATTTCAAGGTTGTTATTCATAACCTAATAATTACAAGGAGAGATACATACGATGGATGTAATCGTCAAGCCTACGCCTATATTAAACGGAGAGATTGGAGCGCTATCCTCCAAGAACTATACAACTCGTTACTTGCTGGTAGCTGCACTTGCCGAAGGAACGAGCACGATCTATTACCCAGCTCATAGCGAGGATAGCGACGCCATGAGACGCTGTATCCGGGATCTCGGGGCCGTGATCGAGGAGGACGAGGAGAAGGCGGTCATTACGGGCTTTGGCAAATCGCCGCGGGATGTGAAGGAACTGAACGTCGGTAACGCCGGCGCCGTTTTGCGCTTCCTGATGGGAGTCACGGCGTTGTCTAAAGAGGTTACCTTTGTCAATACTTATCCGGAATCACTGGGCAAACGTCCTCATGATGATCTCATTGAGACGCTTGGTCAATTGGGCGTGGAAGTCGAGCATAATGAAGGCAAACTGCCGATCACGATTCGTGGCGGTCAGCCGAAAGGCGGAAAGCTCACCGTATCTGGCGAAGTAAGTTCGCAGTACTTAAGCGCACTGTTGTTCTTAACGCCACTGCTTGCCGAGGACAGCGAGATTACCGTTACCGGTGATTTGAAATCCAAGGTCGTTATCGGTCAGACCCTGGAAGTGCTGGAGCAAGCGGGCATTACGATTCACGCAGCGGATGATTATACATTCTTCCGGGTTCCTGGCGGTCAATCCTACGAAGCGAAGACCTATACCGTTCAAGGCGATTATCCGGGCTCTGCTGCCGTCCTGGCGGCGGCTGCTGTCACGCAGTCGGATGTAACCATCCGCAATCTGTCAGAGGACAGCAAGCAGGGAGAGCGGGCTATTATTGACGTCCTGCGGATGATGGAGGTTCCCCTCACGCACAAGGACGGAAATGTCCATGTCCAGGGCAACCGAACCCTGAAGGCTTTAGAATTCGATGGAGATGCAGCGACGGATGCGGTACTAGCGATGGTTGCGGCAGCTGTGTTTGCCGAAGGAACCTCCCGATTCTACAATGTGGAGAATCTCCGCTATAAGGAATGCGACCGGATTACGGATTATTTGAACGAATTGCGCAAAGCCGGAGCCAATGTTGAGGAACGCCAGGCCGAGATCATCGTTCACGGCCGTCCGGAAGGCGTCGAGGGCGGTGTGGAGATCAATGCCCATTATGATCATCGGGTCATTATGGCCCTGACTGTGGTCGGACTTCGCGCACATCAGCCGATCCGGATTAAGGATGCGCATCATGTGGCCAAGTCGTACCCGCAATATTTTGATCACATGAAGGCGCTTGGAGCCAATGTAGAATGGGTAAAATAAAGGAATAGCCAAGAGGCTCGTCTATTACGAATGGAAAGGTGGTCATGAAGCATGGCATTTGAAAATCCTACGCGCGAAGAAATCGCGGATATTTTGCGAAACGCAGGCAATATCGCTGTTGTCGGTCTGTCTGACAGGCCGGATCGTACTTCCCATATGGTTTCTGCTGCGATGCAAATGCGCGGATACCGGATTATCCCGGTTAACCCTGGTGCAACAGAAATACTTGGGGAGAAGAGTTATCCATCCCTGAAGGACATTCCGGAGCCGATCCATATCGTCAATGTGTTCAGACGCAGTGAATATTGTGCCGATGTGGCGCGGGAAGCTGCCGAGATTGGAGCCAAGGTGCTCTGGCTTCAGCAGGGCATTATCAGTGAAGAGGCGGCGGCCATCGCGGAGAAGAGCGGCATGATTGCCATCATGGACCGCTGCATTAAGGTGGAGGATTCCATCGCTTTGGGCGGGCGTTAAGATTTGAATTGGTGAGTTGGAATTAGGAGCAAGCCTTATGTTGAAGCAGCCGCTGGCAGACTGGACACGATCCGGGCCTGCCGAGGCACTGCTCGTGAGGCTTGCTTTTCTATGTGGCATTTGCCCTGATTTCTTTTTGACAAAAACAGGCGCAGCGCTTACCATCAAGGATAGAAAGGAGGGCTCGCCTTGAATTGGTTGGGATCATTACAACAGCTGGGCAGAGCAGTTATGCTCCCTACAATGGCGCTTCCGGCGGCAGCTCTCCTGCTTAGCGTGGGGAGTCTGCCATGGTCGGCGTGGGGCTTCGGAACCTTGGGCGAGATTGCCCAGGCAGCGGGGCACGGTGTGTTTTATTATATGCCGTATTTATTTGCCATCGGTGTCGCATGGGGGCTCTCGAATCAGGGAGGACCCGCAGGGCTTGCCGCTCTGGCTGGCATGTTCATCTACGATCAGGTAATATCCCGTCTCGGAGACGGGAGTGTACAGCCCTCGACCTTGATTGGTATTATTTTTGGGGTAATGTCCGGTTACGTTTATAACCGGTTCAAACATATTAAGCTTCCAGAAGCTATACAGTTTTTTGGGGGCTCCCGATTTGTTCTTTTGTTCATGGGACTGTTCTCCACGATATTTGCATGGATCATGCTGGGGATGGCTCCCATGGTACAGCGCGGCTTAGATGCTTTTTATGATCTGACCGTACATATGGGGGCATTCGGATTATTTCTCTACGGTATTTTGTACAGGGTACTGACGGCATTTGGTCTGCATCACTTGTTGAATAACGTCTATTGGTTTCAGCTGGGCTCGTACGAGACGGAAGACGGTACCGTTGTTCAGGGGGATCTGCCCCGATTCTTCGCGGGTGATCCGACAGCGGGCGACTTCATGGCCGGCTTATTCCCGATTATGATGTTTGCCCTGCCGGCGATTGCATTTGCCATTATTCAAGAGGCACGGGAAGATTTGAAGCCGAAGGTGAAAAAAACGTTTATGCGGTCCGCGCTCGTCTGTTTTTTGACCGGGGTATCGGAGCAGATTGAATTCGCATTCTTATTTGCGTCTCCTTATCTGTATGTACTCCACGCCCTGATGGCCGGTTTCGCGATGGTGCTTACCTATGCATTTGATATCCATCACGGGTTTTCATACTCGGCCGGATTTATCGATTACGTACTCAATTTTCACTTGTCGCAGAACGCCTGGATCATCATACCCATCGGGGCTGTATACGGCATCGTTTACTATTTTCTGTTCCGCTGGGCCATTCGCACCTTCGAAATCCCGACACCCGGGCGTGAAGAAGGCTCGGCGCTGGAAGGCCGGGCAGGAGACATCCCCTATCAGGCACCGCTTATTCTGGAAGCGCTTGGTGGGAAAGACAACATCGTTCAGGTCCAATCCTGCATGACGCGTCTTCGACTGACCGTATACAACGACCGCCAGATTGATTCGGACGCACTGAAATTGCTCGGTTCAGCCGGCATCATCAAGCTGGGCGGCGGTAATGTCCAGGTGGTATTCGGGACGTATTCCGAGCTCATCCGCGAAGAGATAAATAAGCTGATGCAGCAAGATTTACCGCGCGTTCTGTTCAGCGCGCCCGTACAGGGACGCATGCTTCCGATTGACGAAGTGCCGGATGATATTTTTGCCGCCAAGCTTGTCGGCAACGGCGTGGCGTTCATTCCGGAAAAAGGGGAGCTTGTATCTCCGGTATACGGAACCGTGATGCATGTCTATCCGACGATGCATGCCATTGGCATTTCAACGCCGGATGGACTCGAGGTGTTGATTCATATCGGGATCGATACCTCTCAACTGAAAGGACCGTTTTCAGCTGTGGTAAGCGAAGGGGATACCGTTGAGCCGGGGCAACTGCTGGTCAAGTTCGATCTGGCATATTTAAAGACACATGCCGCATCACTGGCAACACCAATGGTGATCACCAATCCCGATAAAGTAAGATCTTGGAGCTTTGCTCCATTCAAGTCCGTTAAGAGAGGACAGTCATCTGTCATGTCCGTCGTATTAAATGAGAGTAATGCTGGGGGTAGAGAATCATGATACAAGGCATTGGCGCAGCAACAGGCGTAGCGATCGGTAAGGCTTTCGTACTGCCGCATTGGGAGTTGGACCTTCCGGATTCCGAAATGGATGCTGTCGATTTAGCCAAAGAGTTCGAGCGCTTATATGAAGGCATACGAACCTCCAAGAATGAAATTGAATATATCAAGAACGAATTCAAGGAAATGGTGGGGCACGAGGAGTCGCAGATCTTTGATGCGCATCTGGCCATACTGGAGGATCCCGTATTCATGAACGAAATTCAAGGGATCATCGAGCGCCAGTACAAGGCTGCCGAAGTGGCGGTTAAAGAGGCGATCGATCATTTCGTATCCATGTTCGATTTGCTGGACGACGAGTATATGAAGGAGCGGGCGCTGGATATTAAGGATGTTGGTAATCGGCTGCTCAAGCATCTTCTCGGTGCTCCGGAAGTCAAGCTTCCGGCTGATACGCAGCCTTATATTTTGGTTGCAAAGGAACTTTCTCCGTCTCAGCTTGTGCACCTTAACCCTTCCCACGTTCTTGGCATCGTGACGATGACGGGTGGCAAGACCTCTCACTCGGCGATAATGGCCCGCGCTCTCGGCATACCACTTGTATCCGGGATTGAGAACAAGCTGGATCATCCGATCCAGACCGGACAGCATCTGGTTGTGGATGGGGATGAAGGCTTGCTGTATTTGGAGCCCGACACGCTGGTTGTAGAGCGTTACGAAGGGATCCGCGAGTTGCAACGGAAAAAGAAAGAGCAGCTGCAGCTCCTGGCAACCGTTGATGCGGTTACGAAGGATGGAACCTATTTTAATCTGGCCGCGAATATGAACTCCGTTAAAGAAATGGAGATTGCGCTGAAGAACGGCGCACAGGGAGTCGGATTGTTCCGGACGGAATTTTTATATATGGATCGCCACAACTTTCCTTCGGAAGAAGAGCAATTTGAAGTGTATAAACTGGTTGCCGAGAACGCAGGTGAGTCCTCGGTCGTGATCCGTACGCTGGACATTGGCGGCGATAAACAGCTGGATTATTTCGGGCTGCCGGAAGAAGAGAACCCTTTCCTGGGTTATCGCGCCATCCGTATCAGCCTGGATCGCACAGAACCGTTCCAGACCCAGCTGTCCGCCATTCTGAGGGCCAGCGCTTTTGGTAACGTCAAAATCATGTATCCGATGATATCCTCGATAGAGGAAGTCAAGCAGGCTAATGCCGTGCTGCGGCGTGCGATGGCCGATTTGGACCAACGCGGCATCGCATACGATCCAAACATTAAGGTCGGCATCATGATTGAAGTGCCGGCAGCAGTTACCATCTCGGATATGTTGGCAGAGGAAGCCGATTTCTTCAGCATCGGGACGAACGATCTGGTACAGTATGTGCTGGCGGTGGATCGGATGAACGAGCAGATCGCGCATATGTACCATCCATTTCATCCTGCGGTCTTGCGCATGCTTCGGACGACGGTGGAGGCTGCGCATGCGGCAGGCATACCGGTCAGCGTGTGCGGAGAAATGGCCGGGGACGAGCGGGCGATTCCGATATGGCTGGAGCTTGGCGTTAAGGATTTAAGCATGTCGCCGCAATCCTTGCTTCGCGTGAAGCATCGCATCTTGAATACCAATGCGGCAGAAGCGAAGGGGGAGGCAGCGGCCTGCTTCAAATTGCGTACCAGCTCCGCTGTCGAAGAGCGTCTCAGCGCGTTTGCCGAACGCAGCAGTTATCTGAACGGAACTAACGGTACGGACAGCACGGCCTCTTAACAAGACAACCTCAAGAAGATGGATGATGTTACAATTTTCATGTTTCTTTTTTGAGTGGACAAGCTAACATATACTCACATCAAAAACAGCTGCCTATCTCACCAGGAGTCCTTCTTGGTGAAATGAGCGGCTGTTTTTGTGTGGTGCAGGGGGGCTTTTAGCCTTGCTGTGCCAGAGCATCGCAAAAGGCTTTGCCGTACGGCGGCAGATCCGGTGGACGGCGGGCGGAAATAATATGACCGTCGGTCACGACCGCTTCATCCTTCCAGATTGCACCGGCATTTTCCATATCGTCGCGGATTCCCGGTGTGGAAGTAACCGTAACTCCGTTCAGGATTTTGGCGGAGATGAGTACCCATCCGGCGTGGCAGATCTGTCCGATCGGTTTTTTGTCCGCATCCATTTCTTTAACCAGTTGCAGCACTTTATCATAACGGCGCAGCTTGTCCGGCGCCCAGCCGCCCGGAACGAGAATTCCATCGTAATCCTTGCTGTTCAGCTCTTCAAATGAATATTCGGCTTGAGCGGGAACACCATATTTGCCCGTGTAAGTTTTTCCTTTTTCCAACCCGGCAAGATGGACTTCTGCCCCTTCCTCACGGACCCGGTAAACGGGATACCAGAGTTCCAGATCCTCAAATTCTTCGTCTACAAGCGCTATTACCTTTTTTCCAGCCAATCTCATGATTGATATAACCCCTTTCTCGCAGATTTCCTCATGTATCCGTATGACTGTACTTATTGTAACAAATATGGAGGGCTGTTTCATAGGAACGAGCAAAGAACAAACATTTGGAAACATATCTGGTAAATAAAGCATTATCACAAATTAGCAGGATTCTTTGGTATGATAGTCGAATAGAACTAGTTTAGGTGACAGATTTGTGACATAGGCTGTTGGGATTAGATTACGTGATAGGATTTGGGGTGGGCATTTTGTTCAAAACCTGCAACTGCGGACAATGGATGAAGTTGGAATTAAGAAAGCTGATTCATGAAAGAAGGACTCGAATATATCATGTTCCTGTTTATGCCTGTCAGGCTTGCAAGAAGTATGAGCTTCTGCCTCTTATTAAACCGGATTTACTTCGCTATCTCGCATCGATGAGCAATGAGACCGGACGAATACACGTTTCGTTCGCAGATGTTAATGAGTCTGCATACGTACTTCGAGAAGTGTTCCGTACATACGATGATGATTCGTCGGTAGAATGGCAGACACGCTGCATGGAAGTTTTTGATGAGCGGATCAATATGCTGTTGGATCTATTTCGTTATGCCCAGAGCTTGGGCGACGGTGACTGGATGAGACAAATTGAGGGACGGCTCGAGCAGTTAAGCACGATTAAATCTCTCGTTCCTGAAAATTCGGGAAATTATGCAAGATAATTTTCAGAAAATTTTCGCGGTTGTTGGATTTTTCACGCACTTTTTGTTAGGATAGAGGATAGGAACTTCAATACAATGAAGGGAATGTATATCCTATGGCGACGTTGACGAAAATGACTACTATAGAAGAGTTGCGCAGCACCCTTGAATCTTCGGAGCAGAGGCCCTTGCTGCTGTTCAAACATAGTACCAGATGCCCAATTAGTGCCGGAGCCTATAAGGAAGTGCAAGCTTACCTGGAGGACCAGCCGAACGAGCGGATCGACTATGTATGGATCGATGTCATTGCCGACCGTCCGGTGTCGAGTCAAGCTGCGGAAACTCTAAGCATACAGCACGAATCGCCACAAGTTATTCTTGTAAAAGAAGGAGCGCCAGTCTGGCATACATCCCATTCCCATATTACGACTGAAGCGCTGAAAGCTCAATTGGACGGCATCTAATGCCGTGTCGTTGCACAAAGCAGTAATTTGTCGTATCATAAATTCAATTGGTATTGAACGAATGAAAATCTATTGGCAATGGAGAGAAGGAATTTGACGGTAACCATTTACGATGTTGCGCGCGAAGCAGGCGTTTCCATGGCGACGGTATCAAGGGTTGTAAACAATAACCCGAACGTTAAGCCTCAGACCCGGAAAAAAGTATACGAAGCGATTGAACGTTTAGGGTATCGTCCGAATGCGGTAGCCAGAGGTTTGGCCAGCAAGAAGACCACAACCGTCGGCGTTGTGATCCCTGACATTTCGAACTCGATCTTTGCGGAGATTGCCCGTGGTATTGAGGATATTGCTAACATGTACCACTATAATATAATTTTGTGTAATGCCGACAAACGTAAGGAAAAAGAAATCCGCGTTATCAACACATTGCTTGAGAAGCAAGTGGACGGTTTGTTGTTTATGGGTGGAACGGTGACGGACGAGCATATCCAGGCGTTCCAGACATCGGCTGTGCCGATTGTTCTATGTGCGACAAGTGACGAGAGAGGTTCTTATCCTTCCGTTGACATTGATCATGAACAGGCTGCGTTTGATGCAGTGAACACTCTGATCCGGCATGGGCACCGTGAGATTGCCATGATCAGCGGCACGCTTCAGGATCCGGCGAACGGCTATGCACGTTTCCAAGGCTACAAGAAGGCACTGGAAACTGCCGGCATCGAATATCAAGAGGATCTGGTGCGTATTGGTAACTATCGCTATGAGTCCGGCGTGGAAGCGATGAAATACTTCCTGGGACTTAAGAAGAAACCGACGGCTATTTTTGCTGCTACCGATGAGATGGCAATTGGCGCTATTCATAGCATTCAGGATGAAGGCTACAAAGTGCCGGATGATTTCTCTATTATCAGCGTAGATAATATTCGGATGGCTTCGATGGTTCGTCCACAGCTGACAACGGTAGCTCAACCGATGTATGATTTGGGAGCCGTAGCTATGCGCTTGCTTACCAAGCTGATGAAGAAGGAGAATGTGGAGAATCCTCGCGTGATTCTGCCGCATGAAACGATTCTTCGGCTTTCGGTTAGTCATGTGAACGAGTAAGAAGTGTGAATGAAAGCAATTTACCATTTTGAAGAAAGCTCCTGGTTTTAAAGGGGCTTTTTTCTGGTGGGATTATTTTGTGGTCTTGAATTCAGGAGGGATATCGGTATGACAACACAGGTTATTGGCCTAATCGGGGCCATGGACGAAGAAGTGGAAATGCTGCTCAGTCAACTGGAGAATAAAGAAACGGCAGTTCGTGCAGGGGTTACATATGCTTCGGGAACGATTCATGGCAAGAGCGTCGTTGTATGCAAGAGCGGAGTGGGTAAGGTGAATGCCGCGGTTACTACGCAAATCTTGATTGATACTTATGGCGTTTCCAAAATATTGTTTACCGGCGTAGCAGGCGCGCTGCACCCGGAGCTGAACATTGGCGATATCGTCATCTCTTCCTCCTGCATGCAGCACGATATGGACGTGACGCCGCTCGGCTTTGCGCGCGGCGTGATTCCGTATCAGGCAGTGTCTGATTTTCCTGCTGATCCCTCGTTGATCGAGCTGGCAGAGGAAGCGTGCAAAGAGCAGGCGGCGAATCATTACGTTATCGGAAAGGTTCTTTCGGGCGATCAGTTCATTGCCAGTCGTGATACAGTACGGACGCTTCACGAGGATCTGAACGGGGTTTGCGCGGAAATGGAAGGATCTGCCGTTGCCCAGGTGTGTTATATGAACCGTGTGCCTTATGTGGTGATCAGATCCATGTCGGATAAGGCTGACGGTTCTGCGCATGTCAACTTCCCTGAGTTTACCGTGAAAGCTTCCAAGCGTTCACACGAAATCGTGAGCTACATGCTCGGCAAACTCTAGTAAAAACTTTGTGTAAGTGGCAGGCATACATATCCAGTATGCACCTCTACAGACAAACTCCCCAAGGACAAGCCCTTGGGGAGTTTGTTTTTTATTTATTGGGTATCGACTTAATACATAAACCGCTGTCTGAAACGGATACGATCGAATTGTTCTTGTGATGAAAGCGGTACGTGCCGTCCGATTCTGACCATGAGACAGTTGGCAGGATGGGAGCAGATTTCCGGATCGTCGGTTGCGTACCACTCCATATCTACGATTTTCATTAACCGTTCCATCATTTTGCGGTAATCCCATACGTTAAGGCCGCTTCCTTTAAGATCCCAATGCCAGTAGTACTCGGTCGTAAACACGATGTAACGCTCCATCTGCTCTTCTTCAAATGCAGTCTTTATCATCTGCTGCCCAAGTCCCAGAGAACGGTAATCTTTCGCTACCTCGATGGCTCCAAGTTCAATCAAATCTTCCATATTGCCCTCAGACCAGCGTTCCTGCTCATCCGGGTGATGAAACGTTACATATCCAACGATCATATCTTGGTCTCTCGTGATAATGATTCTGCCTTCGGGCAGGCCTGCAATTTCCACCAATGCCTCATGCTGCTCCGCAGGACGACGAAAAGCCTTGAGATCAGGGTGCATGGTTAGCTCGGATAGTTGCTCGGGAGGTACAGGTCCTTCGATGATCAGGCGGCGGTCTTCAGGGAACAAAACATGAGACTGGTATACCTTGCAGTGTTCCATCCGTTACGCTCCTTTCAATTCCATACCCTACTTATAGCAAAAAAATAAAAAAATGAAAAGCAATGACAGGCAAACGAGAGCTATGATATAATCTTTTCGACATAAAATCTTCACATTTGTGTCGTACTTAACGATATGTTTCCTTGCGAATTCAGGGGTTAATGACTCGATGACTGCGACAACGTGACGACCCACCGCAATGTGTAAAATGTATGTTTCATTCAATCATTTTGTAAGCGCTGTCCACTATGAGGAGACCGATTTGAGAATGAGGAGGATGTTATCATGAATCAAACGCATAGCGAAATATTGCCAAGTGAAGTTTCACATTCCAATATGAAGAGTTACGAGCAGGCACGCTCCGAGTTTTCATGGGACGAAATCGAGAGACATTTTACTTGGTATGAGACGGGCAAAGTGAATATGGCCTATGAAGCTATAGATCGTCATGTGACAGAGGGGCGAGGAGATAAGGTAGCTCTCTTGTATAGTGACGCCAATCGTGAGGAATCTATTACTTATGCGCAGTTGAAAGAAAAATCCGACAAGTTCGGTAATGTACTTCGTAAATATGGCGTTGGCAAAGGTGATCGGGTATTTATCTTTATGCCGCGCGGTCCTGAGCTCTATGCCGGTTTGCTGGGCATTCTGAAGGTTGGCGCCGTGGTCGGCCCATTGTTCGAGGCGTTTATGGAGACGGCTGTAAAGGATCGTCTGGAGGACAGTGGAGCGATTGCACTGATTACGACGCCTGCACTGTTGTCACGCGTGAAGCGAGACGAGTTGCCTGAACTGAAGCATATTTTTGTCGTGGGCGAGATTGAAGAGGAGGACCCGCGGCTAGTAAGCTACCACGAGGAAGTTGAAGCTGCATCAAGTGAGCTGGAGATTGAATGGCTTGAACGGGAAGATGGATTGATCATGCACTATACGTCAGGCTCTACCGGGAAACCGAAGGGCGTGTATCACGTGCAGAATGCCATGATTCAGCATTATTATACGGGCAAGGTTGTTTTGGATTTAAGGGAAGATGATATATATTGGTGCACGGCGGACCCGGGCTGGGTTACCGGTACGTCCTACGGTATTTTTGCACCGTGGTTGAACGGGGTTACCAATGTCATTCGCGGCGGCCGTTTCAGTCCGCAGGATTGGTACAGCACTTTGGTGAACAATAAGGTAACGGTATGGTACAGCGCTCCGACCGCCTTCCGCATGCTGATGGGTGCCGGCTCCGAGCTTATCGACCAATATGATTTGAGCCATGTACGGCATATTTTATCCGTTGGCGAGCCGCTTAATCCCGAGGTGGTGCGTTGGGGACACAAGGCTTACAAGCAGCGTATCCATGACACATGGTGGATGACAGAGACTGGCGGACAGTTGATCTGTAATTACCCGGGCATGGCGATCAAGCCAGGATCCATGGGGCGCCCGGTGCCGGGCATTACAGCGGCTATCCTGGACGATCAGGGGAAAGAAGTGGCTCCGTACACGATGGGGAATTTGGCAATCAAGACACCTTGGCCGTCCATGATGAGAAAAATTTGGAATAATGAGGCGAAGTATGAAGAATACTTCCGAATTCCGGGCTGGTACATTTCAGGTGATTCGGCATACATGGATGAAGAAGGATACTTCTGGTTCCAGGGCAGAATCGACGATGTGATTAATTCGTCCGGTGAGCGAATCGGGCCGTTCGAAGTCGAGAGCAAGCTGGTTGAACATCCGGCTGTTGCTGAAGCAGGCGTGATAGGTAAGCCTGATGTTACTCGTGGCGAGATCATTAAAGCCTTTATCTCTTTACGTGAGGGGTATACACCTACTCAGGAGCTCAAGGATGAAATTTACCGTTTTGTGAAGGAAGGACTCTCCGCTCATGCCGCGCCTCGTGAAATTGAGTTTAAGGATAAACTTCCGAAGACACGCTCCGGTAAGATTATGCGCCGCGTACTGAAAGCGTGGGAGCTGGATCTTCCGACAGGGGATCTGTCCACGATTGAAGATTAAAAAGCGTGATCAAGACAGGGCTGACAATGAAGATGGTGACCACCATTTTCATTGTCAGTTTTTTTATAGACGGACGTTTTTTTCTTCTACCTAAAAAGATGAACTAAACCAGAAGCCTCTGCTTAAGCAAAAATAAAACCAGCCCTTCCAACAGATGAGCTCTGTAGAGGGGCTGGCTTTTTAATATTTCAATCTATTTTTTCTCAAAATATACGGCCGGTGAAGCAGCAGATTCACCGATTGGATTTACGGCAGTTACTCTAAAGGTACCGCCGATTGGGTTACCGGAGGAGTAATAGAACTCCGTGCTCTTACTTGAGCCAAGAATCTGGTAATTGCCGTCACTATTTGGGCTGATGTAGATGTTGTAGACCATAACCTCTTCCTCTGGAGCATTGCCGCTCCAGGTGGCCTGAAAGCCCTCAGGGGTAGCTACAAGGGTCGGCTGACCTGGTGCAGACGGTACGGTAGCAGCACCTTCATTCCCAAGTTCCAGGTCGATATTGGGATCTCCCTCAGTCAAGCCGTCATCAGGATTATCGATGTCGTCATCCGGATTCGCTTCGTTGTCACCCGGTACTTCGAATCCAGGCGCTGTGCCGCCCACAATGGCGCTTGGCTCAGATACTTTGCCGGCAACGTCAACGGCGACAACGTAATAGGAAGTAAACATTCCGTCAGCTCCAAGTCCTGAGAAGACAAGACTCTCATCGCCAAGCACGACCTGCCCTTGGTGTGTATACGGACTTCCGTTAACGGACTTAAAGAGCCGGTATCCGACAACATCAGGAGATCCGCTGGCATTAAAGCTGATCGAGCCGCTGCCCATCGAATAATGTACGTTTTTCGGTGGAGTAGGGGCTTTGCCATCATCCGTTCTAGGGTCGAGCCTGCTTGGCATCCCTTTCTTCGCGTCCTGCGGCAGATAAGATTCCAGTGATCTCTTCTCACCTTTCATGACCTTCAGGGCGTTCTGCAGCTCTATAATCAGCTCATCGATGGGCTTCTCACGCTTGATTACGATTTGTTCTCTCAACATATCCAGAGGCGTTGCTTCCTGTGGAATGTAATTTACACCCCGATAGGTGATATATTTCGCTTTTGCGATGCCGTCATCGCTTTCGGTAGGTACAAACTTCACATTAAACAGATCCGTTACGAATCTGTCCGTTAAGGCGGTCGGCAGTTTGCCGCTGTACGCCGAAACCGTTTTGGAGGTTATGCCTTCAGGCTTCTCAAACGTTTTGGTTGGGAATAGATCCGGCTTAACGTCGGTTGCTTCGTTCATGATTCTTGCCCAAATGGCCTGGGCGTGCTTGCGCTGGTCTCCAACGAGCGTATTTTTTTGTTCTTTGTATCCGACCCATACGCCAAGCGTCACATCCGGCGAGTATCCCATGAACCAGACATCCCCGTAGTTCTGGGTAGATCCGGTTTTACCAACGACCGGAACCTCATTGAATTTTTTGTACGTGTCTCTGACCTTGCTGCCTGTTCCGTTCGTGATGACGGTACGGAGCATATCCGTCATAAGATACGCTGTCTGCTCGGAGAATACCTGCTCCGGTTTTACTTCATGTTTATAGACAATATTGCCTTTGGAATCCACGATTTTTTCAATCATGAAAGCATCCGTGAATTTGCCTTGATTGCCGATGGAACTGTATGCATTGGTGAGTTCTTCTACTGTCACGCCATAATGAAGCCCGCCGAGTACACCTGTTGAAGCGTTATAATCGTCCTCCTCCAAGGTCGTGATACCCAGCTTCTTGGAAAATTCCCAGGCCTTCTCGATTCCGACCGTGTTGTTAAACAGTTTGAGGGCCACCGTATTGGTCGAATCGTTCAAAGCCTGTCGTGCCGTCATCAATCCTCTGTACCCGCTGTACGAGTTTTTGGGAATATGGAACACTTTGCTGTAGTCCTTTAAGATGATCGGTGAATCGTCCACCACGCTGGCAGGTTGAATCCCTCCCGAATCGAGTGCCGGTAAATAGGCGGCAATAGGCTTCATGGCAGATCCAGGTTGTCGTTTCATTTGTGTGGCGTAGTTCATTTGTTCTGTGTTAAAATCCCTGCCCTCAATCATGCTGAGAATGGCGCCGGTTTTGTTGTCGATCATCATCGCGGCGGTCTGCTCCATTCCTTTTTCCTGGCTGTCAGGCAAGTAGTTGCTGTCATCCTCAGCAATGGATCGCATGGTCTTGTATAATGTCCGGTCGATGGTGGTGTAAACACGGTAACCGCCGGTGCTGAGCTGGGCCCGGGAAGCATCCATCAGATCGGAGTTCGCTTGCGTGCCTTTTGCGTTCTCTTCCGCTTCCTCGCTCAGCTGCATCAGAATATTCGATGCTTGACGTTCTACTTCCATCATGAGATAAGGATAAGTCACATAGGCCTTCTGTGTGCGAGGAGCAAGCGATTTTTTGATATCGAATGCCTTGGCCTCTTCATATTCGGCTTGCGTTATTTTGCCTTCTTCCAGCATGCTTGCCAGCACGCGGTGTTGCCGGTTTACTGCCCGGTTAAATGCTTTCTCGTCAAATTCTCCTTTGCCGTTGAAGGCCGAGTAGGAGGATGGAAGCTGCGGCAGACCTGCCAAATATGCAGCTTGAGCCACGTTCAGATCATCCAGCTTGTTAATGTTGAATATTCCTTTTGCGGCAGCCTTGATCCCGAACAGCTGGTATCCGCTGGAACCGTTGCCGTAAGGAACCTTGTTCAAGTAGGCTGTTAAAATTTGGTCTTTACTCAAAAAGCGTTCCATCCGCATGGCAAGCAGCATTTCTTTTACCTTGCGGTTATCGGTTTTGTCGCGACTTAAAAAAGTGAGCCTGGCCAGCTGTTGCGTCAACGTGCTGCCCCCGGTTTGAACCGGTTCGTTCAGCACGCGTTCTTTTACGGCGCGAGCGGTACCTTTTATGTCAACACCCTTATGTGTATAAAAACGGTTGTCTTCTATGGATACGACGGCATCCTTAACAAGCTGGGGAATATCCTTGAATTCCACAGGTCGTCTGTCTTCTTCGGTTCTAAGCTGCCCGATCGGTGAGCCATCCGCGAAGTAGGCGAAGCCCGTTATGGCATTGTCGTTCACCGTATTCTCGATGAGAGCTCTGGATCTTACCGGCTCATTCTCAACAATAGAGGTCACGTAGCCAGCTACGGCTCCTCCGGCGAACAAAACGCCCATCAGACCCACCACAAAGAGCCATCCGATGACGGATCCGAGCACCCGCAGAAAGGACCGTTTACGCGGTTTCTTCTGTTTTTCAGGCTCTTGTTTTTTCTCCTCAACCATGAATGTATACTCCTCCTTTTAACGCACCTATTATAGCATAAATCGAAGGTTTTGAATCATGTGTCCCTATATAGCGTGTCCTTTTTTGAGGAAGATTGACTTTTTCGGAAAGCATGTGATACAAATAATGCAAAGTTCATATCGTGAAAAGCTTTGAAGGACCCCAGTAGAAGGCGGAACCTTTCGTTTCCAGAGAGTCGGTGGGTGGTGCAAACCGATAACGAGCCCCTTTGAATTACCGTCCGGAGCTGACCGGGGGAAAAAGAGCCGTACACCTGTGCGGCTGTGACAGTAGTCCGGTTCCGGGATGACAACCCGTTATGGCAATGAAGTGAAAATCCGTTCCTTTTGGTAACGGATTTTAATTAGGGTGGTAACGCGAGCGCTCCTACTCGTCCCTTGGGATGAGTAGGAGCTTTTTTGCGTTCATAAATAGAGGGAGGCGTGCGGAAACATGAAATGGGATGGTATATCGAACGTTCAGCAGCAAGAGGTGGAACGGCAGATGGAGGTGATCTCCCGTGGAGCAGTGGAGATCATCCCGGAAGAAGCGATGAGGCAGAAGGTGATGAAATCGGTTGTAACCGGCGAGCCGCTGCGCGTGAAGCTGGGAATGGACCCGTCAGCGCCCGATCTTCACGTCGGGCATACCGTCGTGCTGCAGAAGCTGCGTCAGTTCCAGGAGCTCGGACATGAAGTACAGCTCATCATTGGGGACTTTACCGGCAGAATCGGAGATCCGACAGGGAAATCCGAAACGCGTAAGCAGCTGTCGGAAGAAGATGTTAGACGGCATGCGGAAACGTACAAAAAACAAATATACAAGGTATTGGATCCTGAAAAAACGAAGGTATATTACAACTCCGAGTGGCTTGCGCCGATGACTTTTGCCGATGTGGTCAGCTTATCGGCAAAGGTTACGGTGGCACGGATGCTCGAGCGCGATGATTTTACAAAACGGTATCAGAGCGGGCTTCCGATCAGCATCCATGAATTTTTTTACCCGTTGATGCAGGGGATGGATTCTGTGGCGCTTAAGACCGATGTCGAGCTTGGTGGGACGGATCAGAAGTTTAACTTGCTGATGGGACGCACCCTGCAGAAGGAGCATGGCTCAGAGCCTCAGGTTGCAATCACGATGCCGCTTATTGAAGGGCTCGACGGCGTACAGAAGATGAGTAAGAGCTTGGGCAATTACATCGGTATCGATGAAGAGCCGAATGAGATGTACGGTAAGTCCATGTCCGTTCCGGATGAGCTCATGCTCAAATACTTTAGCTTGGCTACGGACATGGCGAGTGAGGAGGTAACCAGCTTGGAGAAGGGGCTCCGGGACGGAATCGTCCATCCCCGGGATGCCAAGATGAGTCTCTCGCACAGACTCGTTCGCATGTATCATGGGCGGGAGGCTGCGGATGCTGCACAGCAGCATTTTGTGACCGTATTCCAGCAGAAGGCACTTCCTGAAGACATTGAGGTTTATATGGTACCCGAAGGAGAATTGAAGGAAGGAAAGATTATGCTTATCAAGCTGCTGACACTACTCGGTTTTGCCGCTTCCAATGGCGAGGCAAGACGGAGCATCCAGCAGGGGGCTGTAAAATGGAATGGAGAGAAATGCAGCGACATTTACGGTGAGATCGTCCCTCAGGATGGGGATGTGGTTCAAGTGGGCAGGCGTAAATTTGCCAGACTGAGGCTTTCCTAAGCTTATTGAACTTGGGGAGGATTCAATTAGACAGCAAAAACCCTGAAGGCCAAGGCCTTCAGGGTTTTTAGGTTCCGAGTTAATCTTAACGGTTGTAGAATTCGACGATTTGTTTCTCATCGATATCTTGGGAAAGTTCGGAACGTTCTGGAAGACGGATGTATTTCCCTTCCATTGCTGCTTCATCAAACTCGAGGTAAGCTGGAAGATGTACACGGTTAGCCAAAGCTTCCTTGATGGAGGAAAGGCTGCGGCTTCTTTCACGAAGACCGATTACATCGCCAGTGCTTACAGCGTAAGAAGCGATATCGACTTTCTTGCCGTTCACAGTCACGTGACCGTGAGCTACCAATTGGCGAGCACCCGCACGGGAGTTGCTGAAGCCAAGACGGTAAACCAGGTTGTCCAGACGGCTCTCAAGCAGGAACATAAAGTTCTCACCAGCGATACCTTTCATGCCAGTTGCTTTGTTAAACAGGGTTTTAAATTGCTTCTCGCCCAAGCCGTACATGTGACGCAGCTTTTGCTTTTCTTGAAGCTGCATACCATAGTTGCTGACTTTTCTCCGTTGGTTAGGACCATGCTGACCTGGAGGGAAAGGGCGTTTAGCCAATTCTTTACCTGTACCGCTCAGGGAGATTCCCAGACGACGGCTTAATTTAAATTTAGGACCGGTGTAACGTGCCATGTTATATAGACTCCTTTTTAATTAAAGTTTCATTAGGGCTCTATTTGCGCCGTATTTGTTTGCTCTACCGAAATCGCCGGAAGATCTGCCAGGAAAGTTCAGCCGCTGTCCTGTCAGTAACAAATAACGTGAGGGTGACACAACCCGCCCAAATTCATGGAATGCATTGCATTCTTACTCAACAATAAATATTATATGAAGTAATGATATAAAGTCAAGTTCAACCTGCAACTTACTATAACTTGGATTTTGTCTAATTTTGTCGATAGGTCCATGGACCTAAAATTATTGTGAAAAACGCATAAATTTTAATGCAAAAATGGGTAGAAAAGAGTAAGATGGTATTGGATTAAGTAGTCTCATTTATCTAGTTACATATTGTAACACCTATCTGGTGTTTAAGTAGCACCTTCCCAACATGTTGAACAGCTGGGTTACCGCCATTCATGCGGCAGCCAATGGATCCTTACATTATGAATCGGAACGCCAGTCTTGGATAGGCCTTTTATAATGGTGCAAAGGAGCGCCCAATATGTCAGAAGATCAACGGAAAGTGTATGAAAGCTCTCCCGGTTCTGCAGTTATGTTTCATGATGCCGGGCCAATTCCTGGAAACGAGCCTTGCTTTTGGCTTCAGAGCTTGGATATTACACCTCATGATTTCCCTTATATTCAGCCTCTCATATCAGACAGCTATCTGGAGTGGCTAAGAGAAAGCGCAGGCACACAGGCGATGAAGAAATTCAGCTGGGCCCTTCTTTCTCATGAGGGAGCTTGGCTGACAGGGGCTTCCGATATAACGGAATACCTTAATGGAAGTGAAGATGAGACATTATCGCTTGCTTTGAACTCCAAGGAAGCGGCCCAAGGAATGGGAAAGGGTTCGTTTGAGGGAAGCGTGCTGTGCGCTGTCCCGCTCTTCACTCGGATTCATGGTGATGTATTTGCGGTGATGGTCAGTGTTTCCTCGCAGGCAATGGAGTCGGAACAATCACTTATGCTGACAGAAACATACGCCTTATTGTTTCGTTCCTGCTTCTATCGGAAGCTGGAGTACGTGTTTGCTGATGATCTGGAGAAAGTCCACACCCAAGCTGAGCGTGAGGTGCACAGGCGTTCCATCATGTTTCAGTATGTCAAACGGATGCATGTCCAGATTGATGTGGACAGCGTGCTGGTGGAGGCTATCGACAGTGTCCTGGCGCTGTATCCCAAGGCCAAAGTCGAATTGTTTATGTCTCAGGACCATGAGAGTGGACATCCGCTTGTACGTCCTCTGCTGCTTCATCATTGGCAGAAAGAGGTTTATGTGCGGACATTCATGGAGGGTACCCTCACGATTGATGAACATGAGGAATCCGATTCGATCGTGGAAATCGGGATTCCCATGGGAGGCAAGCAGGGCGTTTATGGCGTACTCCATGTGGAAGTGGACAAGTCCGAGCTGCCCGATATGGATCTGGAGCTGCTCGGGATGATGGCCGACGCTGCCGGCACCGCCTTTGAGAATGCCAAATTGTACGAGCAGTCCAATCTGATGATTCATGAGCTCCGTATGATTAATGAACTGACACAGCGGTTGAACAAAAGCCTGCATTTGGCGGAGATATTTCAATTTGCCAACCATGAGCTGCTAAAGATTCTTGAAGCCGATTACTGCTGCATTTTGATTTATAACGAGGAGCTTGGCGGTCTTGAAGTGGTATCCTGCAACGCTGAGTGGCTTTCCAAGGAGGTCTTTGAGAAGGATTATGGTTTGGGCGGCCTAGTCTATCATTCGAAGGAGCCCCTCATCCTGTCAGACTATCACGAAGAACGTCCGGCGGAATCCAGACTGATGGAGAGTACCCATTCCAGCTCGATGATTGCTACTCCGCTAACCGTTAACGGTGAAGTACGGGGCGTTGTTCTTCTCACCCATGCGAAGCCGCATTATTTTTCCTATGACAGCTATCGGCTGCTTCAAGCTCTGACCAGCCATATTGGTCTGGCTATCGGCAATGCTTTTCTGCATGCGGAAGTGAGGAGAATGGCTAACCGGGATATGCTGACTGAACTGTATGCGAGACATTATCTTGACGAAATGATCCATGAATGTCAGAACCGTGATTTTTGCGGTTCTCTCATCGTTGTGGATATCGATGAATTCAAGCAGGTCAATGATACGTTCGGTCACCAGCGTGGGGACAAAATTCTGAAGCAGGTCAGCAGCATCGTGAAGACAACGATACGGCACAGCGATATTCCAGCCCGCTGGGGCGGTGAAGAGCTTGCCGTGTATTTGCCGGGACTCGGCATTCAACAGGCGATGCAGGTCGCCGAACGGATTCGCATAAGGGTATCGGAAGAGACCGATCCCCGCGTAACGGTGTCCTGCGGAATTTCCGAATGGAACTGGACCAATGACAAGATCAGCGTAGAGTCTCTCTTCTATCGAGCGGATATGGCCCTTTACGAAGCGAAGAATGGCGGCCGCAACCGGATTGTCGTGGAGAGGGCGGAAGCTGAAATCGGACTGGATTAAATACCCTGCAGCTATTTAGTGGCTGCAGGGTTTTTTCTGTAATCTGCATAATGTAAGGGGCCGCGGATAGCCTAAGAGCAAGATCAACGAGAGGCTGATGATTATGAGAATGAGAAGATCACGGAGCGTCATCGGAATGGTTTTATTCGTCTTTTGCCTAACCGGATGTGCCTGGCAGGAGCAGTTGTCTGCCGAAGAGTCGTTTAACCGTGCCCTGTCGGGGCTGTCGGGCGTTGATAATTTCTCTTTTCGGGGAGAAGCAGCGATTCGGATCGGAGAAAACGGACCGTTTCAGCAAAGTTTGGCATTTGAAGGCAATCTGCAGCATCATACGGATTTGACACTATCATCAAGGGACAAAGGGACAACAATACAGAAGGATAAGGTATCAGCGGATTCGGTATATAAATCAGATGGACTTACAGTGGCACTGAAGCGCAAAGAAGGCAAGTGGAGCACGCTGTCATCGGAACATGCCGAAGAAATGTGGATCACCCGCCTGAATCCGCTGGAACTGCTGGAGTATATCGGAAAGTCGGAGAAGACGGTGACCCAGGAACTGGGGGCGGCAAGAGGAACCAAGGTGCTGCGAATCGAGCTGTCACCCGAGGCGGCAGCCAATATGGTCTATGGATCGCTGGATGAGCAGATGAAGGCGCTGGCTGCGCGGATCGAACGCAAAGGGGATCCGCTATACAGTGCAGATCCTAAGGTTCGTAAACGACTGAAGGCCGTCTGGGAGCGAGACTATAATGAAATGAAGAACATGCTCAGCAAGGCGGATGCCGTTTCGGTCTCTCATGTAACGATTAACAAAAAAAAACAGCTTCCTACCAGACTGACTATGGAACGAACGTTGTTTTTTGTTGACGAGCAGGGCAGAACCCGCACGGAAACGCTGCTGTCCGATGTTACTTTTACCGGTTATTGAAAGATCAGCCATGAAAATTTTTTTAACGATGAACGCTGACTTCGTGTTGGTTGCATGCTACAATAATTTATAAATTTACCGCTGTTCAATTCATATGTAGGGGAACAGTCATCATAAGGAGGATATGACATATGCGTGATCCCAGAATTCAAAAACTGGCTCAAAATCTCGTGAACTATTCGGTAGATATGCAGCCAGGCGAAAATGTGCACATTGAAATGATCGGATCGGAGCGCGATCTGCTGAATGCCATCATTGAGGAGGTTTCGAATCAAGGCGGCCGCCCGTTCGTGCAATTGACAGATCGCACGGTTCAACGGGCAATGCTAAAGAACGCAAACAAGGAGCAGCTTGAGC
This sequence comes from Paenibacillus sp. QJM3NY_38, assembly GCF_056173265.1. Lineage (NCBI taxonomy): Bacteria > Bacillati > Bacillota > Bacilli > Caryophanales > Paenibacillaceae > Paenibacillus > Paenibacillus sp. QJM3NY_38. The sequence goes on from NZ_CM149665.1 coordinate 2,257,059, forward strand.
TGTGGGCTGAGCTGGATCTTGAGCGCATGAAGAAAATGGATTGTTACATCGGTATCCGCGCAGGCGAGAACGTCAACGATATGGCTGACGTGCCTGAGGAAAACATGAAGCTGTACAATGCACTTTACTCGCATCCCGTACATAGCGAAGAGCGTGTCAAGCGTACGAAATGGGTGGTTCTCCGCTATCCGAACGCCAGCATGGCGCAGCTTGCCAACACCAGCACGGAGGCGTTTGAGGATTTCTACTTCGATGTGTGCAATCTGGACTACTCCAAAATGGACCGCGCGCAGGATCCTTTGGCCGAGCTGATGAGAAATACCGACAAGGTTCGCATCGTGGGACCGGGAACGGACCTCAGCTTCTCGATCAAGAACATCGGCGCGGAGAAATGCTCCGGCCAGAAAAACATTCCGGATGGCGAGGTATACACAGCGCCTGTTCGTGATTCGGTTAACGGAACGATCGCTTACAATACACCGACTCTTTACAATGGCGTCACTTTCGAAAATATTAAATTCCGCTTTGAAAACGGAAAAATCGTCGAAGCAACAGGCAGCGACACGAAGCGGCTGAACGAGATCCTTGATGCGGACGAAGGTGCAAGATATATCGGCGAGTTTGCCATCGGCTTCAACCCGTACATTTTGACACCGATGAAAGATATTCTGTTTGACGAGAAAATCGCGGGAAGCCTGCATTTTACGCCAGGTCAAGCATATGATGTAACAGACAACGGCAATCGTTCCTCGATTCACTGGGATCTCGTGCTGATCCAGCGTCCGGAGTACGGCGGCGGGGAAATCTACTTTGATGACCGTCTCATTCGCAAGGATGGTATATTTGTTATTCCAGAACTGGCAGCGTTAAATCCGGAAAATCTTAAATAGATTGGAAAAAATGTTGCATAAGAAAACGGATTCAATGTATCATGAAGGTGCAGTGATGAGCTTTATTCAGATCCTAAAGTTACGGAGGGATTCGTATGTCCAATAACAATCAATCTATCGTAGAAATTTCGCAAACCGCCAGCCAATTCTCATCCTCCATCGTTTTACAGGCGGAGAACAAGTACATTGATGTGAAGAGCATCCTGGGTCTGTTCACAACGCTTGTCAACAGCCAAAGCTATGAACTGCATGTACATGGTCCTGATGCCGATGAAGCTAAAAAAGCAATGATCGACGTATTCACCAAGCATGGCTTGAATGTATCCGTCGTGGCTGAATAACATTCGCCAAAAACGCCCTTCCATCCAATGGAAGGGTGTTTTTTCGTAGAGAAGGGGTCTATTTTGTTCAGGTCCTTGTATTGAGAAACGATTTCGACTAATATTAAAGATAGTAACTGTGCTGTGATTTTTGACATAGGGGGGAAGATCATGACTTCATCTGATTTACAGGAACAGCTGAATCTCAAAGCGATCAGTCTTCTTCATGAAGATGCAGATAAAATCCTAAAGCTTATTGAAGTACAGATGGAGAATCTGGCGACCCGTTATTGCCCTCTCTATGAGGAAGTGCTGGATACCCAAATGTACGGTTTTTCAAAAGAGGTTGATTTCGCGGTGCGGGCCGGGCTTCTTCCGGAAAGTACGGGAAAGCAGCTGATCAGCAAGCTTGAACGCAATCTGGCGGTCCTGTACGAAGCCATGAATCAATCCAAATAGCCTGTACTCGTACAGGCGCATACATAGAGAAACGCATGTCGCACTCAGGCGGCATGCGTTTTTTTCTTGTGGATCAGGGTCACATCGCGCACGATGTATGCGGCTGTGCGGGCGGATCGTTTCCTACGCTTAGACGAGGAAGAACGAGACGCCCAGTATGATGTATACGGCGAGCAGCAGAAGGCCTTCATACCAGTTGGAAGCACCGTCCTGCGTAATGGATCTGGCAATGAATACGGCGACGCCGATGGCGACCAGTTCCAGCGTGGTGAACACGAGATCCATCGTATCCCCGAGGAAGAAGCTGATGAACACGAGCACGGGAGCGACGAACAGGGCGATCTGCAGGCTGCTGCCGACGGCAATTTCAACGGCGGCGCCGATTTTGTTCTTCATCGCCAGCATGATGGCTGCACTGTGTTCGGCGGCGTTACCGATAATCGCTACCAGGAAGGCCCCGATAAACAGCTCGCTGAGGCCATACTCGTGACTGATAGGCTCAAGGACCCCGACAAGCCATTCGCTGACAAACGCGACCATGACGGTGGCGACGACAAGATACAGAATCGAGCGTTTCTTGGACCAGGTGGGGCCGTGCTCGTGCGGTAGCGCATCCTGGTCGTGATCGTCGCTGACATCCGCCAAATAATTTTTGTGAGTAATCATTGAGAATCCAAGCCATGCGATGTAGGACACGATAAGAATTCCCGCTACAATGAGGCTGAGCGTCTTGGTCTCACCCTCCGTAATGGAGTGGGTATTCAGAAAGACCGCAGGGATGAACAGCGCGATAATGGCCAGCGTCATCAGGGATCCGTTCAGACCTGCCAGCGTCACATTATATTTCTGGATTTTAAACTTGAGGCCCCCGGCAAACAGGCTGAGCCCGAGAACGAGCAGCAAGTTGCCGATAATGGAGCCGGTGATGCTTGCTTTCACCATATCGTACAAGCCTTCCTTGATCAGCAGGATGGCGATGATCAGCTCTGCCGCGTTACCGAAGGTAGCGTTGAGGAATCCGCCGAGTCGTTGACCCGCGTAATGCGCAACGCTTTCGGTTGCTTTGCCTAGAAAACCGGCGACAAAAATAACCGAAATAGAAGACAAAATGAATTGGAGCGTGAAGTTCCAGTTCGCAAAGTGTCCCAGCGCGCTCAGTAAAAAAGTGAAGATGAGAAGCGCGGGATTTAGCCATTTTTTCATAACCGACACCTACCTTATGGTTTATGTACTGATGAGTTCTTGCGATTGGAAACGACGATTCTCGCATCGCTTTCTACAATATACCCAAATTTTTCGAAAAATTATCCCTGTTTTCTGAAGGGAGCATTTGCTTTTTGGGTCCGTTACGATTTACAATAACGGATAATGAGGTGAAGGAGGATATGGCATGACGGAACAACTTCAACTGGATAACGGTTTGATTCGAATATCGGATGATGTCGTCTCGAAAATTGCCGGATTGGCTGCCTTGGAAACCCCAGGTATTGCAGCCATGTCCGGTGGATTGTCCGAGGGCTGGGCTAAGAGACTGAGCGGCAAAAATGTGCAAAAGGGTGTTACCGTGGAAGTAGGTCAGCTGGAAGCGGCGATCGACCTGCGGATTATCGTGCTCTATGAGACACCAATACATGAAGTGTGCCGCATGCTTCAACAGAATGTCCGCGAAGCTGTCGAGAGCATGACAGGGCTTCGTGTGGTTGAAGTCAACGTGAAGGTCGAAGGCGTAGCGTTTAAAGACGATGAAATCGACGATATTCAGCTTCGAGCCAAATAAGACGACCATAGGGGATCGTGCCCCGCTAATTATGAAAAAAATCGAAAAAAAGACTACCGGATTGCCCGGTAGTCTTTTTTAATTACGGATTTAACCTGCTCCTCTTTCATCGGACGGTTGCTGTCCCTGGATATGCTAAGCACGATTCCCATACTCAGCATCATGACCAGCAGCGAGGATCCGCCATAACTGATGAACGGGAGGGTAACGCCCGTTATCGGGATGGTATTGGTCACCCCGCCGATATTGATGAAGGCCTGAATGGCGATCAGTCCCATGATGCCGACGCCGGTCAAAGTACCGAAGGGATCCGAACAGCGAAGCGAAACAATGATCCCTCGCAGGATAAAATATAAGTAGAGCAGGAGGAATATCGCGGTTCCGATAAAACCGAATTCTTCGCCGATGACCGAAAAGATAAAGTCGTTATAAGGATTCGGCAGGTAATGCAGCTTCTGCACGCTCTCCCCGTAACCGGCTCCGGTGACACCGCCCTGGCCGATGGCGATCAGCGATTGAACCAGATTGTAACCCGTGTCCGACTCATCGTGGAACGGGTCCATGAAAGCCTCGATCCGGCCCATCTTATAGTTCTTGGAAGCCTCTTCCTGATCTCCGCCGGAGTTAAAGAGCGATCCGACGCCCAGTGTGAGCACTAGGCCAAGCGCGACAAGCGAGATACATCCGAGGATATGCTTGAGGCTGGCGCCGCCGGCATAGATCAGCAGCCCGCTGGTAGCCACGAGGATGAAACAGGAGCCCAGGTCCGGCTGAAGCATGATCAGTCCCGCTACGATCCCTACAATAATGAGTACGGGGAAGAAACCGCCCTTCCATTGACGGATTCGTTCCCCTTTTTTGGTGATCAACGCTGCCAGATAGACAATGGTCGCTATTTTGGCCAGTTCGGTTGGCTGGATGCCGAATTTCCCCAGGTTAAACCAGCTTGTGGCTCCGTTGGTTGCGGAACCGATGATCACCACAAGAATCAGCAGCATTAAGGTTAGAAAAAACACCGGTATGAATAGCTTCTTGTACTTTTTATAGTTGATGTTCATGGCAACAAACATAACCAATGTGCCAAGGACGGCAAACGCGACTTGCCGCTTCGTAAAATGCAGCGGATCGTTATTGAATTTTTCATTGAAAACGGCCAAGCTGGAGCTGGAACTGAACACCATGATCAGTCCGAATCCCACCAACAGCAAGGTAAGGATCAGCAGTTGAAAATCAGGCGTCCCTCTCTTCGGCTGAGGTTTGGTCGTATTCATAATGTTCGACCTTACGCTTCCAGAAGAGCTTTGAGCTCTTGAAGCTTCTTGGTGGCCACATTCATAACGGGCTGTGGAGCCATGGATTCATACTCGAGTCCGTGCGGGAACGTGGCTTTACCCAGGTATACCGCTTCGATTTTGAGGATGGTGTCCGGTTTTTCGAGCTTGCCTTCAACAGCGCGGGTGTTAATGCGCAGGAAGTATTCAGCCTGATTTTTTTTATCTTCGATTTTCAAGTCATATGTAGCGCGGTAGTATTCCCACTGCCAACGAATGAAGCCTACTTTCTCGGCACATTCATCGAGGTAAGCTAAATCGCTGTGCAATCCGTCCAAGCCTGTATTTTCGAAAATCATGTGGTCGTAACCCCCTTAATAGTCCTTGCAAAGTTCTTTAATATGATAGTATGTTTCAGGAACTTGTGCAAGCCTGTACCGCCCGTCACGCTTCAATTGAGACCTTTTATCCAGATGAGTTTTTGATAACGACAGGCATTCTTCTTTTCTGCTAAAATAAAAGCAAGTGAAAACGCTGTGAAATGTACGCTTTCCATTCAGGTGGTTATATATTCATAGGACTTCAATTCAAGCGAAGGGTGGATATGGCCGATGAACCGCGTCGTTTACCGCACGGATTATTATGTAGTGGAAGAGAACGGGCAGAAGGAAATTGTCGTGATCGACCGGATTCCGGAATCGGCAGCGGTTGTGGCCGTTTATCAAGGATGTCTGCTCTTGGTATGCCAGCACCGGGAAGCGGTGGATGAGATCACTTGGGAGCTTCCTGGCGGAACGGTGAAACCCGGTGAGGAACGGAAGCTTGCCGTGAAGCGGGAGCTTGAGGAAGAGGCAGGTGTGCTGTGCAAGGACTTGTCCTACATGGGCAGCGCTTATCCGATGGCTTCTCTGGCCAACCGGAACGTTCATTATTATTTCACCGACGATTTGAAGGTGTCCGTTAGCCAAGAGTCGAATCAAGATGAGGACGAAGATGTTAGAGCTATGTGGGTCCCGCTCAGGGATGTGTATCGCAAGATGAAGGAAAGCGGCCGAATGGATGCCATGGTTGGGCACGGGCTGCTGCTGAGCAAGCTTCACGGATTTCTTGCGATCGATTGAGCCGCATATAGCGGGGAAGGATGATGGAACTTGATGAAGGAAGCATTTTGGGAACAATGGTATCCACGGATGGTGGAATGGCGGCGTCATTTACATATGCACCCGGAACTTTCGTTCCAGGAGAAGGAAACTTCGACATTTATAGCAACCCGGCTGCAGGAGCTTGGTCTGGAGGTCAAGACAGGCGTAGGCGGTCATGGAGTGATAGGAATTCTCAGAGGAGATAAACCCGGCAAGACCGTTGTGTTGCGCTCCGACATGGATGCGCTGCCGATTGAAGACGGCAAGAGCTGCGAGTACAAATCGCAGGTGCAAGGAGTGATGCATGCTTGCGGGCATGACGGGCATGCCTCCATGCTGCTGGGAGCTGCGGCTTACTACAGCACGTACCCGGAAGAAGTCGAGGGCGAGATTCGTTTTATGTTTCAGCCAGCGGAGGAAGTCTGCCCCGGCGGTGCGGTAGAGATGATCAAGGATGGAGCGCTTGACGGAGCCGACGTTGTCTATGGTCTCCACTTATGGACGCCGTTTCCAGTAGGAACCGCAGCGAGCGCGCCAGGTCCGCTGATGGCTGCTGCGGATGAGTTTTTCATTGATATTACGGGGCGCGGGGGACACGGCGGTATGCCGCATGTGACAGCAGATGCCCTGGTAGCGGGGGCAGCGCTGGTCATGCAGCTTCAAACCATTGTAAGCCGCACGGTAGATCCGCTGCAGCCTGCCGTGGTTACGGTAGGAACGATGCAAGCCGGAACGGCGCAAAACGTCATTGCTTCCTCTTGCCGGATCACGGGAACGGTACGCACCTTTGACGAACCTACCCGGACGCTAATACGGGAGCGGATCGAGCATATGACCCGGACGGTTTCGGAAACCTACGGCACGAAAGCAGCGGTTCGATATCTCGTCGGTTATCCACCCTTGGTGAATGATGAGACCGAAACCGCTCGCTTCTTCCGTACGGCCCCTAAGGTATTCGAAGCGGATCAGGTCAAGGTGTCACCCAAACTGATGCCGGCAGAGGATTTTGCATACTACTTGAAGGAAATTCCAGGCTGCTTCATTTTCGTTGGAGCCGGTAACCCGGATAAGGCGGCAATCTATCCGCACCACCATCCGATGTTCGACTTTGATGAAGATGCCATGCGTTATGGGGCGAAGCTGCTGGTCGAGATGGTGTCGAGCTATCAGAACGGGGACTAGACTTTAAGAAAATCGCAATCATCGCGCATGAACGCTCGTAATTTGGAAATCCTATAGATCATAGGGGAAGTTCAGATCCATGGACATGGATGTGGGCTTCTTTTTTTTTAGATGACCAAACGTTACGAGGAGGGAATAGGGTGCATAACAAGCCATGCATCGTCCAGCGGGATCGGACCATATTGCTTGAAACCGCTCATGCGGATGCTGAGATCGCACGCGTACAACTGGCCCAGTATGCGGATTTGATCAAAAGTCCTTCGTCTTTTCATACATATCGCCTCACCCCGTTATCCTTATGGAACGCCGCTGCCGGGGGAATGACGGCTGAGGCAATTTGTTCGAGCCTTCGGTCGCTGTCACGATGGGATGTGCCGGCAGCTCTGCTCGAAAAGGTTTGCCAGCTCGTTGGGCGTTACGGACAGCTGTCGCTGCTCCCGCATCCCACGCTTGACAGCTCATTGCTGCTATCTAGTCATGAGGAAGCCTTGATGCAGGAGCTGATATCCCATCGCTCCCTGAAGGAAATCGGCGTTCGATTGATTTCGCCGAAGGAAGCAGAAGTGCCTTCAGACCGACGTGGCCTATTGAAGCAGGAGCTGACCCGGCTCGGCTATCCTGTGCTGGACCACGCGGGATATATGGACGGGCAATATCTGAACATTCTTTGGCGTGGTGAAAAATCGGACAGTGGGGGTCTTGAAGACTCCAACGGCGGATCCAACGATCAGCGCTTTCAGCTCCGCGACTATCAGCGGAAGGCTGCCGATTCCTTCAGGGATGTCGGCGGTGAAGGCGGCAACGGGGTCCTTGTCCTGCCTTGCGGTGCCGGGAAAACGGTCATTGGCATCGCTGCGATGCGCGATCTGCAGTGCGAGACTCTGATCCTCACTTCCAACACAACGTCTGTACGGCAGTGGATCGCCGAGCTGCTGCAGAAAACCTCGCTGTCCGCGGAGGAGATCGGTGAATACTCCGGTCAGCGCAAAGAGGTGAGGCCGGTAACGGTCGCCACCTATCACATCCTGACCCACCGACAAGGCAAGGGGGATGAACAGCAGCATATGAAGCTGTTTAATGAACGCCGCTGGGGCTTAATCATCTATGATGAGGTTCATCTTCTTCCGGCCCCAGTATTCCGTGCGACGGCTGATATTCAAGCGACCCGCAGGCTCGGACTGACCGCCACCCTGGTTCGAGAGGATGGAAGGGAGCATGACGTGTTCTCGCTGATCGGCCCCAAACGATATGAAATGCCGTGGAAAAGGCTGGAGGAGCAGGGCTGGATTGCTTCGGTGGACTGTACGGAGATTAAGGTGCCGCTGCCGGATGAGATCAGAGCAGCCTGCGAGACGGCGGGCAAAAGGGATCAGTATCGGCTGGCTGCCGAAAATCCGTCCAAGCTCCGCGTGATTCGGCAACTCGTGGATTTCCACAAGGATGCACAGACGCTGATTATTGGGCAATACCTGGATCAGCTTCATGCCATTGCCGAGGAACTGCAGGCCCCTCTCATTACGGGGCAGATGACGCAGGATCAGCGCAATGAATGGTATAAGGCTTTCCGGGAAGGAACCGTCCGTGTACTTGTCGTTTCGAAAGTGGCTAACTTCGCCGTTGACCTGCCCGATGCCTCCGTGGCGATCGAGGTATCGGGAAGTTACGGCTCTAGGCAGGAGGAGGCGCAGCGTCTCGGACGCTTGCTGCGGCCGAAGCAGGGGGAGAACCGGGCTTATTTTTATGCATTGGTAACGGAGGAGAGCCGGGAGGAGATGTTTGCGATCCGGCGTCAGCTGTTCCTGATTGAGCAGGGGTATGAATATCACGCGATTCAAGCGAAGCACCCAGCCTTCCTTGACATGTCATCGATGCGGCATAGGCATCGCCTGCAGATTCCTGACGGGAAGGAGGCCTCGTGGAGATGATGGAACAGCAGGACGTGGCGGATGCCATAAGCTTAGATCGGCTTCTTCCGAAGGAGCGGTCGGTCCTTCATCATATCTGGAGCCGTTTTGCCGGGCAGCGATTTGATGACGACAAACTTCGCTCGCTGCGCGTTCGGCGCTTGAGCGGCGTGGAAGTGCAGCTCGCTTTCTTATCCTTGAGGCAGCAGCGATGGGTTCAAGCGGTGAAGCAGGGCTGGGGCGAGAGGATGTATTTCATCCCTTTTGATAAGCTTCAGATTCTCCAGGAGGCCTTTGGCGATCTCAAGGCGGGTTCCGTTCCCGCAGCTGCCGTGAAGCTCCAGCAGGAGGGAAGAAGCGGGATAGCAGTCGATATGTTCAACGTTCTCGTATATGTCGCTAAGAACCGAGTGGCTGTGACTGCTAAAGGGGTTCTGCATAAAAAATTTATTCAGAAGCTGGGGAGCGTGGTGGAATTATCGCCATCCGATGTTGAGGGGCTCGCACTTCAATATGATCACGCTGATGTTTACCCACCACATATTGCGGTTGTATTGGATTTGCTGTTTTCGTTTGATCTGGTCGCCCTGGAGCAAGGGGAGCTTAGACTGAACATGACCGCATTGCGCCATTGGCTTACACTCACGCGCGAAGCGATGGACCGATTGGTTCTGTTGCGCATGATGGAACGCTATGTTCCGAGTTCGGCCGAGTATCAGCATTTCACATGGCGGATATGTCACTCATCACGGATCGGCGGGATGTGGTACTATGCTCAGCACACATTGGCATATGGCGAGGAGCCCCAGAACTTGGAGCCAAGTAGCGGAAGGGAATTGTCCGCGGAGGACGCAGCTTCATGGCTCCGTTTATTAACCGGCTGCGGTTACACCGATCTTGGCATGGATCACGATGGCCAATTCCTGTTCCGGTGGCGTATGGATCCCTGCTCCTTGCTGAGTGGAAGCAGCCAGTCTAACACCGGATCTTCGGGGCTGTTTATCCAGCCGGATTTTGACATATTGATTCCGCCTGACGTGTCTTACACGGTCAAGTTTACGGCTGCCCTGTGCACGGAGCGCATCTCGGATGACGTAATGACGGTCTATCGTCTGACCAGGGATTCGGTAGCTCAGGCAGCGACAGCAGGAATGGGTCTGGAAGCGATCACGGCATTTTTTACGGAGTATGCTGCGGCGGGAATTCCGGAGAACGTGCACGCTGCCTTAAATCAGTGGGCCAAGGAGCCTGAAAGAACGGGTAAGGAAGAGCTTTTACGCTTTACCGGTGCGGCTCCGAAAGATAAAACCGAACCCGGGGCTTGTGATGAAGAAGATAACCGTTACGCCATGCCGGGTTATCCTGGCAGCCCATCCTGCAGTTTGATTCGCCCTGCGCGCAGCGAGCTTGTTCTTGAATTGGACCACAGTCTTCCGGATATAACGTCAATCGTTCCGGATTTGAACCGGATTCCCATCATGTGGACACGGGATTGGCGCTCTTATCACGGTTCGACGGCCAAGCAAATGATGGAGCAGGCGCTTGAATTGTCAGCCAAATTAGAGATTGCGGTCGAAGGCAGCCGGATGGAGTTTATTCCATTTCAGCTCGAGCGGCAGCCATGGAAAATTTCGGGGGCGTTATACGATCCGGACTCCGAATCTGATTCCGAAATGACGGAAACCGTGGTGCAGTTAGGCGAAGGGGAATGGAAGGAAATGCGGCTTGTGATTCCGTAAAAGCGTATGAATTCCCCCTTCTTAAGATACGAGCGTTATGCTATGATGAAAGAGTCCACGAACAAAGCGTGGGCCAAACTAATAGAAAAGCGGGATGAGTTCATGAGCGTATCGGAAATAAATACGGTCGATATGGCCGAGGTGCTCACCTATGCCTATGAAATAGGCGACATGATTAATGCTTCCGTCGAAGTGGCGGATTATCTATATTGGAAGCAGGCAGTTGAGGGTGATCCTATGATTCAGGCTTTGATCAAAAAGCTTGAGTCCAAGAAAGAGCTGTTTGAAGAGACTCAGCGGTTCGGTCACTTTCACCCGAACTACCATTCGGCCAAGGATGAAGTAGCCGCAGTGGAAGCCGAGCTTGAGGCTTTCGAGCCTGTAGCCCGATTCAAGCAGGCGGAGAAGAATCTGGACGATCTGCTGCATTCGATGTCGGAGAAGATTGCTTTTTCGGTTTCGGAGAGCATCAAGGTTCCGGGCAACGATCCTCTTCCCAAGAAGGGGTGCGGCAGCGGCGGAGCTTGTTCGTGCGGATAATAGGCATAGACTAGAGATAGAGACGAAAGTGAGGCGAGGAGCTTAGGATGTTGGCTGAACGGACCGGTTTTATTATATGGGTCAGCGATGTAAAGGCAGCAAGGAATTTGGAGAAATACGGCAGTGTGCACTATATATCACGCCGCATGCATTATGTTGTCATGTACGTCAATGCTGACCGCGCCGAGGAAACAATGAAGAACATCCGGAGATTGTCCTACGTTCGTAAGATCGAGCGCTCCTACCGGAATGAGATTAAGACGGAGTACAGCAGCAAAGGGCCGGATAAAGCGAAGTTTTACGGACCTTAGCATGATGTCCTGATCGAGAATCTAACGCAAATCGCATAAGTTAGCGAGAAGAGTGTAAAGCGGCCCCCTCAGGGCCGCTTTTTTTAAGCTATCGGAAAGTATAAAATTGGAGCGTTGGCATGGTCTTATAAAGTTTATTAGGGATTGATGACGATAGATTGGCATAATTCGGAATCTTGTTTGATAAAATAGTATAAGTAAGGTACAATTTACATTTTAATCAAACCCATCATTCCATTCGGGCGTCTGCGCCTCAACGCACAGGATACAACTAGAGATATTTCTAAATTTTCGGTGATTGTTCACAAGAAGCGAGGTTTCAATCTTGTGAATGCCAGTGGAATGATGTAATATGTTGGGTATATATACATAGATACAAAGACCCATTTGGTGGAGAGTGATATTCCATGCGCGACAAAGGGACTGAGCGGTGGAGCACCTATGAGCCGTTTTATATTACGTTAAATGATAAAAAGGTCGCCGACATCGTCATTACCAATCATGCGAAGAGCCGTTATACGGACCGGGTTCAAGGTAACGACACGTCCCATGAGGAAATCGGGACTTGGATGTGGGAGTGCCTGAAGCAGGACCGGATCGTGCCGTATTACCGCAACGAGCAGGATGTCTATCTGATTGACGACGACCTGGTTGTAGTGGCGGAGTTCTCGGAGCTGGAGCATGAACGTGATCTGATTGGCAACCCGCTGCATCGGATGATTATTGTAACTTTTTTGGGACGTATGTCAGAAACCATTGAGCTTCGAGACCTGAAGTCTTATTACTCATGGCTTCGCCATTCACGTCGCATGACACTGATTAAGAACAGCCGTAAACGTAAATAAAGAAATAGAGTTTTCATATGGCATGCGAGCGTAAGCGCGGATGTCTTTTTTGTATGCTCCGCCGCGATCCGTTACAATGATAAATACAAAAGCGGCAGCGAGAGGGGAACCAATGTTATGAACTTTCATCAGCTACATATTTTTTACACGGTAGCAGAGCGCGGGAGTTTTTCCGCTGCTGCCCAGGCGCTTCATATGAGCCAGCCGGCTGTGACGATGCAGGTACAATCGCTCGAGGAGTATTTTGGGACAAAGCTCCTCATTCGTTCCACCAAGCGCATGGAATTATCCGAGGCCGGGAGGACGCTGCTTCCTTTTGCCCGGAAGAGCCTGGAGCTGTCGCAGGAAACGGACGCGGCGATGGCGGCTTTCTCTAATAAGCTTCAGGGAAGGCTGCAGTTGGGGGCAAGCCTGACCATCGGGGAATACGTGCTGCCCCGATTGCTGGGGCCCTTCGGCCGGGAGTATCCGGATATATCCATTATGCTGAAAGTGATGAACACCACGCAGATCCTCGAGGAAATCGCCGGCCATCAACTGAATTTTGGGCTGATCGAGGCACCTGTGGAGCATCCGGATATGGTCCTCGATTCGGTCATGGAGGATGAGTTGAAACTGATCGTTCCTTCCGGCCATCCTTTAGCAATAAGGAAAGATGCGATATATTTGGAGGACGTGCTGAAGTATCCGTTTGTGCTTCGCGAGAAGGGGTCTGGCACACGGAAGGTGATGGAGGATGTGCTGCTTATGCGGGGGTATGATCCCGAAAGCATCCAAACGGTCATGGAGCTTGGGAGCACGGGAGCGGTGAAATCGGCGGTAGAGGAAGGGCTCGGCATTACGATGCTGTCGACCTCAACGGTCAAGCATGAAACCGCGCTCGGTTTAGTCAAAATGATTGATATTGCGGATGCCTCGTTTAAACGGAATTTTTATTCCATTCAGTTGCGGTCCGCGCTGCTGCCGATGTCGGCGATGACGTTTTTGGCCTATTTAAAGGAACGTCAGCAAAACCAGCGATAAAGCACACCCGAACTTACAACGAAAGGGGATTGATTGACATAGATAAATCGATGAATCGGACAGGCTGCGACCTCCATTCCCACACCCAGGCTTCGGACGGGATGAACACACCTTCGGAGAACGTGCAGCTTGCTTTCGAGCGGGGACTTGGGGCTCTAGCTATAACGGACCATGACACGGTGGCCGGTGTCGAGGAGGCGCTGCAAGCCGGAGAAAGCCTGAACATGATCGTGGTCCCTGGCGTAGAAATCAGCACCATGGCAGGCGGGACGGATATTCACGTCCTGGGCTATTACATAGATTACCGGGACCCCGTGTTTCTGGAGCGGCTGGCAGAGCTCCGTCGTACGAGAGTGGAGCGCAATGAGAAGATCATGGCGAAGCTGAGAGGGCTTGGCATCGAGCTGACGATGGAGGAAGTGATCAGAGGCTTGGGGCGGCCGCTGGAACCCGATGAGAGCATCGGCCGCCCGCATATTGCGGATGCCCTGGTTCTTAAGGGTCATGCCCTCGATCTAAGGGATGCCTTCGATCGGTATCTCGCACAGGGCGCAGCTGCATATGTGCCACAGCCGCGGATTCATCCCAAGGAAGCCTGCGAATGGATACGCGAAGCCGGGGGGGTGCCGGTGCTTGCGCACCCTGGACTCTACGGCGATGATGCATTGGTGAGAGCGGTCATTGAAGAGGCTGCTTTCAAGGGGATTGAAGTCTATCATTCGGACCATGGGGCAGCAGAGGAGAAACGGTATTTGGAGATGGCCGAGGCATACGGTTTGATTGTGACCGCCGGATCCGATTACCATGGCGAGAGGCAGGGCCAGGTGTTCCATGGGGATATCGGCAGCCGCCAGGTATCCATCCAGGTGTTGGATGAGCTTCAACAGGCGCGGGCAAGGAGCTAAGCTCGACAACACGGCGCGGGTTTCGAGTGGAATCCGTTTGTGCTGCTCCGGCGGATTCGTATAGCAGAGTCGGGGCATGACAGTAAGAAAAAACGGGTCCTCCGGCAGGTCATACGACCTTTCGGATACCCGTTTTGTGGTTAAACGAACGATATATCGAGTTCTTTGCTCATCTTAATTGCGATTGTTTTTTACTGAACTGGGCATCGCCTTGATCCGCTGCTCGTCCGGCGTGACGAACAGCGTTTTTTGATTGTCATAAATGACAAACCCGGGCTTGGCTCCATTCGGCTTGCGTACATGGCGAATGAGCGTGTAGTCGACAGGCACGCTGCTGGATTCTTTGGCCTGGCTGTAATAAGCCGCCAGCTGTGCCGCTTCCTGCAGCGTTGCCTCCCCGTACTCGCTGCTTCGGATGACCACATGAGAGCCCGGGATATCCTTGGTGTGCAGCCATGTATCATTAGAGGAAGCGAGACGGTTGGTTACGTATTCGTTTTGGAGGTTGTTTTTTCCAACATAAAGCTCGATGCCTTCGGATGAAGTATAGACATGCAGCGTCGGCTTGTCGTTTTTCTTCTTTTTCTTCGCTTTACGATTGCGGTCTCTCAAATATCCCTGCTGGATCAGCTCGTCCCGGATTTCATCGATGTCGCTCAAGGAAGCATGCGACAGCTGCTGCAGAAGATTCTCGATATAGTTGATCTCTTCGCGGGTTTTGATTAACTGTTCGTCGATGACCGCGAGGCTGTTCTTGTATTTATTATATTTTTTGAAATAGCGCTGCGCATTGTCCGACGGAGTCAGGAGCGGATCGAGCGGAATGGTGACGGTCGCCTGCTCTTCATCATAGAAGTTGACAAGCTGTACTTCACGGTCGCCCTTCTGAATCTGGTGGAGTGAGGCGAAGAGAAGCTCGCCAAAGATGCGATACCGGTCGGCATCCCCGGCTTCTTCCAAGTCCTTGTTCAGATTATCCAGCTTCTTGATGTTCTTCGTCCGTTCATTCTGCAGGAATCGGAGGAGGTCGCTGACCTTTTGTTTTACCGTATCCCGCTGCGCCTTATCCCCGTAATAATCCTCCATGCATCGACTGACCGACTCGTACGTTGTAGTCTCGTCCACCAGCAAGGTCAGCGGAATGACGGAGAACACCGACTTTCCTTTGGCATTGACGCCTGTAACCGGCGTATATTGATGGTTGCGTACTTGTTCCATGACCTCATCAAATGCGCTCCACAGACTTCCGCAATCTTTTTCCCCTTCAAGCTCGCCTGGACTCCCTTCCCCTGCGCGGTTGGCAATTTCCTGGGCCGCGAGCGGACTGAGGCCGCTGAACGCGCCGACCAGCCATGGAACGGCCTGCTCCTCGTTCATCAGACAGGATTCCCGGAAGGCTTCCTGCAAGGTTTCGAGCGGATTCAGCTTGTGCTGCTCCGGCGGATTCGTATAGGAGAATCCCGGCATAACCACGCGGTAGCTGCTGATGGCTGGCGTCACATGGTTAATGCCGTCCAGAATGGTGCCGCTTGCGGGATCGAGGAGAATAATGTTGCTGTGTCTGCCCATGAGCTCGACGATGATTTTCTTGGAGGAAATATCCCCGAGTTCGTCACGCTGCCGGATCGTAATATGGATAATTCGTTCCATCCCCACCTGCTGGATGTCCTCGATGATGCCGCTCTCGCAATGCTTGCGCAGAATCATGCAAAACATAGGGGCTTCGGCCGGATTCAGAAAGGTCTCCTGCGTCAGGTGCACCCTGGGATACGTGGGGTTTGCGGATAGCAGCAGCTTGGCGTTTCCCTGCTGGGTGCGTATATGAAACACGATGTCCCGATCGTTCGGTTGATATATTTTATTGATCCGTGCGCCCCGGCATGATTGAAGCTCATGCACGATCGCACGCGTGACAATGCCGTCTAATGCCATCCTTCATTCTCCTATCTGTCTGTTACCCTTCCTATCGTACTTCTCTATGATGCCATATTTCCCTCAAAAACTTAAGGCCCCTTCTGTGATAATTCAGGACCTGTCCGAATACATTTACGTAGAAAGGGTGGAAAAGCTGTCATCCGCCGGAGCAAAACAACCGGGAGGGAAAGGAAGCATGGAACAAAAGCAATGGCATCAGATGGATACGGATGAGTTGCAGCAAGTGCTGCATATGCATCCGGAGCAGGGCCTCACGGAAGAGGAAGCCGGGGAGAGGCGAAAAAAAAGCGGCTATAACGAGCTCTCCGAGGGCGTTAAAATTTCTCCATTTGTTCTGTTCTTGAATCAATTTAAGGATTTCATGGTGCTGGTCCTCCTTGGAGCCACCCTGGTATCCGGTCTGCTGGGCGAGTATCTGGATGCCGTAACGATTGTAGCCATCATCCTGATCAACGGGATCCTCGGTTTCGTCCAGGAATTCAGGGCAGAACGGTCGCTTCGGGCTTTGAAGCAGCTGTCCGCGCCGACGTCCAGGGTCATCCGGGACGGCAAAGTGGTACAAGTTGCTGCTAGAGAGCTCGTACCTGGCGATGTCGTGCTCGTGGAGAGCGGAGACCGCATTCCGGCCGATGTTCGCTGGCTCGAGATCAACAGCTGCAGCGTCGAGGAGTCGGCCTTGACCGGCGAGTCCCTGCCGGTGAACAAACATGCCGAGCCGATTCGCGATGAGGACGTTCCGCTGGGCGACCGCAAGAACATCGGCTTTATGGGCACGATGGTGGCTCGCGGTACGGGCAAAGGCGTTGTCATCCGAACCGGCATGGATACGGAGATGGGCAAGATCGCCGATTTGATCCAGAACACGGAGTCACAGGAGACGCCGCTGCAGCATCGCCTCGAACAGCTGGGTAAAATCCTGATCGCCGTTTCACTGGGGCTTACGATTCTGGTTGTCGTAGCAGGCATTCTGCATGGACAGCCTGCCGCAGGCATGTTCCTCGCTGGAGTCAGCCTTGCCGTTGCGGCCATCCCCGAAGGGCTTCCGGCCATCGTTACGATTGCGCTCGCCCTCGGCGTGCAGCGCATGATTAAGCGCAAAGCGATCGTACGCAAGCTGCCTTCCGTGGAGACGCTGGGCTGTGCATCCGTAATCTGTTCGGACAAAACCGGGACGCTCACGCAGAATAAAATGACCGTAACCCAAGTTTGGCTGGGTGGTCGCTCATTGGAAGTGACGGGGCAGGGGTATGACCCGACGGGTCAGATCCTTCATAGGGGCAAACCCGTGGAGCTCCGGTCCGACCAGGGACTGCGCAGATTACTGCAAATCAGCGGGCTGTGCAACAATGCCGAAATTTATGAGAACGTGCAGGAAGAATCGCGCAGCAAGCGCAAGAGCAAGGAAGAACCGGCAGCCGCTGCCTGGGAATTAAAAGGGGACCCGACGGAAGGAGCGCTGCTGACGCTATCGTCCAAGATGGGATTGACAAAGGGAAGCCTGAACTCCATCTATCAGAGAGACAAGGAGTTTCCGTTTGATTCGGAGCGAAAGCTGATGTCCGTCATCGTCAGCCATCAGGGCGGGCGCTTGCTCTGCACGAAAGGCGCGCCCGATGTCCTGCTGGATGCATGCACTTATATCATGTGGGACGGAAACGTTGTGCCGCTTACCGCTACGCTCCGTCAAAAGGTGCTTGCCGCCAATGAAGGCATGGCTTCTGACGCGCTGCGCGTGCTTGGTTTGGCTTATCGGGATTTGCGTTCCTATGACAAGCCGGAAACGGAGAAAGAGGCCGAGAGCCAGCTTATCTTTGTCGGGCTGGCGGGGATGATCGATCCGCCGCGCCGTGAAGTGCGCGAAGCGATTGCAACATGCCGCCGCGCGGGCATCAAGACCGTCATGATCACGGGCGACCACCGGACGACGGCGGAAGCGATCGCCGCCCAGCTGGGCATCCTGCCAAGGAACGGCCTGTCGTTATCAGGCCAGGAGTTATCCCGGATGGATGACAAAGAGCTGGATGCGAGAGTGGATCAGACCTTTGTGTATGCCCGCGTATCCCCTGAGCATAAGCTCCGCATCGTGAAGTCGCTTCAGCGTAAGGGGCATGTGGTTGCCATGACGGGGGATGGCGTGAACGACGCCCCAGCCATTAAAGCGGCGGATATCGGAATAGCCATGGGGATTACCGGTACAGACGTAACGAAGGAAGCGTCGTCGCTGGTGCTCAGTGACGATAATTTCTCCACGATTGTTTCGGCGATTGAGGAGGGGCGAAGCATCTATGAAAATATTCGCAAGTTTATCCGCTATTTGCTGGCTTCCAATGTCGGCGAAATTCTGACGATGTTTTTTGCGATGATGATGGGTCTGCCGCTTCCGCTCGTTCCGATCCAGATTCTGTGGGTGAACCTTGTTACGGATGGGCTCCCGGCTATGGCGCTCGGGGTGGATCAGCCGGAGAAGGATCTGATGGAGCACAAGCCGCGCGGAGCCAAGGAAAATATTTTTGCCAGACGGCTTGGTTGGAAAATCATCAGCCGCGGCATATTGATCGGCCTGTGTACACTTGGCGCATTTTGGATTACGCTTCGCATCGCGCCGAATGATCCGGACCAGTTGGCCAAAGCGCAGTCCGTTGCCTTTGCCACACTCGTCATGGCGCAGCTGATCCATGTGTTTGACTGCCGCAGCTCGCGTTCGATTTTCCACCGCAATCCGCTTCAGAACAAAGCGTTGGTGCTTGCTGTGCTGTCCTCGGTATTGCTGATGCTCGGCGTCATGTACATCGAGGCGTTTCAGCCGATCTTTAAGACCGTTCCATTGGATTTGAAAGAGTGGGCACTGACACTCGTGGCCGCCGGCATTCCTACCTTCCTGATGGGAGCGGGAAGCGTGTGGGGAGGCAGACGGAACCGCAACCGGAACCGCCGCAACATGATGACGAAGAGTGCAAATATTTCGGCATAAATTGAATGGATAGCCCATCACCTCTGCGATATGCTAAGCACGAGCATAGCAATTGCAGAGGAGATGGGTTTTATGATGGAATTTACGAAAATGCATGGACTTGGCAACGACTTCGTTGTCGTATACGGCGAACAAGAACTTCCATCCAATGCATCCGAACGGGCCGTGAAGCTGTGCAATCGCTTTTTCGGCATCGGTGCAGACGGACTTGTATATATTTTGCCTTCCTCGAAGGCTGATTTTATGATGCGCATCATGAACTCAGACGGTTCCGAAGCCGAACAATGCGGCAACGCCATTCGTTGTGTCGCGAAGTATGTGTATGATCACGGTTATATTGACCGAGAGGAGATTACCATTGAAACCATCGGCGCCGGAGTACAGCAAGTGCGCCTTACGGTTCAGGACGGTCAAGTAAGCAGCGTGCGGGTCGATATGGGTGAACCGGTCCTGGATGGACTGAGCGTGCCTACATTGATCGATCTCCATCCGGTGGTGAATCATCCCATTGAAGTGGACGGCCGGGAATTCCGATTCACTGCCGTTTCCATGGGGAATCCGCACTGCGTCATTTATGTGGACGATGCCATTAACTTCGATCTCGGCGTATGGGGGCCCAAACTTGAGGTGCATCCGCTCTTCCCGAGAAAGATCAACGTGGAGTTTGCGACGGTCAACTCACGGGGGCAAGCAGATATGCGGGTATGGGAGCGCGGTGCAGGGCCGACCTTGGCCTGCGGCACCGGCGCTTGCGCAACATTGGTGTCCTCGGTGCTGAACGGATTGACAGATCGCAGCGCGACAATCTCTCTTAAAGGCGGAGACTTGTTCATCGAGTGGGAGGAGTCCGACAATCATGTGTACATGACAGGGCCGGCCGAGGTCGTGTACGCAGGAACGCTCGCCTGATAGAGGATCCGCCAGCCATGACAATCCCCACCCGCAAAAGCAAAAAAACGGTATGTTGTAAAGTTTGTCCTGTAGGGGTGGACACGGTAGGGAGGCCTTCTGAAGGCCTCCCTTTTGTCTCTTTATCTTTAGAGAGGTTTTATGATACATTAGTTGAAAATAAACGTCGGGTGGAGGAGAAACGCGATGAAACCGAATCTTCGGAAGGCATGGGAGAATCAGGTACTGGTCGGTGACGGCGCGATGGGTACGTATTTATATCAAAAAGGATTTCCTGTGGGCATATCATATGAAGAACTGAATTTAACCTCCCCGGAGGTCATCGGGAACGTTCATCGCCAGTATGTTGAGGCTGGTGCGCAGGTCATTGAGACGAACACGTTCTCTGCCAATTATGACAAGTTGTCCAAATACGGCTTGGAGGCGAAGGTAGGAGAGATCAACCGCGCAGGCGTAAGAATTGCGCGTGAAGCCGCTGGCGATAGCGGATATGTTGTGGGTGCGGTAGGCTCCATCCGCGCGGGCAAAAGAAGCAACATTTCCACGAGCGAACTCAAGCGTTATTTCGAAGAGCAGCTGTCGGTTCTCATATCGGAAGGCGTTGACGGCATTCTGCTCGAAACGTTCTATGACGTGGATGAAATTCAATTGGCTTTGGCGCAGGCCCGGATGCTAAGCGACCTGCCGGTGATCTGCCAGTTTGCGGTGGAGGATATTGCCCGCACGCTGGACGGCTTCACGATGCCGGATGCTTACCGCATCCTGAGTCAAGAAGGCGCGGACGTGATCGGCTTTAACTGCCGGACAGGTCCAAACGGCATCATGCGCGCGCTGGAAACCTTGAACGGTATTATGAATCTTCCGGCTTCGGTCTATCCGAATGCAGGGATCGCCGATTATGTGGACGGGGAATACCGGTATGGTGCGAGTCCCGAGTATTTCGGAAAGACGGCACTGGAGTTTGCGGATCGTGGCGCCCGGATTGTCGGCGGGTGCTGTGGAACGACGCCGGAGCATATTGCTGAAATTTCATCGGCGTTGTCCGGTTACGTGCCTGCGCCGCTTCCGATCGTCGAGGAGGCTGAAGTCAACCGGATCGTGATTCACGAGACGGCCCAAGAGCAATTTTACGAGCGCAGCGGGGAGCCGACGATTGTCGATATCGTGAAGGAGCGGCATACCGTTATCGTGGAGCTGGACCCTCCAAGGGATTTGGATATTACCAAGTTCATGAAAGGCGCGGAAGCTTTGAAAAAAGCGGGGGCCGATGCGTTGACCCTTGCAGATAACTCGCTGGCCGTAACCCGCATGAGCAACATGGCCCTCGGACATCTGGTACAAGCACGCACGGGACTTCGGCCTTTGATCCACATCGCTTGCCGTGACCGAAACCTGATCGGCACGCAGTCGCATATGATGGGCTTTGATGCGCTCGGCATCGACCATGTGCTTGCGGTGACCGGGGATCCGGCACGCTTCGGGGATTTGCCGGATTCCAGCTCGGTTTACGACATGACCTCATTTGAAATCATCCGCATGATCAAACAGCTGAACGACGGCATTGCTTTTTCCGGAAAGCCGCTGAAGCAGAAGGCCAAATTCGTTGTCGGCGCAGCGTTCAATCCCAATGTAAGGCATCTTGACAAGGCCGTTGCTCGCTTGGAGAAGAAGATTGCCTCCGGTGCGGATTATGTGATGACGCAGCCCGTGTACGATCCCGAGTTAATGGTTAGGCTGAGAGAAGCGACGGCACATCTGGATATCCCGATCTTTATCGGCATCATGCCGCTGGCAAGCGGACGGAACGCGGAGTATCTGCATAACGAGGTGCCGGGCATTCAGCTCTCGGATGAAGTCCGCAGCCGCATGGCCGGGCTTGAAGGCGAAGCGGGCCGGGCAATGGGTGTCAAGATCGGCAAGGAGCTGTTGGATGTTGCAACAGAGCATTTTAACGGCATATATTTGATGACGCCGTTTATGTTCTATGAAATGAGCGTACAATTAATGGAGTATGTATGGGAGAAATCGGGCCGTCGATTGACCCCCTTGTTTCATTAATAATTATCAATTACAATAGTGTAATGGATGTGATTCCGATGTCATTGAGCATGACCGGATATGGTCAATCCGTTGTCGATTTTCAAGGTTACAGTGTCTCTTTCGAAGTGAAGTCGGTCAATCATCGGTATTGTGAAATCGTCTTTCGTATGCCCCGTGAATGGGCGTGCTTCGAGGATTCACTTCGACGGACGGTACAGAGCCGAATCGGACGCGGACGGATTGATGTTTATATTAACAAGGAAAACAACGGCGAGTCCCAGGGTGCCGTGCTGAACCACACCATGGTTCAGGCGTATTTACAGGCAGCCGAGGATTTGAAGTCATATGGAATCAAGGGAGATCTGGCGGTGCGGGATATTTTGTCGCTGCCAGATGTTCTTGTTAGTCCGAGCGGACTTCCCATGGATGAAGCGCAGCAGAAGTTATGGAATGATGCGCTTCTTCAAGGTCTTGAACAAGCGCTGGAGGGTCTGATCCAGATGCGCAGCAGGGAAGGTTCTTTTCTCGTGAAGGATATCGAGCAGAGGCTTGACCGATTACAGCTGCTTCACCGAGAAATGACTGAACTTGCTCCTGAAGTTCCGGAAGAGTACCGGAAGCGTCTGAGGCAGCGCATAGAATCTCTTGATGACGGGTCGCTTGCTGTTGATGAACATATATTCGGAATGGAAGTCGCTCTGTTTGCTGAACGTTCCAATGTGGACGAGGAGTTGATTCGCCTTCACAGCCATTTGGAACAATGCAGAGAGCTGCTTCATCAGAAAAGCCCTGTAGGCCGTAAACTGGATTTTCTGATTCAGGAAATGAACAGAGAAGTCAATACGATTGGATCGAAAGCCAATCATCTGACTCTGGTAAACCGTGTTGTCGAAATGAAAGCGGAACTGGAGAAGATTCGTGAACAAGCCGCTAATGTGGAATGACCGCAGCTTCATCGGCAAGTAAGAGTCAAATGTATAGGGGGAGCAACCGCACTATGGCAATCAAACTTATTAATATTGGCTTCGGAAACATCGTATCGGCCAATCGGATCATCTCAATCGTGAGTCCTGAATCGGCTCCGATCAAGAGGATCATTCAAGAAGCACGGGACCGTCATATGCTGATTGATGCTACATATGGCCGAAGGACACGGGCTGTTATCATTACGGATAGCGATCATGTGATTTTATCGGCTGTGCAGCCAGAAACGGTGGCTCACCGTCTGTCCAGCAAAGATGACGACAACGACGAATAAGATGAGGAGTACTATGTCTAGAGGATTATTGATTGTATTGTCCGGTCCTTCCGGGGTGGGTAAGGGAACCGTCTGTACGGCACTTCGCAGCCGGGTTCCGGAGCTGGTGTATTCGGTGTCGGCAACGACGCGTTCGCCACGGCTCGGTGAGGTACATGGTGTGAACTATTTTTTCAAAAGTCGGGAACAATTCATGGATATGATTGAGAACGACCAGCTTCTCGAATATGCGGAATACGTCGGGAACTATTATGGAACCCCGCGTGATTTTGTGGAAGAAACTTTAGCCTCCGGTAAGGATATTATACTGGAGATCGAAGTGCAGGGCGCACTGAAGGTCAAGGAGAAGTTTCCGGAGGGTATCTTTGTGTTTCTGATGCCGCCGTCGCTGGATGAACTGAAGGATCGGATCCAGGGCCGGGGAACAGAGAGCCAAGCGACCATCGACCACCGCATGTCCGTAGCGGTTGACGAAATCAATTTACTGCAGCATTATGATTATGCGGTAGTGAACGATGAAATCAATCTCGCTTGTGAGAGAATACAATCTATCATTATTGCCGAACATTGTAAGGTGAGAAAGTAAGCTGTCTTTTCATAGACGGTGCTAACTTTCAAGTAAAAGAAGAAGAGGTGCTTCGACCATGTTATATCCATCCATTGATGAAATGATGAATAAAGTAGACAGTAAATATTCTCTTGTGGTTGCGGCTTCCCGCCGTGCACGCCAATTGCGTGAAGGCGGAGTCAGCGAGTTGAAACATCCGAAATCCCATAAGTTTGTCGGTGTCGCTCTGGAAGAAATCTATGGCGATTACGTGAAAATCGAGAAGGGACAGGACTAAGGCTTTTTTTTCAATATTTGAATATCATGCGTTAGCGCGCGAAAATGTGACAACCGAAAGGTTGTTATTTTTTTGAGAAGATATGAGAATGTAGCCTTTATACAATGGAAAGCGGGGGATTGTCATGTTGAACGGAAAAGTCATTGTGCTTGGCGTTACAGGTGGCATTGCCGCGTATAAAGCAGCGACTTTATGCAGCAGGCTTGTCCAGAGGGGAGCGGATGTGCATGTCATTATGACGGAATCCGCGAAGCAGTTCATTCCGGAATTAACGCTTCAAACGCTGACCAAAAACCCGGTTTATAGCGATACCTTTGATGAACGGGATCCCTCGGTCGTCTCGCATATCCACTTGGCCGATCTGGCCGATTTGGTATTGATCGCTCCGGCCACAGCCAATGTTATCGGCAAGATGGCACATGGCCTGGCGGATGACATGCTGACCACGACGCTGCTCGCGACGACGGCTCCCGTCATGATCTCGCCGGCAATGAACGTGCATATGTACACGCATCCGGCCGTCATGGCCAATATGGAGACGCTGGTTTCCCGCGGGGTGTCCATGATTGAACCCGGAGAGGGGCTTCTGGCTTGCGGATATGTTGGAAAGGGACGAATGGAAGAGCCTGATACGATTGTTGACGTGGTTGAACGGTTTTTCCGAGATCGCGGGACACAACCTGTGGCGTTGAATGAGGATAAAGAGAGCAGCTCCACAGGCATATTGCACGGCAAAAAGGTGGTTGTCACGGCCGGCGGCACCATTGAGCGCATTGATCCTGTCCGGTATATAACGAATGATTCTTCCGGGAAAATGGGATTTGCGATTGCAAAAGCGGCCAAGCAGCTGGGAGCGGATGTTCACCTCATTGCCGCTCATACCGATGAAGCTCCACCAGTGGGAATCAAGGTGGAAAGAGTGGAATCGGCCCAAGATATGTACGATGCGGTGCAGCGCGTATTCGAGCATAGTGATATCGTGGTCAAGGCGGCCGCTGTTGCCGATTATCGCCCAGCTGAAGTAGCGACGTCTAAGATCAAAAAGCGAGGGGAGACCATGACGCTGGATCTTGTCAAAACAACCGACATTCTGGAGAGCCTGGGACGCCAAAAAACCTCCCAGTTCTTAATCGGATTTGCCGCGGAGACCGATACAGTGGAGCAGTTCGCCAGAGAAAAGCTGAAACGCAAAAATTGCGATCTGATCGTTGCTAACGATGTTACACAGGCAGGAGCGGGCTTTGGCACGGATACGAACAGCGTTCATATCTTTGATGCAGAAGGGCTGGTCCTGCAGCTTCCAGTGATGTCCAAGGAGGAAGTGGCCCAGAGGTTGTTAACACTGGCGGCTGATCGGTTATCCGGGAGGTCATCCTGATGGAAATGGCACGAGTGATTGTGGACGTGCCGTCCAAGGATACGGACCGGCCTTTTGATTATTTGATTCCTGAGGAACTTCGGCCCTGGGTCGAGGTAGGCAGCCGGGTCGGCGTGCCGTTCGGGCACCGAACGCTCCAGGGATTCGTGATCTCTCTGCATCCCTGGCCCGAGATGGATACGGCGAAAATGAAGCCGATTCAGGAAGTCCTCGATGTGATGCCGCCGCTTTCACCTGAGCTGATTGAGCTTGGCGAATGGATGAAGGAGCGTTACGCATGCCGATATATATCGGTCCTGCAGTCGATGCTGCCTACGGCGCTGAAAGGGAAGGCGGAGCGGTACATTTCCATTGGCGATTCAGACACGTTGCAGACGGATCAAACCGACGGATTATTTGCGCTCCTGCCCGAAAGTGAGTCGGAGGAGGAGATCATCCGCTTTGTCAGTCAGAAAGGCGAGGTTTCGCTCCAGCAGTTAACGCGGGCATTTCCGGATGGCGCTGCGACCATTAAAGCGCTGATCGGCCGAGGACGGCTTAGCGAATTTCAGCAAATCAAGGATAAACTGCAGAAAAAAACGATAAAAGCGGTAGAGCTTGCCGTATCGAGCGAGGAAGCGCATCAGGCGCTGGCTTCATTTCCGACCAAGGCTCAGCGTCAGAAGGAAGTGCTCCAATATATTTTGGAGATGGAAGCATTTCTGCCGATATCGCAGAAGGATATGCTCCAGACGCTGGGTGTCACCGCAGGCACCGTGAAGGGACTGGTCGACAAAGGGCTGATTACCCTTGAGGATATCGAAGTGTTCCGCGATCCGTATCGAGGGCGGCATTTCACGCCTAGCACCCCATTGGCGCTCACACCGGAGCAGCAAGCGGTGTATCGCAGCATCGTGCACAAGCTGGATGAACGCAAGCATGGCGTGTTTCTCCTGCACGGAGTGACGGGCAGCGGTAAGACCGAAATTTACTTGCAGACGATTCAGAGATGCCTTGAACAGGAGCGTCAGGCGATTGTGCTGGTGCCCGAAATATCGCTGACACCGCAAATGGTGGAACGGTTCAAAGCCCGTTTCGGCGATCGTGTGGCTGTCATGCACAGCCGGCTTTCAGATGGGGAGCGTTACGATGAATGGCGGAAAATAAGAGAAGGCCGGGCGTCCGTTGTCGTGGGCGCTCGATCGGCGGTATTTGCGCCGTTTAACCGTCTGGGATTAATCATTATGGATGAAGAGCATGAAGGCTCTTATAAGCAGGAAGAAACACCGAAGTACCATGCCCGGGATGTTGCGATTCACCGTGCCCAGCTGACCGGTGCAGCCGTCATTCTGGGTTCGGCAACGCCTTCGCTGGAGAGTTACCATGCGGCGAGATCGCAAGCTCAGGATGATTTTGCGCCTCATCTGCTGGAGATGCCGAGCCGTGCGCTGGGCAACAAGCTGCCCGAGGTTCAGGTCGTGGATATGCGGGAGGAGCTACGTGAAGGCAATCGCTCCATGTTCAGCCGCTCTTTGCATGCCGCGATTTCGGCACGGCTGGAACGCGGGGAACAGACGGTGCTGCTGCTGAATCGGCGGGGCTACTCCACGTTTGTCATGTGCCGGAGCTGCGGATATGTGGCAGGCTGTCCGGAATGCGACATTTCGCTGACCTATCATCAGAAATCGAATAATTTGCGCTGCCACTATTGCGGTTATGCCGCACAGGCTCCGGAGGTTTGCCCGGATTGCGGAAGCGAGCATATACGTTATTTCGGCACAGGCACACAGCGTGTCGAGGAAGAATTGGCCAAGCTGTTTCCCGGCATTCGCGTCATTCGGATGGACGTGGATACCACGACCGAGAAGGGCTCTCACGAGAGGCTGCTGAAGCAGTTTCGGGATAAAAAAGGGGACGTGCTGCTAGGCACCCAGATGGTCGCCAAGGGCCTGGATTTCCCTGATGTCACCTTGGTCGGCGTCATAACGGCCGATTCGGCGTTGAACCTGCCCGATTTCCGGGCGGCCGAGAAGACGTTTCAGCTGCTCACTCAGGTTGCCGGAAGAGCTGGCCGCCATCAGCTGCCGGGTGAAGTGGTTATCCAATCCTATACGCCGGAGCATTATTCGATTATCCATGCAAGCAGCCATGATTATTTATCCTTCGTCAAGGACGAGCTGAAGCACCGCAAAGCGCTCCATTATCCGCCGTATTGCAGGCTGATCCTGGTGACGCTGTCGCATGAGCAGCTGCCGCTGCTGGTAAGAATGGCGGAGAATTTTGCTGCGACCATTAAAAGTGAATCCGACCGCCGGGGATGGTTTGGAAGCCTGGACCGATTCGACGCAAGCGCGCTTGATATATTGGGTCCGGTAGCCTCCCCTATTCCGCGGCTAAAAAATAGATACAGATTTCAATGTATGATAAAATGGCGGGGAACGATGGATGCTGTCACGCTGGTACGCTCGGTTGCCGAAAAGCTGCAGGATTCGGCGCGGGACAGCAAGCTCCAGATCAGTATTGACGTAGATCCGCAAATGTTAATGTAATACAGCATACAATGATGAAAAGCACAAGGATGGTGTCATAGACATGGCGATTCGTATTATCGTTAAAGAACCGGATGAGGTTCTTCATAAAAAGGCAAAGGAAGTTACCAAAATTACGCCGAACGTTCAAAAGCTCCTGGACGATATGGCGGATACCATGTACGATGCGGAAGGCGTCGGGCTGGCTGCGCCGCAGGTCGGCATTCTGAAGCGTCTGATCGTGATCGACGCCGGTGACGAGCACGGCTTGATCAAAATGATCAATCCGGAGATCGTGGAGAGCGAAGGCGAGCAATTCGGGCCGGAAGGCTGCCTGAGCATTCCAGGATGGAACGGAGATGTGCGCCGTGCGGAGAAAGTGACCGTTAAGGGGCTTGACCGCGAAGGCAATGAGCTTGTCATTACAGGTACCGGGCTGCTTGCGCGAGCGTTTCAGCATGAAATCGATCATCTGAACGGGGTGCTGTTTACGGAAATCGCTGACCGGGTGTATGAGTATGTTCCGGAACAGCCGAGAAAAGAGCTGGAGAACCGATGAATATCGTATTTATGGGCACCCCGGCCTTTGCAGTACCCAGTCTTGAAATGTTGATTAGCGAAGGTTATTCCATTGTCGCCGTCGTTACGCAGCCTGACCGCCCGCAAGGGCGTAAAAAGGTGCTGACCCCAACGCCGGTTAAGGAAGCCGCTCTTCGTCACGGCATTCCTGTTCTGCAGCCTCAGCGCCTGCGGAATCCGGAAGCTGTGGCCGAGCTGGCCGAGTATAAGCCTGATATGATTGTCACCGCCGCCTATGGCCAAATTCTGCCGAAATCGGTGCTGGATATGCCGTCACTGGGCTGTCTCAATGTCCACGGCTCGCTGCTCCCCGCTTACCGGGGAGGAGCTCCGATTCAGCGCAGTATCATCAACGGAGAATCCGTAACAGGCATCACGCTGATGTATATGGCGGAGGGGCTCGACACGGGCGACATGATCGCCCGCACCGAGGTTCCCATTGAGGATGACGATACGGCAGGAACCATGTTTGAGAAGCTGAGCCAAGCCGGCGCGGAGCTGCTGCGATCAGAGCTGCCGCGGCTTGTGAAGGGCAAGGTGGATGCCGAGCCCCAGGATGACACAAAGGCAACGTATGCACCGAACCTGACCCGCGATGACGAAAGAATCGACTGGACTCGCACATCCCGCGAAATTTACAATCAAATTCGCGGTCTGGTTCCTTACTCCGGCGGATTTACGCTGTGGAACGGGGATGTGTTTAAAGTATGGGCAGCGGCTAAGCCGGACAGCGCACAAACCCCATCTAACGATGCACAGCCAGGAACCGTGCTTAAGCTCCATGAGAAGGGGATCGTCGTGAAAACAGGCGATGGCACGCTAACGCTGTTAACCGTCCAGCCCAGCGGCAAAAAGGCAATGGATGCGGCGCAATTCGTGCGCGGGACGAGCCTGACGGTCGGGACGGTGTTGACGTGAGCGGGAACCGCAGGCCGAAGGGACGCCTGGACTCTCCTCGGGAGCTGGCGATGGATGTATTGACTCAGGTTGAGCAGGAGGGGGCGTACAGCAATCTCCTGCTCAACTCCGCTCTGCAGAAGTCCTCGCTTGCAAAGAGCGACGCGGGACTTGCCACAGAGCTGATCTATGGCACGATCTCAAGACTCAACACGCTCGATTATTTTTTGGACAAGTTTGTCAACAAAGGGGTACAGAAGCTTCAGCCGTGGGTAAGAGCACTGCTTCGCATCAGTCTGTATCAGGTCATATATCTGGATCGGATTCCGGATCACGCGGTTGTCAGCGAGGCCGTTAATCTGGCGAAGCGCCGCGGGCATCAAGGGATCTCCGGCATGGTGAACGGGGTGCTTCGGAATATTTTGCGCCAGAAGGAAAGTTTGGCGATCCCTGAGAATATGCCGCCGGCCCAGCGCATTTCCCTGCAGCATTCCCATC
The DNA here is from genome assembly GCF_056173265.1 of Paenibacillus sp. QJM3NY_38. Classification (NCBI taxonomy): domain Bacteria; kingdom Bacillati; phylum Bacillota; class Bacilli; order Caryophanales; family Paenibacillaceae; genus Paenibacillus; species Paenibacillus sp. QJM3NY_38. The sequence goes on from NZ_CM149665.1 coordinate 2,287,184, forward strand.
CGTTGTGGCTGGTGGAGCGCTGGATATCCCAGTACGGGATCGAGACGGCAGAGGCAATCTGTGCCGCAAACAACGAACCGCCGGCTGTCAGCGTGAGAGTGAACACCACGATGATCAGCCGCGACGATATGCTGGAATTAATGAGCAGCCAAGGCTTTGAAGCTGCCCCATCGCCCCTTAGTCCCTACGGGATTGTTGTAAGGGGAGCTGGTAATATGGCCTTGACCGATTGGTACCGGGATGGAATGATCTCGATCCAGGATGAAAGCTCCATGCTGGTCGCTGAGGCTGTTAACCCTGAGCCGGGAATGCGGGTGCTGGATTGCTGCGCAGCCCCGGGCGGGAAGAGTGCCCACATGGGCGAGCTGATGAAGGATGTGGGCAGCATTGTTGCCAACGACATTCATGCTCATAAAGGCAAGCTGATATCGGATCAGGCAGGCCGTCTGGGACTGGACAGCATTTCGATCGTGACCGGGGACGCGCTGGATTTGGTTGACCGCTTCGAGCCTGCGTCTTTTGATCGAATTTTGCTGGATGCTCCGTGTTCGGGTCTTGGCGTCATCCGCCGCAAGCCCGATCTGAAGTGGGGCAAGTCACAGGAGGACATCCATGAAATAGCGGCGCTGCAGCTCAGGCTGCTGGATTCGGTCTCCACGTTGCTTCGTCCCGGAGGGCTCTTGGTGTACAGCACGTGCACGATTGAGCCGCTGGAGAATGAAGGGGTTGTATCTGCTTTTCTGGATAGCCATTCCGGGTTTGGAATCGCGGAAGATGGTCTTGGAGACTTAAGCCGGCTGGAAGGGATATCGCTTCAGCGGGGAGGCGGGATTCAAATTCTGCCCCAGCATTACCATAGTGACGGATTTTACATTGCAAGACTCGGCAGACGTCCCTCTTAAGGGCCCCGCCGCCATGACTATAGTCGTATCCCGCCAATGCCGGCGGGTTTTCCTCTTTTACCGTCTCTTTTATTTATGTTAGAATAGGAAGAATGAAAAAAGAGATGCATATGAATGTAATAGGGAGCGTTCGGAAGAATACTGGCTGGACATCCTCTAAATTAGACAGGTGTGGTGAGAATGAAACCTTTTATATATGATTATTCACTGGAAGAGCTTCAAGCATGGGCTCAAGAGAACGGGGAGCCCGCGTTTCGGGGAACCCAGATTTATGACTGGCTGTACGTGAAGCGGGTGAACGACTTCGCGGAAATGACGAATCTGTCCAAGGAGCTTCGGACCAAGCTGGAGCAGGAATTCAGTTTCGTTACCTTGACGGAAATCACCAAGCTGGAGTCGAAGGACGGAACGGTCAAGTTTCTGTTCGGCCTGCATGATGACCATGCAATCGAGACCGTCATCATGAGGCACAATTACGGCAACAGCATCTGCGTTACAACGCAGGTTGGCTGCCGCATCGGATGTACGTTCTGCGCATCCACACTGGGTGGCCTGAAGCGAAATCTGACCTCTGGCGAAATTGTTGCCCAAGTGGTTCAGGCGCAGAAGATTCTCGATAAGACGGGAGAACGTGTTAGCAGCATCGTGATCATGGGCTCAGGCGAACCGTTTGAGAATTATGAAGCGACCATGAAGTTCCTGCGCACGATGATCCATGAAAAAGGATTGAATATCGGCCAGCGCCACATTACCGTTTCGACGAGTGGCATTGTGCCTAACATCTATAAATTCACGGAAGAGGATACCCAGATTAATCTGGCCATCTCCATTCATGCACCGAACGATAAGCTGCGCTCCAAGCTGATGCCTGTTAACCGTCGGTTCCCGTTTGACGACGTGATTGAGTCTCTTCGTTATTATCAAGCAAAAACCGGACGCCGCATTACGTTTGAATACGCCTTGATCGGCGGCGTAAATGATCAGGTTGAGCATGCCGAAGAGCTTGCGGACGTCATTAAGGATATGAACTGCTTCGTCAATCTGATTCCGGTTAACCATGTGCCGGAACGGAAATATGTTCGCACATCGCGTAACGATATTTTCAAATTTCAACGTGCGTTAGCAGACAAGGGGGTCAATGTGACCATCCGTCGTGAACAAGGCCATGATATCGCTGCCGCTTGCGGTCAGCTGCGGGCCAAGCATATGGAGTTGAGGTGAGAAGATTTGATCAAGACGGTTCATGTAAGCCATGTGGGACGCGTTCGTCCTGTTAATGAAGATTCGGTATTTGTTAGCACACTGGAGCATGGCTATACCTTGGGTGTGGTTGCTGACGGTATGGGAGGTCACCTTGCAGGTGACACCGCCAGCAGGCTTGCGGTAGATACCGTGGCCGAGGATCTGTCCTCTTTGGAGGAGGACATGTCCATGGAAAGTATTCGGGCTGCGCTTGGTGATGCCATATTGCATGCCAATGCAGTTATCTATCGGGAAGCCTCGGCTGATGAGCGGCTTCACAATATGGGCACGACGATTGTAGCGGTGCTGCTGCGGGGTTCCGAAGGTTATATCGGACATATCGGGGACAGCAGGGCTTACAAAGTCGTTCCCGGACAAGTGATTCGACTCACAGATGATCACACATTGGTTAATGAGCTTTTTAAGAGTGGTCAGATTACGGAAGATCAACTGGAAACCCATCCCCGGAAAAACGTATTAAGCCGGGCACTTGGAACGGACGTGGATGTGACGGTTGAGCTTACACCGGTTACGATCGGAGAAGGCGAAGTGCTGCTGCTCTGCAGTGACGGGCTCAGCAACCGGGTCAGCCGCGAGCTGATCGGACAAATTTCCGGCTCACTTGACCTTCCTCTGGAAGAAAGAGCGGATCGCCTGCTTCAACTGGCACTTCTTGCTGGCGGTGAGGACAACATCACGGTCGCAATGTTTGAACATCAAGAGGAAGTTGTCGGGCAACGTATAAAGGGGTGGGATTCATGATCGGACATGAATTGGCTGGTCGTTATAAGATTATAGAACGCATCGGTGGCGGTGGCATGGCGCTGGTCTACAAGGCTCAGGATATTTTGCTGAACCGGAATGTAGCGATCAAAGTGCTGCGCCAGCAGTTTGTGCACGACGAGGAATTTATCCGCCGTTTCCGGCGTGAGGCACAATCAGCGGCTTCGTTGTCGCATTCCAACGTGGTCAGCATCTATGATGTGGGCCAAGAGGAAGATGTGCATTATATCGTCATGGAATATATCGAAGGTCAGAACTTGAATGAAATCATAAAAGAACGGGCACCGCTGCAGGTGGAAGAAGCTGTGCGGATTGCTACCCAGATTTGCGATGCGCTGGGACACGCTCATCATAACCAGATCATTCACCGGGATATTAAACCGCATAATATTCTGATTGGCCGTAATGGGAGGGTCAAAGTAACGGACTTTGGCATTGCCAGGGCGGTCACGTCGACAACCATTACGCAGACAGGCTCCGTTGTGGGCTCTGTGCATTATTTTTCCCCGGAGCACGCCAAGGGCGTCGTTACGGGTGAAAAATCGGATTTATACTCCCTTGGTATTGTGTTATATCAAATGCTAACGGCCCGTCTTCCTTTTCTGGGCGAGAGCCCGATTAGTGTTGCTCTGAAGCATCTTCAGGAGGAATTTGATGAGCCTAGAGAAGTGAACCCGCTCATTCCTCAGAGCGTGGAGAACATCATTCTGAAGTCCATGCGCAAAAACCCGGAGGAGCGTTATCAGTCCGCGGAAGAGATGATGGACGATCTCGAAACGTGCTTGATGCCGATGCGACTCAACGAACCGAAGATGGAGTTTGAGGACGATGCCGATTCTACACTGGTCATGCCCGCGCTCAAAACGATGCAGCGCAGCAGTCAGCATCATCATGACGATGCCGACGACTCGGATGACGACGAGTTTGAGGAAAAGCCGACCGGCAAACCGAAGAAAAAATGGGTCAAGCCGACCATCATCATCGGCTCGGTACTCCTGTTCCTCGGCCTTATGTTCGGCGTCGTCATGTATGTGAACAATATGCTGGAGGTACCGGAGGTTAAGGTGCCGCCAGTTGTAGGCATGACGGAGGAGGATGCGATCCGCGAGCTTGAGGCCAAAGGCTTGACGGTGAATGAGGAAGTCATTCGTGAATATAAACCGAATGTGGACGAAGGCATCGTGTTTGCACAGGACAAGGAAGCTGAGACCATGCTGAAGAAGGGGTCTCCAGTTCAATTGTCGGTTGGGGATGCGAAGCCGCTTCCGGAAATGCCGGACCTTAATGGGATGACGTTTGATGAGGCTGTTGCTGCGTTAAAAAAAATTGGCGTTAAGGAAACCTCCATTAAACGATCGTCCGAAAAAAATGATGAAGTTCCTCAAGGCAAGATCTTTAAACAAAGTCCAGAAGCCGCTACAAAAATCGATCCGGAAACGGAAGTAATCAACGTAACGGTAAGCGAGGGCAAGAATTTTGTTCCTATGCCTGGCGTGGTTGGCTTAGAGCAGGAGAATGCCGTCAATATATTGGAGTCCAATGGCTTTACGGTTGAGGCAATCAAAGAGAGATCCAGTTATGAAGTGAAGAAAGGTATCGTAGTAGAGCAGTGGCCGCATGAGGCCAATGAACAGGTTGCTCCAGGCTCCAAAATCACGCTGTTCGTCAGCTCAGGCTATCCTTCGGATGCGCTTGAGTATAATTACAGTGTACCGGTCTCACCAAGTACGGAAGGCCAAGAAAGCAAAATACGGGTCGTCTTCACGGACGCGCTGGGAGAAAACCAGGAAGCCGTGAACAAGACCATTACGACCTCGGAAATGGTACCTGTTAAGCTGCTGCTGGCCCCCGACAAGCATGCAACGGTCATGATCTTCCGTGACGGTCGCCAGGTGGATACGTACAGCGTAAGTTACAGCGACGTCAAGAACGGCACCGTGCCGCAGCCGACCTTTGAACAACCGCCTGTTGAACCTGATGTACCGGTGGACACTAATCCGGATGAAGGAAATGGCGAGGAAGGTTCGAATGAGGAAGATGATGCTGCTTACCATTGGGACAATGGTAACAATGGAAACGGCAAGGGTAATGGCAAAGGTAATGATAACGATTAGAAACAAGTCGTGAGAATACTAAATTTCAACAAGAAAGGTGAGGCCTATTATATGCTAGAGGGACTGATCGTGAAGGCACTAAGCGGATATTATTATGTCAAACCCATGCAGGATGGCAACATTATATCCGGGGAGGACCCAGCGGTTCAATGCAGAGCCCGCGGCATTTTCAAAAAGAAAGGCATCTCTCCGCTCGTTGGAGATCACGTTATGTATTCATTGACTGAAAATGGGGAAGGGACCGTGGACGAAATTCTTCCACGGTCTTCCCAATTAATTCGCCCGCCTGTCGCAAACGTCGACTTGGCGGTGCTGTTGTTTTCGGTCAAAGAACCGGATCTGAGCCTGCATCTGCTGGACAAGTTTCTGGTACATATAGAGCATGAGGGCCTTGAGGCATTGATCTGTCTGACGAAGCAGGATCTTGTGGACGCCTCCGACGATGTGCTGGAGCAGGTGAAGCGTCAGTATGAAGAGATTGGTTACGAAGTGCTGATAACCAGCTCTCTGCAAGGGATCGGGACCGAAGAGGTAAAGAAACGGCTGGCCGGCCGAATCAGTGTCTTCTCCGGTCAATCCGGTGTCGGGAAATCGTCCCTGCTGAATGCGTTAATGCCAGGCCTCTCGCTGGAGACGAGCGAAATCAGCCTGCGTCTTGGCCGCGGTCGGCATACGACACGCCATGTAGAGCTGATTGAGCTTGATAACGGGGGGTATGTCGCCGATACCCCCGGTTTTAGCCAACTGGATTTTCTGGAGTTGGGTGTCGAGGAGTTATCGACCTGTTTTAGAGAATTTGCTCCTTATGCTGCCGAATGCAAATTCAGAGGCTGCAGTCATCTGCATGAGCCGGGCTGCCGGGTGCTCCAAGCCAAAGAGGATGGAATCATCCTGGCTAGCCGTTATGAGCATTATGTGGAGTTTTATACGGAGATGAAAGAGAAGAAACGGAGGTACTGAATGATGATAAAAATTGCCCCATCCATATTGTCAGCGGATTTTGCGAAGCTGGGACAAGAAATTAAGGAAGCCGAGGCCGGCGGAGCCGATTGGATTCATGTGGATGTCATGGACGGACACTTTGTACCTAATATTACGCTGGGCCCACCGATCGTCCAAGCCATCAGGCCTCATACGAGCCTGACGCTTGACGTGCATCTGATGATTGAACAGCCGGAGCTGTATATTGCGGACTTCGTCAAGGCTGGAGCTGACCTGATCACCGTTCATGCCGAGACCTGCCCGCATCTTCATCGGGTCATCCATCTGATCAAAGAGTTTGGCGTGAAGGCAGGCGTCGCGATCAATCCGGCTACGCCGGCCCATGTCCTTCAGGAAGTGCTCCCTGACTTGGACTTGGTCCTGGTAATGACCGTGAATCCTGGATTTGGCGGACAGGCTTTCATCGAGCGGACCATAAACAAGATCTCGCAGCTGCGTGAATGGATTTCAAACTCCGACAACCCGAGCATCCATATTGAAGTGGATGGCGGCATTACAGCGGAGACAGCGCCGCTTGTGGTGGAAGCGGGAGCGGATGTCCTGGTTGCGGGCAGCGCCGTATTCGGCAAGCCGGATCGCGCGGCAGCTATTGCAAAAATCCGCGACAGCGTAACATCTTGACCAGAACGTGAACAACGGGATGCATAGGGCGCGGGTTTCCCGCATAAATATGGTTACATGAGCTGGGTTCTCATGTAGCCTTTTTTGTCTGTGTTCACATCTATGGGCTTGGTGCATAACATAATCTAGGAAGGCATGAGAATGATGGGGAGGGTGAGACATGAAATTCTATACGTTCAAGCTGCCGAAGTTTTTGGGAGGTTTTGTGAAGGCCATCTTAAATACGTTTCACAAGAGCTGACAGCTTGTCCCGGCGTAACAAAACCTCCGCCTGGGACTGACGCCGCCTAGCCGGTTCTGGGGAAAGAGGCAAGAACACTCCGATAGAGCGCATGGAGGACATACCGCAGCTGCATGCGGAGGTTTTTCTTGCGGTATAAGAAAGCCAAAATGCGCGATAGTTCTCCTTCGCTTTCTTATATCAAAAGAAGAGTGTCTAGCGACGTACTTATCGAGGACAGACCGCGTTCGACCGGAAGTTTTTCTTGCGATATAAGAAAGCGGAAGTTATGCTCTTTCATCTTTCTTATATCTAAATAAAAAAAGCACCTGCTAACTGCTCAGGGTGCTTTTTGTTTAGAAGGAGAATATGTATCTAAACGCAAGAAAAACTTCCTTGTCCCGGATCGCCCACAAATGGTGCCTGGAGATTAAGAAGTTTTTCTTCATATAACACAAGATGATTATACGCGAGTCACTTTACCGGATTTCAAAGCGCGAGTGCTGACGTATACACGTTTTGGCTTGCCATCCACCAAAATGCGAACCTTTTGAACGTTGACACCCCAAGAACGCTTGTTGTGATTGTTAGCGTGAGAAACATGGTTACCACTGCTTGGTTTCTTGCCAGTTACATAACATTTGCGAGCCATTCATTACACCTCCTTGTTCCTAACCCTGCATGAAACAATACTTAAATATAATATCACAGTAAAAATTGCTCCGTCAACTGTCCTAAAAACATTTATTTCTCTTTGCCATTATAGTACAATGTTGATTAGTCCATAATATTTCCGAAGAAATAGTTCGTGGGCTGGTCGGCATGGCTCTCAAGAAGCTTGGGAACCGCCGCAAAGCGTAGAGGACGAGAGGATAGCCCATCATAGATTTATGATCCATTAATCATGATAAGTCTTTTATTTACTGCTTGGGCATTTCGTCAGCTATAAGCTATGAAATAGATATGAAATTTACGACAAGAAGTGTTATGGGTATCAAGCCAGGAAGGGGAATTCTCATTGAGTAAGCGTTCTTTGAATGGAACAGAATTTACCGCGATGGTCCTAGCCGGAGCGGAGCAGCTGCAGCAGCATGCAGAACACGTCAATTCCCTGAATGTGTTCCCGGTGCCGGACGGCGATACGGGGACCAACATGAATTTGACGATGACTGCAGGTGTGGCAGAACTGAAGAGTAAGTACTCGGAGTCCGTCGGGCATAGTGCCGGTGTGCTATCCAAGGGGCTTCTGATGGGAGCCAGAGGGAACTCGGGGGTTATTCTGTCCCAGCTGTTCCGCGGTTTCAGCCGATATGCGGCACCTTATACAGAACTAAATTCTCATCAATTCGCCGCAGCGCTGCAGACAGGCGTAGAAGCTGCGTATAAAGCTGTCGTGAAGCCTGTTGAAGGCACCATCCTTACCGTAGCTAAAGAAGCGGCCAAGCATGCGGTCTATTTCTCCCGCCGCAACAACGATATCGTGGAATTGATGGAGCAGGTGTTGGCCAAAGCCAAAGAAACACTGTCCCAGACGCCTGATATGCTCCCTGTTCTGAAGCAGGTTGGCGTTGTGGATTCGGGTGGCCAGGGCCTGGTTTACATTTATGAAGGTTTCTTGCAGGTGCTAAGAAAAGACGCTCCGTCCGGATCGTTTGCTGTTGCGGAAGGACAAGCTGAACAGAGCAGCATGGCACCAGCCTTCCAAGCGGTTCCTGACTTCTCGGCGGTTCAAGCTCCGGCCTCTGCCCAGTCCAGACTATCCACAGAGGACATTGAATTTTTATATGACATGGAATTCTTTATTAATAGGCAGCTTGGGGAAGGAACGGGCGCAGACTTTGATGAAGATAAGTTCCGGAAAGCGCTTGCAGTGAATGGAGATTCCATCATTGTTATCGCCGATGACGAGACCATCAAAGTTCATGTGCATTCCAAAGCTCCAGGCGAAGTGTTGAACCTGGCATTACTGTATGGAGAAATCACCCAGATTCATATATTGAATATGCGCGAGCAGCACCGTGATTTGCTGACAACGGGAATGGACATCGCACCGATGCCCGAGTTGTTTGCGGATATTCCGGCAGAGACCGTAACACCGGAAGCTCCGGCTGTTCCTCCGGCAGACGAGATCGCACCGTACGGGTTCATTGCAGTATCGTCAGGGGAAGGCATCTCTGACATATTCAAAAGTCTGGGCGTTGACGTCGTTCTCTCCGGAGGACAGACGATGAACCCGAGCACCGAGGATTTTGTCAATGCGATTTCTTCGATCTCGGCTCAGCAGATTTACATTTTGCCGAACAACTCCAACATCGTGCTGGCTGCCCAGCAGGCGAGAGAGCTTCTCGAAGGCGAGCGCAGTGTAACGGTCATTCCGAGCAAGACGATTCCGCAGGGGATCGCGGCTGCATTTGCTTTCCAGGAAGATGAGAATGCGGATATGAATACCGACAACATGCTGGATGCGATCACTCGTGTGCAATCAGGTCAGGTAACCTATGCTGTTCGGGACACAACGATTGATGATCTGGAGATCAAGGCCGGTCAATTCATCGGCATTCGCAATTCCAATATCGTTGCAGCGAATGAGGATTTGATTACGACCTCCCAAGATTTGCTGGGTAAAATGCTGGAGTCCGGCGATGAAATCGTGACTCTGCTTACAGGGGCGGACGCAAGCGAAGAATCGACCAACGCACTCACGGAGTGGCTCGGCGAGCAGTACCCTAACGCAGAGGTTGAGGTACACTACGGCGGACAGCCGATCTATTCCTATCTGTTCTCCGTTGAGTCTTGATAAACAACGCTTTGACATTATGCAAGGTACATTTTAGGAGGGGTTCCGGTGAATAAGACCGTTATTGTGACAGACAGCACAGCGGATATTCCGGCAGACCTGGCGAAGCAACACAACATTCATATTGTGCCGCTGAGACTTATGTTCGGGGAAGATACGTATTTGGACGGAGTCGAAATTACCCCGGGAGAGTTCTACAAAAAGCTGGTGCAATCGCCCCAGCTTCCAACGACCTCCCAGCCTTCACCCGCAGATTTTGTAGCTGTGTATGAGTCCATTCTGGAACAGCAACCCGGCTGCTCCATTGTGTCCATTCACATCTCATCCGGCTTGAGTGGAACGTATCAGTCCGCATTGCTTGCAACCTCTCTAATCGAAGGAGAAGCGGATATCACCGTATGGGATTCCAAATCGGCGTCCTACGGTTTCGGACTATTCGTGGTTCATGCAGCGAAGCTCGCACAAGCAGGTGCGGCTGTTCCAGATATTATTTCGTCGCTTGAGGATCTTCGCTCCAAGCGCCGTCTCTACTTCCTGGTAGACACGCTGGAGTATTTGCAGAAGGGTGGGCGAATTGGCAAGGCTTCGGCTGTACTTGGAACCCTGCTTAACATTAAGCCGATCCTGTCCATTGACGGCGAAGGGATTATCTTTCCGGTAGACAAGGTGCGCGGTCGCAAGAAAGCGACGGCCAAAATCATTGAGCTGTTTCAACAGGATCTATCCGGTGTGAAAAATATTAAAGTGGCTGTGGGTCATACAGCTGACCCTGCTCAGGTTGAGGATTTTCTGCAGCAGCTGTCCGCTGTGTTTATGATCGAGGAAACGGTGTTCTCCGAGATCGGTCCGGTTATCGGCACGCACGTTGGACCGGGAACCATTGCAGCATATATATGGCCTGCTTAAGTGAGGTAGATGATATGAGTCTCAAACTCGATCAAATATCCGTCAGACAGATCAACGGCGTGAGCGCCCTGAAAGAGGGGGAGCTTCACGCCTTTGGCGTCTCTACGGTCAAGGATCTTTTGGAGTATTACCCTTTCCGGTATGAGGATTACCGGCTCCGTTCCCTGAGTGAAGTCAAGGACGGAGACAAAATTACCATTCAAGCCAAGATCGCCAGCGTGCCGGTACTGCAGCGCTACGGGCGTAAATCCCGTCTCACCTGCAAAATGCTGGCCGAAAACTGGATGTTCACCGCGACCTGGTTTAACCGGCATTTTCTGAAGGACCAGCTTACGGCCGGCCGGGAGATCGTGCTGACGGGCAAATGGGATCAGCGCAGAATGCAGCTTACGGTGTCCGAATCCGAGTTCCCGGATAAGGGAGCCTTTCGCAGCGGAACGCTGCAGCCGGTGTATTCCATCGGCGGGAAGATCACGCAATCCTGGATCCGAAAAACGATGGGACAGGCATTGGAGCAATACGGGGAAATGATCCCCGAGATTTTGCCGCAATCCCTGCTAAGGAAATATGATCTGATGCCCCGTAAAGCGGCGATTATGACGATTCATCAGCCTGTCGATTCCCGGGAAGGTCAGGAAGGACGGCGCCGGATGGTGTACGAGGAGCTCTTCTTGTTCCAATTGAAAATGCAGGCGTTCCGCGCGCTGAACCGGAGTCGGATGGACGGTGTTGTACATACGGCTGACAATGCAACAATCCGGGAGTTCGTGCGCAGCTTCCCGTTTGAGCTTACCGATGCGCAGAAGAAGGTGGAGCTGGAGATTTTGCATGATATGCGCTCCCCTTACTGCATGAACCGCTTGCTTCAAGGAGACGTCGGTTCGGGAAAAACGATTGTTGCCGCCATCGCTCTGTTTACAACGGTACGCTCAGGCTTTCAAGGGGCCTTGATGGTGCCGACAGAGATTCTTGCCGAACAGCATATGCGTTCCTTGCAGAAGCTGTTTGAGCCTTTTGGCATTACTGTGGGCCTGTTGACAGGCAGCGTAACGGGGAAGAAGCGTAAAGACCTGCTGGCTTCCTTACAGATGGGGTTGACGGACGTTGTCGTGGGTACCCATGCTCTCATCCAGGATGATGTGTACTTCCGGGAGCTGGGACTCGTCGTGACGGACGAGCAGCACCGTTTTGGCGTGAATCAGCGAAGCGTACTCCGCCGTAAAGGCTATAACCCGGATGTGCTCACGATGACGGCGACGCCGATTCCACGGACGCTGGCAATTACCGCCTTTGGCGATATGGATGTATCCACGCTGTCAGAGCGTCCGAAAGGTCGTATTCCCATTACGACCTATTGGGTCAAACATGAACTCATGGACCGTGTGCTCGGATTTATTTCCCGGGAAGTAAATCAAGGACGTCAGGCATATCTGATTGCTCCTTTGATTGAAGAATCGGACAAGCTGGACGTTCAGAATGCGATCGATTTGCATGTCCAGATGCAGCAGGCCTTTCCTGCATATGCTGTGGGGCTGCTGCACGGCCGTATGACGCCTGCCGAGAAGGATGAGGTCATGCGCCAATTCTACAGCAATGAGGTCCAGCTGTTGATTTCCACGACGGTCGTTGAGGTTGGCGTCGATGTGCCGAACGCAACCCTGATGATCATTATGGATGCCGATCGCTTCGGTCTGTCCCAGCTGCACCAGCTTCGGGGCCGCGTTGGCCGTGGGCAGCATGCATCCTATTGCGTGCTTGTGGCCGATCCGAAATCGGAAGTGGGTCAGGAGCGGATGCAGGTTATGACCGAAACCGAGGACGGCTTCGAGGTATCCCGGAGGGATTTGGAGCTTCGGGGCCCTGGCGACTTTTTCGGTACGAAGCAGAGCGGACTGCCGGAATTCCGGCTGGCCGACATGGTCGCCGACTTCAAAGTAGTGGAGGAGGCCAGGGGCGATGCAGCGGCTCTTGTCAGCGACAGTTCCTTCTGGACGTCTCCTGAATATGAGCCATTGCGCGACTTTTTGCAGCAGGAGAAGATCTTTCAGGGCGATATCATGGATTAATGACATGAATCTGTTGGCACAATGGACAGACCTTCGTCATATACTCAAAAAAGGTAGCAGCATTTATGACTGGAGGTGCTTCAACATTGAGTTATCAGCAGTACGGGATTAGTCCGCAGCTGGTAGAACGAATCAAGCTAAAAATGAAAAACCCGGCGGTCAAGGACAGAATTAAAGGGCTGACTCAGGGGTTGACCAAGGCAGATCTTCAAAATAGCGCAAAAGTCCATCAATTGATCCGGACTGCCAGCGGCATCTTGAATGAAAAGCTGAGCTCCACGCAGGAGCAGCAAATGGTTCAATTCGTGCTTGCACAGCGCATCGATCCGAACAACACCTTCCATTTGATCAAGCTGTGGGGGATGTTTCGATAACAATTGGATGACATCAAGGATTGACTTTGCATAGAAGAAGCCCCTCTCGGGAGTGTATTCTCCTTATGAGCAGGGGCTTTTGATTTGGGATGTGCAGGGATGAAACGTTCCTGACGTTTTTCCGCAAATGGAGTTTTTGATTTATGTTCCAATCGATAGAAAAGCAACCGGCAAGTTGAGAAAAAGCTGAATTTGAAGAGGAACCCCGAACCTTTCCAACAGTTTTAGCTGCCCGTAATGGAGCGGATGCAATCTTCCGTGTCATTTTTAACGGAGTTCACGGTGGTGCTGACCGGTACGGCCTGCATTTCCTCCGCGGGGTAAGGCCTCAGAAGCTCTTTGAGGGATTGCAGGAAGGAAGGGCTGCTATCATTGGTATGGGAAGACGTCTGTCGTTCAAGCCATAGGGCTTCGTCTGCGGGTCTCAGAATGACCGGCATTCGGTTATGGATCGGCTCCATAAGTTGATTGGGTGCGGTGGTGATGACGGTGCAAGTGCTGAGCTTATCTCCGCTAGGGGTGATCCAGGTATCGTACAGACCGGCCATGCTGAATATTTCACCGTTCCTCAAACCGATGCGAAAGGGCTGCTTGCCATTGTCGTTTTTTTGCCATTCGTAAAAGCCGTCTGCAGGAATCAGGCATCTTTTCCGATAAAAGGGCATCCTAAAGGCAGGCTTGTCTTCCAGCGTTTCACTGCGCGCATTGATCATTTTGGCTCCGGCCGAGGAATCCTTGGCCCAGGATGGGACAAGCCCCCATTGCAGCTGACCGATTCGGTTGGTGCTGCCGTCGTTAATAATCGCCGTGACCATCTGCGTAGGAGCGATGTTGTACCGGGGAATGTGAAAGGGAGATACCGATTCGGGATCGATGAGATACCTGGTCATCAGTTCTTCCCAAGTGACCGTGAGGGTAAAGCGTCCGCACATCGTTTCAAGCCTCCTGTCATTTGCTGTCCCTTAAGATTTGAATAGATTGTCTAATCAAGATTTTTATCGAGTTCAGGACGAAATGCTATGTAGAGATTTACAATACATTTGTGTTTGAGTATATCAAATAATGCGTAACTTACCAAAAGGGGCTGGCGCGTAGCCAGGCCAAGCATCATGAATGGAGGATTTTTCGTGTTTGATTTAAAAGCTAACGGTACCTCGGTTAAGACAGAAGTTGTTGCCGGGGCCACGACGTTTTTCACGATGGCGTATGTGACCGTTGTGAATCCGCTGATTCTATCGCAAGCGGGTGTGCCTTTTGAGCAGAGCTTCACGGCTACGATTATTGCCGCTGTGATTGGTACACTGCTGATGGGGCTCGTAGCCCGCTACCCGATCGCTGTGGCGCCGGGGATGGGCTTGAATGCCTACTTCACCTATTCCGTAGTTCAAGGACATGCCGGACTTGGGTATATTGAAGCTTTCTCGGCCGTCTTTATAGCCGGTATTCTGTTTCTGGTGTTATCGATGACTTCCCTGCGGCGCAGGCTGATTGAGATGATCCCGGCGAATCTGAAGCATGCGATCACGGTCGGTATCGGCCTGTTTATTGCTTTTATCGGTTTGCGGATGAGCGGCATTATTACAGCGCATCCGGACAATCTGGTAGCGCTCGGCGATCTGCACCAGCCATCGGTTGTGCTCGCCTTGGTAGGACTAGCGGTTACGCTTGTGCTGCTGGCCCGCGACGTGAAGGGTGCCTTGTTTATCGGTATGATTATTACCGGCATTATTGCTTATTTTGCCGATATGCTGTCCTTTTCGGGCGGAATTATGTCGGTTCCTGTGCTGCCGGAAGGCATTCTGGTATGGAACCCGATTACCGCTGCCTCGGATGTGATCAGGCATGGGCTCTATGCCGTTGTGTTCTCGTTCCTCCTGGTGACGCTGTTCGATACCACAGGTACGGTAGTTGGTGTGGCGGAGCAGGCGGGGTTGATGAAGGATAACAAGCTGCCTCGTGCAGAACGTGCCATGTTCTCCGATTCGGTGGCAACCGTGGCCGGATCCATGGTCGGGACAAGCCCGACCACCGCTTATGTTGAATCTGCAGCCGGCGTTGGCGCAGGCGGTCGGACTGGATTGACGGCGGTCGTCGTTGCCGCGTTGTTCGTGGTTGCCGCCTTTTTCAGTCCGCTGATCGGCGCAGTTGCCGGATTGTCCGCCATTACGGCACCCTCGCTCATCGTAGTGGGCTGCCTGATGCTGAGCAGCGTTCAGCACATCCGGTGGAATGATTTTGATGAAGCGTTCCCCGCGTTTCTCGTCATCCTGACCATGCCGCTTACGTCCAGCATCGCGACCGGGATCGCGCTCGGTTTTATTTCTTACCCACTGATGAAAATCGTCAAGGGCAAGTGGAAGGCGGTTCACCCGTTGATGTATATTTTTGCGGTGCTGTTCGTACTGCAGCTAGTCTTTGTCCCTCATTGATTCAGGAACATTAGGCGCATGAAAATCCCCTGCAAGGTCTAAGCAGACCCGGCAGGGGATTTTTGGCATGCCGATAAGTATTGTAGCCGATCACCGAATTCTCGCCGATGGATACTTTCTCCGAAAATGAGCGTGAGGCTTGCTTGTAACGGTCGAGATGATGCTGCAATGAACGGTTCCGGGTTGTTGTTTTCGTCCGGTTACAGGGATCCTCCTTCTGGTGGACATGGACGCACAGGGCTCAGCGAGCTCGGCTCCATACGTCGGCGTACCTCGTGACGAGGCCGTGCTCGTCAACCTCCAAATCCGCTTGATAGGCACCATGGTTACTCTCATAACGGTAGGTATACTCGCCCGTACGCGTATATTGCTGGGGAAGGGGGGCAATGGTTAGACTCGGGAACTGAATCCAGACGGCCGTCATGGACGTGCTCTCTCCAGGCTTCAGCTTCAAGCGTCGGATCGGCAGGGGGTTGGTTGAAGGGGTAATCCCGAGATCAATGTCGGTCATGCCGGCAAATCCGGTGAGCTCAGTATCGCCGTTCCACCAGCGGCCGTCATCATCCCGCTCCAGGTGAAGGGACTGAACTTCCGTGCCGCTTGAGAGCTTAATCTTTACCTTCCGGGTCTGCCAACTGCGGGTGGTTTCAACCTCATAGGAGCAATGGAGCGGCCGGCCATCCAGTCCGGCTACGACCATTCCGGTGAGCGTGAACCCGGTATGGTGGCGATAGAGCCGGCCATGCTCCAGAGAGGGGAGATCGTGCCTGTTCCAGAGCATCGACTGCAGAAGCTTGCCAGGGATGGTGGTTTTTTGTCCGAGGAGATGGTTGTCTGCCTCTGCATATATGTTGTCGTTCAAAGTGAGATCACATCCTTATCAAAAATGGAGACTGTTCCTCTACATTGTATAACGAACATATGTTTGTTATAAAGCGATAAGCGATAAATAAAGTACGTGTTACTCCATGACAAGTCGCAGCCTTTAACACAAAACGCTTCATCCATATATGGACGCATAAACGATTGTGAAGTAATATGTAAAGATCGTATAATCATCCGGCAAAATTTTTCATCAAGAGTAGGGGAGCAGCCGCCGTGAACATACCTAAACAACGCATCAAAATCAGTCTAGCCATGGTTATGCCTGCGCTGGTTTCATTATCCATTCTCATGACGATGTCGATTATGTTCTATATCCAGTATAAAAACGAGAAACGATCCTTATACAACAACACCATGTCCCTTAATTTATCCTCCGCACAAAAAATGGCGGTTACCATTGAAGCTCTTTTCTCAGGGATGCGCCAAAGTCTTCGCGCCTCTGCCAACAATCCGGCTATTGAGGCCAGCGCGGCATCCGATCAGAAGGAGCTGCAGGTCATTTTTGATCTGATGCTGCAGAGCAGCCCTTACTTCAACTCCGTATTTTGGGCCGATCAAGCGGGTACCATTCGCGTGGTTTCTCCTGTGGGGAATAATTTGAATCAGGCCCGATTAAAAACGGAGGCGCTACAGGATAGAAAGTCCTATATATCTGCACCGTATAGAACTCCTGCCGGACGCTGGATTGTCCTTGCGAGCGAGCCGATTTTTGACAGCTCCGGCAAGTATCACGGTATGATTGGCGGCACAATCTACTTGGAAGAAAACAATATATTGCATCGGATCTTCGGTTCCGGTGCGGGGAATGAAGAAGAATCCTACTCCTACATCGTGGATTCCGGTGGGATTCTGCTCTATCATCTGGATAAAAGCCGGGTAGGTGAGGATGTCAGTTCTAATGTCGTGGTGAAGCGGCTCATGGGCGGCGAGAGCGGCATGCAACGCGTCATGAATACGCATGGTGACGATTATTTGGCCGGTTATGCCAGCGTTACGATGAATGGCTGGGGGATTGTCATGCAGACGTCGGTAAGTTCCATCCTGGCCGATGTCAATCGCAACTTGGAAGACCAATTGAGAAGCATGCTTTTTCCGATCGTGCTTATGCTGGTCATAGCCGCCTATACGGCTGCAAGAATTGCGGCTCCGTTTACCCGGCTGTATAAATTAACGAAATCGGTAGCAGCTGGCCAAACGGTGTCTTCCGAGGAATTCCGGCCGCATTGGAATCGGGAAGCGGATCAATTAAATCAGATTATGCGGGCTGCTGCCGAATCGTTGGCCAAGCAGACCCTTTCGTTACAGCAGGAAGCCATCACGGATCCATTGACGGGGCTGTCCAATCGCCGAGAGCTGGAACGCTGCCTTGATTCATGGGAAGCGCTCGGGGATCCATATGCCGTTATAATGCTGGACATTGACCATTTTAAAAGCGTAAACGATACTTATGGCCATCAAACCGGCGACCGGGTCCTGAAGCTGGTGGCAGTCGTCATGATGGAATGCGTTCCAGCGGATGCGGTATGCTCCCGTTTTGGCGGGGAGGAATTTGTCGTTCTTCTTCGCGAGCGGAGCCAGGACGAGGCATACCTCACCGCTGAGCGGATACGCAGCGCGATCCTGATTTCCCCGATCCCTTATTCCGGAACGCTTACCGTATCGATCGGCGTATCCTTATATCCTGAACATGGCAGGAACCGAGAGGACGTATTCCAGGCGGCGGATATGGCGTTATACCGGGCGAAGGGGGAAGGGCGTAACCGGACGGTCGCGGCAGGATTATCGGTGTAAAAACAAACTTATGCGTTGTATTCAGCAAGGAGGCATGTCTCTATGGGACAGCCTCCTTTTATTAAATTCAAATATTTTTGCTGATGAAAGAAATCGAGGGATTTGTCCCCTTGTTCAATAACTTCTCCATAATCTTGACATCCACGAACTCTCCATCTAAGATGCCTTGGTTTTCAAGAACACCGACGTCGCGGTATCCCAGTTTATGATATAGGCCTTGACCGTTTTGATTAAATGGAAAGGTGAACAACACGATTTTATAAAACCTTTGTTCCTTTGCAATTACCTCAAGATGCTGAAGCAGCAAACCTCCGATTCCTTGGCCTCTGAATGCCCGATCGATGTATATGGACAGGTCGGCAACACCGTCATAAGCACATCGCTGCGAGTAAGGGTTGAGGGAAGCCCAGCCGATCACATCGCCAGCGAACTCGGCTACAATGACAGCGTAACGATCTTGGTGTTGTTGGAACCAGTTATTCATATATGCAATATCCTTTACATCCGTTTCAAGGGTTGCAATCCGATCCTCGATTCCTTGATTATAAATGTTCAATATTCGTTCCATATCGTCATTGACCGCTGCTCTAATCAAAGTGGTGTTCACTGTTGGTTCCCCCTATAAATCATAATTATTTATTCAGATATTGGGCCACAGCATTTACTGGATTTGGCCATTGCATCGTTGAAAATCTTAACGGAGTGAAGCACGGTTTCTTTTTCGAACTCGGTCATATACGAAAATACTTCGTTCAGGTAGTCATTCATTTGTTGATCAATGGTAGTCGCTATAAACTTTCCCTCCGTCGTAAGAGCCAGCGTATAAACTCTTCGGTCCTGCGGATCCTGAGTTTTTTTCACTAAATTCATTTTGATTAGGGATTGTACCTGTCTGCTAAACGTCGTAATGTCGGTTCCAAGCGTATCTGCAATCTGTTGCATGGAAGGGTTGTGCTGCCGATCCACTTCGTATAGGATGTGGCTTTGTACTAATGTGACATCGTTTCCTCCAACACTGCAGCAGTTTTTATTAAGTAGACCAAATCTTCGGGTCATGATCTGAAACAACTCGCGAGCATTTTCCATTGCTAAATCACCTCTTGTCATAGTTATACAACATACACTTGCAGTATGCAAATAAATATTAATCCATATAATATAATGATTTGCAGTTCAATAAGCTGGGTGAATAATTATTAAATCAAAATATTTTGATTTAGTTCTTGAATATGAAATTACATCATGATATGCTTCATTCATCAAAATTAATTGATGGATGGTGGAATGTCCAATGACGACGATGAACTCTTCGGCCCATATCACTGTACAACCAGCCGCTGTTTGTTGCTGCTGCTAAATGGAGGTTACGGTTATGATCAAAGAACTGAATGTTATCCAGGGATCCAGCGAGACTGTTGATTTTACCCAATACGAGGCTAAGTTCAAAGCATTGGCGGATCAGAAAAGACTGAAAATCATGCATGAACTCAGCCAAAAAGGAAGCGTCTGCGTCTGTGACCTGATGGAAATTATGGAAATTCCTCAGTCTAAGCTATCCTATCATCTCAGAGTCCTACTCGATGCCCAATTGGTCACTCTCGAGACCAGAGGAACCTGGAGCTATTATGAATTAAATCATGCTGTAGTCAACCGGCTGCTTTCACCGGATTTGTGCTGCATTTTCCGCACAATGGATGCCAAGCAGAGTGGATGCTGCTCATAAGATCCGCAAGAACTGTTGGTTTTTTACTGTAATCCTAATTTGATTTATAGTTGCAAAATACAAGTTATTAAGTTTTTTTTATAGTTTAAAACAGATTTCTTCTTTATTTAGTCAATAAATCAAAAAAAATTGATAAATAGAAATGCAGGAGGATTTATGTATGAAAAACATTGAATTTAAGGTAGCTCCAACATCTTGCTGTACACCCCTGGTAACAACTAAAACTAAAGAAACGGTCAAGGAGGAGCATGCTTCCTACAACAATAATCTGCCGGTCGCGATTATCGGTGCCGGTCCGATTGGCTTGGCAGCCGCAGCGCACTTGGCGGAGAGAGGACAAAAATTCATCCTTTTTGAAGCCGGGCCCAGCATTGGTCAAAACATCCTGCAATGGGGACATGTACGTCTTTTTTCACCATGGAAGTATAACCTCGATAAAGCCGCTGAGCGTCTTTTACGCAATCAAGGGTGGAAGCCTCCCGTTCTAACGGATTTGCCTCTTGGTCAAGAGTTGGTTCATCAGTATTTGGAGCCTGTGGCAAAATTGCCTGAACTAGAGCCTTACATTAGGTTGAATTCCAAAGTCATCTCCATAACGAAGAAGAACATTGATAAAATGAAATCCGCAAATCGGGAAGCTGCGCCGTTTGTACTATATGTTGAAACAAGCGTCTCCACCGAGCGGTTTGAAGCACGGGCGGTGATCGATGCCTCCGGGACTTGGGGTCATTCGAATCCGCTGCATGCAGACGGGATATGGACACGTGAAGAGCGTGATCTGAAAGATCGCATTTATTATGGAATTCCGGATTTATCAGGAGAACAAAGGCAGAAGTATACAGGGAAACGTGTAGCAGTTGTAGGAGGCGGGCATTCGGCGATCAACACATTACTGGATCTAGCCAAGCTTAAAGAGACGGATTCGGATACGGAAATCATTTGGGTGATGAGAAAGAAATCGGTGGAAGAAGCTTACGGTGGGGAAGAGAATGACCAATTAGAGGCACGAGGAGCACTTGGAAGCCACATTCACCAGCTGATTGATGCCGGCCAAATCCAAGTGGTTACTCCATTCATGATCGAAGGGCTTTCCAAAAACGATGGAAGAATGACAATCAAGGGGAATGTAAATGGCGAAACTAAGGATATCCAAGAAATCGACGAAATGATCGTAAATACAGGAAGCCGACCGGATTTCTCATTCTTGAGTGAGATTAGACTTAGCATTGATCCTGCTACGGAGAGTGTTGAAGCGCTTGCGCCCCTAATCGATCCCAACGTGCACAGCTGCGGAACCGTAAGACCCCATGGCGAAAAAGAGCTGCGTCATGTAGACAAGAACTTTTATCTCGTTGGAATGAAAAGTTATGGCCGGGCACCAACCTTCCTTATGGCAACAGGCTACGAACAGGTTAGATCCATTGCGGCATATCTCGATGGAGATATGGAATCCGCGCTAAAAGTTGAATTAGAGCTGCCCGAGACCGGCGTGTGTGGAATTAGCAGTGCTCCGAATGCCAACGATTGTTGTATGCCTGCTGCCTCATCTACTTCGGAATGCAATTAATATGAAGGGGTCATATACATGATGAATTTATTGAATCGTGAACTTATACAGGTTGTAATAGACCATACACTTCAAAAGGATCTACTTCGGGGTCATTTCGGTTTAGAAAAAGAAAATGTACGGGTCGATCAAGATGGAAAACTTGCATTGACACCCCATCCAGAAGCCTTTGGGAATAAGACGGATAACCCTTATATTCAAACTGATTTTTCAGAGAGTCAAATCGAGCTAATAACCCCCGCGTTTGAGTCGATTGAAGAGACTTATCATTTCATGGAAGCCTTGCAAGACATTGTTTCTGTGGAATTAGAAGGGGAATATTTGTGGCCAAGCAGCAATCCTCCTATGCTGCCCGAAGAGAAAGAAATTCCTATTGCCAACATGAGCGATCCCATTGCGGACGATTATCGAAGTGAACTGGCGGATAAGTATGGTCGTAAAAGACAGTTGTTAAGCGGAATTCATTATAATTTCTCGTTTGATGAGAAATTTCTTACAAAACTATATAATACCCAGGTGCTGCACAAAGACTTTAAGGAGTTCAAAGATGCAATTTACTTTAAAGTAGCCCGTAACTTGATGAGGTACCGTTGGCTGCTTATTTATTTAACAGGGGCAAGTCCTGTTTTTGACAATACCTATATTGAGCAATGTGTTAAATTAGCGAATACCCATGACAATAAAAGTTATTATTTTCCGATCATGAACTCACTTCGGAATAGTATGTGCGGCTATCGGAATGAAAAATCGTATTATGTTTCTTTTAATTCGGCCAAAGAGTACGTTCATGACTTAAACAGGCTGATTCAACAGAATGAATTACTGAGCGTAAAGGAATTTTACAGCCCCGTTCGCTTAAAAACCGCTAAGGGGATCAACCCCTGCCAGGAGCTTGTGGAAGATGGGGTAGCATACTTAGAGCTTCGATTTATGGATATCAATCCACTTCACAAGATTGGAATAAGTAAAGAAATCATGCACTTTATACATTTGTTTATTCTCTTTATGCTGCTTAAAGTAGATGAATCCTTCCATGAGGAAGATCAAAGGATAGCTGAAGAAAACCAAGATCAGGTGATTATGGAAGGTATTAAAGGTTATTTAAACGAGCCGGAGTATAGTCAGTTCACGATGGAGGAAATGGCACTTGCTGTTATCGATGAAATGAAGGATATGGTGCAGCTTTTGTTTCCTAAAAATGAGGATTTTCAGCACATTCTGGACGATGAAAAGCAAAAGATTCTTCATACGGAGCTGAATGTTGCATCCAGGGTGAAGTCTGACATTCAAAAATCATCCTATCTGACATACCATTTGGAAAAGGCGAAAAAATATGCCCAGGACAGTATGCAAAACGGATACCGTTTTGCAGGGTATGAGGATCTCGAATTATCAACCCAACTGCTCTTAAAGGCAGCGGTTAAACGCGGCATACGCTTTACGTGGATGGATCGGGACGAGAATTTTGTATTACTTTCAAAAGGTAATCATCAAGAGTATGTGAAGCAAGCTACGAAAACTTCATTGGACTCCTATAGTACGGTGTTAATGATGGAAAATAAGGTGGTTACGAAAAAAGTTCTCAAACAACATGGAATTCGTGTACCGTCAGGAGAAGCATTTCAGAGCTTGGATGAAGCAATGTCCACCTATGAAACCTATCGCGGTAATCCCATAGTGATAAAGCCCAAATCAACCAATTTTGGGTTGGGCATTACGATCTTCAATCAAGATTATTCGAGAGAGGATATGGAAAAAGCGTTTGAAATCGCATTTACTCACGATCAAACGGTTCTTCTTGAGGAATTTATGACAGGAAAAGAATATCGCTTTCTGGTCATGGGTGATCAAGTTGTAGGGGTCCTGCATCGTGTGCCTGCAAATGTCGTCGGTGACGGTGTTCACACGATCGAACAGCTTGTTCATGAGAAAAATAAAGACCCACTTCGAGGTAAAGGGTATAAGACTCCCCTTGAGAAAATTCAGTTAGGGGAAGCAGAAGCGATGTTTTTGAAAAATCATGCTATGAGTTGGAACGATATCCCCCAACAAGGGGAGGTTATCTATCTAAGAGAAAATTCGAACATTAGCACGGGTGGAGACAGTATCGATTTTACGGATGAAATGCCAAATAGCTATAAGGAACTTGCCGTTCAATCAGCTAAAGCTGCAGGAGCGGTCCTATGTGGTGTGGATATGATGATTGATTCTTTAGAGGAAGAAGCCACCGATACCAATTACAGCATTATTGAAATCAACTTCAATCCAGCGATCCATATCCACTGTTATCCTTACATCGGAAAAAATAGAAAGGCAGATGAAAAAATTCTGGATTTATTGTTTGGTTAGTTTCGATTAGGGCGATGTAAGTTGATTCCATCGGGAAATGTGTCGCAGGAAACCAGGATGCACGCTGGTGTTTTTGAATGAGAAATTATTGGGAGTTGAGTCTACACACTTGAAATCAAGTGCGCTTTCGATTAGTATATAAGCATTAAGTTATATGGTTATGCTTCTGTCGAAGTGATCTATCAAGAAAGGAGTGAGCCTTATTGGAGCAAATGTACGAAATGGCCGAGAAACTCAAATTGCTTGGAGATAAAACTAGGCTTACCATGTTGACGCTCCTTAAGGAAAGAGAATGGTGCGTTTGCGAGTTTGTCGATATTTTTGATATGTCGCAGCCTGCTATCAGCCAGCACCTAAGAAAGCTTAAGTCTCAAGGGATCGTGACTGAAGCCAGACGAGGCCAATGGGTTTATTATTCACTGCATGTTGCGGATAAGCCATATATCCAAGCGGTGTTGAATGAGATGCCAAGCTCTCAAGAAATACTGTCATCCTTAAATAGGGAAATTAAGTGTGCTTGTGATTAATCATGCTAATAGGGATATTTAGCATAAAATTGAGGGATGTAAACGATTATCTCTGCTCATCATATAAGAATATAGTTATATATTGATTCTTGAAAAAACATTTATTCTAGTTCAGTGTGTAATTGGAGGGTTTGAACATTGGTTTCTGTTGTTCTGTCTAGCATCATTTTTCTGGTCACATTAGTTTTTGTCATTTGGCAGCCTAAAAATCTATCCATTGGATGGTCGGCATGCGGGGGGGCAGTATCGGCACTGCTCGTTGGAGTAGTCGACTTTCAGGATGTATGGGATGTCACTCAGATCGTATGGAATGCAACGCTCGCCTTTGTCGCGATTATTATCATTTCATTGATCTTGGATAAGATCGGTTTATTCGAGTGGGCTGCCTTACATATGGCGAATGCTGCTCGAGGAAACGGGATCCGGATGTTTGTATACGTATCCGTTCTTGGAGCTGTTGTCGCCGCTTTTTTCGCAAACGACGGTGCGGCTCTGATCTTAACTCCGATTGTGCTGGCTATGGTCCGAGCGCTGAATTTCGACGAAAAGAAGGTATTCCCCTTTATCATCGCAAGCGGCTTTATTGCGGACACGACCTCTCTTCCGCTTGTGGTCAGCAACCTGGTGAATATCGTATCGGCCGATTTCTTCGGAATTACGTTTACCGAATATGCGAGTCGTATGTTGGTTCCCAATCTGTTCTCTTTAGCAGCGAGTGTCCTGGTGCTGTATCTGTTTTTCCGCAAAAGCATTCCACGAAAGTTTGACGACACCCAGCTTAAGCATCCATCAACGGCAATTCAAGACCCTGCCATGTTCCGTTTATCCTGGATCGTGTTGAGTGTGCTCCTTATCGGTTACTTTGTGTGTGAATTTGTTGGTATTCCGGTATCGATCGTAGCTGGCGTGATTGCGATTTTCTTCCTCCTGATGGCAAGAAAAAGTCCGGCTGTGCAAACAAAGGAAGTACTCCAAGGTGCTCCTTGGGCCATCGTGTTTTTCTCCATCGGCATGTATGTGGTCGTATATAGCTTACGTAACGCGGGTCTTACGGATCTTCTGGCCAGTGTCATTCAGAGCATAGCGGACCAGGGACTGTTTGCGGCAACGATGGGGATGGGATTTATCGCTGCGATAATTTCCTCCATCATGAACAATATGCCAACGGTGATGATTGATGCACTCGCCATCGATGCGACAAACACGTCGGCTGCTATCAAAGAGGCATTAATTTATGCGAATGTTATTGGCGCCGATTTAGGTCCCAAAATCACGCCGATCGGTTCGCTGGCTACCCTTCTGTGGCTGCATGTCCTTTCGACCAAAGGCGTGAAGATCAGCTGGGGAACCTACTTTAAGACAGGGATCATATTAACCATCCCAACGTTATTTATAACCCTCCTAGGTTTATATATCTGGTTGACCATACTTTAATTCAAACGATAGGGGAGAGACACAAATATGGAAAAAAAGACACTTTATTTCTTGTGCACAGGCAACTCTTGCCGCAGCCAAATGGCGGAGGGATGGGCCAAGCAGCATCTGGGTGATGATTGGAATGTATACAGCGCCGGCATTGAAGCACACGGCCTGAACCCTAATGCTGTGAAAGCGATGAATGAGGTAGGTATTGATATTTCGAAACAAACGTCCGATGTCATTGATCCGGCATTGCTAAATCAAGCCGACCTAGTGGTCACCTTATGCGGTGATGCTGCCGATCGTTGTCCAGTGACACCTCCGCATGTTCGCCGCGAGCATTGGGGATTTGACGATCCTGCCAAGGCACAGGGCACCGATGAAGAAAAATGGGCTGTTTTTCAGCGTGTTCGCGATCAAATCGGCGAGCGTATTCAAACATTCGCTGAAACCGGCGAGTAATATAACAGGATTTTGAGCCGGGAGCTTTCCCGGCTTTTTTCCATGAAGGCTCTTTGAAGGCCTATTGAATCACGGAGCGCAGAGCTTGAGCGAACTTGGATATTCCGAATGGGATATCCTCAGCTCTGGCACGGCCGTATGTGAATCGCACATATCCGGAAGCTGAACCGTACACGCTTCCCGGCGCGAAAATAACGCCATTGTGAATGGAGGTTTCCAGCAGCTTGCTGTCATTCACTTCCGGTACGATTTTGCACCAGAGATGCAAGCCGCCCTCCGGTACATGAAAATGAACCAGGCCTTGCAGTTCTTTCTGAAGGGCCTCTATCAGTAAATCCCGCTTATATAGCAGGCTCGCTCTCAGCCTGTCCAGGTGGGGAGCAAAATAGGATGAGTTGAGAAAGTGACCGGCCAGGCTTTGGGGCACCACGCTCAGTCCGAAATCCATTTGCTGCCTGGCGTCTGCGAGCCGCTCCACAACCGTGTTCGGGGCAACCATCCAGCCTACTCGGAGGCCGGATGCAGCTATTTTCGAAAGTGACCCGATGTACAGCACCGACCCGACGGAATCGACGGATTTCAAAGGGGCAGGCGGCGGACATTCGTAGGCGGTTAAACTGTAGGGGTCATCCTCCACGATGGGGAGCCCGAGTTCACTTGCAACATCAAGCAGCTGCGACCTTCGTTCTTGGGCCATCACGGTGCCTGTCGGGTTCTGATAATTCGGATTAATGAAGATCATCTTAATCCGGTGTTTCTTGTACAGAGAGCGAAGGTCCTCCGGCTGTACCCCTCGTTCATCAACAGGGAGCCTGAACAATCGAAGTCCCGCGGATTGAAACATAGGCAGGGAGTAGCAATACGACGGGTCCTCAATAGCCACTGCATCACCAGGTGACAACAAGCACTGCGTGATGAGATACAGCGATTGCTGAGATCCTGACGTGATCAATATGGACGATTCGGTTGTATGGATTCCACGATACTTTTTTAGATATGTAACCAACGCTTCTCGGAGTGGACCATATCCTTGCGGATTATCATAACCGAGATAGGACGTGTTCGGTTTTTGACTCATCAATGTATTCATTTCTTTGATCGGCGCCAAATCGCCCGCAAGCTCTCCGCTGGCAAAATCAATCAAAGAGGGATCATGCGTCAACGCTTCCCGAATTCGACGGAGAAAAGGGAGGTTAGGCAGGAAGTTCCCTCCCTCCGCATAGCGGTGCCAGTTCGGCGTATGCTTGGGCGTGGCTCCCCATTTGGAGTTGCTGACCCGTGTTCCGCTTCCGGAACGGCTCTCTATAATTCCAAGCGCCCGAAGCTCCGAGTATGCCAGAACCACGGTACTTCGATTAACCCCTAACAACTCTGCGAGTTTTCGTTCGGATGGGAGTAAGCTGTCTGGTGGAAACTCACCATAAGATATTCTTTGCTCCAGATTATCAGCGATTTGCTGATATAGAGGTTGTGTGCTGTTACGATCCGGCTTCCACATCTTCCTCATCCTTTCGCGACATATTCAGGAAGTTCCTGTCCGTAATCTTAATCATAGCATTATGTACAAATTAAGGGTTTTCATAATTTCATCATTACGATGACAATCTTGTCCGCGCTTGAAGCGAGTGACACTTCATCGGGAAACCCGTTAAAAAAGTATCCTAAGCCGGACTTATCGTCCGGCTTATTTGACTTCAAGCGAAATGAGACTACACTTAAAAGTAGCAGAATGCTGCCATGCGAGCGAGGGGGACGTATATGAACCAGGAACGAAACGATTCCAGCGGTGAGCTGCTCCTAAGCACACATACCCCGGAACAGTGGAGGCGGAGAAGACAGGAGCTAAACGAATGGATCAGCAGACCCAAGGTGCGTCAACAGCCTAAACGGACCCGGTTATTCGGTAATGCCCCTGTCGATGAGCAGTTATATCCGATATTGATCCTGCTGCAGCAAGCGGGATTGGTAACCGAGTTTTCCTGCGCCGGTGTAAGCCCTCTAGAACCCGTTGATCATTCCCTTTACGCCTACCTTACTTTTTTCTCGAACGGGCCTGCAGAGCGGTTCGCTGACATTCTTCTGGGGAACATGAGGCATCGCGCGCTGATTACCTATGAGCCTGCCCGTAACCGCTATGACGTGTCGTCGTTTTTTATCGGACATAACCGTTCCTTCTGCCTGCTTCTGCAGCACAGTGCGGATCAGTTACTAATATAAGGAGTCGTGGTCGAATGACGAGAAGAATCATGGATTGGGATTCAGGCGAATGGACAACCAAACCGGTATCCGTTACAAAGGAAGGGTTGCATCTGAAGGTAGAGTCGAGAGAAGGCAGTGACTATTGGGAGAAAACCTTGTACGGTTTTCAACGCGACAGCGGGCATTCACTGCTTACCTTATGGGATCAGGATGCGGCCATGGAGGTCACTTTTGAATTGGATTCCTTTACAGAACTTTACGATCAGGCTGGGATTATGCTTATGAACGCTCCGGGACAGTGGATCAAAGCAGGGATCGAGATTAATGACGGAATCCCGCAGCTTGCCACGGTCGTCACAGATGGATATTCGGATTGGTCGCTCGCGCCGGTGCCGGAGTGGGTTGGCGAGCGTGTCACGATCCGTGCCTCGAGGCTGAATGATGCAGTTATCATCAGGGCAAGAACCGGCAAGCATCCTTGGCGAACCGTTCGTGTTGCCCCATTCCCCGCCGGGACTGAAAGTCAGGCCGGACCTTTTGTTTGCTCGCCGACCCGTACCGGACTGAACGTAACATTCACGCATTGGGTGAGGACTGAACCGGATAGCGACATTCATGTAGACCCGCCTATTGAAGCTGAAGTGTAGGAACATGTGCGGGTTTTGGTCAGATCAAGGAGCTGGAATAGCGATAAAGAGACTTCACCTGTATGTCGTGACAGAGTGAGGTCTCTTTTATATGCCGGCCTCTGTATCAATTGCCACAGCGCCCACGGCGCGCGCGGTGATATATTGAAGCTGTGACCTACTTAACCTGTCATGTATTGATAACGTCCAGCAAAGGGGATTAAACCATATGCCGAGTAAAGAAAGCATGGCTATAAAAGAGCTGCTGACCGCTGAGGGATTTAATCTAAAATGGGAGAATGCCGGAACGATTCAGCAATATATCGAAGCACTGCCTTCTTATCCTGCACTTTCACAGGAACAGGAGGGGTTTGAAACCCGCTGTTTCCAGAGTGAATCCGGAATGAGTATGAATTATTATGTATCGCATGGTGCGTTGGAACAGGGAACCGTCATATATTTGCACGGCGGAGCTTATATCGAGGAGATCCTTCCGCCCCATTTCGCTTTTGCCAAACAGTGGACGAAGCGGACCGGATTTACCGTAATCACACCCAATTATCCTACGGTCCCAGCTATTGATGCGAAGAAGCTGACGGGGCTGATGCGCGAATTTTACAAGTACGTCTTCGCTTTGGTTAAGAGTCCGGTATTTCTAATGGGCGATTCGGCCGGCGGTGCGCTGGCGCTCGATATGGCCCAATCGGTCAAAGAATCGCCACTTACGCCAAAAGGATTAATTCTGCTCTCGCCTTGGGCGGATGCAGCCACGGACAATCCGCTGATTGCCGGTCTTAATATACCGCGCCGTGACATCTTTCTGCAGCCGGCCGGGCTGGGCGAGGTAGGAAGGATGTATGGGGGAAGCCTTCTCCTGGACGACCCAGCAGTAAGTCCATTGTTTGGCGAGATGAGAGGCCTGCCCCGTACGGTCATTCTCGTCGGAACCGATGATTGCCTTCTGCCGGACGCCCGTCGGCTGCAGGACAAAATGGTCCGTGAAGGTGTTGATACCGAATACTGGGAATACGAGAATATGATGCATGTGAGGCCCCTGTTCCCTATGCCTGAAGCCGAAGACGCATTGGAACGGATGTTTCAATGGGTTGCGTCGAATTGAGGGAGAATAGTGGATGGTGACTGACCATCCAATTGGATGGTCACAACTGCCGTGCAATTGGATGGTGTGCATTAGCCGATTGTTCATTATAATGAGGCAGAAATGACCATTTCATGGTGAAATAGATTGATCCTGAAGCCTCAGCTTCTATAATAGAATGTATATAATGAATATCGAATGGGGTTGTTTGTGGTTGGTTATGTATATTATCGTCATCGCACTGGCATTAATTGGAGGAGTTTCGACGCTTCTTGTAGGTTTATCCCAGGAGAATAAGAAGGCAAATCCGAATTACGAGCGGAAAACGAGGACCAACCTCACGAAGCTGCTCATCATTTATGTGGTATCATTGATTGCATTTATTGTAATATGGATGATCTTTAAATAACTGAACAGGTTGTTTCCAGTACTATGTACGGGAAGCAGCCTTTTTTATTAGGGCAAAGGCCCAGGCGGATGTCCAATGGTCGCGATCGAATACGGTCATCACGGCGAAGGCGAATTTTAAATCAGCGGAAACGGAGATTTCCGGGTTCCATACCCGCACACATGATCCTGATCTTTCAGCGCCGGTCGCAGACATCCTCTATTATAGAGTTGAATCAAGAAGCAAGGGGTGAAGAAGTTGGAGCCTATGTGTTATTCATGATTATCATTGGAACTCAGGGCCATTTGATGTAATCTGGAGACATCAGCTCCACGGAGATCGTCACAAAGCCTACATCCCTGAGGCTGGTTGTAATTGCTGCAGGATTTATGTATCAATGGCGGAGAAGAAAGCCATAGCGTCTCTAATCGAAGGGGAGGTCATAGGATTACATGACACTACGAATTGGAATCATTGGCACAGGCTGGTTTAGCAAGGTCCACGCAGATATTTTATCCAACATGGACGGAGTGGACGTAACGGCTTTTGTCGGGACAAGTTTGGAGAAAGCGGCACAAGCGGTTCGAGGCTATGCTGCGGCCAAGGCTTATGGCAACGTTGAGCAAATGCTGGATGAAACCAAGCCCGATGCGGTTTACATCTGCGTTCCGCCGTTTGCGCATGGCGAGATCGAATTACAGCTCGTGCAGAGGGGCATTCCTTTTCTGGTTGAGAAGCCGCTGGGTACTAACCTTGATACGCCAAGGCAGATTCTGCATGAGGTGAAGAAGGCCGGTTTGATTACGTCCGCCGGGTATCATTTCCGTTATTCGGATGCAGCCATCAAGGCTGCCGAGCTGCTGGAAGGCCGGAAGATCGGGATGGCGCTTGGCTACTGGATGGGGGACATGCCGCAGGTGGCCTGGTGGAGACAGCAGGAAGGCTCCGGGGGACAATTCATCGAGCAAACCACCCATATGGTTGATCTGCTTCGCTGCCTGCTGGGTGAAGCCGATGAAGTGTATGCGGCTTTTGCCCATAGAGCCATGCAGGACATTCATGAGGGAGTAACGGTACACGACGTGGGTACCGCGACGCTGAAATTAAGGAGCGGGGCGGTGGCAACGATATCCAATACCTGCATGCTGCCGGAGTCGGATAAGGTTGGCCTGGATATCTATACGGAGCAGGGGGTCATCGGCATTCAATCCGATAAACTCATCGTCAAGGATAAAGGAAGAATGACGGAAATCCGCAATGCAGCTAATCCTTATCTTCGAGAGAGTGAAGCTTTCATCCATGCGCTGCGCACAGGCGATGCTTCCAGAATCTTATCGACCTATGAGGATGCCGTCAAAACGATGGAAGTGACCTATGCTGCTTTGCGGTCAGCCGAAACGGGAGTACCGGTAAAGGTTGGGGAATGATCATCAACCCCTCACCGCGGTCTGTCTGAAATAGTACGTCGATCGACGTTGTTCTTATGTTCGTCAACCAGATTCATAATGATTGCCTTAGGGATGTCCCATGAGATCGTCAGGTCTTATGGGACATTCTTTTTTTGTTCAAAAAGGGCTCCGTGCACGAATCGTTCCTTTCGAAGGCGTTTCCGGGCGACAAGCCATCAACAAGGGAATTCTCTTAGGAATATAGGTGTTTCCCTAATAGGAACCGGGGAAGAAGCCACCCATAATAAAGCTATACGAAGGACGGCACATTGATTCCCCAATCATTGTCATTCAAGCAGAAGGAGTTGAACTGTCCTATGAAACGAAAGTCGGGGCTGAAGTTCTTCAAGAGGATGGAAAGCTATTCTGATAATTGGTCCGTTCTGGAGGAGAAAAGCAGGGAATGGGAGGATATGTACCGCAAGCGCTGGTCGCATGACAAAGTGGTGCGGACGACGCATGGCGTAAACTGCACAGGCTCCTGCAGCTGGAAGGTTTTTGTGAAGAACGGGATTATCACTTGGGAAAACCAGCAGATTGATTATCCTTCCTGCGGGCCGGATATGCCGGAATTCGAACCGCGCGGCTGCCCGCGCGGAGCTTCATTTTCCTGGTATGAATACAGTCCGCTGCGAGTGAAAATACCCTTATATGCGCGGCCGGCTATGGCATATGTGGAAAGAGGCCTTAAGCCAACACAGCGATCCGATCGCCGCTTGGGCCAGCATCGTCGAAGATCCGGAGAAATCGAAGTCCTATAAACAAGCACGGGGTAAAGGCGGTCATGTCCGTGTGTCCTGGCAGGAGGCCACGAAGCTGATCTCCGCGCAGCTCATTTATACGATCCGCAAATATGGGCCGGACCGCATTGCCGGTTTCACCCCGATTCCGGCCATGTCGATGATCAGTTATGCTTCAGGGGCCAGATTCATTTCTCTGCTCGGCGGCGAAATGCTCAGCTTCTATGACTGGTATGCGGACTTGCCGCCGGCATCTCCACAAATCTGGGGAGAGCAGACCGACGTGCCGGAATCCAGCGATTGGTACAATGCCGGTTACCTGATTATGTGGGGCTCGAACGTACCGTTAACGCGGACGCCGGATGCCCACTTCATGACGGAAGTGCGATATAAAGGCACCAAGGTTGTGTCGGTCGCGCCGGACTATGCCGAGAACGTCAAATTTGCCGATAACTGGCTGGCTCCGAATCCCGGAACGGATGCGGCTATTGCGCAGGCCATGACGCATGTCATTTTAAAAGAATTCTATCATGAGCGTCAGGAACCAATGTTCCTGAATTATGCGAAACAATATACGGATATGCCTTTCCTGATTCTATTGGATGAGTTTGAGGGGGGCTACAAGGCGGGGCGCTTCCTGCGGGCAAGCGATCTGGGCGATGCCTCGCAGCATGCCGAGTGGAAGTCGGTGATCATCGACGAGAACACCAATGAAATCACGGTTCCGAACGGAACGATGGGACAGCGCTGGGAGCAGGATAAGAAATGGAACCTGATCCTGGAGCGCGAGGACGGCTCGATCATTGCCCCGGCGCTATCCGTGGAGCCTCAGGGTGGGGAGTGGCAGACGATTTCCTTCCCGTTCTTCGACAACAACGCCAACGGTACCTTCAAACGCCAAATTCCGGCGAAGACCATTCAGCTGGCGGATGGAACGGAGCGTCTGGCGGCAACGGTATACGATCTGATGCTCAGCCAGTATGGAATAGGCAGCGGGCTCGATGCAGACTCCTTCTATACCCCGGCCTGGCAGGAAAAAATCACCGGTGTGAAACCATCGGTCGTCGTCCAGATTGCCCGGGAGTTTGCGCAGAATTCGCTGGAGACCGGGGGACGCTCGATGATCATCATGGGCGCCGGGATTAACCACTGGTTTAACAGTGACACGATCTACCGTTCCATTTTGAATCTGGTCATTCTGACGGCGTCTCAAGGCGTGAACGGCGGCGGCTGGGCGCATTACGTCGGCCAGGAGAAATGCCGCCCGATCGAGGGCTGGTCCACGGTCGCCTTCGCGAAAGATTGGCAGGGACCGCCGCGTCAGCAAAATGCGACATCGTTCTTTTATTTTGCGACCGACCAATGGAAGTACGAAGAAATGGGGGCCGATTCGCTGAAATCGCCAACGGGCGGGGAAATCCGTTACCAGCATCCGGCGGATTACAACGTGCTTGCCGCGAGACTTGGGTGGCTTCCATCTTACCCGCAGTTTAACAAAAACAGCTTGAAGTTTGCCGAGGAGGCAGCGCAGCTGGGGAAAACCACCCATGAGGACATTGTAAAGCATACGCTTGCGCAAATCGTCTCTGGAGATACCAAGTTTGCGGCCGAAGATCCCGATGCGCCTGAAAACTTCCCAAGATCTCTGTTCGTATGGCGCTCGAATCTGATCTCAAGCTCCGCCAAGGGTCAGGAATATTTCATGAAGCATTTATTGGGCGCCTCGGACAGCCTGCTCTCGACGCCGAATGAAGAGGATAAACCGGAAGAAATGGTGTGGCGCGAAGACGTGGAAGGCAAGCTGGATCTGCTTGTTGCCTTGGACTTCCGGATGACATCAACTCCGATGTACGCAGATGTTGTACTTCCTGCAGCAACCTGGTATGAAAAAACGGACTTGTCTTCAACCGATATGCATCCTTTCGTGCATCCGTTTAACCCGGCAGTAGATCCGCTCTGGGAATCACGGTCGGACTGGGATATATACAGAACGATTGCCGAGGTCTTCTCCGACATGGCAAAGACCCATCTTCCGGGAATATATAAGGACCTGGTCACCACTCCGCTCTCTCATGACTCCATAAGCGAGATCGCCCAGCCATACGGTGAGGTGAAGGATTGGCGCAAGGGTGAAATTGAGGCCGTACCTGGCAAAACAATGCCCAATCTGACGGTGGTTGAGCGGGACTATACGAAAATTCACGACAAATATATTACGCTCGGTCCGAACCTGGCTACAGGCAAAGTCGGAGCGCACGGCGTCAGCTTCTCGGTCGCCGAAGAGTATGAAGAGCTGAAGCGTTTGAACGGAACGTATTACGATGACACCATCAAAAACGGCCTGCCCAAACTTCATACGGCAAGAAATGCGGCGGACGCCATTTTGAATCTGTCTTCGGCCACGAATGGCAAGGTATCGCAGCGAGCCTGGGAATCGGCGGAGGAGGACACCGGCGTGCAGCTGAAAGACATTTCCGCGGACCGCGCGGCAGAGCACATTACGTTCCAGAGTATTACGGCCCAGCCGCGGGAAGTCATTCCGACGCCGGTATTCAGCGGATCGAACAAAATGGGAAGACGATACTCTCCGTTCACGACGAATATTGAACGGCTCGTACCTTTCCGCACGCTGACCGGCAGACAGCATTTTTATATCGACCACGAAATTTTCCTGCAGTTCGGCGAAGCGCTGCCGGTGTATAAACCGACCCTTCCGCCAATGGTATTCGGGCCGCGCGACAAGCAGATTACCGGGGGAAAGGATACACTTGTGCTCCGATATCTGACGCCGCATGGCAAATGGAACATTCACAGCACCTACCAGGATAATCTGCACATGCTGACACTGTTCCGCGGAGGCCCGACGGTATGGATTAACAATGATGACGCAGCGGCGAACGACATTCAGGACAACGATTGGCTGGAAGTATACAACCGCAACGGCGTTGTCACCGCCCGCGCCGTCGTCAGCCACCGGATGCCGAAAGGAACGATGTACATGTATCATGCGCAGGATAAACACATCAACGTGCCGGGCTCGGAGATTACGAAGGATCGCGGCGGCAGCCACAACGCGCCGACGAGAATCCATGTAAAGCCGACCCAGATGGTCGGGGGCTATGCCCAGCTCAGCTATGGTTTTAACTACTACGGACCGATCGGCAACCAGCGGGATGTGTACGTGGCTGTCCGCAAAATGAAAGAGGTGGATTGGCTTGAAGATTAAGGCACAAGTCGCCATGGTCATGAATTTGGATAAATGCATTGGCTGCCATACGTGCAGCGTCACCTGCAAGAGCACCTGGACCAACCGTCCGGGTGCGGAATACATGTGGTTCAACAACGTGGAAACGAAGCCGGGCATAGGCTATCCGATTCGCTGGGAAGACCAGGAGAAATACAAGGGAGGCTGGACGCTGAAAAAAGGCAAGCTGCAGCTGAAATCTGGCAGCAAGCTGTCCAAAATCGCGCTCGGCAAAATTTTCTACAATCCGGATATGCCGGAAATGAAAGATTACTATGAGCCGTGGACGTATAACTATGAGCATCTGACGAATGCCGGGGAGAAGAAGCATCAGCCGGTGGCCCGTCCGAAATCGGCGGTAACCGGCGAGACGATGAATCTGGAATGGGGTCCGAACTGGGAAGACGATCTGGCGGGAGCCCATGTCACCGGCCCGAAGGATCCGAATATCGAAAAAATCGAGGAAGAGATTAAATTCAACTTCGAGCAGGCGTTCATGATGTATTTGCCCCGCCTGTGCGAGCATTGCTTAAACCCGAGCTGCGTAGCGTCCTGTCCTTCCGGTGCGATGTACAAGCGGGATGAAGACGGCATCGTCTTGGTGGACCAGGAAGCCTGCCGCGGCTGGCGGTACTGCATGACGGGCTGTCCGTACAAAAAGGTATATTTCAATTGGAAAACAAATAAGGCCGAGAAATGCACCTTCTGTTTCCCGAGAATTGAAGCCGGTCTGCCTACCGTATGCTCCGAAACCTGTACAGGACGTATCCGGTATTTGGGCGTGCTTCTGTACGACGCCGACAAGGTACAGGAGGCAGCTTCCACGCCGGACGAGAAGGATCTTTATCAGGCCCAGTGCGATCTGTTCCTGGATCCGCATGATCCGGCAGTGATCGAGCAGGCGCGGAAGGACGGATTAACCGAAGAATGGATCGAAGCCGCCCAAAATTCGCCTGTATATAAACTAGCCATTGAATATAAGCTGGCCTTTCCGCTCCATCCGGAGTACCGGACGCTGCCGATGGTTTGGTACGTACCGCCGCTCAGTCCGATCATGAACTATTTTGAAGGCAGGGATTCGATCGAGAATCCGGACATGATTTTCCCGGCGATCGAGGAGATGCGTACACCGATTCAGTATCTCGCGAATCTGCTCACGGCAGGGGACACGGTGACGGTGAAGGATGCCCTGCAAAAAATGGCGATGATGCGTTCTTATATGCGCGCGCAATCGTCGGGGGCTGAGTTTGATGAGACACGGTTAGCACGGGTTGGCTTGACCGCCTACCAAATGAAGCAGATGTACCGTCTGCTTGCCATCGCGAAATACGATGACCGGTTTGTTGTCCCGACTTCGCATAAGGAAAGCCATATGGATGTTTACCGTTCGCAGGGTTCCGAAGGTTTTAGCGCAAGCTGCGGCGGTTGCGGACCGGAAGGACTGCAGGGCAAAACGGGCAAAGAGCTGTACGAAGAAAACTTCTACGGGGGGATCTGGCGTGATTAATCTCGGAAAGCTGCATGATTATAAACATGTTTTCGGTTTTTTCGCTCAGCAGCTCACGTACCCGGAAAAGCTGGATTTCCACCCGTCGGTTATGGAGGAGTCGCTTGACTCCTCTGACCCGGCTTATGAATCCGTCAGAACGTACTGGGCGACCATGCATGAATACAGCATGGAAGAGATTGAAGAGCTGTACGTCCAGACCTTCGACTTTCAGTCGAAATCCACATTGTATATGACCTTTTATAAATTTGAGGATGGCAGGGAACGTGGCCAGATGCTCGCCAAACTTAAAGAGACGTATGAAATGTTTGGTCTGGGCATCGCGGGCTCGGAACTATCGGATTATCTCCCGCTGATGTGCGAGTTTCTATATGCAGCGAATTGGCAGGGGCACGAGAAGGAAGCTGGAGAGAGCCTGGATTTGATGCTGGCTGTTATGGAGGACGGCACCTATCATCTGCTGAAAGCTTTGGATAAATATAAGAGTCCGTATCTTTATCTCATTCAAGGCCTTCGCGAGACGTTCAAAGCATGTTTCAATCAGGAGGAGGCGGCTCATGAGCATGATTAATCAGTTTCTGTGGGTCATTTTCCCCTATATCTGCCTTGCCGTGTTTATTGTCGGTCATATTTACCGTTACCGTACGGACCAGTTTAACTGGACAGCCAAATCCAGCGAGTTTATCGAGAAGAAACATCTCAAGCTGGGCAGTCTCATGTTTCATTTAGGCATCATTCCTGTTATCGGAGGGCATGTTGCAGGCTTAGCTATCCCTCAATCCTGGATGGAGTCACTGGGGATCAGCGACCATATGTATCATATCGGGGCGGTGTATGTTGGAAGCGCATTTGGCTTTCTAACGCTGGGAGGCATGGTATTGTTAACCGCCAGGCGGTTCACCATTCGTAATGTCCGAAAACTCAGCACCGCTTCGGATATGCTGGTTAATGTCCTTCTGCTGTTTATCGTATTTATGGGGATGTACAGCACGCTGGTCACGAACGCGGTGCAGCCGGAATTCAATTATCGGGAAACGGTCTCCGTGTGGTTCCGTGGATTGTTTATGCTCCGTCCGGATGCTTCGTTGATGGTGAACGTGCCGCTGTCGTTTAAAATTCATATTCTGGCCGGATTCGGCATTTTTGGCTTATGGCCGTTTACCCGATTGGTGCATGTGTGGAGTGTTCCGTTGAATTATATGGGGAGAAGATATATTCTGTATAGAAAGCACCGTAAATTTGAATCGTAGAGCGGAAGAAGGCTGTTGGGCCTTCTTTTCTACGTCAGAGGAGTAATGGAAATGAAGAATCAGCCGATCTTTGATTACCAAAGTGAAATGGATAAGCTTCGAGCCCGGTTTCAATTCGATTTCGTGTCCATGGCGTTGGTGCAGCCGGCTGAAGACCGATTTGTTTTGACCTGGCAGTATGCCTCGGGAAATATAAACGAGAGGTACAAGCGTATCGTTTTACATTCCGGCAAAGGCATCGCGGGCATGGTATTTAAGACCGGAAAACCGATGCTGATTCAAAACGTGAATGCCGATATTGAATCAAGGGACTTGTATAATTATCCAATTATCGTTGCAGAGCAGTTGAAAAGCCTTGGCGCAGTACCGCTGTGGGAAGGCTCTCGCGTCAAGGGGGTTTTGCTTGTGGGATATCGCAAGGAAAACGTGCTGGATCCAAGGTCCTTTGAGTCGTTTCAGGAAGGAATGGGAACGGAATTTGGTGCTTTTTATGCCAAGGAGGTATCACAGCCTTGATTCAGATGACGGATGAACATTTAAGCGAATTGCTTCGAAGCATGTATCAGAATAGCATGGAGGCCATTTTTTTTATCGACGAAAAGGGCAGCGTGGTGGCTATGAATCCGGCTGCGGAGAACATCCTTGACATTGATGTGATTGAGAGGATGCAGTCCGGTGCGGATGGTTCCTTCTGCCAGACCTGCAAAGGCTATACCGATGAACAGGATCTTATAACCTGCTCCACATGCTATTTAGATTATCCGCATGGGGAGTTTTCATCGTTTCAGGTCTATCTTAAGACGCGCGGCGAAGGAATCGTTCCCTATGCGGCCAGTTACCATATCATCGATGAAGCCCGCGGCATCCGGGTGATGATGCTCCTTGACCTGACGAAGCAGCAGAAAACGCAGGAAATGCTGCAGCGGACGAATATGCTGAAATATGTCATCAAGGCACAGGAGGACGAGCGTAAGCGGATATCCCGCGAGCTCCATGATAGCGTGGCTCAAGAGCTGCTCAGCTCGCTGGTCGACCTGCGTGTCGTTAAATATATGGATGTAGGCGAGGATGTGCTCAAGAAGCTGCATCAGACCGAGGTGTCTT
Organism: Paenibacillus sp. QJM3NY_38; assembly: GCF_056173265.1. Classification (NCBI taxonomy): domain Bacteria; kingdom Bacillati; phylum Bacillota; class Bacilli; order Caryophanales; family Paenibacillaceae; genus Paenibacillus; species Paenibacillus sp. QJM3NY_38. Next base: position 2,326,968 of record NZ_CM149665.1, read on the forward strand.
TAACCCGGCTTTTGGATGACATCCGGCATTTATCCGTTGAACTCAGACCTGCTTCATTGGATGATTTGGGGCTTGAGGCTGCATTCCGCTCCCATTTTAAATGGATCGGGAAGAATTACGGAGTGCTTGTTGAGTTCTCTGCGGAGTTAGCGGCAGCCCGCTACGGCAGCGAGATTGAAACGGTTGTGTACCGGGTATGTCAGGAAGCGGTGCTGAATGCCATGAAATATTCAGGAACGGACGAGGTGCATGTACGATTATGCGAAGTGAACGGCTACCTTCAGCTAACCGTTCGTGACCGTGGAGTTGGGTTTAATATGGTCATTGATGAAGCCAAGGGAACCGGATTGGGGCTGTACGGGATGCGGGAACGCGCGGAGCTCGTCGGGGGTCAGTTTATTTTGCTGTCCGCTCCCGGTGAGGGTACGACGGTTCAGCTCAACATTCCGCTTACGAATGGTGACGACAAGCCGGAGGTGATGGTTACATGAAAATTGTGATTGCGGATGATCATGCCGTGGTCCGCAGCGGATTTTCCATGATTCTGAATTACCAGGAAGACATGGAGGTTGTCGCGACGGCGGCAGACGGTATGGAGGCTTACACCATGGTGGCGAAGCATCGGCCGAATGTGCTGTTGATGGATTTAAGCATGCCCCCCGGCGAAAGCGGGCTGATTGCAACCGGCAAGATCAGCAGCGAATTTCCGGAAACGAAAATTCTGATTCTAACCATGTATGATGATGACGATTACCTGTTTCATGTTTTAAAAAACGGGGCTTCAGGTTATGTGCTCAAAAATGCGCCGGATGATGAATTAATCTCCGCCATCCGCATGGTGCAAAAGGGAGGGACCTATATCCATCCCCAGATGGCAACTTCCCTGGTTCGGGAGTTTATTAAGAAAGATAGTGAGAGCGCGGAGCAGGATCCGTTTAACAGCCTGTCCAAAAGGGAGATTGAGATCCTGCCTCTAATCGCCAAGGGCTATGGCAATAAGGAGATTGCGGAAAAACTGTTCGTATCGGTCAAGACGGTGGAGGCGCACAAGGCCAAAATTATGGAAAAGCTGAATTTGAAAAGCCGTCCGGAGTTAGTGGAATATGCGCTGAAGAAAAAATTGCTGGATTTTTAGTCCTTACCTATACAATAGGGCGCAATAAAGGGTCATTGCTTAAAGGAATAGGGAAGTTCCCCGGAGAGATTCAGGGAACTTCCCTATTAGCATTGTGAATAGGTGCACGTACAATAGGAGCTGGGGATCAATATGCCATTCATTACGCTTTAGAAAAGGTGATGGAAATGATCAAAAAGGTGCAGCTTCCGCTGCAAACAATGAATCTGGTGCTTGGCTTTATGGTATGGGTCATCATCTCCGCGCTCTTGCCGTTTATTCGGGAGGATATCTCCATTGCGGCCGACCGCCTCGCTATTCTGACGGCTATTCCGGTGGTGCTGGGTTCGGTCCTCCGGATTCCGCTCGGCTATTACGCCAATGTGGTGGGAGCGCGAATTGTTTTTATCGCCAGCTTTATCCTGCTGCTGTTTCCGGTCTATTTTATCAGCTCGGCTACCTCCTTTACGCATTTGGTAATCGGCGGCTTGTTCCTTGGGATCGGGGGGGCCGTGTTCTCGGTCGGCGTGACCTCACTGCCCAAATATTATGCGAAAGAGAAGCTCGGACTCGTAAATGGGATATACGGGATGGGCAACATCGGCACCGCCATTACCACGTTTGCTGCACCGGTCATCGCGACTCAGATCGGATGGTCCAGAACCGTCCAGCTGTATTTGGTTCTGCTGCTGATCTTTGCCGTGCTAAATGTAATCTTAGGCGACCGTAAAGAAATCAAAGTGAAAACACCGATTATGGAACAGATCAAGGGTGTATATAAAAATGAAAAATTGTGGTTCTTCTCACTTTTTTATTTTATTACATTCGGTTCGTTCGTAGCCTTTACGGTGTATTTGCCGAACTTTCTGGTTACCCATTTCGAGCTTGCGAAGGTGGATGCCGGGATGCGGACGGCAGGGTTCATCTTGGTAGCAACAATATTACGCCCTGTAGGCGGCTGGCTTGCAGATAAGTTTAAACCGCTGTTCTTATTAATGGGCGTATTCATAGGGCTCACGGCTGCGGCCATCCTGTTGGCATTCTCTCCGTCCATTGGCTTGTATACGGCCGGCTGCTTAACCATTGCCGTTGGTGCCGGGCTTGGAAACGGGGTTATTTTCAAACTCGTGCCCCTTTATTTCAACAAGCAGGCCGGCATTGTGAACGGTATCGTGTCCATGATGGGCGGTCTTGGCGGATTCTTCCCGCCGCTGATGCTTTCCTTCATCCATTCGGCTACGGGGCAATATTCCATTGGGTTCATGGCTTTATCGCAGGTTGCGCTGGCCAGTTTCGTTATTGTGGTATGGATGTACTATCAGGACAAACTCTCCGTACAATCCGAGGTGTTTAACTCCACCGGCCAGGGGATATTGGTTACGGATCGGAGCGGAAAGATCAATGCCGTCAATCCGGCATTTACGAAGTTAACGGGATATTCAGAGGAGGAAGTACTTGGCAAGAATCCGAGCGTATTGAAATCCGGAAGACAAACACCGGCGTTTTATCAGGCGATGTGGTCTGAAATCATGGAACATGGAAGCTGGCAGGGGGAGATTTGGAACCGCAGGAAGAACGGAGAAGAGTACTTGGAACTGCTAACGATTAACGCGGTAAAGGACGAATCGGGTGACATCGTTCAGTATGTGGGCACCTTCAGCGATATTACTTATCATCCGCCTGGCCGTTGTTCGAATGGCTGAAGATATGGATCGTACCGGGTATGAGTCTATGGATTGGAGAGGGAGAGACACATGAAAAAGACGAGGTTTGTCATACCCCGGGAGCATGGTGGCTGGGCTATGGTCAGCGTACCCTATATCATAGGAATGGCGGCCGCCAAGCCGGTGCTTCTGCACCTTCCGTTATTTTTGGCGTGGTTAGGTTTATATATGGCATCCTATCCGTTTCTGCAATCCTTAAAGAAAACATCCCAACGTAAAACATGGTTATCCTGGGGGATCGTTTATGCCCTTATCGCTATTGCGTTTCTCATTCCGGTGCTTGTCTTCAAACCGATGATGCTCTGGTTTGCACCTGTGCTGCTCATCCTGATCATGGTGAATGTTTGGCATGTCCTTCAGAAATCGGAGCGTGCGCTGTTAAATGATATTTGCGCGATTCTGCTGTTCTGTACCGGAGGCGCCGCTGCTTATATGCTGGGAGGCGGTGGTTTCGATCCGATCCTTGCCGCCGTCATTGGGTATAATTTCCTTTATTTTACGGGGACCGTGTTCTTTGTCAAATCGGTCTTCCGTGAACGCAAAAACAGACGCTGGACCGTATATGCAAAATTGTATCATGCTGTGATGTTGGTTCTGCCGATTTTCTTCGGGAATCCATGGATGTGTCTGCCATTCCTGTTTCCGTTCATTAAGACGTTGCTGTATTCCGGAAAAGTAATGAAGCCGATGAAGGTCGGAATCATTGAGATTGTAGGCTCCGTCCAGTTTTTATTGCTGTCCATCATTTTGATGTAGTCTGCCGTTTTCATAAAAATCGATTCCATCGTCCATTCTGTTATAATAAGTGAAGGTATACAGAAGGGAACGATGTGAATGACATATACAGCGCAGCAGGTGGCCGAATGGATGGTGGAGGAAATCCGGTTTACGGGTAATTTGTATCAGACGGAGGCCATCCGCTATGTACGCGAGAACTTCGGGGAAGAATTTGTTTTCGTGAACGAAAACGGAAACGCCTCGTTGTCCAAGGACGTGAAGAAGGCATTCCGCAAACTGCATGGCGGACGGATTGCTTGGGATCGCGACGGATTCATGTGGGCGTGGACGTAGTTTTGTTGAGCAAAAAAATAATAAGGACAGAGAGACAGGCTTAACGGCCATCCTCCCTTTCATAATGAGAACAGCTGCCTTGAAACCAGGGCAGCTGTTTTTCATCATGACTTATTTAATTCGGTGTACCGTGAATTGTCCGGTTGAAGCGTGCAGGGTCTTCGCAGCCTGCTCCGGGTCCAGCTGGCGATGCCGCTCTACCGCATAACGGAACTCATAGAAGCCGCCAAGCGTCGCTTTGAAGTTGGTTTCCCAGTAGTTGGTCAATATCCAGGCATACGTGGAAGGACGGCTGTCCTCCGGCTGCATGGTGTGGAGCTGACGAGGCGCGTGCTCCAGCGTTCCCAGCTGTACAAGCGGCGTGTCCGTCATGGACAGGGCCAGCGCTTCCCGGTCTATAGCCGAGTGCCAGAATATTCCCTCTTGCACGCTGGTGTAATCCAGGCAGCTTCCGGGAATTTGATCCTTCCAAGGGCGGAAATGACAACCGGCTTTTTCCACGTATAACTCGGCTTCAGTGCCCATGGAGAACGGCAAAGCCACATAGACATTTTCCGGCAGCCAGACGCTGTCCTTGTGGAAGCGGACGGACACCTCAACCCGGGGCTGGTTGGCAAACATCTTGATGTGGAGGGCATAGTAGCTGAGTCCCTTCACGTCGAACACCAGCTCGACCAGGGCAAATAGCGGTCCGTTGTCCAGCACGGTGACCCGGGTCAAGCGTCCGGTATCCCGCTGGACGTTCGTGCCCTTCCGGTTGCGTCCCATGCGGCGGCGGGTTGAGCATATTTCGGACGGATTATGCTCATCCTGTGCCGGCGTTACCTCGTAGATGGGGGTGAAAGGCGCGTGCTCGCGTGCGCCGTCCAGCAGGTCTGCTGAGCGCGTCTTATCGATCCAGGCCGTGATGCCTTCGTTCATCTCCCATTCGATCCGGAAGGATTCGGATTCGATCGAACGCTTGCCCACCACAATCGGATAAGGAGTTATGGGCTGTGTCTGGATGTCGGCGATTCCTTCGCACGCAATCGGTTCGGTGTTGCGCGCAGTCACCATGTTCCCGGAAGCGGAGAGTGCATCCGGTGTTTCGTGCGGATGGATGTACAAGATCCGGGACTCATCCGGTTCAAGCGAGAGCTGCGCGACAAGCGCCCCCGTGTGTGCCAATTGGTACGGCAGCGCCTGCCCGGTCGCTTCGTCGATGAGCTCAAACTTTTTCTTCAGGATCACGTGTTCCCAGCCATCCAGCGGAATGGCGACCTGCAGCGTCGCCGCGGCCGGTTCCGTATTGATCACCTCGTAGCGCAGGGGACGGTGGGGAGCGAGCAGCGCGCCCTGACGGGCCACGAGCGCTTTATCCAGCGCCCGGTAAGCGAGCTTGCTGGCTTCCGCCGCATAGGCCTGCTTCCGCACCTCGAGCATTTGCACCTGCGGATGCCATGGCTCATACACGGAGGAATGATAGCCCCATGTATGCTCGGCATACATGGTCAGCGCCTGTGACGCATCCTCGACCTCGGCCAGGCTTGCCGCACCATGGACCGGATCTAGCCGCTTGACTTTGCGAAGCGTGCGCTGGGCATCCCGGTAAATCTGGGTATGCATTGCTGTTGAAGCGACCCCATCAGTCCACCAGTCCGGCCAATCCCCCCGGTGTACTGGAAGCGCGGACAGGTCCTCCTGTTTCAATGCCGCAAAAAATTCGGACAGCGTAGCCATCTTAATGGTGATTTGGTTGCCGTATTGTCCATTCCATTTCGTAATCCACTCCGCGATATCCGCATTCGGGGATGCATTGTCCGTGCCCAGGCCGGAGACCATGACCGGAACGAAGGAATACGGATAGGACTCCTGCTCGAGATTCCATAAATACCGGTTAATCCGTAAAGCAGCGATCTCGTTATGACGTTGTTCAGGCTCCATCAGGTTATGCTGAAGCTCGTCCTTGATGATATATTTGCCCAGTGCATCAGGGCAGAACCCGAGCTCGTTGCCAAACATATAATGTTCGCCGTTCCAGACAAGCAGCCTGCCGCCATTCGGACTTTCCCACCAGAACGGGGTTTGTTTGCGTCCCAGCGGATACATGCCGTGATGCGTATGGATGCAGGAAAACAGATGCTCGATGTTATTTTGCAGCAGGCTTTCGGCATACCCCCAGCTGTATCCGTTAATGTCGGCGGTCATGGCGCTGTCGATCCGATGTCCGAAGGTCTCCGCGAACCTTTGCGACTTGCCGTGATTCCGCAGAAGGAGGTCGAAATCCGGGAGCTCGGTCATATTGAGATAGGTTCCGGACAGTTCGATGTCGCCACGCTTTACCGCTTGTTGAAAAGCTGTTTTTTCTGCCGGAGTTGCCGCTTCGAGAAATTTCTCTACGGCCCAGAAGGTCTCGCAAGTCCAGCGGAACGATTCCCATTCCGGGCGCTCCCCGCGTTGTGCGGCTTCCGTGATGTCTAGTGCCTGGCGGATAAAATCAACATGGTACTGCTCGATTCTCTCTTGGCGTTCCGTGTAGCCGATATCCGTGTGGGAATGATGGATGACATAGATCGTCCAGGGAAGGGCGGGTCGATGACCGCCTTGGGTGGATAGGTTCATATATTAGTGACCTCCTATAGATTAAAATGGGGAGCGGATGCATGATGATCCGTATCCTCGAATAGCTTCTCAATGCCGTTAAACACAGCCGCCGTTCCGTCTGCGAGAGCGTGAACGGGAACGGCGTGCCTGCCCAAAGCGAGCATGATATCCTTTTCCCATAAGGGCAAGCTGCCCGAGATTTGCCCGCCCAGCACTAGGCGGCTCGGTTTGAACTCGGATAAATAAGGCAGGAGCATTTCTCCCAGCTTGCTGCCATATTCGCGGAATACATCCTGAGCTTGAGCGTTACCGCTCTTGGCAGCTTCAGCGAGGTCGGCTACGTCGATCCCGTCAGCCAGGAGTCCCCGCTCCGAAGCCATGTTCAGAATGCCCCTTTTCCCGAAATAGCTGTCCACGATATGATCCCGGTAGGGCTCCGCAAACAGCATTCCGCTGCTTGGGATACCGTGCCTGCCGGCTACGATTTGACCATTCTCTACAAAGGCAGAGCCGAGGCCCGTACCGAGCGTAAGGCATAGGAGACGTTCCGATGGGAACCGCGTGGAGGCCCCAAGGCCGAACATGAAGGCATCATTGCCGAACCGGATATCGGCGGCGGTCAGACGGTTCATCGTGACACCCGGGAAGGATGACTTGAGTCTCTGAAATTCGGTACGGAGCAGATCCCGAACCGATTGCTTAAACAGAGCGTCATACTTGCCTAGGCCTTGAAGAAGCGCAATGCCTTTTGCATAATCGAAGGGCCCCGGAAAAGCAAAGCCGATCCGGATTGAATCATGATAATCCAACGGCCGGAAGGCCGAAGCGTGATAGTGGATCAGATCATGACAGGCTTGGGCGAAGCTGGCAATCGTATCCGCCGCGGCTCCGTGCGATTCCGAAGGCCGGGTTATGAACGAGCCGGGGATTGGCAGCCCGTTCACGATGAGCGCTCCCTTCAAAGCGGTGCCGCCGGCATCAAGCGCGATGGTGATGGGGGCAGGGGAGGGCACGCTTTCTGGATCGGCGCTATCCTTGCGGTTCATGCAAATTCCCCGCTTTCTGTTGGCCGGGAAGGCGGAAGCAATGGAGAATCCCAATCGGGATTGACCCTTGCTGCAATCAATGCGCATGGGGACCCGGACAGATTCTCCAGTCGGTATTCGCCTAAACATGCCGGAACAATGTAAGATTCCGCATAGCCCCATTCAACGGCCGCATCCTCGTCCGCTGCCGGTACAAGGCGGACGCGTTCGCCTTCCACGAGATTGTACATGACGAATTCTCCTTGGGTGTCCGCTTTCCACGTTTCCTGCAGATTCAGCCTGCTGACCTGGAACAGAAGATTTTCCCGTTGACCCAGCAGCTCCTCCGAGCTGCCCCCTTGACGGCTTACGACGGTTGGCCGGGCGATAAGCCCGCTTTCTACCGCAGGCGTATTCATGGCGTCATTAATATTGTGGCGCGCATGCTCAGGGTTCATCGGGCGCGGTTTGCCATCGGCGTCCAGCCGCAGATAATCGTAGATCTTGAACGTGAACCACCAGGTGGTCGAGGAAATTTCCAGTACCAGATTATCCCTGCCGGAGCAGTGGACCGTGCCCGGTGGAATCAGGTAGAGATCCCCTGTTTGCGAGTTGTACTCGTTAACGTAGTCGGAGAGCTCAAGCGGCTCTTCCCGAAGCTGGGCGTCTTCCACTGCTGCAAGCAGCCGTTCGCCGCTTATTCCTTCCTTCAGCCCGAGATACACCTTGGCTCCCGGGGCATTGCGCATGATGTAGTACGATTCTTGCTGCGTCATATGCTCATTGAACTGCGACTCTGCATATTCCTGCAGCGGATGCACCTGAAGCGACAGCTCGCCGCCCTGCATCGTATCCAGATAATCAAACCGGATCGGGAAGTAGTCGCCGAATAGCCGGACATTACGCGCTCCCATAATCTCTTGAGACGCTGCCTCCATGAGCAATGTGAACGGAACCTCGAAGGTGATATCCTGCACGCGCAGCAGAAGCGTGTTCTCGGGAGCGATAGGCTCAAAGCTCCAGGCGCAGTTGGGCCATTCGCCGGGAAGACCGCATAATTCCTTAAGATATTGACCGCCCCATATTCCCGGGGCAAAAAAAGGCTTGACCCGAAACGGCTGCCGACTTGCTTTGTGCAGTACGTTTGCCAAGGCGGGAGCCGGCAGCCACACCGGCTCTTCCGGACGATTTAAGTCCATGTAATACGCTTGGTTGTCGGAGTGTTGGGCATGGGTATGATGGGCTAACCAGTCGCGACGGTAGGTCTCCCAGACGGGCCATTCGAGAAATAAACAATTCTTGTAAGTCTCAACCTTGTCGAAGGACCTGCCCAAGCCGAAGCTGCCCATATGCCGGGCATGGCGCCGCTGCTGGTTCTCGCGGGAGTAATCGGCGTAGAAACGAAGGTCGGGGGTCCGGCCTTGAAGCAGCGAAGCGCCGGGTCCGTGCAGGACGTATATGCCGCGCATCGCGTCAAATTCAAGCGCATTTTTATTCAAGGCTGGCCGTGCATCCTGTTGAAAATATTGAATGGGGCGGACATCGGTTGCTTTATATCCGAATGCCCGGTTATCCGTAAGATATGGAGCCATTTCAGCCCGGAGCTCGGCTTCGGGTTTGACGTAATCGAACGTGGAATCGCATGCGAAGGCGATGCCTTCTTGCTCACAGGCTTGCTGAAGCTTGGCCAGCAGTTTATCGAAATCGGCGCCGTGTGTTCCGTCAAGCGTAATGAAGATACTGCGTTTTTCCTGTGCTTCATGCTGGGAATTTTTTTGTTTATAGGTCGACAGGATATACGAGCACCAAGCGTCGATCCCATTCTTCATAAATTGGGGTTCGCTGCCAAAGTCCAAGTGGTTGATCGGGTGTGATTGAAAGGTCGTTGCAGGTTTCATGGATAAATGGATCCTCCCTTCCGGAATGTCGGTTACGACTTCATTGTAGGAGGAAGGGGAGGATCCGTCTTTATAAAAAGAGGAAGTGTTTTTGTACGATCAGGACATCGACGTCTCTAGTCGCTAAAGCTCGGAGTCGTAACGGCCTTCCGAAAACTGGGAACGCCGGAAGCGGGCCGGGGTTACGCCGAGCTTGGACGTAAACACCCGGGTGAAGTAGTGCACGGACTCAAATCCGCAGGAGACGGCAATTTCTTTGATCTGCCGGTCTGTATTCAGAAGCAGGTGTTTCGCTTGCTGCACGCGCTGCTCCTGCACATAATGAACAAAGGATTGATGTCCGTATTTACGGAACAGCCGGGTTAAATGACGGGTAGTAACGTGAAGATGGCCAGCCACCCGCTCCAGCGAGAGCGGCTCGCCCAGATTATCCTGGATAAACAATTCGGCCTGATGAAACATCGAAGCTCCTTCTTCGCGTGCTCCAAGATCGGAAGGTTCTTGGTAGAAACCGGGACCGTGGGCAGCCAGAATCGATAATATGAGTGAAGCTGCCAAGCTGTTCAGCATATGCGGCGGGTGCTGCTTACCGCCAGAGCCCGACTGAAACATCGATAGCAGCGAAAGCCACAAGAGTCCGGACGCTTGCCCGGCATCTTCCTGAAGCACCGGAATGCCTTGGATGGCTAACCTGCGGAAAGCAGCCGTATGGAGATCGCTGTTTGCTGATTCATCCAGTTCAAAGGCAACATAACATAAGGCCAAGCCCTCCCTGCTCTTAATTTGGTGCTGGATGCCCGGCCTTGAGAGGAACAGGGTGCCTGGATGAAGATGGAACTCTGTCTCGTTTTCGATATACGAGCCGCAGCCTGTCAACACGTAACAAGCTTCAAAAAAAGAATGCTTATGCTCCGTATTATCGTAGTGGCGCGGCATAAATCCCCAGTAGTGGATCCGGACGCTCAGTTCCTGCTGTTCAATGGAGTTCAGGGTTCGGTTTAATATGGAATTGGCCCGTTTGAATAACGGGATGAAAGTTTCGTCATTGATTTGCATGGGAGATGGTGCTCCTTCTCGGAATTGGCTTAATATCTCTGCCAAGAATATAGGACAAAATGGGACTTCTAGTCACTCTCTATTGTATATCACAGATAGGTTTTATTGAATAAATGGGTAAGTGATGTCATGCATAGACAGCTACACAAGTTCTTCATAAGTAGCTGCTATGCTATGAACATTCAATATAAGAGAGGAGTTCATCATATGTCAGCCAAGAAACGATGGAAGCCGCTTATTCTAGTAGCGTTGGCATCCCTCATCCTCATACTGGGTGCCTGCGGCAATACGAAGAGTCCAAACCCCGATAACAAGGAAAATACGGAAGCCACCGGGGACATGGATGGCATGGATCATGGCAGCATGAACCATTCCGGCTCGGGCGAGATCCCGGAAGGGTTGAAGGCGGCAGAGAATCCGACCTATGCGGCCCAGACCCAAGCGATCATTGAATCCGATCACATGCCCGGAATGAAGGGGGCAAAGGCAACGATTGTCGGGGCGTACGATACGACGGTGTACACGATATCGTATACGCCGATGAGCGGCGGACCCGAAGTGAAGGATCATAAATGGGTGATTCATGAGGAGCTGAAGGATGCCGGGAAGGAGCCCTTGGAGCCCGGAACGCAGGCTGTCGTGAATGCGGATCATATGGAGGGCATGAAGGGAGCCACCGCCGTTATCGATTCCGCCGAACAAACGACGGTCTATATGGTGGACTTCACGACGACAACCGGCGAAGAAGTCAAGAATCATAAGTGGGTGACGGAAAGCGAGCTGGCCCCCGTACAATAGAAGTTTTATGAAAAATAAGAAAACAATCGTTCTCTATACCATGAGAGCGATTGTTTTTTTATGCATATGGCCGTACGGCTCAGCTTTCTTTGATCTGCTTCAGAGCGTCCGTCACTTCCGGATATCGAAACTGGAAGCCGTGATGCAGTGCCTTGGCCGGAAGGATACGCTGGCCCTTTAGCAGGATGAGCGACATTTCGCCCAGGATGGCTTGAAGCATGAAAGCAGGCAGGGGGAGCCAGTGCGGACGGCGATAGACCTTGGCGATGCTCCTGCCGAATTCATCGTTCGTGACCGCATGCGGGGAAGCCGCATTCACGGCTCCGGATATGCCCTCGTGCCGGATGCAATAATCGATCAAATCCACGATATCGTCGATATGTATCCAGGAGAGCCATTGCTTGCCGCTGCCGATCTTGCCGCCAACGCCTAGTTTATAGGGCAGCAGCATTTTGGGAAGGGCTCCACCTTTACCGCCCAGAACAACGCTGATGCGCAGCTTGATTAACCGGTCAACCGGGATGCAGTCGGCCGCTTGCTCCCATTCCTGCACAACCTCGGACGGGAAATCCATAATCGTGGCAGGGCTTTCCTCATCAAAGGTTTCAAACTCGGATGTGCCGTAAATGGCCATCGCCGAAGCCTGAATGACCACCGGAGGTTTAAACTCCAGGCGGTCCATTAGCTCGGCTACGGAGGAGACGGTTCGTTGTCTTGACTGAAGGATTCTCTGCTTGCCTTCCTGCGTCCAGCGCTGACTCAGGGAAGAGCCTGCAAGGTTAACGAGGGCATCCAGACCCTCGAACCGCTCGGGATGGGACTTCATCTCATTCCAGGTCAGATAGGATATAGGCCTGCTGGGTTGGGGATTGTCCGGTTTCGATCTTGTGACGATGATCATGTCATGCCCGCCCTGCTGCCAACGCTTGCACAATGCCTCTCCAATGAAACCGGTGCCTCCGCAAATGGCTATTTTCATGGTTGAACCTCCTTGTAAAAGTTATCATCAACCCTGACAAAACAAGGCTAAGAATCGTTGCCCCTCATCGATTGAAATGAGCGGAGAAGGATACCGGGATGCGTTTCTTACCTGATGCTAAATCCAGTATTATACAATCCATTATACTGGAAATGCGGTATGATACCATTAGATGATATTTCTTTAGTTTGTTCATAATTCGAATCGGTAAGGAGTGCGGGATGGGACTTATAGAGAAATTTCAAACCTTGATCATTATGGGCGCGGTGGCGATTGGGCTGGCAGTGGGACAGCTGCCGTTCGCCGCAGAGTATGCGGAATACACGATCGTTCCTTTTTTACTGCTGATGTTATATGGATTGTTTTTAACGATACCGCTGCGGCAGCTGCGAGAGGCGTTTAAGAACATCAGGTTTCTGGGAGCGAGCACGCTCATTAATTTTATATGGACGCCGCTGCTAGCCTGGGGACTCGGTGCTGTCTTTCTGTCGAACCACCCGGCGCTTTGGATCGGATTCATCATGCTGATGGTGACCCCTTGTACAGACTGGTATTTGGTCTTTACCTCGATTGCCAAGGGAAACGTACCCTTGGGTGCTTCGGTGCTGCCTATAAACCTGATCCTACAGGTGCTGCTGCTTCCGCTGTATTTGCTCTTGTTCTCCGGCACGATCGAAACGATTTCGATGGCAACGCTGATCGAAAGCGTGCTGCTTGTGCTCGTCGTTCCGTTCACGCTTGCGCATCTCACCCGTTTCATTCTGAGAACCAGGAAAGAGGTGCTGGAGCACAAGGTGATGCCGTTTTTCGGCAGGGCCCAGATTGTCCTTCTGAGCCTCGCCATTGTTGCGATGTTTGCGTCTCAAGGGTCATACTTATTGAATAATATGGACATGGTATATATCCTCATTGTTCCGATCCTGATTTATTTCACGATGAATTATATGCTGGGCAGTGCGGTGGGCAGCATGCTGCGTTTCACCTATGAGGATTCGGTCAGCCTCCATTTAACGATCATTGCCCGTAATTCCCCGGTAGCCCTCGCGATCGCCGTGACGGCCTTTCCGGACCAGCCGGTGATTGCCCTTGCCTTGGTCATCGGACCGCTGATCGAACTGCCTGTGCTTGCCGCTGTATCCCAGCTGCTGTTAGTAACAAGAAGAATGAAACAGAAGTCGGTTACCTGACGGTGCTCAGAGCCGCACGATCAAAGTTGCGCGGCGGCTCGCAGTGTCAGGATAAGCTGCAGGGCTTGGAATAGAGAAGAACCGGAAAAACAGTTTGTTGCACCCTTATGCTGGAGTCAGGGGTGAACAAACTGTTTTTTTGTGCACATGCCATCGGTATCGATTCCTCATGCAAACGCCTGCCTTACGATCTCGACGGCCTGGTCCAGTTCCGCTTTGGTGATGATGAGCGGAGGGGCGAAGCGGATAATGGATTCATGGGTTTCTTTGCAGAGCAAGCCGAGATCCTTTAATTTCTCGCAGTAGGTTCTGGCTGGGACGTTAAGCTCCATGCCGATAAATAGGCCTCTGCCGCGCACTTCCTTGATATCGGGGTGCCGGATGGTTCGAAGCTGCTGAAGGAAATATTCGCCGAGCTCCTTGGAGTTGCCTTCCAGCCCTTCCTCTAGGAATACATCCATGGAGGCAATGGCCACCGCGCAGCCGAGGGGATTCCCGCCGAAGGTAGAGCCGTGGGACCCCGGCTCGAATACACCGAGGATATCGGCGTCCGCCGCCACGGCAGAGACGGGGAAGACGCCGCCGCCAAGCGCTTTTCCGAGGATGTACATATCCGGCACGACATCCTCCCAGTCGCAGGCAAACCGTTTCCCCGTCCTGCCGAAGCCGGTCTGGATTTCGTCCGCGAGCAGAAGGATACGATGCTGCTTGCACAGCTCCATTGCGCCGCTCAGGTATCCGTCAGGAGGGATGACAATACCGGATTCTCCCTGAATCGGCTCTACAAGAAAGGCGGCCGTATTCGGTGAAATCGCCTGCTTGAGCGCTTCCAGGTCGCCATAGGGGATGACTTTGAAGCCCGGCGTGAACGGGCCGAAGCCTTCCCGATATTCGCTGGAGGAGGAGAAGGAGGTGATGGTGATCGTGCGTCCGTGGAAATTGCCTTCGCAGACGATAATTTCGGCCTGATTGGCCGGTAAACCTTTCTTCCGGTAAGCATAGCGGCGTGCTGCCTTGAGCGCCGTTTCAACAGCCTCGGCTCCCGTATTCATGGGAAGGATCATATCTTTGCTGGTGATAGCAGACAGCTTCTCGTAAAACTCGCCCAATTGGTCATGATGGAATGCGCGCGAGGTCAGAGTCACCTTATCTGCTTGTTCCATTAAAGCCCCGATAATACGGGGGTGACAATGTCCTGCGTTCAGCGCCGAGTAGGCGCTTAACATGTCGATATACCGCTTGCCGTCCGAATCCGTCACATGGATGCCTGCCGCTTCGGCAATGACGATGGGGAGGGGATGGTAGTTTCTCGCACCGTACTTTTCGGCTTTCTCGATATGCGGGTTTGAAGGGTCCATAGCGTTACCTCCTTGGGAGTCTAAAGAAACCTAAACGGCAATGGCACTGTATACCGCGCAAAAAAGGCCTTTCTTCATCAAGCATGAGGACGCATCACAAGATGCTCTCGCCAAGCATGGAGCCGATTAAGCCGACAAGCAGCCGGGACGTTGTCTGTCCGCGGTCCAGCAGCGGGTTGTTCTCCACGAATTCGGCCGAGGTCAGAATGCCGGATTCCGACAGCATCTCCATGGCCAGATGCGCTTCCCGGTAACTGAGTCCGCCTTGAACCGGCGTTCCCGTTCCGGGCGCGATTTTCGGATCGACACTATCGATATCGAAGGAGAGGTGTACGCCATCCGTGCCCGTTGACGCGATGCGGATGGCTTCCTTCATGACGCTGAACATGCCCATGCGGTCGATATCCTGCATCGTGAAGCAGGAAATGCCTTCCCGGCGGATGAAATCCCGTTCGCCTTGGTCGAGGGAGCGCGCGCCAATGAGCACCACATGTTCGGGCTTGATCGTTGATTTTGCGCCGCCGATCGATGTTAGCCGCGCATCGCCTCTTCCCAAGCTGACAGCCAGCGACATGCCGTGGATATTGCCGCTTGGGGTCGTATCGGGTGTGTTGAGATCGGAGTGGGCATCGATCCAGATGACGCCCAGGCTTCGGTAGTGCCGGGTAAGCCCGGCAAGCGTGCCAATTGCAATGCTATGGTCACCGCCAAGGACTAGCGGGAAGACACCCGATTCTGCCAGGGCGGAAACATGAGCGGCGAGCTGCTCGTTAATCGTTATGACTTCTTTCAGATGTTTCAATTGAGGATGGTGCGTTCCATCCTTATGTTCGGGGAGTCCAGCAAGCTCATCAACCTGATAGGATATTCCGAGTGCGTCAAGCTTGCGCTTCAGGCCGGCTCCGAAAATCGCGTTCGGTCCCTGGCCTGCGCCGCGGCGGGTAGCACCCCGGTCAAACGGCACCGGGACGATGGTTACGGTGGACGGAAGATTGTTCATCATAGGCTCACCTCCACTTTGTATCAGTGTATTCAGAAGCCGGCTGAGTGACTTGGGCAAACCCCTATACAAGCTGATCAATATGGAAGGTTTTGGATCAAAGAGAAAAACACCCTTGATGCATGATTCATGGAATGACCGCAGAAGGCCCCATGATACAGCATGAAGGGTGTGAAATAGGTGCAATTCGATTTATGATTCAGCGCATGCCTATGCGGCATGCTCGAACGTTTATTTTACCGTCTTATTATAAGTCTCGATCTTGGAGCTAATTTCCTGAGCGGCTTTGTCCAGTGCTTCCTGGGCCGTTTTTTGACCATTCAGCACTTCCTCGATGGCCGTTTCCGTCAGCTGGCGGGCTTCAGGGAATACGCCCATGACAGCCCCCTGCGTTGCCAGATTGGCCGTCGTTTGATGCAATTGATCAACGGCCGTCTGGAATTGCGGATATTTCTCCAGGTTTTCTTTTACGAGGGTCTCTTCGTAAGCTTTGGTCGTGACCGGGAAGTAACCCGTGTTGACATGCCAGTAAGCTTGCGTTTGCGGCTCGGCCAAATACTTCATGAATTCCCAGGCAGCCTGCTGCTCTTCTTCCGATTTGTTGTTCATCAGCCACAGGCTTGCACCGCCGATAATCACGCCCCCGTCACCGCCGTCAGCCGGTTTAGGGAGGAACGCCGTACCGACTTCGAATTTGCCTTCCGCTGCGCTGACGATCCCGCGAAGGGAAGCCGTCGAGTCCAGCGTCATGGCGATTTGGCCGGCTGCAAATGCTTTTTTGGTATCGTCCGTTTTACGTCCCAGGTTCAGCAGGACCTTATCGTCCAGCATTTGCTTCCACCATTCCAGCGTCTTCACGGCAGCGGCGTGGTTGACTTGCGAAGCGGTTGCCGGGGACGTGCGTCCGTTGCCGTTGTTCAGCAGTTCAACACCTTGGTTCGCGAGGAATTGCTCCATGAACCAGCCGTAGATCGCAAAGGATGCCCCGGTTTGGCCGTCTTTCGTTAGCGCCTTGGCCGCTTCCGCTACCTCTTCGTAGGTTTTTGGAGGATTTTCCGGATCCAGTCCCGCCGCTTTAAAGGCATCTTTGTTGTAGTAAAGGATCGGGTTGGAGGAGTTAAATGGCATCGAGTACAATTTGTTGTCGAATGTATAATAATTTTTGATGTTCGGTTCCAAGGAGGAAATGTCGTATGCATCAGCATCCATGAAGTCCTGGACCGGACGGATTGCCTTGGTATCCATCATGAAACGACTGCCGATCTCGTACACCTGAATCATGGTCGGGCCGCTGTTCGATCCCAAGGAGGCCTTCAGCTTGTTCAAGCTTTCATCGTACGTTCCTTGGAACACGCCCTCAACCTGAATGTCCTTGTGGGCGGCATTAAAATCGGAGATCAGCTTGTCCGCGACGGTCCCGAGCTCACCGCTCATGGAATGCCACCATACGACCTTAACGGGCTCTTTGGCTGGCTCGCTGCCGGCGGCAACGGTCGTTTCTCCAGCGGCTGGCGTATTGCTGCAAGCGGCGCTGAGCAGCATGAAGCAGGAAAGCAGGAGCAGCGCGAAGGACCTTTTACCAAAACGTTTCATGATCGGTTAATCTCTCCCTTTTGAAAATATAGTATGGTTTAGATCTATCAGAAATTGCGCGGCCCGTTTCTTACCGATAACCGGCACGCAAGGCTGATCCATTAAAGCTCTGGCATATGGGCCAGTTAGCCCTTCAACGCACCTGCCGTAATGCCGCGGACTAGCGGCTTCAAACCGAGTGCAAGCAGCAGCAGGGAAGGCAGCAGCAGAAGGAGTACGCCGGACAGAATCAGATTCCATGAATTCATCTCTTCGAACTGCAGCATCCCGATCCCGATCTGGACGGTTCGCATCTCGACACGGTTCGTTGTCAGGAGCGGCCACAGGTACATGTTCCAATGGTTCAGGAACGAGTACACGCCCAGCGTGGCGATTCCGGGGATGGATAACGGCAGCACCATGCTCAGGAAAATGCGGACATGACCGCAGCCATCCACGCGGGCCGCTTCAAACAGCTCCTTTGGCAGCTGCAGGAAGGTCTGTCTGAGCAGAAAGGTCCCGAAGGCCGTGGCCAGAAATGGAATGATGAGCCCTTGATAGGTGTCCAGCCAGTTCAGGCTTTTGACCGTCAAGTAATTCGGAATCATGATTACCTCCCACGGGATCATCATCGTGGCGAGAAAGAGGCTGAACAGCAGCGTTTTTCCCGGGAATCGCAGGAAGGCGAAAGCGTATGCCGCCAGACTTGCGGTCACGATCTGCCCGAGCATGATGGCAATGGAGACCACCAGGCTGTTTCCGATAAAGGTAAGGACAGGGATCGTATCGATCACCTTGGCGAAGTTGGACAGATTGACGGCTTCGGGAAGCAAAGGCGGCGGATAGACGGCCGATTCGGCCTCGCTCATCAGCGATGTCGACAAGGTGTACAGGAGCGGGAAAAGAACGCCCAACGAACCGAGAAGCAGCGCGATGTAGATGAAGCTTTTGGGCATGAGACGCATGTTCATTGGTAATGCACCTTCTTCTCGACGAATTTAAATTGAAAGACGGTCAGCAGCAGAATGATGGCAAACAGGATAAGTGCCTGCGCGCTGCCGATCCCGAAACGGAAATTGACGAAGGCATCCTGATAGATGTTGAATACCATGACGTTGGTGCTGTTCATCGGACCGCCCTTGGTGAGGATGTTGATTTGACCGAATGCTTGGAAGGCACCGATCACCGAGACGACGGACGTGAAGAATAACGTAGGGGAGATCAGCGGCATCGTAATCCGGAAGAACGTTCTTAGCGGACCGGAGCCGTCAATCTTGGTGCTGTCGTAGATATCTTCGGACACGCCCTGCATGCCGCTCAGCATCAGGATATAGTTGAATCCAAGATTCATCCAGACCGTCATAAGCGCGACGGAGATCATGGCCCATTTCGGATCGGTCAGCCATTGGATGGGCTGCGTGCCGAGCAGCGACAGGAAATAATTCAGTATGCCTAAGGTCGGGTGGTATAGAATCATCCAGATCATCGAGCCGGTACCGACGGACACGGCCATCGGAAGCGAGAAGATAAAGCGGAATATTTTCATGCCCTTGAGTTTGTTGTGCGTCAGGGCAGCCAGAAGAAGCGCAGCCGCCATGCCGGTCGGAACCGTCAGCGCGATGAACAGCAGCGTATTGCCAAAGCTTGTATAGAACATGTCGGAGGCCAATATTTCCCTGAAGTTGTCGACTCCTACGAATTCCGCTACCCGGCCTTGCGGATCGGTCAGGAACAGGCTAAGATAAACCGACTTGAGCAGCGGGTAGAATAAGAACAGGCCGAATATGAGCAGCGAAGGTGCCAGACATGCATAGGCGAGTATGATTTCCCTGCGTTTAGATTTCTTGATGGAGATCGTTTTCGCCGCTGTTGAAGGTTCAGCTTCGCTGACCGGCGGCGTCAGAGAGTGACCCGGAGAAGGAAGCGTAAATTCTTTTTCCATCATCATGTTTACCTCACTTTCCTGCTTGGCCTTACAGGTATTGAGTATAGGAGCCGGATGTAAAATCCAGTAATGGGTTTTGTAAGAATACCGTAATTTATTGCTGGATATGTTAGATGCTGAAGTTGCGCAGGCCAGCGACGGTACATAAATATTCCAATCCTCAAAAAGCTTGCAGGTTAAAAAAAGATGTGATATGTTATATCTGTAACCGGTTACACATGAATGAGGTGATGACGGGAATGGCAACGATCAAGGATGTGGCAAATCGGGCCGGCGTGTCCGTGGCCACGGTTTCACGGGTTTTAAATGGAAACGGTTACGTGCATGAGGACACCAGGTCCAAGGTAGAACAAAGCATTCGCGAGCTGAATTATACGCCGAATGAAGTAGCGCGTTCTTTATATAAAAGAAAATCGAAATTAATTGGACTTTTGCTTCCGGATATTATGAACCCTTATTTCCCGCAGCTAGCCCGCGGAGTTGAAGATGAGATGCAGGAGAATGATTATCGGCTGATATTTGGGAACAGCGACGAGAGCAAGAAGAAGGAAATGGAATATATCCAAACCTTTGTCCAAAATAATGTGGTTGGTGTCATAACATCGACCAATAATCCGGATGCCGACTTGTATACAGGGCTCAAGATTCCGGTAGTATTTCTGGATCGCACCTCATCGGATCGTCCTTCCGTCTATGCGGATGGCCGGCAGGGCGGAAGAATTGCGGCGCAGGAGATCATTAGGCGAGGCAGTAAAGCTGTAACCGTGATTCAGGGCCCGGCGGATGTCCGTCCTGCTCAGGAGCGTTTTGAAGGAGCCGTCGAGGTTCTGGAAGAACAGGCGGCAGTGTATCAAGTGCTGAAGACGACATCGTTTTCTTTAATCGAAGCGGAAAAATTCGCCCAGCAAGTGTTCATCGAGTATCCGGACACGGACGGCGTAATCGCCAGTAATGATATTATGGCATCCGCCGTAGTCAAGGAAGCGTTTCGGCTGGGGAAAAGGGTGCCGGAAGACGTACAAATTATAGGGTTTGACGATATTCTGCTCAGCCGGCTGCTGGCACCGCCCCTGTCTACGATTCATCAGCCGGCATATGAAATGGGCCGGGAAGCGGCCAGATTGCTTATCGGACTTATTGAAGGGCAGCACATAGAGAGAAGCAGCATCGAATTCTCGGTAGAATTTATAGAGCGGCAGACAACGAGAAAGGTGGAATCATAATGGCGAAAATCGTGGTAATCGGAAGTGCGTCGATGGACTTGGTGGTCACCTCCACCAAGCGCCCCGGCGCGGGAGAGACGGTGCTTGGCGACAGCTTTAAGACGGTACCCGGAGGGAAGGGGGCCAATCAGGCCGTCGCGGCAGCTCGTCTGGGTGCAGAAGTGAACATGATTGGCTGTGTTGGTGAAGATTCCTTCGGCGAAATGATTTTGAGCAATCTGAAGTCAAATGGCGTTATGACAGACTATGTGGAACCGGTTACAGGTATGGAAAGCGGAACCGCGCACATCATTTTGGCAGAGGGAGACAACAGCATCGTGGTGGTTAAAGCTGCCAACGACCGGATTACTCCGGAATATGTTGATCAGGCAGCGGAGGTTATCCAGGCTGCGGATATCGTCTTGATACAGCAGGAGATTCCGGAGGAAACGGTGATCCATGTCAGTGAGCTATGCGCAAAATATCAGGTGCCGTTGATGCTGAACCCGGCTCCTGCCCGCCCGGTACCAAGCAGCGTTATTGAAAGGGCGGCTTATATTACGCCGAACGAACATGAAGCGGCTATCTTGTTCGGGGATGAGCCATTAGGCGACGTGCTGCGCCGTTATCCGAACAAACTGATTGTGACGGAAGGCAAGAGGGGAGTTCGTTATTTCGACGGCCTGCAAGAGGTTGTCGTTCCCGGCTACAAGGTTGAAGCCGTGGATACGACGGGAGCCGGCGATACATTCAACGGCGCTTTCGCCGTGGCTCTGTCCGAAGGCATGAGCATAGCCGACAGCCTGAGATTTGCGAACCGCGCAGCTTCCCTGTCGGTCATGAAGTTCGGAGCGCAGGGCGGAATGCCATCGCGCCTTGAAGTGGAAGGGAGTCTTTGAACATGAAGAAGAACGGCATGTTGAACAGTCACATTGCGAAAGTGCTGGCAGATCTGGGGCACACCGATACCATCGTAGTTGGAGACGTCGGCCTTCCGATTCCCCCAGGCGTTCCGAAGATCGACCTGGCCCTCACGCTGGGGACGCCAAGCTTTACCGAGGTGGTGGAGGCGATCGCCGACGATATGGTGATTGAAAAAATCGTGATTGCTGAAGAAATGAAGCTTGATAATAAGGAAACACTGCACTATATACAGGAGAACTTTCAGGATTGCGAGATCGAGGCTTGCTCGCACGAGTTGTTCAAAGCACGGACGCAAAACGCCAAGGCGGTTATCCGTACAGGAGAAGCCAAGCCCTATGCGAACTGTATTTTGCAGGCCGGTGTTCATTTCGGTTAAAAAGGAGGAAGCACCATGAACATTGAGATGACGAATATCCATAAATCCTTTGGCACGAACCGGGTGCTGGCAGGCGTGGACTTTGATCTCCGGGAAGGAGAGGTTCACGCCCTGATGGGAGAGAACGGCGCGGGTAAATCGACGTTGATGAATATATTAACCGGTCTTCACAGCCGGGATGAGGGCAAGATTGTCATCGACGGCAAGGAAACTTATTTTGCTAATCCGAAGGAAGCGGAAGAGAGAGGCGTTGCTTTCATCCATCAAGAACTTAACATCTGGCCGGAGATGACGGTTCTGGATAACTTGTTTATCGGCAAGGAGATGACATCCGGCCTGGGTTTCCTCAACATGAAGCAAATGAAGGCGCTTGCGAAGGAACAGTTCGGCAAACTGGCGGTGACGATACCACTTACGCAGGAGGCGGGGGAATGCTCCGTCGGCCAGCAGCAGATGATTGAGATCGCCAAGGCGCTCATGACTCAAGCAAAAGTCATCATTATGGACGAGCCGACGGCGGCGCTGACCGAAAGGGAAATCGAGAAGCTGTTTGACGTCATTCGTTCATTGAAAAAACAAGGCGTATCCATCGTCTACATCTCCCACCGGATGGAGGAGATCTTTACGATCTGCGACCGGATTACGGTCATGCGGGATGGTAAATCCGTCGATACCAAAGCTATTCCGGACACGGACTTTGATGAAGTCGTCAAAAAGATGGTCGGCCGGGAGCTGACCGAGCGATATCCGGCACGCCATCCCTCTCCGGGCGAGCCTGTGCTGGAAGTGAAGAATATTAGCAGCAAAGGCCGGTTCGAGAATGTGAGCTTCTCGGTACGTGCTGGCGAAATCGTTGGCGTATCATGGGGGCTGGGCGCACCGAGATGATGAGAGCGATCTTCGGATTGGACCCGCTGGATAGCGGCGAAATCTGGGTACGCGGAAAGAAAGTTGCGATCAAGAAGCCGGATGATGCCGTGAAACACGGCATTGGATTTATCACAGAGGACCGCAAGGATGAAGGGTTGGTCCTGGATTTCTCGGTCCGCGAAAATATGGCGCTGCCCAATCTGTTCAGCTTCTCTTCCAGAGGGTTCATCTCCGGGAAGAAGGAACAGGAGTTCGTGGATACGTTGACGAAGCGGCTGCAGATCAAGACGCATACATCCGAGACGCTGGCACGCAATCTGTCTGGTGGTAACCAACAGAAGGTCGTTATTGCTAAGTGGATCGGCATTGGGCCGAGCGTGCTCATCCTGGATGAGCCGACACGCGGCGTAGACGTTGGTGCAAAGCGGGAAATTTATCAGTTGATGAATGAGCTGACCGAACGCGGCGTGGCGATTCTGATGGTGTCGTCGGAGCTGCCGGAGGTGCTCGGAATGAGCGACCGGATTCTCGTTGTTCACGAAGGCAGAATTTCCGGTGAATTGGATCGCGAACAAGCCACGCAGGAACACATCATGACTCTAGCTACAGGAGGTCAGTAATATGACAACTATTAACGATGCCAAGGCGGAAAAAGGGTTTAAGGTCTCAGGTTTGACGCAAAAGCTCGGTCCGCTGCTCGGACTGATCATTCTTATCGTTATCGTATCCGTCCTGAATCCAAGCTTCTTGGAACCGCTTAACATTCTGAACCTGCTGCGTCAGGTATCGATTAATGCATTGATTGCATTCGGTATGACGTTTGTAATCCTGACAGGCGGCATTGACCTGTCGGTCGGTTCGATTCTCGCGCTGTCCAGCGCATTTGTCGCCAATATGATGGTGGCCGGGTTTGACCCGATCCTATCGATTATCATCGGCGTTGCGCTTGGCGGTGTCATGGGGATGATCAATGGTCTCATGATTACCAAGGGGAAAATGGCGCCGTTTATCGCCACCCTGGCTACCATGACGATATTCCGAGGCCTTACGCTCGTTTATACGAACGGTAACCCGATTACGGGTCTCGGCGACAGCCTTGTATTTCAATTGTTCGGCCGCGGATACCTGCTGGGCATTCCGGTGCCGGCCATCACGATGATCATCACGTTTGCGGTGCTATGGGTCATCCTGCATAAAACGTCGTTTGGCCGCAAAACGTATGCCATCGGCGGTAACGAAAAAGCATCGCTTGTATCCGGTATTAAAGTACCGCGCGTCAAGATTATGATCTACTCCCTGGCAGGGATGCTGTCCGCGCTGGCGGGCGCAATTCTGACCTCCCGTTTGAATTCGGCACAGCCGACAGCGGGTACGTCCTATGAATTGGATGCCATCGCAGCCGTTGTTCTCGGCGGTACGAGCCTGACCGGCGGTCGCGGCCGGATTGTCGGTACGTTAATCGGTGTGCTGATCATAGGCATACTGAACAACGGGCTCAACCTGCTCGGTGTGAACTCTTTCTATCAGATGGTTGTCAAAGGCGTCGTGATTGCGATTGCCGTACTGCTCGACCGTAGAAAATCGGCTTAAGGGGGAGAATGAACGATGAAAAAAACAACTTTGCTGCTCGTATCGCTTATGCTGATCTTCATAACAGGCTGTTCTCTGGAGCCGCCGGAATGGGCAAAGCCCAAGGCTAGCGGCGATGTCAAAGACATCAAAATCGGTCTTTCCATCTCGACTTTGAATAACCCGTTCTTTGTATCCCTGAAGGATGGCGTCGTCGCCGAAGCGACCAAGCAAGGAATGGAGGTCGTTGTCGTAGACGCACAGAATGACTCGGCCAAGCAGAGCAACGACGTCGACGACCTGATTCAACAGGGCGTCAATGCACTGCTGATTAACCCGACGGACTCGTCCGCAATTTCAACCGTAGTGCAAACGGCAAACAGCTTGGGCATTCCGGTCATTACACTCGACCGTTCCGCAGATCAAGGCGAGGTTGCTGCGCTGGTTGCCTCTGATAACGTCAAGGGCGGTCAGATGGCAGCCGAGTACATGGTGGATCAGCTGGGCAAAGATACGAAGGTCATCGAGCTCGAAGGCGTTCCGGGTGCTTCCGCGACCCGCGAACGCGGCAAGGGCTTCCATGATATCGCAGATGAGCAGCTGAACGTGGTTGCGAAGCAGGCAGCGGATTTTGACCGGACGAAGGGTCTCACCGTCACGGAAAATCTGCTTCAAGGAAATCCGGACGCCAAAGCGATTTTTGCCCACAATGACGAAATGGCCCTGGGCGCAATCGAAGCGATCCAAAGCTCGGGCAAAGACATCATGGTCATCGGCTTTGACGGAAACGACGATGCACTGAAGTCCATCGAAGCCGGCAACCTGACGGCTACCGTAGCCCAGCAGCCGGAGCTGATCGGTCAGCTTGCCGTCGGTGCAGCGAAAGACGTGCTGCAAGGCAAAGAGGTGGAGAAGAATATCGCCGCGCCGCTGAAATTGGTAGTGAAGGAGTAATCCAGCAAGATCAAGAAGCGTTACCTTTTGCGATAGAAGCAGGGTAACGCTTTTTTTCGGGACATAATTTGCTGATTTCTTCCGGGCTGCGAAGTAACTCACAGCCTTGCGATAACGGCGGGAATACAATATCGTTAAAAGAGGACAGTTATTTCGCATATGATATTATAATGGATGTGTATGCGTTTACTGCTTAGATGTGATAAAGGAGCTATGTAACTATGACGATGGAGAAAAGAAAACATGCGATCGTGATCGTGGGTTATGGCGGAATGGGCAGCTACCACGCCAAGCTGATTAAGGACAATGCATATCTCGAGGTTACGGGAACCTTCGATATTTTGAAAGATCGCCGGGAAGTATCCCAGCAGGACGGGTATCCTGCCTATGAGAGTTACGAGCAGGTTCTAAACGATGCTGCGGTTGACGTGGTGCTCATTGCTACGCCTAATGACGTGCACAAGGAACTGGCGCTGCAGGCGTTTAATGCCGGCAAGCATGTCATCTGCGAGAAGCCGGTAACATTGTCCGTCAGTGACTTCAAAGAGATGGTGTCTGCGGCCGATGCTGCCGGCCGGGTGCTGATGGTTCACCAGAACCGCCGCTGGGACGAGGATTTCCTGACGATTAAGCAAATGTACAACGAAAAGACGATTGGCGATTTGTTCCGTATCGAATCCAGGGTACACGGGGCGAACGGCATTCCGGGCGACTGGCGCCATCTGGAAGCGCATGGCGGCGGCATGCTGCTGGACTGGGGCGTGCATCTTCTTGACCAGGTCCTGTTCATGGTGGACAGCCGGATTACGAGCCTGAGCAGCCGCTTAAGCTTTATTCTCGGTGATGAGGTGGATGACGGCTTTGAATCGGTCATTGAATTCGAGAACGGCGTATCCGTTCTGATTGAAGTGGGAACGACCAATTTCATAACGCTGCCTCGCTGGTACGTCAAAGGAACCGAGGGGACCGGCATTATTGAGGATTGGTCGTTAAACGGGAGAGTGGTTACCCGGAACCAGGATGCCGTGAAAGTGGAGCCGAAGCCAATTCAAGCCGGAGTAGGCTTGACCAAAACGATGGCGCCTCCTTCAGAAGAAGCTACCATTACGGGAGCTCTGCCGGATCCATACCGTCAATCCAGCAGCTTCTTCGATAACTTTGCGGCCGTGATTCAAGGCGAGGCTGAGCCGATTGTGAAGAACGAGGAAGTGCTGCGCGTTCTGAACCTGATCGAAGCCGTATTTGAATCGGCTCGGACGGGAGAAACGCTGAAGGATTTCGATATTTACCCTGCGTAATCTATATCGATTAGCTCTCATTCTTATTATAGAAAAAGTACCGCGGTGCCAAGCAGATGAAGCTTGAGGCTGCGGTACTTTTTATTTTCAAGATGTGGTTGCGGACAGCTCATGCTCAATGCCTAAGTCGAAAGTGTAATGTTATTTCGCATGATCGATCTTTCCGCTGGTCCCGGCTTGCAGCACCCGCCTGTAATCGCTGGGCGACCAGCCCGTATCCTGCTTGAACAGCTTGGAGAAATAGGAATAGTTGGCGTATCCCACCCTAGCCGCAATCTGGTACACCGACAATGGTGTCGTCTCCAGCAGATGCTTGGCCGCCTTGATGCGGGACTGAATGATGTATGTACCCAAAGACACGCCCGTTTCCTTCTTGAACACGCGGGCCAAATAATCCGGGTTGAGGTAGACGAGTTCAGCCAGGCTCGTACGCGTCAGCTCATCCCCGTAATGGCAATGAATATAATGCTTAATCTCCTCCACCACGGTATGCGAATGGTCGGTGTAGGCATGATATTCTGCTGCCGTGCTGACGAGATACTCCGTATATTTCTCCATATCTTCAATCGAGTTCAGTGATTGCAGGAACAACTGGTCATTGGTTTTGCCGGTATACAGCTTATGTGCCTGGATTTCTTTCCCCTTCAGATAGGAATAGACCAACTGCACGATATCCAAGCGGAATAAACGCAGCACCGAGGCGTTGTAGATGCCATTCCTGGCTAGGTTTTGCAAGTATTTGCGGGTTTCAACCAGAAATCCAGTCGGATCGTTCCCGCTGAGAAGCGCTTCCCAGTCCTGCAGCGGGGGAGGGGTGTACGCGACTTCTTGCAGGGAATGGTGTTCCAGAAAAATAATCTGATTCCGTTTCTTGATCATATCCTCATTCATTTGCAGCAGAATCCGAACGGACTTGTTGATTTCCTCCAACGCCACCGAAATCGATACGCTGCATGAAGCATCGCTCCGAAGGAATTGATTGGCTTTTTCAATGAACGACGTGCAGATGTTTTCCATGACGCGGGAATCAGGAGGATGATTCCATTTCAGCATGACCATCCAATTGTAATCCTTATATTCCATAGCGGCTTCAACCGTGAAGAGCGGGTCCTGGAATAATTCGGACAGCACGTTGAAAAACGCATAGTCAAACAGATCCTTGTCTTCTTTACCCAAACTTTGATCATACGGAAAAATGGTGATGAGCACAGGAAGAAATAGATCCGACATCTTATAGGACAAATTCTGCTCCGCGATATATCCTGCGATGGCGGCCCGGTCCGAAGAAGCTTTCCTTTCTTTGATCAGCTTGCTCCAAAAATGCTCCTGAAGCTTTTTTTGATTTTTTTTCCACAGCTGTCCGTCCTGGATCGCTTCCTGATCGCTTTGCTGTTCCTTTGCTTTATAGGCGGCTTTGGAAATGATGAGGCTGAGCTTATCGAATTCGATCGGCTTCAGAAAATAGTCAAAGCTTTGCAGCTCAATGGCTTTCTGCGCATAATTGAAATCAGCGTAATTCGTCAGAAATATCGTCTGAATGCTGTATTGTTCCTCGCGAATCCAGGCGAGAAGCTCGAGCCCGCTGCCTTGCGGCATTTCGATATCGCAGATGAGGATCTGGACCGAATGCTGCTGCAAAATATCCCTTGCCTGCGCAACGCTGTAAGCGGTATAGACCTGTTCGATCGAAAGTGCCTTCCAATCGATTTTCTTCTCCAGCGCGGCCACGACAAAATAATCATCATCCACTAGCAATATGTTCATTGAATTACTCCTCTCCGTTCCTGGATGGGCTGTGGAATCGTTAATGTGACGCAAGCGCCGCCTTCCTCCGGGTTTGAAAATTCCACATTCGCCCGGCGATGATAGAGCAGCTCCAGCCGCTGAAGGGTGTTCATGATTCCGATGTGTTTTCCTTCGCTTTGATCAAGCGGTTTGCCCGCGGCCAATGTTTCCAATACTTCTGCGGGAAACCCGGGTCCAGTATCGGATATCCGGATGACCATAGAAGGTTTCTCCCCTTCCATTCGCAGGCTCACGGCCAATCGAATTTGCAGCTCTTGATCCCGGGAAACAGCGTATTTTACCGCGTTTTCGATAAAGGTCTGTAACACGAGGGGCGGAATGGTGAGACCGGTAAGCTCCTCTTCAAAATCAATATGATATGAAAAGGCATCACGGTAGCGGTGCTTCTGAATCTCCAGGTAAATGCGGACATGCTCGATTTCATCTTCCAGCCGTACGACATTATCTCCGCTTTGAAAGATGTAACGAAAGTATTTGGATGTGGACAGCGACATATATTCGATTTCTTTAAACATCTGCATTTGTGCCATGCTGTAGATGTTCGTCAAGCAGTTCAGGAAAAAATGGGGGTTAATCTGCAGCTTCATATAATCCAGCTGTATTCTCTGCTTATCCAGCTGCTGCTCGTAAATATCGATTTTAAACTTCTTGATCTGTTCGATCAGATGTTTGAATTGGGAGTTGACCTGCTCAAGCTCGATGATCTCGCTGCTCATGAAATCCAGGTTCTCGCTGTCCTCATGAATGCGCCTTACATTTTCAGAGAAATTCTGAATCGGCTTTAACACCTTCTTCTTGAAATACAGCATAACCACGCTGAGCGTGCACGTCAGTACAACAAATAGCAGCATAATGAGAAGCTGGGCGATCATGATCGTTTCAAATATGCCGAATTGGATCACCAGCTGCACGTTGAAGGAGGCGTTCGAGAATCCCTCCGTGACCGTAGTCCGCGGCTGGGACAGGCTCAGCAGGGATGCCTTGGCTCCTTGAAGTCTGTTGGCATCCATCGTGTCTGTACCCGGGCTCGTAAGGGCTGCCCCCTGAGCATTCACCAGAGAGACGTAACCGTCCTCGCCCAAATCCAGCTGCTGGAGCGGCCGGATCAGATCGTCGGCGGAGATGAGGCAGATCAGATACCGGTTGTGGTAAGGAACGATGTTGATGATGTAATGGGTGTCCTCAACAAGGATCGGGTTCCAGTTGGAGTAGAACGTTTCGTATACGTTTTTGGAATCCGTGAGGGATACGATCTGTTCCTTAAGTTCCAGGAACTCTGTATATGACAGGGACATAGGTCCATAGTTCTGGAAGAAGTCCTGTTCCTTTAAATAGAAGAAGAAGTTGTATTCCTGGCCGTAGTTTTTCTGAAGCTCGTTAAACTGTTTATGCACTCTTTCGTTCGATTTAATATAATCCACGTAATCGGTGCCGGGGGTATCCAACATCTCAACGCTCTCATCATTCGCGAGTGTCCAGCCCATATAGTGGTTGATGTAGGAGAAGTCATGATTGATCTGCCGGATGTACAGATTCGCCGTATCCTGCAAATATCGGGTGGATTGCTGCTTTACGATGAAGATGGAGGCGAAGCTGATCACCAGATCCACTACAAGGGCAAAGATCGAGATAAAGAGCATGATTTTCACATAGTGACGGATGGGATAAGGCTTGTTATTCAGTGCTTTAACCATACGGATGCCGTGGTTCCTTTCAGTCCGCCTCCACGTGAAAGCGTTTTTATAGTGGTAAAAACATTATAAATGGAAATCGCGAAAAAAGCAGGAGTGAAGGCTCGGGCATTTATCATAAAGTCCGGATACCACATCGTAAAGTCCGGATAATGGCATGCTTCCCATAGGGACTCGAGGATTCCTTGAAGGGGGATAAGACGAAGGTCCGAATAGCGCATGATGAAGTCCAAATAACGATTCTGGGCGGAAGTATAATGAAATTGCTTACGCGACATGCCGGATTCATTGACGACGCGAACAGAAAGGGGAATCGATTTGAAAGCAGGCCAACTGAATAGAACCACCCACCCAACCCTCGGGCGGATCCAAAAGAACTGGGGCCTGTATTTGCTGCTGCTGCCTGCGGTTGTGCTGGTTCTGTTGTTTTCTTACGTACCGATGTACGGCATCCTCATCGCATTCAAGGACTACAGTCCCGCTCTCGGCATTATGGATAGTCCATGGGCGGGTCTAAAGTATTTCGAGAAATTTTTTAACTCTTATCAATTCTCGACCACGATCACCAACACGCTTGTAATCAGCTTATACAGCGTTGCGACGTTCCCGATTCCGATCATGCTTGCCCTGATGGTTAATCAAATGCGCCAGAATGGGTTCAAGCGTTTCTTCCAGACGGTAACCTATATGCCGCATTTTATATCCACGGTCGTGATGGTGGGACTCATGCTGATTCTGTTCTCTCCAGGCTCGGGATTGATCGGGAATATTTTCCGGCTCTTTGGTGCTGAAGCGCCGAATCTGATGGGATCGGCCGGCTTGTTCAGCAGCGTGTACGTGTGGTCGGATGTGTGGCAGCATACGGGCTGGGACAGCATTATCTATATCGCGGCGTTATCCGCCGTGAGCCCCAGCTTGTACGAAGCGGCTACGATGGACGGGGCAAGCCGGTGGCAGAAAATCCGGTTTATCGATATCCCGATGCTGATGCCTACGGTCGTAACCCTGCTTATATTGCGGGTCGGCAGCTTGCTTGGCGTTGGCTTCGAGAAGGTTTACCTTATGCAAAACAGTCTCAATATTACCTCCAGCGAGGTCATCTCCACCTATGTGTACAAAATCGGGATGCTGAGCAGCCAATACAGCTTCTCGTCGGCGATCAGTCTGTTTAATACAATCATTAATTTTGTTTTGTTGATTCTGGTTAACCAGATTTCGAAAAAATACAGCGAAAACAGTTTGTGGTAACACAAGAGAGGAAGGGTTCTATGGGCGTTGTGGAAATAAGAGAGAAGACAGCGCCAAGGCGGAGGAATACGCGATCTTCCGACAGGGTGCTGGAGATCGGCCTGTATGTATTCGCTGTCTTGATGCTGATCGTGTTGATTTACCCGCTGTACTTCATCATCATTGCTTCGTTCAGCGAGCCGGCCGCGGTTGCGAATGGGCAGGTATGGCTGTGGCCCAAGGACTTTACGCTGGCAGGCTATCAAGAATTGCTGAAGCACTCTAATATATGGATTGGGTACCGAAATACGATTGTGTATACGATTGTAGGTACCGCCATCGGCTTGGTGGTTAACATTTCCGCTGCCTACGCGCTCTCGCGAAAAGACCTCGTAGGCCGCAAGTATATATCGCTGCTCTTTATTTTTACGATGTTTTTTAATGGCGGTTTGATTCCGACTTTTATGACGATCCGCGATTTTCAGCTGTACGATACGTTTCTTGTTATGGTGCTGCCGTTTTCGGTAGCTGCCTTTAACATCATTGTGGCACGGACTTTTTTCCAGAGCAGCATTCCGGAGGATTTATGGGAGGCGGCCCAGCTTGATGGCTGCGGAAATCTGAGATATTTCGTGACCATCGTGATTCCGCTTTCGAAAGCGGTCATCTCGGTCATTGCCTTGTGGACGGCCGTGGGTCATTGGAACTCCTATTTCAATGCCCTGATCTATTTAAAAGATACGAATCTGTACCCGCTGCAGCTCATCCTGCGAAATATTCTGGTCACCAACCAGATGCAGTCCGCCATGGGTACCGGAGAAGCCGCGGCCATTGCGCTGCGACTCGCCAATATTATGCGTTATGCAGTCATTATCGTCGCAACGGTGCCGATCATGTGCATCTACCCGTTTGTACAGAAGTATTTCAATCAGGGGGTGATGATCGGAGCCGTGAAGTCGTAAAGCCGGATGGATCTATTAAA
The DNA here is from genome assembly GCF_056173265.1 of Paenibacillus sp. QJM3NY_38. NCBI lineage: Bacteria > Bacillati > Bacillota > Bacilli > Caryophanales > Paenibacillaceae > Paenibacillus > Paenibacillus sp. QJM3NY_38. Next base: position 2,359,177 of record NZ_CM149665.1, read on the forward strand.
AATAATAATTGGGGGAATGGTTGAATGGGAACAAACCATGCAAAGCGGAGACATCGCTTCAAACTGGCTGGCGTCATCATGCTGGCCGCAATCCTGCTGTTGAGCCTGGCGGGCTGCAGCGGCGGCAAGAAGGAGGACGCCAAGACGGATGCCGAAGCCGCGTTTAACAAAGAAGGTCTGCCGATTGTCAATGAGCCGATAACGCTGGACGTGCTGACCGTTCGCTGGGGCAACATGGGGGATACGTTCCTTCAGAACCAGTGGCTTAAGGATTTGGAGAAGGAGACGAATGTCAAAATCAATTGGCAAATCATGTCCTCCAATGATTGGGGCGAACAAAAGTCCATCATGCTGGCGAGCGGTACGCTGCCGGATATTATTTTCGGCGATATCGTATTCAGCGATTCCGACATCGTGAACAACCTGTCTTATTTCCGCCCGCTCGACGACTATATCGATCAATACATGCCAAACCTGAAAGCGGCATTGGAAGAAACACCCGAAATGAAGAAGATGAGCACATTCCCGGATGGTAAAATCTACTCTTTGCCTGCGCGGCTGCCGTCAAGGCCGAAAGCATCGATCCAGCCGATTATCAACAAAACATGGCTGGATCAGCTCGGCCTTGATATTCCGGACAACACAGATGAGCTGTACGAGGTATTCAAAGCGTTCAAAGAAGGAGATTCGAACGGCAACGGCAAGGCCGACGAAATTCCGGTCAGCGGATCGGGGAATATCAGCATCGATCTGTTGAACCCGTTCGGCATCACGGACATCAACGGAAACAGCATGATGGTCATCGATAACGAGCCCGTGTTCTACCCGGTGACGGAGAATTATAAAGAAGCGATCAAGTGGGCGCATAAGCTGTACGCCGAGGGCCTCATAGACCAAGAGATCTTTACGCAGGACAGCACCATGTCCACGGCGAAGCATCAGAACCCGGATGCGGCGCTGATCGGCTTCTCAAACCAATGGGTGCCGGACGCGGTGTTCGGGAAGTGGAAGGATCAATATATTGCAATTCCGTCCATCGCCGGACCTGACGGGAACAGGTATCAGGGCGGCGAGCCGCAGGGCATGAGCCTCCGCAGAAACGAATTCCTCATTACCACGTCGAACAAGTACCCGGAAATTTCGGCTCGTTGGGCGGACCAGTTCTATACCAATGAAGCGAGCATCCAAAATTTCTGGGGAGCCATCGGCACGGTGATTCAGAAGAACGACGACGGAACGTTTACGCTGATGAGTCCGCCGGAGGGAACGAGTGCGGATGCCTGGTATTGGGAGCAATCCGTAAGGGATTTTGGACCGAAGTACGTAAGCCCGAGCTTCGAGAAAAACATCATTCTGGATGAGACCACGGGCGACGGCTTGAAGCTGGTCATCGACAAGCTGGGCAGCGATTACGTAACGACGCCGTTCCCGAACGTCATGTACAGCGCCGAAGAATTCCAGGAGCTGCCTACGCTGACAACGGATATCGATGGTTATGTCGGCACGACCCGCGCGAAGTGGATATCCGAAGGCAATATCGATGCGGAATGGGACGCGTACGTTAAAAAGCTGAACGATATGGGACTGGAGCGGCTGGTACAAATCCGCAAGGAAGCCTATCAGCGGTATATCAGTGTCAAATAGGGATTGACGGCAATCGTCATGAGCTGCCCCGCAGATCGATATGCTGCGGGGCAGTAACGTTTCGAACGATGACGAAACTGTGATTTATTTATACGATCAGCTTCAACGGAGAAGGCGGAATTGTTTTGGAGAAGCGAAGCGTGCCCCCGAAAGCTTTCCAACGGAAAGCTCGCATCGAAAGCATATACGATCCCCGGATTTCAACATTATTTATTTCATTCCGAAAAATCCGGGGGTAACAGGGATCGGAAAAACTATCCGAATTCGTAGTGATGAATGGGCAATGTTATCAATCTACAGGAGGCAACCATGCGAAACATAAGTCACGGTGTGGAATGAATATCGGCATGAGAGACATAATGAACTGGTAGCCAGCATATATCCGAACGGCATATTCATACTAGTGAGAGATAAGATATATATACAAGGAGTGTATCGATGATGAATCAATTTCGAATCGGCTTAATTGGATTGGGCGGGATGGCGCAAGAGCACATCCGCTGGATGAATGCAGAGAATGTCTATCAGTTCGTGGCCGTGAGCGACGTCAATGGGGAAGCGGTGGTCCGAGTAGGCGATCAGCTGGGAATTGAGGATGGCAAGCGATATGCAGACTTTAAGGATTTAATTGAAGATCCGGACGTCGATGCCGTCATTTCGGTTACGCCTAACAACGTGCACGCGGATATTATTAGAGCATGCCTGCAAGCGGGCAAGCCTTTTTTGGCGGAAAAACCATTTACGCGGGTGTTCGAAGAGGCAATCCCCTTGCTGGAGCTATACGAGAAACAGCCGGTTCCGGCCATGATCGGCTTTACGTACCGTTACACGCCGGCTTTTCGTTATGCCAGGGAACTTGTCCGAACGGGCAAACTCGGGACGATCCGTCACTTCTCCATTCAGTATTTGCAAGGGTTTGGCGTACCGAGCCAGCAGGTTCCCTACATGTGGAGATATAACAAAGCCGTCACGGGAACGGGAACGCTCGGAGATCTGGGATCGCATATGATCGATATGGCCCGATTTCTGTTTGGTGAATTTGAAGAAATTACGGCCCAACTGCATACCATCATTCCGGAACGCAGGGACCCGGTATCGGGAGCGATGGCCAAGATCGAAGTCGATGATTTTGCCAGCTTCCAGGCACGGATGATAGATGGCATGATGGGCGTGTTCCAGACGTCGCGCAATGCCTTCGGTTCAGGCAATCAGCATGAAGTATCCATTTACGGCGACGACGGCACGGTCCACGCCAGCACATTGGATCCGGAACGGGTGGTATGGATTCGTGAAGAAGAGCCCGGGCAGCTCGCCAGAACGACAATGGAGGTGCCGCAGCATTGCAAAGTCAAGCAGTATGCCGATTTTGCCGGGCTATTACGGGGAACGCCTGCCGACGGGATCCCTGGATTTATGGACGGGTACCGGAATCAAGAGGTGCTGGATGCAGTCGTTAGGGCACATGAGACCAAAGCGGTGGTAGAGCTTCGGAATCATGGCCAACGGATCCAGAGCAAGTCATAACGTATTGCCCATCCAGATATACAGCGCCATCAAAGTGAACAGAAAGAGGCAAAAGTTAACGCTTACAAATAACCCGCGAAGTAACGCGGAGCGGTGGAATTGAAATGGAGTTTTAAGCTCCCCCGTCCCTTCGATCAGGAACAGGATCAGTACTGTATGAATGATCGTATGGCCTATGACCTCCTTGTAACCGAATACAAGGCTTGTCATAATAAAAATGCCAGATACCAGGAGGGCGGTGAATCGGCTCATGATACCCACGATAAATGCCCACGCCAGCCCTATTTCGATAAACGCGGTGATTAGGACGAAATTCTCAATGGTAAAACCGAAGGTAGGAAGCCCGTAGCTGCCCATTACAGAGCAAGCCAGTTCGGGGATGGTCAGTTTTTCCATGGCAAGCCAAGCGAGGGACATGCCCGTGCATATGTACATGACGGGGGCAGCCGTTCTTTTTATTGGAGTGCCGCTCACAAACAGATAATACACAATACCGAGATATATCAAATAATCGATGGAATGAAACATACCGTAGGTTAATGAAGCTTGCAGATAGAGCAAGAATAGGATGGCACCACTCACCGGCAGTGTGCGCCTATAGAGCAAGCAGGCTGCGGCGGCGGAGAGACCGAGGATAATCCACATGGAATTGGTTCTGAACTCGGGTGCCAGATACGAGCCGCTCAGAAGCTGCAGCACCAAGCCGATGGCCAGCCCAATGCGCAGGATGACTTCGGTATGGGGCCTTAGCCTGTGCAGCCATTGATGAACTTTCATGACCGGCCGCATCTTCCCCAGCGGATCGTGGAAGATGCATGTGAGCAATAAGATCAACAATGTAAACGCTAACCAAAACAGGAATGTCAGCGTAACGATCCGGGGAAAGGGCAGGGGGACCCATTCAAAGTTATCCGTAAACCATTTGACATGATTATAGATGTTGCTAATCTTGGAGAAATGCATTATCATTCGATCAGTTCCTCCCTTAACCAACTCTAGTCACCTATCCAAGATAATACAATGTTAGATAAAAAAGTATATTATTGGATGAATATATCCCTCATTATGAAAATATTATCCCTTAAGAGTATTCAAAGGCAGCCTTTGACCTTATCGTTATAGCTTCAGTAAACAAGCCGATCCATCCGGATCGGCTTGTTGTTATGTCTCATGCTATGAGTTCTTTTTACTGCTGAAAACGACTAAAAGACAGGCTCAGCCCAACTTAGGAAGCTGTGTTCCGCCAGCATAACGCTCAATGGTTTCGTAAGGCAGATGATCGGTAATCAGGGGACCGTAATGCGCGATTCGTATGATGCCGTCCTCGTCCAACACAAACTCTGCCGGAATCCGATTGAAATTTGAACCTTCTTCCGGCGTCAGCTTGAAACCTGCCGCTTCTGCTTCATCCGTGAACTGATGCACATTCGGGTGAGCTAAGGTGGCTTGTGTCTTGGCTACCGAGGTCTCGACCCCATAGAGAGAGTAGAGCTCCGCACTTGGATCGGCAATAAGAGGAAACGGAGCATCTTGCTGACCGACATGCTGCTGAAGGGCTGTATCCGGTGATTCAAAAACGCAAATGACATCCAGATGACGCTGCTGCCACTGAGGATATCGCTGAATAAACTGGTGCACCCTCAGATTGCATAGGGCACAGGCAGCGTTGCGAAAAAAAGCGAGAAGTAATTTACGTCCGCGATAAGCTTCCAGTGAAATCATATTTCCATTTGGATCTACGTTTTGGAATAACGGAGCATAATCTCCGGGTTGAAGCATGTTGTTCATTTTGAATTCCTCCTGGGTTAACGGTATATAGGCGTGAGGCCTATTACCAATGTAGCAGGGAGGACTTCATTGCTCTGTGACTAGGTCACATAGCAGCTTCTGTTAGACAGGCTCGGTTTATTATTTTCACCCAGCCTCTTCCTGTCTCCAGCCATCCTTTCTTTTGGAACTGGCCCAGCGTACGGGAGACGACCTCTCTTACGGAGCCAATGTCATCCGCAAGCTCTTGGTGGGTTGTGCGCACCAGCGGATGTTCATCCGAGCTGATGCGCAGCAGAGTCCTGGCAAGGCGCTGCTCCAGCGGTAATGTCTGTCTCTCCTGAAGCATGTTTGCCATCCGCAGTGTTCCATCAAGCAGACCGCCAAAAATAGCGCTGCGGATGGGTTCATACACCTGCAGCCAGCGGAGGAAGCTGTTTTTCAGCACATACAAGACCTCGACCTTGGACTCGGCAATCAGAGTGCCCGGATAGTCCTGGCCGCTTAGCCCACTAAGTACGAGGAGAGAGCAGACTTCTCCGGCTGATAGGATGTTTAATACCGATTCGTTGCCATCTTCGTTGATGATCGTGATACGGGCCGATCCGCTGATGAGGAACATGCCATAGATCGCGGCATCCTCTCGTTGAAAGATTCTCGATTTGGCTTCAAAATGTTTGGTAAACGGATTAGCTTGAATCCATTCTTCCCGTGGTACGACTTTCAAATAAGGGAAGATGTCGGTTATCTGCTTATCATTCAATTCAGGCTTCATGATGGGTTTCCGCCTTTCGGTAATCATGCACGGATATGCGAAACTGCTATTCTATATAGTTAACATTTCGGCCTGACAAAGTTCAAGCGAATTTATCCGGATTTCATCCGGAAGGACTCCTTTGGCGATGGTTTGCTATAATGATATGAGCAAGCGGTATAGGTCAGGGAAAAGGGTGAGGAAGATGAATGAAACAGAATACATAAGGGATACACCCATGAATATCAGGAAGAGGCAAGGAGCGATACTCATGCTGCAGGGCACCGCTTCGGATGTAGGGAAAAGCATCGTCACAACAGCGCTATGCCGCATATTTCTACAGGATGGTTATCGCACGGCTCCATACAAATCGCAAAATATGGCTCTTAATTCCTATGTGACCCTGGATGGCAAAGAGATCGGCCGAGCACAGGGCGTACAGGCTGAAGCCTGCGGCATTGCCGCAACGACGGACATGAATCCGATTCTGATCAAGCCGATAAAGGACATGCATTCGCAAATCGTGATCCACGGCGTACCCCAAATGCAGATGAGTGCGATGGATTACCGGACTCTGTTCCTGCCGAAGGCTAAAGAGATTGTGCTGGATGCACTGGATCGACTGCGGGAGAGCTACGACATCGTTGTTATGGAGGGGGCGGGAAGTCCGGCGGAGATCAATCTTAAGGACCGGGACATTGTTAACATGAATTTGGCAGGCTGGGCGGATTCACCGGTTATTCTGGTTGCCGATATCGATCGCGGAGGTGTGTTCGCTTCCATAGTAGGTACGCTTGAACTGCTTGAGGCCCATGAGGTGGCCAGAGTCAAAGGATTTATCATTAACAAATTCCGCGGGGATCTGGCGCTGCTTCAGCCGGGACTGGACTGGCTTGAAGAGCGGACAGGTATTCCCGTGCTTGGCGTACTCCCTTATATACAGGACATGCGGATCGAGGCTGAGGATTCGGTTGTGCTGGATGAACTTCAGAATCAAAGACTGGAACAACGAGACCTCGATATTGTCGTGATCCGGTATCCGCGTATTTCGAACTTTACGGATGTTGATGCGCTGCGCATGGAATCGGACGTTGTCGTTCGCTTCGTCCAATCGGCGGATGAACTTGGAATGCCGGACGTCATTATTTTGCCTGGCACCAAGGATACGATCAGTGACCTTGAATTCCTCCAGGATCGAGGGCTGGCCGATGCGATTTTGAGCCAGACGCGGCAGCGGGATGTGCAGTTGGTTGGCATCTGCGGAGGATATCAAATGCTGGGCGAGCTGCTGTCGGATCCGCATGCGGTCGAAGGGAGCGTTCGGGAAGCGAAGGGGCTCGGCCTGCTGCCGATTCAGACTTCCTTTTTAAAGCATAAAAGGACCGTTCGGGTGAAAGGGAAGTTGTTACAGGAACATTCGCTGAGGTTCGTTGTCTCGGATACAGAAGCGGATTCGTCGATTACGGCATATGAAATCCATATGGGCGTGAGCGAATGGAGCGCCTTGTCTGGCGGCTCAGGACACCGCCCGCTTTTTTCGATTGAAGCGGATGGCACAGATGCTATAAAGACGAAAGAAGATATTCAGCCGCATATTGAAGGGACAGCTACTTCGGATGGCCGCATATGGGGCTGCTATCTGCATGGCTTGTTTGACAATGATGACTTTCGCAGATCCTGGCTGAATGGCATTCGGGTGAAGAAGGGGCTTATTCCAATTATGGAAACGTTCAAAGCAGTAGAGCGCAAATTCGCGGAATTTGATCGTGTAGCGGACGTCGTTCGTAATCATGTGGATATGAAAAAAATATATGAAATCATCGGTTGCACCCATTGAATGATAAGGAATGCATCCGAACATTCGGGTAATAATGATGAAGAGGAAGATAACACCATGCAGGCGGCATGGTGTTATTTGCATGGAGCGAACAGAAAAAAGTTGATTAATTATAGGATAGGGGGGTATACTAAATATACAGACGGAAGATCATTCGTCTTGCAGTATATTCGATGATTGGAGTGATAGCCCATGTTGAATAGGAAGGGCACCATACTAACCTTAACGGGCATACTTGCTTTTGGATTGTTGACAGCATGCGATAACGCGAAGATGGCTCCCGATGCGGGCGGCCATGGCGGGAATCATGAAAAGGAAAATGAAAGCCAGGAAACGAACGGGCACGGCGAACACGCTGGCGGGCATGAAACGGCCTCAGATCATTACAACGCTGCGTTTACATGGAATGAACCGGTAAGAGCAGGCGCCGAATCCGAGCTGACGATTCGAATTACGAATCAAGACGGTGGACCTGTCCAGGACTTTGATGTCAATCATGAGAAGCTCCTGCATCTGATCATCGTGAATCGCGATTTGTCTTTCTTCGAGCATATTCATCCGGATTACAAGGAGAATGGCGTATTTACCGTGAACACGACATTCCCGGCTGGCGGCGACTATAAATTGTTTGCAGATTTTGTTCCTAAGGGTGCTGCAGGGGCCACGCTAAGCGAATGGGTTCAGATTGAGGGAGAAGCAGGGGAATCTTCGGCGATTCAACCGGATTCCAGCCTAATCAAACAAGTGAACGGCAAGGAGATTGAACTGAGCCTAAGCAATACGTTATCGAATGAAGAGGTTGTGCTCGCCTATCATATTCAGGATGCCAAGACAAAGCAAGGTATCAACAATCTGGAGCCTTACCTGGGCGCAGTGGGGCACGTGGTCATTCTGTCCGAAGACGCTGAGCAGTACATTCATGTACATCCCCTTGACGAACGGAGCACAGGACCTAATGCGGAATTCGCCACTACCTTCCCACACAGCGGTATCTACAAAATCTGGGGACAATTTCAGCATCAGGGTGAAGTGATGACCGTGCCTTTTGTTGTTGAGATTAAATAATTTTCGCATAAGGAGTGATCGATATGACAGAATCATTAAAAATCTATACCATACCCACTTGCAGCGACTGCCATCATGCCAAGCGTTACTTCAAGGAGCAGGAGGTAGCGTATACGGAGTATGATTGCACACAGAACCCGGAATATCCGGAAGAAGTACGACGTCTGACAGGAAAGCAGATTGTACCTACGATCGTTATTGGTGATAAGGTATTTATCGGATTTGCCGATAACTTTCAGGAGATCAGGGAATTGATTAAATAATAAGGGTGCATGGAAATGGAAAAGAAGCATGGATCGTTCCCGAGGGAGGATCCATGCTTTCTTTTGCAGGTGAGGAGCCAAAAAGTATCGCCTTAGACTAGTCAGTAAGCATAATGCTTCGTTGCATGCTAGCCCCATGCCGCTAATCGCTCCCTTATGCCTATCAAGACGATGGGCGCTTACGGATCAGTTCAATCACGCTGGCGAAGTCGTCCCCTCCATGTCCATCTTCCACCCGGCGTTTCATCAGCTCGAAGATCGGTGTGAATGTCTCGGGGCTGACGCCTTGTACCCTGCTAACCTCCCCGATGGTGTCGTGGGCGGCCTGCATCGCCAGGCTTGCATCCTTGGCGGAGTAATCACCGGAATCGATCTGCTTCGCCATCTCCGGCATGGTGGACATCATGGCTTGCAGAAAAGGCATCAGCAGCGTCGTCGTGAAGTCCAATGCCTTCACGCCTTCGGTGCCCACAAGCGCCACCGCATGGATAAAGCCCCCGAACATACCGTACATTCCGCTTAGCAGTGCCAGGTCATTCAGTGGGGCAAGCGCAGGATCGGATCCTAAATAGTGACTTGTACCTAAGCTGTCCAATACCTGTTTATAATTATCGTAAGCTGTCTTCGAACCGCTGTAGAGGATAACGGCATGAGGCGTGGCGATCAGGGAAGGGACGGCCATGATGCCGCCATCCAGATACCCGGCGCCATGGTTTCTCATCCATGTCCCCATCGTGCGGGCCTCTTCGGGAGTACCGGTTGTCAGATTTACGACAACCTTGCCGGAAAGCTTCTCCTTTATGGGTTCCAGAATATGGCGGGCGGCATCATAATCCAGTACGCATATAATCAAGAGGGGGCTGGCGGCGATGGCATCTGCGATTTCCGTAGCGCCGGAGGCACCCAAGCCTACAAGCTCAGCGGCTTTTTCAGGTGTGCGGTTCCAGACTGTAGTGACATATCCGCTGTGCAAGAAGGTGCGGGCCAGCTTGGAGCCCATGGAGCCTAATCCGATCACGGTTACTGAAGGAAGGATGGAGCTGTTTGCCTTCGCATCGTGAAGATGGTTAACGTTTGATGATCTATCAAGATTTGCATTCATCGGTAAAACCCCTTTCTGGACTGGAATGATACCGATTCTAAAGTATGACACTAGTGACAATGTCAAGACAGATCATCATCATGAAATTTGATGCTACACCTAATAAAACGTAAAAAATCAGGTACTGTGCGGCCAGAATGTTCGTTTTCATCAATTTTTTAATGGTAATTCGCAGGTGTAAATAATCAGAAGCAGTGTTATTATATGGGTTGCGTCTTTTGGAAAAGATCGCTGGGCAAGCGTCGATATCCCATCGTAGATTTTTTGAAACGATTCGGAATATAACACGTATCAATACTCACTGCTTAGATGGAAGGGGTAGACACACAGTGGATAATGGGATGAACGTCATTTTGTTTGAAAAGAGGCCGGACGGTGAGCTGATTCAGATTGAAGAGCGGTCATGGACGATGAACATGGTTGCTGCACTGGAGCATGTGAATTATATCGTTGTTGGCGGCCGGGAATATGAAACGATTGAAGGCAGATTAAGTGTAGACACGGGTAAACTTGAGCTTCTGCTCGTTCCGATGCGGAACGATTAATTCTGTCCGAAAGGAGAAACCATCTTGAGTAATGAAAAAGACAAAAAAGATCAGCCTGCATCCAAATGGCTGACGCCGGAAGGCAAACCGATTCGGGTCTTGTCGAGCTCGCTGGGCATCGCCTTGCTGGCAAACGCATTTCTGGTATCCGGCGCAGCAGCGAAAGACCTCGCTTCGGAAGCGGTTACCTCATCCGAAGAGCCGCAGCTGGTGTCCTGGTCAACAGAAGAAGTGAAGAAGTATTTTGACAAGAATGTTGATTGGAACATTCCGTTTCCTAGCGAGAAGGAATTCCAGGAAGAGCCGGTAGAAGGAGCCGCTGCAGGATCAGGTTCGGGCGGCGGAACAACGGTCGTCAATAACTACGGCGGGTACAATTCCGGCTTCGGCTGGGATGATTTGCTGCTCTATCACATGCTGTTCAACAATGGTTCGTATTATTCATCCAGCGGATGGTACAATAATCATCGCGGTTATTATGCGAATAACGGCAAGCCATATAAACCCCGCACCTATTCAAGCGGTACGTTCCAGAACAAACCGGTGGTGAACTCCAACGTCCGTCCTAAGACCTCAACGTCATCTTCGGGGACGATTACGCGTCGTTCCACGTCGTCGAAGTCCGGGGGCATTGGCGGTAAATCCAGCGGGTTCAGCTCATCGGGTTCGAAATCCAGCTCCAGATCCGGCGGTTTTGGAGGATGAGTCACGACAGCGTATTCACCGTATCGGGACTGCCTGACCCCAATCGGGAGGGACGCGTAACGGAGCTCGCGGAGCTCGGTTTTACCTGGGCGGATTTGGAAGGGGAAGCCTACTGGATAGACCAGCTTGTCACCATACGCCAAGAGACCTATCGTGAGCTGGAAGAAGCGGCTGCATTATTATGGGCCATGCTGGACAAAACCGTCCGTTACATTCATCGCAATCATTATATATACAGTTTAATCGGCATTCCGCCCGTCCTGTGGCAGATGCTGGACGAATGTCCCCTGCCGGAGGAGGGATTGATCAGCCGGTATGCCAGGTTTGATTTTGCTATTGCCCATGACGGCAGCATCAAGCTGCTGGAGCTGAATGCGGACACGCCGACAGGCTATGTTGAGGCTTCCATTGCCACACCGTGGATGTGCGCTCAGGCCGGCATCTTCTCTCCCAACGAACGGATGCAAGAGCTGGTCGCACAAGCGTGGGGAGTTGAGCGTCCGGATACGGCCGCCTGCATCGCTTACGGCGAGCATAAAGAGGACTCCGGGACGATCGAAGCATTGGTCCGGCACAGCGGGCTGGATATCCGGCTGGTGGATTGTCTTGATCTGTGGGTGGACGAAGGCATGCTGAAGGACGGGGATGGCCGGGAGATTCACCGGATGTTTGCCCTATATCCGAAGGAATGGATGTCCGTCGATGATGGCGGAGATGCGCTTGCCTATGCCATCGAGACAGGACGACTGCAGCTGTTCAACTCGCCGCACAGCATTCTGCTGCAATCCAAAGGACTGCTTGCCGCCATGTGGGGGATGTACGAGCTGGGCCTTTTGTTCGATGAGAAAGAACGTGAAGCGATCGTCAATTATATGCTGCCGACATACAACAAACCGGTATTCTCCGGCAACTTTGTATCAAAGTCGATGTTCGGCCGCGAGGGTGGTTCAGTTAAGCTGTACGACCAGGCCGGACAGCTCGAGGTAGAGGATCAGGACGGGTATGATACAAGTGTCATGTTTCCGACGGTCTATCAGCGGAGGGCAGACCTGGCCCGCGTCGAGACGGCGGAAGGCGAATTTCATTTACTGACAGGATTGTTCGTCCTTAACGGAATCCCTTGCGGTTTGCTGGGACGGGCGGGCGGTTTGATTACGGGTAATTCCAGCCATTTTATCGCAATGGGAGTGAAATAAATGCAGTTGAAACAAAAAAGAAGGCAGCATGGCGGTGCTCCTAAGGGAAAGAGGAAACCTCCGGTTGTCCTGGCGGTAATGATCCTATCCCTCATGGTCCTGGCGCTGAGTGCATGCTCAGGCAATGGGTCGACGGTATTCCACACCGGATCGGAGGAAGTATCCTCAACCTCTGCTCGCGTGCCTTGGGACTACCGGATCATTGAAGGGACCGTTGGCGATTTAATTGGCGGCGATATGACCGTCCTGCCGGACAACGAGCTGCTGCCAAACGATAACAACTATGCTACCGGGGACAAAATTTGGACGCTTCAATTCATGGATGCGGAGCTTACCACGGATGCGAATCAGCGCAATGATATCCGATTATCGTCTTGGCAGACGATTAAGTCGTTTAAGGACAAAAAAACGGCGGAATCGGATTTAACCAACCTGAAAGTCACGGTTAAAACCGATGTAAAGCTGGTTGGGGTTTATAAAACTACGTATAAAAAAGACACCAGGCATTTTGCTGTCATCGAGCTGCCGACGGGCAATCGGATCAAGCAGCCGATCGATGAGAAGCGTTATGCCGCAATGGAGAAGAAGGACAGGGTTGATGTTGTATTGGAGGAAGTGCATGATTTCGCCGATTACGACTTGGCCTATGCAAAATTTCGGGGGTGGGCGGATTGACGGTCGTCATTAATATTGTTGTAAGTGTAATCTGCATTATCGTGCTTCAATTGCTGGGTATGTTGATTTTCAGCTGGATGACCCGGTTTAACGACATGGAAGAGCTGAAGAAGGGCAATGTCGCGGTTGGCCTTGCTTTTGGCGGCAAGTTTATGGCAACGGCCATTATTCTGGGCATATCCGCATATACGAATTCATCGATCTGGCACATGATGCTGTGGTTTGCCGTCGGGTATGTATGCTTGATTGCTGCCTATTGGGTATTCGAGCTGGCTACGCCGGGCATTCGAATTTCCGAGCATCTGCAAAAGGGGAACGTAGCGATCGGCATTCTGCTTGCGATGGTGTTTATCGGTACGGCCTTTGCAATCAGCAGCCTGATTATTTAGGTCTAATAGCACCATTTTCGGGAGGGGAGCAGGAACGTGCACTTTTTTCTAAGATTATCTTTGAAAATGATGCGTCTGCGTAAAACAACGATCAGCGTGATTGTAGTACTGTTTGTGGTGCTGTGCTCGACCCTGGCATTTCTGCTGGAGCCGGAAACGTTTCACCATTGGTTTAACGCCTTTTATTGGGTACTTACCACGATGGCAACCGTAGGGTATGGCGATTATTATGCAGCTACCGTACCAGGCAAGATATTAACGATATTTATCTATATCTTTGGTATCGGGCTGCTCAGCTTGGTGATCGGCAAGGTGATTGAATCGTTTGGAAGCATGCAGCGGCAGAGAGGAGCGGGCAGGTTGAATTTTAAGGGTAGTGGTCATGTCATCATTATCAATTGGAGCAAAAAGGCACAATCCGCTATTGAAGAGATCCTGTTGTTTGCACCGGAATCAGATATTGTTCTCATTGATGAGCTCAACCGTCATCCGGTGGAGCATCTCGAACAGGTGCATTTTGTAAGCGGCGATCCAGCAGCGGATGACGTGCTGATGAGAGCCAACATCATGGAGGCCAAATCGGCCATTGTTTTTGCGGACGCCCGAATTGATGAATCGGCTCTCGTGGACGGCAAGTCGCTGTTGATCGTATCCAGCATTGAACGAATTGCGCCAAATGTACATACCACGGTTGAGATTGTGCAGGAGAAGCATGTTCAAAATTTCCGCTACAATCATGTGAACGAGTTTGTGCTCTCACATGATGCCGTGTCCCGATTGGCCGTACGCGCGGCGCTGCAGGAAGGAAACTCGGATGTGCTGATGCAGCTGCTTAGCCGCCAGCATGGCGATGATATTTACGAAGTGGCATTGGACCCTGCATGGAACACCTACGGCGATGCCTTTTTGGATCTGCTGCGGCAAGGAGCGACGCTTATCTCCGACCGCAACGACCTCAGCATTAATCGCAAGCTCGATGTGTCGATTCCGCGGGACGCCAGATTGTATGTGGTCTCGGACGAGGCGACCTATAAGCGGATTGCCGGCAAGCTTGCCTGAAATTGGGCCTTCGATCCGATGCCCGTGGAACGACACGGGCATCGGATTTAGTGATACCGGAATCCAGAAGTTTGAACATTCGGCACAGATAGAAATATCCAGCCCAACAACGCCCCCTGTTTATAACAGCGGGCGTTTTCGTGCGTTAAGATTCAGACCAACTCTCTCAGAACGCTCTCGCTGCTCTTCTCCAGCGTCATGGGAAACAGCTTCACTTTGCCTGGTGATAAGGTTCGAACCTCTTCATATGCGGCGTCAGATGCATAGATCAGATCGGATTCCTCGATCCGCTGCAGTAGGTCCTCCCGATTATCCAGCCCAGCCAAGCTGGCATGAACCCCCTCAATACCGGCTTCTCTCATACGGCTGGCCATCCACTGTGCACCTGCCTTACCCAAGCAAACAAAGCTGATACCACTTCCAGGTGCAAGCCGGGCAATATCGAGCAGGACCGATGTTTCCACGCTGGCGCCAATGACCGTTACTTTTTTGTCATATTTGCTGCACAAAGCCTTCACTTCGGTATCGTGGTTTAAAGTCGTGACGATGAGGTTTGAGTACTCCAGTGCGTCGAATATGGCTTGTGTTCCCGTCAACAGGTCCTCGAGAAATACCGTTTTCACTTCGGCACCCGTTATTTGCTCAATCGCTTTCTGATAAAAGGGAAAATCATGTTCCTTACATTCGATGAACAAAATACGCTGTTTCGTGTTCAGGACAGGCTCCTGCAGCAGTGTATAGGCGAGGGATGCGGCAAAGAACTCGCTCGCCGGGATGTTAACGGAGCTTAGCTCCTCCGTCGTTCGCTCTACCAGCGCGTGCATGATCTTTCTGCGAGTTCTAAGCTCCTCTACCTGTGCGTTGTTCAATACCTGCGTTCCTTTGCCTTTATGCATCGAGACGATCCCCTCATCCTTCAACTGGTTGTAGACCAGATTTACGGTGTTGCGGTTCAGTCCCAGCAGATCCGCCAGCGCACCGGCCGGAGGGAGCATATCGAATGGTTCAATCTGTCCAATACCAATCAACCACTTTAACTGCTCTTTAACCTGAGTACTGACATTAAGGGGGGCGTGCGGGTCGACACGAAGCATCAGTTTTTGCGGCATAATGAAACATCCTTTCCTAGTCAACTAGTAATTTAACTGTACACAATCATTCGCGAATTATCAAGAAAGGTATTGACATGTAGGGTTGGGATTCATTATTTTATATATAACTAAATAACTAGTTAATTATTAATATAGGAGGGAAATCAATGAAGGACCAGGCAGCAGCATATGTACAGAAAATGAAAGGAGGGGCTAGAAGTCCGTTGACCGTTCGTCCCATGAATATCGCCATTGGCTTTATCGGCGGCGCTGTTTCCATCGGATTGTTGGCTCTTCTGACGACACTTGCAGGGAGTGTTTGGATCATGGCACCCTTTGGGGCGAGCTGCGTGCTTGCGTTTGCGGTGTGGGATGCGCCGCTATCACAGCCCAGGAACCTCGTAGGAGGTCATCTGATTTCCACATTCACGGGACTCGTTACGCTTGAGGTTCTGGGGGACGGAATCTGGGCTATGGCCATCGGCGTGGGAGCGGCAATCAGCTTGATGGGGATAACCAAAACGACCCATCCACCGGCTGGTGCGGATCCTTTGGTTGTGATTATGGCTGGCAGCGGATGGTCATTCTTGTTTACCCCTGTGCTTGCCGGGTCCGTCATGATCGTGGTTGTGGCTCTGCTTGTCAATAATGCGGTGAAGGAGCGAAGATATCCGACTTTTTGGTGGTGAAGGCAGTTTTTTCTTTGATGAATAAACGGTAATCATGGTAACATCTTCAATCTCATATCGCCAATAACAGACTCGGATCTACAATGGACCGGGTCTGATTTATGTTATTCTGCCGCAGTTTTTAAATTTCCCAAACTAATTTATATACCACGATGCGGGGAGATCCAAACCGAAATCATAAAAAATAGGCGATACTTACCACTTGATCCCGAGTGTCAATTCTATAGAATATTACACAATCCCGGTACAGGACTCTATTCTCATTTTGTATAAAAGGTAAATATTGCCAAACCTTTACAGAATGCGGTTCTCAGCCGTTTTTTTATACGACTTTGGTATCAAATTTGTAATAACTATGGATAATGATGTAAAAATGACCGGAACTTTAGCAATTTTTTTGCGTTTAACCTTATGATTCACGAAAATTTTCTGAAAATCTTCGTCATATCGCTGCTTTCCTCAGATGGAATGAAGTCGTGCAGTTCCAGCCTTATTCGGACAGCGATGCTGTTCATTGCACACAACTAACATCAGGCTGTTAAGTTGTCAAATGACAGGGGTGAAGAGGCAGCGGTAAGTTTTATCGGGGGAAAAATGTGGAAGAGGTTTGTTTTACTTCTTTTTGACTATTATCGATATCGGAAAAGTTGGTAAAGAAGGAATATGGTATCGGGAACGCATCGGCTATAGAATGACGAGTATGGCTCAGTCGTCATGTGTCGGTGCAGCAACAAACATGTCATAGAAAGGGCAGGTGAGCAACGAAGACGATGAGCAGGCGAAAATGGTGGGTGATCGCAGCACTTTTCACTATAGTGCTTCTCTGCGGTGCCGCTGTAATTCTAGGATATCTACGGCCGTCATTAAAGACGTATGCGGATGCGGACGGCGTGAAAATGAAATTCAAAACAGAGGGAACCTCCTTTCTCGTATATGAGGATGACGAAGTTTGGAAAGAGGTTTTTGCCAAAGGCGTGAATCTGGGGGCAACCGTACCCGGACATTATCCCGGTGAGCTTCCGGCAACGGAGGAGGATTACCTTCGCTGGTTTAAACAGATTGATGACATGGGAGCGAACGTAATCAGGGTCTACACCGTGCATAATCCGGTCTTCTATTCTGCACTTGTGAAATATAACCGGGATAAAGGTGATGACCCCTTGTACTTCATGCAGGGCATTTGGTCACCGGAGGAGCAACTGATCGAGCGCAAGGATGCGTATGACGAAGAAATCGTCCAGACGTTCAAAGCGGAGATATCGAAGGCTGTTGCTGCTGTCTACGGCGATATCAATGTTGAGGCTAAGCATGGACAGTCGAGTGGCAAGTATAAGGTCAATGCAGGCAAGTACCTTATGGCCTGGCACGTGGGAACTGAGTGGGACCCAACCATGGTCGATAACACCAACACGGTACATAAGGATGTCCCTCGGTATGAGGGGTCCTATTTCTCGGGGACGAAGGACGCAAGTCCTTTTGAGAATTGGCTGGCATCTTTATTGGACCATACGGCTGCCGAGGAGCAGAAGTACGGATGGCAGCATCCGATGACATTTACCAATTGGGTTACAACGGACGTGCTTGAGCATCCGGGGGAACCGCTGTTTGAAGAGGACTTGGTATCTGTCGATGCAAGGCATGTAGAACCGGTGAACTGGGATGCAGGTTATTTTGCCGCATACCATGTGTACCCGTACTACCCGGATTTTTTCCGGACGGACAAAACGCTGCAGACCATTCCTGATGGTAATGGGGGTTACAACACGTACAAAGCCTACCTGCGAAAATTGAAGGCAGCTTTCGAAGATATGCCGATTATGGTCACCGAGTACGGCGTACCTTCATCCATCGGTGTTTCGCACCATGGTCCCGGCGGTAAGGATCAAGGGGGGCATGATGAAGCTGAGCAAGGCTTAGTTAACGTCTCGCTGACCCAGGATATTTACGACGAAGGTTATTCCGGGGCGATCCTGTTCATGTGGCAGGACGAATGGTTCAAAAAGACATGGAATACGATGCCTTTTGAAATACCGGCAGACCGCCGGGCATTCTGGTTGAATGTGCTGACGAATGAGAAGATGTTCGGCGTTCTTGCGATGCAGCCGGGCAAGGTAGAGCAGATCACGATCAACGGGGATCTCAGCGATTGGGATAAAGTTCCCGAAGGGGAAGTCAAGACCTGGTCCGGAACGGCACCGGGCGTCAAGAACATGAAGCTGACTCATGATGAAGCCTACCTGTATATCGGCATGGAACTGGAGGAGGCGTTTGATCCCGAACGTTCCAAACTTTTCATCGGAGCAGATACGATCCCTGGCGGCGACATCCCCAAGAAAGAATTGGCGGGACGAACGCTTACAGGTGGAGCTTTGGAAACTTTGATCCAGTTAGGTCAAGAGGATGAGTCCCAGGTAACCATTGCGCCATCCTACGATTTCCACAGCCGGTTGTACGGCAAAGAGGGGTATTGGATGCTGCCAGGAGAGGAAGCGAAGGGGACCAAGGACGATCCTGTGGTGTCCGGAGGTTCGTTTCATGCCTGGAAGCTGGCCATCAGCCTGCTGATGAATCCGCCAGATACCCGCTTCTCCCATCCGTTTGTGGATGAAAGAGTAGGGATGCTGAAACGGGGGACCAGCGATCCGCAATCTCCGGATTTTAATTCTCTAACGGCCTGGCAGTATCAAGACAGGTTCGTGGAGATGAGAATTCCATGGATGCTGCTTGGGTTCGGGGATCCGAGTTCGCTGCAGGTGCTGGATTACAGCCCGCTTCAAGATAAGCGTACATTCAGCACGATAACAGCGGAAGGGATCCGGCTGGCTCCGTGGATCGCGCAGCGATCTGAGAATAACGGGCAGTCAGCGTCAGGATCGGCAGAGTCCATCAACCTGGAGGAGATTGAACCTTATACTTGGGAACTATGGGAAGCGACCAAGTACAGTGAACGATTAAAACAAAGCTATTATGATATGCAGGACATATTCACCCGTCTGTCTGAAACGGAGCGGAAACCAGATGCTAAATAAAAGGAGGAGCCATCGGATATGTTTTCAAATTTAGAAATGGCATACGTCTTTGTCTATGTATGTCTCGGCCTTATTGCAGCCGGCATTATCCTGTTGTTCCAAATGAAGATCAAGCACAATGCTGTACAAAGAGAAACGGAACGCTTAACAGTAAAACATCATGACTATTTTGTGTATGTCCAGTGTCATCTGCATGACGATACGAAGCTGGAGCTCCCGCCCGGCAAATTGACTTCGGCTGAGCGCCGGGTCATTCAAGCCAAGTTTATCGAGTGGATCGAGCAATTCAAAGGGGACGCCAGAGATAAGCTACTGCGCTTATGCCGGGAAGCCGGATTTGTGGAAGAGGAGGTTCGGGCATTATCCAGCCTGCGGAAAGACCGTCGTATCGAGGCGGTCTACCGCCTTGGAGGGATGCGTGCGGAAGAGGCTGTGCCGCAGCTTCAGCAGCTGATGAACCGTACCAAATACGGCCCGATGACCATCATCATTGCGCGGGCGATTGCCAAAAGCGCAGTTCAGTCACAGCAGATTCGAGAGATGCTGTCCAAACTGCTGTCCTACGATAAAGCCATTCATCATATGGCTGCCGATATTTTGCTTGAAACCCGGCTGGATTCGGCCAGCCTCATGCGCAAGCTCTTGGATGATCCCGATCCTGGACTGGTCAAGGTATCGCTTGTAGCCATGTGGGGGCAGGCCATTCCGGCTGTCGTGCCGGCACTCGATCGATTGGTCGGATCCGAGGAGAAGGACGTACGTGCGGAGGCGGTCAAGCTGTATCTTGGCTCCTATCCGGCACTGAAGGATGATACCATTGCGGAGCTTATGAATGATCATGAGTGGGAAGTACGTGCCGCAGCGGCCAAAGCGCTGGGACGACTGCACGCCGCAGGCAGCATTCCGATTCTGGCTTCCGCCTTGAAGGACGAGAATTGGCATGTGCGCAACAACAGCGCGGAGAGTCTTGCGATGTTGGGAGAACAAGGTTTCGAGACCTTGTGCCAAGCCGCCCTGACAGGAGAAGGTCCAGCCAGGGAAACGGCCTTGTACCGGATCGAACGGATCATGTCCAACGAAGGCGAATACGAGCAAGTCGAACAAATGGTGGCATTTAACAAAAGAAAACTGGTGTACGATCGTTATTTCGGTATTCAAACGAACAAACGGATCAGCACGGTTGCAGGAGTAGGAGGAGATTACACTGCTTAGAGATATCCTGCTCACTTACGGGATGGTGGCGATTTATTACGTCATGATCGTTAGCGCGCTTTATTTTGTAATTCTGATGTTTTCTTTCAGAAATATTAAGGATATTTTCAGACGCGCTACGTATTCCAAATACAATACGCTCTCGGGTTCGGAACTGGTTCCATCGGTATCTTTGCTGGTTCCGGCCTATAACGAAGAGCTGACTATCGCGGAGAATGTCCGCTGTCTGATGACGCTGAACTATCCAACCTATGAGGTCATTGTCATCAATGACGGCTCCTCCGACGAAACGCTGAAGGTGCTGATTGAGGAGTATGGTTTGACGCTGCTGCCCAATCCGGAGATCCGCGGCAACATCAGCACGAACAAGGTTCGCGGCATTTATTATAATCCGCAGTACCCTCAGCTATATCTCATTGACAAAGAAAATGGCGGTAAGGCGGATTCATTGAACGCGGGCATTAACCTGTCCCGTTATCCGCTGATTTCTTCCATCGATGCGGATTCGTTGCTGGAGAAGGATGCACTGATCCGGATGGCCCGCATGTACATGGAGAATCCGGAGGAAACGGTGGCTATCGGCGGAGATGTTCGGATCGCCAATGGCTGCGTGATCGAGAACGGAGAGGTTAAGGACGTATCCTTGCCGCGCCGGATATGGCCGATGTTCCAATCGATCGAATATCTGAAAGCTTTCCTGGGTGGACGAATCGGGTGGAGCCATTTCAACGGGCTCATCATCGTCTCGGGAGCTTTCGGCTTGTTCCGGAAAGATTATGTCATCGCGGTGGGCGGCTATCGGGGTGGCTACCCCGGCGAAGATATGAACATTATTATCAAGCTGCACCGCTATATGCTGGAAAATAAAATCAAGTACCGCGTTTCCTTTTGCCCGGAAGCGGTGTGCTGGACGCAGGCGCCGGACAGCTACAACATTCTGTCCAATCAGCGCAAGCGCTGGGGACGGGGAAACTTGAAGAACATGATCGAGAACCGCGATATGGTGTTCAATCCGAAATATAAAGTCATGGGCATGTTGACGATGCCCTACAACGTTATTTTTGAAGCGTTAAACCCTTACTTCAGAATTACGGGCCTTCTGGCTCTGCTTGGATATGTATTGTTGGATATGACAAATTGGCATGTGCTGGTCGTGTTTGGACTCGTCAATTTTTTAAGTGGGTACCTGCTCAGCGTGGGAGCTCTCATCCTGGAGGAGATGGCCTTCCGCCGGTATACCAAATTGTCCGATCTGGTGAAGATGCTCCTCTTCTCGGCACTCAAATTTGTGGGATACCACCAGTTAGGTGTGCTGTGGAGAGTACAGGGGCATATTCAATATCTGCAAAACAACAATTCATGGGGGACCATGACCCGGCAGAGCTGGAAAGATAAGAACGAGGCTGCCTGACTTCAAGGCCCGGTTCATATGTAACAGCATCAAAATATAAAGAGAGGTGGGACCTACAGTTATGTCTCAATCCGCAACATTGCAACGCGTGCAGGCCGTAGATTTTTACGGCCGCCTGGAGGAGGAAGTGAGAAACCATAGCCATGGAACAGCATTGCTGTTTCTGTACTGTGCAGGCAATCTGTCCGAGACGGAGGCTGGGCTGGCAGAGGTTCAAAGCTTTGTGGATCAGCTGTCCGGCGTGAACGGTGAGGTACTGCAAGACACCCAAACCGGTGTAATGGCCGTTACCTTGCCTGGATATTCGCTGGATGCCGCCCATTATCAGGCATTGCTCCTGAAGCAGCATCTGCAAGGCCGTTTGGAGCAAGCAGATCCGCGTATTACGCTTGCCGCGCTTACGGAAGTGCCATCAGCGCTGACGTTGAAGCAGATGGCGGAAGCGACCAAGCTCAGCACCTCTTCGGATATTCATATATTTACGCAGGAGGAAGCAGACAGCGGTCAAAACCGCATTCTCATCGTGGATCAAGATGCCACGGTGAGGGAGTTTTTACAGATCCGCTTAGCCATGCAAGGTTATGAAACGCTTGAGGCCGTTGACGGTTTGGAGGCGCTGGATCTCATCCCGAAATGGGAGCCGGATCTTGTGCTGACCGAGCTCAACCTGCATGGCATCGACGGCCTGCCTTTCATCCATCATATCCAGCAGCTGGATATGAAGGAGCCGCCGAAAATTGTGGTACTAACGGAGAAACGAGTGGAGCAAACGATCAGCCAATGCTTCCAAAACGGGGTGGATGATTATGTAACCAAACCGTTCTCGCCGGTGGAACTGGATGCCCGCATCCGCCGCTGCCTTCATTAAACACATCGTTACTAACGCTTCTAGTTTGATGAGAATTAATGAATGATGAATGATACGTGATTAGTTGAGCTGAGAGGTTCTTTAATCGCAAGGAGAGAGTTCAACAAAACGAGGTCTGTCTTTTGGCGAATAGGCAAAAGAAATAGACGAATAGACTAAACATCCGATGGAGGTTGAATACTTGTGAATGAGGAATATGAAACTTTATTGAGTGCCATTGAGAATAAGAAAGCCGTTCTGGGTGTTGTGGGACTGGGCTATGTAGGATTGCCGCTGGCTGTGGAAATGGTAAGACAGGGATTCACGGTCATCGGTATCGATCTGGATTCTGACAAAATTGACCGCATTTACCGCGGCGAGTCCTATATTAGTGACATCTCGTCCGAAGAGCTTGCGGCATGCATGGAGACCGGACGCTTTAAGCCGACAACGGATTACAGCATGATTGCTGTGATCGACGCCGTCAGCATCTGCGTGCCGACGCCGCTCAGCGAGAATCAGGACCCGGATACATCCTACATTACAATGGTAGTCGATCAGCTCAAACGCTTTATGAAGCCTAACCTGTTAATTACACTGGAGAGCACGACTTATCCGGGAACCACGGAGGAGCTGATTCAGCAGCCGATTGAGAAGCTCGGTTATAAGGTCGGCCAAAACTTCTATCTGTGCTTCTCGCCGGAACGGGTCGATCCATCCAACAGCCGGTTCAATACCCGAAATACGCCGAAGGTCATCGGAGGAACGACGGATGCCTGCCTAAAGCTGGGTGAAGCGTTATACAAGCAGTATGTGGAGACGGTGGTGCCCGTCAGCAACCCGAAAGTTGCGGAAATGTCCAAACTGCTGGAAAATACGTTCCGCAGCGTGAATATTGCCTTTGTCAACGAGATGGCCATGATGTGTGACCGCATGGGCATTGATGTATGGGAAGTGATCAATGCAGCGGCAACCAAGCCGTTCGGATTCATGCCATTCTATCCGGGACCGGGCATCGGCGGCCATTGCATCCCGCTGGATCCCATGTATCTGTCCTGGAAGGCCAAGGGCTTCCGCTTCTACAGCAAATTTATTGAGCTGGCACAGTCCACCAACGATAATATGCCTTACTATGTGATCAACAAGACGGCTACGATTCTGAACGAATATGCCAAATCGATCAAACGCTCCAATATCCTGCTGTTAGGCATGGCTTACAAACCGGACATCAGCGATTTGCGTGAATCCCCGGGCCTTGAAGTATATGAACAGTTCAAGGAAAATGGCGCCTATGTGGATTATTACGATCCGTATGCCCACAGCTTCGTGGATAAGCAAGGCGGAACGGTACGCAGCGTGGAGTATGATCTGGCGAAATTCAGCCGTTACGACTGCATCGTCCTCATTACAAACCACAGCAATCTGGATTATCATTCGATCGCTTCGACCGGCGTGCCAATCTTAGATACACGAAATGCATTTAAAGCGTTCGCCGAGCCTCATATCTACAAGATCGGCCATTCCGTTCAGCATGTAGCTGAGCCGGGTGAGGCTGTCTTGATCTGATGAAATGGACGAGAAGAATGAGGCCTATACATGCAAAAGCGAAGTGGATCATTCTGGTTGCCGGCATCTGTCTTTTGCTGCTGATCCTTTTTCTTCTCCCGTCAGGCAAGGTGAATCAGAACAAGGCTACATGGCTGTGGGATGCAAGTCTGATCCGGAGTGAAACGGAGGAGATTGTAGCCTTTAGCGGCAGGGAAGGCATTACAACGATCTTTTTGCAGATTCAACAAGAGGTGACGGACGAAGAATACCGCCATTTTGTAGCTGCGGCTCATCAGCAGGGGATCAGCGTCCATGCCTTGAACGGTCAGCCGGATTGGGCTTATGAGGAAGGCCGGCGACAAGGGATGGAGCTGCTGGCCTGGCTGGAAGCGTACAATCGGACGGCTGCGCCGGAGGAGAAATTCGAGGGCGTGCAGTTCGATGTTGAGCCCTATGTGCTCCGAAGATGGGGTCGTGAACAGGCACAGGTGGTGGAAGAATGGAGCGCGAACATGGAGGTTTGGGTGCAGGAGGCAAAGCGTCAGGGGCTAACGTTCAGCGCCGCCGTTCCTTTCTGGCTTGACTCGATACCTGGACCCCGCAGCGCGGATGCCGATTCGTTCAGCCGCTGGATGATTGAGAATACGGACGCGATTGCCGTTATGGCGTACCGGGACAGCGGGGAGCAGATGTATGAATTGTCCAAGGAAGAGCTGGAGCAGGCCGACGAACTCGGCAAGTCTGTCTGGATCGGCATGGAGCTTGGGGATACGGAGGAAGGCGAGCATTTGACCTTTTATTCTAAGAGCGAGCAGGAGATGGAGGACGAAGCCCTGCACGCCGCCAAACTTGGCAGCGACCATAACTCCTTTGCGGGACTGGCCGTCCATCACTACCAGGCTTGGGTTCACAAACGAACCGCGATGGCTGGGGAAGAGCCTTGATTTGCATGAGGTTCAATAGCGATTTTCAGGTTAAATGGTAACAACATGAGCAGCATGTGCAACATGAATCATTCACAATTCAACGTACCTTCGAGAGTCTTAAGAGACTTTCGGAGGTATTTTTTTTGTCTGACAGTGGGCCAGGTCCCGGTTAAATCGGAAATGTTTAGAAATTGTATAGAACTGAATTCTATAATGTGAATCATCGAGCGGCAGGGAGTAAAAGCATGTTTAGAAAAAAACATGGGCAACGGATTACACAAGCTGGACGACCGGGGTTCTTTATTGTAATTCAAAGTTATGAAAATGATGAAAATCCATGAATTTTTCCAAAATGTTATAGCAATTATGATAGGTTGGTGTTATATTCAATTGGTTTATTCAGGAAGGGCTTTAATAAAAACCCTGATTGAAATTTTAAAAGGAGTATCCAGATGAAAAGAGATTTTAGTAAAACCCGAATGTTATACATGCTAACAAGAATGACCGGACTGTTGTTAACCCTGGCGTTACTGGGTGGTTGTGGTCTTTTTAGTGGTAAGCAAGCTCCCAGCGATGAAGCGGGCGGTTTGACAGCGACAGTTCAAAAAGTGGAACGGTATACGGGAGAAAAGAGTAGGGAAATCCCGTTTGTTTACACAGCCAGGAAAGAATTGGCGCTCACCTTTAACGGCATGGGCGATAAAGCGACCATGATGGCCCTGATCGATGAGCTGGATGCCTATGGAATCAAGGCGACCTTCTTTCTTCCGGGGATCCGTGTGGCGGAGGAACCAGACATTGCGGATGCCATTTTGTCCAGAGGTCATGAAATTGAGAACAATACGCTCAATCAGCTCGATATGAATCAGCTTGATTACGATCAGATCTATAAGGAAATCAAACTCGCGAACGATGTCATTGAGCGGGAAACGGGCGTCCAGCCCCGCTATGTGCGGACACGCTCGGGCGATTATCCGGATGAAGTGCCGCTGGCAGCTGCACATCTTGGAATGAAGGCCGTTGTAAGTTACAACATTAATCCCAAGGATCGCAATATGCAGAGTGCAGAAGAGATTGGAGAGTATGTGACCAGGTACATCTCCAGAGGCAGTATTATTTCCATGAATACCGATGTCAATCCGGAAGTGATTTCTTCTATTAAATACATAGCCCAGGCCGTGGACGATATCGGATATCAATTGGTTACGCTGGATGAGCTGGTGCGCAATGGCGGCGTGCGAAAACCGCTCGAGTTAATTCCGGGATACGACGCTGCTAGAATGAACCCGGATTATGAACAGGCGAAATATGAACTGGTTTATAAAGTCAATACCAACAAAAAAGAAGTTGCCCTGACCTTTGATGATTTCGGAAGCGACAAAACGGTAACCCGCATCCTTGATATTTTGGAGGAGCATGGTGTGAAGGCCACCTTCTTCCTGCGGGCCAAAGGAGTGGAAAGCAACCCGAATTTGGCGCGGGCGATGGTCGAAGGCGGACACGATGTGGCCAATCATTCCTACAGCCATCCCGTCGTTACATCGCTAACGCCGGAAGAGCTGCAGCAGGATGTCGTCAAGGCCCACCAGGTTATTACAGAGGCCATACAGCAGCAGCCTGTCATGCTGTTTCGGCCGCCGACCGGCGTGGTAGATGACGAACGGGCCAAAGCGCTGGCGGCTGCCGGTTACCCCGCCATTGCAATGTATGATGTGACTACGCTGGATTGGGATATTTCCAACAGTGCCGACGATATTGTAAACGGAGTTATGACCAAGACACAAAAGGGAAGCGTCATTCTGCTCCATATGCTGGATGACATTCATACCATTGAGGCCCTGCCCAGAGTAATCGAAGGGTTGAAGAATAAAGGATATACGTTTGTAAAAATGGCGGACATGATGCAGCTGCAGGACAAAGCCGCAATGGAGATGGAATAAGATGGAATTATATGTGAATATGTTGGACCGCGTTGACAAATTAGCGGTCGTCGGTCTTGGGTATGTGGGCCTGCCGCTGGCGGTCGCATTCTCAAGAAAGCTGGATGTCATCGGCTTCGATCTGAGCGAGGCCAAGGTGCAGCAGTACCGCAGCGGATTCGATGCTACTGGTGAGATCGGGGATACTTCGCTTGCGAACTGCTCGGCGTCCTTCACCTCGGATCCGGACAAGCTGAAGGAAGCGCGCTGCTTTATTGTCGCCGTTCCGACACCCGTAAAAAGCGGAAACGTCCCGGATCTGAAATTCGTGCGCAATGCCAGCCGATTGGTCGGCCGCGCATTGACCCGGGGAGCGGTTGTTGTGTATGAGTCAACGGTTTATCCGGGCGTAACGGAGGAGGTTTGCATTCCGATTCTTGAAGAAGAGTCCGGCCTGCGCCTGGGCGAGGATTTCAAGGTGGGGTATTCCCCGGAACGAATCAATCCCGGAGACCAGGTACACCGACTCGAGACCATCGTGAAAATCGTGTCCGGTAATGACCCGGAGGCACTGGAGACGGTTGCCAGCCTATATGAGCTGATTATTGATGCAGGCGTTCACCGGGCGGAAAGCATCCGGGTGGCGGAAGCAGCCAAAGTCATCGAGAATGCCCAGCGCGATATCAATATCGCTTTCATGAACGAGCTCTCCATGCTGTTCAACGAGATGGATATCGATACGAATGCCGTGCTGCGGGCTGCGGAAACGAAGTGGAATTTCCTCCCGTTCCGGCCGGGGCTTGTTGGCGGACATTGCATCGGAATTGATCCATATTATTTGACGTACAAGGCCGAGGATACGGGATATCATTCCAAAATTATTTTGGCCGGGCGGCATATTAATGACGGAATGGGGAAATACATCGCCCAGCATGTCATTAAACTCGCGGTTCGCCAAGGTATCGATCTGATGAGGGCGAAGGTGGCGGTAATGGGTCTGGCCTTTAAGGAAGACTGCCGGGATATCCGCAACTCCAAAGTCATCGATATTATTACGGAGCTGCAGGACTACGGAATTCAACCGATGGTCGCGGACCCGCATGTGGACCCGCATCAGGCTTATGAGGAATATGGTATCGAGCTGTCGGCCATGAGCGAATTGAAAGACATTCAGATTGCGGTTGTCGCCGTCGCACACCGGGAGTTCAAGCAGCTTGGGATTGCCGAATTCAAGGACATGTTTAGCTCTGAAGGAGAGAAGCTTCTGATCGACGTGAAGGGAGCTTATCCAAAAACCGAATATGAAGCAAATGGCTTTCATTATTGGAGTTTGTAACGATGGGAGAAAGCAATGAGGATTATAAAAAGAAAGCAACCGAAGAGCACTAAAGAAGTTCTTGCGGTTCCGCGCACGGATAGACGTACTCTTTCCTATGTACCTGACCCGGAGCAGATTCGTTTGAACGCGGACCGGAGAGGCAACCGGGCTGAGCAGCCCGGGGATGATTTGTCCAGCTCTGAATATTTAAATAAGCTGCGTATGCTCAGCTTGCGTTATGAAGCGGAATTTGAAGTATGGATCGTCCCCAAGGGGAAAAAGAAAAAAGCCGGGATTAAGGGACAGGCAGCCGACATTTCGGCCACGGGCCTGCTGCTCAAGCTGCCGGACGCTTCTTCAGGTCTTGAAGTGGGCGACAAGGTGAAAGCCCGATTCCGGATCCCGCCAGGTGCGATGCCGGAAGGTTTCGAATCGGCTGTAAGGATGGATGCAAGCATCGTTCGTCGGGCCACGAATTTGGCAGAATCCGGTGAAGAACATATGCTTGCCTTGGAATTTGAGAAGCCGCTGACTGAATATTTTCAGCGCAAACGGTGGGGATATTCCGTATATTCTGCCAGCGCGTTGATGTTCGTGGCGGTGCTCTTCATCATACTGATGCGGGCCGAGAGCATTATCTATTTTAAATACAACATGGTGCTGTATTTGTACAGCTTAATCGCAGCCCTGTTTTTGCTAACTCGCTATCTGTTTGGGGCATTGTACCGCGATGTGCCGATCCATCCGGATTATACACCAGGGGTTTCGATTATCATCCCCTGCTTCAATGAAGCGGATTGGATTAAACGTACGATTCTCAGCTGTATTAATCAGGATTATCCGGTAGATAAGCTGGAGGTCATCGTCGTAGATGACCGATCGACAGACCAATCGGTGCAGCAGATCAAGGATATGATTGAAGTGATTCACTCCGAGGCGGAGCGTTACGCGACCCGCGAACGCTTGTCCTATACGGTGCTGCCGGAGAATGCGGGCAAGCGGGCCGCCCTGGTCAAGGGCGTGGAGATGGCGAAGCATGATTTGGTGGTCTTCGTGGACTCCGACAGCTTTCTGGACCCGACGGCGATTCGCCACCTCGTTCAGCCTTTTCAGGACCCTAAGATGGGCGGCGTGGCCGGCCGGACGGACGTCGAGAACAAATATACCAATAATATGACGAAGCTGCAGACGGTCCGTTATTATATTGCCTTTCGGATCATGAAAGCGGCGGAGTCCTGGTTTGACAGCGTGACCTGCTTGTCGGGCCCGTTATCCTGCTATCGGAAAGAGCTGATCCTGCAGCATGCGGACGCCTGGCTGAACCAGAAGTTTCTGGGCAGACCGGCCACCTTCGGGGATGACCGAAGCATGACGAACTTTATTTTGAAAACACATCGCACCGGTTACCAGGATTCCGCCATATGCTCGACGATTGTCCCTTCGCAGATGAAGGTGTTCCTGAAGCAGCAGATGCGCTGGAAGCGCTCCTGGCTGCGCGAGTCGCTCCGGGCCGGAAGCTTTATTTGGCGCAAAGAGCCGTTTATGGCATTGTTTTTCTACATAGGCCTAATCGTGCCGATTGCCGCGCCTGTCGTGGTTGCCTATAACTTGATGTACGTGCCGATCGTTCACGGCATTTTCCCGGGGACCTTCCTGATGGGCTTGCTGCTGATGGCGCTGCTGATGAGTCTTGCCCACCTGCTGTTTCGCAAGAGCAAGCTCTGGGTGTTCGGCTTCGTGTTCTGTCTGTTCTATGAGTTTGTCCTGTTATGGCAGATGCCGGTGGCCTGGTTTACCTTCTGGAAGTCGACATGGGGGACCCGGGAAACACCGCAGGATATTGAAGCTAGAGAGAAGAAGGAAGCCCGCAAGCGTAAAGGCAAAAAATTCGGATTACCGTTCTGATCGTGTCAAAGCGGTTGAAGTGAGGATGACAAATGGGTAAAAAACAAAAAACAGCCCTCAATGTTCAGCGAAAAAATCGCCGCAAAATCATCAAAGTTACGGCACAGGTCGTTGTATTGGCCGTAGTAGCCGTCCTGCTGGCGGATGCGATTTTCGATTTTCGCACCTATAAGGAGCCGGACAGAGCGGCTTGGCGTCAGGATCAGGGCTTTATTGCGCTATCCTATTTTGGGGTCGGCCGCACCGGGACATCCAAGCTCGTATCCAAGAGCCAGCTGGATGCACAATTGAAGGCTTTATATGAACAGGGCTACACCACGATTTCGCAGCAAGATATTATCGATTATTATCGTAATGGCAAGAAGCTGCCGGATAAAGCGCTGTATCTGTCCTTTGAAGATGGACGGAATGAATCCGCGCTGTTCGCGCAGCCGCTGCTGGAGAAATACAACTATAAGGCCACCTTCCTGTCCTATGCGGACAAAATGGGCAACAGTGAACGGAAATTTCTGCAGCCGAAGGATATGCTGAAGATGACCCGCACCGGTTATTGGGAGCTGGGGACCAACGGCAACCGGCTGACTTATATTAATATTTTTGATCGTGAAGGCCGTTATATCGGCGTTAAGGATGAGGGTGAACTGACCAGCAAATCCAACGTGGAGTATTACAACCACTATTTGATGGATTTCATTCGCGACGAGAACATGATACCGCTCGAGAACCGCGCGGAGATGGAAGAACGGATACAAGCTGATTATGAGGCGATGAATAAAGTCTACACGGAATCGCTGGGTTATGTTCCAGGGACATATATGATCATGCACGCCAATGCGCTTGGCAGCGGCATGAATCAGCTTGTAGCCGATGCCAATACGGAGCAGATTGAGCAGTTGTTTGGGATGAATTTCAACCGGGAAGGTATGGCTTTCAACTCGCTGGATAGCGATCTTTATAATCTGACTCGGGTCCAGCCTGCTCCTTACTGGTCCACCAACCACCTGTTGTTGAAGCTGCACAAGGACCAGGGACAACCTATGCAGTTTGTGCGGGGGGACAAGCAGCAGGCTGACAACTGGGAGCTGCTCGGCGGAGCGGTTGAATTTTCGGATAACCGTTTCGTGGTCACATCGCCTCCGTCTCAGGCAGGGACGGTTTATTTAAAAGGTAGTGAAGAGACTGACGTAACCGTCTCGGCTAAAGCGCTCGGTTATGTGGTAGGACGGCAGTCCATCTATGTCCGTTACGACAGGACCAAGGGCTCTTATGTAAGGCTCCTTCTGGAGAACAATAACGTGGTGGTAGAACAGAAGCGAGCAGGTCAAGCGCCCGAGGAGCTGTTCACTTATTCCCTGCCGAAGGTCGAGTGGGGTGAAGAGGATCTGCAATTCGACAAAGCATCGGTATATACCAAGGAACAGACGCAGGCCGGAGATCGGGATGATGAGAATGAGTATCCGGTCAACATACTTGGCAACCGCTCGTTGGAGATTTCGGTGAAAGGTCATTCCGTGTCGGTGAGTGTCGATCAACAGTTAATTCTGGACCAGCAGCCTGTGGATGTTTCGATTGGCGCAGGGGGCGTGGCGTTTGAATCGCAATATCACGAGCAGAATGAGAAGGATGATATTTACGACGCTATTTTTGAAGATGTCAACATAACATCTGAGCCTGCGGGCGGCGATCGGAAGCTGCTGTTTACGAACAAGCCGTCCGGACTGACCGGAGTCCTGACAGGCGTGCAGAGAAGTTTGAACCGGGCGGTTGACTGGGCTGTGGAGACCTTTTAAAATTCGGATGGCGTAGGACGTGAACAAGAATGAAGAATCGCAGGAGGAAATGGGCAGGAGCAGTGGTGCTGATGGCTTTGTGCGCTGCTGTCTCCTTCTGGTGGCTGCGCACCGAAGAGCAGGAGAAAGCACTGCAGCCTCAGATACCGCAAACGGGAGTAAAGCTGTCTGCCTGGATTACGGATTGGCAGTGGAGGACGGGCATAACCGATATGGAGCAGCTCGGCAGCGAGCTTGAAGAGATCCATTTTTTTGCAGCCTACTTCAATCATAAAGACGAACTCCATTTTACTTCGGATTTTCGGGAGGGGCTGCCTGAATTTCAGGAGATTTCCCGGAAAGGGGAGCAGCTTCGCCGGGTCCTGACCATCGTAAACGATCGCTTCGATACCGATGGGACGGCGGAACAGAAGGATCCTGAGCTCATCTCCCGGATCGTGGCTACTCCGGAAAGCCGCAGCCAGCATATCGGGCACATTCTGGCTGCAGTATCCCAGCATGGCTTTCGTGGCGTCGAGCTGGATTACGAGAAGGTACGCAAGGAAGATTGGGCGAATCTGTGCGCTCTTTACGAGGAGCTGTATGAACGTTTACAAGCGGAGGGTTTCTCTCTTCGAATCGTCCTGGAGCCGGGGATCTCCCAGTCATCCTTGGAGTTGTTGCCGGCAGGCCCGGATTATGTCGTGATGGCCTATAACTTGTACGGAGGGCATAGCGGACCGGGGCCGAAGGCGGATCACGCCTTGATCAGAAAGCTGGCGGACAAACTGCGCGGGATTCCGGGAGACCATGCCATCGCACTGTCGGTTGGAGGGTTTGACTGGGCGAAGAACGGCAAGGTTGTCTCTTTAACGGAAAAGCGTGCGGTGGAGCTGGCGCATTCCATCTCGGAAGTGCCGAAGCGGGATTCGTCAAGTGGTGCCCTGCATTATGAATATACGGACGACCAAGGCATCGGCCATACGGTATGGTATGCAGATGGTATGACCATTGCCGGCTGGATGGATACGGCGAGAGATACGGGTGTTTCGAAGATTGCGATCTGGCGGCTCGGGGATATGGAAGAGGATACGTTGAAACAGCTGAAGGAATACCACCAGCAATCCCGACATAAGTAAATCTTATATGAAAAAAGGACATCCCATGGCTGTAAGAAGCCGCTAGGGGTGTCCTTTTGCGTAAAATATGACTAAAGTTGTAATCAGACAGTCATTCTGTGCGGATATACGCTCCGAAAGGGGCTGGATTAATGGATGAGTTTCGAGGCTCTCGCTTTACGGACAAGACCGCCGCTGGCGCGGTTGATCGGTTTCTTGAGCGCTATCCCGATCATCAGCGCAATTGCGGCAAAGATCAGCATGAACAGGACATCCCGGATGACAATATCCCATAGAATGCCGCCTACGGCTTCCCGCATCATGCTAATGGCGTAGGTGAACGGCAGATACGGATGCAATGCCTGGAAGAAGGGCGGCGTCATCTGGATCGGGAACGTTCCGCCCGCGCCTGCGAGCTGCAGCACGAGAAGTACGATGGCCATCGCTTTTCCGACATTGCCGAATACGGACACCAGCGTATATACAATCAGCATGAAGATGGAGCTGATCAGCAGCGCAAACAGGATGAACCAGCCCGGATTCACGACATAGGTCCGCAGCAAATAGATATCACCCAGGGTGACGAATAGCGCTTGGAACAGGGCAATGGTGAGAAAGGTTAAATAGCGTCCGAAGTAAACCTCGATGCTGCGGAAGCTTCTCTCTTCATCATGAACCTCAACGGAGAGCAGGGAAACGAGCAGCAGGGCACCTACCCACAAGGATAAAGTCGTGAAGAAGGGAGACATGGCGGACCCGTAGTTCGGGATCGGATACAGGCGATTCTCTTCCAGCGTTACAGGCTCGGCAAAAAACTGGCTTTCGAGCTCGAAATTATTTTGAAGCAAATCAATAACCTCTTGAATATCTCCCTCAGCTTCCATCTCACGGAGCCGATTCGCCAGCTGCGTAATCCGAAGCTCGGCCTCCGGCAGACGGCTTTGGGCAAGCTGTACTTCTTCCCCGCCTACTTTAAGACCTTTCCGGGCGTCTTTGAGCAAATGCTGAATGTCGGGGACGCTGGCAAGCGCCTGGGTCAGCTCCTGCTGCACACGCTTGGCTGTGCCTGCGCCCTTGGTGAAGGCTTTGCTTATCGCCGGACCGATCTCCGTATCGTAGCGGCTTAACAGCGTGTTGGTCAGTCCCGTAATGTCATCGTTCAGCTTTTTCAACTTATCGATGGAATCTGCTGGTGCTTCTTCTCCCCGTTCCACGGCTTGGGCTATCGTTTGGAGCACGGATTGAGCAGAGGTCCATCGTGCGGCAAGCTTGGCCGCCCCGGAAGCTGCTGCCGGGGAGATGGAGCCCAGCCGCTTGAACAATTGACCCAGCCGGGCTGCGGCTTTCGCTGCGGTCTCTGCGCGTTCCTGCGCAGCGTTCAGGCGGCTGGCAAGCTCCTTCGGGTCGATATCGGCTTGCCCCAGAGCGTCCAGCACTTGCGAGAGCGCTCCGGTGGTTGCGGCCAGTACCTCCAAGTCCTGACGCAGAGTTGGCTCCAGCGATTTCGATGCATCGGCGGCCTGATTCGCGAACTCCGCCAGCGCACCGGCCATGGCCTTGCCGTCCGTGGAAATTCCCTCAAGGCGAGGCAGGGCGGCGTCGGCTTGCTGAACCAATCGGTTGGCCAGCTTAATATCTTTTGCAGCTGTGCCCACCGCTTCATTGAGCTCCGGAAAGCTTTTTTCGAGCCGGAACAGAAGGCTTCGTACTTTATTGATGGCCGGGAGCTGGTTCTCGATCTCAATCCCGAGCGTGTTGAAAATCTCGAAGATGGTGCCGTTGGCGGTTTTGATGAAATTTTTGCTGATTTCCTCCACAACACCGGATGCGCCCTGGGCCGTCACTTTGGGAGAAATGGCGTTGATTTTTTCGTTCGTATAATAGAGGATCTGAGCTTTGACAGGCTCATTGGTCAGCACGGTGCCGATCCGGGCAGAGAAGTTCTCCGGAATAATGATAGCAGCATAATCATTGCCGCGTCGTACACCCTGAATGGCGTTCTCGCGATCATCCGTAAAACGCCACCCCAGCTTCTCATTGTGATGGAGGGACTCCACGATTTCCTTTCCCAGGTTAATGGGCTGATCGCGGAGGGTGGTGCCTTTATCCAGGTTGGCAACGGCAATGGAGATGCCGGAGGTCTGGCCGTAGGGATCCCAGGAGGCCTCAATGTTAAACCAGGCATACAGAGAAGGTAGAATAGCGAGCCCGACGATGATGACACTTGCAGCCCAATTAAGGATGATTCTATGGATATCGGCAGAATATATGTGGAAGATATTCTTCATGGAGCGCTCCTGTCTTGTACGTAGTTGGTACTAGTATGCCGCCAAATCCGTGCCAAGATACGAAACGAGCCGATCCTTTATCTCTTCCTTGAAGGTGTGCCATTCGCAGAGCAGACAGCCATCATATCCGCGGCATAAATACTGGACCTGCAGCCCTTCCTCGGCTGTACCGCTCAGGCCATGAATCCGGATGCCGCGCCTTCTCATTTGTTGTTGTAGGAACCAGGCATGATCCGAATATCCTTTTTTAATGAGCTGCAGATTTAAGATATAGAGTTCACCCATTTTCAGTTTAAGGGTCTTGAGAATCTGAATATCCCTCTCGAGAACTGACTGAATGAAGTGATGCAGCAGATAATCTCGGATCAGGGCTTCGTCTTCTAGCGAGGGCGGAGGAGGAGTGGAAGGTTTCATCATAAGAGACACATCCTCAAACATAAATAAATACAAGAACGTATGTTCTATATAATACACATGCTATGCCAACAATATACGGCGCGCAACCATTAATTTCTGGTAATTGTTATTTGCATCCAGTGGATTCATGACGGCATATCGTTTACACTCCTGATAACTGCATTCATCAGGAGGCGATTCATTCATGATTCTTCATAAAGGCGAAATACTGTTCAGGCAAGGAGATAGCGGGGATCATCTATACCACATCCGGAGCGGAATGTTCAAGGTAACCCGTCTCCATCCGAATGGCAATATGGTGCTTTTCAATATTTTATATCCCGGTGAAACGGTGCCGCACCATTCCCTGATCAGCCCGAAGGAGACACATGGAACGGCGATCGCTCTGATCCAGAGCGAAGTGGAGGTCATATCGGCTGATGCGTGGTACCGCCAGCTTGCGGAGGATCCGCAGAAACCGCTCGAGGTTGCCAGATTGCTGCAGGAAAAGGTGCGGTTCATGCAGATGAGGCTGGATCACTTGACGGTCGGAGGACCTGCGGAGCGGCTTGAGCTGCTGATCCAGTGGCTGGACGAGTATTCACAGGGAATACACTTGACCGAGTATCTGACGCAGGAAGAGATCGGACAGCTGATCGGCGTGAGAAGAGAAACGGTAAACCGGCTGCTGCGGGAACAGGGCAAGCATATCTAGTTCGGAATTTTGAGGACGGTATGAACGCCAGGGTACATGGTTTATAAAATGCGCATGACCAGAACCGGCATATGGTTTTGTTCTTCGCTGAATAATAGTCGACAGCAAGCGTGTTCCATCTAAAAAGGGTGCCTGTCTTTATGCAAGACAGGCACCCTTTGATGGTGTAATACGGTTATTTTAATCTTCCAATGTACCAGCCGGGCCGAAAAATTCATAATGAATCCGGTCCGAAGGTACCTCCATCGATTTCAAATGACTGTTCACGGCTCGCATGAACGGAACGGGGCCGCAGAAGTAGAAGTCCGCCTTGGCATCAACGGTTTTGCGCAGGAAATCAAGATCAATATAGCCTGCTTGGTGACACTGATCCTCCGATTCCGGTTGTTCATAAATGACATAAGAGGTTAGCTGCGGATATTTGGAGGCAAGCGCATCGATGTGAGCTTTCATCGCATGCTGGCTGCCGCACTTGGCCGCATGAATAAAGGTTACGTTCCGGTTATGTTGTTCCAGCAGCACGGTTTCGAGCATGGCCACCATCGGGGTTAAACCGACGCCGCCGCTGATCAAGACAAGCGGAAGATCGCTGTCCGTATCCAGCGTAAAGGAACCGGCCGGAGCCGTGACCTCAAGAACGGTCCCAACCTCGGCATGGTGGTGCAGCCAAGTGGAGACGACACCTGCGGGCTTTCCTTCCAGTTCGTCCTCACGCTTGACCGTAATTCTGTAGTATGGTTGACCCGGTGCGGACGAGAGACTGTAATGACGATTATGATAATAGGCTTCACCTTCGGGTTTTACCCGGAGCGTGATATATTGACCGGGTTGATAAGCGGAAATTTCGCCGCCGTCTTGCGGGACCAGATAAAAGGAAGTGATAACGGAGCTTTCTTCCAACTTACGGTCAATGACAAAATTGCGGTATCCGCTCCAGCCGCCGGCCTCGTTCGCGGCTTGTTGGTACATATCCGCTTCAACGCCAATGAAGACATCGGCAATAGCCCCGTAAGCTTCGGCCCAGGCCTCGATAATTTCCGGCGTTGCAGCGTCTCCCAGCACTTCCTTCATGGCGGCGAGCAGCGTTTCGCCAACGATTGGATAGTGCTCGGGCAAAATGTTTAATGCCCGGTGTTTGTGTCCGATCTGCTTAACAACCGGGACGATGGCTTCAAGACGGTCGATATGGGCTGCGGCGGCGTATACGGCATTGGCAAGGGCAAAGGGCTGTTTTCCTTCTCGTTGATTCGCATGGTTGAATATGTTAAGAAGCTCCGGATGATGATGAAACAATTTTTGGTAAAATGCAGTCGTAATTGCCGTTCCATGTGTTTCAAGAACAGGAACGGTCGATTTAACGACCTCAATCGTATGCTGGCTTAACATGCAGACTCCCCCTGATTCATAATTCGAATTCGTATTCGATTTAAGTATAGACAAGGGAAGAAGGGGTATTTGTGATTTAAGTCACATCGGATTTAGCGAATATGTGAACAGAACGACGATATTTTATGGAGGGAGTTCTTAAAGCGAGTTTTTTTACATATTTCATATATATATTCCAGTTCATTCTAGCCAGCTGTTTAGCTTGTATGCCAACTGTGTTATAATAATGTAAGCAGTCTAATTAAAACGAGAAAGGATCAGGATACCATGTGTCCCCGAAGGACGAATCCCCAAAGGACGATTTGGAAACGTTATGATCTCTCATACACATAGCTTCCTTCGTAGAGCGAAGTCGGACGTCAGAAGACAAGGACGGTCTCTTACGAAAGGATGGGAACTATGGTTCGAAGGATGAACTCCTCCAGGTTGCCTCTATGTAGAGATTGGCCTATGTCTGACCAATCTACTACGACAAGAGGGATCCTGTATGAGGAAAAGACAAAACACAATTATCACCATGTCGGCGATGTTGTTCGGAACGTTTTTAATGGCTTTTACGTATTATCACATTAATTTTCACAATCATTTAACCGAAGGCGGCTTTGTCGGCCTTGCGCTGCTTGGCAAATATGCGCTTGATATTCCGCCCGCATTAAGTATGGTCCTCATGGACATACCGGTTCTGCTGGTTGCCTTATTCATCAAAGGTCGGAAGTTCATTATCAATACCGTTGTTGCGGCGAGCATGTTCACCTTGTTCTACGCATTGATCGAGCGGTATTCCACGCTTGTGATCGATCTGAATCATAACTTGCTGGCAGCCGCGCTGCTGTCCGGTTTATTGACGGGCTTTGGTGCAGGTATCGTGCTCCGTTTTGGCGGAGCGACAGGCGGTGACGACGTGATCTCCGTGCTGTTCAGCGAGTGGAGCGGGCTTAAGGTAGGGACGGTGTTTTTCCTGATGGATGCCGTAGTACTGCTATTATCGCTATTCTACATGCCATTGGTTGAAACCTTATATACTATATTAGCCGTATCGATTGCCGGACAAGTGATCACCATTACAGTGACGTACGGTACCGAGAAAACGGAAAAGAAACCGATTCGGAAGGCGGTCCGTGCCCCAAGCACTCCGGTTACTCCGAAGACAGCGCAGCATACCGTTAGCGGCCGTTCATAAGACGGTCCGACTAAGAGAAGCTCACCCGCATGCAGGGTGAGCTTCTTTCGTATGCTTATGCCCGGATTTTCACTTCTCGTCCTTCGGATGATTCTCATCCCACTCCTGTGCCTTGGCGGTGGCGATAGCGATGGCACGACCTTCATCGTAATCTTCCTCCAGCAGGGCATTGGCAATTTCCACGGCTTTATTCCTCACCCGGGGCTCCAGGTTTTTCATGGATGGCGGATAATCATGTTTGCTCCAAGGCATGTGCAATCCCTCCAGTTGATCTCTAATTCGTATGTAATGTATATTACCCCGTGCAGCCAAATTGAATAAGCGGGTTCAATCGTACCAAAAAGTGCATTGCCCTGAAGGGCAATGCACTAGGAAACTTGGATTTATTCAAACAGCTGCAAATACTCGCCGTAGCCTTCCTTTTGCATCTCTTCCTTCGGTACAAACCGCAGTGCCGCAGAATTGATGCAGTAGCGAAGCCCGTTCGGCCCAGGTCCGTCGTCAAATACATGGCCGAGGTGCGAGTCGCCTTTTTTGCTTCTTACCTCGGTGCGGACCATCATATGGGTAAGATCCATTTTTTCCTTAATGTTGTATTCGCGAATCGGACGGGTGAAGCTCGGCCATCCGCAGCCGGCATCATATTTGTCCGTTGAGCTGAAGAGCGGCTCGCCGGATACGATGTCCACGTAAATGCCTTCCCCGTGATGGTCCCAGAACTCATTGTGGAACGGAGGCTCGGTTGCGTTATTCTGGGTCACTTCATATTGGATCGGTGTCAGGCGCTGTTTAAGCTCGGCCGGATCTACCGGATCCGACCAGTGCTGCTCAATGAAATCCTCGCGTCCTGAACCTTTGCGATAGCGTTTGTAATGGCTCGGGTTTTTCTTGTGATAATCCTGATGATATTCTTCAGCTTCATAGAAAGTGCTGGCGGGGATGATGGGCGTTACGATCGGTCCATCGAATCGTCCGCTGGCAGCTACGGCTTGCTTGGATTGTTCCGCAAGTTCACGCTGCTCCTCCGTGTGGTAAAAAATAGCAGTCCGGTAAGATGTGCCCCGGTCATGGAATTGTCCGCCCTCATCCGTAGGATCGATTTGCTGCCAGAAGAGCTCGAGCAGCTTTTCGTAAGGGAATACTTCCGGGTTATACGTGATTTGAACAGCCTCGTAATGACCTGTTGTATCAGAGCATACCTCTTCATAGGTCGGATTTTCCTTATGGCCGCCCGTATAGCCGGAAACGACCTTCAGAATGCCCGGCAGCTCATCAAAAGGAGAGACCATACACCAGAAGCAGCCTCCCGCAAAGGTAGCCAATTCACTTGGGGTTGAACGATTATTCATCTATTATCCCTCCATCGTTATAATATATAAATGTAAGTCTTACTCTATATTATAATCATTTTGGTCAGGGAAACCAAAACTATGCTCCGTTTAAGCCGGTCTCCCTTTATACCACCGGATAGCGGCCAGACACAAAGCGGTAACCAGCATAAGTCCGCCTGCGATACCCGCGAAGAGGAGCGGATGATCGGAAAACCCGCTGCCCAGCCAGGCATACAGGAGAATCGCGGGGATTTTACCGATGGCTGAAGCGGTTGTGTACGTCCAGAATGGAATGGATGCGACGCCGGCATAAATATTGACGGCCATTTGCGGTATGATGGGCAGTAAGCGCGCGAGCAGGATCGACTGAAAGGGGCGCTTTATAGGGCGCAACGGGAAATAAGGCAAGCAGGGCTGCCAGCAGGATCATCAGGTAGAGCGGGGGATTTTCTCCCAGCCAGTCCATGATTTCATGTCTGTATGCAAATGCCAGTATCAGGGCTGTGGAATAAATTGCGGGTATGATCCATCTCTTCATGTACAATCCTCACTTTGCGATAGTCAAAGTCAACCAGAATAGCACCATGATAGCAAAAAAACAGGACTGCTGCCCATATTTCGGACAGCTAAGCATTCGATTTCGGTGGGAAAAATTGAATATACAAGCGATTTTTCAAATGTTATAATATGCCCAATCGAATAGTTCCCAAAGGGGAGTAGCTTCATAAGAAAACCCTCCATCGTGGCCTTTCAAGGATGAGCAACCGCGATTCAAAGGTAGGTTTTCTTGCGATATAGAATTTCATGGGTTCCGCTGATAACTTATAAATTCTATATCGTAAGTAAAGTCGTCATTACGGGATCAACCATCCCCGGCTTTATTGGCAACGATTATGTTGTTTAGCGAGACCTTTGCCTGATTTCTTTATGAATGAGGTGGAGGTCTATTTTTGCGTCCAAAAAACGCTGTAGACCTTGTAATCTAAGGGAACAGCGTTTTTTTTGGTGGAGGACATCGGTAGGTGTAAACCTAAAGAAAATGCAGAAAGGATGGGAGAAGCATGGATATAATGTCGATGGATTTTTGGATGGCACTGCTGTCGATTGTCCTCATTGACCTTGTGTTGGCAGGCGATAACGCGATTGTTATCGGGCTTGCCGCTCGTAATGTCCAGAAGGAGGACCAGAAGAAGGTCATCCTGTGGGGTACCGTCGGTGCGATTGTGATTCGTATCGTGGCCACACTTCTCGTTGTACAGCTCTTAATGATCCCCGGCTTGCGATTGATCGGTGGCTTTGCCCTGTTGTGGATTGCCTACAAGCTGATGGTGGATGAGAAGCAGCATGAAATTTCCGCTGGCAACCAAATGTGGGCGGCAATCCGTACGATTATTATTGCGGACGCGATGATGGGACTGGATAACGTGCTTGCTGTAGCTGGCGCTGCTGGCGAAAGCTTCATGCTGGTTATTATCGGACTTGCGATTTCGGTTCCCATTATGGTGTGGGGCAGTACCATTATCCTGAAGTTGACGGATCGCTTTCCTATTATCATCACGATCGGTGCTGCCGTGTTAGCCTGGACCGCATCGAAGATGATTGTGGAAGAGCCGATGATTCACAGCTGGTTCGCCAATGGCGTTCTGAAGTATGGTTTTGAAATTCTTGTTATTGCCATTATCATCAGTCTTGGAACTTGGATGAAGAAGAATGACCAAAAAGCGAAGAGCAATCCGGTGCAGGTCAAGATGGTTGACTAGTTTAGACTTTGTCTGAGCGCAAGTAAACGGTATAATGTCTTCATGAACGAAGAGAGCTCCGAAGCCCTTTTCGCATGAGGAGGGGTAACACATGGAATATACGGAAAAATCCGTAGAAGAACGGATTGCGGAGTCGTACCGCCAGGACGAGGATATGATGATCCTCGTGTTTGCCCAGTGGTGTGTGAATCACGGACTTGACCCAGCGGAACTGTACCGTAAGGCATATCCGAATCAGCCGGACAATGAGCGGCTGGCCCGGGTGCTGGAATTAACGGTGCCCAAGGAAGAAGCTGGTGAAATACCGGATCAGACCCTGCTTGGCGTCCTGTCGTTATTCGGAAATGAAGACTTGGCTATCGTTGTATCCGAGGCAGCGGCCACGCTAGACCGTGATAAGAAGTAATTTTGGAATCATGGAATATATTACATGTGATTCAAGAAAGAAGCGGGTCGATCAAGGAAAAACCTTGGTCGACCCGCTTTTTTACTGTACAGATGGCACGATCAGTTCGACGTTCGGCTGGCCATGCGGAATTGTTTGGGCGAAACGCCGAATCGGGAGCGGAAAACGCGGTGAAAATAAGTATAGTTGGCAAAGCCGGACGTTTCGGCGACATCCTCCAGCGAGAGAGGACTAAACACAATCCGTTCCTTGGCCATGCTCAGGCGAACGTCCATTGTGTATTGCATAATGGTGGTGCCAAACGCTTCTTTGAACAGATGGACTGCCCGAGAGACACTAATGCCGACATGGGCCGCGACGTCCTCCAGCTTGAACATCGAGGAGGCATTCTCTTCAATGTAATTTTTCATGCGGTAGGCCAGATACGTCTTGGGTGTGGTCGATGGCTGCTCCGATAACAGGCGGTCCACTTCGAGGCACAGAATCCGCACCGTGTAATCCGAAATCTCCGGATAAGGATCCGATACACGACGCTGCTCCAGCAGAATTTGCCGAAACAGACTCAGGTAACGCTCTTCCAGTGGAACCCGAATTTTGGTTGGGCGTTTCTTGGAATTCCACCACGCGTCAGCCCAGGGACCCTTGAAAAAAATATGGTAATCTCCGCTTTCGATGGTTAACTCACCCAAAGCGTTATATTCGTCATCTATTCGGAGTTCATAGGGTTGTCCTGGCGTGAAGATCAACAGATCCCCTGCTTCAACGAGTGACAGCTCGCCATCAATTTTGGCACGGCATTTGCCGTCGGTCTGCCATCGCATCAGGTAGGTGTCGAAACCGTCAGCCAGGGACATCTTGAAAGGTTTACGATGAAATGAGAAATCCGCTGCTACGACTTGGTTGGAAAGATTTGAATCCATTGCTAAAGTCCCCTTTGAAGAATAAGAAAATAATGACCAGATTGTTCATGTTTTAATCATATTCTTCATTTTAAACGAAAGCATAAAAGAATACCATGGTACTAGTCCGAGCACATCTAAAACACTCAAGGAGTGACAGCGATGAAAAAAATGAAAGCAGGTATAATTGGCTGCGGAAACATCAGCGGCGTATACTTCACGAACTTAAAGAACAGCCCTTGGGTTGAAGTCGTGGCATGTGCTGACCTTATTCCGGACAACGCGAAGAAGAAGGCCGAAGAGTTCAACATCCCGAACGTGTATACAGTTGAGGAGATGCTTGCACAGACTGACATTGAGTTTATTATTAATCTGACCATTCCGGCCAGCCACGCCAATGTGGATATTGCCTCGCTGGAAGCAGGGAAGCATGTTTACAGTGAAAAGCCGCTGGCGATTACCCTTGATGAAGCCCTACGGGTGCTAAATATGGCAGATCAAAAAGGACTTCGCGTCGGCTGCGCGCCCGATACGTTTCTGGGCTCCGGCGTACAGACGGCCAAAGCCGCGATTGAATCCGGGCTTATTGGCAGACCTGTTGCCGCTACGGCGTTTATGATGGGTTCAGGACCGGAAGCTTGGCATCCTAATCCTGAATTTTTTTACGCGTCGGGCGGAGGTCCAATGATGGATATGGGTCCTTACTATGTATCGGCTCTCGTAGAGCTGCTTGGTCCTGCAAGCCGGATCAGCGCGTCCACCGGCATCCAGATTCCAGATCGCGCCATCGGCTCCGGTCCGCTCCAAGGAAAACCGATCACGGTTCAGACCCCAACACATTTAGCAGGGACGCTGGATTTTGAGAACGGTGCCATTGCAACCATGATTACAAGTTTCGATATCTTTGGCGGATCGAACCTGCCCTGGATCGAAATCTATGGCACGCAGGGAAGCCTCAGTCTCGGGGATCCGAACTACTTTAACGGCGAAGTGAAGCTCCGGAAGCACGGCTCCGAGGAATGGGAGCTGCTTGACCCCGCATTTGAATGCGGGAAGAACGAGCGGGGGCTTGGTATCAACGATATGATCCAATCGATTCATGAGCAGAAGGACCATCGCGTGAGTGCCCGTCTGGCATAC
Organism: Paenibacillus sp. QJM3NY_38; assembly: GCF_056173265.1. NCBI lineage: Bacteria > Bacillati > Bacillota > Bacilli > Caryophanales > Paenibacillaceae > Paenibacillus > Paenibacillus sp. QJM3NY_38. The sequence continues at coordinate 2,403,985 of NZ_CM149665.1, forward strand.
CACGTCCTGGAGATTATGCAGTCGTTCCAGCAGTCTTCGCTGGAGGGCCGACATATCGTTCTGCAAAGCACATACCGCTACGGCAAACTTCCGGCGCCGCAGCAGGCAAACATGTCGGAATAGCGAACTGGCAGCCCGGTTCATATTCTTGTACACTGGTTATGAACGACATGCAAACCAGCTTCTGACGGATCTGACAGGGTTTTTGAGTTCTTGGAAATGGTCCGCATGAAAGCGTTGCACTAATATTTGGAGAGTTTCCAAAATGATCAAATGCCTATGGGGAGGAAATGGACATGTCGAAAACGTTGAAGATCGGAATTATCGGTTGCGGGGGAATCGCCAACGGCAAGCATATGCCGAGCTTGAAGAAGCAGGCGCAGGCGGAACTGGTCGCTTTTTGCGACATCGTAGAAGAGCGTGCGCAGAAGGCGGCTGCTGAGTACGGGGTTGAAGGCGCAAAAGTGTACACGGATTTCAGAGAATTGCTGCAAGACGGCAGCATCGATGTTATCCATGTATGTACGCCGAACGATTCTCACTCCGAGATTACGGTAGCATCCCTTGAAGCCGGCAAGCACGTGATGTGCGAAAAGCCTATGGCGAAGACCGTTTCCGAAGCCAAAGCCATGCTGGACGCCGCAAAGCGTACAGGGAAAAAACTTACCATCGGTTACAACAACCGTTTCCGCGACGATAGCATGTATCTGAAAGGCGTCTGTGAGGAAGGCGAGCTGGGCGAGATCTACTACGGTAAAGCGCTGGCTGTTCGCCGCCGCGCCGTTCCGACCTGGGGCGTATTCCTTGACGAAGAGAAGCAAGGCGGAGGTCCGTTGATCGATATCGGTACCCATGCACTGGATTTGACCTTGTGGCTGATGGACAACTACAAGCCGAAGAGCGTGCTGGGATCCACGTTCCATAAACTTGGTCAACGGGAGAATGCGGCGAATGCGTTCGGTCCTTGGGATCCGAAGGAGTTCAAGGTAGAGGATTCGGCATTCGGGTTCATTACGATGGAGAACGGCGCAACGATTATTCTGGAATCCAGCTGGGCCCTTAACGTCGTTGAGACCGGCGAAGCCAAAGCCGTGCTGGCGGGTACAGAAGGCGGAGCTGACATGAAGGACGGTCTGCGTATTAACGGCGAGAAAATGAGCAGATTGTATGAAACCAAAGTCGATTTGAATGCCGGCGGCGTAGCGTTCTATTCCGGCTCCAAGGAAAATGATGCGGACCGGGAAGCCAGAATGTGGCTGGAGGCCATTATTGAGGATAAGGACCCTGTGGTTAAGCCGGAGCAAGCGTTTGTTGTAACGCAAATTCTGGAAGCGATCTATGAATCGGCGAAGACAGGAAAAGCGGTTTATTTCGATAACTAAATCTTGCAATCCCTACTAATATTAAGGTAAACCAGGAGGTATACAATGAAATTAGGCGTATTTATGGTATTGTTGAGCGGACGTAAATTGGAGGATGCCTTGGACTATGTGGCATCCAAGGGTCTTAAAGCGGTTGAGATCGGAACAGGCGGTTATCCTGGGAATGCGCATTGCAACCCGGTCGAGCTGCTGGAGAATGAAACTGCGCTGAAAAGCTTCAAAAATGCGGTGGAATCCCGTGGGTTGATCATTAGCGCACTGAGCTGCCATGGCAACCCGCTTCATCCGCAAAAAGCGATTGCGAAAGAGTTCCATGACACATACGTAAAAACGGTAGAGCTTGCCGAGAAGCTTGAAGTACCTGTTGTTAACACATTCTCCGGCTGTCCAGGCGACCATGAGGATGCCAAATACCCGAACTGGCCGGTTGCGCCTTGGCCTAACGATTACCAAGAGATTCTGACCTGGCAGTGGGATAACAAGGTCATTCCTTACTGGACCGAATGGGGTAAATTTGCTGCAGACCGCAATGTGAAGATTGGTTTGGAATTGCACGGCGGCTTCTCCGTTCATACGCCTGGCACACTGCTCCGTTTACGTGAAGCCGCAGGCGAAGTGATCGGTGCCAACCTGGATCCGAGTCATATGTGGTGGCAAGGGATCGACCCTGTTCAAGCGATTCAAATTTTGGGCCGCGAAGGGGCAATCCACCACTTCCACGCGAAGGATACAAGCATTGACCCGATCAACGTGAACAAGCACGGTCTGACCGATATGCAGTCTTATGCCAACATGCTGGATCGCGCTTGGCAGTTCCGCAGCGTAGGCTATGGGCATGACGTGAAGGAATGGGCGGATATGATGAGTGCCCTTCGTCTGGTTGGATATGATTATGTCGTAAGCATTGAACATGAAGATGGATTGATGTCGATTGAAGAAGGCTTCTCCAAAGCGGTGCAAAATCTTCAGCAGGTGCTGATCGAAGAGCCGCTCGGAGAAATGTGGTGGGTCTAACAGCTTAGCGTAACAACCGAATAAGCAATTAGGGGGAACAGCAAGATGCTTAACGTAACCATTTGGAATGAATTCGTACACGAGAAAATCCATGATGAGGTTCGGAACGTTTATCCAGCCGGGATTCACACAGCTTTGGCGGAGGGTCTGCAAAATCCGGATTTCGTTATCAGAACGGCAACGCTCGATCAGCCGGAGCATGGATTGACGGACGATGTACTGGATTCAACCGATGTGCTGTTGTGGTGGGGGCATATGGCTCATGACCAGGTAAGTGATGAAATCGTAAGCAAAGTCGTAAAACGCGTGCAGGATGGCATGGGTCTGATCGTTCTTCATTCCGGACATTTTTCCAAGCCGTTCAAAGCTTTGATGGGCACGAGCTGCGATTTGAAGTGGCGCGAAGCAGGAGAACAGGAAATTATTTGGAGTGTAAATCCGACACATCCGATTGCGGCAGGAATTACAGGCCCGATCATCATCGAGCACGAGGAAATGTACGGCGAGTTCTTCGATATTCCAGCCCCAGACGAGCTGGTATTTGTCAGCAATTTCGAAGGCGGCGAAGTATTCCGCAGCGGTTGCACGTTCAAGCGTGGTCATGGGAACATTTTCTATTTCCGTCCGGGGCATGAGACCTATCCAACCTACTACAACCCCGAAGTGCTGAAAGTGATCACCAATGCGATTAACTGGGCTAATTCTACAGCAGGCAAGCAAACCTTTGGCAACAGCCAGCCGGTTCGCGCGCTTCCCGTTTTAATCTAAGTTTACGAGCGTTTATTAAGAAGTCATGCGTTAACGAGTCGTTCAGGGGAAGCCCTTGAGCGGCTCGTTTTATCGTTGGCGGTGAATGTTCACCGAAATGTTTTTGACGGCTAGGGATAGAATATACCTAAGTATGGGGTATTGTATGATATACAAGAAGGGGGGCTGTACACATGAATGAAGTACAAAGCGCACCTGTAGATCCCGCAATCATCGCCATATGCCAGGCCAAGCTTGTCCATCAACCCGTAGAGGGCTTCCTGCTGGGGAGAGGAGTCCGCTTCGCCAAGATTATGTTTATTGGGGAAGCACCCGGCGCACATGAAGTTCTGGAAGGTTTACCTTTTGTAGGGCAGGCCGGGCAAGAGATGAATGCCTACCTGGAACGCCTGACCCTGACCCGGGAGCAAGTGTATATTACCAGTGCCATGAGAAGCAGGCCCTATAAGGAAAAGCTAATCGTGAGATCCTCGGGCGAGAGCGTCATCAGCCGTTCTAATCGCACACCGACGAAGGCGGAAATATGGGCCCATGCACCTTTGCTTGATGAAGAGATCCGATGGGTTCGCCCGCACATTATCGCACCCATGGGAAATACGGCACTGCACCGGTTAATCGGAAGCCATGAAACGGTGACATCGCTGCACGGCAAACTGATGGAGGGCCCGGTCCAGCAAGCAGCAGACCTAGAGAATCCAAGTGCAGGCTATATGTTTTCGGAGGAAACCTATAAGATATTCCCTCTGTTCCATCCAGCGGCCGTGCTGTATAATAGGAAATTGTCCACATTGATCGAGAATGATTTGGATATTTTGGCTCGTATTTTATGGGATAAAAGCTGATTTTATGGGAAAAAGGGGCTAGGTGGTTTTCAGTTTCTCGGAAATGTGCTAAAATGAAACATACTTACAATTCGTAAGTTTTCTAGTTTTTTTTGACTAAGCTTATGAGTTTCTATAAACAAGGTGACTTCGTAAAGAGGTGAAGGGATATGGAAGTTACAAATGTTACGATGTGTCCCCGTTTTGAATCTGCATTTTCTTTTCTGGGCAAACGGTGGAACGGTTTGATTATTCAAACGTTGATGAGCGGGCCTAAGCGTTTTAAGGATATTTCGAATTTGATTCCGTCCATGAGCGATAAAATGCTCTCCGAGCGGATGAAGGATTTGGAATGTGAAGGGATACTGATTCGTCATGTCTATCCGGAAACACCGGTACGTATTGAATATGAACTGACTGAAAAAGGCAAAGCACTTCGTCCGGTGATGGAGCAAATTGCATCCTGGGCAGAACAATGGGTCGAAAGATGAGTCATCTTAAGACTCCCCTTGATGATTAAACCCTGGCATGAGACATCCTCATTTCAGGGTTTTTTTTCTAAACGGAAGTATGGTTCCTGTTTATTTACGGCAAGAATAGGTGGACATGCACCAAGCGGACGCGGCTGCTATATGATGTAAATAACGAGAGCGGCATATCAAGGAGGCGAGCCCATGACCAAGCGAACGTATATCTCCCGTTTCCATTATGGACAAGAGGACATCTCAGAACTTGAAAACGCTTCATTAAAAGTGCTTCATATTTTTGAGAAAACCAAGCGGATGCTGAGCCAATATGTGCCGGACTCCCTGTGGTTAGCTGCTTCTGGAACAAGCCCGGAACCTGCAGAACACCTTAACCAAAACGGTACCAGTGCTTCAGTCATGTTTCAGAAATGGGTCAAAGCCCCTGGCGGATGGAAGTTCATTGGTTATGAAACCGATCGATTTCATGCTGCCGGGCAGAATAGGGGACGAACGGGAAGATTTCTGCAGATGATCATCTGGTCACTCTATGAGAAAATCGTGATGATGCATCCCTTCCTTGGCAGCGAGCCGTTTTTTGACGGGGAAGAGCTGGATGTGATTGCGAATTACTTTGTGCCTACGTATATCAGCGCCGTACCGTTGGTGGAGCAGGGAAAAGCCTTTAAGACCATACAGGCCGGCATCGTTCTGTATCAGGAGCATATTCAGGCGCCTGCCGTCACTATGCAATCGGATGGCGGCTTATTAGAGGGGAACTGGATGACCGGGGTAAATCTGGATGCGAAGGGGTTTGCGGGTATTCGCCCTTATTTAAAAGTGCCAAGCGGTGAACGAGCCTATATGGAAGCCGATATTATATAGAGTGTTCTTATCATAACCTTGTTCAGACGCGGACAGGGTTATTTGGCATTTTTGTTTAAAATTTTAACGATTTATGTGAAATATATCACAAAAAATAATGCCGTCAGACGATATAATTTATGTGAAAGGAACGGAATACCACGATCTAGATAAACGTGTTGGGGAGGAATCGAACTTATGTCCAATATAAAGAGAGAAAAGTTAGTTGTCATTGGCAACGGTATTGCCGGGAATAGCACGGTTGAGCAAATCATTAAATTGGGTGGGAATTTTGACATCACCGTCATTGGACAGGAGCCTCATCTGAATTATAACCGCATTATGCTGTCGTATGTGTTGGAAGGCAGCAAAACCTTGGATGACATTGTATTGAATGATTGGAAATGGTACGAGGATAACCATATCACTTTGCATACGGGTGTCACCGTGACAGCGATTGATGGAGAGCACAAGGTCGTGACCGCCGACAACGGATTGACGGTGCCTTATGACAAAGTAATGATAGCAACGGGCTCGAAGCCTTTTATTTTACATGTACCGGGTAGTGACAAAGAAGGCGTTATCGGTTTCCGTAACATAGCCGATTGCAACCAGATGCTGGAGGCCGCTAAGGCGTACAAGAAAGCGGCAGTCATCGGCGGGGGACTTCTGGGTCTGGAAGCTGCCAAGGGATTGGTCAGCCTCGGCATGGAGGTGACGGTGGTTCATCTCATGCAGGATTTGATGGAGAGCCAGTTGGATTCGATGGCATCCGGCATGCTGAAGAGGGAGCTTGAACAGCAGGGTATCAACTTCTTACTAGGCAAACAAACAACCGAAATATTGGGAGATACCAGAGTCAAGGGACTCCGGTTCAAGGATGGGGATGAGCTTGAAGCCGACCTGGTGGTCATGGCAGTGGGCATCAGAGCGAATACGGGGATCGCCCAAGCGAGCGGAATCGAAGTGAACCGGGGAATCGTGGTTAATGATTATCTTCAAACTTCCTGGCCGGATGTGTATGCGGTTGGCGAATGCTGCGAGCATCGGGGCGTTTGCTACGGCCTGGTTGCACCGTTGTTTGAACAGGGACAGGTACTGGCGAAGCATCTGTGCGGCGTGGAAGGCCAGCCTTACGAGGGAAGCATTGTATCGACGAAACTGAAAATCAGCGGTGTTGATGTATTCTCTGCCGGAGAGTTCATGGAGCAAGCCGAACACGCGGTGATCACCGCGAAAGATGATTGGCGCAAGACTTATAAGAAAATATTAATCCGCGACAATATCATTGTCGGGGCGATATTGTTCGGAGATGTGAGCGATTCGGCAAGCCTTCAATCCATGATTCGGAAAAAGACAGCCATGACGGATGAGATATATGATTCGATCATGGGCACGGATCGTGCAGGGACAGGAGGCGGCAAGGCATTTTCGCTGGAAAAGATGCCCGACGATGAGATCGTATGCGGCTGCAACGGCGTAACCAAAAAAGCCATCGTGGATGCCATTACTCTTCAAGGTCATACGACAGTGGATGAGATCAAAGCTTGCACAGGTGCTACCCGCTCGTGCGGCGGCTGCAAACCTGTCGTGGAGCAAATACTCCAGAGCGTATTGGGCGATGGCTTTAAGGCCGCAGGCAAACAAGGCATATGCCCATGCACGACACTCGATCGGGATGAAATCGTCGCGGAAATCCGTGCGAAGGGACTTACCACAACGAAGGAAGTCATGCATGTTCTGAACTTCAGTAACCCGGAAGGCTGCTCGAAATGCCGCCCGGCCATTCATTATTATCTGGCCATGCTGAACCCGGTAACCCATCAGGAGGAGAGGGAATCCCGTTTTGTTAACGAACGGATGAACGCCAACATTCAGAAAGACGGCACATATACGGTAGTCCCAAGAATGTACGGCGGCGTTACCACGCCGGAGGATTTGAAGAAAATCGCGGATGTATCGCTTAAATATAATGTGAAGGTTGTCAAGGTTACCGGCGGACAGCGTCTGGACCTCATCGGTGTTAAGAAGGAAGACTTGCCGAGCGTCTGGGAAGAGCTCGATATGCCGTCGGGTTATGCATATGCCAAATCGCTGCGGACCGTGAAGACCTGTGTAGGATCCCAATTCTGCCGTTTCGGTACGCAGGATTCGATGGGCATGGGAGCATTCCTCGAGGAGAAATTCGAAAGACTGGATTTTCCGGCGAAATTTAAAATGGCGGTCAACGGATGTCCGCGAAACTGTGCCGAGTCGTGCACGAAAGATATCGGGATCGTTGGCAATGACGGTGGATGGGAAATATTCGTTGGAGGCAACGGCGGCACGAAGGCACGTCTGGCGGATTCGTTCTGCAAAGTGAAAACGGATGAAGAGCTGGTCGAAATCTGCGGAGCCCTGATGCAGTATTACCGTGAAACCGGTAAGTACTTGGAGAGAACCTCGGAGTGGGTAGAACGCTTGGGACTGGAACAAATCCGAGCCGTTATCCTGGACGATCCGAAGCAGCGTAAGGAACTGGTGGAGAGAATCGAGCTTGCCCTGCAGCAAGTTGAGGATCCTTGGAAGAAAGTGCTGAACGACGAGAAGCTGCGTTATACGTTATTCGAGGATGCAAGACCAGTGATCAGCAAATAGAAGAGGGAGGAACCTACTCCCCTCTTGCCGCCTGAGCACAGAGAGTTTGTCGCAGTATGGATGGGAATAGACAAGAGAAGTGGAGGCTGCATGTTATGGAAACCGAAAGATTTATTACGGTAGGGAACGAAAATGATTTTCTGTCACAGCTCGGAAGGGTGGTCCATCTCGGAGACCGGGAGATTGCCGTCTTCCGGACTTCGGATCATCAATGGTTTGCGCTGGACAATCAAAGCCCGCATCCCAAAGGAGGGCCGCTCTCGGAAGCCATCGTATCCGGGCACTACATCTACGATCCGTTATACGATTGGAAGATCGAGCTTTCAACCGGCCTCGTACAGGCTCCGGATCAAGGCCAGGTTCGTGTATACCCGATTCGCGCCGTGGACGGGAAGGTTGAGGTGGCTGTTTAAGGCCAGCTATCGCATAGTAAACAGACGAAATCAAGGGGTGATATCCCATGTTTAAAGCGGATGTGGAAGCCGTAGTTAATGCCGCCGTCGGGAAAAAGGAGCAGATGAATCATAATCTGCTGCGCTATATGGTATCGGCTATGCTGGCCGGCGCGTATGTCGGCATTGGAATTGTATTAATCTTTAAGCTGGGGGCGCCGCTCGCAGCTGCCGATTCGCCCTTCCAATCCCTCGTCATGGGAGCGGCATTCGGGATCGCGCTCACGTTGGTGGTGTTCGCAGGATCAGAGCTGTTTACCGGGAATCATATGTTTTTTACGATAAGCACATTATCGGGTCGAACGACGATGGGGGATACGCTGAAAAACTGGGTGCTCGTGTTTATCGGCAATCTGGCCGGAGCGATTCTGCTCAGCTATCTGGTGTATGCTTCCGGCCTGTTCAAAGGCCTGCCGCCGGACCATCTCATCTTCACGGCTGCCGCCAAGAAAATGAATGATCCGTTTATGGAGCTGTTCTTCCGAGGCATCTTGTGTAACTGGCTTGTCTGTCTGGCCTTGTGGATGGGGATTCGGGCCAAAGGCGAAACGACCAAGCTGATTTTAATATGGTGGTGTCTGTTTGCCTTCATTGCGACAGGGTACGAGCATAGCGTAGCCAATATGACACTTCTTACGCTCGCGACGATTTTGCCGGGGCATCCAGAGACCATTTCCATCGGCGGATGGATCAGCAACATGGTGCCGGTCACGCTGGGGAACATTCTTGGGGGCGGATTGTTTGTGGGGATGGCGTATTGGTTTATCTCGTCGGGAAAAGGGAGCAAGCAAAAGAAGGTTGCATAGAAGGCATCATAGAAAAGGGGCTGCTCATAAAGTGGGTTTACTCACTTGATATAAGAAAAGAAGCGGTCGACCAAACGGTTGACTGCTTCTTTCATTTGTCTAGTTAAAGTGAGGGATCTGCACGGAACGTCTCCTAACAAAAAAAGAGGGATCCCGTCGGGCCTTATACATAAAAAGCCGTCCCTTCAGTTCAATGACTGAACAGGACAGCTATATGAATCTTGTCTTCCAATCCTTACCGATGTTCTACCAGGTCAATCGCACCAAGCACAATATGAGCCAGTCCGAAGCCGAGAATACCGGTTGCGGCAAGTTTATACTTGCTGCCAAGCAGAGCGGCACCTGAAGCAGAAACCACAGTTCCAAGAACAGCAGGAATCAAACCTTCACGCATGCTGAGCACTCCCTTTATTTTGGTTTGGAAAGACAAGGTTATTGTAAGCAGATGACTCTATATTATGCACAGAAGGGAGGCCGATTAAATCCGGCAGATTTCATTCGGACACAGCTCGCAATGGCAGATTTCCTGCAGCATCGGAAGATCTTTAATGACAATCATCCCGCCGGCATATTCGATAGCATCTTTTTTGCGCAGGTCACTCAGCATCCGGTTCACGCTTTCGCGGGTTGCCCCAATCATGTTCGATAGATCGGTGTGGGTAATCTTCTTGTTGATGAGAATAGTATCATCCGCTTGATGCTGCCCGTAGGTATTGCTCAGCCGGATGAGTGTCGATGTTAAAGCGCCGGGCTTGCCGTACATCATGAGATCCCGAAATTTGGTCTGGGTGATGCGGTGGTGAATGCCCATCCACTTCATAAAATCAATGGCGAAGTCGCAGTGCTGACAGATCAGCAGCTCCAGCTCCTTGTGCTCGATGACACCGACAACACTATCCTCAAGCACCTCTGCCGAGAAACTGTGATTGTTGCTGAAGAATGGATCGGCTTGCCCGACCATGTCTCCCGGATGGTACATATATAGAATCAGCTCTTTGCCTTCATCCGTCGATTTGGTTAATTTGATTCTTCCTTGTTTAACGTAGTACAGCTTGTCGGCGAAATCGCCTTCCCAGAACAAATGGGATCCTTCAGGGAGTACCCTTTCCTTCATGCTGACCAGCAGACGGTTGCGGTTTTGCTCCGAGAAGCACTGCGTGTTCCCTAAGTTTTCGATTTCCATTACATGGTCTACAGTATTCATGTTGGTATCCCCTAACATCCTAAAATTTGATCTGTTTAATCTTTAAATACATTATAACGTGAAAACATTCACTTGTGGGGCGGAACAAGAGGGAAATCATGGCGAATTTTCAAACATTGTGATCTCTTTCACTTGAAAGAGGGGAAAGACGGGTATAAATCACATAGAAAAGATAAATATATATTGTGAAATAATTCACATGAAAATAGAAACAGCTGTGTTACGATCAAAGCGTAGAAAGAAACATGAATCATGGGAGGATGAGAGATATGGCTGTGAGCAAAGGAACGGTGGAAGTAAAAGGACAAACAGCGTCGGAGTACATTCAGGGGCTGATTGACAAGGCGAATCGGGCCAAAGAAAAGTTTATGGAATTGAATCAGGAGCAAGTCGACGGGATTGTACAGGCCATGGCCATGGCAGGTCTTGAGAAGCACATGCAGCTGGCGAAAATGGCGGTTGAGGAAACCGGACGCGGCGTGTACGAAGACAAGATCATCAAAAACCTGTTTGCCACGGAGTATATCCACTACAGCATTAAATACGACAAAACCGTAGGTATCATTGAAGACAACGCCTATGACAGCTTTCAAAAAATAGCAGAACCGATCGGGATTATCATGGGGATAACACCGGTAACCAATCCGACCTCCACGACGATATTCAAGGCACTGATCTCCATTAAAACAAGAAACCCGATCATCTTCGGATTCCATCCATCCGCGCAGGCCTGCAGCAAGGAAGCCGCACGGATACTGCGGGATGCTGCCGTGAAGCAAGGTGCTCCTGCCGATTGCATCCAGTGGATCGAAGCTCCTTCCATGGATAAAACCAATGCACTGATGAATCATCCTGACGTTGCCTGCATTCTGGCTACAGGCGGTTCGGCGATGGTCAAAGCGGCATACAGCTGCGGCAAGCCTGCCCTGGGCGTTGGACCAGGAAACGTGCCTTGCTTTATTGAGAAGAGCGCGGGTTTGGATCAGGCAGTGAACGATTTGATTTTGTCCAAAACCTTTGATAACGGCATGATCTGCGCTTCCGAGCAGGCTGTCATTATCGAGGAGCCTATATATCATACAGTGAAGAAAAAAATGATTGCCAGCGGCTGTTATTTTGTCAACAAGGAAGAGCTGGCGAAACTGACTGCGCATGCGATGGTATCGGATAAATGTGCGGTAAATCCTACTATCGTCGGGCAGCCGGCAGCTAAGATAGCCGAGGCTTGCGGATTCGAGGTACCGGAAAGCACCAAGATCCTGGTCGCCGAGCTGGAGGGAGTCGGACCTGCCTACCCGTTGTCTGCCGAGAAGCTTAGCCCGGTGCTGGCCTGCTATAAAGTGAAAGATGCGGAAGAAGGCATCACGCGCGCTGAAGAGATGGTTGCTTTTGGCGGCATGGGCCACTCGTCGGTAATCCACTCGCACAATGAGGACATCATCATGAAATTCTCGGATCGGATGAAAACCTGCCGTATCCTGGTGAATCAGCCCTCTTCGCAAGGCGGTATCGGCGATATCTACAACACGAATCTGCCATCGCTGACGCTGGGCTGCGGTTCGTATGGACGTAATTCCACTTCGTCGAACGTGACGGCTGTCAATTTAATCAACGTGAAAAGGGTGAACCGCAGAACCGTGAATATGCAGTGGTTTAAAGTGCCGGACAAAATTTACTTTGAAAAAGGTTCGACGCAGTATCTTGCGAAAATGCCGGAAATCACCCGTGTCGCTATCGTTACCGACCCCATGATGGTGAAGCTGGGTTATGTGGAGCGGGTAGAGCACTATCTGCGTCAGCGCAGAGTGCCGGTAGCCATCGAAGTCTTCTCGGAGGTTGAGCCGGATCCTTCGACAACGACCGTAGAACGCGGAACGGAGATGCTTGCAAGATTCCAGCCGGACTGCATCATCGCCCTCGGCGGCGGATCGCCAATGGATGCAGCGAAAGCCATGTGGCTGTTCTATGAATATCCGGATACGGATTTTAACAATCTGAAGCAAAAATTCATGGATATCCGCAAGCGGGTCTATAAATATCCGAAGCTAGGACGGAAAGCGAAGTTCGTTGCCATTCCAACAACGTCGGGAACGGGCTCGGAAGTAACTTCGTTTGCCGTCATCACGGACAAAGGGCTGGGGAATACCAAGTACCCGCTGGCTGATTATGAGCTGACACCGGATGTGGCGATTATCGATCCGGAATTCGTTTACACGCTGCCTAAAACGGCGGTAGCCGATACCGGCATGGATGTTCTGACACATGCAATTGAAGCCTACGTATCGGTGATGGCCAGCGATTATACGGATGGGCTTGCCATCAAGGCCATACAGCTGGTGTTCCAGTATCTTGAGCAGTCGGCGCTTACCGGCGACAAACTCGCCCGCGAAAAAATGCATAATGCTTCGACGCTTGCCGGCATGGCTTTTGCGAATGCGTTCCTTGGCATCAACCACAGTCTTGCGCATAAGTGGGGCGGACAGTATCATACGGCACACGGACGCACCAATGCGATCCTGATGCCTCACGTCATCCGTTACAACGCGAAGAAGCCAACGAAATTCGCTGCATGGCCTAAATACACCCACTTTGTGGCTGATGAGAGATATGCTGAAATCGCGCGGATTCTCGGACTGCCGGCAAGAACGACGGAAGAGGGCGTGAACAGTCTGATTGGCGCAATCCGGGAGCTGAACAGCAAGCTCGGGATCGAGGAATCGTTCCAGCAGCTTGGCATCGACCCTAAAGATTTCGAGAAAAATGTTGAGCATTTGGCGGACCGGGCTTTTGAAGACCAGTGTACAACGAGCAATCCGAAGCTGCCGCTGGTAACGGAGCTCGCAGAAGTTTACCGCAACGCATTTTACGGCCGGTTCTAGACAAGATAGAATCTAAACGCTGATCGTGAAGATCCATGAAGATTTTGAGGTAAGGCATGCAAAACTAGACTCAGAGTGATAAAAGTCACGGGAAAAGATAAGTTTGTGATTATTATCACAGATGCAGGAGATCAACAGGACTACAATAAAGATGTAGAAGGAAGCTGAATCTCAGATCTTTGATATAGAAGCTTGAAGGCACAAGGCGGGGTAGTGGCACTATTGATCGTGAAAATAATCACATTAAAGATCTGAGATAGATCAAGGTGTGGCCCCGCCTGTCCTTGCAAGCCCCAGCAAATCTAGGAGGGATTCAATATGTCGGTGATTGAAAAAGAAGCAGGCTGGAAAGGTTTTAAATCAGGTAAATGGACCAAGCGGATTGACGTTAATGATTTTATTGCAGAGAACATTACTCCCTATTATGGCTCTGATGAATTTTTGGCTGGACCCACGGATAACACCAAAGCGCTGTGGGATATCGTATCGGATTTAACCAAGAAGGAAAGGGAGAATGGCGGGGTTCTGGATGTGGATGTCCATACACCATCAACCATCACCTCCCATCAACCCGGCTATTTGGATAAGGATAAGGAACAGATTGTCGGCGTTCAGACCGACGAGCCGTTCAAACGCTCCATCCAACCTTTCGGCGGGATCCGGATGATGATTGATGCGTGCAACGCATACGGCTTTGAAATGCCGCAGGCGGTTGTGGACATCTTTAACGGTATACGCAAAACGCATAACCAAGGCGTGTTTGATGCCTACACTCCTGAGATGAGAGCAGCGCGCAAGGCCGGGATTATTACGGGTCTTCCCGATGCTTACGGCCGTGGACGTATCATCGGTGACTATCGCAGAGTATCGTTATACGGCGTGGACGCGCTGATCCAGGACAAATTGAGAGAACTCGCCGAGCTTGAAGTGGATGCGATGGATGAGCCGATCATCCGTTTGCGGGAAGAATTGTCTGAACAAATGCGGGCGCTCAAGGAACTGAAGGAAATGGCGGCTATGCACGGTTATGACATTTCCAAACCTGCGAATACGGCGAAGGAAGCATTCCAGTGGCTGTATTTCGGTTATTTGGCCGCAATCAAGGAGCAGAATGGCGCTGCGATGTCGCTTGGCCGGGTATCTTCTTTCCTTGATATTTATATTCAACGGGATCTGGCTGAAGGCAAGCTGACGGAAGAAACAGCCCAGGAACTGGTCGACCATTTCGTAATGAAACTTCGGATCGTGAAATTCCTGCGTACGCCGGATTATAACGAGCTGTTCAGCGGGGATCCGACGTGGGTAACGGAATCCATCGGCGGTATGTCGGTAAATGGTGAGACGAGAGTGACCAAGAACAGCTTCCGTTTCTTGCACACCCTGTACAATTTGGGGCCTGCTCCGGAACCGAACTTGACGGTGCTATGGTCGGAGAAGCTGCCGGAAGCCTTCAAAAAATATTGTTCGAAAGTTTCGATCGAAACCAGCTCGATTCAATACGAGAACGATGATCTTATGCGCCCGATCTACGGAGACGATTACGGCATCGCCTGCTGCGTATCCGCGATGCGCATCGGAAAGCAGATGCAGTTCTTCGGAGCCAGAGCAAACCTCGCCAAAGCGCTGCTCTATGCGATTAACGGCGGTAGAGATGAGAAATCCGGCGCCCAGGTTGGACCGGAATATCCGGCCATTACCGCGGAAGTTCTGAGTTATGATGAAGTCATGAAGCGATTCAAGCCGATGATGGAATGGCTTGCGAAGCTCTACATGAATACGCTCAATGTGATCCATTACATGCATGACAAATACAGCTATGAACGGATCGAGATGGCGCTTCACGACCGGGATATCCTGCGCACGATGGCATGCGGCATTGCAGGCCTGTCCGTAGCAGCGGATTCACTGAGCGCAATTAAATATGCGAAGGTGAAGCCGGTACGCAACGAGCAAGGGGTTGCGGCGGATTTTGAAATCGAGGGAGAGTTCCCTTGCTACGGCAACAACGATGATCGCGTGGATAGCATTGCCGTTGAGCTGGTCGAGGCCTTCATGAGCATGATTCGCAAGCACAAGGCATACCGTGATGCCATGCCAACGCAATCGGTGCTCACGATTACGTCGAACGTTGTATACGGCAAGAAGACAGGAACCACGCCGGATGGACGTAAGGCAGGCGAGCCGTTTGCGCCGGGCGCGAATCCAATGCACGGACGCGATAAGAAGGGAGCTCTCGCTTCGCTGACCTCCGTGGCCAAGCTGCCATATGAGGACAGTCTTGACGGCATCTCGAATACGTTCTCGATCGTACCGAAAGCTCTTGGCAAGGAAAGTGATATCCGTGTGAACAACCTGGTTGCGATGCTGGACGGTTACTTTGGCAGCAAAGCTCACCATCTGAACGTCAACGTATTTGACCGGGAGCAGCTGATGGATGCGATGGAGCATCCGGAGAATTATCCGCAGTTAACGATCCGGGTATCCGGTTATGCAGTCAACTTCGTCAAACTGACGCGCGAACAGCAGCTTGACGTTATCAACCGTACGTTCCACGGATCGATGTAAGGATGGAAGACTACCATAGCGGATACGGAAAGGATGACGCACCATGCTAAAAGGTCATGTACACTCCATAGAAACGTTCGGAACGGTGGACGGTCCGGGTATCCGCTTTGTGCTCTTCATGCAGGGTTGCCTCTTGAAGTGTCAATACTGCCATAATCCGGATACCTGGGGACTGCATGAAGGACGCGAGATGACGGTAGATGACGTATTGGCAGAGATTGAGCCTTATCTGAGCTACTACCGTTCATCGGGCGGCGGGTTAACGGTCTCCGGCGGTGAGCCGACATTGCAGTATCCTTTTGTCACGGAGATGTTCAAGGAAGTGAAGCGACGCTGGAATTTGCATACGACGCTGGACAGCAACGGCTATAATGAACCGGAGAAAATATCGGAATTGCTGGAGCATACCGACTTGGTGCTGCTGGATCTGAAGCATATCAACGACGCGAAGCATATCAAGCTCACCGGGAAGTCCAATGAACGGACGTTGAAGACCGCCCGCTGGCTGTCCGAACATGGTCGGAGCATGTGGGTCCGGCACGTATATGTGCCGGGTATCCATGACAGCGAAGAAGACTTGATTGAGTTAGGTCAATTTATTCGGACGCTGCACGGCGTCGAGAAATTCGAAATTTTGCCATATCATCAGATGGGCGTGTATAAATGGAAGGAGCTCGGCATGGCTTATCCATTAGAGGGCGTTCCTTCACCATCCGAAGAGGAAGTGGCACGCGCTTACCGGTTGATTGGCGAAATACCCGAGAACATAGAGACTGTCCAGTAATGATTTCAGCTGCCTAATACTAAACATAATATGTTATGATTAATAACAATAACCTTTCCTATTAATGGAAGGGTTATTGCTTTTTGTAGAGGATTTTATCCCTTGGATAGAAAAATGTCGACCTATCGAAATATGCAATCGCTTTCTATAATGAAGATGTAAGGAAAGTGCCTATCAAATATACAAACACTTCGGGAGGGTCAAGACAATGAAGAAAAAGGGTCTGGCATTATTAATGTCGCTTCTGTTCGTCTCATCCACGCTTTTGTCTGCGTGCGGCGGCGGTGACAAGGCAGCAGAAAAGCCGTCAGGTGGTTCGGAAGGAACGGTAAGCAATGAGCCGTTTGAAATCACCATCCGCCATACGCAAGTAGGTGAATCCAAGAAGTTCCGTCTCGCATTGCTGAACGATGTGGTCAGTAAGACCGAAGAGGCGGTGCCCGGACTGAAAATCAAGCTGGACGCTGTAGACTCTGAAGTGAACCGTAAAGAGAAGCTGAGAGGCGAGATGGCAGCCGGTAAGCCGCCGGAAGTGTTCGATGTGTTCGGCAGCCCCGATGCAGGCGTATATTCCAAAGAAGGCTTGATGCTCGATTTGACTCCGATTTTGGATGAACTGGGCATTAAAGACAAATTTACGACGCTAGACCCGTTCACACATGATGGCAAGATCTACGGATTGCCGATTGGCGGTTCCATTGAAGGTATTTTCTATAACAAAGACTACTTCACGCAAAAAGGGCTGAGCGTTCCAAAAACATTGGCTGAATTAGAGCAAATTGCCGAAACCATCAAAGCCGACGGCAAGATTCCGTTCGCGCAATCCTCCAAGGATGCTTGGATTCCGCTCATGACCACGAATAACCTGTGGAGCTATTACGCAGGGCCAGAGGTTACTTACGGCTTTAAGACCGGAGAAACGAAATGGACGGATCCGAAAGTCGTTGAAGGTGTGAAGAAGCACCAAGAATGGGTTGAGAAAGGGTACTTCAAAAAAGGCGAGCTCGGTTTCGAATATGCGGACATGAGAAACCAAATGATTACCGGCGAAGCCATCATGATGATGGATGGATCGTGGGCGAACTCCGTATTTAGAGATCCGGCTCAAGCGGGTGACATGGTAGGTAAGGTCGGATACTTCAACCTGCCTCCGGTTAATGAAGGCGACCCTGTCATTGTCATGCAGGACGCAAACAACGGATATGGATTCTCGGCAGCTGTTGCGGAAGATCCTCGTAAACTTCAGGCGGTAAAAGAATTCATCAAAAATATGTGGACAGATGAAATGCAGCTTCGCGGACTGAAAGAAGACGGTGTACTGCCGGCGATGAAGATGGATCTGGCCACCATGAACTCCACTTCGGACGATCCGCTTATGCAAGACATTTTCAAAGGCGTAAGTGAGATCAACAAGTCCTTCCCTGCCTTTGATGCACTTGTTCAAGCAGACGTGAACACCGCACTGAGCATGGGAATCCAGCAAGTCATCGGCGGCGAGCTTGATGCCGAGAAGATGCTCGAGAATGTGCAGGCAGCGCAAGAAGCGGCCAATGCTTCAGAGGAATAACTACAATTCTAGTCGGAAGGGCACCACCCGCTGCGGTACTTGGGGGTGCCCTTTCGCCTAAACAACATCAGACATAAATACGGAGGTTACCATGAACAAAGCGCTGAGAAATCCTCTGATTTACATCGTTTTTGTGCTGCCGGCATTCTTGCTGTTTCTGGCTTTTTTCATATACCCGATCTTTACTGCGTTTGACAACAGCTTTACGAGCTGGAACGGCATCTCCAAAGATGTGAAGTATATTGGGTTCGATAACTATGTAACAGCCTTGAATGACGATGCTTTTTGGAAGGCTGTCAGGAACAACGTTTATTTCATTCTCTTTTCCTGTTTGATCCAGGTTCCGACGATCATAATCTTCTCCCTGTTAATCGCAAACGTGAAGCGTTTGAAGGGGCTTTATAAAACAGCGGTTTTCGCGCCGTCTATCATGTCGACGGCTGTCATCGGCATTTTATGGGGATTCATTTACAATCCGGACTTTGGTCTGATGAATGAGATTTTAGGGCTGGTTGGCATTGAACCCATCTATTGGTTATCGGATCGCAAATGGGCCATGATTGCCATCCTGATCACGAACGCGTGGCAATGGACCGGCTTTTACATCGTGATGGTGCTTGCCGCAATTTTATCCATACCGAAGGAGCTTGATGAGGCTGCGGCAATTGATGGAGCGACAGGCGTCCAAAGAGCAACCAAAATCACGCTTCCCTTAATTATGCCAATTATCTCTGTTGTGATCATGCTGTCGATCGCGGGAGCCATGAAAGCGGCGGACATTATTCTGGTTATGACCAAGGGCGGGCCGGCCGGCTCAACCGACGTTATGGCGACATATATGATTCGATATGCAATTACGAGCTTCAAGCATGGCTTTGGCAATTCGATCGCCGTGCTGATCTTCCTCTTTACGATCATTGTAACGGTGCTCTACCAGGTGCTGGTCGCAAGACGCAACGAAAGGATTGAATACTGATGAGAGCAATAAAGAAACTGATCCCGCACATTTTTCTGATGGCCTACTTGCTCGTCATACTGTATCCATTCCTGTTCGTCCTGTTCTCTTCCGTGAAGGTGGATAACCAGTCCATTGCAACGAACCCATTTGGTTTGCCAAGCACGTTGGTATTTGATAACTATGTGAACGCATGGGTGAGCGCCAAAATTAGCACATATTTCTGGAACAGCTTATACATCGGCGTGCTGTCAGCCTGCTTGTCGATTCTATTTGCGGCGATGCTGGCCTTTGCCGTGACGCGGATGAGATACAACCGGATCAGCGCGATTATCTTTCAATGTATTTTGATAGGTATGCTGATTCCAAATAACTCTCTCATGCTGCCGATATATGGCATGATGAGGCAGTTGGATATTTTGAACACGCATATGGCCCTGATTCTGCCGTATGTTGCCAATGCCATCCCGTTCTCGGTTATTATACTGGCTGCCTTCATGCGGTCGCTGCCCGGTGAAATCGAAGAAGCAGCGGTTATTGATGGATTGAGGTCCGGAGGGTTGTTTGCTAGAATTATCTTACCTCTGACCGTTCCGGCCATCGTTACCGTATTTATCATCAACTTCCTGGGTAACTGGAACGAATTCTTGCTTGCTAACTATTTCCTATCGAATGATGAACTGAGAACGCTGCCTGTCGGAATGGTCGGATTCAGGGACGCCTACAATATGAACTACGCACAGATGTCCGCGGGTATCGTATTCAGCGTGCTGCCGGTCCTTATCATTTATGCCGTGCTGCAAGAGAAGATCATTGAAGGCGTTACCGCAGGAAGCGTCAAGGGGTAATACCAGGAGCAGGAGCATGCGTATGAATTTGCGGAACAAACTATTCACGGCCTTTTTGGGGCTTATTATTATTCCGTTATTTGTGCTGGGCCTATTTACATTCTTTATTACGTACAATTCGATTGAGAAAAAATACAGCCAGCAGGCTGAATATTCGCTAAAAGCGATCAGCTACAGCATTCTGAGCGTGTTCAAGGAGATGGAGTATGTCACGGATAACGGGATTGCCACCTCCGTCTTTGCCATGGCGCTGAATGCCAAGAATCCCGATGATCAAAACCTGATTAAGGAATCCAATGCTGAACAGCTGAAACTGAACGACAGACAGCGAAACTTTCGGAATCTATTATACAATCACCCAGCCATCAGTTATGCGTTTTTATATCATTTCAATAAAGAGTCATCACCGATTCCGATATTCAGTAAAGAGGATTTCAGAACGCTGCCTTACGAGCAGTTTAAGAACAGTCCTTTATACGAAGAGGTTGTGCAGCTTAACGGAATCCCCAAATGGCTGGCTCCGCACGAATTTCCGGAATTGACGGGGGCGGAGCCGGTATTCACCCAGATCAGGCTGATTAAGGACGTGACGACACTCCGCAAGCTGGGGATCTTGGTCGTCCAGATCAAGAGGTGGGAGTTTGAAGAGATTTTCCGTCATCTGACACTGCCTAACAATCTGCAGAATACATCGTTTATGTTGGTCAACAATGATGGCTTCATTTTATTTGATCCAAATAACGATATGGATGGCCAAAATATTAGTCAATATATGAAGCATGACGTTGAATTTAAGCAAGGCTACCAAAGTTTTAAAGCCAAGTTTAACGGCAAGGAGAATATTGTCTCCATCTATCATCTGAATGATTACGGCTGGAATCTCGTCTCGGTGACCAGCTGGGACTCGCTCTCACAAGAGGTGACTTCCTTTGCCAAGTGGTTCTTCGTCATTATGGGCCTCTGTCTGGTTACGGCGATTGTGTTCAACCGTCTGTTTATGAATCGGATTACCGGGACGATCGCTGTCATCGTACGGTTTATGCGCCGCGTGGAAGATGGGGATTTGAATGCGAGAGTTGAAGAGAAGGGAGAGGATGAGCTGCTGCTGCTGTCGAAAGGGTTCAACAATTTGATGAACCGGATCAACAATCTGTTTGCGCAGATCAAAAAGGAGCAGAGGCAGAAGACCGACGCGGAGATGCGTGTGCTGCAAGCGCAGATCAAGCCGCACTTCCTCTTTAACACTTTGGAATCGATCAACGTTCTCGCTGTACAGAATGAAGGACGCAAGGTCAGCGAAATGGTATACCGGCTTGCCAGCATCTTGCGGATCAGTATACAGGAGAAGGAAGAAATTACGCTGGATGAAGAAATCAAGCACTTGCAGAGCTACCTTGAAATCCAGAAGTTTCGGTTCGAGGACCTGTTCGAATACGAGATTGACGTGCCGAAAGAGCTTATGCACAGCCGCATTTTGAAGCTGACGCTGCAGCCGCTGGTTGAGAACAGCATACAGCATGGCTTTGAAGGGATTTCTTATACAGGATGGATACGCATCTCTGCATGGAAGGAACTCGGTAATGTCATGATTCGGGTAGAGGATAACGGGCTCGGCATGACCTCAGAGCAGTTGTCCATGTTTGAATATATGGTGTCCGAGGATAACGGATCGGAACAGACGACAATGCAGAATCTCAAAGTGAACCAGGAACGACGGGGACTTGGACTGCGGAGCGTGGCTGACCGGCTTCGCATTCAGTACGGGGATTATTACGGTTTATTCATATGCTCAAGCCGCCCCGGCGGCACCGTTATACAATGCGTCATACCCAATTATGACAGGGGGGAAGGGCAGCATGTTGAAGGCACTATTAGTTGATGATGAGGCTCCCATCCTGAACAATCTCAGCAAGGTTCTGCCTTGGGAAGAGATGGGCATGAAGGTTGTCGGACTTGCCCGAAGCGGGATGGAAGCACTTGAAGTAGCGGATCAGTATAACCCGGATCTGATTCTGTGTGATATCCGGATGCCCGTCATGGACGGACTGACCTTTATTACGAAGATTCGGGAGAAAGGAAGCCGGGCGGAAATCTTTTTGTTAACGGGATATCAGGAGTTTGAATATGCCCGGGAAGCGATTAAGCTGGGCGTCAAGGATTATATCAGCAAGCCGATTCATTACGGTGAGCTTGAGATGAAGATTCGGGAGATCGGGGAGGAGATCCGCAAGAAGAGGGCGAAAGAGAAGTATTACAGTACCGTTTCGCTAATCGACGAGGCTCCGAATCCTGAAGCCGTTAAGAAATCGCCGGAGCAATTGGTAACGTCTGCTCTGGAGTATATCAATACCCATATGGGACAGGATTTGGGGATTGAGGAGCTTTCGGAGCATTTAGGGATCAGCTCCAGTTACTTCTGTTTATTGTTCAAGAACCATGTCGGACTTACCTTCGTAGAGTATTTGACGAGACAGCGGATGGAGGCGGCCAAGTTCCTGTTAGTAAACAGCGACAAGAACATCGCGCAGATCGGCTCCTTTGTCGGTTATCATGAGCGGCGGTATTTTACCAAGGTATTTCAAAAAGCCACCGGCATGACGCCATCTGAATTCCGGGAAATGTCCGGGGAGGCAACGGTATAGGTTTTGATAGGGCCTATGCAGGCTGCTACAGTCATCACGAGATCAATCCGCTTGGCCTTGCAAAGTCCTTTAAATGGATAGAAAGTAGGTATGAGATCAATGAAATGGACGGCAGCAGATTTATCGTTAGAACAAAAGGTAGGACAAATGTTTATATGCGGCTTCAACGCCTTGACACCGAATGAGCACGCCAAAATACTGATTGAACAATATCAGGTCGGGGGCATCTGCTATTTTCGCCGGAACGTGAAAACGCTGCCTCAGCTTGCCGAACTGTCAGAGTCCTTGCAGCAGCTCGCATCGGACCGCCAAAAGTTCCCGCTTCTGATCTCAATAGATCAGGAGGGCGGTATGGTTGCCCGGATTGATCATGAAGGCATCAGCCGCATTCCGGGAAATATGGCGCTTGGAGCAGCGGGCAGCGCGGAGGATTCGTACAGGGTAGCGCAAATCGGGGCGCGCGAATTGCGTTCACTCGGGGTGAACATGAATTTCGCTCCTTGCCTCGATGTGAACAACAATCCTCGTAATCCGGTCATCGGTGTGCGTTCCTTCGGCGAAGATCCCCAAGCTGTTGCCGCGCTTGGGACTGCGGCCATTAAGGGATATCAGGAAGAGGGCGTATCCGCTACGGCCAAGCACTTCCCGGGACATGGCGATACGAGCGTCGATTCACATCTCGGGCGGGCTTCAGTACCGCATGATCTGGAACGGCTCCGCAGTGTGGAATTGTATCCGTTCGCGCAAGCGATCCGGGACGGCGTGGACGCCATTATGACGGCACACGTCAGTTTCCCGGCGATAGAGCCGAGTGATCTGCCGGCCACGCTTTCTCAAGCCGTGTTAACGGGTTTGCTGAGGGAAGAGATGGGGTTTGAAGGGCTGATCATAACGGACTGCCTTGAGATGCATGCGATCTCCAAAGAGTACGGCATTCCGGAGGGCGCGATACGCGCGATCGCAGCGGGTGCGGACTGCGTACTGGTCAGCCACAATCTATCCGAGCAGACGGCGGCGATAACGGCCGTCATTGAAGCTGTCCGCAGCGGAAGGCTTTCAGAGAATCTGATCGATACGGCTGTAGAGCGGATATTGGCGCTTAAGCAGCGTAATGCGAAGCTCGCAGAGGAGCTTCCGGTCTACCCGATTGGCGAGGTGGCGGAAGAGACCAAACAATTGCTGGCCCAAATCGCAGGCAGAGGCATCACGCTGGTGAAAGACGAAGGGCAGCTGCCTCTTAAGCCGGCGCAGGCTGTGGCGGTGATCTGGCCTGAACTGCTTCAGGCAACCCAGGTGGATGAAGCATGGAGCAAGAGCTATACCTTGGGGGATGCCTTGAGAAGTTACGGGGTTCCGGCAGACGATCTGCGTGTCGGAACCGATATGTCCGATGAAGAGGTCGAGCAGGCCGTTAAGGCAGCCGAAGGATATAAACAGATTGTTGTAGCCACGTACACTTCCGAGAGTCGTCTTCCCGCCGGCCAGCAGAAGCTGGTGAACAAGCTGGCTGAACTTGAGGATGTGGCCCTTGTTATTGTCGCTACCCGTAATCCTTATGATATCAATGATCTTCCCCCGGTTCCGACGTATTTGTGCAGCTACGAGAACACGCCCTATTATATGAATGCGGCCGCGGGCGTTTTGATAGGACAGGTTATGCCAGAGGGTAAGCTCCCGGTAGGGGTCAGCGAGGCTTATCCGCTAGGCTGGAGCGGTAATCAGGACTATGTCAACAATTGAATAAGGGTTGCTCAAACCGGAGTCTTCCTGCCCAGGAATGCTCCGGTTTTCCTATTTTCCAGCCATTTCTGAGCAACTTTTCGGGAAACTTCGCGTCTAATAGTATGTCCAATAGAGGCAGACCGACTATACTGAGTGTTTTTAAAGGAGTAGAGAATGAATTTCAAGAGAATCTCGATGATTACAGTCCTTGCCGCGGCACAGGTATCCATGGCATTTCCCGCGGCAGCTGAATCACCGGATATTACAGCTCCGGCGCTAAATAGCCAATCAGCGCTGCAGTCCCCGGTGGAAGGACAAGGCCAGCAGAGTGGAGAACAACAGACGGACATGCAGCAAGCGGAGGAAACATCGGCAACGCCAAAGGAAACACCTTCTGATTCAATTGAAGGCACGATTAGCGATCCGAATGCCGAACCTTCTGCCCCTAATGAACAGCAGGAGCAGGAGGAAACGGATAGCGATCCTTCCGATAATGAGGTATCAGAGAACGAAGAGGGCAGCCCATCCGGAGACAAGCCCGAAGTCAGCACTTCCCATGTTTCGGCTAACGAACTTGTGCTGCTGATGAACAGCAATGTGATGTACCATAACGGCAAGAAATACAAAGCGGGTCAGCCGATGGCTGTGAAGCAAGGGGTATCCTATGTCGCCATTCGCGCCATGGTTGAACGTGCAGGACTGAAGCTGTCTTACGATAACAAAACGAAGGAAACCATCATCCTTAAGGATGGCAATGAACTTCGGTTTACGACAGGAAGCAGTCATTATAAAGTCAACGGACAGGTTCGTCCGATGAAAGGCCCTGCCTACCAGAGCAGCAATGTGTTTATGGTTCCGTTAACCGCGATCACGCAAGCGCTTGATATTCCATACCAGGTGAACCAATCCGAGAAGAAGGTTATACTCGATTTATCCGGTATGGGCAGCGGCAACGATAACGGCGAACAGTCTGGAAATAACGGCGGGGGATCGGGCAGCGAGGTTCCGAACATACCGAACCTGGGTCCGAATGACCTCATCCTGATGATGAACAGCAACAAGATGTATCAGAACGGGAAAGCGTATACGGCAGGTCAGCCAATGGCAGTCAAGAATGGCGTATCCTATGTTGCCATTCGCTCCCTCGTTGATCGTGTCGGCCTGAAGCTGACCTATGACGGAAAGACAAAGGAAACGATTATTATCCGCGGTAACGATGAGCTTCGTTTTAAGACGAACAGCAGCGTATACACCGTGAACGGGGTCAGAAAATCAATGAAGGGACCGGCTTATCAGTCCAACAATACATTCATGGTGCCGCTGACCAGCATTACACAGGCGCTGGACATTAGTTATCGGGTGGATCAGCCGAACAAACGGGTTATCCTTAGCCTGAGCTCAAAGCCGGTAGCTTCCTTCACGGTGCAGCCTGGCGAGATTCTTGCCGGACAAACAACGGTTACGTATAAGACGAATGCTTATTCGCCGACGGGACTGGCTATTGTTGACGAGCATTGGGAAGGCCGGGAAGAGATTTTTGACGAACCCGGTGTGCATACGGTTACCTACTCGGTACAGGATTCCAGCGGGGAGTGGAGCGAACCGTATATATTGAGCATTCAAGTATCCGCTCCGAATACGCCGCCTGTTGCCATGTTCGAAACGGACAAACAGGAATATAAGATCGGTGAGAAAATAACGTACATGAATATGAGTTATGACAACGATCCTGGCGATGAGCTTACGTATAAGTGGGAAAACAATGATCAGGCCTTTTTTACGGCAGGAACGCATAAGGTGCTGCTGATTGTTACCGATAAACATGGAGCGACCAGCTCATACGAGAAGATCATCAACGTAACGAGTGAAGTGATGTATACGCGCGATCAATTCAATCAATTATTTACGGGCATCGGCGACAAATACACCTTTGACGGATCAGCTGTGCCGACATGGAAACTGATGCCGATTACGAGAAGCTCCGAACCGTATCTGTTGATTCGCAGCAACTCTCCGGAAACCGTCTATCAAGAGGGTATTGTTTACCGTGAGGTCGGCAATGCCAGCACGCGATTCATGATTCACCACTTGAACGCTACCGGGAAGAATATGAAGATGTATGTCGTCGCCACCAACATCAACACGATGACGGCGCGTCTGACCACCGAGTATACCGGTTTGGGCGGTCCGATCAATATCCCGACAGCCACGGGTAAAGCGGCTGTCCAGCGTTACCTCGAGTCCATGCAGTCAGCGGATGCATTCAAGACGATCTCGCTCGCCCCTGGGGAAAGCCGGATCATTTTGCAAGACTTGAGCGCGCAAACCTTGAAGAATCAGCAGGTGCTCTCCATGTTTGCTGATCTCTATTCGGACTCGCCGATCCGATATGATGTCATCATGATTGATGAAGCCAAGGATCCGATTCAAAAGCTGCCTTACCTGAAGCTCCATCCGAGCGATGGCGTTCATAACCGGGGAACGTATCCGGACTCGACACGGATCATTGAATCCTATGACTTGGTTGGCGACACGCCTACCCGGCTCGCGCTCGGCGACAAGACAAACGATCCGAATCTGGAAGGGTATGACGGCATTAACGGTTCATATCAATCCAATGCCGGGAACTTCGGTGTACTGTACAAAATCAAGCTGCACCGCGTAGCACCCAATACGCTGATCACGCTGAATCCGCGCGGAGGCAAGTACATGGGTGCGATGATGGTGAACGGAAATATCATTCAGACGCCGAATACAAGCGGAGGCGCCGTATCTGCGCCGAATGAAGCTGCCGTTCTCTATCGTACGGGGAATTACGAGCAGACCGTGGAAATCCTGTTTACGGCGGCACCGGGAAGCAGTCTGCCAGTCAACATCCTGCTCCAGCCGCTTCCGCAATTAAAGAACTAATCCATTCATCATGTATTGCAATGGGACAGCTTCTTAGCCAGAACATGGCTAGGGCTGTCCTTTTTGTTGGTTCTTGCCCAGGGATCACGTCTTTCCCAGGCTTTTGCCTTCCATAGGTGAAGTACCTTACAGGCGTTTAGCCTACACACAACCGCTTTCATTGACGCTATCTTATTTTTCAGGCATTATAAGAAGAGAGTATTCTCAAGTAGAGGAGGTTACCTCCGTATGCTTACGACGGAACAGATCATCGACGCCATGGCGGAACATGGGCTGCGCATTACTGATCAGCGCAAGACACTTGCCAAATTGTTTGGGGAACATCCTGGCTATTTAACGGCCAAGGATGTGTACGAATATATGGGCCGGAAGTACAGCGGTTTGAGCTTCGATACGGTCTATCGGAATCTTAGGGTATTGTACGAGCTTGGCGTATTGGAGCAGGTTGTGTTCGAGGAAGGCATCAAGTTTCGAGGACGCTGCAGCGAAGAGCATCATCATCATCACATGATCTGCTTGCAGTGCCAGAAGACGTACCCGATTACGTTTTGCCCGATGCAGCTGACCGATGCGCCGGATGATTTCCAGGTGGTTCAGCATAAATTCGAAGTGTTCGGCTACTGCCGGGACTGCGGCAAGGACAATGCGGATAATGAAACTTCACCAGCCAGTGCAGGAAAACGGGATAGCCGGGCATGAGCACAGCGCGCAGGGTGGTGAAGGTGCCGATACACTTCTATCGGAAATTCATCTCTCCGTTGAAACCGGCGACTTGCCGATTCTATCCAACCTGCTCGGCCTATGCTCTTGAAGCGATTGAGGTGCACGGCGCGCTCAAGGGCTCCTGGCTGGCGGCCAAGCGAATAGCAAGATGCCATCCGTTTCATCCAGGCGGCATTGATATGGTTCCGCCGCGCAAGGATAAGATGTCGTCTTCATTAACAGAGAAATAGCGTTTTTTGGGGTATCCTAGCGGATACGAAACGGAATGCATCCTGTCTTATTGGTCATAGCCATTCTACGGACCGCGGCTCACCTTGACACGCCGCAGCCCGTTTGATTAAAATGTAAGAAATTATAGATATATCCGAGGAAGAGATAAGTACGGAAAGCTTGCCTTGAACAGAGAGCCGGAGCAGCTGGAAACCGGTCTTGGCGAATTTCGGAAAATGGTCTTGGAGGATCCGCTTTTGAGCGCTGCAGTCCGGGTAGAAAGGCTGCCGTAAAGGAGCGGCGTGAGCCAGCGTTAATGGACGGCCGGATGACGGCAGATGAGCCTGTTACCCGTAAGGGGACAGGGAATTTGGGTGGTAACGCGTGAGAATAACTCTCGTCCCATGGGGGCGGGGGTTTTTTGCTGTTTACTGCTGTTTTCGTAAAGAGATTGCCTGATACAAACAATCCATTTCACGGTAAAGGAAGGTTACTATGGCAGACAAAAAGACGTTTTATATTACAACGCCAATCTATTATCCAAGTGATAAGCTGCATATCGGCCATGCTTATACTACGGTGGCTGGCGACGCGATGGCCCGCTACAAACGGCTTCGCGGATACGATGTCCGTTATTTGACGGGGACCGATGAGCACGGACAGAAGATCGAACGCAAAGCGGCGGAGGCTGGAAAAACCCCGCAGCAGTTCGTCGACGATATCGTGGCCGGCATCAAGGACCTGTGGAAGAAGCTGGACATATCGAACGAAGATTTCATTCGCACCACGGAGCAGCGCCATACCACGGTTGTACAGGAGGTATTTGAGCGTCTGCTGAAGCAGGATGACATCTACAAGGGTGAATACGAAGGCTGGTACTGTACACCTTGTGAGTCGTTCTTCCTGGAGCGTCAGCTGGTAAACGGCAACTGTCCGGACTGTGGGCGACCTGTTGAGCTTGTCAAGGAAGAGAGCTACTTCTTCCGCATGAGCAAATATGTGGACCGCCTGCTCCAGTATTACGAGGAGAATCCGGATTTCATTCAGCCGGTATCTCGCAAGAATGAGATGATCAACAACTTCATTAAGCCGGGACTTGAGGATCTGGCTGTGTCCCGTACGACCTATGAGTGGGGCGTGAAAGTGAAGAGCGATCCGAAACATGTGATCTATGTGTGGATTGACGCCCTTCTGAACTATATAACGGCACTCGGTTACGGTACAGAGGACACCAACCTGTATGACAAATACTGGCCGGCCGACGTACACCTGATGAGTAAGGAGATCGTTCGTTTCCATACGATCTATTGGCCGATCATTCTGATGGCGCTCGATGTTCCGCTTCCGAAAAAGGTGTTTGCCCATGGCTGGCTGCTGATGAAGGACGGGAAAATGTCCAAGTCCAAGGGGAATGTGGTCGATCCGGTGACGATGATTGACCGGTATGGTCTTGATGCGCTTCGTTATTACCTGCTGCGTGAAGTTCCATTCGGAGCGGACGGCACCTTTACGCCGGAAAGCTTCGTGGAACGGGTGAACTCCGACCTGGCCAATGACTTAGGTAACTTGTTGAACCGTACCGTGGCCATGGTCGATAAATATTTTGACGGAGTGGTTCCGGCTTTCTCCGCCGGCGTAACGCCGTTTGATGCAGCGATCGAGGAAGCGGCCAAGTCGGTTTATGAGAAAGTCGAAACCGCTATGGAAAATATGGAATTTTCCGTTGCACTAACGGCCATCAGTCAGTTTGTCAGCCGCAGCAACAAATATATTGATGAGACCCAGCCTTGGACGTTGGCCAAAGACGAGAACAAACGGAATGAGCTGGCATCCGTCATGAGTCACTTGGTGGAGACGCTCCGCGTAGCATCAATTCTGCTTCAGCCGTTCCTGACCCGTACACCGAAGAAAATGTGGGATCAGCTTGGCCTGGCGGAAGGCGAATGGACGACTTGGGAGAGCGGACGACAGTTCGGAGCTATACCGGCTGGATCGAAGCTTCAAAAGGGCGAGCCGATATTCCCACGCCTGGATACAGAGCAGGAAGTGGCATACATCGCCGAGGCGATGACAGGCGGTACGAAGGCCACTCAGAAAGAGACTTCGACCTCGGCAGCAAATTCGTCCGCCGAGAGCACGGCGGAGCCTGTAGAGCTTAAAGAGGAAATCGGCATTGAAGATTTTGCCAAGGTCGAGCTGCGCGTAGCGCAGGTGATTGCAGCCGAGCCGGTGAAGAAAGCGGACAAGCTGCTTAAGCTGCAGCTAGACCTCGGATTCGAGCAGCGGCAAGTGGTATCCGGCATAGCGAAGTTTTACACGCCGGAGGAATTGGTTGGACGCAAAGTGATTTGCGTAACGAACCTGAAACCGGTGAAGCTTAGAGGCGAAATGTCGCAAGGCATGATTCTGGCCGCCTCCCACGGCGATCAGCTGACGCTTGCAACCGTACCGGACGGCATGCCTAACGGCGCAGTTGTCAAATAAAATGCTCTTTCATTGAATTAAGTCGCGATAGACGGTGTACCCTGTTAAGGGGTACGCCGTTATTTTTTCCTTTAATACGGAGGATATGACATCTCTATTGAAAAATAATAGTAAGTTTTACGATTTGGTTGACAACGGGTTTGCCTGCTCTTATAATCTTGTTAGTAATGATTACGATTAATTGAACGGAGCGGATATGGGGAGATGAACATGAACAAGAGAAAGAGAGAGAACAAACTTAACGGTTGGACCTGGAGTGTAACCTCTATCTTATTGGCGGTACTTATCCTGTCGGGATGCGGAAGTAAATCCGGCGGCGGCATTGTTGAGGGCAAGGTAAACGTCATTACGACCTTTTATCCAATATATGAATTTACGAAGGAGATTGGCGGGGATGACGCCAATGTCGTAAATCTTCTGCCAACGGGCGTGGAGCCGCATGATTGGACACCGCGCAGTCAGGATATCGTGAATACTTCCAAGGCCCAGCTGTTTCTCTATAACGGTGCCGGGCTGGAAGGCTGGGTACCGGGATTTTTGAAGGGACTTGATAAAGACACGCAAGTCAAGCCGGTTGAAGTCAGTCACGGCATCCAGCTGATTGATGCTGTGGGAGACGATGGTCATGGACACGGGGAAGCAGCCCACGAAGAGGAACATGATCACAGCCATGAAGAAGGTGCCGAAGCAGAGCACGATCACAGCCACGAGGAAGGCGCGGAAGCAGAGCATGATCACAGCCATGAAGAAGGTGCCGAAGAAGATCATGCGGGCCATGACCACGCAGAAGAGCCCGCCGAGACTAGCACCGACACTCATCATACGGACCCGCATACATGGGTAAGCCCGAAATCGGCTCTGATCATGGCAGAGAATATCAAGAACAGCCTTGTCGAGGTGGATCCTGAACATAAGGACGGTTACGAACAGCGCTTTGAAGCCTTGAAAGAGAAGCTGGTCAAACTGGATAACGATTTCACAAGCGAGTTGTCCAAAATGCCGAAGAAAGACATTGTCGTATCCCACCAAGCGTTTGGTTATCTGTGCCGGGATTATGGCTTGACGCAGCATGCGATTATGGGACTCTCACCGGACGCGGAGCCCAGAGCGCAGGATATTGTGAACCTCACCCAGACGGTGAAAGAGAAGGAAGTTAAATATATTTTCTTCGAAGAGCTCGTGTCGGATAAACTTGCCAAAACGCTGGCAAATGAAGCAGGCGTGGAAACCTTGGTATTGAATCCGGTGGAGGGACTGACTAAGGAGCAGGTGAGCGGCGGCGAGAATTATTTCACGCTGATGGAGAAAAATTTGCAAAATCTAACGAAGGCTTTACAATAAGGAAGATGGGGGAGCATATCCCCCTCTTCTTTCGTGTTATGAATGTTTATGAAGTTCATATATTAGATAGAAAGACTACAGAGAGAAAGGCGGCCTGGTTATGGAGCCGGCAGCACAGGATTGCCACCAACCTATTGTACAAATCAAGGATGTATCCTTTCATTACCGCGAGCAACAGGTGATCAAGGATCTCAATTTCACCATAAAAGAACGGGACTTCGTAGGTATTGTCGGGTCGAATGGAGCTGGGAAAACGACGCTGCTCCGCATGATCGTTGGATTGCTGCCTGCCGCCGAAGGGTCTATCGAACTGTTCGGTCAGCCGATCCGCAAGTTTCAGGACTGGGAGCGAATCGGGTACGTTCCGCAGAAAAATTCGTTTAATCCGCTGTTCCCGGCCACTGTGCGTGAAGTTGTCATGTCCGGGCTATATAATCGGAAGAAAATGTTTCGCCGTTTGAACCGCCTGGACCACCAGAAATGTGAGGACGCGCTGGAAGTGATGCGCATTCAGGATATTGCCGATAAGCGGATCGGGGCCCTGTCCGGGGGACAGCAGCAGCGCGTGTTTCTCGCTCGGGCGCTCATCAATCGCCCGGATCTGCTCATACTGGACGAGCCTACGATCGGCATTGATGCCGAGACCCAGGCCGGATTCTTTGAACTGATTACCCATATGCATGCCCATCATCACATGACGTTTTTGATGGTCACCCATGATTTGGACATGGTCAAAGACTATCTGGGAGAATCGCCGGTATCGCAGAACGGAAAAATTCAGTTTTTTGTAAGGCATTCTCATGAAATCGAAAACTGCGCGGAAGTGGATTTGCAGCATTCGCTCGTCTAATGTATAGAAACAAGCTTTTTGAAGCAGGAGAAGGGGACGTTATCATTGCTTGATATTTTGTTTAGCGATTTTTTTCAGCGGGCGCTGATCGGAGGGATTCTGATCGGCATTACAGCCCCGCTTATCGGGATATTCCTCGTGCTGCGCAGGCTGTCCATGATCGGCGATACGTTGTCACACGTTACGATTGCGGGTGTAGCGCTCGGATTCCTGATCGAAGTATATCCGCTTGCCGCTGGACTTGTGTTCGCGGTGCTGGCGTCATTTGCGATTGAGAAGCTGCGAAAGGCATATAAAAGTTATGCCGAGCTGTCAATCGCCATTATTATGTCTGGCGGCGTTGCGCTTGCCTCGCTGTTTTTTACCCTGGGAATGGGCTATAATACGGATGTTATGAGTTATCTGTTCGGCAGTATCTACACGCTGGATTCCACGGATATTTATATGGTGGGCGGTGTAACCATCGTTGTCATTGCGGTTGTGGTGATGTTCTTCAAGGAGTTCTTCCTGCTCAGCTTCGAGGAGGATGCCGCCAGTGTCAGCGGCCTGCCTGTCAAATGGATGAACATGATCATTACGGTACTGACGGCCCTTGTCGTAAGCACTGCCATCAAAATTGTGGGCGCGCTTCTGGTATCCGCATTGTTGGTGATTCCGGTAGCGATCAGTTTACTGCTGGCAAGAAGCTTCCGAGGCTCTATCGTATTATCGGTCATCATCTCCGAAATTGCCGTTATCGGGGGATTGATGCTTGCGGGCGTATTTAATCTGGCACCCGGCGCGACCATCGTGCTGCTGCTGATCAGCCTGCTTATCATTACGCTTGTCGGCAAAAAGGGCTTTACGACATAAGGGGGTTCTGAAATAAAATGGCTGATATTAATATCGGCATCGCATTTGCTGCCGGTTTTGCTTCTTTTATATCTCCATGCTGTTTACCGCTGTACCCGTCCTACTTATCGATTATTACAGGCATGTCGGTTAATGACTTGAAGAACGAACAGAACCGCAAGGAGGTCCGTTTCCGGACCATGACGCATACACTTGCGTTCATCCTTGGGTTTTCTGCTGTTTATTACACCCTCGGTTGGGGGGCAGGCCTATTCGGGGAGTTCTTCACGGAATATCAAGACTTGATCCGTCAGCTGTCTGCGCTGCTGATCATCGTGATGGGACTTATGCTCATTGGCATTTTCCAGCCTAAGTTTTTAATGAAGGACCGGAAATTCAATTTTAAATCCAAACCGACCGGATACATAGGAACATTTCTGTTTGGCATCGGGTTTGCTGCAGGCTGGTCGCCATGCGTCGGCCCGATTTTAACGGCCATCATCGCGCTGGCAGCTTCCGATCCGGGAACCTGGTTCCCGCTGATTACCTCGTACTCCCTGGGATTTGCAGTGCCTTTTTTCATCCTGGCTTTTTTCATCGGCTCAACCCGCTGGATTCTCAAGTATTCAAGCACGCTGATGAAAGTCGGCGGCGTCTTGATGATACTGATGGGGGTTCTGCTCTTTACAGATCAAATGTACAAAATTACGATTTGGCTGCAAGGCATTACGCCGGAGTGGCTGAAATTTTAAAATCGAGCGGAAGACTGGTTTAATTCATAAGTCATTATTGACATAGGATTGGGCCAGGACTTGCCAACCGGTCTCCAAAACATGTATCATTACTATTGCAGGTAAAACAGGATTTTGCACGGGTTATGTAACTATAGAAAAGAGGGAATAAGATGCCGACACCTAGCATGGAGGATTATTTGGAGCGCATCTACAAGTTGATCGACGAAAAAGGATATGCGCGCGTTTCGGATATTGCCGAAGGCTTGGAGGTTCACCCCTCATCCGTCACGAAGATGATTCAAAAGCTGGACAAGGACGAATATTTGATCTATGAAAAATATCGCGGTTTGGTTTTGACCAGCAAAGGCAAAAAAATGGGCAAACGGCTCATGGAACGTCATCATTTGCTTGAGGAATTCCTTGAGATGATAGGTGTACAGGATGAAAATATTTATAGGGACGTTGAGGGAATCGAGCATCATTTAAGCTGGGATTCCATTACGAGAATTGAGACGCTTGTGGAGTATTTCAAGCGCGATGAGAATCGACTTCAGGATTTGCGTGACGTTCATAACGAATTAGTCAACGAATCGTAATGTGGCATCTGTCCGCTTGTGACAGATGCTTTTTTAAACTGAACCGTCATATTTCCAGTGTTATATTAATAAGTTAGATTACCTGCAAATTTCATATTTTCGGAGGATTAATAGAAATGAAGCTTCGTAGATGGTTGTTGGTGCTGATCATGTTACTATTGTGTCTCCCGTCGGTGGTCCCAACTGCGCAAGCGAAGGCAGCTCCTATCCGTATTCAGTTGGACGGTGTAACCTTAAACAGTGACGTATCTCCTTACATATTGCCGAAGGTTAATGTAACCATGGTTCCTACGCGGATTATCAGTGAAGGCCTGGGCGCTTCGGTAGCTTGGAATCAGAAGCTAAAGACAGTAAATATCGGGCTGGACGGCTCGAATCTGCAATTGACATCCGGCAGCAAAACCGCGCTTGTGAACGGCTCCTCCGTAGCACTTGATGCATCGGTTGAAATTAAGAGCGGCCGGGTTATGGTTCCGCTGCGGTTTGTCAGCGAGAACCTGGGTGTGCAGGTCGAATGGAACCAAGCGGCACAGCGTATCTCGCTGACTACAGGCACGGACGTCGTTCTTCCACCACCGGTATCCACAGGGGATGAAGTCAGAGGCGCTTGGATATCCACGGTGTTCAATCTGGATTGGCCGAAAACAAAGACCAGCGCAGAGCAGCAAAAGGCATCTTACATCGCCTTGCTGGATTCGCTCCAGGAAGTTGGCATCAATACCGTGTACGTGCAGGTACGTCCGGCTGGCGATGCATTGTATCCATCCACTATGGTGCCATGGTCCAAGGTGCTGACAGGGATTCAAGGAGCAGATCCGGGGTATGATCCGGTAGCTTTCATGGTTGAGGAAACGCATAAACGGAATATGGAGTTCCACGCATGGTTTAATCCTTTCCGGGCCAACACCGATATTTTGACAGCATCGCTCGATCCATCCCACGTTGCGCTCAGCCACCCGGATTGGATCGTGAACACCGGCAAGCAGCTGTACATCAATCCTGGGATCCCGGAAGCTCGGCAGCATATCATCGATACCATAATGGAGGTCGTGGACGGATACGATATTGACGGTATTCATCTGGATGATTACTTCTACCCATCGAATACGGTCTTCAAAGATGATGCGGCATACCGCCAATACAATCAAGGCGCTTATGCAAACCTTGCAGATTGGCGTCGCGGAAACATCAATGCATTTGTGCAATCGCTCGGTGAGAGCATTCACCGTGTGAAACCGGACGTTGAATACGGAATCAGTCCTTTCGGCGTATGGCGTAACCAGTCCGTGGACAAGACGGGATCGGATACGAAAGCCGGCGTGACGGCTTATGACAGCATGTATGCTGATGTGCGGGCCTGGATCCAGAACGGCTGGATCGATTACGTGGCTCCGCAAATCTATTGGAGCATGAGTAATCCGGCCGCCGACTATGATAAGCTGGTGGACTGGTGGGCCAGCGAAGTACAAGGAACCGGCGTAGATCTCCTGATCGGTCACGCTCCATACAAACTGGGAACCAGCGAAATCGGTTGGCAGAGCGCATCGGAGATCATCAATCAATTGAAGTACAATCAGAATTATGCCGAGGTTAAAGGCAGCATTTTCTTTAGAGCAGAGAATATTTTAAGTAATCCGTTAGGCATTAAAGATCAATTGCAATCATATTATAGATAAATCGGCACGTCCCATAGGTATGAAACATCCCCCGCGCTCATACATAGTCATTAGACCATGTGAGGCGGGGGATTTTATATGCAAATCAATGCGGTATTTGAAGGTGGGGGAGTTAAGGGGATCTCGCTTGCCGGGGCTGTCAAGGCGGCGGAGAATGCCGGCATGGAATTCAGCCGTGTTGCCGGAACGTCCTCCGGTTCGATCGTGGCATCCGTGCTGGCAGCAGGCTACCGGGCAGACGAGATCAAGCGCATTATTGAGGAGACGCCCTTTCATTCGTTTCTCCAGCGAGCACCGATCTTTA
Source organism: Paenibacillus sp. QJM3NY_38 (assembly GCF_056173265.1). Taxonomy (NCBI): domain Bacteria; kingdom Bacillati; phylum Bacillota; class Bacilli; order Caryophanales; family Paenibacillaceae; genus Paenibacillus; species Paenibacillus sp. QJM3NY_38. The sequence goes on from NZ_CM149665.1 coordinate 2,441,018, forward strand.
ATACGAAGTTTATCGGTCCCGCCTTGCGGGTGTTGATTAAGAAGGGGCTGTATTCCGGAGAAGCCCTGGAGAACTGGATTCGGGAAATCCTGCTTGCCAAAGGGATATTTACGTTTTCGGACATCCCGGCAGGCAAGCTGTATATTGTGGCTTCGGACATTACGAATGGAAGGCTGCTGGTACTTCCGGACGACCTTCGCCAATATGGCATAAACCCTGCAACATTTCCTGTGGCCAAGGCTGTGCGCATGAGCTGCAGCATTCCGTATTTTTTCGATCCCGTCATTCTTCGCTTATTGGGCAGGGCCGCTAAAGGCAAGTCGTTCGGCGAACAATTTGTATACATTGTGGATGGGGGACTGCTCAGCAACTTTCCGTTATGGCTCTTTGATCGCGAGTCGAAGGGGGGACCTAAGCCGCTGCCAGTGCTTGGCTTCCAGATGGTCGGGAAGAATAGTAACTTGCCCCATTTGATTGATGGCCCGATCGGCATGTTAACCGCCATGTTTGAGACGATGCTTTCCGCTCACGATGAACGTTATATTGAACAGCAAAATCGCAATCGAACGATTAAAATTCCGACGCTTGGCATTGGTACCACTCATTTTAATCTGACCAAGGAGGAAAGCGAGAATTTATACAATTCGGGGTTAACTGCGGGTACGATGTTTTTCGCCCGCTGGAAATCCGAACATTAAAAAACCGTCCGGCCGGCATGATTTTGCACGGTTGGACGGTTTTCTTCTTAATGATATTTAGGAACATCATCGGATGGGTCGGGTTTTCCTTTTTGCCCATCGATAACCTGAAACGGGTACTGTTTACGTTTTGCAGCTGGATTGCTCTTCCGTGCGGTGCTATGTTTAGCCGCCAGCTTAGCCGCCGTTCGCTTGGAAGGCTTCACCTTAGGCCGCTTGTTAAAACGACGAGGCGGGAACTTATAGAGCACATACACGACAGCTACAATAATGAGTGGAATCATAATATTCATTCTTGATCCAGGGTCTAACAGGAATACCAGTAGCCCTATGGCGGCTAACGTGATCGCCGTCCAAAAAATGATCGCATGCCTTCTCATGGATTATCACCCTTTCGCGGGATCCAGCACACTTCCTGTCACAGATTGGTGAACTGTAACATTCTCGTATTGAGCATCTAACTCACGCATTCTGTTAAAGGATGCGATGGATACTTCAACTTGATCATCAGTAGGTTCCTTCGTCGTTAAAAGCTGCAGCCACAGGCCGGGATATCCGAGGAAACGGAGTACCGGCATGTCTCGCATGGCATTGGTAAGTTTCAGGAACTCAAAGGAAACGCCAAGCACGATCGGAAGAAGCGCGATTCTTTGAATGACCCGCTGCGTCATGGTATCCCATGGCACCACCGAGTAGACAACAACGCCGAGAACAATGGTCAGCATCATGAAGCTGCTGCCGCAGCGATAATGCAGTCGCGTATATTTCTGAACATTCTTCACCGTCAGCTCTTCACCGGCTTCAAATGCGCTGATGACTTTGTGTTCGGCACCGTGATACTGGAACAGTCTTTTAATGACAGGTGTCTGGGAGATTGCCCATAAATACACGAGCAGCAGTATTAATTTAATGACGCCTTCAATCAGGTTATGCACAATATAGTGATCAAATGTATCGCCAAAAAAGAAATCCTCTACAAAAACAGGAACGAGTGTAAACAGAAGCTTACCGAATATGAAGGAAAGCACGCTGACGGCGGCCACACCGATGATCATGCTTAGACTCCAGCCTGAGTCTTCTTTCTCCTTCTGTTTCTCACGTTCTTCCGGCTCCAGGGTATCGTCAGCATAAGCATCCGCAGAGTAATTCAAATGTTTGGAACCTTTAATTGTAGAATCTATGAGACTGACGATGCCGCGAAGAAGCGGAATCTTCCGCAGCTTTCGAACCCAAGCCTTGTCTTCGCGAGGCACCTCGAGAAACTTGATTTCGTTATTTTTACGCCGCACGGCCGTCACATTCACATGTTTGCCGCCGAACATAACGCCTTCGATTACAGCTTGGCCTCCATAGCTGATCGGGGTTGACTTATCGGACAACCAGTTCACCCTCCCTGACATGTTTTTCGTTCTATGAACTATTGTATCGAATTTTGAAAGTAATTTCTAGTTGGATTAGGGCAGGGGAAGCGGAGCATACTACCTTCAGAGATGAAATGAAGTAACAGCGGGCATTCGATAACTGAAAAAGAGGAGAATCAATAGATGCATGAACATCAATTTCGCAAGCAGAACCAGGTCACCAATCCGTTTACGTTTGCCCTGGAGCTGGGCTATTATGCGGGCCTGATCTGGGGGGCCGTGCATTGGATATTTTACTGGCTAAAATTCACGAAGGTGCTGCCAGGCTTTTTGCTGGAGCCGTTCTTCAAGCATGAGTTCCTCGCGACGACAGCTGGCCAAATTGCCGGTTGGCTGTCCTTTATCGCGTTTTCCGTCATCGCTTCCCTCATCTATGTCACCTTGTTCAGGAAGCTGAGGGGCCCATGGCCCGGGATAGCATACGGAATCGTATGGTGGGCGGTGCTGTTTGTCGCGCTCAATCCATGGCTTCGGCTGACGGACCCGGTGAAGAAGCTGCCTTGGGATACAAACATCTCAGAGGTTTGTATTTTTATATTATGGGGACTATTTATCGGTTATACGACTGCGCAGGAATTCACCGATGAGAAACTGCGCGAACCGAAGAAGGTGACGGGCTAGCTAAGAAAAACTTCTCAACCCTATCCCGCCTATGGTAAAATAGCTTTTGGTTATTTGACGAAAAGGTGGGAAGCCCTATGAAATCCATATGGGTGATAAACGGACCGAACTTAAACCTGCTCGGCTTCCGTGAACCGGGCATTTATGGTTCACTCAGCCTGCAGGCGATCGAAGATAATTTGCGTAAACAGGCGGATCTCGCCGGTATCGGTATTACCTTCTATCAGTCCAATCATGAGGGTGCTATCATCGACCGTATTCATGAAGCTATTGGACAGGCGGACGGCATACTTCTTAACCCGGGAGCACTGACTCACTACAGCTATGCTGTACGTGATGCCATCAGTTCTGCCCGTGTTCCGACAGTGGAAGTTCACCTATCGAACATTCATGCCAGGGAGGAATTTCGTCATACCTCCGTCATCGCACCTGTTGCTGTCGGACAAATCGCGGGTTTTGGCGCAGCGAGTTACACACTGGGCTTGTCGGCCCTTTTGCAAGTCCTGAACGACCAAGAAGGATAGCTAATCCGATCAGATATTAGAAAGCTTTAACGGAGAGGTTGCTTTTTGTTATCAGATGAATTACAGCTAACCGTAACTGGCTGCTTAGAAATACGTCGAAGATGTTTTTCTTGAGCCGGCTTGGACATGGGTGAGAGGAGAGGTTAGAATGAGTAACAAACGAGTGGTTAAACTGCGAGAGAAACTTCAGACTAAAGGCTTAACGGCCATGCTGGTGGCAAGCCCGATCAACCGCAGATATTTGACAGGCTTTACCGGGTCTGCCGGCTACGTGCTGATTACCCGGGATCATGCCTATCTGTTGACTGATTTCCGCTATATGACTCAAGCTCCACAGCAAGCCGTCGGCTTTCAAGTGGTTGAGCATGGACCGAAGGTTATGGAGACGGTCAAGGAATTGCTATCTTCCGAGGGAATAACATCGCTTGGATTTGAACAGGACCATGTTACATACGGCGTATTTTCGACCTATTCGGAACAGCTCGCGCCAATTAGCCTGGTGCCGGTTTCAGGTCTTGTAGAGGATCTGCGCATATTCAAGGATGCGGAAGAATTGAGCATTATGCAGCGGGCTGCCGATTTGGCTGATCAGACGTTCAGCCATGTGCTGACGATTCTGGCTGCCGGCAAAACGGAGCGTGAAATCGATCTGGAGATGGAAATGTTCATGCGCAAGCATGGCGCAACCGCGTCTTCCTTTGATACCATTGTCGCTTCCGGCGAGCGTTCGGCTCTTCCGCACGGCGTTGCCAGCGAGCGAGTGATTCAAGGGAACGAATTCGTTACGTTTGATTTCGGTGCGCTGCTTGACGGATACTGCTCCGATCTCACCAGAACCGTTGCGCTCGGAAGTCCTGATCCTAAGCTGAAGGAGATCTATGATATCGTGCTGGAAGCGCAGCTTCATGCACTGGATCATATTAAACCTGGCATGACAGGACGCGAGGCGGACGCCTTAACCCGTGATATTATTACCCGTTATGGATACGGGGAATACTTTGGTCACAGCACCGGACATGGATTGGGTATGGAGGTTCACGAATCTCCAAGACTGTCCAAGCTGAGTGATGATGTGCTGCAGCCGGGCATGGTGGTAACGGTGGAGCCGGGCATATACTTGCCTGGGCTTGGCGGTGTCCGTATTGAAGATGATATCGTGATTACGGAATCGGGTATTCATATACTAACAAGCTCGTCCAAAGACTACACTGTGCTTTAGGAGACTGTTCAAAAAGCTAGCTTTTTGAACTTGCACTTTAGGAAAATTGTGTAATATATTAATTAGACCGCATCCTTAGGAGGGAATCTTAGTGATTTCAGTAAACGATTTTAAGACAGGTTTGACCGTAGAAGTAGATGGCGATATATTCACCGTTTTGGATTTTCAGCACGTTAAACCTGGTAAAGGCGCAGCTTTCGTTCGTTCCAAATTGAAAAACCTTCGCAACGGCAACACCGTTGAGAAGACGTTCCGTGCAGGCGAAACGATTGGCCGCGCCATCATCGACAACCGTGGTGTTCAGTATCTCTATGCCAGCGGTCAAGAGCATGTCTTCATGGACAACGAAACTTACGATCAATTCAGCTTGACCAGTGAGCAGCTGGAGTGGGAGCTTAACTTCCTGAGAGAGAACATGAACGTTAACATCATCAGCTACCAAGGCGAGATCCTCGGGATCAACCTGCCTAACAGCGTGGAGCTGAAGGTCGTTGAAACCGAGCCTGGAATCAAAGGCAACACGGCAACGGGCGCAACGAAGAATGCGAAAGTGGAAACCGGCCTGAATGTACAAGTACCGCTGTTCATTAACGAAGACGATGTGCTTCTGATCGATACACGCGAAGGTAAATACATCTCCCGTGCATAAGTAGGCTTTAAGACGGGACCCTTCAACGATTGACGGGTGCCAATATCTTCTAAATAACAAGGACTCCTGTACGTATGTACGGGAGTCTTTTTGCGATGGCGAAAGCCGGTGCGATAAACCTGAGTCCTTTTTGCCTTGAAAAGCCTTGACGGGATGACTCACTTTCGTATTATACTGTTTTAAAGTGAGAAACCATCTGAATGCTGTTACATACTGATATTAGTGGGGAGTGAAAGAAGCATTGTCACTGTACGTCATGAAATTCGGAGGCAGCTCTGTAGGGGATACAGAACGTATGAAGCGTGTTGCCAGAAGAATTGTAGAGAAACAAGATGAAGGTCACCAATGTGTAGTCGTGGTGTCTGCTATGGGGGATACAACAGACGATTTGATTGACCAGGCAAAGCTGTTGAACGAGAATCCACCGGCACGGGAAATGGATATGCTGATGACCACGGGAGAGCAGATATCCATATCGCTGCTATCCATGGCGATTCACGGTCTCGGACGCAAGGCAAAGTCTCTTACCGGCTGGCAGGCGGGGTTCCGTACGGAAGCGGTGCATGGCAAAGCCCGTATCACAGATATTATGCCTGAACGCGTGTTTAAAGCGCTTGATGAAGGGAATGTCGTCATTGTAGCGGGATTCCAGGGAATGTCGAAAGACAGAGAGATTACAACGCTTGGACGCGGGGGATCAGATACCACGGCGGTTGCTCTTGCGGCTGCCATTCAAGCGGATGTATGTGAAATATATACGGATGTGGACGGGATTTATTCTACAGATCCGCGGGTTGTCAAATGTGCGCGGAAGTTGAAGGAGATTTCCTATGACGAGATGCTGGAGCTAGCCAATCTTGGTGCAGCTGTTCTTCACCCGCGCGCGGTTGAGTATGCGAAGCATAATCAAGTGAAGCTTGTCGTCAGATCCAGCTTTAATCATAACGAGGGTACGGTTGTTAAGGAGGAAGCAAGCATGGAACAAGGTGTGGTTGTCAGCGGAATTGCATTTGACAAGAATGTGGCAAGAATCAGTATTCTGGGCGTTTCCGATACGCCGGGCGTTTTGGCTCAAGTGTTCGGTGAGCTTGCGAAAGAAGCGATTGATGTTGATATTATCGTACAGAGCGGTGTCCAGAACGGCGAAGCAGACTTTTCCTTTACCGTTTCCTTGGCCGATCGGGAGCGTGCGTTGTCGGTTATCGAACAAATCCGCGGCAAGATTCCGTATCGTGACGTTACCTCGGAAGATCATCTGGTGAAAGTATCGATTGTTGGTGCCGGAATGGTCAGCCATCCGGGTGTGGCGGCGCAAATGTTTGATGTCATCTCCCGGCAAGGGGTCAGCATCAAGATGGTCAGCACCTCCGAGATCAAAGTATCCTGTGTCATTGAAGGAACCAATCTGGAAGGTGTCGTACAAGCGCTTCATACCGCGTACGGACTGGATACAGATCAGCAGGCTTCCGTTGGCGGACCGCAGGTGCGTCGATAACCTGTTTTTTAATGGAATAATTTATGCAATCATATCGATATTAAATAGAGTTAATCCCGGTCCATATCGACCGGGATTTTTTGCGTTGTCCGAAAGATTCAAAGTTCGCTTCTATGAAATTGAAAAAATAGAGATAAAACGAGAGTGCCTCGCATATTTTTAAACATCACACTTGTGAACAAGGAAGAAGGAGGATATAGAGCATGTTGGACAAGTTTGTCGCTAGTATGGCCACGCTTCGTTTTTTCTCCGGCAGTCTCGAGATTGTGGCGGCCATCATCATGCTGCGCCTGAACCAGGTCGATAAAGCGCTGGCCGTGAATTCCGCTCTGGCTTTTATGGGCCCGCTGATCTTGATTCTGACAACAACGATCGGACTCGTGGGAATGGCGGATAAATTGTCGTGGGGGAAGATCGGCTGGATTTTGTGCGGCGTTTCCTGTCTCTTATACGGCGTTTTAAAAAAATGATAGATTCGCTGCATATTTTTCAGGTACAAGCATACACATGGGATATGAAGTTCTCTTATTAGAAGATGATCAAAAAGGACAACCTGGGGGAAATCGATATGACATTGAACTGGTTAGACCTGTTTCCCGAGACCGTAAAACGGATGCTGCTGAACCTGTCGAAAGAGCTTCTCGATCATGTGGAGGAGGTACGTATCCGGGAGGAACGTCCGCTGGAGATTAATTCGGCGGGCAAGCATCATTTTCTGGACCGGCGCGGCGGGCTCACTTTGCGGCCTGATGAAGCGTATAAGCCAACGCGTGAAGATACCCATAGGTTGCTGGATCTAATCAGTAACCATTCCCTCTACACCATGGAAGAGGAATTGCGAAAAGGGTTTATCACGATACCTGGGGGTCATCGGGTCGGGCTTACCGGCCGGACGGTGCTCAGCGGTGGTAAGGTTGAACACATTCGGGATATTAGCGGATTTAATGTCCGGATTGCCAAGGAAGTTCAGGGCGCGGCGGATGACATCATCCCGCATTTACTCGACCGGAAACGGAAAAGGGTAATGCACTCGCTGATCTTATCCCCGCCCCAGCAAGGCAAGACCACGCTGCTTCGGGATCTGGCGAGGCAGATCAGTTACGGAAAATGGGGGAAATCGGCCGTGCATTGGCCGGGAATGAAGGTAGGCATCATTGACGAACGTTCTGAAATTGCCGGTTGTCTGCGCGGAGTCCCTGGTTTCGACGTAGGTCCGCGTACGGATGTGCTCGATGGCTGTCCGAAAGCTGAAGGGATGATGATGATGATCCGTTCGATGTCCCCGGATGTGCTGATTGTGGACGAGATCGGTCGGCCGGAGGATGCGGAAGCCGTCATTGAAGCCTTGCATGCGGGAATCAGCGTCATAGCAACGGCACATGGCTCGTCCATACAAGATATGCGTGGGCGACCAGCACTCGCCGGTCTTCTGGAGAACCGGATGTTTGAGATGTATGCCGTTCTTAACAGAACGGGCGACCACAGATCATACAAGCTGTATGACGGAGGTCAGCGAACGCTTCAGACGGCTGCAGCCGGTCCACCGGGCGGTGATGCCTATGCTTAAACTGGTCGGGGCTGTGCTCGTGCTGGGAGCTGGAACTTTAGCCGGATTTTATCAGGCCCAGCAATTCGCGGCAAGACCCAGGCAGCTGCGAGAACTCATTCTCGCGCTTCAACGGCTGGAAACGGAGATCAGCTACGGCTTGACGCCATTACCCGATGCGCTGGAGCGAATTGGCGATTCCCTTCGTGAACCGCTCAGATCATTATTTGCCTCAGCCGCGCTTTACATGAGTCCCGACTACGGGTTATCCGCACAGGAAAGCATCCGCAAGGCACTGGGCGAATACTGGAAACGAACATCGATGAAAAGTGCCGAGCGTGAGGTGTTGGAGCAGCTAAGCGGCGTTCTTGGCACCAGTGACAGGCAGGACCAGATCAAACATATCGCTCTGGCCGTGGGACAGCTCAAGCATGAAGAAGCAGCGGCAAGGGATGACCAGGTCAAATATGAAAAAATGAGCAAAAGTCTGGGACTGCTCATTGGAGCATTGATCGTCATTTTGATCTTTTAGCGAGGTGCCAGGGGAAATGAACATTGAAGTGAACGCCATCTTCCAGATTGCCGGCATTGGGATCATCATTGCCATGATCCATACGGTCCTGAAACAGATGGGGAAAGAGGATATGGCACATTGGGTGACCCTTATCGGGTTTGTGGTTGTGCTGTTTATGGTCGTCAGACTCCTTGACGATTTGCTCAAGGAAATCAAAAGTATTTTTCTATTCCAGTAGGTGGACCTTTATGGAAATTATCCAGGTGGTAGGACTGGGCATCATCGCTACCGTGCTGATCTTGGTTGTCAAGGAACAGAAGCCGCTCTTTGCCTTTCTTCTCGCAGTGGCGACCTCGCTCCTTATCTTCCTGTTCCTGATCGGGAAGATCGGAAATGTCTTATCCATGCTGGAAGATTTGGCAGAGAACTCCGGTGTCCAGATCATCTATTTAAAGACCGTTCTGAAAATTATCGGAATTGCCTATATCGCGGAGATGGGGGCCCAGATCGTACGAGATGCCGGACAGGAATCGATCGCATCCAAAATAGAACTGGCGGGAAAAGTGCTCATATTGGTGCTCGCTGTACCGATTATCGGGATCATCATCGAGACGGTCCTGAAGCTCCTCCCGGCTTGAAAAAGGTGGGGGGACATGGTTACAGGAGTAATACTTCGAAAAGGCTTGGCCGTGTTTCGTCTACTGATCCTGATGTTGTTTATGACCGGATTGTTCTGCGGAACGATAAGTGCGGCTGACGCGGCAAATCCGGCCGATGAGTGGGTTGAGCAGCAGACGCAGCAGCTGCCGACAGACCAGGTCGAGAAATACTGGGACCGGCTCATGAAGGATTACGGCGGTTTCTTCCCGGATGGAAAGACGCCGTCCCTGATGGATATGCTGCTGCCGGGCGGCGACGGTCTTAGCTTCAAAGGGGTTATGTCAGGCATCGGAAAATATTTGTGGCATGAGGTGCTCTATAACGGGAAGCTGCTGGCAACCATCGTGATGCTGAGCATCATGAGTCTGATCCTTGAGAATCTGCAGACGGCCTTTGAGAAAAGCACCGTGAGTCGGGTTGCCTATACGATCTGTTACATGGTTGTCCTGGTCATTGCCGTTAACAGCTTCAGCATCGCGATAGGATATGCCCGGGACGCCATTACCCAAATGATCGATTTCATGATGGCGATGCTTCCCCTGCTCTTTGCACTGATGGCTTCGATGGGGAATGTGGTGACCGTCTCGGTGGCTCATCCGCTAGTCATCTTCATGGTACATACGGTAGGTACGCTGATCAGCACGGTTGTGTTCCCGCTTCTGTTCTTCTCGGCTCTGCTGCACCTGGTTAGTTCGCTATCCGAAAAGTACAAGCTGACCCAGCTTGGCAACCTGCTGCGAGGAATTTCGATGGGTGTTCTGGGCGTGCTGCTTACCGTGTTCCTGGGTGTCATCTCCGTCCAGGGACTGACCAGCTCGGTGACGGACGGGGTGACGATCCGGGCAGCCAAATATGTAACCGGCAATTTCGTCCCGGTAGTCGGCAAGATGTTCGCAGATGCAACGGATACCGTGATCTCGGCCTCATTACTCGTCAAGAATTCCATCGGGCTGGCAGGGGTCATCATTATTTTGTTCCTATGCGCATTTCCTGCGATCAAGATCTTGACGCTTGCCTTGATATATAACATCGCGGCGGCCGTCATGCAGCCGTTAGGAGACACCCCGATCGGCACCTGCCTGCAGACGATCGGGAAGACGATGCTGTATGTTTTTACAGCCTTGGCCGCAGTCAGTATGATGTTCTTCCTGGCCATAACGATTCTGCTCACGGCAGGCAACATTACCGTCATGATGAGGTGAGGCAGAACATAGAAGGCGGCCAATGCTTAGGAGGAATGGCGAATGGACTGGCTTGGAGGTTGGTTGAAAAGCGTCATCATGGTGGTTCTCTTTGCAGCCTTCGTTGATTTGATACTGCCCGGCAAGGCGCTTGAACGATATGCCAGATTAGTCTTGAGCCTGTTGATTCTGCTTACGCTGCTTAGCCCGATTATCGCATTGATAACGGATCCCCCCGAGAATCAATTGGCGATGGAGCTGGAGCGGCAGGAGAAAGGGCTGCCGGAAGAGGTTCAGCTGGAGCATATTCTGGCACAGGCCGAGAAGCTGAAGGAAACGCAGCAGAGTCAGAGCCTTCAGTGGGCAGGCAACGAATTAGCCCGGGTGATGAAAGAAGAGATCGCGGCAGAAACCGGGGAGACGGTCCAGGAGGTCAAGGTGGTGCTGGCTGCAGTTGCTGGGCAGGACAAGGGATATGCAGGCGCTGCGATACGCTCCGTTGACGTAAGGCTGGTTGGAGGTGAATCGGAGAATGCAGAGGTAGACAAAAGGGATGATAAGGAGCCCATCAGCATAGAACCCGTTGATTCCGTGCAGGTGAATGTTGAATCCATGCAGTCGGAACGAGATGGAAAGGCAGCGGTGAAAGAGAATGCAGAAGCAGTGAGCAAGGCCGAAGAAGCAAGAGCAGAGCCGGTTCGGGATTACATTAGCCGCCGGTGGGATTTAGAGCCGGATCTGATCACGATATATATGCCAGGGCAGGAGCAGGATAAAAAGCTGTAGCGGAGGTGAGGATGATGGGAAATTGGTTGAAGCGGTTGGAGCAATGGCTTGGTGGAGGAGCTGGCGGAGCAAGAAAAATGCAAACCTTCAGATGGTTGATCATTCTTGGCCTGATCGGCGTCGCGATTATGCTGTTCAACTCCTTCGTCAATGTGAAGAAGCTGGATCATGAGAATATCGGTCGCGAGCCGCCGCCGGAGTCTGCGGCGGTCTCAACGCCCCAAAGCGGGACTTCAACCAGCGGCGGCGGTGAGTTCGAAAGTATCGAGCAGGATTTTGAAATGCGCACCAAAACCATGCTGGAACAGATTGTTGGGGTTGGGGCTGTCGATGTCATGGTGACTGTGGAATCTACAGAAGAGCTGGTCGTCCAGCGTGATATGAAAGATACCCAGGAGCTGACGGAGGAAACCGATGCTAACGGAGGTAAGCGCCATGTAACAAGTTATCAGCGTGACGGCCAGATTGTCACCTATGAATCATCCGGGGAAGAAACCCCAATCGTCACCAAGAAGATCAAGCCTCAAGTCCGGGGTGTGCTCGTCGTAGCCAAGGGAGCCGAGAATGATGTTGTAAAGAGCTTGATCGTGGATGCGATCCAGCGAGGCCTCAATGTCCCGTCTTATCGTATATCCGTTGTCCCGCGTAAACAGGAATAACCGCAGCCAATCGAATGATCCGATCATTCGTGCCAAGGTTTTCATTCAAAGGAGGAAACGTTCAAATGAATAACAAAAGACAAACCATATGGTTAGTATCCATGCTTAGTTTGATGGTCATCCTGTCAGCTTACTACTTATTCACCGACGATTCGGGCACGAAAGCGCCGCCGGTTGCCGAGAGCACGCAAGTGGACGGTCAGAAGCCGGGAGCCGGACAAGAAGCAAACGGAACCGCAGGCACTGGCGACGAGCTGGTTGTGAACGAAGTGCTTGAAGAAGGCACAGACGGTGATTCCGGTGCCAATGAGCAAGGGACTGGTACGAGCGATACAGGTGCGGCCGGAACGGAAAATCCTGCAGAAGCAACACAAGGTGAGCAAGGAAAAGCCAGCGGCGAAGACGGTAAAATGGAAGAGCCGGAAGTGAAGGAATCCCAAGAGGGAGCCGAGAATTCCAAAGACGCTAGCAGCACAGGCAAAGAGGGAGCCGAGGAATCCAAAGACACAAGCAGCACCAGCAACGGTAACAAATCGGATGAAGAAGTGCTGGAGCAAGTGGCGGCCAATGCAACATCCGCAGCAGCCCAGTTGGAGTCCTATAAATTGGACCGCTCACAAAAAAATATGAAATTATACGATGAGTTAATGACAAAGATCGACAATCATGAGAACAAGCCGGAGCAAACAGCTCAAGCAACCGAGCAGCTGAAAGCAGCCGAAGCGAAAGAGGAAGTGATTCTCAGCATCGAAGAAGCGCTGCAGCAGCAATACGGCAACGCCGTTGTGAAGGAAGAAAGCGAGAAGTATAATGTGGTCGTTCTGAGTGAAAAACTCGATGCTAAAGGTGCAGCCGGCATCGTGAGTCTTGTGATGAAGGAATTGAAGGTTTCGCCGGATAAAGTAACCGTTCAATATGTTGCGCCATAAGCTTGTCTGCAGATTTCAACATAAATCACGGATATACGATAAACCGAAAGAGTCTAAGGATTGCCTTGGGCTCTTTCTATTTCGCTCGATTGTGATATAATACTCTAAGCTATTGACTGACTGTCCTAAGCAAGGGCTTCCAAGAAAGTGAAGGAGTGAACGTCGATAATGTTTAAATTAAACGAAATCAAGGAACTTATTAAGCTGGTGGATCAGACTTCCGTGCATGAACTGGAAATTGAGAGCGAAGGTACACGCTTATCCATTAAGAAACCCAATGCAGCCGAGGTTGTTAACAACTATCAGGCAGCGCCGCAAGCGTATATACCGGCACAGCAAATGATGGCACCACAGATCGTACAGCCGAATACGGCGAATCAAGCACCTGCAGCGGCACCACAGCAGGATTCAGTGGAGGATAGTAACAGCTCATTACATAAAATCGTATCACCGATGGTAGGGACCTTCTATCGTTCCCCATCGCCTGAGGCCGGGCCGTTTGTCAGTCCCGGGGACAAGGTGACTGAGAAATCGACGGTCTGCATCATTGAGGCCATGAAACTGATGAATGAACTGGAAGCAGAGATCAAAGGCGAAATCGTTGAGGTTCTCGCACAGAATGGTCAACTTGTAGAATTCGGGCAGCCTCTGTTTCTGGTGAAGCCGGAGTAATATGGAGGGACTCGCCAAGAACGAGAGTCGCAAGAGTCCGAAGGAGGTTACTGCATGAGATTTCAAAAAGTGCTTATCGCGAACCGGGGAGAGATTGCCGTTCGTATCATCCGGGCTTGCCGGGAACTTGGCATCGCAACGGTTGCCGTATATTCGGAGCCGGACCGGGAATCCCTGCATGTTCGCTTGGCGGATGAGGCCTACTGCATCGGCCCTACGTTATCGAAAGACAGCTATTTGAATTTTACCAATATTATGAGCGTGGCCACACTGACCGAGTGTGACGCCATACATCCCGGTTACGGCTTTTTGGCCGAAAACGCGGATTTCGCGGAGATTTGTGAATCCTGCAACATTACCTTTATCGGTCCTTCCGCTGACGCGATCAACCGTATGGGAGACAAGGCTGTTGCGAAGCAGACGATGAAGGATGCCGGTGTTCCGGTTATTCCGGGATCCGACGGACTGGTCGAGGATCTGAATGAAGCCGTTATGCTTGCCCGCGATATTGGATATCCCGTCATTATCAAAGCTACTGCAGGTGGCGGAGGTAAGGGTATCCGGATCGCCGAGGATGAAGAAACGCTGGTTAAACAGATTACAAACGCACAGCAGGAAGCCCAGAAGGCCTTCGGCAATGCAGGCGTATATCTGGAAAAATATCTGACCGGCATGAAGCATGTAGAGATTCAAATTATCGCCGACAAACATGGCAACGCCGTGCATCTCGGGGAGCGTGACTGTTCTGTGCAGCGACGGAGACAAAAGCTGGTTGAGGAAGCTCCTTGTCCGGTGCTAAGTGAAGAGGTACGCAGCCGGATGGGCGAAGCCGCCGTTCGCGCCGCGAAGGCCGTTAATTATTCCGGTGCAGGTACGCTTGAATTTTTGCTCGGTCAGGACGGTCAGTTCTACTTCATGGAGATGAACACGCGGATTCAAGTAGAGCATCCAGTGACCGAGATGGTGACCGGGGTTGATCTGATTAAGGAAATGATCTCCGTTGCGGAGGGCAACACGCTCTCTTTCACTCAAGAAGAAGTCGTTATTAATGGCTGGTCCATTGAGTGTCGGATTAATGCCGAGAATCCGGACAAGGGCTTTATGCCTGCCCCTGGAACCATTCAGTTCTATTTGCCTCCGGGAGGTCCTGGCGTGCGGGTAGACAGTGCGGCATATCCCGGTTATACCATTTCGCCTTATTATGATTCGATGATTGCCAAGCTGATTGTATGGGCGCCGACCCGCGATGAAGCGATCGCGAAGATGAAGCGCGCTTTGGCCGAATTCGAGATTGAAGGGATCTATTCAACCATCCCGTTCCATCAGAAACTGATGAACCATCCTACCTTCTTGAAGGGTGACTTTGACATTAAATTTTTGGAAGAAAATGAGATTTGAAACCTTTGGCCAAGTTTGTCATAAACTTGGCCAAATGGTATAGTATGAGTAATAAGAGCGCATGCCTTATGCAGTTCGGGTGCATCCGCTAACTTATTCCGAAAGGTGTGTTGAGACAATGGCGGAAACATTGCCTACAGAATTTGAACGTACAGATATCGGTGAGATTCAGATTGCACCGGAAGTTATTGAAGTTATCGCTGGACTTGCTACGGTAGAGGTACGTGGGGTTGCAGGGATGAGCGGAGGCTTTGCAGGCGGCATTGCCGAACTGCTCGGACGCAAGAATTTATCCAAGGGTGTCAAAGTGGAAGTTGGACAACGGGAAGCTGCTGTTGACGTATCCGTTATCGTGGAGTATGGCCATCGTCTTCCTGAAGTAGCCGGAGAAATCCAGCGCAACGTGAAACGTTCGATTGAGAATATGACAGGGCTTACGGTAATTGAAGTCAATGTACATATTCATGATGTTCACTTCATGAAATCCGTGGAGAAGACGGAAGAATTGGATCTGGCTCAACGCGTGAAATAGAACAGTGTGAGGCTAGCCCTGGGCAGCAATGTCGAGGGTTTCATCTAATTTTTAAGGAGGCTGTGCTGAATCGTGGCCAAAATCATGGACAGACTTTTGCTGTTTATCTACAGCTTAAGTATCGGTGTTATATCCGTAGTTGCCATCCTCCTGTTGAGTGGCGCTGTTCCGTATGAATTGACGAGTGTTCAGGAACAACGCCTTTTCTGGGCTGGAATTATCGTAGCTGCGGTTTTGTTTTTACTGAGCATCCGTTTCTTCTTCATCTCCGTAAGGCGCGATCGCTCGAACCTGAATTCCATCGATCAGCGCACGGAATTTGGCGACATCCAAATCTCTGTGGAGACGATCGAGAATCTCTGCCTGAAGGCGGCTTCGCGCGTGCGGGGAGTCAAGGATTTGAAATCCCGGATCAAGGTATCTCAATCGGGTCTTGATATTGCGATTCGTGCCGTGGTTGATGGTGAAGAATCCATTCCTACACTGACAACGGAAGTGCAGAAGCAGGTGCACGACTTTGTTAAAGATACAACAGGAATACCCGTGTCATCCGTATCCGTATATATTGCTAACGTGGTTCAGGCACCAAGCTTCAAGAGCCGCGTGGAATAGAGGTGAGCTTCCCCAATGCCTTGGAAAGAAATATGGGAGAGTCACAGAGGAAGAATTGCCGGGGTGACCGGCGGGCTTGTGTGCGGACTGATTTACTTATTATCCGGTTTTTGGGATATGCTGTTCTTTGCATTAGTGGTATTTATCGGCTATATATTTGGCAAGCGCAAGGATCTGAAGCAAGGTTCCATGTTCCACTTTCAGGAATGGGGACGATGGCTTTCCGAGCGCTGGCGGCCGTTTAAATGAACCCTGTGATATGCTTTCTCCGGAAAAAATGCTGAGGACAGGTGTCGTGCGCCTTTTTTGCGGAGAGAGATATTCACAGGTTTTTTTTTGGCGTTTTAATTGTTGTCAAGTCTTGACGGCAAATGGATCATACTAATTAGAAAAATGGATTCAGCAGGGTCCACAGGAGGAACAAAATGAAAAGACGTGTAGCAAGAGAGATTGTCGTTCAAAGCCTTTACCAGATGGAGATGAACGAAGTCGACAGTGTGGAAGCCGTGTCGATGCTGCTCTCGGAAGCGGCCGAAGAAAATGAGACCGAGCGGGTCATCGGCGACGAAGTTCTAATGAAGGAGTATGTGCTGCAATTGGTCAATGGAACATGGGAATCCAAGGATTCGATTGATGAACTGCTCGCTCATTATTTGAAAGGCTGGCAGGTAAGTCGTCTTTCCCGTGTGGATCGTCAAATCCTGCGTCTGGCTGTATATGAACTGACATCCCGTGAAGATGTGCCTGGCAAGGTAGCTGTGAATGAAGCGATTGAGTTGTCCAAGCATTTCGGAACCGAGGAATCAGGGAAGTTCGTCAACGGTGTACTGGGCCGGATGATTCAGGAGCTGGATCAAGTCAAGGTGAAGCTGCGTCAGTCTTAATCTGTACGCTTAAGCTAAGCTTGAATCGGCATCATTCAATCATAATGGAGGAGAGATTAGGATGACAGCAGCAACGATAATTAGCGGAAAACAGATTTCTGAAGAAATTCGCAAGGGGATTGCGTTAGAAGTAGAACAATTGTCCAAGCAGAATGTACGTCCTGGTTTGGCTGTTGTACTTGTAGGTGATGATCCGGCTTCGCATGTTTACGTTCGCAACAAGGAAAAGGCATGTCAGGATCTGGGCTTTTATTCCGAGGTACACCGTCTTTCCGCGGAATCCAGCCAGGAAGAAGTGCTGGCGCTCGTGGACAAGCTTAACGAACAGGAATCCATTCACGGAATTTTGGTCCAGCTCCCTTTGCCCAAGCACATCCATGAGAAGGCCGTCATTGATGCGATCGCAGTGGAAAAGGACGTGGACGGTTTCCATCCAGTTAATGTGGGTAACCTCGTAATAGGCGATGACAGTCTGCTGCCGTGCACGCCTGCCGGCGTGATTGAAATGATCAAGAGGACAGGCATTGAGATTGCAGGCAAGCATGCGGTTGTAATCGGGAGATCCAACATCGTTGGCAAACCGGTATCACTTCTCCTCCAGCGCGAGAACGCCACCGTTACGATGTGTCACTCCCGTACGGGGAATATGGCTGAAATCGCTCGCCAAGCAGATATCCTGGTCGTTGCAATCGGCAGAGCGAATATGATTGATGCCAGTTATGTGAAGCCGGGCGCCGTCGTGATTGATGTAGGCATGAACCGTTTGGAGAACGGGAAGCTTGCCGGGGACGTGGACTTTGAGAGCGTGAAGGAAGTTTCCGGTCCGATTACTCCGGTTCCTGGAGGCGTGGGCCCTATGACCATCACGATGCTCATGCAGAATACCTTGATAGCCGCCAAAAGGCTGAATGGGTTGAGCTGATATGAAATCGGCAGATCCAGGACGAGTATTATCCGTTAAGGATTTAAACCGTT
The DNA here is from genome assembly GCF_056173265.1 of Paenibacillus sp. QJM3NY_38. Classification (NCBI taxonomy): domain Bacteria; kingdom Bacillati; phylum Bacillota; class Bacilli; order Caryophanales; family Paenibacillaceae; genus Paenibacillus; species Paenibacillus sp. QJM3NY_38. Next base: position 2,458,993 of record NZ_CM149665.1, read on the forward strand.
ATATCCGCATGAAAATGGAAGGTGACTCCAGGCTCTCCGACGTATGGATCCGCGGTGAAATTTCGAATTTCACCCATCACTCCAGCGGACATATGTACTTTACCTTAAAGGATGAAGGCAGCCGGATTCGTGCGATCATGTTTGCGACTCATAACCAGAGGCTCCCTTTTATACCGAAGGAAGGCTCGCGCGTCATTGCCCGGGGCAATGTGTCGGTATATGAACGAGATGGTCAATATCAATTCTATGCGGTTCAAATGCAGCCCGACGGGATCGGCAGTTTGTATCTTGCTTATGAACAGCTGAAGTCGAAGCTGGAGGAAGAGGGCTTGTTTGCAGCCGAGCGCAAGCGCCCTTTGCCGCGTTATCCCAAGACAATTGGTGTTATTACCTCGCCGACGGGCGCCGCGGTTCGGGATATTATGATTACGATCCGGAGACGGTACCCGCAGGCAAGAGCCATTCTTTATCCGGTGCTGGTTCAAGGCAAAGGGGCTGCTCCTTCGATCGTGAAGGCGATTCGGACGATGAATGACATGGCTGAGGCTGATGTGCTCATCGTTGGCCGTGGCGGCGGATCACTGGAAGAGCTGTGGGCGTTTAATGAGGAGATCGTTGCAAGAGCTATTTATCAATCCGATATTCCCGTCATTTCGGCCGTTGGACACGAAACGGATTTTACGATCGCCGATTTTGTTGCAGATTTACGAGCCGCAACGCCGACGGCCGCCGCTGAACTTGCGGTACCGAGCAGCGCGGAACTTAGGGGGCAGCTTGTTCAAAGACAGCGCCAGCTGAACCAGGGACTTCAGCAGCGTCTTAAGCGGAGTCGTGAACGTTTATTTTCGCTCCAGCGTTCCCCGGTTCTGGTTCATCCCCGCCGGTATATGCTTCAACATGCCGAACGGTTGGACATGCTGTCCCAGCGGCTGCAGGGCAACCTCAAATCCCGGTTATCCCTGGTCCGTCAGCGACAAAAATCACTGCATCAGGGACTAATCCGGTATAATCCGCGAACCCAAGCGGAGTTTGCCGCGAGAAGAAAAGATCAGGCCAACCGGCAGTTAATGAATGCGATGCAGTCGATCATGAAATCCAAGGTATCGCAGCTGCAAACCGAAATGAGGCATCTCGATGCGCTCAGTCCGCTGAGAATTATGTCCAGAGGATATAGCCTCGTGTATGACGAGGCAGAACAAAAGCTTGTGAAATCCATCGAAGATGTTCAGTTAGGCGATTTGGTTAACGTGAGGGTCAGCGACGGACAGCTGCAGTGTCAAGTGTGGGGAATGAAGGAGGATGAAGAGAATGGCGAATGAAACATTGGAGATCAGCTTTGAAGAAGCGATGGCGCAGCTCGAGACGATTGTAGAGCAGTTGGAAGATGGAGATGTGCCGCTGGAAAAAGCGATCGATTTATTTCAACAGGGCATGAAGTTGTCGCAGATGTGCAGCAAAAAGCTGGAGCAGGTTGAGCAAAAAATCGAAATGATCGTGGAAGAAGGCGGAGAACTGAAGCGTAAGCCTTTTGGCGGGACGCTGGATGAGACAGGTGAACTGGGTGAATAACAAACTTCCGATTCATCAATATATGAATGAGATTTGGGACAGACTGGATAGCGAGTTAACAAATCTTTTTCCGCCAGGCTGGAAAGTTCCTGAAACCCTTCGCCAGTCCATGTCGTATTCTTTAATGGCAGGCGGCAAGCGAATGCGTCCGCTGCTTGTCATTGCGGCATGCGAGGCCGGAGGCGGCAACCGTGATGCCGCGCTTCCAGTCGCTTGCGCCGTTGAGATGGTCCATACATATTCCCTTATCCACGACGATCTTCCAGCGATGGACGATGACGATTATCGCCGCGGCAAGCCAACGAATCATAAGGTTTTTGGCGAAGCGAGCGCTATTTTGGCCGGCGATGCCTTGCTGACGCATGCTTTTTACAGCGTAATCCAGGCTGCCAGAAAGCATGGTATTCCAGCTGAGCGCGTGCTGTCAATTGTGGAGGATCTTGCGGAGTATGCAGGTCCGCGGGGGATGGTAGGCGGACAGGTTGCCGATATGGAGGGTGAACAAGGGATAACGACGTTAGAGCAGCTTGAGTATATTCACCTGCACAAGACGAGTGATCTGATCATGTTCTCGCTGATGGCCGGCGGGCATATTGCCGGGTGCTCGGAATCCCAGATTGAATCCTTGCGAACCTTCGGGCATCATATCGGCCTTGCATTTCAGATTCAAGATGATATCCTGGATCTGGTCGGGGATGAGTCCAAGCTTGGGAAGCCGGTACAAAGCGATGTGAAACAGGAAAAAGTGACGTATCCGTACTTCATCGGTTTGGACGCATCGAGGCGTGAAGTCGAGCGCCTGACAGCAGAAGCCAAGCGGGTCATTTCCGAAGGGAATTTCAATGATCCCTCCAGAATGCTGGAGATCGCTGATTTCCTGATGGCTCGGGATCACTAAGCACGCTTTACATGCAAACGGTTTTTTTGTGATATAATGTCTGTTAATGGCTGATTTCATAACAGCTGAAGAACGTAAACTTAAACAAGGAAAGCGGGGAGATTCTTCGTGCTTCTTCCAAATATCAAACATCCCGAACAACTTAAACATCTATCGGTGGACGAACTCGAGGATTTAGCAGGACAAATCCGTCATTTTCTAATCGAAAAGCTGTCCGTTACCGGTGGCCATCTTGCACCGAATCTGGGAGTGGTTGAACTCACGCTGGCCTTGCACTATTGCTTTGACAGCCCTCGTGACAAGATGATATTTGACGTGGGCCATCAAGCCTATGTACACAAGATCTTGACCGGACGAATGGATAAATTTGATACCCTCCGTAAATACAAAGGCTTGTGCGGCTTCGTAAAGCGTTCCGAAAGCGAGCATGATGTCTGGGAAGCCGGGCACAGCAGCACCTCGCTGTCTGCCGCAATGGGTATGGCGATGGCGCGTGATCTGAAAGGTGAGAACAACCGGGTGATCGCCTTGATTGGTGACGGCGCACTTACTGGCGGTATGGCGTTTGAAGCGCTCAATCATATTGGCCATGAGCAGAAAAAGCTGATGGTCATCCTGAATGACAACGAAATGTCGATTGCGCCGAATGTGGGTGCCATGCATAACTACTTAAGCAAGATCCGATCTGATCGTTATTATCTTCGTGCCAAGGACGAAGTGGAAATGCTCCTGAAGAAAATTCCTGCCATCGGCGGCAAACTGGCCAAGACGGCAGAGAAGATGAAGGACAGCCTTAAATATATGATGGTTCCCGGCGTTTTATTCGAGGAACTCGGATTTACCTATCTGGGCCCAGTAGACGGACATGATCTGAACAAACTGATTGATACGTTAAAGCAGGCCGACAATGTGGATGGACCCGTTCTGATTCATGCCGTAACAACCAAAGGCAAGGGATACCGCCCGGCTGAATCCGATTCTCATAAATGGCATGGGATTACGCCATATAAGATTGAATCCGGCCAAGTCCTTAAAGCGGTAGGAAATCCGATGTACACGGAAGTATTCGGACAGACGCTGATTGAACTGGGAGAACAGGACGAACGTATCGTGGCCGTTACGCCGGCGATGCCGAGCGGCTCCGGCTTGATCCCGTTCAGCAAGAAATTCCCTGATCGTATGATCGATGTGGGGATTGCCGAGCAGCACGCCGCGACCTTGTGCGCAGCATTGGCAATGGAAGGCATGAAGCCTGTATTTGCGGTGTATTCCACGTTTATGCAGCGTGCGTACGACCAAATCGTGCATGATATTTGCCGCCATAACGCCAACGTGATGTTTGCGATTGACCGTGCCGGCTTTGTTGGTGCAGATGGCGAAACCCATCAAGGGGTATACGATGTAGCTTTCATGCGTCATATCCCGAATATCGTCATTATGATGCCAAAAGACGAGAACGAGCTTCGTCATATGATGAAAACAGCGCTCGATTATAATGAGGGACCTATCGCTTACCGATACCCTCGGAACAATGTGCGCGGCGTTCCAATGGACAACGAGCTGGTACCGATTCCTATCGGGACTTGGGAAGTCGTTCGTCCTGGCGAAGGATATGCGATTCTGGCATCCGGTCCTATGGTTCAGTTGGCCGAGGAAGCTGCGGAGCAGCTCAAGCGGGAAGGCATTACGGTAGAAGTCGTAAATGCCCGTTTCCTTAAACCGCTTGATGGAGGCATGCTGCGGAATCTGGCAGAGACGGGGACATCCATGCTGGTTCTGGAGGAAGTTTCGCAAGCGGGAAGTATGGGCAGCGCGGTTCTGGAGTTTTTTGCGGAGCAGGGAATCCATGACGCGGTCGTATCTTTAATGGGGATCGAAGACCGGTTTATCGAGCATGGCAGCATACCGCAGCAGCGTGAAGAAGTAGGGCTGACATTGGAATCGGTTTGTCAGGAGATCCGGAGCTTGAAGAATGCCCGGACAGCCGGGCTCGGCAAGAGAAGTTTTATGTCTTAGTAACCATCGGGAGTATAATATGGATTCATCTCAGAAAGAACGAATTGATGTCCTGCTCGTGGAGCAGGGATATTATGAGAGTCGCGAAAAAGCCAAGGCCGCGATTATGGCGGGTCTGGTCTATGCCGGAACCGAGCGGATCGAGAAAGCCGGCATGAAAATTCCGAGGACGTCCGAACTGAAAGTCAAAGGCTCGGTTCATCCCTATGTCAGCCGTGGAGGATTAAAGCTTGAGAAAGCGATTCGTTCATTCGACATCGATATGAAGGGGCGCACGATGCTGGATATCGGCTCTTCGACTGGCGGCTTCACGGATTGCGCACTCCAGCACGGGGCAAGTTATGTGTATGCGATCGACGTCGGTTATAACCAGTTGGATTGGTCGCTCCGTAACGATGAACGCGTGTGTGTCATGGAGCGAACGAATTTCCGCTATATGACGCCTGACGACCTGAATGGCCCTCAGCCTGATTTTGCCAGCATTGACGTTTCGTTTATATCCCTTCGCATCATTTTACCGCCTTTGAAGATGCTCCTGGGTAAACCGGGAGATGTAGCTGCTCTGATCAAGCCTCAATTTGAGGCAGGGCGGGAGAAGGTGGGTAAGTCCGGCGTGGTTCGTGATCCGAAGGTTCACAGGGAAGTCTTGACGCAAGTGCTGACTTTTGCGGATGAAATTGGGTTCAAATTAAAAAACCTGACATTCTCTCCGATTACGGGTGGAGAAGGCAATATAGAATTCCTGGCCCACTGGCGATTAGAGCCGGAGGTTTCTGAAAGCTCGGAAGAACCGACTCAGGCAGATGGACAAGAACCTGTCCATTTGAGTCAATGGATTGATACCGTCGTAACGCAAGCGGCTCATACATTCACAGGAAACTCATCGAAATGATGGGTTTCTTTTGCTGAAAAAGAGGAATTTATGTTCTCATACGCGAATACAAAATTCGAGGTGAGAGGATGAATGAGCGTTATGATTGGTTATTAATGATATTGCTTGGTGTCGTCATAGCCTTGCTTATCGGTTATAGGCTGAATCGTTGGCTAATGTCGCCATCACCGGATCGACTGCCGGGCATCCCGATAAATGAACACATTCCAGATCACCCAGCGATTGGGATGCTCGAACAAGAAGGATACGACGTCGTTGGGGGTAAAGTAAAAATAAACTTGTCATTTGAAACGGGGCATAGACCCATCTTGAGTCGGTTGTTTATCGATTACATTGCATCCGATGACAGTGGCGAGCTGTACATGGTGAAGCTGGCACGGGAACGGATGCCGGTCGACTGGACGGGCTCGGGCATTCGCGATCGGTTGATGCCGTTTTTGCTGCTGTATCCCGAATGTGCCGGTCTGCTCTACATTGATGTGAACGAGAAGTCGATTCACCGTTTAAGCATGGATTGGTCGGACGAAGAATGGATTGGTCAGGATGATTACAACAGTTAATACTCAGGAGGCTCTTTATGAAGGGACAACGCCATATTAAAATCAGGGATATTATTACCCACCAGGATATTGAGACACAGGATGAGCTTGTGGACGCATTGCGTGCGGAAGGTTTTCAGGTCACTCAAGCTACGATTTCACGTGATATCAAAGAACTGCTGCTCATAAAGGTGCCTACAGATGATGGGCGATATAAATACTCCATGCCGACAGATCAGCGTTATAACCCTGTACAGAAGCTCAAAAGAGCGCTTGTCGATAATTTTGTTTACATTGACCGTACCGGTAATCTTGTCGTCATGAAATGCTTGCCTGGAACAGCCAATTCCGTTGCCGTGCTGCTCGATAATATGGAGTGGAACCAGATCATGGGGACCATTTGCGGCGATGACACGATATTGCTCATTTGCCGAACGGAAGATGACGGAGAACATGTGGTTACCCAAATCAAAAATTTCATTTCGTAATAAATATTTGTGAACATTGGCAGTTTTAAGCAGTAGCGGAGGTGGAAACATGTTAAACACGCTATCCATTCGGAATCTTGCGGTTGTAGAAAGCGTGGATGTGCATTTTTATCCGGGATTTCACGTACTGACGGGGGAGACCGGAGCAGGTAAGTCCATCATTATCGATGCGCTGGGATTAATTGCCGGCGGCCGCGGCTCGGCTGAGCTGATTCGTTATGGCTGCGACAAAGCGGAGATTGAGGCTCTGTTTGAGCTGCCTGCGCAGCATCCCGTATGGGAAACACTGAAGAAGCTGGGTGTTGAAGCGGATCCGGAAGAGCATTTATTGATTCGGAGAGAACTGACATCTCAAGGGAAAAGCACGTCGCGTATTAACGGACAGCTGTTGAATTTAAGCATGCTGCGTGAAGTTGGAGAAAAGCTCATCAATATTCATGGCCAGCATGAGCATCAAAGCTTGCTGCGTTCAGAGCAGCATATGAGTCTTCTGGACACATACGGAGATAAGGTCATCGGGCCTGCCAAACGAAAATATCAAGAATTGTACGGCGAATTCAGCAAAGTGGAGCGGGAGCTCAGGGACCTGCAGGAGACCAGCCAGAAGGCGTATCAAATGCTGGATATGTATCGGTTTCAGCTCGAGGAGATCGCGGCTGCGGAGCTAAAATCCGGTGAGGATGAGGAATTGTCCGAAGAAAGAACCAAGCTGTCCCACAGCGAGAAGATGATGGATTCCGTTGCCGGAGCATACGACCTATTGTACGGATCTTCGGGACTGGAATCCGTCAGCCGTGCCCTATCCAGATTGGAGGATGTGTCCGGCTACGATGAGAAGGGGTTAAAGCCGCTTGTTGAGCAGCTGCAATCCGCTTATTATCAGCTGGAGGATGCGGTTTTCCAGCTGAGGGATTATCGCGACAGTATTGAATTCAATCCGGAACGGCTGAATGAAATTGAACTTCGTTTAGATATGATCTCCGGATTGCGACGAAAATATGGGGATAATGTTGAGCAAATTCTGGAATACTACGTGAGAATTCAGCAGGAAACCGATATGCTGGAGAATAAGGACGAGTTTATACAAGCATTGGAACAGCGCCGTGACGAGTTGTTAAGCGTGCTGCTGGTTAGCGCGAAAGAGCTTAGTATTGCCCGCAAGCAATGTGCTCAAGATTTAGCACGGCAAGTGGAGGGAGAACTAAAGGATCTTCAAATGGAACGCACCTCGCTTGAGGTTCGCATGGAACTGCAGCTGGATCCTAACGGTTACGAATATGAAGGACATAAAGTAAGGTTGACCAGACAAGGTATGGATACGGCCGAATTCCTCATATCCGCCAATCCGGGTGAACCTCTGCGTCCGCTTGCCAAAATTGCTTCGGGTGGAGAAATGTCCAGAATTATGCTGGCGATGAAGAGTATATTTGCCCGTCATGATCAAATACCGGTCTTAATCTTTGATGAAGTCGACACAGGAGTCAGTGGAAGGGCTGCCCAATCGATTGCGGAGAAGCTGTTTTTGCTGGCTAAAACCTGTCAGGTGTTCTCCATAACGCATTTGCCGCAGGTCGCTTGCATGGCGGATCATCAGTATTTAATCGAGAAGAAGCTGGAAGCCTCCAGAACGATGACGCAAGTAGAAAACCTGACTGAAGAGGGGCGTGTAAAAGAGCTTGCACGAATGCTTGGCGGAGTCGAGATCACTGAAAAGACACTTCATCATGCCCAAGAAATGCTCAATCTGGCGGCAGCGCAAAAGGCTTCCAGAACGGCTCTGGGTCAATGATTGACAGTTATAAATCCTTAAGGGCAGGGTAACTTAAAGGTACGCAATTGGCGACCACCTTTTCGTCAAGCGAAAGAAGAAAAAGGGAGCGTGACAGCCATTGAAGCCCAACCTCAGGAGAAAACTGCTCGGTTTCGTTCTTGCTTTCCTTCTTTGTTTCCTTGGAACTGCTGATCCAGTCCAGTCTTTTGCTTCATTGCCTAATGAACTGAGATTGATTTCCGGTCAGCAGTCCCGCCTTGATGTTGCCATGCCTGTTCAAGCCCTCGCTTCAGTTGATCGCCCGGATGTCCTGCAGCTCAACGGCTCCCGCGAGTCAAAACTTCAAGTATCGCTAAAGCATCCACTGCAGCTGAACCCCCAGCAAAGCGGAAATGCGGAAGTAACCCTGAAATTATTTGGTAAAATTCCTCTGAAGACAGTTCATGTGAAGGTGATGCCGGAGCTCAAGGTCATTCCTGGAGGCCAAACCATCGGTGTCAAAGTGAAATCCTCCGGTATACTGGTCGTTGGACATCATCTGGTACGCGTTCAAAACGGTGCTAAAGTGTCTCCTGGAGAAGCAGCTGGCTTGAAGGTTGGGGATTTGCTGACCACGATGGATGGAAAGCCGCTTAATGATGTGACTAAGGTTGCCGATATCGTCGAGAAGGCTGGTAAAGCTAATAAGCCATTGGATATCTCCTTTAAGCGGAGCGGCAGAGTAATGACAACAAAACTAAGTCCGGCGTATGATCAAGAAGATCAAAGCTGGCGCCTTGGTCTGTATATCCGTGATTCTGCAGCAGGTGTTGGAACCTTAACTTTCTATGCGCCTCATCAGAAAGTTTACGGAGCTTTAGGCCATGTTATCACCGATATGAATACTCAAACACCCATTGATGTCGGAAGCGGTCAGATTGTTCAGTCCAATGTTACATCCATTAGTCGAAGTGAAGAAGGCGAGCCGGGGGAAAAACGGGCCACCTTCACAAAAGACGGCAAGATTTTGGGCAATGTCGAGCGCAATACCCATTTTGGCATCTTCGGTAAAATGAATAATCTTCCTGAACACGGTCTGTATCAGGAGCCCATTCCCGTAGCCTTGTCCCATGAGGTCAAGGAAGGACCGGCAGAGATTTTAACTGTCGTTGAAGGGCAGGATGTTGAACGCTTTACAGTGGAGATCGTTCATGTTTCCAAGCAGGATGCTCCCGCAACGAAAGGGCTTGTGCTTCGTATTACCGATCCGAGACTGCTCAAGAAGACAGGCGGGATCGTACAAGGCATGAGCGGGAGTCCGATCGTTCAGGATGGCAAGCTGATTGGAGCGGTAACGCACGTTTTTGTTAATGATCCTAAATCGGGGTATGGATGCTTTATTGAATGGATGCTTCAGGACTCCGGCGTACTACAATCTACAGAATCAACTCCTCAAAATCTTAAGGCAGGTTAATGCCTTGAGATTTTTTGTCGTAAAATAACGAATTAGAGATTAATTTGAAACAAAATATTTAATTATAAATCAACTTCAAAAAAAAATAAAGAAAAATAATTTTCGACAGAAGGAATTTAAATGAGCATGTCGAAAACTTTATACACAAGAAAATGTTCTAAAATAACAACTGATCTGATAAAGGAGGAGCACGAATTGCAAAAGATCGAGGTATTATTGGCAGACGACAACCGTGAGTTTACAAACCTGCTTGGTGAATACATTTCGGATCAACAAGATATGGTGGTTTCCGGAATCGCTTATAACGGCGAAGAAGTACTGAGCATGATTGAGGAATCGGGAAAAGTACCGGATGTGCTGATCCTTGACATTATTATGCCTCATTTGGACGGCCTTGGCGTACTTGAGCGATTACGCGATATGAATTTGTCTCCGCAGCCGAAAGTCATTATGCTTACGGCATTTGGTCAGGAAAATATTACGCAGCGAGCCGTACAATTGGGGGCTTCCTATTATATTTTGAAGCCGTTTGATATGGAGGTGCTCGCCAGCCGTATTCGTCAACTCGTTGGCTCGTCCAGCAGCATTTCGTCAGGCGCTTCATTTACAAGTATGAAATCGAATGTGGTTCCCATGGGCAAAGGCAAAAATCTGGACGCGAATATCACTTCGATTATCCATGAGATTGGTGTCCCTGCTCATATCAAGGGTTACCAATATTTGCGTGAAGCCATTACGATGGTATACAACAATATCGAAATTCTTGGTGCGATCACCAAAACGTTGTATCCGGCAATCGCAGAGAAATTCAAAACAACGCCTTCCCGCGTGGAACGTGCGATCCGTCATGCGATCGAAGTGGCCTGGACACGCGGTAACATCGACAGCATCTCGCATCTGTTCGGTTACACCATCAACATCAGCAAATCCAAGCCAACCAACAGCGAGTTTATCGCGATGGTCGCTGACAAGCTGAGAATTGAGCATAAGGTATCTTGAAAGGGTAAGGACTGAGGAAGGGATTTAGGGTAATGAAGAGGTTGCCCTGAATGTCTACTTGCGCGGAACATTGAAATCACTCCTTTATTGGTTGCAATGTCGTAACCTGTGAAGGAGTGATTTTATGTTTGTCATGGACTTTGAGCAAAACAAACCAGCCGTTAATCCGGCTGGTTTGTTTTCATTTAGGTGACTTAACAGATGAACAATCTTCGGTGTTATCTACCTTCGATTGGCCTCACAGATAATACATTTTGAACTGGATATCCTGCTCGTGGTTTCCGAACTTCTTGCCGAATAATGTGGCACCTCCCACGTGCTTTGCATCTTCCTTCACTTCAATTCGAAAGGTCCAGCGATCACAGGTTGCATCCAAATCATCTATGGAGACAGCTGAGAGCGGGTCGCCATCGATATAAGTACCATGGCTTGTAATTCGTATCGTTTTGAGCAGACCGTATTGGTTGATGTTGTGCGGCCACCATGCAGGCGTATACTTCCCCCTCGTATCCGCGAAATCCCCCGGGCTTGTCCACGTACCAAGTTCGATCCCGTTTAAGGAGAACGTGATGTCGGAAGGCCAGACATCATTGGAAAAAGGAAATTCTGAGGAAATCTCCAAGCTGATTTCGAACTGCTGCAGCTTTTCATCCTTTTGAAGGAAGTTCGCGATGTTGTATTGGATAAAGCCCTCCGTAAACCACAGGATTTCTGCATCCATACGTTTGGGATCCATGAAGTATTTGGGTTCGTCAACCCGCCCGATAAATTCCTTCTCGGTAGCAAGGCCGCAGGTTGGCTTCAGGTCATAGTCCGTATAATGCCCGATTGGCACGGAAGCCTCATATGAAGCAAAGGAATGGAAAATCTTTTTCGGGAAGTTGATTTCAATATGATCCACCTTCAGGATCGAGATTTTTTGCTGTCCCGATTTTCCCGGAACCTTTTCTGTCCGGATAATGCCTGCATCTTCGAGTTTTTTAATATGTTTTGTCACAATCGGACTGCTGATTTGAAGTTCTTGCGCCAAATCTTTGATATTCATTTTGTTTTTGGAAAGCAGCTGAATAATCTTGATTCGAACTTCGCTGGCCAAAGCCTCGTAAACCACAAGCGATGACTTGTCTATTTCCAATTGCATATGACCACTTCTTTCAACAAGTTTTTCATAAACCAAGTTCATTAACTTATATGCATCATAACACATGCTTTATTAACCTGTATATAAATCTAAACATTTAATACAACAAATTTTCAATCGAATGATTAATATAAAAGTTAATTAAACGGAAAATAAGTAATAAAGATTTATACATATGTTATTGACACCGTTTTCAAAACGAGTGTATACTGAACCAAAGTTAATCGTTTTCATGATCCATGCCGGTAAATGATTAACCAAATGATTAGTAATAGGAGGAGAGTTTGTTGAAGAAAAAAATGGGGGTTTCACTGATACTTGTATTGTTAGCGGTAGCGGTACTGGGGGGATGTGGCAGCGGGGACAAGAACACCATTACCTTCTGGACGCCTTTGACGGGTGATGACGGGGCTTACATGGATCAGCTAGTGAAAGATTACAACGCCACCAATCCTGAATATAAAGTGAAGCATGTGATTACCTCGGATATGTATACAAAAATATCTACCGTTCTGAATTCAGGCAAAGGCGTTCCTGATCTGTCCATTATTCACGCAGACCGCGTTCCTAGCTTCGTTAAGCAAGGTGTGTTGGAGCCGATGACGGCAGTCATGCAAGCTCAGCCAGAATTGAAAGCGGATAATTATTTGCCGCAAGCCTGGGCAACAGGAAACGTAGAGGGCACCCAATATACAGTACCCCTTGATATTCACAGCAATGCGATGTATTACAATAAAAATTTGCTCAAAAAATACAATGTTGAAAGCTTCCTGGATGATGATGTCGTGACCATTGATGAAATTTTGTCGCTGCAAGGCAAGTTGGATGAAGGCGATTACGTTATCAATGACGCTCTATTGGGCTGGGTTGTGTTAGCGCAAATCCAGAACCTGGGCGGCGACATTCAACAAGACGGCAAGCCGGCCGTAAATACAGAAGCCATGAAGCAAGCATTTACGGAGATTAAGAAAATATCGGATGCAGGCTTGATGACCCCTTTTGGTGAGGACGGCTATCTGATGTTCCAATCTGGAAACGTTTTATTTTCCACAGACGGCACATGGAGCTCGACGGCACACGCAACCGTCGATGGATTGGACTTTGGCGTTACGAACATTTATTCGACGAGTGCTGATAAGTATACGAACCGGGCCTCTTCGCACTTATTCTCCATGTTGAAGAACGATAAGAGAACGGACGAGAAAGAGCAGGCCATCGGCCAGTTCCTGGAATTCATTCGCCAAAACTCGATTGAGTGGGCAAAAGCGGGACAGATCGTAGCGAGTAAACAGGTCATTGAGAGCCCGGAGTACAGTAATTATATTCAGTCATTCTTTACCGCCAACGAAAAAGAAATCGAATCCTTGTACATTTACACCTACGAGTACTATCCATACGTAGCGGAGGCTGTGGATACATATGCAGCGGATATCGTACGAGGCAATGTCGATATCGACGAGACCCTGGCGACGATGCAGAAATTTGTAGAGGATAAAATCGCGGAAGGCAACAGTGCTGCAAAGTAAATGACAGCAGAGCAGATTGAAAAAAAGAAAAGTGTCCTTGCTTACAAGACACTTTTCTTTTCCAAAGGAGAAATGAAAGGGTATGAATAAGAAGTCGTTGACGCCTTATTTCTTTGTAGGTCCCCATCTGATACTTTTTATCGTATTTATTCTATTGCCGACCCTATACGGGATCTATGCTTCCTTTACGCAATGGAATCTGATTAATGACCCTGTATGGGTTGGCTTGGCCAACTATAAAACGATTCTGTTTGACACGGAGTCCACCTTCTATACCCAATTTATGAATGGATTAAAAAATACGCTCATCTTTGTTGTGCTAAGCGTCCCTATATTAATCATCATTCCGTTAATGATTGCCGTATCGCTGGAACACAAAAAAGTGAAAATGAAAAATGTGATTCAGTCCATCCTCTATATTCCCGGACTCATCTCGATTTCCGCAGCGGCACTGATCTGGTCTTTAATCTTCAATAAGCAGCTTGGGATCACGAACAATATTTTCGGCTCAGAAACGGTCTGGGCGGCCAACCAGCCCTATGCCTGGCTGATCATCATTGTCATTACGGTGTGGGGCGGAGTCGGTGGCAACATGATTATCTACCGGGCTTCCATAAGCGGAGTGTCGAAGGATTTGTATGAATCGGCCGAGATGGATGGAGCGGGGCCTGTCCGCAGATTTTCAAGCATTACACTGCCTTCCATTCGTTTTCCGCTGATCTATACCTTTGTTATGACGACAGCCGGAGCCTTTAACGTATTCGGTCAGCCATTAATGATGACGGACGGAGGACCCAGACAGAGCACGACCGTATTGATGATGTATATCCGGCAGCTGGCCTTCGGTCACGGGGAATCGATTGCGGGTATGGCATCCGCGATGGCGGTTTTGCTCGGACTGGTCATTCTCGTCATTTCAGCCCTTCAGTATTATGTGATGAACCGAAACGCGTCCTAGCGGCATGATCAGCTTGCAAACGACGGAAACGATAAAAGGTAGGTGTACTGTGCAATGTCGAACCCGGTAGTACATGAAGTAAACGCGGATTCCAAGCTTGGTCGCTCTGGTCCGAAGAAGGCTTCATCCAACATAAGCGTGTCAAAATATATAGCTTACGCATTTCTGATCATCCTGTGTGTGATATGGGCAATTCCGGTCATATTTGGCATTACCACATCTTTTCGGTCCCAGGCTGAGGTGGTTTCCAGCGGTTTCAGACTGCTGCCCGACAGCTGGATTTTTGATAATTATGTCACGATCCTGCAAAACACGTCGACCGCGCCCATTCTGCGCTGGTTGATGAACTCCGTGTTTATTGCAACGATGCATACGCTGCTCGTGATCGTTGTCATTTCCATTACAGGTTATGGGTACTCGCGCATGAACTTTAAGGGAAGAGATACCTTGTTCTTTATCTTGCTTGGGATTTCCTTCTTTCCTGGGGTAGTGAATCTGATCCCGTCTTATAAAGTCATTGATGCGCTGGGATGGGTAAATACGTCTTGGGCAATGATCATCCCAGGTTTGGCCGGGATGGGGAACATTTTTTTGGTCAGACAATTCATGATGGGCGTTCCCAAGGATTTGGATGAATCGGCACGCGTGGATGGAGCGGGAGATTTTAGAATCTATTACTCTATTATTTTGCCGCTCATGAAACCTGTATTGATTGTATGCGGCCTGTTTTCATTTACGGGTTCCTGGAATGATTTCCTCTGGCCCGTCATCGTGTATACCGATGTGGAGAAGATGCCGGTCACAGCAGGTTTGCTGTTGTTACAGGACATTTACGGCAATTACCGCATGATCGGACAATTGATGGGTTCTGCGATCCTGGCCATCATTCCGACGCTGCTGTTGTTCCTGTTTGCCCAGAAATACTTTGTGCAGTCGATTAACTTAAACGCAGGCATCAAAGGATAGCAAGAAGATAGGATTCATAGAAACAATTAAAAATAGAAAGCTAGCGGAAGTCAAACTATAAGGTATAGGAGTCGTCACCATGTCTGAATTATATATAAAAAATCCCCTGATTGAACAAAGGGCTGATCCCTGGATCTATAAACATACCGATGGTTATTATTACTTTACCGGTTCCGTGCCGGAGTATGACCGTATTGAGCTTAGACGTTCGCAAACGATACATGGGCTTGCGGATGCTGAAGGAATTACGATCTGGCGCAAGCATGAGTCAGGCCTGATGAGTGCCAACATATGGGCACCCGAGATTCATTATTTGGATGGCAAATGGTATGTGTACTTCGCCGCTGCCCATACTTCAGAAACGAGGGACGGATTGTTTGATCATCGCATGTTCGTACTGGAGAACGTTTCGGCGAACCCGCTCGAAGGGGAATGGGTGGAGAAGGGGCAAGTGGTCACGAAGTGGGAATCTTTTGCCTTGGACGCAACAACCTTTGAGCATAGAGGCAAACGATATTATGTATGGGCTCAGAAAGATCCGGGCATTCCAGGCAATTCCAATCTGTACATTTCTTTGATGGAAAATCCATGGACCCTGACAGGGGAACAGGTATGCATCTCGGTTCCTGAGTACGACTGGGAGAAGATCGGGTATCTTGTGAACGAAGGGGCCGCCGTTCTGAAGCGAAACGGGCGAATATTCATGACCTATTCCGCGAGCGCCACGGACCACAATTATGCCATGGGGCTGCTGACAGCCGATGAGGACAGTGATCTGCTGAATCCGAGCTCCTGGGTCAAGTCGCCGGTGCCCGTGTTTACGACATCGGAAGCCAATGGCCAATATGGGCCAGGGCATAACAGCTTCACGATTTCCGAGGATGGCTCGCAGGACATTCTGGTGTATCATGCAAGAAGTTACAAGGAGATCGTGGGCGATCCTTTATATGATCCGAATCGGCATACGCGCGTACAGGTCATCCGGTGGAACGAGGACGGAACGCCGAATTTCGGGGTGCCGAGAGCGGATGATGCACCGGTCTCCAAGCCATGATTCAATTTGTAATTGGGGTTTTAGAACGAATCGATCTACAAACATCAGACCGACTGAGCTTAACAGCTTGGTCGGTTTTTACATTCCAGGAGATAAGCCGCATAATATAAAATAGGAAAAAAGAAGGAGTCTTCGATATGGATGGAGAAAAGAGGACTGATCGTTTTAAGAAATGGTTGAGGATGTATAAGTACGGCACTATTAATGATATTCTTATTTCCCGGTAAGGAGGAATTATAAATGGCAAAGATATTAGTATTGGGCGGGACCCGCTTTTTCGGTAAAAGGCTGGTTAACCGGCTGCTGGCTAAAGGCGATGCCGTTACGATTTTGACGCGCGGACATCACCAGGATTCATTCGGGGGTGCCGTTTCGCGGCTTACCGTGGATCGAAAGGATCCGGAAGGTTTAAAACAGGCAGTGGGAAGCCAGGACTTTGATATCGTGTACGATAATATATGTTATACTCCGGAAGAAGCGGGACAAGCTGCAGACATCTTTGCCGGACGGATTGGACAATACGTGCTGACCTCTACGTTATCGGTCTATGATTTTGCGGATCATCCGGTGAGGGAAGAGGACTTTGATCCTTACAGATACCCTGTCATGATGAACGAAAGCGGGGACTACAGCTATAAGGAAGGCAAGCGCCAGGCGGAGGCGGTATTATTCGGTCGCCACAACCTGAACGTTACCGCTGTCCGGTTGCCGATTGTGCTGGGACCGGATGATTATACGCGGAGACTGCATTTTCATATTGAGCATGCAGCCAGAGGAGAAGCTATTGGTTTGCCTGATCCTGACGCGCAAATCTCGTTTGTGCATGCAGAGGAAGCGGCAGCGTTCCTGGAATGGGCAGGTCAAGTTCAGTTGGAGGGCCCAGTCAATGCTTGCTCCAGCGGAATGATTTCGGTCCGGGAATTGATGAGCCTGATCCAGCAGGAAGTTGGAAGGTCGGCACCGCTGCAATCTTCGGCTTCACCAGACCACATGTCCCCATTTGGAATTCCGGGAGATTGGACGATGGATCATGCCAGAGCGGCAGCTGGCGGCTTTAAATTTTGGGATTTGCACGATTGGATGCCGAAATTGATTGCAGAATTGTCCGCTGATTTGAAGGTTCGCTAGTGAAAGCAGCAGGATCATAATCGTTTAGAAGAAAGATAAGAGGGAAATGCCCTGAAAGGAAGATCAGCATGAGCGACAAGATGGCAGTATGGAAAGAGCGTATTCGAGAGGTAGAAGCCATGGGAGGCTTATCTCCGGAAGCGCTGACGTTAATCCATGCAATGTATGAAGAATTGGAAGCTTTGACGAAGCAAAATTTCAATCTGCGGAAAACCGCGCTGAAAGCGACGTCCAGAGAAACCAGAATGTCGAGTAAATTGAAGGATGCATTGATGGAATAAACGGCGGAGTTCAGAACATATGATAAACACCGGGGAGGGCTCCCCGGTGTTTATTTGATAGGATTAGCTTTTGGATGGCGTTCCTGATTTCGGCGCTTGGCGCTTCTTTTTGAATCTTGGTCCAACGTAATTTCGCTTGCGGTCCCGGAACAGAATCCAGCCGCCCAAGAATCCGATACCAATGACAAACAGAGCCAGCCCGCCTAGAAAAGATAGCCAACCGAAAGCGGGGTTTGCCACACTGTCATCCCCATGAACGGAAATATATAAAAAAACCGCATCTTTCATCATTAAGAAACCCTTCATTGCCATAAAACCCGGGATAACCAAAATCAAGATGGCAATAAAGCGGGAAATTAACATTTTCATAGAAGATTCCTTCCTGCGACTGATGTAATGAACTACCGTTTATCATACCTTTTTCATAAGGCAATGTCTATTTCCATTATGGATGATGATTTTGTAATCCGAAAAAAAGAGAGTACAATGAAAGTGTATATCTGGACTTATTATGGAGGTGCCGTTGTGGCTATAACATGTGATGTAGCAATTCTTGGCGGGGGAACCGGTGGATATGTTGCGGCCATCCGAGCTGCCCAGCTTGGTAAAAATGTGGTCATCATCGAGCAGGACAAACTGGGGGGGACCTGCTTGCACCGCGGCTGTATTCCGAGCAAATCTTTGCTTCGGAGTGCCGAGCTGTATGCGGAAATGAAGGATAGCGAGAGCTATGGCATCGAGACGGACGGGGTCCGGCTAGCGTTTGACAAAGTACAGAAGCGCAAAGACGGTATCGTCGCTCAGCTGCACCAGGGCGTTCAATATTTGATGCGCAAAAATAAAATTACCGTTGTGCAGGGCAAAGGGAGGGTTATCGGCCCGTCCATTTTCTCTCCGCGCAGCGGGGCAGTGGCGGTTGAGCTTCCGGACGGCGAGATGGAAACCGTGGTTCCCACTCATCTGATCATCGCAACCGGTTCGCGTCCGCGTCACTTACCGGGGCTAGAGCCTGACGGCGTACATATACTGACAAGCGACCATGCGCTTCAGCTGGATGAGCTGCCTGCATCCATCATCATCGTAGGGGGCGGCGTAATCGGCGTGGAATGGGCCTCGATGCTGAATGATTTTGGCGTTCAGGTCACGATTGTTGAAGCTTCGTCCCATCTACTGCCAGCCGAAGACGAGGAAGTTGGACGGGAGCTGACAAAGATGCTCACCGCCAGAGGCGTAGAGGTGATCACCAACATTTCCATTCAAACCGACAGCTGTGAGATTCGGAATCAAAGCGTGTCCATCACGATTGAGCAAAAGGACGATACCAGAACATTGTCAGCGGACAAGCTGCTTCTCTCTGTCGGGAGAATCGGTAACACTGAAAATATCGGGCTTGAAAATACCGACGTTCGGGTTGCGAACGGCGTCATTGTGGTGAATGTCAATATGCAAACAACAGAGCCCCATATTTACGCAATCGGCGATTGCATCGGGGGTCTTCAGCTTGCCCATGCAGCAAGCCACGAAGGGATAGCAGCGGTGAACCATCTGGCAGGCGAGAAGACGGAAGCCTACAGAAGCGAATGGATCCCTCGCTGCATCTATACCCGTCATGAGGTAGCCAGCGTCGGACTAACGGAGAAGCAGGCCAAAGAACGCGGACATGAGATCAGGATCGGAAAATTCCCGTTCTCGGCGATAGGCAAATCTTTGATCCACGGAACGAAGGAGGGGTTCGTGAAGGTCATTGCCGATCAGAAGACGCAGGATATTCTGGGCGTGCATATGATTGGTCCGCATGTTACGGAGCTGATCGGCGAAGCGGCACTGGCGCAAGTACTGGATGCGACGCCATGGGAAGTGGGAGCGGCGGTGCATGCCCATCCATCCTTATCCGAAATCATCGGCGAAGCGATGCTTGCGGTGGATGGACGAGCCATCGGATTATAAGGATAAGTACATCCTTTTGTGGAATCCCTCATTTCTTTTTGCCGAGAAAGGGATTATAATAACATTAAGCCAAGTCTTAGTACCAGGTTTTAATACTTGATCAAATATGCCTTTAAACTTAGGTTGCAAGGCGAAGGATCAAGCCTGAAGTCATGGCTCACATAAAGGAGGGATCTCCATGAAAGAACATGAAACGGTTACGGCAAACAACAATAGGCATGCGCAGCTTGGACTGACCGACGGACAAGTGCTAGACATGTACAAATATATGGTGCTGGCGCGAAAATTCGATGAGCGCAACCTGCTGCTGCAGCGTGCGGGCAAAATTAATTTTCACGTATCCGGGATCGGGCAGGAGACGTGTCAGGTTGCTGCTGCGTTTGCCCTCGACCGGGAGAAAGATTACTTTTTACCCTATTACCGCGACTATGGATTCGTATTGGCAGTGGGCATGACGCCTCGCGAACTGATGCTGTCGGCTTTTGCCAAGGCCGAGGATCCGAACAGCGGCGGACGGCAGATGCCTGGACACTTTGGCAGTAAACGCCTGCGAATTGTGACGGGCTCCAGCCCTGTAACCACACAGCTTCCGCATGCAGTGGGTATCGCACTGGCGGCGAAGATGCAGAAGAAGGATTTTGTATCGTTTGTTACGTTTGGCGAAGGCTCAAGCAATCAGGGGGATTTTCACGAGGGCTGCAACTTTGCGGGCGTTCACAAACTTCCTGTCATTATCATGTGCGAGAATAACCAATACGCCATTTCGGTGCCGCTTCATAAACAGATTAGCGGGAAGGTAAGCGACCGCGCGCTCGGTTATGGATTCCCCGGCATTCGAGTGGATGGTAACGATGCGCTCGAGGTCTATGCAGCCGTGAAGGAAGCGCGTGAGCGTGCGATTCGCGGAGAAGGTCCGACACTGATCGAATCCATGATGTACCGTTTGTCTCCGCACTCCACATCGGATAACGATTTGGCGTACCGGACTAAAGAAGAGGTCGAAGAGAACTGGAAGAAAGACGGCGTCGCCCGCTTTAAGAACTATTTGGTCGACTGCGGGCTCTGGGACGAAGCACGCGATCAGGATCTGATTGCGCAATTAAACCTGGAGATCAAAGAAGCGACGGAATCTGCAGACTTGGCTCCATTTCCGAAGCCTGAAGATACGCTTCTTCACGTATATGCCGATGATGAAGGGGGCGTGTAAAAGATGGCGGTAATGGAATATATCGATGCAATTCGCCTGGCCATGAAGGAAGAGATGGAGCGTGACGAGTCCGTATTCGTGTTAGGCGAGGACGTAGGCGTCAAAGGCGGCGTGTTTACAACAACCAAGGGTTTGATGGATCAGTTCGGCGAAATGAGGGTGCTTGATACCCCGCTCGCGGAGTCCGCGATTGCCGGTGTCGCTATCGGAGCGGCCATGTATGGCATGAAGCCGATTGCCGAGATGCAATATTCGGATTTCATGTTCCCGGCAACCAATCAGATTATTAGTGAAGCAGCGAAAATCCGCTATCGTTCCAATAACGACTGGAGCTGTCCCGTCGTGATTCGTGCGCCGATCGGCGGCGGAATATTCGGAGGATTGTATCATTCCCAGTGCCCGGAATCGGTTTTCTTCGGAACGCCGGGATTGAAAATCGTTGCGCCGTACTCGGCCTATGATGCGAAGGGGCTGCTGAAAGCTGCGATACGCGACCCGGATCCGGTACTGTTCTTTGAGAACAAAAAATGCTACAAGCTGATTACTGGCGATGTACCGGAAGATGATTACGTTGTACCGATCGGCAAAGCGAAATTGCTGCGCGAAGGGTCGGATATTACGGTGATCAGCTACA
Source organism: Paenibacillus sp. QJM3NY_38 (assembly GCF_056173265.1). Lineage (NCBI taxonomy): Bacteria > Bacillati > Bacillota > Bacilli > Caryophanales > Paenibacillaceae > Paenibacillus > Paenibacillus sp. QJM3NY_38. The sequence goes on from NZ_CM149665.1 coordinate 2,480,460, forward strand.
GTCTGCCGCTGCACTTTGCCATGCAGGCTGCCGAAGAGCTTGAGCAGGAAGAAGGCATCAGCGCGCATGTTCTGGATCTGCGTACGATACAGCCGCTTGACCGGGAAGCGATTATTGAAGCGGCCCGTGCAACGGGTAAAGTGCTGATCGTTCATGAAGATAATAAGACCGGTGGCGTCGGAGGGGAAGTAGCCGCGATTATTGCGGAGCACTGCCTCTATGATCTGGATGCCCCGATCATGCGCTTGTGCGGTCCGGATGTACCAGCTATGCCAATCAGTCCGCCGATGGAGAAATTCTTCATGCTTAACAAGGACAAAGTCAAAGAATCCATGCGTCAATTGGCGCTTTACTAAGAACAGGGAGTGTGAGCATGTCACAAAATCAGAAATTGACCGATGTTACAATGCCTCAGCTGGCGGAATCCCTTGTTTCGGCGACCATTGCCAAGTGGCTGAAGAAGCCGGGGGATGCCATCGAGCAGTACGAACCGATCTGTGAAGTCATTACCGACAAAGTCAATGCCGAGATTCCATCCACCTTGGACGGCGTCATGGGAGAGATTCTTGCCCAGGAGGGCCAGACCGTCAATGTTGGCGAGATCATTTGCCGGATCGCTGTCGCTTCCGGTCAAGGGGCAGATCCTTCTCCCCAGCCGGCTGCAAGTGCTCCCGTGAGTCAGCATGAGGGAAGCGGCAGCGAAGAAGGTTCGATGCGTTTCCGGTATTCCCCAGCTGTGCAAACACTGGCAGCCGAGCATCAGATTGATCTTTCGCGAGTACAGGGATCAGGCATGGGCGGCAGAATCACTCGTAAAGACGTACTGGCTTATATTGAAAAGGGAGGAGCAGCCCAAGGCCAAGGCGCTCCTGCCGGAGCAGCACCAGTCCAGAGCGCCCAAGCACCGCAAGAAACGATACAGCCTAGCGGGACTTCGCCGTTTCAAGGGCTGCAGCATCAGACGCCTGCGGAACCGTCGCCTCCACTTGGCACAGCTATTCCGGATGTGCGTCATTCCGGGCTGCATTTGACGGAATCGCCGAAAATTCCAACCATCGAAGTGGAAGGAATGGAAGGCGGCAGATCGGAATACTTTATCGATGTTACGCCGATGCGTAATGCGATCGCCAGAAATATGCGTCAAAGCGTGACGGAGATTCCGCACGCGTGGACGATGATTGAGGTCGACGTGACCAACATCGTATTGCTGCGTAATCAGCTGAAGGACGAGTTCAAGCGTAAGGAAGGGGTTAATCTGACCTATCTGGCCTTTTTGCTAAAAGCCGTTGTGAACGCAATTAAAGATTATCCGATCATGAATTCGTTCTGGGCCGTGGATAAAATCGTAGTGAAGCGCGATATCAATCTGTCCCTGGCCGTCGGAACAGAGGATTCCGTGCTGACGCCGGTCATCCACCGTGCCGATCAGAAGAATATTGCCGGCTTGGCTAGAGAGATCGAAGAGCTTGCACGCAAGACCCGTGAAGGCAAGCTGAAGTTAGACGACATGCAGGGTGGTACCTTTACGGTGAACAATACGGGATCCTTCGGTTCGATTTTGTCTTATCCGATTATCAACTATCCGCAGGCTGCGATTCTAACGTTTGAATCCATTGTTAAAAAGCCTGTGGTCATCAATGATATGATCGCTGTTCGTTCCATGGCGAACCTGTGTCTATCCCTCGATCATCGGATTTTGGATGGGGTTATCTGCGGAAGATTCCTGCAACGGGTCAAAGATAACCTGGAAGGTTATACCCTGGATACGAAGCTGTATTAATGTTCTTCAATGCATCTGCGGACTGATTCTTCGGAAGAAGGTTCGCAGACGTCATTTATACCAAAGTCAATTACAGGAGCATTCATTGGTTAGTGGGAACCCTATGAAAGAAGGCGTTAGCACATGAATAAACCGTTAGATGTATCGTATACGCCGGTTGTAGATTATGGCATGGCTTGGGAGCTTCAGAAACAACATGTTTCCGCCATCGATCAGGGGGAGCAGCATGAATGCTTGATGCTCCTTCAACATCCTCCGACCTATACCATGGGGTCGCAGCGTCATCCGGAGCACTTGCTTTTAAGCAAAGAGGAATTGGAGAAGCAGGGCATCGGCTTGTTTGAAATCGATCGTGGCGGTGACATTACATATCATGGTCCTGGACAGCTTGTCGGGTATCCGCTGTTACTGCTGGACGGCGGCAAGAATTTGAATCTGCACGGATTTCTGCGCGATGTGGAACAGGTCATCATCGATTACTTGGCATCATACAACATCGAAGCCGGCCGCAAACCCGAGTACACCGGGGTATGGGTAGGGGATCTGAAAATTTGCGCCATCGGCGTTAAATTCAATAAAGCCCGCCAGCATCGCGGATTTGTGACAAGCCATGGTTTTGCGTTTAATATTAAATCCGGGATCGCCGACGCGGGATTCGCTGGAATCATTCCATGCGGCATACAGGAATATGGTGTAACTTCATTGGAAGACTGTACGGGGCGGGTTTTTGAAGTAGAGGAAGTAGCCCGGGAGATCGTGCCTTTCTTCACCCGGGTATTTCCATATGAGGCTCGTTGGTTGTAACAGCAGGCGCTCGTAAATGCAGGGTGTCAGCGAAGGAACAATGGCTCAAGGATAACCAGCAGCGTTGATCCAATCATGGCAATCAGCATGAGGTAGATAACAATTCGAAACCACTTTTTACGTTGCATTGTGTAACTCCTTTGAAATAGGTTTAATGATGAACATACATGCAGCAGCATCATTTCATTGTGATATAGATATAAAGACATTGTATCGTATCTGCGAAAGAGAGGGAAGTCCAGTGATCTCAGAAGAGCGTATCATCCAAGAGTTTATGGAATTGGTTCAGGTCGATAGTGAAACCAAGCATGAAGAAGAGATCTCCAAGGTTCTCAAACATAAATTTTCCGTTCTTGGCTTTGACGTCATCGAAGATGATGCCAGAGAGAAGACAGGGCACGGAGCAGGAAATCTGATTATTACCTGGAAAGCGGACGAGGCGTCCTCGCAAGCGCCTAAACTGCTATTCACCTGCCATATGGACACCGTAACGCCAGGTAAAGGCATTAAGCCGACCTTGGGTGATGATGGCTGGATTCGAAGTGATGGAACGACTATCCTCGGGGCTGATGACAAAGCGGGCATCGCCGCACTGCTGGAAGGTATTCGGGTTATCCGGGAAAATAACATTCCCCACGGACAAGTCCAGTTTGTCATTACGGTAGGTGAGGAATCGGGTTTGGTGGGAGCTCGTGCGCTTGACCCTGATGTTTTGGATGCGCATCTCGGCTTTGCCCTGGATTCCAACGGTGAATTAGGCTCCATTGCAGTTGCCGCACCGACCCAAGCAAAAATCAAAATGATTATCAAGGGCAAGTCGGCTCACGCCGGAGTGAATCCGGAGGATGGCATCAGTGCCATTCAAGTCGCTTCAAAAGCGATAGCCAAAATGAAGCTGGGACGCATCGACAAAGAAACCACGGCAAACATTGGCAAGTTTCAGGGTGGAGGGGCAACCAACATCGTCTGTGATCATGTTCAGATTGATGCTGAAGCACGCAGTATCGTTCAAGAGAAAGTGGATAAGCAAGTAAATGATATGCGTGAGGCGCTCGAAACTACCGTGCGGGAGTACAATGCCAATTGTGAGTTCATTAGCGAGATAGTCTACCCGGCTTTTAGTTTTAATGAACATGATGAGGTCGTTCAGCTTGCGCAGCGTGCCATCGGCGGTTTGGGCTTGCCCACCCGCACGTTCCGCTCCGGAGGCGGTAGTGACGCCAACATTTTTAACGGTCTTGGAATTCCAACCGTCAATTTGGCGATTGGATATCAAGATATTCATACGACACAGGAGCGCATTCAAGCTGCAGATCTGGTCAAGGCGGCACAGATCGTTGTTGCGATCATCCAGGAAACGGCTAAGGCTTAGTCGATCATCAGACATGAAGAAAATGTATAAAGCCCGCGGCGGACGTTTTACGTCCCTGCGGGCTTTTAGATTTGTCGATTAATTCAAGGTTGCCATGGGCGATTGGTTCTCCCGTCTTTTTTGGGCAGGCGACCAAGTGGTATGCCAGTTCGTGTTCTCGACCACATGCAATGCGGCATTGATGTTGTCTATGTATGGTTCAATCTCTTTCCTCGCCACTGCCGAGGAATACTGTTCCTCAAGGCGGGCAGAGAGGGAGATCAAGGCTGACTGCAAATAACAAGCAGCTTCGCCGAATCGTATCTCTGTACGCCCGGGATAAACCACTCTAAGCTGCTCGAACAGGGATGCAGCCTCATCATATTTTCCTTGATCATATAAATGCTCTGCCGCTATAAAGCAGACTTTCATACAGTTGCTGTCCTGCTCTTCAAGCGGCAGCGCTTCCAATTGGTTTAATTTTGAAATTGCGAGTCCTCTGTAGCCTTCATCATAAAGAATACAGATCAGAGCATAATAAGCATGCTCGCCGCTATGGGTAAGCAGATGTTCGGCTATGGATATCATATTAAGCGAAACGGCAGCGCGTGCTAATTCTATAGTATCCGACATGGCGATAAATCGGTCAGGGATCGAATGGTTTATGTTCCACTCGCAGAGCTGCCTGATTCTGGCCAGCTGTGCCCCTTCAGAAGTTCTTGGACGAGGCAGTTCGCGCAGGTGGTGAGTCGAATCGCGAAGGTAACTGTCGATGAGCTGCATGGCTACAGAAACTTGACCCGTCATGATCAGGCAAGCCACATATTGGATACAGGTATCTGGATATAAACTCCCCTGTTTAGCAAAACAATGGGCAGCTTCCGGATAAGCTCCGATGTAGAATAGTGATCTGCCAACCATGATGTTGGAAGCCGGAAAGCTTCTTGTTTCGTCCAGGAGTCGTTCACAAATCGTGTTGTCTGAAATCCCCTGCATGTGCAGGAGTGCAGCCCACTTGTTCAGAGCCTCTTGGACGTAGGTACCGGAATGCTGTACGACGGTTCTGAAAGCTTCCTCCGATTTGCCGAAGGAACGCATCCGCATGCTCAATAACCCGTATTCGAGCCAGCTTAGATCAACTTCCTTCCAGCCCGAGCTCGTCTTGTCGGTCGGGCCGGATTGCGCAGCTTCCCTGAAGCTCTTTAAAGCCTTCTCAAGATACCCGCGTCTTTTGTACCACTTACCGCGCTCATATTCAGTTGAAGGTGGATTAGTGATTGGTTCGGTTTCAATAATAGGTATATGTCGCATGTCGAAGCCTCCCAATGTTATAACACCCATATAGGTGTAAAGGTCATGGTCCGTATTCGAAAAAAATAGAAAAAAGTCGAAAATCAGGTCGTAAGACCTAATTTCACCCCTTGTTTTCGTAAATATTTTTAGAAGACTTAGAAATTATATCCATAATCTTTGTTTCCGAGCCCCATTGCTGTTGCCACTGTTTCAGCATGATCCGGATCTGCCAAGCCTGTCCTACCATATGTACGGAATGATCCCCTTTGTAGCTTTTCATGGGCAGGTTCCTTCTTTCTTGTAAATTTTGATATAATACACCTTATGCAATAGCATGGTCAGTCATGCCGTTTTTAAACAAAGGAGGTCATTTTGTGAGCGATATCGGCAGTAAGAACCGAGAAGCCTCGGATAAATTGCTGGAAGAAACCACCCTGTCTACCCAATCGATTTTTGAAGGGAAGATTATTTCACTGCAGGTCGATACGGTGAAACTGCCCAATGGGGGGACTGCGAAACGTGAAGTTGTCAGACACCCCGGCGCAGTTGCGGTGCTTGCTATAAAAGGCGACAAAATGTTGGCCGTCAATCAATTTCGTCAGCCGCTTGGGCGTTGTGAGGTTGAAATCCCTGCAGGCAAGCTGGAGCGGGGGGAAGATCCGCTGGAAGCGGCGAAGCGCGAACTACAGGAAGAAACGGGTTATTCGTGCGGTTCCATTCGTAAACTGCATTCCTTTTATACCTCCCCGGGATTTGCAGATGAGATCATTCACTTATATCTGGCAGAGGATCTGGTCAGCGGCGACATGAACCCGGATGAGGATGAATTTATAGAGATGATGGAAATCTCGCTGGAAGAGGCGTATTCACTTATACAAGAAGAAAGAATCAGCGATGCGAAGACCATTCTCGCCGTTTATGCTTGGAATATGTATAGCCTGACAGGAAAAATCTGATATGCTGCAGCCTGAAAAGAACATGTCAACCGGGGAGAAGCTTCAGTCCTATTACTGCGACATGCACATTCACATAGGGCGCACAAGCAGCGGACAAGCTGTGAAAATTAGCGCAAGTAACAATTTGACCTTTGAGAATATAGCCGTGGAGGCCTCGGAGCGCAAAGGCATCCAAATGATCGGTATCATCGATTGCCATTCTCCTTCGGTACAGCACGATATACTCCAATGTTTGGACAGCGGCGTCATGCAGGAGATAGATGGAGGCGGCATCGCGTATCAGGATACGGTGATCCTGCTTGGAAGCGAGATTGAAATTCGCGAAAGCGGCCGTGGCGCAGCCCATGTGCTGGCCTATTTCCCTGACCTGAACACCATTCAGGAGTTTTCTGTCTGGATGGCAAAATACATGAAGAATGTGCAGCTTAGTTCACAGCGCATCTATGTCAGCCCTCGTGAGCTGCAGCAGGAGATTTTGGATCGCGGCGGGCTGCTGATACCTGCACACGTCTTTACGCCTCATAAGGGACTGTACGGCAGCATGGCGGATCGTATGAGCGAGGTGCTGGACCTGAACGGGATTGCGGGAATAGAGCTTGGACTCAGTGCTGATTCCTCGATGGCCGGGCGGATAAGCGAACTGGACGCCTACTCCTTTCTAACCAACTCGGATGCACATTCGCTTGGGAAAATCGGCAGGGAATACAACCGGATTGACATGGCGAAGCCTTCATTTACCGAATTTCGCCAGGCGCTTGGAACAAGTAACGGTCGAAGAATCAGCGCGAACTACGGGCTTAATCCCAGACTCGGAAAATACCATCGTACTTACTGCGGCGGCTGTGACAGCATTCTGGAGGAGGGCAGCGATATTCATGAATTGGTGCGCTGTCCTTACTGCGGGAGTACCAAGCTGGTGCAGGGCGTGTTTGATCGGATTCTGAACATCGCTGACCGTAAAGAGCCCATAGTACCGCAAAGCCGGCCGGCATATCACTATCAGGTTCCGCTAGAGTTCATCCCGGGCCTTGGCAAATCGTCGATGTCGAAGCTGCTGGGGGCTTTCGGCACCGAAATGCACATCCTTCACCAGGCTACGGAAGCGGAGCTTGCCGCTGTTGCCGGGGAAGGGCTCGCTGCCAGCATTGTGATGGCTAGGAACGGGACATTGTCCTTATCGGATGGCGGGGGAGGCTCTTACGGGAAGGTTCTCCGCTAAATCGACCAACTCTTTCAATCGCTAGGTCATACAAGAAGGGTGATGGTCATAGAGTAGAGTAGAGACACAGAAAGGAGACTCTATTCTATGCAATCATTCCGCCAAGCCTTTAAGGATCAGACCATGCTCTATGTGTTCGTGGGCGTCTTGTTTTTAGTTGGCGTCCTGTTTGGAGCGTTGATGGTCAATGCACTTTCATTGGAGCAGCAGCAGGAGATGGCCCGATATTTAAACCACTTTTTTGTAAACGTGCAGGACGGTGGAGAAACCATGAGTCAGTCTTCTTACTGGAGCATCGCAGCCCTTCATCTGAAATGGATCGGTTTGATATGGATTCTGGGATTGTCCGTCATCGGGCTTCCGGGAATATTGATATTGGACTTCTTAAAAGGAGTGCTCATTGGGTTTACGGTCGGTTACTTGGTCGGACAGTATTCTTGGAAAGGACTGCTGTTCGCCTTGGTGTCGATTGCGCCGCAAAATTTGTTCATCATCCCCGTGCTTATGATGTGCAGCGTAGCGGCGATAACCTTCTCCCTATACATCATCAGGGACCGGTTTATTATGAATCGCGGCGGGAGCATGGTAAAGCCCTTTGCCTCGTATGCGATGCTGACCTTTTTCATGGTCCTGATAACGCTCGGAGTCGCTTCTTTTGAAACCTGGGTAACCCCGGCCATGATGCGCTGGGTCACGCCAATGTTGCTATAATCCGCGAATTTTTCCATAAAGCAAAACCGTTTGACTTTGTTTGTCAAATCCCCCTATAATGAAGGAAGTGAACAATAACGTGCAGTGATTTCCAAGGGGGAGGGAAACGATGGAAGCGCGGATCGACAAAATTAAGCAGCAGCTACAATCCCAAGGATACAAATTAACGCCCCAACGGGAAGCCACGGTAAGCGTATTGTTGGAAAATGAAGACGACCACCTTAGCGCAGAGGATGTATTTATGCTCGTGAAAGAGAAGGCTCCGGAGATCGGTCTGGCAACCGTGTACCGTACCCTAGAGCTGCTCAGTGAGCTTCATGTTGTCGAGAAGATAAATTTTGGCGATGGTGTCGCCCGTTATGATTTGCGGACAGATACTTCGAAGCATCACCATCATCATTTGATATGTACTCAATGTGGAAGCATGGATGAGATACGCGAGGATTGGCTCGGTCCATTGGAAGAGCGGTTAGAGCGAGAGTTTAACTTTACCGTTCATGACCATCGGCTTGATTTCCATGGCATATGCTACCGTTGCAAAGAGAAGGGCAAGAATGACCAGGACAAATCATAATTTTATATCATTCAACAAACCGCAGTGATGACCATCACGGCAAGCCCTCTACGGCGGTAAGCCGGGAGGGTTTTTTAGATGGTAACCAAAATATATATGGAACATGCACGAGTTCGTATCGTTCACGCAAGAACAATCTATCATTCTACATCATCCATGTACGTCGATAAGACGTTTTTTTTATTCTATCCCAATAACCGCCAAGTCCAATGACTAAAGAACATCAGAGGAAAGCGTCATAATCCAGCAGCTTGTATCATAGGATTTACGTGAAGTATACCTGTAATACCCACTTTCACTTGGTGATCAAGCAAAGATGAAAGAGAGGCGCTGCCAGTGATTATATCGATCCGAAAAATAGGCTCACTGATCCGATTTATTACGATGTTTGCTGTTCTGACGATGTTTTTTTACTTCGTGCTGGGTTGGGTGGGAGATTGGCTGACCCCAGTGGATCCTTACCGTGCGCCTTCCGGTCAAGCGGTTAAGGCTTTTCAGCCTGAAAGCACCATGGACTCCCGATATTCGCCGGCGGAACGTCTGCGATTGTACTACTGGTATGGGGAGTGATCGTGCTTGTAACGGGCACACGGGAATAGGAGCAAAACGATCATGAAACAATATCTGGACGAATATGTAACCTATCTGGAAGACGTGAAGGGATTGTCCCGAAGTACGATTGAATCGTACCGGGCCGACTTACAAGGATTCATTGCTTTTGCAGAGGAAAGAGACGTTATCAATCCGCAGGAAGTTACACGTACCATGCTTGGATTATACATGGGAAGACTGAGGCAGCAGGGCAAGGCGGCATCAAGCCAGCTTCGCTGCACGGCTTCCTTGCGTTCCTTTTTTCAATATTTGGTGCGTCAAGCCGTTATAGGACAAGATCCGACCCAGCTGCTGGATAATCCGAAGCCGGAACGGAAGCCGCCCAAGTCGCTAACCATTGAGCAGGTGGACAAGCTGCTGTCGGCCCCGGATTCCGGCACCCCTCAGGGGGCCAGGGACAAAGCGATGCTGGAACTGCTATATGCTTCAGGTATTAAGGTGTCGGAATTGGTGAATTTGAATACGCATGACATAAATATGGAGTTGCGATTTCTGCGCTGTGCCGTTTCCGGAGGGAAGGAGCGAATTCTTCCAATTACTCAGATCGCAGCCGAGAGCGTGGCTTTTTATATGCAAGACATGCGGGACAAGCTGATTCGTGATGCGGACGAGGATGCATTATTCCTGAATTCACTCGGTACGCGCTTGACACGGCAGGGATTTTGGAAAATTATTAAAAAGTATGGCAAGCTGGCCGATATCGATGAGGAGATCACGCCGCATACCCTTCGCCATTCGTTTGCTATTCATTTGCTGCAGAACGGCGCCGACTTGCGTTCGGTTCAGGAGATGCTGGGTCACTCGGCATTATCCACCACCGGCATGTATCAATCCACCAAGAAAAGCATGAAGGAAGTATATGATCATTTTCACCCGAGATCTTAGCGGGACCTGCTCGACTAGGATCTACAACTTATTCTCAGTTAGGAGAGGTATGAACATGAGTTCAATTCATCAGGAAAGCATTAAGGAAGCAGCGGCATACATACGCGGGCAGAAGGGTGTCGAGCCCCAGGTCGGCTTGATTTTGGGTTCAGGACTCGGCGTGCTGGCAGAATTAATTGAGAATCCGGTCTCCATCCCGTACACGGACATTCCTCATTTTCCCGTGTCCACCGTAGAAGGCCATGAAGGAGAACTGCTGCTGGGCACGATACACGATCGACCTGTCGTTCTGATGAAGGGCCGTTTCCATATGTATGAAGGCTATGGTCCGGAAGTGACGGCTTTCCCGGTGCGCGTCATGAAAGAGCTGGGCGTGAAAAGCCTGCTGGTTACCAATGCGGCGGGCGGCATCAACACGTCCTTCGAGCCGGGTGACCTCATGCTGATCTCCGATCATCTGAACATGACAGGCACCAACCCGTTAATCGGGCCGAATGATCCGGAGCTTGGCGTTCGGTTCCCGGACATGTCCCAGGCTTACAGCCGTCAGCTTCGCCAATTGGCAAAAGAAGTCGCGGTGGGTCAGGGCATTGCGCTTAGAGAAGGGGTCTATGCAGGTTTGCTCGGACCAACCTATGAAACGCCTGCCGAGATCGTCATGCTGCGTACGCTCGGCGCGGATGCGGTAGGCATGTCTACGGTGTCTGAGGTCATTGTGGCCAGACATGCCGGTCTTGAAGTGCTGGGCATCTCCTGCATCAGCAACATGGCAGCCGGAATATTGGATCAGCCGCTATCCCATGACGAGGTTATGGAGACTGCCGAGAAGGTCCGGGAGAAATTCCTTGCGCTTGTCATGGCCATTATTCCAAAAATGTAATAACCCATTTTAGCAAGGGGCTGGGCTCCGGCGGATTTATATCTGCCGAGTCCAGCTTTTTTGCTATAAGTTTTCAGCGAAGCTGAACCATTCTGTATTCGCATTTATACGTGTTTGGGGTCCCCGCAAAGTATTTGGAATAAGCATCGAAGCATAGGCTCCACTTTATGGGGTTATTCTGTGTTCCTTTTAAGATCAAGTGATAATATTTCCGTAAAATACTGGAATAATTTGTTTTCATCCTGACGACAATGAATAGCAGACCCGTTATTTTTCGGGATGCCATTACGAATGTCAGGAGGGGATGGAAGTGAAAAAAGCGTTAATCGCTGGATTGCTGGTTCTATTTGTAGGGTTGTCCAGTGCGGCTGTACCAAGTTATGCAGAAGAAAAAAGCAAACCCGGCGAAGGATCATCTCAAGAGGAACTGGCACCAGGTGCTCGTTCTGCTATATTGCTGGATGCGGATACCGGAACCATTATTTACGAGAAAAACAGCCATGATAAGCTGCCTCCGGCGAGCATCACCAAAATTATGACGATGCTGCTTACGATGGAGGCCATCGATGAAGGACAATTGCAGTGGACGGATAAGGTGCGTACCAGCGAATATGCGGCCTCCATGGGCGGGTCACAGATCTTTCTTGAGCCCGGCGAAGAGATGACGGTGGATGAGATGCTCAAAGGCATAGCCATGGCATCAGGCAATGATGCCTCCGTCGCGGTGGCGGAGAAAATTGCCGGCTCAGAGGAAGCGTTTGTGAAGCTGATGAACGAGAAAGCGGCCGAGCTGGGAATGAAGGATACACATTTTGTGAACTGCAACGGACTTCCTGCAGAGAATCACTATACTTCGGCCCACGACATTGCGGTCATGAGCCGGGAGCTGCTGAAATATGACCAGATCACCAAATATACGGGAGCCTATCAGGATTATTTACGTAAAGATTCAGAAAAACCGTTCTGGCTGGTCAACACAAACAAGCTGGTTCGATTCTACACGGGTGCTGACGGATTGAAAACCGGATACACGTCAGAGGCCAAATTCTGTTTATCGGCAACGGCCAAACGGGACGGACTGCGCGCTGTAGCCGTTGTCATGGGAGCTCCGGATACAAAGACTCGGAATAATGAAGTATCTCGCATGTTTGACTATGCCTTCTCCCAGTATTCGATGCATTCCATCTATAAACCGGGTGAAGTGTTAGGTATCGTGAAGGTCCAGAAGGGAACCGTGCCTGAGATCTCGATTCAAGCGGATAAAGATTACAGCGTGCTGGTTAAGAAGGGCGTAAAAAGTCCGGATATCCGTCATGAGATTCAGATGGACCCGAATTTGAAGGCGCCGGTAGCCGCCGGACAAGTCGTCGGCAAGCTAACGGTATATCAAGGTGATCGGGTCGTGAAGGAGTTCGAGCTGACATCTCCTGTCGAGGTGAAGAAGGCCGGATTCTGGAAGCTCTTTAAACGGACAACCGGCAGGTTGTTTCATGTAGATTAATAGGAGTTTTCTTCTAGTTTTGTCGGGATGCAGGAATGTCATTTTCAAATGTAGAAATCTTTGTTCATGTCAGGGAGGAGAGTGAGCAAACATGAATCTGCATGTTGATATGGAGCATCACAGGCATGTACTGATTGTCCGTCTGTCCGGGGAACTGGATCATCATACGGCTGATCATGTCCGGATGCAGCTGGATGAAGCTATTCAGAGACGTCAAACAGAGCACTTGGTGCTGAGCTTAAAGGACTTGGACTTTATGGACAGCTCGGGACTTGGGGTCATCCTGGGACGCTATAAATTCATCAAGCAAAAAGGCGGAAAGATGGCGGTATGCGATGTCAAGCCGCAGGTTTACCGCTTGCTTGAAATGTCGGGGCTGTTCAAGATCATGCCGATATATGAGAACGAGAGCACGGCACTCTCGGGTTTGGAGGTAGTGTCATGAGTGAAGGAAAAGCACAGCATAATTTTATGACTCTGCAGTTTGCCGCAAAGTCGGAAAACGAATCCTTTGCCCGTGTCGCCGTGGCTGCGTTCATCTCCCAGATGGATCCCAACATGGATGAGCTGAGTGACCTAAAAACGGTAGTCTCCGAAGCGGTCACAAACAGCATTATCCACGGTTATGATAGTGATCCGGATGGGGTTGTCAAGATTGAAGCCTCCATAGACGGGGATATGATCACGCTGTGCATTGAAGATTCCGGCCATGGGATCGAAGACTTGGAGATGGCCAAGCAGCCGCTTTATACATCAAAGCCAGAGCTGGAGCGATCCGGCATGGGATTCACCATCATGGAAAATTTCATGGATGAATTTGAAGTGGTCAGCGAACCAGGCAGCGGTACGTCGATCAAAATGAAAAAGAGGATCGAATCTAAGAAAGCTTTATATAATTAGGGGTTGGACAAATGGATGCCGATGTGAAGAAAACTTCGCAGACTTATTTGGACGACGCGGAGGTCAAACGACTCATTGCACTTAGCCAAAGCGGGGATAATGTCGCCCGGGACACGCTCGTCAACTGTAATATTCGTCTTGTCTGGTCTGTCGTTCAGCGGTTTATGAACCGGGGGTATGAGCCTGATGATCTGTTTCAGATCGGCTGTATCGGTCTCCTCAAATCCGTGGACAAGTTCGATCTCAGTTATGACGTAAAGTTCTCGACCTATGCCGTACCGATGATCATCGGAGAAATTCAGCGCTTCTTAAGGGACGACGGGACCCTGAAGGTCAGCCGTTCGCTTAAGGAAATGGCCAACAAAGTCAGGAAGAAGCGGGACGAGCTGTCCAAGCAGCTCGATCGGCTTCCAACGGTGAAAGAGGTTGCCGAAGAGCTTGGGGTAACCCCCGAGGAAGTGGTGTTTGCCCAAGAGGCGAACAAACCGCCAACCTCGATTCATGAGACCGTATTTGAAAATGACGGGGATCCCATAACGCTAATGGATCAGATAGCTGATGAATCGCAGGAACGATGGTTCGACAAGCTGGCCTTGAATGAAGCGATAGGCGGCTTGACCGAACGGGAGCGGCTCATTGTATATCTGCGGTATTACCGGGATCAGACGCAGTCGGAAGTTGCCAGCCGGCTGGGCATATCCCAAGTACAGGTATCGCGACTTGAGAAAAAAATATTGCAGAGCATACGGAACGAGATCGCGCAGTAGCGGCTCGCAGCCGTTATTCTAAAGAACTGCTCAAACTGACGCCGCCCTTAGGGGACGGCGTCTTTTCATTTTTCAACAACCTCCCTGTTGATGGAGCGGATAAAGAAAGTATGGTAAATCCGAGTAGAAAGGAGAGACATTTCCCATACTAACGGTAATTTAGCAGTAAAGGAGTGTTTCGGATGAAGGTTAATCCCACTCCGACGGTGTTTCTGCAGCTAAGGAGCCGCATACGGTTACCAAGAAACCAGACCGTCAAACTAGGTGATGTCGCCTTCATAGTCTGCGAGCCCGAATGGGAGAAACGGCTGAGAGCCTTGCCGCTTACGCAGCCGAAGGATATCGATGGCAACCGCCTTGTCATGGATCTGATACAAATCATCCCGAAAATTCAAGCCTTGATTCCTGGCGCCCATATTGAACCGATGGGAAACCATCATACCCTGGTAGAGCTTATTGGTCCGGAGAGCAAGCGGTCCAAATTGTGGTTCCCGCTCATTTGGCTGCTCTTGTTTTTCGGTTCGGCGCTTACCATTATGAACTTCCATGCCGATGTCAACATGCTCGAGGTACAGATCCGAATCGTCGAGATGGTGACGGGGAAAAGAGACGAGCATCCTTATTTGTTCCAGATTGCATACTCGCTCGGGCTCGGATTCGGAATGACGGTGTTCTTCAATCATTTGTTCAAGAAAAAATGGAATGAAGAACCGACCCCGCTCGAGGTGGAAATGTACCTCTATCAGGAAAATCTGGATCAGTTCGTGGTCGCCGAAGAATATCGGAAAATGAACGCCAGCGCGGATACACCAGGTAAGGAACCATGATGATATCCATTCTGCAAGGGATATTCACCATTGTTCTTGGCGTAGCTGGGGGCATCGCCGTCGGCGGCGGAGTCATTGCGCTCATCATCGTGCTGGACATCATTCCGAGATTGTCCCAGCTGACGGCAACGTACAACCGGGTCCATTGGTATGAAGGGGCTTTAATTGCCGGATCTTTTATCGGCACGGTGGCCGATTTCTGGCGATGGTCCGTTCCTTTGGGACCGGTTGTGAGTACCGTGATCGGATTGATGTGCGGGATATTCATCGGCATGCTGGCAGCCGCATTGACCGAAGTATTGAATGTATTGCCGATTCTGGCCAAGCGGCTCCGGTTGACGGGGTATTTGTTCGGTCTTCTTATGGCCATGGTCGCAGGCAAAGTAGCGGGCTCTCTGTTCGACTGGTTTGTTTACAGCAAGTAATAGTTAAGGCTAGGAGGTAGGTTATGGACGAGAAAACAACATATAACGGCGAACGGGAGACCGATATTCCGATCATTCCGCCATCGGAGATCAAAGCATTGGAGGAACAGGAGCTGGCGGAGAAGAGGGAGGCCGAAACCTCCAACAGCACCGAGGAATCCGTCATCTACTGGCAGCACACAGACCATGTCCCCGCAAAGCTGAGTGATCTGAAAAAAGTGCTTAAGGAAGTTATCGGTCTTGGAGTTTCGTTTGATGTGGTATTCCGTGAAATGAACTTTGCCGGCAGAAATGCGGGGCTTCTCTTCCTAAACGGCTTCACGAATGATGCCGTGGTGACGGATATACTGACAAGGCTGACGTATCTGACACCGGAGGATGTGAGCAATCAGGCACTTACCGAGATGATGACCCGCTATATTCCCCATGTCCAAGTGGAGCGGGATACAAGACTCAGCAAAGTGATTAACGAAGTGCTCTCCGGTATATGTGCGCTGTTCATTGAGGATGCGCATTCCGCCATCTTGTTGGATACCCGGAAATATCCTGTGCGCGGGCTCGAGGAGCCTGCGGTGGAACGTGTCGTTCGCGGCGCAAGAGATGGTTTTACGGAGACACTCGTTACCAACGTGAACCTGGTGCGAAGACGGGTTCGTGATCCGGGACTTCACGTCGAGGTCATGAAGGTCGGAAGGCGGACGAGAACCGATGTGTGTCTGGTTTTCATTGATGATATCGTGGACCGCACGCAGGTTGAGGCGATTCGCGATAAAATCAAGGAGGTGGATTTAGAGGGGCTTCCACTAGGAGATAAACAGCTCGAAGAAGCAATCGTGAACAAAGGCTGGCACCCTTTTCCGCTGGTCCGATATTCGGAACGGCCGGATGTTGTATCCTCCCATCTGCTCGAAGGCCGAGTTGTTGTCATGGTAGATACTTCACCGAGCGTGATGATTATGCCAACCACGTTTTTGGATCTGTGTCAGCATGCCGAGGAGAATCGCCAAACCCCATTTATGGGGACATATCTCCGCTGGATACGTTTTATTGGCATTTTTGCATCCATGTTTCTGCTCCCGCTGTGGATGCTGCTTGTTGTCCATCCTGAACTGAAGCCGCCGGGACTCGATATCATCGGTCCGCAGGAGAACGCTAAAATTCCGATTATCCTGCAGTTTTTGATCGTTGAATTCGGCGTGGATTTGCTCCGCTTGGCTGCCGTTCATACACCGACGCCGCTAGCGTCGGCGATGGGGTTGATCGCTGCCATCTTGATCGGCGATATCGCCGTTAAGACCGGATTGTTTGTCAACGAGGTCGTCTTGTATATGGCGGTTGCATCCATCGGGATGTATGCAACTCCGAGTTATGAGCTGGGACTTGCCAACCGGATGGTCAGGCTGCTCCTTCTGCTTGCAACAGCCCTGTTTGCGGTGAAGGGTTTTGTCATCGGGACGACGCTTCTGATTCTGCTCCTGACGACACACCGTTCCTACAATTCCTCTTACTTGTGGCCATTTATACCATTTAGTGCAAAAGCGATGGGCGAAATTTTGTTCCGCAAACCGCTGCTTCTATCAAGAAGACGCCCGGCCCACAATAAAACGCGCGACAACACCAAAATGGGTCCTGAAATGAATCCGAGGGGCGAGCAATAACAATAACACAAATGTTGTGTTGAAAAATCCATTTTGATTACCTTCCGTTGTCTGCTATACTGTGAACAATTATTCGATTACCCTATTTTGAATCAATGGATCGGAGGAATTGTAAGCATGTTTTTACACGGTACAAGCAAGATTAACGATCAGGGGCATTTGGAAATCGGCGGGTGTGACACATCCGATTTGAAAGCTCAATATGGAACACCATTATATATTGTAGACGAGCAGTCGGTTCGCAATCGTTGTCGGGAATACATCGAGGCCTTCAAGGCGTCCGGCTTGAAGTTCCAAGTCGCGTATGCAAGTAAGGCGTTTTGCGTGATGGCCATGTGCCAATTGGCCGATCAGGAAGGTATGTCGCTTGACGTCGTATCAGACGGAGAGCTGTACACCGCACTTGAGGCCGGATTCCCGGCAGACCGGATTCATTTCCACGGAAATAATAAAACCCCGGAAGAAATTGAGATGGCGCTGGATGCGGAAATTGGCTGTTTCGTTGTCGATAACGTAGTTGAACTGCATATGCTGCAAGCGATTGCTGCCGAGAAGAATCGGAAGGTCAACATTCTGCTACGCGTGACACCGGGTGTTGAGGCTCATACGCATGAGTATATCTCAACAGGCCAAACGGATTCGAAATTTGGCTTTGATATCGGCAACGGCTCTGCTTATGAAGCGGTGAAGCTTGCCGAGGCTCAAGCGAACATTCATCTGATGGGTATTCATTCCCATATCGGCTCCCAGATTTTTGAGGTGGAAGGCTTTCAGATGGCTGTTCAGCGCGTAGCTGAATTCGCGGTTTCCGTTAAAGAAGGTTTGGGGGTTGTGTTCAAGGTTGTAAACCTTGGGGGTGGTTTCGGTATCCGTTACGTGGATGGCGATACGCCGCTTCAAGTATCCCAGTATGTAAAAGCGATCACGGATGCCGTGAAGACCCATTTTGCGGGCCTTGGCTCCGAACTTCCTGAAATTTGGGTGGAACCGGGCCGGAGCATTGTTGGTGATGCAGGCACCACCCTGTATACGGTGGGCACAAGCAAGGATATTCCCGGAGTGCGTAAATACGTTGCCGTAGACGGCGGAATGACGGACAACCCGCGCCCGGCGCTGTACGAGTCGAAATATGAAGCGCTGCTGGCGAACCGGGCGAATGAGAAACCGGAAGAAACGGTATCCATTGCCGGCAAGTGCTGTGAGAGCGGAGACATGCTCATCTGGGACTTGGAGCTTCCGAAGGTAGCAACAGGCGATTTGCTGGCCGTATCCTGCACAGGCGCATACAACTATTCCATGGCTAGCAATTACAACCGAATCCGCAAACCTGCAGTCGTGTTCGTGAAGGACGGACAGAGCAAGCTGGTCGTACGCCGTGAGTCGCTTGCGGACATCATCAGTCATGATGTGGTGCCGGCAAGTGTAACCAAAGAAACCGTAACCAATTAAACTGAAGTTTGTTTTACGGCTCTAAAACCCAAGAGGGCCCGCCACTGCCTCCGGCTGCGGTCAGGGCTCTTTGGTATGCCTTGACTTGAGATGTGATGTGTAAACGGGGGACAAGATCGTTTTTGCTTCGAAGCTCAATTCATAGTAAACTATAGAATGCATTGTAATAAAATCGATTAAAGCGTTCTAATAACGGAAGGAGATAACACATATGGCTAAAAAAGCGAAGATCACATTAGAGAACGGCAAAGAGGTAGTGCTTGATCTGTTCGAGAATGATGCACCGAATACGGTAGCTAATTTTGAGAAATTGGCGAACTCCGGTTTTTATAACGGTCTTGTATTTCACCGCGTAATTCCTGGGTTCGTTGCTCAAGGCGGCTGCCCACAGGGAACGGGAACCGGCGGTCCTGGCTATACCATCAACTGCGAAATCAACCCTAACAAGCATGAGCGTGGAAGCTTGGCCATGGCGCATGCCGGCCGCAACACGGGCGGAAGCCAGTTCTATGTATGCTACGAGCCGCAGCCGCATTTGGACGGACAACATACGGTGTTCGGTAAAGTTGTAGAGGGCATGGAGTATGTGGATGCATTCAAAGGCCGCGACAAAATGGAAAAAGTAGAAGTATACGAAGCGTAACCATTAGCTTTTGTTCAGGACAGGCTCACTCATAAGGGTGAGCCTGTTTTTAATATTCCGGGGAGGGGTTAGGCAGGGTCAGGGAATAATTGGCGGAGCTCCTCCGGAACAGGCCGGCTTTTTCGGGTATGTACATCCATCGCCACACTGGTAACGGCGGCATCCGCGCACAGCTCTCCCTGTTCGTTGTATATCGTCTGAGTCAGCACATAACTCGTACGACCCATAGCATGCGGTTCGGTCACGATCGTCAGCCGTTCGCCCTGGCCGCACTCCTTGCGGTAATTAATATTGATATTGACGGTAACGGTCTGGACGCCGAGCCGTTTCAATATGTCATATTGAAGATTTCCTGCTTCGTACCATTCCTCACGACCCCACTCCAGATATTCCAGGTATTTGGCGTTGTTTACATGTCCGTTGACGTCGATTTCCGTAGGACGGACGACAATGTCCAGCGAAGTTTTCATCGTTGTGCGCTCCTTTTCAACTGTATCTAGTTCCCGTGTTTATCTTATCTATCTGTTCTCCCTTGGGGGAGAATTCTCCTTCTACATACATTACACATATTGGTATTAAGTTATAGACTTTAAAAAAGTTAGTTGTTTTTCTTGCAATTTTCAAAAGGTGGTGATAAGATTCTTCATAAGATCAAACAATTTCATATGTTTAATCCTTCGGGGCAGGGTGAAATATATGAAAAAAGCTATGCTTTAAACCCAATTGTATCAAGGGTTCTCAACATAGCGAGTAAAAAACGGTAGGAAAACGGTAGGTTTTTAATTATAAATCTATTTATTATGTTTATCTAATTATCGTCTTCATTATTCAATAAACTCTCTAGAGTCTTAGCGGCATCTTCTTGCATGTTCGGCATCATGTGAGAATAGGTATCCATAGTAACTTTAATTGATGAATGACCAAGCATCTCTTGTACAATCTTTGGATGTACTCCAGCGCTAAACAGAAGGGATGCACAAGTGTGTCTAAGATCGTGAAATCTAATTTTTCTAACTCCGGTTGAATTAACCACTCTAACCCAAAATTTATGGAAGTTGTTAGTTTGAATAGGGTTACCCGACTTATCACAAAACACATAATCATTGTCATTATAATTACCCGAATTAAGTCCTTGACGTTTCTCAGCATCAATTAATTTCTTGTGCTGTGTTAATACCTCGATTACATAATCCGAAGTGGTAATAGTTCGATTACCTGCTGCAGTTTTTGCTCCCAACTTCACTTCGTTTAGGAAGCCAATAGTTTGCACAATTCTAATTTGTTTTTTCTTAAAGTCAATATCTTTCCAGCGTAAGCCTATCAATTCACCTCGCCGCATTCCTGTGTAAATAGCAACTATAAAGAATGGTTTATGACGATGGTTTAATCTACTTAGAAATGTCTGTACTTCTTCCTTGGTCCAATAATCAACATTGCTTTTTTTAACAGTTGGTTTCGAACTTTCATCCATGAAATCAATTGGATTGCGAAGGATTAGTTCTTTTGTAACTGCAGACTTCAACGAAGTTTGGACTAAGTTGTATACTTTCTTGATAGTTCCTTCAGCCAACCCTTTGCCTCTCATTTCCTTTAAGAGTTCTTCGATATGACTGTATGAGAGTTTCTGTAGTGGTACAAACTCAAGAACGGGAAGTATGTGGTTCTCTAAATGACCTTCATTAGTGTAACGTGATTGCTTACCTATGTTGCTTTTATTTTTGAGCCATTGAGTAATGTAGTCTCCAAACATCATATTAGAAGGATTAATAAACTGTCCCTTTTCCCAATCAGCCCTCGCTAATGCTTCTGCTTTCCTGGCTTCAATTTTTCCAGTGAATCCTGACTCTTTAATAGTTTTCCGTTTACCGTTGTGATCTTTAACTTCGAATGCGTATCTGTAATGCGTCTTACCTTTTTTTTGATACTCATATATTGGCATATAAAAGTAATTCCTCCTTTCCACATAAAATAAATATAAACAAAAATATCATTTATGTCCATTGTTTTTTGTTGTGTATTTAAAGGAATTTAATAAAGAAAAGCAAAATAACTAGTATTGAGAAATTATTCTGATAATACTGATTAAGGATGGTACTTGTATGAGAAGAAAAGAAGACAAAACTTTAAATGTCTCAAATATCGAATACAAAGGAAGGATTTACCCAACTTATGCTGACCTTCTGAAGCAAATAAATAAGGATTATGTTTATCACCCTAAAAGCAGCAAGAAGGTAAGTTCAAACCAAAAGTGATATTTATGGTATAATTAACCTATATAACTAATAGCGGACGGAGGGCTTTTGTGAAATTATTTATTGGAGGTACTATTGTTTTTTTAGGATTATTATTTGGTTTTAGTTCAAATCCTGCATTCTTTCTCCTTTGTACAATTGGCGCTGCTTGGTTGTTTTATGTATTGTATTCAGACTATGAAAAGGAACGAAAACAGCAAGAACAAATTGTCATGAACAGGCAACAACAAATCGAAAACTATACACCAACTCAACAGTTTTATTTAAATGGAAAAGCTATTTCTATTGACGAAAATTCAAATAAATTGGCTATCTCAGACGAACATAATGATTATGTCGTTAATTTCTCTGATATTATTGAATCAGAGATCATTGAAAATGAAGTGTCAGTAACAAAAACTTCGCGCGCTTCACAGTTAGGGGGAGCAATTGTAGGTGGCGTGTTGGCAGGCGGTGTTGGAGCAGTTGTAGGAGGGCTTTCAGGGGCTAAAAGGAGTGAAACGGCAGTCAATAAGGTCACATTAAAGATCGTGGTCAACAATCTCCAAAATCCTAATCTCAGTATCGACTTCCTAAAGAGTAGTTTGGATTTAAAACCAGAACATCCAGAACTCGTCAAGGCCAGAACAGCAGCTGATCACTGGTATGGAATAATAAGTGTAATAATTAAAAGACAATCAGAAGTTGTTTGATAATGTTCGTGTTTTCAATATAGGTTTTTTTCTATATGGACTTTTTCAATGTGGACTTTTTTGTCTACATTGAAAATACGAACATTAACAAAAAAACAAATATGCATTAGAGTTTTCTAATATGGTGAATCGCCATTAAAGTCTAGGGGATATTTTAATAAAATAAAAATATAAAAATATCTTTACATTTCGATAATCATAATATATACTGTGAATATGATGTACAAAACATAAAGGGAAGGAGTGATAAATATGACGACTCAAGAACGTGTAATGAAGTTGATTGAAGATAGGGGGGTTAAAAAGGGTTTTCTTTCGAGCAAAATTGGGGTAAACCAGCCTTACTTTTCTAATTTTCTTAGAGGGCAAGTGGAATTGAAAGAAG
Source organism: Paenibacillus sp. QJM3NY_38 (assembly GCF_056173265.1). Lineage (NCBI taxonomy): Bacteria > Bacillati > Bacillota > Bacilli > Caryophanales > Paenibacillaceae > Paenibacillus > Paenibacillus sp. QJM3NY_38. The sequence continues at coordinate 2,503,024 of NZ_CM149665.1, forward strand.
ATAAAATTGAAGCACTAAACAAGTTGATTGATTCATATTATCCATATTAATAAAATAAACATATACAAAAAGGGAGAATTGAATGGGAATTATTAATATCAATAAACTGAATCCTCATCCGAAAAACGATTTCTATTTCACTGATATAACTGGTGATAAGTATGAGGAAATCAAACGTAGCATTGATACATATGGTATTAGAGATCCACTGAAGGTTACAACGGCATATACTATCATTTCTGGTCATCAACGCTATAGAATTGCAACAGATTTAGGGCTAATAGAGGTTCCAGTAGAGATCGTTGATGTAGATGAATGGCAAGCTGAATACATGCTTATTGCTGAAAACATTGAGCGCAGAGGAGAAGCAGAAAGCGATCCGATTAAGAAGGGAAGGATTGCAGGATTCTTGAAGGAGTATTGGGGAGTTAAGAATGGTGGAGACAGAAAAGCAGACCGCCAAAATGGCGAAGTGAAAAATATTCAAAATATTGCTGATTTTATCAATGAGCCAAAACGAAACGCTGAAAGATTGCTCAAACTCAACTCTCTAATCCCTCAACTGCAGTCACTAGTGTCCTCTGGCGCACTTGGAACCACAGCAGCTGAACAATTATCCCATCTCACGGAGGAAGAGCAACAAGCCCTGTTTGAAACTCTAGGTAATGATGTAGGTGATATTACTGTTGAGGAAAGTAAAATGATCAGACAAGAAGTGCAAGGCCTAAGGGATGAGAATAAGTCCCTCCAGGACACAATTGAATCCTTAAAGAACCAGTCACCGCGAATTGTACATAAGGAAGTTGTTAGAGAAGTTGTTCCAGATAAGGTTAAAAATGAATTGGAACAATATAAGAACATAAAGACTAAACTCAAAGATATTGAAGCTGAAAGGGATAGATACATTAGTCAAGCTAAGGAACTAGAAGAAAAACTACGAGAAAGCCAGTCAGACTACGGAAATATATCGCCGGAGAGTAAATTATATTTGAAGAAACGACCCAACATTCAGAATCTTGTTTACGAACTAATAGATAGTGTTAAATTCTTATCTATTACACCGCCGAGAGATCTAAATGATATGTATACTTCTGATGCAATTGTTATGTTTGATAATCTTATCAAGGCTGCAATAGATGCTAGAGATGCTTTCTCAAACAAGAATAGTAACTTTATCGATGCTGATTATTCAATAATTGATCAATAATAATAATTTTAAAAGGGAGAAATTAAATGAACAATAACTTAAATAATATTTTTCAAGAATCAAAAGACTATTATGAGCTGATTGTAAAAAGAGATGAAATGAATAATAGCAATAAGAGAGATCAATTTGAAAAAATACTGGAAGAAAGTGCAGCATTAATTTTCGCTTTCCAGGGAGACAAAGATATTTTTAAGTTCTCTGGCATTCCAAAGTGTGGAAAGCTTGCTGTGAATAAGATTTCTGAAAAAATAACTGAAGTATTATCGAGTATTAAAGCGGATAGAATCAATTTACTTAACTTGTATGATATTACCCTAGATGTGCACTTTGGTACTGAACATTTCCCTTCAGTACAGAGAATCATTAAAACAGATCAAGATAAAGAACAGTATCTAAAGGCACTTTCATACTTTGTAGCAAGACATATCCTGATACATAAATATCGGCTAAATAGAATTGCAAACAATGACATGAAAGCAATTGTTGGTGATTATCTGGATATTAGAAATGCCAACAATGGAATTTATATTGGAATGCATCAAATATCTAACAAGCTCATTGAAGGAGATATAAGCCCTAAACAAGCAATGTCTAAACTAGAAGATATTATGTGGGAAAGAAGAAATAACCTTGCCAAAAGAGCTATTGCGTACAATGGTGGATATTTGTACAATCAATCAATGATACTGAAATTAAACGAACAAGAAAATGAAATATTAAAGTTTAATTATAGTAATAAGAAAACAAAAGGACTAAAGGAAGCCAATTAAATAAACATAAACAAAATGGAAAAATACATATAAAGCTGTCTCATTGTAGGCAGCTTCTACACATATATAAGGAGGCATGAGATGTCAGGAATCAAATTCATACATATCAAGAACGAGGCTGTACGAGACGGTAATTTAAATCCCAGAGACTTTTGTGTATTACTAGCTCTCAAATTGTTTTCTTTTGACGGTGAAAGCGAGAAGGATTCATTCTACATAGATAACCGATTGTTCAAGTATTGGACAAATATTAATGATAATGTGACATTGAAGAAATCTTTTAAAAAATTGTACGCTCAGGGCTATGTCAAAAACGAAATTAATACACTAATTCAGAGTAGACCAACGATGATTGAACTAAACATGAACAGAATTAAAGCAAAAAAAGGCTTCACTAGAGTGCCTATTAAGTTATTAGAAATGCTAAGGGATAATGCAATCACTCATGCAGGTGTAAGGCTGATTTATTATTACGAAAGTATGATTTCAAGGTCGGATTCACGTAAGGACTTTTGTTATCCCTCTGAATTTCGCATTTGTAGTGAGACGGGAATAAAATCACCTAAAACAGTTAGTGTACATAATGAACTGCTTGAGAAGTTGAAACTAATTAAGATAACTAACCATCGACTCGAAAGTCATGGATACTCAATTGACGGTGAGCATCACAACTCAAGATTCAACAATCATTACACCGTAAACTTAGAAAAGTTATTGTGAAAATCTCTATAGGTAAATCATCGAAGAACTCCTAAAAAACATCGAAGAACAATAGGTAATTTATCGAATAACAATCGGTAAAACATCAGCTACAAATTGCCCACTAAGAAGTAATATATAAACATAGACTATAAAACCATAGATAAAACCAGTATCTAAGACAGGTTGCGGCGCAGCCTTAACCTTTACTTTCGTTCATGATTCGCTTCGCTTGTGTTGTTGAAATTAAATTTTGAAATTGGAGGATTAATTATTGGCTAAACATAAACTAAACCAGAGTCATGTTTTGAAGATTAATTCAAATCGTTTGAAAAAAGGGAAATATGATTTAAAAATTTCTTTGGATGAAGCAAGGTCTAATAATGAAATCGTTTCTTTGGGAAGCAGTCAGGCATTGCGTTTTATCCAGCAGTGGGAAAATAAACAGTTAGGAAGACCAGATAACTTTAATAGAGAATCTGAGATCAGTAAGTTGAAAAAAGAAATTAAAGATTTGAAGAAGGAGAAGACCAGCAAGACAAATAAAAAGAAGATTACAACAAAGTATGAAGAACTGTACAGTCTTATGTACACAGAGCACTATGACATGATTGTTATGGATAGCATGACAGACTTTGATCGTTTGAACTCTATAAAAGGGTTTAAAATTAACAATAGAAAAATGAATAGGCTGCTGGCAACTACAGGAGGAGGTAAACAATCAACCGTAGTTTACACAACAGATGATGTTTATCCCTACTTAGACGAGAAATTAAACATGGGAAGGGATATGAGCAAGGAGATTGTTCCTGCTAAACTAGAAGCTTATAAAGCTCTTGCTTGCTCTGCGAGTATTCCACTTAGTAAACCAAAAGGGGTATTGGTAGTTAAGGATGCTGAAACTTCATTCTTTGCTAATGTGATAACCATAGATGACACAAAATCTGAATACCCTGTTGTCAAACCTGAAAAGAACTTCCCAATCAGTATGGTTGCCTCAGATGGGTTTGGGTTAATGACACCAGAACGTAGTGAGATATGGGGCAAAGAATTAGGTATTGAAGGATTTCCTTCTTTGATAATTCGGAATGGGTACACAAAGGGTAAGTTATCCCCATTTGATTATCTATACTTTGCTGAAAATGAAGCTAAGAATTATATGGTTCCTGATGCTTGGGGCGATATAAGAGATATAAGGAATTATGATGTTATTCTAACAACATCAATGGTTAAGTTGTGGGATTCCTATAGAAACCTGGAACACCTGCAAGAGTGTTGGGACAAATATGGGTATGGTTTTGCAGTTACAAAGGCCACACCTGAACAATTGGATAACGAAGGTAATTTAAATTATCAGTTTATTCAATCATTGGAATTAACCGATGAAGAAATCCGTGAACTGATTAGTCAAACGGTTCAAGAAATAAAGGATGTCCTCGGTGGAGATTATCGCAAAGCAATCCTCTACCTGAACGGTAAGAAGCTTAATGAAAAATATATGATCCATATGAATCCAGACTTTATACAAGCCCTTATGATTGATAAGAAAATGATTAACGATCCATATGTTAGAACTCATATACATAAAATGATTCGAAATCGTATCAATGAAGCTAAGACTGGTGTATTAAAAGTAAAAGGCAATTTTTCTGTAATGTCAGGAGATCCATATACATTGTGTCAGAGTATTTTCGGCATGCCGCTAACAGGGCTGCTTAAAGAAGGAGAATTTTACTCCAAGTATTGGATTGATAAAGGAGTAAATAAGGTTGCTGCTTTTAGAGCACCAATGACCAATCATAACAATATTCGCATCTTTAGATTCAAGGACGATAAACAGACAGCTTTTTGGTATCAATACATGAAAAACGTGACTATTCTTAACAGTTGGGATACGACTACGCATGCGCTCAATGGTGCTGACTTTGATGGAGATCAGGTATTTACGACTAACAATAAAGTGATACTGGACAATGTTAAGGAATTGGATGCCATTGTTTGTATGCAGAAACAGGTTGGTAAGGTAATTCCTACTGAGGATGATCTAATTAAGGCGAATAAGGCCAGTTTTGGAGACGAGATTGGAACAACAACCAATCGAATTACTTCAATGTTTGATGTTCTGGCTAGGTATGAAAAAGACACTCCACAATACGAAGAGATCATATATCGAATTATGAGTGGTCAGATGATACAGCAAAATGTTATAGACAAAACTAAAGGTGTAGAAGCAAAAGGCATGCCAAAGGAATGGTATACACCTAAACTTAGTTATCCTCCGGTTCTCTGTGATGATAAAGGAAAGGTAATCAAGGACCCTAATGGGAATGTAATACCTCTAGAAGAAGCAGAAGAACAACGACAGAAACGGGAACTTAACCTGGAAATTGTAGCAGACAAAAAGCCCTATTTCTTTATTTGGAAAAAGAATTCGCCAGATTTGGCGAAATACCGAAAATACATAGAAAATGCGGAACGCAATTGTTATATAAGATTCGGGATGACAGTCAAACAACTCATACAATTAGAGAAACGAAACGAGGATCAAGAAACATTTCTCAAATATTATTACGACATGATGCCAGTGTCAGTTGCTAACTCAACAATGAATAGAATATGTTGGCAAGTTGAAAAGGAATTTGAAGGAATCTCAACCGAGATTAAAGCATCGCAATTTGATAAAGAGATGTTAAAGACAGATACTCCTTATTCACAAACAAGATACAGAGAAATAAGTAAGCTGTATAAACAGCACAGTATTGAAATGAGTGAATATATGAAACGAAGAATTAACGAAGCAGAAGATGAGGAAACAAAGGAAGAATTGAGATTGATATTTGCTAACAAGTTTGAAGAGGCTGCATCAATGATCTGCAACAACGCTGAGGAGTTATGCAATATTGTAGTTGATATGTGTTACGGAACAAAAGCAAATAATAAATCTAAGCAGTTTGCCTGGGATGTGGCAGGAGAACAGATTATTAAGAATTTGTTAAACAGCAATAATTATACATATAGTATTCCTGTGTTGAGTGAACAAGGAGAATTTGAATATGCTGGTGATCAGTTTAAGATGATTCATAAAAAAATGGAAGGTGATTCTTATTAAGATTATTTTGAATGAAAGGGTACATGCGACCAATATTATTGAAACGGGATATGTTGATAAGCATCCCAAGAAAACTGCAGTTGTTCTTGCTAGATATTATTTAGCAGAAGGATATAATACAAATAAAACTGAGGAATTAATACATACTCATCTTCAGAAATACATACCAAAATATAACTCGGTAATGTGGGATAAAGATGTTAGTAAAATTGTGAATCAAGCTAAAACACTCTTGAAAAAGCGTACAGACAAAGGAAAGAAACCGCTAGTACAGATTGAGAGAGTTCATATTACTCTAAACGAACTGAACAGAATCAAACAACTAAATAGTATTAGATTGGAAAAGTTGGCCTTTTCTCTGCTCGTATACGCCAAATTATATAATCAAATCAATGAGCAGATGGAATACTGGGTTAATGCGGAGTTCAAAGAGATTTTCTCTGATGCAGCGTTAACGGATGGGAAAAAAGAGCAAAATGTATTGTTACATAAGTTAATACAGAGTGAATACATAGAAGCATCAAAGAAAGTGACCTCGACAAGTGTGAAAGTGTTGTTTGCAGATGAAACTGATGAAATTATCATTACACTTGAAAAATTCGATGATTTCATATACGAATATTTGAGATGGAAAGGAGAGAAGGTTGGCACTTGTAAAGATTGTGCTCGACTAATGCTTAAAAAAACAAATAATCAGATACGTTGTCTGGGTTGTCAAAAGAAGCATAAAAGTAAAAATAGACAAAAATTTAACATTGTACATTCAGAAAATACTGATATCCCTTGCCACACAAGGGCTGACGGCGTTGATTAGATAGGACTATAAGGGAGGGGAAAGAAGAGCTTATTATTTTTCTCTCCTATGCAAGTCCTAAATACTAGTTATGGATCACTTCCTGTAGGAAGGCCGTAAGCTCTCCGGTGAATGAGGGCCAGATTCAGTTCTTTGACAATTGAATACGATTGATAACGTTATATGTGAATTGCTGTAATTGGCATCATATGTAATACAATCCGCTGCCCCATTGTGGGTATGTCGTGACAATTCTTTAGTCTATCATGTGGTAGGCAAACTTATTTACGGAATTACTGAAATCTGGGTACGTTGTGAAACGCCCCATAGTCTATCATGTGGTAGACTCATCTATTTACGGAACCATTGCGAGGATGGCGCAAAAATGGCGCTGTCCTTCAATATGGCCTAAATAATGTGAAGAGGATGGATGTAGTGATTAAAGGCAGTGATAAAAGTGGAGTTTACTTTGTAAGAAATAATAATAATGGAAATGTTAAAATTGGATGTTCAAATAACATAAATAATAGATTTAAAGCTCTAATCACAAGCGCGAAACATGTAGGTGATATGAGTGTTGATTTTGAGTTAATTGATTTCATTGAGTGCGAAAAGGATGTAAACTATCTCAAGTTAGAAAAAGATATTCATAAATTCATGTATAGTAAAAGAGTAATTAATGAGTGGTTCAAAATAGACAACGACGATATATCTATAATCAAGGAAACATTTAATGCCATAGACTATCTAGAAGAAAAACGTCCAGAAGGTGATGGTGTTACCTGCGTAGGCGAGAACAAATATTTAATGGATAGAAACAGAGTTCTACACATGATAAATAAAGGAAAGAATTACTTCACTACAAATATTATTAATGTCCACTCTGACTTCTTTTTTAGTCGTATTGGAACCATAGACAATTATACAAATATACTTGATGAAATCTCTCTTAATTACAAAGAGGATGCTGCAAAACCAGTGATTAGAGACTCGAATGGAATTATTTATTATGACATGGTATCAATAGTAAGTTTTATAGAACATTATTATAAGATGGATCTTTATTCAGATGAAGGTTTGGCAGAATTTTTCTTTAAGTCTATCTTTCAAAAAATGAGTAATTACGTTCCAGAGTACGACATTATTAAAATGGCCCTTTATTACAAACCTGGATTTTATGAAATCATGAGATATTCGTTCCCCAACTTCAGTGAATTAGAGTTGCGCCGCATATGGAATAGTGTTCCAGAACAGTTGTGGATGAGAAGGCTTAATGTATGAACATGCGTTATCGTTCTGCAGCGTGTAAATAAAACATAGATGAGAAAAGTAACAATAGATCAATATGGAGTAGTTGTGAAGGTTGAGAAACCGGAACAGCTATCCAGTAAGAAGTAATTCTAATTTGGACAGTGTTTAGGATTTATTCCTGAACATGATCGACGTTAGAAAACGTGATTTAATTGCGGCTTAATTGCCAAGTGACTTACAACGTAACACCCAATCGACTTCAAACGATGTTTGGGGCAATATTTACAAACAAAAAGTGGAGGTGCAATGCATCTCTCATGAATTAAGATGTGAGCATGAAGCTCCAGCAAAGAAGCAAAAAAGGCCAGCTCTAAATAAGGCTGGCTGTTATGCGAGAAATTTGAAATGGCATTACGGGTAAAGTTGAATAGATATGAGTAGAGGAATAGGTGAAAAGAGGTTATTTTTTCAATAAAGTAAATATATACAAATTAATGATATTTATTTATTCGTTGATTTCTACCCTAAGAACATCGTCAGGATAATATTCTATAACGTCTGTGATTGGACAATTGAATACTTTACAAATCTTATCTATCCATTCAATTTCCACACGTTTAATTGTCTCATCATAAAGCATGCCTACTGTACCAGGACGAATACCAGTTAATTCTGATAGTTGTTTTCTAGTCATTTTATGTTTGCCAAGCAGCTCAGACACTTTAATTCTTACCATAAAATCAACCACCTTTTAAACGTTTAAAATAATTGCTTCTATTATAGTAACACAAAAGGTTATTTTTTATCGTTTTTCTTAAAAAAATTACACTTAGTGTATTTACAAATTACGCTTAGTGTAATATAATTACATCAAGAGTTAAGAAATGACACGATAAAGGAGACGATACATATGAACCAAACATTCCAAGCGAACCAAGTAACAATCCAAGAGGTAATCAATCATTGCGAACTCAGTCCAAAGGCAATCATCGTAATAGAAAAATTGAAATTCTTCCTGCAAAACAATGATGATTGCACGAAGTTTGTAAATGAATATGATAGTCGCGGATTGATTGATAGTGATAAACCGGGAACAGTAATTGTTGAGTTGGCTCGTGAAATTGGTTCGTACCACTTTGATAAAGCAACGTTGAATGAACTGACAATGATGGATGAAAAAGTAGCCCTAGAAACATTGTTTGTAGAGCCTGTGAATGTTGCAGTGTTAGCAAGGGTAAAGGAATATGCAGTTAAAGCAGGAGAAACGTTTATAGATGGGTTGAAGCGCCTGTATGAACACAAGATACATAATCCTCAACATAGCATCATGACATCATTACGTTCATTGTAATTGGTTCGTGTAACGGTGTGTTGGAACTGTTGATTTTACAACAAGATTTCAGGAGGTTGCAGATGAAGCTATTAGGTATGATTTCAATCAATGATTATTTCAATTACTTGAACCATCACAAAGTGTTCAATAGAGAAATGGCTATAAGCTATACTTCAGAAGTATATGGAGTAGACATAGAAAAAGAATCAATTGATTATAACTGGAAAGTAACAGGAAATATTTATGAAACATTTGATGAGGGAATAAATCAATATCCTATAGATGATGGATCAAGGTATTATTTTGAGACTTATTCGAAGAGAAGGTTACGCAAGTTCTATGAGTTCACTTATCGCAATATTGGAAATGATTTTTTTATCCAAAATTCAAAGTCATCAGTAATACACCACATTTACCCTTTGTCACATAGTTCAGACAACAGTATTTTAAATTTAATTCCAGTAAACGAAATTAACCATGAAATTTTACACGACAATCCTAAAGAGCACATCAAAGAATATTGTTTTAAATCAGTAGATTATTTATTTTATTTATATAATTTCAAGTTCGATGATACAGTTGAAAAATATGAGCTGCAAAAATATACCAGTAGACCTGAATTGTTCACAGATATCTTTCACGCTTGCATAAAACAAGAGATGAGAGAATTCTATCTTACTTTTGGAGAGTGATATAAAAATGTCGAACAACTATAGAGTAACAAAAGATCCGTCTGGAAGAGATGCGTTAACCTGCTTTGATGAAGAGTATAACATGAAAGTAACATTAACGTTTTCTATAGAAGAGACAAGCGCTTCAGACGAAATAACAGAATTGTTGTCTAAAGAGTATCTAGAACGGGAGTGTATTAGATGAATATGAACCAATACAAACAAGATTATCAATTATTGTGTGACAAGCACAAGCAGCTATGCACCCAAGATGAATACATCACTATGCGTCAAATGATTGACCGTCATTTTAATACTTTTGATAAAAATAAAGAACTATTAGGACGTTTGACGAGTGATATCATCAATGAATATCCAAAGTATCAATTGGTTGTTGATGTATTGAACGAAATCAATAGAGATATCGACAGTATAGACGAATACACGGAAGTATTCATTAATCAATTAGAAATGGATTTATTTAAGATGACAGATGTCCAGGAAGTAATTGAACGCAAGGGTAGATTTGAATTCAGATTGATTGATGCGAAAGAGATGGAATAGAAGGGAGTCAATAAGATGTACAGGACTGGAAAACTTATTGAAGGTAAATTGTATTTGAAGACACGTAAAGGAAACTGGATTGATATCAGGTATTATCTAGACAATGAAAGCTAATTGAATATAAGCATATTATAAAGAGGATCATCTTTTTAAAACAAAGGTGAATGATCCTCTTTTAGTGCGTTTATGTTACGTTTATATAAAGAAGAAAACCCAAGCGATTAAGCCTGGGTTATTTCTTATTCGTCAATGGTCTGAGCAGCATAAAGTAATAAGCAATAGCTATGAGGATGTAGCATGTAACATTAAATGGTGTTACTGGGTAGGTGAACGCAATAAGGATCACGGTAACGGGTAACAGGATCATGAATAACCATTTGAATATGTTCATTGTCAATTGTCCTTTCTCATTCGATTATTGAATGTATGTACTCCATGAATTATAATAATTGTAAGGGATGAAGGGAACCAAGTTTCGATTCCCCTCATTTTGGCTTAACGCTTTGAGTGTTTGTCCTTTCGTGGAGGATAAGCACTCGTTTCATTTTGTTGTGGTTCTTCTTGCTGTAAGCGTTCGGCTCGTTCCTTCCTTCGTTCTCTTTGTTCTTTTCGGTAAGCTAAAACCTTATCGAAGAGTCCGAACAATAAAGTCATTAGGAAGGTTAGTAAAGGAAGGTTTTGCTTTATGTATTCAAGCATTGTGGGTTCACCTCCTTCCTTGGTGATTTCCCTTACAAGTAATATTATAAACTAAACATAATTAAATTACAATAAAAATAAGAAAGAAAATACAAATGTTTATTTTATTGGAGATGGATTTTAAGCGTGATTTAAGACTGTTAGATTGATTTAGTAGGAAGGTACATAGATAGCGTGAAGGAGTCAGGATGAGGCATAGAATAGATGTGGTGAGATGTTAGGTAGGTAACAGGGTAATGGGAATGGAATGGATATGAGTGGATAGCGTAAGTAAGTCTCGCACACTTAAATAAGTGAATATAATAAGATACGTAAATACGTGATAAAGTGATGATATGACGTAAATAAGTCTTAGAGAAAACGCGGCCTGTTACTATACGATTTCACAGGAGGAGCCGACCCCATATAGGAAGAGAAACGAAAATTCTATTTTTTTCAAGCTTAAAAGTAGCAATTTTTTACAATTCTTGATATGCATAAAGACGGTGACCATCCAGCAATCAATCCCTCACCAGATGGCACATAATATATCTTATATACCATCTATACAGGGTATGGGGGGTAGAAAAAAGTATAAAATCTGGTCAAATTGCCAAAAATTCCGCTAGCACTTCCATCTACACACCCAACTTATTTTTCTAACTATACGCACCTCAAACTATGCCAATTAGCTCATTTTCTATCGTGTTTTGTATCGTCTCATTGCTCAAAAATCCTTTATTTATCAGCGTTTTTACGTCATTATTTAATCGACAATTATCATTAAACACATCATTTTCATATCAAAAACAACCTAAAAGCCTTTATTTATAAGGGGTTTATCGATACAAAAGTATCAATATGACCATTATCCCTTGTTTTATAAGGCTTTTTGCTATTTCACGATACAAATATATTCATTATTAAGGGAGAATACATAATGACCAATATTTCAAAGGAATCAAACTTTACACGTAAACCAGATGAATCAATTGATGAATACAAGTACCGTATCTGCAGCAATAAAGAAGAATATGACTTAGAAACATGGCAAGATGTTGCTGACATTATCAATTCTGAACTTGACCTAACTAATTCTGAATCTGTTTATCGTAAATGGTTTAGGAATTTTGAATCTGGAGTCGAGTATGGTATCAAGAAGTACGCTAACAATGAAGCTATTCAAGAGATGAAGGATGTCTCATTGGAGATTAAAAAGGAGCGAGTTAAGCTACAGACTGAAAAGATTGAGTACAACAAACTTCTTCGCGAAGTTGCTAGAGCTGAATTACTAGAAGAGAAGATTATTGAATCAGTTAATAATCGTCCAACAATAACCGTTCCAGATATATACATAAAGAAGAACAATGCTAAGAAAGACTTTCTCTTTCCGATTTGCGATGTTCATGATGGTGTAGAGTTTCAACTTCATGGATGGGAAGGGGAGACCCTTAATGAATATTCTCCTGAGATTATGGAGAAGAGAATGTGGAATTTGTTAGAGGAATTCATTCAGATTAATGACCAATATAAGATTAACCATGTTACACTACCAAACTTAGGAGATAGTGTAGACGGCATCCTTCGAATGAGTCAATTGATGAGCCTAAAGCTTGGCGTTACAGATTCTGCAATTCATTTTGGAGAATTCATGAGTCAATGGATTTATGAACTGTCCAAATACTGTATTGTTGATTACTATTCAATCTTCGGTAATCATGATCAGATGCGTATGTTATCAGGTAAGCGTGATGAGTTTCCAAACGAGAATGCACAAAAATGGATTACTACTTTGATTAGTGCTAATTTACGCAACAATAAAAATGTCACAATCAATAACTGTAGGGAATTTATGTATCTTGATGTTTTAGGAACTAGGGTCTTAGGTGTCCACGGTGAGAACGAAAAGAACCTGGAGAATAGCATCAAGGATTATACTCTTACCTATAATAAGCCAGTTGATTTGTTGATTTCCGCACACTTGCACCATGCACATGAAAAAACAATCGGAATGAACGGTATCCGAGATATCGAATATGTTCAATGTCCTAGCATTATAGGCATCGATCATTATTCCCTGAAACTAAAGAAGACATCCAATGCAGGAGCAAAGGTTATGATTATTGAAGAAGGCCAAGGAAGAACAGTTACACATAACATTAGGTTAAAATAATGAAATTATTAATCAAATAAAAAGAATCCAAGCAGACAAATCTATTGTCTGTTTATTTGTTTTTATTTGTTGAGAAGGAACTAGCTGCTTAAGCTGGTTTAAAAATGGGCTTCTCCCTCCCGTCTCCTTCTCTTCATTTTTATCTTCAATTATGGGAGTAACATAAAGGAAGGTGAGTAAATGGCAGGGAGAAAAGCAGCAGAAAACAAGAAGAAGTGCACAAGCTGCAACAATTACCTAAGGTATGATTTGTTCTATAGATCCTATAACAAACTGGATTCAGACGGATACATAAGAGTGTGCAAAGAATGTCTTAAAGGTCAAATTGATTACAATAATATCCAATCTATTAAAGACGCTTTAATGAATATAAATCGTCCATTCATCCATGACTTATGGATTTCTTCAGGTGAAGAGTCTGTTGCTAAAAATAGTGATCATTTTGGACTGTACATGAAAACTCTAGCGCTTAAAGATTTTAAATATCTTACCTGGAAAGATAGTAATGAAGGCAACACACAAGAGCGAGTTGAATTGGTTGTAGAGTCAAAAGAGATTTCTGACGTTTCGAATGAATTGGATCGGACAAACAAAGAGGATGTAATAAGAATGGTTGGTTATGATCCATTCGAATTTGAAAATGAGTTAGATAAACGACATCTCTATAATAAACTAGTCGATTTTCTTGATGACAGCACATTGGAAGACAGCTTTAAGTTACCAGCCGTAATTGAAATTGTTAAAACATTCAATCAGCTTGACAAAATCAATAGCGCACTGTCGCTTGCAACTTCAAACATATCATCTGTAACTGATAATGCTGGTGGAATTAAATCACTCATTGACTCTAAAGAGAAGATGCTTAAGTCAGTGTTGGCATTGGCGAAAGACAATGGGATATCTGTTAATCACAACAATAATAAAAGTAAGGGCTCAGGCACACTAAGCGGAGTTATTAAGCTATTACAAGAAAAAGGCTTTGAAGAAGCTGAGGTAAACGTATTTAACATTGAGACATGTGAAGGCATGAGGCAAGTTGCTGACATCAGTAATCAAAGTATCATTAAACAATTACAATTCGATGAAAATGATTACACGTCAATGATCATAGAACAAAGGGAAATGCTTCAACAATTAGAGCAAAGTAATGAAAAGCTTAATGAAGAGATCAGAATTCTTCGTAAAGAGTTGTTGAAATCAAAAGAAGGTGAGACATCATGAAAAATAACATGTCTCAACGCAAAATTGATGGATACTTAAAACTAGCTGAAATTGTCAACTGGGGAAGACAATACCCCGTTAGATTTGTTGAAAGATTTTTTGGTATGGAGCTATTGGATTATCAGAAGTATGTTTTCTTGCAAAGTTGGACTACCCCTTTTGTACTTTGGTGTATGGGACGGAATGCGGGGAAAACGACCCTTGGGTCACCTTTTATTATGGCGAAATCCTTGCTTATCCCTAATTTTGAAGCATATATTCTAGCTGGTGTAGGTTCTCAGTCTCAGGAAATGTTTATGAAGATTGAGAAAATAGCTAAACGTGAGATTGCTTCTTTTACTGGACTTACTGACATTTTTTATAACGAGACAGTAAAGAGTGCAGCAAACACAGACGGTTTTACTCATAACCCAGCTTCATTCCAGTACAAGTTGTACAACAACAGTATTGTTAGGTCATTGAATGGTTCTTTTGACAACAATCGTTCGAAAAGAAGTAATTTAAACTTCTATGATGAGAGCGGCTTTGCTCCTGATGAACTGTTTACAACTTCCGAGCCATTTACTGCCCAAAACAGTGATTTTCGTCTTGGTGGGGAAGTAGATGTTACTATGCTACCGAGGGAATTCCCTAATCAGTTGATATATGCTTCTTCTGCATCCTCTACAGATACTTATTTTTATCGTAAATATAGAGACTTTGCTAAAAAAATGTATTTGGGTGATAAGCGATACTTTGTTGCTGACATCAGTTCTGATGTTGTTATCAATGCTACATATAACGGTAAACTCTATCCTGTTTCACTATTGACTCAAGAAACTGTTGATTCAGCAATGCGAGACAATAAGGAAAAGGCAATGCGGGAATACAAGAATATTTTCACAACAGAAGGATCAGACCAACAAATAATTAAGAGGGCGGCAATAATCAGGAATTCTGAAATAAAGATACCTGTATTAGCTAATGATGGGAAGAAAAGATTCGCCATAGCCATTGACCCTGCTCGACAACATGACAACTCTATTTGTACACCTGCAGAAATCATCTATGATGACAATGTTGGATATAAAATGATCATCTCAAACTCAGTATGTTTCACAGATATCGCAAAGAAAAAAAAGACTCCAATGAAGACACCTGATCAGATCAATCATTTTAAGCAGATATTACTTGATTATAATGGTCCACAAGCAGCCGACTATGAAAACATTGATGCTGTGATGATTGATGCAGGTGCTGGTGGAGCTGGCATTTCAGCATGGGCCGATGGACTCCTATCTGATTGGACAGATTCCAAAAATGTAAAACACAAAGGTCTTATTGATAAAAACCATGATGAATATAGTGTCCATGCTCATAAATATCCTAATGCTGCAAATATTCTAAAATTGCTATCGCCACAAAAATACAAACGCGAAATGTTTGAAGCTTTGATTGAGATGATGAATCTTGATTTGATTACTTTTACTGAAACATATGACAATAAAGGAATCCTCAATATTATGGGTGAGGATGGGAACTCAAAACAGCATAAGTTGTCATTTGATGAAGAGTTAGCTCTCGTAAACGTAGATATTGCAAAAGAAGAATTAGTGAGTATTTACGAATTTAAGAGCACTAACGGAAATGTTAGGTATGATCTTCCTCCAGACAAACAAAGTAAGATTGGCGATGACAGAGCATACACGATTGCTATGTTGGCATGGCATTTAAGGAATTTAAGGCGTGAAAATATAACGAGCAAGAAGCCTAACATTATAGACAACCCTAATGAGTATTTTCTCATGCGAAAACCAAGTATTTACCATAAGCGGTAAGGAGGTGAAAATTTGACCGAAGTCATATCTCAACAACAAATTGATGAGCAGCAAATGAAAAACCAAATGATTGAGACTTTTAAGAGTATCGCTCTCATTAATCTTAATACAGAGACAGCATCTAATCGTGTTATTGGAAACTACACCAAAGAGGATATCAAAAAATATCTAAATGGTATGTCTAATGTAGAGAATCAAAAGAAACTGAGGAATATCAGTAGACAATTGTACTATACGTCTTCTCAATATAGACGATTGATTAATTACTATGCTACTTTGTTTAATCTTGACTATGTAGTTGAGGGATATGGAACAAATCCTGAAAAGTTAGATATTGATAAATATAAAGAAACATACTACAACAATGTTGATTATGTTGAAAAGATGAATATCAAACATGAATTCACGAAAGCAAGACTCGTTGCATATAGAGATGGTATTTTCTACGGTTTTGCAAGAGTTACTAAGAATGGATTTTACATTCAAGAACTAAACCCTGATTATTGCAGACTTTCTTTCGTAGATCCTTCAACTGGATTGTTGGGCTATTCTTTTGATTTCTCTTCGATCAACAAAACAACTAATAAGATTGAAATGTATCCAGAAGAATTTCAGAAGATTTATCGTAAAATACAGTCTGGTAAAAATGAGCCCAAGCTTCAAAAAATTCAGTCACCATTTGCAATATGTGTTAAATCTAACTTAGATGCACATTCTATCCCTCCATTTGTTTCGCTGTTTGAAGGATTGTTGGACATTGCAGATTTCAAAGCCTTAAACAAAAACAACGAAGAGATTGGGAACTATAAACTACTGTTTCAAAAGATTCCGATGAGGACAGATAAGGATGCTTCTGTTAACTCATTCTTGATTGATAAGGACTTTGCCCAGGTATTTCATGACAATATCGAATCAAACCTGCCGCCACAAGTTGGTTTAATGACCTCCCCTATGGATATTGAAGCAATTAACTTTGATCGAGATGCTGTTGATAAAAACAAGGTTGGTGAAGCAACAAGCCAATATTGGAAAGAAGCTGGTGTGTCTGAGTTATTGTTTGGTTCAAGTGCAAATTCTAGTACGGGATTAAAGTCATCTATCGTGGTTGACGAATCAGATGCCTTCTTTTTAGTAAAAGACATTGAGCGATGGATTAATGAACATTTGAAACAAACACAATCAGCGGAATATAAGTTCCGAGTAAGAATTCTTAAAACCACTGAGCATAATGCGAACAGTTATCGAGAAGCAAGGCTTAAAGAAGCTCAATTTGGTATGCCTGTTAAAAATGAAATTATGGCGACCATAGGGTCACAGCCTAGTGCAATTTATTTAAATGCTTACTTAGAAAATGAAGTACTTCAATTGACAGACAAGCTCATACCTCTTAAATCTTCGCATACCGGAGATTCAAGTACTAATGAAGGTGGAGCACCAGAAAAAGAAGAAGCAGATCTTTCTGATAAAGGAATGCAAACAAAAAACTTAGATAGTAATGATTCAGAGTAAGGAGGTGATTAAGTGGATAATATCATAAAGTTTAATGTCAAACTAACAGACATTGAAACAATCAATCCCCTCTTTTCCAAGTGCAAGATTAGAGTTTTGTACGCAGGATTAAATCGGAATAATAACTATATTTCCAAAGAAGCAATAATGAATGCAATTCCTTCAATCTATAATGTTCCTATCATCGGAGAGTATTTTAAAGATACAGATAACTTTGGTGGTCATGGCGGCGAAATTGATGTTTCTGGGGATAAACCTAAATGGGTTAATACAACCTTTCCTTATGGCCTAATACCGGAAAGCGCAGAAATATACTGGGAAACAGTGACCGAAGATACCGGAGAAGTGAATGATTATCTTGTTGTAGACAATGCTTTCCTTTGGACTGGTCGATATCCAGAAGCCAGAATGCTCATTGGGCAGGAATTCAATCAATCAATGGAGATTGATATCCAAAAGGGAAATTACACAACAATTGATGGTCAAAAGACTTATGAGATTCAAAAATTTGTCTTCTCTGCTCTATGTATTCTTGGAATCAATAAGGAAAGTGATCCTGACGGACATGTAGAGCCTTGCTTTGAGAGTTCTTCTATTGTTGCTTACGAGTTAGATAAAGAAAAGTTTAAATCCGAATTTAATCAAATGGTAAGTGAATTGAAGTTCTCATTTAAAAAATCAACCTCTTTTGAGGATGATGTAAATAAACATAATTATCATCGAGGAGGAAAAAGGGTGGATGAAATCCTTGAAATGCTTGCTCAATACAGTTTAACTATTGATGATCTGCGAGCAAAGGGAATCAATCACGAAGACTTCTCTTTAGAGGAATTAGAAGCGCAAGTTAAAACAAAATTTGCATTGACTGGCTCTCAACTCTTCGAAGAGGTTGCTCGTGAAATTAATACATTTGGAATGGTAGATTTTTATGGTTACGAGTTTCCGAGATATGCTCTTGTAGACGTGATACCGAAAATAATAAGGTAGTCACTCAAGATTATGAGAATTGGTATCTGGTGGGCTTTGATTATTCTCTATCTGGAGACAAAGTTAATATTACTAAAGAGTCTGCTAAAAGATTTAAAGTTAACTACGCTCCAATGGAATTAGAATCTGAAGCAAATTTCTCTACTGAGTTTTTCAAAAAGTTTACGGACGACATTCAAACCAAGACAACAGAAAAAGTCACTTCTGAATATGAGTTAAAACTGACTGAAAAAGATAGTGAAATTTCTCGTCAAACACAAAAATACAATGAATTGAATGAGCAGTTTACTCAAGTTTCAGAGCAGTATTCAGCTAAACTCAATGAAGAGCGCGAAACTAAAGAAACAGAACTATTCACCTCATTCTCTTCTGAGCTTACCGAAGAAGAAATGAAAGAAGTTAAAGAGAAAAAGTCTGAATATTCGCTTGATGAACTTCAAGATAAACTATTTGCACTAGTTGGCAAAAAGAAGGCGAAATTTAGTTTTGAGAAACAACCTGCAGTTATCGACTTAAATACAGATGAAACAAAACAAAAGAAATCCGGTAAATCGTATGATGTTCTATTTAATAACTAAATTAATTCAACACACCAAAAGTGTGTTTTTATTTTGCTTAAATTCTAAGGAGGATTATATTAATGGCTATTCGCACAGATAAATTGCAAGCTACTTATGCAGGCAATATCGAGAGTGTTGTATTTGACAAAGATGTACAAAACGGTGAAATTGGTGTACTAGGTTCACACGTGGGAAGAGAAACAGTTCAGGCGTCTGCTCCTACTGATGTTACAAAAGAAGAAATTTTGATTGTAGCTTCCCCTGAAGTTGTATACGAAAAAGAAAAAAATCTTCTCGACTTCGTTAATAAGGCTGGAAAACCGGCTCGTGCCTATCATCATACGGAAGGAGACATCATCACAGTTACTGATGACGTGATTGATGGAACCTCTGTTGTTAATCAATATCTGGTCCCAGAAAACGGAAAGACAAAGCTGGTTCCGGCTGCTGACTTATCTGGTGGAACCCGTTTTGCTGCCCAAGTAATTGAAAAAGGCAGACTCTATGGACAACCTGCAACAGCGTTTAAAGTTCTAACTGTTTAATAAATATATTTAAAATACTAGGAGGATACACATTATTATGGAACGTAATATTCTTATTGATCTGGCTACAGACCTTGCAAAAGGTTCTGTTGCTAATTATTCCACAGAAGAGGCAAACGAAAAGTTGCGTGAGGCTCTTAACAAACTAACTGGAACTGATGGAAAGTTTAACGCTAAAAAGTTCCGTAGAAATAAAAATGAAGTTTTTGAGATTATTGAGGAAGTAGTAGATTTGCGTGTTGAAGAAGGAATCAAAAATCAATTTGATCAGTTTGTTGATTATCGTAGCGTAGCATTCGGTGACAAACTTCAGTTCCGTCCTGAAACCGATGAGTTGTTTGAAGTAGCAAAAATTGCTGGTGGTACAAATAACCTTCGTCGTCAACGGATTCATCAACATGAAACCTATCAAATCGATACTGAGTGGAATGGAGTTAAGATTTATGAAGAACTCGAACGTTTCCTTGCTGGTCGGGTTGATTGGGTTGAATTGATTAATAGAGTAGAGCGTTCATTCCAGAACGAAATTACGAATGATATTTTCACGGCTGTTAAAGCAGCTTACAATGGCCTGACTTCTCCATACAAAGTTACTGGTGCTTTTGATGCCGATGAATTCAATGAGCTTGTAGAGCATATTCGTGCTAAAACAGGTATGACACCAATGGTTATTGGTACTCGTCTTGCTGTTCAAAAAGCAGTTCCTCAGTATGTTTCCGATGACATGAAGAAAGAACGCAATCAAAACGGATACTTTAAAATGGTTGATGGTATCACTTTCGGTATTATTCCTCAAGCACACAAAATTGGTACTGATGAGTTTGCTATTGACAATAACTTCTTGCTCATTCTTCCGAATGGTAATGAAAAAATTGTGAAATTCGTTATGGAAGGCGAATCTATGATTAAAGAGGTTCTTGGTCAAACAAATGCAGACGACACTCAGGAGTACACTCTTCGTAAGAAGTATGGTGTAGGCGTTGAGCGCGCTTCTAATTACGGAGTTTATATTCTCGTATAAGTTAATTAAAGAAACATAAGAAGAAGGGTTTATTGCTCTTCTTCTTTACTACTTTGAAGGGAGATTACGTTTTTGGCTAAATCAATGAGCAATAATAAAAAGAAAACAGACAAAGAAGAAACAAAGCAACCAGAAAGAAAAGTTAGAAAAAAGCTAGATGAAAATATGCTAGTTCCTATTGTTAGTAATGTTGATGGAACATTGATTTATAAGGGTGGACGTTCAGGTCAAGTATGGAAATTCAGTCAATATGGTGACGAAGATGTAATGGAGCTTAGTGAACTTCGTGCCATGCTCTCTTCCAATCGTGCATTTCTTGAAAAGGGTTGGATTAAAGTATTAGATGATGAAGTTGTTGAATATCTCAATCTTCAGCGCTTTCAGAAGAATGCAATCGATCGTGATGACATTGAGTACATGTTTACGCTTGATGTAGATCAAATTAATCAGACTATTGCAGATGCGTCTGTAAATGCAAAAGTGCTAATGTATGAGATGGCTAAGGATAAATATCTTACGGGTAAACTAAGAGATATTCATATTATCAATGCGATTGAAGAAGGTTTAGGACAAAAACTAGACCCTAATAAATAGTTGGGGTGTTGCTAGTGACTACTTTTGATGAAGTTTATGACGTGTTCTTAAGTCAAATTTCTGACCCAGTTTTTATGGATCAGGATAGTAATGATGAGTTAAAGTATCGATATTTGCTTAATAGTATTCCTAGATTCAGAAAGTGTAAGAGCGATCTATCGAATCGAGATACAAACGGGTTCATGGAAGATTTAACCGATGAAGACCTGCTAATCTTGGGAACTTTGATGGTTGTAGAATATCTAAACCCTCTAATCATCTCCATTGAAAACCTTAAACAGTTCATGTCTACAAAAGATTTTTCTATGACCTCACAAGCTGCTCATTTAAGACAATTACTCGATTTAAGAGAAATTAAGAGGAGCGAAGTCAACAAGTTAATATTAGATTACACCTATAATAATGGTGATTTAAGGAAACTTCGATGAGTTATAAAGATAAGTATCTTAGACGTGACACTTTTTATGGGGATAGTATTAGAAATATTAGAATCCATGAAACAAAGAATAAATTATCTGAACTTATGTACGATTCTCCTAATTATTTCAATGTAACTAAGTACGATTCTAATAAGACTATTGATGTTATCATCACCGATGATAGTGATAACCAAGAAATGAAAGCTTTTGTTGCAAAAATAGACGAGGATCTATTTGTGGGAGATTCATTCTTCTGGAATGGTCAATATTGGATGGTTTCTCATTACGATGAAATTGGAGAAATCTATAAGAGTGGAAAGTTACGACTTGCTGTATCGAGCCTCAAATGGCAAAACCCCAATGGTGAACTTCTTGAATATCCATTTATCTTCAACTCCGATAATCTATCTAACTTTGGAGTCGATGAGGGCAAGGTTATTTCCCTTCTCAATGACAGAAGGAACATTGCTATCCATTCATCCATTGAAAGCAAGGAGATTAAAGTTGGGCAGAGGTTTATATTCGATGATGCTGCCTGGAAGGTTGTCTCCATAAATCGGTTAAATCCTTTGATAGAAATAATCTTAGAGTCGGATATTATTGACACAGTAAAAGACAATATGGATCTTCGAATAGCTGATTATGTAAAGCCAAATTACTCTATCTTAGTGAATCCATCCAGTGTATCAATGAATGTCTCAGACACTCTGATGCTTGATGTTAAGGTGTTAAACAATGGAACAGAGATTGTATCACCAGATTTAACTTATATCTCGTCTGATAATGATGTATGCAGTGTTGACACTAGTGGAGTGATTGAAGCAATAAATGAGGGTACTGCAGTAATTGCTGTTGTCTACAAGAATGTCAGTATAAATATCGATGTAACAGTATCACAAGTTCCAGTTAACAATTACTCAGTCATCATTGCAGGTGATAGCACAGTATACAGAGCAAGAACTAAAGTGTATTCGTGTACATTTTATGATAATGGATCGCCTATTGATATGAGTGGAGCGTTTAGATTGACAGATGTAAATGGCAATCCGACCTCAGCAGCTACAATAACACAGCAATCCAACAATACTTGTACTGTGCGAGGAGACGCATTAGGAACTGTTATTCTTCATGTTTCCGATCCAACTGGAATAATTAAAGCCGAGAAATCATTACAAATCAAATCTGCATTATAAGGAGGGAGGCGATTGTCAAGATTACAAAACTTAGGTGATGATAAAACAACCATCATGTACCGACTCGCTGATTCAGCCGACCTTTGCAAAGCCCTATATTATAATGAACCTAATTTTCTTGAGCAACCGGATATAGAGGACACAGGTGATTTGTTTTATAACAACATCTTCCCCTTTAGTCGTATACCTGCATTGTCTGAAACGGGTAAAACCTACATCACTATGGCGTTCAGGGACTTTAAGAAGGTAAACAATGGCTTCAAGAGTGGAACTGTCTATCTCCATGCGTTCACACATGTCAATTTAATTAGAACTGAGCATGGTTTCCTCAGATATGACTTCATTATCTCCGAAATTGATAAACTAATGAATGAACAAAGAGGACTTGGGATAGGTAAGACGGAATTCTACAAAATGGATGAGTACTATGTTAATGAACAGTATATGGGAATGTATGTGGCCTATAAACTCTGGGAGTTTAACTAAATGAACATCAATGTTAACGATGTTCAACTAAAGACAATAGCCAACATACCATATAATTATTGCGGTATTACTATTCGACCCAAAACGATTAATGAAATCGCAGGATCTTATGATAAATTTAACGAAAATTTGAGTTTGATTTCACTCACGGTTAGAGAACTTCTGCCACAGTTAAGCGAGACAGATCATTATGGGTATTTGTTGAATCAATCTATAGTAGAGGCTATGTTAGTAACTCAGAACCATGAATTTCTCATGTATTATCTCTCAGCATTCGAATACTTCATCGATACCAATATTGAACTTGTTACTGATGGTTCTGCTTTGAAAATCAATGATGCTCTATTTGAATATAGTGAATTAGAGTGTATTTCTGCGATATTAAAGATACAGAATTGTGTAGTTAATAGAGATGATGATGACTTTAATCCATTAAATGAAAGAGCAAGAAAGCTAAGAGAGAGAATACTTGAAAGACAAAAGAAACTAAAGAAGATAAAGGATTCGGATAACAATAACCAATTAACTTTCCAGGATTTGATATCGATTTTAGCTTCAAATGGAAATGGGATTAGCATATTCAATATTTTTTCATTGAATTATTATCAATTTAATGATCAGTTCAATCGAATGAAGATGATTGATGAATATAATGTCAACATACAAGCGCTGCTTCATGGTGCTGATTCCAAAAACATCGAATTAAAACATTGGATTTCTAAGATGAGTTAAATAACTCGTCTTTTTTTAATTTAAATATTATATTTGGAGGAATTTATTTATGCGTTATGGCTCTAGAGAGATTATGGATGTAGTTCTGAAAGATCCGGTTACATTGGAACCTAAGGTTTATCTTGAATCACTGACTACAAGTTCTATGGAAATTGCTGGTGCAACTGTATATGCTCGCGGGGGCAAAGGACATCCCAAACTGATTGGATGGGATTCTGAGAAAGATATTACAATGAACATGGAAGATGCGCTCATTTCCAAGGAATCCCTTGGTGTCCTTACTGGTTCTAAGTTTACTGCTGGTGTAAAGAAAGTACATAAGAAAGAAGTGCTGACCGTAGTCGATGATGCAGGTAATTTGATTGTAACATTGTCCAAACCACCAGCTACTGGAAAACCAGCATTCTTCTTCAAAACTAAAGATGGTACTTCTATTGGTGAAAAGTTGACTCCAACTGTTACTGGAAGTGAGGCTGTATTCGCTGCTCCAAGCGGTGTTGTTGCTGGAGACCTTATTATTGCTGATTATTACTATGATTCCACTGCTACTGCTAAAAGTATGACTATTTCCGCTGACGTTTTCCCAGGTACATATCTCCTTGAAGGTACAACAATGTGGAGAACCGAGCAGGGATATGATGTGGAAGCTCTTTACACAATTCCAAAACTGAAAATCTTGCCTGGCTTTACTATCGGTATGGCTTCTAGTGGAGATCCTCAGCCTTTTACATTTAATGCAGAAGTACTGAAAGATTCCAAGTCTACCGCCATGGTCATTATCGACGTTCTAGAAGAAGATTAAAAATAAATATATAGAGACAGGTATTAATTACTTGTCTCTATATTAATTTTCAATAAGACATTTTATAGAGCAAGCTTTTTTAAAAGTATGCTGTTGAAAATGTCTTAAATAATATAAGGGAGATATTAATATGACAAAAAAATTATCGATTTCAGCAATCAACAAAGCTAATAAGTCACTTGATACTAAGAAAAAGATCACCATTTTGAATGAGTACGAGGTTAATATTAATCAGAATTTCAGAGATTCTGAAATAGACAAAGTGGTCTTTGACTATTTAACACTGTTTGAAGAAGCAAGTAAGAACGGAGACATTGATGAAGACTTTATTCTTGGTACAGGTGCAATTCTACATACATTAATTCTCCGTGAGTTCTCAGATGTCCCTATGATTCCAGCAAACAGAGACTTGAAAGAGATTATTAAAGTAGCCAAGGTTCTTTATGATACTGGAATTATGAGCGAAGTAATCGCCGCATTTAATGAAACAGAAATCAAGAAAGTGTATTCAAAATTAGAAACAAATAGTAAACGAGTCGGTGAGATTCTTGGTGAATATGCGCTATCATCGACTCTATCTGAAGGGGAAAGCCAAGATGACAACAGTCAAGAGTATAAAGGAACTGGAGAAGGTGCTTCAACAAAAGTTCCTCAGTAAAGCGCTCAGGCAGAATGTTGCTCCCACGGTTAAGCGAGTAATGAAAGAAAAAATTGAAGATAGAGTATATGGTGTTTATACTCCAGTTCCTGTCGAGGATGGTGGGTACGAAAGACTACGTGAACATGGTGGTTTACTCGATGAAGAAAATATGGAAGTGAAAATGTTGAATAACACAACACTTTCAGTTGAAAACATTAGGTCAGATGATGGACGAAATGTTGCTGAAATTGTAATCACTGGTGAAGGCTATGATTATGATTTTCCTTATAACGGTATCCCTCGTGACTTTATTGAAGCAACGAGAGAAGAGTTGAGAAACACTAATGAGCACATTGCTTCAATGTATAGAGGATTAAAACTGCAAGGGCTTGATGTGAAAGTGAAGTAGATAATGAATCCTTAGTATAAGTGGTGGTGATAACATCATGTAAAAACTCCTGTGTATTTCACCGCTTTAAATAAATATAAACATAGGAGTGAAAGCGAAACAATGATTAGTTTAGGTATTAGAAGTGACAAAGGGGTATCGACAGCAAATCAAGAAGTGCTGCCAATTATTGACTCAAATTGGAGTAATCCTAGAGGGAAATATTATGAGTTTTCTTTTCTTAACACTCAGCCATGTACTGTAATTGTTAATGGCAAAGATAAGAATGTGCTCGATGTCGATCAAGGTTTTCAAATTGATGAGAATGATATTCAAATTAAATCTGTTGTAATCGTTGAGCCAGGAATCAGCTTTAAGTGGGCTGGAAAGTATGGTGCGTGATAGATATGAATAATGAATTAAGAACAGTTCAAAAAGTACAATTATCCAGCAAACCTTTAGATGTAATCCTTCAGAACACAGTAACTGCTGCAGGGAATGGAACATCATTCGCTCCAACAGATGGTAACTATACACTTACTTTTGAAATTATGGGAACTAGTACAAGTCGAACGACCACATTCGAAATTGCGGGACCAAGCGGTGTCTATGTACCTTGTATAGTTTTCAATGTTTCCGACCCAACCAAATATGGATCACAAACCACAGGAGGAAGTAATAGTTCTCCTGAGAGCTGGCAGGTTGAAGTACCTGCAGGATATTCGTTCCGTGCGAGGATCGGGGCAGTAACAGGCGGCAACGTTACGGTTAAGGGGAAGGCGGTGGGTTAGGTGAGCGTGGATAGAAATGCAAGAGCAATAGCAATTAAAAGCCAAAATGAGGTTAGCGAACTAAAACCACGAGTACCACAGTTTAACGCGGTAGACGGCATAGAACTGGATAATGTGCCCGAAAGCAGCGTGATGGAGAACCTTGCACCGCTTGATCAGAACCACACTAACATCTCGGTCATCTCTATTAAATTCAAGCCTCAGGACAAGGCATTCAATATATTCTCATTTCCTGGACGTAGTATAGGGACTACTCCTCTTGCGTATGCCTTTTGTATCGTTAAAAACGCGAAAACCGCCAAGAGCGAAAAGCATCTCGTTAGATATGTGGGTGTAAGAGAGTATACTTTTGCGTTAAATGAGACGCATAATCTCAATGACGATATTACGGTAGTCTTTGGATACTGTGACGCAGCGCAAAAGGCGTTCGGAGTGTTGGCAGGCGGTATATACTTAGCATCGAGCCAAGCTGATCCTAACCTTTTGGACTCGTCTGTTAGGTTCATCGACAGCGGTAAAAGCATTGATGCCGTAACATCAGGGGGAGGCGCTTCTTGGAGATCCGCTAATTATAAACTCAAAATGTTAGCGCCGAGCGCGTGGGTTATGCGTAAACCTTTAGAGGACGTTAGTGCCGTGTACAAACCTGCAATCCTGCTACCTAATAAACTGTACTTCCCTACAGGAAGGACGATGTGGCTATATGCTGATTCAGTAGTTGAGCGACGACACATGCTAGGACATTCTGTGAAAATGCGCCTTACGGCAACAAACAATGGAAATGTACAATATGCGGATGGTACAAACCGGGGTAAAGTCACCGCAAATGTAGATTACAAACTTACGTTTTCTTTAATGGACTTTTCAAAAGGGGCGGCGGTAATGAGTAAGGATATTGACGTAACCGCCAAGGCAGCAGGAACTGGAAAAGATATCAGTACCCTTATGATCGGAGACAGTTATATCGATACGGCTTGGGGCGAGGGCGTCATGACTTACATGGATCAATTTGCTCAGGCTGACACCAACACAATAACCTGGAAAGGCACGAAGCAGAGCTATGGACATGCATCAGAAGCCAGAGCTGGTTGGTCAGAATCTAAGTTCAGAACGGATGCGACTTCACCGTTCGTTTTCGGTGGTGCTTTTGATTTCGCTCAGTATCTTTCTACAAACTCGCTAACTGGCATAACTAACGTTATCTTCTTTCTCGGTATGAATGGTGGGGACGGAAGCCATATTGTGCAAATGATAGCCAATATAAAAGCGTCCTTACCTACAGTTAAAATATTTGTCTGCATGATACCCCCTGCATCGCCTAACTCCTGGGTGCAGAAGAATACAATAGAGACACAAACAACAAGAGAAAGCCAAAATCAAAGTTATATTTCAAAGTTTGACGGTAAAGAGACAGAAAATATATATCTAGTTCCAGTCCATATGAACTTCCATCCAGTTTATTCATTAAATAATGCAACTGACCAAGTTCTCCAGTTTCCTGAGGCGCAGACAGCAACAGAAGTGGTGACAACAGACCATCACCCTAACGCATCTGGAGCAAAAGGGATAGCCTACATGATATACAACTATTTATTATTCTTTAACTCATAAAAACAAATAGTTCTTGAAATAGATCGCATCAATTATGGTGCGGTCTTTTTTGTGAACTAGTCAAAACAAAATAATGAAATGACTACAGAAGCGATGTTGTGATCGCTTCTTTTTTATTATCTAAAAGGAAGTGATTGTAACGTGTCAGAAAAATTAGCCATTCTCATATCAGCAGAGTTGAATATGGGTTCTAGCGTCAAGTCAATTAATGATCAACTAAAAATTCTAGCTAAACACCCTTCTCTTCAAAAACTTAATATCAAGATTAACGTTGACGAAAGCTTCGTTAAATCGATCAATAAGTTTATCGACTCAGCCAGCAAGCTCAATGTTGCCTTGGCTACACAAAACAAAGTGGTTCAAGAGACAATTACGGAACACCGGAAACTTGATGGAAGCATAGAGAAAACCACGCAACAGATTCTCAAAAATGGCGAAGTAATCAATCGGACTAAAACTGTTCATGATGCGAATAAGAAGTTAATACAATCGGAGTCAAGTGCATATGAAAGCCAGCGTAAGACCATTAAACAACTTGAAAGAGAATTGTCTGATTACACCTTAACTAAACAGAAAGCCAGCAAGAACTCAGCTGGGCAAATAACTGGGTATAACAGATTCTATAAAAATGACGATGGCGACATGCTTAATGTCCGCGTTGACCAAGATGGATATGTTAGAAAGTATGACGAGATCAATGATTTTCTGAAGAGACAAAAAGAAGCTGTTGCTCAAGAACAAGCAATCAATAAACAACGAGAGCAAATTGCAAAAGAGGAATACAATACTCGAAAAGCATTACAGGATAGAACCGAAAAAGAACAAGCTGCCCACTATAAACAATTAGAGGCGCTTGATAAGGCTCACTACCAAGCACTAAAAACTGATAAGGAGCGTAAAGAAGCTCTAGAAAAAACGCATTATCTTGCCCTACAACAAAACGCAAAACGTGAACAACAATATCAAAAGACCCTAGCAGATACTGAAACGAAAATTGCAGATATTAAACGAAGGTACAGTAAAGACTCTAGTGTAAACAATGGACTGGTTGGGATTGAAGGCCAACTTGGTCAACTTAAACAAGCTGGTAGTATTGGTGATTTTAAATCAAGATTTGACCAACTAAATACACAATTAAAACAAGTCGCTGCAAATGCGAAGACTGCAACGAGTCATACTATTGGTTTTGGCGAAGCGATGAAAACAGCCATGTCTAGATTTCCGATCTGGATGGCAGCTGCCACGGCCTTCTACGCGCCGCTCAGAGCAATGCAAAACGGTATCCAATATATTTATGATTTAGATACCGCAATGACCAACTTGCAAAAGGTAACAGATAATACGGCAGAAGAATACCGTCAATTTATTCAGGATGCTCAAAGCATAGGAGATGCAATTGGTGGATTAACCCTAGATGTGGTCAAATCGACAACCGAATGGGCACGACTTGGATATACGATTCAAGAAGCAAAAGCATTGGCTAAGGAAACACTGGTTTATCAAAATGTTGGTGACATTGAATCTGCAGAAAAGGCATCACAGGCTTTAATTGCTACTATCAAAGGTTTCGGTGTTGAGGTAGATGTTCAAGGTAAAAACATAGCAAAAGTCGTTGATATTTATAACGAAGTTGGTAATAAGTTTGCAATCAGCTCCCAGGGTATTGGTGAAGCAATGAGACGTTCTGCGGCAAGTTTAAGTGGTGCCGGGAACACAATCGAGCAATCAGTTGCCATGATTACAGCAGCAAATACGACTATTCAAGATCCAGCAAGAGTAGGTAATGCATTAATTTAGTGCCCTTATACAGTAATGTATATTGAATAACCCAGAATATGCGGGAAGTTCCTTAGAGCCTTAATTACTAAACCATATCAGAAATGATATGGCGGCAAAGAGTAATGTCTTTGGTAAAGTAAAAATATTAAGGATTGGATGATCCGCAGACACAGCCCTTAAACGGGAAGGTCTCAACGACTGCCAATGGGTATCCTTATTACAGGATAGTGGTACAGTCTAAACCCTAAATTAAATATGCCGAAAGGCAGGGTATAATTGTAAAAACAATTTCCATGCGTATTAGAGGTGTTAGCGAGGAAGGTGAGGATCTTTCCGATCTCATCCCTACACTTGAAGCTAAATTTGCTTCTGTTGGCCTAACTCTTAAAAAGAATGACAATACGTTTAAAAGTACATATGAAATTTTTGAAGACTTGGCTTCCGTTTGGGATCGTCTTTCAGATTTCCAACAAGCTGAATTTGTCGAGCTAGTAGCAGGTAAACACCAAGGTAATATTGCTGCATCGATGATTTCCAACTGGAAAGACGCTCAAGATTCATTAGAGGCTGGTTTGAACTCCTTTGGTAGTGCGGCAAGAGAGAATGAGATTTATCTGGAGTCCATGCAAGGTAAAGTCGCACAGTTTAAGAATGCTGTAAACGCTTTTTGGAGCGATAGTATTGAATCTGATTCTCTCAAATCGTTAATTGATTCAGGTACTGCACTAATCGGCGTTCTTTCTAAGGTTACCGATACTTTTGGTCTACTTGGAACAACAGTTGGTGTGGCTGCTTTAGCCTTATTATCATTCAACAAAGGGATTCAAACAAAGACACTTGCCGCTTTTGGTGTGAATTTGGGAGCAGTTTCTCAAGCAACACAAGCCTTTACTGGGTCAGTGGTAGCCGCAAGACTTGCTGTTGTAGCTCTTCAAACTACAGTGACTCTCGGTCTATCTGTGGCAATTACTTTACTGACGGGCTGGATTTCTTCTCTTGTATCTAAACACAAAGAAGAGGAACAAGCTCTTAAAGCAGTTGCGGAACAAAATAAGGTCATAGCCGAATCCTATAATCAAAATAGTGATTCGATTTATTCGCTTATAGGTCAATATAATGAATTGAATGATGCTACAAAAAATGGTTCTGTTTTCTCCGATACTGCTCAAGAGGAAAAATACAGAGATGTAATCGAACAATTGTCTGCACTGATGCCAAATTTGGTTGACAGAATAGACGAAAAGGGAAACAAACATCTAAAGAACAAAGAAGCTATACAATCCGAAATAGAATACACCAAAGAACTAGCAAGGCTACAACGACAACAAACAATTAACACTGGAAGGGAATCTTTTGACGAAACCCTGAAAGGTATAGAGGAAGCTAATGAAAAGCTAAAGAAGTTCGAAGAAGACAAGGCGAAGAGTTTAGACGAGGGGTTAAAATGGTTAGCTATCCCTGGTAAAGAAAGTATGGATAAGGTAATTGAAACAACAGAGAAATACAAAACTGCTGCAGAGATTAATATCCTACAAACTCAAAATAAGATAGCAAACCAAACTCAAGAACTAAAGTCGCAGATTGTTTCAATGACGGAAACACTTCTTTCATTCAGTGATATTAAAGTCAATGATAGTACTAGAGATATTTTTAGGGACATCATCAATGGAATAGATAAGAAGAAACTAAGCAATACAGAAGAATTGGTCAATCTGTATCAGAGTCTTGCACAAGCTACTGAGTTAATTGGTAAGGAAAGTAAAACTAAAGAGGAAACAGTTAGATTAAATGAACTAATCCAAGTATTGGGATTGACTGATGCTCAAGTTGTTTCGTTGAAGAATTCTATGGTTGAATTAAACAACGAGATGTCTGATAGTTCTAAGATTAATTCAACTTTAACAAAGCTAAATGAAATAATAGACAGTGCTTCTGATGCTAAAGAAGAAATTGGATTCCTAAATAAAGCTCAAAAAGAACTCAAGGATACTAATCACCTTTCGATTGAATCCATTTCAAAGATGAATGAAATGTATGGTGATTATATTGATGTTGCTGGAAAGAGCAAAGAAGAGATATATGAATACATTACCGCTAAAAAAGAAGAGAAAATAGCTGTTATAGAAACCGAAAAAGAGAAAGCAAAGGTATTTATACAGACAGCTAGGGCCAGCATTACTGCAATGAAGCTGGCTAATTCAGTGAATCTTATTCCTATGCCCGATTCAATGTTTACTTTAGCTGAAACAGGACTGAATAAACTTGAAGAAAAATTAGGCTTAATTGACGCTGTAACCAAGGACTTAACTTATACCTCTGAAGAAAACAACCGTGAACAAGAAAAGAGCAACGACACATACTCGGAAACCAATGAGATTCTAACAGAAACACAAAAACGACTTCGTGCAATCCAAACAGAACTTGATAAACTTAACAACAAAAGAAGCAAGATCAGAAAGGGTTCTGCAGAGTATCGAAAATCATTAATGGAAGAGATTTCTCTTCTTAAAGAACAGAAGAAACTGTACGAGGACGGAGTTAAGAATCCGGAAAAATTGGTATCTACCAAAGTTACCACCACTTCAAAGAGTGCTGCTTCTACAGGGTATGCAGGAACAGTTACCTCCTCTGCACCATCTAATGTATCTGGTAACTATGCGTCATTAATTAATAAATATGCTTCACAGTATGGTGTAGATCCAAAACTAATCGCTGCGATTATTCAAACAGAAAGCACTTTTAATCCTAATGCAGTCTCATCTGCTGGAGCAAGAGGTTTAATGCAACTCATGCCAGGAACGGCAAAAGGGCTGGGTGTTAAGAATAGTTTCGATCCAGAGCAAAATATTAAAGGTGGAACATCTCATTTTGCCAGACTGGTAAAAAAATATAATGGCGATATCGAACTCGCTTTATATGCTTACAATGCTGGAGAAGGTAATGTTGACAAATGGATCAAGAGTGGACAGATTAGCAACATTCCATACCGGGAAACAAGAGAGTATGCTCCAAAAGTGTTGGCTAATTACAATGCCGTTGGTGGTGCAGTAACTACCTCTTCTGTAACCTCTACTCCTTCAGTTTCTACGGGTGGATCAGCGAAAAACAAAATAACACTTCCTTCACAGAGTGAACTTGATGAAGCTAAGAATAATGCAATCAATACTGTTAGTACTCTGGAAAGCACTATCTATAGTAAGACTATTGATTTCATAAATGATGTAGTACTTGAATCCAACAACAAAATAGAAAAGTTCGAAAGCAGCATCTCAAAATCTGAGAATAAGCAATCCAAGTATTCGGAGACATCAAAAGAATGGCGTAAAGAAGAAATGTCTCAGATTAGCTATCTAACCAAAGAGCAAGATGAGTTACATAACCAAAACGAGAAACTTAGAAAACTTGTTAAAGATAAACAAATCACCTCTGGTGAATTTGATAAGTTGACGGAACAGAACAGTCTTAAGTGGCTTGAGTTAGAGGCTGAGAAAAAAGAAAAAACTTATAATGTCTTTATTAGTTCTATGGATGAAATTTCTCAAAAGAGAAATGAAATTGACTCGAAGATTGCCTTCTCTAATGCAAAACTTTCAAGTCTTACCGAGGGAACTGAAAAATACAACAAGGAATTATTGAGTCAGATTCCTTTATTAAAAGAGCAGCAACAGTTAGCCAGTAAAGAAGCAGATGCCATCCGAGAACAGTTAAAGAAAGATAAATTAACTATTGCTGATAAAGAAAAGCTTACTTTGAGATTGCAGGAACTATCCCAGGAATGGTGGAATTATAACGCTGCAATTAAATCGATAAATGAGACAATCGTAAGACAAAGAGAAGAAGCCGCAGATAAGATAATTGACAATTACAAAAGAATGCTTGAGAAAGAAAAAGAACTTGCTCTTAAAGCATATCAAGAACAGACTGATGCCGAGAATAAGCGCCACGAGCAAAGAGTTAACAACTTAAATAAAGAGTTGAAACTTTTTGAGGATGTTATTGCTGCTCAATTGGAGTCTTTAGATCGTCAATATTCTGAAGATGATTACAATACTGAATTAAATAATAAGTTAAAAGAGCAGCAAAAATTGCAAGATGATATCAATAAATTGGCTCTAGATGATTCAATCGAGGGTAGGGCTAGAAAGAAAGAGCTTGAAGATCAATTATCTGCTAAAGAAGATGAAATATTTAAGTTTAGACAAGATCGAGAAAGAGAACTTCGGAAGCAAAACCTAAACGACCAATTGGATGCCAAGCGTGACCAGCTAGAACAAGAAAAGAAAGCTGAAGATAATAGTCACGAACATAATATTGATAACATTGAAAATGAGAAGAAAGCCAAAGAACAATATTACAATGATATCTTGGAAAACGAGAAATACTTCTATGAAATGAAGCAAAATCTTATGAGTGAAGATGCTTCTATCGTTGAAAGTCAACTTAATCAAATCAAAGGTCGCTATTCCGAATTCTTTGATTTCCTCAAACAACAAGCATTTGAAACCAGTCAAGCTTTCGAAAATCTAAACTATGGTTTTACCAATGATTTTGATAATGTTCAAAAGTACCCTCCATCTGTTGGTGACACTCAAAAACAGGCTGCCTGGAGTGACTATCTGAATAATAAGAAACGTGCTGAGGATTTGACGCGAGAAGTAATTCAACTCCAGCGGAACAAACAACCTGATACTAATGCGATCAAAGCCAAACAAGACGAAATCAAATCATTGAGTTCTAAAAATGAAGCATATCGCCAACAGTATGGTTTCCAAGATGGTAGATACGATCAACTTAAAGACATTGTAATGTCTGCGGAAACGGGTGGAATGACTCCTGCCTGGGGTAAAAGCGGTAAGTTTCTTCTTGCTCATGAAAAAGAGTTAATCCTCAACAAATCGGATACAGCTAATCTAATTACTGCAGTAGATATTGCTCGTAGCATGGCTAATAAATTGAAGAGTGTGGCTGCTAATTTGCTCATGCCTAAATCACAGACACCTGCGATGGCTGGAGTTACAGAAATTTATATGCCTATCCATATCGAAAAGCTTAATGGTGATGAGGCTGGAGCAAACAGTTTCTTTACTACAATTAAAACAAAATTAAACAATCTTGGAGGAGAGCGACAATAAGCTCTCTTCTTTTTCTTGTGAGGTGAATTTATGAAATGACAATTGCTGAAAGCCTCTATTTTGTGTATGACGGGATTCGTAGCGATGAAATGGGACTTATTAATGTTAATATGCAATCGGGAATGCAGGAAGAAATGTTTATGCCTGAACAGAGCATCAAGGAAGTCTCTATCCGTGGCTTAGAAAACCCCTATTTTATTGAGGTTGAACGAAGACCATTTACACTTAACCTTACTTTTGCCTTTACGGATACATTTGATGACGATAAGATACAGACTGTCGAAAATTGGCTAGGAAATCAATCATTCTATAAGCCACTTTACTTCTCAGACAACCTTGAAAAGTGGTATTACGTAATCTATACAGGTGAGACGAAACTCCTTCATAACTGTTTGAAGCGAGGGTATGTGCAGATTCAAATGCGAAGTATTGGTCCCAATACATACTCGCCTATCTATGAAACTGACTGGTATGATTGCTCAAATAACACATCGAGCGGAACAGAGGTCATTATTGAAAACAAAAGGAACTTGACATGCAAACCAGTCATATATGTTACCAAAGTTGGCAATGGAGAAATTTCAATACGCAATGACTCTAATCGCGGTAATACATTTAGACTCATCAACCTCTTTCACAACGAAACCATAGTCATTGATTCAGACAAAGAAGACATTGAATCAGATATCCCATTAACCTATCACTTTGACGATGTATTTGGAGAATATCTCTCTCTAACCTCCGGCACAAATTTTCTGAGGGTATTTGGAAACTGCCAATTGAAGTTTAAATATCAATATATAAATAATGGTTAGGAGAATGATAATTGATAGAAACGGAATTTAGAAAAGCTATTCAAAAACCTAAATATTATCTCTGTAAACCTGACTTAAAACGAACAACTATCGCTAGGTTGTATGAGGTGGATAATGACAAGAGGAAGTTGAGTAGAGGAAATAATAGTGAACTTAGTTTTTCTCTTGGTCTGTATACGACTGATTTCAATCAGCGCAAACGGAATAAGCATGTTGATATAGTAAAGGAAAAATATCTTGTTCGATTCGAACAGGGCATTGAAAAAGAATATTATATTATTGATAGTATTAAAAAATCTATGTCGGACAATGACACTATAGATATTAACTGTTTTGGTCTAGGTTATGAGCTAAGGGATAAACTTATTAAAGATTATAGTGTGGTATCCTACACTTTAACTCAAATCGTACACGACTTACTTAAAAATACGATTTGGAATGTGGGGTATGTAGATCCTCAGTTTGAGTTAAAATATCGCTCTTTTGACTTTAACGGAACTGTATTGGGTGGAGTTAATGAAGCAGCAACTTCTTTTCATGCTTTAATTGTATGGGACACTATTAATCGTACCATTAGCTTTTATGATCCAGAACAATATGGTGTGAACAAAGGATTCAAAACGAAATACGGAAAACTAATGAAGAACGTTTCACAAGAGTTGAATACGGATGAGTTCTGTACACGTCTTAAACTATTTGGTAAAGACGGAATGTCAATTCAAGATGTAAATCCATTAGGATCAAACTTTATTCAAGACTTCTCTTATTTTATGTATCCATTTCAGCAAGACCAAAATGGTAATGTCATCAGTCATAGTGACTATATGTCTGATGAACTTTGTAAGGCATTAATTCGATACGGCAAATTAACAGAACAGCATCAGACAACTTATAAAAACCTACTCAATCAAAAGACATCACTACAGGAACAATTAGCAGTTAAGGTAACTGATTTAAATCGTCTTAAAAATGAGTTAGACATTATTGAAGATAATTTAGCTACTGCAAATGCTACAGGCCAGCCAACACAGGATTTAATTAATCAGAAGAATGCAAAGTTGTCAGCCATTAATTCTAAACAACAAGAAGTCGATTCAGTAAATTCACAAATTAAAACAGTTGATAATCAGATTGTGAATCTTGGTAATATCCTGAAAATAGAGAACAATCTCACTGCTAATGAACTAAAAGAACTGAATCAGTTTATCATAGAAAAAGAAGCAACTGAAAGCAATATAACTGATCCGCAAGAGCTTTTAGATTATGGCAAGAAAGAGTTTGAAAAGATACGCCAACCTAAAATTGTAGTACAGATTGGTTTGGTGAATTTCTATGACATTTTAACTGAACAACATAATGTGGGTAAATTAAATGTTGGTGATATTGTAACGGCTGAACACGATGAATTAGGAATACATGTAAAGGCACATGTCTCAGATATTAGTTTTGATTATAAGGCTTCAACAATTGACGTAACAGTTACTAACGCTGAAGATCTTCTTACTGATGAAGAGCGCTTTATAAAGCAATTGTATAAGGTCATAGGCTCATCTAACACCGTTGATATGAGTAAATATAAATGGAATGACGCTAAAGCTACTGTTGATGATGTAACTACTATTATCAACAACACCTGGAATGCTGTAAAACGTGATATTATTGCAGGAGTCAATGAGGATGTAGAGATTTCAAGACGTGGAATCATTATAAGAGATCCCAATAGCCCGAACAAAATATTAATTCTGCAACATGGTCAACTTGCTCTTTCTTCTGATGGAGGCAACACATGGAAAACAGCTGTAACGGCAGATGGTGTAGTTGCAGAAAGAATAATTGGAAAACTGCTGCTAGGCAATAAACTCTTGATTTCTGATGATTTAGGAACCTTTACCATTGAGGGGAATCTTCTAACTATAAGAGATAAAAATAAAAAGGTTCGTGTTGAATTAGGAGAATACAAACCAAATATTTACGGACTAGCAATGTACGGCGACAATGGAAAAACAATAATTGATCAGAATGGCATTCTCTCAACTGATACTGTACAGGAAGCTGATAATGTTGATTCTTCTCACCCATTGAAATTAAAGTTCTATATCGACGATGATGTAATTCGTATAGACAAAGTTAAGCTTAGTTTTTCATTGGAGAGATTCAGGGCATATAGCAAAGGTGCCGCTTACGGTGGGGGAACCAGTACTACCTCATCAAGTGGTGGGGGAGTTTCTACTAGTACGGCAAGCGGAGGAGGTAGAATGGTGACTTCTTTAAACGGAGGTTATCATAGCGATACAACTGGAAATGAGTATTGGAATAGTGGTAGTTCTCACAACCACGGAATTAGAGAAGAAACCCGTTTAGCTACATACCCTGTTTCGGGAGCAGGTTACGTTACATGGGTTCCATCTGGACAGCATTACCATTCATTTAGTGTTCCTAGCCATACTCACAATTTCGAAATTCCTCATCATGAGCATCAATTCACTGTTCCTCATCATAGCCATTGGGTTGATATCCCATCACATACACACGATATAGATTATGGCATATACGAGAGCACATATGCCACAGGAGTACAAGTTATCATTGATGGAATTATGAGAGATGGTACTCGATATGGCTCTGATAGAAATATTGATATTACTCAATGGATTACAACTTCAGGCTGGCATACTATTGAACTCACATCTTCTCAATTAGGACGTATAAATGCATCTGTATATATTAAATCTTTTGTTGGGGCATAAAAACAGCCGAGGTGTGCAACCTCGGCTTTGAATCATTCAATTTTCCATACTCCAAAAGGTTTGTCACTAACTTCATTATCCACTGTTATAGAGTAACTAATATCTGTTAGAGAGTAGTCAGTGCTAATATTGTCAGTGTAAACGTACCCTTTTACCGATTCTCCAGGCATTACTCCTCCTTGTTTATCAAGGTTATACCCATAGCTACTATTAATTTTTGTATTAAGGGAGGAATCGTTTGTTGTAAATGAGAAACCTGCAATGGACGATGTTAATAGTTTATTTGAATTATTGACCAATGTGAAGTTAACTCTAAACCCATCCTCCATATACTCAATCTTCTCAATTGTCATCGTTATTCCATCTTTAGTGATTGACTCACCAAGTTTAACTGTCTGAACAGTTTCCTTGATTTCCTCATGTCCAGGATTACTAGGAACTTCTTGAATAGGTTGGCTTGATGGATCATTCCCAAGAGATTGGGAGGGGTTAGTAATGTTAATAGTATCTGTTTTTTTATCATAACTAACACTTAACCCTAGTGCTCTACCAATCTCACCGACAGGCAAGTAATTTAGATTGTTGTGATTGATCGGTTGAGCATTTAACTTGACCTTTTCACCATTTACGGCAACGCTAACTGAACTGTTAATCTTTGCAGCGATTGACTTTGCAGTAGCTGCAAGAACTGGAGTGGAACTAGCAATGGCAACTCCTAACACAACACCAGACAATAAATACATTGATTTTTTCATTAAGATTATCCTCCTTTATATAGAAAGCATGGTGTATAAAAATGGACTTAGAAACAAAATTGATGGAATGGGTCAGGAAGAATATGTCCTATTTA
Source organism: Paenibacillus sp. QJM3NY_38 (assembly GCF_056173265.1). Classification (NCBI taxonomy): domain Bacteria; kingdom Bacillati; phylum Bacillota; class Bacilli; order Caryophanales; family Paenibacillaceae; genus Paenibacillus; species Paenibacillus sp. QJM3NY_38. The sequence continues at coordinate 2,542,911 of NZ_CM149665.1, forward strand.
CTTTTGAATAAGCCAACTATTCATTTCTCTTTCCCATCTGACTTACAAAACGATCTTTTTAAAATCGGTGTTTTAGAACTATTCGCACAAGAAGTTAGTTCAACGCACAAGTATTATTTTATAGGACTTGAACTAGCCGAAGAAAAGTACGAATTCATGGGTACAATAGCATTCCCTAAGGACAGTAAAGATGTGAATGAATATTTATATTCAACTTACGAATTAGTAATGCGAAATCTAAGTATTGTGTAAAAAGATACTTACTATGTATATCGGTTATTATACCTGATTTTGGTTAGACTTCTCCACCATTTTCCATAAGCTGATATATTAGTTCTCTGTAATTAAAAACATATGTTCTGTGGGAATATGTTCCTATTTGTCGTATAATAGAGATAGATCCTAGTGTAATAGAAGTTAGAGTGGATTAATTCGAAACATTGGAGAATAGTAGATGTCTGATTATCATAGATTCCCTAAAATTGTATATCACGCCACACTTCTAAAACACTTAAAAGCTATTCAAAATAGATTTAGATTTTGGCAAAGGATTTTACACGACAACAAGTTTTAATCAAGCTAATGACAGAGCTCTTTTACTACAAGAAAGGGAGCGAAGTTCAAATGGCGCTTTAAGTCGAGAGAACAGAGGGATAATAATTTCATTTGAATTGGACAATACTTTACTGTATACTGTTGGTCAAGAGCAGCGTAAAGTTTTCCAGTTCCAGGATAATGATTGGGCAGAATATATTGTCTACAATCGAATTCAACGAACTCAGGATTCTGAGCAGCAATACAAATGGACATATGGTTCTTTAGCTGATGGAAAGTTTATCGGAATCTTATGTAAACAGTTCTCTAAAGGTGAAATAACCGTTGACCAACTCATTAACGGCTATGAAAGAGATGGAGTCTTTTTTAAAGGAATTACTCCATACTCAGCGGATTACGATCAACTGTCGTTCCATGTGGATGAAGATTTTGTTAACACTGCACTTACGTATAAAGAATACATAATTATAGATCAACCCATTAGAAAAAGAGGTGGTAAATATGGCTTTTAAATTGGATATGGCAGATCACTGGCTAATAGGTGAAATTGTTAAAGAGATGGATGTTAAATTTGGTTTAAGCGAAATCGAAGCGAATCGATTAATTAAGAAATCAAATTTCATGAAACTCTTACAGACTATGCCTGAACAAGTGCATCACGAATCTCCAAGCTCATGGGCTATTTCCATCTCAAAGCAAACAAGAATGAAGGCAGTTGTACTGTAAGGGAATAAGTGACGAGTAGTTGTAGGCTTAATTGCCAACTTAATATTTGTGAGAAAAAGTCCCACACCTGGGGCTTTTCTTAATTTTCTAGATGATACTGGAGAGGAGTGAACGCTGATGACTACATTAACAAAAGAAAGTACAGGGTATATTTTCTAATAAAAAAATTAACCGTTTTAAAGCAACACAAGTTGCAGAAATTGCACTGAAAAATGTTGATTTTTCGAATTCAACTCTGGCTCACAAAGGTATCAATTGGTACGCAAAGGATCTTTTGAAAAAAATTAAGTACTAAAAACTATATAGAATTAGAATAAGTCACTCTCTTATGGGAGTGGCTTTTTATTATGCCAACATTAAGGAGGTACTAAATGTCATCATTTGATTATAAAAGAAGCACAATAACTCTCTACCGTAGCGGAAAAAGTGACGATCCATACATAGACATAACTGAAACTAAGAAAGTCATTAACAATGTTATACAACTTAATGAAATCCCAGTTTCATTAAATAAAGTAAGAATAAATGGTATGTACGAAGCACCCAACACATATACTGGCGACTTAACAGCGAACGAGTATCGAGTCAATTATACTGAAGGGCTTGTCCACTTCCACCCTTCCGCTGAAGGACTAACTTTGACGTTGGTTTACAAAGGTAGAGGAAATCATTACATTAGTTCAGCAAGAGTTTGGACTAAAGAACAAGATGGTCAAGTCACTGAAACCCTAGAAGATATCATTACTGCTGGTACTGATGCTATCAAAAGCATTGAAGAACTTACGGAATTGATGGAACAAACCGAGGATGTAATTGTCAGTGCCAATACAGCCGCGTCTAACGCTCAGACAAAAGCGAACCTAGCAGATACTAAAGCGACATATGCTTCAACTCAAGGAGATTATGCAAAAGCTCAAGGTGATGCTGCCAAAACTGCAACTACAAATGCAAACACAGCTACAACCAACGCAAACACAGCAACTACGAACGCAAATACTGCAAGAGATAATGCCAATACTAAAGCTACATTAGCCGACACCAAGGCCACATTTGCCCAAACACAGGGAGACTATGCAAAAAGTGTTGGTGACTCATTAATGCATAAAGGTGATTACTCATCAACAACAGCTTATGTAATAAGAAACATCGTCTACTTCAATGGTTCTACTTATATGTGTGTTGCAAATTCTACGGGTAATGTTCCAACCAATACAACCTATTGGAAGAAAATCACTAACATGCAATGGCAAGGAACCTACTCCTCTGCTGTTCGATATGATTTTGGAGATGTTGTCACCGACTCTGTTAAGCAGACCATTTATATGTGTATTGCCGACAATACACTCAATAAACCACTAACTACAACTGCAAATTGGTCTACTATGGTGAGTGTTGCTGATGCCATTTCTTCTGCAAACACAGCCACATCTAACGCAAATTCAGCAAGAGATAATGCCAACACTGCCTCAACTTCTGCTAATGAAGCAGCCACTAATGCAAACACAAAAGCAACGAATGCACAAACCCAAGCGGAGTATGCAAAAACACAAGGTGACTATGCTAAATCGCAAGGTGAAATGGCTACCGACCGAGCGCTCAACCTTGTTAATAAAGGGACATACAATGCAACTACGGCTTATAAGCCCTTGAATATTGTAGTTTACAATGGTGCGGTATATCAAAATATTAAAGAGTCCACTGGAATTGTCCCAACCAATACAACTTATTGGATGTTGATGTTGCAAACAACAGCATCTGTCACTTGGGATTCTGTAGCTGGTAAACCAAATGTTGAGACAGTCGAAGGTTCACAGCAAAAGGCCAATGCAGCGGAAGCGAATGCCAAAGCATATACGGACGGCAAGCTGGACGCGGTGCCGATCACTACCGCCCTGAAGCCTGGTACTACTGTCATTACCGCGGATCAGGCGGCGATGCCTACGTTTAAACTTTGGGGGAATACGCTGGTTAATCTCCTCGGAACTGACGGAAACTTTGAAACAGACAGCAATAATGATGGTGTAGCTGATGGGTGGACCAAAGCCGGAACAGTAACAGTCACACAGGACTCCACAATAACAAGATATGGAACCAAAAGCACAAAAATGGTGATAGGGCCTAACGGAAGACAAGGAAGCAAGACCGTTAACCTTGACCCGAATAAAAAGTACGTGGCTATTGCAGACGCATATATCTCTTCCCTCACTACTGGTCCCGTAGCGCTTGCTGTTGTGGACTCTGCTGAAGGGTACACAAACCTACAGAATAGAGCTTATAATCCAAGCATTCTCAATCAATGGCAAACCCAATACATCAAAATAACGGGCAGAAGTTCGGTAGCGATTTGTCTTGGGAGATACTCATCAAGCACGGACCACACTGTCAATTTCGACGGGGTGGGACTCTACGAAATCTCAAGCGAATTAGACGCACGAATTGGCGTAGACATTACCGAAGCCAATATCCGCGACCACCTGCCGCATGTGGACGGTAAACAACATGTACAAGGCGTGGGGATCACGAAGCAGGGGGAGAACTTGCTGCCGCCAGAACCTTACGACTATAACGAAGGCAGCGGATCAACAGGGAAGTCGAATGCATGGGTTGCTGGAAAGCTAGCTATTTATAACGGCTCCTTAAATGTAAATGGTCGAGGTGTCTGGGTTGACGTAGTTGCAGGACAGAAATACACATTAAATCTAAAGGGCGTTCGGACCAGTGATAATAGAACACCTAGAGTGTTAATCGGCCACTCATCGACTAGTGCTGAATTATTGGATTTGACTATATCAGCGACTAGCGCCACAGCATCATTTACGCCTACACAGAACCGCATCCTTATTAAGTTCCTTATTATGGGAGCCTCATCGACTTCTGACCCGGCCTACGTATACGACATGATGCTGGTTGCTGGTGACGTTGTACCAAATTCATATGTCCCAGCCGACCCTCAGCGCCTAATCATTCCGGTTACGCTCGCATCTGTTGGCACTGTCCGGGATGAGGTGGCGGTAAAGGGCAACGAGGCGCAACTTATAAAGAGAGTTGAGCGGGATTTTTTAATCGACGGTAATGTTTCGGCACCTTCATTCGCTGCCGGAACAGGATTTAAGGCTATCACCATGACATTGAATAATAAAGCCTTATACGGGCAAACAATCAATGCGATTAGGTATGATAATTTCATATTCAGGAGCAGAGAATCAGCGGCAAGCGCTGGAAATGTGTACACCATTAGCACAGGCACCACCCTTGTAATAACAGAAGAAAACGCGGTTACAGGGTGGGTAGATGCAGTTAACCCTAACGTCAGTGCAATACGGGCTTTACTTAACGGCTGGAAGGCAACAGCTAACGATGGTACTAAGTACACTGGATGGGTATCGCTACTGACGGGAGCAGCACCATCCACGAATACAGAGGCGTATGTGGCTGCGAACAAGGCTCCAGGATGGACGGCCTACGCTTCTGTAGATTATGTGCTGGCAACACCCGAAGTAAAGATGGTTCAAGTAGATGGCGGCATTACACTTCATCCCGGCGGCAATCAAATCAGTGTAGCAACGGGAATTATCCAACGCGAAAAGGTAACGCCGACTTTAACCGGGGAAGGTTACTACATTAATGCCGGAAGCTCAATCCTTAAAAACCGTACGGATGTTATCCTGAATGTCTACAAAGGTGCTAATGCTGACCCGGTGTGGAAATTTGGCAAAAGAAACAGCACAGACCCAAATAGTGTGCCGAGAGGGTCAGCCTACGCAATTGCTAATACAGCAGACGTTGACCCTAACGCTGATTACTACGTCACGTATATGGCACTGGACAAATACGCTTGGACGGCGAATGTTACACAGATAGAAGCGCAGTATGCACGCGGCCTAAGCGGACTTGCTTCCGAGATGGCCAAGGCAGCTGCGGACGGTTACGAAACGGACAGCAAGCAGGATTTCGCGTTGATGTATATCCAAGCATTAGCAGAAAATCTACGCGTTGACGTTGGTGTGTTGTCTGGATTACTTACATCTAATAAATCAAGCCTGGTTAGTGCGATCAATGAAACTTTTACGCTTGGAGTTGAGCAGAAAAACAATGTGGTTGCCGCTCTCAATTCCATAGGGGTTACGGCATCCACAAGTGAAACATGGGCTCAGCTCATTCCGAAGATAGCGGCCATTATCCGGGCGACAGGTGACGCAAATCCAGCAGATGTGTTAAGCGGAAAGAAGTTCAGTAATCTGACCGGGAATGAGCGTACAGGCACTATGGCGAACCGTGGGGCAGTTGTGATAACTCCAGGTAAGACAGATCAAGTTATTCAGGCAGGATATCACAATGGATCAGGTAAGGTCGCAGGTGTTCCTGTACCTGCGGATAAGGTGCTTAACGATACAACGATTGCTGGTACAACGGGCGCGATGCCGAATCTCACGGGTGTACGGACAGCGACAGGGGTAGCAAAGTTGGATGACGGTGCGCTAGCCGTATATCCGGAAAAGGGTTACCAAAAAGGGGGCCCAGGTGACGGTGAGATTAAAGTAACAACAGTCCAATTGCAGACTGCTGAGGGAAATCTTCATCCTGGAAACCTACCTAAAGACACAGCCATCTTTGGTGTCCAAGGAATTCTGGAAAGAATGACGACAGCCGAGAAACAAAGCATTGCAATCAATATTACAAATAAAGGCGTGCAGGCCGATGTGAATGATCCGCCAGCCGTTTTGGCTTCAAAGATAAGTCAGATACCCACAAGTAAGAGATATGCAACTGGAACAGTTCCGTCTGGTGAGGCTCGATTAGATTTTATTCGAGGAGATGGTGCTATTACCTCTGCTCATTACGTGGAAGTTATTTTTGCAATAGGGTTTATTCCTTCTACAATAATTGTTTTCCCTCCAGGGTCAGCTTCTGTAAAAATGACTTCATTTACCTCCCTATACACCTACAATGGTTATCCAGTTTATTTTTCCTCGCATAATTTAAATACCACAAGATTAGATGGTAGTGTTTCTTATGTAAATAACAGTGGTTTTAGACTGGCTGTTGGTGCCCCGTCAACTGAATATACTTGGATCGCCTATTCCTAATAGAAAGGAGCTTCATGAACATTAGAAATAAATTTCGGAAAATATCCCCATATCTATTTTTATCACTAATTTTAATCTTACTTTGTATTGGTAATCCCAATTTTATTCATGCATATGGGTATAATAAAGATATAAAGAATCAAGATTTCATTAATAGAATAGAAGAGACAAAAAAACGTACTATTAAAATTTATATTTCTAAAGGTTACATTACATGGTTAGCTGGGTCAGGATGGATATCTAATAATGGATATTTTATTACGAGCAAGCATGTGCTTGACGCAGGAGATAGAGTTCACGCTGTCCAGTTAAACGACATTTATTCATCTAAAATCTACAATATTGAGGTAGTTTATCTCGACTCTTCTACTGACATTGCTGTTTTAAAACCATCAATACTCGACAGCGATAAGATTAGAGAGATGAAGAAAATAGGGTACTTTAAACTTGCTGAAATGGAGCCAAGTGTAGGCGAGTTTGTCTTGTCAACAGGGTATCCTTCGAAGTTTAAGGGGCTACTGTCATACACGGAAGGCAAAGTTATTGAACACAATTTTTATGTAAACTGGGATAATGGTACTAACTGGTTTAATACATCTATGTTAATTGAAAGCCTTCCAGGTAATAGCGGTGGTCCAATCGTTAATACCAAAGGAGAAATCGTTGGGATGATGAGAGGGTACTCTTTGGATGATAGCACAGTGGGTTTTGGAGTTCGATTAGATGATTTAAAAGAACATCTTGAACCCTTTATAATGTAAATATAATAAAAGAGGCATTTCATCAACTTTTTACGCTCAAAAAAGCCTTATTTTATAAGGGTTTTTGAAATCATCAAATTATAAAAAATATAGAATTTTTGTTAGAGGGCTCTTCATTTGAGGAGTCCTTTTTATTTTGACTATTGGAGGCAATTCAGTGTATGAATCTACACTTTTCAAATTTTTTGTTTACACCTTAGGAGGCTCGGCAATAACATTTCTTTTTGGAGGTTGGAATCAATCTTTGACAGCTCTTGCCATCTTTGTGGTTGTGGATTATGTAACAGGCATTGCTGCTGCTTATTATGAGGGCAGAAAGAACCCTGGCGATAACACTAAGGGATTGAATTCAAATAAGGGATTCTGGGGAATTTTCAAAAAATTCTTAATGTTTATAGTTATTGCCTTACTCTTTCAAGTCGATAAACTCCTTGGTCTCAATGGGCATCTAAGCTTGATGGTTGGTGGGGTGTGGTTTTATTTGGGGAACGAACTTATCAGTGTCGCAGAGAATCTGGCAAGATTGGATGTCCCATTGCCCTCTCAAATCAAAACTGCAATTACAGCAATGAAAAGTAAGGGTGAAGATAAATCTAATCAAAAATAAAAGGATGATATTTTCTTAAAAGCCCCTACTAGAAGCAATTGCGAAAGTATCATCCCACAAAGATTATAGCATGCATGATGAGTGATGGATATAGCTATTTAGTCTCCCCTACCCTTTTTTATCCTGACTAATAAAATCAATAACTATCTTAAAACAGTTCTCCAATATGGAAACTGTTTTTGTTTATTTAAGGAGTGTTAGAAATATCTAAACCACTAGATGCAGTTAGCGGAATATATAAAATTGAAAACAAAATAAACAATAAGATCTATATTGGAAGCAGTATTAACATAAGACGAAGATGGAATGAACACAAAAGAGATTTAAGAAAACAATCTCATGATAACAAACATCTCCAAAATTCCTGGAATAAATACGGAGCAAGCAAGTTTAAGTTTGAAGTACTAGAGGTAGTTGAAGACAAGACAAAACTCCTCGAAAGGGAGCAATATTATCTAGATGCAATGAAATCGTATGACAAAAAGATTGGGTTCAACATTAATATTTCATCATCTCCAGGCCGCTTGGGAAGAAAACACACACAAGAAACTAAAAATAAAATTGGCGACGCTCACAGAGGGAAAAAATATTCAGAAGAAGTAAAAATAAGGATGAAAAAAGCCCAACAAAATAGAGCTAAATACTATATTGTAAGTGAAGATACGAAAAGGAAGATTAGTATAAGCTCAAAAGGCAGACGTCATACAGAAAAATCCAAAAGAGCCATTGGTGACAGTCGAAGAGGATCAAAAAATGCGATGTCTGCTTTGAACGAAGCGCAAGTTACTGAAATTAAACTTTTGCTTAAACTATCTAATCTTACAGAATCGGATATCGCAAATCTATATTGTGTGTCTTTTCAAACAATTAATAATATTAAAAGAAAACTTGTTTGGACTCATGTTACTATTTCTGACGAAGATAGATTGGATATACATTTAATTCAAACTGTCGAGCAAATCAATAGCAATAAGAAGAAGCCAGTGATTGGTGTACAGGAATATATATTAATTAAAGAATACTTAAAAAAGGGTTATAGAAATTCAGAGATCGTAAATATAACAGGGATTAAAAATAAACGTATCAGTGAGATTCGACATGGAATTATAACAAAAAAATTAAAACGAGATTTAGAGATATACTATTCAAACCCAGAAGAAAAAAATAAATATGACATCACATTCCAAGAACAGTAATAGAAAGGAATATGCGCAATGTCCTTCAAAATGAAATACAACATTATACCAAAATATTTAACCCCAAACACAAAACGCAGATCGGGCATCAAAGCACACAAAATTAAGTTTATTGTTGCTCATGATACAGGCAATAAGGGTTCTACTGCACTAAACAATATAAATTATTATGAGAATTCTAAAAATGAACAATCGGCATCTGCTCACCTTTTTGTTGATGATAAATACATCTTTGAATGCATTCCCGCACTCACGGGCACACCTGAGAAAGCTTGGCATGTCCTTTATAACAAACAAAAAGATAATGAAATGTTTGGTTGTGATGCTAATGATGCAGCAATCGGAGTTGAGTACTGTTACGGCTCTAATATAAATTCTAATGAGGCATATAAGCGTTACATATGGGTCATGGCATACATATGTTATAAGTTCAACCTTGACCCCAAGAAGTCGATTGTAGGACATTTCATACTTGACCCAGGTCGAAAATCAGATCCAAGATCGGGTTTATTGGACAGCCAAAGAACATACGAACAAATGTTAAAAGATGTTGTTACTGAATATGAAGATTGCCTAACCAATAACATTAAAGAGGATGATGAACCTATGACTCAATCTGAAAAACAAGAGTTTGAAAAACTACAACAGACAGTTAAAAATCTAAAGAATGAACTTGACGCACTAGCTAACAGTAAAGATGTTCTTAAGAAAGGCATTCAAGAACAAGGTTCTTCAATTAAGAATGTTAAAGAGCGTGTTGAATCGTTGGAAAACAAGCATTCCATGAATATTCCTACCTATGCCAAAGAAGCTGTTGAGGCTCTTACTAATCTTAAAGATCAGTGTGGCAACCCTGTTGTGAACACTCCTGAAGGTCGTAGCGCTGATTTCTACTCGCTTGTAACTGTTTTGTATCGTGCTGGTGTATTCAAATAAATATAACTAGGAGGATATCATGAACGATCTTTATATTATTCTTATTGTGCTTGCAGCAGTAGTTGCAGGTTTATTTGTCGTACCTGTATTGAAAAAGCGTAATATCATCAATAAAGAAACAATGGAGCAAGTGTCTGATACATTTGACTTTGTTCGCTTGGTTCTTGATGTGGTTAATGTAAAAGGACTCGATAAGAACAAAGCCAACTTCGCTCTTGATGTTGCTGATGAAGTAGCCGCACATGTTGGTAAGTTGTATCAGGCAGACAGCAAAGAAGATAAAATGTCACTCTCGCTAGAAATTACTGATAGCATCTTGAAGAAAATGGACGTAACTCCTAGCGAATCAGAACTCAAATTAATTAAAATTATCGTTAAGCAAAGCATCGAGCATTCAGAGAAATAGTATGAATGGACGAACAGAAAAATAGGGAATCTCATTAATTAAAATGGGATTCCCTATTTTTTTCGATTTTCATATAGCACTTGGTACTGTTTGTCAAGGACAATTCAAAGGGGTCGAACTGGAATTGACTAAAACAAAAAACTATGAAAAAGAACATTTGTTCCGATTGTATTTTATTATATTTGGTTTATAATGATTTTAGTTGGTTATTATATTAGTAGATAATAAATAATAGGTTAGGGAGATGAATTACATATGACTATAGTCGCTGAGAGAAAAGGGGTTGAGGCGAAAGCAGTTAAACGTATGGAAGTTTGGAACGCAGATTTAGGAAGAAGACAGGGCTCTGAACAAGGAGGTGTCCGTCCAGTAGTCATACTGCAGAATGATATTGGTAATAAATATTCACCAACGGTAACTATTGCACCGATGACTTCAAGTCCAACAAAGAAAAGAATGCCTACACATGTAAATGCAAAAGCTTCAGAAATTGATGGGCTAGGAAGCGATAGCACGATTCTTGTTGAGCAGATGATAACAATAGATAAGAATAAATTAGATTTTAAGGTGCTTGATTTGCCATCCTTCATTGAATGGGAAGTTGAGAGGGCAATGCTAATTCAATTAGGTATACAATTTAATAAATAAAAATAATAAAATGTTTACAATGAGACAATCTTGTTGTATATTAAGATTAATCCCAACAGGAGGACAGTAGACTAATGAAAAGTCTGATAGTTGTACATAATATCGAGGAAGCAGAGTTTGTTTCGTTCGGATCGTTATTAGGTGTCACTAGAGATAATGAACTATTAGGGATCACTCTAAATAAGGCTTATAAGGTTAAAGTTGACGAAAACGAAGAGTTTTATCTTGTTTCTAATAATGATAAGCGTCTCTATGAATTTGGACTTCTTGGAAAAGTATATTATACGAAAACGGAGAATTTTAAAAGAACTGTCAATGAAGTGGAGGAGAGACGTTGGTATTTAAATACACTTGAAAGATACAAAGAATTAAAGCCATACATCGACAAGCTAGATATAGGTATTCCTTCTATGATTATCAAGCAAGCATACGATGAGAACGAATTAGAACTAACAGTCTTAGATGTTCAATTTGCTAATCTTGGATTAGAGTTTGATAATCCTAATTGTCATCATTCAACTAGAACTTTAATTGAAAAAAGAATGAACGAAATTGTTGAAGAACGATTGAAATTGATTTTTAAATAAATAAACATATACAAAAATGGTCGGTGTATACCGACTAGATTCATAGTTATTGTGATGAAAGATAGATTTCATTAAGTTTTAGAAGTCGGTGGATTATCACCGATAATACATAAATTGGAGCGTGTCCTGTATTGAAAATTGAAAAAATACTTAATCAAAATAAATATGGTAATTATTATTCGGGTATCATGATCGATGATGGTTTAGATACTCATTACTGGGAGTTAGGGGAGTTTGGAAATAGAGACCATGCATTAGACGTGCTTAACGAAATGGCATCATTTCTAGATCAATTTTCTAGTGTAGAAGATGCTGAGGATGAAGTTGAAAGGATGGTATGTAAAGACTAATTTCATAAAAACCATTAAAAAAATAAACATAATAAAATAAATTTACAGAGAGGGAGATTACGGGGTGAGATCGCCCGTTAAAATAACAGGGAGAATGCATAAATGAATCTAATTGAACAAGAACCATTTACTTCACTATCAATGAGTATTGGCAATGAAGAAGGAGAACTAGACCGTCTACATAAACAGATTAACTTTAAAGCAAAGCCTCATCTGTATTCAATGCTTCATCTATTCTATGATGCCGATTGCAATTGTTGGAGATACATATTGGTTGATAAAGATGGAGTAGCACTCGACAAGGGTACGCTTTCTGATGATGAGTTTCATCTAGTGGATCATCGTTTTCGTATGCTTGCTGATCTCGTAACACCAGAGGAACAGCAACAACATAACTTATTGATTGAGTTATCTAATCTAATTCAAGAGGATGTCACACTCAAATCAAAAGTAGAATCAGCAATTTGCGGATTGATCGAGCGTAATGAGATTACGCCTAAATTTGCTGACAACTTTAATGACATGCTGAATAGTAAATCAGTTTATTAAATTCGATTCATTCAGGGAGGGACTATCCGAGGTGAGATGCTTGGTATTAAATATTAAAAGGAGTGAGATAGTATTAAAAATATTAAATTAGAAAATGGTGTAAAGGTAAAGGTATTTGAGAAGAAGGATCTAAAAAACAAGTTAGGTTTTAATAAGGAAGAAGTTAAAGTTGTGATGAAGTACCAAAAAGAGTTTCCTGAGCTCCTGCAAGAGCATACGAATGAAAATTTTGTCATAGACAATAGAGTTTTATGGGAACATCTTGGTAAACCATATGAAAAATACAGTCATTGGTTCAATAGAAAGGTATGTAAACAGGGGTGGACTGAGAATGTTGATTATATTACAAGGTGGAAAAAAATCCACCTTGTAAATGATGGGTTTAAAGATATTGAGAATCATTATTTTACTGTGGAATCCGCTAAACATATTGCTTTATCTGAAAATTCCGACATAGGAAAAGAAGTTCGATCATATTTTATTTTAATGGAAAAAGCAATCAGAGGAATGAATAAATGGATGATGATTCGACATCCTGAAAAAGAAGGATACAAGCAATTGTGTGCAGCTTTAAATAGTAACTACAAGTTAACTCGTGATGGTAAGGAAGCACATGTTGGTGTATTTGTCAGAGAAGCAGAAATGATCAATGTTGCTCTTTTAGGTTCAAAAGCAAAGCAAATCAGAGAATACCTAGAAGTAAACGATAACCAAACACGCGATAATTTAAACAGTAAAGTCAACCAGGCTCTATATGAACTACAAATAGCTGACATCGCTTTGATCATGGGTCAGTTAAGTTTTGAACAGAGAAAAGAAACAATACATAGAATCTGCAGTACAAAGTATAGTCATATTGCTTTATGCGCCAAAGAAATTGAAAAGGCGGTATAAAGAAATGAAAGTAGTTGAACAAGAACAAACAATCACAAATTACAGTGAATACCCATCAGTCCTAGAACCTAATGATATTATGAAGATACTTAATATAGGAAGAAAACAAACATACGAGCTATTAAATGATCCACCTTTTCATGTAATAAGAATAGGTAAGAGGAGACTAATCAAAGTAAGCAAAGAAGTATTTATAGCTTGGCTTGAAGGAAAATAAATACATAAGACTAAAGCATGCGTATTTCGCTTGCTTTTTTTGTTTATGAATGTTAATTTTAAAAATAATCGTTTCATTAAGAGTAATTCCTTCCTTTTAGGCTAACTGGTAGGGAAAACGGTAGGAAATCATAAATAACCTTAGATAATCATAGGGTTACACAGGATCACTCATACCAACTATGAAACGAGGGTTATCCCTTGATTACCAAGGGTTTTGGTAACTTTAGATCACCAAAGATAACTTAATGGAATTACTCGACACAACTGAATAATTAGCAATATCCTTCGGGGCAGGGTGAAATTCCCTACCGGCGGTGATGAACGCAGTGATTGAGCTTTAGAAAGCAGATGGCTGCGTCTTAGTCCGTGACCCGGATATGCGTGTGTTGTTACACACCGTATGCGGTGGACCTGGTGAAAATCCGGGACCGACAGTATAGTCTGGATGGGAGAAGGAGTGAAAGACACATAAGCAACATGTGCTATTTGTGTCTGTGCACACAACGCGATATGCGTTATGTGCAGGTTTTCACATGCAATTCGAATTTTGTTTGCGATGTTTGGATATCGTCGCTGGCAAACAGATTCGTGTTGTTTGCTATAGGCAAAACCTGCGACCATAACGGTTATTCAGCGTGTCGATTATTAACTTCCATCAAGCCCTGTTAAGGATTCCCCGAATCTTTGGCAGGGCTTTTTTGTGTGAACGTTGAGAAAGGGGCATGTTTAGCATGGATATCGTCAACGATGAATTCTATATGTCACTTGCGCTGGACCTGGCTGAACGTGCTCAGGGCCAAACCGGGATTAATCCGGTTGTGGGCTGTGTCGTCGTTAAGGATGGCGCGCTTGCAGGGGTGGGAACACATCTGGAGCGCGGAACACCGCACGCTGAAGTTCATGCCCTGAATATGGCTGGCAGCAAAGCAGCGGGCAGTACGGTGTACGTGACACTGGAGCCCTGCAGTCACTACGGAACGACGCCGCCTTGCAGCGAGAGGCTGATTGCCGAGGGTGTTGAGCGAGTGGTTGTTGCTTGCGAGGATCCCAATCCTCTTGTTGCGGGCAATGGGATCCAAATGCTGCGCGCAGCAGGAATCCGGGTTGAGACGGGTGTCCTTAAGGAACGTGCTCTTCGCTTGAACGAAACCTTTATTAAATTCATTACGACGGGTCAGCCTTTCGTAACGTTAAAGACAGCCAGCACGCTGGACGGCAAGATCGCTTCGAAAACCGGTGATAGCAAGTGGATATCCAATGAGGAATCAAGAGAGCTTGTGCATACGCTGCGTCATCGTCACCAGGGCATCATGGTTGGCGTGTCTACCGTTATCGCGGATAATCCAAGCCTGACGACAAGGCTTGGTGTGGAAGGCTTGCATCCGGTTAGGATCATTGTGGATTCCAGCTTGCGAATCCCGCTTGACAGCCATGTCGTGACAGACGGATTGGCGCCGACGTGGATCTTGACGACGGAGCAGGCGCATGAGAAGAAGCGGTCCGTGCTGGAAGAGCAGGGAGTTCAGGTCATCCCCTGCGGACCAGGACCGCGTGTGGATCTGAAGGCTGCACTGGTGAAGCTGGGGCAGAAGGGGATTGCCTCCATTTTGCTGGAAGGTGGGGGCACGCTGAATGGCTCGATGCTGGAACAGAAGCTGGTGGATCGGCTCATCCTGTTCATCGCCCCTAAGATTATTGGTGGATACGATTCCCCGGGAAATTACATGTTCAGCGGGTATGAGCAGATGAATCAAGCGATTCAGCTGACAGGACTTGAGACCGAAAGACTTGGCGACAATATTTACGTCACCGGGATTCCGGTCTGGAAATAAGGAGAAAGAAAGGAGGGAAACCTGTGTTTACTGGATTGGTTGAGGAGATCGGCGAGATGAGGCGAATCGGACGGAGGGGCGAAGCCATGGTGCTGAGCATTTCCGCGAGCCGGATTATGGATGATTTAAAGCTGGGGGACAGCGTATCCGTTAACGGCGTTTGCTTGACGGCTACAACCATTGACAAAGGCATATTTACGGTGGACGTGATGCCGGAAACCTATAGAAATACCAATCTGAAGGAACTGCAGCCAGGCGGAAAGGTGAATCTGGAACGGGCGATGGCTGCCGGAGGCAGATTTGGAGGCCATATCGTTCAGGGGCATGTGGATGGCGTCGGCGTCATTCGGAATGTGCAGGAGGATCAGAATGCCGTGGTATATGAGATTGCTCCCGCGAATGGGGACGTATTCAAATATATCATTCCAAAAGGCTCCGTCACACTGGATGGAATCAGCTTGACCGTTGTCAAAACAACAGATTCCTCCTTTACGGTATCGATCATCCCCCATACGCTGGCGGAGACGGTGCTGGCTTATAAAAAAGCGGGCGATACGATTAATATCGAATGCGACATTTTAGGGAAATATGTAGATCACCTGCTGCATTACGGCTCAGAAGGGGCCGGTAGCAAAGGCGGGACAAAACCGGGGATCAGCAGGGATTATCTTGCGGAACACGGATTTGCCTAAGCCTGGTGATTCACATAGAGTCTCCATGAGGAAGAAGGAGGAGTAGCGATGGATGAACGCTTTTCATTTCATACAATCGAAGAGGCGTTAACCGATTTGAAGGAAGGCAAGGTCGTCATTGTTGTCGATGATGAAGACCGTGAGAATGAGGGCGATTTTATCGCATTAGCAGATAAGGCAACCCCGGAGGTCATTAATTTTATGATAACCGAAGGCCGTGGGCTCGTATGTTTGCCCATGACGCAGGCCAGAGCCCAGGAGCTCGACCTCAAACCGATGGTTACCCAAAATACGGATTTTCATGGAACGGCCTTTACGGTTTCCATTGATCATAAGGATACTACGACAGGCATATTGGCCTATGAGCGGTCCATCACCGTCAAAGGCATTTTGGATTCGAATGCATCTGCGTCCGATTTCCGAAGACCGGGTCATATGTTCCCGCTGATCGCAAAAGATGGAGGCGTCCTGCGCCGGGCAGGACATACGGAGGCCGCTGTCGATCTTGCCAGATTGAGCGGCTCCTATCCGGCCGGTGTCATCTGCGAGGTAATCAAGGAAGACGGCACAATGGCACGGCTGCCGGACCTTGTGGAGATTGCGAAGAAGCATGAGCTGAAGCTGATTAGCATCAAGGATCTGATTCATTACCGCAATGAAAAAGAAAAGCTTGTCCAGCGAGAGGTAGCTGTGCGGATGCCGACCGACTTCGGCGTGTTTCAGGCCGTAGCCTACACCAACGACGTGGACAATAAAGAGCATGTTGCCTTGGTAAAAGGGGAGATCGACGGGAATGAGCCTGTTCTCGTGCGCGTGCATTCCGAGTGCCTGACAGGAGATGTGTTTCACTCCCATCGCTGCGATTGCGGTCCCCAGTTCGAGGCAGCACTCCGCCAAATCGATGAAGCAGGCAGAGGCGTTCTTCTCTACATGCGCCAGGAGGGGCGGGGCATCGGCTTAATCAACAAATTGAAAGCCTACAAGCTGCAGGAAGAGGGACTCGACACCGTGGACGCCAACCTGAAGCTCGGCTTTGCGGCCGATCTGCGCGATTACGGCATCGGAGCCCAGATCCTGAAGGATCTGGGGATCAGAAAAATCCGCTTGCTGACAAACAATCCGCGCAAAATCAAAGGCCTCGAAGGTTATGGTCTTGAGGTTGTGGAGCGCGTTCCAATCCAAATGCCGGAGAACGAGGATAACACGGGCTACCTGCATACCAAGCAAGCCAAGCTCGGTCATATGCTGAAATTCAGCGATATCGAGCAGAACGAGAGCACCAACTAATCACCACATAACAAAAGGTCTTATTTGAGAAGACGGATTTGCCTGAGCATAATAAGCAGAGGAGCAAATCAGTTCTGGAGAAGCGGTAGCGGTCGCCTTTAAATCCTGATTTCCACCTTGAAAAAATAGATCATGAAATCAGGATTTAACAGCGATCGGAAGAACGATTTGATCCGGCAGCGACTTGTTGCGAAGCAATGACTATGATCACCTTAAGACCTTATATAAACTCCAAACCGAAAGGAAGTCATTCATCATGGCAACTATATTTGAAGGTAAATTAGTATCCGAGGGCCTAAAGTACGGGATCGTCGTAGGTCGATTCAACGAATTCATCACCAGCAAGCTGCTGAGCGGCGCACTGGACGCACTGAAGCGTCACGGCGCACAGGAGAACGAAATCGATGTGGCCTGGGTGCCGGGTGCGTTTGAAATCCCGCTGATTGCCCAAAAAATGGCAGAGAGCGGCAAATACGATGCAATCATCACCTTGGGAACCGTCATTCGCGGGTCCACCACGCATTATGATTATGTATGCAACGAAGTGGCCAAGGGGGTATCCGCAATTAACCTGAAGACCGGTGTACCAACGATTTTCGGTGTCGTGACAACGGAGAATATCGAACAAGCCGTGGAACGCGCGGGAACGAAGGCCGGCAATAAAGGCTGGGATTCGGCTATGGCAGCCATTGAAATGGCGAACTTGACGAAAAGCCTAAAATAGTGCTTATTTAATGTAGTGCTCTTTTTTTGAGCACTGCATTTTATTTTTTGGCGGGAGGTTTCACCGTGACCGTATTATACAAGCTGGAAACGTTTGAAGGACCGCTCGATCTGCTGCTGCATTTGATTGATAAAGCGGAAATCGACATCCAGGATATTCCCGTCAGCGAGATTACCGAACAATACATGGCCTATTTGCACAACATGCAGGAGCTGGAGCTGGAAATTACGAGCGAATTTCTGGTCATGGCTGCAACGCTGCTGTCTATAAAGAGCAAGCTATTGCTTCCGAAGCCTCCGGTTATCGAAATGGACGAGTTCGATTTTTATGAAGAGGATGACATGGATCCCAGAGCAGAGCTCATTGCGAAGCTGATCGAATACCGTAAGTACAAAGGCATCGCACGCCACCTGCATGAGAAGGAATGGGAACGCAGTCTGATTTATTCCAAGGAAGCGGAAGACCTGACGCCTTACATGCCGGAAGTGGAAGAGAATCCGGTTCAGGGATTACATATTTCCGATTTGATCGCTGCTTTTCAAAAAGCGTTAAGCAAAGCAGTCAAACGTACATCGTATGCCCGCATTCAGCGGGATGAAATATCGGTTAAGGACCGGATTCGTCAGGTCATGGATGCTTTGGAGGAGGTTGGGCCTGGAGGCAGAATCCTGTTCTCCAAGCTGCTACACGAAGAGATGGTACGGCATGAAATCGTGGTAACCTTCCTGGCCATTTTGGAGCTGATGAAAATGAAGCAAATTTTGTGCTACCAAGAGAAGTTGTTTGAAGATATCGTCATGGAGTGGAGAGGGGAAGGACGCATTGATGGATTATCCGAAGCTGAAATCGATTATTGAGGGGCTTCTGTTCCTGTCGGGAGAAGAGGGCTTGTCGGTTAGGCAAATTGCTGAGATCACCGAGCAGTCGGATGGCCTGGTTGGCGAAGCGCTTGAGGACATGAAGGAGGAATGGGAGCGCCATGAGCGCGGGATTCAGATCGTACAGATTGCGGGGAGTTACAAAATCGCGACGCTGGCCGAGCACGCTCCGTATTTTGAGCGCCTGGCGTATTCGCCTTCCCGCTCCTCCTTGTCGCAAGCCGCACTCGAAACACTTTCCATCGTGGCTTATCGTCAACCGATTACGCGCGTAGAGATTGAAGACATCCGCGGCGTCAAGTCCGAACGGGCTATCCATACGCTGGTAAGCAAAGGATTGATCGAGGAAGTCGGACGCGCCGAGGCGATTGGCAGACCGATTCTGTATGGAACGACCAAGTCCTTCCTGGAATATTTCGGGCTTGCCAATATCAAGGATTTGCCGGAGCCGTCGCAATTCGAGGATAACGATAGTTTAGAAGAGGAAACGCAGCTGTTGTTCGATAAGCTTGACGGTCGTCAGCTTACGTTTGATGATGTAGAGGAAAGCTAGCCATTATACAATATTATAGGCTGCAGCAAAAAGTTGATCCTGGGCATGGTGAAATCCATCGTCCGGGATTTTTTTATGTGGCTAGCGAAAATTTGAATTTCAAGGACTTGGAACAATTTCGCATCATTTGGAGGCGCTTTTGCCATACTAAGCCAAGCGGATTACATTTGACTAAGTTCGTGCTGGGGGTTACTTCGTGAGGATATGGATCTTTCTGGCGGCTGGTCTGGTCGTTCTCCTCATCGTATTGCTGATCGTTGTGCTGAGCTCCAAGGTAACGATTAAGCTGGATGTGGTTCTAAAAAAAGATGAATATAAAGTGTTGGCGGAAATCAAAATGATTTTCGGATTGATTAAGCGCAAGTATGCAGTCCCCTTTCATCTGGCGAACGGTGGGATCGAGTTTAAGAAGGAAACCGTTGGTGGAGACGGAGAACAGGGAACTGCGCCCGATTCAAAAGAGGAGAAGGCTTCGAGCAAAACGATCAGATTTAAGGACTACGGGCGGGCCATGCTTTCAACAAAAGGTTTCAAAAAGTGGTTGAGACAGACGATGTCGGCCGTTCATCTTATGGATGTGCGCTGGTCAACCCGGATTGCCCTGGAGCATGCGGCCGACACGGCGGTAGCGACTGGGCTGCTGCATGGCATCAAGCATACGTTACTTGGATGGATGTCGTATCGCCTGGTCATGGAAGAGCTTCCCCGAATTGATGTGGTGCCGCTCTTTAACGGTCCGCCGCAAATTTCCACAGAGCTTAACTGCATAGCGAAAATCTCTTGCGGAAAAGCTATGTATGCTGGACTGGTACTTATAGTTCGCGTGTTAAAGGTGAAAGGAGGAATAAGATCATGGCAGAACACCCTATTCAAGGCTTGATGCAAACGGCTATGGAAAACATCAAGGGAATGGTGGACGTTAATACGATTGTGGGCGATCCGGTGAATACGCCGGATGGGTGTGTAGTGGCTGAAAGATACCACGCCAACAAAGCGGTGCTAAACCCCGAAACCCTTGGTACGTATAGAGAAAGTAGATATACGTGAATAACTGGGATGTAGGGAGGACGGATATGCGAATGCCAAATATGAACGGTAAGTATGGTGAAAGCTTCAGAAAAAACAAATTTATCGAAGTTCAGCAGTTCTTAGCGGAGATTGGGTACAGGCTCCATGAAACAGAGTACGTCAATAATAGAACGCCTATGAGCGTTGAGTGCAACAACAATCACATCTACCCCGCCACATGGGACAACCTGCGGCAAGGAAAGCTATGCAGAGAATGTTATTTGACTAAGGTGCAGACTCCTGTAGTAATCAGGAAGCAAGAGAAACAGACTCGGAAGAAGATGTCTCAAGAACAGAAGTACGAGGTTTTCAAGACTGCTGTGGAAACAGAGGGCTACGTGCTCCATCCAGGCGAGTATGTAAACAATCAGACTAAGTTCGATGTGACTTGTCCCGAGGATCACACATACCCCACCACTTGGAATAGATGGCAGAGTGGACAGAGATGTCGTGAGTGTTTTGAGAAGCGTGTAAGAAAGTCCACTGAAGACATCGCGGCTGAGTTAGCGGCTGAAGGATGTGAACTGATCGGAGAATATAACGGCTCTAATAAGAGGTTCAAATACAAGTGTGTATGCGGTACGTTAGCCTACGGCAGAATCAAGGACTTTAGGAACGGAGTTCGTTGTAAATTCTGTGCGGGGGAAAAGACAAGGGAGACTAATCGACTCAAGAGACTTGAGAAGTTAAAGCAGTATGATCTTGAACATCCTGAGGAGGTACAAGCATGAGTGCCGCACCGAAGATATTCTTTACAAACGTAAACGGTAGAATGAAGTACCAATCATTAAATGACCCGCCCACTCCGCAGGACATTAGGAGAACGGAACTGTTCGATCAGTATGAGCGGGGAGACATCACCGATAAAGAATTGAAGCAGATTCTCAAGGAGGAGAAGCTGTGATGGACAAGCAAGAAGCTCGTGACCTCATCAGATACGCTGTACAGACCCGTACACCCCTCTCAGCAAGAAGTGCGAGGAAATTATACCGAATAGCTGAATGGACGATTCCTGAGTACCTACAGCCCGTCTGTGGGCATACAGATGAGGAGATCATAGAAGACTTCAACAAACGCCATAGGGAGTTCCTTGTAAGAATGTTCTCAACAAAATAGTAATGCTTGCCACCCAAAGAGATCAGGTCAATCCTGGTCTCTTTTTCCATTTAATTCGAGAGGTTCATCCCTGTTCCGTCTACTCTAAATAAAGAGGACTTTTCAGGGAGAGGGGGTAGGGAGGAGTGAGCAAAGATACGGCTCTAACAGTTATGTTCGGATGGGTGGTGTCGTCTTTGGTCTACTTAGTAGGAGGTATCGACCATCTGTTTATTGCAGTTACGATTTTCGTAGTGCTCGACTACCTTACAGGTGTCGTTAGTGCTTGGTATAGAAAAGAACTGTCAAGTCGAACAGGTTGGTGGGGTCTCGCAAGGAAGTCCATGACATTGGTCTTCGTGATCGTAGCTCATCAGCTTGATCTAGTGGCAGGTAACGAGAACAACTTTATGAGAAACGCTATGCTGTTGTTCATCATTGGTACCGAGGGAATTAGTATTTTCGAGAACATGGGCAAGATGGGACTCCCAGTTCCAAAGTTCATCACAGCGGCTCTCATCAAGCTTCGCGGCGACGAGGAGGACGAGAGCAAAACAGACAACAAGAAGGAGGGATAATATGCTCCCGATCACAAAAGATTACCTACCTGTTAATAAGTTCAGCCGCCCTGGTATTAAGCTTAAAGCCAAGAGAGGTATTGTAATGCACTATACCGCATCTCCTGGCGCACCTGCTAAGAACATCGGTAAGTACTTTGCAGGACTGGCTCAACAAAACCCTAACGATAATGTCAAGGACACATACGCAGGTGCTCAGTACTCTGTAGACCGTACTTCGATCTACAATAACATCCCTGACAACGAGATGGCTTACCACTGTGGTAGCACGACTTACACCAAGGAAGCTCTTGCTCAACTTGGTACCTACCCCAACAACAGCACTGTCGGGATTGAGATGTGTATTGAGAAAGACGGTAGCATCCATGAGGACACGTTCAACAACGCTGTAGACCTTGTGGTGTACCTGATTAAGGAAGAAGGGTTCCCTAACGTGATCTTCACGCATAAGGGTGTTGTAGGTTGGAAGGACTGCCCTCTGCCGTGGATCAAGAACCCTAGTGAGTTCACGAGATTCAAGAAGGCGGTCAACGACAAACTGAACCCGCCAAAACCTGTAGAGGAGGAAGACGAAGTGAATAAAGTACTTGAGTATGCTAACTGGGCGTGGGACGAGCTTGATAAGTACGTAGGCGATGCTTACAACGACAAGATCATCTCTGAGTGGTCTTGGGTTGAGAAGGTTCGTAAGAAGAAGCTGACTTACGGTGAGCTGATCTTGCTGAAGGTTCTGATCGACGAGCGTAGACGTACTAAGTCAGCCTAAGAAACGAAGGGAGGTGAGACTCTATGGACATCAGGAAGCGTTTGAAGGACGTTCCTACGCTGTTGGCTATCGCCGCCCTTGTACTGGACATCCTGATCTTTGCGGGGGTTGTAGACCTTCCTGTGAGGGCTGAGATCGAGAGCTACATTCAGAGGGGGTTAGAGGTGTTAGTCGCCTTAGGTGTACTGAACAACCCAACTACTGAGGGACAGGGTTACCTGGACGAGAAATAAAAAAGGAGAGGAGCACAATGTGCTACCTCTCCTTTTGTTTTAAGTAATTGGTTCGTAAACCAGTTCTTCCAGTATGTCGGTTAATTCTTCTTGTTCGTCTTCAGAAAAATTAGATGGTTGCATTACCCCGTCATCATCTTCCCATTCAAGGGTCGAGGTTCCTAATGCTTGGTACAGCATTTCCACCTGTCGTTGTGTCAGATGTAATACTTTAACAGGCTCTTTAATTTCTTCAGTCATTAAGCGGCTTCTTCTTGAACCAGGATGCGAACATTGAACTTGGCTGTCTCGTCCTTCAGGAAGCCGCTGATCTTGTCGAAACGAGCCAACAGCTCCTCACCACTGAACGTTCCGTTGTAGTTGATCTTGATTCCTTCATTCGCTTGCTCGGGGGCAATGTCCTCAAAGACTGAGATACTTACCGAGAACGCACCGCCCTCATCCTTCAGGAAGCCCACGATCTTAGTGAACTTGGTTTCGAGATCGGCAATGTTGAAGACTCCCGCATAACTAATCCCCAAACCTTCACTGTTAAGTACGACTGCATTATTTTTATTGGTGCGTTGGTTAGCGTTGCTTCCTGCACCTATGGATTGTTGTTTAGCTTTTGCGTTGCCTGGGGTAGCTGTCTTCAGACCGTGTTCCTTGACCACTTTGTAGTACTGGTGAGTTTTCATCTCCCAGGTACGCTCGATCTGAGCATTGTTAAATTTGTCTCTCCAACTTTGAAGAACCTCTGCACGTTTCTCCATTGGTTCGATCTTCTTAAATTCTTCGTAAGGCAGAATGTTTTCGTACATGTTAGTCACCTGAACCTTTCCTGGTCTAATATAGTCTCGCCTTTCTTTACCTGTCATCATCTCGTGAGGGTACCTTTTTGCTCGTGCCCCGCGTGAGACATATACTGTTCTCCCCGCGAGTCTTTTCTCGTGGACATCATCTTCAAAAATTTTACCTATTGGCTCCTCAGATAACACTGTTCATACCCCCTTCGGGAGTTTATACAAAAACAGTATACACTTGTCCAATAGAAAAAGGAAGTGGAGTGCTCCACTTCCTACAGGATTTACCTACTTCAGTTGTTTACGAACTCTTGCGCGAATCTCACTCAATGTCTCGTCACGTACTAGCTTACCGTCAACGAACAGTACTTCCAATTGGTCGAGGTGAGCGATCTCCTCGTAGTCAGCTCTGTACATACCGTCCTTGTAAGTCAGACCACCGTTCCCGTCTTCGACAACAGCAACCAAACCTCTCTGCGACTTCTTCATACCACTGTCTGTCTTAGGGTCTTTGTAGAGAAGTCTCTCCTCACCGTTGATTACTGCATGGGTTGCCTTCATTGCGTACATGAAGGTGTCGCGGGTGTTGTACTGGTACGTGAACGATCCAATACCGAACACGACATTTGTCGAAGCGAATCCCTTGTCCATCAGTCGCTTACAAATCTCCTCGCAACGATCAAGAGTGATGGAGTCACCATAGATAGCACCAATATGTGTATCGAGTTGCTTGTAGCCACGATCAGTTACAGTACCTCCGAAGGTATCCCACAATGCTTCGATCAATCCCTTGCGAACGATCTCCTCCTCAGCATCAGGGTCACCACAGAGAATCAGAACAGGGTTTCCTGAGTCAGGGCGGCAGACCACTCTACCGTCTCGTCCCATAATCTCTTTCTTCAAGGATGGAAGCACTTTTTCGATTACGTGCCAGAAGTCCCATGTGTCCATTACAGCCGAGAAGAATCCAGTAGGGTAGACCTCTGTCATCAGTCGCAATAGAACTTCTCTCTCGTCCTGCCCGTTGGCACACATTACAGCGTGTTCGGTGGCGGGGATGGAGGTACCAACCAGTTCGTTCTCGATGTCTGCATTGTAATACTTCTCAAGGTATCCAATGGCAGGGCATGTGTCTGTTCCGCTGAAGGAGAGCAGGTGACCTGCGCCACTCGAAGCCGCCGCGTGACGACCTGCCATACCTCTCATGGAGAAGTCGTGTCCCTGGAACTGGATAGCTTCCTCGTCACTACCTGTCATCTTGGCATACCGAGTCAGAATCTCAAGGTACTGGAATGCGATTGTCGCGCTTGTGGAAGGCATCCACACCTCACAGGACATAACCGTCTCAATGGAGTTAGTGAGCCAGTAGAATGCAGGTAGAGTGTTCTCTACAGTGACCACTGGAACGCGGGTAGGTGCAAGGGTACCTTCTTTCAGAGCCTTGATCTTCAGAGGTAGGTAGCCCAGGTCATGTAACGCCGCGATACGGGATGCGTTAGGTTCAGCAATTCCCATAGTATGACGAATGAATCGTTTGTACTGGGCGATCACCACGTCCTTAGGGAGATTGAAGAAGTTGATGTTGAAGTAGTCGATCAAGAAATCCTTCACGAAGCCTTGCACACCAAACACCATTACCTCATTGACACCTTCCAGGCGGCTACCACGAGGAGTCCATGTGGAGGAAACATATTCTGTACCTTCAGGATACTGCTCAGGGTGAGACAGTTTATAGAAGTCACACATAAGTTCAGGAGGGAAGTTAGTAGTTTTCATATTAGGCAAGCTCCTTTTCGATTAGGGTTACTGCTTCAAGCAGTGCATAGTAAGCTGAGTGCAGTCCTGCCCGATCATCTAGCAGGATGTTATAGTACACCTTACGACCATGGAAAGGGATGAAATCCATATTCTCGTTGATCTTGTCGTAGGGAATCAGGTTTTCGTGAAGGTACTGACGAATGTCATCGTACTGCCCTTCGTGACAGCAGGTGAAGACGATGAAGTAAGCACCTGCCCGTTTACAACGCTGAAGCAATGAGATTACGTCACTGTACTTAACGCCGCGCTTGTGGAAGTCGAACACAGTATCATCGTAATCAAAAGCAATGATGATCTTGCCGTGCTCTCGCCACTCCTGAACGAGACGTTGGACGACATTGTGCTGATCGAGGAAGAAGTCAGACATTAGATCAACTCCTTCACGCTGATCTTGCTCTCCCATGCTTCTAGTACTTCGGTGAGCAGTGTGTTTGTAGTGTATACATGGTCAATTAGCTCAGAAGTGAACACATTTCCTTTGAAGATAGAGTCTTCGGCGTGGGTTACTACAAGATGAACCTTAGCCGCGCCTACTTCACGGAGAGCGTTGGAGCTTCTGATGAACGTGTTTCCGTAAGAGCAAAGATCGTCCACAATAATCGCCTTAAACCCTTTACCCTCGACAGAGCCTACCAATTGAAGCTTGTCGATCTCCCCAGTAGCAAAGTTGCGCTCCTTAAACCCAACCAGTTGCTTGAATTTAGTGAAGTTCTTTCCGTAACGCTTTTGAGCACCTTGATCGGGGAAGAACAGGTAGTCTTTCTCAATGTCAAAGTCTATCTCCATCATGACCTCGTGTAGGAGGGAGGTGGTTGGGTATGTAGCTTCACAACGATCAAGTAGTGCCAACGTGACATCAGAGTGCGGCTCGATCACATTAACGTAATCGAAGTTCATGTTATTAATCATCTTGGCAACGTACTTCAGAGTGAAGACCGATGCACCTTCAGACCTGTCCATGCGGCTGTAAGGCATGTATGCGATCTTCAGAATGCTTCTATTGCAGAAATATCTATCGAGGTGTGACTTGACGAACAGGAGCTTCAGTAGATCACTGTCGTTCTCATACTTGAAGACGACCTCAGCGTCATAGTTTCTTTCTGCTAGTAGGTCTAAAATCTGATCCCCGTCAACCAAAGTCTCCCCGTTAGGGAAGACCTTGAAGTTGAGGGTTGCACCGTTTAATTTAATCATGTTGGCTCACCCTTTCTTGTTGGTTACTTACTGAGACCTTTAGTGACACCTGATTGCGGCTTGTCATCGAACGCCTTCAGTTGCTCAGCGATCTGATCGTGGACAATTCCCCAACCATAGGAGAACACTTCGTCAGTGGATTCGTCTTTAGCGGGTGTCATACGAACTCCTGCTGTTGGTTTGTAGTTTTGGTAGTTCGGCAGGGACTTGGTGAACGTAGCTTCAACGTATACTTCAGTTACTTTTGGCATTGGTATCCTCCTTGGTTTTAGCGGCTTCACACCCATTTATGATGTGGTTGACCTGCTCTAAGATGTCTTTGTTTTGCTTACCGCACTTCTCACAGTCATAGTTCATTGAAACGGTGTTGCTCCTTACATTAGATACTGACAATCCTTTTACCGAAGTTCAGGATGTACAGGCAAAGCGAACGCTTTTGCTTTTCGGTCATATACCCGACCAGTTGGTGGTGATTACAGATACTCTGTACCCGACTGTCATGCTCGTTCATAGCCCCTGACAGCTCTTTAGCCGCTCGGTAGAGTATTCGTACCCTACGGATGAGTTCGTCGTCTACAAGGGCTGTCAGCTCGTCTAACGGGTCATCTTCAGTGACTCTGAAACGTGGCTCGTCGAACATTGCTTGGTCGGCGTAGTAATCAGCTATATCTCCCATCAGAACTTGTCCCGTACACACTTATCAAGGAATGTCTCACTCATCACATTGTAGAAGGGCTTACCGTTCGCCTTGATGACCTCCATGAAGTAGGCATAACTGCCATTGGCGTTGCACTTGTCAGGAGATACGCTCAGTACCTTCATAGTACGGTTGGACATAGGGTGTTCAAAGCGATCACCAATTTCATATCGTGGGCGGGAAACCTTAACGAGATCGTGTAGATCAACCAATCGGTGGAACTCATCAATAGGGTGCATAGATGGTTGCTCATGATTACTGATCTTCAGGACAACGAAGTCGGCTCCGCTGATCTTCATAAACGAGATGATCTCGTAATGTACAAATGTAGAAGTGCTACGATACACATCCTCAGCTTGGTACTGGACTCCTTTGTGATACAGATTAGCTGTTGTTCTAGCCATTGTTACTTTCATCTCCTCGCTCAATCGGTAATGGGTAGGCGCAGTCTTGGCACAGCGCGGCAAACTCGCCTGTGGTGTTGGTTCCACAGTGTTCGCAGTAGGTGACAGGGAGAAGGTTACCGAAGTGGTGTACTTCACCGTCAGTGTCTTTGATATGAGGGTGCAACTTCGCCTTAATCTCGATGATCTCGCCCGTTAGCTTGTTAAGGCAGGGGCGGCTGATCGAGAACCAGGAGTAGTAATCCTCAGTCGATAGGACACTACGGGAGTCAAATCGGTACAGGATGTCCATACCCTTGAAGCGTAACAACAAGGGCATAGGCTCCTCCTCGGTGATCTCCATAACTTCTCCCCACCGACCTGCAAAGCGCAGGGAGTGGGCGGGGAGGATGAATACAGGGTCACCTATCTTAATCATTCCTTGACCACCGATACAGTCAGACGGGGTGCATCGTACTTCTCAACCCATGCGTAAGCCTTGAGAGCTTCCAGGTCGATCTCACCACTTTCGATGTACTCAGCCAGGACGTTCTCATCAACCACTTTGACCTGGGTAACGATGTTCTCATAGAGCATGTGACTGTAGTTGCTCTCAAGGAACTCGATTACCTTTGCTTTGTCGAAGTGTGACTTATCAGGCGTTGAGTATGAAGCTCGGAAGCCACCCCAGTCTGCCTTGCGCTTTCCTAACTCGGACAACCCTTGGAGGATCGCACCCTTGTTCTCCTTGAGCCACTTCTCGTCCTGCTTCTTACGTTCATTACGGAAGTGGTACTCTCGGAGTGTGTCCTCCCCAACCGATGTTTCTTGAGCGAATACGTCCTTCTCCTCGGAAGGCTCAATCCCTAAAACTTGCTGAGCTAGTTTATTCATTTGCTCTCATCTCCCTTCACTTTCTCTATACGAAGTCGGTTGAGAGCAGTTAAGACCTGATTCAAAATAATTTAAGCAGTCTTTTTAGAACGCTTCTTTACAGGGGGAGGGGAGACGGGGAGACCGCCTTCCACTTCAGAATCTTTCAGGTATTCCAGTTCGCTGAAGAAGTCATGACCACATGTAGTATGGAAGCTAGGCATTTCTGTATCGTATGGAACATAGTCGTAATAGGAAATCTCATCACACTTGCGGCACCACAGCCAGTTGCGTCTGTACCCTTCAGGTACAGGGGGCACGTCAGGTAGAATTACTTTACTTATAGGTCTTGGCATTGTTTACTCCTCCATATATTGATCTCAGACTCCGTGGCTTTCCTGACTGCGGGTTGATTAACAGCTACATCCCCACCCTCGAAATAGTACCACCAACCATCTCTACTAATTTCCGATATAACACCGACTCCGAAGCGCTGACAGAAACCAAACTCGCCAACCTGGGGTAGTTTGATCTCCTCAATTATGTTAAGGGTTACACCTAATTGTTGTGCGATCTTTCTCACCTCGACACGTTTCTTCATTAGAGTCCTCCAAATAAAGAAACCGCCCTATTCAGGACGGTTCTTCAGCCAGTTATTGAAGTGCCTTACATCCTTAACGTCTATACAGTCTTGAACGATGGTAATCTTGTCAGGGAACTCCTTTTCGTACATGTGGTACGCCGCGAAGTAAACCATTTGATCCACGGCGGCTTGCTGTGCTTGCTTAAAGAAGTTCTCCGAGTTCACTCGGTTCATGCTACCATCCTTTCATCAATACCTGCGAGGGAAGCGATCAGTTGCTTCGCTACGCCCAGGTCGAGGTTGTTTATACCCTCATCGAGCATGGTCTGTGCCATGGCTTCCTTGCGTTGTAAGGTCTCCTGTACATGCTCATCAATAGTACCTTCACAAACGAGGTAGTATACGGTAACAGCGTTGCGCTGACCAATACGGTGGGCGCGGGAGAAGGCTTGCTCAACGTAAGCGGGTGACCATTCACAGTCAAGGAAGATAACGTGAGTAGCTTGAGTGAGTGTCAGACCTTCACGGCAAGCAGGTGTACAGCCGATGAAGATTTTACATTCCTCATCATTTTGGAACCTGTATACTTCACGTTGGCGTTCCGAAGTCATAGTTTCATCCAGGAGCTTGCGTCTTTGCTCCTCAGGCATGTCATACCATTCCTGTCCATATTTCTTCTTCAGCAGTCGGACAGCGGAGTTCTCAGTCTTACCGTTGGCATCCACGTCACCATGGATAACCGCAGGTTTGTGTTTTGCGTATCGCTTCTCGATCAGCTCCACCATGGTACGGAAACGGGAGAAGATGATTACTTTCTCATTACCGCTTTCCACCAGTTCCTCGACCATCTCATCAAGGGCTAGGAGCTTAGAGCTTGTATTCTTCCCTGGGGAAGCTCCGATCAGTTCGATGGAGTCTGTAACCTGTTGTAGTCGAAGGAGCTTAGTTAGTGCCGATGGAATCCTGTCTAAGGAAGTATCCTTCAGCTCCTCCAAAATCCCCATCTTAACAGCCTGATACATCTTGGACTGAGTAGGGGTCATAGAAAGGGTAACTGTCTTGAACGCAACCTCAGGAAGCTCCTTCAGCTTGTCCTTCTTACGTCTTCTAAGCATGTTAACCTGGATCAGGTTCTTCAGCTCAGGAATGTTCTTATAACCGACGATCTCTTTGTTACCAAAGCCGCCCATGATAGCGTGGTGCCCACGGAACTCATACCAATCCTTCAGAACACGTTTACCGAAGTGAAGGTAGTTGTATGCTTCAAGCGGTGAGTTGGGGAGTGGGGTAGCTGTCAGAACATAGCGGCTACGGAAGTTCAGTCGGTGTACGAGGGAACCAATCTTACTTAAAGGGTTCTTGATCTTGTGGGCTTCATCCATGACACAGAACTGAAGCTCCTTGTAGTTATCCAGTAGCTCAAGGTTGTGGATGTCACATCGGAAAGTCTCGTAGGACATAATGATGACATCCCAATCCCCCTCATTTGTTAGTTGGCTGTATAGCTTAGCACGTTGGTTGACGTTACCCGCCATTACTACCGACTTGAGGTTGGTGTGCATATGAATCTCGTCACGCCAGTTAAACAGCAGACTCGCTTTCGCCAGGACAATCCCTCGTTTCAGGTGTCCTAGCTTCTTCTTAGCTTCAATGGCGTTGGCTACCTGCCAGGACTTACCTAGACCCGCATCATCAGCTAAGATCAGGAAGTCTTTGCTAACCATCAGGTTGAATCCTTTGACCTGGAACTCTCCCCACGGGCGGGTCTTAAACCCACGATGGTCGATAATATCACCGTCTGCATTGTAGGTTACTGAGTATCCAGGAACGACTGGTTCGCTTGGGATGTCGTCCTCGCTAATACCGCCGTTACTTCCTTTCTCCTCGTCAACCCAATTGATAAGGAAGCTACCCATCTTTTGCTCAAAGTCTTCACGATAGATCAGCGGAACTGCCCAAACCTTTTGAATCGGACTAAAGATCGCGCCTTTGACCTCGCTCATCGCGTCACTAAGCGTCTTGACGTTGCGAAAAGAAGCCTTAATCCACCATTTCCCGTCATTGCCCTTTATCTTTTCTGCGTTTATCACGTCAAACACCTCCTAGTTGATCTATACGATGTGAGAGTAAGGCTGTTAAATAATCACCTCCTAAAAAATAACCTCAAGTCCCTAGGGACTTGAGGTAATGTTTTACGTCAACACCTTGCTTCTTAGCTCGGTAATAGACTTTGTTGTATGTAGACTGGGGGAGAGGAGGGAAGTTTCCCTCAGAATCTCTTAAACTACCCAGGTCTTTTTCTAAGTTAGTGGTATGGGATCGGTACTTTACATTAAAGCCCAAATCCTCAACTACCTCTCGGGGCTTTCCATAACCTAAGAGGTAGTTGTAGACCGTTCTGTGAGTCTTCCTAACTTCTGAAAGGTCAACGGTCTCGCCATAGTGATACTGCAAAAATAGCCTGATCTTGTCAGGCTCTCTGAGTGTTTTTAAGTCATTGAGTACCCCCACGCCTTGAGCGGTCAGGGCGGGGGAAAGTTGCTCAAGATTTGATTTCAAATATAGATAGAGTGGATAATTCCGTGATTTGAGCTTACTAAGGATGACTACCCCGTTTCGTGCATAAGTGGATAGAAGCTTCAATGACTGCATGACGTTACCCCTGCTCTAGTACAGATAAGTCATCCTCAGTAAGTTCAAGCTCAACGAAACCTCTGCACAATTTCTGAAATGCAACGAGCGTCTGTGTATCATACATGATTTCTATAGGGTCAAAACCCAACATAGCCAATGAGTCAACCAATTCAGTTTGGTCAACAGGCAAACCTTTCAAAGCTTCAAGCATTGTTTCAATTACAGCCAAAAACAGAACTGCCTTATTTACGTTTTCCATATGTTCTGCTCCTTCCGCTTTCTCCTATTCTCATGCCAACCGATAATTCCTATTACTAGGATAACCAGGGCGAGGTGGAAAATAACGCGGAGCATCTGTATAAATGAATTATCAAAGAAAATTATGACACCTAATATAAGGAAACAAGCTAGACTGACCAAGAAGAACTTACTATAAAACTCTCTCATTTTGTCTCCTCTCTATGTAGAAATTCAATTCAATAAAGAGACAGTGTTAATATGGTATTTTTAGTGGGTAATTTTATTGTATTATTAGTAGTTTTTATTTTTCATTAACTTCCTTTATTATTGAATCAATCATTTCCTCATCAATTAAAGTGTGAGCTTTTTCAAGAGCAACCATAACGCCTTGTGGGTTACCAAAATATACGGTATACAAAATAGGTGCAACATCATCTAATAAAATTCGATCAGCTTTAACCATGCTTATTAGAGCTACCACGATCTCATGACCCTCGACTTCACCTGCCACAAACCTATCTCTAAGGTGTTGAGCAACTGCGTCCATTTGACTTTTTGAATACGTCATAAAAATAACCTCCGACTGTTAAATGATCTCTAAATTTGGCTCCTCTCCAACGGCGGTCTGAATGTGTAAGCTGAGGAGTTATCTCACAATAATAAGACAAGTGGGGGAAATTATCAAGACATCTCTAAATAATTCCATTACCTTTTCTTTCCCCCCAAGAGTCTAAGAGTCAAAACTACTCGTTTACAATGTTCTTACACTTTCGACACTTGACCCTCACGGAGCCAACTACGAAGTCATTTGTTTTCTCGTACAGTAGGTGGTTACAGTATGGGCATCTATGCTGATTCCAATTCTTTTCTTTTGAGTTCGACCTTACGAGTCGCTTGAGTGCCTTCAATATCCGCACTCGTGCTCACCTCCTTCCCAATTAATGCCTTAGCGTCTAGTATAAACTGATCGACCTCTTGTAACAACTCGAAGTCGGTTAGTTCGTTAGTAGGTCTTCGTGAGCTTTTCATTCGTAAAACTCCCCCTTGATCTCAGACCACCAAAAACCCCTCGGATAGGTGAGGGGTTGAGTTGGTGAATATTGGTTCACTTATCTAAATACTTGGTTGCGAGAAGTTCAGATAACATTACCGCCATGACCTTGGAAAGGTCTAGGGTATCCTTTTCCTTAGGGAGTTGGGAGATCATTCTCGTCATTCTCATGACTCCGTACCTACCCATCATGTTCTGTAACAACTGTCTCGCTTCGCTAGAGACTTCTGTACCAGTAACCTCTTGAAAGTAGTCTACTAATTCCTCCTCCTCTTGGGAGGGGATGTGACCAAACCCGAATTTTAACCAACCTCTTAACATTCCGATGACATATGGAAAGTTTCTCTTTTCAACACTTTTCTTGGACACTACGTGAAAGGCTTCAAGTATCCACTCGTAAGCAGGTAGCCCTCGGTTCTGAATCAGTCTGTAGTACTCACTTATACCCTCCTTAACCTCGGCTGTTACGAAATTATAGTGCATAAGGTCTTTGAATATGTCATAAAGCACGTCTAATGTTTCCCTATCCCCATTAGGCTTACCGTATCTCTCCTCATAATACTCTTTTAGTGACACTGCCACATCCTCAATCACGGGTAAAACTCCTCTCTATGGTATTTGTGGCGTGGGTGGGTTGTGCCACCAGGGTACACTGGGGCACTCCCTACTACCACCGTCATAAGACAGTGGCAGGGTGGGAGTGTCCTAATCTACCTTATGGAAGGCATACTGGAACTCGTCCTGTGTCTCCCCAGGTAACTCTATGTACCGATAACGCTGTTCGTCGTCGTTCAACTGGAACGTACCGTCATCGTCCATAAAGATGTCGCCGTACTCAACACCGAACTGCTCCATGATCGCATCCATAACGCCTACTTTATTCATACGAAACAACCTCCTGATAGTTAAGCCGTTTGTTAATTTCTTTGTCATTTGTCTGTATACGGCTCGTACTTGTACTTTGCATCTAACCTAATCCTCTCAGAGGATTTAACCTGTGGTGGGGATTGCACCTTTACGTGTGTAATGTCTTTGTTGCAGTGTGGGCAAGTCCATTGTTCACCATAGCCGCAGGAGCTAAAGGATTCCTTGAAACAACCATCACACTTCTTCATGTTCATGGCGTATAGGTAACCCCCTTTATGAATCTCTCTAGGTTCATGGCTTTCATAGCCATCTCGTACAATTCCTGACCTACAACGTCGATGAAGAATCCTTTCTTATGGTCTGTAAACCATCGGGCATCGTTCTCGCTGACGTGACCGAACTCAATGGCTTGGTAGCATACATAGGAAGGGGTGGAATCCGTTCCTGTCCCTGTGGATACGATGTACTCGTAACCCTCATGCTCACCGTTGTTGAACCTTACGACAGCCATCCCCAGGTCTTGAGCTAGATCGTGGTTAACCGTTCTCTTGTGACCGTAACGGAAGACTGTATCCTCCATGATTTCATCATACTCGAACTCCCCAAGGTCTCTAACCTGTTCGTCAATCCACTCAGCGCGGCAGTCTTCAATGTCATTCTCAGCTTCCGACTCGTAGGTGTACTCTCCGTTACGATCTTCTTCTTTATCGTAGTTGTCACCTGCCATCGTAAGTATACACCACTTCTGAACTACAAACAGAAGCTCACGATCAACCCCACCGTTTACAAGCGTTTCGAGGTGGTCTTCAGCGGCACCCATAGAATCGAACTCTAAGGAATCGTATTCGTTGTTCACGTCAGCTACCTTCCAGTAGGAACCTACAACAAACCTCCTTTCCGAAAGCTTCTCAAGGTGCTCACGGTACGCTTCCTCTGAACGCCACAAGCTATTGTCGGGGGCAATATGCGAACCAGTGACGATCTCGTAGTCATCAATGTAACGGTACTCACTCAGATCAACGGATTCCTCGTCGATGTGACATATAGGAATCCATGCAAGGATGTTGTCCTTTTGAATGACACGGATGTCGCTAATCACTGCAAGCAGGTTCTCGCGGGTCTCCTTAGCTTCCTTAGGGATCAGGTTGATAAGTTCATTTTGTGCAGTATCAATTTTGGAAAAACTCATGATGTAACCTCTTTCTGTGCTCGATGGCACTATAGGGTAGGGTGTTGTACCCTCCATGCCGACCACCACCCGAAGGTGATGGGCGGGAGCAGGGGACAAATTACCTACGAATCTTACTGAGCTTCACACCGTACACACCTTCAACCCAGTCACGTACTGTGTTTCCGTACCGAATGAACCCATTCCATTCAAGTACACGGTCGAACACCTCGTTGCGGGACATCTGAGCAATCTCCATGTCCTTAGAATCATCATCAGCTTCAAGGTCAAGGTTCTGACGGACGTACCCCATAACCGAATCGGAGTACACATGGTTCTCAAACTCCTCAGCCGCATCCATCTTCTTGTGAAGGGCGGGGAGGAGGATCTGATTGACGATAGCTTCAATCGCTAATGCGTCATTTCTACCTATACCGTGCTCACCTAGCTTGTTGGTACAGTTATGTGGTCGGGTAGTTTCCATGGACACCCAGTAGTTTGGAGCGGATACAATGAAAACCTTACGGGAAGGGTTGTAAGACAGGGATACCTGATAGCGACCACCCGACCACCCTGAGTCAACGGATGCGGATACGGTAATGATCTCCTGGGTAGGGTTAATTACTTTCAGTTCAAAGTTGATATTCTCTTGCATATTAGTTCCTCCTGATAGTGCTCGTCGGCACTTGATGTTGTAAAGCAGAGCGGCTATAATAGACCGTAGAAGGGAAGGAACAAGCGGCGAACTTGTTCCTCCCTGAAAGGGACTTAATCGACTCACGAACCTTGGCGGGGGAGGGAATCGGCTTTGTCCTTTTTCTTTTTGTTGAACAAGCGAAGGGAAGTCCTCAGCTTACTCAACAGGCGAACGGACTCGTTAAGCTTTTTAAGAATGCGATTGATAATTCCTAAACTAGCAAGAACGAATCCCAACACCGCTAAGGCTGTAGCGAAGAAGATGTCCATTTCCAGGTCACCCCCTTTGAAGGGAGGGTGTCCACCCCGAAGGTGGGGTGTCCCTTCTACAGCCCTTATAGACCGCTCCATTGAAAAGCCCACCCGAAGGTGAGCTGTCCTAGCAGGGTCTATGCAGGTACTACTTCTGTGTAATACTCATCGTGATTCAGGTTGATGTTAACCCCTCTCTCGATACGTTCAGCGGAACGCTCCGATACAGGCTCTTTGGTAATCGTTTCGATCACTTCGTCGTTCTTCCATGCTTTGATGACTACGTTGAACATGTTTACCCCTCCATCACCAGTAATTGTTTTTGTAGATGTTTCAACCGCTCGTTTGCTTCCTCCTCGGTAGCGAAGCCATCCTCGAAAAGCTCGTTCTCCCAGTGTAAGCACCACTCACCCTCACTTGCATCCCCAGGGTCTAACCATGTTACTTCGACTTCCTGATCGTCTTCAGCAAGGTTCTTGAATATGGTCTTCCACGTATTAAGGCTTTGACGTTGCATCAGTAACCCTCCGTCCAGTGTTCGCCAGTTTCCTCGCCCCATTGGGAGCGATCAGCCAACAGGCTACCATCGAAGCTGTAGTCTCTACCGCATTCGCATGTGTTTGTGAAGCGACCACAGGGTACTTCCTCACCACAAGAGCACTTAACGTACTTGTCCTTAAACATCTGCCAGTAGGTGGAGCGGTGGTCGAGTGCATCAAACTTGCGCTCGATCTCCTCCATCTCCTCATAGGTACGCGCTTCAAACTTACCGCCCTCAAAGGTGTTAAAATGCTCGTCCCTGCCACCGAAGATAACTACGACCCGTTCAAACCGTCCGATCATTGTTCCTCACCCTCTCCGAACAGCTCTTTATAGCTGTTAACGATTTGAATATCGTTCGTCGCAATTAATTCTGTCTCGCTTGTCCATACATTGACGTACTTATTGTGCAATACAATATACTCACTGGGCTTTATACCCTCGATTACAATCTTTTTAGCACCGTACAGGATAAAGCTGTCGTTCAAAACGCCCTCATAAACATCGTAGGGGATAAGTTCTCTATTTGCTGTTTCTATAATCTCATCCCTAAGCTCTGGACTGATTACTGCTTTTCCTTCGATGCCTTCCTTTCGGCGTACCCAGGCACTAAACGTCATATGGAATGGGGTGTTATCGTCCAAGGTGAACAGCACCTCACCGAACCCTTCTTCGTTCAGTTTCTTCATTACCTCCTCAGGTACGTCATTCATACCCTCATGCAGACCGTTGTGGTATGGTGACTGGTGGTGCTTCTCAAAACCCTCGGCATACAGATCATCAAAGGATACAAGCTCCAACTGGACTACGTTCCGAGGGTTGTTGATGCAGGTTTCTAGGTACTCATCCTTCAGACCGTTGCTCTTGAAGCAATCGACGCACACTATCTCGCCATTGTTGTGGTAGTGCGTGTCGGGGGAGCCTGAAGAAGGGAAGTGGCATATGGGTTTGCTACACCCATCACATAGGCAATACTGATCTGAGAACCCATATTCCATAACGATATTCTCGAACCATATGTCCTCGATCCCTGCCTTCTCAAGGGCGACCTCAAGAACCTCAGGTACAGCGCACCCTGCATAGGCTAGGCTACCGAATGTCACCAGTCGGTCACCTTGGATCAGTTGGTGATTGTTGATTGGATCGTGGAAGTCACGGTATTCCTGAATGGATTCAGGTGCCAGTGCTTCAGCGATCATATACAGACAGCGGTCAATATCATGGTAACCGTCCACAATGGCAAAATCCTCGCCGTTTCGGTTGGTAACCTGAAGAATACCAGTTCCAATAATCATTTCCTTGATGCTTTCTTTTGTGTGTTGCATAAATTCATCTCCTTTACCTTCTCTATACGGGATAGGGGAGGTTGTGTTAAGTAGCACTCTATAGGTGCTCAAGCGAAAGACCCATCCAGGTATGTTAGGATGGGTCTCTCTATCAGCATCTATTTAGTTCAGCATATCGTCTACGACAGATTTCAGTTCACCCTTCAGGAACTCTTTTTCCCCAGGGGACATCTCGGCGGGGGAGAGGGGGTGACCGTCCTTGAACAGGAAGAAGTTAACCGTCCCGTTCTCAGTGACAGCGACCTCAACATGGTAGACCTCTTTGATACCCTCTAGCCCTACATTCTTACCAAGGTGAATACCCTTAATCATCCGAACACCCACTCTCCAAATGCCGCATACTGGAATACTCCATCAGCATCACCTGCATCGAGTTGACCACCATCAATACTGCCGTTGTATATAAAGTTCAGTGCGCTTTGGTTAGCGCGGTGAGCGACGAACTTCTCAAAACCTTTCTTAAAGCTTTCCAAGGTGATGGTGCCTTTATATTCCCCACCCTCGTTGTCTTCGACATAGATGCTACCACCCTCAACAAGTGCGTTGAAAGCCCACTCAGAGGTAGCCCAGTCAGCGTCATAAGCATCCTGCTTAGCTACTTTAGGGTGGTTCACCTCAACCTTGCCGACCCAATATGTACTTCCACCTTCCCACGCACTAATCAGGAGACCTTCCAAGTCATTCAGGGTATACTTGATAGGTACCGTGATGGTACCCTCAACCTTCTCATACTTTTCTTCCAGTTCGTTACGTTTAACCGTCATTCTGCTCACCTTCACCTTTCTGTATTTTGTAGGTTTTACTTTCCTTCACTGCGTCAGGATCAAGAATGATCTCTTTCTCGGGGAACCACCTAACCTCGCCGTTACGTAGTCGGCGGTGGTGTCCTGCCCTTGTCCACCTGAACGTTTGCCGCTCATAGTCACGCTTCTCACGTTCCCCTTCTTCTATGGTAGGGGATGGGGGAGGGGAGGATACCTTGTACACGGTCTGCCTGACATATACCGTGCGGTTCCTCTGTTTCTTACCGTGCTTGACCTTACCCTTCTTTACCTTAGGGATGCTCCGCTCGTCCCTCACAACCTCTTGCTTACGTTCTGCCATACGTTGCATGACAGCTTTGAACAGGTTGGTGAAGTACCGAGCGACTTTGATAAGCTCGTCCATATCCTGCGGTCGGGCGGGTTTGGAGATGGGGATGATGTTAGCACCCTGAACTCTCCATTCCAGTCCGTGGCTGTGCTTGTAGTGACCGCTACCCGATGAGTCACCGTCAAGGTTGAAGGTAATCTCGATGTCGTCCTTGCCGCCGTAGTCAAGGTGAAGGATTCCCTTAGTTAGCGGGAACCTAACACCTCGGAGGAGTCCGAGCAGGGCGAATACGCTCCCTGTCTCGGAACTCATCATGTCAAACTGCCGACACAATTCGTCAGCATACTGACCGTCGATCACAACTTTATCATAGGCTGCTGAATCCATGCAGGTCAATCCTCCCTTTACTGCGGGAGGGTTTCGATCAGTTCAGCATCGAATACCCTGCTTATTTTATCACCCTGCTCGATGCAAGCCTTGTACGTTCTCTCGGCTTTGCGGCTGTCAGCATCGTACCCAAACTCGGAGCAGAAGCTCTCAAGGGTAGGGTAGTTGGCTGACGTTGTGAAGGAGTCACTTCGGATACAGCACATGATCGAGTAGCCCAGGCTCTTAACGAACGGCGGCTTCCTTCCGTTATCGACGCTATCAAAGAAGTCGAAGCTCATGGTCTCGTGAGTCCCCTTGTGGATGCAGGTAACGAGGTACTGGTAGATCGTCTTGTAGTCAATGTCCTTGTGTGATGCACCCCATATCTTAATCGGGTTGGTCTTACCTACATAATCCACAGTAACTTGGATGTCACCGACCGTTAGCTCACCACGGTTGCCGTTCATGGTCAGCTCCCATTCTTCGGTGATTGACTTAGCTGTTGGTTGGGCGGTGAAAATTTCAGTCACCCGATCAATAATCTCGGTCGGTAGCATCTCGACCAACCAAGCCGAGCCATACCGATAACCGTTAGGGCACCGCTTGGCATTCAGCCAAACGTAATGCTTGTACTCCTCGTGATCGTAGCTGACAGGTATAGGTTCATGGTGGCAACAAGCCGCTTTCATATCGTTCAGATGCCACCGTTCCCAAATCTCGATCAGGTCTTTCAAGTCCTGCTCAGGGATGGTTACCTCATCCAGTTTCTTCAGCGTGTCAATGCACTGACCACCGCCGCCATTGTAGCTACCTACAATGGACAGCGTGTGGTAGGATTTGATGTGGTCATGGGTCGTACTCTCACGAGAGGAATCTTTCAGCTTGATCGTGGCTTCGACCACTACGCGCTTACCCTCGTATGTACCGACATTGATTCTACCGTGGAACTCTACTCTTTCACTCATTCACAATCACCTCATAGCTTGAGTGGTGCGTTGCTCATAGGCAATCAGGCACCCTATTCCATACCCCACGGCGGGGTGAGGTATGGTAACGGTGTCCGATTATTCGGTGTACTCTTTAGTCCACTGGCTGATCTTCTTCTCAGTGAACGTATCGACTCTCTCGTAGTAGTCGTCCCGTGCTTGGTTACCAAACTCCTTCTCGAACTCTACCGCCCAATCATGGATGGCTCGAACGAGAGTGCGAGAGTCATACCCATCAGGCATACTGTCAGGGTTCTCAGCCATCCAAGTACCTGCGTTCATGGAGATGTCGATGATGACCTCATCCACCCTGCGGAACGCTAGTGTCAAGGTGTCACCGTATGGTTTTTCCTTGTGGTCGGGGCGAATGTCCAAGCTGTACAGCTTGTGTTTGCTTCGGCTGTCCCGTACCTGAGGTGTCTCATTCCCAGTGAACCCGATCATCTGCTGACCGTTGTCCCCGTGGTACTGTATATCAACAATGGTGTTAACCCTGTCGGTCATAATCATGCCGCAAACCGTGATGTGGTCACCTGCGGGGAGCTTCATGACCAGTGTGTGACCACCCTCAACCTCGCTGAAGTCAAGCACCGTGTGGTGATACCCGTTGAATATCGGGGTGCCACTCGATTCAAGCTGATTCAGCATGGAAGGGGAGTACACTGTGGTGGGGAGGGGCTGTGCTTCAACCATCGGCACGAGAACTGCATACTCACCGTGACGGATGGGGATAGGGAAGCCCTCGTCGTTCTTGCACCACGCTTCCTTGCCTGTGTAGTCGGATACTTCGTATACCTGTCCTTTCTTGTAGTGCCCGATGGTCTTGGTCGTCAGAATCATCTCGCCGCGCTTAGCCTTGCGGCTTTCAACGTGGTACTGTGTACCCTCGTGGGTGAATAAGTCTTTCGTCAGGATGATTGCAGGTTCGTATGTCGCTGTTTTCTTTGTGTTCATGTGAACATCTCCTCATATCGGCGGTCAGTGCTCGTGCTCAGTGGCACTCATAGGCACTCCATGAAGGAACCCACACCACGGTGGGTTCGCTTGAGCAATGTCTATGCAACCTCAGCTTCACGCTTATCCTTCAGGTAATCGTCTGTGAAGTACTCATCAGGTACCTCACCAACCGCATGTACGAAGTTGGAGTTCGTGTCGTGGTTAAGAAACCATGGTACGAAGTCGAGCATGTGCTTGCCGCTGTTCTTCACCTCAGCGAAGCTCACCTCATCCCCAGGGTAGTAGACCACCGTAGGGTTGCTGTCCTGTACTCCTTGGTAGAAGCTGTCGGTAACGTTACCGTCCTCGTCAAGCTCAGCCGTGCCCTCCATGATCGCAACCTCTAGCTCGAAGGTGAAGCTGTTTAAGCAGGTAACCGCGTCCCAGTTCAGATCGTTACCGTTCAATCCCCATTTATAGCTCACGATTTACACACCTCGTTTTTGTATTTTCTGACGGTCTCACCGCCATCAAGTGCAATGAACACTTCCTTCTTCCAGTTGTACATGGCACCCTCGGGGGCGGGGGCGACCTCACCAGTCAAACCTGCGAAGTCACCAAGCTCTATACGTACCCGCTCACCAGTATTGAATCTCACTCGCATCCCTAATCTTCTCATCTCTATATCCCCCTCGGCTCGGCTCGGCTCATCTAGTCTGTTCTGATCTCAGCTCAACGCTTCTAGTAGTTCGTGGTACTCAGTTGGGATATGGTCAGCAATACCGTTCTTGTGAACGTCATCTCCATAGAACCCCCAACAACTATCCTCCTCAACCTCAACCCGACCACACTCAGGGTTACCGCAGTGACAGGGCTTCTTCATCTCAAGGACGAACCCATACACATCACCAGTTAGGTACTGGTCGTATACCTCAACCTCACCCTCAAGCATCTGCACTGCTTTGTTGCTCATGACCTCAAGGATGCTATCCTCATGGACTATCACCCAACTTTCAAAACGCTTTGCCCCTTCAGCCTTGTGCCAGTCGAGGTCAACCTGAACGAAGCTACGGGAGAAGGAGACAACCTTAACCCAACCGTTATGACCCTCGTTCTCATATCCCTTGACCTTCACATGCTCCCCAACCTTGGGGAACCGCTTGGTGTCGGTACTGAACAGCTCGTCCTCGTTGTAGCCTGTCTCCTCAAGGAACTTGGCTTTGGTAGCATATATCCAGCCAACCTGACCACTATCCCAACGATCACCGAAAGAACCGGTGCTCATTGTGATGCCGCTGTGATCGTAAAGGTGAAGGGGTAGGATGATAACATGAGGAGTGATGACATCCATCAGCTCGTTCATGCTCAGATAATTAAGCTCCTTGTCACCCTTGTAGTAATCCTCAGCAAGGCACTCAAGGAAGTCACGGGGTTCATCGTAGGTGTGCTTGTCACCCAATGTATATCTGCGGTGGAAGCAGATCATCTCACCTAACCAACCATCCATCTCGTGGCGGGGGTTGGAAGGGTATTGGTCATACTCGATCTTCAGGGTAGCCTTGTCGTTCTCTGCACGTTTGTACACTGTCATACTGCGTCACCTCTTGGGTTTGATAGTGCTCTTAGGCACTCCATCGGATACCTCACCTGAAGGTGAGATACCCTAGCAGGGTCTAAGGGTTACACGAGTGTCAATTGCTCAGGGTCTTTCTTGGTTAGGTCGATTGGTGCCTGTGCAGTTGCCTTAGGTACTGGCTTGTAGACGTTCAGGTTCATCTTGATCGTCTTGAACAGCGGCAGGTTGCTACCCGTCTTGGCAATCAGGATGTTCTTGCCGCTACCCGACTCACCAAGGTCAGAGGTTAGGTCAACCTCGATTGTCAGCTTGTTACCTACTACCTTAGCCACACCACCTGCAAACCCGATCTCAGCCTTGGCACCCTTGAAGTCCATGGCAGGTTCGTTTTCATCCTTCGGCAGTCCCTTGTATACGTTCAGGTTGATCTTCACGCCACCTGCACCGATTGGTACGTTGGAACCTGTCTTAGCGATCAGGATGTTCTTACCGCTACCCGACACGCCCAGGTCTTGGGACATATCAACTTCGATTACTGCCTTGTTGTTTGCTACCGACTTTACGATTACGTTTTCCATGTGTACATTCTCCTTGTGCCCTCATGGGGCTAGTATTTTGGGTGCTCTTAGGCACTCCATACCGCCCACCACCGAAGTGATGGTCGGGGAGCAGTGTCTAACAAACAACCGCTTCGTTCCACAGGTTGAGGTGGGTCAGCACCGATTCAACCGAGCGGCACACCATCTTGATGCAGTCTCTCGTGTCGGTGATCTCAAACCGTGGTTTCTCATAGGGTGCGTTGGTCTGCCATACTTGGATGACCTCATCATCAAAGTCAACCTCGATCAGGTTCCCGAAGGACTGGTTGAGCGTTGCCCGCA
Source organism: Paenibacillus sp. QJM3NY_38 (assembly GCF_056173265.1). Taxonomy (NCBI): domain Bacteria; kingdom Bacillati; phylum Bacillota; class Bacilli; order Caryophanales; family Paenibacillaceae; genus Paenibacillus; species Paenibacillus sp. QJM3NY_38. Next base: position 2,587,102 of record NZ_CM149665.1, read on the forward strand.
ACCCTTCGGCAAGCAAAAGGGAGAGAAGCTCATTCATTTCAGCTCCTCTCCCTTCCGTACTGCCTTGACGAGATGCTTCTCGTCTTCACGTATCCAGTTTTTCATTTGCTCGAACCACTGTGCCTTGGCATCCTCGGCGGTGGGGGCGGCGATCACTAAGTCCCGATCTCGTATATACCGTTGGTCAACAAAGGTAGGCATCACAACACCCACCAACCACTCAGGCATTTCAATGTACTGAAGCAGTTCACAATACTCACCGCTATGCTCTTTGTACAGCTCGCTGTTATGTACCTCCGACCAATCACCCGACTCACGAGCCGCTACGATGCGGCGAATATCTGCCAGTGTTGTCTTGCTGTTCTTACGTTTAGCTCTGATCTTGTTCAGGATTGTTGCGTGTTCGATGGTAACCAACTCCTAGTTATGATAGTGCTCTTAGGCACTCCATTGAACACCCAACCCGAAGGTTGGATGCCCTAGTAGTGTCTAAGCCTTCAACAGCATCTCGAACAGGGCACCGATGTCGCCCTTCTTCAGCCGCTCACCGATCTCGTGAATCTCAGGCATCTCTGTCTCTACGTGCTTCATAACCCCTTGCTTGACACCTTCCTCGATAGCATCAGTCATTACCATTTCGATCAGTTGCGGCGGGATGTGTTGGTTAAGCAGGGCGATAGTAGCCGTTCCTGCGATAGCCTTCACCGCTTCGCTGATCTCATGAATGCAAGGCATAGCACCTGCGGCGATACCGTTGATCTCAGTTGTGTCACCGTTATTGTTAATAAGGGCACCAAGCAAGAACTGACCCTTCTCGTTTGCACGAACCTCAACACCGTCAACAACCTTTACCTGTACAAAACCGTTTTTCATCTGAAATTCCTCCTGAGTATGTAGGGTAGTGCTCTTAGGCACTCCATGCCGACCACCTCGGGGAGATGGGCGGGGAGCAGTGTCTAAGCCATTTGGTAGTCAATGATGTCCCATTGAGTACCCGCAAACTGTATAGCTTCATCCCAAGACACGGTAGCCCTTTGTGTACTACCACCTTGTCTGCACTGGAAAACGAATCTCCATATCTCCATCCTAGACACCTCTGTCCTTGAAGGTTAGCTGACCATAGACATACATCTCACGCAGTGCCCACTTGCGTTGAAGCTTGCTTGCGGCTATCACTTGTTGAGTCCTTGTCATGACTATGCACCCACCCTTTCCTGTTCTGCTATGAGGTTTCTTAGGTATGCCATGAGTCCACCGACCTTGCCAACGTATGCCACTATCACTTTATTACGCATGGGTATTCCTCCTTGAATTTGACACATCTATGCCATGCTTGAACCCGTGGTACAGAGCTATTCCGCTTAGGTGCTATGAGCACTCGATGGGACGCTCTGACCTGCACCAACGTACCCCAAATCGGGGTGGGGCGGGGTAGGGCTAGGCATGTTCAGGCACCTAATTCAGCTATACGACACAGCCATATAAGAGTTAAGTGTCTGAACATACCTAGCCATGGGATATGACTCCCACAGCTAGTTGGTCACACTGGCAGTTGGACAGTATGGGAAACCGTATCATGTGAGGGCACCACTATGCACTAGGTAATTGATGGTAAGCCTATATAAGCCCATGGCGGTATCCTGTTGGATGGCTAGGGCACACCTACCCCAGGTGGGGCGGGCGGGGGCAGAGCAACCTGTTGGCTGTCTACAATCCTATATAAGACTCACTCACCATATAAGAGAGAGCACAGACATATAAGACATGAGAGGGATAGACCCATGAGAGTATGTTTGGGTTATGTGAGTTGAAGGCTAGGACTGTTACTCATGTTGACTCGCTAGAGTCCTTGGGTGTCCTTAGACGTACCCCTGTTTTACGAGTAGTGCTAGGCTTCGCTATCTCTCGCCGTGCTCTCGGGTGGTGCGTGGTGCGGTCATGGGCATACCCTAGCACCCAAGGAATAGGGCTAGGTCATGCTATCAATAGGATACACTCGACAACTTGTAGTTCATGGCATACAGATTATCCCTAAGTATCTCTAGTTCAGCTCTCTCGATGGTGGACAGGTTACGCCAACCACGCCTATTGAGCTTGGTGAAACGGTCTAGGGTCTCGTTGCGGCTCATGGTCAAGTCGAGTATTTGTGCAAATGTCATGCGAATCATCCTCTTTTGGGCATAGTAGTGCCTTGGGCACTCGGGTCTGCCCATGACATCACATAATACGGATTATGTGCAATCGGCTCCTAGGTCTGTTACTCATGGGCTAGTCAGGACTACCCAAGCATAGCTCGGGTATCCTTCTTATTACTTTGCGGCTTCCATCATCTTCTTGAATTGCAGGAACTCTTGGAACAGTTTCATGTCCTCGGCACTCATAGCGGGCACACTGGTAGCAGGTGCGGCAGGTGCGGCGGGTTCCTGTACAGGGGATACATACTCATCCACTGGTATATAGGCGTTCAGGTTGAGTACAACGTTCTGAAACCCGTCCTTTTTCAAGCGAATACCGCCAAGTGTAGATGCTACACGGGCAGACTTCTCCCCAAGTACAAGCGGTTCCTTGTCGATTACATTCAAGTCGATCTCTATTACAAGCTTATTCTTATCGTTTACGCTCATCTTAATGTTCTCAGGTGCCTTCTTGGAATCAGCGCGTTTCTTTGCTTCTTTCTCAAATTTAGGCATAGTAATGGCTTTGTTCATCATGGTTTTCAGTCTCCTTTGCCCTTGATGGGCACTAATAGTAACTACCTTTGGTAGCCCTGATTAGCCCATGAGTGAACAGACCTCTAGCATAGCAAGGCATCTGAACCTCCGATTAACTTACGGATACCGCACCTTGTACTACACTATCCCGTAACGTGGGCAATTCGTGATATCTCGTTACATGTTGGGCATGAACCGTAAAGCGTAGGCTGTTGCCATAGTTCAATCCTTCATGTGGGCATACTTCACCCTTCACAAGAGAAGCTTCATCCCATGCACAAGTCGTGCATGTTTCGTGTATGTGTTTGTCAATGATCTAGGCGCATTTCGCGTCTTTGCCGCCTGTCGTGCATTCGGGATGTTTCCCTATCGAGTCGGTGGCGGCGACCAACTCGATGACCATATCTAAGAACTCAATAGGCACGGAATGCAACCCCTTTGAGCAATGTTTTTTTATAAAAAATAAAAACAAACAGGGGTCGAGAGAACAACCCCCCCAGTGTCGCGGGTTTTTCGTACATCCCACACGCGGCGCAGGAGCATCATGACACCTACGGGAAATTTTTGGTGAACCTTGATGCGCGAGAGGTGGGGTCTCGGGGCAATGTCTCGGGGCGCGGGCGGCGGGGTCTCGTGTCTTGGGCAAGGGGAATGGGGCATGGGTATCGGGCATTGGGAAAGGGCAATGGGCATGGGGAAGGGGCGCTCTCTTATATAAGGGGAAGGGACTCCTGGACGGGGAAAGGGCATGGGGAACTGGGGCGGGTCGGCTGTGTCTATGTCAAAGATTAATGGTCTTTCCTATGTTAATGGGGAAAATCCTGGGGTAATACATTTTTCGCTACGCGAGTTAATGGGACTCCTGCGGGCGGGGCAGGAATTTTCTCGGAGGGTTGGTGCGGTGCGCTTCTGTCTTAAAAAGACAAGAGCGAGAGGTTAGCCCCCGCGCTCCTGTTTTTCAGTCTATGAACCTGCTTATCAGTCCCAATAGGAACCCGATTACAGCTCCTCCGATTACGGGGCTGTAAGTCTCAATCTGTTCCGAAGTAACTCCTAGAAAGAAGGCTAGTGCGAATCCCCCTAATATAAGGATGAGGGAGATGACGGGAGCACCCCGCGTCAAGGCTCCGAAGATTAAGAATACGATCACAGCTATTACGTAGATCATGTTGTTCCCCCTATGTAGTATATTTTCCCAGTTTAACACCCAGGCAGTAACTTCGTATAGAGGGAGTAGGAGCTTCTTTTGATGCTCTTATATAGAAGAAACTCAACTTGAGGAAAATTTTCTCAGGTTTTTCGTGTTGGAGCGTTATTTCCTAGCGTATCTGCACTAATCTATGTTTCATAGAGGAACAACCTCGAATATGGATGGGCACTTAATCAATGGCGAGAATAGCGGGCTGTAAACCCGTGGTCGAAAGGCTGTGTAGGTTCGACTCCTACCTCATCCACCATGCTGATGTATTGTAATTGGGGGCATACTGTCTCGCTAAGACGGTGGTGCAGGTTCGAGTCCTGCCTTCCCTGCCAATATTCCTCACGTAATGCTCAAGTTGGTAGAGCTGTCTCAGCGCAGGGACGGTTTCAGGTTCAAGTCCTGACGGAGGAGCCTAATGGAACATGGCGCAACTGGTTAGCGCACCCGTCTGATAAGCGGGAGGTTGGAGGTTCAAGTCCTTCTGTTCCAACCATGGTGTTGATGGTGTAGTGGTAACACGCCTGACTGTGAATCAGGAGACTACGGTTCGATTCCGTTCTTCACCCCATATGGATTCTTAGCTGAGTTGGTTTAGCGGCGGTGTGAAATACCGCAGACGGAGGTTCAAGTCCTTCAGAATCCACCATATCTGTGAGAGGGTTAAAGGCAAGAGGTAAGTCGGCGGTCTCCAAAACCGTTCCCAGGTGGTTCGATTCCATCCACAGGTGCCATGCGGTAGTAGTATAAAGGTAGTGCGGCGGTCTTCCAAACCGCGAGTGAGGGTTCGATTCCCTCCTTCCGCTCCATCGGGGATTCGTTTAGTGGCAAGACATCACCCTTTGAAGGTGATCTCGTAGGTTCGATTCCTGCATCCCCCACCAATTAAGTGACCCGCCTGGACTGCTTACGAGCACCCAGGTTCCCAAGGACTGTCCTAAATAGGGCGGTCTTTTCTTCATTTAGGGGGTCAAAAAGGGGCTAAAATAGTGTGAAAAAGGCTCAAAAACAGTGAAATAATGGCGAAAAATGCTCGATTATGTGTAAAAATCGGTTATTTTTTGCACATAGAACACAAAAAAGACCCCAAAAGGGGTCAAAGTGGGTCATTTTCGGGGTCTTCCTGCCCAATAATCAGGGAATCCTTCGTAATCCCAGGCGTATAAGCCCTCTTTATCGGCTTGAATGGCTACATCTGCACCCGATCCGAAGTCTACACCCACTGTTCCGAGCTGTTTCGCCTTCACAGCCAGTACTTTGCCAGGAGCACCTGCACAAACAAGGGCAAGTCGCCATGGATTGGTCTTATATAAGGCTTCCATGTCCTTAGTAGCCTTCTGCAACCCTTCCCAGTTAGGGCAATCGACGGTACCAACAATTCCAGTGAAACCATAGCGGCGTTCTAGTACTTCCTTGTACTGGACAGCTTTGGCTCCGCAGAGCAAAATTGGTAAAGCCCTGAAGGTGTCATAGAACGGCTTGAACCGAGCGATATAGTTGTTCTCGAACGCATAGAAGGTTTCCTTTGGCTCCACTCGGTAGTATTGCAAGCACATATCGAACAGCGGCTTGAAGTACCAGTGATCGGTCTGTGTCAGATGACCTACATAGTCAGCGTTCCGCAAGCAGTGAACGATGATGTCCCTTGCATTCGCGTTAGGAAGGGTAATGCCACAGTAAGTAGGGTCGCTGATCCAACCGTAATGCAACTTAATGAAGTCCATGGTCAGTACAGTATCATGGGCAAGGATGGTATTGGAAGCATCCCCGAACCGAACTGAAGCATGGCGTTCACCGTTAGCCGCCATTTGGAACCAGTTCTTAATCAAGTCCCAGGTTCCTAGCATTCCTCATCACCTTCCTGTTCTTTCTTCTCCTCGATCTCATCCTCAGAAGCTCCGCAGTCAGGGCAGAATGAGTGCTGACAGCAAGGACAAACCACCAGGAAGCTCATACAATCAGAGCAATCGTACATCGTTAACAACTCCTTTCTTTAATAGAATAGGAAAAAGGGAGGATTTCTCCTCCCTCGTCCATTACTTGTTCTCGGTCACAACAGCTTGAGCACCTTGGATAGTTACCCAACCCCACTTCAAGCGGGCTTCCATCTCCATCTTCTTCAGAAGTTCAGGAGTGATCGACTGTTGGAGTGCGGCGTTAGCTTTCGCTTCACCTTGAGCTTCCGCGATCTTAGCGTTAGCGTTACCGTTAGCAACGACCAACTACTTCTCGGCAGTGACTTGAGCTTGGTCTTTCTCAATTCTCAGTTGTTCAAGCTTGAGCTGAGAGTCAACCAAAGACTGGATAGCCTTCAGAGATTCAGCGTCAGGTTCGATCTTACTGAAGTTGAACGTTTCGATCTCGATACCTACAGCGTCCAAGTCTTTTCTGAAGGACTCGAATACCTTGTTGTTGATCTCGCCACGCTTATCACCATATACCTCAAGCACTCCGTAGTTGGAAGTGATCTCTTGAATCATTGCTGACAGGCGATCTTTCATATAAGTCGATTCGATCTCACTGTCAGTACGCCCACGGAACTTAGCGAACACATCGGGAATACGCTTCTCATCCATGTGGTAGGAGTACATCAGCTCGGCTTTGACAACCTTACCGTCCTTAGTAGCAATGCTGAACGCTTTGTCTTCCTCGTAGTGTACAGTCTCCGTACTGATCGGGTACTCAGTTACCTTCTTCGTAGGACTCACCAAGTGCCAACCAGGAGGAAGTGTCTCCTTCTCCAAGCCGCCTGAGCGGTCATAAACCACACCCACATATCCTGGTGCGATAGTCGTCAAGCATAGCATCAGATAGATTAAGGTACCTACGACCGCCAATCCTACTACTGTTGCTCCTCCAATGAATAATCCCCGGTTGTTCTTCATACCGTTATTCCCCCTTGTTCTTTTTTAAGTTTTCAATGAACGGTTTTGCGAGTTTCAGAGCGAACTTCGCCACCTTAACGAAGACGACAGCCGCCAAGAACCACAACAAAATTGCTACAAACACGATTGTTGCGAGTAGTGCAATTAATGTCCCTATCAGAATCACACCCCTCTCACTGCGGTGTATCGAGCGAGAACATGCTGATCGCGGAGATATTCGTCCGTGCAGTCCGAGTGAACAGTTTCACCGTCATGCAAGTCAGCAATCTCATCGCCTTCGAGGATGTCCTCTTTGCAGTAAGGGCAGGTCTTTCCGATAGGATAAGGCTCGTCCCTGTGATCGGGAGCCTTGAATCTGTCCATCGTTTCATCCCCCTCACACTTTCTCTATACGAGGTCATTCCTGACGAGTTAAGGGCATTTCAAAAAAAGCCGGTGTTACCTGTATAAAATGGAATTGGTGTTTTTTTGGCGGGCGCGGCAAAAGGCTAATGTCTATCGGTCTAAACTAGATAAAGAGGAAAAGGGGGAATGGCAATGGCGAAAGTATTTATAGGTGCCCCTGTAAGAAACAGAGCGTGGATACTGGGGCGGCACCTGGATTCGCTGATGGCTCAGGACGTGGACAAAGAGTTCAAGTACATCCTGAATGACAGCGAGGACGAGACTGAGAAAATCCTTATCGACCAAGGCATCCCGTATGCTACCCATAACCTTGGGAAGAAGTATGGTCATGTGCGCGGTCAATACTCATACGGCAATCTTGCTTTACTTAGGAACATCCTGCTTCACGAGTTTTTGCAGTCCGACTGCGACTATCTACTATCTATTGATACAGACATCATCATTCCTGAAGGAAGCCTTCAGCAGTTGATCGACAATGACTTGGATGTATGCTCCATGCTCATCCAAAACCACCCGAAGATCAAAGCTCATAATGCCATGATCGGTGGGCGGCATGTTCCTGAGTTCAAGGAGGGAGTCATCCCTGTCGATCTCACGGGGGCGGTGTACTTGATAAAGAGGGAGGTTGTAGAAGCAGGAGCAAGATACGGACTGCATCCTATTGGGGAAGATGAGCCATTCTGCGAACAAGCCCGCCGACTCGGTTACAGGTTATTCGTAGATACGCGGCTTCGCCCGATTCACGCTTATGCGGAAGGGGCTGAATTGATTGCTAAAGTGGCTACTTAATAGAAGGAAGGAGGAGAGCGCGGTGTTCGAGAGCGTTGAAATGACGATTGTTTACCCACCTGCCTTGGACTGGAACTTACTATTCCAACGTCCTCAGCAGTTGATGACAGCATTCTCTAAGATTCCAGGTGTGCGGGCGATCTTCATTAATGAAGAATCGTATCAAAAGATGTCACGCCCAATCGAAAAGATCAACGAAGACTTGTTCCTGGTACGTAAGGGGGTTAGCTACGACCACCTTGTCAAAGGTAAGAAGGTTCTGTGGTTCTCCAACCCAGGTCAATACAACTATCGTGACGGACGCAGATTCGACTTCACTGTATTTGATTACCTGGACAACTCCGCTGACGAGTTCGCTATTTGGAAGAACTACATCCCTAAATGCTTCGCCCGAGCCGATCTCGTAGCTACCACGGCGAAGGTTATGTACGAAGCTCATAAGGACGATGGCAAGCCGATCTTCATGTGTCCTAACGGAGCTGACTATGAGCACTTCAAGAAAGCTCAGGTCTCCCTTCCTAAACCTCCCGACTTCCCTACTGTAAATGAGGGTCAGAAGGTGGTGGGCTTCCACGGGGCGATGGCATCCTGGGTGGACTACTGGTTGATTACGGACATCGCCAATAAAGGTCACCGTGTCGTACTGATCGGGAATAACGCCCTGTATCAGAAGAACGTAGTGCATCCGAACGTGACCTGCCTTCCGCACAAGGATTACAAGGTTCTTCCTGCATATATCGCTCAGTTCGATGTTTGCATGGTTCCATTCAAGCTGACGGAGATGATTCGCGGCTGTGATCCGATTAAGTACTACGAGTATCTGTCAGCGGGCAAGCCTGTTGTAACGACCCGTATGGAGGAGATCGTCAACAAATACAGTGACGTTACCTACTTCATGGATAGAGTTAACTGCGGCAAGATTGTTGACAAGGCTCTGAAAGAGAACAGCCCCGCCAAGGTTGCGGCACGAACAGCGGTTGCTCAAGCCAACTCCTGGGACAGCCGAGCGATGGACGCGGTTAAGATGATAAACAAAGTGATGGGAGGTGGAGAGGTCGATGCGAAAACTGTTCAAACGGCTTTTCGGTAGCCACGCGGTTGAACCGCAGAATGATCCAGTTGAGGTAATGGAGTTTGACATGGAGGAGTTTAACTTCTCTCGTTACTCACCAAAGGTTAATACGACCATCGTGTACCTGCCCGCCATCGACTTCCACAGCGAAAGCTTCGGGCGAAGACCACAGCGGCTCCTGAAGGAACTAGCCGAACTTGGGTACAACGTGGTCTACATCAATTCGAGCGAGGAGTTCTATCAGGTTGATGAGCTAGAGTACCCGTTCCCTGAACTTCCAAACTTCGTGGTGGCGCGGGCGGGTACTAATGTCCGATCCCTGATGCAGGGTGGAAGGGTAGTCTACTGGGTAAACGACAGCCGTATGGCAAGCTCAGTGGAGACCGCTTATCCAAACCTTGTAGTATTCGACTCCTTAACCGACCCCGAGAAGTTCGAGAAGGGTAAGCATAAGATGGAAGCTGTTGCTGATGTCGTGCTCATCACTCCCGAACGTATCTACGAGCACGGAAACTACTGCTCTCATATCCACGTCATCACCGCCGATGAGTTCGAGATTAAGGAACGTGCCGAACAGGTTGCGAAAATTATAGACGAGCTTCCAAACAGACCGACCCCTCTCATGTAGAGGGGTTTTTCTTTGGTGCGTTTTGGTGCGTTCAGCCTAACCTAAAGATAAGAAAACGAAAGAGGTGAGGTTAGTGGCAGAGGAAAGAAATGAAGAACTCTCGCTTACCTCGAAGCAGAGCAAGATCGTCAAGTACAAACTTGAGGAGGACGTAGTGAACCTCCGTATGAGCGGTATGTCCTATCAGCAAATCGCTGATGAGATGAACGCGAGTGGTAAGGTTCCTGACGGTGATCTCCTCGACAAGTACGTGGTCATGCGTTTCTTCGAGAAGTTGCCTGAGATCAGCAAGCAGATTGTAAAAGAGGACAAGCGCAGATTGGTTCAAGTAGTCAACAATCACTTGGACATTATCCACGAGGTGACTTCCCTATACAACAAGACGAAGATGCTCCTGGAAGCAATGGAGGAGGATGCCTACGAGAAAGGTAGGTTCGTTAACCCTTACCAGTACAAGGCTGTTATCTCTGAAATGCGCGAGTTTTTGAAGCAGATGACGGAGATTCAGAAGGAGATCAACGATTACAACAACATCAGGAAGTTCATGGACATTGTTCTATCTACGTTGAAAGAGGAATGCCCCGAGAAGATTCCTGTTATCGCTGAGAAGCTGAAGATGGCTAAAGGTACTACGTGGTTCGCAGACATGATGAGGGGGAAAGCGAATGACTAAGCACGGGGAGATTACGGTCTTTTGGGGAACGATGTTCACTGGCAAGTCAACCAATCTAATTGCCAACTTGAAGGAAGCAGGAGAAGGTGCTGTGTGCTTCAAGCCTTACTCGGACGACAGGGACGAGCCTAACATCATCAAGACGCATGATGGTCTCATCTACCCTGTTACGCGGGTGGAGAAGGCAAGCGAGATTCTTCTTCATGTGAAGCCAGGACTCACTTCGGTAGGGATTGAAGAAGCATCCCTGTTCTTCGATGACCCGACTCTCATCCCGACCCTCCAAAATCTGAGGGAGATCGGCATTAGTGTATTCGTTACTGGACTGGATATGGACAGGCACGGTGTTCCGTTCTTCCAAATGCCTGTGATCGCGGCTATTGCCGACAACTGTTTCAAACTGAGAACGCGGTGCTCGTGCGGGGAGTTTGCTTCCCTTAACTACTACAAGGGAGACGGTGCGACCTTCGTGGCGCGTGATGATATGTATGAACCTCTTTGTAGAACTTGCTTTGCAAAGCAGAAGCCATCCCTTTAACAGGATGGCTCGCTTAGGAGGGGTATCGGCTTGCTTATACCTTCTCTATACGAAAGAACCTATTGAAAGTTAAGGACGGTGACATATATGGCAGATGATCTCTTGGGAAGTCTGATGGATGACTTCATCAACCTAGCCGAGGGTAACGTTCAAAAGACGGGGATTTGGCGGGAGGAGCCTGTCGATCTCGTGACATTCTTCTCGTCCAAGGACTTCTGTAACGAGAAACCCTACCCAGGGAAACAGGTAGAGCTGTTGGAGAAGTGTAATGACATCTTGTGGTATAAGATGACTGGCGACGAGAAGCTGTGCGCTGAAGACCTCAGACAGGTCACAGAGCTTGTTGTAATGTTCGGGAAGGGTAGCGGCAAGGACTTCCTCGCAAGTGGCATACTGGCTTACGTAGGCTATCTCCTGGCGTGTATGAATGACCCTCAGGACTACTTTGGGTTCGGTCAGGACGAGAACATTGACTTGGTTAACGTTGCGATCAATGCGTATCAGGCGAACAACGTATACTTCAAGAAGCTGAAGGCTCGTCTGAATAACTGCCCGTGGTTCAAAAGGGTTTCTCAGGAACCTAAATCCCCGAACGAGTTCCAGTTGACTAAGAACCAAATTCGCTTCTACAAGAATATCACGGCTCACTCCGCTCACTCCGAAGCAGACTCCTTTGAGGGGTACAACCCTCTTGTAATTATCTTCGATGAGATTGCGGGCTTTGAGTACGATAAGGCTGAAGATGCTTACGCTACATTCCGTTCCTCTGCGTTGTCTCGTTACGAGAGCAAGTCTTTCATGATCTTCATCTCCTTCCCTAGATCACAGGATGACTTCATGTTCAAGAAGTACGAGGAGTTTCTACAAGGAGACCCCGAGGTTTACGGGATGATCGGAAAGACGTGGGAGGTAAACACCTCTAAGAGTCAGGCATCCTTTAAGAAGGACTATGATCGTGACCCTGAAGGCTCCATGATGAAGTATGAGTGTATTCCACCCAAGTACAAGGAAGGTCTATTCCAGTTCCCTGAGCGCATTGACGAGGTTATACAGGTCGGTAAACAGTCGCAGTGCTCTAACCTAGTGGTGCAGACTAAAATCTCTACACGCACCCTTCAGAACGGTGTGGAGCGACATTTCCTTGGACTTGAGGTACACAATCTGAACCTAGACCCATCCTTTACTTACTACCTGGGCGGTGACGGTGGTGTCGAAACGGACTCCTACTGTATCTCGTTATTCCATGCGGAGCCTACAGTTATCCAGGTGAACGAGAATGGGGAGATCGTGGAGAAGTGGGTGAACAAACCTGTAGAGGACTTGATTCTCGAATGGAAGCCTTCTAAGAAGGAGCGCCTTCCAGTAGACCTTCTGAATGTAGCAGAGATTCTTGAGATGATCTGTCAGCAGGTTCACGTCAAGAAAGCTCTGTTCGATAAGTTCAACTCCGCAGATGTTGTTCAGCGGCTTATGCAGTACGGCGTGGAAGCGGAAGACAAGAACTGGTCTAACCCGTTCCAGTTGCAAATCTACACGAACCTGAAGGGTCTGATCTACACAGGTATGATCGAACTTCTCGACCACACCATTCCCGAGGAGACCCACATGAACGCTAATGACGAGCTTCGCCACCTCAAGCTCATCAACGGGAACAAGATCGACCACGATAAGGACAAGACGAAAGACTTCTCCGATGCTCGTGCAGGTGCTTCGTGGATTTGCTCGACCGATGAAGTGGAGTCTATCGAGCACTTCGCTATGCCTGTAATCCAAGGAGCACGGCGAAAATCGTAGACGCTTTAGTGCGGTAAAATCCTGTTTTTTGGGACATGAAATCCTATTTTTTGGGACATGAAATCCTGAAATTTGGGACATGAAATCCCAAAATTTGAGCACAAAGAATATAAAGATAATAACAACCAATCTGAGCATAACCAAAGCTAATATTCCTCGCGGTGCTCAGAACCCTTTTGAAAGAGTCTGCCATTCTTCGGTAGGCTCTTTTCTTATACCCTCCCCGACCCCTCCCGCCGCCGCGTTGCCGCCTACCCGTTTCGGTCTAATCTATGTAAAGACCAAATGCGGGGAGGAGCTAAGAGATGAAGCAGTTCTTATCGGGCTATAGCGGTACTCATCAGTCGATGTATGTCTTGCCAATCGGGGACATTCACTTCGGCAATAAACAATACAACCCTAAGTACCTTGATAAAGCCTTGCAATTCGCAGTGAAGAACCGCAACCGCACTCGCATCGTTTTGATGGGAGACCTGATGGAGGTTGCAACTAAGACATCGGTAGGTCGCTCTGTTTACGAAGAATCGTACCCGACTCAAAGACAGTTTGAGGTGGCGGTGGAGACATTCAAGCCCGTAGCAGACCTGATCGACATCGTAATTGAAGGTAACCACGAGGAACGTATTATCCGAGACACGTCCTTCGAGATCATGCAAGAGTTCTGTCACCGAATCGGTAGACCTGACGCATACGGAAAGTTCTCGGGAATCGTGAACTACAACCTTGGGAGTGGGCAGACCTATTCCGCATACGCATGGCACGGAGCCACTGGCGGTACTACGGAAGCGTCTGTTATCAACGCCATGTTGAAGATGCGCGAAACAGCGATTGCTCATATGTACTTCATGGGGCATACGCACAAGCTCTTGAAGTTCGAGAGAGAAGTATTCTTGCCCGCACCTGGGAAGGACGAGCCTGTTACTTTGAAGCAAATGTTCGTGAACACGGGAGCATCCCTCGTCCATGGCGGCTACGGAGAGCAGAAAGGCTTCCCTGCGAGTCTGCCAGGGTATGGAGTCGTTCAGTTGTTCGCGGAGGAGCATCGCAAAGTGTTCCATAAGATTGATGATCTGATCTAAGAGGAGGTGTAACGAGTGGGTTTACTTGACAGATTTACAAGCCTGTTTCGCAGGAACAAGACCGCCAAGACAGGGCGACAGCAACAATCTACGCAGAGATCACCTGAAGCCAAAGAGGGATTCCTCAAGAGCTTTATCGGTGGCGGTAGAAAGCGCGGGCAGAACTTAGCAGGGGAAATCACCACAAGTAGTGACCCGCTATGGTCGGGAGAAAGCACTTCTGAGTTTGGTGGAACCCGAACGACCATTCCTAAGTTCGCAACAGGCGGCGGTGGTGCGGGTGGTTCCCTGAGCCGTGTAGCTCAGCGGGACTTACGACTGGATGACCGTTCACTATCGTCTTCCTCCATTGAAGACCTCTTGGACATTCTGATCGACGCTCACCCTGACGTATCGTTCGCCTTGTGGAACTTCCTACGTCTCGGGCGAGGAAAGTTCACTACAAACGTGTACAAGGTCGGGAGTGACAAGACAGACAAGGCAGGAGAGAAGCTGATTCGAGAGCTATTCCAACGCCTTGAAGCACCGAACATCATGCAGTTCGAGCCATCTCACTCAATCCATAAAGTACTGAACTCACTCTTGTTGAGCGTGGTGACCCGTGGGGCGGGCGCACTTGAGTTGGTTCTTACCCAGGATTTGAAGAACGTGGCATTCTTCGCCCCTGTAGACCCAGGGACGATCACCTTTAAGTACGAGAACGAGAGATACATCCCTTACCAGGATACAGACAGAATCAGCTTGGACATCCCTACATTCCTATACGAGACACTAGATGCCCGCATCGACGATCCATATGGACGTTCTCCGCTAATAGGTGCAATCAACATGGTGATGTTCCAAATGCAAGTTCTGAATGACATCAAGGCGGTAGTCCACAACCAAGGCTACCCACGCTTTGACATCACCATCCTTGAGGACGTTCTCCTTCAACGTATGCCTATCAACATTCGGAACAACGAGAAGGAGAAGCAGAAGTGGCTCAACGAGAAGCTGAGAGAAATCATCGACATGTACAACGACCTGGAAGTGGACGACACGTTCGTGCATTTCAACTCCATTGAGATCGGGATGGTCGGCGGCAAGGGCGGCGGTGGAGGTGGCTCCCTGATCGACCCTGAGAAGCTTATGAGAGCCATTGACGGGCTTATCACAGCAGGACTTAAAACACTATCCACCATCCTCGGAAGACGCTCTACGGGCAACACAGAGAGCTTTGCGAAGATGGAGATCAAGCTCTACCTGAAAGGTGTAGAAGCCATGCAAGAGGTTGTCGAGCGAATCATGAGTCGCGCACTCACGCTGTACCTCAACGTCATGGGCAAGCAAGGGGTTGTGGAATTTAAGTTCGAGCCTGTAGAAATTCGTACCGAGCTTGAGCAAGCACAATTCGAGCAGATCGCACTTCAGAACTGGGCTTACAAGCGTGACCAAGGTTGGGTTGACCAAGACACGGCTTCTATTGGTGCTGTGGGCGCTCCTGCCGTTGCTGAGCCTGACTGGGAGCACCTTGGTAAGAGCACAGTTCAGAACAAGGATGGCGGGGCAACAAGCGGCACTACAGACGAGAAGACACCTACAGACTCCTCAGACACCACCAAGTGATGTTTGAGGGGAAGTGTCTACTCTAAGTTAAGAGTTGATGAATCCAGGAGGTGTTCAAATGCCAAGACCAACACCCGAGCAACTTGCGCGGATTAATAAGTTCACTGCCCGAGAGCTGACTGAGGAGGAAGTATATGTCTTCCCCAACATGATGATCGACGACCAAGTGACTTCTTACTCCTCCAAGTTGCACCCGAACCTCCTTCGGAAATTCGTCAAGGACGCGAACAGAGGGGTAGGGCTTCTGATGAACCACAACAGCAGAAGCCTTCCCGTAGGTCGCTCCTTCGGTGCGGATATTCGTGAGGAGTTTGATGAGGAATACGGGTACACCCAATCAGTTTACGGACAGTTCTATATCGACCTTGGACGACAGACCGAGAGCGGTATGAGTACAGATGACCTCGTAAAGGGGATTGATGCAGGGACTATCTTCGATACGTCTATTGGCTTCAATGCCGCAACGTGGAACTGCTCTCTTTGTAATCACGACATTCGTGACTACATGAACTGTTCACACTACCCAGGAGAACAATACGAGATCAAAGGTGATGACGGAGTATTCAGAACCGAGACTTGTTATGTTATCGCGGGAGAGGACGGAGACGGTGAATTACTTGAGAACTCTCTTGTATATGCGGGTGCTTGTAACAGAGCCACGATCAAGAATAACTTTTCTCGTGGTGAGAGCGTTAGCGGAGAATCTAAAGGTTCTAAACTACATCTAGTAGAGAACTTCAAAAACATCCCGTTGAACGCGACTATTACCCAGTACTACACAAGAGATGGTTCTGTACTGTTCACGGATAGTGCTGATCGTACCAACGGTGCTGAATATCTGAAGCAAAGGAGTGAATCCGAAGTGGAATTTGCAAAACTTCAAGCAATGTTCTCGCAAGTAGGTGTTGAGATTACCGAGACACAGACTCCCGATGAACTGACTGCCAAAGTGAAAGAAGCATTCGCGGCTAAAGACGCGCAAGTTGGTACTCTGACTGCTGATCTTGAAGCTGTTCGTGGAGAACTGGCAACTGCGGCTACGAACTTGGAAGCTGAGAAACAACTCTCTGCTACTAAAGACGTGACCATCGAGGAGCTGACTCGCACGAACGAGGAGCTGACGGAGAAGGCTGAACTGGCTAACACTTATCGTCAAGACCTGTCTGAACAAGCTCTCGACCTTGGTGTACGAGCACAAGGTAATGCCTTCAACAAGACAATGTACGAGAAGTTCCTTGGAACCTTGTCCGTTGCTGAGATCAAAGAGGTAATCCAAGGCTTTGAAGCTGAGGTCAACACTCGCTTTGCAGGAGCACGGATTACTGACGGTAGTGCAGGTGGAGAACAACGCCTGAACAACGGTCAACCGAAATCCCGAGAGGACTTCGAGACCGAGACCGAGTTCCGTAACTTCGTAGCTGATGAAGCTAACAAGTACGCGAAAGAGCAAGGTGTCTCCATTACGGATGCAACGAAGCTCATGTTCAAGAAATATTCCAACCAAGATGGGAGTGCTGAGTAATGGCAGGTCAATTCACGAGACTTCAAAAGTCTTACCGCATTGACGAGTCTAACGTCAACCCTGACACAGGGAAGAACGAGATTCCTCTGTACCGCATCGTTGAGCACAGCGGCGAAGACCTGACGAAAATTTCAGGTGCCAATGCTATCCCATTGGGTGTAGCCGACAACGACGAGCGACTAGATGACCCGTTGCGTGATGGTGGTTCTCAAGCAGGTCGCCAAATTGCAATCAAACTGGAAGGTATCGCACTGGTTACCCTCGATGGAACCGTGTCGGTAACTGACCGCATCTACGCGGTTGCAGGTGGTAAGGGTGATTCCGTGGACAACGCTCCTGCGGGAACTTACAACGTACTGGGCTTCGCTGAAAAGGGCGGGGTTGCAGGTGATGTAATCCCTGTACGGATGCAGTACCACATCTTCACTAAGTAGTAAAGGGGCTTCGGTAACGGAGCCTTCCCCATCCCACAACTAATTAAGGAGTGACATAGATGCCTACAGTTCAGAAGGTGCATATCGACAAAACCCTGTCGAACATCTCCATCGGCTACAAGAATGAAGCGTATATCGCTGACTCTATCTTCAAACCGTTGGAAGTTAAGAAGCAGTCTGACCGTTACTACGTGTACGGTATGGAGAAGTTCCGTACTCATAACGACCTTCGTGCCCCTGGTACGGAAGCGAATGAGATCAACTGGACTCTTTCCAATGATACGTACTTCACTGAGGGACACGCCCTGCGTCACGCTATTGCTGACGAAGAAACGGCTAACGCCGATGAGGAGTTCGACCTGGAAAGTGAAGGTACGGAGCTTGTTACCGAAGGTATCCTCTTGAACAAAGAGGTTGACGCGGCTAACCAAGTCATGAACGCGAACAACTACCACAACGACCTGCGCCTGACGCTCGGTTCGGCGGGTACGTACAAGTGGAGTGACTACGATAACTCTGATCCAATCATGGACGTTCACAAGGCGAAGGAAGCACTGCACAAGAAATCGGGTATTCGTCCTAACACGATGATTATGTCCGAGCAAGTGCTGAACGTGCTGAAACTTCACCCTAAGATCAAGGACGTTATCAAGTACGTTGAGCGCGGCATCATCTCGCAAGAGTTGCTGAAAGCAGTGTTCGGCGTTGATAACTTCTTGGTAGGTTCTGCTCTGGTATCTGATGCCACGAATGCAGGTTCTTACCTCCCAGGTCAGCGTGAAGACTTGAACTACATTTGGGGAACCTCGGTAGTTCTTGCTTACATCGCACCGCGCCCTGGTAAGAAGCAAGTGTCCCTCGGATACAGCTTCATGTGGAATAAGGACAACCAAGGTGCTGTACAAGTACGTAAGTGGTACGAGGTTGGTCGTAAGGCTACCATCGTAGAAGCTGAGCGTTGGTACAACCAAAAGATGATCTCCGATGTTGCGGGCTTCATCTTTGCAGACGCGGTAACTCCGTTCTCCTAATCCACGCCACAATAGGTCGCTACTGTAAGGCTATCGCCTAGCGGTAGCGACTTTTCTTATATCAAAACCAATTGAGGAGGGCTATCCCCATGAAGAAGGCTGACGTAATCAAAGCACTTAAAGACCTCGGTGTACCTGCTGAGCAGATCGAGGGACTGGAATATAACGAGCTGAGAGCACTGCTCAAGGAGAAGGAGGAAGGTCAGGATGGACAAGCAGACACAGGAACTCAAGAGAAAGAAGGAGGAACTGGCGAAGCAGTTGTCGGGCAAGAACAGCCTGAAGCCCCAAGCAATGATGGTGCAGTCCAGGCTAACGACGATGAGCCGCTAGTAGCCTACGACTATCAGCTCCGTCTGTACGAGAACAAGATCATCGGCGTACACCCTGAAGCTAAGCGTGTGGTTATCACGAACCTGGGTGCGGGAGACCTGTACTCGGACGTGGATATGGTTAGCTTCGATCCTGCTGACCGTACTGCCCCAGGGGAGTCGAAAGAGTTCAAGGGTGCTGTGAAGGTATTCGTTCGATCTGCAAGCCGACCAACGGTTCGTATCGAGCAGTTCATTAACTAAAAGGAGGGGCACCATGCTTATTCTGACAACTGGTTACGAGACAGTCGTTCGATCTAAGTTGGGAGCGAAAGATTCTGAGGTTCCTGACACGGACATTAACCAACCACTGTACGTAGACCTTGCTGAAGCAATCGTCACCAAGCGGGTGCCCGAGTACTCCTCGATCACTGATGCAGTCGATCTCCTACTGATTCAGAATGCTGTGGTCTCATACATCTGTTACCTGATCGCCCCTAGCATGGGGCGGCGGGTTAACCAAGAGGTATCGACCATTGACGTGAAGTGGAAGAAGGAGAGAGTTGATTGGGATGAAAGGGCACAACAGTTCCTTGCGGATTACGAAACATCCCTAAGTCAGATCAGCACGGTTGTGGTTGATGGTGACGGAGTAGATGCTCCGCTCATTAGCAAGATCACCTCTAATCGAAACTGGGATACGGGGGCGTGATGAGAAGTGAAGGACGTTAAGCGACAGATCATATTGGACGAAGGCTCTCCCGTTGAGGTAATTGACTCCACGGGAGTCGTTGTTGAAACGACCAAAGCCCTCCTAGGTAGAGCAAACAAGGTATCCTACGCTGAGATTTCCCTGGAAGCTCACAGACAAGGGCAGTTCATTCCCGAGATCACTGTTCACAACGGAAACTTGGTACGCAATGCCATTACGGGTACGCACTACCTTGTACTGGCTTCCATGGATGAGATTGTGCAGTCAGACAAGATTGCCACGATCTGTAGGATGCTTGAATGCAACAGCTCTATCTCCTTGGAGCGGATTGAGGAGACCGCAGACGAAAACGGGAACATCAAGAAGTCCCTTGTGACGGTAGCAGAAGACCTTTGGGTTTATGTGGAGTCGGGACGAGCGGTTATTGAGCAGAAGAATATGGGTCTACTCCCTGAGGTGGAGTTTCGCATCTACGCCCCGCTGATTGACGTGAAGCTCCTAGACAAGATCAGTCTTACTATCAACGGAAAGAAATCCCCGTTCAAGGTAGACGCTCTTGATTTTGTCAGCTTCGAGGGGTGCGTCATGATTGACGTTTGTACCGAGACAAGGAAGTGATGTAGATGGCACGGGGTGGACGAGGAAGACCCTCAGAGAAGAACAACATCATTTACTTCAAGGAGCAGGAGTTCCTAACTGATCTCAAGAGAGAACTCAAGGCGGCTACCATGACCATCAGACAGAGCATCCTAGCTGAAGCACTCGCCAATGCAAGGAAGCTCGATATGAGGGAGAAGAAGACAGTACGTATTGAAGGTCAGGCTCCAATGAGTGACCGTGATCGCAGGAACGATATGATCGCTTCGATTGTTGCTCTACAGACCGAGTGGATGTCAAGCGCGGTGGGCGGCAAGGCTCAAACACTCCTGAAGATGGGTGTCGGAGCAATGGAGCAGAACTCCTCGTTCAAGAGATCATATGTCGGTCTCTACTACGAGTACGGTATCGGTGGGAAGCAAGACCCTTCAGGATACTGGACTGAAAGCATGGCAGACCCGAACCCGTGGAGAAGTGCAGGTCAACCATCCGTAACCCGTTCGGTATTTCAGCCAAAAGACAAGAAAGGTCGTTGGCGAGACCTTGGGGGAAACACTCGTGTAACCAACTCACCAAGAGGTGGCGAGAGAAGACCCGTACTCAAGAGAATAGGACAAGACTTCAAGGGAGAGTTTTGGTTCAGGAAAGCAATAACTAAGTACTCGACCAAGAAGTTCGTGTTGGAACAATATAAATCGGCTATTAGCAAGGTAGACCCGAGAAGATACCTTGTAGCCAAAAAGACTTTCACTCTCGGAAAAGATTAAGGGGGAGTATTAATGGCAGTCGTGGATTTATACAACGGTATCTACAAGGTGTTAGCGAATGACCCTGACGTTCTAAACTACTTAGGAGTAGGGGCTAGTGCCGACAACCTCGTTAAGGCGAGACGCATTCAAAAGAGAAACAAGCCAACTAACTTGGTCGAGGATAACATGCCGTTAGTGACCTTTTACACACCTAACGGAGGACGCAATCCTGATAACCACTATGTGTATGTTTGCCCGTTCGTGTTTGACATCTACACCAGTGATGATGTGGACACTGCACAACGTCTCGCAAACAGAATCATTAAGTTGTTTGACGGAGAGCTTCACCCCATGCAAGACATCGAGAGTTTCGAGTCTTACTTCGTTCAAGGGTTTGAGACGGATGTTGATGCGACAAACACGTATTGCTTCACGGTAGTCATTGAGTTCTCAGTGACTCTTGAGGAGTAGACTTTTACTAACAAAAGGAGTGAACGAGTCGATGGCAAAGAAAATGATTATCAAGGGCGTAGGTACCTTCATGGCTAAACGCCTTCCTGCTGACCCGTTGGGTGCTGTAGAGGTCATTACTCTCGGTACTTTGCAAGACCTGAAAATCGACCTCAACGTAGAACTTGAGGACATCTTCGGTGGTGACGGTCTGTTCGCAATTGACGTACTGGTTAAGTCCAAGTCGATTGAGGTATCTGCTACGGACGCGAAGTTCGACCTGGATGCCATTCAGTTGATGATGGGTTCTACAGTACAAGAGCAAGTGAACTCCTTCGTATGGGTGCTGAATGAACAGGATAACGCGACTGCGGGCACGTTCAACTCGGGCTTCGCTGAGGTTACTCCTAACTTCGCAAGTACTATCTACGGAGCTGACGGAGAGCTTGCTGTCCGACTGAAGGACGCGAACAAGTTGCTGAAGAAACTTCCTGGCGGGACTGTACCTGCGACTGTCGCGGCTGATGAGTTCTTCTTCGATGACACCAATGGAGTAGTTGTCCTGAACAACGCTCACGTTGGTAAAGACATCGTGATGAACTACAAGCGTGAAGAAGTTGTAGACCTGGTTGACCTGCTTGTTGACGAAGTACCGTTCCCGATCTCTGTGATCCACCACGGTACATTCCAACAAAAAGACGGTACGTTCGCAGGTGTTGAAACCGAGCTGTACATGTGCCGCGCTAAGGGTACGTTCAGCATCAACGCTCAACGTGCTTCGGCTTCCGCGTCCGCAATCTCCCTGCAAATCCTCGACCCTGAACGGGCTGACGGTAAACTGGGAAGCATCAAACGCTTCAGCGCGACATCTCGCGTCTAAGACGTAACCACATAATCCTGGCAAGGTATCGAACGGAATCTGTGTCCTCCCCTGCACAGACCCTTGCCTTGCCAGGGTTTTTTATTATTCGGGGGAGTACATAAATTCAGGGGAGGTTCACCTTATGGAAACAGATAAAGAGCGCGAAGAACGAGAACTGGCTGAGAAGCTTAATGCTGAAGCCGCAGAACGTTTTAAGAATGATCCTGCTAATAAGCAGGTTACCCAGGAGGAAGCAGACGCGGCTGAGCGGGCTTTCTTCGAGGATGATGAAGTCATCACACTGAGGGATAGACGGAAGTACCGTATTCCCCCATGTAACTTGAAAGATGCTCGTCGTCTGATGAAGCTCTTGAAGACAGTTAATGTGGATGCGATCATCCTCAACTTCATCCCTACAGATGACGAGGAACAGGACGCTAAACGTCAGCAAGATTTGTTCGACATTCTCGCAATGGCGTTCAAGAACTATCCGCATATTGTCACTAGAGGTGAAGGCGGGGAGTACATCGTTAATAGGGATTACCTGGACGAGTATCTTGATCTAAACTCTACCCGTAAGGTCATCGACATCCTCATCGGTCTGAACGGTCTAAAAAAGTAGAACGCGCCGAGGGGGAGCCGATGGAGGGCACCGAAATCCGTGATGTGGAGACACAGGAACCACTACACTGGGGAGAGATTTTCTTCACCCTCCATAAGCACTGTGGACTGAACAAGTGGGAGATTTGGGAGTACACACTCCCTCAGGTCGCGGAGCTGTGTAAGTCAGCCGAGAAATACATTCAATTCGAGGTAGAGCTTATGACAGCACCTCTCCGCATGTTCGGTGGCGGCGGTGGGGGAGGAGAGTCAGTCGGAGAGGACGGTACGATCAGACGTAAGAGAACCTTCGATGATGAAGATTATACCGAGATTGGAGAAGACGACATTGGTCTCTTAGCACAAGCTCTCGGAGGATAAGTGAGTTCTGTCCCGTTCTGCCTAAACTAAGGTGGAACGGGATTTATTTATGAGGACGGTGATCGTAATGGCTGAAACTCAAGGGCAAAAACACTCATTAACAACTGAGATTTTAATGGACTTTGGACAGTCCGTTACTAAGACGGGAGAGTTCGCGGGCGAGGTTTCAAAGCTCGGGACATCTTTTAATACCCTCTCGGACGCTGTTCACAAAGTCGCTAACGATACAGAGCGTATGAACCTCGCTATTGGTGACAAGATCGCCAAGGCAGTCGGAGAGATCAAAGACGGTTCTAACCTGAAGCTCAATGCAAAGAACATCCAATCTGCGGTAGAGTCTGCTATCGCTTCTAAGTTGACTAGCGGTAAGGTGACCATCGAGGGTGACCTTGCACCTCTGTCTATTAACCTGACTCAGAAGAAGTGGAGTAGCATGACTTCTGAAGTACGTACCAAGATCAAGGAAGCCATTGACCAGTCCTCCATCAAGGTAGGGAACGTCAAACCTTTCGTGTTCTCTGAGTATGGCTTCCGTGAGTTGCAAAACAGATTCAACACGGAACTTCAAGCGGCGATTAGTAACCGCATGTCCTTTGCATGGGGTACGGCTACGAAAGAGATGAAGGACGGTACTCTTGCCAAGGTTCCTAAGCCTATGAAGTTCGAGGTGGGTGAGGAGCACCTGAAAACGCTAATGACTTCTGTATCCTCGGAGTTCATGAAGCACATCAGTGATCCTAAGAACATCACCATCGGTAACATCCAACCAGTGCAGATCGACTCTGCTCGTCTTAACATGGCTGTATCCCGTATCAAGGAAGCCATCGGAGACATCGACAAGCATCTCCTGAACGTTAACCTGGATGAGCTGAAGAAGCTTCCTAACTTGGATAAGGGAATGATGAACTTCCGTGCGGCTATGGAGACTACTGTGGCACAGATCACTCAACTCGATGCTGAATTGAAAGGTCTGAAACTGAACGGTACAAGCAAAGAGCTTACTGCTGTAATGGGTAAGATTCAAGAGCTTAGAACTACTGTTGTCGATAAGGTCGGTTCTCTTATCACGTCTGTTGGTGAGGAAATCAAGACTATCCCTGTCGGCACTAAGGAGTACGCCAACTACAAGGCTACCCTCGACAATGTAGGGCATATCGTGAACAACCACATCCAAGCCGAGATCAATGGCATCGTTACTGGCTTAGCGGCTCGTCTTGGTATCGACCCGTCCTCGGGCGCATCCACTAAAGGCTCGGCAGAAACGAACAAATGGGTTGCTAGTATCAAGGGAGTGCAGGAGCTTCTGATTGCATCTGCTGAGAGTGCAGTGAAGAACCTGTCCCAAGCAAACCTGGGCATCGACTTCAACCTCATCATCTCCCACTTCAACGAGTGGTCTAAGCAGATGAGAGCCAAGATGCTCGTGGATTCCCAGGAGTCCTTGGATAAGATGACAGCTCAACTGACAGCAAGCAACAAGGAAGTCCTCAACTCCTTTGCTCGTGCTATCACTAACGTAACCTCTTTCCGATACGACTCCTCTAAGTTGGGTGAGGTTAGAGTAGAGCTTCCTGTAGACCAACTCCGTCCTCGCGTTCTAGCTGAGATTGAGAACGTGATTAAAGAGATGGTTCAAGGATTCAAAGCTGTACCTCACGGAGAAGCAGGTACCGTAGGTTCTGTTACTTTGCCTGAAGGCACCACTACTGCGATCAATACAGCACTGAAAGCGATCCTTAGTACTCAGTCAGAACACCTGCTTGCTCAACTGCGGCAGGGGGCGGGAGCCAAACCTTCTGCGGAAGACACTGCTCAGCTCGATGCTGTAATGGCTCAAGAGTCCAAGGAGCTTATCACACTGATCGTCAACCAAGCGGCGCAGAATGCCCGTACCCTTGCAGAGGGAATCAACGCTAAGGGCTTCGCTTCCTTCACGAAAGACGATCAGGCTCGTATCAAGCAAGAGATGGAGTCCACGCTTCAGAAGACGGTCACCGAGTTCTCCAAAGCCGTAGACAATGCGTTCGGGGCATTCGCAATGACTGCCGCTACAACTGAAGCAATGCACGGAAAGCTGAGTGCTGAGCTGAACCGTATGATCGCTCACAGCAATGTAACCTTCCTGGATGCTAAGGAGCCACTGGTTCTTTCGGGTGCTGTCACCCACGTCCAAAAGAAACTTGAGGAAGCGGTCATGGCAAATATTGCGGCATGGAAGCCTGAAGCAACTCCACTCAACGTTGCGGCAGACGCGCCTATGGCACACATGCGGAATGCTCTGCAATCTATGATGCACATGGCTTCCAACAAAGTGATCGAAGGCGTGGGCGGTATCGCTGATGGAGCGAACGCAATCTTCATGAACCCTAAACAACTCCACAAGGATGTAAGACGTGCCCTGGCTACAGCAGAAGGGTTCGATAGAGTATCCGATTGGGAGAAGGCGTTCAAGGTGGGAGTATCCCTTGAGAAGGCTACTGGGCAGGTAATGACAGAGGGCGTTCGTCAGGTCATGAACATGTTCCATAACTCCGTGGCTAAGAACACAACTTCCGCGATCTCTGCATACGGTGAAGCTCTTGGTAAGGTAGACATTCAGCCTGACCTGACTAGCGTTCACGTAATGGTGAGACGTGTGGGAGAGATGATGGACACTGTTCAGTTCCGTATGGTCGAAGCACTGACCAAGAACCTGGACTCATTCTACAAGGGTGCCATTGACGGAATTAAGAACCTTCCTCCTGTAACTCAAAGCATCGGGTACCGTCCACCTGCGGGCGCGGCGGTGAATGCGGCGGCTCAACAACGTCCATTCCCATTCGGGGAGTCAACTGACTTCACCTTAGTAGGGAACCCATACAGGAACTCTAACTCCTTGGTAGACCCTCGCTACCTATCGGTAGACAAGATGCCTAAGGGTTACAACGAGTTCGATATGATGAACCGTTGGGAGAGAGAAGCGCAGATTAAGGTGCTGAACACCAAGAACCGTTTCGAGAATAGTGACCTGACCACTGAGCAGAAAGGTCAGCTCCACAACTTCCTCGACAAGGATTACTTGGTTCGGGTGCAGGAAGCGATCAGCAGATTCCAACAAGGACACCGCGTTGGAGATCAGTCGCCCTACCAAACCCTGCGTGATGCAATCCTGGATGCTTCCCTGTCTCTGAGATATACAGTGGAACAGTTCCGTAAGATGAACATGGGTTCCACGACTCAAGCTAATGCGACTGAGATGAAAGGTAAGCTGAGGGAATACGGGTACGACACTCAATTAAACGTTGAGGGTATGAAGACCAAGTTCCTTAACAAGCTGAACCCTGAACAGTTCACTATGCTTGAGAACTACCTGAACGAGGTACAGGCTAAGGTCAATAGACTCGCATCCTCCGACATCATCAACGAGAAAGACATCACCAACGCTCGGATGGAAATGCGTGAGCTGAACCGTGAGCTTGACGTAATCTCCAAAGGGTTCGACAGAATGGCGAAGGTCAGCGGTATGGAGGGGCAGATTGACAAGCTTAGTGAGAAGATGAACCGACTTCTCATGAACAGTCAACTACCTATCAATAAGATCGCTCACTTGGGAGACCTCATCAACGGATCGTACTCTGACCCTACGAAGTTCAGTCAAGCCAAGGACTACTACGCTGATCTCGTGAGAGATAACCGCGCACTTCAAGCGGAACAGCGCAAAGCCGAAGCGAAAGCTGAATCCGAAGCTAAGAGGGAAATGGTTCGTCAGCAGTCTCTCGCTAATAGCAAGATGGCTATGGAGGAACGCCTGAGAGTGTTCGAGGACAATCAACGGGTGGGGGCTGACAGGCTCCTAGGCAAGTACCGTAACAAATTGTCCAATGAAGACTACGCTACCCTTCAGTCTCAAGTATCCAACCACCTTGGTCGGGTAGGTGACCTTGTAAGAAGCCCAATCACGGACTTCTCAAGCCTGTCCGTTATCAAGGAAGACATGGCGACTATCCTGAACCGTGTGAAGGAGATCGCTACATCGTGGGATAACGTGCTGAAGGATAACAGAGTGTCCCGTGAGATGGATGTCCTGAACGCTAAGCTTGAAAAGATTCGTCAGATCGGTAAGGTCGATCAAGCGGAGATTCAAGCGGTGCAGAACGCCATCAATGCGGTAGCTACTGATGCTACTCGGATGAACCCTGCTAAGGATGCCCTGAACCGTGTTCTCGAACTGCAAGCTCAGCGCATTGCAGAGGAGAAGGTCGCTAATCGGTTGGCGGGGGTAGACCTGAATCGCAGAATGTACGATGCCAACCAAACGGTTGCTATGGATAAGATGAAGGACAAGTACCTTCGTAAGCTGTCCTCCGATGACTACGCTAAGTTGGTATCCGACCTGGATGCACACAAAGCTCGTATCGGTTCTGTAACAGCGTCTCCTATCAATAACGACACGGATGCGGCTAACGTACAGGCTATGATGAAGTCCCTGAACATCCAACTGGCTGAGATCGCTCGTAGATATAACGCACTGGCGGCAGACGAGTCCTTCCAAACGAAGCTCATCAAGCTCCGTAGAGACCTGGAAGCACTGAAGCTCGACAACCTTGTAGATGTGTCCTCGATTGCTAAGCTCGGTGAAATGATCGACAAAGCAATCACGGATGGTGACATCGTACAAGCGCGACTGTACCGCGACGAGCTGATGAAGACCAACAGAGAGCTGAAGGCGTTGCAAGCTCAGAAGCAGAAGCGCGGCGAGAAGATCGGTGAATCCAACATTCTGAAAGGTGACAAGGCAGTATTCACAGAGCAACTGAACGCTGTGCTGAAGACCGTAGATGCTCTCAAAGGCTACGAGATCACACAGTTGAACGTGAATAACGCTACGAATACCTGGACAGCGAAGATGCGGGATGCTGAGGGCAACCTCAGAACACTGACTGGTTCCATTGACAAAGCTACGGGTGAGTTGTTCAAGCACAGCGAAGCTTTGCAGATGGTCACGCAGAACGCCCTGAGAGCTTCCAGTTCCATTGGATCAAACCTGGGGAGATCGGGAGACATTCTCGGAAACTACATGAGTAACCCTGTCCAAGACAAGCGTAACCAACAATCCAACAGTATGCTTGGAGGGTTTGGTACTTCGGTGCTTAACACGATGCGCTACATCACGGCGGGTGCGGCTATGGGTTACCCTACAATGCTCCTGCATGAATCCTTCCAGTCAGCTAAGGAAATGGACTACCAACTGGCTAAGGCAACTCAGAACTTCCAAATCAAATACCTTGAGCAAACGGGTGGAACTTACACCACGAGCGTCAACGGGGAAGAAGTGACAGCTCCCGAAATGCTTCCAAACATGTCCCGACTGGGTGAGGTACTGGTCGAAGGTGCAATGGATATGTTGGAGGAGAAGTACGGCGGCACACTGTCTGAGCAACAGAAGGCTACTGAGGTGGAGACAGCTACCGCCCAGGTTAACGAGTACATGAAAACTGGTGCCGTTAAAGACCTTCAAATGATTGCCCTGCTTAACGGTATCGACCAAGAGGAAGTGGGACTGGCTTACCACATCGCTTCCCGTAGGTACGACAACCCTTATGAAGCCACCGCTTTCGCCAAGGAAGTTGCTAAGGTTCGTTCGATTGAGGAAGTAGACGTAGAGAAAACTGCTACGGGCTTTGAAGCTATCTCCTCCCAATGGGGTATCAGTGGTTACGCCCTCAATAAAGTCACTAACATGATGATTATGGCGGCGAACATCTCCCAGGCTAAGATCGAAGACCTTATCGCAACTCAACAGAAGGCAGGTTCCATGTTCCGTAACGCGATGGGCGATCAGGATAAAGAGTCTGCACTCGCTCACTCCATCGCGTACTCCTCCATGTTCGTACAGGCAACTGCACGTTCGGGTGCGGAATCAGGTACATTCTGGAAAGCGATCCTCGACAAACCTTACACCAAAAAGGGTCGAGATGAGTTGGCGGCAATGGCGGCTACGAACCCTGAGATGTACGGAAACCTCAACCCGTACAACGAGGACGGTTCACAGAAAGACTTCTCGGACATCTTCGCTAGTATCCTTGAGACAAGTGCAACCATGAACGATGAGTCCCGCATCCAAATGTGGCAGAAGCTATTCCCTCAATGGCACATGGGTAGTGCGGCGGCGGTATCCGCGTTCACGGCTGACCTTCAACACACAATGGAGAAGGTAATGCACGTAACAGGAGATGCAGAAGGTAGTGACAAGGACGGAGATGGCAAGCTGAGTGTCAAGGAGTCTATTGATGCTTATGTTGCTCAAATCCAAGGGGCTGACGAGAACACTGCCATGTACATCCGTGCAGGTATGATGGACACTTGGAAATTCCGTCAGAGCCAAATTAAAACCTCCTGGCAGGTCGCTACTTACGAAGCTTGGGAGGAACTGAAAGGTGAGTTCTCCAACCTTGCGACATACCTCACAGCGTTCCTTCGCATTGTCGGGGATAACGCAGGTGGTATTGCTGACACGATGGGTCTTATCGCTCGTATCATGGCGGGTGTGGGTGTCAGAATCGCGTGGGGCAAGCTGAGTGATGCTATTGACAATGCGGATAAGAAGAAACATGCGGGTAAGATTGAGAGCTACGGTATGGCTCTTAACGAAAACGCTCGGATGGAGAACCTTAGACGGATCGGTATCCAAGAGGAGATGGCACAGCATCAAAGCCGTGCGGAAGCTCGTAACTCCCGCCGTGCTGAAGTGAACACCAAGATCGTGGAGAAGGAGGGTGAAGTTCTCGGACTGCAAGCTAAACGATATCAGCACCAAGAACTCTATCAGAAGGCTGTCGCTGATGGGGATACCACAGCCGCTTCCTTCCATGCCGCTGAGCGTGACCAAGCAGACAACACTGCTAAAGCCAAGAGCAAAGAGGTTGAACAGCTTCGTAAGGAGCTTGGTTCCCTTGATGAGCAGGACGCTAAGACGAAACGTAGTCTTGAAGCCCTGAGCACTGAGCTTGGTGAAAACGGTCAGGCAATGACTCAGCTCCAAAACCGTGCTAAGGCACTGACGTTGGCAATGGATGACATGGGTATGGATTCGACACAACTGAGAAACAACCTGAACTTCTTGAACCGTGAGTTCCAGTCGGGGGCGGTCGATGCTTCCCGATACGATGCGGAGATCAATAAGATCGGTAAGGAAGCAGGAATGTCGGACGATGACATCTCGAAGCTGAAAAGAGAAGTTGACAAGCTCAACGACTCCTTCAGAGAGGGAACCCTGGACGCTACCAAGTATGTCAACAAGATGAAGGAGCTTGAACGTGCCCACCTCACGGGTGCCCTCGGGGTAAACGAAATGGGTGTAGGTGCCGCAGGTGCCGCGAGTCAGACTGGTATGGGTCTTGCTGAGTACGCCATGATGGGTCTCTTGGCAAAAGACCTGCTTCCTAACGGTGGCGGCAAGCGAGGTGTGTTCACTAAGATCAAGGACGTGTTCCAAACTAAGAGCCTGGGTTCTCTGTTCAACAAGAAAGCCCCTGCTCGGGACAATAACGGTGATATCCTCCGTGACCCTAACGGAAATGTTATCCGTCAGTCTGAGATCGACATGGCTAGAGACAGTATCCCTGCCCGTGATGCAAACGGTAGACCTATGACCGACCGTAACGGAAACCCGCTTACTGAAGGGGATGTCCGTAGAGGTAGAGCGGCGGCAGGAGCGGCTGATAACGTGGCTGATGCGGCTAAGGGAGGTAAAGGAATCCTCGGTAAGATTAGTGGCGTTGGTAAGACGCTCTCTAAAGGACTGAAGCTTGCAAGACCGCTGAAAGCAATCCCGTACCTGGGAGCGGCGTTGGCGGGGGCAGACGTTCTGATGGCGGCTCTCGACCCACTGACTGCAATGGGGATGACTGACTCTGAGAAGAAGGGTATCCGAGCTGAGAATAAGGAAGGGCTTGCCAACAACTTCCGAGACTGGGAGGAATCCTCGGGCTTGGGTGCTTGGTGGAAAGGGGCTAACCTTATTTGGGACGGTGCCTTCAGCGGAGTGAGTAATATGCTCGGCGGTAATGCACCTTCTTGGGGCGACTACTGGGAAGGCTTCAAGGCTGTAGGTGACGGTGACGGGAAGTACGTCGAAGAAACCCTTGCAAGTAAGTACAACTACGAGCAGGAAGCAACTGAAGCCAAGGTTGAAGCCCAAATGGAGCTTAACAAGAAGTTGGAGGAGCAGAACAAGTACCATCCTCTTGACACCAACAAGGACGGATTGCTTGACCCTGCAACTGACGGTGCTAACCAAACTCTCGACTATGAGAGCCTGGACGCTCTGATGGCTAAGATCAGTGGTGAGATGAACAAGGGCGTGACTCATAACGAGTCTACTTACCAAATCAACCGTTCCCGACTTCTCATCAGCGGTGTTCGTGAGGACTCTAAGCAAATGCGTGATCTCATGGAGCAGTACCTCAGAGAAAACCTGAAGTTCTTCGATGAAGCGATCAAGAAGCTACAGGAGACTTACGACCTGATGGCTGATGGCGATGAGAAGGACAAGGTGGGCGCTGAGCTTGATAACCTGAAGTCACAGAAGGCTCAAACAGAGCTTGAGATTGATGGTGTCAAGAACTCTGCTATCGACGAACTCCAACGTAAGATGACCGATCAGCTCGACCTTACTCAAATGGACTACGACAAAAGGATGTACGATCTCCTGGCGGCTAACGGCGGGAAGGACGATGCCCCTGAAGTCAAGGCACTTGAGAAGGCAAGAGTAGCTGACGTGAATGCCCAGTTGGAAGGGTTCAAGACTGAATGGGATACTCTCCTGAAAACTGGGGGATTCAACCCTAACTCCGATGAGTACATGACGATCTTCAAACAGCTTCAGTCCATCGGCGTTGAGCAGTCTAAGAACCTTGCTGAGATCAACAAGAACACCTCACAATCTCAATCGACCTTCAACCTGCCAAGTGGTCTCAAGGTCATGGATTACTTCGACTACATGACTAAGAACAACACCCACAAGAGCGTTATGGTGGGGGCGGGTAACGTCACTGTTCATGTAAACATCGACAACATGACAGGCGATACCAAGGACGTTGAGAAAATGACCTCTGCTCTTGAGAAGACACTCAAGAAGAACAACAGTGGTCTCGTCAACCAGTTCGCTAATGATGTTAAGGCGAACATGGGCAGTAACTATAAAGGACTGTAAGGAGGTAAACTGAATGTCCCAACGTGACCCGTTCGGCTCAGCTAATGATAAGTACAAGCGTAAGCTGTTCGTTGACACTGGGATGGAGTTCGTGGAAGTAAAGGCTCGGATCATCGAGCCTTACTCCACACCTTCTCCTCAACCCCAGGTCAAGGAAATCAAGATCATCAATGCTCCCTCGCACTTCCATCAGATGGGGGTGTCGTCCTACAAGGCAATCCTCAACATGTTGTTCAAGGACAAGGAATCGTACCGCGACTACTCTATGTACGTGGGTTGGACTCATAAGTTCTATGATGAGCGAGGTAACATCTACTACGGGGTGGTTGAGTCAATCAAGTCTGACCCAGTGTTCTATCATCAGGGAGACCCTAACATAGATCAGAAGGGTTACAAGGTCGAGCTGACCATGACACTAATCAAGAAGGACGGCTACGATGCCACTAGCGTTGTGCAGTTCCAAGACCTTGAGACTACTGAAGGTAAAGACCACTGGGCTAGAACGGCGATTGAGGACATGGCTAACCTCGGTATTGTCGTAGTTACTGAACTTGACGGAACCCCTGTTCTGTACTTCAGACCCGAGGACTTCATGACGAGAGCTGAGTTCGTGACATTCCTCATGAGAACCAAAAGGCTACTAGAGCGAATCATCAGGGAGTAGGGCGACCTACTCCTTTTCTGTCTAATCTAAAGTGAGGAGGTGCTTTCAATGCGAAAATGGGTTGATGTGAATGAAGGTGACTGGTTCTACAACGATGTAATGGAAGCCACGAACATGTATCTCGAAGATGGTAATGCCTTTGTTGACGGGATGACATACAACCAATTTGAGAGCGGTAAGCCTTTCATCTTTGAGGAGATTAAGGCGACTACCGACCAGTCTAAGTTCAAACTCTCCAAGAAAATTACACCGTCCGAGGGTAATCCCTTGTTTGTGTTCATTGATGGAGTTCAGACCATATACAAATCTGCCGCAGATAACTCATCAGGCGGTACGGATGTCGAGCTTTACACGGGGTGCAAAAGCGGTCAGATCGTTGCGTTCTGTAGCTATGGAGTACCCCTCCTGGACGAGGACTGGAAAAGACCTCCTGTGTCTTGGTTGGGCGATCTCCCTAGAACAGTCATTCCAAAGAATGATGTTTACTTCTATGACCCTTACAGCCGTAAGCACCAGGAGTACCTGTATGCAGGAGGTCAGCCGCTCCGTAGGCTCAGTATCCCTAAACAGGTTTGGCAACAGTCGGCAGGTAACGTAGATGCCGTTACTGACATTGCGACAAAGGCTATCGGGTACCGAACGGACGTTTACTGCGTCAGCCCAGGTGGTTCGTTGTTCCTGCCGTTCAACCTCAACGGGGTGACCTGTAAGTTCAATTACTGGATTTACGAGAACGGCGTGTACAAGATGATGAGTCAGAGCGTTAAGGCAACAACGGACAATCCAACATACAACAACCGTTTCTTCCCTAACTCAATCATTACGAGGGGAGAAGCATTCCACCTAATCAACAAGCTCCGTAAGGTTCTGTACGCTAGGTTCACTGACATGGAAGCCCCTACTAAAGGTATTGACCAAACCATTATTGCCTTCAATGGTCAGAGGGTATTCCGACTCAACGGTAACTTCCCTGCGGGCAAGAATAAGCTTGCCGTTAAGGTGAACGGTGTTGCTAAGTATGCACCTGTTGTTACGGAGATCGACAACCACACTATTGTGTTTAACTACCCTCTGAACGAGGGAGATGAGGTGAAGGTTTACTACAAGAAGGGCGAGAG
The DNA here is from genome assembly GCF_056173265.1 of Paenibacillus sp. QJM3NY_38. Taxonomy (NCBI): domain Bacteria; kingdom Bacillati; phylum Bacillota; class Bacilli; order Caryophanales; family Paenibacillaceae; genus Paenibacillus; species Paenibacillus sp. QJM3NY_38. Next base: position 2,621,103 of record NZ_CM149665.1, read on the forward strand.
CGAACGTTTCCAGGATGTTGGTAGAGCATCTGCTTACTACTACCAAAGCAAGGACGAGCGTGTCGAATCCTCAGCGAACAACTGGTGGAAGCAGTCTGTTTCGGAGATGGAAGACGAGACCTTCTCCAACGGCGATCCCTTGATTGCGGGATTCAACGTAGTCAAGACCTTAGACGGTGCCGCAGTTCTGACGAATATGGGCAGACCCGTGAACGGAAATCAAGAGCCTACTACATGGTTCTTGGGAGATACCGCCATGACCCGTGCTGAAGCAGTAACCTTCTTGAGCAGATTCAGAAAGTGGACACTTGAGAGATTCAAATAAGGGGGATGCACAATGATTCCAATTTCAGATGAGGTTCTAAGAGTCCTCTCTCAACGACTAAAGCTCGGAGAGAGGGCTTTGCCCAATGTAAGAGTTGAGGTCGATAGACTTGCGTTCATCCCTGGACGGACAGAGGAGTTCCGCTATATCACCACAGAGGTTGAGGAGATCACATCCGTCAAGAAGGTATGGGTCGCGGAATCCACGGATGGTGTGTATGACGGTGAAACATCTGCCAATGGAGACGACATCACCTTCCCTGTACAAGGCAAGACGTTTGATACCATTACGGTCACTGATAACTTCGGTGCGGCTCGTTCGGGCGGTCGGACTCACAAAGGGATTGACTTGTGGGATGACATCGGGACTCCGATCTTGGCGGCGTGGGCAGGGAAGGTTGTTAACATTACCCGAAGCAGAACTGAGGGCGGCGGCAACACTGTTAACATCAAACATGCGGGTGGAGTAATGACCAAGTACTTCCACCTTAGCGAGATCAACGTCTCCTTAGATGACATCGTTTCTAAGGGGCAGGTCATCGGTAAGCTTGGGAATACGGGCGCAGTTTACACGAACGGTCACCGAGTATCGGAAGCGGAGAGAGCCGCAGGTAAAGGTCGTCACCTTCACTTTGAGGTTTGGGAGGGAGTTAACCAAGACACTCGAACAGGTGAGGGAGGTAAGGCGGTTGATCCTAGAGCCTATCTAAAGAAGGAGCGCAAGCTTTACTCCGATGCCGAGACATTAGGTAAATCAACAGTTGACGAGGGGTTTGTGAGTGGTTATCCAGGAGAGGTTAAGCTCAGTGAGAACTTCGATAAACGCAACTGGTACGAGAAGGACATCTACACCCTTGGTTGGAACTTCAGAAGCTTTGCCGCTGTTGATTCAGGTTGGACGATGTACGACTCGGGGGGTAAGTTGGTTTACACGTTCGGTGTCAGCTCTGCCACGGTAGAGTTTGAGATTGATGTTACTAAACTGAATATGCCAACCGCAGGGTTGTTTAGTATCGGTTTTGGAACTAACTTCACTGGAATGATGACTGGTGATGAGGTCTCAATCCTCATGGACGACAAGGCGTATGGCTATGTCAGCAAGTTTGAAGGTAAGTATGACTTGACCAAGGTAACCGAACTGAAGAACATCGCCATCCCCGAGGGAACCAAGAAGATCAAAGTCCAGGTCGTCTACGGTGGGGAGATGGTTACACCACCAGTACCAGGTGGAATCGGACCCCCTGCACCACCTACCGTAAAGAAGTTCGCAATCGACTACATCCGAATCCAGGAGTTCCTACCAACCCCACCTAAAGAGGACGATGCTGAAGCTGAGATTGACCCTTCCAAGGGAACCTGGGAGGAGATCGAGTATCAGGATTTCATCAGTAACACAGTTACTAACTCGGAGTACTTGCAGGTCGGCTCCTTCGTTTATATGGATACACAGGTGCTTCCGAACATCATTAGCTGTGAGGTCGATGACCAGTATGAAGCAGAAGCAAGGGAAGCAAGACTTTCAGTTTCTAACCCGAGAGGATTCTTCTCACCTGATTACAACCCTGCTTATTTCCCTGAGACAGCAGGTATGGTGTCACCGTGGTCGTACTTCGCCAACGGGTTCCATATTGGTGTCCTTAGTGAGAATACACCGATCCGCATTTACATGGGGTATGGTCAACATCTGATTAGGATGTTCACGGGGCTGATTGACAAGGTTGACATGAATGGAGAGTCCACCCTAGAGATCACGGCTCGGGACATGTACAAGAGGGCAATCGAGAAGGTCATCACGGAGAAGAAGGCGTACCCTGAGGTCGATCATGTAGACAACGTGCCTGACCCTGTACCTGCGGCTACAGGCGGCGACAGGAAGACAGAAATCATTCAAGCGGCACAGACACAGGCGGCGGCTTACAGCATTCCTGATTACAAGTTCCTGCTTGCTATCTGTAGGCATGAGACGGTAATGGGAACAGCGGGCATGGGTAAGGAAGAAAACGGTAGCTTCATCCTGGGGTACGGATGTTACAGCGCAGGGTACTGTGACCCTAAATACAAAGGTATTCAGGAGCAGATGAAGCGGGGTGCCGAACGTATGTCCAAAGCTCTAGCATCCAAAGGGAAGAAAGTTTCTTCCAAGGCTGATGTTCTCTACTTCCACGATGGTGGTGACATTGCCCCTATGACATGGAGTGGAGACAGGGACAACTGGGTGGACAAGGTATGGTCTTACTACCAAGACATACTGGCAAACCCAAGTGCTTGGGAGAGTACGGCTACAACACCGACTCCTGCACCTACGGTAGAACAGCCTACGGAATTTGAAAAGCCCGCTTGGGTTAAATCCACGGTAGCTCTTGACCTCATTAAACACGCAGGTCTGATCGGGTGGCGGGCGACAAGTGAAGACTTGTCATATCCTGACTACGTGATCGACGAGACCTACCTTGTAGAGGTCGATCAGAAAACAGGTAGGGTCATTGTTCCGATTGCCGATAAGGAAGGGGAGTTCGAGGTCAAGGACGCAGATTCAATCCTGACTCCTAATGGATGGCTCAATCCGTTTGTTGAGGAGTACGGGAAGACCTTCGAGCAATATTCCACTAAAGTATCTGAAGCTGTCTCGGAAGTAATCGGAGAACTTCCGTACCGAAGTTACTGCGACAGATACGGGACATATAGACTTGAGAGAATTAACTACGACAAACCAGTTGTAGGCGAGTTCTCCGAGAACGATAACCTCATCTCGATCACCAAGTCAATTGACTGGTCGCGGGGAAGAAGTCACATCGTAGTCATTGACTCGGATGGAAAACCTGGGCAGTTCATTGATAAGGAAATCCTTCTTGAGTTGAAGGGCGAGATCAGAACAATGGTTATCTCTGTCCCTTGGGCAAAGACAAAACAGGCAAAGAGAACGGTAGCAGAAAAGGCGTTCTTCGATATGAAGCGAATGTGCCGAACTCTCCAAGTCTCGATCCCTGCAAATCCTGCGCTCGATGTGTTAGACAGTGTGCTCGTGACAGATAAGACCACCACGACTCGTTCCGTCTATACTATTAAAGGAATCAGAACAAGCTTCTCCGTTGACGCGGGAATGCTTCAAGTAATTGACCTTATGTGGTCGAAGAAGGGGGTTATGGCTTAATGGCGGGCATTGTTAACGATAATATCGTCTTTCCCGTGTTAGACCTTATCCACCGTGAGATTCGTAAGTATACCAGTATCCACAACATAGAAGGCAACCCTCTTGAAGGGGAGCCTTCTGTTACTCTTTTTAGGGAGCATCCGATGGATGCCGATAGAGTAACGGGCGCGGATATGATTTATGAATCGACGTGGAGGGTTTCAATTTGGATGAAGTTTGGCTCCGAAGATGACACGGGATTTCCTGCGGGAGTTGGATACACGCATCCTGATTATTCCTATTATAAGTACTTTCGCTTGACGCAAGTGACTTCGAGGACTTTCGATGCAAGCGGCGAGTCGGTACTCACTTACCACATCGGTCTAAACTATGATGATGAAGGACGCTTAACTGGAACAAGCGTGAATCGTATATAGAAATTAGGGGGTGGACAAATGGCATTCAATATTGTTTATGTCGCGGGCGGCGTGATCGACAAAGTACGCGAGTTGCCATACCCACACTTTAGTAAGAAGACCATCCCTTTTATTAGGGGTCAGATGTTGGACATCCCTGCCGCACAAACCACTAAATCAGACACTTTCACACTTCCTTACGATACGGAGTTCCTGTCTATCGCTTTCGCGGCGAGTCAGTACTGCGTAGGAGACTACTGGGAATTAACCATTGGTACCGAGAAGGTGTGTCAGACGATTTTTACGAAAGAGCTTCCTGAGTCCGTTTCGATGGGTAACAGCTTCGGTATTGTGTACCCAATCGCGGCGGGGACTCAGATCAAGTTCGACTTCGTAAATGTGGTACCTGAAGCGAAGTCGGTATGGTACAACATCAAATTCTTGAGATAAGGAGGGAGACAATGGCACAGACCATTCCATTGACGAAGTTTAGCGGATTCGTAACGGGAGAGAGTGAAGCACAGGAAATCATCTTTAATCTTGCTGATGCGGTGGTCGGAGCAGAAATCCCTACGGCTACTGGGGGTACAGTACCTAACAGGTGGGAGAAGGTATACCAGTCCATGTCGGACATTTGGGTTACCTACAAGGAAATGACCCGTGCGGCTGTCCAGGGTAAGTACAAGCATACTGATGGTAAATCGTATGATGTACTGAAGTTGGCGAGTAACCTTCAATCCATTACAGCTCAGGAGAACAGTAGGGAGCTTATGGATATTGACGGATTCCTTAATGAGGTTATGTTAGGGAACGGAGCTACTGGGAAGAAGATTAAGGTCACAGAGCACACCTACACAAACGCAAGTGGAGAAACCGTGACCATCCCAATCCCTGGTGCTTTGGTTGTTATGATTCCTGACGATACTTCAGCCATCGGTTACAGAGCGTACTTCGTGAAACAGATTCACACGGAGAAGGACGGTAAGAAAGTCGAGAACACCGACTGGAATGAGTTCGAGCTTCTGACTGAAATGCCAGGAGACTGGGCTTATGCTCTTAATAAGTCGGGGTACAAGTTACGAGTCGAGTACAAGCAATACTACTCGGACGGATACACAAGGTACTACATTACCGAACCAGTTCTTGCAACTAAGTACACGTTCACAGAGCGTTACTACATTGCTGAACCTACCAACTTCACAACTCCTAAGGTTGTGTTGAAAGCGACACCTGACGTTCCTAGTGGCATCCCTGTACGTGATTACTACATCATGTTCACCCAACCACAGAACTTCGCGGGCGGCGACTACAATTACTTCGATTGTCAGCACGGGGTAGGTTTCGTGGGTACGTTAAGTGAGGGTACTCCATCAGCAACATACGATGGAATCTGTGACCCTAAAACGGTGAAGCCTGGGTTAACGCCTACAGTCATTAACCAAACAGCGGCAGAAGCCATGTATCGGCAGTGGAACGACCCTGAAGCGGAAAAGCTGTACAACCCACAGACAATCGTTTGGGATAAGGACTACGATGGGGTAACAGAGTTGATTAGCCCACCGTCCCATTTCTTCTACGGACGAAACTCCACAGTATCGTGGTTGCCTAATAAGAAGCGTAGACCTGACTACTTGGTTGCTTACCACGTCTCTGTTAACAACGACAGGTTCGCGGTAGTCATTGAGGGAGACCCTTCCCCGAACATCCACGGGTATTACCGTAGCTTCGGTTACTTCGGTAAGATCGTACCATTCAATGAGTTCGATCATGCGGGTAACTTTGGATTGACGGTGGGGATGGGAGACCTAAAGAACGAACTTACAGGGTACACAAAATCCGACATCCTTACGGAGCTTAACCCTTCTAAGTACGCCCAGTACGGGGAGTATACTTCCAACGGTATGGACTCTGTATCCTTGCTTCGGACGCGAGGTAATGTCTTGTACCAAGCCCACTACCCTGCGTTCATCACACAGTTGCCAAACTACCCGCAGGTAGGGACGATTCCCAAGGAACTGTCTAAACTAATACTCGACAAGGACGGTTTCCAAAAGTCCTTATGGACTGGAAAGTACCACGCGAGTCCTGTGTACTTAGTTCACCAAGCAGAGGGGTATCGCGGTTATATGGATGGTGTGGTTGCTATCTACGACCAAAACCTCGTGAACCTGGACGAGCTTATCGTTGACACAGAGATTCCGAAAGACACGGACAACCCTGCGGCGGGTAATTGGATTGAGGTGTACAAGTTCTTCAGTATCAAGTCTCCGATGAACTTCTTCAAACAATCCCCTGCACCTTACTTAGTGACAATCGCAATCTTGAAAGAGATTAAATAGGAGGGATTCACTCAATGGCAAACTTCAAGTACGTTGAGACAATTACTACTTCTCAAGACCTTCTGAACAAGCTGAAGGAGGAAATCACAGGAATCGAATCCTATCCGTTTGAGGCAACGGCGGGAGAGACTGCTGAGCAGAACCTTTGGGAAGTATTCTACGAGGAGAAGGACACCGAAGATCGTATTTCTAAACTGATTCTTCGCGGTGTCATCACAATTGGTACCCAAGCTACTCCGATCACGAAGAAGTTCTATGTGCAGTTCATCAACCATGCACTGGTACCTCGTGTAATCACCCCTACGCCTGGGTATGAGGAGCACAGTACGCTGACAGTTCAGTTGCTCGAAGGTCTTGAGGGTGAAGAACCTGCATCACTTCCTGTGGCTACAGTTCCTACGTTTAAGCTGACTGGTCACCCAGTGCTGTACCAGTGGGCGTTGGAAGACTACACGCCAACTGACCGAAACAAAGAGAAGCCTGTGTACATGTACATCAACGTCATGAATAACCGCTTGGCTATCGTTCTTGTAGCCGACCCTGCGGTGAACTTCTTGGACTACAAGAAGTCCTTCCTGTACGTTGGTGCCCTGAAACCGTTCAAGTACAACCTGAACGATGTGGACGGAAACGTAATGCTCACGGCGGGTGCTGTGATCGAGGAGCCTGACATTGCACAAATTGCGGCGACCAATACGTACTACTTCGGTCAGTACACCTCGGCAGGTAACAACACCCTGCAAATGCTGAAGACGAAATCGGGTATTGAGTTCCAACGTCACTACCCATCGTTCATCACGCAAGCACCACCTGTAGGTAAAGCCTACTTAGACCCTGAACTGGGTGACACTGGGTTGGAACTGGAACCTCAAGGTTTCCAAGCATCCAAGTGGACTTCCAAATACCACTTGTCTCCGATCTACGTGGTGCATCCATACGAGGGCTACCGTGGTCAGTTCGACAACTGCATTGCTGTTACCAAGCACAACATCCTGCACCTCGATGAGCTTATCATCGACGTTGAAGGCAAGCCTTGGAACCAAGAGGTGTACCGCTACTTCGATACGGACACTCAGCAAACGTTCATGAACCTGTCTGCGAACCAACGGATGGGTGTTGCGATCTTGAAAGAGGTTCGCTACCCAGTATAAACAGCTTAAAATCTGAATCGTATAGATTCAGTAGAGGGAACCCTGACTCCACTCAGGAGTTCCCTTTTTTAATTAAAGGGGGTGTCTGAGTGCTCACAACGAACGACTATTTTTTCAGGGTAGTAGATACTGTTAAAACGTCACAGGGGTACCTGTTCATGATCGGAGCAAGCGGCAACCGACCTCTTGACTACAAGTTCGTTTACATCCCTTACAGCCGATACCCAAGTATCCTCATGCTTGACTTCTACATTGCCAGTAATCTGATTCATGGTTCGGTCAATGAAAACCTGATCGAAGCCATTAAAGAAGACTTCAGTGGAATTGAGGAGTTCGTGGTTCTTTCCAAAGGTCAGACCGTTAAGACAGGTCAGGTTGGTGAAGCTGAACTTGGCGATAAGACCCAAACCGTTCACGGTGAGATCGCTGAAGGAATCAAGCTGATGCAGAAGAAGTTTTCCGAAAGCACCGGCTCTGAGATGTTTGAGGGTAGTATTGATACTCTGCGGGATGGAGGTCTAATCGAGGATAAACCTACAGCTAAACGCTTGCAGGAAATTCGAGAAGCAGACCTTCATGAGGGAACTGACTGGGGATGGCGGGTTGATAATGATAAAGAACTCCGCATTTTTAAGAATCTTGCGGTAACCCGAAACCTGCTGAAGAACCTTGATAAGATCAGCCCTAGTAAGATCGGATTCAGATTCAATGAATTTGGGGCGATTATGGACTATGCGGAGGAAGCTGATCGGACGGACGTTTTCGGTATGATCGTAGACCGAATTATCGAGTCAGCAAGGGAGAATCAGATGAGCACCCACAAGGAGATCATGGGTGAAGCTCATAGGGTCGCTTCGATGCTCACTGATAAGCTTGTGCTTGATGGTGCTGTTATGGATAACGAACGTGATACCGTGATCGACAGAGTAATCGACTCGGTTAGGACTTATCTAAAGAGCACGTCCATTCACGAGGATGTCCAGGCAGTTAAAATGTCCAAACGTGAACTTGACTTGGTTTATTCGGTTCTCCTGAAGTCGGAAAATTCCCGTGATACAAACGTGGAAACCATGGATGCGGCGGTAAGGGAGTACAAGCACCAAGCCGTGACGGAAGACCCTATGCAGGAAGGGGTTTCGTTAAAGACTCTGCAAGAGAAGTACATGACGATCATGAACGATGCAATCCTAGCTAACCTCAACCATACGAGGGGGTTGGATGTCCAAGCCTTAGGTCAGGGTGATCGTAGCAGTGTCTTCGGTGGTCAACTGGCTAAACTGGATAAATCCATTCGTAACAGTGATTTCGGTGGTGTGGTGCAGTACGCTCACCAGTTGGGGTACCGTGTGGACGACTTCGGCGGCTTGGTTATGAGACCGTCAATCCTTGCAAAGATGAAGACGCGACAGTTCCCTTCACTAATCCACGATACCCTAAGATCAGACAGGGACTTCATTAAGGACACGTCCGTGGACAACGATCACTACTGGGCTAAGCGGGTTAGGTACAGGAGGTCTCCAATCGAGAGACCGTCAGATTACATGTACCATCCTCTGTTGGCTAGAAGGGAGATCCAAAGCAAACCTTGGGTAATCAACCGAGATTACCTGTTGGCGACGAGGGAGATTCAAAGTAAGCCTTGGGTCATCAACTACGACAGGTACCACGCTCAGCGTGATATTTGGAAAGAAGACTGGCGCATAAACTACGAGTTCCCTTGGGCACACAGAATTATCGACGACAACCCTGGTTATATCGAAAGGGAGTTCCCTTGGGCGACCCGTGACATCTACGAACTTGGGCAGATCGAAGACATAACCAAACAGATCAGAGGACAGCGAATCATTGTCGTTATGGGATTGGTTGAGGATACCGACAAGCAAATCCTAGCTTCTCGTGACTACATGGAGTTCGGCAGTATACTGCGTGATAAGCCTGAAGCCATCCGAGATAGCGTGGAGCTTGGTTACGTTGAAAGAAGTAAGCCTGAAGCATCCAGGGTATTCACGGAAGCCGCCCACGTAGTCAGAGAGTACGCGGAAGGACGAAGGGTAGACGAGTTTGAAGCGTTAATCGAAGACAAGTTCTACATGAGCAAGACAGCTCCTCGTGAACTCCTTGTCCCTAAAGTTGAGGAGGGGGCAGATAGACCTTCCACCTTCGATGCAACCATCTATACGGACATTACCAAAGCTGTTAGGGACAGTTCTCACGATCTGTGGCTACCTGAAAGCATAAGGGCAGATCGGGAAGTGGGTAAGCAGACCCTTATGGAGGACACGCTTTTCAAAGCCTTCAAAGGGCACAAGAGCCTATTCCTTGACGATGAGATGTACGTTGCGCTGAAGGGTAGTAAAAAGCTCACCGTAGAGCATCTGTGGGAGTCATTGAAGAACATGACTCAGAAACAGATGGTTTACATGGACGACAAGCTGAAGGAGCTAATGAATGACGGGGGTTGGCTCGGGAATAAGATTTATCCTGGTCACCTTGAGGATTCATTGATTGCAGGGGAGCTTCTTGACAGACCCGCCATTGTCTTAGAGCTGATGATTGATGCGGTATACAACCAGTCAAGTGAAGCCTATATCAGCGAGGATTTCTTGGTCGGTGTCCGTGAGCGTATTGATGCCTTGATCGAGGTCGGAATCCTTTCAGCGGGTGAGGAAGGCAAGAATGGCTTAATCACTTTCAGCCAGGAAGGTATGCAAGAGCTGAAGGAAGGAACCGTTGATATTGAGACCTCTGAAGCAAGAAAGGACGGAGATGGCAAAGGTTCTACTGTAGACGTTGAATACTCCCTAGCGGATAAAGGCGAGAAGAATGGAACCATCGACATTGAGACTTCAGAAGCCCGCAAAGGAATTAAGCAGGGTGAGAACGTGTCCGATCACACGGAAGGCGTTAAGCTCGATCATCGTGGTGAAACCATTGAAGTAACCTACGCTGACTGGGAGCATAAGCCAGTGGTACTCAACTTCGATAACCCGATTGGACTTCTCAAAGCAGACCAAGGGCACTATGAGCCACCTGAAGATTTGTTAGGGGTTAGGTTTAAGGAACTCCACGGGGGTATTAGCGAGGGCTTGGAAGGAGCTAAGGGTGAGCGCGGCGGGTTCGTTGAGGATAATCGCAAGGAGGGTGTTACGGAGAGGTACGGCACCACAGACCTCGACTACAGCCTGGGAAGTGCGGCTCCTCGTGTTGGTGAGACCGTCAATGAGTACACATTGGGCACAGCAAAGATGAGGGAGCTTGTGATTGATGACGAGTATTCCATCGGTTCGGCTAAAGCTCGGGAACTCCATATCAACGAGGAGTACTCAATAGGTTCAGCGGTCATTCGTCAGACGTACCTAAGTGAAGAATACACCCTAGGTACTGCGAAGCAGAGAGATACCTTAATCGACGATGAGTACTCCATTGGAACCAAGATAGTACGACCAGGGGTAGTTGACATCGAATACTCCCTTGCCACGCCTAATCTGAGGGAGACCTTCACCAGTGACGAGTATACCTTAGGTTCTCTTAACCTACGGCAAACCTATATCAGCGAGGAGTACACGCTTGGCTCCCCTGATCTGCGGCAAACCTATATCAGTGAGGAGTACACACTTGGTCACAAGGAGTTCAGGCAATCGGAGATCGAGGAAGGGCTATTCGCTCACAACACTTATCGGTTGGGCAAAGTGGATGATGATACCGTCTTCGGGTCATTTGAACCACGTAAGTCTTTACTTGACGACAGCCATTTGTTCGGTGTCCTACCTGATCGTATTTCGGAATTGTACGACAGCATGGAGTACGCCGATCAATTCAAGATCGGGGAGCTTGAGCTTCAGATCATTTCTGACAAACTACCTGACTCAGTAGAGCTGATTGAGGTTGACCTTGCTATAAAGCAACCTAAAGACTTCCACCTTCATGAAGGAATCGACAATGTGGTTAAGCTGAGGGTTTCTACCCTGGACGATGAGACTCCATTTGCTGACAAGTTGGCTAAGGATTCTCTGATGGAGCAGACGGTTGTTGCCATCAAGTCGGCAAAATCATCTCTCATCGAAGATCACCTTGTCGGAATCAAGCCGCAGTACGGGAATATGGAGGAAATACTGGACGCTTTCAAAAACGTCAAGGACTCTGTGCTAGATGATGGCATGGTAACCTCCTTCAAGAATACGAAGGACTCCGTTACGGGGGAAGAAATATTCGCGGTGAAGCTAGGGAAAGAATCTCGCATTGATGAAGACCTGACAGCTTTCAAGAATGTCAAGGATTCGTTTATCAATGGAGACCTCCTTGCCCAAAAGAACGTCAAGGACTCCGAACTGCACTGGACGGTTGACGCTGATAAGAACACGAAAGACTCTTGGGTGAACCAAGATACTCAAGGGGTCGTTTACAAGTACGGTACTGTCGGAGACCAGTTGGTTGCAGTCAAACCACAATATGGGTTCCTTGACGAGTACCCTGTCGGCGGCACGAAGGTTAAGTATGCAGATGTTCCTATCGAATCCATTGGCGGTCTGCCTATCAAGTACGGACATGTCGATGAAGAACTTCAAGCCGACAAGCCCCAACAAGGGTATATCGAGGAGGAGCTTCTTGCGATCAAGCCGCAGAAAGGCAACCTGGAAGAACTGCTTATGGCTATTAAGCCGCAGTACGGAACCATGGAGGAAAACCTTCTTGCGGGTAAGGGCGTGAGACTGTCAGAACTTCACCTCTCAGGCTTTGCAGATAAAGGGGAGAGGGATTCACACCTCCACGATAGTCTGTACGGCAGAAAGGGCGAGAGAACGTCTGAGCTTCACGATAACTTGTTAGGGAGTAAAGGAGTTCGAGACTCGTTCCTAGATGTCGAGATTATCGGCGGCAAAGGTCTACGGGATTCTTCAATAGAAGGAGAAATGCTTGGCACGAAAGGATTGAGGGATTCCCTTCTAATGCAAAACCTCTTGGCTATGAAGGGGGTTCGGAAGTCCTACCTGGAAGACCTGATCGCAGGTCAGAAGGGGATTAGGGATGCACTGGAAGGCGGCAGTTTGCTTGCCGACAAAGGTATTCGCGGCGGGTTACTGGACGAGAGCATCCTTAGCGACAAAGGTGTAAGGGATGCAACGATTCAAGAGATGGATGGCAATGGTGTTAAGCTACGAAACTCCTTTATGGATGATGGTTTGACGGAAGGGCGAAAGCTCCCCGACTACGCCGTGATCGTTGAGGATGGAGACACTGTGGCGAATAAGTTGAGCGGTAAAGGATTCACCAGTGAGGGGTACTCGTTAGCCACTGCCAAGAGCAGAGACGGGTTCACTGAGGGTGAGTATTCACTGGCTTACAAAGAGGAGCGCGAATCGCACATAGAGCGACAGACTCCTAAGGCAGTAGCGAATGCGCGACTGTCCGAGATCGAGAATCCTGAGGATTTAGTCGCCACTTTCGAGGAGCGGTGCGCCCAGGTAATCACAGGATTCATCTTTGCGGAGCGTCCCGAAGTGCGGGCTGAGTACCTGGAACAGCTACACGCTTTCCTTCCCGAGCGAACAGCGCACCTCATGGAAATCTACCATGAAGCGAAGATGAATCCGAGGGATAGCTTCATGCCAACGGACAGCCGCCTAGCCTTCCGCGACCAACCATCTGAAGCGTACATTCCGATCATGGACACAATGGGGCAAGGTCTCATCTACGACTACACCAACGACCTCCTCGATCACGGCATGAATCCTGAAGACTGGGAGGGCGGCTTCGGAGTACCTGAGGATTACGACCCTGAAGACCCGTTCAACGTGTACTTCCCTTACTCTAAGGACATGGATGCGTTGGAGCTGTCCCAGTCCGATGACTGGGTTGAGTTCGGTGAAGGGGATTGGGAGCGTGATAAGCTGATCGGTAAGTTCTACTCTAAGAGTGACATCCCTACAGTAGGTGGTTGGTACCGAAACAACTTCTTAGCTGACAAGTACAAGTTCTCAATCGACTTCAAGGTAGACACCAACCTCCCTGACGGGGATGGCGCGGGCATCATCTTCAAGTACTACGACGAGAACAACTACTGGATGTTCATGGTTCACGGAGGGGACACGGATAACAGCCTTGGAATGAAAAGACCGATGCAGTTGTTCAAAGTTGTCGGAGGAACGCCTACCGCCATAGGTTCTCCAATGCAACCATTCAAGTGGGAGAAGGATAAGTGGTATAAGTTGTCAGTATCGGTTATGGATGGTCGAATCCAAATCTACACTGACTCCAAACTTCAATACGATTTGACGGGCACCGATTAACTCGGTGCTCCGTTTTTCGTATAGAGAGGATAAGAGGTGATTTTATGGGTCATACGTTTGGGCTATTTACCAAGTCCCAAAAAGGCGTTCTGTTCGCAAACATGCGGGCGAAGATCGCTGAGGATTACGACACAGGCAACCCGAACCACCCCGAGCACCTGCCGCAAAGTCCCAACGCTCCAAGGAGCGAGACTGAGCGACATGGTGACGAGAACAACCCTATCCTAGGTGACCCTGGGTACGGGCAGATCGGGCGGTGGCAGACGATTCAGCTCGATGCTTTGGAAAATACCATCGACCAAATCATTGAGCAATACCTTAGGGATAAATCGTGGTACGCAAGCGTTAGGTGCCGCGAAGCCTTGTGGAATATGTACCGCAGGATTGAATGGTGGGTAATGCAACAGCAACCCCCTGATAAGACGCAGTACCAAAGGGTCTTGCAGATGATTAAGGACTGTATCTATAAGATTCTTGAGAACGCTCAGGAGCCAGGAGGAACCCACCTTGGGGTATCTTTACCGACCTGCCCTGCACCGTATTACCATCACTTCAGCGGTAATTACTTCAACCACTTCGACGCAACGGTATACGAGATTCCGCTGTTTACGATGAAAAAGGATGTGCCGTTCTCACATAAGTTCCCTGACTTCTTCCGCTATGTTTCCTCGACTGAAGATCAGGAGTGGGTAACCGTTCACTCGGTAGGCGGCAACGAACAGTCAGGGGCAGAGATGATTCTCAAGCTCGACCTTGGACTGCTTGAGATCGGTAACTCCTCTAAGATCACGTTCAATTGGCGTGTTAAGCGTTACGGTCAGGTGCGGTTCAAGTACCTTGCAAGCGCGAAGCGCGGCAACGGGGTGCTGTTCTATATCAATGGTCAGCAGGTCGGCGGGGAATGGAGCGAAGGAACGGGATGGCAACAGGCGGCATTCACCTTACAGCCAGGGCAGATGTACAAGTTTGACTGGCTGATTCGGAAGATGCGTCCTGAGGTTTGGCAACACAATGGCATCTACATCAAGGATATTGAGGTCGTAGAGATCGTCGATACCCGTAAACCTCCTGCTCCTCCTGACTATGACCTAGACGGGGAGGGCGTGAGGACTGATGGAAACTGGGTCGTCAGATCACCTCAAAGTATTGCATTGGCTCACTTCAACGGTCAGTTCATTACAGATGACCGTAGAAAGAAGACAATGACGATGGAGCTTGAGAACGAGTGTGAGGGAACCATCTCCTTCGCCTATAAGATGGGGATTGACGGTGAGCCATACCCAAACACCGATTACCAACTGTTCTTTGATGACCAGTTCACAAGCAGGACACAGCACGGTGACGGGGCACACGGTAGCTACGCGGATTCCCTTCACGGGATGGAATGGGTTCAGAATGGGGAGTACTCCGAGACTGAAACAGACAACGCCATGATCTCATACGAAGTGGTTGTAGGAGACGACACCACGGTTGACATCTTTGGGAACTTAGAGGTTGTCTGCCCACCGCGAGTCATTGACCATTGGGAGCCGTACCACTTGGGGCAAGGGTTAAACTACTACTCATGGAGTACGTCAGGATCACCGAACTGGGTTAATCATGGAAACTACCTTCGGATTGACGAACCCCAAGAGGGAGTAATGGTCGCGCAGACAAGTGTATACATCCCTGACGATGGGTGGTTCATATTCAATTACGAACATGATCTTCGACCAACAGAAGCCTTCGAGGTGATGGTGAATGGGGTGTCCGTTTACTACACAAGAGAGCGAGGTTCAGGGAGCGGTATCCGCATCCCGCTAAGTGCAGGGAATAACAACATTCAATTCCTTATACGTGATTCCTATACGGAGCAGCCCTTCGCGTACAACTTCGAGAAGGTGTTCTCTTATGGCGGCTCGGCTTCCCAAACGTACCGAACGGAGTCCCCACTCGGGAGCTACGTCGATGTGCAAAGAGATTGGGATTCCACAGATGGCGGGGCTAGGACGGAGAACAACGGGGATGCGATCAATTACAACATACGCTTGAATCCAGGAGCCAAAGTCACGTTCAAGGAGCACATGCGTGTCTACCCTGCAATGGATGATAACTACAACGCTGAAACTGGGGAGACCCGCGACATCATGGTGTTCGAGGAGCTGTTCAACGAGGAAGATAACTACGACCCTGCGTTGAGCTTCAGCAGTGGTTGGAACTGGGTTGACATAAGACCCCCTTGGATTGACCCTTCAGCCGAAGTTGATCCATCAGACCCACCACCTGTCGGTGACGGGGTAATGTGGGCAGAAGGACACGGTGGAGAGTACACATGCGATTTCTTTGCAAGCATTAGTAACCCAGGCTACATCTGTTGGCAGTACGGTGGTCAGTTCGACAGCGGAGAGATGCTAGAACTTCAGATTGACGGGGTTACCGTGTGGACAGGGAATGAGGACAGTGGTGACGAAGGCACGAACTGCATGTACCCACTACCTCCTGGAAACCACACATTCCGTTGGGTTTATCGGGATGGCAAGGTGTATATACCTGGCAACGAGAATACAGGCGGTAGTGGCGGCTCGGGTGGAAGTGGTGGCTCAGGCGGTAGCGGCGGTGGAAGCGGATCAGACAACCCCTTCGGAGAACACTGCTACCCAAGCGGAAGTGAAGTCCATGGGATCGACTATGGACAGACATCAAGCCGTGGAGAAGCAGATCGTACTTCCTCATGGGCTTGGGGTAACCAAGGAGGGGTTTACTACGATGGAGGAGTTCCTATTGCTCATGGGGTGGAACAGGATGGCAAGATAATTACCCGAAGCTTCTACGCTCCTGAGTTCGGGGAAGTTGATTACTTCGAGAAGCTGAAGGTATATCCCGCGCAAAACGTCACTACCCCAGGTCTTCGCCCTATCAACATGAGTGCCCTTAATCGTGACTGGTATACGAACGACAATAGCGTGTGGCAACACTCCACGCAGAAATACTACGTACTGAAGGTCAGAGGTCTTAGACCAGGAAATCCTCAGACAGAGTTCGACACACCCCACACGAAGAAAATATTCGAGCGTTTCTACTGTGGTGGGAGCTTGAGCCTTAGCTTCCTGTACCATACGTACATTTGGACAGGGGATCAGCGGGCACGGTTCCGAGTATTTCTTGTTCCCGATAGTAACCCTTCAAAGAAGATTTTGCTCTTGAATGAGAAGGATAACAAAGGGTACCACGGTGGTAAGATTGCCAACTTCGGGAGCATCAGCAACAATATGTGGGCTGAAGCAGAGCCATTTAGCGTAACGAAGGCTGTATCCCCAGGTTGGTACACCATCATCTTTGGTATTACCGACACCTATCCCGATTATGACTATGACGAATCGAATAACTTCGACTTCCACGCCACGATCAAGGACATCAGTCTGAAGACATCAGACCCTACTGGATTGAACGAGTGGAGGTTGATAGACACTCCAAGGCTTGACGATCAGACTTACGTTCTCGTCGATCTGTATGACAAGGAAACAGGTGAGAAGGTGTACTCCCAAAAGTACTACGGGGACAACGGAAGCGTAGGTAACTACAGTATCAACTTCTCAGGGTATACTCAGCCAGGGAAAGCCTACACAGTCCAGTACACCTTGAGAAAAGGGAACGGATCGGGAACAGGTCTTAATGGCGGCGGGTTCACCTTGAGCGGCGGTAAGTTCAATGAGTACTGGAACGGATACTGCGTAGATGCTCAAGGAAACGTGTACCCAAGTGGAGACTCCCCTCACCCCGATGATGGTTGGTGGACTGAACCACCCCCTGATACAAACGCGCCTGACGGTGGGAGTCATGTGTGGCTCGACGTTATACGACTCTACCAAAACATGCTTGACGCTTGTTCGGGAACTCGAATCGCTATCAAGATTTACGAGGGAGGGAACCTGATTGATACTCGTTATGTGGTTAACACGGATGATGAGTTCGTCGAGATTCCAGTCGAAAACACTTCCGATGAGGTCAAAGACTACCACATTGAGATCAAGTTCGAGCAAGGGTGTCCTGGTGACGGTGCAATGATTTGGGGCGGCTCCTTCTCCATGGAGGACAGCATTCCTGTAGACAAATCATGGGCAGAGGTAACTCACTTCGAGGTTTGGGACAACAAGCCTATTTGGATGGGTGGTTGTGATGATAGCCACATGAGGGTACGGGTCATTCGAGAGGATGGCACTGTTGTCCTCGATCAACGCTACTACGGTGATGCTTATCACGAGTTCAGCGTTACTGGATTACAGCCAACGCCCTATACTAAATACAGGGTAGAGATTACTACAGATCAGAAAGGCTATGTAAGTTCTTGGACAGGCAAGAGGTATATGACCACATTCCGTATGCACGACTTCAAAGCGTATGAGAGATGGGTGTGGGTTCCTGAACCATTTGACTGTCAGCTCGACTTCTTCATTGACGGGGAGCTTATCAAGACATTCACCACTGAGGGTGGTTACTATACATTCTCTCACCCAGTACCAAAGGGCAAGCACGAGTTCAAGTGGGTATTCACTTCATTTCAAGAGGTTGGCGTTCGTAGTTACGAGTACGCTCAACTTGATTGGATGGAGCTGACCAACTGGATATGTGATGACGTGCTGGTTACTCCTTACTGCGAAGGCGGCGGTGGGGACAAGTGCGTTGAAGCCTTAATCAAGTGTCTTCTTGAGATATGGAAAGAACGTCCTAAGATGTGCGTGATCGGGAAGCGTATATGGTTATTCACGTAAAGAAAGGGGTGTCTGCATGGGAGTTGTAAAACGTCAAGAGCGAGGTCTTATCTATGTCGATGACTTCGACAATGTGGGGCTTAACTCAAGATGGGAAGTACTCCCTAACGACCCCGCTAGGTACACTGTAGGTGGTGGGTCACTGGAATTGAAACACGGTGACTCACCACTATACATGTTCTTCACTGAGCTGACAACTATCGGGGAGTTTGTTCTCGATGTCAAGAACGTGTACAACCCCACGATAGAAGGGGATACGGGCGGGATTGTCGTTTATACGGACGGAGATAACTTCGTGAAGTTGGAGGAGTACTTTGACATTGACAGAGGAGTAGCTAACACCTACCCCTGGATTAGACTTGTCCGTAGCTTCAGCGTGTACTCAGCCTACTGGTCTGAGGACGGTAAGGTGTGGAAATTCATTGGGAATCAAGAAGTCAAGTCGGCTGTTCCGAAGGTTGGTCTTTTCGTTGATGGCGGGGTGGAAGGTCAGTCATTTGTCGTTGATTATGTACGCATCCAAAAGAAGTCCTCGGCAATAGTGGACAACTTGAAGGAAGGGTACGTGGTTGAACTGCTGAATGAGTTTGGTGAAGTGCTTGATACGAAAACCTGCCGCTATGAAAGTACCGCAGTCTCATTTGATCTTCAGAGATATGGATACCCTCTTTCAGGAGGATTTTCAGTAACTCTACCTGATGGTAATAGGTTCGAGTCGTCCGACATTTTAAGTATTTACGGCGGGGATATTTACTACTTCGAGCCAAAAGTAGACCTGTACTATAGGGAATACGATGAGAGCGGAGGGTACTTCGACGTTAAGCTAGAGGACAACCAAGAGAGGTTCCTCGGGTATATGTCCTCAGGGCAGTCTGTAACCGAGAATGTCCTTTTCCTAGCCAGGAACACCCTGGTCTCAGGCTCATTTCTTGACGTAACATTCGAGCTGACAGCACATCGTGGGGAACAGTATAAAGACCTTGTTAAGGTTGCCCCTGATGTAGACGGGGTTCCAGGGACGTGGAGTATGCTCGTAAACGCTACGGAGATTACCCCTTCGGAACCGTTTAAGTTTTGGGTCAGAGTTGAGCGCGTTGATACCTCAACAAACTACGCGGCTCAGGTAACGTTTGGGATGAGGGTTTCCTCAACGTACTTGTAGTCTAAACTAATTACCTTGAACCTCGTATAGAGGACTTAGGGGGTTCACAGGAGGTGAGAAAATGTCTGTCCGATTTAACGGAGCCAGTTCAGGGAACAGCGGCGGCGGTGCGATAGATCACAACAGCTTGCTGAACAAAGGTACTCGTTCTCACCAAGAGATCGACGAGCACTTAGCGGAGATTGATGAAGCGAGAGATACCTATGCTACCCTACCTGAACGCCTTTCCGACATGGAGCAATTAGGAAAGGACAATTCAACCACGCTAGACGATCATGAGTCTCGTATTGGTGAATTGGAACCTGCTGTTGCTAACCACGCGGTGTTGGTCACAGACCATGGAAAACGTCTTGACGAGCATGACAGAAAACTCAGCACCCTTGAGACCACTGTAGGTGAGCACGGAGAACGTATTTCCGATCTTGAGTCGGAGATTGGTGATGCGCGGGGAGAGGAAGCAAGCCTTAAAGACAGGTTGACAGCGATTCAGGACTCCCTGGACGATGTGAAGTCTGTACCTCTTGCTGACCTTGCGCTGAAATCCGCTTCCCTGGACGAAACAAATACTCTGAAGGTTTCCATCAACGGGGGTTACGCAAGCATTAATGGTCTTATCGTAGCCAAGGCTGACTCCGTTTATTCCTTCATGGCTGAGATTGATACAGCGTACTTCATCTTCTTAAAGACAGACGGTTCCTTCAGTAGCTCGTTAGTCTCTACGGAGCCTGAGGACGGTATTGTCCTGGGTGCCGTGACCGTTGGGGCTACCCCTGAAGCAATTACCATAGCTGATAAAAGGTACTTCCTAACGAAGACTGAATCAGCAGGTAACTTCAAGGCACTTGAGGAGAAGGTAACCGCCACGCAAGATGACCTGGGCACTCTGAAGGAGACGGTTAACGGTGTAATCGAGGATGTGGCAACCCTGGAAACATCGGTTACTGACCTCACCAAGATCAAGGACGAGGTGGTGCTATCTCGAACCGATAAGGACGGTGTACCTTTCGATGGTCTCCCCGACCGTCTGAACAATATGCAGTCTCGTCTTGAGGTAGCGGAATCCAGGGGTACTGTGGAGCATCAGTCCGTTTTCCGAGTGGAGTATCCTCCCGATTTAAGACCTGAGCCTACTAGAACATTTACCTGCCCTAAGTACGCAATTGGTGCTGATGGAATCGAAGTGTTATTGGACGGAATCCGAGTGTCGGTTGGTGAGGATTACACGGAGTATAGCGAGACTGAAGTGAGATTCAATTACGACATTCCTACGGACTCTCGCGTGACAATTCTTAGTCGCGGCTCCATCGTGAATACGTACTCTACATCGGAGTATGAGTATCTTCCTGACGGGCGGGTCAGCAGGGAGACAATCACAGGAGGAATTAATCGTGTGATTGACTATGAGTATGACTCGGAAGGAAACCTCCTGCAAGAACTCATCACCGAGAGTAATGGTCAAGTAAAGACTGTTACCTACGAGAGGGAGGGCGGGCTACTCAAGAAGAAGGCGAACAATGGTGCTATGTACTTCTATCTTCAGGGAGGGGCTACTTACGATGATCGTGCGATCAAGAGCCGCCTAGACTTGCTTGAGGACGTGGAAGATGTCGATGTCTACTTCGATTACGATGCGGATAGTGGATTGATCGTCAAGGAGACGATCTACGATACTGCACTAACACCTCAGCTAATCAAGCTGACGGAGTTCACATACAACCCTGATGGTAGTGTCGCTACAGAGACAGTCACCTTTGATGGTCGTAAGGTTCTAAAAGAGTACCTTTACGATACGGGAGGTAATATCTCAGGAGTTAGAAAAAGAAAGGTTGTGTAATGGGACATGGAACAGTTCTTTTCGATGACAGAGGTTAAGACAAGCTTCCGCACGATCTTCGATAAGATGGTGGGGATGAACAGTAACCCGATCACGGATGAAGAAGTGCAAATGGTAATCTTCATGCTGTATAGCGACATCCTCTTTGATGAGATTGGTCAACAGTACATCGGGATGCTTCAAAACCTTCCCGAGGTAGTCGTTCCTGAAGTGACGGATGAGTTCACTGAAGAAATGGTGCAGGATTCTGTAAAGCGTCAGGAGGAGCAACGTCAGTATGCGATTAAGTCTGCTTTCCTTATCGCCCTGAAGGAAACCATGCTCCTCGATCTGAAAATCAGGTTCGGAATTTAAGGAGGTGTTCGCATGACTGCATCATTAGTACAAGGGTTCAGACGTTATGAGTTCACATCCACGGTAAGGAACTTCCTCAAGACCCTGGCGACAGAGCTAAGTACCTACCCGTATGTTGACCCGAACTGGAAGTTGACGTTTGTTCAGAGTGACCCTTACTCAATTCCAACGTCTTCCTATGCTAATAGAACTTATGAAGGGGCATTAGGTGGAGTCACCATTGAGAACCTGAATGACCCTGAATTGTTCTTCTCATTAAGCCTAAATTACTACTACTACTGGAATGGTAGCAACCATTACTTGTCTAGCTATCAGTTGCGCCCAGGTTACAGTAGACCTGCAAGTGGTACTGACCCTTACCCTAGCATTTCTGTGGAGAAGGGGGAGTTGTGTAACATTCCTTTCGCTACAGGATACAAAAGCGCAGGTAACGACTATAGGTACAATTCAACCTATAAGTGGACGGTATTCCCGTTGAAAGAGGGTATTTTCATCTTCGGGGAACCCCAAACTGACCCAGGCAATGCTTACCCATTCAGGCTGTACCTTGGCAGACTAACCCCTTATTCCGTGGAAGACCCATCGGTTGCAGGAGACTTCATCGGAGTTTTCTCTCACGCTCAGATGGGTGTGAATGATACTAGTTGGTCGAATAACGACTATTACAACGTAGGCAGGGGTGTTGTCAGGAGATCCCGTAACAACACAAAACACTCTTACTACAACTTCGTCACGAGTTCGCAAGCCACCTCACCAGGGGCAGGTAACCGCTACTTCCTTTCACCGTGGTATGTGTATGAACCATCGGAAGGCGTTCGTGGAGAGTTCCCGAGAATGAGGTCTGTGGTATTAAAGGACGCTAACCAACACCCTGATGGTTCTTTCATCGACCTGGAAGGCAAGCGTTACTATGTGTTTCATGTCAACGACCAGGCACCTCCAACTACTTGGAAGTATTGGACTAGTGTGAGCGGTTCGCAACACAATATACAGCCCTACTTCTTTGACAGCCATATGCTGTATGGTGTCGGTCAGCGGGCTATCCTGTTTGAATTAGACTAAATGGAGGTGTTCTAAACAATGGCAGTACCTAAACGATACTCGTGGGTATCCACGCTCAGTGAGTTCTCTACCCAAGCGGAAGCTTTGATGGCGGGTGACTCATGGTGGCAGGTAACTAAGTATACAGCGGCGCAGGTCAACGGCGGCGGGGCGTGGGGCAACGTAGTCTTCAAGAATATCGCAGACAATAGTCTCTGCTTCACTATGGGTGTTTCTTACCTGAGTTACAATGCCGTAGCTCGGTTCGGAATGTACAACAATGCTTCTCCGAAGTGTGACGTATTCACAGATGCCCCTGACAAGCAGTACACGGAGATGCCTTTCTCCATTGACTCCAACAACTACAACATCACCTTTAAGTGGACTGTTCTGACCACGGAAAAGGGTATCTTCATTCACGGGGAGTATCAGACGTACCAGAACTACGCACTCCCAGTTCGCATCTACATGGGGCGTTGCGCCCCACTTGAAACGGAAGACCCTGCAATCGCCAATGACTTCGTGGGAATCTTCACTCACATGCCCGCAGGTATTAGCAACAGCACTGATGCCCTATACGGTAACGTCAATGTTGGGCGGGGTATCGTTAGACGTTCTCGTAACGGTACGAAGTACGAGTACTACAACTTCACTACTGATGCTCAGCTCACATCCCCAGGGGTTGGTGGTCGTTACTATGTCAACCCGTTCATGGTGTTCAATCCTAGCGAAGGTGTGCGCGGGCAGTTTGATGGTGTTTACGCCGCTTGCTTCAAAGACGCGGTACAGCACCCTGACGGTTCTATCCTAGACTTAGGGGAGAACAAATACTACGTCTTCCATGTAGTAGATCAGCAAATGCCGCAGAACGGTAATCATACGCTTTGGTACACAACGTCCAACAATGTCCGTTACTGCAAGTCTTGCTTCTTCGGAAGTAACAACGTAATGGGCGGTCAGCGAGTCATGCTGTTCAAAATATAAGGAGGTGCAACATAGATGTCGTTCTTCAGCGGTAAGGTAAAAATGAATATGTTGTTCCAGTCGATTGCCAATGGATTCAAGGGGATTACTTCTTCCCCTTGGTCTGTATTCTTCGAGACATCGGACATCTTAGTGCTCAAGTCGGTGGGTTCCTCAGGAGCCGATAAGCTGTTCATTAAGTTTGAGAAAGGAAATTCAAAGGACTTAACTGGTAACTACATCATCGTTACGGTAGCTGAGGATGTCAGCAACGTAGACGGGAGTGTTCCTGCGGGGAAGATGTTCACGACTAGAAACTTCTACTGCCACACAATTGCCGTTGATACTAACCTTCTGATTGATTATCAGGTTTCTCTTACGGCAGACCGAGTAATCATTTGGTTGGCGGGGGACGTGAACTCGGTGACGGGAATCTCTAACCTGGGGTACTTTGGTCTACTGTACCGATACTCTAACGAACCAAACTCCAACGCACAGTGCTTGGGTGTAAGTTACCAAGGGTTCAACGGTGTCCGTTCCGTAAAAGACAAGGATAACATCCAAACTAACAACATCTACAAGGCGTACTCAGCCATGATTCCTACGAACCCTGGTTGGGGAAGTCTGTATCATCTGTCTCCGTGTATCATGGCGAACAGCGCAGAGGGTGCTAGGGGTGAGTTGTTTGATATCTACTTCGCTCCTGCCGCAGGTGTTAGCCACGGGGATGAGATCACCGTTAGCTCGAAAACTTACAAGGTGTACTCACTTACTACGGGAGGTTCTAGCTTCCTTCCTGGTAATACAGTTGCCGTTCTAATGCAATAAAGAGGAGGGGTAGACCATGGCAGTAGGAACTGAAATCTCGGTCTACAACCCCCAACTCGCGGGAACGATCAGACAGCAGGGTGTACTTATAAAGTACACCCAAGGTCTGTATCAGTCCAAGAAGACCTCGATCAAATCCCTGTACTCAAGTCAATCATTCAGTAAGGCAGGGACGTTGAGGGTTAGCGGGTTTATGTACCGCTATGCTGTAGGTGTCCTTAATCACCCTACACAAGGGGTACCTTCCGAGAACAATATTTACAGCATTTGGGGATACGATCAGGAAGACCTCCCTAAGTCCTTTAACGGTATATTCTTCAGACCTGATCTTCACGGCATACTGAAGACCAAGAGTAAAGAGCTTTCAATCTACGACATCGTAGGATACTTACCTAAACACGACTCTTATGAGTCCAGGTATGCAGGTAGAATCCGAGAAGGCTATCGGGGTTACCTAAACGATCTCACAGGTGGTCATTTTGTAAGTGTGGTTAAGGTATTCGCGCCTACCGAAAACAGCCCGAAGGGGATAATCAGACAGTTCAAGCTAGGTCAGCTCACGTTCTCGGCAACAGAGGATAGGTATTACCAATATATACTCCAACATCTGTACCCCGATGAAGCTGAGAATCTTGAAGGGCATTTTTCGGGTCAGGGCGGCGGTGGCGGCGCGGTAGTACTGAAACCGTTACTTCCTCGTAGGTATCCGTCAACATACATCCCTACACTAAGGAGGAACACCACATGAATAAGACTTGGAGAATAATGCAGGAGTTGAAGAATGTGTTCAAACCAGTGGAGCTTTCTCATACGATTGATCTGATGAACGGCGGGGGAGAGTCACTGGTGGTCTCAATCCCGATGGAGAACCCACGCTTTCTCATTAAAACCGTAAGGGTCACCCCTACAGTGGAGACCAACGTGGAGCTTCATATCCTTGACCGAGCGGATAAGGAGCAAGCGGAGGTACTGTACTTCAATACAGCAGAATACAGTACAGGCAACTTTCTTGACGGTATCTATGACAACGTAGATATTCCGTATGACGATAAAGATGGTACATCCCAGTTGCATATTGAGATCATCAACCCAGGCTCCATGGAATCGGGGTTTACGGTTGAGGTAACTGGTTTGACCATCAGGTAGGGGGTTAGATCATGGACATTATTACCTACGGCAAGGTGGTCAAGCTCCAAAACGAGATCAAGGATGCGCGGGAAGGAAGTGTAACCCTTGATGCCCGCCTAGATAAAATATCACTAGGTAACGTGACCTCTGTGGTTGCCAAGCACAATCTCCCTGCTGACGGGGTGGCGGGGGCGGTGTACGCTGTTGTCGTTGACGAGAGTAACGGTAACCGCCCGACAGCTTACCTGTTCAATGGGGAGTATGTGCGCCTGGGAGGGTCTGTGGTAGCTTTCAAGTCCAACGGTATCCTAACTGTCGATGGAAAGGATACAACTGTCTACGAGCATCCTCAGACGCACAGTGCTGACATACTGACGGACGGGACAACCAATAAAGCCTTCACCAAGGCTGAGAGGGATAAACTGGGCAATATTCAAGAGAACGCCAACTTCTACGAGCACCCTGCAACCCACGCGGCAGATATGCTTGTAGACGGGGTTAATAAAAAGGTGTTCACTGTGGAGGAGCGGCTGAAGCTTGAGATGATCGAAGCAGAAGCCAACAAGTATGTTCACCCTGACACACACAGTGCCGATATGATAGTTGACGGTACGACCAACGTAAGCATGACTGTTGGTGAGCGGGGGAAGCTGAACGTGATCGACCCGTGGGATGCGATCAGCGACTTGGTTGAGTACAAGGACGTTGTTACCTATTTCGCTTTCGATGATGTCGGGCGGGTGGTTCGGCAGGTGGTCACCGACAACTATGTGGAGCAGAACGTCAAAGAGCCACTGCTTACTATGCCTGATACCGTAGAAGGGTATACCCAGGGTGATTCATTCCTGGTGACCTCCTTAGGAGAGATTTACCTCTTTGACGGTAATGACTTCGTAATTCTCCCTTCCCTAGTGGATGTTGTCTATGAGTACGGAACGAGCGGCTTCCTCTCGCGTAAGTTGGTATCTACTATGGGAGCGACACCGACCTACACCGACTACAGGTACATCTACGACTCTAAGGGCAACCGCATAGCCGTTAAGAAATACTAAAGGACAGCTCAAGGCTGTCCTTTTTCTATTGCCAACGGGTGCTTCATGACCGCGCTACGGGCGCGACCTTTACTTACCCCCGCGTATATCTTTGTCGTCTCGGGACTGCTGTGCCCAAGGAGTTCCTGGATGTCGCCAAGATCAACGCCGTTATCGAGTAAGTGGGTGGCGAAGGAGTGTCGGAATTTGTGCGGCGTAACCCATTCAAGACCTGCGGCATTCGTCCACTTGTTCACGATCTCATTGATCTGCCGCTTACCTATGTGCCCACCTGTCTTTATACTGGGGAACAGCCACTCCTTACCATGCTCAGCCGCGAGGGACTTCATGTAACCCAGTGTGCGGGGGAAGATCGGCACAATGCGTTCCTTGTCCCCCTTACCTACGACCCTTAACTCACCCTTCCTAAAGTTTATGTCGGTCTGTACGTTGATCGCACATAGCTCCTCTCTACGGATACCAGTTCCATAAAGTACCTCGAACACAGTCCGATCTCTAAGGTTATCAATCGCATCAAGCAACCTGTCAATGTCCTCCGTATCCACGGGGCGCGGCAGTCGCTTGGGCTTTTTCATCCCTTCAATGGAAGAAGCAGGGTTATATTTCATCTTACCTTTGCGAACCAAAAAATTGTAAAACGACTTGATCGCTGACAGCTTGCGGCTGATCGTAGATACCCCGTCACCTTCAGCGCGGCGGTGCGACAGAAAGGACGAAACATCCTCTGCGGTGACCTTGGTGATCGACTTAGTGATGAATGACTCGAATTGACTCAAGTCCCTCCCATATCCATCCACCGTGTTAAGCGCGAGATTCTTCTCATTCATTATGTAATTGTAAAAATCCTCAAGTAATTTCATGCAGGTTCCTCCATCGCTCATAATCTGATCGCTCATAATCCTGAGTATAATCATGCCGACTAACCTTGTCAACCATTTAACAGCCGCCTACCCAAGTCGTATAGAGCAAGTAGGAGGTGTGTATTAAACATGGAGGAGAGATTTACAACCAAGTTTGCTTCATCTGAGAAGGAGTTTCTTACTCAGTACGGCGTAAACTTCGGCTTCACCCAAGTCCACAGCAAGGTAGACAGATGTTACTTTCTTTCGAGTGATGCCAAGGCTCTCTACCACAATCTCAACCAGTATGCGTACAACGGAAGCAAGGAGTGCTTCCCGAGCCAAGCCCTACTAAGGGCTGAACTTGGATGGTCGAAGAACTCCGTTACGAAGTACGTTGAGGAGCTACGTCAGAAAGGTTTCATCAAGACAATACGCAATCCTGGAAGACCTTTGATGTACCTCCTTGAGGAACTGCATACGGTTCCCGTTCTCGCGCACTCAGAGATTGTCCATGAGGTTCGTAAGGAATTGTTCGGCTCGGATGAGCGGGAGGTGTTCGCAAACGCACTCGCGGAGTACAAGGACTCTGATGCTTTCGATACTGTGTCTAAAGAGCCTAACCCTGATGAGTATAAAGAGTTCATCAAGGTGTGGTTCTTGGAATGGCAGGGTGATACTCCCGCAGAGGAGTCAGGGCAAACAACACCCGAGGAACCCGTGCCTACAAAGCCTACAGGTCGCCGTAAGCCGCCTGTTATCCGTGAGGAAGGTATAGAGAAGGTGGGAGACCCTACGAAGCCTGAGAAAGCCAGGAAGAAGGCTTTGAGCAAGAACCCTGATGAAGCTCCCGTAGAGGACTGGAACACGAACCACTTCCGCGCCTACTTCATGCGGCAGTATCAAGAGAAGTACCACAGTGTTTACTCTTGGACGGAAGAAGATCAGAAGACGATGCACAAGTTGCGAGAGACCAAGGGCGACAACAACGCCTTCAAGGAAGCCCTCGATAAGTTCTTCAGCATCGACCAATTCGCTCCAAAGACAGTGAGGTTGTTTGGCTCCACCAACACTCAGGCGGTACTGGACGAGTTCACTCGTACAGGTAAGCTTCCGTGGTACATGAACAAGCAGAGCGAGAAGCCAGTGCTTGAGGACAGCGGAGACAACTACGACACATTTAGCTAAGGAGTGATCTGATGAATACCCCGTACAAAGATTGTGCGAAATGCTTGGCTACACCATTCTGCAAGAGGTATTCGGGAGAGGTGGAGACACCTGCCTACCCTGAGTGGTGCAACCCGAAGTTTCGCCTGGACAAGGCTCTGAAGCTATCGGAGATGCCTAAGAAGTACCTGAAAGCGAATGTCTACAACTATGCAGTGGATGACGACAACCGCTACATCTACGAAGGTCTTAACGAGTACGTTGAGAACATCGTTGAGGAAGTCGAGGAGAACGGGACGAACTTCTTCTTTTGGAACAGCTGCGCGGGTACGGGAAAAACGTTCAATGCCGCCATGCTCCTGAACCAGTACATCTACAAGACTTGCATGACTGGGAAGTTCGACTTCGAGAATCCGTTGGCGTTATTCGTCAGCTACTCCGATCTGATGGATGATCTGCGTTATCGTAGAGATGATGAAGCAGTGCAAAAGCGGGTTTCTTCTATAAAAGAAGTTCCCTTTCTTCTATTAGATGACATCGGCGCGGGCACAACTTCAAAATTCACGGCTGAGCAGACTTACCTGATCGTCAATGAGCGATTTAATGAAGGACGCTCGACCATATTCACGTCGAACTTTGATTCTAAGGCTCTATCGCATGAGGAAGTGGTTGGTAAGCGTACTGTTTCCCGACTAATGTCCGATTGCGTTGGTATCCAGGTCGAGGGACGGGACAGAAGAAAGGCATCTGTGAAGGGGGTCATCAAACGTGCTTGAGGAACTTTCATACGTTAACCATTGGCTCCAAAGCAAAGACCCCTACCTTATGCGGAAGCATGGGATTGACAACACCTACTTCGTTGCCCTTCAGGATGTAGTCCTTTGGATTGAAGGATTCCGAAATGATATGAACGGGCATATGCCTACGATTGAGACCGTGGCGGTGGAGTTCGAGGACTTCCGAGTGCTGAAGGAGCTTGACCCTGTAGAGTACTGCGTCAATGTCCTGCGGGAACAGCGGGCATATATGGATTACCGTCCAGTTCTCGTAGAGAACGCGAACATGACGAACGATGGTAAGACCCTCGAAGCCATGTGGAAGATGAGGAACGACCTCGATGTGATGCTGAAGAAGTTCACAGGGAACATCGGGCAGTACGAATGGACGAAACATGCGGAAGACCGCTACAAGAAGTACATGGAGAAGCACGGTCAGTCAGGCTTGTCGGGAATCACCACAGGCATCAAAGGACTGGACGATCTCACGGGCGGTTGGAAAGAAGATGACCTTGTTCTCTTAGCAGGTCGGACAAACGAAGGTAAGTCGTGGGTGGGCGAGTTCTTCGCTTATGCCGCGTGGCTGTCATTCGTGAAGGCAAACATTAACGACCCGATCATCTACCTCAGCACGGAGATGCCCGAGCTTGAGGTCGCCTACCGTATGGATACCTTTAGAGCACACTTTAGTAACCGTGCTTTGAACGAGGGGCGGCTGACCGATGCGGAGCTGTACCGCGAGTATACCACTGAGCTGATGAAGAAAGATCAGCGCATGATTATCTTGTCACAGGAAGCCAACCGTGGAAAGCCCTTCACCCCTATGGACATACGGGCGATCATCGAGTCGGAGCGTCCAGGTCTGATCTTGCTTGACCAGTTGTATGACCTTTCGGACGGAACAGGGGAGAGGGACATTCGCCGCCGCATTATCAATGTGACGAACGGTATCCGTGACGTGAACCTAAACACGAAGACCCCTACGATCATGTTGGCTCAGGCAGGGCGTGATTCCGCGAAAGATCAGAAGAAAGACCCGAACGCCGCTCCTGAGCTTCACCAAATCCAAGAGTCGGACAACCCCGCGCAGAAGGCAACCAGGGTTATTACTCTCCGCAAGATTGATGACATCTTCAAACTGTCCCTGAAGAAGAACCGTGGCGGTAAGAAGGATGAAGATGTTTTCATGAGAACCGACCTGGACACAGGTATATGGGAAGAAACAACAAAGGAAGAAATGGTGTTCTAGCTCTTAACTCAAGGCTCCCTACCTCGTATAGAGGAATTAGGGAGCCAATTTATTTCAAGGAGGTACTACCTGATGAATGCACAGCTCACGGCTCATTTCTACTTCAAAGGAAATGG
Source organism: Paenibacillus sp. QJM3NY_38 (assembly GCF_056173265.1). Lineage (NCBI taxonomy): Bacteria > Bacillati > Bacillota > Bacilli > Caryophanales > Paenibacillaceae > Paenibacillus > Paenibacillus sp. QJM3NY_38. The sequence continues at coordinate 2,652,007 of NZ_CM149665.1, forward strand.
CAAAAAGAAGACCGTGACTTGGGTTGAAGAAAACCCGAGACTTCAGCAGAAAGAGAAGGACTCTGAAAAGGTTGTCCGTGAAATCTCTCTTACCGCTGAGGAGGTCAAGCAAGAGTACCGTAGGCTTTTCGTCAAGCACAAGAACGAGGGCAAGGCGATCACGTTGGAAGATACGGATGGCGTAGCTCACATCATTGATCTAACGGAAGTTCGAGACATCGAGCTTACTGCACAAGAGGAGGATAACAATGCTGTACAGACTGACTTACGCGCTGACGCGGAATGACATCGTAACCACGGAGTTTACTTCGGATAAAGAGATCGTAGGTGCGGCTGAGGAAGCTTTTGATCTCATCGAGCGGGAGCACGGAGCGGAAACGGTTATGAATCTCGTAGCCTTCAGTGTTCTCAAGATCGAGGTTCCGAATGGACAACAAAATTAACGTTGCCTGTAACGGATGCGACTACTTCGACAAGTGCCATAAAGTCTTGGTGAGCGGCGGCGGGGAGAGAATCCCCGCTAAGCTTCAAGACAAAGTTCCAATGAGGTGTCAGAACGTGGTTCAGCACATCTGCCGCGATTGCAAATGGTATCTCGAAAACAAGTGCGCTTCATGGCTTGAGCTTAATGGCAAGAAGTCTCGACAGCAACTAAAGGTGTGCCCTAAGAAAGTAACCCAATCATAGGAGGTCATTTTAATGCGCGATTATCCATTAGAAAACCACGTACTGCCGATGGGAGGTACCTCAGTCAAGGACGGTGCAAAACTGGAAGCCTTTCTAAACGACCCTAGCTACATTGCTGAGGAAAAGTGGGACGGTTCCCGATACCTCTCGATCATTGGAAGATTCTTCTCTCGCCGTATCAGTGATGTTGATGGAATCCCCGTCGAGAAGACTGATCGCGTTCCTCACCTGTCTGAACACCTCTCGGTCTTCCCTGGACTCATCCTTGACGGTGAGCTGTACATACCAGGAGCAACTTCAAACGAAGTTACCTCCATCCTTGGGGCGAAAGCCGAGAAAGCTCTTGAGCGTCAAGCTGAGCAAGGAAATCTTGTGTACATGGTCTACGACATCCTCATGTATCAGGGTGAGTGGTTACTCGACAAGACGTGGGAAGAACGCCGCGAGATTCTTGAGAAGGTGTTCCCGATAGTAGCTAACGACTACATGAAGCTCTCACAGTATGTTCGCACAGACAAGAAGGGATTCCTTGAGAGTATCCTGGCTCGGGGCGGCGAAGGCATCATGCTCAAGAACACTAAAGGCAAGTACGTTCCAGGCAAGAAGCCCGCGAAGAACTGGGTGAAGGTCAAGACCGAGATTGATGATGATGTCGTCATCATGGGCTTCAAGGATGCTGTTAAGGAGTACACGGGCAAAGAGCTTGAAACGTGGTCTTACTGGCTTAACCCGAGCGGTGAGAAAGAGCTAGTTATGAACACCCACGATGTCTTGGACGAGACTGTGGTAGACGGTGAGAAGGTCTTTGTACCGAAAGAGGGTTGGGTTCCTGTCACCAAGTTCTTCTTCAACGATTGGGTGGGTGCCGTGAAGTTCGGCAAGTTCGATGAACACGGGAATCTGATTGAGCTTGGAGAGTGCTCAGGCATCACTGAGGAGCTTCGTAAGGACATGTCCGAAAACCCTCAGAACTACGTGGGCGAGGTCATGGAGATCAAAGCCATGCAGAAGACCAAGGACGGTTTCTACCGTCATCCACAGTTCTCGCGTATGCGGGACGACAAGAACGCATCCGAGTGCATCATCTAACAACCAAAAACGAAACCAGGGGGAAACGAAAATGAAAAGAGTAATCTACGGAAAACACGACGAGAAAACAATCGGTCAGTTCGATACTTGCTTGAATACAGGTAACGTGGTTGGCGGCGTACTCTGCGCTGACGGTCACTTCGGATACAGCCAACCAGTTGGTGGTGTGATCGTCTATGACGGTCAAATCTCTCCGTCAGGAGTCGGCTACGACATCGGGTGCGGGAACAAGGCGGTGAGAACCAATCTTCACTACCTGGACTTGCAGGACAAGCTCCCTGCGGTGATGGATGAGATCGCTCGTAGAATCTCCTTCGGCGTAGGTCGGGTGAACAGCGAGAAGGTCGATCACGCGCTGTTTGACGATGCTGATTGGGCTGTGTTCAAGGAGCTTGGTGTACTTCAGAAGAAGGAGTCCCTGGCTCGTAATCAGCTTGGAACGGTTGGCTCGGGTAACCACTTCGTGGACATCTTGGTTGAGCCATCGACAGGGGCGGTTTGGATTGCGAACCACTTCGGTAGCCGTGGCTTCGGTCACAAGACTGCGAGTGGGTTCCTGAACCTTGCGGCGGGGCGCGAGTTCTTCGGCAAGGCTCCTGGGGAGAAGATGGAGCAACCTCCGACACTGTTCGACCTGGACAGCGAGATCGGTGACATGTACTACCGTGCAATGAAACTGGCAGGACGGTACGCCTACGCAGGTCGTGACTATGTGATCGACCAAGTGGTAGACATCCTTGGAGCCGAGTACGATCTCGCAGTACACAATCACCACAACTACGCATGGAAAGAGGAGCACTTCGGTAAAGAGGTCGTTGTTGTCCGTAAGGGCGCGACACCGTTGGCTCCTGGACAGCTCGGGTTCATCGGCGGCTCCATGGGCGACATCTCGGTGATCGTTCAGGGTGTTGAGGGCGTGGAAAGTGCGAACGCATTCTACAGCACTGTCCACGGAGCAGGTCGTGTCATGAGCCGTACCCAAGCGGCAGGGAAGATGAACTACAAAAACAGAACCCGCTCAGGTGGGGCGATCTCCCAAGAGATGATGGATGAAGCGATCAAAGAGTATGGTGTAGAGTTGCGCGGGGCGGGAACCGATGAGAGTCCGTTCGTGTACCGCAAGCTTCAAGAGGTACTGGACGCTCACGAAGGTACGCTGAACATCATGCACGTTCTGAGACCTATCGGCGTGTGCATGGCGGGTGCAGATGAGTTCGACCCGTACAAAGACTAAGAGGAGATGACAGCATGGCAGTACGGTTTGAATACAACGGTAAGAAGTACAAGAACGTAATTGAGCTAACTCGTGACATCCCACTTCTGACTTCGGTCATGGTGGGGTGGTACGATGGAGCTGAGGTACTATTAGCCAACGCGGGGGCGTTGTGTTATGACACAGTGCAGGTAGCTCACGATGAGGAGACCCTGACCCCTAACAAGGTAGGTCAGCGTATTACCCTGCACTGCCGCGACAGCAATCACAACACAGTAATTGAGCACGGAGCCGCAACTTTCGTGAAGAAGGTTCCGATCTTCGTCGCACGGCAGGACTTGCGGGCACGACACGCTTCCTTCGATGAGCGTTCCCTGCGATACTGTCGGGCGGCTGATGGTGGACTTACTTACTATGTACCAAATTACCTGGAAACATCCTTCATCGAGAAGAAGTTCAAGACTAACCCCGACAAGGCGGCACAGCTTGCCATTATGCGTCAAGAGTGGATTGACGATCACGAGAGGGCAATCGAGCGGTACTCTAAGTATACTGACGATGAGCTGAACGACTTTTGGGATGCCTTAGGGCTTAACCCTGAACGTGTTCGTGAAACGATGCGGGCAAGGCTCCCAGTAGGCGTGAATACGATGTACATGGATACTCGGAACCTATGGTCATGGATTCATCACGCTGAGAAGCGACTATGCCTACGAGCACAAGACGAGATTCGCCGTATCCGTAGACAGGAGACCAACCAGTTGAAGAAGGTCTTCCCGACAGTCTTTGGTGACGTGAACATGCCTTGCTACACGGCGGGCGGGTGTCCTGAGAAGAAGACTTGCGGATTGATCGAGCTTGACCCAACAGGTAAGTGGGCAGTTCAGTACCTCAAGAAGCAAGAGAAAAAATAAAGGATGCCCTTCGGGGCATCCTCTTTTATTACTGATGTATATGGAATATCGAAATGATTGATAAGACAGTGGCAATCAAAATTACCATCACGGCACCCGTTAGAGTAAGCTTGGCTCTCCTTAGATTCTTATACCTGATGGTCATACGATGAGGTAGCCACCAAACTAAGAGAGCTAGTCTTCACAGCCCTCTTGACAGTCCTTTGTCTTAATATCAACCTCTATCTTCGATAATCCCCAGGCACAAAGCAAGAATCCACCTATGAGACCCGCTAACAAACACAGTATCGCTAGAGAAACATCCTCGAATATAACCTGTGACATCCCTAACCATCTTTCCCTTCTCTGTTTCTTCTTACAGACTCTCTTACATATCTCTCGTAAGTCTGTAACATCGTCTCGTAAAAGTGGTAACGCTCCTCGTCCTTCAAGATTCCGTCTTTCCTGATCCTGCTAAGGACTTGTTGGAGGTCGGTCGAATCACAAAGCTCCTCCATTGCGTACAAGGGTATCCTTCCTAGCGCGTTAAAGATTGTATCTTCATCAATCCCATATACTGCGGCGATCTCTCTAACAAGAACATCACTGGGGACTTTATTGCCACGCTCAATTTCTGACAGGTAGTTGGTGGAAATGTCAAGAAGATCACACACTTCTTTTTGCGTTAGTCCTCTATCAAGCCGCAGTTCCCTTAAATAGTCGCCTACTTCCACTGTACAGCCCACTTCCTTTATCCAATCCCCTTCCTTTTGAAAGCGTAAGGCAGTTGGAAATAATTACTCCTTGAAACCTGACATGAGAAGTATTATTTTTATACAACAAGCTGATTGTCCAACTGGCAGTTGTAGTTCGATTGCAAGGCTATTCCTTGCTACCCCACTATATCCTGTTCGTAGTATTCCCTCAATACATAATTATTGGAAAAAAAGTTATTGAACGTCAGGAGGAAAGACCCCAAAAAAGTTTTTTTGATTTGCCCTTAACTATCATTTAACCGCCGCGTATAGAGCAAGTGTAAGCCATTTTAACGCTTTATACGAAAATAACCGAAGCGAGGAGGTAAAATAGGACTTGCGAACGTCCGTTCGCATTTGGTATCCTTATTAGACAAAATAATAGGATGGAAAATACTCGTAATAAAAGTCTTGCCAATTATATCGTGATGGCTTTATATTGTGAGGAGGGCAAAACATGGAAAACTCTCTGCTGTCGTCTTATCAGCTAGAGATTGAAGAAGTCCTCGACGACCTGAGAGGTTACTGGCTTGAGAGAAGTATCTCTCGATACAATGCTTCGGCTTTCTCAAAGGTCATGAACAAGGGCGAGAACATTATGTTCTTATGTCCCTTCCATGATGACGGAAACAATCCTGCGTGTGGGGTCGAGAGCGAGTACCCTTACCGATACAACTGTTTCGGGTGTGGTGCTCACGGAAGTCTCGCAAGTCTTGTAGCTCACGCGGTGGGGCTACCTAACGAACTTCTCGGGATGCAGTTCATTATGAAGAATTATCTCGTGGTAACCTCCAATGAGAGGAACCCGATAGATATGGAGAGCATACTGAACGGCGGCAATAAAAAAGATCGAATGAGGTCTTTACCAGAAGAAGAAGTTATCCGATATACAAAGAAGCGGCATTCGTACATATATGGTCGAGGATTTTCCGAGCATACGATCAGTAAGTATGAAGTGGGTTATGACGAAGTAACTCAGGCAATCACCTTTCCAGTTAGGACAAGCAAAGGATTGGTTCGGTTCATTAAGAAGCGTTTCGTCTCACGAAAAGGCTTCCTTAATGAGAAGGGCATAGAGAAGAAGGATATAGTGTACGGTCTATACTATATCTTACAAGCCGCGAAACCAATCACTGAGCTTTACCTGAATGAGTCCGAAACTGATACAATGTCCTGCTACGAAGGACGGTTACCTGCGGGAGCAATCCTGGGACGAATATTGTTCGCTGAGCAGGTTCGTGAGTTAATGAGGGCAGGGATAAAGACGGTCAATCTTTTCTTCGACAACGATGAAGCAGGGGTCGCCTGTACGCTCAGAGCATACGAGCTGATCTCCAAGCTTTCGGCAATTAGGGTGAACGTGGTTTTGTTCCCTAACCGCCAATATGGAATAACCGACATCGAGGAGCAGAAGTACAAGGATTCCAACGATCTGCTGAGAAACAACAAGCTAGGTTCCATCAAGGTCATCCCTTACCACGAATACGAGTCAATGGTTAGAGATGCAGGGTACCTGGACATCGAAGAAATCAAAAATCCAACTAAAAACTAAAACGACCATTGGGGGAAAAATAAATATGTCAACTACAACTGCTATGGGTTTCGATGAACTGTTCGCAATCGGTGATATGGAGGCATTCTTGAGCAAGGCACAAGATAAATGCCACCAAAAGCTTAAAGGCAAGACGTTCGCGGGGATGGAGAAAGAAGACGTAACCCAGGAGGTTATGATTAAGCTCTACAGGTCTCTTGACCAGTACGATGCGGAGAAAGCAAAGATGTCTACTTTCGTAGACCACTTGATCGACAATAAGATCAAGGACATGTACCGAAAGTGTATGACCGAGAAAAACCTGAACGTGGTCAACGCTGTTCAAGTTGTATCCACCGATCTCGACGTTGAAGACGAAGCCGCAGACAGCGGTGTGGGACTCATGCTTGGTCATGAGGGATACGCATTCGAGAACTTCGAGTTCGTAACCGACATCATGGAGAACATGAAGCTGAATGACCGTGAGAAAGAAATCTTCAAGCTACGCTCCAACGGGTACGAGTTCGTAGAGATTGCCGACATCTTGGGAGTGTCAAAGGCTCGTATCTCCCAACTGTGGAAGGCAATCCGAGAGAAGTACGAAGCTCTGTAGAAATAGTACCGCTATTATACCCCCGCCGCTGTGACAATAGTCATGGCGGCTTTTTTAATCCCTTCAGGTGAAACCTCCCGTAAAAATCTTTCAATCTCTCGCTTAACTCACCTTTAATCACTTCGTATAGAGAAAGTGAGGGGGCAAGAAGCCCACCACTACAAAACGAAAAGGATAAGGTGAACAAACATGGCAATTCAAAAAGGTCTTGGAGCAATTCGTGACGCGGCAAACAACTCTACTACAATGCTGAAGATCAAACCTAATGAGTCGGCTGTAGTACGTATCTTGACTCCTGCTGATGAAATCATCTCCGTATGGGAGTACACGTTGGAGATTAATGGTCAATGGCAGACGATCACAGCCCTGCCACGCAGTGAAGACCCATTGCAAGGTACTGGCAACAAACCTGGATTCAAGTCCTACCTGGAAGTGTACGATTACACTGACAAGAAGGTTAAAATCCTCAAGGCATCCAAGACTATGGGGACTCAGTTGCTCGGACTGATTGAGGAGTATGGTGACCTCACGAAACGTGACTTCAAGATCGCTCGTCAAGGCGAGAAGCTGAACACCACGTACCAGTTCTTCGCCCGCGACCCTCAGCCGTTCAACGAGAAGGTTGAGCGTATGGACTTGGAAGCTCTGATCGAGTCCCAAACCCTGACTCGTGAAGCCATCCAAAAGCTGATGAGCGGTATCGGTCAAGTGACTGATGCACCAAGCGGCGACAGCAGTAACGGCGGCGGCAACCAAGGCGGCGGTGCCAAGAACAACGATGACTTCCCGTTCTAATCAAATAGGAGTATGAGATAAGGCACCCCTTGTGGGTGCTTTTCTTATTTAACTATGGTCATTCCACCTCGTATAGAGGAAGTAAGAAGGACTTTATACGAGAGGTGTGATCTATGAGTGCTGTTAGGATTCAGATGTCCTTCATGTAACTCGTCAGACCTAGGGGTACTGGGTCGCTCCCAATACTATTGTCGGGATTGCTGTGTGGAGTTCTCTAAGAAAGACGAGGAGACCAAAGTGTACCACATAGGTACGGATGGAGGTCTACGTATTCAGCCACCAGTCCAAGGGGAGCTAAAGGAGGAAGAAACAATGTCAACATCAATGAAGAAACCAATGGGAGATGGCGTGGACGTTGCCAAGTTAGTGTATGCGTTCAGGAAGTTCCATCAGCTAGACAACCACGACTTTGCTAAAATTTTTGGTTACTCCGAGACCGTCATCAGCTACTACCGCACCCGTCACCATACGGGTAGATTGACGTACCCACGGAAGATGATCGACGCGGCGGCTGTGGATGTGGCGGTTCAGGCGTACCTTGAAACCAAACCAAAAACAAAGGAGCGGAAGAAATCCGTGAGAAATAACAACCTGAAGATCGACAAGCAGAAAGTGGCTTATATCGTAACCAAATACCCTGAGCTGACAACCAACGACCTTGCAGAAGTGTTTGGTGCTAAGTACCAAACCATCTACGGCTACAAGGTGAACGTCCTGAAAGGTAAGGTGGGGTATGAAGTGCCTGAGGGCGAGAACGAGGAGTGGGACAACGAAGTGGCGGCGTACAAGCTCGTCAAGGAGTCCCAGGCAGTCGTCACTGAGATGCAAGAGAAGGGTGTGACCATTGACACAGAGCGTCTACATACCGCGCCAATCAGCGACGAGGAGTATCAAGAGCTTGCACTTGCTGATGGTCTAGGCTCCTACTGTGCAGAGCTTATCATCCCTCCTGTAGGTGGTATTCATAAACTGATTGTAGTTGCAGAGGGAGACCGTGAGAATGCGACTGCTATATTCAATCACCTTCTCCAAACCTTCGAGGATGGGGAGAAGTATGGTATAGAAATCAAAATCTCTAAAGCGAGACCTTAATCGAGAAGCACCCTTAACTGGGTGCTTTTCTCATCGTATAGAGCAAGTAGGAGGTGGTACTGAATGAGTCTTGAAGTGGTGGAACTACCTAAGCGCAAGAGGGCACCTCGTAAGACCAAGGTCGCGGAAGACCAGGGGGCACTTGAGCTAACAGGACTCCTAGATGACCGTGAAGCCAAGACCGAGAAAAAGAAGTCTCGGGCAAAGGCGGGGGTAACCGAGAAGTCAGCCGCTAAGAAGATCACCAAGAAGGAACAGCAGATTATTGAGATGGCAAATAACACTGTCTTGCCCGACTACTACCATATGGTTTGGAGTATGGAAGAACTGGACGATATGTGCAGATGGCTCCGTACACAGAGCGTTGTAGCAGTCGATACCGAGACCATGGGTGTCAACCCGTTTGCCGATGAGATCGTAGGTATCAGTTTCTACGCACCTCACCGAGGATACTACATCCCTCTCAAGCACGTTGACGAGATTTGTTTACCGAAAGACCTTGTAGCAGATATGCTTCGACCTATCTTGGAGGACAAGAGCACGAAGTTCCTCCTGCATAACGCAAAATTCGATATGCACGTCCTATGGAACTGGATGCAGATACGGCTTGTGCCGTGGTTCGATACCATGATCGGTCAGGCTGTGCTTGATGAAAACCAGTCTAAGGCTCTCAAGGATATGGCACCGTTCTACCTGAAGGTCGAAGCAGACAAGTTCTCCACGTTGTTCGGTAAGATCACGTTCGACCAAATCCCAATCAAGCTTGACCCAAACACTCGGACTGGGTGCTTGGCAGGATACTACGCTATCAAGGATACCGAGCTGACCTATCGGATGGCAGAGTTCCAGGGGCGGGCGTTGAACCGTGGAAACCTCAAGAAGCTGTATGACCTGTTCTTCAATATAGAGATGCCCTTCCTGGACATTGTGTGGAAGGCAGAACAAGCAGGAGTGCTTCTTGATCGTGAGTACTTAGTTGAGAAAGTAGCCAAGGACTTGCACAACGAGCTAGAGCTTCTGAGACAGAAAATTTGGGCGTATACGGGAGAGATTAACCTTAACTCCCCTGCACAGAAGGCAGAAGCCTTATACGTCAAGCTAGGGCTTCCTAGGGTCAATAAAGATAAGCCAATGAGTACAGACAAGAAGACGCTCAAGAAGCTGAAGAAGACTCATGAGGTCATCGGTCTGATGCTCGAATACAGCGAGAAGGTGAAGCTGACTACTGCGTTTGCAGACAAGCTTCCTAAGAACCTCGTGAATGGGCGAGTGCATACCTCATTCAATCCTGTAGGGACTAAGACAGGACGTATGAGTTGTAACTCTCCGAACCTTCAGCAGATTCCCGCGAAGGTGGGCGGTCTCATTCGTAACGCCTTCATCTCGGATAATGGTCGCTTGTTGGCTTCCATTGACTTCTCGCAACAAGAGCTTCGTGTACTTGCTCATGTATCGCAAGACGAGACCCTGTTGAAGATTTACCGCGATGGTTTGGATGTCCACAGTATGACCGCTGTGGGGATGTGGAACCGAAACAACCCTAACGTCACCTATGAGGAGTTTGAATATCGTCGCGGCATGAAGGACTTGTTCCTTGATCCTGACGGTAAGCTCGTGGAAGACAGACTCCTTAGCGATGATTACGTTCGCAAGCTGTTCAATGAGGAGAAGATCAACTCGAAGAACCCTGAAGTCCTTCGTGAAGATGTCTTCCTAGGTATTCAGTACGAGAAATTCCGTAAAGATGCCAAGGTCGTTAACTTCGGAATTATTTACGGTATGAGTGAGAAAGGCTTGGCAGAGACCTTGGAGATCACCGAGGAAGAAGCTATTGAGTACATCAAAGGTTACTTCGATGCGTACCCAGGCGTTAAGCGGTGGATGGCTGAGCAACGCAAGATCATGAATGCTGACCAATTCACTGAAACCATGCTTGGTCGTAAGCGGAGAGTTTACGAGGAGATGCAGTCAGGTAAGAAGTGGCTCATCGGTCGGGGTCATCGGATGGGAATTAACGCTGTCATCCAAGGCTCCTCAGCAGACATGGTTAAGATCGCTTCAATCAAGCTTCAACCGCTTCTTGAGGAGTTGGATTCAAGAATCGTGATGTGGGTGCATGACGAGATCATCTTCGATGTACCTGAGAATATCGGTATGGACAACCTTCGTAGAATCGCAGACATCATGTGTAACGCACTGCCGTTGGACTGCGGTCTTAAATCTGACATTGAGGTTGGAGCGAAGTGGGGTCAGAAGATGTCCGAAGACGATCTCTCCATGTTCGACGAGGAGGATGTGGCGTGAAGAACATCGTCCACTGGTGCCTACCCAAGAAGATGTGGACTTCTCACACCTACAAAAGCTGTACCAAGGCTCCTGTCATTCTCGTGGAGAACGGTTGGTCAGTTGAAACCAAGCCGAACAAGAGAGCGAACCCTCGGGGGTGGGTGGTCACAGATCATACAAACGTGACTGTGAACCCACCGCCTGAAGCGGTGAGCCAATACGAGAAGTCAGAGCGACTGATCTACGACAAAGAGAACGTGCATTTCAACATAAATCAAGGTGAAGCACTCCTGTTCGATGAGACTGGGTGCCACCTTCTCAGGGGGAAATAAGGATGATTAATGACAAAGTGAAAGCAATTAGCGAACAGTTCATGGTGCAAGACGCTCGTAAGCTACCTGAAGGCAACTGGTTTGCCGCCAAGAAATCGTACTTCCTAGGTTATAAGTCCCGTGCTTACACACCAATCCATGTGTTCCTGAAGGATAGGGGGTTGCGGTTGTACTTTTGGTTTGACCGTGACTTCTATGATTGGTTCAAGAAGTATGTAATTGCTACTGGTGACATCGAAGGGGATGGCTTCGAGATGTACGAAATGTACTCCGAAAGTCGTGTTAAGGAGCTAAATGCTCACAAGGATAGCCCTAACCTGGGTGATCGCATCGTTGCGAACGGGTACACCTACAGCCTGGGTAACCGCAAGTTCCACTTCGTTCAGCGGTTCGTAACCCTCAAAGTGGATGTCGTATGGCGTAAGGGTGGGTACTAATGCGGATTGCCATCTTCACAGATGGCTCGACATCCAAGAATGGTAAGCCTGAATGTGTCGGAGGGTGGGGAGCTGTGCTCCTCGTCCTTAACGACGACAGGGAGGTAGTCCATTACAAGGAGCTGTCGGGCGGCAAGAAAGGAACTTCCATCGGAGAGATGGAGATGATGGCGGCTTATGAATCCATAAGAAGCCTGGATTTTGACAAAGCAAAGCACTGGGACATCCATATTGTTTCCGACAGCCAGTACGTAGTGAATGCCTTCAGTGAGCGTTGCTACAGGTGGAAGATGGACGGATGGTTTGATCGACCTAATCTTAATCTTATCAAAGCAATTTATCGCATGTCTGAATACCTCGATATCAAGTGGCACTGGGTGAAAGGACATGACGGTAACAAATACAACGAGCGGGCTGATGAGCTTGCCAAGGAAGCCAAGGAAAGGGTGAAGGCTCAATGTTAGTTATCGCGTGGTTATTCTTTGTATTCTATGCGTTCTTCACACTGGTTCTAGTGAGGAAGTTCACCTTCAGAAGCATCAATAAGTATGAGCTATTGTTCCTGTTGTTATCCCTGAGCATTACAGGTGTTTCCGCAGGAGTCATTTGGGGAGGGCTGTTCAGATGAATCCCTTTGATCCTGGTTGGTTCATTGTCGGAGGTATTGTTGGTCTGATCGTAGGTCTGATCGGCAAGCCGCTGATTAAATTCTTATTTGAAGTGGCAGGTGAGTTCTTTGACTGACTTAACTGAGAAGATCAAGGAATGGAAAAAGCTCTTTGATCTGCGAGAGTCGGCAGATGACTGGACGAGGTGCCCTAAGTGCAGTGGTCAGTTGTATTTCTGCGATTGTGTGGCGTGGGCGGCAACTGAAATTCTTGAGATACTGACTGCTAACAGTACGGAACTTATGGAGATTGATGTCATGAATTTCACCGCAGACAACCAACAAGCCGTTCAGGTTAGGTACTACGGAATAGAAAAATCAAGGGAGGTACTTAACTGTGTCGTTGAAGAAACTAGCAAACATGGTGAAGAAGGAAAACAACATAGCTAATAAAACACCCGAGGAGCTGTTCACGGCTGTATTGGACAAGTTCCTCACTTCACGTAACAACAAACGATCAGGCAGACTCGCGTTCAACCCATCAAGCTACTACAAGTGTGGGAGGATGCAGTTCTATAAGTTGACCGAACAAATCCCTCGTAAGAAGAAGTATGCCCGTTCGGAGCGCATCCTGGATGTAGGTACTCAGCTCCACGAATGGGTGCAGACTGAAGTCCTGATGAAGATGAACGAGGATGACAAATCCCCGATCAAGCTGATCCCGCTTGAGGAGCTTTCGACCTACGGGGAGGAAGGTATTGAGTGGATCAAGGAACATAATGCACCACCAATGGAGGTTAAGTTCGTTGACAGCCGTTGGACGGAGAAGTTCCCGATCTCAGCGATGGTCGATGGTGCCTTATCGTTCATGTCCAAGGATATTCTGTTCGAGTTCAAGACCATCAACCCTACGGACTATGACAAGATCATTGAGCCGCTGAAAGACCACCTGAAGCAGGGGGCGATCTACTGCCTAGGGACGGGGGCGAAGTACGTTATGTTCCTGTACCTCAACAAGGGTAACCAGGAGTGGAAGGCTTACATGGTTGAGTACAACCAGGAGCAGATGGATTGGGTAGTTGCTCGTATCAGAAATATCGAAGGCTACGTCCTGCGCGGAGAACTGCCGCCGAAAGAGGAAAGCGAGAACTGTAGATACTGTGAGTTCAAGCACCTCTGTGACGGAGACCTAAAGGAGCCGAAGAAGAAATGATAAGAGGAGAAGAACGCGAAAAGTGGGTTCAAGGTCTAAAGGAAGGGGACGAGGTGGCGTACAATACCGTTCGATATGGCGGTGATAAGAGTTATGCCATACATAAAGTGAAGCGTATTACCCCTACTGGAAAGATCAGGCTAGACAACGATCTGCTATTTGACAATCGAGGAGACCACCGTTCAGGTGAGGGGTGGTTTACTACACGCTACTACCTGGAACCTGTTTCCCAAGAGGTTAAAGACGCTAACCGTAGGAGGGAACTCCTGTATGCGATTAGCGGTGCCGACTTCAGGGTACTGCCGTTGGATAAGTTGGAGATCGTTATGAAAGCAATTAAGGAGAGCTAACGCTCTCCTTTTTCTTTGCTAAAAATAGTCCCTTAACTGCTCTTAATCCATGTCGTATAGAGAAAGTGTAAGACAATTTAGGAACTTTGAGGAGGAATAAGAATGCAAGAGCAACCGAAAGTAGCGCAGTATTTCAACATTCGCAAGAACATCATTGAGGTGGTGAAAGCCTTCCCTGAAGTGAAGGAGAACTACAACGACCTCGTAGCTTCCTACTGGGTGCTGTATGACGATGTGAAGGAGATGGCAGAGATTCGCAAGGCTACACCTGCGGAGACGATCACTCGCCAGTTCCGTAAACTGGTGGAGCTTCGGGAGATCACACCTCCTGCACGAGTTCTTGAAGCACGTCAAGAGAAGGCAAGAGAATATCGCACGGAGTTCTCGGCGTTAGGGGGTTAAGCCCTTGTTCAAAAAACAACTTGAACCTGAGCAACTTGCTATTCTAGTCCTCCTCATGTTCTACATCCTGGGGCTAACCCACGGATTCATCTACTGGCATATAGGAGGTTTCTAAGATGGCTGACAAGCTGTGGAAAGCATTCGAGCGTTGGGTAGGAAAGAACATCTTTGATGGTGCTAAGCGGAACATGGGGTCGGGGGCGATCAACAAAACCGACCAAGGTGAAGATCGCACAGGGGACGTTATCCACTCTACCTACGAGATCGAATGCAAGTGCTACACCAAGATAGCAATCTTCCGTTGGTGGGATAAGTTGGCTGAGGAAGCTAAGGCATCCAAGAAGACCCCAGTCCTTGTCATGAAGGAGAAGGGTGACAACAAGGACGTACTGGTGACCATCCACTACACCCACTTCAACGAACTGAAACGGCTTGCCGAGTTAGGTGAGCGATACGAGGGGTTGTGTGACTAATGCCTGAGATGACTCGACAGCAGATCGAGCAAGGGATTAAGTCATTCGAGTCCAGGGAAGCCACGAAGTCCAAAATTGCTAAGGCGGGTCTACCAGTCCCACCAAAGCCTGAGGACGCTGTGAACGGCGTTGACCTTTTCACAGAGTGGGAGCAGATGAAGCGGCGGTACGGTGGGGTGGCGAATGTACCATTCTCCGAACTAGGTGACTTCCTTGACCGATGGACGACAATGATCTCCTACGCAAGATACTGTGAAGCACTTGCTGACATCGACCAAGCTACGGCTCGGGAGATCAGGGATACGATCAAGAAACAACTGTACACAATCCAAGACGGGAGCCGAGAGCTACGGGATGCCGCAGTCCACACAGAGCCAGTGTACGTGGAGTGGGAGCAAACCTACACTCAGAATCTCGCTACATTTATCACCTTCCGTGCCTTGCGTGAAGGATATGAGCATCGTGCAAACGCGATCTCTCGGGAGATCACCCGCAGAGGTAACGACAATCTTGATACAAGAAGACAAATTAACAGGGGGAATAACGCATGAGTAAAGATTTTAAGTTGGTTTCGTTGGGTAGCGAGTTGTTGAGTCTTCGTCTGAAGAAGTCTGAGATCGAATTGGCAGAAGCCCGCATCAAGGACGAGATCGCAGACATTCTCCGCGAGGAGGGCGTGGCTGAGATGACGGTACCTGTGGATGAGCTTCACTGCTTGGCATTCAAGAACAACTATCGTTACACGAAGTCCTTCGACAAGGATGGTCTTGCTTCCAAGACTGGTCGTGAGCGTGATGAACTTGATTACCAAGGAGTCTCGGCTCTTGTTGAGAAGCAGGTTGTCACTTCGAGTGTCGTAGGGCAGTTCCTCAGTGAGAACAAGTCTGAGTTCGTGACTGTTCGCAGACGTAAGCTCGAAAAGAAAAAGAAGTAAGGGAGGTGCGGAGATGAACTTCCGAGACCTAGTTCACGAGAAGATCATCCCGTTCATGCAGGAGAATAATCTCACGGATGGTACTTTCAAGACATCCGTGGGAGACTCCGCAGTTGTGAAACGGGATAAGCACGGTTTCTACAACGTAAAGATCACCACGAAGGAGGATGTTCGCCTTGATTCAATTTGAGGTTAAGTTGGATGACGGTAAGAGCTACGTGACTGTATCCAAAGGTCTTGAGCGTACAGTGATCGCAAAGGGAGTAACGATTGAAGTGTACAAGCGTGATATCCTCCCATCGAAGATCAGCTACGATGAGTTCGTTCATAACTCGCTAGGAGCGTTTGTTGCCTTGCTCCGAACACTGCGGGACGTTAAGCAACTTCATGAGGGATCGTTCGACAATGCTGTATGTGCTTTCAGTCCTGTGCTTAGCGCAACGAAAACCTGGGCTGACGTTGAGAAATTCATGGAGGGTGATTGATAGATGACGGAACAAGCAACGGCTGTAACAGACAACTATGACGCTGAGAGGGTGAAGCTCCTTCAGCAGTTCCGTAAGGAGTTCGGGGAGCAGTCGATGTTTCTCCTTGGCAAATCTGAGAAGCTTTTCGACATTAATGTTCGCTCCTCAGGTTCCCTGATGCTTGACCTTGCACTAGGTGGCGGCTTCGCTCAAGGACGTATGGTTTTCTTGCGCGGCGGTGAAGCGGCAGGTAAGACGACCCTGGCATTGATGGCAATCGCTGAAGCTCAGCAAGTAGAGCCTGAGCGTGACAATGCGATCATTGACTTGGAGAATGCCCTGAACCTTGAATGGGCAAAGACTCTCGGGGTGGATACTGACAAGCTGTTCATTTCTCAGCCCGACACCTACGCAGAGAAAATCTACGGCATGATTCTTTCCATGCTCCGTAGCAAGCGGTTCGCTTACATCGTACTCGACTCCACTGACGGTCTCATGCTGAAAAGTGAGATGGAGAACGATGACTTCGAGAAGGAGACACGGGTGGGCGGCACGTCCAAGTTGAACTCCTCGGCAATGCGTAAGCTCGTTAACTCAGGTGAGCTGAAGAACTCAGGCACCACATTGATCTTCATTCAGCAATTGCGTGACAAGATCGGTGGCTTCTCCATGTATGGTACTCCAACTGATTCCTCAGGTGGACGGGCATTCAAGCATAACTCCACTCAGACATTGGATGTAAGCAAAGGCGAGTTCTTCGCTAAAGGATCGGGGTCAGCCAAGGTTATCCTGGGTCAGCAGTCCAAGCTGAAGGTGTCGAAGAACAAGATCGCACCGCCGTTCCGAACTGCTTCCATCGACCTGTACTATGCCTACGGTATGGACAGAATCATGGAGCTTGTAACGGTAGCCAAAGAGGTGGGTGTTCTTAGCGGAACGTCTTGGCTCAAGCTCGTTGACACCACTACTGGGGAGATCGTTCCCGATGAGGAAGGTAAAGAGCAGAAGTGGAACGGTATCGCTAAAGTCAAGGAAGCCGTGGAGTTGGACGTTCAGGAGAACGATAGCAAGCTTTACAACATGATCTACGAGCTAGTCCAAAACGCAATCAGGGGGTAACCGTATGTTCGTGGGATTGTACACATCGTTCGTCAGCTTGACTTGGTGGCAGATGATTCTGTGGGCGGCTTATGCTATCTACTTCATCGTCAGAGCTTGTCACATTTGGTCTGAAACCAAGGATGAAGGGATGGTCAAAGGGTACCTCAACGTATTCCTTGGTAGAGAGCGAGTAATCCGCTTGTACCATGTGGTGCGTGTCATCCTTGACATTCCACCATCAATCGTAGGGCTGTTCTTCCCTATGCTTCGGGCTACACTTCGCCTGAAGATTTACGAAATGAAACAGAAGGGATGAACCGTATGGAGCCAATCGCCTACGGTATCGCAGTGGCGGGGGTAGCTAACGCTATCGCCCTGTCCCTGGGGTACTGTCTCAAATACAGAATGAATCAGACAAAGAGGGATATTTACCTTACAGTAACTCAACAGATCGTATCAGAGAACAGCCCCCGTATTATCGAAGCCGTGGAAAGCTCCATTAAACAGCAGGTTGTAGAGAGGATGGGTCAGGTAAATGTCTAAGAGCAGAGGTCAGATCGCTTCCAAGCGACAAGAGACTCGTATCACACGGAGTCTGCAACAGATCAAACAAGATGCGAAAAGAGTAATGGCTTCGGGGGCGTTGTGGTTCGCCAAGAGTGACATCGTATCCGAGCTGTTTCAAATAGAAGCCAAGACCAAGGAGAAGCCTTCCAAGTCAATGACCATCAAGAAGGAATGGATGGACAAGATTGAGCAGGAAGGGTTCGAGAACAAGAAGATGCCTGCCCTCGCTTTCTCTTTTGGTGAGAACACTGACTACTTCGTTATTCGGGATAGAGAGTTCTACACCATGGTAGAGGAGTTAGACATGCTGAGGAGGTTAAGGGATGAACTTGTATCACGCAACTCGGTTGGTAACTGATCTTGAGGTAGTCACTTGTAAAATCCCTCCCGATGAGCTGAAGAAGATCATCGACAATGACATGGCAAATAAGTTCAGGAAACCACTGTTTGAAAACATCACTGTCAAGGAGACCCGAGACGACAAACAGGGGTTGACCCGACTGGATTATAGCGTGGCGATCCTGACGGAAGACGAGTACCACAAGCTGATGAGAGAGCTGAAAGAGCTTCGGGAGGTCGTCGATCAAGGGAGGAGGTTGTTCAGTGGCAAAGAGTAATCAGATCATGGTCAAATCCTGTCCGTCCTGTGGCAAAGAATACAAGGACGATGACAAGTACGGCTACTGCTTAAACCATGAGTATCCTGTCCGTCCTATGCTTGAGAACAAGAAACGGGACAAGCAACGAGTAGGCGGTACCTTCAAGATCGTAGGGTGGTTCTCGTCCCGATCAAGTGCAGGGCTGACCATTGAGCACACTGATACAGGGGAACAGTTCGAGGTGTATGTCTCCGACTTGTTCAAATTCCTGGATGGTCAGGAACTTGGGACGCTGACCCTTGAGGAAGTCAAAAAGGGTCAGGCGTATGGATGGACGGTGGTCGGTAGTGATTAGCGCAGTAGCTATCGGGTTCTCGTTAGAAAGCTTGAGTACCTATACCGACATTGCATGGGCACACCATGACCCTTCTACAGCCATCGGGATGAGTAACCGTGAATACATGCTCATGGTCGAGAGGGCTGTGGTTCAATCAGATGTCGTAGTCTTCGATGCGACCAACGAAAACCTCTCAGTGGATGAAGTCGTGATAATCCATACTGCCTATACTAATAGAACGCCAATTATAGCGGTAGGATTACGCTCTTTGTCTCCGTTACTAGAGGAGATGGTTTCGCAGAGATTGCCAGGACTCGACTTCGTAGTGGATCACCTAATGGCAAACTACAGGCTATCAAAATAAACCGTGGGGGAGAGAAAACCGTGACAGCAATTAAGACACGCATCAAGACCGTAACCAAACCTGAGAACAGAGAGATGAGCTTCGACCTTGAGAGGTTGATGGTATACATCTCCCGTGTCATGGAGAACCACCCTAACCTTGACCAGGAGGTACTGCTGAAGGGTGCATTGTCCAAGCTGAACCGAGTAGAAGTGGCAAGCGTTGATATTACCAACGCACTGTACATGACTGCGGTGGAGCTGATCGACAAGGAGTTCCCTGATTGGACATTCGTAGCATCCCGCATCTACGGAACCAAGCTGTACAAGCAAGCGGCGATCAACCGTGAATACAAGACTTACCCGAATAAACCGTATGGTTCCTTCAGTGCCCTGCTCAAGTACCTCACATCTATCGGTATCTATGATGCCCGATTGTTGGAAGTATATTCCGACAGTGACATCGCTGAGCTTGAAGCAACGATTGACCATACCCGCGACCACTTGTTCACGTTCATCGGTCTGCTTACTCTTGATGAACGTTACCTGACAGGGGACTATGAGAAGAACACGTTCGAGCTTCCTCAGGAGCGTTATATGATTATCTCCATGGTTGAGATGCTTAACGAACCACCTGAGAGACGATTGGAATTGGTAAAAGAAGCGTACTGGGCACAATCAACCCTGAAGATGACTACAGCAACGCCTACAATGTCCAATGCAGGTAAGGCAAAGGGCGGTCAGCTCTCGTCCTGCTTCATTGACACAGTAGACGACTCGCTTATCGGTATCTACGATTCTAATACGGACGTAGCTCGGTTGAGCAAGATGGGTGGCGGTATCGGCGTGTATATGGGCAAGGTTCGTGCTCGTAACTCCGACATCCGTGGCTACAAGAACAAGTCGGCGGGCGTGGTGCCTTGGATTCGACAGCTCAACAACACTGCGGTATCCGTAGACCAGTTAGGTACTCGTAAAGGTTCCATTGCAGTATACCTACAAGACTGGCACCGTGACATCCTGAGCTTCCTCGATCTCCGACTGAACAACGGTGATGATCGTATGAGAGCACACGACATCTTCCTGGGATTCATTGCTTCTGACCTGTTCATGGAAGCAGTAGACAACGGGGACGACTGGCACTTGTTCTGTCCTCACGAAGTTCATACCATCATGGGCTTTGAACTGGATGAGGTGTATGACGAGGAGCAGGGCAAGGGAAGCTTCCGCGATCTGTACCAACAGTGCGTAGATCACCCAACTCTGCCACGATTGACGGTACCTGCTATCGACATCTTCATCCGAATCATGACCTCTCAGCTTGAGACTGGCGTACCTTACATGTTCTACAAGGACACTGTAAACCGTGCCAACCCTAACAAAGGTCACGGGATCATCTACTGCTCTAACCTCTGCACAGAGATCGAACAGAACCAATCTGCCACTAAGGTAGTGCGGGAGGAACTGGTGACTAAGGAAGGTAAGACTCGCATCCTCATCGAGAAGATTCCTGGTGAGATGGTGGTGTGTAACCTGTCCTCTATCAACCTGGGTAAAGCAGAGGATCATGAGCTTGAGCGAATCACTGAAATTGAGGTTCGTATGTTGGACAACATCATTGACCTGAATGCCGATAAGCTTGATGTCCTTCAGGCGGTACACACCAACCAACAATATCGAGCTATCGGTCTTGGGACGTTTGGATACCACCACCGTCTTGCGTTGAACAATCTGCGGTGGGAGTCGGATGCGGCTGTTGAGTATAACGTGAACCTGTACGAGAAGATCAGCTTCTACGGTATCCGAGCATCTATGAAACTGTCCAAGGAGAAGGGTGCGTACCCGTTGTTCAAAGGTTCCGAGTGGGCTAATGGTAACTACTTCGTGGATCGTGGCTTAGTTGGTCGTGACGCTGAAGGTAACCTGTTCCCAATCGAAAGTCCTCAAGGACTTGACTGGTACCAGTTATGCCTAGATGTCATGGAGCACGGTATTCGTAACGGCTACCTGTTCGCGGTGGCTCCGAATGGATCGACATCCGTTATCGCAGGTTCCACAGCTTCCATCGACCCTGTGTACGGACTCCTGACATACGAGGAGAAGACGACCTACAAGATTGCCAACCCTGCACCTGATCTTAATATGGTTACCTTGCAGTACTACCGCAAGAATGCCTTCGAGCTTGACCAACACTGGTCTATCAAGCACGTAGCATCCCGTCAGCGGTTCATTGACCAAGGACAATCGTTCAACCTGTACGTGAAGCCTGACATCGACGCAATGGACTTCCTTGAGCTTCACCTGGACGCATGGAAAAGCGGTGTGAAAACCACTTACTACGTGCGTAACATGGCAAACGAGATGCCTGAGGAATGTGAATCCTGCGCTTCATAAGATACACCATTATAATAGGAAAAAACTCGCTTAGAAATAGGCGAGTTTTTTCTTTCTTAACTTAGGTCGAACCATATCGTATAGAGAAAGTGTAAGACAATTTAAGGAGGAATTAACTTGGAACAACTGAAAAAACAGCCCATCTTTGACATCACTGCGCCTAACAAATCAACCCGTATCGTCAATGGAGAGTGCTCAGGCATTCTGAACTGGGACGACATTCGGATGCCTAAGATGTACAAGCTCTACAAGGTGCTGATCGGTAACCACTGGATTCCTGATGAAATCCCTATGAACGCTGACAAGATGCAGTTCGCGGAGGAGCTGAGTGAACAGGAGCAGACTGCTTACCTGAAGATCATTGGTCTCCTGGGAGTACTGGATTCCATGCAAAGTATGTACGTGGCAGACGTGAAAGATTATCTTACGGACTCATCCCTGCAAGCGATCTGTGGCATCATTGGTCAACAAGAGATCATTCATAACCAATCGTACACCTACGTGCTGTCGTCCATCGCAGACTATGAGACACAGAAGGAAGTGTTCGAGTACTGGAAAACGGATGAGGTATTGCTGAAGCGTAACCTGTTTATCCGTGAGCTATACCAGGACTTCCGCGATAACCCAACCCCTCAGACATTCTTCAAGTCTTTGGTGGCTGACATCATCCTGGAAGGACTGGACTTCTACACGGGATTCGCGTTCTTCTACAGCTTGGCGCGGGTGGGGAGTCAACGAATGATGCGTACTGCGGAGATGGCTTCCTATATCCAACGGGATGAACGTCAGCATGTATACTTCTTCTCCGAGGTATTCAAACAGCTCCTCAAGGATTACCCTGAGCTGAACACTGAGGAGAACATGCAGTGGACTGTTGAGACCTTCCGTACCGCAGTTGACCTTGAGATCGCATGGTCTCATCACGTACTGGGTGAACTGGATAACGTAGACCTCGATGAGTTCGAGAGCTATGTGAAATGGGTTGCTAACCAACGACTGGTAATGATGGGTCTTGGTAAGCACTTTGAAGGGGAGAACGTCATGCCTTGGATTCGTCCATTCTCTGACGAAGCACTGAACGCCACCAAGACGGACTTCTTTGAAGCTAAGTCCAAGCAGTATGCCAAAGTATCTACAGCTAACGGCTTCGATAAGCTTCAAAACCGTAAGAAGAAGTGATCCAGGGGGTGAACGGTATGGATAACGAAAAAGTTACTGTGCAGTATGTCACGCAAAGAGCACATTGCACATGTTGCAGACAAAAACTCCCTCAGCTTGAAACAAGTGCGGAGAGACATTTCAAGATAAGTGCGAGGGATGTAATCGACTGGGCTGAGGAAGATATTTGGCGGGATGTATCTGAAAGCCCTGAGGAATTGGCTGATATGGTTAGAGAGTTTACGTATGAGATTATTAGTTTTCATGCGGCTGATCTATCAGACGAGGTAGTCATAGATAAGAGTGAACTGGCTAAGGTGAAGGAGTTTATTTCACGAAAAGTTATTGCGTAGTTCGATAATGAAAGGCACCCTTCGGGGTGCTTTTTTTGCTTTATGCCCAATTTAACTGCCGATTATTCGTGTCGTATAGAGGAATTAAGGGAGGTGAAGTCATGCGGAAAGATGGAGTAAGCATTACCCAGTTAGAAAGAGAAGCGATCTTAAAGTTTGTGGACGGTAATTTCACATTCACTCACGAGTGCCTTTCAGGAATGCTCAAGCAAGGTCTTTCGAGAGCCAATGTAATGGAGTCCCTGGCTAACGGGGATATAGCCGAGTACGTTCTCGATGGGAACAAGAATCGCATCCTTGTGAAGTCTCGGATGAAGTTCCATGGGCGTAGTGTACTGGTCACGTTGCAGTTGAAATCACGGGAGATTATCGTCACTCAGTTTGAGGACTCTTACGTCCCACCAGTTGATTCGGGCAGTAAAATCGACATCCTGAAAAACTTGAAAAAGTACGCTTAACTCAGGTCGAACCATGTCGTATAGAGAAAGTGAGAGAGCGAAAAGCTCAAATACAAATTTGGAGGAATGACAAATGGCACAAGTAATCAAAGCAAAAGAACAGGTTCTTACGGAGGAAATCGTAGCAAGCATGATCGGTAAGTACGTTCATGCACCAACGAACATGCACGAGGTTCAAACACCTACGGGTGGTACTACGAAAGTAAACGTGTGGTTCGCGGGCGTTGTGGCGGGATACGAGAAAGCTGTCATCGGATTCAACTATGAGGATGGTTCATTCAACGAACAGCCGCAGACGTTCTTCAACGTCCACCTGACTGACGGAATGGGTTACATTCTGACGACTACCCTTGACCTTGAGATTCAAGAGTTGAGCGAGGAAGAATTTGAAGCCTTGGTTGAGGAGAAGAAGGCAGAGCAGAACACGCCTGAGATCATCCTCCCTGAAGCTCCGAAGCTTCACCTGTTGGACGGTGGCAAGTGATGAAGATCAGTAAATACGCTCAATCGTTCAAGGTGAAGACGTTCTCGGCGGCATCGGTAGCCGCCTTGGACAAGCAGGTCAGTGAGTGGCAAGACGAGAACCCATCCTCCCTAGTGTTAGGGATGGAGTTCTCCTCCACTTACAACCAGTCCTATGGCAAACCGTTCTACGCGGTACTTATGACATATCAGGCGGGTGAGTAAACAATGGGTTGCGAGAATTGTGGCAAGAAGGGTAAGGCGACTGCCCAAGTACACGGGTTCATTCCCTACAAGCGCATGGATACTAGCCGCCAAGGTTTCAACAAGGAGAACCCCCGCAATGCAGGGTACGATCTCTTTGCACGACTGGATGAACCTATTCATCTTGCTCCTGGGGAGGTAGCAGTCATCCCACTGAATGTGGCGACTGAGATTCCTGTGGAAGCTGTGGGTCTGCTGTTCCAACGATCCTCCACGTACCGCAAGTGGAAAGTGAAGCTGACCAATGGTGTAGGCGTGATGGACTCCCTGTTCTGCGGGGATGGAGATGAGTGGGCGGCAGAGTTCAAGAACGAAACGAACGCACCTACTACGATCTACGATGGCGACAAGGTATGCCAAGCAGTATTCCTGCCGCTGTTCATGAAGGAATTGTACGAAGTTGCAGGACTGGGCAACGCTGATCGCGGCGGGTTCGGGACGAGCTTCGACAATGCAGGGGAGATGAACTCGTGAGTGTTAGTAAGCCAACTGCAAGAGCACCGATCAATCGTCAGGGAACCAGGACGGGACGCTTCGACTCCCGCCGACCAAACGTTTCCCAACCTCCTCGCTCAAGCAATCATAGCGGCGGGAGTTACTACAATACCACCCCGACAACGACCTACTACGAAGACAACAGCGGTGGATACGGAAGCAATGACAACTGCGGAAGCGACTCGGGTTCATCCGATAGCGGCTCTTGCTCCGCTGAATAAATTCAACCATTACGGGAGGTAGTTATATGTTCAAACGTTTACTGTCATTATTCCTCAAGGCTCCACATCACCGCATGGCGCGGGCACAAGGTAAGGTCAACGCTCACCTGAAGACGTTTCAGAAGGCTCGGGACGGTATCGGGGTAGCCATTGGTGAGCTTACCACCGCCAAAAACGAAGCAGAAAGACGCGAGGAGAAGCTGAAGTCTCAGCTCAACGACATAGGTACACAGAAGTCTGACATCGACAAGGAGATCACAGCTAACCTCAAGATGGTTAGTAAGTTCGATGAGTTCCTGTCGAAGGAGGACTAGCATGATAATCATCTCGGTAGAGGGCATTGATGCAAGCGGCAAAGAGACTCAGGTCAATAAGCTGTTCCTTGCACTGAAAGAAAAAGGTCATGATGTGGCGGTCGCGGGCTTCCCGCGCTACCACACCCCTATCGGTCAGGTTCTCTTGGGTTACTTCCAGGGAGACATCTCGCTGACCGCTGAAGCTGTTCACATGCTTCTCGAAGCTGATCGCCAGGACTTCATGGAAGACATCCTTCTGTATGAGGAAACTGGGTGTGACTTCCTGATACTTGATCGCTTCACTCTGTCTAACCTAGCTTTTGGGGTAGCTCGTGGTGTAGACCTTGATTGGCTCCGTGGACTTGCTAAGAAGATTCGTCAACCCGATCTGACGTTCATCCTGGACATCTCGGCAGAGACTTCCTTCAAGCGCAAGCCTGACCGAGACATCCTTGAGATGGATGCAGATTTACAGAGTCGGGCGCGGGTCGTGTATCAGTCCTTGGCACGTAGACTGTCCGAAGAAGAAGACTGTCTTATCCAAGTCATTGATGCTAACACAGCTACTCCCGATGAGCTACATGAGGTACTTATGTCACACATCGAAACCCTGTACCTTGGTGTACAGTTCCCCGAGGTGGCGACAGAAGAATAAACCACAGGAGGTGAGAGTCTACCTTGGACGCTCGTAAAAGAATCGCAGTAGTCACTACGGTGGCAGTAGCAACAGTGGTGATGTACGGAGGTCTTGCGACCCCTAAGGGAACAGAGAATGAGCCTGTGGCAAGTCAAGTTACCTTCACTGAATCGGTTCATAAGCAACCTCTAGCCCTACCCACACTTGCTCCCCTTATCACTACCTTGGAGTTAGAAACTCCGAAGAAAGAGGAAGTGAAGACGGAACCGAAACCGCAGAAAGTGGAAACGGAACCGACCAAGGAAGTTAAGAAGGCAGAGGTCACGCCTAAGAAAGATAAGGTCGAGGTTAAGAAAGTATCGGTTGAGAAGAAGAAGGAGTCGGTCATTGTTCCCCCGACTCACGACCTGATCGCTGACGTTATGGAGCAATACATTGAGGATCACAATGAGAAGCCAGTCAGCAGGGCGAAACTGCTTCAGTACATTGGGTGGGCTGATAGCCTATCCAAGGGTACCGAAATCGACACAATGTGGCTCATGGCTATGATGTGGCAGGAGAGTAGGTTCAAGAACGCCGTTGAGTCATCCTCAGGAGCAGTAGGTCTCCTTCAAATGTTGCCTAGCACTGCTAAGACGTTCGGAGTTAGTCGTAGTCAGCTTAGCGACCCTAAGACCAACATCAAGACTTCCATCAAGTACCTGAGCTATCTGTTGGACAGGTACGATGGCAACCTCCGCACAGCCACCATTGCCTATAACCAAGGTGAGGGCAATGTGGACAGAGGTAAGGCACGTTCCTGGTATTACAACAGTGTCAAGGAACACCATGACAGAATGGCTCGGATGCTTGAGGAAGCCAGTAAACACCGTTAGGTTTTCATGCAACTGCACTAACCTACGGTTAAGAGCTTCATACCATTCATCATTCTGAGGAGGATTTACATCATGGCGAGTACTAACGAAGTCGTATACAAGAAAGACCTTGTGGTCGAACTGTCTGAGAAAGAAAACATCACAAAAGTGGAAGCGGAACGGCGTATCGACATTGTGTTCGATATGGTAACCGAAAAGCTTGAAGCAGGTAAGGATGTCAAGCTTGCGAACTTCTTCAACTTCTTCAACCGTAAGCGCGGAGAGAAGAAAGCGAAGAACCCGCAGACTGGTGAGGATATGATTATCCACGCTACCAAGACTGTGGTCGCTAAGATGACCAAGCCGCTTAAAGACCGCATCCAAGGCAAGAAGTAGACCTTCTAAGCCAGTGGCGGGGGTTTGTTGAAATCCAACGGACTCCCGCCATTTTTATACCCAAAATACATCCAGGAGGACGCAGATGGACAACTTACCTAAACACATCAAGGTTAATTTAGAGGTCAACAAAGACCATTACTCCATGGATTACATGGGCAATATTGCACGGTGCAAAGTAGACGAGGGCTTCCTGGGTGACTGCATGTTAGTCAACGAGAACCTGATTTGGCACTCGGTTCACAAGTACATTGGGAAGCCTGAAGTGATCGTCAAGAAACACTGCGTAGAAAAGGACGACATCCTCCAACTTGGCAGAATGGGGTTCCTGAAAGCAGTGAAGGCTTTCGACACGGAGCGGGGCGTTAAGTTCAGTTCCTTTGCGGTCACAGCCATCGTGAGGGAGATCAGATGCTTCCTTCGAGACAGTGCTAGTATCATCCGTCCTACACGCACGGCTAACGAATTGATTAACAGGATCAACAGACTAGAGCATGAGATGGGGTACCTTCCTGCTTCCTCCGATCTTGCCATGTTGCTTGACGAGGATGAGGAGAAGATCACCAAAGCACTTCAGGTGGGGAAGGGTGTTAAGTACCTGGACGAGCCTGTTGGTATGGACGTTGCTCAGTCACAAGTGGTAACTCTCATGGACATCATTGACAGTGGTGAGGGTATCGAGGACGGGGTGGTAGACAAGGTGTACGTTGATGCTGTGATCGAGTCAGTACAACGTAAGCTCAACGAGAAAGAGCTTAATGTCTTGAAGCGGAGACTGGAAGGATTCAATCAAACACAGACCGCCGACATTGAAGAAATCAGCCAAATGAGGGTGTCGAGGATTATGCGAAAGGTTGCTCGGATACTGGACACACACCAGGATAAGGTTGGGGTATAAGCTGACCTGTACAGGGGAAAAGATTAGGGGGAAGGGATTGATACTGATGAGCGAGGAAATTCAACAAGAGCAGAATGTGGTGGAGGATATTGTGGTCGATATGGGTCACAGTACGCTAATCGTAAGCGGGTCTCCTTCCCCCGAAGCCTGTGAGCGGTTTATCAAGATACTCTCAGAGATGAAAGCCGCTAAAAGAGCCAACCACATTTAAGCCCGATAAAACGCCTATTCTGCTGTTGTCAGATGGGCGTTTTTGTATTAAACTGAGGAAAGAAATTCCGTGAGGAGTTAGTAAAAGAGCCAAGGAAGGATGGTAGAACCTTGAGTCAATACGACAAACACGACATACGGCACGTAGCCATTTACCTGCGTAAATCGCGGGGAGATGAGGAGAAAGACCTCGATAGACACAGAGACGAATTAGTCGAGCTGTGCCTAAAGAATGATTGGCAGTACATTGAATACTCGGAGATTGGGACAGGGGATTCTATCCTCGCCCGACCTAAAATGCAACAGCTTCTCATAGACGTAGAAGCACAGTCTTATGATGCTGTAGTGGTAATTCACTATGACCGTCTCGGGCGGGGTGATAAGGTTGACCAGTCCAAAATAGAGAAAACTTTTGCTCTGTCAGACACCCTTATCATCACCCCTCAAAAGGTATTTAACCTTAACGACGAGTCCGATATGATGCTTGCAGACTTCCAAGGGATGATCGCCCGCCAGGAGTACAAGGCAACATCAAGACGTATGCGCGGCGGCAAGCGGCGGGGTGCTCTAGCAGGGAATTGGAGTAACGGAACACCACCGTTTCCTTATGTTTATAACCGCCTGACAAAGAAGGCTGAGCCTGACGAGAGCAACCTCCCAGTGTACCGATCCATGATCGAGGGAGTGCTCAACGGGTACACAACTACTGATATAGCATGGGACTTAAATAAGAAGGGAATCCCTTCTCCCCGCAATCAACTGTGGACTCCCGAGGTTGTGAGACGACTCGTTTGTGATGAGGTTCACCTCGGTAAAGTCATCGTAGGTAAGAAGACTAAGCACCCTACAATGGGGACGATCATCATGAAGCCTAAGCAAGAATGGGTGGTCGTAAATAATGCTCACAAGGCAGTCAAGACTCAACGAGAGCATGACAAAATCATGTTCATTATCAGCAGAGAGCGTGAAACACCTAACGCGGGGAAGGCAGGGAAACATCCTTTCTCAGGGATAATAAGGTGTGCCTTCTGTGGCAATACACTAGCGATTCAGAAACGTGCCAACCGCCCTCATGACCTATTAAAATCATGTAAGCATCGTGACCACTGGGGTAACCGATGTATCAATATGGGGATCAGTATGGAGGTTATAGAGGAAAGCGTTCTTCAAGCGATAATGCTCAAAGAGGTGGAGCTAGAGGAAGCCATCAAGAAGGGTGTGACCCTGGATGACATCCGTAACCTCTTAGCAATGTCTGAGAAGAAGCTTGAGGAAATTAAGGAGCAAGAGAAGGCGATTGATCGTATCTTTAATGCCTACGAGAAGGGTGTTTACTCCGACGAGGTATTCGCTGATCGTAAGGATAAAGCCGAAGCTGTTCTGCACCAACTGACCCAAGAGTATGAGTACATACAGAAGGAGTCAGACAATACACAGAACGCACGGAACGAGGATATGCTCGTTACGATCAGGGATGTAAGAGATGTAATCACAGAAAGCGATGACCCTAAAACGTGCAATAGAGCGTACAAGTCGATCATCCATAGCATCATCTGGTCTAGGGAAACAATCGACAGTAAGCCTACGGTAAAGGTAAATTTTCTGTAGGGGTTTAGCACGTCTAAACGGTCAAATTCTGACCTGTAGCTAGTTGGCTCTTTCACCGATTTCACACGGCAGCGTTATCTTGCCAATCAGTAAAGTGGCGTTTGGTTTCGCTGCCGGCGGTAGCGACTACAACGTTGAGGCGGGAGGCACACACTCATCCACCACCACTAACGGGACGCACAACGATCATAGTGCCCTTCCTTTTGGCGGCGGCAGCGGCGGTGGCGTGTCCATTCGGCCGATTGCTTTCCTGGTCGTGGGTAAAGAAGGCGTGCACATCGTGCCGCTGGACAATCAAACCCATCTGTTTGAACGGATTATTGATGCAACCCCGTATTTACTCGATCAAATCCAGTCGATGTTTCAATCAGGAAGCAATGCCGCGAACAGCACCACGCCTCCGCCTGCGTACTGATTGGAGCAAGCAAATCCCTTTCGTTCATAACGGAAGGGATTTTTGCTGTAAAGAGAAGTGGTTATATGAGCATTCAGTGAAGCTGAACTCATCCGATAATCACGAAATGGACATACCTTTAGCGCGGACGACATATACTTGTACAAGATTTCTGAACACCGGAGGATAAAATGATGAAAATGAAATGGACGAACTGCAAGTCTTTGTTATCCATGCTGATTGCCATAACTTGCTTGCTGGTCACGGCTGTTCCCGTGCATGCAGATCATGAGAATGGCCCCGCCAATCATGCGCAGGCAGCTGCACTGATTGATGTCACTTCCGGTAGAATGCTCTACAGCAAAAACGGGGACGAGCGTTTAAGAATCGCAAGCCTGACCAAGATCATGACAGCCATTGTGGCGATTGAACACGGCAAGCTGGACGATCGCGTTAAGGTCTCCAAGAATGCGTTTGCCAAAGAGGGCTCCTCTCTCTTCCTGAAGCTAGGTGAGGAGATGACACTTGAGAATCTGCTGTACGGCTTAATGCTGCGATCAGGCAACGACGCTGCGACGGCCATTGCCGAGCATGTCGGGGGGACGGAAGAAGGCTTTGTGCTGCTGATGAACGAGAAGGCGGCCGGACTCGGTTTGACCAACTCGCATTTTATGAATCCTCACGGTTTGGATCATGATGATCATTATTCTTCCGCTAATGACGTTGCCAAACTGACGGCTTATGCCCTCAAGAACCCTGTCTTTAGCGATATTGTCAAAACGCCGACCAAGAAAGCACCGAATCCAAATGAAGCGTGGGACTACAAATGGGATAACAAAAACAAGATGCTTCGTTTCTACGAGGGGGCGGACGGCGTCAAAACCGGTTACACCAAAAAAGCATTCCGCTGCCTGGTAAGCTCTGCCACCCGAAACGGTCAGCAGATTGCGGCGGTTACGCTGAATGACGGCAACGATTGGAATGATCATTCCAAGATGCTGGATTACGGATTTAACCATTTTCCACTGAAAAAGGTTACGGAGAAAGGGCAGAAGATCCAGGGCTATCCACTGGTCACGGGCAGTTCCTTTACGTATGCGTTCGCGCATGATGAGGAATCGCGCCTGGTGAAGAGGCTGGTCCTGCATAAAGCGAGCACACCCGACTTGTCTTTCGGGTTGCGGGGTCATATTGAACTGCTGCTCGATAATGTCAGCATCGGCAAAGTTCCGGTCTATGCCGAAGGAAGCAAGTTACCCGAAGTCCCTGAGGTTTTGCAGAAGTCCAGAAGCACATCCGGACCCATCGGTTCGTTGTCGCTGTGGCAGTCTGCAGGAGAAGTGCTAAGGCATCTGTTCAGGGCCAAATCATAACTAGCCTTCGCTAAAGAGATCGTATATTCTCACGCGAGCGAGGCAGCAAACGGGGGCGAAGAGATGATCAATTTGATTTGGATGGGGATGATACTGATCGGCTTTATCTTTGCGGCAGTTAACGGGAACATCGAAAGTGTTACAAAAGCCGCATTTGACGGAGCCCAGACGGGAGTAACCGTCTCCTTCGGTCTCATCAGCATACTGGTATTCTGGCTAGGCATGATGCGCCTGGCAGAGGACGCGGGCCTGCTGAAGAAGGTTGCCAAGCTGCTGGGCCCGGTTGTCCGCTTCCTGTTCCCGGATGTACCGAAGAATCATCCCGCTATGGGGTATATATTGTCCAACATGAGCGCCAATTTGTTCGGTCTGGGGAATGCGGCGACTCCGATGGGGATTAAGGCGATGCAGGAGCTTCAGAAGTTAAACCCGGATAAGGAAACAGCGTCTCCGGCGATGTGTACCCTGCTGGCATTAAATACGGCCAGCATTACGCTCATACCGACTACGCTAATCGCGATCAGGCTGAATTATGAGTCCGCTAATCCTTCGGAAATCGTTGGGACCACGCTTTTGGCCACAGCAATTGCGACGGCGGCCGCCATTATGGCTGACCGATGGTATCGAAGAAGGACGATACGCCGCCAGAAGCCGCCGGGAATCGGTACAAGCCTGAACCCGGATGTGAAGGGGTGATGAATCTTGCTGTCATGGATTAATCTCGTTTCCGCCTGGTCTATTCCCATTATTATCGCATTCATTCCGCTTTATGCTTATACCCGCAAAGTGCCCGTATATGAATCGTTTGTGGATGGAGCCAAGGACGGCTTCTCCACGGCGATTGGGATCATCCCGCACTTGGTGGGCATGATGGTCGCCATTAGCGTGTTCAGGTCTTCCGGCGCGCTGGAGTTTTTTGTGGGGTGGACGGGCCCTTTTCTGCAATCGCTAGGCGTGCCGAGCGAGATTTTGCCTTTGGGAATTCTCAGGCCGCTGACAGGTACAGGCTCTCTCGCGTACACAACGGAACTGATCCGGGCATACGGTCCGGATTCCATGATTGGCCGAATCGCTTCGACCATCCAGGGAAGCACGGATACGACTTTATACGTACTGACCGTCTACTTTGGCGCCGTCGGAATCCGCAATGGCCGGTATGCGCTGAAGGTGGGGCTGTTCTCTGATGTGATCGGTTTTATTGCGGCGATCGCAGTCTGCCTGCTGGTGTTCGGTTAATTGAGATCATTCGGACGGTCTGAGTAAGACGGAGCGTTTTTTCTATGTAACAGGACGTGTGCCCATACCCTCGATTCCCTCGCGTCATATACTGCTGCAATTACAAATTGTAGTAGGGGTGATGAAATGGAATTCGAGGGTTTTGTTATTCATCATACCGTGTGTGAGCGGGAACCGCGGAACTGGGATTTTAAAATTCATCCGGACGGCTCGGTTTCTTCTTCATCCGTGCTGGTTCACCCGGGCCAGATTCACATCTGTCTGGAGGGCGACTTTAATATCGGCTACGAGTCCATGTCGCTGGACCAGAAAACACAGCTGTTTACCGCCAGCAAAATCATTTTGGAGCTATCCAGACTCCATGATATTTCCCCGTTATACTTGTTTCCTCACTCCGACTCCTGCCCTGGGGCACATTTTCCATGGAACGCGCTTGTGATTTATCCTGTCGATGGTTATCATTAGGAATGAGGTGACCTAACGAACATGGAGAGATTACAGAAAATTATGGCACAGGCCGGAGTCGCTTCCCGCCGCAAGTGCGAGGAATTGATTCTTGAAGGCAAGGTGCAGGTAAACGGAGAGACCGTTACCGAACTCGGCACGAAGGCCGATCCAGCTCAGGATATCATTACGGTTTCAGGCAAACCGATTAAGAATGAGAAAAAGGTATACATTATGCTGAATAAGCCGAAGGGAGTTATTACAAGCGCTTCTGATCCCGAAGGGCGAAAAATTGTATCGGATTATCTCAAGGGCATTAAAGAGCGGGTATATCCGATTGGACGTTTGGACTACGATACGGAAGGACTCCTGCTGCTGACCAATGACGGCGAGTTTGCCAATCTGCTTAGCCACCCTAAATATCATGTGCCCAAAACATACTTGGCTACCGTGAAAGGGGTGCCCCATGGCACCGAGCTGGACAAGCTTCGCCAAGGGATCATGCTGGAGGACGGAATGACGTCTCCTGCCGAAGTGGAATATAAGGATGTGGACCCGGATAATAAACAATCCGTCATATCGATTACCATCCATGAAGGCCGCAACCGTCAAGTCAGAAGGATGTTCGAAGCGATCTCCCATCCGGTAACGCGATTGAAGCGGATATCTTATGGGGATCTGCTGCTGCAAAATTTAAAACGAGGTTTGTACCGCCATTTGACAGCGGATGAAATCAACCAGCTTTTGCAGATGGCGAAAGCCGCTAAGCCGGGCGGGAAACCGAAGCGAAAACGTTAAACCCGACACATAATATTCAAAATGGCGAGCGGCGTTTATGACAAATTTCGTTATAATTGTTCATAGGATGTTCACACCCGTAGTAAACGATATGATGAATGTCATAGAAAGGAAGCTGCTGCTTTATGGGCAAATCAAAGAAAAGCGTACAGATTGTAATTCTGCTTGCCATCATCCTGGTCGGAGTTTACGCCGTTGCAACCGTTGTATTCGGCTCTGATAAGGTTCCCAAAGTGGGTCAAAAGGCAGCGGACTTTGAACTTCTAGGCATGGATGGCAGCGTACATACCATGAGCGAATACGAAGGCAAGGCCAGGGTGATTAATTTCTGGGGCACCTACTGTCCGCCATGCGTGCGGGAAATGCCGGCTCTTCAAGCCCAGTGGGAGAAATGGAGCAGTCAAGGCGTTGAGATCATCGGAATTAATGTGGGCGAGAACAAAATGACCGTTGAGAATTTTGTGGCTCAAACCGGCGTGAAGTTCCCCATACTGATGGATCCTAAACGGGATGCTGTTGCCAGCTTCGGGGTTGGACCGATGCCGACCACCTTTTTTGTTACGGCCTCTGGCAAAATTGATCATATCCGTATAGGCGAACTGGATTTGAACACCCTTGACAAACAAATTGAACAGTTGGTGAATGCGAAATGAGTCAAGGTTCCAAGCCTTTGATCCAGAATACGAAGTGTGATTGCGGACACCAGAATCCAACGGGGACGGTCCTCTGCGAGGCATGCGGCAAGCCGCTGACCGAGGAAGCAGAGGCCCAGCCGATTCTGGAAATGCGGTATGACGGCGTTGCTCGTCGATCACAGAAAGAAAATCCCGGTATTATCGATCGGGTATGGAATTTCTTTTCTTCGGTAAAAGTAGCAATATATCTGATATTGCTTACCCTGATTGGTTCCTCGTTAGGGACCATCTTTCCGCAGGAAAGCACATTCCTTAATATTGACCCCTCTGTCTATTACAAAGAGGAGTACGGGCAGCTGGGGCATATTTATTACTTGCTCGGGCTGTCCCATACATACACGTCATGGTGGTTCGTGCTGCTGCTTGTCATGATCGGCGCATCGCTTGTCATTTGCAGTCTGGACCGGGTCCTTCCACTGTACAAAGCGCTCAGCAGACAGCGGATTCCGAAGCATATGTCCTTCCTTACCCGCCAAAAGGTGGTATACCAAGGACAAGTCGAAGAGGACGGTCCCGACTGGGTTGAACGGGTGAAACCGATCATTAAGAAAAAGGGCTACCGCGTGCGAACGGATGGTGGAACCCTGCTGGCGGAGAAGCAGCGGTTCAGCCGCTGGGGCCCCTATGTTCTTCATATCGGCCTGATTATTTTCCTGCTTGCCGTTCTTGGACGGAATCTTCCTGGACTGCATATGGACGAGCACATGGCCTTCCCTCAAGATGAGCCTGTGCGCATCAAGAATACCAGTTATTATTTATTGAACGATGGCTTTAAGGTGGAGTTCTATACCGAGGACGATATGCCTGAGGAATTTAAAGGCAAGAATAAAGTACTGCCGAAGGAGTTCCAAACGCAGGCGATTCTGTATATGTGCGAGGCCAATTGTGACGATCTCGGTAAAGAGCCCGAGCTCGTGGAAGTGACGCGTCATAACATCGAGGTGAATCATCCACTCAATTACAAAGGGTTAAAAGCGTATCAATTCGATTATGATCTGACCCCGATTCTCCGTTCGGTTTCGCCGGTGCTGGTTGACAGTAAGAGCGGGAAGGAATACGGCAAAATCACATTGTCGATCGACGATCCTCAAAGAGAGTATCAGGCGGGAGAATATACGTTAACGCTTACACAATCCTTTACCGATTTTGGACTTGGCGATAACGGCAAACCGGTAAATCTGTCACCTAACCCGAATGCGCCTGCATTCTTATTTCTGATTAAGGGACCTGAACTGCCGAAGGAAGGCATTCAATATTTCTACTTCCCGAAGCAGATCGATAAGGAACGCTTTAACCAGGAAGCGATCAATGCACAGCTGGCGGGTGGGGAAGCGCTCGTACAACTGGATGTTCTCAGCATGGACGATGTGGACTTTTCGGAATCTACGACTTATCTGAATATTCGTGTGGATAAAGCCATGCCGTTCATTTGGATTGGTTGTTTTATCGGTATGGTCGGTCTGGTCATGGGCTTTTATTTCACCCATCGCCGGATCTGGCTGCGTATTGATAACGGAACGCTGACACTTGGCGCACATACGAACAAGAACTGGTTTGGGCTTCGCAAGGAGGTCTCCGCGATCCTCAAGCAAATGAATATCGAAGTCGATGAAAAGTCATTGGAGAATAACAGGGGGACTAAGGATGAATCTAATTGATTTTAGCGGCGACGCATTTATCGTGGCCTTTACCTTATACTGTGTGGCATTTATCATGTATGCACTTGCTGTCATGGGACGACGGTTCCGCAAGCGGGACCCGGAAGCCCATTTGGCTAAATGGGGAAAGATTGCATTTGTTACGGCATCGATCGGTTTGATCGGACATCTGCTGTACTTCTTTACGAGATGGGCGGGCTCCGGTCATGTGCCTGTCAGCAACATGTATGAGTTTATGACCTTCTTGTCGATGGCAATCATGATTGCCTTCCTCGTACTTTATTTTATCTACAAAAAGTCGCTGCTCGGATTGTTTGCACTGCCACTGGCAATCCTGATCATGGCCTACGCCGCCGTGTTCCCGCAGCAGGTGCAGCCGCTGATTCCTTCGCTCCAGTCCTATTGGTTGGGTATTCACGTTACGTTGGCGGCGCTGGGCGATGCGTTTTTTGCGGTCGGTTTTATTGCCGGCCTGATGCACCTGCTCCGTACCGTTAACTTTAGCGGAACGGACAAGGGCTCACGCAAGGAACAGCGCTGGCTTGAGCTCGTCATGTTTGCCATCGTGATTCTAATCGGATTTATATTGTCGGTATACAGCTTCCGTGCAGGTGGATATCAAGCTGAATTTAACCAGACTTTGGTTGACCCGAAGACAGAAAATAGTACAATAGTAAAAGTGGAATATAACATGCCACCGCTTGTAGCACCATATAAGAGCGAGACGGAGAGCATGCAGTCCTTCTTGGGCATGAAATCTCCGCTCATGGAAGCCCCGTCCTGGATGCACGGCGTGAATGCGGGACGTAAGCTGAATACGGTGGTATGGTCGCTGATCACGGGGGTGATCCTGTACGGATTGCTCCGCCTGATTCTGCGCAAGCCGCTGGCAAAATTCATTCAGCCTGCACTGAATAGATTGGATCCGGACGATCTGGATGAAATCAGTTATCGCGCCATTGCGATAGGATTCCCGGTATTTACGCTGGGTGGTCTCATATTCGCCATGATCTGGGCAGAAATTGCATGGGGCCGGTTCTGGGGCTGGGATCCGAAGGAAGTGTGGGCGCTTATTACATGGTTGTTCTACAGCGTGTACCTTCATTTACGGCTGTCGCGCGGTTGGCAGGGGAAACACTCGTCCTGGCTGTCCGTTATCGGCTTTATCGTGGTCATGTTTACGCTGGTCGGCGTCAACTTGATTATCGCGGGTCTGCATTCCTATGCGGGAACCGATTAATTGTCAATAGAATAGCAGTGAATGATCAATCAGAAGGGCCCTTTCTTAATCAAGAGGGCCACTTCTGATTTTCCCTATAAAAAAGAAGGAGTTGGCCGCCAATGTCAGAGCACGGAAATCGTATTCTTGTTGTTGATGATGAAGAACGGATTCGCCGCTTGTTAAAAATGTATTTGGAGAAGGAAGGGTATGAAATCGAAGAGGCGGAAGATGGAGAAACTGCACTTCGCAAAGCAAGCTCGGAAGATTACGGGCTCGTTATTCTGGATGTCATGCTGCCCGGCATGGACGGCGTCGAAGTGTGCACCCGTCTCCGCCAGGTGAAGTCTACGCCTATTCTCATGCTGACTGCCAAGGGTGAGGAGATAAACCGCGTACAGGGATTCGAAGTGGGAGCCGACGATTATGTTGTGAAGCCGTTCAGTCCGCGCGAGGTGATCTACCGCGTGAAGGCGATTTTGCGCCGCTCATCCGCTACGGCCTATTTGAGCAAGGAACCAAACCCAAGCAACAGCATTGTTTTCCCGCATTTGATCATTGAACATGATGCTCACCGCGTGACGGCCGGCGGGCATGAAATCAGTTTGACGCCAAAGGAATATGAGCTTCTGCACTACCTGGCCTCGTCCCCGGACAAAGTATTCTCCCGGGAAGAACTGCTTAAGGACGTATGGAATTATGAATTTTTCGGCGATCTTCGCACAGTCGATACGCACGTGAAGAGGCTGCGGGAGAAGTTAAATAAGGTATCCGCGGAATCCGCAGCGATGATTACGACCGTATGGGGAGTAGGTTACAAGCTGGAGGTCCCGAAGTAACGTGAGTTTCTGGAGATCACTCGTCGGCAAGCTGTGGATTACGATAACCTGTTTAGTCGCGTGCGTGCTGCTGACACTCGGATTATTTTTGCTCCCCTATATTGATACCACGTTTGCGAATTCGGATGCCATCAAACGTTTATTTACTTATGTAGCCATAATCGGTTTTTCGATGACCACTTTTTTCGGGTTGTTCCTGTTAACGAAGATTACCCAGCCCATGCAGCAGCTCATTGAGGCCGCCAATGACATCCGTAAAGGGAAATATGGCACTCGGCTAAATCTTGTGACCAGTGACGAGATTGGCGAGTTGGCCAATACGTTCAACCATATGGCAGCAGAACTGGAAACGAATATCCGCAACTTGAACCATGAGAAGGAGCATCTGTCCAGTGTGCTGAGAAGCATGAGCGACGCCGTGATTACTTTTGATAACCACGGTCAGGTCATTCTGGTGAACCCGCCAGGGCAGGAAATCATGAAAACCTGGAAAGGGCTGGAGTGGGATGATGAGCTGCAGGGCGGAGGCTGGGCGGCCGATGTCATGCCGAAACCGCTCAGTGAGCTCTATTATGCCACCGTGAACGAAGGGAAGGACCAAAGCGCTGACCTGCATGTGAAGCAGGGAATTTGGTCAGCACATATGGCTCCCTTATATTCGGATGAAGTGATCCGCGGCGCCGTTGTTGTATTAAGAGATATTACCGAGCAGGTCACGCTGGAGAAGATGCGTACGGATTTCATTGCCAACGTGTCGCACGAAATCCGGACGCCGCTGTCCATGATGCAGGGCTACAGTGAAGCGCTGCTTGACGGGATGGCGGCTTCACCGGAGGAGAGCAGGGAGCTGATACAGGTGATTCATGAGGAATCCCTGCGGATGGGCCGGCTGGTGAAGGATCTGCTTGATTTAACTCGTATGGAAGCAGGGCATGCAGAGTTGTCCCTGCGGGAGATGGACGCAGGTGAACTGTGTGAAAGGGTATACCGGAAGTTCACTGTTCGTGCCAAGGAACGCGATATTGATCTTCAGCTCAACAAACTTCATTCGAATCTTCTGCTCGAAGCGGCGGATGAAGATAAGCTTGAGCAGGTGCTGACCAATCTGCTGGACAATGCTTTTCGTCATACGCCTTCAGGCAAGCAGATCCGAATCATTGCCGATCGGATTACCGTATCGAATACAGAGGCGCTTCAGGTGAAGATTAGCGACCAAGGCGTCGGTATTCCGTCTGAAGATCTGCCTTTTGTTTTTGAACGATTCTACAAGGCCGACAAAGCGCGTGTACGGGGGGAGACGGTGGGAACCGGCATAGGACTCGCCATCGTGAAAAATATCGTGACAGCGCATCATGGCACGATTAACGCAACAAGTGAAGTAGGCGAAGGAACGGTGTTTACGATGATCATTCCAACAAAATCGGCAGAATCCTAGGGAATATCTCCGCAAAAGACAAAACACGCTCGCAAGGAGCGTGTTTTTTTGTTGAAATAAAGGGGTTAATCTTGTTCTACGTGGAACAATGATTAACCCCTTATTGTCTTATACCTGGCCTGAATTTAGCCCAGCGCGATTTGCTGCGCGGTGTTCAGTTCCGACAGCCCGGCAAGCTTGACCAGAACGTCTTTAGGAACGTCTTTATCCACCGTCAGAAGCATGATGGCTTCACCGCCGATGACTTTACGTCCAACCTGCATGGAGGCGATATTGACATCGTTCTCGCCGAGCAGGGTTCCGACACGACCGATAATGCCCGGTTTGTCGTTATGGGAGATCAGAATCAGATGTCCTTCCGGAGAGATATCGACCGGGAATTTATCCAGACGGACAATCCGTTCGCCGTAACCAAGCAGGAGTGTGCCTGCGACAATTCGCTCCAAACCGTTTTGCGTTTTGAGCGTAACGGTAACGAGGTTGGTGAAGTCTTTGGTTTTTGGTGTCTGGGAGACAACGACGTGAAGATCACGGCTTTTTGCCAAATGCATGGAGTTTACGATATTCACTTCGCTTCCGAGATGGCGTTCCAGCACACCCTTCACGATGTATCGGGTCAGGGCCTGCGTATCGACTTCAGCCAGCTCGCCTGCATAGTCAACGTGAATCTCCTTCACCGCGTGTGCGGTGATCTGAGCCGCTACACTGCCCAATTTCTCGCCGAGCGAGAAGTAAGGCTGCAGCTTGTTCATTACGCTGGCCGCTACAAGCGGGAAGTTGACCGCATTCTTAAACGGCTCGTTGCGCAGGATATGAAGCACTTGTTCCGACACGTCAATCGCAACGTTCTCCTGAGCCTCAACGGTAGATGCACCCAAATGCGGGGTCACGATCACCTTTGGATGGTTCAGGAATGGATGATCGCTTTCAGGCGGCTCATGTTCGAATACGTCAAATGCGGCTCCGGCAACAATGCCTTCATCGATCGCTTCGACAAGGGCGCGTTCGTCAATGATGCCGCCGCGGGCGCAGTTCACGATCCGCATGCCGCGTTTCATCACTTCGAATTGCGGTCTTGCGATCATATGGCGGGTTTCCGGCGTAAGCGGAGTATGGACCGTAATGAAGTCGGCGCTGCGGATAATGTTATCCACCGAGGAGAGTGTCACGCCCAGTTTGTCCGCACGCTCTTCCGTCAGGAACGGATCGAAGGCAAGAATGTTCATGCCGAAAGCCTTGGCGCGTTTAGCCACCTCGCTGCCGATTCGGCCCATTCCCATGACACCCAGCGTTTTGTTACGAAGCTCAACGCCAAGGAAGGATTTTCGGTCCCAGGAACCGCCCACCGTTTTGGCATAGGCCTGAGGGATGTGACGGGCGAGGGCAATCATCATGGCAAACGTATGCTCCGCTGTTGTAATCGTGTTACCGTCTGGCGCATTGATAACAACGATCCCGCGCTTCGTAGCAGCCTCAAGATCAATGTTGTCAACGCCAACGCCAGCACGGCCGACAACCTTGAGATTGGTTCCTGCATTCATAATGCGTTCTGTCACACGTGTCTGACTCCGTACGAGGAGTCCGTCGTATTCACCGATAATGGCAGTGAGCTCATCCTCGTTGAGCCCGGTTTTTTTGTCTACCTGCACATCGGCGGCATCCATTAACTGCTGGATCCCCAAATCACTGATCGGATCCGATACCAATACTTTAAACATGGTTTCTCTTCCTCCTTAAAATCCTCTATAAAATGCGGTACTGCAATATTGAATAAGGATTACGCGGGGCGTATTCCGTTATACACCAAAGATTCCAATAAAGCTGCAAGAGGTCTATACAGGTTTGACGCGGTGTCGTGGCAAAGAGACAGGAACATAAAAAAACTCCCAATCCGCATACTACCTCCGTAGTAAGGGACGAGAGTTATTCGTGGTGCCACCCTTATTCGCTGCCATGTTGCGGCAGCCTCAAGCGGTCTGTTCAGACCATGATTGGTAACGGATATCATCCGATTTGCGCCTACTCAAGTTTCAGCGAAATATCTCAGGAACGCTCAAGAATACTTTTACGCCACCGATTTGCACCAACCATCGGCTCTCTGAGGACGTTACAGCATCTCTTTTCCATCATCGGTTTTCACAGATTAATTTTTTCATAATGTATCATGGCTCTAACATTGTGTCAATAGGTGTTTATTCCGTTCATAGGCCTTAAAGTAGGGGATGAATCAAGGGATAGCCTTGAATGTCATGCCGTTAATTTGCTATGATGCATATGCCCGCCTATGATGGAATGATTCTGATATTACTATGGTTGTATACGATGATAATCTTAAAAATCAAGATGAAAGACAGGCCCATCTTCTATGAAAAAATTTAAAATACGCGTAAAAAGAATCGAAGCCCACCAATTAAACGATCGGCTGCTGCTTATTAATCTGTATCTTACCCAAGCATTGACACTTATTGCAGGGTTGATCTGGATCCTGTTTCAGCAGAGGAATCCGTTTGGGCTCTTTGTCATTCCGAAGGATATCGAGTTCGTTTATTGGGGGCTCGGACTTGCTGCCGCCATGCTGGTAGTGGATTTTGTATTATCCCGGTTTGTGTCAGAGGATAGTATGGACGATGGCGGAATCAATGAAATGCTGTTCCGAAAAAGGCCGGTTTGGCATATTTTTGTTATAGCTTTGGTTGTATCCATCTGCGAGGAGTTATTGTTTCGAGGAGCCATCCAGCATGCGTTCGGACCGTACTGGACGAGTATCTTGTTCGCGCTTATTCATGTCAGATATTTAAAACATTGGCTTCCAACCGGGTGGGTTTTCCTAAGCAGTTACGGTCTGGGCTACGTCTATATTCAAACGGGTACCATTTGGGCACCAATCCTGTGCCATTTTCTGATTGATTTCATATCAGGAATGTTGATTCGGTTTCGGAGGAAAGAGGAACATGAACGAACTTAGCAGAATGCAGCGACATCAGAGCCGAAATAAAAGCCGCAAAAACAAGTCAACGGCTCAATCAGAAAAAAGAACGGCAGCGAAGTCGGGACAAGCGGATGAAACGAGGAGTCGATCTAAATCGCCACCCCGAGCAAGCTCCGTGGAGCAAAAGCCCCAGAGCAGCACGACAGCGGACGGCTTGAGCCGTTCGAGATCGACCCGGTCACGTCAGCGTCAAACAGAGGAAGAAGTGTCTGCTCCTAAACGCACGAATACATATTCCTCGTACCGCGTAAGAATGAGCAAATGGTTTGTGAACTCATTGATCGTCATTTTCATATTGTTAATGGTAGGTCTTCTGTGGTGGGGACTTATCGGAGCACCTCCATTAAAGGAATTGTTAAAGGAGTTATTATGAGTGTGTTGATGTGGATAGCAGGTGCTGCGGCACTCGGTGCAGGCGCTATCGGCTGGATGAGGGCTGAGGCCAGGGGCTATCGGGTGCGTGAGGAAGAAGTCGTATCCGAACGTATCCCTCACTCGTTTGACGGGTTTCGGATATTGTTCATCACCGATATACATCGCAGACAATTGTCAGAAGAGAAGCTATTATCCAATCTTTCATCGGTGGATTGCGTACTGCTTGGCGGAGATATCACGGAAAGAGGAGTGCCCCTACAGCGGTTGAGGCATAACTTGTCGGTGCTGGTCCGTATCGCACCCGTTTATGCCGTCTTGGGGAATCATGATCTGAATGCAGGCAAGGACGCTGTCCGTAAAGCGTTGCGCGAGAGCGGCGTTATGCTGCTGAATGACAAGACCGTTACGTTAAAACAGAGTAACGAGCTAATTGTTCTTAGCGGCGTAAGGCAGCCGGCCAGCCGGAAACACCCATACACAAGATTTCGGGGGAATGCAGCTGAAGACCAGTATCACGTCATTCTGGTGCATGATCCGATATGGATCAAGGGCAAGGATGTGGTGCATGGGGATCTGGTGCTGGCAGGACATACCCATGGGGGACAGATCGTGCTGCCGTTGGCCGGAGCCGTTCGTCTGACGCGCTTTTACAAGAAGTTTAAATCCGGATGGTATGCACTGCCGAGAAAGGCGGGCGAAACCGAACATTCTTCCAGGATGCTGATCAGCCGGGGATTCGGTACTTCCCATATCCCGCTGCGCTTGCAATGTCCCGCAGAATACCATGTGATTACATTACGCAAAAAACCTTAATTCGATCGTCAGATGGTGACGGCAGAATTAAGGTTTTTGTGTTTTCCCGGATTATCTTATTTTCGGTTCGATTTGCCGCGGATCCACAAAGCCATATCCTTTGGCTTCAAGCTTGGTCAGCAAGGTATCGAGGGCCTCTACGGTCCACGGAAGCTCGTGCATCAGAATGTTGCTGCCAGGGTGAAGCTGCTCGAGCACATTGCTGACGACGGTATCGGGCTTGTTTTTGCTTTCGCTTTCCCAATCCAGCGAACCGTTGGACCAGGTCATGAACAGCAGGTCATGACTAAGGGCAACTTCCTTAACAATATCTCCGCCAGAGCCGAACGGAGGACGGAAAAACTTCGGTTCCGATCCGGTCGCTTCCTTGACGATTTGCTGGACATCGCCGATCTGTTTCTTTACCGTCTGTTTATTTTCTTTTTTCAGGTCGATATGGTCCCAGGAATGATTTCCAATGATTTGACCGCGGTCATGGATCAGCTTCAGCAGTTCAGGATGTTCTTTTGCGCGGTATCCATTCACGAAGAAAATCGCTTTGGCGTCATGTTTGTCGAGCGTATCGATCATTTGGCTGATCATTTTTTCTTCCTTGGGACCGTCGTCAAATGTGAGCAGCACCACTTTTTCGGATACGGCATCATCATTGGGGACGATGCGATACACCTTATTCATGTGATACTTCGGTTTAGTCGGCGCCTCGGCATCGGGACTCTTGACGGCTTCATCCGATGGGTCCGCGGGAGTATCTACTTCAGGCTCGGCTTCAGGCTTGTCCGTTTCGGTTGACTTGTCGGTACCTTCTTTGGGAGCGGACGCCTGTCCAGAGGTTTCATTTTGTTGCGTTGCTCTGTCATTACCGACTTCCGTGGCCGTGCTTTGCTTCTGATCAACTCCGTTGTTGCCGCA
This sequence comes from Paenibacillus sp. QJM3NY_38, assembly GCF_056173265.1. Taxonomy (NCBI): domain Bacteria; kingdom Bacillati; phylum Bacillota; class Bacilli; order Caryophanales; family Paenibacillaceae; genus Paenibacillus; species Paenibacillus sp. QJM3NY_38. The sequence continues at coordinate 2,697,003 of NZ_CM149665.1, forward strand.
AGCGCTGAGCATAAGGCAGCAAGCCAGCAGAAGTACTGTTCGTGTTCTAACCATGATTCCATCTCACTTTCCTGTATTTATGTAGCATGAGTTCCTGGCGGCGCGAGAACAATAATCTCGAGTTTATCATAGAAGGAGGTATCATTTGTGAAGACTTCGTCATTTCTATATGGTGTCATTATCGGCGCCGTTGCATGCCGGATGATTACCCGTAATAACAGCAGGTTCTTCTCCTCAATGATGAAAGATGCGAATCTTGGCCGATTCGCGGATACCGCGATGAGTAAAATTCAGGGCACGAAGAGCCAGCAGTATTCCGGCTCGAGCCAAGAAAGCGTGTCTCCCAGTTCAGGCCGACATGATTCCACTCATTCCAATGGAACTGCTGGGGTACAGACATCGACTCATTCGAAGGCTGCCAACCTGAAACAAGTCAAGGATTTTATCCGAAACAACCCTGATGTCAAGAACGAAGTCGAACAGATTTTGAAAGAAACCCACACCGTCATACCGGGTTTGTAAACGGCATGAACCATTTTGAATCATTCTCGGGGACCGGCCACACGAATCCCTGCGAATGATTCTTTTTTCTTGAGTTACATATTTACGTGCATTTGTGGGTATTAAATGATAAAATCAATTATATAAAACCATTTTTATCACGTCATAATCCAGACATCATAATTTGTTATAAACTTTTGTTTACGTAAGGAGGATCCTGTCATGAAAATAGAGCGTTTGAGTCAAGATAAGATACGGATTTTCCTCACGTTTGACGATCTGAGTGAGCGTGGGATCCAGAAGGAAGAGATGTGGCAGGAAATACCGAAAGTTTATGACCTGTTTACGGAGATGATGGATCAGGCATACAGTGAGCTCGGATTTGATGCCACCGGACCTCTTGCCGTTGAGGTGTTTGCACTGCCTGCCCAGGGCATGGTGGTTATTGTGACGAGAGGGAAATACGATCATCATTTCGGCGGCTTGTCCGAAGAAGATATGCCGGACGAGATTTATGAAATGGAAGTAACGCTGGATCAAAGTGATACTATCGTCTATGTTTTTCAGGATTTTGAAGTGCTCATTGAAGCATCGCATATGTTGAAGGACCTTGTAGGCGGAGCGGGTAAGCTCTATCACTATATGGATAAATGGTTTTTGTACTTCGATCCTGAGGAATTGGATAGCGAGAAGCTGCCCGCGGTTATTGCGATGCTGGCTGAATTCGGTGAATCCTCTTCAGTAACGGAAGCTATGCTGGAGGAATACGGTAAGAAAGTAATGCCTCAGCAAGCGGTTGAGGTTATCTGTACACACTTCCAGCGTCAGCATTAATTAAGGTGGGCGTGCGTGCCGGACTTCAGGCCCGCAACTAACGGAAGGGGAATTTTAGTGCTGGTGTTCTCGGTAATTGCGTCAGCTTTGGCGCCGGGACTCGCATTGCTCACGTATTTTTACCTGAAAGATAGGTATGATCAAGAGCCCCTGCACATGGTGATCAAAGTGTTCATGTTAGGGGTTCTGGTCGTTTTCCCGGTTATGATTTTGCAGCGGGGAATGATACTATGGCTTGGCGACAATCCGGTAGTCAACTCATTGCTCGTTTCGGCGGGTGTTGAGGAATTTCTGAAATGGTTCGTAATGTATCATATTATTTTTAACCATACGGAATTTGACGAGCCTTATGACGGCATCCTTTATGCAGTGGCGATATCGCTTGGATTTGCTACGGTAGAGAATTTGCTGTACGCCTGGTACAGCCAGGCGGCCTTTGGTCCGATGTTCCTGCGGGCGCTGCTGCCCGTATCGGGACACGCAATGTTTGGCGTCATCATGGGATACTACATGGGACATGCGAGATTCACGGAAGGAAAACGAAGAAGGTTCTTCCTCGTTCTATCCTTGTTCCTGCCTTGGATGTGGCATGGTTTGTACGACCTGATTCTGAGTCTGCTGACCCACACATGGGTATGGTTCATCGTACCGCTTATGGTGCTGCTATGGTATGGCGGCATGGGCAAAATCTCTAGAGCTAACAACCGTTCTCCTTTCCGTTTCATTAAGCGGGAGGAAGAGGTTAACACTTAACAAATCAGGGCACACTTCATTCTATAGACCTCGGCTGACAGCCAGGGAATCATAGAAAGGGAGGTGTCTTTTTTTGCGTGTAAAAGTGAAAATTCTTTGCAAAGATTGCGGTGAACGTTTTGTGCTGCGGGGAAAAAAGGAACAGGGCCGGATCGAAACCGGATTTAAGCAATGTCTGTGCAACAACCGCGATCACTTCGAGATTGAGGAAGATTTCTAAGGGATGAAGGAATTATACAGAAATGCATAAGACTTCTTTCTTCTAGTCAAACTAACGGCAGTGAGTAGAAGAAAGGAGACTATCGCATCATGTACAAACGATTAAGCGCTATCCTGTTTCCTGTGGCCACAATTTTATTGATCGGGGCTCTGGTATGGGGTTACCAAGAGAATAAAGAGAAAAACGCCATATTGATTAATGCCGAGAACCAATACCAACGGGCATTCCATGACTTGTCGTACAATATGGACAGGATTCATGCCGAACTCGGCAATACGCTCGCGGTGAGCTCTACCTCCCAAGGGATGCATCGCAAGGGCTTGATGAATGTATGGCGCCTAACCAGCGAGGCTCAAAATGAGATCAGCCAGCTGCCGCTTACGCTCCTTCCCTTCAACAAGACCGAAGAGTTCCTTTCCCGAATTTCTAATTTTGCATACAAAACAGGTGTGCGTGATTTGACGAAGGAGCCGCTCAGTGAGAACGAGGTCAAAACGTTGAAATCCTTGTACGCCAACTCCGGCGAAATTACAAAGGATTTGCAGCATGTGCAGAACAAGGTTATCGCAAACAGTTTGCGCTGGATGGATGTAGAGACGGCACTGGCTACCAATAAAGTCGAAGATAATTCCATTATTGACGGCTTCAAAACGGTGGATAAGAAGGTGGAGTCCTACCCTGAGCTTGACTGGGGACCATCGGTAAGCAGCATTTACAACCGCCGTTCCGTGAAGCAATTGGCAGGCATGCCGATATCGGAAGAGGATGTGAAACGCAAAGCGCTGAAGTTCTCGGATGTGGGCAATGACGCCAAAGTGCAAGTGACGAAGAACGGAAACGGCACCGAGTGGGTATCGTATACAGCAAAGGTACAGCATCCGAATGGTCATATGCTCAGCATGGACTTTACCGAAAAAGGCGGCCAGCTGATCTCCTATACGGATGAGCGGAATGTGGGTGCCAAGCAAGCGTCGGTTCAAACGGCAATCGACAAAGCCCAGCAATTTCTGACGAAAAAAGGCTATTCCGACATGACGGTTGTTTCGGCGGACCAATATGACAACCTGGCTAACTTTTCCTTTGTTCGTGAAGAGGATGGCGTGCTGATTTATCCTGAGAAAATCACGGTTCGTTCGGCTATGGACAATGGGGATGTCATTGGATTCCAGGCCAGCGACTTTGTATACGAGCATCAGATCAAGCGAGAAATCCCGCAGCCGAAACTTAGTCTTGCCGAAGCGGAGAAGGTCTTGAACCCTGAGTTTAAAGTGCTCTATCACCGTAAAGCCTTAATCAAAAACGACCGCTCCGAGGATACTCTGTGTTATGAATTCGGCGGGCGGATTAATGGAGCCCAGTATCGGATTTACATTAACTCGGATACCGGCCTTGAGGAAACGGTCGAGGTCGTGAAGGATGCACAGTCAGGAATTAAATAAGCAAAGCACTGTGTGATGCAAGCCGGGTTCAGGAGATTTCCTGAACCCGGCTTTTTTTTGGTTGGATGAAGTAACTAAAAGCAAGGTGGAGAGTCCCGAGTTCCCGAGGATGGACATGAATCGACCTTGATTTGAAGATTTTGTCCTATGGGCCTTGGGATCCCGTGATATAATGGAACATAATGATTATGATGAATTAGTGGGTGAGCGCATTGTATCCAAAGATTAACGATGTCCTCTATATCCAGTTGGATACGGGGGATGAGAAGGAAGCTAATATTGTTTATAAATCCCGCATTTCCGACATGGATGACGAATCGATGTATATGGAGGTTCCGCTGCAGGAAGGGACGGGCAAGCTGAAAAAGCTGTACATCGGGGACGAGCTGTCCGCTTACTTTTTAACGGAAGGCGGAGTCAAAAATTTCTTCAATTCCCACGTCCTTAGCCACCATGAGGATATTATCCGTCTGGTTCGCATCAAGAAGCCGGAGCAGGATCAAATTACGAAGGTGCAGAGAAGAAGCTTCCTTCGGGTGCAAGCCGAGCTAGAGGTAGCCGTTATGACCAAAGACGGCGGCCAGTTTCTAGCCAAAACCGACGATGTTGGCGGCGGTGGCGTATCCTTTCATCTGCAGCCGGATCAAGCGATTGCGGAAGGGAGTATTTTGTCTTGCTGGATCCTTATCCCGTTTAAGAACGGATCCGTGGAGCATGTCCCGTTTGAAGGCGAGGTTGTGAGGGTGAAGGAGCTCCCTACCAATCGAAGCATCGTTATGCTCAAGTTTAATCAGATCGCAGATATGGAACGCCAGAAGCTGATTCGTTATTGTTTTGAGAGACAGTTTGATTTTCGCAACCGTTAATGCATAAAAGGGACAAGCAGGTGGCACACTATCCGAAAATTTTGTGCCGGAGGAACTGTCAGCCATGTCAGAAGTAGTAAACGAACGCGACCAGCTTCTCGAAAAAACAGGACTGGAAGTTAAGGAATCCGAGCAGGGACAAGCCCTGCATGACCGCTACGGGCACATGCTGCTTAAGCTGCTAATCGGACTAGTGCTTGCCTTGGTGATCACCCAGCTCCTATTGCATTATGAGCCTAGCCGGCCCTATATCTCGCCAATTCAGCAGATGGAGGGTGTTCCCGTTAACGAGCCAAATGTAAACGATTGGATGGGGGAAAACACCCCTTCTCTTTTGCATCACTCTAGCTAGTGTGGTATAATTTTCACGTCGCAGGCGGGCGCCTGCTTTTTTCTTGAAATATAAGATTACGCCTTTGTTTCATCTGCGCTGTCTTATATATTTTCACTATAGAAACGGTCATCCCGTCCGCAACGGATGGTAAGCCCTTTCGATTTCGAGGTAGATGTTTGAGGAGGAATGCCCCGTTGGTTACGCAGGGGACAGGTTATCGCGACAGAATTAATATTGCCATCGACGGTCCGGCAGGCGCGGGTAAAAGCACCGTAGCGCGTATGGTAGCCAGCAGGCTGCAGTACATCTACGTGGATACCGGAGCCATGTACAGGGCAGTCACCTGGTTCATGCTGAACCAAGGGATTTCTCCAGAAAATCCCGAAAAAGTGCTTCAACATGCACAAAATATGGTGATTGAATTAAAACCGCATGAAAATGGTCAAATGGTCTGGCTGAACGGGGAAGACGTCACGCCGTATATTCGTTCACATCAGGTTAGTGCAGTGGTATCCCAATATGCACGAATCGAGGGTTTGCGGATAAAGCTTGTCCGTTTACAGCAGCAAATGGCGGAAGACAAGGGCGTTGTCATGGATGGACGTGACATCGGCACAACCGTTTTGCCGGATGCTGAAGTGAAGATTTTCATGACGGCCAGTGTCAAGGAACGAGCTCTCCGCCGCTTCAATGAGTTGAGTGATGAAGGCATATCGCTGGAACAACTGGAAAGAGATATCGCAGAACGTGACAGGCTTGACCAGGAACGTGAAGTGTCGCCCCTCCGATGCGCAGAGGATGCCATCATACTGGATACGACACATATGGATATCAATCAGGTTGTGGAGGCAATTCTTTCATATTGCGAAACTTAAGTGGGATGGGGAGAAATGGGCATGATTTATGTTTTTTGCAGAGCGGTGGTCCGCGGTTTGTTCGCTATTCTCTACAGATTTGAATCTGTCGGCGTACATAACATTCCTTCAGAAGGCGGCGTGCTAATCTGTAGCAATCATATTAGCATTCGAGATCCGATATCTGTGGGCATTCACGTCAAGCGCCAGGTTAAGTTCATGGCCAAGGCGGAACTGTTCAACATTCCGGTGTTCGGATGGCTGGTTCGTCAGCTTGGAGCATTTCCGGTCAAGCGCGGGGGAGTAAGCAAAGATTCGATCAAAACCGCCCTCACGATTCTGCGCACAGGCGAGATCATGGGTATCTTTCCTGAGGGCACGCGCAATTCCAATTCAACTGCGGCCAAACGGGGTGCAGCTAGTTTCGCTCTCCGCAGCGGGGCGACGGTCATACCGGCTGCGATCATTGGAGATTACAAGCTTTTTCGCAAAATGAAAATCATCTATGGTGCCCCTGTGGATCTATCAAGCTTTGAAGGTGACAAGTCACCGGAAGCGCTGGATGCAGCAACCGAGTTGATCATGGCCAAGATTCACGAAATGCGCGCAAGCGGCAAGCCAACCGTGAGCTGATTTATTTCGTTCCATGCATAAAAAGCATGGGGAGATTGGAAAGATACTACAGCAATTATGTTTTGAACTTCGCGAATGCGAGTTTAAATAAATGGGGTTTGAATTGAGGAGGTTATTTGACATGTCGGAAGAAACAAGAAATGAAGAGGCTGTAGAAAACCAAGAGCAGCTGGACCAAATCGTATCCTTGAAAAAAGGGGACACCGTGAAAGGGACGATCGTCAAACTGGAGGACAACCAAGCTTATGTAAGCATTGGATATAAATATGACGGCGTAATTCCTGTTCGCGAACTGTCTTCTGTACAGCTTGATAACGCATCTGATGCGGTTCAGGTTGGCCAAGAGGTAGAGTGCAAAGTCGTTAGCATTAACGACGACAAGGAAAGCCTGGTTCTTTCCAAGCGCGCGATCGACACTGAGAATTCGTGGGAAGAGCTTGAGAAGCATTTTGCGGATCAGGACGTATTCGAAGTAACGGTGGCTGACGTTGTTAAAGGCGGACTCGTAGCCGATGTGGGTGCACGCGGATTTATTCCTGCATCCATGGTAGAGCGTCATTTCGTTGAAGATTTCAGCGACTACAAAGGCCGCACGCTTCGCGTGAAAGTGAAGGAACTGGACCGCGAGAACAACAAAGTGATCCTTTCCCAGAAGGATGTTCTCGAAGAAGAGTTCGAAGCAAACAAACAAAAAGTGATGTCCGAGCTTCAAGATGGTCAAGTGCTGGAAGGTACAGTACAACGCCTTACGCAATTCGGAGCATTTGTTGATGTTGGCGGCGTAGACGGTTTGGTTCACGTATCCGAGATCGCTTGGAGCCACGTCGACAAGCCTGCCGATGTATTGTCCGAAGGTGATCAAGTGCGTGTAAAGGTACTTAAGGTAGATCCTGAAAAAGGAAAAATCAGCCTCAGTATCAAAGCAGCCGCTCCAGGTCCTTGGGAAACAGCTGGCGAGCAATTCAACACGGGCGACATTGTAACAGGCGTTGTTAAACGTTTGGTTACTTTCGGAGCTTTCGTTGAACTGGCACCAGGTGTTGAAGGTTTGGTTCATATCTCCCAAATCTCCCACAAGCATATCGGTACACCGCAAGAAGTATTGAAAGAAGGCCAAGAAGTTCAGGTTAAAGTGCTTGATATCAACACTTCTGAGCAACGTATCAGCCTGAGCATCAAAGAAACGGAAGAAGCGCCAGCTCAAGCTCCACGCGCTGAAAAACCGTCCAAAGGTCCTAAAATCGACCTGAAAGACAACCCGAACGTTTCTTTGAACAATCAAGGCATGAGCGTTACGCTTGGAGAGCGTTTCGGCGATAAGCTGAGCAAATTCAAGTAAGCCCGGGAACAGTTTTGTTCGGTCTATTGACCTATCATAACGAAGTCGGCGAACCCAGAAATCTGGGTTCGCCATTTGTTTTTTTAGGGGACGAACGTTTGCGGATGTTGTAACATGGGGTAGAGCATAATAGAAATAAAGATGAAAGGTTAGCCAATTGTAACGTTTTTTGCTATGATGATAATCGTAAGAATTGACAGGAGGAGTGACTATGGCAAGACCCGTAGTGGCTATCGTTGGACGGCCTAACGTCGGTAAATCCACCATATTTAACCGATTGATTGGCGACAGATTAGCCATCGTTGAAGATAAACCGGGTATTACCCGTGACCGGATTTACGGTAGTGCCGAATGGAATGGTAAAGCGTTCAGCGTCATTGATACCGGCGGTATCGAAATCGACGGCGATGACATGATATTGAAATCCATCCGCATGCAGGCCGAGCTTGCAATTGAAGAAGCGGACGTCATCGTATTTATGTGCGATGCCAAGACAGGGGTTACCCAATCGGACGAGGAAGTTGCACAGATTCTGTTCCGTTCAGGTAAACCTGTCATCCTAAGCGTAAACAAAGTGGATAATTTGAAGCGTGTTGATGATATCTATGAGTTCTATTCCCTCGGATTTGGCGATCCTGTCGGAATATCGGGCAGTCACGGCACAGGGATCGGCGACCTGCTGGACGTTGTGGTCGAGAATCTGCCAGAGCTTGAAGACGATGGATATGACGAGGATGTTATTCGAGTTGCCCTGATTGGCAGACCGAATGTGGGCAAGTCCTCCCTGGTTAATGCCATTCTGGGAGAAGAGCGCGTCATTGTCAGTGACGTTGCCGGTACCACTCGCGATGCTATTGACACGCCGTTCGAGAAGGATGGGCAGCGGTATGTGCTCATCGATACGGCGGGCATGCGCAAACGCGGGAAAGTGTATGAGACCACGGAGAAATACAGTGTCATGCGCGCCATGCGTGCCATCGAGCGTGCGGATGTCGTTCTCGTCCTCATCAACGGGGAAGAAGGCATCATCGAGCAGGACAAGCATATTGCCGGTTATGCCTATGAGGCCGGTAAAGCCTCTTTGTTCGTTGTGAACAAATGGGATATGGTCGAGAAGGATGACAAAACGATGCAGCAGTTCGAGAAAAAGATCCGCGATCATTTCTTGTTCATGACCTATGCGCCGGTTGTTTTCCTGTCGGCCAAAACGAAGCAGCGTTTGCAGAAGCTGCTCCCTGTCGTTAAGCATGTGGCTGATCAGCATTCGCTGCGCGTGCAGACGCATCTCCTTAACGATGTCATATCCGATGCGATTGCCATCAATCCGCCTCCAACGGATAAGGGAAGAAGATTGCGTATTAACTATTCGACACAGGTTGCAGTCAAGCCGCCGACCATGGTCGTATTCGTCAACGATCCGGAATTGATGCACTTCTCATATGAGCGTTACCTTGAGAACAAGATTCGGGCCGCGTTTGACTTTGAAGGTACACCCATCAGGATATTTACTCGAAGAAAGTCTGATGAGAGTTAGGGGAGAATAGCTTGATTTTGGAGATCGTAGCGATAGTAGTGAGTTATTTACTCGGATCAGTAAGCTTCAGCGTACTGCTTGCCAAAATCCTGAAAGGGATTGACATTCGTCAGCATGGCAGCGGCAACGCCGGGGCAACCAATACCCTTCGCGTCCTGGGAAAGGGACCTGCCATACTGGTATTGGCTTTGGATGTAATTAAGGGCATCGCTGCGGTTTGGATCGGACGATGGCTCGGGGGAGACAATGCGTGGCTGCCGGGATTGTGCGGTATTGCGGCCATTATCGGTCATAACTGGCCTCTATACTTCCGCTTTCGAGGCGGCAAAGGGATTGCAACAGCCATTGGGGTGCTTGCTACGCTTTGCTTTATACCAGCGTTTATAGCAGGCATTATCGCAATCCTATCTATTGTTTTTACCCGTTATGTATCTTTGGGTTCCCTTATATTTGTAGTGCTTACCCCTGTTTTTCTATTGATCGCGGATTATTCGTGGCCGATCTTTTGGACAAGCTTGATCATATGCATATTCGCCTTCTGGCGGCATCGCTCGAACATTGTGAAGCTTGTGCAGGGGCGTGAAAACAAGCTGGGTTCCGGAAAAGGAAAGGACAAAGGAGGGAAGCGCGTTGTCTGACAAAGTCGCTGTTCTGGTGGCAGGCAGTTGGGGAACCGCTTTGGCAAGTGTTCTCGCTTCAAATGATCTGGATGTGGTCGTCTGGACAAGAACGGAGGAACAGACTCGTGAAATCAACGAGTCGCATACCAACAACCGTTATTTACCCGGTGTGGAGCTACCACCGAATATCCGCGCTACAACCGATATGAAAGAGGCGGTCTCTTCGGCTGCTGCCGTGGTTATCGTTGCGCCTTCGTCCGCGATGCGGGAGGTGACGGGCCAACTGAAGAAGTACTGGACCGAAGACATGCTGGTGCTTCACGCAACCAAAGGCTTTGAGATCGAATCCTTGAAGCGGATGTCCACTGTCATATCTGAGGAGCTTGGCTGCGAGGAAGGCCGTGTTGTCGTTTTATCAGGACCGAGCCATGCGGAGGAAGTGGTCAGACGCTGCCCGACAACGGTTGTTGTGGCTTCTTTGGATGCCAAGGCGGCTGTGGCTGCTCAGGATTTGTTTATGAACACGTATTTCAGAGTGTACACGAACCGGGATATGATCGGTGTTGAGCTGGCCGGGGCCTTGAAGAACATCATTGCTTTAGGGGCCGGGATGTCCGACGGACTGGGTTTCGGCGACAACGCCAAGGCAGCTCTTATTACGAGAGGTTTGGCAGAAATATTGCGAATCGGCATGGAAATGGGCGCGAATCCGCTGACGTTTGCCGGGCTTGCGGGAATCGGCGACCTCGTGGTTACCGCCACCAGCCAGCACAGCCGAAACTGGCGGGCTGGTTCGATGCTCGGTCAGGGGAAGAAGTTAGATGAGGTTCTGGGCTCCATGGGTATGGTTGTGGAAGGAATACGCACGACCCAAGCCGCACATGCCATTTCCGAGAAATACGGCGTACAGATGCCGATAGCCGATCAGCTGTACCATGTGTTGTTTAAAGACCGGAATCCCCGGATCGCCGTAGAAGCCTTGATGGGCCGGGATCCCAAAACAGAGATGGAAATGATGCCGCTTGAAACTTGGGAGCAATGGCACACCTAGCTTATTCACCATTCCGATGATTGACTCATATATTGATGTGAGGATGTCGGAGGAGGGGTGGAAATGAGCAAAAGCTTTCACAAGGATGTACTGAATGCGATTAACAAGAAAAGCGGCAAGAAAATTTCTTCAGGGGCTGTCAATAAGCTGGCTAGCACGGTTAAGCCGTCTACAATGCAAAATGAAGCCCAGCTCCGCCAGCTGATCAAGCAGGTATCTTCGATGGCGAACATACCTGTTAGTGAGGACACGATCCAGGAGATTGTCGGCGCGGTGAAGAAAAGTGGCATGAATCCGAGCAATATGGAAGCCTTGATGAAAATGATGATGAACAAATAAGATACGATGATGATGTTGAACAAAAGACGCTCCGGATTGGATAGCGGCTTTTGTTCTTTTTTTCGAACATACCTGGGGTGAGGCGCTATCATTTTCGTGATATAATAGGTTGAAATTGATGAGAGATTGGAGAGTTTCGTGACATGGATCCGATGCAAAAGATGTGGCTGTCCCTAGTCGCGTTATTGATTATGGCACTGTCCGTCATAGTGGTTACGCTTGCGCGAAGCAAGACCAAGGGTTTTCTGCGCGGCGCGCTGTCGTTCGTGGCCTTTATGATGATGATTTTCGGTTTTATTATTGGACTGGCCTCCATCATATAACGTAGGAAGCCAATCCGGGACGATACGTAAAGGGGTGCAGCATGACGCTGAATGATCTGCCGGAATTGGAGAGTGTGTTAGCTACCGCCATTCATAAGCTGAATCAGGTACCTGTGGCTTGGCTGCTCGGTGGAAGCTGCAGCTTGCTCCTTCAGGATGTAACTTTGGACAAACCGCCGAGAGATATCGATATATATACCGATACTGGGGGCGTACAGCCTTTGCATGAGTCGCTGGCTTCTATGGCCGTGGATGCTCCCCGCTTGGACCAAGAAGGGATATATTCTTCGATTTTGAGCCACTATGAAATAGAGAAAGTCCCGATTGAGCTGGTAGGCGGATTTGAAGTGAAATCAAACGGATCCTCCTACTGTGTTGAGATCGATCAATTGCTGTATCCTGCAGCACTAGAGAGTCAAATACAGGGCGCCACGGTACGGCTCATGCCGTTATCCCATGAACTGGTGTTTAATGTGCTTCGGGACAGGCCGGATCGATACGTTGCCATTGCGGAAGCGATGCTGCGGGACATGGACCATCATATGCCGCTTCTTAAGCAGTTATTAAGGCGGAACCAGCTGCATGGGGAACATCGAATGGTTTTGAACCGATTAACCGGACTTTAACCGGAGTACTGAGTGAAGCAGCCAGGGAGTATGGCAGAAGGTGTACATAAGAAAAGGAGCGCGTTTATCGTTGGACTACGAGGTATTATTTCAACCGGATCAGAAAAAGGTCAAGGTTCGTCCGCACACAAACGTCCTGGATGCCTCGCGTCGGGCCGGTGTGCGTATTCCTACCCGTTGCGGAGGCAAAGCCGGTTGTTTGATGTGCAAGATCATTGTCCCGAGCGAGGAACGCGATCATTGCTCCGCTCCGGAGCCCAAGGAAATCAGGAAGCTGGGGACATCGATGATTGAACAAGGCTACCGGCTATCCTGCCAGACGAGGATCACGAATCATATCAAGGTAATGATTCCCGAGGATCCGCTCAAAGCTGTGATACGTAAACAGCTGGAGGCGGCGAGAAATCGGGAGTCCGATGACTTTATTTAAAGCGAAGGATGATGTTAGTTGAGTATGAACACTTGGATGACCCAAGCGGCAGGCCGTTCGAAGCGGATGTCTGCCGTCTTAGTCCTGGTGCTGTTTCCGATGTTGCTGACAGGGTGTCTTTATCCTGACGAGAAATTGCAGGAGAACAAGGTTTCATATAGGGAAAGTGTCAAGCGGATACAATCGGCCGTAGATGATTTTTATAAAGAACAGGGAATTTTGCCGATAATTACGGCAGGTCCGGAAGTTCCACGATATGAGAAATACCGGGTCGACCTTGATCAACTGAAGAACCGGGGATACATTGACCAAATCCCGGATACGGCATTTGAGAAGGGCGGCAGTGGATATTTTCTCATTATTAATGAGGAAACGGAGCCAACCGTGAAGGTCATGGACTTGACCACGGCCCAGAAGGTGAATGACGTTCAGAGAGCGGTTAATTTGTACAAAATGGCGCATGACAACGCGCTTCCCGCAGGGGAAGCCCTCTACCCGGGATACACGGCGGTGGACCTGTCCAAGACCGATGCTAAATCCGTTAGATTGATGAGTGTATACTCAGGTCAGGAGATGACCTTTATGATGGATGAAGAGGGAACGGTGTACGCCGATTATGCCTTTGATATTATGCAGGCGATCCAGAAGAACGGTTCCGATCCGCAAGAAGGAGAGGATTTACGGGTGTTCCTGGAGAAAGAATCCTATTATGTTCCGGTAAAATCCGTACCTTATACATGGAAGGATGGGCAGCCCGTTGCTCAGCCGCTATCCTAAACCTATACCCGCCGTTATCGGCGGGTATTTTTGTTGACCCTGTATGGTTACCGATATTTGCCTGAAGAATAAGCACACGAAAGCAAAGAGGCGGTTTGCATTTTTTCCTGGAGAACCTTCTTCGATAGATTTTTTTGAAAATGGTTGAGTCTCTTTGGAATATCTATTAAAGTGTGCGCATATTCATAATCTGAAAGAGTAGTGCGGGCAAGAGCCGGTTGCCCACATCATGAGGCATATGAAAACGTCTGAAGGCGCGTTGCATGAAGACAAACCGCGCCCCAGCGGTAGTTTTTCTTTACGGTATTCGATGGCGGTGTCTAGTTGGTATAGGCCTATTCGATATCTTAAAAAAAACTGGACGGACTTTAAGGGGCAACCGTCATATTTTTGAACCCGGTACATATGATGTTACTAGTCCAAATGCATGTACGAGTTACGCCGCTTTGCCGTTTCCATCAAAACTCATGGAATACCGGCGGCGGGATGCTGGCGACATTGTAAAGGCTGCTCATCTGTTGCAATGGCTTTGGCTATGAGTGGAACACGAAGCGGATGCTCTTAAAGCATTTTTCCTTCGGAGTAATTTGAGGAGGGGATCTCTTTTGGAAAAAGTGGACATTTTTAAGGACATTGCCGAACGGACCGGAGGGGACATTTACTTAGGTGTTGTCGGTGCCGTCCGTACGGGAAAATCAACTTTCATCAAGCGGTTTATGGAGACGGTTGTTCTCCCGAACATTACGAACGAGGCGGATCGAGTAAGAGCTGTCGATGAGCTGCCTCAAAGTGCTGCTGGGAAAACGATCATGACAACCGAGCCGAAATTCGTGCCGAACAACGCGGTACAGATCAAAGTTACGGAAGGTCTTGAGGTCAACGTCAGACTGGTGGATTGTGTAGGCTATGCCGTTGAAGGCGCTAAGGGCTACGAGGATGAGAATGGCCCGAGAATGATCTCGACGCCATGGTTCGAAGAGCCGATTCCGTTCCAGGAAGCGGCTGAAATCGGAACCCGAAAAGTCATTCAGGAGCACTCCACGCTTGGCGTCGTTGTCACCACAGACGGAAGCATTGCGGAAATTCCGCGCAGCTCTTATGTCGAGGCTGAGGAGCGCGTCATCGAGGAACTGAAGGAAGTCGGCAAGCCATTCGTGGTGGTCATTAACTCGACGCGTCCACGCAGCGAAGAAGCGCTTCAGCTGCGCAACGAGCTGGCAGAGAAATACGACATTCCGGTGATGACACTGAGTGCAGCCACGATGACCGAAGATGATGTAACCGGCGTTCTTCGTGAAGTATTGTATGAGTTCCCAGTGCATGAAGTGAACGTTAATCTTCCTAGCTGGGTTATGGTGCTTAACGAGAACCACTGGCTGCGCAGCAACTATGAGAACTCGGTCAGAGATACCGTGAAAGATATCCGCCGTCTGCGTGACGTGGATCGGGTGGTCAGCCAGTTCATGGAGTATGACTTCATCAACCATGCCGGCCTTAGCGGCATGAATATGGGTCAGGGCGTTGCCGAGATCGATCTCTTTGCACCTGACGAACTGTATGACCGGATCTTGATGGAGGTTGTGGGTGTCGAGATTCGCGGTAAAGATCATTTGCTGCAGCTGATGCAGGAGTTCTCCCATGCCAAACGGGAATACGACCGCTTCGCTGAAGCGCTTGAAATGGTTAAAACGACAGGTTACGGTATTGCTGCTCCTTCCCTGGCTGAGATGGCGCTGGATGAGCCTGAGCTTATCCGTCAAGGCACTCGCTTCGGGGTAAGATTGAAAGCGACCGCGCCTTCCATCCATATGATTCGGGTTGACGTGGAATCCGAGTTCTCGCCGATTATCGGCACAGAGAAGCAGAGCGAAGAGCTTGTGCGCTATCTAATGCAGGATTTCGAGAACGATCCGATCAAAATTTGGGAATCCGACATATTCGGACGCTCGCTGCACTCGATCGTTCGTGAAGGAATTCAAGGCAAAATCGCGATGATGCCTGACAATGCAAGATATAAATTGCAAGAAACTTTAGGTCGGATCATCAACGAAGGTTCCGGCGGTTTGATCGCGATCATTCTTTAAGTGAGTATCGCTAAGGTGTTGAATACGCAGTCGCTAACGGGTCTAAAGTCCCGATTAGCGGCTGTTTTTCGTGTTTTCTTTGGTCTGGCAAAGCAAAACGCTTGAAATTATGAGATGGCTGTATTACTATAAATTTGTTCCGCGTCATGCATTCTAAACGCGAGATAGGGGTAAAATACCCGATTGCACGTATAATTTGCGGTAAAACGGAAACAGTGAATAGCAAGTGGAGCACATTCCTTGTTAGGGAGGTGAAAGAATGAATAAATCGGATCTGATTACACAAGTAGCTGAATCTACTGAGCTTTCCAAGAAGGATGCAACTAAAGCGGTTGATGCCGTTTTCGATGCAATCTCCGAAGCGTTGCAAAGTGGAGATAAAGTACAGCTGGTCGGCTTTGGCAACTTCGAGGTTCGCGAGCGTTCCGCACGGAAAGGCCGCAACCCGCAAACAGGTGAAGAAATCGAAATCCCTGCGAGCAAAATTCCTGCATTTAAACCTGGTAAAGCGCTCAAAGACGGAATCAAATAAAGATTTCTACATATTACCTAAGAGCAGAGGTCGTGAATTCGTTCACGGCCTTTTCTTTTAGCTTACGGTGAGGAGGTCTGAACAATGGAGAACGTTCAAAACGGGGATTATTTTATCGTCAAAGCGCTGGACCATGGCGTGCAGGTGATTGGCCTTACCCGAGGTCAGGACACCCGGTTTCATCATACCGAGAAGCTGGACAAAGGCGAGGTCATTATCGCCCAGTTCACGGATCATACGTCTGCGGTGAAAATACGCGGCAAAGCTGAGGTCATGACCAAGCACGGGAAGATTGAATCCGGCATCTGAATTAGGATTATGATCTTGGCTAAGCCCCACCAAATTGGTGGGGCTTTTTGATCTTGCTCCAAAAGTAACATTCGTCACATTTGCAAACTCGTTTGTCAAGTACAATTCCAACAGACCGCGGCCATGAAATCCTTTAATCTGAAATCAGATCAATTGGATAAAGGATGATGGTTATGGGAATCCGAGCTTTTTTTAAACTGGTAGAAATTCAGACGAAGGTAGCCAGCATGATTCCGTTCCTGTTCGGAACTTTGTATGCATTGTTTCGTTTTCAGCAGTTCGATGGATATCATTTTGCCCTGATGCTGGCATCATTGCTGTCGTTTGATATGGCAACGACGGCGATCAATAACTATTACGACTATAAAAAAGCGATTAAAAAGAACGGGTTCGGTTACGAGCAGCACAATGCCATTGTACGTTATAACCTTAAGGAGCCTGCGGTCATGTCCGTCATCATCGTACTGCTATTGACAGCCGTTGGTGCAGGGATCGCGCTGTTCTTATCTACGGGCTGGTTAATCCTGCTGCTGGGGGGATTGTCTTTTGCCGTAGGGATATTATATTCGTTCGGACCGATTCCGATCTCGCGGATGCCGCTAGGCGAGCTGTTCTCCGGATTGTTTATGGGATTTGTCATTCTATTTATTGCGGCATGGATCCATGCGGATGGTGGTCATCTGGCGGTTCTGGACCTCCAGGACGGCGTTCTGTCCCTTCAGGTGAACCTTCCTGAGGTACTGCTGCTGCTGGTGGTATCACTGCCGGCCATTCTTGGGATTGCCAACATCATGTTGGCCAACAACATCTGCGACATGGATGAGGATATGGAGAACAAGAGGTACACGCTGCCCGTATATATAGGATTCAGGCCATCTCTGAAGCTGTTCCGAATTCTGTACTGCCTTGCTTATCTGGATCTAGTGGCTTTTCTCCTGATGAAGGTGCACCTCGTGTTAATTCTTCTGGTGTTCGTGACCCTTGTCCCGGTTTATAAAAAAAGCGCCCTGTTCACTGCCCATCCTTCCAAAGAGAAGACATTTGTGATCGCGGTGCAAAATTTCGTCCTCATGAATCTGGCGAGGATCGCCGCGCTGGGAGTAGCCGTGGTATGGACTTCACGATCGTTCTTCTAAACCGATCGGCTCGTTTTCCTTGAAGCAGGCATAGCCTGCTTTTTTTCTTTATACAATGAGGTATGGACTCATGAGGAGCGGAAGAAACTAGGTATAGAGGAGGTTGAGGACATGAAGCACTGGCAATCCGTACGAGCCGTACTCCTGCCCGCGGCGATTGCATTTATCATGCTCACACTGTTAATGGGGCTTCAATCGCAAGCCCGTTATAAGGTTGGCGCTGTGGCAGCGGCGATTCCCTATCACAGTCGGGAGTTAAGCGATGCCGGACTCGTGGACTCCCTAATGAGTCTTCCTCTTCATCTGAAAATAAGCCGGGCAGATTATGATGAAGGCGCCCTGACGCTGGATATCAAATTAAGCGACCCCCCGGAAACGGCCGCCGAGGTATATGAGGATATCGCCAGCATAATGTCTTTTACGTTCGAAGGAACGGATAATGTGCAGCAGTTGTATCTAAGAGTGGTAGCCATCGATCGCTGGGGAGGGAAGCGGTATATGCTGCTTGCTTCGAACATGAACAAGGATACCTGGGACTTGCGCAATGCAGAAGCTCTTACCCAGCTTGAGAACGGCGATGTTCCGCAACCCATTGCGGCCGCTCTCAACCTAACATTTACGAATCTTTGGCTAAAGCAGTTCAGCAGCCCATGAAAGGGGTAAAATAGTAGATGACAGGGCATGTACGTGCCTTGAACATGTGTTATAATAGATTGGATTGTGGGCTCAATTGGACAAAAGAACATCAAGTGCACGGAGGCTGAGAATGAAACCGTATCGCGTACCAGAACTGGCAGAGAAATATTTAAATTATGATATGATTCAGAACCACACGGAACTTCCGAATTTTCCGGATGCCCGTGTTCATTTGCTATACATATTTTTAAAGGATTCGGGACGAAATCTTGCCGGACATGAAGAATTGTACGCACTGGTTACCTCACTGGTTCAGGTGGGACTCGATACGCATGAGAGCATCGACGTTACGGAGGGCAATCAAGGAGAGGCGATGATGCGATCCCGGCAGTTAAAAGTGCTCGCAGGGGATTATTTCAGTAGCCGTTTTTATCAACTCCTTGCCTTAAAGGGCGAAATTGCTGTCATCTCGCTTCTTAGCAAGGCTGTCAGCGATGTTAACGTGATGAAGATGAGATTATACGGCAAAATGAAAAAAACGCTGCTGCCTTCTGAAGAATATCTACGGCTAACGGTACAGCTGAATATGCAGCTGTTTCTTTCTTTTACTCCGCTGCTTGAGGTGTCCGTACAAGAAACATGGGAAAAGCTGCTCAAGGAAATTACGGAATGTGAGACGCTTGTGCAGGAGATGGAACGCTGTGCGACGCCTGAAGTCGGCAGATGTGGTTACGTGTACTGGCATCTGATCGAGTCAGGGAGCGACGAGGAACGGAAGATGCTGGTTGGCAAGAAAACGGATATGAAGGACTGGAGGAAGCTGATCCTGAAGCACAAGGTTTCGGAGAAGCTGCTGGACAAGCTGCGCGAGTCCGTAAATGCCGTACAGCTGCTGCTGGCAAACCGTGTAGGAGAGAGCCCGTACGCCGGTATGCTGGACCCGTTCCTGAAACGGCTAAGCACGTACCGGTCCGTCGTAAGTGAAGGGTAGGGGGATGCTGTGGATAATCAAACAACCAAGTTAGGCATGAGTAAGCATGACGGCAAAAATCCAAAAGAGCAATACGTCCATTCCGTCTTTGAAAGCATTTCGGGAAAATATGATATGATGAATGATATTCTCAGCTTTCGAAGACATAAAGCTTGGCGCAAGTTTACGATGAAGAAGATGAACATGCGCCATGGCGATACGGCCATCGATCTATGCTGCGGTACTTGCGACTGGACGATTAGTATGGCACAGGCAAGTGAATCCGGACACATAGTTGGACTCGATTTCAGTGAGGGGATGCTGAATGTCGGCCGAGGAAAGGTTACCAAACATGGGCTGGACCAACAGGTAGAGCTGGTTCAGGGAAATGCCATGAGCCTGCCGTTCGAAGACAATCAGTTCGACTACGCGACGATCGGTTTCGGTCTTCGCAATGTACCGGATTACATGCAGGTTCTGCATGAAATGAAACGCGTGGTTAAGCCTGGCGGGATGGTTGTATGTTTGGAACTGTCCAAGCCGACTTGGCAGCCGTTCAAAGGCATTTATTATTTCTACTTTCAACAAGTGCTGCCTCGGATGGGGAAACTGGTAGCCAAGCGTTACGAGCAGTATAAGTGGCTGCCGGAATCGCTGGCATTGTTCCCAGGACGAGAGGAGCTTGCCGAAGCTTTCCGTCAGACCGGACTTCAACAGGTTCAGGCCTATCCCTTGACTGGTGGCATAGCAGCCTTACATATTGGGATCAAGGAGAATCTGGATGTTTAAGAAAATAGGAACTTATCTTGAAATGATTAAAGTGGAGCATACACTGTTTGCTCTGCCTTTCGCTTTTATGGGGGCGATTCTAGGATCGGCCGTCGTGTTTGACCAATTACCATCATGGGGAGATATCGGGTGGATTTTTCTTGCCATGTTCGGTGCACGCAGCGCTGCGTTCGGATTGAATCGGCTCACGGACCAGCATATCGACGCCAAGAACCCCCGCACCGCAAATCGCGCCATTCCGGCAGGCCTGCTAAAACCGCTGGAAGTTATCTTATTCATTATTCTGTCTTTCGCGGTGTTTTTCTGGGCTACTTACATGCTGGATCCGTTTGCATTCCGTTTGCTGCCTATCGCTATTTTTATGCTTATCATTTATTCATATACCAAACGGTTTACTTGGCTTTGCCATCTGGTGCTCGGGCTTACAACAGCGTTGGCTCCGCTTGGCGGATGGGTTGCGGTAACCGGTCAAATCGACTGGAAGGCCATTGTATTCTATATCGCGCTTGCGTTCTGGACGGCGGGATTTGATATTGTTTACGCTTGCCAGGATGAGAAGTTTGATGCAAAAGAAAAGCTGTACTCGATTCCTTCCCGGTTCGGTTTGCATAAAGCGTTGTGGTTCGCGCGCGGTTTTCACGTAGTAACGGCTATTGGCTTTATCATTCTTTTCTTTGTCACACCGGTTGGCTGGTGGTATCTGATCGGCATGGTCATCGCCTGCGGGATTTTATTCTATCAGCATTACATCTTGTCGCCAAACGATATGAGCCGTCTGCAAACCGCCTTTTTTACGATGAACAGTACACTGAGCATCATTCTGTTTGTATTCACTCTGATTGATTTGGTGGTGCGGTATATCTGATGAAATCCTTGCGCAGAAAAAGCTGGGTTGTCGGGATAACGGGAGCCAGCGGCAGCATATACGGAGTTCGCCTTACGGAGAGCCTGCTCTCGCTGGGCTATGATGTGCAATTGATCGTTTCCAATGCGGGCTGGCGCGTTCTGAAGGAGGAAATGGGCTTTCAGACAGGCAACCGCGAAGAAGTGCTGGCCGAGAAATTCGGCGGGTACGAGGGACGTGTCATCTACCATCCGATCTCCGACATTGGAGCAACGATAGCCAGTGGATCTTACCTTGTCGAAGGCATGATCATCATGCCATGCTCTATGGGGACATTATCCTCGGTCGCGCACGGCTCTTCCGACAATCTGATGGGACGCGCCGCGGATGTGATGATGAAAGAAGGCCGTCCTCTGGTGCTTGTCCCGAGAGAGACGCCTCTGCATGCGATTCACCTGGAGAACATGCTGGCGCTGGCCAAGCTTGGTGTCAAAATCATTCCCGCGATGCCTGCGTTCTATTACGGACCGAAGACCATTGATGATATCGTGAATTTTCTGGTCGGCAAGGTATTGGACAGCTTGCGCATTGATCATCGATTGTATACGAGATGGGGAGAATAGCAGGCCGGGCCGCATCCAAGGAGTTAGCGGCTGTTGTTATGACGACTTAACGAACCTGTGCTACGATTTTGACGAACGACAACAGGAAGGATTACGCTTATATTTCAAGTTCGTAGATGAGCTTGGCCTGCTAAGATCGCAAGGTAGTGCCGGAGTTATGGAATGAGAATCTAAGCATACGGGTGAAAAGATGAAACGATTTGACATATTCGGAACATTAAAAAAAGATATGGACGTTATCGAGAAGGAACTCTATCTCAGCGTCGAAGGCGACAGCCCCGATCTGACCGAGACTTCCTTGCATCTGCTTAGAGCAGGAGGCAAGCGACTCCGTCCTGTTTTTGTGCTGATGGGCGGTAAGTTCGGCGACTATGACATTGACAAGCTAAAGCATGTGGCCGTGCCGCTCGAGATGATTCACAGCGCATCGCTCGTTCATGACGACGTGATCGATGATGCGGACACGCGGCGAGGTAAGCTAACGGTAAAGGCGAAGTGGGACAACCGGGTTGCCATGTATACCGGCGACTATATATACGGCAAAGCGCTGGAGTTGACGACCCACCTGAAGCAGCCGGAGATTCATCAAATTCTCGCCAAGGCGATGGTCGAGATGTCCATCGGGGAAATGGAGCAGATTCGTGATTTCTTTAATACCGATCAGGACGTCAGAAGGTACCTTCTGCGTATACGCCGCAAAACGTCGCTCTTGATTGCCGTCAGCTGCCAGCTCGGAGCACTGGCTGCGGATGCGGACCGCAAGGTCGCAAACAGCCTGTATCGATTCGGATATAACGTCGGCATGGCCTTTCAGATTCAGGACGATCTCCTGGATCTGTGCGGGACGGAGAAGCAGATTGGTAAACCGCCGGGGAGCGATATGAGGCAGGGGAATATTACGCTTCCCGTTATATTCGCTCTCGAAGATAGCAAACGAAGGGAGCCGCTGCTGCAGGAGCTGGATCGGATTCATGCACTGAATGGCCAGTGTGATGTGACTGACGCCGTGAAGCTTGTAACCTCAAGCGATGGTATACCGAGATCTGAGGCGCTCGCTGATCGGTATATCCGTAAAGCATTGGCCGCATTGGATACTTTGCCTGACATCAAGACCAAAAAACAGCTTAGAGATATCGCAAATTTTATTACAAAGCGGTCATATTAGCCTTAACCATGAGGTTGCTTTCTGTTAAAATACGGGTACAAACATGTAACATCACCTGAGCATGGAATAATTGTTCAATATCCTAGAATGAGGGGAAGCGTGATGAGGCCAATGGAACGTACTTTTTTAATGATTAAACCGGATGGTGTACAGCGTGGGCTGATCGGCCGAATCGTCGGCCGTTTGGAGGATAAAGGATTCAAGCTGGTTGCAGGCAAGTTCCTGCAGATTTCAGACGAGCAGGCCAAGCGCCATTATGCGGAGCATGAAGGCAAAGATTTTTTTGAAAACCTGGTTAGGTTTATAACATCCGGACCGGTGTTTGCGATGGTTTGGGAAGGGGACGACATCATTGCTTTGTCCCGCCAAGTGATTGGCAAAACGAATGTGAAGGATGCGCTGCCCGGGACAATTCGGGGGGATTTTTCCGCTCATACGCCGCACAATCTGATTCATGGATCGGATTCACCGGAGAGCGCGCAACGCGAAATTGCCAATTTCTTTGAAGCGAAGGAATTGGTTGAATATAACAAGACGCTGTCCCCTTGGCTGTAAGCTAAGGCAGCGGCATAATCTGATTAAACAGGATGATACGATGACGGAACATGAACCTGTGCTGGATGATCCGGATTATATCGGCTTTGTTCGCAGCATCGAACGAAGCACGGGGATCAATCTCGCAGATTATAAAGAGGCGCAGATGAAGCGAAGGCTGACAACGCTGCGTTTGAAGAAGGGGTTTGAAACCTTTTCGGCTTTCTACGACGCGATGATGAAAGACAAGCCATTATTTCATGAGTTTTTAGACCGGATGACAATAAACGTCTCGGAGTTTTGGCGCAACCCTAACCGGTGGGAAGTTCTCCGTGACAAAATATTGCCTGAGATATCCCAGCAGAATCCCGGGGTATTGAAAATATGGAGCGCCGCGTGCTCCACGGGTGAGGAGCCTTACACGCTTGCTATGATACTGTCCGAACAGAAGATGCTGAGCCGTGCGCGCATCGCGGCGACAGATATTGATGACGGCGCATTACATAAAGCGAAGGAGGGCCTATATGTCGAGAGGTCATTGAAGGATGTGCCTCCGGATGTAGCCGCCCGCTATTTTAAGGAAGAAGGTTCGGTGTACCGCTTCAGTGAGCATTTGAAGAAGGAAGTAACCTTTCATAAGCAGAATCTGCTGACGGACCGCTTTGAGACGGGATATGATCTGATTGTTTGCCGAAACGTGATGATTTATTTCACGGAAGGCGCCAAGCACAAGCTGTACCAGAAGTTTGCCTCAAGCCTGAAGCCAGGCGGATTCTTGTTTGTGGGCAGCACGGAACAGATCTTTAATCCGGGACAATATGGCCTGGAGAGCAACGAGACCTTTTTCTACCGTAAAATTCAATAGAGACAGTTAATCATAACGCATAAGCGCTTTTCAATCCGGAGGATGAGAGGCGCTTTTGCTTGTCTTGCGGCATTCTTGTCAAAGCGTTAGACCTATACTATAATGAGCAGAAGATATTTACGGAGTTTAGCGATTTAACGCTTAAAAGTTTAAAGGGGGAAAAGCATCATGAGCTTACGCTTTTTAACTGCCGGGGAAACGCACGGTCCTCAGCTGACAACCATAATCGAAGGACTTCCAAGTAATTTGGAGCTTGATTTCGAAGCATTGAACTTCCAGCTTCATCGGAGACAGAAGGGATATGGCCGGGGACGCCGCATGCAGATCGAGAAGGATACCGCGCAAATCCTAGGAGGTGTGCGTCACGGCTATACAACCGGTGCGCCCATCGCGTTGGTCGTGCAGAATAATGACTGGAAGCATTGGCAGAACATTATGAACGTGGAGCCGATTGAGGGCAATGACGAGGTGAAAAGACGGGTACATCGTCCAAGACCGGGACATGCCGACTTAAACGGCGGTTTGAAATACAATTTGAAGGATCTGCGTAACGTGCTGGAACGCTCCAGTGCCCGTGAAACCACAGTTCGCGTAGCGGTAGGTGCTATCGCGAGACAATTCCTGGCACAATTCGGCGTTAAAGTGGCAGGCCAGGTCATCCGGATTGGCGAGATCGAAGCTCCCCCGCACAATCTTTCGATCGATGAGCTGATCGAGCGTACGGAAGCCTCCTCGGTTCGCGTGGTGGACGAAGAGACAGAGAAGAAAATGGAAGCCTACATAGACCAGATCAAAAAAGAAGGCGACTCCATCGGCGGCATCGTGGAATGCATCATCGAAGGCGTGCCGGTCGGATTGGGCAGCCATGTCCAATATGACCGCAAGCTGGATGGCCGCATCGCACAGGGCGTGATGTCGATTAATGCCTTTAAGGGCGTTGAGGTCGGAATCGGATTTGAAGCAGGCCAATTGCCCGGTTCCCAGGTACATGACGAGATTATGTACAGCGAAGATCGCGGATACCACCGTGCAACCAATCGCCTGGGCGGGTTTGAAGGCGGGATGACCAACGGCATGCCGATCGTCGTTCGCGGCGTCATGAAGCCGATTCCGACGCTGTACAAGCCGCTTCAAAGCGTGGATATCGATACAAAGGAAGCTTTCACGGCTCAGGTTGAACGCTCGGATGCCTGTGCGGTTCCGACCGCCAGCGTTGTCATGGAGCATGTTGTGACCTGGGAAGTAGCGAAGGCTTTTCTTGAGAAGTTTGGCGGTGATTCGATGGAAGAAATTCATGCGAATTACCAGAACTACCTGAAGCAGCTGGAGAACTACTAATATGAGAACACTTCAGGTAGAGCTGGGAGAGCGTTCCTATCCGATTTATATCGGAGCTGGTATTTTGGACACCATCGGTGAGCTGAGCGCGAAGCATGGAATTACACGCAAGAGCCCTCATTTGATTGTAACGGATGATAAAGTAGCGCCTCATTATTTGTCTCGAGTGGAGGAGCAGTTAAAATCGGAAGGATACACGGTTATTTCCCATATTGTCCCTTCCGGTGAATCCTCCAAATCGCTTCAGGTCTATGAAGAGGTAATGACGACAGCGATCAACGGCAAGCTGGATCGCAGCTCGGCAGTGTTTGCGCTGGGTGGAGGCGTTGTTGGTGATTTGGCCGGATTCGTCGCGGCAACGTATATGCGCGGCGTGACGTTTGTTCAGATCCCGACCACTATCCTGGCCCATGACAGCAGCGTTGGCGGCAAAGTGGCGGTCAACCATCCGTTAGCCAAAAATATGATCGGCGCGTTCCATCAACCCGTTATGGTGGTTTACGATGTGAACACGCTGATGTCATTGCCTCCGCGCGAGGTGTCTTCTGGTCTTGCGGAAATGGTGAAGCATGGTTTGATCCTGGACCGTGATTTTGCCTATTGGTGCCGGGAGAATGGTCAAAAGCTGCTGAGCCTGGATCCTGAGACGTTGATATATGGCCTGGAGCGCGGCTGCGCGATCAAGGCGAACGTCGTATCCCAGGATGAGCGGGAAGGCGGTTTGCGTGCCATCCTTAATCTCGGACATACCATCGGTCATGCCATTGAAGCCGTTGGCGGCTACGGACGCTTCTTGCACGGCGAGGCGATTGCCATCGGCATGGCAGGCTCGGCCCGCCTTGCCGAAAAGCTTGGCAGACCTGCGGATCTGCACAATGAGACGGTGAGCATGCTCAAGGCGGTGAATCTGCCGGTAACCTTGCCGGGTGACGTCTCGGTTGAGCGAATTATGGAAGCTATGCAGCATGATAAAAAGTTTGCCGAGGGAAATATGGTATTTATCGTACCGGAATCCATCGGCTCCGTCAGCATCGTTAAGGATGTACCGGTAGAAGCTGTTCGATCCGTGGTTGAACAGTTGAAGGGAGAGGGTTAGTTCATGATGAATCGGGGAATCCGGGGGGCGACAACCGTCACCCGCAACGATGAGCAGGAGATTGTACAGGAAACGCTGCGGCTCCTTGAAGAGATGGTGAGACGCAACGAGCTTCAGCCGGAGTATATTAGCAATATATGGATTACGATGACACAGGATCTGGACGCGACGTTTCCGGCCAAAGCGATACGCCAGCTGGAAGGCTGGGATCTGGTCCCTTTGATGTGTTCGGTTGAAATACCGGTCCAAGGCAGTCTGCCGCGATGCATCCGGTTTATGGTTCAGGTCAATACGGATAAAAGCCAGAGCGAGATTAAGCATGTGTATTTGAATGAAGCCAAGCGGCTGCGCCCGGATTTATCTGGCTCCAACGCCTGATGTAGAAATTTAGGGTTGCAGCAACAGGGCTTCATCCTGTATAGTGATATCAGAATAGCTGAGTAGAGTTAGGTTTTACAGATGAGTTGAGTTGAGAAGAGCTGAGGCATTTTAGGCAATAACATAATCGGGATTAAGGATGAACTTGATTTCATGATGAATAGTACAGCATGTTCACGGCTGGTTACAAGCCTATTTCTTGTATCCGTCAATGGAACAATAGCCGCTGTAGTTCGTCGTTGAATGGGCTCTGAATTCCTTGACCGCGCTCTTTTTTCATAGACTTATTCTGAACGTTAACCTCTACTTCGGTAGAGGTTTTTTTGTTGTATACCATCAATTAAGGAGGGATTGACATGGCGAATCCATCAATGGAGCAAGTGGTGGCTATGGCAGGTGAATATAACCTGATTCCGGTAGCGATCAGACTGTTAGCCGACATGGAAACCCCGATTCGCATTTTTCAACGATATGCGGAACGGAAGCGGGCATTTTTACTTGAAAGCGTTGAGGGCGGAGTACAGTGGGCACGGTATTCGTTTATTGGAACAGACCCCTTCTTAATGATTACGGGTAAAAAAGGAAAGATCGAAATTGAAAGGAACGGAGAGCGTTCCCTGCTGAAAGGAAAGCCTGTCGAGGAGTTAAAGGCGCTGCTGCGAACGTACCGCAGCCCGCAGCTGAAGGAGATGCCTCCTTTTACCGGAGGGGCTATCGGATTTTTCGGATATGACCTGCTCCAATATTATGAGAAGCTTCCGGCACATGCGATGGACGATCTCGGAATGGATGATATCCGGTTCATGTTTTGCGATCAAGTCATTGTCTTCGACCATGTGAAGCAGCAGATCATGCTGGTTGGCAACGTACATGTGAAGCCGGGGGATTCGGACGAAATCATCCGGCAAAGCTATCGGGATGTATGCCGTACCTTGGAAGCCGCAGCCGAGCAGCTGCAAGAACAGGGACCGCGGGAGAACGTGAACTCCAAAGGCATTCCGGCGGATGTTGATATGGGCGACATTAAATCCAATATGACAAAAGAGAAGTACCTCTCCAATGTGGAGCAAGCGAAGGAATACATTCGTGCTGGCGATATTTTTCAGGTGGTATTGTCCCAACGCTTCCATATTGAGACCGAAGTATCGCCGCTTCACGTATACCGGGTGCTGAGAACGCTAAATCCTTCACCGTATATGTATTACCTCAAGATGGACGACGACATTATCGTTGGAACCTCCCCGGAAGCCCTGGTGAAGGTGGATGGACGAAGATTGGAAACAAGGCCGATTGCAGGTACCAGACCTAGAGGCAGCGATGAGGCCGAAGACCAGGCGCTGGCCGATGATCTGCTGCAGGACGAGAAGGAACGAGCCGAGCATTTGATGCTGGTGGATCTGGGCCGCAATGATCTGGGCCGCGTGTCAGAGTTCGGCACAGTGAAGTGCGACACGTTCATGGAGATTGAAAAGTATTCCCACGTGATGCATATGGTATCCAGCGTTTCCGGTCAGCTGAGAGAGGATAAGGATTTCTTCGATGCTTTTCTGTCCTGCTTGCCGGCAGGAACGGTATCCGGTGCTCCGAAGCTAAGGGCCATGGGGATTATTGCGGAGCTGGAACGGGAAGCAAGAGGCGCGTATGCGGGCGCCATCGGTTATCTCGGCTTCGGCGGCAATATGGATTCCTGCATTACGATCCGTACGATCATTTTTCGTCAGGGTAAAGCTTATGTCCAGGCGGGGGCCGGCATCGTATGGGACTCGGTACCGGAGAAGGAATATGAAGAAACCATCAACAAAGCCAAAGGGATGCTGAAGGCGATCCGCGTCGCGGAAGCGATGTTTCCGTCCAGCATGGGGGCTGACGATTTAATTAATCAGGATTACCTGTACCAATACACACCTTAAACCGAAGGAGGAGAACGTAATGAACGTCATGGAAACGATGCAATCCAGCCTTACGAAGCTGATTCAAGGTCAAGATCTGAGCCGGGAGGAAGCGCGCGGGGTCATGCAGTCCATTATGGAAGGCCAGGCAACTCATTCCCAAATCGGGGCGCTGCTTACGGCCTTGAGAATGAAGGGGGAGACGGTCGAAGAGATCACCGGCTTCGCCGAGGCGATGCGTGGTGCGGGCGGGCGCGTCGTTACCGAGCGAAACCAGCTGCTGGATACATGCGGCACCGGAGGATCCGGGATTCATAAGTTTAACATTTCTACCGTATCCGCCATTATCTCCTCCTCGGTTTCGGTCAGAGTGGCCAAACACGGCAACCGCTCGGCATCGGGACGGGCGGGCAGCGCCGATGTGCTCGAGGCGCTGGGCGTGAATATCCACTTGACGGCAGAGCAAGCGACAGCCTGTCTGAATGATATCGGAATTTGTTTCCTGTTTGCCCAGATCTATCACCCTTCGATGAAATATGCCGCAGCTCCTCGCAAAGAGCTTGGGGTTCGAACCGTATTTAACATGCTGGGGCCTTTGACAAATCCGGCCGGCGCAGATCGGCAGATGCTCGGGATATACGATATGAACAAAACGGAAACCATCGCACAGGTGCTTAAAGAGCTTGGTTTAAAGCGGGCCATGGTGGTAACCAGCCATGACGGCTTGGATGAAATCAGCATCTCTGCACCTACGCGAGTATCCGAGCTTCGTGGCGGAGAAGTCCGAACGTATGATATTCATCCGCATGACCTGGGACTGTCGGTTCATCCGATGAGCGATATTCTGGGCGGCGATGCAAAAGAGAACGCGGCTATCATCGGATCCGTGCTGCGCGGTGAGCGCAGTGCTTATCGGGATATCGTGCTTGCCAATGCCGGTGCCTGCATCTATGTGTCCGGACTTGCGGATAGTTTGGCCGAAGGTGTGCAGCGCGCAGCGGGAGCTATCGATTCAGGGCTGGCTCAGTCCAAGCTGGAGCAGCTGATCTCAAGAACGGGGGAAATGAGTTATGTATCTTGATCGAATAGTAGAAACGAAACGCAGAGAAGTTGCTCAGCTGCGAGATACATTCAGCATCTCGGAGGCAGAGAGGCAAATAGCGGATTTACCGCCGACTCTCGGCTTTGAGAAGGCGTTGTCCATGGGGCGTAACCGCAGCATGGGGTTAATTGCCGAGGTGAAGAAGGCTTCGCCGTCCAAGGGGTTAATTCGTCCGGACTTTGACCCGGTTATGATCGCCAAAGCTTATGAAGCAGCCGACGCCGATTGTCTTTCCGTGCTGACCGACAAGGACTATTTTCAGGGTAGTGGAGAGTATTTGAAAGCGGTAAGGGCGGCTGTCAACATTCCTTTGCTTCGCAAGGATTTCATTATCGACGAGACTCAGATTTACGAGGCGCGACTGTTAGGTGCAGACGCGGTTCTCTTAATAGCGAGCATACTGGAGCCTGAGCGGATCGCGGAGTTTATAGACATCGCCGGCTCGATTGGCTTGGATTGCCTGATTGAGGTCCATGATGGGGAAGAGCTGGAATCGGTTCTTGGGCTGGGAACAGCTCAGCTGATCGGAATAAACAACCGCAATCTGCGGACCTTTGAAACATCGCTGCAGACAACCGCCGATATCGCGGCACAAGTACCGCAGGGAATTACCTTGATCAGCGAAAGCGGTATATCGAGCCCGGCCGACATTTCCTACTTGCATTATGTGGGAGCACACGGCGTTCTGGTTGGAGAACATTTCATGCGCCAGCAGGACGTGTTCCGCGCGGTAAACGATCTGATGGGACCCTTGCCGATCGCTGCAGACGTCGAATAAAGGGGATGTTGAGTGATGAGTACAGCGCTAAAAATATGTGGACTTCAAAGCGTTGAAGTGCTAAAATCTATGATAAACTTACCTGTGGATTATATCGGATTCGTATTTGCCAAGAGCCGGCGGAAGGTATCTCCGCAGCAGGCTGCACAGCTTATGCAGGTATTGCGGGAATGGGATCATAACAAGATTCCCGCCGCTGTCGGCGTCTTGGTTAACCCTGATTTGAATGAGCTGGTAGAGCTTCTACGAGAAGCAGCGCTCGACGTCGTGCAGCTGCATGGTCAGGAATCGCCGCAATTTTGCCGGGAAGTGAAGGAGCGCTTCCCGGTTTCCGTTTTTAAGGCGATATCGATCGAGAGTGACCGCCCGGAATCAGAACGTCTGTCAACACTGGATCCGTATGCGGGCTGCATTGACGGATTGCTGATCGATACGTATGATCCGGTGTATGGCGGAGGTTCTGGCAAGACATTTGCCTGGGATCTTATCCCGCCTTACCAGGAATGGGCGAAACGGCAAGGGATCCCCTTGTTTGTAGCCGGCGGATTGGATTCGGATAATGTATCGCATTTAATAGGCCAATACGCTCCCTACGGCGTGGATGTATCCAGCGGCGTTGAGAGCGAGCCTGGCGTGAAGGACATAAACAAAGTGATGGCATTCATAGAAAGGGTGAAGGGGAAATGACGCAACTTCCTGACCGTAATGGACGTTTTGGAGTGTTTGGTGGCCGGTTTGTACCGGAAACGCTCATGAACGCTTTAATAGAGCTTGAACAAGAGTATATTCGCTTTTCGGAGGATCCTGCCTTCAAAGAGGAGATTGCTTATTTGCTTAAACAGTATTCCGGACGGGAAACGCCTTTATATTATGCTGAACGACTCAGCAAACATCTCGGCAAGGCTAAAATTTATCTGAAGCGGGAGGATTTGAACCACACAGGCGCCCACAAAATCAACAACGCCATTGCTCAAGGTGTGCTAGCCAAGCGTATGGGCAAAGGCAAGGTCATTGCCGAAACGGGCGCCGGGCAGCATGGGGTTGCCACTGCAACCGTAGCCGCTCTGCTCGGTCTCGAATGCAAGGTGTTCATGGGCGAAGAGGATACCAAGCGGCAGCAGTTGAATGTATTCCGCATGAAAATGCTCGGAGCCGAAGTGATTCCGGTGACCTCGGGAAGCCGAACGCTGAAGGATGCCGGCAACGAGGCGCTTCGCTACTGGGTCAGCAACGTTGAGGATACCTTCTATGTGCTTGGCTCCGCAGTAGGTCCGCATCCGTATCCGATGATGGTCCGGAACTTCCAGCGGATTATCGGTGACGAGACCCGCAAGCAGATTCTGGAGACGGAAGGAAGACTTCCAAACGCGATTCTTGCACCGATCGGGGGAGGAAGCAACGCGATCGGCATGTTCTACCCGTTCCTGGAAGATAAGGAAGTCGGTCTAATCGGTGTCGAAGCGGCCGGGAAAGGGATCGATACCGATTTTCATGCGGCCACCATGTCCAAGGGGACCCAAGGCGTATTCCAGGGATCGATGAGTTATTTGCTTCAGGATGAGTATGGACAGGTTCAGGAGGCGCATTCCATTTCTGCCGGTCTGGATTACCCCGGCGTTGGGCCAGAGCATTCCTACTTAAAAGATATTGAGCGTGTGCAGTATGTGCCTATAACCGACCAAGAGGCATTGGATGCCTTGCAGCTGCTATGCCGAACGGAAGGCATCATACCCGCACTGGAATCGGCACATGCCGTGGCGCAAGCCGTAAAAATGGCGTCCGCGTGGACTGAAGACGATATCGTCGTCATTAATTTGTCCGGTCGCGGCGACAAGGACGTGGAGTCCATCATGGCTTACACGGGAGGGAAATCTGAATGAACCGAATTGACCAGACCTTTGCGTCGTTGAATCAACAAAACAAGACGGCCCTGATTCCTTATCTGACCGTTGGGGATCCGGATGTGAAAGCGACGCTGGATATCATACATGAGCTTGAAATGGCGGGAGCCGACATTATCGAACTCGGCGTTCCTTATTCTGATCCCCTCGCCGATGGCCCGGTCATCCAGCGTGCTTCCGAGCGTGCCCTGAAGAGCAAGGTGAACATCCGCACTTGCATGGAGACCGCGCGCCTGGCGAGAGAACGAGGCAGCAAGCTGCCGTTCATTCTGTTCACCTATTACAATCCGGTCCTGCAGACCGGACTGGATGTGTTCTTCGAAGAAGTGGTAAGGCATGATATCAGCGGGCTGATTATTCCAGATCTGCCGGTGGAGGAATCCGAAGAGGTTCGGAAACGGGCTCATGCCGCGGGCGTTCACCTGATTCCGCTGGTGGCACCTACCTCCCATGAGCGGATTGCGAGCATTGCTTCGGAAGCAACCGGCTTTGTGTATTGCGTATCCTCACTTGGCGTGACAGGCGAGCGCAACGATTTTTATTCGGGAGTGGAGTCATTCCTTGAAACGGTGAAGCAGTACAGCAATGTGCCTATCGCGATTGGTTTTGGCATTTCGTCCGGCGAACAGGTTGCCAGATTCTCTAAAATCTGCGACGGCGTCGTTGTTGGCAGTGCCATAGTACGTCAGATCGAGTCTACTATTCCCCTCCTTGAGAAAGAAGAGACAAGACAGCAGGGACTTTTGCAAATCAGAGAGTTTGTGGCACAATTAAAGGGATAGTGTTGTGTTTAAGCAGTTATGAAAGGTGAGGCGAATATCGAATGAAACCGAAAGCGCAAATTGTTAATCTTCCTGTATATCAACCCGGGAAGCCCATCGAAGAAGTCAAAAAAGAACTAGGCCTGGATGTGGTCATTAAGCTGGCCTCCAACGAGAATCCGTACGGCTGCTCACCGCGCGCAACCGAAGCCATTACCGCTGAGCTGGCAACGCTCAGCCTGTATCCGGATGGAAGTTCAGCCGATTTAACGGCGGAGCTTGCTGATCAGCTTGGTATTGAACGCAATCAGATTATTTTCGGATGCGGATCCGATGAAATCATCGCCCTCATTATTCGTGCGTTCCTGGAGCCGGGAGACGAAACCATTATGGCCGATCAGACCTTCTCGGTGTATAAAACGAATGCGGATATTGAAGGTGCGAGAAGCATTGAGGTGCCTCTGGTTAACGGGAAACATGATCTGCCGGGCATGGCAAAAACCGTTACGGACAAAACCAAAATCATTTGGGTGTGCAATCCGAATAATCCGACCGGAACCATCGTTTCCGAGAGCGAGCTGGTATCTTTCCTGGATGAAATCCCTGCTCACGTGATGGTTGTGCTTGATGAAGCTTATTATGAATATGTAACGGACGCTTCGTATCCGGCCAGCATCAAGTTAATGGAGCGTTATCCGAATCTGGTCATCCTGCGTACCTTCTCCAAAATATACGGCCTGGCTGCCCTTCGCATCGGCTACGGCATCGGGCAACCTGAGGTTATCTCCTTGATTAACCGAGTGCGTGAGCCGTTTAATACAGGACGCCTGGCCCAAGTGGCCGCGAAGGCCGCCTTGAAAGATCAGGAGTTCGTAGCTAAATGCCGTCAATTGAATGCTGAGGGAATCACTTATGTGCAGCGGGAGTTTGATCGTCTTGAATTATCCTATTTTCCTGCTAACGGGAACTTCATCATGGTAGATGTGAAGAGACCGGGCACTGAAGTGTTCAAATCCCTGCTGAGCAAAGGCATCATTGTACGTCCGGGATTTGAGGTTTACCCGAGCTACATTCGCGTAACCGTTGGCTCTGAAGAACAAAACAAGGCTTTCATCGGCGCATTGGAACAAGTGCTCCAAGAAGTGAATGCTCCAGCTTGATCTAATAAATAACCATAATCGCAGCTTGAAACGAGTGAGAGAGAGAATATGACTATGCAAATTTCTATTTTCGGCGTCGGCTTGATCGGCGGTTCGTTAGCATTAAACTTCAAAGGAAAACCAGGCATAACCGTTACCGGTTATGCCCACACGCAGGAATATGCCGACCAGGTAATCGCCAAGGGCGTTGTCGATAAGGTTACACTTTCGGTGGAAGAAGCTGCCCAAGACGCGGACGTCATATTTTTGTGCGTTCCGGTAGGAAGTCTCGAGATGTACATAAAACGTCTGAGTGAATTGCGGCTTAAACCCGGATGCATTATTACGGATGTGGGCAGTACCAAAGCGAGTATTGCCGAATGCGCATCCCAACTTGCGCTTAAGGATGCCTATTTTATCGGAGGACATCCGATGGCCGGCTCGGAAAGATCCGGTGTCGGCGCTGCCTCCACCGTCTTATTCGAGAATGCATATTATGTGCTTACTCCGCCGGATGATGTCCCTCAGGAGAAGCTGGACGTCCTTGTGGAGCTTCTGTCGTATACGCGTGCTCACATTGTAAAGGTGGAGCCTAGGCTGCACGATGAGATTGTTGGAGCTATCAGTCATCTGCCTCATGTGATCGCAGTAGCCTTGGTGAACCAGATCAGCTCCTACAATGACGATAATCCGTTGTACCGTACGCTGGCTGCAGGGGGCTTCCGGGATATTACCCGTATCGCATCCAGCGACCCGGTCGTTTGGCGGGACATTCTATTAAATAATCGCAATGTCATGCTGCCGCTGTTACGAGACTGGAACGAAGGTATCCAGAGATTTATGGACATGCTGGAGTCGAAGGACGGGGCTGCTATTGAAGCGGCTTTCCGCAGAGCGGGGGAATTCCGCAGTGTGCTGCCGGAGCGAAGGAAGGGAATGATCGTTCCCCAATATGATTTGTATCTGGACGTGCCTGACCATCCGGGTATCATTGGCCGCATAGCGACGGATTTGGGGACGAACAGTATCAACCTCAGCAACATGCAGATTATCGAGAGTCGGGAAGATGTGCCTGGTGTGATGAGGCTTTCCTTCCGCAATGAAATCGAACAGGAGCGGGCCAAAGAGCTTCTGCTGTCGCAAGGACACTCGGTGTACCAGTAATTTTCCGGTTGTTTTTAAACAACCGGAAATAAATGCGTTTTCAGTGTTGACAAAATGAAAACGTATACATATAATAAAAGTACAGTATGGTTTCTCTCCACTCCTATCCAAAATATTGCACTGTGTGCAACCGCCTTCAATGTTGAAGGCGGATTTTTTTTGTCTTTATTCCTATCCGTGGCAAAGCTGCTGCCACAAACCTGAACTTTTCTCCAATATGTGCTATAATGCTAGAGTGCTAGTGTAGAAGATTTGGGGAAATTGCCAAATACATAGAATAGTCAGACATCTTGTGGCGTAACTATATATGGTTTGACGGTACTTTTGCACAAATCCTTGATCATTGCATCCGGAGGGAGATGTAATGGACAGGGAAGAGGCACCGGATGGTGAAGGAGGAACGAAAAATCATATGACGGATTCCCAACTAATCCAAGAAATTAAGCAAGGCAATACCGAACTTTATTCCGAATTAATGCGGCGTTATCAGAGAAAAATATTAGCATTTGTCTATCATATGTTAAAAAGTTCGCACATGGAGCTTATGGCTGAAGATTTATGTTCGGAAACATTTTATAAGGCATTCCGGAGTTTGCACTCATTCCGGGAAGTGGATGCATCCTTCTCGACCTGGCTCTATACCATAGCCCGCAACACCGTTCTCAGCGAACTGCGCAAGCATCGGAGCGGCACATTGCCGCTGGAGGAGAGCGGGGTCGTGCCTGTGGCTCCGCTGGAGGTTGCTCCGGAGCAGGCAATCCTGCGCAGTGAACGAGTACATATGGTAAGGGAAGCGATTAATAATTTGCCGGAGAAACAGAGATCGGCGCTGATTCTGCGGGAATATGATCAACTGGATTATCAGGAAATCGCAGATATTTTAGGTCAAAGCGTCAGTTCGGTTAAGTCATTGTTATTCAGAGCTCGCGGCAGTGTCAAAATTCAGCTCGAACCCTATTTTTATGAGCCGGTTATTGAGGATCTGAGAGGGATGAAGAACAGATGACTTGCGATGAAGCCCAAGAGCTGATGGAAACTGTCTGGGATTTGCCGGACAATGATCTGCGGCGACAACGGCTGATAGCACATGTTCAAACCTGCAGCTCGTGTGCAGCGGAGTACGAAATGTGGGTGGAAAGCCAGAACATGGTTCATGTTCTGGAACATGAGATCCCCGACATGGACCCTGAACAGATCAACCGCAACGTGATGGACCGCATCTATCGTGATTTCCCATGGCTGGTGGAGGAAACGTCTAAGAGTCGGGCGGTAAGCCGAGTGTTCCGCAAGCGGCTGACACTCATGATTGCCGGTTTTTTGGCGCTGTTTGTATGCAGCTTCGTTTATTTTGCAGCAACCGGCAATCAGCCGGAGCCAGTTCCGGAAGCGGTAACGACAGGGATCATCCCAACGGGGGTGGCTGACACAGCCCAAACCCTGAACTCTCAGGACGAATACAAGATTCCGAAAACCAACAGCGGCATTATTGATCCTTTTGTGGTTGATATGAGCCCGACCCAGCCAGAATATTGGATGATACTATCCCTATTGGGCATTGGATTCGCCATGTTTTTCCTGAAAAAATTAAATCGAGTCAGAAGATAAAAAAGAGGTTAGGATGGAGGAGATGCGGCATGCAAATCGGCTTGGTTCGTCATGGTTTAACGGATTGGAATGCGTTAGGCAAAATCCAAGGTCAAACGGACATTCCACTGAATGAGGAAGGTCGTCGTCAAGCCCGTTTGCTTGGGGATCGACTACTGCAGGAGCCATATCGGTGGGACTTTGCCGTTAGTAGCGGACTTTCCCGTGCTGAAGAAACTGCTAAGATCATCTCGTCCATGTCGAACATTCCATTGATGCCGCCGGATGACCGTTTGCGCGAGCGCAAGTACGGTCAGGTGGAAGGTTTGACAGCGGAAGAACGTGAATCCCGATTCGGTGCCGATTGGCACCTGCTCGATTTGGGACAGGAGACGGATCTGGAGCTTCAATCCAGGGGGCTTGTCTTTTTGGATGATATGTGGCATAAACACCCAAACGCTAATATTC
Organism: Paenibacillus sp. QJM3NY_38; assembly: GCF_056173265.1. NCBI lineage: Bacteria > Bacillati > Bacillota > Bacilli > Caryophanales > Paenibacillaceae > Paenibacillus > Paenibacillus sp. QJM3NY_38. Next base: position 2,734,561 of record NZ_CM149665.1, read on the forward strand.
TGGTTGTCAGCCACGGTGGTTTTTTAGCGCAGCTCTACAAGCTGGTGTGCCGCGGCGTTCTAAGCGAGCGAATCGGCAATTTGTCGCTCACCGTCCTCGAGAGAAAAGATGATGACTGGTCGCCCCTGCTGTTTAACTGTACCAAGCATCTGTTGACAAAACAGTCGTAACATGGAGATTCATTAATGAAGTAAGAGCCTTCCCCGCGGGAAGGCTCTTTTTTGGTATTAGGATGAAGATCTACGCTTGCGCTATTAAAATAAACCGATGCTGCTGCACTTCGAAATAGCCCTTGGTTCGGATTTCCTGATGAATCCGATATAAAGGCTCAAGGTACCGTTCCACTGTGAAATCGGGAATCTGCCAGGGAATCGCTTGCAGGTAATAGACCAGTGCACCGATGTCATAAAACCGCTGCGGTGAAAAGGCTTCCCGGCTGAAGGTGACGTTGAAACGGTGATCCTGCAGTTCTTGGACAGCGGTTGCCAGATCCCAATGCGCGAACTCTTCATTTAACGGAACGCCAAACCATTCGTTGATTCCATAACAGTCGGTTCCCCCAGATTGCTGGGTTATGAACACGCCCTGCTCGTTAAGAATTCTTTTGATTTCCGCTGCGGAATAGGACTCGTGCTGATTGATGATCAGATCAAAAAAATGATCCTTCAAAGGCAGCGAGGAATCCTCTTCAAAATAGACGACCTTTACGCCAAGCGGCTCAAGTCTTTGTCTTGCAATCGGTACGTTTGGTTTATACCCTTCAGTGGCATAAACCGTTTTCGGCAGTGGATGAAGGGAGAATAGGAACTCTCCTCCGCCTGTTCCCATATCCAGCATCGTAGCGGCATCTCGCATGAACGGAATGACCATGCTGCCTAAAGACCAGGGGAGAGCATGGGACTGCATGCGGCCTGATGCTGTAATTCGCGAGAAGTCCCATCCTGAAAAATGTTGATCGATATCTTGAATAAAGGCCATAAACGCTGTTTCTTTTATCATTTCACATAACCTCCAAGCTTTTATTAAGAGTGTTGTTTCATTGTTGAAAAGCTCTTAATGGAGGTCCGCGGATTCGATTTGCACCTAGTTATATTTCATGTTCTGGGGTTCTCATGATCATGTCCTCCTGTAGTGATTCAATCATTTCCTTCATATAAAGTGGTTTTTTCATTTTATTTAGATGTAATACATCATAAGCGAAATCTCAGCAGCAATCAGTAAGTATTCTATCATTTAATAAGAGAGCATAGTCATTTCTATATACAAAAAAAATAAAAAATATTTCGTTAAACCGAAGTGTATCAGGTATCAAATGTCCAAAACCTTCCCATAATGGTTGTAAAACGGCGAGGCGATGGAAGATGAATCTAGCGGATATGCTCACATATGCCGATATTGGACAGCTTAGCAATATAGCGAATCACTATGATTGTGACGCTAAGCGGAATTCAAAGCATGAACTGATCCAGAGTATTCTGTCCAAGCTCGGACGCAGAGAGTTTTTCGAGGAGCAGGTCAGCAGCTTGTCACCAAGCGATTTGCGTTTTCTGAACAACCTGGCATTTGATACTCGAACAGGCTATAGCCTGGAAGAATTGACGGCTGCGATCCGTCATGCGGCGGAATTGGAGGAGAAAGAGGATCAAGCTTCTTCAAACAAGAAAGCTGCCGCCGCCAAAACGGAAAGTCCGCGTGAGGCGGTCGCACGTTATCGCCGAAGCGGCTGGTTGTTTAACGGCTTCACCCATTCCACCAAGTATTTGTTTCAAGTGCCTTCGGATATGAAGGAGCGGTTTCGTGACGTGCTGCGTGAACGGCTTCATCAAAATCTGCAGCGATTAAGTGATGACCCGGAAGTGTACCGGGATGAGCAGGGACTCGCCGCAGAAGATCTCAAACTGATTCTTAAATATGTCGGCAGACATGATATCGAGTTGAATCAGGAAGGATTCATGTATAGGCGAAATCAGCAGCAGCTCATGAGTACACTGCATATTTCCGAGCCATTGATTACCAAGGGAGCATGGAGGTTCGGGTATGGCCGCTCCTGCATTGAATATCCGGATCGCTTTGCACTGCTGTACGATTATGCTTACGCTAAAAAATGGTTCAGGGAAAACAACGCCCGGTTGATCCTGACTGAAAGCGGAACTGCGCTTATGGAAGAAGGAAATCAAGTTAGCGTGATACAGATATTCCGCTTTTGGTTAAGACTTTATAAAGGCGCAATTCCCAATATCAATTCTCTTGTATACTGGATCAGTCAATGCGCAAGAGATTGGGTCACCGCAGCCTCTCTTTACGAATCGCTGGGCTGGCTAATCCGTCCTTTCTATTATGACAGTCCACAAAATATTTTGGAGCAGCGGATTATCCGCATGCTGATGCATTTGGGGATGCTCAGAATAGGAGAGAGCCAGAGTATGGGAACAACGTACAAAATGACGGCGCTTGGCTTGAAGGCCGCGGAAGCAGGCTTACATATCAGCGATTCGAATGATTTGATTCTCTAGGTTGTTTGGTTACATTCGCAGCAGCCGCAAAAAGTTTTGGAAGTAAAGCATTTAAAGGGAAAGAATATAAGGTATACGCAAATTTAGTTTGGAGGTGCATCCTAATGGATAAGATGAAGGTTACTTACGAGGTTATGTTAGGTCTGGCGGCCGAAATGGTGTGGGACGAAGCATTGCGCAAGCATCGGAGTGAAGAGCTGTATAAAGAAATTGACGAAGCGCTGGCTTCCGGCGACGAAGTGGCTTTCCGAAACCTGACGGATGAACTGAGGACTTTGAATTGAAGAAATGCTTTATCGCATTTCTTCTTTTTTTTGCTTTACCCGCCCTTGCACTCGTATAATGATAACAAAATGATGATGAGTGAGTAGAAAGGATGTACCTTGCATGAAATTTAGTGAAGTGGACGAGCAGACTTGGCCGGAACTTACACCTTTTTTTGATACCTGCCTGATTCCGTTTACCGGATTATCGGGTATGGAAACGCCGTGGGAGGCGACAGCTGCGCTTGAACGGCTGCGGGATTTTATGGATTTGGCTGAAATTCCGTTTAAGGGAAGATTGGTTACATATCCTGCTGTACAATATGGAAATACTGAAGATATAAAGCTTCTAAATGAAGTTTGTCACAATGTCAAATCCAGCGGGTTTAAATTTGTTGTTATCATGACAGCGGATGTTGAGCTCTCTATAGAGGACGTGCCTGAAAGCACGCTGGTCCTGTCCCGGCGCAGGTTGGAAGCTAGCGAAGGCATCCCCTTGTCAGCCATCGTTACCGGGCAAATCAGTGAAATGTGGCAGCAGGAAAGCTGAGTCTAAATGTGACAAAAAACCAACAATTTATGAAAGGGCTATTGGAAGCGAACCCAAATTTGGGGTTCAAATTCTTGACGGTCTTGGGAGCCTAAGATATTATTAGTATGTCCTAGTAAGTCGTGTGATTTTAATCATTGATGACACTTAAGAACGGTTGACAAAGGGGGTTGAACACAGAATGAGCAGCAACCACAATGACGAGCATGAAGAATCGCACAATCCACCCCGACAGAAAGAGATGTCCCGCAGACAATTTCTTACATACACGTTGGGCGGTGCCACAGCTTATATGGCTGCTGGAGTAGTTTTGCCAATGCTTCGCTTTGCCGTTGATCCGATTCTTCAAAATAAAGAAGAAGGGTCTTTTGTAAAGGTCGCGGAAGAGAGCAAAATTACCAACGATCCACAGGAATTCCATTTCGAGCTCAAACAGCAGGACGGCTGGTACAACAGTACAGCTACTTTGACGGCGTGGATTCGTAAGAACGATCAGGGTGAAATTGTAGCGCTTTCACCGATCTGTAAGCATTTGGGATGCCTTGTTGGATGGAATAACAACAAAAATTTCCCTGATGAATACCACTGCCCTTGCCACGGTGCACGTTATACACCGGACGGTAAGAACCTGGCAGTAGCGCCGAAGCCGCTTGACCAGTACGAGACGAAAATCGAGAACGGCTGGATTTACCTCGGCGCCATCGTGCCAAATACCGTAGTTAAATAGGAGGCGTAGATTCAGATGTTGAAGAATGTCTACAACTGGATTGATGAACGTCTCGATATCACGCCGATTTGGAGAGACGTTGCAGACCACGAGGTACCGGAACACGTAAACCCGGCGCATCATTTCTCCGCGTTTGTGTACTGTTTCGGCGGCTTGACGTTTTTTATCACAGTCATCCAGATTCTGTCGGGGATGTTCCTGACGATGTATTATGTACCGGATATCATAAACGCTTACAACAGTGTTGAGTACCTGCAAACGCAGGTTGCCTTCGGACAGATTGTCCGCGGTATGCACCACTGGGGCGCAAGCTTGGTAATCGTGATGATGTTCTTGCATACGATGCGCGTGTTCTTCACCGGCTCTTACAAAGCGCCGCGTGAAATGAACTGGGTTGTTGGTATGCTCATTTTCTTTGTTATGCTCGGTCTTGGTCTGACAGGTTACCTGCTGCCATGGGATAACAAAGCTTACTTCGCTACAAAAGTTACATTGGAGATTGCGAACTCCGTACCTTGGCTTGGACCTATCATTAAAGAATTGCTGCAAGGCGGTACGATCGTAGGCGCCGAAACGTTGACGCGTTTCTTCGCGATTCACGTATTCTTCCTTCCGGCTGTCCTTCTTGCTCTATTGGTAGGACACTTTATCATGATCCGCAGACAAGGTATTTCCGGTCCACTATAAGAAGAAGGGAGGCGCATATTTATGGCACATGGTCATAAATCTGATGAGAAAGTAGTTTATGTCGGCGATTCACGTGTGAAAAAAGGCAGCGGTTGGGTTACGCCGCCGGATTACACCGCTTATCCCGGCAAATCAGAAGCGTTCATTCCTAACTTCTTGTTGAAGGAATGGATGGTTGGTGTAGTTGTACTGGTCGGCTTCCTTGTGCTGACCATCTCGGAGCCGGCTCCGCTCGGTTATCCGGCGGATCCGGGAGCTTCAGTAATCCCGATGCCGGACTGGTACTTCCTGTTCCTGTATGAATACCTGAAGCTTCCATACGCTTCCGGTGATTATGTAGTACTGGGTACGATTGGTGTTTCGGGCGTTGCCTTCGGCGCATTGCTCCTTGTTCCTTTCCTTGATACGGGGAAAGAGCGGCGGTTCTACAAGCGGCCTATTACTTCGGCCCTTATGATTCTGTCGTTATTTGCAGTCATCTATCTGACGAATGCAGCCTGGACGCACTATGTGCATGAGCTGGAAGCTACCGGACAGAAGCCTGAGCATATTCAGCGTGAAGAAGAGGCGGAAGAGAAGCATGCAGCTGGCCTGCCAACGAGTAGTGGTAAGCAGCCAGAAGACAGCATTGTAGCGATCGTTGATAAGGATAATCCCGCGATGGAAACCTTTAAGACAGCTACCTGTATCTCTTGTCATGCCGCAGATTTGAAAGGGGCATCCGGACCGTCGCTTCGCGGTGTCGGGGATACCCATACAAAAGAAGAGATCATGGCTATTATTGAAAATGGCCAAGGCGGCATGCCGCCTATGAAAGACATAGCCCTTGGTGCTGGTGTCACTGAAGAACAACTCGATCAGCTGGCTGATTGGCTCGCAAGCCAAAAGGCAGAAGCCGCTGCAGAGTAAGATGCATAGACGAACCTGACCGCATTGCGGTCAGGTTTTTTTAAATGTTAAATATAGATGAAATGTATGTGGGGATTAGGTATAATCGGCATTAGTCGTAAAATGAACAATACAAGGAACAGGACAGGAGGACAGAGTTTGTCGATTTCGTATTTTTGGAGCCGGGAATTTCTAAGCAAGCGATCGATTCTCTGGTTGCTGCTCATATGCAACATCCTTGGAACGATTTATGGATACATATGGTATGGGGGTCAAATGGTCGATACCGTGGATCATGGCTTGCTATGGCAGGTCATATTCGTACCGGACAGCCCGACGGCCAGCTTATTCTTCAGTTTAGCGCTTCTGCTGCTCCTTTACCCGCCTCGGGGGCTTGGGGGCTCCTTGTTTCAGCAATTCATTGAGGCGCTGGCGGTCGTTACTTCGGTAAAGTATGGAATATGGGCTGTTGCTATCATATTTGCCGGACAAGCCCAAGGGGATGTGCTGGCATGGCAGGATTGGATGCTCGTTGCTTCACATACGGCCATGGCGGTGGAAGCGTTATTGTTCGTACGATTGTTTCATTATCGCTGGACAGCGCTCACCGGGGCCATCGCATGGACACTGTTGAATGACACCGTAGATTATACGTACGGCGTATTTCCTTGGCTGCCGGGTCAACTATATGATGACCTTTCAGCGGTCGAGCTGTTCACCTATCTTTTGACTCTCTTCAGCGGTTTTGCCGGCTGGATCTTCATGAAATACGGGAATTCCAAACACCGTTAGCCGTGTAGGCAACGCGGTTCTATGAGCAACCCTTCTGCCATACATATACGGTAGGAGGGATGTCCCATGTTTCGAACCTTTCCGAAGCTCCTGCTGTGCCTGTCTGCACTGCTTATGCTGGTTACCGTCAGCATGGGTGATTCTGTATGGGCTACCCCGGCAAATGAACAGTCGGAGACTTCGCCCGCCGCATCCATACAGGCCAAGGCGCTGAACAAGGAAGTAGAGCAGCTGTACCGTCATGTGGAGGAAGGCAATGTACAAGCCGTGCTGGAGGATATTCGCCGGGTATCCGGGTTGTTTGAGGCTTCGTCATTTCAGGGGTTGACCGGTGTAGAAGGTATTCATGTTTTGGCTGAGAGTATTTTGGAGATGAAAGAAGCCACGGCACGGGCCACGCAGGAGCCGCAGCACTGGATGGTGTCCGCAGGGAAACTTCGTATGGCAACCGATAGCCTGATCCATGCCAGAGATGCGTTATGGCTGCAATATTACAAGGTCATACGTGAAGACCTGAGGGTTATGGGGGAATATGCTGCTCAGCAGGATCAGGCTGGCATGAGACGAGCGTATGCCAGCCTCAGTGAACATTATGAACTCATCCGTCCTTCCGTTGTCATACAGCGAAAGCCTGAGGATGTCAACATGATGGAGTCCTGGATATCCTATGCAGGGGGTCTGGTGTCATCGGGGGACACGGCACAGGTGCAAAAAGTGGTTTCGCAGGGCGAGGAAATGATCAACACGTTGTTTGGCAAGAAAAAGGATGAACCTGCCCTAGCTCCGCTGGGAGAGGTCAAGGAGCCATGGACCTGGCAGCTGGTCATCTGCGCTTTCATTTTGGCGGCATTAACGTTTGCGGGATACCGCAAATACCGTGGTCAGCTGTATAGCTCAAAACCAATGTTCCCTCGCAAAATGTAGGCGGAAATTCATAGCAGTTCCGATTGTGGCCCGGTGCGAACCGGGCTATTCCTCTTTAAATCCTTCGCCATGCACATCATTGACATCATTAATGATAATGAATGCCCGAGGGTCCAACGATTTGGCGATTCCCGTTAAGCGGCGAATTTCCTGCCGGGATACGACGCAGTATACCATATGCTTGGCTTGCTTGGAGTACGCGCCGATTGCGGGGATTAGCGTAACCCCACGATCCATCTCGGTTGATATGCGATGGGCGAGTTCGGGCGCCTGATCACTGATGATGGTGAAGGCTTTGGCGGCATAAGCGCCTTCCTGAATGAAATCGATGACCTTGGAAGCGATGAATACGGCGACGAGGGTATACAATATCCGCTCGAGCGGGATAAAGAATAGGGAAAGCCCGATAATCAAGATATCCAGGGATAGAATAATTTGGCCCATGCTGAAGCCGAATTTCCGATTAATGATTCTGGCAATAATGTCTGAACCGCCCGTCGTACCGCCAAACCGGAACACAATGCCGAGCCCAGCCCCCAATGTGACGCCTGCGTAGAGCGCAGCAAGAATATAATCCTGTTCGGTGTGAAACGGCACAACATAACCGCGGTCGATCAACGCTTCGAACAGCCACAGAAACAGGGTTAATGAGGCAATGCCGAGACCTGTGTAAATAGACTGGCGTTTACCGAGAATTTTCATGCCGACCAAGAATAGCGGGATATTGAGCGCCATGGTTGAGATGGACGGCGATATGTTAAAGGCATAGTTAAGCAGTACGGTAATGCCGGTGACGCCCCCCTCCATGAGCTCATTCGGAATGATGAAATACATAAGGCCGAATGCGTAAATGGCGGAGCCGGCGATGATCGGAATGATCGTTTGAAGCTGATGAAGCAATTTGGACGTTTTCATAAGACCCCTCGCATTCCCGATGGTGGATATTACCCGTATGTCTGGGTTGCTCGTACACCTACCTAGTATGTGCCGATCATGTCCCAGCCATAAAAAATTATTTGTTTTCAAATCCGCTTTACGATAACATAGGTTTAAAACCAATCGCTCGTCATGAGAGAATGCTGCTTTGAGCTTGGATTTACAAGTTGAGGCAGACTGTGCAGTGAAGGGAGTTATAGAGTCTTGGGAAAATCAATGGCTGAAATGCAGCAGGAAGTCGATCAATACATATCACAATTCAAGGAAGGTTATTTCAGTCCTTTATCCATGATGGCCCGGATGTCGGAAGAGGTGGGCGAGCTCGCCAGAGAGGTTAATCATCAGTTCGGAGAGAAACCGAAGAAAGCGGATGAAGCAGACAATTCCATCGAAATGGAACTTGGAGATATATTGTTTATTACGATTTGTTTTGCCAATTCCCTTGGCATTGATCTCGCGGAAGCGCACGCTAAAGTCATGCATAAATTTGCGACGCGTGATGCCGATCGTTGGACGAAAATAAACACCGATTAGGCTGTTGCTACATATGCTGTACCAAACCCGCTGTGGGGAGGGACAGCCCGTGAAACCTGAAAGTTATATACAAAAAGCATATCGATGCATACTTCAGAATGATTTCGAAGAGGCGTTACGTTGGTTTGAGCAAGCGATCATTGCGAATCCGGGAGATGCGGAAGTGCATTACCGATGCTCCATTACCTACGGCAGAAGCAACAAACTGGAAATGGCGATTACTCACGCGGAAGAAGCCGTCAGACTGCAGCCGGACAAACCGGAATATGCGCTTCACTTACAGCATATCAAGGCGGCGGAGCTGGTGCAGCGTGCCAGAAAAATGGTCGAGAATCGCAAGGACGTAACCAAGTCTGAGCTCTATCAGGCCGTGTCTCATCTGAAATCAGCCGTAGCGATGGACCCATTATACGCCCAGGCCTACGTATGGCTTGCTCTGGTCTACAGCGAACTTGATGAGCATGCGCGCGCCATTTCCACGCTAAAAGAGGTCATTTCATTGTACCCGCAGGAGAGTGGGCTTCAGCATATTATGGAGGAACTCAAACAGCGCTTGAAATCATATATGCAGGATACAGCATCGGATTGAAAGTGAGGACATGTAGAATGGCAAACAAATGGACAGTTGCGGTCGTCGGTGCCGGCGGCCGTATGGGTAAAGAAGTAGTGAAGCTTGTTTTGGGCGATGATGAACTGGAATTGGTTGCCGCTGTCGGCCGGTCGGATGCAGGTGCTGATGCAGGGACGCTTGTGGGTCTTCCTGCCTGCGGCATTACGGTGACTTCGGATCTGGAGATGGCGCTGGTCGAATCGAAACCGGATGTCATGGTTGATTTTACAGCACCGCAGTTTGCCTATACCAACACGGCTCTGGCCATTAAGCACGGCGTACGTCCGATCATGGGCACAACCGGCTTCACGCCGGAGCAAATCGAAGAGTTGGACAAGCAGTGTGCGGAGCAGAATATCGGCGGTTTGATCGCTCCGAACTTCTCCATCGGAGCGATCCTGATGATGAAGTTTGCCGCTGCGGCTGCCAAATATTTGCCTCACGTTGAAATCATTGAAACTCATGGCGACCAGAAGCTTGATGCGCCTTCCGGAACATCGATCAAAACAGCGGAAATGATTGCCGCAAACCGCGAGGAGATCCGGCAGGGCAATCCGAAGGAAGAAGAGGTCATCGAGGGCGCCAGAGGCGGGTATTATAATGGCTTTCGTATCCACAGTGTTCGTCTGCCGGGTGTATTTGCCCAGCAGGAAGTTATTTTTGGCGGTTATGGACAGAGCTTGAAGATTCGACATGATTCCTATGAGCGCGCAGCTTATATGCCGGGCGTGAAGATGGCTATAGAGAAGGTAATGGGGTACACCGGCTTGGTCTATGGATTTGATCATTTTATCGACTAACATAGGGGAGAAATTACTATGAATATTGCATTTATCGCTCATGACCGTAAAAAAGAGGAAATGGTCAATTTCGTTATCGCGTATGAAAATGTATTCGAAGATCATAATCTTTACTCAACGGGAACGACGGGAACCCGTATTATGGAGCAAACCAAGCTTAGCATTCACCGTTTTGCTTCAGGGCCGCTTGGCGGCGACCAGCAGATTGGCGCACTCGTTGCGGACAATGAGATGGATCTGATCATTTTTTTGCGGGACCCTTTGATGGCACAGCCTCATGAACCGGACATTAACGCACTTCTTCGTTTGTGCGACGTGCAGGGAATACCGCTTGCTACCAATGTGGCAACGGCGGAGATTCTTGTTAAAGCGCTGGACCGTGGCGATTTTGCATGGCGGGAACTCGTTCATAAATACAAACCGGGTGTGGATAGCTAATGAATAGCCAACTGGATGTTTTAATCTTCGGAGCACACGCAGACGATGCCGAGATCGGGATGGCAGGAACGATTGCGAAGCATACGGCAGCGGGACTGTCGGTCGGGATCTGTGACCTAACGCAGGCCGAGATGTCGTCCAACGGTACGGTCGACCTTCGCAAGAAAGAGGCAGACCAGGCTGCCCGGATTCTGGATCTCAAGGTCCGTACGAATCTGGGACTGCCGGACCGCGGCTTATTTGTGACGCCGGAGAACATTGAAGTGGTCACAGCCGAGATTCGCAAGTTTGCTCCCTCGATTGTGTTTGCTCCTTATTGGGAGGATCGCCATCCGGACCATGTGGCTTGCAGCCGATTGGTTGAGGAAGCGGTATTTAATGCCAAGCTTCGTCGTTACATGCCCGAGCAGCCGCCGGTTAAGGTGGACGAGCTTTATTTTTATTTCATTAATGATATCGGAAGAACGGACCTGGTCGTTGACGTTACGGATCATTACGCCGTTAAGGAGCAGGCCCTGTCTTGTTACCGTTCCCAGTTCCAAAAGGCTGAAGAAGATGCAGTCTCTACTCCGCTGACCGAGGGGTACATAGAGCGTGTGCGGGCCAGGGATTCACTGCTTGGAGCGCGCAGGCTTATTCCTTATGCAGAAGGTTTCGCTTGTAAAAGTCCGTATGTTGTTCATCTATTCGGCTCCAAGCAGGCATAATATATAGAGGCGTACGTAAAGGAGGCCTGACATGAATCAACAACCATTAAAAATCGGCATTACCTGTTACCCTTCATTGGGCGGGTCGGGCGTGGTGGCGACAGAGCTGGGGAAACTCCTGGCCGAGCAAGGCCACCAGGTTCATTTTATTGCTCACAGCATTCCGTTCCGGTTAGGAACTTTCCATAAAAATATTTTTTATCATGAAGTTGAAGTAAACGACTACTATGTGTTCCGATACCCGCCATATGATTTGTCGCTAGCGACAAAGATGGCTCAGGTAGCCAAAATGCAGCAGCTTGATGTGCTTCATGTGCACTATGCGGTGCCGCATGCCGTGTGTGCCTTCTTGGCAAAGCAGATGGTCGGAGATCAACTGAAGGTCGTCACGACGCTGCATGGAACCGATATTACGGTTCTGGCGCAGGATGAATCGCTGAAGGACCTGATTCGGCTCGCCATTAACGAAAGTGATGCCGTTACGGCTGTCTCTCAGGATCTCATTCGAGAAACGCGGGAGCTGCTGGATATAAGCCGGGATATTGACCTTACCTACAATTTTGTGGATCCCCGGGTGTATTATCCGCGGGATTCGAAATCGCTGCGTAAAGATTATGCAGATGAGAATGAAAAGATTTTGATGCATATTTCCAACTTCCGTCCGGTAAAACGGGTAGCAGACGTGCTGGAAATATTCGCCCAGGTCCAGGAACAGGTACCGGCGAAACTGCTGCTTGTCGGGGAAGGGCCGGAGCTTCCGAAAATCCAATGCCGGATCAATGAGCTGGGACTCGGTAGCAAGGTGCATTTTCTAGGCAAACAAGATGAAATTGCGCACGTGATATCGATGGCCGATGTGCTGCTGCTTCCTTCCGAGAAAGAAAGCTTTGGCCTGGTCGCTCTGGAAGCGATGGCCTGCGGAGTGCCTACCGTCGGCTCTACGGCAGGCGGGATTCCCGAGTTGATTACACATGGCGAAACCGGCTATTTGGCTCCAATCGGAGACACCTATTCAATGGCCCAGCATGTGCTTGAAATAGTAAAGGATGAAGCGCTTAGCGAGCGGCTTCGCAAGGCTTGTCTCCATCGTTCCAAAACGATGTTCTGCAATGAATTAATACGGGGCAAGTACGAAGAAATATATTACCGAGTATTGGGACGGGAGGTTAGCGAGCTGAAGCCGGTCTGCGGCTAAGCTCGACCCTCTCGTTGTTTTTCGGATAAAGGAACGGGAAACTATGGCAGATATGTTTAATTCAATACGATGGCGCAACGCGGATCCTGATATGGCTGAGCGGAGTGCGGACGTGGTCCGGACTCTGCTTCGGCATGGACATGAAGCGTATTGGGTCGGAGGCTGTGTCCGTGATGAATACATGGGACGCAGGGTCAGTGATATGGATATAACTACCTCCGCCTTGCCCGAGGTCACCTGTTCTATCTTTCCCAAGGTTATTCCTACAGGAATCAAGCATGGGACCGTGACGGTGCTGATGGAAGGCCAGTCTTTCGAAGTGACGACCTATCGCGTGGAGAGCGGTTATGAGGACCACCGTCATCCAACGGAGGTTGCTTTTGTCGAAGAAGTAACGGAGGATTTGCGACGACGTGATTTTACGATGAACGCAATGGCCCGAGGGATTGATGGCTCCTGGGTGGATCCGTTTGGCGGACGGGCGGATATTGACAGGCAGGTGATTCGCTGCGTGGGCGATGCACGCCTTCGTTTCCGCGAAGACGCCCTGCGCATGGTTCGCTGCATCCGTTTCGCTTCCGTATTCGGGTTCTCCATCGCTGTGCATACTTGGAGAGGGATTCTCTCGGAGAGAGACACCTTAAGCTGGATTGCGATGGAGCGCATTCGCAGTGAATTTGAAAAGATTCTAACAGGTCCTTCCCCCTTGCGCGGACTGGAGCTGTTTGTCCGCAGCGGCTTATACGCCCGAATGAAGGCGCCCTTTCCATATACCGGACATGACACGAAAGCGATAGAAGCCATGAATGGGATCGAGCCGGAGCACTCTACGAACCGCTGGGCGCTGCTGCTGCTTGCCTGCGGCATTTCAGCCCAGGAAGCAGAGGAGCTGCTACGATCGTGGACGTTCTCCAATAAGCAGCGGGAAGCCATCGTTAAGCTGTTAGCGCTTCATGAGTCCTATCGGCAAGAGCAGGAAGTGGAAGCTACCGAGAGCGCCAGGCACCGATGGATTAAGCTGATCCTCGTCCACGGAGCCGAGGCAGCCCAAGGCTGGTTGCAGCTGCAGAGGGCATTGAACCAAACGGGAGCGGCCTCAGCTTCATTAAGCGTAGTTGAACAGCTTGACGGTTGGCTCCGGGAACTCCGAATTCGGAGTTTGAAAGATTTGGCCATTACCGGAAACGAACTGCTTGAAACGCTGGACAAGCGTGGAGGCCCATGGCTAGGAGCACTTCTCGGGCAATTGCTGGAGAAAACGGCGGCAGGTTTAATTAACAACGATAAGGAATCGTTGATTGAAGAAGCAAAGCGGGTGGTAATTCATAATGAAGGATTATGATCAAGACAATACGCTTCTGAAAATGTTCCAGGAGCATTCCGGGCAATTTTTGTCCGGAGAAGAGATCAGTCGTAAATTGTCCATCAGCCGGACGGCCGTATGGAAGCAGATCAATAAGCTCCGTCAAAGGGGATATGATTTTGAGGCCGTTCCGCGGCTTGGCTACCGCATGATCGATGAACCGGACAAACTGAGCGTGGAGCAACTGACAGCGGGGATGACCAGTCAAACCTTCGGTAAAACGCTGATGCTGCTTGACAAAACGTCATCTACTCAGGAAGATGCCCGGCAATTGGCGGAAGAAGGGGCAGCTGAAGGCACCCTTGTAATCTCGGAAGAGCAGACAGGCGGTCGCGGAAGAATGGGAAGGAAATTCCATTCCCCCAGAGGCAAAGGCATATGGATGAGCCTGGTGCTCAGACCGAAGCAGCCGCTGCATTTAACCCAGCAGCTGACCCTATTGACAGGCGTAGCGGTATGCCGTGCAATTGTGAAGTGCAGCGGTGTGCAGACCGATATTAAATGGCCAAACGACATTCTGTTTCAAGGCAAAAAGGTTTGCGGCATTCTGCTGGAGTCTGCAACAGAAGACGAAAGGGTGCGCTACTGCATAGCCGGAATCGGAATCAGCGCCAATCTGAAGGAATCGGATTTTCCGGAGGAGCTGCGCGGCGTTGCGACTTCGATTCGCATGGCTGGCGGAGCAACCGTCAACCGGACAGGGCTGATTCAGTCCATTATGGCGGAGATGGAGGTTTTATATGAATTGTACAACGAGCAGGGCTTCGAGCCTATAGCCTCTCTCTGGGAAGCATTATCCGGCACGGTGGGCAGGGAAGTTCAAGTGCAGACGGCCCGTGACCGTTTTAGCGGGATTGCCACAGGACTCAACCGAGACGGCGCGCTGTTGGTTCGCAATCATGATGACGAGCTAATCCCCGTATATTCCGGTGAAATTCTTTTTGATACCAGGTAAATGAAACATGGTGAAATCGTGGCTCGAATTTGTTATACTATGACCAAGAGGCGATATCGTCATGAGCGAATTGCACTCTTCAGCAAGTAGAAATGAAACATTTTTTTAGAACACCTTCATAACTGTTATGCCGGTTACGTTGGATTCTGCTCTGAGCCGAAAGGACCGAGACAGAAGGGACGATCGCGAGTGACTCTTTTTTGCCTTTCGGACTTTTTAGCAAGTATGTGCTAAAAGGTTTTTTTATTGTGTCTAACTTATTTACACAAAGGAGGCTGTGTCACAATGGCAGGCAAACAACTACTGAACATTGTAAAGATGAAGAACATGAAGAAGAAGGGTGTACTGATCACCATGCTGACCGCGTATGATTATCCTTCCGCCAAGCTGGCGGAGGAAGCGGATATTGATATGATATTGGTAGGCGATTCCCTCGGTAATGTCGTGCTTGGCTATAACTCCACCATTCCGGTAACACTTGACGACATGGTATACCATACCCGTGCAGTCGCTCGTGGAGCGGAAGAAACGTTCATCGTAGCGGATATGCCGTTTATGACCTACCACGGGGATATTGATGAAAGTCTCCGCGGGGTGCGGAGATTGATGCAGGAAGGCCATGCGCATGCCGTGAAAATGGAGGGCGGAGAAGAAATCGCCGGCACCGTGAAACGGATTGTACAGTCCGGCGTACCGGTGCTGGGCCATATCGGGCTGACGCCTCAGTCGGTGAATCAGATTGGCGGCTACCGCATACAGGGCAAGGATGCCCAAGACGCGCAGCGGCTCATGAATGATGCGAAGGCACTTGAAGCGGCAGGAGCATTTGCCATTGTATTGGAGCTGGTAACGGAAGAGGCAGCGGCGGAAATTTCCAAAGCGCTGAGCATACCGACGATTGGCATCGGAGCAGGCCGCTACTGTGACGGTCAGGTGCTGGTATTCCATGATATATTGAAGTACGCGTCCCCTTATCGGGACAAACGTTTTGTGAAAACCTACGCCGATGTCGGTTCCATCATCCGTGAAGGCATCACGCAGTACGTGAAGGAAGTGAAGGACCGCTCATTCCCGGCCGAGGAGCATGTCTTTAAGGCCGAGAATCATGCAGGTTCCGAAACGACAACCACATTATATGGGAGTCAAAAGGAGAAGGTGGGCACGACATCATGAAAGTGATTCGCACCATTGCGGAATTAAGATCAGAACTTAAGGACCGCCGAGAATCCGGCAGTGGTCCGGTAGGACTTGTGCCTACGATGGGTTATTTGCATGAAGGGCACGCCAGCCTGATGCGTAAGGCGCGGGAAATGGCAGGTACGGTGGTCGTCAGTATCTTTGTCAATCCGATTCAATTCGGACCGGGTGAGGATTATGAGACCTACCCTCGGGATGAGGCACGCGATCTGGCGTTGGCGGAATCCGAAGGGGTGAATGTGGTTTTTATTCCAACGGTTCAGGAAATGTATCCCCAGCCGACCAAAACGAAGATTGCCGTATCGGACATTACGTCATTGTTGTGCGGGGCCTCCCGTCCCGGGCATTTTGACGGTGTTACCACGGTTGTTAATAAATTGTTTAATATCGTAAAACCTGACTATGCTTTCTTCGGCATGAAGGATGCCCAGCAGGTGGCCGTGATTGAGCAAATGGTACAGGACCTGAACATGGACGTGACCATCGTGCCTTGTCCGATCATTCGCGAAGCTGACGGCCTTGCTCTAAGCTCGCGCAATGTGTATTTGAAGCCGGAAGAGCGGGAACAGGCACTTGTGCTGTCGGGCTCATTACGGACGGCTCAGGAGGCAATCCGGCAGGGACAAGCGACGACGGCAGGAGAGATCCGTGCGTTTCTTCGGGATTACATATCCCGGTCCCTGCTCGCAGACATTGATTATGCAGAATTGCTCACTTTCCCGGAACTTGTTCCTGTGGAAGATTCATATCGCATTGTGGATGAAGGCAGAACCGTCATTATGGCGCTGGCCGTACGATTTGGCCGTACCCGCCTCATTGACAATGCGTTACTTCAACCAAAAGTAGGGGGATCCCATGTTTAGAACAATGATGAAATCCAAAATCCACCGCGCGACGGTGACGGAAGCCAATCTGAACTATGTGGGCAGCATTACCATTGATGAGGATCTAATGGAGGCTGCAGATCTTCTGGAGAATGAAAAAGTTCAAATCGTGAACAATAACAATGGCGCCCGTTTGGAAACGTACGTGATCAAAGGCGAACGCGGCAGCGGCGTGATTTGCCTGAACGGGGCAGCTGCAAGGCTTGTACAGCCTGGCGACAACGTCATCATCATTTCTTACGCCATGATGTCCAAAGAGGAATACGACAACCACACCCCAACGGTCGTGATCGTTGACGAATTGAATAAGCCGGTAAACACGGAATACCGTGAGGTACACGCCGCGGTTCTCTAAAGGTCTTCTAAGAACCAAAATGTGTCGGGACCTTAAAGGGATGAAAAGACCGTCTTCTACAGAAAATGAGTTCAGGTCGACGCACTGATCTCATTTTTCCGCTAAGGGTGGGATGCAGCTATGTTTCAACATGTATTCGCTGAAATGAACAACATGTTAGATGAAATTGTGAAGCATTACCCTTCTGCTCAAGGTCCCCAAAAACAGGCGCTGGTACAAAACTGGAACATGCTCAAAAGCATGAGCGAGGGCATTATCGAGGAATGGCTCCATTTTGAAGAGAAGATGGCCATCTTCCGCGAGAGTGCCGCCTCGCCTCCTGTTTTTCCACCGACCGAAGCGCCTGAATTGCAGCTTGATGCATTTATTCGCGGTCAAGGTTATTACAAGTTGTTGATGTTCCAGCCGGCCATACAGCAGTTTGAGGCGGCCGCCACCGTATTTCCGGATAGCCTTCTGATCAAGCTGTATATTGCGATGTCCCATCTTTATTTGGGGCAAACCATACCGGCATCCGATGTATTGGTGTCCATCCTGCCCCTGGCAGACAACAAGAAGATGCGGGCGATGATTTACAATGCGCTTGGATGCATCGAGGTGTTGAATGGACAGCAAGGGAAGGCAGAGGAGCATTTCGCACTGGCGATTCACAGCGACCCGACGCTTCCTGACCCCATTATCAATTTGGAGGTCTGCAAGCAGAATCGCGGGGAACTCCAGTACGGCAGCCAATTGATCTCTTTGCTGTAAAAAATCAAGCTAAAACAAGAAGCGATGTCAGAGCTCATCCTTGAGACTTTGGTATCGCTTTTTGCCGTATGGAGCTTACGGAGGAGAGCGGGGATTTTTTACCCGGAATGTTCAAATCCCGCAACTTCTGGTATGCTGTTAATTAGTCTGGAGGAAAGGGATTTTATCGAAATGAAATTTGCCGTATTGGATTTTGAAACCACGGGCAACCAGTCAGCAGATGAGATCATTCAGGTTGGACTGGCCATCATCGAAGAGGATCGAAGCATCTCCCGCGTATACGGCACCTATGTCAATCCCGGGATTCCGATCCCTCCTTTTATTACCGGTTTGACCGGCATTTCCGACAGTGATGTAGCGGATGCTCCGTCATTGGAAGAAATGATGATGGAACTCGTGCCCATGCTCGACGATGTTGTATTGGTTGGGCACAATGTCGCTTTTGATTTTAACTTTTTGCAGAATGCACTCGATCGCTGCGGCTATTTACCGTTCAGCGGCCGAATTCTAGATACGATGCACTTCTTAAAAATATGTTTTCCCTCGCTGCCTTCTTATCAGCTTGGGATGGTGTCCTCTCATTTCGGCCTGGAGCATGACCGTCCGCATCAGGCGGACAGCGATGCACTTGCCACAGCCTATGCGCTGCTGAAATGCCTGGAGGAGATCGATGAGCTTCCACTGCTTACCGTGCAGCGGTTAAGCGACCTGTTTGCCGACGAGGACAGCGACTTGGCCTGGTTCTTTGACGGCATCCGTGCCGACAGGGAGCTCCAGGCAGTACAAGCCGGAGACACCCATACGTACTATCGTCAATTCGCCCTGGCTGTTGACGATTGGAACGATATTGCTCCTGCCAGGGATGAGACGGCGCCTAATCCCTTGGCTGATGTAAGCTTTGAGCAATACATGAATGATGTCCGTGAACGTCTAAAGGAAACGCTGCCTCATTACGAGAGCAGGGATGCCCAGGACATGATGTTCCAGGAAGTGATGCAGGCACTCGATAACAATAAACATCTATTGATCGAAGCCGGCACGGGAACAGGCAAATCCCTCGGGTATTTGCTGCCGTCGATTTATCAAAGCGTGAAGCAGGAACAGAAGGTTATGGTGAGCACGCATACGATCAACCTTCAAGAACAGCTGCGTGACCGGGATATTCCCCTGCTCACCCAGGTTGTTCCTTTTCCTTTTAAAGCGGCTATTTTCAAGGGAAGAGGCCATTATTTGTGTTTGAGAAAATTTGAACATAAAATAAATAGAAGAGATTTTCATACCCCGAAGGAAGATGTGATCACCGCGGCGCAGATGCTGGTCTGGCTGACCCAGACGGAGAACGGGGATGATGAGGAGCTGAACCTTGGCGGTCGCGGAGGGGATTTCTGGGAGACCATTTCCAGTGATTCGGATTCCTGCCTGGGCCGTGCCTGCCCATGGTTCCGCAAATGTTATTATCACAGGGCCAAACATGAAGCGGGCATCGCGGATGTTGTCATTACGAACCATTCGAAGCTGTTCACCGACGTGAAAGCGAATCACCAGCTGCTTCCTAGTTATGACCGTCTCGTCATCGATGAAGCGCATCATCTGGAGGACGTCGCCGGCAAGCACCTTGGCTTGCAGATGAAATATTTTTCGGTTGTCCACACGTTGACCCGTATGTACAAAGACAGCCGCAGCGGTCAGCTTCCGGCTCTTCGCCAGCTGCTGCAAGCGTCATCCCATGAGAAGGCTGTCGAGTGGTCTTCCGTCATCGACCGGATTTATCCGGATCTGATCACCGTCAAAGAGAATTGGGACCGGCTCAGCGATCAATTGTTCGGACTGCTTCCGGAGCGCGGAGACGCGACTCCGGGGGATGCCGGTCAATTCTCGCTTCGCTTATCGCCTCTGAAGAAGCCGAAGGATTGGAATTCGCTGGCTGAGCTGGAGCATCAAATTCATCTGACGCTGGGCGATGTCGTTCGCAAGGGTGATAAGCTGATTGCCGAAATGAAGGAAGATCTGGACGACTACAGCGCGGACAGTCTGTTAACAGACCTATCGGGTCTGTTTAAGGACCTGGCGGCACACCGCGAGGTCCTGAGGACCTTCATGTCGCTGAACGATGAGGGTACGGTATACTGGATGGAGGCGAACGGCAACTTCCGCGGCAAATCGCTGCAGCTTTATGCGGTGCCCGTCGATGTCAGCACCCACTTAAAGGAATTGTTTTTTGACAAAAAACAAAGCGTGATCCTGACATCGGCGACCTTGTCGGTGGACAAATCGTTTCAGTTCATGATCGAGAATTTGGGTCTTCAGGAAGCGGCAGATAACGGCAACCTGAATACGGTCCTGCTGCCGTCCCCGTTTAATTACAGGGAGCAAGCTCTCCTTGTTGTGCCGCGCGATTTTCCGAGCGTGAAGGGCTCGGTCGGGGATGCACTCTTTGTGAATACACTTGTGCAATCATTGGCTGATACGGCCATCGCAACGCATGGTCGCATGCTTGTCCTGTTCACCTCGTACCGCATGCTGCGTCAGGTGCATGAGCCCTTGAAGGAGGCGCTGGGATCCAGCGATATTACGGTACTGGGACAAGGGATGGACGGAACCAGCCGTACCAAGTTAATCCGGAGATTCCAGGATAGCAGCGCTTCGGTTCTGCTGGGCACCAGCTCCTTCTGGGAAGGAGTAGATATACCCGGTGAGGCGCTCACCTGCCTCGCCATCGTCCGGCTGCCGTTCCAACCGCCGAATCACCCTCTGGTCGAAGCCAAGAGCGAGCTTCTGCAGCAGCAGAAGAAGAACCCGTTTATGAAGCTTTCGGTTCCGCAAGCGGTCATTCGCTTCAAACAGGGATTTGGCCGACTGGTACGGACCGCGCAGGATAAGGGGATTGTCATCGTCTACGATACTCGGGTCATTGAATCCTATTATGGGAAGTATTTCTTATATTCCTTGCCTGGACCGAAGATGGAGCACATGCCGACAGAGGGGATCGTTCCCCGAATTTCGGAATGGCTGCAGGAAGAGGCAGGCATAGAGAACCAAGCTGAATAAAGTGAAACCATGAACGAGCACAAACAAATGTAGTTATTAACCTATTATTAGGGGGAGCATGCATGAAATCGGAAAAAATTTCGGAAGCCGTGGTCCGCAGATTACCTGTATACTTGCGCTATTTGAATGAGCTTCAGAAAAGGGAGGTCTCCACGGTTTCCTCCCAGGAACTGGGGCAGAAACTGGACCTCAATCCTGCTCAAATTCGTAAGGACCTAGCGTATTTCGGTGATTTTGGACGGAAAGGGATCGGATATGACGTATCTTATCTGATCGAGAAAATTCGCCAGATTCTAAAGCTGGACCAGAAGATCAATGTCGCATTGATTGGGGCCGGTAATCTTGGACATGCATTATCGAATTACAATGCATTTCTGAAGGACAATATGAAGATTGTGGCGGTTTTCGATTCGTATTCTCCCAAAGTTGGTATGAAAATTAACAATTTGGTCGTACAGCCGATGGAGGAGCTGGAGAAGACGGTTCATGAGTACGGCATTCGTATCGGGATTATCACCGTTCCGGATTTTGAGGCGCAGAATGTAGCGAATCAACTTATCGCGGCAGGCATCGAGGCTATCCTGAATTTTGCACCGACCATCCTGAAAGCTCCAGCCCATATCCGGATTCATACGGCAGATTTTACTACGGATTTGCAGAGTTTGGCCTATTATTTGGATAACGGCAAGGAGGATGCACATGACGACAACGAAGTGGATGGTTAAAAACGGAACGTTTGCGGTACTAGAGGAAGGCAGATCCGTGTTACGCGGATATATGGTCGTGGAGAACGACCGGATCACCTACCTGGGTGAAGAAGAGCCGACTGTCCAAGAGGGAACAGAAATCATCGACGGAACCCATCTGTTTTTCCTGCCTGGATTGGTGAACACGCACGGACATGCGGCCATGTCGCTTCTTCGCGGGTATGGCGACGATCTGGCACTACAGGTATGGCTTCAGGAAAAAATGTGGCCGATGGAAGCCAAATTCACGGCCGACGATGTATACTGGGGAACCTCACTCTCCGTGCTGGAGATGATCAAAGGCGGAACCACGACATTTGTGGATATGTATGATCATATGGATCAGGTTGCAAAGGTAGTGGAGGACTCAGGCATGCGCGGCGTTCTGACACGCGGTGTCATCGGATTATGTCCGCCTGAGGTGCAGCAGCAGAAGCTGGATGAGGCGGTTGCATTCGCGAAAGACTGGCATGGTCAGGCTGACGGTAGGATTACGACGATGATCTCACCGCATGCACCCTATACGTGCCCGCCGGATTTCATCGAAAAATTCGTGCAAGCATCACATGATTTGAATTTGCCTTTGCATACGCATATGTCCGAAACGGAAACGGAAGTCGCTCAGAATGTAAATGACTACGGACTTCGCCCTGTTGCCCATCTAGAGAAGCTTGGCATGTTCTCCCGTCCAACGCTGCTTGCGCATGCCGTCCATCTAACCGATGAAGAAATCGAAATTCTGGCCAAACATCAAGTTATGGTTTCGCATAATCCAGGCAGCAATTTGAAGCTTGCCAGCGGCATCGCTCGCGTGCCTGAACTGCTGAAAGCCGGGGTCACCGTGTCTTTGGGTACCGATGGACCTGCCAGCAATAATAATCTGGATATGTTTGAAGAGATGCGGCTGGCCGCACTGATCCATAAAGGAGTAAGCGGGGATCCAACCGCAATTCCAGCATCCGAAGCGCTTCGGATGGGTACAGAATATGGAGCCAAGTCAGCCTTCCTTACGGATATTGGTACGCTTGCGGTAGGTATGAAGGCAGATATGATCGCACTGAACACGGATCAGGCGCACTTCCTTCCGAAGACGGATTACATTTCTCATGCTATCTACTCCGCCAGTGCGAAGGATGTTGAGCATGTATGGGTTGACGGCAAGCAGGTAGTGAAGAATGGCGCGAGTCTTACTCTCGATGAGGAACGTATCCGCCGGGAAGCGCAGCGTGCCTTTGAGCGTCTTACAACCCTCTAGGGAATAATCAAGGGGAGCGAGGAAGACGGATTTGAAGAAAAAAACGAAGTGGATATTGCTGAGTGTATCCGGCGTGCTGCTGTTACTGCTTGGTTTACAGCTCTATTATTCATATGTGATGAAAGATGCTTGGAATGAAGAAAGAATGGCAATTGCTGCCGCCAAACAGCATGGCCAATTGGTTACGTCCGGGAAGACCTATAAATCGGTGTGGGGCGAGGACAATAACTACTGGGTGATAAGCGGGAAGGATCAGGACAATCAAGACCGTATGGTATGGGTGAAATTTACGGATGACAACGTACCTGTTGCAGGTGCCGAGGCTGTCCAATCCGTTTTGCTGAATACGGGGTTGTCTGAAGACCAGATGCGGGATCAGATTTATAACGAATTGCCTGGCGTAGAAATTAAGCGGCTGCTGCCTGGAATGTATGAGGGCGAGTATGCTTGGCAGCTGCAGTATGAACACAACGGTCAGCGCGGTTATCGGTTTTATCGTTTTCAAGACGGTAACACCATCGGTAATGACATTATTCTTCCAAATCAATAAATAAGAAGCAGAGAGGGGCCCTTTAATATTGGCGGGTTCCTCTCTTATTTCTCTATAATTGTAAGCGTATTCAGAAATAATATGGAAAAACTGTTCTAAATATTTTCACAGACATGCATGAAAAAGTATATAAGATGTGATATACTCATACTTGTACAAAATGAGCATATAAACTACATGCATCCCTATATATCGTTGTTATATGTATTATTGTGTTGCAACATGATAGACAAAATTTCATACAGAAATGAAGGAGGAACTTCATGAAACTACGCATTGTACCTATCGTGCTGACTGTCGTGATCTCAGCATCGGTTCTCTTTGGCGGATGGTTTCTGTATCGGCAGATGGCTTTGCAAAATCCGCTGGCCAATGTTGTGTCACAATATGACGGCGTGAAGGATTCACATATAGATATTAAACAGAATACCGTTACTTTGAATCTTGATTTGGCTCCGGATACAAATTTGCAAGGCCTGGTCCAGCATATTAAGAAGGAAGGCAAGTCTGTGATTGGCAATCGGGAATTGAAAATCCAGGTGGAGGACCATTCCTCGGAAGCACTGGATCAATGGTGGGAGAAGGCGATGCTGTCAGTCGCTGAAGCGATGGATAATAAGCAGTATACCGATATTCAATCATCGCTCGAGCAGCTTGCTGCCCAGTCTCCGAATTTGAAAGCTAAAGCAACGATTGATGACACCAACGTCTATGTCAGCTTGTCAGACGGCAAGTCTGGTAAATTTATAATCTTGCCGCGTCAGTCTGGCAACATGGAGGTGTGGAATCATGCCTAAATTAGCTAAAGAAATCATGTTAGGCTTTATTCCGGTTTTGCTGGTATTCCTTGTGTTTGTCGGCGTGAACATCGTGCCCTTGCTCATCGCTGCAGCACTTGTAGGCGGCTTGTTGTTTATCGCGAAGATGAAGGGCGGCATCGCTGTAGGCGCAGCGAATGAGCGGAAGCGGAAAAAGAGCGGACCTGCCAAGCTGACGTTCGAAGAAATCGGCGGGCAGGATAATGCCAAGCAAGAGCTGCGTGAAGCACTGGATTTTCTGATTCGTCATGAAGACATTAAGAAATTCGGCATTCGTCCATTGAAGGGCATTCTTCTCACCGGGCCTCCGGGAACAGGGAAGACGTTGATGGCTAAAGCCGCTGCCCATTACACGGATTCGATCTTTGTTGCTGCATCCGGCAGTGAATTTGTTGAGATGTATGTCGGTGTTGGTGCAGGGCGCATCCGGGATTTGTTCAAAGATGCCCGTAACCGTGCGGCAAAGGAAAACAAGCAAAACGCCATTATCTTCATCGATGAGATCGATGTCATTGGCGGTAAACGCGAAGGCGGCCAGCAGCGCGAGTACGACCAGACGCTGAATCAGCTGCTAACCGAGATGGATGGCATCTATTCGCAGGATACTCCTCGTATTCTGGTTATTGCCGCGACAAACCGGAAAGAAATGCTGGATAGCGCACTGCTGCGTCCAGGGCGTTTCGACCGTCACATTCAGGTCGATCTGCCGGATAAGAAGGGACGTACTCATATCTTGAATCTGCATGCGGGCAATAAGCCGTTGCATGAAGATGTTGACTTGGAGAAAATCGCCGAGGAAGCATACGGCTTCTCGGGCGCACAACTCGAGAGCGTCATGAATGAAGCGGCCATTTACACGATGCGCGAGAATGAACAGTTTATCCATCAGCGTCATTTGTCCATGGCGATTGACAAGGTAATGATGGGTGAGCGTTCCGACCGTGAATCGAATTTGGAAGAGAAGAAGCGCGTTGCCATACATGAATTGGGACATGCTATTATGGCAGAGCTTGTGCGTCCCGGCAGTGTGAAGCAAGTTGCACTCAGCCCGCGTGGTAAAGCGCTAGGTTATGTTCGTCATAATCCGCAGGAGGAACAATATCTATACACGAAAACCTTCCTGGAAGAGCAAATTATGATCGCGCTTGGCGGTGCGGCCGCCGAAGAGATCTTTTACGGAGGCCGAAGCACAGGTTCAAGCAATGACTTTGAGCAATCGCTGAACATCGTGGAGACGATGATGAAGTCAGGTTTGACGTCGCTGGGCATTGTTAACATGAACATGGTAACAACTGAAGAGTTAATGAAAGAGAATAATGTGATTTTGGAAGAGTTAATGAACCGCACCAAGAATCTCTTGGAACAGAAACGGCCAATATTCGACAATTCTCTTGATATCCTGTTGAAGGAAGAAATTCTCTCGGGGGAACAATTTCGTTGTCAATTTCGTGAAAACGCGCTTTTACCAGCATAAATTGTTATGCTGGTTATTTTTTTTTACTTTTTTGTCGTGCTAAGATATTATTATACTTTGTGCTCTGAAAATGTATTTTTCGACAAATGGGGTACAATAAAGTATAGAGATAAGGAAAGGGTGGAGTAGAAACCATGTACTTCAAAAAAATCGGCGTCGTAGGCGGCGGGACTATGGGGCAGGGCATTGCGGAGATGCTGGCAGCCAAAGGTCTTGACGTACTGCTCGTAGAGAAAACTCCAGAGAAACTGGACTATTCATACCGAATGATCGAGACCAGTCTAGATAAACAATTGGAGAAGTGGGGAATTACCCAGGCAGAGAAGAAATTGATACTGAACCGGATTCAAAAAGTAACTCATTTTGCCGAGCTTAGCACCTGCGATATGGTGATTGAGACCATTATAGAGGACTTGGAAGCGAAGAAAGAGGTCTTTACACAGCTTGATCAAGTATGTCCGAGCCATGTGATATTAGCAAGTAATACATCCACGCTTAGTTTGACGGAGCTCGCCAGCTCTACCAAATATCCTGAGCGTGTTATTGGCATGCACTTCATTCATCCTGTTTCGAAGGTAGACCTTGTTGAGATCATCCGCGGTCTGAAAACTTCCGATCATACGTTTACGGAAACGAAGCGCTTTGTTGAAGAAGTTTCGGATAAAAAAGGCATCATGGTATATGAGTCTCCAGGTTTCGTTACAACCCGCATGATTACCCTCATGATCAATGAAGCGATGCATTTGCTGCAAGAGGGCGTGGCTTCGGCGGAGGATATCGATGACGCAATGAGAATCGGGTATAACTTCCAGCATGGACCGCTTGAGATGGCCGACCGTTTCGGTTTGGATTCCATTCTCGCTGCGCTGGAGCGCATGTTCCGCGAGTACGGCGAACTGAAATACCGTCCATCGATTGTCTTGAAGAAACTGGTCCGGGCAGGGCAACTGGGCGTTAAAACCGGAGAAGGCTTTTTCAAGTACGATAAGGATGGTGACCGGGTATGAATATTCTCGTAATTAATGCAGGCAGTTCTTCACTGAAGTATCAACTGTACAACATGACGGATGAATCCGTGCTGGCAAAAGGCTTGGTCGAACGGATCGGCATGGATTCCTCGATTCTGACGCATAAGCCGACGGGAAAACAGGATGTAACCGAAGTCAGCGAAATTTTGGAGCATACCACGGCCATCCGCAAAGTGCTGGGCATGCTCACGAACGAGGAGCATGGCGTGATCGATTCCATCGGCAGCATTCAGGCCGTTGGACACCGCGTCGTGCACGGCGGGGAGTCATTTAAAGAATCCGCGCTCGTTGACAGTGACGCCAAAGCGGAAATCCGCCGCTTGTTCGATTTGGCTCCACTTCACAATCCCGCATCGATGATGGGGATTAAAGCAGCAGAAACCAATATGCCGGGCGTCCCGCAGGTCGTTGTATTTGATACGGCGTTCCATCAGACGATGCCGGAGAAATCATACCTGTACGCTATTCCGAGAGTACTTTATAATAAATATAAAGTACGTCGTTACGGTGCGCATGGCACGTCCCACGCCTATGTCAGCCAGGCAGCGGCAGAATTCCTGAACCGGCCGCTGGAGGATCTGAAGATCATAACCTGCCATATCGGTAACGGTGCTTCCCTGACAGCAGTAAAAGGCGGAAAATCCATCGATACCTCCATGGGGATGACCCCGCTGGAAGGGCTCATGATGGGTACGCGCAGCGGTGATTTGGACCCTGCAATCGTACCGTTTGTCATGAATAAGGAAGAGCTGACCGTCAATGAAGTGAACTCCATGCTGAACAAGCACAGCGGCTTGCTGGCGATTTCCGGAATCAGCAGTGATATGCGTGAGATTACGGAAGGCATGGAAAAAGGCGATCCGAACTCCACATTGGCCTTTGAAATGTATGAGTATCGCCTTCGTAAATACATCGGATCTTACGCGGCCGTCATGAATGGCGTGGATGTCATCGTATTTACTGCGGGCGTCGGCGAGAATTCGGTCGTTCTTCGTCAAAGAGTGCTTGAGCAGCTTACCTATCTCGGAGTAGAATTGGATGAGGAGCTGAACAGCATTCGTTCCGGCGAGCCACGCCGTATTTCTGCGGCGAATTCGAAGGTCGAGGTACTTGTGATCCCTACCAACGAAGAACTGGTTATTGCTCGGGATACGCATCGTATCGTACAAGCTTCCAACCGTTAAATAGTAGTGATATAAGGGAGAGATTTAAGCATGGCCACCAAAAGTGTGATTCGTAACGTCAACCAGCATGTCGGTGAGACCGTCACGATCGGCGCCTGGATCAACAACAAGCGTTCCAGCGGAAAGATCCAATTCCTGCAGCTTCGCGATGGATCCGGATATATCCAGGGTGTTGTTGTGAAGAGTGAAGTATCCGAACAAGTATGGGATGACGCGAAAAGCCTGACACAGGAAAGCTCGTTGTATGTGACGGGTGTAATACGTGAAGAGCCGCGGAGCCAATCGGGTTACGAGATGACGGTTACCGGCATTGAAATCATACATCTTACGGAAAACTATCCGATTACGCCTAAAGAGCATGGTGTCGATTACTTAATGGACCATCGTCATCTGTGGCTTCGCACCCAGAAACAACGTGCGATCATGGTAATCCGTGCAGAAATTATCCGCGCGGTTCAAGATTACTTTGATTCCAACGGATTTACGCTGGTGGATCCGCCGATTTTGACCCCAACTTCCGCGGAGGGTACAACGAACCTGTTCCACACGAAGTATTTTGATGAGGATGCTTATTTGACCCAGAGTGGGCAGTTATACATGGAAGCTGCCGCTATGGCGCTCGGTAAGGTTTATTCCTTCGGTCCGACGTTCCGTGCCGAGAAGTCCAAAACTCGCCGTCACCTGATCGAGTTCTGGATGATTGAGCCTGAGATGGCCTTCACGGACCATGAGGAGAGCCTTCAGGTACAGGAGCAGTTCATTAGTCATGTGGTGCAATCCGTGGTTAAAAACTGCCGCCAGGAGCTTGAAACGATCGGTCGCGATATTTCGAAGCTGGAGGCGATCCAGGCACCATTCCCGCGGATTACGTACGATGAGGCCATTGAATTCCTGCATACGCAAGATTTCGATATTCCTTGGGGTGAGGATTTTGGCGCGCCACATGAAACGGCCATTGCCGAGAAGTATGACAAGCCGGTCTTTATTACCCATTACCCGGCGGGAATCAAGGCTTTCTACATGAAGCCGGATCCGAATCGTCCGGAAGTCGTTCTGTGTGCGGATATGATCGCTCCGGAAGGTTATGGCGAGATTATTGGCGGATCGCAGCGGATCGACGATCCGCAGCTGCTTGAAGAGC
Organism: Paenibacillus sp. QJM3NY_38; assembly: GCF_056173265.1. Taxonomy (NCBI): domain Bacteria; kingdom Bacillati; phylum Bacillota; class Bacilli; order Caryophanales; family Paenibacillaceae; genus Paenibacillus; species Paenibacillus sp. QJM3NY_38. The sequence continues at coordinate 2,763,873 of NZ_CM149665.1, forward strand.
GCTTCAAGGAGCATGATCTGTCGATGGAAACCTATCAATGGTATATGGATTTGCGTAAATACGGCACCGTTCCTCATTCCGGCTTCGGTCTAGGTCTTGAGCGTACCGTTGCTTGGATTTGCGGTTTGGACCATGTGCGTGAAACGATTCCGTTCCCACGGACTCTGTACCGGTTGTACCCGTAAGCCGTGAGAGGTGAGTCTATGGACCACGCCGGTAACGTGGACACAGGCGTGAATGGGTGGACGGCCGGCGCCGCTGCCGGCATGAGCCAAGGAATGGCGATCATTCCTTATGCCTTGCTCAAGCATTACCGGTCACTTGGTTTAAGCGACCGTGAAGCCATGCTGGTCATTCATTTGATTGGTTATCAGCAGGTGGAGTTCAAGGCGTTTCCTTCGCTGGAGGAGCTTGCGGAAGTGACGGGGGCTCCCACTGAATTCATCGCTACCAGCTTGCAGCGCTTGATGAAGGTAGGGCTGATCGGGATTGATGAGTATGTTGACGAAACACAGGGGATTCATTACGAGCGCTACAATCTCCACGGATTGTATGAAAAACTCGCTTCATGTCTGGCTGAAGAGCACAAAGATAAATCCCCTGAAGGAACCAAGTTTGCGTCACCGCTTTTGAATGCCCGCCCTGCTACCAGCAAATCAGCTGTTTCGGGGAATTCTGTTCCTGAGAAGGAAGAGCGGAATTTGTTCACCATTTTCGAAAAAGAGTTTGGCCGCCCGCTGTCGCCCATGGAGCTGGAAACGATCTCCGGCTGGGTTGATGCGGATCGCTATCCGGACGAGTTGATCCTATTGGCTCTGAAAGAAGCGGTATTTGCGGGCAAACTGCATTTCCGCTACATTGACCGGATCCTGCTTGAATGGAGCCGCAATCGGGTGCGTACCGCACAGGATGCCAAAGCCTATACGCAGAAATTTAGAAATATCGGAAGATAGATCAGAAGCACGTCCGCTACGGGCGTGCTTTTTTGTGTGCATGATCTGTTCTATTCATGCAGTTTAAGTCCTATGATTAGCAGGAGAACTTCTACGGATCAACGAATGGATATAGGTGCAGCACGCTAGAAGGGGAGTTGGAGATGAGATACAAGGCCATTATTTTTGATCTGGATAACACGTTATTAGACTATAGTCAGAGTGAAAGGACATGCATGCAGCAAGCACTGGAGCACTACCGGCTGCATGAGGATCTGACGTGGGAGGAATTCTGGAGCACGTTTGGACCGATTAATTTTAATTATTGGGTGAACCGAATTCAGAACAATCACGATATTAGGCAGGTGCTGGAGCATTCCTTCACGGATACCTTCCTAAGATTGAGACGGGAGTTCAATCAATTCCGGGAGATATCGGAAACCTACTGGGGGTTGTTTTGCAGTTCCAACCATATGGAGCCAAATGCCGACCATATTTTGGAACACTTGCATGGCGATTTTGCGCTGGGGGTCATATCCAACGGCATTGGCGAAGCACAACGTAAACGCCTGACAACAGGAGGATTGTTTCATTATTTTGACTCCTTCATCATTTCGGATGAGGTGAAGTGCTGGAAGCCGGACCCGCAGATCTTTGAACTCGCATTGCAGGAATTGGCGGTAGGTCCAGGCGAGGTGTTATACATAGGGGATTCGCTTACGGATGATTATGAAGGAGCAACGAGAGCCGGAATTGATTTTTGTTATTATAATCGCCGGGGTACCCCTTTAAGTGATCATCATCGTCCTGCTTATATGATCAGGGATCTCCTGGAGATCAAGGATCTGGCTTAGGAATCATGCATGGAGGAGGATAATCTAATGAGATACAATCATATTTTATTTGATTTGGATGGCACCTTGACTGATCCGCGTGAAGGCATTACGAAAGCCGTAAGTTATGCACTCGGTCAGCATGGGATTATCGTAAACGATCTATCCGAGCTGGAATGTTTTATCGGTCCTCCGCTCCAGGCGACCTTTACCGAAAAATATCATTTTAGTGAAGCCGAGGCTTGGGGCGCCGTATTGAGCTACCGTGAATATTATAAGGACACCGGCCTTTATGAAAATGAGGTGTATGGTGGAATACGTGAGCTATTGGGTTTGCTGTTATCCCAAGGGCGCCGCTTGTATGTCGCTACCTCCAAACCTACGGTTTTTGCCGAAACGGTCCTTGAGCATTTTCAGCTATCCGCTTATTTTTCCATGGTGTGCGGGAGCGAACTGGACGGTTCCCGGTCCGCCAAGACTGAAATCATTCAGCACGTTCTGGATACATGCCGGATTCATACATCGGAAGCCGTTATGATTGGAGACCGGAAGCATGATCTGATTGGAGCGCGGAACTGCGGGATACACAGCATTGCTGCAGGGTATGGGTATGGTTCCGAAGAGGAGCTGGCGGCATGCGAGCCCACCTATTATTTTAAAACCGTGGAGGAAATGCTTCGGTCGTTTGCAAGCTTAGCGGTTTAATATCGGCTTATCAGGATGAGACTGAGCCCTTCGATTTTTCGCTTAACATCGGTTATAATGGTCATAACCAGTCGGAATGTCATAATTTGTGAAGGGAGGGGTAAGATCATGATGGGAAGATTGCAGATGTGCTCTATGCAAAGTCTATATGATGAACAACGGCGGTTGTTTGCATGGAGCGATGAGAAAGTTACCGCCTGATTACCTCGTGTAGAGAGGCCGTTTATCTAATGGACTTTGCATCCTTAAAACCTTATTTTAATTTTAAGGAGCAGAGCTACCATGAAATATATAAACGCGGATATTATCCTTCCAGAGGAATTGTTGAAGGAAGTACAGAAATATGTACAGGGCGGGATGGTGTATATCCCGAAACCTGAAGGGTTACGCAAGAAATGGGGAGAAAACTCGGGCAGCCGGGTGTATTTGAAAAAAAGAAACCTGGAAATCCGGCAGTTGTTTGCGTCGGGCGCTACGATTGACCAGCTTTCTTCTCAATTTTGTTTATCCTGCGATTCCATCAAAAAAATTGTTTATACCAAAAACAAGTAACGGAAAGTCACATTGGAACTGATTCTGATGTGGCTTTTTCTTATGTATAAAAGTCATTTTAAACCAATCGCTATATAGGAAGTACAGCTGCTGAGCAATTATAATCATTCAAGAACGTTCAAACCATAGAGCAGAGGTGAGTACATGAATGATTTTTTTCAATTTGTAACAGAAGAACAAAGATGTGCGCTGCTCGCAAAAGCCAAAAGGGTTGCAATATCGGCACTTCAGCAATATAACCTGAGCTGGGTTAAGATTGAATATATCGGTATTTCGGACACGATTACATATAAAGTTAGGACGAGCTTAAATGAAACATACTTATTGAGAATTCATTCGGATCGACGGTCCTGTAATGAAATAGACCTGGAGCTTCAATTCCTGGATACCCTTATTACAGCAGGTATCAAAGTGCCGACAGGTATAACCACTCCAAGTGGGTTAAGATGGTTGAAAATCGGTACGGAGGATGGATTCACCTCCACCCATATCACCGTGATGAAATGGGTGGAGGGTGTGCATGCCCATGAAGCACTTACAGAAGATCAAGCTTATCAGGTAGGTGTCTTGATTGCCAGACTGCATGATGCTGCACTTGGCTTCAAAAGATCCTCTGATCTTCGTAAGCCCGTATGGGGGATGAACAGTTATAGAAAAGCGCTCGCCAAGCTGGAACGATATGCGGGAACTTTTTTGTCGGAAGTCTCATGGTCACTGTATCAACTCGCAGCTGAAAAAGTTATATCCCAGCTTGATCATATGAAGGCTGATGATTACAACTATGGTCTTATTCATGCCGATTTGCATTTGGGGAATGTGGTATTTGAAGGGGAAGTTCCTCACCCGATTGATTTCGGTAGATGTGGCTATGGTTTTTTTCTCTACGATCTGGCGGCGGTTATGTTATCACTTGTTCCGTACCAACGGTTTAAAGTGCTTCAAGGATATGAAAGCATACGGTCGTTGGGATCGGATTATTTTCAGTCTCTGGAGTGTTTTTTCATCATGATTATGATGGAGAATTATAGCCACCATGCCTCCAATCCAAGAGAGACAGAAAGTATAAAGGGTGAGCAAATCTATGCCCTAGCATATATTCATGAATATTTGCACGGACGCCCGTTTCTGCTGAATGTGGTAGAGCCCATAGAAATAGACGATGCACCAATCTCTAGTTGATCCGGCCATAATAGAAAGGTATCATGATATCATAATACGTGATACAGAATGGGAGAGAACAGCTTGCAAGTTACGAACCGCCCAGGTGAATTTATCACCTGCTTGATCATCATGATTGCCACCATCGTATGGGTTCAAAGGACATCATTCCTTCTATCCGCGGCGTGGGGAATCGGACTAATCCTGTTAATATATACATTGTGCAAGCTACGAAGCGTACGCAAGATATCGATTCAGATAAATGACACGGCCATCGTGGCTCTTATCATGGTGATAGGTTATATGTTCTATCATTCTTCTGGTGAAATCATCAAACATGGATTAGCGGGGCACGATGCCTGGGCCATCATCCTATCGAGGTTAAGCCTGATATTATTTGTATTACCCTTTGTACTGGCGGCCATGTTAACCAAGAAAAAACCGTTATACCTTGCCACGGGTTCATGGGGAACAACGATTTATTTCCCATGGATATTCAAAGGCCCGGTTCAAGACCCGATTTGGCGTTTCATGCTCATTTTCCTGGTTGTCGTCTGCTCCATTTTTTCATTCTTTATTGACTGGGGACAGCCGCATTTTCTCGTTCTTATCGGTTATGCACTATCATTTGCGCTGATCAATGCCGTCCTTGAGGAGCTGCTGTGGCGGGGATACATACTTAGTCATTTTGTAAGTGGATTCGGTGAGCTGAAAGGGCTTGTCATCACCGGAGTTACCTTTGGTTTATACCACTACCACCTTGGTTTTTCATGGCCGGTTTGTCTGCTGTTTTCAATCTTTGGTATCATGATGGGTGGCGTGGCTATTCGTTCCAAAGGGGTGGTTCCCGTGATGGTTATGCATTTTGTGATGAATGTTTTATTTGTTCTTAGCGGCATGATCCTGTAACCTTCCTAAGAAGGGCGTCGATAGACGTTCTTTTTTTGTTTTGACCGGTATGGGCAGACTATGGGACAAGCAATGTTGGTCTAGTTTTATAATTATCAAAAATTTTTTTGAAAAAAGTGCAGGGGCAGCTTTCAAAGCTGACGTCTATGTATTTGGGAAGGAGGGGAGAGTTATTGATGCTGAAACGTTAATCACGCGCATCCTGCAAGGTGATCAAGAAGCCTTTCGGGAACTGGTGAACCATTACAGCCAGCACGTGTTCCATACGGCATACTCGGTCCTGCGGGATGCCAAGGAAGCGGAAGATGCGTCGCAGGAAGTGTTTATTCAAGTATACAAAGCTCTCCCCCAGTACCGATCTGAAGGCTTTAAAACCTGGATTACACGCATCACGCTAAATAAAGCGATTGATATGAAGAGGAAGCTTTCCCGTAAACCGCCGGAGCAGCTGCACGGCGAACATGATGAAGTGCTGGATAAACTCCCTTCCCGGGACGAAGACGTGGTTTCTCTGCTCGTACATAAGGAGAGAAGAGAGGAACTTCGAGAGAAAATTAAACAATTGCCGGACAATCACCGCGCTATTATAACGGCTTTTTATTTGGAAGAGAAAAATTACGAACAAATCGCAGCCGAGCTGGATGTCACGGTCAAGACGGTGGAATCGAAATTATACCGGGCCAGACAATGGATTCGGAAATCTTGGAAGGAGGAGGAATGGAAATGAACGTGAAGGATAACGAGCTTAAGATGCTGACGGCACGATATGTTAGAGGAGAAGGCTCGGCAGAAGAACGGTCTTCTTATGAAGAGCTCATGTTATCGGATGACAGCGTGCTGGAGATCTACATGCAGGTACTGGCGGAGCTTGATTCCGAACTCCCTGGCCTGTCAGACCCGGAAACATTTACGCAGCAGGTGGTGGAGCACGCACAAATTAAGCCATACACCCATAGAGCACCGCTGCGGATTCAGGAACGTCCGAAGCGATGGTACGAACGCGCGATCGTCCATTACACCATTGCCGCCTCCATTACCATGCTGTTTCTCTTCACCGGGGCATTTGACCGACTTCTTCCCGGCGAAATGAATCATGATGTTCCATTATCCGAAACACCCTCCTACAGTGAGCAATGGGTAGAAAAAACAACGGGCTGGCTTGACCAGCTAATGTCCAGATAAGAAAAAAGAAAGGGAGATGCCAAGTGCAACCGCAAAAAAGTAAAGGGTTTGCCTTTATATTAAATATCCTTCCGGGCCTCGGCCATTATTATTGGGGGAGAAAGGGACGCGCCCTGCTATATCCATTCTTGTTCTTCGCAAGCCTGTTCGGTGGATTTGTGCTTGGGATCATGACGGCATCCGACGCGGTTTTTGCGTTGGGAATTATCGGAGCCTTAATGATCTGGGGTATCAGCATGCTTGACCTGCTAATTGCTTTGATCCGGTATACGCCTGTAACGATTATCCACGATGAATATGGACGGCCGATGGAGATTCGTCAGGAAAAGAGTGATGAGTCAGAACGCTTTTATACCATACTGCTGTCCTTCATACCCGGTTTGGGGCATTTTCAACTGGGATTGATGCAGCGAGGGTTGTCATTCCTGATCGCATTCTTCGGACTTGGAACGATTCTGCTGTTCTTGACGGGCTTGACTCACGAATCGGTATTCCTGCTGTTTCTGGGCATGCTGCCCATTATTTGGCTCTACTGCATGTTTGATGTGGTTCAGCTGGTTAACCGCAAGCAAGCTGGAGAATTTCTTATCGATCGCACGCTGTTTGATGAGCTTGAGAGCGGCAGAGAGAGCGGACGCCGGAGTAAAGTGTTTGCCACCTTATTATCGGCGTTTCCCGGAGCGGGTCAAATGTATTTGGGATTGCAAAAACGCGGACTGCAGCTCATGGTCCTATTTCTTGGCAGCATTTATGTGTTGGATGTACTTAAGCTGTCGCTATTCCTGTTCTTGATTCCGTTGATCTGGTTTTATGCATTCTTTGACGGTCTGCAGCAAGTAAGCCGTTACGGCAGGGAGCCGCTGCGCGATCGACCGATCATCTCGGGACTTGGGAATCAGCAGCGCTGGCTCGGTCTTGGACTGCTTGTACTCGGAATCTATTTCGTATTTAGCAGTGTTGTGATGCCTTATATCGATACACATTTTCCTCATCTGCAGCTGGATTACCGCATTCGTTCCTACTTGAAGACCGCGATTATCGCCGTTCTTCTTATCGGAGGAGGAATCAAGCTGATGACTGGCTCGAAAAAGGATTCGTTAAGGGGAGAGCGTTCATATTATGATAGCGACAACGAATGAGATGTCCATTAATTAATAACATCTAGGGTCAAGTCGATAGCGATTTAATCAAAAATAGATATGAACGAGATATGGAGGGAGATATCGTGGCCAAGAATCTGTATTATCTGTTGTATATTGCTCTATTTGTTGTGACATGTTTGTTTATCTTCAATGCTTATGCATCACCGGATCAGGTACCTGCGCCTTCGATCTCTTTAACGGAGCATGAGCAGAATCGGCTATAGTTTATATAAAGAAAAAACCTGTAAACGATTTTGAATCGTTTTACAGGTTTTTTAATTTTCGTTCAACGAGTATGTATATCAGGATAAAAACGATCACGGTCGCAATGCCTGTCGTCATGAAATGGCCGGTAAGCCTGGCGATCAGCAGCAGGATGACTCCAAAAATCATCAGCAGCAGACTGACATAGGCGTTGGCAACTTTAAAGTTCCGTTCATTTTTGAGAGATGACGTCGTTTTATAAGCATAAAAACTCTTGGAACTTTTGGGCGGAATCAAAAAGAGGACCAAACCATACAAAACAAATACGATGCCAATGGCTAAACTTTCGAGCATCCTTACACACTCCTAACGGAAATATAACGCCGGATGCACCCCAAGAACGCTGGATAAGGGAGCATCCGGCTGTTCAAGCCCTATATCTGCAAATATGAATATATTACTTGGATCCGGCTGCATTCAGAAGCAGACGACGGTAGGCGTATTCGAATATAAACTCAAAAGCCTCCAGATGTTTCTTGGCTTCGAATGCATTTTTGCCCCAGGCATAGATGCCGTGGTTACGCAGCAATATGCCGGGTACAGCCGGATCGAGCGCATCCGGAACGAGCTCCGCAATCCGTGGAATGTCTGCATAGTTCGGCAGGATCGGAATGCGAATCGCCGCGTCCTCTTCCCAAATATTAAAGGCTTTGATCAGCTCGATTCCTTGGGCAGGGACATAACCTTGTTCCCCATACCAATCGCTGATCAGATTGTTGTCGATGGTATGCACATGGAAAATGGCACCGCAGCCGGTCTTGCGATAAATTTCGCAGTGAATCAAGGTTTCCGCGCTAGGTTTTAAGCCGGTTGCTTCGCAAGGCACGCCGTTCTGATCCACAAAAAGATAATCTTCGGGCGTATGTACCGACTTGTCTTTTCCGCTGGCTGTCACCGCAAAATAAAACTGCTCCGGGTTGAACTCGCCGACACGGACAGATAGATTACCGCTGGTGCCGGGGAACCAGTTTCTAGAAGCGAACAGTTCCTTGATCCCTCTAAGATCCTGCAGGGCAGCCTGTTTCTGTTCAAGCTGGATATCTGAAAATGCCACTTACAGCACCTCCTGTTTAAACTTATCTTTCATGTCGATCTGGATATCGGTAAAGGTCTCGAAGGGTACATGATGTACGCCTAGCTTCTTGCATTGCTCGGTGAGCGAGGAGCGGGAATAAACCAGATCCGCTTGTTTGGCACCTTCAAAATCGGTCAGGCTGTCACCGATCAGAATGCGGTAATACCGATCGACAGGAAAACGGTCCATCACCGTGACTTTGCACATGCCGCAGTCGTTATGGCAGGAATCCTTGCAAGGATGAGGCCAAGTAATCTCAATGCGATCCCCTTCGAAATTGGAGCCGTTGCAGAAGATATGGTCTGCCGGGATGCCAAAAGGCTTCAGCAGAGGATCGACAAAGAAATCGATACCGCCGCTTGTGACGTAGAATTCAATCTGTTCGGATTTCAAATAATCCAGGAATGCACTGAAGCCTTCCCGAATCCCTGCATGGTTTAGAACATATTCGGTAATTTCTTCTCTCATGGAGGAAGGGAAGAGCGCGAACATGCGGCCTACGCCTTCCCGAATTGAAATGGTGCGGTCAAGCGTGTCCTGCATGATCGACTCAAAGCCTTCCGGTTTGAAGTGCTTCATAATGGCGACGATGTTATCGTTGTTTGTGATGGTTCCGTCGAAATCGCAAAAAATGATCGGCTGTTTATCTCCAGATGTCATACTTCTCCTCCCCAGATGTCCAATGCGGCTTTCAGCTCTTCGTGTTCCTCGGCAAAGTGGGCGAGCGGCACGGATTTCATCGTCGCCTCGATCGCTTGTACAAAGGCTTTGCCGCCCGCTTCGGTTCCTATCGGATGTCCGTGGATTCCGCCGCCAGCGTTAACGACGACATCGGTGCCAAAGTCCCGGATGATGCGGGGAACGAGTCCCGGATGAATTCCTGCGGATGGTACCGGCATGCTTCGTTTCACGCCAAGTTTAGCGCTGTGCAGCTCGTCGCGTATCGCGAGATTCTCTTCTCTCGGCATCGTTACCGATCCGTAAGGAGAAGGGAAGAGCACCAGATCCGCGCCGGCAATCCGCATCAGCTGGCCGAGCAGCACCGGAGCCGTTATCCCATAGTATGGAGAAGGGTAAATGGCACCGGCAAGCGCAGGGTGAGCCGCGATAGGCACGGTGATATCCGGATCACTGCTTAACTCGTGCAAAACGTCATACCCATAGGACAGCACATTAAAGAGCAGGGCGTTAGCGCCGGCATCAATCGCACGCAGCGCTTGCTCACGCAGCCGCGACGTCCGTCCGGTCAGATTGGCTGCATACAGCAGTTTTTTGCCTGTCTGTTGTTCCACGTCGGCAGCAGCCTGGATGCACATGCTGACCCGTTTTTCGATCGGGGTGAGGTCGTTCTCGAACAGGATTTCATCATCTTTGATAAGATCCACCCCACCTAGCGCCTGACGGATAAATTGGGCTCTAAGCTCGTCCGCATTCATTCCGATAACCGATTTGAATATGCTCATGAGCAGTGGGCGGTCTTGGACGCCGAGAAGATCGCGGACTCCGTCGATGCCATATTTCGGTCCGGGAAACGCACTCAGGAAGTCGGGAGACAAATCCAGGGAAGTCAGTTTGATGCGCCCGTCCATGGAAATTTTGCCGAACAGGGTCACCAGCAGGGCAGGGATATCCCGGCTGAAATTAATGTCCGGATAAGCAATGCTGACGTCTGCGTACCGGCTGCCTGGCTCCCAGCCCTCGTGAACCTGAATGTCAACAACTTCGCCAAGATGCTTCTGCATCGCTTCACGCTTGGCTTGCGGCAGCTCGGTCCAGCTGCCGACCGTCATGCCAACGGCGATGGAAGTCGCTTTCTTACGAAAATCCGCCTGGTCGTCATAGATTCGGTAAGTTGCGATACAGCGGCTCATGAGATCTGCTCCTTCAGCATGGCGCCCATTTCTTTGGAGCGCTCAGCACAGCGGTTCACGGCGGCAATGACGGTTTCGAAGAAATCGCCTTTATCGAGCGTTTCGAGGGCCGCTTGCGTTGATCCGTTCGGCGATGTAATTTTCGCGCGCAGCGATGAAGGCTGTTCCCCGGTCTGCTGCACCATCCGGGCGGCGCCCAGAATGGTTTGGAGTGTCAGCTCGCGGCTTTGCTCCGGCGTCAAGCCGCCGCGGATCCCTGCGGCAGTCATGGCTTCCATCATGTAATAGAAGTAAGCAGGACCACTGCCGGATATACCGGTCAAGATATCCATCTTCTCTTCTTCAATGACCGTTACATTACCAACAGCTTCGAACAAGGTCATGACCAGTTGGCGCTGTTCTTCGCTGATTTCCTTCGAGAACGCGATTCCTGTGGAACCAAGCCCGATGGAGGCGGATGTATTCGGCATCGTACGTGCAATGGGCTGCTGGGTTCCAAGCAGCGTCTGCGTCGTATAAATCGAAAGTCCGGCAATCACGGAGATGATCAATTGATCGCTTGAGAGCTTCGGTCCCAGTTCTTTTAACGCTTTAGCAGCATCCTTCGGTTTCATGGCAAGCACGATCACCGGCGAAGTTTTCAGAATTTCGATTTTAGCGGCATCGTCGTTGTTGATCTGGACACCATAGCGCTCACTCAGTTCCTGAAGGCGCTGAACATTGCTCCGATTGAGCATCGTAATATTCTCAGGAAGCACGACAGAACGGCTGACTAATCCTCGTACGATCGCTTCGGCCATCGAGCCGGCGCCGTAGAAGGTGATTGCTTTATCTATTAAAGGTCGGTTCTGCGGAGATTGGCACATCGTTATTTCCTCCTTCATGGCTTTAGATGAATGATTTATTCGCGTATTTGACCACTACCGATAATAACATATTTGGAGGAAGTAAGCGCGGGTAATCCCATAGGACCTCTGGCATGCAGCTTCTGGGTGCTGATCCCGATTTCGGCGCCGAAGCCAAATTCAAAGCCATCGGTGAAACGGGTCGAAGCGTTATGATAAACAGCAGCTGCGTCTACTTCCTGCAAGAAGCGCTGCGCATGATCCTTATTCTCCGTAACGATACATTCCGAATGCTTTGTGCCATTAATCGAAATATGCTCAATGGCCTCATCCAGGTGATCCACGATTTTGATGTTTAAGATATAGTCGTTGTATTCGGTTGCGTAATCCTCAGGCGTCGCTTTTGCAGCCCAAGGAACGTAATCCAGGGTACGCTGACATCCGCGCAGCTCGACGTTACGCTCACGGAATGCTTCGGCCAGCACGGTCAGATGTGATTTGGCATAATCAGCATGGACGAGCAGGGTTTCCATGGAATTGCAGACCGAAGGGCGCTGCACCTTGGCATTGAGACTGATGGCAACTGCCATGTCCGGCTCTGCCGATGCATCTATATAGGTATGACATATCCCGGCTCCGGTTTCGATCACGGGCACCGTGGCATTTAACACAACGTTCTGGATCAGCGAGCTCCCGCCGCGAGGGATAATGACATCCAGCAGTCCGTTGAGTTTCAGCATTTCATCCACGGAGGAACGGTTCGGGTCCTCGATAAGCTGCAGCGCATCCTTAGGCAGTGCGGTGCGTTCCATAGCTTCGTGAAGCACCTCGATGATTTTGCGGTTGGAGGAGAGGGCGGAAGAACCCCCGCGAAGTACGACCGCGTTGCCTGTCTTCAAGCACAGTCCGGCTGCATCGACCGTCACATTTGGACGTGCTTCATAAATGATGCCGATCACGCCAAGGGGAACACGTTTCTTGACGATGTTCAGTCCGTTCGGGCGATCGATCGTTTCCAAGGTGTCGCCGATTGGGTCCGGCAGCTTCACGATTTGGCGTAAGCCTTCGGCAATGCCCTCGATTCTGGCTTCATTCAGTGCCAATCGGTCCAGGAGGGAGGCGGAGGTGCCAAGCTCCTTCCCGCGACGTAGATCCTCCGCGTTTGCTTCCATAATATCAGCTGTCCGTTGGATCAGTGCGTCTGCCATGATGAGCAGAGCCTGATTTTTCTCCTCGGTGCTCAGTCTGCCAAGACCGAATGCGGCCTGTTTGGCCAGCTTAGCTTTATTGCGAACCTCACTCATAATAATTCCTCCTTAGTTGGATGATTAGGAAAAGCAATATTGGTTATGGGAACCAGATTATTTTAACGTGATCCATTCGTCTCGGTGAATGACCTCAAGCCGATGGATTTCCCCGATGATGCCGATCACTTGACTGCTCGGCAAACCGAGCACGGCTTGCAGCTGGTCTTCGTCGTAATTGACGATCCCCCTGCCGAGCCTCTCGTTGTTCATATTAACGACTTCCACCACGTCCCCGGCATGGAAGCTGCCTTCGATCCGTTTTATGCCAACGGGAAGGAGGCTGTGGCCTCCGTGAATCAGCGCCTTCTCGGCGCCCGGATCGACAACGATCCGGCCTAGCGGCGAGGACATAAAGCCGAGCCACTGCTTTTTCATCGGCAGGGAGGATAGGTGGGTAGCAAAATAGGTGCCTTTACCTGCATGTTCAAGCGCCTTAAGCAAATCGCCGGTCTCGCTGGCTTTGCCGATGAAGACGGGGACACCGCCGCGGGTGGCGATTTTGGCAGCATCGATTTTCGATCGCATGCCGCCGGTACCAACGCTGGAGCCAGCGCCTCCTGCCATGCTGTAAATCTCATCGGTAATTTCATCAATTTCCTCATATTTCGTTGCATCAGGCGACTTGCGTGGATCAGCCGTGTACAAACCATCCGTATCGGTCAGGATGATTAATTGCTGGGCGCGGACCAAGTTCGCAACGAGCGCGGATAACGTATCGTTATCGCCAAATTTCAGTTCGTCAATAGAAACGGTGTCGTTCTCATTAATAATCGGAATAACGCCTTGCTTCAGAAGCTCCGTAATCGTCATGTTGGCATTATTCATGCGTTTGCGGTTCGCGAAGTCCGTTCTCGTCAACAGAATTTGCGCGGCCTTCAATTGATGGGAGGCCAGCGCATTCTGGTAAGCACGCATCAGCAGCGCTTGGCCCAGTGCGGCGGATGCTTGCTTCTCATGCAGCAGCTTCGGTCTGCTCTCGTAGCCGATCTCTCGAAACCCTGCTGCGACGGCGCCGGATGTCACGAGCAGAACCTCATGACCGGCTTTGCGGAGAGCGGCAAGCTCTCCGGCAAAGAAGGCGATGGAATCCAGATTAAGTCCGCCCTCATCTGTCGTAAGGGAGCTGCTTCCGATTTTTACGACGATGCGCGATAGCATCGTGATCACTTCCTTGTATTTATGATGGGTAGGGATAGCTGTAACGAATCCATTTCCTGAAAATAAAAAAACTTCCGTCCTGTATGAAAAAGGACGAAAGTTTGACTTCCGCGGTACCACCTTTGTTGATGAGCGCAGCTCATCCGGCTTTAGCCCTGTAACAGAAGGCACTGTCCTGGCAAGCCAGGCCGCTCGGGGGTAGGTTTCGGAAAGGGGGTCACGGCAAATTCTTTCAGCCCATGGAATTCGCTCTCTGGTCATCGTGCCATATGCTTTCGTACTGGTCCCGTCATTGCGTTTTTGAAAACTGCATTCAATTGTTATTGCAAGAATAGCACATCGTTTTTGTTTTTTCAAAAGGAAAAAGGTTAACCGAACAGGTTCAGCTTACCGATTCGGTAGGCGGCTTCCCGCATTCGCTCTTCGCTGCTTAACAGGCCGACGCGGACATATCCTTCGCCGTGATCGCCAAAGCCGACACCAGGCGCAACCGCGACCTTGGCCTCCTCAAGCAGCAGATCGGCAAAGGATACCGAGGTAAAGCCCTTCGGTACCGGCAGCCAGCTGAAAAAGGAGCCAGCTGGTTTTTGAGCTTCCCAGCCGATTTCGGACAGGGCGCTATAGAAAACGTCCCTTCTCGATTGGTAGCGTGCGACCAGCGCCTTAACACAATCTTGAGGCGATGTCAGAGCCGTGGCCGCTGCGGCCTGAATGCCGCCGAACAGGCTGACGTAGATGTGGTCCTGCAGCATATTGATCAGCGAGATGATTTTTTTGTTCCCCAGGGCAAAGCCAACGCGCCATCCGGCCATATTATAGGTTTTGGAGAGCGTGTAAAATTCCACGCCAACTCCTTTGGCTCCTTTTGCCTGTAAAAAGCTGACTGGACGATCTCCATCAAACCCGATCGCTCCATAAGCAAAATCGCTGGCTACGACGATCCCGTGTTCGGCGGCGAATGCTACCGTATCCTCGTAGAAGGACAGGGGAGCGACGGCGGATGTCGGATTATTCGGATAATTTAAAAACATCAGCTTCGCTTTTTCTCTGTCTGCTGGTGTGATCGCGCCATAGTCGGGAAGAAACCGGTTAGCAGCGGTTAACGGCATGAATTTCATTTGGGCACGGGCCAGTGCAACGCCTGACCAGTAATCCGGATAACCGGGGTCCGGGACAAGACATACATCGCCCGGATTCAGGAGCACTTGCGGAAGCTGTACAAGCCCTGTTTTTCCTCCAAACAGAATCGCTACCTCCGTCTCCGGATCCAGATCAACGTTGTAGTCTTCTTTATATCGATGCGCAATGGCTTCTTTAAGAAAGGAAAAGCCGGTAAAAGGCGAATATTTGTGAAACTGCGGATTGTCGGCCGCTTCCTTCAAGCTGGATACGATATGAGGCGGTGTAGGCTGATCGGGATTTCCCTGTCCGAGATTGATCACATCATGTCCCTGCGCCACTTGGCGGTTTACCTTGGAGACCAAGGTCGCGAAAAATTGCGTGGGCAGCTGGGACATCATCTCGGCCGGCTCTATTTGGAATTCGTTTAATTTGTTATTCATTGCAGTTTCATCACTCCGTTATCTAATTACGCTCGAATACAGCTGATATTGAAAACAATTAGGATTAATTTAACACGATTTATCAGGGGTGTATAGAGGGAAATGGTGCTTGGGTGTTGCAGCAACAGGGCGGGGGAGGCTATGATGAAGACATATAGAGAATGGGTGAATTCCTGAAAAAGAGCCCGATCATGGATTTCATGATTAGCGGCGCTGGTGCTGGATTCAACCGGAATAACAGGAGGCTGCAAGATGACTGGAGAAGCAAAGGCTCAATTGAATATCGCACTTATCCAAGCCGATATTGAAATAGGAAACGTAAAGGCCAATATGAGTAAAATGCTCGGCATGATGGAGCAGGCCGCAGCGGCTGATAGGAAGCCGGACGTCATCGTGCTGCCGGAAATGTGGAATACGGGGTATGCGCTGGACCGAATTCAAGAGCTTGCCGATCCCATGGGACAGGAAACCTCTCGCATGCTGAGCGAATTTGCACGAAAACATCATATCCAAGTCGTAGGCGGGTCTGTAGCCGAACGAATCGAAGATCGGATTTATAACAGCATGTATGTATTTAACCGGAGTGGGGAGCAGATCGCCAAATATTCCAAAATGCACCTGTTCCGCCTGATGGATGAAGAGAAGTTTCTGCAAGCCGGGCAGCAGCCCGTAACCTTTGAGCTGGAACAATTAAAAGCGGGCGCGTCGATCTGTTACGATATACGCTTCCCCGAGCTGTCTCGCACCCTCGCACTAGGCGGCGCTCAAGTGCTGTTTGTGCCAGCAGAGTGGCCGCATCCGCGGCTGCATCATTGGAGAACACTGCTCATGGCCAGAGCGATCGAGAACCAAATGTACGTCGTTGCGTGTAATCGAGTAGGAACTAGCGGAGAAACGGACTTTTTCGGTCACTCCATGATCATCGATCCCTGGGGGGAGGTCATTGCCGAAGGGGATGAGCAGGAAATGATCCTGACCGGTACGCTGGATTGTGGTCTTACGGATGAAGTGAGAGGACGCATTCCGGTTTTTGAAGACCGTCGTCCGAATTTGTATTTTCAATAAAAGTATTTATTGTTAAACTCCTCTAAAAAATGAAGTTTCATCTGGGCAGAGGCGGGTATACTATGGGTAATCCGTCTGAGAGGAGGCTTTGAATGATGGCAGACAATAACCAATTCGACAGCCAAAACCATGAGCAGGAAGAAGAGCAGAAACAACAGTTCCGCAACTTTGTAGAAAACGTTGCCGGGGGCGGCAACGGAAAGAACGAGTCGATTCAGGACCAGTCCCGTACTGCGGATGAACAGAACCGATTGATTGACCAGCATAATTTGCGCAAATAAAACTCCGTTTGAAACGAAATGGGAGTGCTATAATTTCACGTTGAAAGGAAGCTCAGCTTGGTCTTGTTCATTGACCTTGGCTGAGCTTCTTCTCTTTATTTATGGGGCAGCGTGCACTAGTCCTGAACGCTCTCCACAACCAGCTTGTCCATGACCTGCTTAAAAGTATCGATGAACGCATCCGCCGCTTTGGACAAATAGCGGCCGTTGCGGTAAGCCACAACCAGTGTGCGGCTCGGAACCGGATCAGCGAGGGGCAAGTAGACCGGAATAAACTCGCTGCGTTTCG
This sequence comes from Paenibacillus sp. QJM3NY_38, assembly GCF_056173265.1. NCBI lineage: Bacteria > Bacillati > Bacillota > Bacilli > Caryophanales > Paenibacillaceae > Paenibacillus > Paenibacillus sp. QJM3NY_38. The sequence goes on from NZ_CM149665.1 coordinate 2,781,003, forward strand.
CACGGGCGATAAAACGGGGCACCAGCGTTATGCCCATTCCGGTTGCGACCAGAGATTGGAGCGTCTCAATGTTGCTGCTCTCGAATACAACGTTCGGTTCAAAGCCGGCCTCCCGACATATATCAAAGGTGAGCTTCCGGAAGCCCTGTCCTTTTTTGAGGACAACAAACGCTTCGTTCCGGATTTCATCGATTGTGATGGGCCGTACGGGATCGGAGGCTGCCCGCAGCGCAAGCGGATGCTGCGGAGGAACGGCCAAGTCGATCATTTCCTCACCGATCGGAATCCAGGACAGCGACGGCTCGGACAGCGGCAGCGCCAGGAGGCTAAGATCGGCCTTGCCGCTGGCCGTCAGCTTCTCCAGGTTCATGGAGGAATCTTCCAACAGGGTGATCTCAATATCCGGATATCCCTTTTTAAAGGCGGGCAAAACCCATGGCAGCAGGTGAGAACCTGTAATCGGCATGCTGCCGACTACGACCTTACCCTTTCGAAGCTGGGAGATGTCCGACATCTCCTGCTTCAGCTGCTCGACGGCGTCCATGATCTTCTGGGCATGCTCGACAAAGCTGGCTCCAGCATGGGTGAGCTCAACGTTGCTCGTATTGCGTTGGAACAGCAGCACGCCGAGCTCTTTCTCCAGCTTGGAGAGCTGCTGGCTCAAGGAAGGCTGGGCGATATGAAGCTTCTCCGCGGCTCGGGAAAAATTTTTATCCGCCGCGATTTGCAGCGTATATTGCAGTTGTCTCAGTTCCATTTAAGCATCACTCCGTTATAGCTGAATCCTATTACTTTTATAGATATTATATCTTGGAACAATGAAGAAGGAAATGATATATTACTATCAACGTAAAGATGATGCGTTGTAGATCTTCCTTATATTTAAAGAAGATAACAAGCAATTATCTTCTCATGGACGTAAAGAACAATGGGGTGATGATGATGAGTAAGAAGACAATGTTCGAAAAAATTTGGGATAACCACGTTATTCATCAAGAAGAAGGCAAGCCGGGTATTTTGTACATTGACCTGCATTTGGTTCACGAGGTAACTTCACCGCAAGCATTTGAGGGTTTGCGTCTTAGCGGCCGTAAAGTACGCCGTCCTGAACTGACCTTCGCAACGATGGATCACAACGTACCTACGAAAGACCGTTTTAACATTACGGATCCGATTTCGAAGCAGCAAATCGATACACTGACCAAGAACTGTCAGGATTTTGGCGTTACTCTGTATGATCTTGATACGATTGATCAAGGCGTTGTGCACGTCATGGGGCCGGAACTTGGCTTAACGCATCCGGGCAAAACGATTGTATGCGGCGACAGCCATACATCTACACACGGTGCATTCGGCGCCCTTGCGTTCGGTATCGGAACAAGCGAGGTTGAGCATGTTCTGGCAACCCAATGTTTGCAGCAGGCCAAAGCAAAGACCATGGAAGTGCGCTTTGTCGGTCGCCGCAATCCGGGTGTAACGGCTAAGGATATGATCCTTGGCGTCATCGCGAAATACGGAACGGATTTTGCGACAGGCTATGTTATTGAGTATACGGGTGAAGCGATCCGCGAATTGTCGATGGAAGAGCGCATGACCGTGTGCAACATGTCCATCGAAGGCGGAGCCAGAGCGGGCATGATCGCTCCGGATGAAACGACGTTTGAATACTTGCGCGGACGTCAATATGTTCCGCAAGGCGAAGCTTTTGATGCTGCAGTGGCAGCTTGGAAAGAGCTTGTGACAGACGAAGGCGCCGAGTTCGACGTGGTGGTTGAGTTCGATGTAGAATCTCTGATCCCGCAAGTAACCTGGGGAACGAGCCCGGGTATGGGTACTGACATTTCCTCGACGGTTCCTAACCCTGCGGATTTTAAGACCGAGAATGAGCGCAAGGCAGCGGAGAAAGCGCTGGAGTATATGGCGCTTGTGCCAGGGACGCCAATGTCCGAAATTCCGATCGACTATGTCTTTATCGGTTCTTGCACGAATGGACGCATTGAAGATTTGCGTGCGGCAGCAGCCGTAGCGAAGGGCCATAAAGTGTCCAGCAATGTGACAGCCATCGTTGTTCCCGGATCAGGTCGAGTGAAGATCCAGGCTGAACAAGAAGGGCTCGACAAAATTTTTGTTGAAGCGGGTTTCGAATGGCGTGAAGCAGGCTGCAGTATGTGTCTTGCGATGAATCCGGATGTACTGAAGCCGGGGCAACGCTGCGCATCCACGTCCAATCGTAACTTCGAAGGACGCCAAGGCCGCGGCGGCAGAACGCATCTCGTATCGCCGGCAATGGCAGCGGCAGCTGCGGTTAAAGGACGCTTTGTGGATGTACGTGACTGGAACTTTGCAGCCGAAGAAGTTGTGAGCTAAGAAGGACGGAGGAGAAGTTTATGCAAGCATTTACGAAATTACACGGTATTGTCGCACCTGTAGACCGGGTGAATGTAGATACGGACGCCATTATTCCGAAACAGTTTTTGAAACGGATTGAACGTACAGGATTTGGACAGTTTCTGTTTTACGAGTGGCGGTTTGATGAAGAGGGAGGCAATATCGACAGCTTCTCGCTGAACCAGCCTCGTTACCAAGGCTCAACCATTCTGATTTCCCGTGCCAACTTTGGCTGTGGTTCTTCCCGTGAGCATGCCCCTTGGGCGATTCTCGATTACGGATTCCGCGTGGTCATCGCTCCATCGTTTGCTGACATTTTCTACAATAACTGCTTTAAGAACGGGATTCTTCCGATCAAATTGTCGGAGGAGCAGGTGGAAGAATTGTTCCAGCGCACAGAAGGTAATGAAGGATATAAGCTGAACGTCGATCTGGAGAGCAAAACGATAACGGATGATCAAGGACTCCATATTGACTTTGATCTTGATGAGCACCGCCGTCAATTCCTGCTTCAAGGACTGGATGACATCGGTTTGACGCTGCAGCATGAAAGTGCAATCGATGCATACGAGAAGAAGCATGGGGAGCGTCTGTTCGCTTAATCTCGCAATTCCACTGCAAAAGGTTACAAGATTATTAAACTTCCATTTCCTGTGTAGGAAATGGAAGTTTTTTTTGGTATTATGGAATTAATATGCAGCGGCAGCCAAGAGGAACCATTGTTTTATGTCAGTATTTGTCCGGCAGCGTCTGGTCGGGAATGTGCTGATTTACATATTTTTAGTTATATTGCTAGATTTGCTTTTCAAATTTAATCATGGGATGATCGAGGTGGATTCATGAAGAAGTTAGGGTTTGTAATGATGTTGATAGTCTTCTTGCTGGCGTTTCCGAAAAGTGGTGAAGCCAGTTCTTCAAATGCGGCCATTTTTCTTGACGGGGAACCATTGAATTTGTCTTCGGGCGTCCAGGTAGCCAACATGAAAGGTAACGTGATGATTCCGATCCGCGTGGTATCCGAGAATCTCGGCTTCAAGGTAGGCTGGGAGAAGGCCAGCCAAACCGTTACCGTTGAGAACAGCGAGAAGACGGTCCGCATGGTGGTCGGCAGCCATCAGGCAGAATTGAACGGTGCTCAGGTTGATCTGAATTTGCCGCCTGTCTTAAATGGACAGAGCACGCTTGTGCCGCTTCGGTTTGTGAGTGAACAGATGGGGCTTGACGTGAAATGGGACAACCAGACGAAGGCAGTGTTCCTCTCCAGCTCCGTTCCACCGGTCTCCGAAGGAGAGGTTGATCCAGGTGCCGGAAACAATCCGGGAAGTCAAACACCTCCGCCTGTCGAAACAGGGAACCAGGCAGCCATGACGGGACTCAGCTTTAGCGACAACCGGTTGATGATTGCTACAGAAGGTGCGGTTACGCCAAAAGTGTTCAGCATGACGGGGCATGATCGGATCGTTATCGATCTTCCGGGCACCGTGTACTCTGCTTCCTTCCTGAGCGGACATTCCGTGAACGAGCAGAACGGCGGCAATATGGAAGTTACGGATTACACTGACGTTACGAATATTAGATATGCCGTGTTCAGCGACAATCCGCCAACCGTGCGTATCGTATTGGATTTGACCGGACCTAAGAATTATGCGGTGACCCAGGAATCAGGCATCATCATCGTCGACCTGAACGCAGAGGGAGAAATCCTCGTACCGCCCGTTCCCCCGGTAACCGGTAACGGCAAGAAGACGGTTGTTATTGACGCCGGTCACGGCGGCAGTCAGCCGGGCGCGATCAGCGCGAACGGCAATCAGGAGAAGGTTCTTAATCTTAACATTGCTTTGAAAGTGGAAGCCTTGCTGAGAAACGAAAAGAACATTAATGTGGTGATGACGCGGAGCGACGATTCAACGCTGGGTCTTAGCGATCGCGTGAAAGTGGCGAATTCCATAAAGGCCGATATATTTGTATCGATTCACGGAAACAGCAACAATTCCAGCAGTCCGCACGGCACTGAGACTTACTTCACGAGAGATGCCAGCAAACCTTTGGCAAACGTGATGCATAAACATCTTGTCAAGGCGACTGAACTCATGGATCGGGGAGTCAAATATAGCAGTCTTCATGTGACGAGAGAAACGACGATGCCGGCTGTCCTGCTCGAGATTGGCTTTTTAAGCAACAAGGGTGACGAAGCCCAGTTGTTTGAAGACGATTTCCAAAATCGTGTTGCACAAGGTATTGTAGCGGGTATTAAAGAATATCTTAAAGTACAATAATGTGTACAAGATTTGAAGAACTTAGAGGGGGACGAAAGTCATGAACAAAAAATATTGGATGACAGGATTGCTGGCGCTGCTGCTTGCATTTAGTGCCGGCTGTGGACAGAAGCCGACTGCAGCCCCTGCCGAGACAAATCCGGAGACCGCAACAGAAGAAGTACAAACGCCGCAGGATAATCCGGAAGAAACGGCGGCTGATGATCATAAGGAAGATGAAGCAATACCTGTAAACGCAGGCGAGGGAGCAAGCACACCACCGCAGGGTACAACCGGTGAAAGTACTGGAACCCCTGAGGATACAAAGGATGTGAAAGCTACCGAGGATCAAGCGAAGAAGGTCAATATTAAAGTCTATTATACGGATCCCGAAATCATGGACTTGAAAGAGGCAAGCAAAGAGATCACGTATACGGGTGAAGAGGATAAATATAAGAAAGCCTTTGAAGGACTTCAAACGAGCAGTGATGCTGAACTAAGTCCACTATGGTCTGTTAAAATCACGTTGAATTCTCTCAAGTTTGAAAATGGCGCTTTGACACTGGATATCACCAAACCAGCGGAAGCCAATCTCGGAGCTGGAGGGGAAATGTTTGCGATTGATGCCTTACAGAAAACCTTCTTCCAGTTCGATGAGGTGCAGTCCCTGGAATTGCTGGTAGACGGTAATCAGATCGAAAGTTTAATGGGACATGTTGAGCTCGAGCATCCAATGACTCGGAAGTAATTATAAGGAACTATTAACGAAATTCAAATGCAGGACCAAACACCTATTTCGGTTTTTGAAATAGGTGTTTTTTTGGTAAAAAGGGAACAATTTCGCAACTTTCATCGTGACTTTGCGTCTATAGGTTGTCAGGTAATGTCGGACAGGCCGAGTGCAGAAACGCCAATCTGTGGCAAAATAATAGGATGGTAGGGGTGAAGGATGAAGAAGTTCGGTTTTTTAATGTTTCTGGTTGTCATCATGATTGCGTTTCCTAAAATGGCGGATGCGAGTTCGTACAGCGCAAAGATTTACCTGGATGGCCAACAAATCAATCTGTCATCTGGCGTGAAGGTCGAGAACAATAATGGCACCGTCATGGTTCCAATCCGAGTCATTTCCGAGAATCTGGGATTTGACGTGTACTGGAACAAGGCGACCAAGACGGTAACTGTCCAAGACGGCTCGCAGACAGTAACGATGGTGATTGGGAGTCAGCAAGCTGATATCAACGGTCAGCGCGTACAAATGACCAAGGCACCTGTTCTTCGTGGCGGAACAACACTGGTTCCGATCCGGTTTGTAAGTGAGCAGATGGGCCTTCAAGTAAGATGGGATAATGCGCAGAAGTCAGTCTATCTGACCTCGTCCTACGACGGGAGTAACCCTGGTGAAGAACCCGGCGTAACTACGTCGACTGTAGACGGTATCAGTTTCAGTGAAAACAGGCTGATGGTCGCCGTTACGGGCAATGCCAAGCCGAATGTATCAAAGCTTAGCAATCCGGACCGTATCGTCATTGATATGGTGAACACGAATTTCTCGGATACGTTCAGCAGCAACGCCAGCTTTGATGACGTGATGAAGACCGGTCAGATGGACGTAACGGGATATCCGGATGTCAAATCTGTACGTTATTCCTTGTACAACAGCAATCCGATGACCGTGCGCATTGTCATTGATCTCAACTATGCCAAAAATTACACCATTTCAGGCCTTGAGAACGGATCGGGCCTATTCATTGTGGATTTGAATACGGGCTCTAACCCTGCACCTGGTGCAGGCGGGAAGAAGCTTGTGGTCATAGATGCGGGTCATGGAGACCACGATCCGGGAGCTATCGGGGTAACCAAGAAGAGGGAGAAGGATTTCAACCTCGCGATGGCGCTGAAAGTTGAGAAACTGTTGGCCAAAGAACAAAATATCGAAGTCGTTTTGACTCGCAGTAACGATACTTTCCTCGAGCTGAAGGATCGCGCAAAAATTGCGAATGATCTGAAGGCTGATGTTTTCATATCGATACATGCTAATAGCGGCCCTTCCACTGCAAGCGGAACCGAAACGTATTACTACAATGAATCTGACAAAGCGCTGGCGAATGCACTCCATAAAGAGATCGTAAAGGCTATGGGCTTAAAGGATCGCGGAGTGAGATACGGCAATTTCCATGTCATTCGCGAGACCAAAATGCCTGGCGCTCTGCTGGAAGTCGGATTCCTGAGCAACAAGACCGATGAGAGCAAGCTATTTGATCCGGCAACGCAGGATCGAGTAGCCGAGGCTATTGTCAGAGGCATCAAAGGTTATTTAAAGGTTGATTAACGATACGACAGTGAACGTGATTGCAGGAGGTGGCTACTTTTGAATAAAAAAATATGGTCGGCTGGCCTATTGGCAGCCGTAATGCTGATTGGTGCCGGTTGCGGACAGAAACCCGGAGCAGCTCCAAACGATACACCGGAGCAAATAACGCCTGCACCTGATAATCAGACAGGACAGGATCATAGTGGAACGTCGAACGGATCAGGTGGATCGTCTACGGGCAGCGGCAGCGAAGTGACAACGCCGGAAGCAAAAACAGAGAGCATCAAAGCCTATTACACGGATCCTGATTTGATGGAGCTGGTAGAAGGTACGGCCGAAATTACGTATAAGGAAGATCAAGAAAAATACGAAGCGGCCTATCAAGCATTACAAAAGAGCGATAAGGGTGATATGGTTCCCCTGTGGGAGAAAATCGGACTGAATTCGTTGAAATTTGAAAACGGAGCTCTGACGCTCGATGTGACGGTCCCGGACGAAGCTAACCTGGGTGCAGGCGGCGAGTCGTTTGCCATCGATGCGATCAAAAAAACCTTTTTCCAGTTTGACGAAGCGAAATCACTTCAAATTCTGGTGGATGGTCAGCAGACCGAATCGTTAATGGGTCATGTCGATTTGGAAAATCCGATGACTCGGTAATGATGGTTGAAGGAGATCACGATCTGCTGTCGAATATTAGTATATGATGAAGCAGTAGTTATTGAGAGGGGAAAGAAAATGGTACTTAGACACAGCAAACATGTTCATTCCAAAAAAGTGGTCTCCGCCGTCATGGCCGGACTTATAGCATTCGGAGGCGGGGCTTCGATCGTCTCGGCAGATGAAGAAGCGGCAAATGCGACAACGGCAAATGCATCCCAAACGGCCATAAACGCATTCAGTGACGTGAATGCCGGATATTGGGGAGAAAAGTATATTTATCAGTTAGCAGCACAGGGGATCGTGACCGGGAATAACGGAAAGTTTCGTCCGAACGATCCCGTAACGCAGCAGGAAGCCGTAACGATGGCGATCCGGTTCTTAAGCATGCAGGATCAATTAAGCAGCGGCGCTGCGACATTACCGACAAATATTAAAGTGAATGACTATTTTACGAAGTACGTTGAACTGGCTTTTCAGCAAAACCTGCTCGACAAGCAAAAAGAATCCGGATATACGGACGAGAAAGTCATTTGGGGCGCGCAGAAAGCATCCCGGGAATGGATAACCGAAGTCCTTGTCCGTTCCATTGGACGTACGGCGGAGGCTGATGCAGCCAAAAATAAAGCGACAGGCTTTGCGGATAACGCCAAGATATCCCCGGATCGTCTGGGTTATGTTAATATAGCGGTTGAGTTAGGTCTTGCAAAAGGCTTGAACGGCAACAAGTTCGATCCGCAAGGGGCCGTTACCCGTGCCCAGCTTGCAACGTTCCTCAGCCGGGCCCAAGCCTACATTACCACAAATTACGAGAACCAATACAAAGGTTCTATCGCTTCGATCGAGAACGGCAAGCTGGAGCTTTATGCCGATGGCAAGCTGAATTCATTCAAGCTGGATAATTCCACAGCGTATTTCACCTCGGATTCGGAGAAGAGATTGCAATTCTCGGAGATCAATCCTTACACACAAGCGGTGGTCATCGTGAATAACGGAACCGCTGCTTACGTGGAAATTACGGATTCGACCCAGCAAGTGGAGCGGTTTGACCGCACATATGCACGTTTGTCGCCGAACAACGTCATTTGGCTGGATACTGGCAGCACCTTTGAAGAGCTGAGTTACGAGCCAAGCACGGTGTTCCTGGATCAGAACGGAACCAAGATCGATCCGAAGACGCTTGCTGCCGGCAGTTTGCTTACGATTGAACGCGAAACGTACAGCCCGCAGAAGAAAATCGTTTCAATCCGCGTAAAGAGCGGCTTGGTTAACAAGACGGGAGCAGGCGTTGTTCAGAACGTGGATACGGTAAACAAAAGAGTAACCCTTAAGGATAGCACCGGTTATGAGGACACGTACACGTGGGATGATGCAACCGTCATCCGATATCAGAATCAAATTTTGGCTCCGGCTGAATTGAAGAACGGCTACACCGTGAACTTTACGGTAGAAAACAGCGTTCTGCAGACGCTGGAAGTTACGCAAAGCGTCGATCGTAGCGTGCAGGCAATGCTTTATTCCATTGAAGAGAACGGGAAGACCATCACATACAAGCGAAGTGGAAGCACGCAGCTCGAAACGAAGTATCTGGCAGAGAAGCCGGAAATTATGATAAACGGTGTGGCTAAACCTGTTCTGTCCGATTTACTCGCTGATGCCGTATCCGGTGACCAGGTAACACTGACCATTAACGGTGAGGAAAAAATTTCGAAAATCGAAGTAACGGGTCGTCAAATTGAGCAGTTGGATGCCGTTACTGTCGTAAATTACGACGGGAAGACACATTGGCTGACTGTCAAGGATGCGAACAACCAGCCTCGTGTAATCGTCTTGGATGACAAGACGAAGCTGGACTCGAGCTACGGAACCACGCTGGATAAAGTTGGACCACTGCTTGTCTCGGGACGCAAGGTAAGTGTCTCCCTGATTGGTACCCGCGTACTCTCATTAGAAGTGGTATACAAAGTTGAAGGTAAAATTAACAGCATTAACACATCCAAGCAAGTGATTTCGATTATGACCGCTAACGGTAAAGTGGAAGAAATCTCTTACTACAATAGTCCGATTGTAGAAATCTTCGGCAGATCAGGCGCATCCCTGGCAGATTTACGGATTGGTGACGAAGTGTTAGCCCAACTGTCGAACAATCAGGATTACTTACAGAGCTTAAAACTCAAAACTTCCGCACAATTTGAGGTTGTTTCAACGGAACCCACAAGGAACCGTATTCGAGTGAAAGCTAACGGCTCCACAAGCGATATTTATACCGATAAATCCATATTGACCGGCGAAACCGGACAAGCAATTCTGCTCGCTGATTTGCGTCCGGGAGCACTCGTTAATATAACGTTCCAAGGCTTAACGCCTGTAGCGGTAGCTGAAGTTAAATTGACGCTTGGCGAAGTGACAAGCGTTGATGCTTCCGCAAATGCATTGACCATGAAGGATTATTCAGGCAATAGCCAGACGTTAGGTGTAAGCGGCGGAGTTAAAGTCGTTAAGAATGGTTCAACGGCTTCGAATTTAAGCGCATTGACCTCAGGAGATCGCGTAGAGATTCGAAAGGACATTCAGGGCGTAACCATTATCCAGGTTCTGGAGAAGGTTGAACGTGCATTCTGGCAGGCAAGCAGTACGGAAATTCAAGTAAAACGTAAATCGATTAACGATAATTTCCGGTATGTATTATCCGACAAAGTATTTGTTCATCAAGGTGACACTACTTTGTCCGTGCAATCCCTTAAGGAAAATGATAATATTGTACTGTACTTAAACAACGGTGTCGTTGTTGAGATCGTAAAACAGTAAATTATCGACCTGGGATTGCTCGAGAAACACCGTCTTGATGCGGGGATTTCCGCATCAAGATTTTTTTTTGCGGGAGGGAAATCATATGAATGCGGCAACGGTACGGCATATTTTGGACACGATGGAGAGCATGTTTCCGGATGCACATTGCGAACTGCATCACAGCAATGCGTTTGAGCTGACCATCGCCGTGCTGCTGTCCGCCCAGTGCACGGATGAAACGGTTAATAAAGTAACAAAGGATCTGTTCCAGAAATACAAAACGCCTCTGGATTATGTATCGGTACCGATTGAGGAACTTGAGCAGGATATTAGGCGGATCGGTTTATACCGGAATAAGGCCAAACATATTCAGAATTTGTGCAGGATTCTGATCGAACAGTATGGCGGTGAGGTGCCGGAAGCTCATGATGAACTGGTCACATTACCTGGGGTTGGACGCAAGACAGCCAATGTCGTCGTTTCCAATGCCTTTGGTGTGCCTGCCATCGCGGTAGACACGCATGTGGAGCGGGTTTCCAAGCGACTTGGACTGGCAGCCTGGAAAGATTCCGTGCTGGAAGTGGAGAAAAAGCTGATGAAGCGGGTACCGCGTGAAGAATGGACGCTGACCCATCATCGGATCATTTTTTTCGGACGGTATCACTGTAAGGCACAAAATCCGCAATGCCCGGTATGCCCATTGCTGGATGTTTGCCGTGAAGGAAAGAAACGTATGAAAACCTTAGCAGTCAGGAAGAATAAGGAACAACTGTAAAACAGCAAGAAATAGACAAAAAAAGATTCATCTGATTCGTTGGGAACACGGTACTTTAATGAATAGCTAGCGAAATGGACATAATTGCAAGCAAGCGCAATGCTTGCCTTTGTCTCCGGATTTCTATCTTTAGCCGCATGGGTGAATGGAAATCTGGAAACAACAGTGATCAAAAGTCGGTTTTTCGCGAGGTGAAAGAGGACGGTATCCTGGATCGGCATGAGCTAAATTTAAAAGAGGATGGGATTACACATGAAATGCATCTCTGTTTACACCGACAATTTTGAATTGTTCTCAGATATTTTTGAACATGTTGTGGAGAGCCAAAGCCAGCTGAGTGAGAATGAAGAGCAAGAAGTCGAAGGCGTGACGTTCAGTCATTCCGGGGATGCTCCCGAGCATTATCTGGAGCGTATGTCGCAGAAGCCTGAAGTGGTGGTCATGCGCGATAAATCACGCGGGTTAACCATTCTGCAGCACGGAAATGTATTCGAAATTTTAATTCCGGCAGAAGAAAACACCGTTGTATCTTAAGTTCTTCAAATTTGATGTTTTAAAAAATGAGATAAACCTGGTTCTTACAGGGTGATCGAGTGTGTACTTTTACCTCATTCCTCCTGTATTTGCCGGCATTAAGAAGGTTTGGACCCATGGCAGGCAAGGAAGATCACTTCCTTGACCTGCCATTTTGCATAGATAAAGGACTGTTATATCAAGACAACGGCCGAAAATGAAATGCAATGATTCCTTTACAGTGCAAGCGGTGATAAAATAAAATGATGTGAATAGAATGTGTCAGAAATTGAGAGATCAATGGACAGGAGCGAGAAATGACATTGAAGTTGATGGCTGAGCATGAAATCGGATACAGTGTTACGGAACTAACCAGAGTTCGCGACCGTTTTTTGGAGTGGAATGACGAATCTTCCTCCGCATTGACGGAGGATTTAATACGCAAGGGTACAGGTGGTGAATTGACGCTGGCCTTCTGCGGACATTTTTCCGCAGGGAAGTCGAGCATGATTAATGCGCTTTGCGGCAAAAAGGTGCTGCCCTCGGGTCCGGTACCTACGAGTGCGAATGTGGTTACAATCCGAAGCGGTGAGCCGCGGGCGTTGATTCACCGATCTGCTGCGGAGCCTGGAGAGCCTTTAACGGTAACCATTGACGAACTTGCCGAATACTGCAAGGAGGGCCGGGAGTATTCCGCAATTGAAGTGTGGGATGATGTGCCGCTGCTTGGCGAAGATGGCGTCTTGATGGATACCCCCGGGGTTGACTCAACGGATGACGGGCACCGGCTTGCCACGCATTCTGCCCTCCATATGGCTGACATCGTTTTTTACGTCATGGATTATAATCATGTGCAGTCCGAGAGTAATCTGATGTTTGCCAAGAGTTTGTCCGATTGGGGCAAACCGCTGTACCTGATCGTAAATCAGATCGACAAGCATCGTGATGAAGAGTTGACGCTTTCTGCTTATCTGAATGACGTGAAGAAGGCGTTCGCCCAGTGGAAGATCACGTATAAGGGGCTGCTATGCACTTCGCTTAAAGCTCAGGATCATCCCTATAATCAATGGGGGCTACTAAAGTCCTTGATCGGTGAATTGATATCTCATAAGGAGCCGTTGCTGCGCTACAGCGTATCCTGCTCCATTCGTCATGCTGCCGATCAACATGTAGAGGCCTATACCAGAAGCCATCAGGAAGAGAAGGAGCGGCTGCTGGAGGAAATGGGCGGCGAGGAGGCCGCAGCGGCGATGAAAGCGCGGCTGCAGGAGCTGGAGGATCAAAAAAGAACCGTCCAGCTGCTGCCAGAGACCGTTCGCTCGGAGCTGCGCAAAGAAGCGGATGCCCTTCTGGCAAACGCCAATCTGACGCCGGCGGATGTTCGGGATTTAAGTCTGGCTTTCCTGGAAAGCCGCAAAAGCGGGTTTAAAGTCGGGTTTCTGTTCACAGGCGGCAAAACGGAGGAGGAGCGTCGGCGCCGTCTCGAGGCTTTCTATCATCGATTGGAGGAACAGACCGCATCGCAGATCGATTGGCATCTGCGTTCGCTGTTCCGTAAAAGCGTGGAACAGCATACGGAGTGGAATACCGAATGGGAGAGCCTGATGGACGCTGAGCTTCCCGGTGTGCGGGAGGATATGATTACGCGGACCGTGAATCCGGAAGCGACGGTGTCCGGTGAATACGTACTGAACTATAACCGGGAGCTGGCCGAGGAAATCAAGGGCAGCTACCGCAGGGCCGTGTTGGTGCTTGCCGACCGGCTGAAGGCGGTATTGACGGACGCTGCGGCCGTCCGTCTGCAGGACCTGGAGCGCCAGGGTGCCGAGCTCCTGGCGCAATCTGCGGCTTCCGCCAGCTATGCAGCCTTGCAGCAGGCGGAAGCCGCCCGTGCGGCCGAGCTGGCGCAGCTGCTCCCGCCGCGCACCTCCCTCACCCCCGGCCTCCTGCCGGAGGTGAGGGAGCCGGAAGGGCAGCTCGCGCCAGCGGCTGCCCAGGGCGGCACCCCGGCGGCGCAGCCGGGGCACGGGCGCACGGCGCCCCGCGCCGCCGGGGCGCAGGCGGCGGCACCGCAGCGCCGCCAGCGGCTGGATGCCGCGGCAGCCGAGCTGCGCGCGGCGGCTGCGATGCTGGCGCCGCATCCCGCGCTGGCATCGGCCGCGCGGGATATAACCGCCCGCGCGGATGCGCTTGCGGGCGGCTCGTTCACTTTGGCGCTGTTCGGTGCGTTCAGCGCCGGGAAGTCCTCCTTCGCCAATGCTCTGCTTGGCGAGTCGGTATTGCCGGTATCACCGCACCCGACAACGGCGGCGGTGAACCGGATTCTGGCACCGGCAGAAGGGAAAACCCATGGTACCGCAGACGTGCGCATGAAGAGCCGCGAGATGTGGTGGGACGATTTGAAGTACTCCTTCAGCGTGCTGGGTCTCCAAGAACCAACTCCGAGCAATTGGCGAAGCGTCGCAGAAGCATTGAATCCGGCCGGTATTCATCCGGCAGGCTTGCCGCATTATGGGTTTCTGAAGGCCGCGGCTGCCGGCTTTGATATGATGGAGACCAAACTGGGTATAACAGAAACCGTAGAGCTGGCGGAATATCGGGGCTATGTGGCCGACGAAACCAAATCCTGTTTTGTCGACGGGATCGATCTGTATTACAGCTGTCCGATGACAGAGCAGGGGATCGTGCTGGTGGATACGCCTGGAGCCGATTCCCTTCATGCCCGGCACACGGGCGTAACGTTCAATTATATTAAAAATGCGGACGCTATCGTATACGTAACGTATTACAACCATGCTTTCTCCAAAGCGGATCGGCAATTCCTGTCCCAGCTGGGCAGGGTTAAAGACAGCTTTGCGCTGGATAAAATGTTTTTTATCGTCAATGCCGCAGATCTTGCACAATCCGAAGAGGAGCTGGATGAGGTGGTGAAGCATGTTCGTACCAACCTGACGTCCAGCGGGGTAGGCAGCCCGCATATCTTCCCTGTTTCCAGTTTGGCAGCGCTGGATAGTAAGCTATATGGGGATGAAGCGAAATTGAAGGAATCGGGGTTCCCTGTATTCGAAGATGCGCTTAGCCGATTTGCGGTTGAAGAGCTGCCAAGGCTTTCAGAGCGCGCCGGTTATGATGAACTGGCTTCGGTGAGGGATCGAATCAGAGCTTGGGCCGATATGGCAGCCCAGGATGAGACCACGCGCGAGCGTAAAATCGTGGAGCTGGAAGAGGTTCACACACGAGCCTTATCCCGTCTTGCGGCTTTATCGGAGTTTAACATGTCCCGTGATATCGCGCAGGAAAGCAGCGAGCTGCTGTTTCATGTACGGCAGCGGCTGGATTATGCCATGAACCGTTTCTTTCAGGAGTCGTTTAATCCTTCCGTGCTTCGGGAGGACGCAGGTCACCTGAAATCGGCCTTTGCGGCTTGCGGGCGTGATTTGATGCGGACGATGTCCATGGAGCTGGATCAGGAGCTATGGGCAACAACGCTTCGATTAGAGATGGCCGGTCGCAAATTAACCGAAGACGCAGCGCTTAAAGCGGCAGCGGATATCAACGATATGGCCGAGGGCTTATCCCTCGCCATCCGGCGGGATAAAGACTGGTCACCGCCGGAGCTGGAAGAAACGGAATTGCAAATACAGGGGGATTGGTTGTCCTTCTGGTCGACCTTTAAGAACCCGAAGCATTTCTTTGAGGGCAGCGGAAGCTCCAAGCTTCGAGAAGCGGCAGAGCCGAAGGTGAAGGAAGCCGTGGCGAGTGTGGTGAGCATTCGGGAAGAGCAGCTGACGGACCACTATGTTCGAATGAGTGTACGTTCATTGCAGCATCATGTATCGGTGTTGGAGGAACAGCTGAAGGAATCCATGGCTGCCATCCTCGGTTCGCTGCAGGACGGTCAATCTCCGTTGATGTGGAGTAAGCTGGCGGATGAGCTGGAAGCTATGATTCAGGCGGCTCGGTAATAGCGGATCTTATGCCATAACATGTGCACACACAACGAAAGGTAAAGATGTTGGAGTCTGAAGCTTCCATACGAATAACGATGTTATGCAGGTCTAAACTCCAATCGCATACTTTTCCATCCAAGGGCGTCCCATATGCCATCCTGGCGGGGCGTCTTTTTTCCTATGCTCGTTCGGGTGGATAAAGGTCAAGAGGATGGTATGACGTATTTTAATCTGCTACAACGTTCGCCACTGGGGTGAAAACGGCTTAGGATTTTACCCTTTTTCAAGCATGTTCAAAAAAGTCGGAAATCATGGATGAAGCCTGATGGTTGAAGGGACTGACAATGTGATTATATCCCCTAGTATTAATGAGAATTTCCGATGATTTCATTATGAAACAAAGATAAGTTATACTATTTGCCCCCTTTAGGTCCTTTTGGCTCATTTATGGCGGTTTTCCCTCTTTGCCGCGGGTTCAGGTCGATGATAAACTTCATAAATGCTACATAACCTGAACGAAAATAATCCAAAGGAGGATAAACATGAATGTTCTCAGGCAACTGCAGGGCTTCTTTTGGGAGAAACGAAGTTATCTTTTTCTTTCCATGCTGTGTCTGGCGATTGCAACCGCTTTAGGACTTGTCTATCCGCATCTGTTAAAAGTGCTGATTGACGATGCAATCAAGCTGGAGAATTACGGTATCGTACCGCAGCTGGCACTCACTGTGCTGGGTGTGGTCATCCTTAAAGCTTTCATGCAGTTTTTGCACGGATTTTTTGGGGGGAGGCTGGGGAACTACCTGGCTTATGCGCTACGAAACGCCTGCTATGAAAAATTGCAATTTCTATCGTTCCGTTACTATGATACGGCTCGGACCGGGGATTTGATGTCACGGCTGACGGGCGATTTGGAAGCGATCCGAATGTTTATCGGCTTCGGTTTTGCGCAGCTGCTCAATCTGGTATTGATGGTGACTTTCGGTTCCATTATGATGTTTACCATTAGCTGGAAATTGACGCTCGTAACTTTGGTAGCGATGCCATTTTTGGTTGTGGCGGCTCTAAAGTTCGAATCCAAGATCCATCCGGCGTTCCAGGAGATGCGTCTGGCACTAAGCTCGCTGACGACCGCGGTTCAGGAGAATATCACGGGTGTTCGTACCGTAAAGTCTTTTGCTCGCGAGCCTCACGAAGTGGTGAAATTCTCCGAACGGAATGAGCGTTACAAAACCAACCAGATATTTGCCTCTTCACTATGGGCCCGTTATTTCCCGATGATGGAGCTCTTTGCGAATATCAGTGTCGTCATTTTGCTAGCCGTCGGCGGAGCGATGGTCATCCAAGGTTCCATGACGGTAGGGGAACTGGCAGCTTTCTTTACTTTGATCTGGTACATAATCGGCCCGCTTTGGGGAATCGGGTTTCACATTAATAACTACACGCAGTCCAAGGCATCGGGTGAACGGGTGCTGGAGCTGCTGAATCAGCCGATTGATGTCGAAGACCGTGAACGTGCGGTAGATTTGGTGCCAAGCGAGGTGAAGGGTCATGTCGTATTTGATAATGTCACCTTTGCTTACGGTAACAAGATGGCAGCCGTCAAAGATATTAATTTGGATGCTCGTCCCGGCTCCGTGATCGGCCTGCTTGGCGGAACGGGGTCTGGTAAATCGACCATTATCCAGCTCTTGATGCATGCCTACAATGTGAATCAGGGGAGCATCAAACTAGACGGCATGAACATTAATGATATAAAGATCCGGAGTCTGCGCAGCCAGATTGCCACGGTCTTTCAGGAGACCTTCTTGTTCTCGTCCAGCATCCGCAACAATATTTCTTACGGCATGAAGGACGTTAGCATAGAAGAAATCATCCGTGTTGCCAAGCTGGCCAAAGCCCATGACTTTATTATGGAAATGAAGGATGGTTACGATACCATTGTCGGCGAACGGGGGATGGGACTCTCCGGCGGACAGAAGCAGCGGATTGCGATCGCACGAGCCCTTCTGAAAGATCCGAAAATCCTGATCCTGGATGATGCCACCAGTGCTGTAGATATGGAAACCGAGCATGAAATTCAGTCCGGTTTCCAGGAAGTCATGAACGGCAGAACGACCTTTATTATCGCTCACCGGATTTCTTCCTTGCGTCATGCGGATGAAATTCTCGTTCTGGATGAGGGAAGAGTTGTGCAGCGCGGCAAGCATAACGATTTGATTGCAGTGCCGGGGCCTTATCAGGATGTATACAAAATACAATATGCGGACCTTATTGCGAAGCAAGCTCAAGCAGGAGGCACGCAAGGGCAGGTGCAAGCATGAACGCCAATGTAAATACAGAACCGCATCAAAAGCAAAAGATTCCGAGGCCGCGGAAGCCTTCGGAAGAAACGAATGAACGTTTTGTCTACAAGGACGACGATGCGATTGAAAAGCCGTTTAACTGGGCGCAGCTGACGCGTCTGATCTCGTATATGAAACCTTACGCCAAACAGATTCTCCCGTTGATCGGCCTTATGATGGTCATCGGTACCATAACGAAGCTGGCCATTCCGTTCTTGACCAGTTTGGCAATCGACCAGGCCATTGACCCGAGGGATGGCAACCCGAGCTTAACCCTATTGTATCAGATTACAATCGCGGTTCTTGCGATGTATATCATTCAATGGGTTGCGGGGATATTCCGTATCAAATTTACGAATATCATCGGACAGCGGGTCATTTATGACCTGCGAGCAGATCTGTTCCAGCACATTCAGCGCTTGTCCTTCAATTTCTTCGACAAGCGTCCGGCTGGATCTGTGCTGGTCCGGGTTACGAATGATGTTAACTCCCTGCAGGATTTGTTTACCAACGGGGTTGTCAACCTGATCATCGACTGCGTGCAGTTAGTAGGTATTGTCGTTATTCTTTTGTTAATAAACTGGAAGCTCGGTCTTGCTGTTATTGTCACGGTACCGATCATGTTCTTCATCTCGACGAAACTCCGTGTACGCATCCGGCGTGCATGGCAGGATGTACGGATTCGGAACTCGCGGATAAACTCTCACTTGAATGAATCGATTCAGGGGATCCGCGTAACCCAAGCTTACACGCAAGAAGAAGAGAATATGAAGTTCTTTGATAACATGAACATGGACAGCAAAAAGTCCTGGGATAAAGCGTCCGCCATGAACCAAGGGTTTGGGCCTCTTATCGAAATTACCGGTGGTTTCGGTTCATTGATCTTGTTCTGGCTCGGTGCCGTGTTGATCCAGCAAGGCGAGCTCACCATCGGTCTGTTAATTGCCTTCACCCAATATGTCGGAAACTTCTGGGAGCCGATCAACCGGCTTGGCCAAATGTATAATCAATTGCTTGTCGCCATGGCTTCCTCTGAACGCATATTTGAGTTCATTGACGAGAAGCCGAGCATTGATGATCAGCCCGGGGCGAAGAAATTGCCAACGATTAAAGGGGACATCAAGCTGGAGAATGTGGTGTTCGAATACGAAAAAGGACGTCAGGCTCTCAAAGGGATCAATTTGAATGTAAAGGCAGGCCAGTCGATTGCGCTTGTCGGTCATACCGGATCAGGCAAGAGTACCATCATTAATCTGCTCAGCCGATTCTATGATATTACCGAAGGTAAGCTAACGATTGACGGATACGATATCCAATCGGTGACGGTGGAAAGCCTCCGCAATCAGATTGGCATCGTGCTGCAGGATACCTTTATATTCTCCGGCACGATTCGCGATAATATCCGGTTTGGCCGTCTGGATGCGACCAATGAGGAGATTGAGGATGTAGCCAAGGCGGTCGGCGCCCATGAATTCATCGTTCAGATGCCGGGCGGTTACGATACCGAGGTTGAAGAACGCGGGAATATGCTGTCTATGGGTCAACGGCAGCTGCTGTCCTTTGCCAGGGCGCTCCTTGCCGATCCGCGGATTCTGATTCTGGATGAAGCAACGGCGAGTATCGATACCGAGACGGAGTTGAAAATTCAGGAAGCTCTTAAAGTGCTGCTTCAGGGCCGAACCTCCTTCATCGTGGCGCACCGTTTGTCAACGATCCGCCATGCCGATCATATCGTCGTGCTGGATCACGGGAAGATTATCGAAGAAGGAAATCACAGCCAGCTTATGCAGAAGCAGGGTACGTACCATGGGTTGATTGAAGCGCAATACCGATTTTTGTAAAAACGGCTTAACAAAGGTTTAACAAAACCGACACAAATGTAAAAAAAATGTCGCTTGATACTTGCAATCTTCTTCATAAACTTACAAAATAGAAGTAGAGTTTACTCAGAATTCATAGAAGAAGGGAAGCATGAGGGTATAATGAGCATCGAAAGCGTATTATCTGCGCCTGCACTGCTGATTCGAAACTTTGAGAAGAATGATTTGGAAGCTGTCACATCCTTGATGCGCGAACTGAATTATCCGACCACGCTGAATGTCATGCGTGAACGGATGGAAGCGATGAACGACAATCCTTTGTACGGCAATCTGATTGCTGAAGTTGATGGTGTTGTTGTTGGTATGATCATGCTTCGTCAAGTCAAATCCTTCACTATGACCGAACCGGTCACTCAAATTACTTCGGTTATTGTAACCTCAAGCTACCGCGGCCAAGGAATTGGCAAAAGATTGATTCGCGGTGCAGAGACATGGGGAAGACAGCATGGTAGCCACCTCTTGTTTCTCACAAGCGGCAACCGGGAAGAACTTGCTCCCGCACATGCATTTTATGAGCATATTGGATTTGAAAAGGCTGGATATCAGTTTAGTAAAAAGCTGTAGTCCTGGGTCTTTTCATGAACCCATCCCATTTTTGGGATGGGTTTTTTCTTGTTATGGCCTAAAACTCGATTGATAGACCACCGATTTAAAAGGAGATCTATCGCTTGAATCAGGCAGCGATCACTACATATGATCTGGGACTAGTGCCGACTTGATCACTTATGTATAGGTAGGAATTCAAGGTCGCTTTTCCAACAATTGTAGGATTGCCCAAGGTATCAAATGTGTTACAATGTGTTCGTACGAGATTACAAAAATGTAACTATTGTTTGATCGTCCAGCACCCATGAAAGTCATCTTAGAACGGGCGGTCAAGCAAACTCACAACTATGAGCATAGGAGATGAGCATTTATGAACAACCATTGGATAAAGAAAATCGCAGGCGGCAGCATTGCTGCTGTACTGGCTGTCGGTATCATGCTGCCTACTACGGCATCCGCAGCACCTGCTGAGAGTAATAATTATGTGAACTGGCAGCAAAAGATCCAGAAATTCCTGGAGAGCCAAGGTTTTGAATCACAGTTTAAATGGGTGGTTCAGAAGCCGCAAACGGAAAAACCTCAGGCAGACAAACCTGTTGAGACTCCGCAAACCAGCAAGCCAGAAACCACTAAACCAGAAGTGACGCAACCTGAAACCAGCAAACCGGAAACAAGCAAGCCTGAGACTAGCACTCCATCTACAAAACCGTCCCAGCCTGCGGGTACAACGGAACAATCGAATTTTGCTTCCGAGGTTGTCACATTGGTGAACAAAGAACGTGCGAATGCAGGTCTGAAGCCGCTCACGGTCCATGCTAAGCTAACAACCGTAGCGCTGGATAAAGCGAAGGATATGAGTAATAACAATTACTTCAGCCACACTTCACCGACACATGGTTCGCCATTTGATATGATGAAAGCTTACGGTATTTCTTACGGCTATGCCGGCGAGAATATCGCTAAAGGACAACGTACGCCTCAAGAAGTAATGAACTCCTGGATGAACAGCCAAGGTCATCGTGAAAACATCCTGTCTCCGAATTTCACCATGATCGGTGTTGGATACTATAACGGATATTGGGTTCAAGAGTTCATCAGTCAATAAGCACTTATCTTGTTTCATATGAAAAGGCTGCCCCGGTCACGCATCCAAAGATTGCGTCCGGGGCAGTCTTCTTTGCGTGTTTTGATTTGCAAATTTTATATAGAAGTCTTAAGGTAATGTAATGAGGAATTTAGTAGGGGGAATGTCATGAAATCATCTGCATGGATATGGCGAATCACTGCCTCCGTGTCGGTTATTGTAACGATTGTGCTCATTATCGGTTTTATGTATGCGTTCAAAGATATTAATGATCCGCAAGGACAGCCTTTGCTGACCGGTGGCGGATCCGAGGCGTCCGAAGAAGAGACAGCGCCGGAGCAGCCGGGGAGCGATCCGTCACAACCGGTTTTGCCCCATGATTTAAAGGTAACTGCGATTGGAGATTCACTGGCCAAGGGAACAGGGGACAATACCGGGAGCGGTTTTGTCCGCCGGAGCGTGGATCAATTAAACGGCGATGGACGAACAGCGAGCCTGCTGGCAAACCTGGCCATAAACGGAATGACTACCGAAGCACTGCTTCCCAAGCTGGACGACAAGGGAATACAGTATGCCTTGAAGCAAGCCAATGTGATTATGCTTTCGATCGGAGGCAATGATATATTTCAAGGCAGCGGGCTGATGGACGGGGCGGCGGATTCCGATGAGTTGGAGCTCGAACCTGCCAAACTGATGGCCGCATTGCCGCAGGCCTCTGAACGACTGCAGGCGATTCTGGAGAAGATTCGCGCCATTAATCCGGATGCCCGAATCGTTTATATCGGTCTCTATCATCCTTTTTCCGATTTGGAGGATTTGCTCATACCCGGGAATATCGTGGTCTCTGCCTGGAATCATTCGGTCATGGAGATTGTGAACCGGGATCCCAATATGACATTGGTCCCTACGTTCGATCTGTTTCAGCACAAGCTGGGCGAGTATCTGTCCTCGGACCATTTTCATCCGAACGGGGCAGGATATCAGGCTATAGCGGATCGAATTGTAGAGGGTATGCTCTAGGCATGATGAGGATGTCATATGGGGAGTTGGAAAACGATGAATGAACAAGCTCAAGAAATCGTGCTATCTGTCCAGCATGTAAAAAAGAAAATCGGTCGAAAATGGATTATACATGATGTCTCGTTCGACGTGCGCGCAGGCGAAATTTTCGGGTTCTTGGGGCCGAACGGGGCAGGAAAGACGACCACGATCCGGATGCTGGTGGATCTGATCAAACCGACCTCCGGCAGGATCGAGGTTTGCGGTTATGATGTGAACCGCCAGCAGGAGCAGGCGCTGCGTTATATCGGTTCCATCGTGGAGAATCCTGAAATGTATTCATATATGACGGGGTGGGAAAATCTTGAGCATTTTGCGCGAATGCAGCCCGGCATTGACCAGCAGCGAATACAGGAAGTTGTGGATACGGTGAGATTGGATCGAAGAATTCACGACAAGGTGAGCACGTATTCTCTGGGAATGCGGCAGCGGCTTGGGATAGCCCAAGCCCTGCTCGGCAGACCGAGGCTGCTCATTCTTGACGAGCCGACAAACGGTCTTGATCCGAAAGGGATCAAAGAGATGCGGCAGTTCATCCATCGATTAGCCGAGGAAGGATTGGCTGTTTTTGTCTCGAGTCATCTGCTGAGCGAAATCCAGCTATTATGCGATCGCGTGGCGATCATCAGCAGCGGAAGAGTGCTTGCGGTTGGCGAGGTCGAAGAATTGATTGCCGGCAACAGCGATCATGTGATCTGGGATCTGAATCCCGCCGTGCAAGGAAAACGAATATTGCAAAAGCTGGATTATTGCCACATTGTCGAGCGCCCCGAAGACGTGCTCGACGATAATTTGCTCGCAGGCATGTCTCCGGATGCTGTTGTGACCCGTATGAGCACTACATACACGTCAAGAGCTGTGGAACGGCTGGTGGCCGCGGGAGTACAGGTCCGGGAGGTTCATCGGATCAATCCTACGCTGGAGCAGCTGTTCCTGCAGATGACGGAGGGTGAGAGTATTGATTAACCTGTTGCCCCTGATCAAAAACGAGTGCATCAAAATTATCAAACGAAAGCGGTTTTATGTTGTCCTGCTCGTTCTTCTTGTTCTGGTTCCCATGTTTACTTATGCCCAGATGAAGTCAGCTGAACGGAGCCGGGAGAAGTTCAACAGTGATTGGCGGCTTGAACTTCAGCAGCGAATCACGGATAATGAGAATTCGCTAAGCAGTGACAGGGTGCCGGATGAATGGAAACGATACAGGCAAATCTTTATTCAGCAAATGCAGTATTATTTGCAGCATGATGTGAATCCTAATCAACCAAACGGGGTTACGTTTACACGGGAATTTTTGAATAATGCGATATCCCTGTTTATTCCGCTGCTCATTATGGCGATCGCCTCGGATATCGTCTCCGGTGAACGGACGACCGGCACCATCAAAATGCTGCTGACAAGGCCTGTGAAGCGATGGAAGGTGCTGCTCAGCAAACTGATCGCCTTGATCATGTTTACGTCTCTTATTGTCGTTTCCACCTTTGTCATAGCCTATCTGATTTCCGGTCTAGCCTTCGGATACAAGGGATTTGACATACCGGTATTCACGGGATTCCAAATTGTTGGGTCTGATGTGGATATGTCCGGCGTTCATGCTGTCCCACAGTGGAAGTATTTGCTGATGCAGGGTGGATTGGTATGGTTTGTCGGCGTATGCGTCGGTATGCTTGCCTTTATGGTGTCCGTGCTGGTTCGAAGCACGGCGGCGAGCATTGTGATTATGATGGCCGCATTGATTGCCGGAAATATTCTGACGAATATGGCATCGGCCTGGAGCAGCGCGAAATATTTGTTCATGGTAAACCTCAATTTAACGAATTATTTAGCAGGCAATTTGCCGCCAATTGAGGGGATGACTTTGAATTTTTCCCTTGCCGTATTGGCCGTCTGGGCCATTTGTGCGGTTATTGTTTCATTCAGTGTCTTTACGAGAAGGGATATCTTGAATTAAAATGGACAAAGCATGAAACATTTGTTTGCATTTTTTAGGGAACAGCGTTCTTCTAAAATATTGAAATGTAGAAATAGAAATACACGAGATACGTGAAATTGAAGGAGGAGCATGAATGGTCGAACAGATCGATATGTTTGCAGAGTCATCGAAGAACGGCGGTAACAACCGTTCAGGATACGATGCTGACGACATTCAAGTGCTCGAAGGCCTCGTTGCGGTGCGCAAACGGCCAGGCATGTACATAGGGAGCACAAGCTCGTCAGGCTTGCATCATCTGGTATGGGAAATTGTGGACAACGCCGTAGACGAGCATTTGGCCAAGTACTGCTCGAGAATTGAAATTACATTGCATAAAGACGGGTCCGCGACGGTATACGACAACGGACGCGGTATTCCAACCGGAATGCACAAGACAGGCATCCCCACCCCGCAGGTTGTATTTACGATTTTGCATGCCGGCGGTAAATTCGGTGGTTCCGGATATAAGAAGTCCGGCGGTCTTCATGGCGTTGGCGCATCCGTAACCAATGCGCTGTCCGAGTGGCTGGAGGTGGAAATTTACCGTGACGGTAAAATTCATCGCCAACGATTTGAATACTGGCAGGACAAAAAAGGAAAAGAGCATGTCGGGGAACCTGTAACGGGTCTTGAGGTGCTTGGCAATACGAACAAAACAGGGACGAAGATTACGTTTAAACCGGATGCGCGCGTGTTTACCGCGGGAACACATCTGAATTACGACACACTAGCAGAGCGCTTACAGGAAATTGCCTTCTTGAACTCCGGACTCCGGATTGTATTGAAAGACGAGCGCAGCGGCAACGGGGAAGAGTTTTTCTATGAAGGCGGCGCAAGCCAGTTCGTTCAGTTCCTGAATGAAGGCAAGGACGTGCTCCATGATGTGATCCATTTTTATGCGGAGAAGGATGATATCGAAGTTGAAATCGCCCTTCAATATAATGCGGGATATACCGAAACGCTGGCTTCTTTCGTTAACTCCATCCCGACGCGCGGGGGTGGTACGCATGAGACGGGCTTTAAGACAGCTTACACCCGTGTCATGAATGATTATGCCCGCAAGAACAATCTTTTGAAGGAAAAGGACAAGAACCTGGAAGGCAATGATCTTCGGGAAGGCATGATGACCGTGATCAGCGTCAAGATGGCTGAGGTCGAATTTGTCGGACAGACCAAGGACCAGCTGGGAAGCGCTTCTGCGCGCAGTGCGGTTGACAGCATTGTCACCGAGAAGATGCAAATCTTCCTCGAGGAGAATCCGCAGATCGCACAAACGCTGCTGAAGAAGGCCATCCAGGCTTCCAAAGCGCGTGAAGCGGCCCGTAAAGCAAGGGATGAGATGCGCACCGGCAAGAAGCGCAGCGAAAGCTCCAATCTGGGCGGCAAGCTGACGCCTGCGCAGTCCAAAGACTTTACGCGAACCGAATTGTTTATAGTCGAAGGGGACTCCGCTGGCGGTTCTGCGAAGCAGGGACGGGATTCGAAAATCCAGGCTATACTGCCTCTTAAAGGGAAACCGATGAATCCGGAGAAATCGAAGCTGGCCGACATCCTGAAGAATGATGAATACCGAGCGATTGTATCTGCCATTGGTGCAGGGATCGGTACGGAGTTTACCGCCGGGGACAGCAATTATTCGAAAATCATCATCATGACGGATGCGGATACGGATGGCGCTCATATTCAGGTGCTGCTGCTTACGTTCTTCTACAGATACATGAAACCGTTGATTGATGAAGGCCGCGTCTACCTTGCGCAGCCTCCACTGTATAAAATCGCCAGCAAATCCGGGAAGCTGGAAACCGTTCGGTATGCCTGGACGGATGAGCAGCTGGCTAACTATTTGAAGGAATTCAAAAACTTCGAGCTGCAGCGTTACAAAGGTCTGGGCGAGATGAACCCGGAGCAATTATGGGAAACAACGATGAACCCGGAAACACGGACATTGCTGCAGGTACAAATCGATGATGCTGCCAAAGCGGAGCGTCGCGTGTCTACGCTGATGGGAGATAAAGTAGATCCCCGCAAACGGTGGATCGTAGAAAATGTAAACTTCGCAGAGTTTGAGGAATAGAAGGTGAAGGAATGAGTTTATCTGAGCAATTTTTGCCGGCTTTTCTGGAAGAGGTCGTAGGTGATCGATTTGGCCGGTATTCCAAGTATATTATTCAGGACCGGGCGATCCCGGACGTTCGTGACGGGCTGAAGCCCGTTCAGCGCCGGATCCTGTATGCCATGTACGATTCGGGTAACACACCGGATAAACCATACCGTAAATCGGCGAAAACCGTCGGGGATGTCATGGGTAATTACCATCCGCACGGGGACTCATCGATTTATGAAGGTATGGTTCGGATGGCTCAGCCATGGAAGATGGGACATGTGCTCGTGGACGGCCACGGAAACTGGGGTTCCCAGGATGATGATCCCGCCGCAGCGATGCGTTATACCGAGGCAAGGTTATCGCCGATTGCCATGGAGCTGCTTCGGGATATCGAGAAGCGGACCGTACTGTTTAAGGATAATTTTGATAACACGGCCAAGGAACCGGTTGTGCTGCCTTCACGGTACCCAAACCTGCTTGTGAACGGAGCTAGCGGGATTTCCGCGGGCTTTGCCACTGAAATCCCGCCTCACAATCTGCGGGAAGTGATCGATGCTTGTATTGCCGTTATGCAGAAGCCGGAGATTGAGCTGGCGGAGATTATGACCTTTATCAAAGGTCCGGACTTCCCGACCAGCGGAATCATCATGGGCGGCGAAGGCATTTTGGATGCCTATCGGACAGGCAAAGGCCGCGTTTATCTGCGGTCGAAGACGGACATTGAATCGCTTCGCGGCGGCAAGCAGCAGATTGTCATCACGGAAATTCCTTATCAGGTCGTTAAGTCACGGCTTGTTACCACGATGGAGAACATACGACTGGAGAAAAAAGTCGAGGGTATCGCCGAGGTTCGCGATGAGAGCGGACGAGAAGGACTTCGCATCGTCGTTGAGCTGAAGAAGGATGCCGACGCAAACGGGATTCTGGCTTATTTGTTCAAGAAAACCGATCTGCAAATTACGTATAATTTCAATATGGTTGCGATCGTGAATAAAACCCCTCAACAACTGGGGCTTAAAGACATGTTATCCGCCTATATCAAACATCAGCGTGAAGTCGTCACGCACCGGACCCAGTTTGAGCTGGAGAAAGCAGAGGATCGGGCGCATGTATTGGAAGGCCTGGTTAAGGCTTTAAATATCCTGGATGAGGTCATTGCGGCGATCAAAGCGTCCAAGAATCGCCAGGATGCCCAGAACAATCTGCAATGGATGTTCGGTTTCACGGAGAGACAAGCCGATTCCATATTGACCTTGCAATTATACCGCCTTACGAACCTTGAAATTCATTCCCTGCAAAAAGAGCTGGACGAGTTAATGAAGAAAATCGAGGGCTTGCGTGCGATACTGGACAGCGATAAGAAGCTGATTGCCGTCATTCGCAAAGAGCTGCTTGAAATTCGCGAGAAATACGGCATCGACCGGCGTTCTGTCATTCAGGAAGAAGTGGAAGAGATCAAGGTTAATCTTGAAGTGCTGGTGAACGCAGAGGACGTGCTCGTAACTCTGTCTAATGAAGGCTACATCAAGCGTACCAGCATGTTATCCTTCACCCGAAGCGGCGGTGAGCTGGAAAGCTCAGGCGTTAAGGAAGGGGATTACATCACACGTCTGTTTGAAGTCAATACCCTGGAGAATCTGCTTATATTCACGAGCCGTGGACAGTATTTCTTATTGCCGGTTCACCAGATTCCGGAATACAAATGGAAGGATGCCGGTACGGCCATCGTTAACGTGATTCAGGTACCGAAAGAGGATCACATCGTATCGGTCATTCCGGTTTCGAACTTTGAAGAAGAGGGCAAGTCGCTTGTGTTTGTCAGCCGCAAAGGTCAAGTGAAACGCACAGAGCTCAAGGAGTATGTCACCAAGCGGGCTGGCGCCGTTGCGGCAGCCAAGGTCGCTGCGGAAGACAGCATTATCCAGGTCGTCGTGAGTGATAACAATAAAGATATTGTGCTAATATCGAAAGAAGGGATGAGCATCCGGTTTAATGAGCAGGAAGTCAACGCCATGGGACGCGTTTCCGGCGGGGTTCGAGGAATCCAGCTCCGTGACGGGGATGAAGTCGTTGCGGCATTATGGGTGGAGAACGATGAGGGTGAGATTTTGACTATCACGGATCTTGGCTATGGCAAGCGCAGCTTGCTGCTGGATTACCAGACGCAAAGCCGCGGCGGAAAAGGCATGGCTACGTTTGAGTTTAAGGAAGGCAAGCGGGTGAAGCCTAACGGCAGCGCCATTGTCGGTGCTTTCTATTGCCGTGAACCGCTGCAGATTATGGCGTACAGCGAAGATGGGCAAGCCCATCTGATTCACACCGAAAAAGTTCCGATCGCGGAACGTAAATCGATAGGCAAACTGCTTGCCGATGTTGGCAAGCAAGGACGGATTGTCGATCTGGTAACTCTTCCGCATGCGGAGTCAGGTCAAGAAAGTTAAACAAGATTGCGTAACATCCTTTTTTAGGAGATTTCCAAGTTTGGAGAAGATAAGATAGACGGACGAAAAGCACCTTCGATGATATTTGTCGAGGTGCTTTTGCTATATTCTGCGTTTCCCGCAACATTAGAGCTGTTATTTATACTATTTGACATATGCCCGACTATGTCGAAGCAGGGTGAACCTTGAAAAATGCCGTCATATAAGGGTTGGCAGGTTTTGTCGCTTGGTTGGAAATTATATTTTTTAACGAAAAAAGAAGGATATTGAGAGGTCGCCCGCGAAAAGTTAATCCTATAAACTATTATGGAATCATGACTAGGGTTCACACGAAATCGAAATCCATTCACCGAAGTACAGCGCAACATCCACGGATGGAATCCGATGTTTGATCATGACAGCACAATTGAAGGGACGGGATAAATATGCATACTGCCGAATTCGCCAAGGTGTGGTCCAAGCTGGCCAAGGATTATAAGCTCCATATGGAAGCCGGATTAGCACCGACATTGACGGAATCGCAACTGATGGTGCTGGAGGTGCTTGCTGAATTAAAGCGAATGAAACCTTCCGATTTCATTCCTTACCTGGCCACAAGTCCGGCAGCCGTAACCATGCTATTGGACCGGATGGAGAAGAATGGATTGATCAAACGGGAACGGGACGCGAATGACAGACGGATCGTCTGGGTGACGATTTCCTATAAAGGGCGTGAGGAATATACACGGGGGTTACAGGTTAGGGATGAGTACCTTACCCAAATTTTGAACCGCATATCCTCGCATAATCAGCAGCTGCTTGTTTATCTGTTAGGAAAGATTAGTACAGCTCCAAAGGAAGTTCTGGTTGAGGTATAAGTTCTAAAGCTATAGCTAACGTCGTAAACGTAGAGAAGCCCCCTGGGCGGCTGCAGACGGCAGCTCACCCTTGGGGCTGTTACATATTTTCATACTTTTGGAGCATTATCTTATATCACGTTTCGAATCTTACATGACGTATTGAGATTATGACTTAAGCAACCATAAAGCCGGCACGTTGGAGGGTTCCCAACCAGGCAGGGACGTGTGGGCTTGACGGCACTCATAGGTGTTGCCACCATATGTGACTAAGGCTCCTTGCTGATATGAAGTGTTTGGTGCCCAGGCCGGAGTTTCCGGTGTGGAACCGTCCGCCGTGGTAACTTGCAGTTCATTGCTTGCAGGGGAGACGTTGCCAGCCGCATCACGAGCTTTAACGGTGAAGCTATAGGCTGTGTTGGGTGCTAACCCGCCGACCGTATAGGTAAGCGTGCTGCCGGATACCGTGGCCACCAGCGTTGTGCCCCGATAAACTTCATAGCCGCTAACGCCGACATTATCCGTGGAATTGTTCCAGGCTAATGATACGCTGGTTGAGGTAGATCCGACTGATCGTAAATTGGCGGGAGCCGTCGGAGCTTGAGTGTCCGGTACCGGATTGGATGTGGCAATCGTTAACGGACTGCTCGCCGTGGAGACATTGCCTGCTCCATCGCGTGCTTTTACCGTAAAGGTATAGGAGGTTGACGCTTGCAGACCGGTGACGGTATGGCTTAAGGTTGACCCTGATACGGTTGTTACTAGATTAGATCCTTGATAGATTTCATAGCCTGTTACCCCCACATTATCCGTGGCAGCGTTCCAGGAGAGCGAAATGCTGCTGCTGGTGACGCCTGTGGATCTTAAGTTACCCGGTGCGGTTGGAGCTTGCGTGTCCTGATTTCCGCTGCCGTTATTCAGGTTCACATCGATTACGTTATAGAAGGCGTTGCCTGTATCGGCGATCTCCCAGACGGCTAGGATCAGATAGTAGCCGGTGCGGTCGGTAGGAACATTACAGGTGTGGGTTACGGTGTTCGGCGGACGTTTGCCACCGTCATTGAAGGAGCAGAACAATTCGAGATCTGCGCGTGCGAGGGGTTTGCTGGAATCCCAGCCTTTTTTCGTAATATAATATTTCCAATCGGATGTGGCGTGAGCTGCGGTCAGCACCCATTTAAATGTATTCGGCCCGCCGTTCATGTTCACTTTACTCCAGCGGGTAGGTGATTGTTCATTGAGTTCGTGAAAAATTCCAGCACCAGCAATCTGACCATCCGCCGGTCCACCGATGGGGAAGTTACCTTTTCCCTCGAGGGAATGCGGTTCATATATGATTCTGCCGCAATTGGTGTTCTCTCCGAGCTTACACTTATAACCACGACTGGCTGGTGATTCAATATACCCATGAGCGGAGACGCTGCTTGCCGTGATGATCATGATGGTGAAGAACAACAGAGTGCTTCCTAAAAAAATCCACAGCGGTTTCAAATGCAAGCGGCGATTTGTTTGATATTGAACCTGGTCCATAACAAATACCTCCTTGAATATTTAATTTGAAATTCAGCGGACACTTGTTGCTGATCAAACCTCCCTGAGCTGTGAGTTTCCTTGCATTGTTACACATCACAAACAACCGAGCCGACCGTGTAACCATTCATGAACAGCTTTTGATCATCCTCCTCCTTGGCACCATTGATCTATATAAACTCGCAAGCAGAGTTTATACCATGATTGTACAAATAATCTAAAAAATGTTAAACTATCTAGTTACTATTTTTCGGCATTCTTTGATAAAAGTAAAGGGATAATATATTATCGTACAGGGATAAAATATTACAGTTTTTGCCATTATGAAACAGAGGTATAAAAAAACCGAAATCCAAGACGGGATTTCGGTTTTTTTGAATTCTATGGATAGGACCGTCATGTGGAGGCCAGCTTCTCCATCGAGAAAAGGCTCCAGGGATAGTCGGAGGGCGGCATGGAACGAATGGAGATTTCCTCTTTAGTAACGGGATGAGGAAATCCGACCAATACGGACCATAAGGCAATCTGCTGGCCTGCTTTGTTCACCTTGCTTCCATACTTCTGGTCTCCGAACAGCGGATGTCCCGCATGGCTCAGCTGTACACGGATTTGGTGCGGCCTGCCCGTGTGCAGCTCGATCAGGACGAGGCTGAAGCCTTCGGACGTTTGGAGCACGGTGTAATCCAGAATGGCCTCCTTGGCCCCGTCCGTTCCTTTAGTAGTGACATGAACGGTGTTGGTTTTTACATCCTTATACAGCAGATTTACGAGCCGGCCTGAAGTTTTCGAAGGAATCCCATGAACGACCGCCACATATTGCTTGCGAAAGCTGCGACTGCGGACGGCTTCCGATAATCGGGATGCGGCTTTGGAAGTCTTTGCAAACACCATCGCTCCCCCAACCGGACGGTCCAGACGGTGCACCAATCCCAAAAATACATTGCCCGGTTTATCGTAGCGCTCCTTAATGTCCTGTTTCAGAATGGTCAGCATGTCGGGATCGCCGGTAGCATCCTCTTGGGAGGGGATGTTGACCGGCTTGGCTACTCCTAACACATGATTATCCTCGAACAGAATCGGCACAACCGGATATGCTGCTGGTTCCCGCTTGTTCATCGAATCAGGACTCCCATCGACCCAGGATGCCGCACGGCAGGTTCATGCCGGAGCGGGTAATCGGCAATCCGATCTCTCCCGCACTGATGGTACCGCCGTATTTCGGCTTCATGGTCATGGTCAGCATGTTATTCAGAACGGTAGGGGAGATTCCGGTTGTATAGGAGTTAATCAGCATGAACAGCGGATTATCCGATACGATGCTCAAGCAGCTTTCGAGGAAGGGATACAAGCTTTGCTCAAGCTTCCACGTTTCTCCACTTGGTCCGCGGCCATAAGACGGAGGGTCCATAATGATCGCATCGTATTTGTTCCCCCGCCGCTGCTCACGTTGCACGAATTTAAACACATCATCCGTGATATAACGGATAGGACGGTCGGCAAGTCCGGACAATGCCGCGTTTTCCTTGGCCCATTGAACCATCCCCTTCGCAGCATCCACATGAACAACCTGAGCTCCGGCCGAAGCGGCCGCGACGGTTGCTCCGCCGGTATACGCGAACAGGTTCAGCACGCTGACCGGACGTCCGGCTGAAGCGATCTTATCCATCATCCAGCGCCAGTTGGCTGCCTGCTCCGGAAACAAACCGGTATGTTTAAAATTGGTTGGTCGAATATGAAATTTCAATTGGTCGTATGAGATGGTCCACCGGTCCGGAAGCTGCTTTTTCATGTCCCATTGTCCGCCGCCCGACGAGCTGCGATGATAGTGTCCGTGCACACTGCGCCACTGTCCATCCTCACGTTCAATCGGCCATATGATCTGCGGATCCGGACGTCTGAGAATCACGTCGCCCCAGCGTTCCAGCTTTTCTCCGCCTCCGGTATCGATGACCTCGTAATCTTGCCAATCCTGAGCTACATACATGTTGAAAACCATCCTTCAAATAGTCATTTAGATTTTATTGTACAACATATCAGAAGCTGAATGCCACCAAGGATTCCCCGGCTTGATCAAACCTATTCGGATGATATGGACTTTGAAGCTCGACTTACCCCAAATCTTCGAAAGCGGAGTGGAAACGGAATTCGCCATGCAGGTGATCGAGCGCGCCCGGCTGAAGCTCGGCAACCATAAACACTTCATCGGAAACCGTAAATTGGGTGATGTCGATTCCATAGGCTCTGGCCTGCACAAATCCGTAACGGGGGTAATATGCCGGATGGCCGAACAGAAAAACAAGTGGATAGCCATGCGAGAAACACAGCCGTTTGCCTTCTTCAATCAATTTCCCGCCGATCCCTTGTCGTTGATAATCCGGAAGCACGGCCAGGGGCCCTAGCGCAGCCACGTGATGGTTATAAACCCCGTCAAAAAGGCTAGACCGGCTGAACATAATATGTCCCTTAATGATCCCATCTTCTTCCGCTACGATTGACAATTCCCGTTGAAAATCTTTATCCTCCCGCAGCCGCCGTACTAGAATCGCTTCTTCCTGTCCGGGAAAAGCCTGAGTGAGAAGGTTCTGGACCTTCTCGTAATCGTTCTTGGTTTCTGTACGTATGTTCATCGTAATCTCTCCTCCGAAAATCCTTAGCATTCTTATTGATGTCCTGGTCAACCCACCGTCAAGAGTTTCGTTATTCCGGTTTCGTTTCGATCTGCAGTCCTTCAACGTGCTTGCGGTTCATCAGTTTACGCTTCTTCCGGTTCTCTTTGCTCTCAAAAACAATATCAAGATCATAATCCTCCGGATAAAGATCCTTGGCTGCAATATAAGGCTTCAGCCGTTTATGGTTAATTTTCAGTCTATCCTTCTGAATCATTACACCGATATTACCTCTACCGTCGATGGTTTCATACACGGTTCCGCTTCGTTTCAAATAAGGCACGTAGACACGATCGCCTAATTGATAGAGGGAAGAGGGAGAATCTACATCTTGATGATCTTCATCATTCATCAGCTTATCCTGTTTGTCTGTCGACAACGTAACGTATTCTTCGGGACGCTCTTCTTCAGCCTCATCACCGGACTCTGAGCTATCCATTTGGATAAGGGCCGTGTTCTCTCTTGCCATTCCCGCTTCCGTGATTTCCCGCGATCTGGCAATGATCGACTCCGGTATGCCCAGCTTCGCTGCAATGACAAAGGCATAACTGTGCCCGGCTTCACCAATCCGCAGACGATAGAGCGGCTCGAGTGTGTCGGCATCAAATTCCATGCGGGCATTCTCAAAGCCGGAGGTGCGCTCGGCAAAATTTTTGATTTCGGTAAAATGGGTGGTTACCACAACCGTTGCTTGACGTTGACTCAACTCCTCCAGAATGGCGATCGACAATCCTACGCCTTCACCGGGATCCGTTCCCGACGCCATTTCATCGAGCAGTACAAGCGTGGACCGGCCGGCTGTCTGCAAAATGTCGCGGATGTTGCGAATATGCGCAGAGAACGTACTGAGGGCATGCTCCAAACTCTGCCCATCTCCGATATCGACGGAAACCTCGTCAAAGATGGCGCAATGGCTGCCTTCCGCGACAGGAACCAGTAGACCGGATTGCACCATTACGGTGATGAGACCAACCGTCTTCAGAGCAGAAGTTTTGCCGCCGGTATTAGGCCCTGTAATGATCAAGGTTTTATACCGCTCCCCGATAGAGAAGTCCAGCGGTACCATCGTGGAGCCGATTAAAGGATGCACCGCGGATTTTAGATGGATGAACCCCTCCTGGTTCAGGCTTACATTGCGCCCGCCGATGGAAACGGCGTACTTGCCTCTGGCTATGATGTAGTCGTAGATTCCAACAATGTCGGCATTGGTTCTCAGTTCGAATTGATATTGCTCGGCTAGTGCGGTCAAATCACTCAGCACCTTCGTTTCTTCGCGGACTTCATCGGCGTGCAGGAAATTCAATTCCATCTGAAGTCCCTGCAAGTCGGAGGGCTCGATGAATACCGTCTGCCCGCTGGCCGATTCATCCAGAATCGAGCCATTCACGGATTTACGGTGCTCCTTCTTGATGGGCAGCACGTAACGATCTCCGCGTTTGCTGATAACATGCTCTTGCAAGATCCCTTTGTAACGGCTCATCAGGCTGTCGAGCTTACGCTTGATCCGTTCTTCGGCTACGATGATTTTTTTGCGGATTTTGGCCAAATCTTTGCTCGCGCTATCCACAACACGCCCCCCGTGAATGCTGCGTTCGATTTCGGACAGAAGTGGACGCAGTTCATGCATGGATGTGGCGTAGGAACTGATCAATGGAGCAATCCCGTCCTTGGCTTTCATATACTGAATGAGCTGACGGCAGCTTCTCAGATATTGGACCATGTTCCCGAAATCGCGCTCAGACAGCACGTAACCGGTGCCGAGCAGATCCAGGATCATTTCAATGCCCTCCAGTGAAGGAATAGGAACGCTAGCTCCGGTAAGGAGCAGGGTTTTGGCTTCCTCCGTTTCATTCAGTTTGTTGCGGATGGCTTTCATCTGGGTGAGGGGGGCCATTTTCCGGATATGCTCGATTCCCAGATACGATACGGCAAAGCGTTCAAGCTCGGTTCGTATTTTCTCGTATTCCAATTTGTTTAATGCGAAGGGTTTCATGGGTTACATTCTCCTTTTGACTATGAAATGGATGGCATACAACACAAAAAGGGCGGAAAGCGAACTACTAAGGTTCGCTTTCCGCCCAAAGATCGTTATTCTGATGGCATGGCGTTATGGGACGGCTCCAAATAACCCTTTTGAATAAAAGGAGGGGGAGACCCAAAAAATCCGTGCTGAACTCAGCACGGATAACCATATCATATCTGAATAAACCCTAAAGGGGCTTCCATTGATATCCGCAGTTCTTAACTAATTCAACGGACGAAATGAAAATCCATCAAAAAATAAACATATCCCAATACAGGAAATGCCCAAAATTTTACATTTCGATCCATATGAAATTTGGTTAGTTAAGAACGACCACCGACATCAAAATCTCTCCTTTAGATAAGAGTATGAATTAACTATATCCATAAATAGGGTCAGAAGTCAAGGTCGAAAAGCGGATACGATCCCTTAAAAAACTGTGATATGATGGAATTGTTATACAGTTGCTAATCAAATAGTAACTGCTGTCGTCAATCATGAGAGGACAAGACACGAGAGGAGTTGTATTCCATGGGGAAATTGTTGACACGAAGTGAGGTTCCAATCGAGGCAACTTGGAATCTGGATGATTTGTTTGTCTCGCAAGAAGCATTCGAAGCGGGATTAAAAGCGATTGAATCGCAAGCTGCTCAATTGACTCGATTCAGAGGCAGGCTGGGAGAGGGTGCATCCGTTCTTCTGGAGTGTTTGAATGAACAGGAAGCTCTGATGGAGAGCATCAGCAGAGTCGGGGCGTACGCCAGATTACGACAATCGGAAGACGGAACCAATCCGGCCAATCTGGCAAATTCGGCCAAAACGGGCGATGTTCTCTCACGCATCCAATCTTCCCTGACGTTTATTGAATCGGAGCTGCTGGATCTCGAGGATGGAATCATCGAACAATACATAACGAAGGAAGACGGGCTTGTTCCTTATGCCCGAAGCTTGACATTGTTGCTGGAATCGAAGCCCCACCGCTTGAGTCCTGAGACGGAAAGCGTGTTAGCATCGCTGGGAGAGGTGCTCGGTTCCCCTTACCGCATCTATTTGCGCAGCAAGCTGTCGGATATGACATTTGACGATATTCAAGTGAATGACGGAACCAAGCCGGTCTCCTTCCGTCTGTACGAGAATTCTTACGAAATGTCCGAGGATACGCAGCTTCGGCGCGAGGCCTATGCCTCGTTCACGAAGTCACTGCAGGGATCGCGCCATACATTTGCCGAGGCTTACGCCACCGAAGTGAAGAAGCAAGTAGTGATGTCCCGGCTTCGGGGGTATGATTCCGTAACGGATATGCTGCTGAAGCCGCAGCAAGTGACGATGGAGATGTACAACCATATTCATGATACCATTCTGACGGAGTTAGCTCCGCATATGCGAAGACTGATGAAGCTGAAGAAGCGCGTGCTTGGGCTGGATCAAATGCTGTTCTGCGATTTGAAAGCACCGATGGATACGGATTTCAATCCAAGCGTTACTTATGAAGAAGCATGCTCCACGATTTCCAGTGCCTTGTCGATACTGGGTCCTGAATACGGCGAGATCGTTCAATCCACGTTCTCCAAGCGCTGGGTGGACTATGCCGATAATATTGGTAAGTCTACGGGAGCGTTCTGTTCCTCCGTATACGGAGTGCATTCTTATATCCTGATGGCATGGGCGGATAATATGCGAAATGCCTTCACGTTAGCGCATGAAGTCGGGCATGCTGGTCATTTGATGCTGGCAGCCGACCATCAGCGTATCACCAATGCCCGTCCTTCCTTGTATTTTATCGAGGCGCCTTCCACGATGAACGAGCTGCTGCTGGCGGATCACCTGCTCAGTCAATCCAAGGATAAGCGGATGCGGCGCTCTGTTATTCTTCAGCTTCTGAGCACGTATTACCATAACTATGTGACTCACCTTCTGGAAGCGGAAATGCAGCGACGGGTATACCGCCATGCGATGGCCGATGAGCCGATTACCGCAGATAAGCTATCTGAGCTAAAAGGCGCGGTGTTATCCGATTTCTGGGGTGACGTGGTTGAGCTCGATGAAGGAGCGAAGCTTACCTGGATGCGACAGCCGCATTATTATATGGGTCTCTATCCATATACGTATGCCGCTGGACTAACCGCATCAACAGCAGCAGCACAATTGATTCGCGAGGAAGGACAACCGGCTGTAGACCGCTGGCTCCAAGTCCTAAAAGCCGGAGGCAGCAAGAGTCCGCTGGAATTAATGGCTATGGCAGGGGTCGATATGTCCACTTCCGAGCCGATCTCCAAAGCGGTTGCATATGTTGGATCGCTTGTCGACGAACTGGAGTCCCTGTACGAGGAATAATACCATTTGCATACATGGGAAAAGGGTGGTCCACAGCTCATCGCTGTAGACCACCCTTTTGGTTGTAGAGAACATGAGAGAGACGCCTATGCTTGTTTGTCCGTGACATCATCCTGCAGCGTACGGGTAGGGATCGTAAAGTAGAAGGAGGATCCGACATTTTCGCGACTCTCGACGCCGATGACCCCACCCATCAGCTCGACCAGTTTTTTACTGATCGCCAGCCCCAATCCCGTACCCCCATATTTGCGATTCAAGGATGGGTGAAGCTGCGAGAAGGAGGTAAACAGCTGATGCTGCTGTTCGGCAGGGATGCCAATTCCCGTATCCTTTACTTGGAAAGCAAGCGTGATTTCCTGGGTCCCGGTCCTGCGCAGTCCCTCGACACTCATTGTGATGCTGCCCTCATGCGTGAATTTGATGGCATTGCTGATGAGATTAACTAGCACTTGCCGCAGCCGAAGAGCATCGCCGATGATCACATCGGGAACAGTGGAGCTGTTGATGCTGCAGGATAATGATAATCCTTTTTCTTTGGCTTTGGCCGAGAATAAATCAATGACGACTTCAAGCAAGGAACGTAAATCGATAGGTTCATGAATGAGTGTCATATTGCCGGTCTCGATTTTGCTGAAATCGAGAATCTCGTTCAGGATGTGCAGCAGCGAGCTGCTGCTCTCCATCAAAATATCGGTATAATTCAGCTGATCCTCGTCAAGCTCGGTCGTTCGTAATAGCTCAATCATGCCGATGATGCCGTTCATCGGGGTGCGGAGTTCGTGACTCATCATGGTCAGAAACTCCGTTTTTGCTTGATCTGCCCGCTCGGCATTCTCCTTCGCCCGGATGATTTCTTTCTCGTCGGTGATATCGCGGAATACCATAACGGCGCCTTTGCGCTCACCTTGGTCCCAGATTGGATTGACCTGATAATCTGCCAGAAAGCTGGTGCCGTCGCCCCGCCAAAGCACGATTTCGGCTCTTGACAGCGGTACGCCTTGTTGGACGGCTCGAACAAGCGGAGAATCATCCCCCCGATAAAAAGTGCCGTCATGGCGAATTTCTTTGATGATCTGGTCGCAGGGTCTTCCGATGGTGGTGGCCGGTTCATAATCCAGCATCGCTGCGCCTGCCGGATTGATAAATGCGACGTGTCCGTGAATGTCCAGCCCGATAATGCCTTCGGACACCGTATTCAGCAAAAGGGTGAGCTCCCGGCTCAGCTTCTTGATCTCTTCCATGGTTCGTATGCGCTCGGTGATATCTCGGGTAATGCCATAGACGCCGACGACTTCGTCATCCACGAAAATCGGGATGTTAATTGTATTGATGTCGATGGGATGTCCATCCTTATGAATAATCGTTAGATCATAGCTCTGAGGTATGCCTTCTGTTGCCTGGTTAAAATGAAACAACGTGCGAGCCATGTCTTTTTCCGCTACAATCGGTCCGAAATACATCCCGATCAGCTCGTCCAGCGTATATCCTGTCAGTTCCTGCAGATTCTGGTTGGCCGTTAAGTAGTCGCCATCCAAATTCATGGAGTATACGGCCGACGGATTATATTCAAATAGAGAACGGTATCGCTGCTCGCTTTCCTTTAGCTTAAATTCCATCAGTTTTCGTTCGGAGATGTCGCGGGCAATCGAGATGATCTCGTTCTTTTGGCCATCCTGCGTGCTGATGTACTTGCAATTGACTTCAAACCAGATGTGCCTGCCATCCTTATGTATATAACGGAAGGTGATCGGTGTGAGCAATTTGCCGTCCAGGCAATTGTTAAAATAGTCCTGTAGCGGTATGATATCCTCGGCATACACATAATCGAATATACTGGTGCCAACCATCTCATCCGGACGATATCCAAGCAGTGAATAACAGGAAGGTGAACAATAAAGAAACGTTGAACAGTCTATGGTGCTGCTCGATATGAAGTCAAGGGAATTTTCGGTTATGAGCTTGTACTTGTTTTCATTCTCCAGCGACTGCTGTTCAATCAGCATCTGCTCGGTGATGTCCTGCGCCATACCGACCATCTCCATAGGTCTGCCTTCCTTCGTAACGGAGACTTCCCATTGAGCTCGAATGGTTCGGATTTGGCCGTCCTGAAGCTGGATCCGATAGATGATTTCATCCGCTTTTCCTAGAATGGCTCTGCTCACGGCTGCCTCGAGCCGCTCACGGTCCTCCGGAACGACCAATGACAGCAGCGTGTTATGGTTTGGCTCAGTGGCACGGATCTGATATCCGTAAATTCGCCTCATTTCATCGCTGTAGGTGAGCGTATGCGTGATCAAGTCCCAACGCCAGGAACCGATCTTGGCAATCCGCTGCGCATGGGCAAGCGTATCCTCATCCGTTTTGCGCTTGGTAATGTTTCGTCCAATGGCCAGAACCTTGTTAATTTCACCGTGAGGTCCCCGAATTAATTGAAAAGACGTTTCAAACCATAAATAATGCCCGTCCTTATGGAGAATGCGTCGAACGAAACTGTCTTCCTCTGAAAATAGCTTGCCCGGTTCTTTCATTTGCTCGGAATCCACCTGGTGATAGTAATCGATCCGGCATTGGCCCGTCATTTCTTCTTGGGTGTATCCGAGTATTTCCGTCACAGAGGGTGAGATGTATTCGATGATGCCATCAGCGCTGCTGATGGATATAAGATCTTGTCCGCTCTTGGAAATGAGTGCAAGGAGTTCATCATTCTTAATGGTTGGCGGCAAAGGCGATTTCTCCTGTACGGTCCCGGGCTCTATACAGCATAATATCCATGGAGCCTCTCCAGGGGCGGGATGTTTCAGCAGGGAAATCGAGACAGAGACATGGACTTGATCTCCGTTATGGCGGATAAAATATGAGTCTTTCTTGAGCGTGGACGTTTGTTCATATGTAAATGATTGCAATATTTGTTGTATCGATAGATTGGATAGAACTTGGATTTCGGAAGGTTTGAGCTGAAGCAGGTCTGAACGTTTGGATTCGGTAAGTTCGCAGAAACGATCATTAACCTTAGCCACAGGCTCGTCAACCGCAGAGATCAGGATCGCCCCCATAGGCATTTTATCAAACATCTGTTCCCAGACCCAATGTTCCGCTATTTGCCTCATGATTATAGATGCCTCCCTAACTTAAGCTATACCCTTTGATCATAGAGGATAGAATCACTCTGTCGCAATAGTAAATACCAGTGCTGCATATGAACTTGGACATCAAGGCGGGTGAAAGCCAACCGATAAGAGGAGCATCCTTATGGCTGGCGAGATTAACCTTACGGTCCATCCGATTGCGAATGATGTTTTTATCCTCGTTTTTTATGTGTGCAGCAGGACACGGTCATCGACGTTTTTGTCAAAATAATGCCCGGCATAGGAGCAAGCGGGGATGATTTTCAAATCTTCTTCGCGAGCGTATCCTATTACTTTTCGCACGAGTTCGTCGGCGATTCCTTGCCCTCGCAGGCTGGGTGAGATATAGGTGTGATCGATACTGATTACTCCGTTACCCTGAGGCGAGTAGGTGATTTCGGCTACCGTTTTTCCGTCATCTTTAATGAAAAAGCTGCCCGGTTTTGACTGTATATTTTGTTTGTCCATGGTGTTTAACCCTCCTTCATCTGGTTGTACTATACCCGTATCTACGATGCATTAAACGGATTTCACATAGGCGAACACCCTTGGCGGGACATTTGCATACAATGCGGATAGAAGAGAACGAAGGAGGAGCATCATGAACAATTATTCAACGCAACCGCAAATGCTGTTTCAATGCGATCACCATCTGGTACATTCCATGAAGAAGCATAGAGAAAGCGCCCATGCTGCTATGAAAAATGTGGTGAATCGCAAGGTAAGAGTGCATACGATGGATGATGAAGCTATCGAAGGCGTCGTCATAAACGTAGACGCAAAAAATGTGTACATTCTTGTAGAACAAGGCAACAGAGGATTCTTTCCCGGATATCCGCCCTTTGCGCCATACGGGCCTAATCCTAATGTAATATTGCCGCTAGCATTGTTTAATCTCTTGGCTGTCAGCTTGTTGTGGTAGCAAACGAAGAACCTGCAGTCTGGTCTGCGGGTTTTTTTTTGTGGAAATTTTTAAAAAATACATTTACATACATTCTGTTTGTATGTTAAATTGGATTCATCCCATTTATAGAAGGAGATGTTTTCCAGATGAAGCTGAAAGGATTTTATCCCGTTATCATGACAGAAAAGGTTGCCGAGAGCACAGAGTTTTACACACGGTTGTTTGGCTTTGAGATTGTTTTTGAAGCGGATTGGTATGTAAGCCTGAAGAATGGAGACCAGGGACAAGGCTCTTATGAAATGGCCCTCTTGTCCAAAAATCATCCCACGGTACCGTCTTCCTTTCAGAAACCAGTGCAGGGATTGATTCTTAATTTTGAGGTGGAGGATGTGGATGCCGAGTATCAAAGGCTGATCATCCACGAAAAGCTGCCGCTTCATCTGGATATACGGGATGAGGAATTTGGGCAGAGGCATTTTATTACCAGTGACCCGAATGGGGTGCTGATTGATATGATTAAAGTCATTCCGCCTTCACAAGCATTTATGGAGCTGTATAATGAAGATGTGTGGTCCACGGAAGATGACCAACCCGGTAAATGAGTACATCCACCGCATTAAAGGACTACTTTGGAAGAGAGCTGGCGATTCTTTTATCAGATCGAATTAAGCCGCTTGCTCCGGAGTTTCACTCGGAGGTTTTCATTGAAGCCGTAAGCCGCAAGACAGCGACGCTTGAATTGAAAGGAAGGGTAGCCGTTATTGCGGAAGAATTGCAGCAGGCCCTGCCTTTTGGTTATCCGGATAGTTTGGAGATTTTACTCGGCATCATAGGACCAGAGAATGAAACAGAGAAAGGAATGTTCACGGAAGGGTATTTTCTCATGCCGATTGCATATTTTGTGGAACGATATGGGCTTGATCACTTTGAGATATCGATGAACGCGTTATATGAAATTACCAAACGGCACACATCGGAGTATGCGATTAGGCCCTTTCTGCTCCATTATGAAGATCTGTGTCTTGAAATTTTGAAGGACTGGCTTTCGGATGATAATTCGCATGTCCGTCGCCTGGTTAGTGAAGGTACCCGGCCTCGTCTGCCGTGGGCAAAGCGAATTCCAGTGATCAAGGGAGATCCCGCCCACAATTTGGCGCTGCTAGAGCCCCTTCTGCAGGATTCCTCTGGCTATGTCCGCAAATCGGTTGCGAATCATCTTCATGATCTATGCAAAGATTACCGGGATACCGTCCTTCCCTGGCTGCTTGAACATCTGGAATCGTGTGGGGCGTACGGTCCTTGGATACTTCAGCATTCGCTAAGATCCATGGCCAAGAGCGGAGATCAGGAAGTGCTGAAGCTTCTAACGTCCATGAGAATAGCATCCGAATGATGCATAGGAGAGAGAAACGCGAATTATGAGAAGAACCAAAAGCGAAGCTAACGAAACTATACAGCTGCTGCTGAAGGTAGCCAGAACACATTTCACGGAAAAAGGTTATGCCAATGCGGCACTAGAGGAGATTGCCGACGAAGCTAAAGTTACCCGCGGTGCGCTGTATCATCATTTTAAAAATAAACAAGGACTGTTTCTTGCCGTGCTTGAATTAGTGCAGACAGAAATTGGGCAGCGCGTGGAGGCAGAAGCGGATAGCTCCGAGGATCCTTGGGAGCAGCTTCTGTATGGCTGTCGGGCTTTTATTGCGACCGTGGTAGAACCGCAAAATAAGCGCATTATGCTCATTGACGGTCCGAGTGTCGTAGGGTGGGAGTCTTGGCGCGAGATGGACGAGCAGAATTCGATGAGTCACCTAAGGGAGCAGCTAGCCTTCATGCAGAATCAGGGAATGATGAAGACCGTTCCGGTTGATGCTATGACGCATGCCTTGTCCGGCGCCTTAAACGAATGCTCGCTGTGGGTTGCTCAAATGCCGGAAACGGATAAGGGCATCGAGGAAACGATGGATGTGATTATCGGCATGTTACAGGGGTTTAGAGTAAGTTGATTCCTGGATAACTAAACCATGGTTTGATCCCGATCCGGGTCGGATGTTTCGGCGGCCTACATACCTGTATGAGATTAAAGCTCTAGAGAAGGTTTACCCCCAATATGGACCGGATTTTCAGCAAACCTTACAATTTGCATGAATGTTGTATGCTGGAGAGGTACATCCAAAATCCACGAAATGGAAGGGGTTAAACATGAAATCATTGAAGCCGCT
The DNA here is from genome assembly GCF_056173265.1 of Paenibacillus sp. QJM3NY_38. Taxonomy (NCBI): domain Bacteria; kingdom Bacillati; phylum Bacillota; class Bacilli; order Caryophanales; family Paenibacillaceae; genus Paenibacillus; species Paenibacillus sp. QJM3NY_38. The sequence continues at coordinate 2,825,707 of NZ_CM149665.1, forward strand.
GCAGGAATTTTTGGAAGAACAACAGGATAACCCGATCGAAGCCATCGGAAGCTACATTTCCGAACACATTGAAGGGAACTGGCAAACAGTACTTACCGTAAACCAGGAAAAACTGCTGAGGGCATACAACGAGGCTGGAGATGCGGCGTATGGGACCTTTTTGAACCTGTTATTCTTGCCGATTCATAAACAATTAAAGGAATTGGGAATACGTCCTGAACCTAATTTTCCAGGTAACTTCGACATCTCAAGAGAATGGGGAAGTCAGGAAGGGACAGACCAGCAGCGCTGGATGTGGAGCACGGTTTATTCGCCGGTGAAGGAGCCGCTCGGCACCATCGTTATCGTTGTATATCATGATCATACACAGTTTCGCGTCCCAAGGCAGCCTCGGATCTTAGCCTTGCATGAGAAAGGAAAAGAGGAGGTCGTCGCGGCCCTTTCGCTTAAATCACCGGATTTTAGGGAAGCGCTCGAGTTTACGGTTGAATATGAAGCATATCTTCGGGGTTTACAGGAGTAAGGAAGGACAGCTCTGTCAGCGTGATTATTCTACCCGCCGGGAGAAAATTCGCGCTTGCGTAAAATATCAGACGAGTCATTAACCTATAAAAAGCGCCTTGAGCAGGATGTAAATATCCTGGCACAAGGCGCTTTTAACATTTAGATTGAAGTCAGCTGATCGATCGTTAGGTCTAACCAGTCTAATTCTTCCTTTGTCAGCTGGATGGTTGAACCCTCATCACAGGATTTTAATTCTTCCGCAGACTGCGCACCGATCAACGCACAAGTCGGGAAGGGCTGGTTCAGCACGTAAGCGAGCGCAATCTGTATAGCCGTCGCATTCTTCGAAGCGGCCAGCTGTTTGGCACGCTCTAACCGCTCCCAGTTCGCATCGCTATAAAATACCCGCACAAGATCCGCATTGTCCCGAATTTCCGGTGTGAACCGGCCGGTGAAGAATCCTCGCGCTTGGGAAGACCAGGAGAGCAGCGGAAACTGCTCAGTTTCATGCCACGCAATCGTCTCTGCATCGGCTGAGACGCAGCCTTTCCAGAACGGCTCGTTTGGCTTGGCCAGACTGAGATTCGGGCTGCTGAAGGAGAAACCGACCAGTCCATTCGCTTCGGCATAGGCATTGGCATCCCGGATGCGCTCCCATGTCCAGTTGGATACCCCAATGGCGCCAACGCTGCCATTGGCAATGTATTCGTTCAGAGCCTCAATAACTTCTCCTGCCGGAACCTCCGGGTCGTCACGGTGAAGAGCGTACAGATCGATGAAATTCGTCTGCAGTCGTTCAAAACTCGTTGAGATGTCGCTCTTGATGTCTTTTTTATTTACGCGTGGGCCATTCTGGTCATGATGGGCACCCTTGGTCAATATGACGATCTGATCCCGGTTACCTCTTTCCTGCATGTATCTTCCGATCACTTCTTCGCTTTGACCCCCACAGTAGATGTGGGCGGTATCAACGGAATTGCCGCCGATAGCCAGGTATGCATCCATATTCGCGGCTGCTTTCTCATACGAATCATGATAAAAGTAGTCCGTTCCTTTCATTAGCGCAGAGACGGGTTTGTTTAATCCCTTGATTGATATATATTTCATATTCATATCCTCCTTGGGTGTAATTACAACACAATTCGCTTCCGTCCATGGGCAGATTGCAGACAGGCGTCGATGACTTTCATGTTGTGAATGGCATCCTCTGCAGAGTAGCGAAGTGGCTTGTTGTTCAAAATAGCTTCGGCCATATGGTCGCCTTGTTCACTGTATGCGTTTGCACGAGGGACCTCGATTTCTTTACGTCCTTCGCCGGTCGTTAAGAAGAAGTTCGCTCCGTCCTCAGGCAGGCTATAGGCGTAAGGGACTTCAATCAGGCCATCCGTACCCACAATTTCAAGAGGGTTGCGATACGCCGCCCACATTCCGCAATCAAATGTCAGCGCTACATTCCCTCCAAATTCGATTAATCCGGATGCCATCATGTCGACATGATCATGCTCAGGGGAGAAGAAAGCTTGAACGGTAACAGCTTCCGGCTCTTTATCCAGCAGGATGCGCGCGGCGTTGATCGGATAACAGCCGATATCATAAATCGAGCCGCCGCCCCAATCCTTGCGAAAGCGGACATTCCCGTGATTGGCGGAGCTGTTGAAGGTAAACGCGCTGCGTATGCCCCGAATATCCCCGATGGCACCAGCGTTGATCATTTCCTTCAACAAGTCATACCGAGGGTGATACCGATACATAAAGGCTTCGGCCAGCACTACCCCGGCTTTAGCTGCAGCTTCTGCCATTTCAGCTGCTTCTGTTTCCGTCAGCGCAAGCGGTTTTTCGCATAGAATGTGTTTACCGGCTTCCGCGGCACGGATGCTCCATTCTTTATGTAGATGGTTGGGAAGCGGAATATAGATCGCATCTATGGAAGAATCCTCGAGCAAGGACTCGTAACTGCCGTATGCAGTCGGGATATTCAGTTCCTCTGCCGTTTGCGCTGCCTTTGCCTGATCGCGGCTGGCAATGGCAACGACTTCATTGAGACGCGATTGCTGTAAACCAGGTATGACCGCGCGTTTGGCAATGCTGGCGCAGCCAAGGATTCCCCAACGAAGTTTTTGAGTCATGTTCATCAGCTCCTATACAACTTATTAAGATTATATTGCGATTATAAAAGACAAGAAATAAAATTGATATAATATTATTTTGTAGTACAATACAACAATATTGTCATTCGAGGAGCATTATGATGAAACGACAAAGTCATCTGCTGACCCTACCGCAAATGCCATTCTTCTGCCTGCCTGAGTCGGTAGGGATATACCGGGATGAACCGGACCATACCGTCACGCGGGCAGCCGGGTCTCTGAACAATTTCAATATTCATTATGTGGCTTCCGGTAAAGGGTATGTTGAAATCGAAAATGTAGTCCATACGCTTGGCCCAGGTGAAGCCGTGCTGTACTTTCCAATGCAGGCTCAGCGTTATTACACCAGCGAGGACGATCCGTGGGATGTGCGTTGGTTCCATTTTTATGGCAGCGGTCTGCAGAACTATTTCATCGAACGCGGATTTCATAAAAGCCAGCTGTGGAGCATTCGGCAGCCGTCGGCCTTCGAGGAAGCGCACGAAGCGCTGTTATATGAGGCGGAGACCTATCGGATGCTCAAGCCTGCGCAGCTGTCCACGCTAACGTATTCCTTGTTAGCGGTATTCGTGGAGCAGGCATCGGCATTATCGGACAATAAATCAAACAACTCGGCCAACCGGATTCTTGAACTGCTGCCGATTATGCAGCAGGAAGCTTCGCAACCGTTTATTTTGGAGGAGTGGGCGGACAGACTCGGCGTTACCACTTACTATTTCTGTAAATTATTCCGCAATGTCATGGAGATGACCCCGATGGATTTTGTAACGCGCTGCCGGCTTCAGATGGCAAAGCAGTGGCTGCTCGACCATAAAGAAAAAACCATCGGACAGATTGCAGTGGAAGCGGGCTATCCGAGCGTCAGTTATTTTAACAAGCGATTTATGGAGCATGAAGGCATGACGCCATCTTCCTATCGTCGCTTATATGGGGTATAGTTATGGGTATCACGTCGCCAGGTCAGTTGAGAACTCGACTTAGGTCTAGGTCTTATTCACACCTATAGTCGGTTATGGAAACGGCTTGCCTCTACTACAATGGAATTAACGAAGGATTTGACGAAATCCGGCTTCAATGAAATATGTAATTAAGTATGTGGGGGAAAGCAAATGTCCGATAACCAAAATATATATGTTCTACTGACTGATACGGGTACGATGTTTACCAAACTGATTAAACGAATTACGGCAGCGCCCTATAATCATGCTTCGCTGGCGCTGGACGAGAACTTGAATGAAGTGTTCAGCTTCGGCCGGAAATGCGCCAACAATCCCTGGATAGGGGGATTTGTTGAAGAGGATGTATACGAAGGAACCTTCCGTCACTTTCCCGGCACGCGCTGCGCTCTGCTCCGTCTAAAGGTCACGCGGGAGCAACTTGAGGCAGCGAGACGCGTGATTCAAAGCTATAAGGATGAAGAGGATGCTTACGGCTACAATCTTATCGGCATGTTTGGCGTGCTGATGAGACTTGATATTACGAGGGAAAGATCGTACTTCTGCTCACAATTCGTAGCGGAGGCAATGAAGCAAAGCAGAATTCATCTATGGGATCGCCCTTCCTCCGCAGTAACCCCGAATGATTTCTTTCAGCACCCGGCATTCGAGGTTATATACGAAGGCATGTTATATGACTATCCATTGCTTGATCAATCCAGGTTGGCTGGGTTCCAATACCCGTTACAAACAGTTGCTCGATGAGCTTATTAATACGATTCTTTCTTTAAAACATCAGCCCCCTTCAACCCATGGTTGAAGGGGGTTCTTATATCAATGCATTTTCGAAATATACTAAATGTATGAATTCCCTATTCCTTTTACTATTGATATTGCATAGGATGGATTAACTTGGTAGAACGAGGAGTGAGGGAAATGCCAACCTTCGATAACGTTCTGGTTACAGGCAACCAAACCATACAACAGGATCTGCAAGTGAATGGAAACCAAACCGTCGGCCAGCATTTGCAAGTGAATGGGAATACTACGATACAAGGAAGTCTTCAAGTCAATACAAACGAGACCGTGCTGAACGATCTTGCAGTGGCAGGAAGTGCCAGCGTCGGAGAGAACCTGAACGTGACCGGAGTTGCCATCGCTGGCCAGCAGCTGAAAGCTACGAATCAGGCGACTCTCCCACCCGTGGCCCCGACTGTTCAATCCGTACGGTATTTTGCCACGGGCATTGTTAATCAACCCGGTCTCGTTCTAAAAGGCACGGACGGATTTGATTATGTGATTTTTATCGATAACACCGGCGGGAATGCAAATATCGGCATACAACGATTAACTTAATTCGGGATTCTCAAATCGGGGAGATATCCCCTTTTTTTTTGTTATTCACTTGGGGCATCAAGTGGAATCCCGTTGGACTTTAAAGCCTGCTTAACCGCTTCGAGATACTGATAACCATAACGTTTATCAGGTTCTAGGTAGGCACCCTCGGCCCATTCGTTCCAAGCGTTAATAAATAGAAACTCGCTATGGTATAGATGAATTGACCGCTTGATTTGTTTAGCCAGATACCAACCGAACTTTTCGGGAGACGCACCGAGACAACTGAGCCCCCGGACACCTAAACGAGGCGTATTGTCCCACTTCACAAAAGCTCCAGGAAATACCTTGCGGCCGTTTCGTTGATGAGAACGGTTAATCATACCATCCCACACATAGTCGTAATCGAACATCAGATGTTGTTGGTCGCCAACGAGAGTATGGCTCCACAGCCGTTCCATGCTGCCGTGAGCAAACGTATAATGGGGTTCAAATTCCAGGCTTGCATCGAAAATGTCTAATGGAGAGGTTGGAAACCCGCCCAGAGTCTGAACGATATAGAGCCCATCCAATCCACAGCTAATGGCCAGATTCCTCCAATAATGGACCATTTCAGCGCAGCATGGGATATGTTCAGGTCTATAAAGGATGAATAGCGGTTTATTATCTATTCGAATGTATCGCTCATCCTGAAAGGCAGGCAGCAGCTCATCGAAGTGCTGTTCCCAATCCTGTTCCGTCCCGTAATCCTGCTTGAGCAGAATTTGCTGATCTCCGCCATCCCATCTTCTCGTCCACGACTCATTGGCCCACGAAAAGCAGAAGGGAAGATCGGGTTCCTTGGATGACATTACTTGATTGATTGGTGTTTCCAGCAGTCGCTTGCCCCGAAACCAATAATGATAGTAGCAGAAACCGTAGATTCCGTATGTCTTGGCCAGTTCCGCCTGCCGCAATCTGGCAGCGGAGGAGGTTAAATCATAATAATATTCGTTCAGAGGTTCATTCGGCTGGTGATGCTTGGGATATAGTGCCCTTGCTTTCCGGGTATTGGTCCATTCTGTGAAGCCTTCCCCCCACCACGCATCATTCTCGGGAATACGATGAAATTGTGGCAGTAAAAAAGCTATAAGCTTCAAGGAGCATACCTCCCTAGGTCATTCTAGCTTCGCCCGAATACCTGGTCTTAGTGTGTATGCATTACATGCAGCAACTGGTAAACCATTTGAAGAAAAGAATATCGATACATGCTGCCTTGCAAGGCGTTCGTGGCAATGGAACGTTTCTGTTCAACTTGCGCGGAATAATAAACGATGTTGTCAAGCAGATCATCCGGATTGTGAAATACGGCAACATCATGGCCTGGTTTAAAATAATCATAAATACCCGGATGCTCCCGTATCAATTGAAAGGCTCCGCAAGATGCGCACTCAAATAGGTGATGGTGGAGGCCGCTCCAGTTGATCACCATGTCGGCGCCGTTGTAATAATTCGCCAGATTGGCGTCAGCAGAAAGGCAGCGAATGTGTCCGTAAGGCTCCCACCCTCGGCCTGAAGCGAAGATCTTCTTCCCTTTCATGAGGTAGGGCAGCTGGGAAATAAAGGCATCGAACCTTGGAGCGGCATCTCCCAATATGAGAAGGCTTGATTGGCAGGCTTCGTCAGCAGGCTTGGGATGGAAGATGGTCATGTCAGCTGCAAAAGGAAGATGATGTACATGCTGCACGTCGGATTCGAACTGATAAAATGGAATCAGTGTCGAAGTCTGCGTAAAAACATAATCGAATAAGGATGCAATGCCTTTGATTTCCTCCGAACTGCCATCATGATCGGATAGCCAGATTGCCGTCTTCATGGGAAGTTGCCCCAGAATCTGTTTGTCTTCGGGACTAAATTCATAATCATTCCCTATGAATATCAGCAGATCGGGATGGTATTGGAACAACTCCGCCAAGAAACCGGGATATGCTTTAATGACATACGCTTCATGAACCAGCTGTTTGAGCTGCTCCGTTATGATCTGAGGGGTTCTCCAGTGAAGGCCCTCATTGTATGGTGAAACGATCAGTGCATTCATATTTTTGTAATTGATGACTCGGTGGATGTTGGATGCTTCTGTTTTATCCACCGGGCTAATATTCTGAACGGCCTTATTAATGACTTTGGATATATATTTTTGCGAAGATGGATGTAAACGTACGGTCGGATACATTTTTGTATCGGGATATCGACGGGATCTCTTATACCCTCTCACCCAGAATCACCTCCAAAAGCCTCTCCACGCTTGGATATTCTATGAAGGTTCATGAAATTCTGCTGTAGGCATATGTACTCCAGTAATCAGAAAAGGCGGGTGTCCATCATGAAGGGTGGAGGCAAACTATGGATGTATGGACTCGGTAAAACGTTACTTTAATAGTGCATTAGCGCGTGCGATGACGGACTCGATTTTTTGTTCGTGACTGTAGATGCTTTTCTTTTTCGTCAGGATCTGACCGGAGAGTGTCAGCAGCCTGGACAGAGCATCGCTGGTTCGGGCCGATTCATTGGTCTTTACGGCGGCTTTGAAATTCTTCCACTCGGTTGCCATCAGTTTATTCGGCGTGGAGATTGCGCTTTTATCGCCTTTGATTTTGCTTTTGTAGGATTCAATCTCGGACAGGATGGAACGGACTTTAGCTGCTTTGGAAGCTTTCTCTTTCTTGGCCGCCGTAAGCGCCGCCTGCTTAGTCCGAATATCATCACGTCCCAAGGACACCAGGATCTTCATGCCACTGGCTTGTGACTGCAGCATCTTGGAGAGCGATTTGTCTTTGAGTTTTTTGGCTGCGGTGATTTGTTTATTGAGCGCGGAATAGGTATTAAACAGCGGCTGGTACTTGGTTTTGGCTGCTTGCAGCTGAACCTCCAGCTTGCGGATTTTATCCTTATCGATTTCGCTGATTTTTTTGCGGGTTTCCGAAGCTTTGGCTTCATTGGCATAGCGAAGGGAAGAGATTCGATCGTCCAAATCCATTACCTGGTTTCGTTCGGATTTGAAATCATCGTACTGTTTAATGAGTCTGGTACGTACGGTTCCCCCGGCCCGGTCCGCCGTGGCATTTAATTGGGCTTGAACCGTATCGGTGAACTCGATCGCAGCTGCATTCGCGAAAGGCATGGGGATGACAGAGAGTAAAAGTGCCATAACAAGGGATGAGGTGAGTAATCTTCTAAACATAAACATCGCTCCTTAAATAACTAATAATCATCATTAGCGGTATTCGCATCATGACAGAATGGCCGGACCCACGACAAAAAGCACCCGTTAGAAAGGCGCATTCAACGCCAGACTTACGGGTGCTTCCTTCGTAAGAGTTCCGATTCACTTTTTGTAAATATACAGGTAAATTTTGGTTTTGTCAAACACTTATTCCCCTGAACTGAGCGAAAATTCTCTAAGAATGGTCTTCCAAGCCTCCGAATCTCCTTCCCATGTGGGTCCTTTCGGTATTTGCTTGATGAGAACCCGATCCGAGAACGAAGGGAGATTTACAATTTGGGGACTGCTGCTGAGCATAATAAATAACAGGTTTACGTCCGGGTTGGGATAGGCTTCGCGTATTACTTGATCTATCGTCTCGGCATCCTTTGTATTCGCGATGATCCGCACGAGCAGGGTCTTCTGTTCAGAATTCAAGCAGCGGTTAAAGCGCTCGATTCTTCGATCCAGCCTCTTACGAAAAGCGGGGTAGTCATATAACGGAGGCTCCTCCGGATTGTTCTTGAAATCATGGAAGGATAAACAGGAAGATCTTTTATCGCGCACATAGTAACAGTTCACGGATTTGCCGTATATGTCGAGGTTATCCCGAAGCATGAAATCGCTGAATTGCCTTTTAATGACTTTACAAAATTCATGAGTCGAAGCGAAGTTAAACCAGTCCAACGGGCCAGCTGCATGACGCAGCTTGTTTCTTCTTAACTGGGCGGCAACCTGACAGTTGTGACCCAGACTGAAAATGGCATCAAACTTCACAGGGGTTGTCATGCTACCAGACCTCCTTGAATCTATCATTAGATATCATATGCAAATTGATAGAGTTGGTATGGGGTAGCGACCAAAGTTGGGTGTGGAGTGCGGTTCATAGCCACCGTGCAGCATAAATTGAGGTGGGTCAGATTTTGAGGGGAACGGAGTAGTGGGAAAATTACGGGCCCGACCCTCAAGGACTCAAGCTATATTTTGAATGAAGCTGCCATATTAATTCCCTCCGGCTGTTGACGCCGGTTTTAACAAATATGGACTTTAGATGATCCTGAATAGTGTAGGGGGAAATAAACAGGGATTGGGCAAGCTCCTTGGTGGATAATCCTCGCAGAATTCCGCTGATTACTTCGTTCTCGCGCTCCGTTAATCCCAACGCATCCGAGATAAGCGGCAGCATATCCGTTGTGGCTCAAGCGTGACTGCAAGTTTGGCAAGAGAATCGGGACCATGCAGAAGGCATGCCCGTATGCTGGCAAAGGAGCTATCACTTAACCGGACGCGAGTATGAGCGCCCGTCGAATAGGCCGTACCTCGGGAGCTCTCGGACAAAGCCCGGAAGCAGACTGCCCGCAGCGGGCGGGGGAGTGAAGCGGCATCCATATCCTCTGCATCCTGGAGAAAATGACATCCACTGCCGTGCAGAAGCATTATATGAAAGAATATCGAGCGTTTCGGACAGCACCAATAAACCAGGCTCAGGCATGTGATCCATTCCATCAACAGGGGATCGCGGAAGACTTCGATCACGCAGCATGGCCGCCATGAATGGTGCCAGGGAAGAGAGCAGCTGCCGTTCCTCCTCGCTAAAAAAGGGCTGGCCCTCCTGACGGAATATCGTCAGATATCCCCAACACAAACCGTCCGCTACCAATGCGGCACGCATCTCATCATGAAAGCCTGCCGGCTGCAGGACGTTCAGATAACGAGGGCTTGTGTTCAGAGCCCCGTTCGTAGCTCCGCTTAGCGTAGCCACCTTCTCCAAGGAGTTCGCCAGTTCATGAAAGTGATTGTAATCGCTGCGCAGATATTCATACTCGAACAGGCGATCATGGATTGCCTCAATGTCTTCATCCGTGATCGCACCCGTAGAGAGCAGTGTACGTGGATCTACCGTCGTAAAGCAAGCCGATTCGAAAGGAATCCAGCAGCGCAATTGCTTCATGAGTTCGCTCCGGTAGGTTTGGGAATTAGACAAAGCCCCGCCAAGTGCCGTTATTTTATTCAATAAGCTGTTAAGCTGTGTGCCCATATTCTGTCACCTTTTTCGTCGGTCTAAAGAAACCCCACATTTCTGGGATAGGGTTATCGTTCTCCATCCTTATAATTGAGAATGATTCTTATTATGTCATGTGTGCAAAAGGAATGAAAGAGACCTGTCATATTTGCATCATGATGGAAAAAGGGAGGTTTACCCATGAAAAAAGTGAAATCAGTGCTTGCTTCGCTGGACTGCAATCATGCGCATGCCAGCCGTTACATGGAGACGATCGCTCGGAAAAAACCGGGATATTCCTTGATATATGACATGGCAGAGCGGCTGAAAGCGGCTCGATTAGGAGAGGAAGTATCATGAAGGAACGCATTGTGGTTGTAGGCGGATATGGGCATGTAGGAAGGATCCTATGCGAGGAGTTAGGGGAGAAATATCCCGGTCTTGTATACGCTGCAGGAAGAAGTTTGGAAAGAGCCGAGCGTTTCAGTCAGGAGACAAGCGGGAAGGTGCTCCCCATGCGATTGGATATGGGGCAGCCGGTCCTGGCGAGTGAGTGGGAACGGATCAAACTCGTGGTCATGTGTCTGGATCAGGCGGACGATGCCTGGGTCGGAGCTTGCATCCGGAGCGGGACCCACTATGTGGATATATCGGCAAAAGCCGAGTTTTTGAACCAAGTGTCGAAGTTTTGATCCAAATCCCGATCTCTACTGTAACAACGGAGAGAGCGGGATTTTTTTGATAACGAGCTTTTCATACGCCATTGTGCCGTTTCTGTATTAATCATTGGGGGGAGAATAGTCTGGGTGGCTGTCGAAACGTCTTCGTTAAGTCCAGACTATCATGTTGCTCCGTTTATCAGCAGATTACGGTCATTTCCTGTAGCTTGCATTCGTTGACAGAACTCGGGTCTGGTGATATCCTCCAATCAAAGACGGGGTTTATCCGGGATCAAATGAATTAATCCGTATTGTCCCCTTGGCGAGGGAGTGAGCTCTCCCAAGCGACGGTTGCGGCAGCCATTTCTGAATACCGTAAGTCTGAAGCTCTTCGTTTGAAGAGTTTTTTTCTTTTATATTACAACGAAAAGAATGTGATGACAGATGTTGGTTCGATTACGAACCCAAATGAACGGTGTGCTTCAACACCATTTATCCGGGGAGTCGATGGACTACCGGCAGATTTTTGCTTTATTTTTTCCGATATTGATTGATCAGGCATTCATCATCGGTTTGAATTTGGTCAACACCGCCATGATCAGTTCGTCGGGCGTATCGGCGGTCAGCGCCGTGAACATGGTGGACTCCCTGAATATTTTCCTGATCAATGTGTTCGTGGCGGTAGCAACCGGGGGCACCGTCGTCGTTGCACAATATAAGGGAAGCGGCAATGCCATGATGGTATCCCGGGCTTCAGCGGCTACTGTTACATCCGTGGCGATGATCGCTTTAGCAATCGCGCTGCTGATCATTGGGCTTCACCAGCCGGTGCTGAATCTGCTGTTCGGCTCAGCGTCACCCGAGGTGCTGGAGAGTGCGCGAGTGTATCTGATCGGTAGCAGTACTTCCTTCATCGGAATTGCCATCGTGCAGGCGGTTTGCGGCGCGCTGCGGGGGATCGGCAAGACCCGGGCTTCACTGGCATTGTCGTTAATCATGAACCTGCTCTACGTTCTGCTCAACATCGTGTTCATCACCCTGCTGAATATGGGCGTTATGGGCATGACGCTGGCGATTAACATCGCCCGCTTTGCCGGTGCGGCCTGCGCGCTCTACTATCTGTTCAGAGTGGATGCCACGCTGCATATCCGCCTGCGAGATCTGTTTCATTTCCCGATATCCATGCTGCGCAAAATTATGTTTATCGGGCTTCCGTTTGCAGCCGAACAGATGTTTTTTAACGGGGGAAAGCTGTTAACCCAGGTGTTTATCGTCAGCTTGGGTACGTATGCCATAGCAACGAACGCGATCGGGTCTTCGCTTGCCGCCGTATTTCAAATTCCAGCCAGCGCGTTGTCCTTAACGATTGTGACCGTTGTCGGTCAATGCATCGGTCGCGGCAATATAGCGGATGCCCGCAAGTTCATCAAATCCTTTCTATGGCTTGGTGCAATCTCGCTGGCCCTGATGGGACTGATATTGATGCCGCTCTACCGGCCGTTGGTAGGGCTGTTCAACCCGCCTCCGGAAATCGTGAACGATCTGTTCGTGGTGCTGTTGATCAACACGCTCGTGCAGGTTCCGTTGTGGTCGATAAGCTTTATTCTGCCTTCGGCGCTGCGTGCGGCAGGCGACTCGCGTTTTACCTCAATCACTTCGATGCTGACCATGTGGCTGTTCCGGGTGATCCTCGGTTATATTATGGGGATCGTTCTGGGCTGGAGTATCCTTGGCGTATGGCTGGCCATGAATTGTGAATGGGGAGTGCGGGGAGCGATTTTCCTATGGCGCTTCCGCGGCAAGAAATGGTATGCGCACAAGCTGATTTAAGCCATTATCTATTGTATAAGAAAAGCCCCGTGTTTCCGGGGCTTTTTTGCATGTTTTTACTGCAAGCAGCATGTTCCATCTATTTCAGACGGATATAGTTAGGAACGATTATGATGGCTTGTAAACCGCTGCGTATGTTTTCCAGCCGCCGTCGAGATTCTTAACCCGGAAGCCATGCTGGGCCAAAATACGGGCAGCCAAATATCCGCGCAGCCCAACCTGGCAAGTCACGTACAGCATTTCATTCTCCGGCAATTCCTTCAGTCGGCTGCGCAGATCGTTAAGTGGAATGTTGACGGAACCTGGGATATAACCCGCTTCCCTTTCCTTAGGCTCGCGAACGTCGATCAAGGTTGCACCGTTTCCGACCAGGTCGTCGATCTCATGCCACTGCACCGTTTCAACCAAACCGTCCAAGATGTTGGCGGCAACATATCCGGCATAGTTAACCGGGTCTTTGGCGGAGGAATAAGGGGGCGCGTAGGAAAGCTCCAGCTCCGCCAGGTCCCATACATTGAGATCTCCTTTGATTGCTGTAGCAATGACATCGATTCGCTTATCCACGCCATCTGCTCCAATCGCTTGCGCCCCATAGATTTGACCTGTTTCCGGATGGAATAACAGCTTCAAGGAAATGGGATACGCCCCGGGGTAGTATCCGGCATGAGACGAGGGGTGAATATGGATGGCTTGATAAGGGTTGTTCATCTGCTTGAGGCGCTTTTCGTTAACGCCTGTTGCAGCAACCGTTAGATCAAAGACCTTGGCGATTGACGAGCCGAGCGTGCCTTTGTAACCATTGGTTTTACCATAGATGTGGTCTGCAACCAGGCGCCCCTGCCGGTTGGCAGGACCGGCGAGCGGGATAAAGGCCTGGCTCTGTAGGACATAATCCTTTACCTCAATCGCATCGCCGATGGCATAAATGCTCGGGTCAGCGGTCTGCATATATTCGTTAACTTGAATCCCGCCGCGATCATTGACGGGAAGTCCGGCAGCTGACGCCAGCAAGCTCTCCGGCTGAACGCCTATAGAAAGCAAAGTCATCTCGGTTGATATTCGTTTGCCGCTGGAAAGCTCGATTTGTTGGCCGCCCTTATGAAACTCTTTTACGCCATCCTCAAGAATCAGACGGACTCCTTTTTCCTTAAGATGCGATTGGACGATCGCGGCCATTTCGTAGTCGAGCGGAGCCATCACCTGGTTGGCCATTTCGATGACTGTCACCTGAACGCCTCGATCCGCCAGATTCTCGGCCATTTCCAGCCCGATAAATCCACCCCCGACAATAACGGCTTCCTTCGGCTGGACTTCATCCACGTACTGCTTAATCCGGTCCGTATCGGGGATATTGCGCAAAGTGAAGACGTTTGGGGATCCGGTCAGACCGCGAATATCCGGCGTAATCGGCTTCGCGCCAGGTGACAGGATCAGATAATCATAACTCTCGGTGTAGGTTTCTCCGGTAATAAGGTTTTTAATCATAACCATTTTTTCATCGCGCAGTATGGACGTAACTTCGCTATGATTCCGAATATCCAGCTCGTAGCGGCGGCTAAGGCCGGGTACGGTCTGCACCATGAGCTTATCGCGGTCGGTTATCGTTTCTCCTATATAATAGGGCAGACCGCAGTTGGCAAACGAAATATATTCACCGCGCTCCACTAAAACAATGGCAGAGTCCTCATCTAATCTCCGCAGTCTGGCAGCTGCCGAGGCTCCTCCCGCTACGCCGCCGACAATGAGAATTTTTTTGCCCATCGAATATTCCTCCCTGATTTGGTGTATATGATAAATGGATTACTATATACCCTACGGGGTATAATAACATATAGCAGCACGGAAGAGTGTGACAATTATCAGACATGTCCTGATAAACATAAAGTTAGAATTATCCATTTGACAATATACCTATGGGGGTATATATTTAGGGCATGCAAGCCAGAGCCAGTATGCTTTAATCATGCATCCTAAAAAGTGCAGAGACAGGAGGGGATCGAGATGGATTACAATGATCAGATGAAAAATCGGGTGAAACGCATCGAAGGTCAGCTGCGCGGCATTCTGAAAATGATGGAAGAGAACAAGGATTGCAAGGAAGTGATTACCCAGCTCTCCGCAACGCGGACGGCAATAGATCGGACGATCGGCGTAGTCGTCAGTTCCAACCTTGTGGAATGCGTACAGAAAGCTGAAGAGACCGGGCAGGACACGGAGAAGCTTGTGGTTGAAGCGGTCAATTTGCTAGTGAAAAGCAGATAAACGTATCATTTTAAGGAGGAATTTTAATGAACGCGGATAAAGTATTGGATGTGAAAGGCTTGGCATGTCCCATGCCGATCGTGAAAACGAAGAAACAGATGAAGGAGATGCAACAAGGCCAAGTGCTTGAGATTCATGCAACGGATCGAGGCGCGAAGAGCGATTTGACGGCATGGGCCAAGTCGTCGGGCAACGAGATGCTGGAGCAGGCAGAGGATGGGGACGTATTGAAATTTTGGATTAGAAAGGGATAATTTTTTTTGAACGAAAATATACCTATGGGGGTATAAACGCATTCGTTGAGATTTATATATCAAATTTTATAGGGGAGATCACGACGTGACGGAAACAAAAAAAACAACGATTATATTATTTAGCGGCGATTATGACAAAGCAATGGCCGCCTATATCATCGCGAACGGAGCTGCCGCTTATGACCATGAGGTGACGATATTCCATACCTTCTGGGGACTGAACGCACTGCGTAAGGACGAGGATGTCATGCTGCCCAAGAAGAAAAGTTTCATCGAGAAGATGTTTGGGAAAATGATGCCGCGCGGATCCGATAACATGGGTCTTTCCAAGATGAATTTTGCCGGGATGGGTCCAAAAATGATCAAGGATGTGATCAAGAAACACAACGCCGTTCCGCTGCCGCAATTGATCGAGATGGCGCAGGAGCAGGACATCAAGCTTGTTGCATGCACCATGACGATGGATCTGCTAGGGCTGCAGCAAGAAGAACTGCTTGACGGCATTGAGTATGCGGGGGTTGCTGCGTATTTGGGCGATGCTCAGGATGGCAATGTTAACTTGTTCATTTAAGGAAAACAGCGGCGACGGCTGCTGTTATAAAGAGAGGGAATAAAGATGGATATTCTCAATGTATCGTTCATTGCACTTATCATTCTGTTTGTCGTTTGGAGAATCCTCCCGGCTCAGGGAGTCAGGCAGATTACCTCGGCACAGCTGAAGCAAGAGCTTAAAAACAGAAACACAAACAAGCAGTTCATCGATGTCCGGACGCCGGGAGAGTTCAAGGGGAATCACATTCGGGGTTTCCGTAATATTCCGCTGGACCGGCTCATGTCGAGCAGCGATTCGCTCTCCAAAGACATGGAAGTGGTATTGATCTGCCAAAGCGGCATGCGAAGCAACAAAGCGAGCAAAACATTAAAGAAATTAGGCTTTGAGATGGTGACTAACGTGAAGGGCGGCATGAATCGCTGGTCTTAAACTATAAAAAGTAAAAGGAGCGCTGAACAACATGAAAGAGATTTCTCCAAAAGAAGTAGAGCATATGCTGAGTGACGGAGCTGACATGATTATCATCGATGTACGAGAAGCGGAGGAAGTCGCGGAAGGTAAAATTCCGGGCGCCGTCAACATTCCTTTAGGTTTGATTGAATTCCGCAAACAGGATCTTGATCGGTCGAAAGAGTATGTCTTGGTATGCCGTTCCGGGGGGAGCAGCGGCCGTGCAGCCGAATATTTGGAAGGTCAAGGCTATCAAGTCGTCAATATGACGGGCGGTATGCTCGCATGGGAGGGCAATACAGAGTAACTGTGTCTATTTGAAAAAGAATGGGTGTGATAGGCACCCCCTTTTTTTGAACTGAAATATACCCCTGGTGGTATGCGTGTCCGAAAACAAAACAATGGAGGTTCGATGTAATATGGCAGCAATTAAATCGAATATGAGGCTGGATGCTAAGGGGCTGGCTTGCCCGATGCCCATCGTCCGCACGAAAAAAGCGATGAAGGATCTTGAAGCCGGACATGTACTGGAGGTAATGGCAACCGACAAAGGCTCCAAGGCCGACATGCAGGCATGGGCGGAAAGCACGGGGCATCAATATCTCGGAACGATTGAAGAGGGGGATGTGCTGAAGCACTACCTTCGCAAATCATCAGGAGAAGAAACGGCAGAACGAACTTATCCGCATGTAGCATCTAATAATCAGCTGGAGGAGAAACTTGCGTCCGAAGCGTCAATCGTCGTTCTGGATGTAAGGGAAGCGGCGGAGTTTGCTTTCAAGCATATTCGCAATGCCGTATCGATTCCTCTTGGTGATCTGGATGAACGTATGGCTGAGCTGAACAAAGAGGATGAAATCTATGTCATCTGCCGTACCGGAACGCGGAGCGACCTGGCTGCGCAAAAGCTTTCAGCTAACGGCTTTGCAGGCATTAGAAACGTCGTACCGGGCATGAGCGGCTGGTGTGGAGAAACTGTGGGCTTGAACGATAACGCAGTTTAAGATGGCTGTTGAAAAAACATGCTGAGCGCTTTTAATAGGCAGCCGGAAGGAATTTAACATTTCAGATCCATTTGAAATTATGAGGAGGAAGGCGACATGACAGTAAGAGAAATGCAAGCGCAAGAAGTGGCCATGAAGGCGATTCGCAAAGAGAGCCTGTTCATATTGGACGTGCGGAACCCATCGGATTACGAGGACTGGAAGATTGAAGGCGAAGGAATTCAGCATTTGAATATTCCCTACTTTGATTTGATTGACGGCGTGGAAGAAATTTTGGATCGAATCCCGAAGGATCAAGAAGTGCTCGTCGTATGCGCCAAGGAAGGCTCGTCGGTGATGGTGGCTGAGATGCTGGCCGAGCACGGCCGGCATGTGGCGTATTTGAAAGGCGGCATGAAGGCCTGGAGTGAACACCTTGTTCCCCTGAAGATCGGCAGTTTGGCAGATGGAGGCACGCTTTATCAGTTTGTTCGAATAGGCAAAGGCTGCTTGTCTTATATGGCGGTATCGAATGGTGAAGCGGCATTGTTTGACGCAACCCGTATGACGGAGGTATATCTTGAATTCGCAAAAAGCCTGAATGCAAACATCAAGCATGTGTTTGATACCCATCTCCATGCGGACCACATTTCCGGAGGACGAATGATTGCTAAGCAGACAGGAGCCGTATACTGGCTTCCGCCAAAGGATGCCGGCGAGGTGGCGTTTAAGTACGAACCGCTCAAGAACGGAGGCGAAGTGGCGATCGGCGGCAGCACAATTCGCATTGAAGCGCTCCATTCTCCGGGCCATACCATCGGGTCCACCTCGTTTGTAATTGATGATCAATATTTGCTGACAGGCGATATTCTGTTTATCGATTCCATCGGCCGTCCGGATCTGGCGGGGCTGGCGGAGGATTGGGTTGGCGACTTGCGGGAAACGCTCTATGTCCGCTACACCCATCTTTCGGAAGATCTGACCGTGCTGCCGGCGCATTTCATGGTCATGGACGAACTGAACGAGGACGGAACCGTCGCGAAGAAACTGGGAGAGCTTTACCGGGAAAACCATGGACTCAACATCGCCGATGAGGCAGAGTTCCGGACGTTGGTCACGCAAAATCTGCCGCCGCAGCCCAACAGCTATCAGGAAATCCGCCAAACGAACATGGGGAAAATGAATCCGGATACGGAGCAGCAGCGAGAGATGGAGATCGGGCCGAACCGCTGCGCGGTACGTTAATCTTGACAATGGCGATCTGATGTTAAGAGGTAGAAATATGAATTATACAGCGCTCATTTTAAGGATCGCTAATAATCGGATGAAACAAGAGAAAAAGAGATCAAGGGGAACCAGACAGGTTCCCTTTTCTAAAGAGAAATAAGGGGGCAGCACGATGGAACTAAGCATATCCTTCATCATTACGATATTTTTAATCGGGTTCATTGGCTCTTATATATCAGGAATGGTTGGCATTGGAGGCTCGATCATTAAATACCCGATGCTGCTGTATATCCCGCCGTTATTCGGCCTTGCGGCTTTCACGGCGCATGAAGTATCAGGCATAAGCGCCGTACAGGTATTCTTCGCCACGATCGGCGGCGTGTGGGCATACCGCAAGGGCGGATATCTGAACAAAATGCTCATTATCTATATGGGTTCGGCCATACTGCTGGGCAGCTTCATCGGCGGTTTCGGCTCCAAGATGATGAGCGAAGGCGGCATCAATCTCATCTACGGCATATTGGCGCTGATTGCGGCCATTATGATGTTCATCCCGAACCAAGGGGTGGACGAGATTCCGCTGGATCAGGTCAAGTTCAATAAATGGCTGGCCGCTTCGCTGGCTCTTGTGGTCGGAATCGGAGCCGGCATCGTCGGGGCGGCCGGCGCGTTCCTGCTCGTTCCGATCATGCTGGTTGTATTAAAAATACCGACGCGGATGACCATAGCGTCCTCACTCGCAATCACCTTCATCTCATCCATCGGCTCTACGGTAGGGAAGCTGACGACGGGACAAGTGGATTATATCCCGGCCCTTATTATGGTTGCTGCCAGTTTGATCGCTTCTCCACTGGGAGCGGCCGCGGGCAAGAAGATGAACACAAAGATCCTGCAGATCATGCTGGCAGTTTTGATCCTGGCAACGGCTATCAAAATTTGGCTGGACATTCTATGAAGGCTGACTCCGGAAATCACTATGGTTATTCCAGACCGAGCTCAGTGAAGATTACGCACAAAGAGGCTATTTCCCCGAACCATTCGGAAGTCACGCTAACATCGATGCGGCAGGAATGGTAAGATGGGGATGAGCTTCAGTGTGTATAGAATGGCGTTGATTTTAAAGAAAGAGGTGCAATAACGATGAATCCATGGAATGAGCGGTTTCAGGGAGATGAATACGTGTTTGGAACGGACCCGAATGTATTTATTGCCGATATGCATAAGAAATTAGGCTTAACGGGCGACGCACTGGCTATCGCAGAGGGAGAAGGACGGAATGCGGTGTTCCTGGCCCGGGAAGGCATGAACGTTACCGTATGGGATTACGCGGAATCCGGCCTGAACAAAGCCAATCGACTGGCGGAAGCAAGCGGTGTGCAGATTCGCACGGAGCTTGTGGATCTCCACGATGCGCTGTGGAAGCAGGACCAATGGGATGAGATCATTTGCGTGTTTGGACATTTTCCCAAGGCATTGAGAACGAGGACTTTAGAAGGCGTGAAGACAGCGGTGAAGCCCGGAGGATATTTCCTCACTGAGGTATATTCACCGTACCAGATTCCTTATCGCAGCGGGGGACCGCAGGATCAGCAATTTTTATACGTGCCTGAGGATTTCCTCGAGCCCTTTGCAGATTGGCGCATAGTCCACTTTTTTATGGGAGAGGTCGTTCGTCATGAGGGTCAGGGGCATCAAGGCTTGTCCCATGTCATTCAGTTTGCTGGGCAGAAGCCGTTAAGAACATGAATGAAGACGAGCGAGGATTAAGTGAACAGCATGGAAATATCGGACCGATCGTCTTGCTGTACATAGTCGGAGGGCGACAGGCCGGTGTGTTTTTTAAACATCCGATAAAAATAGGACGTGTCATAATAACCCAAATAGTGGGCGATATGAGCGATGGTCATGTCCGAATGAAGCAGCAGACTGCAAGCTTCCAGCACGCGCAGCTGATGCATATACCGAATCGGTGAAAGACCGTACACCTCTTTGAAGAGGGCTGCTGCATAACTCGGAGAGCGATGGATTAGTTTTGCTAATCGATCGATTTCGATGGGTTCGCGGTAATGCTCCAGCAGATACGATTTGATGGTATCCGCGTAGTTTCGTTTGCTGGGTGCCAGCTCATTCTTCTCGAGCTCACGGGCCAGCATGCCGATGAGTTCCTGCATAATGCCCTGACAGATCATGGTACGGTAGCTTTTGCCACCCCGCATTTCCTCATACAGGCGCTCACAGCGCCGGTAGACATATTGGATATGAGAGAGATTGAATTTCATGAATCGACCCGCATCCAGAAATGGAATTCCTGTGGGTTCTTGGCGATCCAATGTAAAGAGAATGGTATGCTTTTGATGTGCAGTGTCCTTCCAGTTGCCTCCGCTTCGTCTCGTCGACTGAGGGATATAGAGTACGTCTTCTTTCTCGGCAATGATGTCTTCCCCGTTGATTTCGTATCTCACCTTGCCTTCTCTAACCACAACAAGGACATTGTACTCAATCGTCTCCAGCTGGGTTCGCCAATTCGGTATGTAATCATCAAAATTCACGCTCATCAATTGGATCATAGGACAACACCCCGCAGTGATTTTATACCTATAGCCTAGCACAATAATGCTTCATTTGAGTATTCATTGATTCGATTATGTGATCCTGTTATTTCAAATCGAAGTAGAATCGTACAACATAGTGACGAAATGTACATCGACTCTGCAGGGATCGCGGACTATAATTTCAAACAAATGCAGAAAAATTGTAAACGCTGACATGTGAAGTCTTGAAAGATGTCAAGTGAATTCAGATAAGGAAGGAATCGATGAGGATATGAGAGTATTATTGCTGGATTTGGATTCGACCAGGCCGGATCATTTAGGCTGTTATGGCTATCATCGGAATACGTCGCCGAATATTGACCGAATTGCGGCGGAAGGCGTGCGTTTTGACAATTACTATACTTCGGATGCTCCATGTTTTCCTTCAAGAACCGCATTAATGACAGGTAAGTTCGGCATTCACAACGGTGTCGTCGGTCATGGAGGCACGGCTGCCGATGTCCGCCATGAAGGTATCACCCGTGACTTCCGCGACAAGCTGGGGTCGGAGAGCTTTCCAGCTATATTCCGCAGGGCCGGCATGAAGACCGCCTTGATCAGTCCGTTCGGTGAACGTCATTCGGCATGGACCTTCTACGCGGGCTTCAATGAAATGTATAATACGGGTAAGGGCGGGTTGGAATCTGCGGAAGAAGTATCTCCGGTCGTGCTGGATTGGCTGGATCGCAATGCCGATGAAGATAACTGGATGCTCTATGTGAACTTCTGGGATCCGCACACACCGTATCGCGCACCTCAGTCGCTGGGAAATCCATTTGAGCAGGAGCCGCTTCCCGATTGGATTACCGAAGAGGTGCTTCATGAGCACCAGAAGAAGGTCGGACCGCATGGGGTGAACGAAATTAACATGTATAATAGTGAAGTATCCCCCGATTATCCGCGTCATCCCGGAGAGATCAGGACGATGAAGGATCTGCGGACGATGGTGGATGGCTATGATTGCGGCATTCGCCATATGGACGAGCATATCGGCGCGATCTTCGAATTGCTGGAGAACAAGGGAGTAATGGATGATTTGGTTGTCATCATTACCGCGGATCATGGCGAGAACATGGGGGAGCTTGGCATTTATGGAGAACACGGAACAGCGGATCAGGGCACTTGCCGCATTCCGATGATCATTCGGGGGCCTGGCATCGTGAAGGGGGTAACGGATCCCGAGCTCCACTATCATCTGGATCTTTTGCCAACGATGGCGGAATATTTGAACGTTGCACCGGTACGCAGCTGGGATGGCATCAGTTATGCGGAGAGCCTGCGGACCGGTAAAGGCGGCGGCAGGGAGTATCTGGTGGTGTCTCAATGCGCCCATGTCTGTCAGCGAAGCGTGCGATTTGGAGAATGGCTCTACATTCGAACGTATCATGACGGCTATCATCTGTTCGACAAAGAAATGCTGTTCCATATCACCGAGGATGTCCACGAGCAGTACAATCGGGCAGCTGAAAGACCGGATCTGTGCAGGGAGGCTGTATACCTTCTGAATGAATGGCATGATCATATGATGTCAACGATGCCGTATGACGTGGACCCGTTGTGGACGGTCATGAAGGAGGGAGGACCTTACCATGCGAAAGGTCATCTGCCCCGGTATATCGAGCGTTTGAAGAATACAGGCCGAGGGGAAGCGGTGCCGGAATTGATACGTCGCCATCCGCAGGAATTCGTATAAAATATATAGTTAAAGTGAAGCAGGATAACCGCTCCGGTAGTGGTTGTCCTGTTCTCTGTATCTAGCATAGGAGGAACCGAGCATGGGAGAACAACATTCTTGCTGCGCTGGCGTGAGAGCGAAAGTACAGTTGGGAGAAGCCGATCCGAAGGATCATCAGGACAGTCTAAGTGAAGGCCAATATCATGACCAGTCTCAATTTGAGCTCCATTCCAACATGATCACGATCCCAGGAGGGACGTTTACGATGGGCACGAATTCACATGAAGGGTTCCCGCGTGACGGCGAGGGTCCGGCTCGCAGCGTAACCGTTTCCGGATTTGAAATCTCACCGTATGCCGTTACGAATGAACAGTTTCAACGGTTCGTGGAAGCTACCGGTTATGTCACGGAAGCGGAGCACTTCGGATGGTCGTTTGTATTTGAACTGCTGGCTTCGGAGGAGACCAAGGCAAGAGTTGCACAAGTTCCGCAGGAAGTGCCTTGGTGGCTGGTGGTCGAAGGCGCATACTGGGCTGCACCCGAGGGAGCGGATTCGAGCATCGAAGACCGAATGAGCCATCCGGTGGTACATATATCCTGGAACGATGCGGTTGTTTATTGCCATTGGGCCGGTGTGCGGCTTCCCACAGAAGCGGAGTGGGAGTATGCGGCGCGCGGTGGTTTGGAGGGCAGGACCTATCCTTGGGGAGATCTGCTGAAGTTGGACGGAGAGCATCAATGCAACATATGGCAGGGGAAATTTCCAGTTAAAAATAACGCTAGCGATGGATATATCGGTACCGCGCCGGTAGATGCCTATAAACCGAATGGTTACGGACTATATAACATGTCCGGCAACGTATGGGAATGGTGCGGCGATTGGTTCAGCCCGACTTATCATCAAATGACCTCGCCCATCAATCCGTTCTTTGGTGAGTCTACGGGTAGAAGGTCGATGCGCGGCGGTTCGTACCTGTGCCACAGATCCTATTGCAACCGTTATCGAGTCGCGGCACGCAGCGGGAATACGCCTGACAGCTCGACGGGCAATTGCGGTTTCCGTGTGGTGAGGGAGAGAAAGTAGAACATGAGATATGTTGTATTATGATTATGAGGCAAATTCAGGATTATCCGCACCCAAAGATGCATATTAATGAACAAAACGGAAGATTATCACTTGAAAAGCGGAACATAAATGAATATAATCGAGGTGTGAAGTGGAAATAAAATGAATAAACGGGAGGATAAGTGTATGGTGCAAGATCAATCAGGAATGTTTGCCGAGGAACGTCGTCAGAAAATTCTTGCTTTGCTGCATCAAGATAAACGGGTGATTGCCAAGGACTTGGCCGAGCGGTTTGAAATATCGATTGATTCGATTCGTCGGGATTTGACAATCATGGAGGAGCAAGGTTTACTCCAGAAAACGCACGGAGGCGCCATCCCCTCCATGAAAGTCAGGCAGCCGCCCTTGGCTCCGGAACAGCGGTATGGTGAAGGCTCTCCGGAAGGGCACGCCATTGCTCAATTAGCCGTTTCATACGTCCGAGAAAGAGATACGTTATTCATTGGCAGCAGCTCGCTTACCTACTTACTGCTGAAGTTTCTTCCAGAGCAGATGCCCTTGACAATCGTGACCAACTGCATGCGTGTAGCGGATGCCCTGCGAGAGCGCGAATGGATTGACACTTATTTAATTGGCGGACGGGTGAAGCCTTCCGGAAATATCACGGACGTGTTGGCTAACGAATTTATCCGTCAATTTAAATTTGATATCAGTTTCGTTAGCGGAGGCGGTATTTCCGATGAGGGAATATTCGTGGCTACTCCAGAAGTTGCCGCTTTTGGACGCGCGGTCTCTGCCGTATCCCGCCGCAGAATTGGCATGGCAACGCATCGGATCCTTGGACAGGATGGCTTTGCCAGAGCTGGCGCCGTCGAAGATCTGGATGTGTTAATTACCGATCACAAGGCGGATCAGGGGGTTATGGACCGGATTCAGGAGATGGGTGTAAAGGTCATTGTGGCGAAAACGGAAGAAGTTGCACAGACATAAAGATCCATTCGAGATAACTTTATATAAGTTAAGATTTAACAGGTAAGCGAGGTAAAATCATGATTCAGCAGCTTCTGCAAGCGAACTGGCCGGAGTGGAACGGTCGGCTGGCTAAAGGTCCTACGGGCTGGAACAATACGACCCATTTTATTCATAATGAACAACGCCATTCGGTCATGCGCATTTACAATACGCATCGAGACAGGGCAAGAATCGAATTCGAGTTTGCGGTCCTGGACTCGCTGCAGCGGGTGCCGCTGAGCTTTAAGATACCGGCTCCTATTCCATCCATGTCTGGCGATAAGATGGTTCGGGTTCAGGACGGGAGTGAGCGTTACACCTGCCTGTTTGCCTACATTGAGGGAGTACGTCCGGAAGAAGGCAGCATTCAAGCAGCGTATTCCTTCGGGGAGAAGACGGGGGAGCTGGTGAATGCCCTGGCGGTTTGTTCAATCGGAATGAAGCCGGTGTACCCGCCGTATTACGAGCTGCTTCAGTCCTATCCTGTGTGCAACGAGGCGTTCATACTTGATTTTTGCAATCAGCCGCCACCGGCATTCAAGGATCAAGGAGAGGCACTTCATATACTAAAAGAAGCGTACGCTGATATATGCAGCAGGCTAGAATCTCTTAAAAATCTGCCGCAGCAGCTGGTTCATGGCGATCTGAACTTTTCGAACCTGCTGGTGGACGCAGAGCACCCGCACACGGTCACCGCTCTGCTTGATTTTGAATTTTGTACACAGGATGTAAGAGCGATGGAGCCTGCGGTCGTCATATCGGGATTTATGGGAATGGCCGACGAGAAGGAGGCCATAAGGCAGTTTTGCGAAGGATTTGCCCAACGCGTACGGCTGAGCGCCGAGGAGATTGGCGCGATTCCGGTTCTCATGCGCTTGCGTATGGTGGATGTGTTTCTTCATTTTTTGAGCCGCTATCGGGAAGGGACCGATGAGTCTCCTGTGTTAAGGGAACAAGTGGATATGCTGGCTGCCGGATTTCAGCGGATGGAATACAGCCAGGAATGGCTGGATGATATGTTGTTTCAGTGTTTGCTGTGAAGATCTCTCGTGAATCCGAAAAGCCCGGCTCTCTAAGAGACCGGGCCTTTCCGATGTATTCTGGACATGCTATTGGTAAGTGAAGTGTTTCCAATCACGGTTAATTCAGCAGATTAATATGGTCCAGCTCTGTGCTGCTGTTAAAGATGAACTCCAATTTGTACTCTCCCCGGTTGTAAGTGAGCTTGGTTTGTTTGATTTTTCCGGTTTTGAAAGTGGTTGTGGCATCCGGTGCAAACCAGTTCTGCTTCAGCATTTTCATGGTGATGCCGCCGATGTTGGTCTGTCGTTCCACGTTCGTGCCAAAATAACGCATCTCGCGGATTTTGTTCAGTTTATAGGAAAAGGCGTAGCCTGGATTCCCCATGTTTGCCCCGTATACATCGAAGGCATCGGCATGCTTGCCGGGCACGGAAGGCTCGCCAATGGCTTTGTACACGTCCTGCTTCGTGCTTTTGCCAATCGTTAAACCGCTGACGGCTCCAGGGAATTGCCCCTTTAAAGCAGGTTTATAAAAGCTGTTAAGTGTCTTGAGCGCTTGCTTTGCAGCATAATCGCCGGAATTAGCGGCCTGGGCGGCTTCTGCTTGCTGAAGCGGAAAAACAGCATGATTTACGCCGATTGCACTTACGCCGAAGACGCCTGCCATGGCCAAGGCGACGATTGCTTTTTTTGCTGGATGTTTCAAGTTCATGTTGCATCCTCTCCTTTGTAACAACTAATTACCACATGCACTGTGCATCAAACAAGTGTGTCAAACTTATCTTCCCATAATAGTGGAAGCGAAGCGGCATTGGGTTACGATTCTATGAAGATGAAATATCAGAATTGATACCCGGAGTGGATCGAGTTCTGCCCACCATGTATGTTTCATCGGGGAGAATGGGGTAATGATGGATGGGGTGATATGAATTATTGGAAAAATCGTGTAATCTATATAGAACCGACTTTTTCAGGAGGAATTATGGAAACCGAATCATTACTCAAGGTGGAGCAGCTTGCTATCAAAAAACACAAAATTTTCAAACAAAGCCATCTTCGTTACATCGCCCGCTCCATGCTCGCCAGCATGTTTATCGGCTTCGGCGTCATTGTTGCGTTTAAGACAGGCAACTTCTTTTATCTGGAGCATTCCCCTCTGACTTACCCGATGGCCGCCATTACGTTTGGCGCGGCGATCATTCTAATCGCGTATGGGGGAGGGGATTTGTTTACGGGGAATACGTTCTACTACACGTACGCCGCTCTCCGCAAGAAACTAAGGTGGCTGGAGGTCGTCAAGCTGTGGGTCTTCAGCTATGCGGGGAATATTTTGGGGGCGTGCACGTTTGCGCTGCTGATATTTTTGACCGGACTTTTCATGGATTCATCCGTGAACGGTTTTCTGCTTGATGTGGTTGAGCACAAAATGACCACCCCGACGGTGCAGCTGTTTTTCAGGGCTATTCTCTGTAACTGGCTCGTGTGCCTTGCCTTTTTTATCCCGATGTCATTGAAGGGCGACGGGGCCAAAATGTTCGCCATGATGCTGTTTGTATTCTGCTTCTTCATTTCCGGATACGAGCACAGCGTTGCCAATATGTGCACCTTTGCCATTGCGCTCGTGCTGAATCATCCCGGCACGATTTCATTGGAAGGCGTACTGCATAACCTGATTCCGGTAACGATTGGCAATTTGATTGGCGGCGTGCTGCTGATGGGTTTTATGTATTATTTTGTGAACAAACCGTTTCTGGATGCCAAGGAATCCCCGGGAGAATAAAACTTCGGCGGTTTATGCACAATCTCTAACGCAAATGGAACTGGTTCTTTAATAATGAGTACACCCGCGTATCGTGCGCCACGCCATTTTGATAAATATATTGGCGAAGAACACCTTCCGCTTCAAATCCGAGTTTGGTCAGGAGGGCGTGGGAAGCCTGGTTCTCGATAAAAACAACGGCACCGATGCGCGTCAGACCAAGCTCCTTAAAACCATATGGGATAACGGCGGAGGCGGCTTCGCTTGCATAACCTTGCCCCCAGAATTCAGGATGTAATTCATATCCGATCTCGGCCCTCTTATGCCGCGGGGACCATACGTTATACCCAATCGTGCCGATGAGACCCTGCGCATCTTTCCGTTCGATGCCCCATCGAACCCCGCGTTTCTCCCTGTAGTTGTTAGCGAAGAGCTCAACGAATTGGAGAGCCTGCTCAATGGTGGTCAGTGTGTCTTGTCCGTAATAGCGAGTCACGTCATCATTCGAGAAGCAGTTGTAGATAGCCCCGGCATCCTGATGCTGGATCTCCCGCAGTCTTAATCGCTGGGTCTCTAGTATTGGAAACATATTCTTCCTCCCAAGTAGAAAATGAAATATTATAACAACGGGCTGGCCTTAAAAGGACCAGCCCGTTTAAATTGCATTCATTTAAATGTTAGTAGTCCGCTTTAGGATTGCTCAGCACTTATCGTATCGGAATCCGGCTTAAACTGCCTCCGTCCGCAAATAAACGCATGATGCTGCGTTCGACCTCTTCATCCGGTATTAATGGCGGGGCCTGATGCGGCTTCGTACGGGCATCGATAATGACCGTATCACAGCCCCAATGCTTGTGCTCATAGCGGCTGTTCACACCGTGAATGTCATGGGAAGGATTGCTGCGCGTAAAGGTTGCCCACAGAAAATTATTCATTGTCGCACTCATGAATTCACTGTCATCGCACAGAATGATCATCGGACAAGACGGGAGCGAACCTCGCTCGCGGATTGCATCGCTTAGGCTCGCCATTTCCTGCTCCACTTCGGCATAACTCGTAAAAGGGGCTCCCTGGATCGCAACAATGCCGGGCATGATCCATTTTGCCGGCGAGTATCCGGGGAGATTCTTTAGGGCTTCAGGCAGCTCATGGCACAAATCCCTTTTTTTATCCCCGACCGCAGCGAATACGACCTTGCTGCCGGTGTTGAGTCCGGTCCCGGAATAATCGAGTGTATCGATCGTGGTATTGGTCTGAAAATGGATGTCCCGCTGCAGATCGATGCGCTCCAATATATAGGTCAAGAAGTCCTCGATGCGATGTGTGCTTAAAGGCTCCATCTCTTCAGCCGCGATGAATAAATACTTGGCTAAGCTTAATTGGCCCGTGCCCAATATCCGATTAGCAATCGTGAGAAGCTCAGCTGGTTGTTTAACTTGTTGATAAGGGGTATAACGTTCGCTGCCGATGGCAAAGAGCAAGGGGTGTACCCCTGCAGCGTCCACTGCATGCACCTCTTTGACACCCGGGATTTCTTGCCGGATGGCACCGCCGGTCAGTTCATGAATCAGTTCGCCGAAGGACGTATCTTCCTGCGGCGGTCTTCCCACTACCGTAAATGGATAGATTGCCTGCTGTTTGGCGTAAACCTTGTGCACGCGCATGACGGGAAACGGATGGACCAGGCTGTAATAGCCCAGATGATCGCCAAAAGGTCCCTCGGGCTTGGTCTCGCCGGGATGGATTTCCCCTGTAATGACGAAATCCGCATCGTGGCTAATGCAGTAGCCGTCAACATAGCTGTACCGGAAATGGCGTCCGGACAGCAAGCCGGCAAAGGTTAGCTCGCTCATGCCTTCCGGCAGCGGCATAACCGCTGAAATCGTATGAGCAGGAGGACCCCCGATGAAACAGCTTACTTTAAGCGGCTGCCCCAATTTATTAGCCTTGGCTTGATGGATCCCGATGCCCCGGTGGATCTGATAATGGATGCCGACTTCCTTGTTCGTTTCATATTCGTTGCCTGTCAGCTGCACCCGGTACATGCCCAGATTGGAATTCATGACGCCCGGCTTCTCCGGATCTTCCGAATAGACTTGAGGCAGCGTGACAAAAGCACCACCATCGTCCTTCCAGTGTTTAATCAGCGGCATATCAGAAATTTGGATTTCCTGAAACCCAGGTGGCAGCCCCCCCGTTTTTTTGATAGGTAACGCGGTTTTAGCTGCTAATCCTGTCCCGATATATTTGAACGGATTTTTGAGCGCCTTCATCGGATCGTTGCGCAGCGCAATGACGTCTTGCGTGGATGCAAAGGTTTCCCGAAAAATGAATTTACTACGCTCGATCGTCCCGAACAGGTTGGAGACCGCGCGGAACCTCGAACCTTTTACATTTTCAAACAGCAGCGCCGGGCCGCCTGCAGCATAGACCTTCATATGTATGGCTGCCATTTCCAAATGAGGATCAACCTCTTCATGTATACGAACCAAATGCCCATGTTTCTCCAGATCCATAATGCATTCTTCCAGATTATGATATTTCATTACATAGCTCCAATCCCTTGAAGATAGTGAACTTATTCTACTATCTACTATTATCGACAATCTCACAGCACAGGTCAATGACACCCGATATAGACTGGAAGAATGGAAACGGATCTTGATAGAGTGCGTGGCAGGATTTATGCCCGTTGTTCTGCTCCCCCATAATGGTCGACAGCGAAGCTGAACAATACTTTCAGCATAAACAGGGTGCCAATCAATAACATGTAGGGCTGGATGTTGGACAGCAAGAACGTACCCCCAATGCCGATCGACAAGAGCAAGCCTCCTATAAAATGCTGCGATGATTTCCCAATCAGCGTATTCACGATCACGGCTCCAGCGATGGTATATGCCCATATCCCTACCGCATACACCATGTCGGTATCCAGCAATACGGCGACCAGGAGAATATGAACGTGGATTGCGATGAACACAATCCGCTGTTTTTTACGGGCTGCATAGAAATTACTGGTCGAGCGGGTGAAGTTGGCGATACAGCCGCAGAAAATATCAAAAATAAGCAATAAAGCAAGGATACCTCGCCATAAAGGCAAAGAATGCAGGATATCCGGAAAAACAAGGCTTACCGCTAGGGTCAGACATCCGCCGAACGCCAAGATGACAAGAATCGTGGCAATGGATTGCTGTTCACCGAAAACCTCATGCAGAAACGAAGGAATCTTTATTGCTTTCATTTCATACCGCCCTCATTTCATCGTAATTTAATTTGAAGTTATGTAGTAAATGAAGTGATGTACTACAAAAAGAGTATAATTTCGAGCAGGGAATGTCAATTGTTTTGTACTGAAAACATTGATACACTCTAAAACTTGGTTTATACTTCATTTGAGGTGGAGAACACATGAACGGGTATGAACGCAGAAAGCATAAAAAAATGGAACAAATCTACGCTGTCGCTTTCCAGCTTTTTTCGAGGCACGGTTACCAAAAGGTTAGCGTTAACGAAATCGCCCAACAGGCAGGCGTGTCACCTGCAACGATATATAACTATTTTGGAACCAAAGATCAGCTCTATATGGATATGATCAGGGATTGGACGGACAAGCAGTTGGCGGTGTATGAGCGCATTCTGGATTCCGGGCGTTCATTTGCCGAAAAGACCCAAGAAATCATGCTGCGGGAGGCTAAAAATCTGACCTTTTTATCGGAAGAGTTTCGGAATTTCCAAACCTCCGAGGAGCGCGGCATTAGTCAGACGATCCAACAGTACAGCGAGGAGAAGGTGAAAGATTTTTTTATGAAGTTTGTCGCGCTGGGGAAACAAGAAGGTTATATTCATAAGGACCAAACCGAAGAGGTTACGATGCTGTACTTCTCGATGTTCATGAATGAGCTGGGGCGACGCTGGGATTCGGGGAACCGGGAACATGTCAACGGCAGCATGGAAACCTTGCTGGAGCTTTTCTTTTACGGTTTAGCCGGACAAAAACATGAAGTCCATTGAGAGCGAGGGAGAGCGGTTGAAGTAAGTCTGAGAAGGAATTTATTCGGCGCTGGGTCGATGACAAGAAAGGAGCCGTACATGAACGAATTAACGAAAGCGCAAATCCTTGATCTGGTGACAAGTCTCTATAATGGGGAAGGCAGCGAGGACGAGGTGGGGGAATGGATCGAATTGCTGCAGCGGAATGTTCCCCACCCCGACATTAGCAATTTGATTTTTTGGCCGGAAAAAGATCTGACACCTGAGGAAATCGTTGATAAGGCATTGAATTATAAACCAATCGTACTATGAGCTCGTTGATGATCGTGCATTTGGTGCCTCGGCTGTACGCGAGTAGGGGATATCATATGTACGAACTTATCTTAGGTAATCAAAAAAGGAGCCGCTTCGCATATTAGCGAAGCGGCTCCTTTATCGATAGATGGTATTATTGCTGAACGATTGCGATAATCTCGTCTTCCAGCTCAAGTCGTACTTGCTCACTGTAAGCGCGGATATTGTACTCGGAGTACAGGTAGCGGAGAATAGCTTCGATGAGGTTAGCCTCAATCAAATATTGCGTTCTTCCGCCGACCCATACTTCAGCTGTATATCCGGTATCTTCGTCCCAGCTAAGCTCAAGCGATACATCGGTTGGTTTGACGCCTCTGCGTTCCGCCTGATGAAGGCAGACCGCATTGACGATTTCGTCCATGCTTAGAACCATGGATTAGTACCGATTGTTGTTATTGTTGTTGTCGCGAGGATCGTTTTGTTTACGACGGTTCTTCACGGCGCGTACAACAGCCATAACGATCATAATCAAAGCCCAGATTGCGATCAGGTTAATGAGCAATCCCATGATTTCGCCCATGAAGCCCATGCCGGCGAACATGCTGCCGAAGAGCAAGCCAGCCAGACCACCGATCATAAGTCCTTTCATCAAGCTGCCGCCGCTGAAAAATCCTGGTTTTTTCGTGTTAGCGGCTGCCCCTGTATTGGAACGGTTGTTCGTTTGTTGAACATTATTAGTATCCTTTTTCGGAGTGCTGTTGTATGACTTGGTCCCGGATTTGAAACCTCCGCCACCTCTTCTGGCATCTGCGGAATCAGGCGTCAGCGCTACAAAGAACAGTGTAATCGCTACAAGAATCGTCAATACTTTTTTCATCGTGTTCTGTCGAACCTCCCAGTAAATTTAGAGTAATAAAGAGTAATACGGACGAGTCACGATAAGGTTTCAAAATTTGTGCGACCATGTTTTGAGGCTGTTGTGTGCTGCTGCTGTCTCAGTAATTCCAGTACCCAATCACACCATTTCAGCTCGGTTTCAGCCATCATCAGCCCTTTGGTAGCGAGTACATAATTGCTGAAAGCCTTGCTTCCAATCTCGCGGGTATCCTCCGGAATTCCCTCTAAAATCTGCTCATAATAACGTTTTTTCTCCAGATACCCGATTCTGCGGTCCTCGAAAATATCGACGGCGATGCCGATTTCCGTCAGCCACAGACAAAAGGTTCGAAGAGAAAGTTCATCCTTGGTGACTGCAGGCGCGATCGGTTGGTACATCCATTCACGCAGCTTCTGCATGCCTTTTTCTGTAATCGCATAAATTTTCTTGTCCGGTTTATCACTTTGCTGAACCCAATGCGAGGACAACAGCTGTTTCTCCTCCATGCTGGACAGCAGAGGATAGATTTGACTGTGTTTGGCCTGCCAAAAGGGCTGTATTCGAAGCATCAAATCGTATCCTGATGATTCTCTTCTTGCTAGTAACCCTAACAAGCCGTATGACAACGTATTCATGGACATAACTCCCTTTGAAACGCATATCGTGGACGCTAAGGCGTGGATGGTCATCCGCCTATCGGTCCGGTTGATAAAAAGTGTACACTGAAACTGTATGGTTTGACAACTGGGGGAGGGGGCTTTCTCTCTGCTTTTGGCAAAATTGTGACTAAAAAAGCACAAACGCGTACGCGTTTGTGCTTCCATTTGACTTTGATTGATTTATTCGTTCTCGTATCCTTCTACGACCAGATCAAGCGCACCGGTGTTAGGGTCGATGACCATGCCATGAACGGGAACGTTTGGAGGAAGAAGCGGGTGGTTTTTGATCAGGCTCACCGTATTTTTTACGCCGTCCGTAATGTTATCGAACCCGCGAAGCCATTTGGATAACCGGATGCCGGAGTTTTCCAGCGTGGATAACACTTCATCGGATATGCCGCGGTCTCTCATATGCTGGATCATATCATCGGCGTTCAAGGAAGCCATGCCGCATTCGTAGTGACCCACAACGATGACTTCTTCGGCGTGCAGTTCGTACAGTGCTACCATGACGCTTCGCATAACACTTCCGAAGGGCTGTGAAATGATGGCGCCGGCGTTTTTAATGATTTTGACATCGCCATTTTTGAAATTCATTGCTTTAGGGAGCAGTTCAACCAATCGTGTATCCATACAAGTAATAATGACGAGTTTCTTCTCAGGAAAACGCCCTGTCAGGTAGGATTCGTACTCTTTATTCTCTACAAAGCTGCGATTGTGTTCCAGTATGCTGTTAAGGTGTTTTTCCATCGATTTTCTCTCCTTTGTATCTATCTATAATTTAATTGTTGTAGTTACGCTCTGGCATCTAATACTTGGATATTGGTGCCGTAGTTCTGTCCGCTGCTGTCCAGCCGGAAGGAGTAAGTGGCTGGATCGGCGCCCAGCCTCATCTTCTCTTCGAAAAAAACGGCCTGCTTGCGGTTTACGATAAACGGCACCGTGCTTCCTGTCTCGACAGCGATATCTTCCGTCGTCGGCTCATCTACAATACGCAGGCTTGGGACGCCGTTGACGGCACATCCGCATCCCTCCGTGTCATAGATCAGCCTGATTGCGCCCGGCTTGTCCCCGAGCTTGTCCTTCAGCTTCAGCTCGGCTTGCCGGGTGAGTTGAATATTCACGGCCTCATGACACTCCTTTATATGTATATTGTTATTTATTCTTTCTGGAAGTTGATTATATACCTTGTAAAACGTATCATCAATAGAGTATAGAAGAATCCTATTATAAAAAAAGAAGGTGTGCCGGAATGGCAGTACAACATTTACCACAATGGGAACAATTTGATCGATTGGTTCGCAAAATTATGAGTTATTACGAAGCTATTGGCCTACTTCATTGGGATTTACGGACAGGTGCTCCACGCAAGGGAACCGAAATTCGTTCGGAAACGATCGGGGTTTTATCCACAGAGGCGTTTAAACTGCAAATATCGGAAGAGATGGGACAGCTGTTATCATTTTTTGCGGAGCCGAAACAGGCGCAGCAGCTGGATGATCGCAAACGCCGCATGATTGCGGAAGTGCGAAAGGTGTACGATCAGAGCAAATCCATCCCGCCTGAACGCTTCCAGGAGTACTCCATTCTCGCCGCTCAATCGGAGACGAAGTGGGAGGAGGCGAAGAAGAACAGCGATTTTGAAGGTTTCGAACCTTACTTAACGAAGATCGTTGCGTTCAAGCAAGAGTTTATTGATTATTGGGGCGTGAAAAACACCAGATACGACACACTCCTTGATATGTATGAGCCAGATTTAACGGTGGAAAAGGTGGATGCTATCTTCGACCGCCTGAAAGCGCGTCTGGTACCGCTGGTTCATGCGATCCAGAAATCGTCCTTCAAGCCAAGAACGGATTTCTTGAAGCAGCTGTTCCCGAAAGAACAGCAGGAGAAATTCAGTTTGTTCCTGCTGGAGCAGATGGGCTACGACTTTGAAGCCGGACGTTTGGACGAAAGCGTGCATCCATTTGCGACAGGCTTGAACCCGGGTGACGTGCGCATCACGACCATGTATCTTCCGGATGATGTGCTAAGTGCGGTATTCAGCTCTTTGCATGAGGGAGGGCATGCCCTTTACGAGCAAAATATCGATAAGGAGCTTGCGGGTACGCCGCTCTCCGGTGGTACCTCCATGGGCATCCATGAATCTCAATCCCGTCTGTGGGAAAATATGATTGGTCGCAGCCGTCCGTTCTGGCGCCGTTATTTTGCAGATCTGCAGCAGCATTTCCCTGAACAATTGAAGGGCGTGGACATCGAGGATTTCTATTTGGCCGCGAACAAGGTAGAGAATTCTCTCATTCGAATTGAGGCGGATGAGCTTACTTATAACCTGCATATCATCATTCGTTATGAGATCGAGAAGAAACTCTTTAACGAAGGTTTGGCCGTGAAGGAGCTGCCGGAGACCTGGAACGCGAAGTATAAAGAATATCTCGGCATTATGCCGCCAAATGACGGAATGGGCGTCCTGCAGGACGTTCACTGGTCCGGCGGCGATTTCGGGTATTTCGCTTCGTATTCCCTCGGCAATATGTATGCGGCTCAGTTCCTTTACACGATGCGCAAAGAACTGCCGAATCTCGACCAGCTCATCGAAGAGGGGAACCTGGCTCCGATCAAGGAATGGCTGACGGACAAGGTTTACAAGTACGGAAAGAGCGAGAAGCCGTCCGAGATCATCTTGCGCGTCACCGGAGAAGAACTGAATCCGGACTATCTGGCCGATTATCTCGAAGAGAAGTATAAAGAGATTTACAAACTTTGATCCACATTATAAACGCAGCCCAAGTGGCTGCGTTTTTTTTTGTATTAAGACAGTATACACCTTCGAGGGCTTCCATCCTTTTCTCGCTAGAAAACTTCCTCTAAACACGGTCTGTCTTCTGTGAAAATGCGTTAATAGACGTTTTTGTTATGATTCGTGGTTCCGAGTAATCTTGGATTAGGGATATGTTATTTGTTTCCAAATATCCATATTGCCAATCAAACACAGCCCCCAGCATATCTATCAGGCGTTTAACCTTTGGGCAGGCACATGCATATGCTGAAAAGAAACAAAGGGTCAATGGGAATGGAGGGTTACGATGAAGCGTCAAAAATGGTGGGGGCTGGCGTTAACCATGCTGCTTGTTTGCGGAGTGGCGCTTGCCGGGTGCGGTGGCGGCGGATCGGCTACGAAGGTCAAGATTGGCGAAGTGACGCGCTCGATCTTCTATGCGCCGCAGTATGTCGCATTGGAAAAAGGATTTTTTAAGGAAGAGGGGCTTGATGTCGAGCTGCAGACGACCCCTGGCGGAGACAAAACGATGACGGCCCTGCTGTCGGGAGCCATCGATGTGGCACTTGTCGGCTCGGAAACTTCGATTTACGTGTATCAACAGGGCTCTGAAGATCCGGTCATTAACTTCGGACAGGTGACGCAGACAGACGGGACATTTTTGATGGCCAGGGATGCGGGCGCTTTTGACTGGAACAACCTGAAGGGTAAAGTATTCCTCGGTCAGCGTAAGGGCGGAATGCCGCAGATGGCAGGCGAGTTTACGCTCCGTAAAAAAGGAATCGATCCGCATGCGGACCTGGAACTGATTCAGAATATCGATTTTGCAAATATCGCCTCTGCTTATGCTTCCGGCACCGGTGAATTTGTTCAGCTCTTTGAGCCGCAGGCCTCCATCTTTGAAAAAGAAGGCCGAGGCAAGGTGGTCGCTTCCTTTGGCGTTGAAAGCGGACGACTGCCATATACCGTATTCATGACAAAACAGAGCTTTATCGACAAAAACGATGCCACGGTGCAGAAGTTTACGAATGCCCTTTACAAGGCACAGCAATGGGTGGATGCGAGCAGCCCGGAAGATATCGCGGATGCGATCATGCCTTATTTTAAGGATAGCGACCGCGACATCGTAGTGTCTTCCGTTAAACGCTACAAGGAGCAGGGCAGCTATGCGACCGATCCGATCGTGGACGAGGCGGAATGGAACAATCTGCTGGACGTGATGGAGCAGGCCGGGGAACTGAAAGAACGGGTAGCGCCTGAAAGAATCGTCAACAACAGCTTTGCCGAGAAAGCGAAACAAGCCAAATGATGAATTAGCCTAATCCATAGAACGAAGGGAGAGAGCACCAATGGTACCGGTAGTTGAATTGAATGATATCGCTCACGTATATGTCACGGATCGGGAAGCCTCTCTGGCTGTGGAAGGGATTCAATTGAAGGTGGAACCGGGGGAGTTCATCAGCCTGGTTGGGCCTAGCGGCTGCGGCAAGACAACGATTTTGTCTGTCATTGCCGGCTTGCTGCAGCCATCCAAAGGAGCCGCCTATGTGAATGGCAAACCGGTAACCGGGCCGTCGCCGGCGGTCGGGTACATGCTGCAGCAGGACTATTTATTTCCTTGGCGCACCATTATGGATAACGCCTTGATCGGCTTGGAACTGACGGAGCGGTTGAATCCGGAAAGTCGCGGTATCGTTCAGAGTTTGCTCAAGGAGATGGGCCTTGGGGACAGCGGCAACCTCTATCCCGCCCAGCTGTCAGGCGGAATGAGACAGCGGGTTGCGCTTGTAAGGACCTTGGCGACGGATCCGGGCCTGCTATTGCTGGATGAACCTTTCTCCGCACTGGATTATCAGACGAAGCTGCAGCTTGAGGATCTGATCGTGGACACCTTGAAGGAGCGCGGGAAGACCGCCATCCTGGTGACCCATGATTTGTCCGAAGCCATTGCGATGAGCGATCGGGTCATTCTCCTGAACCGCAACCCGGGGAGGATTCACCGAATGTTCAATATTCCTGAGAACATACGTCAGGTACAGCCTTTTTATGCTCGTAAGGAGCCGGGGTTCAACGAATTGTTTCATGAGATCTGGGGCGAAATGCAAACGATCGGGAAGGAGTGAAGCCTATGACATCAAGGGATGAGCCTCATGCTTCTTCTTCGAAGGGCTGGCTCCAGGATATTTATGTAAAACACATGAAGCGCAAGAAAAGTTTACGCAGACGCGTGCTGACCGTCCAGCTTAGCATGCTGCTGCTATTCTTTATCTGGTGGGAAGCGGCGGGGAGATTCAAATGGATAGACGTGCTGCTCTTCAGCTATCCGACCAAAATTTTTGCCAACATATGGGGGAATATGATCAGCGGCGAGTTATGGGGGCACTTGGGGATCACGGTAGGGGAGACGGTTGTCGGATTTCTGCTTGGTACGCTGGTAGGCACGCTGCTCGCCGTATTCATCTGGTGGTCACCGTTTCTTAACAAGGTTCTGGATCCCTATATGGTTGTGTTCAACAGTATGCCGAA
Organism: Paenibacillus sp. QJM3NY_38; assembly: GCF_056173265.1. NCBI lineage: Bacteria > Bacillati > Bacillota > Bacilli > Caryophanales > Paenibacillaceae > Paenibacillus > Paenibacillus sp. QJM3NY_38. Next base: position 2,864,341 of record NZ_CM149665.1, read on the forward strand.
AGTAGCGCTGGGTCCGATATTTATCGTGATGTTTGGCGCAGGTTTTACGGCTATTGTTGTCACTACGTTATCCATCACGGTCATCGTGACCACGCTTGTTGTATACAACAGTTTTCATGAGGTGGATTCCAATCTGATCAAGGTCGTCCGGACGTTCGGCGGAACCAAGCGCCAGGTGTTTCAGCGGGTTATTTTGCCAGCTTCGTATCCGGCGATCGTATCAACGCTCAAGGTCAATGTGGGCATGGCGTGGGTCGGCGTCATCGTCGGCGAATTTCTGGTCGCCCAATCGGGTCTCGGTTACTTGATTATGTACGGGTTTCAGGTATTCAATTTCACGCTTGTGCTGTCGAGTCTGCTCATTATCGCCGTCGTGGCAACAGCCATGTATCAAATGGTGGTATATATAGAAAGGAAATTGCTGACTCATCGTTAATGGGCTTGGTCTATTGCCCCCAGGCATGGTTGTTTATGGCATAAAAATAAGCTAGGATGAAGATACCTTATATATGTGGTCACATAAGGAAACATATATAGTCATCATCAACTCGCCTGGAGGCTCTTCATCATATGGGATTTCGTGTCATCAAAACGGCTGCGGCAAGCCTGCTTGCCATCTTAATTACAGATGCCTTGAACATACCGGGGGCTACGTCCGCCGGTCTTCTTGCTATACTTGGCGTTGACGTCACGCGAAAACGGAGTGTGCGCTCCATATCGTCCAGATTGTTCGCTTCATTGCTGGGTCTGGTGCTGGCGTGTATTCTATTTTATTTTCTCGGATTTCATTATTGGGTATTGGCTCTATACATATTGCTTGCCTTTCCCGCGATTTCAAAGGCGAACTTCAAGGAAGGCATCGTAACCAGTTCGGTCGTGGTGTTTCGGGTGTTCCAGGGGGAAGAGATTGGTATGGACATTTTGCTCACCCAAATCGAACTGTTGATTATCGGTCTCGGATCGGCCATGCTTGTGAACCTGGTTTATATGCCGAACAGCGAGGGAGCGATGATGGAGATCCGCCAGAAGGTGGACGGGCTCTTCTCCGTCATTTTCCGTCACTTCTCGCTTACGCTTCGGGATCCTGAACATATATGGGACGGTAAAGAGCTGATTGAGGCCAACCGGCAGATTGAGAAAGGAATTGAGGAAGCGAAGCGGGCATCGGAGAACCAGATGATTCATCCGGACGGCTCCTGGAACATCTATTTTTATATGCGGAAGGAACAGATGGAGAATATCCAGAGCATGATGCATCAAATATCCCAGGTGTACGAGCGGCTTCCTCACGGTGTGCTGACGGCTGAAATATTCGATCAATTAAGCAAGGATGTCGTTGCCGAAGGGTATACGGGCAAGTCCGAAGGACTGCTGATTGAGCTGGAGGACAGGTTCAAGGAGATGGAACTGCCGACGACCCGCGAAGAATTCGAGGTCCGGTCCGCGATCCTGCAGCTATGCCATGAGCTGGAATACTATTTGAATATTTCTAAGAAGTATAAGGCGCCCACGGCAAAAAAACCGCAGAAGCGCGCGGATTCGGCCGTATAGCTCTGGGATTTGCAAAAAAAAATCTGATATTTTTAGCATCATATGAATTTATTTGGACCACTTCATTCAACATTCGCCCATGTCTTGCATACACATGTATGGAATGATTGTATGGAGGAGGTTCGAAGATGTCATTGAGTCATAAACACCAATGTAGAGAAATCATCACGAAGGCGATCTGCGGCAAGGGTCGTAAATTCTCTACCGTAACACATACCGTGACTCCGCCTAATAATCCGACCAGTATTTTGGGGGCTTGGATTATAAACCATCAATACGAGGCGGTTGCCGCCGGAGACGGAATTGAAGTTATTGGTACTTACGATGTTAACATCTGGTATTCCTATGACAAAAATTCACAGACCGATGTGGCGAAAGAAACGGTATCGTATGTAGAACGCGTGCCTCTTTCCTATCTGGATCCGAAGCATCGTGCATCCACGGTGGAAGTGTCGGCAGAAGCGACACAGGAGCCGAGCTGCGTTGAGGCCAGCGTATCCTCGAATGGCACGAGTGTCATTCTGCGGGTAGAGAGAGAGTACGCGGTGGAGCTGATTGCCGAAACCAAGGTCGTTGTCAAAGTATGCAGCCATCATCATGGCGACTACGAGGACAAAGAATTCGATTACGTCCTGGGAGACGAAGTCGATGATTACGAAGACCTTGATTACGAAGGTCTGGAGGATGAACTGTAAGATAACCCTCCTGTAGGAATGATTCTAATCTTAGCATATGCAGTGAGGGCAGCTTTGCGGAGGGCGGATGCCCTCTTTTTTATTTTTTTTACAGGGGGACTAGGAGATGGCTCAATTTAAAGTAAAACCAGCTGCTGTAAAAGAATATGTACCCTTGAAGGGAGCTGCTGTGCTTCTCGCGCAAGCGCGTCTGTCCAGATCCGGGATACCGTCCCTTCTGGGCTTGGGCTCGGTTGAGGAAAAGCATTACACGGCCAGGTACGCGGTTCATGTTGAGCAGCTGTCCGCAGTCTCAATCCGCTCCTATCAGCTCGGCGGCAGTGAAGTCATGTTTGAGCCTGACCCCGAGAACGGGAGGTATGAGGATGGCCTGCATCGGCGATTGGAGAAAGCGGCCCTGCGGTCGCTGTATACGCTGGGTGTGGATGAAGGAGAGGTTATCATCAATGCCCGGCCAGGGCGAAGATATGTAGTCGAGGACATCCGCATGAAAGCGGGCCGGAGTAAAACCGTTATGAGTGCGAAGGGGGTGCCGGCGGCAGGTTTTCACGCGCATAACGAAGACGGTGAATCCCCTTTGGCTGCGCCGCTGCTCATGGGGATGGATCCCGAGTTTGTGCTGATGAAGGATAACGGGGAGATTGTGTTTGCATCCGAATTTATGGAGCACGGCGGGTCGGTCGGCAGTGACGCCGTTCGTTTTCGGGGTGAGGTTATTTACCCCATTGCCGAGCTCAGGCCGTTACCGAGAGCGAATCCGAAGGCGTTAATGATTGAAATGCAAAAAGCTCTGCGTCAAGCCCAGAGCCTGATTGCCGATCATTCACTGACATGGAGGGCAGGAGCCCTGCCTTATGGTGATTTCCCGCTAGGCGGTCATATTCATTTCAGCGGAGTACCGCTCTCCCTGTCTCTTCTTCAGACGCTGGATAATTATCTGGCTCTGCCGCTGGCGCTGCTCGAAGACCCCAAGGGGCGTTCTCGCAGACCCCGTTATGGGTTCCTGGGGGATTTTCGGAGGCAGCCGTATGGCGGGTTTGAATACCGTACGCTTCCCAGCTTTCTCGTTTCCCCGCTTGTCGCGAAGGTGTCATTGTATGTTGCCTACCTGGCAGCTCGATACAGCGATCGTTTGCTGGCGAGGCCATTCAATACGGAGCGTTACCATCGCGCCTATTATGAAGGCGACAAGTCCGTGCTTAAAGAATGTATCGCAGGCTGGCACAGGGATTTATCAGCGCTGCCGGAATATTCGGACTTTGCCCGCGAAATCGAACTGGCGCTTGCTCACATGGAAGCGGGGCGGGCTTGGGATGAAAGCAGAGATATCAGGCCACTGTGGAATATTCCCGTTTAAGAGGTTGTTCAAAAAGTCCGATTTTGATCACGAAGTGAATCAAGAAGCAACTCGGCATCGAATCTTGAATTCAGCCGGGCCTTCCGGTGCTCACGTACAAACTACGTACGCTCCGCTCCTCACTCCCTAGCTTCATCCAACCTTCTCGGTGCTGAAAACCGACCTTTTTGAACGCGCACGTTAAACCGTAATGCCTTGCGGTCAATTTCTGTTATAATGGAGGTCAAGCTAGAAGGTAATGGAGGTACGTCATGGCTAAATATACGCCGATGATTGAACAATATTTGAAGGTCAAAGAACAAGCGCGCGATGCGTTTCTTTTTTTCCGCCTAGGCGATTTTTACGAAATGTTTTTTGATGATGCGATCCTTGCATCGAAGGAATTGGAGATTACGCTGACCGGCCGCGAAGGCGGCGGTGCAGAGAAAATACCGATGTGCGGAGTCCCTTATCATTCCGCGGAGGGTTATATTCAGCGGTTGATTGAGAAGGGGTACAAAGTCGCCATCTGCGAACAGATGGAGGATGCTTCAGTCACCAAAGGCATGGTGCGGCGGGAAATCGTTCGGGTCGTGACGCCGGGGACCATCATGGACGGCAAGGTTGTGCACGACAAGTCGAACAATTACATGGTGTGTGTCACGGAAACGGGCGGCTTGATGTCTTTATCTGCATGCGATCTGTCAACCGGGGAGCTTTATGTGACGTCAGTTCCATCTTCGGAGGAATGGCTGCGGGATGAGATTGGCCTCTATGAGCCTTCCGAGATTATTGGGGATGCAGCGCTGCTTGATATCATTTCATCTCAGGCGCTTCCAGGCAGCCGCAACATCGTTTATACGGCATGGGATCGTAGGGAGGACGCATTGGTACGCACCCAGTTCGGTGAGCCGGCTTGGGCCCGCCTGGAAGAGGAGCGAAGAGCCTGCATATCCCTGCTGATCTCGTATTTAAGCGAGATGCAGAAGCGGTCGCTGGGGCAGCTGACGCAGATTGCTTCCTATGAACCGGGACAATACATGGTTCTGGATCCGTTCACCAGACGCAACCTGGAGCTGGTTGAGACGGTTCGTGAGCGTTCGAAGAAAGGTTCGCTCCTGTGGCTTCTGGATCGCACGGAAACCTCGATGGGAGCCAGACTCCTGCGGCGGAGAATCGATAAACCTCTGCTGTCCCGCAGCCGGATTGAAGAGCGGCTGGAGGCTGTTGAGCATTTGTATAACCAGTACATACTGCGTGAAGATTTGCGGATGGCGCTTAAAGAGATATACGATCTGGAGCGGTTGGTCGGCCGGATCGCGTTCGGCAGCGCGAACGGACGGGATTTGAACGCACTCAAGCTGTCATTAAGACAAATTCCTTCCTTAAAAGAGCTGTGTGCCCAGTCTGCTTCCGAGACGCTGCGCCGGGTGGCTCAGGATACGGATATTTGCGACGATCTGTGCGAACTGATCGAGAATGCGATTGTTGACGAACCGCCGGTATCCGTGCGTGACGGAGGCATCATCAAGCCGGGCTATCACGAGCGGCTGGATGAGTTTCGTGAAGCGAGCACCAGCGGCAAACGCTGGATCGCCGAGCTGGAAGCCAAGGAACGCGCCGCTACGGGGATCAAGTCGCTGAAGATCGGTTACAACAAGGTGTTCGGCTATTATATCGAGGTGACGAAGTCCAATCTTTCGTCCCTGCCGGAAGGCCGGTATGAGCGCAAACAGACGCTGGCGAACGCGGAGCGTTATGTCACGCCCGAGCTGAAGGAGAAGGAAGGATTGATCCTTGAGGCACAGGAGAAGATGGTGGATCTGGAGTACGCTCTCTTTACCGAGCTCAGGGACAAGCTGAATACCCAAGTGAGCCGGCTCCAAAAGCTCGCGGAGCGCATTGCCGAGATTGACGTCTATCAATCCCTGGCCGCGGTCAGCGCGGAATACCGGTTCGTGAAGCCGGAACTGAGCGAAGGTTATGATTATATCGTTGAAGGCGGTCGCCACCCTGTCGTGGAAGCCGTCATGAAGGATTCATCGTTTATCGCGAACGGGACGGATTTACGCAAGGACGGCTCCTCGATCCTGCTGATTACCGGTCCGAATATGGCTGGAAAAAGCACATACATGCGCCAGGTTGCCTTGTTATCGATTTTGGCCCAGATGGGCTGCTTTGTTCCGGCAGAGCGCGCGGTTATCCCGCTGGTGGACCGTATCTTTACCCGCATCGGAGCGGCAGACGATCTGATCGGCGGCCAGAGCACTTTTATGGTGGAAATGGCGGATATTCAGGTCATGACGGAAAAAGCAACGCCCCGCAGTCTGATTATTATTGATGAGCTGGGACGCGGTACGTCAACGAGTGAAGGCATGGCGATTGCCCAAGCCGTGATTGAGTATGTGCATGACCATATCGGCTGTAAGGCATTGGTATCCACGCATTTCCATGAGCTCGCCCATCTTCAGGAAAGCCTTGGCGGTCTCAAAAACTATTCCATGGCGGTTCAGGAAAGCGGAGACAAAGTGCATTTCCTCCGCAAGCTGATCCCTGGCGCGGCTGACAGCAGCTACGGCATTTACTGTGCGAGATTGGCAGGTTTGCCCGGCAGCATCATTGACCGCGCCTATGGGCTCCTGCAGGGCCTGGAGATGGCCTCGCTGGCCGCGGTGGCATCGGAGCAAGGGATTGTGATGCAGCGCGAGCAGCCAGCTGCCGCAGCTCCTTCCGATGAGAGACGAAGCGGACCGGAAGCTGTCTATGAGCATCGTGATAATAAGATGCTGTATACCGAAAGCTTGAGCGGTGCCGACCGGAAGGGCGGCGTGGTGCAGCTCTCCATTTTTGGCGAGGAGGAAGTGCCTGAACCGAGTGTTAAGCCTGGCAAGGATCAGCATTCCATGGCGCAGGAAGCTTCTCAAGATCCTGCCGTCAAGAGCCTCATTGCTGCCGTTAAAGGCGTAGACGTGATGAATATGACGCCGCTTCAGGCCATGCAATTCCTGAATGACCTGAAGCTTCAAGCGAAGGATATGTGATTTTAGCATGGGAATGAAATGAAACGGAGGTAGGAACGATGGGGATTATTCGGATTTTGGACGAGCATATTGCAAACCAGATTGCTGCCGGTGAGGTGGTGGAGCGGCCTGCCTCCGTTGTGAAGGAGCTAGTCGAGAACGCCATTGATGCCGGGAGCACCAAGATTGACGTAACGGTCGAAGAAGGCGGACTGGACAGCATTCGCGTAACGGATAACGGCGCCGGCATTGATCCGGAGGATTGCGAGACGGCTTTTTACCGCCATGCGACAAGCAAAATCGCTGAAGGCCGCGATCTGTTTCAAATCACCAGCCTTGGATTCAGGGGCGAAGCCCTGCCATCCATCGCGGCCGTATCCAAGGTGCGTCTGGTTACGTCCAATGCTCAGGATGGCCGCGGACGGGTGATCGAAATCGAAGGCGGTCATCTGCGCGTGAACGAAGAAACGGCTGCACCCCGAGGAACGGATTTTCTCGTGAAGGAATTGTTCTTCAATACGCCGGCAAGGCTGAAATATATGAAAACGATCCAAACCGAGCTGGGGCATATATCCGACTATATGTATCGTCTGGCCCTTTCCCGGCCGGATATTGCCTTTACGCTCAGGCACAATGGAAACTCGCTGCTGCAGACGCTGGGCAACGGCGATGCCCTTCAGGTCATTGCGGCCATATACGGTACCCAATCGGCCAAAGCGATGCTGCCGTTTGAAGCGGAGAATATGGACTACACGCTAAGCGGATATATCAGCCGCCCGGATTATACCCGGGCCAACCGTAACGGCATGTCGCTGATCATCAATGGGAGGTATATTCGGAACTACGGTTTAATGCAGGCGATTTTGAGAGGTTATCATACGCTGCTGCCAATCAACCGGTTTCCGCTCGTTGTCATTCAACTGTCCATGCACCCCTCATTGATTGATGTGAATGTGCATCCATCCAAACTGGAGGTGCGGTTCAGTAAAGAGCAAGAGCTGTTCGCTTTGGTAGAGGAAGAAATTCGCAAGGTGCTGCAGCAGGAAATCCTGATTCCACGCCCGGCCAAACAAAATATTGGTAAAAGCGACAACGCCTATATCCAGGAACAGCTGCAATTTTCTCCTGCGCAAGGCCATGCCTCGGCGAACGGCAGCGGCAATGAACGGGAAATCGCAATCCCAGGAAGCGGCGAGCCTTCAATTGGCGGAAACATGCCTCTCAGGGTGCCGCCTGCATCGAAATGGCCGGAGGGGCAGGTCTTCACCCAGTCTGAGCCGGATATCAAACGCGCGTATGGGTCCGGAGCAGCAGGTACATCTGCCACCTCGCAAATGCGGGAAACGGCAGCAGCTTCTTCTTACCGCAGTGAATACCGCAATGAGACCAGGGGGAATGCTGGAATTCCTGCCGTAACGAAAGAGTGGCTGCAGGCCGCCTCAGGACCGGCTCCTGAGATCCCGCCATTTCCGGAGCTCACGCTTATCGGCCAGCATCACGGCACTTATCTCATAGCGCAGAATGATACCGGGCTGTACCTGATTGATCAGCATGCCGCGCATGAGCGGATTAACTACGAGTATTACTACGAACAGTTTGGCAACCCGGCAGACGCATCCCAGGAGCTGCTGCTGCCGATTACGCTGGAATTTACGCCCTCGGAATCGGAGAAGGTGAAGGAACGGCTGCACTGGTTTGAGAAGGTTGGTGTGTATATGGAGTTTTTTGGCGGTCATACCTTCCTGGTGCGTTCCCATCCGTTCTGGTTCCCCAAGGGCGACGAGAAGGCCATTATCGAAGAGATGGCTGAATGGGTGCTGAGCGAACGCAATATCGATATCGCCAAGCTGAGAGAAACCTCGTCGATCATGTGTTCCTGCAAGGCTTCCATCAAAGCCAATCAGAAGCTGACGGAGCAGGAGGCGATGACGTTGATACAGCGTTTGGGCGCCTGCCGGCAGCCATACACATGTCCGCATGGACGACCGATTGTGGTTTCGTTCTCGACTTATGATTTGGAGAAAATGTTTAAGCGCGTTATGTAACAGCAAGGAGGACCTTCATGATTATAACAACTGGAGAAGCGGAAGCGCCGGACATTGTGGAGCGCGCGATAAGTTTAGCCCGGGAAACCGGCTGCCGTTATGTCCAGCGCGGCGGTCATTCATTGCGAAAATTAGCACGCAGGTTCGGAGATGACGACGTGTTGGTCGTACTGAACGGACATGTACGTCTAAGCGGAACGGACGGCTCGGTCATGGAATTTCATCCGAGTATGGGGTTTGTCCGATTGAAACGCGTACTGAGCGGAAAACCCGATCCTATGCTGGAGGCTTCCGGAATGGAGGAAGGGGATTCCGTACTGGATTGTACGGCGGGGCTTGGAGCCGACTCCCTGGTATTTTCGGGCAAGGGCGGCCCGAACAGTCGGATCACTGCTCTGGAAAGCTCACTTCCCTTGTATGCGCTGCTGAAAGAAGGGCTTCGGACCTATGAAAGCCATCTGGAGGCCAGTGATCAGGCGATGAGGCGAATCGAGGTCAGACACAGCCATTACCTGGATTATTTGAAGTCGCTGCCGGATCGGAGCGTAGACATTGTTTATTTTGATCCGATGTTCCGCGAACCGATCGCCGAATCGGCTTCCATCCATCCTTTGAGACATTATGCAAACGGGGAGCCGCTGGAAATGGAAAGTGTGAGGGAAGCGGTTAGGGTCGCGCGCAAAACCGTTGTCATGAAGGAAGCGCGATCCAGCGGAGAGTTTGAACGGCTTGGCTTTACATTGCCTGAACGGGGAAAATCGAAAATAACGTACGGAGTGATTTCCATTGATAGATGAAACCAAACCGAAACTGCTCGTTCTTATTGGACCGACAGCTGTAGGTAAAACCAAAATGAGCATTGAAATTGCGAAGGAATTCGGATGTGAGATTATCTCCGGCGATTCGATGCAGGTATACCGGGGAATGGATATCGGAACAGCCAAAATTTCTGTCGAAGAAATGGAAGGCGTCCCCCACCATCTCATTGACATTCACGAGCCCGATCACCCCTATTCGGTAGCCGAATTTCAAGAGCAAAGCCAAAGGCTCATTACGGAGATCACGCAGCGGGGAAAACTTCCGTTCATTGTTGGCGGAACCGGCCTTTATGTGGAGTCAGTGTGCTACGGCTATCAGTTTAGCGAGACCGGAGCGGATGAAGTTTTTAGGGAAGAGCAGTTCCGCTATGCCAATGAACACGGAGCCGAGGCTCTTCATCAAAAATTGGCAGAGGTTGATCCTGAAACGGCCGAACGGCTTCACCCTAATGACCTACGTCGGGTCGTTCGTGCTTTGGAAGTATACCATATGACCGGCATCCCACTTTCGGCCCAGCTGGCGCCCCAAACCAAGCAATCTCCCTATGACTTATGCTTGGTCGGTTTGACAATGGACAGGCAAATGCTATATAACCGTATTGAAGAGCGAATTGATCTTATGCTGAGCCAGGGACTTGTTGATGAGGTGGCGGCGCTCATGGACAAAGGATTCGCTCCGGGACTTGTATCCATGCAAGGGCTGGGTTATAAGGAAATCGTTTCATACCTTAGCGGAGAATTCAGCTACGAGGAGGCCGTCGTGCTGCTCAAGCGCGATACACGCCGTTTCGCTAAGCGGCAGTTATCTTGGTTTCGCCACATGAAGGACATCGAGTGGGTAGACGTCACCGACTCGGGAAATTTTTCTGCAAACTATCAAAAAATCCGTGCTATAATAGCAGGAAAGTTTCACTGAAATCTTGAATATATTTTCAAAACAATCTAAATGAACCATTGGGGGTACGGCTAATGAACAAGTCCATTAACATCCAAGACACGTTCTTGAACCAACTGCGCAAAGAGAACATTCCGGCCACGGTATACCTTACAAACGGCTTTCAGATCCGTGGAACGATCAAAGCTTTTGACAATTTTACCATCGTGATTGACAGCGACGGCCGTCAGCAAATGGTGTACAAGCATGCTATCTCCACGTTCATGCCGCAGCGTAATGTGTCCCTGATGCAGGATAACAGCAGCGATCAATAGATTTTAGAATGGTTTTATAAAGAGCAGAATCATACCGTCAACTGATTAATTTGAAACTTTTTGGTTTATAATTCGTTTAGCTTATAAGGAGTGCAGAGAGCAACCTGAGAAGGTTGTTCTTTTCTTTCCGAGGCATGACCTATAGTCAGAAGGCTTGATCCCGCAAGGGAGTAAGGAGGGGGACAAATGGCTGGAAAAGATAATCAGATGTCACGGTTGAATAAAAACAAAGACAACTCGAAGACATCCAAAACCACGAAACCGAATGCGAAGAAGAAAAAGGGCAAGGGAAAGCGAATCGCATGGGCGTTGTTTTTCACCGCCGTCATTGCGATCTTCTGTGCGCTTGCAGGTTATTTGTTCATCCTGATCAGCGGTGAAAAGCTGCTGGAGCAGAATCAGGATAAGCTGACCGCATACGGTACTTCCAAGGTATATGACCGTAATGGCGCGCTGATGGGCGAACTATCCCTCCAGAAGAGTGATCCCGTGAAGTACGAGGATATTCCGGAGAAATTGATCCAAGCATTTATTGCAACAGAAGATAAACGATTCATGGAGCACAACGGCGTGGATATGTGGTCGATCGGCCGCGCAGCTGTAAAGGATATCATGGCCCGTTCCATGGTCGAAGGCGGAAGTACGATCACGCAGCAGCTGGCGAAGAATATATTCCTGACCAGGGACAAAACATTCTTCCGCAAGGCGACGGAAATGTCGATCGCGCTGGCGCTTGAGCGTCAGCACAGCAAACAGGAAATTATCGAGATGTATTTAAACCGGATTAACTTCGGGGGACCTTATTACGGCATTAAAGCCGCATCTGAGCGTTATTTCGGCAAGTCGGATCTGAATGATCTGAAGCTATGGGAAATGGCGACACTTGCGGCGATGCCGAAAGGGCCGTCCCGATATAATCCGCTTAAGAATCCAGACCTCTCCAAAGAGCGGCGCGCGGTCGTATTGACCTTGATGGAGCAGCAGGGGTATATCACTGCCGAAGAGGCGGCGGAAGCCAAGAAAGTGGACTATGCTTATACACCGCCTGAAAGACAGCAGAAGTATACAGCGTTTATCGATTATGTCATGGAAGAAGCCGAAGAGAAGTGGGGCCTTACCGAGGACGACGTTAACATCGGCGGTTATCAGATTTACACCACGATGGACGTGAATGCCCAGACGGCAATGGAAGAAGAGTTCAAGAATCCGGAAAACTTTGAAGAAAGTCCGGACGACGTGCCGGTTGAAGGTTCTATGGTCATCATAAACCAGGAAACCGGCGGTATCGTAGCCATGTCCGGTGGACGGGAATATACGCGCGGCGGGTTCAGCCGGGCTACCGACAGCCGTCGTCAGCCGGGATCCGCCTTGAAGCCGATTGTATCGTATGCACCGGCGCTGGAATCCGGGAAGTTTACGAAGGACTCCAGATTGAGTAATAAAAAGCAATGTTTTGGCAGCAATTACTGTCCGAACAACCTGCACGGTTACTCGGAGACCATTGGCATGCCGGAAGCGATTCAGCGTTCCGAGAACATTCCGGCCGTATGGCTGTTGAACCAAATCGGCGTAAAAGCCGGATTTGAGTTTGCTCAGAGTCTCGGCATCAAGATGACCGAAGGCGACGCGAACTTATCCCTGGCCCTCGGTGGAATGGATACAGGTACGAACACATTTGAGATGGCACAAGCTTTCAGCGCCTTTGCCAATGGCGGAGAATTTAAAGAGGCTTTTGCGATCAAACAGATTAAAGATAACAAAGGCAAGGTTGTGTTTGAGAATAAAGGCAGCAAAGGGAAGCGCGTAATGAGCGCTTCGACGGCTTCGCAAATGACGGACATGATGAAGCGCGTCGTAGAGGACGGAACGGGTAGAAATGCTCGGATCAGCCGTCCGGTAGCCGGTAAGACCGGGACCACGCAGAGCGGCTATAAGGGCGTCAGCTCGAACCGCGACGTATGGTTTGTCGGATATACGCCGGAGTTAACGGCAGCTGTATGGATGGGTTATGACAACCCTGACCGGCAGCATCTGCTTAAACGAAGCAGTTCGATTTCGGCTTCCCTATGGGGCAAAGTGATGGAGAAGGCAGTTCAGGGATATGAAGCCAAGAGCTTCCCGAGTACCGAGCCGGTACAGCCGCCTGTAGAAGAAACGACATTAACTGCAGTCAGCGGTTTGACGGGCTCCTATAATGGGGAGACTCAGACTGTATCACTGAGCTGGAATCCGGTTCACGGCAACATTCAATACCGCGTGTACCGTAAGGAAACGTCGGAATCGGAATACACCCGCATTCTCGATTCCTTGGGAGGAACCGCTATAGAGGATATGAGTGCGATGGAAGGATTGACTTACGATTATTACGTGACGGCCTTCGATCCATCTACCGGCGATGAGTCGGAACCTTCGAACCTTTTACAAATCGTGGCTGTGTCCGAGGAATTGCCGCCTGAGGATCTGGAACCCGATCCGGGAGACACCCAGGAACCGCCTCCGGTTGATGAAGGTGACAACGGAGCAGGCAATGAGTTCCCTCCTGGAAATGATGGCAACGGGAACGGAAACGGCAATGGCGAGCCAGGCAAAGGGAATGGTGAAGGCCCAGGCAATGGCAACGGAAATGGGAATGGTAACGGTAATGGTAATGGAACGAATCCTCCTGACAATGGAAACGGAGCCGGGAATGGCCAAGATGGTCAAATTCCTGGCGATGGATCGGATGGCTCAGGAGATGGATCTAATAATGGCGACACAGGCACCGGAGGAACCGACACCGATTCGGGCAATATTCCTACGGTACCGGGAACCATTGTGGAGCCGTCGGATCCGGTTGACGGATCTGACGAGTCCCAGGACAGTCCATAATGATTTTGAAAGCCTCCGCATGATTGCGGAGGCTTCTTTGTTTTGAGTGTGAAACCCAAATGTGGTAAGCTGGGAATACGAATGGGGAGGAAAAGTTCCATGAAACGTAAATTCGGAGATCGGGCGAATTGGCGCCGTATCACCCGCCGGCACTTCACTTCCCGGTATGTGGAATGTGAGCAATTTACAGGGTATCTCACGTTATATACCATATATGGCCTGAAAGAACCGTTGTGGAAGACGTATGGCCGTCATACTTACCGAATCGCGGACAAAGGCTATTCATGGCTGCAGTATTATCCGAAGGACAGCCATTTCATCGTGACAGCCATGTTTGATGACAAACGAAATATTGTTCAATGGTACATCGATATTTGCAAGAAACAAGGGGTAACGGATCAGGGTGTGCCTTGGTTTGATGATCTGTATTTGGACGTTGTTGTCGTCAAAAATGGTGAAGTGTTCCTGCTGGATGAAGATGAGCTTGAGGATGCCTTAGGGCGGAATGACATTACCCGGGATGATTACAGGCTTGCCAAGGTGACCGCACGGAATCTGCTTCGGGCCATCGACGCGCATGAATTCCCTTACTTTATGATGTCTCTGAAGCATCGCGACCAGTTATTTCATAACGGAGAGTTCAGGAGGAAGAAATAATGCGTCAGGAAATACATAAGAGTCTGCCACGAGCAGGCACCAAGAAGAGAGCATGGTATCGGAGAGGGATGATTACCCTGCTCTCTCTCGTTGTTCTTGGAGTGCTATGGTCAGGTTATGCATATTGGAAGATCGAAAGCGCCGTCAGCAGTCCGTCGGAAAGAGCGGATGTCGGCATCATCTTGGGTGCTTCCATGTGGGGAGATCAGCCAAGTCCTGGGCTTCGCGAACGGCTTGAGCATGCACTGGTTGAATACCATGCAGGCCGTTTTGATACCTTCATCGTTTCAGGCGGCCTTGATAAGCCCGGGTATCCATTTACCGAAGCCGAAGGAATGAGAAATTTCTTGGTCGACGCGGGCGTACCCGAGGAACAAATCTTCCTGGAGAACGAAGCTACGAGCACTTACGAGAATTTGCTCTTCAGCCAAGCAATAATGGAGGAGCATGGGTGGAAGACCGCCATTATAATAACCCATGACTATCACGGGACGAGGGCGATGGAGGTTGCGACTACCCTTGGTTATGATCGTCCTTCTATATCGCTGACGGAATCTACCGTTTTGCCGATGGCCAAACACAAGTCTAGGGAAGTGCTGGCTTATACGAAATGGACGGCCGATCGGCTGTTGATCGCCATGGGTGTCCTATGAGGACGAAACTTCTAATAAGCAGGCTGTAAATAGAATACATTGGAATAGATAGTCAGCCCTTTGGATAAAGAGGTGAGGAGCAATGAACGGGCGTGTAACGGCCGCTAACGGCCGATCTGAAGGACGGCCATCCAGGCAGATTAATGTCGTGCTCCGCAGCGCGGAACCTCCACTCATCAGCAGTGCGGTTCCGGAACGCGAACCGGCCCCTTCGCCAAACCCTGTTTCCCAGCACAGTCTATTCCAGGAAATACAGAAAGAGCTGGATCAACTGGTAGGTCTTGAACAAATCAAAGACCTGGTATTTGAAATCTATGCTTTGCTTCAAGTGGCCCAGATGCGTTCGGAAGCAGGCTTATTAAGCGGCGGTCATGTGTACCATATGATTTTTAAAGGAAATCCCGGAACAGGGAAAACAACAGTCGCCCGTATCGTGGCAAAGCTGTTTCAGAAGATGGGCGTGCTTAATAAGGGTCATCTGGTCGAAGTGGAACGGGCGGACCTCGTAGGTGAATATATCGGTCACACGGCACAAAAGACCAGAGAGCTGGTTAAAAAAGCGCTTGGAGGGATCCTGTTCATCGACGAGGCTTACAGTTTGGCGCGCGGTGGCGAGAAGGATTTTGGCAAGGAAGCGATCGATACGCTGGTCAAGGCGATGGTTTAGATTTTCATGTGTTTGATTCAATCGAATTAGGTAAGCCCAAGTGGGGCGGTAAAGAATTTAAATCAAAACCAGACTCTTATGAAGAGCATCTTGAGAAAATGATTCATCTTTATCAAGATGAACTGATGTCATTTGAGGAGATAGGTAAACATTTAGGTATAGATTGGTGGAGCATTAAACAATTATTTAATAAACACAATGTTCCCAGGTTATCTACCCAACAAAGGGCAGCTCTAAAAAGGAAGAAGGTGTATCCGTTAATTTACGAATTACACTTTAGACATAATTTATCTTTCAATGAGATATATAAAAAGTACGGCTTTAGTCCAGCCTTTTCTAGACAGGTTTTAAGGGAAGGTAATGAGGATGATACTCGTTAGCCCCACATATGTTATAAAATTGATTGTGAGGCCTTATAGAACGTCTCAGAGGCAATATGCAAAAGTGGCCCACCTTGAGGAATATGAGCAAGTACATACTTTGCTATTGCGAGGTGATTTCTTTGGGCGGGAGCCTTAGACAAATAACGATTAACGATTCCCGAATGAACATTACATTTAAAAACCAAGAAGAGGAAAAGGAATTTATTAAGGAGCAGATAAAGGAATCGGCTAAGCAGACAGAGCAGAATGAATCAATTAACCAAATATTTCATGAGTTGAATTCAATGATTGGTTTGGAGAAGGTTAAAGATCTGATTTATGAAATTTATGCTTTTCTTCAAATCGAGAAATTGAGAAGTGAAGTGGGCTTAAAGGTTGGTGCTCAGTCATTTCATATGTTATTTAAAGGGAACCCAGGAACAGGGAAGACAACAGTTGCTCGACTCGTTGCCAAACTGTTTCAGAAAATGGGATTACTAAGTAAAGGTCACCTTATCGAAGTGGAACGCGCTGATTTGGTTGGGGAATATATCGGCCATACAGCACAAAAGACAAGAGAATTAGTTAAAAAAGCGATGGGTGGAGTACTTTTTATTGATGAAGCCTATAGTCTAGCCCGTGGAGGGGAAAAAGACTTTGGTAAAGAGGCAATTGATTGTCTTGTTAAAGTAATGGAAGACAAGAAGGATGATCTTATAATAATTCTTGCTGGATACCCCGATGAGATGATTGACTTTATGGAGACAAACACCGGTTTACCATCTCGCTTTCCTATTAAAATAGACTTCCGCGATTATGATGTTGATGAACTCATCCTTATTGCTAATAAGATGGTTAAAGAACGTGAATACACTTTGAGCGAAGCAGCAAGCAGAAAACTCAGAGAAATTTTACTTGATGAGAAAATAAGTGAACCTATATTTAGCAATGCTCGTCTTGTCCGCAACCTAATTGAAAAATCCATTCGACATCAGGCTGTTAGATTAATGAGTAGGCATACTAAATTATCTAAACAGGATCTAATGCTGATCCTTCCGAATGATATGGTTTCAGCAGTGGAAAATGGAGATAAAAGTGAAAGCATAATTTCGTGAAAAAAAGCCCCTCAAAAGGAATTTATCCTTAAGAGGGGCTTTGCTTTTTATTCAGTCTTCGTTTTCTCTGAGTGCTCAATGCTTTGTTCAACGATAATTTTCATCAATTTGAGCTCTGATTCACTAGGAGTTACGTCCATTTTCTTCAAAATACTATCGGTAATTTCTAATGAAAGTGACAGTTTCTCTTCCTTACTGTCTGCCTGATACAACTTACCAACATGTGTAACCACTTCATCGGCAACATCAAGAGCGAAGTTCGCTTTGTTCTTATCAATGCCTTTTACATTAACCACATCAAGAACCAAGCGAACAAAGTCAAATGTATCAGACACTTGCTCCATTGTTTCTTTATTGATGATGTTACGCTTTTTCAATGCAGGTACGACAAATAAACCTGCAACCGCCGCTGCAAGAACAATAAGAATAATATGTAGATCGTTCATAATGTCCTCCTAATTATATTTATTTGAATACACCAGCACGATACAAAACAGTTACAAGCGAGTAGAAATCAGCACTACGACCTTCAGGAGTGTTAACAACAGGGTTACCACACTGATCTTTAAGATTAGTAAGAGCCTCAACAGCTTCTTTGGCATAGGTAGGAATGTTCATTGCATGTTTGCCTTCCAACGATTCAACGCGCTCCTTTACATTCTTAATGGATGCTCCTTGTTCTTGAATACCTTTCTTAAGAACATCTTTACTGTTGGTTAGTGCGTCAAGTTCATTCTTTAGATTTTTAACTGTCTGTTGTAGTTTTTCAAACTCTTGTTTTTCAGATTGAGTCATAGGTTCATCATCCTCTTTAATGTTATTGGTTAGGCAATCTTCATATTCAGTAACAACATCTTTTAACATTTGTTCGTATGTTCTTTGGCTGTCCAATAAACCCGATCTTGGATCTGATTTTCGACCTGGGTCAAGTATGAAATGTCCTACAATCGACTTCTTGGGGTCAAGGTTGAACTTATAACATATGTATGCCATGACCCATATGTAACGCTTATATGCCTCATTAGAATTTATATTAGAGCCGTAACAGTACTCAACTCCGATTGCTGCATCATTAGCATCACAACCAAACATTTCATTATCTTTTTGTTTGTTATAAAGGACATGCCAAGCTTTCTCAGGTGTGCCCGTGAGTGCGGGAATGCATTCAAAGATGTATTTATCATCAACAAAAAGGTGAGCAGATGCCGATTGTTCATTTTTAGAATTCTCATAATAATTTATATTGTTTAGTGCAGTAGAACCCTTATTGCCTGTATCATGAGCAACAATAAACTTAATTTTGTGTGCTTTGATGCCCGATCTGCGTTTTGTGTTTGGGGTTAAATATTTTGGTATAATGTTGTATTTCATTTTGAAGGACATTGCGCATATTCCTTTCTATTACTGTTCTTGGAATGTGATGTCATATTTATTTTTTTCTTCTGGGTTTGAATAGTATATCTCTAAATCTCGTTTTAATTTTTTTGTTATAATTCCATGTCGAATCTCACTGATACGTTTATTTTTAATCCCTGTTATATTTACGATCTCTGAATTTCTATAACCCTTTTTTAAGTATTCTTTAATTAATATATATTCCTGTACACCAATCACTGGCTTCTTCTTATTGCTATTGATTTGCTCGACAGTTTGAATTAAATGTATATCCAATCTATCTTCGTCAGAAATAGTAACATGAGTCCAAACAAGTTTTCTTTTAATATTATTAATTGTTTGAAAAGACACACAATATAGATTTGCGATATCCGATTCTGTAAGATTAGATAGTTTAAGCAAAAGTTTAATTTCAGTAACTTGCGCTTCGTTCAAAGCAGACATCGCATTTTTTGATCCTCTTCGACTGTCACCAATGGCTCTTTTGGATTTTTCTGTATGACGTCTGCCTTTTGAGCTTATACTAATCTTCCTTTTCGTATCTTCACTTACAATATAGTATTTAGCTCTATTTTGTTGGGCTTTTTTCATCCTTATTTTTACTTCTTCTGAATATTTTTTCCCTCTGTGAGCGTCGCCAATTTTATTTTTAGTTTCTTGTGTGTGTTTTCTTCCCAAGCGGCCTGGAGATGATGAAATATTAATGTTGAACCCAATCTTTTTGTCATACGATTTCATTGCATCTAGATAATATTGCTCCCTTTCGAGGAGTTTTGTCTTGTCTTCAACTACCTCTAGTACTTCAAACTTAAACTTGCTTGCTCCGTATTTATTCCAGGAATTTTGGAGATGTTTGTTATCATGAGATTGTTTTCTTAAATCTCTTTTGTGTTCATTCCATCTTCGTCTTATGTTAATACTGCTTCCAATATAGATCTTATTGTTTATTTTGTTTTCAATTTTATATATTCCGCTAACTGCATCTAGTGGTTTAGATATTTCTAACACTCCTTAAATAAACAAAAACAGTTTCCATATTGGAGAACTGTTTTAAGATAGTTATTGATTTTATTAGTCAGGATAAAAAAGGGTAGGGGAGACTAAATAGCTATATCCATCACTCATCATGCATGCTATAATCTTTGTGGGATGATACTTTCGCAATTGCTTCTAGTAGGGGCTTTTAAGAAAATATCATCCTTTTATTTTTGATTAGATTTATCTTCACCCTTACTTTTCATTGCTGTAATTGCAGTTTTGATTTGAGAGGGCAATGGGACATCCAATCTTGCCAGATTCTCTGCGACACTGATAAGTTCGTTCCCCAAATAAAACCACACCCCACCAACCATCAAGCTTAGATGCCCATTGAGACCAAGGAGTTTATCGACTTGAAAGAGTAAGGCAATAACTATAAACATTAAGAATTTTTTGAAAATTCCCCAGAATCCCTTATTTGAATTCAATCCCTTAGTGTTATCGCCAGGGTTCTTTCTGCCCTCATAATAAGCAGCAGCAATGCCTGTTACATAATCCACAACCACAAAGATGGCAAGAGCTGTCAAAGATTGATTCCAACCTCCAAAAAGAAATGTTATTGCCGAGCCTCCTAAGGTGTAAACAAAAAATTTGAAAAGTGTAGATTCATACACTGAATTGCCTCCAATAGTCAAAATAAAAAGGACTCCTCAAATGAAGAGCCCTCTAACAAAAATTCTATATTTTTTATAATTTGATGATTTCAAAAACCCTTATAAAATAAGGCTTTTTTGAACACATAGTTTTAATAAAATGTCTCTTTTATCAATATTTTTATTTTTATGCCGTTCCGTTTACTACTTCAGTTACAACTGGCTTAAGATTGTACAATTGCGGTACTTGGTCTAATGTGTAAGTTCCACCCATTACCAGGCTAACCCAAACCTTAACTAATCCACTGTCTTTTGTAAATGCCATATTTGGTCACCTCCTCTCATGCTGTTGGAGCCGCAATCATCATCGTTAATTCGGCAATTGCTTGCTTATTTTCAATGTCTGCCTGTTTTAGCTCGTCGATCTCTTGTGTTAATGGTTTTACTGGCTCTTGTGGTACTTCTGGATTGTTCGGATCACGGTACTCAAATTTAAGATCGTAATGTTTATCACCGATTAATGTTGTGATACCTACAACCTGCTCTGATATTTCTACAATACTGTACGAAACACTTTCATCAAAATCTTGTGAGTATTTACCATGGTCCAATAATATCCCGAGCACTGTTTCTGGAGTTCTTTCAGCCAATTTTATAAATGTTTGAAAGTCCTCTTCAACTGTAGATTCTCTTACCGCACCTCCCATCTCTCTCCGATCAATGATAATTCCCCCTGTAATACTATCCCAGTAAATTTTTCGACCTAGATCCATTTTTAACATCTCCCTTTAAATTCCATAAACTACATAAGGAATGTTAGTCGCATAATCGAGTTTGTGGCTGAGTGTAAAAGTAACAGAATTGTTTTCGAATAGGGCGGTTGAAATCGCCGTAGAACTTGAACCACTAGTTCCATCATTGGAATTGTTATAATTAATAGTCGCAGGGTCACTTAGGAAACCAAAGGCATCGGCAGCTATATATCCTCTAGACGAAGCTGTATAGCCTCCACCAATTCTCAAATAAATTTGAATCACAATTAACATAGGTTTGAACGCTAAATTCGTGACTTGATATGGGTAATTGTCTGTTTTTTGGGCGGTCAGAGAACCTGTTGCTGATTTGAAAATAGCAGATCCACCTTGGCCGTCTAATTTAAAGTTATCCAGCGAGTAAATATCCAACACGGGCATTACGGCGTCACCTCACGACCGCTAATATAGTAATTAACACTTCCCGACGCTCCAGCGTATCCCGTTATCGTCTCTCCGGCTTGCAAAATCTGATCAAGAAATGGAATAGTAATCGTATCATTCGCCTTAATTACGTGTCGAAAAATAACTTCAGTACCAGCTAAAGTCAATGTAACTGTTGTATCAGTGGTTGTTTTGTTACATAGGGTAACAGCTTTAATAAAAGTGGTCGTATTGAATGGTACAGTATATATAGTCGCGCTCGCGGTTCCAAACGTACCCTTACCTAATCTTTTGCTTACATCTGGCATTTATAGCGCCCCCCATAATAGTTTAGATTCAATTTCATTAATTTTATTTAATGCATTTTGTGCAGCTGTCAATCCAGCAGTACCCTGATCAAATGCGGTTTTAAGCGCCTTTTCAGTTGATGCCACATTCTCTCTAGTTCCATCTGTTGCATTGGATAGAAGAACTAAACCTTTTTCGGTGAGTGAAGCATCTGGAATGTTTTTTACTTCACTATTTACTTCATTTATTGCTTGAACCAAAGACCCTTTAGCAGTGGTTGTTAAATCGCCCATGATGCCAATATCATTACGTAATTGGCCAGCAGTTGTACCATCCAGGTACTGAATAACATTGTTGGTCTTTTGGTCAATTGCTTGCAAAGCAGCATCTCTATGCTGGTCAATAGTGACCACCACTTTGTCTCGTATGAAAACTTCCATATTAACAAGGGCATCTGCGAATTTATTCCATTCGTCCGCAGACATGAGTTTGGAGCGTAATTGATTAGTTAGATGCCCTAATTCTTGTTCCTCGGCTGGAGTTCGATTTTCTTTAAGTTTTAACTCTTGGAATCGATGAATAGCTGGTACGTCAGAAGCAAGAATTTCGGTTTTGAAAGTAAACGAATCAATATCAGATGGAAAGTTGGAAAAATATGCCATTAGATCACCTCTGCAAATATATTCATGTCACAAAAAATCTGTTGAATACAAACAAACAAATTCGTACCTACAACTTTTGGACTAACATTATGTGAACGATACCCATATACATCTTTGAACACGTGGAAGCAATTATCTCGACTCCAGTATTGGAGTGACAATGTTCCGGTTTCGCTCTTTAAGAAAAATAGATCCACATCACTTTTGATGTCTTTCATCCAAATTTTGATTGTAAAATCATCTTGTAAACTGAATCCCTCTGAGAAATCAAATACATCATTTCTTAAATCTATGTATTCTCCATCTATAAAAATAGGTGGATTTTTGGTTTTACCAATAATCTGAATTGTGTTCCATGATATTTTAATTCCAGCATTATCAACATTCTCAGCAGTTAGATTAACTTTGATGTCTGGTTGCTGATATTGAACCTTAAACTGCATCAAACCAGATGTATTAACTAATCCTTTTGCGCTTGTTGCTTGCGTTTCTATATAATAAGTTGTTCCACTCTGTAGATTTTCAATCAACAAGCTAATGTTTGGGTCAGTGCTTATTGTGGACTGATATATCTTTGTTTTATTAACGTCATATAAGTACATAACCCAAGATCGAATTGGAATGTTCTCAGGTTGACTATAGGTTGCAGCAAATACATAAGAGGGAGAATTGACTGTGTCTACAGGATTCATAACAACTGTTGGCTTACTTGAAGTTTGGAAGATCTCTCTGTCAGATGTAGCTGAAGCACCTTGTTGATTCCATATCGTTACATCAATTTTATATTCCAGTCCATTTTGTATTGAGCCAGAAGGAATTATATGGTTTTGTGCATAAGATGTTAACTTTCCACTATTGTAGACTGTTTGATTATCCGAGTTGCGATAGACCGTTACTTGAAATGCAACACTAATATCTCCTGAGACTTGCCAAGTAACAGGGGTGGGGTCATTACCATCCAGAGTTTGACCGCGAATGTTTATATTAAAAGGCTTTTGAATTGCCATTTGTCCACTTCCTTAAACCGCACGTTTGCATAGGACAAATTTGTCCTTTGAATTTCCATTGATATAGACCACAATTACGTTGTCTTGAGGGGAGAAATTAATATCGGGATTACAAGGAACTGGTTGTGGTGTAGAAGAACCATCAATTAATACGTTAAGCATTTTATTACTAATTACAGAGTCAACCTTCCCGAGATGCCAATCTCCATTAAGTAGGCCTAAATTTCTAATCTCTGTGCGAACTATTTCGGATAGTAATTTGTAGATATAGTCTTGTGAGTTAGAGTTATGCAATTATTGAGCCTCCATTTCAATGAAATCCCAATTATCAATTACTTTTCTATGCTTTACACATTCAACATTCATTAATTCAGGTCTCAGAGGTAAGGAGAAATTCTTGATCAAGAACTTTCCTTCAACACTGTTTTCAGGGTCAATGATTTGGATAATGTCATAAACATCATGAAGAAAATTTGGGCTGATAGATAATGACAATTGTTCCGAGTAACCCAATCGACCCTTTAACTCGTATTTGGCCCTCCAGAAGCATTCTTCCTTCGTTTTTAATAATGGGTCTGGATTTCCGTTATTATGATAGTAGAGAATGTCACCTATCTTTTCTATAGTGTATGGACTATCCTTCCAATAGGGCTTGGATTCCGTAACAACCAATTCATAACTACAAGTTGCTGTTTGGGAAGACCCACCGCATACAAAAACACGATTGGCCAGATTTGATTCATCCATTTTTCTGATGTTGCCAGCATAGAATTTTTCGTTAGGATCGTTGTATCTATATGTCCATGTTATAGGCTGTGAATCAAAGTCATTCAAGTCAATTTTCTTTAGTCTTAGAAAGCCAAATACATCATAGTAAATTTCACATTTTGCCAATAAAGCTAATTCTGAAATGGCATCATACAGGCTGTCGTTTGGTTCATAGGTGAGAGTGTATGGAACAGTTTCAGTAACTGTATCAAAGTTAAACTGTGTTTCACCCACTTTAGCAGCAAGTGTCTTTATTGCAGTAGCTATATTTGCGCCAACTTCTATGGTTGTTTGGTATTTGAATTTTCCTCGCTTATCGGTGTAAAGGTACATCTTGTCTTGACCGTTGATAACAGTCGTTTTCCCGTCCATTGTGTGGTTGTCTTCCGGTTCTGTTAGGATGAATACCCCTTGTGGAATATACTCTATATTACCGTTTCTTAATTTAAGCCCGATAAAAACTTTTACTCTTTTGTCTATCCAAATTAGATTCCTCTCACCAAAAGAGAATTCATTATTTTTATTTAGTAGAGAGAATGTAAAATTTCTGCGGATAGGCCTTGAGTAATCTACTGATATTGAACCTAGATCGCTTTCTACAATCTGTTTAGTATATTCATTTATATAATTCATTTTTGAATCGTAGAATTCAAACTTTAGGTACACTTGTTTGACTGGTGATTTCATTGCGTCTAGAAATTCCTGAGAGCATGGTATCATTAGATGGCTCCTCTTATGTAATCCTCATAAGTTCCAATTTCCATGAAATCGAATGTGATGACAGTATAATCATGTCCAGTCCAAGTGTTCATTGGGGTAGAGGATCTTGGATTACTAATATCGCACACAAACATTCTTCCATCAGAAGACTTAACTAGGAAAGGTTTATGATTATGTATAAAGTTTTGGAGAATCTTTTGATAATCTAATCCTGAACGACTAAACTCTTCAGGAATTATTACCGTAGAGAGAGAGAACGTCTCGTAATTCTTATCTGAATAATAAACAGATGGATACTTGCTTAATGTTTCAATTATCGTTCTCCCTTGATTAAGTTGTGTTTCAACATTTTCAATTGACCCAATTGCTTTATCAAATCCCAGTACTTGATTAGTGTCTTTGTCAACAACCCAGAATCCAACGAAATCAGATCTAACCTGAACCTCCACAGCCTTACCATCTAACATGTTTTCTGCCAAAGGCACAATACTATAAATTAGATCTGTGTTTGGTTGAGTGTAGTCTATATACTCGATTTTGACGTTATTCTGAAAAGGGACTGTTGCTAAAGTATATGAAGTGAGTTCATCAGCTCTCCTACGTTTGATCATAAAGGATACAATCTTAAGTCCATTATTGTTGATATTACCGCCCTCAAGGTCTCCGTTAAACTTAAAGATTGCACGAGTATCAACTTCCCATTGTCCTTTCTCACTACCCGTAGAAACCGATGAGTCTGTGGCTTCTCTAATCTCAAGCTCATCGTATATTCCATTCTTTAGTTCCCCATAATATGTGTTTTTAAGTGCACCTCCAGGACTCCTAAAAAAGTGAATGCCGTAAAAATCGTAACCCATTATAGCCATTTGATCACCTCGATTATTAGAAGATAGGAGGGAGGGGAAATGCCCCTCCGTTATTTCCTATTGGATTGGATATGAGTTTCAAGACCTTTAAAGAATTCCATTGGGTTGTTTGCTTTTACTGTAATTGGCCCTGAGAATGTGTACGTTGTTCCTGAGTCCATGGTTAATGTTGGTTTAATTACGTTTATATTTGCTAAGGTGTTCTTGAAAGAGTCGGAAATTGTATTAACCATTTTAGGTATCTGTGTTACCATTTCTTTTAGTTTCTGTTGATGTTCTTTGGTGAGCACCAATTCACCCATTTTTAAAATAGCAGGCAGTTCGTTTGGAGCCAAAGGCTCTTCACCAACTACACCACCAGTGTGATATTTCTTTGTTACGCTAACGACTTTTCCTCTGATAGGCCCAGGTGAATTTGTAAAACTTCCAGACGAGTTGCTGAAAGAGCCTGATGGTGTTCCTGAAGACCCACCACCACTTGTTGCAGCAGCGGACATAGAAGCCATAGCAGCCGCTAGTGAAGCCATCTCATTATAAATAGCCTGTAATTCAGAAAGCTTGGATCGGACTTGACCTATATATACATCCCATTTAACGAGTGAGGAAGCCTGCCACCCATCAACTACAAACTGTAGGAGTTTAGTCCCTTCATCAGCGGAAATTGTTCCGTCTTCCAATCCTTTTTGAAGCGCTATTTGAAATTCTGTCATTTTATTCTGAGTGTCATTCACGGTTTGAGAATAAAGATTAGAAAGACTTGATTGATAAAGTCGCATAGACTCAAGACTCTGTTGATTAATCTGTCTGGTTCGTTCGAGCTTTTCCTGAAGTATGCGAACAGTTTCATCTTTTTGCTTTTGTAATCTATCAATTTCATCCTGCACAGCTTTCTTAACATCTTCACGTTGATACTGTCTGACTAGTTCGTCTTTTTCCTTTTCCAGTTCCTCAACTCGGGCTTTGTCGTATGTTAGAATTTCTTCGCCAGTTTCAGTGATATAAGAGAACCGTTTGTCATTCTTAACTTTGTTGATCTCATCATTAAGTTCCTGTAGTCGTTTAAGTCTGTCTTCTTTTTCTATTTGCTCGTCTAAATTTTTCAGAATTTCTTGCTGTCTATTAATTTGATCATCATAAGATCTCTCTGTATTCTTGATTAAATCTTCAAGGGAATCTTCTTCTCTGCGATACTGCAATTCAGTGTCTCTGATTGAATTGTTTAATTTATCAATTTCTTTCTTTAAACTACCAATAAGATTGACCTGTGAAGTGATTTGGGATGCAAGAGAAGAGAGGTTACTGAAATTTACGTTGCTTAAATCAACACTAAAATCCAGAGCAGTTTTCACTTGCTTAGCAATATCTTTTACTCTGTTCGCATAATCTTGTAATTCAGAACGAGCCTGATTGGATGTATCAACAAACTTTACGCCTTCCAGATGGACTCCATCAATCTTATCGAGTGAAGCTATGATAGCATCAACCGAGTCATCAAACTCGTCAATGTCAAACACATCTCTAGCATTTAGAGATTCTTTGAGGGTATCAAAGATGTCTGTAATTTTTCCAAAGGCGATATTATTGAGGGCTGATGTTACACCTTTTATAGATGCTTCATAGTCCCACCAATCAGTTGATAATTGATTTAATCGTTCGCTAAGTTCTTTCTTTTGAGAAATGGTTAGTTTCTCTTTTTTCAGTTGTTCACGAATTAACTCTGCTTCTTTATGTGCAAGGTTTTGCTGTTGTTTTAGTAGTGGGATCTGACTGAGCAGTTCCTTATTATATTTTTCTGTGCCTTCAGTCATGGTTGACAATTTTGCATTAGAGAAGGCAATCTTATCTCCATATGATTGAATCTGCTCATCAATCTCATTCAATGAACTTGAAAAGAGAGCAAAAGTCTTCTGTTGTTTCTGTTCCTGAATTTCCAGCCATTTAAGACTATTCTGTTCCATTAACTTATCAAATTCGCCAGAGGTGATTTGTTTATCTTTAACAAGTTGTCTCAGTTTCTCATTTTGATTATGTAACTCGTCTTGTTGCTTAGTTAAATAGCTAATCTGAGACATTTCTTCTTTTCGCCATTCTTTTGATGTCTCGGAATATTTGGATTGTTTAGTTTCTGACTTTGAGATATTATTCTCAAACTTCTCAAGCTTATTATTGGACTCAAGCACTACGTCATTGATAAAATCAATTGTCTTACTATAGATTGTGTTTTCTAACTGACTAACTGTATTTATTGCATTGTTTTTTGCTTCATCAAGTTCACTTTGAGATGGAAGGGTAATTTTATTCTTTGCTGACCCCGAAGAAGTAACAGTTGGCGATGCTACTACTGGAGCAGCAGTGGTGGTGTTTGTAGTGGTGGATAGTGTTCCACCCATTGAATTGTAAGCAGCCAATACTTTTGGAGCATAATTTCTAGTTTCTTTAAATGGAATATTGTTAAGTTGTCCAGTTTTCTTCCATTTGTCTACGTTACCTTCACCAGCATTGTATGCATAGAGTGCTAAAGTTACATCGCCATCATATTTATCCAATAGACGAGCAAAGTGCGATGTTCCACCTTTAATGTTTTGTTCTGGGTCAAAACTATTCTTTACACCTAATCCTCTAGCTGTTTTAGGCATCAACTGCATTAAACCTTGAGCACCAGCAGACGAAACTGCATTTGCATTAAATCCGCTTTCTGTCTGGATGATTGCAGCAATTAATCTAGGGTCAACACCGAACTGAGTCGCATACTGATTGATAATTGATGCATATCTTCCCGAAGCAGAACCTGAAGAGGTAGTTCTTGTACTTGTAGAAGAGGATGGAACATAAGCAGATGAAGATGGGGCAGTTCCCTTTGTTGTGGTTGTTATCTTAGTTGATACCAACTTTTCAGGATTGGCGATACCTTCTTCATAAAGCTTCTTTTGTTCTTTGAGTAACGAAATCTCTTCCATTAGCGATTTACGATACTCAGCTGATCCTCTTTTAATTTTACTTCGCTTGTTATTTAGTTTGTCTAATTCGGTTTGAATTGCACGTAATCTCTTTTGGGTCTCAGTTAGAATCTCATTTGTCTCGGAAAAAGTCTCATTACTATTCTCTTGTTCACGATTATTTTCTTCTGCAGTGTACTTAAGACTCTCTGCTGCAGCATCCAATGCACCAAGACGTTTCTCTAACTGATCGATTGCCTGTTCAGCTGCCAAAAACGTTGTCTCTGGAATCGGAATGAGACTAACTGAGTTAGCCGCCTTCATAGCCAATAGCCCAACACGGGCAGTATTAATAAAGGCCTTAGCCATCGCTTTTTCAGCATCAACTACCGCTATCTCTTCTTGTTTCTTAACCTCAATATAGTCTAAAATCTGTTCTTTACTGGCGTTAGACACATCGATGTAGTCGTCATAAACCTCGATTAACTCAATCATTGTATCAATTGATACGTGATTAGTGTCTTTCAGTTCCTTCTGTGCCTTATTGAGCAACTGAATGTTTGTTTTAGATTTGGCAACGTTATCTAATTGAGATTTAAGCGTGACAACTGTGTTAGCGAGTTCTGCCGTTGCTTTGTTTGCCTCTTTCGTGCTGTTTGAGAAGTCTGTAATAACAGTGCTTATTTGAGGGAACTGTTTCTCAAGTCCAGATAAAGCGTTTGAAAGGATAGTGAAGTCGCCACTTTTAAAAATTTCAGATAAATCAATCTTTTCTGAGGTTATTGCAGTTGCAATATCTTTTGAAAGTTTTCTATAGTTTGAAATAATTAAGTCTTTATTATCTTTATTAATATTAACTGACTTTACATACTCTTCAGCAACTTTATCCAGGATACTTTTTAGGTTCTGGTCATCGCTTGAGAGAGAGTTTAATAAATCCTGATTGATATCTCCAAAACTAGAAATGAACTTCTGCTTGGCTTCATCAATTTTTGCACTGTTAAGAGAAATGGTTTCGTCAATTCTAGCAAAATTCTTATTGATGAATTCAACGAACTTGGTAAAATCAGAATCATTCCAATCAATAGCCGCAAAGAATTTATTTGCGTCATACTGACTTAATCCGCGATCTGTAAAAATCTTCTCAATGTCACTTTGGAATTTGTCTAATTTACTGACATCCTCAAGATCGAAAACTTGATCTATTGTGATTCGATTATTCTTAAGGAATTCCTCTACATATGTAGCAGCAGCTTTGGATGCTTCCGCTAACTTCTGTTCAACTTTTGCTTGCTCAACTACTGCCATAGCGTCAACGATATCCTGTGTAGGCTGTGTTAACGCCTCAGATGCCATCATCGCCAATCTGCCTTGTTTTGCTGCGAGAAGTTCCTTTTCTTTTTGAATCAATCTGTCGATTTCTTGACTGGTTTTATAGACAGCTTCACCTTCATCAGTATAATGACTAATGATAGAAGGCATGATATCTCTCATTTGTTCTCTAATCGACAGCAGTTCCTCTTGAGACTTGTTACCCGATTTGTATTGCTCATTCAGGCTTTCGAGTTGAGAGATGCTATAAGATGTATCTGTAATACTCTCTTTTAGATTCTCAACACTTTCAGTTGTTTGATCAACGGAACTTTTTGTTTGACTAAACACTGAGTAGATCAACGAGCCAACAGATACCAATAAACCGAAAATACCAAGTGCTCTTTGCATTCCCGTTAGAGCAACAGCGGTCGTATTTGCAGCATTACCCGTTGCAACAATTGCGGCTCTGGTTGCAAATAAAGATGTGATAGTGGAGGAGAGTCCACTAATTAATCCAGTAATAGCTCTACTCTTAAACGTTAAAATTATGCCACCAACAATTAAAAAAGTATTTCCTAAGTTGTCGAGAGTCTTAATTGCCGCAGTACCAAAATCAATTAAAGATTTTAGAAAATCTGTGCTAATACTATCACTCCAGAAAGCATTAGCCGCGTTCTTAAATTTTGCGATTCGACCTTCCATGGATTCTAAATACTTTTCGTTTTCTCTTGCGGCACTGCCAAAAGAGTTAAGACCAGCCTCCAGAGAAAGTTGAGCATCTTTCCAGTTAGCAATCATTGATGCGGCAATGTTGCCTTGATGCTTACCAGCTACTAACTCAACAAATTCTGCCTGTTGGAAGTCCGAAAGACGATCCCAGACGGTAGATAAGTCCTCAAAAATCTCATATGTACTTTTGAATGTATTGTCATTCTTTTTAAGAGAAAGACCAACTGAATTAAATTTCGCTTCAAGAGTAGGGAGGAGTTTGGTTAAATCTTCTCCATCGTCACTAACACCCCTGATACGCATTGAAATAGTCTTTAGAGCGTTACCCACTCTTGCAGGATCTTGAATAGTTGTATTGGCAGCTGTGATCATAGCAACTGATTGTTCAATAGTGTTACCTGCACCACTTAAACTTGCAGCAGAACGTCTCATTGCTTCACCAATACCTGCTGAACTAATAGCAAATTTATTACCAACCTCGTTGTAAATATCAACGACATTTTGAATATTTTTACCCTGAGCGTCTACCTCAACACCAAAGCCTTTAATTGTTGCTATCAGTGCTTCAGACGCCTTTTCAGCAGTATTGATATCTCCGACATTTTGGTAAACGAGTGTTTCTTCTGCAAGGACTTTAGCTTGTTTTATTGTATATCCAAGACGCGCCCATTCAGTAGTTGATTTAATAACATCTAGAGTTAGGCCACCAATGGAGTCAGCGACACCCTGAGCTTCTGTGATAAATTGCCGATATTCTTCTGCAGTATTATCTGTAACTTTTTGAAGGTTGGTCATTGCAGTATCTAAATCATAAATATACTGAATGCCATTCTGAAGCGCTCTAAGCGGCGCATAAAACGCTGTTGCCGATGCCATCCATATTGGAAAGCGTGTCATTGCTGTTTTCATTGCCTCACTAAAACCAAGTGTGTGACTGGTTGCTGTTTTAGCATTTGCCGCTACTTGTTTTAGTTGTGAGTTGATGTTGTCAAATTGCGATTTGAAGTCTCCTATACTTCCTGTAGACTTCAAACGGTTTAGTTGAGATTCGATGTCACCAAGACCACTTCTTACATTTGTATCATTGCCGAATCTTCTTCTGATGTCTGCAATTTTGGTTTCGGTATCCGATAAGGACTTTAGATACTGCTGCTCTCGTTTAGCATTTTGCTGGAGAGCCAAATAGTGCATTTTCTCTAAAGCTTCTTCTCTTTCTTTATTTGTTTTCAATGCTTGATAGTGGGCTTTATCAAGCGCTTCGAGTTCCTTATAGTGGGCAGCTTGCTCTTTTTCTGTCTTGTCTTGCAATGCCTTACGAATTTTGTATTCTTCTTGTGCAATCTGCTCTCGCTGTTTATTAATTGCTTGTTCTTGAGCAAGAGCATCTTTCTGTTGCTGGAGGTAATTAGTTACTTCATCATAATTTTTAACTTTTCCAGATGAATTGGTACGAACATTGATCAATTGTCCTAGTTCGTTCTTATATGTATTGGTGTAACTAGTTACTTGACCATGAGCGTTTTTATTGGCTTTTTGTTTGGCAAGGGCATAGCCTTCAAGCTCCTTTTCGAGTTGTTGAAGGGTTTTAACTTGAGCCTCATAACCTTGGGATTCCATTTGTATAGTCTTCTTATTTGCATCATGGATAACCCTGGTCTTATTGATTATCTCGCCATTCTTTAGTATTTGCTCAGTTGTTCTTTCAATTGTTCCATCGAGTTTTCGGTGTTCAGTAATTGTTTCTTGAACTACCTTGTTCTGTGATGCCAGTGCTACATTTAGTTTTCCGGTTGCTTCAATAAACTTGTTGATGGATTTTACAAAACTGTCATCAACATCAATCTTCAAGTTCAATTTTTGAAGATTCTTTGATTTACCAAGGGCTTTAATTGCTGTATTGATATCACGTAGAGCTAATCCCTGATTCAACTCAGCTGATATTAATATGGAAAGATTTGAATTTGACATGTGTTCACTTCCTTTTAAATAATAAAAAAGAAGCGATCACAACATCGCTTCTGCATTCATTTGAGTTTTTAGTTAGTACGCAAAAAAGACCGCACCAATATTGATGCGATCTGTTTCAAGAACTAATGGGTAGGGGAGGGAGGACTTGATGAAAGAATAGTTTTATTAAGATATGTTAGCCTTATTAGAAGATGGTGTAATGGTACGTTCTAATTGGACTTTTTTGAATTTATTCGAGATTTTCTTTCCAAGTTTTTTAGATGGAATTTCAATAAATAAGTAACTAAGATAAGCCAGAGGAATTACCACAACCATTACTAATAATTCTATTTGCCATAATGACACAGTGTTTTGGAACAAATGAATAAATGAAAGTAAGATAACGGCGTGTACCAAATACAAAGAATAAGAAATATCACCTAGGAAAGTTAGAGGTTTGAGTTTTAGGAAACTGGAGAATTTGGTCATTGAAAGTGCGCTAACTATTATTAATGCGACTCCTATGGTGATACTCCAATCTGCGATCAGATTCATCCATGGCAAATTTTGATTGGGAGAAAAGACCTTCTTCAGAACCTTGTCTAAGCCTCCGCTATAGCTATAAAAAATAATCCCTGTAAAAAACAATATAAATTTAGATACTTTAGATGAAGATTTGATTAGGTCTATAATTTTATCTTTGTGTAAGGCTAACAGTGATCCTACAATAAACATACCGATATAATGCAAGGTGTAGAAGTAGTTTGTTGAAATTGGATTTAAGTAAGAGCTAGGAAAAAGATAATTTAATACCAGTGATAAGGCAGACAGCACGATCCCTAAAGAAATGTTAATATACCATCTAAATTTAACAACGGCCAATATTATTAGAGGAAAGACAATTGATATTCTCATTTCTTGAGTCAATGACCAAACTACGGGATTAATTGCACTGTCATTGAACTCTGGAACCAGAAGTAATTGACGGAAGAATTCACCTATGGTTATAGGAGTGCTCCACCAATGGCTGTTAACCATTGAGGGTGAGAATGTAGCATAATATAGCAACAATGATAAAATCAATACCGAAATGTATGGCACATAGATTCTAAATATTCTTGAAGTAATATAGCCAGAATATTTATATTTATTCTGATTTAAAAAGGGGAGTGACAGTACGAATCCACTAAGTACAAAGAAAAATATTACAGCTTCATGGCCTCCCTTTAAAAATCTTAGGGGTGTAATATTTGCCATCTGTATCCAGCCTGGAATTTCAGACATAACGAATACAAAGTGGCTAAATATTACACTAAGTGCTGCTATCCCTCTGAGTGAATCCAATTCAACATACCTCTTCAAAACTATTCCTCCAATCCTAATATGTATACATATTGTATCAGGAAAATAATTGCTTTTGCAATCTATTTTTAATGCAAAATTAATTATATTTATTAAAAGGGAGGAGGCTTTGTATTTTGGTGGATCTTGTTACTAATTGATTGACTCTGTTGTTATGGTTCCGTTAACAATAGTGAGTTTATATCTTGCTCCGGTTACAGTATCAGTTAGAATTAATCCGTCCTTTGTTTCTATGGCATCATTTGTGAAAACATGTGGATACGGACTGTAACTTCCTAAATCATCATAAGTTATTTGTGCTCCAGCAATATACACACCTTCGCCACGAACACCCATATTTATTCCAGTTAATTTATTTGAAGATGGTTTGCGAAGTCTACCCACAATACGAGTCCAAGTCCCAGGAACTAATGAACGAGTTTGATCATACATGGATGGAGCTCCGCTAAATGTGAGACTGCTACGGAATGAGGTTTGACCAAGCGAGCAAACAAAAAACTCAAAATTAATCGGACGATCAACGTCAATAGTTAACGGGTCAGTTCCGTTTGGTTTTAACCGAACATTGTAAGTAGTGCCAGCAGTTCCCCCTCCAAACTTTATTACTGGAATGTTTTTCCCCAATAGGTCAATCATTTCTTTGCTGAATGGTGGAACTTCGGTTAAATCTGTTAGTTTCCAAATACTTAAACCACTTTGTATTACCCAATTCTTCTCTTCTTCTGGATTTGCTGCAATTTGACCATATCCAAAAGGATTTGTAACCTTAGTTCTCGCGCTCTGTTCCAGTGTTGCTAAAGACAGATTGAGATTTACATTAGAGCCTATACTATCACATACTATATTTTCAGGTAAAAGTCCTTCGATTGTACCGTTCTTACCAATACCCTCCAAATTATAAATATATGCCGATCCTAACTTGGCTTTAAATAGACCACCAGCATCACCTGATCGAATATCTATTTCCGGTGCCATTGTACCAAAGTATGCTAGATACTTTTGACGATCAGCTGAGGGGAGCAGGTTACCTGGTAAAGCATAATTGTTATTGTAGTTCACACCAATACCAAAACCAGTTATCTTCAAATTATCGGTTTTTGATTTTGGCAATAGTTTAATTGCAGCTTCACCTGTAGACTCAAAGCGTACGGTTTCCAAAGTTCCAATCAATCCACCAACGTTCTGAGCTTGATTATAGTGTGTTAGGTTATCAATGCACTGATAGAATCCAAAAGGAGAGAATCCCATATGTACTCTCTGCATCTTAACCCCAATACCTCCATAGTATCCTGTATATAACGTTGTCCCTAATAAGATACCACAGAAATTACCGTTTATTCCTCCACCTTGAAAGAAGTAATCCCAAGCATTCTTTTTACAGTATACACCTATCAAACCTGACCAGGAACAATCGTACGAGGAAACATGTCCATTATCAGTATCTAGTAGTAGACCAACTTTAATTCTTTTTGTTCGAACGTTACGAAAAATAGGCTTAGACTTTCCTGTAACATCAAAAGCAGTACAGCCAGGAGCGAACATTTCATACCGACTTTGTTCAAACATGGCTTTATCTATAAATCCGTCCTCAACTAGCCGCGAAGTCGTATAATTAATATCTCCAATAACACTGAGATTTTCAACGACAATGCTATCGCCGCCTTTATCGATTTTAAAAGCACCTTTAAGGTCTGTAAATTCAGTGGGAACAAATTTAATTAGAGTGCCTGGAGTATCTGTATTTATGTAAGGTCCATCACCAAAGATGCGTTTAGTTTTGACCTCAACTGTATCTTTAATAATAAATGTACCAGAAGGGACATAAACTTGGGCATTAAAATTTGCTAAGTTCATGGCATCTATAAATGCCTGTGTGCAATCCGTTTGCCCATCGCCAATTGCTCCAAAATCGACCACATTTATGATCTCTTTTTTTCTTTGTTCAATCCAACGTTCTTGTTTTGAAATTTTGGCTGACAGATCGGCATTATTCTTTGGATTTCTAAGTTCGTTAGGGAATAATCTATCGCTCATCTATGTCACGCCCCATATTTGCCATGCCACTTATAGTTGATTCCAGACTCAACAATTACCACAGATTTAATCACAGCATCATTGTCGTCAATTTGAAATCCCTGGTCAGCATCGAGCACATTTTTATCCTTACCATTAACTATCACTGTGCAAGGTTGAGTATTCAGAAAAGAAAACTCATAATATTTTCCTCTAGGGTAAGTCCACCCTGCATCAATTACAGGTAGAATTTCCTGATTGGCAGTTGAAATGCCTATATCACTTCTAATTCCAATGCTAATCATTTCTTACTTGTCACTCCTTAATAATATTTTTTATATGAGTGAGGCGAAAATTAGGACAGTAGAACATGTTGCAATCACCTCCAAAAATAGTGAGGATAAAAAATAAACCCCTTTATTTATAAGGGTTTTTTTAACGGAAAAACTTGATAAAACATGGATTTCTTTAAAATAGATCGTCAACTTCATCTTCGTTTTCTTTAACGATATAAATCATGGTTGTTTCAGAACTCTCATGACCTAACAAACTCTTTATTCCTTCTACATTTTTCTCTTCGTAGATAGCCAAGTTGGTGGCACGGGAAGACCTAAGTTGATGGGGGTGAACCCTGCGGCCAACGATGTCGCTGAATATTTCACTGCACCAGTAGTTGAATGTTCCTGGGTTTAACTGCGAAACTTTACCGTCTTTAGTCTTTTGTACGAATACAAAAGGACAGTCATCCTCGCCTCGGTAATCCAGCCATTTTTGAATAGCAGTCTTTGCGGTTTCATCGAACTGTAGTTTGCGGATCTTACCTACAGCTCCGCGACCTTTACAGCGAATGGGGTTGGTTAAATAATAGTTCTTTTCAACGCCAGACTTTTGGTCTTTAACCTTATCGTAAGTAACTACTTCTTTTAACAACTGAACAGATTCAGCGCGTCTACAGCCTGATATATAGCTAAATCGAACGTAAGCAGCCATTTGCCACTCGTTCTGATCTTCAAGAGTGGAGATAAGATGCTCAATTTCATCAGGGGTTAAAGGTTTCTTTTCGTGAACAACCTGTTTCGGAGGATTTGGGATCTTTTTGTTGTAGATGTTTCTAAATAGAGGATATTCGTCAGCATAATAAATCTCCATGTACCCACAAAGCGAAGATACAGCGGAACGCTTAAGTTTTACAGCGTTAGAAGCCATACCACGAGCAATGAGATAATTTTGATATAGAAGGGCATGTTTAGGCTTTAATTCGTGCAAAGGAAGGTTCTTACACTTTTCATATACGAATCTGAAAAATATCTTTAGGGCAGACTCATATTGCTTCAACGTGTGCGGAGATAAATGACCCTGCATTAAAAATTCTGAGAGTATTTCTTTATTAAACTCATGAAATTTATCGTACTCCTCCTGAGTCACGGGAGGTAATTTCTCAGCAATTTCACTCATGAAATCAATTCCTTAATAATTATATTTATGTATTGATAAAATAACTCTTTTATTTAATCTTTACATCTAATCCTTGCCGTTTCAATCCTTGGTAAAAAGCATATGTATGTTCATTGGTGCTTCTTAGTTCTTCTCTGGTAGCCTCAGTGAATGGTCGTGGGATGCCATTATAAGGGAACTCAAACTCGTAACCTTCTCCCGTCTCCACGATTTCAGCAACATTTCGACCATCATCTGATCTGACATTCTCAACTGAGAGAGTGGTATCGTTCAGCATTGTTACCTTCATATTGTCCTCATCAAGCAAACCACCATGTTCTTTATCTCGTTCGTACATAGTCGGATCATAGACACTGTAAACTACTTCTTCAATCTTTTCTTTCATGACACGTTTTACTGTAGGAGCAACATTTTGCTGAAGGGCCTTACTGATCTTCTGTTGGATCAACTTCTCCAGTTCCTTCATGTTCTTTGCTGTTGTCATCTTCATTGCTCCTTTCTGCTAGGGAAGAAGAGAGGGCAAATTCACCAAGAATTTCACCAGCACGTTTACTGGTATTTTCTAGTTTGCTGTAAATTTTCTTGAGCTCTAGTTCATCAAAGTTGGACATTACTTCTTCCATTATTCCGGTATCATAAAGAGTTGTAGCGACCTGGATAATCTTGTCAAGTTCTCTTTGCTTTGGAATCATCGGAACATCTGAGAATTCGCGTAGAATCAATGTGTGAAGAATCGCACCTGTTCCACGAATAAAGTCTTCATCGACTTTTCCATTTCTACTTACTTCCTCAAACAAACTCAGATAATCAAAGATCACCTTATCAATTTTAGATTCTTTAAACGTTTGATCAATTTGAACCTCATACTCACCAAGTACAGTAATTTTTTTCTTAATTTCAAGTGACTTATTGGCTTTATTGATGGCTGCAACAGAAAGTTTTTTTGTCATTTTAGTAATCTCCCTTATAATCATTTAAGACATTTGCAACAGCATGCTTTTTAAAAGAGTGCTCTATAAAATGTCCTACTGAACTAAAAAGAGACAAGCAGTAAAACACTTGTCTCTCTATTTTTATTTAATTAGTCCTCTTCTAGAACATCGATGATAACCATTGCTGTAGACTTGGAGTCTTTAAGTACCTCGGCTGTGAAAGTGAATGGTTGTGGATCTCCACTTGAAGCCATATTAATAGTAAATCCAGGGAGGATTTTGAGTTTTGGAATTGTGTAAAGAGCTTCCACATCATATCCTTGTTCATTTCTCCACATGGTAGTACCTTCTAACAAATAAGTTCCAGGAAATACGTCAGAGGAAATGGTCATGCTTTTAGCAGATGCTGCACTCTCATAGTAGTAGTCAGCAATAATAAGGTCTCCAGCAGCAACTCCGGTACCCGTAAACACAACTTCATTACCCGAAGCAGTTCCGGTTAACTTTTCTCCAATAGAAGTACCATCATCAGTCTTGAAGAAGAAAGTTGGCTTTCCACTTGCTACAGGCTTTGAGAGAGTTACAATCAAATCACCTGCATCATCAACAACAGTTAGTACTTCCTTTTTGTGAACTGGTTTAGCACCAGCAGTAAACTTAGAACCAGTCAGAACTCCAAGAGATTCTTTAGAAATCAAAGCATCTTCCATGTTCATAGTGATATCTTTCTCGGAATCCCATCCAATAAGTTTTGGATGTCCTTTACCACCGCGAGCATACACGGTTGCACCAGCAACTTCCATAGAGCTTGTTGTTAAAGATTCGAGATAAACTTTAGGTTCAAGTGTAACAGGATCTTTTAGAACAACATCCATAATTTCTCGTGAGCCATAACGCATAAGTTAATTCCTCCAAATATAAGTATAATCAAAAACAAAAAAAGATGAGACTAATAACTCATCTTAGAAATCCAGTGCTTAAGTTGAACATCCTTAGAATCAGCACCATGTATTAGTGCTTGTATACTGACATTGTATTCATCTATCATCTTCATTCGATTGAACTGATCATTGAATTGGTAATAGTTTAATGAGAATATATTGATAATGCTGATACCATTTCCATTGGAAGCCAGAATTGATATTAGATCTTGAAAGGTCAATTGGTTTTCAGCATCTGAACCCTTAATCTCTTTTAATTTCTTCTGTCTCTGT
Source organism: Paenibacillus sp. QJM3NY_38 (assembly GCF_056173265.1). Classification (NCBI taxonomy): domain Bacteria; kingdom Bacillati; phylum Bacillota; class Bacilli; order Caryophanales; family Paenibacillaceae; genus Paenibacillus; species Paenibacillus sp. QJM3NY_38. The sequence goes on from NZ_CM149665.1 coordinate 2,903,772, forward strand.
AGAATCTTCTCTCTTAACTTCCTCGCCCTATCATTTAATGGATTAAAGTCATCATCGTCTTTGCTTATAACACAATTTTGTATTTTCAAGATGGTGGCGATATGATTTAACTCTTCGTATTCAAAGAGAGCACCATTTATCTTCAAAGCATTTCCGTCTGTTAATAACTCTATGCTGGTGCCAATAAAATACTCAAATGCTGAAAGATAACTTAAAAGGAAGTCAAAATTTCGCGTAATCAATAAGACTTCGACCAGTGACTTTTCCAATAGATAGGCATTCGGATCTGCTTCTGCAATATTGGGGAACACATCTTTAGTTGTGAGCCCAATTAAACTCAAACTCTCATTATAATCTTTGTATGATGCTACGATTTCACTGATTGTTTTTGGTCTGATAGGGATACCACTGTAATCATAGGGTATGTTGGCTAATGTTTTTAATTGAACATCACTAATATCGATATTCATCTAGTCAAACTCCCACAACTTATAGGCAATGTACATGCCCATATACTGATCGTTAACATAGTACTCATCCATTTTATAAAACTCTGTTTTTCCTATGCCTATCCCTCTTTGGTTGTTTATTAACTTATCAATCTCAGAAACAATAAAGTCGTATCGAAGAAAGCCGTGATCAGTTCTTATCAGTTTCGCATGTGTGAATGCATGAAAATAGATATATCCGCTTTTAAAACAATTATTTACTTTCTTATAATCCCTGAAGGCCATAGTAAGATAGGTTTTACCTGTTTCAGCCAATAAAGGAATACGACTAAAGGGGAAGATATTGTTATAAAAGAGTTCACCAGTGTCGGCAATATCAGGCTGATCGAGAAAATTGGATTCAGTGTAGTACAGAGCTTTACAAAGGTCGGCAGAATCAGCTATTCGATACATAATGGTCGTCTTATCAGTACCCAGATTCCCTAATCTCGTCAACTGCTTCGCCTCCTTATAAAGCAGATTTAATTACAATTTTCTTATTGTTGGTTATTGAGCCAGTTGAATCGGTAACGACCAGTAACACGGTACCGATTGCATCACCTCGAACAGTGCAGACATTATTTCCTTGAGATACGATGACTGCCATTGTCGTTGAGTTACCATTAACATCAGTAATGCTGAATGTTCCATTCAACGAAACTGGTTGCCCATTATCATAAAATATACAGGAATAGGTTTTGGTTCGGGATTTATAAATTGCATCATCGCCATTTATTACAACTGAGTAGTTATTGGATGGGGAAGTTTCGACAATCACATCAATATCCACTGAGACATCCATGTAGCCAATTGATATAGTTGCTGTATCATCTGACAAAGCAGTTACTAATCCACTTTCATCTACGCTGCAGACATCAGAATTTGAAGAAGTATATGACAGGGTGGGGGAGGGGATGGGTTCTCCATTGTTTGTAACGGTCGGATTAAGCTGAAATGTCTCGCCAATAGTTAATGAAATGCTTGTTTGATTAAGAATTATTTCGTAATTTGGTTTAACATAATTAGCAATTCGAAGCTCCATATTGTCTTTATTAGGATCTATTGTGTCGGATTCAAGAACAAGTTCAACAAGTGGATTTAGGCGATTAATTGATATGACCTTCCAGGCAGCTTCATCGAAGATGAACCGTTGACCGACAGATAAGGATTGGGTATCTGCTGTTGATTTAATAGTAATGTTTCTTCGATCATTTAGAAGTGATATTACCCTACCTTCAGCGACTCCGAAATTAGATAGATTATCTGTCAAAAATGCAAAAGGATATTCAAAAATCGTCCCAGACTCATCGATCCACTTTAATGTAGAAGGGGAGAGTCTTAATTTGCCACTCTTATAGATTTCACCCATTTCATCATAATGAGTAACCATCCATAATTGACCATTCCAATAAAATGAGTCACCATCAAAAAGATCTTCATCAATTTTTGCTATAAATCCTTTCAATTCTTGATTGTCGCTGTCATCTGTAATAATAATATCAATCAATTTCTTAGAATCATATTTTTCTACGCGGAAGTAATTGGGTACATCATACATCAGGTGAGCAAGTTTACGTTTCGTTTCCTGGATTCTAATTTCTCTAATATTGTCACCATAAAATGTGTCTCGTCTCAGGTATTTGTCCTTGTAACTCATCTTAATTTCCTTAGATCACTATTGTTATATGTATAGTCCAGTATTAATTTCTCTGAGTCTTTTCTTTTTATTTCTCTTAGTTCTCGTAATTCCCTTAGATGTGCAGCTTGTGAGGTCATGGAGAAATCCCTTGTAGATAAATATTGTTTAAGGTTTTCAATTGAAATGATTAATGGATTAAGATATTCAACAACCATCAAAGTTCCCAAAATAAGAACCTCTTCATCAGTAAGTTCTTCGGAGAATCCGTAATCATCCCTTTTTGAAAGGTCTTTCTTACACTTTCTGAACCTTGGAATGCTATTGAGCAAATACCTATGCTTTAATTGATCATCACTATCTTGCTCCATAAAAGCAGGATCAGAAATTTGACTTAAAAACACATCGTATATGGCATCAAATGAAGTCACTTACAACACCCCTTATTTTGTGGGGTTTAGTGGTTGACCTAAACCTTCTTCAATTGCTGTAATTGTATGATAATCTGTTAATTCACCTTGCAGGAACTTATCTCTTGCGAAACTGAAAATAAGTGCTTTTGTGTTGGTGCTTGATTCTTTAATGGATTGCTTGATTTGTTCAGGATCTTGTGTAAGGATATAATCGATATCATCACGATCAATAACATTCTTCTGAAAACGTTGAAGGTTGAGATATTCAATTACTTCATCATCGAGAACTTTAAGCCAACCCTTTTCAAGAAATGCTCGATTAGAGGAAAGCATAGCCCGAAGTTCACTTAGTTCCATAACATCTTCATCGCCGTATTGAGTAAACTTCCATACTTGCCCTGAACGTCCACCTTTGTAAATCAATGTACCATCAACATTACTGACGATAGGCACAAGCATGTTTTCGTCTAGCTTTTTCTTGACCTTTCTTTCTGGCTGTTTCGTTTCTTGCTTATTAGTTTGCTCCTGCTTGGAATCGTTTTTATTACTCATGGATCTTGCCAAAATACTCTACTCCCTTCAAAAAGATTAAGAAGGGGTCATAAACCCCTTCGTTTTATTATGTTTATTTAAAATTATACGAGAATGTAAACTCCGTAATGGGCGGCACGTTCAACTCCTACACCATACTTCTTGCGAAGGGTATATTCTTGCGTATCGTCAGCATTTTCTTGACCAAGAACCTCTTTAATCATTGCTTCGCCTTCCATTACAAATTTTACAATCTTTTCATTACCGTTAGGAAGTACAAGTAAGAAGTTGTTATCAATAGCAAACTCATTAGTGCCAATTTTATGTGCTTGAGGAATGATACCAAAAGTAATTCCGTCAATCATTTTAAAGTACCCGTCTTTGTTTCGCTGATCTTTCATGTCGCCGGAAACATACAATGGAATTGCTTTTTGAACAGCCAGGCGAGTACCAATGACCATTGGTGTCATACCTGTTTGAGCCCGTACGTGTTCTACCAGCTCATTAAACTCATCGACATCCCATGCTCCAGTTACCTTGTAAGGGGAAGTCAGGCCGTTGTATGCTGCTTTAATAGCTGTGAAAATATCGTTAGTAATTTCAGTCTGAAAAGAGCGCTCAACTCTATCAATCAATTTTACCCAGTCAATTCGACCAGATAGGAATCGCTCTAGTTCTTCATAGATTTTAACACCATTCCATTCAGTATCGATTTGATAAGTTTCATATTGATGGATGCGCTGACGACGAAGATTGTTGGTACCACCAGCAATTTTAGCAACTTCAAAGAGTTCGTCCGTTTCTGGACGGAATTGAAGTTTATCACCAAATGCTACACTGCGATAATCAACGAATTGATCAAATTGATTCTTAATACCTTCTTCAACACGAGCATCGACAACTTCTTCCAAAATTTCAAAGACTTCATTTTTGTTTCGCCGGAATTTCTTTGCATCGAATTTACCGTCAGTACCTGTTAGTTTATTTAGGGCTTCACGTAGTTTTTCATTAGCCTCTTCAGCAGAATAGTTAGTAATAGATCCTTTTGCCAGATCTGTGGCTAGATCAATAATAATATTGCGTTCCATAATTATATGTATCCTCCTAGAATAATAATTGTTTTAAACTGTCAATACTCTGAAAGCAGTTGCTGGTTGTCCATAAAGTTTGCCTTTTTCAATTACTTTAGCGGCAAATCGAGTTCCTCCAGACAGGTCTGCAGCAGGAGTAAGTTTCGAACTTCCGTTCTTTGGTACAAGATATTGATTAACTACAGAGGTTCCATCGATTACATCATCAGTAACTGTAATAATGTCTCCCACTGTAAAATGATAGGCGCGAGCCATACTTCCAGCCTTATTTACAAAGTCAAGAAGATCATCTTTCAACTGATCATAAACAATCTCTGGTGAAGCAACGATTAGGATTTCCTCAGTGGTTACATCAGTAGGAGTTGCTGCTTGAACAGCTTCCCGACCTGCCTGATTTCCAAGAACACAAATCTCACCGTTTTGAACATCCTTAGTAAAAACAACTGTTTCAATATTGCCTGCATAAACTGCTTGCAATTTATCTGTGCGAATAGCCATTAATATAATCCTCCTTAGATTTTAAGCAAAATAAAAAACACACTATTAGTGTGTTGAAAAATGTATTACTCTTGTTCAAATAAAACATCGTAAGACTTTCCAGGCTTTTTCTTCTTGGTTTCATCCGTATTTAAGTCGATGACTGCTGGTTTCTCTAAACTAAACTTGGCTTTCTTTTTACCAACCAAAGCAAAAAGTTTGTCTTGAAGTTCATCAAGAGAATAATCTGACTTTTTCTCTTTTACTTCTTTCATTTCCTCATCTGTTAGTTCTGCAGAGAAGGACGAAAACAATTCTGCTTCTTTAGTCTCTCGTTCTTCTTGAATCTTTGCTGCATACTTCTCAGACACTTGAGCAAACTGTTCTTGAAGTTCACTATATTTTTGAGACTGATCAGAGAGTTCATTATCTTTCTCAGCCAACTTAACCTGGAAATCAGCAGTAATTTTTTCTTCTGCTTTAGTCTTAATTTCCTCGGCAAATTTCTTGAATAGTTCAGTAGAAAAGTTCTCTTCAGATTCTAGTTCCATTGGTGAATAACTTACCTTAAATCTTTTGGCGGACTCTTTGTCAATATTTACTTGGTCACCAGACATGCTGTAATCAAAGCCCACTAAATACCAATTTTCGTAGTCTTGAGTGATTACTTTTCCATTCTCAGTATCTACATCTACGAGAGCATATCTCGGATACTCGTAACCATAAAAATCTACATTTCCAAATGTATTAATTTCACGAGCAACTTCCTCAAACAATTGGGAACCAGTTAGTGCAAAAGTTTGTTTATCCTCATCGGTATCATCCGATTTAATATCTTCATTTGTTTGTGCAAACTCCGACTTAACTTTTTCTTCTAGTTCTTCAAGAGAGAAGTCTTCGTGGTTAATACCTTTTGCCTGCAATTCATCAAGGGTTACACTATAACGAGCAAGCATTTCAAGGATTTTATCCACTTTATTTCCTCCTTGTGTATCTTTGTTATTTATATCATCCTCAAAAGAGGTTGATTTTGTTAAAGAAAACTTTAGTTCAAGCATCATTTTTGAAAACTCATTGATGATAGAATTTTTGTTTAGAGAATACTTCTCAATAGTACTTCCTGTCATAGCTGGAATGACTCCTTCTCCAAGAATGCAGGCACCTTCAACTCTAGCTTGACTAAAGTGAAATAGTCTATCTTCTTTGTATTCTCCTTTTATTGATGATGGCTCCAGTTCCATTGACTGCGATTTGACACCGTCTCTATTAAAGATATCAACACAATCAGTGAACTTATTCCACAAGGCACCATCGCAAACAAGAAACTCTCTTGTTACTCCATCATCACATAACTTATTTTCAAATCTAGCATTATGATTTTCTAGAATAACACCATATGGTCTTCCAATATATTCATATTTGATTCCATTTTCTTCAATGATAATTCTAGACTCATGCCCATTAAAGTCGTCTCCGTTATAATTATCGCTAGATATATAGCCAAGAATAGGTATAAGTCCTAGAGAATCGGACATTCTAGTGAGTACTTCTTTTGAAAAATAACTGTTGTTTAAATTCTCTCCAACGTGGCAAAGGTATATTTTTACAAATGTAAATCTGCTGTCATGATAATTATTAACTTTCTCAAAAGCGATAGGAAATGAGGTGTTTACTCTAAATGACATTTAAATTATCACCTCCTTTAATTCTAATTATTTTTGATAGTAATTTATGTCCATTTTTCTTCATATCTTCTTTAAATATTGGGAGATATCTATAATTTGATTTCTCATAAAACCTATGCTTTCTCAATGTCTTCTCTTTATAAGTTTTATAGATATCATGAATATTATTATTTTTACTTTTATACATCCCATAATATTCGATGACTATATCATCTGCGATAAAATCAGGTATATAGTTTTCGTTGAAATCATAATTATACAATTTATCTGTACTATTACATTTTCTTATATTTGGGAAGTAATTTTTAAGAAAAAGATATACGTCCTTTTCTTCTTTACTTGAAAACAATATACCCTCACAATACCTACGGTCATAACCTTCAATATTAATTTTATTGAAGTTAAAGTATTCATATAGAAATCCATAACCACGATAAGTAATAAGTGTTTGATGAAAGTATTTTTCGAAGTGAAAGCTGGATATGGATAATGCTTCAATTTCATTTTTAATAATCCCATCAGACAACATCTTTTGTATTCCAAATTTAATGGCGGAAATCCTATTGGCCTGGTCGTCCCAAAACCCATCGCTAACATTTAACCATCTGAATTCCCACTCTTTAAATTTATATTTCGGATAGCAGCAAGAGATGAAATCATAATAGCCCTTAAATGATTTTTTTACTCTTTGCTTTAAACCTGCTTTTTCAAGAACACTGCCTATTATAGAATTAATCCAAAAGTTTCTATCCGTCTGAATACTGTTTTTACTTAAATAGTATTTAAACAGCAAGATTAGATGTTCTCTTTTAATTCCTACACAATAGAGTTTAATTTGATTGCCGTTCAAAACATCTTTATAAGATTTAAAGAGATCTGGCAGGGAAGAGTTATCAACATAGATTTTTTTATTTAATTTCATCTTGCGAATCTTAGTCTTTATAGAAGAGATATTCCATAGGGGTAGTTGTTGGGCAATATGTTCTAATGGAAACTTTCCGTACATTCTAACAAGAATATCTTTTTCTTCCTCAGTCCACTTTTGTTTTTTCGGTTTACCCATATTCCATCCTTATATGACTCCTTACTCGGATTCATTACTACCAAGATTCTTTGTTTGCATTCCCTTATCAGTTAAATCACTTTCGTCCTTCTCTGGAGCTCCGCCCTCATCGTTGTTTGTATCGCCAATATGTGAAGACTTAAGTGGTATCAACTTATCTGTAAGCTGCAGAACTTCATTCTCCAAAAATGCGTTGAGATAGATAGAACTCGGCTGTGCTCCTGTAGTAGCCATAATTTCATTTTTAACTGGCATACCAAATTGAGCTTCTTTAAGCCTTGCATCTCGGTAACTGTTCACATTATGCTCTGTGGTTTTTAGAATTCTCACTCTAAATTTGTGAGAACTATCATGAGTATGCTTCAAATGTTCGTTAATCCATCTTTCAATATCTTTGATCAGAAGGTACGCATCCGACTCATCGGCAATAATAGAGGATTTTAAACCTGTGCTAGTATTCGCACTTGAACCAAACAATAGTTCCGATACACCAGCTTCGTTCCAATATTGACTAGTTGCTTGGCCAACTTTATTCTTGTCAACTGCATCACGATCAAAGTTAATGGCTTCGATATCCATTGGGGAAGTCATTAAGCCAACTTGAGGGGGGAGATTTGCTTCGATGTTGTCATGAAATACTTGTGCAAAGTCTTTGTCAATCAAGAATGAGTTTGCAGATGCATCCTTATCCGTTTTGATAGGTATCTTCTGAAAGAGTAATTTATAATTACCAATTTCCTCATTATTTTTATTTAATGCTTTGAAATCAGCAATATCCAATAAATCTTCGAATAGAGAAACGAATGGGGGAATAGCATATGTATCGCAATTTGTTTTTAGGCATATGGCGAATGGAGATTGAATCTTTTGGAGATTTGATTGCATCTTGCCATCCTGAAACTTCTTGTACATCTTTTGAAACTCTTCAGGATACATCTCTATTTTATTTGTCGAATTATTGATAGTTGAAAAATCGAAAGAATAACCCAATAATCCTGTCGAGGGATCTATAAAGGAGAGTCTGCAGTAATCGGGGTTTATTTCCTGAATAAAGAATCCATCCTTGCTGACTCTTGCATACCCGAAAAATATACCATCTCTATAGGCAATTAACCTTGCCTTTGTAAATTCATGTTTAATATTCATCTTTTCAATATAGTCTACGTGTTTGAAATAAGACTCTCTGTATTTATCAATATTGATCTTTTCGGGATTGTTTCCATAACCTTCAACTACATAATCAAGGTTGAATAGGGTGGAGTAGTAGTTAATTAAGCGCCTATATTGAGACGAGGTATAGTAAAGCTGCCTACTAATTTTCCTTAATTTCTTTTGACTCTCTAAGTTCGATAAATTGCTTAAGTATTTTTTTATTTCTTCTTTAGTGTAGTGACCAACTACACGACTTGAAGCATTTTCTTGATTTAGATTAATCAAAGCAATTTTCTTGAAGGTCTCCAACATCTGATTTTTTAGTTGCTTACCATCTATCTCCTGCTGTGACTGTATATCACTCAAATTATCACCACCTTACCGTTTAAAATAAATGTTGGGTTTTCTCATTAGCAGGAAGTCATATGGGTTTATTTGAGGTTTTTCTTTTACTCTGTCCATAAAATTTTTTATGTACCATAGACCCATACTTAAAGAACTGTATCTATCCTTATCTACACGCTTCGTTAACTGTTCAACTGTGTATTTTCCACTCGATAGTTGTTTAAGTTTCAGGTTAGCAATTTCTTCGAGTAATAAATCCGTTTGAGTGTGAGGATAGATTCTTTTTACATGTTCTTTGTCGTTAATATCATAGTTATTGTCCGTGTTCTTGACCAGAAGTTGTAGTTTATTACTCTCTACCATATCTATGAAATTAACTATTATATCATGGTTGATACCTTGAGAAGTAAGGGCATAAACGATCTTTTCCGAATCACTAGATTCTGGTTCATCATCAGTATTTATAGTATCCCAACATCCCAAACTGTCTCCTGTTATGGGATCAACAGTATCTTTTAGTAATTCATCTTTTAAGCCTGCGCCGACACCATTTACGTCAACAATAACTGCAAGGGCATTATATATTTGTTTTAATCGCTTAACTTCAATTGCTTGAGCAGTAAAGTTTAATCCATTAGGGAGATTTATGAGGTTGACCAAACAAATTCTCAATATTTTTCCATCTTTATTTCTCTTAAGTTTTAGAACGGAAATGGAGGTTTGGTTATTGTTTTGTGAGGATGATCGAGCAACGTCAACAGAAAGAATGTATTCGGACTTGCCATCACTTTTAAATTCCGGCGTATTGAGAGTCCTTAAATCAATAACCTTGTTAATGTTTACTATTGCGCCATCTGAGGCTCCGCGTTTATACCCTGTCTTTCGACATATTTATATGGGGACTAGACTATATCATCATCCAACTAAGTTATTGGATGCTCAGCGCTTCGGAATACGGACTTTCACCGTAAACCTACTTCCTTACGGAATAGTCGTTACACCTTCCAAATCGAATTAACAATCGAATGGCTTGGCTCGGTATTGTCATGCTATAGTTTGGCTAACTATATTATTTATGTATTCTTCAACTTGCTCATTATTGTAACTATACGGAATTCTCACCAGAGGTATATTTTTACTTTTGCAAAAATTCTCTTTTTTTCTGTCGTTTCTTCTTGTCTGAAGAAGAGATTTGTGTCCGCCAAAATATTCAACTGCCTGAAAATGTTGTTTTCCATCATACTCAATAAGAAATCTAATGGAATTATCATTATTAAATACCGCAAAATCAAAGCGCAATCTATGCTTCCCATTATCTGCCCGTAGTTCATCAAACTTAAATTGGGATTCATATCTTAAGTTTATTGATTTGAGATATTCTTCAACGACTTTTTCCCCACGCGAAAAAAGATTCCCACAATAATTGCAACATTTGGAGTTATTCTTTTTAAAATAATAAAAAGTAGTTTTAAAAATACGACCACAATGACATCTCAGACTCAATGGCGCATCGCCTCTGATGTACTCCTTGCTCAGTAATTCGCAGTCGCTGTTAGTTTTAATATATTGCTTTATTTCTTCATAAGAAAAAGAATTTCTTATTGCTTCAATAGCATAGCTACATTTATTACACTTTCTTTTATTTCTATCCTTGAACTTTTCAAAAGTCGTAAGAAATTTATTGCCACAGTTACATAAAAATAATAACTTTTTCTTGGTACTTATATATGTACTGCTTAGTAATATACTGCTGCTATTGCTTTTGACGAATTCATCAACAGATTCAATTGACCACTTTATTTTCTTGCACCTCATCAAAGAGTTAGCCAAATAATAGTTTAGATTTCCACCGATAGCACTTCAATATTGAAGCACACCCTGCAAGTACAGGTTCACTGAGTTTACTTACGATGTCGCCATCGTAAGGGGCTATATTGTTAACCCATTTACTTTCATAGTTCATCGCAAAAAATGTGGGACTTAATTTTGCTTTCTTATCTAAGATTGCCGACTTGGGTTCCCCACGACCATAGTTGACAGCAAGTTGCCAATCAGAACCTAGCACAATCTTCCCTTTCAGTTCTGCCATTTCGTCAATCATTCTTAGATTTCTTTCAAACTCATCCGATCCTCTAAATCCCGATGTTGTAAAAAAATTAATTTGCCCATTGAGCTCTTCGGGATTTATCATCGCTTCTTTCCCGATGGTTCTTCTTGGAACGTTAGGGATTGGCTCTAAACAGTCCTCAAATAATGCATTATTCAGCAAGGCAGATTCCTCAATCTGAAGTCTTTTTCTTCTCTGTCCCTTACTGCTCTGTGCATTAGCAAGAATATCAATTCTTCCTCCAGAGATAAAATTAACTTCAGCGCTATCCTTAGTAAAAGAAGGATTACCCGAAACCTCGTTTTTAAGCAAAGGATAGAATCTCGTCAACTCTCTCCACTTATCTTCAAAAATGCTGCTCGCATTTTGTAATGTTTGGGCTGTCATTGATATTTCAATATCTGGATAGAAGATCGCTGCATGAACCATTCCCATTACCTCGATTAGCGTCTTACCATAGCCCCGAGGAAAAACTCCATATGTAGAAATAAATCTTGCAATACATCTTAAAAAGATACGCTGATCTAAATCAAGTCTTATGCCACCAGTTTCAGGAGTAATCAAGTCATACCAAAGATCTGGATTCCATCGGCACCAACTTACAAAGTCCTTATATTTGTGAAGATTTTTAGTAAAACTGTCCACCTGTAAATCAGATACCATTTGGATATTGTTATTAAAATCCGGATCTCTTTGGTCTGATCGATTTTTTGTATGCTTTGCACTATTACTTTGAAAGTTTTTATAGGAAGACATTATCTTCGTCCTCTATATGTCTCTCATATTCTTTTTTGCGTTCTTCGTAGAAGTGATAAATTTCTTTATAATCAACTGGTGGAAGACCTTTTAAATCGCGCACATAGTTCGCATAACACCAAATCGTAAAATCCACTTTGTCTTGCGGCTTTTCTTTAAATCTAGGCAGTATTTCGATTATATCAACCGCTTGTTCAACGTTTCTGGTTAATTGCGAAAAACTGTCTAATCCATCTGATAGATCTGATTTAGAAAGTTGGGAAGGGTTAATTTTTGCAGCTGTTGCGGCTTCTTTTGCAAGTTTTCCCCAACTTTCAGCTTCTTTGGATGCCCCTTTTTGAGTAGCCAGTTCCTCTTTAACACGGTACCGAACATATATCTGAAGTGCCTCAATGTGCATTGCTGTTCTTTCAGGGTAATTAACTTTTAACTGTTGATATTTCTTTTCAAAAAGGATGATTTCCTCAGCAGGATAGTTACCCCATTTATCAATGAGTTCCTGGGTGACCACTATTGTCTGAGCACTGATTGGGGAGATTTCCCCACTTATCTGATCATCTATCACTTGTTCTTCAAACACACTATCTTCCCATGTCGATCCCTTATGATTCGGTAATGAGTTTATTTGGCGCATGTAATTACCAAAAATATTGCCTCCACGATTAACACAACCGTTCCATAAATCGACTATAAAAGGTAAATCCATTGCTCTGAGTGTTGAGTAAATTGTTCTAATATCTGTATAATCAATCAGTTCTGTAATGCATTTTTTGCAAATAGGTGATTTTCCATCCGACATTGGATTATTGTTATTATAAAACTGATTTAAACTTAGTTCCTTTTTGCATTTAGTACAAAGTTTTGTAGGCCTAGTTTGTTTTGCTCCCAATCTTTTCATCGTTTCACCTTCCAGTCTACTCCCATAATTATTGAAGTAAGAGGGTAGGAAGGGAGTAGGTACCTGTTTAAGATTCCTTGTGGCAGGAATCCCCTCTTACTAAAAATACAAACAACAAAAAAGACGATTAGTTCAATCGCCCAATAAATTCTTTGTACTTTATTCAATTTCGTCATCATCAACATATTCAATCTGATAGCCATTCATATTCATCAAATCGATTTGCAGCATTTCAACATCACACTGTAACTTATCTAATCGTTCAGATAATGCACCATGCGCTGTTGCTTGATCCCACAGTGCAAAAAGACATTGCTTTAATTCATCTTTAGTTTTGGCTTTTGCGCAATACTCTACATAATTATCCAATATTAAATCTACATTTGGTTTATAATTCGGAATAACTAGAACATTGGTTTCTCCTGGTAAATCCTCATCCGACAAGAATGAGGAGGGGAGATCTTGTTCCTCTGGTGGTTCAGATGCAAAATATTCATCTTCTGTCACAATAAGCGCCTCCTTATTGAAGGCAGCGGCATAAAAACTCTATGCTTACCATATGTATTATTTTAATTTAATATTGTGGGTAATAGTTCTACCCTTACCTTCTTCAATAATCATAATTTTAGCGCCAGCATTAGAGGTTTTCTTTAATTTAAGTGAGTAATCATCTATGCCTATTACAGACGGACACTGAATGTATTCAATATCTTTCATACCGTTCATGCCGATTGTCTTTTCATGTGAATGGTGTAAGTGACCTGACAATAAAATATCTACTGGTTTGCCGTAAGTCAGAACATAGTCCTTGATACTATTCTCCAGGTTCTTTTCGTTCTCACCGTGGACACCTAAAATCTTTGTTCCTAAAACATCTAGATACATGAATTCATTACAGTTAGCCACAGTCACATTCTTGTTTCCACGAAGATTAGCATTGATTAACGTTGTAATCCATTTCTGTGCATTCTCATGGGGGAATTCATCACGTTTACCGGATAACATCCGCATTTGATCGTGATTACCGAAAATAGAATAGTAGTCAACCATACAATATTTCGAAAGTTCGTTAAGCCATTGGCTCATAAATTCAGCAAAATGAATAGCGGAATCAGTGACACCAAGTTTAAGACTCATCAATTGGCTCATACGAAGGATACCATCAACACTATCACCTAGATTTGGCAGGGTAACATGGTTGATTCTGTACTGATCATTAACATTCACAAACTGTTCCAGAAGGTTCCACATGCGCTTTTCCATAATTTCAGGAGAGTAAGCGTTAAGAACCTCGCCCTCCCAACCAGTTAATTCAAATTCTACGCCATCGTGAATATCACAAACGGGGAGGATAAAATCCCTTTTACTATTGTTAGGTTTAATGTAAATGTTGGGGATAGAGATAGTGGGGCGATTGTTGACTGATTCGATGATTTTTTCCTCTAGAAGTTCGGCCCTTGCCACCTCGCGAAGGAGTTTATTATATTCAATTTTCTCAGTTTGTAGTTTAATACGCTCTTTACGTTGTTCAATAGTGGCATCTTTAATATCTTGTGCCAAATCACTATCGATGTTTTCAACTATGTATTGTTTCCATTTAAGATATGCATTGTAATCTTTTCTCCACTTGGCTTCCGTGTATTCTTCCATAGACTCTTTATTAAGCAAGTCTGCAGCAGTAGTCCATGTCAGATTGTAAGCATCAAGATTACTGCCAAGCCGAATAAGATAATCTTCAATTGTTTCTTCGGACTTGCGTTTCAATTCAGGAGTCATTCAATCACTCCTTTGGTTTCACTGGATTTTCTTCTACGAGTTGAAAGGAAAGATTCTTGCCATCAAATCGCTTCAATGCTTCTTTGATGTCATATACAAAAATTCCTTCCTTGGTTTCTTCCGTTAATTCCATCGTTTCGTAATTGAATTCGCCTTTATAAGACTCGGTTGTTTTGCTCTTTGCCATTATCATTTTCTCCCTATTAGTTAATATTGGTTTAAATAACCATTTGATCAGCTTTGGTGGCAAATCTTCCTCTAAAGTTTTTCGAGAGTTTGCAAACATTAACATATGGTTCATCCTTTAGAAACTCTAGATAAGGAACAAAGCCACTCATGGTTGGATCTGCTAGATCACATTGCTTGTCATGGCCAATAATTACGACAATAACATCATCATGGATTCGAGTAAGTATCTTCTTTAATTCCCCGTGGGTGAAGTTCTGTGCTTCGTCCACAATTACAAGCTTGTTACCCTCAATATTAGTTCCACGAGCAAATACGTGAGACATAGGATAAACCCACGCTTTGCCATTCTTCACATTCTGTAAGTTATCTTCTGAAACAATTGCCGTTGAAGGATCTTCGTTTATTTTCATCAAAGCATCTTTCAATGGGACCGTATATTTTTCTTCCTTTTCGAATACATCACCAGGTGTATATCCTAAAACATTCTCTTCTACAGGGGAGAAGATGTATATTAAATCTCTTTTTAAGACTTTCGCACAAGCAACTGCCAATGTTGTTTTGCCACTTCCTGCGCAAGCATTAACAATGGTAACCTGATTATCGAAAATGCTATCAACGTAAGAACGTTGCTCAGTTGTTAGAATAGGAGCAAAACCAAAAAGCATATTATCTTTGGGTAATGGCATAAGGGATACCTCTCATCGGTAGAATGGGGAGGAGGCATCGTCTATTTGAGACCATACCTCTTTGATTAAGTCTATATGTATATTTTTCTAAATAAAATTACTTTTATTGATTGTTTACAGCATTATGTCAGATTGTTATGTGGCTCCATAACTTTCCACTTTTTATGTGCCCTATTGTTGTTCTAGTTACATTATAATTCTTTGCAATCGATGTCATCGTTTCCTTATTTTCATATAAAAGGAGTTTTATTTCTTTTACTTGATCATCCTTTAGTTTTGAACAACTATTATTTTGCCCTTTAAGGTTGTCATTAATAGAAAGAATGGCTTGGCGTTCTGGCGTATCAATGTGTCTCCAAGTCCTCCCACATTTAATATCACTAATTGTTGATTCATTAACATTAAATTTATTAGCCAAGTAAATGTTAGGGTGGCCATGTGCCAACAATTTAATTATTTCGACTACCTGTTTCTCATTGAGTTTATTCGAATTATCGAATTTTCTTTCTTTGCAATTAGAGCATTTCGCTATGTCGTCCTTAGTCTTGTATACAATATTGTATCCGTATCGAATGTCATAACACTTATACTTTCTTATGTATTCATACTCTATATCTGTTAATTCAACTGAATTTTCTTTGTTATGTATATACAGTAGTTCCCATTTAAAAGCCTCAGGGCCATCAATTAGATAGTCGTTATTTAATTCTTTTGAATGATGTGTATTGTTTTCAAGATCAATTAGATGTCCCTGCCATCTTTTAAATACATTTTTAGAAGAACCAACATACTTTTTATTGTTGTTTATATTTGTTATGGAATAAATACCGCAGAGATCGGAACGCCTGTTCTCAATCATGTGTTTTAAATACTTTTCTTTATCGGGAATAAATAACTGTAA
The DNA here is from genome assembly GCF_056173265.1 of Paenibacillus sp. QJM3NY_38. Taxonomy (NCBI): domain Bacteria; kingdom Bacillati; phylum Bacillota; class Bacilli; order Caryophanales; family Paenibacillaceae; genus Paenibacillus; species Paenibacillus sp. QJM3NY_38. Next base: position 2,919,966 of record NZ_CM149665.1, read on the forward strand.
GAGTCTAATCTCCAACTCTTTCAATTTTAAGCATGACTTACAATTGTCTTTGTTAAGGATTTCTTTTCTTCCATACAATAAGTATTGGGAATACATCTTTTCTTGTACGCTTCCGCAATAGTCACATTGTACTAATACTATTTTTTTGCTACCATTAGAAAAACCTGAAACATCTGATAAAAGAATAATATCCCTCCTAAAGCTAGGAGGGTGGGAGTATACCCCACCATGCGTTTCCTATATTTGATTTATATATGTTTATATTATTAGCCTTTAACAACATCTTTTATTGCTTTGGCAAATTTGAAAGAAGGAGCCTTTTTAGCCGGGACCTTAATTGCTTCATTGGTTTGAGGATTTCTTGCAGTGCGAGCAGCTTTCTCTTTAACTGAAAATTTACCGAAACCAGGAATATTTACTTCCTCGCCTTTTACCAGTGCATTTGTAATTTGTTCAAAAACTGCATCAACTGCAAGTTCTACATCCTTTTTTTGAAAATCAGTTTGTGCGGCTGTCGCAATGATTAGTTCCTTCTTGTTCATGTTTTTATATTCTCCCTTTAAATTTTATTAGTAGTTTTGATAGAGATTTTACCCCCTATCATATGGAGACCTTTCGGATCTCCAAAAAAACCTTATTTTATATGGTTTATTTGCATATGTTTATTTAAAAAGTGTGCAATTTTTGCCGAAAACAGCGTAAAAATAAGTCTTTATGAGAAGTATAGAGCGTATTTAACAACCTTGATGCAATTTTATCTTTCTTGTTTTTCGAAATTTTAACCAAGAGCGAGTGCATCGTAGGTTCACTTATTTGAATTTTATCGATGTAAAATCTGTAATACTTTATGATATCATCAATTTTTCGATCTCGTTCCTCTTCCGATAAATTACTTGAATATGTATTATTTATCTTTGTAACCATTGTTTCAACGTAACTCAGAATTTTTATTTCTTGTCGCCTGTTACTCTTTTTAGTTTCTCCTGGAGCCAATAAATCGTAAAATGGAACCTCCTCGATTGGATCAGCGTAGTTTAACATGGTCATTTCCTTAAACAGAAAGTCCATCGGACAATCGTACATTGTAGTGACTATTTCATTAGATTGACTAACATACTTCCAGAATAGTGGCTTCTTTTTAAGTAATTCCTTGGTCTTTGAAATACGGTCTATCTCTTTATTGATATCAATATCGAACATTTTTTTAGCAAGATCAATACATATACCTGATAGTACAGTGACCACATCAATTTTCTTTATAAGTCCCGAAATCTCTTCTTCAGAAAGTCCCTTGTTCAGCATATCCCAATACCGAGACATACAGAGTTGACCAATATTCACGGTACGACCGATATATTTTTGACTATTTGATAATTCGTTATCAATGATTGCCATATCTTTATTGCTTACCTTGTATTTTCTTTTGCTACTTGAGACCTGATTTATACAAACATTATATTTTCCAAAAACTCTTTTAGTTAATTTCAGTAAGTGTTTGTCTTTTATGAGAAGGACTGTATCACTATCATAATCACTTCCTGAAAGGATATCCTGTAAAGGAAAATTAATAGCATTTACGCAAACAATATTGTCTGTCAAGTTAAGATAGTTATCTATGTACTGACTCTTCTTGTTTTTAACTAGCAAAACGTTGTTTGGACTTGTATGGGGGTTTCTAAAACCACTTAGTTCAGTTTCCTCAAACAAGGTTGTATAAACTTCATTATCCTTGAGATCAACTGCCTTCGGATCTTCAGTATCTAGTTTCCCAATTGCGTGATACAAGAACTCTATAGGATTGCCCAGCATCACACAGTAGTCACCATTTAAACGTACCTTACCATTTTTGACGTGTGTAACATAAGATGAAATGGTCTTTTTTCGAAAGTTTTTAAATAATTTTGTTTTAACTATATCCTGGTTGGTATTGTAGAGGTCAACAAACATCTCATTTGTATTCATGTCATTTTTAGTCTGCTCTAAGTATGAAATAAAAAAACTATCCTCATTTTTTAACCTGTTTATGTATTCTTTTTCAAAAGAAGTAAAGTTCTTTATGTCTTCTTTAGTCATAGGCAATGAATTTAGCATTTGGTAACTAGTTTGTTGCAAAACTCTGCCAGCATCGTCATATCCTCGTTTTGACTTCTTTTCACTTTTGCAAACACCGAACACACAGTTATCTTTTGCCACAATTTTCTTCCAATAGTTCCACATGCTCTTTTCTGAGCCCTTAAGGTGACTAAATTTCAAAGCTTTAAGGCTACTTGGTGTAGTAATTAAGTGAACATCTTTTGCCAAGATTTTTTCTGAATACATGTTGGTGAGTTCCCACTCATCATAATTGACTTCTGGAGGACAATGCTGCCTTAAAAACTTTTGTATATTACAATTAAAGGCCGCACTTTTAAACATGTGGTTTCGAAGTAACATCATTGATTTTCCTTCAGGAAAATAATTAGATTCTAGTAGAGATTCCCCATCAAACAAACTATTTGTAATCAAGGACTCTTCAAGGAAACTGTCTAGGTAACCATCAGAACCAGTCCTGACTACATTTGATATCCTTTTAAAAGTACTATTTACGTCATCAATTATTAATATGTTATTGGGGTCTATCTGTACGGTATCTTCAAGCGATGATCCCACAAGACTCTCATAGGCGAGTAGGGAGGGAAAGTCGATATCAATGTTATCGTCTCGAAACTCAATTCCCATACGACTCCATTTAATCATTGGTTCATAAAATCTCTCTTTAATAAACAAGCATTGGCCAACTCGTGACTTAGCACTTGATCGCTTATATACCACATATTTAACACCATTTAATACGAAGCCTTCTGTATATAGTTTATTTCTAAGTTCTGATTGTGAAACCCCGTCCCATTTTTGCAGGTCGGATTCTGACCGAATCAGTTCAATGAAGTTATTTAACTTCTCACAGTATTCATGTTTGTCCTCTAACTTTGCTATTTTAGTCTCTAATTTCTTGATTACCTGTTTTCCTGAATCAACTTTCTGCCTAAACTTCACATTAATGATGTCGTTAGATAGTAATTTTCCGTTAGTTTTTTTAGTTGTTGTTTTAAATCCGATACTTATTAATTTATTCAGTTCTAAACTTGATGGAATCATTCCTATGTATTTTAAATCTAATTCTCTACCCCTGAACATATGGTTGTATATGTCACTACCCTCAATAGACGGTATGTATACGGGCTTGTGAAGTTCAGTCAATAATTTTACCTCCTATAATTAATAATGTAATCTGCTATCATATACCCATCTTCCCTCATCATCCACAATAAAACCTAACCCCTCTGCAACTGAGTCTTCGGTTTCGCACTCGCAAAACTGATATATCTCTTCGCAGTGAGGACAAATATCTAACTCATTGTGATTTGTCATAATTCCTCCATATAATAAAATAATTATATTTATTTTTAATAAATTTCTGCAACTTGCTTTGGATTATATGGTTCACGATAATATTTCTTTTGTGCTTCATTTTTGTACCATAGGATATCATAATCAGATTCTTCTTCTATGTATTTAATACAATCATTAGTCCCTTGCTTCATATCTAATGAAACATCTCTTTCATCGAAATAATCCACTTCTCCGTCATAGTATAGTTCCTCCCAGTTACGGTGTAATAAAGATTTCTTTGCCATTAAACATTTTGCATCCTTCCTTTTATTTAGAATTTTCAGGAAATCTTGTTCCTGTGAATCAAATATAACATGATACTTTTAATGTGTCAACAAATTAAATATATTTATTTTATTGACAAATAATTCGTTCGAGTATTAAAATAGAATCAACAATTATATTGAAAGGAGTTAAACGTATGAGCGCAATTAAGAATGCAGTTGTTGGTTTGCGTACAGGATCTGTATATGAAGATATTCGTATTTTCATTGATAAGTTCCAGAGTACTAATACGCAGCTTAATTATGAACGACATCTAAGGAATTTCTTTATGTGGTTTGCAAATGGAAAAACTTTAGAAATGTTGGACAGGGGTGATCTTCATGTTAGGAATGCTGATGTAATTAAGTATCAAACTTTTTTAAGAAAACATACCGCAAATTATTCAAACACAACAATTAACGCTGCTATGGCCGCAATTCAAAGTCTATATGAATTCTTAGAGATTAATGGTTATGATGTAAACTCTAAGCATGTCAAAGTTGATGTCTTACCAGACGATTCTGAGGGCGCTGGAGCTCTTTATCATCACGAAGCTGAAATGATGGCTGATCTGGTTCGAAAGCAGCGCAAAGGCCATGAGAAGTCCGCATTAATACGACTTGCGTACACAACAAGCTTACGCAAAAGTTCCTTGCTTGATCTTGAATGGTCAAATATTACGAAGAATCCGAATGATGCTTTTTATTTGATAAATACAATAGGTAAAGGCGGCAAGAAACATACTGTACCAATTTCTGCTTCTTTGTACAATGAACTGCTCTTGATTAAAGATCAACCCTATTACAAGAAATATAAAGATAATAAAATATTTCATCTAAGCACTACAACAATTCAATGCATGATGGATTCCTTAAAAGAAGAAATGAATATTCCAGTGGAACGAAACATTGTCTTCCATAGCTTTAGAAATGTAGCGGCGAGTTATGGAACTTTGGAGGAGGTAAAAGATCACCTAAACCACAGCAACATTAATACCACTAATAAATACTACAGACATAAGACCAAAGATTATAGTCAAAGCTTGAGTTTACGAGTGGGACAGGAGGTTGATGACTCTGTATTTCATGAATTAAGCAAGGAAGAATTGATATCACTAATTATGAACCAGGGAGCAGGTGCAGTTTTAAATATGCAGAAAGAAGCACAAGAGATCATTAAATCAAAAGGAGATGTGTAATTGGATATTATTAAACTAAAATTGACCCCCGTCAAGATGCTGTACCCCAAGACGGAAGCTGCAAATAGAAATGACTTTAGAATCTATTCATGTATAGCTAAACATGAGGATGTGATGTTAAACAGTTACGATTGCTTTTCAATCAAAGGGGTAATGCAGCGACTAGAGTTAGGAACTGAATACTCGGCAGAAATAACACTTGATAAAGTCGATCCAAGGTTCGGTGCTACATATAATGTGGTGACACATCCTTATCAAGAAATTCCGGAAACCATAGACGGACAACGAGATTTTCTATCGACCATGATGACGGAGACTCAACTTACTGAACTTTACAAGGCTTATCCTGATGAAGATGTTATAAAACTAATTCTTGAAGATAAGTTAGATCATAAAAAAGTGAAGCACTTTGGTGAAAAAACTGTTAAGAGAATTAAAGAACGGATTGAACAAAACTTAGAGTTTAAAGATATGTTGGGCAAGTATGCTCGATTCGGAATTAACTATGATACACTTGTTAAACTAAAAAACATCTTTGGATCAATGCAATTGGCAAGTCAGAAGCTCGATGAATGCCCTTATGTTTTAACTCAACTCAGTGGATATGGATTTAAAAAAGCAGACAAGATTGCCAGGGCAATGGGTGTACAACTAGATGACGTTGAGAGATTAAAGTATGGAATCCGATACACCATTGAAGATAACGAACAGCAAGGACATACTTTTATTTATCGGGATGAATTGATAGGAAGGGCAATCGAAATACTTGAGGTTAACCAATCGTTGATTGAAGAAACATTAGATATTACAGAAGAACTGATATTTATTGATGATAAGGTGTCTCTTCAAAAAACCTATAATGCCGAAAGATACATTGCAAGTACTCTTATTAAGATGCACTTAGAAAGCCCCAACGAAATGTTAGGATTTAATCCCGAGGAGATCATTAGCGAAATAGAAAGTGAACACAAGGATATTCTAAAGAAAGGACTAACACACCAACAGAAAGATTTCTTTAGAATGATTCAGAAACATAAAGTTGGATTGCTTGTAGGATATGCTGGCAGTGGGAAAACTCAGTTGCAGAAATTCTTAATTGAATTATTGAATGAACTGAAATTGTCTTATGTACTACTATCACCATCTGCTCAAGCTGCCAAAGTAACAAAAACATACACGAACTTTGATGCTATTACAATACATAGAAAGATAGGTTACGGAGCCCCAAAAGAAGAACAAGAAAATTATGTGATCACCGAAGATTTTGTAATTATTGATGAGTCAGGAATGACCGATGTATTTATCCTTTCTACACTGTTATCTAAGATAAAGAATCCAAAAGCAAGAATACTATTTGTGGGCGATGACTTCCAATTTTTGTCAATAGCAGCAGGCAACTTCCTTCATGATGCGATTCAAAGTGGAGTATTGCCAATTACAAAACTTGATATTGTTTTTAGGCAAGAGGAAGGCGGTCTCCTTGATATAGCAACCAAAATCCGTAAAGGAGAATATTTTCTACCGGATAATTTTCAAGGAAAGAAACTTTTTGGTAAGGATCTGCTTATACACTGTGTTCAGCAGCCAGATATGGAGAAGGGGTACAAACATTATTACAATTACCTACTTAGCGAATTCACTCCGCAAGAAATTATGGTTTTATCTCCAACAAAGAAGAACAAGCTTGGAACAGTTCAAATAAATAAATATATACAGAGTATAGTAAATCCAGAGAGTGACGAAAAGCTTGAATATACATATGGAAAAGACAAAGAAAATATTGTGCGAGTTGGGGATTATGTTTTAAACACCGTAAATATGTATAGAAAAATAAACATTGAGAATAAGGAAGTTGATATTGTTAATGGAGATTCTGGAACAGTAGTCAATATAAAATTTGAGGATGACAAGAAGAGCAATGATGAAGATTTATTGGAATCTGAAATGAAAGGGATTATTATTGAGTTCGATACTGGACCATTCAGATTTGATTTTAGTAATGCTGGTCAGTTATTAGCAGCCTGGTGCAGAACAGGACATAAGGCACAAGGGGATAGCGCTCCTGCAGTACTGAGTATTGTTGACCGATCACATAAATTTCAGGTTACTGCAAACATGCTATACACAATGCTAACTAGGGGTAAGAAGAAGGCAATCTTATTGAGTCAAGCAGAAACGATTAATTTTGCTATCCGTAAAGTGGAAAGCAAGAGGAGAAACACACATTTGTGTGAACTGCTAAAACAAGGTGTGAATATAAATGAGTAGCCCGTTGTTTGTGCATGTTCCCAATAAGATTGTGCGTGATGGGAATTTGTTGAGTATTGATTTTTGCGTGTTCTCCAGACTGTTGTTTCTAATGTTTACTTCTGGCTCTAACGGTCAAGTAAATATAGACGCTACAAAGTTTAAGGAAGTGCTAAATATTAGCGACAACAGAACACTCAAGGGTTCATTCGACAGACTCAGGAAACTAGAATATATTTGTGATCAGGTCGAATTAAACAGGCGCTCCACGAGTTCTGTTATTATTAATACATCCAGGTTTAATCTGAAAAACAACTTTACTCGCTTGCCAGCTTCAATATTTAAATACATAAATGAAATTGGATATCCAGGAATAAGACTAATGTTTTATTATGAGAGCTACATCAACAGAAAAGATAGTATTAGACGATACTGCTACCCATCCCAAGAGACAATTAAGTCTGAAACAAAATTATCGAACAGAAGTATTATCGAGTATAATAAAAAATTGGTGAAATCAAGATTGTTAAAAGTGACGCAACATGACCCCTTACCCGAATATGATGAAGTGGGAGAGGTAAACTGGAACAGGTGGAATAATCACTATGATGTGAGACTAGAGAATTTACTTTAGTCTCTTTTTTGTTGCCTTTGAAACCCCCGATTTCAGGCATTGAAATTCCTAAGTGCAAAAATTACCACTTAGGGTGCAAGAATTACCAGACTGAAGTGCAAAATATGCAAGTTATAAGTGGTAATTTTTGCACGTATATAAAGAGTTAAAAATATATAAATAATAAACATATAAAATCAGTATTTAATAGGGGGCCGGAAAACTTTTGCCCCCTGATTTGCCATTGCTTGTTTGGGGTGGAGGAATGGTTAAATTGTTGAGGATGAGGAATGGTTAAATTTGATGATAATTTATTATGAATTTTGAAGTTGTAATTTTAAGGGAGGGTATTTGTACCTTGAAGGGGAGTTGTCTTCTGATTTACTGATAAATTATTTACAATTTGAAGCTTAGATTTGATGTTGAGGGATAGGGTATAGGATAACTGTTATAAATTGTTGGAATATGGTTTGAATTAGGTGATAATCTTAGTTGTTTTGGTATGATGTTAAAGTTGGTCTGAAATCATGATTAATTTACATGATTTTTGATGCATATGGTTTAGTTAAGGTGTTTGGTCGTCCGAGGATAGATGTGTCTGAAATTCATTATTAATTATCAATGAATTGGAACTCAAAATGGATGTTTGAGGATAATGTTAAAAGAACCTCCTGGTAAAAGAGGTTCTTTTGTTGTTTATGCTGTTTGTCTTTTGATAATTACGCTTAGCAAACTGTGCCAGTGATTAGCCTTGTCTCTTGCTTCAATCAAACGTGAATCACTGTTGTTGAGCGGATTAGCACTGTTCAGGAAGTCAATATAGAAGTTTGGAGTCTGTAAGTTGTTAACCACAATCTTTAGGGTTATCTTATTGACCGCTTTTTCGCTTGTTTTGGAACCAGACAATCCTCCAACTACAGCCCCTACACCTCCAGCTAATGCACCACCAACCAATGCTCCTCCAATTTGAGATGTACGTGATGTCTTGGTTATGGTTGAGTCATCTTCAATGATCTCTGATTCAATGATATCTGAAAAGTTGAATGTATAGTTATTGTTCAGGTCAGAAATGGCCAATTTATTTGACTTTTCATCAATGGAAATTGCTTTGCCGTATGCTGAGAATTGTTGTGACGGTGTGTAACTGCTGATTTCATACTGCTTATTGGAGATTTCTTGCTGTTGTTCAGACTCCCTTTTCTTGTCGGCATTGTATACACTGATATACCAAACCAATCCGACTACAGAGAGAAGATAAAACATTGAATTCTCATTCAATCCTAAAATAACACCTGCAGCAACAAGTATCAGAGGAAGTATAGTACGCAAAAAACGACCCCCTAAAGTAAATGATATGCCAAAAATCCTAATCTGCATTATTGATCTTATCTTACCACAATTTATCAATACTGAGGGAAACATTTAACAAAAGTTTCTGCCCAGGAAACCAGGGGAAAGGGGGACGATTAACAGATCAATTGTAAAAGTGCATATAAAATAAGGGAAAATTGATCAAAATGAGGTGAAAAAGTGCTCGAAATAGGTGATCGGATACGTTTTTATCGTATAAACCTATATAAAATAAGGGAAAAATGGCTATTTTGGAGGCAAAATTGATAAAAATGAGGGGATTACGTAAAAAAGTGATGGTAAAAAGCGTATATAAAATAAGGAGAAAACGAGTGTGTTACGATTGCGTTTACGATTCAATTTTAGGTGAAAATAGGGAAAAGTGACGGAAATAAGATATGTAAAAGAGGAGGGAGAGCAAATAAATAAGTTGAGTGTGTAGATGGAAGTGCTGCCGAAATTTTTGGTAATTTGACCACTTTTTATACTTTTTTCTACCCCCCCTATACCCTCCTATCTGGTATATAAGATATATTATGTGTCAGTTGGGACGGGATCAGCTGCTGGGATGGTCAAAATTTTGAGCGAAAAATTTCTGTAAAAAATTGTTACTTTTTGTGCGATTTCAAAAGGGGAATTCCTTTTCCCTCCTGTGGGACGTTTTTTTGTCCCTTAGAATCGTATAGTAACAGGCCGACTTTTCTGCAAGACTTATATACTGTACTATATAACTAATACACTAACTTTTACTCATCTTGTATCTGGTTTATTTATTACTATCGATCATTACTATGTTCAACTCTATTATATTCCAATCTCCTGATACTATTATACTCTGTTCTCATATGCATCCATATATACGCCTAAGTGTATATACAATCAACCTACACACGCTCATTCACGGTATACACTATCACCTGATCATGTATTACCCACTCACAATTCATAAATAAAATAAAAATATACATACTAAATAAATTATGTTACAATAAAACAGTGTATATCCATTTCCATATACACATTGACATCATCACATACATAAAGGAGGAATCAACATCGACACATCCAAACTAAAGAAAGGTTTAACATTCAAGAATTACAAGGAAATATGCAAATTTATAAATGAACCTATTAAAACGGGTGCAGCTAAACAAAAACAATTAGAAGACTGGTTAATATATTTTGCATATACTAGGATAGGTCATAAGTTTTTCATTGATAAAGTGTATAAGAAACCTAGACACAAACTCAGCAGATACGGATATATAAGCGATATTGAAGAGTTAATACTTGATCTACTCATGCAGGATTGGAACGGTCAATCATTCTTGCCTAAAAGTTCTTTATTCCTTTTACTCAACATGACACATGAAAACTACAATTATGCACGTAAGCACATCCCCAAATTAAGTATACATACTGACATAAGCGAAAAGGAGATATATGAGTTCTACGATCTATCCAGGGACTCACTAACGAGAAGTGTAGATAATGCCTTAAACAGATTAAAACAAAAGTCATTAGTGTTCTGGTCTTATGCTATGACTGTATGCATCATTGATGCCAACGTCGCCCTAAATGATTCGGGAAAGATCAAGGCGGTAAAGGATTCATACAAACTAGATGAATATGGAAACAGGGTTTACACTTTTGGTGTCAACTCAAACATACGGATGACGCATAGAGAAGCAACGAAGGAAGAAGTTCAGATTATTCTAGCAGCAGAACGCGATGTAATGGACGAATTGAAATGTCATGATAAACAGGAGGTTGTTAAAAGGGGGTTGTGGGATACCTTTAAAAGCAAAGTACAAGCCATTGCTTTTGACAACCACAATATTTACTTTTACTATCATTCTTACAAGATAATTTTTAACGAAGAACATGCATTAAACGCGTTACAAGATATACAAGAAGTTGATAACTATATACTTACAGATGAAGAGAGAATGAGTAGATTTTTAAACGTAAATAACAATATAAAATCTAAACTAATTGAGAATGGCAAGATCAGACATGATAAGGCTAAAAAAGGAAAAGAGAATAATTACAGATCTCAGCTTACATATATAAAGAATAATAAAAAGTTGGTAAAAACATTGATTGATCAAAATGCAAAAAACATAAAGGAAGACATTGAAAATATCCAATTAAATAAAGGGAAAAATGCACATTAGAGTATTAAAAGTTGGCTAGAATCGCCGAATAATATAAATATATATAATAAGGGTGTTTTAGCCAACTTTTTTAAAGAATTCCCTTTGTTTATAATGGTTTTTTACTGATTTCCATTAACAAAAAATTGTGCTTCGCACTATTCGTCTTGCAAAGCCGCAAAACCAGCGGCTACTTACAAGACGAGCCATCTGAAACGCTAAGGCGTTTCCGCTGTCCGAAGTAAAAATGGCCGATTAACAAATAAATAAAAATAACAACTCACGTTTTTTATAAAAATAAATATATACATAATGTAATAAACGTGTTATAATGAGTGTAACGATTCGAACAAGATGGAGGTATAAAAAATGATCAATCTTAATCAGTGTTTATGCCCAGAATGCAAAAATGGCGGCATTGTAGAACGTAGGGGAAAGTATGGCAAGTTTTATGGATGCAGCGAGTTTTCAAAAGGTTGTACCTGGAAATCATCTCTCAAAGACATTAATACATATGTAGCGAACGGAACCATTAAAGAGTTAACACAAGTTGAATTACTAGAATTTTTAATGAGCAAAAAGGGATTATAAAGATCCCTTTTTGCTCTCCTATGATCTGCTGTGGTGTTTGTTCATATGGTTGGTGTTTAATAAGGAGGAATTTAATGAAAATAAAAATAGTTGATTCCATTATGGGATCTGGTAAGACATCTGCAGCAATTGAAATGATCAACAAAGACATGAAACATAAATACATATTCATTACACCATACCTAGAAGAGGTTGAACGTATTAAACAGTCATCTCCTCATAAGCGTTTTATCGATCCAAAGAATTATGATTCATATGGTAACTTTACAAAGAAACAGGATTCATTTCATGAGCTATTAGCTAATGGTCACAACATTGTATCAACTCACGCACTCTTTAGGCAATCTAACGAGGAAACAAAGGAACTCATTCAATCGGGCAACTATATATTAATCCTAGATGAAGTTATGGACATTGTTGAGCATTTACCCATTAAGAAATCAGATAAAGATTTATTGTTTGATAATCAACTTTTATACATTGATGATGAAGGTTATGTATGCTGGAATATAGATAACCCAAAGGCTTTAGAGTATGATGGTAAATTTAATGATATAAAGAACATGGCACTAAACAGGAACCTTATCTATTACCGTGACACAATACTTATCTGGTCATTTCCTCATTCTATATTCAAATCATTTAAAGATGTCTATATATTAACTTACCAATTCCATGGACAGATTCAGAAATATTATTATGATCTTCATCAGGTTGAGTATGAATATTGGACAGTAAATAAAAATGGGAATAGTTATGAACTATCAAAGGGAACAAATAATGATAAGGAAATACGCAATGATCTTCAAACCAAAATACATATTTATGATGGCACGTTAAATGATATAGGTAATGGTGATTATACACTATCCAAATCATGGTATGAGAAGAGGAACCAATCACTTACCAGACTAAAGAACAATGTATCAAATTACTTCAAACATAAGATGAAAGCAAAGTCTAATCAAATCATATGGACAACATTTAAAGATTATCAAAGCAAGATAAGCGCACCAGGATATCAACGTTCTTTTATTCCTTCTAATATTAGAGCAACGAATCAATACAGAGATAGAATATATTTAGCTTATACAGTAAACAGATATTTAAACCCAATCATTGAAGGTTTCTTTAGGGATAGAGGAATAAACATCAATCAAGACGCATGGGCAACAAGTGAACTCTTACAATGGATCTGGAGAAGTGCTATTAGAGATGATAAAGAAATATATATTTATATTCCATCAAAGAGAATGAGAGAACTACTAAAACAATGGTTAAATGAATAAATATAAACAAAAATGTATACATTGGAATATTTTATATTCCAAAACCTAAAAATAAGCTATATTTTATAAGCAATTTTGAACAAAGGTCTTAATAAAAGAGTAGAAATAATTTATACATAAATTAGAGTATATATTCACATCACCTATATGGAGTGCTTGCAGCACTCAAAGAGCCTCGAACGAACGTCACGCTAAAGCGTTCCTTTTCTTATCTCACGCATCTGGTCGAGGGCGACCATCTGCATCATTAAACCCTTAACCGTGTAGTTTACGCGGTTATTTGTTTTGTACTAGTTATAAAGTAACTATAAACAAATTATTAATAAACATTGACATATCTAAAAGTAAAGCGTATAATTGACTTATACAATAAATCAAAAGGGAGCGATACAAAATGAGAACTAAACAAATGGAAAGAATCTGGATCGAGAATGGGTCTCAGCCATGGATTGTTATTTTTACAGCTGAAGTTGACGGTGACTATGCAGGACGTGAAGAAGTGGCAAGATATAACTTCTACAGCAAGTACGGTTACATCAAGTTAACCCACAACTTTGATGAAAGAAAAGAATACAAGGGTTTCAAGCCATTATTGAACGCACTGTTTAAAATTGATGAGCGTCTGTCCTGGGATACTAGAATGGTTGAGAATGCAAAGAAAGCGGCCAAACAAGAAGAGAAAAGAGTTCTTAGAGAAGCTGAAGAACGTCATGCTAAAACTGAAGAGGAGACCAAAGAAGAGCAATCTACGGCAGAAGAACAACCAGAGCAACAAGCTAACAACAATACATATACAGCTTATAATCGTTCTTTTCCTACCTATGAAGAAGCCGTCAATTATTGCAATGAATCGGACTTTGATCCAGAGTATATCGAGGTTGTAACTCATCCTACGGCCTCTCAGAATGGCTCATTAAAAATGGATCTCCAACTATTCGGAACTCCAACAGAAACAGAAATCAAGCCATTTAAACAGCCATATGCAACATATAAAGACGGTGTATCTAAGTTTGGAATAGGTAAACATCTAGAATTAGTATATACGCTTGAAACAACTATGGCCGATCCTGAACAGGATACTAGGTATTATTCGAATATACACAAATATGAGTTTAACAACCTTCAATCTGCCTTGGAGCGTTTTAACCTATATCAACAGTTAGGGTATCACAACTTGCAACTATGGACAGAGATACGATACAAAGGGGAAACGATCATAGAAAATGGAACATCTGGACAGATTGAATTTATGGTTAATGATTCACGTTTAAAGAAAGCAACTGAAACAGAAAAAGAGAATGAACGAATTAAACAACAGATAGAACAGTATGAATCATTTATAAAGCATTGCAAGGCTGAATCAGCATTTAAAAAGTTCTTAGAAGATTATAAAATAAAAATAAACAAATCATTATAATATATTGACATCATCTAAAGTAAAGTGTATACTTGACTTATACAAAGTGAGGTGATACCATATGAATAACGATGAAGTATTATCCTTAATCAAAAAGTTAGGTGAGGAAGACAGTTACTATCTAAGGAAGCATGCAAGGGAACGCATGAACGAGCGAAACATAACGACCTCTGACATCAAGGATATACTGACTAATCCGAAACGGGTTTTAAGAACGGATACCGAAAATGAAGACGGTATAACTTCCTACAAGATAGAGGGCGGTGTACATAATCACAGGCTGGCTTTAAAGTTTGACGAAGAACAAGCAATCATAATTATAACGGTAATGGATAGGCGGTGATCAATCACCGCAAGTTCATTACATCAAAAAGGAGAGTTAGAAATGAGCAAATCACCAACTAAATGTGTAGAATGTGGATCTAAAAATTTATCGGATATTATGGATACAATGGAACATGAGGAGAATGGCAAAATCCTTGTAATTGAGAATATCCCAGCGATTAAATGTAGTCAATGTGGAGAAGTTTTTCTAAGTCCTCAAGCAAGTAAATACATTGATCAGCAACTTGCTACTTTTCGGAATGAAGGGTTTGAGAATGCTGCTAAAGAGATAATTAAAAGTAAGGGAATAACCCAGGAACAGCTTGGAAATATGTTAAACGTAACTAAACAACGGGTTAACCAGATCCTATCTGATGGCAACTTAGATGCACAAACCATGATTAAGATCTCCAAATCAGTAAATGAACCCGTTGATAAGTTGTTCAGATTTAGAAAAATAGATAAACGAGGAGATAAATATTACATTGTATAGCCGCTTGTATAGCGGTTATTTTCATAAATTGTTTGCTCAAAAGTAAAGTTAATGCTTGACTTAAGTTTAGAAATAAGTATAATAAGATATATAAAGTTAATGAACGAGGTGAGAACATATGAGTCAATCCAAACTTGCAGTAATGAAGAGTCAATGGCAACGTAAGCAACAATTAAAGAACCAATATGTGTATGGTGCTTTGTTCATTAAGTAAAAATAAACAAGAAAATGGAGTGGTTGAGATGAAAAAAGTGATCATGAAAACGAGTCTCAAGGGTTATGAAGTAGCAATTGACGGTAAAGTCAAAAAGAAAAAAGGTGGAGTCATGAAACAAATGGCTGAAATCCTTGAATTGTCCGCTGCAGGTTATAGGGTATTTGATCAGAATGGAAACGAACTAACTATGTGCTAGGGTTTCCTAGCACTATAAACTAAAATACATAATTGGAGTGAATAAAATGAAAAAGACAATGATTATTATTGGTATCCTGATTATCCTTGGTATGGTAGGCCTTCACTTTGGAACATTTCAAAATGTGAAGGAAGAAACGTTATCGATTAGCGATATAGGAAAAGGTACAATTAATTACATGAAGATTAATTATCAGGGCAAAGTGATTAAAACACCTTTCAGTCCTGAATTTACATTAATTAAAGATGAGAAGTTTGGAGATCCGAACGGAACATTTACATTAATTCAAAAGCAAAATATTTTTGGTTCTATCAAGTATGAGGCAATATATAATAAAAAATAGATTAGACCAGGAGATGATAGCAATGCAAAACAATAAATTTGATGGCGTTTATGAATATATGGGATTTGTCATCTATAACGGGGAATCTAAACACATATGGGACATTGAACCGATAGGATGGAATTCAAAAGCAATTGACAATTTCAAAGGGCAGTCAGAATCATTTAAAACTTTAGCGGCCGCAAAGAAATGGATTAAGAATAACGCTGGTACAATTAGAGAAGAAGATTATAAATAGTAGTTCTAAAAATACCGTCTGAAATGAGATGGTATTTTTCATTAAAAGATAAACAAAAAATAATAAAATAAATATATACAAAGGACTATACAAATTGATTGCGTTTTGCTATAATTTAAGTAAGGAATAAAACAATACATATTTAAAGGTGGTTATCCAAATGACAAATCAAACAGTATTAAATCTTATCAATACAAACGTATCTTATGCCAAAGAAGCAGCCGAAAATACTTTTCGTGATAAGGTGTTTGTTGTTTGGTCTCCAGCATCTAATCAGATTGAGCGCTTCTCCAAGACTAAACGAGGAGCTGAGAGCTACATCAAAAAACAAACTTCTGTTTCTTATTATGATGAGTACTTTCAAGAGATGGTTACTTGTGGATCTGGTTTAGAAGTTGCTGAGGTTAGCGCTTTTGATTTGGTCGATTACTTCAATGATAAAAAGATCTGGTATCTTGAATTGAAGAAACATCGTGCATACCCTCATATGGCCGATAATGTAGTCAGCACTGCTAAATATTATAAAGTTAATGAAGAAGTTTTGAACTTTGTTATTGAAATGGCTGAAGATATGAAAGCAACAAACAGCATGAAGTACATTGCAGAGTATGAGAAAGTACAAACAACAGAGGACAATAAGGAAGAGGAGCAACAAGAAGCACAAACTGAAATTAATGAGCCTGTAGCTATGGAAACTCGATCTGAACAAAATGAAAATGCCGTTACGGTTAAACTCAATGATGAAATGAATGGGATTGAATTATACTTTTCCGATATTCCATCTGTTGAAATCCGTGATCAACTCAAGGCTAACGGTTTCAGATGGTCGAAGCGCGGGTTCTGGTACGCTAAACAGTCTGAGAAGACTTTAGCCATTGCTAATAGCTTAAATGTAAATGGATTTGAAGCCACTCCAGACACCAAAGAAGAAATCAATGAGCCTATAACTTTTCCTGAAATCGAGATTAATGATTTAGATCAATACACGGTATCTGATGAGTTGCAGAACCGTCTGCATAGTGCTTCTATGTTCCAAGTTGATTATAAAAGGGATTGCAGGGTTACATTTGAACAGATTCAAAGCGAAGCATTAGAGGTGCTAACATTGACCGATAATGAGCGGATTCAGTATAACGTTAAAAAGTATCTTCAATCATTTAAGAAGCGTTATTATGAAATGTATCTTAAAATACTGAATCATCGCGCCAACAACCCTTCATGGGCTGTCACTGGAAGAGGCGGTATTAACGTAAGACGTTACAATAAAAAACAAGAACAATATGCAAACATGCTTAATAAGTCAGCAGAGTTGATGAAAGACTATGAGCAGCGTTTAAATAAATTTAAAAATGAGATTGGGAGAGAGGAACAAAGAGCCTATGAAGCAGATTTAAACAGCGTTACAAACAACCTAGAGGGAAATGCAGAATTTTCCACAGAAACTAAACAGATTGACTATATGGGACTCAAACAGAAGGTTAGAACATACAACTATAACGGTTTTACCATTGCCAAAACATGGGGATGTTATCGGGTATTTAAGAACGGGAAAGAAATCGATACAAACCTTAAGACAACAAGCAAACTAGACGATGCGAAACGGTTTGTATTGTACCTTGACAATAAGGAAAATACAAAATCTTTATAGGCAAATATAAACAAACACTTTACAATTATCTATTTCGAGCGTATAATATTAGATAAGAAGAACAACAAAACAAGGGAGTTGAAATCATGAAGGCAAAATATCAGTTCCAGTGTTTAAATACTGGCGTAAGGGAAACTGTTACCTTTCAAGACAAACATAATTTATCAATCGAAGATCAAGTAAACAAGTATCAGTCCTCAAACTGGGAAGTTATAAGTTATAGTTATTCATTGATTTAATAAAATAAAAATAAACAATATATATTATAATTATACATACAAAGGAGTTTTATAAAATGATGAACTTTAACGAAATGAACACGATTCAAAAGATTGATCATCTTTCTGATATGTTGGCTGAATGCATCACAGCAGTTCGTTATGTTGCGTATCATCACATGAACCAAGGCGAACAACTCCAGGTAAAACAAGACTTTCATAAAGAACTGAAAACTGAGGGGATCGAGCTAACAGATGAGCTCATCAAGTTTGCAGAGGATGACGGGTACACGGTAATGGCTTCGTTCCTTCGTGAGTATGGTTATACTGTTACACAATCCAGCGAGTTCACAGAAGCAGTTGAGCAGCTCACAGAAGGTCGTAAAGTAACCATCATAAAGTTCAATGACTTTGGTTGGCCTGTGGTTATGAACACAGTTATTGACCGTCTGGAGGTGAAACCATACGCTCAGTATAAAGAATCTCTTAAGATTGTTCACAAGCCAAAGAGAAAGAGATCTTCCTATTACAACATGATACTCCCTAATGAATCACTGATGGTCTTTGACGGTTGGTTGAATATTGATACCGATAAGCTAACGAATGACACAATCAAGGAAGACGAACACGTAACAGTTAAACAGTCTAAATATAGATCGTTTGATAAACAGTTTATGATTGATGCTCTGAACACTGTTGGAGTTAATCCAATTGTTCATATTAATCACTAAATCAATAAAATAAATATATACAAATTATTGACTATGATAGCCTCTTGTGTATAATTGAATTATAAAGTTAATACACAGGAGGCGGTTAGAAATGGTCTATATAAAAATTACTAAGGAATCAGGGGCAGTCCTCAAAGAAGAATTGAGTTCAGAAGTATATAAAAAGGACATCGTTCGGAATGCAATACATAGAACTAAAGAAATTTACAACAGGGAAGCCTTCTGCAATGTAATATATGGGGCTGTAAAGTATGTTCATGTTATTTCAAACGGCGAAACAATATACAGAATATCTAAAACAGGTTCAAGGAGTTTTGAAGTCAAAGTATAACTGAGAGCGGAGCCAATCAAATACTCATTTTATAGGGAGCTGAAAGCAAATGAAGAAAGTGTTGAAATCAATTGAAAAAGCATTAAAGGAAACTGGATTGAGTTTTGAAGTTGAAAGCCATCAAATACTAACCGAAAATTGCACCATAGATATTCGAGATGGAATGATAAGAGTTAACGAGAAACCAGTCGATGACCATGAAGATATGGTTTACGAGGTACTATCTATTGAACAATGGTAATTCGATAAAAGAGTGATTTCATTCTAAATAATGAAAGATGAATTAATTATTACATTGAAGTCAACCAATAGTGCTTCAGATATTATGCATTTTGTAACTGCCGTAAATAAAACAGATAGTTTGAGTGCATTAGTAATGCCTAAATTAGACGATAAAAATTATATTGAGATTGCTATTTATAAAATAAATTCTTAATCAAATTCTTGTTTCCTCCTAATTAAGTAAAAATACATTTTAAGGTGGTAATATGAAATGAAAATTATCGTTAATACAAAAGAAGTACAAACAGCATTTAAAAACCTTTTAAAAGTTGCACCTAAAAATCCATCTTTAAAGATTTTAGACAGCATTAAATTTGAAGTAGTTAAAGAAAATGTGGTCCTTACATCAACGGACGTGTCACTAACAATTTGTGTTAAACTAAAGGATTTTGAAATATTAGAACCAGGTTCGGCCATCCTGCCGCGTGAAACAGTAAAATTGATTTCTAAATTAACTGATTATCAAATGTGTATTACAGAAGAATCAATTGTTAGTGGAAAAAGAAAAGTCAACTATGAAAGTTTAGATGTTTCGGCGTATCCCAGAAAACCGAATCATACTTACAATAGAGAAGCATTCAAACTTAATAACACCAACATAAAAAACTTATTGGATGTAACGTATGCTTGCAGCACTTCAGAAGCTACTCCAGTACTTCAAGGAGTTTTAATAAGAGGGAATAACGTTGTTTCTACAGATCGTCATAGAATGGCCTTAAATACGATTGAAGTCAATAATTACGCTGAAGACATGGTTATACCTGCTTATGCTATAAACCTAATACCTACCTTTACAGATAAGACGTATAAAGATTATTTTGTTTTCACTGTAGATAAAGAAGGAAGATATATGCAAGTGTTATTCGATAATGTTGAAATGGAAGTACGATTGATGGAGGGTACTTATCCAAACGTAGACAGGATTATTCCTCAGAACTTTACGACAGAAATCAAACTAAATAAAACCGAATTTATTGAAGAATTGAAGATAATGAAAGATGTAGCTACGTCAAAGACAAAACTTGTAAAATTAAATATCATCAACGGCAAGGTTTTGCTTTTTGGTGAAGCTGAGAAGAATTCTCTTGTCACAGAATTAGACACTACTATAACAGGGGAGGATATTGCAATAAACGCAAATCTAGAATACATATTAGAAGCTGTTCAAAAGGCCGATAGTCCGGAAGTCGTGTTAAAACTTACAGGAGCCGTTTCACCGTTCATGGTAAATAACACAGCGTTGGTATTGCCTTATAGAACTGCGTCCTAAATGAATAGAATGAGGAGAGAGAATACCATGCAAAAGACTTTCTCCTCATTATGATGAAATGCTTATTTCATAAAGGAGGTAAATACATATGGGACTTGCCTATCACACTGAAGACCATCTAGCTCAGCAGCAAACCCAAATTGAGGGTTATGGGAAGTGTTACACTTGTAATCAGCTATCAGCAATTACATACACGGTCAACGATAAGGGTCAAGCAATAGCAGACAGTAAGAAATGTTTCTCATGTATTGAACTAGGAAATTAAATAAAAATAATGAGGTGTAAATAACATGGATAAAATTATTAAAGTTCTTACACTGGCTATCATTCTCCTACTATCAACTAACGTCAATCACGTTCAAGCTTCAAAGCCCGATCAGCCAATTCAAACAGCCATCTCAAGCATACAAGAAGTTATCTATGATCATAACGCTAAAGTGTATTATGGGCTCTCTAAGCCTGAACAGGACGGTGGACAATGGGTAATCTACATCAGCGACAAGAAGTATAGTAAAGAGTCTTTGAAGTGGCTGAATAAGACATTTAAAAACAAATCATTCGAAATCAACTATTCGCATGATACAAGCAACAATGATTATAAAATACTTAATCTCAAGTGGAGGTGACAACATGCAATATAAACTAATTAACTGGATCAAAACTGAACATTGGGAGGGCGCGTTGATGCAGGATACAAACGGAAAGCAGTATCTAACACATGGTATTAAGTCTTGGAGTCCTGCACCACATCGTAAGTATGAGGTTGTACCGTACATTAGCAACGAGGCAGACTTTATGAGACGATGGAAAGAATCCCATCCGTATGACGATCTAGAACCCATAGCAGCGATCAGGGGATAGAGCAGCGAAAAATTCGGCCACAGCAAGCCCACACGATACAATTTTTTCTAAATGAAAGGTTACTTTCATCATGATTTGAATTTGAAAATCTCATATAACAGCCAAGCATTTTTATTGCTCGATTTTTTCATATAACAGCGAGGCAGAAATAGTTATTACAAATTCATATAACAGCAGCGTCAAATTAGATCAGGGAGGAGGATACAAGTGAAAATAAAAAAACACCTAACTTTTGAGAACGTGATTCTTTATTCGTTGTGTATTGGTTCATGGGGATATTTTATTATTAGATCAGTATTAGGATAAAAATAATACATAATAAGGAGAGTTTAAAAATGGATAGAGAACAATTGGAACTAATAGAAAAAGAGTTACATTTTACTGGTTACGCTAGAAATAAAGTAAAAGCTATGGGTAATGAAATTGCAGATATTACTGCGAAAATTGAAATGCTATCTGGCCTGGTTCGTGAAGACTTGTTAAATGAGGAGTTATACCGGAATTACGTTTTACGCCAAAAGAAAGAACTGAAAGACATCATTGCTGAGATTTATTCATACTTACATTTAGAAAAAGTTAAAGGACATTATGATCATGTTTTTAAGGAGCCTGAATAATGAATAAGTTAATGTCTATTGTGATTGTTTTATACGGACTTGTAGCGTTTGGATTTGCTTTTTCGCCCTTAGATATTAAATGGAAGTTTGTAGGCATATTAACAGGATTGATTTTTGTATATTTGACCATTACATATAATCTGCTGTTGTCTACAAGGAAGAAATGATAAAACAACGATTTTATAACAATTGAAGGGATGAATTATATGAACATATATGTTATCAAAACAGAAAAAGGCTATGTAAAAAATATAATCAGGAATAAACTCACGTTTACACCTACGTTTACTAATGCCAAATTGTATAACTCTTCGCATAAATGCGCTGTAGTAATGGCAAACAACAAGCCATTATTCAAAACAACAAACCCAATCATTATTAAGATTGACTTAACAGTAAATTCACTCACAGAAGTTTATGAACTCTGCCTAGCGCAGTATCAGGAAGTGCGATAAAAACAGGATTTTATCTAAAATAAATATTAATATAAGGAGAATAAAAAATGACAAAACAGGTTTCTATGGAGTTCAGCGGAAATGAATTGATTTTAATTGAAAGCAGAACGATGCGCGATGAGTATGTGTTCAAAGACACCGTCATGGATAAAGTGAAAATTGTTCCACTAATTCCCCATTCAACAGAACTGACAATTCAAATGGCTGCTTCTTATTATGAAGTTGGTGGAGATGCAGTTGAGTCTATTATTAGGAGAAATCGTGAAGAATTTAATGAATATGGAGAAGTAAGGCTATTAAAAGGGAAAACTCTTAAAGAGTTTCGTGACCGTCAGCCTGACGGAAGCGAAATTATCAGCTCTAACACAAGAAGCTTAACCCTTATTACTCGTCGTGGTTTGTTGCGAATTGGGATGCTTCTTACTCAATCAGAAGTAGCTAAATCAATCCGTAACTATCTGCTGAATGTTGAAGAACTAGCACCAGACGAAGTTAGACAATGGGCTGTTGAACGCGAAATTTCGAAGCGTGAACGTAGGCTGTTAACAGATTCAATTCAAGAGTTCTATATTGCTACTTCAAGCATGGACGACAAATTTAAATATGCTAACTTCACGAATTTAGTTTATAAAGTTCTTTGGGATACAGACGCCAAATCACTTAAAGATATGTATGGTATAGAAAAGAATGAATTACTAAGAGACGCATTTAGTACAGATGATTTAAGAAAAGTCGTGAGTGTAGAGAGGGCTATTGCAGGGATGTTAAATGTTGATTTCAAGTATGATGAAATTAAAGACAGGTTAATGAGTAATCGCACAAGATTTCAATAAATCAGTTATTTCATGAGGAGGTAAAACATAATGAATAATGATTATGAAGAGTTATTTAGAGAACTGAATCTAAATCTCAAAGATAATAGTCAGCAACATGATATGGCAGCACTATTAGGATCGCTCGGAGTAAGCCCAAAGTATATGAACATGTATATGGATTCAATTAAGAAAATTAATGAATTTAAAAGTAGTTATCAAGGAAGGGGGTTATGATAGGATTGAATTATCATGTTCCGACAGGAGTACATAATGAAAACAATCGAGGAACTAGGGCTTAGCGTAAGAACTTATAACGTACTCAAGACAAACAATATAAAGTATGAATCAGAAATCAGGGCTTTATCTCTTAGAGAGATTTCTAAATTCAGCAATATAAGAAAAAATTGCATTTATGAGTTTGAAGAGTTACTGAACATAAAGTTTCAATGACAGTCTCATTATTTATGAAAAGAGGATGAATTGTGGATCTTCCTACTAAAACACTTCATGAGATAGTCGAGAAGGCTAAGAGATATGATGAACTTAAGTTCTTATTCTATCCTGGCAAAGAACTTTACTGCTCTTTTTGTACAGCAAAACAGAGTGAAGTCAAAGAGTTGATCCTTGGGCCAAATGTAGCAATCTGTAATGATTGTGTTGATATGTGTAATGATGTTTTAGCCAAAAAAGAATAGGGCCTCAATCAATAAAAAGAGAACTTGTTTCCCTTTTTATTTTTTTTGTCTAAAATCAATTAACTAAAAAGATGGTATAATGTACCTGTTGACCAAATACTTTGGAGGCGAGTACATGAGGAAGAGTTTAATTTTAGTTAGTTTGATTTCCATTTTGATTGCTAGTTTGTGTGTTCCACTTAATTCTGTGGAAGCAGCAACTAAGGTTAAGACAGCTGTACATAATTATAAGGGGCAACAATATATTCAAATCAGCGGTGGAAATAAAGCGATAACAACTAAGATAAATAAGACGTTGAAAACCCATGCGGTGAATGCAGCAAGATTGAATTCTGAGAACAAGAAAGATAGTAAAAATTATTATTATAAAACGACTGTAAAAACGATGTACAATGATAATGGGAAGATATCCATTGTGCATATTGACTCCAGTTACACAGGGGGTGTACACGGCCTGTATTTTAGCACCACATATAATTATGACTTAAATACAGGAAAGCGAATTAAGCTGGGAGACATAGTTAATACAGAAGATAAGGTGTATAACTTGTTCAATGCTGTTACGAATGATCTTTTGGCAAAATCCAAAAAAGGAAGGGCAATTTTCGAAGAGAATATTTATGAAGTTCCTCTAAATGTAAACTCTAATTTTTACTTCTATGCGAACGGTATAGTAATTAGATTTGATCCGTATGAAGTTGCTCCTTTCTCAGAGGGATTTGTTGATGTATTCGTCAACAATTTAACGTTAAACAAGAAAATTAACAAAGCGATGCCTGAACCCGTAATTCCTCAACCTGTTGTACCTGGATACGATGTGATAGAATCTCAGATCGAGGATGATTTTGATGGCTATGATGAAGGCAACCTCTATGAGTTGACTAACGGCCAAATTTGGAAACAAGTCGATTATAACTATGACTATTCATATTCCTACAGACCAGAGGTAATTATCTATAAAGAGGGTTCTAAGTATTACATGCATGTAGAAGATATGGATGATGCTGTGGAAGTAGTTAGAATTAAGTAAGATGAAAAGCGCCGTTCCTTTGCTGGAATGGCGCTTGTAATATAAACATTATTAAAATAAATATATACAAAGTAATAATGTTGTGGTATAATTTCATTAACAAATAATTCGAGGTGATAATCAATGTACAAAGTAACGGTGTTTGAAAAGGTATTAGGAAAGCTTGTGTTGAATACATATTCGTTTCCCAAAGAAGATCAAATGCTGATGTTTAAGCAGATGTGCGAAGAGGATGGAGATATTGTAATCATACATAAGAAGAAGATTGACATTGTAGCAGTGTAATTCGATGAAACTATATTTTCATAAAGGGAGATGGAGGAATGAAATTACGCAACAAATTAATTAAAGCGGTTGTTCTTGATAATCAATTAAAAAGCAAAATTTCTCTATATGCAAACTACAAAGAACCAGATATTAATCAGACTAGATACGTAATGACTGACGCAAACGATATTGTAATTTGCAATCAAGACGATGTTTCAAGTTACATAGAAGCAGGATTTACTGTTTTCGGTTATGCAGATTCAGAAACAGAACTTCAAGAGATTATCGCAAGAGCTGAAGTTTCTTAATCAAATGATCCTTTGATAAGGAATTAAGGAGTGATTAATTGGTTCAATTTATTTTATTCATTATCCTAATCTCAGTAATTGTTTATTGGAAACTAGTTTTTAAGTATCATAAATAATGATATGGTGGCAAACAGAGGTGAAGTGAATGACCGGTAAGTCAAATAAAAACATATTTATTAACAATAAAATTAAGCAACTTGCAAACGAATATGAAAGAGAAGGTAAAGCAATAAACCTTAATCTTGTAAGAAAAATGCGATCATTTTGGGAAGTTGAATGGGAAATTAAACAGTCAATAGAATGAATATTTCATCATGAAGGTAGAGGAGTTAGATGAATTATTACACAAGAAAAAATTAGATTATTTGTTCCTGATTTCAGTGTTCTACACATGGAGAACTATGATGAATTTGTTGCATACAAAGAAAAGTATTGGGGAAATGAAATAGAGATTGAAGTACCTGAATCTGATTGTTGTTGGAGTGAAGCTTTTGAATTATATTACGTTTGGAGTTATGACTATTCAATTGTAAGTTGATGAAATAAGTCTTTCGTTAGAAGTAAATATAATAATCAAATTATAAGGGAGATAGATAACATGGAAAACAAATTTAAATATCCAATGAATGTAGTTGCAAAAGATAGTGTATCTGGATTTGAAGGTGTTATTATTGCGCGAAATGCTCATTTGTTCGGTTGTGCTCAATATGGCCTAGCTCCTCAAGAACTTTCATCTGATGGATCGCCAAAGAGAACAGAATTTTTTGATGAATCTAGAATTGTGATTTTGGATGATAAAAATGCAGTACATAGCAATGACGTATATGACGACATTTTTTCGATCTCACTGGGAAAGGAGGTCGAAGATAAAGTATCCGGTTTTCGCGGTAAAGCTTTAGTGGTAATCGAAAATCTTCACAACTGTAATCAGTATTGGGTTGAACCTCCGGTCGATGGTGACGGAAAACCACGCGAAGGACAATGGCTCGATGAAGGCAGATTGACTGTAATTGGTGAAGGGATCACAGCAGAAGAGGTAAAAGCGCCCAAAAGAGGTTCGATTTTTTCAAGAGATTTGCCACGGTAAAATTATCGGAAAGAAAGGGAGATGGGGTAAATGAATAATGGAGCAGCAATTGGATATATGATGATCGTCGCTAAAAAGTGGTTTAAACTTGATGATGAACTCGTCCGAAAACTTGAGCGTGGAATGTATGAAGCAATGGATGAGTATTCCGAAGAAGAGGCAGAAATATTTTATCAAAATAACTAATTCGAGGGGGGGATATGCTTATGTATGGACGGTGGGTAACCTTATTTTATGATGATATTGTTGAATGCAAAGTATTTGTTTCTTGTACTCCAAGCACACCCGCAGAAGAACTGCGAAATCGTGCCATTAAAATAATGCAAAACAGGCTTCCAGAAAAGAAAACTGGAATTTCAGCAGCTATGGAGGCAATTGAGAATATCTCTAATTATGAGTATGAAAATGGATTTGGAGCGAAATTCGAAGCCGAGCAATTACTAAATGAACTGGCAAGTAAGTCTGAATAAAAGACGAATTTTATCAGATACTAAACAGTTGTTTTAATAAAGTAAATATAATAAAACGTAGTAAAAGGAGAATTATTAAAATGAAACTAGACAACATCAAATATAACCAACGTATTAAAGCGAGAGTTCTTAACACAGCACAGTTTATCCTGGACAACAAATTAACAGTCAGAGATGCTGCCAAGCAACTCAATACACCCAAGAGCACTATACATAAGGATGTCGCAGAACGTCTTCGTATCGTCAATCCAGAACTGTATTGGAAGGTTAAGGCCCACTTAGAATATAACGCGAGTGTTTGCCATATTAGAGGTGGACAAGCAACTAAAATGAAGTATAAAAATGTCGGTTGAGGTGATAAGTTATGTCATTGAAACGTTGCAGATTCATTGAAAGAGATTTTGTGTTTCAAAAATTAAGAGGATCGGTAAGGGTGATGTCAGACGAGGAAATTAATACTTATTTAGATGAGGTTAACACTTGGCGAGACTTAACCTTTGTCTTTGATATCCGAGATGGTCATGTTGTTAATACAATAATTACAGATAATGACACGAAATGCGGGGTCGCTTTAGCTGATCTTAACGGAAACGCAAAACAATTCTATCACGATACAGTTCGTACAATAATCGGTAAAGACATTTTACAGTATATCAAAGAGATGTTAATGAGTAAAAAAGCAATCTAATAAATATAATGGAGTGATACCGATGAATACGTATGAAATCGTTGTAAATCATAAAATTATTGAAACCATCGAGCAACAAGGTCGCAGTGATAATGCACTGATTTATATTCTAATGGATCGTGTATATCAACTCACCAAAGCCACAAAATCACTCGTAGAAGTCTATAACAGAACAAGAGGATGCATGTACTATGTATAGATCCGGCAGGTTATATAACGGGCGTTTATGGGTCTGTGATCATGATGGAATATGGATTGAGTTAATCCGTGCTGCAGAGTATTATGAAAATGAGATATTCACAGAAAAGGCAATATGATGAAAGGTTTATTTTATACGAAAAGAGGTCATAAATTTATGCTCACTTTATTAAAAGGAAAAGCAAGAAAATCGGTTTATTTAGCAATGCTTTATAATTCAACTCCTAATAGTATCCTTATCCAATATGACCAAAATGTTCACATGGTGCTCAGCGCTGACAAGACCTCGTATTCGTATGAGCGAAGAGAAAGCACTAAAACTGACATACTAGAATTAGAGGCAGATTTGATTGAAATTTTTAACGAAGTAATGGAGAAAAATTACAAGCATCTATTTTTATATGCCAATTTTCATCCAATTGAAGTAGAAGCATTGAAAAACATTGTAAATAAACTCCATCCATTATTGGATGTCACTGTGACAATTCAGGACAATACGGTTTTAGACGGACAAATCGTTATTGAAGAAATACAATAAAATGACTGTTTTATCAGGGGAGGTTTCTAAAATGCCAGAAAATCAGCATGCTTCATGGTTTCGTACCGAATTTAAAGAATTACAAGAAATTCACAATAAATCCGGTGACGAACTAAGGTTAGCAATGTTCCATAAGGGCTTTATTTATTTACAAGATATAATGGATACGCCCATGCCATCATGGAGAGAAAAACGAAAATCAATTGATGATGTCTTAAAAATGATTGAATATTCTCAGGAATGGATCGTGAATCCAAAGTGAAAGTTCTTGAGACAAGTCAATAAAGGCATGTTTCATCAATTTATTTGGGGAGGTGTTCCAGATGGAACAATCGCTGAAAATTGCGTTGGAAGCCCTTAAGGAGATTGAGGAGGGCTTTAGACTAAGTGTTCATGGGAATCCACATTGTTATCATATCGCTAAGAAAGCAATTGAAGATATCGAAAAAGAGCAAAACAAATGAGATGCAAGGCCGATAAGGAAAGTGATAATGGATGAAGAAAATAAATTTGTATGTAGACGACCTTCGGGACTGTCCTGAAGGTTTTGTTGTAGCTCGTACATATTATGAAGCAATACATATTCTTGAGACTCAAGATGTTGGTATTCTGACGCTTGATCATGACTTAGGCGAAGACGTTGAAGGAAATGAATTACCTAATGGATATGACTTAGTAAAGTACTTCTGTGAACATGGGTTGAAAGCAGATAAAATTTATCTTCATACTGACAATCCAGTTGGACGTGAGAATATGTACAAAACCCTTCTGGCTGCTCAAAGAAGAGGATTCATCAGCAATGAAATTGAAATATATTATTATCCAATTACCAAGAATGTTTATTCAGGCAACTAATCAAAACGATACACCAATCGACAAACAAAGAATTTATTCATCAAAGGATAAAATCCCTTCCATGAAGAACTTGAACATGGGAGGGATTTTTTATGCAAATTAAATGTTATATATCGTCCACATTAATTGATATGGGCATTGAAACCACCAACGAAGAATTATCTACAATGTGGGGAGTACATAGAAACACTGTTACCAATCTCATTAAAGGGAAGACACTACCCAATTTACAGACAGCG
This sequence comes from Paenibacillus sp. QJM3NY_38, assembly GCF_056173265.1. Taxonomy (NCBI): domain Bacteria; kingdom Bacillati; phylum Bacillota; class Bacilli; order Caryophanales; family Paenibacillaceae; genus Paenibacillus; species Paenibacillus sp. QJM3NY_38. The sequence continues at coordinate 2,949,934 of NZ_CM149665.1, forward strand.
TATATGATAGTTGATTACTTTAATCAGCAAGCAGAACTCAAAGGGATTGCCAGGAGATGGACCGTAGAAGACATTTGGCAGCGACAAGAATAATTTGAAGTTCACAATAGGACAGGCAATTTCACAATTGATTGTGCATATACTTTATTAACAAGGTTGAGGAGTGATAATAATGAATAACACACAAATGGTATTGCCAGTACATCAGAGAATGGCTGAATTGTATACGATAAATCAATTAAGACAGCTCACAGACGAAGAGTTAACTGAGATGGCAATGTGTCTAAAGATTAATGCAAAGTATTGCTGGGAGATCGCCTATTATCAAAATATGGCCTTTATGGAGCACATGGTTTATAACCAGGATGAATGGTCAAATGATAAAGATAATTAGATTATTATAAAATATAGATTTCATTAAAAGAACCTGCCCTATCCGGCAGGTTTTTCTTTGGGTTCTTTATCTTTTGACATGTATTTTTCGAAGAGGCCTAACTGTTCAGCTCTTCTAATTATCTGCATTAAATTGTGCATATTTTCTGTAGGGGAGAATGTAGATGGAGATGATACATTCTCAAGTCGATTTGTTAATTCGGTGACCTGTTTAGATAGTTCGTCTATCGTTGCTTTCATTGTTAGGTATTCTTGTTTTAGGGAAGTAAGAGTGTCGATTATCGGATCAAACGGGGTTACCGAATCAACTCTTTGGTGCTCATGATTATTTGCTTCAACAACTAACGCTGATGCTTTGGCAACGACATCCTCTGTAGCATCATTTTTAGCTGATTTTCGTTTTGATTTAGCCTCTTTGATTTGCTCTGTATAGTCTTTTCTAACGGCACTATTCCAGCGGAAGCCGCAGGCTGCTGGAGTGCGTCTAAGACGCTCTGCAACCTCCTCAAACGCCTTTAACTGTGTACTGTTAGTTTCTATGTGTTCCAGGATCGTTTGCGCCAATAATAGGTCTTCTTCGTAACTCCATTCATCTTTTCTCTTCATAAAATACCTCCATATGATGGTCTATTCATATGTCTATCCACTTAGCTAAACATTTATTCTTATTGCCTAAAAATTGGGAGGCAACCAAATGTTCTTGACTTTTTATAATAGAACATTAGTTCCCGTTGTTATATTAATTATTTTTGGTTATAATACTATTAGAATATGAATAAACATAATCAATTTGATATAAAATTAGAAGATCGGGAGAGTGTTACATATTATGAGCGTTGCAATGATGAATAAACCAAAAGTAGATGTGAAAAGATTAGAGGTTTGGGTTGCTGATCTGGGACAAAGGCAAGGGAGTGTACAAGGAGGTGTTCGACCAATCTGCATTTTGCAAAATGATGTAGGAAATAAATATTCTCCAACAGTTACTATTGCGCCATTAACCACGAGTAAAACTAAGAAGAAATTGCCTACTCATATTAGCCTAAAAGCTTCTGAAATTGGACTTGAAGACGATAGTATTCTCTTAATTGAACAAATTACAAACATAAGTAAATCCAATTTAATGTTTAAAGTAGCTGAGATACCTAGCAGCATGGACTGGTTGATTGAACGTGCTTGCAGAATTCAACTTGGTTTAACTAGCTAATATGAGCATGCTAAAGAAAGTACACAGCCGAAACAAATTATTATAAATAAATCGGAGGTTATATCAATGGTTTATTTATTACTGTAGGAGACCTTAGTAAATTACAATAAGGTCTCCTTTGTGTGTTTATGTATTATTTACGTAGAATTAATAGATCATCAATATCTATTTCAAGAACTTCACAAATAGCAGCAATATTTTTTAGAGAAACCAGTTTGACCTCATTATTACACATACTATTTATAGTCGCCTGTCTGATCCCAGTTCTTCTAGCTAACTCCCTTTCTGATAAATTAGCTTCAAGTAGGATTTCTTTTAGTTTAATGTCAACCACATACATAATAAACAATTCCTCCAATTTATTGAAAAGGGTTGACACGTAATATGTATCAAACTATACTTATACATAAGTGATACGCCAAACGTGTCACGACAAATGGCAAATACACTCCTTATTTAGCGGTAAGGTGTATTTGTCATTTTTATACTATCAAAAGATTATGTGAAATACAAAACAAATAAAGGACAGTGTTCAAAATTTTACAGCAAAGATATAGACTTCAGAAATTTGTATGCTGCGATCCCAAACAAAAACTTGAGGTTTGGAAGGACTTATCAATGACATCGAATGACCTTGATACACTACGCAACTTTATGGTTAAAGGATACCGAATATACGATTCAGCCACAGGAAAAACAATAACCAGACTTGATTTACGAAAATAGTTATTAACCCTTAAAAAGAAAGATTAATAAAATAAAAATATGTGATTTACAATATAAGTGTTTTGGTGTATTATTGAATTAATTAAATATGAGTCGAAATTGTGAAATAACTATACATATTTTTATCCAATATCAATGGGATAAGTATGTCTATAGTTATTTTTTTGTTTATTTTAGTGTATAATTGATAATAGTTCTTAATACTTAGTGGGAATTGAGGGGTGTTTAAAAAAGATATGAAAAAAGACAGAGGAATTCTTGAAGATAATTTGCTAAAAGTAATTGAACAAATAAAACATAAAAGAAAAACAATTGAGAGTATTAATAAGAACTTGGTTTCATTTGGAGTAGCTGCAGGAACATTTAACGAGATAGCACTTGGTAAGATCTCTTTAGACACACTAGATTTGAAACTGCTTTGTTTACTGGCAATAGCTTTACATAACGAAACTTCAGAAAATTCAATTTCTCCTCATGAGTATTTTACTGACAATGAAATTAAAAAATCTAAAGAATATGAGGATGATCAATTAGAAAGTATTTTTTTACCTTTAAAATTTAAAGAAGTCACAATGATTGATTTAGAAAATTATATAACTAAAGTTAAAATATCTTTCTTGGTTAAAATGTTTCACTCTCAACTAATCACTTATGACTACGAAACTCAAAGAAGTGCTAAATATAGAAGAACTAAAGATGGAGTTGTTCCTGTTCCTGATGTAAACAAAAAGAGCGTTGAAGACATTGCATCACATATGCTAAACGAGACTTATTTGGCTGACATGATTACATTGAATGTATATTCTGAAGAAGTTGAGCCTTTAGATTATGATCCAAAAACAAGAACCTTAATTATAAATGAAGGGGCCACCATTTCTATTCTCGATGGGTTTCATCGTCTTCAAGCTGCAGTGAGAGCAATATCAGTGAACCCTAATTTAGAGTTAGAGTTAATACTTTCAATTCGATCTTATGATACAGACACTGCTAAGAAGTATTTTGGTCAAATTAACACAGTAAATGTGGTGAAACCAGAGCGAATTAGGGAATTGAAATCTGAAAAACATTCAGATATAGTGGTAAGAGATTTGCAATTAAAATCTGACTTAAAAGGAAAAATTGCCTCCTCATCTAGAATAAGTGAAATTGCTGGACAACTTACTACTTTTGATATTCTGTCTTATGCAATTGATGAAACTTTTGCACCTACAACGAAACTAGAAGCTAAAGAAGTTTCAGAATATCTTGTTGATTTCTTTAACTATTTAGTTGGTTCTTTTGTTGAAGAATTTTTAGAAGATCCAAATAACTTCAGACACACTTACATTAATCACCCATTAATGTTTGCTGGATATGTTCAAATCGCTAAGAACTTTAAAGAAGAAAACAGACCTTTGAAAGAAATAAGGGATTATGTAGAGAGTATCAACTTTAAGGATTCTAAATTAATCGAAATACTTGAAGATCGTAAAGGAATAAACAACAAAAGAAATCGCAATAGACTGCTCGACTATTTTAAGTAAAAAGAGGGTGAAGTCAAGAAAATGTCAAATCAAATATATGAGCAAGGTCTTTATAATAAAGACCAAAAAGAGATGTTTTTGAGTAATCTAAATAAAAATACACGCGCAGCTTATGAAAGAGTTTTGAATAGAGCAAAAGCCCTTGAGGAACAGTTCGAAAAAGATTTATATGATTTCAATATCTATGAGATAGAACGATTAATTCATTACCTTAAACCTGGAACATTAAGTTCAGTTACTGCTTCTGCTTCTATTATTCAGTCCTATATTAGATGGGCAATTGAACAGGATTTAAGAGCAAATAACTTAAACCCAATGGATGCGATCATTGGGGATGACTTCTATTCAAAGTTTATAGACAGATCAAATAAAACCATTTTCAGTAAAGAAGAGATAGATGATATAACTGGAAGTCTTGTAAATTTCCAGGACTCAGCGATAGTTCAGTGTATATTTGAAGGAGTAATGGGAAAGAGATATTCTGAGATCTTAAACTTAACTCGCAGCGATATTGATGAGGAATCAGGTATTGTAACCCTTAAAAATGAAGTAGGCGAAAATGAAATAGAAGAAAGAAAAATAAAGGTATCAGATGAGTTAATTAAGATGCTGATCAAAGCTTCTAATGAAACTATATACTATAAAAATAATGGGCATCCAAGCGAAAACATTAAAGCTCCAACTGCAAATCTTGCTGACAATGAATATGTATTTAAGAATGTTATGTTGAATACTAGGGATTCAGGAAGAGCAGATTACCATTTAATCTTCAGAAGGCTAAAGAAAGTAGCGGATTGGAATCACCAACCTTATTTAATTGGAATCAATATAAGAAACTCAGGAATGCTGTACATGGCCAAGAACCTATACAATAAAAGCAAAAAACTTGAGAAGCTTGAAATCGATGCTATATGTGCGCATTTCAATATTTCAAAACTAAAAAACAAACAGGATTACCACACTACGCGGCTCAGAAAAGAGTTCCTTAACATAAGTAAAATAAAAGAAGTTTACCCAGAGGAAGAATAAGTTAAAAACTTATTCTTTTTTTGTTGACATTAAGAATTGACGATGATATATTATGTACATAAGTTAATTATTTTTACTTTAAAGACGGAGGGATAACATGTTTGACGCTTTGTTATACATACTTGCATCATGTCTTGAAGGATTAGCATTTTTCATTATTACATTTGGACTTTTTAGAATAAGTCTCGGTGATTACGTTAAAGAATTGATCATAACTATTTCAATAGTATCACTAGGAACATACTTGCTTTCTGATCATCAAGTTGCAGCACAATTTACACCGTTGATCAACTTAATTATTCTAATCATTTTCCTAATACTCTTTTTCCGAGTATCCTTACCACACACAATTTTAATGATGGTATCTGGATATATTGTTTGTATGATAGTCCAATGGGGATTGATAAAGTGTTCAGAAATGATCACGGGAATTAATTTAGTCGAGATTAAGGATAGTGCTAGTCTTAGTATAACTTATCAAATTATCAGCAGCACCGTCTTAATCGTAATTAGCGTCATATTGAGAAGACTAAGCCTATGGTTTACCTTCATTCCATATGCAACCACATTGAGTTTTAAAATGACGAAAAGCAATATAATCATCTTGACTACAGCAACTTCAATACTCTTTATTTTCGGAATTACACTAAAATACAGTTCTCTGATTTTTGGGTTCTCTATATGGCTTGTTTGCCTAATAGCCTTACTAACTATATCTTTTAGAAGGGAGTTTCAGGTTGATTAATAAATTCGTATTTAACATAAGCAGTAGAATGAAAAGAAAATATCCGACTGAGCTTCCAGAGTTAGATATTGTAGAGTATTCTCTAAAATTCATAATAACCAATGTATTGCCAATCATCGTAATTATTCTTTACGGGGTTGTATCAGAAAATTTAATGAATGTTCTGATCAGTCTGGGAAGTTTCTCTTTGCTAAGAATGTTTTCTGGTGGATATCACATCAAGACCCCAGAGCTATGTATATTAACCTCAGTTGCTTTAATTATCTCTATTAGTGAGATCGGTCATATGTTAACAGATTACAAAATGATAATGGGGATAGTTTCTCTTTTAATGGTCATGGTATATGCACCATCTAATATCAGGATGCAAACACTTATTCCAGAAAAGTATGATATACTGCTGAAACTTGCGTCCTGTGGTATTATAATAATAAATATATACATAAACGATGCGATTGCAATTACTGCTGTTTTTGCACAATCTCTTCTGCTCATCCGTCCTTTGAAAGGAGGTGAGAAGGAATGAAAAAGGGAATGATTCTATTTGGAGCATTTTGTACGGCTCTTGCAACTGCTGTGGCAACTCCTGCAAGCTGGTTCTTGATTTACAATCCAACTGCTCCTAAAAGTCTTAAAAAGTAATTAAACAAAAATAAATTACAATGTAATTCTGTGCCTCTCTTATGTGGGTGCAGAATTACAAAATAATTGAGGTGATTCAAAATTGAAATACATAATTGTAGTGAGCAGAGAAGGAAAGAACATATCTGATAAGGCTGAATGGTTAAATTGCGAGGATATTATCGGTTCAATGCCAGAAAGAATTAAGGGGGAAATAAGAACAGTATATTATACTGAAAGAGGTCAATTTGTTCATTGTACAACTAATGATCAAATCATAGACTTAATCTCCAAGGAACATGGATTTATGGTGACAGATAGAGGCAGAATGGTTAATTTTAAAAAAGAAGTAGTCGTAGACTTCGATAACAGGGATATATTCTTGGTGAAATGCAAGGAATATATAACAATTGCTCGATCAAAGATCAATTGTGTTAAGGAGTATCTAAAAAAAATGTCCAATCACAACTAAGAGTGACCCTTATATCCTTTTATTTCCTTGTCTTTTAGCAATGATGGTCGTATAATAGTCTCAATAAGCGAACAAACGTTCTCAAATATCATAAAACGACAGTTATCGACATGAAAAAGATAATATTACCAAATTATCTTGATAGTCAACAATAATTCGGGGGGAATGTAATTCTATTGTCTAATTCTGTAAGCAGGAATACAATGAATTTACAATAGATTGTGATATGGCATGTAATCATTTTAGCTGTTAGTCATGCAGCTGGTTGAAAACGACAAGATGGGGATAAGGAGACTGTGATATGGATGACAACCTTAAGCGACTGTTGGACATTGAGAACACTGCTATAGAGTTGATTGCGATGATTAACTTTTTATTTCAAACGGACTACAAAAAACTTCTACGTGATTGCATTGGATTAACAGGAAAGGAAATTAACAAGTATGTGTATGATAAACGAAGAGAGAAGATTATGAATACTCGGTATTCTAATATAGATGAGTTTGTTCAAGAATTTCTGGTGGCAAAAGAAAGGGCATTAGAAAGGCTTTTTCAGGAACCGCTGAACTCAGCCAAGTTATCAAAGCTGGAAATCATGGACGACCCAGTTCGTATTTATGAGATTCATAGCAAACAAAAGCCAGATATTAGGTTTATGAATTTTGTTCGTCTAATTTAGGGGGGAGGCAAACAAGCTGGACTTAGTGGTGAATTCGGCTTGAAACAGAATTAAAAAATAAAAATAAACAAATTATTGACAATAAGTAATTGCGATGGTATTCTGAATATGCATCTTAATCAAATAATAGTTACATCAAGAAATTGGGCCTTTAACTCAGTTGGTTAGAGTGTCGAGCTCATAACTCGGTGGTCGTAGGTTCGAGTCCTACAAGGCCCACCTAGCTAAAACAACGTGCAATGCACGATGACATATAAATTTGAACTCTTTAAAGGTGGTGATGAGAATACAGGATAAGTTGAGAAGCCCTCCCTTATAACTGATCAGTCACATAGAATATAACTACAATAAACTAATTATAAGGGAGATAAATATACATATGGCAGATTATAAAATCAAGGTAAACAAGACTCATAGTGGCAAGGAGTTCAAAAGCTCTTTTAGATTCATTGGCCAAGTCGGACAGGTAAGTAAGAAGGATAAAGATTCGGGGAGCTGGGAAAAGCAGCCTATCTACTTCCAAAAACCAACGTCAACAGGAAAGCAACGCAGAGTTCTGCAGTTCGAAATTGAAACAGCGTTAAGCAATCGACTTCGCTTGGAACTGGCAGGCATGGAGATGCAGTATGCATACCCATATAGCAGCAAGCATAAAAAAGCAGCTAAAGTAGCTTGGGCAGATCGAAACGATAAAACTAAGTTCCCTGATGATACATATCATGCAATTGAAACGGATTGGGATAAAGCCGAACGTCTCGGTCAGATGATTAAAGAAGGAGACTGGGTTGAGGTTAGAGGTCAATATCAATTTGACACTTTTAGTCCAGAAGATGGCGAAGAGAAAGTATTTATGAAACGTATAATCAGTTCTGTTCGTCCGATCAGAGATGGGCTTATTGTAAATGATGATGGTACAACTCAGACAGTTAAACATGCTGGAGAAGAGTTTGACTACATTACGGATTTCAACGATACAAACTTCCGTGAAGTAAACTACTTTACAATGCAGATTGGTATTCGCAGCACATACCAGGAAGAGAGCGGAGATACAAAAGTAAATGCTACCTTCCTGGACTACGGTAAGGAGCGTTCTGAACCAAAAGACGTTGAGTTAATTGTTTACCAAAAAGAGGTTCCAGAAGGCAAGAAATCCATGGCCGATGCATTTGCCTCACTGAATACATATGATTTCATTGAAGTAACAGGACAAGACAATAACCGTGCAACATTTACTTATGTAGATGTGGTTGAGGAATTGGCTTCTGATGACCCATTTAGCGATGTCGATGAGTCCGTAAAGGTAACACGCAAAGAACGTGTAACAAGCGGAGATAAGAAAGGGCTCGAAATCATTGGTTATGTTCAAGGAAGTTTGATGCGGGAATTGCTCACAGAAGAAGAGTTTAGAAAAACAGCAGCAGTTACGACTACAAATCCATTTGAGTCCAATGATGATCCATTTAACAACACTTCAGATCCCTTTGCTGTAGATGAATTTGATCCGTTTGCATAATGCTTGATAAGCTATATCTTAGTGGTCTGCACGTTATAGTGTAGACCTTAACATAAATATATTTAGGGAGCGATATGAATTAATGAAAAATTGGAGAAACAAAGTCAGAGGAAACACCCCGAAAGTTGAACTGCATTCCATTACCAGCCTTGTGGCGGGTACTTACAAAACGGGTAAAACGAGATTGTGGAAGGAAGTAACGGAGCTTCATTATGAAAATCCAAAGGAAGAAACTTTGTTGTTGGCATGGGAACCTGGCTTCGAGACTTGGGAACTAGAAGAAAATGTTCTCCCAATTTTTGAAGAAGGATCTGATGAAGAGGCATGGAAACAATGGGAATTTTTTAAGAAAGAAGTTGTTCCTGGACTAGTTCAAGAGGCTAAAGAAGGAAAGAAAGTTAAACTTATTGGTTTTGATACTGTAGATCGATGCATTGATGCTGCCACTGCATGGCTCCTTAAAGATAGAGCAAAGAAATATGGAGTTAGACAGATTGCTTCACTCCAAGAGCTTACCGAGGTATCCAAAGGAGCAGAGAATGGATATACAGCACTTTATGATGAAATGAAAAAGCCCATCGATTCTTTGAAGGCTGTAAAGTATGGAATCATGGGGCTTGCCTGGACCAAAGAGAAGGAAACAACACTTTATAACGGAATGAAATACAACTCAGTTGAACTTATGATGCATCAAACTGGACGTAAAATTTTTGAGTCTCAGGCAAGCTTGATTTGCTGCCTATTCAATGAAGTTGTTGTTACCGATAAGGCTGGAAATGAAGTATCTGAGAATATCAAAACCAAGACAGGTAAAGAGAAGGGTCACAACTTCCATGAAACACGTACAGTGATGGTGTTCAGACCAACAGAATATATTTCAATCGCTGGTGGACGATACACTGACCTTCCTGAAGACCCTGTTGAGTACAGTGCCAAAAACTTCCTAAAAGTATTTGAAGATGCAGTTAAAGGTCAACTCAAAAAGACAACTAAGAGCATTGAAGAGTTGAGGGTAGAACAAGAAGTTGAACGCAATGAACAAGCAAAAGAAGTTGCTGAACGTATCGAGGAATCCAAAGAGAAACAAGTATCACCAGATGAGTTGAAATCTAAGATTGCAACTGCTATGCAGCGATTCGATTATAATCAACGGAAAGATTTGATCGGCCCCAAATTCCTTGAGTTGTTAGGCGAGTTAGACTATCGCAAATCAGATGATACCCTTAAGTTGACTGAAGTCCTCAAGTTTATTGAGGGGTTGCAAGTGTAATACATAAGTTTTGATGAAAGACAGTTTTTATAAATAAATATAATTAAACATATACAACATATAGTGGTTTGGAACAGACTGAACCACTATATGTATACATATCAGGAGGTCGAAGATGGGAAGCAAGAAATCAAAATGATTAAATTTTTAATTCATAGTAAAAATTGGCTTGGCTATAACAAATATATGATTTTTGATGAGTATGCAATCATAGAGTCTAAGTTAGGCAGAAAAATATATATTGACGTAGAAGACGTAGAAAAGTGCTTATCGTATTTTTGGGTTATTAATAAAAATGGTTATGCTCACACTGGAAGTGGATCAAATAGAATAAACTTACATAGATATCTCATTCAAGCACCCGATGAATTTTATGTTGATCACAAAGATAGAGACCCATCGAATAACAGGAAAAGTAATTTGAGACTATGTAATGAACAAGAAAACGCTCAGAATATTACTAAATCACCAAAAAGAAAAACGACATCTAAGTATAAGGGTGTAAAAAAGTCAGGAAGCAATTGGCACGCATACATTAGCAGGAAAGAATCAAAGAAACAATACCATATAGGATCATTCAGCAATGAAGAAGCGGCAGCCAATGCTTATAATTTTTACGCACTACTTGAGCATGGGGAGTTCGCGTCATTAAATGACTGCACACCGATGAGCGAAGACGAGTGGAGAAAATATAAGCGTGAAAAAGAAAATCCAATTAAGAAGATGAATTACTATTTAGATAAAAAAAGTAAAAAATGGAGGACTGAAAAACGATATAGAGACTCTGATGGAAAAATGAGGAAAAAATATTACAAATCATTTCTAACAGAAGAAGAAGCAAGAATGTACTGTAGAAATGTAAATATTAAAAATGGTTATTTAGATTGAGGGATGAAAAATGATCGCTATAAATTCTTTATTGTTAATTATATCAATGGTATTGTATCAACCGATTGAAATAGATGACAATGCGACAATCGCTACAATAAAAAACAGTAATCAAAGTCGGGAAGTTATTGATAATCTAACGATTATTAAAGAAGAAGACAAAACAAATACTAGGCAAGAAGAAGAATGGATGTACTTTACCTTAACTGCATATACAAATGGCCCAGAATCAACAGGAAAGCGTCCTGGAGACAAGGGTTACTCGATTACAGCATCGGGAAAGAAAACTCAAGAAGGGCGAACTATTGCTGCTGACACAAGAGTGCTCCCTATTGGAACACAGGTATACATAGAGAATGTGGGTTATAGAACGGTTGAAGATACAGGATCTGCAATTAAGGGCCAGAAGATCGATGTGTTCATTGAGGACTTAGACAGGGCTCTTGAGTTTGGGAGAAAAAAGCAAGTACGAGTAAAAATAATTAAAATGGGTGATGGTAAATGAAAACACAAGAACAATATATTGAAGAAGTATGTGACAACGTTAAAAATCTACTGAAGAGAAAGAATCATGATTATGGTAATTCATTTAGTCTTCAATTTGAAAAGTATGGGATTATGTCGGCATTGATCAGAATGGATGACAAGATGCGAAGACTGGAAAATCTAATTAAAGGTAAAGAAGCTCAAGTCGATGAGTCGATAGAAGACACCTTACAAGACCTCGTTGGTTATGGAAATCTTGCACTTGTTGAACTCCAAAAATTGAAAGAGGGAGGATTGAATGGCGAAAAAACGTTTGGCGGTTGACCAAGATAATGTTATTGCTGACCTTTTGTCGGAATGGGTAAGGCGATACAACAACGATTATAACGACACTTTAACACCTGAACAGGTGGATTGTTGGAACTGGCACCATCTATGCAAGCCTGAATGCGGTACAAAGATATATACATATATGGACGATCCTGATTTATTTCTTAACCTTCCAGTAATGGAGAGTAGCCAAGAAGTATTAAGAGAACTCAGTTATACATATGACGTTTACATAGTGACAGCACCTTTTAATCCGAATAATGTTGTCCCTAAGTATAAGTGGCTGAAAAAACACTTTCCATTCCTTGATGAAGAGAAATTTGTATTCACAAGAGATAAGAGCATTGTGAAGGCCGAATATCTAATCGATGACAAGCCAAAAAACCTGGAGACGTTCCAAGGAACTAGAATTCTCTACACAGCTCCACACAACCTTGATGAAGAGCGTTTTTATAGAGTAGATAATTGGGATGAGATACGAGAAATATTATTAGATTGGAAGTGATCTAAGTGAATTTTAACTATGACAGATTCATTGATTTGATTGTGTATTTTGAAGAAGACGATGTTAATTACAGTGAACTCCAGGAGATCCGTGATAAACTCAATGACTTTAAAGAGATGGTAGAGGATAAGATGGAGCAATATTATATTGAATAGATATAAGACTATCAAATACATATGCGAGACTGAAATAGATGAGATGGTGAGACGAGTGCTTGATCGCAAATCTGATATTAACCATGTTATCGAAGCAGCGAAGGAATCAAGGAAAGAATTTGGACTCAAGGTTCAGGAGCTTATTGAACGTCTTGAGTCTCTGTAAAACCTGTATTTCAAAGAAAAAATATAAATATGGAGGGATAAATTTTATTATGGAAAATAAGTTTATTGTAGTTTCACTGGATGATTGGGAAGGTTTGTACTTTAGAGGAAAGTTGATCGCTGATGATCATCAGATTCGCCGCGAGAAATTGGTCAGACTAATGAAGCAATACAACGTATTAGATGTAGATTTTGAATATTTGAATCAAGAAGGCGAATCGATTGTTCAGGATTCAGGAAGCATGTTCGATACATACGAAGAAGCGAAACAATATTTAGATAGTTGAAATAATTGAGATGAAATTAGGATTTTATAAAGAAAGAAGGGATTTGTATGGGAGAATGGAGCGACCGAATTAACGCTTTTTGGTTGGGAGGGATGGGATATGAGTACATCGCTTGGAAAGGATCTGTAGATGTCTACGTCTATTCCTGTGATAGTTATCCTAGCCCTCCAGAAGAAATTATCTATTATGGAAAACGAATCGAGACTGTAGAGGATTTCGATGATGCATTAGCCCATGGAAAACGTATGAAGGCAACCTATTGTGAAGTGGGGACTGGTGCATTTGGCGACTGAAGGACTAACACATCAAGAGTCATGCAAAAGATGTGGCGAGGAAATTTTTGAGTCAGAGAATCTAAGTAGATGTTTAAGATGTGGAAAGGCAACTGAGCGTGAAGTCAGTGGAACTGAATATTATAAAAATAAGCAATTAGAAAAGGTAATATTAAAGGAGGGCAGCTAACATATTTGATGAGCTGAATGTCAAGAGAAATAAGGACAATACGTATGTAATGCATGTAAAAGGGTTGATTAGTAAAGAAGTTAAAGGCAAACATGAGTTATTTGTACATAAGATGAATAGCTTTCCCTTGGAGCTTGAACGGGTACAGAGTCAGGATTTTGATCAGTATCCTTTGTTTATGCCTCGATCAAGTAATTGGTACTTGAATATTAAAGCCCAGCTGCTTCCAAACAAAAAAGGTGAAACCATGCAGTTGAGAACAAAGCCTAAAGCAAGAAGAATTCTTAGTATTAGGTAAAAATAAGGTAGGTCAAAAATAAAGGTTCCTCCAGATGTTATCCAGCACCTGGAGGAGAAAAAATAGGTTATGAAGGAGTCTTACTTAAGTTTGCTGAGTTGACGCTGAATTTGTTTCTCGATATCTTTAGTGATCTCACGTTCTGCTCTACGAAGTTGGTTTTTAATCTGAGACTTAGAACCACTGAGATTAATTTTGATCTTTTTAGCCATATCAATCACCTCGATTCACTATATGTTGTGTAACACTATATAATTTAACCCGATATATTGTGTTTGTAAACCATATTTTTCATTTTTATTTTAATCTTTATCCAGAAGGGTGGATTAGTGTGTGGCAACCAATACTTTTAATCATCTATCTCAGTGTATTAACTTATCATATTGTTCATGTACTTAAAAGGGAGAAAAATTATAAATCACTACAGGACAAAATAAAGAAAAAAATTAGGTTTTGATCAAACTGATATTTCTTAGAGAAAAGGAGAGGAGTTAACTTGCTATCAAATGAAGAATTAGAACTATACAGCAAGACATTGGAGAGCAGAAAGTTTAAGGAAATTGTCCTGACCGATGACGGCTGTATGATTGTTTTTGAAGGCGATTATGTTATGAAATTCTGGTCTCAGGGCTATGACAACTTTAATGCAGAGGTATTAAAGAGAGTACCCTCATATAGATACGATCCTATTGAATAAGTTTATAAAATCGATCTTGATTTAGAGAAGAGGTTTATTAGAACATGATTTTTTCAAGAAAAGCAAATATAGATGACTTTATTAAAGAGAGTTCAAAGTGGGAAAAAGAACTCCATTCAGAAGTTAGGCGCTTGATCCATCAGGGTGAATCACGAGCAAAAGCAGTTCTTTGTTTTAGAAATTATAAAGGTTGTGGGTTAGAGGAAGCGAAGCGAGTAATTGATTCTTATATGAGTTTTCTGGAAGCGTGGAAAGACTTCGGTAACAATAAGGATGTCTATGTACAGTATTGATCAAATCGATCATTTACCAAGAAAGGAGCACTTAATGAATGATGATATCCAGTTCCTAAAGGAACTACAAACAGAACTAAACACTCAAGTAAGTGACTGTCAAGCTTCACCACGATTTTGGGTGATTATGGATTACAGAAGGGTTCCTGGTCATGAAGATTATGATAGTGGTGAGTATGAGTATTTTCATAACGATGGGGATCATGTGAAATTCGAGAGTTTTAATGATCTAAAAGAGTTCATTGAGGAATATTACGAGGAAGAAATTGACGATGAGTTAAGTTGGTATTTGAGTGAGGGTGACTTTGAATACCTCTGGCAATACATAATAGACAACATGAATGATGACGGATATTTTGATTCAGTTTTTGTTAAAGAAGAAGAGTTCATTGTTCCAAACACAATGTTTTTAACGAAAGAAGAAGCGAAGACACATTTAAAATTAAATCACTACCACTATACAAGTAAGGCACATACATATGCAATGACAGTCTGGAGAGCACCGAAGGTTGAAAGATTGTTGAAAATATTGAGTGAATTTGATTTTGATTCACTTAAAGAAGATAAGGAGACTGGGAATTGATTGAGGATGAAGAAAATGAATAGGCTAGTTGCCGATGCAAATGAAGTGTTTTTCGATGGTGAAGCTGATGAATATGCAGGGATTATCGTCCATTATCCAATCAGTCATGATGATTGCATAGAGATATTAAGTTACGCTGCAAAGCTAAAGAGTTTAGGATTTTCAAATAGAAAGATCATTGAGCGAATGATGTGGAAACCTGTAAATGGACTAGGAACAAGAGATTTGAATAAAGAGTTTGAATAAATCAGCATTTTAACAAGAAAGGAAGGAGAATTTAATGTATAAGTGTAAGCAAAGTGTTATCCTCGAAGATAACTTTGGAATGGAACATCAATTCCTAAAAGGACATAAATATTCTTTGGAAGATAGCACAGAAAAAAATATTTATGGAAGAGGATTCGGATATACTACCGTCACTAAGAAGTCATGCTATTTTTTAACTGAAGATAAGATTAACAAGTATTTTGAATGGGAAGATCCTGTTTATGCAATTGGAAGTTATGGAGGAAAAATAATGACCTGGTCACTTGTTGATTGATAAGTGAATATAAATAAAATAGTAAAATAAAGGAGAGATAATACATGAGTGGAGAATATGCACTTCGAATATTGAAACATGAACTACGAGACAAAGAGCTTGAAATTAAACATTATGAACAAAACCTTGACAGTACAATGGGAAAAACAATTACAAGGCTAAAACATCAGATCTATGATTTGGAATTCGCAATAGAATTGCTTGAAGAGTATCAAGATTGATAAAATGAAACTTTTTCGGAATAGGAGGAAACTTATTGACTTGTATAGTAGGTTTAGTCCATGATGGCGTGACATATATTGGCGGAGATTCTTTGGGCTCCAACGGATACTTGGGCATTAGCAGAAAAGATAAAAAAGTATTCCACTTAAAAGATATAAATAATGCTATTGCTGGCTTTACATCTTCATATCGCATGGGACAATTGTTAATGTACGGTACAGGATTATTCGACCCCAGAGATAAAGAGAAAATCGATCATGAATACATGGTCACACATTTTATCCCAAAACTGATTGAGTTATTTGAAAATGGAGGATTCAACAGGAATAATAACGGTGAGAAAAGCGGAGGAGAATTTTTAGTGGCATATAAAGATAAGTTATTCTCTATTGACTCCGATTATCAGGTTGGCGAAGCCTATGATTCATATAGTGTATGTGGATGTGGAGAAGAGTTTGCTTTACATAGCACTCAGAATATCGATGATCCGATTCAAAGAATAATTATGGCTCTTAGAGCTGCAACGAACTTCAGCACTGGAGTAGCACTACCGTTTCATATTTTAAACACTAAAAATAATGATGTTTTAACTTTTGAAAATTAGGGGGATAGATAGCATGAGTTTAACACCAGCAGAACGGGAAGCTGTTCTAGTTTTCGATGAAAAGTCGAATATGTATCATATTTTTTGCAGTTCCAGTAAAGAGCAAACCAGAATGAAACGAGCAGGATTTGAGCCTTATAAGACAGATGGCGAAGGCAATATGTATTATCGCGTGGAGCGCAATCAAGTTTCATTTAGGGCGAAGAGCAAGCCAAGACAATGGACAGACGAACAGAGAAA
Source organism: Paenibacillus sp. QJM3NY_38 (assembly GCF_056173265.1). Classification (NCBI taxonomy): domain Bacteria; kingdom Bacillati; phylum Bacillota; class Bacilli; order Caryophanales; family Paenibacillaceae; genus Paenibacillus; species Paenibacillus sp. QJM3NY_38. Next base: position 2,966,868 of record NZ_CM149665.1, read on the forward strand.
GGCTGCAGCGGAGAGGTTGGCTAATGCAAGGCTTAATAAGTAAAAATACATATTTAAATAAAATGAGAATTTCTTTGAAAAGAGGAGGGTGAAATGAGAATAGTATATCAATTATTCTTCTTGTTGGGGTGTATATCTACAACAATATCAATTTCTTTTGCACTTCAGGAAAACTATCTTTTCGCTGCTGTCACCGCTTTTTCTGGTTCTGTTCTTGTATTGGCCTCCTTGGTCATTCAACAAGTGCATACAATAAAAATATTAAATAGAAATAAAGAAGAGGTAGATAAAGTGGGCGAACTGTATGAGAAAGCGGAAGAGATTTATCAACAACAAGATGATGGAAGATGTTTTTATTATCAAGTAATTAAGAGCCGCTTGTTTGATGAGGGGACAAAAGTAGATAGGAAGGTTATCGATAAAAATATAAGTAGCAAAGCACCGACTCTCGTTCTTGATATTTATGGAGGAATTTTAGGCAAAAACTTTTAATCAATTCGTGATTTTATCGAGAAAGTGAGATTGAGAAAATGCAAATCAATAAAAATGAAAAGCCTTTAGATAAAATGTTCAAAGAGATTATCTTGGATACTTCAGTAATGAAAGCTTACAAATTGGGTACTGCAAATATGGCAAAATTTTTAGTTGATGTCTTGGAACAGATGGAAAACAGAGGATTCAAAACAGTTGAAACAAATGATCTTAGAGATGTAATTAACAAGGCTATGCTAGATGACATAGAAACATATGCTTATTTTGAAAGACTATAAAATTGTAATTTTATCAAGAAGGGAGTAGTAAGGTGACAGACGCTCATGAATTCAAGCAATTGTTAGTGAGTACCAGAAAAATTTATGCTGAAACAAACAAAGCAATCAAAGAATACATAGGAAAAGAAGTTAAGATTCAGAACCCAGAATTAGAGTTGCCTAGATACATTAACACATATCAAATTGAGTATATTGATGTGTCGGAAAATAATGTTTGCCTGTCTTGGCTAGATGAAGACGAGAATGACAGGATACTAGAAGACTTAAGCAATTCGTTGAGAATGCTGAATTCGTATGAAATAGATAGTACATTGTAAGATAAGGGGGCGTTATAGGTGGTAAAAATTGAACGAACCAGTGGAGCGAATTATGTGAAGACAGTTCAATGTGGAGACATGGTTTTAATTGGTGAGTATCCGTATATTGTTTCATTCGTGAATGGAGGACACTATCTTGTAGGTCTGTCTGATGGAAATCGTTGGTCGGATGTCCCACTGGAACCAGGAACCAATGAGTACGATCTGGTTCTATATATTGACGATGACAATAATTCAAACATCGAATTACTCAAACCAAATTCTTTCGATTTGACAGTCAACATAAAATAGAAATTTGATTAAGAAAGGAAATATATGAAGAATTATAAAGAAGAGAAGATTACCGAGACGAAGTTAATTCATGTCTCCACAACCTGTAATAAATGCGGAATAACAAAAGAGCCAGAACAGGTTGATCACTATATTTGGGAAACCTTTGCCTATGATTTTGCGATACACTTCAAGGAAGGAAGTCAATATGAAGAACAAAAATGGATGTTCGATATTTGCGAAGAATGCGTTATTGATTTCGTGAAGACATTTAAGATTGTTCCGCAATACTTCAATGGAAGTACTTCTAGTCAATCTCAAAAAGTATTTGATGAGTGGAAGAAAACTGATCAAATCAATAATGCCTTATACTATAATTCAATTTTAAGTTCCACCAAGAAAGGACTATAAATGAACGCTATCTACGAACTAGAAAAAGCAAAGATAGATTTCTATATGATCTTTAATGAGAAGTCAGACAATTATAATTTTGCTAACACAGAGCATATAAAGCTTGTAAATAGATATGGTTTGTATTGTGGGGATGTTGCCCAGGCAATTGAGTTGGCTAATCTTCACACCAAAATTCAATTAGATTCTGCAACCTGCGGAGTTGTGCTAGATGATTCTGTATTGTTCAGTTTAATTGGAAATGGATTTTCTAAATAAATGAGGACTTTTATTAAAAAATGAGGACAATACATGATTAAAAATATCAGGAATTTTATCTATAAAGGTATCATTGAAACCATGACGCTTAAAGATGAGTTTGAGAATGAATTTATAGCAGTGACTGATCGTGTACGAACAAAGAAACACAAAATGGATTTAAAAAGTAAGTATAATGATAACAAAATAAAGGGGAATGATTAAATGAAACTTTATGAGCTCACTGATAAATATAGAAAGTTTAATGATTATGCGAATGAAATGCTTGAGGAAGACATGACTGAAGAAGATATCCAGGCGCTTATTGATAACTTAGAAGCGATTGATGATCTAATTGAGAATAAGTGTGAAAACACTGTGAAAATCCTTAAGAATATGAGCGCTGATATTAAAGCACTTAAGGATGAAGAAGATCGTTTAGCTAAGAAGCGCAAAGCGCTACAAAATCAACACGATGGGCTAAAGAATTACATGAAGACAATGATTGAATCTAGTGGCAAAAGCAGTGTAAATGCAGGTCTATTTAAGGTTCGTCTACAAAAGAGCAATCCATCTCTAAATGTAATTGATCCTAAACTGATTCCTGATACATATAAAATCGCTCAAGATCCAAAGATTGATTCCAAAAGTATCTTGGCAGCTGTTAAAAACGGCGCAAAGATTGATGGAGTTCAGCTTGTCACAGATAAAAAACATTTAGTTATTTCGTAAAGCTGGAAATACAAATAAACTCGGTATATAATAAAGATGCCGAACATGAGCATTAAGGAGAGTGCATCTTATCGCGATTACGCTAGTGCTGGAACATTTTGCGTAAGAGATGCATTTTCTCTTAGTTAATAAAATAAACATATACAAATAAGATAAATGGTGGTATAATGACTTCAACAGGTTGTTAACCACCATTTTTATAAGGAGGAATACATGGATTACTCAATTAAAGAAATACTGGCTATTTCACGTGCTTGTGGGGTTGAATGTGAGTTGAACACTGAAGACCCAGGGGTCTTTATGGTGAGGAACGATGGAACCAGAGAGAAAGTTGACATATTTGAACTCTTTGAGACAAAGGAGGGATGTGATGAGTAAATACACAGAGCAACAAAAAGAAGGCTATATTGATTCAATGTTGATGCTAATAAAGAGCCATCTGATGAAATGTGATGTTGAAGATATAAAGATTGATAAGTTCAGAAACGTTGCAGGGTTCTACAGGCAAGATGGATCACCAATTGCTCAAAAAGAAACTGGAGAATATACATATAAGATTGGCAATAGATATAATACAATTGATAATAAAGTGTATTCTATAAGCGATTTAAATCAGTTAGAGAAGATGATGAATTACAAAGTCGAAATATTAGATTCGATATTAAATACATAACTTACCGCTAAACATCGTTAACCTACTTTGATAAACTACCTATTAAGGTAGGTGACGACAGTGTTTATTTCCCCAATGCTGCTAGAGTATGCTGCAGATAACAAGCCATTCGATGAATGACAACTACATAACCGAACTAAAATTGGACGGTATTAGGTTGATCGTTAGCAATATTGACAAAGTTAGATTGTATACTCGACATAATAATGAGATAACAGCCAACTTTCCAGAGCTGGTTGATAACATAGATGTGCCTCCAGGAACTATACTCGATGGCGAACTAATTGTTCCAGGAGTTGACGGTAAGCCTGACTTTGAAGCCATGATGGAGAGATTTAAGTCCAAAAAGAGCAAGCACAAAGCTATGTTCTGCGCATTCGATATTATTAAATATAAAAATAAAGATATGCAGAATTTACCTCTTATCAATCGTAAAGAGGCTTTGGAAACCTCTTTTTCAGATAGTCAGTATGCGGCCAAGTCTAAGTATTTGCTGGGAAGAGGAACACAATATTTTGATTTGGTAAAGAGCCAAGGACTTGAAGGAATTGTAATGAAAGATGCACAGTCAAAGTATGAGATAGATAAACGGTCATCTAAATGGTTAAAAGTGATTGCCTATGACATGAGAGAGATTTATATAGTTGGATATCGAAAGAGTGAGTTTGGGTGGCTGTTGTCAGATGGCCAAAGACCATTAGGAATTATGGAACTGGGAGTTAAACCTCATGAGCGGAAAGCAGGATTTAAGGTGTTCCAACAATTAAAAACCAAAGAGACTAAAGATATGGTTTACCTGGAACCAATTATAAGATGTGAAATCAAGCATCGAGGATATTACAAGAGTGGGATGTTACGACTACCTGTATTTGAGCGTTTTATTATTTAGGAGGTGATAAAGCTGGCCAAACAAAGACCAGTCAAATGTCCGATCTGCACACAGTATGGCAGCAGAGAGGATATGATTTTAGAGAACAAGAGATTTTATCATAAGGAATACTGTCATCCTAAGTTCCTGAAGGAAAAGGAAAGGAAAAGAATTGAGAATGAACAGTGGGATGCCTTATTCCAATACTTGCTCAAGTTGCACGATATTATTGTTTTGCCTACAGGTAATATAACGAGACTGCAGGATCTACGAGCAGGATTTACTTTTAAAGACGGTAAAAAGGTGCGACAGTGGAAGAGTGGCCCTGATTTTGCTTTGATGCTTGACGCTTATAAATTGGCTGAAGACAGCATTAAGTGGTGTATTACAAATAAACTGGATAATAGCAACGATGAGAAGGCAATTAACTATTGCATGACTATTATGACTAATAAACTAAATGAGGCAAATGAAAGAAGAAAACTAAAGATGCGCCAGCAAAAAGAGATTGCTTCAAATCGAGAAAATCCACAATTAAATAAAAATATAGAAATATATTATAAAAAGCAAAGTAGCAGTACGGATATTTCGGAGTTTCTATAAGGAGGGGTTACGTGACGGATTGGAAAAACAAACTAAGTAAAGAAATCATCATATCCGAAGGATGTCTAACAGGTCTGTTTTGGAGCAATCCAGATAACTATAACTTTTTTTCTGAGGAAAAGATCAACTATAAGTCTTTTATGAATCCAGTATATGGTTATTATTTTACACTAGGCAGAAAATTGAGTGAAAAAGGTATAAAAGTATTTGATGATATATCAGTTTCACAGATAGTAAGGGACACAAATACAGTTGATACATATGAAAAATATGGTGGTTACGAAACAATCCGTGAACTTCAAGAAGAAGTTAAAGATAAGGCTGATAACCTAGAAGCTTACTATAGCGAGGTGAAAAAATATAACTTAATTGTTAAACTGATCGGTTATTTCGGTGACAGAGTGATCACCCAAGACGGTAAGTATGATTATAAAAAGATGACCAAAGAGCAGTTGCATACATATTGGAATGATAAGATACTCCAACTCGGTCTTGATGGAGACAACAAATATGACGAACACTATTTGTTAGAAGGACTTGAAGATGAAATTCAAGAATGGGATGAAAATCCTGCTGTTGGTTTACCTTTTTACGAAAGTAAGAGAATGACCAAAATTACTACAGGTTGGGATTTTGGTCATGTATACATGTATGGTGGTTTCGGAGGTTCTGGTAAAACGAGCCTTACTGTCAACAAAGTTATCATGTCATGTATTCAACATAAAGAAAAGTTGCTTGTTATTGCAAATGAGCAAAGTATTTCAGAATTTAAAAAGGCATTGATTGTAACAGCTATGGGCGTTGGAACAAAAGAGTATGTTGACAGACAGAAGTTAAATGAGGGCAATTTTTCAGACGAAGAAAAAGCGAAATTGCGTAAAGCTGCCCAATGGGTTAAGAATCTCAGCGATGGCGATGAAAAACTTATCACATTTGTTTTTATGGAAAATTACATAATGGATGATGTGAAGAAACTAGTTAAGCATTATGCTGCGAGAGGAATACGTAGGATAATCATCGATACCGGAAAACCATCTGAAGGCGATGCTAGTATGGCTAGATGGGAACGGTTCGTAGAGGACATGAAGGAGATTTATAAGTTAGCACGACCGAATGGCGGCGGCCTTAATCTGGCTGTTTGGGTAAACGTGCAGTTGGCAGATTCTGCACTGAAGATGAGATTTCTTAATGAATATGCTCTTGGTGATGCAAAAAAAATCAAGAATGAAGCATCTGTTCTTATTTTAGGCAGATTTATGTGGGACGATGAGTATGAAGGTGGAAAGCATGAACTTTTGGTTAATCAATGGGATGAGTTTGCAGGAGACTATATCGACAAACCAATGAAAAAAGAGAAAGGATTCCAATATTATTTGTTGTTTTACGCCAAGAACAGGCGAGGAGCTGACAATAAAACAGGACAAAAAGTTCTTGTGTTGAAGCCATATTTTGGGATTAATACATGGTATGAAGTAGGATATACAACTGTGTACGATGATCGCAATTACTAAAGGAGAGGAGGCAAATGTCCGACTCACTAAAGCAACTAAAAGAGCGTATATATAACGAGGGAACAATTGGTTTACTATTAGAGGGATTAGATTGTGATAATATCAAGTTCAACACTGGACGTATTGGAGACGATTTGGTGACAGCTCGTCTACCAGGCTCTAAGAACAATAGGGGAATACAAATATACCATACACCAACATTGCATACAGAATTGGTCGGTGAAGGTATTAGTGGAGACATATATAGTCTAGTGGGTTATATTTTGTATGACTGCAGGAGTTTTGATGAAGTTAGAAGTAAACTTTATCAAATTAAAACTCATATATGCAATTTATTAGGATATGAATATACAAACAATGATTTTATCACAGAAAAACCAAAAAAGGATTGGAATTGGTGGCTGAGAGATGTTCAAAAGCAGCGACCCATGAATTATGAAATTACTAAAAATCCGATTCTTGATCAACAGATTCTTAATGAATTCATTGCAGGACCTTGGGAAGGTTGGGTTAATGAGGGCATTGATGTGAAAACGCAAATAGAGTTTGGCATAGGATATCACATACCAACTCAAAGAGTTACTATCCCCGTGCATAATGTTAATGGAGAACTAATAGGAATAAAAGGACGTTATTGTGGTAATGATCCTGAAATCAACAAAGATAAAAAGTACAACTACATTTATCCATGTAGCAAGACCATTGAACTGTTTAATCTTCATCGTGCTTTGCCACATATAAAAAAATCAAAAAAGGTATACATATTAGAGGGTGCAAAGTCATGCATGCAACTATGGTCTTGGGGAATTAAAAACTCTGTTTCTATAGAGGGGGACAGACTTTCACCTGTACAGGTAATGATACTTAAGGGGTTAGGGATCGATATTGACTATGTTTTTGCATGGGATAAGGGCAAAGACAGAGATTTTGTCATAAACCAAATCAAACCCATGAAGAACAGACTGACATACTATCTTTATGATAATGAAGATTTGTTTACTGATAAGCAATCACCAGTAGATCGAGGTATCGATGCATGGAACCGTCTAAATGAAGTAGGGATGCACAGGTACCAGCCTAAATAAAATCTAGTTTTTATCCAGAATTAAATAATTTAACCAAATCACCAAATATTGAAACAATTACGCTTGACATTATTCAATAACATAAATATAATTAAAATATCAGATAGAAGGGGATGAGTCGATTGTCTGATCAACTTACAGATAACTTACCATTAACAGAGACGGAGGACAAGGATGAAGCCAGATTTCTGAGGGTAGATAAAGTAAAGTTCAGGGGGTGTAATTTAACCGAGGGTAAGCTATACGAAATTAAGCGGTATTATACGGCACAAGGATTCTTTTCAAATGGTGAAATGTATGTCATAGACGATATAGGCAAGGAAAATTATTCAGCGCTGATGTTATGTAAGACAACACTTTATAAATAAAAATAATACATAGCGTATATTTATGAGAGGCCAATCACTGATCAGACAAAGCCAACGCCTCTCTATCTTTTAAAAAGGAGAGATGAATCTATATGAGTAAAACGCAGACCCATGAGATCATATTGACGGATAAAAACAATAATCAAGGAATTACATTTAAAGAGTTGTATGAAGATATACTAACCGAGATTGATACATATAAAAATCTAGGTATGCTAGATGAATTAATGAATCAAACTATTCGATTAAGTTTGGTTGACGCAAATGGAATAGTAGTTGAAGGTCCAGCCACGCTTGCCGTTGGCTGGTTAGAAAGTGAAGGTGTTCTCATTACCGGAAATATTGAAAATGTGTTTTCATAAAATTTGAATTTGATTAAGAAAAGGAGTGATGCTGAATGAGTGAAGTACAAACCTACGAAATTGCTATGACGAATAAAGACAATAACGAAGGAATTACATTTAAGGAACTTTACGAAGATATATTGACTGAAGTCGAAACTTACAAAAAACTGGGTTTGTTAGATGAGTTAATGAGTCAAAAGGTTAAATTGAATCTGGTTGATCGAAAGGGAAAAATTATTGATGGCCCAGCCACTCTTGCTGTTGGTTGGCTTAAGAACGGTGATGTTCTTATCACAGGGAATGTAGAAGGTATATACGGATAAAAGAAGAGTTTTATAAAGAAAAGGAGAGCACCGATGAATATTAGTGAAGCAAAAGCAGTAGTTAACAAACTAGAAAAGTTTATTATTGATCTTCAATTATATGACTGGAACGAAATTTTTGAAAGTGTTCCAGATAGCGATGAAATAAAAGACGAAATTGAAGGACTGCTAGATAGTAGCAGAGGCGCTATTACAGATTTGAGAGATTTCTTTGAATAAAAACATACTTTCATTAAGAAAAGGAGGTTGAGTGTGAGGGAATTTAAAGACTTTATTGAACGAATAGACTTAAACATCATCAGACTCAATAAGCAGAGAGAATTTCTCGTAGATTCTACTTTTAACCCAGAACTTTTATTCGACAAGGCTTCAGAGACTCTGAACCGTAAAGATGTTTTGTTTGACATTATGAGCGTTTACGAAGACGGAGAAAGAAAAATGAATGTTCACGAGTTTCAAACCTTCTTATGTTCGCTTGTAAACGAGTTTTTTAAATCAACATTACAAGACGAAAAGATTTCGATTAAAGTTCGTGACCGAATGTGTTATCCTTCAATATTTGCGGTTTATCACAATGACAATGAAGTGATGCAATTTAATATCTTTGAACGTTACTATGGTAAACGAAATATGAGAACGAAAGAAGAAATTGAACAGTATTACAAGAGACAAGAAAACGAAAAGCACGAAGAACTAGAATTTGTGAAAGAAAAAATATCTGACATGAAAGCAGCTAAGAGTAATCCCATGAGATACATAATCAATTATCACAAGAAACGAAATACCCATATAGTTAAAAAGCTATACTATTGTGCAAAAGAACTTGCCTTGAGCATCATCCAGTTCAAAAAGTTGACTGGCCTAATGGAAAAGGCTTTAGAGAAATATTATGGACAGCTAAAAGAGATTAATGACAGATATGAAAGGTACTATAACTTAGAAGAAGATCTAAAGAATTTACAAATAAGAGAAGAAATTATTTCTAAAGTAGAGCCGATCTTTATAAAGTATGGATATAGGTTAGAAACTGAAAGTCATAAACTTTACTAACTGATAAAACTTCGATTTCATCAACTTTTACTAGGAGGACTCAATTAATATGCGTAAAGCCAATATTCAAGTTATCAATAAGAAAACAGGTAAAGAAAATAAGGCTTTGACACACAAGTTTATGAAGTCCATTAATACATATGAAAAGTTTGAGTTTCCAAATCATTATAAAATTCGTATTTCATAAAAATATACAAGGTGGTGAGTGGACATATCTCAATGGAAACAAAGAATTCCTAAGATACCGTATAGCGAATATGACACGCTGCATGAGAAGTTAGCCAAGATTAATGGAATTGAGGATATCGATGCATTCCTTGATCCAGATGAGACGGCTATCCATAGTCCATATCTACTCAAAAATATGGATTCACTGGTAGAACGAATCATTAGAGCAATCAAAAACAACCTGAAGATATTCGTATTTGGCGATTGTGATGCAGATGGATTGATTTCTGGAATTATTCTTTATAAATATCTGCTCAACTTCAGCGAAAATGTAGAATTAGAGTACGTTGAGAGAAGCACTGGACATGGTACGCAGCATATCATCAATGAAATACCTGAAGACACAGACTTATACATAGCAGTAGATAGCAGTAGCAATGATGTTGAGGAAATGAAACTCTTATCGTCTAAGGGAATTGAATGTTTGGTAATCGATCACCATACCGTTACAACTGACAATCCATATGCTGTTTTGGTTAATCCTCAACAGGAAGGTTGTAGATATCCAAATAAGAATGCCTGTGGGGGATTGCTGGTTTATAAGGTATGTCAGGTCTTAGATGATTACATGAATACGAACTATGCCGAAGACTTCAGCGATCTACCTGGGTTCGCACTAATGGCAGATATGATGTCAATGAGAGAGATGGAGAACAGGTATTATGCCAGACACTCATTGGTGAATTTGAAACACTTTGGTTTAAAAGCGCTATTTGAAGCGATGAATAAGGACATAAATAATTTAACCTCAACAGATTTTGTTTATGGGGTGTCACCAGCAATTACAGCTGCAACAAGATTAGATAATATTAAATTAGCTATAGATCTCCTTATGTCTAATCAAGAATCCCCGACTACATCTTCATTAGTCAAACAACTAGTTGAAGCAAATGAATATCGTAAAAAGATTCAAGCGGAAGCATTAGAGGTCTGGAAGCCTATTGTAAATAATAGAGATAAAGCTGTAATGATTTTTGATCCGACATTGGGTCGTGGGATGAATGGGTTGGTTGCACAAGAGTTGTCCAAGACTTTTAACAAACCAGCTATAGTATTGGGTCAAGGCGATAACGAAGATGTTTGGGCAGGAAGTTTTCGTGGCTTAGATGGCTTCTCTATGCTTGAGTTACTACAGAAGTGTGAAAATGTTCTTTATGCGGCAGGGCATGATTCTGCTGGTGGTATTCAATTATTAATGCAGAACTTTGAATTACTGAAGCGAGAATTGAATAAACAGTTGTGGGAGTTTGAACCCGATGACACTCTTTATTATGACCTTGAGTTTGATATAGATGACGTAAATGAGAAACTGATTAATTCGATAACCAATTTCTATAGAGTTAGTGGTAGAGAATTTGAATCAGGTAACTTTCGCATTAAGGGCTTGTTTGTTGAAGACAAAAAGTTGATGAGCAAAATGAAAAACACAGTCAAAATTATCTGCGATAAAATTCATCTTATGAAGTTCAAGACAGATGAAGATTTTTATAATAATGTCCCTGTGTTTAGTGAGATTGAAGCAATTGGTACACTAAACGTTAATGAATGGAAAGTATATAAGCCCAGATTCAAGATAGTTAAGACTAATCAACTGTTCATTGAAGATTACAAAGTTGTTATTTAAATAAACATAAACAATACAAATTAAGGAGAAATGATAAATGTATAAATTTTACGCAATCCTAGCAAATGAAAAAGGTACCAATGTTGTAAAAGGATTTGAGAATGCAGAAACACGACTTGATACCGAGATCGCTGCTGAAGAGTATGCTAAAGCAAATGGACTTAAGTTTCTAAATGTATACCCTGTTCTAACTCAAAGAAAGCAAGGGCAAGTGTTGACTAAGCACTCGAAACATCGCAGAGCAACGCTCGGTCATCGGTGATACATATGAGATTTAAATTTACCGAACATGCTCTTCAAAGAGTTGGAGAAAGTAAAGTTAATATTGGGTCTCTCAAACGAGAGATCCGAACACTTCCAAAAATTGAAGGTAAATTGTGCTGGAAAACAAAGTATGGAGTTTTGGTATTGGAGAAAGTGAGTGAAACCCTGATCATTGTTAAGACGTTTATTGCCCGATACAAGTACAGAGGAAAGAAATATCATAAGGGATGTAACACATTTTGATTATGGAAGACAATAATACATATTTTGGGCCAACCGTTGGCAGTGATGAAGATGTTGAATTTGAAAGGGTTCTGAGTGGAGAAGTTGATGATGAAAAACCCTTATGGATAAAGGATTTTTTGAATGAAGAATCATAATAAAATTGAGTTTTTATCAAGATCCAAGTGTGGTGATAAAGAATAAAACTAAACATTAATCAGATTTATCAAATGGACTGCCTAGAAGGTATGAAACTAATACCAGATAGGTCAATAGATATGATACTATGCGACTTACCCTATGGAACAACTCAGAACAAATGGGATTCTGTAATAAATTTAGAGTCATTATGGAAGCAATACAATAGAATTATCAAAGATAATGGAGCCATTGTATTAACTGCTCAAACCCCGTTTGATAAGATACTTGGTTGCAGTAATTTGAAGATGCTTAGGTATGAATGGATATGGGAGAAGACAACAGCAACTGGACACCTAAATGCCAAGAAAATGCCAATGAAGGCACATGAAAATATTTTAGTGTTCTATAAGAATTTGCCTGTATATAACCCTCAGAAGACAACAGGTCACTCTCCGGTTCACTCTTACACTAAACATCAAGATGACGGTAGTAACTATGGTAAGACAAAAGCTGGAATTAGTGGAGGAGGAAGCACAGAACGCTATCCAAGAAGCGTCCAAGTTTTTTCTACCGATAAACAAAAAGAAGCATTTCATCCAACTCAAAAGCCTGTTGCGTTGTTTGAATATTTAATAAAAACATACACAAATGAAGGCGACATTGTTCTTGATAATTGTATAGGATCTGGAACTACTGCTGTAGCCGCACTAAAGAATAATCGCAGATTTATTGGATTTGAAACAGAATCAAAATACATAGAAATAGCAAATAAGAGAATTGATAATGTGTATCAAAATACATAGTGAAGGATTGATATATTGACTGGAAGAGTTACCGGAATGGGAGGACATCAGTCGGCCAGAATGATGAAAGATGAATGGCTGACCCCACCCAGCATTATTAAAAGTCTAGGGGAATTCGATTTAGATCCATGTTCACCAATTTATAGGCCATGGAATACGGCGAAGAAACATTACACCATAGAAGATGATGGGCTCAAACAAGAATGGTTTGGTAGGGTTTGGATGAACCCTCCCTATGGGACAGAAGCAGCAACATGGCTCGATAAACTAAGTAAGCATGGCAATGGGATTGCTTTAATTTTTGCTAGAACAGAAACCAAGATGTTCTTTGAACATGTATGGGAGAAAGCGGATGCGCTACTGTTCTTCAGAGGGAGATTATTTTTCCATCATGTAGATGGAGAAAAAGCTAGAGCTAATGCTGGTGCTCCATCAGTATTGATTGCATATGGAGATAATAATGTTGAAGCACTTGAGCATGTTCAAGAGTGGGGCAAGTTTATTGATTTAAGATAAATCACTATAAAAGAACTGTTTTATAAAGAAAGGAGATATTAATTATTGAATAGTCCAATTAAATGGCGTGGAGGCAAGAGAAACTTGAGGAAAGAAATTATCAAAATGATTCCCGAACACCATTGTTATATAGAGCCTTTTGCTGGAGGGCTATGGGTGTTATTTGGAAAAGATAAAAGCAAAGTGGAAGTTGTTAATGATATCGATAAAAATTTAATCAATTTCTATAGTGTATTAAAGAATAACTATAATGATTTCATCGAGAAGTTCAATACATATTTGGTAAGTAGAGATGAATTTGAGTATCTGAAAAACTGTGAAGATAATAATATGAATGATGTAATGGCGGCTTATAAATTTTACTATATAAATAAAAATAGTTTTGGTGGTGATATGACATCATTTAATTCATATTATCGTGATGCTCCTTACTTAAATGAGTCTGCTATAAAACTTTTAAAGAAAGCTCATGAGCGCTTAAAAACAGTATGGATTGAGAATCTCAATTATAGCGAAATTATCAACAAGTTTGATAAACCAGATTCTTTCTTCTTTTTTGACCCCCCGTATTATGAGACAAACAACGGTAGCTACAAAGATGGTAAGAATATCGATTTTGAAGAACTACGGCAACAACTAAAGAATGTCAAAGGCAAATTTTTGCTTACAATTAATGATAATACATATACCAGAGATTTAATGAAGGATTTCAATATTCATGAAGTCGATGTGCAGTACAGTATGTCTAAGGACGCAAGTGGTAGAGGTAAATTTGGTGAACTAATGATTACAAATTACTAAAGAGGTAAATATATGAAGATAATTCGACTTCCTGAAGGTGGAAATGAAATAATATCTGATAACTATGACTTGGCACAGTTGATCCAAGAAAGACTTGGGTATGATGCTGCGGAGTCGATCAGAGAGTTAGTTAAAGAGTCTGAAAGAGAACATATAAGAGCAGAGAGTGATTTACTATCATATGAATTATCTTTAGAGGAAAATAGAGAAGCTTTTAATGACTTGTTGGATGACTGTAATACTATATCTATAGAACTTCAGAAATCGAGATTAGATAAGCAAAGACTCGGGAAGGTAATCAGTAATATGAAAAGCAAAATTTTAAGACAGTTATAAAGATGATGAAATACTAGTTTCATTAAGAAAGGAGGGAATGATAGATGTTGCTATCTCAAAACGAAATCAATGAGAAGTTGCAGAAACTACGTGAGCAAAGAGCACACATTAATGAGATGATCGACTATTACGAAAACATGAAACAGCGGGCGATTGCTGAAGAATATCGTGGTTACTATGTACTAGAAACAAAAGATACATATAAGAAACCAATTGTCAGATACTGAAATACAAAATATTTTATCGAGAAGAGGAGTTATGAATATGGGGATTCTTGATCAGATGAAAGAAACATTTAGACTTTTGACACAGGCAAAAGAAGATTTACAGGAGTGGCTTGATGCAATTGAGGGAGACATGAGTTTCAATGCAGATGCAATTGAAGAAACTAAATCACTAATTTTAGAAATTGAAACCTTTCTTCACGAAGTAGGTGCTTAATGGATAAATACGAAGCCATCGAAAAGTATGAAGCTCGAATAGCTGAATTGGAAGAAAAGAGAAAGTTAACTTTATCAACCCTTGAAGACAAGGATGTAGCCAAACACTCTAGTGTTGTATTCAAGGATGTAGCAGATATTGATGTAGAAATTGCAATCTACATTGATGTTATTGAGACAATTAGTTCTTTAGAAATCTAATATTGTATGTCATAGGGAAAGGTTGAGGTAAGAATGGATCTCGAAAAACAGCTATTTGATAGAGTAGTTAAGTTCATGATTGATAACGGAATTAAATGTGACGAATATGTTGCTCAAAGTGACCATGTAATAGAAAATGCATATGAGTTTATTGAGGATTTATTTAATATTGTTGAACCACGATTGCCAGCATCGTTTTTATATGCAGATGAGTAATTTTAATAAATGTGAGATTTCATAGGAAATGGAGGTGGAGAGATGAGTTTAAAGAAAACGATGGAATACATAGAACAACATAAAGAAGAGTATTTAGCAAGAAAGAAAAACGAACGTAAATTCATCTGTGATCACTGCTTGAAGACAAGAGATGTAAATCAAAAAGCTCCGTACACATCAGAAGATGAGGATCAGGTGTTTTGTCAGCCATGCATTGACGATTATCACGAAACCGGAGAATGGTAGATGCCCAATGAAAGGCGTATTTCATTAGGAAGGATGATGAAAAATAAAGTCCAATATATTCATCCCACAGAAAATTAAAGTGGGATTCCAAAATCGAGAAAATACATATACCAAAAAACTTGCCTATGTAATCTATTACGATCACAAGAATAAACTGAGGAAAGAAGCATCATGGCAAGGTTGGCGGGATGAAAAAATCGAACCAATTGATTATGATAATGAGCCATTATCGGGCTTTGTACTAAATAAAAAGGTAGGGGACTATGTTTCTGACTGGAATCATCGTCAGGCATATGTGCGAGTGTATGACCCAAGAGGATTTGAGTTTGAAATCACCATTGAGAATCTGCTGTATATCCTGGAAAACGCAAACTCAATCAAAGGCAAAGGGCTTGAAGGTGAGTTTGTATATGGATGGGATGGAAAAGAGCTTGTTTTAATTCCAACTGACTCCCCTGATTATCAAGAAATCAACTCATTCAATAAAATCTTACATGAGAAAAAATACATTAAGTCAAAAGAACTTGTACTTGGGGCAACTTACAAAACCAAAGATAACCAAGAACTAATATATATGGGCAGATTCGATTATTGGGGAACGAAATGGAATCGTGACAATAACTCTTACGAAAATGTAAATAAAGGAAAGCATTATTACTTCGCACAAGAAACCACAACCTACCGTAAGAAACCTGATCTTCACATTGTCAATTTAAAATCATTGGGCGATAAAATCATTGAATGTGTTAATGGAGAGTGTCATGAGCGATATGCAGATATGTTTGAGATGCTTGAGCACAAATCATGCTACTCGCCATACGACAGTAGTAAAGATGAATATGTTTATTACGCCAAAGATAGATTTTGCGAAAAGGTTAAGGCGAAAATTGACAAATACTATTGGCATTACTCAACTTCTGTTTATATTGATAATAATGAAAATGGAAATGTTGAAGTTTGCGGTGCTGATAGAGAAAGTGGGATTTATCAAATTAAACAAAATCAAAAAGTCCCTAGCAGGTGGGGAGGATATGAACAAAAGAAAGTCGCTCTATTCTCTGGTTCACTTGAGGACATTTGGGAAAGATATAAGCCTAGATTCAGAAACAAATATCTAGTGAATGGAAAACTATATCAAAACGGAGATGAAGATTAATATGGCAAATCAAAACGATCAAAAAATTCTTAAGTTGAAAGAACAAATTGAAGAGAAAAAGAAAATGGTTAGCAAGTCTAAAAAATTCTCACCAGTTACAAACTGTTCGATTGAACTTGATGGTGTCAGACACAATATCCAGGTATTAACCAAAGAACAATTAATTCAGATGTTGATCAAACTAAATGCCTATGCTATTTCTGCCACGGATCTTGGCTTATTAGATGAATATACTATTAGTGGATACAAGGTGACAGAATGGATTGAAGACTTGCAAGCTAAACTTGATTACATTAATCGAAAAAATGAAGAACAGAAACTGAAATCAATGGAAGCGAAACTAGATAAGTTGCTATCCGATGAGAAGAAAGTTGAATTAGAAATTGATGAAATTGAGGAACTGTTGAAGTAGTTTGATAATAGCAGCATTTTACAATAAAAATACAGGAGAATAAACAATGGAAAATGAAAAGCAAATGTTGATGGGTAATATAGCAAGAATAATTTTATCAGATGATGTCGAAGAAATAGAAAACATGAGGGCATGGGCACACAAGAGAATTGATGATATGGCTGATTATAAAATACAAAAAATCAGTGAGAATTAAAGCATGAAAGTCAAATTTTATAAAGAATAAGGAGACATATGATCTTAGTAATTTGTTTAATAGTTGGATATTTCCTATCAGCGCTTTTATGCTATGTTGGCAATAAGAAGATGCTTAAGCATGAAAGATGGGAACCTGACTGGTTCCTGGTGCTAGTAGTTTTCATTCCTTTTGTGAATACGATATGGGGAGTTTTGAATATGCTTGAATATACAAAAAGAACTAGCAAAGTTCCGAATAAGTTTTATGGTGAGAATAAGCAAGATTGAAGAAATGCACATTTTATACAAGAAGGAGTACGAATAAATGTATGAATTAAACAAAGAGGAACTAGCAATGATCATGGCAGTTAGAGAAAGCAAAATGTCTCCAATTTCCGTCATGATAGGCACAAGAAACGGTTTTACTGAACACAACAAAAATGGTGATTGGGATAATGTTATAGATATTTGGGATAAGCACCTAGAGTCTTTAGTTTCTCAGGATGAAGAAGACGAGTATCAAATTTAAGAGAATTGAGGTGGCAATTATCAAGCTTTTATGTATTAACAATGTCGTATTGAACGATGGAACATTGGCCTTTAGTGAAGGCAAAGAGTATAAAGGATACAAAACAAGTTTGCGCGATATGTACACATTCAAAAGAGTGATTCGTGCTAAGAATAATCAGGGCGATAGACATATCATCAAAGAAATTGATTCTGATAGGCTTGATACATTCTATAGTAAACACTTTTTAGAAATCTGATGAAATGTACCTTTTATTGAGAAAAGTAGGAGGGGTTAAATGCGATACGCGAGAAAGTATGGAGTCATCATCGTACTGTTTGTCATATTACTCTCTACATTGATTAATACCCATAGAACTAATAAAACATACGATGAGTTGTTTGAAGCATTTATTGATGCAAGAACATTGATCAATAAGCAGACAGAATACATTAACGAGTTGACCGAGTACATGAAAAATGTTAACGAAAAATATAATGACAATGAGTCCTTGATAAATAATAACAAATACGAGCTTGACTCCAATCAATAGAATAAATATAATTAAGTTCTATAAATATAAAGGTGGTGATGAGTATCGCAACAATTCTTAAAAACAAGACAACAGGGCAACTTGGGACACTTGAATATTCAATGTTCGGTGGAAGTGTTCATTGGTACGATGTCGATGGCTGCTTTTGTAAAGGTTTGGGTCAACGTTTAGACAACATTCTAAATCAATGGGACATCGTTGACTTGCCTCCTGGCTATGAAGTTGGAGAGTATGGTGGTGTAAGGAGGCTGATAAATGAGGACTGAGTATGAGTTATTGGATGTGTTGCTGAATTGTTTTGAGAAAGATGTAGGCACCGATAGAGAAGAATTGTTGCATGATGATAGATACGTCACATCTGCACTAAAGAAGCAACTAGGAACAAAAGTATTCAAGGAATACGATGTACTTGATGAGCAGACTTGGCGTAATGCCTGGTTAGAGTTTGGGATAAGAAAGTGGAAGAAGCAAATAAATGCATAACGGAATGATGGAGGACGATATGAATATTAACCCGACAATGAGTGAAATGATCGAGATTTTTAAAGATGCCAAAGAGTTTGGGGCTAACTACATTGCAGTAAAAATTGAAATGGATGGTTTCGAAAAGCCAGAAGTCATCATTAATGAGAAAGCAAATATCGATACTAAGCTCGCTTATTACAAGAATACATATAATGAAGATCTGACTCATAAGTATTCCAGTGGAATCAGAATCGTGAATTACTCTTACGGTAATACATATGATGAGTTCATGTATAACCTGTAAGAGTAATTAAATAGATAAAAATACATAAAAGAAGGATGATGAATTAGGTTGCCGAAATTGATCACTAAACGTAATGGAGCCACAGTTGAATTTAATACTGAGAAAATTACAAATGCCATTCAGAGAGCAGGAATTCAAACAGGAGAGTTTGACGCAGTAGAAGCAAAAAGATTGACTCTAGATGTATTAGAGTTGATGAAAAATGATACATATGATGGTTTGACTGTTGAAAATGTACAGGATTTAGTAGAGACGGTATTACTGAAATCCGAATACAAGACTACTGCTAAAGCATATATCATCTATCGTGAAAAGCGAATGCAAGCAAGAAAACCAGATATTTTTAAATATCGCTTGAACTTGAAGCCATATGAATATCCTGAACTTATTGAATATAAAGAAGCCATCCAACATTCTTACTGGCTGCACACTGAATTTAATTACACTTCAGACATTCATGATTTTAAATCTAGCGTAAGCGACAGTGAGAGAAACGCAATCAAAAATGTAATGCTCGCTATTGCACAAGTTGAAGTTGCAGTAAAGACATTCTGGGGAGATTTATATCACCGTCTCCCGAAGCCAGAGGTCGGTGCTGTAGGACATACATTTGCAGAGAGTGAAGTTCGTCATCACGATGCATACTCGCATCTGCTTGAGATCCTGGGTTTGAATGAGGAGTTTGAAAAAATCAAGGAAATCCCTGCTCTAAATCATCGTGTAGAATATTTGACTAAAGCAGCTCATTTGGCACGTACAGGCAATGAGAAAGACTTTGCTCTCTCAGTCCTGTTATTCTCATTGTTTATTGAGCATGTATCACTATTTTCTCAATTCCTGATTATCATGTCTTTTAATAAATATAAAAACATATTCAAAGGAATGTCCAATGTAATTGAAGCTACATCCAAAGAAGAGCAGGTTCATGGGTTGTTTGGAATTGAACTTATCAATATCATTCGTAAAGAAAATCCTGAGTGGTTTAATGAGCAATTAGAGAAGACAGTGGTACAATCATGTATTGAAGCTTACAATTCCGAAGAAATGGTCATTGATTGGATTTACGAATCAGGCGAATTAAGTTTTTTACCAAAAGAAATCGTCAAAGAATTTGTTAAGAATCGTCTCAATAACTCCTTAAAAAGTATTGGATATAAACCTGTCTTTGAAGTTAATGAGAAACTAGTAGAAGAAACCGATTGGTTTAATGAAGAGTTACTTTCGACAAAACATGTGGACTTCTTTGTAAAGCGATCAGTTAACTACAGTAAACGTACACAGAGCATTTCAGGCGATGATTTATTTTAGCAATGAGTAATTACATATCTGGCATATATAAAATAACCAATAAAATAAATGGAAAATCCTACATTGGTCAATCTCGCAACATAAAAAGACGTTGGACTGAACACACCTCTGGGCGTGAAAACTCCGTAATTAGTCAGGCGATCCAGAAGTACGGTGAGGAGAATTTCGAGTTCGAAGTTATTGAAGAGTGCCCACCTAGTGAGCTAGACAGCAAAGAAACATATTATATAAAGTGCTTTAAGACACTCGGTGGTGGCTATAATATGACACTAGGTGGAGATGGGGTTAAGGGGTATGGCTCTGTTCTAAGTTACGACTTAATACCAGAAGTAATAAGAGACTTAAAAAGCGATCTTTATATATATGAAATAGCAGAAAAATATGGATGTACGCCTGCTGCAATTGGAAATGTTAATAACGGAAAAGCTTGGAAGATTGAGGGGATTGAGTATCCACTCAAAGATAGAAGTGCTGAAATACTTGAAATGAATAAAGAACAATTGATCAAAGATGTTGCCACACTTAATTTCAAAGAAGCAGGGAAGAAGTATGGGATGAGTGGCAATGGAGTTAAGCACTGGTGCAGGGTACTAGGATTACCGGATAGTATAGAAGACTTAAAGATTCTGTATGGAAACTATTTCTTTGTCGAGGTTATATTTGATAACAAAAAGATGGCGGAAGTCAATACCATACAAAGTCTTGTAGACTATGTTTACAATAATAAGTTATCTGGATCTTCTAGCAAAAGTCACATAAGGGCTAGTATTAGACGTGTTATTACAGGAGAAAGAAAATCATATTTAGGAATGAAAATAAAAGAGGTTGCATTGGAGGACATTCACACAATGAAATGGTTAAATGAAAACAGCAAAAGTTTTTTATCGAGAGGTTATCTAACAGAAGGAGTTACTGCAGAGCAGCGAATTTGCACAATAGCAGACACAGCGGAAAAAATTCTCGACATTGAAGGATTTGCCGATAAATTTTATGACTATATGGAAAAGGGATACTACTCACTGTCTTCTCCTGTATGGGCTAATTTTGGAATTGACAAAGGTCTTCCAATTAGCTGCTTCGGATCTTATCTCTCGGACAATATGGGAGACATTCTATACACCACATCTGAGGTTGGAATGATGAGTAAGTTTGGTGGAGGAACTTCTGGATATTTTGGTGAACTTCGACATAGAGGAGCGCCAATTAAAAACAATGGGGAATCCTCTGGTGCTGTTCATTTCATGAAACTGTTCGAATCCGCTATGGATATTGTTAGCCAAGGAAGTACAAGACGTGGAAGATTTGCTCCGTATCTACCTATTGACCACCCCGATATCGAAGAATTTTTAAAGATTGGTACAGAAGGCGATCCCATTCAGGAATTGACTCACGGAGTAATTGTTTCAGATGAGTGGATGAAAGAGATGATCTCTGGCGATAGCGAAAAACGTGCTCTGTGGGCCAAAGTTATTCAGCGGCGTGTTGAGATTGGCTACCCATATATTTTCTTCTCAGATACAGTTAATAAAAATACGGTCGATGTTTATAAGGATAAAAATCTAAAAATTTATGCAAGTAATCTCTGCAGTGAAATAGCTTTACCAAGTAATGAGGATTGGTCGTTTGTTTGCAATCTCTCTTCAATGAATATTTTGCATTATGATGAATGGAAAAATACAGATGCTGTTGAAACAATGGTGTTCTTCTTGGATGCCGTAATGACTGACTTTATCGAAAAGCTAGAGAAGATGCGCGACTCTGAGCACAGAGAAGATAACCTGGCGTTTAACTTTATGGAGAAGACATATAACTTTGCTAAGGCCAATCGTGCGTTAGGTGTTGGGGGATTGGGATGGCACTCTTACCTTCAATCAAAAATGATCCCATTTGAGAGCCTAGAAGCATCTAAATTGAACTCTCATATTTTTAGTTTCATTCAGAAGAAAGCTCATGAAGCATCGAGAGAATTGGCGACAATTTACGGGGAACCGGAAGTGTTGAAAGGCTACGGCAGACGAAACGCAACGCTCACGGCTATTGCGCCAACTACGTCATCTGCATTTATTCTGGGTCAAGTTTCGCAAAGTATTGAGCCAATATGGTCTAATTGCTACGTTAAAGACATTGCTAAAATTAAGGTAACAATTCAAAATCCATATTTAAAAGAAGTTTTAAAAACATATGACAAAGATACAAAAGAGACATGGAATAGCATTCGAGACAATGATGGTTCGGTGCAGCATCTCAACTTCTTAAGTCAAAATGAAAAAGAAGTTTTCAAAACATTTAGTGAAATTGACCAGTATGTCATTTTGGATCAGGCTTCAACTCGACAATTATTCTTAGATCAGAGTCAATCTTTGAATATTACAGTTAACCCAAAGATGTCAGCCAAGGAAATCAACGAACTATATTTATTTGCATGGGAAAATAAAGTTAAAACACTTTACTACCAACACAGTACTAATGCGGCTCAACAATTTAGTAAAGATAAACTTTGCTCATCCTGCGAAGCATAATATTTATAATATATTAAAATAAACATTATAAAAAAAGCCTTTTAATTAAGGCTTTTAGGGGGACAAAATACATATGAAACAACCATTTCATCCAGAAATCGATAAACCTTGCTTCATCAAGGGCATTAACAAGAAAGCTATCATCAAACAAATTGAGGGAGATAAGTTGCTTTTGACTTATTTCTCTCGTGAAAATGATCAGCGTATTACAGCCTGGTTTAATGTTGGTCAAGTTGAGGGGTATAGACCTAAGAAATTGAAACAAGTAGCAGTTGCATTGAATAAAGTTGCCAACCATACTGCTGTATCAGCATCAGAGATTGCTAAGTGTTTGTTGGTTGCTGCTGATGCTATTTTGAACCGGACACCTAAGACTCAATTTGAACAGGTGAGAGAGTTTCATAAAGCATTCAATTGTCCTGCGCCTGATGTACCAACTCCTTTGAGCGATAAACTTGTAATCAATCGTGCTGCATATATTGTAGAAGAAGTCATTGAGCTGCTACATGCCACTGCTGGTGATGATGAACGTTTCGAGGAATTTTATAATGAACTCATCAATCGAGCACAAAAGTCTTATAAAAAACAATTAACTAAGGCATATCCTAAAAACAAACTAATCGGTCAAGTAGATGCCTTTACTGATATCCTTTATTTTGCTAATGGAGGATTTACTGAAATGGGTGTTGTTCCCGATAAAATCTTTAACATTGTGCATCAGGCAAATATGGGGAAAATTTTCCCTGACGGGAAGCCTCGCTATAATGAAGTCGGTAAGGTTATTAAGCCTGACAACTGGGAACATGATTTTGCACCAGAAAAACATATTGAAAAAGAAATTGAAAGACAAGTTGAACTAAGTTCGAAGCGATTTAAAAACTGAAATTCAATAAGACAGTGGTATAATATCACTGTCTATAATTATTTTTAGGGGAGTTCACAATGAGTAGATATGACATTATCTATAAAGGTTTAGTAGAGGATATAATTGAAAATGGATTATGGGATAAAGATCAAAAGGTGCGCACAAAATGGGCAGATGGTTCGTCTGCATATACTAAAAGCATAATATCTAAGCAATTAAAATTTGATAATCATGAAGTTCCGATTCTTACCACAAAACGTGTGGCCTGGAAAACAGCAATTCATGAATTGTTGTGGTTTTATGTGCAACGTACAAGCGATGTTGCATATCTTCAAGAAAACAACGTGAAGATATGGGAAGAGTGGACGAGGACAGATGGAACAATTGGCAAAGCATATGGTTACCAACTAGGCAAGCCAATTCCCAAACCACAAGGTGTTACTAATCAAGTGGATAATCTTATATATGAGCTAAAAATAACCCAGCGTCACGCCGACATGTCATATCACTCTGGAATATTGATGATCTTCATGAAATGTCATTATATCCTTGTGTTTGGCATAATCAATGGCTAGTCAAGGAAGGTAAGCTTCACTTAATTGTCGGAGTTCGTAGTAACGATGTTGCGTTGGGACAACCATTCAACATCTTTCAATATTACGTCCTACAGCGCATGATTGCGCAAGTCTCTGGATATGAAATAGGTACACTTACCTTTAATATTAATGACACACATGTTTATGAACGACATATCGAACCTCTTCAAGAGCAAATACAAAGAGAGCCATATGAAGCTCCCGAGTTATGGGTTAACCCAGAAATTAAAAATTTTGATGACTTTACAATAGAAGATTTTAAATTGATTGATTATGTCCACCATGGAAAAATTTCAATGGAGGTAGCTATTTGACGTTATCTATAATTGTGGCATACGACCGGAATCGTCTAATTGGGGCAGAATACTCTCTGCCCTGGACTGTTCCTGCAGACATGGCTCATTTCAAAAACACAACTATTAACAAAACTGTGGTGATGGGTAGAAAAACGTATGAATCGATAGGAAGACCCTTACCACAACGTAATAACGTAATTCTAACCAGAGATAACAACTATACCGCACTTAGCTGTTTAACGCTCTTTAGTGTTGAGGGTGTGCTAAATTTAGCCAACAGTCTTGAAGAGGAAGTAATTATTATTGGTGGCAGCGAGTTATACACACAATTTTTGCCTTATGTGAATAAAATGTACATAACTGAAATTGACGCAACTTTTGTAGGCGATGCTTATTTTCCAGCATTTAATTCAGACGAATGGTTCTTAACCAATGCAGCTTATATTCCCAAAGGAGATAAGACCCCATATGATCTCATCATTAAAGAATTAATAAAATAAATATAATTAAACTATTTACACAACTAAATATAGGTGTTACACTAAGTACATGAAATTAATCATGTGCTTTTTTATTTGGAGAGGAAGTGAGTGTGAATAGTACAAGTCCTAATAAGTTTAGTCCCTACTGTAATCATGTACTTTATCTTACTACATAGTAAACGATGGATTAGCGATGATCTGAACAGAGCCAGAGAACCTGGCATCCAAGCAAAAATTATAGAATCATTTATTATCTCACTCTTTGGATTTTGTATCTTAGCCAGCATTTCAAGTCTATACATAGAATCACCGATTGTTAATCAAATGTCTACAACTACACCAATCATCTACGTATATGCGGTCTTCTTCAGTCCAGTATTCGAGGAATTGATATGCAGAAAGGTAATACAAGATCAATTAAACAAATATATACAAAACAATTATTCGTTAACTATTTCGGCTTTGATATTCGCAACATTACATTTTAATTTATCAGCTTTCCTGGGACACTTCTTTATTGGTCTTGTGTGGGGGTATTACTACAAGAAAACAGGGAATATCTTTGTGCCAATTTTCAGCCATTTTTTGTTCAACTATTTTACCTTACTAATTCAATCATTTTAGAGAGGATGATTCATATGAAATTAAGCCATGCTGCAAATACGATTTTGTCAATTTGTTGGGAAGGCGAGGAGCCAAGGGGCACAAGTTTTGTAATCGGAGATACATATAGTTTTAGAGGTACGGAATTTAAGGCTACAGAAAATACATATGATGAATTGGTTAAAAACGAAGAATTATCGAGTAAACCCTATAAAGTTATTCGCTTTGGCAAGGTAGTTAATGTAATTGGAAGGAAGGTGGGCTGATTGAAAATTGACAATAGTGTAATCGAAAGGTATATGGTTCAATGCCCAACCAGCACTAATAAATGTGAATCATTTAGAGAGATTAATGACAAGATTATGCGAGCCATACATACTGGAAGAACTTCCAGAACAGAGAACGGAAGAACATACATCAACTATTATCATAATTGTTTTGTGGTTGAAGGAAATCGTGTCGTAGACCTATATATTGATCGTAAAAACTACTGGTATGTCAAAGAACACGTAAAAAGTGCGTATGATCGTAAATTTCTCAAAATTGTAGTTTAAAAAAGTCAATGTTTATAAGGGTTTTTTGAAGCATATTTCTTGATGAAAGCCGTTTTTTTCAAAAGTTAAAAAAAAGGGGGAAAGAAATGAGAGTAACAGAAGAACGTCAATGTAATTGTCACAACTGCCTTAGATTTTCGCATTATGCGATTGAAATTAGGTACGGAAGCAGCGGTTGCTTTTATCTATGCGCTAAATGCGCTGATGCACTCAAAGACGAATTGAAAGAAGTTCGGGAGGGTGGATATGAATAACCAAGTAAAGCTAATAGAAGACCTTGAGAAAGTCATTCGTCACGAACTCAGCAACTTTCCGACAAATCAAACCGTGGTTTTGGGTGGAGCCTTTGCGCAGCTTCTAGACATAGCAAAACACAAATCTGACACCCCACCAGTACCTACAATAGGTTGCTCAGAATGCGATTACAAAGGCTATTTTGAGTACGAAACCGGAGTTGTAGACGAGGGAACGCGTATCAAAGAGATCGCAAAAGAGCCGTGTGACTGCGTAATTGATCGAGTACCCACCATTAAGCCGGGAGATAAGGTTCGAATTACAGATGCTTTGAATAGATCTTGTATTGGTAAAGAAGACATTGTAACCCATATCAGTGGTTCAGCGCCTTATAGCGCAAGACTAGAGAACTTCCTGGGAGACTGGCCATTTTCCAGTTTGGAGGTAGTGGAATGAGTAGAGACATATGGCAAGAAAATCAGATTTGCGTAGAACATGGTCGTCATCGTTGTGATATATGTGCTTGGATTGATGAACTGAAATCACAAGCTGCAGCAGAGAAAGAACGGGCAGATAAGGCAGAACGCAAAGAGCAGAAATTGAAGGAATCATTGGAGCACTGCATCAAGGAATTTCCTCAATGGGATTCAAAAGAGATTGCAGGAACGCTGATGGTCGATTACATGAACAACATCCTATCTATCCTTTACCCAAAGGAGGAAACAAAACCGGCAGTATTAGAGGATGACGACATCGTGAAATCAATGAATGCTGGTCCGATTAACTTTGATTTGGAGGAAAAAAATGAAACGGGAAGAGCTGTTGAAGAGATGGAATAAGGCATCATCAACTCAAAAAAGCAAATGGGTTTCCGAGTTTATATTCGATCAACCTGTTAAAAGTGTTGACTGGATCGGCCATTTCATAACCCATAAAGAGACAGGTTACGAATATAGAATGCCTATCTACGTTGAGAATATTTCAGCTGCATGGGAAGTGGAAGAGAAAATAAAAGAGATCGGCGGCCTAATGATCGGTTACTACATGACAGAGCTAATTCTGATTGTTGGAAATACAGGATTTGATTTAGTTCATGCCTCGCCTGAACAACGTTGTAAGGCCGCATTACTGGCAGTATTAGAGGAGGAAGAGGCATGATCAACTGGATAAAGCGATTATTTTGCAAACACGATTACCAACATTTCAAGAAGGTAAGCAAGTTTCAGAATTTACGTGGAGATCGGATATACATCATTTGTACAAAGTGCGGGCACGAGCAAGGATCATACTTTAGTGAACATTTTTAGAGAGGATATCAACCTTCCAGGGGAGGAAACATGAAAAGAGTATACAATAAGTTGATTTCAATAATAAAAGAGTGGGCATGGGGTCTGAAGTATTTGGATTAAAACAACTTAATAAAATTCTAGTTCTATAGAAAAAGGAGGATTTATGTCTTACTTATATAGATTTATAGATAATAATAATAATATTATATATCTTGGGAAAACAAAGGATATAGATAGACGAATCAATAGAGAGCATTTTACTAAAACAGGACACTTACCACTTAAATGCTATGAGGATACACTAAGAGTTGAGTACACTAGAGTGAAAAATAACACTGAGATGGATTTTTATGAAGTTTATTATATTAAAAAATATAGACCAAAATACAATATTCAATTCATGGACGATGATGAGTTATCTTTTACTTTGGATGAATTGGAATGGAATACATATAAGGTTATTTTACCTAAAATTGAAAAGAAGGAAACTAAAAGACCCCTTTATAAGAGACTGTTAGTAGATAAAGAGCCACTTGAAAAAGTTGCATTGGAATTTTTAGAAGTTGCATCCCAAGTAGGGATTACTAAAAAAGAGATTAAGCAATCCTTAGATAAAATATGGATACCATCGTTAATAAATGAAGACCATACCGTGTCATCAAGTGAAGTCAAAGAACTGTATAAGAATATTATGAGTCTATTAGAAAAGCTGGATACAGAAATACATAGTTTTATTATCGCTGAAGAACATGCATATGTAGTTTAAAAAATCTCTATAAAATACCTGTTTTATCTAAATACACAAAGGGAGTCCTTATATGACCGTTATAATTAAAAAACCAAACAAAGAAGAATTAACAAGTAAAGGGTTTACTAATCGTATTAAGATTAACCCAACTCAAACTAAAAATTCACTCATGGAGTACGGATTCACTAATTACAATAAGCCAATTTTATACTATATGGAAATGGTTGATCGTAATATATCGTTCAACTTATCTGTAGCAGCTGATTCATTAGAAGTAAAAACTATTGATGTTCTTGATGAGGATTGGCTTCAACCTTACGATTATCAGCAGCAAATTCTGAATGGAAGCATCTCAGGTAAGGCTAGGAATACATATAACAAAGTAAACAATATACTATCAAAACTACAGAACGCAGGTATTATTATAGGTTTTGAAAAAGGGATGTACATTTAGAAACAATTTGATAAAACACTTGTTTCATCAAGAATGGAGGAATGGATATTAGAACATTGGCGATCAGTGATATTCATGGTTGTTACGATGAATTTAACCTGTTGCTGAATAAAGTCAACTATCAGCCTCAAGATGATGATTTAATTTTATTGGGTGACTATGTTGATCGTGGAATAAAAAGTAGAGAAGTTGTTGAGCATGTGAAGAAGCTGCATGATGAGTGGGGAGTTGTTGTTCTTAAAGGCAATCACGATGATATGATGGTGAAAGCACTCCTTGGTAATGATGAAGGATTGGACAGTCATTGGTTAAATAATGGAGCTTATCAAACAATAGAAAGTTATTGTGGATTCGATTTTTTTGAAGAGCAGTTTGAATGGGATACATACTTAAGGGCGAAAGAATTTATATTGAAACATTATAGACATCACATTGATTTTCTAGAGTCTTTGTCTTTGTATCATGAATCAGATACGCATATATTTGTACATGCTGGAATTAATCCTTTTTATGAGGATTGGAAGAAGCAATCTGAAGACGATTTTTTATGGATAAGGGATATGTTCTTTAACAATTTAACAGGTCAAGAAAAGACTGCTGTGTTCGGCCATACTCCATGTGCTCATTTGCACTCCTCCTCGGATATATGGTTTAGTCCACTTGGAGACAAGATTGGAATAGATGGTGCTTGTGCTTATGGAAGACAGATGAATTGTCTTGAAATAAATGAAGAAGGTTATAAAACTTATTTTGTAGGTAGGGGAGAAGAATGAAAAAATGAAATGGTTAATTTGGTCAATTCGGACATGGTTCTGTAAGCACGAATGGGAGCGACAGGAATGTCTGTTTACCACATATCACCCTGACTATAATAGAACAACTGCTAAAACAAGGATCTCTGCTACCTGTACAAAATGCGGTTGGCATCGCAAGTACGATAAAATTTAATAAAAGATGCATTTTACTAAAACTTGAAAAGGATGAGTCAAGATGGACATCACTATAAAACAAGAGATAATCGATAAGTTAATATGCAAGTTTAAGGAAGATTATGGACCATTCACGCAAGACAATGGCAATTTTTATCTTCGTGGAGTTGTTGATGCTTTATGGGCATACGAAGAAAAAATGAAAGACAGGAATGTGAGCAAATGAAAGGCGACCTTTACAGAAGAAATGAGGAGAAATTGAAGAATGATACATAAGCTTAAGAAAAAAATTAAAAAGAAGCTTCAGTTGTTTCTAGGTATTAACGAATTAGAGGGCAAACTTAAAATATACATAAATGAAAATAATGGTCGGGTATCTTCTTTCGAAACAAAGTCTTTATTACATGCCCAAATACTGAATAAGCACGATAATAAAATTGCAACTCTTCACGATACACTTTCTAATGTTGTGTCGGTAGGTGCTGATGTTAATCCTAATCGTTATGGCAATTCTAGCTGGACAGTTGTGTGCATTGAAGGAAACTATAATGTTGTTAAATTTATAGACCTAAGCAGCAGAGATGCCCGAGACATTTTGCATGTACTCAAATCTTTTGAATCGTCTCGAAGAGTTTATGATACGCCTATCGGATACTTTCCCAAGGATTGTTTTATCGATTTTTCATAACGAGGGAGAAAGATATTTTGTTTAAACGAATGATTTATGAGCTGGATGAACATTTCGGAGGGCTAAGGAAGTTTGTTACTTTAAGGTTGATACATTGTTATATAGTTATTGCCCTTTGTGTTGGATTTGCATATTTATTAGATCATTGGCTATTAAGAGAACTTACAATCTTTTTATTAATTTTACCGCTTGTTACACCATTAGTTGCTCTTCCTGGTTTTTGGTATCTCGATATTAAGCCGATCACAGACAAAGAACATAAGAGATGAAAACCAACCTCTCTCATTCTCGCTAATACTCGTGAATGCTCTTATTTTTAAGGCTTAAATTCTGATGAAATCTCCATTTTATGAAGAAAGGAATGAATGATATTAGCATCAAAGACAAAATTAAAAAGCGGATTGGAACTTATGTAAAAACTCATTTTAGAAAAATTAATCCGGAGGATTTTAAATTGGGTGAAATTAATTATACACATAGGTGCCACCTAAATGCAGTCCAAAAGATAAGAGAAGGTAAGGCTATTAAAGTATTCTCATGTGTCGCTATTGATAAAGAGGATGAGACGAGTGTTGTAGTACATTTTATAAATCAAAATGAAGAAGGCAAATTTGTAGATCATACATGGGGCTGGATGATGCAGCACTATAACTATTATTTAATAAAAGAAATTGAGGACGTAGAACAGAATATTGTTTGGAAATCATTAATTGAAACCAAGGAATCCTTGTTTAATTTAAATACAAATTGGTTAGAAAGATTGTTTGCCAACAAAAATATTATTTGAAGAATGAAATCCAGATTTTATAAAGAAAGGAAGGATTAAAGAAATGACTGTATTCTACACTGCAGACACACACTTTTGCCATAAAAATATTCTTCGTTATGAGAATAGACCGTATCAAGATACTGAGGAAATGGATGCAGCATTAATTGAGAAATGGAATAATGTTGTAAGTAAGAATGATACGGTCTATCACCTTGGAGACTTTGTTTTTGGTGGAGCTACTAAGTGGGAAAAAATCCTTTCACAGTTGAAAGGTAAAATACATCTTGTAATAGGTAATCATGATGACCAAAAGGTCGTAAAGAAACTGTCTCACTATTTTGAGTCTGTTGAGAATATGATTGTTAAGAATATCGATAAACAGCATCTGTTTTTATTTCACCATCCCATTGAGATTGGTTTAACACCCAATACGTACTCGGTACATGGTCACATCCACGGTATGCCATCCAGAATGATTAATCAAATCAATGTAGGCATAGATAGTATATTTACTAAAGAAAAAGTTGAATTTGGAAACCTGATTCCAGAAGAAATATTAATTGAAGACTTAACCAAAAGAAAAGAAGAGGTTTTGAACCAGCGAAAATTATTAAGCGAGGAGAAGTGATTAAAATGCCTGTACTTGGTAAGACAGAGTTATTCAATATTCTGAATAAACAAATTACTAAAGAGTTTAAAAAAACTCCTAAAAATATCGACTTGCATGTAGATTGGGACTTCATCGACTATGACAAGTCCAATAGAGAATGGTACTTTGACACCATCAAAAGAGATTGGAAATACATAGTAAAATTTCAGGATGGATACTTCAACAGGTTCTTAACGGTCGAAGCAGTAAGAGGATTGATTTTAAATGAATACCCTGATGCTCAAACAATACATATTGACATCCGTGTCAAAGATGACAGCAGTCTTTTGAAGACTAGTACAATTGATGAGATGATTGGTCTCATGAATTTGAAGGTAACCGTTGACCTGGATAATGAAATACTTCCATCAAAAGTGGATCTAAAACACTTAATTGACCTAGCTTTAGATATGGGAAATAAACAGTTATTTATGGAATACACAGCGCAATATAATAGCTATTCTTATTAAATAAACATATACAAATATAATTTAACATGGTACAATCTTAGTGTGTAAAATTGTATTACATCGTCAATAAGTTGTGACGAACTGTGACCAATTGATTAGGAGGCTGTACCATGTCAAACGTTGACTTAAGCGTTATTGATCTTGGATTTAGTTATACTAAAGCAAAAAAGGGAGGGATTACATATATACAGCCATCGATTTCAGGTGAAGCACAACCACTGTTTGAACAAAACATTAAACCAAACGATTTCTTTTACAATGAAGAGTTATTCGTTGGGAATCTTGCTCTAAGACACAGCGAAATCAAATATTTCACATTGAAAGACAATAAGAGCGAAGCTATGACATCTGAAGTTTTGCTAAAGACTGGGTTGGGATATCTGAATCAGAGCCAGCCTTTTAATATGGTTACTGGATTACCAATATCCTTCTACTTTAATCAATTAAGTGATATGGAACAAATGTTAAATTCGATAAGTAGTTCAAACGTGTATTCCATTAAGAAAGGAAAAGGTGCATACCAGAATATTAATCTAAACATAAATAAATATAAGATTGTTCCACAGGGCTATGGTGTGGCGATGGATTATATTCTTGATAGATCAGGAAAGATTGGTCGCCGTGATGTAGCTCGAAAAAGAGTTCTTGTTGTTGATTTAGGATTCTACACACTAAATTTATTGGGCTTAGACAAGTTAGAGATCATGAAAGAATCAGTAAGTGTTTTTCTTGGAGTTGAGAAAGCCTATAAGTTATTGCGCAAATCTTTACTTGAAAAGATAGGTAAAGCTCCAGCCATTTATGAGCTCGATCCCTATGTTATTAGTGGAATCTATGAAGGATATGACATCAGACCGTTAATCCAAAAAGCGTTTAGATCATTGACTATACAGGTTCAAAACGAAATCGATGGACTAAACATCAAGTTTGATTACTATTTAATCGGTGGAGGTGCTGCATTCCAAATATTTGATAATCTCAATCTTCCCAATAAATTCTTATTTGATCAAATATCCCAAATAAACGGATATGAAAAAATAGGGGTGAGACTATGGGGAAGAAAGTAATTATCGCAAGGCTCAGACCAGGTAAGGATGATGACATCAGGCAAGCATTGCAAGAACTGCCACCGTACCATGACGAGAGTGACATTTTAAGAGCAGCATTGAGACAATTCTTATTTGGACATAAGGAAATACAGCCACTACTAGTTCGCAATCAAGATGCTTCTACCCTAGAAATGCAGACTGAATATAGTGAAGATATTTCTTTAAGTCAAATCAAAACAGACAATGATGATCTTGATGAGAAGTTAGATGACTTTATTAAAGAGTAGGCTTTGCCTACTTTATACATATATAGAAAATTGATTAAAGGAGGTGATAAAACTGAGTGTGAAATTGTTTCAAAAGTATTATGTAGAATTTGGAGGACAGTTAGATTTTCAAGGATGGGATTTAATTGTTATCAAGTCTAAGTTGTTTCAATTTAGATGGTTTACGGATTGTGGGTTCCAGTTTTTATATATTCATTTAGGGAAAAAGCATTGGAGAATTTTTTAATGAAACCAATCTTTTATCAAGAAAGGAGTAGATATAAATAGATAATAACTATGTCCTATACCATCTACATTCCGATACAAGCAATCCAACGACCTCAATGTCTATGGATTCAATTACTAAGTTTGAAGAGTACATAGATGCTGCAGAACAAAATGGAATGAGCGCTATATGCTTTTCGGAACATGGCAATATCTTCAACTGGGTTAATAAAAAGAAGACTGTCGAATCTAAGGGATTAAAATACATACATGCTAATGAAGTATATCTTACTGAGCATAACGATAGAGAGCGTGGTTTAATCAGAGATAATTATCATTATATGCTCATCGCAAAGAATTGGGACGGGGTTAAGGAGCTAAACAAATTAACATCAACCTCAAATAACAAAGAAGACGGTCACTACTATTACAATCCACGCCTAACTTTTGATGAACTGTTTAGCACCTCCGACAATATTATTATGACTTCAGCCTGCCTTGCTTCGCCTTTGTGGAGAGCAATCAAAAAAGATAACAAGCAAATGCTCAATAAGTTCATGGATTTCTTTGTGAGTAATAAGCATCGTATGTTTTTCGAGATCCAGTATCACATGCATCCAGAGCAGAAATTATTCAATCAACACCTGTATGAGTTATCCAAAGAGACTGGTATTCCTTTAATTGCTGGGACAGATACTCATTGCTTAAACAGGGATCAAGCAGAAGCTAGAAAGATACTCATGAAAGCAAAAGGCGCAACGTATGGAGATGAAGACTCATTTGATTTAACATTCAAAACTTTTCCTGAACTAGTAAAAATGTTTGAGAATCAGAGTGCAATTCCAAGAAGTGCCTATTTAGAAGCTATATACAATACAAATGTGATGGCAGATATGGTGGAAGTATTTACTTTAAATAAAGAAGCTAAATATCCAAGACTCCATGATGATTCGGAAAAGGTTTTTAAAGAGAAGATCAACATAGGAGTTAAAGAACGCGGTGTGAATAATTTCCCAACAGAAAAGCGGAATGAGTATTTCAAAAGAATTCGTGAAGAGTTTGATACATATAAAACAGTCGGTGCAATCGACTACATGTTACTTCAAAAAGACGTTGTAGATTGGGCGCATAAAAACGGTATCTACCAAGGGTATGGAAGAGGATCAGTAAATGGAAGTCTAATTGCTTATCTATTGAAGATTACTGAAATGGATAGCATTAAACATAAACTGAACTTCTTTAGATTTCTCAACCCCGAACGTATTTCATTGGCCGATATAGATCTTGATTGGCCTCCAAGCAAAAGACAGGATGTAATTGATTATGTAGCTTCGATTCCGGGCATCCATTTCTCAGAAATTATAACGTTTAACACTATAGCTCTTAAGGGAGCCATCAGAGAAGTTGGTAGAGCCTTGAGCATGGAGTTGTCTTTAGTCGATGAGATAGCAAAGTCAGTTTTTAAAGATGAGAAGAAGAAGGATGCTGTTGATAGTCGATATAGAGAACAATATCCTGAGCTATTCAAGTATGTTGATCTAGTTCAAGGAGTCATTATGAGCATCGGCTCTCATCCATCTGGATATGTAGTATCTCCAATTAGCTTAGAAGATAATATCGGTCTTTGCTTCACAAAAGAAAGCAAATACCCAGTAAGTCAGATAAACATGAAAGAGCTGGATGGATTAAACTATGTAAAACTTGATATTCTTGGTCTTGATAATATTGAAATAATAAATGAAACGTGTAAATTAGCTGGAATCGAACGGCTTGTGCCCGACAATATGGATGTAAATGATGAAAAGGTTTGGGAATCTATTAGAGAGTCTGGTTTAGGAATATTTCAATGGGAGTCACAATCGGCAGGAGCATATCTAAAAGATTTATTGAGCCCGGAGACAATAAGTAAAATTAAGAAGCAGCATCCGAACTTTAGTTATATCGAGTTGTTTTCAATTGGAAATGGAGCAATTCGACCATCTGGAGATTCATACAGACAAGCGCTTGCTAACGGGATATTTAAAGATCATGGACACGGAGCGCTCAATAATTTTCTCAAAAATACGATCGGCTATCTAGTATATCAGGAGCAAATAATGAACTTCTTGGTAGAGTTCTGTGACTTCTCAATGGCAGAGAGCGATAACGTAAGACGGGGACTGTCTAAGAAGGAAGGAACGGAAAAGTTCCTACCTGAAATTAGGAAGCGTTTTGTAGAAAAGATGATGGCTGAGTATAACGAAACTGAAGAATCTTCAATATCAGTACTGGAACCTTTCTTGCAAGTAATTGATGATGCACAGCGGTATGGGTTTTCTGATAATCACTCTAACCCTTATTCACACATCGGTTATGGAAATGGTTATCTTAGATATTATTATCCTTTAGCGTTTTTAACGGTAATGCTGAATATCAATAGAGACAACATTGATAAAACAGGTCAGATTATATCATATGCCAAATCTATAGGTATTGATATTCTACCAATTAAATTTGGTAAATCGAGTGCCACATACTCGTATAGTGAAAGCGAAAATGCAATCTATAAAGGATTGGAATCAATAAAATTTCTCAATGCTGCAATTGCAGACCAACTCCTCGAACTTAGTAAGAATACATATGAAACGTTTGTCGATCTATTGGTCGATATATCTCAAAAAACAACCGTGAATTCTCGTCAATTAGATATCCTTATCCGATTAAACTTCTTCTCGATGTTTGGAAATAATGGCTTACTCCTTGCTATTTACAATGAATTCTCTAGCGGAAAGAGTCAATACAAAAAGACGTATGTAGATAAGACTAAAGCTAAACGTATTGAGGAATTGAATCAAGTTGAGCAGCAACTAAGGAATTCTGAAGTAAATTATGAACTTATGCCTAATCAAACGGTAATGTTTGAATATGAAGTGCTAGGTTATGCAAACTCATTATATCCAGAAGTAAATAGCGCCTGGTGTGTAGTGACTGACTTGGATACAAAGTATAGCCCAAAATTAAAACTCTACTCCCTTAAACGTGGTGAAGAAAGACAGTTTAAAATGGATAGAAAAACTTTCAACACAAAGGATACTGCCTTGAAAATTAATAAGGGAGACTTAATCAAAATCACCGATTTTAAAAAGAAATATAAACAATTACCTGATGGAACAGGTGGATTCAAACCAACAGATCAAATAGAATATTGGATTACTGGATACATCAAGTATACCGATAAGGAGAATTTGAATGAGCGTTGATAGTAGATTAAGTAAGCCGAAGGTGGAGGAACTGCTAGAGCGATCAATCACCGATGAAGAATATAGAGAGATAGTTTCCCCCATTCTCTTTCAATTACTTGAGGAGAATGAACAAGCTAATGAGCAGCTTTGATAGATTTCAAACACCTTATCTAGCCATTAGATTTCCAGATCCTCAAGAGCAACAGTCACAAGAGTATTCTTCATGCTCAGGCTGTGAGGAACCCTTAACCGAGTCAGATGTAGCATTGGGGGAAGTTTTGGACATATACGGAATGTGTGTACACGATAATATTGATTGCATTAAAATAGCTGTTCAGGCTAAAACAATTCATATATAAGGAGAGATTATTTGCTTAAACTTATTCTACCATTGCCTGTTTCTATAAATGACTTATACATAAATCAATATATTTGGGATGCAAAAGCCCGAAGACGAGTTCCAAGTGGAAAAAGGATCTTAAGTAAAGAAGGCGAGAAGGTTAAAGGTGAGATAGTAGAAGCTGCACGTAAGCAAGTTTCTCAACAAAGCTGGGATTATGAATATACTAAAGATCACTACTTATATATGGACTCTAATATTTTCTTCAATAGAAAAGGAAGAGATGATAACAATATATATAAACTAAACAATGATGCACTAGAGAAGATTGTCTATGACAACGATAGTAGAATACTCACAAGAACACAAAGGATTTTATACGATAAGAATAACCCAAGAGTTGAACTTACTTTTACACCAGTTGAATACATAGGAATATTTGATAACGAGGAATCTTATAGGCAGTTCACAAATAAATGTCAAGGCTGTACTCGTTATAAACGTAATTGTTCTATATTGAAGGCTGCAACAGAAGGATACGTGCAAGACGAAATAAACAACAATGAATGCTCAGGTTATAAAGAAACAAAAAACAAATCTTCATAAAAGTAGTATTTCATTGGCAATTTGCGAAGAGATAGGTCTAGAGATCAAGGGCTTTAAAAAGAGGGTAAAATGGCATTATCATTTGAAAGACTTTGTTTTGAGTGCAATTAAGAGATATGAAGAGTAGTAATGCATTTAATTTAAAAGGAGAGGTTTATATATCACAAAGGAAATGACACGGAGCGAAGCCAATAACTTCGAATTAGTAACTCATTATGCAGATGAAGAGCACGAAGGTAATTGGAGTATAGATGGTGAAGTTGTCAATTGGATGGAGTTCATCTTGAAAAAGTATTCAAAAATCACTGAAATTAATATATAATATAAATATAATTAAACTAGATAAAAACTGGAGGAAGAGAGAAATGTACACTCTCAAAGGTTCAGATAAATTTAATAAAGAACAACTTGAAGCCTTGATTACTAAAATCAAGGCTATTGTTTATGCGCGAGTTTCAAGTGATGGACAGGTTGAGAAATACTCAATTGATTCACAAATTGAGCTTTGTGTTGCTTTAGCTAAAAAAAATGGTATTGGTGAAGATGAATTAGTTGTACTTATTGAGGATGGGGAATCTGGAGATAACCCTAATCGCCCAATGATCAATTATGTATGTTTTTTGTTAGAGTATGGTATAGGTGATTATGTTATCTTCTTACATCCAGACAGAATGAGCCGATTACTCCATTTACAGGGCCAAATTTCAAATCGGATATGGGGCTTGGGTAAAGACATGCGGTTTGTTGAGTTTGATCTGGATAAGTCTAATCCCGAATCAATGCTGAACTTTAACATCCAGGGATCAATCGCAGAATACAATAAGGCCAAGATATTGGCAAACACTAAGAGAGGAAGAATTACGAAGATTAAGAGTGGAAAGATTCCTGGAATTAATCGAATTTATGGATACACATTTGATACAGAGGAAGATACCTTAGTTGTCAATGAGAATGAAAAAGCTGTATATTTAAAAATGGTCGAAATGCTTTTAGTTAAGGACTACAGCGTATCCCAAATAGCAAGAGAACTGTCTCTGATGAATTACCCTGCTCCTTTAGGGGGAAAGTGGTATCAGGCAACTGTGAGTAGAATTCTAAGGAATGAGACGTATAAAGGTACATACTATCATGGCAAGACTCAAGTAGTTAAAAATGCAGACGGAACGAAAAAACAGGTTCCCCAACCTCGGAAGGAATGGCGTCAAATTGATGTTCCGAGTTTTATTACCGAGGGGATATATAAGCAGATTCTGTCCAAATTAGAGGATCTAAACACTAAAAAAACCGGAAGACCGTCAGAAGATTATTTGCTAAGAGGGATTGCTCGATGTGGTAGATGTGGGGGTGCGGTATCATCGGGCGTAACGACTAAGACTAATACAGGCATTCTAAAGTATTACACATGCCAGAGAAAAGCTAAAAAATCTTTCGAAGTTGGAACAGGTAATTCTAATCGACTCTGTAGGGGGAGGAATTGGAGGGTTGATATTGTTGATGAATATATTTGGAAGTATGTACTAAGTATTCTATCTAACCCGAAAGTGTTTATTGAGAAAGTAATTGAGAAGCAAGCCGATACCCAAAATAGTGAAATTCTATATGATAAGAAAAAGACTCTTCTTAAAATGATAAAAGACAAAGAAGGAGAACGTGACCGCTATACAGAAATGTATGCTGCTGGGATAATCAAGGCATTAAAAGATGTAGAAGATAAGGTTCATGCAGTAGACAAGCAGATTGAGGGATTGAAAGAGGAACTTCTCTTCATTGAAAAGGGTCTTACTGCTGCACTTGGCGAAAAAGATAATGCTGACTTAATTATGCAGACACTACAATCTTATGAACACATTGTAAACAGTAAACACCTAACCATTGAGGACAAGAGAAAAATAACTAGAGTCTTTATTGAAAGGGTAACACTTAATGAAGGAACAAAGATTGAGATTAAGCTGAATTTTTCTAAAAAGAAACACGAGAAGATGTCTGACAATACACATGAAAATGTAATCGCTGGTCAAGGCGATGGAGGATCATAAAAACCAGTTCATTCTTATTCTGGCAGGCTACAGCGATGAGATTGATTTTTTTATGGATTCGAATCCCGGCCTGTATTCCCGTTTTCCGATCCAGATGGACTTCCCGGATTATAATCTGGATCAATTGATCCAGATTTCGGAGCTGATGGCGAAGGAGAGGGATTATATCTTGATGCCGCAGTCGCTGAACAAGCTCAAGGAACACCTGCAGATGGAGAAGGATCACGGGCTGCACGCTTTTAGTAATGCGCGTTATGTACGGAATGTCATCGAGAAATCGATAAGGAATCAATCGGTTCGGCTGCTGAATCAGTACGTAACCGGTAATCCCGGCAAGCTGGAGCTTATGACCCTGCGGCCGGAGGACTTTAAGTTAAACGGAAAAATACAATGATTTTAAGCTTGTCTTCGAACATAATGAAGGGGTAGCGCTGCTTTCTTTGGATCATAATGTTTATTGCGGGCAGCAGCGGTTAGTTAAATTAGGAGACGTAATGGTAGAAGGAGTTGGCTATATGACAAATATAACGCATGATACCCGGACAGAGATCGAAGATAAAGCCGTTTTGGTCAGTTTGGTGACGGATGCGGTTAAACGCTCGGGAATAAACCCGGAACACTCGCTGCAGGAGTTGGTTCAGCTTGCTGAAACCGCTGGAGTGGAGGTGCTGGATGTCATTACGCAGAATCGCGAAGTTCCGGATTCCAAGTGGTTTATTGGCAAAGGAAAGGTCGAAGAGCTGCGCATGGCAATTGATGGCTTGGGCGCAACAACGGCCATATTCGATCAGGAATTGTCCGGAGCACAAGTTCGGAATTTGGAAGAGACACTCGATGTAAAAATTATCGACCGGACTCAATTGATACTGGATATTTTCGCTCAGCGGGCGAAGACCCGTGAGGGGATTATCCAGGTGGAGTTAGCGCAGCTTACTTATTTGCTCCCGCGGTTATCGGGACATGGCAAGAATCTGTCCAGGCTCGGAGCAGGGATCGGGACACGCGGACCGGGCGAAAGCAAGCTTGAAACCGACCGCAGGCATATCCGGGACAGAATCAGCGATCTGAAGCGGCAGCTGGATGAAGTCACCCGGCACCGGACGCTCCATCGGGAGCGCCGGAAGAAGAGCGGGGCCGTGCAGGTTGCTCTGGTCGGTTATACCAATGCCGGGAAGTCGACATTGTTGAACCGTTTAACGGCAGCAGACGTATATATTGAAAATCAATTGTTTGCTACGCTGGATCCCACTTCGCGCGTGCTGGAGCTGCCGAGCGGCAAAGAAGTCGTCCTTACGGATACCGTAGGATTTATACAGAACCTTCCTCATGATCTGGTAGCGGCGTTCCGTGCGACGCTGGAAGAAGCCAACGAAGCCGATCTGATCCTTCATGTGGTAGATGCTTCTTCGCCTATGCGGGACGAACAGATGGCTGTCGTTCAATCCATCCTTCAGGATCTGGGGGCGGCGGATAAACCGCAGATCGTTCTGTTTAACAAAAAGGATGCTTGTGAGCCGGGCCAGCTGGAAATGCTGCCGACGGGAGATGGACAATTAAAGATCAGCGCGTATGAGGATCAGGATTTGGAAACGGTACGCGAAGCGATTCAGGACCAGCTGTCCGGAGGGAACGTGACGTTCCGGATTCCGGCTGACCGCGGGGATCTGAATTCGGTTGTATACCGTGTCGGAGACGTGCTGGAGCAGTCTTTTGATGAGAATGATATCCTCTATGAGGTTCGGATCAATAAAGCGGATTATGAGAAAATGGGTTATTTGCTTCATGATTACGTTCAGAATGGATCTTAGGCATAGGTAGGAAATGCAATATAAGCCCCTGTACAGGGGCTTATATTGCGTGTTCAGGGCGGCTCGACGTGGATGAGTTCTATGCAACAAAAATATATGTTAAGATGTGAGACATCATGTGTATAAGAGGAGAGAGCAGTTAGTCATGGCAAGATTTTCGCAAGATATACTCGAATTGAGCAGTGAGATTGAGTCCAAAATCGGTCAGCGTATACGGGAGATCGACGCTATTGTTGATTTTAATCAGTGGAAGGTGATTGATGCTTTCCAGAAGTTTCAGGTGAGTGATTTTCATTTTGCGGCTTCCACCGGGTATGCATACAATGATCGCGGCCGTGAAGTGCTGGATGAAGTCTATGCGGACGTATTTGGAGCCGAATCTGCCCTGGTAAGGCCGCATTTTGCTTCCGGTACCCATACGATCTCAACAGCACTGTTTGGTGTGTTAAGGCCTGGAGATGAGCTGCTGTATATTTCTGGCCGTCCCTATGACACCCTCCATAAAGTGATTGGCGAACCCGGGGACGGCACCGGGTCCCTTCGGGATTTCGGAATCGGTTATCAGGAGGTTGCGCTAACCGAACAAGGGGAGATTGATTGGGAGCGGGTAGAGAGGGCCATCACGACTTCAACTAAGGTG
Source organism: Paenibacillus sp. QJM3NY_38 (assembly GCF_056173265.1). Lineage (NCBI taxonomy): Bacteria > Bacillati > Bacillota > Bacilli > Caryophanales > Paenibacillaceae > Paenibacillus > Paenibacillus sp. QJM3NY_38. The sequence goes on from NZ_CM149665.1 coordinate 3,009,687, forward strand.
ATCGGTATCCAGCGTTCCCGAGGGTATGACTGGCGTTCTTCGTTCACGGTATCGCAGATTGGTGACATGGTCAGCCGGATCAGGTCTATACGTCAGGATTTGATCATTTTCGTTGATAATTGTTACGGCGAGTTCACGGAGCGATTGGAGCCAACGGAGGTGGGCGTTGACCTGATGGCAGGCTCGCTTATCAAAAACCCTGGCGGCGGCATTGCTGAAACCGGCGGCTACATATGCGGTAAAGCAGCCTATGTCGATAAGGCTGCCTATCGGCTGACTGCTCCCGGCATCGGACGAGAAGTGGGGGCTATGCTGGGGACGACCCGAGGCATCTATCAGGGATTATTCCTGGCACCATCCACGGTTGGACAAGCGGTTAAGGGCAGCATCTATGCTGCCGCGATGTTTGAGGCGGTGGGATTCACAACCAAGCCGGGCTGGCAGGATGAGCGAACCGATTTGATCCAGGCGGTATCGTTTACCGGAGCGGATCATCTAATCGCTTTTGTTCAAGGGATTCAACGGGCTGCGGCGGTCGATAGTCATGTGGTGCCTGAACCTTGGGATATGCCTGGGTATGAACATCCCGTAATCATGGCGGCAGGTACGTTCATTCAGGGAGGAAGCCTCGAATTATCAGCGGACGCGCCGATCCGATCACCTTATATCGGTTATATGCAAGGCGGCTTAACCTACTCCCATGTTAAATATGGTGTGCTTATGGCCCTCCAAAGCATGAAAGATCGTAAATTGTTGTGAGTTATCCTTACATGCGGTTGACGTGGTTGATCAGGAAATGTACAATAGGATCAGAATAGACCACTTGGAAGGTTGATGAGATATGGGTGATGAGATTCGGAGGAATATGGCGTTATTTCCGATAGGCATAGTTATGAAGCTTACGGATCTATCTGCCAGACAAATTCGCTATTATGAGCAGCATAACTTAATTGTCCCAGCCCGTACGTCGGGCAACCAACGCCTGTTTTCCTTCAATGATGTGGAGCGACTGCTAGAGATTAAGGCTTTGATTGAAAAAGGTGTTAATATCGCCGGCATTAAGCAAGTAATGAACCCTGTCACGAAGGAGTCAGAAGAGGCTACCGTCATTACTCCTGATACCGAGAACAGACGCCGTGAGATGTCTGAATCCCAGTTGCGACGTTTGCTGAAGCAGGAATTGATTACCGCTAAAAGACCGGGTCAGGTTTCATTGATTCAAGGGGAATTATCCCGGTTTTTTAATAAATAAGGATTGCCATGCTGTAATTCTTCATTCAATCTAGTTTTTATTTAAAAAGGAGAGGATAAAGTGAGTTATACCAGAGAGGACATTCTACGCATTGCCAAAGAAGAAAATGTTCGATTTATCCGCTTGCAATTTACAGATTTGCTTGGAACGATTAAAAACGTTGAAATTCCTGTAAGCCAGCTGCCTAAAGCGCTTGATAATAAAATGATGTTCGACGGTTCGTCCATCGAAGGTTATGTACGGATCGAAGAATCCGATATGTACCTGTACCCGGACCTGGATACCTTCATGATCTTCCCTTGGGTATCCGAGGATCGCGTTGCGCGTCTGATCTGTGATGTCTACATGCCTGACGGCACTCAGTTTGCAGGAGATCCGCGCGGCATTCTGAAGAGAGCGCTGAAAGAAGCTGAAGAGATGGGCTTCACTTCCATGAATGTCGGTCCGGAGCCTGAATTCTTCCTGTTCAAAACCGATGAAAAAGGCAACCCGACCATGGAGCTCAATGACCAAGGCGGATACTTTGACCTCGCGCCTACGGATCTTGGCGAGAACTGCCGCCGCGATATCGTGCTGACGCTGGAAGAGATGGGTTTCGAAATCGAAGCTTCTCACCATGAGGTTGCTCCCGGCCAGCACGAAATCGACTTCAAATATGCAGATGCGGTTAAAGCGGCTGACCAGATTCAAACGTTTAAATTGGTAGTGAAGACGATCGCTCGTCAGCATGGACTGATTGCAACATTTATGCCGAAACCGCTATTCGGTGTGAACGGCTCCGGTATGCACTGTAACCAATCGCTCTTCAAAGGCGGAGAGAACGCGTTTGTCGACGAGAGTGATGAGCTTGGCTTGAGCGTAACGGCTCGGCACTATATGGCGGGTATTCTTAAGCATGCACGCGCGTTTGCCGCGATCACGAACCCAACGGTTAACTCGTACAAGCGTCTCGTGCCTGGTTACGAAGCACCTTGCTACGTTGCATGGTCTGCAAGTAACCGCAGTCCGATGATTCGTATCCCTGCATCCCGTGGCCTCAGCACGCGCATCGAAGTGCGTAACCCGGATCCGGCGGCTAACCCGTATCTGGCTCTGGCTGTCATGCTGAAAGCAGGCTTGGACGGCGTTAAGCGCGAGCTGTCGCTCCCTTCTCCAATTGACCGTAACATCTACGTGATGACGGAAGAAGAGCGCATTGAGGAAGGCATCCCTAGCTTGCCTGCAAACCTGAAAGAAGCGCTCAACGAGTTGATCCGCAGCGAAGTCATCTCCGATGCACTCGGTGATCATGCGCTGGCTCACTTCTATGAGCTGAAAGAGATCGAATGGGATATGTACCGCACGCAAGTTCACCAATGGGAACGCGATCAGTACATTACGATGTATTAATAGAGGAATCCCTTGCGCCGTATGGCGTGAGGGTTTTTTGTTTTTGGGCAGATGATGTGGAATGATAGCTATTCTTGTTTCACCCCCGAAATGCCCCCATTTAAGAATGGGTAGCTGCTTTCCAAACAGGGCTTGTGGGATTTAGTTGAAGTCATATAAAGTAGTGGGGCAGGATGAATGTAGTGGATGAAACAAAAGGAGATCAGTAAATGGCGATTCTAAACGACCATGAAGAGAAAGGGACCCGAGCAGAGTTCACCTTTATATCTCGTATTCCTAGTGAGGATGAAGGATGCCAGATCAATTTTAAGTTTTATGAGGCTAGCCGAATCATTTATGATTTGAATTTTGGGTGGACGAATTTGACGATCCGGAATTTTATTTCGGTAACTGCTGAATTCCCCTTGGAGTACTTAAATGGTTTTAAATTAGATGGTTTATTTATGTCATTTGAAAAACATTTATACCAGCTGAGCTGGGAACCCATGGAACAAGAAGGAATCTATCAGTTGCGTTTTTACGGATCGGAGCAGGATTTTCAGTTAAAGGCCGACAAGGAATCTGTCCGGAGATTTGGTTCCCAATTTAAACAGGACTGGGATGAGGCTCCGCTAGTTTAATAAAAGTAATCATTTTGACTCATGGTTATGGAGAATCGTTTATAGAATGCAACCTACTACAGAATCACCCTCTATATAAGGGGAGATTCTCTTTTTTTGTTCTTTTCGGAAGAGGGGAACCTTTGCTCACTTCCATGACTCTAATTAGATGAGGTGAATCGGTTGGAGCTGGATTACTTGAAGCAGATGACGGTGATGGACACACAGACACTGGATAAAATCATGAACTTGTACGGAAATGATATCTGGAATTACGCTTATTTTCTGACCAAACAGCAAGCACTGGCAGACGATATTGCTCAAGATGTGTTTATTAAAGCTTATTTTGGCATACATACATTTCGCGGTCAGGCGTCGTTAAAAACGTGGCTGCTCACGATCACACGACAAACCGCGTTCCGGTACAAAAAGGCGTTTTTCTTTCGGAAAGTGACCCTTAAGGACAGACTGCACATCGATGCGTCAAGTCGGTCCGCGGAACTGGAGTATCTGGACGGGCAGTACACGGATGAAATATGGGCCATGATTATGACTTTACCCAGGAAGTTTAGGGAGGTGCTCATCTTGGACCTTTACTATGAGATGTCAATCAATCAGATTGCGGAGTTCCTAAACCTAGCGGCGGGTACCGTAAAATCCAGACTGTATCGGGCAAGGAAAAAAGTGCAGAACCTGTTAAAGGAGAATGGAGATGAATGAGGATAAACCAGACTGGTATTCCCGGGTTTCAAAGGGACCTTTTCCAATTGAAAAATTTACGGCTGAAATGAAAAAAAACGTCCAGATGTCCGTGATCCGTGACGAAGGCAAGCCTAAGCGCCGAAAGTATCTACAAGTTGGCTTTATAGGCGTGCTGCTGCTTCTGGTTATGTTACTTGCCATACAGCTGCCTTTTGACGTTGAGGAACAACAGAGAGCTGAGGATGTACCAACACATAAGGAGGAGATAATTCGGGCACAAGGCTTTACAGATCAGGGAAGGCTCATTGTGGTTGCTGTGGAAAACGAAAAAATCACGACACTGGGAGCTCCTAGCTGCTTCGGTATCGAAACGGACCAATCGTTTACCGGAAACTACATCGTACGATATAGCTATAATGAAGTTACGGATGAAGTAACCACGCTGGATGATCTTACTTTTATTCAGCCAACTTCTGCAGCTGTCCATATGGTTCGATTGCCGTTTCAGGATGCGGATGTATTTATTCTTACACCGCAATATCAGGACTGTCATGCCATACAGATCTACGCATTCGCCGTGGAGCATGATACGGGCAAGGCTGTGCAGCTCAGGTTTCAAGATGAATTAACGGTGTCCTATACTTCCTATTACAGACCAGGTACTGCACCCATGGTGAAAGACAATAAGCTTGTTCTGCAGTCCACGGAGGGGCCGGGTGGGGAAGGCTCGCCGGATTATAAACCTTTACGGCTGTATCGGCTGGATCTTAAACAAGGCATTATGGAGCAAACAAACTAGCTATGATCAAGTTTTTGTGATCTATATAGAAAAAGCAAGAGGTTACCATCCAATTAAGGGAGGTAACCTCTTATTCATAGATCTATGAGATTAGTGGACATCCCGGAAGAGTCCGATTACTTTACCGAGAATAGTAACATGGTTCAGGCGCAGTGGCTCGTAGGTAGGATTCTCCGGTTGCAATCGTACATGATCCTTCTCTTTATAGAAGGTCTTTACAGTTGCTTCGTCTTCCTCTGTCATCGCTACTACAATGTCGCCATTGTCTGCAGTTTGCTGCTGGCGCACAATGACATAGTCACCGCTGTGAATGCCAGCTTCGATCATACTGTCACCGACAACCGACAACATGAACACCTTATCGTCGCCTACATAATGCTGCGGGAGCGGGAAATAATCCTCAATGTTCTCCATGGCTGTAATAGGAACACCTGCAGTGACTTTACCAACAACAGGCACTCTGGCAATGGTGTGGGTAAACAGATTCGCGCTATCGGACTCTTCTTGGCCAAGCAGCTCGATTGCTCTTGGTTTCGTAGGGTCACGGCGAATTAGGCCTTTCTTCTCCAAACGGTCAAGATGTCCATGGACCGTTGAACTGGAAGCTAGTCCGACAGCCTCTCCGATTTCCCGGACAGAAGGCGGGTAACCCTTGCTACGAACTTCGTTGCGGATAAACTCTAAGATCGCCAGCTGGCGGCTGGATATTTTCGACATGCCGTATCAACCCCATTTAGTAACGTTTGGGAAAATTATAACATAGAACTTCCGTTCGTACAAACATAAGTTCTAAATATAAATAGAACAAATGTTCTTTTAGGTATTGAATCAAACAAGTGTTCGTGTTATTATAGATCCATAAGAGAACACTTGTTTGGGAGATGATGATTCCATGTTGAAATACAGTACATACCGCAGCATTTATGAGAACGTTCCAGTGCAAACGATGAAGTCCCCGGAGACTTGGATCCATCAATTAAAGTCCAGAATTGAATCCATTCCTTTTATAAAGCTTTTATTCATCCTGTTGATCGTAGCTTCTTTTTGGACAGGGGCATACTCTGTTTTTGCTGGGGGGATGGACAAGCCCACAGGGGAGAAGCAGGTTATTGTTCAATATGGTGATAGTTTGTGGCGGATTGCTTCCCTTCATAAACCGGCAGATATGGATACACGAGTATATCTGGATAGCATCCGAAGAATGAATGGATTGAAAGGTCCGGATATACAGGCCGGAGAGGTGTTGTCTTTACCAGTCTGGTAATGGGATGACACTAACAGAAACTCTTTCCTTATATATGTCCCTACTTCTCGCTTCATATTTGTAGTATTGCCTGACGATGTGATTTCACGCAGTGTAAGCGTGTTTATAATAGACGAGTATTGATTTCTTAACAATGAGGAACCCATTTATGGGCATCATATGTTCATATTTGTTCTTAATAAGAGTTTGCAAGGGCGCTGTTGCCTTGACAAGCTCTTTTTCACATGTTTAAGTTATACATGATATCGGAATTGGAGGAGAAGTCATGGACATCGATACTTTGGTTGAACGCATCAATGTACTAGCAAGAAAACAGAAGAGTGAGGGATTGACCGCGGATGAGCTCAAAGAACGGGCTGAGCTTCGGGAAATATACCTTAACAATATTCGCAGTAACTTTAGACAACAGCTGGAATCGATCGAATGGGTTGATGAAAATGAACAAAAAGGCGGCCCGCGATTAAAGCATTAGTCGATGAACTGGCATCTGGATCTACAACAGTGGATTCAGGGACCAGATAGAAGGATAGAATTATAATACTTGGGGTGCCGGTATTCGTGGGAATCGAATACGGTTACCCCAAGTTTATATGGATTGGCAATATTTTGAAATTGAGTTCAGGGGGAACCATATGTCACGATCATGGGAAAGAAAAGTCAACAAAAATATGTCACAGCTCAACAAGCAGCGTAAGAAGCAGGGGCTGACCTCGTACCAAGGCTCTGCCGTTAATGATAAGCATGACGTGTTTAAAGGACGTAAGTATGTACTTCCATTAGTGCTTGTTGCATTGGCTGGTTTGTATGCGCTTCTCGGAACGGCGACGTCACAGGCAGCCGGCGGAAGTAATGACGTGTTGAATTGGGTTGGTGTCAGCTTGTATATTCTGTTGGCGCTTATGATTTTCTTGCGCAAGCCTTACTTGAAGATTGAGCGTGCTTCCGTATCCACGATGAAGTTCAATCGGGAACGTCGTTTGGCTGTATCGGAAATCGAGAAAATCAAATTGGCTTCGGGCTCTGTTGTGATCCAAGGCAAGGGAAAAGCAGGCAACTGGGTATTCTCGCGCATGATGAATCTTTATGATACGAAAGCGATGGGCGAAAGATTGGAAGAGTTCGCAAAGACTCATCAAATTCCAGTGGAGCATAATTAACAAATAAAATAGATCACAGTGTATATGAGGAGTGGGAGAGACATGCCGATAGCTGCGGTTTTGTTTGATTTGGACGATACCTTGTTGTGGGATGAACGTAGTGTGGAAGAAGCGTTTGAAGTGACTTGCCAGGCCGGAGCGTACGAGACCGGCGTTGATGCCAAAGCACTGTTGGCCGCAGTACGGGAAGAAGCGAGAGCATTATATGAATCCTATGATACCTTTGCTTTTACCAAAATGATCGGAATTAACCCTTTTGAAGGCTTGTGGGCTAATTTTACGGCTGGATCGCAGCCTGAATTCAGACAGCTGCAGGAGCTGGCACCCGTATACCGCAAGGAATCATGGCGGCGCGGACTTCAGCGCCTGGGCGTTGATAATGAAACATTGGCCCAAACGTTGGCCGAACAATTCGCTGCTGAACGCAGAACAAGACCATACGTATATGAAGAAACGTTTGAAGTTCTGAAGGAACTGCAGGGGAATGTAAAGCTGCTGCTTCTTACGAACGGAAGTCCAGATCTGCAGCAGGAGAAGCTGGACGGTGTTCCAGAACTGGTTCCTTATTTTGATCATATTATCATCTCGGGCGATTTTGGCAGAGGAAAGCCGGATGTTTCCATCTTCCAGCATGCACTCGATTTGTTAGGTGTCGAGGCGGATCAGGCCGTGATGGTGGGAGATAAGCTGACCACAGACATTAAAGGCGGAAATGCGGCTGGACTGCATACCGTTTGGATCAATCGGGTAAACCGACCTCATGATCCTTCCATTCAACCGAAGTTTGAGATCAAACATTTATCGGAGCTGCATGCCATCATAGCATCCCTATAAACTATGCAATAAAGAGCTTACACCCTTATATTTGGGTATTCGATTGTACATAGGAACAGCCATAACTGCGGAATTCTGCGGTTATCGGCTGTTTTTTTGTTAGTTATACGATCGGACTACAACCTTGCAGCCTGGCTATGATAAACGTCACACAATTGTAAGCTGCATGAGATAGAAGTAACAGAATAATGCGATATAATGGAATAGGAAATTTAACGAGGTTTGGAAATGACCATTACGTGTTTGAACCATACATAGCCCTATTTTGTAAAAGAGGTGTAGAGCATGACCCGAAAAAAGATGGCCCTAATTGCAGCTATGGTGCTGATGGCGGTTGCGCTTGCCGCATGCAATGACAGCAAGGCAGAATCCAGTGACGATGTGATGGCGGAACCCATCATCGTCGAGCTGTCTCTGACACCGGAGAGCATTAAGGCTGGCGAGAAGGTATTGATCGAAGCGAAGGTGACACAAGCCGGAAGTCCGGTGGAAGATGCGAACGCTGTGGAATTTGAAGTCACGCTGGAAGGCGGCGGCGTTCAGGCGAAGGTCCCGGTTAAGCATGATCAAGGCGGGGTATACAAAATGGAGAAAACCTTCGATGAGGCAGGAACCTATCGGATTGTTTCACATGTCACGGCGAGAGGACAACATTCCATGCCGTTAAAGGAACTGAAGGTAACAGAGTAACGCATTGCAAATAAATAAGGCAGCGCATGATCCCGGTAAGCGGATTGATGCGCTGCCTTATTCCATTTTCCTGTTCAATCAGCTTCCATGAACCTTAGGGCTTATTGGAATTGAGGATCTTCTACCGGTGTGGCTACCCATCCGTTCTCCTCAATGAAAAGACGAACGGCGATGATTTGCTTGTTCTCCATCAATGTGAAGAAGTGAGGTGTGTTTTCCGGTACGGAAATGACATCGCCTGGCTCAAGCTCTACATTAAAATAACCGACATCGTCGGAGCCCTTAATAATGAAAATTCCTTTTCCGCCGACAATCGCACGGATTTCGTCTTCCGAGTGGGTGTGAACCTCTTCGAATTTTTTCAGCAGGTCCTCTATATTAGGCGTGGACTCGGATAGTGTGATGACATCCCAGATTTTGTAGCCGCGTCTTGCAGCCAAGTCACGAATTTCTTCATCAAAGATGTCCAAAATGCGCTTCTTATCGTCATCACTCAGCTTGAAATTTTCTTGAAGCGCTGCCGGGAGTTTTTCCATATTCCAGTGCTCGTAAACAACCTCTTGGTTATTCAGGAATTCCCGAACATTCTCTTCCCCAGTAATGCGTTCGTTCGTGTTGCGAATCACAATCTCTGCCATAGCTTTAACCCTCTTTCTCCCGTTGGATTAATATGTATTATAGCCCCCCTCACAGCATTTGTCATCTGCAAATGTTGATTTGTACCCATTGCAACGCAATATTTCGGCTTTTCTATTGAAAAATATTCTGATACACTAAGATTTAACGTTTTCGGGGGAGGTTTATGAGTTGAACAAGCCTAGCTTACAAGAAGTACTTAAAGAACGAATATTAATTCTTGATGGTGCCATGGGCACAATGATCCAGCAGGAGGACCTCTCAGCTGAAGATTTTGGCGGTCCGGATCTTGATGGCTGTAATGAAATGCTGGTCATTCATCGGCCGGATGTCATTCAGAAAATACATGAACAATATCTTGAAGCAGGTGCCGACCTGATTGAAACCAATACGTTTGGCGCAACCTCGGTTGTGCTTGCTGAATACGATATACCTGAACTTGCCCGAGAAATTAACCTGAAAGCGGCTCACTTGGCCCGCGCAGCGGTTGAAAAATATTCCACGCCGGACAGCCCGCGTTATGTGGTCGGAGCGATGGGGCCGACAACGAAGACGCTCTCGGTTACCGGCGGTGTGACCTTTGCCGAATTGATTGAGAGCTACGAGGAGCAAGCCGTTGCCTTGATTGAAGGCGGCGTTGATGCACTTCTGCTTGAAACATCGCAGGATACATTAAACGTGAAAGCCGGGAGCATTGGGATCCGCCAAGCGTTTGATAAAACGGGAGTCACGCTCCCAATCATGATATCCGGAACGATTGAGCCGATGGGCACGACGTTGGCCGGACAAAATATTGAAGCTTTCTACATTTCATTAGAACATCTGAATCCCGTATCCATTGGCCTAAACTGTGCAACGGGCCCGGAATTCATGCGTGACCATATTCGCTCCTTATCCGAAATGTCCAGAAGCGCGATCAGCTGTTACCCTAACGCGGGTCTCCCGGACGAGAATGGGCAGTACCATGAATCTCCTGAATCGTTGGCTCAAAAGATGGGTGCTTTTGCTGAAAAAGGCTGGCTTAACATTGCCGGCGGATGCTGTGGGACAACACCCGACCACATTCGCGCATTAAAACAAACGATGGATGGCTTCTCCCCACGACCGCTGGATGGTGGACATTTGCCGGCATTATCCGGTATCGAGCCGGTATATATCGAGCAGGAAAATCGACCGTACATGGTAGGGGAGAGAACGAACGTTCTGGGTTCCAGAAAGTTTAAGCGTTTAATCGTAGAAGGTAAATACGAGGAGGCCTCCGAGATCGCCCGTGCACAGGTCAAGAATGGCGCGCATGTCATTGATGTGTGCGTACAGGATCCGGATCGTGAAGAATCGGAAGATATGATTAAGTTCCTGGAGCTCGTAGTTAAAAAGGTTAAAGTGCCGCTTATGATCGATACGACGGATCCGGCAGTCATTGACTTGGCGCTGCAATATTCGCAAGGGAAAGCGATTATTAACTCCATTAACCTTGAAGACGGTGAAGAGAAATTTGAGCATGTGATCCCGTTGGTGCATAAATACGGTGCCGCGGTTGTCGTTGGAACTATTGATGAGTCCGGTCAGGCAATCCATCGCGATGACAAGCTCAAGGTGGCCCAGCGTTCATATGATCTGTTGGTGAACAAATATGGGGTCTCGCCAGAGGACATTATTTTCGACACACTTGTATTCCCGGTAGGTACGGGGGACGAGCAGTATATCGGATCAGCCAAGGAAACGATTGAAGGCATCCGCATAATTAAAGAAGCCATGCCAAAAGTGCATACCATTCTCGGTATCAGCAACGTTTCCTTTGGATTGCCGGAAGCGGGTCGTGAAGTCTTGAACTCTGTATATCTGTACGAATGTACGAAGGCCGGATTGGATTACGCAATCGTGAATACGGAGAAGCTGGAGCGTTATGCCTCGATCCCTGAAGAAGAGCGTCGTCTAGCCGAGGATCTGATTTACAGAACCAATGATGAGACGCTGGCGGCTTTTGTCGCGGCATTCCGGGATAAGAAGGTAGAGAAGAAGGTTAAGGTATCCAACCTGACGCTTGAGGAGCGACTTGCATCCTATGTGGTGGAAGGTTCCAAGGAAGGACTCATTCCGGATCTAGATGAAGCATTAACCAAATACGGCGCGCTGGAAATCATTAATGGACCTCTGATGGCCGGGATGACCGAGGTTGGACGTTTGTTCAACAACAACGAACTGATTGTCGCGGAGGTGCTGCAAAGCGCCGAAGTAATGAAAGCCTCCGTGGCTTATCTCGAATCCTTTATGGAGAAAAACGAGTCGTCTGTCAAAGGGAAAATCATGCTTGCCACCGTGAAGGGGGACGTGCATGATATCGGTAAAAACCTGGTGGAGATCATCTTATCCAACAATGGTTACCAAATCATTAATTTGGGTATAAAAGTACCACCGGAGCAAATTATCGAGGCATACCGCCGCGAGCAGCCTGATGCTATCGGCTTGTCCGGATTGCTCGTGAAGTCAGCCCAACAGATGGTATCCACCGCTCAGGATTTGAAGAACGCGGGGATTAGCGTTCCGATCATGGTAGGCGGGGCGGCTCTTACACGAAAATTCACGAAGACCCGCATTCGTCCCGAGTATGACGGCATGGTGCTTTACGCGAAGGACGCAATGGATGGTCTTGCCTTGGCCAACCAGCTCAGCGATCCGGTCCAGCGGACGAGAATCGCGGAAGAGATTAAGGCAGAGCAGGAAGCCGATGCTGCGGCTCCGCAAGTGGTTAAAGTAATGCCAAAGCTGTCAGAAGGACTGCGCTCCAAAATTTCGACCGACGCTCCTGTATATTTACCACCGGATATGGAGCGGCATGTGCTCCGAAATTATCCGATTTCGCATATTCTGCCATATATCAACATGCAGATGCTGTTAGGACATCATTTAGGTCTGAAAGGTTCAGTGGAACAGCTGCTTAAAGCCAAGGATCCCAAGGCGGTATCGCTTAAGGAAACCGTTGATGGGATTCTGGAAGAGGCCGTTCAATCGGGGATCATACAGGCTCATGCGATGTACCGTTTCTTCCCGGCACAGTCTAGAGGAAATGACATTCTCATATACGATCCAAAAGATACAACAAAAGTATTGCATACCTTTACGTTTCCGAGACAGCAGGTTGAGCCGTACCTGTGCTTGGCGGATTTCCTGAAATCCGTAGACAGCGGGGTTATGGATTACGTTGGATTCCTTGTCGTTACAGCCGGTCACGGCGTCGGAAAATTGTCCGGGGAATGGAAGGACAAGGGTGACTATTTGCGCTCCCATGCACTTCAATCGGTCGCACTGGAAACGGCAGAAGGGCTGGCGGAGCGGATTCACCATATGATGCGGGATACGTGGGGATACCCCGATCCGGCAGACATGACAATGAAACAGCGCTTGGGTGCGAGATACCAAGGCATTCGCGTATCCTTCGGATATCCGGCCTGTCCGGATCTGGAGGATCAGGAACCGTTATTTAAATTGATGCAGCCAGAGGATATCGGCGTTCATCTTACCGAAGGTTTCATGATGGAACCGGAGGCATCGGTATCCGCTATGGTCTTCAGCCACCCGGAGGCTCATTATTTTAACGTGGATAAAGCTTAACATTTGAATACCGGTACAGCCGGTTTGAAATCCTCCGATTGTTTCGGGGGATTTCTCCGGTTTACAACCGAAAGGGGAGAAGAGGGATGGAACTCTATTTTTTAGGGACAAATGCGGGGGTTCCTACGCTGCAGCGTAACGTGACCTCGATTGCACTGCGTTTGCTGGAAGAACGAAGAAGTCTGTGGCTGTTTGATTGTGGAGAAGGCACGCAGCATCAAATATTGAAATCCCCGCTCAAGCTCTCCAAGCTTGAGAAGGTATTTATTACCCATATGCATGGTGATCATGTGTTCGGTTTGCCAGGTTTGCTGTCCAGTCGAGGTGCCCAAGGGGTAACTTCACCCCTGACGATATATGGTCCCCCAGGTTTAAAGCTCTTCATTGAAACTACGCTGAGCATCAGCCAATCGCGCGTACCCTATACGATGGAGGTCATTGAGCATACCGGGGGCGTGTTGTTTGAAGACGATCACTTCCTCGTGGAATCGGCAAAGCTGGATCACAGGGCCGAGAGTTACGGATACCGTATCGTGGAGAAGGATCTTCCCGGCAGTCTGGACTTGAAACGGTTGGCGGATTATGGACTCAAGCCAGGACCGCTTTATGGCAAGCTGAAAAGAGGGGAAAGCGTGGAACTCGGCGACGGACGATGGATTCATGCCTCAGATGTGCTCCTGACACCGAAAAAAGGGAGAGTGGTCACGATTCTCGGGGATACAAGGCCATGCGCTGGCGTGGAGACTCTGGCCAAAGGAGCCGATCTTTTGGTTCATGAAGCCACTTTCATGGAGGATCTGTCGGAGCTCGCGCACGAATACTATCACAGTACGGCTAAACAGGCGGCGGAAGCAGCGAAACGGGCTGAAGCAAGATCGTTATTCCTGACCCATTTCAGCTCCCGGTATAAGGATATAGAGCATTTGCAGCCGCTGCTCAAGGAAGCGCAGGAGATTTTTGAGAATACACGCTTGGCAGAGGACTTTGGCTTGTACCCAATCCAGCGCAAATCATAAGCAGGAACAGCTGCTATTTACAGGGAAATATCGAGGGATTGAGTGAATTATTTTCCGGGAAAGCGCAGGAAATGACAAAGCGGTTTATAATCACTAACCCTTGGACAGTCTTCGATCTCTTTCGACTATTTAGCTGCCGGACTGAAGAGCTGTCCACGAACCTTGCAACCGGAAGTAGCCTTCTTTACAATAATACTAACCGGGGTTTCTACGTAAGCAAACATCTGCACAGAGTATGAACCATGGTTATACATATTTATTTTGATATATGACGATGAGTAACGACACGGCGATGCCGAGAACGCTAATACTTTAATCAATGAATCATTTATGGCGTGAAGGAAAGAAATAAAGAAGGTGCTATCAATTCATGGAAAAACCAAAACCAAAAGGATTGCTGATTGACCTGGATGGAACGCTGTATCATGGCCGTTATCGGATTGAGGGAGCAGACCTTCTCATCGAGCGGCTGAAGGAAATGCAGATTCCGTTTCTGTATGTAACGAATAACTCATCACGAACACCGGAGCAAGTGGCCGCGCATCTGATGGAGATGGGAATACCTGCCTTGCCGGAGGAAGTATGCACCTCCTCCCTGGCTGCTGCTAAATATATTGCTGAGGAGTCGCCGGGTGCCAGAGTGGCGATGCTTGGCGAAGAGGGGCTTCGTGAAGCGCTATTGTCTGCAGGTCTGAACATCGTGGAGCAGTCCCCTGAATATGTCATTCAAGGAATCGACCGCTCGTTCCATTACGAGAAGTTAACCCGTGCCGTTCGCTGGATTCAGGAGGGAGCCGCGTCGATATTGACCAATCCGGACTTGCAGCTTCCATCGGATACCGGCTTGATGCCCGGTGCAGGTTCGCTGGGCGCTGCGATCGAAGCCGCTTCCGGAGTGAAACCGACGGTCATCGGAAAGCCGTCCTCGATATTAATGAAATTTGCTTCGGATCGCCTTGGTTTGGCTCCGGAGGACACTTATGTAATCGGAGATAATATACGTACGGATATCGCGGCTGGCGCGCATGCCGGCTGTAAGACGGTGCTCGTTATGACCGGAATCACGACCGATCTCAATATGGAAGCCCATATGGAAGCCACTGGTGTCACACCCGATTTTATCTGCCGGGATTTGAGTGAAGTGAAAGATCTGCTGTGTTCATGATGAGTGAGAGTGTACATATAAACTTTTGTGATTGACGAAAGGGAAGATGAATGATGCCGGAACTGCCGGAAATGGAAAATTACCGAAGATTGTTATCGCAGAGCATTTTGAATGTGCCGATCACGAATGTCGTCGTGAACCGTGAAAAATCACTGAATGTGACCGTTGACGAATTTACTTCCGTGTTAAAGGGAAGCAAGGTCATTTTTGTGGAACGTAGAGGCAAGCACCTCATATTCCATTTGCATAACGGAGGCAGACTGCTGCTTCACCTGATGCTGGGCGGCATTTTGTATTTAGGGCATAAAGATGAGGAGCGTCCATCAAGGTCGACCCAGGTCGAGATCACCTTTGGTGATCAGGTGCTGTATTTTATCGGACTGCGTCTGGGTTACTTGCATTTCCTGACAGCCAGAGAGACGGAAAATGCGCTTAAAGAGCTTGGTCCTGAACTTCTGGATCGGCGAATGACCAAAGCGCGCTTTGTCGAACGGATTGGAAAACGGCGGGGCGCTTTAAAAACTACGCTGGTCAATCAGCAGGTTGTCGCGGGGATCGGCAACTGTTATGCGGATGAGATTGCCTTTGATGCCCGCATTCACCCGCTGTCCAAAATCCAGGATTTATCGGAGCAGTCTTTAGAGCAGTTATACGAGAGTACCGTTAAAGTGATGCGCGAGGCGACGGATGGCGGCGGATATATGGAAATGCCGTTTCAGGAAGGGGATACCCTGACGGGGGCATACAACGACGAGTGCAAGGTGTACGATCGCGAAGGAGAGCCTTGTGTTCGCTGCGGTGCTCCGATCGTAAAGATGGAGCATACCTCGCGCAAAGTGTTCTTTTGTCCGAACTGTCAGCATGAAGTCTAAAGTCCGAATTGGGAGCCATGTCAGCACACGGGGCGGATTTCTCGCAGCAGCCCAGCATGCAGCCGGGATCGGTTCACTAGCCTATCAGTATTTTCCGAAAAATCCGCGCAGTCTTCACTTAAAGATGCCGGACGTCCGCAATGCCGCCGCCTGCTCCGAGTTTTGTCAGGAACAAGGACTCGTTTCGATCGCGCACACCCCATATCCGACGAATATGGCGGTTGGCTTAACCCGGGGAGAAGCGTTTTACCAGTTGACGGTAGATTCCCTGAAGAATGATCTCATGATTGCCGAGGCTTGCGGATCGCTGGGTATCGTGGTTCATTTTGGGCATCTCAAGAGCCAGGATATCCTTGAAGGGTATCAGAATATTATCCGCTGCATGAATGATGTGTTGTCTTCCTGGACGGGAAGGGCTAAGCTGCTGATCGAGAATCAGGCGGGGGATCATGGATCAATGGGGATGACGCTTGAAGAGAGCGTGAAGGTCAGACAGCTTGCTGATTATCCGGAGAAAATAGGCTTTTGCCTGGATACCTGCCACTTGTTTGCCGCCGGAGGTTGGGACATTTCGAATACGGATGAGCTCCTTGCCAGGGGCAAATCGCTGGGCTATTGGGAATCTGCCGTTGCCGTTCATTTGAACGATTCGAAATATGGGGCCGGCTCAAGAAAAGATCGCCACGCCCGCATCGGACAAGGTATGATAGGAACAGAAGCTCTGAAACGTCTGGTTCTGGCACCGGAACTTGCAGGCAAGGCTTTTGTCCTGGAAAGTGAAAAAGGGGCTGACGGCACGCACCGGGAAGACATCGCCAAGGTGCTGTCCTGGTCCTGATTAAGGGAGAGAGTAATATGATTCATCTGTATTTAGACGACTGGCGCCCCAATCCGAAAGGATTTGCGCTGGCACGAAGCGGGGAAGAGTGTTTGCTGATGCTCCGTGAATGTGAAGTGGATGTTCTGTCCCTTGACTTTGAATTGGGACATGGCCAAATGAACGGCGGAGACGTGGTTGCAGCCATGATCGCGGAAAAACTGCAGGCCCGAGAAATATATTTGCATACCTCAAGCCCATCAGGCAGAAGAAAAATGTATGAGCTGCTCTATGAGCATATGCCGGAAAGTGTCCGGGTTCACAATGGTCCGATGCCGGAATCCGTTCTGCGGGAAGTCGCCCAGGGTTCAAGATGATTGAGGTAACGCAGCGTGAATTGACGGAGAGGCTTGAATGGCACGAGCGTCTGACGAAACGGGATGCGAAAGCGGATCCTGTCATCGTATTTTTACATACGCCATTCTGCGGCACATGTGCCGCAGCGCGTAAGATGATCAACATTGTAGAACATGTGGTGCCGGACGTGCAGCTGCTCGAAGCCGATGTGAACTTTCTTCCGGACATTGTGGAACGGTATCAAATCCGCAGCGTTCCTGCATTGCTGGCTATTCAGTCGAGTCCCCTCCCGGCACCGGAGGTGCTGTACCGGATGGGTTCCGTGCAGGATATCGTGAGTTTTGTGAGGAGTGTGCAGCCATGATTTCGCTACAGCATTTGTCGCTCGTCAGAGGGAGCCGTCAGATTCTGGATGATGTTAGTATCGAGATGAAGCCGGGTCAGAACTGGGCCATCTTGGGCAGGAACGGATCAGGCAAAACGACGCTGCTGGAAATGATGACAGGATATATGTTTCCTTCCAGCGGGCGTGTGGAGGTCCTTGGCCATGTTTACGGACAATGCGACGTTCGCGAGGTCCGCAAATCGATCGGCTATATTAGCCAGTCGTTATTGGAGAAATTGACGCTGAGCGACCCCGTCTGGGAGGTTGTGGCAACAGGGGCTTACGCCTTTCTGCGCTTCTACCAGGACATACCGGAAGAGGCCAGGAACCAGGCCCATGCCCTGCTGAACGAAATGAATTTCGGCCATCTGGCGGAGCAGCCGCTCGGGATATTGTCACAGGGTGAACGTAAAAAGGTAATGTTGGCACGCTCCCTCATGGCCGATCCGAAGATTCTGATTATGGATGAACCGTGTGCGGGCCTGGATTTGTATGAACGGGAGAAGATGCTGCAGGAGATTGACAAGCTGAGGCAGCGCGAAATTACGGTTGTGTATGTCACGCATCATATCGAGGAGATTGTCCCTTTATTTACTCATGTGGCGCTCATGAAAGACGGCCGCTTAACGGGTGCGGGAACAAAAGAAGAAGTATTAAACCATGAACTTATCAAACAAACTTATGATATCGACGCTCAGCTGGAATGGGATGGCGGACGTCCCTGGATCAAAGTTATTTCTGGAGGTTAATCCGTTTGGATGAATTAAATGTGATGCAAGAGCATGAGGAACAGAATCAAAGTCACCGGGATTTTCACAGCAAGTGGGTATGTACGGCAAACCATGGGTTTGCTCCTTACGCCCAAGAAGAGCTGCGCCGGATGTTTGGCAGTATAAAGAGCACGATGATGATACCGGGTGAGGTGTTTTTAGCGACAGTCGGCAGCTCCGAAGATGAGGCGAAGCGGCTGATTACGTCTTCCCCGCCTATTTTTCTGCGGCATTTGTTTCCGGTACATCTGGAGGTGACAGCCGATACCGCTGGCGATGCATTGCATGCTGTCGTTGAGCATGTCATGAAGCGGGAGGAAATCGGCCGCAGCCGTGTATCCATCCAGATCCGAAAGACGGAGAACAGCTCGTGGAAGGAAAACCCCGCGGCCCTTCGGGATGAATTACAGCATCGCTTGGCTGCGCTAGAACTTGAATACACGGTACAGGCACCGGAGTGGATCATTTCACTATTCGCTGCTGACAGTGTCTGGTATGTTGGCGTGTCACGGCCGGAGGACAACCTGTCGGATTGGAACGGAGGCGCCGTCCGCTTTCAGCGGGAAGAGGGACAAATCTCAAGAGCCAAATTCAAGCTCCTTGAGGCGGAGAAGCAGTTCGGAATTCCGTTTGATTCCTTTCGCAAGGCTGTCGATATCGGAGCAGCGCCTGGCGGATGGACCTCCTTTTTATTGGAGCGCGGCCTGCAAGTTACGGCCATTGATCCGGCGAAAATGCATCCATCACTCGATGGTCACAAAAACCTCCGCGTGATTCACAAGAATGCAGCGGACGTATCGTTTAGAGACTCTGAGTTTGACATGTTGGTGTGTGATATGAGCTGGAGTCCTAAACAAATGGCCAGAATGGTAACCGGGCTGCTGCACAGTCTTCAGACGGGCGGCACGGCTGTCATTACGGTTAAGCTGCTGACTAAGAAACCGATGGCGCTGGTGAAAGAGATCATGTCGGTGTTTGAAGAGTCCAGAATGCAGATTCAGGGAGCAAAGCAGCTGTTCCACAATCGGGACGAGATTACGCTATATATGATTAAGTATTAAAAAAGTCTTTACAAGTCAATGTATTTTGTTCTATAATGATTCCAAAATTAACCAACGACAACGATAGGGAAAGCATCCCGCTATTCATCACGATTCAGTGATGTGGCGGAGTGCTTTCCTTTTTTTGTTGTGCTTGTAAGTCAGGGGAGAGGGCGTTGAGATGAATCAGCCTTGCAGATTGGTACATGGGGAAGTGTTGAGCGAGCGTTACGTGATTGACCGCGTGATCGGTGAAGGGGGCATGAGTTGTGTATATCTGGCTGAGGATCTGAAGCTGCCCGGGAAGAAATGGGCAGTGAAGGAGAGTTTGTCTGAACCCGGTATGCAGCGCACCGTTCAGGACGAGGCACAGCTTCTGATTAAACTCAGTCACCCGCGGCTGCCGCGCATTGTCGATTTTTTTCATGCTCAGGCTAGCGGCTACACCTATTTAGTTATGGATTATATTCAGGGCATGACATTGGAGAAGTACTTCCGGGGATATCGGGGGAATGTGAATCCGGACTTCATCATGGAACTGACGGAGCAACTGCTGGATGTTTTGGAGTATCTCCATAATCACGAACCTCAGGTTGTATTCCGGGATTTAAAGCCATCAAACATTATGCTGACCGATCAGCTGGAGGTTCGACTCATCGATTTTGGAATCGCCAGAAGCTATAAACAGGAGAGTGGCGAGGATACCGTCAAGCTGGGCACGGTTGGATTTGCGGCGCCGGAGCAGTACGGAGGAAGGCAAAGCGATGCAAGATCGGACCTGTATGGGCTTGGAGCGCTTCTGCTTTATCTCTCAACCGGCGGTAAATTCAGTGAATGGATAACGGGCGTGGAGCGACATATCCGTGGCGATTTACCAAGAGCACTTGTGCCCGTTATTCGAAAGCTGCTGCAATATGCTCCGGAGCATCGATATCAATCCGCGGCAGAAGTTCGTTCAGCGCTCAGTAGGCATCAGTCGATCACTGCGAATATATCAAGTGCTCAGTCCAACACGCTAGCCGGGACGCTTGTGGCAGCCGTATTGGGGGCATCATCCGGTGTAGGAACAACCCATAGCTGTATCGCATTCGGGCATTACCTGGCTTCAAGGTACGGGAAGGTAGCGATCGTAGAAATGAGCGCAAAATCCACCGCCTTTACCCGGATTCAGGAAATTGCCGAGGGCGGGAAGCTGGGGTCTATCCGAAAGTTCGAAATTAACGGGATTCACTTTTGGCGGCAAACAGCCAGAACGGAAGTTATTTCGCTGCTCGGGGGCAGTTACGATGCGGTGGTGTTGGATTTGGGAGCATACCGGGACAGCGAACGGCTTGAGGAGTTTCTTCGGGCCGATCTCCCTATCGTTATCGGATCAGGAGCGGAGTGGCGACAGCATGATGTGGTAACGCTGGCCCGGATGCTGTCAAGACATCCTCAGCCGGCCAGGATCTACGCACTGCCTCTTGCTGGGGAAGAAACGATTCAAGAGATGAGAAGAACGCTAGAAACGAATAGAGTTCATTCCTTGCCCCTGCAATTGGATCCGTTTGAATTGCCTGACAGCAGCCGGGAGGCATTTGCACAGTTATTTCAGGACTACTTGCCGCCGGCAGAAAGGAAGCGAAGATTCAGGTTTCTAAAGAATTAACTGCATATGAACTGAAGGAGATGAAGCAATGCCGATTATCAGGAGGCGCAGCCGCAAACTGATATTTGCTGGACTAGCCGGCGCAGCCGTAACAGCTGCCGTATGTGCCGGCGCAATGCTGTATTATGTGCACGGCTATAAAGAGCAGCAGAGTATAGAGCGTACTAAATACGAGCAGCGAATCACGGAGCTTGAAGAGACGCAGCTTCAGCAGCTCAATTCAATGAAGGTTGCATGGGTCCCGTTAAAAGATATTCCGCCTGGTCATTTCATCGATGCGAAAGATATTAAGGAGGTGCGTTTGCCTGATGACGGTTCTTCCGGCAATCTGTTCTCGGTCAAGGAAGAGATTGCCGGGAAGGGGGCCAAGATCGAGCTGCTGCAGGGAACACCGATTACCCGCTCGATGCTCTTTGAAGAAGAGCCGACACCGTCCGATCTTCGTCATCGGGAGATGAAGTCCGTATATCTGCCAAGCGATTTACGCCAAGGGGACGTGATCGATGTAAGGGTCCAGTTTCCAAGCGGACAGGATTACATCATTTTATCCAAGAAGAAGATCGACAGGCTTCAATATCCGGCGTTCTGGACAACGTTAAGCGAACAGGAGATTTTATTGCTTTCCAGCGCTTTGGTGGATGCTTATCTGCATAATGCCACACTCTATGCACTCACCTATGTAGAGCCGGAGCTGCAAGAGAGAGCAATACCTAATTATCCTCCGAACGCTGAAGTAACGAAGCTGATTGGAAGCAACCCGAATATTGTGAAGAAAGCCGAGAAACACTTCGAGGTTACGCTGCGAAACACGCTGGAAGAGGATTTAAGCAAGCTTCAGCCGAATCAGCAGGCACAGGTATCCGACATGCATCACAACTCCATCTTCGCTAGTGGGGCAAGAAGTCCAGACTCCTGGAGTCCTGCGTCCAATTTAAGCTCCCAAACGAAATCTTCAACGGATACAAAACGGAATACTGCTGACATCCGTCCTGACGACGAGGATAATACAGAGACTCCGCTCCGTGAAGAGCGGGATTCAGAGGCGGAGCAGATTCTGGGGTCATCCGGACCGCCAGAAGCCGAGGCGGGCAGTGATAAGGAATCAGAAGAAGCGGAGTTGATATTCTCAAGTCCTTAGTAAAGACAAAGCTAAGCCCTAAGAACAGATGAGCGATTGAAGGAGTGTAATCAAAGTGAAGACATGGATATTTACAGGCATCTGTGATAAGAGCGACATGCTCCTCTACATGTGCAAAATATTAGCCAATGGAGACAACAGGGTACTGCTCGTGGATGGTGCGATGGATGCGAAGTACAAACATTGCATAGGCGTGATGCACCCGAAGTTGCCGGTTATGGAGTTTGCCGGATTCGACGTGGCAACCGGATTTGAGAACTATACCTCGCTCATGAACTATCTGGAAGAAACAGACGAGAAGAAGTACGACTATATCGTCATGGACGTGGAGAAGTCGGAATTCCTGGACAAGATGCAGTGGGATACAGCAGATGCCCATGTTTGGGTTAGCGGGTTCGAGGTAACCGGGCTGCGCAAGAGTACGGCTTTGCTTGATGAACTAAGAGCCGCAAGAACAGATGATCCGCTCCCTCCTTTTCATCGGGTATATGTTCAGGTCATTGAAGATTTGATGGATGAGTCCTACATAGAAGGCTATCTGGAAGACAGCCGGATTCAGTGGCTGGGTCCTCCCGTGAAAATGCCGTGGGATGAATTGTTCTTCGCCTTGAAAATAAAAAATGAACATGCAGGAAGACTGGGTATTAAGCCATTATCCAGACAATATAAACGATCGCTTACCGAACTTATCCGCCTGTTAACGGAAATGGAGCAGCGGCATATTCGCCGGGCACTTCGGCAAGCAGGACGGAGGCATGCATGAGTCTGATTGCTGTATGGAGTCCCTTGAAAAGCGGCAGCGGCAGTACGATGCTGGCCTCGAGTTTACCTATCGTATTGGCGATTGAATATCCGGTCAAAGTGCTGCTCGCCCATGGTGGACATGCAGGGGAGCGAGTGGAACAAGCTTTTTCCTTTAAGCGGGAATCGTTTGATTATATGACGGCATTTCAAGATACCGGAATGGATGCCTTGGAACGACTTCGTACAAGCGGGAGGCTGAACCCGGAGAATGTACGCAATTATACTTTGCCGCTCCTGTCTGATCGGCTGGATCTTTTATGTGGACCGAAACCAATGTCCGCTGATGATATACAGACTGCAAGCAGTGCGGAGGACAGAAAACAGGCGGAACTTATGACCAGAGTTATGGAGTTCTCCAAGCGAAGTTACGACGTCACGGTGGCCGATGCAGGTAATGGAGTTCCGGGAGCGGTAGATCGCGCGATACTTCAAGCTGCCGACTTCATTGTGGTTGGTTTGAATCAAAATTTGCATGTACTGGAGAATAAGCTTGAACAGGAGGGGCTGCCCCCTGAACTGAGGGACAAGGCAAGCCTGTATATCGTCGGCAAATATGACCGGGAGAGCCATTGTTCACTACAAAATATCAAGCGCCGCTTTGGCATCAAGACGACGGTGCTTGGTGTTCCATATTGTTCCGGCATGACGGATGCATGGAATATGCGCTCCGTTATGCCTTATATGCAGCGAAGTCGGGGAGGCGCTGACATGAAACGGATGAGCTCACTGTATGATGCTGTTCGTAATTTGGCGGATGCCGCGGCTGAACAACTTGGTCTTCCTTCCGGTGGTTCGAAAGCGGGAGGCCAGCATGCTCTTGGGTAATTCCTTCAATACGATATGGATCATCGTCATTATTTTGTTTGTACTGCTGTTTGTATATCTGCGTTATTTGGATACCCGAAAACCGGCGGCTGCTATTTCGCAGGGATCCGACCCCTATTCTCTTGAAGCCATGACTGCGTTTGTTAAAGAAAGCCTCCATCAGCTGACGCACAGCCAGTTGTCTGATTTAGGACTGCACGAAGAGGAGTATCGCCGAAGGCTGAACAAGCGAAGTGAATTGAGAAGTGCCCTCAAGGGCTGCGTATCCGGAGATGTGCTGGATAAAGCATATGTAAAGGATTTTTTAAAGCAGCTGCTGGTCAGAGATCTGGGTTTGAACGAGTCCAACATTCATGCTGCCATTCCATTCGAAAACTTGACCGAGTTAACAGCCCAGGATCAATTCGAGATCATCTTATACCTGTATAAGCAGAGGCACGGAGAGAATGCTTTATCCGTACTTCTTGAGACGTATGATCTTGCAGGGCCTCGCGTGATTCCCGGTTATGGAGAGGGCAGCGTGTATGCGGTAACCGCAGAGGATATTGCGTATATCTATGAGTCAGAGCAGCGACCGCTCTTGTTTCCGGAGAAGCTTGATATCGTTGTTCAGCGCATTTATCAGCAGTACAAAGGCTTTTCCGTCGTGGATGAAATCAGGGATCAACGGATCGACGGGATCAGTGGCGGGGTAAGTGGCATTCCTGTCAACCATGACAGCGGACAGAATATCTTTCACACCCAAGATGAGTTTTTGGGGCTAAGCTTTTCAAATACCGAATCGCCAGCAACAGGCTGCGAGAGTGTTTGGATTTTTTATCGAGGGGTGTCGCTGCATCTAGCTTTTTTATCGTTTGGTTCGATGCTGGAACTGAAGAGAGTATGTCAAAACATATACAAATACAATCATCCCGGGCAGCTTTCAGAAGCCAGCGGTTATAAAGTGAATGAGATGAAAGATGGCTCCAGGGTCGTTGTGGTTCGGCCCCCGTTTGCCGAGTCCTGGGCGTTCTTTGTCCGCAAGTTTGATCTGCCCAAGGCTTCGCTAGATCAGTTAATTACGGGAAACGGTTCGGAATTGGTGATCGGTTTGTTGAGGTATTTAATGAAAGGCAGCCGGATTACGGCAATCACCGGTGCGCAGGGTTCCGGAAAAACAACGCTGCTCATGGCGATGGTGGGTCATATTTATGCCTCCTATACCCTTCGGGTGCAAGAGATGGCCTTTGAGCTGCATTTAAGGAAAATCTATAGCCGCAGAAATATTCTCAGCTTCAGGGAAACCGAGCATATTAGTGGGCAGGCCGGGCTGGATCTGCAGAAGAAGACGGACGGTACCGTTAATATTCTTGGTGAGGTTGCCAGTGACGAGGTAGCGTCATGGATGATACAGATGTCTCAAGTGGCAAGTTTGTTTACCGTGTTTACCCATCATGCCAAGACATTCAAAGACCTTGTACAATCCTTGCGCAACTCCTTGCTCAAGAGCGGCGTTTTCAGGCAAGAGCATATTGCGGAGCAGCAGGTGGTCAGCGTGATCAACTTTGACATTCATCTAAGAAGAGACGCTTACGGTAACCGTTACATAGAACGTATTACAGAGTGCATCCCGGTTGAGAAGGGATCCCTGCCACCATTCGAGGGAACTTCAGAAAAGCGCTGGAAGAACAGTATGGAGGAATATTTTCAGTTAAGTACAGAACATATGCGGAGATTGAACGAAGTAAGTTATTTCGTATCTCGTAATGTGATTGAATACCGGGACGGTAGCTATATCGCTGCCGCCAAGTTATCCGAAAGCAGTGTTCGCGAAATGACGGAGCATATGCATCCGGAAGATGCCGAGGAATTCAGAGTGTTTCTGGCTTCGGGTTGGGGGGAACAAAGTGTCCTCTAAAGATGTATTAATTCTGATTTTAATCATATCTTTGGCACTGTTTTCCATCACATTCGGTATCGTGTCGTGGATGAACAGAAGACGAGGGTATCGTGAGGTAGCTGTCGTAAAGGTGGATGCGGGCGAGGTAAGGTCATTGCGCGGGATGTACCGGCAATGGTTTCAATTGGCCTATAGGTGTGGAATGAAGCTTCCTATAATCAAAGCCTATCTTAAACGGATCAGACAGCGGATCGCGATCATGCATCCCTATGACGAAATTTCACTCCGGTTTGAAACCGTGAGATTAGCCTTCGCGATTACCGGTACGATCGGGTTAACCGCCATGCTCCTTATTTGGAGTCATCCGGACCTGGGGTTTATTGTCATTGTTATTCTTGCAGCAGCGGTTATTAACAATATGCTTGTTGAGATGTTCATTAACCGACTGGAACGAAAAATACTTATTCAATCGGTTGAATTGTTCTCCTCCGTCCGCCATCACTATCAGCAGCATGGAATGGTAGAGGAAGCTTTGTACGAGGGAGCGGAGACTTCAGGGCATGAAATTTCTATGCATGGTCATCGGATCTATAATGCCTTGGTATCCAACGATCCTGATGACGAGCTGGAGAGGTATTATGAGGTAGCGCCGAACCGATATCTTAAAGCGTTTGCGGGTATTTCACATCTTGTCATGGAGTTTGGTGATCATGCGAGAAAACAAGGCTCTATCTATCTGCATGGCCTAAGCGGGTTGACCAAGGAAATCCAATTGGAAATATTGCGCAGAGACAAGCTGGATTATTTAATGAAGGGCTTGAATGTGATTGCGTTGGCTCCGGTCTTTTTCACCAAACCGATTGAACGATGGGCCAGAAGCAGTTTTCCGTCGATGGATGAGTTTTATATGAGCAAGCTCGGGTTTATGACCAAGATATCGATTTATGTCATCATTCTAATCTCTTACATATTGCTTCAGAAGCTCCAGCAAAATCGGGAAACGGATTACCGCGCAGAGGTACAGAAGATGACCCTGGAAGAAAGAATGTACAGGATTCCTGTTATGCGTTGGCTTGTGAAGGTAATGGCTCCGACACCCGGTACGGTGAAATATAACAGGCAGATACGTTTACTAAAGGAAAGCAACGCGAGAATCAAGTTCGAATGGCTCTATATCAGAAGGGTGACGTTCTTCTTCCTGGCTTTCTTCCTGTCGCTATCGCTGGCTGCAGGTCTGCATGTGCAGGCTAAACATCATCTGCTGTATGTCCCCGTTTCTTTGAATCATTCCCTGTTCGGCCAGATGAATGAGATCGAGCGTCGGCAGGCAGAGGAAACGGTTGAACGCGATCGGCTGCTAATGGAACAATTGCATATGTCGCCGGATGTGACCGATGATCAGGTCAAGCAGATGATTAGTGAGGCAGATCCTACTTCATTGACCAAGGAACAAGTTGAGATCATAACCGATCGAATTATGACCAAACTGCAGCGCTATGATAGCGAGTATTTGAAATGGTGGGAGCTGCTGCTATCCTTTCTGGCAGGTGTGGCTGCATATGCGGCGCCATTATGGCTGCTGCATTTTCACCGGAAAGTACGCAATATGGAAATGAGGCATGAAATTTATCAATATCAGACGGTCATATCCATACTGCGAGGAATGGAGCGCATCTCGGTTGAGGCCATATTGGAATGGCTTAATCGGTTTGCTGTTATTTTTAAGATTCCCATTCAAAAAAGCTTGCTTCATTACGAACATGGCGCTCAACTGGCATTGCTGGAGCTGAAGGAAGACGTCTGGTTTCCTGAATTTCAGCGGCTGGTGGACAAGCTGCTGCTTGCGGTAGATAAAGTACCGATCAAGGATGTTTTTGATGACCTCGATGGAGAAATGATATACAGTTTCGAGCGACGCAAGCAGGAGTACGAAGCGATGATCGATACGAAGGCCGCATGGGGGCGAATGATCGGTTTTACTCCGATGTATGCGTTGATCTTTATGTATCTTGTCATCCCGCTGATCGGCATGAGTTTCTCCCAGATGGAAACGTATTATGAGCAAATTCAACGATTATAACATTACGTGGATTGGTCAGCTGGAATCATGATCAACAGGATCAAAAAATAATTGAAAGAATGAGGGAGATTTCAATGAATAATGCATCATCCGCTTTAAAGGTTGCAGCAGGCATATTTCTGACCATAGCACTGATTACCATTGTTGTTATTTTGTTTATTTCGGCGCAGGAGGCAACCAAAACCGCTCAAAACAATTTTTCGGATATTCAGACAGAGTTGTCCCAGGCAGCATTTACCGTGTATGACGGAACAACCATCAGCGGTTCTCAGGTGACAAACGCACTGCGCAAATACAAGGATAAGGATCAATTTGGCGTTTTTATAGCAACAGGGAAAAATAAAGCAGGGCAATGGTACGGCAATGTGTTGGAGAAGGACGGTTCGATTCTCAATCCGGATTCAAGACAAGGGAATATCGAACTCGTCATGGATGAGAAAAGCCCGGAGTACGTCAATCCAAGCGGGAAATTTAAGGCAACCATCGTTAAGGATGATTCTAACGTAATCAGAGGCATTAAATTCGATCAATAGTTATGAATGGATAGGTGACTTGCCTTGCGTGGACAAACGATAAGCGCACTTGAATTGGCAGCAGCGGTGGCATTATTTCTTGGCGCAGCCCTGTATGCCTTCCATATTCAGACGATGGTGGATGGCGGTATATCAGCCGTAGGCAGAATGACTCAGGAGCAGCATGCGGGTGTGATCACCGTAGAGATGACGAACGAGAACAGAAAGCTCATTTATAAGGGAAGCGAAGTATTATTCACGCTGCGAGAGGTTCAAGCTGGCGGCTTCAATATGTATGTGGATGGCGTGCTGTTCCAATCAGGCAGTAATCCGGAGGAACTGGATCTTTCGATCATAGATATGGAAGCCCATTATGATGCGGAGTACGTTCGGAGGATCGATGGAGAAGTGGAGAGCATCCAGTTTGTAAAAGTGAGGTAACAACAATGTCAAACTCGGTTTCGAAATGGTTTGCTGCCTTTCTGGCCCTTCTTCTGCTGTACTTGGTTCCCGCAGGCGAGATGGCCAGAAGACAGGATGATCTGTCACGACTCGTTGTTTATCAATCCGTTACCAAATTCGTGGACAGTGTTCGTACGAAGGGGTATATTACTCCGATCATGTACAATGACTTCCTGCAAGAGCTGGCAGCCACCGGGAACATTTACAATGTGGAAATGGAACATCATCATAAGAAATACCACCCGGAATATGCCGATCCTTCAGATCCTGGAACGTTCTTGAACCGCTATTCCGTCGTATATGATGCTTATTATCAGGAAGATGTTATGGGTTATCTATTCCCGCAGTCGAATGTCGATAAACAGGATGAAAGGCGCCGATACCGTCTAACGGCCGGAGATCACTTTCAGGTAAGTGTCAGTACTCTGAATCGAACACCCGGATTGATCATGTTCGATGCGTTGACCGGATCAAATTCAGGTGGCAAAGCAGCAATCGCATTTCCATACGGAGGTTTGGTACTGAATGAAGATTACTGATCTTGCCATCGTATTTACCGCCGTGTTTTTCCCCATGTTTATTATTCTGGGCATGCGTGCCGAGAGTTTAGAGGATGTCCGGTACGTAGAAATGAAATACTCGGCTGCTCTGCGTACAGCCGTTCAAGACGGCGGGATGATGCTGAACGATAATGAGACTCAGGACAAAGAGTCGGCATATGATTCTTTGAAATTTATGCGTGCGGATAAAGAACGAGCGCTGGAGTCCTTTTCCCGGACGCTGTACATCAATATGGGGATCGCGGATGATCCGGCTGCGCAGTCTGCTCTGTGGTGGTATATTCCTGCTATCGTTGTTCTGGATTATGACGGGTTTTATATGTATGTTTCACAAACCTTCACCAACGCGTATGGGGAGGAGCTCGTGGAGCACAGATGGACCCCAAAAATTCCTTATGCCTGGAATGATGGCAGGGGCAACAGCATCCAGTTTACATTGGATTCCTTCGTTCAGGTATATGAATCACGTGGAGGCTCTTCCATCTGGCACTCCGGCTATCGGGAGGACCTGAGCGGCAGGACGGGTATAACTTTGCTGGAAGATAAGGATAGGTTTGAACAAGTCAGACGGATCACGATTGTAAATAGCGTTCAAGATCGTCTTGCTTATTACATACAGCGGCACAACCAAGTGGCTCTCCGAAACGGAGTATCCTATACGTTCGCGCTTCCGTTAATATCTCAGGAAGAGTGGGTGAATACGATGGATGACATCGGTATGATGGCGTTCATTCAAGGCATTCCCATGGGCGATCAGTATTATAATAACTATGCCCTTGGAGGAGGCAGACTTGTTAAAGCTCCTGTTTATTTCGGAGGGGTGGATAGCAG
Organism: Paenibacillus sp. QJM3NY_38; assembly: GCF_056173265.1. Classification (NCBI taxonomy): domain Bacteria; kingdom Bacillati; phylum Bacillota; class Bacilli; order Caryophanales; family Paenibacillaceae; genus Paenibacillus; species Paenibacillus sp. QJM3NY_38. The sequence goes on from NZ_CM149665.1 coordinate 3,039,782, forward strand.
GGGGCTCAGATATTATTACCGTGATGTCTGTCAATTCAACTATCGCGTGGAAGAAGTGTTCCCGAGTGCCAAAGATGCAGCGGAAGCAGGATATCAGGAGAAAAGCTGTTCTAATCCCGGTGTCCTCTAATCCCTGAAAGTTATGGTTTCTGCCGGGCTCCATGATGTGATACAATAAACTCTTGACTGTGTATATTTCGCTAAATTAACATGAAATAAGTTCATTTTATACAGACAGGAGTTACTATAGCCATGAGTTTATTGACTGTAGAGAACGTATCACATAATTTCGGGGAACGTACTCTATTTAAGAATGTATCCTTTCGTTTGCTGGCAGGCGAACATGTTGGTTTGGTTGGAGCAAACGGCGTAGGCAAATCAACGCTAATGAATATTTTGACCGGGCAGCTGTTAAAAGACAGCGGCAAGGTGGAGTGGACACCGAAGATCCGGTACGGATACCTGGACCAGCACACCAAGCTGACACCTGGCAAAACGGTTCGCGATGTGTTAAAGGATGCCTTCCTGCCTCTACTGGAGCTGGAAAAAGAAATGATGGAGATCACCAATAAGATGAGTGATGCTTCTCCTGAAGAGTTGGAGCTGCTGCTCGAGCAAATGGGTGAAATTCAGGAGCAGCTGGATATCGGGAATTTCTACATGCTGGACGTAAAGGTTGAGGAGATGGCGAATGGTCTTGGGTTATCCGTCATTGGCCTGGATCGCGATGTCGCAACTTTAAGCGGGGGACAGCGTACCAAAGTATTGCTCGCGAAGCTTCTTCTGGAGAAGCCGAATGTACTGTTGCTGGACGAGCCTACCAACTATCTGGATGTTGAGCATATTGATTGGCTCACTCAATATTTGAAGCAGTACCCATATGCTTTCATTTTGATATCCCATGATACGGAGTTTATGAACCAGGTGGTGGATGTGATCTATCATCTGGAATTTGCGAAATTAACTCGCTATACAGCGAACTACGAGAAGTTCCTGGAAATGGCTGATATCAATAAGAACCAGCATATTGATGCTTACGAGAAGCAGCAGGAGTTTATCAAGAAACAGGAAGACTTCATTCAGCGGAACAAGGCTCGTTATTCCACCTCTGGCCGGGCGAAGAGCCGGGAGAAACAGCTGGATCGTATGGAGCGGATTGACCGTCCGGAAGAAGCGGCTAAACCTGTGTTTAACTTCAAGGAAGCCCGTGCCAGTGGTAAAACGGTATTCGAGGGAATCGACTTTGAGATCGGATACGATCGGCCATTGCTCCCCAAAATGAATATCCTGATCGAGCGTGGAGAGAAAATTGCTATTGTAGGCTGTAATGGCGTAGGTAAATCAACGCTGCTGAAGACCATACTTGGCAAAATTCCAGCGCTTTCGGGGAAGACCTATCAAGGGGATTTCCTGGTGCCTGCTTATTTTGAGCAGGAAGTACGTCCAGGGAATATTACGCCGATTGATGATGTGTGGAACGAATTTTCCCATTTGAACCAGCACGAGGTTCGTGCAGCGCTTGCTCGCTGCGGGCTCAAAAACGAGCATATTACACGTCCAATGAAGGCACTTAGCGGCGGAGAGCAAGCCAAGGTCCGTCTGTGTAAACTTCTGATGCGCGAAAGCAACTGGATTCTGTTTGACGAACCGACGAACCACCTTGACGTTGTGGCTAAGGAGGAACTAAGACGTGCTTTGAAAGAATATAAAGGCACGATTCTGCTGGTTTCCCACGAACCTGAGTTTTATGAGGATTGGGTGACCAAGATCTGGAACGTCGAAGATTGGTCCAACCAGAATTCCTGATTCAATTCAGAATCCCCATCCTGCCCTCAGCAGGATATATGAAATGAAAACTTTGATTAGAATGAATGTATTAGTATTTTATAAGGAGGATGGGCAGATTGCTGCCTGTCCTCCTTTGATATATCCGGTAAGATGGACATTCGGTTTATGGTTTATTTGTGATATGCTAGAAACAACCTGAAAAGAACGGAGGAGATGTTGATGGAAGACCTGGACTTATCCATCGGGGCATTATTATATGAAGGGGATTCGCATCCATAGCCCCGTTAACCTGTGTAATTCCCTTCTGAAGGGGAGACGTATTTAAAATGAATTCGGAACATAACTCCAGTCAGGGAGAGGACGTCGTCCTTTCTCCTGAAAAGTCGGTTGTACGGCAGGGCCAGATTGTGTACCGCCCATCAGGACCTTGGACGCCGGCTATACACTCATTGTTGAGGCATCTGAGGCAAACAGGGTTTACGTCGATTCCGGAAATTATAGGCTCTGGATGTAATGAGAATGGCCAAGAGATGTTAAGTTATATCGAAGGCGAATTTGTTCATCCCGGGCCCTGGAGCGACGAAGGCATCATCGAAGTAGGACAATTATTGCGTAAACTTCATGACGCTTCGGCTACATTTAAATCGCAGCCCGGGAGTGTCTGGAAGCCGTGGTTCCTGCGTGAGCTGGGTGACAGCAGACTTGTATACAGCCATGGTGATATTGCACCTTGGAATATGGTTACCCGTGATGGGATGCCAATTGCGTTAATTGACTGGGAATATGCCGGACCTGTACATCCGCTCGTCGAATTAGCCCGTGTGTGCTGGCTCTTTCCGCAGCTGCACGATGATGATGTTGCGGAAAGAGTCGGTTTGCCGGATGCTAATACCCGTGCAAGGCAGCTCCGTTTAATGGTTGACGCCTATGGCGTCGATCCGTCCCTTCGAACGGCCCTGTTTGATATGATCGTTGAGGTGGTCGTTCGGGAAACGGCAGAGGAAGCGATCGAGCTGCAGGTCACGCCGGAATCGGAAGGCCCTCTATGGGGATTGGCCTGGAGGGCGCGGAGTGCAGCCTGGATTATGCGTCATCGCGGTGTCCTGGAGAAGGCGCTGAATACAAGGTTGTTTTAGGCTGAAATAGTAAACAGCCCATCCTCTTCGGGGGATGGGTATTTCTAATCATAGGTTGTCATTTAAAAACTTCGTGAAGTCTTCTCTTATTCGTAGAAGATTTGCAGATATTGATCGGAGGATAATTCATGTCTCGTTTAAACGATAACAGGGAGGAAGTAAATCGTACGTTGCCTCACTTCATGGCAGCCTCGGAGTCCACGGACCGCGGTGTAACAGTTCCTATGGAACGAGAGGATCGATATTCTAGGCAAGAGCGGTTTACCCCATTTGGAAAAGAAGGTCAGCTTCGCCTCCGAAAGAGCCATGTGCTCGTTCTTGGTGCCGGGGCGCTGGGAAGCGCCGTAGCGGAAACTTTGGTTCGCGCAGGTGTCGGGCATGTAACCATCGTGGATCGGGATTACGTGGAATGGAGCAATCTGCAGCGTCAGCAGCTGTTTACCGAACAGGACGCGATCGATCGATTGCCGAAGGCCGTAGCAGCGGCTAAGCGCTTATCTGCGATTAATTCAGACGGTATCGTGGACGGTATCGTTATGGATGTACGTGCGCAGGAACTGGCAGTACTCAGTCAAGGCGTTGATTTGATGATGGACGCTACCGATAATTTCGGAACCCGGCTGATCCTGAACGACATTGGATTTAAGCATGGAATCCCGTGGATTTACGGAGGCTGCGTCGGAAGTTCAGGCATGAGTTACACATTTTTACCGGGAGAGACGCCATGCTTGAACTGTCTGCTTGGGACGATTCCCTTGGGCGGCGACACCTGCGACATTAACGGAATTCTTCCGCAAGCGGTACAGATGGTCGCTGCCCATCAAACGATGGAAGCGATGAAACTTTTATCGGGGCATCGACATGTTCTTAGAAAAAAGATGCTGTCCTTCGATTTGTGGCATAATGAACGGGTGGAGTTTGGCGTAGACCGAGCGAAAAAATCGGACTGCCCCACATGCGGGGAGCATCCGAATTATCCTTACTTGACGGCTGAACACGCGGATAAAAGCGAAGTCTTGTGCGGTAGGGATACGGTGCAGATCAGGCCAGCCAGACCCCTGCAGCTTCAATTGGACGAAATGGCTGAGCGATTGAACAAGCTTCATCAAGGAAAAGCAACCGTAACGCCGTATATGATCATCTATCAGGTGAATCCACATCGTTTGGTTATATTCCGGGACGGCAGAACCCTGGTGCATGGCACATCGGATATCGCCAAGGCCAGGTCGTTGTATAATCAATATGTTGGTGGTTAATCTGAAACAAACCAAACGTTACTTATCTAATCCGTCAATATCAAAAGGAGGAGTCGCAATGGACTCCTCCTTTTGATGTATAAGCCGGGTTATTGCACGATCAATTGAAAACCGTTCTGAATGAAAAACAAATCAGGATGAGCGATATTCTGCGTTGTCAGATTGTTAAATGTTGCCGACCCATTGCCCGTATAGGTGTAAATTGCCGCACCTGGATGAGGATTCGAGAATCTGGAGGATGTGACTCCGTCAAGACCCGTACCGTCAATATGGATGTTGTTAAACACGATGTTCTGAAAACCGCCGCCATAACCAAGCTGAACGGCACTGCGCTGGGTGTTCAGGATATCGATGTTGGTAAACGTGACATTGCGGATCGCATCATTTGACGCTTCCAGATCGATGGCGCCGCGTTCTCCATCGTACAGGTCTTTACTGGTTCCACTCCCAATGATCGTGGTATCGGAGAACAGAATGCCGGTATTGTTCTGGAAATGGTAACCCGGGAACACGGTATTCATTCGAATACCGGAACCGCCTACGGTGTCAACAATCAGGTTGTGAGTAGCCTTATGACCGCTTCCCCCAAAAAATGCGATAGCTGCCGCACGCCAATTATTTTCGATGGTGTTATAGGAGAAGTTGTTGTTAACGCCCGCAGGTGCGCCATTCACGTTACTCGTCCATACGGCGAGACCATCGTCTCCGTTGTTTCGAATGCTGCTGTTACGTACGGTTGAGTGGCTGGTTCCTTGGGCAAAATTAACACCGTCCGCCAGATTATTGCGGATCCGGCTGTTTTCAATGATCAGCCCTTCTGCAATCATGGCTGGGGTATGCGCATAATCGCCTACCCAGAACCCACACTCAAAATGTTCAACCCACACATTGTGGATTTTGGAGTTGGTGCCGAAGTTATCCATAAATCCCTTGTAGACTGCGTTTTGATTATAACGTGACCGCAGATTTGAGTTGAGGTAGATATGGCTGAAATCAAGCTGACCCGCGATCCGAAGCGATATCCCGCCAGAAGCGGCATTCGGGTTGGTAAATTGAATATTGGTATGCCACATGCCTGCCCCTATGATCTTGATGTCATCAATCATATTCCCAACCGAGCCGATCTTCCACATGTTGCCCAGATGGAATGTCCCCTCAGGAATGTACAAGGTTTTGCCGGTTGAAGCGGCAGCCTGCACAGCATCTTCAAACGCCGATAGGTCATCTTGGCCGTCGTTCGGCGTTGCACCGAAATCCGTTACGGATACCGAGTTAGCCGGGCGGGCGATTGCCGCGGGGACCGGCTCGATTTCGATAAAATCAACGCCATATTCCAGGTTATCCGCATTGGATTTCTGAATACGGATTTTGTCACCCGGCTGGAGCGGCGTATCCATCTTCCAGTGTACTTCATCGAACCGGAAGAGCGGGCGTCCTCCACCTGGGGCGTCTGCAGGATGATCGCTGGAAAAATATTGCCAGCTGTAGTAAGAAGTTAATGGAACGGTTTTTTTCTTCGCACCATTTACATAAACGTCGAGCGAGCCGGTTAATCCCATGCCGTTTGATGAGTCCGGCATCGTATAGCGCATAGTGACGCCGGCTCCGCCCTCACCTGGTCGAACCGTCCACTCCAGATTGGACCCGTTGGAAGGAAGCGCGACATAACGCTGCCCGGATGCTTCCGATGCTGTGAGCGCTTGATCGAATGTCGGTGCCGTCTTCAGCTGAGCTCCGCCGCCGCGTAATGCATCATCCGTATCGTATCGGGTATATGGCATACTGGCACCGCGAGCGGAATATACCGTGAGATTCGCCTGGCTGACGTTGTTCTCCCGTTTGAGGGGTACTTCGTTTGTGTCGGGTGCCACGGTTGTTGTTACTGTATAGCTGCCATTTGCCGCTGTCCATGTGCCCGGAATATGGATAGAAGCAGAGGAACCTGCAGCGAGGGCGCCATCATAACTTCCGGTTAAGGTTTGAATCGTTGAACCGGCCGGATTCTTCAGAGCGACGGATATCGCATGGGATCCGCTTGCCGTGGCTTTGTTGCCCTGGTTCTTAAGATTAACGGTAAAGGCTACTGCGTTCCCTGCGACTGGAGTGGCGGGTGTCCATTGTACAGTTCCTACCAAATCGGAACTTTCAACGGCACCGATGACGAGCGGGGACGCATGCGAATAGCTGTTATTTTCATTATTCTGTTCCATGATTTCATTATCCTCATCAACCTTGGCACTGACGGAATAGGATCCAGCGGCCTTGGTACCGACTTGTAGAGTTACCGTGGTGGAAGCACCTGCCGCGAGCGGAGCTACCGGGGAGGAGCCTGCTTTATCCGCATTTAAGTAATAATTGAGCGTCGTAGCCCCGGCTTCCACGGCCCCAATGTTTTTAACCGTAGCACGGAGTGTAATGTCATCGTTTTCAATCGGAGAAGATGGGGTCCATGACATATCCGTAATGGTCAGGTCCGGATTCTGGGCGGCTGTGCCGTAAACTTCGAATTCCGCAATCTGCCCGGCCGGTGCGCCGGTATTGGACGTTATGTTTAATTGAAGACGTTTCACGGTTGCCGTTACGGGAATCGTCACAAAGTTGCCGGACGCGGGGTTGAACGTATAGGACTGCGTCGATACCAAATTGCTAAAATTTGTTGTGCTCTGATCATGTCCGAGCACTTGTATGGTTTGCGTGCGCGTGCTCCATGCCGGAGAAGGATTCAGCTTCAGTACGATGGAGGTGATATCGTGATTCGTTCCCAAGTCGAGCGTCAGGGTGCTTGGATTGCTTCCGCCTTCCCAGTAGGTTTGGATGTCGTTGTCATTCGCTTGGGTTGCAGTGTACGTAAAGGTGCTTGAGGAGGCGGTAATCGGTTTGCCGCTGGCGATATTGTTTCCCGTTGGAGGCGTTGGCGGGGAGACCGATGGTCCATAAATCTCGAACTCAGACAGCTGCGCAGCCGGCCACGTCGTGTTGCTGGTTACGGTCAGGCGAACATATCTCGTGCTCGCTTCATCAAAACGGATGGTCACCGAGTTTCCTGATGTAGAGGGGTTAAATTCATAGTCGGCCGAGTCCGCCAAATTGGAGAATGTCGAACCGTTCGAGCTGCCTTGTACGGTTAGCGTTTGTGTCCGAGACTCCCAGGTGGCAGGAAGTTTAAGAACGACCCGGTTGATGCTGGTGTCAGCGCCAAGATCGATTTGAATCCACTGCGGAAACGCATGATTGGTGCTTTCCCAGTACGAACCCTGATTGCCATCGATAACGTTAGCTGGCCCGTAGGTTTGGGATTGACCGCTTGCTGTTACAGCTTTGCCAAGCGAGAGGTTGGTTTCGGCTGCTGCCGAAACCGGGGTTGGCGGCACTGCGGCACTGCATACGATAGATATCAGCATAGCCATGACAAGAGGCCATACCACGAGTTTGTTGCGCATGTTATTTTCCTCCTCCAGAGTGTTCACTCGATACTTTTCGATTAAATGAGCTAATCGGCGAAGATATCCCCCTTTCCTAATCCTTTATCCCATTATAAAAATAGCGCCGCTTCGGAGATAAGATGTATTACTACGGAAAACGTGCGTGATCCGAGCATTTTTGGAGTGAAAGCAGGATGAAACAGCCATACTTACATTATTAAGCGTTGAAAGCGGGGGGGAACCCGTGGAGAAAGTAATACTGATCGCGGCAGATCATCAAGATCGGGTCCAGAGTGTTATGGAGATATTGGAACAAGCGGGCTATAAGGTTAAACATGTCATGAATTATTCGGAAGTGGTCGCCGTTTTGCAGCGTTCAGGCGCAGACCTGCTGCTTATCGACAGCAGATTGCCGGGTATGAGCGAATTCAATCTCGTGGAGCGATTGACGGGCAAAAGGGAACAGATCCCGATCATCATCATCGGAAATGACGGTTCTGATGAAGCCATTCAGGCATTGGAGGCAGGTGCCCATGACTACATCCCTAATGATAGAGATACAAGGGAGTTGTTGGCGCGTATTGCCAATTTACTGAAACTATTTCAGACTGGTCGCATGGAACAAGAAGAAGTCATCCGAATCGGAGATCTGGTGATCGATCCTCTGAGCCGGAATGTATCCCGAGCAGAGGAAGCGATTGAGCTGACTCATCGCGAATATGATCTGCTGTTGTTTTTGGCTAGAAGGCAGGGGCAGGTATGCACGCGTGAGGATATATTAAAACAGGTGTGGGATTACGATTTTCATACGGGCACCAATGTGGTAGATGTTTATATTCTTCATCTGAGAGAAAAAATCGATCGAGGACGCAAACAAAAGCTGCTGCGAACGATTCGGGGAACCGGATATAAACTGCTATCGGAGGAAGAAATCAATGCTGCAAGCAAAAAAGACCGCCTTCCGTGAGAGGAAGACGGTCTTTGATATAATTCCATAGTAACAATGGAGTAATTAACTACAGTACGCGACGAGCTTTCAGGTAAGTTTTGCTCCAGTTGCCAGACAGGCTGGAGATGGTTACGCCAGGCTTGCCGTAGGTGTGCAAAATTTTGTTGTTACCCATATATACGGCAACGTGAGTCACGTTTCGGCCATTTGCACGGCTTCCGCTCGAGAAGAATACCAAATCGCCGGCTCTCAGGTTCGATTTCGATACTGCTTTACCCACTTTGGATTGAGCAGCAGATGTACGAGGCAGATTCACGCCGTATTTTTTGAAGATATGCTTCATAAAGGAAGAGCAATCAAATACTCTTGTAGTGGATGTAGATGCTCCGAATTTATAAGGTGTTCCCATATATTGTTTACCGAAGTTAACGACTCGAGTTCCTGTGCTTACCGATGCTGCTTCTACAGGAGCCGGTGGTGCAACAGTAAGAACTGCTCCTACACCCAAAGTTGCGCTCAAGCTGATTACTACGGCCTTCTTAATCCAATGCTGTCGATTCATGTTGTTATTACCTCCAAGCAGTTTTGTTTTTTGCGATGAACCGAGTATATCAGATTTGAAACCGACTATATTTTGGTTAATCGGCGCAAACCCTTGGGCCGCATGAAATGAAAGCGGATTATTAAAATATCATTAAAAGTTACAAAATATTAAGAAATGAGTGCAGTCGATGAGTTGGGAATGAGAAAAAACCCTTGATACACAAGGGTTTTTAGCGATGGATTTGATTGTTAACATTACCGTATCAAAGATGACAAAATAGTAACGATTAGCGGTCCTTACTCTGAATAATAAGGAGCAGACCGCCTTCGATCCGGACCGTCCCTTTGTCCTCAGCCAGCTTATTGCTGACTCCTAATGACTGCCCCAATCGCAAAGTGGCGTCGTGGAGCGGGTACTCGAATCCTTCGAGATTAATCCCGGTCACTTCCGTTGTCAGCGGCAGCAGGGAGACATATGTAAACCCTTTGTTCTCGACAATGCAGCTGGAGCCTGTCAGGGTAATAAAATTGTTCTCATCTAATATAGAACACGGAATATGATGTTGGAGTCCGCGAATTAGCATGTGGATATTAGCCAGTGTGTGATCGAGGCGTGTTCCCGTTGCTCCCAGAATCATGATGGATTCGGGGGAATGCTCCAGTGCCAGCTCGAAGGCGAGCTCGGTGTCGGTTAAATTTTTATCGATCGGATCACAGTCAATCACCTTGCCGCTCATGGAGCGTACTCGATCCATCTGTTCTGGCGGTATGGAGTCGAAATCTCCAACGGACAGGTCAGGTTTGATCCCATGTTCAATCAGATAGAGGGCTCCGCGATCAGCCCCTATAATGAAGTCCCCGTTTTGAACCTCATCCAGGAATCGTGGTGACAACTCCCCACCTGTAAAGATCAGGACGCGAGTATGTTTCATTATAATTCCTCCTTTTTCGAGAGAATTGTCATTGTATTCTAGTATAGAGCAGTTTTCATGCTTGCACAATTTTAATAGGCACGGCTACAATGTAGTATGTAAATTGACGGGGGAGCGGGGGAACTGAATTTTGGACATGCATGTATTTGACGTATTCAGTATCATTGGCACCATTGCGTTTGCCATGTCCGGAGCTTTTGTAGCTATGGAAGAGGAATACGATATTCTGGGGGTTGTGGTATTAGGTTTAGTCACGGCCTTCGGCGGGGGTATTATAAGAAACGTACTGATCGGCGTGCCGGTTACCACCTTGTGGGGGCAGGGCGATTTAATCATGCTTGCAATGATTTCGGTATTTGTAGCGTTTGTGCTGCCGCTCGGCTTGATTCAGCACTGGAAGAAAACGGAGGCGCTGTTCGATGCGATCGGACTATCTGCCTTTGCGATTCAAGGGGCTCTATATGCTACGCAAATGAATCACCCCATGAGCGCGGTGATTGTGGCTGCTGTGCTTACCGGAAGCGGCGGGGGAATGGTCCGCGATTTATTGGCAGGGCGGAAGCCGTTGGTGCTCCGTGATGAGATCTATGCGGTGTGGGCCATGATAGCAGGGGTCGCCATCGGCCTTGGCGTGGCCACCAAGACTTGGGAGCTGCTTACTCTGTTTGTAGTGGTGATAGTATTCCGGATGCTGTCCGTGCTTTATAAATGGAGACTGCCCAGAAGGTCGCTGCACGAGGGCCATCCAGCAGCAGCCAGTGGAAAAAAAGTCAGTTCAGGTTAATGGATGGTAGGTAACGTCATTCATGAATTAGAATTTCCTCGTGAAATGACGATGAATTATAGCGTGAAGGAGAGAGGATTATGGTATCCGTCTTGTTTGTATGTCTGGGCAATATCTGCCGCTCGCCGATGGCGGAAGCAGTGCTGCGACATAAAATTGAACAGCGTGGACTGCAGGATAAGATCAGCGTGGATTCTGCCGGCACAGGAGATTGGCATATCGGAAGCGTTCCCCATGAAGGAACCCGAAAGCTGCTGGACAGCTGGCAAATCAGCTACGAAGGAATGGTCGCCCGCAAAGTGGTAAGCCAGGACCTCGTCAAGTTCGATTACGTTATCGGCATGGATGATTCGAATGTGACGAATTTGCGCAAGCTAGCGGGAGGCGACCAGGCCGCGATTCTGAAGTTTATGGATTTGCTCCCTGATGAAAAGCTGCGTGAGGTGCCGGATCCGTATTTCACTGGAAATTTTGATGAAGTGTACCGTCTTATTGATGCGGGGTGTGACATCTTACTGGACAAAATCATGAAAGAAAAGCTATAATCGATTCGAACAAGCGGTGAGTCAACCGCTTTTTTGACGAGAATAATTGAAAGCGATACCAAGAAGAACGGGCTGCTGAACATAAAAGATGAACAATGCACATTCCAGAAAAAATGCGCGGTTGTTCATCTTTTTTTGAAGTGAAGCAATAGGAGCGCATAGCTTGCGCTTCCTGTTGCATCAAAGGTATTCTTTTTTGCCAACTGCTTTAAAGCGTAAAGCGTAAAAAGTCCCCAGTGGGACAGGCTATGAACTTTGCTGTAACAGGTCATTTATATAAGCCAACGGATTTTGCCAATCAATCGATTAATCCAGGAAGTACATAAGAGCAGCAGGGAGCTCTTTTTGCCAGAATCCCCAAAGGTGACGGCCGTCTTTTTCAAAATAGGATATTGTGGCACCCCGTTCTTCCAGCAACGCCTTTGTTGAACGATTCAATTCAACGAAGTTATAGACACCTGTATCGGTTGCGTAGTTGTCTTCTTGCAAGCCTACAATCATATAGATGTCGAGCCAGGACAAATCCTTCTCTTCTCTGATCATAGCCTGGGACTTCTCATAGAAGGCGCCGGACAAGCTGATGATTCGGGTGAAGAGATGCGGGTAACGCAAGGCCAGATGCACGGATACGCTTCCGCCAAGGGAGTCGCCGGCGAGTACTCTTTCGGCAGGCTCTTTGCGCACAGGATATTTTTGTTCGACGAAGGGAATAATCTCTTCGGCGAAGCAGGATAGGTAAGCGTCGAACCTGTTACCGAATGGCGCGTACTCCTCGGTGCGAACCTTGGTGTTCACTTCCACGCCTACAATGATGAACGGCTCCACGCCTTCTTCGAGAATGAGCTGGTTGGCCCAAGTCGCGATACGACCAAAATTGAAGAATTCCTCTCCATCCTGGCAGTACACGACGGGATAGCTGAGAATTTCATTGTATCCGGGAGGAAGGTAGATGCGCAGCGTTCGATTCTCCTGCAGAAACTGGCTTTCAATCACTTCTTTTACGATGGTTCGCTTCAATAAACGTTCATTCGTCATCATTCGTCACCTTTTTCGGGTTAGTTTTTGAAATGCGGTAAACAATAAGTTAAAATTACCCTGACATGTTGAAGTTGGCTGCTGTTCTATGATGTTTGTCATACTGTTATAGTATTATTCACAAACTGTTATACATACAAACGCTAAGAAATATGAAATTTTATCCCGTATTTCTTTGACGAATGAAGTAAAACAGGTGTATAATAATTCTATAACAGCGGAACTTGATATTCAAATATTTATTGAGGTGAAAAAAATGACCAAGGTTCCTTATGAAGTATATACCGAGGAAGTCGATACTCTATCTGTACTTTCCCCGGATGGCAAAATCGTAAACAAAGATCTTCTGCCTGAATTGTCAGACGATCAACTGAAAGAAATTATGTACCGTATGGTATTTACCCGTACTTGGGACGACCGTGCCGTAAATCTCGGCCGCCAAGGACGTCTCGGTTTCTATGCTCCTGTATCCGGTCAAGAAGCGACGATGGTAGGTAGCGAATTCGCGCTTGAGAAAGACGACTTTGTCTGCCCGGGCTACCGTGATATGCCGCAAATCGTATGGCATGGACTTCCGCTTTATCAAGCATTCCTCTATTCCCGCGGACATCAGCATGGCGGACAAATTCCGGAGGGTGTTAACGTATTGATGCCTCAGATCATCATTGGCGCGCAAATCTTGCATGCTATGGGTATCGCTATGGGTTACAAACTGAAGAAGCAAAAACAAGTGGTTATAACGTATACCGGTGACGGCGGCTCTTCCGAAGGCGATTTCTACGAAGGCTTGAACTATGCAGGCGTGTACAAACTGCCGGTTATCTTCTTCGTGCAAAACAACGGCTATGCCATCACGACTCCATTCTCCAAGCAGACTGCAGCATTGTCGATCGCACATAAAGCTGTAGCAGCTGGTATCAAGGGTGTTAAGGTTGACGGCATGGACGTCCTCGCTGTGATCAAGGCCGTTCGTGATGCTGCAGAACGCGGCCGCAATGGCGAAGGCGCAACGCTTATCGAAGCTGTGACATACCGTTTCCGTCCGCATTCCCTGTCTGACGACGCTTCGAAATATCGTACGAAGGAAGAAGAGGGCGAGTGGAACGAGAAGGATCCGATCGCACGTCTTGCGAAGTACCTGGAAGCAAAAGGCCTCTGGACAGAGGAAGATACAGCTCGTGTGAAAGAAGAAGCGAAAGCGAAAGTCAACGAGCAAATTAAAAAAGCAGAACAAACGGAAAAAATGACAGTACCTGGTTTGATCGACAGCATGTTCGAGCAAACGCCGAAGCATCTGGAAGAGCAGAAAGCTGATTTCCAATAAAAATGACGGCCGATGATTGTCAAAGGTTTGATCCTGGATAATCATCTGGTTTTGTCATGGCGGCATCAGGTCGGTTTTTGAACGTTTTGACATCGATATATACACTGGAATTTTTAGTGAACTGTATTTCTTAAGGAGGAAATGAAGCAATGGCACAAATGAACATGAAAGAAGCGATTCGCGACGCCATGCGCGTTGAATTGAGCCGTGACCCTAACGTTGTCATCTTCGGTGAAGACGTAGGTAATGTCGGCGGTGTTTTCCGGGTAACGGAAGGCCTTCAAAAAGAATTCGGGGAAGAGCGCGTATTCGATACGCCGCTGGCTGAGTCCGCTATTGGCGGTTTGGCAGTAGGTCTCGGTATTCAAGGCTTCCGTCCGATCGCTGAAATTCAATTCGTTGGATTTATCTTTGAAGCGCTTGACCAAATCGTCGTTCAAGCAGCGCGTATGCGTTACCGTTCCGGTGGACGTTACAACTCCCCGATCGTATTCCGTACGCCATTCGGCGGCGGGGTTAAAGCGGCTGAGCTGCACACCGATGCACTCGAAGGTTTGATCACGCAGACCCCGGGTATTAAAGTTGTAGTACCTTCCAATCCTTATGATGCAAAAGGACTCATGATCGCAGCAATTCGCGACAATGACCCTGTGTTCTTCATGGAGCACTTGAACCTGTATCATGCGTTCCGCGCTGAAGTTCCTGAAGGTGATTACACGGTTGAGCTTGGTAAAGCTAACGTGGTTCGCGAAGGAACCGACGTCACGATTATCGCTTACGGTTTGATGGTTCACACCGCAACGAAAGCGGCGGACGAACTTGAGAAGAACGGAATCAAAGCGGAAATCATCGACTTGCGCACGATCTCTCCAATCGACATCGATACCGTGCTTGCTTCGGTTAAGAAAACCAACCGTGCCATCGTGGTTCAAGAAGCGCAAAAGTCTGCAGGCGTAGCCGCAGAAGTTATTGCTCAAATCAACGAGAAAGCGATTCTGCACCTGGAAGCTCCAGTGCTTCGCGTGACTCCGCCGGATACCGTGTATCCATTCGCGCAAATCGAGGACACTTGGTTGCCTACTCCAGCACGTATCGTGGATGCCGTCAATAAAGTAATGAATTTCTAATAGCAGCAATTTCTAGGGAGGTTTTTCAGTTGGCAAAATTTGAATATCGTTTTCCAGAGCTGGGTGAAGGTCTGCATGAAGGTGAAATCATCAAAATGCATATCAAGCCAGGCGACAAAGTAACAGACGACGACATCATCATGGAAGTACAGAACGACAAGGCGGTCGTAGAAGTTCCTTGTCCCGTGAACGGTACGGTTCAAGAAGTTTTTGCCAAGGATGGTCAAGTATGCCGTGTCGGTGAAGTGGTAGCTATCATCGATGCTGAAGGCGACATTCCTGAGCAAGAGGCTCCTGCTGAAGAGCAGTCTGCACAAGAAGCTGACGCAGCTAAAGGCAGCGCGGATACAACTTCTTCCCCGGCTCAAGATGCACCGGCTGACGCTAAACAAGGCGGAAACGGTGGAGCAGCTGCACCAGCAGCGCCTAACCGTGAAGTTCTGGCTACGCCAAGCGTGCGTAAATTCGCTCGCGAGCAAGGCGTAGACATTGCACAAGTGCAGGGCTCCGGCAACAACGGTAAAGTGACTCGCGACGATGTTGAAGCCTTCAAGAACGGTGGAGGCCAAGCAGCGGCTCCTGCGCAAGAAGCAGCTTCCGAAGCGAAAGCAGCTCCTGCAGCAGCATCCGCAGCGGTGGACACTCGTGCAGAAGAAGAGCGCGTACCATTCAAAGGTATCCGTAAAGCGATCTCGAATGCTATGGTTAAATCGGCTTACACAGCTCCTCACGTTACGATTATGGACGAAGTGGACGTAACCGAGCTGGTAGCGTTCCGTACCCGCATGAAACCGATCGCTGAGAAGAAAGGCACGAAAGTTACGTATCTGCCATTCATCGTTAAAGCACTCGTTGCGGCTAGCCGTCAGTTCCCGGCTTTGAATGCGATGATCGACGAAGAAGCGAACGAAATCGTGTACAAAAAATACTACAACATCGGTATCGCTACGGATACAGACAACGGTCTGATCGTACCGGTTATCAAAGATGCGGATCGTAAGAGCATCTGGATGATCGCTGACAGCATCCGTGATCTGGCTGCTCGCGGCCGTGAAGGCAAACTGTCTCCTAACGAAATGAAGGGCAGCACGATTTCCATCACGAACATCGGATCCGCAGGCGGCATGTTCTTTACGCCAATCATTAACTTCCCAGAGGTTGCTATTCTCGGTACCGGCCGCATCAGCGAAAAAGCGGTTGTGAAGAACGGAGAGATTGTAGCAGCACCTGTTATGGCATTGTCCTTGAGCTTTGACCACCGTATCATCGACGGCGCAACGGCTCAAAACTTTATGAACTATATTAAACAACTGCTCGCTAACCCTGAGCTGCTTGTTATGGAGGTGTAACTAATGGTAGTTGGAGATGCTTCTTTAGATATTGATACTCTAGTCATTGGTGCTGGTCCTGGTGGTTATGTGGCGGCGATTCGTGCCGCCCAACTGGGCCAAAAGGTTCTGATCGTTGATAAATCGGAACTCGGCGGTGTATGCTTGAACCGTGGATGTATTCCTTCCAAGGCTTTGATCGCTGCAGCTCATCAGTTCGAGTCCGCTAAGCATGCCGATGCATTCGGTATTTCCGTGGAGAACGTAACGGTTGATTTCGCGAAAACACAGGAATTCAAAAACGGCGTTGTCAAAAAAATGACTGGCGGCGTAGCCGGTTTGCTGAAAGGCAACAAAGTGGAAGTTTTCAACGGCGAGTGCATGTTCATCAACGAAAACGAAGCGCGTGTATTCAATGATCATGAATCACCGCGTTACCGCTTCAAGAACTGCATCATTGCTACAGGTTCCCGTCCAATCGAACTGAAGCCATTCCCGTTTGGCGGACGCATCCTGTCTTCTACCGAAGCATTGAACCTGCCTGAAGTACCGAAGAGCATGATCGTAATCGGTGGCGGCTACATCGGTGCCGAGCTTGGTCAAATGTACTCCAAATTCGGTTCGAAAGTAACGATCATCGAAGGTCTGGACAGCGTTTTGGCTGGCTTTGACAAAGACATGACAAGCCTCGTTACGAAAAACATGAAGAAAACCGGTATCGAAATTATCACAGGTGCTAAAGCTGAAAGTGCCGAGCAAAACGATAAAGAAGTTACCGTGAAATACTCCGTGAATGGCGAAACTAAAGAAGTAACAGCAGATTACCTGCTGGTTACAGTTGGCCGTCGTCCGAACACGGACGGAGAGCTTGGCCTTGATCTGATCGGCCTCGATATGGATGAGCGCGGATTCGTGAAAGTCGACCATCAAGGACGCACAAGCATTCCTCATATCTTCGCGATCGGGGATATCGTATCCGGTCTGGCGCTTGCACACAAAGCTTCCTATGAAGGTAAAGTGGCTGCTGAGGCCATTGCCGGAATGCCGTCCGTCGTGGATTACAAATGTATTCCAGCCGTTGTGTTTACGGATCCAGAATGCTCCAGCGTAGGTTACACCGAAGCTCAAGCGAAGGAAAAAGGCCATAAAGTGAAAGCAGGCAAATTCCCTTACGCAGGTAACGGACGTTCCGTATCCTTGAACCATCCGGAAGGCTTCGTGAAGATCGTAGCTGAAGAAGGAACAGGACTTATTCTCGGAGCGCAAATCGTAGGTCTGGAAGCTTCCAACCTGATTGCAGAGCTCGGTCTTGCTATTGAGATGGGCGCTACGCTTGAAGATGTAGCCCTAACGATCCATGCGCATCCGACGCTTGGCGAAATCGTAATGGAAGCTGCGGAATTGGTTATGGGTCATCCGATCCACATCATTGCCCGTTAATCCAAACGACGTTCGTTTTTTCGAGTCATTATATATTCGGCCAGGAGGTAGAGAACGCGCAGGCGGTTTCTGCCTCCTGTTTTTTTATGTGGATACGGCAAGCGATAACCGTCCTCTTTCGGCAGGGTTATTTTAAGCATCCCAATCGTTCCACGAACATGGTAGACTGTTGATATGAGATTCTAGTGAGGTGACTATACATGAAACAATACTTGGAGCTGCTGCAAGACATTCTTGATCATGGCGTAGAGAAAGGGGACCGCACGGGGACGGGAACGTTATCCGTATTTGGAAGACAGCTGCGGTTTGACCTTTCTAAAGGCTTTCCTCTGATGACAACCAAGCGGATTCACTTAAAATCAGTGATCCATGAGCTTCTGTGGTTCTTAAGCGGGGAGACGAATATCCGGTATCTAAAAGAAAACGGCGTGCGGATATGGGACGAATGGGCAGATGAGAACGGCGATTTGGGACCGGTCTACGGCTCGCAGTGGCGAGCGTGGGAAACGCCGGATGGACGCCATATCGACCAGATTGCCAACGTCATCGATTCGATTAAAAACAATCCCGACTCCCGGCGGCATATCGTCAGTGCCTGGAACGTGGCAGAGATCGATAACATGAAGCTGCCTCCATGCCATTTTGTATTCCAATTCTACGTGGCGGGCGGGAAGCTCTCCTGTATGCTTACCATGCGTTCTGTGGACAGCTTCCTCGGGCTGCCGTTCAACATTGCAAGTTATGCACTGCTTACCCATATGGTTGCCCAGCAGTGCGGCCTGGAGCCGGGTGAATTCATCTGGTCAGGTGGCGACGTCCATATCTATTCCAATCATATGGAACAGGTCAGAACGCAGCTTGAACGCGAGCCTTATGCGCTGCCGAAGCTGGTCATCAAGCGCAAGCCGGAGAGCATCTTTGATTATACATTCGAAGACTTTGAATTCGAGGGTTACCAGTATCATCCAACCATCAAAGCGACCGTAGCTGTGTAAATAAACAAGTGGTACCGATATTCGGCGCAATTCATTTGTACAAGGAAGGAGTGACTGTATAATGATATCGATGATATGGGCAATGGGCAGGGACCAGGTAGTCGGGCTGAACGGCACCATGCCGTGGCGATTGCCGCGGGATATGGCCTTCTTCAAGGAGACGACCCTGCACAAAACGATTCTGATGGGGCGCAAGACTTGGGAGTCCTTTGGCAGTAAACCTCTGCCTCACCGAAAGAATATCGTGCTGACGAGAGACAATAGTTTCACGCTGACGGACGAAGAGGGCATCGTGATCCATGATGTGGATGAAGCCCTTCCCTACGCGGAGAACGCAGAGCTGATGGTGATCGGCGGATCCCAGATTTATGAATTGATGCTTCCGAAAGCGGATCGGCTGTACTGCACGTTTATTGATGAAACTTTTGAAGGGGATACGTTCTTCCCTGAAGTGAACTGGGACGAATGGAAAATTATCGAAGAAGTTCCCGGCATCACGGATGAGAAGAACCCGTATGCCTATCGGTTTGTTACATTTGAACGAAAATAAAGAGCTTGTGACGAGCTTTGAAGGGATAGACATACTCCAATCCATCCATGTTGACAACGTTTTGTTAGTAGGATAATACAAATGATCATGCATATAGTCCATTTAACAGGAGAAAAGCGAAATGCTACTATATTTTTAATGTTTATACAAATCGCTGCTTAAATAGCCGCTAATCATGGGGATTCATGCTCTGATAAAAAAATTTTTAGCATAAATAGAAAAAATAAATCAGACTGAAACCTGTTTCTTGGGTCATCTGAAGATCGATATCGGATGATTTATGATATGATAAATTGTACATGGTAACCAGCATGGATAGAACGGATGGGGGTAAAGCAGTATGTCTACACCAACAGGATTTATGGAATATCAGCGCCAGCTTCCGGCAGATCGGAGCCCGGCCGAACGAGTTAAAGACTGGGAAGAGTTTCATAAACATTTAGAAGAAGAAGAGCTCCAGACCCAGGGAGCACGCTGCATGGACTGCGGTACGCCATACTGCCATACAGGAATCGATATGCTCGGCGGCACTTCGGGCTGCCCGATTCATAATCTGATTCCGGAATGGAACAATCTTGTATACCGGGGCTTGTGGAGAGAAGCCTTGGAGCGCCTCCACAAAACAAACAACTTCCCTGAGTTTACCGGACGCGTATGTCCAGCTCCTTGTGAGGGTTCCTGCACCGTCGGTTTGATTGGGGAGCCGGTCACGATAAAATCAATCGAGCAAGCGATCATCGACAAGGGCTTTGAAGAAGGCTGGGTCGTTCCCGAGCCGCCGGCGAAGCGTACGGGACGCCGCGTAGCCGTTGTCGGTTCTGGTCCGGCTGGGCTGGCTGCGGCTGCTCAACTGAACAAAGCAGGCCATTCCGTAACCGTCTATGAACGTGCCGACCGTATCGGCGGATTGTTGACTTACGGGATTCCATCCATGAAGCTGGACAAGGGTATTGTTCAGCGCCGTGTAGATTTGCTCGCAGCGGAAGGCGTCGAATTCGTTGTCAACACCGAGATTGGCAAAGACATTCCCGCCAAGCAGCTGATGGAAGACTACGATGCCGTCGTACTGTGCGGCGGTGCAACAAAACCGCGTGAATTCAATATTGAGGGAAGTGACCTCAAGGGCATTCATTATGCGATGGACTATCTGAACGGAACCATCAAGAGCCTGCTGGATTCGGGTCTCGAGGACGGCAACTACTTGTCGGCAAAAGACAAGGACGTTATTGTCATCGGCGGCGGCGACACAGGCTCTGACTGCGTCGCAACAGCGCTTCGTCACGGCTGCAGCAGTGTTACCCAGTTCGGCACGCATAAACAGGCTCCGCTGCAGCGTGATCCGATTGCGAACCCTTGGCCGCAGTTCCCGAACGTGTACACGCTCGATTATGCACACGAGGAAGCCAAAGCGCTGTTTGGCAGCGATCCACGCGAATTCTCCATTATGACCACGAAATTTGTCGGGGATGAAGCGGGCAATCTGAAGGAGCTTCATACCGTTCAAATCGAGCGTATTGTAGACGAAACCGGCCGTAAAGTGTATCAACCGATTCCGGGCACGGAGAAAGTATTTCCTGCTCAAATGGCGTTCATTGCCATCGGTTTTGACGGACCGGAGCATACGCTGGTCGAGCAGCTTGGACTTGAAACGGATCGCCGTTCCAATGTGAAAGCGCCGTATGGCAAATATACGACCAATGTAGATAAAGTATTTGCCGCCGGAGACATGCGTCGCGGACAAAGCCTCGTGGTATGGGCGATCAACGAAGGCCGTGAGGTAGCGCGCGAGGTAGACAAATATTTGATGGGTGCGACCGTACTGGTTTAATCCTTCTCCTAAATATGCTATCATATGAATAGTAGTTAAAAGGACTTCGCGAGAGCGAAGTCCTTTTTGGAGTTAGCCACCGCGCCATGGTTACTCATCGGGGAGGAGAATGTCATTTGAAAACGTTGGTCATTGCCGAAAAGCCGGATATGGGACGGAACATCGCTGCGGTTATCGAGCCGCGGGCCAAGAATAACCGTACATATCTTGAAGGTGAGCAATACATCATAACTTGGGCTATCGGACATCTGGTTGGGCTGGCGGAGCCGGATGCATATGATCCGAAGTACAAACGCTGGAATTTACGGGACCTGCCCATCATTCCGGAGCAATTCAAAATCATCCCGAATCCGAAAACCAAGGATCAGCTGAAGGTCATTGGAGAGGTCGCCAAGCGCTGCAGCCATATCGTAAACGCATGTGATGCGGGACGAGAAGGACAATATATTTTCGCTCTTATCCAACAACAATTAAAATTGAAACAGCCTGTAAAAAGACTATGGATTTCGGATTTAACGGCGGAAAGCATCGCCCGTGGGTTTGCGGAGCTGAAGGATGGGATTGAATTCGAGAATTTAACGCAAGCTGCGCGCGCACGCAGTGAAGCCGATTGGTTGATCGGCATGAATGCTTCGCGTGCCTTTACGACCCGCCATCAGACTTTACTGTCGGTTGGGCGGGTCCAGACGCCGGTTCTGGCCCTGATCTATGACCGGCAGAAGGAAATTGAAGCCTTTGAATCGCAAACGTTCTACGACGTAAAGGCCGTGTTCAAGCAAGAGCAGCTGGAGTATACCGGAACATGGCAGGGCGAGCGGCTGACCTCGCAAGAGAAAGCAGAGACGATTGCAGCCAAGGTTAATGGGAAGAATGGGCTCATCACCAAATATGAAGTCAAAGAAACGAAAGAATATCCGTTTAAATTGTATGATTTGACCCTTCTTCAGCGTGAAGCCAATGCCAAATACGGATACTCTGCCAAAAAAACGCTGGATCTTGCGCAAGCATTGTATGAGCGTCACAAGGTCATTTCATATCCGCGTACCAACTCCAATTACGTGAATGAACAGAATATCGAAGGCATGCACAAGGCACTTCACATGTTGAAATCGACCTCCTATGCATCGATGGCGGAAGGAGCGGATCCTAGCCGGGTGCACATGAATAATAAGGCGGTATGCAATCCGCAGCGGGTTGAAGATCACCATGCCATCTTGCCGACGTTAAAACGTCCGGGCACGCTCAGCAAGGAAGAGCAGCATATTTACGATCTGGTCATTATCCGGTTTCTCTCGCATTTTTACCCGCCGGCCATGTACAAGCAGCATACGGTGCTTACCGAGGTCGAGGGCGAAACGTTCAAGACGGGAATTAAGGAACTGCTGTCGCTTGGCTGGAAGGTGCTGATTGCCCAGGATAAAGAGCAGAAGAAAGCCAAGTCTTCCAAGAAGGGAAAAGAGGACGAGGAAGAGGAGACCCAGGAATGGATCGACCGTTCCTTTGATCTGTCCCCCGATGAGCTGGTGCAGTGCAAGAAATCCGAAGTGAAAGAAAAGGCAACCCAGCCGCCTAAGAGTTATACGGAAGGAACGCTGCTGAAGGCGATGGAAAGTGCCGGAAAATCCATCGAGGATGAAGCGCTTCGGGATGCGATGAAAGACAGCGGGCTGGGAACGCCGGCTACCCGTGCAGCGACCATTGAACGCTTGAAGAAGGTCGGATACATTACGATGCAGGGCAAAAGGATCACGGTTACCCAAAAAGGGAGGACGGCGGTGGAGCTGATCCGTCATGCAGGCGTAGAATTACTTGCTTCGCCTGAGATGACGGGCCAATGGGAACGGCGCCTTCACCAAATATCCAAGGGCGAGGCTTCCGCCGACGTGTTCATGCAAAACGTGCAGAAGTTTACCATTTCGATCATCAATAAGGTATCCTCGCAGCGTCCCGCGCCTTCGTCGCTTTTCGGCGGAGATGAGGACAAGTCCAAAGGCAGAGGGAAGCGAAGCACGGGAAAAGCTGCCGCTGCCCCACGCGACAAGGAAGAACGAGCGGCTAAACGGACTCCAAAATCCAATGCCGCTGCTTCAAACGAAACGTCGTCCGTACGTTCTTCATTAGGCCGATGCCCTAGACCCGGATGTGAAGGTCATATTATTGAAGGGCGCAAAGGTTATGGTTGTGCTAATTTCAAAACCGGCTGCAGCTATGTCATCTGGAAGGAATTTGCCGGTAAACAGGTTTCGCATGCGATGCTGAAATCCTTGCTGGTGCAAGGCAAGACCCAGGTATTATCCTTTAAAAACGAGGACGGCAGCACGTTTAAAGGCAGAATTGTCCTAGCTGCTGAAGGGAACGGAAAGCTTGCTGTTCAGGCAGAGGACTCGAGTGAAGCCGTGAAATCGTGAAACGGCAAAGTTAAATAAAAAAACCGAGCCATCAGGGATGCCATCCTTGATCGGTTCGGTTTATTTTGATTACTCCAAATGCTCTTCAATGACCTCGGGCACTTCGGTCAGCGCCGATACGGTATATAACACGTTATGCGGCTCCTGCTTCAGTTCGACCAGGTTATATTGCCATTCGCGCTGCTGTTTGATATAGATGCTGTTGATGCCGGCCGTCAGCGCCGGAACGACATCGGTGCGAAGCGAGTTGCCGATCATCCACGTATCGGAGCGGGAGAATGTCCCCATCGAGAGGATTTCTTCCAACGCCGCAATATTTTTATGCTGGCGAATGTAGATTCGGTCTTTGAAATAATCGGCCAGCTTCATCTGTTCGATTTTCCGTTTCTGAATCCGGGTCTCGCCTCCTGTGTAGAGATGGAGACAATGACCATCCTTCTGTAGCTTCTCGAGCGTCTCAACCATGCCGGGGTAGGCTTCGATTTCCTGCTCATATACACTGAGTCCTAATTCGTAGAGAAGCTCTTCTTCCTTGGGCGAGCTTTCTCTTCCATGAATGCGGCCGAAATAATGATACGTATCGATAAGGGATTGCGGGAAGTTCGCACTTGCAAATCCCAGCTTATCTATGCCGGCTACGTCGATCTCCATCTGCTTGGCTCGGACTTCTTCGGTAGTCAAGCCAACATGTTGAAACCATTCGGTCATCCACTCGAAGTAATCGCCAAGAATCAGATCGAAATATTTGTTGCAATGTATTAATGTGTCGTCCATGTCGAAGATAATATGCTGCGATGTTTTACTCATGGTTCACTCCTTCTTACTATGAAAGTCGAATGTATGACTCCAGGAACATCTGAAGTTCGGCAGCCCCATCCGGCCGCAGGCTGAATCTTTCGTTATTCTCGGATTTCAGATGGGAGCGCAGCAAGCCGGCTGCCCTCAATATCATCAGATGGTGCATCAGTTCCTCATAAGGCTGACCCAACTCGGACGCCATTTCGGACACGGCCTTCGGCTCATCGGCAATATATCGCAGGAGACGCAGGCGTTCCGGGTCCGCAAGCGCCTCGGTCATGCGGAGGAGAACGACGGGCGGCTCATCTTCCTCTTCTTCCGGGATATCGATCGGATACTGCAGCAGGAGTACGTTCTCATAGAAGCAATAGGTATTGATCGGCCGGAAATGTGTGCCCGGGAACAAGACTACGTTCTCCTGAGGGACATCGTCGAGTATAACGCCGCTTGAAGCATATTCGATTAAATTTTCGTCGTCCATTTTCGGAAGGAGCATTCGCTTCTCTTCGGCATCTTCCTCAAGGAGCTGGTACAGTTCAGGCTCCACTTCCGAGAAGTAGTGCTCATGCCACAACTTCATCAACGGTGTGTAGTTTTCTCGAATTCTAGATGTTTCATCCAGCGAGAGGGACGGCAAGTGCGGCAGAAGCAGGTCATGCAGCTCTTCCACGGCGGAAGATTCGATCCAATCCAGAAAATCCGGGATTTCAATGTGCTCTCCCCGAAGCATGATCAAGGCGTATAACACATCATAATCCGCGAGTGGCCATGAACGAGCTCGACTGAACTGGACACGAACAGGTTGAGGTAATCGCTCGTCCATCTCCGTTATCAGCTGTTTTCCGATATCCAGGTTATCGGTCCATTTCCTTGTTGCATATATCATGAAGCTGCCCAGCAGCTCGTAGACCATAGATACATCGATACTGACTTTATATTTCATTAACGGATACCCTCCCAATTGATGGCATTGTTATTATTATGGCTTGTATGGATTGGGCTTGTCCACTATAATGTTCATCTGACTGTTTAAATTCATCGTTTTTTCACATTAGAGGAGGACTATATTTCAGTGACAGAAGCTGTAACCCCCCGTCAGGGGAGAACTCATTATTTCATTTTAATTGCCGTCGTAGTTGCGGCTGGTTTAAGCCAGGGACTGTTATTGCCGGTGCTGGCTATTTTTTTGGAACGGATGGGCATTTCATCCTCCATGAACGGATTGAACGCGGCGGCCTTGTATGTAGGCTCGTTTGCGATGACGCTTGTTGCGGAAAGACTTCTCGGCTGGGTCGGTTTCAAAAAACTGATCATTTCGGGACTGGTCCTGGTGATGCTGTCACTGGTCGCCTTTCCGCTGATTCCGAGCGTGGCCGTCTGGTTTGTACTGCGGGTGCTTGTGGGTATTGGGGACAGCGCTCTTCATTATGCGGCACAGCTATGGGTACTAATGATGTCAACGGCGAAGAACCGGGGGCGAAGCATATCCTTTTACGGCATGTCCTACGGTTTGGGATTCAGTATAGGACCGCTGGGCATTCCGCTGCTAAAGTATGGCGAAGCGGTACCGTTTATAATTCTGGCGGTGCTGTTCTTGTTCATTCTGCTGGTCGTGCTCTTTAAACTTCCGAACCTGAAGCCGGAAAAAAGCGAGAACGGGGAGCAGCAGCCGGCTGGACGCTATCTCAAAAGCTACCGCCTGGCCTGGTTTGCATTGATTCCCGCGTTTCTCTACGGCTACATGGAAGCAGGAATTAACAGCAACTTCCCGGTCTACGGTTTAAGAAGCGGATTTACATTGGGCGAAATATCAGCATTGCTTCCTTTTGTCGGCATCGGCGGTCTGGTGCTGCAGCTTCCGCTCGGTATTTGGAGTGATAAATTCGGCCGCAAACGGGTGCTGGCGATTGCCGGTATTGTGGGTGGATGCTGTTTCTTGCTCATTCCCGTGGCAGGAACGAATTTCTGGGCAACCTTAATATTGCTGACGCTGGCCGGCGGGCTGGTTGGTTCCTTCTTCTCGCTTGGTTTGGCTTATGCGGCGGATATCCTTCCCAGAGTGCTGCTGCCGGCTGCCAACGTCGTAGCTTCCTTCCACTTTAATGCGGGCAGCATAGCAGGTCCGAATGCCGGGGGCGCCATCATGGAAACGGGGTGGAACGGGGGGATCTTCGTTCTGCTTGGAGGATTGTATATTCTGTTTGCGTGTACGGGATTATGGTTTAAAGTCAAAACTGCATCAACACAGGAATAGAACGTGTGTTCTCATGGCAATTGCTTTCGCTTTCTTCTAAACTAGAGAGTAGGAATATGCACTTGACGGGAGAGACGATAACATGATTAAAGTGGATCGGCTGAAGAAAACGATGGGTCCTGAACGCACACCGGTGTTAAAGGATATCACTTTTCAGATGGAGCACGGGGAAATGATCGGTCTGATCGGTGCTAGCGGAAGCGGGAAAAGCTTGTTAATGAGCTGTCTATCCATGCAGCAAAAATGGGACGGCGGCAAATTAACGATTGATGGCGAAGATATGATGAATCCTGCGGGAAAACGGAGAATTCGCCGGGAATGGGCTTATCTTGAGCAGAACCCGTCCTTGAATGTTAATCGAACGGCACTTAAGAATGTATTGATCGGACAATCCAGCCAAACACCGCTGTGGCGGATGGTAACCGGGATGGTCCGATCTGATGATTATATGGGGGCTATGGATACGATCGAGCACCTTGGGTTGTTGGACAAGGCCAAACGCAAGGCCGGCGAGTTAAGCGGCGGCGAGAAGCAGCGGATTGCTATTGCCCGCGCACTTGTGCATGGTGCCAAGGTGATTTTGGCGGACGAGCCGGTCACGGGACTTGATCCAGCCTCGGCCGAGCATGTATTGAAGACACTTAAAACCTTGTGCGAGGAAGAACGTCTAACCGTATTTACCGTGATACCCTTGGAGCTGGCCGAGAAGTACTGTACCCGGATCATGGGTCTATCCGGCGGAGAGCTGGCCGTGGATGTGACAGGGAGACGTTTAACCCATGGCGAGAAGTCAAGACTGTAATTATCGATCACCAAAGACGCCAGGTGAATGTATAGAAATGAGTTGATACTTATTGAAATATAGAGTGATGCAAGCCCTCTTGGCAGGCTTGTTATTATTGATCATAAGCGGCTGTACGTTTATTCAGGAGGACCCGGTCTCCTTAATGAAGAAACCGGATTTGCCGACGGATAAAGCGACGTTGAATGGCGCCATCCAATCTGCGCTTCTGAAGAATAAGCTGGAAGGCTCCATTGTCCGGCCGCGAAGTGACGTGGATAGCAGTTCAATCCGTATTCATGACTTGGACAATGACGGAATTATGGAAGCTGTCGTCTTCTATCAGACGCCGGACGATGAAGTGAAAATCCATGGCATGATTATGCAGCAGCAAGGCGATACGTGGGTGAAGAAGCTTGATTTCGACGGAGAAGGGACGGTATTGGAGTCTTTTGATTTCGTCGATTTTACGAATGACGGCAAGGTCGACATCGTAGCTGGCTTCTCCCGCGGAGACGAGAATCTTCAGAACCTGCTGGCCGTGTATTCATTCTCAGGGGATTCACTCGAAAAAATACCGGCTTTGCCATATTCGAACTTTAATATCGGAGATATGAACGGTGATAAGATCAACGATATTACGGTTGTCTATCTTCAGCAGAAGGAGCTCTCATATATCAGCACCTATCAATACGACAAATTCGAAGATGCCTTTGTCGAGCTGAACAAGCTGGATCTGGGACCCAATATCGAAAGTTATTACAATGTTGTCGCAGGGAAAGTGGCCAAAAACAAAGAAGGTATCATCTTGGACGCTTCGGTTGTGTCTAACTCTTCTTATTCCAAGCTCATCATTATGGAGGATAACCAGTTTATTGACGTCCTTCAGGATGAATTGCTTACCTACAAGGAACTGCCTGTAGAGAGCGAAGATGTGAATGATGACGGTATTTTAGAGTTTGGTGTTCTTACGAGACCGAGCGGTTGGGAGGATCGGCTTATTCTGGAAGAGATCCCGTTCTTCACCACGTACTTCCAGTGGGACGGAGTGGTACGGGAGAACAACGAAAAAGAAGGGCTTCAATTCGTGCTCCAAAGGTACTACGATATGAACAATCGATTCTATCTGGACTTTCCGCCAGACATGTATAATAAGATTACCATCACGCCGGAATCCAACAAAAATGCTTATTTGAATTTTGTGACGACCGACACGGGAGAGTCCGTTGCCGAGATTAAATTCTTTTCAAAGGCCCAGTGGGGAAAAGCCGAATCCGATTGGGAGATTCTGGTGAAGGAGAAAAACCGCGTAATTGCTTATCGCAGTCATGGCGATCTGAAATTGAGTAAAAAAGATAAAAAGCCAAACAGCAATAATGTGGCTCCTATCGAAAGAAAGGGGAACTAGACCTTGAGTAAAGTGCTCATATTAGAAGATGAAGAATCTATCCGCAGTTTTATCGTAATTAATCTGAAACGAAACGGCTTTGACGTCCTGGAGACTGGGGATGGCAACGAAGCCCTTCGTTTGCTGCAAACGACGCCAGATATCGATATCGCCTTGCTTGATGTCATGGTACCAGGGATTGACGGATTTGAAGTTTGCCGCAGAATTCGGGAAACGAACGAGCGGATCGGTATTATTTTCCTGACGGCAAAAGTTCAGGAGCAGGATAAAGTGTATGCCCTCTCCGTTGGTGCCGATGACCACGTAAGCAAACCGTTCAGTCCGACGGAGTTAATCGCCAGGCTGCAATCTTTACTGCGGAGGGTGAATGTCCAGCGTGCGGGAACCGCCAAGGTATCGTTTCAATCAGGTCCCTTTACGCTGGATCTGATCTCCAAGCAGTTTAAGAAGAACGGGCAGCCGGTGGAGCTGACGCCAACAGAATTTTCGCTGGTGCAGTTTTTCCTGGAGAAAGAAAACACGCCGCTTAGTCGTGATGTGCTGCTCGATCATGTATGGGGCAAAGAATATATGGGTGACCCCAAAATCGTGGACGTGAACATTCGGAGATTACGCCAAAAAATCGAAGGCAATCCTTCCGAGCCGGAATACCTCCAGACGGTATGGGGACACGGCTATAAATGGAAGGGTCAGGGACAATGATCATCAAAAAAGGCATTCGGCGGCAAATCGTGCTGCACTACTTCCTGGTAGTGTTCATCGCCTTGCTGCTGATTGAGGTTATATTTCTAATCGCTTTACGATCGTATTATTACGACACGGTATACAATCATATTGTGAATCATATAAATACCGCCAACGCTTTTTATCAGCCCTTCCGATTGACGTCAACGGACAACGTCAACCAGCTGAGTGAGATGATTCGTCATTTTGAATTGTATACAACGGAGCTTCAAATTTTGAATCCGGGTGGTCAAGTTCTCTCCACATCCACCGGTTTCGAAATCGAGCAGACCATCAAGACCAGTGATGTCACCCAAGCGCTTGCAGGCAATACGGGCCATTGGATTGGTAAGCAGCAAGGTACGGGGCAGATCGTCATGGCTGTATCTCAAACCGTTTCGAACGGATTTGAGAAAACGTACATTCTTCGTTATGTGACTTCGCTTGAGTTCATTAACGACAAGCTAATGAAAATCACGCTGTTTGCCGTCAGCATTGGTGGGGCCGTGCTAGCGCTCGTGCTTGCCTTCAGCATCGGGCTGGCCAACTCCATCGTAAAGCCGCTCAACAACATTACCACGGTATCGGCGCAGATGGCCAAGGGCAGGTTTAACGTGAGAATCAAAGGCGATTATAAATACGAGCTTGGTGAGCTGTCGTCAACCCTGAACTACATGGCGCAGGAGATTGTACGAAGCAATCAGGTAAAGGATGATTTTGTTTCATCCATTTCGCATGAGCTGCGGACTCCGCTCACAAGCATTAAGGGCTGGAGTGAAACGCTCGACTCCGGTGGCTATGATCCGGAAGAAACGAAGATCGGGATGCAGATTATTTCTAAGGAAACCGATCGTTTGATCGGTCTTGTTGAAGAGTTGCTCGACTTCTCCAAGCTCCAGCAGAATGAGATGAAACTTGTGAAGGGTATCGTGAATTTACGGGAGCTTCTGCAAGAGATTATGCTCAATCTGTGGACGAAGGCCGAGAAGAAGGGCATCCAGATCAAACTGGAGACCGACGAAAAACCGATTCTCTACGGGGATGCCAACCGCTTGAAGCAGGTGTTTTTGAATATTGTGGACAATGCGATTAAATTCTCGCATGAGAACGGCGTGATCAACCTTTCCTTCGCTTTGGAAGACAAGTTTGTTATCGTAACCGTGGAGGATCACGGTATTGGCATATCGGACGAACATCTGCGGCGGGTAAAGGACCGGTTCTTCCAGGTTAATCCGCTTAACGGTGGAACGGGCCTGGGCCTGGCGATTACGCAGCAGCTCATTGAGCTCCATGGAGGCACGATGGAGATGGAAAGCGAGCTCGGGCACGGAACATCCGTTATCGTCAAGCTGCCGCTGCCTGAAGGGAAAATACCGATGGCCGGCGGATTGGAGAACGGTGAGGAAGACGTAGCCGGACCGAACGTATAAGCCTTGCCGGGTTACCGGCAAGGTTTTTTCTTAAGAATACAGCATTGATACGTTTTCAGCGAAGCGTAAGCAATTCTGAAGCATAGGCTTCACGTTGTGGGGCCGTTTAAAAGGGGGAGAATGGAAGTGGGAAACACAGCAGCAACGTTTTCTACGGAGCAAGGTCTGTTTGAATTAAAAGCGGCTGAATCAGATCAGGCAGGGGAGATGCTGTCGCTTCTCAAGGAAGCGGCGGAGGTGATGGAGCAGCAAGGACGCAAGCAGTGGAGTCCATCGCTCTTTTCCTTGGACTTGATGGAGCAGTACCTGGCGGATCGAGAAGTGTTCATCCTGTGGCATAGAGACATGGCCGTCGGCATGTTCACGTTGCAGTATGGGGATCCGGCCTATTGGGGAGAGCGGGACGATCCGGCCTATGGTTATTTGCATCGGCTGACCGTACGCGCTTCCTATCGGGGACTGGAGCTGGGAACAAAGATGATTTCTTTTGCGGAATCGTATTTGTTATCCAAGGGTAAACAGGGTTTCAGACTGGATTGCGTATCCCATCTGCCAACGCTGAATCAATTTTATCAGCGCCAAGGATTTCTGTTCGTGGCTAAGCAGGATATGGGTGGTCGCTTCGTGAATTTATATGAGAAGAGGTTTATGTAATCATTCTACCGTGTTACCAATCTATGTCGCATGCGCTTGAGACACAGTCAGCAGGGCACGATACATGAGAAAAAGCGATCCGTCACGGATCGCTTTTTTGTATAAAAGTCTGAAGGATTTATCTCAGAACTAATATTCTGTTGAAGAAACTTCTTTAAGATGAAGAGACATTCGCCCGCAAGCGTCCTTTTTCGTATACATCCTGAAGCAGTCGGGACGGTTGGGTACGAATGGTTGGTTTCGGAAGCACGGTCTCGTAAGGTCCAACGACCACAACGTTGCCGGGGGCTCCTTTTACAATCGCTCCATCCTTGATGAGCGCTCCTTCACCGATGATGGCATGCTCGATATGGACGCCCTTGCCGATTTTGGCATTCGGCATGACCACACTGTCCTTGACGATGGAGTATTTACCGATCTCCGCACCGCAAAATATGACGGAGCTCTTGGCTTTTCCTTCGAAGGTGCATTGGTCATGAATCAAGCAGTCCGTGTGTTCCGCATTGCGTGTCCGCGCTGCCGAAAGTTTGGTCTTCCATGCACGGGTATACATGGGCCAATCGGATCTCTCCAGAACAAGCTCGTTTTGGCTAAGCACATCCATGTGGGCTTCCCAGAGGCTCTCTACGGTGCCCACATCGCGCCAGTAGCCCTGGAATCGAAACGCAAGCAGCGACTCTTCTCCGGACAGCATCTTGGGGATGACATCCTTCCCGAAGTCATGGCTGGAGTTTGGATCAGCCGCATCCTCAATGAGGTGCTGCTTCAGATAGTCCCAACGGAACAAATAAATGCCCATTGAGGCAAGGTTGCTTTGCGGTTCTGCCGGCTTTTCGGCAAATTCAATGATATTGAGATTGTCATCAACGCTCATGACGCCGAACCGGCTGGCGTCTTCCCAAGGCACCTCCATCACGGAGATCGTGGCTGGAGCCGCTTGTTTCATGTGAGCTTCAAGCATTTCGCGGTAATCCATCTGGTAAATATGGTCCCCGGATAGAATAAGGACATGTTCGGGATTTTGATCATCGATATATGGAATGTTTTTATAAATGGCGTCTGCTGTACCCAAGTATCCATCTTGGTGTGTGCTGTTGGATGGAAGCAGAGCAATGCCTTCGCGTCCTGTATGTGTTAGTCCCCAGGGTTCACCTTCACCGATATGTTCGTGTAATGATTCTGCCTCATATTGTGTAAGTACTCCAACCGTATCGATTCCGGAGTTCACACAATTGCTGAGAGGAAAATCGATTATACGATAATGTCCGCCAAAAGGAACGGCGGGTTTTGCCAGCTTGGACGTAAGGGGAGCTAATCGTTTACCCTCTCCACCGGCCAGAAGCATAGCAATACAGTCTTTTCTCTTCATCACGTTTCCCTCCCAATGTATTTTCACGTTGTACATTACATAAACGACATTCCCGGGGTTTGAAACGATTATATTGAAAAAGTGAATTGAAAATTACAAAATTATCTTTCATGGACATTTTTTATTTTCAACATGGTTAGAATGGGGTAATAGCACTAATAATATTGGATTTTTAAGAAAAAGCGGGTGACGATGATTGAACCAACCAGTTAGGGAAGGAAACATGACTCCGGAACAATTGTATTTATTTCATGAAGGAACCTGGTATCACAGTTACCAATGCATGGGCGCACACCGTGCAACTGAAGATGGAGAAGAAGGCGTGCGGTTTACGGTATGGGCTCCAAATGCAAGGCAGGTGGGCCTTGCCGGAGACTGGAACGGCTGGGACGGTTCCCAAGACACGTTATATAGGATACCCGATTCGGGAATTTGGAGTCGGTTTTTCCCTGGGATACAGACTGGAACTTATTACAAATATCATATCACCGGACCGTATGGAGAAACGTTCTTGAAGGCTGATCCATACGCGTTTCAAGCCGAAGTTCGACCTGCAACGGCATCGGTTGTGACCGATCTCTCTGGATATCATTGGCAAGATGCTGCTTGGAAAAGAAAGAACAAATCCCCCTACACCAAGCCGATGAACATTTATGAAATGCATTTTGGAACCTGGCGGCAAAAGGAGGACGGCTCGTTCTATACATACCGCGAACTGGCGGGCCAGCTGATTCCTTACTTGCTGGAGATGAGTTATACCCATGTGGAATTCATGCCTTTGGCTGAGCATCCGTATGATCTTTCATGGGGGTATCAGGGAACCGGATTCTTTGCGCTGACCAGCAGATACGGAAGTCCTCATGATTTCATGTATCTTGTTGATCAGCTGCATCAAGCGGGTATCGGCGTGCTGCTCGACTGGGTGCCCGCACATTTTGCCAAGGATGCCCACGGGCTTCGGCTGTTTGACGGGGCGCCTCTTTATGAGTACGCAGATCCGCAAAAAGCAGAGAAACCGGGCTGGGGAACATTGTCTTTCGATTATGCCAAGCCAGAGGTGATTTCATTCCTCATCTCCAATGCCTTATTTTGGATGGATATGTATCATATTGATGGTCTTCGTGTTGACGCTGTGACAAGCATGATCCGGCTGGATTTTGAAAAGCGAGAAGGTCAGTACAGCCTTAATGAGCATGACGGGGTGGAAAATCTTGAAGCGATATCCTTTCTGCAGGAATTGAATAAAGCCGTGTTTCGATATTACCCGAATGCCTTGATGATGGCCGAGGAATCCAGCGCATGGGCAGGGGTTACCGCACCCGTGCACGAGGGAGGTCTCGGGTTTAATTACAAATGGAATATGGGCTGGATGAATGACACGCTGTCCTATGTGGAGCAAGAATTCGATCAGCGGCCTACCCATCATAATTTACTAACATTTCCCATTTGTTATGCCTATTCAGAGAATTTTACATTACCGCTGTCCCACGATGAAGTAGTTCATGGGAAGAAATCACTGCTTAATAAAATGCCGGGGAGTTATGAACAGAAGTTTGCGGGGCTCCGGATTTTGCTCGGATATCAGATCACCCAGCCCGGCAAGAAGCTGCTGTTTATGGGGGGCGAGTTCGGCCAGTTCATTGAATGGAAGGATCAGGAGCAGCTGGATTGGCTGCTGCTGGACTACGAAACCCACCGGAAGCAGCTGGCTTACACGTCAGCGTTAAACTGCATGTATGTGGAGGAGAAGGCTCTATGGGAACAGGATCACAGGTGGGAAGGCTTTGAGTGGCTTAGCGCCGATGATCGTGAGCAAAGTGTCCTATCGTACATGAGAATGGGCGCAAAACCTGGTGATACACTGATCATCGTCATTAATTTCCAGCCCCGGGCATATGACCAATATCGCATCGGCTTACCGAGATCGGGGCAGTACGTGGAAATAATGAATTCCGATCACACCGATTATGGCGGGTCCGGACTGGTCAATGACGAAGTCATGAAAGCGGAGAAAGTCGTCTGGCATGGCCAAACATACAGCCTCGAGATCAAGCTGCCTCC
Organism: Paenibacillus sp. QJM3NY_38; assembly: GCF_056173265.1. NCBI lineage: Bacteria > Bacillati > Bacillota > Bacilli > Caryophanales > Paenibacillaceae > Paenibacillus > Paenibacillus sp. QJM3NY_38. Next base: position 3,074,650 of record NZ_CM149665.1, read on the forward strand.
GCTGGGCATGGTGGTGTTAAAGAAAAAGCCGCGTTCCAGAAAGCCTCGGCCTCAAGAGGACGTTTCACTGAAGGCAGCAGTAAAAGAAAAGACGGCACGAAAAACCAAGCAAAATCAAAGGGGGAAGCAGGATTGAAATTGTTATTTGCAGCCTCAGAATGTGGACCGTACATTAAAACAGGCGGATTGGCGGATGTGATCGCTGCTTTGCCTAAATCCCTTCGCGGCATGGGCGAGGATATTCGGGTGGTTCTGCCCAAGTATCGAGGAATTCCTGAGGACTATCGGGAGCGCATGACGCATGTAGGGGAAACCCGGGTTCGGGTAGGCTGGCGCGAGCAGTATTGCGGCATCGAGTCCCTGGTTGAGGACGGGGTCACGATCTATTTCATAGATAATGAATATTATTATGGCCGCGACGGCATTTACGGCTACATGGACGATGGCGAACGCTTTTCGTTCTTCAACCGCGCCGTCCTGGAGATATTGCCGGTTATCGACTTTCAGCCGGACGTGCTTCACTGCCATGACTGGCATACGGCCATGATCCCTCTTCTCCTTGAAGATGTCTACCGTCATGATCCCTACTATGCGGGAATCCGAACCGTATTTACAATCCACAATTTGTTGTATCAAGGTGTATTTCCGTACGAGGTGCTGGTCGATCTGCTTGGAATCCACAGCCGCCATTTTACAGCGGAAGGCGTGGAATATTACGGAAACGTGAATTTCATGAAAGCGGGCATCGTCTATGCAGACCATGTAACGACGGTAAGCCCGACTTATGCCTCGGAGATTCAGACCGGTTATTACGGATACGGCCTCGACGGGCTTTTGTCAGCCCAAGGTTCGAGATTGAGCGGCATCGTGAATGGCATTGATACCAAGAGCTACAACCCGGCGACCGATCCGCATATCGCGATGAAGTACCGGAGCGGTCTGAATAAGAAAACGCAGAACAAAATTGCCTTGCAGGAAGAGTTGAATCTTCCCGTGGCACCGCATATTCCGTTGATGTCCATGGTGACGCGGCTGGTCGATTCGAAGGGACTCGATCTGGTCATTCGGATTCTGGATGAGCTGCTCTACTACGATGAGATTCAATTTGTTGTCCTGGGGACGGGGGACCCTTCTTATGAACATTGGTTCCGGGAAGCGGCGAATCGGTATCCCAATAAAATGTCGGCCCAGATTCGCTTTAATGAACCGTTATCCCGGCGCTTCTACGCTGGCAGCGACCTGTTCCTGATGCCTTCCAAATTTGAACCGTGCGGTATCAGCCAACTTATCGCCATGCGGTACGGCAGTGTGCCGATTGTCCGCGAAACAGGCGGACTGAATGATACAATTCATGCATATAACGAATATACGGGGGAAGGGAACGGATTCTCCTTTAAGGATTACAATGCGCATGATATGATGAACACGATCCGGCGCGCGACCTCTATTTACCGCATGCCTGAGCACTGGCGTAAAGTGAGCAAGAATGCGTTGGGCGGAGATTATAGCTGGAACGTTTCGGCCAAGGAATATCAGGAGATCTACCAGCAAATCACCAAATCTCATGCTTAAAAACGGTAACAAGAAACAGGGGTGCAAGGATAGCCGAATAACGCTGCTATCCCTTGCACCCCTATGCGCGTTAAAGCCCGCTATGGATTTTACGGTGTCAGTGGTTACATAAGATGGGTTTACGAATGTTTCAGTTGCCGGCATAAAATTCGATACGAGTATGGTTCCAAATCGATATGCATCGTACCGTTTACCGGTTTTACGGGATCCTTCGTCTCGGCATCAATCCAATCGGTCGTGACAATAGGATGCGAGATGGTCCGCTTCGAGTCGCTGTTGTTCATCCAGACGATAAAATGCATAGTCTCATCCGCACGCTCGTACACAATGCAAGGATCATGGAGATTCGCTTGCAGGAAGCGGAAGCGTCCCTGTCTCAGCGCCTTATGCTTTTTTCGAAGCGCGATCATCCCTTGATAAAACTTATAGAGCTCTTGATTTCGTTTCTTAGGATCCCATTCCATGCATTTGCGGCAGTCGGGATCTCCGTCCCCTGTCAATCCGATTTCGTCGCCATAAAAGATGCACGGCGTTCCCATGAATGTAAACAGAAATACAACCGTGAGTTTCATACGACGGATATCTCCACCCACACGGGTAAGCAGCCGAGGCGTATCGTGGCTGCATAGCAGATTAAAGACCACTTCGTTGGTCTGCTGCGGATATCGCATCAGGATCGAGCCGATGCGGTTGGCAAACGTAAGCCCGTCCATGTTGCCATTGAAGAATTCCAGGACCTTATCGGCAAAAGGATAATTCATCACGGAATCAAACTGGTCACCCTGCAGCCAGATTAAGGAGTCCGACCACACCTCGCCCACGATATAAGCTTCAGGGTTGGCTTTCTTAACTACCTGTCTGAAATCCCGCCAAAAATGATGGTCAATTTCATTGGCAACGTCCAGACGCCAGCCGTCGAGATTGATTTCCTTGATCCAATATTCGGCTACACCTAGCAAATACGCCTTCACTTCAGGATTGGCGGTATTGAATTTCGGCATATTTCCGAAAAAGCCGAAGGTGTCGTAGCTGGGAATGCCATCCTTGACCTCGCATGGAAACTGGTTCACATGAAACCATTCGGCATATCTGGATTTCTTCCCGTGCTTGAGCACGTCCTGAAAGGGAGGGAACTCCTCGCTGCAGTGATTGAATACCGCATCGAGAATCACTCGAATGCCTTTTGCGTGGCAAGAATCTACTACTTTTTTCAGCAACTCATTATCGCCAAAGTGCGGATCCACCTGTTTATAATCAACCGTGTCATATTTATGATTGGAGGGGGAGAGGAAAAGCGGAGTAAAATAAATGGCGTTTATGCCCAGATCAACGAGATCATCCAAATGATCCAGCACGCCCTGCAGATCACCGCCGAAGAAATTATCCACCTCCGGCTTGCCGCCCCAGACCTCGGTTTCTTCAGGATTGATGGCGGGGTTTCCGTTAGCAAAGCGCTCCGTCATAATTTGATAAAACACGGCTTCTTTGGCCCATTCCGGTACTTTGAATACATCGACTTCATGTATGTACGGAAATTCAAAGTAACCTGCAGGCGGATAAGGATAGTCCCATCCAATCCCGCTGTCCACCATATATACCGTTTCATCTCCGGCATGAATCCGAAAGCCGTAGGACAGTCTTTTGTATTTCGGCCTGACTCCGCATTCCCAGTAATCAAACATGTCATCCGAGGCGGCCTTTTCCATGGTGATCTCGAAGTACGTACGGTCCCAATCGTACTTGTCGCCGGTCATGGCAACAACAGAATCAATGTCGTTTTTCTTGGTTCGGATCCGAAGATGAATGGTTTTTGTATCATATGCGTAAGCCCATTTATCTCTTGGAACATGATACAGTGCTTCTAACAGCATGGTTACACCTCCAATATGAGTAAAGCTATAGCTAATTAATAACCAACTGCTGGCTTGCATGAATCATGGAGCGAAAGAGACAGTCCGGGAACCCTTCATTTATCATGTGCCGGAATTCATACGCTATTATAAGATGGGAAGGGAACGGATAGATTATGCATCGTTAAAAAGGAGTTTGCCCTAGATCCTCTTATCACATAATGGGTAATGCTGAAGTCCTGTCTTTACATTAATATGTAGGCAAAAGTGTATGTCCGGTATTGGCTAAATGGGCGAAGTATTTTCCACAATATGGACTATCTATTGATGTAACCCCCTAATTCATTTGTTTAAATGGTTAAAGGAACATGAGTAACATAATCCTATGGTGTATGATGATTTGACCATTGTATTAAAATAATGAAGCAAAGAGCAATTAGTAAGGCTTATATTAAGTATGATGATCGTAAGAACCGATGAATTTTCATTGCATATTCATGCATCCTGTTTTATAATGACTCAGTTGCATTTTTTCTAGGATTGAATCTATACGTAACAGTTAGGGGAGAAACGAGACATATGAAACGTAAATTTACAGCGTGGATGACCCTGTTCATGGTGGTCGTGCTGTCTTTTGGCAGTATCGTCCATGCGGAGGGTGAGAAGAAAACGGTGATTCTCGGTACGAGTGCCGATTATGCGCCTTATGAGTTCCATAAAACGATAGATGGCGTGGATACCATCGTCGGATTTGACATCGATATTGCGAAGGAAATCGCCAAGGATCTTGGCGCAGAGCTCATTATTAAGGACACCTCCTTTGATGCGCTCTTGCCGGAGCTGACGAGCGGACGCGTGGATTTCGTCATATCGGGCATGAATCCGACGGAAGAGCGCCGAAAAAGCATCGATTTTTCCGAGCCTTATTATGCTGCGGAACAATCGGTCGTCGTCCGTAAGGAAGATGCGCTAAAGTTCAACACGCTTGAAAGCCTGGAGGGAGCTCGGATCGGGGTTCAGAAAAGCTCCATTCAGGAGTCCATTGCAAAAACAATCCCGAAAGCCAATGTGATATCATTGGATAAAATTCCGGACTTGCTGCTGCAGCTGGAATCTGAGCGCGTGGATGTTGTTCTCGCCGAGTATCCGATCGCGAAGACCAATATGAATGAAGCGACCATGGCGATCACGGACGCTAAACCGACGGCCGAGAACGACGCCTATGCCGTCGGGGTTCGTAAAGGGAACGAAGAGCTGCTGAAGAGCATTAATGCTACACTTGAGCGCTTGAAGGAGAATGACCAGATCCAGAAATTTGTCGACGAGGCCAGTGACCTGGCTGCAGGCCGTAAGGCAGAGAATCTGAACGCACTTGAATTCTTTTGGAAATATCGCGATTATTACGCCAAGGGAATCCAGTTTACGCTGCTTATTTCGGCACTTGGTGTATTATTCGGATTCATTCTCGGTTTGATTATCGCTTTAATGCGGATGTCGGGTGTTAAAATCCTTAAGTTTTTGGCTACCGCTTATATCGAGATCATCCGGGGTACCCCGATGCTGGTCCAGTTGTTTATTATTCATTACAGCTTGGCGGCGTTCGATATTAAATTCTCACCGATACAGTCGGGTATTTTGACGCTTTCTATCAACAGTGCGGCATATCTGGCTGAAATATTCCGTGCCGGCATTCAGGGCGTGGACCGCGGTCAATTAGAGGCGGCCCGTTCACTCGGGATGACGAAGGGCAAGGCAATGCGTCATATCATTTTGCCGCAAGCACTGAAAGGGGTACTCCCGGCCATCGGTAACGAATTCGTTGTCATTATCAAGGAATCGTCCATCGTATCGTTCATCGGGGTATTCGATATTATGTACCAGGCTCAGATTTTGCGCGGTTCTACCTTTGCCCCGCTGAATCCGCTGCTTGTGGCGGCCATGATTTACTTTATACTGACATTCGTTCTTTCGAAGCTTCTGGGTGTCTGGGAAAGGAAGTTGAGTGCAAGTGATAACCGTTAAGGATCTTCATAAATCATTTGGCAAGCTGGAAATATTGAAGGGCATTAACATCGAGATTGCAAAAGGAGAAGTAGTGGTTGTCATCGGACCGAGCGGCTCCGGAAAAAGCACCTTTTTACGCTGTCTCAATTTGCTTGAAGTGCCGACCAGCGGCGAAATTTCGTTCGAGGGTGAGCTGATCACCGCCAAGAATCACAATATCAATGCTACCCGCGAGAAAATGGGCATGGTGTTTCAGCAGTTTAACCTGTTTCCTCACAAGAAGGTCATCGAGAATATTACGCTTGCTCCTATTCAGGTGAAGGGGGTCTCGGCGAAGGAAGCCGAGACTACTGCCGACGAGCTGCTGAAGTCGGTGGGGCTGCAGGATAAGAAGGAGTCTTATCCTTCCCAGCTGTCCGGTGGACAGAAGCAGAGAATCGCCATAGCGCGAGCACTCGCGATGCAGCCGCATGTCATGCTGTTTGACGAACCAACCTCCGCACTGGACCCGGAGATGGTGGGTGAGGTATTGGAAGTAATGAAGAAGCTTGCCGATGGCGGGATGACGATGGTCATCGTCACCCATGAGATGGGCTTCGCCCGGGAAGTGGGAGATCGGATCCTGTTCATGGATGGCGGTAAAATCGTAGAGGAAGGCACGCCGGACCAACTGTTTGGCCATCCGACTCATCCTCGTACGCAAGAGTTTTTAAGTAAGGTTTTGTAACTTTTATATCTACATTGTAACAGACGAAAACAGCGCCATACCTGATTGTTTCAGGAATTGGCGCTGTTTTTGTTTGCGTATTGGTAACAATTGCTTGCAGTATAGGTTACAAAATTGTGATATATTCATGTTCGTTGACATACGACATCCGATTTACCAAGTTACATATAAGGAGGCATCTTTAGATGTTACAACAAATGAAAGCATGGACTAAACATCGTGGACTCAACCATAAGATCGCTGGAAAAACAGCAAAATGGTTTACCATTACAGCCGTTGCGCTTGGCTTGACTTTTGCCGGAGGCGGCTTGCAAGCCCATGCAAGCTCCGTACACGTAGCGAAGAACGGCGATACCTTCTATTATTTGTCCAAACAGTACGGCGTTAATATGGACAAGCTGATGAAAGCCAATCCGAAAATTAAACCAACGAATATATACTCTGGTCTGAAAATCACCATTCCCGGCTCGGTATCGATGAACTCGACAGCGTCTGCTGCACCCATCGCTCCAGGCGCTTCCGGGTTTACGCCTAGCTTGAGCGTTTCCCCTGAGAAGAATGTAGTGGAAGCATGGGGCAAGACATTTAATTACAGCAAAACACTGTCCGTCAAAGCAACCGCGTATTCTGCTGCTGCAAGCGAGAACGGCAAATGGGGCGCTGTTGATTACTTCGGAAATTCCCTTGAGCTTGGTACCATTGCTGTCGATCCAAAAATCATTCCGCTTGGCACCAAGGTGCTTGTAACAGGACATGAGCATCCAGGTCTGCCAAAAAAGGCATTTGTGGCAGAAGCACGTGATATCGGCGGGGCTATTAAAGGGAATAAGATTGATATCTTCATCCCGGGTTCCCAATCGTCCGTGAAGCAATTCGGCATCCAGGATATCAAGTTGTTCATAATCGAATAATCCAATCCATATCGAATAATCCAATCCATCGTCATGGAAAAGCAATTCTAATATGTAGACGGCAAGTCTGGATCAATGATCCAGTCAGCCGTCTTTTTCATTTTATGAGGATCTATCTTGACTCTGACACGCCTAACATCTCCGGTAGTGTCACGAAGCTATATCCCTTTCTCCGCAATTCGGTAATAATATCCGGGAGCGCTTCGATCGTTCCGGTTAGGTCCGATCCCACGCCGCCTCCGGCATGCTGGAGTACGATCGAGCCTGGCCCGACCGCTGACAGAATGTTGCTCGTAACCTCTTCCTTAGACAGACCTTTCCAATCGAGCGAGTCGACATTCCAATTCACGACTTTGTACCCGTTTTTGCGTGCCCACTGTAGCTGCTCTTCATTTATATCGCCGTATGGCGGACGGATTAGCCGCGGTTCCACACCGGTCAGTGATTTCAAGATCGTGTTGGTACGTTCGATTTGGCCTTTAAATTTGTCCAGGCTTAGCTTGTTCAGCTGCGCATGATTGTAGGAGTGATTGCCAATGGCGTGACCTTCATCATGAATTCGTTTTGCAAGAGCAGGGTGTTTTTTGGCCCGTTCCCCCACTGCAAAGAATGTGGCTTTCACCTGAAACTCTTTAAGGACGTCCAGTACTTTGCCGGTAAATCGGGGATCCGGAACATCATCAAAGGTCAGAGCGATCTGTTTGACCCGGGGTCCGCTAGAGCGAAAGGTATCCGGGTATTTTCTCAGCAATTGGCTTAAAGACGGCGCATCGTCTGAATTTTGGATTTTACTTTGATTGGCATGCTGACTGGACTCCGACATGACGGAAGTATCTTGGGGGTGAAGTGACAAACGATGTACATCGGATGCGTTTGCCGGGATGTCCGGCCCCATTAAAAAGAGTAATATAATCCACAACAGGCAGCTTCCTGCGCGGTATCGTTTGAACATCACGATCGACCCCTTTAGCTTTTTAATATGGTATGCCCAGTTGATTGGGTGATTATCCTCAATATGGGAATGCGATGATTTTTAGTTTTCCCTTAGAAAGGTGTATAATAACCGGTATCAGATTTTATTACATCTTGATCATTTGGATATGGAAGGAGATAATCGCTTGGCAGACTTGTTTACACCTTACAATTTCAAGAATTTGACCCTCAAGAACCGCATTGTTATGCCACCGATGTGTCAATATTCCGTTCAAGCTGAGGACGGGATTCCGAATGATTGGCATTTTGTTCATTACGTCAGCCGTGCCGTAGGAGGTACTGGCTTAATTATTGTGGAAATGACAGGCGTCCATCCGGATGGACGGATCACGAATCAGGATACGGGGATATGGGACGACAACCAGATTCCGGCCTATCGCCGTATTGTGGAGAGCGTGCATTCTTATGGGACCAAGATTGGTATCCAGCTTGGACATGCTGGAAGAAAAGCGCAGGATGCAGAGCCGTCGGTTGCCCCTTCTTCGATTCCGTTCAGCTCCCATTACAAAATGCCCAAGGTGCTGTCCGGGGCCGAAGTGGAAGAGCTCATTCAAGCCTTTAGGGAAGGCGCTCGTCGAGCTGTTGAAGCCGGGTTCGATACCGTTGAGATTCATGGCGCCCATGGCTATCTCATTCATCAGTTTCATTCGCCGCTCACGAATCAGCGCAGTGACGAATATGGTCAAGATCTTCCGCTATTCGGCGAGCGGGTTGTTCGAGCAGTTAAAGAAGTGCTGCCTGAGGGCATGCCGATCATTATGAGGGTATCTGCGAAAGAATACGTGGACGGAGGCTACGATGTGCAGTACTGCGCGGAAGTCTGCACACGTTACCGGGATGCCGGCGTCGATATTTTTCATATCTCCTCGGGGGGAGAAGGCCAGGTCGGCGCAAATGGCGGCCCGGAAGCGAAGCCCGGCTATCAGGTGGATTTGGCGGCAGAATTCAAACAGCTGCTAAAGGTGCCTGTCATTGCGGTAGGAATGCTGGATGATTACCATGCCGCGCAAGAGGTGGTTTTGTCAGGCAAAGCGGATCTGGTGGCGATCGGCCGGGGGATGCTCCGGGATCCCTACTGGGCTGTTCACGCCGCCAAGGCGCTTGATGGAGGTCAGAAAGTTCCCAAGCAGTATGAACGAGGATATTAAATAAAAAATATTTTGAAACGTTTTGGATCATGGAACGTAAACATTAATCATATACCAGTATTTTAAAGTGAAAGCGAGAGGAAGAGAACGATGTCCATATTTAAAAGATTGCGCGATTTGACCATGTCCAATATTAACGCCATTATCGACAAGGCGGAAGACCCGATTAAAATGACGGATCAGTACATTCGGGATATGACGGAAGACCTTGAGGATGCCGAGAAAGCGGTAGCTTCGCAAATTGCCATCGAGAAACGCTTTAAAGCACTTTATGAAGAGCAAGCTGCACTTGTTGAAAAACGCACGCAGCAGGCTCATACGGCAGCACAAGCTCAAAACGTTGATCTTGCCCGCCGCGCGCTGGAAGAGAAGAAGGCCGCCGAGGCCAAGCGTGATGAGTACAAAGCAAGCTACGATCAGAACAAACTGGCAGCTGACAATCTGCGCGGCAAGCTGGAAGAAATGCGTAAGCAGCTTACGGCGATGAAGAACAAGCGCGAAACTTTGGTCGCCCGTTATAATGCGGCTAAAGCGCAAACCGAGATCAACAAAGCGATGAACGGGTTTGGTTCCGATACAGCATCGGCTGGATTGAAACGTATGGAAGAGAAGATGCTCGCTATGGAAGCACGTGCGGAAGCAAGCAATGAAATGTCGGCAAAAGAGAAATCCCTCGACGAAGAGTTTGAGAACCTTGGCAAGGACAAAGTCGTTGAGGATGAGCTTGCAGCCTTGATGAAGCAATACGAGAACAAGTAAAAAGGGATTCAGCGATCTAACAGGTATATAGTTTAGGGGGCGAGGGAGAAACAGCAGGGCTGAATGCAGCTGTGCTTCTCCTTCGCTTTTGTTTGATTGATCGTAGATATACATGGAGCACATCCCCTTTATGAGCGTCTGTCTTCGATTGAAGCAGTTCGGGCTCAAGGAGTTTGTTTGTATGTTGAATGTGGAGGCTTAGAGATGGATTTTGATATGATCTTGCGTGTATTGCTTTGGACAGCTGTCGGTGGGCTGCTGTTGTTTGTTCTGATGTTTGTGGATTCCCTGTTCACGAAATATAACGATCTTGAAGAAGTGAAAGCGGGTAATATGGCGGTAACCACAAGACTGATACTGAAGCTGTTCGCACAAGGGTATATTTTATCCGTGTCGATCGGAACGTCATATCATCTGCTAGAGGCCATTGTGGTATCGATCATTTCATTTATCATATTGCTGGTTCTCGAATCGTTAACAGAGCTCATGCTTCGTAACTTCGGCAAGCTGAACCTTGACAAAGGAACACGCGAGGGAAAAACGGGATACGGTTTGTTTGCAGGTTCGCTGCATGTGGTTGGGGCGTTAATTATTACCGCTTGCCTATAGAACGCATAATGGAGATAGGGGACAGGAAAGATGAGTATGTGGAAAAGAATCAGCAATTTATTTAGTAAGCCGGAGCCGCCCAAGGTAGAGAAAAGCATGCTGCAGCTGGCTCCCGGCGACATTTGCGAAGTGTCACTAGTCACTTATGAAGTCACGGGCCGCGTGCACAATCGCGGTCGTAATGCGGTCGTCTTGACGCTGCAGGATGGCAGCACCATTGCTTATCTTCATATCGAAGAACGCGAAACGGTTCAGTATGCGTTATACACTCCGATCGATGGGCGGCTGGATTCTCCGGATGAGGTTCCATCCATCATCGATTTGGACGATCATGTATTTCATCTGGAAGAGGAATACGGGGGACATGTTTCGATTACCGGTCGAACCGCTTTTACGCAAAGCGGGGAGCAGCACGTATGGCAATACCAATCGGATGACTACAAGCTGCTGCGGATTGAATGGCAGAACGGGCGGTTTATGTTGTATGAAGGCGAGAAAGTGATACCGGGGGACGTTCGAGTTATCCGGGCGACTTAGGAGTGGTGGCATGAAGGAACGCTCTTTTATATCTGTAAAAATCATATTGGTGCTGAGTTTGTTCGTATCATTATTGAGTGGATGCGGAGCGCCGAATATCAAGGATACCTATCCGCTGGAATCCGTCAATCGAGACGGAAACGCAACGTCCTATGTGTACCGGGCAGCTGATAAAAGCGTTCCGGACGTCGCAGGCGAGCTCATCGCGGCGAACACGCCGGATCAATCGTCTCCGGAGGATACCGAGCGGATGTTTCTGGTGTATGGGGATGAGTATTACCATTTGCAGCAGGATCCCCAGAAGCCGACCGATACGCTGATCGAAATCGACTCCAAGGAGTATGTTCAGCGCAATTATGATTCAAGTTTCCTGCAAGGGTACTTAACGGCCGTTCTGATCGGAAATTTATTCGATTCGATGGGCGGCGGGGGTTACCGGGGGTATACAAGTAAAGATGTGTATAAACCGGCACAAGGTAACTATAAGAAGCCAACAAGCCAGGATAAGAAGATCGCTCCGCCGCTGACGGTGGACCGGAGCGGGAAGATTACCCGGCGTGGCCAGGATTCTGCCGGTACGGGCGGAAGCCTGTTCAGACGAAATCCGGATACAGGCGGAGACCGCGGCACGATCAAGCGCGGCGAAAGTGGCGGAGGTTTATTCGATTCGCCGAAGAAATCGTACAAGAAGCCGAAGACCCGAATCGGATCTGGCGGGATCTCCCGAAGGGGACGAAGGTAAAGCAAAGAGTTCAAGCGCATGGTCAAGTGACCATGCGCTTTTTTTGTCTGGAGACCCGTACATACTCGGTTGTTGTCTTCATCCTACAACACGGCGAATGGATGAGACCTGAAACTCGGTTTGAAGAATGCGCAGAATGTAGTACAGTAAGAATGTCAGTTTTTTCTTTGAGTCAGAAAGCGAGGAATGCGTAGTGAAGGATAATCATTCGATATTGCCTAAGAAACACAATCATAAATTTGATCGGCGTGCATTGCAGGTAAGGGATGCGCAAAGGCTAGCCGTTTCTTATGCGGGGCTTGGTCAGGAGGAGCTTATTCGGCTGCAGGACAGCGATGGACGTGTGCTTGCTTCCGATGTTATCGCGCCCCACCCGTTTCCGGCTTTTGCGCGTTCGGGCATGGACGGTTATGCTGTTCGATCAGCGGATTTAGCCGCATGCGATTTAGGGGAACAGGTGTGGCTAGAGGTTGTCGACCAGATCCCGTGCGGATATGTTTCTTCCATTCCAATCGTCCAAGGCAAGGCTTCCCGCATCATGACGGGCGCTCAAGTGCCTGAAGGGGCAGACGCTGTCGTTATGCTTGAAGCGACGGAGCTTCGAACAGAGGATGGCCTTACCCATGTAGGCTTCAAACGCTCCATCGAGACGGGGAAGAATATTACTCCCCTCGGATTCGAGCTTCAGGAAGGTGATTTGATCCTCCGCAGAGGAACACTCATCGGACCTGGAGAAATTTCGGTTCTGGCCACCTTCGGCATACACCAGGTTGAAGTGTATCGTCAACCGGTGGTAGGAATATTCTCGACGGGCAGCGAACTATTGGACATCACCGAGCCACTTGAACCTGGTAAAATTCGCAACAGCAATACTTATATGCTCGCATCGCAAATTCGGGAAGCCGGTGGTGTCCCGGTGATTATGGAGGCGATCCCGGATGATATCGAGCTCGCCCGACAGAAGGTGGAAGAAGCGCTCCAGGTGTATGACATCGTGGTGACGACAGGCGGCGTATCTGTAGGCGACTACGATATTATGGGGGAGCTGGTGACATCCGGAGGTCTGGACATGCTGTTTAATAAAGTCACAATGCGGCCCGGAAGTGTTACAACCGCTGCAGTGAAGGAGGGCAACCTGGTCTTTGCGTTATCGGGTAATCCGGGGGCCTGTTATGTGGGATTTCTGTTGTTTGTCCGACCTGCGATCCGGAAGATGCTTGGCATGGAGCAGTTGTTTTTAACTGAATGGACGGCAGAATTGGGTTCGGATTATTCGAAAGTGAACAACTTTACCCGTTTCGTCCGGGGGAGCCTGGAGGTGTCAAACGGCAAGCTTGTAGCGACACCTGCTTCCCTTGATGAGTCAAGTGTCATGATCACGATTAAAGACAGTGACTGTTTAATCGTGGTTCCGCCAGAGCTTCGTGGTGCTGTTAAAGGCCAAACCGTACAAGTTCTCGTTCTGCCGGGAGCCTGGACATGAAGGTTTTCCAGATATGCGGTTATAAAAACAGCGGCAAAACCACATTGATTGCCAGCTTGATCCCACAGTTGAAACAGCATGGCATTCGGTCAGCCGTCATCAAGCATGACGGGCACGGATTCGAAATGGATCATGAAGGGACGGACACGTACAAATTCCGAGAGGCGGGAGCGGAGGGGATCGCCATCGCTTCACCGGGGCGTACGGCGATGCTGATGGAAGCGGAGCTGGAACTTGCGTCGTTGATCCATTTGTACAGTGATTTTGATCTGGTGCTTGTCGAAGGCTATAAGATGCAGCCTTATCCAAAGCTCGTATTGCTGCGGGGAACGGAGGACATGGGACTGCTGGATCAAGTTAAGGAGACCCGGGGTATCGTCGTGCGTCCTGAAATGCTAAAGGAACCGTCAGCCCTGCATGAGATGCAGCAGCGGCTAGCGGTTCCCCTATTTACTTGGAATGACACGGAGCGGATCACGTCGCTGCTGCTGTCATTATGAAGAAGTTAGTCCTCCGAGCGGCGTTCAATCGCCTCGGACATCGTTTTGTCCGTTAAGTGGGCATACACTTCAGTTGTCTCGGTGGACGCGTGTCCCAATTGTTCTTTGGTTTTGTAAATATCATTTTGCAGATAATAGTCGGTGGCAAACGAATGCCGCAGCTTATGAACGGTCAGGGACGGCTTGCCAAAACGCTTGGCGTATTTGATGATCATCGCCTGAATCGCCCGCTTGGTCATGCGCTGCCCTTCATTCTGGCCGTTACGCAGTGCAACGAACAGAGCTTTTTCTTTTTTTGGCACCTTGTAGCGGGCCTGCCGAAGCTGCAAATAATATTCAAGATCGTCTTTGGCTTGCGCACGGAAGTAGACCGGGGTCTTAAAGGTTTCGTCGTTATTACCTTTACGATAGACATGCAGCATTTTATTGTTCAGGTCGATGTCCGCAAGATTCAAATTGACCACTTCGGATACACGAAGGCCGGAATTTAATATGAGGCTGGCGATACAGGCATCTCTGACCTTATTTTGTTCATGCGCATAAAGCGCCTGTTTGTTCTGCTCCACATCCAGCCCATAACCTTCGTGAATGTAAGTGATGAAATCCTGAAGTTCTTCTTCTTCGAGTATTTTTCCTTTTAACTTGGCAGCCGTGTCTTTTGGTTTATGAATTCGCTTAATTTCTACTTTAGCCATGATGTTACGCTTGAGAAGCGGGTAAAACTCCTCGTCTTCCGCAATCTGGCTTAAATAATGAAACAGGGAGCGCAGCGATGAGAGCTTGCGGGAAACCGTGATTCTGGAGTTGGTCCCCTCCCGGCGTGTAGTCAGATATAACCGGTAACTGGTGATGCTGTCCATGCGCAGCGTCTCCAGCTCAAGCAGCGTTACCTCGCGGTTCGAGGTTGCTTGTGACAGCCCCTCCGAACGGAGCCAATTAAAGAACGTTTCATAATCCCTTACATATTCAAGCAGGGTGGAGGGGGAGAGATCCGGGAGCTTGTAATCGATAAATTGCTGTACGAACCAAGGCATGTCCGGCGATTTCTCATCGAGTCTTGCACGGTCGATATCTTTTTGTATATTCATGTTCCACCTCGAATGATTGTCTTTATAGCAATGACCTGTGTCATTAATTACTAGTGTAACATATGGAAAGTCGATCTTGCTTGCATGTGTCAGATCACCATGGATGATTCTCACGAATCCGATATGGCACTTGTGTCACAATGAGCGGATAAAAGATGAAGATAAGAAGCATTAAAATGATAGATGAGATGCTTTAGGGAGGCGGCAGCATGATTTCAGATCGATGTGAACGTATGGGAATTGAGCTGGTTCCCAAGCGGAAACAAGCCGTTATCGTAAACTTGATGCAATTGTACTTATATGATTTTACCAAGTATCTGGATATTTCGGTAAATGATCAAGGGCTGTTTCTACCGTATCCGGATCTGGATGAATTCTGGAAAAAACGAGAACGTAAATATCCATATCTAATTACGTTTGATCAACGGCCAGCCGGGTTTGCCTTGATCGAGCGGATGGATGACCCCCTAGATGCGGACTATTATATGACGGAGTTTTTCGTTATGCAAAAATATCGGCGTACGGGATTAGGGACTTGGGCGGCAACCCGGCTGTTTGATCATTTCCAGGGACGCTGGAAGGTGACGCAAATCAGCAGTAATATACCGGCGCAGGCTTTTTGGCGAAAAGTCATTGAAGCTTATACGGGCGGCCGATATGAGGAATATATT
The DNA here is from genome assembly GCF_056173265.1 of Paenibacillus sp. QJM3NY_38. NCBI lineage: Bacteria > Bacillati > Bacillota > Bacilli > Caryophanales > Paenibacillaceae > Paenibacillus > Paenibacillus sp. QJM3NY_38. The sequence continues at coordinate 3,090,244 of NZ_CM149665.1, forward strand.
GATCCGGTTCGCCACAATCCTTCGCAATATTTCAATTCCTAGAATTGTTTCACGGATTTTAAGGAACGTTCCATTGTTTGCTTATAAAATTTGGTTTACAGATCAGTGCTTAGGAGGGATTCGGATGTATTTACCGAGCTTTCATCTGGAAGGGAAAAAAGCTTTTGTTACAGGGGCTGGACGCGGGATCGGACGCGCCATAGCCATAGGATTGGCAGAGGCCGGCTGCGATGTCGGCTTGATGTCCCGAACCCGAAGCGATTTGGAGGAGACCGCAAATCTGATTAAGAGCTTGAACCGGGGTCAGGCATTTGTGCTGCCGGGTGATCTGACCGTAAGAGAAGAGATGGAGGGAGCGATTCGAGAATTTGTCAATCAGGCAGGACGAATCGATATACTGGTGAATAATGCCGGCATGAACATTCGTACGCCTGCGCTGGAAGTGACGGATTCGGAATGGGACTTGATAGTGCAAACCAATCTAAAATCGGCTTTCGTAGCTTCGCAAGCGGCTGCCCGATTTATGAAAGATCAGGGCAATGGAAGAATCATCAACATCTCTTCCGTAGGCGGACACACGGCTCTTCGCACAGGCGTTGTTTATGGTTCAACGAAGGCGGCTCTCATCCATATGACCAAGGTGCTTGCGATGGAGTGGGCGCAGTATGGAATTCAGGTTAACTCGGTCGGACCTTGGTATTTCCGGACTCCGCTGACGGAGAAGCTGCTTAATGATGAAGCTTATATGCAGGCCATATTGGACCGGACACCGCTTAAGCGCGTGGGAAGTCTGGAAGAAGTGGTGGGACCTGTCGTTTTCCTGGCGTCGGAGGCAGCCAATTACATGACCGGGCAAACGCTGCTGGTGGATGGCGGTCTTAGCATTTATGGATTTTAGCAGGGGAGCATTCTTTCAAACAGAATAAATAGTGAAATCGAAAATGTAACGAATATAGGCTTTCAGGTTTATTCGTATCGGGTAATGATGAATGGGATGAACAGGGAGGAGAGTGAAGGAAGATGGAACGAAGAGCATTTGGACGTACGGACATGCAGGTTAGTGTGTTGGGATTTGGAGGGGCCGAGATCGGCCAGTCGGATCAGAAGACGGTTGACCGGCTGCTGCACAGCGCCATTGATGCAGGCCTTAACATGATTGATACCGCGGAATGTTATGGCCACAGCGAGGAATTAATCGGCAAGGCTTTGTCAGGTCGAAGAGATGATTACTACCTGTTTACGAAATGCGGCCACGCTTCCGGTTTGGATTATCCGGATTGGGATCCCGTGATGCTTGCGCAGAGCATTGACCGCAGCTTGAAGCGACTGCAGGTGGACCACGTCGATGTCATCCATCTTCACAGCTGCTCGGAAGAGATTTTGCGCCGGGGCGAAGTGATTGAAGTGTTAAGAAGAGCTAAGGAGCAGGGGAAAACGCGGTACATCGGCTACAGCGGCGATTCGACCGATGCGCTCTATGCCCTTCAAACCGGCGTGTTCGACAGCTTTGAAACTTCGCTGAACATCGCCGACCAGGAGGCGATCGATCTCACGATTCCGCTGGCCATGAAGCAGGGCATAGGGATCATTGCCAAACGTCCGGTAGCCAATGTTGCCTGGAAGAACGAAACGCTAAGCGAGCAGGATTATGCTTATCCTTATTGGATCCGGCTAGGCGAGTTGAATTACGATTTTCTCGCCGATGTTCAGCAAGGCGTTGAAACGGCATTAAGATTCACCTTGAGCACGCCGGGCGTAGCCACCGCCATTGTCGGTACGGCAAATCCGGATCGGTGGGAGCAAAATGCTGCATTACTGGAAAAAGGGCAGCTTCCGGAGGATATTTACGAGTCGATCCGCAACCGCTGGCGAGAGGTTGCCGGTGCGGATTGGGTGGGTAAGGTGTAAGTGATCTAAAAAAGAGCCTGTCGAGTTCTCTCCACAGGCTCTTTTTTGCGGCTTAAAAGTATACGAACGCTGGTAATAATGTTGATGATGTTATTTCAACATATGAAAAATTCATAATGAGGAAATACCTATCAATATCATCAGCGAGCAGCTACGTTATTTTACCTGGCCTCCTCGATACCTAGCACATTTTCTAGTCTGAAAAAGGAGACGTGAAGCGAATAAAAGATTGATATGGAAATATTTCCCCCTGCAGAAGATGAATGTCCCCCTTTGAAACCAGTAGGGCTTGGAATAAAATTCTGGTAGACAGCAAGTATTTACATAGGATTCTGAAAAAATACTTAGGGGGATTCGAAATGAAAAGGACTTCCATGTTACTCATGAGTGTCATGTTGCTGCTCTCCATGTTCCTCGCAGCATGCGGTAACAACAGTGGCACCAACACTCCTGCTGCTGGAGGAGGAGAAACTCCGAAGACGGAAACAACTCCGCCGGCAGATGATAAGAAGGATGAAGCCGCTCCGGTTTCACTCCGCGTGTTCTCGACTTTCGGAGGAACTGACGCAGCTCGCGAAGCCTTCCAGGCAGCGTTGGATGAATTCACGAAGGAACATCCGAACGTGAAGATAGACAACGACACCATGTCAGCAAATGATGACGGTTTCAGAACGAAAGTGAACACCGACATGAACAGCGGCAACGAGCCTGACTTGTTGTTCTACTTCATCGGGGCTGACGCAGAAGGATTCGTCAATGCCGGTAAAGTTGTGCCGTTGAACGAAATTCTCGACGCGGACGCTGAGTGGAAGAACGGCTTCATTCCTGATGCGCTCGAGCTTGCCAAGCAAAAGGACGGTAACATTTACGCAGCGCCATTGACCGGTTTCTATGAAGGCTTGTTCGTTAACAAAAAAATCTTCGAAGAAAATGGTTTGGAGCTTCCAACAGACTGGGCGAAATTGACCACAGCTGTGGAAAAGTTATCTGCCAAAGGCATTATTCCTTTGTCCGTACCATTTGACCAATCGCACTACCTGATCGAGCATACCATTTTGTCTGCAGCAGGTCCTGAAGGACAAAACAAAGGTCTGCTTGACGGCATCGATCCAAATTGGGAAAAAGCGTATGCAGCTATGAAAGAATTGTATGACCTTGGCGCGTTCCCTAAAGATGCGGCAACAATCGACCTGAGCATGTCCGGCAACTATTACAGTGAAGGCCTTGCTGCCATGACCATTGAAGGATCTTGGGCCATTGGCGGTTGGAGCGATGAAACCCGTGACAACTCTACAGTACTGCCATTCCCGACAGTTCCTGACGGCGCTGGCAGCGGTAACGATATCGTCGGCGGCTTCGGTTCCGGTTTCTATCTCTCCAAAGCCACTTATGATGACGCAGCTAAAAAAGAAGCAGCAATCGCATTGCTGAAGCACCTGACTTCCCCGGCGTCCATTCAAAAAATCGCATCGGCTAACGGTGGCACACCTGCGGCTGACGTTGAGGTGACTGGATTGCCGCAAGTAGCTCTTGACGGTTTCGCTATGGCCGCGAAAGCAGCTTCCATCAGCGCGCCAGTTGACAGTAAAGTTTCGCAAGAAACGTTTGGTAACCTTCGCGCTAGCGTTCAGCCTGTAGTGGAAGGCAAGAAAACTCCTACTCAAGCGATCGAAGAAGCGAAGAAAACCGAGGATGCCAACAAAAAATAGTTTTCATCAGAAACGGTAGAAATAAAAGTGACGTACGCCGCCCCTCTGCTTTCATTTGGGCGGCGTAGTCATTTCGGTATGGACGTTGAAGAAAAATAAACATCAAGGGTGATTAATATGAAGGGTGATCGCAAGTATATTGTAATGTTTTTATTACCCGCAGCAGCCATCATGACAATCTTTCTATATTATCCGTTCTTCAAGAGTTTGTATCTTAGCTTTTATCGCACAAGCGGCTTTTTCGATAAAAAGTTTGTGGGAGGGGCTAACTATGAGAGACTCATTACGGATAAACTGCTTGGCGCTGCAACATTGCACACGCTCGAAATCATGCTCTATGTTATCGTGTTTCAGGTGGGAATCGCGCTTGTGTTGGCTGTCCTGGTAGATAACATTTCTAAGCTCAAAGGTTTTTATCGAACGGTCTTTTTCTTCCCGGTTGTCATCTCCGGTACTGCCATTTCCTTATTATTTGTATTGTTCTACAATTACAACTTCGGTTTGCTGAACAATTTGCTGGCGAACTTCAATATTGAGAAGATTTTGTGGCTGGATGCGAAGAATGCGCTAAAGGCGGTATCGATTCCAACGGTTTGGCATTATGTGGGCTTTTATTTTGTTCTGTTCTTGACCGCGATGTCCAAAATACCCGCGGATTATTATGAGGCTGCAAAACTGGAAGGAATCACGGGGCTCAAGAAAACAACGATGCTTACAATTCCGCTCATCATGAGTGACATCAAGGTTGTTATCACACTTGCCATTACGGGTACGTTGAAGGTGTTCGAATTCATCTGGGTCATTACAAGCGGCCAGAATGGAACGGAAGTCCTGGGAACGTATATGTACAAAAAGGCCATGGTGGATCAGAACTTTGGTTACGGATCAGCGGTTGCGATATACATGGTGGTCTTTGGCGTACTGCTTGCGTTAATTGCCAACCGTTTGTTGAGAAGAGACGAGATTACATACTAAGCATTATAGGGGTGTACTGTTATGGAGCCAACCATCGTCGTTGAACACAAAACTCAGCGCGTTAGGAAGAGTCGGTTTAATTTAGGCACCACGTTGATGTACGTCGTTTTGACAGCGTGGTCCCTAACAACCATTTATCCGTTATTCTGGATCGTGAACAACTCGTTCAAGGTTTCCCGCGATGTGATGAATAATTCCTTTGGTATCGCATGGGAACCGGTGTTTGTGAACTATCAGAATGCATTTGACCGTATTAATATCGGAAGAAGTTATATCAATAGTTTGGTTATGTCCTTCAGTACCGTATTCTTGGTATTACTGCTCGGGGGATTAGCCGCTTATGTGTTGTCCAGATTCAACTTCAGAGGCAAGCGCACCATCTATTCCATTCTGTATGCGACATTGTTGATTCCAGCGTTTGCAACCGTAGTTCCGGTATATGAGCTGCTGATCAAAACGAGCCTGGTCAATACATACTGGGGCCTGATCTTCCCGCAAACGGCAGGCAATCTGACGTTTGCCACCTTGGTGATTGCCGGTTATATGGCAACCATCCCGAAAGAGCTTGAAGAAGCGGCTTTCATGGATGGATGTAACCGATGGCAGATGTTTGTTAAGATCTTCGTGCCGATCTCGCAGCCGGTATTTGCATCGGCGAGTATATTTGTATTTATGTGGTCGTACAATGACTTGTTCTCAGCGTTGATCTTTGTAAACAAAGAGAATGTCCGCCCGATCGTTGCATTGCTGAATGAGATCAGCTCCCAATACGGAACAGACTTTGGTCTGATGGCTACGGCAGTATCATTGACCGTTATTCCGGTGCTGATTGTATACCTGTTTATCTCGAAGTATATACAGAAAGGTTTGACTGAAGGAGCTGTCAAGGGTTAAGAAGAGAGCGAATTCAACGAATAGGCAAGTCAAGAGGGGACTTTGTCGTCACCTGTTTGACTTGCCTATTTGTTGTTAAATTCCATTTAGTTTTTTAATCTGAAGCAAGAGTTGAATCAGCAATTTAAGCGGTTGGGCGATTAAATTCGACTAAACGCGAGAAACCATCTTCTCCATGACCGGCATGGATTGCTCTTTGGGCAATGGCTTTTGCTGCGTTTAAAACGCTGCTATCGATGCCGTGATGTTCGGCCACGTGGATGATATGCTCCATACTTGTCATATTGGAGATGAGACTCGAGCCTTCACCAGGGTATACGCCTTGATCCACATCTTGGGCGATATAGGTCATGATATCCGGCATAATGTTGATGATATTTTGCGCATAGGGGGCGATGTCTTTCGCGGCAATGTTCTCAGCACGTGCGATAGCCAGAGCGTGCACATAGCCGCTCATGGCTGTCCAGAACACATCCAGCAATGCAACATCATAAGCTGCGGCACGACCGGGATCCTCCCCAAGGAACGAAGCGGTCCCTCCCAGACTGGAGAGTGTTTCCAGATGGCTGCGGTATACTTTCTCTTGCCCGCTGTACAGAACAACGGCTGAAGGCTGCCCAATGGTCGTTATCGGCGTCATGATCGCACCATCAATATAGTTAATACCGTTCTCGGCTGCCCAAGCCGCCATTTCGCGTGCACGTTCAGGAGAGTCGGCTGTCAGGTTTATAAGGGTTTTCCCTTTCAATGCGCTAGTCGCATTAGAGAGAATGGAGCGGACTGCATCATAATTGAGTACACAGATGATAATAAGCTGGCTGGCAAGCACGGCATCCGGAACAGTCGGAGCAAGCACTGCACCTTGTGTAATAAGTGGGTCGGCCTTAGCAGCTGTCCGGTTCCACACTGTTGTAGCATGGCCATTCTTGATAAAAGCTCCGGCAAGCGCTTGGCCCATAGGGCCGAGCCCGAGCACGGTGACATGTTCCTTATTGGTGTTTTGCTGAGTTTCACGAACATTAGGTTCGATCCCATGGCCTTGATTTTGATTCAATTGTTCCATCTTTTTTTCCTCCTTGAGTGTTGGCTTCGAATATAGTGTAGACCTTGACACTAATGTCAAGGTCAATCGTTATTTTCAATCTTCAATAATAGGTGATTATTTCAATGTGTGAAAAATTCATAATAGATAAAAATGTGCTCCCTATCTCTAAAGCAAGCTATATGAGCTTTCGAACGTACCTAATTACGACGATCATAATAAAATCAATAATAAGACTAACTAAAAGAAAGTTGTTGACAATATATTAGTGGTGTGTTAATTTGTATATACAAATGAGAGGTGTCTGGTTATGAACATAGATGATTCCATACTGAGCTCATGCTTGTTTTTTACTTCAAATCGGTTTGCTCGTTCGATGACCAAGATGGCGGAGGATGCTTTTGCGAAGGCCGGTTTATCGCCTACGTACTCCTACGTTTTGGTGGTGATCCATCAATATCCCGGCATTACGCAGAAAGAGCTAAGCGATAAGTTGTCCATTGCTCCATCAACAAGCACACGGTTCATCGATAAGCTGGAGGAGAAGCAGTTAGTACAGCGCAAATCTGAATGGAAAGAAACGCATATTTTCTTAACGGATGAAGGGAAGTCGTTATATCAGGAGCTGAACCAATATTTTGAACAGCTGTATGGACAGTATGTTTCCCTCTTGGGGAAGGAACATAGCGAACAGTTAACTAAACTTCTCCATGAATCCAGTGAAATATTGAAAAAGGGAAATTAAGCCTCTTTTTCGTCCCTCATTTGCATATACAATTGATAAAGGAGAGATTCACAATGCAGATTGGTATTATCGGTGCGACAGGGAAAGCGGGAAGTCTGATTCTCAAGGAAGCTCAAGCACGCGGTCATGAAGTAACGGCAATTGTAAGGAATGCATCCAAGATCTCCGATTCGAGCGTTAACATTTTGGAGAAGAACGTGCTGGATTTGACGAATGCCGATCTTCAGGGCTTTGATGTCGTCGTGAATGCCTTTGCGGCGGCGCCCGGGCAAGAAACTCAATATGTGGAGGTTGGCCGGGTATTGATAGAAGCTCTGAAAGGCACGAATACCAGACTGTTTGTGATTGGCGGGGCTGGTAGCTTGTTCGTTGATGAAGCCAAAACCTTGCGACTCTTGGAAACTCCAGATTTTCCTAAGGAATACTATCCGACGGCATTTCATGCCGGTGAGAACTTGAAAGACCTGGAACAATCTTCCGATGTGAAATGGACGTATCTAAGTCCGGCAGCGTTCTTTAATCCGCACGGTCAGCGCACGGGCAGCTATCAGGAAGGCAAGGACCATGTCATTGTCAATTCAAACGGTCAAAGCTATGTCAGCTACGCAGATTACGCGATTGCGGTATTGGATGAGCTTGAACAACCGAAGCATATCCATGAGCGGTATACGGTAGTATCCGAGGCGGAATAAGCCCGGCAACGACCTTCATATAGATCTCGAACAAGCTGATTTCATCAGGAAATCAGCTTGTTTTGATGCGTAATATCTGTATCAACAAGTGAGTGATTCACTATATGAAAAATTCACAAAAGAGAAATAACCGCTATTTATCTAGCCACTTCTATCTCTCTGCACCCCAACCACCCGTATAGACTCTGTCATTTAAGTATAAATGGTGGGGAAGCCTGCATACAACCAATGTTGTACGCAGGCTTTTTCAGATTGTGACTAACGGGTAAGGTATCTTTGTTCATAAGAAACGAATATTGATATCATGAAATCGGCCTGTAGACATTTTAGGCATCTTAATTTGTAAAGTGGGCTGTTTATAGGTCGCAATGCTTTGCGCAGGAAGAATGGGGACGGGCAAGACGATGGTCTGGCTTTGATCTTTAGGCAAACCGTGGATTTTGATCTGTGTTCGATTTAGTTTAATCCATAAATTTTCCGGATGGACACGTTTGGGTACATAGCATTTCACAACCAGAAAGTTATGAGTATCAAAAGTTTCGTATCGAAGCGTATAGGGGTTAGGCAGCATTTCATTTCCGGCCGTTGCTTGTCTTATCGTATCCTTCACATAATCTTCAATGACGGTTGGATCCAGCTGAAAATCCTCATTGAGGTCATTAAGATCTTTGAATGGAAAGGAACTGTTGTTGAAAAAAGAGTCCTTCGATAACCATTCAGGGCGCTTGGATCTTGAGTTCACTAGATATCCCTCCTTCGTTCTGTAATTTCATTGTATGGGCGAAGGAAGGTTAGAGTGACATCTGGGCATCCAACCACATAGAATAAATCCAAGCGTATGATTTTGAATGAAGAGGTGGAATTGTGGTTTCGATTATCGGCAATATGAAGATTGTTAACGTGGGCCCCAGTTCTACGGTCTTGGTTGGAAATACAGGCGTCATTGATTTAAACAGCTCCACAAAAACGTATTCCGGCGCCAACTCGTTCAACACCGGTGACAATATTGGCACGAATATTGCAAACAACCAGGCCAACAGCTTGAACACCATTGATCCGGACCTGATTGATTCGGCTAATGCTTAATTAAGGTTGTGATCCACTGTGAATCTAACGGTACATCAATGTATTAACATACAACAGCTTCGGGTTGAGGCGGTAACGAATTCTTCGGTGCTGCAGATTGGGACCGCTGGAGAGATCCGGGCATTGTCCAATATTTATAATACGGGTGGATTTACAGGCCCTGCCCCTGAATTTGAGCCTCAGCCTAATAACTATCCTCTGGTTCCTCTACCTGCTCCGACTGAAGGACTGTATAGACAAGAATGAGGTGAATGGCCTGCGCATAGATTGTATAGGAGCAGGGAGGTGGTTCCATGTACGATTATTATATACAGCAATTGTTCCATATTCTTCATACCCAGTCAGAGCAGCTGAGTAGAATGGAACAAATGCTGAAGGAAATGCGCAGTGAAATAGATCGATTACGACAGGGAAGCGAGAAAACGATAGATCGGGTGGAATATAATTTTGATTTATTGAAAATCGAAAAATTGGAAGGCACCTTAAATATTGGACTGATGCCAAAGGATGGGCAGTCCCTGGACGATATTACCGTGAATGGTCAGCCGCCGTTAGGACTGTCCCAGTCGGGAAATTCCGGCGGCGAACTGTACTCGAACATATATCAGAATGTATCACGTTACCTGGAAGATACAGTACCCGAGCAGATCGAACGCATGATTCCTGAAGCCCATTTTGTGCTTGGTGATGAATATGCTGCCGTTATTATTGAAGATGTACGAAAACAACTCGGAGAACGTATTACGGTGTATTTGAAGCAATATCAAACGAACAGGGAAACCATGAACCCGCAAGAGGTAGAGCAAGCGATCGTCAAACAAGTGAAGAGTGAGATCGCTTCGGCAGTTGAGCAGCACCTTCTTAATTTGCAACGAGGGAAGTGGCATTCAAATGAAAATGACAGTCGTCAATAAAGAACTCCAGGTTGGTTCGATCCGCATTACGGCGATCTCAAGCTCGTCCGTACTGTTGATTGGAGATACCCATGTGATTAATAGCTCCTCCATGTATGATACGCCTTCCGAATCACTGCAGATCAGCCCGCTTGTTCCGTTATCCCCGGGTTCCGCACCATGAAACGTCATTCACATGTTGATCACATGTATATCATCAATATTTCAGATAGTTCAGCATGTATATGCGGTGAATCAGGACATATCGATGCTAATACACGCGCATTGGCGGTTCAGCGGCAGGTGCCGGTGTTTTTTGAAGACGAGGGAGATTATGAGGATTACTCGATATTTTCCAGATCCATACCTACATGGCCGCCGCAATCAGAGGTAGAACTAAACATTATACAAGATCGTAGGAAGATTCATGTGGGATGTATCGATATTATAGCGACTGCATCTGCGTCGGTTGTACAGGTGGGGCCGAACGATACCATGGATTTGGAATCCAGGGTGAAGGCGATCAGACACTTTATTACGGGCGCGCCCGAGTATTTAAAGGATTATAAGGGAGTCATTGTCAAAAAGAATTTCGTGAAGAAGGAATAATCTCAATCGGCTCGAGATGAGACAGCTGATTTAATATCGGTGATGTCTCATGGCCAATACGATATGTACAAAACAGGAGGCGCATTATATGCGCCTCCTCAGAGTGTCGAGAAACCCTGTACTTTTTTCAAAGTACAGGGTTTCTCCCTTTCTAAGTAGTCACTTCAAGAGGGGAAATGGGGGGATTACCCCCTGTTTTCCAGGCGATCCAGGTGGATCGCCATCTTCTTCATGTTTTGCACGGCTGCTGTCATCAGAGCTTGTTCCCTGACGTTTTGCAACCCGCGCAACCGGCAATAGCGAAACCCATGGAGCTCTTTGGCATCCGCGAAGCTTCGCTCAATCGTTTCTTTTCGCTTTCGGTATAAATACTTGCCGGATCGGCTGAGCCGGTTGTTTCGCACCCATTCCTTGCTGTCTTCCCAGACATGGCGCGTGACAATCTTGCGGTGATTCCGTGAACGGGTACATTGCTCCAGCATCGGGCAAGTCTTGCAGTGCCTCGGATCCGAGGCATATTGCCGGTATCCTTCTCGATTCGTGGTGCGGTACAACAATTCATGCTGAGCCGGACAAATATACCGGTTGCGCTCGGCATCATAGGTAAACTTCCACTTCGGAAACAAGCCTTGGGTCGGATGAAATCTCCGGTGAGCAATCACGCCAAAGATCCCCCGTTCCTGCAATCCTTTGCAGATGGGGGTTGTTAAATAACCTGAATCCAGGGCAACGGCTTCAACTTCAAAACCAAATCGCTCTCGTTGGCGATCCAAACGCGACAAATACGGTACAGAATCATGAACGTTTCCCGACGTGACGTGGACATCGGTAATCAGATTGTATTTTAGATCAACGGTCCGGTGATCTAAATAAAAGAATCCTTCCGGTTTGCCATCGCGAATCATATAACCGCTATCCGGGTCGGTTTTGCTCACCTTGATTTCTTTCTTCTCGACCACATCCTCTCTGGGTTTTAAAGCTTTTTTCCATGCGTCTTCCGGTCGGCTTCTACCGCACCATTGAGTTCGTCCATGTATTCTCGTGTGTTTTGTAAAACCTGCTGCTTGGTGTACTGGTGCTTGTTCGCATTGGCCTTCACATGCGTGGAATCCGAAACCAGGACTCGTCCGCCGACCATGCGATGCTGGATTGCCTGCAGCACAATCTCATCGAAGATATCTTGAAAGATATGGGTGTCTTTGAAACGAGTCCGTCGGTTCCAGCTAATGGTGGTATGGTCCGGAACTTTGTCGGTCAATCCCAGACCAAGAAACCAACGGTATGCCAGATTCGTCTGAATCTCGCGTTCCAGTTGACGCTCCGAACGGATGCCGTAAAAATAACCGAGGAAAATCATCTTAAATAACACGACAGGATCGATGGCTGGTCGCCCATTATCAGCACAGTAAAGCGGACGGACCTTTTCGTCGATGAAAGAGAAATCGATATACTTGTCTACTTTACGGAGCAGATGATCTTGAGGGACCAGTTCTTCAATCGAAACAAACTCGTAAGCCTGCTGTTTTTCTCGGTTAGAACGCAACATGTTTAACACCCTTCCGAACGGTTTATTTACTAATATTATATAATATTAACGCGGTGTCGTGTTGAATTAAATGTATAAAAAATAGCTGTCGAGACTTTCTCGACAGCCTGAGGAGGCGCATTATATGCGCCTCCTGTTTTTATGTTGATCTGTGATTATTCTCCTTGCTGATGAGCAGCTTCGTCTTTGATCTCTTCCCGGAAGCCGGAAATACTCTTTTCACGACGAGCATTGCGATCTTGAATCTGTTCTTTCTCGCTTGCCGGAATCTCATCCCCAAACTCCTCGAGATAATCTTCGGCTTCACGGTAGTTCTCAATCGTGTTCTGGACTGCCTGCTGCAGATGCTCTACATTGTCTTCGCGATTATCGGGTTTAGCCATGACATTTCACCTCCTTACATTCAACTGTATTGCTAAAATTACACACCTCAATAGTCTTCCATCATAAAAACATCCTTATGCATATGAGACTGACACTATCAAAAAAGCTACAGTATTGTAAATTTTGCAAGTCAGTTCTTTACATTTCTGTTGGACGGAATATGTTATAATGTCGAAAAAGCAGACTTGCAGCATGACATCGAAATAAGAGGAGGAAGAATTCTTGAGATCAAGTCGTTTTATAGTCTGGCTCAGTATGCTAATGATGATGGCATTCATGTTAGCAGCCTGTACCTCAGAACCGATAAAACAACAGCAAACTTCTACAGTAGAAGGCCCTCCTGAATCGGTTGAAGATGAAGAAGAAGGTCAGACCATTACACTAGTAACGCCGGATACGGCGATGAAAGCACCCGAGGAAAAAAGCAAATATCAGATACATACACGGTTGACGGATTTCCAACTCTTGAATGAGTCAACGGGGATTGCTTGGGGGATAACGAACACGGAATTACGTCTGTATCAGACTCAGGATTATGGCGAAACGTGGGTTGATATCTCTCCATCCTCCAATGTACAGTTCGTTGATAAGCTGGAGTATGGGAAAGACATTGTGTTTACGGATAAGAAACATGGTTGGATTATACGCAACAAGCAGAGATCAGCCGAAACGATCCTGCTCAATACGACGGACGGGGGAGACACCTGGAAGCTTTCTTCGCTGCCGGAGACGGGTGTCGTCACGGCCATGTCCTTCGTTTCCTCTCAGCAGGGATGGATTATGGCGAAAGGCGATCTATCCCGGGGCTCTGAGGAGAAGTCGCTATTTCGAACGAGCAATAATGGCGGGTTATGGGAAGAGGTCATGCAGAATACGGAGTATCCTACATCCCGTGTTCCCGGCAGCGTGATTCCACGAACAGGGTCCATCATCGGCTTAACCTTCACGGATTCGCTTGTCGGATTTGCGACCATCCGTGAAATGCAATCCTCCAAACTGTATATTACCCGTGATGGAGGCCAGAAGTGGAAGTCCTCCGGACAGATATTCAAGAGCAAGCTGCTAGATCGGTGCGGTTCGATCTTTGCTGGCGCCCCCAAGTTTCTGGGCAGAGGCAGCAACGGAAGCGAAGTTTATATACCGGTTACCTGCGTGAAGGATGATCAGGCAAGCTATTTGGGTTACTTTACGGCCGACACGGGGAAATCATGGAATTTGGTGTCATTCCCCATGACGGGTGATACCGGCAAGGGCTCCATTCAGCCTGTTTTCCGCCGGCTTCATGACGGGTGGAGAATGGTGAACGGTATTGTTTATCATACGAATGATATGGGCAAGACCTGGAAGCCATTTCCGAGGAGCAAGCTTCTTAACGATAATCTCGCCAAATATCCGAACGTGGTGAAACTGCAATTTACATCGTCTGATGTCGGTTGGATGCTGATTGAAACAACGGACAAGAATCGATCGCGCCTAATGAAAAGCAGTGACGGCGGGGAAACCTGGCAGGGTCTATAAATTACGGCCGGAATACGTGATTTGAATATGCCAATAAAAAAGACCAGATTAAAAAAAGCTCTATCGACTGCGACTTTATCAGTTTTGATAAAGCTTTTTTTCGGTATTTATTGTGAAATTAATCACAAATAAAAATCTCCATGTATGCTACTATAAAGATGTAATCAGATACTCCAAACTGTTTAGAAGGGGACGATCCTCATGCATACCGATCAAATGACGATAAACTTCCTCCGCCTTTGCTACCATTGTGATGATGCATGTTTATGCGACACCGAGGAGCAGTGTCTGGCTTGCTGGAATGAGCAGGAACTGACACCACAGGAGCATGAAATGACAGGACAAGAAGAAACGATGAAATGGATGAGATTGGCTTACGATTGAATAATGATGACAATGATGATCATGAAGAATACGAATGGAAGCGGACGTTCTAGTCCCGCGAAGAAGCTGATGACTGGTTAAATGCAGACATCGGCTTTTTTGGTGTTCCCAGAAAAGGAAAAGTTCTTTAAAATTTCAATCAAACTTTCCATGAGCTATGAGTTAAATTGTCCGAAATAAAGCATATACATATTTCAAGACAAGGTGGAGGGGGGAGCCGTATGGGATCGGGGTCAGTTTGGATGTTCGATTTTTTCGGCAGCGTTATGCCCGTGTTTTTCATCGTCGTCATCGGGATCATTTTGCTGTCGGCCGGTAAGGGAATCTTGCAATGGAGTCAGAATAACCGACAGCCTTTGCTATCGGTCGATTCCAAGATTGTGAGCAAACGCACGGAAGTGAAACATACGCAGCAGACGGATGATACGATGTCGAGCCGTACTCGTACCACCTATTATCTGACATTTGAAGTGGAGAGCGGAGACCGCATGGAGTTTGTTGTAAATGGAGAGGAATTCGGCATGTGCGCGGAAGGAGACGAGGGACTGCTGCGTTTCCAGGGAACCCGGTACCACGGGTTCGTTAGGCACCCTAGAGCGAATCTTAGCGTGGTCCGCGGTTACGACCATCCTAAATAAGAGACGGGCTTAATATTATATCCGCCTTCTCCTGTGGTATATAATGAAGGAGAAGGAGGGGCTGCATATGAAATTTCTGGATAGAACGGTTGTGATTACGGGCTCTGCCCATGGGATTGGCCGCGGATTGGCTGAGGCTTATGCTCTAAGCGGAGCCCGAGTGATATTAAGCGATGTCCATGAAGAACAGGGCAACCTGGCGGCAAATGCCCTGAAGGAACAAGGATTGAACGCGGTCTTCGTCCTTTGCGATGTAAGGAAGGAAGAAGATATTAAACGCCTGATGAACCAAGCCGTCCAATATGCCGGCACCATCGATATTTTGATTAACAATGCCGGGGTCTCCCGTTGGAAGTCGCCATATGAGCTTACGGTTGAAGACTGGGACGACGTGATCAACACGAATGCCCGAAGCTGCTTTTTGGCAACGCGCGAAGCGGCGGTACATATGAAAAAGGCTGGGAATGGGGGGGCTATCGTTAATATGTCATCCACGCGATCGATCATGTCCGAGCCGAATTCGGAGGCTTATGCAGCTTCCAAAGGTGCCATTGTCGCGTTGAGCCATGCCATGGCCGTAAGCCTGGGGCCCGATGGAATCCGGGTGAATTGTATAAGTCCGGGGTGGATTGAAACGGGAAACTATGATGAGCTTCGTACAGCGGACCATAAGCAGCACCCAGCCGGTCGGGTAGGGACCCCGGCTGATATCGCCAAAGCCTGCTTTTATTTTACCGATCCGGATAATGATTTTGTCACGGGGGCCCATCTGGTTGTGGATGGCGGCATGACCCGCAAAATGATATATGAGCCTTAACTTGTTTCGGATTCAATAAAAAAGGATCGTCCCCCGGGGACGATCCTTTCCTGGTTATAACCCGTATTCGCAAAACAGTGGCGAATATCTCAACCGCTTAGACTTAACGGACGGTTATGGCAATGGAATCCGTCTTGCCGCTCGTCCGGTCGGTTACGCTGACAACGGCAATTCCGCTTTGATTCGCGCGGGCAACTCCCTGTGCGTTAACGGAGATGATATGGGGGTTGCTGCTGCGATAGCTGAGTTTGGCAAGCGATTCTTTGCGGCCATCCGGGTGGAGAAGCTCCGCCCGAAGCTGCTGGGTTGACTTGGAAGTCATTAGATCCTTACCCAGCAGCCGGAGATAAGGCTCATTTCCATCGAATGCGGCCGTGACATGGAGCGTTTCAACGAATCCGTAACGCTGGTCCTTAACCGAGATCGCTGCGCTTCCTGGAGAAATCGCCTTCATTCGTCCGGTTGAACTCACTTGAATGATATCCGGAGCATCAGATGTGTACGTCAGCTCTTCCGCCTGCTCACGCTTCCCGCCCGGGAAGCCGTACCATGCTTGGATTTGTCCTGATTCGCCCAGTTTGAGCTCATCCGAAGCTTCCACGCGCATCACGATCGGAGCTAGCGGGAACACGCCGACTTCGGTGAAGCTATTCCACGGGTTGGCATTATTTCCTTTGCCCAATATCCGAATATATCGGGCAGTCGTTTGCTCCACAAGAAAAGTTTCAGGCTGCACAGTCGTACCTGAAGTCAGCCCATTCTCGTAGATGGTCGACCATTCCTCGCCATCGACGGAGGCGAGAACATCGAACAGGTTTTTGCGGGTATCCCCTAAATATATGGCCAGCGATACAGCCCCCACAGGCTTCGGCTCCCCCAGGTCAAGCTGTACGTATTCCGTACCCGGCGCGGACCAGCGAGTGCTCAGTTTGCCGTCGACGGTATGTTCCGGAATGTTCGCCGATTCGGGAACGGCGCTGGCGGTAACATGCTGCACCAGATATTTTAGATGGTTCGGCGGTTCGCCTATGGCCGGATTCCGGGTGAATTGGATGGTATATCGATTGCTCAGATTCGGATGAGCGTCGTTCTGAATGACGATCGTGGCCGTACCCGGAATCGTATCTGCCTGGTCAATGGATACGGCATGCTCCGCTTCGGCCGTCATCACAGGCGGAGAGGGAGCATCAAACGGAAGTCCGACTTCATAATACGTGATTTCTGGACGGAACCCATGGAGCGGTATTCCGTCCATGAATAGACGGTTAGCCATAGGTCGGGCTGCCGGTTCGGGCAGATCGCCGTCAGGTATGGTCCATTCCAGCAGGGGAGTATACTCCGTCTCCGCTGGAGGTATGGGATCGCTTGCGTATAAAGGAACCATGCGAACGGACAACCGTACATCCTGGACGTGCTCCAGGTGTATGGTCAGCTTGCGCATGCCTTCGTTGCTGGATTGCCCATCCGGATTCGGGGAGGTGGCCAGCGGCGCTGCATCCATGACGGAGAACCGGGCACCGGCCGGTCCTTCGGCCAGCTCAACATACAGCCGCTTATCCAGTTGTGAAAGAATGGCGGCGCGTCCATTTTCCACGATCTCCACATCCGCTTCGGTGTGCATGAACCAATACAGCTCTGAAGGGCGCTTCAGTTTCATCTCATCCTGGACGACCAGCTCGCGCCTGTCGGCAGAGAGTTTCATTCCTCTTAACATCTCGCCTGCGTCTTTCCGGTAAAGGTCGGTCATATCCAGAATCGTATAGGCTCCTCTTGGCTTCGATTCCTTTTTTATCGTAACGGCTGTGCCGTAAGGCTCTTGCTGTACAATCGGATTTTCGACCGGATTGATGACGATGGTATTATGTCCCTCGGTTTTTTTGCGGTAATACGTCCAGCGATTATAATTGTAATCCCAGAAGCCGGGCAAGCTGTAGGATTCGTTCCCCAGATCGGATGCCCACCTTACGCCCAGTGCGTCAAAAACGAAAGTACCGCCATCCAGATCGTTATGGCTTCGCATCGTTTCGTTAACGCCTTTCATGGAAGCAAACAAGGCATAAGGATCGTCCCAGGCGCTTCGCATGGAGGCCGATTCAATCCCGGTGAAGAAACGATCCAGCTCCGTCGGAGCCGTTTCGAACATGCCGGGTTCATAAAACACCAGATAGAGAGGGTGGAAGTAGCCCTTCCGCTCATAGAGATCGCCAATAAACCAGGCGTATTCAGGTTTGTCGAAGAACGAGGCGAACCATAAGGATTCATACATGTTGTAGCTGACGCCGCCATCATAAAAATTGAACACCCCGCCTTCGCCGAGCAAATGATACGGATATGCGCCCGATGCCTCGTATCCCGGCAGCAGGGAAAGCCCATAATCGGTACCCAGGCTTTTATTCAAGCCTTGAATATACATGGCCAAGTATTGGCCTCCATAATGCCAATAAGCAGGACCCTCCGGCCAAGAACCGTCCTCGGTATAGTGACGAAGCGCATATTGCAGCTTCTGAAACGTGCTCTGGATGACTTCGAGCGCCTGTTCCCCGGTCTCAGGCTCATCCGCAACGGTTAACGCAAGCAGGCCAAGGCCGCCGTTGTCTACCAGGTTAATGTTATTGTGCTCCCCGTTATGGCGGAATTCACCCCGATACCAATCGAGCGCGACAGCTAGAGCATGATCCCGAATCGCCGTATTCAATTGAGATCGCTGAGCTTCATTCAAATCGTCGTATATCCAATCGTAGGCCAGCGCAACGGCAAAAGACAATTCGGACAAGGCAAGGATGTTGTTGGTTCTGCCGCCCCAATCGGGGTAATGCGTCATGGCCTCCAGCTCCTGCCATGCGCGTTCGGCATATCGGGATTCCCCGGTCAAGCGGTACATGAGCGCGGTCGGAATCAAGCGATCGCGCAGCATGTAGGCATTGCCGCCATTAGGTTGGTAGGTTAGAGGCGTAGTCGCTAGGACGGGGTCCGCTTGATTTCTCAAGAGCTCCATCCACTCCGTCATATAACGGTCTCCGCTTGCCAGCAATTGCTTGGAGCGGTTCAGATCGTCCGGGGATGCGAGAAGGCGCGGATGGGAGCGGCCGGATGAGGCATGAAGGTGAAGCGATTCCGAAATTCGATCTGCCGTCGGCCCGACAAAGACCAGCATATCGCTCTCCGTACGTCCGCCACGTCCATCTTCAGCCGATACGCGAAAACGGTCGTACCCGAGATAGTCTTCATTGGGAGCATATCGATAAGTTCCCCCGGCATCCACTTGAACCGTGCCATGTGCTGGCGATGCTTCAAGTTTCCATGCGATCGGATCTCCATCCGGATCCTCCGCTTTCTTGAATTGGCCGGAAAGGGAAGTATTCATCGTCGTATAACCCCATTCCAAATCCAGCAAAGGAGCAGCATTCACAGGGGTAACGTCGATCGTGCCCTGGCCGAATTTGGCGCCGCCCGTATCAGCCTGCAGGGCAGCAAACTGGAAGCGGTCCGCACCGTTAAAGCCGCTGTCGGGATAGTAGGTAAAGCTGCCGTTCTCCTTTACGGTGACCACGCCATGCGCAGGCTGGGAGATGAGGAGATACGTAAGGTCGGCACCGCTGCTGTCGAGCGCGGACAATTGCCCGAGCAAAGCTTGACCTTGCGTCGTCTCGCCTTCGTAAGCGTCCACCTGCAAGGTGTCCGGCGCATTGACGCTGACCGCCATCGAGGAGGTATGAGCACCGTCATATGTCGCTGCGGTTACGGTTGCGAGTCCTGTGGAAAGGCCGGTTACGTCACCTTGATCCGTCACTTCCACGACTTCCCGATTGGATGCAGACCACTGCAGCTGAGGGGGAGGCGACGAACTCGGCTCATAACGTACGGAAGGCGTTAGGGTCTCGCCCGTATTCAGATAAGCCACATCCGGTTCGATCGCGATGGATTGAAGCGGCTCCTCAACCAGCACATCGTCAAACCAAGCTTTACCCGTTCCGGTTTCCAGAAACAGCTCAACGGTC
Source organism: Paenibacillus sp. QJM3NY_38 (assembly GCF_056173265.1). Classification (NCBI taxonomy): domain Bacteria; kingdom Bacillati; phylum Bacillota; class Bacilli; order Caryophanales; family Paenibacillaceae; genus Paenibacillus; species Paenibacillus sp. QJM3NY_38. The sequence continues at coordinate 3,110,082 of NZ_CM149665.1, forward strand.
AATAAGGGCGGTGAGGCGGCATTTTCCGGAACGGTGAACAGCTTCTCCATATACGTCCAGTCTTGGGTGCCTTTGAGCGTTCCGACATGGACCAGCACATTGCTGGTGCCGGTTCGCTTCATCTGATATCGGATGAGCGCGGCATTGCTGACGGCCTCCGTTTTGACCCAGCCGCTGATCCGATACGTTTTCCCGACCTCTACCGGGATGGACTGGGTTATGGCTGCCCGACTGGCCGTTCCTGTGGGACCTTCGATGCTGACCGATTGTTTCCCGGATTTGAATATTTCCGAGTCTACTCCCAATATGGGCGTGCCTGTTGGAAGCCACTGCCCCCAATTTGCCGGCTTGATTCCCCCTGACCAACTGGCCCCCGCCTCCGTAGCCTCAAATCCGCTGTTCACAAGCAAACCCTCCTGTACCTGATCTCGTTCGCCCTCTGCCCATGCCGATGGGGGCGGCAAAAAGCCATGAATCCCCGTAATCAGCATAAGCATGATCAGAGCCATTCGTTTCACATCGATTCCCTCCCGTCTGATATCGATTTCCGGCCATGAAACCGGAACACTTCCATCGTAGAGGAAGCCGCAGCGTTCGAGTATGATACAAATTCGTGATGCATTAACATTTTTGAAGAAAACCTGTTCATGATAAATAAAAACAGTATGATGTAATTAATGTAAGTATGAAGAAGGTCACATCTAAAGAATGGGAAGGAATGAGGGTATGAGGAAATTGACGACAACTAGTGCAAAAAATGAACGTTCCAATCGAGTGTCCGTGTTCGTTACACTGCTCATGTCCTATCTTGTGATACTGCTGATCCCGGTCATCGTGTTCTGGGGACTGTATACGCAAATCGAGCGGATTATGATCGAAAATGCCAACAACTCCAACATGGCACTGATCGAGCAGGCGAAGCAGGTGGTGGACAGCCGATTGGATGAAATGCATCTGATTTCCCGGAACATCACTTCGCATCCGCGGCTGGATGCGCTGCTAAAGGCAAGCTCCCCTCAAAATGGTACCGAGAACTACAATTACTACACTTTTATGCAGGAAATGCAGCGATACCGTAACAGCAGCAGTTTTATCACCGATTTTTACGTATATTTACGGGAGAGCGATACGGTTCTTAGTCCCTCCTTAAAGACAACGTCTCGTGTCTTGTTTTCCGATATATACGGATATGAAAAATTAACCTATCAACAATATCAAGCAGATATTCTGCACGGTATCCACTTTAACCGGTATTTGCCCGTGACTGAAGTTGGCAAAGGGTTAAATCAGAAACGCATGCTCACATATATGCAAACGCTTCCATTTGGCGAAAAGGCCAATCCCAAAGGCGCCCTTGTTATGCTGATTGAGGAGAGGCAGATCGCAGGATTGCTTGATGAGATTGTGAAAACAAACCACGGAACCATTTACATCAAGGATGCCAGCGGCCAAGTGATTCTGAGTGCCGGTGAATCCGAGGTTCACAGTACGGGTAAAACCGCGGATAATCCGCGAGTGATGACGGTATCGACAAGATCTGCCCGGAGCGGGTGGGAATATGTATCGGCCGTGCCGGAAAAAGCGTTTATGGAAAAGGTCTATATGGTCAAGCGAATGGCCGTCGGCGTTCTGGCTATCTGTCTTGTTGCCGGGATTGCGGCCTGTGCGTTCATGACCTACCGCGCGTACTTCCCTTTGCGTGACATTATCCGTTTCATCCGGCAATCTCATCCGGCTAAGGAGGGTAAGGTACGTAACGAATATGATTTTATCAAATCGACGATGGCGGATTCCTTCGGTAAGCAGACGGAGATGAAGGAGCAATTGTCCAGGCAAACACCGGTGATTCGGTCCAACTTTTTGCAGCGTTTATTGAAAGGAAACGTGGATACGGCGGATATGTCCGATCATGCTCTGGATTTCATGGGGATCTCGTTCCCGTATTCGAGTTTTGCCGTTGCCTTGATCGAGCTGAGGGATGCCAGCGGGTTCATACATAATGAGCGGGAAAGCGAATGGGCCCTGATCCGTTTTGTCACCGGGAAGGTGGCGGAAGAAATTCATCCCTTTACCGCATATTCCGTGGAGCTGGAGAAGAACCTGGTTGCCATTATTCTAAACATGCCGGAACCGCTGCATGATAAGGCAGACCAGCTGTACGATTGGGCAGAGCAAGTGAAGCTGGTGATTGAACAGCGCTTTAAATCCGATATCACGATCGGGATTAGCGAAATCCGTACAGGTCTTGGATGTTTGGCGAGCGGTTACACCGAAAGCTTGAAGGCTTTGGAATATTCCATTTTTACTGCGTATAAACCGATTTTATTGTACGAGGAAATGAAACAGAAAACGGAGGTGTATTATGATTTTCCCATTGAGACGGAAATCCAGCTCATTAACGCCATGAAAAGCGGGGATACGGATAAGGCGCAAGATATCATCCAGTGTCTGTACCACAATAACTTCAACGGGCAATCCATCTCACCTGAGCTCGGCAGACTCATGTTCGCTAACCTGCTCAGTACGATGTTCAAGCTGCTGAATGCTTTGAATTTGAAGTACGAGGATATATTCGGCGAGTCAGGCAAAACGCTTGAAGAAATTACGGAGGGGAGCACGGTTGAGGAGCTCTACCGGGAAGTGAAATGGATGTTCGGCAAGGTTTGCCTCTACGTAAAAGATCAAAGGGGTGATTCCTCTTCGCTGCTGCTTGAGAAAATCAAGAGTTACATTGCGGATCATCACGACGATGCAATGATCAGTCTGGCTTCCATTGCCGAGCAATTTGATATTACGCCGCCGTATCTGTCGGCTTTCTTCAAGAAAAACAGCGGCACCAATCTCACGGATTACCTGGCCAAGATTCGGATCGAACGCTCCAAGGAAATGATGCGGGATGCCAAAAACACGATTTCGCACATTGCCCGTTCCGTCGGTTATACCAGTGACGTCGGTTTTATCCGGGTGTTCAAGAAATACGAAGGGATCACCCCGGGAAAATACAAGGAAACCCTGCATTCCCTATCATCGACCTTAAGAAATGATCATCTCAATTCTTAATCCCTGTTTATGCATGTTGAAACTGTACGGTATACGATGTAAGCGCTTCAGAGTTACGATTTGAACAGGGCGGGCTGGTTGGAACCACCTAAGCCTAATCTTATCGAATGATCATTCACTAGGGAAAAAGGGAGGCGTCGTGATTTGAAGACAAACCGGAAACGTGTTATGAGACTTGCGATCTTTATGCTGATTGTGGCTATGATTGCCGGATGCAGCGGAAAAAGCTCGGGGGCCGAGGAGCCTGCCGGGGAAAAAGGTAAGGAAGGAACAGGCGTGGCCACTGGTGGTGACCCGGAATATCCTGAACAGTTGACCTATTGGGTATCGCTGAATGCCAATGCTTCAGCAACGATGCAGGATATGAACGGGATTGCCGCATATCAGGAATTGGAAAAAACGACAGGCACCAAAGTGAAGTTCCAGCATCCGCCGGCTGGCCAGGAGGCAGATATGACGGCCATCAATCATGCATTTGTCGGCGCGTGGGGAGTTACAACCGGATTTTATCAGGTGGATGGAAAGGTCCAGTATGGACCCATCCAACCGGAATTCAAATCTTATTTGGAAACGATGAGCAAATGGTATGCGGAAGGCCTGATCGATCAGGATTACGCGGCAACGGACGGCACGCTTAAAGATGCCAAAGTGACCAACAATCAAGTGGGTGCCTTCTCCGGTTACATGGGCAGCAGCCTCGGCCGCTATTCCGAGCTCATGATAAAAAGCAATCCGGATGTAGAACTGGTGGGCGCTCCGAACGTTGTCCTGAATAAGGGGGATAAACCGATCCTTGGACAGAAGGATTCGCCGTTCAACGGATTTGGGGCAGCTGTGACCAAAGCGAACAAGTTCCCGGCGGAAACGGTGAAATGGCTCGATTACAAATATGGGGAAGAAGGACATATGCTGTTTAATTTCGGAGTTGAGGGAGTCAGCTACGAGATGAAGGACGGATACCCGACTTATACCGATGAAGTGATGAAAAATCCAGATGGGCTGTCGATCACCCAGGCGATGTCAAAATACAACCTGGCCAGCTATTCGGGACCTTTCGTCCAGGATCGCCGATACATCGAGCAGTATTCCGCGCTGCCTCAGCAGAAAGCGGCTATTGAGACATGGATGAATGCGGAGAATGACCGTTTGATGCCGATTATTTCCCCAACGGCAGAAGAAAGCACGCGTTATGCCTCGATCATGAACGATATTAATACGTACTACGAAGAAATGGTCAACAAATTCATTATGGGCGTGGAGCCGATCAGCGGTTTTGACCAATTTGTCCAAACGGTACAGGGTATGGGCATTGAGGAAGCGCTCCAGATTCAACAAGCCGCGCTGGACCGCTTCAACAGCCGTTAAGTTGTAGGCGCATGAAGAGGGAGAGACCTCGACGGGATTCTCCCTCTAACTGTGAATGATTTTTTGTCAGAGGAGGGCATACGGTGCAGCTTAAGGAAGAGACAAACCGCGTTACGATACAGAGCAAGCCAGAGAGGTTTAGCGCAAGAGCTGCGAAGGACTTTCGCCGAAACTCCACGATTTACCTGATGCTGCTGCCGGTTGTGGCGTTTTATGCCGTGTTTCACTACGGACCGTTATATGGCCTGCAGATTGCGTTCAAGAACTTTTCGGCAGGGCTCGGCATATGGAATAGCCCGTGGGTCGGATTTCAACACTTCAGCGAATTCTTTAACGGATTTTTCTTTGAACGAGTGGTTACCAATACCATTATACTGGGCGCGTACGATCTCATATTTGTTTTTCCCGCATCCATCGTGCTGGCGTTAATGCTGAATGAGGTACGACATCGCATATTTAAGCGGACGGTACAATCCATTACGTATATTCCCCATTTCATATCTGTCGTTGTGGTTGTCGGGATGCTGGTGGATTTCTTGTCGGTAGACGGGCTGATTAATCATATCATCACCTACTTCGGCGGCAAACCGATATCATTCATGCGGCTGCCGGAATGGTTCCGCACCATATATACCTCATCTGCGATCTGGCAGGGGGTCGGTTGGGGCTCCATTATATATCTCGCAGCTATTTCCAATATCGATCCGTCCCTTTATGAAGCGGCTAAAGTGGACGGTGCCGGCCGCTGGAAGCAGATGCTTCAAATTACGCTGCCTGGCATCCTGCCAACGGTCATCATTCTGCTCATCCTGCGGATTGGTTCCTTTATGGCGCTGCAGGATGAGAAGATCCTGATTATGTACAATCCGGTTACCTATGAGACGGCCGACGTAATCGGTACCTATGTCTACCGTAAGGGGATTCTGGAAGCAAGCTACAGCTTTAGTGCCGCCGTCGGCATGTTTAATTCCATGATTAACTTTATGCTGCTCATTGGAGCCAATTATCTCAGCAAGCGGTTTACGGATACGAAGCTGTGGTAGAAAGGGGGGCATCTATGCGAACTTCAAAATCTGTCAGTGAAGTCCTGTTTGATTCTGCGAATGTCATTCTCTTGTGCTTGTTATCGATCGTCACGTTATACCCGTTTCTCTACGTATTGTTTGCTTCAATCAGCACGCCGGCTGATTTCGTTCAGCACCGGGGAATCCTGTTGTGGCCCAAGGGCTTCTCGCTGGATTCCTATCGTATGGTATTTGAGAACCCCAATATTATCCGAAGTTACCTGAACACGATATTTTATGTGGTGGTCGGCACGACGCTGAACATTCTGATGACGGCTCTCGGAGCCTATGGCTTATCCAGGAAAAATGTGATGTGGAAGGGCACCATCATGATGCTGATCGTAATGACGATGTTTTTTGACGGCGGGCTCATTCCGAAATACCTGCTCGTGAAAAATATGGGTCTGCTCGATACGTACTGGGCATTGATTATTCCAAGCGCCATGACGACATGGAACTTGATTATTATGCGAACGGCATTTCAAGGAGTACCCGATGCGCTCGAGGAATCCGCGCGGATCGACGGAGCCAGCGATTGGACCATTCTGTTCCGGATCATCATCCCGTTATCGCTGCCGGTCATTGCCGTCATGGTGCTCTTTTACGGGGTGTGGCATTGGAATAAATGGTTTGACGCCCTCATCTATTTAAGGGACCGGGACTTGTTTCCGCTTCAGCTCATCCTGCGCGAAATTCTGATCCAGAACGATACCAGCAGCATGATGACCTCGGTAGGAGGGGGAGATAGGATGCCGGTTGGCGAAACCATTAAGTATGCAACGATTATGGTGGCTACGCTGCCGATTTTGTTTCTATATCCATTCCTGCAGAAATATTTCGTGAAAGGCGTCATGATCGGAGCCATTAAAGAATAAGGAGGCAGTTGACTCATGTGGGAGCAAGCCATTATGGATGCGGTAGAAAAAACCAAGCGGAATATCGGTCAATTTCCGATGAAGTTTCCTCACATCACGGAAGAGAAGCGTTACGAGTGGGGAGAAAGCAATGACTGGATTGAAGGATTCTACACCGGGATGATCTGGCTGTGTTATGAATACACGAAAGACCCCCTGTTTAAGGAAACGGCAATAGCACACTTGGAGGATTATAAGCAACGCCTGCAGGAACAGCGGCATCTGGACCATCACGATATCGGATTTCTGTATCTTCCCTCTGCACTGGCCGCGTGGATTGTGGATGAGCATGAAGAAGGCAAACAGCTTGCTTTGAAAGCAGCGGACCATCTGATGCTGCGCTGGCGGGAAGAGGGACAGTATATTCAGGCCTGGGGCCGGAAAGGCGACGAGAAGAACGGCGGTCGCATTATTATCGATTGCATGATGAACATTCCGCTGCTGTATTGGGCATATGATCAGACGGGTGATGAGCGATACAAGCGCGTGGCCGTAGCGCACGCGGACAAGAGTCAACGCTACTTAATGCGGGGTGATGATTCGTCGTATCATACCTTTTACTTCAATCCGGAGGATGGGACCCCCATCCGAGGAGGAACGCATCAAGGATATCATGACGGATCAACATGGACGCGCGGCCAGGCATGGGCCATCTACGGATTTGCGCTCTCATACCGCTATACCCGTGATCCGAAATATTTGGATACGGCTTTACGCGCCGCTCGTTTCTTTATTGAATACTTGCCGGAGGATCATGTTGCGTATTGGGATTTTGACGTTCCGATTGAAGAGGGTACACCTCGCGACAGCTCCGCCTCCGCCATTGCGGCGTGCGGCATGCTGGAGATATTGGAGCATCTGGACGGAGAAGATGACAATAAAGGGCTATTGACAGAAGCCGTTGAGAAGTCGATGATATCTCTCGTAAACCAATATTCTACCATCGGTGAAGCAGCAGAGGAAGGCTTAATCAAGCATGGTTCCTATTACGTCAGAGGCGGTGCGGGACCGGATGATTATATGATCTGGGGCGATTACTATTACCTCGAAGCCTTGCTGCGGCTGACCAAAGGGATACCCGGCTATTGGTATGAGAGAGGTTAGCATCATAGAATCTGTGAAACGAACTGGGGATGTCGCGTGATATGCGGCACTCCCTTTTTTGTGTGAAATAGCAGTGGGTCATTGTTCACAATATACTCATTAGCATTGTCAGAATGTCTTTGTTATGATGAGGAAGATTCAAATTTGAGATAAATGGTTTGGAGGAGATATGCGTGTTGAAACATGTGAAAACTTCAGTCTTGCTGACCCTGGGTCTGCTGCTAATACTGGTATTCCCGACTGCAACGTGGGCCCATTCCAAGCTGGAAACCAGTACGCCCGCGGCGGATGCCAAGCTGACGGAAAGCGTGCAGGAAGTAAGCCTGTCATTTAATGAAAATATCGATGAAAACTTGAGCACGCTCAAGATAAAGAATGCGCAAGGCGAATCGGTTGAAGTAGCAGAAGTCAAGATCAATCAAAATACCATGCTGGGGACGCTGGCTGCACCACTACCATCCGGCTCCTACACGGTTGAATGGAAAATTGTGGGCGGCGATGGACATCCCGTGGACGGGACGTACGCCTTCGAAGTAGATGCCCCGGAAGCGGAAGCCACTCCGGAGACACCGGCAGATACCGAAGAAACGCCTGAGGATACAGCAAATACACAGGATGAAGCAACACATGCGGAGGATACCGCTGCGGACAACACGGATCAAACGGCTGGCCAGGATCAGCAGGCAGACAACACTTCGGCTCCCGAACAAACGGCAGGCAGCGGTTCAACCGTGTGGATCGTCGTCATCGTGATAGTAGCATTTGTCGCAGGATATTTTGGAATTCGAGCCTCACGGAAGAAAAAATAAATGTCTTACTATTGGTTAAGTGAGCCGTTTCTATATGTAGCCTACGCCATTCTGGCAGGCATCACGGTACTGTCCCTCGTACCGAAAGCATATAAGCCGGACATTTCGGTTCCGGCCTGGCTTGGCCCGGTGGCGGCAGGGGCTATCATCGTATTTGGATTTGTGCCGCTGCTGCAGATCATGATGTTCTTCAAGGATGATATCGGGTTCTGGAAGTCCTTTAACAGCATCATGTTCAAGTTCAGTGAGGGTGAGCGTTACGCCTGGATTCTGGTTCTCTCGATCCTGTTGGCGATTCTGACCATGCTTGTCCGCCGGAAGCCGGGTTCCGTATTACGCTGGCTTATGCCCGTTGCCTTGCTGGGCATTGCGGTGGCCATGTCCTCGTTTAATCACGCTGCATCCCTGTTCGAAAGCGCAGGACAGCTTGCATTCTTCGGCCATTTTACAGCGATGGCCATATGGACGGGAACGTTGCTGATAACAGGATGGTTCAGTACGGATCAGAGCCGCTGGAGTGCGTTTCTTAGATGGTTCCATCCAACAGCGATCATCTGTGTCATCATTGTTATCGGATCGGGATTATTCTTGATGACGGCCGTGACGCCGGAGCCGATAAACAGCTGGACGCTGTCATATGGTCAGGCTCTGCTGGTTAAGCATATTCTCATTCTGCCGCTGTTGGTATTCGCGTTTGTAAACGGTCATCTCGTCAAGCGCAAGCTGCGCCGAGATTCCGGTTATCAACCGGTGGCATGGGCACGAAGTGAGGGAGTTCTGATCTGGTTGATTTATATCGTCACCGGATACATGAACCAGCAGCCTGCTCCGCATGAGGTCATTGATACATTGGCCTTGTATGGCCCTGCAGCAACTTTTGTTTGGTTCCATCCCGGGTTTACGATCGGTGAACTGGCTTTCACGTGGAGTTGGATAGGATTCCTTAGCCTCTGTCTCGGGCTAGCGCTTCTGTGGAACGTCGTGAACGTATTTCGCAGAAACCGGGCCGCGGCAGGCGCGTTGTTATGCGGGCTAGGCGCCGTTGTGTTCATTTATTGCGGCCTGATGTTCTCGGTTACTACAGTTTAATATCGTTTGAGTTGACAAGGTCCTTGCTGTTTACGCGGCAGGATCTTTTTTTTATGATAGGAAAAGGGAGTCTCAGACTGGATAAAGATGGTATACTGGCGAGTAAAAGGACCACCTGCACCTACTCTGCGAATGGAGGAAGTTTTATGAAAAAAGAGAGACACATCCGCTTGGCCTCTCATTCGGACGCATCCGTCCTGGTCCGGTTAAACTGGGAGTTTAATGAAGTGTTAATGCCGCTGGAGGAAGCTGAACATCGCTTAAAACAATCGGGTGAAATTGTGGCCATAGCCTATTTAGGCGATGACCCTGTTGGATTTGCCTGTGCTCAGTCCTTCCAATCCTTCTGTTACCGGGAGCTTGTTGGCGAGATAACGGAAATGTACATTCAGGAGCGGGCAAGAAGACAGGGGCTGGCAGGAATGCTGCTCGTTTTTCTGGAGGATCAATTGATTGCGCGTGGGGTGAAGACCATTAAGGTGCTTACGGGTCATGATAATCACCAAGCCATCGGAGTTTATGAGAAATCAGGTTATAAGCGGGAGGATGAAGTGCTTCTGGAGAAAGAGCTTGGGTAATATGCTGCGTGTGTGTAACCTGCTAACCGATGGATATTTCACTTATGGGTAGGGGATGGAGTGAGCCTGATGTTATGTGATAAAGACCAATACGTTGAAGAATTGCTCATTCTGAAGACAATAGCGGAAAATTTGAACCAGAGCAACGATATGAAGCAAATGCTGCAAACGACACTCGAAAAATTGCTGGATTTAACCCAGCTTGAGACAGGATGGCTTTTTCTGATCGGGGATCAACCACATTATGATCAAATAGCCGATGTCAACCTTCCGCCTGCTTTATCACGGGATAACAAAAAACCGATGCGATGCGGAGACTGCCTATGCTTGCGCTTGTATTGGGCAGGAAATTTAAATGAACCGGTTACGATTATTGAATGTGAACGACTGCATAATGCCAAAAAGGAGTGCTGGGGAGAAACTCGCAATCTGACCCATCATGCTACGATTCCCCTCACGGTTCAAGGTAAACGGCTGGGGCTGCTGAATGTGGGTTCGCCGGGTAAAGAGCATTTTAGCGAGGGAGAACTTGCGTTGCTACAATCCGTTGCCTATCAGATTGGAACGGCGGTCGAGCGAACAAAACTGTCGGAGCAAAGGGAGAAACAGGCGGTGGACAGCATAGCCCGTTTCATCGTCGATTATTATGCCAAGGCAAGCAAAGTAACCAGATATCTATGGAAAATTAACGATATGAAGAGAATGCTTGTGGCGATTGTGGAGGAGCTTGCTGATGCATTTGGCTGGCCGACTGTTGCCATGATTACGTCTGACGATGACAACTTGTATCTTCGTACGGTCCGTCAGAATGAAGTGACGCATCGCTGCAAGGAGCTGGTACGAAAGGCTGCCCATAAGACCGCACGAAAGTCAGGAATCGTGCAACGGGCATATGAGGATCAAAACGTAGTGGTGCAAGAAGGCCTGGTCCGGGTGCTTCCCGGCGTTCAGCCCCATACGTATACGGCGGCGATACCATTAAAACATCTTGAGCGTATTTTTCAAACCTATGAGACGATGGGGGTGCTCTTTATTGGCCGTGAGAGTGAGCCCTTCTCTGAGCTGGAGGTTGAAATCTTAGAGGTGCTGGCGGAGCATATATCATTGGCCATTGAAAAGATATGTTTATATTACGAGTGGCAGGATTTATTGTTGGTTGAAGAGAGGAACCGTTTGGCACGGGATCTACATGATTCCGTCAATCAAAAGCTGTTCTCTCTTTCACTGCTTGCCCAAGGCGTGCGTGAGACGACCTTACATGAGAATCCGCATACGGCGGAGGCCATACACGATATTGGACAGCTCGCCCAGGAAACGCTCACTGAAATGCGCACGTTAATTTGGCAGCTGCGACCTTCCGGTGAGGCCAAAGGGATATTGGCTTCGCTGAAGGACTATGCCGAGAAACTTGGCATACAGCTGACGTTTATCATGAAGGAAATTCCTGTTTTGACGAACCGGGTGGAAGAGTCCTTGTATCGAATTGGGCAGGAGGCATTGAACAATATCAGCAAACACGCGGGTACGAACCGGGCCTGGATCCGAATGGAGCAGGACGGCTTCACTCTATATATGAAAATATCGGATCAAGGCCGAGGATTCAACCCGGGATCGCCCGAACTCTGTCCGCATTCACTTGGGCTTACCAGCATGAGGGAGAGGGCTTCAGAAATACAAGGAACCTTAAGTATAAGCAGCGAGGAAGGCACAGGGACGATGGTGACCGTAATGGTTCCGTTTTTATCCAAGAAAGAGGTTTGAACTTATGAAGATTAAAGTGCTAATTGTTGATGATCATCTCGTTGTATTAAGAGGGTTGCGCTATTTTCTGCAGACACAGCCCATGATCGAAATCGTAGATCAAGCTCTTAACGGGCTAGAGGCTCTGGATAAGGTAGAGAAGCTGCAGCCTGATGTGGTCCTGATGGATCTGAAGATGCCTGAGATGGACGGAGTCGAAGCCACGAAGCGAATCACAAACAAGTTTCCGCATACGAAAGTTATCATTCTTACCAGTTTTGCCGATCGGGATTCGGTTCTGCCGGCGATTAAAGCGGGAGCTATTGGATATCAACTGAAGGACATCGAGCCTAAAGTGCTGGTCGAAACCATCATCGCTGCTGTAAACGGAAATCGCATGCTTCATCCTCAGGTAACGAATCAATTAATTGCCCATGTGGCGACAGATACCGAGCCTGTTAAAGGCATCGACATTCTGACTATTCGTGAGCAGCATGTACTTGAACAGATTACGCTTGGCAGGAGTAACAAAGAAATCGCCGCAGAACTACATATTACCGAGAAAACGGTAAAGACGCATATCACGCATATTCTGGGAAAAATGGAGGTGCAGGATCGCACCCAGGCGGCCTTGTACGCGATAAGGAACCATTGGTTCGACACATAACCCTCAGACTATGGTCGTAGTGACAGGTCTTATCTTCGGGTAAGGCCTTTTTTGTATGGCTGATTTAGACCAGGGCTGGACGTAACCGGTCTGGAATTGCGTTTAAATGGAACTATAGGGAAACAGAAGTACACCGTCAATGGCTAAAAAGGAGGAATAAACAATGACCATATTAGTTACAGGTGCGACAGGAAAAGTTGGTCGACAGGTGGTAAATGAGCTGCTTAAGACTGGACATCGCGTCAAGGCGCTCAGCCGCTATCCGGCATCAGCCACATTACCTGCTGGCGTAGAAGTGGTTGCCGGTGATCTGAGTAAGCCCGACTCGCTGGTTCCAGCTTTACGGGGTGTGACCGGCCTCCATTTAATCACGACAGGAGCAGGCTACGTCCCGCTTACGACAGGGGAGGAGATTATTCGAATCGCGGAGGCTGCCGGAGTAAAGCGCGTCAGCGTATTGTGGGACGGAAAGAAAGGGACGGTGGAGGAAGCACTAGAATCGAGTTATCTGGAATGGACACAGCTGCAGCCGGTCGATTACATGTCCAATGTTATGAACTGGAGAGAATCGATACGAACAGAGGGTGTAGTACGCGATATGTTTGGTGATTCGTTAAATGCTTCGATTCATGAGCAGGATATCGGACGGGTGGCTGCAGCGGTCCTGTCGGAGGACGTTCATGTGGGCAAAATTTATCCCCTGACCGGTCCCGAGGCGCTAACGGTTCCTGACAAGGTGCAGATTCTTAGTCACTATATCGGTAAAGCTGTAAAGTTTATTCAGTTAACCGAAGAACAGGAGCGTAAACGAATGGCCGAACTTGGAGTCGATGAGGGTGTCATCGATTACGTCATCAACTGGTACAAGAATCCACCGATCGAAGCATATACCGTCAATCAAAAGGTTGAACAGATCACAGGACGTCCTGCAAGAACGTTTGCCGAGTGGGCGGAAGAGCACGCAAAATACTTCAAATGATAAGAAAAGAATGAAGGAGGAATGATCATGAATGACGAACGGGCTTCACGTGCGGGACCGCGGGAGTGGATCGGACTGATGGTGCTCAGTTTGCCCACATTGCTATTAGCCCTTGATTTCACGATGCTGCATTTGGCTCTTCCGCATTTGGCTGCGGATCTTAAGCCGAGCAGTGCGCAGCAGCTATGGATTCTTGACATATACGGCTTCATGATTGCCGGGTTTTTGATTACAATGGGGACGCTCGGTGATCGGATCGGAAGGAGAAAACTACTTCTAATTGGCGCCTTTGCATTTGGCGCTGCCTCGATCGTGGCCGCGTTCTCCACCAGTGCTGGCATGCTGATTGTCACCCGTGCACTGCTCGGTATATCCGGCGCTACCTTGATGCCATCTACGCTTGCACTGATCAGTAATATGTTTAAGGATTCAAAGCAAAGGGCGACAGCTATTAGCGTGTGGATGGTTTGCTTCTCAAGCGGAGCTGTGATCGGCCCGGCCGTGGGAGGAATACTGCTTGAATATTTTTGGTGGGGCTCGGTATTCCTGCTTGGCGTTCCCGTCATGCTGCTCCTGCTTGTGACGGGGCCGTGGCTCCTGCCTGAATACCGCAATTCTGAATCCAAGAAGCTGGACCCCATTAGCGTTATATTGTCGTTTGGCTCGCTTCTTCCCTTGATTTACGGTCTTAAGGACATGGCCAAGGAAGGAATCAGTTTCCTAGCAGCGCTATTATCGATCATTGGTCTCAGTATCGGCTATTGGTTTGTCAGACGGCAAAAAAGGCTGAAAGATCCGCTGCTCGACTTGGGATTGTTCGCATACCGTGGGTTTAGCTGGTCGCTCATAATGATGCTGATGGGTTCGTTGATCGGTGGGGGATTTGTCTTTCTGTTTACTCAGTATTTGCAGATGGTGGAAGGACTTCCTCCGGTGGAAGCAGGTCTGTGGATGATGCCTTATGCCGCCGGCAGCATTATTGGTATATTGGCAGCGCCGATGTTAGCACGAAGGTTTCCCTCATCACATCTCATCGCCTCCGGTTTATTGATTTCATCAGTCGGTTATCTCATGGTCATATGGACAGATACGTCATGGGGAATGTTAATCCCCATCCTCGGCAGCGTTCTTCTGCTGATGGGAGTGGGTCCTCTTCAAGTCTTAAGCATGGACCTAATTATCGGATCAGCACCGCCAGAGAAGGCGGGAGCAGCATCTTCCTTGTCGGAAACAAGCGGCGAGCTTGGGATGGCACTTGGTATCGCTGTGATGGGGAGTATAGGTACAGTCATTTATCGCAATCGGATGGATGTTCCTGACGGTATTCCGAATGAAGCGGCAGAATCGGCCAGTGATACATTGGCTGCTGCTATGAATGCAGCGGAACAGCTACCTACAGCGCTTGCCGATGAGATCCGAATGTTAGCTCAAGCGGCATTTGCATCCGGATTTCAAGTCGTTGGTATTCTGAGCTCCGTTCTATTGATTGGAATCGCAGTAATTTCAATGGCTTCCCTCCGTGATAAAAGCTCTATCAAGGGAAATGAATAACGTTCATCGAAATCATCAAAGTACATTCTATAGCATGATAATCCGAGATATAAGGATCATCATGCTTTCATTATTTGCCGGAGAGTCCCATCGTTTATGAATGCTGAACATCGCTCCGGTATTGACCAGGCGTGAGTCCTGTATTTCGTTTAAACACGGAGTGAAAAGAATGCATATCCTTATAACCGACCTTCTCGGCAATCGTACTGATTTTGTCCGAGGTGGTGCGCAGCAGCTCGCGGCTCATTCGAATCCGTACGGTTTGCAAATAATGATGCCAGCTCTGGCCTGTATATCGGCGGAACAGCCGCTGCAAATGGCGCTCGCTGAATCCGCTGATATGTGCAAGCTGCGTCAAAGTGAGCTCATGCATGTACTGCACTTCCACGTATTGAAGGACATCCTGAAAGGAATGGTGCTGCGGCGCCGAAGGCATCGTATGCGGATGTTCAATGACACGGCTGAACTCAATGATCAGCTGCAGCAGCAGCGTGTGCAGATAAACGGCAGAACCGCTGCCGTGCATGGCATTTTGTTCATAGAGGGAGCTAAAGAGCCTCTCGAAGCGATCATGTCGGTCCATAATCGCATGGTATCCAAGGGAGCCATCTTCCATGCCTTTCAAAAAGGCAGCCGTATCCGAACCTGTTGTAAAAGCAATCAGTTTGGGCAGCAGCTGTACAGAGAAAATGCAATTATTCACGATGAGCGGCTTCCCGTTTGCAGAAGTGGGCCGGAAAACATGAGATATTCCGAGTGGGATATAGAACATTTGACCTTTGCGTACGCGCTGTACCGAGTTCTCCAGGTGATGAAAACCTTCACCCTCCGCAATATAAGCAATCTCCAGAAAATCATGGTTATGGTATGAGCCTGTGAAATTCTCCGCGTTTCGATTCACATACATCAAGGTGTCATCCTGGAAAAAGGTATCTCCATAATAGGTTTCCATGGGTCGCTTCATCATCATTCTCCTTGTCGTTAATAGGGAAAGAATGTCCGTTATGCCTCATATTGTTGTCCGATATCCCCATAATTCCACGTTCAGGTTCACTTATAATAATAGTTGAAACATGCACGGTTAGGGAAGCGCACATCCGAGTTGCGGCCTATAAAACTTGATTGTGGCAATAACCTATAATGAAGGTGAACGGAGGGATAGCCTATGTTCAGCGTTACGGATTTACGATGTGAGTATCAGCATAATCCGATAGGAATCGGCGAGAAGCATCCGCGTTTAAGTTGGAAGCTGGTGTCGGACGAAAGAGCATTCAGGCAAACGGCCTATGAGATTGAGGTTTCGAATGATGATCGTTTTGCTGTGCCCTTTTGGACTTCAGGGATAGTAGCTTCTTCGCAATCGGTTCATGTGGAATTAAGCGAATGGAGCGTATCGTCTTGTAAGCGCTATATCTATCGAGTCCGCGTCTGGAATCAAGCCGGGGAGGTATCGGAATGGTCGGATGCAGCCTATTGGGAGACGGGTAAACTGCTGGGAGAGAAATGGATAGGGGAATGGATAACGGCACCTAGATCTTTGCTGCCAGCCGAGTCTGCTCATCTACCGCTCCTTCGCAAGAGCTTCAGCTTGAAGTCGCCCATTGCGAAGGCGAGAATATACGCCTCGGCCTTAGGCCTTTATGAACTGGAACTGAACGGGCAGCGGGTGGGAGATTGTTATTTCACACCCGGATGGACGAGTTATGAACATGCGATACAGACGCAAAGTTATGACGTGACGGATATGCTGAACGCTGGCCTAAACGGAATCGGCGCTTGGCTCGGAAATGGATGGTACAGGGGACAATTGGGATGGGAAGAACGGAGCGCAATCTATGGGGATCGATTAGCCCTTTTGCTGGAGCTGCATATTACGTATGCAGACGGGAGCGAAGAAGTCATTGCAACCGATTCAAGCTGGCGGTCGGCCAAAGGCCCGATCACGATGTCAGAACTCTATCATGGTGAAACCTACGATGCCCGGTTGGAGTTGGAAGGCTTCAGCTCAGGAGATTTTAACTCAAATGATTGGCATGGTGTCGAAACGATCGATCACGGGTTTGACATGCTGAAGCCTCAGATTAACGAGCCCGTAAGAGCCATCCAAAAGGTGCAGCCCGTTGAATGTCTGATTACACCCAAAGGTGAAACCGTCATCGATTTCGGACAGAACCTGGTGGGCTGGGTCCGGTTTAGCGTGTCCGGCGCGAAGGGTGCTATCGTGACGCTGCAGCATGCGGAGATACTGGATGCCGAGGGGAACTTGTATACGGAGAACCTCCGGACCGCTAAACAAACCATTCAGTATACGTTAAAAGGTGGAGGACAAGAAACCTATGAGCCACGGTTTACGTTCCAAGGCTTCCGGTATGTCCGCTTAGACGGTTTCACGGTGGAGCAGCTGAACCGTGGGGTTTTCGAAGCAGTTGTGCTCCATTCGGACTTTGAAGAAACCGGAACTTTTCAATGCTCAGATCCCATGGTTAATCAATTGCAGAGCAATATTCGATGGGGGCTCAAGGGGAATTTCCTGGATGTGCCCACGGATTGTCCCCAGCGTGACGAGCGGCTTGGCTGGACGGGAGATGCACAGATGTTTATTGGGACGGCGGCCTATCTAGCGAACGTGGCTCCTTTCTTCACCAAGTGGTTATCCGATCTGGCTGCAGAGCAGCGTGGCGACGGGGCAGTGCCTTTCGTTGTCCCTCATGTGCTTGGCGATGAAGCCTATGCTTCGGCTGCATGGGGAGATGCAGCGGTCATATGTCCGTGGACGGTATATGTCAGTTATGGCGACAAGCGGATATTGGAACGTCAATATGAGAGCATGAAGAGCTGGGTCTCCTATATTCAGGCTCAGGGAGAGAATGAGTATTTGTGGAATACCGGCTTTCATTTTGGGGACTGGCTGGGACTTGATGCGAAATCCGGCGACTATGTGGGTGCTACAGAGCGGGATATCATAGCGTCGGCATTTTATTGTTATTTGGTAGATCTGCTTAGGAAAACGGCGATCGTATTGGGGCAGGAAAAAGATGCCGCCCTGTATACGGAGCTTAAAGAAAAGGTGGTCGCTGCATTTCGCAACGAATTCGTGACCCCGTCAGGAAGGCTAGCGGCTTCGACTCAGACCGCGCATGTGCTTGCGCTCATGTTTGGGCTGCTGGATGAAGAAGCGGAAAAACGAGCAGCGAAACGTCTCTATTCGCTGCTGGAGGAGAGTAGATTTCATCTAACGACAGGCTTTGTGGGAACACCCTATATTAACCATGTATTGAGTCAGCATGGCATGCATGACGCGGCCTATAAGCTGTTGCTGCAGCGGGATTATCCTTCTTGGCTGTACCCGGTTACGAAAGGCGCCACCACGATATGGGAGCATTGGGACGGTATTAAGGAAGATGGCAGCTTCTGGAGCCGGGATATGAATTCATTTAATCATTATGCTTACGGAGCCATTGGCGAGTGGCTGTATCGTACGGTTGCCGGCATACAAACCGTGGAGGAAGCGCCGGGTTATAAGCATATCGTGATTGCGCCCGTGCCGGGCGAAGGATTGACATGGGCTGAAGGCGTGATCGATACGCTGTACGGATCCGTCCGGTCAAGTTGGAGATTGGAAAGTCGTGGAGAGTTTCAATTAGAGGTAACCATCCCGCCTAATACAACAGCGGAGATCCGACTGCCAGGCGTTTTTAATGCTTCAAGCGTTACAGAAGGAGAGGCGATACCTCTAGACGAAGCGAGAGGGATTCAATCTGCACGTTATGGTGAAGCGGGTGTTGTGATTCAAGCGGGCTCAGGAGAGTATACGTTCAGATATGTTTATTCCGATCATGCTGTGCAGTCATGAATAGAAACAAGAAGCGTAAAGTTCCTTACCGCGATAGACCGCGGTAAGGAACTTTTTTTCTCTTCACATAGTCACATTTATGGGCGAATGCACATACAAATACAAAGTGATCTTAAGGAAGCGAGGGGAACTCTGTGGCAGTCATCAAAGCGAATTCGAATGATGTGGATCTTCTGGCAAGATTGATCCGCGCAGAGGCAGAAGGCGAAGGCGAGCAGGGCATGCTCATGGTCGGGAATGTCGGGGTGAACCGGATATTGGGCAACTGCCTGGATTTTCGAAACATCCGCAACATGAACGATATGGTTTTTCAGAGCCCGGGTGGTTTTGAAGCAACACAGAAAGGCTATTTTTATCAACGAGCCAGGGATCGGGACCGTCAGCTTGCCCGAAGATTGATTAATGGGGAACGCATATGGCCGGCTAGCAACGCGCTGTGGTTTTTCCGCCCGGCAGGAGATTGCCCGGCAACCTGGTACAATCAGCAGAACACAGGCCGATTCAAAGCACACTGTTTCTTCACCCCGACATATGCCGATTGCCCGTCCGTTTTTTGATTCATGTTATACAACCGCTTAGGCGGGAGTTATAAATTAAAGGAGGAAATTACTTATGTACAATCAAGGTGTGCCACCTGTGAACTTCATGAATGGAGTCCGTTATCCGGGAGTGCCGAACCGCGGGACGGCTGGTTATACGGCGAACGTTCCACCGCAGGTGCCTAGCGGAAGCCCAATGACTCCAGGAGGCACCGTTGTTCCCGCCCCGCAATTCGAACAATCCTATGTAGAGAATATTCTACGACTGAATCTGGGCAAACAGGGAACCTTCTACATGACATATGAAAACAATTCGCAATGGAATGCCAAGGTGTTCACAGGTGTGGTCGAAGCTGCTGGACGCGATCATATCATTATCAGCGAACGGTCGACAGGCCGCCGTATCATCCTGCTGATGGTAAACCTGGATTATGTCGTGTTCGACGAGCCGCTTCATTATCAATATCCAGGTGTTATCGGCAATCCGCCACCAACGGCTAGATAATCGATCCGATTGCATAAAAAACCCTCGTTTACTCAGGCGTAAACGAGGGTTATTTCTTTATGTTATACTTTGAAATATTCAATGTCATGCGATTTATTCCATCCAACGCGTGCGGATTCATCGTATTCTATTAACATTTTGAATGTTTATTCATAGAATATATCAATTCATTGAAAAACGAGTGCTAACGGCTGAGAATCAAATTAAAGCTTATAACAACGCTGATTAATGTCATAAGACAACGTTTGACTGTGTATCGTAGTACTATATAATTACTTATATAGCTTGATTAAGTCGGAATAAGACAAGGAGATGAGACCATTGGGAAGTTGATGCGTAGTCCGAACACGCTGTTATGCTTGATGGCACCACACATTTTTAATAATCGAAGGAGGTGTTCCTATTCGTCATAGCATGCTGTATGGCGGGTAGGAGATCGATTGAGTGACCCCTTACCGAGTTTGATAAGTTTAACCTTGGTATTGATTCTCGTCCTGTTAAATGGATTTTTTGTATCGGCTGAATTAGCTTTCGTTAAAGTGAAAAGCAGCCGTATTGACGCTCTGGCCGAAGAAGGACATAGACGTGCAAAATTTGCGCAGAACATACTGAAGAACCTGGACGGATATATATCCGCATGCCAGTTTGGTATTACCATCGTGTCCATTGGACTCGGATGGATTGGCGAAAGAACGATATCCGCCATGATTACGCCTTGGTTTCATGGCATAGGCTGGAGCAATACAGCCGTTCATGCCGTGTCCTTGGTAATTGCCTTCATCCTGATTGCACTTATGCACATTGTATTTGGTGCATTGGCGCCCAAGACGGTGGCTGTTCGTAAGGCGGAACAAATTGCGCTGCTATCAGCAGGCCCACTGCGGGTGTTTTACACGATGATGTTCCCGTTTATCTGGTTTGCCAATGGGCTCTCCAATAATGTTCTCCGTCTATTCCGGATGCAACCGGTGGTTGAACGGAATGTTCATACCGAGGAAGAACTGCGGGATATGATGAAAGAGAGCAGTGAGAGCGGCCTGATGGATAGTACGGATATGGTGTTGGTAGACAACATTTTTGAATTTGCTGATACGACAGCAAGGGAGATCATGATCCCAAGAACAGAAATGATCTGCTTATACAACAATCTTTCATTGGAAGAAAATCTAAAGATCGCAAGCGAGGGGATGCGAACCCGTTATCCGATTTGTGACGAAGACAAGGATCATATCATTGGCTTTATTCACATTAAAGATCTGATGCGCGGCTTCGTTCGCGACCAGCTTTCCTTGATTCGCCCGATCATTGCTGTTCCTGAGTCGATCAAGATCAGCGATCTGCTGCGAAGAATGCAGCGGAGCAAGACGCAAATTGCCATTCTAATTGATGAATACGGCGGGACTTCAGGACTCGTAACCCTGGAGGACATCATGGAAGAAATCGTCGGTGAAATTCAAGATGAGTTTGACGAAGAGCGTCCGGGCATTGAAAAGGTGGGGGAGGATGAATACTCCATTGATGGATTGATGCTGATCGATGAAATTAATGACCAATTTGGTCTGAACGTGGATACAGAAGACTATGATACGATCGGTGGATGGCTGTCCTCGCGTCTTGAGGTGCTGCTCCCACACAAAGGTCAATCTGTCATGTATGAGGATTATCGCTTTGTGATTGAGGAGACCGAGAATAAACGGATTTCGCGGATTCGTCTGATCAGGCAGCAGCAGCAGCTGATTCAGGAAGAAGCAGGTGCGTAAACTGGAAATTAGAAGAAGCCTCGACATAATATGTCGAGGCTTCTTTTTATTTGCAGAAAAGTTTCAAAAAATATATCAATCCATGAAGAATTAGATACTTTTGTTCTGTCACTGCGTGTTAAAATATGGATGTTCCTATTACATTGAAAGAAAGGTGATATGATGTCAAAAGTACGCAGTCCTAAACGTATAGCTTCAGCGGTTGCAGTCAGTGTTCTATTAAGTTTATCTCTGGCAGGAGGGGCTTACGCGGATTCGGCTACAGACATTGCACCCGGTGCGTTAACGACTCCGCCTCCGGTGGAAATGAACCTGAATTCTTCTCTCAACACGTTAGCCAATAAATATTTGATGGATTATTTTTCTTCGATAGGGAAAGTAAGCAGTACTCAAGTAGGGATTAGCGCCACTACCAGTGCTTCTCAAGCTGTAGATTCTCTGGGAATCAATTATGTTCTTCAACGCTGGACTGGCTCCGCTTGGGTTGATTCGGGAGCTTCATACGATAACGGAACAAGTAGGGCCTCTCTGAGCGGAAGCAAAACTTTTAGTGTGCAGACGGGTTATTATTATCGGGCCAAGACGATTCACTGGGTCAAAGAAAGCGGTACATATGAAGAAGGAACTTATCACACGAGCTCGATATTGGTGGCACAATAATACGAAT
Organism: Paenibacillus sp. QJM3NY_38; assembly: GCF_056173265.1. Lineage (NCBI taxonomy): Bacteria > Bacillati > Bacillota > Bacilli > Caryophanales > Paenibacillaceae > Paenibacillus > Paenibacillus sp. QJM3NY_38. The sequence continues at coordinate 3,132,326 of NZ_CM149665.1, forward strand.
GTGGATTTATGAAGGGAGTGCCTCGCAAGATCCTAGATCTTGCAGGGCACCCTCTTTTTTTGCATCGTAAGCCGCTCCGTACAGGAATCGTTTTACCCATCGCTGGCCCATCATCTGCTGATCTGTGTGGGCAGCCATGGAACAAAAAGGTCGAAGACCAGCCCTTGAGCCTTTCTTCAACCATTTTATTGGGAACAGCCTGTTCTTTTTTTAGATCATCTAAAAAATCATTGTACGCTGTTTGCAATTTTTATGAATTCTTCTTCTGTGAAGAAGCCGCTAATGGATACAATCACTTGATCATTATCGTATAAGAAGCGAAGGTTAGTCTCGGTTAAATAGGCTTTTGCTCCGGATTCAAGAATAATCGTCTTCTTAATATCCCCATTGAGATTGATCATTTTACCAAGTGTCATCCCGATAAGATGTATATGGAAAAACTTTTCTTCCGAATTTTTATAATGAAGATGAAGCTCTTCAAAAGCCGGATTTTCATCCGTTATTAATGCTGTAGCCTCATAGAATTTGTAATCTTCCGGAAGATAATTGATTTTTGGTATTTTAAATGGTGCGCGTTTTTGCGATTCTGTCAGAGATTCATCCTTATCTGTGAAAGTAATATATTCGGTTTCCACTAATTGAGCTGGCGGTACATACCCTTCGGGCTCTATTCCCTGCTCCGGTGGGGGAGCCGTTAATGCCTTGCTCTTATCAACAGGCTCTCGCATACCGAAAATTTGGGTCACCACACCATTTCCCCAATCCTTGATCTCCTGATAAACCGGTGTTACCGCTTGAGTTACAGTGGAAGGAGAGAATATCAATGCACCAAAGGCCATCGATGCTGCGATGACTCCGGCTAACTGAAAATTGCGTCGACGCTGTTTCTTTTTGTGTACCTGTTTGATTTGCTGCTGAACCTGCTGCCAGGATTGTCGTTTGGATTCAATGTCAGTAGGGAGTGAGGAACGTGAAGCTGCACGATCAAAGGCTTCATCAAAGGCCTCATCAAACCAATCATCGTATTTTTCGTTGCTCATCCAATTCACCCCACTCTCTATACAGCATTTTCTTTACGGATTCTCTGGCTCGGAACAAGCGCTGCTTCACGATCTCTTCGCGAGTATTCAGCAGCTCCGCGATTTCCTTGTACGTCAGACTATGCTTCCAACGGTACTCAATCAATAGCTTGTATTCAGGCTTCAATTGGTCGAGATAATGCTCGATGGATTCCTCCAGCATATTTGACTCCACCTGATGTTCGACGTTCGTGGAAGAAACTACCACGTCGTCTTCATTAATAAAAACACTCTCGACATCCACTTGGTTACGGTATTTTTTATTTTTTCTTAAATAATTCATGGTTGAGTTTTTGGCGACGACACGGAGCCATCCCCGCATCTTGTTTTCGGTTTCAAAATTCGGCTTACTTGTAATCACTTTTATAAAGGACTCCTGAATGATATCCTCAACAGCAGCATGATCCCGTACGACATACAGTATCTGTCCATAAACGAGGTCATAAAATTCATAATAGACTTCTTCCTGAATAGGTTCGCTCAGATCAGCGAAATCTGCTGCAAGGAGGAGCTGTAATCGGTTGGACACGCGATAATCCCCTCTCTGGTGTAACCATCCTATTTCTCTCATCATTTTACAACATATCGGGTGAAAAAGCCCTATTAATTCTAATAACAGCCGACTCTAAAGACTGCTCCCGGGAACGGGTAGATTCTTATGAAGTCATGTGGTTGAAGCACATTAGCGTATGAGTTTACATGGCAATCTTAGATACGCGTCCATCTCTTCATCATATGCTCGGGATTCTATCGGTATTAATCGAAATAGGGTTGATGTTGCATCGGGAAGGGAAGGGGCTAGAAGGTCCATTATGAAAAAAACAGAGCAGCCTCTGATTAAAAGACTGCTCTGTTGCATATTTCCGATCTTATTATCGGATGTGCTTATCCAGCAGATAACGAAATTGTAGCGGTTTAGGCCCAATTGCCATCGATGAATACAGGCTCCTCCGTGCCATCATGAGTGATTCCGGTAATATTAAGCTCTTTGGAGCCCATCATGAAGTCAACGTGGGTAATGCTGGTGTTCAGACCGCTAGCTTGAAGCTGTTCGGACGTCATGGTCTTGCCGCCCTCAAGGTTAAAGGCATACGCGCTGCCGATGGCCAGGTGACAGGAGGCATTTTCGTCAAACAGTGTGTTGTAATACAAAATACCGCTTTCCGAGATCGGGGAGCGATAAGGAACAAGGGCAACCTCGCCAAGATAATGCGAGCCTTCATCCATGGAGATCAGGCGGGTTAAGGTATCTTCGCCTTGTTCCGCGGAGAAATCGACGATGCGGCCATTTTCGAACGTGATCGAGAAATTGTCGATGATGTTGCCGCCGTAGCTCAAAGGCTTCGTGCTGCGTACGGTGCCGTTCACACCGGTTTTGAGCGGAGCGGTGAACACTTCCTCCGTCGGAATGTTGGCAACGAAACGCTCGCCCTTCTCGTTGTGACTGCCCGCTTGGGCCCAGATATGTCCCTCCGGAAGCTCGATCGTAAGATCCGTCCCTGGTGAAGTGAAGCGGAGCTTATGATATTTCTTGGCATTGAGCTCATCCGATTTGTGCTGGAGGGTCGTGATATGCTCTTCCCATGCACCAATGGGATCATCGAGATCCGCGCGGACCGCGTGGAATATCGCATCCCACATTTTATCCACCTGCTGCTCGGCCGGAACGTCAGGGAACACCTTGGCAGCCCAATCAGGGGAAGCATAGGCAATTCCGGTCCAGCTCATTTTATCGGCTTGCTGATATTGCCGGTATTTCGCCATAGCGGCGCCATATGTACGCTGGTAATTGGAAATACGCTCCGGATCAACGCCTTTAAGCAGATCAGGGTTCGAGGAGAGAATGGTCAAGAAAGCAGCCCCTTGCTCGGCAAGCTCGGTTACTTCCTCCGCATAATGTGTCGGCGGCTCCAGAAAAGCTTCGTCTGGTGCCAGATCGTACCTTATCCGGTTCACAACCTCATCACTATAGTTCACCTTTACTTGCTTGGCACCCGTTTCATAAGCTTTCTTCACGATAAGACGCACCAACGGTGCAGCATCGATCATCGCGTTAACGACCAGCGTTTGTCCCGGCTGCACATTAGCACCCACCTTGACTGCAAGCTCCGCGTAGCGTTCCATTTTTTGTTCAAAGCTGGACATGACAGCCCCTCCATTTCTTTTATGCTATCAATAAGTAATTTGATGCGCTTTCTTGATTATGACACAATTTTTCCGTTTGTAAATCAACCTCAGGTCAATTAAAGGCCGGAAAAGTTCAAGAAAGCAGCTACTTCATATGAAATAGCTGCTTTATGCTGTCCCGTTTCTTAAAATGCCCAGTTTCCTTTCAGGAATACCGGTTCTTCCTTGCCATCCGCCGTCACTCCGTAAATATCCATGTCGCCGGAGCCGATCATGAAATCAACATGGGTTACACTCGTATTGAGACCGCTTTGAATCAATTGCTCCTGATTCATATCTTTTCCGCCTTCCAAGCAGAAAGCATAAGCGCTGCCGAGTGCAAGGTGGTTGGAGGCATTCTCATCAAACAACGTATTGTAATACAGGATGTTGGACTCCGAGATCGGGGATTGATGCGGCACCAGCGCCACTTCTCCAAGATAACGGGCACCTTCATCCATGTTCAGGAGACGCTCAAGGGTTTCATAACCTTGCTCTGCCGTGAAGCTGACCACTTTACCTTCTTCAAAAGTAAGGGAGAAATTGTTCACGATGTTTCCGGCATAACTCAAAGGCTTCGTACTGTGTACGGTTCCGTTGACGCCTGTTTTGAGCGGAGCGGTAAATACCTCTTCTGTTGGCATGTTAGCCACAAAGGAATGTCCGCGTTCGTTGATGCTGTCGCCTTGCGCCCAAATATGCCCTTCCGGCAGCTCGATGGTAAGATCGGTTCCCGGTGCGATATAGTGGAGTTTCTTGTATTTCTTAGCGTTCAATACGGTGGATTTCGCTTCAAGCACTTCGAGGTGCTTGTTCCAGGCTTCAACCGGGTTATCCTGATCCACACTCACGGTGTGGAAGATGGCATCCCACAATTTGCCGACTTGTTCGGATTCCGGCACATCCGGGAACACCTTGGCTGCCCAAGCTGCTGAAGGCACAGCGATCAGACACCAGCTAAACTTGTCGGACTGCTGATAAGCGCGATAGGTCTTCAATGCTTCACCGCGCGCTTTATAGAAGTTTCCGATACGCTCGGAATCAATGCCGCTGAGCAGGTCGGGATTTTCGGCAAGGACGTGCAGAATGGCTGCGCCGTTCTCCACCAATTCCGTCATTTCGCCGGCATACCATTTCGGCGCCTCGGTAAAGACGTCATCCGCAGCTTTTTCGAATTGAAGTCTTGTTATCGTTTCGTCGGTCCACAGGATCTTAACCAGGCGGGCACCCGCTTCGTATGCCTTTTTGGCAATCAAGCGAGTAAATTCGGCGGAATCCACAGGAGCATGAACCACTAAGGTTTGTCCTTCTTGTATGTTAACTCCAACCTTTACAGCCAACTCGGCATATTTGTCCAAGTATGTATTGAAATCGGACATTTGGTACCCTCCAATGCAATTTAATTTACCAACCCATATTATACTAGATCAAGGCGTATAAGAAAAACAATAATCAGCTGCCAGGAAAAGTGATATACTGAGTCTTGTGAGTGCTTTACAACGTAAAGAAGGAGCGTGAAAACGTGTCAGAAGTCCGAATCGAGCGTGCGGATATGAAGCGGGATGATAGCGATCAGTTCGTAGGATATACCGTATTTTCTATAGATGGACATGCATCAGCCTACGAGATCACTTTCCTGAGCAAGAATGGCCGGGACTGGGACTACAGCTTGAACTTCGCTGGCGAGCCTGGAATCGAGGAGCAGTTTCTTCAGATTGACGAGCGGATTGAAGCCGACAACGAATTGTTTGATGACTTGCTGGATGCTGCCATCGATGCCAGTGAGTTCGGCGAATAAGTCGATTTTGGATATGTATTCCAATGAAACAAACCGTACGCCTCCCATGGAAGGGGGAAGTGTACGGTTTGTTTAAGATTGTATAAGCTTTCAGGTAAGCTGAACACATTCGATAATCGCAAGAAATGTTCCGACAGGGGAGAAGTATAACTTAACCAATCGTAATCCGGCCTTCCGGATGGCGGTACAGTTCTTTATTATTCTTGCGACTCAGCGCATAAGCAAGGGTTAGCGGACCTAACCGGCCAAGGAACATGAGCAAGGCAATGGTCACCTTGCCAACCCCGGACAGCTCGGTTGTAAGTCCCATGGATAACCCGGCTGTACCGAACGCGGATACGGCTTCGAACAGAATTCTTAAGAATTCGCCAGATTCCGTAATGGACAGAAACATGGAAGCTCCCACCAATAGCAGCAACGATAGAATCGTTAGTGTAATGGAACGGTAAACCAGGGCTTGGGAGATTCGATTGCGATAGAGAACAACATCCCGTTTTCCCTGGATCATCGTAACGACGGCACCGATGAGTACGGCGAAAGTAGTCACCTTAATTCCGCCTCCCGTTGATCCGGGAGCTGCCCCGATGAACATCAGGAGAATCATGAAGAACTGGGAGGATTGCTCCAGACTCGCGATATCCAAGGTGCTGACGCCACCGGAACGGGGAGTGATCGATTGGAATAAGGAAGCCATGATTTTTACAGGGTATGAAAGCGGCCCTAATGTTTTGGGATTGCCATGCTCCAGAATAAAGATCATGACAGCCCCAATTACGATTAATAGTGACGTTACGGTTAATACAACCTTGGAGTGAAGAGACAGTTTCTTGCATTTCGGATATTCAATAAGATCAAAAATGACGATAAAGCCGACTCCTCCAAGGAAGATCAAAAGCATGAGAATAATATTGATAAAAGGATCCGCTACATAGGTTGCAAATCCTGAGAAGGGTCCGTGAATTTGGCCAAAGAGGTCAAAGCCTGCATTGTTGAAAATGGAAATACTCTGGAATATGCCGAAGTAAGCCGCATCGGAAAGCGGCATGATGGCAGAGAACCTGAGCGTCAGCAATAATGCGCCTGCCCCTTCTATGATCAGCGTATAGACGAGCACTCTTCGGATGAGGTCTACAATCCCTTGAATTTGGTATTGTCCCATTGCTTCCTGAAGGATCATGCGCTCCCGAAGCGAGATTCTGCGGTTGAACATCAATGCAATCCAGGTGGCTGAGGTCATAAAGCCCAATCCGCCAAGCTGAACGAGCATGAGCATGACAATTTGTCCAAATATGGACCAATGGGTACCTGTATCCACAACGGTTAAACCCGTTACACTGATGGCGGAAACCGCTGTGAAGAGAGCATCTACGATTGGGGTAGAAGTTCCGTCCGCCGTAGCAATGGGAAGTTTGAGCAGGAACGTCCCAATCAGTGTAATCGAAGCAAAGCCGATTGCCAGAAATTTGGGAGGGGTCATTTGGTTGCGAAGGTCTTTCTTTTTCATGCCAATTATCCTTTTCCGAAAGTTTAATTTTGAAATCATTCTCTAATATAACACGAAAGGTGAATCATTTAACCATCATGAATTCGAACCGAGCACCGATCCCTGTATTTATCCCTCTGTTTATCGGCATCATCGCTATTTCTTTTTCCTCCATATTCGTCAAATGGTCTACCAGTCCCGTATCCATTCAAGCGATGTACAGACTGGTGATTACGTTCCTGATCATGCTGCCCTTCACGGGCAAATATGCGCCGGCTATCAAATCGTTGAAGCGTTCTGAACTGCTGCTGCTTCTTCTATCCGGTTCGATGCTGGCCCTGCACTTTTTGTTATGGATGGGCTCCTTGAAGTGGACGAGTGTAGCCAGCTCCACAATTATCCTTGCCCTTCAGCCGGTGTTTGTGATGATAGGTGCTTACTTCTGGTTTAAGGAGAAAACATCGCTGGCGGCAATCGGCGGCATGGCGATCGCTTTCCTCGGCGTATTCCTTCTCATTGGGAGCAGCGGACTCAGTGGGAGCAAGGGGCATTTGACTGGTGATATCATGTCTCTGCTGGGGACGGCTGCGGTCGCCGTGCATATGCTCCTGGGTCAATTGCTGCTGCGGCGTCTGCCTTCATTCTTATACAGCTGGCTTGTCTTTGCAGTAGCGGCCTCCGTACTGGCGGTGTATAACGTGGGAATGAACATTCCGATGACGGGGTATTCCGGACGAGAGTGGGGAATATTTGCTTTATTGGCTGTCGTGCCAACGGTATTCGGCCATCTATTATTCAATTGGCTGATGAAGTATGCCACAGCCTCCACCGTATCGATGAGCGTTCTTGGAGAGCCGGTTGGAGCGAGTTTACTGGCTTTTCTCCTGCTGAATGAGTCGATGAACTCCCTGCAGGCGGCAGGGGGGGCGCTCGTGCTGTTAGGGCTGGTATTATTCTTGAAAGTCGGGAAATCGAAAAAGCAGCCTGTAGACCTTCAACCCGAAGCGCTGGGGTGAACTTCGCTTTATTTTTGCTTTGCCGGAGTAGTTCTGGTTGAAATGGCGCACACTGAACCTAAAAAGTCAAATCCTTACAAAAATGGATATCGACTCTAGAAGGGGTTTCGAGTGTGAAAGCAGTCACTTATCAAGGCAGACATCGGATCCAGGTAAAGGATATGAAGGACGCCGTTCTACAGCACAGCGACGATGTCCTGATTCGAGTCACCACCACGGCCATCTGCGGATCGGATTTGCATTTATACAACGGTGGATTAAAACAGCTGAACGATGATTACATTATCGGCCATGAGCCGATGGGAATCGTGGTGGACGCAGGTCCTGAAGTAAGCAGGGTCAAAGTGGGAGACCGTGTGATCATTCCTTTTATTGTATCTTGCGGAAAATGCCTGTTTTGTCAGAATCACATGGAGAGCCAATGCGATTATGCGAATGTGGGCAAGAATACCGGCGGTTTTTTTGGATATAGTGATGCGTACGGCGGTTTTCAAGGTGCGCAAGCAGAGCTTTTGCGGGTTCCTTACGGAAATTCCATGCCCTTTGTTATACCTGAGAGCGCCGAGATGGAAGATGAGAAGCTGCTCATGCTATCCGATGCGCTGCCCACAGCCATCTGGAGCGTGGAGAACGGAGGGGTTAAACCAGGCGATGTCGTGGTTGTTCTGGGCTGTGGTCCCATTGGACTGCTAACGCAAAAGTTTGCCTGGTTAAAGGGCGCGAAGCGGGTGATTGCAATTGATCATGTGGATTACAGGCTCGCGCATGCGAAACGAACCAATCACGTGGAAACCTACAATTTTGAGAAGATCCCCGAAATGGAGAGTTATATCCGAGAGATCACCAAGGGCGGCGCAGATGTTGTCATTGATTGTGTTGGTCTGGATGCCAAACGGACCCCTGCTGAAATGCTGGGCAGCATGCTGAAGCTGCAGGGAGGCTCCTTGGGTGCTTTCCGCATGGCTGTGTCTATGGTTCGCAAATACGGGACCATCCAGCTAACCGGCGTATACGGGCTTGTTTATAGTGCCTTTCCGCTTGGAGAACTGTTCGAACGCAACATAACGTTAAAAATGGGGCTGGCACCGGTCATTCATTACATGCCGCGCCTTTATCAAATGTTGAAAGAAGGAACTGTGGACCCTTCGGATATCATCACACACCGGCTTCCGCTGGAGAGGGCTGCCCATGGCTACGATATCTTCAATGAGCGGAAGGATGGCTGTATCAAAGTCATTTTAAAGCCTTAAGCAGCTAAATAAACTGAATGAAAAAGCGTTCCTGGCGAATGAGCAGCATTCCTGGGGCGCTTTTTTTGATGGGAAATGGTGTAACAGCGTTGACAAGGCGGCGGGAAGAATTCATAGTAATTAAAAATAGAATTGTAGAGTGAGAGAGGAATCGAACACAGATGAGCATCAAGTCAGAACGGCTCTCCGCTAGTATGGAGGGGAGCCAGGGAAACACCTATCTTCAAGGCTTCAAAGATTGTATTCCAACCCTCCTGGGCTACTTAAGCATCGGTTTTGCGGCAGGTGTTGTCGAGCGCACCGCAGGTTTCACCCTGCTCGAAATCGCGCTCATTTCGCTGCTGCTCTATGCGGGCTCCGGGCAATTTATTGCGGCAGGGATGATAGCGGCTGCTAGCCCGATCCTATCGATCATAGTTACGATATTTTTCGTGAATGCGAGGCATCTGCTGTTAAGCGCAGCGCTTGCTCCTTACTTTAAAGGTCTTTCTTCGGGCAAAAGCTTCTTCATCGGTTCCCTGTTAACCGACGAGACATTTGGTGTAGCGGCAGCCAAGGCCACCGAGCAGAAAAAACTCGGCTATAAATGGATGGTCGGCCTGAATATTACGGCGTATCTGTTCTGGTGCGCAGCCAATGTAGCAGGCGGTTTAGTCGGCGAGTGGATTCCCGAGCCGGAGAAGTTTGGCCTTGATTTTGCATTGCCGGGGATGTTTATCGGATTGCTGGCTCTGCAATGGATCAGCCGGAAGAAGTATAAACTGGATTTCATGGTGGTTATGACTGCCGCCGTTTCCGTGGTAGCTGTCAGTACAATTATGCCGGGAAGCGCGGCGGTCATAGTCGCGATTGTGGTTGCGGCTACTGCAGGGATGGTGATCGAACGATGGAAATAAGATGGCCTATCGCTATATTGATTATCGGTTGTGCTGTCGTAACCCTTATTCCAAGGGTTCTGCCGCTTATGATCCTGAGCAAGCTCCGCATTCCCGAGACGATGATCCGGTGGTTAGATCATGTCCCGATTGCCGTCATGGGAGCACTGCTAGCTCAGGAGCTGCTGTTATCGGATGGACGTGTAGATCCAGGGGGGCATTCACTAGAATTGATTGCAGCCGTGCCCGCTTTCCTAACCGCTTTTCTCACAAAAAGCCTGTTTGCCACCGTCATTGTCGGGATCCTGACTTTGGTGGGGCTCCGCTTGTTTTTCTAATTTAATATCGCATGGTTTCAGAAGCTGTTCTCCCAGCTGACAAGCGGGAGGACAGCTTGTTTTATGTGGTCGACAGCCCTCCCGGCATGCTGGACCATGTACTGTGTGTGCAGTGAGGGGGGGGGGGCGCACGATGTACAAGAAGCTGTTCCTAACGTTCATCCTATAAAAGCCGTCTGCCTGTTATTTGGTCAAATGTCAGGGGACAGGGGTCCCTTTCGGAATGCGAGTGCACTGCATATGGTGTACTAACCCATGATATGTATTGAGATCATATATCAAGTTAGGCAGAAGGAGGAGACAGGGGATGATGCCGACGGTTACGATAGTCATACCTTTCTATAACTGCCAGTATATACAGCAAGCATTGGAAAGTGCGGTACAACAAACGTACCCTGCCGTAGAAATCATTGTCGTAGATGATGGGTCAACTCAATATTCACATCTGATCGCACCCTACATGAACAGAGTCTACTATATGGGCAAGAGTAACGGCGGAACGGCCAGCGCCTTGAATCATGGCATTTTGCATGCTTCCGGTGATTATATTGCCTGGCTCAGTTCGGATGATCGTTATGTCCCCCAAAAGATTGAGCGGCAGATGTCGTATATGCTGAGCAGCGGACTCGATGTCACGTATACCGGTTTTTGCGTCATTGATGAGCACAACCGGGTGACAACGCCGTACGAAGGGATTCCCATGGCGTCTCATGCAGATTTGGCCCGTCAGCTCACGTATTCCAATCCGATTAACGGCTGCACGGTCATTATGAAGAAAGACTGGCTTCACCGGGTAGGTCTATTTAATCCACAGCTTCCCTACACTCATGATTTCGATCTTTGGATCCGTCTGTTAATGAGCGGAGCTTCTTTTGGATTCATACCGGATATGCTTACGATGTATCGGGTACATTCCCAGATGGGTACGGTCCGTCATCAAGCGAGAATTCTTCCAGAATATGAGATGGTGAAAAACAATTACCGCCATGTACTTGAGCATTTGGCTCAGCTTGGCCGATAATGGGGGATACCATGAAAATACTACTGGCAACCCATTGGCTACTCCCCCATGTTGGCGGAGTATATAACTTCATGCAGGAGCTCAAGAAACGTCTTAAACAGCTGGGTCATGAAGTTGATCTGCTCGGAAACAGTCCGGATTACAAGAAAATCCATATTGTCAACCAAAGGAAGGAACTAGCGAAAGAAGTTTTGCTGCCCATGCTGGAGGCAAAGCTTGATCCGCAGACGGCTCCTGGTTTGAATCAGCATAGTGCGATACGCTTTTATGAGCTCGAGCGTTACTGCATGGAGCTGGCGGCAGCCTATTTCGGGCTGGAGCAATACGATATCATTCATACACAGGATAGTTTTTCGACACGCTCTTTAAGTAGGGTAAAGCCCAAGCGCACGCCACTCGTATCGCATATCCACGGCTCTGTCGCACGTGAGATGAAGGACATATTTCGAAATAATCCTGCACAAGGCGTCAATGAAGGAAGTCCCGCCTGGCGTTATTTTCCAGCCATTGAGTATCATGCGGCCTTGTCCTCTGATTTAACGATTACGGCTAATCAATGGTCCAAGAATGTTCTTATGAGCGATTGCGGGGTACCTGATTATCGGATAACGGTGTTTCAATATGGTCTGGACGCTGAAGCGTTTCAGGCAAAATATAGAGCGGGATCGTCACATCGGCGACCACCTGGGAAAAAGGTCATTATCTGTCCGGCCAGATTGGTGTTCGTGAAGGGGATTCATGTGCTGCTTGAATCCCTTGCTATTCTCAAGCGGATGCGAAACGATTGGGTGTGCTGGATTGTAGGGGATGGCGCCATGCGAGGGCAACTGGAAGAGCAGGCCATAAGGACGGGTCTGCAGCATGAAGTGTTATTCCTTGGACAGCATGACAACGTTCCGGGGCTGCTCAGCCAATCGGATATCTTTGTCCATACTTGCATTCAAGATAACCAGCCGTACTCGGTTATGGAAGCCCAAATGGCAGGCCTCCCGAGCGTCGTATCGACCGCAGGGGGATTGCCCGAAATGGTAACTCACGGTTTCACGGGATTGTTAGCCCCTGTAGGAGATCCGGGAAGCACGGCCGAGCACCTCAATTTGCTGCTCCGAGATGAGGATTATCGAAAATTTCTGGGTGATAACGCCAAGACGTTCGCCTATAAGCATTGGTCCATGGATCTTATGATCGAACGTATGCTGAACATATACTACGGCGCCATCGCCCAGAAATCATTCCGGTAAAAAGGAGTGAGTAGCTTATGAATCAGCAAGCCTTTAACGTAATGAGTGATTTGTACAATAGGATTTTTGTCAATCAAAAATCCACTCCGGACGTATTGGTCGATTATGTTATTTGGAACCGAATATTTCAGTCGCTTCCGAAAGATTACAAGCTCCCGGATGAACCGGTAAACTATGTTTAAGAACCTATGTCAAATGGCAGACCAAGTTTTAATATTGGTCTGCCATTGTCGTATGGAGAAGGGAACATGTGATGATTCGATCCGAATCTCGTGTTATGAAGTTAGATCAAATACATGCCTTGGAACAGAAAACTCCAGCGAAAGCGGTTGCTGAACCAGATATCGACATTCGGCATTTTTACAGCGCAAACATGCTCTAAGTTCCAATCCAACATTTCTATTTCCTGGACAGGTTCATGATTGACGGCGAGCACATGGAAAGGTCCGTAGCATAGTTGTTTCAAAGAATCTACCAATTCCTTAATATCCTCGCGGCTGGAATCGGTTCGGATAAAGAGAATGCGGCCCCCGCTTCCCAACGTCTGCAGAAATCTGGCAATTCTACGATCATATTTAACCTTAACATCCGGATATCCCAGCAGATCGGGAGGGAAATTGTTATGCACATAAAAATCATGGTTAAGATAGAGGTCGTATTCTTGATCCCAGATATTATACAGCTCTTCACTAGCCTGATTAACCATGAGTAAGTTGGAATACACCAGCATGCCTTCAAACCGATTGCGAAGCATTCTTGATATTTGAGGCAGCACCGGAGTACCCATCCAATCGATAGGTCCGGCAAATCTGCGCAAACCGTGTTCTCTTAGCTCAATACCCGGCAAACAGTTGTTTCCCAAACTGAATATCGCATGGTAGGGGCCTTTGATATCTTGGAGGCTCAACATCCCTTGTCACCGATCCTTTCTTTAGATGTACTTACATTATATTAAATGCGAATTTGAAAGAATTGGCTTGGACCAGGGATCAAGTAACTCACAATTGGATGATCGTCACTATGGATATGCCCTTACACGCGAAGAGGTAGTTACATAACCTGATATTAATGATGCTGCCATAGCCAGGAGGGAATGAAATGTCCATCTTTCGTTTAGATGCAGTGGAGTATGGTCAAATTGATGCGCGGTATATCCAGTCGGTGGATCTAACGATTACCAATGCAGGAACTGAAGATTTTGATGTCCTCATACATGGATACCACCCCCATGGAGTCTATTATGTCGGACTGACTCATGTCGCAGTTGGAAATACAGTGAATGTTCCCAATATCACGAACCATAATATGGCATTCAGCCTTCTGCTTGTGACCAATATTAACCACGCGTTCACTACGCTGGTTACCTTACATGCCAAGAATGAGGGACAGCTTGTGGCCGTCTACTCACATTCTGATTTTCAAGTGATTGAATAAGGGGAGGGGTGCGACATGAAGGTGCTGTTCGTCTACTATGTGCCGAGCGGGGGGGTCGAGACATTAAACAGACAGCGATGCCGTGCACTGCGACTAGCCGGAATCGAGGCGCATTGCCTGTATTATAACTGGGGGTCCGGCATGCAGAATGCTGCGGACTTCCCCATCTACGTCACCCGCAATGACATCGAGATCAAGCACATCTTGGATTCGAATAATTTTGACGTCATCGTCGTTACGACGGATCACGCCAGTTTTCCGCGCTTTCGAATGCTGGGGTTCAAAGGGAAATTCGTGCTGGAGATTCAAGGGTATGGACCCAAGAGCGTTGCCCATGCGCAGCTTGCACAGGCAGTTCCATATGTGAATGAATATGCTGACGCGCTGCTCAATCCCAATACCCCGCATATTGCCGCTCTGTTCCGGGAGCTGTATCCGCATAAGCTGCAGTTTCATTTCAACAATTGTTTTGATAGTCAACGGTTCACGTACCATTCTTATCCGAGACCCTCAAGCCCTGTAATGGCATGGCTTGGACGGATCGAGGATAACAAGAATTGGCGAGAGTTTCTTCATGTCGGGCATGCGCTTAAGGGGCATGTTCCTGATCTCCAAATGTGGATGTTCGAGGATAGTGAGCTCAGCCAGCCGGCAGAAAGGGAGCAATTCCTATTACTCATTGATGAATTAGGCCTGTCGGATCGTTTAACCCTTCGGTCCAACGTGCCTAATGCCGAGATGCCTTATTACTATTCAATTATTGGAGACTCAGGCGGATTTCTGTGCTGCACTTCCAAGGTAGAGGGAGCACCTTATGCGGTGCTTGAGGCGATGAGCTGCCGCTGCCCGGTGTTGACAACCGATTCGGATGGGGTATCCACCTCCGTTCATCATAACTACACAGGCAAGTTTTATGTGCTCGGAAACATTGACCATGCCGTTACCGAAGCGCTTGAACTCATGAAGGAACCTGTTCTTCGTGAACAGATTCGAGACCAGGCGAAGAGACATGTCGAGCAGCATTTCAATCCGCATATCTATGCGATGAATTTTGCCGGCCTGCTTCAATCGATAGGGTTGTAAACCCGTGATCCAAAATTTCAGAGCGAAAAAAACAGCCTGATTCCTCCAGTTGAACTGTGACCCATAAGATGGACACTTTGAAAAAAGTGACTTCTTGTGGGTCATTTGTGTTTTAATCAAGGTATGTGACGAGGAGTGATACGAGAATGGGGAAGTTGAAACGGGTGCTCTTTACCGAGGAGCAAATGAGGAAGCTGGAGGAGAATCCAAACGTACACCATGTGACCGAGGCGGCCATTACATACACACCTGCATTCAAGCTGGAGGCGCTGAAAGCCTACAAGCAGGGGCAGACACCTTCAGAAATCTTTATTCGTGCCGGCTTCGACCTGGACGTTATTGGTCATAAGAAGCCCAAGGACAGCTTAAAACGGTGGCGTGAAACCTTCGAACTGTACGGTGAGGAAGGTTTGGCTACAGAGCGGCGCGGTAAGGGCAGTACAGGGCGCAAGCCAACTGGTCAGTTGTCAGCCGAAGAAGAATTGAAACGGGCTAAGGCCCAGATCAAACTGCTTGAAGCTCAAGTGGACATGCTAAAAAAGCTCGAAGCGCTCGATCGGCAGAAGAAGAAACGCTGACGCCCTCCGAGCGCTATGAGATCATAAATCGCACCATTCGGGCATATGGCCTGAAACGAATGACACGCTATCTATGCGAGCTCGTGGAAGTAAGTCCAAGCGGCTATTACAGGTGGCTGGGGACGGAAGAAGATCGTCAACTTCGTGCTGCCGCCGACGAGCAGGACATCCTTCTCATCAAGCAGCACTTTGACGCGCTCCGCGGCAAAGCAGGTGCGCTTGTGATTAAGATGCGGCTGGAACAGATAAGCGGCGTTGTCATGAACCACAAGAAGATTCGCCGGCTTATGAAAAAGGCAGGCTTGGTAGCCGTAATCCGTCAGGCGAACCCCTACCGCAAGATGGCTAAGGCAACTCAAGAGCACAAGACGTGTCCGAACCTGCTGGAGCGAAAGTTTGACCAAGGCGAACCTGAGAAAGTGTTTCTCACTGACATCACTTATTTGCGCTATGGAAGCGGACACTGGGCATACCTTTCCTGCGTGAAGGACGGGGCGACCAGGCAGATCCTTGCCGACAGCGTGGCAGCAACACTCGAGCTTCCAATTGTCGAGCGGACGCTACAGCGTCTTTTAGAGCGATTAGATGGAAACATTCATCCAGAAGCGATTCTGCACTCCGACCAAGGGATGCACTACACGCATCCTAAAACCCGTCTTCTCATTGCTAAGGCAGGATTTAAGCAGTCGATGTCGCGCAAAGGCAATTGCTGGGACAACGCCCCGATGGAATCATTCTTCGGTCACTTGAAAGACGACGTTGATTTTAGCGATTGCCAAACTATTGATGAAGTGAGGGTGCGAGTGAAGGAGTACATAAGCTACTACAACTCAGAACGATACCAGTGGACATTAAAAAAGATGACCCCCGATGAATTCAGAGGTCATCTGCTTGCTAGCTAAGCTCTAGGCGGTTTATTTCAAACTGTCCACAAATCGGGTCACAGTTCAAGTTGAGCGAGGAATCAGGCTGTTTTCTATGTTCTTTCTTCTAGCGTCGCCTGCCGTTTATTGGCTAAACGAGGATGTGCGAAGCCAGTGGCGGTAGGTTTCTTCCATGCCTTCTTCCAGGCTAAATAACGGACTCCACTGCAGCAATGCCCGGGTCCTCTCATTATTCAGGCAGCTGTGCAGAATATCGCCGTTCTTCGCGGGCAAATAGTGAACATCAATGCGGTCAGAATGCAGTCTGCTGATGTGATCGACGAGTGAATTGACGGTATGGCCGGTTCCGGTGCTAACATGTAGAACACTCTCGTCCCCGTGTTGAATGGAGGCGAGGTTTGCTTCAACAACATCCTTGACATAAATGAAGTCCCGGGTTTGCTCGCCATCGCCGTATATATGAAACGGAGCACCTTGACGCAGGCGGTCACCAAATACCGCCACAACACCGCCTTCCCCCTTCGCAGTCTGACCCGGACCGTAGACATTCCCATAACGAAGAATGGTGTACTGCAGGCCGAAGAAGCGGTGGTATAAGCGGATATATTGCTCGCCTGCCACCTTGGATAGGGCATAGAAGGAGATTGGATTAACCGGATCATCCTCCGTCAGCTGAGATTTCTCCAGATCTCCATATACGCCAGAAGTCGAAGCAAACACAATCTTACGGACTCCAGCCTTGCGGCAAGCTTCAAGTACATTGATGGTGCCCATTACATTCGCATCCGCATCAAGCCGAGGCTCCTTGATCGACCGCTGCACATCGGCCTGTGCGGCCAAGTGGAACACAACGTCCGGCTTCAGCACGGAGATATACGCCGTTGTCTGCTGGCTGTTTACATCGGCAACATGTAAAATCGCCTCGCTGTGAAGGCGACCTGGATCTCCGGTTGTGAGGTTATCAATCACATGGACTTCATAGCCTTGATTCACGAGTCCGTTCACCAGGTGGGAGCCGATAAAGCCTGCTCCGCCGGTTACAACCATCTTCATGTCTTATACCCTCCAGCCTTTTGTTTGGGATGCTTTATCCTACGTGATACGTAAGGATCATGCATTGGACAATTGACAGGGAGGGCGAAGGAATGGGCAGATTAGATTGACGTTTACATTCCTGTTATAATGGAAGCTGCAATTTAACATTATTTTTACACAAAAGAGGGAATGGAAAATGGAACGCTACCTTGAACAAAGGTTGAGATTATGCATACTCGTTTTTTTGACGCTCTTATTGAAGTTGATCCTTCTAAGAGTGTTTCTGTTTAATGGCGTCGCATGGGGTAAGGTGCTTACCGACGCGTTATCCCTGTTGGCGCTGATTAGCTTTCTGGAGCTGCTCCTGCCGGTAAGAGGCAAAAAGATGGTCTATGTGATCTTAAATGTCGGATTATCTTTCATCATGTTTGCGTCCGCTGTTTATAACGTTCATTTCGGGTCCATACCGACATATACCGCGCTTGCGGGGATCGGGCAAGTAAACCAGGTGAGAGCCAGCATTACGGCTTTGTTAGAGCCGGAGCACTTTCTCTTCTTCCTGGACCTGCTGGTCCTAGTGATCATATGGGCGGTTCGAAAAATTCGTTCCCGCACCCGAGGAGGATTGCATTTTGGCGGAGTCCGTTCCAGTTATTCCGTTTCCTATTCGCGCAGGCCTGGCATGAAGTGGCGCATATCCATGATGGTTGTGCTGGTCATTGCGGGTGTTCTGTCCGGACTTATCATCCGTAAAGAATGGGGAATCGAGAATGAAATCGTGCGAGCGGAGCAAATGGGATTCATGAATTACCAGGTTTCCTCCGTGATCCGGATATCGCAGGAGAACCGTGCGCTGGCCGAAGGGAGTCTGCAAGACACGATTCTGCGCTCCCAGCAGCTCCTGGCGACGTATCCTTACGTTAAGGAAGCAAAGGACAAGCCGGACTACTACGGTGCTGCCAAAGGCAAAAATCTGATCATCGTTCAGATGGAATCGCTGCAGAATTTTCCGGTTGGTCAGTCCCTGAATGGCCAGGAGCTGACACCGGTGATGAACCAGCTCGCAGATGGCGGCCTGTATTTCCCGCATGTTTTCCAACAGATCGGGCAAGGCAACACTTCGGATGCCGAATTTGCGGTCAATTCATCGATTTATCCAACCGGAACGGTGGCGATGTCCACCGGATTCGGGAATAAAGAGCTGCCAGGTCTGCCGCGTCTCTTGAACAAGCACGGTTATGTTACGACGACATTCCACGTGAATGACGTGAAGTTCTGGGATCGAAGCAAAATGTACCCGGCGCTTGATTTTCAGCATTATTACGACAAGCCCTACTTCACGAATGATAACTTCAATGAGTTTGGACCTTCCGATGAAGAGCTGTTCCGTGTCGGCGTGGATAAGCTGCTGGAGAATCAACAGCAAAACAAGCCTACCTATGCCCATTACATCACGGTATCCAACCATTCGCCATATCATGTGAAGGATGAATTTGCGAAGATCACTCTGCCGGCTGAACTGGAAGGGACCCATCTGGGGAATTACCTGAAGTCGGTGAATTATTCGGATTATGCACTCGGTACTCTGGTTGACCGTCTGAAGCAGAACGGATTGTGGGATGATACCGTATTGGTGGTGTACGGGGATCACTTCGGCATCAATCCGGCAGAAGCCGACGCCGAGATGATCTCGTCAACGCTGGGCATTCCTTACCATGAGCGGGTCAGCCGATTTAATATCCCGCTTGTCATTCATGTACCCGGCATGAAGGAAGGAAAGGTCATCGAGCAGGTGGGGGGTCAGGTCGATATTCTGCCAACCGTCGCTAACCTTTTAGGCGTATCGCTTGACGATGAAGGCTTTAACGCATTTGGGCATGACTTGCTGAATGTGGACCGCAATGTAATCGGGATGAGATATTATTTACCGACAGGCTCTTTCTTTAATAATGACATTCTGTTCGTTCCCGGTGACGGATTTGAGGATGGCACGGCGGTTTCACTGGAGACGCTCGAGCCCGTCACGGACATCACGCCGTATCGCGGCGATTATGACTATATTCTGCAGTTAATGAAGCTGTCCGATGAATATGTGAAAATGCTGCCCAAGCGAGCGCCATAAAGCCCAATGAGTAATTAACGAGGAAGAGGATTGTTTCATCAAGCCGAGCTGGCATGGATGAAGCAATCCTTTTTTTTGTAAAAGCTGCCATGAAGGATTGTCACTGTTTTGTCATCTATGCTATTATTACCCTTATTGTTAACCTAATCATGATTTAAAATGGTTTACATTTAAACAGAGAGGGAGAATGAAGATATGACGACTCAAATCCATTATGATTGGGCGAAGCTGGCTGATCACGTTGTGCGAGGGCATGAAATAACGCCGATTGAGGCTTTGGCCATTCTGAACAGCGAGGATCAGGAACTGCTGTCTGTTATGCAAGCTGCATATCGAATCCGCCGCGAGTATTATGGGAACAAGGTTAAGCTGAACATGATCGTTAACGCAAAATCCGGTCTGTGTCCTGAAGATTGCGGATACTGCTCCCAGTCCATCGTGTCGGAAGCGCCTATTGATAAATACGCATGGCTTACCAAAGACAAAATTCTCGAAGGCGCGCGTGAGTCGATTCGCCGGAAGGCGGGAACCTATTGCATCGTTGCTTCCGGTCGTCGTCCTTCCAATCGGGAGATAGATCATGTAGTCGCAGCAGTGAAGGAGATTACACAGACGACTCAGCTGAAGGTGTGCTGTTGTCTGGGCTTTTTGAATGAGGATCATGCGCGCAAGCTCGCTGATGCCGGCGTGCATCGATATAACCACAATCTGAATACTTCCAAAGATAACTATGAACAGATTACGACCACGCATACATACGATGACCGCTTAGATACCGTGAAGCAGGCAAGCTCTTCCGGAATGTCCCCTTGTTCCGGAGCCATTTTCGGAATGGGCGAGAGCCTGGAAGAGCGGGTGGAGATTGCGTTTGCTCTGAAATCGCTTGGAGCCGATTCGATGCCTTGCAATTTTCTGAATGCGATTGAAGGGACTCCTCTTGAAGGACGTAAAGAATTGACCCCGATGATGTGCTTGAAGATTCTTGCCATGATGCGGTTTGTTAACCCTGCGAAGGAGATTCGGATTGCAGGGGGACGTGAAGTGAATCTGCGCTCCTTGCAGCCGTTGGGATTATATGCGGCCAATTCGATATTCATCGGCGATTATTTAACAACAGAAGGCCAGGCCCATAACGCAGACTGGGAATTGATTGAAGACCTAGGGTTTGAAATTGAGGAATGCGCTCTGTCATGATGTATTGACATTTAAGCATGAAGCACATACTATATACCCGTAGGGGTAGGGTATGGAAGTTGAAAGTTCCATGCTCACTAAGCATCAAGTCGATGCACATGACAATGATGGGGGAATGCTTTGTGCTGATTGCATCTGCCGCTCTGATTATAATTATACTCAGTTTATATTACCGAAGGTATGTACCTATATCTGGCTTGCGGTTCATGAAGTGCAGTGATCTTCGACAGGCCCAGAAGGAATGTCCGAATCTGAAAGTGCTCGATGTACGTGATGTGTCCGATTATATGGCTTGTCCGCGGAAAGAGACGATTAACATCTCTCTCGGAAGGTTGCCTTATGTGTGGGAGCAGGAGCTGAAACCCGATGACTCCGTGGTCATTGTAACGCCCAAGCGTTCGGATGGAATCCTGGCTGCGCGCAAGCTGAAGAAGGCCGGCTTTACTTCGCTTTTTTATTTACAGGAGGATTGCACAGCTTGCAATTCCATGCAGCACATTTCACTGAATTAATGACGATCTGATCAGCAGACTTATGCTGGTCAGATTTTTTTTGTTTTTCGGGTAAGGGGATCAAATTTGACAATGATAATCGTTATCATTTAGAATAAAAGAATATCGTTCATATTACGGTTATTTTCGCTAAGGGAGTGTTCGTTGAATATGTTGATCGAGACGAAAACGATTATTGTTAAGGCAGGCACATCCAATCTGGTTGTAGAGCGTTTCAGCAAGCCCGGACCCATAGAAGAAATTGAAGGTTTCATTGATCTGAATGTCCTTGTCAAAAATGCAAAGCGTACCGACGAAACGGAAGAGGTCATCGTCATGATTCGCTGGGAATCCAAAGAGGCGTGGAAACGCTGGGAGACCAGTCCCGCGCATATTCAAGGACATCGTGATAACCGAGGCAAGCCGCAGCCTGAGCATGTGATTAGCTCCAGTCACGGCATGTATGAGGTTATGGCAACCAAAGGACCGAGACCTGTTCAAGAGGCATAATAATTTAATTATCCAAAAAGAAGCGGCTGTTAAAGCTGCTTCTTTTTTTTGCTGCATTGTACCATCGGGTAGGGCTGACAGGGGGTTAAAACGGCAGATTTTAGGGAACTGTAAAGGGATGAAAGACTTGGATCAGCTATACATTCAACCTACTGTTTGGAGGAAGTCACCTATGTATCATCTGTACAGCCATAATGATCTGGATGGTGTCGGTTGCGGCATTATCGCCAAATGCGCTTTCGGCGAAGGAATTGATGTCCGTTACAACTCCATTCACGGATTGAATCAACAAGTCGCGAGGTATCTGAACCGGACTTCCTTGCAGGATAATCCGTATGATGTGTTGTTTATTACGGATTTGTCGGTCGCTCCGGATATGGAGAAGGAACTGAACGTGTTTGTCGAAGAGGGAGGGCAGGTGCAGCTTATCGATCACCATAAAACGGCTCTTCACTTGAATGAATATAGCTGGGGGCAAGTGGACGTCACGCATCGGGACGGCCGCTTGGCATCGGCAACCTCGTTATTCTATGAATATTTAATCGAGCATGGACATCTTGGCAGAAGTGAAGCGCTGGATGAGTTTGTAGAGCTGGTTCGCCTCTATGATACGTGGGAATGGGAAGAGAACCAGAAGGTTGAGGCTAAACGCCTGAACGATTTGTTCTATATGTTGTCCCTTGACGAGTTTGAGAGCAAGATGACGCAGCGTCTGCGGGAGCAAGGTGGCTTCTTCTTTGATGAGTTTGAAGAAAAAATATTGGACATGGAAGAGAATAAAATCGATCGCTACATCCGCCGCAAACAGCGAGAGCTCATTCAGACCTTCGTGGGGGAGCATTGCATAGGCATCGTATATGCCGAATCCTATCACTCTGAACTTGCCAGTGAGCTGGGAACGACGTATCCCCACCTGGATTACATTGCCATTTTGAACATGGGGGGGAGGAAAATGAGCCTTCGCACCATTCATGATCACGTGGACGTGTCCGATGTGGCGATGCGGTACGGGGGAGGCGGTCATCCCAAAGCAGCGGGGTGCACGATCACAGAGGAAGTGTATCAGTTATTTGCTGCTGAACCGTTCGAGCTGGAACCGATCCGGTTCGATGCTTCGCGGAATCAGTTCAACATTAAGGGGGCGGAGTCCGGCGTTCTATACGAAAGCTGGGGCGAGGATCTGCTATTTGTTTATGCCAACGCCGGGGAATGGATTGTCGAGTGGAACGGGGAACCCCTCCCATTCCGGTTCAGATCGTTCGAGGAGGCGGAGCGGCACATGAAGCGGCAGTATGGCGTCTGGCTGTCCCGGGATGACGTGTTTGTGAAGATGCTGAAGGAGCAATGGGTGCGAAACCGAACCAATGATCGTCCAGGCCTGCCGCTGGATATGGACGAGGAGAAGTTAATGGAAGATCTGTAGATGTAACAGCATCAAGAGTGGAGTAGATCAATCCTAGAGACGCTTCATTGTTAGACAGGAGGAATATACGGTGAAAAAAATGATCGCTGGCTGGGCTCTTGCCCTGTTAACGGCAGGGATCCTCGCATGGAGTCAGACCCAAAGTCATTCCGAACCCTCCATCCCCTCGGCTGTTCACAGCAAAGAGCTGCTGAAGGATGTTCCTGTACCATGGTCCGCTACGAAGAACACCATTCGATTGAATACATCCGATCCTGTAAATGCGGCCGTACTGACCTCCAAGACGCTGTGGCAGTCCACGAATGAGCATAGTCGACCGCAGACGGTGATTCTGGTGGATGCGGCTCAATGGTCCATAGCGGCCGTGAGCGTCGATCTGACGCAGCTTAGCGAAGGGCCGCTGCTGTTTGTGGAAGAAGAGGGGATTCCCAAGGAAACGCTGGAAGAGCTGCGGCGGTTGAAGCCAAGGGGAGCGGAGCATAACAAGGGCATTGAGATTATCACCGTCGGACCAATCTCGGATCAGGTGATGAAGGAGCTGAACGGGCTTGAATACAAGCTTGATCACATTGCTGCCGGGGAACCTGAAGCAGCAGCAGCCGCGATTGATGAATATGCAGCTAAGGTATCCGGATCTGTACCTACCTCGGTTATTGTCGGATCGATGGACCGTCCGGATTATACGCTCCCCGCGGTGAGCTGGATTGCCCATATGCCGGAAACGATGCTGTATGTTGACGAGAAGAATGTCCCTGATGAGACAGCACAGGCGCTTCATAAGCGGAAAGGGAAAGCGAATATCTATATCATCGGCCCGGAAAAGGTGGTATCCCGGGCAGTAGAGGACGAGCTGCGGCAATATGGTAAGGTGACGCGAATATCCGGGGATGACCCATTCGAGAATGCCGTTCAATTCGCGCAGTTCAATGATCCTGTAACAGGCTTTGGTTGGGGCGTTCAATCACCGGGGTACAGTCTCTCGTTCTCGACACCAGAGTCCCCCGTATTGTCCATTGCAGCCGCTCCATTGTCCCATATGGGCAAGCATGCCCCTTTATTGTTTACGGAGCGCGACGGGGTGCCACGCTCCATTACGAAGTATGTTGAATCGATCCGCCGTCAAAGTGCTGCGTCCAGGGGGGATGCTCCGTACAATCACGCCTGGATCATTGGAGACGAACAGACTCTGACCATGAAGCTCCAGGGCGAGATTGATGAGATTTTGGATATGGAGTCTGGACATAACTAATGGACCCTCATATTGCATTGGCAGATGAAGTTGGATATTGAATGTAGAAAGAAACCGTTCCTCGTAATCGGCAGCCGCACTGCCAGGTTACCGAGAAACGGTTTTCTTTTTTGTATGTCTAAAGGATGGAAAGATCGATTCGTGCTCGTTGCGTCGCAAAACAGAAAAAGAGGGCACCCCGCCAGATCTAACATCTTTTGGGACACCCTCTATGATATTGGATGAAATATGTTCAGGCTGCGAACATTCATCGTTACATTGCAAATTCAGAGATATTCGCAGGATTAAGCATACCAGCCCCATACGAAGATGAACAGCGTTCCGAAAATCGTGACAAGGCCAACGAACAGAGCGAAGGCAATGTTGATGTAAACGGATTTTTTGTCATCACTTTCCCCGACGTGCATGAACAGCATGAGCTGAACGGCTGCCTGCAGGATCGCGGTGATCAGCAGAACGGCCAATTTCGAAGCTGCCGGCATATCAAGCAGAACGACAAGTGCAACTGCTGAAAGGACGAGAGACGATATATAACCCGCTACATGCTTAATTGGAAACAGCTGTTTTATCATGTCACATCAGTCCTTTCAAGTATACAAAGCTGAAAATGAAGATCCACACAACGTCCAGGAAGTGCCAGTAGAGCGAGAAGATGAAGGACTTGTTGGCTGTGGAATGATCCAGTCCATGCTTTTTAAGTTGAATCAGAATGGCAGTTCCCCACAGGAGACCGAAGGTAACGTGAGCTCCGTGCGTGCCAAGCAATGTGAACAGGCTGGAGGAGAAGGCGCTGGTTGAGAGCGTTACTCCTTCATGCACATAGGTGAAGAATTCGAAGATCTCGATCCCGAGGAATCCCGCACCCAGCAGCAGGGTGATGATCATAAAGATCATCATCTGCTTTTTCAGGCCAAGACGCATCGCATGAACAGCCAAACCGATGGTGAAGCTGCTCGTTAAGAGCAGGAACGTCTCAAGCAGGACCGGCGTAATTTCAAAGATTTCCGCTCCGCTCGGACCGCTGGCAAAGCGGTTCACGAGAACGAAGTAGACGGTAAACAAGGTGGCAAAGAGCGCAATTTCAGCTCCGAGGAACAGCCAGAAGCCAAATATTCGATTACGGTTTTCCTCTGTTCCATATTCCAGCGGCTGAGTGGCATCTATTTTCATACCGTATCACCCCGCAGTTTCTGTTCGGTTTGAACAATCTCTTCAACCGGAATGTAGTATCCGTGATCACGGTCGAAGGACATGGTTGCCATAATAATCAATACCGCGATACCGGCAACGATGGATGGAATCCACCAGCTGAATACCAGGAAGAAGCCAAGGAAGAAGAAGGCGATACCCAGTATAAACGGTTTTCCGGTGTTGCTTGGCATATGAATCTTCGTGATTTTCTCATCTGAAAGCGGCTCATTGTTTTTCTTCGAGAACCAGAAGGCGTCGCGGCCCTTGACTTTCGGCGTTACCGCAAAGTTGTACACAGGAACCGGACTTGGCGTTGACCATTCCAGTGCGCGTGCATCCCATGGATCTCCTGTTTTGTCGCGCGGCTCGTACCGTGTACTCCAGTAGATGTTGTATACCAGAAGGATGAATCCGATCGCCAGTCCAATTGCGCCGACCATCGACAGCATATTCAGCGGGCCAAAGCCGGTTTCGGCTGAATAGGTGTACGTACGGCGGGTCATCCCCATCAATCCCAGGAAGAACATCGGGAAGAACGTTACATTAAATGAGATGGCAATGAACCAGAATGCGATTTTGCCCAGCTTTTCATTCAGACGGAAGCCGAACACTTTAGGGAACCAGTAATGGAAACCGGCAATGACGGCGAATACGGCGCCTGGAATGAGCACATAGTGGAAGTGGGCAACCAGGAACATCGTATTATGATACTGATAGTCGGCGCTGGCCATCGCCAGCATAACGCCGGTTACGCCGCCGATCGTGAAGATCGGAATAAAGGCAAGCGAGTAGAGCATCGGCGTCGTAAAGCTGATTCGACCCTTGCGAAGCGTAAAGAGCCAGTTGAATATTTTGATCCCGGTCGGTACGGCAATCGCCATCGTTGTGATGGAGAAGAAACCGTTGACCATGGCCCCTTGACCCATCGTGTAGAAATGGTGGGCCCATACCAGGAAGGACAATCCGGAAATAATCGCCATGCTTAATACCATGGAGCTATAACCGTACAAGTTCTTTTTGGAGAAGGTCGAGATAATCTCACTGAAAATACCGAATGCCGGCAGAATAACGATATACACCTCAGGGTGACCCCATACCCAGAACAGGTTGGCCCATAGCATATCCATACCGCCGTTCGCCATCGTGAAGAATTGGGAACCAAAGATGCGGTCGAACATCATAAGCAGGAGCGCAATCGTAAGAACAGGGAAAGCAAAGATAATGATGACACAAGTGATCAGTACAGACCACGTAAACATCGGCATGCGCATCAAGGTCATGCCCGGGGCACGCATCTTCAGTATCGTTACGATAAAGTTAAGACCTGTAAGCAACGTACCAATACCTGAGATCTGAAGTGACAGAGAGTAGTAGTTATTGCCGACCGTCGGACTGAATTCGATACTGGCCAGCGGGAAGTAAGCGGACCAGCCGGCATCCGGCGAACCTCCGATAACGAAGGAAATGTTGAACAGCATCGCGCCCGCAAAAAACAACCAGAAGCTGATTGCGTTCAGTTTAGGGAATGCTACGTCACGGGCGCCGATCTGGAGCGGAATGATGACGTTCATCAGACCGAAAATAAACGGCATGGCCATAAAGAGGATCATGATGACCCCGTGAGTCGTGAATACTTCATTGTAATGCTGCCCGGTCAGAAACTTCATCTCCGGTGCGGCGGTTTGCGCACGCATCATGATCGCGTCCACGCCTCCGCGGAACAGCATGATCAATGCACAGATGATGTACATGACACCAATTCTTTTGTGATCCACGGTCGTCAGCCATTCCCGCCACATGTAACCCCACTTCTTGTAATAGGTCAAACCGAAGAGGATTGCGAGCGAGACGAGCACGATACTCACCATGGCGCCGTAAATTAACGGATCACCGGTAACGAAAAATTCGTCCCATTTCATAAAGGCCTAGCTCCTTTCTGGATGTATGAAGTAGATCGGGTGAACAACGTTTCACGCACCGATTTAATGTCCTTCATGTTGATGATTTGGGCTTTCTTCAGCCGGGAAGTTCGGAAGCGGTTCGTTCGGATCCACGTTCGTTTCGCTGTCAAATTCCGTTTCTTCCGTTGTTGCAGGATCCGGGTGGACGTCTTTATGGTCCTGATGCTCCTCATTGCCGTTGACATCGCCGCCATGGTGATGATCTTCGGATGGCGGCGGACTGAATTCCAGATGCGTATTGGAGAAAGTCATCCGACCGACATGCGCGGTATCCAGAAGCTTCTTGAACTCATCTTCCTTCAGTTCAGGCGCGGTGTCCTTTACATCCTTAACCCACTCATCGTACTCGGCAGAGGTCATGGCAAGAGCTTCGAACTCCATATGGGCAAAGCCTTCGCCGTTGAAGTTCGCGTTACGGCCCATCATCGAACCCGGTACGTCGGCAACCATGTTCAGCTTGGTGATCATGTCGCTCATCGCGTACTTCTGTCCGTGAAGCTGAGGAATCCAGAAGCTTGTGATCGGACCGAATGAATACAGCCTGAACTCGATCGGACGATTGGTCGGAATGTTCACGTAATTGACAGTCTCGATTCCTTCTTCCGGATAACTGAAGTGCCATTTCCAGTTCGAGGAGGAAGCGTAAATAACCAGAGGCTCTTGGTTCTCGTAGCCTTCAGGCACATTCTCGACGGCCACCGTCGTTTTGACCGTTACGACCGAGAGCACGGCAACGATCAGAATCGGAATGGCAGTCCACAGAATTTCCAGCCATTTGTTGCCCTCTTCATGAGGCGGCTCGTAACCTTCGTTGGATTTCTTGGCTCGATATTTGGTAAGCATGTAGATATAGAGCGCGTAAACTACCGCTAGAATTCCGACCATCATGAGAATGGAGAATATGATTGTATCGGATAGGGTTCTGGCAGCCGGTCCTTTCGGATCTAATACCGTGAGCGAGCTGCATCCCGATAAGAGCAAGGTAAAGCATAATAACAATGCAAATAACGGCCCTCTTTTGTTCATGATGTACCCCTTTCCTTGAAACGTTCGTTCGATTCAATGTTACTGACACATCTATAGTAGAAAGTTCCGCTCGGCTTTGCAAAACACATAAACTTGTATAATTAACAAATTAATCCACATTCGTGTCAATGTATGTAATTTTATGTGTTCAATTTGTTACAAAAGGGTACGGTTGTGAGCGAAATCATTGTAGTGGCGCGGTTTTGAGGCAGTTCATACTTTGTTCAAACATTCACGAGAGTTACCAGTTTCGTCACAATTCCGGGCCTGTTTTTCGCCGCAATCGACCCCTAAGCCTGCCGAATAAATCCCTGTATTAGTAAGGGTTTAAAGGTGTATGTATATTTTTTCACAATAAACTCGAAGCGTTTTTTTATTTCCAGTTTACTTATTTCCCCAGTAGGCGCGATGAGGCATGTGATATGATATAACTAAAAATTGGTACGGGATTTTTGTCTGGGAATTGTGAAACTCTTGATAGGAAAGAGAGGGGAGCAAGTGCGGTCGTTCTGGATATGGTTTTTATTTCTTGTTTTGAGCTGGCTGGGCGCCTTCGCTCCTGTGCTCCAGCATGTTAATCCGGATCAGTTGCCTTGGAGGCTGGGGAGCAGCGCCATTTTTTTCATGGCCTTTTTTTTGGCGCCATTATTCCGTGCCAGGCCTGCAATGCTATTTGTCACACTGCTCGTAGCGTCGGCATTTTCCGTTATTTCCTTATGGCCGACCAATACGACTGCAACGAACCCGTACATTTTGCTGGTTTATTCCATCCTGGCGGGAAAAGCCGTGTATCGGCTCCCATTCGTTCATGCTGCCTGCATTGGTCTTGTTCTGGCTGCAGGTGCCATGGTGCCGGGTTTGTTCGGATACCCCGAGTTTCCGTGGTTCTTCCTCGTTTTATACTCGGTTATGCTTGCGATGGGGCTGGCCTTATTTCGCACCGTCTTCTCCCGTAATGAAGAGTCAAGAGTGCGATATGAAACGCTGCTCAGTGAGTATCGTAATATGAAGCGTCGCCTGATTACGGATGAGCAGCATGCCAGGCAGGAGGAGCGGGCTCAGGTCGGCCGCGATATCCATGACTCCGTTGGGCATAAATTGACGGCACTGCTCATGCAGCTTGAGATGCACCGGATGCAGGCAGAGGGGGAAACCGCCGAGGTTCTGAAGGGGCTCAAAGCCCTTGCCAAGGAAAGTCTGGAGGAGACCAGGAACGCGGTGAAATCCATGAAGCAGCAGGAGACCAGCGGATTGCCCGCGATCATCGGACTTCTCCGGCGGTTGGAATCCGAGAGCTTTATGCGCGTAACGCTAACGGCGCGGCATGGAGCCTTAACCGTACCTTTAAACAATATCCAATCCATTGCGGTATACCGTGCGGTTCAGGAAGCCATGACCAATGCGATGAAGCATGGGAGCACGCGAGAAGTGCATATCATTTTTGAAGCGCCGGGAGGCGGCATATTCCGTTTTGAGGTAAGCAATCCGTATCACCGGAAACGCGATACATACCGGGAGGGCTATGGTTTAAAAGCGATGCAAGAGCGAATGGAAGAGGCTGGGGGCGAGCTTCAAATCTCCCAGTACGATAACCAATTTATCGTTCGCGGAACGTTGTTCATGTCCAAGTTAATAGAGGAGGGAGTCCGCTGATACGTATATTATTGGCAGAGGATCAGGCCATGGTTCGTCAAGGTCTGAAGATGATGATCGAAAGCGATTCGGATATGCTGGTTGCCGGTGAAGCTGGTAACGGCAAAGAGGCTGTGGCTTTATGCGAAAACCATATCTTTGATGTCGTCGTACTCGATATCCGAATGCCGGAGATGAACGGATTGGAGGCTGCCCGCATCATACGTTCACGCTGGCCGAAGACAAAAGTGCTGATGCTGACGACGTTTAACGACGATCAGTATGCGGTCGAGGCGCTAAAGAGTGGGGCAAGCGGATACATGTTGAAGGAGGCGGAGCCGGAGGCTTTGATCCGCTCGATTCGAAGCTGCTTGAGCGGTGGATTGTCGCTCCAAGAGGATGTGGCGGCCAAGGTGATCCCCAAACTGCTGGGAGAGAAGAAAGCACCCGTCGTTGATGCTTCGATTACCCCGCGGGAGCTGTCCATCATGCGTCTGGTAGGGGAAGGGCGCAGCAACCGCGAAATCGCAGACGAGCTGGGTTTGTCAATCGGAACGATCAAGAATCACGTCAGCCAGATTATGTACAAACTTGATCTAAGAGACCGGACACAGCTGGCGATTTATGCTATACGGCACAATGTGGTTTGATTCGCGAGAGAGGACGATATCCCGTTAAATCCGATCCTGACATGACTGAAGTCATGGTTCGGAATC
The DNA here is from genome assembly GCF_056173265.1 of Paenibacillus sp. QJM3NY_38. Lineage (NCBI taxonomy): Bacteria > Bacillati > Bacillota > Bacilli > Caryophanales > Paenibacillaceae > Paenibacillus > Paenibacillus sp. QJM3NY_38. The sequence goes on from NZ_CM149665.1 coordinate 3,163,122, forward strand.
AAAGCAATGACCGAGGGCAGTGATGGCACTGCCTTTTTGCATATACACTTGTAGCAGTGGAGGACGATATGAACGAAGAGCAACAAGGCACGTTAGGGTTCATATCGAGAATGGGGGGACATGATGCTGGAAACCGTAGAACTTCGAAAAGTGTTTAAGGGCAAGACTGCTGTGGAGGAAGTCAGCCTGTATCTGGACCGGGGAGAATCCGTCGGATTGATCGGACCGAACGGCGCCGGGAAATCGACAACAATCTCCATGATATCATCCTTGCTGAAACCGACGGGCGGCGATGTGCGCCTGAACGGCAAAAGCGTGCTCAAGCATCCGCAGGACATTCGCACCGTATTAGGCGTGGTGCCTCAGGAAATTGCCTTGTATGAGGAACTAACCTCGTATGAAAACCTTAAATTCTTCGGGCGCGTATATGGATTGAACGGAAAGGAACTGGAGATCAAAATTCAGGAGCTGCTTGAGACGGTCGGTCTTCGGGATCGCCAGAAGGAGTTAATTCGAACCTATTCCGGAGGCATGAAGAGAAGGATCAATATCGCAGCTGCTCTGCTGCATGATCCGCAAATCGTCATCATGGATGAACCGACCGTGGGCATTGATCCGCAGTCCCGCAATCATATCCTTGAAACCGTGCGGCGCTTAAATCGGGACAAAGGGACAACGGTACTGTACACAAGCCATTACATGGAAGAGGTGGAGCAGCTGTGCAGCCGGATGTACATTATGGATCACGGGCGGATTATCGCATCGGGTACCAAGGAGGAGCTGCAGCACATCTTGTCCGGTGAGGATACGCTGGTTATCCAGCTGAATTGCCCGAATCCGGAGCTGGCCGAGGAGCTTCGCTCCTTAGAAAGCGTCAGGCAGGTTGAGGAGACGGATCATGGGCTGAAGCTCATTGTCATGAAGAACAGTTACATTCTATCCGGTATTGTGCAGGCTGCCGAACGCCATGAAGTGCAGATTCAGAATATCCATATCCAGTCGCCAAGTCTCGAGGATGTATTTCTTCATTTGACCGGCCGCAAACTTCGGGATTGAAGGGAGGGACAGCCGCTTGGGCGTATTTTTCAAAAAAGACTTTCTTGTCTATTGGAGAGACCGGAAAGAGATGCTGATTGCTTTGTTTATGCCATTAGTGCTAATCCTGATTCTTGGATTTGCCTTGCCGAATTGGGTAGAGAATTCGAATGAATCCCTTGAGATGAGAGTTGCATTGGTCGTGAAGGACCGGCATGAAGAGGGAGTCCATGCCTTTCAGGAAACCCTAAAGAGGATGTCGATCAGCCAGGAAGAGAAGAACGAACTGAGTAAAGCAGCCGCGAGTTTCCAACCGGAAGCCCTGTTAATGAATATGTTCGGCAACGATGAGGTTGAGGAATTTCTTCAAGTTGCTGCATTGGATGACAAGACCGCCCATGTGCAGTTGGAGGAAGAGAAAGTGGAGGCCGTCATCACAGTTCCTGAGGGGTACACACTGGCTGCGCTTAACAAGCTGCTCCTGCATGAGGGGGACGGTGCGGTGCTGACTTTGACGGCGCTAGAGAATTCAATGAAAGTGAATGTTCTGCAAAATATGCTGGATGGGTTTTTGGGTGCCGTTAATTATCAAGCTGCGCTGGACAGCGGAATGGAAGAACAGGAAAGCAAGGGTGAGGGCGAGCTTGCGCTGGCGAACAGCCCTGTCGGCGGATTGGAACAAATTGAGGGTGTGGACATGATCACCTCGTTTCAATATTACGCCCTGGCGGTCAGTATATTCTTTGCGCTGTCCGTTTCCACAACGACGGCGTCCAAATCGATCACGGAAAAGCGAGAGATGGTGTTCATGCGTCTCCTTCTCGCCGGAACCCATCCATATCGCTACTTGTCCGGTAAGGTTGGGTCGACCTTCTGCATGTCTCTGCTGCAATCTGCGGCCCTGCTGATCGTCTCGCATTTTCTGTTTCAGCTTTTTCCGGGGAAATCCCTGATCTTCTGGATCGGTTTGACCTTCATTGTCTTCATGATGTGTCTAACGGTTGCGGCGTTATCTGCGCTTTATACGGCCATGCTCTTCCGAATGAAGGACACGGATGTCGCAACCGGCATTTCATTCATACTGCTTCTTGTGCTTGGCGTCATCGGAGGGAATCTGGTGCCGATCTATATTTTGCCGGATTGGCTGATGAGCATCGGCAGCGTAACCCCCAACGGCTTGGCCTTAATGTCCATGATTCAGTGGATACAGGGCAGTCCGTTTCAAGAACTATGGCTGCCGATCCTGTACCAAGGGGTGTTCTTCATCGTTATTCTAGCTGCGAGTTTATGGATCTTTCCAAGAAGGGGGCGGATCTGATGGCGCCCATCTTATTATCGCAATGGATGAAAGAAAAGCGAAATCCATGGATGATCATCATGTTCATCGGTCTGAGCATATTGGCCACGCTGATGTTCGGAGGGAAGGCTGACAGCAAGATCAAGATTGACATCTTCACCGCAGACGGGGCGGTTGATGAGTCCGAAGCCAAGTGGATCGAATGGCTGAATCAAAACGATACGTTCGAATTTCGAATGGAGGATGAACAGACGGCAAGAAAGAAAGTGCGCGAGGGACGCGCAGATCTCGCCGTGAAGCTGGTCTCGGATGATTATCGCATCATAGCCGCAATGGATAACCCATACGCCCAGTTAGCTGATCAGCATCTCCGTACGGTTTATGAACGAGAGCTGCAGCTTCGGGCCGCAGCGGCGAACCTGCAAGATGAAACGAAATTTCGCGAGCACGTCTATGCTTATATGGAGAAACCACCCTTGCGTCTCCAATCCGAGTCGCAGGGTGGGGGAGAACTCGTTTCTCATGATATGGGACTTCAGCTGATGTTCGGATTTTCGTTATTCCTCGTCATGTTTACCATTGGTTTCAAGGTAAATACGATTACGAAGGATAAAGCCTCCGGCGTATGGAATCGGCTGATACTGTCTCCTGTCCGAAAAACAGAGATGTATATGGGTCATCTGCTATACAGCTCTGTGATCGGCATCGTGCAGATCATCCTGGTGCTGCTCATCTTTCGGTATGGTTTCGGCTTCGATCTCGGCGACCAATACGGCTTGCTGCTGCTAGTCACTGTGATCTACACACTGACCATCGTCGCTTTATGTATGCTCTTTGTGGGCATATTGCAGTCGCCTGAGCAATTTGGAACGCTGTTTCCGTCCATCATTCCGATCCTGCCGCTCATCAGTGGGGTATATATGCCGCCGGGTACGATCACGAATCCGATTTTGCTTGGTATCGCTGAGGTCATTCCGCTGACCCATGCCATGAAAGCATTGACGGGAATCGCTGTGTATGGCTACGGCTTCGCGGATCTCTGGATCCCGATCTCCAAATTGCTGCTCATCGGGGTGCTGTGCATGGGCATAGGCATTAATCTGATGGAACGGCGTCATGTGTAGGTGAAAGGTATAGATTTGCGATATGGAGCAGGCATACTGACATAAGGCAAGGGCCTTCCCTGTGGATCAAAGTCCTCGGGAATGCCCTTTTTTTCATGACAACGCATGGAGGCGGATAAGCTCCGCAAGCCGGATAAGTCCGCTCTCCAACTGATCGTACGAGGCGTAAGCATAGGATAGGCGCAGATGCTGGTGGTCGTTACGATCATACATATTTCCGGGATTAAGCAGAATGTTCTCCTTCAGCGCCTGCTCAAATAAAGGGCGAATGGAGAGGGGGTTCTTGAAACGAAGCCAAATATAGAATCCGCCCTGAGGGATATTCCAGTGTGCAATATCGTGGAAATATTGCTCCAGTAACGATAGGGTAAAATCTCGGCGTTTCCTAAGCTCTGACCGGATATGATCGAGATGATTCTCATATAACCCGCTGGAGAGCCATTCGGCGACGGCATGCTGGGATAGTGAGCTGGAGCCGTAGTCGGTTTGCATTTTGATGTCGGACAGCCGGTCGATGACCGGCTCAGGCCCGACGATCCACCCGATGCGCAGCCCGGGACCCAGGGTCTTGGACATGCTGCCCATATAGAGCACCAAGCCTTGTTTATCCGAAGCTTTCAGCGGAGGTGGCGAGGGGCTATCGAGCCATAAATCCCCATACACGTCATCCTCGATTAAGGGCAGCCTTTCCTGAGCGCATACCCGAAGCAGCTCTGCTCGCCTGTCGGAAGACATCAGGGTGCCGGTAGGGTTATGGAAGGCAGGAATGGTATAAAGCAGGGAAGCCCTGTGTTGGCGCTTGAGTCTTCCGATGGCTTCCGTTTGGATCCCGCTCTCATCCATAGGGATGCCGTGCAAATGCATGCCGGCGGATTGAAACACATGGATCGAGTTCAGGTAAGAGGGATTCTCCACCAACATGGAGGAGCCGTGATGCAGCAGTCCCAGCGAGATCAGCTGTAAGCCTTGCAGCCCGCCGGAAACGATGAGTATGGAAGCAGGGGAGGCTATAATCCCTTTCTTTTTCAGATGCTCACTGATGATTTCTCTTAAATATAGGCTCCCTTTCGGTTCCGAGTAGCCCAAGGTGAAACGGCTGGACATCCTGCCGTTCAACGTCTCCCGCATTTGGTCGGTCGGGAGGAGATCGGGCGAGAGCTCGCCTGTTCCGAGACGGATCATGTTCGAATCGGTTTCCGCACGATTGATTTGCTGGATCATCTGGATGTTGGGCTGATAGGAGCCGGATTTTACATATTGATTCCAATCAGGCGGAGGCGTGGCCGCAAGTAAACTCCAAGTATTGTTGATAATCACCGTGCCTTGTCCCACGCGGGATTCAATTAAACCGTCTGCAGCGAGCTCCCCGAGCGCATACACAATGGTGCTGCGGTTAACTTGATATTTGGAAGCCAGCTCTCGCTGCGTGGGAATTCGGGTTCCGACCGGCCATTCCCCGTTCATGATTCTGCTCTTGATATCATCATAAATTTGCTGATGGAGCGGCACATCGGAGTACTTATTTAATTTCCATTCTTCAGCCATAAGTATAAGTAAACCCGCCTTCATGTAGGAATATGCCTCAGTATACCTCATTGGTTGGTTCAAGCGCCAACCAATTGGTTGGAGACGCAGCCGACATCCTCCTTTACAATGGTGAAAATATTCACTGGAGGTTTGGTTTTATATGATCAGTGTCTTACTTCATGGCTTCATCCTGGCTTTAGGCCTTATTCTTCCTTTGGGCGTCCAGAACGTGTTTGTATTTAATCAGGGAGCGGTACAATCCCGCTTCGTCAAGGCACTGCCCGCCATAATTACGGCATCGCTCTGTGATACGCTGCTGATTTCACTAGCGGTTCTGGGGGTATCCGTTGTTGTACTAGAATATGAGTGGATCCGAACGGTGCTGTTTTCACTGGGGATCTGTTTCCTGGTCTATATGGGAATGGTGACCTGGAAGAGCAAACCTTCGGGTCAAGCGTTGGAAGAGGCTCGTTCGTTTACACCGAAGAGGCAAATTGTTTTTGCCATGTCCGTATCTTTGTTAAATCCGCATGCTGTCCTGGACACGATGGGGGTCATTGGCACAAGCTCTCTTCAATATTCAGGGATGGACAAAGTGACCTTTGCCGTCGTATGCATCGCAGTTTCATGGCTGTGGTTCTTGGGCCTAGGAATAGCGGGCAGGGCAGCGGGAAGGATGGATGCTTCAGGGAAATGGTTGTCTACGTTGAATCGAATATCCGCGTTGATTATGTGGGGAACAGCGGGGTATCTGGGGGTTAGCCTGATGTAATGAGCCTAATTCAAAAAGGGATAAGGAGGGGGAGTTATGGAATACAGATTAGTAAAGGCGAATCGCAAAATGTTCTCGAAATATTTCGCTACCTATTATAAGAATAATTGGTTTAGACCGAGCTGGGGTGATTTAACCAAGGTTCTATCGGCTTCGGACGATGGTTACTGGGTTGTCGCAGGCGAAGATAAAGCGGCTGGGGTTTATTTGTCTGACCATTCCATCGGACTTGTATTTGGCATCCCCCCATACTCCATAACCACCAAGATGATTGATGAGATGAAGAGCTATGCCTTAAAATCTTGGGAATTGACAGAGGATCTGCATGCATATCACGTTCTAGCTGAGCAGGAGATCGCTTTTCGTGAAACTGGTTTCGTTCGGGTTGAATCCAGGCGATGCATGATGCGGCCTACCGAGCAGCTGGAAACATCGATGGATCTCAATTATATGCATAGAATACCGACGATTGATAATAAGTCTAAGATTGTAGAGGTGTTTAGGGAAGCCTATGCTAATGGACCGGATGAGCGGGAAGCCCAGGTTTATGCTGAGGATGCGGAACGATATTTTGACGTCGTGGACCCCAAGTTGTTGGCTGCATCTTCTGTTGTACATGACCGAATAACGGGAGAAATCGTCGGTGTATGTTTGATCTCTTTATGGGAGGGCTTGCCACTCGTCTATAGTATCGCCGTATTACCCCAACATCGAGGAATGGGGTTGGCAACCGCGATGTTGAATAGGGCGTTAACCGTCTTGGAGCCTGATTATCCTGTACTGCGTCTCTTTGTAACGACGGGAAATCAGGCAAGCAGCTGTATAGGAAGAGAGGCTTTCTCTCCGGCGGGGAATATCATCATCTTAGATACACCATCGAGTAAGATGTGATGCGTAGGTCTTTTGGAAGTGCGATAAATGGAAGCTAGTCAAATCATCCATTCACTGAGGAGGTATTCAGTTGAACATTTCGATTGGCGGTTATTCTTTTTATAACACGTTTCTGGAAGGAAAAATGGATGTGTTCGGTTATTTGGAGACGGTGAAGTACCGGTACCGAATGGATGCGGTTGATTTGTGGAACGGTTTCTTCATCGATCGGAGCGACAGCGTATACAAGCTTGCTGATAAGAGCTACATCCGCAAGATTAGAGAAGCACTGGATGAGAAAGAGATGAGGGTGGTCAACTTTGCTGTGGACGGAGCGCAACTATGGGATCCTGACCCGGATCTTCGGCAGAGGCTGTATGAGAATGCGCTGGTTCATTTGGATGCCGCTGAAATCCTGGGCGCTGAAACCGTGCGGATCGACACCGGCGGCAGTTATAAGGGATCGGAGCCGATGACTGATGAACAGTTCGAGTATACCGTTAAACGTTATCGGGAATATGCGGATCGTGCAGCGGATGGCGGTTATACCATTGGTCCGGAGAATCATATGGGCGCGTCGCTGCTTCCACGCGAAATGAAACGGCTTGCAGAGGAAGTCCATCATCCTGCTTTTGGTTTTCTGCTTCATCTTGGCAGATGGAAGGCCGATGAGGCTGAAGGGGATGCGATGGTTGCCCCGTGGACGGTACATACTCATTTTGACGCGAAAACAGCGGTCCATCCCGGTGCGGAGGAGAAGGTACGGTGTCTGCTCGCAGGCGGTTACAAGGGCTATTGGGGCGTCGAATACAATGCGCCGAACAATCAATATGTGGAGATGGAATGGATGATCGGGGCTGTAAAACGGATCGTGAGTAATGCCAGTCAAGTTGAGTTGGAATGATGGGATCGTACGAGATGGTGGCCTTGTAGTGCATTTGCATGGCATTGGAAGTGCGTTTGATGGGGATTTGTGTTGCATCGGAAGTAAGTTTGAATGGCATTTGCATGGCATCGCAAGTACGTTTGATTGGCATTTGTATGGCATCGAAAGTACGATTGAATGGTATTTGTATGGCATCGCAAGTGCGTTTGAATGGCATTTGTATGGCATCGAAAGTGCGTTTGAATGGCATTTGTATGGCATCGAAAGTACGATTGAATGGCATTTGTATGGCATCGCAAGTGCGTTTGAATGGCATTTGTATGGCATCGAAAGTACGATTGAATGGCATTTGTATTGCTTCGCATTGTATTTGTTTTGTTAACGGACTGAGCATCCGTTATTTAGTTAAAAAAGACGAAATTAACTAGTTTAGCGGACATGAGGTACGTTATTCCCCGTAAAAGTGTGATTTTCGCCCTATGCTAAATAAAATAACGGATCTGGTGTCCGTTCGATTCGCGAATTGAGCTGTTTTGATGGAAATAACGGATCTGGTGTCCGCTCGATTTGTAGATTGAACTGGTTCGATGGAAATGAAGGCCCGGGTGCCCCGTTCGATTCGCGAATTGAGCTGTTTTGATGGAAATAACGGATCTGGTGCCCGCTCGATTTGTAGATTGAGTTGGTGTTTGATGGAAATGAAGGCCCTAGTCTCCGCTCGATTTGCGAATTGAGCTGGTTCGATCGAATTAAAGGCGCTCAGGTCCGGTTGTATAATCCTCGATTAGTCTTAAGCTGATACTGATACAGATACTGATACAGATACAGATTCTGCTCTGCAGTAATAAGGAGAAGGTAGTCGATAAGCAACACCCAACACGCAACACTCATTACTAAAGACACTTATCCTTATAGCAGACAAACAAGAGAGCCGTTCCATGGAACGGCCCTCTTAATTGTTGTCAGTGGCTTGTAAGAAAATTACCTAACCCATCTTCAACCGCTTAATTTAAACTGGCTGTTATATAACTCGTAATAAAAGCCGCGTTTGGCTAGCAGCTCTTCGTGTGTGCCGCGCTCCGCGAAACCCCCTTGATTCATGACGAGAATCTGGTCAGCCTCCCGGATTGTGCTTAGACGATGAGCGATGACGAAGCTCGTTCGGCCCTTCATCAGGGTGCGCATGGCGGTCTGAATATGCATCTCCGTCCGCGTATCAATGCTGCTGGTAGCTTCGTCCAGAATCAAAATGACCGGATCGGCAAGCACCGCGCGGGCGATCGTCAAGAGCTGCCGCTGGCCTTGGCTCAGGTTGCTTCCACCCGAGAGAAGCTGCGTATCATAGCCTTTGGGCAGCTTCATAATGAAGTCATGCGCATTGGCAAGCTTGGCGGCAGTTTCGATCTCTTCGTCCGAGGCATCAAGCCGGCCGTAGCGGATGTTCTCCCGAATCGATGCTGAGAATACACAGGCATCCTGCAGCACGATTCCCAGCTTGCTCCGCAGGTGATCCTTATCAAGCTGTCGGATGTCGACCCCATCAATGGTGATCATGCCAGAATCGATCTCATAGAAACGGGTCAGCAGATTGATGATGGTGGTTTTGCCGGCACCTGTCGGGCCGACGAGCGCAATCGTCTCGCCCGGCCGGGCGGTAAGGGAAACATCCTTCAGAATCGGGACGCCCTCCTTATAACTGAAGGAAACCCGTTCAAAGTGCACCTCGCCATACATGTCACCCGTTGTATTCTTGTCTAGATTGTCCTGATACTCGGACTCGGTATCAATCACCTCAAAGACCCGTTCAGCACCCGCCACAGCAGATTGCACGAGATTGAATTGATTCGCCAGGTCGTTCAGCGGCCGTTGAAACTGCTTCGAGTAGTTCAGAAATGCAACGACAACCCCCACGGTAGTAAAATCCTTGAATGCCATATACCCGCCGACCGCCGCAATTAAAGCAAAGCTGACGTTATTCAGCACGTTCATAACCGGACCGACGGTACCCGAATAAATCTGAGCTTGAATGCTGGCATCGGTCAGCTTCTTGTTCATGACATCGAACTGCGCAGCGGCATGACGCTCCCGGCGATATACCTGAACGACCTTCTGACCCGAGACGGTTTCCTCGATAAAGCCATTAAGCTCACCCAGCGTGCTCTGCTGCTTGGAGAAATGCTTCCTTGTCCGGCTTGCTACGATCTTCGTGAACAGCATGACAAGCGGAATGGTCACCATGCTGAGCAGCGTCAGCCATACGTTCAGGTACAGCATGATGGCAAGCGATCCAACCAGGGACAGTACGCTTGAAATGAGCTGGGTTACGCTCTGATTCAACGTCCCGGAGACGTTCTCGATATCGTTGGTCGTGCGGCTCATTAATTCGCCGTGCGTCTGTCTGTCGAAGAACCGCAGCGGAAGGACTTGAAGTCTTGCAAAAATATCACTCCGCATGGCCTGGATAGACAGCTGCGAGATCTTAACCATGACATGCTGCTGCAGCCACGCTGTGAGTGCGGTACCCGCGTAAACCGCTAGAAGCACCACGCACAGCCCCATGAGTCCCTTAAAATCTCCCGGAATGATATAATGATCCACCGCATTTCCCAGCAGGTAAGGAGCAATCAGGGACAGAATCGTCGTGATGAGCGTGAATGAGAAAACAGCGATCATGCCGCCCTTAAATGGTCGAATGTAACCCCAGATCCGGCGTATCGTTCCCATCGTATTTTTGGGCTTCGCCTTGGCCATCGTCATTCCGCGCATGGGGCTGCCGCCGCGCAAACTCAGATCCGGAGCTTCTGTATTACCTTGCTTGGTTCCCTGATCGGGTTTAGCCATGGGAAGACACCTCCTTGCCGAATTGCGATTGATAAATATCCTGGTACAGCTCACAGGAAGCAAGCAGCTCGCTATGCGTACCTTCCGCTACTAATTTTCCATCGTCCAGCACCAGAATGCGATCGGCATCGATTACGGAAGAGATCCGCTGGGCAATCATGAGGCAGGTACGACCGTTCATCAGCCGGGCCAGCTCTTTCTGAAGCCTGGACTCCGTTCCCATATCGATGGCACTGGTGCTGTCATCTAGAATCAGAATGGCGGGGCGAAGCAGTAATGCCCGTGCAATGGATATCCGCTGCTTCTGACCGCCGGAGAGGTTTACGCCTCTTTGTCCAAGCATCGTATCGTATCCTTCCGGCATGGACGAAATGAATTCATGCGCCTGCGCAGCCTTGGCCGCTGCAATCACTTCTTCATCGGAAGCATCCGCTTTCCCGTAGCGGATATTGTCCCGAATGGTGCCTGTGAAGAGGATGGATTCCTGCAGGACGATGCCGATGCGTTCGCGTAACGCCGATAAGTCGAATTGTCGCACATCGGTTCCATCGATGAAGATCCGTCCGGAAGTTACATCATACAGGCGGGGGAGCAGGGATACTAGAGAGGTTTTTCCCGAACCGGTTGCTCCCATAATCGCGACGGTCTGCCCCGGTCGAACCTTGAAACTGACATGATGTAAAACAGGCTTCTGAATCCCCGGTTTATAGGAAAAAGTCACCTGGTCAAATTCGATTTCTCCCTGCTTGTATGCATTTATCGCCGGATGAGCAGCGTTTGCAATCTCGGATTCCGTATGCATGACTTCCTGGATACGATCAGCGGAAACCTTGGCCGTAGAGATTCGAACCAGCATCATCGCAACGGAGGAAACGGAGAACAGCACCTGTGTTACATAGTTGATGAAGGCAACCAGGCTTCCCACCTCGAACGAGCCATCAATCGCGTTCTTCCCGCCGAGCCAGAGGACAACGACGATGCTGACGTTCAGTATCATGGTCAAGATGGGCATATTGAGCGCAACAATCCGTTGTGTTTTAACCGAAACTTGCGTGAAGTCGGTATTCGCTTGATGGAATCGATCCTTCTCATATCCGGCTCGCACGAATGCTTTGGATACCCGGATGCCGGCAAAATTCTCCTTCAGGACCGTATTCACTTTATCGAGTTTCTTCTGAGCGGTGGCGAATAAGGGTAGGGTGGCCCGGATCAGAAAGAACATCACAACGAACAACAACGGAACGGCAATGGCCAGAATGATGGCGAGCTTCGGGCTAATGATCACTGCCATGATCATGCTTCCAATCGCGAGCAACGGAGAGCGTACGAAGATGCGCAGCAGCATCTGGACCATGGTCTGAATCTGTACGATGTCGCTCGTAAGCCGTGTGATCAGCGAACCCGTTGAGATATCGTCCAGATTACGGAAGGAGTGGGTTTGAACCTTAAGGAACAAATCCCGGCGCAGGTCGGCACCGAAACGCTGCGAGGCAATGGAAGAATAGATCGTACAACCGAGACCTCCAAGCAGCCCGACGGCAGCCGCACCCAGCATGATGAGACCTGTATGGAGAATGTGCGCAGTATCGTTCTGCATGACGCCTTGATCAATAATGCTGGCCATGAGAATGGGCTGGAGCAAATCCATGGCGACCTCCAGCAGCATAAGCAGCGGCGCAAGCAGGGCCGCAGCCCAGTGGGGACGTAAATAACGAAATAATTTGAGCAAGAATAATGGCACCTTCTTTATTCTTTTTAGTCTAAATACCAAGTTAAGCCATTGGCTTCAATCTTGTCAAAGGGAAAAGGAATAGGCGAGAATCATCTCTCTTAAGAAAAACTTTAACTTTTTCCTACTTTTCCTTAAACTCTATTCATTAATCTGGATAGACCAAGCTAGAGGGAGTTGTTGAAGTTGAAAAAGGGTTTGATCATGCTCGTTATATTTCTGTTGGTCGGATGCGAGTCCATTCTGACGGAGACGCCTAACGTGAAGGATAGGGTGGACAGTAGAGATGGACAGGAAGTGAAGACGGATTCCGGCACGCAATCGAATCAGACATCCGCTACGCAGACGATCCGTGTAACGGATGAACAAGTGACACGTGGAAATTTGGTTCTGGTTAATAAGGAGCAACCGCTTGATCCGGAAGCGGTGCCGAAGGATATCGTAACATTGTTTGAAAACCAAGACTTAATGCATGGTTATGTGGTTCTGGATAACACGATCCGGTTATCGCGCAGTGTGGCGGAGAATTTCCGTAATATGATTGAAGCCGCCGGAGAAGATGGAGTCAATCGCTTCATGATCAGCAGCGGGTATCGGGATGAAGACGAGCAAGAACAGCTTTATCGTGAAAAAGGTTCCGATTACGCCTTGCCTCCAGGCTACAGCGAGCATAATCTCGGGCTCTCGATGGATATCGGATCGACGCAGCAGTCGATTGATCGATCGCCCGAAGGGAAATGGCTGAAGGAGCATGCATGGGCGCACGGATTCATTTTGCGCTATCCTCAGGACAAGACAGAGATTACAGGTATTCAGTATGAACCGTGGCATTTTCGTTATGTCGGGCAGCCGCACAGCATGATCATGAAGGAACTGAATCTTACCTTGGAGGAATATCTGGATTACCTAAAGGATCAATCCAGCTACAGAACAACCGTAGAGGGGAAGGAATACGAAATTAAGTATGTACCCGTGACATCCAAAGACATGGAGATTGAGATACCGGCAGGAAGCGAGTATGAGATATCTGGAAACAATATCGACGGAATCATAGTGACGGTACTGCTAAGCAAGGATGATGCGGAATGAAAATATCGAATAAATGGTTACTATTATTGCCGTATTCATTGTATCTCTACGTCTTACTCAAGGTGATTCTATTCAAGTTCGGTTCCGTAGATATATCGGTTCTGTGGCAGCAGTTGCATCGAGCCACCGAGATCCCTGAATATGCACAGAATCGATTGCAATTTGCCAATTTCACGCCTTTTGAATCCATTCGAATGAATATGAGGCATCTTTCGAGTCCACATGACGTGATCAATCTCTTCGGGAATATCGCCATATTCATGCCTAATGGCATATTCGTCGGTCTTATGCTTAGGAGCAAGTTCCTCGGGTTCATTGGCTCCTTTACGACATCCCTGGGGTTGAGTCTCGCGCTGGAATGCTCCCAGCTCGTTTTTTCAATGGGAAGTTTTGATGTGGATGATTTAATTCTGAATACAGCCGGCGGTGTGCTTGGATACGGCGTGTTTCTCATGTTGAAGCTAATCTTTTCAGGAACAACGCTGCCTATTGACGAGAGACGAGAAAGAACGGGTAAGCCTTTAACTGGGAACGAACGAGTAAGGAACTGAAGTGGATTGGATAGAAGGGGATTGAAAAAACACAGGTACAAAGCATAACCAATACCCGGTTTAATACCGGGTATTGGTCTCTTCATCAACATGTTCTTAACATTTGTATTCGTTTGACGAGGTTATAACCTGAGCGACTTTCATTTATAGCTTGGCCGAACCCGCCTGTGGACCTGATGACACACTGCGAAGCCAGCTTCTCCGCCATTTCAGCTGCATCACGACTGTAAGGGTCAGCGAAGCGGCAGCTATGAAACTTAAAATAATGAAGCCCGCTGTGTATGAGCCTGTCGCCTGGTATAATCGGCCGAGAATAAGCGGCAGAGCATAGCCTCCAAGCCCTCCGGCAGCTCCGACAATACCGGTAACCAACCCGATTTCGCCGCCAAACCGCTGAGGGACGAGCTGAAATACCGAACCGTTTCCCGCACCCAGGCACATCATGCCAATAAACAGCAGCGTGACAACAAGCCAAAGGGGAGGCAAGAAGGAGACGCCGATGAGCATGACGGACGCACCGGTGTAGAGAAACATGAGCATCCGCGAGCCTCCGATTCGATCGGCTAGAAACCCGCCTACAGGGCGGAAGAAGCTCCCTGCTATGACACAGATCGTGGTAATGTCCGCGGCCTGGACCGCGGAGAGACCATACTGGGTGTTGAAGAAGATCGTCAAATAGTTAGCGAGTCCCACAAAGCCGCCGAACGTCACGCAGTACAGGGCACAGAATACCCAGGCATCACGCTGCTTAAGGACATTTCCATATTCGGACCATCTTTTGGGAGCGGGACGATTCGGACTGTTGCGTGCAAACAGCGAGAAGTAAATGAAGACAAGCACGATGGGGATAATGGCGAGTCCGAACACAATCTCCCAGCTTCCGAAATGTTGGGCAAGCCGATTGGCGAAGAGGGTTGCGAGGACCGTGCCGCTGTTACCGGCACCGGCAATTCCCATCGCCAAACCTTGATGTTCCTTGGGATACCACTGTCCCGCCAGTGGCAGAGCTGCAGCGAACGAAGCTCCAGCCACCCCTAGCAGAATAGCGACGACATACAATTGATCCAGGGAATCTACCCACAACCAGCCTAATAATAAAGGGATCAGCGTAACGATCATTCCAATCTGAGCCGTTAGTTTGGGACCCAGGCGATCCGCCAGGAATCCTAATACGAGTCGGAGGATGGAGCCGCCCAGAACGGGAAGCGCCACCAGATTTGCCTTCTGCACCGGGTCCATCGGATAATCCGCGGCAATGACCACCGCAAGGGGGCCAAGCATGCCCCATATCATAAAGCTGATGTCAAAATACAGAAAAGCACCGAACAGCGAGGGCTTATGCCCGCTTTGCCAAAATCCTTTCCTCTCCATAGTTATCGCTCCTTATCCAAAATGTGTACTTTCTCTATTCGTGTCGACTCCCAGCTGCAGGCATAAAAAGGCCGCAATCGTCCTTTACCAAGACGATTTGCGGCCTCATTGCCCAAAGACTAAAGACACATCATTGTGTCCTCGTCCGTAAAATAACATTTGATTATGATGATTCACATTATAGAGAAGCGGTCAAATAAATGTCAATATACTTTACATAATTTTGCTGAATATTTATTTATTCAGCAGTGAAATGAATTTGGTGTTATGTATATTGACATTTTTTTGTGCATCAACTAATCTGAATGTATGATTATTATTGAAAATCGGCACAATGGTGTGCCGAATTAGAGGCAATGACGCCCTTTCCCTCATTATGGGAAAGGGCGTTTTCTATTTTCTTACATGAAGATGACATGGCGGGAGTGGAGGTGTTTCATGAGGAGAAAGAAGCTACTTGTCGTTGGCAATGGGATGGCGGGAATACGATGTGTTGAGGAAATCCTCAAGCTGGACCCAGAGCTCTTCGATATTACGATATTCGGTGCCGAACCTCGCCCCAACTACAATCGGATCCTCCTATCCAAAGTGCTTCAAGGTGAACATTCTCTCCAGGATATCATTCTGAACGATTGGTCCTGGTATGAGCTGCATGGCATTCGGCTGTTGGCAGGGGAGACCGTTTGTCATATCGATATCAAATCCCGCGCTGTCGAGACAGTCTCCGGTATACGGGAAACGTATGATGCGTTAATTCTGGCAACAGGCTCATCTCCCTACATTCCTCCTATAACCGGAGCGGATAAGGAAGGAGTCATTTCGTTTCGGACCGTGGATGACTGTACGAAAATGACCGAAATGTCCAAGATGTACACGAAGGCGGCAGTCATTGGCGGAGGCTTACTGGGATTAGAGGCTGCCCGCGGGCTTCTCCATCTCGGGATGGATACCCAAGTGGTTCATAATGCTCCTTATATCATGAACCGGCAGCTGGATCGAACGGCTTCGATGATGCTGCAGCGGGAACTTGAAGCTCAAGGGATGCAATTTAACTTGGCGAAGGACACCACGCGAATTGTTGGCCGCACGAGGGCGCAAGGTCTTCGGTTTATGGACGGGACGCGTCTAGATGCGGATGTAGTCGTTCTCGCTGTTGGGATCAAGCCTAATGTGCAGCTTGCCCAAAGAAGCGGCATTCGAACGCAGCGGGCAATTCTGGTGGATGACTTCATGAGAACGAGCGAGCCGAACATTTATGCCGTGGGAGAGTGCGCGGAACACCGAGGCGTTAGTTATGGTCTGGTCGCTCCTCTGTATGAGCAGGGGAAGGTGCTGGCCCGTGTCATCTGCGGCCGGGAGGCGGAGCCTTATGGCGGGTCGATTCCCTACTCCCAGCTTAAAGTATCGGGCGTGGATGTATTCTCCGCCGGTGTGATATCAGGGGAAGGTGCTGAAACGGCCATTCAGCATTACGATGCCGTATGCGGCACATACAAAAAAGTGACCATGCGCAAAGGCAGGGTTACGGGTGCGGTTCTGTTCGGAAATACGAATGAGGGGTCCTCGCTCCTGGCATTGGTGCAGCAGGGTGCGGCTGTGTCAGAGCTTATACCTTCTGAAAGCAGCGGCCTCAGCGCAGCTGAATCCGCTGCAGAGGCGCTCCCGGAACATGAAACGGTTTGCGCTTGCAACGGCGTCAGCAAAGCGGCGATCATGGCGGCCATTACCGAACATCATCTGGAAAGCTCGGATGAAGTGAAGGAGCATACCAGGGCATCCGGTTCCTGCGGCGGCTGCCGGCCTATGGTGGACGCTCTTGTCAAATATATGCGAAGCGGCAAGAGGAAAGAGGGTTTGCTTACGGAAGCCAGAACGCCAATCGAGGTTCCTGTATGTGAATGCACGGTGCTTGGTCCATCTTCATTGAAGCAAGCGGTGGTTCATGCCGTGGATCAAGGCTGTCATTCCGTTCAGGATTTTATGTTACAACAAGGTTGGAAGAAACCGGGCGGTTGTGAGGTGTGCCGTCCAGCCTTACGATTTTATTTTGACATTGAAATGACGGGTGCAGTTCACCATGATGAGCGGAGGCAGTCAAATAAAGCAAGTGACGACGTTTTTTATAAGGGTTCAGGGTCCTATCAGGGGGTCAAGGTATGGGTGGGAGACACGGAAGGATCTAAGCCAGAGGCGGCAAGCATTCGTAGAATTGGAGAATGGCTTCGCACCGGCTGGCAAGAGGTGCCTCTTCCTTCCCCGGTTAGTGCAGGGGTGTCTGATTGCACAGCGTCGTCCGTCAGCATCTTGGTTCAGGGGATCGGAATTTCCGCTTCTCCTGCGGGCTGGGAGGTTTATCTCGGCGGACATGCGGCGCATCCTGTCCGTGAAGGGCAGTTGATCGGTGTTGCGGAGAGCGAGGAAGATGTCGTCCAAATCGCAGCTGCTTGCTTGCAGTGGTACCGTCAGAACAGTATGTATGAGGAACCGCTGTGGAGGTGGGTGGAACGTACAGGCGTGAAGGCGATCCGGGAGAATGTTCTTGACGATGATCTGCAAAGAGAACTTGCAGAAAAGCTGACTCGCTATGCATGGGAGGCGCAGGTCCGTTAAAGCAGAAGAATAATAGAAAGAGGTGGTCTCGTTATGCTTCAATCGGATCGTGCTGAATCGACAGTAGCTGCTACGGTGATCGAGACGCAATGTCCGTTCTGCAGTGTGCAGTGCAAGATGACGGTAACCGAAGGTGGGAACAGCATTCCGGGGCAGCGCCGGGCCGAATATAGGGTGGAAGGGGTTCCGAACTCCGCATCGGAGGGCAGGGTATGCGTCAAAGGCATGCATGCGCATCAGCATGCAGTCCATTCGCAGCGTCTGACACACCCGTTCATCCGTTCAAATGGTGAACTTGTCCCATGTTCGTGGGATGAAGCATTTGCTGTGGCCAGTCAGCATATGCAGAGGATATCCGAGCAGTATGGTGCTGATGCCAATGCCGTTTACGGCGGTGGATCTTTGACCAATGAAACGGCATATTTGCTCGGGAAATTTGCCCGGGTGGCACTGGGAACCCGATATATCGATTATAACGGCCGCTTCTGTATGTCTGCCGCAGCTTCTGCAGGGAGCAAAACCTTCGGGATTGACCGGGGGTTGACCTTCAGATTGGCTGATATTCCTCTGGCCCGCTGCATCGTGCTGGCCGGCACCAATATAGCGGAATGTCAGCCTACGCTGCTGCCTTACTTCAACCGGGCTAAGGAGAATGGGGCCAGGATCATTGTCATCGACCCGCGAAAAACAGCCACCGCCGCCATGGCCGATATGCATTTGCCGATCAGACCGGGAACGGATACCATACTGGCGGATGCGATGCTTAAGATCATCATGGATGAAGGCTTGATCGATGAGTCCTTTATTCAAGCAAGGACGAACGGTTACGACGAGCTGAGCGTTTATTTGAACTGCCTCGATCTCTCGCAGGCTGCGGGTATATGCGGATTGGAGCTGGGGCAAATCCGGGAGGCCGCTTTAGCCTATGGCGAGGCGGATACTGGCATGGTGCTGACTGCGCGAGGGGTGGAGCAGCAGACGGATGGCCATCTTGCGGTTCGCCATTTTCTAAACCTGGTCTTGGCTACAGGTAAAATCGGGAGAGAGGGCTGCGGATATGGAGCCATTACCGGTCAGGGGAATGGACAAGGGGGGAGGGAGCATGGGCAGAAGGCCGATCAGCTGCCGGGTTACAGGTCGATCGAGAGTGAAAAGGATCGGGCTTATGTTGCCTCCGTGTGGGGTGTGGATGCTGCAAGCCTCCCCGGGAAAGGCGTCTCTGCCTATGAGATGATGGAGCTGATTCATCAGGGAGTGATTAAATCGCTCTTCGTGATGGGCTCCAATCCCATCGTATCGAATCCGAACGCCGGGCTTGTGGAGGAAGGTTTGAACAAACTTGATTTTCTGATGGTTGCCGACATGTTTATGTCCGAAACGGCCCAATTGGCCGATCTTGTTCTGCCGGTAACCTCCTACATGGAAAATGAAGGGACACTGACGAACCTGGAGGGACGCGTGCTCCTGCGAGAGGCAGGGCGTCAGGCGCCTGGCGAGGCGCGTCATGACTGGATAATTCTGTGCTCCATGGCCGACATGCTGGGGAAGGGGCATTATTTTCGCTTCAACGAGCCTGAAGAGATCTTTAATGAGCTGAGGCTCGCGAGCAAGGGTGGAATTGCAGACTACTACGGTATAACCTATGACCGACTGCGCCGGGAGAAGGGAGTATATTGGCCGTGCCCCTCGCCTGAAGAGGCTGGGGTTGGTCTTCTGTTTCAACAATCGTTTGCCCATCCGGACGGAAGGGCCGTGTTCTCTGTAATGGAAGGGGATCCTTGGAAAGGCGTGTCAGAGGCGTATCCACTTATTCTGACCAATGGTCGTGTTCTGTCCCACTATCTGACCGGCGTACAGACCCGGAGAAGTCCTTCTTTGCTTGCACGCGAGCTGGAAAATTTCGTGGAGATCCACCCGATGACCGCACAGCGTTACCGAATCCAGGACGGCGAGTGGGTAGAGATCCAGTCGGAGCATGGATCTTTTTCCGTACGCGCCAGAATCAAAGACCAGATTCGAGAAGACACCCTGTTCGTGCCTATGCATTGGGGCGGCGTGCAGAATGTCAATCACGCGACCCGGCCGGATCTGGACCCGTTCTGTAAAATGCCCGGGTTTAAGACATCCGCTGTTCGAATTCGGCCCTTGAGGCAGGAGTAATGTCGAACTCTTAAGCTAACTCTTCACTTACAGGATGAATGACGATACGGTGAATGTCTTCCTCCAAGTCCATGGCAGATACAGCATGTTTTCGCACAACGCAGCGGAGAGGACGATTCGTACACGGTGCGTCTCTTAACAGAAAAAGGAGCATCCCCCCAGATCCAAGGATCTTTTTGGACACTCCTTTCTTCTAATTTATACAAGCTGATCTTGGAGGGCTTTCGCCCACTGCTCATGAAGCTCTTCTTCGGAAAGATGGAAAATGTCATGATAACCATCCGGGTTGCGGATGAGTTGATTCAATGGACCTAACCCATATCTTTTAATGATGAACTCAACGATCAGATAGGAGAACTGAAATCCCGTTTTGCCAAAATCCCAGGAATCATCATTGAGATCCTCGAAACTTGGAATCGCCCGATTGCTGATGGCTTCCGAAGTCGTGCTTCGAATGAAATCTTCGGACATTTGCTGCGCTTCGTACCCACCGATGCCCTGACGGATCCATTTGGGGGCGAGGGGGTTGATGTCGCTGATCAACCACATGGTGTACAAGTGCAGGGTGGACCGGAGGATCGATTGATACGTATGCTCGGGACCCGGGTTCAAGGGTGAGACGATTTTTAACGTGTTGTTATCGAACGTGCCCATGAACCAATCAGGTGCATCCGATTCACCAACGGCTTGATGGAATGTTGGCAGATCGGGATAGATTTCAATTACGATTTTGTGTGACGGCTGATGACTATATTTTGCTGCAATCTGTTCTACATTGTTCTTAAGTTCTTGAAACAGGTCCTGATGCACTTTGCTCTGATGATGACTAACTTCACTTTTGCTTTCAAAGGATATCAAATCCAGAATTGACATAATGGTGATGTCACCCCATTCTTTTAATTCTTTCTTTAGCTTCTCCAAGGACCGGTACAATCGATTTTTCACCGCACTCTCGCGCATGCCCACGATCCTGGATATTTCCGACAGCGTACAATCCACGAAAAATCGCAACGATATAATCTGCTGATCAAGCTCACTCAGCCGCTTAAGTGCCGCGCTAATATCAATTCGAATATCAACATATCTGGCAAAATCAAGGGAGATGGACTGAGATTCATAACTTGTAAAGTCATAAGGCATCTCATGTTTACGTGATATACTTCGATATTCATTTTTAACCGTGTTCTGGGCGATCTTGAAAATCCAGGTGAACAGACTGGAATTCCCGTTAAACTTATCGAGGTTCTCCATGGCCCTTAAGAATACTTGTTGTGTTAAGTCATCTGCAGCCATCGGATTCACTTTCAGTGCGAAATATTGGCGAATCCTCAGGCGGTATTCATCATACACCTCTTCAAATGTGCGTTTGGTTCCCTGGTTATCCGGATAAACAGGGAGATTGTCATGAGCTCTTGACATGGATAAGAACCTCCTCTTGACCTTACAATTCATTAGACACCGGAGAGAGGCAAAAAGCCACATTCGACGGAAATAAATTAAATTTCTGCTCATTTTTATATAGTGATGGAGCCTTGTAAATCTAGGTTATTGACGCATTTATATCAATCCTCCTATAAAGGCACAAGAATGAAAGACGGCTCTGCATATGATGTCTACATGATGAATAGGGAAGCGAGGTGATCCTAGTATGTCATCGAAACGCGTCAGGAAGTCCAGAGCCGCTTCGAAGTCGAGACCTCCCCAGCATTGGGTAGGTCAACCAGTCGTGGTTGTTCTGAAGGATGGCAGCTACTATATCGGAGAACTGAATCAGATTCAAGGCCGGGAAGTGACGCTATCCGGACTTCGTGCTAACCAAAAAATGCCGGCTTCGATTGCACGGAGCGGGGACAAAGCGCAGATTTCCGGATTTTTAAGCGACTTGTTTGGAGGTCCTCCAAGCGCTCCGGCAGCCGAAGGGGCTGAGGAAGGAGAAGGAGTTGCGGCTGTAGGCGGTTTGGGCTTTTTGGGACAAATCGTGCCGCATATTAAACTGGGCATGAATGTAATAAAAACCATTATGCCGTTAATGGGAATGTTAAAAATATAACGTTGCTGCAACGTATGGCAAATCACGAAACAAAGAAAAAAGAAGCTTGAAGGTTTTTTTTCAAGCTTCTTTTCTGTATGAGATATGATTCCGCCATAACCCTCGAACCATTATATGGCCATGGCACGCTGAATAATTGATTTGGCTTCCAATGCAATGGCTTCATCTTTATCGTCGATGGCCTGCATGAATATTAACATAGGGATATAGACGGCGATCATTCGTGCCAGAATCTTCGTTTCTTCATCCACTTCACCATAGATATCATAGAAATCCGCTCTGGAGGCCGGCGGCAGGTAGCTGTAAGCGATACTCAGGTCACAGGCAGGATGGCCAATGTTGACGTCGCCCCAATCAATAATCCCCGAAAGATTGCCATTATCATCGACCAGCATATTTTTAAAATGGAGATCCCCGTGGATTAGAACATGTCGATGCCTCGCCTGAACCAAATGGATGCCCCGCAAATAGTCCTCGATCTCATGTAACTCCTCTTGCGTTATATATTGGGTAAGATTGGAAAGGGAATTCAGCATTTTGTCTTTGCGGCCGGCGATATCGGCCAGATTACGCTGGTCAGACAATACACCTGCTTGCTGCGCTATTTCTACGGGAAAAGCATGCAGGCGCTTCAGGAAGCGGGCGAGCGTTTCCGCTGATTGCATCCGCGCTTCATCCGAAATTCCAATCGGAAATTTACCGGGAAGATAAGTATATCCTAGAAAAGGTGCAGGATAATCTTCACTTTCTTTTCCGAAGAAGAGGGGTTTCGCATAAGGTACCGTTATGTAGTGTTCAAGCTTGGGCAGGATTTTTGCTTCGGTATTTAGTAAAGATATGGCTATCTCTCTACGAGGAAAGCGAAACACATACTCATCGCCAACGCGATAAACGGTGTTGTCCCATCCGTTGCCAATCTCCTGGACCTTGAGGGTAGACAATTGGGGGAATTGGCGAGTAAGCAATAACCGGACTAACGGCTCGGTCACTTCCCATTCGGCATCCCATAGATTTTGTCCCATGAGGACCTTCACCTCCATAATGAATTTCTTGTATGATGAATCGGATGTTATCAAGTTTAACGGAAGCGGTCGTACAGGGCAATTGAAAGGATAGCTATAGTTGAAATCCACCTGCGAATGTGTGCATCTGAATCATAGTGATTCCTTTCACAATAACAATATTGTATAGTAGAAGAGAGATAAAAGTCACTTGAGGACATCTATAACACAATAATTCGACGAAATGAAGGGATAAGAGTGCCATATTTACGCTTTAAAGGATTCTCCGAAGTCTTTCTTGAAGAAATAACGCCACAGGTCGTTGATGAATTCGCGGGGATTGTTCAAATTCCGCAGGAAATTGTGAAGATCGAACGGCTTCCTTATCAGATCATTACGAATACGCCGCTATCCGTTGAAATCCTTATGTTCCAGAGATCTCAGGAAATTCATGATGCTGTTGCAGCCCGCATTCACGATATCTTGTCAGAACACGGGTACCGGAACGTACATATTTTCTTCGTGATTCTTAAGCGGAATCTTTATTATAAAGAAGGCAGGCCGTTAGAATAAAAAAGACGTTGCAGGCGAGACAGGGATGGTCATAGCCCCGTCAAGTAGACAATAAAAAAAGAGGAATTTTATTAAGCGGCGACTTTCTCCCGAAACTCAATCGGGGAGAGGTCGCCCAGTTTGTTTTGGAAACGTTCCTTGTTGTAAAACAAAATGTACTCCGTGATTTGGCTCCTGGCTTGCTCCAGATTCTGAGGCTTCTCCAAATACAACTTCTCCGTCTTTAAGTGGGAGAAGAACGACTCAATACAAGCATTGTCATAGCAGTTCCCACGCCTGGAATGGCTTCCTGTTAGCTTCTTCTCTTCAAGCAACTTGGCATAGCTTTGTGTTGTATATTGAAACCCTTGGTCCGAATGGAGCAAGGTAGGTCCACATTTCAGTTTCTTCACCGTGTCTGTAACGAGTTTTAAGTCATTTCGTTCGGAGAGTTCCCAGGCCACAATCTCGTTGTTATACAGATCCATCACCACCGAGAGATAAGCAAACTCATGTCCAATCCGGACATACGTAATATCCGTCACCAGCTTCTGCTCAGGAGCCGTAGCCCTAAATTCTCGATTCAAGACATTACGAAACAGGACTGACGGTTTCCGGCCAGCAAAGGGACGCTTCTTGCGAATCACGGAGCGAATATGAAGTTCTCTCATCAAGCGACGCACCTTTTTGTGATTCACCACCAAGCCTTCTTTTCCTAAAGCAGTTCGCATACGTTTGTAACCGAAATAAGGACGAAGCCGATGAATGCCCAATATGTGTGCTTTCAGATCCGCATCCCGGTCTGCTCGTTTCTCTCTAAGGATAGCGTTCTTTTTCCATTTGTAGTAACCTGCACGTGAAATTTCAGCGATCCTACACAGCCAAACCACGGGAGCCCATTTGCTTATTTCTTGAATGGACTGGCACCGGGCTTCGAAATCCAGCTTCCCTCCCCGTGTAAGTTCGGATTGAGCTTTTTTAGATATTCTACCTGCGCTTTCAGATAAGCATTTTCTTCTTCTGCACTGCTAAAATGCTTCTTCGTCCAGCGTCCCCGGTAATCCTCAAAACTCTCTCCGTTCTGGCTTTTACGTACCCATGTGATAATCTGGCTCTCACTTTTAATTCCAAACTTCTCCATAATCCGGCTGTACGCCCAACCTTCTTCCACTCGCAAACGAACAGCCTCTTTCTTCGTTTCTTCACTATATCGATTAAAAGTTTGACCTTTCTTCGCTGGCATAACAAAAATCCCCTCCGGTATCCAGTGTTTGAGTTCATTGTAACATGTCCTCTTTTTTCACTGTCTACCATCAGGGGATAATACCAGGATGCAGATGATTCATCCTTGTTTTTTTATATGAGATGCACCAAGGCCAGCTCTTACAGAAAGAAGAGGGTGATCGAAAAAACAAATAAGCACAGGTGATATGAATGGAGGTCTTTAAATCATATCATGGCACCGCTATGATAAGTTAGAGGGGAGAACCCCGAAAGATATGAGGCATAGATAGGAGGTACTGTGGAACAATTACAAGGTATGTTGAAGGAATATTACGGATTGGATCGTACCCATGTTGTACCCCAAAAGGGTGGTTGGGCAGCGCTGGCTTATAAAGTGCAGAGTGAGGGACATGCCTATTTCCTGAAGGTATATGAGAAAAGCCGTGCATCTACCCCCAAGTGGACTGCGCTGATTGATGATTACGTGCCTGTACTGTTGTGGCTTGAGGAGCATAGTCGTTTAAAGGGGAAGATTCCAGTTCCGATTCTCACACAAGACGGCTGCTATCAATGCGAGGATGACGAAGGAATTTATCTGTTGTATGAATATATCGTCGGGGATACAATCGCCGATACCAAGCTGACGAAGGATCAAGTGAGACAATTGGCAGAGATGATCGCAGAGCTCCATCGTTATGGGGAAGAGGTTCCTCTGGTGACAAGTGCGATGAAAGAAAGCTTTACGGTGCCGTTTCTTGAGCAGCTAAGGAGCACGCTGGACGGGGAGTTGCCGTATGACCTCGGGAAAGTGCTGCTTCATCATATCGATAGCATGAAGAAATTAATGCTTAAAATTGAAGAGCTGTCCGAAGCGCTGAAGAATCGTGATCTGCGAATGGCATTATGCCATAGCGACATACATGGATGGAACCTGATGTCTACGGGACAGCTGAAGCTGATTGATTGGGAGGGACTGAAGCTGGCACCGGTCGAAGCCGATATGATGTCGTTTGTGGATGAGCCCTATTTTTCAGAATTCATGAGAATTTATGCGAATACCCACAGTCATTATGAGGTGAACATCGAGGCGCTGACATTTTATCAAGGGAGACGCAAGCTGGAGGATGTCTGGGAATTCATGGAGCAACTGCTCTACGACGAACAGAATGACGAAGAACGAACATCAACGCTCAACAGTCTGAGAAAAGAGCTGGAGGGAATTATGCCGTAAGTCCAAAGCCAGGGTCTCAACATGTAAAAAAGCCAACCAGTAGTGTTCCGGACATCTACCAGGAGGCTTTTCCTTGATTATTTTATTCCAATGTTTCACATTGCGTATTTGGCAAGCAACCAACAGAGCAAAGCCATAAACCAGGAGACAAAACCGAAAATCATCACGATTTTGTTCTCGCTCCAGCCGTATTTAAGACTGAAGTGGAAATGAATCGGTGCCATTCGGAACAGACGCAGCTTGGTGCGTTTGTAGTACCATACCTGCAGGATGACCGAGAGCTGCTCAGCCAAATAGATGATGAACAGAAGCGGAATCAGAATTTCGACCTTCTCGATGACCGCTAAGAATGATAGGGAGCCGCCAATGGCGAGAGATCCCGTATCGCCCATGAAAGCCCGGGCTGGATGAATATTGTAGAGCAGCAAGCCGAGCAGGCAGCCGACCATGACCAGCGAGAACATTTGCACTTCCGGTTTGTCGGAGATTAAGAAGAAGAAAAAATAGGTAGGAATGGCTACGTTGATTAATAGTCCGTCCAATCCGTCGGTAAAGTTAATGGCATTCGCCGAACCCACAATGAATAACAGCATGATGATGACGTACACGCTTACCGGCAGATGGAGCTGGAACCCGTTGAAGAGTCGGATATCACTTGTTAGTGAAAAGGAATGGAACAGCACATACAGTAATGCGCCGGTAAACAGGAACTGAAATACAAGCTTCATGCGACCGGAGATTCCGGACGGGTCCTGCCACGCAGCTTTTTTGAAGTCATCCATAAACCCGATCGAGCTGAACAAGAGGAAGGTCGAGCATAAAAAAACGGTAAGCGGCGTAGGTTGAAATTGCAGTGAAATGGCAACGCCTATCAGCAATATAAGACCTGCCATTAACGGCGTCCCGCGTTTGGCCTGATGATCGGGAGGTAGTTCGGTCCGGATCGGCTGCGTAAGCTTTAACGTACGTAATCCCCAGATAAGCAGAGGGGTGAACAGTGTCACCAGCAAGAACGATAGTCCGGATACGCCCAGAATTCCATTCATCTTATACACATCTCTTTCTATCGATTTCGTGTTAGTACATTGTATTTCGATGAAATGGACAAATATTCCTTCTGATTTACGAAGTTAGCAAAAAGAGTAACGTATCCTATTCTCAATGAAGAGCCGCTACTCTTTTTTTATATTCTAGAATTGATAGGGGCCGTTAATGGATAATCGTAATACCATAGCCGTCATTTCCTGTGGAGTGTAGGGATATCCCTTCAACATCCACCACAAGATGGTCTCGTGAAATGCACCTGTCATAAAGTTGATGACCACTTCGGACGGCACACTGATCTCGGCGCCAGTCTCAATGGAAGCTTCAAGCCCAACCTTTACAAAATGGTAGAGCGTGGCTTTGAAATAACGCGTGAATGGCGTGTCCGGATGGATTAAGATGAAGGCTTCGTAAAACTGCCGATTCTCCAGCACATGGTTGAATAAAGCGACCATATTGGAGGGCAGTTCATCATAATCAACCTCTTGAAGGGATATTTTTTTCTCGATCACGATGCGGCGTTCCAAATCTTCCATTGTCTCCTTGGACATAACCTCCATTAACTCGGCTACGCTGCTAAAATGCTTGTAAAAAGTAGGCCGTGTCACTTGTGCCTCGGCACATAGATCCGTAATGGATATGGGATCGATTCGGGAAGCCATCATGTGAAGGAGAGCGTTTTTTATTTTTTGCAGGGTTCTGATTTCTCTCGGATCTAACTCCGGTTTCATGACGATAGGTCCACTCCTTCGCAGTACCACAATATGTATCTCTCTATTATACAAAATTCCATCATGTATTGAATCTGGGCAGGGGCTAATGAAGAAGCCATTGTTACCTTGATTATGGTTTAATCTATATAATGACTACAACAATTTTAATCCCCTAAACGTAATAATATTGAATTGAATGCGGTTAGATCATAAAGGATGAACAGCACCGAAAGTATCGGGAGCTTACAACGTCGATGACGGCGATTGTGAGCTCTTTTTACTTTCCAATAATTAGGTTGCTGCTATAATGAGAGGGTGGGAACGTGAGTATATGGGTGTCTCGGAATGATGAAGGTTCCTTATATGTCGTTTTAAGTATGATGAATAAATGGTGATGAAGATTCGAGATATTCCAGGAAGGAAATGGATCCGTGATAAAAAGGTCTGGATGATTCCTCTTACACCCGAATCCATTCACCAGTTGCATACACTTTTTGAAGGAACGAAGATTTATGTTGATAGCATGTTGATGAAAGAGTGCAGCTTGTTTAACCTTGAAGTTCATATGCAGGATCACATTTCAATCTATTAATGGAATGAGTCGATAAAAAGGTCTTTCGTTCATGCACTGCAGCTTCGAGGTTATAGTAAAAAACGATAAAAGCATATTGTAGTCAAGTCCATCGATTTCTTACTTTTGCACAGCAGCAAAATAATGGGTTGGATCTCGAGAAAATGATTCAGAGTTATTCCTTACACTTACTTCATAGGAAATGTTCCCATTCCTATGTTAATCAAGCGCTCAGCGCGATCAAATTCTATCCTCAAAAAGTACTATTGCATGAGGAAACAGTCTCGTATGTTCGCCCTAAGAAAGAAAAGAAGTTGCCGAATGTATTATCGATGAACGAAGTGATGTTGATCTTAAAAGCACTCCATAATTTAAAACATCGTGCGATCCTATATCTTACCTATTCCTCAGGATTACGGGTAGGGGAAGTGGTCCGGTTGAAAACTCAAGACATTGATTTCGAGCGAAAAACGCTTCGAGTTTCTCAAGGCAAAGGTCGAAAGGATCGTCTTACCCTATTATCCGATACAGCTATGGATATAGTTCAACCGTATTTACAACTAGAAAAGCCTGAGAAGTGGATGTTCCCAGGTCAACACCCAGAGAACTGAACGAACGGTTCAAAATGTGTTCGAACAAGCACGTACTGCCTCTGGAATCCAGAAAAAGGTTAGTATTCACGCCTTACGCCATTCATTCGCTACACATCTAATGGAAGGTGGAATTGACATTCGCTTCATTCAAGAGTTGCTCGGTCATCAAGTGTGCGCACCACCGAAAGGTACACACATGTGAGTGTGAAGGACATAAGAAGGATTAAAAGTCCGTTAGATCATTTGGAAGAGGAGTCGTAAACTTGGTTGTTGAAGGTGGGTTCACGAAGTTCGTAAACACCTCAAGAGATGATGTTTTTGCGAAGTTCGTGAAAAAAACGTTATACGCAATCCACTAAATACAGAAAGGAGCTTAATAATTAATGACTATTGAACAAACTAACAAAATCGATGTGATAGCCATTAATAAAATGAATGGCAAGGTAACATTAGGAATTACAGATCACCTTATTTGGGAAAATTCAGAAGAACATTTAAAAACACTTCAAGAGAAGCTAAATACATATTTACATTTTGTTGAGAGTGGTCAAATCTATACCGCTTATCCAGATGCTAAGGATAGATCAATTGAGATTACTCACTACACTAAATACCCAATCAATGATACCGGAAAGGCTTTTATAAATCAGGCGAATGATTTCATAAAAGATATAGGAATAACGATCACAACAATACAATATGATCCTGAGAGCATGGACAGCGTATAACAATATACTCACGCTGCGGGTCATTCGGCCCTCGGCCCTGCAGAAGAACCAAGAAGTGGAGCCAGCCGGACACATCCGACTCCGTCGGACGTCGTGAATACAGGAACGTTACCCGAAATTTATTATAAGGAGAAGATAATTTTGTCTAGTATTTTTCTGAGTCATACTAGTTTAGATAAACCATTTGTAGAGAAATTAGCTAGGGACTTAAAACGAATTGGTATCAATGTCTGGTTTGACAAGTGGGAGATAAAAATAGGTGAATCAATTACATGGCGAATTGAAGAAGGTATTCGTGAAAACGAATATCTTGGAATAGTGTTGTCGCCTGAAGCGTTAGGCTCAGAATGGGTGAAAAGCGAATTGGGAGCTGCATGGGTAAAACAAATGCAACTAAGAAAAGTATTTGTAATACCTATCTATTATAGAGACTGTGACATACCGCTTTTTTTATCAGATAGAAAGTTTGCTGATTTTAGAACAAATTATGAACAGGGATTCGGAGAATTAGCAAGTATATTTGGTATAGAAGAGACAGAAGCAATTACTCAAGATAATTGGAGGAAGTTTACAAAATCTAGAAAAGTTGATTGGAAGAAATATAAAATTAAAGAATTTGAAGATCTGGTCACTACTCTGGTTGATAGAGCAATTGATTATAACTGGTCAACTTGGGTTGGTGGAACAGCTAATGAATATTCAATTACTCTGCATACTGTGACGGAAACTGGAAAGAAGTCAATCTCAATTAAATTAGTTGGAGATAATAATGCCTATATGGCTACATTACAGGATGCATATAATCCAAATCATTTGAGAGCTAGTGATTTTGATTTGTTTCTAGGGAATTCTGTTGATGCATGTGACGAGTTTGTGTGGAGACAAATGGAGAGTTTTAAACGAGAACATGGAACTTCAAATAAGAAGTCTGAACATTCTACACATAGGTTTCAAGAGGAAATGAAATACATGAAGCTGCGATAGAGATGATAAGAAAATTCAATTGGTATAAAGGAGATAAACTCTAGCAGATTCAAGAGGCCAAAACTTCGGCTAACATTATATTCACGCAGCGGAGCCTTTCGGCTCCTCGGTCCGCAAGAAGCGATTAGCGAAGAAGTGCAATCAGCGGACACATCCTCTCCGACTAAACCGCATCGGGGCCGCTCCCGTTGGTCGCTTAAGTCGGTTGGACGTCGTGAATACGAGAACGTTATGCGTAATTACAGTAAACTAAAAATGTTAAACTCTAAGTGAAATTCGGAGGATCAATTATGTGGCTATTAGGACAGTATGATAGACTGGTTCATGAAATTAAACGTCGAGAGGACAATAGCATTCCAGTTACTTTCGGCTTGTTAATAGCTGACTATAATTAACAAACATGTAGAGAGTATATCTTGAATTATTTTGATAGATTTAACTACAAATCAGGAAGATATATTAATTTCTATTTACCAGGGTACTTAGAAGAAAATTTTTATCACAGTAATAACAAAATAATAATAAAAGACAAAAAATATTATTTTAATAGAGAAATATACCTTGAATTCTTGGACAAATTAGAAAAAGATTTTTCGATTGATTTCCCTTACAATCCAGTGCTGATTTTATTTGAGTATGATCAAGGGCATTTTAGTAAAACTAAACGAGTAGTAATTGAATTAGATGCAAATGGTTCTGATATAAAGAAAGTAGAAGAAATTTTTGAGAAGATCTTTGAACTTGCAAAAACAAATGTTAGTATTCGCGATTTTTCAAAGGCATTACAGAAAAGTTCATTGAGAGAAGGAATGCTGGATAAAATCATTGAAGGAATTGATAATAGCATTCTAACAGTAGTTCATAATCAAACAAAAAATTTAGGAAAATATAGTTTGAAATAAATTAGATCAAATACAATCGATTGATATAAATGAGGACTCGGTGGAGAGTAACTACGCATAACAAAATATTCAAGCTGCGGCTCCTTTGGAGCCTTGGTCTGCTGGGAGAGGGATTTCAGCAGACACATCCGACTGCGTCGGACGTCGTGAATACAGGAACGTTATATGAAAGGGACAGTTAAACAAAATATGTAAGGAGAATCCAGAGATGATTCCAATAATGAAAAGATTCGCATTCTGGTTTTGTTTACTTTCTATATTGATTTGTTTCTTTAATTTCACTGGAAATGATGATAAGAACCTTTTAATCTTCCTGACTAACCCTATTAACTTGTTATTAGTTGATTGGCTAACAGATATTAATACAAATCCGGATACGACAAAATTCTTTCAACCATTAGTATACTTATTTCATTTATTATTTTGGATCGTATTCGGGATTCTAATAGATGTATTAATAAAGAGTATTAAAAAGCATAAAAAAGAGTTGTGAAGTAAAACAAATTATTGATTAAACAAGAATTTGAAAGTGAGATCGAAGAAGTTTCCCCCATCATATAACACCACATTCACGATACGTCGCCTGTCGGCTCCTTGGTCCGGCCGAAGTGTAAGAAGGGGTTTCGGGGAAGATAAATCAGTTGCAAGAAAGCTCAATCAGCCGGACAATCCTGCACTGGCTAAGTCTAAGACCCTGCCAGTCGATCGCTGCGCTAAATCGACTGGCAGCTTAAGCCAGTGAGGAGTCGTGAATACAAAACGTTATGTGAAATCCAAGCAAAAACTAATTTAAAGGAGACCGGAGATGCAAAGCCGACCGAAAATTGAATTGGTATTGAATTCTTTTGCATTTAAAGGTGCAGATATAGATGAGATTTTGAAGAAAACTGACGTAGATTTTAAGATTGATTATTACCCCCGGATAGCACTTCAACATTATCCATCTGCTGTGTCAGAGATATTCATTACACTTACTATTCATTCGCAG
Source organism: Paenibacillus sp. QJM3NY_38 (assembly GCF_056173265.1). Taxonomy (NCBI): domain Bacteria; kingdom Bacillati; phylum Bacillota; class Bacilli; order Caryophanales; family Paenibacillaceae; genus Paenibacillus; species Paenibacillus sp. QJM3NY_38. Next base: position 3,195,565 of record NZ_CM149665.1, read on the forward strand.
TGCCCATTGGTGTTGCGATTGCCAATGGTATTCTTAATGAGGCTGGAAAAGATATTTATGGTTGGCTAAAATCATTTAAAACGACTGTAACAAGCAAAGAATACAAACAAGAATCGAATATTGAAATAACTTTTGAAGATGTTGAGATTAACTCCTTTTCTGAAGAACATGAGAAGTTTATTGAATTATTCAAAGAACTTGATTCTTTGGCAAAGAAGATAAATGAAATCAAAAATACTCACGGAAAAACAAAAGTTTCTGTTTCGTTCGAAGAAGATGATGGATGGAGAGTTGAATTAAGAAATATTAACAATAAATGATGGACATATTGAGTATTTCGGAGTGGGCTTGGACATCACATAACATAGTATCCACGCATCGGAGCCTGACGGCTCCTCGGTCCGCCCGAAGTGGAATGGCAGGGAAGCTGGACCAGGCGGACACATCCACACCGACTAACCGCATCGCGGCCGGCCCCTGTCGGGGCTTAAGTCGGTGAGACGTCGTTGAATACAGTAACGTTATAAGAAATCCCGCAAAATCAAACAACTAAACTAATAGGGAGGAAGAGCAGAATAGAGACTTTAATAAATCTTAGAAAAATCAAAATGGATGATTATGAGACGGTTTTAGCATGGAGTAGGAATGAACTGTTCTGCTCATCAAATGGATGGCAACAGAATAGTTATGAAAAAGAGGTATATCGATGGTGGGAGGCTTGTGTTAATAAATCCTTAGATGATTTTGTGCGAAAAGGGATTGAGTATAATCATGAACTAGTTGGCTATACGGATCTGGCTTACATAAAAGATCATTTAGGAATTGCAATAGGTGCAATGCATTCCTGCAGCGTCGCTAAGGCGTCCTTGGTTGCCAAGAGGAACATCTGAGAAGTGGACTCAGGCGACACATTCAACCGGCTAAGTCTGACGACCCGTTCCATATGGTCACTTAAGCCGCTTGAACGTCAGGAATGCGGAAACGTTATAAGAAATCACCGCAAAACATAAAAACCAAATCGATGAGAGTGATTATTTGAATGGGGAATAATAATTTTCTATTTGTACTTTTGATTTTTCTTATTCTAGTTGGATGTAATGGAGAAACATCCAAATCAGAAAAAATACATTTGAGTCTGAACAAGTGACTGAAGAGAGCAAAACAATTGAATTCATTAACGATGACCATGATATTTATGTTTATGGGAGATTATCAGAACGTGGTGATAAGATTTCAAATTTTGTTATTAGATACAATAAGGGTGAAGTTGGCCAGTTTCAATGGATCCAAAGTTCGTTGAGAGATCCGATAATTTACATTGAAGATATTAATCAAGATAATCAAAATGAAATCGTCTTTATCAACATTTTAGATCATGGAACTGGAATTATACTTTCGGAAGCGCATGTAATATCAATCAATTCGGTCGAAGCCATCGTTGAACCTATACAAGATATTATCAAAGAGAATGTAACATTTTCAGGAAGAAAAGTTTATTTAGGAGATAGCTTGATATATGAATCATCAAAGTATGGTGACTTAAAGGCATATTATGACGATTGGATAAACTATGAAGTGGTCGATGGGAAGTTAATTGGCGGTGTGAGAATTGGTGATGGCAGAACAGAACAATATGCCGGTTATTTGGAAGTGGAGTATGCTTTTCGCGAGGGGAAATATATTGCACAAGAAATTAGACACATTGATGACGACAAGATGCAAACCGAAGGAACACCGTTACAATTTACAAAACGAAAGAACTAGTGAGTAAGGCTTCGAGGGCGAAGTCATCTTATAACACCATGTTCACGCATCGGGCATTCGCCGTCGGTCCGGCACGAAGTTAGTAGCGGATTCAGAGAGGTATTTCAGTTGCAGGGAAGCGGAATCTGCCGGACACACCCGCACCACCAAACCGCATCGCGGCCCCCCTGTCGGGGCTTAAGGTGGTGGGGCGTCGTGAACACATTAACGTTATCTGAAATTCAAGCATTACTATATTAGCAAGGGGAATCAACGATGCCTTACACTAAACCAGTGATAATTGAACCATATTATGATAAACCTGAATGGATTACTAATGACATAACTCGAGGCTTAAGCCGGTGGGACGTCGTGCATACTGAAACGTTATCAGAAATCGGCGAAAACTATAAACCCCTTAAAACCAATAACATGACAATTCTACTAACGGGCAGGAATGTTGAGAAATAGAGAGGGATACATAAATTGTCCTCCCAAAACAGGTTGATTAATGTGATTTCAACATTCGAGTAATGAAAGCATCAAAAAACTAAAAGGAGTAACTTTTACTATGAAGAATCTACATAGTTTTGTTTCAGATTACACGAAAGATAAGAAACATTTACATCTTGTTATCGGGATTATTAGGGAGAAAGATATTGAATACCATTCATTTAGTAATAATAAAAAGAAAAGTATGATCCCTCCTGAAAATATGTTGTTTGAAATCGGCTCCATAACCAAAGTTTTCACATCCATACTTCTATTAGAAATGGAACGGGAAAAACTGCTTTCCTCGGATGACATGGTTGGTAAGTTTGTGCAAAACGTTGAAAACGATTATTTGAATAAGATTACCTTGAAAAGTCTTGCTACTCATACCTCAGGATTACCTATATTGGCAACAAACCACATATTGGCTAAAAAAAGATCGAATCCTTATTCAATGTATACCGAGGAAGATTTAACTGCTTTTTTATCTGATGCTGACTACACGGATAGCATTGGTTCTTTTGGATATTCCAATATCGGTGTGGCCTTACTGGGATATATTCTATGTAAGGTGTCAGGAAGCAAGTATGACGAACTATTAAAAAAATATATTACGAGTCCATTAAAGATGAATGAGACAGCCGTTATGCTTGATTCAGAACAGGACGGCAGGTTTCTGAATGGACATGCTTCAACTGGGAAAGGAGTCCCTCATTGGGATCTTTCTATACATGAAGGAGCTGGGGGTATAAAGTCATCTGTTAGCGATTTGAGTTTATTTGTCCAAGCCAATCTAAATGATGATAATCCGATTGCCTCTACACTACAAAAAAGTCATCTCCCGATATGGATCGGGAATTTAAACCGTTATTTTGGCTGGGGTGAGGATAAACTTCAAGATAAATGTATACTCTGGCATAACGGGGGCACATCTGGCTTTAATAGTTATCTAGCTTTGAATAAGGAACTTCGTGTAGGAATTGTATTACTATCAAATTATTCTTTTTTCACGAATTCTCTTATGGATTATTATTTTGCTCAATTCATAAAATGGATTACTAAAAAAGAGCCTTCTCAAGGAACTATGATAGACTCTACAGGTAAAAAAATATTTGAAACAATCATATGTAGGGAAAAGTCATTGAAGTAGCAGGGGACGATAGTTTAACATCGAATGCGATAGAAATATTTTTAGGAGGTAACTCAAAGAAGTCGCCGACATCAGTTAACAATAGATTCCCGCTGCGTCGGGCCTCCGTTCCTCCTTGGTCTGCAGATGCCTTTACGAGGAAGTTGATCCTGCAGACACATCCATTCCCCTAAGCGACACGCGCCCAGAAATCCCCGAGAGTAAGATAAGAGCTATCTAACTCTCGGAGATTCCTTTAAGGGAGGACATCGGGAACACACAACCGTTAGGTGATATCCCATTAAAGAAACTTAACACTAGGAGAGACAAATGAAACGAAACATATTATTTGTATTGTTGATATCTGTACTATTAACAAGTTGCAATCAGAATGAGCAAATAATATATTCAGCCCCAACGAATGATCAAATAACGGATTACATCTATAGTAATAGCTTAGACATACAAGATAGTGTATGGATCAAAGACGCAGCGATCATTTTACTTGAGAATTCTTTAATAACACTCTACACCGACGAACATGAGAAGGTCTATGATCATAAGTTATCATGGGGGAGTAATGCTACAGAGCCTGTGATTGTAGGTAATGGAGTTCCTTATGTTGCTATTATCTTAAATGACAAGTTGCTAAGCTTGGGAGCAGAAAGAATATTAATTACTTATACTAATGGCAAGCCCTATCTACGAGGTATTACAAAGAAAAAGGGGTATTTGATTTCTAATACAGAATCTAATGAAATTGATAACATAATAATATTTGATAAGGATGACAATGAACTTTATAAGAAGCGCTAGTAACTCGAGAAAGAAAGGACTTCAAATAACACAGTATCTACGCTACTGGCGTTTCCCTTGGCTCGCAAGAAGAGGTCAGCAGAGATGTGGTTTTAGCTCACAACCCTGCGAGGCTGGTGCGTTCGCGCATTAAGCCTCTCGGGTTCGTAAATGCAGAGACGTTATCTGAAAGATTGGCAAAAAACAGTATATAGCCAGCAGATCATTAATAGGAGAGTATTTTATGAGACGCCTAGTAATCATGACGGTTGGAAAAACGCATAGTGGAAAGACCACTTTCGCTAAAGAATTAGAATCTGTATTACAACAAGCCATTGTCATTGATCAAGATAATCATGCTGAATTTATTAATAGCCATTATAAGAAACTTCTCCCTAAGGATGGGCCTAACACTTTAAAGTTCTCTGTAACTAATGCGATTGTTAAGTATGCTATTGAGGAAAGCAATTTCCACATTATCTTGAGTAATTCCAATTTAAATAAATCTGGAAGAACAAATGTACTCCGACACTTTCAGGACAAAGGATTTGAAAGTATTATAATTTACTTTGATCTACCAACTGATTTACTGAAAGAACGTGTAATACAAACTCAAAGAAGTAAAGCTATATTTAGAAGTGCTTCAAGCTTTTTAGAAGTTTTGGAGAGACAAGAAAATTCGACGGAGATACAACCTAGTAGAGATGAAGCGAATTATCTATTTGACATTAAGGACTCCAATAATACCATGGATATTATTCAACAAATAAAAGTTATTAGTGAATTTAGATAATACGAAGAAGCTGATCCAGCAGATAACTACGTATTCATGCTTCGAACCTAGCGGCTCTCGGTCCGGTAGGAGTGAATAAGCCAGGAAGCAAAATCACCCGGACACATCCATCTCCCTAAGATAGGAGCTATCTAAGGGAGATGGACGTCGTGAATACAAGAACGTTATGCGAAACCCTTGTAAGAGAAAAACTAAATTAAAGCCTAGCAATGGATGTGATGAAGTGGATCGTAAACTTGTAACGTGTACAAGTATCGGCGTGTATGGACACGCTATTACTAAAGGAAAAGTTTATCACGCGGTGGCTGAAGAAGCAGAGCGATTTAGAATCATTGGAAACCATAATAAGAGAGTATGGATTGATAAGTATTATTTTGTTGACGGAGAAGTCGAGGTTCCTCTTCTAAGTAGCTGGAAGTTTGATGATCCATTAGATGATTTTGATTTGATTGAAGTGACAGTAACCTTTAGTAACGGAACAAAGAGATGGTGTCTGATAACTACACCAGAGAGATTGGTCAAACACTTTGAACAATCCCGTTTAGACTCACCAGGATTTAATATTCAGCATTTAATTATTGTCAGAACCATAAAAGATGAGGATATTGAACAGACTTTGAAATACTTAGATGAACACGGGGAGATCGAGAAAGCAACCCTATTATTAAAGTAGAAGATTCGAAGAAGACAAGGGCATCGCATAACATAATATTCACGCTGCGGGCATACGCCCTTGATCCGGCATTCTCCGGATACCCGACATATGTCGGGTCGTGAATACAGGAACCGTTATGCGAAACAGTTGCGATTTTTATAAGGCGAACGCAAGGAGGCATATATGAGTAAGTATGACCAGGCAGCTATAAATGCGGTCGAGTTATTTCATCAAGGTGTTATTGATACACCAGTTAGGGCATGGGACATGGCTACTTCAGAACTGTTCGGTGAGGGATCATGGGGACAGAAAAAGGGCTGTCCAAAGAATGCCTTTTTAGGATTATGTGAAGAGGGATATGTTCAAGGAATTCCCAAAGGAATGTATAACACAAGAAGAAATTCTAAAAATAAGAATTATGCGATAAAGGCGACCGAAATAATAAAAGAACAACCTGAACTATTAGAAGATATTAAAGAACTATGGTACAGAGTTAGTAATGGCAGTGGAATGTCACACAATCATCAGATGGAAGTCGTTAGAGCCCTCTATAAGAAAAATTACATACATGACTAATTTGTCAGTAATTTCAATGACGGCAACTGAATCGCATAACATTATATTCACGCTGCGGGGCTTACGCCCCATGGTCGTCCGATGTATAATTATGGGGTATAATCAGACGATAAACGAGCCGGCCTAAGATAAGAGCTATCTATGGCCGGCTCGCGTCGTGAATACGAGAACGTTAGACGAAAGATTCGCAATGCCTATAAAAATAGTGAACATACTCATGAATGAGTTTATATACTTTCTTTTTTAATGAAGTAATCAAGTAAAGAGTGACAATAACAAAAGATAAACACAATAAGAACTGCTTTGTTGAGTGTCATAAGGGCGAGAAACAAGTGAGTAAGTATTGGAGGAATAATTTGTAATGCCAACAAATGAGTCAATTGAAAAGGATGAAATCTATCAATTATTAACAGATTTACAAATTAAAAACGATTGCGTTACTCTAGCAGCTTTGAGTAACTTAATTGCACAACCAATCATATCTCTAGCCTTCTTGCCACTTTATGCACTTTTCGTTGAAGAAATTAATAACACAATTGGTGAGAAGGAAAGAGCTTTTGATATTAGCAATGATTTGTCATTTAAGATTGGTGCTGTTAGGTCCAAACTTAAACTATTTGGAGCTGAGAAGATAGGAAAATCAAAAAAGAGAATGCTTAATTTGGATGAGTCGCAAGGCGAAATATTCAAGAAAAAGCTAAGATTTAATTTCACTAGAAGTCTAAATATTCATTATAACTTAGGTGTATTTTTTACAAACGAAGTCAAGATACTTGGGAATACTCAATATTTCTACTATATTTTTCAAGGGAATAACATCGATGAACGTGAATATAACAAGGAAGAAATAATGGAGTTTTCAAGATCCTTAGGGATCGTTATAGGTTCAGTAAATGAAGGATTCAAGAACTTTATGCCTCATCACAGCGTAAATATTAAAAATAGAGATTATAGAATAAAATTTAAAGATTTCAATACTGACAAAAAATCATTCACTACCATATCGCAATTACAATATGGCAAAGATATATCGCTAATTTTATTTGCATGTTCTTTCAAATATTAACTTTGTAAGATTTGTTCTTATTGATATGTTGGAAAACAATAATACGTATTTATTTAAGACCAAGTATATATCACTATACTATTCAATAAGAAGCATAGAGAAAATTATCGAATTCTTTAATAAAAATAGTGTGGATTATAATACTTACAGTTCATTAAAAGAATGTGTTGATAGTTCTAAATTTTTACTAGATTCGAAATTTAGAAATTGTATGATGCATTACAGATATGATTTAAATGGAGAGTATTTAATTAATGATAAATATCTAAATTTAAATGTTAAGTTATATGGTCTTGTTGAGACCTTTTTTAATGGCATGACTTATGATGAGATAGATTTATTGATTACTGAAAGATTAGTTCAACTGTCTGATGTTATTGAGGGTTTATTGAACATCGATAGAAAAAATTTAAAGGAATTATAGTGTGATATTGAGCTTTCTGTTTGTAGATTGCTTAACAGTTTAAAGGCTATGATGGTCACAAACTATGAAGATTTAGTCAGTGGATTGTAGGTTCGAAGAAGTCGAATCCATCGTCTAACATAATATTCACGCATCGGACATTCGTCCTCGGTCCGGCATACGCCGGCCACTCAGCATACGCTGAGTCGTGAATACAGGAACGTTAGACGAAATTTAAAATGCTAAAAAGGATGGATTATAAATGAATGGATCACAAAAAACTGTTTATATAACTCCAAATAAACCTAGTGAATTGATGCCTTTATTAGGAGAGGCGTTATTATTATATGACAAAGTTGCGCTAGACCTTTCTACGCGAAGCAGTATTGATGTGCTTGCTTCAAATGTTAGTGGTGAAACTATGGAGTTATTATTTAATGAAGGAATAGTGATTCCAGTCTACGATTCGTTTGCACCAATAATAGCAACACAGTCAAAAGAAGATCCCAATAGAGTCTTTCTTTTGAATTTTGAAAGTAATGGTATTCCGTCAATAGACTTTGAATATATGAAAGAAATTTTCACCCCTATTTTCCCGAAAAATATAGTTGATGTTATAGAGCAAAGGTCTATTCCATGTAACGTCAATCGTGAACTACTTCTAGATAACATAAATCTTGATTTCAGTAATCAAGAATTAATGATTGATATATTCTCTTATGTGAAAGAACAATTTGAGCTTCCCGAATTCGACATTGAATTTGGTAATAATGGTTGTTTTTTTGTCCCACATACTAAAAATAAAACTCTGGCAAATAGAATTATTGAAGAAGCTTCGTATGGGCTTCACCTTTTAGCGGATTTAAATTATAAGTCAGCTTTATTAGCACAATTTGATGAAGTAATTTGTGAAAGCGAAATGGAGAATTTTTTCGTGAGTAAATTAAGACAATCATATAAAACAATACATTATAAGCAACAAAGCGAAAATCTAATGGAACTTTGCGAAATTTATGATTTTCCAGACATAAAAGAATCAGTTGCAGCAGGTATTCTTAAATTAGAAGTTATTTTGAACCTGAGAAAAAAGGAAGGTCGTCTCTTAAGGACTTGGTTGAACAAAACTACTGTAGATTGCATTAATACAAAAGTGCCGTTCTCTAAAGAACTATCCAAGTTGTTAGTTCAATCAAATGGAGGGATGACTTTGCCTACTAGAACTGTGATATTTGGATGTCTACAACTATTATCATTTATAAAACCAGTAGAAGCAGTAATGATGTCTGCTGCTAATGAGTATTTAGTTCCCCAACTCATGAAAAAATGGCAACCAAAATACTTTTTTGATAAGGCGAGAAAAATGCAAATTAAAAGAAAATATAGAAATGTATAGAAAGAATTATTGGGAAATTATAAAGTCAGAACATCGTCTAACATAATATTCACGCTGCGGACATGCGTCCTGGGTCCGGCGTCCGCCGGACACCCAGCATGCGCTGGGTCGTGAATACAAGAACGTTAGGTGAAATAGTCAAAAACATAAACAGTTGAAAGGTTGATCAAATAAGTGGTGAATCAAGACATATTTAATAAGGCTAGGAAGCTTCGAAATATGTATCTATCGGGCTTGCTTGGAGGTGAAATCATGCCTGAAGATGCAAATCCTAGTTTGCCTAAGCATTCTACAGAGAATTATCTTTATTTCACGTTACCTATGGCATTGAATTATCAAAGAAACTCCTACACCTTATGGGAAGCAGCTAATGAAGCATATCTTGACCAAGAAACCACAAGTATTTTTGATCCTTACTATGTAACTTCAATAAAAGAGGAAGAATTGAGGTTTTTATTGCTGAAGCACAAAGTAGCCCTTCAGCCAAACAAACATGTGGCTACATGGTTGGCATTGTGCAAAACTTTACAGAGAGATTTTGAAGGAGATGTTAGAAACTTATTTACAACTTGTAAGTGGGATATTCCGACCATACTTCATTACATGCAAAAGGAACATAAAAAGGATTTTCCCTATTTATGTGGGCCGAAGATTTGTAACTACTGGCTATACGTTATTAGCACTTACACCGATGCAAAGCTAACCGGGAAGGAATATTTATCAATTGCGCCAGACACTCATGTCATACAAGCTTCAAAAAAATTGGGCTTGATCGATGAGAAACATTTAGAAAGTCACAATTTACAACACATAATTAATTTGGCATGGAGCGAGCATTTAGCTGGAAGCGATTTGACTTTGATTGATTTACATACCCCGTTATGGTTATGGAGTCGAGGCGGATTACAAGATTTATTTGAGTGATTTTCTAAAGAAGTCGACTACATCACCTAACATAATATTCACGCTTCGGGCATACGCCCTTGGCCCGGCATTCGCCGGACACCCGACATGCGTCGAGTCGTGAATACAGGAACGCTATACGCCATTCAATAAACATTGTAAATTCATCAGTTCATAAGGAGATTAAACTAAGGAGATTAAACATGGAAGTTAAAAAACATCTTCCTCAAGCAATTTCGGATTTAGGTACTGCAGGAGTTATTGGTGGGATATTAACACTAATTGGAACTTACCCGACTGGAGTTCAAGCATTATTTACTTTAGGGATTCCAGCGCTAGGGTGTATGTACAACTTGGGCAATAGAATAATTACAGATAAAATTGCAACTAAGGACAGAGAGAAAATCGAAAAGTTGCATAAAGAAATAGCTGCCGAAATGCAAAAAAGAAATATTCAAGAATTGAATCGATTTGTAGAATTTGATTTTTCAACTGAAGAATTTGTGATGATAGAAGAGCTTATTAAACATTCTATTAATGCAAAGAATGATTGGACAAGACGACTAGCTTCGTCAGTCCTTGTTACTGTTGGTTCTGAGAGCCTTGATGATTCAAATGGTATGCAGCGTTGTGTTTCAATTCTTGCAGAGCTCGATGAGATAGATGTTAAACTATTATATTTACATTTGTGTGTAACTTTTTCTTATCTTGATCCAGAAAAAATCGAAATGGAATTTAAAGAAATTAAAAATGAACTATTAGCTGATAAAACTGTCTTTGCCCAGTCAATTAAAGTAAGCTCAGAGAAACTAGAATCATTAGGACTTGTTATGAGAGGTTGCTCAAGATATCCGTACGATGACGAAAGAGGAAATAAACCAGAAATGATAGATGATTTTCTATCACAAAATAGAGATGAAATTACGATGCACTGTCAAGTATTTCAAGGATTCCTTAAAGGAACTATTAAATACTCTTGAGTTAATCAGGAAGATTGAACGGCGTATAACACAATGTTCACGCATCGAGCCATCCGGCCCTCGGTCCGGCAGAAGTTAGATGTGGATTCGGTGAGACATATCAGCTGCGGGAAGTAGATTCAGCCGGACACATCCAACTCCCTAATCGCATCGCGGCCGCCCTTCGGGCTTAAGGGAGTTGGACGTCGTGAACACGAGAACGTTATGCGTAATACCTGGAAAATGAAAATTATATATTAGAAAGAGAGAAACTTAATGAATATATTTTCTATAGATATGCAGACAAGTAAATATGTCAATGTAGAACATCCAGTAATATCGATTGATGAAATTCCACTCGATTTATATCTTCATAATTATATCCAGACAATTTATATTTAGGTTTAATTCCGACAATTACTGATTGGATTGGACTGAAGGAAGAAGCAGAGTTAGTACTAAGACGTTTTATTTCAGAAGAAGAGATTGTTATTTTACCAATATTAATGTGTCCGGATGATTCCGATTTAACATGTACACTAATTGTTGCTGAAGTTTTAAAATCAGACGATCAAGTGATTTGGAAAAGGATTGGAGTGGATTCTAGTAATCTAGGAATACCATATAATTATGAGCTAGTCGGGAAAGAAGTTACCTGGTTAGATTTAGTGCCCGAAATGAAATTTAGCAAGGATAAATATATAGAGAATCTTAAAACCATTTATAAACAAATAGAATGAATTTAAAAGTTTGATAGTATCTCGGAGAAGTCAGGTACTAAGCATAACATAGTATTCAAGCAGCGGCTCCGTTGGATCCTTGGTCTGCTGGAAGGATTCCGATGAGGCAATTTCGGCCGACAACCCCTTTGGGGTTCATGAATACAACAACGTTATAAGAAATCGGCGAGTACTTATTAAGACTTTTCTAAAGTGAGGGAGCTTCTTAATAAATTCATATCAGAAAACACATTAGACCGTATTTCTTTGCATGATTGTTGTAATTGAAGCTATTTCAATAGAAGGTCAGAATTTGTCTCTAATATTTGAACACATAGATGTACTATCAAATCATCCAATGAATAATACAGGACTCAATATGTATACAGGAAGAGCAAAAATTAAACTTATAGATTATGAACTCAAGAATCTCTTTTATACGATACATCTAAAGTTGAAGGCAAGAGAAGGATAATTGTGGAAGAAGATACACAAAAAGTCAAAATACCAATGTCAGAATTATTAGTAGGCTTTGAAGTACTTAAAAGTGAAGAATTACAGGTATCAGAAGAATCTTTCACCCAAAGATTTGATGGAATAGCTTCGCGAAAATATAATTCTGACTTTGGTTATTGTGTAATTAAGTGTCAGACAATAGTGATCGAGTGGAATGAATTTATTGATAAGGCTTGGTTTGAAGATAGATGATTTTGAAAGTGATGCAATAGAAGCCGCCGACATCTTATAACATAATATTCACGCTGCGGACATTCGTCCTTGGTCCGGTAGTGCCAGACACCCAGCATATGCTGGGTCGTAAATACAGGAACGTTATACGAAAGGACCGAAGCCATTGATATTGAATAAGCCACTTGGTCAATACGATTTCTTTCTTCAATCCGAAGACCAAAAATCACATATCCTTTTTTCATTTAAAGACGTTGAATTAGAGCGATCTAAATCCATTAACTACTTCGTACATAATAAAGGACTATCAGTTTGCAGGCCAGGTCGAGGTCTGGATTGATTATGAAGAACTCAAAAACTTTATTGAAGGACTTTTAAAAGTTGAAAATAGCGAAGTCAAACAGATCCATTTAAAAGCAGTGAGTGAAGAAGAATTTGATATGACTTTTATAGATCAAAGAATAGGGCGTTATGAAATTGCCTATTCAATTACTAAAAGAAGATATTTAAGAAGCGGATTAACGGAAACGACATTGAAAGGATCTTTTGACTACGACAGTGAATTTTTAAACCCCTTGAAAGAGAACTTAAAGGCTATTCATAAATTCTTATTATAAGCATTTGTAAGTCACTCAAGGTCCCTTCGTATAACATAATATTCACGCTGCGGGCATACGCCCTTGGTCCGACATGCGTCGGACACCCACATGCGCTGGGTCGTGAATACAGGAACGTTATACGCAATCCACTAAATATAGAAAGGAGCTTAATAATTAATGACAATTGAACAAACTAACAAAATCGATGTGATAGCCATTAATAAAATGAATGGCAAGGTAACATTAGGAATTACAGATCACCTTATTTGGGAAAATTCAGAAGAACATTTAAAAACACTTCAAGAGAAGCTAAATACATATTTACATTTTGTTGAGAGTGGTCAAATCTATACCGCTTATCCAGATGCTAAGGATAGATCAATTGAGATTACTCACTACACTAAATACCCAATCAATGATACCGGAAAGGCTTTTATAAATCAGGCGAATGATTTCATAAAAGATATAGGAATAACGATCACAACAATACAATATGATCCTGAGAGCATGGACAGCGTATAACAATATACTCACGCTGCGGGTCATTCGGCCCTCGGCCCTGCAGAAGAACCAAGAAGTGGAGCCAGCCGGACACATCCGACTCCGTCGGACGTCGTGAATACAGGAACGTTATCTGAAAGGGCCGCCAATTGTATTAAAACCATATTTAGAATCAAAAATCCAAAGTCATAATAAGAACGCTTGTACGCAGATGTATATAAAGGTAAAATATAACTACAATTGAATCTTGGGTGGTCATGGTTTCCCTTCGAAAGGAGGTGAAGCCATGGAAGTGAAAGATGCACTAACGATTATGTTCCTATTTGGATCATTCATTCTTGCACTTTTAACTTACATTAATAATAACAACAAGAGAAAGTAAAAACCCACCCTAAGGTTGACCGCCGAAGGTGGGTTTCCGATCGTAAATGACTAAGAAGGGATTACCCATCCAAGCCAATTGATTGGACCAAGTGTTAGCGCACTTGGTCTTTATTAAATATAATATACCATACTTGAAAAGATGTATCAAAGAACAAATTGAGTTAGAAAACATTGTTGAACAGGCATATAGACTGATACTGAAATTAATTCGAATATGGCATCTCCATCAGATAACATCGTATTTACGCTTCGGACCGTTCGGCCCTTATTCGCGAGAAGTGGTAGGCAGAGAAGCTGAATCAGCTCATAACCCTGCGAGGCTAAGTCCGTTGGACCCGGTCGCGTTGCTCCCTTAAGCCTCTCGGGTTCGTTGATACACAAACGTTATCCGAAAATATGCACTAAATTTAACTAGACTAATTATTACTATTGAAACACTGCTAACCATATTATAACATTTGCATTATAGGTATACAGGAGGGGTTCAAATGCTAAGGAAAGAAAAAACGGATTTATTGACATAATAACAAGTAATAGTTTAAATCCTTCAGATTTTACTGTGTCTGAAGATGTTAAGGATGATTATCCTACATTTATTATAAAGCATAACACATCTCCATTGGAATTTTGGACACGGAATTCTACGGAGAGTTATTTTCAATACGACTGTAACTACATACCGTTTTCACCTACATTTGAACCAGTAGGTTATGAGCCTAATGAAAGTTGGTTTGATAACATCGAAGATGTTTATGATATTTTTGAAGGATGGCTCAATCAACATATTAAGTCTTACATGGAAGAACAAGTTGCTCAAGATATGTGGAAATCATTTACTAGTAATGGATCTGGAGGGTTTGATTGGGAAAGTATTAATGAAGAGTCAACAGAATACTTCAATGAAACAGAAAAAAAGCAATTGTTAGAACAAATATCGAATTTTCGAGGCAAATTAATTGAAAATTATGCACCAAGTGAGAAGTTGCTATACAAATCGATTCAAAGTTAAATTATTTGTCTGAATCTGTTGATAGACTAAATAAATTTGATTGGAAAAGTCTGTTGATTTTCCACATTGATGGGGATATTAACAACAATGTCACTTGATAAGAGTGGTGGTCATGCAGTAATAACTATCGCAAAAGAAATATTCACAAATAGTCTGATGTTACTAAAGTGAAAGTTTATCCCAATCATTTTTAAATAGATTGGGATAATTTAATAATTGGATGATGTTCAAGATGGCAATAACTTCGGATAACATTATATCCACGCATCGGAGCCTTGCGGCTCCACGGTCCGCAAGAAGTGATCGGCAGGGAAGCGGAATCAGCGGACACATCCGCACCAACTTATGGCTCCTCGCGGAGCCATAAGTTGGTGCGACGTCGTGAATACAAGAACGTCAGATGAAATTGGCGTAAGAGCGGATAAATGAAGGCTAATACATCGATGTAGTGAAAAAGCTATGTCTGGAGCATCCTTATATATTGGGGTATAATAAGAATGATTAAATAAAAGGGGGTACAGTTGATGAGTGTCCCGAATGATGAATTGGAAAACATATTAGGCAATTTAAATGAGAAAAATAAGGTTGTCGCAAAGAGCTTTTTATCATGGTTACTTGAAAAACAGCTTGATGAAGACGATGACTGTCTGACACCTGAAGATATTCAAGCGATAGAACAGGGGCGTATTGAATATCAAAATGGTCAGACTAAATCCTTGGAGGATTTAAAACGTGAACTTGAAATATAAAGTCACATTTTCAAGTGAAGCTGAAAAGAACCTTAGGAAAATAGACCGAGTTACCGCAGGAAGAATCTTTATATCCCTTGAAGAATTATCTAATGACCCATTTATCAATCCGAATACAAAGAAAATGAAGGGTAAAGAAGGGATAGTCTATAGATTACGTGTGGGAAATTATCGAATAATCTATGAGGTTCTTAATAATGAATTAATCATCTTTGTAGTTCGTATAGGACCTAGAGGAGACATATATAAATGACACCAAAGCCCTAGCAATAAAGTTAGGGCTCTTTTTATTTTAAGAAGATTATGTGAGATGTTCAAGAAGCCGCCAATATCTTATAACATAACATTTCTTCTTCGTCGCTGACGCTCCTTGGTCGCCAAGAAGTATGTCAGAGAAGTAGAATCTGGCGCCACATCCAATCGGCTAAGTCTGACGACCCGGCACTTTGTGCCTTAAGCCGCTTGGACGTCAGAAATACGGGAACGTTATGAGAAATCATCGTGATATAATCAAAGCAAAACCGATTAGAGCAGGAGAGACAGAATTATGGATGATTTTACGAAGAAGCGGATTATGAAAATCATGGACAAATACACCCAAAATGCAGTACCAGAACTTGTGAAAAGCCAGATTAGAATCAGTTACAAGATCAGAGGAAATCACGTGACATTAATTGAAGAAAGACAAGGATACAAAAGCGATCAATGGGTTCAGATGTCAGTAGCTCAGTTCAGATTAGATGAGAATGAATGGAAAATATATTGGCAAGACAGTAAAGGGAAATGGCATTTCATAGATGATATAGATCCGAATGAAGATTTTGAAACACAGTTAAAGATTGTGGACGAGGGGCATAACGGAATGTTTTGGGGTTAACTCGAAGTGGCCAATGACATCGCATAACATAATATTCAAGCTGCAGCTCGTCGGAGCCTTGACCTGCTGGATGAATTTCTAAGAGGCATTTCAGCAGATACATCCGACTTAGTCGGACGTCATGAATACAAGAACGTTATATGAAAGTCTAGTAGTAGTAAGTATAAAGTCGAAACATTGGATTCATTAAGAAGAATTAATGCAAGTTATACTGCGAGTTTACTGGAAGAGGCTATAAGAGTTGTAGAGGATCCGAATATTCAAGCTGCAGCTGATGATGAAAATACAGATATACAAAGTGAGAGATTAAATGTATTGGATGACAAGTTTTATGAGTACAAAGAAGATCTATTAGAACTTCAATTGAATTTCATAAAGGAGCATAAAGACAATTTTATAGGTTAGCAGAACAAGAAAGCACCTTCATATAACATCATATTCACGGATCGAGCCATCCGTCCCTCGGCCTGGCAGGGGCATTTCAGGGAAGCGGAGACAGCCGGACAATAAGTCCGTCGAACCATCGCATTCGCGCCTTAAGCCAGTGAGGGATCGTGAATACAACAACGTTACGTGAAATTCGGTAAAATCTAATAAAGAATACACCGGGAATTTAGCATACATGTGCGGAAAATTAACAACATATTAGTTTTCTTTACATATTTTGCACAGCAATTGTAAAGATCTACTACGAAAAAATCCTACAATTATAGTTGAAGGAGGTGGCTAATGGATAACTTTAAAGCCTTTGAAAGCGTAGTTGAATATCTGGAGAATGAAATTTCCGACTCAAATGAAGTTGACTTTACTATCATTTCAAAAATTGCATGTTGCCCTGCCCCTTTATTCCAACGAATTTTTGTATATATTACCGGAATAACAATATCCGAATACATAATGCGTCGTCGATTGACATTGGCAGGGTATGATATAAAAAATAGCAAGGGAAAAATAATTGACATAGCTATGAAATACGGGTTTAACTCTCATTCTTCGTTTACTAGAGCATTCAAACAGCACCATAAGTTTTCGCCCTCCAGTATTAGAAAGGGAGGAGTTAAGCTTAATGATTATCCTAGGGCCTCCTTCACAAATATAAGAATTGTAGGAGGGAAACGAATTATGGCAGATCTTAAAAGAATTGAATACGTGGAATATGGTCCTCGAAAAGTTGTAGGAATGATGAATATTACTTCATTTCAAAAAGCGGGAGAAGAATGCTGGGGTTCAGCATTTAATGAAGGTTTGTTTAACAGATTCACCGAAATTGAAAATTGGATCTGCAAAGACATTGATAATTATGTTGGGCTTGGTCACATGAGTAAATTTATCGGAAAGGATAGTTTCCAGTATATCATAGGTAAATTAGTTCAACCTGATGCACCAATTCCAGAAAATATGTATTTTCAGAATATTTCAGCAGGTACAGTAGCCAAAGTATGGATTGAAGCAGATAATCTTAACGATATTATTGATTCTGCATATTTACTTTGTTCTGAGGCGATTGAGAAAACAGGATATAGGATTGATCATGAAAACTTTTATTGGTGTGATGTTTACACATACGATAGATACTGCAACCCACTAGAAAAGGGAGAAAAAATTATTCTTGATTATCTAGTGCCTGTTATTAAATAGCGAATAGACTTCAATAAAGAACATCTTGTATGTAGTACGTGGAAGCCTCGAACCTCACATAACAATGCATTCACGCATCGCAGCCTTACGGCTGCTTGGTAGCCATGGGGCATTTCAAGTGAGCGGTTTCAGCTGACAACCTTGCGGGCTCGCGGCCGCCCCCGTTGGGGGCTGTAGGTTCTTGGGTTTGTGAATGCGGGGACGTTATAAGAAATCCAGGCAAAATAATTAAAAACGACAATTACATGAGGTGCTGGAAGATGAATAAATTTAAGATTAATTATGTTTCCCAACCAGATTTTTCATCGTGTGATGAGGCATGCTTAGCAATGGTAGCACAAATTCCTATTGAAGAAGCAATGGCTGCGATGAGAGGAAAGGAAGGTTCAGGAACTTCGGATTTTTATAAAGCTCTAAAAAAATATAAGATTGATTACTTGAGTTGGCGTGATATTGATCTGGTTGATGAACTTCCACCACTTTGCGTATTACTCGTTAAATTTCCAACATATACACATAGTGTGCTTTACTACGATGGAACTTTTTATGATCCGGAATTTGGTGTGTTTGAATCGAAGTATGAGCCTAAAGGGGAAATTACGCACTTTATGGAACTTTACATTGATGGAATCTATAGAAAAAAAGAAATAAAAATCAAGATCCCACAAGATTTTAAAGAAGCATTTGAAAAAGATCAAGTAGCATATGAACTATATCAGAACTTACCTTATCCCCAAAAATCAAAATTTATATATGGGATTAGCCACTTTAAAAAACCAGAGACAAGAAAAAAGAACATTGAGAAGAGATTGACAGAACTTAAGAGGTAAGTGGGGATCAGCTCTGAAGGCGGGGACATCTTATAACAGAGTATCTACGTTGCGGGCATACGCCCTTGGTTCGCAAGATGAGGTAGCAGTGGAGTAAATTCAGCTCACAACCCTGCGAGGCTAAGTCCGTCGGACCCGTTCGCTGCGCTCCCTTAAGCTCTCAGGGTTCGCAGATACAAGAGACGTTATACTATAGTCTCTAAAATACATAGAAAAACATAGAAAGGAATCATTGAATGATCATTAGGACCGTTTCATTGTATCTAATTCGAAGAGGCGATCAAATTAGTTGAAGAAATATATGATAAAGCCGTAAACAAGACTTTTTATCGACCGGTTGGTGGAACGGTTGAGTATGGAGAGAGTAGTAAAGAGACGATAATTCGAGAAGTAAGAGAAGAATTAAATGCTGAAATACAAGAACCCAAGCTAAAGTTTGTCATCGAAAACCTATTTACATACTTGGATCAGATAGGTCATGAAGTAGATTTCATTTATGAAGCCGATCTTGTTGATCTGAATTATACAAAAGAGAAGTTATCGAAGGCATAGAAGGAATAAATCCATATAAAGCAGTTTGGAAATCAATTAATGGATTCGAAAATAATAAACAGGAAAAACTAGTACCGAATGGATTATTGGACCTATTGCTTGCGAATTATTCAGGGAGAATTAGCAAAGTTGAGCGCATTAGAACTACATAAAATCAAAAAGAACAACTATATGAAGCAGTTCAATGAAGAGAGACCGACGTATAACGTAGCATTCACGCATCGGGCCGCCTTAGCGTCTCTCGGTCCACCGAGGCGGATTCTGGGAGCCAAATTAAGGGGACAACCCTGCACTGGCTAAGTCTTCGACCCGGCTGCCTGATCCCGTGGGGATCGGCCGGCAGCTTAAGCCAGTGAGGGTTCGTGAATGCACGAACGATATCTGAATCCAGTGCAAGAACGAAAGGAACAAAAGTCATGATTATTTTCAAAACAACGAAAGACACATTAAAAGATCTAAATGCCAAACCAGAAACAATTGAACATACGGATTCTTTCTTTAGTTGGCATGTAAACCTTTTCAAATTATATGGTAGAAAGCACTATGTGTTTATGAATGACTTTTCTAGATTAAGTTTAACTGTCACTGGAATTAGAACAAATCAAGCAAATAAACTAAGAGAAATCTTTAAAGATAATTTGGAAGCTTATTTTGCCGTTGAAGAAATCCCTGATACTCTAGCGCAATATTATTTAGAAAGATGTAGCGAAAAGGCTATTACCAAAACGGATAGTAGAAGTGTTATAAGTACAATGAATGAAATTATGCTTGTTATGAAGACACTAGAGAGCGAAAACGAAGATTTCAGAGATCAAGCTCTACGACACAAGTGGAATAATCGATTTATTTACAAACCAATCGATTATAAATATCCAATTGATGTATTTGTTAAAGAGCTTGAAAGAAGATTTAAAAATGAGAATTAGAGAACCCGAAGACGGCACTGGCTTCAGTTAACATTATTTTCACGCATCGGAGCCTGGCGGCTCCTCGGTCCACCCGAGGAGAAGACATTGAAGCGTGTTCTAGCGGACACATCCGCACCGACTAACCGCATTCGCGGCCGCTTAAGTCGGTTGGACGTCGTGAATATGAGAACGTTATCTGCAATTGCCAAAATATTAAAAACTGTATTAGGAGGGACATGATTTGACTGTAACATTCACTAAAGTTGCTGGAGTAAGCTTTATTATATTATCAATTTTGAGATTCACTTCTGTTATTAATGTTACTGGAAAGTGGTTATTATATATTTCCATTGCTGCGTTTTTTCTTATTCTATACGATTTGGTGCAATTTGTGATTGAAAGAGCATTGGCAAAGAAAGACCAGAAGCCAAAAAGAATTTTAGTTAGCCTACGCTCTTTATTCATTGGATTAGCGGTGCTGGCTATAATAGTCTTGCCTAATATAAAAATCGATCTTTCTGTCAAACAAGTAAATGCTCTTAGTGATGCATTTACGTTAATTAGTTTGGGCATAGCGATAACATTAATAGGATTTAAATCTGAAAGAGATGAATCAATTTCGTTCATTAGGGAAAAGGCAAAAGAAAATGAGATCAAGGAATTTTTAAATTCAGTTGAAGGCGTAAATATTATTAGAAATTATATACAAGAACTATCAGTAGAAAATAAACAGAAGATTGATAAGTGAGGGCAGATTCGAGTAGTAGCAACAGCAGATAACATAATATTCACGCTTCGGGCATACGCTCTCGGTCCGGCAGCGATATTCCTGGAAGCGGGAGCAACCGGACACATTCGACTTTGTCGGGCGTCGTGAATATAACAACGTTATATGAAATACCTGCTATTTGAAAGGAGAGTCAAGATGATGACAACATATCGATCCAATACGTTTATACCTACATTTGTTACCCTAAGCAAAGATTTTGCTGAGAAAGCTGGATTTACTAAATCTTGCACTGATGATTTTGGAAGACTTCTATATACTCTGGCGGGACAGGAAAAGAAGAATATACTTGAGATTGGTACAGGATTCGGAGTAAGTACAGCTTGGATAATTTCTGCAATGTCAAAGGATGCCAAATTAGTTACTGTAAACATCGACCAGAGTCAAGTGAAAAGTGCTATAGAGATATTGGGTAGGGAGAATGTCGAGTTTTTATGCGGTGACTGGAAGGATGCATTGAAAAGGGGACCCTTTGATTTAATATTTGCAGATGTCAAAGATGCGAAAAAGGATAATGCAGAATTATTATTTGAAAGCATGTCAATAGGAGGCTTGTTAATACTTGATGACCTGACTCCAGAAGAATATTGGCCGGATGATTGGAAGGGGAAACCAGATAAGATAAGAAATTTTTGGTTGAATCATCCTAAACTTGCTGCATCGGAATTACTTTTGAACCCTAGGGAAGCTGTGATTATTGCTTCAAAACTAAGTGTCTAAGGATTTTGACAGTGTATTCATAGATGGCATAAACTTCTTATAACAATGCATTCACGTGGCGGACCGGCAAGCTGATCACTGGTCCGCTCGAGGCATTTCGAGGAAGCTGATTTAGGCGGAAAACCCTGCGAGGCTAAGTCCGTTGGACCCGGCGCTCCGCGCCTTAAGCCCCTCGGGTTCGTGAATGCGGGAACGTTAAGTGAAATTACTACAGACAACATTATAGACCTTATATAAATAAAAATAATCAACAAAACCTATAAAAGCGTTATAAAATGAGTTATACTGAGGTAAGAATACGTAAGGAGCCGTGCGCGAACACAACTCCAAAGTACAACAACTGCATAAAGAGCAGTCGGCCACGTAAGATGGTTCGGAAATAGACCGTTATCCTAGCCAGGGCGGTCTATTTCTTTTTCATGTAGGTGAGCAATGCCAAAATGAACATGCCGAACATGAACATTAAGGAAAGTGCATCTTTGACCTCCATGGGCATCACCTCCCTTCTGGGAGATTAGCCGACCGCCCTTATAGCCGTATATTGTACTAGAAAATTATAACATATAAAACATGATGAAATATCATTAAAATACTATAATTACTAGAATACATAGAAAACAATACTCACATCTAAATCGTATATGGGAATGTAAATACAGAGAAGGCAGTAACATCACTTAACAATGCATCTATGCTGCAGGGCATTCGCTCCTTGGTTGTCAGAAGCAAGCTCCTAGGCGTAAATTCAGACAACACACGACCCGACCTAAGATAAGAGCTATCTAAGGCCGGGTCGCGTCATAGATGCGGTAACGTTATGCACCATTACCGGTAAATATTTTAGCTAATATTTAAGGAGATAATTTATGAAAGGTAAGATACTCTTCTTATTTTTTATTACGATAATGTTGTTGTCATCTTGTCAAAATATTAGTCAATCGACTACCTTGAACAGCGAAACTAAATCAATAAAGATTTCTGAACTGCCTCCTGATGTAGTGAGTACAGGTAATGGAACAGAATCGAAAGAAATAACTGAAGGTCGATCAGATCCTTCGAACAATGAAGTGTTTTCTATGAGCATTGGGAACTATGAATTGACTGGGGAATTTTATGATAAAATGCTTCGAAATCCTATAGATCATGATTATGAAGTGGAATTTAATGAATTTCAAAATTCCAAAGAGTTTTCAACATTTGGATGGGGGGCGTTGGAAAGAAAATATACCGAGATTTGGGATAAAGAGTTGAACCAAATATATAAAAAGCTTCTTTCTAAGTTGGATAGAGAACCAAGAGAAGCACTAATTGAATCGCAGAAAGAATGGTTACAGTATCACTTAAGGGAAACAAAATTTGTAGAAAAGACATTTATTAATAATGGAAACCTTGGATCACAAGGATCGGTAAGCCTAGGCAGGGTTATACGGGAGAGAAATAGGGAAAGAACAATGCAATTATTTGAATATCGATATTTGCTAGATGGTGAAGTTGAGTTTTTATACCAAAGTAAAAAATAGAGTTGGAATCTTGATCAAAGGTTTTTAGGTGATGTTTCGAAGACAGTAACGGTGCATAACACTGTATTCACGCTACGGGAGCTTAAGCTCCCTTGATCCGGGCCGAGGAACTTCGGCGAAGCAGAGTCAGCCGGACAACCCAGCGAGCCTAAGTCTGACGACCCGTTCCCTACGGTCACTTAAGGCTCTCGAGTTCGTGAATACGGGAACGTTATGGGAAATCATATGCAAACATTGTTTTAAGCAATTTCAAAAGAAGAAGTTCAACGGAAGTATAGTTACAGTAAATGAAATGATTTAACGTCAAGTATACTTTCTAAGTGATGTAAGTCAATTCAAGATTGGATGGTGGAACTATATGAAAGTGGTCATTGGAGCTGGACAAACAACATTTGATGGTTGGGTCAGTACGCAGGAAGATGAGTTGAATTTACTATCATTAGAAAGTAACAAATTATCTGAGCCTGAGAGTATTGATGCGCTCTTAGCTGAACACGTATGGGAACACTTAACGTATGAAGAAGGTATTATGGCTGCGAAGCATTGTTATCAATTTTTAAAACCTGGTGGGTATATTCGTTGTGCAGTTCCCGATAAGAATTTCCGTAATGATTGGTATCAACAGATGGTTCAAGTCGGTGGTCCTGGACCAGAGGATCATCCCGCAGCGTCTCACAAAATAGTTTATGATGCAAAAACCTTCGTATCATTATTTGAAATCGCGGGGTTTGAAGTATCGTTGTTGGAATATTGTGATGAAAACGGGGACTTTCATTTCAGCTATTGGAATGAAATGGATGGTAGAATAGGTAGATCGTTTCGATTTGATACAAGGAATTCGATTGAAGGGCTAGGAATGGTATCTATTATTATTGATGCAAAAAAACCTCTAATAATAAGAAATCAAACCTAGAAATAAAATGGGAACTTCACTTCATTCGAAGAAGGCTATGACATCGTATAACAATATTTTCACGTTATGGAGCCTTATGGCACCTCGGTCGCAAGAGGCATTTCTGAGAAGTGAAGACAACGGACAACCCTGCACTACCTAACCGCGTCGCGGCCACTCCCGCTGGTCGCTTAAGGCCGTGAGGGTTCGTGAATACGGGAATGTTAAATGAAACCTCGGTATTGTAAGAAAGAAGGAACAACAAATGAGTAAGGAACAATATTTTGAAGATCTTCAAGATATAATAAACGATTTGATTTATATCGGTTCCTCTGAAGCTGATCTTCAAGTGGAAATTGAAACAAATATGTGGAGGATATCACTTTCTCCAGATCTGATTAATCAAATTACAACGGACGACTTCAACGAATTTTTAAATAAAGTTATACAGAATCGGAAAGATCAAATAGAAAGCTCTAGTTCAAATCTAGGTATGTATTTTTATTTATGGTTTGATATTATGGCAAGTCAATTAAGATTCAATCTGATATCTGACATAAACAAGAAATTACCATTTAGCTGTGAAATACAAATATTGAATAATCCAAGAGAAATACTTGATGATTTTTTAGGGACCCCATTTCGTAATGGGTTACCAATAGAAGGACATAATGATGACTCAGAAGATAAAGAATATATGTTAAAGATTTATAAATTACATTTAAAAAAGGACTGATAAGAAAGTAACTCGAAGATGACTGAGCATCAAATAACATAAGATTCACGCTGCGGGCTTACACCGCTTGGTCGCCCGATGTATAATCATGGAAGATAACTCGAACGACTCACGAGCCGACCTAAGATAGGAGCTATCTAAGGCCGGCTCGCGTCGTGAGTACGGAACGTTATGTGAAAGACTAAGTACAAAGAAAGAAGGTTTCAGCTTATGGACAACAACATTTTGTTGCTTAAGTATCCAAATACCCAATTAACAGAACTTACAGGAGGATATACTAACTATACCCTTCTCCTTGAAGGGTCAGATCCACTGGTTATTGCGAAAGTTTTTAATAAAAACAATGGTGACGCTAAGAGTGAATTGAATACCTTGACTCTATTAAACGATTCAGGCGTGTCTCCCAGAATTCATGATTATTTTGAGGACGACACGTCTTCGTATATCATTATGGATTACATACACGGGATAAACGGACAGAGATTTTTAGATCAAGGCGATATGGATAAGACTCGACAAATCTATAAGTGGCTAGGTGTTCGTTTAGCAAGTGAAATACATACAATAAAACACAAAAATGGTCACTCGGATTTACCGATAATTGAGCTGATGAATGGTATCGATTCACTTGACTTCGTACCAAGCGGTTTAAAAGATAAAGTGAAACATTTTCTGGATATTCATATTGAGGAAGACAAAACTTTAATTCATGGTGATTTCGGTCCTCATAACACGATTGTATCCGATAATTCGATGGTTGTGATTGATTGGGAATGGGGAGGATGGGGACATCCTCTTCAAGATATCGCATGGACAGTTTGGTTTGTTCATCTTCATTATCCGGATTTTTGTGAAGAGTTATCTGATATTTTCTTAAGTACATACCGTTTACATTCAACCTTACACATATCAGAGGAAGCGGTAAAAGCATTTGCGATTTCTAGAGTCCTTCATATTTTGAATCGAATTCAGTACGCAAATATAAATGTAAAAACCGAGTGGATTAGAAGATTAGAATGGACATTGAATACGAATTTTGTAGGATGAGTCGGCGAAGAGAGTCCTTCATATAACATATTCTTCACACATCGGGCATACGCCCTTGGTCCGGTCTTCGCCGGACACCCAGCATAGTCGTGAATACAGTAACGTTATAGGGAATCAGCACAAAACATATTTATGGAGGATTAACAATTGAAGATAGTTAGTCAAGTTCAAGAAGATGAAGTAATAGCAGAATTCTTATTTGCAGAGGTTAACTCAGATAGATTTAAGGAAGGAATATTACATGCACTTGGAGAACATGATTTGAATTTACTTATTAAACCTAATTTGAATGATCAAGCCGAGAACCAAATTAGACGAGATATTCTTGGTCAGACAAGGGGGTTCGGTCGCAATACGGATATGTTTGAGAATTTTCCTACAGAAGTTAAATGGTATAAAGCTTTCTTTGAGAAGCAAGATCTAAACGAAGTAATGTACATCAACTATAGTTATTGGAATGAATTATCAAGTAATACTAGACTTCCTTTGCAGGCATCGAAAAATATCATGAATCAAATTGAAGTCTTTGGAATTAGTAACCAAGGATTTCTAGATATCAACTTAGCTCTCAAGAACGGTAAAGTAGTTCCAAGATTAATATTTGTGTCTATGAATGAGAATTCGCGAGTAGTTGTATTAGAAGGTCACGCGCGGTTAACGGCTTATCATTTAGATAACGATTATATACCTGATGAACTTGAAGTAATTATCGGGTTCTCTGATAAGTTTAGCGTATGGGACTTATATTAAGAACATTTTGTAGGTTGTTCATAGATATTAATGCAAATCTGAATTAAAAACTATTCTGGGGAAGGTGTCTTCATGGACAAGAAGTCTGTAAATAGATCAATCATTATTGGCGATGTCGAAGTTGGCATAACCATTTCGGAAAATATGGATAAGAATGTTGTTCATAAGACAAACAGGCTCTATTGGGATACAAAAGGCAATGACTTCTTAAAAGCAATTTCACTTCCTTATTATGGAGGGTTTATCTCAGAAGAAAAATACCAGCTCTTTGGCGATATCTCAGGAAAAAAACTGCTGGAGATCGGCTGCGGCAACGGCCAATCCTTGCAATATCAAGGGGAACGCAACGCATCTGAACTATGGGCTGTGGATATATCGGAAAAACAAATTGAAAAGGCAACGCAGCATTTGGAGTCACTCGGCCTATCGGCAAAATTAATCTGTTCCCCCATGGAAGAAGAATGCGGCATACCGGCGGATTATTTTGACTATGTTTATTCGATTTATGCCATAGGTTGGACAACCGACCTTGAAGGTACCTTTTGCCGTATCGCTACGTATCTTAAAAAAGATGGTGTATTTATTTTCAGTTGGTCTCATCCTATACACAGATGTGTTACTGATGATGATGGTAGGTTTGTTTTTAGAAAGAGTTATTTCGATGAAGCTTGGTATCCGGTAGCTGTTGATGAAGGTGAGCTATTATTAGCGGACCGTAAGCTATCAACCTATGTGAACGCTCTGGCGAAAGCGGGATTTGTAATTGAGCAATTGATTGAGCAAACTGATGATGAGATTATGCAATCGCGGGACGATAAAAGCGATTTGGCCAAGAGAGCGAAGATGCTTCCTGTAACCTTAGTGATTAAGGCAAGAAAACTATAATATCTGATGACAAAGCGAAGCATGTATAAAGAACTTTAGCGGTATCGAGAAAGGCATTGACATCCGATAACACTATGTTGTTCAAACAGAAGAACTATTTTCAGAAGGGACCTGCTGATGAGAAGAAGATATTCTATTGAAAAAGCAGAGTGGTCAGAAACAAGAGAAAAAAAGTACCAGCAAGACTGTAGAGATATTGTATTTAAGTTTGATGATGAGCTTTTACAGCAAGATGACGCTGTTTATTTGAATAGAAAAGAAGGACAAACTTTGGTGATAAAGCCTTTAAATCAAAAAACATTTTGGTGCGAAATATGGTTGAAACTCAAAGACATATACAATACTTAAAAGATTGTTTAAAACCTAGGCAGATCTGATTGAAGAACAATTCAATTTATTAGTTCGAGATAACTTAAGAACTCATGAAGAATATGTAAGGGAGAATGAAACAATGAAAAAGTACATACTCTTCGATCATGATGGTGTTCTGGTTGATACTGAATACTGGTATTACAAAGCGGGAGAACGTGCTCTGGCTGACATTGGATTTACCTTGGATAAAGATCAATACCTCCGCGACATGACCCAGTCGCTGGGCACTTGGTCCCAAGCTAGGGCAGCAGGTATTGATGAACAGACCATAAGCAAGCAGCGTGAGGTCCGCAACGTCTATTATCAGGAATATCTAAGAACAGAAGCCATAGAGATTGAAGGCGTAGTTGAAACTCTAGCCGAACTGTCAAAGTACGTCCGCATGGCCATCGTGACGACTGCAAAACGCGCGGATTTTCAACTTATTCACGAAAAGCGCCAGATTAGAAAATTCATGGATTTCGTCCTTGTTCGCGAAGACTACGAGCGCAC
Source organism: Paenibacillus sp. QJM3NY_38 (assembly GCF_056173265.1). Classification (NCBI taxonomy): domain Bacteria; kingdom Bacillati; phylum Bacillota; class Bacilli; order Caryophanales; family Paenibacillaceae; genus Paenibacillus; species Paenibacillus sp. QJM3NY_38. Next base: position 3,224,126 of record NZ_CM149665.1, read on the forward strand.
CAAGCCGCACCCGGAACCATACTTGAGTGGCCTAAAGCGATTCGGCGTTACCAAAGAAGAGACCCTGGTTGTAGAGGATTCAAGCAGAGGGTTGAACTCAGCCGTGGCGGCTGGTATCAACTGTGCTGTTGTCCATAACGACTTCACAAAAACACATGACTTCTCACTGGCAAGCTATCGAATCAAGACTCTGATTGATCTAAAGGACATTATTCTGAATGTAACCTGAAAGAGCATTCGCCAGCGTGTCCCGTACTCACTTTAAATGATATTGGTGATTGGGTTACAAGAATTCATGAACGGTTAGGAATAGATAAGGACATTGTACGGCAGTCTTTGAAAGTATATTCGTAGATGGCCCCATTATTAAATCATATAACAAAACATTCACGCTACGGGACGGCAAGCCGTCCCTTAGTGCCAGAAGCATGAGCGAGAAAGAATTGCCGGGACACATTCGTACTGGCTAAGATAGGAACTATCTAAGCCAGAGGAACGTCGTGAATGCAGGAACGTTATAAGAATCCACCCAAAATGCATGTACTCTATCTAATTGAGGGAGATAAGATGAGTAGAATTTTAATGATCAGTGATATCCATGGATGTATTAAACAATTTAATGAGTTGTTGGATGCTATTAATTACAACCCTTCAGAAGACAATTTAATATTGCTTGGTGATTACGTTGATAGAGGACCACGAAGTAAAGAAACTGTTGAGCGAGTTAAAGAGCTAGTAAACAACTACAATGTTATTGCTTTACGGGGTAACCATGACCAAAGATTGGTTGATCTTATAAGTACGGACAGTGAAATGGTCCTAGGTAAATTTCTGGAACATGGTGGTACACAAACCCTCCAAAGCTATTGTCATTTTGTTACTGACAATATTGATGAAGAACTGTATAAACACGCTATAGAGTATATACGGGTACATTTTAATAGTCATATAGATTTTCTAGAATCTTTGCCTCTTTATCATGAAGATTTACATCATATCTATGTTCATGCTGGACTCAATCCGAAGTATATAAATTGGCGAGAACAACCTGAAAATGACTTTATGTATATTAAGCGTGAGTTTCATCAATCGGAACCAAGAACTGATAAGCTAGTCATATTCGGTCATACTCGGACTATTGAACTTCATGAATCCTCGGACATCTGGTTCGGTCACGGTAAGATTGGGATAGACGGTGGATGTGCATATGGAATGCAGCTGAATTGTTTGATATTTGACGAAGGCACTTATAATATAGAGAGTATAAAAAATTTATAGGGTAGTTCGAAGAAGTGGCGGCATTACCTAACAATGTGTTCAGGCATAGACGGGCAAACCGCCTCGGTCACTGGAGGTCCGAAGTAGATTCGGAGTGGAATTTCAGTTCCAGGGAAGCAGATTCAGGCGACACATCCGCACCGACTAACACATCGCGGCCGCTCACATTCGTTCGCTTAAGTAGGTGGGACGTAGTCAACACGGAAACGTTATAGGAAAGGAACGTAAATAATAATGTCTGAACCGGTGCTGGGAGAACTCTCTTTAGATGATTTAAAAGAGCAATTAAATCAACAGGAACTGAAGTTAATGAGAGTCAAATCGTGATATTGGATCGAGGGGCTCCTCATAAATCTTCAACGTTACCTGTGGGCAGGATGGCTGTATACTCTTTCATTTATCAAGATAGATTTTTGAAGATAGGTAAAGCAGGGTCTAATAGTAACGAAAGATTTAATAGTCAACACTACGATCCTAAAAATTCACAAAGTAATTTAGCCAAATCATTATTAAACGATCCAAAGCTTGTAGAGTTAAATCTTGATGCAACAAATATTAAAGAATGGATTAAAACCAATACAAGAAGAATAGATTTTTTGGTGGATGCTACGTTGGGAATATTCGTTCTGAACTTAATTGAAGCATTTTTACATTTGAAGTATAGACCAAAATATGAAGGCTATGAAAAACAAAGACCGGTCATTTGGGATTGATTTGTAAGCAGTTCAAGGAAGACCTTCCCATCCTATAAACATAATATTCACGCATCGGGCATACGCTCCTCGGTCCGGCATTTAGGGATGTCAGGAAGTATAGACAGCCGGACACACTTGGCATTCGACAGGCGTCGTGATTACGAGAACGTTAACAGAAATTGCTGTATATGTGCTTAAAAGAAAGGGATCAAAACAATGAATAAATCTGCGTTCACAATCGCAGTCAGTGGTCCATCTGGATCAGGCAAGAGTACATTAACAAAGCAATTAAGAGATAAACTTGTAGATGCAATATCATTCCACTTTGATGACTATGCTTCAACTAATAAATATCCAGATGATTTTGTGGAATGGTTGAAAAAAGGTGCCGACCCTAAATTAGTTCAAAACCCAGATTTTAATAGAGACTTATATGAGTTGGTTCAAGGCAGATCGATAAAACTACCTAACAACCAAATGGTAAAATCAGAAAAATACATTATAGTTGAAGAACCTTTCGGTAGAGGTCGGGGAGGAATGGCCGAACTAATTGATTTTGTAGTCTGTATTGATATTCCATTAGAGGTAGCACTAGCTCGTAGGATTTTAAGAGGGATACAAAATGCTGAGTACTCTCCAAGTGAAACTTTAAAAAACTTCGAAGAATATTTGTCTCAATATCTTATAGTAGTGCGAAATTTATACCAAGCTATAAATTCAAATGTCATGGCCGATTGTGATTTAATTGTATCTGGTCTTGAACCAATGGATGTAATCACGGACAAAATAATAATAGAGCTTGAGAAACGAAGTATAATATAACTCCAAGAAGACAGTAACATCAACCGGACAACCCTTCACCGACTAAGAGCATTTTAAAGAATGGAGTGACCTCTTTGGATATTGAAGTAGCAATTTCAATAGCTCTAAAAGCTCATAAAGGCCAAGTTGATAAAGGCGGAAACCCATATATTTTACACCCATTAGCAGTTATGAACAGGGTTGAAACAATTGAAGAGAAGATAGTTGCAGTTCTTCATGACGTTGTAGAAGATACGGAAGTAACAATTGATCAACTAAAAGAAACAGGATTTTCAGAAGAGATACTTGAGGCTATTAATTTATTAACAAGAGCTAAGGAAGACAGTTATGAAGAATTCATTGATAAAACATTAAAGAACCGAATAGCTAGAAATGTAAAGATAGCTGATATTAAAGAGAATATGAATTTATCAAGAATACAAGATCCTTCAGAACAAGATTACATGCGACTCGAGAAATATAAAAGAGCATTGGAAAGACTGGAAAGACAATTTGAAAGTTAATCAGGAAGAGGGTATAGGCGTAACACCATGTTCACGCTTCGGGTCATTCGCCTACAGTCCGGCAGAAGGAAATAGTGATTCTTTAATAAAATGATCTTGAAGATTATCTGGTTAGAAATTTGCACACGAGGAGAAAAAAACTATGGAAAAAAATAAATTACTAAGAATGGACAATGTCGGTATCGTTGTAGAATCCCTTGATGACGCAATTTCTTTCTTTGAGGAGATTGGCTTGATCCTCGAAGGGCGAACCACTGTTGAAGGGGAATGGGCTGGTCGCGTAACCGGACTAGGTTCTCAGTGTGTAGAGATTGCTATGATGGTTACCCCAGATGGCCACAGCCGGCTTGAGCTTTCGCGATTTCTCACCCCACCTACGATATCCGATCACCGGACGGCTCCTGTAAACTCCCTTGGTTATTTACGCGTCATGTTCACAGTTCAAAACATTGATGAGATGGTATCCAGACTCACTACAAAGCATGGTGCGCAACTCGTTGGCGAAATGGTTCAATACGAGGATTCGTATCGGCTCTGCTACATTCGTGGAACCGAAGGGCTTCTAATCGGTTTGGCGGAACAACTCGGTAACAAATGAGTAAGTGACGGTTTTTTTAAAAAAAAGTCTACTGAAATATACGTTAATAGAGTAAAAATAAAAAAGAAAAGCTGTGTGAAAGTATCTCGAAGAAGTTGGGTGCGTCATATAACAGCATATTCACGCATTGAGCATTCGCCAACGGTCAGGGGATGTTATTGGCAGGGAAGTGTAGGCTGCGGACACATCCGACATTCGTCGGACGTCATGAATACTGATTACGAGATTATTATAATTTATGAATTACGCACTACGGCTAAAAGTAAAAACTATAATGTATATACATTATGAGAAGGGTGTAATTGTAGGGGAGAGTAGCTAATTGTGAAGAAATCCTACTTCTTTTTACTTATTCTGGTTATTTTGTTTTTATCGGCTTGTCAATCATCAGAACAATTAAAGCCGACAAAAGAAGAAACCATTGATTTCGACATAAACACTGCAATTGAAATGGTTGAGAAGAAGGAAAAAATGATCATTGATTTAGCATTGAGAGAAAAGGTGTCAAAACTGGAGTATAAGGAATTAGAGAAGTCCTTTACCGAAGAGTTTGGAGTCCATGCTAAGGATATTCTATCTATATTATTTATTCATAATATGGATTCCGATCCCGAGTCAGATATGTATGTACAACAGGACACATTATACCCAACACTCTTTCATGAAGGAATAACCATAACAAATGCGGTCGTTTATAAGAGCTACTTCGAGAATGAGTTTTTTAATCAAACCAGATTAAGCATTGAGGAGAAATATGTTGGTGATGATGAGAAGTTAAAGGATTGGAAAAGAGAATACATATTTACTCCAAACAAAAATGGTGAATGGGAATTAAATGGATTTTCTGGAGTGATGAATTTTTTAGGCGAAGATTATAATATGAATTATTTAGAGTTAAAGAGGTAAATAGTTAACCATCGAAGACCATCACATATCGATATGGCAAAAGAATCTTGTGGAGAATAAGCTACGATTTACCGAGGTATATTGCGCTCGAACCAAAATAAGTCATACCATGATTCCACGGCGCTACACGCCTTAAGCCTCTCGGGTTCGTGAATACAAGAACGTTATGAGACATCATCATGATATAATCAAAGCAAAACCGATTAGGGCAGGAGAGATAGAATCCATGGATGATTTTACGAAGAAGCGGATTATGAAAATCATGGACCAATACACCCAAAATGCAGTACCAGAACATGTGAAAAGCCAGATTAGAATCAGTTACAAGATCAGAGGAAATCATGTGACATTGATTGAAGAAAGACAAGGATACAAAAGCGAGCAATGGGTGCAGCTGCCAGTAGCTCAGTTCAGATTAGATGAGAATGAATGGAATATATATTGGCAAGACAGTAAAGGGAAATGGCATTTCATAGATGATATAGAACCGAATGAAAATTTTGAAATACAGTTAAAGATCGTGGACGAAGGGCATAACGGAATGTTTTGGGGTTAGCTCCAACTGGTCAATGACATCTCATAACATAATATTCAAGAAGCGACTCCTTGCGGAGCCTTGGTCTGCTGGATGGATTTCGGAGAGAAATTTCAGCAGACACATCCGCCTTCGTTGGACGTCGTGAATACGGAAACGTTAGATAAAATTAATGAGATTAAAACCATGAAAAACAGAAGGGTCATGAACAATTTATTATTGAAATTAATGGATATTTTGCACAATCCAATCCTTTGTTTAGATTTAGAATTTAGCAAGAGTTACATAATAAATGAAAAAAAGAAGAGATTGAAGTCCTTGAATTGACATATTAGTGATACAGACATTGATCGTATCTACAAACCACAGTACTAAACAAACTGAGAACGGAGGGAGATAATATGTACGAATATACCTTTGTTGACACTTCATTGGGTGGATTTTTCTCAGATGCAACACATCAACAGACAATTATTGAATATGCAAGAGAGGGGTGGCGGTTAGTTCAAGTACTTCCCACTAATTATAATGGATATGGAAAGCCAACTCATTACGAGATTATATTTGAAAGACCAGTACAAAATAGTTGAAAATTTAAAGTTTATGAAGTGAGAGCATCTCAAAGAGGACATCATTTCATCTAACTGCGTATTCGCGCAGGCGTCAGGCGTGTTGCCTTGGTCCCACCTCACATAACATTACATCTACGCAGCGGGCATTCGCCCCTTGGTTGTCAAAAGTTCAGGCATAGAAGAATATACAGACGTTACACGCCCCGGGCTTAGATAGCACTTATCTAAGGCAGGGGCGCGTCATGAATGCGGGTGCGTTATAAGAAAACCTTAACAGGGGATGAATATTGGTACGAGTCGAATTTTAACGGAAGCATCTTGTGAACCTGGCCGAGTGTGCAAAAAATTCATAGTTGGCAAAGGAACTTACTTGGTTGCTTATCATAACGAGGGTTATACTAATATTGATGAATCCTATCTTAGGCTGCTGTGTTATACCGAGCATCATAGCTTTGTTTTAACAGGCTATTTCTACGAGGATCTCCTTCTGGATGAATAATCTATTAAGGACTACGCACCGATTGAAGAATAAGAGCAGCATGAATCGAACAAAAAAGTGGTGGTTAAATTGGGGTAACCGTTAAAGAATTACTGCAGCTGCCTTCATTTAGAGGAGCTCAGGTGGTCACTGGAACAAGCAGGCTACATCAGACCGTTTCCTCTTTATCAGTTTTAGAGGTGGCAGATGTCAATTTCTTCTCGCAAATTATTCAAACCGTACAAGAAGAGTGGTATGCCGAAGAGCTGGTCATTAGCTCTTTTTATTCCATTAAGGACAGCGTGGAGCAGCAATGCAAAACGGTTCAATATTTGCATGAACTTGGTGAAGTGGGATTGATTTTGTACTATGTTGGCATTATCATGCCAGATATAGCCGATGAAGTGCTCGAACTGGCCGAATCTCTGAATTTTATTATCATTTGCATGCCGAGAAACGATTACTCACTTAGATATAATGAAGTCATTTATGAAGTCATGGAAGCGATCGTAAGCAATCAGAATGTGAATGAGCATTTCGTGAATGAATCACTGGAAAAGGTCTCGCTGCTGCCGGAACATTTGCGTAGCGTGGAAATTACGCTTAAACTGCTGTCGGACCGGATGAAAGCGAACATCGTCCTGACAAACAGCAGCCTGGATATCATCAATCGTGTCATGTGGCCGCGGAATTCATCGCTCGATGTTGCGAATTTAATCCGGTCCATGGGACCTTCCATTCTGAACGACAGAATGGGAGAAGGCGAGCTGGATTCGTCCTGCTTTGTTGAATACAAACGTGTTCATCAAAAAAACGGGGAGGTCCTTTACCTGTTTCTCATTAAAGAGAATACGAAGCTGCCTCCGAAGACGATGGAGCAAATCAGCGAGGTGGTGCAGGTGGCCATCAATTTATGGGGAGACAAGCATAACGAGGTCAGCGAATACGCTTTGGTTAAAGCCATCGTGAATGATGAAAGCGAAAAAATGCGCAGATTGGCCAGTTTGCTCTATATTGATGTTTCCGCCATCCAAATGATGTGGCTGGTTTACATTCGGGATCTGTCGGAGGAAAGAAGGATAAGGGAAGACTTAAAAGGGCATCTCTCGCAATATTATAAAACCGCGGTCATTCAAACGATCGATCACTGCGTTGTCGTGTTGCTAGGGAATTGTTCATATAAATACAATGAGTTTGAAATCGCAGCGGAATATATCGAATCCACGAGTCTCACCGCTGAAATATCAAGCATCGTTTATTCTCCGAGGATGCGGAACACACAGGACGTACGCCGCATGTACCAGCTCGTAAACGGAGTCTCTAAAGAGGTTCACCGCATCTATCATCACCGCAAACTATACACCGCGGCTGAAGTCCGTTCCATGAAACGGGCTATAGACCTCAGCAAACAAGGGGAAGAGATGACTGAGGAATGCTTGTCCGTTTTGGAGCCTATTATGGACGACACTGACGCAATGAACACCCTGATAACTTTTCTTCTGGATGCGAAGGGGAATATGGATGACTGCAGCAAGCTGTTGTTCGTCCACAAAAATACGGTGAAATATCGCATTAAAAAAATTTGCGAGCTCATAGGATATGATGTGACCATCAATTCGGAATCGTACGATGTTTATACCGCTTGCATGGTCTACCGTCTCATCCATAACTAAAAAATTCCGATGTTTTGTCCAATAAGACAAAAACATCGGATTTTTTTTTGTTTTCTGAAAAAGACGCTGACCTGCTTCATCTTTTACAATAAGAAAAGAACATTCGAACTGTCCTGACGATTGCTTACCAGAACAGCGAAATTACCGAATCAGCCGTTGATCGGGATTGTCGTTTCTTTTGTCGAATATTATGCAGGCTATCGTTTATCGGCTCAGAAATCCGAAATATTGGAGGAAGAATGAATGAGATATTTAGATAAAGCAGCTGTTGAAAACATCGCCGTTGGCGCAGCATTTCTGGGAACCGGCGGAGGGGGAGACCCTTACATCGGTAAATTGATGGCTCTCTCGGCCATTGAGAAGTTTGGTCCTGTCAAACTATGTTCAGTCGATGAGATTGAGGATGAGGACTTTTTCATTCCGGCCGCGATGATGGGGGCGCCATCCGTATTAGTGGAGAAATTCCCTAGAGGGGACGAGTTTGTTAAGGTTTTTCAGAAATTAGCGAATTACTTGGGAAAAGAACGGATCGCCGGCACGTTTCCGATGGAAGCGGGAGGCGTCAATTCCATGATTCCCATCGTTGTTGCGGCGCAGCTGGGATTGCCTCTGATCGACTGTGACGGTATGGGGCGGGCCTTCCCGGAGCTGCAAATGGTGACGTTTAACCTGGATGGCATTCCGGCGACACCGATGGCGATTACGGATGAAAAAGGGAATATCGGCATCTTTGAGACCATTGATAATAAGTGGACGGAACGGCTCGCCAGAGCGGCCACGGTTGAAATGGGCGCCAGTGCTTTAGTAAGCCTGTACCCGGCAACGGGTGCTCAAATCAAGCAGAGCGGCGTTCATCATATCGTGACCCTGTCCGAACAGATCGGAGCCATCATTACATCGAAGAATCGGGACGCAGGCGATAAGCTTCAAGAACTGCTGAGACTTGTGTCCGGCTATGAACTTTTCCAAGGTAAAATTGTGGACGTTATCCGGGAAACCAAGGGCGGATTTAACCTCGGCCAGATGCATCTTGAAGGAATCGAGGCGTTTAAAGGCGGAGAGATGAAGGTTCATTTTCAAAATGAAAACCTGATTGCTGAAAAGAACGGTCAAGTGGTAGCGATGACCCCTGATTTGATCTGTCTGGTTGATTACGAAACCTTGTCGCCTGTAACTACGGAGAGCCTGAAATACGGAAAACGCGTACGGGTTATTGGGCTGCCCGCTCATGATAAGTGGAGAACGGAAAAGGGAATCCAGACGGCAGGACCAAGATACTTCGGATATGATTACGATTATGTTCCTATTGAGGAAATGGTGAAAAAGGCGGTGGCTGAGAATGTATAGAATCGGGATCGATGTAGGCGGCACCAACACGGACGCCATCATTTTGGATGAGAATTATCATCTGGTTCATGCGGTGAAATCACCAACAAGTCTAGATATTAAAACGGGTATTGAAACCTCGTTCCGGAATTTGCTGCAGGAATCGAATATGGATAAAACCCAAATAACGCATGCCATGTTAGGTACAACACAGTGCACGAATGCCATTGTTGAACGCAAAAAGCTGGCCCAAGTCGGCGTCATTCGTCTGGGTTACCCGGCAACCGCTTCCGTTGCGCCGTACACGTCCTGGCCTGAGGACATGGTTCAGTCGCTGTCGGGTAAATATGCTCTCGTTCATGGCGGATATGAATATGACGGCCAAGTGCTTGGAGAAGTCGATGAAGCTGAAATTAAAGCTCTTTTAGAGGAATGGGGGAGCCGTGTCGAGTCCATCGCGGTTATTGGTGTGTTTTCATCCATTAAAAATGATCAGGAGCTTCAGGTTCGCGATCTCATCCATCAAGTATATGGACCGGAATTCCCTGTTTCCTGCTCCTCCCTGATCGGTTCGGTAGGATTAATTGAGAGGGAAAATGCGACCATACTCAATGCAGCATTGTGCAAGGTTATTGAAACGACAACCCAAGGATTTGTGCAGGCGTTAGAAGAAGAAGGCATCACAGACGCAGCGGTGTTTTTATGCCAGAATGACGGTACTTTAATGTCGATCGATTACGCTAAACAATTTCCGATCCTAACCATTGCATGCGGGCCAACGAACAGCATACGCGGTGCCTCTTATTTGGCGAAGATTAAAGATACGATGGTTCTCGACGTGGGAGGGACTACATCGGACATCGGGGTTTTGCAGGACGGGTTCCCAAGAGAATCTTCGGTTGCAGTTGAGGTTGGCGATATCCGCACGAATTTCCGCATGCCGGATATTATCTCGGTTGGGCTGGGCGGCGGAAGCATCGTGCGCTCGGAGAACGGCAAAATTACGGTGGGCCCTGACAGCGTAGGATACAAGATTGGACAGGAAGCCTTGGTCTTTGGCGGGCATACGCTGACCACAACAGACATTGCCGTACGGCTGGGTCTCGCAGACGTCGGGGATAAGAGCTTGGTAGCGCATCTGGATGAAGACTTCGCTAAAAAGGTGCAAGCTGAAATTGCAATCATCATTGAGCAGGCCATTGACAAAATGAAGACATCGTCGGGAGACGTTGAGCTTGTTTTGGTAGGCGGCGGCAGTGTCGTTATACCGGACACGATTCGCGGGGTATCCCATATGATTAAGCCTGAGAACGGGGGCGTAGCCAACGCCATTGGCGCATGTATTGCTCAAATCAGTGGACAATATGAACAAATTTATATCTATTCTACTGAGCCCCGTGAGGATTCATTAAAAGATGCGCAAGAAAAAGCCGTGAAGCAGGCGGTGCTGGCTGGCGCTGATCCGGCTACGGTGGAGCTCGTGGAAGTGGAAGAAACCCCGCTGGCTTATCATCCGGGAAATGCAACGAGACTGAGAGTGAAAGTCGTAGGAAACATGAAGTAGAAGAGAGGCTTCACATAAGTTTAAACAACTTGTGTGAGGCTTTTTTTGTACTTAACCTCGTATCCACGCTGCGGGCCTTGTCCCTTGGTTCGCAAGATGAGGGGACAGTGAAGCTGAATCAGCTCACTACCCTGCGAGGCTAAGATGGTCGGACACGGCACATTCGGGCCATAAGCCTCTCGGCGTAGATACAAGAACGTTAACTGAAATTACCGCAGACAGCATTACAGATCTTATATGAATAAAAATAAACAAACAAAACCTATAAAAGTGTTATAAATTGAGTTATACTGAGGTAAGAATAAGTAAGGAGCCGTGCTGGAACACGACTCCAAAGCACAATAACTGCATAAAGAGCAGTCGGCCACAGGAGTTAGGTCGAGAAACAGACCGTTACCTTAGCGAGGGCGGTCTATTTCTTTTTCATGTAGGTGAGCAATGCCAAAATGAACATACTGATATTATCATGAATTACGAATTGAGAAAATAAAAGATTGAATAACAAAAGTATGTATTGCAGGAATCACAAGATAGGCAGTAACATCACTTAACAATGCATCTACGCTGCGGGGCTTTCGCTCATTGCTTGTTGGACGATTTTACGATGAAGAATATTCTGACAACTCACGACCCGGCCTAAGATAAGACTATCTAAGGCCGGGTCGCGTCGTAGATGCGAGATCGTTATACGAAAGAACGAAGAAAAAATATATAAGGCTGATGAGTAAATGTACATTAAACCCATGCAAAGGAAGTTGAGAACTTTGGATAAAGGGAGAATTATATTTTTGAATGGCGTTACAAGTTCAGGTAAAACCTCAATAGTAGAAGCTATGCAATCATACTCGAAACCATTTTTTTATGTAGTTGCCAATGATCTTTTTGAAAATACGATTGGTGATAAACATCTGCAGACAGACTACTGGAAGTATTTAAGTGAAGTAATAATTATAATGTATCATACAGCAAAATTATTTTCGGATAGTGGAAAGCATGTAATAATCGATGGGATACTTGTTGAAAGACCTGAGTTAAAGCCACATTATGATAAAGTCAAAGAGATTTTTAGTGGCTACCCTTTGGAGATAGTCGAGGTGTACTGTCCTCTAGATCTTTGTCGTAAGCGAAATATAGAACGTGGTGACAGAAAAGAAGTACAATCAGATGAGCAAAATAAAATAATGTCACAAAACATTCGTTATAGCTGCTCAGTGGACACGAGTTTGAATACACCAGAAGAATGTGCAGAAATTATTATTACATCATTATTCAAAAAGAATGATAAACAATCGTAAATGAATATTATTGATAGCGACTCACAGGAGTCGGGTTCATCGGATAACAACGTGATCTAGCTTCGTGGCTATCGTCACTCGGTCTCTCGAGGAGTATCATGGAAGTAGATCAAGGTAGACGACCGGTTCCCTAAGATAAGACTATCTAAAGCCGGGTCGCGTCGTGAATACATGAACGTTACAAGAAATAGCAGCAAGACATCATAATTGTTTCTACTCTATCAAACGGAGTGAACCCCTTTAGTTATAATTGATCTTTACCACCAAACGATTGGAGGTAAGGGATATAGTTTACTTAAGGTTAATGACATAAAAATTAATTATATTTCTGGGGGGCTTAAAATGAATATTATTTTTAGAAGATTCGATGATTCTTGTTATGATAATGTTTGCGATTTTTTGATTGAATTATCAGAATATGACCGTAATCATATAAATTGGAATTGGGCCAGGTGGGAGTGGATGTTTTTTCATCCTGAATTTAATAGAGACTTAATGGATAAGATTGGCTTGTGGTATTGTAATGAGAAGTTAGTAGGTATAGCAACCTATGACCACTATTTCGGTGAAGCATTTTTTGCAACTAAACAAGGGTTTGGAGAATTAGAAAAAGATATATTGGAATATGCCATTGCTACTTTCAGTAATGAAAATGGCCTTGGGATTGCGGTGAATGACAAGGATACTCACACTCTAAATTTATTGCCCAGTAAGAAGTTTGTGGAGAATGATCTGACTGAAAACATACTTGAACTTAAATTAGAGAATGTTAGCCTTGATTTTACAACTCCTGAAGGGATAATAGTAAAAAATATTGATATAAAAAATGATTTATATAAGCTTCATCATTTGCTATGGAGGGCATTTGACAACGAAGGATCTGTACCTGTTGATGAAGCTACTATGAGTAAGCAAAAAGTAATGTTGTCAGCAAGAAATTTAAATTCATTCCTACATATTGTTGCAGAAAATGCAGATGGGGAATATGTTGCATACTGCGGCTTATGGTATAGGCAGAATACGGATTATGTCTATGTTGAACCTGTATGTACAATTCCGGAGTATCGGCAAATGGGACTTGGAAAAGCAGTGGTTTTAGAAGCCTTGAAGAGAGGCCGCTCCTTAGGTGCTGAAAAAGCATATGTTATTTCTGATAGTTCTTTTTATAAGTCATTAGGCTTTCAACAGCATTCACATTATACTTTCTATTGGCACCACATCTGATGTTTCAATCATGGATTTATGCTTGTTCATACATGTTTAAGAGCATGCTAGAGAAGTGAATCAACGAGGCCAAGCCTCCTCCCTTTGAGATCGGCTTGTTGGAATGGACGGACGAGAGGATCGATTTATTATTGGGATACAACAGGAAATGAAGTAAAATGCAAATTTTTTGGCGATGTTTCAGGAAAAAGATGTTAGAAATAGGCTGTGGGAACGGTCTATCCTTGCAATATCATGGGGCTTGGCGAAAGCAGGGTTTGTTATTGAACAAATGATTGAGGAAACCGAGCATGAAATAACAAAATGCAGATGAAATAATATTTTCGTAAAAAGAGCGAAGATGTTTCCAGTAACCATCGTTATCAAAGCAATAAGGGAGCGAGGGCATCAGATAACAATATATTGACGCATCGTGAACACGAGAATATTAACTGAAACAAGTGAGAAAGGAAATAAACCAGAATATGTATAAGAAGTATGAAATTAAGTATCCTAGATCAGAGTATGTCCAAGTGATAATTTCTATTTTAATTACTTCAATACTAATACAAGTGCTTCGAATAGATGATTTATTATCTGTTATTTGTGTGGTTATATTATTATTAGGTAACCTAATCCGAGTAGTAATGCTATTGAAGAGGATATTAAGAAAAAATAAGGAGTTAGAAATTACAGAAAATACAATTAGGCTTAATCAAGTTGAACTACCAATACAAAAAATCGAAAAGATTATAATAGAAGGTTATTTTGTACAGAGTATCGGTTTCAAGTTATACGGAAGAAAATTAGTTTCAATGGATTTTCATTTTAGATTTAAGAATAACGAGGAAATTAATATAGAAGAATTAAAGCAATGGGCAAATAGGAACAGGATAAAAGTAACTAGTGGAAGAATATTCAGATGGATATAGATATCCTGAAAGTAATTAAGGGAGTCTTGCCTGCCAGCCGGTAACCTCGTATCTACTCTTCGGACATACGCCCATTGCTGCCGATGAATTTCATAAAAGCAGAAGACCACCATTCGCCGACTAACCGTATCAGCAGCCCCCCGGACTTAAGTTGGTGAAGGTTCGCTGTTACAAGAGCGTTAGTGGAAATTATTTTAATAACCAGGAGAACAAAATGAAAAGAATCATGATAATTGGATCTGGAGGATCAGGGAAATCTACATTCTCAAGTAAACTCTCTGAAGTCTTAGGCTTACCATTGTATCATTTAGATGCGTATTATTGGAAACCTGGGTGGATTGCAACCCCTAATCACGAATGGGATGAATTTCAAAGAGAGCTTATACAAAATGATGAATGGATTATTGATGGAAATTATAATCGAACCATAGATATTAGAATTTCTAGATCAGATACAATAATTTTCTTTGATTTACCTCCGTGGATAACTACGTATAGAGTCATTAAACGAAGAATTAAATACCATGGAAGAACAAGACCTGATCTGAATGAGGGATGTCCTGAGCAATTAGATTGGGAATTCATGAAGTGGGTATGGAATTTCAGAAAACATAAAAGACCAGGAATACTCGAAAAGTTAAAAAAATATGAAAAAGAAAAAAATATAATAATACTTAAAACACCAAGGGAAGTAAGTAACCTAATAGACAAATTAAATAATTAAATTCGAAAAAGGGCAATAACATCTTCTAACTTTGTATCTTCGCACAGTGGTGGAGCCTCTTGGTCTGCATGAGGGATCTCGATGAAGCATATTCAGCAGAGCCATTGAAAGGGAATAAAAATGACAAAAGAAACACTTATATCGTAGTCATTATCATTGCGTTAATAACCATTGCTTATTTATACTTTTCTCCGACTACAGTTCACAAAGAGATGGAAGGCTTGATCTATTCTTTTGATTCGGACTTTGAAAAGAAAACTCAAATGGTGATATCTGGTAAATCCAATCGAAATGTCTTTTCTAGAGATTCGTTTTTTGGCCAGTTAGTCGTAGATGATGATCTCTCATATGATGTTGAACTTTATTACGATGGTGGGAAGTTATTTGGGACAATTACAACGTTTAGTAAGGACGTAAGGCTTAAATCAGTAGGCAGCGTGATGGCTACTAAAGCATTAGAATATATATGGATAACGCTGAATGATATAAATGAAAAGTATGGTATTCAAGAAGGATATATTTTTAGTCCAGCAGATAACAAGGAACAAGCGAACGAATTAATAAAGAAAGAACTAATGAAAGTAACACAATGAGGTGTAGTCTTCAGGTAACACATTCACACTGCGAATCGCTAACGCGCCCCTTGTCCGCACCGAAAATTATTGAGGAAGTGGAACCTGGCAGACAATCCTGGACCGGCTAAGTCTTACGACCCGCGCTACGCACTTTAAGCACTAGGGTGAATGCAATAACGTTATAGGAAATCAGCGGAAAGTTGTATAAAGAACTAACAACTATAGTAATACGACAAAAATTATAATAAAGTCTAAAATAATGGAGGTTCTTTATGGATTCTGCTAACAAATGCACCATTTTGTTACTTGGCACATATCATATGGGCAATCCTGGACTAGATATGCACAATGTTAAGTCTGATGACGTCTTGGCACTAAATAGACAAAAGGAGATTTATGAGGTTGTCGATAGACTTAAACGATTTAATCCAACGAAAATCGCAGTTGAAGCTCTCGCTGATGAACATGAGGCATATAATAATCAGTATCTCTCATATTTGTCAGGTGAATTTACTCTCGAGGCAAATGAAATTCATCAATTAGGTTTCCGTACTGCGGCTGATCTTGGTCATGATAGAATTTACCCTATCGATTGGAATGAATGGTATGGAGGCGTTGCACTAGGACATGTTTATGAATATGCACAATCAAACATGCCTGAGCTCTATCAACGGATAAATTCTAACAACCAGGAAAAAGCAGAGGCTCTTCAAAAGTCAATGAAAGAAAAAACAGTAAGGGAACTTCTGATGACAGGTAATACTCCTAGTGCAATACAAGGGGACCATGAAACGTATATGACTGTTGCTCGAGTTGGGGATGGTAAAAACAATATAGGAATTGATTGGCTCTGTAATTACTGGTATCGTCGAAATTTAATTATCTATTCTAATATTTCACGAATTTCATCTCATCAAGATAGAATTCTTGTGATTTATGGCTCCGGACATATCCACTTACTAACCCAATTTATTAAAGAGAGTGGTCTTTTTTTACTTGAATCTGTAGAAAAATATCTAGGAGACCGTTAGATAACAGACCTTAACTAATGTAAGACAATACTTCAAATAGCTGACGATTTATGTATCACGTCGAAGCTGTTGACATCCTATAACATAGTATCTTCGCTGGGGGGTGGTCCGTCGAACCCAGTCGCTGGCGCTATGAGCCTCTCGAGTTCGTGAATACGGAAACGTTAGTTGAAATCAGTTAATACTACAAACTGACTAAAATGATAATAATGAATGAAACTGATATATAACGTTACCCACATGCTCTAAATGCTGATTGAAAGGACTTAATTACAATGAACAATTCTTGGTATATTTGTATATCAGGAGAATATGACTTGAATTTTCTAATGTTTGTGGCTAGTGTACATGGACTATTAACAGAAGAATTCGAAGAAAGGACCTGGCCCTCTAGTCAATTTTCAAGTGTTGGGCGAAGTAATCAAAAACATCAAGAGCAATGGAAAAAGTTGTGGAATCAAAGCATTTATAATAAGGGGCTTCTGAAAAGGAGTAACCAGAAATATTTAGTCTTAGATCCCCCTGATTTTTTAATGATTAAAGAAAAAGACCTAAAGTATATACAGGACTGAAAGAACCAATTGAAGTGAATAACCAATTCATAATAATGCCCATTAAAGCTGAGTATTTATTGAAGAAAGATTGGTGGATTAAGAGATTTAAAGAGCATTATTGAGTGTAAGAAGAGCAGGTCGTATAACAATATTCACGCTGGGGCCTATGTTTCGTTAAAAGTTATTGATAAATGATGCAGCGCTTTAGGTCATCAGCCAGGGAATTTGCTAGAGCATATAAAGGAGCAAAGTGAGAGGAATAAAAAAGGTCCGGCCAATAAGAATGTGGCCGGACCTTCTTCGTTGCTTATGGAAAATGACTTGGTAATGTTGGAGGCTTAATTCGGTTCTATATGAACATGTACGTCATAAACGCCGTGTGTTTCTTTTAATTCATGCTCCACCTGGTCTGAAATATCATGGGCCACCCGGATATCCAGATTCGACCTGACCAGGATGACGATGTCGACAACCGTGTTGCTGCCGTAATTCCTTGCTCGAATGTCCTTGACTCCTTTAACGCCAACCACTTGTTTTACCGTTTCTTTATAGCTTCTGACAATGTTCTCATCGAAGCCATCGGTTAAATGATGAGAGGCATCCCGGAATATATCCCAAGCGGTTTTACATATCAGGAAGCCTACCAATACGGCGGTAAGCGGATCTAGCCACGGCAGATGAAATTGGGCGCCGATGATACCCACGACCGTGCCGATGCTGACCCAGGCATCCGAGAGATTGTCTTTGGCCGCTGCCATAACGGCTTGACTGTTTATTTTGGTGGCTAGGCGCTTATTGTAGCGGTAGACCAAGAACATCACAATGGCGCAGCCAATACCGGTCCACGCGGATAGAAGATCAGGCGATTCATGGTTGCCTTCAAACATGGAAGAAACGGCCCCGAACAGGACTTGGATCCCGACGGCCATCATAATAAAAGAGGCGATCAAGGAGGCTACCGTTTCCGCTTTCCAGTGGCCGTATGGATGATCCCGATCCGCAGGTTTTTGTGATAAACGCAGTCCGATCAATACAGCAATGGACGCCACGATATCTGTAGCATTATTTAATCCATCCGCCCTCAAAGCCTCGGAGTTCGCGGTGTAACCTATCAATAATTTGATTGCAGATAAACAGATATAAGCAATGATACTGATGATGGCACCTTTTTCACCCAATTTTAAATCATGATAACGTTGTTGTTCCAAATCTAGCCGACTCCTTCCACACGCCCCAAAAAATAGTACCTGACTATATTACCAAGCCGAGTAGGGGTGGGTCTAGAGCAACGTTTTTTCCTATCACTTAATAAGTGACAAGGGGCAAAAAGAGTTGCACTGGACTAAGAAAGATAGAGTGAGGCTATGGTCTTGGCATATGAAACTGAATACTGGATGGATGATAGTATTAGATGACGATTTACATTAATATCCAAGGAGAGTAAGATCAGTTATATACTAAATGGTACATAACTGGGGTGAGAGTGGTTGGCACGTCCGCGGGAATTCGATATGCATAAAGCATTGAACAATGCGTTGGAGTTATTTTGGGAAAAGGGTTACGAAGCGACCTCCATTACAGATTTAACGACCAGGATGGAGATTAGCCGGCCGAGCCTATACATGGCTTTTGGAGATAAACGTGCGTTATTTATGAAGGTATTGGACATTTATATGGACCAGTTTCTTCGGAAACTCGAGTCTATTCTTGCTGCTAATGGATCGGGGTACAAGGGGATTGAGGCATTATTTCGAGATATTGTTGAATCGGTCGATGACCGTGGAATAAAGCGCGGTTGCTTGTTCGTAAACACAATGACGGAGCTTGCCGCACATGATGAGCAAATCGCGTTAAAAGGCCGTGAGTATCAGGATAAGGTATCACAGTTTCTGGCAAACGCGTTGACCGAAGGAAAGGAAGCGGGAGACATTGCGCAGACCATCGACGTTCATTCCACGGCACACTTTCTAATGCTGGCATTGGTTGGACTTTTCGTGGTCGTAAAAATAGAACCCGCCCCGGTTGTTTTGAAACACAGTATAGAAGTTACTTTGGGTGTATTGAGATAATTTTTTTGATCATTATATACCAATTGGTATATAAAAGTGCTAGCGCATATTATAACTTTTGTAAGGAGATGGTTGGAATGCGATGGAAGCAGCTGACTCGTCACGTGTGGGGCGGATATGTATATTGGCCATTGCCTGTCATGGTATGGATCGTTGAAGATCGGGACGGATTAACGCTGGTTGACGCAGGGATACCGTCCATGTGGAATTCGTTGTATCAAGCGTTAAACGTCCGCTTCAAGAATAAGCCCTTAGTACGGGTGCTGCTTACGCACAGTCATGGGGACCATGTGGGGATGCTGCCGAACCTGACTCGGACCTTGCAGGTTCCGATTGTAGTACACCCATTAGAAGCGGACCGGATATCTGATATCTCCTCTAATCCAATCAAATCCCTGGATTTGGACCATACGTATGGCGGGTTAATCCCTTATCATACACCGGGACATAGTCCGGGGCATGTGGTATTCTATCATCCTGACGACCAAATTCTTCTCGCAGGCGATCTGTTCACAGCATTCTCCGGCAAACTCCGCAGACCCATTGCGAAATTTACGCCTGATATGGAAGAGTCACTTCGGAGCGGGAGGATTCTTGAACGACTGGACCCTAAGCTTACGGCTTGCGCCCATTGCGGTGTTGTTAAACATGCGTCATCGCAATATCCCAAGCTGCTTCGTAAAGGTCATGGCAGTCGGTAGTCTTTGATTGCTTTCACTGTAAACAACCACATGATAACGGCTTTACAGCCCTTATCCCCGGTATATACCTCCAGTTCGGAAATATTGAATGCCAGAGACTATCCTTTAGAAGGAAAACGGATCGAACAAAAAAATAGCGGGCGAGATCATCTCTCGACACCGCTATGGATTGACACGTACGTTCTTTACATGATCTTGTTCAAATAAAGCATATATTCACCGCGGTTCAGCGGGTTGACTTGTCGCCGTTTATTCACAGGGACGGTGGCTTGCACCTTCACGTAGCCTCCTGGTTTAACGGAGAGCATGCCCTCACCGCTTGTCAGGGAATGGACTTCGGCTTTAAGCAAGTCGGTTGTCCGCACGGGGATGGTACCATGAACGTGGACAGCATGGTTGTGGAATGTCGGTTCCTGATAGGTCCCTTCCAGTGCCGCCAACTTGGACAACACTTTGCTTAAACTGGTTTCCGGCAGAATGAATTGGATGACATTGATAGGCTCGTATACTTCCGTTCCGGCTTTGCCCAGCGCAGACATGAGGACGAGTGGGGTCAGGCTGCGAAAATCCTTTGCCGTCGAAACCGGACTTGCGTAACCGGTATGCGTCAGCGTCACGATAATATCGGTCACGGTCCATCCATACAAACCTTCCTGCAGCACCTCAATCACCGTGTCTTTAATCGCTTTCTGAAAGGATAAGGGGAGGGAGCCCAGTTCCACTTCCAGACGATACTGAATTCCGGTTCCTCTCTCGCCAGGCTCAACCCGTAAGCCAACCGTTGCATAAAATGGACACTCGCCAATATACTCAACAGCTTCTCCGGTAGTTACAGGCTTCTCGATACAAATGACCCGCGGAGCAGAAAATACAGCTTCAATGCCGTGTTGCTGCTGGATCGTTTCCAGCAGAATTTCCTGCTGGACTTTACCGAATACGTGGATGATGTTTTCCTTGGTTTTCGAATCCTGGATATATTGCAGGAATGGATCCTCTTCGGTGAGATCGCTTAAGGCCGTGTGAAGCTGATGCTCCTCCGCGGGATTCTTGGCCGAGACCTGGATTTGAATCGGCGGCTTCTGAAAGTGGACCCTCTTCATCCTGTCGGAAACAGCACCGATGACGTCGCCCACCTTGAGTTCATCGGTCATGAGAATCGCAATGTCTCCGGCATCGATCTGATTCACCGGTATGGATTTGCCGTGGTGCAGAGCATGTAGGTGTTTTACCTTGAACATGGTGATGTTGCCATTCTGCGTTATCACCGTAATCTCGTCTCGCGCCTGGATACTGCCGGCGAACAGCCGGAGGTATACGTTCCGTTCTCCGTTCGGAAATTTGATTACTTTGAACACCAGGCCGGATAACGATTCATGCTGAAGCTCCGAGGCGTTATTAACAGGGAAATATTCGCTAAGCGCATGAAGCAGCGGCTCGATGCCGATCCCTTTGGCTGCTGATCCTGCAAATAGAGGGTAAGCTTTACCTTGCCGGGTTTGCCTGCGTAATTCTCCCTGCAGCCGCTCGCGTGATATGGGAATATCCTGGACATAGTCGTTCAGCAGATCGTCATTGGACAGAGCCAACATTTCGACCCACCCGGCGTTATGGGGATCGGCCACGTCTACCCGAACGGTTGCGCTGCCCTCATGAGTTACAGAGCTCATCTCGCAAATATGTTCATCCAGCAGATTCCGTATCATGGTAAAGACATTATGGTAATTCGCGCCCATTCGATCGATCTTGTTCATGAATAGAAGGGTGGGAATCCGTTGTTCTTTCAGCGTTTGCATGAGCACCCGCGTCTGGGCCTGTACGCCCTCAACCGCGGAAATCACCAGAATGACGCCATCCAGCACACTCAGTGAATGCTCGACCTCCGAGATGAAATCGGCATGTCCCGGCGTATCGATCAGATTGATTTTTAGATCGCCCAGCATGAAGGATACTGCAGCGGATTTTATCGTGATCCCCCGTCTTCGCTCAATCTCCAGCGAATCCGTGATGGTATTGCCTTGGTCAACGGAGCCTGCTTGGTCAATAATGCCGGATCTGAACAGGATTTGCTCCGTTAGTGTGGTTTTACCGGCATCAACATGGGCCAAAACTCCAATATTCAATATGTTCTTCATATATCATAACCCTCATTCGTTTCATAGTTAGTTGTCCTTTCCGTTGGAAGTTATGGTTCAATTGCCGCATGTAAATCGCCTCCGTGTGAAATAAAAGTTACTTCTAGTTTATCCATTGAGAGCTGATCGGAATATGTAATAAATACTTATAATCGTTCATTATCTTGCTCTAAATCTGGTAACGTGCAGCGTCTTATTTGAATTTACATATTTAATACCGTGAAAAATGGTCGGCATTGGATTAGGATAAAGGCATACACCATATATTGAAGGAGTCTTGCATTTGATAACACTTCATGCCATAGATAAGGACAATTGGGAGGATTGCATCCGTCTTAAACCTAGACCTGAACAGGAGAAGTGGATTGCCCCCAATCTATACTCGATAGCGGAAGCTCAATTCATGGAGGGATTCAAAACGCGTGCGATCTACCATGATGAAGAGATGATCGGATTTGTGATGTATGGCCTGCACCCGCACGATGATAACTACTGGATCTACCGGTTTATGATCGACGGCAAGTTTCAGGGACTGCATTATGCCAAACCTGCAATTCGTCTGGTTCTCGAGGAGATTCGGTACTCGCCGGATACAACAGACGATGTTATGCTCTGTTATAAATCCGAGAATGAGCATGCAAAAAGGCTATATTCCCAAATCGGGTTTAAAGAAGTCGGGATTGCTCCATGGGGAGATGTGATGGCTAAATATAGTTTTATAAAATAGGCTGTAAATAGAAATACCGTGCGTTCAACCATTCCTTATGGCAGAACACATGGTTTTTTTAGATGGATTCTGCATGTGTGCGAATTGAATTGAACCTCCTCTAACCATTCCATCACTTTACCGTTTGGACTATATACGTGAGCATTTTTCGCTATAAGCGGAGGTTCGCCTGGCGAAAGGGTGCTCGGTTTCTTACAAGGCGTTGCTCAGAGTTGAAGTGATGTTGAAATAAAGGAGAATATGCTATTATACCTAAATAACAAAGCAGCTCGGATTTGGATGTCCTAAAATTATAAAGTGACAAGGAGTAACATCGGTTGAAGAGCTTGTTGATTTTCATAATCAGCCTGAAGAACCTGCTGGAGAACAGATTGGTATTATGATTAGGGTAGGGAGGGGACTACGATTCGAATATTAGCGATTAGCGACATTCATGGCTGCTACGATGAATTCAATCGGTTATTGTCTGAAGTGGAGTACAATCCCGCAAAAGATAAGCTGATCTTGCTTGGGGATTATGTGGATCGCGGGTTCAGAAGCAGGGAAGTCATTGAGCAAGTGATGAAACTGCGGGATGAAGGTGCCATCACTCTTCGCGGTAATCATGACCAGATGATGCTGGATGCCATTTTGCTTGATACGGATGAAGCGAACTCACGCTGGATTCGCAATGGAGCTCGACATACGATAGAAAGCTACTGCGGCGCCGATTTTTTTGAGGATGAAATGGATCGTGCCAGATATAACGAAGGGAAAGCCTATATTAAGAAGGAGTTTGAGCATCATCTATCCTTTCTTGATACGCTGGCTCTCTTCTATGAAACAGACACTCACATATTCGTGCATGCAGGGATCAATCCGGGTGTTGAAGACTGGAAGTTGCAGCCACAGCATGATTTCATCTGGATACGGGAACCATTCTTCAATTATCCTACAGGCATCAACAAAACCGTGGTGTTCGGGCATACGCCAGCGGTCAACCTGCATGACTCGGAGCAGATTTGGTTCTGTGGAGAAGGGGACAAAATCGGTATCGATGGAGCGTGCGTGTACGGTAAACAGCTGAACTGTCTGGAAATCACGGAAGAGCAGGAATACCGAACCCATTCTGTTCGGTTCATACACCATGATGTGAACGCAAAGGCAGAGCAATGAATGAACGAACACCTACTTTTAATAGGAGGATCTATCCATGTTAATGATGAATGAAAAGATAAAAGCACGCGAAGTAGAGCTGACCGGCTTAAACGGCGAAGATCTGGGAGTCGTCTCCAGGGATGAGGCGCTTGCGCTGGCGAAAAGTCACAAAGCCGATTTGGTGTGTACCTCGCTATTCAGCAGTCCCCCGCCATGCAAACTCGTAAGCCGGGGGCAGGCGAAGCAGGAGGCCGTGAAAGAGAAGAAGGGCCAGCAAGCTTCAGCCGGTCCGATGAAAGTAAAGGAATTCCGCTTGTCCGTACATATCGAAGAGCATGATTATGACACCAAGCTGTCGCAAATGCATAAGCTGCTGGCAGCGGGCAAAGCCGTCCAGCCCGTTATTCGCATTCAAGGCAAGGAGGGCGAAGCCGCCCGCAAACTGCTGGAGCGACTCGTGCAAGATCTGGCTGAGGTAGGCAAGAAGGAGACGGGCATACAAGTCAGCGGCAAGCAGGCTACGGTGAAGCTGCTGCCCATCTAATCGAACGGGACAAATTTTTCATTGCATCGGAGTTTCATTGTAGTTGACGTTTTACGGTTTACTTTTTATTTTTTTGATGATACTATGGATCAAATTGTAAACGCCATGAAGAGAAGAGTAAATGAACAGGAATCCCTACAGAGAGCTCCGGTAAGCTGAAAAGGAGTTGGAAGCCATTCATTGAACCAAGCCTCTGAGCGGCGCATCGGAACTTATGGATAAGGGATGGTGCGACAGGAGCTCCTGTTATAGAGCTAGGGTATAAGCGATCGCGTGATGGCCGTACCTGATAAGGCTGGTATCGTGAGATATCGGCGAATAGGGGTGGCACCGCGAAACCAATCTCGTCCCCAAGACTTATGTCTTGGAGACGGGATTTTTTTGGTTTTGACGGAAATAAGACAGATCAAACAACTTAAGGGAGGAGTCAGGTATGAGCGACGACAAGAACAAAGGAGAAGAAACGGTGGATTTCTTGACCAAGATGATCAAGGAGGATGTAGAGAACAGCGTTTATAACAGGCCGGTGGCTACGCGATTTCCGCCGGAGCCTAACGGCTATCTGCACATCGGCAGCGCCTATGCGATTTACATCAATCATTCCATCGCCAGCCGGTTTCATGGAACATTCAATCTTCGGTTCGACGATACGAACCCACTGAAGGAAGATATCAAATATGTGCACGCGATTCAGGAGGATATCGAGTGGCTTGGACTTAAGCCGAACGTTTATTTCGGTTCGGATTATGCGGATCAAATCGCTGAAGCGGCCAGGAAACTCATTGCCAAAGGGAAGGCTTATGTCTGCGATCTCACACCCGAACAAATGACGGAATACCGTGGAACACTGACCGAAGCCGGCATCAACAGCCCGTTTCGGGAGCGCAGCATTGAGGAGAATATGGCGTTATTTGAGCAAATGATCGCAGGAGCATTCCATACGTCGGAAAAAGTACTTCGAGCCAAAATCGATATGTCGTCCCCCAACATGAACCTGAGAGATCCCGTCCTGTATCGTATCATTCATGCAGAGCATTACCGGACCGGAACAACGTGGTGTGTGTATCCGATGTATGATTTCGCCCACCCGATCCAGGACTGGATCGAAGGGATTACTCATTCCCTATGCTCAGCCGAATTTAAAGATCATCGACCGCTATACGAGTGGGTACTTACGGAGCTGGAAGTAATCGAGCCGCCGAAGCAGCGGGAATTCGGAAGATTGAATATCTCGGGATATGTAACAAGCAAGCGATACCTGAGGGAATTGGTGGAGGGGGGCTTTGTCGACGGATGGGATGACCCCAGACTGCCTACGTTGAAAGGATTACGGCGGCGAGGCGTGACACCTGAGGGCATTCGGCGTTTTCTGGGCGAACTCGGGGTGTTTCGCGGCAACAGCCTGGTGGACTCGGGCATGCTCGATCATTATATCCGTCAAGATTTGAAGGAGCGGTGTTATAACGCAATGGCTGTCATGAAGCCGCTGAAGGTGATCATCACGAATCTTTCAGAAGATTGCACCGAGATGCTTGCCATACCGAATCATGAAAATGATGATACGTTGGGTGAGCGGGAGGTTCCTTTTTCACGGGAGCTGTACATCGAGCAAGAGGACTTTATGGAGGAGCCCGTTCCTGGATTTCACCGGTTATCTCCTGGCAAGGAAGTGCGTTTGAAAGGAGCCTACTTCATCAAATGCGAACATGTCGTGAAAGATCCAGCCACGGGGGACATCATGGAGATCCACTGCACGTATGATCCATTAACAAAGAGCGGGAGCGGATTTAATGAGCGGAAGGTGAAAGCAACGCTGCATTGGGTGTCTGCGAAGCACGGGATCCCGGCGGAACTTCACTTGTATGATAAGCTGCTGAAGGAATCGGCCGAGTTATCTGAATCGAATAACGTATGGGAGGAGCTAATGAATCCCGCATCGTTGATTCGCATCGAAAATGCTATATTGGAGCCTTCGATGCAGGAGGCGACCCCAAACCGAACGTACCAATTCATCAGACACGGCTATTTCTGCGTGGATTCCAAATATACGACCGAACGCAGACTGGTGTTTAACCGTATCGTTCCATTGAAGGATTCATGGAAGAAGCCTATGTGAAGTTAAAATACAATTCCATAACTGAAGCGTTTAAAGGCGTTAAGTGTAGGTGATTCGGCCACCTACCAAAAAGCCGGCTGCAAGTTAGCTGCCGGCTTTTTGGTGTTGGTAGTAAATCTTCAGCTGTTCTACCCGATATATTCAGCGTTAACGCGTCCAATGGTCCGGTCGAGATAAGGATGGAGGCAATTTGGTAATGGCGTCTCCTTTTGCCGCGTTAACTTGGAATTGAGTAAAGAAGAGGCTGGTCGCCAGATTGGCTCCCCTCAGGTCTGCGTCCCTGAAATCGGCACCGATCAGATCGGCAGCCCGCAGATCGGCTCCTCTGAGGTCCGCGGCAATAAGATAAGCTCCTCTCAGATTGGCGTATCTTAGGTCTGCTCCTTTAAGTTTAGCTCCCATCAGATCAGCACCGCGGCCCCCGATCTTTTGACGCACGGGCGGTCCCTTATGCTTCTTGCGCGCATCATCCCGTACAAGCTCACTGGTCCGAAGAAGCAGCTGATTCACGTCTGCCCGATGAGCTGCAACATCCAGCCTTAACAAGGATTCGGGAGGAAGCTGAGTCATCCGTCTCGTCTCTTCCAGCGACAATCTCAACTCGGTATGAATGTCTTGAGCCGGCTGCAAAGTCAGGGCTTCGTTCAAATACCATAACAGCTCGTGAAGCTGCCGCATGATCGGGAATACGTCATACATTTCTTTTGCCGTCCCAGGAGCCTGCCGCCAGTCGCGTCCGTTATAGGTAACCTGTGAAACCATTTGTCCCGCTCCGAAGCAGTCGTATACGGTGCAGCCTCTCATACCTCGCTGCCTCAAGCTGCTGTGCACACCGCAGCGGAAATCGGATTGCAGATGGTGACAAGGGGTTCCGCCGTCTTTGTCTATGGCAAAATCCGTGGAAGCGGCGAAAGGTAAAGCGACGCAGCATAATCCAAAGCAGCGTTCGCAATCCGCTTGTAATTGTAATCCACCCTGTTCATCGGGACCTTGTTCTTGTTTATCTGGCATCATGTTAGCGGAGCTCCTTCCAGTCGGTGTTACGTCAATAAAGTGACATCTATTTATATTTTAAAACAAAATGCTCATAGAGTCATAGATGAAATCTTGGTTTAAACGGTTTTATACCATGGATCATCGTCCCTCCATGCTGACCGCTTGTTATTGGTTCGGCTGCAAAAGGCATGGGCATCCTGAATATGTATAAGTCACTGCATCGTGGCAATCCGTTAAGCTGCCAAGGAAAATCCGGCAGCTTTTTTGTATGTTACATGCCAAGCCGACCGATAGTATATAATGAAATTCGTGTCTTTGGACATCGCTATATTTGGAATTTCCTTCATTTCAGGACATATGTCCTTTCCTGAGTTTGGGGAATTCACTTTTAATAGTATACAGACCTATAGAAGAAGGAGTATGTATCGTGAGAGGAATCTTATTTGCATTCATTGGCGGTGCCTGCATTACGCTGCAGGGGGTGGCCAATGCCCGGATTAGCCAGGATATGGGCACATGGCAAGCTGCGACCGTTACGCAGTTGACCGGATTTATTATGGCTTTGGTCATTTTGCTGTTCGTCCGGGACGGAAGCAGACAAGGATTGGGACAAGTGAAGCCGCTCTATCTAATCGGGGGAGCCTTGGGGGCACCCATTATATTCAGTGAGGTGACAGCGATTCAGAATATCGGCGTCACATTAACGATATCCGCATTGTTGATCGCCCAGTTATTCTTGACGTTCCTGATTGACAGCAACGGATGGTTCGGCGTGGTGAAGAAGAGGATGAGCTTGCCTCAATTCATTGGGATTGGGATGATGATCGCCGGTGTCGTGATAATCAAATTATGAGATGGAATCAAGTGATCCTTAGATGAAATGTCGGGAAAGGAGAGAGAGACGTGAAGGAAATTCATAATGCGGAGCTCATGCAGCATTTTTTGCTGAGCAACCAGATCCAGTCCGTATTTCACGATGATTTAATGCCATATCTGGTGTTATATCACTTCGATCAGGGCGACATCGTCTGCACGCAAGGCGAACCGGCCGAGATGCTGTATATCCTGGTTCAAGGGAAGATTAAAATCTTCACGACCTCCGCAGAAGGTAAAGCGCTTGTTCTATCTTTTAAAACACCGCTTGAGGTGATCGGAGATATTGAATACATTCAAGGCAATCCGTTGATCAATACGGTACAGGCCATATCATCTGTCTATATGATCGGCGTACATTATCGCTGGCTTCGCAAATTCGGACAGGAGCATCCGCCGCTGCTGCAATTTTTGCTGCGGATCATTACGCGGAAGTTTTATATTAAATCCAATTTCTTGAGTTTCAATTTGCTGCATCCTGTCGAGGTGCGACTGGCCAGCTATCTATTATCCGTTTCTGAGGAAGAGTCAGGCACGTTCGCTGCAAACGACCCGGCCGCATACAATCTGACGGATATCGCGAATCTGCTCGGCACCAGCTACCGGCATTTAAACCGGGTGATTCTGAAGTTCAGTCAAGAAGGGCTGATCGAGCGCCGCAAGGGGTTCATTCTGATTAAGGATCGGGAAGCGTTGACGAGTGTGGCGGGAGGCAACATCTACGAAGAATGACGCTTGGTGAGAATGAAACATGAAGTAAGGAGATGGAACATGTTAGCAGGATTGGTATTGGCACTAATCGCGGGATCATTGGTTAGTTTGCAGAACATATTCAATAATAGAGTGAATGAGAAAACAGGCTCCTGGTCTACAACGACGTTGGTGTTAGGCATGGGCTTCGTGGCTTCGTTTGTCATGAGTCTTGTTGTAGAAGGCAAAGGGACGTTCTCCCTTCATAACATGGAGCCTTGGTACTGGATTAGCGGGTTGATTGGGGTCGGCGTGGTGATTTGCCTGGTGCAGGCGACAAGGCTGCTGGGTGCCACCTTCGCCATTTCGATTGTCATGACCTCGCAGCTCGGTTTTGCACTATTGTGGGACTCCTTGGGATGGTTAGGGTTAGAGAAGGTGCCGTTTACCATGAATCAGCTGATCGGTGTACTTGTCATTGTTGGCGGGATTCTGGTATTTAAATTAGGCGGGAAACGGGAACAACAAGAGACGGCTTAGCGTTAAGCTTATCTGATGAGGGGAGGAATCCATATGATAACGGAGATTGACAAAATCGCCTGGATAAACATCGCGAATGGACGCATATTGGGCGCTCGTTCCAAAGGAAAGGATACGTACTACTTGCCGGGAGGAAAGCGAGAACCCGGGGAATCCGATATCGACACACTGGTGCGGGAAATCAAGGAGGAACTATCCGTTCGTATCAAACCGGAGACCGCGGCGCATGCTGGCAGCTTCCGCGCTGGCGCTCACGGCAAATCGGAGGGCGTTAGAGTAACGATGTCCTGTTACACGGCGGAGTATGAAGGAGAGCTAAGCCCGGCTTCGGAAATTGATGAATTGGCTTGGTTAACGTACAAGGATCGGGAGCGGGTCTCTGAGGTCTGCCAGATGATCTTCGATCATCTGCATGAATTGAAGAAGCTGGCTGACTAAGTCCTGTTGGAGAAGCAGCCTGCATCCAGGATGCAGAATTTAATGAGTGAGTATATTCAATGTCCAGACTGGTCCAACGGAAGGATAAATCAACACATCCATGCATCAAAAAAGACGCTCCTGCGGGAGCGTCTTTTCATATATGGAACAAATGTTCGTTTTGTGGGTCATCTAAATTGAATCGGACGATATTCGGCTTTCATATTATTAGTATAGCTCAGCGCTTAATATAAGTCTATATTTTGCCAGGGAAATGTTTTATAGTTTGTAATACCCGGCCGGGGGGCGTGGTATATCGCATTTTTTACTTGTGCTGTTCGGATAGAAAGAGGGAGTCCTGTGCAAATACGATTATGGAATAATAACTTAAAGGTTCGATTATTGGGTGAAGCGCTGTTCAATATGCTGTTTTGGATGTACTTTCCCTTCATAACGGTTTATTTCGGTGCAGCTTTAGGCAATCATATCGCGGGAATCCTCATGACGGTTCCTCCCATATTCAGCATCATCGGCAGCTTGCTCGGCGGCGCATTAGCCGATCGGCTGGGACGCCGCCCCATCATGCTGCTTGGCGCCTCGCTGCAGACGGTCATGTTTGCGCTGTTCGCGCTGTCGCCTTCGCACTGGATCGATTATGCCGCTTTTATCGGCATCGGATTCGGGGGCGCCATCTATAGGCCTGCCAGCTCCGCGATGGTAGCCGATCTGGTCCCGGTTGAAGAACGACGGCAGGTATTTGCAACGTTCATGACGGCGAACAACTTGGGAGCCGTGCTTGGTCCGGCGCTTGGGGCCATTTTCTTTTTCCAGTATCGGCAGGAGCTTCTGTGGTCTTGTTCCTTCGTCTTGCTGATCTATTTTATCGCGATTTACTTCATCGTTCAGGAAACCCTGCCGGCGCCTGCAAAACGCACGAAGCCGACGGGTTCGATTCTTCAGGTATTCAAGGAACAGTGGAACGGATATGGCGTCATTTTTCGAGATAAGGTGTTTTTGGTGTACATATTGGCGGGGATTTTTGCTCTTGTGGCCATCATGCAGCTGGATCTGTATTTGGCTGTATATGTGATCGATTATGTACCATCCCAGGCGCTGTTCTCCTGGAACGGACATTCGCTTATGCTTTCGAGCACGGAGATATTAGGGTGGGTGCTGGGGCTTAACGGGCTCTTGTTCGTTCTCTTTATTCTCCCGGTCACCAAGTGGTTTCGGGATTGGAAGGAGCGTGACGTATTCGTACTGTCTTCCCTGTTATCCGGAGTAGGCACTTTTGCACTCGGGCTGAACACAAACATCTGGTTCCTATTCTTCGTAACCATTATTTTCACTTTCGGCGAAATGGTCCGTTCTCCCGTGACGCAAAGCTTTATCAGCCGTTATGCCCCGGAGCATGCAAGAGGACAATATATGGGAGCTGACAGCTTACAGTTTACGATCGGAAGATTTCTGGCACCGGTGACGGTCTTTCTGTCCACTTGGCTGCAGCCTATGGGTATATTCAGCATTATCTTGCTATCGGCATTAATCAGTGTGGTGCTGTATATCCTGCTATTTCGAATGTATGATGAAGAAAAAGACGCAGCATAACAGGCCTATGATACGGGAGTAGAAATGAGAGCAAGCCTGGTTGAACGCAGCCGCAGGCTTGCTTTCTTTTTTATTTGACGCTGAACGTGACTGAAGTCTATAAAGGAATAAATTTGAAATTCATATTTACAAACCGCTGGTCGGTATATATAATAAAGCTACAAATATACGGAGGGTTGGTGAAGGTCATGATTCCGTTTATAGCCATGTTGGTTTCGCTTCTTTTGTTTCGGACGCTCGGCTTTGCAGGCTGGGAGTATATGAATGACTGGGTTATCTCACTCAGATTTGCGGTTGCGGTCCTGTTTCTGCTAACGGCTTCTGCCCACTGGGGAAAACGAAGACCCGACTTAATCGCCATGATCCCGCCAGGAATACCGAAGGCTGCACTCATGGTTACCATCACCGGGGTGCTGGAGCTTGCAGGCGCGATGCTCATCCTTATTCCGGTTACCGCAGCTTTGGCCTCTGCCGGTCTGGCGCTGATGCTGATAGCCATGTTTCCCGCCAATGTATACGCAGCGAATCACCATTTGTCACTCGGCGGTAAGCCGGTCACTCCAATCGTACCGAGAACGCTTCTCCAAATCGTGTTTCTGGCAGCGGTTCTCATGGCGGGCTGGCTTCCACCTCAAGGGTAACCAACTTATCATTAAGGAGGAGTTAAATAAGTGAAGCAGGAAGAAAGGCGAGAGCAAACCAAGCGAATACTGCTTGAAGCCACGGAAGACCTGATTAGGGAGCAAGGCTGCAGCCAAACCACCCTTAATGACATTATGAAGCGTTCCGGTTTGTCTAAAGGCGCCATATTTCATTATGTTTCAAGTAAGGATGAGCTGTTTGTGCACGTATTACGTGCTAAGCTTGCCGAGCAGAACGAGCAGTTCATGAGCGAAGTGAACAAGCAAGGGGACATCAAACAGTTTGACGGACCGATGAATACGATTATCAACAGCATGTCGAGACTGGAAAGTCGTGATGATGTCAGCAACCTGATCTTCATGTACCTGATTGGCAAAAGCGATCAGCCCGAAATCGCCGACATTGTGGCTGGCTTCTATAGGGAAGCGACAGCCACTTCGAAGCAATGGATTGTCACAGGCCAGGAAGCAGGGGTTATACCGGAATCCATCGATGCGGAACGCACCGCCGAGCTGTTCGAGCTGTTGTCGTTCGGACTGCGGATGCGGGGGCTTATCGGCGTAAATAGTCATGTATTCACCACGAAGGATTATACGGATTTCATCATCGATATTCTCCGACCCGGGAACGGGGAAGAGGGGAAGGATGGCCTATGACGCTGTGGTTATTTCTGCACATCGCCGGATGCGTATTATTTTTGGCAATATCATTACGGCGGCATTCTGGAAAATAAGAGCTGACCTGAAAGGGGATCCGGCCGAAGTTCATAATACGGTTAAGAATGTTTTGTTAGCCGATATGGTATTTACCCTGCCGGGTTTGCTGCTAATTATCATTTCAGGCGTTATGATGGCTGTTCAAGCCGGATATGCAATGGGCGGAATGAACTGGCTGATGGCCTCATTGATTCTGTTTGGCGTTACGGGGATCCTGTGGGCAGGTTTTTTGATTCCGCTGCAAAAAGGGATGATTCGGCATAGCATGCAATCCATTAGGGATGGGGTCATATCCGCCGGTTATAAAAGAGCTTCGACGTATTGGGCGGTAGGCGGGACAATAGCCACGCTGCTGCCGATTGTTATTTTATACTTCATGGTCAGTAAACCATTTTGAAGTGAAGAGAACGATCTGATTGCCTAACGTGATCAGGTCGTTTTTTTTAATTTGCGTTCATCCGACAATGGAACACAGGGGTGAGATGTGCCATTCCTACCCGCCAGCAGGTGCATATTTGACCATCCTCTGCATACAGTTAGGCGAGAAAGCTCTGAATAAGGGAGGATGCCCAAATGTCCGTTAATGATCAGCATTTGGCACAAATCGCTAAGGCCTATCTGCCAAGCGGTGCTGAACTTGTACGAATCGTTAAACCTATAGTACATCCTGCAGTTATCGCAGCCGACGTAACGGGAGATCACATACCGGAGATTGCTGGTGTGTCCCGATTCAATGAAGCACTATACTTATTTGTGCTGCAGTACCGCAACGGCGGATATGAGGTCGTAGCCAATGTCTTGGGGCAGGGATATGCGGTTAATTTATTGATCGCGGCCCCGGTGTTGAACCCTCATATGAATCAATTGATTGTGGGATGGCAGCTCGGTTCCATCTGGTCAAAATTGTCGATATACGCTTGGACACCAGAGGGCCTCCAAGATATCGCACCTGCCGATATATATTACAGTTATATCGAAATTGCCGATATGCCAGGTGCTTTAGGTCCGGATGGTCAGGCTGAAATTGCGCTTTGGATCCACGATACAGGCGAAGCTTATCGAGTCGAGGTCGTCAGGGGGAGCCAAGGGGCCTTAGTCACTGCACCGGATGTATACCCCTACTATTATCCTGTCGTTGTTAGGTACTACGAGAGACTGACGCAAGAACATCCGGATTACTCTTATTATTGGTATTACCTGGCGGAGGCACAGTATCGGGCCGGAATGCCGGAAGCGGCCCTTGTGTCGGTCCGCAAAGCACTTACGTTCGCAGAACCCTACCCGGCGCGTGAAACGCTGCTTGAACTTGAGAAACGGATCAAGGAGATGCTGGCAAGCAGAGGGCAGTCTCAGCAGCATGTCGGGTTATTTCCGGCATCCGTGAAGACGACGAACGGAACGAAGTGGGTTACATTGACCGCAGCGGAAATATGGTCATTGAGCCGATGTACGATGATGCACAGGATTTTCAGGACAATGGTCTCGCGATCGTAGGCGTGAAGGGGAAGTATGGCCTCATCGACAGGTCTGACCGTTTTGTAGTGAAGCCTATATATCAGTTCATCAGCCCGTTCTCGGAGCATCGAGCGACCGTGATCGATGAACAAGGTTTTAAGATGATTAACGAACAAGGAGTAGTTCTGACACGACGAGGTTATCCGTATATGGCAGAACTTAAAGAAGGTAGGGCGGTTTATTATGTAACCGATAATGGCAGTGGCGATGGCGCGAACAGCAGATACGGCTATTTAGATTCCGCAGGCCAAGAGGTAATCCCGGCGCAATTTGAGGTAGCGAATGATTTTGTCGATGGCAAAGCTGTTGTGAAAATCCAAGACCGTCATTACGCGCTCATTGATCTCCATGGCCGCCGATTGGCCAATTATCCATTCACCTACGTCGGACCGCCCGGCGATAGCTTGTTTGCTTATCAGAAGGATAGCACTGGCAAATACGGCTATATCGACGAGCAGGGGAACATCGTCATTCCGCCGACCTATACTTCGGCATTTCCTTTTCATCATGACAGAGCCATCGTCAACACAGCTGAAGATTACAAGTCGAAGTATGGCGTCATTAATAAGCAGGGCGAGTGGGTCATCCAGCCGGAATATAACGATATTCGGGATTTGAATGAAGACCGGTTTGCGCTTGGACGTGCGATCGATCCTGCACAGCCGTATATCGGCTCGATCTATTCCATTGCAGATTGGGATGGAAAGAGGTTATCCGATTTTGTATACCGTGAAGTATCGGAATACAAGCACGGATTGGCATCCGTTTATGATGCACAGCAGACGTATTTTATTGATCGAACCGGCAGACCGGCGCCGGGGTATCCTCAAGTGAACGGCAGCGGTTCGCTCACGCTCGAACCAGGCGGGCTAATTAAGGCTTTTGTCGATCAGCGGCTGTCTTACCTAGACCGGTCGGGTCACGTCATCTGGAAGCAGAACACGGTGATTCCGCTGCAACCACCTTATAAGGTAATGGAGGAAAAGTACAAACCCAATCCGGATTACTTGGTCTACTATCCACAGATCGAAGGTATGAGGGATCAGGCAGCTCAGCAAACGCTGAATACGAAGCTTAAAGAAATGTCACAGTTGAAATTCATTCCTGAGAATCAACAGCTTGATTACACGTATACAGGCGATTTTGACGTCATTTTCTACAAGCAGAAGCTCCTCGAACTAGAGTTGAACGGTTATAACTATCCCTTCGGTGCCGCACATGGCATGCCAACCAAAGTTTACGCCGTGATCAACCTGGAAAACGGCAGGATGTATGAATTGAAGGACTTGTTTAAGCCTGGCATCGATTATGTGAAGGAGCTCAGCCGTATCGTTGGCAAGCAGATACAAGAGGATCCGCAGTATTCGTACGTATTCCCGGATAGCTACAAGGGAATTGCAGCAAACCAGCCCTTCTATGTAACCGAGGACGCGTTGCATCTGGTGTTTGCACCGTATGAGATCGCTCCTTACGCAGCGGGTTTTCCGACATTCACAATTCCTTTCGCTGAGATCAAGGACATGATCAATACTGAGAGTGAATTTTGGAGGGCGTTTCATTCCTGAGCTTTCATTTCGGGAGTAAAAGCCATACCTAACCTTTCCATATTTCCAAACAAGGATTAGAATAGATGAAAACTCCCCTTACATACGAAGCTGGGCTTGGAGGTTTGGTTATGGCAGATAGTGTCACAGGCAAAAAAGATTTCGTTATCACATGCGCTGAGGATTGCGGGAACGCACCGAAGAAGGAGCTGCTTAAGAAACTCCACATCGCTATGGCTGGCATGGACGCACAATTTATGAATGAGAATTTCACGGATGGGATTCAGCTGAATTACGTTGGGGAAAGAATCGTTCAAGGGAAGGAACAAGTGATTGAATCGTTATGTCAGGTGAAGTATGGCAAGACAGTCGAACTGCATATTCATCATTTGATAACACATGGCAGTACCGGTGCAGCGGAAGGGATCCTTATATTCGATGACCGGAAGCGCCTGGCATTTTGTAACGTGTACCGGTTCAGCAGCGGTAAAGCTGCCAAGATTAAGGAGATCACTTCCTATACAATCCCATTGTCTGAATGATCACGTCTAGAAAGGACCTTAATTTGTGGTAACTTTTTTTCTTCTTATTATTTATTTGGCCTTTATTAGTTTAGGGCTTCCCGATTCCTTGCTTGGGGTCCTGGCCGGCCATGCAGCCAGAGATCGGCGCAGCCTTCGAATCCGCAGGGCTGCTATCCATGGTCGTAACCGGAGGCACGATTGTATCCAGCTTGGTCAGCGGAAGTTTGATTGAACGCTTCGGGACGGGTATCGTTACGTTTGTCAGCTGTTTGTTGACGGCGAGCGCGCTCCTCGGCTTTTCGTTTGCGCCATCGCTGTTCTGGCTGATTTTGCTGGCGATTCCGCTTGGATTAGGCGCAGGGGCAGTCGATTCGGGGTTGAACAATTACGTGGCGAACCATTATAAGGCCCATCATATGAGCTGGCTGCACTGCTTCTGGGGCGTAGGCGCAACGTTAGGACCCATCATCATGTCCTATTCGATGGGGACCAACGATGCATGGAGAGACGGATATTATACCGTATCGATGCTGCAATTCGTGCTGGTTGTCATCCTGCTCATCACGCTTCCGCTCTGGAGGATCGTGGCGGGCAAACATCAGCCCCAAGGCATGGAGGAACTTCATACGAGAAACGAATCAACGAGCCGTGATGAAGCTGCCGCACGCAAACAAAGAAACCCGCTTCAAATTAAAGGGGTTAAGTTTACTTTGATGGCCTTCATGTTCTACTGCGGAGCGGAAATGACCGTCGGTTTATGGGGAGCGAGCTTTCTGGTCGGGACCAGAGATTTACCGTTAGAAACAGCAGCAGTGTGGGTTTCCATGTATTATGGAGGCATCACGGTCGGCCGATTTATTACCGGATTCGTAACGCTGAAGTTCAACAACCTCACGCTTATCCGGGCCGGGCAGATGACGGCCATTGCAGGGGCCATCCTGTTATTGCTGCCGCTGCATCCCTATTTGTCCCTAATCGGGTTGGTTGTCATCGGACTCGGGCTTGCGCCTATATTTCCTTGTTTGCTGCATGAAACGCCGGCCCGCTTCGGCAGAGCCCACTCATCCAGAATCATGGGCTATCAGATGGCTGTAGCTTATACGGGCACCACGATACTGCCTCCGCTGTTTGGCATCGTTGCGGCTCAAATATCGATAGGTTTATTCCCTGTCGTCATTCTGTTGTTTGCCGTGATGATGCTGCTGAGCTCCGAGAAAGTTAACCGTATCCTTTATAAAAACGGGAAGAGCGCGGTTTGATTAGAACCGGGCTCTTCTTTTGTCCGGAAATACACGTATACCGTATAAACCTTGCGGGCGCACTATTCTATTTTGGACAAACCTGATACATTATAGGAATACAAAAAAATAGTAGAGTAGAGGTGTTTGACACATATGCTTCATAACCCGACAGGAAAAGAACGCCTCGGATTAGCCTTGCTCCTCAGCTTGCTTGGCATATTAGGACCGTTCAATATCGATATGTATTTGCCGAGCTTTCCCGACATTGCCGATGATTTAAGCGCGCGGGCGTCGCTCGTACAGCTTAGCTTGACATCCTGTCTGATCGGCCTTGCGGCTGGCCAAATCATTGTGGGACCGATCAGCGATGCGCAAGGAAGAAGAAGACCGCTGCTCATATCGCTTGTCTTGTTTGCCCTTTCTTCCTTATTCTGTGCATTGGCACCCGATATTACGACCCTTATCATCGCCAGATTCTTGCAGGGATTTACGGCAGCTGCCGGCCTTGTCATCTCGCGCGCCGTAGTAAGGGATGTGTTCAGCGGTCGCGAGCTTACGAAGTTTTTTGCCTTATTATCCGTCATTAATGCGGTTGCCCCCATGGTTGCACCGATGTCCGGTGGAGCCATTTTGCTTATGCCGGGTGCAAGCTGGCATTCGATCTTTTATTTTTTAAGCTTGTTCGGTGCAGTCATCGTATTGATCGTCGCTTTTCGGTTGAAGGAAACCTTGCCGCGGGAGAGAAGAACGCCTAGCTCCCTTACCCATTCTGTGCGTACGATGGGAAGCTTGTTCAAAGATCGATCTTTTATCGGATATGCGTTGACAGTAGGCTTTATTCACGGAGGAAGCTTTGCTTACGTTTCGGGGACGCCGTTTGTATACCAAGGAATTTACGGTGTGTCGCCGCAGGTATTTAGCGTGCTGTTCGGAATCAATGGAATCGCCATTATTTCGGGGAGCTTCATCATTGGCCGTTTTGGCGGCATCATCCATGAGCGGAATTTGCTTCGAATCGGGGTCATCGTCTCCGTAAGTGCAACCTTCCTGCTCCTGATCATGACGATGCTCAAAGGGCCTCTCGCGATCATTGTCATCTTGATCTTTATGTATATGGTTACAATCGGCATGGTGGCTACCAGCACATTTACGCTGGCCATGGAGAAACAAGGTCATCGGGCAGGAAGCGCAAGTGCTGTCATTGGTTTGCTGCCCTTGATGCTTGGTTCGATTGTGTCACCGCTGGTCGGTATTGACGAATCCACAGCCGTGCCGATGGGGGCCATATTGTTCTTCACTTCCGTGTTGGGCGCGGCATCGTTCTTCAAATTGACGAAACCACAGGGGAGTCCAGTGGAAAGCTGATATTGTGATTGGAGGCCATGGCTCGCTCCGACGAACCGAGTCGCTTGTCCCGCTTATCATTGTTGGAACTAACGAAAAGCCTGAGCATCTACGAATGGTTGATCTAAAAGCCTATTTACTTGATCTGTTGACAAATCACCGTTCAGAGAACAAAATAATTTGCAGAAGCTATACTGTCATGTTCTATCCTATGCCAGTGTAGTGCAGTTTGCTGGATGTTAGGCACTTTTTTCCGATTCTTATGGAAAAGGGTGCCTTTTTCATAGCGATTTATTTGACTTTTGCCGTTATAATATGATGTAACTCTAGCCACAGCACTTCTAGCTGCCAAGATGATCTCAACCTTATAAGAATCTTAATAAAGGAGCTGTACGAACATGACGACCAACCGAATCATTCATTCCGTTATTTTTTCGCTTAAACATGAGAAAGGCTCAGCGGAGGAGCAGCGTTTCCTGGAGGATGGACGATCTGCCCTCAGTACGATTCCAACGGTTCAAGACTTTAAGATATTCAAGCAAATCAGTCCTAAAAATACATATGATTTCGGCTTCTCGATGGTGTTTGAGAACGAAGGCGATTATGAAGCCTATAATGAGCACCCGCAGCATATTGACTTCGTCGAGAACCGCTGGAAGAAGGAAGTCGAACAATTTTTGGAGATCGATTACAGCGAAGTGTAGAAGATGAATACACGGTAACGGAGGGAGAACATATTGAATCAAGCAGGGGTAGATAAAGAGTTGCAAGTAACGCCGCGGCAGGCATTAGGATGGTTGAAGCCTTACACGGCCGGAAAGCCCATCTGGGAAGTACAGCAGGAATACGGCTTGGATCGCGTCATCAAATTGGCTTCCAATGAAAATTCACTCGGTCCTTCGCCCAAAGCATTGCAAGCCATTCAGGAGCAGCTGCCTGATCTGCACCGTTATCCCGACGAACGCTCTTCGGGTCTAGCCCAAGCGCTTGGCGAGCACTTGGGATTGGCGGCGAATCAATTCATTGTGACAAACGGCGGCGATGAGCTGATCATGCTGATATCTCGGGCATACCTTGAGCCAGGCGACGAGATCGTGGTTCCTGATCCGACATTCAGCGAATATGAGTTTGGCGCTTTTCTTATGTCCGGTACGGTCATTAAGGTACCGCTGCGTGAGCAATATGCCTTCTCTGCGGAAGATATACTGTCCGTGATTACGGAACGTACCAAAATCGTGTATCTTTGTACTCCCAATAATCCCACAGGCACCTACATTCCCGAGCTTGAAATGAAAAAGCTTCTGGACCGTCTTCCTACTCGCGTGCTGGTTGTGATCGATACGGCATATCGTCATTACGCGACAGCCCCTGATTACTCGGACGGGATCCGTTTCATCGAGATGGGATATCCGGTCATCACCCTGAATACCTTCTCCAAAATCTACGGACTTGCGGGTATTCGCGTCGGCTATGGCGCTGCTTCGGAAGGCATCATCCGTACACTGCTTCAGGTTAAGGAGCCCTTTAACGTCAATGCGCTGGCACAAGCGGCGGCATCGGCCGCACTTGGGGATGAGGAGCATGTCCAGGCATCATGCCGGATGAATGAACAAGGCAGACAGCAAATCTATGAGGGACTGCGTCGGTTATCGATTCCTTACTGCGAGAGCATGAGCAATTTTATTCTGGCAGAGCTTGGAGAACAGGCGGAGATCCTATATCATAAGCTGCTGGAGCGGGGGATCATCGTCCGCTACGCCAAAGGTTGGGGACTGCCTAAGCATATTCGGATTTCGGTAGGAACCGCGGAAGAAAATCAAGCGCTGCTTGATGCTTTGGGTGAATCTTAGGGCATACCACGTAACCTATGGTAAGTATGAAGAGTTAAAAGAGATGCTGTTATCCGTCAAAAATCCCGATAAGAGCGCCGATATTGAAAACATCCGAAAAGGATCCAGATTGAACTGCACCCCCATTGTTAGACATGATCTAACTATGGGAGGTGCAGTTTTTTTGATGAATTGTGATGCAGTCTAATCCGTTATCCTGAATTTACAGATTCTTAAGATTACCCCGATTCTCAATGATGGTTGTTACACGTAGTTTGAAATCCAGATTCGGGTAGTAAGTGGTTCTCCAATCCCGCAGCTGTTCTCGGGTCAGATGGTTTCTGAAATATTGGCCCAAGGCAAAGATATCGGCTTGATCTGTTTGCGTTTTCTTAAACATTAGATCCAGACGAGAGGTCAGCAGCGCCTCCAGCTTCTCGTTAATTTGCTCCTCCGTTAGATGCCCCCTGGAATCTAGTATGGTGACCTTCAGCCTGAGATGGCTTCGGAGATAAGGCTGATCATTCTTCATCCAGCTATGATGGGTAAGCCTGTTGCTAATGATTTGTACGGTGGCGCTGTCCATAATCTCCACCTTGCCGAATGCGCTTTTTCCATAAAAGGCATTGGCCACTAGCGTTTCATCGGATCCGATTTGACCCGTCATTCTGCCATTCTTGATGATGGCCGAACCCAAGCATTCAATACTTGTGGATCTTCCTGAACGTATGATCGGGACGATGACATCATGTGTATAGGAATGAATGCTGCGAAACATTTGCCATATCCGGGTGTCCGCCAACTGGGGGTTCCAGCCGGCGTTTTTTTCGAAATAATCATATATGATATTGCCGCTGTGTTCCGATTTGGCTGCCATATCTGAGAAGAATTGATCCAGCCCTTGATCACTGATGGCAAATAGCGTTTTGGAGGAGATGTCTCTGGAACGATTAAATGCGGAAATGATGTCTTCCATGCCGTTACGGGCAAAATTTTTATCCACGATGACGATTTTCAAATGCAGCAAATCGACCTGAGTCTCCATATTCATGCTTATATGATCGATGATTTCATTGATGGTATCGCCCGTATCCGAAACGATATTTACGGTGCTTGTGTCATTCGTTGCCGGA
The DNA here is from genome assembly GCF_056173265.1 of Paenibacillus sp. QJM3NY_38. Lineage (NCBI taxonomy): Bacteria > Bacillati > Bacillota > Bacilli > Caryophanales > Paenibacillaceae > Paenibacillus > Paenibacillus sp. QJM3NY_38. The sequence goes on from NZ_CM149665.1 coordinate 3,266,428, forward strand.
ATATCCAGAAACACCTTGTATTGATTCTCCTCGGTTAACGAAATGCCCATAATGACCGGAAGCGAGCGATGGTTAATGTCTTTGATATCCCAGCAGCCGGTAAGCAAGGGCACCAGGGCAGCCAGCATGAGAACGAATTTAAAGGTAATTCGGATGGTGGCAAGCTTGTCCATATTAAGTTACCTCCGTAGTACGGTTCGCTTTATGCTTGTGCCGCCAACCGATGATAAACGTGATCAGCGGAATGACCAGGAACATATACAGCCTCAGTGGAATAATCCACCCTTGCAGCGTCTTAAGGAAGTCCCAGTTGGGGATGGCGATGGATATGGCAAACAATCCGATGGTCAGCGCAATCAGGAGAAAGTTTTGAGGAATGAACGGGACGGCCCGCTTGGCCAGCGTGATGAGAACCCATAATGTCACACCCAGGAACAGAAACGCAAAAGCCATCAAACTCAATAAAAAGAAGATTGTGATCCGATCAAATAAAAGCCATGTAATGTTCACGGTGTCTATCGTCATTAGCATGGGGAATTCATATAATTCGGCGGTTGCGTGACCAAAGGTTAGAAGCGGCAAATAAACGGATAATAAGAACATGGGAAACAGCAAGAGACAGCCTAGCATCATTTTTTTGGTGCTGATCTGTATAGATGGCGGTAACAGCCCCAGGAAAAAGAAACCGCCCGCATATACGAATAAACTGACCAGAAAATCAGGTTTAGCAAGAAAATGGAACGATTGACCCGGGTCAATGATCGGCAGCAAGTAATACCAATCCACATTTTGAAAGCTAAAACAGAGAACAAAAATAATGGGGATTGTGAACAGGATAACCAGCAGGACACTGGTTCGGGCCATGCTGCCCATTCCTTGCCAAGCCATGAGGAAAGCAATGGATATCAGTAACAACTGGATCGCCCACAGCGGCGTGCTCGACAAGAATACTAAGGTGAGCATCTCGGAATAAGCTCGGATCGTTATGATAATGGCTACGCCGAAGTAGAGCAAGGCAGGCAGCAGGAGTATCCACGGAAGAAATTTGCCGACGCTTCCGAAAATATCCACGACATTCCGATGCGCTGCCCATTGCAGTCCTTTGACATACATGTAGAGGGCTATCGCATGCAGACCATAGCTTATGGAAATTCCGATCCAATGCCCCATGTCCATGGCCGAAAACAAATCGGAAGGATAGAGAAAAAAGATAAGACCCATATGACAAACCACATACATGATGGCTGCTTGATAACCACTCTTATCCATTGCGATCATCCTTCTGATTTAATGTTGGAAATGACAAGTAAGGAATGCCCATGCTTTTTTGATGGCCCATATAGGCACAAATGACCACGATTCCAGCAAGGAGTCCCAACATCCCATAGATGGCGGATAAAATGATCAGCAGGTATTTGAACACGCGAACAGATACAGCGTTCTGAAACCCCACTACCGTAGAAGAAGCGATCGTGGTACCTGCCAGCACGATAATCAGAAGGTTGCTGACAAGTTTAGCGGACACGGCTGCTTGGCCCAGTATAATACCACCAACCATCGTAATCGTGGGGCCCACGCTTTTTGGAAGTCGAACACTTGCTTCAAGAATGAGCTCTAAAACGATGAGGAGCAGCAGCGTTTCGACAAAGGCGGGATAAGGTACGTCCTGCCGGCTGTTAGCAATCGACAAGGCTAGCTGAAGCCGTAGTACCTCAGGGTTAACGGACACTAAGGCCACATATAACCCAGGAATAATCGTTGCGATCAAGACGCCCACAATTCGCAAAAGACGGATAAGGTACATGAAGGTACGAGGGTAATTATGATCGTCCTTCATGCAGAACATATCCATGACGAGACTGGGTAAAATGATCGCAAAAGGATGACGGTCAATCATAAATACCACTTTACCTTGTTGAAGGGCGTGAGCTGCATTTTGCGGTAATTCCGTCATGTTGAAGTTGGTTACGAACGACCACTTGTTTAATCCCAGCATGTTCTCAAGCTGTTGTATATGTTGAACATCCTGGTGTAATCCTGCTCTGATCTTCGCTTGGATGGATTGCAGTAACTCGGGGTTGATCCTGTCTTCCTGATAGATTAATAATAACGACTTGGGGTGACTTGACCCCACCGTGTACGCTTCTACTTGCAGGCTGGGTCCGGTGCAGTGTTTTCGAAGGATGCCGATATTCGTATGGATATCCTCCAAAAAAGAGCTGCTGGAGCCGTATACCGTACTTTCCGTTTCAGGCGCAGAGACGGAGCGGGTGACACTTTTCGATATCGGAAGCACGGCGCTGCAAGTTCCCGACGAGGGTTCCAGGATGATCAGGTTGCCCTTCATGATGTCAGGAATAACCGCTTCCAGTTTGGGTTCGACAAGTTCGCCCAAAATTTTTAGAAGTTTCGCGGGCGGCAGGGAGGTTTTGACCAGATTTGAGGTTTGAGTTTGAAGGGATGCGATACTCTGGGGCAGATCAACTAACGAATCTAAACCGATCACTTGAACTTGATACTGCAGCAATCGAATTTCAATATTGAAATAATCAGCATTCGCTTTGAAATACTGAGCAGGGCTTTCTTTGAGATCCATATATTTACTCCCCCGCGCACATATATTAGATATCATTTCCATTGCAGCTATTGATTTATGCATAAAAGCTTAATTGATGTCACACTTGGAGTGCCTTATTTGTCTACATTATGAAATAGACGAAAAAGGAGAGATATACGATGGAGAACATGCTCATCATCAACGCACATCCGAGGGTGGAGTCAGTAACATTGGTCAGCCTGCAGGTGCTTCAGCATTTTTTGGAGGCGTACACGAAATGGAACCCAGCAGGAGTTATAGAACAAATCGATTTATACCGTGATTCTATACCTGTCATAGATCATATGATTCTAGAGCTACAGAGCAAACAGGGAAGAGGGGAGCTGCTTAGCGAAGAGGAGCAGCAGCTAACGGTCCGCACGTCCGCCATTCTACAGCAATTTAAGGCGGCACGGAAATATGTCATCGTCTTGCCGATGCACAATTTCAACGTTCCTTCGAAGCTTAAGGATTATATCGATAACATCCTCATTGCACGAGAGACATTCCAATATACGGAGAAGGGTTCGGAAGGTTTGCTAACCGATGGCCGCAGTCTGCTGGTCATTCAGGCGAGTGACGCCATTTATACAAATAACGATTGGTATACCGAGGTGGAATATTCACATAAATACCTTAAATCCATGTTTAACTTTATGGGGGTTATGGATTATCAGATCATCCGGGCACAAGGAAATGCATTTTTCGATAGGGATCAAGTTCTGGCACAGGCTTATAAGGAAGCCGAAGAAGCTGCGAAACGTCTTGCAGGTAAGAAGGTTGAGACATCAGTATGAAAGGCAAGATAGAGTCCCGTTCTGTATATCAATAAAACAAGGCTGCCAACCCGGCAGCCTTTCCTTCGCTCATTCATAGTGGCCCTGCTCCTTCAAATAGGTGAGCAGTAACGCCATGTTTTTGCGAATCTCATCAGGGCTCAGATGACCGTAACCCAAAAGCAGCTTGTTTACATGCATGCCCTTCTGAATACTGTGATACTCCACTGGCGTAATGCGTATTCTGTTTAACCGGCTTTTTTCTCTGAACGACTCATCAAAATGAATTCCGGGAAACTCAACGGCAAGATGCAGGCCGGCCGCATCTCCCCAGGGGTGCCAGGCCTCCCCGAAACACGCTTCGAGTGATGATAGAAGCACCTCCCTACGTTCACCATATAACCTTCGCATTTTCCTAATATGTCTGTCGAATTTTCGAGTATGTAAAAACTCAGCCAGTGCTGCTTGCTCAAACGGCGGATTCTGGACATCCGTATAAGTGCGGAGAAAACGCCAGCGTTGCTGAAGCTTAGGTGGAAGTATCGCATAACCAATTCGAAGAGCAGGAAAGAGCACTTTACTAAATGTACCGATATAGATTACCCGCTCCGAGTCCAAGGCATATAACGGCGATACCGGATCACCATAATACCGGAATTCACTGTCATAATCATCCTCGATAATATAGCTTTGGTTCTCCCGTGCGAAACGGATTAACGCGGCACGTCGGTCAGCGGGCAGGATTCCCCCTAGAGGAAATTGATGTGAAGGCGTGATATAGACGGGTGAAGATGGTTTTCCTTTCAGCTTGTCTGGCTGTATTCCATGTTCATCCACTGAAACAGGCTGGACGATGTAGCCTTTATTAATAAATGTCTGCAGTATCTCGATGTTGCAGGGGTCTTCAACCATAATTTCCATTCCATCCTCATACAACAAGTCAGCAATGACGTGCAGTGCATGGGTAGCTCCTGCCGTTATAAAGACGTCTTCAGGATCTACGGAGAGCCCTTTGCTCCTGTAAAGCCATGAAACGATTTCCATGCGCAGTCGCGGCAATCCTTGGGGACCGGTATAACCTAGCAAATCAGGAGGCATCTCGCTTAATGTTTTCTGGGAGATCTGCTGCCACAGATACCGTGGAAATTGTCTTAATTCCGGCTGGCCCGTCCGGAAATCAACTAAAAAAGAAAGGGGGGGCTCTACCCGCTTCGGCTGTTCTTCGACTGGCGGGTCATCCAGAGACAAACCTTCGGCAATCCGGGTCGGTGCTCCCTGGCGGCTCACGACAAAGCCTTCGACGAGCAGCATCTCAATAGCTTCATTTATGGTGTTTCGTGAAACATGCAGCACATTTGCCAAAACACGAGTAGATGGCAGTGCTTCGCCTGCCTTGAGTTTCCCGTTAATAATCTGGTCCCGGACGGCAAGATAAATCTGGCGTTTCAGCGGAATTTCGCTGCTCCGCTGCAGTTCAATTCCCCACATTAGGGCATGACCTCCAACTGGTCTGTATAAATTCTAGTTTAACTGGCTCTTTATCCGTACCAGTTCACACTCTATGATTGTAGCATATATCAATGTCTATTAGTCCTAGGATGGTTGGGGGATGTGATCGTTTGGAGCGTTGGAAAGGGATGTTGTATCTGTTGGGTGCATTTTCACTTGCGGGCACCTCGGTTATTACCGGTTGGTTTTTGAACGAAAGATTAGGGGTTTTCACCATTACTGCAGTCAGCTTGTTCTTTGCGCTTCTGTGTTTGCTGCCACTGTGTCTGAGGAATCTGATGAAGACGGTCCGTCGTTTATCGATAAGAGAGTGGAGGATTCTATTCTTCCAGGCGTTATTTGGAATGTTTCTGTTTCGGATGTTTTTACTGTACGGCCTACAACATACAAGTTCTGCTGAAGCCGGAATCTTAACGGGTGCCACGCCTGCCTTTACCGTTATTCTGGCCGGCATGCTGCTGAAAGAATCGATGAACCGCACCAAGCTCGTGGGTGTTCTAAGCACGGTGGGAGGAGTTATCGTGATCCAGGGGTTATTTTCATCGGATGTTTCATTTTCCATTCATCATGTATGGGGTAACGCGCTAGTCCTCTGCGCAGCAGCGAGTGAATCTTACTTTAACATCCTGTCTCGGATCAGTTCAGTCAAGCAAAACAAGACATACGATGAGAGTTTGCATCCTATAGTCCAAACGACATTGGTCTCTGCACTGGCCCTCATGCTCTGCCTGGTTCCTTCATGGTTTGAGAACCCCGCAGCTTCACTATCAGCGATCGGGCTTAAGGAGTGGCTGGCCCTGGTATGGTATGGACCTATTGTAACGGCCCTGGCTTTTATTTGCTGGTATGCCGGCATCAAGCGGTGCCAGGCATCAACGGCCGCAGCTTTTTCGGGGATGATGCCGTTTACCGCTTTAATGCTCTCGGTCATCCTATTAAAGGAATCGGCAGGCTGGGAGCAGTGGTGCGGGGGACTCCTGGTCATTCTAGGTATGGTTCTGATTGGGAGAAATCAAGCACAAACCGGTAAATTGTCCATGCAGCCTGTCACTGACCATGGAATGATTTCTGGAGTTTCGAAATGAACGAATGGATACAGATGGATGGAAACGTAGAACGGATAAAATTGGGTAATAAATGATAAGCGGGATAACATGAAGGAGAAGGAGAGTGATACGGATGGAGAAATTACTAGTTAAGCTTCTGGTGCATGACGTTATGATTACGGCAATCCTAGTCGGTCTATCGAATGCTGCGTTTGCATCAGCGGTTATTGCTGCTTTGGGTATCGGCATTGTTGCTTATCTGGTGGGTGATCTTTTAATTTTGCCGAGGACGAATAACATGATGGCTACCATTGGAGATGTGGGACTGGTGGCTCCTTCGGGACCATGAGCCTGTTCAAAAACAACGGGCTTGAGTTTCGGCAACGCCAATCTGTGATTAACAAATTTAAACAATGAAAAAACACTCTGACCTCATCGGAGATCGGAGTGTTTTTGTGTTTTAGGCTATTTTTCTTCAGGTCTCTTGATTTGAAGAGGAGGGGGAATGAGCCAGCCTTTTTCCTTATTCATCTGGAGGATCCGCACACCCAGCGCCGTCTTGGTGAGATGATATTTAGCGAATAAAGCTCCTATATCCTCCCGGATGGACATCCCCATGGTTTTACTGCATGATACGAGTCCGAGTGAAGTATCAGCAGCGATTTTGGCGGCAATTTCAGGATCCGTGAATCTTGCACCTACTGGAATATCCTCCAGTTTGGCCGGGGGTCTTTCGGGAAGTCCCGGTGCAGGGGCGATTCCGTTATCTGTAAGCAGTTCATCACATTCTTTAATCTCAAGTTTTGCTTGATCCAGCAGATCTTTTAGCATTTTTTTGAGATCTTTATCGCCTGCGTGACTCATATAAGCTTCGTAGCAGGAAACCATGCCTTTTGCCATCATGGACGTTTCCCATACACTGAAGATTTCACCATAATGCATAGGCTCATTTTTAGGATTGCCGCTTAGAATTCCCAAGTTGTTCTCTCCTTTTGTGTTTAATACAAACAGAGTCATTATGTGCAGGAGAGTATCTTTTAATTCTTTCGAAGCAGGTATAGGCAATTTCGAGGAAATCATTGTCTGAAGGTGCGGATGCATGGGAAATGGGACATTAACGCAAACTGGATTCGTGACAATATTGAGGAAGCGGGAGGAAGTTGAATGTATTTTTACAAAGAGGATCTGATCAATCTGATCGTTCCGGATAAACCCGATCCAGCAGCTGCAAAAGTGCTGCAGGAAACGCTAGGCGGCCGATTCGGCGAAATGCGGACGTTGATGCAGTTCTTTTTCCAAAGCAATAATTTCAGAGGGAACGCAACTCAATACCGTGACTTGATCCGCGGCGTTTTCTTGGAGGAGATAAGCCATGTCGAGTTGGTTCAACATACAATCAACCAGCTGCTGACCGGAGCGGGCGCAGAAGGCGCAGGTAATTCCGGAACGGACGGCGCGCCGCTGAATGAAGCGATTAAGCATGCGAATCCGCATCATTTTATTATGGGAGCGCAGAGTTCATTGCCAGTTGATGCCGCAGGAAACCCATGGCAGGGAAATTACGTGTACGATCACGGGAATTTGGTTAGTAATTTACTCGATAATGTCGTGCTTGAATCTACGGGAGTGCTTCAAAAAACACGGATCTATGAGATGAGCACAAACAAAACCTTCCGCGAGACGCTAGCTTTCCTGATTGTGCGGGATAATGCGCATCAAAATGCATTTGCCAAAGCGCTGGAGACGCTGGGCGTTGAATGGGGTAAAATATTCCCTGTTCCGAATTATGACATCCATAAATATCCGGAGTGTCAAAAATACGTAGATATGGGCTTCCATAACGCACAGTTCAACTTCAGGCTGGATGATACGCGAATCGGCGAAATCTTTAGCGGTCAAACCCCAAGCAGAAATGGCGGGGAGCTACAAGTGGTTCAACCTCCTGAGGGGTTCCCTTTACCTGTGATGCCTGAGCTGGCTAACGAGCACGCGCCTGGTTTGTATGATTTAAATCAGTAATTCATCTGATTGGTATGCAGGTTATTGAACCAAAAGAGGCGGTCATCGGGCTGCTTCTTTTGGTTTTTTCATTTGTTTCTGTTGAATTTAAAGATAAGTATAGTAAGATAGAACACAATCCGAAAGATTGGGATATCTCTGAAGATCATATAGAGTGACAAGGACGGGGGAGGATGGCTTATGAAGAAAGTGCTTTTGTTGTTGGCGGATGGATTTGAAGCTGTGGAAGCGAGTGTATTTACCGATGTACTGGGGTGGAACAACCTGGAGGGGGACGGGACAACCCAGGTTGTGACCGCGGGACTGCATGACAGATTGAAATGCACGTGGAATTTTACCGTCATTCCTGAGGTCACGCTGGACTCGGTGAAGGTGGAGGATTACGATGCTCTGGCGATTCCTGGCGGGTTCGAGGAAGCTGGCTTTTATAACGATGGATACGACTCCAGGTTCTCCAAGATCATTCGGGAATTTCATGCGCAGGGCAAGTGGATTGCCACGATCTGCGTTGCAGCTCTTACGCTTGGCAAAGCCGGCGTGCTGGAGGGACGAAAAGCCACGACGTATGATCACCCGACCAGCATCAGAAAATCGCAGCTGCGGGAATTCGGTGCCCACGTCGTGGAAGAACAGATCGTTGTTGATGGGAACCTGATTACTTCATGTAACCCGGCAACGGGTTTTGATGTGGCATTCACTTTACTGGAAAAACTGACATCCTTGGAAAATACCCTGCATGTGAAAGAGCTTATGGGATTTACAAGGAAAGCATGATCAAAGACTAAATGGATTTTAAGCAGTGAGCCTGTCCGAAAGAAGACAGAGCTTGCTGCTTTTTTTTGTGATTACGGCGTACCGCGGTTTATATAAAAAATAATTATAATCATACAGCCTATATGTAAGCGTTTATGGAGGATGATACCCTTGAGTGCAAGGAGGGATATAATTTGAGTTTATTTCCTGTCTCCTACTCGCTTCTATCCAAGCAAGCGGTAGGGTTACATATCCAACATCATTATGAGATCGGTAGCGTTGTGAAAATCATTAGATCCCTCAGCGAAAATGATCTTGCCGCTGTCCCGTTTTTTGTTGCCATTCGGCAGCTTTGGCTCTTTGGTCTATGTTTTCAAGATTCGGAGTTTGCAGGCATGGCCGATTTTGATGAAGGTTTTATAGATAGCAAAATGCAGTATTTCAAGAGTTTGGGTTACGTCTAGAACGGAGGAGAACATATGAAAGTTACCGTGGAGTTAACCGATTCTTCCACCAAATTTATCATTAATAATATATATCCGCTGTATTTGCATGATTTATCAGGGATATGGGGATGGAAGCCGAATCGATATGGCATCTATGAGGATGATGACACAAGAACCTTGAATGACCAGAATCAAGTTTTTGATATATGGTGGGAAAAGCCAACGATTTTGTTTCCTTACCTGATCCGAGTGGATGGCATCCCGGCAGGATTTGCTCTGGTAGCAACCCCGCCATACACATATGGCAGTGAATTTTACATGAATGAGTTTTTTGTTATGAAACCCTTCCGAGGCAAACATGTTGCGGAGAATGCTGCATCACAAGTGTTCGACAAGCATCCCGGCAGCTGGGAAGTCCAGACGAATGCCACGGATCGCAATAAACAGGCGCAAGCATTCTGGAGAAAGACGATGAACAACTATGTTTCGGACTCACGCGTGCAGGAATTTGTGGCTGCGAGGGACGACAATGAAAAGCTGATCTTTCAGTTTAACTCAACGCTGGAATAGAAAAGCAGATACTTTGCTGAGATGGGTGGGACAGTGGCATCATTGAAATAATAGCAAGCGGGAAAGCCCAACCGGTCGATTACGATCGGTTGTTTTTTTAGTTACCTTGTCAGGCATTCTTCAGCTTTTAAATTTTTATTTTGCCATTGATGTAGCGGAATGGAGAGTTTAGCCGTCTAAAGGGTATGGAGGTGGTCAACAGATGGCAAGGCCGGCCGGCCCTAACGACAAATCAAGATTTCCGTCTGAGCCCTCCCTGGCGCTGGAGCAATTCATGAACGAGTATGGCACCTCCATACTGCGTACAGCCTACTTCTACCTGGGGGATCGACATTTAGCGGAGGACGTTAGCCAGGAGGTGTTCCTGCGGGCTTTTCGCCATTGGACATCATTCCGGGGGGAGAGCAGTGTGAAGACGTGGCTGACGAAGATTGCAATTAATGCATGCCGGGATAAACTGGGGTTAAAGATGACACAAGAGCAACCGACGGACCCGCTGCTGCTGGAAAGCTCCGTACTCCGCAATGTGGAGGAGGAAGCCATGGAGCGCCTAGATCAAACAACCATTCTTAAATATATTGCCAAACTGCCGGTTCATTATCATGAGGTTATTTACTTGTATTACTATCTTGACCTGGGAACTCGTGAAATCGCGGAAGCTACCGGAGCACCGGAAGGGACCGTTCGCGGGAGGCTTCACCTGGCAAGAGAGCTTCTAGGCGAATACCTGGCAAAGGAGGGACTCGCACAATGACATCCCAGGACGACCAACTTCGGGACCTTATAAAAAACGAAGCGGATGACCTCTTGTTTGGAAACCTTCACTTCGATACGAATATGCAAGTGAAGGTGAAGCAGCTTGCAGAGCGAGAACGAAAGCAGTTGGAGAATCAGGAACGAAGAACGAGAAAAAGATGGTATCCATGGTTCGCCGGAACAGCAGTCGCTGCTGCGCTCATCGGATTATTCCTCATTTTCGCTGAGCCTAACTTCCTTAAATCTCCGAAAGCGCCTACTGTAGTACTGGAGCCCCCTGTGGTCCTAAACGATCCTGGTCCTGATGCCCCGATCGAGAATCCACCGGGTATTTCGAATAACGAACCGCGAATTCTCGGCAGCTATGATGAGGCAGAGCAAGCCTTTGGTGATAAGCTTCGTATTCCGTCCTATCTTCCGGAAGGCTTCTCCCTTCATCAAATTTCGGTAACTGGTCCGAAAGAAGAGGCAGCTACAGAAGCGGTATTCAGTTACACAGCAGGCGACCGCTCATTCGGTTTGTTTGTAAACAAAGATGACAAAGTGAATATGCCCCAGCATTTCGATGAAAAAGTGGACTTGAACGGTGTCGAAGGCTATTTAATCAGAGGCGAGCCAATTCAAGACAACGGAGGGATGGTTCCTAATGTTCAGCTCCATTGGTACACAGATCATATTCACTTTATGATCTCAGGTCTTGTGAGCCAAGAGGAAGCTCTTCAAATTGCCCGGTCCATGGAACCGGTTATGAATCCAGATCCATAATCGATCATACAGAAAAATCAGGAGGTAATGAGATATGAAAAAGGTAACTGTGAAGCATTGGGGCAAGATACTGCTGTTGGGGAGCGCTTTGCTCGTAGTTGGGGCCGGTTCTGCCTTGGCTGCGCCGGATAGCGCGGTATCAATAACCTTGCACTTGGCTTCCGCGGCGGAAGATCGTCTGACTAACAAACAAGCGGAGATTGACGAATATGTTGCCGGTGCAGGTCAAGAAGAGCTTTCCGCACAGGGTTTTACTGTGACTCACACGGGTGTGGTCGGTGATAAGGTTGAGGTTGGCATTACACCATACAATGAACAGCATGCAGAATTCCTTTATGCGAAGTTTGGACGTGATATCGTTCAGGTGGTGGAAGGAGAGCAAGCGATTCTCTATGGAGCGAATGCGGCTGAAGCCGATGTGGTTGCAGCGGAAGAAGCGGGTACGAATCCATGGATCTGGGTCGGCGCGGCGGTTGTCATGATTGCGGGTGGACTGCTTATCGCCGGAAAAAAACGGTTTCCACGGAGTTAAGAAATTGCACCGTTTAACCGTTCAAAACCGTATGAACCAATAGATGAACTCACTGAACCCAGGTCCCCGATCTTATGATCGAGAATCTGGGTTTTCATATGGGAACTGTTGTTTATGCTGCATGGATGATAGACTCACTCTTATTGTGGTTATCCTTTACGGTGCAACTGGATTAAAGTATTCTGACCCGCAGCAAGTTGCCAAGTGTCTTGGTCCTTGAGCATCACATAGATTGCCAGGCTTCCTTGTCCGTCTTCGATGAGTTCCCCCTTCGATGTAGCCGGATACTGTCGTATATGCGCGATGGCCACATCCTGGCGTAAGAATACAAGTTTTTCAACGAAATACTTTGCGTAAGAATGAAGAAGCGGTCCCTTTAAAACAACTTTATGAGCGTTATTTATTTGATCCCAGCCTGAGAGCATCTCCCCCATAACATTGACCCAAGTGGAGTCTTGGGTAAAGTGACGGTCCAAGGCATCGGCGTCATGTTGATTAAATGCCGATTCCATATCGGCAATCGTTTGTCTAATGATGCGTCCTTCCTGCTCCTCTAGCACCTTGCGATTTTCCTGGATGTTGGACATTGCGAATAACCTCCTTTTTTTGTACTGCATTTTGGGCCGAGATCTCTTCACCCATCAATTGATTTCTGTGATTTCATCTTAGATGATAAGATATATAATTAAAAATATATTTTATGGCAGGAGCATATGCCCTCAGGTATATAAGCGAGATGTGGGATCATCCAGACGTTCGAAGACCTCGTTACTGATAAAAGAAAAGATCGACATTACATTAAAACAATTCATACTTGAGGTATGAGTTGTTTTTTTATATATGTTACAGATGTCCCTTTTTGGGCAGAAGAGGTGTTATACAAACGTAAATTAGATTTACGCGGAGGTGCGTCTTCGAATTGGATTCGATAGAGGAGTGCGTGAGGCGCGTTAAGGCCGGTGAGGTCGATTGTTTCGAGCCTATCGTTGAAACGTACAAAAAACAGATCTACATATATTGCTGCCGGATGCTCGGCTGCAAGCAGGACGCGCAGGATGCCGTCCAGGATATCTTCATCAAAGCGTTCACCAAGCTTCATACCTATGAAGCGAAGGTATCGTTCTCATCATGGTTATACAAGATTGCCTATCATCATTGTCTTAATCTGCTTCGCAAGAGACAAGTTCGCATGCGAGTGAACCGACTCATCAAACCGGCAGGTTATGCTGATAGCGTGGAACAGACGCTGGAGCGCAGGTGGTTCAGCGAACCGCTGGAATATGCCATGACCAAGCTCTCGGTGGAGGAGCGGAATCTGCTCGTGCTGCGGGTGTTCGAAGATAAACCATTCACGGAGATTGCACAGATTCTGGATAAGAATCTCAGTGCAGTGAAGAAAAAGTATGCTCGGATGAAACAGAAAGTCATCAAGCTGATTCAGGAGAAGGGGGGTACGGAGTTATGCGAGATTCGGGACAATCGGACCAAGATCGAATTCTGAGAGGCATGGAACTGCACTCCGTGGAAGAAGAGGTGGACGTGACCCCCGCCATCATGCACAAGGTGCGTCAAATTCACCAGAAGAAACAAGGAAGAAATGCCGGCAATCGTAAGAAAACGTTGATTATTGCGATGCTTACTGCGATTTTGATTCTTTCGTCAATTAGCGCTTATGCAAGCCAATACCTGATTCAGATCAAGAACAAGGAAGGCGAAGTTATTCTGTCTACCATAAAGCCATGGAAATACTCCGAGTCGGAATATAACGCCAAACGTAAAAAAGAGACGGAAGAAGAGCTGAGCAAGAGGTTAAAGCCCGGAGAACAGGCTGTATATTATATCAAGGATCAGCATCTGACTTCATCAACCAGAAAATATCCACTGAACTATTTTTATATGGCGACAAAGCATCCGAATTATCAAGAACTGGCAAAAGAAATTGAGGAGAAGGATGCGCCCCTACTTCGAAAACCTGATTATGTACCCGAAGGGTATCGATTTGATTTTGGACGGATTCAAATTAGAAACGAACCCGTGTGGGGAACACCGGGGTACGAAAGTCTTCTAAAAGAACTTAAAGAGCAGGCGGAGAAGTCGGATGAAGAACAGGGACTGTACTATAAAATTGTTCCTTGGTTCAAGATTGCCTCTACAGGAATGGAATATCGTAAAGGCGATAATCGGATCAGGATTTTAGCTTTTGCACGAGAGAAGGGCCCAAAAGCTGGAGTGCTCACAAATCAAGCCGTAAAACTGACGGTAAATGGGAAAGAAATGATTTTTTCTGCCGATCAGACAAATGAAACGCGCAGCTTGACTTGGTTAAGCGACAGTGAAGAGGTGCTATATATAATTACGGATGATCCAAAGGATCCGCTATCCAAGGATGAGTTTGCGAAGATTGCAGCCGGTCTTGTTTCGGAATAAACGCTTTTTCACTATTTTTTACAAAATGTCCCTTTTGTTGTCGGCAAGGTGTTATATGAGATGTATTTCAACACTATTTTAATAGGCCTTACCGCCGAAAGGAGCACGAATTGTATCATGATGAAAAACAAGATGAAGGTCGCTTTATTTCTCGCAGCAACGATGATGATCGGTTCCGCGAATGTTTATGCAGCAAGCACTGCAAGTACGTCTGTTCCGCAGACGAAAGCAGCGGCTTCTACTGCCAAACCGGAGAAGACATCCGTTTCGTATGATGATCGAATCAAGGAGCTCAGTAACAAACTTAAAGCAGGGCAGATGGTTGCGTATTATGTTGCGGACCAGGAATATAACCGGTTAGATGACATTTACTTTACGTCTATAGGCTTTGTTCATACCAAGTATGCGGACTATGTGGCGAAGGCAAAGGCATTGAACGCTCCTACGCTTACCAAGCCTGCTGACTTGCCGAAGAGTTATTCATTCCAGAACGCGATTTTATACTTAAAGAGTCCTGAAAGAACGTCTAGCTTGTACGCAGAAATTGAGCAGGAATTAAAAGCGAAGGCAGCAAACGGCGAGAAATTCGTATATTCCGACATCATGAAGTCGAATGAAGCGTCCGCGGCGGTTCTGAATTTTGATAAAGGAAACGTAAAGCTTCAAGTCGTTGCGAGTTATATTGTCCCTGAACAGCCAATGGGCGGAACGCCTGTGCCGCAGAAGAAACCGAACGAGAAGAAGGAAACCATCGTCATTAACGGAGTGGAATGTGTCTACACAGCTGACTCCAAGGGAAGGGATCACCTGGATTGGGTGGATGAAGAGCAGCAGATCCGGTACAGCATTTGGGCGGAGAGCGCCAAATCGGATGTGCTGAACTATGCGAAAAAAATGATTGCGAAATAAGTTATTATCCTAAAGAACCCATATTCATTTTGACTCAACGCCAGTCTGTTTTTATTTTATTTCTCTATAGTCTAAGCTCTTTGAAATATCGAGCATAGGATGTTGTGTTCGGCAAAGTAAAGGAGGTTAGAACAATGGGTGAAGTTGGTGGATATGGCGGAGGATATGGTTCCGTTGGAGCAGTACTGGTACTCTTCATTCTCTTGGTCATCATCGTTTCTGCATTCGGATTTGGATTTGGAGTTTAATAGGTATTAAATGAATGAAACCCGCACCGCTTGCCCGGTGCGGGTTTCTATCTGTATTAATGCGCAACATGTCTGACGATAGGCGATGTCAAACCATCATGTGGGACAGACTCTAAAAGCAAGGACAACCATTTGTCGTATAACTCCCACGGTTTACCCGAATCCAGCAGTGCCTTGCAAGTATAAATCCCTTCCTCGACGGATCTGACTTTATCCGCCAAGTGTAAGCGAACAGCTCCATTCAGCAGTACCTGGTAGATAAAAGCGATATTCCCCTTACCCTGCAGAACCTCTGAGGTAACGTTAGCTTGTTCGGACGGGGTCCAGCTTATGTCCGGAACGGGCGTATCAAGTCCGTACGCTTCCGGATCGATGATATGGAGGCTGGCTTCACCGTTCTCAACCCGGTAAGTCCGCGTGGGACGGTGAATGAACAGTTCATCGGAGCCTTCACTTCCCTGAATGATGATCGCTTTCCGATAACCGAGTTTTAGGATCAGTCGGCTTAAACGGTCAAAGACCGTGTTATGGTATACGCCGAACGTTAGGAAAGGGGAATGGGAGTAATCCACAAACTTTTCGGTCGTATTGAGCACGGTCCGCATACCGAGCTCCTCCCGGATTGGGCGAAGATTCTTAAGCGGGGGACACCATTCCTCAGCATGTACATATAATACGCCAGATTGATGGGCTGCGCGGATGCATGATTCTTTTGTCAGTAACGATCCGGATATCCCCTTCTCCGCGAGTATATCCGATAATGTGATCCCCCACTTCGGGGGCAGTGATGCGGTTCCATGCAGAGTGACAGGCAGATCAGCAGCAGCCAGCACGAACGCGGTGGCTAAGGTAGAGAAAAATGATGACTTTCTGCCATCATAAGGTCCTGCACAGTCTACACCCTCATGTATAAACGAACGGTCCGCATATTCACGGCAAACCTGCACGAATGCCTCCAATTCTTCCACGCTTTCCATTTTGATGCGTTCCGCAATGAAAAAGGCTCCGATCTGAGCAGGGGTTGCCTGCAATCCGAGAATCGATTCTGCAGCCTGCAGCGCTTCCTCGTAAGTCAGGTCACGCGCGCCCCGCTTGCCGCGACCGACTTCTTTTAATAAGTGAATCATGATTTTTTTGCACCTCCTGAACCGGTCTCCTGCAGCAATTGATACAACTTGACGATCGAGGTTGCGACATCCACCATTCTTTTTCTTTCATTCATCGCCTGTTTGCGCAGGACATCGTATGCTTCGGATTCCGAAATATTGTTCATCTTGCATAGAATGCCTTTGGCCATATCAATCCATTTACGCTCTTCAATGCGAGCAAGGAGCTGCGTTTTTTCGTTATGCCACTGCTCTCGTTCGTAAAAATGCTTGGAGCTAAAATGCAGCGTCCAATGCAGCTCATGCTCCTTCATGGCGGGGAATAAAAGTCCATCAATGATAACATCATCCTCACATGCTTCGAGAGATTGAGAAGCGGCATGATCGCTGCACCACCACAGAACCGGAACGCGCTTTTGTTGTTCAAGGGTGCTGGACCACGATTTGATTGCGGCAACCGGGAGGTGGAGAACCGTTCCGTCTGCTTCCATGATTCCAGCCAGCGCTTGCTTCTCACTTCGGGCAAGGAGGACCTTGTATCCATAAGAACGAAGGATAAACTCCGGAAGAAGCGCCCTGGCATCTGTGTCACTTCGCTCTGAAGCAGGGACCGGATGGTGGATAACCAGCAATGAACGCATGGATTGACGCTCCTTTCATAAATGATATCCGTCAGATATAAGCTGTCAGTAAAAATAGATATTATGTTAAATTATATAACATATATCACAGGTGGATGTCGATATTTAATTAATTTTCTTCCTTTCATGTCAAATATGTTGACAGGTGGCACGGGGATATTGTATATTTCCCTCAAGAACTTTAAAATGTCCCGGATACAACGGTGTATCCCATTAGCGGCAAAGAAGCCTGCTTTCGTTCCCGGTAAGAGTGTGCCTACTCTACTGGAGCGAATGCAGGCTATTTTGGTTTCTGTAAGGCTTCTGATGAATCAACAAGTATATTCAAAGGTGTTAGACGGAGGGAAGCGCAAACCATGACAAAAAAGAAGTTAGTAATGATCGGGAATGGTATGGCAGGGGTAAGGGCAATCGAGCATTTGATTAAGCTTACGCCTGAGGCGTATGAAATCACGATATTCGGATCTGAGCCGCATCCGAATTACAACCGGATTATGCTGTCTTCCGTTCTTGCAGGCGGAGCCGACATGCAGGAAATTATAATCAACGATTGGGATTGGTACAAAGAGAATAACATCCATCTATATACCGGCCACACCGTAACCCGGATCGATACCAAGAACCGTAAAGTGTACTCCGATCAAGGAACTGCGGCCGAGTATGATTCATTGATCATCGCAACCGGTTCGAATCCGTTTATGCTTCCTCTGCCTGGCGCAGACAAGGAGGGAGTTATCGCCTTTCGGGATATTAAGGATTGCGAGATTATGGTGGAGACTTCCAAAAAATATAAGAAAGCCGTGGTCATCGGCGGAGGATTGCTTGGTCTTGAAGCAGCAAGAGGGCTGCTCCATCTCGGGATGGATGTTTCGGTGGTTCATCTTAGTCCCTATATAATGGAACGGCAATTAGATGAGACCGCAGCGAAAATGCTGCAGCTGAAATTGGAAGCCCAAGGCATGAAGTTCCTGCTTAGTAAAAATTCAGAGGTCATTGTGGGCCGAAAGCGGGTCAAGGAGCTTCGCTTCACGGATGGGACGCGCGTTGAAACGGATCTGGTCGTCATGGCTGTCGGGATCAAGCCCAACGTCATGCTGGCACAATCCGCGGGCATTGAAGTCAACCGGGGAATTATCGTGAACGACTATATGGAGACGAGCATCGCGGGGATCTACGCGGTCGGTGAATGCGCCGAGCATCGTGGGATTGCGTATGGGCTTGTCGCTCCGCTCTACGAGCAGGGAGCCGTGCTCGCCAAGCATCTGGCAGGTGTGGAGACAAGTGGTTATGGCGGGTCCGTACTATCTACCAAATTGAAGATCTCCGGTGTAGATGTATTCTCGGCAGGTCATTTTGCAGACCCGGAAGGATCCAGGTCGATGCGGTACCAGGACGAAGTTGAAGGTGTATATAAAAAAATTGTCATCCGCGATGACCAGCTCATCGGAGCTGTTATGTTCGGCGATACGGGAGATGGGCCAAAGCTGTTCTCGCTCATGAAAAGCGGCGAATCCATCAAGGGCCGGGAGAAGGAGCTTCTGTTAGGCTTTACGGGTAACGCCGGTGCTGTATCGACGGAACAGCGGCTGGCTCAGCTAGCGGATGATGAGATCATTTGCGGTTGTAACGGTGTGTCGAAAGAAACGATAAAAGATGCCATTCTCACGAAAAATTGCAACACCGTTGCTTCCGTTAAAGCTTGTACAAAAGCATCGGGATCCTGCGGCGGCTGCAAACCTCTTGTTGAGGGACTAGTTCAGTTATACGCCGGAGATGCAGCAGGGGAACCCGTAAAAGAAGGGATATGCGGGTGTACTTCGCTAGGACGGGATGAAATTATCGCAGAAATTACCCGTCTTGGACTTGGAACCGTCAAAGAAGTGATGAATGTGCTGGGATGGGAGAATCCGGAGGGATGTTCTAAATGCCGGCCATCCTTGAACTACTATCTGGGCATGCTGTTTCCAGAGACCTACGTGGATGAGAAGGAATCCCGCTTCACGAACGAGCGTTATCATGCCAACATTCAGAAGGATGGCACGTATTCCGTTGTTCCCAGAATATATGGCGGTGTGACGTCTCCGTCGGAGCTAAAGAAAATCGCGGAGATTGCGGAAAAATTCGATGTGCCGATGGTTAAGATTACAGGCGGACAGCGGATCGACCTGCTTGGCGTCAAGAAGGAGGATCTGCCGAAGATGTGGGAGGAGCTTGATATGCCTTCCGGGTATGCTTACGGTAAAGCTCTCCGTACGGTTAAAACTTGCGTAGGGTCCACGTTTTGCCGATTCGGCACCCAGGATTCCATAGGCATGGGCGTACGCTTGGAGAAAGAGTTTGAGCGGCTGAGCACCCCAGCCAAAGTGAAACTTGCGGTTTCCGGATGTCCTAGAAATTGCGCAGAAGCGACCATCAAGGATTTTGGAGTCGTAGCGATTGATGGTGGATGGGAACTGCACGTCGGCGGCAATGGAGGCGTTCATGTTCGGGCTACGGAGTTATTGTGCATCGTGAAAACGGAAGATGAGGTGCTCGAATGGGCCGGGGCATTTATCCAATACTATCGGGAAAACGCGCAGTGGAATGAGCGTACATCGGTTTGGATCGAGCGAGTAGGCTTGGACCATGTGAAAAAAGCATTAGAGAAGAAAGAGGACCGCGTCGCGCTCTTCTCGAGAATAAAGCTGGCTTTAAGCAAGCAGCAGGATCCATGGAAGGAAATTACGTCGGACAGCGGGCTTCGTAAAAACTTCGTGCCTTTGCCTGATGCTGAACCAGTGACGAAATAGGGGGAATCCAATGATGACGAAACTTCATGTAGGATATGTAAACGAAATTGATCATAAAGGCTCAAGGACCATTGAAGTCGGCGGAACGGAAATCGCGCTGTTCCGTTTATCGGATGGGGATATTCTGGCTGTGGAGAACAAGTGCCCGCATAAAGGAGGAAAGCTTTCGGAGGGAATGGTGTGCGGGAAGCAGGTGCATTGTCCGCTGCATGATTGGAAGATCGATCTATGCAGCGGGCGGGTTCAAGAGCCGGATACGGGTAATGTTAACACCTATCAGGTTGAAGTTGATCCGGTAAGCGGCGCGATTTACCTGCAGGATCGTACGGCTTGACGCAAACCAGTTACTGAATTGCTGGAATTTCAGAGGCATTTCATAATGTGAGTGATTGATTCATTAGAGGGGGTGCACGAGATGGATTATGTGAAACCGAATCAGGTAATGGATGACATGATCGAGGCCGGAGCCGCGAAAGCCCGGCTGAAGACTTCGCAGATGCTCATCCGCGGCATGTTATCGGGCGCCATCCTGGCGTGCGCCACCACGCTGGCTTTTTCCGCTTCGGACCAAACGAATATACCGATGGTAGGCGCGCTCCTGTTTCCGGTTGGCTCTGTGATGATTGTACTGCTGGGCTTAGAGCTGGTAACTGGAAGCTTCGCACTCTTGCCTTTAACCGTCCTGCAAAAGAAGGCTTCAGGTGCCTCTATGCTTGCGAATTACGGATGGGTAATTCTCGGACATGTGATAGGCTGTCTGATTTATGGGGGGCTCTATACACTTACCGCGACCAGGATGGGGACGGATATGAGTCATCCGCTTGTTCAGATGATCATCGACACCAGCGAAACAAAGACAATCGGCTATAAGGCGCTGGGCGTGAGCGGCATGCTGCTGGTGGTGATCAAGGCTATGCTCTGCAACTGGATGGTGACGCTAGGCGTTGTCATGGCGTTTACGTCAAGCTCAACGATAGGGAAAATCGTTGCGATGTGGCTGCCCATCCTGGTCTTTTTCGGTCAAGGCTTCGAGCATGCCGTGGTAAATATGTTTGTGATACCGGCGGGCATGATGCTCGGGGCGGATGTCAGCATGGCCGATTGGTGGCTCTGGAACCAAATCCCCGTATTAATAGGTAATTTTATTGGCGGAGCGGTATTTACCGGGGCGATGTTGCACTTATCCCATTTCGGATTCGGAAAGCGCAGCGAGGTTAACCCGATTGGGAAGGTCCATCATGGACTCAGAGTTATGGAGGCGACAGCGGTTCCGGTCGATAAAAGACGATGAGGCCGGGCATGGTGTATATTGTTGGCGCAGGTCCGGGAGATCCGGAGCTGATCACGCTGAAAGCCCTTCGGCGTATTCAGGAAGCGGGCGTCATTATGTACGATCGACTGGTGAACGATGAGCTGTTGAGTTACGCGAAGAAGGATGCTTTGCTCGTATACTGCGGTAAGGCACCGGGCAGCCATTCCGTTCCACAGGAGAGGATTAACGAGAACATGATAGACTTTGCCCTTGCAGGTCACGATGTCGTCCGGCTTAAGGGAGGTGACCCGCTGATCTTCGGACGAGGCGGCGAAGAGGCGTGCGAATTGGCTGCACGAGGCATTCCCTTCGAGATCGTGCCCGGCATTACCTCGGCTTTGGGCGCAGCCTCCTCCACAAGGATACCTCTGACCCACCGTGGAGCCAGCACTTCGGTAGCTTTTGTCAGCGGAACGAGCTGCCATGGAAATGAGCGGGGCGTCAGGTGGGACTTGCTGACTCACAGTGTGGATACGCTTGTGGTATACATGGGCGTCAGCAGAATGAACGATATCTGCAAGGAGATGCTCGCTCATGGCAAGCCGTTCTCGACTCCCGTAGCTATCGTTGAACAGGGGACTCGGGCAGAGGAGCGAACCATAACGGGAACGCTCGGAACCATCCACAAGATCGCTCTTCTAATGAACGTGAAGAATCCGGCGCTTCTGATCATTGGCGAAGTTGTGAGAGTGAGGGATCAACTCTTGAAATTGGCTGCGGAAGCGGAGGAACGGACAGGATAAAAGGAACGAAACGCAAATACGCTGACAATAGGAGTGAACCCTTATCCACATGGGGTTCACTTTTTTTGATGTGAAACAGGTTTGCAGTACAGGGAAGGCATACACGATATGAAAGCGGCATGTGTTATACGCGATACCAATTTGCAGAAAGTGGGAAATGCTGGGCGGATTACAAACTGATCTATCTGGGCGGGTACTGAATGCAAATGGCGAGCCGGTTTCCGGACTCTACGCGGTTGGCAGACTCTATATGGACAGACAAATGAAATTTTCCTCTTATCGTAGGAAGGTTTATGGTATTCTGATTGGTAGCACATGAAAGGAGAATGTCCATGTCCCATGATCAGGATATTGCTGAAACCAACACGAAGCGGCAATCCCATATTCAATCTTACATCGATTCGCCCGACTTGCAGAACAAGCTGTATAAGAAAACCCTCATCGTTGTGATCCTCTCGCAAATATTCGGTGGGGCTGGTCTGGCCGCAGGATTGACGGTCGGTGCGCTTCTGGCGCAGGATATGCTCAAGACGGACAGCTATGCAGGAATCCCTGTTGCTCTTATCACGGTCGGTTCCGCACTGGGTGCCTGGTATATTGGTCGGCTTACCCAGCGCTATGGAAGAGGGCCGGGTCTGGCTGCCGGATTCCTGGCGGGTGGAATTGCCGCGATCGGAGTTATATTGGCTGCCGTTTATCATAATATTTATCTGTTGTTCGCCTCGTTGTTGATATACGGTGCAGGTACCGCAACGAATATGCAAGCTCGTTATGCAGGTACGGATTTGGCTAAACCTTCACAGCGTGCAGGAGCGGTCAGCATGGCGATGGTTTCCACCACCTTCGGTGCCGTTGCGGGTCCGAATCTGGTGGGGGTTATGGGGAACGTTGCCGAATCCTTCGGGATTCCTGCCTTGGCCGGACCATTTATTTTAGCGTCCGTGGCTTTTATTCTGGCAGGCATGATCCTGCTATTATTCCTGCGCCCGGATCCTTATGCGATAGCCCAAGCAATTGAGGAAGCTAGAATGAAAATTTCCGGTGATTCTTCTGCCGGCACGGTGAACGGATCAAAACGAAACAAACGGGGGATCATGGTTGGAGCCTGCGTGATGATATTGACTCAGGTGGTCATGGTCTCAATCATGACCATGACGCCTGTCCATATGAAACATCATGGACATGATCTAGGAGCGGTAGGTTTGGTGATTGGCATTCATATCGGAGCGATGTACCTGCCCTCGTTAATCACAGGTTTTCTTGTCGATAAAATCGGCCGCATCAGCATGTCCATCGCTTCGGGCGTCGTGCTCTTGAGCTCCGGGATTCTAGCCGCTGCGGCTCCCGCCGAATCCATGGCGCTGATCATAACGGCGCTGGCTCTGCTGGGGCTGGGTTGGAACCTTGGTTTTATCAGCGGAACGGCGCTCATCATCGATGCAACCCATCCATCCGCCCGCGCCAGAACGCAGGGAACAGTGGATGTCTTGATTGCTTTGGCGGGAGCATCGGGCGGCGCTTTATCCGGTATGGTGGTTGCCAATACCAGTTATGGTACGCTTTCCATTGCAGGAGGTTTACTGTCACTGGTGATGATCCCTGTTTGTCTAAGCACGGTGAACAAGCGCAAACCATCATCATCTTCAAAAAACGCGGCAATATAATGAAAACAGCCTCCTATCATAGACGATAGGAGGCTGTTTTGTAATGGTAATGGGCTTAAGGAAGGATGTTGCCCGCCGCACGGTAAATGGCATACCATTCTTCGCGGGTGAGCGTTACATCGCCAGCTTTAATGCAGTCCTGCAAACGACTGATATTCATCGTCCCGATGATCGGCTGCATGTGTGCAGGGTGACGAAGAAGCCATGCGATGGCAATCGTAGTGTTGGTTACGTTGTATTTTTCCGCAATCTCATCGATCTTCTGATTAAGCTCAGGGAACTTGTCGCTTCCAAGGAATACGCCTTCAAAGAACCCGTATTGGAAAGGAGACCAAGGCTGAATCGTAATATCGTGAAGTCGGCAGAAATCCAGTACGCTGCCATCACGGTTAACCGCGGCGTCATTCTCCATATTGACGTTGATCCCGCTCTGAATCATGGTGGTGTTCGTGATACTAAGCTGCAGCTGGTTGGCCACGAGCGGCTGCTTCACTGCTTTTTTCAGCAGCTGGATCTGCATCGGATTCTGGTTGGATACGCCGAAATGACGCACTTTACCGGAGCTTTCGAGTTTATCGAATGCCTCAGCCACCTCTTCAGGCTCAACCAGCGCATCGGGACGGTGCAGAAGGAGTACATCGAGATACTCGGTTTTGAGTCTTTTCAGGATACCATCGACGGAATTCAAGATATGCTCTTTGGAGAAATCGAACATGCCCTGACGAATCCCGCATTTGGATTGCAGAATGATCTTCTCGCGGACTTCTGCATTCATATGTATCGCGTCTGCAAAAATTTCCTCGCAAGCTCTGCCGCCGTATATGTCGGCATGGTCGAAGAAGTTAGCGCCTTCCTCCAGTGCGGATAATACGAAACGCTCGGCTTCCGCTTTTTCCAGCGAATTTATACGCATGCAACCCACGGCTACAACAGGTACTTCCAGTGAACTGCTTCCAAGCTTCATCGTTTTCATGATTACGGTCCTCCCATTCAAAAATAGGTTGATTGTGCGACCACCTCGCTGTAGTTGCAGGGGCAGCTGAGAACTTGTAAGCAAAACTATATAGATGAATAGGTCTATGCTGACAGTCTCTAGTTTATTGTGACATGCAGGTGCAAGGTGTACAAGCTTAAATTTGCCAAGAGAGCTTGGGAATCATTGAGCGAGGGAAGAAGATCCGGACGGCAACGATCTTGTGATCGGGGATGACCAAGCAGGCGCAGCCGGTGATTCCTAATATTTGATATGTACCGCTGGGGAGCGTGCTGCCTATTTTAGAGATGGCTCTCGGTTTATATGAATGACTCGAGCTCTCCGGTTCTATGGGAAGGCTCGAGTCACCATTCTTCAGCTTCGGTATATTAAATAATGGATGCTGGGTCTAACCTTTGCTTACGAAATTCTTAGCGTTATCTACTTTCAGCTTTTTTACATGTTGAGTTAATAGCTTCTTGTCGCTTATGATCCAGGTGTGATTCTTGGAGTTCCGTCTTCGGTTCGCTATGAAATGGTAGGGACTACCGGAATATATCCTAAAGTTACGAGTTATACAATCAGCACAAAATTTGACGCACTCGCTGCGATTTTGGTTCGGAAACGATACTTGATTGAATACGTGCCGCTTAACCAGAATGGTCGCCCCTTGAACAAGGGGGGCCCATCGATTGGCCATGTTGGGGTAACGGTACAGAAGATCCTTTTGACCGGCAAGCTTCATGAAGTGAGCCCTTTTTCCTACAATATCAGCACGAGTCTTGATCATGAGACCGACGCTATCCTTCAGATAATCGCGAGCGTAATAATCATCGTCGTCAAATTTAGCAATGATGCTGTGCTTAGCGACCTTTACACCAAAATTGAGGCAGCTGCCGAGCGATAATTCAGCTGGCTTCCTATATATTCTCACGTTACGATATGGTTTGGCTGCCTGTTGAACTTCCGATAGTCTTAGGCTGTCATGATTTAATATGATGATTAACTCTTTGTGCCTGTAATTCTGTCTGGCGTAATTTTCTAACAGATTGTGCAGGCATTCCGGTCTTTTGGTACAGGTTATGATCGATACAGTAGGCTGTGAGGGAGATAATGACCTTTTCGTCAAGTGTGATCGCCTCCGGATTTCCTCTGAACGAATGTTTTGTAGTCTTTTACATTCGGAACTTTAGGGTGCTTGTCGGTAAGTTCTTTATCGCTGATCACCCACGTATGGCTTGATGAATTCTTCCTTCGTACTGCTGCAAAATTATACTTATCACCGGAATAGATCCTGTAGCCCTTACGCTTGCTTCTCATGCAAAAAAGATCGTCTTCACCGACGTTTCGATTTGGAAATCGTACTTGGTTAAGGACGTTCTTTTTAAACATGAGCGTAGCACCCGGCAGTTGGGTTACGGGGCGATTTTCATCGTTAGGAAAACGTAGAATTAGAGTTTTGGAGCCTTTTAAATACATATAATGTGCGCGTTTCCCTATAATATCGGCGTTCGATCTTCTTAATGACTTCAGGCTGTCCGACAAGTAATGAGGGGCGTAATAGTCATCGTCATCGAATTTGGCAATGATGCCGTATCTCGTTTTGCTTACAGCGTAATTTAGACACGCACCTAGAGTGACATGTTCGGGCATGCGATAAATTTGTATATTTCGAGGCTTATTGGCCAGCTGTTGGTAAGGAGAGAGTGCGATTGAACTATCGTTGATAACGATAATAAGCTCTTTTTTGGGGTGAGATTGTCTAGTGAAATTGTGGAACAGGTTTTTTATATAATTGGGGCGATTGGTGCAGGTAATAACGGATACGCCCTGTGCTTTAGATGAATGGTTAAAGCTTGCTGCCATTACATCACTCTCCTTATCTATGAAGATAATTCCTATATCACATTAGAATATGTAAACTATAAATAGTGGTAACGGCATTACTGCATGGTCAACTCAAAAAAAATTATAATAGGAGGGCATCGAGATGAAAGAGGGATGGGAACGCACAGTGCCGCCGATGTAACTAGACATCACACAAATTCATGACATGATTACACCCGTATTTCCCCGTAAAAAAGTAGTAGCCGCTGAACGGATCGGTACCGGACTTAGCAACACCAACTACAAAATTCGTCTGGAAGGCAGTGCAGAACCTTACGTGCTGCGTTTGTTCAGGAAAGGCCTGAAGATTGCGAAAAAAGAACTGGCTATCATTCAAAGGGTTCGTCAAACCGTACCTGTTGCCGATTATATCTATGCAGATACGAGCTGCAGGGTATTCGATAAGCCATGGGCGGTAATGGAGTGGAAGGAAGGCGATCTTCTTCGTGACGTGATGCAGGGCGGAAGCGAGCAGGATCTCATTGCCGCTGCAGCCTCCGCTGGACGCATTCTCGCCAACATACACAAGCACACATTTACGGATTCCGGATTCTTCAATGGGGACATGAAAGTCCAGGATCCGACGAGGATGGACGGGGAACGGTTTCTCGCATTTATTGAACAAAGCCTCTTTCAGGATCCATGCGGCTAATGGCTCGGGGAAGAGCTGGCTCAATCGGTATGGTCCTTCAGTCGAACGTACAGTCATTTATTGTCGGAGCTAGAAGATACGCCCGTGCTTGTTCACTCGGACTATAACGGTTTAAATATATTAATGCAAAATGGTGCTGGAGGATGTGAGGTTTCGGCAGTGCTTGATTGGGAGGACGCTTTTTCATGGAACCGATACGTAGATATAGCCAATATGCTTCGATACGAACGCGAAGGATCTGTATTTGAAAAGAACTTTATTCGTGCATATCGTGAGGAAGGAGCGGTCCTGCATGATCACTGGAAAATCCTATCCAAGCTTGAGGATCTTGTTGCCTTGTGCGATATGTTAACCCATTCCAGCTTGGCCACGCCCAATCGAATGCATGATCTACAGCGTTTAATTGCGGAAACCGTTCAGGTTACGAATGGCTGAGGTTATTTTCGCTTCGTAAATTAAAATAACAATTCGAGTTGCAATATGGACTTGGCCTGTCTATAATGGATATCATAAGTCTATAATAATATTTGTCCATGGAAATCTTCCTTGGGCATGGAGAAATAAACAAGAAGTCATGTCTTCTTGCGTTCTCATTATGGATATTAAAGATCCGGAAAGGTGTTGGTATAAATGAGTGAGCAATTGCATGATGTCCTTATTATTGGCGGGGGGCCGGCAGGCTTGAATGCTGCGTTGGTATTGGGGAGAGCGAGAAAAGATGTGGTGCTGATCGATGAAGGGAAGCCGCGTAATAGAGTTACCCGCGAGACTCATGGTTTTCTTACCCGAGACGGTGTCAGCCCATCCGAATTTCGGCGCATCGCAAGGGAACAGATTAGCGCGTATCCTTCTGTCCGTTTCGTAGAGGATACTGCCGCATCGGTCACAGGTGTTGATGGCGATTTTCAAATTACAACAGGACAAGGGACGGTATTTCGCGGTAAAAAGCTGCTCTTTGCCGTCGGGAAGAAAGATAGCCCAATGGATATTAACGGATTGGCAGACGTTTATGGAAAAAGCGCCTTCGTCTGTCCATATTGCGATGGATGGGAACTGCGGGATCAGCCGCTTGTTGTGATTGCCAAGGGTGCGGGTGCAGTGCACTTTGCCAAAGTCATTGCAGGTTGGACAGATCATTATACGATCTGTACCCATGGACCGGATGAACTGACGGATGAACAGCGCCAAGAGTTGAAGGAGCATGACATCCCCGTATTCAGCTCCCCGATTCATCGCATCGAATCGAACGAGGGTATGGTCCGGCAAGTCGAGCTGGAGGATGGAAAGATCATTCCTTGCACAGGCATCTTTTTCGCACCTAAACTGGTCTCCGGCTCTGAATTGCCGTCCGCCATCGGATGTGATATCAATGAAGCCGGAAGCGTGGTCATTGACGCCTTCGGTAAAACGAGTGTGCCTGGCGTCTACAGCGCCGGTGATGCAGCCACGGAAATGTATCAGGCCATAGCCGCCGCTTCGATGGGAGCCATGGCAGCGGCTGCCATCAATGGTGAGCTGCTTAACGAACGTTGGAATCGGTAAAGCATAAATATGCGAAAGGCAAGCTTGGTTATGATCCATGCTTGCTTTTTTTTATGCCCTTAGGGGATTTTTTGAGTATAAATGATTCTTACACTCCGCGGTTGTGACGTTTTTGGGTATGATGGAATCATCAAGTAAAAGGAAGGGTGTTTAGGATGAGAAAAACGATGGATTACATCATGAATCAAGTTTGGAGGGATATGAACATGTAACCCTCCGACATTATGGAGGAGATATATTTGAATTCACGAACCAAGAAGTTTTTGTCCTATTATAAACCCTATCTGGGGTTATTATTTGCTGACTTGGCATGTGCTTTTGTTGTTTCGGCAATAACACTGATGCTTCCGCTGTGTATAAGGTATATCACCATCAACGTGTTGGAAGGGAATTCCCCGAATCCGCTGAATCAAATCTATGCAGTGGGTGCTGTCATGCTGGCCATGGTGCTTATTCATACTTTCTGCGATATGTTCATCTCCTATAAAGGACATATGATGGGAGCTTATATGGAGAGTGACATGAGACGGGAGCTGTTTGACCATTTTCAGAAGCTGTCTTTTGGTTTCTATGATGAGAATAAAACAGGGCAGCTCATGACACGTACCACCAATGACATTCTGTCGCTAACCGAATTGTATCACCATGGACCCGAAGATATTGTCATTTCCGTTCTGAAGTTCCTGGGTGCATTCATCATCTTAATGTATATTGACGTGAAGCTTACCCTGATTGTGTTTCTCTTTCTGCCGGTCATGGCCGTGTTTGCTTTTTATTTTAATAAGAAGATGAATGTGGCGCTGCGTGTTAGCAAGGACCGAATCGGGGATATCAACGCTCAGGTGGAGGATTCTCTATCGGGTATCCGTGTGGTGAAGTCGTTTACGAACGAACACGTAGAAAGGAAAAAGTTCGCTTACGCTAATGAGCGATTCGTTGACAGCAGAAGGGAAGGGTATAAGAGTGAAACCTACTTTTACGAAGGGTTGGTTGGGTTTACACAACTCATTACCATAACGGTCATTGTGTTTGGCGGAGCCGCAATCGTGGATGCCTCCCTGGAACTGGCGGATTTGCTCACTTTTTTCTTGTGTATTGGCATTCTGATCGAACCGATCCAGAGACTCGTTAATTTCGCCAGACTGTACCAGGAGGGTATCACGGGATTCGACCGGTTCATGGAGATTCTGGAGGTAGAGCCGGATATCGAGGATTCCGTTGATGCTGCAGTGATCACGCAGGTTCAGGGGAATATCACATTTCAGAACGTCAGCTTCAGATATAAAGATAACTACGGATATGTGCTGAAACAGGTATCGCTGGACATCAAGCCTGGCGAGTATGTGGCACTGGTAGGTCCCTCCGGCGTCGGCAAGACGACGTTGTGCTCGTTGATTCCGCGTTTCTATGAAGTAAGTGAAGGACGCATCATGCTGGATGGACGCGATATCCGGGATATCACGCAGCACTCGTTAAGAAGGCATATTGGGATTGTTCAGCAGGATGTATATTTGTTTGCGGGAACCGTCTTCGATAACATCCGGTATGGCAAAATGGAGGCCAGCGAGGAAGAAATCATCGAAGCTGCGAAAAGAGCGAATGCCCATGATTTCATCATGGCACTGCCGGAAGGTTATGATACGGATATCGGGCAGCGCGGCGTCAAGCTGTCCGGAGGACAAAAGCAGCGGCTCAGCATTGCACGAGTGTTCCTGAAGGATCCGCCGATCCTTATATTTGATGAAGCGACCAGCTCCCTGGATAATGAAAGCGAGAGAGCCGTCCAGGATTCGCTGGAACGGTTGAGCAATAATCGCACAACGCTTGTCATCGCTCATCGCCTGACAACGGTACGGAATGCTCAGCGAATCGTCGTGTTATCCGAGGACGGAATTGAGGAACAGGGCTCGCATGATGAATTAATTGCACGTCAAGGCGCGTATGCGAATTTATACAATATGCAATTAACCATATAAGCAGGAAGAAAGGCGATTTGCGAACGGTTTATGCACCGTCAGCAAATCGCCTTTTCCTATTGTTGGATCAATCTATTGATTGCGTTTGTTACGTTGTCCTGTTCCAATCGAAAATCGGAATTTACCCTTGAAGTGTTTTTCCAGGTTGCTGGTCTTCCACTTCCTTGATTGCATTGTCCTCGTCTTGGACTTTCCCCTTCGAAGAACTAAACCATCCGATAACGGCAATCAGCACAAGAACAATATAGAAGGATGCCTTCCAGATCGAGCTCTCAGGGAAGTGATGGTCGATAAGGGCAACATCGGGATGCGCAAGGGTAATGACGGCAAGTTTGACCCCTACCCAACCGACAATGAGGAATGCCGCCACTTCAAGCCCGGGGCGCTGCTGCAGCAGCTTCACGAAGTAGGATGCCGCAAAACGCATGATGATCAGACCAATGAATCCTCCCAGGAAGATGACGATGAATTGACCTCCGTCCAGGCCGCCGATGTTCGCCAGACCGCTTGGAGGCAGTGCCACAGCCAGTGCTACGGCTGCAAGTATCGAGTCTACCGCAAACGCGATGTCTGCAACTTCGACTTTGAAGACGGTCATCCAGAAGCCGGATTGCTTCTTGGGTTTGTTCGGTAGAGGCTTGGCGTCTTCCGTCGGTTTCTTGCCTTTGATCACATGTTTCAATGTGTGATTGATCGAAATGTAGAGAAGATAGAGTGCGCCAATGGCTTGCACTTGCCATACATCAACCAGGAACGAGATTAAGAACAGCGATCCGATGCGGAATACAAACGCTCCGAGCAATCCGTAAAATAAAGCCTTTTTACGCTGCTCCTCAGGTAAATGCTTTACCATAATGGCAAGGACCAGCGCATTATCTGCTGCGAGCAACCCTTCCAGTGCGATGAGCACCAACAGTACCCACCCATACTCCAATAAAAGCTCCATACCAATTCCTCCCAGTTATTTAATTGAAGGCACAAAAGAAAAGGACCTCCACCGGCAGGTGAAGGCCCCTCTTAATCAAAAAGAGACCTTCACCACAGAGTGTGTGGTAAAGGTCTCGCAAACAACGTATCGTTGCCAACAAAGCCGGGGAAATTTCCCGGAATGACGACTTTGTTGTGTCAGCTACTCCCCTTTAATCACGTTCCTGCATAACTGATAT
This sequence comes from Paenibacillus sp. QJM3NY_38, assembly GCF_056173265.1. Classification (NCBI taxonomy): domain Bacteria; kingdom Bacillati; phylum Bacillota; class Bacilli; order Caryophanales; family Paenibacillaceae; genus Paenibacillus; species Paenibacillus sp. QJM3NY_38. The sequence continues at coordinate 3,298,231 of NZ_CM149665.1, forward strand.
CGTTATCAGTTAAGCCGTGATATAAAGATATATATTTTTGGGGGATTAGTCAAGCTTTTTTTTACTTGAATTCAGCAGAATACGGCTCCATTGGAACGGAACTAGAGCGACTCCTCATGTTTACATTAACGCTCGATATAACAACGCTAAGAAATACTAGGGCAGCACCCAAATATTGATTGGAATTCAGGATCTCGTGAGCAAACCAGAATCCGACCAGCGCCGCGAATACAGGCTCCAGAGAAAATACAAGTCCCGTCCGGGTAGCCGTCGTATATTTTTGGGCAATTGTCTGAACGATGAACCCGACCGCGGTGCACACCACGCTAAGAACAAGGACTGCAATCCACGAGTTGGTCGTGCTTGGCCATACTGGAGCTTCAAAGAGCAGAGACGAGATGAACGCATACAATCCGGTGAATCCAAGCTGCAGGATGCCAAGGCTTAGCGTATCGACCTTCTGTGCGGCAGTGCTTACCATATTGATATGAAGCGCATAACATAATGCGGCTGCGATGCAGAACAGATCACCGATCTTAAATGTAAAAGGAAGCTGGATGGTTAACAGTGCAATGCCCGTTAAGGCTAGCACAATACTGACAACCACTTTGTTCTCTATTTTTTTCTTAAATAGAAACGTATGTAATAAGGGGACAAACACCACCGTTAGACTGACCAGAAATCCGGCATTGGATGTTGTCGTGGTCTTCAGACCGAAGGTAAGCGCGGTGAACATGATAAATAATATAAAGCCTAGAAGCATGGCATATCGAATCGTCTTTACGTTAACCTGGCGCATGCGGGGGAGAAAAATCACGCCTGCAAGTATAAAGGCCAATCCAAAGCGTAGGGCTATCAAATTAAACTCTCCGAGCGAATCCAGTCCCATTTTCATAAAAAGATAGGACGAGCCCCAACAAATGGTGATGAACAAAATCATGAGATCGGCCTTCAGCGGTTTCAAGTTCTATTTCCTCCTTCAAGTGATTGAACAGAATCAGTATACTCACGTACAATAGACAAGTAAAACGAATGTTTCTAATAATAAATATGAGTAAAATTCATGTATAAATGATCAGGAGGAATTCCCTTGAGTATTAATAAATTCAAAGTTTTATTAAAGGTTGTCGAGCTCGGAAGCTTGACCCAAGCCGCCGAAGTGATGGGATTTACCCAGTCCGGTGTCAGCCATATGATCAGCAGCCTGGAAGATGAGTTTGGTTTCTCGTTGCTGATTCGGAACCGATCAGGAGCGAAGCTGACAACCAATGGAGAAGAGATGCTGAAGACGATACGGGAAATATTGAAATGGAACGAACATTTGGAACAGCAGGTAGCTTCCATTCATGGAATCGAGCTGGGAACCATTCACATCGGTACCTTCACCAGTGTCGGTGTTCACTGGCTGCCGGGGATTATTCAGGATTTTCAGCGGGATTATCCCCATATCGAGATTCGTTTGGTCGAAGGAGATTACCGGGAAATCGAGGATTGGATCGCGGAGGGCAAGATTGATTGCGGGTTCTTGTCACTTCCAACGTCGGATACATTCGATGCGATTCCTCTGCATCAAGACCCGATGCTTGTATTGCTGCCCTTGGAACATCCGCTCAGTTCGGAGGACTCTATTTCATTGTCCCAGATTGAGAATGAACCGTTTATTATGCCAAGCCAAGGTTCCGATTATGATGTGAACCGGATGCTGGTGAAGGCCCGGATCAAGCCGGATATCAAATATACGCTTGGTGATGATTATGCCATTATGGCCATGGTGGAGAAGGGGCTCGGCATTAGCATTCTTCCTGAACTTGTGCTGCGAGGGCAGCTGCGGAATATACGGCTGATCGAATTGAAGGAGAAGAGCTTCAGATCGCTCGGCATTGCCGTAAACTCCATGCGGGAGATATCTCCCGCTACGAAGCGATTCTTGAATTATGTTAAGAGTTATCCCAAGCTGTAGCTTCGATAAGGGCGCTAAATGTGACTCATACCCGACATCCAGACTCTATCACACGGCAGGAGCTTCGTTCATGATCATTCTATACATAAAATAATGGGTGTCACAAAATCTCTTGTTGGGATTGTTATATAGGTAAACAAAGAAGGAGGTGAGCTCGCTTGCAGCCAACCATCCCCGGGGAAGCGGAAGGAAAAAGAGAAGCCATTGGGCTCTCTCTCATTCTTCATCATTCTCGCTTATGTTTCGGCTCGGAATGTTTTGCCTAACGGGTTGCCAAGGCCATAATAATGCCGGAAATTATATATGATCGGGCTCCATTTGGCGGGATCAATGTGATGTTCATTCCACATGATGTTTCGATGGGCGTGTACATGGATCGCCTGTGTTTCGACAATGGCAAACATGGAAGAATAGTCAGGCATCCGAATGTTTTTGACTGCGGCCTCAATTTGAATGGGGCACTCCATGATGCGAGTAGGCTTTACCGTGACAGAATCCGCAGGAGTTAAACCGCTAATCGCGTATTTATCTTTTTCATATGTAAAACCGTTCTTTGCCTTACCGTCAGGAACTGGATATTTTCCTGTATGAGGGGCTAATTGTTCAACATTTTCCCATAAGGAAGGATCAGGAAGGTTGATGACACATTCCGGATGCCTTTCCAAGTTCTCTATTGCTTTACCCCCGAGTCCGATTCCTAAAATAATGTAATCTCCGAGCGCCCATGAAGAGGATATAGGACTAATATTTACGGTATCATCTTCATTTAGCGTATTGAGTAAAATTACCGGGGTTCCATAGTACAGAATTTTCGGTTTAATGACGTCCGAGTTGATCATGCCTTTCATTTCCTTCATAAAATGTTCCTCCCATTAACTGTTCTATCCCAAATCATTGTAAAATAGAAAAGGTTCGATGCTCATCGAAATATGGATTACATCAGGAGGGATCGAGATGAATGCGAATTCGAACATAGCACAAGTAGCCTCACTCGTAAGCGATGCTTCTAGAGCGGCTATTTTAACCGTCTTATTGGATGGGCGATATCATCCGGCAAGCGAGCTGGCGTACATGGCAAACATCAAACCGCAAACGGCAAGTTTCCATTTATCGAAAATGGTAGCGGCGAATCTGGTCACCGTTGAGCAACAGGGAAGACATCGTTATTATGGGATACAGAATCAGGAGGTTGCCCAGATCATGGAGACACTTCTATCGATAACGCCTCCTGTCGAAATAAGATCATTAAACCAGGCTGCGGAGAATGAAGCCTTACGTCAGGCAAGGACTTGCTACGATCATCTTGCGGGGAAATTGGGAATCCAATTGACGAATTCACTGCTCAGCGCAGGGGTCCTATCCGAAGTGGAAGATCATTATACGGTTACAGAAAAAGGAGAGGACTTTTTCAAGGCATTTCAGGTCGATCTGGGCCGTGTTAAGCGCAAACGCCGCTCTTTCACACAACGATGCCTGGATTGGAGTGAAAGACGCCATCACCTGGCCGGGGCATTGGGACATGCCCTGTTAGAAAGGTTGCTCGAGTTACATTGGATACAACGCGTTTCAAGCACAAGAGCCATAAAAATCACGCCCGAAGGCAAGAAGGGATTGAAGGAAATATTCCATATTGACGTGGAGTAGGAACGGGGCTTCGGCATAGGAATGATGCTGATCGACGATGCAGATATACTTATGGATGCAGAAAAAAGGATGCAGAAATATGAATGCAGAAAAATAAAAAGAACTGCTCTCGCCTCATCAGAAGATGAAGAAAGGCAGTCCTTGAATTAGAGATTAGCGCAGTGTTTTCAAAGCTCCGCTCCATGCAAGCACTTGGTCAAGCATGCCATTCAGGTTGACGAGATGCAGATCAGCCGGTTTGAATACAGAGCCACTCTCGAAATCAGTAAATAATGAAAGTGCTGGGTGTACACGAACATCCGCTACGGACAATTCGCCCAGAATTCCACGCAGATGTTCGGCAGCACGAGCGCCGCCAACCGAACCATAACTCACGATACCTGCAGCTTTGTTGTTCCATGGCTCACGAGCAAAATCGAGTGCATTTTTCAAAGCGCCAGAGATGCTGTGGTTGTATTCTTGTACGATGAATACAAAGCCGTCAAGACTGTTCAGCTTATTGTTCCAAGCGGTAGCTTGCTCTGTAGCATCAGCTTCGCCCAAAAGCGGCAGCTTGTAATCAGCGATATCAACGATTTCGTAGTTTGCATCTCCGCGTTCATCAGCGATACGTTTAACCCATTCACCTACTTGCGGGCTTAAACGACCTTGACGTGTGCTGCCTAGAATGATACCGATATTCAATTTGGACATTGTTGTTACCTCCTGATTATTATAAATTTATTTTATCTGGATGTGTTTGTTATTTTGCATGAGCTAATCATAATCTCAGGGGGTTATCTTTGTCAAGTAGCTTACAAAAAGTTCGTGAAAAATATTCTGATTTTTTTGTGTGTCCATTATATTCTCATTACGGTCCCAATGCGGCAGGATATGGTCCTGAAAACAGACGGTGTTTTGTACCGAATAGGCAGCAGCAATGTTATACTGATCATATGTCCTGGTACAACATTCTGAACCGGGATAAACGGTAATTCCGCAAACAAAAGTACATATAAAGATTGGAGAGGTGAAGCAAGTATGGAACTTAGACAGTTAAGATCCGACGAGTTTGAGATCAGCACCAAATTATCCGAATATGCCTTTCAATATACGCTAACACCGGAGCAGCGAGAATCCAATCAAAAGCATTTTAAACCTGAACGCTTCTGGGGGATTTTTGATGGAGAAGAGCTGCAAGCGAAACTGACCATCATCCCGCTGCAAGTTTATGTGCATGGAAACAAATTCGATATGGGTGGTATTGCCGGTGTGGCAACATGGCCCGAGAACCGCAGACAGGGACATGTATCCACCTTGCTCAAGCATGCATTGCAAGAGATGAAGAGCAAAGGCCAGACCCTTTCCTTCCTGCATCCGTTTTCGATTCCGTTCTATCGTAAATTTGGCTGGGAACTTTACGCGGAATACAAAAAATACACCATTCCGGTATCTAAATTCCCGCGTAAGGTGGAAGTGCCTGGCCGCATTGTAAGAGGCGTAACCGATATTCCAACACTGGACGGCATGTATCAAGCCTATGCCAGCCGCTATAACGGTACACTTGTGCGGGATGAAGCATGGTGGACAAGATTCGTGCTGCAGGGCGACAACCACAGCGTTGTTTATTATTCAGCGGAGGACAAACCGACGGGCTACGCGTTATATGAACTCAAAGACAAAGATCTTGTGTGCGACGAATTTGTGTACCTGAACGAAGAAGCACGAAGCGCAATCTGGACCTTTTTTGGAAACCATGATTCCAGGATTGAGCAGGTTACAATGACGATGGTACCTGGGGATGATCAGCTGCCATTCATGCTGCCGGATCCACGCGTTACCCAGGAAGTGGTCCCTTACTTCATGGCCCGAATCGTAGATTTGAAATCCTTAGTGGAGCAGTACGCTTTTGAGGCTCACCAGGAAGCCGTAATGACCATAGAGGTGGAAGATTCCGTTGCGCCTTGGAATGCGGGCAGATGGAGGTTGTCCGTTAATCAAGAGGGGAAAGCGGAGCTGTCGGAGCTTCCGACCGATCAAGGGGAGCAGGCTGATCTGACCACCGATATTCAGACGTTGTCTGCGCTGTTTACGGGATACAAAAGACCACAGGCGCTGCATGCCATTCACCGGCTATCCGGGAATCCAAAGGCCCTAACACAATTGGAGACGATGATTCCCGCTGGTCAAACCTACCTCATGGATTTCTTTTGAGAGAGGGAGAAGACTTGGTGATTCGCAGACTGTTGGCTGAAGAACTGGGGCGTCTCTTGGAAACAATAAATAGAGAGCAGCATTTCTTATACTATTCCTACCTAACGTTCCGGAAGAATCAAACCGTTCACTATGGGCAGTTCTCAGAATGCGGAGAGCTGCTGGGTGTTACGGCTTTCCTGAAGGGTCTGCCTTTCTACGCCTTTTCGGTTTATCCCCTTCAGACATCGTTTCGGTTTCGGTCCATGCTGACCCGAATGAAACGAGATCTGGAATTACCCGATGGGGAAATAGGGAGCTTTATCGTGAGTGAGGATGAATGGGAGGTTCTAAATCCTGAGGTTGATGTGACGAAACCTCCCGCAGGCATCCTTCTCATGAAGCATCGGCATCTTGAAGATTTGCCTGTAGGGGATAACGAGGTGTTTCGTTTAGACCCATCGTATTTTGACATGATCGAGTCGAAAATGGCTGAGTTCCATTCAATGGCTTTTGCAAGGGAAGAGCTTCATAATCCGTTCTATGGGGTTGTTCAGGATCAGGAGCTCATCGCTGTCGGCGGATACCATATTTATAGCGATGATTATGTGGAGCTTGGGAATATCGGCACGGATGCTGCGTGGAGGAGACAGGGGTACGGCAAAAAGGTGTGCGCGGAATTGACCCGTAAGGGGCGTGCAATCACTCCCCATGTGTATCTGAATGTGCTGGAGGATAACCTAAGCGCGGTACGTTTATATCAGTCTCTGGGATATGTGACGGTGTGCAAACAGTACATCGTTGAATTCGGTCTATAATTAGGAGCAAGGGGAAAGAAGCCTGATTTATCAGGCTTCTTTCGTTTTTTCATCGGAGGGTACAGGTTCAGCCCTGAACCTCACGCTTGGAATAAACATAAAGCTTCCCGTCATCTCCGTATTCCGCGTATGCGATGTCTTCCAGGGAGTCAAAGCCTTGTTCCCGAGCTTTCGATTGGATCTCGCCCTGTTCAATGGGTTTGCCCAGCATCGATTCCTCGAGCAGCTTTCCCTTGTCAATAACCGTTACCGTAAAGGTGTCCGGCTTGGCTTCTATGCCCATATCCTGAGCCGTGGGCGGCTCGTACTCGGGTTTACGCATGACGGACAGCGATCCATCCGTTTCCAGAATGGCGTATTTGACTTCAGTTAACGAGAAAATGCTTTGCCGTCTCAGCATGGATAACAGCTGCTTATATTCCATATCGTATTTGTTCAACAATTTTTGGTTGAGCTTTCCGTTATCGATCAGGAGTACCGCCCGGCCTTCCGTTAAATATCCGAACTTAACAAAGTGGGTGGTTGCCTTCTCGAAGAGGTAAGACATCGTTGTCCAAAGCGCAAGAGCGAATAACAAATGATATAGGTTTACCTTATCATCATAGAGGCTTGCCCCGACGATTTCACTCAGAATTAAGGAGGACAAGAAGTCAAGCGGTGTAAGCTGGCTGATGGTTTTTCTCCCCGTAACAAATGTGATGATCCATAACCCGAAAAAGCTGACGATTAGTTTAATCCCTAAATCTATAAACATATCCATGGACAACCCTCCTTCAGCGTTCATGTCATATGGTAAGATATTAAACGTTTTGGCTTCAAGGAGAAACAAGGGAGATTTAACCGCCCATTTCAAAGGTTGACGATGCTTGAGGCAAATTCCGATAAGCTCTCCCTGATCCCTTAGAACTTTACTTTTTTTAAATCAACCACTTGAAAGCGACGCTACGTCATCTTGTAAGATGTATGTTGTGATAGAAAATTACGATTTATGTCATAAATACATACAGAAGGAGATGGACAGAATGAACAAGGGAGATGTCATTATTTACGCTTGCGTCATCATTGGAGCGGGTATCGGTTTAGCGCTGGGCAGCGCCTTTCCAGGAGTTTTGGTTGGTTTAGGCGTTGGATATCTGATTAAAATCTCATGGAACAATGAAGAAAAGTGACCATGGCAGAAATATTAACATATGATGTATTGGAGGAGACTGGAAGTTATCCATATTAACATGGATCTATCAGTCAGTTTATGTTTGACAATTAGAAAAAACTGACTTATAGTACTTTACTATCAGCAACGATCAAAGACATGATTCTTGAAACGACCTGCCCAGAGAGGGAAGTGATTGGTGAAAGCTTCCTCCGTGATTGCTTCTTGAATTACCCCTTTGTAGCTGTGTTTTTGAACCCTGATCGGTCGTTCGACAATCGACATGGAACTAGAAAACACCGAATCATCCCCGTTACCGGATGTCTGAATGAGGATCCGATGAGCATGCTGCGATTTAGCCGCTGTAAGTCTGGATCAAATTAGGGTGGAACCACGAGCTGAACGCACTCGTCCCTTCGGGATCGAGTGCTTTTTTTGCGTTCAATCTAAATTTGATGGAGGGATAACAATGTCAATCGTAGTAACGCTGCCAGACGGAAGTAAAAAGGAGTATCCCGCACAAACGACGATGAATCAAATCGCGGAATCCATCCATTCAGGTCTGAAGAAACAAGCCGTTGCAGCCAGAGTGAACGGGAGACTCGTGGATTTGGATCATAAGCTGTGTGAGGACGCGGAAGTAAGCATCATAACGCTGGATTCAGAGGATGGATTGTACGTGTATCGGCACAGCGCGGCTCATCTGATGGCCCAGGCCGTTAAACGGATGTATGGCAGCCAGTCCGTCCATTTGGGGGTTGGACCTGTCATTGAGGATGGTTTTTATTATGATATGGATTTGGGGCATCCGATTACGTCTGAAGACTTGTTTGCCATTGAGCGGGAAATGCAGAAGATCGTTCAGGAAGACCTGCCGATTAATCGTAAGGAGGTGCATCGTCAGGAGGCCGAACGTATTTTCCAAGATGACCCGTACAAGATGGAGCTGATCCGCGAGTTACCGGCGGACGAGGTCATTTCGGTGTACGAGCAGGGAGAGTTTGCTGATTTGTGCAGGGGGCCGCATCTTCCTTCAACGGGCAGAATCAAGGCATTCAAATTAATGAGTGTGGCCGGCGCTTATTGGCGGGGGAACTCGGACAATAAAATGCTGCAAAGAATATATGGAACGGCGTTTCCCAAGAAGTCGCAGCTCGAAGAGCATCTGCTGCTGCTGGAAGAGGCCAAGAAACGGGATCATCGGAAGCTGGGAAAAGAGCTCGGGCTCTTTATGTTTTCGGAGGAAGCGCCTGGCATGCCTTTCTTTTTGCCGAACGGGATGATCATCCGCAATGAGCTGGAGCAATTCGCAAGAGGACTTCAGTTCCATCGCGATTATGATGAAGTGCGCACTCCGCTGATGATGAACAAGCGGCTGTGGGAAATGTCCGGTCACTGGGATCACTACAAAGACAATATGTATTTCACGCAAGTGGACGAGACGGAGTATGCGCTGAAGCCGATGAATTGTCCAGGGCATATGTTAGTCTACAAAAACTCGCTGCATTCCTACCGAGAGCTGCCTATTCGCATTTCCGAATTTGGCCAGGTGCACCGCCATGAATTCTCAGGCGCACTGAACGGTATGATGCGGGTGCGCACGTTTTGTCAGGATGATGCGCATATTTTTGTAAGACCCGATCAGATCCAGGAAGAAATCAAGCAGGTTATCGATTTTATCAGCCAGGTTTATCAAGTGTTTGGCTTTGATTATACAATCGAGTTATCGACAAGACCGGAAGATTCCATGGGCGCTGAGGAATTGTGGGAGCAGGCGGAGTCCTCCCTGAAGCAGGTGCTGGATCAACTGGGGCTGCCGTACCGGATAAATGAAGGGGATGGCGCGTTTTATGGTCCGAAAATCGATTTTCATATCTTGGATTCCTTAAAGCGAAGCTGGCAATGCGGCACCATTCAACTGGATTTCCAATTCCCTGAAAAATTCGATCTATCGTATATCGGAGAAGATAACCAGAAGCATTGGCCGGTTGTTATTCACCGGGCGGTATTTGGATCCATCGAGCGATTTATCGGGATTCTTACAGAGCATTACGGTGGGGCTTTCCCGATGTGGCTGGCTCCCGTACAGGTTATGATCATACCGGTATCCGACCATTACATCGATTACTCGTTAAAGGTGAAGAAGCGTCTGGAAAATGCCGGCATACGGGTGAACGTCGATGTAAGAAATGAAAAGCTGGGTTATAAAATTCGTGAAGCGGGTCTGCTGAAAACGCCTTACACGCTTGTTCTTGGCGAGAAGGAAATGAACTCCGATCACGTATCAGTCCGTAAACGGGGCGAGGGCGAACTTGGAGAGAGTGCCTTAGATGATGTAATCGCAAGGCTTCGGAATGAGATTGAGTCCAGGGGGATTTGAACATCCCATTGATGATATTCATCACCGTGCTTGATCCTTGAACATGGTATAATTTGGATATGTCTGAGGAGTGAAGCCCGTTAATGATGAAGGAGAGAGTACCTTGCAAACATACCAGAGCAAAGAAGCGTTCATCGCTGAAATTCAACGAACGTATAGCCTTTTTGACCAAGAATTTGATGAGGTACCAGAGGATAAAAGGAATCTTCGTATTAGTGAAGTCGATAGAACACCCCAAGAGATGATTGCCTATCAGCTGGGATGGCTAACGCTGGTGATGAGCTGGGAGAAGGATGAACTTGCGGGTAAAGAGGTTACGACGCCAACCCCTGACTTAAAATGGAATCAGTTGGGGGCGTTGTATCAGCAATTCTATCATACGTATGATGGATATTCTTTGGAAGAATTACGTTCGTTGTTAAAGCAGAGGACGATAGAATGGTGTGAATGGATCAACAGCTTGCGTGAGGAAGAGTTGTTTCATTCAGGTGTTCGCAAGTGGACGGTAACCGGTGCCAATTGGCCGATGTGGAAATGGCTGCACATCAATTCCGTCGCGCCGTTCAAAAGCTTCAGAACCAAAATCAGAAAGTGGAAAAAGCATGCCGGCTAGACCGTATCGCTCGGCAGACATGAGGGGCCGTTCTATATAGACTTAGTTGCTTGATGTACGGCTCTCATAAACAGAAAGTGTATCAAATAAAGCCATGGCGGTGATCAGGATATTACTCCCACACCGCTAGGCTTCTTTTTAATTAAGATAGAGTTGGTCCATGGTATATTGAATGTACAAAAGAAACCGTTCCTTTGGGTCGTGCCTCCACTTTACCAAAGAACGGTTTCTTTGCGACTAAAAAATCTAGAAATCTGCACGGCGTAGCGGAGAGGACGAATCGATTCCGGACAAGCGTCAGCGCTCGCCTTTGCCCACACATTTCGTCCTTGCTCAGAACCATTCCAAGAAATGTGGGGGCAACAGCGATGGGAGGAACGATTCGTACATGGAGCGCTTCTAACAGCAAGAAGGGGCCTCCCCGAAGATTTTGATCTTTTGGGATAGCCTCTTTTTTTAGTTGGTTTCCAACGAAAAGGGATGGATTTGTTCCTTTATCACCACCTTAGGGCGCAAAAGTCAAAATATTGCACATCAAGGCAAAAATCGGCTCTACAAGAACCGGGTGACTCTCCTTATCATGAATCGTAATCATGATGGATTGGAAGGGAGCACGACGTTATGTGGAGCAGTGCGATTAAAGATGCTGTAGAGAAAATCCGGAAGAACATGGATACCTTCGGGACAAGATTTCCCCACGTCAGCAGGGACGGCGCTTATTTGCTGAATGACAATGACGACTGGACGAACGGTTTCTGGAGCGGTCTTCTCTGGCTATGTTATGAATACACGGGCGACGAGGCCTTTCAATTGGGCGCGAAACGAACGGTAGAAGATTTTCGCCGCCGCTTTGCAGAAAAAAAGGTGCTTGATCATCACGATATCGGATTTCTGTATTCCTTGTCCTCCAAAGCGGAGTGGATCATTGAGAAGAACGAGAGCGCCCGCCAATTGACGCTTGAGGCTGCGGAATTGCTGCTGAAACGCTGGCGTCCAGGCGGTGGATATATTCAAGCTTGGGGTCCTGAAGGAGATCAACAGGAGGGCGGCCGCATCATTATCGATTGTTTGATGAATCTGCCGCTGCTGTTCTGGGCGGGACAGCAAACCGGCAATCCCGTATATAGAGAGATCGCAATCATGCAGGCGGAGAAGACACGGCGTTATCTGGTACGGGGAGATGACAGCTCATACCATACCTTCTTCTTCGATCCGCATACGGGGGAGCCGATCGGAGGCGCCACGCATCAGGGTTATACGAACGGCTCGACATGGACGCGGGGACAAGCTTGGGGGGTGTACGGCTTCGCACTGGCTTATCAATATACGGGAGATCGTGTATACCTGGAAACCTCCAAACGAATGGCGAAGTATTTCCTGAAGCACTTACCGGAGGATCATGTCGCCTTTTGGGACTTTAACGCCCCCGTAAGCGCTGATACTTACCGCGACAGCTCGGCCTCCGCCATTGTGGCAGCAGGCTTGCTGGAACTGATTGGGCATTTGGATGAGGAGGATCCGGAAAGAACTGACTTTGAGCAAAGCCTGGAGGCTTCCATGACCTCGCTGGTACGAAATTACTCTACGCTCGGCAAGGAGGCGGAGGGTCTGCTGAAGCATGGCTCTTATCATGTACGCGGCGGATTGTCACCGGATGATTTCATGATCTGGGGGGATTATTTTTACCTGGAAGCTTTGATTCGGATGGAGACCGGGAGCAAGGGGTACTGGTATGAACGCTGATGCCACGGAAGCTTCGGTGAATGCCGTATGGGCTCTTTTGAATCTGGAGGATCCCGTTATGCGTTCGATACAGGATGCAGACGATCAAGGCCATCGGCGCGATATGCTGTGTAAGCTGCATAAACACTTCTCCTGTCGGAACACACCCGGATGGTGGATGAGCAGTGAGGATAAGCAGAAAATTACGGATTATGTGAAGCAATGCTGTGCAGATGAACTGGAAACCGTCATGAAGACGGCGGATGAGGTGGTGCAGCAGACGTTCCTGTTCCGCTTTCCATGGGATATGGAACGAAGCGTGATTCCCGTTACATTTGACGGTGATATTGACTGGTGCCATATTCCCGATCAAGACGTGGAGTGGGCCTATATGCTGAATCGCCACCGCTATTGGGTGGCGCTGGGACAAGCGTATGCGATGACAGGCGATGAGAAGTATGCAGCAGTGTTTAGCCAGCAGCTTGGAGACTGGATCGATCGGAATCCGGTACCTGGAGAACCTACGACGGATACGTTGACATGGCGTCCGATCGAGGCAGGTCTACGCAGCGTGAACTGGATCAAGGCACTTCGATACGTGATCGGTAGCCCTTCCCTGACTCCGTCATTGCTCGGTAAAACGCTGATTTCGCTTCACGAGCACGGGGAGTATCTGGCTGCTTCGTTCACCAGCTGGAAGCATATCAGCAACTGGGGAGTACTGGAAACTTGCGGTTTATACCATATTGCACTGTTCTTGCCCGAGTTCAGCAAGTCAGTACGGTGGCGGGAAATGGGAGAAGAGAGATTGAAGGAGACGGCGAGTCTTCAAATTATGGCGGATGGCATTCATTGGGAGCAATCGCCTACATACCATCATGAGGTGCTGGCTTGTTATCTTGACTGCATTCACCTCGCCAATCTCAACGGATTGGAGCTTGACGGTCCTTTTCGGCGTACGGTCCGCGAGATGGCCGAAGCCTCCCTGTACTGGGCGAAGCCAAATCACAGGCAGCCGATGCTGGGAGACAGCGACGATAGCGATATTCGTGGTATTCTGACCTATGCCGCGTGGTTATTTGGGGATTCCGTTCTGAGATATGGCGGACATGCTCGACCGGATTATGATAATGCCTGGCTGTTCGGCATAGACGGAATCCGTGAGTACAAAGCTATGGTTCCAGCGGAGCCGCCATCTCAGAGCCGGGCTTTCACCCATTCCGGTCATTATACGATGCGAACGGGTTGGGACGAAGATGCATTGTACCTTTGTTTTCACTGCGGCCCGCTTGGCGGAGGCCACGGTCACGCCGATATGCTGCACGTGGATCTTCATGCCTACGGCCGTGATCTGCTCACGGATCTTGGAAGGTATAACTATAGTGACCGTACACCGCTGAGAAAAGCATTAAAGGAGAGCTCAGCCCATAACACAACGGTTGTCGACGAAATCGGGTTTACCGGAATCAAGGACACCTGGTCTTTCGACCGGATTGCCGCGCCGCTAGGCTGCAAATGGGTCAGCAGGCCGGAGTTTGACTATGTCGAGGGGGCGCATGACGGCTATCTCTATGGGAATGAACCGTTGTATCCGCGGAGAAGGATCATCTTTGTTAAGCCTTATTTTTGGCTGCTGATCGACAGCTTGGTGTGCCTTGAGCAGCATACCTTTACCCAGCATTTTCATTTTCCGCACACGCCAGGAGAAGTCGGGATCGAAGCTGAGTCATTGATATGCTGTACAAACACCCCCGGGGAGGCGAATCTATCGATTATCCCCGTACGCACAGACGGTCTGCGCGGAGAAGTTGGCGAGGGTGTAATATCCCGCGAATATAACCTGTGGGAACCGAATGCGAATGTGACTTACTCCCGGACGGGAAAAGGATTGATCAGCATCATGCAGGTGCTGTATCCTCATCGTCCAGGCGAAACGGCTTCTCCGCGAGTTCGTAAGGTCCCGGTATACCGTCATACGGGTGAGCGGGTTCATGACGGGCAAGCGGAGGCATGCGGTGTTCAGCTCCCGGGAATGGAAGAGGAGTTTATACTCGTTGTTAGTCACCGTGCGCCGTCAGGCCATTATGATTCTTTTGTGGTGGAGGACATGCAGATCTTCGGGGAGGTTGTGCTGATGACCCTTCAAGGCGGAAAAAAGCATGCAACCGTCATCATTTAATGAATGCTTCCAGCACAGAGGACTGATAGAATAAAGAGGACAAGAGCATAAGAGAGGCGCAGAGAAAATGTTCAAATTCACCTACTACAAACGCATCCAGCTGTCGTTTCTTTTGCTGATCTTTATTCCGCTGATTGCGGTTTCTATCATTTCATTTGTTCTGATTCGGGATACGATGGTAGAGAAGCTGCAGCTCAGCAACGAGAATGTCCTGAACGTCATGACGGATGAGCTGAGCAAGACGATTGACGATGTTACGTTTGCTTCCCATTTTATCGTGAACGATACGAATGTTCGCAATATCCTGAAGTCATTCGCAGACACCAAACGGCTGGCTACTTATCAGGATTATGTACATTTTAGACAAATTCAGGACGTATTTTCCCTGATTAATTCCAAGCCGCTGAATAATAACGTACGCATGTACTTGGTCAACCGTCAGCATTTTGTCATCTCATCCGGCACGGAGGATTTGACCGCCATTAACGGAAGTCTCGACAAACTGATGGAGCGCGTCGATCTCAGTAAACCGGAAACCCTGCAATG
Source organism: Paenibacillus sp. QJM3NY_38 (assembly GCF_056173265.1). Classification (NCBI taxonomy): domain Bacteria; kingdom Bacillati; phylum Bacillota; class Bacilli; order Caryophanales; family Paenibacillaceae; genus Paenibacillus; species Paenibacillus sp. QJM3NY_38. Next base: position 3,313,415 of record NZ_CM149665.1, read on the forward strand.
GCTTGGGATGGCCGGCGGCGACTCGTCAGGGAAAGGCAAGAGTTATTATATTGCCAGGGTCATCTATGACAGCCGAGAGAAGAGGCAAGTGTCCGTATTGCTTAGTGCCATTTCCGATTCGTACTTCAACAAGCTGTTGGGTACGATCGACTTCGGCAAGGTGGCGCTCTTTGATGCAAACGGGGAATTCATCGCAGGCAATTCCGGGTTGCTCCCGCATCATACGGAGACCAAGGGCAGTGTCCGAACGGACAAAACCATATTGAAATCGAACTGGAAGCTGGGTTACGAGGCCTCGGAGAAAGAGTGGTCGGGGCAAATCTCCCGGACTTTTTATACTGGTCTTGCGGGGGTTCTGCTGCTGTTTCTCGTGTTCTCCGGAATGTCCATCCTGATCGCCAAAAGGCTGCACAGTCCGATTCTCAAACTGCAGCGGGTCGTACGCCAGTTCGGAATGGGAAACCTGGATGTCAGACTGGAGGTCAAGGGCAAGGATGATATCGCCGAATTGGGGCAGACGCTGAATACGATGCTCGATCAATTGCAGCGGCTGATCCATGATATCGAACAGGAGCAGGAACAGAAGCGAGTGATGGAGCTCGAGGCCTTGTTTATGCAAATCCGCCCACATTTTTTGATCAACACGCTGAATTCGATCAAATGCAGCCTTATCTTGACGAAGGATACGCTTCACAGTGGAATTATTGATTCTCTGATGAGTTTGCTCCGCGCCTATCTCAAGGTCAATGAGCCGGCCACCTTGCGCGAGGAATGCAAGCTGCTGGGCCACTATGTTGACATTATGAAAATCCGCAATGAAATCCCGCTTCATTTAGAGGTTGACCTGGATCCGGAAACCGAGGGACTCATCTTGCCGAAACTTATTTTGCAGCCCATCGTTGAGAATGCTATCGTCCACGGGCTTGTCGATCATCAAACTCCGCGCATTGAGATCCGTTCCCGAAGCAACCCGGACGGAATCAGAATCGAGATTATCAACAATGGCTTCGGGGCCGATGAAGACATGCTCCTATGTCTAAACCGTAGACTTGAAAGACCAAGCGGCGAGCAGGATGGAGCTTATGAGAGGGTCGGTCTTATGAACGTGATCCAAAGACTCCGATTGACCTTCGGACAGGAAGCGAGTTTGACACTCGCCAACCTTCCGCAGGGTGGAATGTCAGTTTCACTGTACTTGCCCCAAAGTCATCATCATGGTTTTTTACCGGAGGGAGAGGAAGAATGATGTACAGAGTAATGCTCATAGACGATGATGTTCCTATGCTCAAGGTACTGCAACAGATGATTGACTGGGAGGCAAACAATCTGCAGATTGCCGGCAGTACGTATTCCAGCGCGAAAGCGATGCATATGTTTGAGGAAGTTCGGCCGGACATTGTCATTACGGATATCGGACTGCCACAAAAAAACGGCATTGAGCTGGCGGATCATTTTATTCGCATGAAGCCGGAGGTGCGGATTATCTTCCTGACGTGTCATGAGGATTTTCATTATGCCCAGCAGGCCGTAAAACTGCAGGCGGATGACTATTTGATCAAAGATCAGCTTACGGCAGAACAGCTGGAACAGAGCCTCGGCAAGTCCATGCACTTGTTAAAGACGCGGGCTGGTCTGATTAATCGCGAGGCAGCGAGTTACAATAGCCAGCTCTTTCGGCAGGATTTGCTGCAAAAGGTGATCAATGGCTCTCCGTCCGAGGCCACTTTGGCTTATGCGGCGCAGATCGGCATTTCCTGGACGTATCCATGGTTTATGCTGGGGCTGGTCAGCATTCAGTTCTCCAGCTTTGACAAGCGTTTCAGACAATCGGAATTTCCGCTGATTTTATACGCTGTCTACAATATCGCGATGGAATTGTCCGAATCGTATGAAGGGATTACGCCGTTCATGGAGCAGGGGAACATTGTGATTCTGCATAACTTTAGAGTGAACCTCGCACAGAATGCCAGCTTGCATCTCCAAAATTATTTGCAGCGGCTGCGTTATCAGTGCGTCCATTTTCTCAAAATTCAACCGAACGTAATCGCGGTTACGGACAAAATGGAATTAAGCTCGATTGGCTCCATTTATCAGGAAATTCTTCATGACAAATGCGAGTTTTACGAAAATTCCGACTATACGATATCCGAAATTTCTCAAATAAGATCGCGGTGGTTTCAAGCCGCGCCTCAGGGATTTCTAGATAGCTACGTTTCGGAGCTGGAACGGAAACTCATCAAGCAGGATCTCGACGGTATCCGCACGACCCTGCATAAAATCGCCAGCACCGCAAAAGAGCTGTCGATTGATCCGGCCGACTTTGCCAGGGATCTTTCCTCCATGCTGCGAGGTATCGAGCTGATGTTCTCCAGTCTCAAATTCGATGAGGATCTGTTTGCCTATCTTGCTTTAGCTCGCACCTTGGAAGATATGATGGAACTGGTGGAGAGAAAGCTGACCCAGATGATCGGAACGCGGCAAGCGGGAGTGGGAAACTCCACGAATGAGCCCAAGCTGCAGGTGATCCAGCAATATATCGATCAGCATCTTGACGATAACATTACGTCGATCGACATGGCACGCTATCTGTTTTTGAATCCGAGCTATTTTTCGCGCTATTTCAAACGGATGACGGGGTTGACCTTTACGGATTACGTGCATCAATACAAAATGAAGATGGCTACCAAAATGCTCAGAATGTCCGGACAAAATCTGGAGTCCTTAGCTATGGGATTGGGTTATTCGGACCGGACGTATTTTTCAAAAGTGTTTAAAAAATACGTGGGGACCACACCCAGTGAATATAAAGCGAAATACACCGCACGAAAATAAGCGGACCGCTACCACTTCGGTCACTTATACAGCATCAAAGCATAGGCTCCACTTTGTGGGGCTTTTTGTTCTGGGGTCCCCGCAAAGTATTTGGAATAAGCATCAAAGCATAGGCTCCACTTTGTGGGGCTTCTTTAGGTCAAAATCTTGCACATGGCTGGTCATAATCCCTCCTTCTTGCCGATGGCGGATGTATTACTATAATGACAACTTACAAATTGTTGAGGTGATGCTAGATGGAGGCTGTACAACAACCAGTGCCCAAGAGCCGGCGGAAGTTTTGGACTCCCAAGCGGAAAGAGGCTTTGATCGGGTGGCTGTTTCTGGCCCCGGAAATCGTCGGGATGCTGCTATTAAACGTGTTTGCTCTTGGATTTTCTTTGTATTTAAGTTTATCCGATTGGGATATGCTGTCAGGCGTCCAGGGGATCGAGTTTACCGGATTTGATAACTACATCAAGATGTTCCATGATCCGACCATTATTCAAGCGATAAAAAACAATTTGATCTATATGGTTCTTACGGTGCCGATCCCGATTGCCATCGCTCTGGTGCTTTCGGTTTTGATTCACAACAGCGTGTTCTTCAAGAGTTATTTTAAAGTCGCATTTTTCATTCCTTATATCTCTTCGATTATCGCAGTTGCTGCGGTGTGGAGCGCATTATTTCACCCATCGCTGGGACCGATCAACCAGTTTCTGATGGATCTCGGGATCAGCAATCCGCCGAAATGGCTGGTCGATCCGAAAACGTCGCTCTTGGCGATTTCGATCATCAGTTCCTGGGCGGGCCTGGGCTACACGATCATTATCTATATGGCCGGGCTTACGAACATTTCGAATGAAATTTATGAAGCGGCGGATATTGACGGTGCCAGTGCAATTAAAAAGTTTTTTGCGATTACGGTTCCGATGCTCCGTCCGACAACCTTCTTCCTGTTAATTACGATGTTGATCGGCTCGTTTAAAGTGTTTGACATCATCGCCTTTTTAACGGAAGGCGGCCCGAACAATTCTTCTACCGTGCTTGTATTCCGCATCTATGAGGAAGGCTTTCAATATTACAATATGGGATACGCTTCGGCCATTTCCTGGCTGCTGTTCGCGATTATCGGTCTGATTACCGCGCTCACCTGGAAAATGAGAAATGAAGAATAAGGAGGGAGAGGAATGTACATGCAGCTTCTTCGAAAAAACCTGTCCAAAGTGGTAGTCACCTTTGTCATGGGGGCATTGTCCATTGTATTTCTCGTACCGCTCATCTGGATGATTTCCGCGGCTTTTAAATATGAGAAGGATGTTATGCGATTCCCGATTCAATGGATACCGGAAAAGGTGAATCTGGCGTACAATTTCAAGATGGTCTGGATGGGAAGAGTTCCCTTCTATGATTTCTATTTTAATTCTTTTAAAATAGCGATTATTACGACCCTAATCACCCTGATTATCTCATCCATGGCAGGTTATGCGCTAACGAAGATTCGATTCAAGGGACGGAATCTTGTTTTTATGGCCTTGCTCTCGTTCATGATCATTCCGGATCAGGCGACGCTCATTCCGCGGTTTCTGCTCATTCGCTGGTTTGGACTCTACAATACGCATGAGGCCATCATCTTCATGAGCATGTTCTCGATTTACTTTACGTTCCTGCTGCGTCAATTTATGAACGGGATCAGCGATGAATACTTGGAAGCGGCCAGAATTGACGGAGCGGGTCATCTGCGGACATTTGCTTCCATTATGGTTCCGCTGTGCAAGCCTGTGCTTGCTACGGTGGCGATTATTAAATTCATATGGACCTGGAACGATTACCAGAATCCGCTCATCTTCTTGCTGGACAAGGACTTATACACGATTCCGCTGGGGATGACGCTGTTCCGTGATGACTACACCAACAACTATGCCATTATGATGATGGCGTCAGTCTCGGCAATCATTCCGCTGGTCATTGTGTTCATCGCATTGCAAAAACAGGTTATAAACGGCATTGCTTTGGGCGGGGTAAAAGGTTGATACGAAGTCTAAAGTCAAAATTCAGAAGCTCGGAAAGTCAAAAATGTAATCCTAGAACCTCAAAATTGTGCACTTGATCAGCCATGCGGGTGCCTATAATGAACATGAAAACAGCACCACAACTAATTTATCTGTGCAGGGGGAAGTAAGATGAAGAAAAAAAGTAAACACAGATTATCCGTCATTCTTAGCACGATCCTGGCGAGCACCCTGGTTTTAAGCGGCTGCGGGAAATCCGGGTCAGAAAGCGGTGCCAGCACGAACGGAGGGAGCGGTCAGACGGACAAGCAGGTTACCGTCAAGTACTACAACTGGGATAACGAAGCTCAACAGGCGGGTACGGACGCCATGCTCCAGGAATTTATGGATCAGAATCCGAATATCAAGGTCGAGCATGTGGTTCTGGTTCCCGGCGATTCCGTGGAAATGTTGAAAAAGTTGGATTTCCTGATCTCATCCGGTGAAGCGATCGATGTTATTCAATTCCCAAGCTTGGGCGGAGTTCTCGAACGGGCCTCACGTGGAGCCCTTGCTCCCCTGAACGAGTTCTATGAGCAGGAAAGTCTCGTTCCGGAAGACGAATACTTTGTTAATGCCAAGCTAGAAGACAAGTATTATGGCATGCAGTACACCAAGAGCACCAACTATGTGATGCTCAACAAGGATGCCCTGGATGAAGCGGGACTTGAGGTTCCGAAATTCGGCTGGACTTGGGATGATTACCGCGACTATTCCAAAAAACTGACCAAGGGTGAAGGCGTTGACAAGCGTTACGGTTCTTACTTCCATACATGGGAGCTATATATGAACGCTCCGGCGCAAACCATGATGAAAGATCCGTTCGTATATGAGGACGGAACGACCATTCTGGCAGATCCGACCTACAAATACTTCTTCCAGCTCCGCAAAGATATGGAGGAGACGGACAAGTCGGCCAAACCTTACAGTGACGTGCTTGCCGCGAAGCTGAACTACCGTACTGAATTTTTTAATGAAGAAGCTGCTATGATACTTACAGGCAACTTTACGGTAGCGGATCCAGGCAATACCGAGCAATATCCGCATGATTTCAAAACAGCTTTCGCTCCTGTACCTGTGCCTCCTGCAGGATCGGAACCTAAAGAGTATGAAGGAAAATACTTCACCAGCGGCAATATGCTGGCGCTGGGTGCCAATTCCACCAACAAGGAAGCCTCCTTCAAGCTTATGAGATTCATGACAACAGCCGATTCGGACAACAGACTTGAGTTCTCTGGCTACAAGAAAGCGAATAACGAAGAATTGTTGACAAAGCTGGTTGCCGGTAAAGAGGATAAGTACGATATGGAGTCGTTGAAATATACGCTGTTTAGCGATGAAATCCAGTATCTTGATGCAGCCAAAGTCATGATGACGGATACTTCGGAATTGACCAAGATCATTAATGACGGCTTTGCGAAATTCATGCTCAGCAACGAACCGATTGATGAGGTTCAACAATGGATGGTCGATGAGGCTACAAAAATTATTAACGAAAAAGGCGTTGTCAAGTAACGGGGCAATGCAAGAGGTATGAGAATCCTGGTAGGAAACGGGTTTCGGGGGGCCATTTAACGGGCTTCCCCAAAGCCCTTTTTTTACGACTGGTGAGAGTTGGAGGGGAAGTTATGTCCATATCTAGAAAGCTTAAGGACCAGCTTGTTGTTCCTTCGCTGGAGCAGCTAGCCTGGCAGGACATGGAGCTCGGGATGTTCTGCCATTTCGGAATCAATACGTTCTGCGACCAGGAATGGGGGGAAGGCAATGATGCTCCGTTTTTGTTTAATCCCGACCAACTGGATGCTAAACAGTGGGTCCGGTCCGCGAAGGAAGCCGGATTCCGTTATTTCATATTGACGGCCAAGCACCACGACGGTTTTTGCCTGTGGCCGACGGCGACAACGGACTATTCCGTAGCCTCGAGTCCGTGGAAGGAGGGTCAGGGCGATGTCGTAAAAGAGTGCGCGGATGCTTGCCGGGCAGAGGGCATCGGCTTCGGTATTTATGTGTCCCCCTGGGACAGGCACGAGCCGTGTTATGCCGACCCGCAACAGTATGATGACTTTTATTGCAGACAATTGGAGGAGCTCTTATCGGGCTATGGTCCGCTTGTGGAAATTTGGTTTGACGGCGCAGGGTCGGAAGGCCGCGAATATGACTGGCCCCGTATCATGGATCTCGTTAAAAGGTATCAGCCCGGTGCCATGATGTTTAATATGGGCGCGCCCACGATCCGCTGGGTCGGCAATGAGGATGGCGTGGCTCCGTATCCTTGCTGGAACACGGCCGATTCTTCGCGGGGCAGCATGTTCAGCGAAGAATCGCTGAAGTGGCTGCCGGAGACGCCGGGCTGGGTGCCCGCGGAATGCGATGTCCCCATTCGAAAAGACCGCTGGTTCTGGCATCCGGATGAAGAACACTTGCTATTGTCCGTTGATCAGCTAATGGAAATCTACTATCGGTCGGTCGGACATGGAGCGACATTGCTGCTCAACGTCGCTCCAGACCAGCGCGGGCTGCTTCCGGAAGCCGATGTAAAGAGGCTTCTGGCATTTGGCAGAGAGATCGAGCGTCGGTTTGGTCATGCCCTGGCCGAAAGCTCGGGATCGGGAGAGGTCGTTGAATTAACCCTTCCCCGAACATGCGTGATCGATCATGTCGTTGTTATGGAGGACATTGCTTTCGGGGAACGGGTGAGTCAATATGTGCTGGAAGCCTTCGTCGATGGAGAGTGGCTTGAACTTACACGCGGCAGCGCGATCGGTCACAAGAAAATCGATGCATTCTCACAAGTAACGGCCGACAAGGTGCGTATGCGGGTACTGGAATCGGCAGCAAGTCCGAAAATCAAAAGTATGGCGGCTTACCGCTGCGGGGAATAAACGTTGGATTTTATATAGGTGTGGAGGGGATCTGTAATGGGAGTGCTCACTTGGAAGAACGGGCAATACTTGCTGAACGGGCAGCCTTACCGGATCATATCGGGAGCGGTTCACTATTTCCGTGTCGTTCCTGAATATTGGGAGGACAGGCTATTAAAATTAAAGGCCTGCGGCTTTAACACCGTTGAAACGTATATCGCATGGAATGTGCATGAACCCAAAGAAGGGGAATTTAACTTTAGGGGTATGGCCGACGTTGTATCGTTTATCGAAATAGCCGGGAAACTGGGCCTGCACGTCATTGTCAGACCGAGCCCATTCATCTGTGCGGAATGGGAATTTGGAGGATTGCCGGGCTGGCTGCTAGGTTATGGAGAAATCCGGCTTCGTTGCAGTGACCCGCTCTATTTAAGCAAGGTGGATCATTATTACGACGAGCTGATCCCGAGACTGGTTCCGCTGCTGTCCACACACGGAGGGCCGATTCTGGCGGTTCAGGTCGAGAATGAATACGGCAGTTACGGCAATGACCACGCTTATCTGGAATATTTGCGCGCAGGAATGGTGCGGCGCGGCGTTGATGTGCTTCTCTTTACTTCGGATGGGCCAACCGACGAGATGCTGCTGGGCGGGACGCTTGGCGATGTGCACGCCACGGTGAATTTCGGATCCCGGGTAGAAGAATCGTTCGGCAAATACCGGGAGTATCGCGCGGAAGAACCGCTGATGGTCATGGAATTCTGGAACGGCTGGTTTGATCACTGGATGGAGGACCATCATGTGCGGGATGCGGTCGATGTCGCCGGCGTATTGGATGAAATGCTGGAGAAGGGTTCCTCGATTAATATGTATATGTTTCATGGCGGAACCAACTTCGGCTTTTACAGTGGAGCGAATCACATCCAGGCATATGAGCCAACTACGACAAGCTACGATTATGATGCCCCTTTGACGGAATGGGGGGATCAGACGGAGAAATATGAGGCGGTGCGGTTGGTGCTCGACAAGCATGGTTTTAAGCCGGGGTGTGCCTTCCCGGATCCCATTCCAAAGGTAGCTTACGGAAAGGTCGCGTTGTCTGAAATGGCCGATCTGTTTGCGGATGCCAATCTAAAGCATCTCTCAGAACCGATAAAAAGCGTATGCACCAAGCCGATGGAAAAATTCGGACAGTCCTATGGCTTTATACTGTACAGCACATTTATTCAGGGACCGCGGCAAGGACAGCAGCTGCATATTCAGGAGGTTCGTGATCGCGCGCAGGTATTTCTGGACGGTCGGCCGCTTGGAGTTATCGAACGATGGAAATCAGAGCCTCTCGATATTACCGTACCCGCAGGCGGAGCAAGGCTGGATATTCTTGTCGAGAACATGGGCCGGATCAATTACGGCCCACTAATCCGCGATTCCAAGGGAATCACGGAAGGCGTCAGAATCGATAACCAATTCCTGTACGACTGGACGATCCGAACCCTGCCGCTGGAGCCAGAAATGCTATCTTCTCTCTCTTATACACCGGTTACGGATGAAGGGCGGGCGGAGCAAATAGAGCTGTCCATTCCGGAGTCGGAACACGCGGGCCTGCCCCGATTTTACCGCGGCAGCTTTCGGGTGGAGGATATCGGAGACACGTTTCTTCGCTTTGATGGCTGGACCAAAGGTGTCGCCTGGATCAATGGCTTTAATCTCGGCCGGTACTGGAACGCGGGGCCGCAGAAGGCCTTGTATATTCCCGGCCCTTTATTGCGTAAAGGGGAGAACGAGCTGGTTCTATTTGAACTGCATGGCGGTCCCGAATCTTGCGAAGTCGAGCTGTCAGATCAACCGGACCTTGGACAAACCGCGGCAGTGGACGAAGCTGTGCTCAATTTTGTACAGGATGGGGAAGAAGACAAATAGTCCATCACGACAGGGAATACAGTTCATTGAGTACAACATGCCCGGCCAGAAAATCCTTCTGGTCGGGCTTTTCCTGCAAGCAAGATACATGATGGCATGGGTTCTGAAAAATAGCTTCCCTTTTTGTTCATTTAGGTTTTTAATGTTCATATGGGTTCGGATTTGGTTTCTTTAAGTTCGTTTTTTATCTTCATTATGTTGGGAAGCGGCTTTACCATCGGATTGGGAAAGGAGAACAAATGAACGATTATAAAGAGAGAATGAACCGGATTGTTCGGAACGTTGCGGAACAAGCATGGAGGCAGCCTCTATTACCCAGCGGATTGTGGTTCCATGGGGATGTGCGTGATAACTTCTACTATGCCTCTTATCTGTTTGCGGCTTCGCTAGACCTTGAGATTGATCCGAAGTTTAACCGGCAGGAGGGTAAACGGCTGGCAGAGGAGGTTCTGGGTCGTGTGCTGCGACTGCAGAACAAGGACGCGAAGAGTCCGATGTACGGACACTGGCCGCTGAACCTGGGGCCGAAGCCGGAAGCAGCGAGTCCGCATACGCTGCCGGTTGAATTAATGGGGAGCTTGATGGTTTTTTTTCATCGCAAGTTTGAAAGTGAGATGAGCGAGGGCTTGGCGGCTGAGTTTGAGGCTGGACTGGAACACATCTACCACGGAGGATTTTTTCGCAAGCCGCTCACCGTGTGCAATCATCATGAGGCTAAATATACGGCAGCCAAGCTAATATTCGGCCATCGGTTCAATGATAAGGAACTTCTGGAGGACGGAAAACAAAGTCTTCGGAATACCCTGACCTTGCTCCGGCGGGAAGGCATGGCAGAATACGGCTGCTTGCCGTGGTTCTGGCATTGGACACAGGCGTTCACCTGCGCGTTGGAACTAATGGAGGAACCGGAATTAAAGCGGGAACTTCATGAACTGCTGGATGAGCTGTGGAGCCTGCGCACGTTCTATTATTTGAAAGGGGCGTGGGTAGGAGCCCACTCCAGAGGATGGCCGCATGATGCACCGAGGGATGCCAATGTGCTTCACGATTATGTCCAGTTCGGTGATTTTAGCCTTCCGGAGGAGATGCCGCGCACGGAGTACGCCGGTTTTCTGTTCCACGAAGCTCCGGAAGCTGATCGTCGTCTAGCCCTGGATCGAAGCGAACCGACCGAAGTGCGCAAGGCTCTGATGAAATCGGTTGACGGCGAGATGCGGCAGCTGCACTCCTATGCTTATGTCACGGAACATTTTGCGGCGGGCGGATTGTGGGAGCGGGTTCGTGAGTTCGACAACGAGCAGCTGCGCTGGATGTTCAGCCTGCCTGTCCGCACTGGCGGCAAGGCAAATCAGCTGTATTTTTTTCACCCGGGAGAGGGATATGATCCCTCAGGAAGCGATCCCCGCCACCAGAGTGAGTGGATGGAGGTGCTGTACCACAAAAATGTGGTGCTTGCACTGTATCCGCTGCCGGAACCAGCGGGTGATGGTGGCGGTGAAGTTGTCGGCGTTCTACCGGAAGGAGAATGGCTGTATGAGGCGGAAGCTCTATACGGCAAGGTAGATGAGGTTTATTTTGCCGTACATTTGAGCCCCGGGACTGCGTATGAGATTAAGGAGCAGTCCGGATATCATCTGGCCGTCTGCCATGGCCCTCGAATGGCTCTCACCGTAGAAGCGGTAACCGTTCGGGAAGCGGAGAACATAGGGATCGGACAACTGGCGGCGTTCGCACGGCAAATGTCCGGGCACAGGCCGGAATTCAAGACTGACGGCGGATTTGAGGTTGCGTATACAGGATGGATGACCGAGGATCGGCTGCATCTGAAGGTTATGGCTTCAGGCAGCTCAGCGAGAACGATAAACGGAGCGGAATGTACGTTTGAATCGTATTCTGTATAGTTATCGAATAGAAAAGAGGAGTTAAGATGAAGAAATTGCAGCTGATTCAAAAAATAGCAGAAGAAGGCGTGGTCGCGGTTCTGCGCGGCGAAACGCCGGAGCAGGTTGTGGAGATGGCCGAACAGGCGATTGCCGGCGGCATTAAAGTGATCGAGGTGACGATGACCGTACCGTTTGCGCTCCGGGCCATTGAAACGTTGTCGCGCAAATATTCCTGGAACGCCGAAGACCCTTCCTCCTATGCCATCATCGGGGTAGGTACAGTGCTTGATCCGGAAACCGCGCGTGTTGCGATATTGAGCGGCGCCGAGTTTGTTGTTGGGCCGTGCCTGAGCAGGGAAACCGTGATGCTGTGCAACCGCTATCGGATTCCGGTCATGCCTGGCGTGATGACGATCAAGGAAATCCAGGAAGCACTTGAACTGGGGGCGGACATTGTCAAGCTGTTCCCTGGCAATCTGTATGATCCGTCGATGATCAAGGCGATCAAAGGCCCGCTGCCGCAGGCGAATATCATGCCGACCGGTGGTGTCTCGCTTGATAATCTTGGAGAATGGATTAAGGCGGGGGCTATAGCCGTCGGTATTGGCTCGGATCTGACAAGCGAAGCTTTGAAGCGGCAGGATTACAGCTTGATCGCACATAAAGCAGCCGAATACAAGAGAGCGTATCTGCAGGCTAAAGGGCTGCCACAGTAACTATATTTTGGAATTGGCAGAAAAATTAAATCAGATAACGCCTGTTGTTGACTCTCTGAGTCTTCAAGAGGCGTTTTATTTTGAATGAATTCACTTCAAGGACCTGTCTCAAAAAGTATATAATATCCAACTGCGGGAACAGTAGAGGAAAAGATAAATGAAGGTAATTGAATTCCTTGTAAGGCAAAGCTGACCATGAGGGAGAAACGAGGAGTCGTTTACATGACGGAGAACACCACACGCAATCATGTTTCACAAGAAAAATTGCCGGTTTCCATCGCGCAATTTATCGAAAATATGAAGAGTCGATTCGGGCAGAGCGGAGATATCATATACAGAGAGTTAATTGTGGGGGCTATCCCCACGGTGATGGTTTACATTGAAGGGATGGGAGATCCCCATCTTTTAATAGAAGCAATTCATAAGGATTTACCGCTATTTATTGAATTCCCCTATCAATCCCCGGAAGAACGTATGAGAATGCTGAAGGAACTGACGATAACAATGGGGAAAGTGGGGGAAGCCCGAACCTATCAAGAGGTTGAAAAAAAACTGTTGTCCGGGAACACGATCGTCTTCATGGATGGAACATCCACCTCGCTTTATGTGGGTACTGAAACACTGAAGCAGCGCGCAGTCGAAGACGCGACTTCTCAATCCGTGGTAAGAGGTCCGAGGGAAGGTTTTACTGAATCCCTCCGCGAGAATACGGCATTAGTCCGGCGGAGAATTCAAAGCCCTAAGCTGCGCATTGAAGAAAGAACTGTAGGCGAGCACACCAATACGCAATTGGCCGTGATGTACATGGACGGTTTATGTGATATCGATGTACTCAATGAGCTGCGCAGAAGACTGAATGCAATCAAGCTGGACAGCGTCCTGGAGAGCAATTATATCGAAGAGATGATACAGGACCATCGATACAGTCCTTTTCCGACGGTATATAATTCAGAGCGGCCCGATGTGATTGCTTCCGCTGTACTGGAAGGGCGAGTTGCTATTTTTGTGGAAGGTACGCCGTTTGTATTGGTGGTTCCGGCACTGTTCGTACAACTGTTTCAATCGAGCGAGGACTATTACCAACGCTGGGATTTTGCCAGCTTGGTTCGACTTCTTCGATACTTATGCTTCGGAATAGCGCTTCTTACCCCCTCATTATATATTGCGATCACTACGTTTCATCAGGAAATGCTTCCGACCAACTTGCTGACAAGTTTGATCGGTCAACGCGAAGGGGTGCCATTCCCCGCATTTATTGAGGCGTTGATTATGGAAATCACGTTTGAAATTTTGCGAGAGGCCGGGATTCGATTGCCTAAATCGATCGGCCAATCCGTTTCCATCGTTGGCACTTTGGTTATTGGACAGGCCGCCGTCGAAGCGGGTCTTGTATCGGCCGCGATGGTGATCGTTGTGTCCATGACGGCGATTGCCAATTTTGCCCTTCCGGCTTTTAATATTGGGATCTCGGTCCGGATATTGAGATTTGGGCTAATGGGAATAGCAGCGCCATTCGGATTGTATGGAATGATAATCGGAATGATTATGATTGGCCTCCACCTGTGCAGTCTGCAGTCCATGGGGGTTCCTTATATGTCTTCTTTTGCACCTATACGCTGGCGGAGCCAGAAGGATGCATTGTTGCGATTGTCACGCCACAGTATGAAGAAATACTTGTCCAAATCCAAGACATGAGCCGTCTTTTTACGTCATGACTCGAATTCTTTATTTTAGACAGATGGGACTGGTTATGGATGTGGGAAAGAAAAGTACTTACAGTCCTGCTTATAGTCAATCTAGCCATAACGCCTGGATGCTGGAGCAAAAAAGAACTGAATGAGCTTGCCGTCGTCATGGCACTTGGAATCGATACCCACGAGAATGGGTACGCCGTTTCTGCTCAAGTGCTCAATTCCAGTGAGACGGGGTCCAAAAAAGGCGGATCCATGGGGAGTCTTCCGGTCGTAACATACAAGTCAGTCGGTAAAACCATCCCCGATGCCCTTCAGCGCATGCTGAGCATGGCACCTCGGATGCCGTATCTGTCCCATGTCCGGGTGTTGGTATTTGGGGAAGATTTGGCCCGGCTAGGAGTCAGCGACGTGCTCGATTATATCTCCCGGAATCATCAGCTTCGAACGGATTTCTTCATGCTCGTTGCCAAAAACGGGAAAGCCTCTGACATCCTGGAGGTCGTTACGCCATTCGAGTATGTTCCGGCAAATTCGCTCTATTCCTCGATTCTGATATCGCAGAAAAAATGGGCAGCGACGGGGAAAGTTACATTGCAGCAGTTTGTGACGGAGTTAAAGCGCAGCGGCTCAGACCCTGTATTATCCGGGGTCCAGTTAAACGGCAGTTTAGCAGAAGCACAGTCTCTGGAGAATGTGAAGCAAATCAGTCCTTCAACGCTGCTTCAACATACGGGATTAGGCGTGTTTAAAGGGGACCGGTTAGTGGGATGGCTGGGGGAACCGCCTAGCAAGGCCGTCAATTATGTCTTGAATAGAGTCGACAACACGGCGGGATATATTTCATGTCCGGACGGAGGCATCGTCGGGTTTGCGGTAAACCGGGCAGACACATCGCTTGATGTTACGCTCAATTCGAAGGGGATCCCTGAATTCTCAGCCGAATTGGAGATCGAAGCGGACGTGAACGCCGTTCAATGTCCGATTGATATCAGTCAACCTGCCGTCATCGACGAATTAGAGAAGGATATCGAGGATAAATATAACATCAATATTTCGAAGCATATCGGTCTGGTGCAGCAGCGTTATGGATCCGATGTTTTTGGATTCGGTGAGGTCCTGCACCGAAAATATCCGGACGTTTGGAAAAAATACCGGGATCATTGGGGAGAAAGCTTTAAAACGATGAATATCCGCGTGGATGCAGATGTAGCGATCCGGCGGATCGGATCCATCATACAACCCATAAACCAAAAGGTGGATGAGCCGTGAATTGGCATTGGTTATTCATATCGTTTCTGGTTATCGTGCTCGTTACGGAAACCCGTCATCTCCTGAAACTGCGCTCTCTTAGAGACATGGTCGTATTCTATGCGGTGTGGGGAATAACCATGCTTGCATTGATAGGAGATATGATGGAGGTGCCTTATCTAAGGCCGTTGGATTGGATAAGCGCATTGATGCAACCTCTGAACAGGTTGATCTCATAACGAAGAAGGGTATGGTTGTACGTGATCAAATACAAGGATATCGCCGCACGACAATTCTTTATGCTGGCCTTTGGCATAACCATCGGAACCTCGATCCTGGTGACCCCCTCCGGGTTAGCGCATACCGCACGGGAAGATGCGTGGATGGCTTCCCTCTTCAGTATCCTCATTAACCTCCTTATGGTTGTGCTGTACATAGCCATCGCGCGTGTCTATCCTGGCCAAACGATCTTTGAGATCCATGAGAAGGTTTTGGGGAAGCTGCTGGGAAAGATTCTCTCCCTGCTCTACCTTTTTTACTTTTTGATTCTTACGGGCACATTGCTTGGCAACTTGGGTTTTTTCCTGAGCAGCGAGATGATGCCGGATACGCCGATCGAGGCTATTCAAATCTTATTCTTGATAGCGGCTGTCATGTGCGCTAGGATGGGCATCATTCTTTTGGCTCGTGTCAGTGAATTGATGTTTCCGTGGATTGTATTTCTGTTCTTGGTCCTTGTCCTCTCGCTGATTCCCCAGATCGATTGGAACCATATCATGCCTATGCTTGAGGAGGGCTGGATGCCAGTTGCCAAGGCAGGATTCCATTCCTCCATGTTTCAGGAACTGATTGTGCTGATGACCTTTTTGCCCCTGGTTAAGGGGGAGAGGAAAGGGGGGAAGGCATTGATGTGGGGAGCCGCTGCAGGCGGGATCGTGCTCGGCATTACCGTCCTGCTCAGCGTGCTGGTTCTGGGCATTGAGCAGACGGAGAATAGTACGTTTCCGGCATTTGCACTTGCGAAGACGATCAACTTAGGAAACTTTTTCCAACGTGTGGAAGGCATATTGATTACACTTTGGATCCTGACTTTTTTTATCAAGATCTCTCTCTTGTATCTTTCGATTCTTCAAGGCATGAAGACCGTGTTCGGACTAAAGGAACAAAACCCGTTAATCTATCCATTGTCCGTGCTGTTTGTGATCGTGGCCTGGAATACATACATCAACACCATCTATGTTGCCGATATCATTCAGAACGTGTGGTCAAGCTATGCGCTCCTCCATTTGCTGGTGATTCCCATCGGACTCTATCTGATTGGCTTAACCAGAACAAAAATCATCAAACTGAAGTGAATTCCATTCTGCATTAGAACAAAGCCCGATAACTCGGGCATTTTTTGTGCCGGCTGCATCAAATCACAAACGGTCATATTTTTCGTTAAAAAGCTTGAAAGTGACGTAGCGTCATCCTGTATAGTGAAGTTATCGAGACTTTAGGAAAGCAGGTGATGAAGTTGATTCCCATTCAAGATTTATCCAAGCAGACGGGGATTACGGTAAGAACGCTGCGCTATTATGACCAGATTGGCCTGCTGATTCCTGCGGCCAAAACACTGGGCAAGCATCGTATATACAGTGATGAGGAATTAAAGAAGCTGCAGCAAATACAGTTTCTGAAAAGGCTGGGCTTCAGTTTGCAAGAAATATCGGATATGATTTCCAACCCGGAATGGAACTGGTCCACCAGCCTGATGAATCAGTTGGACTTCGTTATGAACGAACAAAAAAAGCTGAACCAGATGGAATCGGCGCTGCGGGCCGTGCTTCATAGTATTGCGATGGAAGGTGAGACAAGCTGGGACGTTATTCAGAAATTGATTCACCTCTCTGGAAGAGACCCATCGTTAAAGCATTCGTTCAGGCAGCAGATGTTTGAGAACCGCGAAGTGGAGTTGTTAAGTTTACTCCCTAATATGAACAGCACGGACCCCGACTCTCTCGAGTGGATTGCTCTGTTGGGGCAGCTCAAAAGGCGGATGCAGGACGGTCCCGATTCACCGGATGTGCAGCGAATTGTACGACGGATGGATGAGAAACGACTTGAGGTATTTGAAGATGAAGATCCCTTCATAGATAAGCTGTGGGAGATCCGTAAATCGCCGGCGCAGTCCGAGAAGATGGGATTATATCCCATCGAGGATGCTCTTCTTCATTTCATGGAACAGGCATTCGAAATTTATGTATTACGCAAGGACAAAGAACAAGTAGAAGTGGGGGAGACATCTTGACGTTGGAACTGCTGCTCTCCATTGGAGCCTTATCCCTCTTGGACATGCTGAGTCCAGCAACGGTTGGTGTAACGGTGTATTTGCTCTTGACCGAACGGGACAGGCTAATCCCGCGTTTATTCATTTATTTATTCACAGTGGCAGGCTTCTACTTCCTGGTAGGGGCTGCGCTTATGCTGGGTTTGGATGCCGTTCTGCAATCCGTAAGCGGCATTTTTCAAAATCGAACGGTAAGCTGGATCATGACCATTGTCGGCGGTGTCCTGTTTGTCATCAGTTTCTTTATCCCCACGAAAAAAACATCTGAGCCGCGCCGTCCAAGATCCAAAAGCTTCGGAGCCATGATCGGACTTGGATTCACGACGTCCCTGCTGGAGGTAGCAACAGCCCTTCCGTACTTTGCAGCTATCGGGCTGATGACTACGGCTCATTTACAAACGGTTCAATGGATGCCCATCCTGGCTGCATACAATATCGTGATGGTGCTGCCTCCAATCCTATTGCTTGGATTACACCTCGTATTCGGCCGCATGATGCAGCGTCCGCTGGAGAAGCTGCGCCTGAAAATCGCGCAGAGCTCCGGATCGATTCTGTCATGGGTTTTGTGTATTGCCGGGCTGATTCTGGTGCTGAACAGCATAGATAACTTGTGATGATACCCGATTTATATAAGAAGCATGCTGAATGAGAGGATGCCGAGAATCACCTTGGATCCTCTCCCAACATCAGGAAGGGAAAGCAAAATCGTAGAGTCAGCTTTCCAATGATTTATTGACGGCTTCAATGGCATGTATGAAGGTTGTATCAAACAGAGGAACATTGGAATCCTCGGGTTTTATTAATAATCCGATCTCCGTACATCCCAGAATAATTCCTTCGGCTCCAACTTGAATCAGCCGTTCAATAACTTCTTTATAGTGAGCTTTTGAATTCGATTGGATGTTACCGAGACATAATTCCTCGTATATCACTTTATTTACGATCTCTCGATCTTGTTCATTGGGGATGAGCACTTGAATACCATTAGATTCTAATCGTTGCTTATAAAAATTCTGCTCCATGGTATATTTGGTTCCAAGCAAGCCTACTGTACGCATCCCATGTTCATGGATTTGATTAGCCGTAGCATCGGCAATGTGCAGCACAGGGATCCTTAATCTTTCTTCTATGTAATCTAGTACCATGTGCATCGTGTTGGAACATATCACAATAAAATCGGCGCCGCCCTTTTCTAGTGAAAGTGCAACTTCACCTAATGTTTCACCGGCTTTTTTCCAATTCCCCTCGGATTGATAGCGTTCAATCTCTTCGAAGTTCACGCTGTACATAAGGCATTTGGCGGAGTGGAGGCCACCCAATTGGCTTCTCACCTGCTCATTTATCATTCTGTAGTATTCAATGGAGGATTCCCAGCTCATTCCCCCGATTAGTCCAATTGTCTTCATAGTTAAGCTCCTTTACAGTCCGAAGTAAATTTTATTATAGGGTGTTTCAACGTGCATAACAATTGCTATCTTATGATATCGGGCACCTTTGAGCCTGCTATGTATTCATCGTATCCTCGGTATGATATATTAATCGCAGGGTTCATCGACTGACCGATACTTAATTGTAGCGGTTTGTTACAGGTGTGCTTGTCCTTGCATTACAGCCTGAGACATTGAGGGGGTTATCCATGAGCACGCGGATTTTAGAACGGATAAGAGAAGAGACGGCAGCCCAGCATGAACGAATCGAACAGAATCCATACGCCAAAGCGGCCTTCGATCAGACCTTGACCATAGATCAATATCGGTCTTATTTAGCGAAATTTTACGGATTTATTAAACCGGCCGAAGAGCAGCTGAAGGCAGAGGGTGCCGTGAACCATCTTGGTTTGGATCTGGAAATCCGAACGAAATCGAACCTATTGGAAGAAGATCTTATTCATCTGGGAATGAATCCTGATGAGATTGCACAATTGCCACTGTGCAGCCAATTGCCAGAGCTGAGCAGCCAAGCACGAATATTAGGATATCTGTATGTTATTGAGGGATCCACACTTGGTGGCCAAGTCATTACGAAACAAGTGATGAAGTTCTTGCCGCTGAGTCCGGAGTCGGGTTTACGTTATTTCTATGCATATGGTCAAGAGACCAAGCCAAGATGGACCGAATTCCGGGAAGTACTGCTCAATACCGGGGAGGATCCGGATGAGATTATACATTCGGCTAAAGAAACTTTTCGTTTGCTGGATGCTTGGATCAGAGAATAGTTAGAAAACCATAGAGAAACCTTGATGAAAAACCGCGTTTTGCGGTTTTTTTGCGTTGAAGCGAAACATGCGTTACACGCATACCAATCTAGTTATAGCCATAGGCTATAACTAGATATAGCTTATATGAGTTACACTATACCGATCAATACATGATATCTTTCTTGTAACAATTTGTATAGGAGTGTTACATAGATGGCAAAAAGCAGTGTACTGGGATATCCACGTATTGGCGCTGATCGTGAATGGAAGAAAGCCTTGGAAGCATTCTGGGCAGGCAAGCTGGAAGAATCGGAGTTTCACAGGCAGCTGCAGGAGATTCGGTTGAATCATTTACGGAAGCAGCAGGAGAGCGGGATTGATCTTATTGCGGTTAATGATTTTAGTTATTACGATCATGTTCTGGATACGGCGACGATGTTTGGCATCGTACCGAAACGCTTCTCTTATGAGGGCGGCGTTGTGCCATTGTCTGTATATTATGGTATTGCACGCGGAACGAAGGATGCTACGGCAAGTGAAATGACCAAGTGGTTTAATACCAATTATCACTATATCGTGCCTGAATTGGATGGGGCTGCACCGGTACTGACTGAAAACAGACCCCTTGCAGCCTATCGGGAGGCCAAGGAGAAGCTCGGAATAGAAGGCAAGCCGGTTATTGTCGGTCCGCTCACCTTCCTGAAATTGTCCAAAGGATATCAGTCGTCGGAGACGGATGCTTGGCTGGAAAAATTGTTACCGCTCTACGTACAGATTCTTCAGGAGCTTGCCCAAGATGGCGTTCAATGGGTACAGATCGATGAGCCGATACTCGTTACAAAATTAAGCGATGCCGATCTTAAGCGGTTAACCAGCATTTATGGAACGTTTGCGGCTTCGGCACCAGGATTGAACATCATGCTGCAAACCTATTTTGAATCCGTTGAAAACTATCAGGATATTATACAGCTTCCGGTTAGCGGCATCGGTCTTGACCTGGTACACGGATACCAAGGCAATATGCAAGCGATTAAACAGTCAGGGTTTCCTGCGAATAAGGTGTTGGGCGCCGGCATAATCGACGGACGGGGTATTTGGAAGGCGTCTCTTCGCGAGAAGCTGTCACAATTGGAAGAGCTGACGAAATACGTAGCCCCTGAACGTCTGATCGTTCAATCTTCGTGCAGCTTGCTGCATGTTCCGGTGACGGTGAGCAGCGAAACGAAATTGCAGCCAGAATTGAAAGGGGCGCTCGCCTTTGCAGACGAGAAGCTGAATGAACTGGTTCTTTTGACAAAAGCAATCTCCACGGGAGCTGACCGAATCTCCAAGGAACTGGAAGCATGCGATGCTGCGCTTCAGGCGCTGAAACAATCCGGAGAGCGGAATCGCCATGACATCCAGCAGGCAGTTGCAGAGATTAGTGCACAGAATCCGGTTCGCAGTCTGCCGTTTGCGGAGCGTCATGTCGCTCAACAAAACAAATGGAAGCTGCCGATTTTTCCGACCACGACAATCGGCAGCTTCCCGCAATCAGCCGAGGTGCGCAAGGCACGTCAGGCGTGGCGTAAGGGAGAGTGGAGCCATGAGCAGTATGAGCGCTTCATTCAAGAGCAAATCGATGTTTGGATCCAGCTGCAGGAAGAGATTGGCCTTGATGTGCTTGTGCATGGGGAGTTCGAAAGAACGGATATGGTTGAATTTTTCGGAGAGAAGCTTGGAGGTTTTGCCTTCACTCAGTTTGGATGGGTTCAGTCCTACGGCTCACGCTGCGTAAAACCGCCTGTGATCTTCGGGGATGTGGCATTCGAGAAACCGATGACGGTGGAGGAAACGAAATATGCACAATCGAAGACGGACCGGCCCGTGAAAGGGATGCTAACCGGCCCGATTACGATTATGAACTGGTCGTTCGTCCGCGAAGATATCTCGCGGGAACAGATCGCCTATCAACTGGCTTATGCCCTAAGACAGGAAGTAGAGGCGCTGGAGCAGGCGGGCATAGGAATGATTCAGGTGGATGAGCCAGCGGTGCGCGAAGGGTTGCCGCTCAAGGAGGAAGATCAAGCGGAGTATCTCGCTTGGGCTGTTAAAGCCTTTCGCATGACCACATGCACGGTTCAGCCGACCACGCAAATTCATACGCATATGTGTTATTGCGAGTTCCATGACATGATCGATTCGATCGAGGCGATGGATGCCGATGTCATCTCGATTGAAACTTCGCGCAGTCATGGCGAGCTGATTCATAGCTTCGAGGTCAATACGTACAGATTAGGGATCGGACTAGGCGTGTATGATATCCACAGTCCGCGGGTACCTCGAGTGGAAGAGATGACAAGCATGATCGAGCGTGCACTGCGGGTCCTGGATCCGAAGCTGTTCTGGATCAATCCGGACTGCGGCCTCAAAACACGCGGTAAGGAAGAAACGGTCGCATCCCTTCGTAACATGGTTCAAGCCACGGAGATTGCTCGCTCGTCCTATTCGTTGAATGTGTAACGCAGACGCAAGCCGTCTGCCTGTACGATTTACGTCGATCTGTCATTGGTGAATCAGGGAGGAGACACGTCGGGTTTATAAATTTAAAAGTGTATGAATTCGAGAAAGCCGCACACATGCGGCTTTTTTTCTGCGCGGTGGTTTTGCATCCTCATGAATCTATGAAAATACTTTTGTTTGTATCCATAGTACAGTATCGGACACAAGTTGTTGACATCTTGGTAAAATCGTTGTCACATCCGGCGATTATATTCTTCTTATGGATTCGTATCTAGCACGATCATCCAGAAGGAGGAGCCATGAACTATTACAAGAAAAGAAAGAAATTTACCAGAGTCTTCTATATTCTATTTATTGCAATCCTGCTTATCGTCGGCTTCAAATTGGCATGGCACGTCGGTTCATCAACGGTAGAGTTGATGCCGGCATCATCTGCTAGAGTTGCAGATAACTATAAGACGCTTCCTGCCGTGCCCAATCATCAAGAAACATTTCGGATCGTCATCGATCCAGGCCACGGGGGAAAGGATCCTGGAGCTACAGGAGTCAGCGGCGCATATGAGAAGGCGTTCAATCTGTCCCTTGCCGGACGGGTTGCTGCCCTCCTTGAGGAGGATCCTATGTTTGAGCCTCTCTTGACACGTACGGATGACCAATTCATAGAATTGGAGGAGCGGGGAGCGATCGCGAATGATGGGAATGCGGATGCCTTCATCTCCATCCATGGCAACACCTATACGGATCCTATGGTATCAGGAACAGAAACCTTATACAGAAACCAGGACAGCATTCCATTGGCCCAAGCCGTTCAGACGCATTTGGCGGAGGGAATTGGACTCCGTGATCGCGGCATAAAGGAAGAACAACTAAAAGTGCTAGGTACACCCAGGATGCCCGCAGTGCTTGTTGAAGTTGGATATCTTACCAATGCGGAGGATGAGCGTTTCCTGCTGAGCGATGAAGGACAAGACCTTGCTGCGCAGGCTATTGTCGATGGACTCAGAGAATATTTTTTGGGATCGCAGGAGCTCTCGCTTGAACACCAAGGAACGAGTGATTTAGATGAAGAAAGATCGCCCGATACCTCTGAAAGCGGAATTCGGCCCATGGAGAAGAAGGTGTATTTTAATGGTTCAGCGAAAGACGGCAAACAGGTCGCACTTACATTCGATGATGGACCGGATGCCATTGTTACGCCCAAAATTCTTGATATCCTGAAAGAAAACGATATTAAAGCTACCTTTTTTATTCTGGGAAACCGGGCTGAGGCCCATCCTGAGACTGTGCGGCGGATTAAAGAGGAAGGTCATGTCATAGGAAATCATTCCTGGTCACATCCCAACTTTAAGGAGCTGTCTATGGAGGAAGCGATGAAGCAGGTCATGGATACACAGGAGGAACTGAACGACATCATTGGTTATCGACCATCCTTGTTCAGGCCGCCTTATGGCGCTTTGGATGAGGACAAAGTGGAAGCTATACAAAATAAGGGTCTAGCCATTGTGAACTGGTCTGTAGATACGATGGATTGGTCAGGTGTGCCTGCTCAGGAGATCATGGGAATCATCCACGAGCAGTTGAAGCCAGGAGGCATCATTCTTCAGCATACCGCAAATGGTAAGAATCATCTTGCCAACACGCTGGAGGCGCTCCAACTGTTCATACCGGATTTGAAAGATCAAGGCTACTCGTTCGTCACGGTTCCAGATTTGCTGCATTTGCCCGAATCGCAGTCTTAATAAGCCTGTAACGGATTAGACTTATCATTAGCAAACCGTATATGCTAAAATCGATTCATCAAATAGGCGTATGGAAAAAGAATGGAGACTTCATGAAAAAAACAAAAATTCTCATTATCGAAGATGAGGAGCCGATCGCCGATCTGCTGGCCTATGGCCTCGCGATGGAGGGTTTTGAAACCCGTACCGCGGCCAGCGGTGCCGCAGGCTTTAGGGAGCTTGCGGCATTTCATCCCGATCTGCTCCTTCTGGATTGGATGCTGCCCGACCAAAGCGGGCTCGATATATGCAAAAAAGTAACAACGGACTATAACATCCCCATATTCATGATTACGGCAAAATCCGACATCACGGATAAAGTGCTCGGGCTAGAATTTGGTGCAGATGACTACATTACGAAGCCCTTCGATCTGAGGGAGGTAATCGCCCGAATTCGCACGATCCTCCGGCGGCTGGATCAGGCGAACCAAGGGGATAGGGGAGGAATGCCGGAAGCCGTGATCCGCTTCAGGGATATCGAAATCGTAATGGAAGAGCGACTGGTCAAGAAAGACGGAAGATCGGTTGATCTTACGCCGAAGGAATTTGATCTTCTCCTGACCTTGTACGGCCACCGGGGGAAAATTTATACACGCTCGGAACTGCTGGATTTGGTCTGGGGATATGATTTTGTTGGGGATACCCGGACGGTGGATACGCATATTCAGAGGCTCCGCAAAAAACTGGATGCCGGCGATTTGATCACAACCGTATTCGGCATCGGCTATAAATTCGAGAAGCAGGCGGAATAAGAGATGATCCGAACCATCAGAGCCAAGTTTATTGTTGGTTTTTTTGTGATCTTCAGTCTGTCGTTCCTCGTACTCAATCAAACCGTCAAGGAGATCATTCGGACAAGCAATCAGAAGATCGTAACTTCCGATCTGGTTGGACTTAAAAACAACAGCAATGTATATGTAAGGCAAGCTTTCCTTATCAATCATTTTACGAACAATAAGCTTTATTTCGGGCAGATGGCCGAGGAAATGGTGAATGATTTGAAGCATGCTACCTCTAGCCATGTCAGCGCGTACACCGTCGACGGCAAGTTATTGTTCTCATCGGACGAGAGAAGATTCTCGGGACCCTCGGATGCGGATCTTCGCCAAGCGATCGAGGGAAAGACGGCCTATACCATCACCTATGGTCGAAATAGCGGAACCGTTCTCTATTCATATCCGGTTATCATCGATGGAGTCAAGGTGGGCATATTGAGGTTTACCAAGGATTTCACCCTGCTCTACGAACAAAGCGGCCGGATCATGGACATTATTTTCTACATTGCGCTTGCCATATTCGGAGCAGCGTTCCTGTTCTCGTACCTGCTGTCCAGGAATATCACCATACCGCTAGTGAAGCTTACCCGCGCTTCCACTGAAGTAAAGAACGGAAACCTGGATGTTCGAATCCGATTCCGGCGAAGAGATGAAATTGGCAAACTGGCTCTGAATTTCAATGACATGATCGACCGGATCGGTAGCCAGATATCCACGATTGAGCGTGACCGGGATCGCTTGAAGGAGCTAAATGAGCAGGAGAAACGTTTTTTTGACAATGTGACCCATGAACTCAAAACGCCGCTCACCTCCATTCTGGGTTATGCCGAGATCATTCGGGAGAAAGGGGATGACGATCGGGAGTTCTTCGATAAGGGCATGAATCACATCGTTGAAGAGAGTCGACGTCTGCATGGCATGGTGCTAAGGCTGTTGGAAGTATCGCAGCACAACGCTGGAGAAGAGGATGTAGAGCTTGTGGATTCGGGGAAAATTCTGCGCGATGTAGTTGACTCCATGTCGTTCCGGGCCAAGCGCTATAAAAAGAGCATCGTTTGCGAAGCAGAGGAAGGTTCCTTCGTGCTTGGCCAGCCTGATCGGCTGCGCCAGCTCTTTATCAATCTTCTGGATAATGCCATCAAATATAGTGCCGCCCAATCGGAAATTACCGTCAATGCTGAGCGTGTGGACGGAAGCGTTCGTTATACCTTCGATAATCCCGGAGAGCCCATACCGGATGACGAGCTCGCAAACGTCTTCCAGCCGTTCTACTCGGTGAGCCAGAAGCAGAAGGAAGAGGGCAGTGTGGGTCTGGGCCTCAGTATCGTTAAATCCATCGTCGATGATCACGGCGGAACCATCCGTATCGTCAGCGAGAAGTTTCATACTGTCGTCTATGTTGAAATTCCTTATGTAAAGACGGGGGCTGTCCAATGAGATATCGATATAAACATTTAAAATTATGCTATGCTCTTGCCTTGATTTTACTGACCGGCTGTGCAAGCGAACTGCAATCTGAGACCGTCATTATCCCCAGCGAGGAATCGGATCAAGCCGTGGACGAGGGAAGCCGGCCTTTCCAAGTGAAGACGATTTATCGAATGCCAGAATCCAAGGCTCCAGTTGAATTGCTCGGCTGGTCATCATCCAAGTCGGTAGTCGGTCTTTTTTATGAAACCGAAGCAGTAGACGCGGCGAAATTGAGCTTGCAGCGTTTTCCATCCCCATACGAGCGAGTTGACCATTCATTAGAGATTGAAATGAATAAGCTTTCCTATCAATTGTCCCCCAATGGAAAATATGTTTCGGGAATTGCCAAAACGGAGGAGGGCGTTTTTCTGCAATTGATAGCATATCCGGGCGGGGAGGTGGAAAGCCTCGAAGCTACGACAGATGCCAATCAGGAGCTATGGTTTGAGGAACCGACTTGGTCCGGCAACAGCCGGTTTGTAAGCTATATGGTGATGGAATCAAACAAAAGGCAGTCCAGCATCGGGATTTTTGATACGGAAGCGAAATCGGCACGTGTTTATCGGCTGCAGGGTCTTGAAACGGAAGCCCTTCCCTTTAAGGTGATCGTCTCGGATGACGGGAAAATGGCGCTCATCGTTCTGGACGAATACGGTCACGGTCGTCGAATTGCTATGGGTGCCGTCAACGGCAATGCGATTGATGTTCAGTATGAGCATGATATCGGCACAGACCAAGCCGCATGGTTGAACGATGATCAATTCGTATTCTTAGGAACGGAGGGAACCCTGTACGTATATGACCGCAGAAATCATGAGCTGTCCATTCTGCTGGAGAAGGTGGATAGCTATGAGTTCTCGAAGGATCGCAAATATATCGCCTATTCCCAGAACGGGGAGAATACAATTTATGCAGGTAAGCTTCAAGGGAAGAATATACTGAGCGCAGAACCCATCTATCATGGGGTCATACCTTCTAAGATGTATTGGAGTCCGGACCATCGCCGGCTTCTCGTGAACGGCCGCAAAAATTATGTCAAAGAGCAGGGGCCTGTTGCGATCGGACCGACAGAACATCAGCCATTTATAATCGAATTCAAGTAAAGGCTGAGGGTTCTTCGACCACCTATTTATTCTTCGCGATGCGGCAGATTGAACGATAGGCGTTCGATTTGCCGCTTTTTCTCTTTAAGCAAGAGTAGGGAATCGTGCAAATCCTCGTTTTTTGTTATGATTATTATCTAAACTTTGAATAGAAGAGGAACAAGACATGCAGTTAAACGAACATAACTTGATCAAGATGCAGAGCATCATCAAGGAACACCAATTTGAACATGCAGCTGACTATTTAATCGAACATACGCGCCAAGGCATACGGTTATCCAAAAAGGGAGTGGAGGACTATGCCAGGCCGTGCCATTCACGGATTGGCGGAGATCCGGATCTTCCCGAAGAAATTGAATGGCCACTGACTTCGGAAGGTACGCCGATGACGTTTTTGGCACAGCTGCAGTTGAGGGATGTGGCAGCTCATGATGCCACCGCTTCGCTTCCACTGGGCGGAATGCTGTATTTCTTCATTGGCGTTGATGAGCCTGCCTATAATATTGAACATCGGGTTCTGTATCTGACAGAGGATCAGACGGCGGCAGCGGTTCGACGCCAGGCTCCTGAGGAAACCACGTTAGAAGAAGAATTCACCGGCTACCGTATTGAAGCCAGAGCTACGCTTGAGCCTCCTAATTACGCATATGTGGATGACGCAATCGTCGAGGATGAGGAGCACGATTTTGAATCTTATGAGGACCTGTGTCATCAATTGACTGGACTGGGATCTGACGACATTGCAATGATCTTTGGCTATCCCTCTACCCAGCACGGAGATTGTGAGCATGAGGCTGCTTTAATGCTGCTAACCGGATCCGAGTACAATTACTCCATGGAGGCGGCTATGCAGCAGATCACCGATCATTGCGGAGGCAACGCGGAGCAAGCCCAGCAGGAAATTCGGGATACACTGCTTCTGCTCGCGATCGATTCGGACGACGATGTAGGATTTTGCTGGTGGGATGCCGGTGAGCTGCAATTTTACATGCGAAAAGAGGACTTGATGGCCGGAAATTTTGAGCGGACGTATTGTTCGCTGTATTCAAGCTGACTAACAGGGAGCGAGCAATGACAGCAACTTCCATCGGCTCTTGGTCGGAGGATCGGGAATGGATATAGCAGAAATCGATACGTTAATCTTCATCGGATGTTCAAGGATTTGCTTAATGAAGTTCTGTCACTAGAGGGGGGATGAACCATGAAGGAGAAGGTCATTAAAGCATATGATAAGCTGGCTGGAGACTACGAGCGGCATGTAGATTCGCAGAGCGGACATAATGCGTATTACGAAAGGCCGGCCATGATGCATTTGTTACCGGCGAACATGGAGCAAATGACCGTCCTTGATGCTGGTTGTGCCGCGGGGTGGTATACGGAGCAATTTCTTAAACGAGGGGCCCGGGTCACAGCGGTTGATCTGAGTCCGGCGATGGTAGAAGCCTGTAAGAGGCGAGTCGGCAATGAAGCGACGGTATTCGCATGCGACATAACCGAGGATCTGCCCTTTGAAGATGAGGTTTTTGATCTTATCGTAAGTTCATTGACGCTTCACTACATCGAGGATTGGGCGCCGACCTTTCGCGAATTTCAGCGCGTGCTGAAACCTGGCGGCAGTTTGATTTACTCCGTTCATCATCCCTTTATGGATGTTAAACATTTTGATCGCCAAGATTACTTTGCTCGTGAGTTATTGACGGAGGTTTGGAACAAACCGGAGTCCGGACCCGTCGAAGTCTCCTTTTATAGAAGACCGATTCAGGAAATCATCAACGTAACTTCTTCACGGTTTCGAATCGATCAGCTGATTGAGCCGCAGCCCAGTTTAGCGGATAAAGACAACCCGGAAGCTAAGGAATGGATGGCCAAATGGTATGATCGCCTGATGACGAACCCTCACTTTTTGATTGTGAAAGCCTTAAAATCATAACTTCGAATCCATACATATTCATAAGGGAACCGCGTCCATCGTGGTTCTTTTTGTGCTCGAAGGACGTGACGGGAGCGGATATGATTTTCCTCCAGCCCATACGAGATTTAAAGGATCTCGATGGGGGAGGATGATCGCCATCCGACTGTCTCACATGAAAGATGGTACAGCCTATGTGTATCATAGCGATTGGTTGTATAATAGAAGCAATGCAATGCATTACATCACATCCAAGGGGAGAATATCATATGCAATGGAATGAAATCACGACATTAGAAGAATGGAATGCGATTCTGGAAAAATCCTCCGAGCGCGGCCAAGTTATTTTGAAGCATAGCACGACATGCCCGGTTAGCTCCAATGCTCTTTCGGAGTTCGAATCTTACTTGAAAAAGGCACCAAACAGCGATGTGGATTACACGCTGGTTAAAGTCATTGAGTCCCGGCCGGTTTCCAATAAAATTGCCGAGGATTTGAACGTAAAGCATGAATCACCGCAAATTATCTATGTGAAGGACCAAGCGAAATATTGGACGGCCTCACACTGGGCGGTTACGTCTGCGCATATCACCGCGGTTCTGGACTGACATAATCCTTTGTCGCGCCTGAAAGTATGGTGTAAAAGATGAAAGAACTGGAAGAACTAAGATCGATAGAGGCCATCGAGCGGTTTATTCAAGATCACACCTTCAGTTTTGTTTATGTATCCAGACAAGATTGCAGCGTATGCCACGCGATCTTACCCAAACTTAGACAATTGTTGGAGCAGTTCCCTCGCATCTCATTGGGACATATCCAAGGCGAAGCCGTCGGGGAAATCGCCTCGAGATATTTGATATTTACCGCTCCGGTACTCCTCTTATTCGTAGAGGGAAAAGAGCATCTGAGAGAGGATCGCTTTGTACTGTTTGGCGCGTTAGAAAAGAAATTAAAAAACATGATGGAGCTCTTTAGCTAGATATCAGCGAAAAAGCAATGAACCAAAAGGCGATATTCCTAAGTCACAAGACTTACGGAATGTCGTCTTTTTTGCGTTTCAAAACAAGCTGAAAAAGCGGAACTTTAAGGCAATAGCAGTCATGAAAAATTCAAATATTTGTCGAAAATCAGGACTAATTTGCATTCAAATATTACTAAAGTATTAAAAATTAAAGGGGATATGCCGATTTATTAATAGTACAAAAGATGTAAGGTTTATGGAATCATAACGTGAATATGGATCTATTGAACTGGAATTTCGCATAACAAGAACTTTGTGTGGAATGGACCTATGTCAGAAGAATGATGGAGGGGAAAGCGGTTCATTCAAGATGAACATTTTTGAAAAATGTAATGTATTCATGAAAAATTCCGGAAATTTTATAGTTTCCAGGAAAGTAGGTGATGCGACAGGTTCGCAAAAGAAATCCCTATTTTAATTGGAAGATACATAAGAGATATC
Source organism: Paenibacillus sp. QJM3NY_38 (assembly GCF_056173265.1). NCBI lineage: Bacteria > Bacillati > Bacillota > Bacilli > Caryophanales > Paenibacillaceae > Paenibacillus > Paenibacillus sp. QJM3NY_38. The sequence continues at coordinate 3,344,125 of NZ_CM149665.1, forward strand.
AAAGGAGAGACACCAAGTGAGTGAGCCAAAACCGTTATCAAGAGGAATGCGTTTTAAAAATTTGAGCATTGTTACAAAAAATATGTTATGGACAAGCCTGTATATCATTATTACGGGTGCTGTCGTTATTGGATCTAGTTATTATATCCAGGACAACGTGCTGACGAAGCAGCTGCAATCCGATTCTGGAAAAATTATGGATACCTTGGTTAAGTCCGTATCGGTGGAAGATGCTCTAGCGGTGAAAGGCGCCACCGACCGCAATGCGGATATCCAAAAAAAACTTACCAAGACGTTTGATGATCTATCCTTAACGCATCCCAATATTGCACAGGGCTATATTTTTGGACCGGAGCTCGAGGGTGGCAACCAGACCTCGATTATTGCCATGCCGACGGCAGTGCTCGATATGTTTGCCGAAGAAGACTTGAATCTGGGCGACTTATACGAACAGCCGGATATCCATGCCGATGCCGTAAGAGAGATGCTGAAAACGAAAAAAATCGTCTACACCAAAGCCTATAAAGACAATTATGGTACCTGGATCACCGTGCTGCATCCTTTCCAGGATGCCAGCGGGGAAATTTTTGCTTACATGGGGATCGACGTGGATGCAAGCTTAATCGCTTCCGGGAAACAGGAATTGATCACCAATACGGTTTTTGCGCGCTGCTGATTACCTTGCTGATCGTATTAGCGCTGCAATACTTCACGATTAGACGGACATTCGCACCGATTCAAGCATTAATGGGGGCGCTGGACAAGCTGAGCAAAGGTGACTTCACCGTCCAATTAAAAGCTGGCGAAGATGAGCTGGGCCAGGTCAATGCCAAGTTCAATACAACCGTCAATCATATTAATGAACTTGTCACAACGATCAAAACGGTATCGGAGCAGTCTGCAGAGCAGTCTAAATTCCTCTTCTCCGCTGTGGAAGTCAATAATAACAAATCTTCAGCTATTACTAAAAATATGGAGGAAATGTCGGAACGCGTTGCTCTGCAGAGCACTTCCATTACCGAAAGCGTGGTTTCGCTTGAGGAAATCTCATCCGGCGTATCAACGATTGCCGGCAATACATCGGATCTTTCTGAGATATCTGTGCAGATGAAGGAGCAATCGGAGCGTGGTAACCACAATGTGGAGCAGGTTATCGAGCAGATGAATTCCATCGATCATTCGGTCAAAAACTCGGTGCATATCATCGAGAAGCTGCAGAACCGTTCACATGAGATTGGTCAGATCGTGCAGGTTATTACCGAAATTGCCTCTCAGACGAATCTGTTATCACTCAATGCCGGAATCGAGGCGGCAAGAGCCGGCGAAGAGGGCCGCGGGTTTGCTGTCGTCGCCAGTGAAGTGAAAAAGCTTTCGGAGGAATCCAGAAAATCGGCGGACCAAATCATTGAATTGGTTCGATACATTCAGGATGAAACGGCATCTGCGGTAGAAGCCATCAGCGAAGGAGAACACAACGTCGCTAAGGGAATTGAGGTTGTCAAAGAAACGGGTGAGCTGTTTAAAGGCATGCTGGTGGCAACCGATACGGTGACGAGTCAAATTCAAGAGGTGTCTGCAGCTACCCAGCAAATGGTTGCCGAGACCGAACAGATTACCGCAGCGATTAAACAATTGGCAGAGCTTGCAGAGAGAAACTCGTCTGTATCGGGTGAGATCCGGATCAGTGCCAAGGAACAGCAGGCTTCCTTCGCCAAAATTTTCGAATCTGCAGAACAGATCAGCCAGGTTTCCGCTGAGCTGGAGGCCCTTGTAAACAAATTGCGTGTGTAGTGTTGCGAGAACAAAAACAGTAGAGAAAAAAAGATGGAGCTGAAACCTTTGAATACAACATTGATGATCGAACAAGGCAAAGAATATTGGTTGAATGAACTGCAGCTACCTTTACCGGGATTCTATCTGTACACCGATGGTCCAGCGCATCTTCAGGAGCAAGAGCTTGATCGCACGACGTTGAAGCTTCATATCGAAACCGGTAAAATCAAGCGGTTCCGCGATTTATATGACATGAAGGTGTGGATGCTCACAAGCTATGTGGTGTTTCTATACCGAATGACTCACGATACCGATTTACTGATTGGCGTGAACAATGAAAAGGGCAATCTCCTTCCGCTGAGAGTTAACTTAAGCGGCAACGACTCATTCGCACAGATCTATGAGCAAATTCTCGGCAAAATGGAGCACATTGAAATAAGCAGCTTTTCGCTTGAAGATATAGAAGGATTCACCGGTCAACCGCTCTCGCTCCAAACGGTCTATGGCCATAATGGGAATGGTTATGCTTATAGTTCCAGCTGGCTGAACTGGATGGTTCAGGAGGAGAAGAAGGACGAGTGGACACTCTATGTATCCTATGCCCAACCATTGTATCGAGAAGAAACCATCGAAAAATTCAGCAGGCATTTTGAGCTGCTCGCAAAGGCGGCTCTTGAACATATGGATGTTCCGGTTAGCCGTTTGCCTATGCTGACAGAAGAGGATAAGAACGCGTACTCGATACTCAATGACACGAAGAAGGAGCTCCCGAAGGATCCTACCATTGTGTCGATGCTTGCTTCCATTGTGGAGAAATTTCCGAAGCGAATCGCGCTATCGACAGGTCATGAGCAAGTATCGTATGAGCAGCTTGACCGGTTGTCAAACCAAATTTCACATATGCTTATAGACAAGGGACTGCGTAAAGGCCAATTCGTCTCGATATTTATGAAGAGGGGCCTGGATACGATTGTCAGTATGCTCGGTGTGCTCAAGGCCGGCGGAGCCTATATCCCGCTGGATCCATCACATCCAGACGAAAGAAATGCCTATATTATCGAGGATACCCAATCGGCGATCATTCTGACGCATCAGGACTTTACAGCCAAGCTGGATGGACTCCTGGCTGGTTTTCAACCGAAGCCAGCGTACTTCTGTCTGGATGAACAATTCCTTTCGTACTCGGATGAAGCCTGTGGCGTCCGCGTTGAAGGCGATGATTTGGCATACATTATCTATACCTCCGGTTCGACGGGCAAACCGAAAGGGGCCTTAATCGCCCATCAAGGCGTCGTGAATTTGGCACTTGCCAATCAAGAGAATTTACAGATGAGTGAACAGGATATCATTCTTCAATATTCCACATTCAGCTTTGATGCTTCCGTATACGATATATTCGGATCGTTGGCATGCGGTTCACGACTGCATCTTCTTACCGATGAACAGCGTTTCTCCATAGACGCCTTTACGGAGGCCGTAGCAGAAACCAAGGCAACCCGTGTCGCCATATTGCCTACGGTGTTTTTTAATCAATTGGCAGCGTATTTGCCTGTGGAAGACACACATAAATACCGGAATATCAAGACGATCGTCGTCGGAGGGGAAGCGCTGGCCGGAGAAACCGTTCGGATGTTCCAGAAAAAGCTGCAGATTCCAATCGTGAATCTATACGGCCCAACGGAAACAACGGTTGTAGCAACAGGTCATGTCGTGGATTATCCGGTTCCGGACGATCTGGCCACCGTGTATATCGGGACGCCTTTTGCCAACTATGAATTGTATATTGTGAATGAACATAATGAGTTATGTCCAACTTGCGTAACCGGAGAGCTGCTGATCTGCTCGGTCGGCGTAGCCAAAGGGTATCTGAATCAGCCGGAGAAAACAAAAGAAGCCTTCATTCTGGATCCGATAACACCGGAATCCGGAAAACAATACTACCGTTCCGGAGACTTGGTTCGTCTGCTGCCGAACGGACAAGTGGAATACCGGGGACGTAAAGATTCGCAGGTGAAGATCAGAGGCTTCCGGATCGAGATTGGGGAGATCGAAGACAATCTGGCGAAGCACGAACAAGTAAAGGACATCGCGGTTATTCCGAGAATGGACGAGGACGGAACCAAAATGTTAGCGGCATTCTATACAACCCATGATGGACAGGCAGCTTCCGCTAAGGATTTGGTGCAGTTTTTAGGTCAGAAAGTACCTGGTTACATGGTTCCTAAATACATGTGTTTCGTGGAAGAAATGCCGCTATCCCCGACCGGTAAGATCGACCGTAAGAAGCTGGCAATGTACGAATTGTCGATGGAGATGGAAGAGGATGACTCCCACTACGAGGCACCGGTTAACGATATTCAGCGGAATGTTGCTGCGGCTTGGGAACAAGCACTTGGACAAACCAAGATCGGCATCCACAACGATTTCTTCGATATCGGCGGGTATTCGCTGAAAATACTGGAGATTCTGGTGCTCCTTAAGCCGCAGTACCCACAGTTGAAGATCAATGATTTCTTTGTGTATCCGACGATTGCAAAATTAGCGGAGCGAGTAGAGGAAATGGGGCAAGTAACCATCCCAGCCGATCAATTAGAAGATAGGGATCTTCCTATTCAGGATTTGGCTGAGTATCCGATCTCTTTCCCGATCAACGATGGTTCGGAACAACCCATCTATCACCAGCAGCATATTTTGCTGACAGGCGCCACGGGATATTTGGGGTCACATCTGCTGTATGAACTGCTCAAACAATCGACCGCTACCGTATACTGTCTGGTTCGACCAACAAAGCAGATGGAGCCCTATGCCCGCCTTGAGCAGATCATGACCGGATATTTTGGCGAAGAGGTCAAGTCTCGAATGGACAAAAGGGTGATTGCGATTCAGGGCGACTTGGAGCAGGAATATCTAGGGCTCGGAGTTGAAGACCGTGCCATGATTGAAACGCGCATCGATTCCATCATTCATTGCGGAGCCGAAGTGAAGCATTTTGGCGATTCCGACTATTTTGCGAGAGTTAATGTGGAGAGTACGGACCGTTTGTTGGCTTTGGCTCAGAGAAGACCGCATATCCGCTTTCACTTTATTTCTACGCTTGGGATCCCTGAAGATTTGGCACTGGGCGGTCAGTGGGATGCCATCGTTGCCGGAACGGGATATGAAGAGTCGTCCATTGAGAATGTCTATACGAACAGCAAGCTGGAGGCAGAGAAGCTGGTCATTAAAGCCGGTTCAGATCGAGGCATTCCATCATCGGTTTATCGCGTGGGGAATTTGTCCTGTAACTCGGAGAATGGAATTTTCCAGAAAAACATCGATAACAACGCGTTTTACCGCATGCTGAAAGCGATGCTGCTGTTGAAGAAAGCGCCCGGTGTGAGATGGGAAGTAGATATTACGCCGATTAACTATGCCGGGGAAGCCATTACCGCACTGCTGCTTCAGCAGGAAACGGTCGGGCGGGTGTTCCATATCTGCAACCCGGTTGCCGTTCCTTATGAGGAGATGGTGGAGCATTTCAAAGCCTATGGATATGACATTTCGGTGATGGACTGGAAGGAATACGAGGCATGGTTATTGGATCCTCAGCAGCCGAAGGATAAGGAAGGCCTTGAGCTGGCGATGGCGCAATTCGAAGGCGACGGAGCCAAGAATTCCATCTACCGGTATACTTGTCCGCAAACCTCGGAATTCCTCAAGCACACAGGGGTAAAATGCGCTTTACCAGACCAGCTGTTATTTGAAAAAATGATTGAATATGCCGCTGGTATTGGTTATTTCGTGAAGCCGGAGTAATCACAGGCAGGCAGCAAGCATGAAACCGCGAGAAGCTCTCGCGGTTTTTTTGTGGTCAGGATCAGGCACAGCATGCAAATATTTTTTTTGTGGCGGGAGTGTGGTACGATCATACTGATCTAAGTCCAGTAACACCAAATGAGGTGGCCCATGAATCACGAACATTGGAAGCAGGCAGAGACCGCACTGGCTTGCATGGAAGTTTTCAAGAACGGAGAGAACGACCCTGTAACGATTGAAGGCGAATCGGATGACCTGCGCTGCATCGGAATTGGTACGGATGCTGCAGTATTCGTATACGAACCTTTGCCGGCTTATGCGTTTAAACTGTATGCTGCGGAGGCGCAGCCTAAGAAGGAAGCGGAGATTAAGGTCTATCAAGAGTTGGTGGGAAGCCCCTATTTTCCTGTATTTTATGGAGCAGGTGAGCGTTACGTGGCGATCAGCCATGAATCCGGATTCACTCTGTACGACTGTTTGCTCTATGGTATGCCCGTTCCGAGGCAGGTCATCGATGATGTTGAAGCAGCACGCTCCTTTGTGCGCAGCAAGGGCTTAAACCCGCGGGATATTCATTTGAAGAATGTACTGCTGCAGGAAGGGAGAGGGAAGGTACTCGATGTATCGGAGTATATTCAGGATGGAAACGATAAACGCTGGGAGCATCTCGTGTGGGCTTACGACAACGTATATCCGCTGCTTGAGGGCAAAAAGTTACCACTCTGGGTGTTGGAGGCCGTGAAGAACGGGTATTACCGTCTAGACCCATCCAGTGTGAATATGCAGGAATTTGCGGACCGGATTGGACGACTGTTCTTCAGGAAATAGGATAACCGGGACTATTCCAAACGGGGTGGGAGCATTCCCCGCTTAGCAAACGAAGCGCTATCATCAGAATATATACGGCGGAATCAATCCCCCTGAAGCTGTAACGGCTCCAGGGGGATTTTGGTTATTAAAAGATACTCCAGTTCATCTCTCGGGATATGGTCTGCAGCAAATGTACGCCGGCATAGCTGTTGCCCTTGTCATTCAGTGCGGGTCCCAGCACACCGATTCCATAACGTCCCGGCACAAAAGTTAAAATGCCCCCTGAAACGCCGCTCTTGGCGGGCAACCCTACCTGAATGGCGAATTCTCCTGATGCGTTGTACATGCCGCACGTCGTCATGAACGTCCTGGCGATTTGAACATACCTTCTAGGTATGAGTGCTTTGCCGGTAAGCGGATCCGTACCGCTGCAGGCCAGCACTAATGCCATTCTGGCTAGATCGGCGCAATTCACAGCGATGGAGCAGTGCCGAAAATACACCTCTAACACCTCTTCAACATCTCCGCTGAGAACCCCGTTTTCCTTCAAAAAGAATGCTATGGAACGATTCAGATTCCCGGTTTCCGATTCTGAACGGTAAACGCCCAAGTCGTATTCCAAACCAGCGTTGCCGGATAGCTCTTGAAGAAACTGAAGAATTCGGTCGGATTTCTCGCTCGGGCTGTCTCCGTGAATTAAGGAAGAAACGGTTATCGCGCCTGCGTTAATCATCGGATTGAAGGGAATGCCGGGCCTTACTAACTCCAGCTTCAGCATGGAATTAAAGTTGTCTCCGGTCGGCTCCATGCCAACCTTGCTGAAGACGGCATCCTCTCCATTGTCCATCAGGGCTAATATTAGCGTAAACACTTTGGAGATGCTCTGCATCGTAAAGCGCAGCCCGCAGTCCCCGGCTGTGGCGGATTCGCCCATAGTGTTCAGAAGGGTGATGCCCAGAGCAGCATGCGGAGCTTTGGACAGCTCTGGGATGTAGGCGGCGACTTTGCCTCTGCTGACACATGGTAAACTGGCTTCCAGCCAGCCGGGAAGCTGCCGTCGGATGGCTTCGATTTCGGTTGGCCTCATCTGTCAAACCCCTTTCTTGGTGTTAAACACCTTATAAGCCCGCCATGGCCGTGTCCATGCTGCGGGTTTTTGTTTTGTTCTGAGTAAGCCATGCTCGTGTTTGTGTACTGAGCAAGTTTGTTAAGCTTTATGTAAGGTTCGTATAAAAATCGTGTAAGGTTCGCCTTTTATAATTACATCTGTGCTTAACTAACGACAACTTGAAGGGGAACGCGATATGACAACCATATTACAAGCAAAACATGTAGAAAAAACATTCGGTAATCAAGGAAATCAATATACGGCATTGCACGATATTAATCTTGAGATTCAGGAAGGCGAGTTTGTCGGGATTATGGGACCATCCGGGGCAGGCAAATCCACGCTGCTGAATATTTTCTCGACGATCGATACACCGTCGGCAGGCGATATTACCATTGCCGGACAGCATATCGTGTCGATGAACGAGGAGCAGCTATCGGATTTTCGCCGGAATCAGCTCGGCTTTATATTTCAGGACTACAACCTGCTGGACACACTCACGGTCAAAGAAAATATTTTGCTTCCACTGGCGTTGTCCAAGGTGCCTGCAGACGAGATTGAGAAACGGGTTAACGCGATTGCCGATACGTTTGGCATTCGCGATATCTTGAACAAATATCCTTATCACATCTCGGGTGGTCAGAAGCAGCGTACCGCGGCCTCGCGCGCCATTGTCGCCAATCCAAGCCTCATATTGGCGGATGAGCCGACAGGGGCGCTGGATTCCAAGTCGGCAACCAGCTTGCTGCAAAGTTTAAAGAAACTGAATGAGATCGATCATTCCACCATCATGATGGTCACTCACGATGCTTATGCTGCGAGCTACTGCAAACGCGTCATTTTTATAAAAGACGGACAGCTTTACCAGGAGCTTCATAGAGAAGACCAACTTCGCAAGGTGTTTTTTGATCAGATTCTGGAGGTGCTGGCTGCACTTGGGGGTGAGCACGATGACACTGTTTAGCATAGCCAGAAAAAATATCCGTAAAAATTTCACCAATTACTTTTTGTATTTTGCTTCGATGATTTTTAGTATCGTCATTTACTTCACTTTTGTTTCATTAAAATATGATACTGCCATTCAGTCCGCAGCGGAGGGATCGACAAAAATCAGTTCAGCCTTTAGCGGTGCCGCTGTCGTGCTGATCATCTTCGTGGCTATATTCATTTGGTATTCCAATTCCTTCTTTACCCGCAAGCGCAAGAAAGAAGTCGGATTGTATTCATTGCTCGGTGTGCGGAAGAAACAAATCGGCCGGATGTTATTTTATGAAAACTTTCTGATGGGTGTGCTAGCTCTACTAGCCGGGATGGTTCTAGGCTCCGTGCTGACGAGATTCTTTGTATCCCTGTTAATGAAAGTTATGGGATATGATGCGGTGTCGAATTTCTCGATATCGCCTGCGGCCATCATCAATACCACCATCGTATTCATGATCATTACGCTTATCACATCGCTGCAGGGTTACCGATTGATCTACCGGTTCAAATTGATTGAATTGTTTCATGCGGATCAAGAGGGAGAACGGGAACCGAAGGCTTCATGGATCACCGCTATATTGTCTCTGGTATTCATAGGCACCGGATATTGGCTTGCTCTGCAAAATCTGCTGCAATCCAAGGCTTGGGCGGCGCTGGGATTCATGTTAACGCCGCTCGTCATCCTGATGACCGTGATTGTCGGAACGTATCTGCTGTTCAGTACTCTGACCGTTACGTTGTTGAAATTGTCCAGAAACAACAAGAGCAGATTCTGGAACGGGATGAACATGATCGGGGTCTCCCAGCTTCTATATCGAATCAAAGGCAACGCCCGAACGCTCACCATCATTGCTGTACTTAGCGCGACAACCCTTACTGCTGTTGGGACGGCTTACAGCTTTTATTACAGCAATGCAAGCAGCGCCCAGCAAGCGAACCCGAACAGCATGATGTGGATCTCCCATGACAGCAGCGTGACCAAACGCGCAGACGAGCGGATCGGCTCAGCTGCACATCACGAGCTGTTATATCATGTGTCCGTCCCTGTCCTTGAAGTGGACGCTGATGTCAGAGGGCTGAACGATGCATTTTCGCAAGATATCCAAACTTTCAGCGTCATCTCCGAGCATGATTTTAACGAGCTGGCGAAGGTGCAGGGCCGGAAAGACACCATCACTTTAAGCGGAGAAGAGGCCGTTGCCTTGGACCCGGCCTATTACGAAGGAATTTCACCGACGTATGTGGGTTCTACGGTCACGCTCAAACCAGACAAGCAGGAGCAGCAAATTACCTTTAAGGGATTGAAGAAATTCAGCGTGCTAAATATGGGGACGGTCTATTCTACAGTGGTCGTAAGCGACGAACTGTTTACGCACTTGCAGAAACAGACTAACACGATTTTGCTGGAGGCTTACGGCATATCGAATCAAGATAAAGCGAAGCAGTTGACGGAGGATCTGGAAGGCATCTTACCGGAAAGCGCCTCATTCGCCAGCTATTATCATGATTATGCGAGAGGAATGGAATCGTCAGGCCTGTTGATTTTTATGGGAGGATTCCTGGGACTTGTGTTCCTGACGGCGACAGGCAGCATCATTTACTTCAAGCAATTGACAGAGGCCAATTCGGACAAGGCAAGATATCAGATATTATACAAAATCGGCGTAAATCGGCGTGAGGTTAAAAAGAGCATTGCCCAGCAAGTGCTGTTCATCTTTGCTTTGCCGCTCGCTGCCGGCATTGCGCACTGCGCTGTCGCACTTTCTGCGTTGTCCAGGCTTCTGCATATGAATCTTGTGATTCCGGTCGTAATCTGTATGGCCGTCTACACCTGTGTTTATTTGATCTATTACGTTGTTACCGTTAGGTCCTACTATAAAATCGTAACCAAAACAAAATAACCAATCATAAAGGAGTACAGTCATGAAAAAAACGTTGATCTTCGGCGGCATTCTTGTCGCCATCCTCATTGGATTTGTTGTATTCATTCAAAATGTAAACATCAATCGCCTCGGAACAGAATCATATTATGTACAAATCCAAGATGGAAACCGAGTGGAAGACAAAGCGGATAACGGGGAGAAGTACATCTACTACGAGTACAACCTGGAGGGGTTCGACAAAGAAGGGAACGCGAAGACGTTAACCTTTAGGGCAAACAAAGAGCTGCGAAAGCAAGCGTTCTTGCGTTTATACGTTAAAGAAAAGGGTGTCAGTTCCTATCAAGAGGTACAGGCAAACGAAATTCCGGAAAAAGCCAAGATGAAACTTGAACCGTTAGGAAAATAAGGACGATATCAGAGGGAGAGAATAACGTGACTCATATAAAAGAAAGAACGACGAACCTATCGAAGAAGGCTATCATTAGCTCGCTTGTTTTGACATTGACTGCATGCCCGCTCATCAGTGCGGGGCATGCATCGGCAAAAGCCGTTTCCCCTGCTGCCATTTCGCAAATCTCAGCCAGCGTTGAAGCGCATGCGCCGATTCAATATCATATTCAGGCGAGACTGAACGAGAAGAATATGACCTTGCAGGGAAGCAGCATGGTTACCTATCGTAACACGAGTCAGGATACGTTGAATCAACTGGTATTCCATACCTATGCCGATGCCAACCGTTCGAAATCGACACAGACGTCCATGTTTAAACGATCGAACGAAGAAATCAGCAAGAATCATCCGGAGAAGAAGCCGGAAGATTTTCTCGGAGGTATTGATATTCAAGGAGTGAACGCTAACAGCCAAGCTCTCGAGTTCGATAATAAAGATCAGGCTTTGACTATTCAATTGAAGGAGCCCTTGAAACCAGGCGCAACAATCACGGTACATATGGACTTCTCGCTGAACATTCCGTATGGTTCGCAACGCTTATCGTATTACCAGGATATCGTGAATGGCGCTCACTGGTTTCCGGTCATGTCGGTCTATGATGAGGAGAAGCATCAATGGGACACAACTCCTTACAGTCCAACATTCGAAACCGATTATTATAATTCTGCAGATTATGAAGTAGAGTTTAACGTTCCCGCTGGTTATCAGGTGGCGATGCCAGGCACGATAACGACACGGAATGACGTGGAACCCGGCCGTAAGGTTGTTTCCGCTGTTTCCAACAATACAAGGGAATTCGTATTTTTTGCCAGTCCCAATTTCAAAGTGGACAGTGTTACCCGCGACGGCTTGACGATCGAATATTTTTATTTTGATAACGAACCGGGAAAGAAACAGGTCATTGATCGGTATATCGATCAGGCATTTAAAGCCATTGAATTTTTTGGTGATAAATACGGCGCTTATCCATATCCGGAATTCCGAATCGTCGAGTCTTACGTGGAGGGCGTGGCTATCGAATATTCACGGGTCATCCAAATGGGACAGGTTCAGAGCCAGGCTGATCCGGAGCAAGACACGGTATTCGTTCATGAAATCGCACATCAGTGGTTTCACGCTCTGATCGGGAACGATTCGGAGAACGAATCTTTCCTGGACGAAGGTTTTGCCGATTTTTCCAAGGTGTATTTTGCCGAGAAGCAGGGGGATAAGTTGAACGGCTTTAGATCCATTCAATTTGACGTTTCCCCAATGGAACTTGCCATTGCGTCGAACAATGACGAGGTGGGGGATATGGCTAGTCCGGTTTATTACGATAAAGGCCGCCAAGCGATTTACCAATTGTACCGGTCCGTTGGCGAAGTAAAGTTCGATCAGTTTATGAGGGAATATTTCAAACGCTATGTATACAAAAATGCCACAATCGAGGGACTTCTCCAAACGATTGAAGATGTGCTGGGAAAAGAGGCCCGTAACGAAATGGCCACGGCTCTATACGAACCGGGCTTTGTACTTAAGCCTGAATACCAACTGTCAGAAGAAGAGAAAACAGCTTATATGCATGATCAGTTTCAATTGCTGTATCAAACATCCTTAAACCAAATTCCAGACCTGCCCTACGAAACGATGAGCCGCATCATGGAGAAGGCCCTCCAGGGAGAGCCGTTATCGATCGTTCTGAGTGACCAAGTAAGCAGTCCAGCACGTAAGCAGCAAGAAGCCATGGTGAACCAGCTCACGATGCTCTTTGATATCAGCGGAGTGAAATATGACATTATTCGGGATCGCCAGGTATTGAAAAAGAAATTGAAGAAAGAACTGGGGACAAGTAATCTGATCGTGATTGGCAACGGTAAATCGAATGGGGTGATCCAGGCACTGAAATCCGGTATCATCGAGCGGGCAAACAAAATGGGCTTTGCCTGGAAGGATACCATGAATCAACCAGGTGCTTCCGGAGCGTATGCGATTAAGCATCCATTCAATCAAAATCGCTTGATGCTGCACTACTTCTGGAATGGAGATCATGTAGAGGACAAGGCCTTGGAGACGTACATGGCGAAAATGCAGGAATCTCTCGGATTCACGAGCACTTTTTATCAGTACTATGTGATGGACAAGAAGGGCAAGGTGGTGTTAGATAAATCAGAGGAGAATCCGCTATCGAAGTTTTTTGCGGAGGAGTAAGCATTACGTATGTTCCCTTCCCGAGCCATGCTCTGTTGAATAGCAGCCTGGCAGGTGGGAAAAATGTTGGTTATAGCAGGGGGTGAACGTATTGATGTTTGATCAAAAGGTACTTGTCGTTGATGATGAGACGGATATTGTCAGGCTTCTTCAAACCGTGCTGATCAAGGAAGGCATCGATCAGGTGTATACTGCAGGAACAGCGGAAGCAGCATGGGTTGAATTCCAGAAATGGCAGCCTAATCTTGTTATTCTGGATATCATGCTCCCGGACGGAGAAGGATACGAAGTATGCAAGAAAATTCGCAGCGTCTCCAATGTTCCGATATTCTTCTTATCGGCCAAGACGGAAGAAATCGATAAAATCCTGGGATTCGCCATCGGCGGCGACGATTACATTACCAAGCCATTTAGTCCCAAGGAAGTGGCTTACCGGATCAAAGCCCGGTTTCGGAGACCGGATATTATTGAGCATGAGGACAAACCGAAGCGCGTGATGAAGAAAGGCCCCTTTGAATTGGATGAAGAGAAGGTAGAGCTGAAGAAGAACGGCAAAGTCATTCCGCTAAAACCGAAAGAGTTGGGATTGCTCACGCTGCTGCTTAAACATCCGGGTCAGATCATCAGCAAGGAAAGTTTATATGATCAGGTCTGGGGTGAGGAATTCTTCGGTTTTGATAATACCGTGATGGTTCACATCCGGAGGCTGCGGGAGAAAATAGAAGATGACCCTTCCAATCCCCGGTATCTCCTCACGGTAAAAGGCCTTGGGTATAAGCTTGTCGTAGAGGATGAATAAGGGATGAAGTGGAAGCTGACAGGCAGGTATTTGGTCTCCGTGGTTCTTATCGTCGTCATCGTTATTATTATGAACATCGTCGTGGTTATCGGTTTATTCATTCTACAATCGGTGAATGAGGATCTCCCAATCTTAAATAGGCAAACCTCAGCGGAATCGATATCCCGATCCTTCCAGGAACATATCGTAATAACCGGATCGGGTGTTTCGATAAGCGAGAAGGGCAAGGAGATTCTGGAGAAGAATCAAGCGTGGGTTCAAATTCTGGATGAGGATGGCGGTGAAATCTACCGTTATCTTGCTCCTGAGGAGGCCAAAACGAAGTACGCCCCCATCGATATCGTGCAAATTTATAAGTATGTCGAAAAGGAAGTACTGTCCACCGTTTTCGTTGGCGAAAAGAAGGGTTTCGAGCATCGTTACAGTTACTTGGTTGGATTTACGACTCCATACCTGGAGCGACAAGTGTTAACCTTCGATTCCCGGAACTTTGCTCAAATGTTTAAGGTCTTTAGTGTTTCTATCATCATTGTTGATGGATTTATCGCCTTATGCATCGCTTATATCTTCAGCAAGCGGCTGACCAAACCCATGTTTATCTTAATCGACAGCATTAAGCGTTTAGCTGGTCGTGATTATAACGTCTATCATCAACCTAAGGGGATTTATAAGGACGTGTTTGCCAATATCAATCTTTTGTCGGAAGAGCTGAAATCAAGCGAGAAGAAAAGAAAGAAATTGGATGCGATGAAGGAAGAGTGGATCGGGAATATCTCGCATGACATCAAAACGCCTCTTGCTTCGATTCAAGGCTATGCGGAGATGATCAAGGACACGGAATATCAGTTTTCCATGGATGAAATACGTGATTACGCCGGGATCATCGAAGGAAAGTCCAAATATTTGCGAGACGTGATCGAGGACTTGAATCTGTCGACCCGCTTGAGGAATAAAGAGCTGACGTTGAATAAGAAAAATGCAAACATCGTAAGCCTGGTACGCAATGTCGTCATCGATACCCTCAATGACCCCAGGTATGCCAACCGGGACATTGATTTTAGCAGCAGTCATGAGGTTATTAAACTCGAGGTTGACGATATTCTGATACGCCGAGCGATCAGCAATCTGATCTATAATGCAATTGTTCATAACCGTGAGGATATTTCGATCAAGGTCCGGGTTGAGAAGTATGATGAGCATATCCTGATTCGGATAGAGGACAATGGAAAGGGCATTAAGCAGGAGGAGCTTGGAAGAATCTTCGATCGCTATTACCGTGGGACCAATACGGGAGAACTCCATAAGGGATCAGGTCTTGGCATGGCGATTACGCATGACATTGTGATCGCGCATGGAGGGAATGTTCAGGTTCATAGCACGGTTGGCCAAGGCACGGTTCTTGAAATCAAACTGGAACGGAACAGGGCCCAATAGGAGTGATGGTTTCCCATTGGTATTAGGGACCATGGGCAGGAGTAAAAAAACGCAAAAGGGATACACTACCGCAAAAGGAGTGTATCGCTTATGAAACTGCTTGTTAAGTTGTTGGTGCATGGAGTCTTGATTACGGCACTGCTGGTTGCGCTTACTGATGCTTCGTTCACAGGCGCTATCTTGACGGCATTAGGAATTGGCATCGTCGCTTATTTGGTGGGGGATTTATATATTCTGCCCCGAACCAGCAATATGATGGCAACGATTGCGGATGCCGGCTTAGTATTCGTGATGCTGTGGATCATCGGTGGAGTTGCAAACTGGACAATCGATTTCTCGGAGGTCCTGCTGATTGCGGTTCTTGCGGGAAGCTTTGAGTATTTGTATCATATGTGGCTCAGGGGCGAGCATTTGTTTGAAAAGAGACGGCGGGCCTCGTGACCACGGGAAAACCTTATATCGATCAATATGCGTATATGATGAAGCCTGAGATATCAGGCTTTTTTATTAGCCTATATGTCTATTCTATGAGTCTACCGAGCGTACCGTGAAGCGAGCCCAGAGAATAAAATAACCCCATTGCTCATTCGAGAGCGATGGGGTTATTTCGTTTCTTACCTCTTTAAGGCTTGGCATTTTTCCAGTAAGCATACGCATGCACCACGCTACCGGTAAAGGAAGGTGAATCCTTCAATAAATCAGGCAGCTTGGCCAGCTCTTCCTCCATGTAAGCTGCTCCTTCTTCATAGAAGGTAATATGATCGCCTTCATGGCTGGCTTTGATCTCTACGGAAATCTTGATCGGTTTGCCCAGCTCATCGGCAAATGCGATCTCTTCCTTAGCTACGGCGACAATCCCGTTCGATCCTTCCGCTGCATCACGGAAGGCCATGAGAGAAACATGGTCCATTCGGTTGATCATCCACTTGCTGAGGGACATATCTTGCCCGGTAACTTTGTATTTATCCAGCCACACGGCCATATCCATGCTTGCTTCCAGATTGGAATCTTTTTTCAATTCCGTAACAAAAGCATCCAGATTCGCGGTCCATTCGGAAATAACCTGCTGCGAATTTTCCCTCCATGCAGGCAGCACATAAGGCTCAATGTCCAAATGAATGCCATGAAAACGCTCATTGCCTTCCACAGCACGATTGTAGTTCTTCACATAATTGACCAATCGCATCATTCTGGGCCGGTTCTCCTCAAGTGCCCATATCGGATGACCACCCATGGCATGGACCTCGATTCCGGCTGCAGCCGCTTGTTTAACAAACGACGAGTACGAACTGTACGGTTGCTCCAGGTCCAGCCTTACATACAGCCAGTTCAAGTTTTTCTCTTTCGCAAAATCAAGAATTTCCTGACTGTTTTGAATTACTTCATGGGCTTCCCAAATATATGTGCCTCTTACGATAGAGTCCCGTGTAACGGGATCCGCATCGGGCACGCGATCGCCCTCTCCCGGTTCAGGATTGGGATCGGGGGCCGGTGATGGGGAAGTAGGGTCCTTATCGTCTGGCGGCACGCTCCCATCATTAGACATGTTTTGCCAGTTGCGAATATCGTGGATAGCGATCCCGGCAAAGGAAGCATATGAACCGAGCGCACTGGACAGATGCTCCAATTTCGCGTTCATTCTTTCCTTACCATGTCCATAAAAGCTGGTGTGAGGCTCACCCGGCATTTCCTTCGTGTTAACCCCGATAAGAATCTGCTTACCAAGCCTGTTGGCAAGCTCAAGCTCATCTCGCGTCAGCTCCAGAATGCCATGCTCGGATTCTACTTCGTTCCGATAGGCCATCACGGTAACATGGTCAAATGTACCGATCAGCCATTCATTCAGACCGGCTCCATTCCCCAAAGTGTATTGATCAAACCAGAAGGGGATGTCAATTCCGAGCTCCAGGTCGCTCCCGGATACTTGATTCAGGAACACCATAAGATTTTGTTCCCAGGTGCTGATGATGTTGTCCTGCTCATCCTCCCACTGGGCAAGTACATACGGCTCTATATCAAGATGAATGCCGTCAAATCGGGCGCCGGCCGAAACCTTGCCGTTATAGTTGATCACCCAATCGGCGAGTCCGAGCATATCCTCCCGATGTTCGGTGAGGGCCCATCTTGGATCTCCTCCTAAAGCATGCACAGCAATTTGACTCTCATGCGCACGCTGTATAAATGCCTCGTAAACTTCGAACGGCATTTGACGATCAATCTGTAGGAAGATTAGATTAATTCCTTCTTCGCGGGAAAAATCAAGCAGTTCTTCGCCGCCATCCTGAATCAGATCCGTCTGCCAGATCCAAGTTGCTTTTGTTGTAGCATTTTCTCCATAAGCCGGGGTTTGAAGCCCCACCAGAAGCATGACAGCCAACAGGCCGGCAAGCATCGGGTAACCTTTTACTTTCATGCTTTCCCTCCGTTTCTCTGCGAGAACTCCACGTATTCTCTATTTAGTAAACGGGGTTATTATAGCATTGATGCCTCAAAAAAAGATGAGACCTTGTTCTTACGGGACAGGTGGCAAGCAATACATCGAACAAATGATCGGTTTAAAAGGAACTATGATATATTTGGAAAAATATAACTAAATTATATAAATTATATGAATTTGAACAAGATTAAGGCTAACTACTCAGGAAGAAAGTTGTGTTTTTGGCTTTTATATGGCCTAGTGTCACTGTTTATAATGATGAACATCATGATTTCGAAAACCATTCCCGTATACCGTTTGGAATTCAAGTCCATCCTAGGACTAAAAACATAAGGTGGGCGACATGATTAATTTGGAATCGAGATTGGAGAATATCGAAGACCGTTTTGTGAATATAGATACCTATCTATGTAAACATGAGTTTACGTTAGCCGGCAATTGGGATTATAAGCATGGTTATCTGGACAGGCGCTTGGATCAGGAGCGGATGGTGTGGCTTCGGATCCCTTTTCTGGTCACCAAAGGCAGCCTGGATGGCGAATGCGGCGGTTGTCATGCTACGATAAAGCTCGGCCGTCCATTCGTATTTAGACATATATACAATACGGGAACCGACAAGCATGCAGCACCTCGTTTATTAGGAGCACTCTTTGATCAATTCCAGGCTCCGATCGACCCTGACGCTTCGGTGGACGAGATGTGGATTGAACAAGCACGAAAAGTCTTGGATGAAGTGGAGACAGGGTACTTGCACTGATACTCGGCGCTAACGAGGAGATCGAGTTTGCTTGATCCCTTTTTTATAGCTATATCATAATAAGCAAGGAGCTCTGACGTTTGCTGCGGTCAAGGGGCTCCTTTTTTGTATGGGTGAACAGAATAGGAGGATTAAAGAATATCCTTTGAAAACTTTAGAACTTACATAAAAGCGGGCTCAAATGATAAAACATCCTGATATAGTTGGATAGACTGGCTTCAGAGTGTGCCAACTTGGATCAATTAAATAAATGAAGAAGGTGAGCCCACCCATGAACAAAAAAACATTATTTAATGATGGATGGACATTTGCAAAAAGCAGTCTTGACCATACGGATTCGGCAAATCTTAATTTCCAACCCGTGGACATTCCCCATGATTGGCTTATTTATAACACGGAGAATTTATATGAAAACAGCATGGGCTGGTACCGGAAGCAATGGTCGTGGAATGGCGAAGGAGCTCAGGTTCTGCTATGTTTTGACGGGGTGTATATGGATTCTTCCGTCTATGTCAATGGTCATTGCGTGGGTGAATGGAAGTATGGCTATTCCTCCTTTGAACACGAAATCACGGATTTCCTGGCAGAAGGGGAGAATGACATCGTCGTGAAGGTTGTGTTTCAAAGTCCGAACAGCCGGTGGTATTCGGGCGCGGGCATCTATCGTAATGTGTGGTTAAAGATAAGGGAAGCGAACCATATCGCAACTGACGGCATTTATATATCAACAACATGTCAGGAAAATGGATGGTTGGTCGAAGTCGACACAGAAATGAATATCGCAGATGATGTGGTCATCAATCACACGCTCCTGAAGGGTGGTCAGAGGATCGCAGAAGTGTCCGATCACGTCAACGCTAGCAGCATTGGCAATATGACGAATACACAAACTCTAGCTGTTGAGCGTCCATGGCTGTGGAGCCCGGATGAACC
Source organism: Paenibacillus sp. QJM3NY_38 (assembly GCF_056173265.1). Taxonomy (NCBI): domain Bacteria; kingdom Bacillati; phylum Bacillota; class Bacilli; order Caryophanales; family Paenibacillaceae; genus Paenibacillus; species Paenibacillus sp. QJM3NY_38. The sequence goes on from NZ_CM149665.1 coordinate 3,363,472, forward strand.
TCATCTGTATCAGTTGGTTACCGAGATGCGGGTGACTGGATTGGATCTTCCGACAGACCGGTACGACCCGTACGATGAAATTGTAGAATCGGTATCGCACAACGTGGGATTCCGCCATATCCAGCTTGATCCGAATCAGGGATTCCTCCTGAATGGCAGCAAACTGAAACTGAACGGTGTATGCGAGCATCATGATCTCGGAGCTCTGGGTGCAGCGTTTAACAAAACGGCTTTAGCCAGAAGGTTTGCTATTCTGAAAGATATGGGGGTTAATGCGATCCGCGCCGCTCACAATATGCCTGCCAAGGAATGGATGGATCTTGCGGATGAAATGGGGCTGCTGATCGTATCGGAAGCCTTTGATATGTGGGAACGGCCGAAAACCCCTTATGATTATGCAAGGTTCTTCCCGGATTGGGTCCAGCGCGACGTGAAGAGCTGGGTCAAACGGGATCGGAACCATCCGTCCCTTATCATGTGGAGTATCGGGAATGAAATATATGATACCCATGCGGATGAGAGGGGTCAGGAAATAACAAGAATGCTGATGGCAGAGGTCCAGCGATACGATCCCAAGCAAAATGCAAGCGTTACCATCGGATCGAATTATATGCCTTGGGAGAACGCTCAGTTATGTGCCGATATCGTAAAGGTGGCAGGTTATAACTATGCCGAGAAGTATTACGAGAAGCATCATCAGGCACATCCGGATTGGATCATCTATGGCAGCGAGACCGCATCGGTCGTACAGAGCCGAGGCATCTATCATTTCCCGTTTGAAAAGTCCATTCTGGCCGATGACGACGAGCAGTGTTCCTCCCTTGGAAACAGCTCGACCAGTTGGGGGGCGAAATCGGCGGAGGCCTGCATTCTGGCAGAGCGAGATATGCCCTTCTCGCTGGGACAGTTTATATGGACCGGATTCGATTATATTGGAGAACCTACGCCGTATCATACCAAAAACTCTTATTTCGGACAGATCGATACGGCAACCTTCAAGAAGGATTCTTATTATATCTATCAAGCAGCCTGGACGGATCACAAAACGAAACCCATGGTGCATCTGCTGCCATATTGGGATTTCAACGACGGCCAAATGATCGATGTTCGCATCTGTTCCAATGCGCCAAGCGTCGAGCTGCAGCTTAATGGGGAAAGCATCGGTAAGCATGATATTGATCATGCACACGGAAGAGAACTGGTGGGTTGGTGGAAGATTCCTTATGCAAAAGGCGAATTGAAAGCGATCGCTTATGACGAAGCTGGCCGTATCGTGGCTGAGGATACAAGAACCTCTTTTGGCAATGCCAAGCGTATTGTTTTGTGCCCGGATAAAGAAGAATTAACAGCCGATGGAACAGACCTCATCTTCCTGGAAATTGCGATGGAGGATGAGGACGGCCATACCGTCGAGAACGCGAATAATCGGGTGGAAGTGCATGTGACAGGTGCCGGGCGGTTGCTTGGACTCGATAACGGAGACAGCACGGATTACGATCCGTACAAAGGCCGGAGCCGAAGATTGTTCAGCGGCAAGCTGATGGCAATCATCGGAGCCACACTGGAGCCTGGCCCAATTCGAATCGAAGTGTCTTCCAATGGTTTGAAGAGCCGATGCCTACATTTGACATCCATCCCGGCGCAGGATGAAATGATAAAGGGCATATCGGCATGCATGAATAACGAAGAGGGGCCGTGCCTCACGGGGAACATGCTCGAGCTTCCGCTTCGCAAGATTGAACTGATCAGCGAAGGAGGTCAATCATTTCATCCGTCCAATCGGCAAATGGTGGTGCATGCCAAGTTACATCCGCCGGAAACCTCATATCAAGAGGTCGAATGGGCTGTCGTGAATGATGCCGGCATCGAATCCAATATCGCCAGTGTGGAAGCCAATGGTCATGAAGCCATCGTAACTGCTCTTGGGGACGGTGAGTTTCGTTTGAGATGTACGAGTCGGAACGGGACGGATAAAACCAAGCTCATCTCCCAGCTTGAATTTCAAGTTGACGGTTTGGGTGCGGCCTACAAAGACCCATACTCCTTCATTTCCGCAGGACTGTATGATTACAGTCAAGGTGATGTGGGGAACGGGAACGAAAGAGGCGTAGCTACGAGCAGAGACGGCGAGACGCAAGTCGGATTTCGGGACATCGATTTCGGTCCCCATGGCTCCGATACGATCACCATTCCGATATTTGCACTCTCAAGCGAAGCGTACTCGCTGCAAATCTGGGAAGGCATGCCTGGTGAGGAGGGCAGCTCCTTGCTGGCCGACTGCATTTATCAGAAAGAGTCCAAGTGGAACGTGTATCAGGAAGAGACCTACCAGTTGTCCAAGAAGCTGCGCGGCATCACGTCGATATGCTTTGTCCTGCGCCAGAAGGTGCACATCAAAGGGTTTTATTTTCAAGCGGGGAAACGTGCCTTCGAGCAGAATTATGCTGCAGATGGTGATCGAATCTACGGAGATACCTTTACGATTATGGATGACCAGGCTGTTGAAGGTATAGGAAATAATGTTTCCCTCGAGTTTGACCTAATGGATTTCTCAGAAGCAGGCACTTCAAAACTGATTGTGTACGGGCGCTCGGCCATAGATAAGAACACGATTCATATCCGGTTTGCCAATTCGGCGGGAGAAAGCAATCAGCTTGTTGAATTTACGCAAACAGATGGATACGAAGAGCAAGTGTTCGATCTGGAGCTTGTGAACGGCAAACAGAAGGTGACATTCATCTTCCTGCCGGGAAGCCAGTTTGATTTTGGCTGGTTCCGGTTTGTACGATCCGGTTCATAATACAAGGGGGATTCAAGGCTGCTGATCCAAACGGCAGCCTTCTTTTGTTATGAATCGAGGTAAGATCCATCTGAACGGATCGATAGGATTTTAATTAACCCTGCGGTATAATTAAATGATCGACATACCTGGATGGAAGGGACCGTGATGGAAATGAAACAAACCAATAAACCGAGGAGCAAGAGAGGGCTCAGGATTGTCATATGGACCTTGTCTATATTAGTCATTATTACCGTAGCAGCAAGTGTCCTACTGGATTCTCTTACTTACAAACCGCTCGATGAAGCGAAAGCGGTGTTTCTAAGTGATACGAAAGTAGTTGTCGAACACCTCAAGGACGGCTATCGTTTCGAGCCGGTGGGCGGGGAGGCGATCCAGCCCGACATTATTTTTTATCCGGATGGATTGGTGGAGCCCGAAAGTTATGCGCCTTTTGCCAAGAGAATGGCGGAGAAGGGGCACCGCGTATACATTGCATCCATGCCTTTGAATCTCGCCTTCTTCGGACAGAATAAGGCGGATTCCTTCATATCGGAGCATCAAGACAGACGTTATGTCATTGGCGGGCATTCCTTAGGCGGTGTTTTTGCTGCGAGATATGCTTCTGAACATGCGGATGTCATTGACGGGGTTTACTTCATGGCATCCTACGCGGATGATGGAGGCAAGCTCAACGGGTTGAATATGTCCGCGATTCAAATCACCGGTACGCAGGATGGCGTTCTTGATCGAACCGAGTGGGAAGCTGCAAGAAAGAATCTGCCGGACGATACGACATACGTGGATATTGCGGGCGGCAATCACGGACAATTCGGTTCTTACGGTTTCCAAAAGGGAGACAACGAAGCTTCCTTAACCCCAGCAGAGCAGTTGATCGAAGTGACGGAAGCCATGGACCTCTGGATTCAGGGCCTCGATTCGTTTCAACGCTGAAACTGAAATGTAACCCGATTGAAACTTCTACGTATATAGGTTATAAACATGGGTACATGTTAAACACTTAAAGAAGTTGAGGGATTCCATCATATGAATGTGGCGTATACAGACTATGCCGATACGGGATATCGGCGGGCTGAGCAGAAGGCAGCTCAGTATTTTGCATCACTTTATGTACAGGTTAAGGAAAAGAGTTATGTGCCGATCCTGACAGAGGACATTCTAATATGGAAAAGGAAGCATATTCATCGTCCTTCATGGCTGTCTTTTTTATCGCGCGGAAAGAAGAAACCGGATAGCCGGGATTATCATAAATATGTCGGCTGGCTTCATTATACAGGTGAATTGGATAATTACTTGGATCGAAGCATTTCCTATATTTATATGAGAGACCTGGGGATGGACCTGGATTCGCCTGACACGAAGGCCCGAATTCGGCGCGTTGCCCAAGATACCAAAAAACTTCTGCTTCGCCCTACCAATAGGAACGGTGAAGGTACGCCGGATTACATGAGTTTGGCCGGGCTGTACCGATGGGCCCAGAAGGAAGGCATCGAGAATGCCGTGATTTGGGTCATTAACAAACTGAAGCTCGTGGCGACCCATATCCCGGAGGAGATGGATGCGGACCAAGCTCAACGAAAATTGATTAAAATTATCGTAGGCGTTGTTATGCACGTCATCGAGGATATGAATGTCGAGACATCGCCTGCGGAGCGCTCAGCCCGCCTTGATGATGCTATTCGGCTGGGATATTCCTATGGGTTGACCTATCCTTTTATAGACGATCTGCTCGATTCAAGGGTACTTAACGCTCAAGAGAAGGAACAGTACTCCCAGATGATACGTCAGGCGCTCCTTACCGGAACGGTACCGGAGCTTGGGCAGTGGAGCGGGAAGAACATGGATCTCGTTCGATTCGTTCATAAGGAGCTTCGGGATGCATTTGAGTATATTCAGGGACACCAACGTCCGGAAACGCAGCATGCTTTTTTCGAGCAGTCTAATGTATTTTTTCATTCCCAGCATATTGACCGCATTAAGGATCTGGGCAATCCCAATTACAGTAACGAGGAATTATATCTGCCAATCATCCTGAAATCATCGTCCTCCCGCTTAATCGTCCGTTCCGTTATCAGCGCTTCGGCGGATGAAGGCTTTGAGGACCGGACCTTCTTCTACGGTATCTACAACCAGCTGGCCGATGATTTTGCCGATATGTTTCAGGATATGGAAGACGGAGCGGTAACCCCGTATACGTACTATTTAAAATATCGCGGTCAGCGTACGGATCTTATCAATCCTTTTGAAATGTACTGGGCGGTTATTTCCCATCTGATACATGAGGTGTATCATTCGGACGCCAAGACGCGAGAGGTGATGCTGGACCGGGCCATTAATGGCCTGAAGCGTTGTAAGGAACGGGTCGGTACTGAGAAATATAACGAAATCATGGATATTTTTGCATCCGGTAACCCGGAATTCAATCGGCTTGTCCAGCGAATGGTTCGAACAGCCGATCAGGTGGATTTCTTCGATAAGTTGCTGCGGGACCAGATGGTTACGGTGCTCCGGAACGAGCGGAAGGAAAAGGATTATTTTATCGATACCATTAAAACCGTTCGAAACGAGATAAACAACTGCTTGCAAATCGCGAAGCCACTTGACATTCCACCCATGAAAGAGTCGCTGATTGACGCCGCCAATTATACGCTCGAAGGGGACGGCAAACGTCTAAGACCTATCTTGACTTGGGTCATGGCCGTCAACGAATACGGTCTGCAAGCTTCCGCCATCGTGCCGCTGCTAAGGTCGCTTGAATACATGCACACCGCTTCCTTGATATTCGATGATCTGCCGTCTCAGGATAACGCCTCTACCCGTAGAGGACGACCGACCCTGCATCGGGTTCATGATAGCGCCACGGCGGAAATCACCGGTTTGTTCCTGATTCAGAAGGCTATCGAAGAACAATCGTCCCTTGAAGGGTTTGATCCCCAGACGGTATTAAAGCTCATTCAATATTCGTCTCAGCGAGCGGGAGATATGTGTTCGGGCCAGGCGATGGATTTGCATTCAAAAGGGAAGGCTTTGTCTTTGGAGGAACTGAATACGGTATGTTATTACAAGACGGGCATTGCCTTCGAGGCATCTCTCGTTATGCCTGCCATCCTCGCTCAGGTGAAGGAGACCGAAATTGCGACATTGAAGAAATTCGCCTACCATGCGGGCATTGCCTTTCAGATTCAGGATGATTTACTTGATGTGCAGGGCGATATGGAGCAGCTCGGGAAACCCGGAGGACAGGATGCGGAGAATAATACATCGACCTTTGTGAGCATCTTGGGTCAGGAAGGCGCCAGTCGGGAAATGTGGGAGCATTATTGCCTGGCTATGGAGGCGCTGCAGGAGATGCCGCGCAATACGGCGTTTCTCAAGCATTTATTAAATTACATGGTAAATCGAGATCGTTAAATTGCTTCTACTATATTGTTAATGTTCAATCATGAGAAAATATCCCGAGAGGAAGTGTTGGCGTGAATGCCAGCACTTTTTTTGGTTATGGCATTGGTTTAAGCCATGCTTGCTGCATGCGTGTTACAAGGATGATACGGTCCAAAAGCAGCAATTCAGAAGAAATACAGCGTATTCCCAAAAGATATAATAAGCCTAACCTTACTTGGAAAGGATTGGAGTAAACTTATGAAAAAAGCCATATCAAAAGACGGCACTCGTTTGGCATATGATGTATATGGAAGCGGACCGGCGCTTGTATATATTACAGGGGCTACATGCTTTCGTTCCTTCGAGCCTGTATTGCATGATGCGCACGTATTTGCCCAGGCATTCACCGTTTACAATTATGACCGTAGAGGGCGCGGTGACAGTGGCAACACATTGCCATACTCGATGGAGCGAGAAATCGAGGACATTGAAGCCATCATTGAGGCAGCAGGTGGCTCCGCATGCCTGTACGGACATTCTTCCGGAGCGATCCTTGCCCTTGAAGCCGCTATGCGGCTGGGTGACAAAGTAAACAAGGCGGTCCTGTATGACCCGGCTTATGCACATGATGAGGCAGACCAATTGGAATTTAAAGGATTGATTCAAGGATTAAACCAGCTGCTTGAAGGCGGGAAGCATGACGAGGCCATAAGTCTCTTTTTAGAGGGAATCGGTATCCCTAAGGAAGTTATTTCCGGAATGCAGCATTCGCCACAGTGGGCCGTCATGACGGCACTCGCGCCTACGCTTGCCTATGATACGCTTCTAGCCAGCGACCTGCCGCCGATTGAAAGAGCGTCCCGTCTGAGCACGCCGATTAGTATCATTATTGGCGAACAAAGTCCTGTTTCCATGCTGGAGGTTGGAAAGCAGTTAAGCCGAGCTATTCCAAACGCCAAAAACACGATCCTAGAGGGCCAAGACCATATGCCGGATCCGGAATTGTTGCTGCCATTACTCTCAAGCTTTCTTCACAAGTAGTTGAAGTGGAGAAGAATAAAAGGCATTCCACCCGGAATGTCTTTTTTTAACAATTCGTCGGAATTAGCATTACTCTCGTCGTCAATCAAGAGAATGCTTTTGTGTATTCGTAGTAGCGAGATTGTTTTTTGATAAAAAAGTACAGTTCTTGCTGCATGGAATTTGGTATGATGACCTCATAGCCAATCCAAATTGATAGGGGGCAACACGACTTGAAATGCAGAGCGGTGAAATCGTTCAACGCGCCATTGATTATATCGAGGATCATCTGACGGAATCACTAACACTTGAGGAGATTGCCGGCGTGGCGGCCATGTCGCTGCCTAATTTATACCGTTTGTTTCATAGCCTGACGGGACACCCGATTAAGGAATACATACGTAAACGCAGAATCAACGAAGCCGCCAATTGCTTGCGGGATAGCGACTTGCCGACCATCGATATCGGGTACCGCTGCGGATTTGAGTCGTATCCGACATTCATTAAAACCTTCAAGAGACTCACGGGACAGACTCCAGGACAATATCGAAGATCTGAGGTAGTTTACAGCTTCGAACGGATGAATCTGAAAGAGCATGTAAGCTATTTGGAAGAGCGGGCCTTATCTGAACGATTTCCTGAAGTAAGGGTTATTCGTCTGAATCCTCAGCAAGGGATCGGCCATCTATTCGTTTCCGAGTATGAGGAGGGTATAGAGACCGCTGCGATCGATCATTTTCGCGAACGGTTGTCATCACACTGTATCGATCTCAATGGGCTGAGGCTCTTCGGTTGGAACGTGGACATGGAAGGTGAAACCAAGCCCTTCGGTTATCAACTGCTGGCTGTAGGCTCGATGGACCAAGCCGAGATGATGAAGCATTCGGAACTTAATTCCCTGACGCTTGAGGGCGGATTGTATGCAGTGGCCAGAACGCCATCGGTAGCGGAAGACAGTATTCAAAACACCTGGAACCGTTTGTTCTCCGAGTGGCTGCCCCGCAGTGTGTTTGAGCAAGGAAAGCATGAGTTCATTGAAGAATATGCGCTGAACCGAGATCAAATCGTTCGGATGAAGCTTTATCTTCCGGTGGAACGAAGTAAGCTGGTGAAACCTATCGAAATCGTGCAGCTGTCTTCGCTTAAGGTGATGCGTTTTCGAAGGACGGGGTGTAGACTGCGTCAAACAAGCGGATGAAGCCTGGTTATGCCGTAATGGATTGATGGAAGATTCGCGAATCCGCGTATTCATGCACTGTGACGGTGGACTGCTGGACGAATGCTCGGCTTATGAGGTTTATATAGCTCCTCCTGAGGATTTTCTTCCTTCCTGTGAAGAAGCAGATCTACGGAAGGTGGAATGTATGCCTGTCTGGAGTCAGGTGCCGCTGGCACGATGACAGGAGTACTTGAAAGAGTGGATCGATGGCTCGATATGTCAACCGAGTATAGGCCGGATCCGGGACGCTTTTGGTATGTGAGCTATTTGCCTAAAGAAGAGGCGGATCACGGGATTATCAGAGTGAAGTGTTATGTTCCTGTTCAAATCATGTCATGAGCATAAGAATGGAGGGAGTTCATGGGCCGATTACCTATAGAAAGAGTGCGGCCTGAAGGGTATCGTCCGTTTACGACGCCACGCGTGTTAAAAATGATACATGGGGGCAAAAATATGAGCGAACAAGTGCGTGATAATCACAACCATGCAGAGGTTAGTCCGATTAAGAACAAAGTGGGCAGCATATTCATCCCGGTGCGGGATATCGAAAGGTCGCGCAGCTGGTACTGCCGTGTACTCGGTATAGCGGAAGATGATTGCCAGGTGATGAATGGTCATTTATGCCCTTTGCCCATGGAAGGAACGGGCGTGATTCTGGATACCATGCCGAAGTGGGGAGGGGATCAGCCGGGGGGAGCCCCATCCATCGATACTCCAGCGTTCATGCTGCTGACAGAGGACCTGGAAGGATCGTTAGCTTACATGAAAAAGCTCGGAGTGGAACTCGTGACGGAAATTGAACATAATCAATGGTTTGTCGTAAAGGATCCCGATGGAAACAAACTTATGATATGTCGTGAATAGGTACGGACGACATCACCTTACGATTACATTAAAAGGGAATATCAAACTTAGAAACTTAGGGATGATCCATTTGCTGAAAAAAACATTGATGGTCGTAAAAGGTGAATATTGAGGAAACTCTAAGCCGGCGCTTGCAGCCGGCTTTTTTTGATAGATCTATTGAATGCAGATTATAAATGTAAAAAAATATAAATTAAGGTTGATAGTGGTATATAGTGAACTTATAATGGAAATGTAAGCGTATTATTTTACCTAATATCCTCGAACAACAAGTGGATTTACCATCATAGATTGGTTGCATGGCAAATCATAGAGAACGAGAAAGAGAGGTGACACGAAGCTTAGTAGACGGTTCGCTAGAAGAACAGCTATGAGGTGCACTAGTATCCATGAAGCCTTTAATTCGATCATAATTAGGAGGGAACATGATGCTAAGAAAAGGAATAAGTGTCGTTATACTGTTTAGTCTTCTGGTCGTTCTAATGCCTGTCAACAAGGCCAATGCCGCACCGAACTGGAATTTGGTATGGAGTGACGAGTTCAATGGGACCTCGCTCAACAGAGCCAATTGGACACCGGAAATCGGTACCGGCAGCGGCGGATGGGGAAACAATGAGCTGCAGTATTATACCGACCGGGCACAGAATGTTCAGGTAACTGGCGGTAACCTTGTCATTACAGCGCAGAAGGAATCCTACGGCGGGATGAATTACACTTCTGCCCGGATCAGAACCCAGGATTTGAAGAGCTTTACTTACGGGAAAGTAGAGGCGCGGATCAAGCTGCCATCGGGTCAAGGTCTTTGGCCGGCGTTCTGGATGCTGGGAAGCAATATCAGTTCGGTTGGCTGGCCGAAAAGCGGTGAAATTGACATTATGGAACGGGTAAACCATAACCCTTACGTGAATGGTACCGTACACTGGGATGCAGGAGGGCATGCCGAATATGGACGAGTATCCGGCAATTTGGATTTCTCCCAGTTCCATGTCTACAGCATAGAGTGGGATTCCAAATATATTCGTTGGTTTGTAGACGGTCAGCAGTTCAATGAATTCTATATTGAGAATGGAACCGGCAATACCGAGGAATTCCAGCGCCCGTTCTTTCTATTATTGAATCTGGCAGTCGGCGGAAATTGGCCTGGAAGTCCAAACAATTCCACGCCGTTCCCATCGCAGATGCTGGTGGATTATGTACGCGTGTATCAAGACAGTGGTACATCGAACGTGATCAGTGATGGGATTTACACGATCGCTTCCAAGGCGAGCGGCAAAGTGATGGATGTTGTGGACGTCTCCATGGCAAGCGGAGCCAAGATTCAGCAGTGGACCAACTACGTCGCCAATAATCAAAGATTCAGGGTAGAAAGCACCGGAGACGGGTACTACAAGCTCACAGCCGTGCACAGCGGAAAGGTTCTTGATGTGCCGAATTCGTCCACAGCCACCGGCGTTCAGCTGCAGCAATGGGACGATAATGGATCGAATGCGCAGCGATGGAGGATCGTTGATGTTGGCGGAGGGTATTACAAACTTGTGTCCAAAGTAAGCGGACTGGCAGTCGATGTAGCCAGTGCCTCCACAGCAGATGGGGCGGTTGTCCAGCAGTGGACGGATAATGGTACGGATGCGCAGAAATGGATGTTCACCAAAATTAACTAAACTTGGACAAGCAGCTCCGTGAGGGGCTGCTTGTTTGGTTATGAAGAAGATTGGCTTAGTCCTGTTCCAGCTGACGAGCTGCATGCCCGTTTGGTATAATGGATGGAAAAATCCGGAGGAATCAGGAAACATGCAACCAGTTCTTTTTACGAACGGAAATCTCTTTTTACCCCATAGCGCTTCAACAGCGGATTCGATATATGTGGAAGACGGAATCATTCGTGCTATTGGAAGCGCAGCAGACCTGCGACTTCAGCTGGCGGATCGGAGGTATCGAACAGTGGATTGGGATGGCGCCTTCGTTTTACCTGGCCTGGTCGATGCGCATATGCATCTCGGTATGCATGGACTGAAGCTTGGCATGCTTGACTTCACTGAGGCGACCTCTAAGGAAGAGATGCTGGCTATGCTTAGGGAAAGGGTCGCGGTTACGCAGCCTGGCGAGTGGATCATGGGGTTGAACTGGAATGAACATAACTTTCCAGACCATCAGATTCCGAGCATGCAGGAACTCGACGAAATTACAACGGAACATCCAGTCTATTTAACCAGGACCTGTTTCCATGCTTACCTGGGTAATTCGGAAGCGTTCCGAAGAGCGGGTGTTACATCAGACACGCCAGATCCGGAGTCCGGCGCTTTCGGCCGGGATGCCGATGGCCGGTTAAACGGCCGCATTTACGAGAATGCATCGATACCTTTTGCCATGGTGCAGCCGGAGCCTGATTCCGCCAGCCTGAAATTAGCGATGCTGGAGGCATGCCGTGATGCGCTGCGTTTAGGCCTTACGGCAGCTCATACGGAGGATCTCCGTTTGCTTGGAAGTGTGGAAGCAATGCAGCGGATTCATAGAGAGCTAAGAGAGGAGGGACTGCACTTTCGTACCCATCAGCTGATGTTTCATGGTTATCTTGATGAAATGAAAGAGCTGGGCCTTAAGCCGGGCAGCGGCAACGATTGGAACCGGATTGGGGCCGTCAAATTATTCGCGGACGGGGCGGTTGGCGGAAGAACGGCACTGCTGAAGGAACCTTACCATGATGCGCCTCATACAAGAGGGCTGGCTATGCATACTTTTGAGGAGCTAAGGGAGATTGTTGGCAGAGCGCGTCTTCTGGGCTTTCCCGTTGCTTTTCATGCGATTGGGGACGGAGCGGCAGCGTTGATGACGGATGTGCTTGAATTCTATCCATTAAGCCGGGATGCGAAACTTCCGGACCGATTTATCCATGCCCAAATTGTACACCCGGATACGGTGAAACGAATGAGTAAGCTGAATCTGGCCGTTGACCTGCAGCCCCGGTTTGTAGCCAGCGATTTCCCTTGGGTGCTGGAGCGTGTGGGCCCTGATCGGACAAGCTATCTGTATGCGTGGAAGAAGTGGCTGCGCTCCGGCCTGCCTTGTTCCGGAGGAAGCGATGCTCCCATAGAGCCGCTGAGTCCGCTGCTTGGGATTCATGCTGCAATGACGAGACGGAAGCCGGAAGAGAGACATGATGGATATCTGCCGGAGGAGAAGCTGAGCTTAACGGAAGCGATTGAATTGTTTACGCTCGGCGGCGCAAAGGCCGCGGGAGAATCAGGGCAGCGGGGAACGATAACAATAGGGAAATATGCCGATTTTACCGTTGTGGATCGTTGCTTGCATGATGCTATGGATCCGGATGAAATGCTGAAGACGAAGATCAGAATGACGATTGTGAACGGGGAAATCGGTTATACGCAGTAACTTATCCAATCGAGCAGTCCAGCAAAGGACTTGCTCGATTTGTATTTATGGATGTTTTTTAATGACACAAAGATGGGTTATCGACTTGAGCCTTACCTGACGACATGGTATATTGTGAAGTTGCCGGCAAAATCGTCGCACAACATGAGGGGATGATCTTAAACAAAACGTTAGTGGAGATTAGAGAACATGTGAGTTATCCGGATTAACATTCAAACCATTGGATATAACGGCTACATCGTTGATTCGTGTGAAAAACAGGAGGCGCAATTGCGTCGTTGTTTCATATATTTAAAGAGACTGAGGAGTCGAAGAAGGGAGGAAGCCAATGAACTTAAAATGGAAGACATATCTCCCGCTGTTATGGATCCTGGCCATTCCTGTGCTTAACATTTTTTATGGGATATTGAACCATGCACATACGCCGGTAAAAAGCTTAACGACGGATCTTGACTCTGCAATTCCGTTTGTACCGATATTCATTATACCGTATCTGGTATGGTACCCTTTTATCATTATTATGCTGTTTCTGTTCTGTGCCAGAGACCGAAATGTATATTATCGAACACTGCTGACCCAGTGTATTGGACTCATCGCGTGTTACATTATCTTTTTCTTGTTCCAGACGACGGTAGAGCGGCCGCCGCTTGTAGGCACAGGGGTTCTTGACCGGTTGGTAAATCTGGTGTACAGCACCGACAATCCGTACAACTGTTTCCCAAGCATCCATGTTCTAACCAGTTACTTGATGATAAAAGGGGCAGCAGCTAGTGCAGGCTTTACGAATAAAGATCGGGTGGCGGTGCATATCTTTGCTTGGTCGATCATTGTTTCCACGCTACTCGTGAAACAGCATGTCCTGCTGGACGTGGCGGGTGCCATCGCACTAGTTGAGATTCTGTGGTTTGGGGTAGGAAAATTATCTATAGGACACCGTGCTAAAAACCGGGGAGTTATCGTCCGCGGGGAGAATATGTAGGAGCAATGAAAGTCCGGATAGTACGATAGCCGTTTAACTTGCAAGCAAGCATTTGTACGAAATCGAACGATAAAAGCTGCGTTTATTAGGGAAAAATTCATATCATCATGTTACAGGAGAAGCCATACGAATGATGCGGAACACCGAAAAGCTCATCAGAGATTTCAAGAACAATCCCAGGATGGATGGAACGATTCTGGCTTCATACTGTCGGATCACCTCCCTGTATGGTGACCGGAATGACGCAGCCGCCTTATTCCGACTGTTTGCGGAGGAGCCTTCCGATTACAAGCGTTCCCTGCTGCTTGATCCGATTATGAGATGCGGAGATCAGGAGCTGGCAGAGGATATAGCGCGTGTTTGTTTTGATGGGAAGAAACTTAAGGAGAACATGCCTGGCGATATTTTGCATGTGCTCGGGTACCTGGACTATGACCGCATGATGGATTATATGGTGGCGTGCATAACCGCAAATGATTGGTATTTATCGAAAGCTGCCTGTATCGGCTTGATGCATCTCCCTTGCGAGCGTTATGGCGAGATATTCGCTGATGAGCTGGAGCGGGTTTACGGACAACCGCTTTTTCCCGAATTTCTCCCGGCTCTATGTTTCAAATTCACCGATGCCCGGATGGTTTCCCGTCTTATGGAGTGGGGGGAACAGGCCTCTACGGATTGCAATGCGGGATTGATCCTGGGCATCGCTGCATTTGGCCGATCGCAACAGGCGAAGGTCCGACGTATTTTGGTGGAACCGAAATGGGAGATGGATGCAACCGGAACCGGAAGCCACTGGTGGGGTTACATGTCCATGCAAATGTCCGAAGTGACGTTCAGTCAGCTTATTTCGGATATGTTGGATATCATGCCGCTGGATTTACATAAGGGTGAGACGTTAGAGGTAGAGACGTTGATCGTTCACGGCCTGCAGGTGCTGCATGATTTGATGGAAGTGAAGCTGAGTGATGATCTTCATCCCCTCCGTTTTGCTGCGACGAATAATGAGCGGTTCTCCGATCTTTACGCGCAGTTGTTCCAATGGAGCAACGAGTATGAAGATGATTCCATGATAGGCCGGATCCAACATGTTTTAGGATACGATCACCCGGTGGTGAATCAATACATAGTATTAAGAACGAGGATGGAAATGGCGATCCGCCGGGAAATGGAACTGGAGGAAGTGCGACTTCAGCCATAAAATGGTTCCGACAGGTGTGGATCGATGGAACAGCTCATGAATCAGCCGAGTTTTCCGAAAATTTTATAAATAAGGTTTACCGCCGAAATGGTTTTATATATAATAATCATAACAAATGCGATGAAGAGACGAGTAAATAAACGAATTCTTGTACAGAGAGCTCCGGCAGCTGAAAAGGGGCAAAGCGTTCTTTATTGAAAAAAGACTCAGAGCAGCACATGGAACCCTCATTGAGAGGTGGATGGTGTGCCAGGAGCTCCTGTTATAGAGCTAGAGTATCTGCATTACCGGGTAATGCCGTACTCGATGAGGCGAATATGGTGACATATTGGCAAATTTGGGGTGGTACCGCGAGTATAACAATCTCGTCCCTAAGACTTATGGTCTTGGGGGTGGGATTTTTTTGTTACATCAAAAGAAATATGATGGTTCAAGGTAGGATACCTACACGAATCTCGCCGGTTTGAATAGTTATCTAGAAGAAGCTCATTTACTGCATGCTTTTGTCCGTACGGTAGATCAAAGTCGATGTATGGGGAACATGACGCCACTATTGAAAGGATATGAGTAACGAATGTCTGAAAAACTTAAAGTCGGTATTGTCGGTGGAACGGGTATGGTCGGTCAACGTTTTATGCAACTGCTGGATGGGCATCCATGGTTCGAAGTCACTTCCATTTCTGCCAGCAAAAACTCAGCCGGCAAAACGTATGAAGAGTCAGTTCAGGGCCGCTGGAAGCTTGCCACGCCAATTCCCGAGAAGGTGAAGGGCATTATTGTGCAGGATGCTTCACAAGTGGAACAGGTAGCTGCAGAGGTTGATTTTGTATTTTGCGCGGTTGATATGAAGAAGAATGAGATACAGGCATTGGAAGAAGCTTATGCCAAAACGGGGACGCCCGTCATTTCCAACAATTCCGCCCATCGCTGGACGCCTGACGTTCCGATGGTCATTCCGGAAATTAATCCGGGTCATATTGACGTGATTGCCGCGCAGCGCAAACGTCTGGGAACGACAACCGGTTTCATTGCCGTGAAGCCAAATTGCTCCATTCAGAGTTATGTACCGGCGCTTCACGCTTTGCTTGATTACAAACCTACCCAGGTTGTTGCCTCCACCTATCAGGCAATTTCCGGTGCCGGTAAGAACTTCACCGATTGGCCGGATATGCTGGACAATGTGATACCGTACATCGGCGGGGAGGAAGAGAAGAGCGAGCAGGAGCCGCTGCGCATTTGGGGCAGCATCGTGAACGGTGAGATCGTGAAAGCCCAATCGCCATTGATTACGACGCAATGCATTCGCGTACCCGTAACCGATGGTCACTTAGCTACCGTATTTGCATCGTTCGAGAACAAGCCTTCGAAGGATGAAATCCTGGACCGCTGGCAGCAGTTTAAGGGAAGACCGCAAGAGCTGAATCTTCCAAGTGCGCCGAAGCAGTTCATTACGTATTTCGAGGAAGAGAATCGCCCGCAGACGAAGCTGGACCGTGACATCGAGCGCGGCATGGGTGTATCGGTGGGCAGATTGCGCGAGGATTCCCTCTACGATTATAAATTCGTAGGACTCTCGCATAATACGCTGCGCGGCGCGGCTGGCGGAGCTGTTCTGATCGCCGAACTGCTGAAAGCCGAAGGTTACATTCAAGCGAAATAATATCGATACTTCTTAAAGTAAAGGCGACTGCTCGGGTGCAGTCGCCTTTTTGTGGTCATTGTTCATGGTTCGTACATTGACGAAATTCGTGCTTATCGTATATAGTGTAATTCGCGCTTCAATGCAAAAAAGCAAAGAAGCCGAAAAGCATAAAAGCGAAAAAGTCGATCATTCATAATCAAACGGACGGGAAGGATCTCCCGCCACGACCAAGCATAAGGAGTCTTAGCACCATGGAACGACATCTCAGTTTCTCAAAAAGCATCATTCTTATTGTGTTTATACTGGCAGTACTGTTTGTCTCTATCTTTCTTCTTAAGGCAGAGCCACATATACCGCTTCTGGCAACAACCGTGGGTATCGCCTCCTTGCTGCGGTTGTTCGGGTTTTCCTGGAAACATCTGGAATCCGCAATCATTCAAGGCATTCAAACGGCGATTATGCCGATTCTCATCCTTTCGCTCATCGGCATTCTGATTGCGGTATGGATGATGAGCGGCACCGTCCCGACCATTTTATACTATGGAATGGATTATATTGAACCGCATTATTTTGCCGTGAGTGCGTTATACGTGACCATCGTGGTGTCAATGTTTACCGGAAGCTCCTTCACGACGGTCAGTACGGTTGGCGTTGCCTTCATGGGAATTGCTGTAACAACCGGGATTTCGCCGGCACTGGCAGCAGGAGCGGTGATCTGCGGAGCTTGCTTTGGGGATAAAATGTCGCCGCTGTCCGACACAACGAACTTTGCTCCGGCGGTCGCCGGCATATCCTTGTTCACCCACATTGGCAACATGATGTACACTACGGTGCCGGCCCTGATCGTGACAACGATCTTTTTCCTGCTGGCACCAACGGCGAATAGCCTGGATTTAACATCGATTATTCAAATCAAGGCTGCACTGAGCGACGGATTCCAAATTCATTGGCTAACACTGCTATCGCCGCTTGCGGTCATTGCCTGTTCCATCAAGCGGATTCCGATCCTCCCTACACTCATTGTCGGCATTGTTACCGGACTCATCGTAACGGCCTTCGTTCAGGAGCAGACGGCAGTCGATGTCTGGTTCAGCGTCATGCAGAGCGGTTACAAGAGTACAATCGCCAACGAAACCGTTGCTTCCATTGTCAACCGCGGCGGATTGCAATCGATGATGGGGTCCGTATCACTGATATTGATTGCGTTATCTTTGGGAGGGCTGCTTCAGCATTGCGGCGTCATTGAAGCCTTCTTCCGCAAAGTCATGCAGCCGCTGAAGCGGAAGAGCAGTATCGTTCTGATGACCGGGGCGTCCGCGATTGCAGTCAACGGCATGACGGGTGAGCAGTATTTATCGATCCTTTTGCCTGGTCAAATGTTCAAGGAGGAATATGTCCGCCGAGAACTTCCGGCGAAGACGTTGTCCCGTACATTGGAGGATTGCGGTACGCTTGTTAACCCACTGATTCCATGGGGGGTAAGCGGTGCTTTCTTCGCTGCTACGCTTGGAATTCCGGTCATTGAATATGCGCCGTATGCAACTTTCTTGTGGTTAAGCCCGCTCTTTACATTTGCCTATGCCTTGATACCGCGATTACAGCGGAACACGCTGGGCAGGAAGATCTAAGGATAACCGAATAAACATGGATCCTCAGTTTGACCTTGCTTCCCGGATAGGGGAGACAGGGTCTTTTTGATTAAAGCGATTTATACCCAGCCTGTTCTTCGATACAACTGATATGATGGAAAGTGGTGATGTGCAGCCTACATCGCGGATTCATTCTTACCGGGAGGGGATATTAGCATGAACCATAGGAAAGGTAAAAAGCCAACCGCTGCGGCACTGATGGAATTGCATGTTCGGGCGATGTTTACGCATGACGGGAATATGCAAATTCGCACCATCAACGAGCCTTGGCCGGGAGAGGAGCTTGCCCCGAGGTTTTTCATGGGTCGAACGATAGACGGCTCTTCGATCTGCAGGTTTCGTCATGATGTTCCCGAAGGAATTACCGGGCAATTGAGGGCTTTGGTTGAAGATGAGCCTATCGTTACTGAAGAGGTTCTGACGAGGCCTAAACATTTTGCAGCTTATATGAACCTCCTTCGCGCTGAGCACTATACGAGCGGACCTTGTTATCGGATACCTGATCAAACAACGCAGGCCAAACAGACGGTAAGGATCACACCGGGAAATATTCGCGAATATTCGCTCACCGGTTTTGAATGGCTGACCACGGAAATTGATTATGACCAGCCTTGTGTTGCGCTCATTCATGAGAATAGGGTGGTGTCGGTTTGCCGCAGCGTCCGGATTACTGAACGAGCTCACGAAGCTGGGCTTGAAACGTCAGAGGAATTTCGTGGAAGAGGTTATGCGGCTGCTGTTGTTGCCGGATGGGCCATAGAGGTGCAAAAAATGGGCGCGCTGGCGTTGTACAGTACTTTATGGGGAAATAGCTCTTCCCGGAGAGTAGCAAATAAATTAGGGTTGTCCTATTACGGAGTTAACTTCACGATCAGTTGACTTGCTGGGCAGCGTAAACACCTTACTGTATGAAGCCATAAAGAAATCCCTCAATAAAGTTGAGGGATGAAGTGAAGTACTCCATGATGATGTTAAATAATTAGCTCGAGCTGCCTCTTCTGTTCTTATAATAGCCATGACCTTGGTTGCCATGCCTGTGTTTGTAATCGGATGAGGAACCTTTACGACGCGAATAGCCATGACTGCTGCTGTATTTTCTTACATAATTCTTCGCGGAACTGCTGTAACGCTTACGGCCATGACTATGGGATGTAGAGTGGAGAAGCTTATTCATGATCTTTCTTAACATGCGAAAACATCCTCCTTTCTTGTTCGTCATCATTCCATATAATTTAATCGGATCGTAACATAAATGAAACCCCATAATCAAATTAAAGGCTGCCCTTCTTATCAGAGGGGCAGTCTCTTGCATTAGCGAGCGACTGCAGCTCGTGCATGAACTGCAAAGAACTTGAGTAAGGTTCACTCAATTGCATCAAGCGTTTAATCATGTTCTGCAGTCCAATCGAGAGATGAAGTTCTTCCTGCCAGCTTCGCTCCACGGCTGCGCCCCGGTTGTGATCCGGTTCGTAGGTAGAATAGAGCATGAACAGCATAAAGTGACCGATGTCCCGGAGATCCTCGCTTTCCTTCGATTCCTTATATTGAACAGAGGACGCCGAGCTGTCTGCTCTGAACTTTTTCCGTACAGGTACTGGGAGCGGAGGGGGCTCACCAATCCTTCTCGCGAGTCCAAAATCAATAAGTTGGATCCTGCCATCCTTAAACAGTACGTTCGGAATCCGCAGATCAAGATGAACATAGCCTTGGTCGTGTATGTATCGGACCAGCTTCAGAAGCTGCAGCGTGATCTCGATGCATTCGTCTTCTCCGTATTTCATGTCTTGTTCAAATATTAAATCTTCAAGCGTATCACCGTTCATATAAGACATGACCAGATAAGTATGGCGGTTGTCCGTGAAAAAATCCCGATATACCGGAATTTGCGGATGTTGGAGAGAACTTAGTATCGCTGCCTCACGGTTCAGCAATTCTTTGGCGTAATTGCCTTTGCTGGGTCTCGACTGTTTAACAGCGACCACGTTCCCGCTCTGTTGATCCTTGCATTTATAGATGATGCCGTAACTTCCTTCTCCAATCCTCTGTTGAACAGTGTAACGATTTCCCAGAACCGTATTTTCTTCAGCCGGGTAATCCCGCCAAGCGTTTATAAAGGAGCTAAAGTATGAGAATAAGCGCATATCGATTCCAATCTCTCCCTTGGGTCCGTTTGATCTTCCGGAGCAAGTGCTATTCCTATTTATCGTACATGATAAGTTTAACTAAAGATAGTTCAGCTAACTGCCGGGGCTCAGTCGAGATTCATTCGATCTTTCCGATATTCCAGCGGCGACAGGCCGTTTAGCTGACGGAACAGCTTCGAAAAATAATGGATGGAAGAGAAGCCGTGCTTCTCGGCAATGTCCGTAATGCTGATGTCCGTATTCCGCAGATCCTCCTTGGCCCGATTGATTCGGAACTGGTTAATGTATTGGATCGGCGGCAAGCCTGTCGATCTTTTGAACAATTCGAAAAAATAACCTCGGCTGATTCGAAGCTCATCGTAATACGATTCCAATGGCCGCAGCTTGCCGTGCAGGATATCCTGATCCATTCGCTCCAGAAGCTTGTTCATTCTGTGATCGGGAATCACCTCATCCTGCAATGCGAATTCAAGAAAATACTCGATGAATTGCAGGAACTGACTTTGTGTTTTTACGCTTCGCATATAGGTATGCTCATTCTCAAACTGGTTCCCGGTATAGAACTTTTCAAACAGATCGCTCCATACTTTGATCTTCTCAACCCTCATATATTCTGGAATGGCGTAAGGAAAGGCAGGTCCTACATAGGAAGGAATCAGTTGGGCAATGTCATAGCAGATCACGCTGGGGTGATCGGCCAAAGCCCGGCGGTCCACATAAGACCAATCAAAATAACAGCAGACATGTACCATGGGATCTTGGTTGTCCGCTATCCAATCATGCGGCTGTCCTGCCGGTATATACACCAGTGAACCCGGGTCGGTACGGTACGTGCGTCCACAAGTACGAACGATGCCCTTACCTTCGGTAATTAGATAAAGCGATGACGAATAGCAGTGCCGGTTGCTATTGCTTTGTCCCTTGGAAAAGGGGTACCTAGTGGCATACAGCACGTAGGGATGGAAGGCGGCAAAATCCACGTGTTTATTTCCACATCCTTTAGGTAATTTCGATATTTGCATGACGATTGTACAAAAGCCTGACGTTTATGTAAATACAGTCATTTAGCCTCTTGCTATACTAATTCTGAAATTAAAACATGCAGAGGAGGGGAAATAAGATGTCGGACAGTCAATATCTGTTGACGGATGAACAAATGGTGCATTTTATTACTAAGGGCTATGTGGTACTGCGCAACGAGTTGCCGGATCAGCTTCACGCTTCCGTCAGGGATAAATTGAATGTGGTATTGCATGAAGAAGGTAATCCCGGCAATAACATTCTGCCCCGTGTGCCCGAGATCCAGCAGTTCTTCGAAACGCCAGTCGTTAAGGGGGCTTTGACCAGTATACTCGGCCCGGATTACTATATGCACCCGCATCGGCACTGCCACTACAATCAGCCTGGAAATCCATTGCCGGGAGGGGGGCAGTGGCATAAAGACGGTTATTGGTCCAGCATGCGCAGCCACCGACCCTGGTGGGCGATGATTTTTTATTATATGCAGGATATCACCGAGGAAATGGGACCAACGGCCATCATGCAAGGTACTCCATATTACGAAAAGTTTATAGGCGATCAAGGCGAGACGCTGCTGCCGACCGGCAAAGCGGGAACGATGGTACTGGTGCATTTTGATTTATGGCACAAAGCTTCGCTGAACGTATCCGACATGGATCGATACATGTTAAAGTTTCAATTCGTCCGATTGCGCGCGCCCGAATCGCCAAGCTGGAATCATCAAGAGAAAGAAATGAATCTCACGAGCGGCGGAACACCTTACGTGCATATGAATCTATGGAGGGACATATGGAACTGGATGCGCGGCGAACCGGGTCAGGAGAACCTCTCGGCAGCAGGAGACGAAGCCCAGATCGAGCAATTGGTTAAAGAATTAAAATCCGAGGACGAGGTCATTCGCGCCAGGGCGGCGGATCAAGTTGGAATGTTAGGAGAGAAAGCCGCTTCCTTGGCTCCAGAACTGGGCCGAATGTTGAATGATAAGGAACCGGTAGCCTTGAATGCCGCTTATGCGCTTGGCAGATTGGGGTCCGCAGGGATTGATGAATTGATTCACCGCATTTCCGAAGGAACAACGCAAATCGCGCAGAGAGCGGCTTACGGGCTCCAAGGTGCCGGGGCGAAAGTCATTCCGGGACTGCTATCGTTGCTGGAACACGCCAATGAAAAGTGCAGAGCGCTCGCCGTATTCATACTCGGCATGATCGTACCGCCGTCGCATGAGGCGGTGTCTGAACTGAAAGCTTGCTTACGCGATCCGAGCGAATGGGTTCGGCGAAATGCAGTCGAAGCGATGGGCATGATCGGGAGTGATGCCGACGATGTGTGCCTGGCCTTGGCAAACGTATTGGAAGAGTCGCTTCTGCAAGAGGAAGACAGAGGAACTATTGGAATCGATGATACGGACATCAGCCAGCAGAGTTATATCATGAATAAACTCGGATATACTGCGGCTTTGTCACTGCTCCGTACCGCCAAGGCATCTGATGTTCCCATCGTGATCCATTCGCTTGAGCAAGCGCTGCACAGCAAGGATCGTTATGTAAGGGCGTATGCCTTCGAAACGCTTACCCATCTGCGGACCCCTGAAGCGGTTGATGTTTTGATTCGATATTATCGACCGGCCAGATGGTGTCCGGATACTACGAAGGCGAGCACTTTTTAATATCCGCTAAGGTCCGAAGCCTCTTGTTCCTAATGGGAATGGGAGGTTTTTTAGTATGTCTGGTCTTCAATCTGATTTACGATCAGGTGTCCTTATTTTGCAAAAGCAAGACCCTTTCATGCAAAGACTTGTTCGTTGCACTCTTGTAAAATGGGCTCAAAGTTCGTGGTTAGCCATTTATGGTGGAAAGGGGCAGTCAAGCATGACAGCATCAATCAAAAGAGTTCATGTCGTATTTAAGACCCATCTGGACATCGGGTTTACCGATTTGGGAAAGAACGTAATCGAGCGATATATGGAGCATTTCATCCCCCAGGCCTTGGAGCTGTCCGAGCAGCTGGCTAACGAAGAGGGGAATGCAAAATTCGTATGGACAACCGGCTCGTGGTTAATCCATGAATTTCTGCAAACGTCTTCTTCTGAGATGCGGGTGCGCATGGAAAAAGCCATTGAGGAGGGACGAATCGTTTGGCACGGACTGCCGTTTACGACGCATACGGAAATCATGGATGCCCGGCTATTTGAATTCGGAATGTCCCTTTCGGGCGACTTGGACCAAAAGTATGGAAAATCCACGATCGCCGCTAAAATGACGGATGTTCCGGGCCATACGCTTGCAATGGTCCCGCTGCTGGTTAAACACGGCATACAATATTTGCATTTGGGCGTTAATATGGTATCCAAGAATCCCAAGGTGCCGGAGATATTCGTATGGCGCGCTTCCGATGGCTCGGAGATCATCGTCCATTATGCGGATAGTTACGGTAAACCGTTTTACATGGAAGGGCTGGAAGATGCGTTGTATTTTGCCCATACCCATGATAACCATGGTCCATCCACGCTAGAGGAGATCCGTGCATTGTTTGAACAGTTGGAGCGGGATTATCCCGGGGCGGAAATCATGGCCTCGACACTTGATGCATTTGCCCAGCGACTGCGTACCGTCAAAGATCGATTGCCAGTCGTGAGTGAAGAAATTGGGGATTCGTGGATACACGGGATTGCCTCGGATCCTTGGAAAATCGCTCACTACCGTGAATTGCTAAGGCTTCGGGATCGCTGGCTCGAAACCGGTCAACTGGATAAGGACAGCGAGGCGTACGCTCGATTCTGCAACCGTCTGATGTTGATTCCCGAGCATACCTGGGGGCTGAACAATTCCGTCTATCTCGCCGATTTTGTTCATTATTCCGCCACGGATTTAGCCGCTGCAAGAGCACGGGATATCGTAGAAGACAATACATTGAGAAAATATGACTACCTATGCCAGCAGGCGAGTGATACCAGGTCGTACAGCCATTACGAGAGCTCTTGGCAGGAGCAGCGGGATTATCTTGAAGAGGCCGTTCAGTCGCTGCCGAAAGCGCTGGCAGCTGAAGCGAGAATGGAGCTGGATCGGATGAGTCAGCATGATACCGTCCAAGACTCGGAGCCGATGCAGTGCAAGCAGACGATTGAAACGAACGAGCATTACGAATTAGGGCAGTTTCAGGTAAGCTTCGCTGGAGACGGCTCGATCAACCGATTGATGGATCGATCCGGGAAGGAATGGGCGAACGAGCATCAGAGGCTTGGCACTTATAGGTATGAAACCTTCAGCAAAGAAAACTACGACCGTTTCTTTAAGGAATACATGACCAATCTGGATATCCATCATGGCTGGGCGGACAACGATTTCGGCAAGCCGGGAATCGAGTATGTCAAACCGCGGCCGGAGCATCGGCAGTATACCGCCTCCTTGCGGACCCTGCATCTGGAGAGGTACGCCGATTATGATATCGTAACTGCCGAACTGAAGCTGCCTGAGAATCTCGGCAATCAGTATGGAGCTCCACGCATACTGAACGCGATCTATACGTTCCATGCGAATGAGCCCGTCATTGAGGTAAGTCTAAGCTGGAGGGGCAAACCAGCCTGCCGTCTTCCGGAAGCAAGCTGGTTTTCGTTTGCGCCTCTTGTGGATAATCCTAACGCCTGGAAGATGGATAAGCTCGGACAACGCATATCTCCGTTATTCGTCGTAAAGGACGGCAACCGGAACATGCATGGAATCAACGCGGGCTTATATTATGAGGGGGCGGACGGAACGGCGGCCATTGAAACCTTGGACGCGCCGCTTGTTTGTCCGGGGGAGCCGCGGCTGCTGCAATTTGACAATACGTATGCTTCATTGACCGGAGGATTTCATTTCAATCTGCACAACAACGTATGGGGTACGAACTTCATGATGTGGTTCGAGGATGATATGAACTATCGGTTCAGATTGAGCCTGCACTCTCATTCGTGAGTCATCTGATCATGAAACAAACCGAAAGATGTGAGTTTATAACTCGCATCTTTTTTATTGTTGGATCATCCCCCGGTCAAGCTATGAAGAAGGTTTCTCTCGGGAAAGAAAATCGCTTATCCTGCTCCGAAGCTGCTCATGCTGTTCAAAATGGTTATACATCCGATAGGCAGCCGTCTGCGCATTTCCGAAGAAAAATCGTTCAAACTGGGTTTGGCGACCACCGAACGAGCTTGCGCCAAGCTCCCATGCAAGCCTGAACAATGCGATGCGATCCCGAGCATCCGTCGTTGCCCCTTTTAAATATTGATTAAGGTAGGGGCCTGACTCCGATCGAAAATCCAATTCGGAAGGGATCATAATCAGGCCGCTGGAGCCTAGCAGTTGAATCATCTCTACCATCTCGGGATAGAATTTGGGGAAGAGGATGCTGGATGCGATAAGAGGACTGGCAGCTGGTACGAGATATCCAAATTTATCATGGCTGGCGCCCTGTTCGGAGGCCAGTCTTAATGCCTTGAAGGTTTCCAGAAATGTAATCACTTTCGAAACATTCGAGACCATATGAGGCTCGAGTCCAATGTTCTGTTCATCCGCCAAGGATTCCAGCAAGCCGAGCATGAATTCGGTTTTTACGATAAAACGGACGGCCATTTGATGGGCGATATGCGTATGAAAGTGACTCTCACCGAATAAACGTCCGGCGTAAGTCTCGTCCCCGTAGTAAAATATTCGATCATGAGGGACCAGCACGCGGTCGAAGATAACGAGCGTATCCATCTCTTCGTATCTGGCGCTCAGGGGATAATCATAGGAAGAAGTGGCACCGTAGCTTTCACGGCATACAAAAGTCATCCCCGGTAAATCGTTGGGAACCGCAAATGCAAACGCAGAAGGATTTACATCCTGGGACATCGTTGGCGAAGGGGTCGGGAATACCAGCATTTCTTCGCAAGTAGCCCCTTGTGTGGCCATCAAGAAGGCTCCGCTTATAATCATTCCTTCATGATTCATCTCGACGACTTTAGCCGCGATAGCGTCTTCAGCAGCATCCTGCTGACCGGACATTTTACATGCATAGGGCTGGATGAAGGCGTGAGATAATGTAACATCGTGATCACGACAGTACTTATAATAGTTCCTGAGATTTTCCGCATATTTCGGATGATGTTCCTCCAGTATATCGGCAGCGGAATATAGGGACATGATTGCAGTGTTCATATAATCGGGAGAGCGGCCTAAAAAGCCGTGATGCCGCCTCGCCCATAACTCCATCATGATTCGGCGTTTCTGCAAATCCTCAGCATTCTTTGGCGGGAGAAAAGACAAGCCTACCCGTTCCCCCGTATCGGGTGAGGGGTAAGTCAATTGTTCGATATATCTTGCGTCACATTGCATATCGTATAGATCGGCCTGGGTTTGAATAAGACCTTGAAATGCAGGATGTTCGGATAAAGGTCCCTTGATAGGCTCACCTTTATACCAAATGTTGATATTTTGCCGGTCAATCCGTTCGATATACTGCTTTCCCGATTTAATAGGCACGTTGTTCACCCCATTTGCAAAAATCATAAGCTAACGAACCTGTCTACTGCTGTTAATGTACGTGCTTAGTCCACACGGAGTACATTGTCCGTCGGAACCAACGGAAAATATGCGGTTGTACCTCAGAATTTCAAGTCAGGAAGTGCACAAGAGAGTAAAAAAACGGACCCGTTACGGCCCGTTTCTTGATTTTTCGATTAATGGGATTGACCCAGATACTGCTCAAGCGTCAGGTTTTGTCTCGTGATTTCTCCTGCAATATAGACGCCCACGTAACGGACATGCCAGGGCTCATAAGAATAGCCGGTTAATTTCTCCTTGCCTTTTCCGTAACGAATGATAAATCCGTACTTCGGTGCATTAGCTTTCAGCCATTTGCCTTCTTTGGTATTTCCGAAGCTTTGCTCCAATGCATACCCTACGGAAGCACTGGATATATCCATGCTCAGCCCGGTCTGATGCTCGCTTTGTCCAGGACGAGCGCTTGTTTTATTAGCGACGGCTTCGCCCTTATTACGGGCGTTGCGTTCGAATATGGCCTTCTGGGTGGCATAGGATCGGTAGCCTGATACAGCTTTGAGATCGATTCCGTCTTTTTTGGCTGCCGCAAACAATTTTTCGAGCGCAGTTGCCGCTACTCGTTTCATCTGTTTCTTAGGACTGGGTCCCGAGAAGCTGAATGGAATGCGGGGTACAACCAAGTCTTGCGGAACATAACTCGATGGTAGATTTCTTTGCTTGTTGACGAGTACGACGGTGCTTGATAGATTGGTGACCATATTTAAACCATGAACCGTTTTTATAGTCCGGTTAGGAGCGTTGTTTTCCAAAAACGCAGTAAATGATAAGCTGGAAGAAGCTGCAGCGGCTGCTTCCGCCTTGCCGATGCCGGTGCTGCTTAGAAAACTGGATAAGGCTAGGCTTGTGACAACGGTACCGATGATGACTGTGGGTATGATGGATTTTCCGATTTTTTTGTGCATGTGAAGTCCCTCCTCGTTAGCTGTCTCTGAGTATATAAGAGAGTTATATCGGTAGAATATCTGACTTGTTTCTGAATTGTAAACAAAATAGAATAGATCGAATCTAATAATAACCCATAAATAGATTATAGTAATATGAAATCGTAACAAATTTCTACATAAGGAGACTTTTTAAATGGAAATACGCGAT
This sequence comes from Paenibacillus sp. QJM3NY_38, assembly GCF_056173265.1. NCBI lineage: Bacteria > Bacillati > Bacillota > Bacilli > Caryophanales > Paenibacillaceae > Paenibacillus > Paenibacillus sp. QJM3NY_38. The sequence goes on from NZ_CM149665.1 coordinate 3,391,449, forward strand.
TATATTAAACAAGGGTTTGAGACCTATTACGCCAAATATAGTCAAGTTACGGAGGAGGGATTCTGCAGGTGGATGCGTCCCAACGTTCCTGCAGAGATGAAAGTCGTTGATACCGATGAGGAGTGGTCCATATGGAAATTGGTCCCTTCCGTTGTGGGTGAGGATCATATTGGAGCGATGGAAGAAGAGTATGGATTGACTTTTCCGGAATGGTATAAAGCATTCATCTCCACGTATCATCATTACTTTGACGTCATACCTGAACAGGCAGTTGACGAGCCGCTGGATAATGTCAGGAACATGTACAATCCCTTGTTGTGCCGGCTGGGATACCTTCCTTTTACATGGGACGAAGAGTACGGAAAGATATGGTGTATCGATCTAAGAGAGGACGCAGGCGAGGATTACGGAGCGATCTATGAGATCGAACATGAAATCTTGTTTGATCTGGATGAGGAACGAACGGACCAGGCCAAGCTTAAAGAATCGCTGGTATTTTTATATCCGGATTTCAAGGCGTATTTTGACCATACGTTCCTGGAAGGTTAAAACGTTTATCTTTATCTATAAGGAGAATCGTCACATGCGAAATGAACAGCTGCAGGAAATTTTGAATGAATACGATATCCGTGAGGCGGAGATTGCGTTTATTCGGCATAATGAAAATCGAACCTACAAGGTAAAAGGCCATGACGGAAGTACATATCTGCTGCGCATTCATCAACCGGTCAAAGACGGCATGGCAGGTCAGCAGCATACATACGAAGGTCTGATGGGTGAGCTGCAAATGCTGGAGCACTTGTCAACCCGAAATCATCTGCTTGTCCAAAGGCCTGTACGTAATCGGGAAGGTGAGCTGATCACGATCATCGAACACGAGGGGAAGCGTTGGAACAGCTCCGTGCTTACCTGGCTGGAAGGAAGAGACTTGCATAAGGATGACGTAAGCGACCCGGGATTGGTCGAGAAGCTGGGGGCCCGCATTGCAGAGCTGCACAAATTCTATAGCCTATACAAGCAGGAGGGCCTGGACAAGCGTCCGAGTCAGGGGATTGCCTACAATCAATATATGATCGAGGTTATACAGCAAGGATTAGCGAAAGATTTGTTTACTTCCTCCGATGTTTCCATTATTGAAGAAACGATATCGTTGGTTAATGCGCGCCTTGCGGACAGTGGTAACGTTGAAGCTTGGGGGCTTATCCATGGTGATTTAAGCTTGGGGAATATCATCATGACCTCGGATGGAGAACTGAGTTTTATCGATTTTGGTTTTTTCGGACCAGGGTACCATTACACGGATGTTGCCATGGGTGCCATGATGGTTCCTTCGGAGCTTCGGGATATTTTCCTGAAAGGGTATTATGGCCACGATCATACGGGAGAAGATAAGCTTGTTCTGTTAGAAGGTTTCATGCTGCTGGCCATTATCGGATACTATGTCTTTCAGATGGAGAATGAATCCGTGCATGCGTGGATGCGTGAACGAATGCCGAAGCTGTGCGCCGATTACTGTACGCCTTATTTGTCGGGTGAACGCATATTTTATTCCGTATAACTCGATGTCGGCTCAGACGTTATCCGTGAAAGATCATTATAAGCATTCAATCCCTTGGTCAGCACGTTAATCGGGTGATACCATATGAGATGAGATATACAACTTAAGGATTAGAGGTGAACACCGTATGGCGGAAAGCAAACTTCTGCAGCAACAAAAAGCTCTCCAGAATGAGGCTTCTGAAGTAGCAGATGAACTTCGACTTCATGAGTTATTAAGTCAAGCAGGCGAACCGGTGCGTGTCGGCAGCTCAGCCCTCGGGTTGATGGTATGGAGAGACCTGGACATGACGGTAAAATGTACTCGGCTGAATCAACAATTAATAGCACAAATCGCATCGGAACTTATGCTGCGTGCTGGTGTGCGGGAGCTGAAGTTCATCAATGATACCGGAGTTTACAATATGGATCCCGCTTATCCCGATGGGTTGTACATTGGCCTAAAGTATAAGTCTCAACAAGGGAAGGAGTGGAAGATGGACATATGGTTCGTGGATGAACCGGAGAGACAACCCGACTTAAAACATATCATAACGATGCCTGAGCTGCTGACTCAGGAACGCCGGGAAGCGATTTTGAATATCAAAAATAACTGGGCAAGCCATGCTGAATATAGCAAAACCGTGCGAAGCTTTGATATTTATACAGCGGTCCTGGAAGAAAACGTAAGCACGCCGGAGCAGTTTCAGGCCTGGTTGGACCAAAGATCCATGAATATAGAATAAAGTCTATGATTCTAACAGCAAATTGGAGGTCAGATCCAATCCGGATTTATGATTGCCGGGTTATACGAGGATTCCTTCGGAGGCGAGAAATTGTTGGACCGTTATGCGAACAGTTTTATTGCGACAAGGGCCATAAAAGCTTAACAGCTTGCCCATTCCCAAGGCTTCATCAGAAGAGTCATCCAAGCGGGTGGCTTTTCTTTTTTATGTATATGTAAAACTTAAGTAAATCCTACTTTTTAAATATTATCCATATCATTTTTCCTGTGATAGCATGATCGTATATCTGGTAAGCGGAGAGAGGAATGATAGATATATGAGTTCAGCATTTTGGTTAACCAATGCCCGGTTAGAAAGCGGATATGAAGTTCAAGATGGCGTTATTACGGGAACAAAGACGGAGATTCGCCATATATTCATAGAAGATGGGAAAATCGCGAAAATTATAGCTTCGGACATAACGATAACAGACGAGTGGCCGCAGCACGATGTGAAGGGTTTATTGCTTCTGCCATCCTTTATCGAAAAGCACTGCCATTTGGATAAAACGCTGCTTGGTGACCGATGGCGTTCCGTTACGCCGGTTTCCAGTATTTTTGAACGTTTGGCAATCGAGAAAGCGACGCTTCCTGCGCTTGATACCTTGACGCAGGACCGTGCGGAACGGCTGCTTGATATTTACCTGGAGTCCGGGGTGACGCATGTTCGAACGCATGTTGATATTTATCCGGAAGCCGGATTAGACAATTTAGAGGCGGTTCAACAGGCATTACGCGCGTTTGAAGGAAAGTTATCTTATGAGATCGTAGCTTTTCCGCAGCATGGTTTGCTGCGCTCGAAATCAACGGAGTTAGTGAGACAAGCACTTCGCAGAGGAGCAAGCCTGGTCGGCGGAGTTGATCCAGCGACGGTGGATGGCGATATCGAAGCGTCCTTGCAGGAAATGGTGGGGCTCGCCGTGGAAGCCAATGCGGGCATTGATCTGCATCTGCATGATGCCCATCATCTGGGAACCTTCACCATGAAGCGGTTAGCACAGCTGACCATCGAGGCGGGTCTGCAGGGCAAGGTGGCGATCAGCCATGCCTTCGGACTGGGTGATATTCCACTATCCCAAGCACAGGAAATGGGGGACTTGCTCGCTGATGCGGGGGTCGCCATTATTACGAGTGTGCCCATTGGCCGGAAATTTCCGCCGGTTGGTTTGCTGCACGAGCGCGGTGTAGATGTGGCCGTCGGATGCGACAACATTTTTGATGTGTGGTCGCCCTTCGGAAATGGGGATGTGCTGGAGCGCGCCGGCCGACTGGCCGAAATATCCAGATGGGTGGATGAACGCGCTTTAGCGCAAACGCTCCAATATATTACCGGTGGCATTACACCGCTGAATCATGATGGGGAGCAGGTGTGGCCGCAGGTCGGAGACGTCGCCAGTATCGTATTGGTCGAAGCTTCTTGTTCAGCTGAAGCCGTTGCGAGAAGATCAAAACGCGTGGCGACGATGTTTCAGGGACACATCGTTTCCGGTTCGCTTTAGGCGAATTTTATGTCCATTCGGATTAAGCTGCTGCTGTCCTATACCGGTATGCTGGTCATTAGCCTGCTGGTTTTCGTCTTGACTGCCAGTTTGTTTACGATTGCGGCTACCGGCGATGTTCACGGTATTCGCGATTTTTATAAAGTGCACTACCAGATTAACCCGCTCACGGAACAAGAGGAGTCTATTTTCCTCGAATTAAAATATCTTGCCAAGAACGAGCCGGATGAACTGCAGAACAAAGAGCTTCTGACGGAATACGATTTTAAGCTGAGAACCGTACGAGCGGGACTGTACGTCCGCAGAGAAAACGACCAGGTCTTTGAGTCCAACACGATGAACCAGCCTGAACTGGAAGCAAATCTGCCTCCATATGACCTGAACAACAATCAGATCCGCAATACCCTTAACATCGGTGAACGGTTCTATGCATATGCCAAATATGATTTCCGGTATTCGGACGGGGCCAAAGGGAGCGTGTACGTGATTCGCGAGCGAAGTCCTTTCGGCGAAGTCACACGCAAGCTGCTGCCCATCCTTGTCTTGAGTCTCGTTGGTATCGTTGTCGTTGCGAACGTATTGTTATATCGTTGGATCACGCGCAGCGTGGTCAAACCGCTTGATATGCTCCGAAATTCGGCGGAACACATTAAGGAGGGAAATCTCCAGTTTTCTCTGGATTTACAATCCAAGGACGAAATCGGTCAGTTAAACGAGACGTTTGAGAATATGCGGAAGCGTCTGCATGAATCGATTCAACTGCGGCTTCAGGATGAAGAGAGTCGGAAAGAGCTGATCTCCAATATCTCTCATGACTTGCGCACTCCCATAACGAATATTAAAGGGTATATCGAGGGCATACGAGACGGTGTTGCGGATACACCGGAGAAAATGGATAAATACGTGAACATCATTTACACCAAAACCATTGATCTGGATAAACTTGTGGATGAGTTGTTTCTCTATTCCAAGCTTGATTTAAAGCAGGTTCCGTTCATTTATGAGCATGTCGATATCATCGGTTTTATAGACGATTGCATTGATGAGCAGCGCTACGTGTTGGAGGAGAAGGACATTTTGCTGGAGTGGAAGGAACGCCCCGGTGATCCTGTCGAGGTCATTGCCGACCTGGAAAAGTTGAAGAGAACGGTGCTCAATATCATTGGGAATGCCCAAAACTTCATGGACAAGCAGCACAAAACCATATGCGTCTCCACGTACCTTTCTCCGGAATGGGTAACGGTTGAAATCCGGGATAACGGCACGGGCATCGCACCAGAAGCGATTCCTCATATATTCGAAAGATTTTATCGGGCGGAGCCATCCCGCAATTCTGCAACAGGCGGCAGCGGACTAGGGCTTGCCATTGCCAGCCAGATCATCGAGGGACACGGGGGTACCATCTGGGCGGAGAGCGAGCTGGGCGTCGGCACCAGCCTGTACTTTACCCTCAAACGAGCGAATATGAAGGAGGCACTTTAATCCATGACGGCACGTATTCTCATCATTGAAGACGAGACAACCATCGCTCAGTTGGAGCGGGATTATTTTGAGTTAAATGGATTTATGGTTGATCTATGCCATACAGGCAATGAGGGATTGAAGCTTGCCCTTCATGAGGACTACAGCCTTATCATTGTGGACCTTCAGCTGCCCGGTATGAATGGTTTTGAATTATGCAGCCACATCAGGAAGAACAAGGAGGTACCGATTCTGATCGTATCTGCCAAGAATGAAGAGATCGATAAAATCCGTGCCTTCAATCTCGGTGCCGACGATTACATTACCAAGCCGTTCAGCCCGAGCGAATTAGTTGCAAGAGCCAAAGCCCATTTGATGAGATATGTGAGGCTTATGGGCAAGCAAAGCCCAAGTCCAAGCTCAGAAATTCACATTCGCGGTTTGGTTATCGATAAATCGGCGCGACGGGTGTTCGTACGCAATCAGGAGGTCGCGTTCACAACCCGGGAGTTTAACTTGCTGGAATTTCTGGCTAGTCATCCGAACCGGGTGTTTAACAAAACGGAACTGTTTGAACGGATATGGGGCATGGATTCCAGCGGGGATATTGCAACCGTAACCGTCCATGTCCGTAAGCTGCGCGAAAAGATGGAGCTGGATCCATCCAATCCGCAGTACATTGAAACGGTCTGGGGGGCTGGCTACCGCTTTTCGGTTTAAATAATTTAGAAATTGTTAATAAAAGTTTTCGAAACGCTTAATCCCAGCTTTCTTGGGAGTTTAGGACTCTCCTCTATCATGGAGATATGACAATCAAGGCTCATATTTCAACGATTCAGGGAGGGTTTACTAATGAAAACATATTCTAATAAACTGGCGGCCATGATGGTGGCAGCTGCTCTGGGAACGGCTTCGCTGCCGTTACATGTTCTGCAAGCCGAGGCTGCGGGAGCTCCGCTGGCTGTCCAAGATATAGAGCAAGCCACTCAAGTATTGTCCCAGCTTCGCGTGATTCAGGGTTACCAGGATGGCTCGATGGGGATCGCCAGTCCGATCACGCGGGCAGAGCTGGCGAAAATGCTAGTGCTTGCGTTTGGTCTTGAAGGCAAAGGGGAGACAGAGCCAAGCTTCACGGATGTGAATCCAAACGCGTGGTATGAGCGGTACGCATCTGAGCTGGTAGCGCAAGATATTATGCAGGCACCGGACGGACGTTTTGACCCGCGGGGAACCGTTACCCACGCCGAGCTGGTACAAATGGTGTCTAAAGCACTGAAACGAGATGCCAAGTCCGTGGATTACTGGGCAAAGCGTTTCTATTTCGAGGAAGGCCAAACCACTCGTGGTCAAGCTGCCTACTTGATCAGCATTGCCCATGAGGAGATTCCGTCAGAAAAAGCCAAAATCACCAGTGTCCGCGCACTGAATGCGATAACCCTGATCGTCACTTTTGATGCTCGATTGACCACAGACAATGAGGCGTTTGCCAAAGCCAAAGAAGATTTTAAATTTAACAATGGACTAGAACTCACCAACATGCCGCGTTTGAAGACGGGCTCCATATCCACTTACATCGTCCCAACCTCCGTGCAAAAACCGGGTACATCGTATACGCTTACCTATAAAGGGAAAACAGAAGGTACATTTACGGGTAATAGCACGAAGTTGGACATGACAGAGGTTAGACAAGTGGCTCAGGATACGTTTGAGTTGGAGGCACTTAAAGAGAACGGCGTCGTTGACTACGGTTATGTTATTTCCGCTTATAGCGGAGGCCGCGGAGCCAATGCATTCGTATTGGATGAGAACAACAGCGCCGATGGAAAAGTCTATCAGATCATCTCGTCTGGGCAGGGCAGAGAAGTCATGATTACGCCTGCAGGCGGACAACCTATCGTGGCCAAATACGTACCCTTCACCCAGTCCACGGATGGTAAACAAGAACCGAAGTTCCGTTTGCCTGAAGGCCAGGCGCTGACGCCGGGTGTTACCTATACCGTTACCTCGGATTGGGCACAGATTGCGAACCCGACTTTCGTTGCGAAGAGTTTCGAACCGCTGGATATCATCGGAGCCGAGGCGATCAGTGAAAGCTCTGTTTCCATTACATTATCCGATGACCCTGGAGATGAGCTGTTCTCCGGTCGGAGCATCGAATTGATTGACACAGAGGGCGGCAAGCTTATGGCAACCTATAAATATTCAAGCCGCAAAGGTGCAGTAGGCGTGTTCGATCTTAATCAGGAGGGCAAACTGAAGCCAGGAACGACTTATACGATTAAACCGGTCGGCAAATGGGCAGGCGAAACAACGGCGGTTCTGACCGTGAATTAATAAACTGTGGGAAAATGAATACCCCATATGATAAGGATGAGCTCAAGAGCTCGTTCTTTTCATATGGGGTTTATTGCATTTGATAGAAACCATTTTATCATTTGGGACATTCGGGGTTAGCAATTCATTCCACGAAATCAGAAAAAAATTCCAATTAAATTGTTATTTCTGTAGTCGAAACGTCCGGGAAGTGGGTATTAAATGTTAAACGGTTGACAACCTGTATATACATGTATATGATTTCCCTATATGCAACCTGTATATACAAGATGACGAGGAGGACGAAGTTTCATGTTGAACCCAGAAACCCAGTCTCAAGATTGGTGGAGAACTTCGACGGTTTATCAAGTATATCCGAAGAGCTTCAACGATACGACCGGCCTAGGTACCGGCGATATACGCGGGCTCATGGAGAAGCTGGATTATATAAAAGGACTTGGCATCGACATTGTGTGGCTCCAGCCGGTGTATGTTTCTCCGCAAAATGATAACGGTTACGACGTAGCGGATTATTGCAGCATAGATCCTGCATACGGGACGATGGACGATTTCGATAAGCTTGTTGCCGAATTAAAAAAGCGAGACATGCATCTGATGATCGACATCGTCGTGAATCATTCATCGACCGAGCATCGATGGTTTAAAGAAGCGGTTTCCTCACGCGATAACCCGTATCGCGACTATTACATCTGGCGGGATCCGGCAGAAGACGGCGGCCCACCGAATAACTGGCAATCCAAGTTCGGAGGGCCAGCTTGGCAGTATGACGAGGGGACAGGGCAATATTATTTAACTTTGTTTGACAAAACGCAGGCAGACTTGAACTGGGAGAACGAGAAAGTCCGTGCAGAGGTTGTGGATATCCTCACCTATTGGGCGGAAAAGGGAGTCCGCGGATTCCGGATGGATGTCATCAATCTCATATCGAAGGATCCCAGTTTTCCCGATGACGACGGTTCGGTGGCGCAGGGCGACGGACGCAGGTTTTATACGGACGGCCCCCGAGTGCACGAATACATTAAGGAATTGAACGAAAAAGTGTTCAAGCCTTACAATCTCGTCACGGTGGGAGAGATGTCCTCCACAACCTTGGAGCATTGCATTCGATACTCGAACCCGGAGGAGAATGAATTCTCCATGACGTTCAACTTCCACCACTTGAAGGTAGACTATCCCAACGGGCAAAAATGGGAGCTCAAGCCTTATGATTTTGAGGAGCTGAAAAGAGTGCTCTCCGATTGGCAAATCGGCATGCAGAAGGGCGGTGGCTGGAATGCCCTCTTCTGGAACAACCATGATCAGCCGCGAGCGCTGACCCGGTTCACCAATGATGGCGAATACCGCACGGAAAGTGCAAAGATGCTGGCCACAACGCTTCACGGGTTACAAGGCACGCCATATGTGTATCAAGGCGAAGAAATCGGCATGCCCGATCCGAAATGGAATGATATCTCCGAGTTTCGGGATATTGAATCTTTAAACATATACACCATTCTCCAGGAGCAGGGTAAAACGCCGGAGGAGGCTGCCCACATCGTGAAAGTACGCTCGCGCGACAACTCCAGATTGCCTATGCTGTGGAATGACGGCGACCAAGCCGGATTTACGACGGGGACGCCCTGGATCAAGATCGATGAGCGGTATCCGCTGATCAATGCGCAATCCGAAGTGGAGAATCCGCAATCGATCTATCATCATTACCGGAAGCTGATTGAATTGCGAAAGAACATTCCGGTTATTACGGACGGTGAATATGTTCGCCTGGATGAAGGTCATTCCGAAATTTATGCGTATGCCAGAACGAACGAGGAGCAGACGCTTGTTGTCATTTCCAATTTTAGCGACCGCGACGTTTCGTTCGAGCTTCCGAAGACGTTGTTAGACAATCTAACCGAAAGTCAATCGGTTCAACTGTTAGTCGGCAACACAACGGAAGAACCGGACCTTACTCCAACCGTTGCACTTCGACCGTATGCATCCTATATGTGGCTTATTCATAACAACTAAATTCATAATGTCAGGAGCGTAGAGCTATGGCCATTGATCGCAAAAACGTGGAGCGCATTGTCGAGGCAGTCGGCGGAAAAGACAATATCGAAGCCGCTACGCATTGCGTAACCCGATTAAGATTTGCCCTTGTGGACGACAGCAAGGTGGACTCCCAAGCCCTTGAAGCGAACGATCTGGTGAAGGGGCAGTTCTCGTCCCAGGGACAGTTTCAGGTCGTGATCGGACCGGGTCTTGTCGACCAGGTTTACAATGAAATGATGGATATCACCGGCGGAGCGAGAGTTTCGAAGGATGAAGTGAAGAACATTGCGAGCAAGAAGCAAAATCCGCTGCAGCAGGCGATCAAGACGCTTGCGGATATATTCATTCCGATTCTGCCGGCCATCGTCATGGCAGGTTTGCTGCTTGGTATCAACAATCTGCTTACGGGACCGGGTATCTTCTATGAAGGACAATCGTTGATTCAGGTCCATCCCGAGTGGGCGGACGTAGCCTCGATTATTAATCTGATTGCAAGCACTGCCTTTACTTTCCTTCCCGTTCTGATCGGATGGTCGGCGGTAAGACAGTTCGGAGGCAACCCGCTGCTCGGGATTGTACTGGGTCTGATCTTGGTAAATCCGGATCTGCTCAGCGCTTACCAGTATGCCGATGCCAAGCTGGAGGGTACGGTTCCCGTCTGGAACCTGTTCGGCTTTGAAGTGGAGAAGATCGGTTATCAAGGTCAAGTGCTGCCGGTTCTAGTCTCGGCTTATATTTTGGCCAAAATCGAGAAGTTCCTGAACAAACGCGTCCATGACTCCATTAAGCTGCTTGTTGTGGCCCCCGTGGCCCTGTTGGTGACCGGGTTCCTCGCGTTTGTTCTGGTGGGACCGATCACGTTTGCCATCGGCAACGTCCTCACTTCAGGTCTTGTCAGCATTTTTGATTCCTTTGCCGCTCTGGGCGGCCTGATCTACGGCGGACTGTACGCGCTCCTTGTCATCACGGGGATGCATCATACCTTCCTTGCAGTGGACATTCAGCTCATCGGCAGTGAAGGCGGAACGTTCTTGTGGCCGATGCTGGCATTGTCTAATATTGCGCAAGGTGCCGCAGCGCTGGCCATGATGTTTATCATGAAGGAACAGAAGGCGAAAGGACTTGCCGTTACCTCTTCCATCTCCGCTTTCTTGGGGGTCACAGAGCCGGCCATCTTCGGGGTCAACGTTCGTCATAAATATCCGTTTATTTTCGGCATGATCGGATCCGGAATAGCCGGTGTGCTGCTGGCTGTGAACAACGTTCTGGCTTCATCGATCGGCGTGGGAGGGATTCCGGGATTCCTATCGATATTCCCTAACCAGTGGGGTGTCTTCTTCTTCGGCATGGCAATTGTATTGGTCATTCCATTCACAGGGACATTGCTGTTCGGGCGTTACCAGTTGTCCAAGCAGTCTCGACGTACAACGGAAGGGAATCCTGCTGGCTCGAATGCAGCAGAACAAGCTGTTCCAGCAGCATTGAACGGCAGTTTTCAGTCCGAGTCATTCGACTCGTCAGAATCGGCGAATAGTCCAACTATGGAAGCGGCTCAAGAAGACGTGGTCGATATCATGGCACCGATCAAAGGGAAAGTGGTTCCCCTGTCTGAGGTGCCGGATCCTGCCTTCGCGGATAAACAGATGGGACAGGGCATTGCCATCCTCCCGTCCGAAGGAAAAGTGTATGCTCCATTTGACGGACAAGTCGCGCATCTGATTAAGAAGAGCAAACATGCCATTATTTTGACGGATACGAACGGAGTTCAGATCCTGATTCACGTCGGTATCAACACGGTCTCCTTGAAGGGAGAGGGATTCACGGCTCACGTGGAAACAGGTGCGGAGATAAGCAAAGGGCAGCTGCTGCTTGAATTCGATCTGGATCGGATTCAGAAAGCCGGTTTACCCGTCATTACGCCGGTCATTATTCCAGATGGGCAGGAACATATTCAGAAGGTTACGGAGTTTGAAGGCGAAGCGTTTCCAGGCGAATCGCGAGTGCTTCAGGTGACTCTCGGTAATGGAAGCTGACAGTTGCCGATGCAGCATGTAATAGCCGCTGGAAAATGGTACAATAACTGATGGTGATAAAGGATGACGAACAACATTTATTGGACGCTATACAAAGATTATGCCGACAAAATCGAAACCGGCACTCTGCAGCCCGGCAGCAAGCTGCCCTCGGAAAACGAGCTTGCGGCAACCTATCAAATCACTAGGGAAACGGTACGCAAGGGACTCAATTTGCTGGCACAAAACGGTTATATTCACAAGGTAAAAGGCAAAGGTTCTTTTGTGCTGGATACAGGCAGAATGAACTTCCCGGTAACGGGGCTCGTCAGTTATAAAGAGCTAGCGGAACGGCTAGGCCGAAAGAGCCGAACGATTGTATATGAGACGGATTGTGTTCCGGCCGGGGAGGGAATTGCAAGGGAGCTTCAAACTCGTCCGGATCGGCTTGTATGGAGGGTCATCCGTGCCAGGGAAATCGAAGATGAGCGCATCATTCTCGATATCGATTATTTGCTTGCCGACATCGTAACGGGTCTAACGAGAGATATTACCGGCGATTCTATCTATCAATACCTAGAGCAGGAGCTCCATCTGAAAATCAGCTACTCGAAAAAAATGATCTCCGTTGAACGAGTTACTACGATGGACCAGTCCTATATGGATCTCGGAAACGATACTCATGTCGTCGTAGTCCGGGGCTACGTTCATCTGGAAGATACCACGCTTTTCCAGTATACGGAATCGAGGCATCGATTGGATAAATTTCAGTTCGTTGATTTTGCAAGAAGAGAAACCAATCATGATTTTGGAGAGCAATAGAAGTGATTATGCAGCCGCGAATTCATCGCGGCTTTTTTATGTTGTCTTGACAGGCTTACCGGGGATTGGGTTAACGGGGCGATGTGCCGGAGAATAGATGGAATGAAAGAGGGAATTTCCTTCTTGATGTTGAAGCTATCTAGTAGGGATTGTCCGATAATCAAGGTAAAGGAGTCGATAGAACATGGACTTGGGACTGACAGGAAAAGTCGTGTTAATCACCGGAGGAAGCAGAGGGATAGGCCTTGAAACCGCGGTTACTTTTGCGTTGGAAGGGGCCAAGGTTGCGATTTGTGCACGGGATGAGGCGCAGTTAAAAGCTGCGGCAGCCCATATCCGACAAGCAGCGGATATCGAAACGCTAACCATCGCAGCGGATGTTACGAAACCTGAGGATTGCATACAAGCGGTGAACGATACCGTGCAGCATTATGGACAGCTTGATATTCTGGTGAACAACGCCGGAACCGCCGCTGCCAGGCCATTTGAGCTGATCGACGACGAACAATGGGCATCGGATCTGGATCTCAAGCTGTTTGGCGCGATTCGATTTGCCCGTGCAGCTGTCCCTCATATGAGAGAGTCCGGCGGGGGTGCGATTATTAATGTCACGACCTCCTGGGCAAAAACGCCGCCGGCCTCATCCATGCCAAGCAGCGTCAGCCGCGCTGCAGGGCAAGCCATGACCAAGGCCATGAGTCACGATTTGGCGAAAGACCAGATCCGGGTAAACACCGTATGCATCGGAACGATACGCAGTGCACAGCTTGAAGCGCGTTGGAAACGTGAATCACCGGAACTCGCTTGGGAACAGTATGCCCGGGACCCGCGCCATAACATTCCGCTCGGACGTATTGGAAACACGGAAGAAGCGGCAAAAGTTATCGTATTTATGGCATCCGATGCTGCTTCCTATGTTACAGGCACTTCCATCAATATTGACGGGGGTTCAGCTCCGGCTTTGTAAGCCGTCAGCAATTAAGAACGAGGGAGGTCGTGGATGTGAAGCATGGGGTCGTGATATCCCCCCATTATCGGCGGCGGCCGGCGCTGTGCTTATGGCATTTCGCAGTGTGGGTCTGCAGGTGGATTCCCATAGGATTGAATCCATGCGCAGGGACCCTCATGCTACATGGTAGGATTTAATTCTTTTCATAATTTATATTATGTAAACTACGGATCGTGTGTAGTAAGAGGCCCAGTTGCCTAATGACGTTCTTCTCATGAGGATGTCGTAATTTTATATATGATTTGTCGCATAGTTGGACTAAAAAAACGAGTGAGATGTGATACCTTATATGTGGATGTCATGGCAGCTAAGTTCATATCCGGAGACCGAAGAGATGTTGTGGCAGAATTACATACATAAAAGCCCGCCTGCTCTTTAAGGCGTTATGGATAGGCAGGACTTTATATTTGAAGTGATTAAAAATTAATGAAAAGTGATGGTGATGATTCATGTCTAAGGTGTATCGAATTGGAATTATCGGCTGTGGCGGTATCGCAAACGGGAAGCATCTGCCGAGCTTAAGCAGATTGAACAACGTGGAGCTTGTGGCATTCTGTGATATCGTCCTTGATCGGGCAGAAGCTGCTGCTAGCAAGTACGGGATTGAGGAAGCTAAAGTGTATAGCGACTATAAAGAGCTGCTGCAGGATCAAAGCATCGATATCATTCATGTTCTGACGCCTAATGACTCGCATGCTGAAATTTCCATTGCGTCCCTTGAAGCAGGTAAGCATGTAATGTGCGAGAAACCGATGGCAAAAACCGCTGCGGATGCCAAGCGGATGATGGAAACTGCAGAGCGCACAGGCAAGAAATTGACGATCGGATACAATAACCGATTCCGTGAAGACAGTCTTTACCTGAAACAAGTATGCGAAGCCGGTGAGCTCGGAAATATTTATTTTGCCAAGGCTCATGCCGTACGGAGAAGAGCGGTTCCAACTTGGGGCGTGTTTTTGGATGAGGAAAAACAAGGCGGCGGGCCGCTTATCGATATCGGTACGCATGCTCTCGATTTGACCCTCTGGATGATGGATAATTACAAACCGAAGATCGTCCTCGGTACCACTTACCATGAATTGTCTCGCAAAGAGAACGCGGCAAATGCTTGGGGGCCATGGGATCCGGAAAAATTCACCGTTGAGGATTCCGCATTCGGTATGATTGTAATGGAGAATGGCGCGACCATCATGCTGGAATCCAGCTGGGCGCTCAATACGCTGGATATTGATGAAGCTAAATGTACGCTGAGCGGTTCGGAAGGCGGAGCCGACATGAAGAACGGTCTTCGCATCAACGGCGAGAAATTCAGTCGTCTGTACACCAACGAGATCGAATTGAATTCCGGCGGAGTAGCGTTCTATGACGGGAAGAAGGAGCAGGCTCCGGATGTTGAGATGAGAAGATGGATCGAGGCGATCGATCAGGATAAGGATCCTGTCGTAACCCCGGAACAAGCTTATGTCGTATCTCGAATTTTGGAAGCTCTCTACGAATCCGCAAAACTCGGCAAAGCCGTTTACCTGGACTAAGTTTAGATTTATATGATGATTTAATCATGCAAAAGCCCTGATGTTCAGGGCTTTTTTTATGTCGATCATATTGAATCTAGCAAAACTGTGGATAGGTGATGGGGAGGAATGGGATATAGTATAGATTAATGAGGCATAATAAGCTCATTACATCATGAAGGCAGGGTCATATGAAATGATATTTATTTATAATGATTACGGTGGAACCCATACAACCTCGCTGGCAGCCGCGTATCATCTAAATAAATTACCCACGCATCGGCAGCTTACTACAGACGAGATTCTGGCGGTTGACTATTTCAATAAACTCAATACTTCCGACATGGGCAAACTCGTTTTCCACGGGCTGGATGAGAACGGGAATCCGGTATACACACTTGGAAGGGGCTCATCCAAAGTTGTCATTCCAGCTCTAAAAAATTTGAGCCTTATCCTTCAAGACAAATATCAGAACTCAGAGCCGATTGTATATTCCAATACTTCGCCTACCGTTCCATTGGTCATGACAATTGGGGGATTTTTAACTAAAAGATTAAAATTGAGTTTTATAGGCGATCCATTATTAATCGCAGGCGCGAAGCAGTGCTGCAGCAACATCCGTGAACTGGTTCTACATACCAAACAAACTGCAGCCGCGAGGTCTGGAACAGAATCCGTAATCGTTATGGAGAACAAAAATTTCTCTTCTTAGCTATGCGAATCGCTACATTCATATGAGAAGTTAGACCAATTTGCATAAGAAACTCCAAACGCATGATGACATAGGGCGTTCTTAAAGAACATGCTTACGGCGTTTGCTTAAAGCGTCGAGGGGTCTGCAATTCCCTGCATCTGAGTTTGAATGACGATTAAAAGAATGACGTCCGGGTCAATCGATTTTCTGGATGTCGTTTTTTTGTTTGTCCGCGAAACAATTTTCCTGAAAATCAATCGATTTTCAGGTGAGCCGCGTCTTACTTTATGAGTGGACGATATGGCGGCTAATTTCCCATTACCCAAAGACAGAAGAAAGGGGGACGGTGGGGTGGAGAATACGATGAACGAAGTCAAGTTGTCGGATTCGAAGGAGATGGAAGAAGAAGCTTTTTTCAACCATTTATCAAGCGAACAACGGAAATTATACTCCATAGCATTCAGTTATATGAGAAACGAAGCCGATGCGCTGGAAATCGTGCAGGAAGCGTCCTGCAAAGCTTGGATGAAGCGCAAAAAGTTGAAGGATGAGCAGGCGTTTGCCCCTTGGCTGATCCGGATCACGATCAACTGCTGCATGGACGAGCTCCGGCGCAAAAAACGCATATTTCCGGTGGAGGCATTGAGGGAAGAGGCTGCGCAGGAAATGCAAAGCAATGATCGGATCGATCTTGAGCAGGCAATGGATCGGATGAAGACAAAATATCGGCACGTCGTGATGCTGAAGTATTACCAGGATATGACTACGGCAGAAATTGCAAAAGTGCTCAGAAAACCGGAAGGCACGATTAAAACCTGGCTGCGTGAAGGGCTGAAGCAGCTTCGGAACTACGTCTAAGGATAGGGAGGCGAAAATACCATGCTGGACAAAGAACAGCGCGCACTTATGAAAGATTCAACCGTGTTGAATGAGAAAGCCAATTCCCTCCCGGAGTCTAAGCTTTCAACTGCGGTGCGGGGGGGAATGGAACGGGGGAGGAAACGCGAAGTGAAGCGTATGTATTCTTACGGATTGGGAGCCATGGCAGCAATGACTGCCGCAGCTCTCCTCATGTTCACGATGGACGGATCTCCATTTACGGGGAAGCAAGACCATCTTGTCCAGACCTCCAGTATCGGCAGCGTCTATAATCTGGAATCGTTCCCGACTGAAAGGATTAAGGATGGCTCGCTGAGGAGCGCGCTTGAACGAGGTCTCATACAGCCAATCAACCAGGCCATGGAGAAAAAGGGATATCGCGTGGAGATTCTGGGATCTGTATCCGACGGCCGGAAGTCCTTTGTTCTCTTTAATGTGCTTAATCATAGTGACAAAGATATCATCGTACGGGATTTCACGCTAGATTACGGAGGTTACGAAACGCCGTCAGTTGGAGCCATGATAGCCAATATGAGCGGGAGCGGACAGATTCCCCCAGGGCAGAACTCATATTATGCCTATTCCACGAATCTTTTGCCAACGGATCCTTATACGAATAAAGCAAGCATTCATATTACCTTATCCGATACGTCAGATCGAGCCTTGAACTCAAACAGTAAGAAGTACTTAACCAGCATGGATTTCTCTCTGAAACTCGAACCCAACATGTTTGAAGACAATGAACGAGCTTATTACCCGGATCGTACATTGAAGGTAGATGGACAACGGATTAACGTTCGCCAGTTGCTGTTTACGCCTCTGAACACCTATGTGGACTTGGAATATGACCACGCCAATGAGAAACAGATTTTCAAATTGCTGAATCCGGTTCTGATCGGAAAAAGCGGGGAGCATACCGAGAAGTTATATTATCCTCAAGCGATCTTAAAGGATGACGCCAAAGTTACGCTGGTTTACAAGAACAGCCAGCTGGATCAGTTGGATACGACCACATTCAAGGCGTTTGGCATCGCGGCCGTGAATAAAGACGAGATGAACATCGTTGTTGATCTGAAGAAGAAACAAATCATCGATGCACCGGACGAGCTTCTGCAAATACTCCCGTCCGATCAGGAAGCTGGCGCAGGAGAAGTATATTTTCAGCGCATTCTCGAAGGAGCTCATGCAGCTGAAAGCTTCGGGATGTGGCTGGAGGACAGCTTCACCGATGCCTCGGGGGTGAAACATAGTAGGTTATCGCCAGATAGCAGCAGTCACAGTGGACTCCTGACGTCGGTTAAAGATGATACCATAGAAGACACTACGGCCTATAATTTTGGGGAGGACGCGCTTGAGTATCCGCAACCGCTTACGATAGGAGTCAAACAATACTGGATTCCGATTAAGGATAGTCAGGCTATAGACCTGCTCAAGAAATGAAATAATTAAATGTTAAGGATACACGATTGTCCCCTCATGGCAGAAAAGAGATCATGATCTCAGTGAACTCTACATTGTGTCTATGGGGGGATATTTGTATTTGTTATGAAAGCAATCCAATGAAAGTATACAGCTTGTTTCCTTCGGTAATAATGGGGGAATAGCATCTGAGAGAGGGAGGATGTTCCCATGCGGTATCGAAGAAGAACCGGCCATTCCGTCAAAAACCGCATCAAAGATACCCTACCGGCTAACACATCGATTACAGACCCCGATGCCTTAAGCCCGGATATACAAAGCAATCTAAACCATATCAGAGCAGCCCTCGGCAACAGCACCGATATCGTGATCAGGGAAATTCCGCTGGATGAAGAGGAGATACACTATATCGCTATCGTTTATACGGACGGCTTGGCGGATCAAAAGATCATCTCGGAATCCATCATGATGGCCGTAGCAGATATTGCGAAATCCCGGGTTAGGGATGGTTCGGAACATTCGAAGCCATTCGACGGGCAAGAGATATTAGAACAAATTTCCCTCGTCAATCAAGAGATTCAGTCCATAACCGATTATAAAAAGTTGTTCCATTCCTTAATGTCGGGAGACACCATTTTTCTGGTAGATGGATTGAACCGAGGCATTGCGGCAGGTACACGCGGATGGAAGGACCGCGGGGTCATGGAAACATCGGCGGAGAATGTCGTCCGCGGCCCGCGCGAGTCCTTTTCGGAGTCGCTGCGTACGAATACAGCCTTGATTCGCCGGAAAATCAAGGATCCTCATCTGTGGATGGAAACGCAACAGATCGGTTGAGTGACGCAGACGGATGTCGCAATGATGTACATTAACGGCATTGCAAACGATAAAATTGTCGGGGAAGTCCGCACCCGGCTTGGACGAATCGATGTGGACAGCATCTTGGAGAGCGGCTATATCGAGGAGTTGATTCAGGATAAGACGTTAACTCCTTTTCCTACCGTTTATAATACCGAACGTCCGGATGTGGTTGCGGCCGAGCTGCTGGAAGGGAAAATTGCGATTATCGTGGACGGGACTCCGTTTGTACTGGTTGTTCCGGCTCTCTTTGTCTCCTTCTTGCATGCTGCGGAGGATTACTACCAGCGCGCGGATATCAGCTCTTTCCTGCGCTTGCTGCGCTACCTGAGCATATTTATTTCTTTGCTTGGACCTTCCCTCTATGTTGCCATAACCACCTTTCATCACGAAATGCTGCCGACAAGGCTCCTGTTCGGACTGGCTGGGCAGCGTGAGCAGATCCCGTTTCCTGCCTTTGTCGAGGCGGTCCTTATGGAGGTTACTTTCGAGATTCTGCGGGAGGCAGGCGTGCGGCTGCCCAAAAATATCGGATCGGCGATTTCCATCGTAGGCACATTGGTGATTGGGCAAGCCGCCGTTGAAGCGGGGATCATCACGCCCGCCATGGTCATCGTGGTTGCGATCACGGCAATTTCCAGCTTCGTCGTTCCATCCTTTAATATGTCCATTGCTTTTCGGATGCTTCGGTTTCCGTTAATGGCCCTTGCCGGATCCTTTGGCCTGTTCGGCATCTTAGTGGGGATCATCGCTCTAATTCTCCATTTGTGCAGCCTACGCTCGTTCGGAGTCCCGTACATGTCGCCTTTCGCGCCGTTAATTCCGGAAGGGCAAAAAGATACGATATTGCGACTGCCGCATTGGATGCTGTTAAGTCGCCCCCGACTGATGAATCAGAACAACCAAAAGCGCAGAAAAAGCACGCCACCCCAAAAATCGCGGGAATAGATTATTGCAGACCAGCGGGAAAGTGAGTGAAATGGATGAAACGGATCTTGGCGTTGATTCTCCTGCATATCGTCATCACGCTTTTTCTGAGCGGTTGCTGGAACCGCAGGGAATTGAACGATTTGGCCATAGCTGTGGCCGCTGGAGTGGACTGGGTGGACGGCCGCTACCGTTTAACTGTCCAGGTTGCCAACCCCGGGCAGCTCACCGCCAAAAGAAGTGGAGGTCCCCAAGCGCCGGCTACATTGTTTACGGCAGAAGGGGACACTATTTTTGAAGCCGCACGGAGGATGACGCAGAACAGTCCGCGAAAAATTTATTTTTCCCATTTACGGATGTTTCTGATGGATGAGGCGATGGCAAAAGAAGGGATTGCCAAAGTTCTGGACTTGCTATCCAGGGATCATGAATTTAGACCCGATTTCTACCTGGTGGTGACCAAAGGAGCAACGGCGGAGGAAACGTTAAAAATCATGACGCCCATGGAAACCATCCCCGCAAATAAACTTTACGAATCGCTGCAAATCTCCGAGAAGGTATGGTCACCCAGCATGGCCGTAACGCTGGATGAATTGATAAGTGATTTGACCAGCAGCGGCAAACACCCTGTGCTTACAGGATTGATAATAGCAGGGAATCGGGACATCGGAAAAACGAAGAAGAATGTAGAAAATATTAATACGCCAAGCCAATTGAAATATTCGGGGCTTGCCGTTTTCAAAAGGGACAAGCAGATTGGATGGTTAAACGAGAAGGATAGCAGAGGGTATCGACTTATAACGGGGCACGTGAAAAGCTCTGTCGATTTCATACCTTGCCGCCGGAACGATGGAAAGGTTATTGTGGAGACGCTTAGGTCCGAAACGAAGCTGAAGGGAAGGATGGTCCAATCCCGTCCTGAAATGGATATCCGAATTAATATGGAGGGAAATATCGGCTCAGTAGAGTGCGGCGGCTTGGATCTGTCTCAACCTGATACCGTAAGAGACCTCGAAGTCCAAATGGAAGAAAGACTAACCCAAAGCTTAGAGGCGGTTATCGCTAAAGTACAAACGGAGCATAAAGTGGACATCTTCGGCTTCGGGGAAGCTTTTCGCCGTGCGCACCCGAAGGCGTGGAAAGGGATGAAGGACGAGTGGGAAGACCGATATTTTCCGAGTCTCGAGACCCATATCCAGGTGAATTATAAAATCCGGCGTACAGGAACTACCAACGATTCATTTCTAAATGATATCAAGGAATGAGGCGATGATTTCATGCTCAACATCGCGATTATAGCGGCTTCAGCCGTGATCTTAACCTGGCTGGAGCTGCCGAGGATGCTACGGGAAAAAGAACACAGGGAAATCTGGGGGTTCGCGGTACTCATGATCATTGGCATGGGAATTAGCGTGACTCAAACGGTCATGAACGATATTCCAACTCCCTTGGCTATGATCACGGTCGTATTCAAGCCGCTCAGTGATTGGCTCACTGCCATCGGTTTGATCCAATAAGAAAAGGAGCGGGAAAGATGCCCGTAGTCAAAATTTCACTGCGTCAGGTCAGCATATTAACTGCCATGTATACGATCGGAAGCGCTATTCTTATCGTTCCTTCGGGTATGGCTTCCATTGCTAAGCAAGATGCTTGGATTGCCTGCTTGGTCGGGACCGGCCTCGGATTCATCATTTTGGTGCTGCAGCTGCAAATGTTCAAAAAATATCCGGATACGAATCTGATGCAGTTGTCCGAGAAGCTTTTTGGAAAATGGATCGGCAAAATGATAAACGTTCTCTTCCTGCTTACGTTGTTCCTAGGCGGTCCCGCTACGGTGTTACATGAAATCGGTATTTTCATGACGATTCAGATGCTGCCGGAAACCCCGATTCAGGCGATCATCTTCTTATTTGGAGCCTTGGTTGTGCTGGGGGTTCGTTTAGGCCTTGAAGTGCTGGCTCGTTCAGCGGAAATGCTCTTCCCATGGTTTCTTCTTCTGTTTCTATCCATGAGTTTATTATTATTGTCAGAGATTGAATGGGAGAATGCTATGCCGATTTTCGAATCGGGGGTTAACCCCCTATTTCCAGCCGCGGTCTCTTTCGTTAGCATTGCTTTTCTGCCGCATATCGTATTGATGATCATTTATCCGGGGGCTGTCAACCGCCCGGCCGAGGCTTACAAGGCCGTTTATATCGGCAGTCTATTCGGCGCGATGGTGCTGTTTACGATTATTGCCTTAACCATCTTGGTCCTGGGTCCGGATATAACAGGAAGAAACCTATATCCAAGTTATATGCTGGCAAAAAAAATCAATATCGGCAATTTCCTTCAGCGTATTGAGGCAGTCATGGCCGTGATGTGGTTTATCACTTTGTTTTATCGGATTTCCTTGTATTTCTATGCCATAGCGATAGGCATAAGCCAAATATTTCATATTAAAAACTATCAGCCTCTGGTCGTTCCACTCGGTTGGATTCTGGCTGCGGTTTCCGTCTTCATCTATCCCAATGTTCCATACAAGTTGGTATGGGACAACAAGACTTGGATTCCGTACACGATTACGATCGGATTAATTCTCCCACTGTTGTTGTTCGGCATGCACGGATTGCGTAAAATAGGTTCCAAAAAGACAAAAAAGTCCTCGAAAACCGCCTGAACGGTTGGAGGACAAAGTGGGTTTATTGATAATCCACAGAAATCGCAATTGAAATGGATAATGCTGGAGCTATTGTTCGATCCGTCTACTTGTAGACGGTTTTTTAAGTTGAGCCAGCAGGAAAGGGGAGATTATCTCTTATTGCACTAATAGATGAAGTCACTCTGACTTCATTAAGGAATAACGACGATTGTGATTTATGCCAAATTCTTAGGTTTATCACCGATCAAGCCCATCAAAAACATTTGAGAATAAGCGTAGCCTTTATAAGTCTTGGATAAACACGAAGGAATCGTAAGATCCAGATCCATATAGGTAGTCAAGATCAACTGCGTGAACTCCTTCTGATTCGTCAAGGAATGCTCCTGCAATTGTTTAGCGAATTCCTTGGTGACATGATCCCTTCCTCCCAGTGCTTGCTGCAATTGGTATCCTGCCAAATATAACTCGGCAGCAGAATCTTCATCCGTCTTTCGATGCTCCGCTACATAGTTGCCAATCCAGTCGCGAACCAGAGAAGAAGGGTCCGTATTATTGCCCTTCGCTATCTCTTGAAAGCTCTCCTTAAGTTCTTTGTTTAGACGGATGTGCAGATTAGTATCCATTGGCAAAAGCCTCCTTAACGTTGTAGATCAATTGTACTCAAAGTGACTACATATTGCAAACACAATGTATACACAACAATTACACAATGCATACACGATTCAAACAAGATAGCCTAGCGGATGCTCTCATATCCTATCAAGGTCTGATGCCGACTGAAACCCCGCGTATCTTACAGTCGTATATGATACATTGTCATCTCTGACATCGTTAACAGGAGGAGATAAACCCGTGGCCATGAAACGCAAAGATAAACCCAGTCGTACAGGTATCCATACATATAAGCAGAAAGCGAGAAAACAACGTAAACGATCCAAAGACACCCGCTTCGATCGGTTCTGGTTTTGGATTATGGAAGCGATCGGATGGATCATCCTGCTCGGATCGCTTCTAATGTATTGGGATTCCGCCCGGCTCACGACCATTATAAACAAAGCTCAGCCGGTCCAGCAGTTGACATCCGAAACGACTGGCTATGTACGTCTCGAAGGTCAGGCAGGAGGAGAAGCGGCATATACGGATGAAGGCAAGCTTCAGGGTCGTTACGCTCTGCTCCAGAAAGAGCCATTCCGCTGGGAATGCGGCAAGGGTGGTTGCGATTACAAGCTGGATGATAACGGAAGCCACCAATCTTGGGGAAGTTCAGAGTTAAACGGAGTAACGGTTCAGGCGGAACGGATCAGGTTTTACACGGACTGGCTTCCGCTGAATGTTGCGACGGTTGATCCTAAACATGTCACCCTGATTTACGAAGGAAATTCATCCCGACCGCTGCTGATGGAAAGTCCCAAGGGTACGGCTTACGGGTATTATGCCGTCTCCCCTGGAGATTGGGTGACGGTAATTGGCAGGGCTAGCAAAGGTCAGCTGGAAGCCTTCAACTTACCGGGGGACGATGCGAAGCAGCCTGTCCTGCTCATCGGTACGAGTGTAGAACAGATGTTGTCGGAAGAGAATGGAGTCCAGATCGTGTATTTGATCATTTCTTGTATCGTCGCATTGATGCTGCTCCCTAAGATGATCGGAAGAGCCAAGCGAATCACTCAATGGATAAAGACTAGAAGAGTGAGATAGTATGAACTGCATACGGAGCCGAGGAGCATGGCTGCGGCGAAGGCCGCGGCTCTTGATGCAAGGGTGCAGACACATTTGACATGAATAAAAACGAGGAGTAAAATGAATTCGCAGCTGCTTGAACAATTGTTCAAAACGAACGTTCAAATCTAAGAATCAACTTAACGAATAATTGGAATAGCAAATACATGAAGACAGGTAATGGATGTCAAATGGTAAACGAAGAACAGGTACAGGATCAGGAAAAGGACGTAAAGCAGAAGATTTTAGACGCAGCAAAGAAGCTATTTGCCGGAAAAGGGTTTGAAGGCACAAGCGTCAGGCAAATTTGTGACGAAGCAGGCGTTGCATTAGCGCTGGTATCCTACCATTTCGGAGGAAAGGACAAGCTGCTCTATGCATTGTTCGAACCGCTTAATGAACATTTTGCTAAGCTGTCCTTCAACTTGGAGGAGCCGATCAAAGCGCTTGAAGCGTTTATCCGTGGTTTTGTTGCATACCGTTACGATAACGAAGAGCTGATTCATATCCTGCAACAGGAAATGATGATGCAAAGTCCCCGGCTCAAGATGCTTTCAAATGCCTATTATCCTTCTTGGGTACATCTAAGAGCCATACTGGAATCAGGGAAGAGTCAAGGCGTGTTTCAGTTCGAATCGATTGTGCATGCCGTCCATTTTGTAATGGGGGTCGTGATCTTTTCCAGACAGAACCCGTTCCTCGAGCCAGTGTTCAGCGATTTGCCCCCTGCGGAGGACAATGCCACGCAGGCAGCTGAGCATATCATTCGCCTTGTCTTGAACGGTTTGCATTCATCGTGAACAGCAAAGGGGATAACATCATGAGAGCAGCGAAAATATACGGAACTAAAGACATCAGGGTTGAAGAAACAGCCATTCCTCCTCTTGAAGCGGGAAAGGTGCTCGTCAAAGTGGATTATGCAGGCATATGCGGAAGCGACATGCATGAATATGTAGCGGGTACATTTCCAATCCGCACGCAGCCGGTTCTCGGACATGAATTCTCCGGTACGGTCGTTGAAGTAGGAGAAGGCGTAACCACCGTGGAGCCCGGTGATCAGGTGGCCGTTGAACCACTCATCGCTTGCGGCCATTGCTCCAATTGCCGAAGAGGGATGGCGAATCTGTGCTCGAACAGCGGCGGTTACGGTTATTCCATTTCTGGCGGGTTCGCGGAATACGCCGTAGTTAAAGAGGAGAATGCGTTCAAGCTTCCAGCTGAAATGGACGTTAAGCTAGGAGCACTCGTCGAGCCTACGGCCGTAGCGGTTCATGCGGTACGGCAAAGCACGCTGCGCCTTGGCGATACGGCAGCTATCTTTGGAGCTGGTCCGATCGGTCTTTTGCTCCTGCAAGCGGTGAAAGCGGCGGGAGCAAGCGAAATAATCGTCGTTGAAGTATCCGATGACCGCCGGGAGAAGGCGCTGGAGCTAGGTGCAACCCACGTGCTTAACCCGGTTGAAGTCGATGCAGTTGCACGAATCAAGGAGCTGACGGACGGAGGAGTGGACGTAGCCTTTGATGCGGCGGGTGTGCAGGCCACATTCTTGAGCGGCGTAAGTGCGGTGAGAAAAGGCGGGGAATTCAAGGTTGTGAGCTTGTGGGAGCAGCCGGTCACCTTTAGTCCGAACAGCTTTGTAAAGACCGAAGCCAAAATCACCGGTTCTTACGCTTACGCAAACCTGTTCCCCGAGGTGATTCGATTACTCGCCGGAGGCATCATTGATGGGAACAAGGTCATCACAAGCCTCATACCGCTTGGCGATATTGTCGAGAAAGGCTTTGAAACATTGGCCAATGATCGAAAACAATGCAAAATTCTAGTTGATATGCACTTGTCCTAATGAATCAGCCCTACCAAGATCTTGGTAGGGCTTTTCTATATTGAACCTTACGCCGAATTTAATGAAAGATAGATATATTATCCAATCAGCCTTCAACCAATGCGCTTTATTATATATAATTAAATTCTTACATATTTTTATAAACCACTTAGGTTAATAAAAGCAGAGCGAGGTGAGCGTGATGGAGGATACCATCAACATTGTAGAATATGACCAGAGCTGGACGGAAGCTTTTGAATCCGAAAAAGAAGCGCTGCTTTCGAGACTTGGTCCGAAGCGGTAGCCATCGAGCATGTGGGGAGTACCGCGATTCCCGGGCAGGCATCCAAGCCGGTGATCGACATTTTTGTCGGCTTGACGCCGCTCCGGCCGGTCGCCTATTACGAATCAAGGTTTGATCCGGCTAGCTATACGCATATTCCAACCGGAATGCAGGGGAGATATTTATTTGCCAAGCGTACGGAAGGAAAGTGGACCCATAATGTTCACCTTATGATGTATGATGCGTCGTTCCCTACGAGAAATGAAATTGTGCTGCGAGATTATTTGCGTAGACATCCGGAGCTTGTCACGCAGTACGGCGCAGTAAAAAGGGCGGCTGCCCTAAACGCAAGTTCCATGGAAGCCTACACGAAGGAGAAAACCGCTTTTATTCAGATGGTTGTGGACGCGGCCCGAAGTGAGCTGGGCCTTCCGATGCAGAATGTATGGGAAGATTAAGATTAAAAACAGCGCGACCAGCGCTACCAAGGTACACGCTGATCGCATGAAATTTAATGGGGATATGCCGTATCAAATTCGACGCCGCACGGACCGCCATTCGGATTGATGTCGAGATTGACTTCCGTGCCGTCCTCCCGGAATAATGGCCGATAGAAAGCACCGATCTTGACAGCCGAGGCGTTGGCGTAGTGGCAGATGAAGGCTCGGCGAAAACGGTTGGATTTGTTACGGTAGGAGCCGTGGATCAGATTGCCGTTAAAGAACAGCACATCGCCTTTGTCCATGATCGCCGGGAGTGCCTTGCTGTCTTTGGGCGGCTTCACGAAATGGGTGGTGAACGACTCGTTCGAATCGGCTTCCTCCGGGCACACCAGAGCATAATCACTTGTTTTCGGAACGACGAGCAACCCGCCGTTCTCTTCATTAGACGCATCGATTGCGGTCCACGCCGCGATACAGTTCCCCGGCTCGACCTGCAGGTAAAAATTGTCCTGGTGCAGCGCTTGACCGCGGGAACCCGGGGGTTTGTAATAGAACATGCTTTGAGCCGCGAGTGCCGGCTCCCCATACAAATCGGCCAGTACATCCATAACAGGCTTGTGCAGCATATATTTCATCGCGGTCGGATTAAAGCGGTGCGGATGCATCACACGGGGATAACGCTTCAGCGGTTCGACAACTTCCTCATCCAACACCGGCTCAAAGTGGCCAGGAACGGTAGTATGACTGATCTCCTCAAACGTTGCTTCGATTTCTGACACCTCCTCCTGGCGGAAGAGCCCTTTTACGATTAAATAACCTTCCGTTTCGAACAATTGCAACTGTTCTTGAGTCAATACTCTTGGCTGCTTTTGCATGAGAATGCCTCCTGTACGTTTATTGTTTTTCCTATTGACAATAGAATATCGTCTGCTTAACTTGAGAGGAAGTCAGTATTCTGCTTATTAATACCGGGATTCTGCTATTCTGTTATTACAGGTACAAAAGGAGGAGAGGTTCATGCGAACGCCGGCGGGCAGGCACGTGAAACCCTTAGAAAGTACCGGCACCATATTCGGCGACCATTTCGACCAAGACGATGCTTATCGCTTACGTCGCCCTCATGGCATGAAGGACTGGCTACTTGTTTATACGCTGCATGGAGAGGGCTATGTCCGGACGCCTGCCGGAGAGAAACGCTGCGGGCCTGGACAGCTTGGCCTACTGCGCGCCAATATCGCGCATGAATACGGAACTGTGCAGGGGAAACGCTGGAACTTCCTGTGGATTCATTATCCTGGACTTCCGGAAAACAGGATGCTGCGTTATGAGGAGTTTTTGGTCGAAACGCTGCCCGATGAACGTGTCCGTGGGCGAGTCGAGCAAACATTTCGGAATGTACTTCAAGATTCGCTGGATCGTTTGGATCTATGGGAGGCACTGTGTGAGAATTCGGTGCGTGAAATTTTGCTCCTGCTTGCGCAGCGGATGAACAAAAGACTCGATCCCAGAGTCGAGCAGACCCTTGGTTTGCTGTCCCGATCGTTAAAAGAAGATATTCGAATTGATGCGATATCGCGAGAGGTCGGAATATCGGGATCAAGGCTGGCCCACTTGTTCAAGCAAGAAACGGGGTACACCATTGTAGAGCATCTGAATCAAATGAGGATTCGCCATGCCGCCTTATTGATGACCCATTCCGGCCGTACGGCGAACGAAGCCGCGCAGGATGTAGGGTTTAACAGTTACAATCATTTTGCCGATCAGTTTCGCAAACAGTACGGGGTTTCACCGAGGCAGTACCGCCAGGCGTGGAAGCCTACATGAAGGCTGCAAGGCTTAAGTTATCCATAAATCATACCAATAGAAAGAAGCTGCCTGAAAGAGCATTGTGTAGAATCACTCTGTACAACCTCCATGATGAGATGTTAACTTATAAGGATGTCCCTAATATAGAAAGAAGGT
The DNA here is from genome assembly GCF_056173265.1 of Paenibacillus sp. QJM3NY_38. Classification (NCBI taxonomy): domain Bacteria; kingdom Bacillati; phylum Bacillota; class Bacilli; order Caryophanales; family Paenibacillaceae; genus Paenibacillus; species Paenibacillus sp. QJM3NY_38. Next base: position 3,420,092 of record NZ_CM149665.1, read on the forward strand.
ATTAAGTTGGCACGATCCTTATATGTTTCACTCATCCTCCTATGTCTCATATGGGGAGGTTCGTTCTTTTTCGTCAAAAATTTGCTGCACGATTTCGGCCCGTGGGGGATCGCCTTTCTGCGATCAACCTTTGGATTTCTCTTCATCACAGTCGTTATGCTCATCATGCGAAAGCCGTTTGCCCTGCGGCAAATCCGCTGGCTGCCCACCATCGTGATCGCGATGATCAATATGGCCCTGCCATGGACCTTAATCGGGTTTAGTGAGACCAGGCTGGCCAGCAGCATGGCTTCGGTATTGAATGCAACGACGCCGATTTGGACCATGATCGTCGGGTTGCTGTTCTTCGGCTCCGTGTTTAGGCGGATTCAATGGATGGGCATGGGCGTCGCGCTTGTCGGACTGATCATTCTGCTCGGCATTCGACCCGGATCATTTATTACCGTCGATTTCATTGGGTTTGCGACGATGATAGGTGCTACTTTGTGTTATGCCGTTGGTTCGCAGTTATCCAAACGTTTATTGGGCGGACTGAGTATGTATCAGTTAACGTTCGCAACATTGCTTGGGGCAATGGCAGGGAGTGGAGTAATCGCTCTTACAACGGAAAAGGTTGAACTTGCCAAGATCGCGGAGCCTGCCAATATAGGTTCTCTTGTTGGCCTGGGCATCTTCGGCTCTGGTGTAGCATATATTCTGTTCAATTATATGGTCTTGAAAGGGAGCCCCGAGTTTGCGACATCCGTCACTTATCTCGTTCCTGCAACGGCGATGATCTGGGGATATACACTGCTGGATGAACCGATTGGATGGAGCCTGATCCTCGGCCTAATTCTCATTTTATCCGGGGTGTTTATCACCAATCGTGGCGGACGAACACAAAAAGAAAGAGTTGCTGCTGTACCTAAGTAACATTCAATAGCACCAAGAAGGACTGCTAAAGAGGCAGTCTTTTATTTTTTTATCCCCGCGTTGTACCTTAACTGAAGCATTCAAGTAATTAAGGGAATTTCGATATAAACGAAAATGAAGAATTTCCTAAAGAGCTTCCTAAAGAAGGAAGGATGCCGCGTGTGATACGAATTTATACTTTGCTCCGGGCCGCTTAAATTGCGGCTTTTTTCTTGTTAACCTTCGGGTTTAGTTATTTATCTATTGGGTTCTAAGCTTGAAATTTTCGATGAAGATTTTGCGATTATTCTACCACTTTTGCAAAATCCACTTTGACCGATAACGAGATAAATGTAAGAAAACAAAATAAATATCGATTGACACCATCTTGCTATTTGCCTAATATACGGGCCAGACGACCCGGGTCCAAGTTCTGGATTCTACTTACAAGGGCTTGTCAATGCATCGAAAAAGGAGGATCCGTATACAAAAACCGAGACTAACGCCCGTTCGCTAGCCGCATGTATGCGCAGTGGTTTTTCGGGAAGACAACGACTGATTCTAGGGAGGTTATTTATGAGATTTAGAAAGGGTGGCAAGTTCCAGGTCATCATGCTTGCAATTTGTTTTATATTAGCATGCTCGGGAGGCAGCGGTGTCGCAGCTGCTTCCGGGGAGAGCAGGCTGGCTCAAAAAACATATGGAACACCGGAAGAAATTCTGGTCCCTAACAACTATACGGTGGCCGTGTTCAACGGTACCACTGGCAAGGAAGAGGGCCGCAACGTGCTTTACGCGACCAGTAAAGGAAAACCGGGGCATCTTAATGTCATTGATCTGGAGGATTATAAACTGCTGCGGAGCATTCCGATCGGACCCTCCGAAAGCTCATGGGCACATACGACGGCACCGGACGGAACATTGTTCCTTGCGGCTGACGGTGGCGGGGCAAGGCTGTGGAGTTACTCACCGGTTACTCACGTCCCTGTGCAAGTGGCACAGTTCGACGGCCAGTCGGTTCCGAACAGCATTACCACGGATGAACAGGGCCGCGTGTATGTCGGAACCTATCCCGGCGGCAAAGTGTATCAGTATGACCCGGCTACCAAGCAAACCAAAGATTATGGCCGCGTCATCGGGCTGCTTGACCAGGAATATGTACGCTCCATTGCTTATCAGGGCGGCAATATATATGCAGGTACCGCGCATAAGCAGATCGTACGCGTGAATCTAGCCACAGGTGAGAAAACAAATATTGCTGCTTCCCTGCCGGTTAAAGAAGACACCGTATATGACCTGAGCACGATTGATAACCGTTATTTGTTTGCCCGATATACGGACGGAAGCGGCATTCCTGGAGAGGCGTTTATCTACGATACGCAGACGGAAAGCTGGCTGGATGTTGTGCTGGAGAACGTAACGGGGCTGCACGCAACGGACTCGCTTGACGGAAAACTGTATTATATGTCCGACAAGAAGCTGAAAACGTTTAATCTTGCCACGCATGAGGTCGAGTTAACCGGAATGGAGTACAACAGCGGATTTCGGGGAGTAGATTGGGTTGAATTTCCCCATAATCCGGAATACCCGGGCAAAAATCTGGTGACCGTCCGTTATGACGGCGGCGTTACAATCATGAATATCGAAACGAAGCAAGTGCACCTGTTGCCGCCGGTCATTCCAGGTCTGCCCGGGGTTGTCAACCGGTTGAAAAGCGTATCCCATACGGAGCTGATCACCACCGGCTCGCAGGCGCGATCCTCGCTCGTCGATCTGACGGATAACATCGCAACGCCGTTCAGCATCGGCCAGGCGGATAGCGTTCATGCCGTGGGCAATAAAGTCTATATGGGCGTGTATCCGGAGGGCGGACTGTACGAGTTCGATTTATCGACGGAGCCTGGAATGAACAATCCGAAGCGACTGGCCGTACTGGGCAACGATCAGGAGAGGCTGGTGGATATCTCCAGTTCCAAAGGCAAGCTCTACATTTCGACGATATCTGGCTACGGTACGTTGGGCGGCTCATTGACCGTTTATGATACCGTCACCGGAGAAATCAACTTGCATCGCAATGTCGTCCAGAATCAGAGCGTGCTCAGCACGACGGTTCATGACGGCAAGGTGTTCGGCTCCACCACGATTCGAGGCGGACTGGGTTCTGAGCCGACGGAAGCGGAAGCGAAGATTTTTGTCTGGGATGAGGAGACACAGCAAAAAATAGCAGAGTTTCCGCTCCGGGTTCCCGGTCTGGATAAGCCGATATTCATCGGCGATCTTTCCGCCGGTCCGGACGGTTTGATCTGGGGGGCATCCTATGAGTATATTTTTGCGATCGATCCCGATACGTATCAAGTTGTGAAGAGCAAAAAAGTGTATCCAAGCTTAAACTTCAGCCAATGGGCTCACCACCCGCTGCGTTGGTCGGAGGATGGACTGCTCTATGTGCTGTTTAACAACAAACTGACGGTCATAGACCCTGAAACGCTGGAACATCGGACATTGGCCGACACCTCCAGATTCGATCTGCATGCTGACGGGAACCTGTACTTCACGGATATGCAAACCAATACGATCCTATATCGGATGGAAGTTGACGGAGAGGTTATTGAAGAACCGCCGCATACGGCTGTTCCGGTTACCAATCCGGGCTTTGAAGAGGAATTAAAGGGATGGAGTCCATTATTCGCTCCAGGCAACGGGTATCGCTATGATCGCAGCACGGAACGCAGTTTCACGGGAACACACAGCTTGAAGATTACGGACACGCTGAGAACGGCATCCGTTGCCGTTCAGAGTGATCCGATTCCCATCATTCCGGGAGAGGAATATACGGCAGGCATGAATCTTTATATTGAATCCGGTCAGCCTGGCTTTATGTTCCGTTTCTTTGATAGCAATAACGCGACCATCTCCACCTTGGAAACCCATTTGGATGAATCGCGATTGGCACAATGGCAGAAAGTGACGCTAAGAGGGAAGGCTCCGTCTAATGCAGCTTACGCGAAACTGATTGCGGTAACTTCCAGATACAATGTGGCAACGGCCTATTATGACGATTTCTTTGTAACGGTAAAAGACAGTGTGCCGCCTGTCTCCACGGTTAGTCTATCGCCTTCTCCCAACGAGAACGGCTGGGTGAAATCCGATGTGTCCTTGTCCATTTCTGCCGACCGCGCGTACTCCATTGCATACGCTGCGGAAGGGGCACAGCCGATAGAGAAGACTACAACAAAAGGGAATACGGCCCAGCTTGAAATCACGAAGGAAGGCGTCACGACGGTCACCTATTCCGCCACTAACTTCTCAGGCGTGACTGAGGTTCCGGGGACGCTGAAGGTGCAGATCGACAAGACGGCACCTGTCGTTGAATTCACCGGTGAGCGTACGTACACAGTAACCGACTCTGTATACGTTTCGTGCAGCGCCGTTGACAGTCTGTCCGGGTTAGCTGACAATCCTTGTTCTCATGCACTGATTGAACGTCCTGCCTATTTCTTCGAGCCGGGATCCCACGATATCTCGGTCACGGCAATCGATCTGGCGGGAAATAAAACGGAAGCGGTCTTTCGTTTCGAGGTGATTGTAACGTACGATAGCTTGTCCGAGCTTGCAGCGCATTTCGCCGCGAGCGATCCAGGACTCGCACGATCGCTCTCAAGTAAACTCCTCCAAGCGAAAGAGGCCGACAATAGAGGTAACACCTCTGCCAAGGAAGGCATGCTGAACGCTTTTTCCAATCAAATTAGCGCACAATCCGGCAAAATATTGACGGGTGAACAAGCAGAAATACTTACCAAACTGGCAGGTTACCTGTAAGCAAACGAAAGCTTTAGCCATTTTAATAGCACGACACTTTTCTTCTATATCAATGTCCATATTGTAGGAACAGCCGCGTGAATTACGCGGCTGTTTTTGTTGTCCACCACATGTATGGAATGGATTGTTTCTCATCATTAAGAATGGCTGTATCGTCGAAATTTGTCATAACAAAAGTGCAATTTATACTTCTAAAGTAGCAATTTTTCGATGTCATATTGACTGGAAATTGAATGCTAACTAGAATGTGTTATAACAAATAATCAATACATTCAAAATTGTTAATACAAGTAAGTACGAGCAGGAGGTGGTGCATTGCCAACGGAAGCCGATATTAGTCGTCCACCGTGGCTAATATTCACTTACGCAATTTGATCGAGAAAAAGGAGGTCATGACAAAGCATGGACGCCCGATTAAACTCGGCATCCCCACAGCCCGCTCCAAAGTCCAACAAATGGACGCATGTTAAAAGGCAGCTTAAGCGAAATATCGGGTTGTATATCATTATCTCGCCGGCGGTGCTTTATTTTTTGATCTGGCATTATTGGCCGATGTACGGCGTTCAGATCGCCTTCAAGGATTTTATGCCTGGCCTTGGCATTTGGAACAGTCCATGGGTCGGATTCGGGCACTTCGAGCGGTTATTTGACGCATATTATTTTTGGACGATTCTGAAGAATACCATCGGGATCAGTTTATACGGTCTGTTGGTTGGCATTCCCGCTCCGATCCTGCTGGCGCTTTTGTTCAACGAGATTCGAAATCGTAAATTCCGCTCATTCGCCCAAAGCATCTCCTACGCACCGCACTTCATTTCGGTTGTGGTCGCGGTCGGTATTCTGTTCTTCTTTATCTCGCCGACGAATGGCGTCTTCAACTCCATCCTTGTTTCCTTGGGGAGGGAACCGGTCGATTATTTGGCAGAGCCATTGAAATTCTGGCATCTATACGTCTGGTCGGGCGTATGGCAAGGAGTTGGCTGGTCTTCGCTCATCTACAGCGCTGCCATCTCGGGCATCTCGCCTGACCTGTACGAGGCGGCTTATATGGACGGGGCCAGCAAATTTCGGCGAATTTGGCATATAACGATTCCCGGTATCGTTCCGACCATCGTGATCCTGTCCATCTTGAGCGCCGGCGGCATCATGAGTGTCGGCTTCGAGAAAATTCTGTTGATGCAAAACGCGATGAACCTGGAAACCTCCGAGGTGATCTCCACTTACATGTACAAGAGCGGACTGCTTAACACCCAGTACAGCTTTTCAGCGGCAGTCGGCCTGTTCAACAATGTGATCAATTTTATCATCCTGATTATCGTCAATGCGGTTGCACGCAAAGCGGGGGAGACCAGCTTATGGTAGAAGTCGTCGATGCAGGATTAAGGAGGGAATGTAAGAAGTGCTGCTGAATATCAAACGAACGCCTGGAGAAAAGCTGGCCGATATCATCATTCTAGTGCTGTCCATTCTGGTAATCATCGTCATTTTGTACCCGCTTCTCTTTGTTTTGTTTGCTTCATTTTCCGATCCGCGCCAAATTTGGGACAAGCCGCTGCTGCTGTTCCCGGCAGGCTTCAATCTTGACAGTTATGCCAAAGTGTTCGAGAACAGCGAGATCTGGAGAGGGTATGCCAATACGCTTCTGTACGCATTCATAGGGACGGCGATCAATATTATGATGACGGTATTTGGCGCTTATCCGCTCTCCAGAAAGCGTTTTTACGGCAAGGGACTGTTTACGCTGCTGTTTGCTTTCACCATGTTTTTCGGCGGTGGACTGATCCCTCTTTATTTGGTAAACAAGGAGCTCGGACTTCTGAATACGATGTGGGCCTTGGTACTGCCTGGTGCGATCAGCGCCTACAACATGATTATAATGCGAACCTACTTCCAGACCCGGATTCCGGTGGAGCTCGAAGAGAGCGCCTACGTCGACGGCTGCAATGATTTTCATATGCTGTATCGAATTGTGCTGCCTTTGTCGATGCCGATCATTGCCGTAATGATCCTGTTTTACGGGGTCGGCCATTGGAACTCTTATTTTGACGCTATGATTTATTTGACGGATCGTAGTAAATTTCCGCTGCAGCTGATTTTAAGAGAAATACTGGTTCAGAACGACTTCAAGGAAATGGCCGGAATATCGGTCGGTGCCGAATATGCGGATCAGATGATGGTCAAGGAAGGCTTGAAATATGCGATCGTCGTATTATCCGCGCTGCCGCTGCTCCTGTTGTATCCGCTGTTGTCGCGTTTCTTTGAGAAAGGCATCATGGTGGGAGCTATCAAAGGGTAAGCCGATATAGAGGGCGGTCATTACCGCTTGGAACTCATAATCATGAAAAGAGGGGATATGGATATGAGAAAAGGAATGAAACTTCTGCTTGCCTTAACGATGTCATTTTCGTTGACGCTTTCCGCCTGCGGCGGTTCAGGGGGTAAGGCGGAACCGGAACCGGCCGGAACGGACGGAGATCCTGGGAACATCAAGCTAAGGATTGTCAAGCGCGGGTATACCGATGTGCATCCTCCGGCCGATCAATTATGGATGTGGCAAAAATACGAAGAAATGTCCGGCATTCAAGTCGAATTTGAGGAGCTGGCGGGTTCCGCCGTCAACGAACGAAAAAATGTCATGCTCGGCTCCAACGACCTGCCGGATGCATTCTATCGCATTGCTTTCGGAACCGACGAGCTGATGAAATACGGCAAACAAGGCTTATTTGTTCCGCTCGAGGAGCTGATTGAGCAGCATGCTCCGAATTTGAACAAACTCCTGAAGGACAATCCGGACATTAAGGGAGCCATCACGATGTCGGACGGGCATATTTATGCCCTGCCTTACGTCGATTTCTCTAAAGCGTTCAATTCCGTTCGCCTGTATATCAATAAGGATTGGCTGGATGAAGCGGGGCTTGAAGTGCCCAAGACGACCGAGGAGTTCCGACAAGCGCTCATGAAGGTTCGGGAGAAGGACAGCTCCCGTCTCGGGTGGGTGCTTGAATCGCAGTACTGGACTTTCCTGGAGAGTTTCCTGGCTGGCAGCTTCGGCATGGGGGAAGGCGGTGCCAAGGCATTCGGTCAATATCTATATAAGGACGCGGACGGACAGGTTAAGACAACGTTTAATGATCCGAAGTACAGAGAACTGCTCCGTTTCATGAGCGATCTGTACAAGGACGGGTCACTGGCCCAGCAAAATTTTACGACAGGCTATGATTATGCGAAGTGGTCTACGGACGGCTCCAACAATCTGATCGGTTCGTTTGTATGGGAAGGACCGGGATATATCGGTAAGGATGCAGCCGAGAACTATGTAGGCATTCATGCCCTCGAGGGGCCGAACGGGGATAAAGTCGCCGGGGTGCTGGGGCCGCCGGCCAAAGGGATTTTCGGCTTTGTCATCACCAACAAAAACAAATATCCGGTTGAAACCATCAAGTGGATCGATTATTTCTATGGGGAGGAAGGGATTAACTTTGCCACCTTTGGACTTGAGGGCGAAACCTATGATATGGTTGACGGCAAACCGAAATACAAGGACGAGATTCTAAATTACAAGGGCGGCGTGCAGCTGGGCGCTTTCCAATATGTTGATAATGTGTATGGTGCTTATTATCCATATGTTGAGCCAGACGACGATTTGCGGATGGCGGCACGTGGGACGACGGTAGCCGACGAGATTAAGGCGGATCCGGCTGAGCTGGATCAGTTGGCGCCCCAAGAGCTTTGGCCAGATTTTGTTCCTACGGATGAGGAAGCCAATCAAACGAGCGCGATCCTGACCGATATCAATAAATACATTGAGGAGATGCGGGTGAAGTTTGTGACGGGGAAAGCCAGCTTGGACACGGACTGGGATAACTACGTAAAGACTCTGGACAAAATGGGAGCCCAGAGCTACTTGGATATCAAACGAGCGCAGTATGAACGTTATACAAATGTAAAGTAATCGAAATGACTCGAAGTAGGAAGATAGGAGCGGTTTACATGCCAATGATGCAAACGCTATAATTTTAGTACGACAAGATTTACACTGGAAAATAGATATAGATGGGATGAGAACCAAGTTGACCAAAGACAATAAACCACCGCTGTATCGCGTGATGATGGATGAGCTGAAATCGCAAATTTCTTCAGGCCACTATGCTCCTGAAGCCCAGCTTCCTACGGAGGCCGAGCTAAGCTCCACCTTCGGCGTGAGCCGTATTACAACAAGAAGAGCGCTTGAGGAGCTGGAGCGGGACGGGTTTATCTACCGTGTCAAGGGAAGCGGCAGCTTTGTTAAACCCCGGCAACGTGGGCAGGAGCAGCGGTCGGTTGGAATGGATAAAATGATATCGCTGATCCTGCCTTCCGAAGACGATCGCGGCACGATGGGATATATTCGCGGAGCTTCGGACTGGCTCAACGCGAACGGTTACTATTTGAGCATTCACCAAAGCGACTACGATTCCCAGAAAGAACGCGATCTGCTGGAAATGCTGATCCGAAAGGGCATTGCGGCCATTATATTGTATCCGCGGAACGATCAGACGAACTACGACATTCTGCATCGACTTTGCCTTGAAGATTATCCGATCGTGACGATCGATAAATATTTTGACAGTCTGCCGGTAGGGGCGGTGGTTTCTGACAATTTCAGTGGATCCTATCAAGCCGTATCCAGGCTGATTGAGCTCGGTCATCGAAAGATCGCGTTTCTTACAGCAGTCAGCATTGAATCAACCTCTTCGGTGCGCAACCGGTATTTCGGATACTGCCAAGCGCTGAAGGACCATGGACTTCCCGTTGATAGCCGTTATATCAGGCTAAATATGAAGGATTATCGGGAGAAGGTTGGCTTTGAACGATTTTATAATGAGCTGCTGGACTCTTACCGGACGGAAGGGGTAACGGCTGTTCAGACGGAGAATGATCTGATCGCCGCCAACCTGTTGAACCGCTGTTTGGAACGAGGGATCCGTATTCCGGAGGATATTTCGATCATAGGTTTTGATAATAATCCTGTCACAGAGCATGTCATAATTCCGCTGACCACCGTTGAGCAGAATTTTTACGAGATTGGACGCCAAGCTGCCGAACATGTTGTAAACTGGCTCGAGAGAGGGAAACAGACACCGGACCGGACACTGATCCCCGTCAAGCTGGTGGAGCGTGATACAACCGCAGCTGCTCCTAGAGGGAAAGTCACGGAGTAGATAGGATATGAAAGGATGATATGAAGGCTGATTGCCGGGAAGGGCTTCTTACCTGCTGCAATCAGCCTTTTTATAGGTATGTAAAAGTTGAGTATAATAATTCTCTACTTACTCAATCACTCCGCAAGGATGGTACATTATTTAGAGGCACGGAGGAGGTGAACAACATGTGTACCATTCATATGCTGGTGGGGATACCCGGCAGCGGAAAAAGCTATTATGCCAAACAATTATGCAAAAGCGAGCGGGCCGTCATCGTTGCGACGGACTCGATCCGTGAAAGATTGTTCGGCAGCGAATCCAAACAGAAAAATACGTATCTGGTATTTGATGCAGCTTTCGCCGAGATCGAACAGGCGCTTGCGTCCGGACGAAATGTCGTTTTTGATGCCACCAATGTCAGCCGGGAGCGGAGACAGAAGTTCCTGAAGCGATTTGGCGATCGATCGGTGGAATGCCATATCTGCACAACCCCTTATGAAGTGGCTCTGGAAAGAGTCAAGGGACGCAAACGCCGGCTCGACGAGAAGATCATGACGAAATATGCCAAGAACCTTGAATTTCCTGTCATGAGAGAAGGATTCAGTGATCTGCATCTCGTTCATGAGCAGAGCGAAACGCAGCTTGCAAGAGAAGAACTGGAAGTGCTGTTAACACGCAGACCGGGTCATGATGAGTTATTTCTCTACTTGTCTCAATCGCCCTATTTCAATGTGATGCTGGGATATGATCAGGAGAATCCGCATCATTCCAAAACATTGTCGGAGCACACGTATACCGTGCTGGAATATATCAATGCTTTCTATGAAGGCGAGCATCTACTGGCTATACAGTTAGCAGCACTGTTCCATGACGCGGGCAAGCCGTTTTGCAAAGTATGGAAGAAAGCAAGAGGGTACTATTCCTATTATGGGCACGAGCACGTATCGGCAAGCATAACCTGCCATACATTGCAGGACCTTGGATATGATGATGATTTCATTCAGCACGTCGTTCAACTTGTGAGCTTTCATATGGAAATTTTGCATGGAGGGGATGCAGGGGCATCCAAAATCTATCATTTGTTAGGCGAAGATATGCTGGCAGAGCTGTATTTCTTCGCGGAAGCCGATACCTTCGGCAAATAAGGAGGTGAACAACGATGAAAATAAAGTATCCCAAAACGATGCATTTGCCTTGGTCCAGAGGATATACGGATGACGATAAGATTTTACGAAACACGGACCATTTTACGGGACAGGAGGTCGTCATTACCGAGAAAATGGACGGGGAGAACACCACGATGTACCCCGGTTTCATTCATGCGAGATCGCTGGACAGCAAGGATCATCCTTCCCGTCATTATGTGAAGACGCTGCATGGGGGCATCAAGTATTTGATTCCGGAGGGTTATCGTCTCTGCGGGGAAAACGTATATGCCAAGCATTCGCTTTTGTACTCGGCGCTGCCGTCCTACTTCATGCTGTTCTCCGTGTGGAATGAGTTGAATGTGTGCCTGTCATGGGATGAGACGGAGGAATGGGCGCAACGTTTGGGGCTGGTTACTGTTCCTGTCTTGTACCGGGGCATCTGGGACGAGGATGCTGCCAAGGCTTGTTATACGAAGCAGTCAGACTGCGGCGGGGAGCAGGAAGGTTATGTGGTTCGGCTGGCTTCCGCATTTGCATATGACGACTTTAAAGGCAGCGTTGCCAAGTTCGTTCGCAAGAATCACGTACAAACCGATGAGCATTGGCTAAGCAAACTGATCGAACCGAATCGTTTGGCTGCTGCGGAATAGACGATGGGTGATTGTAATAAACACTAAGTTTTAGAAAATGAGGTGCTGATCATGTAATTCCAGATTGCTTTTTATATGAGATAATGTAAATAGATAAAGACAGGAGCTGCCGCTTAAATCGGGGCTTTTTTTATTGTTGTTTGTACATAGGGTTACCACATCTTGTTAGTTCAAGTATAATGAACCTATACATATGGATCAGAATACAGACCCTCATTATTTCATGATAGGAGTAAAGAAGAATATGAAGATGTTTCGAGTTTCTGCTCCTTCAGGGATCAGATTGATGATTTCGATGTTGATTTTAATCGCTATTCTTCTTGAAAATATAATAAGAGGCCATGAAGAAAGGGACTTCTTTTATTATGCCTGCATGGTGTGGTTAGTTTTTTGTTTCGCCGTATTCCTCATCTCCGTATATCGAACCTATCTGATGAAACCAGGCGTGTTGGAAATGACTCAAGACGGAATCGTCATAAACGGTACAGTCATTAACGTTGAAGCTGTGAAATGTTTGCTGATCAACCATGACAGGAAACCGGTGGTCGGGATCAAGCTGAAAGGGCGTGCAATCGTCCCTCTAAAGTTATGTTTTACGTTTGCGGAGGAGCAGACGGAGGGAATCAGGCAGCTGGAGTTTTGGGCACGCGAAAGACGTGTGAAGGTTTCTAAAGGTTTTTTTATGAGATGGCTGTAGAAAGCACTTACTTATTATTCCACCTAAAGGAGGATGATAATGGAGGGGTTATACTCATTTATTATCCTTGTTATTTGTGTTGGTCAATGGGTCTTAAGGAAGATCATCGACGTAGGCGAGGAAGAGATGCGTGACACACCGGTCCATAAATGGTATCTTCTGGGCTCTTGGGCTTTATTAATTCCGATACTCATCCTTATATGGACGATGGATAGGAGCAGACCCAATCCCATATGGCCGTTCTTATTATCCGTAATCTTCTGCTTTCGCGGATATATGGAGTGGAAATACATGCGTGAAAGCAGGCACCATCAAGTTTCAATCCTATTGGCTTCAGTTTCGCTTTTCTTCACAGGATTGATGATATTAATTCTCTTATTAAAATATTAAAAAAAAGCAATCAGAAAGAAATGTCCCGGAGATGGGTCAGCTATAATGTAATCAGGTGTTTAGTCATGGATTACATTATGGGGAGAGGCAAACATGAATAATATGTTCAATCATGTAGATATGACTCAAATCTTAAACCGAATCGACACATTAAGCGCTCAATCACAACCGTTATGGGGAAAAATGGATGCTGCCCAAATGCTGTCTCACTGCTCCGCGTTCCAAGATATCGCCATGGGCATCACAAACCCGCCAAGAGGCTGGTTAGGCAGGTTGGTAGGGAATCTTGCGAAGCCTGTGTTTTATAATGAAAAACCGTTACCCCGCAATATGTCTACGATTCCGGATATTTTGATTGCGGATCCAAGGGAATTTGAAGCGGAAAGAGAACAATTGAAAGAAAAAATTATAGCATTCCAAAAGAACGGACCTGAGAGATGTACCACGCATCCTCATGCATTCTTCGGTAAATTGACTCCGGAGCAATGGGGGAGGGGATTATACAAGCATCTGGACCATCACTTGAAACAGTTTGGTGTTTAAGGCTCAGGAAACCTGTGCAGTATTGATGCGAATATCCCTCCGTAGAGCCAGCATACAACGTACGTTGACTCTACGAGGTAGGAGGGTTTGCTGCAGATTATCTATTGTTCTTTATAACCAATCCGCGTATTTCTCCATTGTAAACTCGCCTTCCAGCTCCAGCCGGGTATCCGGCATACTGCCGTCATAATAGTTGACGTCCATCGTTGTTCCCGTCCAATATACGTAAAATACACCATTTCCTCGATATTCAATGCGTCCCCGGTTATTATTCACTTCTTGGTGTTCAAAATAATACAACCTTGCATCCAGGCTTCTGGAGTTCTCGTTGTAACCCTGGGTTATCGTAAATTCCAGCGGTACAAACTCATCGAGTTTTAACTTATCCAGATAAATCGTAAGCTCCGCATCCGGATTGTTCAATATTTCATCCGAGTCCGGTAAAGACTGGAGCGGCTCGGGTTCCGTCTCGGTCTCGAACCAGAGCATGATGTGCGGCCGTTCATTGACTTGGGTGCGGGTTGGATAGGCTTTGGATTCGGTCAAAGCGTGTTTTTCGGTTCCGTTATACCGGATTAAAGTTAAAGTTCCTGTCATGCAAATCTCCTTATCCATCTCTCCTTAGTATTCTTGAAGCGATAAATATTCCAGCAGGGCATCCATTTGCTCGCTTCCCAAAAGATCAGTCAGTGATGGCATCACATGGGCGAGAAAATCCGGTTTGGTCTCATAGGTTTCTTCGTCGCTGGTTTCACCTTGGAAATGAAGAGCACCTTGAATGAGAATGGACAGCGCGTGAAAGCAATCTGCAAGCGAATTCGCGATCAGCTTAGGCTCGCCACCTTCGAATGCGGCATATACGGGCGAACCACTGGCTTGGACGTCTACAATCAGCGGATCATCATTCACATTGGCAATCACGACGTGATGAACAGGCCAAGTGCTCGATTCCACGATTTCACCACCGTCGCTAATCCAGCGATAACCCAATTGCTGCCGGGTCAGATGCTCAGGAGAAACAAAGTAGATAACCGCCGATTCTCCGATCTCAACCGCCGCGTTTTTCATTTTATGGGTTCCTTCGGCCATAGCGTCAATCATCTCATAATGGCTATATAGATAGATCAGCTCAGGGGACAGCCTGATACGTTCATCCACGGGTGGCATCCGGACATCGGACCGCTGTCGTATTTCATGATCGGTGAAGAGCCCGAAATCCCGATTATATAAGTCCTGTTGTTCTATGAATCTCGTTAGTGCGGCTTCCATTTCCAGCATTTATTTCATCCCTTCCAGCATATTAACCGAATTATAACACGCCAAGTCACCGTGGTTAAGCGAGGGAATACGAACTCAGGAATGAAATATGGTAGAATATCCCGTATGAGGGGGCTACGAGAGATGAAATATGAATTCAATATTACAGCGTCGATTTCCGAGCTCGTATGGTATCCGGATGAACGCTCTGACGAGTATAAGGTACACCCGAACTTCAAAGCGGTGATGGATCGGCTTGGCATAACGATTCCCGTAAGAAATATATATGAACGGTACTTTGATAGTCCGGTGAATAGCGGACATGTTCTGGTATTCCACGAGGTGGAGGATTCGGTTTCCTGCATTGTGCTGGACACGTATCGCGATCCGCTGGATCAGCTGGATATGATTCAGCTGGGTTGGCGAAGCCATAGTGGGGATAACGAGATTCGTCGGCTATCCCGCAAATTTTATGATGAATGTGAGTTTGCGGTCCGCTACCAGGAAGGACAATCGGTATTGTACGAAATGCTGCGCGAAGATCGATATCCACGGCAATTCCGCTATGATACGGTATTTGAGCAGAAGATGAAACGATACGTAAATTTCGCGGGTTCCCCTAATTTGAAGGAGTGAGCAATTCGGGTTTATGTCGGATGAAGCACAGCGGAATTTGCCGGAAGAGGGGGAATCTCTTGAGGACTGGCTGAGCTTTGAGCAGACCAATCTGCTGCATGTGCCCCGTACTAGGCAATGTGACGAATGTCCAGGTTAGAAATACAAGCAGCCTCGTGAATGGAAGGCTGCGAGATCATTCTTGTCGATCCGCCTCTAAGGCCCATTTCGCTCGATAAGCGGCAGGGGGGATGCCCTTGAACTTGGTGAACAGCCTTGTGAAGTAATGAACGGATGAGAACCCGGTTCGCTCTGCAATCACCTTGATGGGTTCTTGGGTGTGCTGGAGCATTAATTCGGCTGCCCGGATCCGTTCGGTGCGAACCATTGAGGTAAAGGATTCATGGATGCTCTCCGCAAACAATCGGGATAATTGCCGCTCGGACACATTCAGGTAAGCCGCTACTTCGGGTAGTGACACAGGCCCGCTGAGGTTGTCTCTTATGTACAACTTTGCCTTTTGAATGAGTTGTAATGTGGATGATAGGAGTGGAGCGCTTTCGAAGCTGCCGGAAGCCCCGAGCAAACCAGGAAAGGATTGCAGGAGTACATGTGCCAGCTTGGGCAGAAGCGATGAAGGCAGCGAGTCATCGGATTCCGACCGGATCAGCATGGATTTCCATATTTGGGTGGCGGGTGATTCGCCCGCATGCTCGGTCCAAACAGCACATCGATCAAGCGCTTCCATGTATTTCACCGATACATCGGGAGCTGATGGTTTCTCCATCGCTTCAAACGCAACGAACAACAGATTCAGATCGTGAACGTCTTTAATCTGATGTAACCGACCTGGGCGTGTACAGAAAGCTACCCCTTCATATAAGGGATAAGTCTGATTTTCGTCCGTATATACACCGGTCCCGCCGTCCACATAACAAATCTCATAGAATGAATGGCGATGTATGGAATTGGCCGTCAAATGCCGGACGGTCCCCCAGTAATGGACAAGGAATGAGAGGCTTTCACCCTCAAGCCGTCCGGCATAACGATTAAGGCGTTCCTCGCTTTTGCTCCAATGATACAAGGCAGTTTACAGCTCCTTTGGCGTAATTTTGCAAAACGTCGTCATCCCCGTGCAAATACGATTTCGCTTGCCCTTACTATAATTAAACTAGAAATTCCATAAAATATCGAGAGGGTGCATGGTGATGATTGACGAGAAGGATGTGCAATTTTACAAAGAGAATGGGTACCTGCTGGTCCGGGGCGTTTATAATCAACAGGAAGTTGAGGATATGAGAGCGGCAGTTGATGGGATCATCCAGAGGGCGGCACGCGCCAAATCGGATCAAAACCATGCCTGGCAAGGTGATTTCCTGCCGCCTGAGCAGCTTAAGAAGCTGGTCCTGAAAGGTTTTCACGATGTGCACTATCATGATGCCGCGTTCATGCGAGCGGCAATCCATCCCCGTATGACAGAAGCGTTGAACGGAATCATCGGTCCGAATGTGCAACTGCATCACTCGAAAATGCTGGTGAAGCCTCCTGCTAACGGGGCCGCGTTTCCCATGCATCAAGACTATCCGTATTTCCCGCATCGCGATCACACCATGTTAGCAGCCAGCGTTCATCTCGACGATGCCGATATGGAGAACGGCTGCCTATGCGTTGTGCCGGGGTCCCATAAACAGGGCGTTTTGCCGCATATCGGCGCTTACTATTTGAACCACAAGGAGTATCCATTATCTTCGGGAACCCCGTGCCCAGCCAAGGCGGGCGATGTGCTCTTCTTTAATTACCTGACCATTCATGGTTCGGACGTGAACCGGAGCGATCGTACGCGGAGAAACATCCTGTTCCAATATCGAGATGCAGCGGATGTCCCTACAGCGGATGTTCACTTCGATTGGGGAATGGGCCTAATGGTAAGCGGAACCAATCCGGATTTCAACAACGTGAAGCCAAAATATAAAATCATCGGTTCGAAATGACCACATCATAGTGCTGAGCCCGTTGTTTTAATTCAAAGCAGCTTAAAGCCCCCTGCGGGGCTTTTTTCTATGCCTGAAATTCATGGCTGGTCATGTTCACAACTAACATGTAAAAATATTTCGTTGTAAAGTTAGCCAGCCCCCCTATACTAGATGATAATAGATCGGTTGATACAAAATGGGGGGAACGCATGAAACTTCAAGCTCCGGGCAAAGCATCGAAATGGTTTGTATATCAGAAAATCGTCATCGTTTTTATTCTATTATTACTTCCTCTCATCTCGATGAATATTTGGTTGAATTATAAGGGGATGTCCGTTACGAAGGAGTCCCTCTTGAACTCCGCGACGGCAGGCGCATCCTTCTATTCCAAACAGCTCGATAAAGAGATGTATTTTATCCGGAATTTACAGCTGCAGCTGTTAAATGACAAGGATCTGCAGAAGCTGAGCTTTCGGGGCAGCATGCTGGAAGACTATGAAGAGGTGGAGCTTATTGATCAGGTCAGGGATCGGCTTGCAACCCTCATGGTCTCCAGTGAGTACATTGTGAGCGCCGGTGTTTACGTAAAAGATATCGGGAAAACGATCTCCACCACAACGGGCGTAACCAACACGCCCAATAAGGAAATGGAACGGATATCTTCCATGATGTCGGTTATGCCCAAGCCTTCTTTTTACCGCAGCGGTGACCGGATTTTTCTGATTGAAACCGAAAACAACGGCGGCATCTGGTCCTACATCGAAATTTCCAGATCCAAGCTGCTGGGGGCTTTAAGCGAAATTGCCAAGCTGTATCCGGAATCCGAAGTATTACTCGGGAGTAAAGAAGGGGGGACCATATTAACGACAGCTTCGCGGGATGATGAGTCATCCGAGATTTTGAGTCATATCCTGGACAATCCCAGCCCGGAACAAAGTGTATCGGGGACGGGGGAGCTGGATGGCGCAGACTATTTTATCATCCAGAATGAAGTTAGCGCGCTGCATCTGTCCCTGGTCATGTATGTGAACCAAAATGAAATCACGCGGCCTTTAAGCCAATTCATTACATGGTTTTATACGTTGTTTATTCTGGCGGTGACCGTCATGGTGCTCTATTCGTTCTCGGTTAATCTGATGATCCACAGGCCTCTGTCCAAGCTTGTCAAAGCCTTTCATATGATCGAAACCGATAATTTGAACATCATGATCGATTCCAGAAGCAAAGATGAGTTTCATTACGTATTTAACGGGTTCAACAGGATGGCGCATAAGCTCAAACATTCGATTGAGGAAAACTATGAGCAAAAAATAGCACTGCAGCACTCGCAGCTGAAGCAACTGCAGTCCCAGATCAATCCGCATTTCCTATATAACAGCTTCTTCAATATTTATATGATGTGCAAGGTTGGAGACTCGGACAGCGCAGCGGAGCTATCGCAAAAGCTCGGAAGCTATTATCAATACATCACGAGAAGCGGCTCCGACGAGGTTCCTTTCTATACGGAATACAAGCATGCTCTCGATTACTGCGAGATTCAAGGCATCCGCTTCTCGAACCGGATAACATATGAGCATAAGGAGATTTCGGACATCCCTCCGTTCATTACCGTTCCGAGACTCATCATACAGCCTATTGTAGAAAATGCGTTTGAGCACGCGTTTGAAGACGGTATGGAGGAGGGGAAATTATACATCAGCAGCGATTACCGGGAAGGCCAATTGCGTGTCACGGTGGAGGATAACGGGAAGCTGCTAACGAATGACATGCTGCAGCGTTTGCAGGATAAGCTTGCGATGGATTCGAAGCATATTGAAAAAACAGGTTTGGTCAACGTGAACAACCGGCTTCAGCTTAAATACGGGCCAGGCAGCGGATTATTCATCTCTCGCAGCGCCTATGGCGGCTTAAAGGTGGATCTGATCATTATCATCGATGGGATAGAGGAGGGGCATCATCATGTATAGACTGTTGATCGTAGACGACGAACCTGTCATCGTTAACGGCTTGGTTCAGCTATTTCAGGAGCATACACAATTGGAACTGGATGTATGCAAAGCTTATTCCGCCAAGGAAGCGCTGGAGATTGCCATGAGAGTGAAGCTGGACATCCTGGTCAGCGATATACGAATGCCCCATAAGAACGGGCTTCAACTGATAGATGAAATTACATACTATTGGCCGCATTGCCGAATCATTTTCTTGACCGGTTACAGTGAATTTGATTATGTACATGAAGCACTGCGAAAAAACGTGGATAATTACATCCTGAAAACCGAAGGAATCGATCCGATTTTTCAAGCTGTTCAAGAGGCCTCCTCTAAGCTTGATGAGGAGAATCGTCGCAGAATCCAGGCGGAAAAGGCAAAAGTGCATTTTCAAATCGCCGAGCCTCTGCTGAAACGGGAGCTGATACGTAAGGTATTGAAAGGAGAACCTGTTCATCGTCTATTGTCCGAGCCTCGCTATGAAGAAGTGGAGTTCCGCATTGATGTAGACCAGCCGGCATTCTTTATCTTGGGAAGGATCAGCGGCGCAGCGGAGACGAAAACAAAGGATGTGGCGCAAGCTGTTCAGATGACGTTTATCAACGATTTGCCCTCCTCATTTACATGCGAGCATGCTGTTCTGTATGATGCCTTACAGGTATGGCTGCTGCAGCCGGATGCGGAGCTTCGGAATCGTTTTCGCGGGGATGAGCCGGAGTATGAGCTGCATTGGCACAGGTTTATATCCTATATGAAGGGCATCCTGGAGCTGGTCCAAAATGAATGCGAGGAACTGCTCGGTGTTCATGTTTCTTTCGGGATATCCGGCAATCTGCTCCATAAGTGGGATACCTCGGGGCAGCAGCTTGATGTTATACAATCCATGCTGCAGTGCAGGGCTGCGCTTGGTCAAAATATGGTCATTGTGGACATTGAAAAGGCTAAAGAGCTTGAAGATATCGGGCGAGATTACGACCGGTTCACGCAGGATGATGATATGAAATTCGATGTGATTGACCAGATCCATAACTATATTTTGGAGCATTTATCCGGGGATGTCTCCTTGACCGCGATTGCGGAGGAAGTCCATTTTAACCCGTCCTATCTGTCTCGCTACTACAAGCAGCTGACAGGTCACAACCTGCTAGAGTATATCCAGGCGAAAAAGCTGGAGGGAGCGCTTCATCTGATGCAGCATACGAATATGAAACTGCAGGAGATTGCCACTCGGCTCGGATTCGAATCTGCTTCTTATTTCACGACATTTTTCAAGAAAAAGATGGGGGTTTCCCCACAGGAATACCGAAATACCCAATAAGTAAAAAAAGTGAAAGAGATGTAAAAAACTTAAAATTGATAGCGCTTTCGGGCGGAATCTATAATGAGACGTAAGCAGCACGGATTTCAAGATTACGCCAGATAAAGGGGGAAGCAATCATGAGATGGATCAAGCTAGCGAAGATGATGTTGATTAGCACGATGACGCTTTCGGTAATGGCTGCATGCTCGAATCAGGTAAAAGAATCTGAGGGGACGCCGGCTAAAACCTCTACCGAGGATGCAAAAACCAATACTGCACCACCTGAACCACTCGGCAAATATCCTGAAATGGTGACGGTCACGCAAGTGCTCGGTTACAATCCGCCGGAGGATCCGCGGACGCCGCAAGGGATTACACCTGAACAGAATGCTTACTTCAAAGATCTTAAAGACATGCTGAACATTGAGGTTCAGTACAAATGGACGGTGCCTTCCAGCCAGTTTGAACAGAAGTTTTCATTAGCCATGGCTTCGGCGGATCTGCCGGATGTGATGGAATTGGACCAGAAGAACTTCGAGAAGCTGAAGAAGCAGGGGATGCTTGCCGATCTTACCCAAGCTTACAACGACTTTGCTTCACCAGCACTGAAAAAGTACATGGAGTCTGACGGCGGATTTGCGATGAAGACGTTTACGTCGGAAGGCAAGCTGCTCGCGATTCCCGGATTTGAGGATCCTTTCCTGTCTACCCAGCTGCTCTGGATCCGGAAGGACTGGCTCGACAACCTGAATTTGCAGCCGCCGCAAACCATGGATGAGCTGGAACAGGTTGCAAGGGCTTTTGTGCAGCAGGATCCGGACCAAAACGGTAAAAGTGACACGTACGGTATCGCGATGCAGAAAAATCTATTCTTCTGGGGCTTTGACCTGAGAGGTTTCTTCAATGGATTTGGCGCTTATCCGTCCATCGGGGACAATCAGTCGGCCTGGATTAAGGACGACAGCGGCAAGCTTATACCTGGACTCATTCAGCCGGAAGTAAAGACCGCGCTGGGCAAGCTGCAGTCCTGGTACAAGGAAGGAATTCTGGATAAGGAGTTTGCCTTGAAGGACGAGAACAAGTCCGTTGAAGATATTACCGCAGGCAAGGTCGGCATTTCTTACGGCGAATGGTGGTATCCGAACTGGCCATTGAATCTCAATGTCGATAAAGATCCTAAGGCAGAATGGATTGCCCTTCAAATTCCTGGGCTGGATGGACCCGGGAAGTCCATGGTGCCCAAGATTCGCAGCAACAAGCTCGTGGTCGTGAACAAAAAAATGAAGAATCCGGAAGCTGCTATTAAGATGATCAACTTCTACATCGAGATGGGCAACAAAAAGTACATGGATCAGAATAAAGCGGAAAAAGGATATGTATACAATTGGTTCAACCCACGGATTTATAATCCGGCCCAAATCGATACGATCTATACGGAAGTAAACAAAGCGCTTGACGCGAACCAATCGGAAATCACGCTGGATGACGAGAACTACAAAAATGTGGCCGACGTCTTCAAAGCAACAAAGGATTACCTTGCCGGTAATACCGCAGATGCCTCGAAAGGCGTGAATTGGGGCCAGTATTTCAGTCGGGCGGCGAAAGACGGCGGCTGGGGAATGACGCGTCAAATCAAAGAAAATCAGGCTTATGTGAACAATGAATTCTACGGCCTTCCCACGGCAACGCAAGTGGAGAAGGGATCCCAGCTCGATAAACTGATGCAGGAAACCTTCACCAAGATCGTCATGGGGGCTTCACTGGATGAATTTGATAAATTCGTTCAGAGCTGGAAGTCGCTTGGCGGCGATCAGATCACGCAAGAGGTCAACGATTGGTACGGCCAGCAGAGTGCCAAATAATCTTTGAATGATAGAACGGGAGGATAAGCCTTTATGAAGTTGGCAGATTCCTCCCGTTTTAAATGGACGGGGAGGTTCATCTGTGAGAACGCTGAAAAAAGAATATCTGCTGCATTTGATGTTGCTGCCTGGAGTTATCGTTACGTTAATTTATGCTTATGGGCCTATGGCCGGCCTCGTGATGGCTTTTCAACAGTTTGAGCCGCTGGCCGGGTTCTTCCACTCGGATTTCGTTGGCTTTGACAATTTTCGATATGTATTTGAACTGCCCGATTTCAAGCAGGTACTGTGGAACACCATTGTCATTTCCGTATTCAAAATGATTTTGTTTTTACTGGTGCCTCTGATCCTGGCACTGCTTCTCAACGAAGTTACCCGAAGATGGTTCTCGCGCTTTATCCAATCCGCCATCTTCCTGCCATTCTTTCTGTCCTGGACGGTGCTTGGCGGCGTCATCATAGAATTGTTCTCCTTGAATGGTCCGGTAAACGGCTTGCTGGGTGCGCTCGATATGGAACCGATCATGTTTATGCTGGATAACCACTGGTTCCGTGGGATCATTATCGGTTCGGACGTATGGAAAGGAATGGGCTATAACATGATTGTTATGCTCGCAGCCATAACAGGAATCCATGCAACGCTGTATGAAGCTGCAGAAGTAGACGGAGCGGGAAGATGGAAACAGATGATTCATATTACACTTCCCGGCATGGCACCGATTCTCATCCTGCTGGGTGTATTAAGTCTTGGCGGAATTCTCAATGCCGGTTTCGAACAGATTCTGATTATGTACAACCCGACGGTTTATGAAGGTGCGGATATTATCGATACCTTCGTCTATAGGCTTGGAATGTTCAGTCAGCAATTCGGACCTGCCGCCGCAGTCGGCTTCTTTAAATCCGTCATCTCCCTGGCACTCGTGGCTGTGACGTACTATGCGGCTTATAAATATAACAATTATCGGATCTTTTAGGCTGGAGTGGAGGTAGGAAAATGCACAAACCAACGATCAGCAGAAGGCTGTTTGTAATCTTGAATACGCTGGTTCTATCCGCAATCACCTTGCTCGGTATCATTCCGTTCATTCATTTGCTCTCGATTTCGTTAAGCTCGAATACAGCGGCGATGGCGGGAGAAGTGAGGCTCTGGCCCGTCGGCTTCAACCTGGATGCTTACCGGTATTTGGGTGAAAAGGTGGAGTTTTTTCGATCGTTTCAGGTTTCGCTTACACGGGTTGTGTTAGGAACGGCGGTGAATATGTTTTTGGTATTCATAACCGCATACCCGTTATCAAAATCCAATCATCAATTTAAGTTCCGAACGCCGTACGTGTGGTTTTTTGCCATTACGATGTTTTTCGGAGGGGGCTTGATTCCCACTTATATGATCGTAAAGAATACCGGCTTGATTGACTCCGTATGGGCGCTGATTCTTCCTGGGGCGCTCAATGTTTGGAACATGGTCCTCATGCTGAACTTCTTCAGAACGATCCCGAAGGAGCTGGAAGAGGCTGCAACGATTGACGGTGCCGGACACTGGAGAATATTATGGCGTATCTACCTGCCGGTTTCCCTGCCGTCCATTGCAACGATCGGCTTGTTTACCATCGTGGGACACTGGAATGCATGGTTTGACGGAATTCTGTATTTGAATTCACCGGATAAATATCCGCTGCAAACCTATTTATCCACGCTCATTATGTCAATTAACTCCCAAATGACCTCGATATCGATCGAGCAGATCAAGGCGATGGAGAATTTGAGCGAGAAAACGCTGCGGACTGCCCAAATATTCATGGGAGCGCTGCCGATCATGGTCGTCTATCCGTTCCTGCAGAAATATTTCGTTAAAGGGATGACGGTTGGCAGCGTTAAAGAATAAGCACTTGTAAAAAAGGAGAAGAATCGGATGAATAAGGTTAAGGTTGCCCTCATCGGAGCAGGGCTGCGAGGCATCAACTATATGGAATATGCCCTGCTCCATCCCCATGAACTTGAGGTGGTTGCCGTCGCGGAACCGAATCAGCAGCGGAGGGAACAGTTTAAAGCTAGGTATGGCCTTGAAGATTCGGCCTGCTTCGAGAATTGGAATGATTTCTTTGCAGGGCCCAAGCTTGCAGACGCGGTATTGATATGCACCCAGGATAAGCAGCATTTCGAGCCGACGATTCGGGCGCTGGAGGCCGGTTACCATGTGCTGCTGGAAAAACCGATGTCTCCAGATCCCGAGGAGTGCATCCGGATGGGCGAAATGGCTTCGCAGGCCGGGCTGGTGTTTTCCATCTGTCACGTGCTGCGATATACGCCGTTTTTCACAACTTTAAAGGAACTACTGGAGCGTGAAACCATTGGCCAATTGATGTCGATCCAGCATAACGAGAACGTGGGCTATTGGCATCAGGCGCACAGTTTTGTCCGGGGGAATTGGCGTCGTAAGGAAGATTCCAGCCCTATGATTCTCGCCAAATCCTGTCATGATCTCGACATTTTGCTATGGCTTGCCGACTCGGATTGCCTGCGTGTATCCTCTTTTGGCTCGCTGAGTCATTTTACGGCAGCGCAGGCACCGGAAGGCGCACCCAAGCGCTGTCTGGATGGATGCCCGGTCTCGGATCAGTGTCTCTATTATGCGCCTGATCTATATTTGACAGAGGATACGAATTGGCCAACGTCGGCGATCAGTGATGATATGAGTTATGATGCCCGTTACAAGGCGTTGCTGGAGGGGCCATATGGCCGCTGCGTATACCATTGCGATAATGACGTTGTGGACCATCAGGTCGTCAATCTGGAATTTGCCAACACCGTGACGGCTGCATTTACGATGAGTGCGTTTACGCGAGATGTCAGCCGCACGATCAAGCTGATGGGAACCCGCGGGGAAATCCGCGGCGCCATGGAGAAGAATGAAATCGAGATCATTCACTTCGGCAGCGGCAAGATCGAGCGAATATCTTTTGAGGATAGAGGCGGGCATGTCGGACACGGCGGCGGTGATATGGGCCTGATCAAGGATTTTCTGAGACTTGTGCAGTCAGGGGGAAGCGATCAAGGGCTGACTTCGGCAAGCCGTTCCGTTCAAAGTCATCTCATGGCGTTTGCGGCTGAGCAGTCGAGAGTGGATGGAAAGGTCATCTCCCTAAAGGAATTTGAGCAGCAGTTTAGCCCGTCAATGAGCACGAAGTCCGGGAACTAATAGGTAGATACTCAAGCCTGGTTGCTGCTGCAATCGGGCTTGTTTTGTATTCTAGAGAGGTAAGAGATAAATCTGATATATCTGAGCAAGTCGCCGTTCCCGAGTGGCTGGCTATGGTAAAATAAATCTAGAAATTTAACCAAATTTCTTGAAGGCTTGCTTTAACCGATAGGAGATGACGATTATACGATATCTAAAGGATATTCAGGAGCCGGGGATGGGAACCTGGTATTTTGAAATTGATAACAACGGCACGGCATATAGGCAGATCGTTCTTTATGAGGATGGCAGCTGCATTACATCCAACCGGAAGCACGAATCCTCTCATTTCATGCTGGCGGAGCATCCTCTTAATCCAGAGGAACCCTATTATTCAGAAATCAGTCAAGCTGCATTCGAGGAGCTTTGGTTGGAACAGCTGCAAGCCGGCATGGAGGACTGGCATCAGACTCAACGTTTATTTCCAGTAGGCGCTAAAGTGGAAGGGTTCATCGAGGCCTTTTTTCCGCAAGGCACATTGATTAACTTGTTGGAACCGCGGGCCGTTGGCTTGACTGACACGTGCGCTCTGGAGTCACGCTCCCCTGCTGAATGGATGTACCCTCGTTATCGGGTCATTGCCGAGGTATCCGGTTACGATGAAGTAAACCAATGGGTGCTTCTTGCCAATGCTGAGCTTCCAGGAAGTCAGTTGGACGAGTCTTAACACAGGATCCGCGTTCAGGAGCCAATCGCGTTTTCTTTTACATAAGCGTAACCATCATATGTAGCCAAGGAAACCACGAAAAAACCGTTGTTTTTTTTACGACTGCGGTCAAGCGTATGAAGCGTTTGGTTTGAATTGGATATAATTTGCTATGCTCGGGTTATCCTAATCTCAAGAGTATGTCTTTGAACGAATTCAAAATGCCCAGGGAAGGGTAATCATGTTTAATTCCAAGACGAGACAGGAGGTTAGCATGAAACATACAGACGGTATATCCGATGTTGCGATACTCGGGATGGGTACGGCTTTGCCGGTACATTCGGTGGCACAGTCGGATATTGCGGATTTAATTGCTTCTACGCTGCAGGATCAACCCGATCTGGCCCGCTTTGCTCGAAGAGTATTTCGATCCTGCGGTGTCGAAACTCGTTATACTTGCGAATCCAACTACCTTGGTTCATTGGAAGAATGCCGCTATCTGCCTTCCCATGACGAGTCCGACATCCCGACTACCGAGGAACGAATGGATACATACAAGCGGGAGGCCCTCCCGCTTGGCATAGAAGCAGCCGAGAAGGCAATGAAAGATGCCGGTATGTCACCGGATCGAATCACGCATCTCATTACGGTCAGCTGCACGGGCCACTACCAGCCGGGCATGGATGTGCTGTTGATTCGTCATTTGGGGCTTTCACCGCGCGTCAATCGTCTGCCGTTGATATTTCAGGGATGTGCTGCGGGCCTTAAAGCGATTCAGATGGCAAGGGATGTTGTCAGAGGAGCGCCGGCGTCGCAGGTTCTGATTGTGTGCGTGGAGCTTTGCACCCTTCATTTTCAGCCGGTCAAGGAGAGGGAAGCGCTTTTTGCTGCTTCGTTTTTCGGTGATGGTGCCTCCTCTTGTATTATCGGTCACCCGGAAACAGATCATCAACATTATTTGGAGCTTGGCTCGGGTTATTCGGTTGTGCTCCCGGATTCAACGGAGGATATGACGTGGGAAGTAGGCAATACAGGCTTTGACCTTTTTTTATCGCCGCGTATACCCAAGCTGCTTGGTACTCACCTGGAAGAAGAAATGCGTGTTCTTCTGAAGGGAGATAAGCTCCCAGAATTGTGGGCCATCCATCCTGGCGGACGGGGCATCGTGGATTCTGTCCAGGAAGTCATGGGTCTGACCGATGAACAAACCAAATACAGCAGGGACATTTTAAGAACGGCGGGGAATCTCTCCTCCGTGACCATTATGTTTGTGCTGAGTGCGATGCGTAAAGAGATGCAAGAGCTGAACAAAACTTCCACGGAAGGGGTAGCCATGGCCTTCGGCCCGGGCCTGACCGCGGAGCTTATGCGATTTACCTACGTGAAGTCATATACGTCATCGGTCAAGGATCTGAACCATGTCCTTCTTTAGAACCTTATCCATCCGGGCGCAGGAAGAGGAGCTTATGGATGACTTTTCCATGGGAGGGGAAGAGTTGATCGAAGCGCTGAAGCACTTAAGGAAACTGAATCGAATCTTCGCAGCGCCTGGTCCTACCTTAGACGGCGTAGAGAAGCTTTGGAAATCGATTGGTAGCCCGAGTACCCTTAGCATCATGGACGTAGGAGCAGGTTCAGGCGATGTAAACCAGAAGCTGCTGCAATGGTCGGATCAAAGGGGCATCAAGCTGAATATTACCTTGGTCGATATGACAAAAGAAGCATGCGATGAGGCTAAGCGCTTGTTTACGAACGAACCGAGGATTCAAGTTCGACGCGCCGATGTTAGAGATTTACCCGATGCATCGGCTGATATCGTGACAGGTTCCCAGTTCATCCATCATTTCCAGGGTGAGCAGCTGGTGGAGATGGTGATGCATATGCTGAGAGCTTCTATTTACGGGGTCGTGATCAATGATATTCATCGGCATCCGGTACCCTACACGGCAGTCTGGCTTACGACGCGTATCATTTCCCGCAATCGTTATATCCGCCATGATGGTCCGTTATCGGTTGCTAAGGGATTTAAAGGGAAGGATTGGAGAGAGTTGAAAAAGCAGCTCAATCACGACACCATGACCTATAAATGGAAGTCGTTGTTCCGTTATTCCGTAGTTATCCCGAAACAGGGGACTCGCTAGTCCTCTACACGTTACCAAATGAATGTTCTTCATGCAAGCTATGAGGCAGGTGTTCATATATGTCAAAGCAAGCGGATGTCATCGTCATTGGAGCGGGAGTAGCCGGCACAAGCTGTGCACTACAGCTTGCAAAACAAGGACATCGTACGATATTGCTGGACCGGCAATCCTTTCCGCGCCATAAAACCTGTGGTGAATTCATGTCCCCAGAGACCAAAGAGATGCTGGACTATCTAGGGGTCAAATTACGTGGAACGGTTGAGCCTAGTTCCATGGATCACGCCAAAATCGTAATGCCGCATGGCGGTGAGATTAACGCTCCGTTACCCGGGCAAGCAACCGGGATCAGCCGCTATGAACTGGATCGCCTGCTGCATGAGCATGCAGTGACCGCGGGCGCGGACATTGTCACGGGAACAACCGTAACCAACATTCAGAAGCTGGATAATCATCGGTATGAAGTCGATGCAAGGCTAGGGAATGAGATCGTTCGATATGAGGCAAGGGCCGTTATTGGTGCGTACGGTACAAAAAGGCCACGCGGCGTTGCCTCTGCCCAGGCGTATCGGGATGATACCGTGTATGTTGGTGTAAAATCGCATTATAGCGGCATTACGATCCCTGCTCAAGTTGAGCTGTATTTTTGCGAGGGGGGTTATGTCGGAATTTCGCCGATTGAAAATGGGATGGTCAATGTAGCCGCGTTGCTGACCTTGAAATCAGTGCAGGGCAGCGGCAAATCGGTGCCAGAAATTCTACGGGCCGCTTCACGTACGAACAGAAGGTTAGCCGAACGAATGGCTGAAGGGGAGCCTGTTACGGGAACCCAGGTATCGATTGCCCCGCTTCATTTATCCAATACGCCGCATCCATGGTCGGAATATCCGCATATCGGCGATGCGATGTTGATGCTTCCGCCGCTGTGCGGGGACGGGATGTCGGTTGCTCTGCGATCATCATGGCTATGCTCCGGCTGGACACACAAATATTTACATGGAGAATTAACCTTCGAACAATGGCGAGAGCAATATACGCTTGAAGCTAATCGTACGTTTAAGGAGCTTCTCAGAAGGGCAAGGAGAATTCAGAACCTGGCTTTTGCCAAAACCAACCGCTTCTATCCAGGCATCGCCCGGATGATTCCAGGATTGGCGTCCTATATCGTAAAAGCTACCCGGTTATCCGAATCGGGCATAGGCACCAGATAATAGCCGCATGATTTGCGGCTTTTTTGTATTGTCATTCTATGGATATAAGTTGACTAATAGCAAACAATTATTTATTATGTTTATAAAATAACAGTCATACATATAAAACGTTTATTATATTGGAATGGAGGGGCGTTATGCAGGATGGAAAGTATTCGCCTAATCCGACCGGGGTTATTCGAAGTACTCTTGATTTCCAGTTCCAAATCGCTTGGCAGATGCTCGACTTGCATCTTACGGGGCTTCACGATGAGGAGTTCCATTGGCGACCTGCTGCGAAGGGGCTCCATGTTTACCGTGATTCTGGAATCTGGCTGGCGGAATGGCCTGAATCCGAGGAGTATGGAATTGGCCCGCCGAGTATTTCTTGGCTGACATGGCATATCACATACTGGTGGTCTATGGTACTGAATCATTCGTTCGGCAGCGGGACATTGGTCCGTGAAGACATCCATTCTCTGGGTAACATCCAAGAGACCAGAGATCAAATACATGAAATGAGCTGCGAGTGGAAACGTGAAATGTCGGCTTTGACAGACGCTGCGTTCCTTTCTACGGAGCGGACTTTGTGGCCTTTCACGGATAAGCCTTTTCATGAATTGGCGGCCTGGCTAAATCTAGAACTGATGAAAAATGCGGCCGAGATCGGTTATTGCCGTTTCCTATATGCTGTTCACAAGCAATAATACATGTATCCATGGGGCCATAGCATGATCTTTACCTGGGTATCCCTAAGAGGGATTCGAAATACGATGTAAAATGAAGGGCTGCTAAGTTGCTTTGTGCAACCGGGCAGCCCTTATATGTAGATTAATTAAGAATCGGTCACTCCGTTATTGATGACGATGCGGTCCAGTTTCAAATTTACCGGCGCCGCTATCGTATCGCCCACAGGGCACTTACGCTCCAGGAATTCAACGAATTGTTCAACCTTATCGGCGGACGAAGGGGTTTCGATGTAGAAGGTGTATCGAATATCAGAGTACCCTGGGCGTACGTCAGAGCGGTTAAAGAATCCGTCCAGGTCAAGATCTCCTTCTACGTCAACCCTGAAATCTTCAAGGATCACATCGAATTTTGGCGCAAATACACGGGCCACGATCGATTGGCATGCCCCAAGGGAGGCAAGCAGAGCTTCAACGGGGTTCATTCCGGTATCCGTACCTCCAAGGCTTTTCGGCTCATCGATGACTAACTCGAACTGCCTTACATTAGCAACAACTTTTACCCCTTCTTGCAAATGGGCTGTTGCTTTGAACGTTTGGACACTTGGCATATAGTACCATCTCCCTTTGTCTGGACAGCCCCATTAAGCGTAAGTGGACTGTACTATATTCAAATACATACTATTTAACTTGGATTAATAAGGATTATAATTCTATTTAACATGATCTGTCAATATAGTATGAAGAGACCAATATGCCGTTCGTGTGTATTCCTATGGGTGAGACATGGAAGAAGGTAAAAAAAGAGCGTGTGCTCTCATAACGAAAACACACGCACTAGATCAGTTCCATATTATTATTCGGAAGCCTTATTTTGTTGTTTCAGCAAATCGCGAATTTCAGTCAACAATAGTTCTTCCTTCGATGGAGCCGGCGGCTCTTCCGCCTTCGTTTCTTCCTTGCGTTTGAAGCGGTTAAGTGTACGGATGAACATAAAGATCGAGAAGGAGACGATCAGGAAATCTACGACCGTCTGTAGAAAAACTCCATAAGTAAGCGTTGCATCTCCGATTGTCGCATCTAGTCCTGATAAATTGACTCCGCCAAGGAGCAAGCCAATTACCGGCATAATGATATCGCTCACCAAGGAGGATACGATTTTGCCGAACGCAGCACCAATGATAACCCCAATGGCTAAATCGAGCACGTTACCCTTAAGCGCAAAGGTTTTAAACTCTTTTAATAAATTCATAATACGTCACCTGCTTTTCAATTCAAAATGTAGGGCGGCATTTCATCTACCACTCGAAATATCCTATCAGCAACTAGTGAAATGCGCAAGATCGTTAAGCCGTATCATTTTACGGAAAATGGCAACATCGAGCTTTGCGCAGAAGAGGTTATATCCATGAATACTTTTTCGCAGCTATCAATTCTGGACGAACAGCGACATTGCAGATGAACTTGCTAAAGGCATTGCACCACACTGACTCTATTATTGAAAGTGGGGAAAAGTTCATTCAAAGCGTTAGGTAGGATGATTTTTTGCTCAATCGTACGCTTTCTTTGAAGAGAGCCTACTAGACATTAAGAGATTGAAGTTTTTTAGTCCACAGAAAAGATCGCACCAATATTGATGCGGTCTTTTCTGTGAACTATTAAGATTGGATGGAGGGGGGCTAAAAAATAAACTAGAACACGTACACCTTCTCGTATGTTACCTTTAGCATTCTCTTTTGATCCGCCCGTATTTTAATCAGCTCAATTGTCACAGTGTAACAACAAAATAACAATCATTTCGCGTTCAATAGCTATTTTTCTGTCATTACACTACAGCCGTAATATCAAAAAAGCTGTCCGCTTATTAGCGGCAGCTTTTTTACGTTTTGTTGTCATTTCCAACAGATGCTCTTACAGTTTACTTAGTCCTTCCAGTAGCCGGTCAAATAAAGCCCTTCCATCGCGTGATTCCAAATGGATACATCATTAGGACGGTCGATGGGAACCTGGAGGGTGCAAACGCCGTCGATCCCCCAATCCAATTCTTGCACATCTTGAATATCATGCATGGTTCGAAGAAAAAGTATATTACACGTACCGGCTACGAACGAGGATAAGACGGCATGAAGCAGAGCAGCCTCCGGGGCGTTCACTTCCCCCCACCTGATAAATAAAACGGATCGGCTGTTGTTGAGAACTTCATAGAATCTGTGAATGCGAAGATTTATCTTCTCTTTATAAGAAGCATACGATTGCGTCCAATCTTGATTGGGCCAAATCGGGAAGTCATGTACGGAGATCATATCATATTGCGTATCCAGTATGAAATGAGCATCATGGTACGGTCTTCCTCCAGCAGGCGTGGCGATTCCATCCTCCAAAAGAGCGGAAGTGCCTTCAATCTTCCGCATATGCTCAAGTTCCATAAATCCGATGAAGCGGTTGCTCAATAACCGGGTTACATCTGAAATGGAGTTCGTGATCATCCAATCAAGCGGGAAAGAAAAACGTCTTAGTTGACGCTGCCGCAAATTGATCGATGGCCCGCACCAGCTGCCCAAGCTGATGATCACATCATAGGCGCCTTTCACATCTACCAGCTTCACATTTGTCACCACTCTCTCATATACGTCCATGATTATCGTATTCAGCCTCTTTTCGGGACGTATGGACATTTATAGGTAGGGAACTGTTTGTTTTGATCGGAGTGTCTTACAAAAATGTAAGCTTGTAGAAAGGTTAATCGATAAGTGAATCTTTCATTATGGTTTAGACTGGGGGTAATGAACATATAAGAAGGTGATATATGATGAGAAATGTGATGATCATTTTATTTGCAATTACAAGCATTATGCTGATGGGGACGTGCAGGGAACTGGAGTTAGAACAAGCAGAATGCGGGGAGATGCATTGAATTGGGGATCAAGCGAAGGTCGAATACATGTAACATCATACGTACCTAAAGAAAAGAAGCCGCAAAGCATGCAGCTTCTTTTCTTTGAATGATTCCACGGACAGATTCCAATGTGAAGAGACAGAGAGGGCTAGGGCTTCCTTGGTTATCCTCTCAATTACTTTCTAGAATCAACTGCTGCAGTTGATTGGTGTAGAAAGTCAGCTCATTCTCCGAAGACAGATCCTTAAGCAGCGCTTGGATTAGAAAGGAACGTGGACGTTCAGCGGTGAACTCTTCCCGCAGCATCGCGGATACCTCAGACAAGTCTTTTTTTCTGGAGTTCGTGATGGACATATCCGGGATAATCGACTCAATCGTATCCATCAACGCTGTTCTTCGTATTTCTTGCGTATGAGTAAGTGCCTCTAAATCAACCATCGAATATTCCTTCATGAGTTCATCGGTGAGCAGGGGACGGGGAGCACGTTGTTCCAATCCCAGCATGAGATCATCCATTCGCTCAGCAATGAAAACAGCCAATTCCTTCTGAATGAGTGGTTTGAATCCAAACAAAACATGAAAGGTATACTCGCGGATCAATCCGTTAAAGATGGCTGTAGCATCCCATTTCCATTCCGCTATCGAATCCCCGTAATGACGGAGCAAAATATCCTGGTAATAACGAAACATATTCAATTGAAGCTGATGGATGACGGTACCGATCTTGTCACTGTTCGCCGGCGGGAGTTCGTTATGATCACGCGATATGTAATATCCATGCTCGATGAAAAAATCGAACTGATAAGCGATCTCCTCAAGAAATGTTTCCCTGCGGGATAAACCTTTTTTGCGGATCTGTTCTACGGCATCAATCATATCCTGCTGTCGTTTCTCCAGAATACGGATGTACAGCTCTTCTTTGGAACCATAGTATTTATAGATTGAGCCTTTAGCGATGCTGCAATCATCCGCGATATCTTGAATCGAAGTCGCTTGATATCCTTTTTCGGCAAAGGAACGAATAGCCGATTGCAATATTTTTTCTTTTAACAAACTCATAGCGCGGCCCCCTTAACGATGCACAAACAAACCGGATTCGATTACTATCATATCGTTTTTTGCGGAGCTAATCCACAGGCACAAGAAAGGTGCCTCAATCTTGAACGAGCTCGATATCCGGATATTTCTTCGCTAGTTCATCCATGGCGTTATGCCGTATTCCCTTGAGATGCTGGTCAAAGAAAGCAACGCTTACCTCGTTTATGATGCGATGAACCGCTTCTGGATCCTCTCCCGGGTTAGGCAGCAGCGGAGAGAACAGATGAAAATCCGTATAACTCAAATGGGAAGTATGTGGAATCGTCATCGCGTATCCGCCTCCCTGCAGAGCATTCATGCGACGCTTTACCGTTTCCTCCCAAAAATCTTCGTAATACTCCCTTGTATGGCCGCTTTGCACCATAGCTTGATCCAGCGAGTTATCGAATTTCGACTTGTCGATACTCTTCTCACCATTCATCTGTAGATATGGCTTATTAAGTCCCGTGCTCGGCATGGGTTCTCCATATAAGGTCCCATCCATATTGATCGCAGCCTTGATACGAGAATCCTTCAGCAGCATCTGGGCTGCAGTCGCACCGCCGTAAGAATGCCCGAACATGCCGATTCGTTCCAGATCAAGACGGCCCGTAAAACGGTCCTGTTCATCCTGTTTATTCAATTGTTCCAGCCGATTCAAAATAAAGGATACATCCTGAGTCCATAATGTCATATGCTCGTCAAGCGCTTCAAAACCTGAAAGCTGGTGCTTGTTGATCAAAACCTCCCGGCCGTCCGGGTATACGGTTGCAGCCGCATCATAGGCATGGTCGATTCCAACCACGATATATCCATGGCTGGCCAGCTCTTCGATCTGGAAGGTATTCTGGTTGCGGAAACCCGTCATGCCATGTGAAAAGATCAAGATCGGATATTCCTGCTCCATGGAGGACAGCGGGGCATTGCTGTAGGCATGGGTCTCCACGAGACCCAGATGGCTTAACGTCCAGGCTGGGAAGGACAGGGCCTGTTCGAGACCTTGTGTAATCGCTGCTACATTGCGGATATAGGGTGCGGCTTCCTCCCCCGTTTCGGGCTCGGAAGGATACCAGAACTGTACCATCAGCTCACGGTGATCCGTCGGATCGACAGAGTACACATCGGGCCGGTCATTGTCAATAAAATGGTATACCGCAGTTCCCACAGGATAAGGTCCCTGAGGTTGATGAAATGCGAATACAGGGAGCAGGAGAGGGAGTGCGACCATGACTGATGCGTATAGGAACAATACCGTGGTCCATAACCAGGCTAACCAACTTCTCCTGCTATTACTGCGTGGTTTCTTTTCGGGTTTTCTAAAAATGATGCAAACCGTCAGGATAACGGAAGCCGCGTAACAAGGAATCATTTGCCACCGGCAATCCTCAACGATGATCTGCACAACCGTAACGATATATAGCGCGATTAACGAGTAAATCAGCCGGCTTTTCTTCGATTTTGGTCCCCAAATCGTAGCTGTAGCCAGAGCGATAATGAATAGTATGATAACCAATTCTCCGAATCTCAAGTAAGCTCCTCCTATGTGTAACGGTTATTGTGGTTTATTCGATGTCTGCTGTTCAATGGAACGAAGATTCATCGGTTATTTGTTTGGGTTTTCTAAGAAACAAGCTGAGAACCAGTCCTACACAAGCAATGCAGGCAGCCAGGAAAAAGGTGTCCGCAAAGGATGCAGCATGGGAATCCATAGGGTTGGCTCCAACAGGGTTACTCGGCAGGCTTGATGTCATCCGGGAAGATAAATATCCCGTGAAGCCGGCTACGGCAAACGAAGCGATGACCTGCTGTGATGCACTTGTGAGCGGAGTAACCCGGCTTACAAGTTGCTTAGGGGTTGCATTTAATACATGCGTATTCAGGGACATCATCGATAACCCCATGCCGGAGCCCATGAAGAACAATACGATCATGATGAGTAGTAAAGGGGTATCGGTTCGAACAAAGGACATCGTGAACAACGCAGCCGTCATCAGCGTCATTCCGGCCACAAGCGGGGGACGTGCGCCCACCTTATCAAAAAGCTTTCCTGCCAGAGGCATAAAGATCATGGAACCGACTGCCTGCGGCAGCAGGATGAGCCCGGTTGTCAGCGGAGCGAAACCTCTAATCTGCTGAAGAAGCAGCGGGAATAGTAGCACGGAGCCGAACATCGCTGCCTGCATGATCCAGGAGATGATGATACCACGTGTAAAATCAGCCGATCTGAACGCACGCAGCTCAAGCAGCGGTTGTTTATGCCGTAAACAGGACCATATGAAAAGAACAAGTGCTAACCCACCGATGATAAGACCTGATAAAGTCTTGGCGGAAGTTCAGCTCACCCCTCCCTCACTGACTCCATAAGTAATCATGGCAAAAGCTGCGGGTCCAAGAAGCATGCCGACAATGTCCAGAGACGGAGCTTCCTTTTCTGAAAAGGAAGGCAGATGTTTGATTCCCACGAATAATCCAATCATGCCAATGGGGAGATTGATCAGAAAAATCCAATGCCAGCTGACAAACTCAATCAGCCATCCGGATAATACGGGACCGAGCGCTGGGGCAAGCAATAATGGAATTCCAAACATCCCTATGATAGAACCCCTTTTGTCCGGAGGTGCCAAACGGTATACCATCGCCATTCCGATTGGCGATACCATGCCGCCACCCATGCCTTGAATAACCCGAAAGGCGATGAGTTGCTCGGCTGTCTGGGCAAAAGCACATAACACGGATCCTATTGTAAACAATCCGATCGATATGAGAAACACCCGTTTGGGCTGAAATTTATCCGACAGCCATCCCGCGAGAGGGATGACCGCGGACAATGCAAGCGTGTATGCGGCGATCGACCATTGAATGGTATGCAGGGGGCTATCAAAATATTGAACTAGCGTAGGTACGGCGACATTGACGACCGTGCTGTCCAGCAGGACCATGAAAGTGCCGATGATGACGGCAAGTAATGGCGCAAGGATGTTTTTAATTGCAAAAGCTCTTTCTTCTGAGGTGTTACGGATAATTGCAGATGGATCTGACATGATGGTGAACCTACTTTCTTTTAAAAATTTCGAGATTTGTACTATATAGTTTTTTAAAAAACTATTAAGTCATTTATAATAGTAACGATGAACGTAATTTGTGTCAAACGGGCATCCATCAAGTTTTTTATCGAAAAATATAACATTTCGGTATACTCGTCCATCTAATCTTATAGAGGGCCCTCAAGAAGGAGATGAATATCGTGCGAGAA
The DNA here is from genome assembly GCF_056173265.1 of Paenibacillus sp. QJM3NY_38. Classification (NCBI taxonomy): domain Bacteria; kingdom Bacillati; phylum Bacillota; class Bacilli; order Caryophanales; family Paenibacillaceae; genus Paenibacillus; species Paenibacillus sp. QJM3NY_38. The sequence goes on from NZ_CM149665.1 coordinate 3,457,528, forward strand.
TTGGAACATGAAGTCAAGAGAGCGCAGCGAGGAGATCGTGAAGCGTTTATCCGGCTCTTCCGGAGGCTGGAACCCGAACTGTATGGCTTGGCGAAGTCCATTCTAAAACGCGATGAAGATTGTGCGGATGCTTTTCAGGAGACAACACTTAAAGCATATAAATCTTTATCTACATTACAAAAACCAAAGTATTTTAAAACCTGGGTGATTCGGATTCTGATCAATGAATGCAATCAGCTGCTTCGAAGCAGAGAGCGTACCGTAGTCATGGCAGAAGTGCCTGAGCGCATACGAACATCCAACTATTATGAGGACAGCCACAAGCTGGATCTTCGTGAAGCGGTAGAACGCTTAGATGAATCGCTTCGAATCGTTATACACTTGTTCTATTTTCAGGATTTGCCCATTAAGGAAATCGCAAGCGTGCTTGATATCACGGATGGAGCGGTAAGGGCACGACTTCACAGAGCACGGGGAATATTGTTTGATCAGGTAAAACAAAATCGGAAGGGGAAGCTGGCCTATGAATCCTTTTGACTTGGACAAAGAACTTCGGGAGATAGGGAAAGTGCCTCAGCGCGAGGTTCCGGATATAATTCGCCGTCATCAGGACGAGGTTTACGCTTCTCTGACAAATCTTCCGATGTCAACGAGAACGAACCAGCAACAGCGTTCCACTAAGAAACGAAGAATGGTAGCAGTTGCTGCCGCGGTTGCCATGATTGCTGTGATAAGCAGTGCTTATGTATCACCGGCAGTGGCAGAATCACTAAAAAAAATTCCGCTGATCAGCAGCATTTTCAGGTTGGCTGATGATCTGGGGCTCCAAACAGCGGGGGAGCGAGGGTTGGCAGCTGAATCGAATGCCAGCGTAACGCATGAAGGTGTGACCCTTCGAATACCGCAGGTTGTATATGACGGGACTCGTTTGTCCTTAGCCGTGAAGCGGGAGGGTGAAGGATTTACCGGGAGGATAACGGATGTGGAAGTTATTAATGAGGACAAGGGCACATCGCATCGATTTCAAAGAGGAGCCATCACCGATGTGGAGATGCTCATAGATGGCACCTCGATCCATGATCTCAGCCTGAGCGATAAACCCGGTCTGATTGGTAAGCCGACTTCGGATCCTAACGTCGTAATGTACGAACTTATAGGCTTCTCTCGATTAAATCATAGTCCATCCATACCGGATCAATTCCAGTTAACGGCCAAAATTTCGCTTAAAGGAATTGATGCACCCTATATCTTCCATATACTAGTTCGGAAAAATACAGATCAAATTATAGTCTCCTCTGGAGAAACAAGAGAATGGAACGGACTTCAAATTTCGCTGGAGCAGCTGAAATTCACACCAATCACAACTGATCTCATCATGAATCTCGAACGGTTGGACAAGTCCGGGAAGCTTGGTGACCATAATCTGCTGTTCGAGGTTTGGGATGATCGGGGGAGAGAGCTCGGCCGGATTTCCGGGAAGGGAGTCTACCGGGATGATCGACAACAACAACAGCAGCTGGAGTTGATATTTGACCGGTTTGAAGTGGCGCCAGATTCCATAACGATCAAGCCATTCCTGCCCGTCTTTCAAGATCCCATAGCTAACAGCGGCTTGTACAAAGTCGATAGTAAGGGAGAAGTGGTCAAGACGTACCTGAAGGAATTGGAGATTACCATTCCAGTCAATCATCTCGGTTTGGATAAGCTGTATGACGTTTCGGTCAAATAGTTCTGAAGAAACCAATTTAGGAGGAAAAAACATGAAAACAATATATAAAGTAATGAGTTCCGTAGCATTGACAAGCATGCTTCTGGGAGGAGCAGTATGGGGAACAGCCCAGGCGGCGAGCATAACGGCAACTAAGCCTCAAGCGTCAAAGAGCTTGCTCCAAGACGAATTCAAGGCAGCTAGTGATACCCAACAAGGGATTACCCTTGGAGTATCCAAAGCATTATACGACGGAAACCATGTTAAGGTTGAACTAAAGCGAAGCGGTAAAGAACTTCCCGGCAGTTTAACCGGAGGCAAGTGGGATGAGCAGATGGGTGAGTATGTTCACGATAAAGGTTCTATCCGCCAAATGGACGTCTTCATTGACAACAAATCCATACACGAATATGGGGGAGGGGATTTGGCAAAAAGACCAAGCGTAAGCACATCACCGGGTACAGATCCGAATCATGCGGTTATCATACTGAGCGATGCATCACTGCTTGGAGACGACCTTGAAGCTTTTCCTGATAAGTTCAAGTTAACGGCTAAAATAGATCTGGAAGGTGTTCAAAAACCGTTCACATTGGAGATACCGATTCAAAAAGAAGTCAACAAACCGGTTGTTCTTGAACCTAACATTACTAAAAAAGCGAGTAATCTCCACTTGACGTTAAAGCAGGTTCATTCTACAGCTCATTCCACCCGAGTTCAGTTTGTTCTGAAGGGTGGACATGATTCAACAATCCTGTATGATTTCTTTGATGATCAAGGTAATGAATTGAAGCGAATATCGGGAAGAGGCACTGATGAGAACAACAAGAACGGTGATTATTATTACGACTTTATTCTGGAGGCTCCGGATGCGGACGTAAAATCTATTGTCATTAAGCCGTTCACACCTGAATTCAAAGATCCCAATGCAACGTCAGGCGAATTCAAACTGGATAAGAACGGAGAGATCGTCAAAAATCACTTGAAAGATCTTGAGTTGATTATTCCTATAAAATAATTTACTAGACTACCATTTTCGCAGCAAGTGAAGAAGTGCCCGCAAAATATCTTGACGGGCATTTCTTTTTTCATAGCATTTCGTATGAAATTAAACCAATATTTAACCTGAAATCGCAATGGATAAGAAATATACATGCATCTGACATGCTATGATCAGAAGTGAAAGGAAGTCTTAGAAGCAAGCCAGTATTGACATTTAATTTACTTATACGAGGGAGTGTAACAATCGATGATTAGCAAAGTTGGTCAAATTATGGTGTATGTGAATAATCAGGATCAAGCCGTAAAGTTTTGGACTGAAATGGTAGGATTTCAAGTCATAGCTGAAGAGAACAACGGCGAAATGAGATGGATTGAAATTGCTCCAACAAAGGAAGCAGAAACTAGCATTATTCTGCATGATAAGGAGTTCGTAGCCAAAATGTCGCCAGGATTACATTTGGGCACACCTTCTTTAATGTTTTTCACGGAAAATTTCGATGCGCTCCACAGCCATTTAACCAGCCACAATATCACGGTCGGCGAAGTGGTAAATATGCCCTCCGGCAGAGTTTTCAACTTTGCGGATTATGAAGAAAACTATTTTGCTGTCATGGAAAAATAAGAATAACCGATTCATAAGATCAACCATAGATCATATGAATGCGAAGTCGCCTATTTGGCGGCTTTTTTGTATGTTCTTTTGTTGGGAAGAAAATGCTCCCGCTGACATACTTTAGCGCTTGATTCAAACCACTGAGATGATGTGCGTTATACTTTTTCCCTGCATTCGCTATAATGGATACAGTGATTTAAGGAAAGGAATGTCATGCATGAAGAACGTGATCGTCATTGGTTCGGGAATACTTGGGGCATCGACTGCATATCAGTTGGCCAAAATGGGAGCGGAAGTCCTTATTATCGACCGCAAAGATAAAGGACAGGCTACGGATGCCGCGGCAGGCATTATATGCCCCTGGCTATCGCAAAGGCGGAATCAGGCATGGTACCAATTAGCCAAGGCGGGCGCACGTTTTTACCCTGAGTTAGTGAAAGAACTCATCAGCGAAGGTGAGACAGAAACGGGCTACGCACAAGTCGGGGCCCTTAGCATTCACGAGGATTTGGATAAAATCCGCAAGATGGAGGAAAGGGCTCGTGACAGAAAAGTAGATGCTCCGGAAATCGGTGAGATAACCCGGCTGAATGAGGAAGAAACCCATGAGCGTTTCCCACTGCTCCGAGATGGCTATCATTCCGTTCACATTAGCGGCGCCGCCCGTGTCGATGGTCGTGCACTGCGCGATGCGCTGATCCGGTCCGCTCAGAGGAACGGGGCCAAGCTTATAAATGGGGATGCCGCATTGTTATATCAAGCTAATCGTGTAACCGGAGCAGCTGTCGGAGCAAGCAGCTTTGCGGCAGATGAAGTCATTGTTTGTGCTGGTGCATGGGCTAATCAATTGCTTCAGCCACTAGGCATTCATTTTCAGGTTCGTTTTCAAAAAGCGCAAATCATGCATGTGCAGGCGACTGACCGGCAAGATACAGGCACCTGGCCGGTCGTCATGCCGCCATCGGATCAATATTTACTCTCTTTTGATAACGAGAAGATTGTGATCGGAGCGACTCACGAAAATGAAGTCGAAGGCTACGATACGAGAATAACAGCCGGAGGCATGCAGGAAATCCTGAATAAAGGATTGGTCTTGGCGCCGGGACTAGCTGACAGCACGTTTCAGGAAGTACGTGTCGGATTTCGTCCGTTTACCCCCGGATTTCTTCCGGTAATAGGTGCTGTCCCTGGCTGGGAAGGCCTTATAACGGCAAACGGCCTGGGCGCGTCCGGACTGACGATGGGCCCCTATATCGGTAGTCAATTGGCGAAATTGGCTCTTGGAATACCACTGGATATCGACATCGATGCTTATGATATTCGTACAGCGATCGAAGAGCGTTGAAGCATGGCGGCTAAATCGATTCTGAGCAAGCAATTGGTGAGCGGAATCTTCAGTCACTATAAAGAAAGCCGCGAAATTCGCGGCTTTTGTTGTTGAGAGAGATTGGACTCCAATCGATTATACGGCAGATAATGATTCGTTCACGCGTTTTGCTTTCAACCTGCCAAACAGGAAGCGAACGGTCGGGCCTACAATGAGGAGTTGAAGCGGCAGCGCAAACACGAAATTTTTAATGAAAATGGAGAAGTAGCTTCCAAGCAGTGATTCCCCTCCGAGTCCGTTTGCATAGTAGGAGGAAGCTAGCCCGTACATGGACATAAAAGTAACCATGCCGATCACCATACAAAATGCCATCATCACAATCATAAGGATTTTACTGGATTTATTACGCAATAAGGAAAAAACAATTTTCTTTGCTATGGGTCCGACAACAAACGATTCCAATAAGAAGGCAATCACAAAGCCCAACACCAATTGCAGGAGTATGGCCATAAACGATAATTTCCCAATTAATCCGTTTGTGATCAAATTGTAGGAGGTCATCATGATAACCATCCCCAGACACATCATCAAACCAAAATAAACATTTTCTTTTTTTGTTGCTGGCAATTTCATCATCCTTTCTAGTTACCTTTGTAATTATAGAGATCGGAGAAAGCCTCTCGTAAGTGAAAATTTTGTGAACATTTTCTGAAAACATTCCTTTGCAAAGTACAAAAATGACTAATTTCATTGCATTTCAGGGTGGGAGATCCTTTATTTGGTTTTATAGTCCTAAAGGACCTACGGCTGATATGCGTGACCTTCATATCGTGATAGGGTAAAGGCTAGGATAAGACAGCCAAGCGAAGTGGAAACTAACGAAGCCGCCGTCAATCCTCCTTTTTTATCGCGAAATGACCACATTACGATATTGGTCAATTAGTACTGGATACGAATTCACCCGTCCGGACAAAGGGACGCATACTAAAGAAACTATGGATCATGGAGGGAGATCGAATGTCGCATATGAAGCAAGTACCTCAACCTAAAACTTACGGACCGCTCGGCAATCTGCCGCTGCTGGATTCCGCTGCTCCGGTCCAATCGCTTGTGAAGGTCGCCTCGGAACTTGGGCCGATATTTCAATTTCAATATCCGGGTGGACGCAGGGAGCTGTACGTCTCCGGCCACGAATATGTCAAGGACGCGTGTGATGAGAAGCGTTTTGATAAACGAATCTGGGCGCCGCTTCAGAATGTCCGTCCTTTTGCAGGTGATGGATTGTTTACGAGCGCTACACACGAGCCCAACTGGAAAAAGGCACATAACATCCTGCTCTCCAGCTTTAGCCAGCGTGCGATGCAAGGCTACCATACCAAAATGGTTGATATCGCGATGCAGCTCATCCAGAAATGGGCTCGGCTCAACCCCGACGAATCCGTGGACGTTCCTGCCGACATGACTCGTCTGACGCTGGATACCATCGGCCTGTGTGGTTTTAATTATCGCTTTAACAGCTTCTACCGGGAAGACAATCACCCGTTTATCGACAGCATGGTGCGGGCCCTTGATGAAGGCATGAATCAGCTGCACCGTCTGGGCATACAGGACATGTTTATGATTAAAAAGAAGCGGCAGTTTCAGGAAGATGTCCAGAACATGTTCTCGCTAGTTGACGAGCTCATTCAAGATCGCAAGAAGTATGGCGGTGAAGAAGGGGATTTGCTCGCGCATATGCTGGAAGGCGTCGATCCTGATACAGGCGAGCGCCTGGATCAAGAGAATATTCGTTATCAGATGATTACGTTTCTTATCGCGGGGCATGAGACGACAAGCGGATTGCTGTCCTTTGCTATTTATTATTTGCTGAAAAATCCGGATAAATTGCATAAAGCGGTAAGCGAGGTGGAACGCGTTCTGAAAGATCCCGTGCCGACTTACAGCCAGGTGCGGGAGCTAAAATACGTCCGCATGGTTCTTAGCGAGTCGCTGCGTTTATGGCCAACTGCGCCTGCCTTCTCGTTATATGCGAAGGAAGATACGGCAATCGGAGGAACCTATCCGATTCAGAAGGGGGACAGCGTAACGGTCCTGATTCCGGGACTGCATAGGGACTCCCGCGTGTGGGGAGACGACGTGGAGACGTTCAGACCGGAGCGCTTCGAAGATCCCAGCAAGGTGCCGCATGACGCGTACAAACCATTTGGCAACGGACAACGCGCATGCATCGGGCAGCAGTTTGCGCTGCAGGAGGCAACCTTGGTGCTTGGCTTGGTGCTCAAATATTTTGAATTGATCGATAACCAGTCTTATGAGTTAAAGGTTAAGGAAACCCTCACATTGAAGCCGGAAGGGTTCCATATTCAAGTTCGAAGCCGTCAGGACGGGGCTGCACTGTTGGTTCCGGCAGGAGGCAAGACGGGAGCAAACGATTCGGAGAAGCAGGAATACGCCACGTTGTCCGATACAACCGGGACTAATGCTCATCATACGCCGCTCCTCGCTTTATACGGGTCCAATCTGGGCACGGCAGAGGGGATTGCCCGAGAGGTGGCGGATGCTGCGAAGCACCAAGGGTTCGACAGCCAGGTGGGCACACTGGACGATTATGCCGGAAGGCTTCCGAAGGAAGGGGCCGTCATCATTGTAACCGCCTCGTACAACGGACAGCCGCCTTCCAATGCCAAGGCATTTACGGAATGGCTGGAGAATGCCGCTGAATCAGAAATTGAGGGTGTGCGATATGCGGTATTCGGCTGCGGAGACCACAACTGGGCAAGCACCTATCAGCGGATTCCGCGCTTGATAGACGATCAGCTTGCAATCAAAGGGGCGCAGCGACTGCTTGCGCGTGGTGAGAGTGATGCCAGCGGAGACTTTGAGCGTGAAGTCGACGAATGGACGGAGCATTTATGGCCGGATCTGATGCAATCGCTAGGACTCCCTCTTACGTCCGTCAATGTGGCGAAGCGCAGTGCCCTGTCCGTCCAGTTCGTGCAGGGAGCGGCCGCCGTGCCCCTGGCGGAAACCTACCAGGCTGTAACCGGGCACGTTGCTCATACCCGCAATCTGCAGCATGCGGACAGCGGAAGGATCACGCAGCATATCGAAATCTCGCTTCCGGCGGGAACGGATTATCGTGAAGGAGATCATCTGGGGGTACTTCCGGTCAATCCGGTGACACTGGTTCAGCGAGTGCTCCGAAGTTTCAAACTGGATGGAGGTGCTCATCTTATCTTGTCTGCTGAAGGAAGAAGCGGTGCGCATTTGCCGACAGGCATTCCTGTCCGCCTGGACGACCTGCTGTTCCGCAGCGTGGAGCTGCAGGAGCCGGCCACAAGAGCCCAAATTCGGGAGATGGCCGCTTACACGGTATGCCCGCCGCATGCCAAAGAGCTTCAAGAACTGCTTGCCGAAGCGACCTATCAGGCTGAAGTGCGAGCCAAACGGATCACCATGCTCGACCTGCTGGAGCGGTATGAAGCCTGCGAGCTGCCGTTTGAACGGTTTCTTGAGCTCCTGCCGCCATTGAAGCCGAGATATTATTCGATTTCCAGCTCCCCGAAGGTTAGCCCGAATACGGCAAGCATCACGGTCAGTGTCGTACGAGGCAGTGCTTGGAGCGGTCAGGGGGAATACCGGGGCGTGGCTTCCAACTATTTGGAACAGTTGGAGACGGGCGCAGAGGTTCTGATGTTCATTCGTTCTCCGGAGTCGGGCTTTGCGCTGCCGGAGGATCCGGCAACGCCAATCATCATGATTGGTCCGGGCACGGGCGTGGCTCCGTTCAGGGGGTTCATCCAGGCGAGACAAGCGCTTCGGGAGGCTGGGCAGGAGCTGGGTGCTGCGCATCTGTACTTCGGCTGTCGGAATCCGGAGCAAGACTATCTTTACCGCGAGGAGTTTGAGCAAGCGGAGAGAGAAGGCCTGGTCACCTTGCACACAGCCTTTTCAAGGATAGACGGTGTAGATAAGTGCTATGTCCAGCATTTAATGACACAAGACGGAGCGTCATTGCTGTCACTGCTTGAGGCAGGGGCACGAATGTACATTTGCGGTGACGGTTCTCGGATGGCCCCGGAGGTAGAGCACACACTAATGCTTTCCTATCGGGAAAGACATGGCGTTAGTGCAGAAGAGGCTGCCGCCTGGCTATCCGGGCTGGAGGCGTCGGGACAATATGTAAAAGACGTCTGGGCGGGATGATGGTCATTCCAGCGAATTTTGTTCTCCAGATCTCCTTTCGATCCAGTACTGTTTTTATGTTAAGATGATCAGTACATGAGTAATGGAAGAGATTCGAAGGAGAGTGTGACTTATGCGCGAAACTGAAACCTGTGTTCCGACTGGCGTGAAACCTCAAGACACCGGCTTTGGTTATACGTTATCCTTGATCGGCGGTAAATATAAAATGATCATCTTGTACTGGTTGTCTGAAAATAAGGTAATGCGGCATAATGAGCTGAAGCGAAGCATTGGTTCCATATCCTTTAAAACGCTAAGCATCATGTTAAAGGAGCTGGAGACAGATGAGCTTATCGTTCGCACGGAATATCCCCAGGTCCCTCCAAAAGTCGAATACACCTTGTCGGAACGCGGACTATCCCTCATTCCTGTGTTACATATGATGTGCGAGTGGGGAGAGAAAAACAGTTTGCCGGCTATGGAAGCTGTGCAACTGGAAGCATGATGTTTTGTTATATTCAAAGAAGTATTTCCTGAACAAGGAAATACTTCTTTTTTTAACGGCTTCATTCGGTTTATTAATCACATGTTGTCTATGAACTTCAAATAGTCACGTGCACTTATATCCAGTGCGTTATCAGGAGGCGATAGGTCCATGTCAGGCGTGTTGCCGCCAGGAGCAGCCTCTTGTCCATAAAAGGCAAAGAACGAACGATAATCTGCATCGCAGTACAGGAAGGTCGTTTCAAAAGGAGTTAGGATCTGGGCAAGCGTGTAGCGATACCTTCCGTCTTCCCGATAATCTTCTTTCTTGATGCCGGCGGATACAGCTAAAGCCACTTTCCGATTCTTTAATTTATCGCCTCTTGAACCGTAAGCCCAACCATAAGCAAAAACATCGTCAAGCCATTTCTTGAGGAGTGGTGGGCAATTAAACCAATAGATCGGAAACTGCAGAACGAGATGGCTATGCGATTCAATAAGCTGTTGTTCTTGTTGCACATCAATGTTTCCGTCGGGGTAAACCTTATGCAATTCGTGTACCGTATATTTTTCCGGGTATTGTCGGAGTTCTTCTACCCACCGCTTATTAATGACGGATGTTTCCAGGTTTGGGTGTGTAACGATAACAAGTGTTTTCAATGATGTATCCTCCTTGAGCATGATTGATTTTCTTGAGTATAAAGCGCGCACTGCAATTATGTAAGTATGCACTTTTAGTACAGGTACTTACCAAAAGGTGAGTGTTGGCGGAGGATAACGTAGATTCTAGATTGTAGGGTTTTCTGAAAAATAAAAGACAACCATAATCGCATATTATGATATATAATAATTTGCACTGGCTGCATTAGAATGAACTCTCACGGGTACATAATTTCTAGATCACTCTCTGAATAACCGTTAAATGTATGTAAGGTCTATATTCGGAGATATTATCTGGTATCATATTTTTTTCATAAAGGAGTTCTTGTTTAATGGTAGATTTTTTTATGAAATTCAATCCCATTATCCAAGCATTACTAGCCACCTTGTTTACTTGGGGAATGACGGCGTTAGGGGCGGCTCTTGTTTTTTTTACAAAAACATTGAACCAGCGCCTGCTGGATAGTATGTTGGGTTTTGCCGGCGGTGTCATGATTGCGGCCAGTTACTGGTCCTTATTGGCTCCAGCCATCGAGATGTCGGAAGGCAATGCGATTGGAAACTGGTTTCCGGCTGCCTTTGGATTTTTGCTAGGTGGAGTCTTTATATGGGGAATCGATAAGGTATTACCCCATCTTCATCCCAATTCTCCGATTGGAGGAGCGGAAGGATATAACCCCAAAGTGAGAAAACGGAGTACGCTTCTGGTACTCGCAATTACCCTCCACAACATTCCGGAGGGATTAGCGGTCGGGATCGCATTCGGTGCGCTTGCCAATGGAGGAACTGAAGCATCGCTGGTGGGGGCTTTGACACTGGCCTTGGGCATCGGTATTCAAAACTTCCCGGAGGGCGTTGCAGTTTCCATGCCATTACGAGGTGACGGAATGTCTCAGAGAAAAAGCTTTTTCTATGGACAGTTCTCGGGTATGGTGGAACCCATTGCCGCGGTAATCGGCGCGGTAGCCGTCGCCTTTATTGAACCCATGCTCCCTTACGCATTGAGTTTCGCGGCAGGTGCGATGATTTTTGTTGTAGCCGAAGAGGTTATTCCAAGTTCGCAAGAAAAAGGGAATAAGGATTTGGCTTCCATGAGTTTAATGTTCGGTTTTGTATTGATGATGATTCTTGATGTGGCGTTGGGATAGCGACGAGAACAGCCAGCCGGGTGCGGACTGGCTGTTTTGTCGTTCACTCCGGCTAAGCTATACTGGACTAAAGTCGAGGTTCCCGTCTCATTCGCGGGACCAATGCTCAAGTCTCTAAATGGATGCTATACTGAATAGGACTTCAGGATTTGGCAGGAGAGAGACAAAAAGGGACGACGGAAGGAATGGGAACACATTATGCAAAAGAAAACAGGTATATTGATCGTAGTGGCCGGCGTACTGCTGTTGCTCTTTACGATGAACCCGATGAACATTTTTTCGGATGTTCAATTCGGATTTTCCTTTAAGACCAAAAAAATTAATGAAGAGAAAACATTGGCCGCTGATGATTTCCGGGATTTGTCCCTACAGACTGGAAGCTCCGACATTGAAATCACAAAAGGAAATGCAGACGAGATTAAAATCCGGTTGAACGGAAAGGTAAGCACGAAAAATGCAGACCAAGTGAAATTGAAGGTCGAGCCGAGCGGAGATACGTTGGAAATCGGGGTTGATGTTCCTGACGGTATTGAGTTTGGCGTGAATATTATGGATATCGTTTTATCCGTGGAAATACCGGAAAAGCAATGGACTGCGGCCCAAATCGAAAGTGGAAGCGGCGATATCGAGATCGGAAATATGCGTGGAGATGCTGTCACCGTTAAGGCAGGCAGCGGGAATATCAATATTCAGGAAGTAAATGCAGGTTCACTTACGGTGTATACCGGCAGTGGTGATATTGAGGCAACGGAGATTGAAGCCGAATCCTTCATGTTGGAATCAGGCTCCGGCACTATAGAGGCGGAACGCTACCATGCCACAACGTTGAACTTTCAGAATGGAAGCGGCGACGTGGAACTGAAAGACGGAGAGTCGGCCGTACAAGGAAATACAGGCTCTGGAAACATACACCTGGAATCGGAGCGGTTGATCCATAATACCGACCTCCGTGCCGGAAGCGGGAACGTAACCATCGATTTGGCTCAAGAGCCATCCTCCCTGGAAGTTGATTATCAAGGAAGCTCCGGTGAAGGGAAAGTCGAGTGGGACGGAATACAGTATGAGGTAAAAGACGAAGACGAAGGCAGACTGAAGGGGAAGTTCGGCAATGGCGACATAGTGCTGAAAGTTCGCACGGGCTCTGGAAACTTCAAGCTGGAATAAAGTTGATCACAATAGAATCGATGATTTGAAGAGAAGACACCCCGAATTGGTATTCTCCCCTCATGGCAGACAACGAAAAAAGACATCTGTTAAGATGGCTTTACATGTTGTCTGCCGGAGGGGATTTTTTCATGGGAATAAAGGACGTGCTAACAAAAAACTTTCAGTCGGACACGCAGCTAAAAAAACGGGTCAAGGATATTATCTACGTTCGTGCGGGGGAGTGCAAACTCTGCAAACTCACGGAGACTGTTCAGAAAAACTAAACGACCACTTCCCATTGGAGTTCCGGGAAACGGTCGCAGCTTAAAGATGTCACTTTATTCGCGTCAACTTAACAGGGTTATGACCAACTTCGGTGTCTCTTTCATTAAAAACCAAAAGCTTGTTGAATCAGTCTCGCATAGATGGCGGCAGCTTCCTTGCGCAGAAGTTTGTCGGACGGTCGGTAATCGGCGGCCCCGTTTGCGTCCGTTGTCACCTCGGGTCCATGCATCCCGGATCCGACCATGAACTGTACGGCTTCGTCTGCCCATGCAGCCGGTTTTGAGCTGAGTTTGGCCGGAACCGCCTTGGCGTCAAGCGTGTTTTGTGCCACACGCCATATTATAGCAGCTGCCTCTTGGCGCGTGATCGGCTGATCCGGTTCAAAGTTCTGGGCTGGTGTGCCCGTGACACCTCCCATGTCCGCGACATTCTGCACATAACCAGCGAGAGGGTGCCCTTGCATATCCTTAAACGAACTCGCGCTTTCGCTAGGCTTCGTCCCGGCCAGACGGCTGATAACACTGACAAACTCTGCCCGCGTAATCGGTTCATTCGGTTGGAAGGTGGATTGCTCATTCTCTCCAAAAGCCTTGAGGGACTGCATGAAGTAGATATCCTTGGCATAAGGATTCTCTTCCGGAACGTCGCTGTACGCAGCAGGCTCCGCTAGCTTCTCGGACATGCTGTCTATCGCCGTATAATACATATACGCCACATTGCCGTTATCATCTTCCTTGAAGGCGGCAGGCGTACCGTTCTCATCTACGAATCGCAGCGGACCGACCGGCGTGAGTTTATGTTCGCCCAATGCATCCGAGACCAATAACTCACCTTGGCCGGCCTTCACCTGTGTGGCGATAATCGGTGTTCTCAAACTTCTGAACATGCCCTCGAATTTCTTGAGCTGCTCCTGATTAAGCGGGAAGTCGTTCGGCTGAACCTGCTTCTTCGGATAAAAATGATCCATAAATGCGGTGAAATATTCGGCGCGGATCGATGTGCTCGCGTCACTGTTAACAACGATCAGGGCTCCGACATTCTGGTCGGGAAGGAGCCAAAGCCAGGAATGATAGCCATCCAAATCGCCACCTTTGCCAATCAGGGTTTGGCCGTTATGGCTGGTGTGCATAAACGACTCAAAACCGTATGACATCAACGGAAGACCAGCTGCATCATAATGCGTCTGATGCATCAAACGCATGGTCTCTTCCTTCATTATTCGAGAAGATCCGAATGACCCTTATTTAGATGGGCAGTGATGAAATTGGCCATATCGGTACCGGTGGCGAACATGCCGCCTTCCGGCGCGATGGTAGGTATGTTTTGGTACGGCTTAAACGGATGACGTTCGGCATTGTAGCCAGTCGCAAGGTTTGCGATGATATCCTCATCCATCCGAAATGCAGCGTGCTCCATTTGTAGCGGGGTGAAAATATGCTTTTTTACATAATCTTCAAACGGTTCTCCTGATACCCGCTCGACAATGTAGCCCTGCATGGAGGAGGCAAGATTATCGTAGCGGTAAACCTCTCCTGGCGTGCGAACCACAGCCGGTGCATTTAACCGGATAAAGTCGGCAAGCGGCACCTCGCCCTTCTGAATGATATGCTGCGGAAGCGAGTAGTCGTCCGTAAAGTCGAAGCCTGTCGTATGGGTCAATAAATGCTCAACGGTGACGGGTGTCCCGGTGTTGTTGGTGATTTTAACATCCGGCATATAATGGGTTATGTCTTGCTTCAGGTCGATCTTCCCTTCCTCTACCAGTTGCATGACCGCCGTCGCGGTTATCGATTTGGATATCGAGGCCATGCGGAACAAGGTTCGATCGGGGTCAATCTTTTTCTTGGATTCAAGGTCGGCATAGCCGTAGCCCGTATTCAGCAGCACCTTGTCGTCTTTTACGACCACAACAAGCGCACCAGCCAGCATGTCCGAAACCTGGGGTTTGGCAAAATAGGCGTCGGTGAACGCCTTGACTTCTTTGGCACTCAGTACCGGTGCTCCCGTATGCTGTGTTAAAGCTGTACTTGAGGCGGGTTTAACTGTATCGGCAAAGATATCGGCAGGGAAAGCCAGCAGGCTAGCGGACAGTACGGAGGCTGCCAGGACACGAATGGTTCTGGATTTGTTTTGTTTATTTGGCTTCATGGGTTCCTCTCCTTGTCAATCGTATTTGATTTCCACTTCATGGTAGACGATGGAGGGAGATGGAAGAACGGTCCGCAGAATGAGTTTTAACTGGCTCTTCGGAGGGAACCAGGCCTCGACTTTGGTCCAGGGGAGATAGAATAACCGAGAGCGAAATTGATGGTTTTATACCAATGTTTTTAATTAGTACAATTAATTTGTGACATTTAGGTAATATACTATCAAAATTTATACTTGTTATTTTATAATAGTATAAATATAGAGGTGACTGGGGGATGAGGAAACTGAATCTATACATTAAGGAGAGCGGAAATAAGCAGGCAGCAACGATGTTCGTTTTCTTGCATGGCGGCGGTGTAAGCGGATGGATGTGGAGCAAGCAGATTTCCTTTTTTGAAAACAGCTTCTGCCTGATACCTGACTTGCCCGGACATGGGCGCAGCACCGGCAATCCGCCTTTTTCCATAAGCCGCACCGCGGAGCAGCTTAACGAGGTCATTTCGACCAAAGCTGATGGACGGGAGATTGTTGTCTTCGGCTTTTCACTAGGTGCGCAAATTCTCGTAGAGATGATATGTCAGCGACCCGGCCTTATTGATTACGCCATCGTAAACAGCGCATTGCTGAGGCCGATGCCGACAGCGCTTAAGCTGATTGAACCTTCCGTTCGAATAAGTTTCCCATTAACAAGATACAGATGGTTTTCCAGATGGCAGGCAAGCACGCTGTATGTGAATGAGGTTGATTTTGAACAGTATTACGCGGAAACACTGCATATGAAGCGGGAGATGCTGGTTTCAGTGCTGAAGGAGAATATGTCCTATTCAATCTCTCCGCGGATTCAAGAATCCACAACGAAGCTATTGGTTACGGTTGGGGAGAAGGAGAGAGGCCGTGTTAAAAAGTCGGCTGAAGATCTCGTGCAGCTGAGCGAAAATGCTGACGGGATCATCTTTCCCGGTGTTGGGCACGGCATACCGCTTGCTGATCCCGCGCTGTTTAATCGGGTTGTGAACCACTGGCTAAACACCGGTACAATTCCGGAGGGTACTCCTCAATGATAGCGGGGACGGTTCAGATCATAATCATCCTTATAAAATGGCTGTAGACTTTGCCCTTAGGGCAAGGTGTATAGTGATCTTGAACCAAGAGCGATAAACCAGAAAAGAGGTGAACCTTTGCTGTCGATTGGAGAATTCTCCAAAATATGCGAAGTATCTACCAAGACACTTCGATATTACGATGAGATCGGATTAATTCATCCGGACCAGATCAATCCGGAAAACGGTTACCGATATTATTCCATTAGTCAATTAAAGAAAATGCTCTATATTAACCGTTTGAAGTCTTATCATTTTTCGCTGGAAGAAATCAAGGAGATTCTGGACGAGGAAGCGGATCCATCCGAAGAGAAGCTTCGCTTCGCCCTTCATCGCAAACGTAGGGATATTCAGGAGAAGTTAGACACGTATGAATATATCCTAAAACAAATGAACCAGGATATCTTGAATCTGGAGCAGGGCATGCATCTGATGTCATATCTGGATGATATCGAAGTACAGCTTGTTGAAACAGAAGCAATGAATATCCTTTACATGCGTCAGATGATGAGCAGAGATGACTATGCTTTAGGATACGGCGGGTATTACAGCAGTTTGTACGAAAAGATTGCCAGGGAGCAACTTACCTTGGTTGGAACACCCATGACGATATATCACAGTCCGGAATTTCATCCTGCAGGCAATGACACCGAGTTCGCCCTCCCGGTCAGGGAGGCTGTAAAGGGAACGAGAGTGTTGTGCGGGGGCCTTTGCGCGAGGTCTGTTTTAAAGGGGGCTTATTCCAATTTGACATCGGTATATGCCAAACTGAGAGAATGGATAGAAGATGAAGGATATTCATTGACTCAATCGCCCTATGAAGTTTATGTAACCGACCCCTATCAGGCCTTGACTGCCGAGGAATTGGTTACCGAGGTGTATTTCCCCGTGACCAAAAAATAAGAGATTTACATATACCATATAGCTTAAATAACGAATTCTGCGAGGTATCTATTATGAATAGAAGCTGCTGGCCAACGACATTATGGCAAACTCTAGCCCCGGCGACGGTGGGAATGGACGCTGACAAGCTTTCAGGGCTGGACACATGGATCAAAAGCGATTATCCCGATATTCATGGCATAGTCGTGGTTCGACACGGAGCTATCGTTTATGAAAAATATGATCATGGGTATGGCCCGGAGGATCGGCACCATGTTGCATCGGTTACGAAAAGTATCATATCCGCTCTCATTGGCATTGCTATAGATGCGGGCTATATACAACATGCAGATCAGAAGGTGCTTGATTTTTTTCCAGAATATGAACCTAGAGCTGATGCTCGACAACAACGGGAAATAACGTTACGCCATCTGCTCACGATGACGGCTCCCTATCCATTTGAGGATTGGCACGAACCACTGGACAAACTGTGCATGCAATCGGATTGGGTTCATTATACGCTGAATATGCTGGGCATCGGTGGAAGTCTCGGAGCATTTAAGTATTCTACAGCAGGGGTACATCTCCTCTCAGCTGTCATAACTCGCAGCACAGGTAAAAGTGCCCGCGCGTTTGCTAACGAACACTTGTTTAAACCGATCGGCATGAACGAAATTCCGGATTATGACATGAATTCATTCGGATTTGATGATTTATTCGGAAAAGACGTCAGGGGATGGGTTAAAGATCCGGCTGGCAACTCCACTGGAGGGTGGGGGCTTACGTTAAGTCCTCGAGATATGGCTCGTTTCGGCTTTCTTTATCTGAACCGCGGCACATGGGACAATCAGCCCATTATATCGGGGGCATGGATTGACCAATCAACGGCGATGAATTCCAACCATTATGGATATCTATGGTGGTTGCGCGATGAGGACGGAGTATCTGCGTACTCGGCAGTAGGCGATGGAGGCAATATCATTTGCTGCATTCCGAAGCAAGACTTGGTCGTAGCCATTGCATCAGCATTTACCGTCAATCCTCGGGATCGATGGACACTGATTAAAGAACGCATTATCCCGGCGATCATTGACTAAATAGATCATCTCAATCTTTGTCTCGGTATCAGGTTCAACATGTGGTTGATGTTAAAAGAACAAGAATATTTGCGCATATGAAGCCGCCAAATTGGCGGCTTTTATGGTTACTGCATACTCTTTCAGGCATAAAATCGCTATCGGTGGCCCTTCTTAGCCATTCTGATGTTACGTGTATTTTCATACAATGTATGGACAAGCGAGTCAGAAATAAGCAGAGGGTGGGAGGAATCGTTGTGAAGCTGCATCAAATCCAAGTGACGGGCATGACTTGCACGGCTTGTGCAGCCCGGATCGAGAAAGTCCTTCGTAAGGTGCAAGGCATTCAATCTGTCCGTGTGAGCCTCGCCTTATCTCAGGCCACGATTCATTATGAACCGACGCAAATTGGAATAGAGAAGATCATGGGAAAAATCGAAAAACTTGGCTATGGTGCAACCGACAGGCTGTCGCATCCGCAGGCAGGGATCGATGCGGAGACGGGAGCTTATCGCATCCGGTTTATCATTGCCGCTTGTTTATCCATGCCGCTCATATGGGCGATGATGGCGCATGTTGCCGATTGGCCTGCACAATGGATACCGAATTTGTTGATGGAACCTGTATTTCAATGGTTGCTCGCTACCTTGCTTCAGTTTGGCGTAGGGTATCCTTTCTATTACGGAGCTTACCAGGCCATGATCCATCGTACGGCAAACATGGATACTCTCGTTGCGTTAAGTACCTCGGTGGCTTATTTCTACAGCCACTATGTCATGTTTGAATCCCGGGACAGCTTCACGCATCCAACGCTTTATTTTGATACGATTGCGATGGTGATGACCGCGGTTCTGCTGGGCAAGTGGCTTGAGACCATGGCCAAAGGCAGAGCATTGAAACAGCTTAGTGCCTTATATGAGCTTCAGGTTAAACGGGTTCGAGTCTTACGCAGTCATGGGGAAGAATGGCTTTCAGCGGATCAGGTGCAGATCGGAGACCGCATCCGGGTGAATCAGGGGGAATGGATCTCCATTGACGGCTTTGTTCAGTCGGGATCGGCGGATGCCGATGAATCTATGCTGACAGGTGAAAGTACAGCGGTGGCAAAGGGCATGAAAGATCGAGTCTACGCCGGCACGCGTTGTCTGATCGGAAGTTTGGACATCGTGGTTGATAAATATCATGACGAAACCCGCCTGTCACAAATGATTGGGCTAATCGAGTCGGCGCAGCAGGGGAAACCGGCCATTCAGCGAACCGTAGATCGTATAGCGGCGATTTTTGTTCCCATGATGATCGGTTGTGCTGCGCTTACCTATGCGGGGTGGCTCTGGTTTTCCCAATCTCCCGGTGCATCCGAAACGGCCATGCGCCACGCTCTGTCTGTATTGTTAATCGCCTGTCCCTGTGCGCTCGGGTTAGCTACGCCGGTATCCATCCTGATCGCAACCGGCTCGTCCGCCCAAAGAGGCGTTCTATTCAAAGACGGCCGTTCTCTGGAGAGTTTGCGCCGAACGGATGTCGTATTGTTGGATAAGACCGGCACGTTGACGGAAGGAACGCCTCAACTTACGGCGATTTACACTGCGGACGGCACCAAAGCTGCCTACGCGCTATCCATGTCGGCTGCGGTGGCTTCCCGGTCCGCTCACCCGTTAGCACAAGCCATTGTACGAGCTGCCCAAGACAAACATTCCCCCATTTTGGAAACCCAGAAATTTCAAGAGCGGGTTGGGAAAGGGATGGAAGGCTATGTCAAAGGTGAGCACGTATGCGTGGGAAATCGAAGATGGCTGCTGGAGCAGGGCATACAGCCGGAGAGTCCTCCAGACCACCCCGGCTATACCAGGATTTATGTCGCCGTGAACGGGAAGTGCATCGGATCGCTTGTATTGATTGACAAGCTTAGAAAAGACGCCCGGAAGATTGTACAGGAGTTAAAGCGCCGAGCCGATGTGTGGATGGTAACGGGCGATGAGGAGCAGGCCGCTGTGGCGGTGGCTGCCGCGGCCGGGATTGATCAGATGCGCGCAGGCATGCTTCCTGAAGACAAGCTGGCGTTCATCCGCGAGCTTCAACATCAAGGGCGTTCCGTTGCGATGATTGGCGATGGCATAAACGATGCGGCTGCGCTAGCCGTGGCAGATGTCGGCATGGCAATGGGCGGGGGAGCGGACGCCGCTAAACAGGCCGGCGACATCGTATTGATCGGAAACAAGCTATTCAACATCATCGATGCGTATAGGTGGAGCCGCCAAACGATGCGGAACGTTCATCAGAATTTGCTGTTTGCTCTGTTATATAACGCCGTTACCGTACCATTGGCCGCATGCGGTTATTTGGATCCGCGCATCGCTTGCATCGGCATGGCGGCAAGCTCCGTGATTGTTGTTGCGAATGCGCTTAGATTGCAGCTGAAGGTACAGAGACTGGATAAGAGAAGCATAATAATTTGAAGACGGAGTCCCAACCCGTTGATATGCAGCCACCGGTGCGGGTCCGCGAGCCTGGGATTTCACCCGCACCTGGAATATGGTCATTCCTTTGGCTGGATAAAGTACCGGTATGTAACGAAGTGTGGAAAACATAACAGCTAATTGGCAGGGAACCATGTTGACTCTACCGCTAACTGATCCTGAGTAACCTCTCGATCAGATGTAAACCGTCCTTTCTTGCGATGCAATAAAAGATAGTAAAAGGAAAAAGCCGCAGTCCGGGGACTGCGGCTATTCCTCAAGGCAGAGTTGTTTGCCATCACTCATCTATGGCAGGAAGGATCACTACGCCAGCTCCAACACAACCATTTGATGATTATCCAAATAAGGAACCGTGTAGTTAATCTCGTCTTGATTATTGACTGTATAAGGAAGGTCCTCCATCGAGGGAGCTAAATAGACCCGTTTAACCGAAGCCTGGGACGGGAGACGCAAGCCGACGGAAACATCCCGCAGCGGAACGATGTCTTCAATGACTTCAACACGCCCCTTCAACACAGGGGTCGCATATAGCAGGTGATTTATGTAGCGTTTCTCGCCCTGCTGATACTGAAGCGTCGCAATGCCTCGTGCCGGCAAATCGCAGCTCAAGGAAGGCTGCGGCAGGAACCGGGCGAGAGCATGCAATACCATCTCTTTCAGAATGAGATGTCCATTGTCCGCGTAGTCGCCGAACACATTCCAAGCGATATAAATACCGCTTGTGCTTTCGATCATGCCGGGTCCGCTGTCCTCCCCCGCGCTTGGCGTGTGCTGATGCGAGCAGAACGTGAACACGTCCCGGTTAAAGTACGGATTCTCCCGGCTGCCAAGCGCACGACCACCGTTCAGTTCAACCTGCTGTCCTTCGCTGTACATGACAAATGAAGCAGGGAGAAGGGGCCCTGGAGTAAAGTCCGGACGGAAATATGACGGACGGTAAGGGCTGGCGCCTCTCCAGTTCAGTCCAAGATCAAGCGCAAATGCGCTGCCGTCCGGATCCAAACCTGAGCGACCCGTGGCCAGAAGCTTGCCGCCGCTCGCGGTAAAAGCGCGTATAGCTTCTCCCAATGCCGGCCATACCGGCACATCATCCGGCAAAATGAGCACTTTGTAGAGGCTGAAATCAGCACTGGCATCCACGATGTCGTACAGGTAATGTCCTTCGGTCAGAATGCGTACAGCTCCGGCATCCGCCAGATTGTTACGGTCTTCAGACTTTCGTGCTTCGGGACAAGCCTCCCAAGCAGCCTCCAGCGACAAGACAGCGATATCCGCCACTGAAGATGTTTCGCTGCACCATGGCTCCTTCGCTTCTACCTCCGCATAGGCGGTGCCGATCAAGGCGTAAGTCGCTTCATCCATCAGGCCGGAAGGGTGAAGCTGATCGCCGATTGAGCACTTGGCGCCGTGGGCAAGACTGAGCGCCGTTTCGAAGCGCAGCGCGTTCGGATGCTTGTAACCGCCGAATTCGCCCCAGGAGGTATGGAATTTGCCCGTCATGCCGAGATAGTCCATGCCAAGCGTCTGCGCATAGCGTGCGGACAGCGGAAAGTGGTCGTAACCCCAGCCTCCGGTCGGCAGCGATTCCAGTTCCAGATGACTGTTGACATGGGCAAGGTCGCGGCGGCCGCGACGCTGATGGCCGCTGTTATGGAAAACCGGAAGACCGGGCTTGATCTCGTCCACCGTTTCCCGAACGCGGCGGGCATAGTTCAGGTAAGTCGCCTCGCCCAGGGCGGCAACGGCTGCTTCATCGCGAGGGTCTTGACCGGCTGATCGCAGCGCAGCCACGCAATGCTGACACCAGCATTTACGGGTCCCGACGATATCAAGGAAAATGCCGTCCGCATCATATCTGGAAACTACCTCACGAATTTGCTCAATCAAGATGTCCAGGTAAGGCGTATTAAAGCAAAACTCGTGGTAGCCGGGCGTCATGAAATCTTTCACCCAGCGCGTACGATCTTCCGCGTCGCGGATCAGCCATTCGGGATGGCGCCGCGCCAGCTTTTCGTCCAGTCCCGCGGATAAGTACACCGGCGTTTTGACGTCGATTTCGTGGGCGGCAGCAATCATCTCGCCCAGCAGATCGAATGAGAGATGCGGGTGCATTTCATTGGCTTCGCTCGGATGGTATGCCCAGCCGTGATGGCATTTTGAAAACACCGTGATGGAATCGACGTGCCCGGCACGCAGCATGTTCTGGAACTGGGATTTTGAAAAACGGCTTCCGATGCCGGCAATGGCCTCGGATGTATGGAAGTCGAGATGAACCTGACGATAACGCATGCGTAAACAGCCTCCTTAGTCGCTTTATGAGAGCGGTTACTCGTCATCAAATGTACCTCTTTTTCATGCGGGCAACCAGTGATAATATAGACTTTAATTAGCACAAAATGAACTTGCGAAGAGGAGGGAATGGTCGTGCTGTGCTTAGAATTCGCCATACCGCCCCTGCCGCAATTCGTAACGGCCGGACATGCCGTATGGAAGCCGGGAGACAGGCATTTCGCTCGTACCTTCGGCGTTTATGATCTGCTGCTGGTCACAAAAGGAACGCTCTATATGAGGGAGGAACAGACGGAGTATGAGGTCGGCGCGGGAAAGCTGCTGGTGCTGGAAGCGGGGCTGCCGCATGTCGGGCACCGAGCCTGCTCGGAGCATACGGAGATTTATTGGGTGCATTTCATCCATGGGCATCCGGCCGTGCACATCCTGCAGGAGGATATTCCCTGGACAAGCCTGCTATCCAAAGGCACGGTCGAAGACGTTGAGCCCTCATCGCAGCAGCGCATGTACTTGCCGAAGTTTGCATCCGTCGAGGTGCAAACCGTGGAGCCGATGCTGCGCGGATTGAACGATACCCACAACAGACTGAATGGAGAAAATGCGCTACAGCTCCACCTTTTGCTGACCGAGCTGTTTGCCGCGCTGCAGGCAGGCTGCGCTCGGACGTCCGAGCCGGAGCCTTCCGTCCGGCTGGCCCAAGCTGCCGCAGCCTATTTAAACGAACATTGGAAGGAGCCGTTTGAACGGGCCTCGCTAGAGGAAAAGCTCCACTTCCAAGCGAGTTATATCGCCAGATGCATGAAGATGCATATCGGCAAAACACCCCTGCAGTACGTGCTGTACCTGCGCCTGGAGGAGGCCAAGAAACTGCTTGGAGGTACGGTGCTTGGCATTTCCGAGATCGCGGAACGCGTGGGAATCCGAGATTCCAACTACATGACGCGCCTGTTTAGCGCCAAGCTTGGCATGACGCCTGGTGCTTATCGGCAGATGCTTCGACAGAAGAAGGAAAGTGGAGGGAACGCGTTACCTGGGCAACCCTGATAAGTAATAAGGCGATCCCAGAGATACAGTGAGTGCGTACCCCGTGTGAAGGTAATACTTCGAAAGGTCATTTTCGACATGGTTCGCTTTTTGTTAGGGGAGGAATTGCACCGGACGATGCTATGAACCCGAGAGGTCAACCAGAGAATAATTTTCATTATTTCCTAAAAAGTGAGAGACCCTGTCATTTCAGAAACAGACAGGGTCTCCCGATACCATGAGCCCTTGCTGTGCAGGGCTTTTTTTGATTGTACCTAGTGAACTGATACAGGCCAGCCTTACCGATGAACACGGATAGGTAGCTGAGTTAACATTTGTCCTGCCGCGGAAGGACTCAGGTTATCTTCCAGTTTAAATTCAGGAATCGGTTCAATGCGCGGGAAGAAATCCATGAACCTGCTTATCGCTATATTCGCTTCCAGCCGTGCCAGCGGAGCGCCCAGGCAGAAGTGAGCGCCATTCCCAAAGGTTAAATGCTTTTTGTTATTGGCACGGTGGATGTTCAAGGTGAAGGGATCCTCAAATACCTCTTCATCCATATTGGCAGCACTCATCCAGGCGACGACGAGATCCCCTCGTTTCATATCCACGCCGAGAACATGATTGTCCTGTTTGACGGTTCGATCCATTTTGGCAATGTTAAACCGATAGCGGAGCATTTCCTCGATGGCATTGGGAAGAAGCTCGCGGTTAGCCTGGATTTCCCCGTAAATTTGGTTGTTGTCATATAAGAAGGAATAAAACGTGTTGGCTAGCAGATGAGTCGTCGTTTCAATGCCTGCACCCAGGATAAACATCGTCGTTCTGACGATCTCATCGTCCGATAACCGATCCCCGTCCACCTCGGCTTGGATGAGGTCAGAGATGATATCGTCCGCGAGATTGGCTCTTTTTTGGACGATATGAGGATAGAGATAGTTGTAATATTCCTTGGCAGCTTGACGTTTCAGTTCTTGTACATCTTCCGAATGGTTTTTAGGCAGGGGAAGGAACAGATGGTTTACCCATTCCTTGAATAATAACCGGTCTTCGGAAGGGACTCCGAGCAGATCCGCGATGACGATCGTCGGCAGTGCACTGGCATAATGTTGGACGATGTCAATGACGTTGGCGTCTCCCATTTCCTGCAGAAGCTGGTCTGCAATCTCTTGAATGCGCGGCTCCCAGAGCTTCAAGCTGCGTGGGGTGAAAGCGGCCGATATTAAGGCACGGCTTTTTTGGTGTTCCGGGGGGTCTGATTGCAGGTTAATCTTGCTCATTTTCTGGCCTTCGTCATTGTCGGCGCCAACGCTGATCATCGTCCGCGTTCTTACACTAGAGAAATATTCATGATCCTTGAGAACCCTCTTGACGTCGTTGTACCGGAAGACGTTCCAGGTTTGGGTCGCCTGATTATAAACGATGGGCTCATGCTGCAATTTGTGTTTGTACCAATCATAAGGATTGAATTCTTCGGTCGGTGAATGGAATTGCGTGATTTCCTCTAAGGAGATGATCTCATGATTCATTACATTCCCTCCAATGCCAGTGTAATATAACATATGTTAATTTAACATAATGTTGTAACTGGTCATAGTTTCCAATGACCCATGTCCAAAGTTCTGTTTATATTCTTCCTTGTCGGATTTTGGTTGAACATATACGCTAGAGATGTGCTGTTAAATCTGCAGCGGTTTTGACAAATCCGTCGACGAAAGGCCTGAACGATCATGTATCTTGAACTTCTCATTCTGATCCAAATCGAGAAATCCCCGAAACACGGGTATGAAATAAAAAAAGAAATACAAAAGGATCTCGGTTATTTGATGGACGTCAATCACAACATGTTATACCCGACATTGCGAAAATTTACGGAGGAGGGATTTGTTCGTAAACATCGAAATGAGCAGGAAGGCAGACCGAATCAGTATGTATATGAAATTACAGAAACAGGGAGGGGAAAAATCGCAAATCTCATTAACGAATTCACTGAAAAAGATGCAAAACATCAAATCGAATTCATGGTTAGAGTGTCCCTGTTCGATCGTATTTCTAAGGAGGACCGGATGCGGATATTACATAGGAGAAAGAAGGACTTGGAGGAGCTGCTGTCCGATATCGAGAGAAGACGGAATGAAGGCGGGGACGAGTTGTTCCGGGACGAGGTTCTGCGGTATTCGGTCTCCCAGGTTCAAGGCGAATTGGCGTGGATCGACAGGCTGGTCGACAGTTTAACGTGATGGTTTAAGTACGGCTTCGACCAGATCATTGATCAATGAAGCATCCAGCACGACGATGTTTTAGCAATAGCCTGAACAAGGCATTAAGATTTTTAGATTTTGGCAAGTTAGAGCAAGTGAAGAACAATACGAAATGATATAAAGGAGTATAGTGGAACATGGATCAGACACTGGAAACACGTTTGAACGAAATGAAACAGGAGGCCGACCAATGGATGGCCTTTATCAGCGATAAAAACGCAGAGAACATCGTGAAGCGTACTTCGCTGCAGATCGGGATACATGACTATGCACTGCTTGAATATTGCCGATAAGCTAGAAGCGGGAACCTATCCGACCAAACCGTTGGAGACGTTTTTCCTGTCCAGACATATCCTGGACGAGGGACTGTTTCCAGATGCGGATCCCGACTGGATCGTTGGCGTTTATGAGCGGGTTCTGCAATTGAACAAAGGGAACCATCACCAACCTTTAAAGGAGTCAATGAACAGCTGCCGAATGGCGGCTTTTGTTTATCCTAGTCATACTGTTTAGGCAATAACGATAGAATCGAAAGCCGTTTATATAGTAGCTAAAGTGAGCCTGGTTGATATAAAATACGGACAAGAGGGCATGGAATTTTGGAGCCATTCGATAAATTGAAAGCGTTATCTTTATGATTCTGCCGAACTTATGAATAGACGGGAGGGGCCATTCGATGAAAGTGCTGATTGCCGACGACGACGTTTACACAAGGGAGGGCCTCGTTGAGGCGATCGAATGGAGGCGGCTGGGCATACAAGAGATTCTCCAGGCAGAAGACGGCTCGGAGGCGCTCCAGATGGCAGCGGCCCAACAACCCGAGATTGTCATTACCGATGTTCGAATGCCCAAGCTGAACGGCATTGAATTTGCGGAGCGATTATCTGCCGTCTGCCCTGAGTGCAAGCTGCTTTTCATTAGCGGATATATGGAGGTGGCTTACATGAAAAGCGCGATTCGTCTCGCGGCCGTGGACTATGTGGAGAAGCCGATTAAGCTTCAGGAAATGGAGAAGGCCATCGGGAGGACGATCGGCTACATTCGCGAACGCAAGGAACGAGAGGCGCTGTTGAACCAGAAGGTTGATATGAATCGCAGGAAGCTGGCAATTGCGTTGCGAACCGGGGGGCATAGCCAGGATGAAATAATAGAGATGTGCGAAGAAGCTGGATTTCCAACAGATACGAGTTATATATCCATCATCATATCCCGGTTGGAAGGGAAGACAATGGAACCTTTGATTGCAGAGCAAAACGATTGGGGAACGTATGCGGGTACGGCATTAACCGAACAGCTCGATCGGCGAAGGGAACTCCTGTTGATCCCGCTGCGCCAACGGAATGAGCGCGGGATGGTGCTTCACGTGGCAGAGCAGATATGCCGGCGCAAGTCCGGCGTTCGAATCGGCGTGGGCTGCGTCGTCTCGGATCTGCATGAGGTACCCAGAAGCTTTCAAGAATCGGTGTTTGCTCTGGAGGCCGGCTTTTATCGCCCAGAGTCCATGATCGTAACGTTCGAGCCGAACTTGTTCGGACAACATACCGTCTCGGGGGATGTCTATCTGGAATTCCATCACTGCCTGAAGCATAAACCTCAAGAACTGGCAGCATGGATGGAATCGTATTGCGACCGGCTCATGGCCGGCCCATACATGCTTAGAGAGGGGGTTGTATCGCTATTTGCTTCCTTTGCGCACGCTATTTTAAACGAGAAGAACGGAATGCTGCTTCGAACCGGCAAGGTCTATCAGCTTCGCGAAACCGAGCGGCATTTGAATCAATGCCAAACGATGAAGGAGGTTAAGGAGTACATTCTGGGTATGTGCCTTGCTTATCAAGAGGAAGTGAAAGAGACATCCATCTACTCCAGTGTGATACGAGCCGTGATGAAGTATGTATCCGCACATTGCAGCCATCCGGACCTGGATATCAGAGAGATTGCCGATCATGTGCATCTGTCCACTGCCCATCTGGGTGTTCTATTTAAACAGGAGACGGGGACCACGATGAAGCAGTACGTGAATGATTACCGGCTGGAATTGGCGAAAAGCTTGATAGCGGGAGAGCATTTCAAGATGGCTGATATCTCCAAAATGTGCGGTTATGCAAGTCCGGGCTATTTCGCCAAAGTATTCAAGTCATCCACCGGTCTGACGCCGGTTGAATATCGAAGGAAGCGATCCGGATGAAGTTCAAGGCTTGGCTCGGGAATTTATCGTTAAGGAAAAAGCTGATGTTCCTGTTTGCAATGGTCGGCATCATTCCACTTGTGGTGACCTTTGCCGCCATTTACGGCGAGCTTCGGGATTCCATCATCAGCAAACAGCATGATGCCGCCAATCAAAATTTCGAGCAGGCCTTGTCCTTGCTGTCGACCAAGTTCACCCATCTCGAAGATATCTCGTCCATGATCATGATCGACGAGCAGATCAACGAGGTTTTCTCAAAAGACCCGGATCGCTTGCAGGTGTGGGAACAGCTGACCGCGTTTGAGCGAATTACCGATTATACCCGCATTTTGCAGACCAACACCGAGATGAACGGCATCATTTACTATATCCATGATGACTTTGTTGTTGCCGGAGAAGGAGCAACCATGTACCGGCCGATCGGGAACGTGGCCGCTTTGCCATGGGCCAAGAAAATCATGGCCGCCGAAGGAAATGCGGTGTGGGTCCTTGCTGAGGACGAGGCTGCACCGTCAACGAGGCACCTCATGCTTGGCAGGGTATTGTGGAATGTTCATGATTTATCTAGACCGGTAGGTATCGTTACGGTTCGGATCGAGCTCGGCCAGCTTCAATCCTACGTCATGAATACGTCCGCGGGGCAGCTTATTTACCTGGAGACCGATGACGGAGAAGTCGTGATCAGCAGCGGACAAGACGGAATGGAGCATCGGGTTCAGCCGTTGTCCAGACCTATGAACCGCGAGCGGTTCGAGCCGATGACTGCGGGAGATAGCGAATATTTGGTTAGGGACTCGGGCATAGGATCGACCAACCTGTATCTGCGCTCCGTCCTATCGGCCGATACGGCGGCACAAGCCGTCAACCAGGCACGCTATCAAGTCTTGTTGGTTTACGGCGCCGTTTGCTTGGCTTTATTGATATGCATTATACCGGTAACCAAGTCCATCACACGGCGCATTTTCTTGTTGATGAACAAGATGAGCCAGGTCCGGCAAGGCCGGTTAAACACCCTGGATATTGCAACTCAAGAGGATGAAGTAGGGCATTTAGTTTCGAGTTACAATTATATGATCAACAGCGTGAGGGAGCTGATGGACAACCAATATCGCCTGGGCCAGGAAAAAAAAGGAGCCGAGCTCAAGGCGCTGCAGTCCCAGATCAATCCGCACTTCCTGTATAACACCCTCGATATGATCCTGTGGATGGCCCAGAAGGACGAGAAAGAGAATATTCAGGAAGTCGTTTATGCTCTGTCCGACTATTACAAGCTGATCCTGAACAAAGGAGAGGATTTTGTACCCTTGATAGATGAGCTCCGACTGTGTGAGAAGTATGCAGCTATACAGCAGAAGCGGTTCAAAGGGAAAATCCGGTTTGAAATCGAGGTTGAGGCGGAAGCAGAGGCATGCTTGCTTCCGAAAATCACGCTTCAGCCGATCGTCGAGAACGCCATCATTCACGGTGTATTGGAAAAAACCGAAACGGAAGGGCGGATTCTTATAAAAGGCAGCGTCCGCAGTGGGCGATTGCGATTGACCGTGAGTGACGACGGTCCGGGAATGAGGGAAGAAGTCTCTCATTCTGATGGGTACCGGGGGAGCGGCTATGGGCTGAACAATATCAGAAAGCGGTTGGAGTACTATTTCAACGAAGCAGACGGGATTCAATTGCATTCGGTACAAGGGACGGGTACAACCGTTTCCATCGATGTCCCGGCCATCACGGGGGACTTGAGTTCCTCCCTACTTCTCGAATCGGGTTAAAACTTGGCTGGACTCGGCACGCTTTTGGGTACATGGCGTATAGAAGAGGCTCCGCTTCATGCTGGGGTTTGCCTCATATTGAGATCATGAGGACAGAGGATACGCTATTTCGCCGAAATGGGCTCGTTATGGGGATCTTACGGACACAGGATCCGTTATTGCACCATAATCGCGAATGATTCCACGCTAAATCCTGCAATAGCGGATCTCTTGTCCGCATATGGCTGTGAAACAGGTAAAACAAAGAAATAGCGGAACCAGGGTCCTATAGTACCGGAAATCCATGGAGAGTTAATTTCATTGGCAGCCACGCTCGGTTATTACTGAGCATTCGGCATTGCCTTTCTGCTTAAACAAAGCTGGATCGATGATGGTAGTTCTAATGAGGGGAAGGGTAATACGGCGCAATTCCCCGGTGTTCTTTTGGTGAAATCAGCCTCATATTGATCATGAGGACAGAGGATACGCTATTTCGCCGAAATGGGCTCGTTATGGGGATCTTACGGACACAGGATCCGTTATTGCACCATAATCGCGAATGATTCCATTCTAAATCCTGCAATAGCGGATCTCTTGTCCGCATATGGCTGTGAAACAGGTAAAACAAAGAAATAGCGGAACCAGGGTCCTATAGTACCGGAAATCCATGGAGAGTTAATTTCATTGGCAGCCACGCTCGGTTATTACTGAGCATTCGGCATTGCCTTTCTGCTTAAACAAAGCTGGATCGATGATGGTAGTTCTAATGAGGGGAAGGGTAATACGGCGCAATTCCCCGGTGTTCTTTTGGTGAAATCAGCCGATGGCGTTGGTCCTGATGGGGGAGAGGGTAATATGACGCATTACCCTGGTGTTACTTTGATGAGATCAGCGTACTATCGAGATTGTCAGGGCAGCGGCTCAGCTGTTTGCTGCAACAGCCATCCACAGCAACAACAGCAACAACCATCCACTGAAACAACCATCAACTTATAAAAGGAGGATATCATTGCGGAAACCGGTACGAACCATAGGAGCGCTGCTGACCTGTATCTTCTTCATCGTCTTCATCTTGTCCGCATGCTGGCACGACCCTTCGCCCGATCTCGGGGAGGACGGAAATCCAGACATGATACGCGGTCCGGACGGACAGCCCGTCGTACAATTAAAGGGCATCACGATGGGCCGCGAGCCAGCGAGCGGAATGGATCGATTCTATCAACAGCTTGATGCGTTAACTATCAAGGACCTGGGAGCGACCATTCGATTCGATTTCATTCCATGGGGAGATGAGAAGAACCAGATCAGCCGAGCGATTGCATCCAAAGAATACGACCTCTATGTCGGAGGTGCGTGGTCTGATTTCACATCTTTTGTTGCGAGGAATGCATTCGCGAATCTGACGCCATTGCTGGATCAGGTACCGGATCTCGTATCGCACTATGACGGGAAGCTGAATAGCGTCATGATCCATGGCAGGCTCTTCGGCATTCCGCAATACAATATGCCGGGCGGCGGAGGCGAAGGCATGCTCTTCCGGGAGGACCTGCGCAAAGCATGGGGATTGCCGGAAATCAAGGACCTCGAATCGGCTGAAAAATATCTTTACAAAGCCAAGGAGGCATATCCGGACACCCCGATGATCAATGACAAACGGTTTGCGGATAATCTGTGGACACTGATCGCCGGCTCCAAGTATCTTGATGTGGTCAAAGGATATGCGGTTGTCTCCGTCGACGAACCTTACAAAGCCCTCAGCAGGTATGAAACCCCGGAGTATAGGCAGGTGCTGCTTCGAGCCAAGCAGTGGTATGAGGACGGGATCGTAAGCCGCAAGATACTGGCTGCCCAGGGGAATGCCACCGGCGAAACGCTGGAATGGATGAAAGCGGATAAGAAGCCGCTGGAATTCAACAACCATTTCGGCGCAGTCAGCAGCGGTTACATCGGAGTGCTCAAGGAGTTGTTTCCCGAGTTCGAGTACGGATGGTTTGATTATTATCTCGACCACGTGCCGAACTACATGCCTTTTATGACACCGGACAACATCACGATGATCTCGGTCGGCGCCCACTCCAAGCACAAGGAAATTGCGCTCAAGCTGATCGAGAAGGCGCACACGGATCGTATATACTACAATCTCCTGCTGTATGGCGTGGAAGGGGAGAACTACAACCTGGAGGGGGATTACATCAGCTACGCGGGCATCAAGTCGGAAAACAAAAAGCCGGGCTGGACGGGATTATATGACGGCAGTATGAGCCTGATGGAAAAATACCCGGGAGAATGGCAGGCCATCGTTGAGCAATTGCATTCGGAAGGCGCGAAACGGGCCGTAGAAAACGGTGAGAGCCCGCTTGCGGGATTCCGCTTCGATACGGGGCCGATAACGACGGAGCTCGCAGCCATGGATGCAGTCAGATCGCATCACATCGTACCGCTGTCCGTCGGCATGTCCGAAGGCATCGATGCTGATCTTGCGCTTGCTAGGCAGCGGATGAACGAAGCTGGATTCCCGAGCTTCATGGAGGAGCTGCAGAATCAGCTGGATGCATTCGCTGCTAAGAAATGATAGGGGATAATCATGAAGCAAACTAGTGTTCCGACAAGGAAGCGAGGAGGTCTCAAATGACGAAATCCAATAGAAACCTTAATGTTGAACCTGAACGCATCGAACGTATCTCTACAACCCTTACCGGTGACGGTGCCTGGTGCTGGTTTGCCGATCCGAGGGCGCTGCGACATGTCAATGCCGTAACGGGTAGCGACAAGACATACATCGGGTACATCGATGTTGCGGGCAGCATTCAGGCGGTTCAATATGATCATGTGACCCAAGAACGCAAGCAAGTGCGGGTGCGAGCGGGTTTTCAGCAGGATGACCATAATAATCCGACGTTTTTGGCACTGCCCGACGGCCGGGTGATGATTTTTTATTCCGAGCACTCGACAACCCCTTATATTTATTATCGCGTAACAACCCAACCTGATGATCTAGAGACGTTAGGACCTGAAAAAATCATCGATACCACGGGATACGGGAATACCACCTATCCTTCGCCCTTCGTGTTGACGGATCAGCCCGATTATTTCTATTTACTGTGGCGTGGCGTAAACTGGCATCCGACCGTAGCAAGGTTCACGCTGCCGGATCCCGAAGGCGACGTCTCCTGCAACATGGAACCGAAGCAGATCGTGGATTCCAGATGCCATGAACAGGAAACCGGAAAAAGGCCGTATGCCAAGTACGAAACGAACGGCAAAGACAAAATTATGATGACGTATACCTACACACATCCGGACAATATGACTCCGAATTCGTTATACTATTCGTATTTGGACGTGAATACTCTGACGCTGCACGGAGCTGATGGCCATCAGCTCGCAGATCTGAATCGCGGGCCGCTGAAGCTGGACAACAATGAAACCGACCCGGCCCACTTGGTGGATCGCCTGCCGGGCATACGCAACTGGAACTGGGATATTGCCGCGGATAAAGAGGGATGCCCGGTAATCTTGTTTGTTAGGATCAATGCAGATAAGGATCGTCATCACTATTGTTACGCTAAGTGGTCCGGCTCCGATTGGCAGATTACACTGTTGGCAGATGGCGGACGATGGTTCCACCAAAATGAAGAAAGAGAACTTTGCTATTCCGGGGGCATGTCACTGGATCATAACGATCCTTCCACAGTGTATATGTCAATCCCCGTACAGGGTAAATACGGTGAGGTCTTCGAAATTCATCAATGCGTCATCGCGGATGATGGCTCGATCTGCAACATTGATCAAGTCACTGAAAACTCGACTCAAAACAACGTTCGACCTTTCGTCGTCCGCCATGCGTCGCCGGGCGAACCGTATGATGTGATATGGATGCACGGGGATTACTACTATTGGGATCATTCGCAAGGGAGATTGGGTTATACGACGGGGCTGCAAACCTTGTGTGAAGACGTAGCGATTGAAGACGAAAGGAGGACCGATCCTTCTGCATAAGTCATCTGCATCAACTTGAAGAACAGCTTGGAGTCGACCGTTTCCCGCAAAGGGGAAGCGGTCGATTTTTTATAAGAGGAAGGAATTATTGTTTAAGAAGCAGCTTCCCTGTGACCGTAGTGTGGATAATAGCAAAATAGGCCAAAGCGCCTTAAGGTTCTTGTCATGCGTCATGCGTCATACGCAGCTGCAGCTTTAACTATCCGTCCTGATGGCTTGTTCAATTCGTTGCCTTCGGTATTGGTAGGGCGTAATACCGTAAAGCTCCTTGAATAGCTTGATGAAATATTGCGGTTTCCGGTAACCGACCATGCGTGCGATGTCCATGACGTGAAGATGGGAAACCTCCAGCAGGTGGGCCGATTTCTCCAAGCGAGCGCGCAGAATGTAACTCGACAGGTTTTCACCCGTTTCCTGCTTATACAATTTGGACAGGTAGACGGGATGAAGATGGACGATGCCGCCTAGCTCTTCCAGGCTAAGGCCGTCGCCCAAATGCCCGAGGATGTAGTCCCTAATCGCACGCACGATATCCGCGCCGGAGCAGTAGCGGTCCGGCTGATCGGAAGGGCGCGCCATGTTATCTGTCTCGCTTCGGGCGACATCCTGGGGTTCCGACCGCTTCTCGCCGATACTCTTGACGGCCTGGCACATCGCTTTGTCCATATCGTCTTTATCCACTGGCTTCAAAAGATAATCCAACGCGCCGAAGCGAATCGCCTTTTGAGCATAATCAAATTGGGAATAGCCGGACAAAAAAATAACTTTTGTTTTAAGCCCCCGCCTATGAATATGCTCCAGCAGGTCGATGCCCGAAATTTCAGGCATGCGAATATCCGTAATCATGATGTCGAACCGGTCGCTGTCCAGCAGCATCCGGGCCTCCGTCGGGTTGGTCGTCGTTTCAATGCGATGAACGCCGAACTTCGCCCAGTTAAGCAAATGTTTGAGGTACTCCACGACATACTGTCCGTCATCCACGATCAATAAATGCATAGGCTCCTCCTTCTTCAAACGAGAAATCCACCAATACCGTAACCGACAAACCGCCCCAATCATTCAAGGCAAACCGCAGGCCGCAAGAATGACCGTAGGCATTTTTCAGGCGCTGGTTGATATTCCAGAGCCCGATGCCATCTGTTCCGGGAGGAGTAAGAGGCGCTTCGACGCTAGCTTGCAGTGCCCTCAGTTCCTCCGGCGAAAGTGGCTTCCCGTCATTGGCAACCGTTATTCGGGCTCCCGATTGGAACGCCTCCACGCATATGGAGACCCGATGGGCGCCTTGGCGCTCTTCGATCCCGTGCAGGATGGCGTTTTCCACGATCGGCTGAATAATTAGCGGCATGATCGGCCGCTCCTTCAATTCATCCGGCAGCTTGATGTCGTAGTCCATGGTCTTGCAGAGGGCCATGATGCCCAGGTAATGATCGGCCAGCTCCAATTCCGTAGCAAGCGTGACGCTGCTCGAGTCTAACCGGGTCAGATAGCGGTAGTATTCAGCCAAATGCTTGCTCATGCGGATGACGGCTTCCGGCGAAGAATTGGCCATCGACATGATGAAGAACAGGCTGTTATAGAGAAAATGCGGATTGATCTGCGCCTGAAGCTGCTTTATTTCCGCATTGCGGCGCAGGTCCGTCTCCGTTTTCAGTGACGTGAACAGCATCTGGATTTGGGCAACCATATGATTGAAGCTGCCAAACAGACTGCCGAATTCATTGTTGGGACGGTTATGGATCCGGATGGCGTAATCTCCCTGTTCAACCTGATGGAACTTTTTGTTGAGAAGGTAGACGTTCCTGTAGAAATTACGATAGAAGGTGGCGATAACGACCAAGCCGATGATCAGAATGATAAAGATGCTGGCGAAGAAAACCTGTCGATTCCGGTTCAGCGGCTCCAGAAAATCGCTCATTCGCGTATAGGTGACGAGGTAGGCGTCGATCGGTTCGATAAATTTGGACAGGACAAAGTAGTCTCCACCCCGGTTGCTGAAGTCGAACCTGAGAATACGTTTCGGGTCCGGTGACACCGTCTCTCGGGCTTTATTCGCGATACCGTCGATAAGCTTACCGTCACTGATCGTCAAATCATCACCTACCAGGAAGAAGGCGTTGGAACTGCCGCCGTTGAATGATTTTTGCAGCAGATTTCTGAGGTAGTCCGTCTTCAGCTTAACGCCAACGATATACTCGATGTCTTCAGGCGTGCGGGGTTCCCGAACGTATGGATAGACGGAAAAATAATACAAGCTGCCGTTCACGAGCTTCCATCCGCGCTTGTCCACGGTACCGTAAATATCATCGGCAAGCAATTCTCCGCGGGTGGCGATGAACGTGCCTTCCGATCTCCAGTAGATGCCCAGGGATTCGACCGATTGGCTGGACAGCAGCGTATTTTTCATCCTTTCTTCGATATCGTTCTTCTTCATCTGTGCGTCGTAGCTGCCCAGTTCCAGGATCTGCCGCTGATAGAATCGAACCGAGCTGTCCGCGGTATACTGGATGGCGTACATGCCGGCTTCGTAGAGCATGTCATCCACGACGCTTTCCGCATAACTCACCTGATTTTTAGCCGTATTCACCAGGCTGTTCTGAATCGTTCGGGAATCCAGCGCGTTCATGACGGAAAACAAAGAGAGTGTAAGGAGGAGGAAAAACACAAAGAAGTAGATGAAACGCTTCATATTCACTTTTTTCATCAGGCTCACTTCCCATTCATCTACTAAGTTTGCTGTTAATCTCTATCATAATCGGCGGAAGGCAAAATAAAAAGGAAGAATGTAAGCGCTTAGAATATGGTTGAGATCGGGTACATGATCTTGAAATTCGGACATTTTTTAATGCATTCGATATTGCTAACATAGAACGTGCAAGCACCATAGTGAATAGAGATCGTGAAAAGGGGGGGAGGAAAATCGCTAGGATGGCGGGAATAAAGGTGGATCAAACGGACATGCGAATAAACAAGAGGATCCGTAGGAATCCCTGGAAACAGGAAATCCGGAAAAATTGGCCGCTGTATCTGCTGTGCTTGCCCGCATTGGGCTTCGTCCTTATCTTTTCCTACGGGCCGATGGCGGGACTGGTCATGGCTTTCCAGGATTACAAACCATGGCTTGGCATCTCAGGCTCCGCCTGGATCGGCCTGGATCATTTCGACCGAATTTTTCAATACGAAGAATCGAAACAAGCGATCGTCAATACGCTGATCATCGCGGTCATCAAGATCATTGTCGGCATCATCGTGCCGATCGTCATGGCGATTCTGCTGAATGAAATTCGTCATATGGGGCTCAAAAAAAGCATTCAGACACTCGTGTACCTGCCGCATTTTCTCTCATGGGTTACGATCGCCGGCATCATGATTGATATTTTGGGCCTGGACGGCGGCGTCAACCGAATCATCACGACGGTGTTCGGTGCGGAGCCGATCTATTTCCTTGGTGATCCGGATCTGTTCAGGCCGACGGTTATTATCAGCGATTTGTGGAAAAACTTCGGCTTTGGCATGATCGTGTACTTGGCGACCATCGCCGGTATCGACCCTTCGTATTATGAAGCCTCGGAGATTGACGGCGCAAACCGCTGGCAGCAAACGCGGCACGTTACGCTGCCGTGCATGATGCCGATGATTATCGTCATCGCCACGCTCAGCCTGGGCAGCATCCTGGATGCCGGCTTCGACCAAATATTCAACCTGTACAACCCGCTCGTTTACAGTACGGGGGATATCATCGATACGTATGTATACCGTTCATCGTTGTTAAACGGACAATACGGATTCGGGACGGCGGTCGGACTGTTCAAATCGGGCATCAGCCTGATCCTGATCGTGGTTGCTTACCGTATCGCCTACAAGGTCGCCAATTATAAAATCTTTTAAGCAGGAGGTAGCCGGATGTATCATAAAACGAAGGGGTACAAAGCGTTCTCCGTCTTCAATCATATCCTGCTGATCGTGGTCGCGCTATCGTGCTTCCTGCCGCTGCTTCACTTATTGGCGCAGTCGTTCAGCAGCAAATCGGCCGTTAACGGCGGCCTGGTATCGTTCTGGCCGGTCGAATTCAACACGGATGCTTATGCCAAGACGTTTCGCAACTCGAACTTTACGGGTTCGATGTGGATTTCGGTCGTGCGGACGGTATTAGGCACGCTGATCAGCATGGTGGTGATTACAACCGCCGGCTATGCCTTATCGAAGGAGTTTCGCGGCCGTAACGGATTGATGTGGATTTTCGTCTTTACCATGCTGTTCTCCGGAGGGCTCATTCCTTCTTATATCCTCGTGTCGGAGCTTGGGCTGAAGGATACCATCCTGGTGCTGATCCTGCCTGGAGCATTCGGCGCGTACAACCTGATCCTTATCATGAATTTCTTCAAAACGATACCGAAAGCGCTGGAGGAGGCGGCTTTCATCGATGGCGCTTCGTTCTTCGTCATTTTCAGCAAAATTTATTTGCCGCTGTCTCTGCCCGGCCTCGCCACCATCGGATTGTTCATTATGGTGGGACACTGGAATTCCTGGTTCGACGGCCTGTTGTATATGTCCACCACCGACAAATACCCGCTGGCTTCCTTCCTGCAGACGGTCGTGGTTCAGAATACGGCGCAGAATGTCGCGCTCAGCGCGTCCGAGGCTGCGGCATTGTCGGAACAGAGCATAAAAGCCGCACAAATCTTTATCAGCACGGTGCCGATTATCGCGGTATATCCGTTCCTGCAAAAGTATTTTGTCAAAGGAATCGTGCTTGGGGCCGTTAAGGAATAAAAAATAATAGGTAAAGGAGTACATTCCATGTACATAAAAAAGACGGGGGTTATCTTATCGGCAGCCGTGCTGGCGATTAGTATGCTTGCGGGGTGCGGATCTGGTGATTCGGGGACCGAGCCAGAAGCTCTTGCGGTACTCAAGGATGGGAAATACGAACCGCCCATCACGATAGCCATCGGAAAGCAGCTGGACGAGAACGCGGGAAAATACAAGACCGGGGAGAGTGTGGACGACAACGTGTTGACGCGGTGGGCGCTGGAGAATCTGGGCATCAAGACGCAAACGACCCTTCTCGGCGGGGATGCGGGCAATTACAATACCAAGCTGCGCTTAGCCCTTACGGGGTCAGAGAAGCTGCCGGATCTGTTTCCGGTCTACGATACGACGCTGGCTAACGATTTGATCGAATCGGGGCGGGTCAAGGAGGTTACGGAGGATATAGCGAAATATATGCCCGCCCGACTGAAAGAGATCTATAAACAGTATCCAACGACGTTTAATCCGGTTGTTCGCGACGGCAAAGTATACGGCATGGCGATATCGCCGAACTTGACGGAAGGGCAGGTCATGCTGATCCGTCAGGATTGGCTGGACAGCTTAGGGTTGGAAGCGCCTACAACGATCGACGAATTCGAAAGCGTCATCGCCGCATTCACGAACGAAGATCCGGACGGTAATGGCAAGAATGATACGTACGGATTCACGTTCTCCGGAAAAGACGGCTACAATACCGGCTGGGTCAGCGATCCCGTCATGATCTTCAGCGCTTACACGGGCAAGAAGCTGCCGATGCAGTGGAGCGAAGAGAACGGCAAGCTGGCGTACGGATCGGTCGCGGACGGCAACAAGGAAGCGCTGTCTAAGCTGCGTAACTGGTATTCGAAGGGCTACCTGAACAAAGAGCTGGCTACGCAGGGAGCTTGGGATGCGATTGCCGACTTTACGGAAGGCAAAGCAGGCATTATCGTCGGTCGTCCATGGCTCTACGACAGCGTCAAGGACGTCGAGAAGAACGTCAAGGGTGCCAAGGTCAAGGCGTACGCGACGATTCAAGGCGTGGACGGAGACCGGACGTACCAGAACGGCCAGCTGAACGACGGGTACTTTATGTTCAATAAAGATTTTAGCAACATGGAAGCTTTTTTCCTGTATTACGACAAGCTATATGACGCAGCATTCGGAACGGGGGATTTCCAGTACGGTTATGCCCAGGGATACGACTACGATATCGTGGACGGAGAGGTCGTGTTTGATCCGACGAAATTCAACGAACCGATGGATGCCATTCAAGGCGTAGGAAAAATGGCATTCACCAAAAATACGCCGGCCGTTTACCCCGCAGGCAAGAACTTTTACGATCTGGCCAACGGGGCTAAACCGGACAACGGGCCTTTGATGGCCGCAGATTCGGCCCAACAGACCACGAAGGACGGATACGTCATCTCGTACGAGAACCGTGACTCGCTGCTGCCAAGCGCATTTAACGGGCCGCCGACCGCGACGATGCAGACATCCTGGGAGCAGCTGACGACCATGGAGAAGGAAACGTTCACCAAGATCATCTACGGCAATGAGCCGCTTGAAGCTTACGATGCGTTCGTACAGAACTGGTACGCCAAGGGAGGCACGCAAATTACCGAGGAAGTCAATGAATGGTATGCCGGTACAAACACCAAGGACGCGATGACCAGAATGGGGCTGGAATAATAGAAGGGAGTCACGATATGGATAACTCCGTGTTATTGTCTTGCCAAGCATTTGAAGTTGAGGACCGGATCCGCGTTGAAGCCGTTCGCTCATCTGAGTTTTGGCTGACTGCGCCGCCGGAAGGCGGCGGCATTCGGCTGCTTACGGGAACGGTCAGCAGCAGCGTTTGGACCGCATGCGAATTCGTTGCTGCCGACGTCTATCACGAGTGCCACGATGTACTGGTGCTTCTGTTCGGCTTCGGGGATCAAGAAGGGCGGTCCATCACGTATCATGTCGGCATACTGCCGAAGGTGCTGACAACGGTATGCTTGCCGCTGAAACATCTGGACGGAGAGAAGCTGTTTCTCTCCCGTTATCCAGGTATGCTGCAGACGGTGCTTCGCGGCGATGCGCGTGTCGATCGTAATTCAATCGACGGCTTCACGATTGCCACGATTCCCTCGACATCGGATCGCAGCGTCAAGATCTCTAACTTGCGCCTAAACGTCAACGAACCGGAATTCAAACGGAAGCGTCAGGTATACATCGATCGGATGGGACAGATGGTCGGCCGCGAATGGTCATGGAAAACGGCTGACGAGCAGGAACTGGCGAGCCGGCTTCAAGCCGAACGTGCAGAAGCGGGGGCAGCCGGAGAAGGTGCGGCCGAAGAATGCGAAACCGGAGGAAATACGGCACTGATTGGAATACGGAGCGGGATTCAAGCTCAAGGATCGTCCCGTACCTTGGAAGGCTTCGGTTTTGGCAAATACGGAGGCTGGAGGGGGAAAACATTCGAGCAGACCGGGTATTTCCGCACGGCCCACGATGGCTCGAATT
Source organism: Paenibacillus sp. QJM3NY_38 (assembly GCF_056173265.1). Lineage (NCBI taxonomy): Bacteria > Bacillati > Bacillota > Bacilli > Caryophanales > Paenibacillaceae > Paenibacillus > Paenibacillus sp. QJM3NY_38. The sequence goes on from NZ_CM149665.1 coordinate 3,498,572, forward strand.
GGTGGTTCGTCGACCCTGACGGCTTCGCATTGTTCAGTGCCGGGATGGACTGCATCGGCCCGGCTTCGCCAATGCGAATTGCGGGAATGGAACATTTGCTGCCCGAATTGCCCACACCGGAGGAAGGATACGGAGATGCATGGACGCGCGGGGGAACGGATTTCAGCTTCGAGGTTGCCAATCTGATTCGTGCATTCGGTGCGGACTGGCGTCGGGATTGGGCGTCGCTCACCGAGTTTCGGCTGCGGCACTTTGGCTTCAACACGATTGGCAATTGGTCCGATGAGAGCTTTATCCGCGATTCGTCGCTGCCGTACGTATATCCGCTGACCGACTTCCCGTCGACGGAGAGAACCATTTTCCGCGACTTTCCGGACGTGTTCAGTCCGGAGTACGAACGGGGCTCGAAGGAGTTCGCGCATCAGCTTGTGCCGCTCCGGGAGGATCGTCGTATGATCGGTTATTTCATGCGTAACGAGCCGCACTGGGCTTTTGTGGAAGGTCTGGACCTGACCCGGCTCATGCTGGAGTCCCCCGTCCGTTTCGTTAGCAAGGAACGGTTCGTGGAGTGGATAAGCGTCAAATACGAAGTGGTTGAACGGCTGAACGCGGCATGGGGGAGCGATTATGACAGCTTCCTCCAGCTGTACGAGCCGGCGCAACCGAAGGAATTCTTCCGTGCGGCCTATAGGGAGGATTGCTCGACGTTCAACCGGATTCTGATTCGGCGATACGTGGAGCTCCCGGCCCGCCTGTGTAAAGAGGCAGACCCGAACCACCTGAATTTGGGCATGCGCTATGCCTGGGTGAGCAGCGAAGAAGTGCTTGAGGGCTGCGAATGGTTCGACGTGTTTTCACTTAACTGTTACCAGTTCGCGCCTGATCGCGAGCAGATCGCAAAGATTGCGGAGAAGCTGAACCGGCCTGTCATGATCGGCGAGTACCACTTCGGGTCAGCCGAAGGGGGCTTGCCGGCTTACGGTATCCGGGCCGTAGCCACCCAGCGGGAGAGAGGCGACGCCTATCGCTATTACGTGGAACAAGCCGCGGCGATTCCGGAATTGATCGGCGTCCATTATTTTCAATGGAACGACCAGCCTGCCCTCGGCCGTTTCGACGGCGAGAATTACCAGATCGGCATGGTCGACGTTTGCAATCGACCGTATGCCAACTTCGCCGTGGCGGCGAGAACGGCGCACGAACGAATGTATGAGGTCCGTACCGGAGCGGTGCAGGCCTTCGACCGCCAACCGAGGGAAATTCCGAAGACGGGTTTTTAAGATGCGGTTTGGCCAGGCATCGTCTTCCATAAGTAAGTGTGCAGAACATCTAAAGCCCCGGGACTCCCCGGGGCTTTAAATATGCCGGCAGGAGACGTGAAGTTCATCCACGTTCGGAAATCCATGCTTGGACAGAAAGGCTTCCGCGGCCAGCCATCTCCAAGTCAAGCAACGGACCACTTGCCTACTGCGAAAGCAAGTGTGAAAACACTTGATAGGATTAGAGAGGAATCAAAACAGCAAGAAATTTACATTTATACGCAGGAATTCAAAATTTACTCGTCCTTTCAAAGCGTAGAATAGAAAATGTAACCACCCATATTCATGAAGCATGGAGGGAGGCGGGCTCAGATAATTGAAAGCGCATCCATAAAGTAGGGAGGCAAAATAGGAGGCTGCTTTGCATGCAGCGAGAAAGACTGATTTTGGGATGATACAGCAAAGTCAAAATGTTAAAGGGAAGGAGTGAAATGGTGAATGAAGATGAAAAGAGGCGTCGTGCTGTCTTTGATTTTAGGTCTCATGCTAAGCATGACCGGATATGTCCATGGAGAAGGAGCCGAACCGGCAACGGCCGGCCCGTTTCTCCATCCAGGCCTGCTTCACACCCAGATGGATTTGGCCCGGATCAAACTGAAGGTGGAGGAGGGTGCCCAGCCGTATTTGGACGGCTGGAACCAGCTCGTCAATAGCCCGTATTCGCAGGCAGGCTGGACGCCGCGTGCCACGGCAACGATCGTTCGAGGCGGAGCGGGCGACAACGTTGCCTTGCTCTATAACGATGTCGCTCGAGCCTACCAGAATGCATTAAGATGGAAGATCGCCGGCAGTACGGCGCATGGCGATACGGCGCGGGACATCCTCAACGCCTGGTCTGCCACGTTGACGACGGTCACCGGCAATGCAGACCGTTATTTGGCCGCAGGTCTTAACGGCTACCAGCTGGCCAATGCGGCCGAGCTCATGCGGGACTATCCCGGCTTCGATGTATCCCGGATGCAGAACATGCTGCTGAATGTATTCTACAAGCCCCTCAACGAGCGTTTCTTGATCGGTAACGAGTATGGCAGGGACCACAATGATGCATATATTCAAAATTATTGGGCCAATTGGGATTTGAGCAATATGGCGGCAACGGTGGCGATCGGCATTTTTTGCGACAGACGGGACATTTACGACATCGGTATCGAGTATTTCAAGCATGGGGCAGGCAACGGCTCGATTTATAACGCGATCCCATTCCTGCATCCGGACGGCCTCGCCCAATGGCAGGAATCCGGACGCGATCAGGCACACACCCAACTGGGAATCGGACTGATGGCCGTCACGAGCGAGATGGCGTGGAATCAAGGCGACGATTTGTATGGCTGGGCGAACAACCGATTTATGCGTGCCGCCGAATATGTTGCCAAATACAACAACGGAAGCGATGATGTTCCGTTCGCAGCCTACGAATGGGGGTCGGGAACGAACGGAGCTGTACAGAGGCAGACGGTCATTTCCGCCGCCGGCCGCAATGAACCGCGCCCCGTATGGGAAATGATTTATAACCATTACGCCAACCGGAAAGGGCTGTCAGTGCCTAACATCGCTGCCCGCGCACAGCGATTGAGGCCGGAAGGCGGCCCGAATGCCTCCCATGCCTCAACGTTCGACCAGCTCGGATTCGGAACGCTGCTGTATACCAGGCCGCCCGGCAGCGGCGACTCAGCCGTACTGCCAGGCGGAAACATTTCGGACTGCACGTATCGTTTCATGGTACGCCATGTCGGCAAAGCGATGACGGCATCCGGAACGGCAAGCGGCTCGAATATCGAGCAGCGAACCTTAAACGGGGATCCGAGCCAGCAATGGAACGTGGCGCATCTCGGCGGCGGGCAGTATACGATACAGAACGAGAAAAGCGGATTGTATCTGCAAATATCGAATGCTTCGTTGGATCATGGCGCCTCGTTTCAGCTGGCGAATCGTAATAGCGGTGACCATCAACGATTCGTATTCATTCCCGTCGGTGACGGGCACCACCGGATCACGCCCGTCACAAGCAACAAACCCGCGGACGTTAAAGATATCTCTACGGCGGACGGAGCGCTTATCCAGCAATGGCGGTATATCTTAGGACACCATCAGCAATGGAAACTCGAGCCCGTATCCGAGTAATGCGGATAGCGCCTTGCAGCGTACGGATAGAATGGAAGGCTTGATGATATGATGCTTGCCCGGCCACGTGGCCGGGCTTTTTTTTTTGCGTTCACGTAATGGTCGCCTTGCCCGCCCGCATCGGAGGTCAAACCGGATTTTCTTTATTTTCCATCGAAAATTGCAAGGTATCTTGCAAAAGTGCAATAGGACAAGCAACCTTGCCGAATTACACTGGATTCAAGAGAAACAAACAACAAGATTTCAACATTTCTTGTCTTGTTTTTCAAACTTCTCGATACGGATACAACCTACACTTTAGCTAAAGTTAAATCATCAGTTTTCGTACAGAAAGAAGGTTATGATCCGTGTTAAGTAACGACGAGCAGCAATGGATGAACGCCTTGATTGCGAAGATCACGGCCAAGATGGCTTGGGTAAGCGAAAAATCGAGGTTTAAGATCCCTTACACAACGATAGACGGGACGCATGACGATCGTTCCGCCTCGAATCCCTCCGGCACGTTGACGGACGGGATCAATTGGTGGACGAACGGGTTCTGGGGCGGCATGATGTGGCTGATGTACCACGAAACGGGCAACGAAAAATATAAAGATGTTGCGGTGATTTCCGAAGCCAAACTGGATCGATGCTTTGACGAGTTTTACGGGCTGCATCACGACGTCGGGTTTATGTGGCTACTGACGAGCGTTGCCAATTTCAAGCTGACGTCAAACCCTGATTCCCGAAAAAGAGCCATGCACGCCGCTACGCTGCTGGCAGGAAGATTCAACCCGGCCGGCGGCTTTATTCGCGCCTGGAATGATCTGGATGACGGTGATACGCGCGGCTGGGCGATTGTCGACTGCATGTTCAACATTCCGCTCCTTTACTGGGCAACGGAAGAGACGGGTGATCCGAGATTCAAGCAGATTGCGGAAAGACATGCGGATACGGCCATGACGGCATTCGTCCGGATGGACGGTTCGGTTCATCATATCGTGGAATTCGACCCTTACGAAGGCGGCGTTGTCCGAACATACGGCGGCCAAGGTTACGAAGAGGGTTCCTCTTGGACAAGAGGCCAGACATGGGCGATGTACGGCTTCATGATGAGTTACAAGCACACCGGCAAAGCCGAATATCTCGATACCGCCAAGCGGATCGCTCATTACTTCATGGCGAACATTCCTGAAGACGGGGTCATTCCGGTCGATTTCCGGCAGCCTCCCGAACCAAAGCGGGATGACGATACGGCTGCCGCCATCGCGGCATGCGGGTTGATCGAGATAGCCAGGTGCGTCGGAACGTACGACAAGCACATTTATCTGAAGGCGGCGCTGAAGCTGCTGAAATCCTTGGAGTCTCGGAGCGATTGGACCGAACGATCAGATGCGATCATTCAGCGCGGTTCAGCCGCGTACCGCGGCAGCGCGCATCACCAGCCGATTATTTACGGGGATTACTTCTTCATGGAAGCTGCGTTCAAGCTGAAGGGCAATGATCTTTATTTATGGTAACGTCGTAATTCGGTCTGGGGCAGAGCGGAATGGAAGTTTGTCGTACGTTCACGATTCCGGCATGGAGGAATGGATATGAAACGTATGTTTGAGGCGGTTGTTTTCGGAGGGGCGAAACTATTCTGGGATTATCGGCACCGCAATACCGATCAGTACAAAGGCTACTATCACTGGCACCAGTGCTGCGAGATGTTATTCGTCCACGAGGGGACGGGGCATGTCGTCGTAGGCGGCGATACTTTCCCTATCCGGAGGGGAATGCTGTTCTTCTTTCGTCCGTATCAACTGCACCATGTCTATGCCAACGTCAGCCCGGAGCAGCCGTATACACGTACGATCTTCCACTTTGATTCGCAGCTGGCCGATGAATTACTGCGTCCCTTCGCAAGGCGTCACGGATTGTTTGCCGCTTTATGGCAAGGCAGCCACCCTATCCAAGCGTTTGATATGAAGGCAGCCGAGGAAACGGTCGAACGTAATTTGGACGATTATGATCGTACCAGGCAAGAAGGCAAGGGCGAGGACGCAGAGGAGATCGGCATGCTCATCCTGCGGCTGCTGGATACGGTCATTCGATATGATCCATCGGGTCAAAGCCGGTCGCCGGGAACATTGGAGCGGAAGTCGACCGGTTATGTGCAGCAGGCGATGCGCTGGATCGACGAACACTATCAGGAAACGTTCTATCTGGACGATCTTGCAGATGCCATGCATCTATCGAAATTTTATTTATCGAAGCTGTTCCATGAAGAAACGGGAAGCACGCTGAAGGAATATGTGACAGCGAAGCGCATGAGGCAAGCGTGCAGGCTGCTCGAAACGACCGCGAAGTCAGTGGAGTGGATCGGGTCCGAAGTCGGCATATCGAACCCGTCCTACTTCGTTCAGGTGTTCAAGCATGAAGTGGGGACGACCCCGCTCAAATATCGAACAGGGTTTATTCACTCGGTACACGGCAAGGGGAAAGCGCACTAACCACTCGTCACGGGGAGTACAACAACCAATGAACATTTTCGCGCATCGTTTTGCCATTTTGACAGCCTCATTGAAGATACAATGGGTTCAAAGAGCAGCAGATGGGAATGAGAGCGTTAGCTGCGCAAAGACTAATGCTATGGTTTACGGGGGATGAATCCATGATGAAGGAACGATCCCTAAGATTGCTGGAAGGAAGTGCAGGCTGTTGAATAAGTTGAATGTCGCTCCTGTCCCCAAAAATGAAAACGGTAACAGGATGGCCGCGAATAAGGCGGGGACCTGGAAAGAGACCTGGAAAAATTACAAGAAAAGCAAGTATTTATTTTTTATGCTCATCCCTACTTTGATCTGGTTCGGCATTTTCCATTATGGGCCGTTATACGGCATCCAACTCGCGTTTAAGGATTTCAGCCCAATCAAGGGAATATGGGGCAGCGAGTGGGTCGGACTCGAACATTTTGAGTTTTTGTTCTTTCAGTCGCCCGACTTTGCCCGGATTTTTCAAAATACGCTGCTGATCAGCCTGTACAATATTGTTTTCGGGTTTCCTGCGCCGATCCTTCTCGCGCTTCTGTTGAATGAGCTGCGTTCCCACAGGTTCAAGCGAGTAGCGCAGTCGATCTCGTATATTCCCCACTTTTTCTCCTGGGTTATATTGTCGGGCATCATTATCGTCATGTTGTCGCCATCGGAAGGACCCGTGAATTACATTTTGCAGCTTTTTGGCTTGGAGCCTGTGTACTTCTTGGCGGATCCCGAGTATTTCCGTCCGACGCTGGTTGCTACGAATATCTGGAAAGAGATCGGATGGGGAACGATCATTTACTTGGCCGCGCTGGCGGGCATTGATCCTACCTTGTACGAGGCTTCCGTAATCGATGGAGCAGGCAGATGGAAAAAAATGTGGCATATTACGCTGCCTTCGATTCTGCCTGTCGTTTCGATCATGTTCATCCTGTCGCTCGGCGGCATCCTGAATGCCGGATTCGACCAAATCTTCAACTTGTACAGCCCAGCTGTATATGAGGTCGCCGATGTCATCGATACCTATGTATACCGGGCAGGCATCCAGCAGGCTCAGTTCGGGTTAACGACGGCCGTCGGATTATTCAAGAACGTCATCGGCATCATGCTGGTGCTGGGCACCAATTACGTCATGAAGAAAATGGGACAGGAAGGCGTCCTCTAATGAGGACCAGAAGGAGATGAGCAGTCTTATGAAAATGAGTTCGGGAGAGCGTATATTTCAATGCATCCTTATTCTATTCGTTACCTTCTTATGTATTGTAACCGTTTACCCTTTCTTGCATATTGCATCCGTATCGTTAAGCAGCCCGAGTGAAGCGAGTCGTTTCGGTTTCCATGTATATCCGCGGGAGCTGGACTTCTTCGCCTGGAACCAGGTATTAAGCCAGACAAAAATTTGGATCGGATTTGGCAACTCGGTGTTTCGGACCATTGTCGGAACAGCCATGTCTTTGATTGCGATGTCGCTGTGCGCATATCCGCTGTCACGCAAATATTTGCCGCACCGCAGCTTTTATACCATGGTCATTCTGTTCACCATGTTCTTCGGGGGCGGCATCATTCCGACGTATTTGTTGATGAAGTCTCTGCATTTGATGGATACCCGCTGGATCTACATTTTGCCGGGACTGATTCCGGTGTTCTCGATGCTGGTGCTGCGCAATTTCTTCATGGCGATCCCGACGGAGCTGGAGGAGTCCGCGAAGATCGATGGAGCCAACGATGTCAGCATATTATTCCGCATTATTCTTCCTCTTTCGAAGCCGGTGCTCGCTACATTGGCTCTCTGGGCCGCGGTTGGGCATTGGAACGCATGGTTCGACGCCGTACTCTATGTAACGGATCAGAACAAGCAAGTGCTGCAATTTTTCCTTCGTGAAATCGTCATCACCAATACGGATGCGGAAACGTTCGGGCGAACCGTCGTAGGCAATTTCGAGTATACGTCGTCCATTAAAGCAGCAACCATCATGTTTGCGGCATTGCCGATTCTGATCGTGTATCCATTCCTTCAGAAGTATTTCGTGAAGGGGACGATGATCGGCTCGCTTAAGGGCTGAGCGTTATAATCGGGAAGTGAAAACACTCCCGTTTATATAAAGTAACTGGTTCAAAAAAGGGAGGATCTAAACATGAAACATTGGAAAAGGCTCGGCTTGATCACAGCTCTGTCCATCTCACTGGTGGCTACAGGCTGTAGTGGAAGCTCAAGCGGCAATGAGACCGCCGAAACCGATAAGCAAGGCGAAGACAAACCGATCGTCATTATGACCAACGCTTCGACCTGGGACATTCCGACTGATGATGGCAATCCAACACAGAAGTATTTGGAAGAACGTTATAACGTGAAGTTCGTCAACATGAGAGGAAATGACGAGAATTTCAAAGTCATGGTCGCTTCCGGAGAGATTCCTGATATTTTACCTCATAACATCAGTGAGGCGGACATGACGAACTGGGCAAGGCAAGGAGTGATCGCCAGCATTTCCGTTGACGAAATCAAGAAATATATGCCTACCTACGTGAAGGAAGTCGAGGAAATTGACCCTAACGCCTGGGATGTCGGGATCATCGACGGAAAAAACTATGGCGTCCCCCGTATTTGGCTGAACGGAGCCTATGGTTTCATACCGACCTATAACGGAGAGTGGTTGAAAGCGGTCGGGTATGACGAGCCGCCCAAAACGCTCGAACAATTGGAAGACGTGCTAACCAAATTCCGCAACAATGACCCGGATGGTAACGGCAAGAAGGACACCTACGGCATGAGCGGACGCGGGAAAGACGTAAGGGCACAAATGTTCAATTCCATTTATGCCGCATACGGGGTTAATCCCTATCATTTCATGTTAACCGACGATGGTACGGTGACATGGGGCGGAATTTCGGAACAGGCCAAGGAAGCTACGAAGCGGCTAAGAGCTTGGTACCATGATGGACTTATCGATCCGGAGTTCATGACGGATGACGGTGCGTTGATCGGCCAGAAGTGGGGCAGCCACAAAATCGGATATGTCGATAACAGCATGTACCACCATTTATTCGCCGGACAGGAAGCCGATAAGACGAACGGCACCAATCCCGTATACGGCAAAGGCGTCATCGGGCCCGCAGGCGAATCGATCGTGATGTCCAACGGTGCGCTTCAGGTACCGCTCCTGTTCGGCAAGCAGGTCGAGGAGGACGAAGCCAAACGCATTAAGATATTGCAGATGCTGGAGGATCTGACTTCCAGCGACGAAGCTTACCTTCGCAGCGTTTTCGGTGAAGAAGGCGTGTCTTACGACCTGGTGGACGGCGCCGTCGTCATGAAAGAGCCTTATGCCAGCACCGTCGAAGAAGCTCGTGCCATGGGGTACGGCGGTTATTATAACCCGTTGGTGGAACGGGATTCGAGCATGTGGAAATACCACTTCTCGAAAGAGAAACTGGAATTCAGGGAGACGGTGAACGAGGGAATGAAGCCGATTTCGGATATTCTTGGCCCGACGGCGCTGGAAAGCAAGGGCAAGTACTGGGCAACGCTCGTAACGCTCCAGGATGAGTTCTACACCAAGGCCATCATCGGGAAGGACGATCTGGACGCTTCTTTTGAGGCTTTCAAGACGCAATGGCTAAAAACCGGCGGTCAGGAAGTGCTGGACGAGGCGACGGCTGTTTACCAAGCACGCCAAGCGGCTAAATAAGCCCAGTTTATCGTTCATTTGAACCGGGTTGCCATGATGAGACTTCGTCCGCTGCGATGAAGATTCCATCTTGGCAGCCCTCTATAATCCCATTTTTCACTCGGAATGGGGAATCAGCTTAGGATTATTTTGTTGTTCGGAGGAATGAACATGAACCAAATGTTATCAGCGCTCGTCACCTATCCCGCGCCAGACGGCGCGGCCTTAAACGATGATTTCGCGGTCCGTGTCAGGACGGTGGACAGGGAATACCAAGACCTCTGCACCTATCTGGTTCGGGTTGATATGCACGATGTGCGCGAAGCGTCCATGGCGACATTCGATTTTGCCGGCATTGTCGAGGTCGAGATTACTTATAGGAGAGAGGCGCTTCATCAAGTGGAAGTCAGGCCTATAGCCAGTCACATCCAATCCAATCACGATGCCAATAAAATCTGGCTCCGGCTTGACCGGCCATGCAGCTTAAGCATTGAGGCGAACGGGGATCGGTTTCACAATCTTCATCTGTTTGCGAACGGTCTCGAAGTAGATGCGCCGGATCCGAAATCCTGCGAAGTAGCCTTCATTGAACCCGGGGAATATGGGATTCAGGACAAAATCGATCTTCTTCCATCTGCAAGCGAAGCGGGAGAGCAATCCATTCGCGTCATTTATTTCGGACCCGGCATGCACCGATTCCAGGATGGATTATTTCATGTGCCATCGAACACGACGGTGTATCTTGCGGGCGGATCTATCATTATCGGTTCGCTTGTATGCGATCACGTCGAGAACGTCCATATTCGGGGTAGAGGGATTGTTTACTTGCGGGACATCGAGAAGACCACCTATTGGCGGTCCGTGCAAATCAATTATTCCCGCCACATTACGGTCGAGGACATCATCTCCATCGATCCGCCCCACTACAGCATTCATCTGGGCCAATCGGAGAACGTTCGCATTCGCGGCTTCAAGGCGTTCAGCACGCGAGGGTGGTGCGACGGCATTGATATGATGTCCTGTCGTAATGTCCTTATCGAGGACGTGTTTCTGCGCACCTCCGACGATTGCATCGCCATTTATGCCAGCCGCGGCGCATTTAAGGGCGATACGTCGAACGTACGGGTGAATCGCGCGGTTCTGTGGGCAGACGTAGCTCATCCCGTTATGATAGGCGTTCATGGCGACCATGAGGGGAGCGGGGATACCATCGAAAATATTTCCTTCCACGATATCGATATCCTGGAGCATCATGAGCCCCAAGACGGTTATTGGGGCTGTCTGGCCATCAATGCCGGAGATCAAAATACGGTAAGGAACGTATCCTTCAACGATGTACGAATCGAGCCGTTCGAGCTGGGAAGGCTCTTCGATATACGGGTCTTTCATAACCCGAAATATAATCCCGTTCCCGGCAACCGCGTGGAGAATGTATATTTCAACGATGTTTCCTATCAAGGAACGTGCGATAATCCTTCGGTGATTGCGGGTTACGACGCGAAGCGAATGGTGACAGGCGTTCATTTCCGCAATCTGCGCATCAATGGTGAGCCTATTACGAACGCCGAAGCGGGCCATTTTCAATGCAACGAGTTTCAAAGCAACGTGACGTTTGAATAGGCGGGTCTTCCGACAGGCTTTCCGTTATAAATAGGCCAGACGAAACTTGATCAAGACTATGAATGACCGAAGCAGCTAGAGCATGTGAACGCTTACCCATAAATTTTAAGATATGAATCTAGGGGAGGGCAACAATCGAATGCAAAGTCTCATTACTTCTGTATTTCAACGTAGGAAGGAACCGGGAAAATGGGGCAGGAAGCTTGTTGTCCTGTGCTTGGCAGTTTCATTGATGCTGCCATCGATCGGAATGGAATCCACATCCGCCGCTCAGGCACCTGCCGACGCATCCGGCGGGACATCCCAAGCAGCAGGTTTCTTGGATCAAATCGTATTCGGCGACACGGCATCGGAAACTGCCCATCATTTCCAGGGAGCGTTCACAAGCTCGATCATCGGGCTCTTCGATGAGCCTGCCAGAATATCGAACCCGCGGCAACCGGCGGAAGGGCAGGGCGGAGATTTGACGTTTACGATGAAGGTCGACCCCGTTTTACGCAATTATATCACTGTGAAATTTTCCGGCAACGAAACCTCCTCCGTCAGCATGATTCATATAAACGGAGAGCAGGTCGGTTATATCAGCAACGGGGATTATGAAGCCATCAACAAGGGCTAGATGATGCCGAACCGGTTCTTTTACAATACGATATTGCTTCCCCTGGAATCGACGGCCGGGAAAGATACGGTCGAAATCACGATTAAATCGTTCAACCCATGGGGGACGATGATCACCGACACGAGGGGCTATTATAGTGCCTACACCCATACACAAGCCTATATTCCTGTCGATGGGGAACAGCAGGGGCATAAATTTAAACCGGGCCAGAACCCGGATACGATGCTGCCGCCCGATCTGACGGATGCCGAGAAGCAGGCGCTGCTTGACAACTACAGACAGGATCACATCAATCTGTTCAACACGTTATCGGGGAAAGTCGATGGAAGTGCCGGCAGTAAATTATCGATTATTCGCTATCAGGATGAACTGATGTTTTACGCGAGCGTTCTGAAATACGACTGGTCGCCGGCAAAGACGCCTGAAGAGAAAAGAGCGGCGCTGGAACGAATCTTCAAAACGATCGATAATCATGTCAAAGATTATTACGGCAATACGAGACTGGTGCTGCGCGGCGGACACCAGGGCGATTGGGGCGGTTATTACGGCGCGCTTGGCGAAGCGCTGTATATCGCGGAGAATCTGATTAGAGACGATGAGATCTACGGAGAAGAGGCATTCCATGCGTTTCTGGATGAACCGTTCGTTACGGGAAGCGTTGCCGGCGAATTTTCTTTGGCCGGTGTGGACTGGGATGGCGGGGAATTGACGCGCAGAGAGGCCTGGGAGCGGACGCTGAAGGCGAATTTTGATTTCGCCAGGACCCGGCTGTCTTATATTTATAACCAGGTTTACTATACGTATGTTGGAGCCTGGGAGGCACACGAAGGACTGCGGATCATCGGCTCGGATTACTACGAGGGCAGAGAACGCAGTCAACGGATCCTGCTTGAATCTTTGGGGATACAGCCGTTTCTTGGAGAAGAAGAGCTGGTCGGCCCGGATGGTCAAGAGTTGGATCTGTACCATTCGCTGTTCTATCACGATGGGAGTGCGGTCTTTACCGATGACTTCGTACACATCGTCGGCAAGGGGCTTGCCAAGAGCAAGCTGGACGCCGACGGCAATGTCGTTAGACGGTTGCCCTACGGCATGCATTATACCGGTTTGACCGAGGCGGGGCTCACGAGGGAGAACGGCTATGTTGCGAACTACGGAGAATCTGCCAACTATCTTGTCACTTATTTCTATAAAACGCTTAACCACGCCGGCGACGAGAACATGAATGACGAGATTCTGAAGGCGGCGTTGAAATCGGTTCATGCCCGCGGATTTGTCCGTTACACGTCTCTGGATGATAATGGGAAAAGAATCATGCGAGCGGAGCAAGTAACGGATGAGCGAAATCAGGGATTAACCGGCATGCCTGCTTACAGCGCCAGAATCGGGCTCGGCATGGGGATGCAATTCGCGTCGCTGGAGATGGCGATGGCTCAGGACGAGGCGAGGTACAGTGGTCCGGAATGGGAGGAATACTGGGAGTTTGCCAAGGAAGCGGTCGGTTTCGTGCAGCAGCAGCTTGCCGATCATCAGCTGCTCCACACCAAGGATTTCGGACACCGGGGAACGATGAGCGGACCCGATTTCCGGTTGGCAGACACTTATGAATACATTACAACCGGTCGTGCCGATTACGACCGGTTCGGAGGCGATATCCAGGCGGGTGTCGTTCTGCCGCATACGGATTTCGATTACTATAAACCGGAAGAAATCGCAGCGTTGGGCGTTGATCCGAATGATTACGATCAATGGGCTTGGGCAGATGTCGACAACATGTACGTGTCGGTCAGAGACGGCGATTTCAGGATGCTGGGTTCCTTGTTTTATCGCAATCGAGGGATGGCAGGCAACGGGCGGCTTCATATTATGAAGGATCCATATGACCATATCGTTCAGATCGCGACCAATAACCTTTTCCGATATGAAGATTATTACTTGCGTGCAGGCAACATCGATTGGGATTTCCAGTCTGATCGTGCGAACAATTGGAGCGGAGCGCCGCAGGCGCTGGCCGGAGAGCCTTCGCCGATTTCTTATCAGCCCGGCGTAGGCACCGTCAATCGCGATAATTTCGAAGCGGATACCCCTTATTCCGGATATCCCGAGCTGCAGACTTCCAGATACGGAAAATATTTCATGATTTTTAACACGACCCGGGACGAATACGGAAACAAACAAACCTTCGACGTTGAGCTGCCGTCCGACTTCTCGGGCGCCGAGGTGATCGACCTTGTATCGGGGACGAACGTGCCGGTTGTGGACGGCAAGGTAACGGCTGTGCCGAAATCCGCCATGGTGCTGAAACTAACCTCTGATCACGAACTCGCCCCTAAACCGTTTCATGTCGATTTCGTGCATGCGCTTGCAGGTAACGGTTACGTGGGCGTCACTTGGAAAACGACGTCCGGCGGTCAGTCCTATACCGTGAAGCGATCGGAGTCGGAAGAAGGGCCTTATTCGGTCATTGCAACGGATGTCCAAGGCAATTATTACAAGGATACGAACGTGCAAAACGGTAAGGTTTACTACTATACAGTCTCTGCTGTGAACGAGAACGGCGAGGGCTGGGATTCTTATCGAGTGAAAGTTGATTTGACCGCGCCGGTATCCGCCAACGCAGACGATGTTTGGCGCGACGACCGGATTGGCAATACGTCAGGCACCGCCTTGATCAACGGTTCTTCCATAACGATTGAAGGAGCCGAAGGAACGGGGCTTGGTCAAGGGGACGATTACAATCTATATCTACGGGATATCCACGATTCGCTGCATTATGTTAGCCGGGTAACCGTAGGAAGCAGTACCATCAGCGCGAAGATCGACGGTGCTTCGGGTGAAGCTAGCGGCATCATGATGCGGGATCGGCACACCGCTGATAAAGCAAGATATATTTATTTCGGAGCGGATGAGAATGGGGAGCTTGTCTTGCAGAACCGAACGCGGAACTCCTTCCATCATTGGTGGAATGAAACGGCAAGCCCCTATGATGCGAAGCTGCAGGGATATACGGCCGCCGAGTATCCGTACGTGAAATTGATACGCGACCACGATTCACAGACGGTGTACGCGTTTGTATCCAAGGACGGCAGCAATTGGACCTATATTATGAAAATTTCCACATTGTTGACTTATGCATACTACACGGGCGTTACCGCTTCCGATTCAGCCCAGTTCAGCGACGTAACGGTTACGGAAACGCCGCAAGGCCATCTCACACCGTTCCTTGTAAAGCAGCAGGATCAGATCACGATCCATTGGAACAAGCCGAAGCAGGCTTCTTGGTTTAACGTGTATCGCACGACCGATGACGAGGCGGGCCTGACCGATCCGGAATTGAAACCGGGCACCACAGAGCCGGTTGAGGGATCGCCGTGGACACTCGTCCTGTCAGGGACTAGAGGCACTTCTTACGAGGAATCCAACGTCCGGAATGGCAAGGTGTTTTACAAGATCCTGCCGATTCACGCTGATGGATCCGCGCAGGCCTTCTATGACGTGATGGTTTCTGCGGACTCCCTCGAAGACGTGTTAAGGCATGCCGAGGGCCTGCCGGCATCGGACTATACGAAGGCAAGTTACTACTTGTACCACCAAGAACTGGAACGGATTAAGACGGAGATGAACAAGCCGGAAAGAGACGTGGAAGCGCTGATTAATGAGGTCTATTCGGCACAGAATTTGCTGGAGCCCTATAAGGCAGCGCTCTACCCGTTCGACGGAAACGCCGATAATGTCTTGAGTTCGTCCAGTGCTGCCTTATCCGGAACAACCGAGTACACGGCCGGAAAAGTTGGGCAGGCGGTCGAGCTGAACGGAATAGATGCCTATGTCACTCTTCCAGCGACCGATAAAAAAGCAGCAGCCGACAACATCACGATCGCGGCTTGGGTGTACTGGAAGGGAGGCAGTCAGTGGCAGCGGATATTCGATTTTGGGAACAACACCAATCAATATTTGTTTCTATCGCCGCGATCGGGCAGCAATACGCTTCGCTTCGCCATCAAGAACGGGGGCGGCGAGCAGTTCGTGGAGACGGGGCAGCTTGCTACGGATCAGTGGGTGCACATAGCGGTTACGTTGGGAGACGGCGCGGGCAAATTGTACGTCAACGGCGAATTGAAAGCCGAGAAGAACAACATGACAATCAAACCGAGCGACTTCAAGCCCAGCAACAACTATATCGGCAGGAGTCAATTCGCAGATCCGTTGTTTACCGGTAAGATCGATGACTTTCGTGTGTATGATTCCGTATTAAGCTCTGAAGAAATACAGGCTGTTTATAACAAAACATCTACATGGTTTGACGATTCCCTGCTTGCCTTGCTGCTGAATAAAGCTTCCAAGGTGGATGCGGAATGCTGTACGCCAGAAAGTTATGAAGTGCTGGAGGTAGCCATGGCTCATGCGAATACGGTGGCATCTGCGGGTGATTCCAACCAGGAGGATGTCGATGTTGCTTCCACCGATCTGCTTGCCGCACTCGAAGGTCTCCAGCGAAAAGGCGTCGATGTTACGGCAGATCCAACCGAGCCGAACGGCAGCAATGGCTGGTACACGAGTCCTGTAATCCTTACATTGAAACCGGCTGCGAGCACGGAGTACAGCCTGGATGGAGGAAACACATGGATGGCCTACAAGGAGCAGGTTGTTCTGAACGAAGAAGGGATCCATCGTTTCTTATATCGTTCTACCGCTGATGCGGATCAATCCGGATCGCTGGAGATTAAACTTGACTTGACAGAACCAGAACTGCACTTTCATGGCGAGTCTTCCTATACCATCGATCAGCAGGTGAGCATCACGTGCAGCGCGGCGGATGTAACCTCCAGCGTATACGGTACGCCATGCGATGGACCGCTGCTGCAGACGCAAGCGTATCTTCTCGAACCGGGAGAGAACAAGGTAACGGTTACAGTAGAGGATCTGGCAGGACACCGGACAACGGGTACGCATGCATTTACGGTGACGGCGACGTATGACGGCTTAAAGAGCATGACGAATGCATTCTTGCGTGAGACGGGAGACCATGCTTGGGAAGCGGTGGCGAAATCCTATAATAAAAAGCTGGAGCAGGCAAAAGAAAAGGCTGACAGCGGTCACATCGAAGCCGCAAGAGGAATCATGAACGGGTATATCGGTCAGGTTCGGGGCCATGCCGGGAAGTTCTTTACCGAGGAACAAGCTTCGATTCTGGTCCGATGGGCCGAAACGGTTTACTGATTTGCTTATGACAACAACCGCCTTTGATAGGCGGTTTTTTTCTTGGTTTTAGGATTAGAAGTCATATCCAACCGCTTTTTTCACATAAAATGTACAAGCTTGGTATTCGTAGGCGGGAGTGAATGCGATTGAACGTGAATTTGTTAATTAGCTACATTATTCTGGGATTAACATTGGCTGCTCCGATCGGGCCCGTGAATTCGGCCAGGCTTGATAAAGGCATTAAGAACGGGTTTTGGCATGCTTGGGTAGTCGGAGCTGGATCAATGCTGGCAGACGCAGCTTTTATGTTGTTCATTTATTTAGGTCTCGTTCAATTTCTTAATTTTCCGATCGTTCAGATCTTTTTGTGGCTCTTTGGCGGATTCGTGTTAATTTACAGCGGGGTTGAAAGCATAACGAAAGTGAATAAATTGAAAATCAGCTCGGCGGCAAGCAAAAAGGATTCGTTGTTAAGCTGTTTTCTGCTCGGTTTTTTCATGTCCATCACGAGTCCTTTATCCATCCTGTTTTGGCTGGGGATTTATGGCTCCATCCTGGCCAAGACTGCCTCAGCGTTCGGGACGAGCCATTTGCTGTTGTATAGCAGCATGATCTTTTTGGGCTTAACCCTTTGGGATCTATGCGTTGCCGGTTTAACGACAGGACTTCGTCGCTTCCTCAATGAGAACATGCTGACTGCGATTTCGGTCATATCGGGAATATCACTGATCGGTTTCGGTGTGTACTTTGGTATTCAGGGCATTCTTGCGTTAACAGGATAACCAAGTGGTCTTCTACCCAATTCCGTTCAATATACATGGGACAAAGCGACAGTATTGGAAGGTAAACTGTTCTCAGTCAATTAGGCAGAAGTTTACATTTTAATACGTTGTGAAGGGGAGAAAAACGACTTGCTAAGATCTATCGTGATTCCTGAGCGTTACCAATCCAGGCTGGACAGGATGGAAACGGCTATCGCCATACAAAAAACCAAATCGTATTTTAAGACCGGGCTTGAGAAGGCACTCCGCTTAACCGAAGTCTCCTCACCCGTTATGGTAAAAGAGGGCACAGGTATTAACGACAATTTGAACGGCACGGAACGGACCGTATCTTTTGATGTGATGGATATGAAGGAAGGCCGTGTCGAAATTGTGCAATCCCTTGCAAAGTGGAAACGTTCGGCTCTTGCCCAATACGGCTTTACGAGTGGGGAAGGTTTATACACCGATATGAAAGCCGTCAGGCGGGATGAAAACATGGATAATCTGCATTCCATATACGTCGATCAGTGGGATTGGGAAAAAGTGATATGCGAAGACATGCGTACTCTCGCCACCTTAGAACATGAAGTTGTAAGGATATATGATGTGATCAAATCCACGGAAGAGTACCTTTATGAACTTCATCCCTTCTTGAAGCCGATCCTCCCGGAGCGAATTTTTTTCATCACGACGCAGGAGTTGGAAGATCGCTTTCCTAGTTTAACGCCGAAGGAAAGGGAAAATGAAATTGTCAGGATACATGGCGCCGTATTCATTATGCAAATAGGCGGAACGATGAAGTCCGGTCAGGTGCATGACGGCCGCTCGCCGGATTATAATGACTGGACGTTAAACGGGGATATTGTTTTGTGGTATCCGGTATTGAATTGTGCGGTGGAGCAAAAAGAAAGGATATCTTACAATGAAGATATCCTTTCTTTATTCATTAGGGATGGTGTTGGTCTGCATCTTATTCCATATCTTGACCATAATTAGCGTCACGATAGCCACAAGCGCAGCCAAGATCAAACTGACAAAAAAACCGGGCCGAATGCTCTTCTCCATGATGGTTCCGGTTACGGCACCGAGCAGGAGGATGATGCCGAATCCACCCAGAATCACATCCCACATTCTGACCTTTAGAATTTTGTAAGCCGAAATGATAATGAACGACCAATTATACATCTGCAATATGCCGGCAGCCGTTGTAATGTATTCGTATATTTTTCCGGGCAATAGGAGTGCCGTGACGATTGAAGCCGATAAACCGATCGCGGCGAGCACCAAGGAAGGGAGCGGCAGCTTCCGGAACTTTTCCAGCTTCTTCGTAAAAATACTCGGTGCATCGCCGTCCTTAGCCATCGTCACAAGCAAATTCACTACGGCAAACAATGAAGCGCTCATCGTCGAGAATCCGGCCATAATGATCGCTCCATTGAATACATGGGGAAAGAAAGTTAGCGGATAGCTGGATAGCGCCGTAACGAACGGGCTTTCTTTCTCACTCAAGAGTTTGTAGGAAACCATGAAGACAGCAAGCCCGATGGATATCATGTAGATCACGGTCAGTCCGATGAGCATGACTTTTCCTGACTTGGGAGCATCCTTTTTGTTTTTGAGCTGCATGGACATCAAACCAATGGTTTCGACACCCCCATAGGCATAGAAAGCATATAAGAGCGAGGACCAGAATGCGGGAAATCCGCCAGGGAACACTTGTCCAACCGAATCGGGAAATCCGGGTCTACCATCGCTGCCCCCGCGAATCCAGCCCATAAGCGCTGCAGTTGAGAGAAGAATAAACATGAGAATCGCCGCTGTTTTTATGACGGCCAATACATTTTCCACCTTATCGAAGCCTTTCGTACCCAGCAGAACGACGGCAATCGATAATACGGCATAGATGGCTGCGAATATCCATAGCGGAATATCAGGGAACCAAAACTTGGTCAGGATGGACAGAGCCGTCAGCTGACTGCCCATGATTAGAATTTTCGTGCTCCAGTAATTCCATGCGCTTCCGAAACGTGCCCACCGCCCAAACGCTTTTCCCGCATAATAACAAAAGGATCCCTCTTGAGGATCCGCCGTCGTCATTTTGGCCAAAAAATGAAAGACAATATAGGTTCCTATAGCAGCGATAAGGAATGATACAACCATGGAAGGTCCCGTCAGCTTAATGCCAATGCCGGAACCTAGAAAATACCCCGTACCAATCGTACAGCCGATGCCAAGCAGTGAGAGCTGCCACCACTTTAAGCTGCCTTTGCTGCTCTTATGATCCGACGATGCGGAATCGTTCGGTCCTGCACACCCAGGTGAATCCATAGCATATACCTCCTCTATGGTTAAGTTGTTCATGTACCGTGCGGAGTATGCATCTGGTTTGAGCAGATTAACCATTATTGGAATAATTATTATGTAAGTCCCCATAATAGCTATAGATTGGTGGGGAGTGAGTGTTATGTTAAGTCGATTACTGATAAAAGCGCTGAAACGAAGCATTCCAAAGAACAGAACAAAGAAAACAACGGATACACCACATCCGATAACCACGTCACTTCAAGACTCCATTCAAATATTGGAGCAGAAACTGGGGAATAGCTCTGATTTTATTGTCAGAATAGTACCGGGTCGCGACGGTATACCGGAAATTGCGGTGTGCTACATAGAGGGACTAGTTGATCTGGATCAGCTTAACGGAATCATGGAAGCTTGGTTAACCGTTACAGTGGATACCGTTGGAACGCCTGATATGGATGCATTGCTGAAAAAAGTATTGCCGGCAAGGCAGGTAACTCAGCTGCGATCCGTTCATGCCTTAATCCCGGCGGTATTAGAAGGTAAAGCCGTTATCTTAATTGATGGCTTGGATGTCGCTTATTCAGCATCTGTTGCAGGTCTGGAGAAGCGATCGATTGTTGAGCCGAGTTCACAGACCGTGATTCGAGGACCTAAAGATGGCTTCACTGAAGACATTTCGACCAATCTATCCCTTATCCGAAGAAGGCTTCGAACACCGGATTTGCGGGTTCAAACGATGGTTATCGGCAAATATACCAATACCAGAGTGACTACAGCTCATATTGAGGGTATTGCGGATCCGCAGGTTGTATCAGAGATTATGTCACGGTTACATTCCATTGATACGGATAGCGTGCTGGAAAGCGGATATATCGAAGAATTTATCCAAGACGCTTCCGTGACACCTTTTCCAACGATGATTAACACAGAACGCCCTGACGCAGTGGCTGGAAGCCTTTTGGAAGGACAAGTTGCCATTTTGATTGATGGTTCACCCTTTGTACTGATTGCCCCTGTTACTTTTTTTAAGTTCCTCCATTCTAGTGAAGACTACTATCAACGGTATGACTTGACCACATTTTTGCGGGCCATTCGCTTTGTTTCTGTTGTGGTATCCCTGCTGCTTCCCTCCTTATATATTGCCTTCTCGACGTTTAATCAGGAGATGATTCCGACTCCACTTCTCATTAGTTTGGCAGCGCAAAGGGAAGGCACTCCACTGCCTGCGCTGGTTGAAGCCTTCATGATGGAATTAACGTTCGAGATCATTCGAGAAGCGGGGGTTCGGATGCCAAGGGTCATTGGACCAGCCATTTCGATTGTGGGGGCTCTCGTATTGGGACAGGCTGCTGTTCAGGCGGGCCTTGTGTCCGGTGCGATGGTGATCGTAGTTTCCTTTACGGCTATTGCGAATTTTGCGATCCCGGCTTTTAGCATGGCAGCAGCCATTCGATTAATTCGTTTTGTCTTGATGCTGCTGGCAGGGACGCTTGGCTTGTTCGGTATTTTGGCTGGCATCGTGCCTCTTTATGTTCATTTGGTGTCCCTGACTTCGTTTGGGGTTCCCTATCTGTCGCCTATGATACCGCTCCGCTTCTCTGAAATGAAGGATCTGTTTGTCCGTCTACCATGGCCATTGCTCAAGACCAGGCCTAAGGAGATCAGTCAACGTAATCTAGTCAGGCAGAACGAGAATCCACGTTCTAAGGATACGAGAAAGGATCAGACGAAGTGAATTTGATTAACTAGAGGTGAAATATGCGCATTTTCGCTCAAATAACACTTTTGCTCGTTATGATGTTTTCAATGACAGGCTGCTGGAATCAAACCGAGTTAAACGAGATCGGCCTCATCTCAGCGATCGGCATAGACCGGTCAGGGGATCGGTGGATCGTTTCTTATCAATTAATTAACCCATCGGCGATTTCATCCGGTGCTGGCGGTGCTGGCAAGGCTGGCGGCTCGGAGGCTCCAATCCATGTGTTTTCCTCAACGGGCCCAACGCTTCGGGAAGCGATTGATGTCAGTTATACGGAATCAGCCAGACGTCTATATTTTCCGCATACGGATATCCTTGTGCTTGGTCAGCAGGCAACGGAAAAGGGGATTAGCGAAATCATGGATTTCTATTGGAGAAACACCTATATGCGTGAGACCGTCAATGTCCTGGTTACGAACGGGCAGGCAAGTGAGCTGCTAAAGCAACTTGTACCGACTGAACGATTACCGGGTGCAGCCATCGCTAATATACTGGAAAAAACGGATCAATTTAATGGCAATTACCCATCCACGAAAATGTATGAGCTGGCTATTAGTTTGGATTCGGAGTCACAAGCAGCCGGTGTTCCCCAGATTGAATTAGTGGGTGGGCCGGAGGCTAAAGTGGATTCCGTGGATCAATTACATAAAACCTCTACCCGCGGAAAACTTAAAATTACGGGATTATCCGTATTTGATAAAGACCGGAGAATCGGAACGTTAACGCGTAGTGAAAGCTTCGGAATATCTTGGTTAACTGATAAAGTGAGCATCAGTACGTTATCCATTCCTTGTCCAGAATCGAATACAGAAAAAGAACAATTTTCATTCCAATCGGCCTCTGCAAAAACCAAAGTCACACCTCATAAAACGGCAAACGGTTATCAAATGCGAGTTTCTGTTAAAGTCAAAGGTACAATATCGGAGTCTCATTGTCATAGTAACTTAACCAGCTTGCCTATACTTCATGCGGCGCAGAAGGAAATTGAGAAGGTAATTAAGGACTATATGGAACAAGGATGGGAAGCCGCCAAAAGAATGAAAGTCGATTTGCCACATTTTGCCGACAAGATCCATCGTAAATATCCGAAAGATTGGCAAAAGTTAAAGGACCGTTGGGAAGAAGAGGAGATGCAATCTCTCCAACTTGTACTAGAGGTGGATGCAACGATCAGTCAAACAGGAATGTCACAAACGTCTTTCAGAGAGACGGGAGCTCTTAGTAGGCCTTTGCTCTTTTCATTGGTAAGGGCACAGAAAGGGAAAGCTGCTTATGAACCAATCCATTCGAGTTACCGAGTTAGTATGTTATCTGGCTCTTTTTGAGGTTGGAAGCACAACCTTGTTTTTCTTGGGAGCTGAAGCCAAGCGGGATGCTTGGCTAGCCATGGCCCTAGCCGCCTGCGTTGGACTGCTCCTACTTTGTATATATCTGATGATACACCGCACAGATCCTGATCTTGATCTGTATGATTTATGCAAACGATATTTCGGTAAAGTCATCGGTTTTGTAGCAAGTTTTGCCTTTACCGCTTATTTCACCTATGAAGCCTCTCGTAATCTAAGGGATTTAGGTGAACTAACGGTGTTGACTTTGTTAAACCGGACACCGCTGGGATTTATCATGCTGATCGCCATTGTTGTCATAACAAGTACGGTGATGTATGGGCCTCGTGTTGTCTTTTTGGTCAGCGCTGGCCTGCTTCCCATTATTATTTTGAGTTATCTCACCATATATTCCCTGCTGTTAACGACGGGACTTATTAAAACAGAGATGATGCTGCCGGTTTTAGAGAATGGTTTTAAACCAGTATTCTCTGCAGCCATACCGGAGCTGGTGTCATTTCCGTTTGGACAAACGCTCCTGTTCCTGGTGTTTTTTCCTTTGGTGCATAAGAAGGGAAGGTTGCGGAGAGGCGTGATAATCACATATATCATTACGGCGATTTGTTTAATATTGATCAACCAAGTCAATATTTTGGTCTTAGGGCCGACACTTGCTGCCAGTAGTACGCTTCCTTTGCTGCAGGTGGTTCAGCTGATCGAAATTGCAGATGTCTTTGAGCGCATCGACGTTTTATTCGTTCTTATACTATTTCTGGGGCTGGGCGCGAAAATGACTGCTTTTTCTATGGGTGCCGTAATCGGCCTCACTAAACTCACAGGAATCCCCTATAAGATATGTACTGTTTTCTTAGGAGTATGCTTATATATGTTGGCATTCTTGTCCCCAAATTACCCTCATCATATATGGCTTGGGATTAAGTTTGTCGTGACATATGTAACACCCATCTTCCAGGTGGCGCTGCCTTCGATGCTTCTCCTTACGATATGGATCAGACAAAAGATGGAAAAACAACATCAATGAAAGTTTCAGCACCAACAATACTTGTGTTCGCTAAAAATACCCTGAATACTTTCGGCTTGTTTAATTCACAATAAACCTGAACTGCAGAAAAGAAGCCGTTATCCAGCTACCACCTTGTTGAAATTACTTGATTGACATGTAAGCAAACCATATTAGGAGGTACGAGAATGCAATTCGAACAACCACAAAATCATCAAAACATGGAGACCGGTATGATTCCTCCACAATTGAACCACGGCGGACATGAGATGTTTGATGTCCACGAAGTATTGGCAGGGGCTATCAATACGATGAACACGTATACCATGCTGAGCGGACATGTGCAGGATCCGGAGCTTCGGGATATCCTGCAGCGTCAGAAGCAATTTATAGCTGATGAGTATAACATCACCTTAGAGTGTTTCAAATCAGGACAAGATCCTTCAAAGCCGACGCAAAGCTATAAAATGAAGCAGGGCAATGACTTTATTTACGGCATGAAACCAGGCCAGCCGAAAAAACCGATGCAGTCTACAGCCGAGATCAACGATGAAACCATCGCGCTCAGCATGCTGAATGCAGTGAAATCGGGTGCTACGATGAAAACCAATGCAGCCATGGAATCTACGAATCCGGTCGTACGCCGCGTGCTTGCCGATTCTCTTCCTAACTGCATCGAAATGGCATATGAAATTTCGCTATATCAGAATAAGCATGGATACTACCAAGTACCGCAGCTGCCTCAGCAAGATATGCAGTACATGCAGAATAGTTACGGCACAGCCCCAATGCCTGGCAATATGCCCCCTCATTAATAACCAAGCGCTTTGTCCGTATGGACAGGGCGCTTTTTTTTAATTCTTCTAAAAGGAAAAGAGATACATAACCTCAGCGGCTGAATATTAATTGAGAATGATTATCATTCAGACTATAATAGGACAAAACAATATTACAGTCTGAAGGGGTGGCCGTCAGCATGGAAGAGACGCAATATTCGCTGTTTGGAGTACACTATATCAAGCTTGGTCATACCGAAGAGGCTGCCGGTGGATACATGGAAACACATACCATGTTATTGGTAAGTAAAGGTTCAGGTGATTTGTATTTGAATGGAGTTAGGCATCGATTGAAAGCGAAGGCGATCTGTTATTGTCCGCCGGGGACGATTGCCGACATACGCCGGACGCCAAACTCGTCGGTTCCGCTCGAGCTTTATGAATTGCAATACGATGTATGGGAGTTCAAGGAGCGGACACCAAGCCGAATCGTATACGGCAAGCGAATCTCTGCACTGATGGGCACCGGTAAGCTTCCCGTCGCCGCTACACACGAGGCTCTTGTTCTGGTTCAAGAACTATACCAATTCAAGCAATTTCCCGGAGTCAGCAGCGGGAGACTTGCAACAAACCTTCGCTTAGATGCGGTATTTAAACAACTGTTGGGTACGCTGATGCAGTCAACCAATGATGAGGAGCGTGAAGAGGATTGGCTGGAGCGTATGAGACTTGCAGTGGATTATATGGAGAAGCATTTCGCCGAGGCGATAACGCGAAACGACATGGCGAAGAGGGTAGGACTAACGCCGGAACACTTCTCTGTATCATTCAAAAGAGCAACGGGATCCGGCTTCACGGAGTATCTGACGCGGCTTCGCCTGGAGAAAGCCAGGGAGGAATTGCTTAGCGGCGACGATCGTAATCTCGATCGAATCGCCCGGGAAATCGGCTACCAGGACGGTTTATATTTAAGCCGGAAATTCAAGCAGTATTTCGGTTACTCTCCTCGTGATTATATCCAGCGTCCGAAGCGTATTGTGGCCCTGCAATATGTGGGTCATCTGCTGGCGCTTGGACTTACGCCCGCAGGAACTTCAACCAATCTGCTGCGTGCCCGCCCCTATGTCGGAAAGCTGGGGAATGCAGCGGACGTAGGAGATGCCCGATCGCTCCAGACGATATCATCGTTGCAGCCCGATCTGATCGTCACGTCCGGACCGAACAGCGAGCCCTTATCCCAGCTTGCTCCAACCATTTCACTTCCTTGGGGACAGGAAGACCCGCTCGACGAACTGTTACGATTAGGCAGAGCACTTAACCGCGAACGCGAAGCGAAGAACTGGATGGATGGATTTCGAGCGAAGGAGGAGCTAGCTGCTGCTCAAGTAGCTAAACTGATCAGTCCACATGCTTCGGCTGCCGTGTATGAGTTTTGGGCGGATCGGCTATGGGCGGTTAATATGGCGTATGGCAGAGGACTGCGCAATTTATACCAGACGTTCTCGTTTCGGCCACCAGGACCGCTTGCAGAACACGTATTAGGTGAGGGAGTCGGCTTGGAGTTAACGCCGGACATGCTGGCAGCGTATGCCGCAGATTATATGTTTGTAACCATCTGGGAATGTGGTGGAGGTGCAGGATATGCAGAACGTGTCATGAACAGCAAGGAATGGAGAAGCTTGCCTGCCGTTCGAAACGGGAATGTGTTCTTTCTCGATCTGGAGCTATTTAAATATAATGATCCGCTTGCTTTGGAGCAGCAATTGTCCATACTCACCGAGCTTCTAACAAATGTCCATAGAACCGCTTACGGAACGCAATAGACCCGTGCAACCCTTGCCGTTATCATGTTAATAATGATAATCATTATCAACACGATGGAGGGTGAAAAGATGTGGTTGTTGCTTAAAGGATTGATGTTGTCTCTGATCGGAAGTATGGTCATTGTGCTGGGCGCCTGTGGAGACACACAGCAGCAAAGTGAAATTGTTAAGGCCAATGGCGACCCGCAAACAGGGGCAACACGTAAATATGAAACGGTCATGGGCGAGATCGAGATTCCGAAGGATCCGAAGCGAATTGTCGCGACGCAATATCTTGGCCATCTGCTAACCTTGGGCGTTAAGCCAGTCGGCGCCGGTACGGCCAGCCTGAATCAATATTTTTTGCAGGATCTGACCGATGGCATCGAGGATATCGGTGACGATCAGGCGGCGCTTGAGAAAATCGTATCGCTTGATCCCGATCTCATTATTAGACCTTCCGATAAGAACTATGAGCAATTCGCCAAAATCGCACCGACGATTGTGATTCCCTGGGGAGCAAAAGATCTGTATGCCGAGCTGCGTGAATTCGGAGAATTCCTCGGGAAATCGGAGGAAGCGGAGGAAGCGATTCGGCACTATGAGGAGAAGCTTGCTGAGGCCAAGGCGAAGCTGGACGGAGTCGTGAGGGAAGGAGAAACGGTTGGCGTCTATGAGATTTGGGCGAAAAACTTCTGGGTCGTAGGTGAGAGCTTTGGTCGCGGTACCCGCAATCTGTATTCGGGTCTCGGCTATCAGCCGCCAGAAGCCGTAAAAGAGCAGATCGTAAACGGAAGAGCCGGTCTGGACATTTCCCTGGAATCGCTGCCGGAGATGGCCGCGGATTATATGTTCGTGACGGTTTACGATGCGGACGGAGGCGGGGATCGTGCCAAGGAGATTTTGGAGAGTGCCATCTGGAAATCCCTTCCGGCTTACAAAAACAATCGCATCTACACGTTGGATATCAATCAGTTCTCGGCAGGCGATCTCATCTCCCTTGAGAAGCAATTGGAGATCCAGACGAAGCTGCTGCTTGGCAACGGGAGGCTCTAGCGACAAAGTGTCAGTATGATATACATACTAATTCCTTTGCGAAAGGTTCTCGAAATGCCGGCCAGATGTAGTCGATAAAGTTTCGGAGATCCAGGGACAGATAGACTTAAGAAGTCGCGATTTTCGCGGCTTTTTTTAGTGGTAAAAAAGGACTTAATCAATAGCATGATCCTAAGTTTATACTTGGTTTCCAGGGTGTTTGGGTATTGTGGAGGATCTTCTCACTTTGTTAACAACTTTAAATCGTTTATAATGATTAGATAATAGTAGGTATTTTAATCTATCAATATTTATAATAGACTATAATATGGTGATAATTGACACAGAAAACGTGTGTTTTCAGAGGACGCCTTGCTTTTTAATGACGTTTTTAGCAGGGATGTCTATTCTTTTTTCAAATATATGGGATAAGGAAGGTTTATAATGAGCAACATGGAGAAAAAAACAGACGTAATCTTAATCGGTGCCGGCGTCATGAGCGCAACATTGGGAGCCTTACTGAAAGAGTTAGTACCTGAGTGGGAGATCAAAGTGTTTGAGAAACTCGCAAGCGCGGGGGAAGAAAGCTCCAATGAGTGGAATAATGCGGGGACCGGCCATTCCGCATTGTGTGAGCTTAACTATACGTCCGAAAAACCCGACGGATCTATAGACATCAGCAAAGCGATCAATATTAACGAACAGTTTCAGGTTTCAAGACAGTTCTGGTCTTATCTGGTAAGCAGCAATCTGATTCGCAATCCGCAGGACTTTATCATGCCTATTCCTCATATGAGTTTAGTGCAAGGCGAAAAAGACGTGACTTTTTTGAAAAAACGTTTTGAAGCGCTGTCAAACAACCCGCTCTTTCAAGGAATGGAATATTCCGAGGATCCGGATCAGCTGAAAGAATGGATTCCGCTTATTATGGAAGGGCGTACATCGAATGAGCCGTTAGCGGCAACCAAAATCGACTCCGGGACGGACATTAACTTTGGCGCTTTAACGCGCATGCTGTTTGACCACTTGAAGAGCAAAGACGTCGAAATGAACTACAAGCATAGCGTCAAGGATATTAAACGTACACAAGATGGTTCGTGGAAAGTGAAAGTCCATGATATCGAGCATGGTAAAACCGAATATCATACGGCGAAGTTCATCTTTATCGGCGGCGGGGGCGGAAGTCTGCATTTATTGCAAAAAACCGGTATCCCCGAGTCCAAACATATTGGAGGATTTCCGGTAAGCGGATTATTCATGGTATGCAAGAACCCGGAAGTGGTAGCGCAGCATCATGCCAAAGTATACGGAAAAGCCAAGGTTGGCGCTCCGCCGATGTCGGTTCCCCACTTGGACACAAGATATATTGACAACCAGAAGGCATTGCTCTTCGGTCCGTTTGCCGGCTTCTCGCCGAAGTTCTTAAAAACGGGGTCTAATTTTGATTTGATCACATCCGTCAAACCGAACAATCTGTTCACCATGCTGGCGGCTGGCGTAAAAGAAATGGCATTGACCCGATACTTGATCCAGCAAGTGGTGCTATCGAATGAAAAGCGCATGGAAGAATTACGCGAGTTTATTCCGAACGCCAAAAGCGAGGATTGGGAAATCGTCGTGGCGGGCCAACGTGTACAGGTGATTAAGGATACACCGAAGGGTAAAGGAACGCTTCAATTTGGTACTGAAGTGGTTAGTGCCGCGGATGGCTCGGTCGCTGCCTTGCTCGGTGCTTCCCCAGGCGCTTCGACAGCTGTTCACGTGATGCTCGAGGTATTAGAGAAGTGCTTCCCGCAGCATATGGAAGAATGGGAGCCGAAAATTAAGGAAATGATTCCTTCATACGGCATGTCTCTTGCGAAAAACCCGGCCGTATTCGAGGAAATTCAAGAATCAACTGCGCAAGCGCTAGGTCTAAGCTTAAAAGTACTGGTGCATAGCTAATAGTAGACAGGTAGAAAGCGGCAATTAAAAGACACATCGTGCTGTTACTGGATAACGCATAAATAAGGAACATCCCATATACGTATCGGCATATGGCCAAAGATCGAAGCGGTTCATTCATTGAACCGCTTTTTTACGTTATTTAACAGCCAAGTATCACAGATATCAATATTTCGGATATTATTGAAAGTTTGCAGGATATTATGAATGGGCCAAGCCTCTTATAATGAAATCAAGAATTGATAACACTTACATAACGATCATAGGAGGCTTACCCATGAAAATTACCCGGCATCCGGAGAATCCGATCGTAGTGCCTGGACTTTACGATTGGAGAAAGGTGACGGTATTCAATCCGGCCGTCATTATCGATAACGGAAAATTCTATATGATAGAACGGACGGCAGGCTCGCTGACTCCCTGCAAAAACTACCTGGGTCTCCTGGAGAGTGCGGACGGCGTGCATTTTACTCATGTGCTGGACGAGCCCGTCGTAACGCCGGATCAGCTGGGATTCCCCTACGGCAGTATCCAGGACCCGCGGATCGTCAAGATCGACGATACCTTTTATCTGAACTATGCCTTACGGCCATGTGCCATGAACTATTACCCGACGGGAGCCGGCATCCCCGAACGCTCGATTCCCGAGTATCCGGACGGTTGGGGCGAAGAGGAAGGCCACTGGCTGACGCGCTCCGGGATACTGACTTCCCAGGATCTCATTCACTGGGAGTACCTGTGCGATACAACGCCGCTGGATATCAATGACCGCGACAACATTCTGTTTCCGGAGAAAATCAACGGCAAGTATGTGCTGCTTCGCAGACCGGAAGAATATGTAGGGGAGGAATACGGAACCGAAAAAGCAGCCATGTGGATCAGCTACTCCGAAGACTTGGTTCATTGGGACGAGCCCAAGCTGCTGGCAAAGGCCGAGAACAACGATTGGGAGTTTAAAAAAATCGGCGGCTCAACGCCTCCGGTGCGGACAGACAAAGGATGGCTGGTGCTCTATCACGGCGTGGACCAAGATACGGTGTATCGCGTAGGGGCCTTGCTGTTGGATTTGGAAAATCCGGAAATAATCATCGCCAGAACCCGCCGCTTCATTATGGAGCCGGAGACGTATTATGAGAAGTTCGGCTATCAGATTCCGAATGTCGTGTTCCCGACAGGCAATGTGGTCAAGGACGGGCTCCTCTATATCTATTATGGCGTGACGGATACGGCGATTGCGCTCGCTACGGTTCCTCTGGATGAGTTGGTAGATTATATTTTGAACGAACCGCAATAACGGGAGGAGTGAGGGCGTGGCAGAGCAGTTGGTTTCGCTGTCGCGCTTCCTCTAGAACCTAATTTGTAAGCGATACCATTGATTTGAAAATTTGTAAGGTTTATGTTACTAAAATTAACGCAAGAAATGAAAATATGCTTATTATAAGTTTCAGTTATTTAAAATGACTTAAAAAAATTAGATGAAATCGTTTTTTTAATGGATATTGGGATCGAGAGCCCGATTGTATAATTAATATATCTTATATTGTTAAATATAAGAACATGATATGTAATATATAGAGAGGGGTATATCACATGAAAACGCCTAAGAAGCTTAGAACGCTGCTGCTCACCGGAACAGCCGCGCTGCTGCTCATGTCAACCGTAGCCTGCGGGTCTGGAGAGAAAGACGCTGCCGAGCCGGAAAAGGTTACCTTGAACATCATGCATCCATGGACCTCGCCGAACGTGGATAACGAGGTGTACAAGGAAAGGATCGCCGAGTTTGAAAAACAGCATCCCGCCATCATCATCAAACAGGATGGGGTAGCGGCAACCGAGTATAAAACGAAGCTGCGCACGCTGGCTGCCGCCAACAATCTGTCGGATATCAATGTCGTATGGCCTGGTGCCGATCTGGCTCCTTTGGTAGCCGGGGATCTGCTGATGCCGCTGGATGGCCTGATGGACAACTGGAAGGATATTTTGCCGGAGGACGCATTGGCCGGGTTCAACCAGAACGACAGTCAATTTGCCGTGCCGACCAAACAAACCTTCGTGGATATTATTTACTACAACAAGGAAATGTTCGCTGGAGTCGGTTATGACCAATTTCCGGCTACCTACGACGAATTCATTGATGCGGTAAAAAAGCTGAAGGAAGCCGGCATTACGCCGATCTCCCTGGGCAACAAAGAGAAATGGCCGCTTCAATCGTCCTTCTTGTCGATTATCGGTGACCGCTATGTAGGCAGTGATTTCTTGCAGAAAATTCTGAATAAGGAAGCCAAATTTACCGATCCCGAATATGTGAAAGCGATTGCCGTCATTGACGAACTCGCCAAGCTGGGGGCATTCAATACCGATGCGAACAACATGGATTCCGTGCAAGGCCAGGACTACTTCATACAAGGTAAGGCAGCGATGCATATCTCTTCTTCCACCGTTGACGGAAGAATCCGCATCAACAACGAGGAAGGGGATAAATTTGGCATTGCGCTCTTCCCGAGCGTCCCTGGCGGCTCCGGCGATCCGGTGAAAAGCGCAGGCGTCGTTCAGTACGGTATTTCCATTAAAAAAGGATTGAGCGATGAAAAGAAAGCGGCTGCCGAGGAATTCCTCAAGTTTTTTGTCAATAAGGACCTGTACAAAGATCTGATCAGTAAAGGCGTTGTCGTGCCGGCCAACGTTGAAATTCCAGAAGATGCGAGTCCGTATCTCAAAGAAATGCTGGAGTTGACCAACAAGGGAACGGCGCCGGTATTCGACAGCGTTATTCCGACCCAAGTTACCGATGTCATGCAGAACGGATTGCAGGCTCTGACGATTGGCAGAGGAACGCCGGAGGAGCTCGCTCAAGAGGTTCAGGAAGCGTTCGACAACATGAAGTAAGGGCGCACTTCCCTAAGTCAAGTTCATGATGGTACAAAGAAAAACCCGGCAGCGGGTTTTTCTTATTAAAGACAGAAAGAAAGGAGTTACGCCAATGCATACGCTTAAGCATACAAAATGGGCTATTTTCTTGGGCTTGGCGCCAGCACTCATTATATATATTTGCATTGCCATCTTTCCCATTGGCTTATCGGTTTATTATTCCTTGATGAACTGGGATGGGATCACACCTATGCGGTTTATCGGGCTGGACAATTTTGTTGATATTTTCAAGGACGATATTTTTTGGCTGTCCGTTAAAAACAATATCATCATTATGTTTACAGGGATCGCGGGACAGATCCCGCTTGGCCTCCTGCTGGCCTTGCTGCTGAATCGAGGGCTTAAGGGCTCCAGTTTCTTCCGGACGATCGGATTCCTGCCCGTGGTCATCTCATCGGTCATGGTGTCCCTGATCTGGGGCATGGTGTACAACACGGAATACGGGATGCTGAACAATCTGCTTGGTGTATTGGGACTCGAGAGCTGGCAGCAGAATTGGCTGGGCGATCCGTTTTGGTCCATGATCTCGATCAGCATCGCTTATATATGGCAAAACTGCGGACTGTACATGATTATTTTATTGGCAGCTTTGCAGAACATCCCCGATGAAGTCAATGAGGCGGCAGCCCTTGACGGGGCGACCGGATTAAACCGGATTATGCGCATTACCATTCCGATGATCCGGGGGACATTGCTCGTCTCCGTTGTCTACAGCATCAGCAATTCGTTCCGCGTGTTTGATCTGATCCAGATCATGACCGGCGGAGGACCGGCCCATGCAACAGAGGTTATGACCGTCTATATGTATAACAACTCATTTATGAATATGAGATTCGGCTACGGCAGCGCGGTATCCGTATTGATTCTTCTGTTTAGCCTTATCGTTATTACAATCGTGAATCGAATTGCTAGAGAAAAAGAATAGAAGGGAGAGGGAGGAGATGTACAGACAAACGAAATGGTTCCATTTAACGGCATACACATTTTTGGGGATATTCGCTATTATTAATATAATCCCTTTCTTTTGGATGATCGTAGATTCTTTCAAAACCGAACAGGAATATGCGGCGAACCCGTTCTCCATACCAACCGAACTGCAATTCTCCAATTACGCAAAAGCGTGGGAAGTTGCGAATATGGATACCTACTTTCTCAACAGTATCATCGTAACCGTGGTATCGTTGGTCGTGACGGTCCTTCTCGGATCGCTTGCCGCGTACTTCTTGGCAAGGTTCAATTTTAAACTGCGCGGAGCGACTTACGCGATATTTTTGCTGGGCATGGTCGTTCCGATCCACGCGACCTTGATTCCGATCTTTCTGATCATGCGAAACCTGCATTTGCTGGATACGCATTTATCGTTGATTCTTCCATACACGGCCTTCCATTTGTCGTTGACGATCTTTATTCTGGAAGGCTTCATGAGAGGATTCCCGAAGGATCTCGAAGAATCGGGCGTCATGGACGGCGCGGGCGTATTCAAAATTTTCTGTTCGATCATTTTGCCGATCACGCGTCCTGCCATTTCAACTGTCGTGATTCTGAACTTTATCTATAATTGGAACGAGTATTTGTTCGCACTCGTCTTGATCAGTTCATCGTCGCTGAAGACATTGCCGCTCGGACTCGCCAACTTTGTCGGCATCGAGACGGCCAGCTTGACGCTGCAAATGGCGGCACTGACAATCGCGCTTATACCGATCATCATATTTTACCTGCTGCTGCAAAAACAACTGGTTAACGGTATGACGGCAGGAGCAGTTAAAGGTTAAACAGATTTCAATTCAACATCATGAGGACGACGAAAGAGGGAATGAACATGCGCAGCAGTTTTGGCTGGATCGGGAATTATGGTCTGAAACAGAAAGCACTGGTCATTTTCCTCTTTTTTGTCATTTTGCCTACGCTTGGGGTCGGCGTCCTGGCTCAAGACAAGCTGAACGAAGTGCTGCGGGGCCAATTTATCCAATCAAGCCAGCGCAGTCTGGAGATTGTAACGAGTCAACTGGAAGAGCAAACGACCATGATTGAGGATATTGCCGATTATTTGATACTGAGCAATGACATGCGTCAATATTTGCGGCTGGATCCACCGCCGGAGAGCGAGAGAGCGGAGCGGTTGAAGCAAAATCTCGAAGGTTTCCTGACGTTTCAGTTAATGTCCAAAAATTATATCAAATCGATATCCATCACCGGCTTTAACGGTAATTCCATTCAGATGGGCGAGCCGATTCACGGCAACGAAGAATCATGGAACCGGCTCGCAGACGAGCACAAAGGCGGGATCGTGTGGAGCAGTGCCTATCCTTCAACCAGCGGTTGGTATGGAGAAGTAAGCCTCGTGTCCTTGTTCCGTGTACTGAACTCCTACGACGAGATCACGCTGCCGCTTGCCCGGCTCGTAATCCGTATGGATGAAGCCAGTATATTCAAACAGCTTCAGCGGGGGTTGACGCGGGACGAAGGCATGGTATTCATCGTGGATTCCGATGGACGACCTGTTCTGCCCTCCAAAGACAGATTTCCCTTGAATACCGGCGATGAGGCAGCGTTTAAGGATATCGTAACCGCAGGGACGATGGGCACTTCTACTTACCGTCACGACGGTGATGAATATTTGACCTTTCATCAACGGATGGAAAATACCGACTGGATTATCGTTTCCATGGTGCCCAAGGCGGCGCTTGATCAGGATCTACGCGGCGTAACCATTTTGATGCAGGTCATTCTCGGCGGGATTCTCCTGTTGGGTTTATCGGCCTTGATCGGCTTCCACTATACGATTATCCGGCCGATCCTGCGCTTGAAGATTGAGACCAATCGGGTAAAACTCGGCGATTTCTCCGCCAGGGTCCCTATTCGTTCCAAGGACGAGATTTCCGAATTGAACCGCAGGTTTAACGATATGGTATCCACGATTCAAGAATTGATCGAGCATAAATACAAGCTGGAACTGCGTGAGCGCGAATCGGAGCTGCGTCTGCTTCAGGAGCAGATGGATCCGCATTTTCTCTATAACACGCTCGATATGATCCGTTGGACCGCCAGGCTGGAGAAGGCGAGCGAATCCAGTCAGCTCATCGAAATCCTGTCTCGATTCCTGCGTTCCAGCCTGAACAATGGCCAGTACGAGACCAGCCTGGCAAAGGAAATGGAATTTGTGCGCTCTTATCTGTATTTGCAGCAGAGGCGGCTGGGTCCAAAATTGAAATACGCGCTTTACATGGAATATGATTTGGCAAATACGCTAACTCTGAAGGCTACCATACAGCCATTGGTTGAGAATTTCCTCAAGCATGGCATCAATCGGCGCGAGCCAGTAGCGAAAATAACGATCAAAGCATACAAGCGTGAGGATGAAATGTGGATCGACGTGCAGGATAACGGCCGCGGGATGGACGATGTTACCTTAGAGGAGGTCCGGGAGTCTCTCCGTACCGGGGTTCAGACCGGTCACAATCGAGGCGCGCTCTGCAACATTCATGAACGTCTGTACCTATTTTTCGGAGAACGCTACGGTCTGGATGTAATCGAGGCTTCAACGCAAGGTACCTTGATTCGCCTCAAGCTCCCACATTCTGAAACCTACGGTGGTGAATCGCATGATGCAACACGATAAGACAGTAAAAATGCTCATCGTTGATGATGAACCCGTGATCTGTCAAGGCCTGCGCTATACGATTGATTGGGCTGATCATGGCGTTGAAGTCGTTGCGGAAGCCTATGACGGCAGTGAAGCGCTGCAGGTGGTCCAAGAACAAGAGATTGATTTGGTTCTGACGGACATCCGGATGGAGGGAATGGACGGTCTTCAGCTTACTAAGGAGCTGAAGCGCTGCCACCCCCAGATTCGGGTCATCATGATCAGCGGTTATGAGGAATTCGAGTATGCACGCCAAGCCATCAAGCTTGATGTAACCGATTACTTATTGAAACCCGTCGATATTGAAGAATTGGTGGCGGTCGTGGCGGGAATCGTGGAAGACGTTCGCCGGAAGGATACCCGTCTTGATGGTTCAGTCAAGGACGCCGAGCTTTGGCTCGCCGAAATGGCCGCGCCGTACGAAACCTCAATAGCTAGACCTGTGCCTCCATATCTACTAACCAGTGCCGAGTATAAACTCATAGCCACGCAGCTGGAGAAGTTCTCAAACCTCGCGGCTTCCGTGACCGAACAGGATTTTGCGATACTTCAGCAATTGTGGCTGCATACGATACGTGATAACCTGGAATCACGCGGAGTCCGTCACGTATCCGTATTCGTGCATAAAAATTTGCTGATGACCCTGCTGATGACGGATCAACCGCTATTGAAAGGGCAGTGGGATGAAGTCCTGCAAAATATGCTGGATTCTTGGCCGAAAGAGCATCGCATGTATTGCGCGGTATCGGATGCCTACACGTCCTTGGATCAAACCGCAGCCATGTGTTCGGAAGTTCGAAACCTGCTGCCTTATCATGCTTTGGATAACTGCCCTTTACTGGATTCCGCCTATAAGACGAAAGTGGATAACGGCCGGGTGCTGCGCGATTTTGACAGTTCGGACATGGTCTCGAAGCTGTCCGTGGCGTTATTCAAGCAGGATGCTGAAATGCTGGAAGAGCTGGTGGGCGGCATGTTCCAATTTTTCCGCGATCAGCGCTATCTATTGACGGATATGGTGAAGGTCTGTGATGAACTGTCCATCATGCTGCGGCAGCGCCTTCGGCAAAGCGGGCTGACCCAGCTTGAGCATGGCCTGGAAAGGACGTTCGATCTGGATGTATACAATCATGTCGATGCGATCCGGCAGGCGATATCCACGGAAGTGTTTGACCTTCTGCAGCTCATCGACAAGGTTGGGATCGACCGATCGTTCTGGATCATTGAGAAGGCCAAGAAGTATATGGCGGAACATTATCTTAGTGATCTGAAAGCATCGGAAGTGGCCGCATATTTGAAAATCACGCCGAGCTATTTCAGCAATATTTTCAAACAAAGCACGGGAAAAAGCTTCAGCGAATACATGAACGAACTGCGCATTAACGAGGCGAGAAATCTGCTGTTGACAACGCAGGACAAGGTGTTTGAGATTGCAGATCGCGTCGGGTATAAAGAATACAAGTATTTTGTATCCGTCTTCAAACTGTACACGGGAATGACACCCAAGAAATATCGGGTCTTGAATATCAAAGAATAAGCATACTGACCAGATTGGAAGGAGAAGGAGAAAATGGATAAGTATCGGAATGCGGCTCTTCCCGTTGACGAGCGTGTAGAGGATTTGCTGTCGAGAATGACGCTGCGCGAGAAGGTCGGGCAGCTGAACCAGCACTTGTACGGCTGGATGGCATATCGGCAATGCGAAGGGACTGAAACGGAGTTTGAACTAACCGAATTATTCAAAGAGCATGTCGAGTGGGGAGCAGGCATGGGGGCGTTGTACGGACTGTTCCGGGCGGACCCTTGGTCCGGAGTGACCTATGAGAACGGGATTCCTACGCAAGACAATGCCAAGGTAGCGAATGCCATACAGCGCTATGTGATCGAACACAGCCGGCTTGGCATTCCTGTCCTTCTCGCGGAGGAATGTCCCCATGGTCATCAGGCGCTAGACGGAACGCTTCTGCCCGTTAATACGGCTATCGGATCGACGTGGAATCCTGAATTAATTGAACGCGCCTATAGCCAAGTGGCCTCCGAGATCCGCAGCCGCGGGGCTCACATCGGCTTGGTATCGGTACTGGACATTCTGCAGGATCCGCGGTGGGGACGCTCCGAGGAGTGTTACGGGGAAGACCCGTACCTGGCTGCACGGATGACGGAGGCGGTTGTGCACGGCATGCAGGGAAGAGAGCAAGAAGAGCGGAAGCGCCCGGACAAGGCGGCAGCCGTGCTTAAGCATCTGTGCGCTCAGGGAGCAGGGCAGGGCGGTCGCAATGCAGGACCGGTTCCCGTTGGCGAGCGGGAGCTTCGCGAAATTCATCTGCCAGCTGCGCAGGCCGGGATCAAGGCAGGAGCGGCAGGGGTCATGGCGGCCTATAATGAGCTTGACGGCATCCCATGTCATGCCAATGATAAGCTGTTAACCGGCATTCTGAGAGATGAATGGGGATTCGATGGGATTGTCATGGCGGATGGAACGGCCATCGACCGTTTGGTGTCCATAACGGGAGATTATGAATCGGCGGCAGGACTTGCCCTGTCATCCGGGGTTGATCTTAGCCTGTGGGACAAGTCGTTCACCACGCTTGAACAAGCGGTGAAACAAGGGAAGGCCGATATGGAGTACATCGATCGGGCGGTGGCTCGAGTGCTTCGGCTTAAATTCAGACTGGGACTGTTCGAGCACCCATACATAGACGAAGGCTTGGCAGCTGCAACCGTCAATAATGCTGCCGCTAAAGACTTAAATGCATCCGTCGCAAGAGAAGCGATTGTGCTGCTCAAGAACGACTCAAACGTACTGCCGCTGAATAGCGGCCGGATCAAACGACTGGCGGTCATCGGACCTAACGCGGAAAGACTTTACAACCAGCTTGGGGACTACACCAGCATTCAGCGCGAGGGCAGCGGAGTCACGGCGCTTCAAGGCATTCGGATGGCTGCACCCGCAGGCACGGACATCGTCTTTGCTCCCGGATGCAGCGTACGAGGCATGTCGACGGAAGGCCTACCCGAGGCGGTTGAAGCAGCCCGTTCCGCAGATGCGGTCGTGCTCGTGCTCGGCGGCAGCAGTGCCCGTCAATTCGGAGATACGTTTGATAGTAATGGCGCAGCCATTGTAGCAGAAGGCGATCCGACGGAAATGGATTGCGGCGAAGGCGTCGATCTGGCCGATCTCCGATTAGGCGGCAAACAGGAGCAATTGGTCCGGGAAA
This sequence comes from Paenibacillus sp. QJM3NY_38, assembly GCF_056173265.1. NCBI lineage: Bacteria > Bacillati > Bacillota > Bacilli > Caryophanales > Paenibacillaceae > Paenibacillus > Paenibacillus sp. QJM3NY_38. The sequence continues at coordinate 3,538,141 of NZ_CM149665.1, forward strand.
TTCACGCGCTCGGCAAACCCGTAATTACGGTACTCATTCAGGGACGTCCGCTGGCCATCGCCGAGGTAGCTGAGCTCAGCGATGCACTGCTGTGTGCCTGGTATCCTGGAAGCGAAGGAGGCCGTGCCATTGGCGAGATCCTGTTTGGACAGGTGAATCCCAGCGGCAAGCTATCCGTATCCATACCACGCTCCGTGGGTCAATTGCCGGTTTATTATAATCAGAAGAACGCCGGACAGCCTCGTCCCTATGTCGATATGCCGTCCAAGCCGTTATATCCGTTCGGATTCGGTCTTGGTTACAGCATGTTTGAATACGGAACTTCAACGATTTCTCACAAGGAAATGACGCTGGAAGAGCTTCGATCCGGAGGCCGTGTCGAAGTGAGCGTGGAAGTGAGAAACAGCGGAGACATGAAAGGACTTGAAACCGTACAGCTCTATATTCAAGGCGATCAATCAGGAATTACCCGTCGTTTGCGGGAATTAAAGGGATTTAAGAAGATAGCGCTGGAGCCCGGTGATGTAAGCACCGTCACCTTCGAGCTTGGCTTCGAGGAATTGGCTATATGGGATCGAAACATGGAATTCGAAGTAGTTCCTTGTCGAGTCAACATCGTAGTAGGGGCCCACTCGGAATGGGAAACCGGCGTTGTTCAGTTAAGGTTAAAGTCCTAAAACGAAGCTCAAACAAAAAAGGGTTCTTAAACATTAGCACGATGCATCGATACATGGAGGCAGCATTTAACGCTGTCTCTTTTTGTCTTGAATAAGCACGTTCGTTGACTAGAAGAAGAAATTGGGATATGATTTTAGAAATCAGGGAAAATATTATCGTTTCATTGTTTTCCGAGCGAGGAGGTGTTCCTATTGAAAGAGCGAATTGTTGCGATGGCAAGCCATGAAATCAAGAGAAGAGGATTACGCTTTACGATGGGGGACCTTGCCAAACAACTGGGTATGAGCACGAAGACGCTGTACGGATGGTTCCCTTCCAAGGATGTGCTGATTTCAACGATTCTTCGTGAGGCCATTATCGAGCTTCAAGAAAAAGAAAAGGACATCATGAATAAACCTGATTTGACTACACTCGATAAACTTGAGCGGTGCCTTATCCTCATTCCGACTGATTTTCAGTTTATCGGATTAAACCTCATAACCGAGCTTCAGCGTTACTATCCTGATCAATGGAAGACGCTGGATGAATTTCTGAATAAACAATGGGACAGCATCACTGAACTATTTGAAGAAGGGATTAATCAAGGATTGTTACGCCCGTTTAACACCAAAGTTTTTATTGATTTGTATGTTGGAGGCCTTTATCGATTAATTGAGGACTCGTCTGAGAATAAAAGCAGCATTACGCTTCAGGAGAGCCTGAGGGATATGGGTGAGATCCTGTTATCCGGTATTATCAAGAAGGAAGTTTGAACGATCATTTATTCATTAAGGAGAAGAGAGGGTATCACTTGAGTAAATCATTAAAAGGCCTGTTTTTATTTACGGATATCGGATTTATCTTGTATTGGGTCTTCACCGCACTAGCGTTAATCCCCAAGGAATATTTATATCAGGATTATACCAATGAGCTGTTAGTGGCCTGGAATTGGTCGTTCTTCCCGCTGGATATACTCATTTCGATCACCGGAATGTACAGCATTTACCTACATAAACAGATGAATATAAAGTGGAGAAGTTGCCTTAATCTCGCTCATCCTGACATTTTGTTCCGGACTGCAGGCGATCGCTTTTTGGATCATGAAGTCCGATTTTGACATCATGTGGTGGGCGCCTAATCTCTACCTGATGTTATATCCATTGTTCTTCATCCCAAAACTGCTTGAGACCAAGGAGCCGTGTTAAGACACGGCTTTTTGATTTTTATTTTCCTAGATCGGATGAACATTCGATAAAAGTCACTGCCGGCATCTTCTAAGCGCAAGCGAAAAAAAAGGGCTAAAGGACCATGCGGTTCGTCTAACTTTAAGTATTTTATACACGGGAAATTCCTGAGGTACATGGTAAACTCAATAGTGGATCCCCCATTTTTTGTAATGAAGCAGAAACTTGATTGGAATGAAACGATGTTTCTGTATAAAGAGAGGAGGAAGATATCCTATATCATGGCAAAATGCCCGCATGAACCTTGTCTTTCGTGCGCTTTCGGGGGCAGTCCAATTTGTTTCCTATTATTAATGGAGGTGTATTGATGGTTGACGTTCAAGGGTTGAGGCATATGAATAGGCATTTAAAACTGCTCACGTCCGCAATACTTGCAGCTCTCGTGTTTTGTTTGTCCGGATTGCCCGCATTCGCGGCGACTCCTGAGAAAACGATCAACGCTTCAGCAACGCTCGCCTACAACTTAAAGGGACTTAATCATAACGTGGCCGTTCAGAAGGCTTATATCGCGGATAAATATCTCTATGTCACGCAGCGGTCGAAGGGAAATTGCTATCTTTCAAGATTGCTCATTAACGGGAGCGACGCTACTTATGTAGATGAAATGACCGTTACGAATACCGGTCACTGCCAAACGCTGGATATGTATACGTACAATGGCATCAATTACTTTTACTTTAGTTCCAAAGCAGATCCTTCAACGGATTATTACTGGTCGCTGCAGGTAGCTAGGCTGCAATATTCGGCTGGCAAGACCGTGGATTATACGGATTTGCATCGCTTCACCTACATGAATTACGCCAATAAAACGGGGGCAAGGCTTGGTGAGACCTACCGTGTGGATGGCGGCGGCAACAGTACACATACGGTGTTCCGGGTTCAAACCAAAGAGGGAACCGTAACATGGTCGATTTATGACACGGTCGCACTCAATAAGCTTCTGGACAGTAATGAACAGGTGCGAATGGACAGCGCAGCTGCGGTTAACGCCGCCGTTGGCAGCTTTACGCAGTCGGGCAGTGCGATCGTAAGGCCGAACGGATCCTTCCAGGGGGCCGATATGCTGGGTCAGACGAAAATATATACGTCAGGCGGTGCCGAAGGCGATATCCCGCAGATTGCCATGATGACCAACGCAGGAACATTCAAGACCCTCGTGAAAATAACGAATGTGGGGAACCATGAAATCGAGGGCGTACAGACAAAGAACGGCAATGTTTATTTTACGATCGTTACGGACCCGGTAAACAAAAAAGATACGCAAAAAGTGTATTACGTTCCGGACAGCATATTTAATTAACTTCCACCAAGTTAGTCTCTGATAACTGTAACATCAGTAAATTTAGCATAGTTGGCATTCGACTATGGGAGGGAGATTTGTCCATGAAAAAAGGCTTCGTCTCGTTTATCGCCTGCCTGTTGTTTGTTCCGATGTTTACAACGGGGGTGCTGGCGGCTGGAAAAGGACAAGGCAAAGAAGTAAGCACAACGGTGATGTCTTACAATATCCATCACGGAGTTGGATTGGATGAGCAGCTAAGCCTGCCAAGAATCGCCGATGTTATCCGTGATTCCGGCGCAGAGATTGTCGGCCTTCAAGAAGTGGACCGGTTTTACGGGGAACGAAGCGACTTTCAAGACCAAGCGAAGGATTTGGCAGGTTTGCTCGGATATCACTATGCTTATGGTGCGAATCTAGATTTGGAGCCTGCGGAAGGTCAGACGAATAACCGCCAGTATGGAACAGCCATCGTAAGCAAGTATCCGATCCTTCGATCCGAGAATGTGCTGCTGAGCAGCTTCGGGAAGGAGCAGCGCGGTGTTCTACACGCTGTTGTCAATCTGAAGGGGATCCACGTGGATGTGTACAACACGCATCTTGGATTGGACGTCACCAGCAGAACGGCACAGGCGCAGGAAATCATTGAGCTTGCATCAGCTTCTGAGGGACCGGCGCTGCTGATGGGCGATCTCAACGCAGAACCAAACAGTTCAGAGTTTAAATTGTTGCTGGACAGCGGTTTATTCGTAAACAGCTTTCAGGGAATCGAAGATGCCTATACGTTTCCTGTAATCAATCCGTCGGCAACGATCGATTACATTCTGACCTCACCTGCTGTCCAGCATTCGAATCAGCGCGTGATCCATACGGAAGCTTCGGACCATCTGCCTATCGCAGCCGAAGTATCATTCAAGCGTTAGGCCGTTTGGGCAAGCTTAAGGTTTAGGTTCGTGCAAGATACATGCAGACATAACAATGGTCAAGAGGCTACCACCGGGCATTTGCTCGGGGTAGCCTTTTTCGTATGAGGAGATGAATCGATATTCTTCCCTTTACAGTTTTTTTACCGTTCTGTCTATATCCACAAAATAGGTTATGCTACGATACAAGCACAAGGAGGGAGCGTGCATGATCACTTGGAGATTACCGCTGGTTGCATTGATGTGCTTGAGCATAACCGTAACGGGGTGCATGCAAGGTGGCAAAGGGCAGGGCTCTGGTCGTATATTTTCGCAATCAATGGCATCAGATATGGCTGGTGCCCCAGAAAAGACAAAGCTGAGATTCTGGTCAACGGGGCGTCATGACGCGAATTATATCAAAGAGGTCATTCATCGTTATAACGAGGAGAATAGTGATTTAATTGAGGTTGAGATGACGGTGATGGCAGATGATTTTGCCCAATCGCTTGATTTGTCATTTGCCAGCGAGCAATCACCCGATATCTTTACCCCGATCGATCTCGCTGAAATGACCCGAAAAGGCTATGTGGAGCCGCTCAACCCGTATTTAACGCCCGAGATCAGAAACAGGTTCGGGAAGCAAGCCTTCATCGAGGGATACAACGTCTTTGATCCATATATATACAGCCTGCCTAACAGCGGATCAACTTTGCGGCTTATTTATAATGTGGAGCTGTTTAAGCGGGCAGGCATAACCTCACCTCCGAAATCGCTTGACGAGTTGGTGGAGGCGGCAAGTCGAATCACCGAAATTGGAAAAGCGGACGGCATTTACGGTTTTGCCCTCCCCTATAAAATTCCTGCCAGCGCTCTCGGCCGGTCAGCCGTTCCGATCGCGGAAATAAGTGGAATCAGCGGCGATGGATATGACTTTTCGACAGGCAGCTATGATTTCTCAGGCTTTATACCGATTATAAGCGCATTTCGGACCATGATGGAGAATGGCAGTACGCTGCCGGGATCGGAATCTCTGGACATCGATCCGCTTCGGGCACAATTTGCCGACGGGAAGATCGGGATGTATCTGTCCTATTCTTCGGAACCCAGCATTTATAAGTATCAGTTTCCGGCCAAGATCCAATGGGGAGCTGCTCTTCCCCCATCGATTGACGGGACCTATAAAGGAGTGATCAATCAGGGCGTTGGAGCGACGAGGTGGTTATCGATTAGCAGCCAGTCGAAGCATAAGGAGGAAGCTTGGAAGTTTCTCCGTTATATGTATAGCGATGAAGTGCTGATTGGGTATCAGGAAGCCGGACTTGGCATTTTATCCGTGGAGGCGATAGCCGCTAAAGCCAGGAAACCCGAAATCGACGGCATCACCAGCTTCTTCCCAGGTGAGTATGACGGAATATGGCCTGCATCGCCTCAAGGATTCAAGCCAAAGGGTAAGGAGTGGGAGGACGAATTCGTAAAGTACATCATGATCGGCGGGGATCTTGATTCATTGATTGAGGATCTGAACGCGCGTTACAACGCAGCATTAGATCAGGAACGGGCCGCCGGCAGAGTGGATATGAAAGCCATTCCTTCATTTGATCCGCTGCATCCTCAGGATGTCTCATGGCTAAGCGATTGATCTACATTAACAAACAACTGCTGCCACAGCCGAAACATAGAGACGGAGGATGTTGATCAATGCTCTACCGACTATCGTTCAGACGCCGAATCTGGATCGCGTTTATGCTCATTGTCATTTTTGCGGTTACTACCGCAGGCGCGTTAAGCTACATGATCGCGGAGGAAGTTGTGAAGGACAATGCCTATCAGCTTAGTCAGGAAACGATTCATAAAACATCCAAGGTGTTGGATGAGAAGCTGAATCATGTCACGCAAGCAGTTTACTCAATGATGGTCAATACGGCTTACCGAAGAGCGTTAGGGATGGACAGCAGCTACTCGGAGGCGGAGAACTACTATACACATTTGTCCGGGCTGCAATCGTCTTTTGTGCAGACCAAGCTGTATGAACCTATGATCGATTCTATTCTTATCGCCACGCGTGAGGGTGACTATTACCAGACAAGTCAGCAGCGTAACTTCTCCTATTCGTTCTATGATTCGGAGCTGTATACGAATATCAAAAGAGAGAAGCGCAAATTATGGGTGGCCGGTCATGAGGACCGTTTCTTTTCCAGCCGGGAGAACGTCATTTCTTTTGTGATGGAGGGCATACCTTCCCATTATATCGAGGATATTTTCGTTGTAGCGAATGTCAAAATCGACTCGATTCGATCCTTAATTGCCTCGGAGGATAAAAATCGCAAGCAGTTCCATCTCTTGGCCTCCTCCGATGGGAGCGATGTGCTGCTAAACGATTCCATCATCGCGGATACGCTGAAACATGAGCCTAAATACAGGGAGGCCTTGACTGCTGAGCAGGGTAGCTTTGAGTATTCGGATCAAGGTTATGAGTACCTCGTTAACTATACCAAGCTGGGGGGAGTGAAGGAGTGGACGCTATTCAGCTTCCTGCCTAAATCAGAATTGATGAAGCAAATGGACAGCATCAAGCTGACCATTCTTGGGGTTATCACGGGATGCTTGCTTGTGTCGTTTGCTTTTGCGAATATGCTGACCCGATTGCTCATAAGACCGTTAAGCCACTTGCAATCACTAATGAAACGGGTGGAAATGAGCGATCTTAACGTACGTTATGAAAGCGAATACAATGATGAAATTACGCAGGTCGGTTATCGCTTTAACCGGATGCTGGAAGAGCTCAATGAAATGTTTGATGTTGTGAAGCAGGCAGAGAAGGAAAAACGCCAGTCCGAGATGAAAGCCCTGCAAGCTCAAATTGATCCTCACTTTCTATATAACACGCTGAACACGGTTTACTGGAAGTGCCAGTTGAATCAATTGGAGGATGTTCAGGAAATGGTGCTGTCCTTGTCACAGCTGTTTCAGCTCGGCCTCAATCGCGGCAAGGAGGAGACAACGCTTGCACATGAGCTTCAGCACGTGGAGCAGTATTTAAACATTCAGCAGAAATGCTACGAAACGCTCTTTACCTACATGATCGAGGTTGATCCTTTAGTGGATATGCAGCAGCCGATCTTAAAAATCATACTGCAGCCGCTGGTTGAAAATTCAATCCTGCACGGCTTTAACGATCGCAATGAGGGTGGCTTCATACGGATTCAGGTGAAACAGGATAGCTCTTATCTGTACTTCATCGTTGAAGATAACGGTATGGGGCTGAACGAAAAGAATACAGCTGATCCACTCCTTCGACAACCGTCATCCTCAGCTGGATCGGGTTATGCGTTATATAATGTCCGGTTGCGATTGCAGCTACAGTACGGTAGCTCGTCTGACTTGCACTTGGAGAGCGAACCTAATGTATGTACCCGAGTTTCGATTATCATCCCCCGTTACCCACAACTCGAAGGGAGTTGACTCAAGCCGATGAGCGCAAGAACGACAACCATATGCTTTATTGATGACATTCAGAGTGTCGTCGATGGTATTTCCAAGCAAATCAACTGGGAACATCATGGGATATCCGTAAGCGGGACGGCAATCAATGGAGAAGACGGACTCCTGCTGATCACCTCGTGCAAACCGGATATCATCGTGACCGATATTCGAATGCCGAAGCTCGATGGTCTGGAAATGACCCGGCGTGTCAAAGAGCTGCTGCCGCGCAGCAAGCTCATATTGATGACGGGATTCAGTGATTTTGAATATGCGAAGCAAGCGGTTCAACTTGGGGCGTTTGACTTCATAACGAAGCCCTTTTCACTGGCTCATATCGAGGAAATTGTCGTAAAGGCAAAAAAAGAAATTGAAGCGATACGAAACCAAGAGGATCATATCGCTGAATTAGAGCAGCGGGTTCAGGAGAGCATGCCGTTCCTGCGTCAGGAATTGTTCACGTTGCTGTTGCATCATAAGGTGAACGAACAGGAGGCGAAGCAGCGGTGGGAATATGTGAAGCCGGATTTGGAGTCCAGGCATTTGCTTGTCATGATTCTTGAAATCGACGGATTTGCTGACAAGCATCGAGATTCGCCGATGAATGAACTGGAGCTTGCCCGGTTTGCATTGAAGAATATTACGGAGGAGACCATCGCTTTGTATACAAAGGGGATGGTATTCCGGGATTCGGCTAACCGCCTAGTGGCGGTGTTGAATACACCGTTATCAGCTTCAGCGGCGGCCATAGCGGAGGCGTGCTGTCAGCATGTCAGATTATATACTTCCTTAACGATTTCAATAGGAATTGGTAGCCCCGTAACGTATATCCATGAATTGAACTCATCGTACGATCAGGCTTTGCATGCCCTGTCATACCATTTCTATACCGGCGGAAACGCGGTGATTTCATACGAAGATATAGCTAATACTGAAATCTCCCTGCCGCGCAGCATACGGGCCGCAGAGCAGGAAATGGTATATGCCATACAATCCGGAAACGTCCGCCAAGCTTTACTGACGCTTGATCATATCCTGACTGAGTTTACGGACAGGTCGCCGCTTCCGAAGCCGGAATACTTCATCAGCTTGTACTATGAGCTGGCGTATATGATGCTAAGGGCGATTCAAGACAAGGTGCCCATGAATGAACTATCCGATTTGAACATGATCGTTCGGGAAGGGCGGGTCAGCTCGGAGAGATCCTTAACGGACATGAAGAAGATTCTGCATAGCATCGTGACGCTAGGCTGTGAACGCATTGAAAATCAGAACCGCTCCGCCGCCGCAAAAATCATCCAGGAAGCCATTCATTATGTGAAGTCCAATTTGGATCAGGACCTCAGCATAAGTACTTGCGCGAAGGAAGTTCATTTAAGCCCAAGTTATTTTGCCGGCTTGTTCAAGAAAGTGACGGGAATGGCATTTAGTCAATTTGTCACGCAAGAACGGATGGAGATGGCCAAACGGCTGCTCTTGGAGGATCGGCAAATCCAGGAGATTGCGGAGTCGCTTGGTTATGTAGAGCGGCGGTATTTTACCGACGTATTTAAAAAATATACGCAGATGACACCATCGGAATTCAAGCAGGCGCACATAAGAAACAACATTTCATTGTAATGGGAGGGATATCGTGACTACCCGCATTGAGAATGCCATTGACTGGCCCGTGTTTATGTCCAGACACGATATGGTGTGGACCACGCGTCCGATCAGCTGGGATGAAGGAGCTTTTCTTGGAAACGGCATGCTCGGAGCGATGATCTACAGTGAAGAACATCGGGATAAACGGAATGTGCTGCGTTTTGTGCTTGGACGTTCCGATATAACCGCATCACGTCCGGGTGCAGAGGCTTTTCCGGTACGCGTGCCTATTGGCGAGCTTGCATTGGAGCTGGAGGGTTGGATTTATCAGCCCTATGAAATGCGGCTGGTGTTATGGAACGCGGAGCTCCGGGCGGTTATACCGACTACGAAGGGTGAAGTCAGAATTCGTGCGCTTGTGCATGCATTGGCGCCTGTACTTGTCTTGGAGCTCGATGCAGATGAAGGTGAACGCCATGCGAAGCTGAAGTGGTACGCCTATCCGGAAGTTGACCCTATTTTGAAGAACGCGGACGGGATCAATCTCAACCAATATATACCTGATACCACCGTTCAGCATATAAAATCTGGTGAGGTATCGATCGGTATACAGGAATATGGAAGCGGGGATGGCTGCACTACGGCTTGGATAACTCACTGTCCTGACCAGACTGAGCAGGGGGTGGAAAGCTCACATCGCCAGATCTGCATTTTAACCGTAATGAATGGCACGGACGATTTCGTTCGTGATCAGGCGATACGGGAACTTCGGGCTGTGCCGAAATCAACCTCAGGCTGGGAAGCTTGGATTCATAAGCATCGCAGGTGGTGGCATTATTACTATCCGGAAAGCTTCATTTCCATACCGGATCAGCAGCTGGAAAGCTTTTACTGGATACAGATGTATAAGCTTGCGTCTGCGACCCGGGCGGACTCATTCCCTATCGATAATCAGGGGCCGTGGCTCACATCGACGCCATGGCCTGGACTATGGTTCAATATGAACGTTCAGATGAGTTACTCTCCGATCTATACGGCCAATCGCCTCCATCTGGGCATGTCGCTGATTCATTCTTTGGAGGGGCATCAGGATCAATTGATCCGTAATGTTCCCGAAGCATACCGTGCAGACTCCGCAGGACTAGGTCGAAGCTCAAGCTATGATCTGAACAGTCCGGTCACAGATGAGGTGGGGAATTTAACTTGGGTGATGCATAACTGTTGGCGTCATTACCGTTATGCCATGGATGATCAGATGCTGCGAAGTCTGGTATATCCACTTCTGCGGCGCAGTGTAGGTTTATATTTACATCTTCTTGAGGAAGGACAGGACGGCTGTCTACACTTACCTCCCACAGTCTCACCGGAATACGGGTCCTTTAAGCAGGTGAAGACAGCTGATACTCATTATGATTTAGCGCTGCTGCGCTGGGGATGTGAAACGTTAATCCGCATGGCCGATCAGCTTGGTGTTCATGACCCGCTGCATGATCGGTGGCGGGAAGTACTCGAGCGTTTGGTACCTTTCCCGGTCGATTCATCCGGGTATATGATCGGCGAGGGTCAGCGTATGGAATTCGGACACCGTCATTTCAGCCATATGCTGGCGGCCTTTCCACTACATATCGTCGGCGAAACCGAAGAGGAGAAGGAGTTGATTCTTCGGTCGCTCCGCCATTGGATCGGCCTTGAAGGAGATTTGCGCGGTTTCAGCTTTACCGGAGCCGCCTCCATCGCAGCCAAGTTAGGTTTAGGAGATGAAACTCTCGCGTATTTGCGAAGTTTAATGCATCTCATTAAGCCGAACACCATGTATAAAGAAGCGGGACCGGTCATCGAAACGCCGCTGGCCGGGGCGGAATCGATCCATGATATGCTGCTTCAGAGCAGAGGGGAGCGGATTTATGTATTCCCTGCAGTCCCTAAAGAGTGGCCGGAGTCGGTATTCCATCAGCTGCGGGCAGAAGGAGGTTTTCTTGTTAGCGCCGTTCGGGAGGAGGGGCGCACGGCTTGGATACATATTTGCAGTCTTGCCGGAGAGCCCTGCCGGATCGTAACGGATATGGTCACATCTGCGGACGACGGCCTGGTTATTGACATCGGGGGAATCACGAGGAAGTGTCCAATCCAGGCAGATGGGACAATTGATCTGGCTTTGAAGCCTGGTGAGGAGGCTTATATTAACAGAGCCCATGGGAGCGGATCCATTCGATTCCGCATCTCGCCTGTCCCTGCTGAGAAGGGCAAATGCAATCTGTTTGGCAGTCGTAAACCGTGGAGATTGTATGGGCTTCCCCAATAATCGGTAGATCATCATTATAACCTGAAAACTTTCTCGTCTTAAGAGCAGCCTTATCCCTGTGAAGGCTGCTCTTGTTATCACAAAGGGCTGTAAGGAGGAAAATCATATGTTCAGCATCCTTCGCAAATATAATCGCAGCGTCATTGTAGCGTGGCTGTTCTCTTATGTCACCGTACTAATGGTGCCGATTCTGATCAGCTTTGTGCTGTATTCATTCTCATACCACCAAGTGAAGGGCGAGACCAATCGGGCAAACGAATTGCTTCTTCAGCAGATGGAAATGTCCATTGACAACAAGCTGAAAAGCCTGGAGCGTTTAAGTTTGGAAATCGCGCTAAACAAGGGGATATCGGCATTTTCCAGCGTGGAGTTACCACTTCGAGATCACCAGTATTACGATGTGTTCAGCATATCGGAAAGCCTGCGAACTTATAAAAATGCAAACGATTCGATTGAGGATATTTACGTCATGTATTTGAACAGTGATACAGTGATTTCAACCTATGGCCACACAAGCGGCAGGGGCCTCTATCAAAAACTGCGGCGAAATGACGAACCCTCTTATGAGAAGTGGATGGAACTGTTTGAGCAAAGATATGTAAACGGTTACAAATCTATGGAGTTTCAAGATGGCCTTCAGAGCTTCCCGGTGGTTGTATTTGCTCATTCCCTTGTATTTAATTCCCCGGCACAGCCCCCTGCTGTTGTCCTGTTCTTGATCAAGGATTCGAAGCTCATCGAGAGCGTTCCCCGGCAAAAGGATGCCAGTATGTTCATTATCGATACGGATAGTCAGTATATCGCTGCATCACGACAGGATCCGACCGTACCTGCTGGCCTGAATTATGAGCAGCTTCAAGGAGATAGCGGAATGATCTACATGGACTCGGGCGAGGGGAGGTTCGCCGTTTCCTATATCACGTCGCAAGTAACCGGATGGAAATATGTATCCGTACTGCCAGCAGCATTATTTAATGAGAAGATGAAAGATTTACGTCATCTGACATGGATCAGCATCGCCCTGAGCTTGTTTATCGGAGGGATCGTTACAGTATTGTTCTTACGCAGAAACTATATGCCGGTTCAATTGATGCTGCAAAGTTTATCCAAGCAATTCGGTCTGAGGTTTGACGCGGGAGCCAACGAATACTCGTTTCTGCAGGGGACGATTCAGCAGCATTTTCATGAAAAGGCAGATATGCAAACGGCGCTTCACAAACATCGCAATACAATACGAGCGCATTTATTGCGGCGTCTGTTAAAGGGGTACTCCGATCATGATCAGTCTCTCCATACCACGCTGCCTGCTCACGATATCCAGTTTCATTCCGACCGATCTGTCGTCCTGCTGATATCGATTGATCATTATGGCAAGTTTGAGCAGTTTGGCATTCGCGGACTCCCGGATCAGAAGCAGCAAATGCTTTATTTCATACTGACCAACGTGCTTGAGGATACAGCTTCCGATGAAGCGATCGTTTTTACAACAGAAATGAACGATGCGCTTGCTTGTGTCGTTAACTTCAAAGCGAGCTTGTCAGAGGAGCAGGAGCAATGTGTGTTGAATCGAATACTGGCTCAGGTTCGCGAATTCATGCGAAAGCATATTGAAGCAGAGCTTACGGTGGCTGTGGGTCAGGTTCATTCGAGTTTGCATGGCATTGCCCTTTCTTATCAAGAAGCGCAAGCCGCACTTGAATACCGGATTGTGATGGGGAGCGGACAGTTCATCCCATATACGGACACGCTTTCTGACAAGAGTATGCAAACCCGTCAATTTTATTATCCTTTGAGTGCCGAGCAGCAGTTTATAGGCTTGGTGAAGAGCGGGAGCTACGACAAAGCAGAAGCCATTTTGGATAATATATTCCAAGCCAATTTTTCAAAGCATCCGGTTTCGGTACCAATCGCCAAATGCCTGATGTACAACCTGGCAAGCACGATGCTGAATACGCTTGAGGAAGTGAAAGCGGGCAGCAAGCGAACATCTGAAGAGCAATTCATCGATGCGGATCTATTGCTCGAATGCGATCATGTTCCGGAGATGAAGGAGCGGATGAAACAGATGCTTGCGCAAGTCTGTGATTGGATCCTGGCCGAGAAACGGAATCATCACCGTTATCTAATCGAAGATGTCTCGCAGTATGTCCAAGAGCATCTGTATGACCCGAAACTGAATATTTCAATGATTGGCGACGCTTTTCAGATGACCCCCTCTTATGTATCAAGACTGTACAAGGAATTTACAGGAGAAGCCTTGCTGGATACCATTAACCGCCTCCGTCTGTCTAAAGCAAAAGAACTGCTTATTCTGCAAAAGCTTACCGTCAATGAAATCGCTTACCAGGTCGGTTATTCGGATGTCAGCACGTTCCTGCGAATCTTTAAAAAATTCGAAGGCATGACCCCCGGCAAATATCAAAAAGCCGCACTGTAAACCCGGATTTTGGAGGAAAATCCATCGATTTTTAAGGAATTGCCTGTGATTTTAGATTTTGTCTATGGTCAGGGACGCGGGTTTTATTGAACAATGACATCGGATAGGGCATCATGCTGGCCTATCCGCTACCTTAATCTTACAATCGGGGGAATGATGATGGTTCAACGTTTGCGGGTCAAAGACAGCTTGTTGCGAAATGTAAAGTCAGGACTGACCGCCATATTGTTAACAAGTCTGGTGCTTGCGGGATGTTCGTCGGGGAGTAAAGATAACACGCCGGATGCTAAGCCGAACGAGGCCGGGAAGGATACATCCACTGCAATCGATTCATCGTATCCGCTAAATACAACCGAATCGATCACGTCATGGGAAATCTTGAACATGAATGCGGTAACCTTCTATTCCAACCTGGCCGAAACGCCGTTCGGGAAAGCGCTTGCCGAAAAAACAGGAGTTCAGGTGGAGTATATTCATCCTAATGATCAGCAGACGGCAGAGCAGTTCAATCTAATGATCGCATCCGATGAGCTTCCCGATGTCATTGAATACGATTGGACCGGACGAAGTGCGGGATCTTATCCGGGCGGACCCGAGAAAGCCATTCAGGACGGTGTTATCCTGGAGCTTAATGATCTGATTGATCAATATGCCCCGAACTTGAAGAAAAAACTTGAAGCGGATCCGGTGCTTGATCAAATGGTCAAGACAGACAGCGGCAAATATTATGTATTTCCCATGATTCGCAATCCATCCGGTCTCGTCTTCCGCGGTCCCATGATCCGTCAGGATTGGCTGGATGAGCTTGGTCTTCCAGTTCCAACGACCATAGAGGAGTGGGAGAAGACGTTAATTGCCTTTCGTGACGAGAAGGGTGCCAAAGCACCGCTAAGTGTCACTTACACCGGAGGGAACTTTGAGATCCGCGATGCTTTCATCGGAGCTTACCGCACCTCAAACTCCTTCTATGTCGACGATGACGGAAAGGTGAAGTATGGTCCCATAGATCCGCAGTATAAAGATTTTCTGGCCTTATTCCGGAAGTGGTTTGCGGAAGGATTGTTTGACAAGGACTTTGCGCTCACCGATACCAAAGCGTTGGACAACAAAATTCTGACCGGGCAGACCGGGGCAACGGTACATCTTCTCAGCGGCGGCATGGGAAAATGGATGGATGCTATGAAGGCGCAGGATCCGAAGTTCAAGCTGGTAGGAGCTCCGTATCCAACTCTCAATAAAGACGAAGTTCCCTTTATCGGACAACGGGATTTCAAGTACAATCCGGGACCAAGCAAAGCCATCACAACCGCCGCCAAAAATCCGGAATTGATCGTACGCTGGCTGGATTATGCCTACAGCGATGAGGGCGCGATGCTCTACAACTTCGGCATTGAAGGGGAGAGCTACGCGATGGAGAACGGTGCGCCGGTGTATACCGATTTGATTAAAAATAATGAGAAATATAGTCTGCAGCAGATGGTATCGCAGTATTCCAAGCCGAATGGACCTTACGAAGCGGATGAACGCCGGAACTGGAATACGTTCCCTGAGCAGGATGAGGCCGTGAAAGTATGGGCGAAGACGGATGCCGAGAAGCATATACTGCCTGGATTCCTGACGCCAACCGCCGAAGAAAGCAAGGAGCTTGGCAAGATTCTAACCGAAGTAAGCAACTATAAAGAGGAAATGTTTGTCAAGTTTATTGTCGGCAAGGAGCCGATGGAGAGTTATGACAAGTACGTGGAGCAAATCAAGAAGCTGGGGATTGAACGTGCGGTTGAGATCTATCAAAGCGCCCTGGATCGATACAACAGCAGATAATGAATTGCGAGGGGAATGGAGCGGGCTCTCATCCCCCTCGCTAACTTGAACCTTCAATAGACAGAACATAAGGAGTGAGCACGGCATGGCGAAACTTCCGCCTCCGACACGCACGTCAATTCCTTCTAACTCGGCAGGACTGGATCCTCGAAATTGGGGCTTGTTAAAGGACATTAGTAAAAATCGTTTCCTGTACATCATGTTAATCCCGGTACTCCTATACTTTGCGGTTTTTCATTATTTCCCCATGTACGGGGCGTCCATCGCCTTTAAGGAGTTCTCTCCGCGTCTTGGCATCATGGGTAGTCCATGGGCCGGCTGGGAGCATTTCGAATCGTTTTTTAACGGCATCTATTTCTGGCGGGTCGTCAAAAATACGCTGTTAATCAGCTTTTATGAGCTCCTCTTTGGCTTCCCGGCGCCCATTATATTGGCGCTTCTGCTGAACGAGGTGAGGAAAACCGCATTTAAACGCACGGTTCAAACCATAACGTATATGCCGCATTTTATTTCGCTGGTTGTTGTTTGCGGCATTATTAAGGAATTCACGATGAGCGACGGGTTAATCAACGATATTTTGGCTTTTTTCGGATGGGAACGGGTCTCTCTTCTGCTGGAGTCTGAGTATTTTCGGACCCTCTTCGTAACCTCCGGAATTTGGCAGAACATCGGTTGGGGGACCATCATCTACCTTGCGGCCCTGGCCGGTATCGACCAGGAACAATATGAGGCCGCGAAGATTGATGGAGCCAATCGGTGGAGGCAGATGTTGAATGTGACTTTGCCAGGGATCATGCCTACGATTATCATCCTGTTCATTCTTGAAATCGGCAGGCTGATGAACGTTGGCAGCGAGAAAATCATCCTGCTTTATAACCCGTCAACCTATGATACAGCAGATGTGATCAGCTCCTATGTGTACCGGGTAGGGTTGCAGGAATTCAATTACAGCTTCAGTTCGGCGGTAGGGTTGTTCAATTCGGCCATCAATTTCACGCTTGTTATCGGCTCAAACTGGCTGAGCCGCAGAATGAACAAAACCAGCTTGTGGTAGGAGGTGAAGGGAATGGAATGGAGAGCTGGGAATCGATCGGTTGGCGAAAAGCTGTTTGATGTTTTGAATTACGTCTTGTTGACCGTAATCACCTTATGTACGTTATATCCATTGATATACGTGCTGTTTGCTTCCTTGAGCGATCCAACCCGTTACATGCAGCATTCGGGAATTCTATGGAAGCCGCTGGATATAACATTTAACGCATACCGGCTTGTGTTTGACAATCCGATGATTATACAAGGATACCTGAATACGTTTTTAATCGTTTCGGGCGGTTTGGTGCTCAATATCACGTTGACCGCGTTCGGAGCGTATGCGTTGTCCCGTAAGGGTTTGCGATATCGCAAGCAGCTAATGCTGTTTATCGTATTCACCATGTTCTTCAGCGGAGGTTTAATTCCGCTCTATTTTACAGTGAAAGGCCTGGAGCTCACCAATACGCTGTGGTCCTTGATTATCCCTCAGGCTATATCTGCTTTTAATCTGATTATCATGAGAACGGCTTTTGAGGCGGTGCCTGATAGTCTGGAGGAATCGGCAAAGATTGATGGAGCTAATGAATTCGTCATCCTATTTCGGATCATGATGCCGCTGTGCATGCCGGTCATCGCCGTCATGCTGCTGTATTACGGTGTCAGCCACTGGAACTCGTGGTTCCAGGCCATGATCTATTTGCAGGATCGCTCCTTGTACCCGCTTCAGCTCGTCCTGCGGGAGCTGCTGCTTCTGAATGATGCAAGCTCTATGGCAAGCGGAGCGAGCGGAGGAGAGGTTGCCGTTATCGGCGAAACGCTCAAGCATGCAACCATTATCGTAGCAACGGTACCGATTCTGCTGGTCTATCCGTTTCTGCAGAAGTACTTTGTGAAAGGTGCCCTAATCGGTGCCATTAAAGGATAACGAAGGAGGATATGATGAGTAAATTAAAGATTCAACATGAACTCGACTTGGATATGTGGTGGAACGCTGCTCGGATGAAGGTGGACCGGATGCTGGCAAGGGAGCCTGAACTTGCACCCCATGCAGCCAAGGATGGGGAATACGACGGCTTGACCTTGGACAACTGGATATCAGGATTTTGGCCGGGAATGCTGTGGATTTTTTACGATATGACCGGGGATGCGAAGTATAAGGAAGCGGCGTGGGAGTGGGATATACGGATGGAACGATTGACCTTGGAAGAGAGTCGCTTCCATCATGATGTCGGGTTTCAGTATTTGCCGACAGCCGTATTGAAATATAAGTTAACCGGAGATGCCGATGGCAGAAGACGAGGACTTGCGG
Organism: Paenibacillus sp. QJM3NY_38; assembly: GCF_056173265.1. Taxonomy (NCBI): domain Bacteria; kingdom Bacillati; phylum Bacillota; class Bacilli; order Caryophanales; family Paenibacillaceae; genus Paenibacillus; species Paenibacillus sp. QJM3NY_38. The sequence goes on from NZ_CM149665.1 coordinate 3,556,191, forward strand.
CGGCTAACTTTCTGGCTGGACGATTTAACTTGGCTGGCCAGTACATCAGGGCATGGAACAAGGATCTCCCGGGTTGGGCTATTATCGATTGCCTCATGAACCTGTCCCTCTTGTACTGGGCTTCCGAAGAAGGTGAAGACCCGAGATTCCGCCACGTGGCGAATGCTCATGCGAATATGGCTTTGGAGCATATGATCCGAGCCGATGGATCCACCTGTCATGTGGCCGTGTTTGATCCGGAAAGCGGGGAATTGCTGGAGTATAAGGGATGGCAGGGCTATGCCCCGGATTCCTGCTGGTCGAGAGGGAATGCGTGGGCGCTGTACGGGATGGCTAACGCTTACCGTTATACGAACAACAAGGATTTTCTGTATGCCGCCGAGAGGGTAGCTCATCATTTTATAGCTTCCTTACAGGGGCACGGGGTGCCGCCATGGGACTTCCGGGTACCGAATCCCGATACCGAGCCTCGTGACACCTCCGCTGCGGCCATTGCCGCCTCCGGATTGTTGGAGCTAGCTGCCTTGACAACTCCGGAGGTTGGGGCTGTATACCGGACAGCCGCTGAGCGAATCGTCCTGGCATTGTCGACGGAGTATGCAGCATTTCAGGTCCATGAGCATGAGGGAATCCTGTTTGGCGGAACCGGCCATAAGCCAGCGGACACCAATATCAATGTGTCGCTAATTTATGGGGATTATTATTACATCGAGGCTCTGGCGAAGCTTCGGGGCTGGGTTCATCGCGTATTCTGATGGGTTATGGTTATGGGCGTTAATATTCGAAGAGAGGTGAACGGATATGAAAACGTTATTAAACGCATTAAACCAACGGTATCACAGATTGATATGTATGGGGCTGGTCTTGGTCCTATTGGTCGGAACACTGATGATGTCGCCTTTAGAAGCCCAAGGGGCATCAAGTGATGCAGGAGGGAGCAGCATGAACCGAATCGAGAGCACGGTAACGGCAAGCAGCCACCAACCGGGCACGAACTATGTACCTGGAAATGTATTGGATGGGGTATGGGGCGAGGACGCGGAGAGCCAGCAAAGCCGCTGGTCCGCATCGGGTCAAGGTCAATGGCTGCAGTTTGATCTAGGCACGGAACAAACCGTTACTTATGTGAACATTGCGTTTCTGAATGCTAGAGAGCGTCAGTCCAGCTTTGAGATATTAGCTTCGAATACTGAAGATTTCCAATCCAGCACCGTTGTTTTTGAACGACAGTTCAGCCGGCAGCTGAAACCGGAAGATAGCGTCATGCAAACATATGTATTACAGCCTACGGTGAAGGCAAGGTATTTGAGGTTGATCGGATATGGCAATAATGCCAGCGGCAGCTCGGGAAACTGGAACAGTATCATGGAAGTAGAGCTTTACGCAGGGAAAGTGCCGGGTGAATCACCGGAAGAGCCGCAACCACCGCTTCCACCAAACGCTGGCGAAGTGAAGGAGGAAGATGTAAAGCCTCCGGAGATGAAGCGCGTCTCGGTCAGCACGGCGGAACAATTGCAGCAAGCGCTGGATCAGGCTGTGGCTGGTACGCTGATTGAACTGAAGGATGGGACCTATGAGCAGAACGGTCCGTTTGTTGTGAAGGATAAACACGGCTCTGCCGTCTATCCGATTCGGATTACCGGGAAGTCCGGGAAGGCAATTATTAGCGGGAACAGCTACATGCACATCGAAAATTCAAGTTATGTTGAGGTCAGCGGACTCACGTTCCGGAACGGGATCGGCGATGAGAATGGAAAACAGACCTTGATGGACCGGGGTTTGGCACAGCGGGCGCTCACCGGAGTTCATCCAGGGGTTCAGCTGGAAAGCTCCAGCCGAATTTCTATTTTGGGCAACACCTTTGCCTTGGATGAAACGGGTCAGCCCTACCGATTTAAAGCTCAAAACCGATATGTATGGTGCCTGCTCAATGTGGAGGACAGCTGCCGGTACAGTGAAGAGCGGTATAATCCGAACGGAGAAGTGTATAAGGGGTTAACGCCATTTGAAGATCCGAAACTCATGACGGATAATGGCACGCACAGACATTACATCCGTGTTGAAGGTACGAGCAGCCATAACCGGATCGCTTATAATGATATTGGACCGAAGAAAGGTTTTGGCGCAGTCCTGATTTATGATGGCGAAGGGCATAGCGGACAGCATATATCGCAATACGACGTCATCGAGTATAACTATTTTCACGACATTGGTCCCCGGGTAACCAACGGATTGGAAGCCATCAGGCTCGGGCTTTCCAGTACCTCGCTCGCATCCGGTTATATTACGGTTCAGTACAATTTATTTGACGGCTTTAACGGTGAAGATGAAGTGATATCGGTGAAGAGCAGCGACAATATCATTCGGAACAACACGATTCGTCATTCATACGGCGGGATTGTGTCTCGGCATGGAAACCGTAACAGCTTCTACGGTAACCATCTGATCGGGGATGGAGTGACACCCGGCAGCAGCGGGTTCCGGATCTACGGCAATGATCACAAAATCTATAACAATTACATGGAAGGCCTTACGGACAAAGTGATTCGTCTTGATGGCGGAACACATGACGGCGGACCGGAAGGCAGCACGAATCCAATCGTTCGTTGGGGTGGAAACCAGGAGCAAACTGCAAGGCTTGGCGATCTGCCGGCTGAACAAAGAACGGAACTTCTGCGTGGACATTGGCGGCAGTATAATGTTCAAATCTACAATAATACCATCGTGAATGTCGGCAATCAAACAACAACTTTCAATCTGGGCGGCAGAACCTATCAGCCTGTTGGGACAAAGATTTATAACAATCTGATATTTAGCCATGCAGGCACCATGTTTCATGAAACCGATGCGGTGATCCAAGCACCCGACCAGGAACGGGCTGTGTACAAGGGAAATATGCTCTCGGGGAACGCACCGATCTCGAACAATCCCATCGTGGACAGAGAGATGACCAAACAAGATCTCCATTTGGTGCGCAGTATGGACGGCCTCATCCGCTTATCCGTCTATAGCCCGGCCGTTGACGCTGCCCTAACTCCATTCATTGCAGAGATTGACATGGATGGACAGCTTCGGTATATCCCGGACGTGGGTGCAGATGAGTATGCTCCAGGCAAGCAGCGGGCCAATCCCCCGCTTTCCGTCCATGATGTAGGCCCGGATGCTTGGATGAAATGAAGGTGAGTATTCTTACGACAAACGTCAGCATCATTCTGCCTTCATCCCGATTCTTCGAACTTTGGACGTCACACGGTAATCAAAGGTTACGTTTTTATAGATTTTGCCCCATTGCTCCGCAGATTTAACATGGCTTTTCCAATACGATGGTTTTTTGGCTCTTACCAATTCGCCGAATCCGAATATATCGGATTCTTTTTTTTGCGTCTTTTGGATTAACCCGATTAATAATTGTTTAACGGAATGTTCATTCTCGCGTGCAATTTCCTCCAGAATTTTCGTGCTGTTGATCGGGATGGTATCTGTGTTTTTCTCTTCGACATTAACCTCTGTCATCGCCGTAATCGTAAAATGGGGAAATCCGTTCTTGATATCGACTTTAATTTCCGATTCCCGGTTCGTCGCATGGATCGTTACGACTTGTGAATCGTTCCCAATATGAATAATTCCGCGGTATCCTGCGGGACTAATTCCCTTGATGACCAAGTAACCGGCAATCTCAAACGGTTTTGTCACGCCTACCATTTTGGCCCCTTTAAAAAAAGCCATTCCGCTGATTTCTACGTTTTCCCCCTTCATGATTTTAATATAAGGCAGAAATCCTTCCTGGCCTTTCTTTGAAGAATTGCTCCAGAACGTCCCAACGTAGTTACTTGGAAATTTGCCTTGTTTGACGGCATCGTCCAATGTGGATGCTAGATACAGCGCCGGGACACGCTCCAATTTGGGTGCTGCCTGCATATGATTTTTGGCATTCCCTTTTGACACCATCAACCAGGCCATTCGGCGAACTTCTGCGTTGCGATGAAGATAGTCGTTCAAATTTTGTAATCCTTTTCTGGCAAACTCTTCTGATACGACAATGACGCGCAGATGGCCAAAAAACAATTTGCCTGATATTTGCTGCTGTAAATTCATCATGGCGTCGTCGACGGTGTGTCCTACAACATCAAGCACCCAGACCGTTTCCTGCTCGCCTTCTCCCGAACCGCCGCCTTCCCCTGGCCCGAGTGGTATTCTCCCGGGAAGAGCAATTTGAACGGATAGTTGGATTAATTCCTGTTTAGGCGCAGGGTATTTCCCGCGTAGATGAGATATTTCATCCTCTCGTGCCTCAGCGTCTTTGTCAGCCGTATCAATTGATATTCCTAGAACGACAGCGCGTTCTTCAATTTCCATCCGATCCCAGCAGCCTGTCAGGAGTGAGCAGGATAGAAGAAGGATAATCATGAATTTTACGCTTAGGTTAACGCTTACTCTTTTTCTCATTGAAATCCTCCTAAACTTGGTGATAATGCTCACTCACACCAGAGCTTTAACAAGTATGACACTTAGAAACAACGCAGTTCCGATCACGATATGAATCCAGCCCAGTATACGAGATACCTTCATTTCCTTGGTCATGTTCGATTGTTCATACTTATTTTTATCGATGAGCAGATTGAACATGCCGGACAACACCCAGATCAAGATAGCGACATCCAAATAACCGCTGTAAAGATTTCCGATCATTTGGACGCACCTCTTTTTTTACGCAGCATGGCGATGATAAGCAGCACGCCAGGATATACGATGGTTATCAGCAGACCGAATTTGGATATCAAGCTGTTCACTTCATTCAATTGAACCAAGCTTTGGGGCAGCATGGCCAAAACGAACAGGATGGGCAGGATGAAGAAGGACATCATCCCGTGATCAGCTAATCGGAATAACTTGCTTATCGAGTAAATCGTAAAGTAGTAGCAAGAGAACAAGGATGTAAAGACAGCGGTTACCCAGACGGCAAGAAAGACCGCATCCAAACGTTCCAGTACATTGGCAGGTAATGAAGTTGCTTTTGCCAGCTCCAGCGTCGGCCATAACAGCTTCTTTGTCTCTTCCGCCCCAAACACGCTAACCGTTGCCGTGACGATTAATATATAGAGCACACCGGTAATCAGCATTGCCCATATGCTGGACCGCATCGCTCTTTCCGGTTTGCACATGGCAGGGATGACCATCATCATAATGAAGTATCCCTGGAACATGGTGGACAATGTAATGATGCCTGCCGGAATTCCTCGAATTTCGTTCCCTAACACTGGGAGAACATTAATCATGTCCGCGTTTTTTAACGACAGGGCAACGATCAACAGCGCAGGAATTAGGATAAAGGGGCTATAGAATAGGTGAATATAAGCAAAGGTCATGATATTTCGGCGTGAAGAAAAAGCAGCCAGGAGCAGCATGACCAGTACAGTGACCTCGAGCGGCGTGTTTTTCAATACGGCTGTGACAACGACCTCTCCGAATTCTCTTGCAACAAGAGAGCTTAAGACAGCAAAGAAAGCAATCGATATGAGGCTTCCGATTCTCCCGAGCCATTTGCCGATGATAACCTCGCTATACTCGATGTAAGAGTCACTCGGAAACCGCATGCCAAGCCGGGTCATGAAAAAAAGTCCGACAAACGCTAGCAGCATTCCCAAAAAAGTGACGAGCGGAGCTCCTGCATCCGCTGCCTTCACCGCAGCTAACGGAAGTGCAAGAACGCCTACTCCAACGATGGTGCTGATCGTAACGGCGGAAGCCTGCAAGACAGTGATTTGGCGCTGTTCTCTCATCGTTAACGCCCTTTCTCGTCGTTAGGTTGGACGGGATCCATGATATGGGATGAAGAATGATCCACCTGTTCCTTCATTTGATCACCCAATCTTGTTTTGTTCATCGGATGGAGGAAGGAAGGCCGGTTCTTCATTTTCCACAACGGCCCACGGGTCAGGAGATCCCGCATGCCTTGGAAGTTGCCTGGCACAAATGGACTTAAGTACGGGACACCGAACGATTTAAGTGACAATAAATGATTGGTGATCAAAATGATGCCAACCATGACGCCGTATAGACCGAAGATACCGGCTAAAATGATCAGCGGAAAACGAAGCAGTCGAAGAGCCAGAGCCGCATTATAGGCCGGGGTTGCAAAAGAGCCAATGGTCGTTAAAGCGATAATAACAACGGTTATCGGGCTCGCGAACCCGGCCGCTACCGCAGCTTGCCCGATGACGAGCACGCCGACAATGGATAAAGCTCCGCCGACCTGTTGTGGCAAGCGTATGGTCGCTTCCCTTAAAACCTCCATCGAGATTTCAATGACAAGCACTTCAATCACGGCTGGGAAGGGAACGCCGGCACGTCCGCCGGCAACGGCGACCGCAAATTCTGTAGGGATCAGCTCCGGATTAAACGAAATAATCGCCACATACAGCGAGGGAAAAACCAATGAAAATACTAGAGCAACCAGACGGGACATTCGAATCGCACTCATCAGGACGAAGCGTTCGGTATAATCTTCAACGGTCTGATAGAACTGGCTGAACACCGTAGGTGCGATTAAGGCAAGAGGGGAGCCGTCAACCAGAATTGCGATTCTCCCTTCCAGCAGATTCGCCACGACTTTGTCGGGCCGCTCCGTATACTGGATTTGCGGAAACGGAGACCAATGGTTATCTTCGATGAATTGTTCCAAATAACCTGAATCCAGAACGGCGTCGATTTCAATGGCATCCAGCCGTTTTTGAACTTCTTTTATGATGCCGGGATTAGTTATGCCGTCCATGTAACAAATGGCAACTTTGGATTTGGTCTTCGTTCCGATCTCCATGGATTTCACTCGAAAATCCGGTGTTTGCAGCCGATAGCGAAGCAGAGAAATATTCGTTCCCAGGGACTCTATAAATCCCTCTCTGGCCCCGCGAATGACCTGCTCCGTCGCCGGCTGCTCAATAGCGCGCTGCGTGATCTGCCGTGTGTCAATGATAATTGCCTCGTCCAGTCCTTCAATGGCTACAACGGATTGTCCCCTTAGCAGGTTGTCGGTAATAACGGAAATTTTCCTTTCCGAAAAACCCTCGCTATGATAAAGCGTATCTTTCATTATGGTTTCCATTAACGCATCGTGCGGGAGGTTATGAACGTCGATATGGCGCGGCCCATATTTAAGGGGCTTTAAAATCGTGTTATTGATGACGGCATGATCCGTCATATCGGAGAAATATAACAATACAGCCGGATGCTGCCCGAACACTTGGAATCCATATACCATAAAATCGTCACTATCACCCAGAACTTGCTTGATTTCGGATAAGGTTTCTTCCAGATTCACCGATATGTCCATATCCTCTGAGTTCTTCCCATTCGGATTGGCAGAAATATTATTGCTATTGTTGGGCTGGTTCGAACCCGCCCATGTGGAAAATGACATTGTACAAACACCTCTCCTGATTCAACGGGTCACAGCATTTGGATATTTTGCTTAAGTATTTCCTCTGGTTGTTATTTTTATCAATGGGAGCAAACTAAATCGTTTGTTAGGAGTACGTTGCCGAGAAGATAATATTTGTGGGAATTGATCAACAGCAAAAATATGTATTGTATTTCATATATGTATACGATATATTGCATATAACAAACATGAATAGTAAGGATGATAAACTATGCCAGTACCTAAGAATTTTGTCTCTCCCGTACGGATGACCGCAAAGGAAAGAGCATTCTCCCAAATTCAACGGTGGATTATCGATGGCACGTTGCAGCCCGGAGAAAAATTGCTCGACGCTGAATTGGCGGAGTCTCTTGGCGTAAGCCGAACGCCCATCCGGGAAGCTTTTCAACTGCTCGAAGTACAAGGACTCGTGTCCACGCATCCTGGAAAAGAAACAAAAGTTACGGCCATCGAGAGGGAAGATATCTTTAAGATGTATTCGACCATGGCTGCTCTTCAAGCATTAGCTGCCGAAGTGGCCGCTACCATTATTGTTCCGGAGCAGATCCAGCAATTGCGAGCGATTAATCTGGATTTTGAGAATGTCATGAAAAGCGGGCAAGTCTATCAAGCTATGGAGTTGGATGAGCAGTTTCATAACTTCATTGTGGAACTCTCCGATAATCCTTATGTCGCTGCATATAGCGCTTCTCTTCAAATGCATATCCGACGGTTTAAATACGTGTTCCTAAAACAACCGATCGCTGCTACACAAGCTTCGGTCGATGAGCATGCATCGATTATCAGTGCTTTCGAGCAGAAGGACAGTAATCGGGCACAGGCGATGATGAAACAAAATTTCATGCGTCCCATGCAGGAACTGCATGGATTACTCTAAAAAGACAGGAGAGGGAAGGATGACAAACAAAAAAGACTTGCGTATTCGCAGTAAAGTAATCAGTGAGGGTGTCAATCGGGTACCGAACAGAGCGATGCTGAGGGCTGTTGGTTTTACAGATGAGGATTTCAAGAAACCGATGATTGGCGTAGCCAGCACTTGGAGTGAAGTCACTCCGTGCAATATGCATATAGACAAGTTAGCCTTAGAGGCCAAGCAAGGGGTACGCAACCATGGCGGCGCCCCGCTTATTTTTAACACGATCACGGTTTCGGATGGCATTTCGATGGGACATGGCGGTATGCTGTTCTCCCTGCCCAGCCGTGAAGCCATCGCGGATTCGATTGAGATCGTGACAGGGGCCGAGCGATTCGATGGCCTCGTGGCGATCGGAGGTTGTGACAAGAATACGCCCGCATGCCTGATGGCGATCGGAAGGATGAATATTCCTGCTGTTTATGTTTACGGGGGTACCATCCAACCCGGGAAACTCGAAGGCAAGAACGTGGATATCGTTACGGCTTTTGAAGCGGTCGGGCAATATCACGATGGAAAAATGTCAGACGAGCAGCTCCATAAGGTTGAGTGCAGCGTCTGCCCGGGACCGGGCTCCTGTGGTGGCATGTACACAGCCAATACGATGGCCGCTGCGGCAGAAGCCATGGGGATGAGCCTGCCCGGGTCATCTTCCACACCGGCTATTTCACCTGACAAGGCAGCGGAATGTGCAGCAGCTGGAAGGCAGGTCATATCGCTGCTGGAACATGATATCTATCCCAGGGACATCATGACCAAAAAGGCATTTGAGAATGCGATAACGGTTGTCATGGCTTTGGGCGGTTCAACTAACGCGTTCCTGCATCTGCTTGCCATTGCTCATTCGGTTGGTGTTGATTTGACGTTAGACGATTTCGAGCGAATCCGTTTGCGCGTTCCCCACCTCGCAGACCTCAAGCCAAGCGGACGACATGCCATGCAGGACTTAAACGAAGTGGGCGGCATACCGGGCGTCATGAAATTATTGCTCGCCGAGGGGCTTCTGCATGGGGATTGCCTGACGGTTACAGGCAAAACCTTGGCAGAGAATCTGGCGGAGGTTGCACCGTTATTGGACAGCCAGGAAATCATTCACCCAATCGATAAGCCGTTGAAGCCAAATGGGCCATTGGTTGTGCTAAGAGGTAACCTCGCACCTGAAGGTGCGGTTGCCAAAATGTCGGGTATGAAGAACCTGCGTTTTGTCGGACCGGCCAAGGTGTATGACAGCGAGGAGGATGCAACCGAAGCGATCTTGAAAGATGAAATCCGCAAGGGTGATGTGGTAGTTATTCGTTATTGCGGTCCAAAAGGCGGACCGGGTATGCCGGAGATGCTGTCGGTAACGGCTCTCATTGTAGGCAAAGGTCTCGGTGGGGAGGTTGCGCTGATTACGGACGGCAGGTTCTCGGGAGGATCGCATGGGTTCGTAGTTGGCCACGTATCGCCAGAAGCACAGGTAGGAGGGCCGATCGCGCTGCTGAGGAATGGGGATATGATCACCATCGACAGTGAAACGCAAGAAATGAACTTCGACGTATCGGATGCAGATTTCGCTGCACGGGCACAAGCATGGCAGCAGCCGCCACTCAAGGTTTCCACAGGCGTATTATACAAATATGCACGATTAGTGTCCTCAGCATCTAAAGGTGCGGTCACCGACTCAGCGGAATAAGATCATGTTCCAGCCTGAATGATGGGCTATTGCAAACAAGCTCTTGCCAATTCGCAAGAGCTTGTTTGCATATGAGTGAACCAGGCGTATTCGCAATTTTATCAGCAATAAACTTTTTGGATTTCTCTAAATTGAATAAACACAAGTAAGTGCTTTTGACATAAATAGATCAAAATGCTGGCAAATAAGCATGTGGAGACTAAAAATTATGGCCAGGGTATGGTATGATTTTTAAATCATTATTTTTGCAAGCGTTATCATTGGAAGCGTACATATCGATTTATAATGTCCTGTTAGTCCTGTTCTTTACATCTAATACCAAGAAGGAGCAGACGATATTGGGAACATTCAAATCCAAAATACTCATTTACAGTTTACTGCTGGGATCCTTCCCGACGATTCTTATCGGATTTTTCTCTTATTTTATTGCCGCCAAAGATGTGGAGGAGAAGGTAAACGAGGGTAATATGCATCTGTTGAACCAGACCCGGATGAGGGTCGAGCAGGTGCTCGATTCCATGCAAAGAACCGCCCTGCAGTTTGAGAACTCTTCGCTGCTGAAGTCTGTGATGGACAGCAAGTTAAGCGGACAGGACTTTATTAAGGTCCGGGAACTGATGAAGGAAATGTTTAACCTGCAGACGCAGACCATATTAAATCAGGTGTATGTCGTTAATCTGAAGCATGAATGGGTCGTGGATTTAAATTCCCTCAAACCTCTGGAGGGATTGAACAAAACCGAGTTCGAGCGGTATCTGGATACCAATGAAAGCATATTCTGGGCAGCGGGCTCGGGAGAAATCTCGCAAACCGCGAATCCGGTGGAGACGGATCATTGGAACAGCGCCGAACAAACGGCAACAACCCTTCGGCTGGTGCATAAAATACCGCTGCTGTCGAAGAATGCGTCGCCGACGGGTATTCTGATTCTGCAAATCACCGCCAAAGATATCCGGAGTATGCTGGAGCCCGTCAATTTGCGGGCCGCTCAGTATATCCTGAACGAGCAGGGAGATGCATTCCTGTCGCCAGTTCAGGATCGTGAGGCTTACCGTTCGATCAACGGAGAGATTTCGGCAAGGATTCAGCAGTCCGATCAGCTCCAAGGTGCATTCCATGCGGAGAGCGAAGGTAAAAAGGTGAGCGTGCTGTATGCCAAATCGGAATATAACGGGTGGACTTATGTATCCGTCGTATCCCTGGATAAAGTAACGGACCAGACAGGAAACATTGCGCTGATTACCGCCGCCGCCTGTTTCGGGATTATTGTGACCGTGCTGATTGCTTCTTGGTTTGGCAGCCGGAGGATGTATTCTCCAATCCGCAGACTCCATGAGTTCGCGACGAACGTTCAGCCACAGCAGGCCGATGACAGCCGCAAAGATGAGTTTGAGTTCATTCGGGAGAGCCTGACCTCCCTTGCCGTTTCCAGAAACGAGCTGGACAAACAGATGAAATCCCAAACGGTCCATCTGCGAGAGTTCTATGTCCTGAAGCTGTTTACTGAGCAAATGTCCGGAGCCGATGACAAGTACGCTTCCGAACGCTACGGGTTTCCAACGGGCTGGGGAAGCCTCGGGGTGCTGCAGCTTGAGCTGGATAACCTTCAGCAGTCGCGGTTCCAGGAACAGGACCGGGAGCTTCTTCTGTTTGCGGTAAGCAATATCGTCTCGGAAACCCTGCCGGAAGAGGCCCGCTTCAGTCCCATCGTGCTGAATCATTCCCAGGTGACGCTGCTGACCTGTAAAGAAGAGGATGCCGAAGCCGGGCAAGCTTTGTTCTATGAGACCGCTCAGCACATCAAAATCAAGGTTCAGGAATACCTCGGGCTCGAATGCAGCATCGGCATCAGCCTTCCTTTCAAACGGTTGTCCAATGCGAAGCGCGCCTATAAAGAAAGCAGCCAGGCACTCAAATTACGATTTATTCTCGGATCGAATATCATCGTACGCTATGCCGATATTGTGGATCAAGGAAGTGCAGAGAAGATGGTATACACGAAATTAAGACTGATTGAAGAACAGATGATGCTTGCCCTTGAAGAACGGCAGCTTGAGAAGGTGGAGCAGCAGTTTCAGCGTTATTTGGATGAATTGCTGTGCAAGGACGGGCTTTATCAAGAGCATCATTTATTGCTGCTGCAGCTCGCGTCAAGGACCGTAAGCATAGCCCAGGAGCAGGGACTGTCGATGCAGCAATTATGGAATGGCGAAGAGGAGCTGAAGCTTCTGTTCAGGCTGCAGACACGAAGCGAAGTTGCGAGCTGGTTCCACTCCAAATTGTTTAAACCTGTGATCGGGATTCTGGAGGACATGGCGGATAAGCAATTCGTAAGCATTACCCGCCGAATCGTGGAGATCGTGCAAGAGCAGTATGATAAAGACATTTCACTCGAATACTGCGCGGCGGTCATGAATTTTAATCCGGCTTATATCAGCCGGGTATTCAAGAAAGAGATGGGTGTGTCCTTTAGTGAATACTTAAGCGAGTACCGAATGAATATAGCCAAAAATCTGCTGGCCACGACCGAGCTGAAGGTCTCGGAAATCGGCCAGAAAGTGAGCTACACGAATATCAGCGCCTTCATTCGTACCTTCCGTCGGACATTTGGGGTAACTCCCGGCCAGTACCGGGAGCAGCATAGTGAAGAAGGCTAGCTTGAGAATGAGCAGGTCGATTCGAAGATGAAGACATACCCGGCTGCATGATGGCTCAATTTTGAGTAAGCCACCATAACAAGAACTTAATGGAGCTGTTCCACCCGTAGAATGTTCTGCGGTGGAGCAGCTTTTTTGCACGAAAAAGAACGCCCGTACGGTGCCATTAAAAATACAGATTCGGGACCATTTATTGCATGGCTTATGTAGAGGGCGAAGATCCTTCTCCTATCTGTATGTCATATGCGGCATACAGAAGGTGGAATACGGCACATGCAGGGAAATTGGTGAAATCCTGCAATCCTTGCTGAAAAGGCATTTACCGAGGGCTGGTGTGTGAAGTCATGAACGGAGTATAGCCGGACACGAGGATGGTGACGGATAATTAATCCATGAAAACGCATACAACCAACAAGGACGATGTTCAAACAGGCAATACCCATGCTTCCAAAGTGAGTTTTGTTCGAAGCTCATTCAGGAAGTAACGCTCACAAAATTTTTAGGAGAGGTGCTATGAAAACAAATCAAGCTCCGGCAACAGTCGGCCCGCAAGTAAAGAGGGAACTGCGCCTGGAGAAACGAAAGCTCTTACTAAGGGATCTGGTCAGGGACAGGTGGATGTATCTGATGCTGCTGCCAGGCGTGCTGTATTTTATCATTTTTAAATACGTGCCGATGTACGGGGTGACGATGGCTTTTCAGGATTACAAGCCGCATACCGGATTCTTCGGCAGCCCGTGGGTCGGATTCAAGCATTTTGAGCGCTTTTTCAGCGAACCGCAGTTTTGGATGCTTTTTCGAAACACCATCATTTTAGCGTTATATAATTTGATCTTTTTCTTTCCGCTGCCGATTATACTGGCACTCATGCTGAATGAGCTGAGGCGGGAACGCTTCAAAAGGTTTGTGCAAACCTTGATTTACATCCCGCATTTTGTATCTTGGGTTGTCGTCGTAGGTATTTTCTATATCTTGTTTACGACCGAGAACGGCATTCTTAATGAAATCATTTATCAGATAACGGGTGAGAAAATCGCTTTCCTGCTGGAGAAGGACTGGTTTCGGACGATGATTGTGTCCCAGTCTATCTGGAAGGAAGTAGGCTGGGGAACGGTGATCTTTCTTGCCGCCCTTGCAGGGGTAGACCTGCAGCAGTATGAAGCCGCACGGATCGACGGAGCCGGACGCTGGCGCCAGCTGTGGCATATCACGCTGCCGGCCATCCGCAGCACGATCATCATTTTGCTTATTCTTCGTTTAGGCAACTTCCTGGACTCGGGCTTCGAGCAAATCTTCCTGATGATCACGCCGACAAACCGGGAAGTGAGTGAAGTATTCGATACGTATGTATACACCAAAGGGATGACGCAGGCACAGTACAGTTACAGCGCAGCCGTCGGATTGTTTAAATCCTTTGTCGGATTGATTCTGGTTCTCGGTTCAAACTGGATGGCCAAGCGATTCGGGGAAGAAGGGGTGTACTAGGAGGATGCCGCGGATACATGTTTTGAAATGACAGGAGGGAATAAACGTGCGTCAAGATCAAACCTGGGGCAATCGCCTGTTTGATATCATTAACCATTCGATTTTATTCATCGTTGCGATCGTGTGTGTTCTTCCATTCGTGTATGTGCTGGCGGTTTCGTTTGCCAGTCCGGCTGAAGTCGCCAAGGGCGGGTTGATTCTATGGCCCAAAGAATGGTCGCTCGTATCGTACCAATATATTTTCTCGTCCGACACACTGCCGCGAAGCTTGCTCGTTTCGATCTATATTACGGTAGTAGGAACGCTGATCAACCTGGCGTTTACATCGCTGATGGCTTACCCGTTGTCCAAGCCTCATCTCCGGGGCAGAAATCCTATCCTGCTCGGCGTATTGATCACGATGCTGTTTAGCGGGGGGATGATACCAACGTACTTCGTCGTGAACGGGTTGAATCTGACCAATACGCTGTGGTCCTTGATGATACCAAGTGCCATCAGTGCGTTTAACCTGATCGTGCTGAAGAATTTCTTCCAGCAAATTCCCGACGGGCTGGAGGATTCGGCTAAAATCGATGGCTGCAATGACTTGGGAGTTCTGATTCGAATTGTGCTTCCATTGTCGCTGCCAGCGATGGCCACGTTCGGTTTGTTTTACGCGGTTGCTCACTGGAACACGTTTTTTAATGCCATTCTATACATCAATGATAACGAGAAATGGCCGATTCAGGTCCTGCTTAGGGAAATCGTGATTTTGGCACAGAGCCGGGTAGGGGATTCCAGCTTCGACGAAATGGACGTGCAGCCATTAACGATTCGTATGGCGGTCATCGTTTTTGCCACCGTGCCCATTCTGCTCGTGTATCCTTTTCTGCAGAAGCATTTTGCGAAAGGCGTCATGTTGGGCTCTGTGAAAGGATAATTGGTTGGATGTGCCTTCTTCCCAGTAAGAGGGGTTCCAATAGAAATGAATATGATGGAGGGGTAAAGATGAAGAAAAGATGGATGACAACCGTGATGGCAATGTTGGCGGGGATGATGGTTGTGACGGCTTGCGGAGACAAAAGCGGCGGGAGCGGGGTCAATGGCGACGGACCTTATCCGCTTACCCTGGTGGTTAATCAGGTTGGGGAAATACCTGACCCAAAAAATCAGATGGAGGAAAAAATACGCGAATACACAAACACAGATCTGCGGATTCAATGGATTCCCTACTCCGCATACGACGAGAAGGTTAACGTCATGGTCGCTTCCAATGAGCTTCCGAAGCTCATCAAGCTGAACTATACGCCAACGACGATCAGCTCGCTCGAAGCGGATCTGTTCTGGGATATCACCGACCAATTGAAAAATTACCCGAATTTGGCCGCGCAGCCGCAGGCCTATTACGACAACATCAGCGTGAACGGAAAAGTGTACGGCATCCCCCTGTTCCGGGACATGGGCCGGGCGATCGTCAGCTACCGAAAGGACTGGCTCGATGCAGCCGGCTTGAAGGAGCCTGTCACCCTGGATGATTGGCATGAAATTATCCGGTACAGCACGGAGGAGGATCCGGATGGCAACGGAAAAAGGGACACCTACGGAATGATGCTCGACAAAGGCTATAACCAGGGTACGGCATCGACCTTGACCCGGCTTGCCGTTTCCCAAGGCGCTCCTAATAAATGGGGCATCGACGAGCAAGGCAATTTCTATCCGGAGTTTGTATCCGAGCAGTTCTTCGATGTCATGAAGCTGTTTAGAAGATTATATGAAGAGAAGCTGATTAATCAGGATTTCGCCGTAGTTGATTCCTCCGAGCTCAATAAGGTGTATGAATCGGGCCGCGCGAATATCCGGATCTCCGGCGGTAACGGTCAATCGCTGCAAACCAAGCTGGAGAAGGTTGTCCCGAAAGCGGTTGTCGACGTATCTCCGCTGCAAGGTCCAGAAGGCATTCGCGTTCCGGGGGAAAGCGGAAATACCGGCTTCCTGGCAATCCCGAGATCGACGGTCAAGTCTGAAGAAGAGCTGGCTAAAGTGCTGACCTTCGTTGACAAGCTGCTGGATCCCGAGATGGTCAATGTTATTAATAAAGGCATCGAAGGCGTGCATTACAAAGTCGAAGGAGATTATACCGTAACGATCGATGCGGATAAGGACGCTCAAGAAGTCAAGCCTTATCGCGATACGTTTCCACAACGGGGCGATTTGTACAACATGGAGAAGAAACCGAAAGGAACGGAGCTGTTCAACAAAAACAAACAAATCGTGTATGAGAACGAGAATTACATTGTACCGAATCCGGCGCTTACCCTAAAATCGACGACTTACAATGAACGCGGCGGAGAGCTGGAGCAGATCATCACCGATGCGCAAACCAAGTTCATTATGGGGCAGATTGACGAGGCCGGCTGGAAGGCGGAAGTGGAGAAATGGAGAAAGAGCGGCGGAGATCAAATGGCTGCAGAATATAAAGAATCTAACACGAATCAAAAATAGCAGTCATTGAGGAGCATGTAAACGAGAGACAAAGCTGGCAAGTAAAAGGAAGTGCCTTTGGTGTACTTGGCTGCTTTGTCTCTCACTACTTATATATCTGTATTAATGATCGAAAGAACATTTCACACGGCTGCTTTATAGGCAAATCACTCATTCAACTTATATAGTGAGGCAAATTAGGAGCACTCGGTTCATGGACTGTCCATTTTCGTTCCGATTAGCACGAGATCAAGATGATTCGTTCTAAGCGCGCCAGCCGGCTTGATTTGCAGCACAAGACCATCGCGGGCAAAGCGGCAGGTAAGGATAAACATCTGCTGCTGTTCCAGCAGCTGAATGTGGATCAGGCAAGTCAACGGGTCTGCCCATACTGCAGCGCACGCGGAGAGAAGTCCGAAAAAAGGATCTGGACCGATATGCCAGTCGTTCATGGAGCCTATAACCTTGGAATGACTGGTTTCATCAAAGAAGATGAGCTCACAAGATTGCTCACTGAACGTAAAATGACATCCTGTCCATCCCGGCTCGTTAGCAGTTAGGCGATATTGCTGCCCCGAGACCTGCACGTCTGTACTGGAGATGGAGCTTCCCTCCGGCAGATGGAGCTTTAAGGCGCTTAGACGTTGCTGCATCCGCTGAAAACCGGCATCATCTAGGGAGCAGGACTGCTGCATGGAAGAAACCAGATGGGTCCAAACGCAGTCGAGGATTCCTTGGTGCTCATCCCGGTTCAGCATGGTGTTGGCCGTCGAGACAAAAACGGCGTCATGGTCTGGGATGACAAGGACGAATTGCCCGCCTGCGCCGAAAGCGCAGTAGGCTTGACGCCTGGCCCGCCAGAACTGGTATCCGTACCCGCTTCGTCCTTCCAGCAGAATTCCGGCACTGGAGTTATCAACAACCTTGGACGTGCTTAACTCTACCCAGCCCTCCGGCAGGATCCGGATTCCGTTCCACACTCCGTCCTGCAGATAGAGCTGACCGAATTTGGCCAGATCCTCCGTGGTGCAATAGGCTCCGCTGCCACCCTGGTTAATTCCGAGCGGGCAGGTCTCCCACTCGATATCCTGCATCCCGAGGGGCTGGAACAAGCGGTCATCGAGATAGTCATGCACGGTAGTCCCCGTAACCCGTTGGAGTATAGCGCAGAGCGTATGCGTACCTGTCGTATCGTAGGCGAAGACGGTCCCCGGGGGATGACTCGGTGGCGTATGGAGATACTCGAACACGATATCCCGAGCCTCTTTATTGGTTGATTTCCGGTGGACGGTTTGCATACTCAGCAGATGCCGGATGGTCATATCGGCTGTGTACGGGTGTACGGTCTCCGGCTGCTTATCCGGAAAAAAATGAATGACCTTGTCCTCCAGGGAGATCCGTCCTTCTCCGATGGCAATGCCGACGGCCGCCGATGTCAAACTCTTGCTGACGGAGAAGATCGGATGCCTTAAATCCTTGTGAAAAGGGGAGTAATAACCTTCGGCAGCCACTTTGCCATGCCGAAGCAGCATAAAGCTGTGCAGATTCATATTCCTTTCCGTCATATCCTCCGTAAAGCGGAGGATGGCGGAAGGAGGAATACCGACCTCCTCCGGGCGGACTCGAGCCAGTGCAGTCATCATCATCAACCTTTCGTTCGATTGAATGTACCGGGAGAGTAGAGCGGAAACCAACGGTCTTGGCCACTGAGCACTTGTTCGATGGTAAACCGTTTAGCCTCAGCCTCAGTGAGCTGCCTGGACCATGCAACCCGCAAGGAAGGAGCTGCTCCGGGGCCGCGGCTGCCGAATTCGGCATAACGGGATGTTTCTTCACGGTCCGGTTGGTTCCAGTTATGCCAGCCCTGCGGATGAACCGAGCCGTCCATCTCGGATCGGATGAACACCACATTGGCATAAGCACGCCAAGGCCGCCCAAGGTATACGTTCTCAACACCGGGAGCTCCCGAGATTTTGCAATCGATAAAGACATAGCCGAACTCCGCTTCCTCCGGCGTATTGGCCGCGGTCAGGTAACCACCGGACCGCTTGCAGTGGATGGTGCACCGGTCGAATACGGCCGTTGCCGGCCCAAATATAAAATCGACATCGCCCTCGATATAACATTCGGCAAAGTAATGACGTCCGCCGGACACATAGAGCGTATCTTGATCCCCTTCGAGTTTTACATACCGAAAGGACACCCGGTCGGCATCGATAAAGGCAGCGACAGCCTGACCCGTGCCAGGACCGGAATCATTGCGGATGGTCAATTGTTCGGCGCTGAAATCATCGGCGCAGATATAGAAGCTTCCACTGCGAAAAGTCCCTAGGGGTTGTCCATCTTCATCCAAGGTGTGGGCGTTATCCGAATAAGTAAGAATCGTTTCTTCAGGTCCTGCACCGATCATACGGATGGCTGGTTTCGATGAAGGAATGTTGATTTTTTCACGGTAAACACCTTTTTTAATTTCGATGATGACAAGACAATCGGACTGTTCAGGAATCGAGTCGATTGCAGATTGCACCGTCACGAAGTCGCCTTGCCCGCTGGGATCTACTGTGATTTTCATCGATGAACACGCTCCTCTATGGATTTTATATCTATGTTATCGAATTGCAGATTCCAATAAAAACATCTCCGATGTTAAAATCGAGTCATTCTTTGCCTTTTTTGCCGGATTTGAATAAAAACAGCTTCTTAGACTTGCTTTCTAGAGGGAAAGAAAACAGAGAAATAGAGCATAAAATGCAAAATATGCGGATGATTCAGCATCAAATCCGGAATTTTTATCGTTTATGTTTCTTTATAATGAGCTTGAGATTAAAACTTCCAAGGATATTGAGGTGAGGCGGTTTTGAAGCAAGAGAACAAATGGTCCGTCCGGACGGCGGAAACCATTCTCAGTCAAACGGACAGCGAGGGGCTTCACCCGGATATTGCCCGCCGGTGGGCGTATGTTCCCGGGATGATGCTCATGGCGATCGCCCGTACAGGGGATTTTTATAACAAGGACGATTATTTTGATTTCATGAAGCGGCATATGGATCTGTTTGTCCAGGCCGATGGGGACATTCGAGGGTACAGGATCGAAGAATATAATCTGGACCAGATCAACCAGGGAAAAAATTTGTTTGCGCTAAGTGCCAGATTTCATGACTCCCGTTATGAAAAGGCTTCCCATACGCTGGCCGCCCAGCTGATCAGCCAGCCCAGAACGACGGACGGCGGATTTTGGCACAAAAAAGTATACCCTTTTCAGATGTGGCTGGATGGGCTCTATATGTCTTCGCCATTTCTGGCCCAGTATGCCAAAACCTATAACCGGCCTGAACTGTTCGACGAGGTAGCTCACCAGCTTCTGCTTGTGGAGCGTAGAACCCGGGATCCCAAGACGGGGCTGCTCTATCACGGATGGGATGAAGCGAAGGAACAGGTATGGGCCGACCCGGAAAGCGGGCGGTCCCCGCATTTTTGGAGCCGGGCCTTGGGCTGGTATGCGATGGCGCTTGTGGACAGTCTTGAGTTTTTTCCGGTGGATCATCCGAAGCGAGGTACGATCATTGGCATATTCGAACGCCTAAGCCGAGCGCTGGCACGTTATCAGGAGAAAGAGAGCGGGCTGTGGTTCCAGGTGCTCGATCAGGGCTTCCGGGAAGGCAATTATCTTGAAACCTCCGGCTCCTCCATGTTTATTTACGCTTTGGCCAAGGGTGCTCGGCTCCAGTATCTGGAACAGCCTTCAAGACCTGTTGCGGAGCGGGCTTACGAAGGTTTGATTCAGCGGTTTGTTGAGGCTGGCGAAACCGGCGTGCAGCTTCATTCCATATGTCATGGAGCAGGGCTCAGCGATGACCGCAACGGCTCGTATGAATATTACATCAGTGAACAAGTGGTGTCCGACGCCCAGATTGGCGTAGCGCCTTTCATCCTTGCTAGTCTGGAAATGGAGCGGTTAGCAGATTCGTGATAGGAGGAGGAACTAAAGGATGCACTCATCGTCAACGCAGCATGCATTACAGAACAAACCATGGTTGTCGGATCAGGGAGACGGGACGTTTGTGAACCCGGTGCTTCATGCGGATTATTCGGATCCGGATGTGATCCGGGTCGGGGAAGATTTCTATATGACGGCCTCCAGCTTCGGTCATCTGCCGGGACTGCCGATTCTGCACTCGAAGGATTTGATTAACTGGAGGATTATTAATCATGTGCTGCCCCGGATGGAGCTGCCGGGTTATGACGTCCCTCAGCATGGGAACGGCGTCTGGGCTCCGGCCCTTCGGTTCCATGATGGCAAGTACTGGGTGTTTTATGGAGATCCGGATGTCGGCATCATGATGAGCACATCAAGGGACCCGGCAGGCAGCTGGAAGCCTCTGCATCTGGTTCAAGAAGGGAAAGGCCTGATCGACCCGTGTCCGTTCTGGGACGATGACGGCCAGGCCTACCTGGTTCACGCGTTTGCCAAAAGCAGATGCGGCATCAAGCATCTATTAAGGATGTGCCGGATGTCCCCGGACGGAAAGCGCCTCTTGGATGAAGGTCAGATTGTCTTCGACGGGACCGAACGTCATCCGACGATGGAAGGGCCGAAGATGTATAAACGAAATGGTTATTACTATATTTTTGCGCCTGCCGGGGGAGTATCAACGGGGTGGCAGACCGTGCTCCGGTCAACCTCGGTCTTTGGCCCCTATGAGGACAAAATCGTATTGCATCAAGGCGATAGCCCGATTAACGGCCCGCATCAGGGCGGCTGGGTAGAGCTGGATTCGGGCGAATCCTGGTTTATGCATTTTCAAGACAAAGGGGCCTACGGAAGAATTGCTCATCTGCAGCCGATACGCTGGGTGGATGATTGGCCGGAGATGGGTGCCGATACGAATGGAGACGGGATCGGCGAACCGGTTCTGCGTTATCCGAAGCCAAACGTAGGCGGGGAATACAGGATTGAGGCACCAGACGATTCAGACGAGTTCGAAGACGCTCAGCTTGGCCTGCAGTGGCAGTGGCAGGCCAATCCGAATCCGGCCTGGTATGCATTCGAGAAGGAAAGCCATTTGCGATTATTCGCCTTCCCGGTGCCGGAGAACCAGCCTTCGAGCACGATCTACGATGCTCCTCACTTGCTGATGCAGAAATTCCCGGCGGAAGTATTTCATGCGGAAGCCAAACTGGATGGAACGGCGCTAAAGCCCGGTGAACGGGCGGGCTTGATCGTATTCGGACGAACATTCGCTTATGCGGCGGTTCAGATGAAGGCGGACGGCTCCGGCATGGAAATCATCCAGGCCCAAGGGAACGGCTCGGAGGAGAATGTGGTGTGGTCCGACGGATTGGATGAAGGGGAGTTAACGATTCGGGTGACTGTTCATCCCGGCGCTGAATGCCGCTTCTATTTTGCTTCTGTCGACGGTCCTTTCCTGCCTTGCGGAGATAGGAAGTTCGAAGCCGAAAAGGGTCACTGGGTTGGAGCCAAGCTCGGATTGTTCGCGGCAAGTGCGGAAGAACAAGCGGACAGAGGGTATGCGGAAATCGACTGGTTTAGGGTTGGAAGAGGAGAGATATAGAAAGAGAAAGCTTGCGGGGCTGCTCCAAGACGGGTGACAACTTTGGAACAGCCCCGATTCTATCCATGACGCTTGCGGTACTGAAGAGGCGTGGTTCCCGCGATTTTTTTGAAGGTTTTATTAAAGTGGGCAATATGCTCAAATCCGGCTTGCTCGGAGATGAATTGTACGGATTCCCGGCTGTTCACGAGCATTTTCTGGGCTTCGCGAATTCGTACCACCTGCAGGTACTCGCGAAAGTGAAAGCCTGTCAGCTTGGTGAACACTCTGCTGAGATAGGAAGGGCTGATGTAAAACTGCTTGGCGACCTTCTCCAGCGTAAGCCTTTCATGATAATTGGATTTGATATATTGGGCAATCTCCGAAATTTTCTGGTGCATCGGATGCTCATATTCATGGGTTTGGGATTGAAGCGTGGTCTCGATCCGATGAAGGCGGATGAGCAGCTCGTTCATCCACGCGCGAACCAATGAACTGTAGTGAGTCTGCTCGGTTTGGCATTCTGCGAGCATCGAGAGGAGCAGCCGTTCGATTTCGGGCTGTTGCTTCAGCGGAATGCGAACGAGCCTGGACGTCCCGTGATCGAGCAGCTTGGCGACGCCGGCATCGCCCTGTTCGATGAAGCTTCTGGAGAAGCTGATCAGCACCCGCTCGAAGGTCAGCTTATCAGAGCTTGCCGTTGAGTGGAGATCATGCGGGTTCACGATCATCATGTCCCCTTTTTTGACAGTAAACACGTTATCGTCCATGAAGTAGACCCGTTCACCGTTAAGCAAGTAATACAGCTCAAAGTAGGGATGCTCATGCGGACGGGGCATGCTGCTGGAACCGTTTCGCGACATGTATTGGATGGAGAAATCATGATCTCCGATGTGGTACTTGGGCTGCAGCCGGTCATTCATTCCTCTCTAACTCCTTTGTTCGCATGGTTGGATTACCACCGATAGTGATCGTAGAAAATTATATATCATGCCTGCAGCCGATCTTCAAGGGCTTGAACGCAATCGGCAGCAATTTTTAAGATTAAAGAAAGTATAAGTTTCAGCGGAGTTGAAGCTTTCTTTCATTTCGGATGGAATAAAGGTGCCGATGGAACGCCATGGCCATATCATCGAAATGGCTACCGAAACAGGAGGAAGGTATATCGTCCTGCCGGTATAAATCGAATAAGCAATCTTACAAAAACGGAGGGTACACATGATTAAACAAACAGAAGAAGCGATATGTCCTGACTTGCCTGTGATCCCGGAGTATACCGTAACGATTACGGATCATGGCGCCGTTGGAGACGGCGTATATGACAACACCCAGGCATTTCATCAAGCGATTGAAGCCTGCGCTAAGGCAGGAGGGGGGAAGGTGGTCATCCCTCCCGGGATCTGGCACACCGGTCCGTTGTCCCTGCAGAGCCGGATTGAGCTTCACGCCTCTGCCGGTGCGCTTGTTGTGTTCAGCAAGCAATTCGAAGCTTATCCGATCCGGATGTCCACCTATGAGGGCAGACAGATGTTTCGCTGCCAGTCTCCGCTCGATGGAGAAGGGCTGGAGGATATCGCGATCACGGGCAGCGGTATTTTTGACGGAAGCGGCGAAGCCTGGAGGCCCGTTAAGCAAGGGAAGCTGACGGAAAGCCAGTGGGATCGCTTCGTTCACTCGGGCGGCGTTGTGGATGATCAGGGACTGTGGTGGCCAACGCCGGCTGCCCGGGACGGGAAGGAGACCCTGGCCCGGATCGAACAGACAGGCAGCCAGAATCCACAGGATTATGAGCCTGTCAGAGACTATCTGAGACCCAATCTGCTCAGCTTGAGAAACTGCAAGCGGATTCTGCTTAGCGGCCCTACCTTTCAAAATTCCGCAGCCTGGTGCCTGCATCCTTGGGCGTCGGAGCAGATCACCATTCAGAACATTACCGTCCGCAATCCATGGTATGCCCAGAACGGGGACGGTCTCGACATCGATTCGTGCAAATACGTGACCGTGGAAAACAGCTCGTTTGATGTAGGAGATGACGCGATCTGTCTGAAGTCCGGTAAAAATGAAGCCGGGCGCCTGCTGGGTAAGCCGAGTGAGCGGATCAGCATCCGGAACTGCACCGTTTATCATGGCCACGGCGGCATCGTGGTCGGCAGTGAAATGTCCGGAGGCATCAAGGATGTATACGTATCCGATTGCACCTTCATCGGCACCGATATCGGCATTCGTTTTAAAAGCTGCCGCGGTCGCGGCGGCGTGGTCGAGAACATCTTCATTGAACGGATCCGGATGCGGGAGATCGACGGGGATGCGATCTCCTTCAATTTATATTACGAAGGGAAAGCCGGCTCCGGCGAGTATCAAACGGAAGCGATGCTGCCCGTTACCGAGGAAACCCCCGTGTTCCGAAATATTGTCATTCAGGATATTGTGTGCAGCGGCGCGCACACTGCGCTGCTCATCAACGGCTTGCCGGAGATGCCGGTGGAGAACTTGACGGTGAAGCGGTCGGCAATCACAAGTCATGAAGGCATTGTATGCCGAAATGGAAAGAACCTCAGCATTCAGGACATCGTCCTTCGCAATCAGGAAAATCAGCTGCTTCTCTTTCACCAAAGTCGAAATGTTCAGGTGGCGAATGTCAGCGGCGAAGGGAACTCACAGGATGACCGCCTGCTGGTGGTGACCGGGGAACGGTCCAGGCAAATCGAATGCTCAGGGCTGAAGGCCGATAAGGCTAGGCAGATTATGATTTCTTCTGAAGTGGAACCTGGGGAGGTCGTGATCAAGTAGATTTGCTGTTGGATTCATTAAAGCTTAGAAAGGAGGTGATCGAATTATAACCGTTGCAAGCATTTCAAAATGATAAGGAGGTACGCAATTGATAGCAGCAAAATGGTTAAAGCAAATGCTTGTCCTCACCATGCTGTTTACAAGTTTTTCCGGCGGAGCCGCTTATGCAGAGGAGACCCCTGAAACCGTAACCCCGTCCAATTCCTTGCGAACACCGGCATTTCCGGGGGCCGAAGGCGGTGGAAAGTATACGACCGGCGGCCGGGGCGGCGATGTGTACGAGGTAACGACGCTGGCCGACTCGGGCCAGGGATCGCTTCGAGACGCGGTCAGTACTGGAAACCGGACCGTTGTATTTAAAGTCGGCGGCGTTATCGAGCTGAAATCTCCCCTTAAGATTCTCGGAGACAATCTGACGATTGCCGGCCAAACGGCGCCGGGCGACGGGATTACGGTCATCGGGTATCCAACGTCCTTTGATGGAAACAACCTGATCATCCGTTATATGCGATTCCGGCTGGGCGATATGAATGAAACGGAAGCAGACTCTTTTGGCGGGCGGTACAAGAAAGATATTATCATCGACCACTCCTCGTTCAGCTGGTCCGTCGACGAAGTGCTCAGCCCTTACGGCAACGAAAATGTCACCGTACAATGGTCGATCATAGCAGACGCCATGCATATTAGCCGGCATGTCAAAGGCAGACACGGCTACGGGGGAATATGGGGCGGAAAGAACACCAGCTTTCATCATAACCTGATCGCCCACAACTCCAGCCGCAACCCTGCCTTTGACAGCACAGCCGGCAACTCCCATGATTTTCGAAATAACGTTGTATATAACTGGGGTTTCTTTGCTTCTTACGGAGGTAAAGGCTCGGTTACCAATATCATCAACAATTATTACAAGCCCGGCCCCGAAACGGAGGTCGTCCGGTTCATGAATGCGGAGAGCACCGGGAGCTACTATATTGACGGCAACGTTATGGACGGATATCCGGAATATACACAGGATAACTGGTCCGGCGTTCATAAGTATCCGAATTACGTGAAGCTGGAAACTCCCGCTTCCTTTGCCAATCCACTGCCGACCGAATCCGCCGAAGAGGCTTATGAAGCGGTTATGCAAAGCGCCGGAGCCACCCTGCCGAAACGGGATGCCGTCGATGCCAGAATCATTCATGATGTGATCCACCGAACTGGCATGCATATCAATTCCCAGAATGAGGTGGGCGGATATCCGCTAGTAGAGATGGTCAGATCCACGTTAGAAGATGATGATCATGATGGTATGCCGAATGATTGGGAGATCGATCGCGGGCTGAACCCGAGAGATCCGAGTGACCGCAATCTGGCCAATGAGGAAGGATACACGAATCTGGAGCTGTATTTGAATTCCATTACGGGAAACGGATCAGCTAACCCCTCTGCAATCATTACCGCTCCGGCGAACAACACGGTGGTCAAAGCCGGATCGAACGTGACGATTGAAGCGTCCGTTTCCGATGAAGACGGAAGCGTATCGAAGGTCGAGTTTTACCGAAACGGAGAGAAGGTTGGAGAGGACGACAGCATGCCGTTCCACTATGAGTGGACGGACGCTGTGGACGGCACCCATTATTGGGCCGCGAAAGCGATCGACGATACGGGAACGATGGCGTTCTCGACGAGCGTGGTCGTTCATGCGAATACCGAAGGAAGCATCGATCCTTGGAAGTCGGCTGATATAGGCAGTCCGGGAATACCGGGACACACGCAGCTCGGTGACGTACCTGGCGAAGTGACCGTCAAGTCTGCCGGAGATATCGGCGGCACGAAGGACGTCTTTCATTTTGCCTATCAGGAAATTGAGGGCGATGCTGAAATTGTTGCCAGGGTTGAAAGCATTACCCCAACGAACGAGGAAGCAGAAGCCGGCATCATGTTCCGCGAGAGCCTGAAGGAGGATGCTCCATTCGTTTCCCTGGTCGTCCCTTATATTCGTACAGGGAAAAGAGGTGTTACCCTTAGTCGAGCCGAGGAGGGCGGAGAGGTTGCGAGAATTCAGCCGGAGCAGGAATTTCAGCTGCCTTATTGGATCAAGCTTATCCGTAAGGATAACCAATTCACATCAATGATCTCTCAAGATGGAACCAGCTGGACCACGGTCGGAAACGTCCAAGTCGATTTGCCTAAGCAAGCCTATGTCGGCCTCGTGGCGGATGCGGGTAAAGTGAACAATGAGACATGGAAATACAATACCTCGACATTTACCAACATCAATATATCGGCAGATACAGGCAGCGGCCCGAAAACCGTATATTATGTGAACGATGATTTTGAAAACCTTGAAGCTGGCTCCGTACCTGACGGATATGGCGTGATCCCGCAGCCTCAGGATGCGGATCATACTGTTACCGTGGAGGAAGTCCCCGTCAATTCTACGGGCAACGATTCGGAAAAGGCGCTGAAGGTATACGATAATGCTGTTGGCAGCACAGGGTTTACCATCAACTTCCCGAGGCAGGCAGGCACGGTCGTTGTCGAGACGGATTTCATGTCACCGGCCATGCCCGGCACTTCGGTGCTGCTTCATATCAAGGATGCAGAAGGTACCAAGACGCCGATTGCTCTTGAGGTGCGCAAGCCTCAGCTACCGATTCAGGAGGATGCGTACGCCCTGGTTTACAAGAACAAGAATGGTCAAGATGTTAAGCTGACCGGCCTCCCGGCCGCCAACCGCTGGTACAATCTGAAGGTCATTGCCAATGCGGCTGCCAACACCATGGATATTTACGTGGACAACGTGCTCGCAGCGGAGGGGGTTGAGCTTAGGGACGATATGCGGACGTTAGGACTGGGAAGCGCCTTGTTCGGCAGAACGCCCGGAACTGGCAAAGGAACCTACTACTTCGACAACATCAAGGTATACGTGGAACCGGCAGCCGCACCTAAAGGACTACGGGCGATCCCTGGGAACGGGAAGGTTCAGCTGGATTGGGATAACGCCAAAGGTGCTTTATCATATACCGTCAAAAGAAGCACCGCAAACGGGGGGCCGTACGAGGCCGTGGCATCAGATCTGAGTGCTTCCAATCCATCGTATACGGATACAAGCGTAATCAACGAAACCACTTATTATTATGTGGTTACCGCCGTGAGTGATTTAGGAGAAAGCGATCCCTCGAACCAAGTGCGTGTCACGCCATCGGTGAACGCCGTGAAGCCGCAAGCCCCGACGGAGCTCACGGGACTTAGCCGCAACACACAGGCTGATCTCACCTGGCAGCCGGTGGAGCATGCGGTCACCTATACGGTGAAGCGAAGTGAAAGTCAGGAAGGGCCTTATATTGAGGCAGGACGCGTAGAAGAGCCCTTCTATAGAGATACGGGGCTTGTAAACGGTAAAGTTTACTATTACACGGTGACGGCGACAAGCGTTGCCGGCGAAAGCGAGGCGTCGGGCCCGGCCGAGGTCCGCCCGGTGGCGCCGCTAGAGTCGCCAGCGGATGTTAAAGCGAGTGCCGGCGATGCATCGGCGGTGATCTCGTGGAATGCCTCACCCGAAGCTTCGAGTTATCAGATCAAGCGAAGCACCGTTCACGGCGGCCCTTACACGGTCATTGCCGATCAAGTAAAGGATGTCCGCTATGAGGACAGCGGCTTGGAGAACGGGACGGCCTACTATTATGTCGTTTCCGCACATAACGGCACCGCCTCCAGCGCGAATTCTGAAGCGGTTCGGGTCATTCCATTCCCAGCGAATACTACGCCGCCTCCGGGTGATCTTCGACTAAACCCGGCTAAGGACCGCGTCAAGCTCTCCTGGTCAGCCGTAGAAGGTGCAGTTGCTTACGAAGTTACTAGGTCGGATTCCAGAAGCGAAGAAGGGAGCGTCATCGCCTCTGATTTGCGGCAGCCAGGCTTTGTCGATACGGATGTCGTTACCGGTAAAACCTATTATTATTCGGTCCAGTCGGTGAACGAGAACGGACCGGGAGTCGGAAGCTATTCTAAAGGGGCAACGCCTGCTTCCGTCATCGTCGTGGCGAAAGACGGCACAGGCATGTTTACCAGCGTTCAAGCCGCGGTGGACTCCATCCCGGAGTGCAATACGGACCGAACGATAATCTTTATCCGGAATGGCATCTATGAGGAACAAGTCACCGTTCCGAAAACGAAGCATGCCGTGAGTTTTATCGGCGAGAGCAAGGAAGCGACGGTGATCACCTACACCGGTATTACCGGTACCGGATTCAATGAACGCGCCACCGCCGTCGAATCCGATGATTTTACCGCCGAGAATATCACGTTTGCGAATGGAGCGGGTCCTCAAGGCCCGGCGCCCGCGCTGGACCTTCGGGGAGACCGGGCCTATTTCGACCATGTCCGCTTGATCGGTTATCAGGATACGTTCTTTGTGAACAATGCCGGAAAACGGGTGTATGTAAAGAACAGTTATATTGAAGGAGCGGTGGATTTTATCTATGGACCTGGAATCGCCGTGTTTGACCGGAGCGTCATTCACAATGTCCGTTCAGGCGGATATATTACCGCCGCCAGCACGCCGGAAAATCTGAACTACGGATATTTGTTCCTCAACAGCAAGATTACAGGAACGGAAGGAATCGAAGATGTCTACCTAGGACGTCCATGGAGACCCTTTGCCCATGTGCTGTTCATGAACACGGAAATGGAAGGAATCGTGCACGATAAAGGCTGGCATAACTGGGGACGACCGGATAACGAGAAAACCGCCAAATACTATGAATATAACAATACCGGACCTGGTGCGGCAGCCGAAGCCCGCGCGAATTGGTCGAAGCAGCTCACGCCGGAGGAAGCGAATCTGTACACGATTCCAATGATGATGAAGGGAACGGATGGTTGGGATCCGACCATGATGCCTGTTCTTCCGCAGCCTTTCGGGGATGAAGACGATACACCTCCGCACACATCGTCCAAAATAACTCCGGAAACACCTAACGGCCTGAACGGCTGGCATACGGTGCCGGTTACCGTTGAATTGAGTGCGGAAGACGACGGTTCAACTGTTACCGAAACCGTCTACAGTTTAGACGGTATCACCTGGATTCCGTACTCGGGGCCGATCGTTCTGGACCGGGAAGCGGCCGCGGCTGCGATATACTATCGCTCCGTCAACGCTGCAGGTCTTGAGGAAAGCATCCAATCCATTGCATTGAACATGGATCTGTCCCCACCGGATATTCACGTAGAAACACCTGCACAGGAGGGAAGATGGAATGTCTCCAGGGATTGGACGCCGATCATTGAAATGAGCGATTCCGTATCCGGCGTCGACGACAGCCGGACGGTCATCAAGCTGGACGGTAATCCCGTTCAACCCGGTGAAGCCATCCCGCTGTATCAGCTTCCGCTCGGAAGTCATGTCTTAACCGTTGAAGGAGCAGATCTTGCGGGCAATACGGCAGTTGCTGAGATTGAATTTCAGACGGTTACGAGCACCGGCGATATGATCGCTTTGATCGAACGGTTCCTGAGCAGCGGAGAGATTGGGAATGCCGGTATCGCCAACAGTTTGACGAAGAAACTGGATAAGGGGAATATGGGCAGCTTTGAGAACGAGGTCCGGGCACAGCGGGGCAAACATCTGTCGGAACTGGCGGCGGACATCCTGCTGCGGCATGCCGAGGCATTAAGGGAAGAGATTATATAAGTTCTAAAGCCCTCAATTTTTGAATCAAGCTGGATATTTATGCTTCTATTCCAGAATCCACAAAACAGGGATGATGAGATCCCTGTTTTTGTGTTGCTCTGGCTCCCGTAGTTCTCGGATCCTGAACGTTCACATAGTGTTCCATTTCAGTATGACTGCAATCACATGTACGGAGACAGGAGTTTCTTATACTTGGGTTGTAAGAGTGAAATAGTTCACAAAGACGGGATTTAGTCTAAGGAGGTTTGACTATGAGTTCATTCACGCTTCAGAGCCAGGTATCCGATATTGTTACATCCATCCCGCAAACCGCGGATTTATTCCGATCACTCCGGATTGATTTTTGTTGTGGAGGGCAGGTGCCACTGGAGGAAGCGGCTAAACAGCGTAATTTGGAACCTGCCGCCGTACTGGAGAAGGTTCAATCCCTGGAGAACAAGTTTGCCGATTATCAGGAAAGCCGTCCGGCTTCACTGAAGGAATCCGAACTGATTGAATACATCCAGTATAAACATCATGCCTTCTTGCGGGATGAATTACCTGCTTTAACGCCGTATGTGACGAAGTTGGCCCGCGTTCATGGGGAGCATCATCCCGAGCTTCTCCGGGTGCAGGAGCTTTTCTCGGATCTGAAAAACGAACTGTTGGATCATACGAAGGATGAGGACGAGCATGTATTCCCGCTTATCTTGAAATTTGTTGCAGAGCCTAACCACCAAGCTGCAACGGAACTTAATCCGCATGTGTCTGAGCTGGAAGATGAACATGCTCACGCCGGCAGATTGCTTCAAGAGCTCAGGGAAGTAACCGCTGATTTCGAACTTCCGTCGGATGCCTGCGGTACGTATCGGCTGGTCTATCAACGGTTGGCCATGCTTGAAAAGGACACCTTCGAGCATATCCATCTGGAAAACAACATCTTGTTTGAGCGGATACGCCAAGCGGTATAACGTTGGTTAGAATCCCTTCTTCACTGGGTGAGGTATTGCTCGGATGACTATCGAACGTGTAAAATAACGCCCTAACAATAACGCCCTATCCTTATGGTTAGGGCGTTATTGTTTTGTCATGATTAGCGTGCAGACTCCTTCCCCGGGAGGGAGAAGAGGTCAAATAAAATTCACTTAACTATTCCCTGTATTCAGTCGATAAATATATCAGTTGGAATTATTCGACACAGGAGGGTTCATATGGATTATTCGAAATTGGGTAAACAATTCATAGGCGGGGAATGGCGAGACGGTAAAAGCGGTAAAACGCTGCCTGACATCAATCCATATAATGATGAGGTCATTACGGCTTTTCAAATCGCGAGCGTTGCAGACATTGATGATGCCTATCAGTCTGCCTACCAAGCTAAGCTGGAATGGGACAAAGTTAACCCTTACCGTAAACGCGACATCCTTGAAAATGCCGTTAAATATATGGAGTCGCATGAGGAAGATATTACGTCCATTATCGTTCGGGAGCTGGGCGGAACGCGTCTGAAGGCGGCATTCGAGATCGGTCTTGTGAAAAATATGATTAAGGAAGCGGCTACGTTCCCCCTAAGAATGGAGGGAAAGATTTTACCTTCCACTGAAGATGGCAAGGAGAACCGGCTGTACCGGATCCCGGCTGGCGTGGTTGGGGTTATCAGTCCATTTAACTTTCCTTTCTTCTTGTCCATGAAGTCCGTCGCCCCGGCATTAGGGGCCGGCAACGGCGTCGTGCTGAAGCCGCATGAGGATTCGCCGATTACGGGCGGAACGCTGATCGGCAAGATTTTCGAAGAAGCGGGTGTACCGAAGGGATTGTTGAATGTTGTGGTGACAGATATCAAGGAGATTGGCGATGCGTTCGTTGAGCATCCGATTCCGAGAATCATTTCATTCACGGGTTCGACCAAGGTTGGAAGCCATATTGGCCAGCTGGCCGTTAAGCACTTCAAAAAGCCGCTGCTGGAGCTCGGCGGGAACAGCGCGTTCATTATCCTGGAAGATGCTGAAATCGATTACGCGGTACAAGCGGCAACGTTCAGCAGATTCACGCATCAAGGCCAGATCTGTATGTCGGCCAACCGGATTCTCGTGCAGAAGCCGATCTATCAGGAATTTGTAGATAAATACAAAGCAAAGGTTTCCACCCTAACAACAGGTGATCCGAGCGATCCGCAGACCATTATCGGGCCCGTCATCAACCATCGGCAGGCAGAGACACTGCAAAAGCTGATTGAGAAGGGCATTGAGCAAGGTGCAGTTCCACTGGTGCAAGGGAATATCACCGGCAGAATGGTGGAGCCTACCGTCCTCGTTAATGTCAAACCGGATATGGAGGTAGCACAAGAGGAGTTGTTCGGCCCGGTTGTGTGTATCATCCCGTTCGAAACGGAAGAGGAAGGAATCGCAATCGCTAACGATACACGTTTCGGGCTTAGCGGAGCTATTCACACCTCCAATCTTGAACGTGGGGTTGAAATGGCGAAGAAGGTCCATACAGGCATGATCCATGTAAATGATGTCACGATTAACGACGAGCCGATTGTAGCATTTGGCGGAGAGAAGCAGTCGGGGTTGGGTCGTCTGAATGGACAATGGAGCCTGGATGAATTTACGACCATGAAATGGATATCGGTTCATTACGGACAAAGGAAATTCCCGTATTAAGGGTTGGGGGAGATAGGCATGAATAATGTGACTGAAGAGCAAACACAGCATGAGCTGATCAGCGCCTTTGTAAAGGTGGCTCCATTGCTGAAAAGTCTCACGAATGATGACATCACGATTGGCATTTATGATACGGAGAAGCTTATCATCAACATTCCGGGAAGAACCTTTTCGCTGAATGTCAAACCTGGAGACCCGCTAGTGGAGGGGGATATCGTAACCGATGCCATCCGCAATAATAAAGCTTTATCGGCTGTCGTTCCGAAAGAGCTATTTGGATTTCCGCTAGCTGCACGCGCGATCCCGCTTCACGACGAACAAGGCAGGGTTATCGGGGGTGTAGGCATGGGGACAAGTCTTGAAAAAGCGAATGCGCTGTTTGAGATGGCCGAGAGTTTTTCGGCAATTGTTGAACAGACCACAGCGTCCATTGAAGACATCAGCCAATCGATTGCTCATCTTACCGAACGTGTAACCGATGTAACGAATCAAATGACGGATGTCAGCTCCAGCGCGCAGCAGATTGGAAAGATTTCCAGCGTTGTTAAGGAGATTTCGGATCAGAGCAATATGTTAGGTCTTAATGCTTCTATCGAAGCGGCAAGAGCTGGGGAAGTCGGGAGGGGGTTCTCGGTCGTTGCCGATGAGATTCGGAAGCTTGCGACAAGCTCCAAAGAGAACGTGGATCAAATTAATGGCATTACGAAGAATATTCAGGAATTTTTGCAGCGCTTAAATCATGCTTTTTCCGATATCCACACGCTTACCGATACCCAGTCAAGGGCGATTCAGGAATTCTCTGCAACGATCCATGAGATTAGTATCAAAGCAGAGGAGTTAGCGCAGGTAGCTGAAGAAAGCCTGTATGCAAAAGAAAATAAGCAATAGAAACTCAGAATACTCTGTGTAACTTAATTTTATACAGGCCGATAGAGCAGAAATACACCTATGATGTATTTCTGCTTTTTATTCGATATGCTGTGGCAATGCACCATGATGCCGATGAGCTCTCCGTCGTGATCTTCAAAAGATATCCGGTTCATATCTAATGTTGATATGCTTTTTAAACTAATCGCTAGGGTATTTTCGCTTCGCTGCTTGGTTTATTATTATGTAATGGGTAATTTTGAAAGCGGTAACATTCGACGTGACAAAGATCCGTATAGGTCCACGAATCCATTTGAAGAAAGGTACAGTGAAGAGGATGTCGAAGACAAGCAAAACCATATTGTTTCAAGGTGACTCCATAACGGACGGGAATTGGGGGCGCGACAACGATCTTAATCATATTCATGGACATGGCTACGTATATCTTATTGCTGCTGAGCTGGGCTATGAACTAGCGGAAAGCCAGCCACAGTTCATCAATCGAGGAATCAGCGGCCATCGCGTCTCGGATTTGTACGCGCGTTGGAATGAAGATGCGATTAGCCTGCGACCTGACCTGATCAGTATGTTGGTTGGCGTTAACGACGCAGGTCGGATCATCGAAGGCTCGCCAAGCGGAGCTACCGACAGGTTCGAAAAAGCATATCGTCACATACTGGAGGAAACGAAAGAAGTGCTTCCACAGACGGGACTGGTTTTATGTGAGCCATTCGTACTGAAAACGGGCGCCACCGTGCAGAATTGGGACAAATGGCGTCAACGGCTGGATGAATATAGCCTAGTTGTCCGGCAATTGGCTCAAGAGTTTGAAACGCTGTTTGTCCCTCTGCAAGAAGCGTTTGATCATGCGGCAAAACGAGCAGGCGCAGAGTATTGGATATGGGATGGCATTCATCCCACGACAGCCGGGCATCAATTGATTTCACGTGAATGGCTGAGGGTCGTGCAGAATAGTCCATTCGCTATAAGTTGAACAGATACATAAAGTAACTCGCTCGAAAGTTCACAGATAATCAAGTCAGTCATGTTCTTGTGCTGGTTGCACCTTATGATTTTAAAAAAATCGACTTTGATGATCCCGGCCGGTTCGAAGCCTGGCTGTGTGCTCAAGATTGGATCAGCTATAGATCATACGCAGATTATGGAGGGAACACTTCAAGAAAAGACACATATGCGAATCATGCACGTTCTGCCGAATCTTCATTCCATATTAGCCGCCACAGAACACGGTTCGGGAATAAGTGTCCGATTTTTAATGAACATTGTTTTTTATCTGGCTAAGTGATAGATCGACTAAGCCATCTTCTATGATCCCTCTATGGGATGGGAATAATGTTGAAGCTCATCCCAATGAGGCGTCGCTATGTTTGCGCGTATCTTCAAATGATCAAAAGCTTGCTGTAAAGCGGTCATCTCGTCTGCCGACACCGCCTTATCACTTAACAGGATTCTGCCAATCGGGCTTGAGAGCATCAGCTTCAGCAGGATGTAGAACAGCTTTCTTTTGTTGCGTGCGAATTGCTTTTGAGCGGCAGGCGAAACCGTATAGCCGTTTTTCTCCAATACTTGATGCCCCTCATCTACCGCATGAATGACCAGATTAAGAAGCTTCTTGTCTTTTGCGGCTCTGCGCAAATTACCGTTATATGAAGAAGCTATGGAATTCAAAGGCAAGATCATAACGAAATGACTTTTCAGCCACTCATCCATATTTGTAATGTAAGTCCATTTATATTTGGTGTTAACCAAAGCTTGATCGATCACTGAGCGCCATGACAGATCCACTCCTAAACCACCGATCGTTATGTTGGTTCTTGGGCCGCGCACGCTAATGATCCGGCCATTCTCCCTCCAGCCGGCAATCGACTGAAAAGCGAACGCAACCTGTTTCGCTACCGGACTATGGGTTTGCAAATACTTCTCCATTTCCCCAGGGCTTGCATTGTTACCCATTATAACGATATGGCAGCTATGATTCACCGCAAGGGCAGGCAGCACAGCCTCGAAATCCGGATATTTCATTACAACAAAAATAAGGTCATAAACATCGTCCGGCTGTAGTTCTCGGATGACCCTTACTTGATTAACCGTGGTTTGAAACTGAAAATAATGCCGAATGACATTGCCGT
The DNA here is from genome assembly GCF_056173265.1 of Paenibacillus sp. QJM3NY_38. Classification (NCBI taxonomy): domain Bacteria; kingdom Bacillati; phylum Bacillota; class Bacilli; order Caryophanales; family Paenibacillaceae; genus Paenibacillus; species Paenibacillus sp. QJM3NY_38. Next base: position 3,592,500 of record NZ_CM149665.1, read on the forward strand.
TCTTTTCCAACTCCTCTGCTCGTCGTCCTCTTGCCAGCATCGTGACGTTGTGCCCTCCACGCACCAGCTCGTGGGCTAAATAACTGCCCAGAACCCCTGCGCCGTAAACTAATATTCTCATCGTGGGTCCCTCCATTTTGGGTTAAACGATTGGATCAAACCATGTTTGCTCAAGCGCATCCCTTGTCTCTTTAACAAAGTTTTTAAATATTCGTTCCAAAATTTAAAAACCACAGCTTGATTCTATATGGACATCAACCAGGATGTCAATAAGTTTTTAAATATTGACTGTGAAATTTAAAAACTATTCGCATTATGTTAAACTACTTGTAGTGATGAACACGGGAAGTGAGTGAAGAGTGATGAATAAATTCGAAATCAGAACGCAGCAAAAGAAGGATGCGATCATTCATGCGGCATTAAAGCTTTTTAAAGAAAAAGGCTTCGTCCATGTTAGCATTAAAGACATTGCCGATGAATCCGGCGTATCGTCGGTATCGCTGTATAACTACTTCGGCAGCAAAGAAGGGGTGGTCAAGGAATGTGCGAATGTTCTGATGCAACATACGATCCAAATGGCTGAGGAGCTTTTGCATCAAAATATCGACTTCAAAGATAAGATATCTCGGATTTTGGAGATCTGTGCAGATCAAGACTATCAATTGCTTGGCACACCGGGTGCCGTGGAGGATCAGGTGCTAGCGAGCTTATATAGTGAAAACACGAATCAAATTAGAATTGCGCTTATTCAGGAATTTATTGAGCTGGGGAAGAAGGAAGGGGCGATTCATTCCTCTGTTTCGCTAGAGACCCTATTGGAATTATTAAGTGTCGTCGGGACGCTACAAGCTTCCTGGGCCAGAGCTGGGAATTATAAAACTAAGATGGCGGAACTTATCCAGCTTCTCTTATATGGTTTCGTTGGACGCCACTAAAATCAATCATAAAATGACCTCCGATGATCCAAGTGGGAGGTTATTTACATACCGCGATGCTGACGAAACCACCCAAAAAAGGAAATTCGCTCCCCAAGGAGAACCATATATTACTTGGAGGAGGATGCATCTATGCCTAAAACCATACTTGTAGTCGATGATGATCCGGATATCATTGACATGCTTAAACTTTATCTGGACGCAGAGGGATATAAGACGCTCGAAGCTTTCGACGGGAAAGCTGCCCTTGAGCATCTGCGAAGCAGGCACGTGGATCTCGCACTCTTCGATATCATGATGCCGCTCATCGACGGATTCCAGTTGCTCCGCAAAATGCGGCAGGATTATAAAATCCCGGTTATTCTCATCTCGGCCAAAAATCAGGAGATTGATAAAATAACCGGACTCAAGCTGGGGGCAGACGATTATGTGTCCAAGCCGTTTAGCCCGCTCGAAGTGATGGCGAGAATTCAGGCACAGTTAAGACGCTCCTGTGAGTTTAATGAGCCGTTGGAAGCTCCAGCGGTATCCGAAACCTGCGTCGGGGACTTGCAGTTGGATCACCGGGAATGCATGTTATACATCAAGGGAACGCCGATTTCGCTGAGTGCGATCGAGTACAGATTATTGAAGTTGTTCATGGGGGAGCCGGGGCGCGTATTTACGAAGAAGCAAATTTTTGAGCATGCCTGGGATGAACTTTATTTGGCTGACGATAATGCCGTCATGGTCCAAATCAGCAGGCTTCGCGACAAAATCGAGGCTTGTCCCAGGAAGCCTGTCTATATCAAAACCATTCGCGGACTCGGTTACCGGTTTGCGAAGAAAGATGAGTTACAGCCATGAATTCACCTAATCGCCTGCAGCGATCGCTGATTCGCCAATATGTTTTTTTCTTTGTTACCATTGCGCTGATTGCCGCGTTTTCGCTATTTGTATTAAATGCGCTGATCATGGATTATTTTATGGAGGCTTCCGGACCGGTCAAGGCGGAGGCTGGAGTCATAGGCAGTCCGACAGCCGTGCCAGGCATGGACAGCAATCAGCATGAGAAGGTGTTTTATGGAATGGCACTGAAAACGCTGCTGCTGTTTCTCGCTTTGTTTGCAATTACCGTATATGTCTTCGGAAGATGGACGGCATCCCGGCTCACGACCCCGCTCCGATCGATTGCGGATGGTATCCGCAGCATTGCACGCGGACATTACCATGAAAGATTACATTTTCGAGCCAGCTATGAACTTGCCCAGATTCAGGATGATTTCAATGATATGGCTGAACGGCTCGAACGGATGGAGAGGGAAAAGCGAGAGCTTGCAGAGAGCAAGCAGCGAATGCTGATCGACATTTCCCATGACCTGAGGACACCGATGACCACCATTCAGGGCTATATCGAAGCGATGGAAGTGGGGCTCGTTGATTCGGAAGAGAGAAGGCAAAAAATCCTGCATTTGATTTCCGACAAAGCCAGTCTGATGTCGGAGCTGATTGACGGTATCTTCGAGCTGTCCAAGCTGGATAGTCCCGACTATCCTTTTGCCGTTGAGGCATCCGACATTACAGAATTCACAAGGGAAATTGCAGCCGAGTATTACGAGGTGTTCGAAGAACAGAAGTTTCATTTCCTTTACGATATTCCTGATAGTGAAATCATCGTCCCATTCAACGCGACCTGGTTGTATCGGGCGGTTTCCAATATCCTGTCAAACGCTATCCAATACAATCCGCGCGGTACCGCTGTTGAACTGAAATTGGCAGCAACGGGGGGAGGAGTCGAAATTCACATTACAGACGATGGCATCGGAATCCCGGATGGGTTGAAGGAAAAGGTCTTCGATGCCTTTGTCCGCGGAGACCAGGCCCGAAAAAGCGATGGGGGGACGGGTCTGGGACTTGCCATTGCCAAACAAGTGGTTGAAAAACATGGGGGTAACATCAGGCTGATCACGAACGGGTGCACGAAATTCATTCTTTTTCTTCCTAACGAATTGTAAGATAACTGAAAGATTAAGGAAAGTGGAGCGAAAGAGTTATCCGGTAACCTCAGAAGTAGAACCAACATTTTAAGGGATACAGGAGGACTGGAGAGATTGGAAATTCACAAAGAGAAAGAAAAAGAAAAAAGCGTTACGTTTTTTCGAAGAATCATGGCAAACCGGAAGCGTAGGGGGCCGCTATCCCCTGGATGGAAGGGTGCGTCGCTTGGGCTCGGCGCCACCGGCTTTATTCTAATTCTGATACAGGCCAATTATCTATTGACGGGGCATGGTGTCGGTAAATTCATCGTGGGCACATTCCTGTTTCTCTTTGCGGCTGCCCTTATAAGCGGCCTAGCATCAATGTTGCTGCATGGGGTCAAGAAACTACCAAGCCGTTATATTTGGATGCTGCTGTATTCCCTGATCATGTTTTTATTCTGTTTTATTGTGCAGCCGGGCGTATCGGCAGTCTTCATCGTCTCTTTGGCCATTGTTTTATCTTTATATGGTGCATTGGCTTATAAATTTGCAGCGGGAAGCTACAAGCAAGTGTCTAAAACCAGGAAAATCGGCGCGATGGCTTGTTTGTCCTTGATCACCATCGCGATCGGCGCAGGCAGCTTCTGGCTGATTCGGGCCGGAGATGATGCCGCTCCGGACATCACATTGAAACAGCTGAAAACCTCAACCCGATATGAAGACTCGACGATGAACAATCCGGCCGAACAAGGCACATATCCCGTCCAAAGCCTGTTATACGGAAGTCCTGACAACTATCGGACAGAATTTAATCAAAGCGGTTCCCTAACCACCCAAACGGTGGATGCGTCCAGGTTTGTTGAGAAGTGGTCGTCTTTGCGCACGAAGTCGCTTGGATTCGGACCCGAGGCCATGCCGTTAAACGGAAGAGTGTGGTATCCCGAAGGGGAAGGCACCTTTCCGCTGGTTTTGATTGTACATGGTAATCACTTGATGAATGATTATTCCGATCCGGGTTATGAATATCTCGGCAGGCTGCTCGCGAGCAAAGGGTATATATTTGTCTCCGTGGATGAAAATTTCCTCAATTTCTCCCCATATGAGGATCTATTCCTGATCAGCCCGCTGCTAAGTGAAAATCCGGCAAGGGGTCTGCTGCTGCTGGAGCATTTGCAAACCTGGAAGGACTGGAACAGCGATCCGGACAACCCGTTTTACCAAAAGGTCGATATGGAACGAATCGCCCTCATCGGTCATTCCCGGGGCGGCGAAGCGGTCGCGATCGCGGCAGCGTATAACAAGCTTGGCCGTCATCCGGACCATGGGGATATCAAGTTTGATTATAACTTTTCGATCCGCTCGCTCATTTCCATTGCGGGAACGGACGGGCAATATAAGCCCCAAGGCAAACCTCTGCCGCTGCAAGACGTAAATTATCTGTCTTTGCATGGAGCTCATGATATGGATGTCAACAGCCTGGACGGTGCGAAGCAATATCACCGGATTCGTTATACCAAGGGCACAAATTACATGAAATCGCTGGTCTATATTTATGGAGCCAACCACGGCCAGTTTAACGGAGGCTGGGGCAGAGGGGATGGGGCAGGGTTGGGGAACCAACTGTTTAACCTACGTCAAATTATGCCACGGGATGAGCAGGAAACCATCGCAAAAGTGTTCATATCTACGTTCCTGGATGCCACGCTGAAGGACCAACGGCAATTTAGGGAGGTGTTCAAGGATTTGGGTTACGCCAAGGAATGGATTCCCGACAATCTGTATGTGGGCAATTATTACGATTCGCAGACGACCTTGATCGCCGATTTTCATGAAGACATCGATCTGCAGAGCACCACGCTTCCTGGCGGCAGCCTGCGGGGCGAGAACCTGCAGCAATGGAAGGAAGAAAAGGTTAAGACAAAATGGGGCGAAGCGGATTACAGCGCGGTTCGCTTAGGCTGGAATTCGAACGGTTCGTCCGAGCCTGCGTCCTATACGGTTACTTTGCCGGATAACGGGGTGGAAACAGGAAGGGATAGCTCGATCGTATTTTCGCTGGCAGATGCACGCAAAACAGAAGAAAGCGGCGACCCGAAAGAGCTTATCAATTTTACGATTACGGTTGAAGATAGGAAGGGCCATCAGGCAAGTCTTCCCCTCAGCCATATATCCAAGTTGCCGCCTGTTATTGAAGGTAAACTTCTCAAATGGCCATTTTCGAATGCAGGCAATACTTCAGAACCCGTATTTCAAAGTTATGATTTCCAATTAGACGATTATTACAAAATGAATCCGGACTTCAACTCGCAGCAGTTGAGCAAGATTCGCATCGAGTTCAATCTAACCAAGCGGGGAAGTATTCTGCTTCGTGATGTTGGCATTCGATCATAACATGTATGGTCTGATAGGATGACTTTGATGACTGCCAGTCGATAATAACACTATACGCTGAAGAAGCCGCCATACTGGCGGCTTCCTTTGATTTAGGTTGAGTAGCGGGCTCAAACCGTTACAGCAAGCTGTGATACGTATCCGTTTTAGGAAAATGGATCGTGACCTTGGTATACGCTCCCGCCTCCGACTGGATGGATAAATGATGGCCCAGCTTATGCACTAATTGCTTTGCGAGGTAAAGACCCATGCCGGTCGATTTGGCATGGCTTCTTCCGATGGAACCGGTAAATCCTTTATCAAAGACTCGATGAAGATCTTCCGGCTGAATCCCGATGCCCGAATCTATAATATGCACCCTTTTTTCCTGTCGGTCCTCCTCGACCGTGAATGTGATGGTTCCGCCTTCATTCGTATATTTCAAAGCATTCGCAACGATTTGATCAAGGATAAATCCGAGCCATTTCCGGTCGGTATGAACCGTTTGCCGAATGTCCTCCATATGAAAGCGAATCCGCTTGTTAATAAACGTTTTTGCGAATTTTTTCGCGCAGGTTTTAATGATCGCGTCTAATGGTTCTTCCGTGATGAAGTAATCTTTGGAGAAGGAATCAATTCGAGAATAGTATAATGCTTGCTCCACATAATTTTCAATTTTGTCGAGCTCATCCTCAAGTTTATCGGCAAGGGAATCGGCTGTTTCCCCGGTGCTGTTCTCCATTAACAGACGGCTTGCCGCTATCGGAAGTTTCACCTCATGTATCCAGGACAAGATAAATTCCTGATGATCGATCTTCTCTTCATTCAGTTTCCGGAGGTCACGTTCATGTTGGCGATGCAATTTGGTGAAAAGCTCGAGATACAGCCGTTGTTGCAAGTTTTGTGGTTCAGGGGCAACGACAGGCCAATCTTCTCGGTCCAGATGGATCAGTTGCTGAAGCTTCCGGTAATAGGATCTTCGATAATAATAGCCAATCAGCAAGTAAGCTGTGACCAATGCAAAGCAAACGATATGAATATACAGCAAGTTGCCAGACACGAGGGCCGGGTTGAAGGATAAAGTCATGATTATTGAAATAAAGCCCATCATACCCGCGTACAACATCAAAAAATAACGTTTGTCCTTTATGTATTGAATGAAACTCATGGGACCATATAACCTTGCCCTTTCTTGGTAACAATCCAGTTTTCCTTGCCGATGCCGGCCAGTTTTTTACGCAAGCGGACGATGTTAACGGTTAACGTGTTTTCGTCCACGAAGCTTTCATCCTGCCAAAGATGACGCATGATTTTCTTGCGGTCAACAACCTTTCCCTTTTGCTGCATGAGGATTTTCAGTATACTGACCTCCGTTTTGGTAAGCTCCGCTTTTCCCCCTTCATACGAGAGAATACCTTTCTCCGGATGGAACATGACCCCCTCATGTTCGAGCACATCCGATTGCATGTCCGAATAGGAATAGGTTCGGCGCAGCAGCGCATTAACTTTAGCGGTCAACACATCCATATGGAACGGCTTCTGAATATAATCGTCCCCGCCCATATTCACTGACATAACAACATCCATGGGCGAATCGCGGGAAGAAAGGAAGATCACCGGTACATTGGAAATTTCTCTTATCTTCTGACACCAGTAAAATCCATCATACGAAGGCAGGTTAATATCCATGATCACAAGATGGGGTTGGTTATGAATAAAGCACTGTACGACAAGGTCAAAGTTTTCGACGATTACCGTTTCCAGACTCCATTTGGTTAAAGCTAACTGGATCATCCCGCGTATGGTCGGGTCATCCTCTACGATCATGATTTTCATAAACGATCCTCCCGGGCGTTACTAGCGGCAAATTAAACACATTGTATACGATCTTTCCGCGGCAGACAAGCAAGTATCCGGGGCTGCTTCCTTTGTCTAATGTGACAGGAATGTAAGGTAGAGGGGGAAGTTGTAAGCTAAAGTAAAGGTGACCTGTATTAAGATCAGGATAAGGAATACATGATGTCGAAAATGTATTGACCTTGTTTCTATTTGATAACCAGGAAGGATAGATCAACATGAAAATGGTAGTGAACGCTTCTCAGATCAGAAAGGTTTATGGTGTAAAAGGAAATGTATATACCGCCTTGGATGATATCGATTTGACCGTGCAGGAGGGAGAGTTCGTGGGAATCATGGGGCCGTCCGGCGCAGGCAAGTTGACTTTGCTCCATGTGCTTGCGACAATTGATCAGCCTACCTCGGGAGAAGTCATGATTGATGGAGTAGACGTTCTGAAGATGGATGAGGAACAATTATCCGCTTTTCGCCGGGATAAACTGGGATTCATTTTTCAAGATTACAATTTGCTGGACACTTTAACGGTGAAGGAGAACATCTTGCTGCCCTTGGCTCTGGCCAAGATGAATGTCAAAGAACTGGAGCATAGAGTGGAGAAGATCGCGGACAAATTCGGCATCACCCCGATTCTGGAGAAATACCCGTATCAGATTTCAGGAGGGCAAAAACAGCGGACTGCGGCTTCACGCGCCATGATTTCAGGCCCCAGCCTGCTGCTGGCCGATGAGCCGACCGGCGCTCTGGATTCGAAATCGGCGACCGCGCTGCTGGAGAGCCTGAAAGACCTGAATGAATATGATCGGGCAACAATTTTGATGGTCACTCATGACACGTTTGCGGCAAGCTACTGCACGCGGGTGCTGTTTATAAAGGATGGTCGCATTTTCACCGAACTGACTAGAGGAGATGTATCCCGCAAACACTTTTTCAAAAAAATATTGGATGTATTGACCGTTCTGGGAGGGGATGCAAGTGACCTTGTTTGACATCGTGAAAAAGAACATGAAAGGGAACTTCAAAAACTACACGATCTACTTCATTTCCATCCTGTTCAGCGTCATTATCTATTATACTTTTCTTTCTTTGCAATACAGCCAAGAAATTACGAGTTCAATCGAATCATCGCAGAGCATGCGATCCGTTTTTATGATAGCATCCATCATTTTGATCGTATTTGTTACCGTCTTTATTATGTATTCCAACCGTTTTTTCTCCAGGCAGCGTAAAAAGGAAGTAGGCTTGTACGCGTTACTTGGTCTACCGAAAAAAAAGATCGGAAAAATGCTGTTTTATGAAAACCTGATCATTGGGGTAACGGTTTTAATCATAGGAATCTTGATTGGCACATTGTTGTCCAAGCTGTTCGCTATGATCTTAATCAAGCTGCTGGGGACGCCTGTACAGGTAGGCATGGCTTTCTCTCTTCGAGCTCTGATTCATACGCTCATCGTGTTCATGGTGATTATTTTGGCGACATCGATCCAAGGCTATCGATTGATCTATAGCTTTAAACTCATCGAATTGTTTCGAGCGGAGCAGGAAGGGGAGCAGGAGCCGAAAGCGTCGTTTCTATCGGCAGTGGGTGCAGTTCTCTTTTTGATTGCGGGATATGGATTCGCCTTTCGCGATTTTTCAGTCACCGAAGAAATTCTTGTCAATCTGAGTGTGATGACTGTCGGAATTATCGCTGGAACGCTTCTGCTCTTCTCCTCGCTGGTCATTGTCTTGCTGAGAACCGCCAAGAAGAGAAAACGAAGTTATTATAAAGGCATGAATTTGGTCATCACCTCTAATTTGGTGTACCGGATTAAAGGGAACGCTCGTTTGTTAAGCGTCATTTCCCTGTTATCCGCTGCGGCGTTGTGCGCCTTCAGTGTCGGTTTAGGCGCATACTATACGTTTGACAAAACATCGAAGCTTACCGCGCCATTTAGCTACATGTATATTGCCCAGGACAACGCCTTTAATCAAAATGTAGACGATATCATACGCCGGGATGAAGCGCATCCGATTATCGCGCAAATGACGATTCCGGTGCTGGAGACAAAAGGGGAGGCTTCCAAACCGGAGATCCTTCCGGAGAGAATGATCGAAGCAGACAAAACCCCGCTCAAAGTGGTCTCGATCGATCAATACAACCAGGTGGCAACTGCGCTGCGCTTTCCTGTACTTGATCCGATCGAACCGGATGAAGCTATAGCGATCCGGCCCATGTATACGGACTATGAATGGCCCGATTATGAAGGCGAAACGGTTGATATCGAATTGCCGGATCAACGAATAACCCTTGCCTTTGCGGGGATGACCGTAGAACGAATCATTAATTGGAGTTATCCGGATGTGATGATTGTTGTAAGTAACGGCACCTACGACAAAATGGAGGCGCAAGTTTCTCCGACCCGCTATGTCGGGTATGCCGTGCAGGAACAGAAGACGACGAAGCACACGGCTGATGCGCTGGCGTCGCTGAAGACACCGGAATCGAATTTATCTTCATATTATTCCGAATACCGTCTTGGAATCGAAGAAGCGGCCTTTAATGTGTTTATCTTAGGATTTCTTGGGCTCGTTTTTGTCATGGCAACAGGCAGCATGATCTATTTCAAGCAGCTGACTGAAGCAACAGCAGACAAACCACGGTACGACATTCTAAAAAAAATCGGTGTAAGCGGAAAAGAAGTAAGTATCGCAATTATTAGGCAGAACGCATTTATTTTTGCTTTGCCGCTTATGATCGGGCTTGCACATTACATGGTCATCCTGCAATTGTTGAAAAGATTATTCAGCAATATGGCAGGTGCTAGTCTTATGCTGCCCATCCTGATCTGCGTGGCTGTGTTTTTCCTGATCTACACGGTTTATTATGTGCTCACGGTCAACTCCATCAGCAGGATCGTCAATGGAAAGTCTGCCCCCGTGACTAGAATTGCGGCTATTGCAATCATGGTCTGTCTATTGGTTCTGATTGGAATCTTCTTCGGCACGGAAACCCCTGCAGCGCAGGATGAGAGGGGCCAGGCAGAGAAAATCCAATTACAGCTGCCAGAACCTACTGGAGAATATTCTGTGGGAACGATGGAAATGCATTTCAAGGATGACAACCGGGTGGACCCATGGAAACAGGACAGAGACAGGGAACTCATGATCAGCATATGGTACCCCGCCACGGGAAAAAGCGAGCAGAAGACTGTGTACATGCAGCCCGAAGCAGCAAAGTATTACGATGAAAACGCAATCTCCACGATCGGATTGGATCCCGGTCGGGTCGATCTCTCCGGTATTGGCACTCACGCTTGGTTAAATGCACCGCCGGCGAACAACGACGTTGGGTGGCCGCTCCTCATCTACTCACCTGGCGGGTCTGTTCCAAGAAACTTCGGGACGGCTGTAGTCGAAGACTTGGCCAGCAGAGGTTATGTGGTCGTTACAGTCGATCATACGTATGAGACCTCTGCGGTCGAATTTCCCGATGGACGTGTGGCAACGGAGTCATTACCGCCTTTCAGTGCAGAGACGGTACTGAAGATGCTGGAGGTACGAGTGGATGATATCCAATATGTGTTGGACCAACTCGAACTCATCAAGGAAGGCCGTCATCCAGGCGATCAACCATTGCCCGCTGGACTTCAACAAACATGGGACCTGTCTAAGATCGGAATATTCGGACATTCCGCCGGCGGGGCTACTGCTGCTCAGGTGATGTACGAGGATGATCGCTTTGACGCTGGCATCGACATGGACGGAACGATGGGGCACATGCCCGATAACCCGCTCCCGGTGGCGCAGCACGGATTGGATCGCCCCTTCATGCTCATGAATTCAGGCTACAATAAGGAGGGCGAGGTTGATTCCCATCTAACCGCGATGGACCGTCAAATGTTCTGGCAGCATTCAACCGGATGGAAACTCGATCTAAGCATTCCCGAGGGAGCACATTATACGTTTACAGATTATCAGACGCTGCTTCCACAGCTTCAAGATAAGCTGAGCCTTTCGCCGCGAGTAGTCCAGCAATCTATCGGAACTGCCGACCCCAAACAGACAATCGCTGCCCATCGGGATTATGTCGCTGCCTTTTTCGATTTTCATTTAAAGGGTGTTCCACAGCCGCTGCTGACCTCTCCGTCCGCAGACTATCCAATGGTTGATTTTATAAAGTAAAGACATTTCCTTCCTCGGTTTTGTCACAATCTTGATCGCTTATCAATAGAAAAAAACAGTATAATAAAAACAAACAAAATCAAACAAAGACATTCGGATAAGGCGGTGGTAAGCATGAATCAGGAGTTTTTGCATCCGACAGATCTGCTCCTTCAATTTATCAATCGTATTTATAACCATGGCATGACGACCACATCCGGGGGTAATCTGTCTATCAGGGACGAGAACGGAGATATTTGGATAACACCCGCCGGGGTGGACAAAGGCTCCCTTACACGGGGAGATATGGTATGCGTGAAGGAGGATGGTACGGTTCTGGGAATTCACAAACCATCCAGCGAATTTCCCTTCCACAGGCTTATCTATCAAGCCCGTCCGGATTTGAAAGCGATCATTCATGCCCATCCGCCAGCGTTGGTTTCGTTCAGCATTGTCCGGCGCATTCCCGATACCAGGCTGCTTCCGAACGAACGACAGATTTGCGGCGAGATCGGGATTGCACCTTACGCCCTGCCTGGAAGCGAACAGCTCGGGGAGAACATTGCGGCTGTTTTCAAGAGCGGGATCGACACGGTCATGCTGGAGAACCATGGGGTTGTGGTCGGAGCCGGGGATCTTCCGCAAGCGTTTAACCGGTTTGAAACCCTGGACTTCTGTGCGAGGCTGGAAATCGAGGCGCGGCGAATCGGAAATCCCGTCCTGTTGACTGATGAGGATTACGACATCGTCCGCAACAAAAGCACGCTGCAGCTGGATACGTATATCCGCGACACCTGCACGTCGGAAGAAAAAGAAATTCGCCGGGACATGTGCGCACTCATGCGGCGTGCGTAATAAACAAGGTCTGTTTACAAGCACGCAAGGCACTTTTTCCCATCGTTTATTGGGTCATGATTTTGTCATTACACCCTACGGCAAAGACCGCAACCATCTGGAGCCGGGTGATCTCGTCCGTATAGAGAACGGCAAAGCCGAGGCCGGCAAACAGCCAAGCAAATCCGTCTTCCTCCACGAAGCGATCTACAAAATGCAGCCGCATGTCGATTCGGTGATTATCGCGCACCCGCCTAACATCATGGCATTTGCCGTAACGGATGCCGTATTCGATTCAAGAACGATTCCAGAGAGTTATATCTTGCTTCGCGGAATGCCCAAGCTTCCCTTTAATGCGGTTTACAATGAGCCCGAGCGTACCGCTTCGCTGTTTAGACCCGATACGCCGATCGCCATCGTGAACAATAATTGTGTCATCGTTGCGGGACAGAGCCTGCTCAATGCTTTTGATCGATTGGAAGTTGCAGAGTACAGCGCCAAGTCCATTCTGTCGGCCAGAACGCTTGGGAATGTCATACACATCGATGACGATCGGATTCGCGAGCTCGAATCAGCATTTAATCTGGATTAGTAAAAGAATGGAATATCTTCAGCTGTACCAAGGCTGCCGCGGGAATAGTGCGGCAGCCTTTCGTTTTTTCCGGCTTAGACATATCGACATCGGCCTTCACAGTGTTTTGGGGAATCCGGCACATTCTCGGAAACGATTCGATATGCGTGTTTTCAAGCTCTTGTTTACAACAATATTAATATTGTCTATTATATAGATAGATCGATAATGTTTATGTTTATTTACTAATTTAAATTAATGTGTTCAAACCTATCTTAAATAGGCAGCTATGAGCGCAGTTGGATTACGATTTAATTCTTTGGAAAAGAGGAGACACAACACAATGAATATACCTGCTTCTACAAATCATAAACCCGTGATTATTTCGGATAACTATGGGAAAGTGGATGGGCGATTCGCATATAAGACAGATGTAAGAGCATTATCTTTGGGTTTGAGCGAGCAGAACGAGGATGGTAGGGCGCATATTGCCGCCAAAGTATGGAGAGCTGCTGAGGAACAAGGGGCCGGTCCAATGGATGAGTTACCTCTTCATCGAATTCTGGATTTATCCATCCTCATTTGCAGTGCCCTGACACATTTTAGCGAAGCCTATAGATTTGAAGATTTATATGACCCGCAACATCCTGTGATTGACCGGATCGGATTGCAGGGGAACGCCATGACGGTAGCCGTTTGCACGGATAATGAACAGATTCAGGAGGATATCAAGCTGTTCAACGAGGCATTGAGCGACAACAGCGAGATGATAGGAGAACGTCTTCGCACTTTGACGAGAATGTTAGAAGAATTGGGTTATGTACGATGAGTAAGCTGCCGGATTGGGAGTGATGAACCCATTCCCGCGTTCAGAGTTAACGAGAGTTTGGAGGTGAGCGGTCATGAAAGACCAGAATAATAATGAAACTTACGTGCTGTCTCCTGGTAGAGTATTGACCGAGGAAGAAAAAAGTCTTGTCTGGAAAAAACCATTAACACATACAGCAAGCGAGGAAGAACGGCGAATCACGAATGAAATCAAGCGTAATTGGCATCGCGGCGAGATGAAAATCGCCACGATTTTATTGGAAGGGGATGCCGGTTCCGGAAAAACGCAGCTTGCCAAGGCGTTGTCCGCAAACCTCAGGTTACCCTATACCAAAGTAACTTGTTTTGCCGATATGGATAAATCGGATATCCTCGGAGCCATTTTACCGGTTATTTCATCTGATCGAATGAAGCAGTTGGAATCTGTGGACCAAGCGGCCTTGAAAGCATTATACGAAAGCGACGGCTTTCGAAGCTCGACGGAGATTTTGATGGAGGCGCTGGAGATTACACAAGAGATGGCTTCCGCAAAGATGAAGCAATTATTGAAGCTGGCCGCGAATATGGCTCAGGATGGAGCTGTAGAATATCGATTTTACGCTTCCGAGATCGTCCGAGCTTTTCAGAAGGGCTATCTGCTGGAAATCCAGGAACCGAACGTGATTCGGGATGCCGGCGTATTAATGGCATTGAATTCCGCATTGGAGCCGGGTGGCAGTCTTAATCTCCCAACGGAGATCGTGCAGCGGCATCCGGATTTCATAGCGGTGATCACGGCAAATCGTAGTTACGCCGGATCCAGGCCGCTTAACGAGGCATTGCGTGACCGAGTGCAGCATACGGAGAAGATGGACCTGCCGACCAAAGAGATTATGATGGAGCGAGCGATGGCCAAAACCGGCTATCAAAACGATGAAATGCTGGATGTGCTGGCAAGGGTCATTATCCTATTGGATAAAACTGCCCGAGCTAATGCCATTAAAGGCGTGGCTGGCATGCGCTCTTATTTCTATTGGGTGGATGCCGTTGCACAAGGTGCTTCTGCGAGGGAATCCCTTTATCATAAAGTGATTTACAAGATAACAACCGATTCGGAAGAGATCATACTGCTGGAAGAAGCGCTGAAAGGCGAAGGTTTGCTGGATATGCTGGAGGAAGTCCCGGTTGAAATGAATAAAAAACGAAGCCCAGAGGCAGTGGAGATCGCGACATGGGAGAGCGATATAGAACTGGATTCCATTCCTGACGGGCAAGCTGAGGAAGAAGGGCTCCAGTTAAAGAAGTCCGCTGAAAGCGAAGACAGCACATCCATCCTCGCGGATGAGTCAGCGGATATGGAAAGCACGGATTCGGGGGAGGACGGATCACCGCAATATCATCAGGCCAATCCTGAACCCATGACAGAGGAGGAGAAACAGAAGGAGCGGGACTTCCGCAAAAAGCTGAATCAAGTCTCCAGGGCCATCGTGTCCGATTCGATTCATCAAGCTGTTAAGCTGATCGTTCACCGTCCTGATGTTGACCCGATCCAGCAGGAGGAATATCGGAGTCTGCGTAAGGACATTATGCCCATCGTGCGGGAAATCGCCAGACAGACGATGCCGCTGTTGGAGCACGAGATAACCACGGAATATGCCAAGAACCATTACTATGGTTCTAAGTTTCAGGCAGACAGCGTGGCTTACCGTGATTTCAGGTATTTTGCCAAGAAACGTCCTCCGACGGAATCCCCTGGTCTTGTCGTCGGTTTGAGGGTCGATGAATCAGCATCGATGGCTGCTTTCGGGAGACTCGAGGCGGCTAAGCGGGCGGTCATCGCGGTCTATGAATTCTGCCAAATTTGCCATATACCTGTTTTAATTTATGGGGATACTGCGGATGTTTCCCGTATGGAGCAGATGTCCATCTTCGCTTATGCCGATTACGATCAACCGGATGTCCGCGACCGGTTCAGGCTGATGGGCATCCGGGCCAGAAGTAATAATCGGGATGGTATGGCTTTAAGAATTATGGCGGAACGGTTAGTAAATTCACCGAAACAAACGAAGCTGTTGATTAGCATCAGCGACGGGCAGCCTAAAGCCATGGATGACTATACCGGTAGTCTGGCGATTCAAGACATGCGGCAGACTCTATCCGAATACGAAAGAAAAGGAGTCAAATTTCTGGCGGCAGCCATCGGCCAAGACAAAGATGTCATTAGTCAGATCTATGGTGCCGAGAGGTTTTTGGATATAACCAACCTGAATGAGCTGCCAGCCAAGCTGGTGCGGATCATTTCTCGATACTTGTAACATCATCTTACCGAACAGCTTCAGCCTGCGTGTCATTGTGACATGCGGGCTTGTTTATTACTGATGTCTGTGAATACATGAACATATCTCCCCGTTCGTTCTTGGTAAACTGGACATGTGCCCCGTTCAAACATTATAGTTAAAAGAATGAAGAGCGCGTCGTTTTGTCGGTTTTTTTCGGTGTCGTGAATCGATGCTCAGCTTTACAACTTGAATATGTATACATAAGTAAGGGAGGACATGTATGGAGCAACCCCGTATTTGGCCGGATCGGTTCAAGCGCTTTTTTCTGAACAATAAATTTGTGCTTCTTTTGCTTGTTCTGTTGCTGGTTGGACTCAATGTGTTGGTTTTAAGCAAAATTTCGTTTGTGCTGCATCCGCTCGCCGTGTTAATCAAGACGATCGTTTTGCCGATCATTTTATCAGGAATACTCTATTATTTGCTGAATCCTCTGGTGGATGTGATGGAGAAATGGAAAATCAAGCGTGGATGGTCCATCCTGATCCTCTATCTGGTTATAGCCGGTATTCTAACGATTGTGGTGCTCGCGGTCATTCCGGTGCTGCGCAACCAGATTATGGGGCTGATTGATAACTTTCCGACATATAGCGAAAAGGTTAGACAGCAGTTTGAAGATCTAACGGGCAGCGAGTTGTATAACCAGATTCAAGAAACCATGAACATTAACTCCCAGGAATGGTGGACCACCGTCACGCAGAAGGCAACGGAACTTCTAAACCACACGTGGAGCAGAGTTGGCGGGTTTCTGGGTGCATTCACAGAGGTTGTGTTGTCGATCGTGACGGTACCTTTTGTACTGTTTTATATGCTGAAAGACGGCAAGAAGCTCCCTATGAAAATATTGTCTTTCCTGCCGACGAAGAGTCGTTCCGGAATTTTGCATGTGCTTCAGGATATCAATCATCAGATCAGCTCGTTTATCCGCGGGCAGATTATTGTGAGCTTCTGTATTGGTATTCTGCTGTATATCGGTTACATGATCATCGGTTTGGATTACGCGTTGATTCTGGCGATAATTGCATCGTTCACCAGCGTGGTGCCTTATCTGGGACCCGCCATTGCGATTACGCCTGCGCTCATTGTGGCTCTGGTTACTTCTCCGGTGATGCTGCTGAAGATGGTGGCGGTATGGACGATCGTGCAATTAATAGAAGGGAAGTTTATCTCACCGCAAATCATGGGTAAAACGCTCAAGATTCACCCCATTACGATTATCTTTGTCATACTGACGGCCGGCAATCTGTTCGGTGTGGTTGGCATTTTATTAGCCGTTCCCGGCTATGCGGTCCTTAAGGTTTGTGTATCGCATATCTTCGAATGGTTCAAGGACACGTCGGGATTATATGATCCTCAGAATAGCAACACGCCGAAATAGTCTTTTGGCTTGTGTCAATCCTTATGATTTGCTCTTGAAGTCGCCATTTTGGCGGCTTTTTTTCAACCAAATTCCTCAATGAATCAGAAGGTAAGTTTAGCCATGCTCCTCCATGAAGCGTGGATTCATTGCAAAAACAAATCCGAATTACTATAATGGATATCATAGGTCTATATAATTCGAATTTAAGGGAGGTAACCGCTATACAGTTTTCCAAAAGTGTGGATTACGCTCTGCACGCATTAATCCACTTGGCTCATTCGGAGCGTGATCAGAACATCGGAATTAAGGAGTTATCGGCGACGCTGGGCGTCTCGGAAAGCTACTTATCCAAAATCATGTCCAAGCTGAGGCAGGATGGTATCGTGCGGGCTGTACCGGGAGTGAACGGAGGCTACGAGCTGGCCAAGCAGGCCGAGCAGATTACATTCCTTGAAGTGATACAGGTCATTGAAGGAAGACAGCAGTTGTTTGAATGCTCCAATCTCAATTCGCGGCAGCATCGCCTGCTAGCCGAAGAGAAGGCTGCCAAGATACACGAGGATAATCCCCGGGAGTGCGTATGTCTGGTCAAACAGGTGATGGACGGCGCCGAACGGCAATTGTACCAATACTTGGAGGAGCATACGATCCAGTCGGTATTGGATGCGGCATCGAAGCGTGGCAGCTGTGCGGAAAACAAGAAGTGATGAACTTCTTGTTTTTTAATATGATTAAACCGAAAGTTTGGGAGGGATCGTAATCGATAAACTCTTAGAGAAATTAAACGGGTTTATAGAAAGAGAACATTGGCTTTTACTTCGTCACCTGCTGAATACTGCAATATACGATTCGACGAATGGTGAGCATGAAGACAGAGTGTTCGGTCAGAGACTGTATAACCTGATGGAAATACACATAGATGCCGTTAACAACCAGCGACTGCAAGAAGAGAAACGTCAAACTCATGTCCATGTTGTGTTCAGTCTTTCTGAAGCCGGTTCATTAAAAGTTGCGCTTAGTAAAGTTGGTAAACGGGAGGAATCTCGGGTAGTCGCGTTTAATGATTGGTTTTCAGTCGGTCCCATCACGGAATTGAGCACAAATGAAGGGCAGCTCCGAAGGCGAATGTGGTTGATGGAACATGACAGGGATTCATATTATTTAGACATTATAAACCAGGAACACCAAATTGAGCGTATGATAGATACGCTAAAGAATATACCGGAGAACAAAACCGTTGTGATATGGTGCGGAGATAACGCCCATGATCAGACGGGACTTCGTTTTGCAATGTATCTGCTGAGGGAGCGGAAGAGTCCAGTCCATGTGGTCAATGTGACACAAAAACTCACAGAAACGGGGCAGGGTAATCCTCCAATAGCGCAGGCATTGGTCGAACGAGACAAATACATCGATATTGTTAGAAATTATGGTGAGGGGATCCTTCTGAATTCTGATCTAAGGAAGCGATATGAATCAGAATGGATGGAGTTGGCAGGACAGGATGATATGCTTCGACTCTGGGAAGAGGGAAAAGTGATAGGCTGCCAAGAGGATAAACTGGACGAGGTTATTGTTAAATCGGTCATGGAGCTGCTAGATAAACACCATCCAGGTGCTTTGGTTAACGCTGGAGAAGTCGTGACAAAATTAATGGAAATTTCACAGCAACGTATAAGTTATCCCTTCATTATGTACAGAATCTGGTGTTTAGTCAGTGATGGTGTCCTGACGTTCAAGGGTCAACCGGGCTTTCCTCATCAATTCTTGCTAGGATTATCGCGTGTTTAAGAAGTCGCCATTGGCGGCTTTTTGTTGTGACTTTGACTGTTCTTAACCCATTTAAGAGAAGCAACTCGGATTTCATGCGATTTAATATTGACCGAATGTTCAGTCTTAAATTATATTAGAATCATAATCTGGATGAATCATCCATTGGAGAGAGGAGTTTTCAAATGGATTTAGCTTATCAAACTCAAGGCAGTGGGACACCTGTTGTGTTGGTACACAGTCCAGGTGTGGATTCAAGAGAATGGAACTATATTGCCCCGCATTTAGCGCGGAGCCATCAAGTCATCACGTATGATGGTCGGGGAACGGGAAGATCCCCAGCGCCGCAAAAACCAACCAGCTTGGTTGAAGACCTTCGGGCATTGCTCGATCATCTGCAAATTAACAGCGCTTCGCTTGTCGGTCATTCCATGGGAGGGCAGGCCGTTACGGATTTTGCCTTGACTTACCCTTCCAGGGTTGACCATTTAGTATTAATCGCACCATCGCTAACCGGATTCGAGCACGCCCAGCCATTCATCGATTGGATGGCCCAAGTAAATGCATGCGCACCCGATGTTGACCGTCTGGTCGAACAATCGTTGAGCGGGCCTAATTATCGTGTGACGATGTCCAGCTCTGAACGGGACTTTTTGCGCGAGATGCACACGTTGTATATGACCAGAGTGTTTAGTGAGTGGAAGAGCTTCGAGGTGATATGGCCCATGCCGCCAGCGATCGAGCGGTTGGAGGAGCTTGCTGCAGGGACGCTGTTTATTCAGGGAACGGTTGAATGGGAGGATATGCAACGAATTGCGGAACAGTTCAAGCGTGTTCAAGACATCCGTTTCGAGGTAATCGAGGGGGCTGACCATATGGCTACCCTGACGCATGCAGACGAACTTGCTGGTTTGATTGCTGCTTTTTTAGCGAGAGGATAATGGAACAATCGCGGCATGAATGACAAGGGAATCAATAAATTTTTTGCTTGATAGAGAGGCAATGCATACACGCAAAAAGCCGCAAAATTGCGGCTTTTTTAATGATTTTATACAGTTAGAGTAGATGAAACGACATAAATTCATTGCGACTTGTTTTTCTCTAATAACGGTATGTGGGAGCGACACGGTTCCAAACTCCCCGATCGCCTCGATTCCTCACTTTTTGTCTTTGTTCCCCGGTGCAGACGGTTGCTCTTTTTTAGGCGTTTCCTTGCTCGTCTCAAAGTTAATCGGCGGTAAGCCGTTTGCTTGCCACACCGTTCCTCTACGCTCGTACTCGAATAACTTCTCTATGGCATTCGCAATCTGTGGTCCGACTTCACGCTCAACCAAATACAAGGCCACATCAAGTCCGGAAGTAACACCTCCGCCAGTTACCAAGCGAGGGCCATCTTCCACGATTCTTGCATCGACCGGAATTGCACCGAGAGCCCCTAATGCACCCATGCCTATCTGATTGGTGACCGCATATCTGTCTTTCAACAATCCATCCATAGCCAGCAGCAATGAACCTCCACACACGGTAGCCACCGTAACGTCCTTATTATTCATAGCTTGTTTCATCATCGTTGTTAACCCCGTATTCTTAGCCTGCCTCAATATGTTGGGAATAGCATCTGCGGTATTCCCCGCTGGCTTTCCCGAAGCGCCAGGAACTACAATAATCCCGGAACGATTAGGGTCTAACACATCTTGCGCTTCGAGGGCAGGTCCATTCAGCCCGCTCGGTACCGAACGCTTACCTTCTGCAGATACTAATTCTACAGTGACTTTTCCACCAGTGTACATTCCGGCAGCAGCAAATACTTCATATGGCGCTAATGCGTCCAGCAGATCAAACCCATCGAATAATACGATTTGTACATGCACGCTTTTACCCTTGGATGGATCTGGGTTCTTGTTTCTTTCTGCGCTTGCTGCGGGGGCTAATAGACATAGAACGAGCGTTAACGACGTGAGTAAACTAAGTATTTTTTTCATCCTGATACCAATTCCTTTCGATTTGTTCTGATGATGATTTCAGGAATAACTAGGAGCAGCGCAATCGAGCCGTAAACGCCGATGGTGTAGCTAGTAGGGTAAACGTACCCGAAACCCTGATGAAAAAGGGAAGTAATGAGATGGATCAACATGTTTGTGAAGCAAAAGGCATAACTACGAATCATCCAGTTGCGATGTCGAACGATCCTTTTCCTCTTGATTTGCACGAGCGCCGTAATGGTGATAACCAGCCAGATCATATTCAGCAGATTGAATCCCATACTGCTTATTTTGCCGCCTGTCGCGTAGGGGGCCATATATCCGGAAGTTAGCACAACCAGAAGTACGGATACGATATATACATAGCCGTTTATGCGATGCAGCCTGCGGCTTCTTTCAAATATTCGATTCGAAAAGTTAATCAGTCCCGATGCCATGGCCACACATGCGAATGCAACATGAACGTACATGACATTAAGCCAGACCGGGAGATTGAGTTCGCGCTTCAGCCCGGACTTATGGCTTAAAAATCCCGAAGCATCTGGATCGATCCAATAGTTTTTCACCAAGGCGTGTAGTATAAATAGAATGCTGACACAGGCCAGCAATAGATATAACGATTTTCGTTTTTTCATCCGTTCGCAACTCCCGAAGCTCCATATTTGATACACACTATTTCTGAATACGGAAAAACACGATCGACATACATACCTGGAAGCCAGAGCGCGTGTATGCCGCGGATTTTCTTTCTTACGATTAGGTAACCCGATTTCCTGTTAACTTGGATGCCGGCAGTAAGCCAGCTTTGGCTATACCAACCATGTGATCTCCATCGACGACAACTTCAAACTTGAGATTCAAGCGCATGGGTTTCGTGATTCGTAGTGACCAGGCCAGCTTGTTATCCTGAAGTACAGGGTTCATAAACTCAATGGTTTCATCCCCCTGCGTCGCCGTGCCATGGATCATATCGTGTCTTGTCGATATCGAGAGCTTGACCACCAGCTTTCCAACGGGCGTAGCGAGGCTGGTATCCCAATCTCCGTCGAAGACTGATGCCTGTATGCTTTTGCTATGCTGGGAGCTGGGCGTGGGTATCATTGCTGTTTTGTTCACCGCGGCATTTGGTTCGTCGCTCGTCACTGATTTATTAACGTTAGGCTTTATCCCTGTATCCTTCCAAACCGTGCCTCTTCGTTCATATTCGAATAACTGCTCTACCGCGTGAGCGATACGAGGCCCAAGTTCACGTTCCACCAGATATAGCGCTACATCGAGTCCTGAAGTTACACCGCCACCGGTAACCAGATTACCGTCGTCCACGACGCGAGCCGAGATGGGAACTGCTCCGGTTGCACTAAGTAAGGCCATGCCCAGGTGGTTCGTTACCGCCGGCCGGCCTTCTAAGAGGCCTCCCATAGCAAGAATAAGGGAACCGCCACAGACCGTAGCGACTGTAACGTCTTTGTGCTGGAGAGCCTGCTTGATCATGCCAGCCAATTCGGTACTCATGGCCCGGCCCAGAATAGCCGGAACCGAATCGGGCCCATCTCCCTCGACGTCGCCGGACGCGCCAGGTACGAGAATGATGCCCGCTCGTTCCGGGTCCAGTCTGCCACTAGCTTCAATCCTCAACCCGTTGATGCCGCTGGGCACGGATCTTGGTCCCTCGGCGGTGACCAATTCTACGTTTAACGCATTTTCAGCATTCATGGCTGCAGCACAGAATACCTCGTAAGGCGCTATCGCATCTAGAAGGTCGAAGCCGTCAAACAACACAATTTGAACGTTAAGCATCCATAAATCCTCCAAGTCTCTATTTAGTCAAAAGATCTTTCAGCTTACGATATTCCTTCTCATCAATTTCACCATTGGCCATTCGGTTCTTCAGAATCATAGCGATGTCATCCTTGTGATGATCGCTTTTGTAACGTTGACGAATCGCGTATACTCGAACCGCCAGGAAAGAAAACAGCGTGAGACAAAACAAAGCGCCGAAAGGAAAGAACGAGAAAGCGCTATTTTCCAAACCCATATGTAAACCTCCTTTATCGATGACTGCGCGGGACGATCACCCGAAATATGGCTGTCCGTGCACGCAAGTAGAAGCATACCAAACGAATATCTCAAACAAAGATGAAAAAAGGTCACAAAAGTATAAACAAATCATCACAATACATCCGCTCGCATTAGTTCTTATTAAAAAAAATGATAAACTAGGAAAGCAAAGGTGGGATAAACATGAGCGAATCAAAGACGATTCTGGTTGTAGACGACGACCAGGATATTGTTGAGCTATTAAGGGATTTTCTAGAGAATGACCACTTTCAAGTGAAAACCGCTTGCGACACCGCGCAAGCGTGGGACATATTTAAGGAAAGCTCTGTTGATTGTATTGTTCTTGACATTATGATGCCGGGACAAAATGGATTTGAGTTTTGCCGCCGGATTCGGGCGGAGAGCAATGTACCAATCCTGTTTTTGAGTGCTCGCAGCGATGATGTGGATAAGATTCGAGGCCTTACTCTCGGAGGCGATGATTACATCGTCAAAACCGCTTCGCCGGGTGAGATCGTTGCCAGAGTAAAAGCCGTATTGCGGCGCTCCGCTTCCCCACAACAATTGGATAACAGGGTCTTGGATTACGGCCGCATCAAGTTAAACCTGTCCACTAGAGAAGTACTAGTGGATGGAAACAACATCGTGCTCACACCCAGGGAATATGAGCTGCTGCGGTTATTTGCGGAACATCCGAGACATGTTTTCTCCTATGAACAATTACTTGCAAAGTTTTGGGATGGGGTGGGCGACAGGCATACAATTCGGGTCCATCTTAGTCGGCTTCGCGAGAAAATCGAAGCTGATCCGAATAAACCGCTATTCCTGGTCAACGTATGGGGAGTAGGGTATCGCTTTGAGGGAGGGTAATATGAGGTCACTCCGCATTCGTACGTTTACTATGCTTTGCTTCTTCTTTATCCTCTTATTGCCGTGGATATTCTTTGTTACTGCGCACTTTATGGAAACCAAGACACTCAGCTTCGAACAAGGTCGGCTGCAAAACGAGACCCTGCAACGAAATATATCGGAAATGACGCAGCGAATTGAATCGGACACAGACCAATGGACAGATCCAGTCTGGCAAAACCAATTGTATTCCGCGC
This sequence comes from Paenibacillus sp. QJM3NY_38, assembly GCF_056173265.1. NCBI lineage: Bacteria > Bacillati > Bacillota > Bacilli > Caryophanales > Paenibacillaceae > Paenibacillus > Paenibacillus sp. QJM3NY_38. The sequence continues at coordinate 3,616,584 of NZ_CM149665.1, forward strand.
TTCGTGAAGCGAAGATGGATGTGCTCATTCAATCCGCAGAAGATCGGGAAATTTATCGTTCCAACCCTGACCGACGAGGCACTAATTTATCAACCGAGCGGTTCTCCGTCATCGAGGACGGCCAGCTGCTGGGAAGGGTTATTCTGTACTTACCTAAGTCTAATCAATTTCAAGTGATGTCGGCTTTTGTCGGGCTGCTGCTTGCGATCTTTGTTGTCGGCATGGAAATGAGGCGATTCGTTCTCAAACCACTCGAGAAGATGGGAAATGCAGCAAGACAAATTGCAACAGGGGATTGGGATGTTCGGTTACCCATGTCCAGGGTCACCGAAATCGCTGAAGTCCGCGATGGATTCGATGTTATGGTCAAGGGACTTGAGCAGTCCTATCGAAAACAGGCTGAACTGGAAGAGGAACGCCGATTCGTCATTGCGGCTGTTGCACATGATTTACGGACACCGTTGTTCGCTTTGCGAGGTTACTTGGATGGTCTGGAGCAAGGGATCGCTCAATCTCCGGAGAAAATAGCCCAATATGTTGCAGTCTGCAAAGACAAATCGGCCCAATTGGATTGTTTGGTAGAGGATCTTTTCACTTTTACAAAAATGGAGTATGTGGAGTCGCAACTGAATAATAAAACGGTGGATTTTAACCAGGTCATCCGGAATTCGATGGATAGTCTGAGTCCGCTGGCTCGGCAAAAAGGAGTTTCCATCTCGTTCCATGTAACGAATCGGTGCATCATCCATGGAGATATGCATTTATTAGAGCGAGCCATGAACAATCTTCTGGATAATGCCGTAAGACACACAGCTGCGGGTGGTGATATCGAAGTCCAGTGTAATAAAGTTGGTGATATGGTTAAGTTTACGATACGCGATACCGGGCCGGGCTTCTCTGGGGAAGAGCTTGAGCGTGTATTTGAACCTCTATATCGCGGGGAAGCATCCAGAAGTCGTTCAACTGGTGGCAGCGGATTAGGCTTAACCATTTCACAAAGAATTGTTAGGCAGCACGGAGGCGAACTTGCCGCAAGCAACCATCCGGAAGGTGGAGCACTGCTTGAAGGATGGCTACCTGCAGCAGCTTCAGGACAGTTGGAATCGGATTGAAAAAGCCGCGAAAATGCGGTTTTTTTTGTTTTGAAGGAATCAAATGCATGTCCGTACGGACATTTCTCCCTTTACAATTGCAGCACCATGTTGTACAGTTGGTTATACGAGTAATCAACCTAACAACTAAGGGGATGATAACGGTCAGAAAGGAGGCTTCACCTTGAAAGCTTTGTTGGATGAATCCCAGCCCATTTTTCAACAAATCGCTCAAATGATAATGGATGATATTGTGGATGGTGTAGTGAAGGAAGGAGAGCGCGTCCCTTCTGAGAACGAGTTGTCCCGATTTTATAACATTAACCGTGCTACTGCGCGTAAAGGGCTTCAAGCCTTGGTAGACCTGGACATCATTTACAAACAGAGAGGAATAGGAATGTTTGTAAAGGAAGGGGCCAGGAAACAGGTGCTGCGTGACAAACAAAAGCATTATCGGGAGTATTATATTCGTCCGATGCTGGAAGAGGCGAGGCGAATCGGCATGACGGTCGAGGAGGTTATGGAGTGCATAGTGGAGGAGGAGGGGAACTTATGATTTCTTTAAAGCAGGTATCTTTTTCCTACGAAGATGTTCCCGTGATCAAGGAATTGTCATACGTTGAACAAAATCCAGTCATTACGGGATTATGGGGACGGAACGGTGTGGGCAAAACGACGTTGATGAAACTGATTGCGGGGCATCAGATTCCTAGTCAGGGAAACATTGAGGTTATGGGCCACCGGCCATACAATAACCAGGAAGCCCAACGACATTTGTGTTACATGCAGGAAGATCATCCATTCAGTGATATTTGGACCATACGCGATGCCTTGCGGTTTTATCAATATTTCAAACCGAACTGGAATCAGGAATTGGCAGAAGAGCTGCTGGAAACGTTTAAACTGCCGCAGCATAAAAAAGCCAAGAAGCTGTCGACCGGGATGAAAACGGCGTTACAGGTTGTGATCGGTTTGGCCAGCCAGGCGGATGTTACGATCTTGGATGAACCGACCAACGGGCTTGATGCAGGAATGCGAAAAAAGTTCTATGAACGGCTGCTGGATAGCTATGATGCGTTTCCTCGCCTGATCATGGTGTCGACACATCAAATCGAGGAATTACAACCATTGCTGGAATCCATCGTGGTTGTTCATGACGGAAAGCTGCTGTTACATGAGCCGATGGAAGAGGTGCGGGAACGGGGGATCTGGATAACCGGTGAACACGAACGAGTGAATCAATTAATCGGTAACCAAAAGATCCTAAATGAAAGCACCATCGGTTCCGTGAAGAAAGTTATGATTGATGTCCCGTTCTCCGACGAATGGAGAGAGCTAGGCCGCAGTAATGGAATTTCCGTGGAGAAAGCGCATCTTCAGGATTATTTGCTTCATATGACGGATAATGTGAAGGAGGGGGTACGATGAGCGCGACGTACGGCACGTTTCGTTTAATCTATGAAGATGCAAGCTGGTTCTTGGGGAAGCTGCTTCTGCTGTACATTACGCTGCCATTAACCGCAGCCTGGATTATTATCGGGACATCCTTTGATATGGATAAGACACTCAGTTCTATTTCAAGCCCCGCGTATTTTTTCTTTATCCCGTTCTATGGGATCATGGGGTTCAAAAGCCTTCTACCTATTGCTGTCAGCCTTGGAGGCACACGAACTCAAATGCTGAAAAGCTTTTATGTCATCGGCGTTTCAAGTGTATTTGTGTATATGCTAGTCTTAAACCTCTTACAATGTATATTATGGACATTATACGATCGCGGAGTCAGCTCGGTATCCATTACGCATGCGGGGATGTTTCATTCCAGTGAGTACCAATTTTTGCCTTACTTATGGATCGATCTCATGGTCGGACTAATCTTGTTCGGCGGCGCTTTTTTTATCTACTGCATAACGTATCGTGCGGGCATGACAAGGACATTAATCGGTATCATGATCATTGCCATCGCAGTTATGTTTCTTTACTACTCGGGAATGCTTGAAGCACCTATAGTATGGTTGTCGACATTAAATATGAATGCAATGACCGGTTTCACGATAGCCGGAATCGCAGGTTTGGCAGCGCTGTTAACCACCTATCCGATGATGCGTAATGCTTCACTGCAACCGAAACAACAGAGAGAGTGACTACAGCATCCTCCCCGTTCACATATCCGGATAATAAGGACGCGAATATGTTCCCCTTTAAGTAGACAGTGTGTTTCCCGGCGCATCAAAGTCTATTTGGAGGGGATTTCTTTCATGGGTTCAATACAAATTCTTGTAATGTATTGAGTTCCCAATCAGCCGGATTTGGAAGAGCGAGACCTTTTGATTAAAATAATCAACGCTAGAATCAAAGGGACCCAGATCTGGAAGATAGGAAAATGGTATTTCAAATTTTGAGCAAACCCGATCCAGATATGATAAATAAAGTTCGGAGAGACGAACGAAATGGTAAAGATGAAAGCACCCACGATCACGGTTGTTTTTTTATGGCTGACATTGATCAGGCTGGAAAGACCGAGTACGGCGCCGAGGTAGAATGCGGTCATTTTAACGAATATGCCAATATAGATCAGCAGGATGATTAACGGGTCCAGACGCTCCAGAAAATCGGCAATTTCAATGAGACGAACCGACCGAAGCAGCGGAAAAGTCGATATGCTCGTTATGGTGGGATCCAGAATCGCAAGATTTAAAATATTGAATATCAATAAAAAGATACCTACGAATATATAGGACGACAAGGATGCCTTGGACAGCGTTTTCTTGTCTTCGAGATGACTCCAAAACATGAGAAATACTACGATCTGACCGAACGGAAAACTAATCACCTCCGGCAATGATGCTCGCAGCACGGGCAGGATTCCGTTTTCTAATATGGGCATAAGGCGCTCAAGATGAATGATATTTGAACCGATGAACATGAGAACGATCAGGATATACCCGATCAACGTGAAAGGAAGCAGGAATTCGGTGACGCGAAAGAATACCTCAATGCCTTTCCATACGGCATAACCGGACAGCAACACCATTAAGAGAATCAGGAAGTACAGCGGTGTGCTGGGGAGAAAGGAGATATTGATAATGTCCGCGAACTCGCGGGTATTCCTCATGGATTCATACGCAAAATAAACGATATAGGCTGCAGTAATGATGGAACCGATATATTTGCCGAAGTGCTGATTTAAAATTTGGGGAAGAGCATGCTCCGAATTTTGGTTCTGGATATATAAATAGATGAACAGCAGTAACATTCCCGTGATCATCGCAACCAGCACGACCAGCCACGCATCTTGTTTAGCTTCAATCCCCAGTTCATACAAAGGGGTGCTGCCGATCATAAACAAGATGGTCATGGCAATGATTTGGTATTTACCGATCTTCTCCATTTGGGACCTCCTTGTTATAGGTATCGATAGCGTTCTACTTATTGGGTTCAATCAAATTCGAGAAGGGTTTATTGATCATATTCGTGTGTTCAACGGTGACTTTTACATTCAGTTTAAGTTCCAGTTCCTGGAGCGGTCTCTCCGAATTTGTAAGGTGTTTGCTGGCAGCAGGATACTTTCTGTGAATCATATCCATGAAACCAACCACGTCCACATTCAAATCCTTCATTCTCTTCCACGAAGCCAGCACCTCATCCTTGATCTGCTTGGCAATCGTATCCTCGAGTTTCGAAATAACGTCCGGGTTCGTCAAATCCATCGTACAGCTGGTTTCATCGAGAGCCCCCACTGTTTGAATATGGATCATCATGTTGACCGAACCGTTGACCATTTTGGGGTCCACTTGGGTCGATGATTGGATGACTCGGTAACTCGACAACCGGGAAGCGTCTCGATCGCTGCATGGGGTAACAATGATCAGGTTATGGACGCTGTTCGAGAGCCAAGCAACGCCTCTGCTTTCTTTACGCTTCATCCATCCCACCAGTTTGTCTCCTCGAAATACGCCCAAATCGCCAAGTTTGAGTACCGCTTGATTACGCGTTGACTTTAAGGCATCCAAGTTAGATTGTTCCTCTTGGTTGCCGGACACCCTTAACTCTGGAGCCATGGCGCTTTTGTAGGGATTGGCGACCATCGATGCAAAATCAATCAATTTAATATTTTTTACTTGGGACAGATTTTCTTGTCCTTGGGTAATGACCCGTTGAATCGCGTTTCCTGTTATTTTCTCTAATGGAATGAGCACTTCCAATAGATTGGAGGCTTTATCCTTGGTCAGGAGAACCGACATCGTTTCCCGACTTTCCACCGGACGGAGGAAAAAATCAAGGATTTGCCGTACGCCTTCATTCCGAACGACTTGTTCATTGATAATCAGTACGGAGTTATGGGCAAAAAACAGCGCACGCGGCGCTTCTAAATTCGCGTTCTGCATCGCTTCGCGAATGGTCTTGCCCCTGGTGGAGAAGATGGTGATCGGAGATTGGCTTCCCCCGGCTCCGCCGCCGGTCTGGGTGGCGATGGACTGCGGAATGACGACTTGGAAGGAGATGACCCATTCGTCCTCGCTGCGGTCTATGGACGTCGCCGATACAATACTAAGCGAGTTTAACTCTTGACTATCCCAGCAACCATTGAGCAGCAGTGAGGCAGCCAACATGAGAATCAGGAGATTCAGCTTCCGGTTCATCTGTTCTTCACCTCCGAGTTATACCAGTTATATATTATTTCTTGCCATCGGAAGGCGATGGACGCTGGTTCATTTTTTGCCGTTTCGCGTTAGTACGGTTGATAAGGGTCGGTCTTGTCAGCATGGCCCACCATGGAACACGGACCAGAACGTCTTTTTGGTCTGATGGGATAAATGGAGCGAACGGAGTAAGATATGGCAAACCGAATGATCGCAAGCCGGATAGGTGGATCAGCATGGCGATTAATCCTGCCATAATTCCAAAGAGCCCTAAAGTTGCCGCCAATATCATAAAACCAAAACGGAGCAGTCTGGCGGAGTTGGCTATGCTCACAGAAGGCGCAACAAAGCTTGCAATGGCGGTAAATGCAACGATGATAACCATGGCAGCAGACACTAAGCCGGCCTGTACAGCAGCTTGACCCAGAACCAACGCGCCTACGATGGAGATCGCGGAGCCCATCGCTCTTGGCATACGAACACCGGCTTCCCTTAATACTTCGAACGTAATTTCCATAGCCAAGGCTTCGACAACGGCGGGAAAAGGGATGCCTTCCCGCTGTGCTGCAAGGCTGATCAGCAAGGTCGTTGGCAGCATTTCTTGATGAAACGTGGAGATTGCAATATAAAGTGAAGGGAGAAGCATCGATACCATAAAGGAAATGATGCGCAACAGCCGCAAAAAGGTCGCGATATCGAACTTTTGGTAGTAGTCTTCACTCGATTGAAACAGTTTGAAGATGGTGATGGGGGCGATCAACACAAACGGTGTCCCATCAACCAAAACGGCAACTTTCCCTTCCAGAATCGCACCAGCGATAGCATCCGGGCGCTCCGTATTAGTAATGGTAGGGAAGGGGGTGAACGTTGTATCTTGTATAAACTCTTCGATATACCCGCTCTCCAGGATGCTGTCGGTATCGATCTGGTCTAAACGATTCAATATTTCTTGCACGATCTTATCATTGGCGATGCCATTCAAATACATAACGGCAACATCCGTTTGGGTGACGCGGCCAATCTTGCGGTCCACGATCCAGAGGTCGGGGCTTTTAATTTTACGACGGATTAAGGCCGTATTCGTACGGATATTCTCGGTGAATCCTTCCTTCGGACCGCGAACGACGGTCTGAGATTGGGGTTCTTCTACACCGCGTTCCTCTCCGCCGATAGAACTGGCGATAATGCCTTGGGATGAACCGTCTATGAGAATCACAGTATTGCCTTCAAGCATGGCGGAGATCAGGGATTCCATATGCTCCAAATCGCTAATGCTGCCTATGGTTAAGAAACGGTTTTTGATGATGGACAAGATTTCTGCAGGGTCAGAGGCATGCAGCTTTTCATCGTAATCCTTAGAGGTTAAGGAATCCATGATCGAGTGATTGATGGTGAGCGTATCAACCAGTCCATCGATATAAATGACGGCCAAGGTGTAATCGCTTCCGAACATATGACTTAGAGTCCGAATAATGATATCCCGACTGTGGCCGGTTTGTTCTCTGATTCTATGTAAATTCTGATCCAAGCGGTCGGAGAGACGAGAGGATTCGGCGGGTTGTTCCGTTTGCTCGTTATGATGAAGGAGTGCCGTTTTCGAATGGGTTCGCTTTGTTCGTTTAAAAAAGGGCATGGGATCAGCTCGCTTTGACAAGATTCATACGATCTAAAGTTCCCTATTTCGGGTTTAATATTCTTTGCAAGGTGAAGACTTCATCCATATTTGGAGGCAGGTTAGTTTATCTATAAATGTTTTGTAGACTGACAGATCGACGAATCGGTGGTACCTTATAATTAGCTGATATCTCGCTAATAAAAGGATGAATGGCTTGGAGGCTTAGGGCAGTGAAAAATAAGCTTGAAACACGGATCGAAGGGGACCGCATTGTGCTCCGTCCCGTAAGGGAAGATGAATTTGATGCCTATTTCGGATTATTGCAGGATGCCGAATCTAACCGATTAACGGGAACGCAGCAGGCGTTTACCAAGGATTCGATTGCCGCCTGGATTCATAAAATCGGATACGCCCATGAGGATCGCCTGGATATGATGATTGCGGAGAAGGAAACGGACAGTTTAATTGGTGAAGTGGTCCTGAACGAAATCGACCTCAACAACCGCAGCTGCAATATCCGCATATCGATTTCAGGTAATCACAGCAATAAAGGATATGGCACGGAGGCCATGAAGCTCATGCTGCGTCATGGTTTCGAGATTTTACGTATGCACCGAATCGAGTTAGGTGTGTATGCGTTTAATCCTCGGGCTATACATGTTTATGAAAAGCTTGGTTTTAAACGGGAGGGTACTCTGCGGGACTCGATATGTTGGGACGGAACGTTCCATGATATGATTGTGATGTCGATCCTGGAGGAAGAATATCGGCAACTGCCATAGTTATTCGTATATGCTTTATATCAACAGAACAAAATTACACAGGTACAAGAAGTTGCCATTATCGGCGACTTCTTTTTTTGCTATTTTAAAAGGAGCTTCTTTTTCTTAATGAAATGTGACGAGAAACGAAATTTCATGGGGCTCAGCCCAACCAGCAGAATCTAAATAAGTGCCTGATGGCTGACATTTGCTTGATCGGCCACTGCTTTCAAAGTTAATCTTGAAGCTCCCCTTCTACACTTTAGTGAGGGAGGAGAAAACGGATGAAAAAGGGAAAAACGACCATAGCACTTATATTGTCTGCAATAGTCATGATTTTGCGGTATAATAACGTTTTCGAATGCTGTCTCAGCAAGCTATCGTATGCAGGGAGTCAAGCATGAGGATTTCCTTCTATTAAAGGATAACAATATGCGGCCGTTCTAAAATTATCATAAACAGCAGTCAAAGGAGCCTATATTATGAAGCCTTATACTTCTGACCGAATTAAAATCCCGCCGGGATTATGGGAAGGAATACATCAATTAGGGATTTCGGCTGACGACGTAGCTCGCAAAGCACAATTACCGCTTACCATCATAACGGAACCTACAGTTACTACCGCCCAATATTTCGCGATCTGGCAGGCCTATTCCGATCTCATGGGGGACACTGCCCAAAGCATCATCCAGCTTGCGACCGTCTTTGAAACGGCGAAGTACCCGCCGACCGTCTTAGCGCCTTACCACGCTCGTGACTATCGGGATGCTTTAAACCGAATGGCTCGGTATAAGCAACTATGTCCACCCGAAGGCTTGCTTATCACCGAGGAGGGGGAAAGCTGTAGCATCGAGCTGGAATGGCTGAATCCAGGCGAGCAATCTGGTCCGGCACTGCTCGTTGGTATTACACTGGCATGTCTTTTGGAGCTTGGACGACGGGGCACAGGTCGACCGCTGACCGCGCAATTGGTTGAATTCTCCCAGCCTATGGGCGATGTACAAGCACTTGAAGCTTATTTTGGCTGTCGCATCCGGATGGGCGCAAACCGTAACCGATTAACGCTCTATCGAAGAGATCTGGATCGCCCTTTTATCTCGTATAACGAAGAATTGCTGGAGATTCTGACTCCCGCTCTGGATCGTTCGCTTGATGAGCTACAGAGCAACCGCTCCATTACTGACCTGGTCAAATGGATCATGAAACGCAGTCTCACAGGAGGGCGCCCTGACATTCAGTCAGTGGCGAAGGAGCTCAATATGAGTGATCGTACGTTACAGCGCAGGCTGACGGATGCAAATGCAAGCTTCAAGCAATTGTTGACACAAGCAAGACATGAGCAGGCCATCGAGTACTTGGCAGACCCCTCGCTCGATATCAAAGAAGTTGCCTTTTTAATTGGATATGAAGACCAGAACTCGTTCTACCGTGCTTTCCGTCTTTGGGAAGGAGATACTCCATCACGTTGGCGCACTGAACATTTCAGTAGTCCTTCGCTATCCGAACACCGACAGGAAATGCTGACCATGGATTCATAGCATTCACAACTTAGCGCAGGTTACTTTTTCATTTGCAATTGGCGTGTTGTACTAGAACATTGGCGCGATATGCTAGTTACCCAGCTACCCATACAAGGTAATATGTACACTATCCAGAGCACAAAGGAGATATGTTTACATTATGGATATGGGATTAAACAATAAAACAGCGTTGGTTACAGGATCTACGAAAGGGATAGGCAAGGCTATCGCGATTGAACTTGCCAGAGAAGGTGTCCATGTTCTCATCAACGGACGAAATGATGAAGAGGTACAACGAACCGTTGATGAAATCAAGTCGGATTTCCCGAATACAAACCCTCAGAATGCGACCGCCGATTTGGTGGATATCGGGCAAAGAGAGGCTATATTTGAAAAATACCCTCACGTGGATATTCTGGTTAACAATATGGGGATATACGAAATCATGCAGTACGAGGATGTTAACGATGAAGTTTGGGATACCTACTTCCGTACGAATGTGCTTGCAGCCAACGGATTAACCCAATTTTATTTGCCCGGCATGCTAAAGAACGATTTTGGACGTATTATCTTCATGGCGAGTGAAGAAGCCCTTATGCCTTCTGGACAAATGCCGCAGTATGCCATGACAAAATCCATGCTGTTATCCTTGGCAAAAAGCTTGTCCAAATTAACGAAAGGTACTGAAGTAACAGTCAATACGATTTTGCCCGGCCCGACTCTCTCCGAGAACGTGCAGCATATTATCGAGGGAATATACGCCAATGAAGATATGACCTTTGCGGAAAAAGAGAAAGCTTTCATGAGTACAAACCTGCCACAATCTGAAATTCAACGATTTATTAGACCGATCGAAATCGGTAGACTGGCTGCATTCCTGTGCAGTCCTTATGCATCCGCGTTTAAAGGTTCACCAATCCGTATGGATGGGGGAATGGTGCCTACGATTTTCTAACTTATATATATCAGCTTATATATTAAAAGCTTGGGATCTAAAAGAGATCTCCAAGCTTTTTTAGTATTCATATGCAGCGGCCCTGATCCGAAGCTGGTTATTATTCACCTATTAATTCCAGCCTGGTCCGTCTTTTCTGATATACAATTCGAGACAATCCAACGCTGATCTCATATAAAAGGAACAGGGGCACAATGACGAGGATGTCCGACACGATATCCGGCGGTGTAATGGTTACGGCTGCAATCGTCAGCAGCAAATAGGAGATTTTCCGCATTTTAGCTAAGCGGAGCGGATTCAGGATGCCAATCGAGGTCAAGAACATGATAACGACGGGCATTTCGAACAGCACACCAAACGGTACGGTCATATGCACCATAAAACGGAAGTATCTCTCGGCGGTATATGCTGTTATGAAATGGTGCGATAGCGAATCCAGGAAGGACAGGACCATGGGATAAATGACAAAGTAGCCAAAGGCCAAACCCAATAGAAAAAGGGCTCCGATTGCGGGGATATACGCCAGTGAAGCACGCCGCTCAATGGTACTCAAGCCGGGTACAACGAATCGCCATACCTGAAATCCGGCAACAGGCATCGTCACCGCAAGAGCTATAACGCCTGCAATCATGAAGTATACCCAAATCACGTCCGTTGGTCCCAGTATCTGAAGCTGCCCCTCCACGTCGCGAGTCAGCATTTCATACAGCGGTTCAACATATAGAAAAGCGGCACAAAGGGCTACCAAAAAGGTGCCCAATGTGATGAGAATCCGCTTGCGGAGCTCTGTTAAGTGCTCTATTATATGCTGCTCCTGTTCTTGTCCCTGCTCTTGCTGGGTCATTTCAATTTATCTCCATCATGGATATCTTCACTCGAAACCAGTTCACGCGTTGAGTTTTTGAACTCGCTCAGTGTTCGACCGAATGCACGGCCCAGTTCAGGCAGCTTCGAAGGACCGAAAATAATCAAGGCGATCAACAGAATGAGGATCAGCCCTGTCACTCCGATGTTTCCCAGAGGCATATGATCAACTCCTTTACTTATTTTTTATCCGATGCCATATGCAGCAGCTCACTAATATCTCTGGCGATCGACTCGTCACGCGGCGCATCATGCAGCTTCGAGGCAATTCGGTCGATCAGCGCAGGAGCTTGAGGATTCGTTACCGTCAGAATTTGCACTTCTTCATTAAACATGTTCTTCACTTGCTCTTTGGCTTGCGACATATTATCGTTATCCGCTGTCTTTGCCCCGCTTACTCCTTCATCCGGCTCGCCTTTGCCCGACATTCCTTCCGTCTGACTTAACACCTTTTGCTGCATGTTGTCATAGTGGTTAGAAGAAACGCGTGATTCTGCACGTGCCAGAATAATCGTGTCATTGAGGACAAAAGCTTTCACTCCATCAATGCCCAGACCTGCAAGTCTTGACTGGACATGGGAAGAGACACCGCCTTCATGCAGGCTGGACGAGCCGATCATGCTGTACACGGACATGCCCATACCGCTTGTGGTATTGCCATGGACATTGGTTGTTTCGGTTTTCGGTCCATGATAGCTAGGGATCACGTCGGTGCTGTGCAAGTGAACGGCATCGGCATTATGCTGCTCCAAGGATTGCGCGTTTTGTTGATTGTCGTCGTTTTGATTTAAGCACGCTGTTAAAGATAGAAGCAGTGCCGAGCCCATAATCGGACCTTTCCACCTGCTCCACAATTGATTCATGAGCATTCGCCTCCATATCGGTTAGTAATTTTATCATGCCCGGATGGAGAATAATGTATGAATGAAATTTTGATGGGGACAATACCCATTATTCAAAAATGAAGAAGAGTAGGGGTGCTGAGAGTTTGAGCGAACAAGACGAACAACTAACCAAACCATCGAAGCCTGACGGCTCGCAGACGATGACACGACGGAAGTTTCTGAGAAACTCCGGTTATGCCGTGGGAGGTGTCGTGCTGGGCGGTGTACTCGGATATCTTTTGCCGAAGCGGGAAACCCCGCCTGCAGCACCGGCGCCTGAACAGAATGATAACAACTACAACCAAGCATTAATGTTCTTTAACCAGGAGCAATACAGGATCACGGAAGCAGCCGTAGAGCGTATTTTTCCTGCGGATGAGAACGGTCCGGGCGCCAAAGAGCTGGGCGCTGCATTCTTCATCGACCACCAGCTGGCCGGTGATTGGGGGTTCAATGCAAGAGATTATATGCAGCCCCCATTCTATGTTGGAGAGAAAACGCAAGGTTATCAGGGCCGATTAAGGCGACGGGAGATATTCTACATTGGTCTGCGCGAGATTCAGAACTACAGTCAAAAGAAGTATCAGAAAGATTTCCCTAGCCTGTCACCGGAGGAGCAGGATGCCGTGTTAACTGCCTTTCAGAACGATGAGGTCAAATTAACAACGATCTCGGCCAGCGGGTTCTTTAACCTGCTCCGCAGCAGCACATTGGAAGGGGTCTACAGTGATCCGCTGTATGGCGGTAACAAAAACATGCAGGGCTGGGTGATGCGTCAGTATCCGGGTAACCAAATGGCTTATACCAATATCATTGATAAAGATTTCACCGTGATCCCACCGAAGAGCTTAAAGGATCACCTATAACCGCTCATATATAGCGAAAGGAGTACAGATATGGCCAAAAAATTACCGAAAACGGATGTTGTCATTATCGGCGTCGGCTGGGCTGGCGGGATTATCGCTTCGGAATTGACCAAGAAGGGATTATCCGTTGTTGGTTTGGAAAGAGGTAAAGAAAGGGTAACGGAAGACTATTACATGGCTCATGATGAGCTCCGTTACGCGCTTCGGTACGATTTGATGCAGGACCTCTCCAAAGAAACGATTACTTTTCGGAGCACCGAAAAAATACGTGCGCTTCCGATGAGGCAGTATGGTTCGTTCCTGTTAGGGGAGGGGCTCGGAGGCGCCGGCGTGCATTGGAACGGGCAAACGTTCCGTTTCCTTCCCTACGATTTTAAAATCCGGAGCATGACGGAAGAACGATATGGGAAAGATAAAATACCGCCGGAAATGACGATCCAGGACTGGGGCATTACCTACGATCAACTCGAGCCGTTCTTTGATAAGTTCGAGAAGACGACCGGCATCTCCGGCGAGGAAAACCCCTTGGCAGGAAAACGTTCGAATCCTTACCCTACACCGCCTATGCTCCACACGCCATCTATGAAGATGTTTGCGGATGCTGCGAAAAACCTGAAACTTAATCCGTATACGGTTCCTTCAGCCAATCTGTCGGAAAGCTATACGAACCCGGATGGCATTTCGCGAGCAGCTTGCCAGTATTGTGGATACTGCGAGCGGTTTGGCTGCGAATATGGGGCGAAAGCGGATCCTGTCGTTACCGTGATACCTGTTGCGAAAAAAACCGGAAAGTTCGAAATCCGCACCCATTCCTATGTTCGTAGAATTCTGCATAAGGGCGGTAAGGCAACGGGCGTCATGTACACGGACTTAACGACCGGTGAGGAAATCGAACAGCCGGCCGATATCGTAGTCTCGACGGGATATGTATTTAACAATACCCGTTTGATGCTTCTCTCGAAAATCGGCAAACCATACGACTCGTCCAGCGGGACGGGCGTGATTGGCAAGAACTATGCCTATCAGGTCATCAAGGGGAATGCCGCCGGATTTTTTGAGGACAAATTCAATCTGTTTGCCGGTGCAGGAAGCCTAGGGATGAGCTTGGACGATTTTAACGGCGACAATTTCGATCACTCGGACCTGAAGTTCATTCATGGGGGGAACATTGCCCATACGGTAACCGGCCAACGACCTATTCAAAACAATCCTGTTCCGGAGGAATCACCGCGTTGGGGCAAAGAGTTTAAGGCGAATTCCTTGAAGTATGCCAACAGCGTACTGTCCGTAGGTTCTCAAGGTTCTTCGATGCCTTATCGGCATCACTACCTGGATTTGGACCCCACCTATAAGGACGCATTCGGCGACCCGTTGATTCGAATCACGTTTGATTTCGAAGAGCAGGACCGCCAATTGGCCAGGTATCTTTCCGATCGCTGCGCGGAGATCGTGCAGGAGATGGGAGGCCAGAATATCATGAAATTGAAGGAACTGGGACCTTACGAAATTACGACATACCAATCGACTCATAATACCGGCGGGGTGATTATGGGAGAGAACCCTGGCAATTCGGCCGTCAACAACTACATGCAAATGTGGGATATGGAAAACTTGTTTGTGGTAGGCGCATCCGCTTTCCCGCATAATAGCGGCTATAATCCGACCGGGACGGTCGGGGCTCTTGCCTATCGCACAGTGGATGGAATTCTGGAATACAGCAAAAAGGGCGGGCTGTTAGTATAGCTTGCATTTTACAAAAGGAGGCAGTTTCAACCATGTTCAGAAAAGGGTTACTGTTAGTATTGCTATTGACTTTTGCTCTTGCTGTGGTGGCATGTGGTGGTAATGATGGAGCAGATCCGGCTCCGGCGCCTACAGAAAACGGAGGACAAGCACCAGAAGAAGGAGCAACCGGCGGGGATGCGACCAATGATCAAGCCATGACGCTGTACAATGCCAACTGCATGGCTTGCCATGCAACAGATTTGGCCGGGGGCGGGAATTTCCCAAGCCTGCAAAACGTAGGGTCCAAATATGACGCCAGCGAAATTGCGGGTATTATTTCAAATGGGCGCAATGGAATGCCGGCATTCCAAGGCAGGCTGACGGAAGACGAAATTAATGTGCTGTCCCAATGGTTGGCTGCCAAAAAATAAGGCGAACAGGATATGAAAGTATGAGGACCCTCATGCTACAATGCAGATATAAATCGCGTTGTGGTCATGGGGGTTTTCTCACATGGTTACAGCGGTAAGAATGGTACACTTTTGGAGGTGGGCTGTGAAGTTTATGACAGAGACGTTCGTATCCTCCTATAGCACATGTTCGATACAGTGCCGGACGGTGGTTTGCTTTTTTGCCGGTGTCCTGACCTATCGAAATAATTTTGAAGATGCTGCAAGCGAGGTTGCCCGAAGATATCCGAATGCCAAAATCTTGATGATCTTTCCGTACGGAATGGCGAACGGCATATCGGGTTCCTCGTTAGTCCGTCTACTGGCCCGGCAGCTTACGCAAGTTGGCTATGACTTGGTTCGAGAGCAGTCTCAGCGGGTTATGGATGCAGGACAAACCATCCATGAGCATGCAGCAGATGCGGAGCAGCTGATCCTGATCGGGCACAGCGCCGGAGGCGTGATCGCTTATAAGACAGGGCTTTATTTGGAGGAGAAGTTTGATTATCGGGAAATCCATGTGTTTGCTGTAGGATGTCCAAGGTTTTATTTGAAGGATATTCCTTACAATGACCGGTTTACATATATCACGGGTCAGAATCCGGACAGGATCACTAGAATTGGCAGTTGGCGCAAGCCGGGTTCCAGGGTGTACCGTGGAAGGCCGGGGCGTGAGATTCAACTGGATTTTAATCCGGATCATCAAGGATGGCGGTTTCATGCCTCTTATTTTCTGAAATCGGGCTGGACGGATTCTAACGAAGCATTCCATACCAATTCAGTTGATCTTATATCCAAAATCCATGAATTGCACCCTGAAAAATAAGCATTACGTAATAAATATTATGTAAACTAAAATGTGCAAGCATCCACTGGCAGATTGAGTTGGTCCATGTGTAATCAATGTACAAAAAGTAACCGTTCCTTTGTTAATGGTCTGGGTCGCACCTCCATTTTACAAAAGAACGGTTTCTTTGCGTCTAAAAGTAAGGAATATGCACGGTGTAGCGGAGACGACGAATCGATTCCGGACAAGCGTCAGTGCTCGCCTATGCGCCCACATTTCATCCTCGATCAGAACGATGTTTACAGCTGTATATTCGTCTGATGATTTTTACGGAATTTCAGGGGAGAGAGACCGATTATGGTTTTAAACGTGCGCCCGAAATGGGTTGAATTCTCGAAGCCGACGCTTTCGGCGATATCCGAAACTTGCATATTGGATTCTTTCAACAAATGACACGCTTGCTTGATCCGTACGTGATTCACGTACTCGATCAGGGTAAACCCCGTCGATTCCTTGAAGGTTCGGCTAAGATGGGAGGGACTTACATGGAATCGGCTGGTGAGTTCCTCTAAAGTGAGGCGCTGATCGTAATGGTGATTGATAAAGTGGGCGATATGGGAGATTCGTTGATGAACCTGGTTGGTAGCGATAGTTATGTATTGGCGACCGCTGTTCAGAATACGGTGGATGAACACCAAAAGCTCGGACAACAGGATTTTGAGATAGAAATTCGACTCTGGAGATTCGTTAGCCGATTCGATGGCCATCTTCGCAAAAAGCCCTTCGACATACCCCTGCTCCTGACCCTTTAACCGGATGGAACCGGAACCTGCTTGGAAAGGGGAGAGGGGATGAAAAGACGAATCCTCGGTCAACAACCCGCCTAAAAACTCTTCTTGAAAGAGCAGGGTTACTCTTTCGAATGGGGCACCGTTAGGATTGATCAGACGGTGTCCCTCGTTCTTGCGAATGAGCAGCATAGAACCGCCCACGAGCTGAAACGGCTGGCTCCCAATACAATAATGCAGCTCGCCCGAGACAATGTACAGAATTTCATAAGCGTCGTGATAGTGGAATGAAGGAATACTCGATCGGGATTTGCTCTCTCGACTGATATAAAAGGGATCGGAGCAAAAAAAGTTGATGTCAAATCACCTCACACGAAATCCGGCTAGGTCATGATGTCCTCATTGTACCCGAAGCCTGTTGAATTGTTAATCAAAATAACAGCAGGATATGTTGAAAATGGCCCTTTTTAAATAAGATTCCGCGAGAATCCCAAGAAAACATGGGATATATTCAAGAAGGCGGGGTTCATATCGAATCCCCAAGCCAAACCGTTCATACTGAACGGGAAAGGGGTTGCAAAGCATGCGAATCAAGAAGAAAAGAGGACGGAATGCAAAGCGAATGTTCTTATTGTTTTTAGCATTATTGTTGATCCCCTGGACATTGCCGGCAAATTCTCATGCCGGCTCCGTGACGTCCAAGCCCGAGCTAGCCTCTGATGGACCGGGGAAAGCGGCCGAAGCCGTAATCGCCGAATGGGTCTTCAAGAACAAGGGAGAAGGAGGCATCCATCCTGCAACCGGAGGGATCAACAAGGCTTCCTCCATCCTCCAGCAGGTCGGAGGATATTTTGAATACTACGATAGTAAAGCCCAAGACATCAGCTATCAGGGCTGGGACAATGGCCAGGGCAAGAAATATTGGTTGGCCACGGTTCCTACGTCAGCCTACAAGAATATCAAACTATCCTCGGAGCAAAGCTCTTCGGGTTCCGCGCCGAACGATTTCAAAGTACAGGTAAGCACCGACCGAACGGTATGGACAGACGTTCCGGGAGGCACTGTACAGATGAATATCGTTTCAAGTTACAATTGTCCGAATCAATCCTGCATACTCCGCAACCTCCCCCTGCCGAATGCAGACGATAAGCAAATGCTGTATATCCGCTGGGTGGTTAACTCCAATAAGCCAACCAACCCCAAAGATAATCCGAATGGCATTGGATCAGGAGGTTCCAGTAAAATTCGGAACATTCGCGTAACCGGGGAGCCGATATCCGGAACTACGCCTGAACAGCCTACCATCGACTTATCCTATGTGCCGGAACAAGGTGGCGAAAAGGTAGCCGTGACAACGCCGATTGAGGTTAAGTTCAACAAACCAATCACGGTAACGGCCAAACAGGAGATCACGGTACGGGATGGCCAGAATCAGCCTGTTCCAGGCCTTGCCGTCGAAGTTATAAACCAAACGACCTTACGCATTGGGCATGGCGGATTAGGTCAAGGGAAGAGCTACAGGGTTACCATACCCCAAACCGCGGTCCAAGGAAAAGACGGCTCCCCTCTGCTACGAAATATCGAGTGGAGCTTTACGACTGTAGGAGCCGTCTCTCAGCCGAAACTTATTAACATGACCTTGAACGGCGATCCAAAAACGAGCATGGCTTTCGCCTGGTACACGGATACGTCGGCCGCAACGAAAGTCCAGGTTGCCGAATCAACGGGAACCGGAAACCTGTTTCCGAAAGAGGGATTTCTTGAATTCACCGGCTCCTCGGAGGAAATTTCGACGTATATGACCAAGAGCGACAGAACGACCGGAAAGAAGAAAAAGTTTTTCAGCCATAAAGCAAGCGCGGATGGATTAAAGCCGGGAACCGATTATGTATTCCGGGTAGGCGACGGTTCAATATGGAGCTCCGTTGGATCGTTCACAACCGATACGGCAACACCGCAGCCATATCGATTTATCGTGGGAGCCGACTCTCAGGCCTCAAGCAAATCAGGCTTTGAACCATGGGCGGATACCTTCAAGAAAGCCTACGAACATATGGGCAACCCCAAATTTCTGATCAATGCCGGCGATCTGGTCGATAATGGCGACTTGGAGGAGCAGTGGCAGTGGATGCTCGGACTCGCGCAGGAGCATCTGATGAAAGTGCCATTTGTACCCGTACTGGGCGGACACGAAGTATCGGATTGGGACGGGGATGCCACGACGCCGAATAATAACTTTTACAACCATTTCAATCTGCCGCGGAAAGTGGTGGATGCGACTCATGACGGCTCGGTTTATTCTTTTGAATACGGCGACGCGCTTTACATGGTGTACAACTCGCAGTTTGACGGCAAGCTGAATGAAGACGGCTCCGTCGATTGGGACGACGATCAGCACGAACAATTTTGGAATCAGATTGATTGGATGA
This sequence comes from Paenibacillus sp. QJM3NY_38, assembly GCF_056173265.1. NCBI lineage: Bacteria > Bacillati > Bacillota > Bacilli > Caryophanales > Paenibacillaceae > Paenibacillus > Paenibacillus sp. QJM3NY_38. Next base: position 3,635,958 of record NZ_CM149665.1, read on the forward strand.
GAAACACGGTGGCGAAGACCGACAAGAAGTGGAAGTTCGTCACGCTTCATAAAGCGCCTTATGCAGCCGGCGATAATTCCGCGCAATGGGAAGGGGATCGCGTTGAATTTTACCGGAAAAATCTGATTCCGGTTTTTGACGAGCTTGGCATCGATATGGTGTTCGAGGCTCACGATCATATGTACATGCGTTCCTTCCAAATGTATGGGGACAAGGTCATCGATCCGAAAAAAACTGGAAAAAGACGAAGCTGGCAATGTCGTCAATCCTCAAGGAACGGTGTATCTGATGTCCAACGCGTTTGGAAACAAATTCTATTACAAGAACGAACCGTATGACGACTACTTCGCAGCGATTAACAACCAGCCGAAGAAAAAAATGTTTACGGATGTGTCGGTTTCAGATCAAATTCTGAAATTCGATGCCTATACGGCTGCTATTGAAGATGAAGGAAAGAGCGGATACGGAAAAAATGGGCTCAAGGTATACGATCATTACGGTATTAAACGAACAGACACCAAACCGAATCCGGTAGAGGGAGCACAGGTTAAGCTCCAAGGTACCAAAGCTACGTTGACCTGGAAGGCTCCTTCCTCAAGTAATGAGCAGGTAAGAGGATTCCGAATTTATGAACAGGATGACAAGATCAGCAAGCATTGGAGCCTTTATGTGCCAGTGAAGTCGGGAACGTCGGAGTACAGCGTCGTTATCGACAAATTGAATCCGGATATCCAATATAATCTGGTGATCAAGTCCGTTGGCAGAAGAGACAATTCCAGTCCAGTCACGATAAGCACATCGGATCATGCCGAGGGGAATGAACCTCCATCTGCTGTGGATGGTTTAGCGGGTAAAGGGGTGTCACCTTTTCAAATCGACCTGATCTGGAGAGCGCCTTCCGGCAAGGCGCCGGATCGGTATCATATTTACCGCAACGATCGTCACGTTGGAACAACCAAGGAAATAACATTTGCTGATACCGGGCTGACGCCCGACACGGAATATCGGTACAAGGTGACGGCCGTCACCTCAGGAGGCGTCGAATCACTGCCGTCTGCAGAAATTCGCTTGAAAACGATGACTTCTTCACAAGGCACCGGGCCTTACAAACCGTTCCCGCAGCATACGGCTTACAGCTCCGGCTCGATCAAGCCGAATCATGTGCAACAAGCGCAGCTGGATGAAACCGTTGCCCGGCTGTATGATGAATGGAAGCAGAAATACTTGAAAAAGAAGCCGTACCTTCAATCTTCCGAGCCGGATCAGTACTACGTGTGGTATGCCGACGGGGACTGGTTTCAAGAGGAGTATGACGAGGAGCTGAAGGTTAATTATCAACCCATGACCGTTTCGGAAGCGCATGGATACGGGATGCTGATCACCGCACATATGGCGGGTCATGATCCTAAGGCCAAGGCTTATTTTGACGGATTATATCGATATTTCAGAGCACATCCGAGCAAGATCAACCCGGAGCTCATGGCTTGGAAGCAGGGTGACACAGGTCAGGCCGTCGTAAATGTCGGCGGTGTTGATTCGGCCACAGATGGTGATATGGATATCGCCTACGCTTTGCTCCTTGCGGATCGCCAGTGGGGAAGCGACGGTGAGATCAATTACTTGGCCGAAGCTAAAAAAGTAATCGATGCGATCATGAAGAGCGATGTTAATCACGCCGAGTGGACGTTGAAGCTTGCTGATTGGGTGAGCGACGACGATGCTAAGTATGGCAGCGCTACGCGTCCTTCCGATTTTATGCTTCAGCATTTGAAGGACTTCAAAAACGCGAGCGGAGACGCCAATTGGGACCGGGTCATCGACAAGACCTATTCCATTAGCGAAGAGGTATACAAAAAATACAGTCCGAATGCGGGGCTGCTGCCCGACTTTGTGGAGAAGAAAAACGGCAGCTATGCACCGGCAGAACCGGAATTCCTGGAGTCTGAAACAGACGGAGATTTCAGTTATAACTCTTCGCGCATTCCTTGGCGGCTCGGCACGGATGCTCTTATGACCGGGGAAACCCGTGCGAAAGAGCAGCTAAATAAAATGACGTCATGGATTCGCCAAGTGACCGGGAATGATCCGGGCAAAATATATGGCGGCTACAAGCTGGACGGGTCAAAAGCACTGGTGGATTATACGGATACCTCATTTTCTGCGCCGATGATGGTCAGCGCCATGATCAATCCGGCGAATCAGCAGTGGCTCAACCGATTATGGGACCACAATGCCTCCATTTCTACGAACGATGACGTTTATTTTGGAAATACGCTTCGTCTCCTAAGCATGATTGTCGTTTCGGGTAACTGGTGGTCACCGACCATCGCAGACACCGAAGCGCCAATCCAGCCAACCATCGAAGAAGCGGTAGCCGTATCCGATTCATCCGTTGAACTGAAATGGACGCCTTCATTCGATAATGCGGGAATTGCAGAGTATAAGGTTTATCGGAATAATACCGTCATTGGCGTGTCGAATACGACGGATTATAAGGATAGCGGCTTGATGCCGAATACAACGTATCAATATTTTATCGTTGCGTACGATACCTCAGGTAACAGGTCTAAAATTAGCAATGTCAGAATCGTCTCGACGGGGAAGCCATGAATGTAATGCGATGATGACCATCCCAAAAGCACTGTACTCGTATTAATCGCAAAAGCTAGCGGACAATAAAGAGCCTGGGGCCACCCGGGCTCTTTATTGTCCGCTCTTGAAAACAACCTGTTAACCGTTATTAAGGAATAATAGGCATTAGAATTATCATGCTTCCTTCTTAACTTTACGAATTTCATAAGTTGTTTCCTTAGCAGAAAAGGTTATACTTATCAATAGGTTAATTTGAAAGTCATCAGGGGGATATGTTAATGGCAAAACAAGATGAAGTTTCATTACAGAAGAAATTGAGGCCAAGGCATATCAGCTTTATGGCGATGGGCGGTGTAATCGGCACCGGGATATTTAAAGGAAGTTCCGAGACGATCAGTCTCGCGGGTCCGGGCGTAATTTTCTCTTATATCTTTGCAGGACTTCTGCTTCTGGTGGTTATGGGAGCAATGACGGAAATGGCTACGGTGTATCCGGGTCGGAACATGAAAGACTTTGTACGGGAAGCCTTTGGAAAACGGGTTTCTTTTGTCATGGGCTGGATGTATTGTTTCATGTGGCTGTCGGTATGCGTGATTGAAGTGATCGCGGCAGGCAGCTTTTTGCAATACTGGTTTCCGGAGGTTCCGCTGTGGCTGCTCAGCCTAGCAAGTGCTGCGCTCATTATTTTAATTAATATGATGAGTGTTGGAAGCTTTGGCGAAGTGGAATTCTGGCTTGCCGGGATCAAAATCGCCATGATTATTAGTTTTATTGTGCTGGGAAGTTTTCTGATGTTTGGCATTATTCCGAGTTCAGACACCCCATACCTTCAAAATTTCACCGCTCACGGTGGTTTTTTACCAAACGGATGGTTCGCCATATTCTCGGCTCTGCTTGTTGTTACCTTTTCGTATGGCGGCTCCGAGCTGATCGGTCTCACATTAACCGAGACTGAGAATGCGGAGAAAATCCTGCCGAAAGTCGTGCGCAATTTTATTTTGCGGGTGATTTTGTTCTTTACGCTGCCGATTCTGATCATATGCGGATTGATTCCGTGGAATCAGCTCGGGGGAGAGGCAAGTCCTTTCGTTCAAGTGTTGTCCGCTACGGGATTGCAGGGAACAGCCCACATTATGAATTTTATTTTGGTAACGGCTGTGCTGTCGGCAGCCAACTCCGGTATCTATGGTGCGACGCGCATGATCTATTCCATGGCAGCTGCCGGTGAGGCTCCACGGAGCCTGGCCAGGACCACGAGCAAAGGCATTCCGCTTAATACGCTGAAACTCTGCGCGATCATACTATTAGCCGGTTCCTTGCTTGGATTGATTGCCCAAGACCAGCTGTTTCGGGTTCTGATGGCGGTGCCGGGTTTTGTCGTTGTACTCGTGTGGATCTGCATTTGCTTCTCGCAGCTGAAGCTTCGCAAAGCTTATCCGGTGCAGCCCAGCTTTAAGGTATGGGGGTTCCCCTATATAACCGGGGTAACTGCGCTCTGCCTGTCTGTGATCGCTGTCCTGTTTTTGATAGACGGGCAGAACCGGGTCAGCATCAGCGTATGTTTGTCCGTCCTGCTGCTATTGGTTGCCTGGTCCATCATGAAATTCAAAAAAGGCAACAGAACCGGATAACGGAGCGGATGTTGTGCTTCAACTTCACGGTAATCGGACAAGCATGAAAAGGTATCATGATCCGGTTGCGAGCCGCATTGCTGCAATCAAGAAAACGGAATATACCAAGAGAAGGCGGCAGAGGATCAATCCTCTGTCGTCTTTTTATATGTGTGAGAACAAGTAAAGAAAGTGAAAGGAAAAAGGAATGTAAAAAAGGAGTAATTGATAGCGCTTTCTTATGGAAATTATAATGAATTATACATAAATTGGATTGCCTAGGTGGAGCGTGTTCATTAAAAAATGCTAATGACGAGGGTGCTGATGGGTATGATGGTACAGAAATTTTGCAGTCTGAAATGGCTGTACACAGCCGGAATCTTAATTTTGTTCATCGTGACTGTCTTTTTGATCGCAAAGCCTGAATTTTCACAAACGCATCAAGAGGACACTTATATCGCGATAGTTGACGGAGAAGAGATTCATGTAAGCGAATTTCAAAGAGCTATTCGTGCCAATCGAGCTGAAATTATCAAGTATTTCCATGAAAAATATGATGCTGCGCAGTCTGCCGATTTTTGGTCCACACCTTACGGAGATGAAACTCCGCTTGAGTTGATCAAAAAGAAGGCACTCGAAGACAGCATCCATCTTAAAATTCGACAGATCCTTGCTAAAGAGCAGGGCGTGCTCTCCGATATCAGTTACGACGGTTTTGTACAAAATCTCATGCTTGAAAACGAGAGAAGGCAGCAAGCAATCAAGAAAAATCAGGTTGTTTTCGGACCCGCCCAATATACCGAGGAAACCTATTTTGAATATGTGATGGGAAACACGGCTTTAGCGGTCAAAAACCATCTAATGGAGCATGACTGGATTCCGAATGAACAACAGCTGATCACGTTTTATGAGGCGAATAAGGGACGGTTGTATCATGCGCCCGCTACGGTGAAGGTGCGACAACTATCGTTATCTTTTCTTGATGCCAATCGGAATGTCGATACTCTTCGCAAAACTCGGGAGAAAAGGAAATTGGAGACTGCTAGGCAGAAAATCTCATCCGGAATTTCATTTGAGCAAGCAGCAAAGGACATCAATCAAGATAGCCAGATTACGGAGCAGTTATACAACCTGGATAGCCACAGGCACAACGCCAGAAGTCCGGTAGCTCAAGCTGCTGCCGACCTTCATCCAGGAGAGGTTAGCGAAATTATTGAAGAGAACGGCCGCTTCTATCTCATCCAATGCGTGGAGAAAGATCAGAGGGGAACCAAGTTTCTGGCATTTGACGGAATAAGAGAACAAGTGTTAAAGGACTATATCGATAACAAATACGAGGAGTACATAGGTGAGCGGATAACAAATGCGCAGATTGTATTGAATGAGGAGCTGTACAGAAAATTCCAGATGTAACCGCCGATTTGGCATTACATAAATCAAAATGAAAGGAATGAAGATGATTGAGGCAATCGTTTATCAAAAAGTTTATCTGTATGGTTTCTATCTTTTCCTTGGTTTGCAATTGGATCACCGCTTCACCGTCGGACGCTTTAGCTGCCGGAACCACTTATTATGTGGACAGTACAGGGGGAGATGACGGGAATAACGGCACAAGTCAGGACTCTGCGTGGAGATCGTTAGACAAAGTTAACGCGACTACCTTTGCCCCAGGCGACAAAATCTTGTTCAAAGCAGGGGAAAGCTGGAATGGCAGGCTGTGGCCTAAAGGTTCCGGTTCAAGCGGAAATCCGATCATTATCGATATGTACGGTTCCGGAAGCAAACCATTAATCGCAGGGATTACGTCCGAACTGGAAGCCGTCTTTTTGAAAAACCAGGAGTATTGGGAAATCAACAACCTGGAGGTGACAAACAGCTCGCCGCTGCCTTTTGATCGGGATTGGGAGAATCCTCGGGGCCAAAGGCGAGGTGTTTATATCCTGAATGAGGAAGCTGGTCTATTAAATCACATCCATATAAAAAACATGAACATCCATGATGTCGATGGATCATATACCACACGCTCCGGAGGCATTATTTTCGATTCGGTCGGGTCGACTACACCTAGCGCATTTAACGACATTCTCATCGACGGTAATATACTGACGGATGTGGATGCCTATGGCATTTACATTGGCTCCAATTGTATCTTGCGCTACGGAATGGGCGATTTATGGCCATGGGTACCTAAACCATACGGGCCATGGACGCCGTCCACCCAAGTGAAAATATCCAATAATACCGTCATCCGAGCCGCAACCGGCGGAATCGCGTGGAATGTCACCGATGGAGCGGTGGTCGAGCGCAACACCGTCCAACAAGCTACCTATCTGGCAACCAATGCTTCCATTTGGTGGGCGTATGCGGACAATAACCTCGTTCAATTCAACGAATCGTTTGCCAGTGTGAACGGCGCGGAAGACGGGCATGGCTTCGACGTGGACGCAGGAAACATCAATTCGTTAGTTCAGTACAATTACAGTCATGATAACGCTGGCGGCTTCATGCTGTTCGTAAACGACACTTACAACACAATCAATACCATCGTCAGATACAACATCAGCCAAAACGATAGAAAAAGCATATTCCGATACAGCGGATCCATTGATAACGTCTACAACTACAATAATACGATATACGTAGGAAAATCATCAGGCAACCCGGTGATGAGCGATTATTTCACCAAGGCTTCGGGAGCCCCGCGCAACATTCATAATTATAATAATGTGTACTATAGCGTCGGCGATAAGGGATGGGACTTGACGGGTCAGACATTTGACTACAACGCATATTACGGAGGAAACACATTGGTGCAGGCTGATGCCCATAAGATAACGGACGATCCGAAATTTGTTGATCCCGGAAGCGGCGGCAACGGCATGGATACAGTGAATGGGTACCAATTGCAAGCGACTTCACCACTAATAGGCGCAGGCATACGCATAAACGATAACGGAGGAAGGGATTATTTCGGCAACCTGTTATATAATGGCGCTCCCGATATCGGTGCCCACGAATACGAGGGCAGTGTTCCACCAGCCGGGAACATGCCGGATCCGATCGTCATCGTTCCGAAACGGCCTGCCAGCACACCTGTCGACAATCTAGCTACGCAGGCAGCTGCAAGTACGACATTTCAAACGTCATCTTCAGGACCGATTGAACACATTATTGATAATGATTACGACACGGCATGGGAAACCGAGACCAAGCCTTCATTTCCGAACGATATCACGCTCGATTTTGGCGAGCAAACGCTTATGGCCAATCAATTGAAGCTTAATACAAGATATGGAAAAGATTTGGGTATTACGAACTTTGATCTTGAATACCGTAATGGTTCGGCATGGATTCCCCTGCGCACCAATATCAATCTGACTTGGGATTTGAACACGGGCGCAAATGAGATCAAATCCGTGGAATTTCCACTTACTCGATTCTCTCAAATCAGATTGAAGGTCCATGACGGTGTTAACCCAACGGGGCGAATCGCACTGAATGAGCTTGAATTGTATAACAATCCTGAACTATCCAAAGATATGGTCACCACGACCTTTGCGACGGGGGCAGGCACAATTACTAACATCATCGACAACAATTTGAACTCTGCATGGGGAAGTACCGGAGATGTAACCTTTCCAGGTTATATTACCCTTGACTACGGCAATCATAGGGTACCGGTCAACAAGGTTACGTTAGTCACGTTTTTTGGGATCGGCCAGGGTATTACAAATTTTGATGTGGAGTATTTTGACGGTAGCCGTTGGGTGACGGCATTATCTGGTGCATCGGTGGAATGGAAGCTGAACGACAGCACCAAAGAACGTCAAAGCGTTTCTTTCCCAACGGTAAACGCCTATAAACTTCGGTTAAAGGTGAATGACGGGAATCGGATATGGGGAAACATCGCGTTAAATGAACTCATCGTTGAGCATACCGCTGATAACGTACCCGTTACTGGAATAATAATGGATAAACTGGAGCTTGTGTTTAATTCCTCTTCCGGCCGAAGTAGAGAGCTCCACGCAACGGTCATGCCGGATCATGCAACCAATAAAAATATTACATGGAGCACGAATCTAGAGCAGGTGGCAACGGTAGACGATCATGGCATCGTGACTGCCGTAGAGGAAGGAAGGGCTGTTATCACGGCAACGACGGAAGACGGCAATTTTCAGGCCTCCAGCCATATTACGGTGGACTGGACAGCGCCGGAGATCACGATACATCAAGTTGTAACATCAGAATCTAACACGGGTGTGTTTCAACCCAAATTTGAAGTAGCAGACCTTCTGTCAGGTGTCGACCAAGCAAAAACCGAAGTCATCTTGGATGGAAAAGTATTAACGGATTCAACTGAAATTCCGTTATACAAACTTGAGCAGGGTACACATACGTTTACGGTAAAAGCAATTGATTTAGCAGGGAATTCATCTATACAATCCGTAGACTTTCAGGTGAAAACAAGTTATGCCGCTCTTGAGGAACTGGTTCAACGTTTCGCAGACGAGGGAACCATTGATAACAAAGGGATTGCTAACAGTCTGCTGAAAAAATTGCAAAAACAAAACCTAAGCAGTTTCATTTCTGAAGTCCATGCACAAAAAGGGAATCATATCTCCGCCGAGGTTGCTGAATATTTGTTACGTGATGCAGCAACGTTGCAAGAGTTATAACCTAAACTTCCAATTGTTTATATCGCATTCTCACAGCTAGAACAGATTCAGATAGAAAAGCCGGATTCCTACATGATGGAATCCGGCTTTTTTGATCAGTGAGTTACTTCTTGGATGGCGTATCCGTTTTGTATTCAATAACTTGTAATACTTTTGGTTCGATAGCTTTTAACATTTGTTCCATTGAAAGGTTGTTGTTCGGAATTTCCCCGTTAGCTTCACCTTGGGTTTGCATATCAACCTGAGTTTTTGCAATGACATCCACAACTAGTTGTTTCGAGACATTTTTAGAGGCTGCGATCTCCACTACAGATTTACCTTTTGCTAACTCTCGAAGAAGTGAGTAGATTGAACGTTAATGGTTAATATCGCATTTGTTCATAATGAAGGAGATTTGATTCTCCAATCGGTTGAGTTGTTCCTGTGTTTCCTGGTCTTCTGTACCCTGTTCCCGCAGAGCGGCAAGCTCTTGCTTGAGCTGATGGAGATCGTCGCTGGCATTCGCGCAGTTATAGTCGCTTTCCAAATTGTCGAGCATCATGGTTCCTCCCTGGTTGTATGAAGTTGTTCATCACTAGTATGGAGGATACTTCCAAAGTTATTCATGGCCTTCCGTTAAACGAGCTTTTTTCGAATCGCGCCCGAAATCAAGTCGATCAAGGTAATCATGACGATAATCCCTAGCAAAATAATGCCGACGCGGTCCCAATTTCGTGAGCTTAGCGCGAAAATAAGCGGTGTCCCGATGCCGCCTGCGCCAATAACGCCCAGGATGGTGGCGGAGCGGAGATTGATTTCGAAGCGATAGAGGATATACGACAGAAAACCGGGCAGTACCTGAGGCAAAACGGCGAACCGGACAATTTGCAGCCGCGTCGCGCCAGCAGCAATCAGAGCTTCCGTTGGACCCGCATCGATCTGTTCCACCTCTTCGGAGAACAGTTTGCCGAGCATGCCTACCGAATGCAGACCGAGTGCCAGCACACCTGCAAAAGAGCCGGGGCCCACCGCCTTGATGAACAACAGCGCCATTACGATTTCAGGGAAGACGCGGACCAGACTGAGCAGCACTTTGCCTGATCCGGAGGTGAGTATGGAACCGGTCATGTTGGCCGCGGCCCAGAAAGCGAACGGGATACAGATGACCGCCGATATGATCGTCCCCAGAATGGATATAGCCAGCGTATCGAGCAAGCCTCGCAGCAAATCCTCTCCGCCTGGTAAATAGACAAAATCCCAATCGGGTGAAAGCAAACCTGAGAAAATCGCCTTTGTCACCTGACCAGCCGTCTCCTTAATGCCAGAGAACGGAATACCGGAGAAGGCCCAGACATAAACGACGGCCAGCATAGCGTAGATAAGCCAGCGGAGACGACTTTTTTTCTGTTGGGGAACGATGTCGTTCCATGATTGGCTCATAACAATTTCTCCCGCAATTTCGTACTAATATAATCGATCAAGAGGACAACAATCAGGGTGAAGATGATGATCATGCATGTTTTGTCGTACTCAAAAAAACCGAGTGTCACTTCATAATAATGACCGATCCCGCCAGCTCCCACCAGACCGAGCACGGCAGCGGCACGGACATTGATTTCGAATGTGTACAGCGTATAAGATGCGAAATGCGCCCGAACCTGCGGAACTGCACCGTACACGATCAGCTGCGGCAGATTGGCTCCGGCAGCGGTCATCGCCTCCAGCGGACCAGGATCTATCGCTTCCAGCGCTTCATAGGTGAGTTTAGCTATCAGACCCAGTGAAAAGACCGATAAGGCAAAAATCCCCGGTAACGGACCGAGTCCTACTATGGCAACAAATAAGGCGGCGAGCAGAAGGTCGGGAATCGCGCGGATCAAGTTTAGCAGAAAGCGAACCGGATAGGTAATCCACCGATTCTTGACCAAGTTATCTGCACAGAGCAGCGCCACCGGAACGGCCAGGACGGCGCCGAGCGTCGTGCCAATCAGCGCCATGCGTATCGTCTCCAGCATGGCCGTCCAAATGTTGTCGAGATAGCTCCATTTCGGCGGGAACATTTCCCGCAGCAGGTCGAGCATGTTCGGCAAACCTTCCACAAGCTCCATGAGGGTAGCGTCCGTCTGCAGCGCACTGCCCCAGACGAGAAGCAGCAGGAAAGCCGTTGTCATGTAATGCTTCAGCTTGCCAGGTGGTTTCGGGCGAAGAAGGGGAGACTGACCTGATGGCTTGAACGGCGCCGTTTCCAGTTCCATCTTCATACAGCCGTTTCCTCCAATACCTGATCCTTGCCGAATGGCCGTCCGTATATTTCCGTAAACCGCTCGTCCGTCGCTTCCGATACAGGTCCGTCAAAGACAACCTCCCCGGTGCGCAATCCGATAATTCGTGTAGCATACTGCCGGGCCAGATCGATCGAATGTAGATTCACGATCGTCGTAATTTCGGATTCCGCGTTAATCCGTTTTAAATCATCCATGACCTGCTTCGTGGTCAAAGGATCGAGGGAAGCAACCGGCTCGTCCGCCAGTATGATCTTGGCTTCCTGCGCGAGGACTCGAGCAATCGCGACTCGCTGCTGCTGCCCGCCAGACAGCTTGTCGGCCCGGGCATAGGCTTTCTGGACGATGCCTACCCGATCGAGTGCCTGAAAAGCGAGATCTACATCGGCCTTTGGAAATCGGCCGAGCAGGGTGAGCAGGGTGGAGTGGTATCCGACGCGTCCGGCGAGCACATTGCGGAGTACGGAGGAGCGCTTCACAAGGTTGAAGTTTTGAAAAATCATGCCGATATCTCTTCGGATGCGGCGCAGCTCTTTACCCTTGGCCGCTGTGATCGATTTACCGTCGATCACGATTTCGCCTTCGGAAATGTCGTGAAGCCGGTTCATCGACCGCAGCAGGGTCGACTTACCGGCGCCGGACAGCCCGACGATCGCCACGAATTCGCCGCGGCCGATCGTCAGATTGATATGGTTCAGTCCTTTGGTTCCATTGGCGTATGTTTTCGAAACGTTGCGAATTTCAATCATGGCACCCAATCCCTTATCGTTTACTCGGTCTTAACCTTGTTGCCATATTCACGGACAATCTCGAAATGACTGTCATCGGATTTGACATAACCTTCATGCGTGTAAATTTCGGAGATAATCTTGTGGCCTTCTTCGTCCTGGCCGATCTCAATAAACGCGGTTTGCAGCTTCTCAATCCATTCCAGGCTCATATCGGAGCGAACGGTGATCGTATCGTTCGGAATTTCCTCCGTATAAGTCAGTACGCGTGTATCTTCAAATACAGTCGGGTAATCGTTCTTGACGACATTGCGGGCATCCTGGAAAATGGCAGCTGCATCGACATCGCCGTTCAACACGGCAAGGACGGCTTGATCATGGCCTTTTACCGTAACCGGCTCGACGTCCTTCAGCGGGTCGATCCCGTTATCCATCAACACCGCGGCTGGCCACACATAACCGGCAGAGGAAGAAACGTTTTGGTAGGCGATTTTTTTGCCTTTTAGGTCGGCTATGGATTGGATATCGGAATCCTTTTTCACGATCATCATCGCCTTGTAAAAATCCACAAGCTCATCCGTAGGCTCGCCGGTTTCATCCTTGACGCCATAACGTTGGGCCTGCAGAATAACCTCAGCAGCGCCTCTCTCTTTGGCAAGAACATACGCGGTTGGCGGCAGGAAACCGACGTCCACCTTTTTGGAAGCCATCGCTTCTACAATCGTGTTATAGTCGGTCGATACGCTGACCGCAACGGGGATCCCGATTTTGTCGGAGAGCAGCTTTTCGAGCGGCTTGGCTTTGGCTTCAAGCGTGTCGGCATTCTGGGAAGGAACGAATTGGACAGTCAGTTTATCAGGGACAAACCCGGTTGATTCTGTGGTCGTGCTGCTGCCTGTATTTGTGCCTTGCGATTTCTCCTGACCGGCGTTCGCCGCGGCTTTGCCACCGGTGTCGGTATTACCGCCGCATCCGCTGATGACAGCGACGGACAATAACAGGGGCATGGTGAATTTCATCCATTTTTTCAAAACAATGACCTCCATCTATAAGTTAATAACATGTCTCACCTGCTCCACTATACGGAGGGAGTGTTAATGGTCTGTCATTGAAATGATAACTCTTTGTAAAGTTTTGGAATTTTAATATAAAACTGCATTTCAATTGATAGAATGGCTTGAATATGTTGTGAACAGGAGAGATGGTATGGAATCGACGAATAAAATGACAATTACCGTGCTGGCCACCAGCGACTTACACGGGCATTTATTTCCTACGGATTACCGGACGCGGGACGAAAGAGTGATGGGGCTCGGCAAGCTGGCTTCCCTGATCCGTGAAGAGCGGCTTATCCATCCGGACCTGCTGCTGATCGATAACGGAGATTTGATTCAAGGCTCTCCGCTGGCTTCCTATGCAGTTAAAAGCAGAACGGATATCCACCCGTTGATTGGTGCGCTGAATGAGCTGGGCTATGATGCAGCCGTTCCGGGTAACCATGAATTCAATTATGGTATGGAGACGCTTGAAAAAGCGGTGCAGGATTCCCGGTTTCCTTGGTTGTCAGCCGGAATCCGGTTGCAGGATAGCAAGGAGCCCGCCTTTGGAAAGCCATATTTAATCAAGCACATCGGTGACATCCGGGTGGCGGTTCTGGGTGTGACGACACACTACATTCCGAGCTGGGAGAATCCGTCTCACATTCAGGGTCTCGAATTCCGAGACGCATTGGAAACCGTGAAAGAATGGGTGCCGCGCATCCGACTGGAGGAGCAGCCCGATGTGATGATCGTGGCGTACCACGGCGGATTTGAGCGCGATATGGAAACCGGGGAGCCGGCGGAAAGCATCACCGGAGAAAACCAGGCTTATGGCATGTGTGCCGAGGTGAAGGGCATCGATGTGCTCATCACCGGGCATCAGCATCGACTGCTGGCTACGCAGGTACACGGAGTGACAGTTGTCCAACCCGGATTCAATGGACAGGCCATCGGCAAGATCCGTGTGGATCTGGTTAAGGAACAGGAACGCTGGATGGTTGTGGAGAAACGGGCCGAGTTGCTGCGACCGGACACAGGGACGACGACTGACACAGTGGTGTTAGCTTCCAGCCGGCAAATGGAAGAACGGACCCAGGCATGGCTCGACGAGCCGATCGGACGAGTCGAGGGTGACATGGGCATGTACGATCCAACGGCCTGTCGGCTAGCGGAGCATCCTTTTATCGAGTTTATCCATCGCGTTCAGATGGAATATGCGGAAGTCAACGTTTCATGCGCGTCATTACTCAGTGAAGATTCCAAGGGGTTCGGAGAGGTTATTACAAGACGGGATATCCTTACGAATTTCATATATCCGAATACGTTGGTCGTTCTTCGTCTGACCGGACGCGACATCCTGGACGCGCTGGAACAAACAGCCTGTTATTTTACGGTCGGCCCGGGCGGGACTCCTGCCGTGAACCCAGCATATGTGAAGCCGAAACCGCAGCACTATAATTACGACATGTGGGAAGGCATTGAATATACATTAAACATTGCATGCGCGCCGGGATCAAGGGTCAGCAGGTTGAAATATAACGGCGCAGACTTGCTCGAAGAGATGGAGCTGGATGTGGTCCTGAACAGCTACCGGGCAAGAGGAGGAGGGGATTACAGAATGTTCCAAGGGAAGAGAGTGATACGGGAGATACTGATCGACACCGCGGAGTTAGTGGAACGGTATATCTCGGAGCGTGGAAGCATCCCAGCTGCTTGTAATCACAATTGGAAAATTGTCATAGAGAGACAATAGCTTGCTGGTGATTGTTAACTTAAGGAGAGGCTTTAAATCGATCAACTTGTGTCACGGAACAGTCCTTACCATCGCGGCTTGGGTACAAATTTATTTAGCCCTCTTGACTTTATACCTAACTAGAGAGTTTATACTCTAACCAATAAATCAAGATAGAGGGTGAAAGCATTGTTTAAAATCAGCGAGTTTTCCAGGCTGAGCCGAATTCCGTTACAAACTCTGCGCTATTATGATCAGCTCGGAATCCTGAAGCCAGCCATGACCGATGAATCGACGGGATATCGGTATTATTACGCCGAACAACTACTGGAGATCAACCGTATCGTCATATATAAGGAATTGGGATTTACATTACAGCAGATCGCGCAGCTCCTTCATGAAGATATTTCAACAGAACAGATTCGGGGCATGCTGAGGCTCAAGGAGAGTGAAATCGCGCGGCAGCTTGATATGGAGCGCTCTAGGCTTGTCCGGGTAAAAGAAAGAATGCAGCTCCTGGAACGGGAAGGAAAAGTAAATAATAAACAAGAGGTTGTCTTGAAGCGCGTTGAAGCCATGCACATGATCACGTATGCTTCCCAAGGCACCGTTGAGGATATCCCAAGCCTTTTCGAAATGTTCGATGGGCTGCATGATGGCCGAGCCAAGTCTCTATTATACGGTCCGCAGACGTTGTTGTGGAACGTATCCGGCAGCAAGGAGCATGTGTTTGAGTTCGAAGCCGGTTATGCCGTGAAATCAGACACCTTCAAGCTGCCGGAGCATCTCCAGTATCGATCCCTGCCTTCTGAGACCATGGCCACACTGTTATTCCGCTCGGATTCGGTGTACTCCGAATCGGCCTGCCTGGATCTTGCCGAATGGATTGAGCAGCATGGTTATCTCGTTCGAAGCGACCAGCCCGGAAGAGAAACTTATGTGCCTTTATCAGGTGAGCCGGGGGTTTGTCTCATCGAAATTCAATTACCAATTGAATACGAAGAGGAACGCGCATGAGTAATAAATGGATCGTTTATTTGCTTGCCCTGGCCGTGTTTCTCATTGGAACGATCGAGTACATCATAAGCGGTATTCTTCCCATCGTAGCGGAGGATCTAGGCATTGCGACGTCCACCGCTGGATCATTCGTAACGACATTCGCACTTTCTGCAGCAATAGGCGCACCCGTAGTGGTCGCCGCAACCATCCGGGTGGACCGAAAAAAAATGCTGCTTGTCATGCTCGGCATATTTATTTTCAGCAGCTGTCTCGTCTATGTTAGTGACTCACTTGAAATGATGCTGATGACTCGAATGATCCAGGGACTCAGCGGTGGAACAGCCACGGTCATTGCAATGGCCGTAGCCACGCGTATGGTTGAAGAACGGAATCGGGGCCGTGCGATCGGCACCATATTGATGGGACTTAGCAGCTCTCTGGTGCTCGGCGTGCCGATCGGCACGTTCTTGAGCGAAACCATGGGGTGGAGAACCTTATTCGTCATTGCTGGCTTGCTGATGGTGATTCCGTTCTTGGCGGTCGTTTCCAAGGTTCCGTCCATTACGGTGCAAAAAGCCATTACACTTAGAATGCAGCTGTCGATATTAAAGGATAAAAAAATGGTGCTGGCTGTAGTCATTACGCTGTTTTATATCGGAGGATACTCATCGCTATTTACGTTTATATCCCCCTATCTTCAGCAGAATAGTGAGTTATCCGCAACGGCGCTTTCCGGTATTCTATTGATCTCGGGGATATGCAGCTTTGCTGGCTCCAAATTCGGAGGGGGCTTAGCGGATACGAAGGGATCCAGATTCACGATTTACGCCGGACTGTCCATCCAAGCGGGAACGTTGCTGCTGTTGTCTTGGTTCAACGGCTCGATCTACGCTGTTGTTCCATTAATCATGTTATGGATAGCCGCCACATGGGCGACATCTCCAGCACAGCAGTTGTATTTAGTTACCCTGGTCCCGCAATCGCCGGATATAGCCTTAAGCGTCAATACTTCGTTTATCCAATTTGGCTTCGCCCTCGGCTCAGGAATCGGCGGATTGGTGATCAGCAGCTCCTCCATTGACAATCTGGGTTGGTCCGGGTTTGTCATGGTTTTGGTGGCGCTCTTGCTTGCAGTTCGGTTGTTAGCTAATGATAAAAATAACTATGACAACCCTTGTCACTATTAGCAGATATGATGAACTTAAGGATGATCATCTTACATCCTATCCATCAAATATTGAACTTAGTTTCTTAGAAAGGGATGAATCAATCATGTATACAACCGTTTCTGATTTTATTACAGAATGGAAGAGGGAAGCTGAATTAACACAAAAGGTGTTAGACAGTTTGACGGATGAATTTTTACAACAGCAAGTATATCCTGAAGGCAGGACACTGGGGAGAATTGCTTGGCATTTCGTAACGAACACCCCTGAATATTTGACTGAATTCGGGCTTGTTCTCGATCAGGTGCAAGATTCTGATGATGTACCCTCCGCGAAACAAATCGCCGAGACCTTTAGAACAATAAGTTCAGAAGTAGCGACGGCTCTGGAAGGACAATGGACGGATGAGAGTTTAAAACAAATTCAAAATGCTTTTGGACGTCAGGAATCAAATGCTACCATCTTTATGGGATTGATTAAACACATTGCTCATCATAGAGGGCAGGTTACCGTTCTTATGCGTCAGGCTGGATTGAATATCCCTGCGGTATATGGTCCTTCAAAGGAAGGTTGGATACAAATGGGAGTAGCCAACCCGCCGCTTTGAACATGAATGAACTCGAATAACAAGAACATACACGCAATAAAGTCGCGAACAATCGCGGCTTTTTTGTTTTTAAGATGTAATTACATGAACAAATATCATCCCCGCATTGCAGTTTTTATAGTAAAATGGAAATTGCGGGTTTTGCCATAGATGAGTGTCGTGACTTTAAGGAAGAGGAGTTATTGAGGCAAGTGAAAAAGTTATATTCAACATGGTTCGGAGGTTATTGGAGCCCATATCTGGTTATGGCTTTGGCCGGTATTCTCAGCGCGGTTTACTTCGGAATCACCCATACGGTGTGGGCGGTAACCGGTGAGTTTACCCGTCTCGGGGGACATATTCTGGAATTCATCGGGGTGGATGTGTCGGATTGGGCGTATTTCGACCTCGTACATATGAACGGAACGACTTGGACGCGGACCGACGGCTGGATCGTATGGGGCATGTTTATCGGAGCCCTCATTACGATTCTGCTGAGCAGCAATTTCAAGATCCGAATGCCGAGACAGAAACGGCGGTACGTTCAGGGATTTGCAGGAGGAATCATCGCGGGCTTCGGAGCCCGGCTGGCTCTGGGCTGCAATCTCGCAGCCTTTTTTACCGGCGTCCCACAATTCTCCCTTCATTCCTGGATCTTTATCGTTGCTACCGGCGCGGGCACATTCTTAGGTGCTCGGTTGGTTAACACAAGATGGTGGAAAGGGAAGCCCGTCCTGAAAATGGGCGGTACCGCGCCTTCCGTTAAACCGGGTAAGAACAGGCAACCCCTATTCGGGGGTGTGCTAGGTCTTGCCTACATCGCGCTGATCGTATATTTCTACGCAACTGGTCGCACGATGCTTGGAACAGCCGCCCTTTTCGGAGCGGCATTCGGTATTCTGATCGAACGGGGCCAGATCTGCTTTACTTCCGCTTTCCGCGATCTGTGGATCAGCGGCCGGGCTACGATGACAAAAGCGATTGCCGTCGGTATGGCAGTCAGCTCTGTCGCTACACTTATCGTTATTCTTGTATACGGTCTGGACCCGATTACAAAAATTGCCGCCCCGAGCACCTTTATCGGCGGATTGCTCTTCGGGCTGGGTATTGTCATGGCCGGCGGTTGCGAAACCGGCATGATGTACAGGCTGATGGAGGGACAAGTTGTCTTTTTACCCGTGTTTATCGGCAATATAATAGGTGCAACCACTTTGGCATATGCATGGGATCATATGGGGGTATTTAACCTTCTCGTGAAGATCGGCTCACCTATTAACCTGATCACCGTCATGGGTCCGGCGGGTGCATTGATAATTACGCTGCTTGTACTCGGGGGCGGATTCGCTGTCGCCGCATACTGGCAAAAAAACTACCGCTTCGGCGTAGGATTCAAGAAAGGGGATGCAACCCATGTCCGTTGATTTCACACTGGATCTCCGGGGGGAATCTTGTCCTTACCCGGTCATCTACACACTCGAAACACTCCGTGATATGAAAAAAGGGCAGACGCTTCAGGTCATTTCGGACTGTCCGTCCGCTTTTCGGAACGTGCCGGAGGAAGTCGTTAAACACGGCTATACCATGGCACAGGAGCCGGTCAAAAACGGCCAGGAATTCAGCCTGTTTATCCAGGCGTAATACGATGATCATAATTGCGAATAAAGCCTCCCTCTGACTGAACTGCACCCCAATTGTTAGACACATCTAACAGTTGGAGGTGCAGTTTTTTTATGACTAAATTTACTAAGGATAGCAAATTGGCATTAATTCAAGGGTATGACTCTGATCTTCTATCTCAGACAGAATACGCAAATCAAATGGGCGTAACCAAGTCTCAATTCCAATATTGGTTGAAGCTCTATGAGATGCATGGGGAGACTGCTTTTACTAACGGCTATACAAATTATCCGGCAAGCTTTAAACTGGACGTACTCAATCATATGGCTCAATCAGACGCTTCTCTCATGGATACCGCTGCTTTGTTTAAGCTTCCGGACTTCTCCATGTTGTATTCCTGGCAGAAAAAGATGGAGACAGGCGGTTTAGAAGCCCTTGAGCCAACAAAGAAAGGGCGTCCATCCATGAAGAAAAATTCCAATTCGTCTACCAGACGATCCGTAGTTCAAGGGTCTGTCGAAGCACTCGAAGAACGTATCAAACAGCTTGAAATGGAAAATGAGTATCTAAAAAAGTTGAATGCCTTAGTTCGAAACAAGGAAAAATCACCAAACAAGACAAAGCACAAGCCGTCTGGCAACTAAGGCATAAATATCCGGTGAAGGCACTCGTACAGCTGGCTGGTATCCCGCGCAGCACCTATTACAACCTTATAAAGCGTATGAACCAACCCGATCCGAATGCCGAGTTGGGGGCTGAAATCCAGTCCATTTACGTGGAACATGATGGACGTTACGGATATCGCCGTATTCGTGATGAACTGGCAGTCCGAGGGTGGAAAGTTAACCACAAAAAGGTTCAGAGGCTCATGAAGAAGATGGGCCTTCAATGCCTGGTTCGCATGAAAAAGTATAAGTCATATAAAGGGACCGTCGGCAAGATTGCACCGAATCATCTGGACCGCCAGTTCACGGCTGGGGCGCCAAATGAGAAATGGGTGACGGACATTACGGAGTTTAAGTTATTTGGAGAAAAGCTGTATCTATCGCCCATTTTGGACTTATTCAACGGGGAAATTATCACCTATACCATGGGTTCACGACCAACCTATTCTCTAGTATCCGAGATGCTGGATGCAGGACTGAAGCGTCTGCCGGAAGAACACCAACTTCTCCTTCATTCAGATCAAGGATGGCATTACCAAATGAAGCCGTATCGCCATGCGCTTAAGTCGAGAGGCATTCTCCAAAGCATGTCACGAAAAGGGAATTGTTACGACAATGCCGTCATAGAGAATTTCTTCGGCATTCTCAAGTCGGAGTTTCTGTACTACAAAGAGTTTGAAAGTGTGGAACATTTTAAGGAAGAACTAAAAAAATATATTGGATACTACAATACCAAACGGTTAAAGGCAAAATTAAAAATGAGTCCGGTACAGTACCGAACTCATTTTGAGAAAGCTGCCTAATGAAATAACCGTGTCTAACTTTTGGGGGTCACTACAGACAGGGGGCTTTTTTTATGTGAGGCTGTTCTGCGGCAACTGAAAGCAACATGAAATGTTATCCTTAATTACTGGTTAACTCGGAAAATGACTTTATAATGAGAACAAAGGATGTGATCCATATGATTAATATGAATTTGAAGAAATTGCGAAAGATGCACCGATTCACCCAAGAAGAAGTTGCCGAAAAGATCGGCGTTTCAAGACAAGCCGTTGCGAAATGGGAAAATGGAGAGACCGTACCGGATATTCAGCATTGCACAGCTTTGGCGGATCTTTATGGTGTGGTACTGGATGATCTGGTCCATCATTCCGATAAGCATTCAGAAATCGGCCTGCGTCCGAAGGGAAAACATATTTTTGGAATGGTCCGGGTCGGGGAACGAGGACAGATCGTAATTCCCAAAAAAGCCAGGGACATATTCGATATACGCCCCGGGGATAGCCTGGTGGTTCTGGGAGACGAGGCGCAGAAGGGAATTGCCATTATGAAGAGCGAAGGCTTGCTGCAGTTTGCAGAGGATATATTACATGCGCAGACATACGAGGAGGAAGATGAGTGATTGCCATTCAAACGATGCACGTGGCACGGGTCTGGGTGTCATGTCAAGGCGTCAGCTTCGGCCGGTTATAAAAAAACTCAAGGGAAAATCGCCATTACAAGCTGTAGAGTTTAAAAGGCTCTCCAAGTTATTTTGATTGACTTGAAGAGCCTTTTTCATGTGGAAGATTACGTTGAATCAGAACTTGATTTTAAGTGTGTCACCATCAAGATAAACCCCTTCGGAACGCATAATCGGCAGCTTTTGTTCCGCCGAAAAGCCGATGGTTTCCCCGTCCCTTAGTGTGACGTTCTGTTCAACAATATATAAAGAAATATCCATCAGGAATTCGCGAAGCTCGGCAGGTGGTACCTGGCTGTCCAGCACCTCGATCTCGTCTTTACCAAAGGCTCTGAGTCCATAGGTATAACCATTGACTCCGGATTCCGTGCGAACGAGCCCGAAGTATACGAGATTTAACAGCGGAAACAGATCGTCGGATTTCATGGTTTCAGCCATTTCCACAAAGAGCTCGGGCTGAAATACCGTGCCGGATGAATAGAGGCCGACGGCATTAGGCAGTTTCAAACAGCTCGCCGCCAGCTTGGTGTACATCCTGCCGCTATCAAGCGGGGAGGCAGCACGCGAAAACACGGCCAGAATAAGCTGACTGACATGGGTTTTGGTTACCTCTACAGCCTCTGGCCACAGGTAGTTTCCTTGAGCGTAATGCTCAGCCTCGCCATCCGGTACCGGAGCATCAACGAAGCTGACCGCGACCATGCAGCCGTCTGCTTCAAAGACCAGAATACCTTCCTTTTCCTCTTCGGAGCTGCCATTCTCCGGGGAAGAGGAAATATCCCAATCGTGCTGAAGATTTGCTTTGATCCGCTCCAGGTCGCATTCCGATGAATTCAACAGAACGAAGCCGTTAAATATACCGGATGAATCATTGGAGTCCATCGGGTTATCCTCTGGAGCTTCCCCTGCCTCATAGAGTGCCGCCTGCTTCATCCAATACTCACGAATCATGTTAACCATGGCTACAGCTTCCTGTTCCGCCGTGGCAGGATGATAGGGCTGCATCTCACTGAATACATGTCCGCAATGCTCGGTGTCTGACGGATTTTCATAACCGCCACAGACACCGACCAGCCATTTGCCAAACAGGGTCTTCTTATATTTGAAAATATAATAATGCATGTCGTGAAGATCAAATTCCCCCGCTAATTCGATTTTGCTGGGCTTATGACCGAGCTCTCGTTCATTTGCCAGCCATTCGATCATGGAATCCATTGCTGCTTGTTGTTGAACTGTCATTGTGTTCCTCTCCTTATATATGTACGATAATATAACTGTTATATTCTACCAATCATCACGGAGGTGAGCAATACTAGAAAAAGGCAAATAATGACCAATGAGAGAATGATCCTCGACTGCCGAATTCTCAAATATGGGCAGGATCTATACACACCATGTTGAATATATTTTTACATCCATACAGAGATCAAGGAGGTGGGCAGGTGGAACTTTTAAAGGTTTCATATGAACAGAAAACAGTATTACGTAACCTCATGGAGCTCTATCAATACGATATGAGTAAATATGAAGCTGAGAGTGAGAATGACGTTAATGAATATGGCCTGTACGATTATAAGTATTTAGACCATTACTGGACGGAAGAGGGGCGGTATCCTTACTTTGTTATACAATCAGGGAAGCTGGCCGGATTTATATTGGTGAGAGAAATAATAACAGCAAGGGATTCCACTCGAAACTACTCCATGGCTGAATTTTTCATCTTAAAAAAATACCGAAAGCAGGCAATGGGTAAGAAAGCAGCCTTTAAAGTATTCGACATGTTTAAGGGCAAGTGGAGTATTGCCTGGTTGAAAAAAAACCGGTCAGCCCAGGCATTTTGGACAAAAATCATCTCAGAATACACAATCGGCGAATATTCCGAAACAACGTTTTCAGGTAACCCTGCAATTGAATTTAATGTCTAAAGGATTGATCGGATAATCTCTATGATAGAACTTCTTGAATGTCACCGGATTGGGAACCTTAGTACGGAATACACCAATCGTAATTTGGGGTGATTTTGATTTTATGGAGAATCGTTATCCATGGTTAAACGTCGTTTTCCTGTCTGCTTTTTTGTTCATTGGTTTCTATCTGATCACGTTTATAGTCACGGCAACAAGCTATGGTTTGTTCTTTGCAGAACCGGCGGACCGGTTGAGGGAGTACTCCTGGATTTATTATGGGATTTTTTTCTCCGTGTTGCCTTATTTGTTTATGGGGGCCATACTGTACAAATTTATTCGACAAAGGCCATGGATACTCACGTTGCATGTAGTAGGGCAATGTCTACTCATTGAGAAGGGGGGCTTCGTCTATTTAGGAACGCTGCTAGGTACAGGATACCCGTGGTATGGACGTAACTTTCCTCGGTCCGGATTTGGTGTACTTTGTGAAGAACTGCCGATGTACTGTGGCCATTATGCGTGGAACTATACCATACTTGGCTCAGTTCTAGCTCTGGGGGCTTTTTATTGCGGCATCTTGATATCGAAATAACAGCTCGTTCGAAAATACGACACTAACACCATGATGAGCCATTCAAATATGGATGAAGAAGCTCGATATAAATCCGATCGGGACGGTCGCCTAACCGTCCTCCACTGAATATATCTGAAGTATCAGATGATTCAAGAGAGGATGTTGGCCTTGCAAGCTGTTTCTCATGATCTAGATCAAGGGTGGATCGCCTATACATCGAATCGTGCCGGATCGTTCGACATTTGGCTGTACCGACCGCAGGATAGACTTCATGTTCGACTTACCCGGGGACTTGGCGCGGAATTCTCCGTTCCCTATTGGTCACCCGACAGCAGGCGGATTGCATTTATCGGAATTGGAAATGTGGTCCACTTGCTGGATACCACCACGCTTACCGTAGCCAGGATCGACCAAATCGAACCCTACACGCTGTTGGACTGGTCTCCTGACAACCGGTCGCTGGTGTATGTTAAAAACGGCCGAATCGTCGTTTATGATACGTTCACACATCGGAGTTATACCATCTCAGAGCCTGGAGTTAGCGATGTCCAATGGTTCCCTTCCGGTACAGAGCTTCTATTTGCGGCTCCGGATGCCAGTGGCATTACACAGCTCTTCCGCATGCGGAGCGATGGTGAAAATCGGAGACAAATCACACGGAATACGGATGGGCCGCTCCATAACGTTCGGATATCCCCGGACGGTGCCTTCGCACTGTATACATTCCCTGGTGTAAGCATCTCCATAATTTCAACTGTCGATTTGGCAACCGGAACCGTCTATACGCTGGAAGGCGGACCGCTCGCCAAAAACTATTTTCCGTCATGGTCACCGGATTCCCAGAACATCGCCTACAGCGCAACCGCTTATGAAGAGCCATATTATTATTCTCTTATCCAGATTGACAGCCGCACCGGACAGAATCAAAGGACGATTGCGGTTTCCGACTGTTTTGCCACCCCTGTCGGGTGGTCGCCAGATGGTGCAAAAATAGCGTATTTATCGGGATGCGGAGGTATTGAAAGCGCTAGTCAGCTCTGGATCGTGGATATCAGGGATCAGATGCCGGTGAACGTTGTCAGCGGCGGGCGTATTACCGCCGTGCAGTGGTCTCCTCGTGCAAGAAGGCTTCCGGAAAACATTTTCACCAGCCTCGTTTACCGGGTATCTTTTCCATATCCTGCAAACTGGCGTCAGGTAAGCGAAGAAAGATACGAAGGGGCCGACGGTTTTTTTCAGGTATCCGCGATTTCCTCAAGTGACCCTATTACCGGAGTATGCCACGCCGAAGCTTTCCATCCATTAATGCCTTACGGCTCATCACCAACTATTATCCATGTGAAGGTGCAACATCAAGACGCATGTTTCATCTTCCCGTCAGTCGACCAGCCAGCAGAGATGAATAAGCAGTCCGCTCTAATCATAAGATACCCCCGCCCTGTCCTGATCGGGGAAACGTTCTACAATTATTTTATCTTGTTTGCGGACGTCAACCATATCCGTCAAATGGGTGCGCGGTTGTCATTTTTATAATGCTAATCATTTCTTCCTGAATGAACTTTGATTAATTCCTACTTGACAGGTGGAATTAATTGGTTTAATCTAGCCACAGGAATCACCCTTCAGTCATCATTAAATGATCATTCATTATCTTAGCATTGAAGGATAATGTCAGCCGATTGGTCCACCAAAGGCTCCTGTTTACTCCTTTGTCGTTCGTACGACGAAAGGGGTAGATGGGGGTCTTTCTGTATTTTCAAGAGCTAACGATGGGGGATTCGGACCGGCAAACGGAGGTTCATGACCCGAGAAAGGAGCGACATGGAAGATAAGAATTGGGACTTATTGGAGGAGGCCGATTGGCATTTTCGCAAAGTGGTACGCAGGTTTGTCAAAGAACGTGACAAGATTTCGGTAGAAGGCATATCCTTGCCAGGCTTGTTGATTCTCAACACGATATTCCGGAATGGAGAGCAGAGGCTTGGCGAGCTGGCGGAACAACTCGACTTCACATCCGGAGCTGTAACGGCGATATGCGACAAGCTGGAGACTTCCGGGTTCGCGATCAGAAGGCGTAGCAAGACGGACCGGAGAGCGATTGCCTTAGATATTACAGAAGCAGGAAGAGAGATGCTGCAGCGTAATGAAAATGTTGGCGGGTATATGATTGACCTCATCTTCGGCGCATTCTCGCACGAGGAGCTCAGGGAACTCATTCATTATTTTAAACAGCTCAATGAACATCTTGAAGGTTTCTCGGATTCCGTGCTTCAACATTGTGCAATATTTACCGAGCCAAACGAAAGAAATGCACAAGGTAATCGTGGCTCCGTGAAACGTTCAAATGCCTTTATTTCTTACTAAATCAAATTTGAAAGGAAGTTGTGACGATGGGACACCCGACGATTTATCCAACAGGTACAACGGTTTATAATCCGAAGAAGACTTGGAGCGGTTACACGATATATCAAGCAGCGGATACAGGAGCTCTCCTCATTGACATGAATGGGAGAGAGGTTCATCTGTGGAAAGGGCTTCGAGGATTTCCCAACAAGCTGTTTCCGGGTGGTCACGTGCTGGGAAGCACCTCCGAGCGCGACCCGAAATACGGGTTTCAGGATGAAACCAATCTGGTGCAGGTCGACTGGGACGGCAATATCGTCTGGAAATTTGACCGTTATGAATACATAGAGGATCCGGGGCATCCGCCGCAGTGGATGGCACGCCAGCATCACGATTTTCAGCGTGAGGGCAATCCCGTCGGTTATTATGTTCCAGGGCAAAATCCGAAGGTGGATTCGGGAAATACGCTCATTCTGGCCCACAAGAATGTGAAGCGTCCCGAGATATCCGACATCGAGCTGCTGGATGATACGATCATCGAAGTGGATTGGGAAGGAAAAGTGGTGTGGGAATGGGCTGTCTGCGATCACTTTGATGAACTGGGATTTGATGAGGATGCAAAGCTCGCATTATCCCGCGATCCGAACACCCGCGGCTTTGGAGCTCATGCGGGCGATTGGATGCACATTAATTCGGCTTCGGTGCTCGGGCCTAACCGATTTTATGATGCGGGAGACGAACGCTTTCATCCCGATAATATAATCTGGGATGCCAGAGAAACGAATATTATTGCCATCATTGATAAAAAAACCGGGGACATCGTCTGGAAGCTTGGCCCGGATTATTCCACGGAGGAAACGAAGCATATCGGCTGGATTATCGGCCAGCATCATGCCCATCTCATACCGCAGGGCCTTCCGGGCGAGGGTAACATTTTGATCTTTGATAATGGGGGCTGGGGCGGTTACGGAAAGCCGAATCCGGAAGCGGCGGATGGTTTGAAAATAGCTCGGCGTGACCATTCGCGCATCCTGGAAATCAACCCCGTGACTTTAGAGATTGAATGGCAATATACGCCGACGGAAGCCGGATTCCAGGCTCCGCTTGACTCTTACCGCTTTTACAGCCCGTATATAAGCTCGGCACAGCGGCTACCCAATGGCAACACCCTGATTACCGAAGGGGCTGACGGACGAATATTCGAAGTGACACGAGCTTTCGAGCTGGTGTGGGAATATATTTCGCCTTATAAAAACAGCCGCAACTCCAACATGGTCTATCGCGCATACCGGGTTCCATATGAATGGGTTCCTCAGCTTGAATTGCCCGTTGAGACGGAGATTGCCCCGCTGGATGTTGCCGATTACCGTCTGCCGGGCGCCGCGCCGAGAGGTGCCGTTACAAGTGTGGAAGTCGAAGGTACAATCTCATACGGTGAGGGCGCGCTTTGCGTGGCCAGAACGGATGAAGTCGTGCATAAAGAGAGGGATCGAGATGAGTAGACATCAATCTTTGAAGCAATGGAGTTTTCGGCTGCTGTCGGTAATTCTTATCATGAGTATGCTAAGCGGGTGCGGCAATGCTTCGGGTGAGCAGCAGGGGAATCGGCTCAAACTGAAAATCGCAGACATTTCAACCAATACCGTGTTTCGTGTAGCAAAGAGCAAGGGTTTCTTCGACAAACACGGAATTGATGCCGAATTGGTAAACTTCGCTACGCCGGCTGAAGGCGTGAACTCCTTATTCATTAAACAGGTAGACGTTGCGTTCGGAGCGGACTTCCCGCTCCTGAACGCTGTCAGCAAAGGCGATTACTCCATCTTTGCTTCATCAGGAACGGCAACGGATTTAAGTGCGAGCGAATGGAAGCTGTTCGTTCGTAAAGAGATTGGAAGCGCTGCGGATCTCAAGGGGAAAAGGTTAAGTTTCTCAAGAGGCACTTTCATCCCCTATCTATGGGATGTGTATTTGGCCGAAAACGGAGTTGCGCTCTCGGACGTGGAGCTGATCGGACAGGGAGGTTTCGACGAGGCGTATGTAGCTCTCAAAAAAGGCGACATTGACGCCGCCTGGGTATATGGAGCAGTGCTGAACGAGAAGTTCGGTGCGCTTACCGAAGCCAAAGAAATGTCGGATATGTCTAAGACACCCGTAAGGCTTGGTACCGGATTGATCGCTTCGAATGAATTGCTCAACGGCAACAAGAAAGGTTTCGTAGCGCTGTTGAAAGCGCTGGATGAGGCGTCAGCTTATGCCCAGGCGCATCCGGAGGAAACGGCGGATCTGATGTATGAAGAAGTCAAGCAGCCGAGAGAAGCGACGCTAAAGGATCTGCCGAAGAATCCATGGAATCTTGGTTTTACGGAAAAAGCCTACGAAGGATTACGGGGACAGAAGGAATATATGGTGGATAACGGCATCATCGAAAAGGATTTCGAGCTGAACGAGAAATTGAATCTGGATTTGGTGAGGGAAGCATTCCCGGATCGAGTCATTGAACTGAAGTGAGGAGATGAAGACGATGAGAGCAGCGTCAAGGCAGAATGAAATCCATATTGAACAGTTGAATAAAAGTTACGCACAGCAAACCTCGGCAGGTGACTTGCACTATATTATCCAGGACGTCAACTTGGCGGTAAAAGGCGGCGAGTTCTTTGTTCTGCTGGGTCCAAGCGGGTGCGGCAAGTCGACGCTGCTTGGTCTGATCGCCGGCTTTGTATCCAAGACTTCGGGTCAGGTGAGAGTAGGCGAGAAGGAGGTGGACCGTCCGGGCCAGGATCGTGCCGTCGTATTTCAGCAAGCCGACTCCTCCTTGTTCCCATGGCTGACCGTAAGAGAAAATGTGGAATTTGGACTTCGGATGAAGCGAATACCTTCAGCGAAGCGAAAGGACATATCCAGTCAGTTTATTACGATAGTGGGTCTTGCGGGGCATGAGAGCAAATATCCACGCGAACTGTCAGGCGGTATGAAACAACGGGTACAGCTGGCAAGGGTATTGTCCAATGATCCAGCGATTTTGCTCATGGATGAACCATTCGGCGCATTGGATGCGATGACAAGACGGACGATGCAAAGAGAGTTGGTACGCATATGGCAGGACACGGATAAAACCGTCATCTTCGTGACGCACGATATTCAGGAAGCTCTTCTACTCGGAGGACGTATCGGCATCATGTCAGCGGGTCCATCCTCAAAAATAACGGATATCTACGAGGTGCCTCTCGCCTATCCGAGAGATATATCTGATCCGGCTTTCCATGCGCTGTATAACCAAATTCAATCGCATTTTGACGAGTAGAGAGGAAGGGAACCCATGAGCAAGAAAATTAAGAAATGGTCGCTTCATATCTTGGTGTGGATTGCTGGTCTTGCCGTCTGGCATTTGCTTTCCCTTGCGTATGGGCCCGAAATTCTGCCGGGTCCTATCTATACCGCCAAGGGCGGATATGAATTGTTGATGGACGGCACCCTGATTCAGTATATCGGGATCAGTTCATACCGGGTGCTGCTCGGCTGGACCCTTGGTAGTCTGATTGCAATTCCGGCCGGACTCATCATCGGGAAGGTGGGGCCGATCCGCGCTTTCGCCGAACCGTTCCTCAATTTCATCCGGTTCATTCCGCCGATTGCCTTCATCACCTTGTTTCTGGTCTGGTTCGGCATCGGGGAAACATCGAAAGTTATGCTTATTATGTATGCAACCTTCTTTATTGTGGTAATAAATACGTTGACGGGTGTGTTATCCGTAGAAGAGGATAAGATTCGCTCCGCCCGCAGCATGGGGGCATCCGAGTGGCAGATTGTGCAACATGTCATCATTCCTGCAACGATCCCATTTATGTTCACCGGCATCCGGCTTGCCATGGGAACCTCGTTCATGGCGATTATCGGGGCAGAGATGATTGCTTCGAATGAAGGCGTGGGGTATCTGATCTGGAATTCACGTTTGTTCTTCCGTACGGATTGGATTTTTGTCGGTTTGATTTGTCTGGGATTGATGGGGTTCATAACGGACCGTGCCGTAGGTCTGCTGGGGCGCAAGTGGTTGTCCCGTTACGGGGTAGTCAGTACGAACTCACTCCGTAGATGAACGTAGTACTATTATACGAAGCCGCAGCTCCCTCTTATGAAGGGGCTGCGGCTTTTTCATTTGGAATAATGGATCACCATACTTAATCGGTTCATGGAGGCGCCGGAGTTATGGTAAACATGCGGTTTATCGGCCTTAAATCGAATGGATTTACCAGGAGTCACCGTATATTCCTCGTTTTCGACACGAATGGTGAGCTCTCCTTCGAAAACAGTAATAAATTCTTCCGTCCCCTCAATGTGAGCCTCTGCACTTAAATAACCGCCACAGTCCATTTCTAACGAATACATTTCAAAGCGCCGCCCTTCCTCAAAAGGGAAATAAGGATAAATTCGAACTTTTCCGTGATCCTCCACCAGCGCTTGCACCTCTTCTTGAGATACCACGACCGTTTCGGATTGAGGCTCATTAATCAAAGACGTAAAAGAGAGCTTTAACCCGTTCGCGATTTTCCAGACGGTTGTAATAGAGGGACTCGATTCTCCTCGTTCGATCTGGCCCAGCATCGTTTTGCTGATTCCGGTCATCTCCGCGACTTTATCCAGGCTTAGCTTCCTTTGCTCCCTTAGCAGCTTCATATTATTCGCCAATACTAAATGAATCGGCTTCAACATCAAACACCGCCTTTTTTGGATTGTGCGTTATAACATACATATTGTATAATCATAACGTACAGACGCTATAACGTACAATTATTACTACTATAACATACGCGAAAGGAGGGAGCGCGTGTTCATCGTTTCGCTGCTTACCTATGCGATTGTCGCTTCATTTACGCCCGGACCCAACAACATCATTTCGATGACGAATGCACGGAGCCACGGATTTAAGAAAACGATGCGCTTTATCGGAGGGGTAGCAGCTGGATGCTTGGTCATTATGCTGTTGTCCAGCTATTTCAATCTGGTATTATATCCATTCATCCCGAAGATCAGGTTTGTTATGAATATCATCGGATGCGTGTATCTGATCTATCTTGCCATAAAAATCATGCAGAGCAAGCCCTCTCATGCAGATGATAAGGCTCGTGGATTCAATACCTTTTATTTCGGGTTCATCTTCCAGTTCATGAATCCGAAGGTTATTTTATACGGGATAACAGCTGTATTGACCTTTGTCATGCCGATCTCTACTTCCCATGCCCAGTTGATATCCTACTCGTTCTTGCTCACGATCGTCGGCATTTGTGCCAACATGACCTGGGCGCTATTCGGTTCGCTGTTCCAGCATCTGTTATCTCGATATGAGCGCCCGTTTAATATATCGATGGGATTGCTTCTGCTTTACAGCGCCTTTTCTATTTATGCCACGAACTGATTGTCTAGCTACATCGTAAGGTCATCGCACCTCAGCCAAAAGAACAAGGCTTCCCGAATCACACATCCGGAAAGCCTTGCTTTGTTTTATTCGAAAATGTTGGAGATCTGCTCTTTCAGTTTGTTAGCAGATGCATGAAATTGGGTTAATTCCTCGTCATTAAACTCGAGATTCAGAATTTCCCGAACGCCTGTACGATCAACCACACAAGGCACGCCTAAGTATACATCAGACACACCGTGGTAGTCCGTGAGCAGCGTGGATACATTGAGAACGGAACCTTCGTTTTGCAAAATGGAGACGATGATCCGATCGAGTGCCAACGCGATTGCATAGGAGGTGGAACCCTTGGCGTTAATGATTTCATAAGCCGCATTCTTGGTGCGGTCGAAAATATCTTCTTTTTCACCGTCAGTCAGATCGATTCCGATCCCCGCGATGTTGGCAATGCTCCAAAGCGGCAATTCGGAATCACCGTGTTCCCCGACGATATGGGCGTGAATGCTGCGCGGATTAATGCCTTTGTTTTGACCAATTAAATACCGGAAACGGGCGCTATCCAGCAAGGTACCGGAGCCGATCACGCGATTGACCGGGAATCCGCTCTTCTTCAACGTGACGTAGGACAGAATATCCACCGGATTCGTAGCCACAAGAATGATGCCGTGGTCATTGTATTTCACGATGTTTTGGATAATATCGTCAAATATCGCCGTATTTCGCTTTAATAAGTCAATTCGCGTCTCGCCAGGTCTTTGGTTGGAACCTGCGGCAATGACAATGATGTCGGCATCCTTGCAATCGCTGTAATCTCCAGCCCACAGCTTGACGCCTCCGGCAAAGGGGAGGCCGTGATTCATATCCAAGGCTTCACCAAGCGCTTTGTCATGGTTCGCATCGATTAATACCAGTTCAGATACTCTTTCGCGTAAGAATAAGGTGTACGCAGTCGTTGCTCCCACAGCTCCTGTACCGATGATCACCACGCGGGACGGACGCTGAGCTCCATTTTGTGTCATAAGTGTTTCGCTCCCTTGTACTGAGTTAATGAAATTTGGTGAAATGGTATACTTCTGATGAATTACCCTAATAGAAGGCTGCCGGAACAGTGAATCCCTAAGGCTTCATCGATAGTAATGATAACATATTCAGGAAGATTTAAGCAGCGGGATTGTGATATATTTCATCCTGTGTGTTCATTTTTAACTTTGACACTGTCAGAAACCATACACCTTCATCAGGGGAGGGGATCACGCTTATGCCAAACGCGGTCACAGGTTATTATCGGTAATTCTATCAGGTATAAACGAAGCAAGCAGTTGCCTTATTTCCTGAATCATGACCCTCTGATATTCATTACCGTCATGGTAGAGCTCTCCGATCTTCATGTACGTTTGGTCCAGTTGTTCTTGATAGGATGCAGCTTGTTTATCGGGGTGGTTCCTCTTGAATTCGTCCATGACGTTCTGGATGTACGCCGGTCGAGCGCCCCAAGTTCCGAGTACTTCTCCTGTGCTTGCATGGAGGAAGACAGCAATCGGCTGTGCGCGTCCGCCATCCGTTAGAAATAGGTCCATTGTTTCCATATGATCTTCCATGATGAGCACGTCGGACGGGATTCGGCTATATTCCAATATTTTGAATAGGACAGGAACATTCCATATGACATCCGGGCACCAATCCGTACAAAGAATCAGGCAGTGCAGATGGTTGAATGGGTTTCGCTCAGAAGTGAAGAATCGCTCAGTCTCTTTGTTCTCCCACTGGAAGCGATCATATACTTGTCTGAATAGTTCCTTCGTATTTGGGATTTTGCTCAATTTCATTTCCCGAATCTTCATATTCTCCATGAATTGGAGAGGCGTTAAACCCTGGCCGATCTTTTGTTGGAGATGGAGGGGATGAGACATAGGATCATACGTCCTTTCATAACGTAATAGATTCATATTGAGATACATCCAATTTAACGTTAGCTTAAGACAAAACTGACCATACAGAAATGGTCAGTTTTTATCTGTTTATGAAAGTCAGATATACTGAAGGTTGTGTTACCGAATGAAGCGATTCGTGAAATAGGATGCGCTACATGGGCTGAGTTTCATGTATAATTCATTAAACATACCTACCATTACGACAGTAAATTTTATTAATATAATGCCTGAGGTGGTCCCACTTGTTTGATATTCTTCTACCGGAGCAAAGCGAGTTCCCATTATACCAGCAGTTATATCTGCAAATTCGTGAGGGTATCCGTAATGGGGACATTCCCGACGGACAACGATTGCCTTCCGTTCGTGCCCTCCAGCTTCAGCTCAATATAAGCAAAACGCCGATCGAGACGGCTTATCAAATGTTAACGTCAGAAGGGTATGTGATCAGCAAACCGAGGTCGGGGCTATATGTCATAAATCCATACAAGGAACTATCTCACCATCATCAACAGCAGACCCCCTCTATAACAACGATGTCAGTTATGCATTCCAACGGGCACTTGAATCAAGATCAAGGCGTTATTGACTTTAATCCCACTCGATTAGATCAAGCGTCTTTTCCGGTACGAACCTGGAATAAAATGCTCAAGGAAGCGCTGGAACAGCACGTGAGTGAAATGGGAATGTATGGGGATCCGCAGGGCGAATACGGGCTTCGCACCGTGGTTTCGGAATATCTGCGAAATTCCAGAGGGGTTATTTCAACACCTGATCAAATTGTGATCGGCGCCGGCACGGCCTATAGCATGGGGCTACTTACGAGAGTACTTCCAGGACTTAAGCAGATTGCGGTTGAGGAGCCGGGTTACAGCTTGGTACGAGATCAATTTCACTTGAATGGCTGTGATTTACTTCCGATTACGCTTAGTGATAAGGGAATCTCGCTTGACCAGCTGGAGAGCAGCCACGCACAGCTCGTATATGTAACGCCATCTCACCAATTCCCGACGGGAAGCATCATGCCTTATCCGGAGCGGGAACGATTACTGGAGTGGGCCAATACCAGAAATGCATACATTATCGAGGACGATTATGACGGTGAGTTTCGTTACCAGGGAAAACCGATTCCTTCCCTGCAAGGGTTAGATCATAACGGGCGGGTCATATACGCTGGCACGTTCTCGAAAGTGCTGACTCCGACACTGCGTATGAACTATCTCGTTCTGCCACCGGCGCTGCTGAATCACATATCCCACAAACGTCAGGAAGTATTCTTTGCCCCTTCACGCGTGGAACAGTGGGCAATGACCGCGTTTTTTGAACAGGGGCATTGGTACCGTCATATTCGTAAAGTGCGTAATCTGTACAGGAAGAGACATCATCAGTTGATTGAGTTGATTGAGGCTTATCTTGGCAGGTTTGTTGAAATTACGGGTCAGAATTCAGGCCTCCATATTCAGCTCATCGTCAAAAAAGAAGTGTCCTCGGAGGAATTGATTCAGAGGGCGGCAAACGTCGGGGTTATCGTGTACGACCTGCGAAAAATGTGGATGAACCATCAGCAAGATGCGAATATGTTCCCGAGGTTATATATGGGATTTGCAAGCTTGAACGCAGCTGACATGGAAAAGGGGATACGACTTCTGCAGAAGGCCTGGAACATGGATTGAACACGGCTTGTTTATACCTGTCTTTTATAAAATATTGAAACTGACCATTTCATAAGGGTCAGTTTCTTGTTTATGATAAGCAAAAAAAGTAGGAGTGCATGCTATGATCACCCAAAGTGAGGTAAGGGCATATTTAAACCGTTTAGGCATTTCGGATATTCAGGAACCGACGAAGGAATATTTGTTCGAGCTGCATAAAGCCCACGTCGCACGAATACCTTGGCAGACCTTGGATATTTTTGCTGGGAAACCGACATCCATCGATATACAGGAATCCGTACAACTTATGATCCATCAACGAAGCGGTTATTGTTTTCATCTGAATGGAGCCTTTAGCGCGCTTCTTCGAGCCTTAGGTTATAAGGCATATTGGCATCGGGCAGGAGTACAGCCATTAGGGCAAGAACCGCGGATTAACGGCTTCCATCTCGGGATAACGGTAAGTTTATTGAATGAACAACTTGGGGAAGAAGAGCGATGGCTCGTGGATGTCGGTCTTGGCGATATGCCATGGGAACCGATCCCATTGAAATTCGGGGAATACATACAGGGACCTTTTCAATATACGCTTGAGCCGTCTCGCATAACCGATGATGGCTGGAGGTTGATCCATGATCCCCATTATTCATATGTAGGCGTAGATTATGCCCCTGATGTTGTGAACAGCTTGGAACTATTTAAATCAAACCATGCATTTTATAGCCGATCACCGGAATCCCCGTGGATGGAGCTGTTCATTGTTAGGCAACGGCACGAGCAGGGCATGAACGAGCTCAAAGGCTGCATATGGAGAAAGTGGAGCGGCAATACCCTGGATAAGATAGAGATTTCATCGAAGTCGGAATGGTTCGAGCTCCTGGCGGACATATTTCATGAGCCGCTCGTCAACTATTCGATGATCGAGCGGGACCTGATATGGGATAAGGTTTACAGGCAGCATCAGAATTGGAGGAAGCTTATGGAGAATGAGCAAGTATAGAAGGAACCGAATGATTCACTTTATTTCAGTTCTCCAGCTGATCCTCAGCGGCATAGAACATGCTAAACCAATCTGTCACTTGAATACCCGGAAACGCAGATGATAAGATGGTACATAAAATTCGTGTTGTGAAGCATCGTCTTATTGCTTCATAACCTAGCTGTAAGGAGATCTATAGTCATGGCAACCATCGAAGATTTTACCAAACTGGATATTCGGATCGGAACGATCGTGGAAGCAGAGCCATTCCCGGAAGCGCGCGTTCCCGCCATCAAAATGAAGATTGATTTCGGCCCGCTCGGGATCAAGCGCACCAGTGCCCAGATTACGAATCGATATGATGCGGACACCATCATAGGTAATCAAGTTGTCGCTATCGTCAATTTTCCGCCTAGACGCATAGCTGGCTATCAATCCGAAGTGCTTGTCCTCGGCGGGGTACCGGAGCAGGGAGACGTCGTGCTTCTGAAACCGGATGTTGATCTGCCGAATGGTACTCCCATCGCTTAAACCTATTTCATCAGTCGGTCCGGTCGCTTGCGGCTTGGACCGACTAGATGAACCTCACCTCGCTGCGTCTCTTCAACAATTTAGCGGCTCCTTCCGCAATTTTCTGAACACCGATTTCGATGAGTTCCTCCTTCACCTGAGATACGCTTAGTCGTATCATGGATTCGTTCTTAAACTCAGGCAAGAACATGCTGCTGGCATCCTGAACATACACGTTCTCATTCTCCAGATAGTTAACCAATTGATATGCTTTTAATGGTTCTGGCAGCTGGATCGTGGAATAAAATCCGGATGGCGAACCTGTAAAGGATAAGAAGGGCGGCAGGTGAGTTTGGTAAGCCTGCTGGAGCAGAGCCCCTTTTTTACTATAGGTTTGCCTCATCCTCTGAATATGTGCTCGGAACATCCCGTTCTTCAGATAAATTTCGAGGGCGCCTTGCATGAGCACCGGACTGTGTATGTCCGCCGCGTGCTTTGCCCGCTGGAATATTTCACTCATCGCTTCGGGGATCACAGCCAAGCCCAGCCGTAGTCCGGGGAGCATGACTTTGGAAAAGCTCTTCGTGTAGATCACCCTGCCAGAGGGATCGAAGGCAAACATCGGATCATGTTTCGAATCCGGATCCAAATCTCCCATATAATCATCCTCGATGATATAGACATCATACTTCTGCGCAAGCTCTACAATCCTCTTCTTCTCCACATTGGAGTAACTGTAGCCTGTAGGGTTATGGAACCTTGAGACCGTATAGAAAAACTTGATATCCCTAGTTTTAAAAATGTCCTCCAACCGCCCAAAGTCGATGCCGTTCTTCGTAACCTCAATCCCGTATGTCACGGCTTGATGAATCTTGAGGGAGTCCATCATGCTAAAGTGCGTGGGCTGCTCCACACAAATATTGTTCTTTCCGTTAGGAAAAGGAAGGGAGACCAGCAGATGCAGCGCTTGCTGCGAACCGGACACAACAAAGATCCTTTCAGGAGCCGTGAAGACCTGCAAGTCGAGTAAATGCCGGGCTAACTCAACACGAACTGACTGCAAACCCGGAATTTGGGAATAGGTAAATAACTCTTCTTGATATATTTCAATCGCTTGGTTCATGCAATGCTGAAAGTCTCGGTAGGGCATGACCGTTTTATCAGGTCCCGCAGATCGAAAATCGATCACTTGGTCCGCGGGGTTCGAGGGGGCTATGTTTCCTCTGCCCTCCACGACATAGTAACCACTCTTGGGAACAGCATAGATAATATGTCTCTTTTCCAATTCAGCATAGGCCCGTATGGCTGTATTTTTACTGCATGAATAGGATTCTGTCAAAGCGCGGATGGATGGCAGTTTGCTGCCGGGTTTCAATAAACCGTCCAGTATTTGGCGTTCAACTGACTGAATAATGTCGGTGTATTTCATATCTTGTTATACCTCCATTCGATCTGTACGGGTACAGAGCCGGAAAACATGCATTCTCACAACAATATGCTATAAGTATACTCTACAATGCAGCTTGCTTTGGTTCGATATTGCTGTTGATGTTGATTGGAATGGATTGTGTGCTGATCATGGTCATTTTCATCGTTAGGAGAACGATGTAATGACGATTAATACGGGGGTTGAGGAGTGGGATCGATGCATTTAAAATGGACATGGCTCTTCTTGTGCCTGATTGTGATGGTAATCCTTACGGGTTGTGACCGAATCAAGGAATCGGATCCGCGAGAAATTGTGAAACAGTATGTGGAATGGTGGGAGCAGGGCAGCTACGAATCGATGTATGATGTGCTGTCACTGGAGTCCAGACAAAAGATGACAAAAGAGGATTTTATAACACGATTTCGGAACATTTATGAGGGGATTGGAGCAGAAGACCTCACCATCACGACAGACTTTACGGCTCAGGAAGCAAGCGAAACAAGGGATGAGCGGGTGTTCTATCCCTATCATATCCAATTGGAAACATCGGCAGGTCGGGTGCAGGCAGAAGGTTCGTTTGAGCTATTAAAAGAGGACGATCCAACCGAGGCTGAGAATCTGTCTTGGCGAATGGTGTGGCAACCTTCCTTGATATTGCCGGCTATGGATTTCGGGGATAAGGTGAACGTGCAGACGTTACCATCCAGCAGGGGCGAGATTTTGGATCGTAACGGTCACGGTCTGGCCATTAATGGCACGATTGAGGTCATCGGTATCGTTCCCGGTAAGCTCGGCGCCGATGGAGAACAGACCTTGGTTGAATTAGCTGAACGCCTGGAAATTTCGACCGAGATTATGAAGCGTAAGCTTGATGCGCCGTGGGTGAAAGACGATCTTTTCGTACCTATCCTGAACCTGAATGCCCAGCAGGGCAGAATGGATTACAGTGATCTGCCAGGCGTTGTAAAGAAGAAGGAACGTGCTCGAGTCTACCCTTACGGCGCGGCGGCAGCACATCTAACAGGCTACATCCGACAAGTGACAAAGGAGGATTTGGCCAATGCGCCCGAGGCGCAGTATGGACCGACTGAACTTATCGGCAAATCAGGATCCGAGCAGGTATATAATGAAGTGCTGAATGGCCGGGACGGTAAGCGGATATCGATCGTGGATTCCTCGGGTAAGGTCAAAGAAATCGTAGCCGAGAAGGAAGCAGTAGATGGTCAGGATATTCGTTTAACCATTGATGCTGAACTTCAAAAATCCATATTTGCTTCATTTCGTGAGGATGCAGGTACCGCAGCCGCCATCAACCCCAGGACCGGAGAAATCTTGGCATTGGTTAACAGCCCGTCCTATGATCCCAATGCTTTCATTGTTGGATTATCGACAGAGCAGTGGGATGAGTGGAACCACAATCCGGATAAACCGCTATTGAATCGATTCACGAAGCTGTACGCTCCGGGCTCGGTATTTAAACCGATCACGGCAGCGGTTGGTCTGAAGCTTGGGGTTACTACTCCTGGAAAGGTCAGGGAGATCAACGGCTTGCGTTGGTCCAAAGACCCGAGCTGGGGAAATTATTACGTAACACGCGTGAAGGAAGTACCCGTCCTGAATCTGAGAGATGCTCTTGTGTATTCAGATAACATTTATCTGGCGCAGGAAGCATTGGAGATCGGTGCGGAACCTTTTCTGAAGGAAGCAGTAAAATTCGGATTCGAGGAGGGATTGCCGCTTCAATTCCCTTTCCCGAAAGCAAGCTTGGCTAATGAGGGCATAAAAAATGATATTCAACTTGCGGATTCCGGATATGGTCAAGGGGAAGTGCTCATGAGCCCTTTACATTTGGCATTGGCCTATACTCCCTTCATTAATGGCGGGAAGCTGATTCAGCCTGTACTGAATTTATCAGAGCAGGAGAACAAGCCTCAGAAGACAAGAGAGGTGTTGGATGCCCACACTGCCGGAATCATCAAGCGTATGCTCGTCGATGTGGTTCAGGATCCAAAAGGCAGCGGACACGGCGCTGATCTATCGGGCATTGAGCTTGCAGGGAAGACGGGAACCGCCGAACTGAAAATCAGCAAAGGCGAAAAAGGACAGGAGAACGGATGGTTCGTTGCGTTTGACACGAGGGAGTCCAAGCTCCTCCTTGCAATGATGATAGAGCATGTTGAAGATCGGGGAGGCAGCGGGTATGTGGTGAACAAAGTCGCGCCGATCTTGCAAAAATATTACGAAAAAAAATAGCCTTGAAAATAAGCTGACGAAAAGCTCTTGTTATGCGAATTGGACGGTTGTAATATGGAGTAAAACTAGTCGGAGATGATCTTATGAGTAAGATTCAATTCTCAGTCCAAGTTCGATTGGTATCCGATCTTACCCGTTCCAAACAGTTCTATGAAGAAGTACTGGGTTGTGAAGTGAATGACGTATGGGCGGTAAGGGATGATTTTGCGCTCGGATTCAAGCTGATTCAGGCGGAATCCCGCGCTGATGTCACACCCAATCCAGCGGGGAAGGACCATGCGACGCGCTGGGATACATACGCTTACGTGGGTACACATTATGATTTGGATGCGTTGTATGAAGAACTGACCTCCAGGGGGGCCGAAGTGGCACAGGAACCTGTATTCATGGAAGCGGACTGGGGCGTGTGGAAGGATTTTGCGATTCAAGATCCAGACGGCTACGTCATTGGATTTGGCTCCGGGATAAAGGACTAGGTGGGTGCGATGTCGGACATTGATATGAAGCAGGTCCTTATCAGCAGCGACCCTTCGCTGTTGGATTTGGATGCCATTGTACATTTTTTGCGGCGAAGCTACTGGGCTAACGAGCGTTCTGACCAAAAAATCAAAACATCGTTAGAAGGTTCTACGTGCTTCGGGGCATATTACGCCAACCGACAGATCGGTTTTGCTCGCGTGGTAAGTGATGGCGCAACCGTCTATTGGCTGTGTGATGTATTTGTGGATGAGGCATATCGTGGAATTGGCGTGGGGAAGAAATTAATCGAAACGATTACGACCCACGAGGATTACCGAAATGTATTCGGTATATTGGCAACGCGGGATGCCCATGGTCTGTATGAGCAATACGGTTTTGTCCGCGATCATGGAAAAACATTGACTCGTATGCCGGATTTTCTGCGGAAGGATTAGTTAGAAGGGGGATTCCTCAATGATTATATGGGTTAACGGCGCATTCGGTTCGGGGAAGACCCAGGCTGCGCATGAGCTTCAGCGAAGAATCCCGAACTCGTACGTGTACGATCCGGAAAATGCAGGTTACTTCATTCGCGATAATGTGCCAAGAGATGCCAAACGCGATGACTTTCAGCATTATCCGATGTGGAGGGAGTTTAATTACTCCATGTTTAAGTATATGGACCAGGAATCGGATCAATTGATCATTGCTCCGATGACCATTACAAACGCGGAATATTTCGATGAAATCGTTGGTAATTTGAGACTTGATGGCGTGAAAGTAGAGCATTTTACATTGTGCGCTTCCAAGGAAGTGCTCCTTAGACGGCTGCGGAGCAGAGGAGAAGGTTCAAATTCATGGGCCGCACAACAAATTGACCGGTGTATCAGCGGATTCTCGAATGAAGTGTTTCAGCATCATATCGACACGGATCATCTATCGATCGATGAAGTGGTCGAAACGATCGGTGCTTTGGCAAATGTGAAGCTGATGCCTGATCATCGCAGCTCCGCCAAGAAGAAACTCGATCGAATCAAAACCAAATTTGCGCACATCCGATTTTTTGGATAACAAGTGGATGGATTATGACATTTGAGGGTTTATTCGAAAGTTCGTAGTGTAGAGTTTTAGCGATAGCGGGAATATAACTAAAGAAAAGACGATTTCTCATATTGGGAAGTCGTCTTTTTCTGTCTGTAAGGTAACAGAAAATCTCACACCCAAAATATTTTATATGCAGCTAAATATTTTTCCTTAACGAAAAACAAGCTATATATGTACGAATATTCTCAATGAAATCAAGAAGAAATGGAGAAACCCATTAGAAGGAGATCTGAAAAAATATAAAATTCCATTGACAAAATCTTAAAGATGGATTATTTTTTGTACATAGGAACTAAAGTTGCATTAGAGCAAAATAATTGGATCAAGGCAGGACGAGGTTGGAGAATGTCCGGGATCGTCTAAGGATTGAGCAAACTCATTATTGATGTGGAGTGGAGGAGAAGAAGATGAAGAAGAGGACTAGAAGAAACAGGATATTATTAGGGGCAGCCGCCATTCTGAGTTTGCTGCTGGTGTTAACCGCGTGCGCTTCGGGAGAAGTGAAGCTGGAAGGAACAGCGGGTGAACAAGGGGATAAGAAAATCCGAGTGGTTACAACCATTGGACAGATTGCGGAACCCATCTCCGTTATAGGGGGAGATCGGGTCGAGGTACTGAGCTTGATGGGGCCTGGCGTCGATCCGCATTTATATAATGCTACCCAAGGCGACATCAAGAAACTGGATAGTGGCGATGTTATTTTCTATAGCGGGCTTCATCTCGAAGGCAACATGACGGAAATATTCGAACAGATCGGTAAGAACAAACCTGTACTGGCGATTGCAGATGCCATCCCGAAGGATCAATTGCTGCAGGATGATACACAGGCCATTGATCCCCATGTGTGGTTTGACATCGATTTGTGGAAAGTGTCTTTGGATTCGGCTGTAGAGGAGCTGAAGTCCCTTGCTCCGAATGATGCTGACTTTTTTGAAGAGAACAAGCAGAAGTATTTTGCCCAGCTGGATGAATTGAAAGCCGAGGCCAAGGATAAGTTGAGTCAAATTCCGGAAGAACAGCGGGTGATGGTTACCGCTCATGATGCCTTTGGGTATTTCGGCCGCTTGCATGGTCTGGAGGTAGTTGGACTGCAAGGATTGAGTACGGAGGATGAAATCGGCCTCTCGGACATTAACGGAACAATCGATATCCTGCTGCAGCACAAGGTGCCTGCCGTATTCGTTGAGAGCAGCGTCAATCCAGCTTCCATTAATGCCGTTATTGAAGGTGCTGCCAAGAATGGGCAGGATATAAAGCTTGGAGGAGAGCTTTTCTCCGATGCCATGGGCGAAGCGGGAACAACGGAAGGAACTTATGTCGGAATGTATCGTCATAATGTCGAAACCATCTATCATGCATTAACAGGAAGTGGTGAATAACATGTCTGTACTTCAAGTTCAAGACCTTAATGCATCCTATCGTAAAAATAAAGTGCTCCACCATGTCTCCTTTCATGTGGAACAAGGCTCTTTAACCAGCATTGTCGGGCCAAACGGCGCCGGTAAATCAACGCTGTTAAAGGTCATGCTGGAGCTTCACCCCAAGCTGTCCGGGAATGTGTCATTCTTTGGATCAAGCTTAAGCAAAACCAAGACCCGTGTCGGCTATGTGCCGCAGCGCGGATCCGTGGATTGGGATTTCCCGACCGATGCACTGGATGTTGTCATGATGGGTCTATACGGCCGGGTGGGCTGGCTGAAACGACCGAACAAGAGCCATAAGGAAAAAGCGATGGCATCGCTGGATCAAATGGGTATGGCGGACTTTGCCGACCGCCAGATCAGCCAGCTCTCCGGCGGACAGCAGCAGCGCGTATTCCTCGCTAGGGCGCTTGTCCAGGATGCCGACCTCTATTTCATGGATGAACCGTTAGCTGGTGTTGATGCGGCAACCGAGCGGGCGATTATGACCACGCTGAAGGATCTGAAAATGGCCGGTAAAACGGTCATGGTGGTCCATCATGATCTGCAAACGGTTGAGGATTATTTCGACCATGTGCTGCTTCTGAACCGTACGGTCATTGCGCATGGGAAGACGGAAGATGTATTCACGAAGGAACATGTATACCGCGCCTACGGCGGTTCGCTTCGCTGGATGAAGGAGGCGTAACGCATGCTGAATTCATTATTATCTCCGAACACGCAATGGGTGCTATTGAGCACATTAATTCTGGGCATGGCAGCCGGCATGATCGGCTGTCTCGCCTATTGGAAGCGGCAAAGTTTGATGAGTGACGCATTGTCTCATGCGGCTCTTCCCGGTGTCGTGGTTGCATTTGCATTGACCGGAAGCAAGAATCTGCTGGTGATGATACTCGGAGCTGCTGTCAGCGCCTTAATCGGAGCCTGGATGATCCAGTGGATCCGTACTTCCAGCCGCATTAAGGAAGATACGGCCATGGGCATGATTCTATCCGTATTTTTCGGACTGGGCATTATGCTGCTTACCATTGTGAACCGAACAGCGGGCGGGAATCAGAGCGGACTGGATAACTTTATTTTCGGTCAGGCTGCATCCATGGTTCGTAAGGATGTTTTTACGATGCTCATTCTGGCTGTTTTAGTTATTCTGGTTGTCTCGATTGGCTTTAAGGAATGGAAGCTGTTTCTGTTTGATCCCGATTTTGCCCGGGGATTAGGGATGAATAGCCGTCTGATGAATTCCCTCTATATGGGGGTGCTTGTTCTTGTCATAGTCATTGGTATACAGGCTGTTGGCGTCATTTTGATGGCGGCCATGCTGATCATACCTGCCGTAAGCGCAAGATATTGGACTCAATCCTTTAGAATGATGGTCATTTTGTCGGCAATATTCGGAGGCGGCTCCGGGTTTGTCGGCACCTTGGTCAGCACGATCGGAAAAGGATGGCCTACAGGACCGTTTATCGTTGTCGCCTCTTCCGTATTGTTCACGGTTTCTCTGGTCTTCGGTGCCGAGAAAGGACTGCTAATCCAGGCGCTGCAGCTCCGCTCTCAGAAAAAAGAACATATGGACTCCAATAACCCATCGGTTCTAAGTCCGCGGTTGTCCGAAAGGGGGAGCAATCAATGACCTATACAGGATGGATA
Source organism: Paenibacillus sp. QJM3NY_38 (assembly GCF_056173265.1). NCBI lineage: Bacteria > Bacillati > Bacillota > Bacilli > Caryophanales > Paenibacillaceae > Paenibacillus > Paenibacillus sp. QJM3NY_38. The sequence continues at coordinate 3,680,708 of NZ_CM149665.1, forward strand.
TTGCTAACGGCTTCTCTCGTCGGATTATCTTGCGGTATCGTTGGCGTGTTCCTGATACTGCGCAGAATGGCGATGATGGCCGATGCTATCAGTCATACTGTGCTGCTTGGGATCGTAACGGCTTTTATCATCACAAGAGAATTAAGCGGACCTCATATGCTGATCGGTGCGATTATTGCCGGTTTGCTGACGGCAGTCCTCGTTCAATGGTTTCATTCCCGGGGCGTTCAGCAGGATGCTTCCATCGGTGTTGTATTTACAACCTTGTTTGCGATTGGCGTCATCCTGATTGCAACCCAGGTTGGCAATGCCCACCTGGATACCAAGCATGCCCTCATGGGTGAGATTACGTTTGTGCCTTGGGATGTGATGCACGTTCCTCTGTTAGGGGAGGTACCCAAAGCTACCTTCATGCTGGCAGCCGTGCTCCTCGTTGTACTGATCGTCATCCTGGCGTTCTATAAGGAATGGAAGATTACGTCCTTTGATCCGGCTTTGGCGGCCAGTATCGGTATTCCTGTCGTGCTCATGCACTATGTATTTATGTCGCTGGTCTCCATCACGACGGTTGCATCGTTTGATGCCGTGGGAGCGATCATGGTGGTGGCTATGCTTATAACACCTGCCGCAGCAGCCTATCTATGGACGGATAAACTCTCCATCATGCTGGTGTTAAGCGGTGCATTCGGTGTCATTTCTGCATTCCTGGGTTACTATGTCGCGTTATGGCTGGACACCTCCATCTCAGGCTCTATGGCATTTGCTACCGGAATTGTGTTTATTCTCAGCTTCCTGTTCTCTCCGAGACATGGCGTGCTCTCCCGCTATCTTCATAAATTTAATACGCATGGCAGTGAAGAGAAACTGGACGGTGTATCCTGAAATAAGGATGCTGCATGAAGCTTGGGCGATGAGATGCCCAGGCTTCTTTTTGTCTTCCAAAACCTGGGGTGTGGTATAATCAGGAATTAATGCCGTGTAGTGAAGAAGGTTACTTCAAAGGAGGGAGTACATATGCAGATAGAGTCAACAAGACTGCTGATCCGGGATTTTGAGGAGGAGGATTTTGCCAGCATACATGCCTACGCCTCTGACCCATTAGTGACCGAGTATACGATGTGGGGACCGAATACGGAAGAGGAAACTTTAGAATATTTAAAGGAAATCCACCAAATGAAAGAGCAGAGCCCCCGTGACAGCTATGAACTGGCGATCGTGCTAAAAGATAGCGGCCAGTTAATCGGCGGTGTAGGTCTTCACCGATCCAAGACAAACGCAGAGCTTGGGTACTGCTTGAATTCCGCCTATTGGCGACAGGGTTATGCTTCGGAAGCTGCTAGCGTCATGTGCCGTTTTGGTTTTAAGGAGCTCGGAGTTCATCGGATATACGCCACCTGCAGGCCGGGAAACATCGGGTCAGCTGCGGTAATGCGCCATATCGGAATGAAGCAGGAAGGGCATCTTCGTCAGCATCTATGGTTTAAAGGGGCTTACCATGATTCCTATTTATTCTCCATCCTCAAAGATGAATTCGAAGTTTAAATCTATCATATGGTTAAGGAGCTTCTGCTTGCATGGATAATACCAAATTGTTGATCCGTCATAACGGAATTTCGATTTACGAGGAAGCGTCAGGTAAAGTGTATTATACGAAAGAGAATCATGTGTCCGTTGTTGTTCTGGCTAAGCATGGCGATCAACTGCTGTTGATCCGTCAATATCGCGCCGCCGTGGATGACTACGTCATTCAGTTACCCGGTGGTGGCGTAAGCGAGGAAGAGGATCTGGAATCGGCAGCACGCCGTGAGATGCTGGAGGAAACGGGCTGCACCTGCGGCAAGCTTCATTATCTGGGCAAGCTCTATCCGGCGTCCTGGAGATGCAATGAGATTGCCCATGTTTTTTACACGGATGAGGTAATCAGTCAAGCGGATCAGCAGCTCGAGGGATACGAGGACATCGACCTAGTAAGAATGAGCGTAAAGGAATGCCTGCACCGGATTAAGGAGAATGAGCTTCAGGACTCCGAGCTGGTCTTTGCGATAATGCAAGGTTTGCTCCAGGGATTTATTCAGAATAATTAAGCATATCGTGGATAAAAGAGTATAAGTCGATCTCGATCCACCATGAACTACAATCCGTACGAAGAGCCGTGCCGATACAGAACTTATCTGTATGAGACGGCTCTTTTTTTCGTGAATTATGGACAAATTCATCATTTATGCCGCGGTGACAAACTTGGCGGCCTTGGAACGAATATAATTCACTATGAGCATAAAGGAGTGTTCGTCCCATGGGAAGGCATCTGCTGATCTATGATGTGGAGTGGTGGATTTTAGGTAAACATGCAAAGGTCATTCAACAGTTTCACCCATCCCTGGATCTGATGTCCATCGGGGAATTGGATCGGTTTCTGGAACAGCACAGCAGCGATGATATCAATCAAGCCTATGACCGAATCGGTGCAATGTGCTTGGGAATCGCAGCCTATTGTATTTTCAAGCATATTCGTATCGATGCCTCGGCAGCGGTCTCTTATTATTATTTCAGTCAGAATTACGAAACCTTTCGCGAATGGATCGGTGACGAACTGATCCCCGACCCGGAGTTTCTCAGGCTGGTCATTCCCCGAATCGGCGTAATCGGTGCGATGAACCAACAGCTGACCCAAGTGCTTAGACAGGTGGCTCCGGAGGCTAACGTGGAATATATCGGGCATTTTGTAGACCATCGGTTATTCCAACCATCCATGGTATTGAGCAGGGGTAGTGCTCCGTTTGTCATAGGCTGGGCTGGAGATCCTGCGAAACGATCCAAAAATTACGCTACATTATATAAGCTGATCCGTGACCATTTCGGCCAAGATGAACGGATTCGATTTATTGAAACAGCCGGAGCTTACTCCTATGAAGAGATGCCTAAATTTTATCATCAGCTGGACCTGCTGCTCATCACTTCGGCAAATGAGGGCAGCGCAGCTCCTGCACTGGAGGCCTACGCATGCGGGGTACCCGTGTTAGGATCAAATGTGGGTAACATTAAGGCTGCCGCTCATCCGGATGCACACGGCTTGATCTTGGACAGTGACAATCCGGAGGATTTTATCAACCTGATCGATCAATGGATGGGACAGCGGCGTAAGCTGGCTGACATCGGACAGCAGTGCAGGCACTACATTGAGTCATATTGGACAATAGAACAAGTGATAGAGCGCTGGTTAAGGGCGTTATTCCAATGGGAGAGGCAGTCGTGAAGGAGGGGAGCCTGTGTTAGATCGAGTATCCGTGCTGATTCCGTATCAATCGGATGGAAATGGCCCCAGAGATACAGCGTTTGAGTGGGTATTGGGCTTCTACGCACGGATGATGCCGGAAGTCGAGGTATGTGTAGGCGAAATAGCGGACGCAAGGGAGCTCTTCAGCAGATCCAGGGCGATCAATCGTGCGTATCACCAGGCTACCAAAGACATTATCGTGATTGCGGATAGCGATATTGTATACGACCCGAATCTGTTGAGGAAATCCATTACTTACGTGAACAGCGGGCAGTGGGTGATTCCCTTCAGCCGGATCCTTCGTTTATCCAAAGAAATATCGCATTTGCTGCTGCAGCAAGAAAACATATGGCCATTGACCGTTAAAACTGAAACTGCCGCGGAGCAGGCGACCGCATTTGTTGGCGGATTTAATGTGCTTGGCCGCGAAGCCTATGAAACGGTAGGAGGATATGATGAACGATTTGTCGGTTGGGGCGGGGAAGATGAGGCTTTTGCCTATGCGCTGGATACCTTGGTCGGCCACCATATCCGCCTGGAAGGGGAAATGGTTCATTTTTGGCATCCATTCGTAGGACCTGACGGGAATCCCAATTACGATTCCAATTATGCGCTGTATCTGCGCTATCTAAAGGCGCGCGGCAATCAGGAAGAGATGCGGCTATTGATTCAGGAACCATCTTCTCAATAAGGAGGGGCGAATAGCTTATGAGGCTGTCAGTAATTGTACCGGTATTAAATGAAATCACCTTCGTTCCATTGTATATAGAAAGTGCGATCCGTTACGCGGATGAGATTATCATTGCCGACGGCGGCAGTACCGACGGGACCATTGAGGAAATCGAGCGCCTTCAGCAGCGCTATGCGATTCGACTGTTCCATGTCCAGCAGAGCGGAATGCCATACACCGAGGATTGGAACGAATCCGTGGTCCGTAATTTTTTGATTGATCAGGCCCAAGGAGACTGGATCATGAATCTGGATATCGACGAACTGATGGATGATCGATTCGCTGATGTTTTGCCGGAGCTCATGAACCGATCAGGTGTGGATATTTATCAGTTTCCCTTCGTTAATTTCTGGGGGGATCCATGGACGATCCGGGTGAATAGTCCCGGTGATGAACGCTGGTCAAACGATATCACCCGAATGTGGAGGGCCAAGCAAGGAATACGCTATCGTGATGAGAAGCATCACTGCACGCTGGAAGCTGCGGAAGGCCGGAGTATTTGGAGTATCCCCCGCGGGCGATGCGATGTGAACGTGTATCACTACCACTATGCACTTGGCAACAAAATCAAGTTCAATGATAACCGCCGAGGGGATGTCAATGTGCAGATGAATCTCGGACAGCCGGATTGGACATTCAAGCCTGAAGCCTATGATATCATCACAAAGCCTTATGAGGGCGTGCATCCTGAGGTTATCATGAACTATCTAAATCGGCGGGATTCTTTAGGATCTTAACCGAATAATCAAGAAATAACCCCTCCATGACCTGATTGTAGAATCAGTCATCTTGAAGGGGTTGCTTTTATTATTCCGTTGTCATTTCTGTTGCAGCGTGGACAGACGAGCATAAGTGGCTGACAGCTTGAGTTACCCCGACCCGGTCCAATACCTGCAGATTGGATATTTGAGTTAGCAAGGAATTGAGCTGCTGTTCATGATAGCTTAGGGAATCCACCCAATAATGATCGGAGTGGACCTGCGAGTGGACATCTGTAGAGCCGCAATAAACGACTTGATCAAATCGAACCTCAGAGAACAGATCAATCCGGTTTGTAAAATACAGCCGCGGGCCTATTTTTCGGGTTCCTACGATGAGATGGCCATGATATACATGGGTGTACACAATGACTAGCAGTTTCTCGTTCTCGCTCAAACCCTTCACAATCTGCTGCCAGCGTCTGGAATTGGTCTCCCAAACGGTAAGACCGAGCACCAGCACCACTTTTGTTCCGGCTTGATTGACTCTGGACGCGATTTCATCCGGACGATCTACCATATGAAAAATGCTATCCGGTCCTTTTGGCGACCTCCACGGTTTGTTCCATTTTTGTTCATAATAGGATTTATTCTTATTCCATAACTCGTTATAGACATGATTCTTAAGCTTCTTGATCGTAACGCTCCCGTGATGATAAACAAAGGCGTCTTCCACGATGGCCAGGCGGTACCCTGCGTTCCGGACACGTTCACAATAATCATCGTCTTCAAACATCCCGAGCCCATAAGCGGGATCCAGTGTCCCCACACGTTCCCATACATTCCGTCTAATGGCTACACAGAAAAATCCAAGCAGATCGGTATAACGGTATCTTCGCCGGTAACGCTCGTAGAATTCGCTAAGCCAGCGGGGATGAGCGCCTTGAACAGCATCCCCTATAAAATGATCCAACGCTTGATCGTTCCCCACGTGATTAGACATCGGACCCGTCATAGCTAACATTTCGTCTTTCTGAAAAGGTCTCAGCAGGCGCGAGATCCAGCTTCCATCCGGAACAAGCGTATCATTATTGAGCAGAATGATAAATTCTCCGCTTGATTGCGCGCATCCCAGCGTGTTGCCAGCGGCAAAACCGAGATTCGTAGGGGAGGTGATCACTTTGATCAGCGGATGATTTTGACTCCTGAGATAGGCGGATGTCTGATCATTTGAGGCATTATCAGCGATGATTATCTCCAGGTTCGGATAATGACCCGGTTGAAGGAGTCGATGAAGGCATTGCTGTGTATAAGACCAGTTATTATGAACAACCAGGATTACACTGACTTTGGGGAACAGGTACTGCACGATATCACCATGGAGCACTTCATATCGATGATCCCAATTGTTAAGCTCTGCAAACTGCTGGCGCTGTTCAATGACGTTGTGCTCGGACTGTAGAAGGGCAGCTTCAATCGCCTCTTCAAATTGCGTGGGAGTATCCGCAATCTTGACCAGGTGATCTGCAACGGTTTTCACTTCAGGAAGTTCCGTAGAGATGACCGGCTTGCCGGCTGCCAAATATTCGTACAGCTTAACTGGATTGGTAGCTTGCGTCAGCTCGTTCTTCTTGAACGGAATTAAAGCGACCTGGAAGCGATGCAGATAAGCAGGGAGTTCATGGTACGGCTTCTCACCTAGCAATAATACGTTACTCAGTCCCTCGATCCCCGAGGTGTCACAGCCGAAAGTATTTCCAATGAGGACAAACGTCCAATCCGACCGATTTCTGGCGAGTGACTCCATCAGCTGAATGTCAAACCAGTCGGATATTGCCCCGTAGTAACCAATTATCGGCTGATCAATAGACTCAAGCTCTGGCAGCGCCTCATCAGGCGGCTTCGAGAAGTGAGCAGTATCTGCTGCATTGCGGATAAGTACCGCCGAAGGATTGTACTGGGAGGCCCAGTCATGCAGATGCTGGGAGGTTGTTACCACGAGCCCTGCTTCTTGCAGCAGCTGTTCTTCCAGCAGGAGCATCGTCTTGTCGTTCGTTGAGAAACCGGCATGATGATCCATGCAGTCGTAGACGATATGATGCTGATCCATAGCGGTAACGAGAGGAGTCCAGAATGGAAGATCCACGATGGAGACCAGTTGGGATAATCCAAATTTATCCCTTATATGCTCTACCGACCACTTCAAATACTGGATATCCCAATATTCCATTCGATCCTGGTACAAATTCAAAGGCTGATTGGCGCACAAGGTGACTAGCCATATATTACGATCAATATTTTTAACTTTAACATGACGGCTGATTTCTTCTCTTGACGCTTCCTCTTTTCCTAACCCCACAATCTCGGGATTTACGTAGAACACTCGATGCCCCTGCTGAGCGAATTGCTCTGACATTTGCTGTGGGCGCTGCCATCGGAACTGCCAATCAATGACGGGAAACCGCATGATGTCGTACAACAGCATCGTACCGGGCTCGGGCTGCTCGCCAGCGGGCATGCATACGTCCACGGCCTGGACAGGTGCCTGTTCCATTAGTTGTATGGATCGCGGGTATGTCATTGGTAATGTGTACGCAGGAGTTGAAGGTGGAGCGGAGCGCTTCCTCCGGATATATTTCAGGGCAAGTTGGCGCTGTTTCCATTGACGCAAGGCCGAGCGATGGGTTGAGGATTTACGTCGGCGGTAAGGCTTGATTTTATTCAAGGTTAGCCTCCTCTCTGGTGCAAGGGTCTATTTAACAAACTATGTATCATTCCAAATATCTGTATGGGTAGAACACCAGATGAAGGGGAAATACCGGGAATGATCGGAAAGGGCACCACTGATTGCAGGCTTCCGGTGTCCAGGAATTTAGGCCATTTCCTTATCTTTGACCTTCCAGGTAGCCATTGTCCCGGCATTCACATAAGGTACCAATGACTAAACAAAGGGAGGGGCACTTGTGAGGAGATACTGGAACAGGAGTCTTGATGGGGGATGCAAAGAAATCACAGTCCGAAAAAAGAAAAAGCGTAAAAAAACCTCGTATTCGATATGGAGTAAATTTTTATCTCTGCGTCGAAAGCTCATCCGCAGTATTGCAGGAATCCGATTGCAGATTGCTCGATTGAATGAACGGCTAAATGCGCTTCAAGAGCAGGTGAACGGTTTACGAGGTGGAGCAAGTCCAGGGGCAGGTCCAAGTGCAGGTCCAGGAGTAGGTCCGGGTCCAGGTGCAGGTCCAGGCAGCAGCATCATTGCTTTTTTAAGAGGCAGGTTGAACAGCCGGGTTACAGTGGAAACAACGGCAGGCACCATATTCGGAACGCTGATCGCGATTGGAGAAGATTATGTTCAGATTGCAGAGCCGAACGGTAGTATCGTCATAATCCCGCTCCGCAGTTTCTTGTCTATCGCTTGATAAAAGATGGGAGGAAGCAGATAGAATGGACTTTTCAGAAATTCTGGCTACTTTCGTGGGCAGAACGGTAGAGGTTGTTCAGGTCAATCAATTTCTGCAAGGTCAGTTACGGTCCTCAGCAGACGGATTAATTACAGTGGAAGTGGTAAGCTCGAATTATATCCCTACTTCTCAAGTGGTCACTGTGCTTAATGAGAGTATTTCATTCGTGCGCATTCTGCCTCTCTGAAGGATTGCCATGTTTCAGTGTTTCGGTCTCGTCAATAATGGAATTCTTCCATTTCAAGTAATGATGGGGGTGTCGATGCGTCAAGCTGGTCATTCTTAGTCTTCGGTGGTATAATGCCTCCGCTACGTGGCATAGCTTGTGTGTACCGGATAGCTTCATTAATTGTCCGATATCCTCATACAATCTCCCTTCAAAGAGAGTATGAGGATTCCAGCCATCGACCTGCTTAAGTATGGGAACATTGAACATGCGCGGAGCTACGGCTGGGGCCTCGTGCAGCAGCACATAAGGAGACAAGGAAGAGGGCGCTGCTTTAACTCCTTGATACACGAGCTGTTTATTTGCTCGCTCCAGCCACTCCGTATGATTAGCATAAACGACGGCGGTATCCTGTTGACTGCCAGCCGCCCTCAGGAGGATCTCCAGCGCATCAGGAGCAAGCCAGTCATCGGCATCCAGCTCCAGTAACCAGGGGGCTTTTGCTATATTCAATATTCTGTTCAGAGCTCGTGATTTGCCTATATTCTCTTCTTGCCGAATCAGCTTAATGCGTGGATCCTGAGGCAGTCTCATCAGATAATGTGCGGTCTCTGCATCGGTTGACCCGTCATCGAGAATCACAAGCTCCCATGCCCCGAGGGTCTGCGCTAATACGGACCGCACAGCCCAAGGAAGATAAATGCCATCATTATAGGTGCACAAAGCAATAGTCACCAGAGGAGGGCAGTCAATATCCGGTGGCTGTGATTGTTCTTGGGCACCAGCTTCGAGAAGAGGGAATAAGGCCTGCCATTCCTCAGCTTCTTTCATCCAGGCGGGCGCCTGGCGTTGAAGGTACAAGAATCCATCGGAATCAACTTCCGTCCATTCATACCGCGTGGATAGCTCGAATTGTTTATCGATCAATACGTACCTCTGGAATGGCAACTGCTCTCTAGTTCTGAAACCCGGTGTCTGTCCGTTCATAACAGTCTTCGTGCGCCATAACAGCGGACCACGGGGAATCCGTAAAGGTGAAACGTATCTGTTCCTGGATGGTGACAACTGATCTATATTCGAAGCTGGATTCATGATATAGCCGGCAGAGTACTCGTTACAGGACCTCAGCCAACGTTCAATCTCTTCCTTGGCATGAGGCTGGACAGTATCTCCGGCATGGAGCGTTATGAACCACGGCTTAATCTCCCGGGCAAGTGTCTCATTCAGGATCGATCCGGTCAATTCTTCACTAGGAATTATCACAGGAAGGGCAGCGGGGAAAACGCGTTTTATCGAGGCTGCGGTATTCTCGCTTAAATGGGGATATGAACCTGGAAGAATAAACACCAGCATAACCGTTCAGTTCCTTTCTATATCTATATCTATATCTATATCTTTATCTTTGTCTTTGCCGTTGTTAAACCCAATTCGTTAAACCCAATCCTGTTTATCGTATGCCCGCAAGCGCTAGGCGGATACAACAGCCTACAACATACTGTTAGTTGCGACGTTCTGGTAAATCGGGAATAATAGAACCTAGAGGCAAAAGCCTGAACCTTTAGATGGGGGAACACGAATCAGATGAACTCGACGCATAGTCAAATACTTCAGCAAGCTCAAGGATTTGCCCGCTCTGTGCACGAACAGGATGCAAGCGGTCATGATTGGTGGCATGTTCAGCGTGTCACCCGCATCGCCCGACTCCTAGCTTATCTTGAAGGGGCGAATGCATACATATGTGAATTGTCAGCATGGCTCCATGATGTAGCCGACGAGAAGCTGAATGAATCGAAGGAAGCGGGTTACGAACGGGTTCAGTATTGGTTGCAACAAGCCGGTCTGGAAGCTTCCGACCAGGGGCACGTGTTGGAGATTATCAGTACGATGTCGTTCTCAGGCGGAACAGGGAGCGTCATGCGTACATTGGAAGGACGAATTGTACAGGATGCTGATCGTCTGGATGCGATTGGCGCAATTGGGATTGCCCGTACTTTCGCTTATTCCGGATGGAAGGGACAAAGCATGTACGATCCATGCATTTCCCTTCGGCAGCATATGACACGAGAGGAATATCGAAAGGGCAAGAGCACGGCCATTAACCATTTCCATGAAAAGCTTCTGAAGCTGAAGGATAAAATGAATACGGAATCGGCAAGGCTGCTCGCAGATGGCAAGCATCAGAGTCTCGAGCTCTTTCTCCAGTTATTCGATAAAGAGTGGGCGATGGGGAATGAAGCCTACCTGCACGAATCCCCGATTCATCGCCGTAATGTATCACGTGTCCATATTGCCTTCGATGATTCAACGGCAGGGTCGTTAAAGATGATGCTGCGCTCGAAACCGGGAGAGATCGTGGTTACATTGGGCGATAACCTTATGATAGGGCCGCTTCCCAAAGACCATGATTTCTCCCGTTCGTTCTCTACCCGAAATAAGTGGTTTCAGGAACGATACAGCATTGCTCATGTGGAAGATAGAAAATTAACGATGCTGCAAGCCGCCTTCGATTGGCTGACCTGGCCCCAGCAGCTGACCGAGATGCCGTGCTTGATATGGGCTGGCGATTCCGCTTCGGAACAGCTAGGTTTACGCAGGTTGTTGTCTCTGATACCAGATCATCCTGAAGTCATATTGGTAAATGCGACAAGCGTTCATCGTCAGCAAGATCCAAACAGTTGGTATCGGGGAACGTTTGAGATGTCTTCAGATAAACTTCAAATGGTGCTGGATACAGCCGAGCAAGTTCCATTGTCGTCGCAGGATCAGGCTGGCTATCGTGCGGATTGGCAGGGTCTCATAAACGACGATGGGTTCCTGCGCGTCCTTCAAGGCGAGCGGCTGTGCACCGTTCCTGAAGCTTACTATGATGCAGATATTCTGCAAGCAACTTATCGTCTTGAGGCCAGACATGGGTTCTTCAAGAAATCAGCCCGCATTATTGGCGAGGTGATCGGCATGGGTGAATTAACCGTTTCCGACTCTTTTATCGAGTATCGGGTTCGCCACCTGATACAGGAAGGTGCATTAACCTACTCTGGCGAGCTGGATGCCATGCGAAATTACAGCATATCTCTTGTGGATGCATCGACTCCCGAGGAACAGTGGAGCCACGAACAACGCTTAGCTAAGATCGTGAAGCTGAAGTCGCTGCTGCATGAGATGATGGAAATTAACATTGCAGAGAGTGGATTCATGGAAGAACTACGCCAATTGGATGCAGAGGGTCTGGGAGCATCTGTTTCCACCAACCAAGAAGCTGTTACGACCAGCATCCAATCTCAAATCGAGGGCTTTATGAGTTCGTATCAACATCATCAAGAACAACGTATATCCTTGATGGGTTCCCTGGAGAAGGTGTTAACCCAGATCGATGAAACGGCTCCGATAGAATAGATGAAACACATTCGAACAAGGCCTTAATTGTTATATCATTCAGACTAAGAAATGAAAGTGGAAAGCGGTGGAGTTATGTTATTTACAGCACAGCAGATTCAAACGATAAGAGAACAAGCGCTTGGGATGGACAAGCGTCGACAAGTAACACCCGAAGTGTTGGCAGCAATCTATGATCATCGTTTGTTTCACTTGTTTGTGCCCGATGAGCTTGAAGGAAGAATGACCTCACTGCCGGAGGCTGCGCGCATTTTTCAGGAGAGTGCCAGGATCGACGGCAACCTGGGATGGCTGGTTACGATTGGTGCAGGTGGAGGATTCTTCGCTGCGCTGATGAGCCGGGAGGTGAGCCGCCGCGTATTCGCGCACCGCGAAGCGGTGATTGCGGGCAGCGGGATGCCAACAGGTACGGCAAGACAGGTAGATGGCGGATATATAGTGAACGGCAGCTGGAAGTATTGCAGCGGTTGTACCTATGCAACGACCTTTACAGCCAATGCAGTTATTGAACCGGCTTCCACGGTACAAGATGCAGCTGATGTACCGACTGCGGACCAGGACGAGTCCCATATTCGATCCTTTATCCTGAATCCTGATCAAATCGAGATTCTGGAGGATTGGAATGCCTTCGGACTGCGGGCAACGGCGAGTCATACGATATCCGCTGTGGAGGCGTTCGTGCCGGTGGAGATGACGTTCTCCCTTACGGAAATCCAAGCGTATGAGAACGAAACGATCTATCAATATCCCTTCCTTCCGTTTGCTCAAGTATCTTTTGCTGGCGTCGCTGCAGGCATCGCCGAGCATTTCCTTGAGGCAGCAGAATCGCTTGCGACACAGCGAGGTAGCTCTTCTTATGTGTTCAGCAAGATGGAGGAGCGTAAGGCTGCTTTGGAGCTATCCGTATCGGATTTTTATAAGACGGTGGAAAGCTCATGGGATGAGCTGCTGCGTAATGGTGAAATATCGAATGCAACGGAAGTAGAGGTAACCGCCCGCAGCATAGCAGCAGCCCAAACCGCGTTATCCTGCGGCCAGCGGTTGTTCCCGTTGTTGGGTTTATCCGCTGCGATGGAAGACGCCGAAATCAATCGCTGCTGGAGGGATCTTCAGACGGCATGCTCGCATTCGCTGCTAAGAAATTTCTGATGGAGAAGCAAAACCATGAGCTGCATACCAAGCAGCTCATGGTTTTTATGTTTCGGCATAGCCAGAGATATGTGCATTCGCTTTATTTGAGAGGATTTTATTTCACGTATTCGTTAAACCAGGAAATAACGCTGCGATAAAGGCAGGTGGGAGGATGGGGCGCTTGTCAGCTTCTCACCGTTAACGGTTACCGCATAAGTCACCGGATCGACCATAATTTCCGGTGTCTCACCATTGTGAACCAGGTCGGCCTTTCTTACGGTTCGGCAGTTCCGAACAGGCAGTAGCTGTTTGCGTAATCCTAATGGATCAAGCGTGCCCAGCTGCAGGGAGGACTGGGATACGAATGTTGCGCTTAGTGCAGCCTGCGCTCCGCCATAGCTGCCGAACATCGGCCGATACATATAAGGCTGCGGTGTAGCGATAGAAGCGTTCGGATCGCCCATGACCGCGTGTACGATCATGCCGCTCTTCAGTACGATCTCCGGCTTGGCTCCGAAGAAGGCGGGTTTCCAGAGTACGAGGTCGGCCATTTTCCCGACTTCGATGGAGCCAACGTAATCGGATATACCATGGGTCATGGCAGGGTTAATGGTGTATTTGGCGATGTAGCGCTTGATTCGGAAATTGTCCGATTTTGTATCCGATCCTAGCGAACCGCGCTGTTGTTTCATTTTGTCCGCCGTTTGCCATGTGCGGATAGCGACTTCACCTACACGGCCCATCGCTTGTGAATCGGAGCTGGTCATGCTGATCGCTCCAATGTCATGGAGTATATCTTCAGCCCCAATGGTCTCTGCCCGGATCCTTGATGCGGCAAAGGCAACATCCTCCGGAATACGCGGATCAAGATGATGGCAAATCATCAGCATATCCAGATGTTCGTCAACCGTATTTACCGTATAGGGCATGGTCGGACTAGTTGAGGAGGGGAGGACATTCGGCATGGATGCTACCCGCAGCAGATCCGGGGCGTGACCGCCTCCTGCACCCTCGGTATGGTAGGTATGAATCGCCCGGCCGTTAAAGGAGCGCAAGCTGTCTTCAACAAAACCCGCTTCATTCAGTGTATCGGTATGAATGTTAACCTGCACATCCAGTTCTTCGGCAACGTTTAAGCATTTGTCAATCACATAGGGCGTGCTGCCCCAGTCTTCGTGAATTTTGAGTCCGGCCGCACCTGCATGGACTTGTTCCGCCAGCGCTTCCGGACGGCTGCTATTCCCGCGGCCCAGAAACACCATATTAATCGGAAGAGCATCCGTCGCCTGCAGCATCCGCTGCAGATTCCATACCCCGGAAGTACAATTGGTTGCCAGAGTTCCCGTAGCAGGCCCGGTGCCTCCCCCAACAAAGGTAGTGACACCGCTTTGGAGCGCGATTTCGACTTGCTGTGGACTAATGAAGTGCACATGCGAATCCACACCGCCAGCGGTTACGATCATGTTCTCAGCAGAGATAACTTCGGTGTTCACACCGATAATCATACCTTCGGTGACCCCATCCATCATGAGTGGATTTCCCGCTTTTCCGATACCGCAGATGAACCCGTCCTTGATCCCGATATCCGCTTTAACGATTCCCCAAGTATCGATAATGATGGCATTCGTAATGACCAGATCCAGGGCGCCTTCCGCGCGGGTCGCGAGGGGATGCTGTCCCATGCCGTCACGTATCACTTTACCGCCCCCAAATACGCATTCATCCCCGTAGACGGTATAATCCTTCTCGATCTCCAGCCAGAGGGAGGTGTCAGCCAGCCTTACCCGATCCCCAGTTGTAGGTCCGTACATGCTGGCATAGGTAGCACGATCAATTGTTGTCATAAGCTCACCACCCCATTGGTTTTTCCGTTCGTTAAACCTGCAAAACCGTGAATCTCCTGGCTGCCGCCAATTTGAACAAGCGTGACCTCCAAGGTTTCCCCGGGTTCGAACCTGGTCGACAATCCGGAAGCAATATCTAGCCTGTATCCCTGCGTGCCGTTCCGATCAAATAACAAGGCGGGATTGCATTCGTAAAAATGGAAGTGCGACCCTACCTGAATCGGTCGGTCTCCACTATTGGTGACTTCACGCATAATGCGAGGGCGGCCGGGCACCAGCTCAATCGGCTCATCTCGCAGGTCGTATTCGCCTGCAATAATGCCGGGTGCGTCTGACGCGCCTTGAATCGGGTCATGTACGCTGACCAGCTTGGTACCGTCCACAAAGGTGGCTTCGACCTGAACTTCCCTAAGCAAGTGGGCGACGCCGTCCATCACTTGATCCGCTGACAGCACATGACGCGCTTCTTCCATTAATTCGGCTACAGACTTACCATCACGAGCTCCTTCAACAACATAACCTGAAATGAGTGCGGCCGCTTCCGGGTAGTTCAATTTCAACCCGCGGGCTAACCGTTTCTGCGCTAATTCCGACGCGAGGAAAAGCAATAATTTGTCTCTTTCCTGGTAAGTGAGATGCATCCTAGCCACTCCTTTTACATTGAATTTGTTAGAATACATTACACATCTAGGGGGGTTATAAAAATAATGATGCATAATGGTGTTTATTTTGGATAAATGTAGCACTACCCAAATAAATAGTCAATATAAATGTAAGGTTTTATTACATTAACTTTACTTCTCCATCAGATTAACTCCAAGCGTGATAGAGGAGTTCTTATAAGCACAAAAAAAGACCCTCTTCGGGCCTTTCCCATTTTATCGAAACTTGCCGTAATCTTTAATATGCACTTCAACCAAACATTCCACCGGCAGCTTCTGAAGCTCCTGTCGCCAGTTCATCTTTTTCCACTGCGCATAGCCAACGCGGTTACGGACAACCGTTCCTATTCCGAGATTATCTACCTGATGCTGTTTCATGAGCGTAATGATGGCATCGCCTTTTTTCGAAATATACTTACTGATTCGCTTCTCCAGCTCATGCCGTTCCCGATCATTGCTCAATCTGGCATCGCCGATGTATTCCAGAACAGTGCCGGTCACTTTAATATGATACGTAACTTTGTCAACGCCCTGATCTCCACGGGTGACTTTAACTTTACGTGAGCTGATCAATGAACTGAACATGACGTTTTCCTTCGTGTCACCGGGCTCCGCCAGTTCAATGTTTATTTGGCCATCTCTGAATTTGCCTCTCAGAAAAGCGAAGACCATTGCATCCTGAGGTTCGATCTTCGTTACATAACGATCATCTCGAAATAATGCGATTCCACTCGTTGTAATGTAATTATTCTCATGCTTCTTAATAATCGGAGCAATGGGGTCTACACCCTGATCGAAAAAATCCCTGGCAAAGTTGAACAAAGTTACCTTTGGAATCGTCTGCCCCAGCGCTTCTTTTTCAAGCAGCATGTCGATATATCGACCTGTACGCGGATGCTGCCTGTAATCGTCGATCAATAGTTCGCCTGCATGTCCTTCAACCACACTCACTTTGACCTGTGATGAAATGGAGGGATCTCTGAACAAGGTGTCCAGATGTCCATGAAGTCCATTTTTCGCCATCGAAAGACCGAACAATACGTTGCGGATTTGTCCGCTTACCAGCAGCATACCCGTTCTCCTGGACATGATCATTTTCGCTTCTTTGCTGCTCTCGGCGGTCGCCGTCAATACCTCCCGTTTAGCGGTGGTTTCCGGATCCGCTTGGGGAATCGAGACCGTGATGGCTAGCTTGCCATCCGGAAGCAAATCATAACTGGTGGTCTGGATGAAACCCAGATCTTCCAGAACCCGTTGATCTCCGCATCCTGATAGAGGGATGATACACAGCAGGAGGAGCAAGCATGTACATTTTTTTATCATATCACATCACGCTGCCTTTTTTCGCCGCTGCCATAGCAGCAGAATGATTAATAACACCGGTACAATATAGGCGAATCCGATCTGGATATAACCCAGATACAAAATCCATTCTCGGATGGTATTCAATACGGTTGGAATGTAGGATATGAGCAAGGCAAAAAGAATGATAAAGAAATAGTGGACATTGATTTTGATCTTCGGGAAAACTCGTTGGGTGCTCTCACCGGCTGCCCAAAAGTAAAGGACGAGGGTGATGATGGTGGTGAACAGGAAGAAGCCGTAAAAGAGATTCTCAATTCGCTCCATGAACGGCAGCTTGATGTAAGCCAATAAATCGAGTAATGGAAACAACATAACCTTCAGCATATCGCTGCCAATGACTCCGAATGAGACAAAACCCAAGAGAACGTAGGATACTGTACGAATAAGATGACCGTAAATTACGGCCCTAAACAATTTCGTCTTCTTATCGGTGTAGGGAAAGAATAGTAAACACAGCTCATATCCCATATACGCCAAATAGATATGAAAGAATCCTTCGGTCATATTGCTGTTGTCTTGAAAAAGATAAGGCGTTAATCGCTCGAATCTGAATTCCCCAGTATAGTATATAAGCAGCGAACTCATCCAAATGGTGCACCAGAAGTAAACGGTCGAAGCCTTGGAAATGTTATAGAGTCCTTTGGTCAGCAGCATAAAGGCTAGAACATCGATCGCGATCTTGAATACCATCGGGTCGGTTGTCGGGAAGGCAAACATCTGAAAGATCAGCACATATTCCTTAGCAACGAGACAGCCGATTAGCGCCCATACCATGCTAAAAGCCAGATAGAAGGGGACCAGGATGAACTTTGGGATGCTTTTCTCCAGTATTTCAAAGATCGATTGACCTTTGCCCAGCCGATACACCCAATAGATTAGGTAAATATTAAGACAGATCAGAATGGATATCGGGATCACGATAAGCCAGCCATTTGTCCCGAAATACTGGGCTTCGATCTGCGCGATGCTGAATACGTAGACGCCCGTTTGAATCATATAGATGAGGATCGCTGTATGAAATTGGGATAGTTTTTCTTTCAATTGTCCTCACCTCTTCATTTTTAACTTCGCTTTGTTTCTCGCTTTAACTTGAGTCGGCCGCTTGGCCAGGGTGGAAAAAGGCAATCTCATAAATACGTCTTTCCAGTCATAGGGCTCAAAAGGAGCAATTGGCGATAAATAAGAGCTGCCAATACTCGTCAAACCGCTAAGGTGGACGACGATATACGCCAATCCGAAGGCCAGACCCAGATTGCCCCAAAATCCTGCCATAATGATGAGTCCGAATCGGAGCAGGCGAAAAGAAGCGCTCATGACATAATTGGGAATAACAAAGGAGGCAATAGCCGAAGAAGCGACAGCGATAATCAGAATGTTACTGGTTAATCCTGCCTGCACGGCAGCTTGTCCTATGACGATACCGCCTACGATACCAATGGTCTGGCCGATCTTGGTGGGCAGTCTGGCCCCGGCTTCCCTCAGAAGCTCAATGGTTGTCTCCATCAGAAGCGCTTCAAAGATCGGGGGGAAAGGCACTCTGCTTCTGGATTCGGTTAATGTCAGGAGTAGATTCTGTGGAATCATTTCATAGTGAAAGGAGGTCACTGAGACGTAAAGGGCCGTCAATGTTAGTGTGATGATGATCGCTGCAAACCTCAGGAACAAGGTTGCTGTACCAATGCTCCACCTCTGGTAATAATCATCGGAGGATGAGAAGAACTCAAAAAAGTTGACCGGAGCGCTGAAGGCAGTCGGACTCCCGTCCATAATCCCGACGACTCGACCTGAAACCAGCTTGGATGCAATCGTATCCGGGCGCTCGGTGGTCAGAAATTGTGCGAAGATCGAATAAGGAGCATCATCAATGCATTGAATTAGCATGTTCGTATCATGGATAGCATCGATTTCAATATCCTTAATTCGCTTTATCACTTCATTTACATATTTCTCATTCGTGATGTCCTTGACGTACAGAACATAGACATCTGATTTCGTGACTTCTCCCACGGAAAGTTTAATGACTTTGAGATGAGAACTCTGAACTCTCTTTCGAATTAAAGACAGATTCGTATAAGCCTGCTCGGTAAACGCCTCGTGCGGCCCGATAATGATGGATTCCGTTTCGGATTCGGCAACCGTACGGGACACCGGGAATATGACATCGATCATGAATGCATGTTCCTCGTAAAAGATAGCCGCCATGCCGCTAAGAATGCCTTCAACGCATTTTTTGGTATCCGTTACTGGTTTAAATTGGGATTGTTCCGTTAACAACGCAAGCGGCGCTTCAGCGGTCAACACAGGGGGAAGCAGATCACGCTCCAGCCGATCCTCATTGACTAAATGACTGAAATACAGAACATGCAGACGTTCATTAAGATAGGATTTATGGACAAAATCGGCGGCATGATCAAATTGATCGATGATATGCTGCAGTGTCAGCGCTGCTCCCTCCTGAGGATGAGGGTCCTGTTGATTTTCTTGAACCGGGCCTTTTTCGGCATGCTCATAGTTGACCAGAAAGATGGATTTTAGCTTCTGCTTCATTCCCACGTCTTTACACCTCGGATTCCTGCATAGTCTGTCATAGTGTGCGTACTTTGCCCTGAATCTATCCAACGAATCCCATATCGAATTAGGAAGATCGTTCGCGGGAATCTTAGGCTAGAGAGACGAAGCCAGATTTTATCTAGAGGTGTAAAGAGGAGGTTTACTATGCTGGGCAGTATCTTATTGGCTGGTGCTTTATTGCTTGGGATTAGTCCTGATCATGATCAAGGGATTAACAAACTTCCGGATTCTAATGATCAGCAGGGCATCTTTGAATCCGGTGGTGAGCTTGTGGAGGAGGCAGTGAGGGCGTGTGAGAAACATTTCGGTACAGCCGTCTATTTACCGCCGAAGTTGCCGCCCGTCGCTTTCACGCATCAGTATGGCCGCTGTTATGACATGGAGGGCGGATTGGACGAGCATTTGGAGATTCATTATCTTAACCGATATAAACTTGATAATGACTACAGAATCGAATTATATCCGCTAGAGAATAAACAGCAGTTGAAACATCTATCATTTCAGGAATCGGTGCTGACAGATCATACAACCGCAAGGTTTTACAAGGGGCCGACCAATACGCTGCAACTGTTCGTATTCGAAAAGGGGAACTGGCAATACCTTTTAACTGCTGCAAATGGCGCTTCTTCAGAAATCAGGCAGCAGGAATTGACAGAAATTGCAGAGTCCTTGATCCATGCGGTGAACAGCAAAGACCCTGCTTACGCCACGTGGGGAACTCTTGCCGTCACGGAAGCAAAGCGTAAATACAATATGGATGTAGTCGACTACCTCTATATGGGAAGAACCACGATCTCTAGTGAACTGGCGGAGGAGAAGTTTAAACTTTGGCTTAAGGAGGGGGCTCGTGAATTCGGCGTATACGTAACCGTTGCGTTTCATCCAACAACCCATCAGTTCATATCGATTCGGTACGAGGAATTGTAGCCGGCTAAACGAGCCTGTTAGCAGGAATAAATACGATTTCCGAAAAAGAGATTCACGGTTGCTTTTTTTGAAAGTCGTGTTTTCCTGCTGTTCAGACGCATACATATGGTGTACCATATTTGGTGAAACTTGCCTCCGTGATTTCTACATTTTGCGCCAGTAATAGTGGTTTAGGAGTGATTCGGTTTGTCTTTTATAGTACTTAAGCTCCTATTTGTTCCATTGATATCGGTATTTATTATGGTGTCATCGGTTTATCTTGGATACCAAACGTCAGTCCCTTTGATGCTGCTCACGGCTTCGTTACTGTATGCATCCGTTATTTTTGATCGAAAGTTCGAATGGCTTCGCCATATTCAATTTCTCTTTCTCGGGGCGTTTCATTTTGTCAGTCATTTGAATTGGTGTATCTTGTTGTATTACATACTCATCATCAACCTCATTCATAAAAAAGAGCGTTTCATAGAATCGATGCCGCTGTGCCTTCTTATGGTCCTTCAATATTCCATCATTCGTCTGACTTATGTGCCGATTACAAAGTACAACATACTGGTCGCTGTATTTGATTGTTTGTCTTCCTTTGTCATCGTGGTTTCATTTCACTTTGTAAACTTTCTCGAATCGGAGAAGAAGAAGTTATATAAGCAAAACGATTATTTGACCTATCACGATCCCTTGACGGGGCTTCTGAATTATGATGGATATTTGCATAAAGTCCAGCATCTTGTTGAATTGAACAAGCCTTTTCAGTTGGTGCTGCTCGACATCAATAATTTTAAATCGTTAAATGCGAAGGACATCTCCACAGCCAATGAGATTCTGATCAGCTTCTCACGTGCGCTGCGAAAGCTGTTCCTGAGCGATATGCTGGCAGCCTCCCGATATGCAGGGGACCGCTTTGCTATACTGCTGCCGGAGAACGTCAACATCGACAGCAGCCTGTTCAATTTTGAAAATATCGGCGTACAGGTAACCTATAGCATCACTTGTTACCCGCACGAAGCCTTAACTTATCAAGAGATGATCAGCACGGCAGAAGACCGGATATTTCAAATGCGGCGAAATTCCTGGATGAGAGGCCAGGAGGAAATGATCCGAACGGAAAAGATGAAGATGGTCGGGGAATTGGCTGCCGGAATGGCACATGAAATTCGGAATCCGCTTACCTCTATTAAAGGCTTCATCCAACTCTCCAAAAATCAAGGTTATAACATTCAGCCGTGGTATGAGGTCATTATGGGAGAAATCACTCGGGTAGGGGAGCTGACGGCAGAATTTTTGCACTTTTCCAAGCCGCATGCCAGCAATATGAGGGTTGAATCACTACCGGATTGTTTGACCCGGGTCTATTCCTTGTGTGAATCCGAAGCAGCTTCGCGCGGTCATTTGTTTAGGCTGGACTTAAGTGATGAGCCGATTCAGATCGTCATGGACCGTGATAAGATCATTCAGGTGCTTATCAACCTGATCCGCAATTCTTTTCAAGCGATGGAGCACACCGGTACTGTCCGACTCTCCCTCAGGGCGGAAGAACGAATGGCTGTCGTGGAAGTTGAGGATACCGGAAAAGGCATTGCCGATGAAAATCTGGTCAAGATTTTTGATCCGTTCTATACAACCAAAGAAGAAGGGACCGGCCTTGGGCTGTCCCTGTGTCAAAAAATTGTAGAGGACCATGGCGGCAGAATAACGGTTCACAGCGAGCTGGGGATCGGCACGACGTTTACCTTGCGGATTCCACTGGCTTAGAAAATTTGAATGGCAATCGACCGAAATATATCCTATGATAGGATAGTTGTTTAAGCAAATCCAACATGGTTTTGCAAAAATTTATATACTCATGCATCCATGTGCTGCAGGAAAGGAAGTAACAGATCGTATGTCGATGTCCACGAAAGAAGCCGGTTCAACCATGGTTCTATCTCGCAGGAAGAGGCTTCAGTTTGCCTTGATTCTCGGATCTCTTTCGGCTTTCGGGCCACTTTCCGTTGATATGTATTTACCTGCACTGCCTAAACTCTCCGAGAGTTTGGGATCGCCAGCATCGTTGGCCCAATTAAGCCTGACGGCATTTTTACTTGGTCTTGCTCTAGGACAGCTTGTAGCAGGCCCACTTAGCGATATTCGGGGGAGAAGAGCACCACTCATCATATCCTTGATTATTTATTCGATTACCTCTTTGCTGTGTGCGTTTGCCCCAAGTATATGGGTTCTGGTTGCGCTTCGATTTGTACAGGGAGCAAGCGGAGCAGCCGGTATCGTCATATCCAGGGCTGTCGTCCGGGATTTATACACCGGTTCGGAGCTGACCAAGTTTTTTACATTGCTCATGCTGATCAATGGTTTGGCACCCATTATCGCTCCAGTATTCGGAGCGTTTATCCTTAATTTCGTCTCTTGGCGCGGCGTTTTTGTCGTCCTGTTCCTGATCGGATTGCTTATGCTGCTCGCGGTATGGTTTGGTCTTCCGGAAACGCTCAATCGGGAGAAAAGAGCTACTGGAGGGATCAAACAAACCTTCCTTACCTTCGGTACGCTGATTCGGGACCGCGTATTTGTCGGCTATGCGCTCTCTCAAGCGTTCGTATCAGCCGCGATGTTTGCGTATATCTCAGGGTCACCATTCGTGCTGCAGGATATCTTCGGCGTATCCCCTCAAATGTACAGCCTGTTCTTTGCAGTTAATGGGGTTGGCATTGTGCTGTTCTCTCAAATTACGGGTAGATTGGCCTCTCGCACAGGGGAAACCAAATTGTTGACAACGGGTCTCATCATTGCGGCCTTTGGCGGGACTTCGCTGTTCGCGATCACCTGGCTCGGCGGCGGATTGCTGCTGATTGCCCCGATGCTATTCCTAATTGTTTCTGCCGTCGGCATGGTCAGTGCAACGACGACATCACTGGCGATGCAGAAGCAAGCAGCTCATACATCAGGCAGTGCGTCCGCGCTTCTTGGATTACTGCCTTTGTTATTAGGCGCAGCCGCAAGTCCACTTGTGGGCCTGGGAGACGGAACAACTGCTGCACCTATGGGAACGGTTATCGGGATTGCAGAATTGCTGGCCGTAAGCTCGTTCCTGTTCCTTGTTATGCCCTTTAGCCATAGGAAAGAGGATACGGTCTCACTGTAAATTAAAGTCAGAACATATTAAGAAACCCGCACACATGGTGCGGGTTTCTTTGGTTTATAAAACAATCTGAATGAATTACCTGTAATGCAATCATAATACCAAAGAGTAAACGAAACCGGACATATCACGTAAACCGAAAGAAGAGAAAAACACAAAGATAAAGCAGGTGAACCAGCTTGAGATGGATGTCAGTCCTCGGTCTATTGTTTATGCTCCTGCAAGGGGATGAACCGGAAAACAACAATTTAATGATAACGCAAGAAGGCAAAATCATGGCCAGCGTGAGCCGAAGCGAACATGCACTTGATGTATTCCCGCTGCTGGATATGGATAAATACAATCAATGGGTGGATGCGCTTGATCGGAAAACCTATCTGGAAGCCAGGAATGCCCGGATTGGCAGCAGCGGCCAAATCATTCCGGGGCAGAATGGTCATAGACTGGATCGACGCAAACTGCTGGAACGATATTATTCGTATTGGTACGGGACTGGGGGCGCTACCGTCGAAGCGCCGAGGTATCCGATTTATCCGAAGGTGGATACCGAGCTTCTTGCCTCCATTCGGGTTAAACCCATAGGTTACTATGTCACCTATTTTAATTCCAACAACAAAAATCGTTCCCATAATATAGCATTAGCTGCCCAGGTGATAGACAGTGCAGTCGTGTTCCCTGGAGAAACCTTCTCGTTTAATCAGGTGGTTGGCATGAGAACAGTGGACAGAGGTTACAGACGTGCCGGCGTTATCGTCAGAGGTGAGTTATCAGAGGGAGTAGGGGGAGGGATCTGTCAGGTTTCTTCTACATTGTATAACGCCATTGACCGTGCAGGCTTGCAGATTGTAAAGCGCTACTCTCACAGCCGGAACGTCCCTTATGTGCTGCCGGGACGCGATGCCACGGTGAGCTGGGGAGGACCGGATTTTGTTTTTGAGAACGCCTATAATCAGCCTATCCTCATCCGGGCATTCGGTAATGGGGGAAGAATGACCGTTGCCATCTACTCTTCTGAACTCATAGAATATAAGCCGCGCAATGTGCCAAGCATATCTAACATGCTGCCGGAGGAGACGAGTGACACCAAGCACAATCCGGTAAACGGCGATTAATCCAAGGCTTGGACGATGGATGCAGCAGATCGCGGGCGCGCCGCCTTATACCATTGCATACACAGCCAAAACACTAAAATGAGATCAATCGCGTCGCCGCCGTAATACATCAGCATTCCGCCGAGCTTGGCCTGTTCCGAAGAGACGCCGTCTGGCGGATGGGCATATATGTATTTGGAGAGTATTCCATGTCCGGCAATGGCGATGACCAGGATGATCGCACGAGCCTGGAAGCTGCGCCGGTGCGGAGCCACATCTACGTATATCATAGAAACCGTAAATATATATCCGGCTGCAAAAACATGAAAATGCACCACGATATGCAGCAAAAGACTATGATGCATATCCATGAATAGGCCGGTTGTGTACAGGACCCATAGTCCACCAATGTTCAACAAGGCCGCTACTGCCGGATGAGCAACGATTCGAGCTGGCTTGCTCTTCAGCAAAGGAGTGATCCGTCTGGCGAATGGTAATGGGGTAGACCTGAGCAGCAGCGCCATCGGAGCGGAGAATGCAATCAACAGCGGCCCCAGCATACCAAGCAGCAGATGTCCGAGCATGTGAATCGTGAAGTTCGCAGGGGCGAGTCGTGCTAGCGGACCGATCAGCGGCAAACCAACGCAAAGCATTCCCGCAACCCAGCACACATAACGATAGACCGGCCAAGTTCGGTAGTTTCGATTGGAGACTCTAGCAGCAACCATATACAGGAGAATGGGAAGCGCGAAGATCAAGCCACCTATGATTAAATCCCAGGACGTCCATGAAGCAGAGGCTCCGGACATTTCAGCCTCATGATCAAACGAATGGTTACTCACCATAAGATCAGGCCTCCCTGGAAAGAGCGCGGTTTTGAGTTCGCACGATGAGAATCATACCCACTATGATCATGCCCGCAGCAATCAGGTTCCAGACCCAATCGTAGGGACGGATATCGACGTTATAACGAATCTGGTGCAGACGCATCCATTTATGCTGAATGATGCCGTCGTACAGCTGGAAGACGCCGCCTCCAAGCAGGATACCTCCAATCCACCGTTTCAGCCAGAACGCATTTCGGCGGTGAAGATCGGCAAGCATGAACGAGGATCCGATGGTGGCGAACCAGCTGAACGCGTGAAACAGTCCATCGGAGACAAGGCCGATATCGGTTGTAGATTTATCATAGAAATGATGCCAGTGCAGCAATTGATGAAACACAGCCTCATCGATAAAACCGACTAGACCTAATCCGAATAAGATGCCGGCCCATAAATTACGCGCGGAGTATCGTATGCGCTGTAATTGGTGTTCTTTGGATTTTATTGACTTCATTCGGTTCATCCTCTTCCATTTCATAAATATTCGAAGTGTATGGTTTTAAAAGGGTTCTACTATCTAAGGTTACCCATTTTTACCATTTCAATAACTCCTGGGGCTTGGAATGAGGATTCCTTATTAAGGATCGTGCTTTCTGTCGGTTAACGGAGAAACGGTTGATTTATTGGATGTTCATGAAATGCTTTATGGGCTTTGGTGGGATCTTCGAACCAGCCCGCAATTCCGTTTGCCGTCATCTGATCGGATGCTGCTTGCATCAGCAGCCCGGCGATATGCTCAGGAAGCGGCTCCGTCATCGCGTTTGTCCATTCCGTAACAGCCGTAATGTATTGCTTCGTACGGTTCCAGTAGTCTATACCAACAGCTTCATCCCATGTCGATTCCTTATGTGTTATGAGGGTTTCATATAATTGTTCGGCGGCATATGAAGCGGTATTACAGCCTTGGCCTGTGATCGGGTCACTGAGAA
Source organism: Paenibacillus sp. QJM3NY_38 (assembly GCF_056173265.1). Classification (NCBI taxonomy): domain Bacteria; kingdom Bacillati; phylum Bacillota; class Bacilli; order Caryophanales; family Paenibacillaceae; genus Paenibacillus; species Paenibacillus sp. QJM3NY_38. Next base: position 3,706,964 of record NZ_CM149665.1, read on the forward strand.
ACACGCTGTCGCCGCACCCAAGTACCAGCGTTCCGCCTAGTGTAGTATATGGCCTGTGAATGACAGGCGTAATCGCGGTTTGAAGAAAGGCGTGCTCATCGATGAGTGCAAACCGGTCCATATCAATTCGCTCATATATAGGATGAAAATGCTCTTCAATTACTTTCGCCATGCGTGCCATAAACTCGGAAGAATTCTTAATCGCTTTAAACACATCCAATATTCCCTCAGGCACCGCTTCGATGAATAAGATGGTGGCACGTCCTGAATCGGTAATAGCAGGAATCTCGAACATTTCACCGTTCCCTGGAAGAACTGTAATGGAAATGCCTTCAGGCTTCACGGGCTGTACGCCGGTAAAATAACCTACGATGCATTTCCGCTGAGGCGATTGGTAGGGAGTGAGTCCCGTTTCTACAGGGAATGGCGCCAGCGGCCCTGCTTTACCCGTTGTGTCGATGATGAGATTGTAGGAATGAGTCAGCTCCAGAAGGTCTTCCTGCTTCAAACGCCCGTGTACAAACTTCACGCCTTGCGAAGTTAAATCATGGATTGATTCAGCGAAGCGCAAGCGTTGGTCCACTGATGCGGCGATTCCGGTTAGATTACCTGTAAACAGTTTTTGCTGGCCTAAATGAAAGTGGATCGTACGGATTGGAGGTGCGCTATCTTCGGCAGGCATGTTAAAACGTCGTTCGCGTTCTAATGTGGGATGAAAATGTACCTGTGTGGATCGAATTCTTCCATCCAGGATGTTCTGCGGCTGTTCATAATGATGAACGGTGACATCAAAATCATTCTTCAGCGAATAGGCAAGCTGGATTCCGGCGGTACCGCAGCCGATTATACCAATACGTCTCATACATATGTCCTCCTTGAAATGGGCTTTTAAATAGAATACAGCGATGAGAATTGGATCAAAAGGGTGGAATTAACTATTATTCACTCCGGCAATTGAACTAAAAGGATACACGGCAATACGCCGATAATTAGTTTACATAATGTATAATATGTAACCTCTAGAACAATTCCTAAAGATGAATTCCTGCTCGGTAGACGGCTGTATCAATAGTTCCTATTTCAATACACTCTGGATGTTAAAAAAACATTAAAAAGGCGAACCCCTAAACAGGATTCGCCTCTTCATATTGGCATTTATGTTGTTTAGCATCAAGCATGAAGTGAAATCGGAATCTCCTTTACACCGCGAACAATCATACCCGGTCTCCATTCAAGCTCATCGATGTCCCGTTGAAGCTTAAAATGGGGGTAGCGGCGGAGCAGCGTGTTGATTGCGATTTCACCCTCCAGTCTGGCGAGCGGGGCTCCCAGGCAGAGGTGAATTCCTTTGCCGAAGGCTAAATGCTGGCTTTTCTCCCGGGTAATATCAAAGATATCCGGATTCTCGAACTGTGAGGCATCCCGATTTGCGGAGTTCAACGCGATGACAACCAAGTCGCCTTTTTTCATGTGAACGCCATGAAAATCCATATCCTCCGCTGCCCAGCGGGAGGTGCTGAATTCAACGGGACCGTTGTAGCGAAGCATTTCCTCAATTGCGCCATGAATGAGTTCGGGTTGTTCCTGCAGAAGCTTGCGCTGCTCCGGATGCTCCAACAACGCAAGCACGCCATTGCCGATCAGGTTCACCGTCGTTTCATGACCCGCAATGATCATCAGGGTGACGACGCCATATAACTCCTGTTCGGATAAGCGATCACCCTGATTCTCGGCAATGACAAGCTGACTGATCATATCATCACCCGGTTGTTCGCGAACCTTTGCGAACCAATCCTTCAAATAAGCGATAAATTCATTCATATGCTGAACCACTTGCTCGTTCATTTCCTGGTTGGACGCGCCAATGATGGAGTTGGACCATACCCGGAACTTGTCCTGATCCTCCGTAGGCACGCCAAGGATTTCACTTATTACGATAATGGGAAGTTTGAAGGCATATTCGTCAATGAGATTTATAGTGTCTTTGGAGGAGACAGCATCCAGCAGGTTATCCGCGATCTCTTGGATATGGCCTCGCATATCTGCGATTCTCTGTGGCGTAAAACCCTTTTGAACCAAGCCGCGAAGTCGTTTGTGATCCGGTGGATCAGAGAACAGCATGTTGGTGCTGAATACGCTGGTCTGTTCCTGACCCATTGCTTTAGCGATGTCTTTGCTAAATCGGCCATCCTTGAGCGCTTCAACAGCTTGCTCGTAATTGCTGATCAGCCATCCGAAACGTCCATCAGGAAATTGCAGATTCAGAATGGGATCGCTTTGCCTCAATTTCTCGTATACCGGATATGGGTTATGGGTAAATTCCTTCGTAAACAATACATTTTTCAGAGATTCGTTGGCATTTGTCATATAGGGGCTCCTCTCGAAAATGATAGTTTCATATCCAGTATAAGGGAAGGAGAAGGAGATAACCAATTTACGGATGAAATGCCGGCAGTCTCCAAATGCTTGATCATACCAACTTGCGAGAAAATGGAATCCTGATTGACTCTTAAAGAGTGCCATTTGGTCTACTGACTATCCGTCGTTTTCTTTGTTATATTGGATCATATCTGAATAGTTGAAAGGGGGAATCAAGCGGTGAAATCCGTTTCCGGGGAGAAGGCAGCGCTGCTGGTTCGATTTTTTATACCGTATGCTGTCATTTTGGTGGGCTCCCTATTGGTTGGATGGTTTGCTTATGGGAAGACCGCAGAGCTTATCGAAAGCGAGACGGTGAGAACCACCTCCGCAGCTCTGCAGCAGATCCAGGAAGCGCTGGATCAGAGATTTGCCGAAATCGAGAACCTTGCACGGCAGATGTCGAGCGAATCGAAGGTGCTCTCTTTTCAATTCGAGAAAGAACCGTTTGCCGGTACGGGTCCCTATCGTCTATGGGATTTGGAAAAGAGTTTGTTTAATTACAAATTGTTCAATCACTTCATTGTGGATTATTACATCGCTTACAGAAACAGCAACATGATCGTATCACCTCGCAAGGTGTATACGGTGGACCAGTATTATCGGATGCAGCTGCACTATGACGACCAGCCATTAAGCGAGTGGAAGCAAGCTTTGTTTGGGCAGTATCATTATAAAACGTATGCCCCGGGCCATTCGGTTGTATATGAAGGGAAACCTTACTCGGTTGTCAGCTACATGCAATCCTTCGGGAATAAAAGAAGCAGCGGAGTGGTCACTGTACTGATCAATAATATGCAGATCCAGGACATGCTTCGTAAAGTCGATCCGGAACAAGAGGGTTTTGCCTACATTGCAGATCAGAACGGCAACCTGATCAGCTCCATTGGTTTGAAAGAACCGGATATTTTGAAAGCGCTTCCTAAAAAAGGAGGCTACTCCCATATTCGATTAGGTGGTCAAGAAATGCTGGTGACGCAATCCACGTCCCAATACAATGGCTGGAGCTATGTATCTGCCCAACCGAAATCCGTGGTTCTGCAAAAGGTAAACTATATCAAACAGCTGACATTGGCGATCTTTATCACGGCTCTTCTGCTAGGGCTTGGCATAGCCGGCTATCTCGCGTATCGAAGCAGCAGGCCATTCCTGAAGATTCTCCAGCTTCTACCCTCATCGCGCCGGGATGTAAAGCATGCTATTGCTCGTAACGCCGTCGATTATATCGGTCATTCCGTGTCCGAGCTAATCGAAAGCCATCATACGCTGAAGGAGCGGTTGGAAGAGCAGATCCCGATGCTGCGAAATGTCGTAGTTGACAGGCTTCTGAAGGGAGGTTTCACCTCGATGCAGGAGATCGACGCTGCCATGGAACATGCACAAGTCCAGCTTCGGGGATCTCACCATGCGGTTGCCCTGCTTCACATTCGGGGATACCGGGAGCCGTTTATGGAAGAGATGCTGATGGAACTTGATATTGTAAAAATCAACATCCGCGACCGGATTCAATCGTTATGCAGGGAGGAAGTGCTGCTGCATGATTTTGGTGAAAACCAGTTGGTCCTGATCCTGTCCGGAACGGCGGCAGACCACGCGGATTTTACGACACGGATGCGAGCGTATATACAGGGAATTTATGAGCATTTGAGCGCAATCCCGGATACGGGCTTGTATATAGCTGTAGGTGAATGCCAGTCCAGCATTGCTGAGCTATACCGTTCTTACGGAGAAGCCAGGTTTGTGCTTCATCACGCTGGATGGAGCGAGAAGACGCCCATCTTATTTCATGCTGAAATGGAAACGCCGCCCTTCACCTATTATTATCCGGCCGATGAAGAGATGAGATTAATTCAGCTTGTAAAAGCAGGCAATCTGGATGAGACCAAGCAGCTATTATTGCAGATCAAGGAGAAGAACAGATCGGAGCGGCAATTGCCGATGGCTGTGGAGAAGCTTCTTGCTCAGGAGCTTAGCGGTACCCTGATGAAATGCTGCGAACAGACAGGAGATGATGGAAGCGGCAGAACGGAGGAAATGGATGCCGTCATCAGAGCACTACATCCGGTGATGTCCCCGGCGGAAGCCATGAATATTCTCCATACCGCTTTCATTCGGCTCTGTCGGAAGAACGAAGAGAGGAAGAAGAGTCATAATGATCATTTAACGAACCGACTGCTAACCTATATCAAGGGACACTTTTGGGAAAGTGGTCTCAGTTTGACCGCGCTTGCCAGGGAAACGCGCACCTCCGAAGCCTATGTATCTTACTTCTTTAAGGAGCAAACAGGCTTGAATTTCTCGGATTACCTGGAGCAGCTCCGAATGGATGAGGCGAAGCGGGAATTGTCGTCTGGCGATAGGCCGGTAAGCGAGATTGCCGCTTCTGTTGGCTATCTCTCACTCAATACCTTCAGCCGTGCGTTCAAACGGGTAAATGGTATTAGCGCTACCGAGTATAGACGCCTTCAACGTGAAGGAGAACATGCTTAATCTAAAGGAATGCGTAGTGCCTGATTAATGAATAACAGCCCATTCTAAAATTCTGAATAATGGACCGGAAACATGAAGATTTACGCAGATCCACCCAGCTGTATATACTCCAATCACGGACCGCACCCGGGACGAATCCATTGAAGATTGGAGTGGTAGCCGCTGAGTGGCTGGAAGAGTTTCATCCGTAGCTGGCAGTTGTATGCGCTTTTTTTACTTCCGCTGCTGTACATCATTATTTTCAAGTATGTGCCGATGTACGGCGCGCAAATTGCGTTTAAAGAGTTCAACGTCACGAAGGGGATCAACGGAAGTCCATGGGTAGGATTGGCCCAGTTCGAACGTTTCTTTCAATCGCATGAATTCTGGCGATTGCTGAAGAATACGTTCTCCATCAGCTTGTACACCCTGATCGCCAGTTTTCCGTTTCCCATTATGCTGGCCCTTGGACTGAATTATGTAAGGAACCGGCGATTCAAGAATACCGTCCAGATGGTTACATACGCGCCGTATTTCATCTCTCTGGTTGTGCTGGTGGGCTTGATGCTGCAGTTTATGGATCCCAGAACGGGACTCATCAATACGATGCTCGGCTGGATCGGCATCGGTCCGTTTCACTTCATGGCGGAGGCGTCCTGGTTTCAGTCGATCTATGTGTGGTCCCATATCTGGCAGAATGTCGGGTTTTCCTGCATCATTTTTTTGGCGACGCTTTCAGGCATTGATCCGGCACTTCATGAAGCAGCCGTCATGGATGGGGCTACGAAAATGCAGCGGATGCGCCACATTGACCTTCCGGGCATCATGCCAATCGCCATGATTTTGCTCATTCTGAATACGGGGCAAATGCTGGAGACCGGCTTCGAGAAAATTCTGTTAATGCAGAACGCACTGAATTTGCGTTCATCCGAAGTCATAGACACGTATGTGTACAAGGTGGGATTGGTATCCCAAGCGATGAATTTCTCATATGCCACGGCGATTGGATTGTTTAAAGCGATCATCGGTTTCGTGCTGCTGTTGATCGTAAATCAAACGGCCAAAAAGCTGAAGCAGGAGAGTCTATGGTAAGGAAGGGAGGACTTGTATGCAATCACCTGCCATGAAGGAATCCGGCTCGGATCGCGTTTTTACGGTGGTCAATTATGCGATGTTATCCGTTTTCCTAATCATTGTGTTATACCCGCTCATTTATGTAGTCAGCGCTTCATTCAGTTCAAGTAGCGCGGTTTTGTCAGGAAAGGTATGGCTGTGGCCCGTCGAACCGACGCTCGAAGGCTACCGTGCGGTATTCAAAAATACGATGGTTGCCAAAGGCTTCATGAACACACTGTTCTATACGCTGGCAGGCACTGTGATCAATCTCATTTTGTCCATCATGGCGGCGTACCCGTTATCACGCAAAGATTTTCGGGGTCGCAGCGTGTTCATGCTGTTGTTCGTGTTCACGATGCTGTTTAATGGGGGGCTGATTCCAACCTATCTGCTGGTGAAGGACCTCGGCATGATTGACACGATATGGTCGATGCTGATCCCAGGGGCGCTGTCGGTGTGGAATGTCATCATTATGCGCACGTATTTCCAGACGACCATCCCACAGGAACTGCTGGAGGCTTCACAGCTGGACGGCTGTACCGATTTCCGGTTTCTGTGGCGGATCGTACTGCCGCTTTCGGGTCCTATCTTGGCCGTTATTGCTTTGTTCTATGCCGTTGGACACTGGAATCAATATTTCAACGCCATGATCTATTTAAAGAGCGCGGATTTGTACCCGCTCCAGCTCGTGCTTCGCGATATTCTGGTTCAGAACGAGGTGAATATCGAAATGCTGGGCGACGCCAAAACCGCTGCGGCCCGGCAAGGGCTGCGGGAGCTGTTGAAATATTCGCTGATCGTCGTGACCTCGGTTCCGTTATTGATCGTATATCCGTTTTTGCAGAAATTTTTTGTCAAAGGAGTCATGATCGGTTCGTTAAAAGGATAATCCATCCATTATTTCAGGAGGGCGGGACGTTATGAGAAAAAGAACGCGGTTTTTTATGGGTGCATTCACTGCATTCAGCATTTTTCTTGCAGGCTGTACGGGTTCACAGAGCCCGAAGGGCTCGGATGAAGCGCCAAATGCTGGTACCGAGCCAATCGCCTTATCCGAACCGGGGACCTATCCTCTGGTTCAAGAGAAAACCACCTTGAAGGTGATGGTACGGGGAAATCCGCTAGTCGAGAATTTCGAAACGAATGATTTCACCAAGTGGTACGAAGAAAAAACGAATGTGCACATCGAATGGGAGGTCGTTCCGGAGCAGAGCATACAGGAGAAGCTGAATCTCGTTCTTGCCAGCGAGGATTATCCCGACGTCATTATGGGTTTAAATATTTCGCCTGCGCAGCAGATGATATATGGCTCGCAGGGAGCCTTTCTTCCGTTGAATGACTTGATTGAGAAGCAGGGGACGAATACGAAGAAAATATTCCAGGACAATCCGGAGATCGAATCCGCGATCACGGCGCTGGACGGCAATATCTATGCGCTTCCGGAAGTGAATGAATGTTATCACTGTTCCATGAGCCAGAAAATGTGGATTTATGAGCCTTGGTTGAAAAAACTCAATCTGAAGATGCCGGAAACCACGGATGAGCTGTACGAGGTGCTGAAAGCTTTTAAAGAGCAAGATCCGAACGGGAATGGCCTGCAGGACGAAATTCCCTTGTCGATTTCTCCGAAATCCTGGAGCTCCTCCATCGATGCGTTCCTATTAAATTCATTCATCTATAATCCGGTTTACGGCTCGAGTTATAAGCATATATTCATTAAAGACGACAAGCTTGACGTGGCTTTCAACAAACCGGAGTGGAGGGAAGGCTTGCGGTATATGAACAAGCTGTATGCTGAGGGGCTTCTCGCTCCGGAGTCGTTCACGCAGGATGACAATCAATTGATACAGATCGGCGAGAACCCCGATACCGTGCTTCTTGGCGCTTCAACAGGCGGCCATCAGGGTATATTTACCCAACTCCTCGGCGAAAGCGGAAGATGGTTGGAATACAAGACCGTGCCGCCGCTCAAGGGACCGAATGGAGTTCGATACGCTGCTCTGGATTCCACTGGAATGAATCCGGGTGCCTTTGTCATCACGAAGAAGGCGAAGCATCCTGAGCTCGCCTTGCGTTGGGCGGATGGCCTGTACGAGCGGGAGCACACGCTGCGAAGCGTGTATGGCCGCCCGGACCAGGAATGGCGTGAAGCGAAGGACGGAGAGGTCGGCATCAACGGGGAGCCTGCGGTCTGGTCTGAGCTAAAGTCTTACGGTACGGTGCAGAATATCGCCTGGATTCAAACCGGCCCAAGCTTGCGGACGAATGATTTCCGTCTGAGCGCTGTTGCCAAAGGGGACGACGATCTGGAAGTCGTTTTGTACAACGAGACGAAGAATAAATACGAACCTCACAAACCGACCGATGTCAGCACCGTTCCGCCGTTATTTCTGACCAACGAGCAGGCATCCGAGGTTGCGGATCTGTCCAAAACGATCAATGATTACGTTGATGAAATGATGGCCCGCTTCGTGATTGGCGATGCCGATCTGGATAAGGACTGGGATGGCTACGTTCAGCAACTGGAGGCCATGAATGTAGCCCGCTATCTGGAAATCTACCAGGAAGCGTATGATGGAAGAAGCAAATAAAGGAGGGATCCTAGAATGAGGGTTGGTGTGAGTACCTACAGCCTGCTGCCGGCTATTCGTGCGGGCGAGATGACGGTGCTGGATGTTGTGGAATGGATCGCCGAGAACGGCGGACAGCACATGGAGATCGTACCCTATGGATTTACGCTGGAGGACAATCCCGAGCTTACTGACGCAGTGCGTGAACGGGCGGCGGAAGTTGGTATCGCGTTGTCCAATTATTCCATGCCCGCTAATTTCGTCCAGGAGAGCCGGGACGACTTTGATTCGGAAGTGGAACGAATCAAGCGACATGTGGATACGGTCAATCGACTGGGAATGAAGCATATGCGTCATGACGTGACAGCTTTCACGCTGCCGCCTGAGAAGATGGGCATTGATTATGTGGAAACCCATCTGGATAGGATTGTAGAAGGGTGTCGTCTTATTGCAGATTACGCAGCCGGGTATGGTATTACGACCACGATCGAGAACCATGGCGTGAGCGTGCAGGCGAGCGACCGTGTACAGCGTGTGCTTCAGGCGGTCGACCGACCGAACTTCAAGACAACTCTGGATATCGGGAACTTTCTATGCGTTGACGAGCAGCCGCTGGTTGGCGTGAAACGCAACCTGCCGCTGGCCTCGCTCATCCATGTGAAAGACTTCTATTATCGTCCGTTTGATCAGGACCCGGGTGGGGGGAAATGGTTCAGAACATCCCATGGCAATTACCTCCGAGGCTCGATCTTCGGCCAAGGTGATATCGATGTCCGCCGGATTCTGCGACTCATTAAGAATGAGGGTTATGACGGAGACATTACGCTGGAATTCGAAGGTATGGAAGAATGCCGGGAAGGAACCCGGCTGGGTCTGGACAATCTGAAGCGGTTATGGGACGAAGCGTAGAATCTTCCTCCAAATCCATTGGATATTGAGTTGCTTCATAGTATATTGAATGCACAAAAGAAACCGTTCCTTTCGTAAATGGTGTGGGTAGCCCCGCCATTTTACCAAAGAACGGTTTCTTTGCGTCTAAATAAGTAGCATTCTGCACGACATAGCGGAGAGGGCGAATCGATTCCGGACAAGCGTAAGCGCTCGCTTTTACCCCGTTTTACTTTCCGTTCGAATTCATATAATATATAACGTGGATATTGTTTATCCGATTTAATCATGAATGGTTATATGAGTGTGTAGTTTAGATCATTTTCCTGAATGAGGTGCTGTTTATGCATATGAAAACCGGCGTGGAACAGTCGGTGTACGCCCTGGTTCTGCTGAATATGCTGCCTGACAAGGCCGTGCTGCCCGGGGAAGCGATCAGCCAACAGCTGGGGACATCGGCAACCTATTTTCAGAAACTGTTAAGGAAGCTGGTAACAGCAGACATCATCACGTCTGTTCCCGGTATCAAGGGTGGTTTTAGATTAAAGAAGAAACCCGAGGATATCCGTGTATACGACGTATACCTTGCGGTGGAAGGGCAGCAATCCCTCTATTCATCCCACGGAATACTGGTAGACATGCTGGACTTGGAAAAGGAAGAAAGCTGCTGCCTGTTATCCGATTTAATGGAAGAAGCAGAGTCATCCTGGAAAGCCGTATTAAAGCGAGAGACCATCGCTTCGCTGTCGGAAGAGATGCGCGGTGAGCGCTTTAAAGACAAGGTGGCGGCTTTAGAGGACTGGATCAATAACAAAATGGTCATTTGACCGAGGAAGGGATGAACTTTCATGAGATTAAGCGTATTAGATCAGGCACCCGTAACAAGCGGCAACACAGCGGAAGGCGCCTTGAATAAAGCGGAAGAACTGGCTGTCTTGGCAGATGAATTGGGATACAGCCGAATGTGGATGGCCGAGCATCATGGCGGGAATACCTTTGCCAGCTCTGCACCCGAAGTGACGGCAGCCCGGCTTGCAGCCAAAACCGACCGGATTCGCATTGGCACCGGCGGTGTCATGATGATGCATTATTCACCCCTTAAACTTGCGGAAGTGTTTAAGACGTTAAGTGCTTTTACCCCGGGAAGGATTGATTTCGGTGTAGGACGAGCACCAGGCGGTGATACGAGTGCCATGTACGCTTTATCTGAAGGACGGCAGCTAATGCTTCATAACATGTATGATAAGCTGGCCGTTACCATGCAGCTCCTTCGTGATGAGATCCCGGAAGATGAACTCTACGCCAAGAACGCCGCTGCTCCAACCGGAGTTGCCCTGCCTGAAGTGTGGCTGCTGGGATCCAGCGGCAATAGCGCGTTAAAAGCGGCTCAGATGGGAGTCGGCTACTCCTTCGCGCAATTCTTTAACGGAGCGATGAGCAACGAATTATTGGATCATTACCGCGATAACTACCAGCCGTCCATATTCATGGAAAAGCCTGAGATTAACGTATCCTATATGGTGACGACGGCCGAAACGAAGGAAGAAGCCGAGTATGAAGCGCTGCCGCAGGACATTTTCCGGTTGATGATGAGCAAGGGCCGAATTACGCAGGTGCTGACGCCCGAAGAGGCTCAGAATGTGTCCTTAACCGAAATCGACCGGATGGCAATCCAGGAAGGGCGCAAGATCCATCTTGTGGGAGCGGTAAAGGATATCGCGGCACGCTTACAGGAAGAGCAAGCGCACTACGGGTTCCAGGAAGCCATGATATGCAGCATTCCGCATTCGCAGGAGAAACGGCTGGAGGTTTACCGACTGCTCGCACGCGAATTGCTGTAATATCAAGTAGATGAGGGATAGGCGGATGCCTGTCCTTTTTTTGTATAGGTATAATTTCTTTGTCCCTTACGAGTACGAATCTGTTAGAATAGTTAAAAATTAGCTATGTTCAACAACATTCGCAGCAGTTAGGAGATCTTATGCCGTTTACGTTCGCTCATCCTGTCATCACGATGCCTTGGTGGAAGAAGAAATCGCTGCCGGTATCAGCCCTCATTATCGGCTCCATGGCACCGGATTTTGAATATTTCATCCGATTTCGGGCATCTGGCATATGGAGCCACGAGGGTCTTGGCATCTTGCTGTTCAACCTTCCCGTGATCTTGCTCCTGTACGTTATTTTCGAGACGGTGGTACGGCCCGTTCTATTCACATATTTGCCTTCATGGTTTCCATACCGATGGGATCGGGCTGGGAAGGTGCCGGCCACTTTTAAAGGTTGGCTTGTCGTAATGATCTTGGGTTTAGTTGGCGTTGGCACACATCTATTATGGGATCAGTTTACGCATCAAGGTGCCTGGATCGTGAATCAGATTCCTTTTCTTACCCATTGGATACATATCGATTCCACACAAATTCCGGTATATAAATTATGTCAGCACGGCAGCAGTCTGATCGGACTGGTCCTGATCGTAAGGTGGATTCATCGCCATTTGTATGTAGCACCAGCGCAAAGAGAACATTCATATTCGGTTCTGCCATTTTGGTGCGTATTTATAGTGATCTATATTCTGGTTATGCTCATGGCCATGCTGACGGTTGTTGATGGTGAAGGAATGACGCTTGTATTCCAGCTTGTCGTTCCGGCCATCAGCAGCTTTATGCTGGCCCTGCTTGTAACGTGTCTTGCCTTTTGGCGGGCTGCAAGGGTCAAGTTGCAAATCTAGTAATTAGAATCGGAATCGACAGGAGGAGCGTTATGGTAACCGTTGAGCAATTCACGCATAGGGGAATCCATTTCTTAAACGAAGATGCACTTGTCATAAACGAACGAGCCTCATTGTATGGCGTGTTAGATGGAGTTTCATCCATCGTCCCATACCTCAGCGACAAGAAGGAAACCGGAGGTTACATCGCTGCCCAAACCGTGAAGAATTACTTCGAATCACTGGACCAGGTTGTACAACTTACGGATCATGTTGCGGCAGCGAACCAAAAGCTAAGAGAACTTATGCTGGAAGCCAATATTAATATGAAGAAAAAAGATGGCCTCTGGGGCACTGCCCTTGCTCTTGTTCGAATTCAAGAGGACCGTATGGAATTTATTCAGACAGGCGACTGCATGATTCTTGCCGTATACCAAGATGGGGAGGTTCGCCCGTTAACCTGGAGACAAGTCGCTCATTTGGAATCTCCGGCCATCGCAAGATGGGAGGAAGGCGTGAGTAAGGGGTTATTCCATCAAAAAGATCTCCACGCCACGGTTATTGATATCATCAGGGCGAATCGCTTTCAGAGCAACACGAATGGAGGCTATGGCGTATTGAACGGAGAAGCCCAAGCTGCCCATTTTCTCGAATACGGAAAGATCAACAAGTCACGCTTAAAACACGTGATCTTGTTAACGGATGGTTTGTTCTGGCCTGATCGCGATGTTCCGAGTGATCAATCCTATTGGGGTTATATCGCGCAGCGTATACTCGAAAAGGGGGTTGAACAGTATGCACATGAATTACTTGAGGTCGAAGAGGCTGACCCTGAGTGCTTAACTTATGCAAGATTCAAAAAATCCGATGATAAAACAGGCATGGTGCTTCACTTTAACAACTCCTAAATGGTCAATCGATAAAGCATTAATGACTTAACTGAACCCGTGTATATCATGGGTTCTTTATTTAATTCGGAGTGATCAGGCACTCTCACAAGAAATCTTCCTCCGAAACACTGACACATTGTCGTCAGTGTTTCGCTCTTATAATGAAGAAAAAATTGAGAGCGAGGTAACCCGATGGCTAACAATCATCAAGATACCATGTACCATGATTCCGAAATCTCCATCCGCCCCTTTCACATCGACATTCCTCAACAAGACATTGACGATCTGCGAGCACGCATAGCTCATACCCGGTGGCCTTCCCAGGTACCTGGAGGTGATTGGAGTCGGGGAATTCCTGTTTCGTATCTTAAAGAGCTGGTGGAATATTGGCAGAATGAATATGACTGGCGTGAGTATGAGCAAAAACTTAATGCATTTCCGCAATTTATAACGGACATTGAGGGTCAGCAGATCCACTTTCTTCATGTACGATCTCCCGAGCCACATGCCTTACCGTTGATCATGACCCATAGTTGGCCGAATTCCATCATTGAATTCATGAACATCATTGGACCACTAACCAATCCACGAGCCTATGGTGGAGATCCAAGCATGGCTTTTCATATCGTGGCACCATCACTTCCCGGGTTCGGATTCTCGGCTTTTCCGGAGCGGACAGATGAGAGACCATGGAGCATCAAACGCGTCGCCCGTATTTGGGCCGAATTGATGCGCAGGCTCGGTTATGATCGTTACGGTGCCCATGGCAATGATGCAGGAGCACTAGTTTCCCCCGAGCTGGCTATCCTTGATGCTGAACACATGATTGGTGTGCATATTACAGGAGGACTGGGTATCCCCATGGGAGATCCAAATGAATTGGAGGGGCTAAGCGAGGAAGAATTGGCTGAAGTTGCCTACTTGGCTGAACTGTTTTCCGGTGGGAGCGATTATGCATCATATCTGTCCAACCGGCCGCAGACGCTCAGTTATGGATTTAATGACTCGCCGGTGGCTCAACTGGCTTATCTTGTTGAGAGGTTTAAAGAATTTGACGGTTGGCCTATTAATGCGGAAGAGGTTCCGCTAGAGCCCATCCATAAAGATCTGCTCCTCACGAACGCAACGCTATATTGGTTTACGGAGACAGCTGCTTCGTCTTCCTGGACCTATTATGAGGGTGCAGCCGGGATGCCCACAAATCAAATGAAAGCACCGACAGGGGTTTCCCATGGGGGAGGCTCTGTATTCCGGCGTATTGCAGAAGCCCAAAACAACATTATCCACTGGTCGAATCGGGAAAGTGGCAGTCATATGGTTGCCATGGCAGATCCGGAATCACTTATTGAGGATATAAGAGCATTTTTTAGCAAGCTTACCCGATAGGACAAGTATCACGAATACGATATAACCGTACTTTGCCTAACAACATTTTCATGTCCAATTCATATTTTATGGTAATGGCATGGAAGCGGGAGGTATGTCGTATGGGCCAAGGAACGCAAAGAAAACGCAGACAACAAGCAGCTTCGAAAAAAGCTACGGTTAAGCAATTGGCGTTCATTGCAGCTATCTTAGTATTGATTGCCTCAGCTATAGGCCTTTACGTCGCATATGATGACTTGTTTGAGGATGACGATGTGGACGTTATCATCTAACCAAGATGTTATATACCAATATCAAAAATTCGCTTTATCATATATGCCATATGGAGCTTCCTCCAAATCAAAGGCAGCCGTTCTTGACTATAAGAACAGGCTGCCTTTATTATGGGTTCTTTAATTATAGAGTGTCAGGAGTCTGCTTCGTCTTTATTCGTAGGTGTAATCGGACTATTATGATGAGGGAGCAGCTTCATGCCGGCGTGATCCAGATGGATTTCGACGTGAACTGTCTCCAGTGCGCTTGGATCGATCGCTTGAGCAGATGACTGATTGATTTTTTTCCAAAGCCGGGTGTTCCTCCTGAACAACACGTGCTCCAAGCTGAATAGGTCCGTTTTTGAAGCAGCTCCATTTTTAAACGTAGTCAAAATTTCCTCGCGTACCCCCTTAGCTGCCTGTAATTCAAAATCCGTTTTGTTCATATCATCGAGAGCTTCCACTACGTTTCCACTTAACTTGACGCTAACGCGGTATTTGGGCATGCCGTTGACAATGTTTAGTTTCACGCTGATTTTAGGGTTGGATAATACCGCGACTCCTGCTAATTCACCGTTCTGATTGGTAATCGGGATGTGGGAACGCTTAGTATCGGCTTCCAGCCAGCGCAAACCGGTAAGCTTGTCATTGGTGAATAAGCCATTGGATACCCCTTTGGATATAGCAAATACTCCGTTAATCTCTAACTTCGGATCTTCTTTTTGGTTACGGCTCCATGTCTCTGTATCAATCGTGAGATTTGGAAGCAAAACCGTCCAGCCTGGTTCTGTCATCAGTGCCATGAAATCGAAATATCGGATCGGTTCAATATAAGATCTCTGATTATATTCGTCAATAGGTTCATGGGCTAATGTATTTAAGGGGGAGAGGTTGAAAAACGCCGGGATATTCATCAATTCCTCGATCGATTCCTTTGTGCCAAATACCCAAGGCGTCATGCGAACCTCCTGGTAGCGACCGATGGTATCCAGTTTCGTTAGGACATTCGATTTCAATACGTTATCACTAATGATAATACAGGAAATATGACTCCAAATCGTACGTTCCTGCGCAGAGTCATAAATGTTATTGATCGCCAAGTCCAAGGTTTTTCCCTTTGTTTTGGACGTCCAAATTTGAGAGGGCTTATCAGACTTTCCTGAATCAATTTTGGCTACGGAAGTGAAATCCATCATCTGGGTGTAAACGACAAAGTTCCCGTCTTGTTGATCGATCCCGATGGCAGTAATGTAATTGATGTCTTGAATCTCTTTAATGTCCCAGCAGCCGGTTAACAAATTGAGTACTACGATTAACCACATTAATTTTATGACTCTGACGCAGGTTGTCATTTCATCCAGGTTCCCTTTCTTCAGATGTGTCATCTATCGTTTGAAGCATTTGCGGTCGTTTTTTGTTGAAAGCCCATGGTTTTTTTAAGAGGGAACTCATCAGATCTTTGAACGTTAATGGCGATAGGGGAGCTAAGTAAGGAAGTCCGAAGGATTCGAGAACAGAGAGGTATGCGACAAGGCTTAATATGCCAATGAAGAATCCGAGCATACCCAGCAAGGCGGACCAGATGAGCACATAGAGTCGAATAATGCTGACCGTCCCGCTTAGCGTCTGATTGACTAAAGTAAACGTCGCGACCGCGGTCGTTGCAGAGACAACCAGCATGGTTGGTGAAGTAAGGCCCGCACGGATGGCAGCATCACCGATAATGAGACCGCCTAAAACCGCGATGGTTTGACCGACTGCTTTGGGCAGCCTGATGCCAGCCTCTCTGAAAAGCTCGAACATACCCAGCATCAATAAGATCTCCATGGGGGAGGAAAGCGGAAGCCCGAATCTGGAAACAGTGACGGTCGCAAGAAGTAGAAAGGGGAGCTGATCGATGTTATAGCTTGTCAGGGCAATCCAAAATCCCGGTAGCATAATGGCGAGAAAGAGACCCAGCAGCCTGAGAAGCCGTTCAAAGATTACAAAGTAGTAGGGGAAGTAGGAATCTTCAGGCGTTTTTAATAATTCCATCAAATTGCATGGTGCAATTAACGCCATTGGCGAACCATCCACAACTATAACGAAACGTCCTCGAAGCAAACACTCCACTACAAAGTCCGGTCTGCCGATATAGTCCATCAGCGGAAACAGGGAGAGGGTGGAATCGGAAAGAGCCTCCTCCAGTTGGCCGCTGGTTATGAGTGCATCGACATGGATGCCTTTTAATCGCTCTTTAGCCTCGTTGACGACTTCCGGGCGTATGATATCGGAAATATATAGAAGTGAAACTCGGGTCTGGCTGCGATCTCCAATGATCATTTGTTCATTATGGAGTGTGGCCGTGCGCAGCCTTTTTCGGACAAGTGCCACGTTCGTGGTGATATCCTCCGTAAAAGCGTCCCTAGCCCCTTTTATGGCCACCTCGGTATTGGATTCATCAGGCTGTCTATTCGGACGAGCGGCGATATTAATGGAATAACAGCATTTTTCTGTTGTAAAAAACAGGATCATGTGCCCTTCGAACAAAAGCTTTACAACGTCGGCATGCTGGTTAATTTCACTCCATTCCATCGATTTATCCAATTCTCTGGCCAGTGGTTCCCACTCATTGAAGTGCTCCAGCTTTTCTTCCAGATCCGGCAGCACATATTGGGTCATCAGTGTGGGATCAACCATACCTTCGCTGTAGATGAGCAATGCAGGAAACGCACTAACCTTCTTTGCCGGAAAGGATTTGATGACAACGTCTGCGGAAGAGGCAAACATGGAACGCAGGGCATTCTCATCCAATGTATCGAGAGCAGGCTTGCGGCGGTCAACTGCAAACGGAGCTTGTTTCGATTGTTGACGGAACATTCGATTTCGAGGTCTGTGATGTGTCATCGTCTACCCGCCCCCTTTGGTTTTAGGTTTAAATGTTACTAGGATCGCAATGAATAGCGTTAGCACAGACAGGAAGCCAAGGAATGCAGTAGAGTATTTGCCGAGAACGAATAACTCGATTTGTCGATCGATTACCGGTATTAAAGAAAAGACAGTCAGTGCGACACCCACCCCTAACAAATACCAAAGGCGTCGTTTGGATTTTTTAAATGTTATACCATCGGCCATAATAAACAGGAAAAGAGAGATGCGGATTAATGTCCCTGATATCCATTGGTATAGAGCCAGAAAATCGACATGCGTTATATATTTCGTAATGGTGACCAGCATCCACTGTTCGTATGCAGGGTAGCGGGATTCCATCGCGGGAACAGGACCGAATGTGGCGATTGCTCCCATCAATGGTCCTAGCGTCAGCCCGCCGAGAAGAACCGATAAAATAACAATCGAGAGGTAATTCATCTTTCGTTTCATATGATGCTGAAGAAAGATCAGCACAATCATCTCCATGAACCCGCCTCCGGCTACGATCATGCTCTTGAGCATAGGAGTGTAACCTTCAACGAATAGCGGAGTTAACAATGAGTAGTCCTTATATTGAAGATTCGACACAGCTACAAAATGGCCCAATACCCACACAACGGGGAGCAAAATGCCGGATATGATCGCTATCGAGCGAATCCCGTTATTGGCCACATAGACGCATAGCAGAATAATGGTCAGCGAGACGACCGTTTTCGGCGTTTGCGGCAGATAGGTAACCCGAATCCATGTCACTGTTTCTCTTAATATGACTATGGACATCCAAAAAAAGTAGAGTGACATGATGCATATAAATATCCAGCCGATGACCGGACCAAAACCATCTTTGAACCAGGCGAATATCGATTGTTGCTCTGTTCGTTTCATGATAAAAAACAAAATGTAGACCCAGCCTATATGCAGGATCATGGTCAGCAGGGTGCCCATCCATGCGTCACGGCCCGCGTACTGCAGAATAAGCGGAATCAGGATAACATGATTGGTGATACCCAAGGACAACAGCATGATGAAGTAGACCTCAATCAATGATATCTTTTTGCTAGTGGGCATTATACTAATCTCCATATGAGGGAATACATGCTAATCGATATAGTGAGTATTCACCATTTGCCGCATTTTATGTATAAGGGGAGGAGTTTGGTCTCCTGTCGAATGGATGTGGTTTTTGCGATTACCCAAGAAATAATCAGGAGAAATCATCTGGATGCGAGCTACAGAGACTGCGGAAATCGGGTGGGCTGTTGTGTGGAGGGAGAGGAAATGTGCTGGTTACGGAGGCTGCATGGAGATCATGGAGTCGTAATTGCTTCATGAATTAGGAGGTTGATCGCATTTAATTAATGTTATTAATTAAATTAATTAACCACATTAAATGAATACAGCGAATAGTGATTATGATATTAATTAACGGCATTAATTAACCATATTTAATGTCATTAATTACCCCTCCTAAATCCCGTAACCAAGGGGTGGGGAAGGATCTCTATTCCATCATAAAAAAACATCGCAGATCCCAAGAAAATCGGACCTGCGATGCCATTATACGTCTGCCACTTGTTTAACTGGAAATCGTCATTTCTTGATTGGCAAGTTGTAGCTTTCGCGGATCAAGGAGAAATAATGATCGGCGCGAACGACTTTGAAATCTGCCCCGAGCTGTTCGGTCAGCGCCAGCGCATCGGACGGGGTCATGCTCCATGCGAGCATACCGAGCGAGACGAACAACGGTGATTTACCATCCCAATTTGCTTTGGCTTCATTGAGCACCTGCAATCCGTCTTGAACGGTGCTGATCCCCCGGATCGTAGACACGGGCAGGCTGTCGCCGATAATTTCAACCCCGTATTTGTCTTCATAACTAATAAATAAACCAGGTACGTTATATTCCTCCTCATAAGCTTTTGCTTTAAACGGTGATAACGGCACATTTTCGCCATCGATTCGGTTCAGTACATAAGGGATTGTCATTCCTGTCTTTTTCATATACTTCTCGGTTTGCTGCAAAAACTCACGGAAGCTAGCGTCAGGCCATGGACTCGGATAGAAGTAACCGGCACCGGAAGGTCCGGCAATGAGCAAATCGTTCTCTGTTGCCGTGTTTAGATAGTAATTCAATATTGCAGGGGCACCTTCATAGAGCAATGGGCTTGAAGTCCAGTTTATCGGAACCTTGCCTCTGGCCGGGTCATCCCACATGACGCGCATGCGATGCTGGTTATATTGAAAGTTGTCGCCTTCCGTAAAGGTATACGTCACATAAATTTTGTTCTCAAGCGCCGGCTGTGGAGGTGTTTTCGCCAGCTTGAACTTCGGCTTGGTTCCCGAAAAAACGGTCAGATTACTGAACCAATCGGCTGCCAGCACATAGACGCCGTAACGGGAGGCAATCTCGACCGAGCTGAACTCGCCTTCCACATCATTGCTGAACCAGCCGAGGTAAGGGGTGCCCGGTTCCACATCGGACATGATTTTCTCGAAAAGCGCTTTTTGCTCAGGTACATTGGAATCGAGCCAGAATACCATCGCTTTATTGGCAACGGCGTAATCTCTTAAATAGCCATAGGGCTCCTGCTGCTCTGCAGAAGGCGGACGGATATTCCCCGCCGAAACCTTGTACTGGTTCCACATATCGACTTCTGCGGTCAATTTCTCGGTTCCCGCAGGCGGAGTGAATTCATATACAAAATAACTGCCGTTATCGGCAAAGCGGTGACCGCCTTGGCCTTCACTGAACTTGGAGTTTTGCCGATCATAGAGGTAAGACTCTTCTTCTGGCGTTCCTGCGATGAAGCTTGCTATCTCTTTGTCGTCAGCCTTGATCGTAACTTCATGTACCGCGGGTCCCCAGCCATCCTGGGTGAAAGCATCATCAAAGCGCAGATAAACGGACGCTTCTCCCAAGAGGGAGGAGATGTCGAGGTTATAGGTATCACGGTTGCCCGCATCCCGCACCTGCTGCTTCTCTTCCGCAATCGTTACGAACGATTCAGGCATTCCGGAAGGAATACGAATCGCTGTATCCGGATCCAGCCCGATCAGCATCTGATGAGTTGTCTGCTCCCACAGATGCTCATATTGCCAGGTATATGCTTCAAGTCGATTATCGAATTTACCGCGAAGATCGTCCAGGATCTTCAAGTCGAATGGAGCTTTGGACAATTTCTCGGCCAGCTCAGGACTGGCAACGACCGCATTTTTCAAACCTGCGAGCGTGGTGGCGACATTAATCGTATCAGGAACTTCCGGATCATATACAATCATGCCTTTTGCCTCGCTGCGATATGCGGAGAACACATCCCAATAGTCTTCATGAAGCGTGTAAGGAACATTGATATCGTTAAGCCAGGTCAATTTCCCTTCTTCCTGGGATTCAATCAAATAGATTCGGGGCTGTTCCCTGTTTACGATTCCCTGCAAGGTCCCTAACAACAATTTGATGTCACCTGGTGCATCATAAATATCTGCGACGTTCAGATGCTTAGGCTTCTTGAAACTTGGCAGTTCACGATGATTGGAGCCGTCAGTTTGCGCTGACTGTGGATTCGTTTCCGAAGCATAGGCTGCGCCGGCCGTTAATGAAAAAGCACATAGGATAGCTAAACAGAGAATCGTGAATCTACGAGCCATGGCGAATTCACTCCTTGTTATGGACTATGATCAGAATTTAAAGCGTGTGTTCATCCGCAAACATCGATCCTCCTTTTTCGGCCCAATAGCCGGTCAACACTTCGCTTATCAACACATATTTAATATATTCAAGTATGGTTTTACAAGTGGTTCGACAAAACTTCCTATAATTCTTGAAAATCAGGCAAATTAAACAGTGGTATATCAAGAGTTTGTCGTTAGAGACGGTGATCGTCTCATGCTTGTTTATTGCGCTTGTATGTGTAAGGATATATTATATATTTCAAATATCATGAATGAATTGGTGATGTGATTAGAATGAGTGCAAACGATCGAATTCCGTTGTATCAGCAAATCCAGGACTATATCCGACACGTCATAACAACAGAAAATATGAAGCCTGGGGACCGCATTCCGACAGAGAAGGAGCTGATGGATCAGTTTCATGTCAGTAAAATAACGGTTGCCAATGCCCTAACCGGATTAGCGAATGAGAAATTAATTGCCCGGGTGCCGGGTAAAGGCAGTTTTGTAGCAGAGGAGGCCGTTTTCTTAACTGCGGGCCAGTCATCAACTGCGAAGCTTAAGGGAAAAGAGGGGAAGCTGGCCACGGGCATCATTGGCGTGATCATGCCCACCATCCATGATTATTTCGCGATCAGGCTCATTGAGGGAATCCAGGCTGCGTTGAATGACGAAGGTTATCGCAGCATGATCATGCTAACCGACGGCAAGCTGGAAAAAGAAAAGAATGCCATCAAAGAGCTGAAGGCTCTCGGAGCCGAAGGCCTGTTGATTTTCCCGGTCGACGAGGAGAACTACAACGAGGAAATACTGGGTATGAAGCTATCCGGGTTTCCTTTTGTGCTGATTGACCGGTATTTGCCAGGGGTCGAGACGCATTATATTGCCGCTGATGGAAGGCGCGGCACGAGGCTCGCCGTTGAACATCTATGGGAGCTTGGACACCGGGACATCGCCATATGCTCGGATTCTCCCCTGCAAACGGTCACGGTTCAGGAGCGGATCGAAGGGTACATTGATGCATTAAAGGACAAGGAAGCATTAATCAATCCGGCGCATATGATTACGGATTTCAAACCGCTGAGTGTGCTCAAGGATGCCGAAGCTCATCCATTGTACCGATATATCCGAAATCGCATGGTTACCGCCTATATTTCGCTAAACGGAAGATTGGGCGTCCAAATCTATCAGATGGCCAAGCAAGCGGGACTTCGCGTCCCGGAAGACGTTTCGATCGTCAGCTTCGACGATCCGACTTCCATCGTGGAGGAATTCAGCATATTTACCCATGTCAAACAGTTTGAATGGGATATGGGATACCAGGCTGCTGGTAAACTGCTCGAAGTATTGCGCGATCAACGAGAAGTGAGGAGCTACAGCAAATTGCTGATTGAGCCGGAGTTGATCATTCGTCAAACGTCGGGTCATGTTCCACAAACTTAATACTTAGGCTAAGGAAAAGCCCTTTCCGTTAACTAACGGAGAGGGCTTTTTTTATTTCTCACTAAAAAACATATTGAATATATTAATATTATATATTATATTCTAGAAAATGATGGATAACCAAGAAGCAAGAGTGCATCTAACCAGAGCAGGGAGGTTTAGAACGTGCCAAGAGACCGCAGAGAAGAACGAACCGGGTTTCAGGAATCGGCTCCGTATCATCCCGACTATGATCTTCAGACTGACTTTGTGATGGTCTACGGAATTGATGAAACGATGCCGGAGCGCATTCAGAAATGGAAGGACAAAGGATATATCGTCCATCTGATGACAGGAGTCGCATGGGGGACATACAACAACTACCTGGACGGGGAGGTTGACGGCTTATCACATTGGGATGAAGCACAGACCGATCGTCACGGAGAGATGATCCTGCATGGCAAAAAACCGGTTATTCCTTACATGGTGCCGACGATTTCCTTTGGGCGCTATCTGGCGGATCGAATACGCGTCGCGGTTGATGCGGGCGTAGAGGCCATTCATCTGGAAGAGCCCGAATTCTGGGTAAATGGCGGTTATTCGGAAGCATTTAAGCGGGAATGGCTGCTGTATTACAAAGAGCCATGGATTCCACCGCACGCTTCTCCTGACGCGCAATACCGGGCTTCCAAATTGAAAGCGTATTTATACACACGCGTGCTGGACCGATTATGTGCAGAGATGAAGGATTACGCCCTGCATCGTTACGGCCGAGTCCTTCGCTTTTACGTTCCGACTCATTCCCTGATCAATTACACGCAGTGGCGAATTGTCAGCCCGCAATCCGGGCTCGTAGAGCTTCCGTCCATTGACGGGTACATTGCACAGATCTGGACGGGGACATCAAGGACGCCGAATGTGTATGAAGGACTGCGCAAGGAGCGGACGTTTGAAACCGCTTACCTTGAATATGGCGTGATGCAGGAGCTGGTCCGCGGAACCGACAGACGCATGTGGTTCTTGCATGATCTGATTGAAGATAACCCGAACCACACTTGGGCGGATTACAAACAGAACTACTTAAAGACCGTGGTCGCCTCACTGCTGCATCCCGGAGTGGCCCATTACGAAGTTTCACCCTGGCCGCGAAGAATCTTTAAAGGAACTTATCCATCTGAAGACGGCTCGGGTAAGGAATCCATCCCGTCTTACTATGCAACGACGCTGCTCCAGGTCATGCACACGCTGGGCAATATGGACCAGGAAGTGATCGAATCGGCAGAGGATGAGTTGCAGGTTGGCGTTCTTATTGCCGACTCCGCGATGTTTCAGCGGATGAAGCCGGATCCGGAAGCGCCCGATGCCGGTAAATACGACGGTACGGACCCTGAAGGATTTCAGGCGGAAGGGGACACGGAGCTTCTCGATTTTTCCCCTTTTTACGGTCTGTCACTGCCGCTGCTGAAACATGGAATCCCGGTTCGTCCGCTTCAGCTGGATAATGTAAGGCGGTATCCGGGTTATTTGGCTCCATACCGCGTGCTGGTTCTGAGCTATGAGTTCATCAAACCGGAGTATCCGGACATTCATAATGCTCTTGCCCAGTGGGTGCAGGATGGCGGGGCGCTGATCTATGTTGGCGATGACAGCGATCCGTATCACGGCATTCGTTCATGGTGGAACAATGACCGCAAGGATG
This sequence comes from Paenibacillus sp. QJM3NY_38, assembly GCF_056173265.1. Taxonomy (NCBI): domain Bacteria; kingdom Bacillati; phylum Bacillota; class Bacilli; order Caryophanales; family Paenibacillaceae; genus Paenibacillus; species Paenibacillus sp. QJM3NY_38. Next base: position 3,731,362 of record NZ_CM149665.1, read on the forward strand.
AACCGTTTGGCTCGAAGTATAACTCGCCGCGGGAGCATCTGTTTGAGCAGCTTGGCCTGAAGGGGAAAGCGGAAGGCATCCATCCGGCAGGAAAAGGCGTCGTGTGCTGGTTGGATCAGCATCCGGCTGAACTCACCCTATCCAAAGCGGGGGCAGACCGGCTGCGGCACGCCGTCCAAGCCACGCTGGAAGCACATCACGGCGCAGAACGACCGTGGAATCCCAAACATTATTTCAAACTCAAGCGAGGCCCTTATCTGATCGTTTCGGTTCTGGAGGAATCGATCTCCGCTGAGCCGTTGAACATCTCGGGCCCGATTGTGGACTTGTTCGATTCGAAGCTATCCGTTCTGGATCAGGTTACGTTAAGCCCCGGGAAACAAGCGCTCCTCTATGATGTTGAGGCCGGACGTCCTTTGGACGGCAAGGTATCGCTCATTGCCGCTTCCTCCCGAATCGAGGATCTTGTCCAGACGGAATCAGGCTTCCGATTCATTGCGAAAGGGCCGTCCAATCTGCAGGCAAGCGCGAGATTGTATTGCCCAACAGAGCCGATATCTGTTCAATACGTTATTCAGGGTCAAGTCGTACCTGCTGGATGGGTATGGGATCCGCAGTCGCTAACCGTGCTGCTGCAGTATGAACATGGCGGCGTGAACCATGCAGAGATCCAGGTGGATTGGACAGCAAGGAAAGCGAAGTTCATATGTGAATCTGCAGCCGATTGACGCACTAGAGAGGAGCAAATCATCATGCCATACGAACCGATAAGGCCGGAACGGTTAAAACAAATGTTAAACCAGCTTCGGGAAGCGATATATGAGCCGGTTGCCGAGTTGGAAGTGAAGGCATGGGTTACGCCCGAGCCCGTATCGTTCATGGATCGAATGACGGGTGCGCCAATGACGCTTGTCCATGGAGAACGATGGGGCAACCTGTGGGACTGTGCCTGGTTCCGATTTACCGGCAGCCTTCCGGAAAATAGCCGTAAGGAAGACCACGTTCTTTTACTGGACATTAACGGCGAGTTGTGTCTGGTGGACCGGGAAGGATCGCCGGTCCAGGGATTGACTACCGTGAATTCGGAATTCGATTTTTCATTAGGACTCCCCGGCAAGCGTGTTGTCCGGCTTCATGACATGTACATGAGCGGATCTGACATTGAAGTATGGGCAGATGCAGGCAATAACGATCTCTTCGGCAAATACCAGGGAGGTACTTTGAAAGAGGCTGTCATCGCAGTCTGCCGGGAAGACATTCGAGGCCTCTATTACGATGTCGAAGTCCTCTTGGAAGCTGCCGAGCAGCTTCCTGCCGGAACCGCGCGCAAAGAGAGAATCTATCAGGCCCTCTATGACGAATCACTGAAGTTAACAGAATTCTCGCCGGAGCAGGTCAATCAAGCGAAGAAGCAATTGGGTAAACAATTAAGCTTGCAAGGGGGCGATCCGGTCTTAACGATCAGCGCGGTGGGTCATGCTCATATCGATCTGGCCTGGTTGTGGCCCATTCGCGAAACGATCCGAAAAGGCGCCAGGACGTTCTCGACCGCGCTTCGCATGATGGAACGCTATCCGGAGTATGTATTCGGCGCAAGCCAGCCCCAGCTTTACGACTGGATGAAGCAGCATTATCCCGCGCTATATGAACAGATCAAGGAGCGGGTACGTGAAGGCAGATGGGAACCGCAGGGGGCCATGTGGGTGGAGTCGGATACCAATGTGCCGGGCGGCGAATCTCTGGTGCGCCAAATCCTGTACGGCAAGCGGTACTTTCAGCAGGAATTCGGTTTGGAGATGAAATCGCTCTGGATGCCGGATGTTTTCGGATACTCCGCCAGCCTGCCGCAGCTGCTCAAGAAGTCGGGCGTGGATTACATGATGACCCAGAAGCTCTCCTGGAGCGAATATAACCGGCACCCTCACCATTCCTTTCTATGGGAAGGGATTGACGGCTCCGCCGTATTAACGCATATGCCGCCTGAAGATACCTACAACAGCCCGGCAGCCCCGCGTTCCATCGCCAAAGCGGAGCGGGAATATTTAGATAAAAATGTATCCAGTCATGCCCTGATGCTCTTCGGCATTGGGGACGGCGGCGGCGGTCCTGGTGAAGAGCATTTGGAGCGGCTTGCACGCGAGAAGAACCTGCTCGGACTGTCCCCCGTCATACAGGAGCCCTCGTGGAAGTTCTTTGAGCGATTGAACGAAGAACGCGATTCATTCCAGACGTGGCGCGGTGAGCTTTATCTGGAAAAGCATCAAGGCACCCTGACCAGTCAGGCGCGAAGCAAGCTGTACAACCGGAAGATGGAGAAAGCGCTGCGCGAGCTGGAGTTTGCTTCCGTGCTGGCTGCCCGGTTAGGCAGGACATACCCTTCCGAGACGCTGGAGACGATCTGGAAAGAAGTTCTGCTGTATCAATTCCACGACATTCTTCCGGGCTCTTCCATTAAGCGGGTATACGATGAATCGTTAGTACGGTATAAAGAGCTGCTATCAAACACGGAAGCTATGATTGCCGAGACCTATCGTTATCTGGCAGACCACATTTCACACGATGCCAAAGCTTCTCCCGGAATCGTCGTATTTAATTCGCTGCCATGGGAACGCCGGGAGTGGCTGCGCGCGCATGGAAGATGGCATCACGTTGTGGTTCCATCGATGGGCTACACTGTCATATCGAATGACGCCGATGCCGGAGCAGAAGATGAAGTAGCGTCAGGCATTGAAATGCTTTTGGAAACACCAGAAGCGGAATTAGACCTTACAGTTTCCGAGCGAAGCCTGGAGAACGACAAACTGATCGTGAAGTTTGACCAAAACGGGGGCATTCTATCGATTCTGGATAAGGCGGAAGCTCGCGAAGTCATTCAGCAAGGCCGCTCAGGTAACGATCTTCGCGTGTATCATGACGACGGGGATGCATGGGATTTCCGTCATGACTATTCGGCGAATCCGGGCAAGCCGTTAAATCTCCTTCACATTCAGGAGCTGCGGGACGGTCCGCGAATCGGACTGGTCTTCGAGTACGCTTATGGGGAATCTACGCTGACCCAGACCGTTGTGCTGACGCAGAGCAGCCGGCGCATCGATTTCGAGACGGACGTCGATTGGAGAGAGAACGGCAGGATGTTAAGAACGTCGTTCCCCGTTAATATACGCACGGATCAGGTCCACTGCGAAATCCAGTTCGGCAGCTTGAGCAGGCCGACCCACCGCAATACGATGTGGGATTTTGCGAAGGACGAGATTTGTGCTCATCAATGGATTGATTTATCGGAGCCGGATTATGGGGTCGCGCTGCTCAATGATTGCAAATACGGCCATCGGGCGATCCATAACGTGCTGGATCTGCATTTGCTTCGCAGCAGCTCTTATCCGGATCCGAATGCAGACCGTGCGGAGCACCGATTCACATATTCGGTATACCCGCACCAAGGGAACCATGTGCAAGCCGAAATCTATCGACGCGGCAATGAGCTGAACATCCCGCTTCGTACGATTTCCTTGGCTTCCATGCCTGACCAAGCGGCAGGAAAGCTCCCGTCATCCCAAACATTTCTGCGGCCGGATCATCCGAACATTATGGTGGAATCGGTCAAGAAAGCCGAGGATGGCGACGACATCGTGGTTCGTCTGTATGAAACATCGGGAACACATGTCAGCACGACACTTCATTGTGGATTTGGAGCAGCCGAAGCGTGGACTACGGATCTGATGGAAAACATCCTTACAGCGCTGCCGCTTGGCGAAGCATCCAACCAGATTGCGCTATCCTTTACGCCATTTGAAATCATAACGCTGCGTTTGAGATTATAGCTTGAATAACCCGGGGCGGCCCGTCCGCCCCACTGAAAGGAGAGGTTGGAATGTGAACAAGTCACGATGGACAAGCAACCGAGTATTCAAACGAATTTGGCAGCACAAGCTCTTTTACTTGTTCATGCTGCCAGGCATCGTCTGGTTTTTTCTATTCTCTTACGTGCCCTTATACGGAATTCAAGTTGCTTTCCGAGACTATACCTTCGTCGGCGGCTTCACCGGGAGTCCCTGGGCAGGATTCAAGTACTTTGAACAATTCTTCAATTACTATCAATCTGGTGACATCATTCGCAACACGGTCATCATCAGTCTCATGAAGCTGCTGATCGGATTTCCGATGCCGATCATTCTTGCGCTCCTATTAAATGAAGTTCGGAAGATGAAATTCAAGAAGACGATTCAAACGCTTTCTTATTTACCTTATTTCGTATCCTGGATCGTGGTTGTCACGCTGATGCAGCGTTTACTGACTCCATATGGCGGTCCGGTCAATGACTTGCTGGGATCATTTGGGGTCGAATCGATCCAGTTCCTGAACAATCCTACCTGGTTCTATCAGATGATTGTCGGGTCCGATATCTGGAAGAACATCGGCTGGAATTCGATTATCTTCATGGCCGCCATTGCGGGTATCGATCAGCAGCTCTACGAAGCCGCCAAGATCGATGGCGCAGGACGCTTCAAGCAGATGTGGCATGTGACACTGCCTGGTATCCGCAACGTGGCCATCATCTTATTTATTCTCGCTGTGGGAAATCTGATGAGCGCCGGGTATGAACAGCTCCTTCTCTTGAATGGTCCTGCGACTGCCAGTATGGGCAGCGTGCTGGACGTGCACGCCATCAATTCCGGTATCCGGGAAGGGCGTCTCAGTTACGCCGCTGCAGTCGGGCTATTCCAAAGCATTATCGGGCTCATCCTGGTTCTGACCGTCAATCGCATCGCCCGCAAAGTCAGTGATGTATCCCTGTTCTAAGGAGGTGACGTAATGAAACGTAAATGGTCTTTTTTCTCGATGTTCAATTACACCGTTCTCGCCATCATCGGATTTTCGATGATCTATCCGTTTATTTACATTTTGGCGTATTCCCTTAACGACGGGAAGGATTCGATGATGGGGGCGATTTATTTTTTGCCCCGTAAATTCACGCTGGAGAACTACGCCCAGGTATTCGATAACGCCCGCATCTGGAAGGCGTACCAAATTACGCTCATGCGCACCGTGCTGGGTACATTCCTGCATGTTGTGCTGTGTACGCTCATGGCCTACGCGCTTTCCAAAAAGACATTGCCGGGCCGCTCCTTTTTCACCTTTTACATCTTTTTGCCGACGATTTTCAGTGCCGGGTTCATCCCGTTCTTCATCACGCTGCAAAAGCTGCATCTGATCAACAGCTTCTGGGTGTATGTGCTGCCGATGCTGTTCAATTTCATGCATATCGTCATCATCCGAACCTTCCTGCAAGGCATACCCGAGGAGTTGGAGGAGTCTGCCCGCATTGACGGGTACGGCGATTTTCAAATCTTCGTGCGGATTATACTGCCGCTATCGGGCCCGGTGCTTGCCACCATCTCCTTGTTCATCGGGGTGGCCCATTGGAATGATTGGTTCTCGGGTGCTTACTACGTATCCAACAAAGATTTGATACCGGTGCAGACCCTTTTACAAGAAATGCTGACGGAAGCTGAAGCGCTGTCGAATTCGATGCAGCGAGCCGCGCAGCAGGGCGGACAGACGATTGGCGGAACCAGCGGTGCTGGCGCGACGCCTGAATCGCTCCGGATGGCCTTGCTTGTCATTACGGTCTTCCCGATCTTGTGCATTTATCCGTTCCTGCAGCGATATTTCGTAAAGGGGGTTATGATCGGTTCAGTTAAAGGTTAGGTCATCCTGACCCGGAATTTGTCCAAAGCTTTACCAAGATCATTGATATCCATATTCCAGGAGGCGATTGGTTTGAAGAGGATTTGGTCGAAAGGCGTATCCGCATTGCTCGTGTCCATCATGGTTGGAGGTTTGCTGATCAGCTGCACGAATTCATCAGGGAACGGAGATAACGGAGAAGGGGCAGAAGGAGAGAATTCATACAAACTCAAAATACTACACAATTGGAATGGTTCCAACGGTTCTGATGCCATAACGCCCGTGGAGGAAGTCATCAAGGAGAAAACCGGTGTTACCCTCGAGTGGGAATATACAAAAGGCAGTGAGACGGAGAAGGTTAACCAGATCTTCGCCACGCAGGATTTGCCGGACATTTATACCGGGCCAGCCTGGGGCGGGGAACTGGATGGCATCATTAAGGCTGCCAAAGAGGGACAATTGGTAGATATATCGGACAAGCTGAAGGATTATCCGAACTTGTCCAAATCGATTGCGGAAGAAAATGTGCCGCCGGCATTATATGAGAAAGCGATAGACGCCTACGACGGCAAAAAATATTTGCTGCTGCAAAATCAGCCGGCCACGAACGAAGACGGCATGGATTGGCTTTATGGTTTCTATGTGCGCAAAGACATCGCCGAGAAAGTCGGCGTCGATCCGCAATCCGTTGTGACGAAGGAGGATTTCTACAACTTCCTCAAAAAAATCAAGGATGCCAATCTGCAGGAGAACGGCCAGCCGGTCTTTCCTCTGGGCGGTTTCAGTAACGGCTGGGCCGTTGGCATCGGCAACACCATGTTTTATTCCGGAGCGAGTTACGTCGACAAAGGCGACGGCACGGTTGAACATAACTTCTTCACCAAGGGTTATGAAGAATACACGCTGTTTTATCGTAAGCTGGTTGAAGAGGGGCTGATGGATCCTGAAGCCTTCACCCAGACAGACCCGATTGCCAAGGAAAAAATCAATCAAGGCCGCATTGCCATCCTGGCTGCGCACTATCCGGCCATCCTGGATGCTTCCAAGGAGTATGTCTCTTCGCATCCGGGCAGCGACTACATTCCTCTCGGCCCGTTGGAGCGCGCTGACGTTGAGCCGGACAGGCCTGTTGATCTGGGGATTCAGGGAAATAACGTAACGGCGATCACGAAGAACTGCAAAGGCGCTTGCGTTGACGCTGCATTGAAGTTCCTGGATTTCATGGCTTCCGACGAAGGCTTTATGCTGGCCCGGTACGGTGTGCAGGGCGTTCATTGGGACATGAAGGACGGCAAGCCGGTCGCCAATCAGGAATGGTTTGACAAATTCAGCACGGACACCAACATGAAGCTGCGGAAGAATGAAGGCATCAGCATCGGTCTGGAATCGCTGACAGGGCTTGACCGCATCAATTCCGCTGCGGGAGGAGACATCTGGGCGGAACAAGAAAGGCTTGAAGCGATGGAGAACGCTCGCAAAATCCTCCGTCCGAACGGCATTCACGTAATTACAGCTTATAACCCGGGTGATGTTATCACGAAGGCGCCGGAATGGGAAATGCTGAAGCCATCGATGGATCGAATGGGAGATGCGTGGAAGGAAGCGGTATTTGCCAAATCGGATGAAGCGGCGATGAGCATTATCAATGAACTACGGGAACAGCTCCGCAAAACCGGATATGAGAAAGCGATGCAGTTCACGAACGAAAATCTGAAGGGGAAAGACGTGGTAACCGTTCAGATGCCGAACTGATGACTTCCATCGTCAAGGGAGCCCGGTAAAACGAAAGGCTTCGCAGCACCTTGGCCATCAAGGGGGCGGAGCCTTTTGCTGCTCTCCTTGGTTTTTGTTTCCCCATCACAAGGATATAGAAGGCATCGTCAAGAATAAACAAGACATGAAGGAGTTGATGTCAGATGACAACAAAATTCAGACCTCCATCCGTACCGCTGGTTACCGTAGATCCTTACTTCAGCGTCTGGTCCGCGGCGGATCATCTCTACGATGATCATACTCGGCATTGGACGAACAAGATCCAAGGTATGGTCGGCCTTGCGATCATCGATGGCTTGCCCAGACGATTTATGGGGAGGGTAGCAGCAACGGATTCAGCAGAACGTCCCGAGCTTGAAGTTCTCCAGCAAACCGATTTGACGGTTGAGCCGGTTACTACCCGTTATACGTTCCAAGGGGAAGGCATTGAGCTTCAAGTTGAGTTCACCACGCCTTTATTACTGAATGATCTTGATCTGTTATCCCGGCCCGTAACGTATGTGACAGTTCAGGTTCGTTCGAAGGATGGGCGCGAACATGATGTGAAGCTCTACTTCGATGTTACAGGCGAATGGTGCGTAAATACACCGGATCAGCAAGTGACCTGGGAGCATCGCGTTATCGATGGACAATTGAATATGATGGCGGTGGGTACTGTCGAACAGCCGATCCTGCAGCTTGCCGGAGATGATACCCGAATCGATTGGGGGTATATGGTGCTGGCGGTTCCCCGTACGGAACGCATCCAGACGGTGATTCATTCTGTGTCAAGCCGTGAGTTATATGTACGAACCGGTCAATTACCCCCGGAAGATGATCAGCAGAAGCCGCGGGCCGTATCCAATCATACCCCCGTTATGGCAGTCGAAATTGATCTGGGCCCAGTACGGGATGAATGGGAATCTGAGTATCTGATGCTTGCGTATGATGATATTCATGCCATCGAATATTTTAACCAGCCGCTGGATGCTTACTGGAAGCGAAACGGATTGACGTTCCATGACATGCTGTTACAGTCCGCCGCCCAATATGAAGTCGTCATGCAGCAATGCGAGAGCTTCAATCGCGAGCTGATGACGGAGAGCCTTGCCGCAGGCGGTGAAAAATACCGGGATATCTTGGCCTTGACGTATCGACAGGCGGTAGCCGCGCATAAATTGGTTGCCGATGAAGCGGGGCATGTGTTGTTTTTTTCCAAGGAGAATTTCAGCAACGGATGCATCGCTACGGTCGATGTCAGTTATCCGTCGATTCCATTGTTCCTGAGATACAATCCTGAACTGGTCAAGGGGATGATGCGTCCGATTTATAAGTATGCCATGAGCCCTGATTGGCCGTTCGATTTTGCGCCTCATGACGTGGGAACATACCCCAGAGCCAACGGGCAGGTGTATGGCGAGAACAAGCTGGAATACCAGATGCCGATCGAGGAATGCGGGAATATGCTCCTAATGGCTGCCGCGGTATGCAAATATGAAGGGAATACGGATTTTGCCCGGGAGCACTGGGAACCTCTTACTTCTTGGGCGGGATATCTACTACAGCATGGACTCGATCCGGACAATCAGCTGTGCACGGATGATTTTGCCGGACATTTAGCGCATAATGCGAATTTGTCCATTAAAGCGATCTTGGGCATTGCCGCATATTCGTACATGTGCGACCTTCTGGGCTTACAGGAAGGGGCCTCTTATCTTGCAGCCGCTCGGAATATGGCGAATGAGTGGATATCCATGGCCGATGCAGGTGATCATTATAAGCTTACGTTCGACAGCGCAAACGATACCTGGAGCATGAAATACAATCTGGTGTGGGATCGCCTGCTGGAATTAAACCTGTTTCCAAAAGAAGTTGCCGCTCAAGAGCTGGAATATTATAAGTTGAGACAGAATCGCTACGGCCTTCCGCTGGATAGCCGCGATACGTATACAAAAGCGGATTGGCTTGTATGGTGTGCCTCCATGAGTGCCGAGCAATCCCAGTTTGAAGCCATGATTGCGCCCTTATGGGATTTCATGAATGAAACCTCCGCTCGCGTTCCGGTGACCGATTGGTATGACACGCTTAGCGGCAAACAGATGAACTTCCAGAATCGCTCCGTTGTCGGTGGGTTTTTCATCCAGTTGCTTATGTCCCGGTCTGAATTAAATTCGTGATAAGACAGGTGATGCATGTTGAATAACGTGAATGTTCAAGAAGAAAGAGCCCATAAGGATCTAATGCAACTGAAGCAGCAATTCGAGAATCCGGATGCCACCTATCGCCCGCAGCCGTTCTGGTTCCTGAATCATGAGCTCACGAAGCCGGAGCTGGAAAGCCAGATCCAATCGATGCATGAAGCGGGTGTCGGCGGTGTTGTTCTGCATGCGCGTCATGGGATGCAAACCTCTTACCTGTCACCGGCATTTATGGAAGCTTTGGAGTTCTGCACCCTGGAGTGCAAGAAACGTAATATGGTCGTCTGGCTGTACGATGAGGACAATTGGCCAAGCGGAACGCTGGGCGGGAAACTGACGCGTCAGCATCCGGAATATCGCATGCGTTACTTAAGGATTGAAGAGAAAAGATATACATTTGACGGACAACAACAAGGATTGAAGCTGGATTTTGCGCGTTATGATCACAATGAGCTTATTGCCATCCTGGCTTATCGCGCTGCCATGCAGGACGGGGAATGGCTGCTCTGTGATGAACCGGAGGATCTTACGCATGTATGGGGTGGGGAATGGACGCCGACTACGGAGGATCCTTATATCGTGCTGGCCTGCTGGTCCTGCGAGATCGCGGAAGGGATCACGTTTGCCAATGGGTACTACTTGGATACGTTAAATCCGGAAGCCGTTCAGGCTTTCATCCGAATGTCCTATGATCCGTTTCAGTCCTTGCAGGAATACTTCGGCACAACGATTCAGGGCGTTTTCACCGACGAACCCGGGCTAATGATCCACGATGGTTTCTTTGGGGTAGAAGCGATCCGGACGGCGGTTCACGATGTGAGTGCTACGCTGCCGGGCATGGTCTTCGCTTGGACGGAAGGAATGGCGGAGCGATATCAGCAAGAGAACGGCTATGATCTCATCCCGCGGTTAGGCGCCTTGTTATATAACATGGCTGATGGCAGCCGGTCAACGAAACAGCAATATTATGATACGATAACACGTTGGTATGTTGAGGGCTATCATCATGCGATTCGTTTATGGTGTGAGCGGCATGGACTGCTCTACATCGGTCATACGCTCGAAGAGCCGGTCTGGGGACAGGCTAGATCGCAAGGCAATCAGACCCGGGTGCTGCAGCAGTTTCACTACGCTGGCGTGGATTATTTAACGCCCGGCATCGGCACGAAGGAGAATCCGCATCGAATCGTATCGGTGAAGACGGCAGCTTCCGTCGCTCAGCTGAACAGCAAGGAACGGGTGATCTGCGAATCGTTTGGCGCAAGCGGTCACGGCTATTCCATGCGAGAGCGGCGACTGGATGCCAATTTCATGGCATTTCTGGGCGTTAACCTCTTCATCCCGCATGCGTTCTATTACTCGTTTGCCGGGTATCGGAAGACCGATTTCCCGCCGACGGAATTCAAGCATGCGCCTCATTGGCCGCATTATCGTGCTTTTGCCGACTATCTCGGTCGACTGAGTCTGCTTGGCGCGAGCGGTAAACGTACACCGGAGGTTCTTCTGTTGTCACCTATCCATACGGTATACGAAAATATGTTCGTATCCGGTCAATCGAATAAACATCCCGCTTCCGATATTCTATTCTCACTCCTGTCGGATCGGATGCTTCGCAGATCCATTGATTACGACTATGTAGACGAAACTCAGCTTCGCGAAGCCAGCCTTATGGATGGAGTAGGGGTACGATTTAACGGATGTGCGAACATATATTCGTCTTTGATTATGCCGGAGATTGAGGTCATGTCGAAGGACATAGCCGCACAGCTCGTTTCTTATGTTAAGCAAGGCGGTACTCTCATTGCCGTAGGAGCGATACCGCAGCATAGCGAGTGCTTGCATCATGATCCGGAACTGGCGAAGCATATGCATGCGCTGTTTGGTTCGACTCCGCAGCATAATGAATTACGATCCATCGGCAAGGGGTATACTCTGTTTTATTCCCTGGAGAACCTGCCATTTCCTGATCCGATTGATTCGTTGTGTGAACGTGTAAGCGGGTTATTAAGGAAAACTCCTGTTTTACGATGGAAGTTGATCGAAGGACAACATGAGGATTTGATTAGTGTGGAACGTGTGTTCGGGTACCGGGTATTTGTGTGGCTGATGAACTGGTCGGAGAATTCCGTTTCCATGAAGCTTGATGCAATGGAGGCGAAGTACCGAATCGAAGAATGGGGCTTGGAAAGCGGAGAAATACGCCGGTTAGCCAGCGATTTCGTTCTTACCTATGCACCTGGAGAGCTGCGAGTGCTCTCGGTTGTACCTGAGGAGAGCCCAAATGGTTCAATAGAACAAATGTTCGATATGGAGTGGGAAGCCGGGGATGTAGTCCTTCTTGATAATCTATGGCGTTTCCAGACACTCGAACCTAATGTTCTATTACTGGACCAATGGCAGGTCACGCTGAATGACCGACAGTCCAGGATGAACGCTACGATGCCTGGGCAAGTGAACACGTATCGTACAACGTTTACCATGACGCAGGAATTGCTCGAACGCTTGCAATCACCGAGCGGTGGCGGGCTTCCGTATCAATCCAATAACAACCCATCACCGAAGATCGAGCTCATTCTAGACGATGTGGAGCAGAAAATCCCTTCCCATATCGGTTTCCTGCAGCGCAGGCGTAACCTTGAAATCTTCGTGAATGGCGTAAGACAGAATGCGCTGCAGCCCTCTACTTGGCAGGATCAACACTATGCTAGCGTGGATATCACGCCGCATTTGTTAGCGGGTGAGAACGAACTTGAGATTCTGACGGTTTCATTGCTGGAGCCGATGCCGGCCATTTCATTTCCTGCATTTTTGCTCGGACCCTTTGTTATAGAAGATCGGATGAGGCTAAACGCGAGTCCGGAACATATGTTTGGTTGTTGGGCTTCTGCCGGCTATCCTTATTATGCGGGAGCGGGAGAATATTCACAGCAAGTGGATCTGACCCAAGTTAGCTTGGCTCCAGATGAGGAATTATGGCTGGAGGCTGAAGATATAAGGGAGACAGCTTCTTTATATGTGAATGATATGGAGGTAGGGATTCGATTGTGGCCTCCTTATCACTGGGACATCACGCCATATGTTGAGCAGGGGAGCAATTGGATTACCATCCGGGCAGCCAATACGCTGGAGAACTTATATGGAAAGACTGCATTGCCTTCCGGGATGAATGGAAGGGTGAAGCTGGTGCGTCGAACTTTGTCTAAAAGATTGTAATCTTAAATGGATAGCTTTGAAAATGACTGCAGCCGAGGTTAGGTTGTAGTCATTCTTTTTAAAAGGTTTACATAATATTTAATATGTAATCTTAAAGATTTGAAGAAAATGGCGTATTCCGAGTTTGATGGGTGATATTTTTTCATAGAGACATATTGAATAGGGAGCTTCATTCTTACACAATCAACGATTTACGATAACATTCTCTTCATCATGGAGGCTTACACTTAAGAAGTTTGACGAACGATATCAATTTGGAGGTGCCATGAAGTGCAGCTAAAGAAGAAAACCATCATGGTTTTGGCGCTCAGCTTGTCCATTTTTTCGCAAGGCATGATCGTTCATGCAAAGGAAGATGGGGCTAGGATTAGGCCGGAAGGAAGCGGCAAATGGATGACAGGGGAGTATCACTCGCATACGTATCAATCCGATGATGCCAGCCAATCCCTGCAGGAACTGCTGGACAACGGATTCCAGAAATATGGCTTGGATTGGATCGCGGTCTCCGACCATCTTAGAGTTTCTAAACGGGACGACGAGGGAAATCCTCTTGCCGGCGGATCTATTCCGTTCTCCATGGGAATGGCTCAATACCAGATTCCCAAGATTCAGCAGCTTCAGGAAGCAGGGAAATACAAGAACAAGATTATCTTCTCAGGCTTTGAGTGGGACATGCCTACATATGAACATGTGGGAATCGGTATTATATCAGGTAAATACGGTTCAGAATCGAGCCTCAAGGCAGCCCGTCAGTTCGAGTATCTGTTCACCGATCGCGATGAAGCGATGTTCGATCCCAAAGACGTAGCCGATTGGAATAAACAAGACAGCCGGGCCTATACGACTCCCGAAGATGCCCGAGCAGCACTGGCATGGCTTCAGAAAAACTATGGAAACCGCAGTTATGCATTGCTCAACCATCCTTCCAGAAAAACCGTGTACACCATCGCGGATATCCGGGATTTCAACAATATTGCGCCAAACGTGGTGTTCGGAATGGAAGGCATGCCGGGGAATCAGATGGAGCCTGACCGCGGCGGACTAAACTTAACCACGCCGGAAAACAGAACGTACGGCGGCGCTGATTACATGATTGCCAAGGTTGGCGGCGTATGGGATGCGCTGCTTGGCGAAGGACGCGAATTTTGGAACTTTGCGAACTCGGATTCTCATTTTGAGATCAGTGAAAACCGTTTGTACTCCAGTGGATATTGGCCCGGGCAATACGCTAAAAATTACACTTGGGTGAATGGGGACGACATGCAAAGCGTACTTAACGGTATGCGTTCGGGTAAATCGTTCTCCGTCTACGGCGATTTAATTAACGCGCTGGATTATCGCGTTCGTCACGGGAACAAGCAGGCCGAAATGGGGAGTAACCTGCAAGTGAAGAAAGGGAACCCGATTGAAATTACGATCCGATTCAAAAGTCCGAGTAAAAATAACAACGGTGATCCTGTAACCGTAGATCATGTCGATTTGATCTCAGGCGACGTAACAGGTAAAGCGCAGCCAGGTACGGCGGCTTACAGCAAGAGCACCAACGATTCGACGAAAGTGGTTAAACGGTTTACGAGCAAGGATTGGACAACCGATCGGGATGGATACAACGTGATCACTTATCGGACGAAAGCGACGAAGGACCAATATTTCCGGTTAAGAGGGACGAACCTTGGCGTGAATGTTGCCGGAGAAACCAGCAATGGCGACCCACTCATAGATCCCAAAACGGACATCGAAGACAACGAGCAGCGCTTTGCGGAAATTAACAAACGAAACTACAGCGACCTGTGGTTTTATTCTAATCCGATCTTTGTCAGCGTTGACGACAAGCCGGTTAAAGGCCCTAACAAACAGAGAAAGCATCAGTAGGATGCGACTCGCACTCGATTTATTTAGAAGACTGCCGATGGTTCGGTAGTCTTTTTGTTTTTACACGGAGTATCATGATACATTTCGTAATATGGCTGATGAGACGTTGGTTGTATTTTGTTGCATATCCTATCATTTTATTGTGCAAATTTAACGAAGGGTATAGGCTGTTAGAGAGAGGAGAGATGATATGTTTACGATCGGTGAAATATCCAAGCTTTTTCAGATCGATATCCGCACCCTCCGGTATTACGACGATATTGATTTATTTAAACCGGCAACCGTGGATCATCTGACAAATTACCGTTATTATTCGGTCGATCAATTCGAGCAGCTGAATACCATTCTGTATCTCAAGGCGCTTGGCATCCCTTTAAAGGACATTAAGCTTTTTCTGGATGATCGGGAGATTGACCATATACTAACCCTGCTCAAGGAGCAGCAGCGCAGAACCGAAGAGAAAATTGAGGAATATCAAAGAATTCAGGCGAAGATCAAAAGCCGAATTGAGCAGATCGAAGATGCCTCGAATAAGGAAGAGCTCTACAAAATTCGGGAAGTCGAGTTTCCCGAGAGAGTGATGGTTTTGCTGAAACAGAACATACATAAAAGCGACAATCTGGATATGCCGATCCGATTATTGGAGAACAGCACCAAAATGAAGTCGACCATTTTTCTTGGCAAAGTAGGATTATCGATCTCGATCAATCGTTTAATGCAAAGTAAATTTGATGAATATGACTCCATTTTTGTCATTGTGGAGCAGGAAAGTGCGCGCAGAAGCACTGAGGTCGAAGAGAAGATATGGCCCAAAGGCACTTATATTACGATTCGGTTTGCGGGGACACACGAAGATGCAGCGCCTTATTACAGAAAGCTCCTGGATTATATCGAGGAAAAAGGATACAGCCTGATCGAGGATGCGCTGGAGATCACGTATATTGATTACGGGCTTACCGGTGATCCCTCTCAGTTCGTAACCGAAATTCAGATGCTTGCTAAATAAACGATTGACCCTCCAGCTACTGGAGGGTTTATTCTTTGTATCAAAACATATTTAGTAGGAGAGAACGACTGTGATAGGAACCATTGTAAACGTAACAACCATTGTTGTAGGCAGCACGATTGGAAATGTATTTAAGAAGGGGATGAGCGAAACCTATCAGGACATCCTGATGCAGGCGATGGGTTTGGCCGTCATGGCACTCGGTGTGAATTCGATCGTGAAGTATATGCCGGATAGCCAGTATCCCGTCTTATTCATTATAAGTCTTGCCATAGGCGGTCTGATCGGGGAGAAGCTGAATCTGGAGCAGGGATTTAAAAAAGTGGTGTCGAGGTTCACCAAGGGTAATTTGGCTGAAGGATTAACTACGGCCATTCTGTTGTTCTGCATTGGAACACTGTCCATTATTGGACCAATCGAAAGCGCCTTGCACAATAATCATACTTATCTGTTTACCAATGCCATTCTGGATGGCGTGACATCCATCGTACTGGCTTCAACCTTCGGCATTGGCATCATTCTATCAGCCGTGGCCACATTTTGTTGGCAAGGGTTATTGTACGTGATGGCCGGCGCAGCCTCTGGTTTTATTACGACCGAGCTGTTAACCGAAATATCCATCATTGGCGCCATATTAATTTTTGCTTCAGGCCTTAACATTTTGGGCATACGGAATTTCAAAACCATGAATCTCACGCCGGCGCTGTTGATCCCGGTCGTATTCATTACGCTTAAAAATCTGCTCGGTTATTAATTTCGAAACCCGGATTAAGTTAAGCCATATCTTCATTTCAAGGATAGCCCGCCTATCGATGGCGGGTTTTTTGCTGTTCTTCCATACCACGCTCACGGAATGAACCATTGTTTACCTAGGTGCATAAGTTCTGTGACAATTTCAATAATATAGGAGAACCGAATGCATCTAAGAATTGGACTAGGTGGATAGAGAGAAGGAGGCTTCATCGTTATGAATATAGCTGAACATAAATTGCTGGTCGCAGCGCTAGGCGGCGTTAATGAAATTGGTAAGAACATGTACTTCATTCAGTACGATCAAGATATCGTGGTCATTGATTGCGGCTCCAAATTCCCAGACGAAAACTTGCCCGGCATCGATTTAATTGTGCCTGACTTCACCTATTTGCTGGACCATGCGGATAAAGTCAGAGCTCTTATCGTCACTCACGGACATGAGGACCATATCGGAGGGATACCTTATTTGCTGAAGCAGCTCCCGATCCCTGTATATGGGACGAAGCTCACGATTGAGCTGATTAAAATCAAGCTGAAAGAGCATCGCCTTCTGCGTGATTCCGAGCTTCACACGATCGATGCAAATTCCACCATTGAAGCGGGTGCCATCCATGCCTCTTTTTTTTCAACCAGCCACAGCATTCCGGACTGCGTAGGTATCGTCTTTCAGACACCCGAAGGCAATGTTGTCCACACGGGGGATTTTAAATTTGACATGTCTCCTGTGAAGGGACCATATCCGGATCTGCATCGAATGGCTGATATCGGCAAGCAGGGGGTAAAGGTGTTATTATCCGAAAGTACAAACGCCGAGAGACCGGGATTTACGCCTTCGGAACGTCTCGTTGGCGGACATATCCTGGAAGCATTCGCACAGGCAAAACAGCAGGTATTCATCTCTACGTTTGCGTCGAACGTGAACCGTGTTCAGCAGATCATCGATGCCGCCGCTGAAACAGGTCGAAAGCTCATTCTGCTCGGCCGCAGCATGGTTAATGTCGTCACCGTATCCAAGGAGCATGGCTACTTAAATATCCCCGATGACTTACTGATTGATGCAGGCGACAGCGAGCGTTATCCGCCGGACAAAATTGCCGTGCTATGCACGGGGAGTCAAGGGGAGCCTATGGCAGCTTTATCACGATTAGCCAACTCCAAGCATCCCCATATCGAGATTTTGCCTGGCGATACCGTCATTATTGCTGCAGGGGCCATACCGGGAAATGAACGGAACCTTGCTCACGTGATCGATAATTTGTATGTGCTGGGTGCCCAGGTCATCTATGGCTCGGGTTCAGCATCAGGGATGCACGTATCCGGGCACGGCAGCCAAGAAGAATTGAAATTAATGCTCACCTTGATGAAACCGGATTACTTAATTCCTGTTCATGGTGAATTCCGAATGCTGTATCAGCATCGTCAGCTGGCGGATTCCGTGGGGATCCCTAATGAGAATGTGTTTATCATTCAGAATGGCGACACGATACAAATCCAGCAGGGAGTGGCCTCCTTAGGTCCAAATATCCCTTCAGGCAACAGCCTGGTGGACGGATTGATGATCGGGAACGTAGGCAACATCGTTTTGCGGGACCGTAGACAGCTGTCCTCGGACGGGATGCTTATTATCGTAACCACGCTCAGCAAAACGGAAAAGCAGATGGTGGCGAAGCCTGAGCTCATATCCAGAGGTTTCATCTTCGTGAAAGATTCGGAGGAATTCATGGGTCAAATCCACGATATCGTTATGTCTTCCATGAAGGATTTAACGGAAACCGGGTCCACCCAATGGAATCTGATCAAGCAGACCTTGAAAGATCATGTCGGGAAATTCATATACAGCGAGACAAAGAGAAGGCCGATGATTCTGCCCATCATTATCGAAGTATAAGCCTTTTGAATCATAAAAAAAGCACAGCCTGAAATAGGCTGTGCTTTTTTCAGTGTGATTCGAAACATGGTCTATGTAGGCATACACCCGGATGCGGGCCGCTGCATACACTGCCGATAAGGAATCGCTGAAGGTGTTGTTCTTCCATTCACGTCTGTGAAAAAAAGAATAACACATAATCCGGATTCGTCCACATAACCATTTACAGAATGGACATGAACGTCTTGTCCGATTACCGGAATGGATCCGGTTATTAACGAAAGGAGGAGGATCGGTTTGTCATCCACCCCAGAAGGGAAATGGACAGCGGAGCATGGAAAATGGGCTAAACGAAAGTTCAGATTTACGCGCAATGACTGGATGGGCTATCTATTCAGCGCCCCACTAATTGTTGGTGTCATCGTATTTGCCATTTATCCTATGTTCGCCGCACTGTTTATGAGTTTTCATCAGACATCCGGGCTCAATTTATCCGGCACCTGGGTGGGCCTGAGCAACTACCAATACGCATTAGAAGATTCCATATTTTGGCAAGCGCTTTCAAATACGTTTGTCATGGGGATATGGTCTGTACTGCTTGGAATCGCACTATCATTTGTTTTAGCGAGCTTAATTAATAATCTGAAATGGCATCTGGGACGTAATTTTTTCAAAGCGGTATATTTTCTGCCCAATGTCGTGTCAGGCGTTGCTACAAGCTTGTTGTTCTCCTTCTTGTTTTTTCCGTCCAAGGAAGGGCTGATCAACTTTGTGATTGGTTTGTTCGGCCTTGATCCTGTCGGCTGGTTCACGAACCCGGAAGTGGCCCGTTACAGTATCGTGCTCATGAGTTTATGGGGCGCGCTTGGGTACAACACCATTATTTTTCTGGCTGGTTTGCAGAGCGTTCCACGGGATCTTTATGAAGCAGCAGAAGTGGATGGGGCCGGTACCTACCGGAAATGGTGGTACATTACGATTCCATACTTGCGTCCAATCTTTGTGTTCATGCTCATCATGGGAACCATCGGCGGAATGAAACGGTTTACGGATGTATGGTTAATCGGCGGAACCGCTGGTAATCCGGGGGGAAGCCTGATGACCGTGGTGCTGTATATTTACCGAAATGCGTTTCTCTCTTCGCAGATGGGGCTGGCTACGGCCGTATCCTATCTGTTATTCGTCATCATACTTATCCTAACCGTGTTCCTCATGCTGCTCAACCGCCGCAAAGACAGTTTGGACTAACGCCATTATCCATGATTCGGGTCCGTAGGGGAACCTTATTCCAGAAGACAGGAGGGTAACTATGAGCAGTTCTGCCTTGCCCAAAGAGCCTGTGCGCCGTAAACGAATTACACTTCAACAGCTGATCCTAACACTGGTTCTGTTGGTAGGTTCATTCATCATGATTGTGCCATTCTTATGGATGCTGGTAACGAGCTTCGATTGGGCTGCACGATTAAATATTTCATTCCCACCGAAAATATGGCCGGAGGAGCCATCGATTCGAACATATGAAGCCGCCTTCACCAACATCAATATGTTCCGATATATCGGCAACTCCACGCTTGTAAGTGCAGGAGTCATCCTCATCAGCTCGTTGTCCGCACTATTATCCGGCTATGCCTTATCCAAGCTTCGCTTCAAAGGAGCAAACTTCGTCCTGCTGCTAGCGCTCAGCACGATGATGATTCCGTTCGAAATGACGATGATTCCGCAATATTTGCTGTTCAGTAAACTCGGACTGGTCGACAACTACCTGGCTTTTTATTTGCCGGCCATGAACTATGCGTTCGGTACCTTTTTAGCCAAAGCCTTCTTCGATCAATTGCCCAGCAGTCTAAGGGAGGCGGCCGTTCTGGATGGCGCCAAGGAAATCACCGTATTCAGCCGGGTTTATCTGCCGCTGTGTACGCCTATTATCGCCACCATGGTCATTCTGCTGTTCTTAGGCGTATGGAATGATATGCTGTGGCCGCTGCTGATCCTGAAATCGGCTGCCAAGTACACAATCCAGATTGGATTGGCCATGTTTACGTATAACAACGGTATTAACCAACAGCCATCCATTATTATGGCGGCCACGACTACGAGCCTCATTCCGGTTATCGTCGTTTATATGTTCCTGCAGCGTTATATTATCGAGAGCATTGCGCTATCTGGTATCAAGCAATAATTCAGAATAAAGCTAAATTTATGCGGGGGTGTTGATGTGATGAAAAAAGCTGTGCTGCTTATCCTGTCATTCGTGCTGGTGTTTACATTGGCCGCTTGTTCAGGCAGTTCGGGAAAAGATGTAACAGGCGGCGTTACAATTGAAAAAGTATCGGATATGGAAGGAACGGTTCGCGTTGCGCTGGCAGGCTGGCAGCTGGATAACGGAATCGATGCGCTGACAGGCAACCCGACCATCGGACTCAACGAATATTTGGATAAAACGTTCAAAAAAATGTATCCGAACATCAAGCTGGAGGTTTATCAGATTCCCTGGGAGAACGTAAAAGCCAAACAAACGGCTATGTTGCTCTCCGGCGATGCGGATGTCTTGTATACCGGGGGAGCCTTTGCATCGCAATGGTACCAGGAAGGGCTATTGCGTGATCTGGACGACTTGATCGAAAAGGATACTTCGTTTGACCCGAGCATTTATCTGGAAGGCATTATGAACAACTCTTACAGCACCAAGTCGCCCGATGGAAGCAAGCAGTTTGGGATTCCTGCCGTTCTTGGCCGCCGGATGACCATTTATGATAAGAAGCTGTTTGAAGACTGGGGTGTCGAAACACTCTCGGCACAGCCAGGACCGGACGAAATTCTGGAGAAAGCCAAGCAAATGACGGGCAAAAACCCGAAAACCGGTGAAGACAATTACGGTCTGTATTGGAGCGGCAATTCATTAAATGGATCCACCTTTGTTGCATTAACCCTTGCTTATGGTGCCAAAGGAGCGGAAGGATCGCTGAAAGATATCAAGAACATTAAGTGGCACTTGAATTCACCGGAAATGGTCAAAGTGCTGGAATGGCTGAAAGAAGCCGCACAACTGCCGCCAGCAGGTTTCGTGAATGCCCAGGGAGCTGAAAATTTCGGACTGGAGAAGAACAATATCGCCATTGCCCTTGATTCCACCGGCGGCTCTACGATGAGTGAATACCGGTCGAAGCAGAATAAAGAGCTGCTGGACCGTTTTGAGCCTGTGCTGAACATGGGGCCTAAAGGCGAAGGCTGGGTTGCCGTTGACCCGTTCATCATGGCAAAGAATGCAAAAGATGTGGATGCATCATGGGAAGTGTTAAAGTTTTTGACCAGCTACATGACGCAAAAATATATGTATGAAAACTTCTCCAGTACTCCGACACTTAAAAACGCTGATTTCGTAACGCCGGAAGACAAATTTGTCAAGAAAGCACTCGAAATCGCAAATGTTGGCCACTCGGAGCTCATGGATGAAGCCAATCCGTTCTACATGAGCGATATCGCTCCAGCCATTAACGGATTTATAAGCCAGGCTGCATCCGGAAACGCGCCGGATATTCAGAAATTTCTGGATGACCTGCAGGCTCGTGCTGAGAAATGGTCGGCAAATCTGAAGTAAAGCAGGAGGGGACTGCACTGGGTGCGTATTGGCGTGGTTGAAACGTAAAGTCTACGGAATCGCGGGTTTTCCGCCACATGAGAAGACTGTAGAAAACCTTTGGTAATCTTATCCCTGCAGAGACGGGACTAATCATGATGATTATATGAGTCAAACAACATAATATATTCCAGTATTATGTAAAACGTGCATGATCTCGATGCTGCCCGGAAAAAAACCGACCTATATGGCCGGTTTTTTTGTGATATTTCGTATCTAGATCATTCCGAATAAGGCGATCATGGAGTTCAAAGCAAATAGATATTGAAATCACATAAAATAACAATAAATGGTAAATAATAAGAATATAGAAGGGAGGCAACGTGAAAAATAACAAGGATAACAATGTTCAGGAAGTGCTAGTGATGATTATGAGTTCAGGGGTTAAAATGCTTATGGACTCAAGCTTGTAAGAAACAAACAATAAATGCACATCAAATCTAGAATGTTCAATAAATAAATCCATAAACGGTGTAAATGATAACTTAACGCGAAAGAATCTGGATGATCAGACGAATTAAGATTTATTGAAAAATGTTTGAAACGACCGATGCGATGATCGATATTTATGATGATTGATTAAACCTAGGATTCAACAGCAATTCAAATGAGCTTAAACGAATGAACTGAAAGTTGAAGTTAAGAAATAAAACAAACCGAAAGTGTGATTAAAAACGAAAGAGAACGATACTTAACGATGACTTAAGATAAGTAAATCTAATAATTGCAGAATAAGCAATAAATCAGGGAAAATCAGTTAGAAAACCATCTAAGGCGTTTTTACTTAACATCTGTTTCACAAAACTCGTATTTTGTACATATGTCAAATAATCCGTTTCTTCTGCAATCAGGACATTCTGCGCAGCCCTTTTTCAGTGAATCCTTTGTTGCTATGTCCCATTGCAATCTTATTCATTTGATATCCCTCACTTTAATTTTTTTTTGTAAATCCCATTGTTTTAAACTACACTTTCGCCCGGCTTTGCGTTTTCCATTTGTCTTAAATAACCGTAACCTTGGATAAATCGGCCTCCAGGCCTTTAAGCGCCGCATAGGTCAGTTTATCCATCGTTGCGCCGTCAAAGCAGATGGTTTTGATGGCACGGTAATACTTTTTGGACAACAAAGATCCTTGGAAAGACGAATTCTTGATTACCGCGCCCTTGAACGAAACGCCGTTCAACCCTGCTTTGTCAAACTTGACCCCGATGAAGGTTTGGCCGTCAAGCACCAGCTCTGTCAGATCGCTATTTGTGAAATCCACCCCGTCGAACATACAATTTTCAAAGACGGTGTTTCTAAGATCGGTCATCGTCAGATTGACGTCGGTAAGTTTGGCGTCCAAGAATTTTACGCCGGCCAACCTCGACTTACTGAAGTCGGTGCGCACAAGGACCGTTTTATTGAAGCTTGCATTGGCCAGGTCAAGGGTGGACAGGTTGCAGTCCGTCAGATTCGTGCCGTCAAAATGGGTACCGTGTACGTCGCTGCTCTTAAACGAACTTCCCGTCAAATCAGCGCCCGAAAAGTCGGAACCGGAGAGCGAGCTGCTTTTATACTGTCCATTATGGGCCGTAACGCCTGCAAAGTCGCTTTTCATCAGATTGCTTGCGTTAAAGTTTGTCACTACTTGCCGTTCCTGCGAGTTAGAGGTTTTGGTTTGATTCATAAATATTCACATCTCCCTTATAATTAGTTTTCTAACACCATTACTTTGAATCCGGACCACCTATTCATACCAACCGATGGTATGAATAGGTGTGAAAATAAGCTGCCTTTCGGCAGTTTAGTTTTCTTTGCTGACTTCTCTCGCTGACACTCGAAACAATTCCTCGTATCGTTGATACATTTGCTCATCGAACAGGTCAAGCCCCAGGCCTTTCAATATTTCATCGAAAAATCTTACCTTATGCAGCATCATCTCGGGCGAAGCCTCAATGACCTCCGGGTTTAGCCAAATATTGGTGAGAATCACTAGGACTTCGCTAAGCTCCCTTGGATAGTCGGTTCGAATCGAGCCGTCTCGCATTCCCTGCTCGATGATGGGCTGGATATAGACGGGTACGGCTTTTTCGAGGATGTTCTCGATCTGGGCCGCCAGCAGCTTCGGATTGCGCAAGAGATTCGGCCCCACCGATGC
The DNA here is from genome assembly GCF_056173265.1 of Paenibacillus sp. QJM3NY_38. NCBI lineage: Bacteria > Bacillati > Bacillota > Bacilli > Caryophanales > Paenibacillaceae > Paenibacillus > Paenibacillus sp. QJM3NY_38. Next base: position 3,755,488 of record NZ_CM149665.1, read on the forward strand.
CAGTTCGTTACGGGCAGCATTGTTGAGAGAGGCTTGGGAAATCTTGCGGAGCTTCTCCAGTCCGTTCAGCCCTTTATCATCCCGGATGCCGGACAGCATCTCGTCAACGCCTTTGAACGCATGATCGATGACGGCCTGCCAGATCTCTTCCTTCGACTTGAAGTGGTGATAAATCGCGCCTTTTGTCAACCCGCCCAGTTCATTGATGATATCCTGAATGGAGGTTTGCTCGTATCCTTTTTGCATGAACAGATTAAGAGCCACGGTAAGGATTTGGTTGATGGTTTCTTCCGGATATTTATTTCTTGCCATTCGCCCGCTCCTTTCATACATTCGGTTGGTATGTAACAAATATATCCAATCATCCGTATGATGTCAACCCCCTTTTTGAAGTTTATTTGATTTTAGTTTTTTTCATTGCCCAGTGTTATAGGCTTCTGTATTCAATTGAAGGCGCGGATACGCGGCTATACCACCATCTTCAGACAAAAAAAACCACACCAAACTAGGCGGGGTTTCTGTTTGATACAAATTCATCTTTCAATCTCTGCTAGTCCATCATCAGTTCAACAACTTTTTTTGCGAACGCAGCATAGGATTCGATCAGATCCGGATTTCGATCAATGGCCCATCGAAGGTTATCGAACGCGCTTAATAGCAGCAAATGTCTCATATCAGCTAGGTTTTCTGCACTTATGCCGTACCCGTCTAGAAATGCTTTGAATTCTTCCATATTTGGATTTCCGTCTAGCATTTGGCACCGCATCAGCCAAATCATATCCCCATGCGGTACCGTTCTTACTTCTGCATTGCCCCAATCCAATAATATGACTTGTCCCAACTGATTGATAATCGTATTCTTCAATGAAAAGTCTCCATGGATTAAACCGAAACGGAACCTTTCTTTCTTCAAATTCTCAAACAGTTTTCGCACTCTCTGCGATTTCGTATGATTAATTACTCCAAGCTCAATCAACCGATCATTCTCCGTCAAACTATTGATATTATACTGCACATATCCTAGCCAACTGCCGTCCGATCCTGCATGAGAAGGGGAATGAAACTCACCATGGACCGGATCTATTAGATTTTCCCCATATCCCTTCACTGGGATCGAATGAATAAGTTTGGCATATTTGCCAAGCTGCCTCCAAACATCGGTCTTGAGAACCGTACTATCTGCCCCGTTGTCTCCCTCAACGAAAGCTTGAATCATATATGCGGTTTCATCAATTACACCAATAGTCAACACTTCAGGTCCGGGAATACCAATTGCGGCAGCTTGTTCAATACACCATTTTTCTTTCACATAGCTTGGAAATGCAGCTGAGTTGTTCATGCGAACTACGACTTTGCGATTCTCCGTTTCAACTACGAAAACCTGATTTACGATGCCTTTTCCTATGATCCGGTAAGATGTTTTTATTTTTTCAAGAAGAAAATCGCTTGCAATTCGTTCTGCTTGTGCAGCTACAGTGTCTCCCACAGTTTTTCACCCTCTAAAGTGTCGTATTTCGAATAGATTACCACACTTTTTTTGGAAAGTACGTTTATAATTAAACTAACCTCGCGTTAGTTTAATGAGATAGCTGGGGGAACCTCCCCGCCCGGATACAATGTCGAGCAGGACAAGCGTTTCGGCTGCGAGAGCGGAATACCCGAAGGGATCTCGCTCAGATCCGCAGGCATGCTCGAATATATGGACGCGGTTTCGCTGCTGTATATAATGACTTGCTCCGTATGGCTGCCCCATAGGTCAGCATGGACGGCATAGCCCTCGGAAGGAAACTCCACTACCGCGTTCATATGACCGTCATACAATGTTGGGAATATGCCCCCACCGCGCCGGTATGCCAAAATATAGTCTGGCGCACCTTCCGCCCACCCGCTCAAGGGCTCGATAATCGTAAGCCAGCCGGGTGTCTTGCGGTCTTCCTTCCACACCTCTTGTCCGCTGCTGTCAAGCAGGAATAAGGCGTCTTTGCCAATTAAGCCCTTGCCGTCGTCCTCTCTCACGACTCGATCCAGCCCGGCAATTTGCATTCCCGGCAAGTCGCTTCGGAAGCGCCCGAGCGCTATATGCTGTGACTCGATTGAGCCTTCGTAGCGCCATAATTCCTTGCCGTAACGGTCATACATGACCGTTACGCTGCCTCCGATTACAAGCTTAGGCTCTCCGTCGCCATTCACATCACCGATCCAAATGCAATCGGCGTGATCATCCAAATCACGGCAGCTCCATAACGGCGTGCCGTCATGGTCCAGCAGCGTATAGCCGGCCATCACTTCGTCGTATCCATCACCATCCAAATCATATGCCCAAGGGAAGTGGCCGGGGTTGCCCTCGTGCATCCAGAGCAAATTGAAGTTCCGGTCTATAGCCCACATGCGATGATAACGATCCTTAAGAATGAAATCTCGCCCATTCGGGTTGCCTGTCAAATTCGCAATGATAATGCAGTCGTGCGCCTCAGGGTCCGGAATCTCATGGGACGATCTAATGCTTCCGTCGTGCCCATTGATGACAACGAGTCGGCTACCCATAACGCATAGCACCTCCAACCGGCCGTCTCCGTCGATATCGACTATTTGTGCCGGATAATCCGATCCTTGGCTGCCTGCTCCCGGATCCGGCTTCCCCGTTTGCCAGAGCAGATCCCCCTTTAGATCAAACGCAGTGAGGCACTGCACCTGATGGGGAATATAACGCACGTCTTGGCGGTTGTCGGGCTGCACGAGCAGCATCTCCATCCGGCCGTCTCCGTTTAAGTCGCCGAGCAGCATTTTACAGCGTGGACCTGCCGCCCGTATATCCAGCTTGCCGATGAGTATAGGTTCTTTGATCATCTCTTGGTTCATCCAACTTCCCTCCATTCCTCTCTTCTTATTAAAACTTGATTAACTCGCCGCCTTTCACTTCGAAGATCTCTCCGTCCACGTTCAACCAGACGTTTAACGCTGAAGGGTTGTAAACAAAATCCAAGTCAGCTGCAAACTTCAGCCTTTCGAATGCCTTGGCGTAATCGACAAACTCAATGTTCGTACAATACCAAATGTCCGGATTGCCCCCAATATAGGCGCCGAACTTTTCCATAAGCTCCCAATTGTTATCGTTATCGAACTCGTAGCTGTGGCCCCATACGTACATCAGATACAGATATTGCTTTTTGTGCAAGCTGACGAAGGTTTCCGCATGCTTCATCAGGTCACGATTATGGTGGCATGTCGGCTTCCATTCCAAAAAGTCGTCCGGCATTCCGAAATGTCCAGTGCTGTCAACGACTCTGGCATACTCCATGCCGAGACCTGGCAGCATTTCTTTGATTCTGTGGTTGTAAGAGCCGTTCGGATACGACATCCCACGCACCGTATAACCCACGATACGTTCCAGATTTCGCCGGTCTTCCATGATTTCGTGCACGATTTGCTCGTTCGGGCAGCGAGCGATCGTAGGGTGAGTCAGCGTATGTGCCGACACCTCGTGACCTGTATAGAGCGTTTTGACCTCATCTGCACCCACCTTGTCATGCGTTCCGAGCAGACCGGAATTGATATGAAAAGTTCCTTTAAGCCCATATCGGTTAAACGTGTCTACCAGCCGCCGATCGGCGAATCGGCCGTCGTCGTAGCTCATGGTTAACGCTTTGTGTCGCCCTTCCGGAAAGCACATCAAAATTTTCGCCATCCTGTTTCCTCCTTAGCGTATATACTCCACAGCAGGCGTACTGCAAGTTCCCTTCGGCAATGAGCGGAGCGCAACTGACGGATAACCTGGTTTCACTGAGAAGCTGCCAGTACTAAACAGATCATTTGCCCCAATTAAAAAAGTCAACAAACATGGATGGCCACCCGCGGAAACATCAGTTGCGATCACGTATGCATACACGAGGTAAATATAGATTTGGGGTAGGGACCTTCGCCCAATCGATATCGGAAGCAAAATAAAAGCTTGTGTAGCAGGGCTGGTTATAGACCACATTCTGCCATGCGACACCGGTTCTGTACTGGGCATCATGCATTAACGTATACAATTTCCGGTCGGTTACCTCAGTGCTCAGGTAGATCCGAATCGCCGAGCTATCCTTTGTTCGTACTAACAGCTCTTCCCTCCAATCTCCGAAAACGTCAGCGACAAGGCAAGGATTTCCCTTCGTTCCGTTATTGGTAACTGCACCTTCTGCCGTAAGCAGCCTGCCTTGTTTCCAATCGTCGATTGTAACAGGCTCGTCGAAACGGCCGCCTATCATCTGTGTTGTCATGTTGGCCGACCACTTGATGCTCATGTTCGTGCCCGGAATCTGTTTTGCCATTTGGTCTCCTCTACATGTCATCAAGCCGAATGCTCCATCGCTTTCATAACCCTCGCTGCACCATGTTTGAAGACCCCTTTGGTTCGGATCAACTTGCCCGATCATCCCGCGCCCTACGTCATCGGTGGCGAAGCCACCGTATAATACCTCGCCGGTTGACGCATCACGCAGCGTATATCCGTATGGTCCCGAGGCACCGCTTTCATGCACCATGAAAATCTCCAATCCCTGCCGGTCTGGATCAATGTTCGCTACATGAAGGGCATCGCCGTGACCCAGCTTGGCGATTTTACCGGGCTCCGTGCTTTCCGGAGGCATTACGGCCCGGGAGCTGTATAAAATGGATCCGTCATGGTCGATGGTCGCCGCCCCGTAAATAATTTCATGGCAGCCGTCTCCGTCCACATCTGCAATGCTTAAGGAATGCGCCCCTTGTTTAGCGAGGCTGCCAAAGTTCTCATTCCGGCATCCTCCAGACGGAGCGTATCATGAAAAGGATTATTCATCGAAATCCAGCCGCTGTCAACCAACCAGTGCTCCTTAAGGCGCGTGCCGTCCCAGGAATAAGCTGCGACAGCAGCCCGGGTATAATAACCGCGAGCAAAGATCGCAAACGGTTTTTTTCCGTCCAAATAGGCAACTCCTGCTAGGAATCGATCCACGCGGTTTCCGGGCTCGATGCGATTCCAAGCATAATCCCCCCACATCAGACCGTCATCATGCCGCCCCGGCTTATAGCGGATCGTCTCCAATTCTTCGCCTGTTTGTCCATGGAACACGGTTAAATATTCCGGCCCTTCAAGAATGAAGCCCTCGAATGACCGCAAGTTGTTGCGGCCGCTCCGGCCGGGAGCATAGACGTCAAGAAAATAATCGGCCAGCCGCTCCGCATCCTCCTCTAGCAAAGGATAATTGTAGCGACGATCGATTCCGAAGCATTCTTCCAGTGTAGAGGGCCAACAGCCGGTCACTACCTCTTCATGCAAGTGCCAGCTCATAAACATATGGACAATATGCTTATAGTAGTCCGCGCTGGACATTCGATAGTCGTCCTGATGACTATACCCTGCAGCCACATCCTCCGGAGGCATGGTTATATAGGTTTCGGAGGAGATGATTCCTTCCTGATCGTACCTTATGATCTTTGTACCGGGCGCTGTCTTGAACATCAGCTCGGCTTTCCCGTCTCCGTCAAAATCATAGACCAAAAATTGTGTATAATGAGCACCCGCCCGAATGTTCACTCCAAGCCCAATCCGGTAGAGGAGAGTTCCGTCCAGCTTATAGCAGTCGATATATACCGGACCGGTGTAGCCGGAATGCGATACATCCTTTGCATTGGACGGATCCCATTTTACAAAGTACTCATACTCACCGTCGCCATCTACATCCCCGACGCTCATATCATTTGCCGCGTATGTATAGATTTGGCCAGTTGGCGTGACACCGTCAGCCGGTTTTCGCAGAGGTAATTCATAGTATGGACCCGCCCAGGGAGTGACATCGGCACAACGGTCGACTTCCTGTCCGTCCACAACGGCACAAACATAATAAACCGATGTTAACGTCCCGCTGGGGTCCAAATAGTTGGTGCTGTCGTGGACAGCTGCGATTAAGTCGCCACTACGATACAGGTTGAAATTGGTGCCGATCATTCCGTTACCGCTATAACCGGTCACTTCATTCCCGAGCAATCTCCAGCTGAGAAAAATCCCTTCTGTTGTCGCTGCTGCAACCAACCCCCGGTCCAGAAATTCCATTTGTACCCCGGATGTCTTCTGTGCATCAAACTTGTGCTGCTCATGGACGGTTTTCATAAATCGACACCCCTCCTTAATATGAACATCTATCCGTTATCCTGTTCTCCCGTGTTGTTCATTTCGATAACTGCGGAAAGTAAGGCAAGCGCAAGTCCCTGCCCCCAGCCCTGGGCCCATTTTTTATCCACTTCGAGATAACCCCTGATATCGTTCATGACGGCGGTTCCACCGGATACGTTAAGCACCCGTCCGCGATCGGAAATATTAGCCAGCACGCCCTTTAACGCCAGCTCTACATGTTTGGCATGAAGCGGATTATTCTGCATCACCATTGCCGCGGCAATGCCAGCCGTGGCTGACACCTCGCCATAAGCTTCCGGGTAGTCGAGCACGGTGCCCCAGAGGCCGTCATCCTTCTGCAGCTTTTTGATGGCGGCAAGCTGGTCTCGCAGCGAGCTTATAATATGCATAAATGGAGGGTACAGGTAAGCTTGCGGCAGCACATGTCCCACGCGTGACATCGTATAGGCCGCCCAAGCGTTGGCGCGTGCCCAATACATTCCTGACATATGATCCTTATTAAGGTGGTTATATCCGTGATACCACAGGCTGGTATTCTCGTCCTGCAAATAATGAATATGCCAATAAAACTGATGAAGTGCATCGTCAATAAGCTGCTTCTCCCCAAGCACCACACCTGCGCGTAATAGGAAATATCCCGCCATAAACAGAGTGTCCGCCCAGCATTGCTCCGGAAAATCGTTTTTAGCCGACACCGTGTGCTGGAGCACACCGTCACCGAAACGCAGGGCGTTGTTCTCCAGATAGTCCACCTTGCTCATGATGATATTGAGGTATTTCTGATCCTTCGTCTGTTCGTAAAGGGTAAGCAGCATATGTCCCATCGAGCATGTGTTGACCGTCCATCCCGGAAGTCCTGCTTCGATATATTCATCGCACCACTGTATCATCCGTTCCAAATATGCCTGCTCGCCAGTCACTTCAAAGGCACGGCTGATCCCGTAATAAGCGACGCCGCACGGCCAGTCCCAAGTCAGATCCATGCCGAAGGTGTAGTCTGCTACTCGTTCGACAGCTAGCTTCAGATCTGCATTAGCGATAGTTAACTTCAATTTGCAAAGCCTCCTTAGCCAAAGCCCCTGCTGAGATGGAAGTGGCTCCGGCAGTAATTATGGAAATAACGGTGTAAACTACGATTTAATTTCGGCATATACGGTTAAATTCGCGTATTCTCCAATCATAGGCGCCATCTGGCGGAAACCGAGCTTTCCGCCAGCGATCGGAAGCCCGTACGTCACGCCGTCGTCTTCCCATGAGAAAAGCGGAAGATTGTTAACGGCAAACGTAATGCGATGTCCGCTCTTGACGATCAGCATCCGGTATGGTCCGACCGCGTCCATGATGCCTGGAATCGGGTCTGCTCCTTGCGCGACCAGGTGGAAACCGTAGCTTTTACGCAAATTGCATGTATGAAACTTCCGCTCCTCCGCCCACTTCCTCCGGAAGTAAGAAACGTGGAAGGCGTTCATTTCGCCGTGATGATACTGGTCGTATTCACCAGTCCGTGGCTTGATGGAAGAATCGAACAAATTCCGGCCTTCCGTACCGCTTGCGCTAAAAAACATAATCGCCAGGCCCGGCTCGCGTACCGGCCAAAAATCCCATGAAACGGCGGTGTCCGCCGGAAAGTCCTCCGGGCACCACAATACGAAATTGGCTCGCTGCCCCTCCGCCTCGTCGCGGACGCTTTCGAGCCGCATACGTCCCAAAGGAAACGTGATGGCTCCATCTCCCTCCATTCGATAATCTGCGACATGCTCGGGCTTGGCGAGTGGGTTTGCATAAATCGCACGCCACCTTTCGGGAATCAGCGGGCTTTTTGCAGTATGCACGACCCCTGTTTCGGTTGGTTGATCTGTTGTCATCGTATTCACGCTCCTTTCTTCCCAGGTCTGGTTGACCGCGCTTTGGCGACGAGCGGTAACCGAGCTTCATTACACATTCGCTTCCTGACGGGCCGAGCCTGCATGGTCAGGTAATGAATCTGAGATCAGTTCCAGGCTGATGATCGTGTTCAAAGACCATTGCGACGCCTCATTCGTATTCATCCAGTCAATCTCTTTCAGCTTGTCGACGTACGTAACGTCAACGGCGTCTTTTTCCAGGTCTGTGGTTGCAAAAGGGTGTCCCAGCAGCGTTGACCATGCAATATCGGCTGTACGTCTGTCCTTACGGTACCAAGCGCCGTAAGCGACGAGGGCCAGCGTCAGGACTGGATGCTCAAACCGCTTTGTGCTGATGGCGCCGCCTGTGATTTGATCCTTTTCTTCCTGCGAAAGATTATAGAAAACTCCGAAATCGGCCATCATGTCGTCCCACTGCTTATCCTTCAGCATGCCGGACAGCTCGAACCACACCTGCGGCGCACCCATGCATAATGCCAGATGGCGCCCCCAGTTGTCGTCACCCATCGACGTCAGCAAGCCGGTATTCGGATCATAACCGTAAGTCGGACCGGAGATCAGACCGTAATTCGCCTGTTTAATGCATTGAATGCCGGTAAGCAGTTTGTCGCGGTAAAACAAATCCTCTTTGCGCTCCCAGCGGGTCATCCAGTTGGAGCTGAAAGCCGCCCAATCCGGGCCGACCCGGATATGGGTCTTATGCTCATCCTTGGGAAAATAGGCGCGCATCGGGTCGATATGGACGGTCGTATAGTCGGCATCCTTCGCCTCGTCCATCATATCCCCGATCCGCTCGTCCCCCGTTAAATAATAATAGTAGCGATGGAGTCCGGCCATGCCGATCCGGGCTTCCTTGCAGCCGCAGCCCCAATGGATGACGTTATGCCGGGAGCCGAGCCCGGCGTATTCCCCGAAATGATAGACGTCGACCTCGCTCGTATGGCGCGCCATCGCCTCCGCCATCCGGAAAATGTCTTCGCGTCCCGAGCGCAAAAACATCAGCCACAGCCACATGTTCGGGACCAGCTCCGTATTTTGCCAAGCACAGCCGCCGAGGTCATAATTCCAGACATGGCGCGCAGGGTCGTAGCTGTGCATGAAATCGCCGTAATCCCAGAAGCCGTACCAGCGCCTCTGCTCCACCTCCCTTTGGTAAAAGGCAATGATCCCGTCCAGCTTCTCTTCGAGGCGGGCTTTGGCGGGCGTTCCCCGGTCCGGCAAGCTCCAAATGCCAAAAGCGCCCTGGCTGCGCAAATAAGCCGGCTCGCATACAAGCTGCGAAGGCGAGTCGTTATAGCTCGCGTAAGCCTCCAGCTCAACCGGCGACGGCGTAAACGCCCGGCACCAAATCGTCAGCTCGCTCGTATTGCCGACGCCGTACGGAGTTGCGCGCAGCTCTTCCGCGCCTTCGTAGGAAGATTCAACATGCGTTAACGTATCGTAATGGCGCATGTCCATAACCGGCGCTTCCGGGGACCAGAACCAGGCGGTCAGCTGCGCCTCGTCCGTCGTAAGGCCGTGGGCCTCCATGCCCGAAGGATGCTTTTGCCAGAAATTGCGCATCGCAAGAGCCAGTCCGCCGCCGGGCCCACCAACATATGCAACGCCGCGCGCTCTCCGGCCTTCGCCGGATTTGATCCAGCTGCAGCCTGCCCTGGTACGCTTGGCCATCAGATAATGGTCGGCTGAGAACTGGGTCACTTTAAAGCCGTCCCAGCTTGCGGAGTCTTGCAGCAGACTCATAAAGTACTCGTCGTCCAATTCTTCGTCGGTCAGCGTTTCCCCATTGAGCTGACGCTTGAACAGCTCCAAATATTTGCCTTTTGTGCGCCGCGAATGAAGCGTTTTGGGCGATTCGCTTAAATAACCGGTATCACCGGCAAACCGGATGTGGCGGTTGTACAGCGGCCCACGGATCGGCAGGATGAAACGGATGCCGAGTCCCTTCACGAAATCCTGGTTCGGATTGCCGTCATAAAAAAACGTATGCACCATCCGGATCGACTCCAGACCCGCGTAAGCGTACAGGCGAAGCGAAAAAGGAAGCCATTCACCGGTTCCGTTCACGGCACGGTGGCGGCCCGTCAGCTTGACGACCGCTCGTACCGGACCTGCTTGCTCCACCTTCGCTTCGTAGATTTGGGATTGATAACGTTCCTCCCGGATCGTTCGGCTGCCGGTCAGCTCGCTTACACTTTCCTTGATGGCGATCAACTCGCCATAAGAGCTTATGCTGACACCGTTTCGTTGAACATCGGCGATCATTCGGCGGCCTGTTTTCGGTACCCGAAAGGAAATGACGCCCGTGTCGATGGTAAAGCCATCCTCTGCCTCACGTACGGACAATGAAGCCGCTGTTGGTGAATGTTCTGAATCTCCCTTCACGATGGTATACCCGTGAGGGGCACCAGTCGGAAATGCGGCGGCATGCGCCGTCCATTTGACGCTGCCGTCCGGCCAATATGCAGTCGGCCAGCTTTGCAGTGCGGGGGCAGTCCCGCCCTCCAAGTGCAGCGAAAGCCGGTCGTCCCGCGAAAGCTCCCCCTCCTTCCACGGCATCCCCCAACTCAGCCCAGCCGAAATATCAGCGGCTGCCTTTAACCAACGCAGTGATACTCGCGTGTCGTTCATGGAATCATCTCCTAAACGTTTGTTGGCTTCCGTTGTTTCAACGCCCTTATTGTAGACAGCTGCGGCTTTCCCGGCTATGGCACTTTCTTGATGACATCCGCCAGGCTAGATTGCACGATTTCTCGAGAATAGCACTTTATTGCACGATAAGGTTCTCCTGGTGCTTCACAGCCCAACGCATCACAATAAAGCCGGCAGCGGTCACATCATGAACGCTGCCGGCTGCTTCTTTCGATCTGTTTATCGCGGCTTGCTTCCTAATCTGCCCGGCTAAGCTCACGATAACGGGTGGGAGTCATGCCCTCGAGCTTTTTAAAGATCCGGTTAAAGTAGCTGTGCCGATATCCGACTTGTTCGGCGACCGTGTTAATTTTCATCTCCGATTCCCGAAGAAGCTCCTTCGCTTTTTCCAAACGCAGCTCGGTCAAATAATCGATAAAGTTTTTGCCGGTGACCTGTTTGAATGATTTGCTCAGGAAGAACGGGTTCGTGCCGATGTGGTCGGCGCAATTGTCGAGCGAAATGTCGTGCATATAGTTTTGCTGCATGTAGATCATGGCATGCTCAATCAGCCGTTTGACCTGGCCATCCGTTCGGGTCGTCAGCTCCTTCATGAAAGGAGCGATCACCTTCACTTGGAACCATTCCCTGGCGCCGGCAGGTTCTTTAATCTGGGAAAGCTGCTCATACAGGTTGGCGCCCTTGAACAAACGATTCGGCTGAATACCGGATACGAGAATCGCATGCTGGATGGAACCCAGCAAATGAAGCATCCCCTGCTGGACATCTATCGCTTTTGCTTCCTGCACGGACAGCGCATTCTGGAATTCGACGAGCAAGGCGTTGGCATCCGCCTCCTGTCCGGTTCGAAGCGCCTGAAGAAATTCTCTTTCCAGCGTAAAAGGGTACTTCGGTTCGGACGAATCCTCGAAATTCAGCTGCTCCATTTCGATAATCTGGTTATCGTTATCGAATTTGCGGAAGCTGGCTGCGTGTTTCACGCCTTCAAATGCGAGCGGAATGTCGCTTACACGGCTGGTAGCCTGGCTGATCGCCACCGTGACCACCATGTTCAGCAACCGATTAACCGTCTGCGCAAGCTTTTCGCAAAACGATTTGATCGTTTCTGTACATGGCTCCCCTTCCGGCAAGATAAGCAGCACCCCTGATCCAAGATCATGGAAATTGATCGTGCTGCTTTGCTCGAAATACGAATCCGCCAGCTCTTCGATCATGTTGACGGATGCGAAGGTAACCAGTCCCTCGTCGCCAAACTTGAACTTCCCTTCCATGCTGGCGATCCCGGTAAGCTGTACGTACAGCACGACAAATTGCTTGCCGCACACCTGCCATTTATACCGCTCCATCCGTGACCTCAGGTCCTCCTCCGTATAGGCGTACAAATAGCCCTGAAGGAGCTGATGGAGAAAGCTTTCCTTCACATGCGGCAGCTGCTCGAGCCACTTGGCGTTCAGCTCCCGACTCTCCCTGCTTAAATGCTGCCATTGCCGCTCGATTAGCGTAAACTCGTCCTCCCGGCCTCCGCCCGACAAGGAGGCGCTTGGCAGCAAATCCTTCATTAACCTTTTTACAGGCAAGTACATTCGGATCGATGCAAGCCAAGCAAGCCCTATTGCCAGCAGGAGAGCGCTCAAGCTGACCGTCAAAATGACTTTGGATATAAAAACGACCGGTGCCGTTATATTGGTGATCGGTGAAGCCGACACATACAGCCAGTTATCCATGATTCGTGCGAAATAACCGTACGTGACCGCATAGGTCTTGTCGTTCCATTCATAAAGAAACGAGCCTTCCTTGTTCACGTTTGACTCGACCTCGCTCCTGACTGCCTTTACGAACGTCGAATCTATCGAGCTCCCGTTGGCGGATACGTATAGATGACTTCTCGGCTCTGTTAGAAAATTTTCGCCGTCGGCATAAGGGGTAATCGTCTGCAGCGCTTCCGCGACTTGATCGCTGTCCAAGCGGACGATCAAGGCTCCAATCGGTTTTTGGCTGCCGCCGGGAACGAGATGCACAAACGTCAATTCCCGTTTTCCCGGCTGATCGGGATCCAGCGTTAGCTGTGTCCAATACGTCGTTTTTCCTGCGTCAAGCAGTTGGTCGTATAGCTTGATGACACTTGCATCATGTAAAGCGGAGTATTCCGGATAAAACAATACCGGCTGGCTTCCGCGCAAATAGAGGCTGACGTTACGAATCATCGTATTGGAGCCCTGCATGACGAGCAGCGTATTCGTAATATCGCGGGTCTTCTCAAAATCACGCACGAAATCGCGTTCGCCGAGCGAATAATCGAAGCTCGTATCGAACGCCCAATGCGCCAGCATCATTTCGAGATTGGACAGCTGTTTATTCAGGTTCTGCGACCGCTGCTCAATCTGGTTGTTATGGAGCTTCAGCAGCTCCTTTTCCAGCTTACCACCGGCCATCGAATATACGAGAACCCCGGTAATTATGCCGGGAATTCCGGCAACAAACAGGAACATGATTAAACTTTTCCTATAGAAGCTGCCAGATCTCCCGGATAAGCGGGCCAATAACATTTTCCATCCATTCATCGTCAGCTCACCAACCATATCTAAAATTAGTTTTGCCTTCCCTTGTTAGGTGGTCCTTTGCCTTTCAGATATGTAAGCGTATTCAAATTTAAAACCGCGAAATAAAATCGACTGTCTTAATTAGCATAACGCGGTCCTACTAATAAAACCTGCATGTTTTCAGAGTAAATTGTTTAAAAAACAGAGGAATTCCAAAAAACCGGCCATCGTGGAGTCTTGGCTACAAAGTTGCTACCGTCATTTTGCGGGAACTCTCGGAAGAAAAATTCGGATAGAGAAAAAAGAGGCCGCTGGCCTCTTTTTTCCGCTGAACGTCACTGCTCAAATGACCTCGCCTAGGATTTGGACGCTGCGTACAGCTCGTTGATTTCCTTCACGTAATCGTTGCCACCGGATTTTTTCCACAGTTCGATTGCATCGCGCCAGCCTTGCTCGTCGATTTGGCCAACGATGAATTTAATGCGCGCATCGTTAATAATATTGCCAAGCTGTTGTCCTTTTTGTGAATACACCTCCGAAATAAACGGCTCCGCCGGATTGGCGACGATGGTTTCCCGGTTTTTCATTTGAACCTCTGTTTGTTTTAAGCGAAGCGGTGTCTGGGCCACTTGCAGCCCTTTTCCTTCAGGAATGTAAGGTACCATCTGGTTAAGACCTTCGACTTCAGACTCGAGCAGCACGGAGTCCGTACTTCTTTCCAGCGTTGTATCGTCGATCTTGGTATAATGCACGCCTTCAAGGCCGAAGCTGGTCAGCGTTTGCAGGTCAGGCTCGTTCAGCTGGTCTAGAAATTTCAGAATGCGGTCGACCTCCTCCTCAGTCTTCACACTCGACTTCGGAATGGCCAATAGGCCGGCAAAACCGGAGGTAGGCAGCGTACGAATTTGACCATCCGCACCGGTTACTGCACCGAACACATCCATGTAATGCTCCCTTGAATCATTGCCCGCCGCCGCGTTCGCCGCCTTGATTTTGTCGTCGACTCGAGCCGCTCCGTCGACGACGTCGATAATCACGCCGGCTTGCCCGTTAACAAGCGGATCAGTCCACTTCGCCGAATCCATGACGGCAAAATCTTGGTTGACGAGTTTTTCGTCATACAGCTTTTTCATGAACTTGAGCGCTTCGAGATATTCATCGTATTCGAACTCCGGTACGAGCTGGCCATCCCTTTCGCCCCAAACGTTAGGTGCACCGAACCACAGTTTGATCTGGTCGAAGCCCGCTCCCCAGCCGGCCGTCCATTTGACCATAACCAATCCGTACGTGTCATCTTTACCGTTGCCGTCCGGATCCTTCTCTTTGAACGCTTTCAGCATGTTGTAAAAATCGTCGATCGTTTTCGGCTGCTCAAGTCCGACGTTCTCCAGCCAATCCTGGCGGTAATAAACGCCGTTGCGGCCAAGCTCGCGCCCGCGATATACGCCGTACGTTTTGCCGTTAATCGAGGAGTTGTTCAGAATGATTTCGCTGGCCTGGCTGAGGTTCGGATAATTTTTGAGTTTGTCGGTCAAATCCCAGAACGCCCCCGATTTTACCGCGCTAACGAAACTCGGGCCCTTCGAGTCCGGCACGTAAATGATTTTCGGCAAATTGCCCGAGGCAAGCGTAATGTTGAATTTATCCGCATAGGAAGCGTTAGGCACCCATTCGAAATGAATGTCCGTGCCGGTCAGCTTCTCGAGCTCAGCCGCTACGGGACTGTCGTCCTTCGGATAGTTCGTTTTAAAAATCGGGAGCATGATGTTCAGCTTAAACGCTTCCTGCGTATCTGCGGAAGCGCTTGCAGGGGGAGCCGCCGTCGAATTGTTGGAAGAGTCTGTGCCACCGCTGTTTTTACCGGACGAGCAGCTTGCCAGCAGAACGATACAAACCGTGCCTAGAATTAGAAATGTGGAAGCACGTTTCGCCTTCATTGTCTTTTTCTTCATTAAATAGCCTCCCTTTATTATTAAGATCATATTGCAAACCGCATGAGCTCCAAGCAAATCGATCAGCACGTCTAGGGTATTAACAACAGAGCCTAAGCGGAATCACACATTTGGAAAAACAAACTTTAGCCTTTGACCGAGCCAAGCAGGACGCCTTTGGCAAAATGCTTTTGCAGGAACGGATACACACACAAGATCGGAACCGTGCCGACAACGATGACGGCCATTTTGATCGATTGATCCGGCGGCTGCACGAAATTAGGGTCCATCGAGTTCAAATCGCCTGCAGCCGCTTGCGACAGCAGAACGATCTGGCGCAGCATGACCTGCAGCGGCCATTTTTCCGGATCGTTAATATACAGCAGTGCCGCAAAGAAATCGTTCCAATGCCCGACGGCGTAAAACAACGTAAACGTAGCGAGGACGGGCATTGAAAGCGGCAGCACGATCCGCCCTAAGAGGCCAAGCTCGGAGCAGCCGTCGATGCGGCCGGCCTCCTCGATCTCCTTCGGAATTTCCTGAAAAAAGTTTTTGACGATGATCAGATTAAACGCGCTGATCGCCCCTGGCAGCATGAGAGCCCAGAGCGAATCAAGCAGGTTCAGCTCCTTCACGACCAGATAAGTCGGAATCATGCCACCGCCAAACAGCATGGAGAAGATGACGAGATTCAGCACCAGATTCCGGCCGTACAACCCTCTCTTGGCTAAGGAATAGGCCATCGTGACCGTGAAAAACAGGTTGACGAGCGTGCCGATGACCGTTATGTAGACGGAGACGCCGATGCTTCTCATGATCGTATCTGTCGAAAAAATAAACTTATAAGCGTTTAATGTAAATGTTTTGGGTATGAAAAATACCGCTCTCGACGTCAGCTCCGCATCCGATGCAAAAGAGCCCGCAATCACGTAGACGAAAGGGAGCACGGCAGCCAGCCCGAACAACGATAGCACGATATAGTTGGCAGCGTCGAACGTGACACCAGCCGCGGTTCTGTATTGCTTGGCCATGGATAGATTCCCCTTTCTAACTCATTAGTAAAGCCCGGATTGGCCGAACTTTTTGGCCAGCCAGTTCGTGCCGAGCACCAGCGTTACGCCAACAACCGATTTAAACAGCCCGACAGCCGTACTGTAGCTAAAAGCGCCTTGCGTAATGCCCATCGCGTATACGTATGTGTCGAACACTTCGCCTACCGAGCGATTAAGCGGATTCAACATCAGATAAATCTGTTCGAAGCCGTTGTCCAGCACGCTGCCCATCCGCAAAATCAAAAGAATTACGATCGTGCTGCGGATCGCCGGCAGTGTTATATGCCAGATTTGCCTCCAACGGTTTGCCCCGTCAATCGTCGCCGCTTCGTACTGCTCCACATCGACGGCCGCCAGCGCCGCCAGGAATATAATCGTTCCCCAGCCGCATTCCTTCCAGATCGTCTGCAAAATAATCACGGGACGGAACCAAGACGGATCGGATAGAAATTGGATTTTGTTCCCCGTATATTGGAATAGCAGCTCGTTGACGGTGCCTCCTTCCGTGGTTAGGAACACGTAAGTCAGGCTTGCCACGATGACCATCGATATAAAATGCGGAACGTAAATCATCGTTTGAATCGTACGCTTGAAGAAAGAAAGCCTTACTTCGTTTAACAAGAGTGCCAGTATAATCGGAGCGGGAAAAAAGAAGATGAGATTATAGAACGATAGCAACAGCGTATTACGCAGCAGCATTACAAACTCTGGATTGTTAAAAAACAGACGAAAATGCTCGAAGCCTACCCATTCGCTTTTCAAAAAGCCGGTAAACGGCTGATAGTTTTGAAATGCCAGCATGACCCCCCACATCGGCACGTATTTAAAAACCAAAAAATAAAGCAAGCCTGGGAGCAGCAGCAGGTAGAGCCATTTGTCCCTGCGAAGCCTCGCCGCGAAGCTCGTGCGGTGCTCAGCATGCTTGGACGTTTGCGGGAAATCCCTTTGAGCCGTAGCTTGCTTCATCATTCTCCACCTCCATATGTCGTTCATCACCTCGCGAGCGGTGTGGCCTTATTATGCGCCAGCGCTTTCTTTTCCCGCAATGAGACATTTTTGAAGAGTAAAAAAGCCTCGGTTTTCGGCATTTTTAAAGAAAGTGCAAAGTCGGCAAACGAGTGGTAAGACGCTTATAGCCCTGTATAAACAAGCACTTCTCTGTGAAACAAAAAAATAAAACTTCCAATTATCTAGAAGTTTTATTGCAGTAGTATTGTCTTATTCAACTAAAGCTCCCGTTAGCTTTATGAGGAATGTTGGCTTCATTTGTAAAGTTAGCGCCAGCCCATTCCCCCTCAATCTTAAACAACTCATACACAGCCTTATGGTCTGTGGGCGGTTCATCTATCCAATTTAGCAGAGTGCGAATGATTGATTCTTTTTCTGAAAAGTGATGAAGAAAGACTTCAGACTGTTCGTGAAGTCGTGTTTTCCAAATCTGAGAACGCTCCATCGGCTTCTTTAAAATGGCTTAACGACCATGAGCACCAATATGGCAATCATCAACAGCTGTGCTGCCGTCTCGATGGGTACGATCTTTTTGATCAGTAGTCCGA
Organism: Paenibacillus sp. QJM3NY_38; assembly: GCF_056173265.1. Lineage (NCBI taxonomy): Bacteria > Bacillati > Bacillota > Bacilli > Caryophanales > Paenibacillaceae > Paenibacillus > Paenibacillus sp. QJM3NY_38. The sequence goes on from NZ_CM149665.1 coordinate 3,773,274, forward strand.
ACTCGGCGGGTATATCATTACCCTGCTCTTGACTTTCAGATATGATCTTAATGATCTTTTTCATACGAGGCTCGATCCATCCGTCGATCATGACGACCATGAGCAGCGATAAAAGGATGGATACATTCAGCCATATTTGGGATAACCCCATCTTGGTTATGATCATAAGCCAAACTCCGGTTAAAATAAGCACTGCTCCTCCAATTTTAGGCATGATGGCAAGCTTTGTCGTTATACCAAAAGTAAAGTGCAACTGGCCGACGGTTCTTGCCGATCTTCGAATGATGGGCATCACGAAAGCGGGGCCAATAATGGCGATCGAAGCCAATATATGCAAAACGAGCAGTAATCCAAACAAATCCATGCCCCTCCCTTCTTCTCAGCTTACCGATATCTTGCTTTCATAGGCTAGACCGACCCTTTTCCTCATAAACGCTCCTCCGAGCTCAAGATGGTTAAGCATACACATGACGACATCGTCATAAGCAACATTCAGCTCTTGAAATCGGCTGAACAAGTGACCGGCTATTTCCGCCTCGGAATATGCCTTAATCGTCTCCGGCATCGGAACGGGCAAGGTATCCGTTGTTACATGAAGATGAACCGGCTCTGGATGCTCGCTTGAATCCATCATGGTTCCCGGACACATCATGGACCAATCGAGCCCAGTCCGCTGCAGCCTTTCGAAATTCCGGTTGTGATTCTTATACTCAGGTGGGAACCCCGGTAAATTGTTGCCGATAAGTTCGGTATATGGAATATCCAGTAGACCGGCTCCTCCCATGACCCATACCCGCCCAGAGAAACTAGGCTCCAATTCACATTGGCTTATAATGTTATCGACGATACGAACAAACTCTTCTCCCTGGCCTGCATGGCCTGCTGCAATAATAGCGGCGTCTTGATTCACGAGCGCCTGACGGACACCTACCGGGTTCATCATATCGTCCACGATCACCTTCACATGCTTTGCGGAATGCTCACCTAATTGATCATATAGCTTCTCGGAATTCCTCACAAATGCGGTCATTTCATGCCCCATTTTTATCCCTTGTGCCAGCACTCTTTTCCCTGTATTCCCTGTCGCTCCAAAAACAATAATGTTCATTGTTCGTTCCTCCTCTTTTATGGTCCCAAATTTTGGCTAACTCAAGCTTAGCATCGCTTCAAAATGATGTTAAGAACCCACTTTAAAGTAGGGTACTTACTTAAAAGTAAGCATGCAGAAAGGGATACATATTAGCGGAGGTTGGGAGGAAGGGGGAATTTTAGACAGATTGGCGACAATTCTACTCTAATAGGAGTTTTGTTATCCATTCATATCAGGATTGTGCACTGTAGGTAAACAAAAAGCTGCCCGGAATCCCGTGGCAGCTTTTTGTTTTGAGTTGATTGAATTCGTGTACAAGTTCATTGAACCAGCTTTATGACGCTGGCTCTTCATATTTCCGCTTATTATGATTTTCTCCCCAAGAACACATAATTTCTGCTACAGGAATCAATGTTCTGCCGTATTCACTAAGAGAATATTCCACTTTTGGAGGGATCACAGGGTGAACCGTTCTATGGATTATGCCTTCTCGTTCCAAATCTCGGAGATGTTGTGAAAGCATTTTTTGTGAAGCATCAGGTATAAGCTTTTCCAGATCGTTGAACCTCTTCTTGGATTCAATCAAATGCCATAAAATCATGGGCTTCCATTTACCGCCTAAAACATGAATGAGTGTCTCAATTGGACATTCGCGCTGATGAATCATAATTGAATCATCCCCTTACTTTTAAGTAAGTGCATTACCTATAATTGACATAACAAAATTTTACGATACCTCTACAATCAAGTCAATCTCAGACGTCCGTTTCCGTCCTGTCATCAAATGATAGATGATTAAAGGCTTCCATTTCCCCCCCATTACTTCTAAGGCCGCCTCCACTCCAACTTTATACTTCTTTTGAACGTTATTTTTCCTCTTCTCAGTCATCTCTCATTCCCCCGTTAAAAGCCTGTGGTTTTTCTAGGAACATAAGATTCATTTCAGTCCGTTACTCAGGTAAGTTTCTAGGGCACCTGTATCATCCTATAGAACTTGAAAGTGCGTACTTCCTGATAATTTTAATACTGTTTATAAAAGCATCAGCCATTGATCGTGGCTATAAGATAGCTGTTGAGAAATGAGAAAGGTAGTGAAGAGACAAGTATGAGAGTATTATGCGTTGTTTCCCACCCAAGAAAAGATTCCCTGACCTTTAAGGTTGCCGATCGTTTCGTAAAAGGTCTTACCGCGTCGGGCCACGACTATGAGATCTTGGATTTACACGAGATTGGTTTTGACCCTGTTTTAAAAGGAGTAGATGAACCTGATTGGTCAGCAGAGGAACAGTCCTTTTCCCCTGAAGTAGAACTGGAAATAAGGCGAATGAAGAAGCACGATGCCTTGGCATTTATTTTTCCAATATGGTGGTGGCATTTGCCTGCCATGCTAAAAGGTTATATAGACCGTGTATGGAACAATGGGTTTGCGTACGGTTCAAACCAGCTCCATCATCAGCATGTCTTGTGGATTGGTTTGGCTGGCGTTTCGAAAGAACAGATGAAAAAGCGTAACTATGATGAAATGATGATTCATTTGCTCAATGTGGGAATTGCAGATTATTGCGGTGTATCCAATTCCAAGGTTGAATTTTTAAACGAGACCTTAGATTCCAATCCCAAGCATTATGAGATGCTGCTTAACCAAGCTCATCACTTAGGGTTGAATTATGCGAAGGAACAGTAAGCTTGAGATTAAGTCTGAACTGACTGATTGCTATTAGTATGCGTTTACTTTAAAACCTACTTCTTTCATCAGATTCGGATAAAACCAAAGACAGAAATTCGACTCGGCAACCTGCTCCCTTCGGTGATTGAGCTACCACACCCGCTGTAAACGGTGCTGAGGTGTTCATTCCAAAGTATCGAATCAATTTCCAAACTTCACCATCTGATGAGTAGTAAAAAGAAATAAGTTGATCATTCTTCGTTATTTTTAAATAAGGATTGCTTACTAATACACGCTCAGAATTACAATCATCCGACAAACCGTTCTGCGTAACAACAGACACGATAGTAGCATACTCACCGTTGAACTCTAAACAAAGCTTAGCCCAATTGTTCTCATCTGCCATCAACATCAGACACCCGGAATCATACAATTCGTTCATGTTTACCTGAAGCTGCGTTATAAGCTGAAATGTTGAATTCACCTGGATGTGCAGATAAGGTGCAGAATGAGCTACATGTTTACCTCCAGGGTCTTTGAAAAAGTCAGCTTTCGTTGGAGCATCAATGATTAGCCTGTCGTCTGCTGTAAACTCCCAATGTTCAGGTTCATTTAACCACGTTAAATTCTTTCTTGTTTCTGGCTGAAATAAATTCTTAATCATAACTCATCTCCTCTATTGAATTAACTTTCATTTCTTACGATGGGATGTTCAAGTTCAGCATGTCCCATGAAACTTTCAACCACTTCACCATCTTTCATAGTCGAGATCGCTTTATCTGAGGCGCGTTGTTTAATGAAACCTGTTTATTGTACGAAGCTGATTTTAATATGACAATATTCTACATAAATCCATATTTCCCCTTCTTAATATATCATTAATATCCCAAACTCAAGCGTCAGTTGTTCCCATCTTTAAAAATAAGTTACAATGACACATGGTAGTAAATACCTGTAACTACTCTATTTTTCTTGGAGGATTTCATGAAACTCACTACCTTTTTTCCTTATCGAAACGATGCAAGAATGATACTGATCCCTTATTTAAATCAATTGACTGAGGAACAGTGGCATGCAAGGCATCCGGATCATCCGAATTCGATCGCTTGGATCGTTGAGCACATCGCGCGCAGCGAAGACGAATGGATTAACGTGATCGTACTTAAGGGAGAGCGACGACTTCAACGAGTCTTGGATCGTCCTCAGCAAATTTTGCAGGCATACATCGACATTCGAGACCATACAGACCAGAAACTCGACTTTATGGAATACGATGAACACGAGCCAGTTGTTGAGCTCCCTCGTTTTTCAGATGGTTGGGAACCGCCTTCGCCGCCGACGCTACGATGGATCATCCATCATGTTTTCGATCATGAGTCGTACCATGTCGGTCAAATCGGCGTCATTGCACGTTTAAACGGATTCGCAGGTCCTCTCTTCTGAATGTAATGACTCGATAGCTAATCGTACGAAGTTCTTGTCCATTTCGGTAATCGGTACAATGTCTTGTCCCCGGCTCGAGAGACAAGAAATTGTACCGATAAAATAAAAAAGCCGCTAAAATAGCGACTTTCAATAAAGACCATGTAGTTGTACCTCGACATCAGGACCAGCCGGATCGCTTTATAAGGTTAGTTACAAGTTCATCGTCGAAGACGATTCCGAAACCCGGCGTGGCCGGAATAAGAATCTCTCCGTTTTCGATTCGATAGCCTGATGCATCCATTCCTTCGATTGTAATGTCGTCATATTCCACAAATTCGAAGTTCCGCACCGCGGCTGACAAATGTCCAGACGCGTAAATACCATAGGCATTTCCGTAACAATGAGGCGCAGTCCGCAAACCATGGGCATCCAGCTTCTCGCCTAATTCCATCCAATGCGTGAAACCGGGCCTGATGATATCGTACTGCAGCACATCGACAAGACCGCGTGTCGCCCACTCAATTAGATGCGGTGAGGCAAGCCCTTCCCCATCCGCGATAAGCACATTCTGCCCGTGTTGCCGGAGCCATTCCTTCAGGTCCTCGTACAAGGCATCATCCTCATGGAACGCTTCTTCCAGCCAATACAAATTTACATCCGCTAAAGCCGCCAAGACCTCTTTGGTTAAGTTCAAATTATATGCATTATTCGCATCGATCATGATCTTACCTGTGGGACCTGCTACCTCAGAGATCCCCCGAACAATTGCGATATCTCGTTTCGTCCCTTCCCAGAGTGGCATATGGCGTCCGCCACGGCCAACCTTAATCTTAAAATGACGTTGGCCCTTCGCATAACCTTGCATCGCTTCTTCCTGCATCAACGCGACTGCGGACCTCTCATCGGGCAAATGCAAATCGTCGAAGTACAGTGAGGTATCATAGCAGGGAACAACCAATGGGACTCCTCTTTCCATGTGGACACCGGACACCAAGTCATACACGGGTTTGTCTTGTCTTTTGCCTAACCAATCGAGCACTGGGTATTCCAATTGCAAACGATACGCTTCGAGCAGTCTGCCCCGGTCATCGAATAAGTCGAGCAATCGGCGGCCTATGATGTCTTGTGCCCATTCCGGCGTCATGTGAATCGAGCTACCGTACCCAGTTTGTCCATCGATTGTTATTCTGGCGATATCCACGGTGCAGCTTTTGCCATGAATGCCGATCCTGCCATTGGCCCCCGCGCTTCTGGCTCGTTCTCCCGTTAACTTGGCGAATTCGATCTTTTCCACTTTCCAATCAGATTGTATACCCGTAATATTCATAGAATCCTCCTTCACCGACTCGACGGTTTCATGTCCCGATGTGATTCGTAAGCAGAACACCATATTATAGAATTATACTGTTAGAAGATAAGAACATTCTTCTTCCATTGGAAATCTGTAAATGACCTTTCACTTCAATTGCTGTTTCCAGCCCAATATCCCACTTTTACTTTGTTTTATCCGTATCCTTCTTTATGGCTTTGTTACCCTCTTGATCCAGAGATTCTTGATAGATGTCAGCGTAAGTTTTTGAATCTTTGATTAGATCGTCGCAGAAAGCCGCTACGTCACTGCCCGTCACTTCGAGCACGCCTTTCCTTAAGGCCGCACCCTCTTCAAAAAGATCAATTATCCCCGAAAGCAAACCCGTCCCGTCCGTTAGTTCAACAGGACCGACCTTAAAGAGATATTTTTGAATCTCTTTATAAACAATCTGATAATCTTTCGGGAGCGCTTTGACACGCGCCACGTGCGCTCGCCACTCTTTTTTGCCTTCAATGATATCTTGGATTCTCATTTTCATCCTCCTATTTGCCTAATTTTTTAGCGATATTGTTGTTGAGTTGCTTGCGCCACTTGTCGCGAAAAGAATTTGCCTCATCGATGCCGGCCAGCGCTGAACAGAAACCTTTGATATCGTCACCCAAAACCTCTTCGATACTCTGTCCGTCTGCCGCCGTTTCTTCGAGCAGGCCAAGCACACCGTCAAGAATGGGCATGAGGTTGCGTCCGGTGAAATCTGAGTGCGGCCAAAGATGCGCATTAATTTTTTCCCATGCCGTTTGATAATCAGGCGGTAACTTTTTGGCTCTCAATTCAAAAGCTTTCATTTCCTTAGTCATATCGCTGCCGGTGATTTTCTCCCAAAAATTCATTATTTTTTCTCCTTTAACTCGTTAATTTTTTCCCGTTGCTATTCTGTATCACTGGTATAAAGTAATACATATTACAGCTATAAAGTAACACGCAGTAGGTGGATTGTCAATAGCGTTTGTTCTGATGTCGATTGTACATTTTCAACTATTCTGCCGTAGTCCTTGGGGACAAGAACTTGCACCCTTAAAGGAAAAAAGCCGCTAAAATAGCGACTTTCAGCGGGAGCATGTTTTGTCCTCCGGCAATAATAGTCAAACCCTGTTATCCGTTGTTCAAATTCAAATATGTTTACCGCTAAGCTTCCGTGGCTGTAAGATATTAGCCTTCCTAACGGTTTACATTGGATCTAGCAATATGGGCATTTGCCCAATCCGCATGGTCGTAGCCAGTGCCGTCTCCGCCATCAGTAACGACCAGTTTCAGTACGTTTGCACCGGAGATATCCGCATGAACTTTTTTGACGGAATCAGATCCGGTAATAAGCCCGCTGTTATATACTTTCTCGCCGTCTGCCCAAATTTGAAAGACGACCGAGCCTCTATTTCCCACTTCATCATCGATTCCGATATCTGCGGTAAACGTTGAGAAGTTGCCGCCTATATAATAAGCAATCTCAGCATTCGCATGCACACCTAAGCCTTTCGTATATTTTTCGCCGCCAATCGTTATGGTTTTTCCGTCGTCTTTTGCTTTTTCACCGTTGCTTTGATCCCGTTCTACGGGACCCCAATGATTAGCGGAATGAATCCATTCCACATCACTTACATATGAATCGGCAGCTGGGAGCGTTCTGGTATCCAGACTATGGAGTCGGCACTCCATGCTGTTTGCTTATTATTTTCCCCATATTCAAATGAAACGGTTGCATTCAATTTTGCGAATCCAGGCTCAGCAGTATCTGGGGGCGTCACACGCCAATCCGTTTGAATCGAACTTCCAGGCGAAAGATGGGTGACCATAGGATCAGTTACTGCCTCTACGCTCCAACCGTCAGGGGCCGTTAAGTCCAAATGAATGGCCTCGACTGTGTTTTGTCCATAATTTGTAAAGGTTGAGGTTAATAGGGTAGTTTCACCCGGAATAACATAGTTATTACGATAAGAAAAGGTTGTTGCCGATTGAACATCAATCGTGTAATGCACTTCGGGAATCCATTGCTTACGGTAAAAGTCTCGTCCCTGGACTACGACCTTGTCATCGTAAATTTGCACACACAATCCTTGGCTTTCGTCCCAGTTTACGGTCGGTGCGAAGGTTGTATAATAAACAGAAGCTGAATTGATAATAGTAAATTTATTCTGTGTTAGGTTAATATTTGGAAGTCGCATATCCCGATGGGTATGGCCAGTGAATAAAATAACTTGCGGATACTTCGAGAAGAGATCAGTCAGACGTTTTGCTGCTGTTTCATGTACGGCGGAAAGAGGCTGATGAAGAAAAACAAACATAGGCTTCTCGCTCTTACTGCGCTTCTCCAACGTATCTTCCAGCCAATTCAACTGCTCGTCGCTCAGATAGGCATGGTCTTTCGTGGGAGAACCGACTGGCCCCCAGCTTTCAGAGCCAAGGAATATAAAAGGATAGCCTTTCACGATTTTCTCGTAGTATACATGCTCCTCTTCGATAAAGTCTGCGAACCGACTGGTGTTCACTTCATTTCCTTCTCCATTAAAAAACTCATGATTCCCAATGGTCATATACAGATTCTTCGGTTTAGCAGATTGATCAAGAAGTTCGCGAGCCTTTGCATATTCTTCGGGAAAACCGTTATTCGTTATATCTCCGTTGATGACCATAGCATCTGCCAGCGGATCAGTGGAATGCAGGTCTTGGAGCGCTTTCAAAAGCTTGTTATGGGAGAACGATGTATCCCTAATATGCAGGTCACTGATCACTTGAAAGGTTGCTTTTGGTTTTGTTTCATATGCATTTGTGTCCCCTTGGGCTGATTGCGCGTGCACTGGAGCACCCAGGGGGATAAGCATACAAGCGGCTAAACCGAGACAAGCAATTACTTTTTTCATTATTATACCCTCCTCAAAACTTTCATATTTTTTTCATTTCGCTTTTCTCGGTACAGCTACTGCGGACAATAAGTTTTGTCGGCAAATAGCTGATCAATGGCAAAGGTATCCCCCCTTCCATGCGCTGAAGCAGTAATTTGACTGCGATTCTCCCCATTTCCTCTTTGTGTACCTGTATCGTTGTTAGCGGAGGGTTAATGAATTCTGACATCTCGACATTATCAAAAGAAACAACAGATATATCATTTGGAATCGATAGCCCATATTCACCAATTGCCTTATACGCCCCAAATGCCATTTTGTCGCTAGCTGTAAATACAGCCGAGGGCGGATTCTGTGTGTTTAAAATTTTTTTCATGGCTTCATAGCTCTTGGTCAGATCAAAGCAGCCGTCCTGAACCCACTCCTGAACAATTTCAAGATGGTTCAACTCCATCGCTTCTTTATAACCATAGTAACGTTCCTCTTGATCAATCGGCATTCCAACTTGAGAGCTTCCGCCAATATAGGCAATATTACGATGACCGAGATCTACCAAATATTGAACTGCTTGCATTGCCGCATGACGAAAATCCACCGTAACATAATCCATTTCCAGCTTAGGTATTCCGCCCACCGATATAACAAATGGAACCCGCTTATTCAGCTCATTTATAAAATCATGCTTAAGCGGTCCAATACAAATAACTCCTAAGTCACTCTCGTTCATATCCCCGAATAAATTGAAATTAAAAATATCCTGCACTTCAAATGTAAAGTCCAATATACATTCTTGATCAAGCAATTCACTTTCGATTCCGTATATAATTTCTGAAAAATATGGATCCTGGTATTTAGCTTTTACATCATATAAAACAAGTCCCACTCTCTTTGGAATCTTTTTATTTTCTGAATATTTTTCGTTTTTTTGCAGTGAATTGTTAAACTTATGGTAACCCAGGTCCTTGGCAACTTGAATAATTCGCAGGCGGGTTTGGTCGTTTACAAGTGCTGGCGAGTTTGCGTTGTTTAAAGCCCTCGAAACCGAAGAAATAGATACATTTGCATGATCAGCAATGTCTTTTAAAGTTATTTTCATATCGGCATAACACCTGTCTGTTATAGTTTTGGAAAGCGCTTACCTCTCCCTTTGTTGCAATCTTATACTGCGTTGGCAAATTATTCAATGTTTTTTTTGCGCAATTTTTCACTTTTTTGCTGCAAATAAAAATTGCGATTGCCCACTTGATCACTTGAGTAAGCCCTCTACTTCTGCCAGTTAGCCTCTGAACAAGAACTTATACCCTCAATGCAAAAAAAGCCGCTAATTTAGCGACTTTCAATGGGACAATGTACTTGTCCCTCGACCTTACTACTATCTTTTATCCTTCAATCTTTAATCACTTTCGCTGAATTACCACCAACAACCATAATGTTGTCCGGTACATCCTTAGTCAGCACGGCTCCTGATGCGATAATGACACGGATGAACCTTTCATTTTGATGAAGAACTGCAGTTCATATCATACTCGGAAGATGTCTATTTGAAGAAGGAACCGCGGCGGCCCCTTGTTTATCATTGTTAAGCTCTTAATCCTGGGATGAATCCTCATCCATGCCAACGGCAGAATCAAAAACACTATCTTGCGGAACGCTCGTGAGATCCAGCTTTTGCTTCACCTGATCGTTGATATCCCCATACCAGGCCTCAAAGGAGTCATCCAACTGCTCTTCTCGATTACGATCCTCGTTCACATCCGAATCAACTTCGATTTTATTGCCTAATTCCCCATAGTCGTCTTTGGGATGGATCATACTCTATACTTCAGCTCCTTCGCATACGGATTGAATTAAATTTCCCTGTAAAAGTAATTCTATACATATCTGCTCTTCCATCTCCGGCGCACAAACATCGTTACCATAAAAAAGCCGCTAATTTAGCGACTTTGCATGGTACTTTATTCTTGTCCAGCGACATGTTTCTACATTCTACCGCGACTTATCGAATAACCCTCTACGAATCAAGTTTGCTGTAACCGGCGTCTTTCCGATTTCTCGAGACCATATTGACAATTGACCGATATGGTGAATTTCGTGGGCGATCACGTGCCGCATCACTTCACCGAATGTAAAGCTTTCCTGCTCTCCGTTTTGGTTTGTATCATACATGATACGGTCTTCCAAGCTATCATTCCAAGCGTAGATGAAGGGTGCAATTTCCGCATGGCTTCGTGCCGAATAATCTCTTAATCCCTGCACGCTGGCACAATCCTCGAACGAAGGGATTTCCAGCTCTTTCCCTTGCAAATCCCCGCACAACCAGGCATATTCAACTGTCACGATGTGATAGAGTGTGTAGAGAATGCTTCCTATGCCCCCGGTGCGTCTTTTCAACAGTTCTTCCTCACTCACCGTATCGCACCAGTCAAACCAATCTTTGCGAACTTGCCAGTTATACTCGAACAATTTCAACATGTCACAGCCTCCTGTAATACAACTTTGTTGCTTCTAACATGATTCGCCATATAATCCTGTTATCCTCCAATCTGTGAAGATCCCTGATCCCGCACATATGGATAACAAACATATCTCCTAGGATAATTGAATCCACCGTATGGTCAGCAACTGGAAGATGCTCAATTTCCCCTAAACGAAAATCTGTGTTCACGAAATTCCCCTTCGTTGCATTGTTACGAGCCCGGCTAACCATTTCAGGTGTCATGACCACACCGATCACTGACCCTGTCTCCCCCACCTGCCGGGATGCTAAAAAGCAGTCAAACCCACCAACGCTGCCTAAGTCCAGTACCACTTCACCAGGAATTAACGACACAATAGCTTGCGGATTGCCGCACTTAACCCCAGATTTGCACCATCAGATACCGATTCTACGTCTTCATTTGAATAACCTAATTTGCTTGAAATCGTATTAACGTCAGAAGATGTAGTGCAGCAGATGGTTGCTTGTATATTGGTATGGCAACACGATTCAGCATTAGCTTCTTAAACGGCCACTTGCTTATACCGGCTTCGTACATTCTGGCGGATTTCATCATTATTATTTGCAAAACGCAAATGTTATTTGTGTGATTATTTGCCTTCACTTTTTGTTATCAGATCTGATTTTCCGCCGATCGAAGCCCTGGCTGGATACAAGAGCTCAGCATGCTGTCTCCGTCCTGAGACGGAGACGAAAACCATTCTGCCGCCCGTCACTCCTTAGCAAGGTTTTGCGATATCTTTAGACTAACGCCTGTTAATTTACCGTTTAGTATACTTAGGCATCATCCAACAAAAGTAATTACCAGTCAAGGAATACATACTTTCTCTGTGTTCAGGCACACACCAGCAAAACCATAGTAGGAACAGAAAGGGGTAAGAATGATGAAGCTGATTTATCAATTAGAGCATGTGAATAAAACGTACAAAAAAGGAAAGGTTGTTGCCAATCGTGACATAAGCTTCGATGTGCAAGAAGGTGAAATTCTCGGTTTGCTCGGTCCGAATGGAGCAGGCAAATCCACGCTAATCAAGCAGATGGTAGGACACCTTGCTCCCACCTCAGGTACAGTACGCTATAAAGGAACCAGCGTGAAAACCCAAACCAAGCGAGTTGCCCAGGAGGTAGCCTACTACTCGCAAGAGCCTCACGCCCTGACCAGTTTAAAAACCTGGGAAGCTTTGTATTTTACGGGAAGATTGCGGGGGTTGACGAAAGAGTCCGCCGTAAAGCAAACAGAGGAATTGTTGGAACGCTTTGGAATGCAGGACCTCCGTCATAAGCTGCTGAAGAACGTTTCCGGTGGACAGAAGCGTTTAATCGGGATAGGAACTTGCTTGATCGGCTTTTCCCCCGTCATGATCCTGGATGAACCGACCAATGAGCTGGACCCGAAAAAGAGAAGACTCGTATGGGATCTGATTCAAGAACGGAATCGGCAAGGAGTAACCGTAATCTTGGTGACACACAACGTGCTGGAGGCCGAACAGGTCGTGGACAGAGTAGCTGTCGTAAATCACGGCAAGCTGCTCGCCATCGATCATGTCAGCGTATTAAAACAAAGGGTCGATCAGCGGATGAAGCTGGAAATTACGACCTCCTTTGGTGAAAGCGATCATGTATGCCGAAGCTTAATCGCGCTGGGACAGTGGACCAAAACGGGAGAAAACCGAATCCGGGCATTGATCGAGAAGCAGGACGCCAGCTACGCAATTGACTTCATAACAAAGCAGCATTTACCGATTGAAGAATATTCCTTAGTCCCGCCGAATCTTGAAGATGTCTATTTTCATATCGATGACGAACAGGATAAGCCTGACAAAGCGGAGGTGATCTAAACATGGAAAATACTCAACCATCTATGCAAAGCAAAGACTTGCAACTGCAAGAAGCGGTCTTTCTTCAAGAGCACGAGCAGCAGAGCGTAATCCAACGCAGAATAACAGAATGGCTGATCCTTGCCCGCATTCAATTCACGATCATCCGCGAGGCATGGGTTTGGATTTTCATCATGGCATGCATGTTTCCATTAACGACGCTGCTGTTTCTCAAATTCTTTACAGTCGACCCAACGCCGGCTGTCATGACCCGTATAATTACGGGGAATATGCTCTTCGGTTTAATCGTCATGGGACTCAATTCCATGGCGCAGGAGATATCTTATCAGAAGCACCAAGGGCACTTCACGTACTATTCGTCCCTGCCGATTGCGAAGGTAAACTTCATCTTTGCCAATCTGCTGCGCGGCTTGATCATGAGCGCCCCCTCTTTTATCATCTTGGCGATGATTGGTCAGCTGGCTTACGGCATTCAATTCCACTACAGCTGGGGACTTGTCCCTGTGTTGCTGCTCACCGTCTTTAGCGTGGTTGGCGCAGGTGTGTTGATCGGCTTCTGGTCGCCTAGCCACCAATTGACGAACATGCTGGTCCAGGCGCTGATGATGTTCATCTCGTTTTTGACGCCAGTCATGGTGGATATGGATCAGTTGCCTGCGATCCTGCAGTGGCTCTCTTATCTCTTCCCAACCACTTATGCCGCCGAGGCTATGCGGGAGGTGCTGATTTCTGGCTGGTCCGGGTCTGTCGCCTGGAACACGCTTGTACTCTTGCTCTTTTCGCTGATTTCCATCGTATTGATCTTAAAAAAGGTAGATTGGCGTGTTGAGAAGTAGGGATAAGTACTCCTGTCCTTCGATTAGTCGATGGAAGAGTGCTCTTTGCCTCCTTCTATGTTTAATAGTCGCTGTTCATTTTTACCGAAAAAAAACGATTCCTCGAAAAGCACCTATAGTAGACCGAATCATACCTACTTCACGGTTAAGTCAGGATAAGTCAATCACATTAGACAATCACCTAATCGGCTAACGATGGAAGTTCTTTTCCTAAACTCGGGATAAGAACTTCCATCGTATAAACAAAAAAAGCCGCGAGTTCTGCGACAACGGATGTATGTATGTTCTTTACTCTTAATCAAAGATATTGGACACTCCTTTAATTCTCTTGTTTCCTCTTCTTCTATTTGATTGAGCTATCGTTCGCTGTTAGTTGAGCGAATATTGAGTTCATTAAAAAGTCTCATCAATGTCGAACCCTTGATTTCTATAAACTTGTGCCTTTCTTCTGAATCTCATATATTCATCCAAGTTCATCGATAAGAAATACGTATCGATTATAATCCAGTTCTTGTTCAATCCGTTCTCTCCCTCACTTTCTTCTTCATAATGATTAATAATTTCATCGATCACCTTTTCCCCATCACACGCTTCCTGATAACAGCTTTCTAGCGTGATATAATACCCCGTTTCAATATTCTCCCACATGTTTAATCCTCCCATTGATCAAGCGGCTCGCGGTTTTTACCTGTAAGTCGGTGTTACGCATAAAACAATTATCAATTGTATTATACATTTTATTAATCTGATGCCATCCCTATAATGATGTCTATAAGCAATTATAAACGGGATGGTCCGCTTGAGTATCTCGCGCATGAAAATGGCCATATTGCGAATTGGAGGATTTTTATATGTGGGAAGAAACGGAGTTAAAAAAAAGCTGTTGATTTTTTCGTTCGAGGTGAATATTACTTTAGTCGCCAACCTGCATCCCAAGGATATGATTACGATTCTATAAAACATCTTGCTTTTGGTACACATGTTGATGGCAGAACGGACGAGTTTATCGTACATAATTCTAATTTTTCACACGTTATGGATACCGTAAATAAACTAGATGTAAAAAAAGACTATTGGCTTACCGTGTTTTCAGATCAAAATGAAAAGATGATGGCAAGGATAAAAACAACGATTATGGCAATGGATAGAACCGCAATTCGGATGCCGATCCGGACCAGCCAAAACTTTTGCGCAATCCGTTCATTGATCGACTCCATATAATAAGCTCCACCTGCAAGGAGAAAGAACAGCACATTAAAAATGTAATCTCCAGCCGATTTCGGCTCGGGGGTGTAAGCCTGGAATCCGATGGTATTTCTCATGCTTTCATCCCTAGCGAAAACCGCCATGATGGCAGCCATGATGATGTGTAATACCAAAAAACAAATGATAAACGTCCCGACCATCGATATGCCCCCTATTAATGAAAAGAATCGATTTACAGTAGAAATTTCCTTTTTAAATATAGAGGAAGAGCAGCTGCCAGGGCAAGCTGCTCTCATCGAAGTCGATACACAGCCGAATTCCCAACGGACAACGAAATTCTCCTGGTACGTCAATAACGGCAGCCGATCCGGCTACCGTCATAGACTTTTCTACTTCCAGAATAATGACGCCGTCATTTTCTGTAATCTTATAAGCGGCTCTTCGATGGCCGTAGCGCCCACGAAAAGATGTTTAGTGCAGCGTATGAAAGCGGGAGGATCAGATTAAACCCGTAGTCACCATAATCGTTAGCAAATGCATGGGATAGTGCCGCACCCGTCATTAAAAAGAAGATACCAGCGTGAACCCATTCTTTAAGTCGAGGTAAACCTGGCACGACGAGAGCGATGGCTCCAAGCACTTTCCAAATCCCGAGAATGGTCAGGACGTATAATGGGTAGCCCAGATTCGTCACCAACTCGAGGTTTCCTCCAAATTGCATCAGTTGTCCGATACCACTTAACATAATAGCTGCTGCGAGCAGCGATGTGACTGTCCAATAAGTTACCATTTTTCCGACAGGACGGGCATTTACTTTCATAGTTGTTTCCACACTGGTCATTTTATTCATGGGTTCCCACCTCATCAGTATAATTTTTCTTAATTACAAAGAACGAGCCCCGAATGGTTCCGGCTAATTTTGACTTCTGCCTAGCAAACTTAAACTTCCCTTCTAATTCTTCTGGTACCTCCATCCCCTCCGAAAGCTTAAAACCAACGGCTCGCTTCTTAGGGTCATCAACCGTATACATGACATTGAGTCCAAGACCATTCTCATAAAATACATAGGCAAATTGGATGTTTTCCACTTGAAAACGCGACGTTTCTAAAGGTTTTGCCGCAAACTCAAGATGTCGTTCTTCTTTCAATATTCGATTCACATACTCAAGGGTCTCCTGGCTCTCGCTGGCGGGTACAACCGTAAATTCATGCTTATACTTGTTCATAAAGTAACGGGCTTCATTCGCTCGTAAACCAGCAAGCGCTTCTGCTACGGGTGAAGATTCTAAACCAACGGTAGATACATTTTTAAAATCAATGATATTGGACATTGTTTTCCCTCCTGAATGTTTTGTGAGCTTTAATTCTATGAAGCTACTTCGAGCCAAGCTCGCACCGAAAGCATCCACGAACCTCTTTATTTCCTGACAACGGGAATCCACATTTCACCAACTACTAGGCTTTCCCTTCCCCCTTTACTACGAGGTATTCCCCTTTAGGAAACTGAATAACTCGGGTTGCTTCGGGCACCGGTTTCTCTGTCGTCTTCTTTAAATTTTCTTTTTACTTGATGGGTTTATCATAGTCTTAAATCATGTCAAAAAGTGATACTGTTTAGGGAGCGATGAAAAAATCATAAATAGGCCGCCGATTTATTGCTGTCGGCAGCCTGCCCCAGATGATTATGGATCTATAGTTTCTAAAACAAAAAAATCCGCTAAATTCGCGGATTTTAATGCCTGATAGATTATTTATTGAAAGTGACCTTCTCCGAACCGCCCTCTAGGATGATCGACGTGTCCCGCGGCTTCGTTTCGGCGATTTTGCGGCCGCCTCTGAACGAATAAAGCACTGCGGCTTGTTTGCGAATGGCCTCATATTCGTTCTCTGCTTCAAGAACGATGAAGTTGGCAGGTTTGCCTTCTTCAATACCGTACACATCCTCGATATGCAGCGTTCTTGCACTGTTTTTCGTAATGAGATCAATCGAGTTCACGATCTGATCGTAACCGAGCAACTGCGAAGCATGAATGCCCATGTGCAGCACTTGAAGCATGTTACCTGTGCCTAGCGGATACCATGGATCAAAGATGTCATCGTGACCGAAGCACACATTAAGACCGGCTTCCTGTAGCTCTTTGACGCGAGTCAGCCCTCTTCTTTTCGGATACGTGTCGAAGCGTCCCTGCAGGTGGATGTTGACCAGAGGGTTGGAGACGAAATTGAGGTCCGCCATCTTCAGCAATCTGAACAATTTGTACGTATATGCATCATTGTATGAACCCATCGCTGTCGTGTGGCTTGCCGTCGTGCGGGAGCCCAGCCCGCGTTCGTATGCTTCTTTGGCGACGACTTCCACGAAACGGGATTGTTCGTCGTCGATTTCATCGCAATGGATGTCGATGAGACGGTCGTATTTTTCGGCGAGGTCAAACGCAATCTTCATCGATTCGACGCCATATTCCCGCGTGAATTCGAAGTGCGGAATGCCGCCAACCACGTCGACACCCATTTTCAGCGACTCCTCCAGCAATTCCGCACCGTTCGGGTAGGAGTGAATGCCTTCCTGTGGAAATGCTACAAGCTGGATGTCAATGTACGGTGCCATTTCTTCCTTCACTTCCAGCATCGCTTTAACTGCGGTCAAGCTTGGATCGGTAACGTCCACATGCGTGCGTACATACTGGATGCCCTGCGCCATCTGCCACTTCAGTGCTGTTTTAGAGCGCGTTTTGACGTCTTCATGCGTCAGGAACGCCTTGCGTTCGGACCAACGCTGGATGCCTTCGAACAACGTTCCGCTCAAATTCCACTCCGGCTCGCCCGCCGTTAATGTTGTGTCCAGGTGAATGTGAGGTTCAATGAACGGTGGCAGCACCAGCGAGCCGCCCACATCAATGACTTCCTCATTCGCAGTTGTTTCCAGAGACTGCGTGATTAGACCAAACTTCCCGTCTTTCACGACGATATTCCACAAACCTTCTTTACCCCGCAATTTTGCGTTCTGTATAATCATTTGATTTCCCCATTTCATTGGATTCTTTGGCAGGAACGATCAGCATTAACACGATGTAGGCCACCGCCGTACCGATCAGTGCGTTCAATGGCGTTATTCCCGGAGCCAACTGGGCAAAAGCAACGCCGATAGCCCAAGCCACCATCGCTATCCAGTTTACCTTCTTGAAAGTCATGTCGGCAAACGGTTTATAGTTTCTGCGCTTTACAAAGAAGTAGTCCGCGATGATGATGGCTCCGATGGACGGGATCGCCGCACCCAGCACATTCAGGAAACCAACGAAATTGTTGTACATCCACATGGCCAATACGGTACCCACGATGCCGTTTACGATGACGAATAATTTCTTTGAAATTTTAGTAATGTTGGCAAAGCCCAGTCCTGAAGCATAAAGCGCATTATCATTGGTCGTCCAAATGTTCAGCCCGAGTACGATGATTGCGGGAATGATCAGCCCTTGCAGGAACATGACCTCCGAGATATCTGCCAGGTTATACGCCATTGCGCCGACTGCGCCGAACAGGAACATGAGCGAGTTTCCAAGGAAGAACGCAATGACCGTCGCGGTCACCGCCTGCCGGGACGACTGGGAGAACCGTGCAAAATCCGGCGTCAAGGTCCCGCCGCTAATAAATGAGCCGATACAAATAGTTAGTGCCGCTGCCGCAGTGAGGCTCTGTTCCGGCGTGTAATCGAGTAAGCCTTGAAGGCCGCCAAGCGAGCCTGCGCCTTCGAACATGGAATAACCGCCAAGAATGGTAATGGCCGGAACCGCAATATAACTCAGAATGACGAGCGACTTCATGCCGTAGATGGCTGATGCCGTCATGGCAAGACCAAACAAGAAGATTAACAGGTACACGTTCCAACCCATCGCTTTGGCGACCGGTATCGCGAACATGGCTACACCGACGCCGAACCATCCAACCTGCGTGAAGCCGAGAAGGAATGATGGCAGGTACGACCCTTTCTCACCGAAAGCATATTTTGCCAGCAAATGCGTAGAAAGGCCTGTTTTGGCAGCGATATGCGCCAGCGCTCCTGTATAGATGCCGAGTGCCAAATTGCCCGCGAGCACGATTCCAATGAACTCCATGAACGTCAAGCCGACTCCGAGCGTCCCCCCTGCCAGCATGCTTGCCGAAAAGAATGTGAACCCTAACATGACGGATAACGTCTTCCAAAAATGGTTTCTCTGCGTGTTCGGCACCGCTTGCCACGAAAACTCTTGATCTTGTTTGCTCATCAGAATACCTCCAGGTTAAAGTGTTCTGATACCAAAGAAGCAGAAAAAAGAGGCCACTCGTCAAGTCTTCACTGACAAGTAGCCTCTTTCTCATATCATAACCCGCGCGAAGACGCAGAGCATCCCTGTCGGAATACGGACTGATTCTCGCGTGATTATAAAAAATCCGCTGCCCTTGCCAGCCTCTCTGGACTGAATTAAAGGTACCAGTATTCAATTACATTCTATTATTTTGGAAAAACCTACAGTTGTCAATGTTATAATTATCCAATGTGAAACAACTATCGATGTTTATGACTGTCCGGTTCGTTTTTTCGAACGATGTTTAGATCATTGATGTAGTCATGCCAACAATGTGCTGAGTCATCAGACCAGACTTAGTGACCAAAGTCATAGACATAAAGTTTCATTTTTATATAATTAAATCAAATTTAGCAAATTATGGTTGTTATTCCATTCTAGGTGTGTTACATTATCCCTGATTTCATACATCGAAATAATAAGGAGGACGATGGATGTGAAGCATCGGAAAGAAACAAGTGTCGGCTGGTTGCGCATTATGTTGACCACCCTGATACTTATATTCGCAGTTCCCTTTTCCACGATGTTTGCCGACGAACCCGAAATGGAATCCAGAGCTGTGGGAGAAACTGTTGACTCTGCCCCTAACGTCACGATAATTCGTGCCAATGGTGATGTCGCCACCCCTATGGGAGCAGGCGAATGGGATTACCTTGGGAGTCTCTCAACGGTTTCCTCACAAAACCCGAATAATTACGTTCACTCTGGCGGCGGCGATTTCAAGTTTCAAGTTGTGAGCGGTCCGGGCGGCGGGGCCTGGTATCAGCTTCGGGAATACGATCCGGGCAGCAATGCCGACGAACTTGTGACTGGCTATGAATACTTTCTATACCCTGGCGACACACTGATCTACCGGGGAATCAGCAACTATGTCGACGGGGACAACAAGAAGGCAGAATTTTATGTCTATGAAAGCTTCAGTGGATCCGGCTCTGTGAAGTTATGGGATTAAACTACCGTGATTGAAATAAAAAATGAAAACAAAGTCATTGTGACATGATGGTTGCACATTAAGCTATCATATGCATCTTATTATAAGACCAACTCTGATGTGAACTGCACCCCAATTGTTAGATACCATCTAACATTGGAGGTGCAGTTCAATGATAGGTTGGTCTTTTAATATGCTTTTTATTGAATTGCCACATTCATTTGTCACTGCAACATTACTGCCCCAGGAAATATTAATAATCTAATAGACGGCCATTATCGTTCCATTGACCGTACATCTTGTTTTCTCTCGTGTTGGTTATGAATTTGTCTAATCTGCTCTTAAATAATTCCGGCTGATTCTTATAGCTTTGTATCGTGTCGATCCGAACTCTTTTATAAAGATCGGGAAATGCCATGAAATTCTCATATACTTGCTTTTCCTCTTTTAGCCTTTGTTCTACGACCCTGTCTATTCTGAAAGAACCGGGATCCATGTCAGGAAGAACCCTCCTGCCTTCCTCACTAATGAACCCCAACTTTTCGAGGCGGCGGACACGTTCTTTATTCAATTCGGTCCATGAGCTTTTTTTGCTTCTAGGAGACAGTCTCTGGGCCAGCCCGGTTTCGGACACTTTCTTTTTGACTCCATCAATCCATCCAAAGCATAAGGCTTCCTCAACGACGTCCAAATATAACAACATATGAGGGGTTGGCGTCATACTAACCAAAACCCAGCAAAACTTCTCGGTCTTGCCATGATTCTGCAGCCAAATTCTTAAATCCTCTCTCGTTTTTGCTGGAATCATATGTTCAATTTCCATAGATAAAACCTCTCCTCCTCCTTTCTAAAGGAAATATTAAAACATGGCCTTTCATTGGAAGGCCATGTTTTGAATGAGTTACTGTTTGTTGGAAATGACACTATTAAGAAACTTATCTGCGTCGCTATTAAATTTCCAGGCAACTCCGAACTGATCAACCAGCATGCCAAAGCACGAAGACCAAGGAGTATTGGATAACGGCATTACAACATGGCCGCCAACAGACAATTGATTAAAGTATTCTTCCAATGTTTGTTTGTCATCCATGACTAAACTAATAAGCACATTATTTCCTTTTACCAACTCGCCCGTTACCGCCTTCATGGAAGGCAAAATATCCGACATCATGAGTTTCCCGCCTGCAAATTCTATTGAAGACTCCATGATCATATTTAATTCGTTTTCTGGCAATGGATAATTTGGATCCTGCGGAAAATCCTTGAATTTCACTTTTTTTACCTCGTTCGCATTGAGAGCCTCCGAATAAAATTCAATCGCTTTTTCGGCGATTCCATCAAAATTCAAGTATGCTATAGCTGACATAAAGTTGTACCTCCTTCTTTTGATAAATGAAGTATAATTTATTAGTGGTGACAGACGCATGTCACCATTTAAAAATTTGTACCAAAAGAGGGGCAGCTATGGAGAAGGTTGAAAGATTAATATCGATTATCATGATATTGCTAAAAAAAGATATCGTTTCAACAAAAGAATTCGCACAATTATTTAACGTTTCCAAAAGAACGATTCTTCGCGATATGGAAACACTGAGTTTATCCAACATCCCCATCTATTCTGTTCATGGAATTCATGGCGGATACGGTATTTTGGATGAATACAAGGTGGATAAACGTCTTTTAAGCAGCTCCGACTTGGAGAATATATTGACTGCGCTCGGCGGATTGGAACAAATTCTAATTAGCGAAGAAGTTGAAGTGACTATTAAAAAAATAGAAGCCATGGTTAGCCCATTGTCACTGAAAGGTTCAGTCCGACTGTCATTTTATGATTGGGAGGGTCGGTCCGAGGTTCTTCAAACCTTGAAGACATGCCAGGAATCGATATCAGTGAAAAAAATAATTTCATTTGATTATATAGATAAAAATGGCATGATAACGAATCGAATCGTCGAACCGTATCAGCTTCATTACAGCGAGACGAGTTGGTATCTGAAGGGATTCTGTTTACATCGTCAGAGCTATAGAACATTTAAATTATCCAGGATCGATAATCTCAATATGAATGAAGAAACCTTTAACCCGAGAGATTATGCATTAGAACAAGAAACAACCCGTTATCAACCGCAACTTGTCGCTATAAAGGCATTGATTTCGCCAAGCATAAAAGATCAATTCATTGAAAGGTACGGTCGAAAGAGTATTGAAAGCTATAGTTCTGAATATTTCCTGGCTACCATCCATATTCCTCAGAACCCTATTGGATTTCAATTTTTAGCAGGTTTCGGCACCAATCTGGAAATCGTAGAACCTAAATCATACATCGAAGAGTTTCGAAATTATTTATATAAAATGGTGGAGAAATATTCTTATTTGGAAAATTAGGATTTGAGCTGGGCTTCTTTCAAAAAGCACTGTCAAACGTGCGTTCCATTGATTCGGCGTCTTTAGAAACCGCGAAGAAAATAAATCGCCCCTTCGCCTTTAACACGTGATTATCGACCAGAAAATATTCATCGGGGCGATAGTCCTTGAATTTCATTTTCTGCGCTTCGATTCGTTGCTCCATATTCTTTTTGACGCTTTCTGCCTGACTCTCATCCTTCAGCTTGATAACGGCCAATTCATCAGCTTTTACATTCGATGTAGACGTATATAGAATAAAATCATCCATGCTGTCTGCATCCATCTTATACAATTTCTGCAGCTTATTCAGATCCTGCTTTTTCATGTCTTTTAGGCTAACTGCCTGTTCGATACTTTTTCCGATTTCGGTGGCAGTCAATTGTTCTGAAGTCTTGTCATCCTTGCCTACGCAACCGGACAATACGCCAATTACGACGATGAATGCAAGCATAACGGGGTAAAAACTCCTTTTCCCGCTCCATTGTTTCTTCATTTAATCACTCCGTTACATTTTTGATGGATGGGTCCTCGAAAAACGTATTCGCATTATAAAGCAATAGCATGTCCTGAATCCCCTGTTCGTTCACGAAAGACGCTAAATCCTCATCATAATATCGAAGGTCAATCACATGTATTTCGCTAAAATGCTTTATTAAGAAAGGAATCAGGCTGTTAGCGTACGAATCTTTGACCACCAGCAGCTTTCTACCGCTCGGATTAGCCGTTTTAATATGGATTCGTGCATGGTTACCGTTAAGAAACACCGCATATTTATCCTTTCTGAGCAGCTGCTCCATCGCATACAATGAATCCGCAGTCTTCTCTTCATCGACATACGTTACGGTGTAATTCTCCTGGTCCTTTGGCAAGTAAAGCTCCAGTCGATCGGGCTTTACATGTCTGAACCCGCTTTTTGAATAAAGCGAACCGAAAAATTCATCTGTAACTTGCTGGATATTAAAGTCTTCATCATTCTGCGGTATCAGCCCCATTTGCCTGCAAAGCTCCAGATAGCCGACATAAGCGCCTTGAGTAGTCCAATGATGATCGGTTTTATAAAATATAGGTTGATCGCGCTCAGCATATAAACTTGGAAAAACATCGATGAAACGTATATTGGGATTCAGCCATTGCTTTACTTTTTTTAAGTATGCTTCTTGATCGCCGATGATCGCATATTTCGGGAGCTTGTCTTTATATAGAGCGGCTGCCGTTGGTACCAGCATCACATATTTATTCATTTCCGGCGTGGCCTGGTCAAACGAATGAATGGCTTCGATCTTCTCCCTCAAGTCCGCTTCCGCCGGGGGAATAACCTCCTGAATCAGATACCCGTTTGTTCCTAGGTAAACCCCGTTGCTCTCCTTTTTTCCCAAGAGCCGGTCCGCATCGGTTTTTGCCCCGATCCAAAAGTCTCTGAAAACAAATTGGTCGGACACATATTTTTCGAAATCGGCTGTGAAATCTCCTGACAGCAATGCTTTCAGCGAGAAATGCGGCAGCTGCTTCAGCATCCGGTTTTCCGACTCCGAAAATGAACGATCCACCGCCAAAAGATGAAGAACTGCGATTACGCTAATAAATAGGAGCAGCAATAAGGCCAGCAATTTACTTTTGAAATTTTTGTAATATTCCATGGCTGTCCCCTTTTAAAATCGAAAATATAAAAACGGATTGTAGGTTTCATTGACCAAATAAGCCGTCGACAGGATCATGAATAAAAAATAGATAAGCGGAACGGTAATCACGCCGGCGATTCTCCATTTTTCCCTCATGCAGGATAACATCTTTCCTGGAAGCGGAGTAACACAGATTGCCAACACGACAAACAATACACCATTCGTAGACAAATCATAGTGCGCCTGCTGATCCGCAAAAACATGCCCGCCGAAACCGAACATCACGCTGATGAAACGCCAAGCGGAAACCAGTTGCTCCATTTCGAACAATACCCAGCCAATCACAACGACCAGAAGCGTGTAGACATGGCCGACAAAAGCGGGTGAACGTCCAAGACTTTGCAAAAGAAATCGTTTCTCGATGATCACAAAGAATCCGAAATACAAGCCCCACACGATAAAGTTCCAGCTGGCTCCATGCCATAATCCGGTTAAAAACCATACGACCAGTAAATTCCGGAGCTGCTTCATAAAGCCTGACCTATTACCGCCAAGCGGTATATAAACGTACTCCCGAAACCAGCTGCCGAGCGAAATATGCCATCTGCGCCAAAATTCGGTTACGCTTTTTGAGATGTAGGGGTATCGGAAATTTTCCATGAAATCAAATCCGAACATTTTCCCTAGTCCCCGTGCCATGTCAGAGTAACCACTGAAATCAAAATAGATTTGCAGAGTAAATGCGGTAATGCCAAGCCAGGCGGAGAGTACGCTCAATTCCTCGATCGGCGTTGCTTTAACACTCGCCCACAATAACCCGATATTATTGGCCAACAGCACTTTTTTGGCAAGTCCCCTGATGAACAGCTCCGCCCCTTCGCCAAAACGGTCCAGCGACACCTTACGGGAAACGAGCTGTCCCGCAATATCACCGTATTTGACGATGGGACCCGCTACAAGCTGCGGGAACATGGTCACATATGCCCCAAAAGAGATGAAGTTCTTCTGCACCGATACTTTATCCAAGTATACGTCAACGACATAAGACATCGTTTGAAAGGTATAGAAAGATATGCCCACAGGCAGCGGCAAATCGGTCGCTTGGATATTCATATGAAACAACTGATTGATGTTGTCTACGACAAAGTCCGCATATTTGAAAAATCCGAGAATACCCAGACTGCCGACCATCGAGCCGATAAAAATCGATCTGGCAATCAGCTTCCGATGTCTATACTTATCGATCAGCAGCCCGTTGATATAATCAAAGACCGTGGAGAAAATCATGATGAAAATGTATATGGGCTCTCCCCATGCATAAAAAATCAGGCTGACAACAAGGAGGACAGCATTTCGAAAATTCACCGGAGATGCGTAATAGATCAGAATGGTGACCGGCAGAAAGAGGAACAGGAATATTAGGCTGCTAAAGACCAATATTCACACCTCCATGTTGATTGATCCATTGCATGTTATTCCACTTGATCTTTTAGCAGGTCCAGCATTCTTGTGTAAAACTCGGGTTTAAAATGAATCCCGTCCGAGTCGTACAGATCATTCGAGCCGTTTGAAAATATCGGGGACAAATCAACATATCCAATGTTCTCTTTTTCGGCCAACTCTTTTAAGCCTTCGTTATAATCATTGATATTTTTGTATCTTGGTTCCAGTTCTTCCGCTTTCACCGTTACCGGGGTTACCGATAAAAGGGTTATTTTCGCTTGTGGAAGCTTTTCCTTGATCATACCGATCAGCTTCGCATAGTTTTTCAAAGAATAGGTTGTGGGGTTTTCCGTTGGCCATAAAATGTCATCCGATCCCAAGTGGATAAAGATATGTTCCGGATCCCGCTTAGTCAACTCAGCCATATCTTGAAGTGCAAACTCCGCCGTTTTTCCTGCGCCTGCCAGAACATTCTCCTCTTTAAGCACATCGTGAAAAGATAAACCCTCCGTAATGGAATCCCCCACAAAAACGCTGGTCTGGAAAAGAGCTTGATACTCGGTTTCTACGGAGCCTTTTGATTCCGTTGCCTGTCCTTGGTTTTGAGTGGTCGGTTGCTGCGGACTCGAGCTTGTGGATTCGTTTCCGCATGCTGCCAAGGCAAGTGCAATACTCCCAAGGAGTAGGGTTGCAACTATTTTTTTCATGTTCATGTTCCTCTCTTTAATTTAAATTTAGAGCTTCTTTAATTCCGTCCAGAATGGAGCTTGCCATCCGGTATTGGTAATCTTCCGTCAGCATCTCATTCTCTTCTTGCGGATTCGTTAAATAACCCATTTCGATTAGAGCCGCCGGCATGTTCGAATCTTTCAAGACAAAGAAATCCTCTTTTTTTACTCCCCGGTCCCGAAATCCGCTGGTCTGAACCATATGCTTTTGCATAATTTCCGCCAAGAACCGGGAATTTTCATGGTAATAGTAGGTTTCTGTACCCGAAACACTAGCGTCTTCGTACGTATTTCCGTGAATGGATATGAATAAATCCGCACCCAGTCGATTGGCGATTTCCGGCCGTTCCCGGTCAATCGAAGATATAAAGCGATCCTCTGATCGAGTGAGAACCACCTCAATCCCTGGCTCTTGTTTTGCCAGTTCTTCTACCTTAAGCGCTACCTGCAGCGTAAAATCCTTCTCAAAACTACCACTGGCTCCCGTTGCGCCGTTATCCTTACCGCCATGTCCTGAATCAATCACGACCTTATAAGGCGTTTCCGACTGGTATTCTAGCGTTCTTATCTTATCCGAGCGGACATCCATGCCGGCTTTGCGGTCGCTTGCTGTCCCTTCCCCGGAAACAAGTTGATAGAGCAGAACGATCACCAGCGCAGACATAAGAGTGATTATAATCGAGCTGCCTTTTCTCATACCTTCTCTCCTCCTCCTGATAAAAGTGTAGTAGCCCGAGATCAAGATAAGGTGCAGATGATATCAAACTTTCATAGAGTAATAGGCTTTGGCGGCGGCAAACCAAAAAGAGCTGTTCCTGATAGGTCCATAAGAGACCTTCAAGAACAACTCTTCAATTAAAAAAGCGCAGAACCGGGTTCTACGCTTTCTTATTCAAATGAAAATAGAATAGGACACCATTGGGAGTGTTAGTTACACCATATCGGACACCATGCATTTCCAGAATCTTTTGGGAGATGGAAAGGCCCAGCCCGGTCCCTCCAGTCGACCGTTTTCGGGAAGGCTCGCCGCGATAAAACCGGTCCCAGATCTTCTCAAGCTGTTCGCTTTGAATGTGGACTCCTTTATTTTCGATGCATACTTTAACGGTGTCCCCATCTTCCAAGATACTGACGAGAATGGACTCCTGCTCCGGTGTATAGCGAATCGCGTTGCTGAGGAAATTGACAACGACCTGCTCCATTCGCCGCTCATTTGCCAGCACTTCGACTGGCTTCAGTGACATATCAAGATGTAACTGCTTTGTTTCGATGTCCGCAGCCAATTTTGTGCATACCCGCTCGATAACGGTGTCGATATAAAAAGAATCCATGTCCATGGTATACGTTCCGGATTCGTACTTGGCCAATTCCAGCATATCCACGATCAGCAGATCCATTCTTTTGACCTCGTCCTCCATCGCCTTAAAGTAATAATCCCTTTTATGGCTTGCCACCCCGTCCTTCATAATGGCCAGACAGCTCTGAATAACGCTTAGCGGAGTTTTCAGCTCGTGGGATACGCCGGATATAAATTCTTTTCTCGTATTCTCCAGCTGCTTTTCTTTCTCGATATCCTGCTCAAGCCGAAGAAAATGAGAGTGCAGGCGCTCGGAGAGCTCATTAATGTTGCGTGATAAGTCCCCGATTTCATCCTTCGTTGTAATGGGGATTTTCTCCGAAAAATCAAGGTCTGCCATTTGCCGTGTGGTACGGTTGATGCGCAGCAGCGGCCGAGTGATCTGACGAGAATAATAGAACGATGCCAGCACCACGAGAAGCAGAGTAGCAATAATGATGTACACATAGTATTCCTTGATCATCCCTGCGGCTTCATTAACCGGCTGGAGTGACGCCATCGCGAACAGATATGCGGGATTTCCGTCGCGATCTTGGATACGATTCACGAAAATTTTGTAATTCACATCATTTTCTTTATAATCCACGATCTGATTGGGGTTCTTGCTATCCTTCCAGTCGCCGTATAAAAGATCCGCTTGGAAAGCCTTGATGCGGTCCAGCAACAAGTGATTGGTATAAAGCGAGACCCCTGCGCCTTCCGGTAACTGGACCTTCATAATGGTTCCCTCGACCAGAAATGTGGGATATTTCTCAAAGTATTGGTTCGGACTCTCAAATCGAGTGACGACCTCGTACTCTTTTCTCACCATCTGCGAATTTTCCAGCCTGCTTTCGTCTCTTAGGTTAGAATTGCCCCTTCCCATACGCTGGATCACCGGCTGGCCATTCATAATCAAACCTTCCATGGCGATCTCTTCCCCTTCTTTAATCCAAGGCGTGAGGAAGGGATTATCACTGCTGAAGTCCTCTACGTCGATCACACTATACAGAGGAATGGTCATCGTTTTATTGGAAAACATGGTTTCATCCGAATGTCTTAGCTTGACTTCCATGAAGAAATCATCGGTGTACTTTAAATTACCTTGGGTGTCCACAGTCGTAACCCAGATGTTATGCTTTTGATAAAAATCTTGCTCCAGCTTTGCCGTCTCCTGCGTGTCCGTTGTTTGATTCAGGTAGTCTTGTTCATAAACCTGAAGCGCCGCGCTCACGTCCTTCACTTTCTGATGAACATAATACTGTTTGAAAAATACGGTCTGCAAGGTAAAGATAACAGCAAGAATGAATAAGCATAATCCCGTCGTAAATAGAAACAGCTTTAGAACAATCCCTTGCTTCATAACTTGTCCTCGAACTTGTAACCTGATCGAACGATCGTGACAATATGCTTGGCGTGCTCTCCCAGCTTGGAACGCAGATTGCGGATATGACTGTTGACCGTGCGATCATCACCGACAAAATCATACCCCCAAATTTTTGTAATCAGCTGTTCTCTGGTTATAATAATTCCTTTGTTTTTCATCAGATAAGCCAGAATTTCAAATTCCGTATGCGTCAAACTGCAGTTTTCCCCATCCACCGCCACCGTTCGGGATGGAAAGTGGATGGAAATACCGTTGCTGGATAGTGTATCGTCTTCTTGTTCCCGAGTCTGTCTGCTCTCCAAAAGCCGCTTCGCCCGTGCCAGCAGGATTGGAGGGCTGTACGGTTTGGTTACGTAGTCGTCGGCTCCCAGTTCAAAACCCATCAAGGTATCATCCTCATCCGAACGGGCCGTCAGCATGATAATCGGAACGTTAGATACTTTTCGGATGCGTTTGCATACGGACCATCCGTCCAATCCAGGGAGCATGATATCCAGAATGATCAGATCCAGCTCATGTTCCTGGAATAGCGCCAAAGCTTTTCTGCCATCATCCGCTTCGAGCACTTCATAACCTTCTTCAAGCAAATAATCTTTTATGATTTCTCGTAAAATATGCTCATCTTCTACAATCATTATTGTTTTAGACATGTGACAACCTCTCAAGTTTATATGAGCATGAGCATTAGCCCCTCAAACTCACCAGTGTGTACTTCAGTTGGATCGTAACACTTTTTCAAATACTAGACAAACGTTGTCATCTAAGACACAACTCTAATCTATTTTGGGACTAATCATAGAATAGAGAAATCAAGATCGGGTGCAGACAAGATCAATATGGAGTGATTATGTAACAAGCTTCGTCTTAAACTCTTGTCGTTCAATTAGAAAAAAACTAATACTACAACTGAAAAAAGCCGCAATTTATGCGGCTTTCAAAATCCATATGTCATTGTCATCTGAATCATCTGACAATTTCGGCATCCTGCCATGAAGTTCCTTCATACATTTAATTACCGCTCAAGCTACCTGACGTAGTGAGTCGGAATAAGAGTTTCGTTCACTTCTCCATTCCCGTACCGGCGCCCGTCAGGCCGAGGCGGCTGTTGAACAGCTGCTCGATTCGGGTGCAGGTATCCGCCGGGGTTTCCATGCCGGCCCACAGCAGATTCAGTTCATCCAGCAGCGTCAATATTTCAGATTGGCTCAGGTTAAGGGTATGAAGCGGATAAGCGTGAGGCAGCACCTCCAGAAAACGGTTATAGTGCTGCGGATGAATGTCCGGATTCAGCAGACGGTCATCCTCGGCCACCGACCGCAAAGCCGGAATGGTGCAGCCGTGCTTCTTCAGCAGCGTCTGCGCCTCCTCACCTGTCATAAAATCCACGAGTTTCTCGGCGATACTCCGATGACTGCTCGCAGCATTGATCGACAGCCCCCCTCCAAGCAGCATCGTTGCGGGCTTGGTGCCGTTCGGCAGGGTCATTACATCCCAGTCGATGGAATGGTCGCGGAATTCATTCATGAAGTAATAGGTGGACATGATCATGGCAACCCGTTCCTTCATAAAGAGGCTCTCGGCCAAATGACTGCTGCCATGGGAGAAGATCGGCGACACATGCTCCTTGTACATAAGCGATACGCAAAACTCCAAAGCTTCGATATTCCGCTGATCCGCCATCGTGCTCCGGCTGCGGTCTGCAGCCATAATGCTGCCGTCATTTTGAAGCAGGAAGACCGGCCAGCGGTTCGGAGACGAGGAGAAGCAGAAGCCGTAATGATCGGTCATTCCGTCTTCGTCCGGGGCCGATGTGCAGGCTTTGGCCGCCGCCAGCAGCTCCTTCCAGTCGCCAAGACTGATAGGGTAAGGCAGGCCGTGCTGACGGAAGATCGAACGGTTGTAGCAGATGACCACCGGAGAGAAGACGAACGGCGCCGCAAGTATGTCGCCTTCATGATTGAACAGCTCGAAGACCCGCGGATAGCTGACCCCTTCCTCCCTGAGACGAGGAGGAACATATCCTGTCAGCAGATTCGTTCGCCCGCTTTCGGTCCATTCCCGGAAATGCTGATCCGACATAATAAACAGATCGGGGCCCTGACCGTCATCAATGGACCGAATGATGGTTTCGGTGTAGAAGTCCTCGGCGTACAGCACCATTTCCACCTGAACGAACGGATGCTTCCGCTCAAACGCCTCGATCATTTTCTCGATAATCGGAATCTCATAGGAGGAAGAGAACCAGGCGAGTCTCAGTACGACAGGCGTTCTGTCCTCATCCGGCTCCTTCACACGGTTGCCCTTGCCCGCAATCTTCTCGATCAGTCCTTCGTTCACCAGCTCATCCAGCGCCTTCCGGATCGATACCCGGCTCATTTCATACTTCTGGCTAAGCGTATTTTCCGGCAAAATAAATTCACCCGGCTGCAGAACACCGGAGACAATTTCATTTCTCAATTCCTGGACAAAGCGTTCATAACGCTCATGAAATTCATTTCTTCTACGTAACAATATATACCGCTCCTATACATGTCTATAACAATCAGTATATCATGAGGAACATCAGGATTCCATGTACTCCGCTTAAAGAACGTGTATATATTTTACTCTGCAAGCTTCTTCTCAAGAAAAGCATAGGCACGCTGGCGGATATCCGGCGGGAAGTCATGCCCTTCATGACCGATCCAGCATTCGAAAGCAGATGAAGCGCCAAGAAAATCATACAAGCCATCCAGTTCCCCAAGACCCGATGCAATCTCACGCCAGTTCGGAAAAATCGGATCTCGCATCCCGCACCACATCAACATCGGCACCGGAGCCGCAAGCGCCGCGATTTCATGCCATTCGAATGGAAGATCGCCGTTACTCAGGCTGTCCGTTATGGAAGGAATATGGGAAAACCACTCCCGCTGCCCCCAGCGGTTCGGCTCCGGATCACCGCGGAACATCGTAAACCCGCAGCTCGAGACGACAGCCTTGATGCGTTTATCCATTCCGGCCAGAAACCAGCCATTATAGCCGCCCAGCGCATGACCGATGACGCCGATCCGGTGGGAGTTTACCTGCGGCAGCGAGGACAGCACATCGACCGCCGTGATGTGGTCGGAGAGCATTTTACCAACCGCAGTCCACGCGGGGTGATGCCGATAGAACGGAGCGGTTTGAAATGGCGCTTCCCCTGCATAGACCCGGTCGCCGAATGTGATGGAGTCCGGTGCCAGCACGGCAAATCCGCGCTGAACCAGCTCCAGGGCATACCGCCGATTCTCCC
This sequence comes from Paenibacillus sp. QJM3NY_38, assembly GCF_056173265.1. Lineage (NCBI taxonomy): Bacteria > Bacillati > Bacillota > Bacilli > Caryophanales > Paenibacillaceae > Paenibacillus > Paenibacillus sp. QJM3NY_38. The sequence continues at coordinate 3,805,505 of NZ_CM149665.1, forward strand.
GACCGGAAGGCAGACATACATCGTCTTTTCCGTTCTCGGTTGTCGGATGAAGAGCCAGAACAGCGGGATAACCTCCCTCAGCTGGCTTTCCATGAGGAAGCAGAAGATAAGCTTGGATCGGATCCCCTTCCGGGGAATGGTAAACGATCTTAAGTCTTGTGTGATCTTCCTCGTCATGCTCTGATATCACCCGGAAGCCACCGCTGTCTGCGGCCGCTTTCGGCTTGTAATCAACCGGCCCCGGGGGCTCCCCCAACAGCTGCAGCCAGCGCTCTCTCAGTCTGGACTCCTTCTCCATCCAAGCATCAAGGGTATGTATACCCTCTAATAGCGGCATCATGTTCCCATTAAACCGATTCATAAAATGAATTACCCTCCTCTTCCAGCCGATACCGCCACAGCTCAGCAAAGGAACCGAAATACACGTCTCCGTTCAGGCAGGCGATCCCACTGGTAGCTTCAGCCGGAAGCCGGTCCAGCAGCTCTGGCTCCATGTTTACAGGATTCACGGTGAACAAAGCCCTGCTCAGCAGACCCAAGAGGAATGGACGGCCCTCCCGCTCGGTCATGAGCAGCCCCTGCCGAACAATACGGCCCCATGTAGAAAGATCGCTCCAGTGAACCACTTGTTGCAGGTCAGCATCATAAACGAAAAATACCGATTCCGAGGTCAGTCCATACAGGATGCCCTTCACGCCGGGAGCCAGCTGAGCAATCTCTTTGGCTCCTTGGATCGGCACCCAGCGCCGAATCACTTTCCGGTCAGGCCAACTCAACTCATACATCGCCGCTTCCCCCGCCTTGCTTATCCCACCGCCAGGTGTTTCAATGCTGGTGCCCCCGAATACCCTGCCGTCCGGCAGTACCGCCAGCGAAATCGTGCTCTGCCCGCTGACAATTTCCTGGTGCTCTAGCATCTCCACCTGACCGGCCTGCACATCCACGATGCCGAGCCCGCCGCCTGCGGCACCATAACCGGGAAATCCGCCATACAGAACATGACGGCCGTCCGGATGCGCGGCCGCGCATCTCGGCCTGTGGACAGCGGCATTTTCATAGATCAGCCTAGGATTCCGACAGAGTCCTTCTTCCGTATTCCAATCTTTCGCCGTATCCAACAGATGGACCATGCCGCCTGCATATGCCGCACCCACGATGATGTTCCCTTGAGCCGCATAAGCGGCGATATTACCGCCGCCTCCCCGCTCTACAATATCGCCGCCCCAATCGGTCAGACGTCCGGCTGTGGTATCATAAGTAAACAGATGAAGCGGGTGGTTCGAGGTGCCGTACAAAATGCCGTCCGGGCCTCCATACAGCGGGGAGAGGGGTGTTCCGCCTCCCTTGTAAGCAAGCGGTATCCGGCTCAAGCTCCCGTCCGCTTCCATGATGACGACCTGCCTGTCGGACAGCTGCCATTTCAGCAGCGTTCGACCGCCGTCAAGGTCCAGATGCAGCTTGTTGTAACCTGCTCCCTTATACAGGGATGGACCGACTTCCTCCGCCGGCACCTGCTCCACCCCGTGCTCGCCAAGCCGGTACCATCGTCCGTCTCCATTCTCACCTGAAGGCAGCCAGCCGTAGACAGAGCCGTTGCAGCCCTGGAGAACGGCAGCGCTGCCGGGCATATCCGGGGGTCCCTCGAGCAATATCTCCAGCTCGCCGGTTTCTTCATGGAAGCAGGCAATGGCCGACGATGTCGTGCCTAGTCCCGCATAGATCTTCCCGCCGCTTCCGCATGCTAGCGTCATGGCATACTTCCTCTCGGAATCCAGCCTGCATAACGTGCGAGATGAATCCGACGAAGCGTCGAGCTCAACCAGATAGCTTCCCGGGTACGCTGTGGCGTAAACCCGTCCATCCCCTTTAACGGCAAATGCAAATCCCGCTTCCTCTTCCCCTTCAGGAACCCGGTGCTGTCCAACAAATGCTGGAGTGAACGGATCTACAATGTAAAAATAGCGGCCTGCTCCCGTATAGAACCACCCCCGGAGATCACTGGCCGACGCGAACGGATACTGGCTCTCACCCCCCGGAAAATAAAGCTGGCTGCAGCTACCCGTCTCGGGATCCACAATCAGCACGTATCCCCGGGCAGCGATTACGATGCGTTCGGCTCCGTCGTCTCTACGACAGACCGCCGCTGACCGGCTCTCATCCACGTCTGCGGGAACGCCGATCCGCTCAAAAGCCCCCATCCTCGCCGGGATCTTACCGCCGCCCACTTTATCCGTATTACTCATCGCTTTTGGCATAACAAGCACCCACCTTGGCAACTGCGTGAATAATATCCTCAATATCCTTCAGCGAGTAGAATTCGTTCAGTGGAATCTGAACCGCCGTGACCAGAATCTCCTCCGCTACTGGACACAGGCCGGGTTTATAGGAAACGCTGCTGCCGTCAAACGGAAAATGGCTTCCCGGATAAGCCTGCCGCTTCTGGAACAGCGGCTGCAAATAACATACCTGTGGGATATAGCCGGCACGGTTCGGGATGCCCTCCGCCTCCAGCGCTCTGCAAAACTCTTCGCGGCTGCAGGTCAATTGATCCAGGTCAAGCCGCAGCATGTAGAACCAGTATGTACAGTCATGCTCCGGGTCAACCTGCGGCGGAATGACACCCTTAATACCTTGCAATCCTTCATTGAGCCGGTCCCCGTATTTCTGACGCCGCTCGCATATCCAGGGCAGCTTCTTCAACTGGGCGATTCCGACGGCTCCCTGCAGCTCGGTCATCCGGTAATTCGGTGCAATATAACTCGTTCCTCGGTCAACCGTGGTGCCTAGACGCCGATAGTTTTTGTCCGCAAAGGCGTGAGCGGTTTCGTAATCCTCGCGCGCTCCCGAATTGATCAGCACCATACCGCCGTCCCCGGTGGAAATATGCTTGAAATCATTCGTGCTGAAACAGCCGTAATCTCCGATGGTCCCGGTCAGCCTGCCCTTGTACCGGGTCAAATAGGCCTGTGCGCAATCCTCGATAACCTTGATGCCATGCTTCTTCGCGATCTTCATAATCGGATCCATATCGCACGGATATCCCGCGAGATGGACGACGATAATGGCTTTGGTTCTCGGTGTGATGCGCGCCTCAACCGAAGCCGGATCCATATTGTAAGTGTGCGGCTCCAGATCGGCAAACACCGGGATGGCATTCTGATACAGAATGCCGATCAGCGTTCCCTGGTCCGTAATCGGGCTTGTTATGACCTCATCCCCTACGGAGACGCCAGCCGCACCAAGCGCGACATGAAGGGCAGCGGTGCCGGAGGATGTCGCCACACTGTATTCCCGGCCGTACATCGCATTGAAATCGGCCAAAAACTGTTTAACCTTGGAGCCGAAATGATAAAATAGCGTGTTTTGCTCCAGCGCCTCAAGCAGCTGCGCGGCCTCCTCATCCCCGAATCTTTTACCTGTGCCAAAAGGACCGGTCTTGACTGGCGCTCCACCATGAATCGCTAACATTTCCACGATCTGATTCCTCCTCATCGTCGTTATTCAGCTGCTGATTTCACGCTGCTCGCCGCTTCTGCACACGGGCGCCCAAAGCGAATTTCCGTCCGTGAAGCTGACGGGTCCGCCTCCGCATTCAAAGGCTGACGCAATACCGCTCCCTGCGGAAGATTCTCGGCAATCAGGATTCCGTCTGCTCCGACCCGCAGTACCGCAGCTCGTCTGGCCTGCTCCCATCGAGTGATTTCCTCGCTCGTCCAGAACGCATAACCAAGACGCTTCGCGGTTTCGACGGCAAGCGTAAGCGCGTGCCGGACCTGCTCCAGGTTATGGATATGCTGCTGGTGAAACAGAAAGTGAGCGACGCCGCGGACCTCCGCCACCTTTTCGAGAAACGGGGCAATCACCGACACATCCGAAAGTGTGGGATGCTCCAGATCCTGGGTCAGAAAGCCGATCTGCAGCACCCGGTAAAGCCGATTTCGCTCATGAGAACGAGCGATAGGATAATAGGGGTGGCAGGTACCGAACGGAAAGCCGACATTTCCTTTTTTGCTCGGCCCCCGGGTCTGATCCGCTTCAATGCCGTTCAACTCGCACCATTCATAGAGCTCTCCCCAGCCCTCAAACCGGGTATAGTGGTTCTTGTTCGATACGATTGGCGATCCGCTGGTGCTCCGGATCACGTTCAGTTGACGTGTGAATTCTTCGGCGCTCCATATGCCATTCTCCTGCTCCAAAGCATTGAAGTGAAAAGCCAGCTCATGCCCGGCTGCCCGAATTTCCTTGTACAACGAAGGAGAGTAACCCGGCTCGATCATGCACCAGGTCGATCGGACGCCGTTATTCTGAAGCACGCTCAAGGTCGTTCGGGCCGCCTCCTCAACGTTGAAGTCGCTGTCGTGCGAAATCATGGCCACCTGATGGACGCCTTCCGGCCAATAATCCAGAAACGGAAGAGACAATCCAAGCGCATCCGCTTCCTCCATCAGCTGGCGGACAATCACCTCGCGCCACCAGTCTGCATACGGCGTATCAAAATAAGGCATACCGGTCTCTGTCACCGAGCGGTCCTCATTCCAGTCCAGCTCACACCGGTCATCCGCCTTCAGAATGCCTTCGTCCACCGCTCCTGTTCCGTCCGGAGCAGGTATGCCGTCTTGCACGACCGGCCCTCCGCCCTGCTGCAGCATGACGATGTTCGCAGGAATGTCCACATTCCAGCGGATCAGCCGTCCGCCGCCGAGCGGGAACTTGATGACGGCCGCGGACGCCTCGGCACCATCTTTCCATAGCCGGCGCAGAACGCCGTCTGCTTCAACCGGCATGACAGATGTCTGCGATACCATCCACGGATCACTGATTACCGCCCTCAGAACCGGAATGCCTTGCGCATATTTTAACCCCGACAGATTGCCATACACCGCATCCCGGATGGCAAACCGGGTACAGCCCAGCCGGCCGGCCATACGATTCAATCCACCGTAGCTGATGAGCGTCGCACCCTGTCGGGCCCACTGCTCCAGTCGGTTCAGATCCTCTTCCTTCTCTCCAGCGTGCAGCACGACGATGATATCGGGATGATAGGACTCAAGGGTATCGGCATCATCAAACCTTGTATAAGGAATGCCGGCATGCCCAAGCACCTCCTCCAGATAAAGCTGAAACAGGTCCTGGCCGTGTCTCCAGAGGTACTCCGCCGACCGCTTGTTAAACCATAAACCGATTTTGGCTGTCTTTCTCATGATACATCTCTCCCCCTTCCCCTGCTCGCATTCTCATAGGTGCCTGTCATCCAATGCAGAACAGGGGCAAAATGATTTGCCCCGCCGTTCTACAGATCATTTATAAAGCGTCACTTTAACCAATCTCACTTAAAAAGTGCTTTAGGATCCTTCTCTTTTATATTCGCGTTGTATTCCTGGACGATCTGGGCCCCGCCTTTGTCCATGTACTCCTGAACCAGTTTATCCCAATCGGATACGGGACGGGTGCCTGCAATCATTTTCACCTGCTCATCCATGACATACTTTTTCAGTTCTGTGCCTTTCTCGTTGTCCGTCGGCGACTCCAGTCCATTGATCGGGTTGATATAAAGCTTCATATCCTTGTACATCGTTTCAATGGCGGCTACAAGATCTACCAGCTGTTTGGTCTGATACGTAATAGAATATACATTGTCCGAGTCCTGAGGTACCCAGGATGAATTATCAACATAATACGTTGATGGCCCCAGGCCGTCTCTGCCGAAGTTCTCGTTGAAGACAGGCACGCCGTCTTGCATAACGTAACCTGAACCCACTTTGCCTGACCACCAGTCAAAATCGGCGTTCTTCTCATTCTTCTGATCCTGCGGATAGAATTTGCGGCCGAAATCGATCATTTCCAGCACTTTCTTCAGCTTTTCCGGCTCATCCTCAAGTTTAGCGCTCAGCACGGTAAGACCGTTATACCCTGCTCCAGCCGTCAGCCCCTTGTTTCCGAATGGGTCTTCGAACGGCTCCAGGTGTATAAACTCGGCTTCGGGATGTATCGCCAGCAGCCCGTTCATATAGTCCTGCGACATGCCGCGCGGCGTTCCGATGAAGATGCCTGCCTTGCCGGAATAGAATTCCTTGTTCGTGTCTCCCCAGTTCAGGATCGCGTAGTCCTTCGTCATGGCTCCCTGCTTGTAAAGCTCGGACAGCATCGTAATAAACTCCCGGCGGCCTTCACCGATTATGCCCGGGATGTAGTTGCCCTGCGCATCCTGATGGTACCAGGCATCCGGGTCCCAATAGGGTCCCTGGTTAAAGTTTGGATTAATATCCTGGCCGATGGCAATCCCGTACGTGTCCTTTTTGCTGTTGCCGTCCGGATCTCCGTTCGTAAACGCCAGCGCTACCTCCTTCAGCTCCTCATAATTGGTCGGTGGTTTCAGACCAAGCTTATCAAGCCAATCCTTGCGGATCACCGGTACCACCTGATACTTCGGGGCATATTGTGGAATCGCATAAATTTTGCCGTTTACTCGCATGGAGTCCCATATGTAATCGGGCACGGCCTTCAAGGTCGGATAATCGTTGATGTACGGCTCGAGGTCCAAAAACGCACCCTGCTTCGCAAACTTGTTGTAGCGGTTTTTCAAGTCGGTCGACATTAAGCCGATCATATCCGGAATCTGACCTGATGCGAATACAGCGTTGATCTTTTCATCAAAAGCGGTGTTCGGTACAAAAACAGGCTTATAGTCCACATTGAATTTCTCGTTGATCATGTCAATGCCGGGACTTGAAGTCGGCGGCGGATCGCCATACCGGAAATCGATTGCGGTAATCGAGTACTTTGCATCCGCCTGCGCCGGGCTCTTATCTCCCGAAGCCGGGGCTTTCGGCTGCTCCTCCGCTTTCGGCTGGCCGCCGCATGCAGCCAGGCTGATAGAGAGCAAGGCCGCCATGACTGCGGTAAGTCTGCGTTTCTTTAACATGAGCTTTCCCCCATTCATATCAATGTCGGAGTGTGACCTCCATCTATGATTCATTCGGACAGCCGCCATGGTCCGGCCGTGCGAAGTCATCAACCTTTGACGGCGCCCAGCATGACGCCCTTGGCGAAGTGCTTCTGCAGGAACGGATACACGATCAGGATCGGCAGCGTCGCCATCAGAATGGCGGCCATCTGAATCGTCTCGGGCGGAGGCGGATTTTCGAGGAACATATTGTCCCCCCCGAGCGTGCCTGTCGTTTCCCCCACCACCACTATCTGTCTCAGCACCACCTGAATCGTCCATTTGGAGGGATCATTGATGTACAGAATCGGCGCAAAATAGTTGTTCCAGTGCGTGACTGCATAAAACAGGCTGAATGCCGCCAGTGCAGGCTTCGAGAGCGGCAGGATGATACGCCCGAAAATCTGCAGGTCATTCGCGCCATCCACAATGCCTGCCTCGATCATGTCGCTTGGGATGTTCATGAAAAATTGGCGGATGACAATCAGGTTGAAGGGCGCAATGGCCACCGGCAGAATAAGCGACCAGATGGAATCAAGCAGCCCTGTTTCCTGCACGACCAGATAGGTCGGAATCATGCCGGCCGAGAACAGGAGCGCAAATACGACCATAAACATAACGGTGCGTTGACCGACGATCGGACGGGACAAGGCGTATGCCATCGTCGCCGTAAAAAACAGATTGACGATGGTGCCAAGCACGGTAACCACCGAGGTGTTCAGCAGCGCCTGCCGGAACGTTCTGGAGGCCCAAATATATTCATAGGCGTCGGTCGTCCACTTGGACGGCCAAAGCAGCAGCTTGCTGCCCAGAAAATCCTCGAACGAGGAAAATGAAACCGAGAACAAATATACAAACGGAAATAGCATGACCGCGGATATGACAAGCAGCAGACTGATATTCACACCGTTAAACAAACGGTCCGCGATGGATTTTTGCTTCATGTGTCGATCTCCTCTCTGAAAGAATCGAATCGCTTAATATACGCCCTGCTCGCCAAAACGCTTGGACAGCCTGTTGGCGGCCATGACCAGCACGAGACCGACCAGTCCCTTGAATACGCCGACCGCGGTAGAGAAGCTGTAGTCCGACTGTTGAATACCCTTGTAATACACAAAGGTGTCGAGCGTATTGCCGATGTGCATGTTAAAGGCGTTCAGCTGAAGGAACACCTGCTCGAAGCCGATCTCCAGCACGTCACCGAGGCGTATGATCAGCATGATAATGATCGTGCTGCGGATGGCGGGCAGCGTAATATGCCAGATTTGGCGGAAGCGTCCTGCGCCGTCCATGACGGCCGCCTCGTACAGAGCCGGGTTAACGCCTGCGAGCGCCGCCAGGAAGATAATCGTTCCCCAGCCGGCTTCCTTCCATATGACCTCCAGCACCAGAAAGGCACGGAAATAATCGGGTTCAGTCAGAAAAGGAATCGTCTGCTCCAGGCCGAGCAGCTCGCGGAGCACATCGTTGATCAGTCCTTCATTTCGGAAAAAGATCGTCACGATGCCGACCACCACGACCCAGGACAGAAAATGCGGCATGTAAACGATGGATTGCAGCCCTCTTTTCAAGAGCGGATTGGTCACCTCGTTCAGCATGATGGCCAGAAAGATCGGTGCCGGAAATGCGAACGCGATTTGCAGAAAGGAAATGGTCAGGGTATTCCAGATAACCTGGATCACCTCGGAGCTTTCGAAAATCCGGGCAAAGTTCGCGAATCCGACCCAAGGACTCTCCGCAAATCCCCGGAACGGACTGTATTCTTTAAAGGCAAGTGATATGCCCAGCATGGGCAGATACCGGTACACAATAAAATAGAGTAGGCCCGGCAGCAGCAAGAGGTACAAATAACGGTCCCTCCACATTCGAGTTCGGATTCGCTTCCATGCGCTCTTTTTGGCAGGAGCCGGTTTATTGATTTTCGAAGTCACGGTTTCCACATAGCTTCTCTCCCTTCCGCCTGACCACCTCTGCCGATGTTCATAAGATTCCATTCATAATAGCCGGGTGGCGTGGTTTGTTCGACTTCCACGCCGGCAGTTATCAGCTTCAGCTTGAAGAGAACTTCTACCGGATGGGGATTATGCACGAAGCAGGTTGAATCGCGGGCATCGGTGTATATGCTTAGAGGCAGTTCCGCCTCGAAAGCGATGTCCCCACCGGACAGCCGCTCCGCCTTCCATAAATTAAGCTTGCCGTCACCGGAGATGCGGGCGGTATCTCCCAGGAAAGTAATGCCTCGGTAGCGTGCTTCAGCCGCGTCAGCGCAGAACAGCCAGACATCCTCCGTCCCGTTCTGCCATTCCACCGTTAAACCGTAGGTAAGGCTGCCGGCATTCTGTTCCTTTTGACGGATTTCCAGCCTTTCACCATATTGGAATCGCGGGTTGATCAGCGTGAGAAACCGCCGTCTTTTTCCCGACGCGCCCCCGACAGCAACATAAGGACCGTAGCTCTCCGCCCCTGGGTATTCACGGAGGGAAAGCATCTTCTCCTCGGGAAAAGGGAACATGAGCTGCAGAGCGGCCTTCTCACCCTGGAATACAACGGAGTCGCTTTCCAGGTTCTCGCCCGGTGCCTTGGGCTCATCGCCATCCAGAACCGCCGAGGTCGTATGAAACAGCAGTTCCGCCTCATCTGAATCCTGATGCAGCTCCACATCATCCACGACGACGTAATAAGCCGAATCGATATGTATGACAGATCGCTGGTAGCCTTTCAGCAGCCCCCCATAACTTTCGGTAGCGTTCCCGACAACCGCCTCGAATGACGGTAGCAGCAGTTCCTCCCGAAGATCGCCTCCTCCCAGGTGGAGCTGTCCCTGACCCTTGACGAGCAGCGAATTGTGTCCTACCGTGCCGGTAGTGTAATCCGCCTTCGGACCGGGTACATAATCCTGATAGCCAGGATTGGTCAGCAGCCATTCTCCGCCGACATTGATCACCAGATTGTTCTGGTCTCTGTGATTATGGTCCTTCGCCGAGCTGCTTGAGGTGAAGCACAGCAGATGATCCTCATCCCCCCATCCTGACCGCAGGGCGGCCCAGCCTACGCTCCGGAAGACCGCTGAAGCACATGCGCCGTACAGCTCTGACGGGCTCTTCGGGGAGGTCTCTTTCCGCAAATAAAGAAGCGAATTGTGATGTGCCGCAGCATGCTTCTGCAAGTACCACACCGCTGCCGGATGGCCGTAATGGGTAGCTGTCATGGCCATGAGGTATGCGATATCGAGCTTGGAAAATGAATCCGACAGATTCGGGAACGAGCTCTCCTCCCCCGGCGCCATCAGCCGAAAAAAACGCTCGGGAAGCTCTTCCCGTAAATACGGGTCCTGAACCAGGCTGTCATCGCCGCTGATCCTCCGGTAAAGATCCGCCGCCATCCAGGCATGTCGTGCTGCCACATTGTCGTACAGCAGCCCCTCTGTTTCGCCGGACACCCGTTTTCGTTCCAGATAGCTCTGAAGATAAGTAAGTCCGGCGTTTAAATATTTGGCGGCAAACGCGACCTCATCCATGATCGCCGCCGCACCGTACACCATCGCCACCTGCTTGGCTGCGACAATATTGTGCATATCACTGCTTCCGATATCGATGGCCAGCGGCTGCAGCCCTTTTTCCAGAATGGCTTGGCGAATGGATCGCCGCTCATCCTCCGTTAGAAGACGGTGAATGGCATCATAGGCACTCGAAACGCCAAGCAGCAGGTGAGCGTTGCTCAGATTTCCTTCTGCACCCCGCTCGTCAAACTCATACCATTTGCCGAAGGAAGTCAGGGACATCAGATGCTCCTTCACTCGCTCCGCATATTTTCTTTCATTCGTCACCAGGAAGGCCGTGGACATGACGACCAGCCGATCCTCAATCGCTCTGGCATACATCGTCCAGAAGGGGAAGAAGGTATGGCCTTGCGGTTCGGGCGCCCGCTTCGGCTCTGTCAGAGGCAGCTCAACCTTCCACTGCTCCGATATGGACGGATACAGCACTTCGAAGCTTTCTTCCTCCACATAGGCGTCCGCTTTTGCCAAATATTCCTCCCATAGCCGAGATGCATCGATGATCCTCAAAAAACGGCCGTCGCCCGGCTTAATCCGTTCCCGAAATGTCTTGAGTTCTTCTTCCGAAAACAATATTCTCGGATGGTCATGCAGCTTCATGCCTGAAGCCATACCTGCCGGCTGTACCCGCACCTTCCAGCTGCACGCTGATGGGCTATCGCCCTGGAAGTATACCGATACCTCCGTCTCGCCCGGCTTTAGCCCGGTTATCAGACTTCCGTTCACCCCAAGTGTCTCCGGATCGCTGCAAGTAATTCTATACGCTGAATCCGATTGGGGTTCTAGTCTCCCGCAGGGCGCCACCAGCATGAAGCTCAGCCGGTGCTCCTCCCCCGTCTCCAGCAGCGAGGGCTTTATAAATTCCATCCGCAGCATCAATCTCAGCTCCTCCGTTAATTAGTGAGTTTCTTCCTGTACAATCGACCAAGAAAACGCTGTCATAATTTTATGGCAAACAATACCCAATGGAGATCAGTCTCCGTTCATACCCTTCTCGGCAACTTGCTTACTTACGGATCCTCATTAACATACATGTATATTACTTGTATTTTAAATGATCTGTCAATTCAAATTTTTGTCGTATTTACTCCATTGCGAAGGAGAAGCAGCACCAAATGTTCCAATTGGTGCTGCTTCTTTTGCTGTTCCGAACTAATTAACGGTAACTTCGCATTCCGCCGTCTTGCTGCCGTCTAAAGTTGTAACGCTAATAACCGTCGTTCCCGGCTGCAGGCCTTTGACGACTCCGGTAGCGCTGACGGAGGCAACGGCGCTATTGCTGGAGGTCCATGTGACGTTCTTTACAGTTGCAAATGATGGCTGAACCTCCGCCTTTAATTCGGCCGTTTGATCAACGGACAGCTCCAGCGTGCTCGCGCTCAGACGCACCTCGGTAACCGCAGCTTTGTTATCCTCGATCACATGTCGCCAGAGCTCATTATTGGTCACAAAGTACAGGTTGCCCATGTTATCCCGCGACAACCAGGCGGCCTGGTTTCTCATGACGGTTAATGTTTTGTCGTCAGGATGGATGGAGAACAGCTTACCGCTCATCGTTCCATAGACGAGGCCGTCTTTCCCGATAACGAGGCTTGCATCTCTCCACTGTCCGCCCGCATCCGGAAACTTCTCGTCCTGATATATCACCTCTCCGGACGACGGATCATAGATGAACAGCGTTCCCATGGCAAAGCCCCAGATGTTCCCGTCCGGACCTTCAATCAGCGAGGTGATAGCTCCTTTTCCTGGAACTGGCACGATCTCTTTTTCCTTTATTCCTCTCGCTATATCCCATACAAATAACTTCGCTTCACTTTCGGTCGGTGTGCTGCCGAGGCCTCCCCGGATGGAGCTGCCTGCATAAATCTTTCCATCCTTGTAGGCCAGGGATACGATGCTCTGATTCGGCACGATCTGCGTATGTACCGACAAATTCTTGGTGGCCGGGTCATAGACACTGAAGGCTCCACCTAGCTTCCCGTAGTCCGGAACTGTGCCGATGAACAGCATGTTCTCCGCTCCTAGCATGGCAAATGGACGATCCTGCAGATGCTCGGTTTTCAAATCAAACAGCTTGTTCACGGTTCGGTTGGAACCGGAGCTTCTCCACGGCTTGGTGGTATCATATTCAAAAATATTTGCGCCCGGATAGGTACCAAAGTACATTTTGTCTCCAATGGAGGTCATCCCTTCAGTCTGCCCGATCGAGTTATTGGTGGAAAGGCCTGTGTCCGGATCATAAATGCCCATGCCGCCGGGAAGGAATCCGCCGGCATAGATTTTGCCGTCCGGCCCCTGCCCGGTAATATGCAAGTCGATCGGTTGCTTTGGCAGCGGCATAATGGCCTGCTTCAGCGTGCCACGCTCCAAATTGTATTTGATTACTTTGGCCGAATTATTTCCGGCAACGCCGATCAGCGTCGGACCTGGATAATCGGGATCATCAATCATAGCTGAGCCCCAGCCAATCACGTTGGAGACAAAATTGATTACTTCACTGCCTGTGTATATCTCTTCCACTTGATTGGTCGACAGATCATAGCTTTTTAGAATACCGCCGTAGGTAAAGTATACCTTCCCTTCGTGCGGCTCGGACACACCTCTGGAGTGGATAAGCTCATCGTCTTTAATCACCGCACCGGTGACTTTGTCCAACACGATCATCTTGTAGCCTGGGTCCATCTTCAGGAACAGCTTATCGCCGGCGATGTTCAGATCATAGGTGCTCGTCAGATTATACTGTGCCGGCATGATGTTGGTCTTCTGATCGGTGTTCAGATCATGGCGAATGAGGTAGTTTTTCGTTCCGCCGCCTCCGACGTACAACATGTTCTCTTCCTTGTCGTATGCCACGCTCCGCGGATAAATCTGGCCAGGCACCGGATTGCCGAAATTCGTAAAGCCTTTTACCGGGTCATATTCAAACACCGAACCTGACGGATAGACACCGCCGTAGATTTTGCCGTCCACTCCCGGGGTCAGCTCGAAAAACTGAGTGGTTGGGCTGGCCGTGCCCTCGGCCGGGTCTCCCAGATTGACGATCGTATCGGTAGACGGATCATACCGGTAGAGTGAAGCCGTGCCGTAGGAACCGAGATAAACCATGCCGTCCGTAGCTACGGCCATCCCCCAGGCTCCGGTTGCCCCCGGCAGATCGATCGCCTGTATCGTCTCCTCGGTCTGAATATCGACGACAACGAGCTGGGCCGGATCGCCGACCTGAACCATATAAGCGACATCGCGTCCGTTTTCTTTTCCGAATACAGCCCGCATGACATAGTTGTTATACACCTGGATGCCCAGATTTTGATAGGCAGGAACGACTTCCACCGATTCCTCGTCTTCAGCCAGCACATCACCGCTTTCGCTGTCGATCAGCCGGTAGCTGAAGGTGTACGAACCGATTTTCGAAAATTTGACGCTCCAATCCTTGGTGGAATGGTAATCTGCTGACAGCTCGAAGCCCGGCCTGCCGTACTCCCCGTTGTTCAGTATCGACTGATAGTGTCCCTCTTCGTCCTGAACAGTGAAGATCATATCTCCTTCTCCTTGGGTCTTGGAAACCTGCAGATATGCACGCTTAATGCCTTCTGTTTCGCGGGCTTTCGTGGAGATCGCGACGGGCATAGACAGGTTTTCCCCTACGCCAGCCTGATCCAGATCCATGATCTCGATCTGATATTGCGATTGGCCCGAGGTCACATTCACCTTCTTCACCGTGGCAGCAACCACCGTTTCATCCCGGCTGATGACTTTATAGGTCACGACATATTCTCCCGGCTGATCGAACTCTACCGTCCAGTTCGAGGTGTTAGAATATTGCGGAGGCAGTCGGAAGCCCTCTTTATGCAATTTCGAACGGTCAGTGAAGAATACCTCCCCAGCTCCTGGAACCTCGGCAGAACTATAAACCGCGTGCCCCGGCCCGCTTGTATCCACTTCAAAATAAACATTTCCATAGGTTGCAGAGGCCGTCTCATAAGTGGCAAGCGTCACGGTGTAATCAACCAGGTTACCTACATCAACCGTGTCCGGCAGCGTTAGGTCCAGACCGTACGACGAGTGTGCGGGCTTAGTGCTCCCCTCAGCATCGGCGCCCGCCGGCATAAACAGCTGGGGAAAAATCATTGCGAAAGCAAGGGTCCACGTCCAACCTTTGGATCGAAACAATCTGAGCTTCATTTCATCAATTCTCTCCTTTGGCTTAATCAAATGGTAGCGCTTTCAATTCCTGAAAACATAACTTCACTTTCTGCACTCCTGGTATGTATGTGCTACCCCCCTCCTTTTCGGATACATGTATTTAACATGTATTTTATGTTCATAAGTTACCACGTATCAAGGGGCAGCGTCAACGCCTGATTCGCTGCTTTTCCTCATTCCAATATGGTTATCTCTTTCTGTTCACATCGTTTTCAGGATAAGGACTTGGTTTCACAAAACAAAAAGCCGCTAATTTAGCGACTTTTGAATGGTATTTGGTTCGTTCTTGTCTCTCGACAGCTACTTTAAGCTATACGGTTTTCTCTCCCTCTACAGCAATTACCTCCCTTGCTGCTTCTATGAAAGAAATTATGATAGGTGAAAGCCACTTGTCTTTATGCCATGACATTTGTGTATACACGTGCAAGTCCGGAATTTGCCATGGAAGGGCAACAAGTTCGCCCCGCTCAACTTCGGCTTCCGCGACGATCTCAGGAAGAAAGGCAATGCCGATTCCCGTGATTGCGCATTGTTTAATGGCTTCGGCACTTTGAAACTCTAAATAAGTAATACTATCAATGCCCTCTTTCTCAAATGACCGGTCAAACATGGTTCGATAGGGACAACCCTTTTCATTCGTCATGAACACTTCGCCGTGAAAATCTTCCAGCTGCAGCACAGTGCGTTTTGCAAGCGGGTGGTTCGGAGCGGCGAATAATCGGAAAGTTTCTTCCACCAACGGCTCCACCGCAAGTCCGCTTGAGCGAATAGGCTCGTCCAACATAAAGACGACATCCGCGGTACCCTCAAAGAGCGTTTGCTTGAGTTCCTGATTGGGAACGGAGCGGAAGATGAGGCGCACGCCCGGATGGCGCGAACGAAAACGTTGAAAGACAACGGGAAGCCGATAGGCGCAAAGAACTTCGTTAGCGCTAATCGTTAGAGTGCCGCTTAAGTTATCATTGTCATGTACGACGCTGCGTGCTTCGTCCAATTTGTTTAGCACCCCTTCGACTTGAGTCAAAAAACGCTTACCCGCAGTCGTCAGAACGAGCTGCTTGCCCAAGCGGTCAAAGAGACGAACACCAAGTTCATCCTCCAATGCTTTCATTTGCATCGTGACGTTGGAGGGGACATAGTTCAGCACTTCCGCAGCCCGACTAAAATTTAAAGTTGTGGCAACCGTGCGGAACGTGTTCAGTTGGCGCAATTCCATCATACGATCCCCCTTTTACCTTTTTACCTTCAAAATTATTGAATATTGCTTTGAAATCCATTCACTTTTATTGAGAGTATCACGGAACTATACTAACAACAAGAACTACATTTTAAATATATGATTTTATTTTGAAGGGAGTAAACAATACGATGGATTATGAGATTTTTAATTTGGGTGACGTTACCTTGCAATCCGGAGTGACGTTACCGAACACTTTTCTTGCTTATAAGACATATGGACAATTGAATGAGAAGAAAGATAATGTCATCGTCTATCCAACGGCTTTTGGCGACCACCATGTTCAGAATGAGTGGTTGATTGGAAACGATATGGCGCTAGATCCAAGAGAATATTTCATTATCGTTCCAAATCTGCTGGGCAACGGATTATCTTCGTCACCCAGCAACACGCCTCCCCCATTCGACCGGGCTAATTTTCCGCAGGTAACCATCTATGACAACGTTAAGTTCCAGCATCGGCTGGTCACCGAAAAATTCGGCATTCATAAGATTGCACTCGTCGTTGGATGGTCCATGGGAGGCATTCAAGCATTCCAGTGGGGAGCAAGTTATCCAGACATGGTGGAACGAATTGCCCCCTTCGCCGGTGTTGCAAAGACTTGGCCTCAAACGTATGTCGTCTTGGAAGGGATGAAAGCTGCACTCATAGCTGCAGTCGGCTCCAATACAAGTAAACTAGACCAGTTGACTTCTGCAGACATGCGTGCCGTTGGCCGTGTCTATGCGGGATGGGGAGTATCTCAAGCGTTTTACAGAAAGGAAATTTATCGTGAGCTGGGATTTGACGCATTGGCGAATTTTGTGGCTGGTTTTTGGGAGGAAAGCTTTATGCAGATGGATCCGCACAATGTCCTGGCCATGTTATGGACAGGGCAGCATGCAGATATTAGTGCAAACCCCTCTTATAACGGAGATTTCGATCAGGCGCTCAGAAGCATCAAAGCACTTGCGTGTGTGATGCCAGGGAGCACGGATCTTTTCTGCACGGCGGACGATAACGAATACGAGGCTAAGCTTATTCCTCATGCTGTGTTTAATCCGATCGAGTCGATCTGGGGACATTTTGCTGGTCGCGGTATCAACCAAGCCGATAATAAATGTATTGATGACAACCTTAAACGCTTGATGGCGCTTAAGGCAAAAGGATAAATCATCACTCGATGCTACAAAATATCAATTCATTTCTCAAACTTTATTTTCTAATTATGGTTGAAACATGGCTCTCGTCTGTCATAACTCTCATGAAGTAACGACCCTGCCCGATCGTAATATGAGGTCACCAGAACTTGCTGGTTGACCTCTTTTTTGTAGTGCCCTTTCACATTCGTAATAAAAGCCATGCTTGAGGCAGGCCAATCCAAAAACCCGAAGCTGGCATTAAGATAGCGCCGATCAAGCAGACACATAGCAGCATCCAACCGAGAACTGCGGGAGGAACGATCCCTTTCTTTTTAATCAGCCAATCCGCCATATAGCCAAACAACATTAGCAGAAATCCAAACATCGTGAACCAGAACGCGGTTCCACGATCCCACTGATCATCTGCCACTGTACCCCACAAGCCTTCAGTGATGAGGGGTTGTAATTGACTTGCGTATGCAAAAAGTCCATAAATCACATGCAGTAACCCGGTTAACATAAGCATCAGGCCAACATGGCGCTTAGCCCCACTTACCATATTGCTCCCTCCTTTTCTTCATAGCGATCAAGGCGCTGCCGCCGAGGATCCAGTTGATGTGCTGAACTGTATGAGTCCTGGCACGATTCATCTGATTACTGCTTCGGCGAATAGTGACCTCCGACTTCGCAAACGGCCTGACCATCGTCCGTTGGGTCAGAATGCCATGAATCAACGGCACTCCGATTCCGATGATCCGCGCCACTATTAATGCTATGTCATGCCAATTCAACTCAATACGTATCAGCAGCCGCAACGGTCATTGCAATATTTAGTACGATTTCGTAATAAATAAGAAAAATAAAGTGCCAGACTGGAATCAGTCACTCCTAGATTTGGACTTTACCGGATGATAGGTCGCGATACCGGTCCTCGAACGTAGGAGCGCCCCCATTCCGGCGACTTCTTTTTAGTACGAACTCGTAGTAAGTGGCTGCACCTAATTTAATACGTTTTCGTAGCAATGTCAAGATGCAAATGCCGTAGTTATTTTGTAAATAAACTCTTTGTGACCATTTCATTCGTCTCTAGGTAAATTGCTGCGCTATCTCCCAGACATGTCCTGCCGGATCCATGAAGGCAGCAGTGCGTACTCCCCAAGGCCGGTTCATTGGACCGTTAAGTAGAGTTACGCCATGTGGTTTCAATTCATCACACACTGCATCTACATCATCCACCCGGATGGTAAACTGGAAACGAGATCCGGATTCTCGGTTTGCGACTGTTCCAGGATGGATCAGACCATATGCTTCAGAAATATCCAGGAGATTTATGCTCATATTTCCGAAGTTGAATACCGCAGAAACAGCGTCTTCATATACGGCGGATAATCCGAATACTTCTCGATAGAACGCCCTCACCCTTTGCAAATCCTCTACAAACAAAGTTATCACATCAACATTCAAGGACCCTAAAGTTTTCATACATATCCCCCTTCACATTATAATTAAAACTCGAGTTTTTGTTCCAGTTCGGCCTTCTGGCGTAAGTGATGGCGGAAATGCATACCAACCAAATCAAACCACTCCCGTGCGTTGAGCCACCCAAATCCCTCATGTCTGACTTTATAATTTGGGTTTATTGCATGTAAGTTCTCCTCCCATTCATACATTCTCTGAAGCACCGTATCAAGTCCGCGAATGAGATCATCCACGGTTTCCGAATTACTTGGGGTATTCTCAGGCCCATCCGGTAATCTGATTTTTATCGGAGAAAATGAACCGGCGCAAAACAACTGGTCGCCAGCCTCTGTCTTTCCTTGCAGCTGCACTTCACTCATGGACGCACATCTTTGCACTTGGTCAAGGTAATCGAGAGCAGTGAGGATCATATGGTCATACATTTGGCCGAGCGACCATACGCCTCGTTCAGATACATGTCTTAATTGGTCGATGGAATACTGCTGCAGATTGATCTTGTATACATCGATTAGTTCCGAAGAATTCAATTGCCTCACCTTTCCATAACATCAAATCAACTCATCTTCATCCTATTACAGTAGCGTATTTAATATTTCTTTTTATTTGCTATTTTGCCTTGCTTTTCAGAGTCAAGCAATTTCACAAATCAGGCATGGTTCATAATAGTATATGTATCCTTTAATATTGGAAATTAATTACTGGGCAGTTGGATGTCATGCCAACCACTTACATCACATTGGCCATATTCATTATCGCCTACAGCCACCACCGTGCCGTCCGATTTTACGCCGATTGTATGAACGCAACCCGCAGCAATTGATACAATATCGCGCCAGCCGCTTACATTGCATTGGCCATGCTCATTCCAACCTACAGCCGTCACCGTACCGTCCGATCTTAGGCCGATGGTGTGATGACTACCCGCCGCTATCGCCATAGTATCGCGCCAGCCGCTTACATCGCATTGGCCATGCTTATTCAAACCCGCAGCCACCACCGTGCCGTCCGACTTAAGCCCGACAGTATGAAGGTACCCCGCCTCTGCAGCCACAATGTCGCTCCAGCCGCTTACATTACATTGGCCATAACGATTGTTACCCACAGTTGTCACCATTCCATTCGATTTAAGCCCGACGGTATGCCAGTCACCAGCCGCAACCGCCACCATATCACGCCAGCCGCTTACATTGCATTGGCCTTCATGATCTCGACCCACAGCCACCACCGTGCCATCCGATTTAAGCCCGACGGTACGACGCCAACCCGCCGCAACCGCCACGATGTCACGCCAGCCGTTTACATTGCATTGGTCATGCTTGTTCCAACCCACAGCTGCCACGGTGCCGTCCGATCTAAGCCCGACGGTATGAGCATTACCTGTGTTCGTCGCCATATGAACATTCCCCGCCGCTACCGCCACCATATCGCGCCAGCCGCTTACATCACATTGGCCATATTTATTATCCCCTACAGCCGTTACCGTCCCGTCCGATTTAAGTCCTACGGTATGACGACAACCCGCTGCTATGATACCTTTCGGAATTGTCCATACCATGCTAAACCCAAGTTCATCCTTTTCCATTAAGCTCTCCTCCTCGTTTGTTCTTGCTAACTTCGATCATACAATATTCATGCTGCAAGTACTCGTTTGATATACCCATAATGCTTGTGGGGATGGCTGTAAATCTCATAATGTTGTCATCATACTTCAGAGTTTGACTTTAAGGAAGGTGTAGCCAATGGTAGCAAATTGACATCCATACAAACCTTATGATACTATCCTTCCTATTCATAGAGTGAACTCGAAGTCTATAGTAGTTAATAGGAGAGATATGATGAAGACATATTCGATCAGTGAAGCAGCAAAGGTATTAAATGTCACAGCTTATACGCTACGTTACTACGACAAGGAAGGACTTATGCCTTTTGTTGAACGCACGGCAAGTGGACAACGTTTGTTTAAAGAATCCGATATTGCCGCTTTAAAGGTAATTGAATGTTTGAAATCCACTGGTATGCAAATTAAGGAAATAAAGACCTTCATAGATTGGGTGACAGATGGAGATACCACGTTGCAGCAAAGATTTGACATGTTTATGGAACGAAAAGCTATAGTGGAAAAACAGATGGAAGAACTAAAACAAACAATGGAACTGGTCGAGCATAAATGCTTATACTACAAAACGGCATTAGAAGCCGGAACTGAAGAAATTCATAAAAACAATAAAATAGAAATCCCTATTTCTAACTAATAGATGAGCCTCCTGTAATTAAATAAATACGGGTGGCTCTTTCTTTTATTTCTTATACATTAGCCGATCTCTAAATTGTTAAAATCCTCTCTTGCTTTAGAGTTAACTCTATGGTTTACACTCAATTTATACTCAAAGGAGGAATCGAGATGACGATTGAAAACAAAGTAGTTATAATCACTGGAGCTTCTTCCGGAATTGGAGAAGCTACTGCAAAATTATTGGCAAGTAAGGGTGCCAGAATTGTTATGGGCGCACGCCGCGAAGACAAATTAAAAGCCTTGGCTGAGGAAATTCAAAAAGCTGGTGGACATGCTGCTTATCGTGTAACAGATGTTGTTAATCCAGATGATAGTCATAAACTTGTTCAGCTAGCTAAAGACACTTTTGGCGGTGTCGATGTAATCTTCTTGAACGCTGGACTAATGCCTAATTCCCCCCTTTCCGAATTAAAAACAGACGAGTGGCACCAGATGGTTGACGTTAATATTAAAGGTGTATTGAATGGTATCGCCGCAGTATTGCCAACATTCACATCGCAAAAGTCTGGACATATCATCACTACTTCATCCGTGGCCGGGCTCAAAGCTTACCCAGGCGGTGCGGTTTATGGCGCAACAAAGTGGGCTGTGCGGGATTTGATGGAAGTGTTGCGCATGGAATCAGCCCAAGAAGGTACGAACATCCGCACAGCAACGATATATCCCGCAGCAATTAACACGGAATTGTTGGATACGATTACGGATAAGAATATTTCTGAAGGAATGACTGCGTTGTACGAACAATATGGTATTACACCCGACCGGGTTGCCAATGTTGTCGCATTCGCGATTGATCAGCCAGAAGATACGAACGTTAATGAATTTACAATTGGACCGACAAAGCAACCTTGGTAATACTCACAAGATAAAGCGAAGAGCTATTCAGCTTCTTAAGATCAGGCTGTCGAGAAGACCTCGACAGCCTTGTTATATGTATCATAATAAAAAGACCCTCAAAGAGAGCCCTTTTTAGGTCAATGCTATGAATATTGATTAAGGACGATTCTGCTAACACCTCTACTCTGCAGTCGTTGTAGCGGGATTCTCACTATATTATTCTTCGAACAACTTCTCGCCGCGATGGAGCCGCCATGCAATTTTAGCCGTATGCGGCGTCTCACGGGAAGTTGGAGCATGCGACGCCAAATAACGGGTAACCGCAAGGATCAGCGTTTCACGGGCCTTCTCTGCGAACGGTCCAGACTCGGAAGCCCAGCGGTCATATTCCGTCACGGCCGCCTCGTACATCTGGAAGGTGTGGAATTCTGCATCCTCTCGAAGGAGCGCATGACCCAATACGTTGAATAAAGGTTCTGGCTTTCCGCCGCTGCGCAGATAACGGATCACCCATTCCGCCGCCGGCGCCACTTGCTGTTGCTTGTTGAGAATCTCAAGCAGCTCGGCGGGCTGCGGTACTTCCTCTGTTGCACCCATTGCATCTGGTCTCGCTGCAGCTGGGACGTTCAAAAACCGGTCGAGGTAAATCGTAGCCGCAGTATGGAAAATACCGCGAACCAGCCATAAATCAGCGGAGCGGATCAAACCTTCGTGAACGGCGTGAGCATGCGTAAAGGTGTGCAGCACCGAGATCCAGTCCCCGAAATCGTTATGCATATGGAAGCGGACGATCCGTTCTGCCGCAGCCAATGCGGCAATTTGCGAGATCCGCACTGGAGAGGCGCCCCCGAGTAAAGCATCCTTCAACATGTGTACTGTCCGAAGCGGATCATCGCCAAGCAGCGCTTGAAGCAGTGCCTCGTCATCGATGCCGTTACCCCCGCTTCCTGTTGAAACGCCTTTTTGGGACAGCTCCTCAAACGCTTCCTTTATCGGTTGAACCAAATTGACCGGGGACTGCCAGCTATGAAGCTCTTCGCTCCGCGATGCGTTCCCAAACATCGGAACGAGTGAAGCGAGTACATATTGGTGTTGCTCGTGCCCGACGTACTTCAAGCTCTCAAATGCCTTATTATGGAAGTCTAGCGTATGGCCTCCATTAATATAGAAATGATCCGTTGCGGCCATGCTCATCATAGAGAATAATCGCTTCTTATCGGTCCCCGCCGCTTGCACGGCAGTCAGCAGTACCCGTTCCGCACCGCGCGTATCCCGAACCTCAATGCAATCGCGGTACCATCCCGTCAACCGTTCTTCGGATACGCCTGCATCCGGAAGTGGATCGAGTAAGAATCGCGTGCCGCTACCGGCTGATTCGCGCGCCGTGTGCAGGAGTCCTTGAAACAACGCAAGGATCCGGCCTTGTTTATCAAGCTTTGGCAGGACGTTCGCCATCGCGGTCAAAATCGTTAATCCAGAGCCCCACCCTTGCCTGCGCTGTTTGACCCCAAATTCGATCCCAATCGCGGCAATTTCCGTATCTGGAACGCCCGCCTCCATTAATCCGACTATGGCCTTGGCTATGACAAGACCGATATTTTGCTCAAGGCCGCTCAGAAGTCGGTCTTTATACAGCTGTACTTGATTGCTGTTCCTGGATTTTGGGTTGACCCATATCAATCCGTCTTGAACGGTTATATCGTGTACAGGTACATCGTCCGCCCAAGGGTCGAGTGTTCCGCCGCTGCATACGTCGAACCGGGCATGATGCCAATGGCATGTCAAAATTCCGTTGCATAAACTTCCCATGTGGAGCGGAAAACCGAGGTGAGGGCACCGGTTGTCAAGCGCGTGCACTTCATCCTCGTGATAAAATACTACGATGCCCCCCTTAATCAGCTTCGGTCCTTCTCGAAGATCATCCACCGTACCCGCCTGAATCCAACCATTCATGAAAACGCCTCCATTTTTAAATATCATGCGAATTCCTTGCATATAGAATATCTTATTTCCAAAACTTTTGAAACATGTATGTTTAAAAAGTGAATAAAAATCGATTACTAGGAATGTTTTGTAGGATTATACATGGAGTTCCTCAGAAATATGGATACAGAACTTAAAACCAAAAACAGAATTCCCCCAAAGACAACGTATTGGATTCCTAATCTTGATATAAATAGTCCACACACTGTGGCTCCAATGGTTGTTCCTAAATTTGTCGATGTCAAGAATATACCATTCGCAAACTCGGGAGCCTCGGGAGCTGTGGACGTAATCCAGTATTGATTGATGTTAGCTCCTATTCCGGCCAAAATTCCCCAGAGCAAAATGATTAGGTACATTGGTACACTAAAGCGTCCCAAGAGGAACAAGATGACATATATCGCTCCCAAAGCAAAAGGAAAAATGACCACAGATGTAATGGCATTTTTAGTAAGCAGCTTCCCGGCTAGAATGTTTCCTACAATATTAGCCCCTCCGTATATCAGTAACATTAGGCTAATCGTGTTCCAAGTCATCATCGTAATATTCTCAAGATACTCCGAAAGGTAACTGTAAACACCGAATACGGCTCCATTCATGAAAATGACAGCGGCAATGGAATGCCAGGTAATTGATCTTTTTAGTACACATAATTGTGTTCCGTATGAAGTTTTTTCACCAACAGGCATAGACGGTACAAAAAGGAGTGTTGCAATAAAAACCACCGCATTTACTATCGCAAAAAATAACATCGCCATTCCTAACGAAGTAGCGTTCGCTATTACGCTTGTAACAGGAACTCCAAGTACCATTCCTGCGGATACTCCAATAAATACCTTGGATACAGCTTTTGGCCCATCTTCCTTGCTAACCGATGCAGCAGCAACTGTAAAAGCCAATGAAACATAAATAGGATGAAAGAATGCTGGAACCACACGAGCAATTAAAAATATTGTAAAGTTTGATGTGATTGCGGAGACAACGTTACCCAGAAAAAAAATACCGAGTACAAGCAGCATGACCTTCTTACGATTCATGCCAGAAAACAATAAAGGCAAGGTTGGACCAGATATTGCAACCGCAAGTGCAAAGATACTTACGATCAGCCCCGCTTTGGTTATACTGACATTAAAGTCATCCGCAATTAACGGCATGATCCCAATAACGCCCATTTCGGTATTTAGAATACCGAAAACCCCAAAAGTCAAAATGAATATAAGCAAATTTGTTCGTTGGGATTTCATATATGTCTCCTATCTTCATTTGTCCAAAAACCGGGTCAAGGAATAATTCCCCGACCCGGTTTTAGACGTCGAGATGTCTATGTTGTGGTTTATCTGATCTTGGAGGCCGACAATCTTGTGCTCTGCAATACTAACGGCATCAGAGCCGGCGATAAAGTCGTTACTTTTGTTATTTATTTTAACGTGCTTTATTCGCATAGCAAATACTCATATCTTATATCTAGATATGCTTGATAAGCATTTCTGAAACGTTTATTGTTAAGACTAAAGGAGGAGTATGAATGGATGTTAGAGTTTTGCGTTATTTTCTTACGGTTGCAAGTGAAGGAAGTATTACGGGTGCCGCTAACTTTTTGCATCTTACACAGCCAACCTTGTCAAGGCAATTAAAAGATCTCGAACAAGAGTTAGGAAAGAAACTATTTATTCGGAGTAGTCACAATATCATTCTCACAGCTGAAGGGATGCTGTTAAGAAAGAGAGCCGAGGAAATCGTTGATATGGTCGATAGATTAGCGGCAGAATTTAGATCCATGGAAGAAACAATAAGTGGTGATGTTTATATAGGCGGTGGGGAAACAGACGCCATGAAGCAGATTGCACGGGTAGTAAGAGACTTGCAGTCAAGCTATCCAAATATACGGTATCACCTCTACAGCGGAAACGAAGATGATGTAACTGAGCGGCTTGACAAGGGACTGCTTGAATTTGGTATTTTGATTCAACCAGCTGATTTATCAAAATACAACTATATCAATATTCCCGCCAAGGATGTTTGGGGCATTGTTATGAGGAAAGACAGTCCTCTTGCTTTCAAAGATACCATTCGGCCAGCAGATTTATTACATGTTCCACTAATCTGTTCAAGACAGGCCATGAAGCAGACATTTTCTAAAAATGAATTTGCGGATTGGTTTGGTGATGGTTTTGATAAATTAAACATCGTAACTACATATAACCTTGCATATAATGCTGCCATTATGGTTGAAGAAGGCATTGGTTATGCAATAGCGCTTGATAAAATAGTGAATACGTCTAGTGATAGCAGCCTTTGCTTTAGACCGCTAGAGCCAAGACTTGAATCAGGCTTAAATATGGTTTGGAAAAAACATCAGGTCTTTTCGTCAGCTGCCGATTTGTTTTTAAAAGAAATTCAAGCGAAATTCAGAAATTTATTATCAGATGCGTAGAAAGACCTTTCTCGGGAAGGCAGATTACTGCCCTCCCTTCACATTACTTGAGTGTTCGTCGTAAAAGTTACTTCTCCACAATCTGAATTAGGTTACCGCACGTATCGTCGAAGACAGCTATTGTAAGCTCGCCCATTTTTGTCGGCTCCATAGTAAACTTTACGCCTTGTTCCAACAATCGTTTATACTCTTTATTAATATCTGCAACGCCAAACATGGTTGCTGGGATGCCATCGGCATATATCTTCTTTTGATACTCCTTGGCGGCAGGATGGTTATTCGGTTCGAGTAAAAGCTCGGTACCGTCCTGCTCATCGGGCGAAACAAGCGTTATCCACCTAAATTCTCCGACGGGAACATCCTCCTTTTTCACAAAACCCAGCTTTTCTGAATAAAACTCCAGTGCCTTGTCTTGATCTTCCACGAATATACTGGTAACCATTATTTTCATGCTGTTATTGCCTCCTTTGATATTTGCAACGTTGGTGCTCTGTTAACAATCTGACTCTAAACAGAAAAAACCATACATTCGTCAAGAAAGAGGCTGTTCTTGAGACAGCCTCTTTCTTGCAGCTTTTATGGAGCGATTTTCATGCATCGCCTCGTATTATGAATCGCTTTTAACCGTAGATAACGAAACGAGGACCGGACCAGCAAAATCCGAAGCTTCCTCGCCCTTTGGATTGTGAAGACGGAACAGGAAAGCGTCGCCTGTTTCAGACTTCCACACCATATAATCGTTTATCCCTTCACTACCCGATGCTTGAAGATAAAGTTCTGCGGAACCCAGCGGATGCTCAACGAGCTCTCCGCTAAAATCGGATACTTCGCCACGCTCTTCCAATTCCTTGTTTCCTTCAGTTTTAAGCTTCGTTAGGTCATAATTTGCAGGCAGCGCTTCGATGGTGACCTCGTATTCCGGATTGCCGCTAAGAAACAGACGTCCTTTGTCAGCGTCGAAAGCAAACTTTTCGAATACGTATAAGGAAAAACCTTTACCTTGATGCAAGGTGGCTGGAAGTGACTGGTTACCCTCACCAGTCATCAACTCAAAATTCTCGTTCTGGGGACGCGTCACTTCGGGTGCTTGCTCGTTATCAGTTTCAGGGGCCGTGGCCTCTTCATTGGCCGGTGTCGATATTTCAGGACTGGCGGGTGGCTCAGCCGTTCTGAACATGCCGTGAGCGATAGAACCATGACGAACATCGAAATTTTTATGAATGCAGAGAGTCTTGGATTCACATGAGTTCACGCCTTTCTGTATTTCGTTCATACGCTTCATGACTGCAATGGATGATCACTCAGCCACTGATTTCACGATATTGGCAATCGGTTTGAGTCATTGATTAATGTGATCCGTTATGAGTCATTACCCAAGGAAGGGTGTCGAAACGCAGAAAACGTGGTCGAATTCTCCAAAATATCGAGCAATGCATTCAAATAGTCGGCTCTCCCCCCTTTTCTTAGATAGACGTGACTACTGCATGTAAAGTTACAGATCTGTCTGCAATGAGGCGGATCTCAATTTCATTAAGTCTCCACAAGATTACACAGCAATAACCCCCATCTTTATCCTTCTGATGCCGAATAATGCTCGTCGCTAAGGTATGCGCGAATGACAATGTCTTGGTCGTGATTGCCGAATCCGGCTCCATAAAGCGTCAATCCCCCTGCGTTAACCGCATGCTCATCAACCGCGAAACGAATCGTCCAGAACGGTTCCCACAGCTTGATATCCCCGAGGGTCACCTCTGACATCCGTTCATTATCCATGTACGTACCCGATGCATCAATCCGGATCGTTTTCAATAACCCGTATTGATTCACATTTCGATGCCACCAATCAGGTGTAAATCTCCCTCGAGCCGCTCTTCCGAAATCAGCCGGACTTGTCCATGTCCCAAGAGGGATCCCGTTGAATGTGAAATCAATATCCGATGGCCAATGGTCTCTTAAACCTGGAGCTTCCGAAGCAATTTCCATGGAGATTTCAATGTATTCGGCGGATTGATCGGCTAGTAAAAAGTTAGGCATTTTGTACTCAACATAGCCCCACCCAAACCACAGAATGGCGGCGTGTACCCGCTCGGGATCGAGAAAGTATCGCGGGTCGTCCCAAATTCCGATTTCTTTCTCACGCGTACCAAGCCCGCAAGTCGGATGGACCTCAAATGCGGTGTAATGACCGACTGAAATACGCTGCTCTCTGATCTTCGGGGTTTGGCTGGCAAAAGGCAGCTCAATCTCGATGGTTTTTTGTTTGAGGAAACACATTTTGTGCGTGCCTCCGTCCTGTCGTACCCTACGACTTCCGATGAGTCCGGCTTGTTCGAGTTTTCGCATGTGCATGGTGACGATCGATGGACTAAGTTCCAATCGATTGGCAATATCCTTCACATTCAGCTCGTGATCGGCAATGAGACTCATGATGTTCCATCTGACCTCGCTGGCTAAGGCTTCATATAGCGGCATGAATTTCGGTTCCCCGTTTGCT
Organism: Paenibacillus sp. QJM3NY_38; assembly: GCF_056173265.1. NCBI lineage: Bacteria > Bacillati > Bacillota > Bacilli > Caryophanales > Paenibacillaceae > Paenibacillus > Paenibacillus sp. QJM3NY_38. The sequence goes on from NZ_CM149665.1 coordinate 3,834,085, forward strand.
TTGATGATCATCATAATCTCCTCGTATCTGTTGAAATCACATATATATTAATTTAATAGAATTAACATGAATCTTCAAACCAAATCCATTGCAAGACTTTAACCCATGGTGTTTAATTTCCTTAGCTGCGAATCACTTTAAATTTATATACATGTTAATTTATGAAAGAGGTGGACTTATGAAATACCATAACCCGGTCATCAAAGGATTTTATCCTGACCCCAGTGTATGCAAAGTAGAAGATACTTATTATTTAGTATGCAGTTCCTTTCAGTACTTCCCCGGTGTTCCGATTTTTGAGAGCAAAGACCTGATTAACTGGAAGCAAATCGGTCATTGCCTAACCAGAGAGAGTCAGATTCAGCTCGGCAAGGTAAGCAGTTCCGGCGGGGTTTTCGCCCCCACGATACGGCACCACAACGGGAGATTCTACATGACCACGACCAACGACACCACGCGTCAAAATTTCTATGTATGGACGGACGATATTTACGGTGAATGGTCCGAACCGATTGAGGTGGATCAAGGGGGGATCGATCCCGATTTGTATTTTGAAGACGGAAAAGTCTTCTTTATGAGCAACGGAAAAGACGATAACGGGATTGGCGGCATTGTTCAGTGTGAAATTGACATTGAATCGGGCGACAAGCTGTCGCCAAGTCGTTCCATATGGCAAGGAACGGGCGGACGATATTTGGAAAGCCCTCATATGTATAAAATCAATGGCCAGTACTATCTCATGGCAGCTGAAGGCGGTACGGAATATGGACATATGGTCACTTATGCACGGGGGGATTCGATCTCCGGCCCGTTCGAAGCCTATCCGAACAATCCCGTACTGACCAATCGCAATCTGGGTGGATATGAGCTGCAGGGAGTTGGCCATGGCGATTTGATTCAAGACAACGAAGGCCATTGGTGGATGCTCCATCTGGGTTTCCGTCAAATCGGCCAATGGCTTACCTACCACCATCTTGGTCGCGAAGTTTTCTTAACACCGGTTACTTTTGGCGAGGATGGCTGGTTTACGGCAGGACATAACGGCACCGTCCTTACGAGTTTTGAGACCGATCGGATCTCCAATCATGTCGTCCAGCAGGAGAAAAAAACCTTTACGTTCGAGAACACGGACTGGAATCTGGACTGGTGCTTCCTCCGCCATCCTGCTGCAGAAAACTATCGGTTAGAAATCGATAAGGTTCAGCTTAAAGGGACCGGGGTGAGCTTGGATATGCCGGTGTCCCCCACATTTATCGGCATTCGCCAAAGAGACTTCAACGCGGAAATCTCATGCGATGTACAGCTTACGAGCGGAGAAGCCGGCATCACGCTTTATTTGGATGAACATCATCATTACGATTTAGCCGTACGTAAAGAGGAGACCGTGTATAAAGTGATCGAGCGCCTGAATATCGGTGACATTAAATCCATCGAATCTAAAGTAGAACTGGGGAATGTCAATCATGCGACCTTAAAGATACGGGCAGGTCATGAGCGCTACAGCTTCTTCATTCACGCTAACGGCAAGGACATTCTCTTGGGAACGGCGCAAACCAGATACCTTTCCTCTGAGGTTGCGGGAGGATTTACAGGCGTACTCATCGGTTTATATGCCTTTGGAGAAGGCTCTATGGCTGAGTTTTCAAAATTTTCATGCGATTATTTTTAAAAAGCTCTTCTCCCTGAACGGGTATATATAAATAGAGAGCCGGTTACTCAGGATTAACCTGGGTACCGGCTTTCAATGTAACCATGGTTTATTTTATTTTCTTCAAAAAATCAACCAAAATCGTTATAAATTCATCCGGCTTCTCAAAATGAATATCATGCCCGGATTTAATCGAGATCATCTCATTTCCTTTTAAAAGGCTGTGTACCTTTTCAGCATCCTCATCACGGTTTGCCGCATAAAGCACTCCATCTTCGCCAAATTGTGTGGCTGCCTTAATATATACAGAAGGAGCGTTTATTTTGGACAAGGTTTCCTCCTGATTAAATCCTTTAAACCAATCACCTGTATAAAAAGTCTCAGCAAAATCGAGGTCAAACTGATCTAAATAATGTGTGCCATGTATCCATTTATAGGGGACGTACCATAACTTCAACGGCTCACCAGGATGTGCTTTCCGGTACCCTCTTGTACTCCTTGCAGTAAGTTTTCTTAAATCACCAAACTTTCCCCATAAATAACTGTTTTCCATGTAGTACACGACATAATCATCTTCAATGGTTTGATTCTTAAAGTTATGGATGAGTTCAAAACTATCAAGCCAGACAAATGTTTTCTGCATTTCATGCGGCTCCACACTAAAAAACGGCGGGTCCTCCAAAACAATGCCTTGCACGACTTCGGGTGCATTAGCTGCAATCCATGCTGCTAAAATACCGCCGGAAGAATGACCTGATACCACGGCTGGTTCACCTATGACATTATCAATAAACCAAACAAAATCCTTTCCCATAGCAACAGCCGTATACTTTGAAGCATCATGACTGGACTCTCCATGCCCGTGACAATCAACTGCATATACATGATAATATTGAGCGAGCTCCGGAAGTACTCTAGCATAATCTTCCCACTGCATGGACTGCCCGTGTATTAACAGAAGTGCCGGTCCATGATCCGGTCCTTCAGCGTAATTTAATATCGTTCCATCATCAAGAGTCACCTGTTTTTCTATATAGCCGGCACGATATGTTTGCTTTAATGGTTTTTTATCATAATTCATATTTAGATAAGCATAAATGACTAGGGTAATTGCAACAATTAAACCAATGATTGCAAGTACCAGTAAAATTATTCCTTCACTATGTATCACTCTCTCTACTCCTCCTCCTATTTCGCATTATACTATTCTCATTCGGATTATCTACCAATCATCGGTAACATGAGTTGTTATTTTGAGTTAACATTCCTAGATAAACAACCACAAATAGAACCCTTTTCAGGGGCTGCGAGAACACAAACCTGTTCGTGGCTTTTTCCCCGATGTTTGAGCTTTCCGCCATTCACGTTCTGTAAACGTTGCCTTTATCTCATCCTAAACGAAAAAAATGACCGGCGGTTCAACCGGTCATTTACCTCTAAACTCCTAGGACAACATAGGTCTCTACATTCGTTTAAGAACCTTTTTTCGCCCATGACGTTCATCATATCAAATGGCCATATTTCAATAAAAAAGGGCGCTAATTTTGTCTCATTTTTCTAAGCAAGTCCATATCTCCGCTTACAATTGCGCCAATATATTGATTGATGACTTCGATATCGCAATCCCACCATTTAATATCCAATAACTCTTGAATGACTTCGGTGGAATATCGCTTGCGGATCTCCTTCGCTGGATTGCCTCCAACGATCGTATAAGGCTCCACATCCTTTACAACGACAGCTTCAGCGGCAATGATAGCTCCGTCGCCAATCCTTACACCCGACATGATCGTTGCACGCCTTCCGATCCACACGTCATTTCCAATGATCGTATCTCCCTTGATCGGCAATTGATCCAAAGATGGAGTGAATTTCTCCCAGCCGTTTCCAAAGATATTAAATGGAAAGGTAGAACCGTCCATCCGATGGTTCCCTCCATCCATCATAAATCTGACCTCGGAAGCAATGGAACAAAACTTGCCGATCATTAATTTAGTTCCAATGAATTCATAATGATACAATACTTGTTCCTCAAATGATTCTCCGTTTAAGGCATAGTAGTATGAATAATCCCCTGCGATAATATTAGGTTTTGTAATCGTGTTCTTGATAAACTGAAGATTGTTATCTCCGGGTATAGGATATCTCTCATTTGGATTCGGTCCTGTCATTATTACATCATCCCTCTCTTCGCAATTTATCCGGCTGAAACGATAAATCTTTCACACAACTATCACCACACAAAAAAACCTTCTTTCCGGTCAACGCCACATAGGGAATCAACCGATTGTGTGTTTTACCGAGGAATCACGCTAAGTACTTCGCCGCTTCCATCATCAATAATACGGATACTTCTATCATCAATGAGCTGAATGGTACCGTCCGACTTCAAGGTTTCATGCTGCTCCGTTAACCCGTGAGCAATGGATTTGCGAATCAGCCCTTGATTCTTGAATACCAACGTATATAGATCATATTCTTCAGTCATTCGATTCGAATATTCAATAAATGCAATAAGTAGATTCTTGGAAGTCCACTTGAAGTTTAAGGTGAGATCATGACTATTCACATTAATGTCCTTCATACCTAGCGGAATCGTATTTTTCTGCCCGGTATAAGCATTCGTAATTTCAAGATCCCCTTTTGCTGCGTGTATGGTATAGCTGTATCCCATCATGCTGCCATAAAAAGTATCTGTGTAATTATTGAGTCCTTTTACGGTTACCTTCCCCGTCTTTGTATCCCGGTTGGCCACTTCCCCATCCAAAGCAGCTGCAAGGAATCTAATCGGCACATAAAGGTGACTGATATACCACACAGGTTCCCTGCCCATATCCACTTTAACCCCATCTACATCGGCAATGCTGCTTCCCAAGTGTACAACAATGCGCTTCTGATCCCTCTTCAGTACCGCCGTATTGTCATTCTCCATCCCCCAATGGAGACCTGCCATGCTGCCTAGAGAGAAAAAACTCCCATAAGTCACTTCGTCCTTATGAAGCGTCTCAATATGACTGTTACGACCGTCTTCCCATTGCATTTCCAGCTCGACGTACTTGGAAGCTGCATGAGATTCTTGAGCTCCCAGCGGTAAAAGCACGGACATGATAAATAAAACGGCAACCGCATATTTCCAATGTTTTATTTTCAAAGAATTCTCACCTACTTATTGTAATTTTTTGAAGCTACAATAGAGACGCGAATATCTTTAGAAAAGTTACTCTCACAATAAAAGTTGTCATGCAGAATGTGGATTTCTGGATTTAGCTCTTTCGTTTTCACTTAGGTTAATCTGGTAACTTCTTGCCATTGAGTTGGACACAACAAACGGAGGCTGTTTTATAATTGGGACGATTATTCAAAATCACTTCTTAACTGAGGTTGAGTGCTTAAATACCACCCAATTGACGTTCCCTTGCTTCGCATGATTATAAGTGGAATTCGCCGTATTTATTATCATAACAGCCAGTGAGGTCCCAACTTTGTCCTCGATTCAGGGCAAGACGGGGTTATTAAAAACATGAAGTTCTTTAAAAATATCGTATGCTCTGTAACTGCAGAGTAATAAAACCATAAAGTAACGGGAAGTCTAACAGCGATTTAAGGTCAACTTGCTGTGACGGAAATATGATAAGGGGTGGGAAATGATGAAAGTAGTGGTGACAGGAGCAGCCGGAAAAATCGGCCGCTGGGCGGTAAGAACCATATTGGAAGCTGGCCATGATGTAGTAGCCACCGATCGATTACTACGGGAAGAATCAGCATCAAAAAACTTTATTCAAGCTGAGCTGCGTGATTATGGTCAAGTCTGTCAGCTTTTAATGGGAAGTGATGCCGTTGTCCATCTTGGGAATATCCCAACTGATGTAAGGAATACACCCCAAGCGATATTCGAGAATAATATGCTCGTTAATTTTAACATTCTAGAAGCATGTAAAGATTTTAAAATTCCCAAGCTGGTATGGGCTTCAAGCGAAACGGTTTTGGGCTATCCGTTTGTACCGGAGCAACTGGATTACCTCCCTGTTGATGAAGAGCATCCAACTACCGCGAAGTCATCCTATGCCATGGCGAAACTGCTGACGGAACACCTAACAGGCATGTATCATAAACTTACGAATCAACAGCTCGTCACGCTTCGCTTCGCGAATATGTATGAACCGGATGAGTATGAAAAAATCCCTATCATGCATTGGAATGATGAACAAAAGGATATTCAAAAGAAAAACGCCTGGGCCTATTGCGATGTAAGAGATGCAGCTAAAGCCTGTCTTCTTGCAATAGAGAAGGACAATTTAGGAAATCAGGTATTCCATATCACAGCCCCGGACACCATCATGCCGGATCTTAGCCAGGATTTGGTCAAACGATTTTTTCCCAATGTGTCCTTAAAGAGAGAGGTTCAGGGACATGAGACGCTGATGGCAATTGATAAGGCAAGGGATATACTTGGATATGAACCGAGGTATTCATGGCGTAGTGTTCTTCATAACGATGGTTCATCGAAGGCGCTGCCTGATGATCAGCTTGCTTTATCGAAAACAAACATATAAGCCACTACACATATATTTATGTTCGAAAAATACACCAAAAAAGAAAAATGAGCTCAGGCAAAGAAGGCCTAGCTCATTTTTTCTTTGACTTGGGATAGAACCAAATGCTGAGCGGGTTTTGTTTAATCAACTATAGTGGGAGCCCCCAATGAATAAGGGAGTTTACTGTAGAGGCAGAGGTTCATCCGGATCTATCGTTTCCGTTACGTCCGGTATAACGTTGGTTGCTGTGGATGGTTTTGGCTTTCCTGGAGGGAAACCGGCATAATCGATCCGCAGTACTTGGGCTAAATCCCGGTCCACTGTAACCAGATCCATTTTGTTGATTTGTGCCAAATCCGTTTTCCCAAGGGTATAAGCGACTAATTTCATTTCCTCGACAGACGATTTGAGGAATTTAGCCAAATGTTCGGCGCCCTTATCAACATCCAATCCTTCTTTGAACTTACGCCAATCCATATGAACTTGCTGCGGTTGTTCGGTCGCCAGCGCCTTAGCCGCTTGCGTCTGTAGGGCTATTAAGGCGATTGAACCGATATAGACCGCGTCCGCCCCTAACGCCATTGCCTTTAGGAAATGTCCCGGCGTCGTTAACCCCCCACTAGCGATGACGGAAATGCTTTGTTTAACCCCGCGTTCTTCCAAATACTGAACCGTTCTTGCGAGCGCAAATAACGTTGGGAGCCCGACGTCATCTAGAAGTGTCGGCGGACCTCCCTGCGTTCCTGCTTCCGCACCGTCCACGACAAAATAATCGACTCCCGCTTGAATGGCGACCTCCAACTCCCGTTCCATAAAATGAGTCGCACAGATTTTAATCCCAACCGGCACTCCGTATTTATTTTTCAAGTCCTGCACCAGTGTAATCATGTCCTCCGTTTTGTTTACTCCCGAGATACGGGTATGAATTGCGGCATTTTCCCCGGGTTTCAGCTTTTTGGCGATCCGCAAATCCTCTTCAATCTGCTCCGACGCCATCGACATCGGAGCGGCCGCGAGGGCCCCTTGACCGAGCTGGATTTCTATAGCGTCCAATTGCCGGAGAGATTTATCGTCGTTCATCCACCCGCCGCGATGAAACTGGCCGATGAAAAACTTGGCTTCCCTTCGTTCCTCATCGACTAAAGGCGCTTCTCCAGAATTGGTTGCCGTACCTGCGATACTGGCACCACGAGCCAAAGCGACCTTTACCTTCAAACTTAGTGCTCCACCATATGACATGCCGCTGATGAGAATAGGAATTTCTAGATTTAGTGGCTTTTTCGCTTGAGGACCAATTGTGACGCCTGTTTGGATTTGCACGCTGTCCTCCGTGGGCAGGCGGAACATATGTACGGGGTTAAGCAAAATTTTATGCCAGTCGGATAACATTATCGGACTCCCCAAAGTGCGCTTGATTGCTTTCCCGCTTTCCGCCCGCATCCCGGCTTCAATGATTGCCCGCGGCGTCAGCTTTTGTATGGTTGTAAACATGGAAAACGCATGTTCCGTATATGGATCTTGTATCATACCCTTTATATAATGGTCCACAATCTCGTCCATTACACCGTTCGTCATCTTGCGAATCATCCAACGAAACAAACTAATCCCCCTCTTGCAAGCTAATGGCTGTTACCGATTCAATGATGAAGGAAATTGCTAATATTGATCTGACGTCTTAAAGAGTATTCATTCCTTACTCCAAGCAGTTGGTTACGAAGGTATCTCATGCTTTCATGAATTTACTTATTATTTGTTAACCGTCTCATCCTATTCACATGGGATTACCGTATAGCTCTATGCTTTAAATTGGGATTAATCCATAATTTTATCCGATAGTATTATGCTTGAATCCTTTAATGATTAGCCATATAGCCAAAACCAATTGATGAAAGGCTATTGGAATGTTCAACATCATATAGGTTGCATCCAGACCGATGAAGTGGATCATAAATAATAAGCTTGCCAATATGGACAATGTAGAGCCAATAAGAGCCCAGACAGACAACCAGCGTGGAACTAATTTCGTTTGGTAAAATATGCAGTTAAACAAGAGCATAGCCAAAACGAACGCCAGTGTTGTTGCCACATGATTCACCAAATCTCGTCCTTCTCTTAACAACCCACCCAGGGTCTGAAAAGACGATACATCCAGCGTTCCAACTTTTGCAAATTCATGGCTTAATGTCAATAGCAACAGAAGTATGATTACACCAATAATAATGAACACACCCGCAATAATGCCGAAAGCAACCGATCCAAGAGCTAAACCTTTATTATGCTTACTTAAAATCGGATACATTATAATAGGAACACCAACATATGCAACAATCATCAACAACTGAAAAAAAGCTCCAGTTAGTAGCTCATTCTCATTTGTAGAAGCCTTGGCAAGGTAATCTACCCCATCTATAACAGGAACCACACTAAATATACCTGTAACCAATCCGACTATTAATAACACCCCAGTAATTACTGCAGACCTTCTACCTGAATTTGTACGCTTCCTCAACATGAACAACCTCCCTATAACACCTACCTTTTAGAATTAATATGACAGGAATAGGTAAGATAAAACAGATACTTTAGTACAAATTAGGCCTCTGACAAGAAAGTGGTTGGTAAACGAAAAACAGGCTGCCACAGCAGCCTGTAAATCTGGATTATCGCTATTCAGTATTAATGTAAAGGCTTATCACCATAGAAACAATTTTGCGGCTTTCATCAGTTGCTCTTTTGTCATAGCAGGCGAGTCGCTTCCTAACCGATAAATGATCGCATCACCGTCTTGTTCTAACATCCAGCTGATTTCTTGGTAGAAATGACTATCGGTATATATGGGAAAACGCAGCATCTCAGCTGCGCTTCATCTTGCTATCTTCAGATACTCCCCTCAACCACCACGCGCTCCCTCATTTCGTGTGTTTGACTAATGATAGCGGAATAGAATTCATCAACCATCCAATATCAAGACGGGTTACCGCAGGATGATCAAATAGAAGAGAGCCGCTAAGACAAAACGATATAGAGCAAACCATTCCAACCGAAGTCGCTTAATCAGTTTGATAAACGTCACGACGGCAATCATGGCCACAAGAAAGGATGTTGCAAAGCCAATAAACATTAGGACGAAATCATCAGAACTCAACAAATCCCGACTATCATATAAATCTAGCAAGCTTGCACCAAACATAACAGGCACGGAGATTAGGAACGTAAAATCTGCGGCAGCTTTTTGGCTGGTGCCAAGTAAAAGTCCGCCTGAAATCGTCGAACCCGACCTCGAGAATCCCGGCCATAAAGCCAGACACTGAAACAAGCCAATCCCGAAAGCTTGTTTATAATTAATCCGATCCATCGTATCAGCGGTTTCGGTTCTCCTACTCCGTGCTGCAATGATCATTAACACGCCACCGGCCACTAGCCCGATCAAGACTGGAGTTGGGCCGAATAATTGGCTTTTTATTGTGTCCTTGAGCAGAAGATATACAATTAACGCCGGTAACATAGCCAAAATCATATGTATAACATTTAATCCTCGACTACGGGAAAAGTCCATTCGAATCAGATTGGTCCCAATCGCCAAATACCTTTTCCAATACAGAATGAGAACGGCCATTACTGCACCCAACTGTATAACAATTTTGAAAGTTATGGCAGCGTCTCCCTCAAAGCTTAGCAAATGGCCCGCCAAAATTAAATGTCCAGTAGACGATACCGGTAAAAATTCGGTTAAACCCTCTATTATGCCGAGTATGATTGCTTTAACTATATCAGTCATCAGTGCATATCCCCCTTTGGAAATCTAACATTTCCAGTATAAGGGGGACATCTATATATTCCCATCGATTCATATAACATTATTTCATTCCGAGTGACAACATTGTCACATTGCTCAATTGCTACTGTTGCTGTCCCCCCTGATAGATCGTCTCATCCTCACGCACTTTGCGTCCCGCTGCCTTGGCCAGCTCAAGCAGCTTTGTCGCATCATCCTGAGGTTTGTATCCGATCAGTTCCTCCAGATAATCGATGTTGTAGTAGTTATCACTGTTGGCAGAGGTGCCGTACAGATTCAAAAATTTCAGTTCGTCATCTGCTTCAATGCAACAAACGATTAATTGGAGCATATCGCGTTCGGATATCCAGATATGCCTCGCACGTTCTGAATGAGGACGATTGTCCCCAGGAAAGTTGCCAATCCGAATATTGAACGAAGAGATCTTGCCTTGGTCCGAATACAGTCGGCCCAGCAGCTCGATATAACATTTGCTGAGTCCGTAAAAACTATCCGGACGGTATGGATCTTGGGGCCCTACCATCTCATTTGTCTTGTAATACCCGGTGGTATGATTCGAACTGGCGAATATGATACGGCGCACACTATTTTGCACCGCCGCCTCAAATAACTTGTAGGCACCGCTCACATTTCCCCCGAGCACTTTACCAAGAAAATCCCCCTTGTCCTTGATCCAGGCAAAATGAAGCACCGTATCAATTCCTTGCGTCAGCTCCGTCAGCCGCGCTTCGTCTCCGATGTCCATTGGTACAATGCCCAGCTTCTCGTCCGCCTGTATATCCGCTCCAACAACCTCATACCGGTTGTCTTTGAGCAGCCTGTTGTAAATGACATTTCCAATGGTGCCTGCCGCTCCCGTTATTAACAATTTCCGTTTCATTCGTTTCGATCCCCTTTCCCGCTTCATAGTCACACGGTTGGTGTGTGTGCTGTCAGTAATTTAATTACCCGTAACGAGAAGGATATATACGAAAATCCGGATCAGGAGAATAGGTGAAAGCTGGTTACGCGCCGACATGTACCGGAAGATTGAAAGCAGGCCAGCTCTTCATTTGTGTTACCTTGTAGTAAAAATTTGAAAGGTAATTCCGAACTGATCAGTAACCATTGCGTAAGCTGGGCTAAAATACATTTCTTGCAATGGCGTAATCACTTGTCCTCCCTGTTGTAACGCCCCATAAAATTGTTCTGATTTTTCAATATCGTTTGTCGTAATGCAAATGCTCAACCGATCTCCCGGCTGCGTTTGCTGACCAGGTTCCGTATCGGCTACAAACATTTCAATTTCCCCGATCCTTAAAACGGAGTGAGCCACTCTATCCTTTACATCTGATGGCATGGTGTTCTGGATACTCTCGGGTGCCTGTCCAAAAGTTTGCTTTGACAAGACTTTAGCATCCAATGCTTTTTCGTAAAACGCAATCGCTTCATTGGCGTTTCCGTCCAGCATAATGTAGGGAATGAATTGTAACGTCATTTCTAAACAGCTCCTTTAGCTTCATTTTTTGGATTCTAACAGATGACATCGAGCTAATACCTAAGCGCATTTAGGCTTTGAACCTATTATGATTGATAATAGTGACAGTTATTGTCATAAATATTAAAAATGCCGGGACGTTTGCAACTTTTCCAGCGTAAAATGAAAAAAAGCCGCGGATTGCGCGACTTCTTTTACATACTGTTGATTGTGGTCTTGTGGCGAATGCCATCACTTGTCGTACTGAGCTATGACAATATTTCAATATAGCCTTCAGTCCCATGTACGCGAATGCGCTGCCCATCCTTTATCCGTTTGGTAGCATTCTCCACGCCGACAACGGCCGGTAAGCCATATTCACGCGCGATAACGGCTCCATGGGTCATCAGTCCGCCCACTTCGGTGACCAAGCCCTTAATCGATACAAACAGAGGCGTCCAGCTAGGGTCGGTAAAAGCGGTGACTAATATATCTCCTTCCTCGAGATCGGCGTCTTCCATGTTTAAGATGACACGCGCTCGTCCTTCGACCGTTCCGGAAGAAACAGGCAGGCCGACAATAGCTTCGGCTGGGATATTTTCTCGGTTGTACTCCCCTGCGATGATTTCACCATCCGACGTGATCACGCGCGGAGGAGTTAGTTTTTCAAATACGTTGTACTCCTCTTTTCGTTTGCTGATCATCTGTCTGATCGCAAGCTTTGCTTGCTGCTCGACCATGGAACCCGGGTTATCCAGTTTATTTGTGCGTACGACCTCGTCAAGCTCTTCAAAAGTGAGATAATATATATCTTCCTTATGATGAATAACGCCCGCTTGTACGAGTCGTTCAGCCTCTTTCAGTAAAGCCTGCTTATAAATAAAGTAACGATTCACCATACCGTATTTCGGGTATTCCCGATAACCCATGAAATTCCGAATGAGGTCAATCATTCGTTTGGTTTCTTGGGCTTTTCCTTCACCGTCCGGCAATTGTTTCAATCGATCTAATAGCTCTTGTTCTTTTTTCAAAGCTTCCTGCCGCCCTTGCTCGAATTTCCGATGGCTGGCATTAGGCTTGAAGTTTTTGATGTTACCCAGAATCAACGGAACAAGCGCAATTGGTTTTTCACTCCAACGAGTTCTTGTTAAATCGATTTCTCCAGCACATCGCATGCCATATTTGTCGAGAAAATCAAGGATCGCGTCAAGGGATTCCTGTCCACCATCCAACTTAACCAGTTCATCCAAAAAGTGATCATCTTTTGCTTGCTCCAAATAATCAATGATTTCCGGATAAGGACGAATGACGTCTGCAACATCCAGCAGCGCCAGACCCATTTCCGAAGTAACATTGCCCGGTACGGATTGAGAAAGCGTGTCGGCTGCGTTTTTTTCGCCTAACCATTCATTCATTTTTTCGTTGATCCAGGTTGAAGCATTCATTGCAGCCATGATGACAGCCGAGCTTTGTGGGTCAAATAAATTCTTCTTCAGTTCCTGGATATCTTCCAATATAAAATCAAATAAATCGGATCCGGATTTCGTTTGGATGTTTTGTTTCAACACTTCGATCGATGATTGAGTACGTTCCATTAAATCAGAAACGATTGTCGGATCGTGGTCGATTGGCGTTTGATAACCCGCAGACGATATATTGTTTTTTCCGGGAGTCTGTTCATTTTCAGCGATGGGTAGCGATTTTATAAAATCTCCTCGCTCTAAGATGGTCATAAGAGCGTCTTTGATGAGTGGATCGGATTGTCCCAGGGTATTTAATACATTTTCTCTGCTAACCGGTGAAGCCAGCATAGCCGTAGTATCAACAAACAACCTTCCGCCAGCTGTACGCATGGGTGCAGGAGTCGTTAGCAGGAAAAAAGACAATCCCAGCGGTTTCATGGGATCCGTCATCATTTGTTGATGACCGACAGATACGTATACGTGATTTTCTTGATCATTCGCTTCAGGTATCGGGTATAGCGTCGTGATTGGCCGACTCTGGACAATATAGAAGGTATCCTGGGCCAAACACCACTCGATATCTTGGGGTTGGCCAAAATGAGCCTCAATCTGTCTCCCGATGCGTGCCAGTTGTAAAATTTGCTCATCCGTAAGTGTTTGTGACTTTTGCTGATCGGGATCGATTTGCTTTTTTTCTGTTCCGCCTTCTTTTCGTCCGTAGATCGCCAATGTTTTGGCTGCTATCCGCTTCTCGATGATTTCTCCTTCCCGTACTTTGTAACCATCGGCAGATACCAAGCCAGAGACCAGTGCTTCTCCAAGTCCGAAACCGGCATCGATGGATAGCAGCTTTCGATTAGAAGTCATCGGATCAGCGGTGAATAATATCCCTGAAGCCTCGGGGAAAACCATCCTTTGAACGACTACGGATAAATAAACTTGACGATGGTCAAATCCATTTTGCATGCGATAGATCACCGCGCGATCTGTAAACAAGGAAGCCCAGCATTTGCTGATATGCTGCAAGATGGCATCGACGCCGATGATGTTTAGATAGCTGTCTTGTTGACCCGCAAAAGAGGCATGCGGTAAATCTTCAGCAGTTGCACTGGATCGTACGGCATAAGCCTGTTCCTCGCCAAACCTGGAGAGATAGCGAGTTACTGCTGTCACTACATCGGATGGAATTTCTACCTCCATAATGGTTTGTCTGATCTTCCTGCTGATTTCAACCATTTGATCTCGATCCTCTGCTGATAGCATGGTTAGTCGATTGAGCATAGCTTGATACGTTTCGTTTTGTTCGATGGCTCTTTGATATCCTATGGTTGTCACGCAAAATCCTTCGGGAACTCGTATTCCCTCAATTTTTGATAATTCCCCTAAATGGAGCCCTTTTCCACCAACGAGCCCAAGCTGCTTTTTGTCCATTTCCTGAAAATCGAGAACCAACGAACGCATTCAACATCTCTCCTAACCATTAATTTGAGAAAAAACATTTGACAAGAGTTTTTCTGCATGATACACTTAGATTGTAAGATAAGATAATTATGTCCATACATAAAATATCAGTCGTGATCCGATTATATCATCGCGTCCGTTTATATGCAATAAAAAAGAACCTGATAAAACTGCCAGGTTCTTTTTTTTAGTTTCACTACTATTGTTCTTGTCATCAGGCTAAGATGTCTCGCTTCTTCCGACCCAGCTACATCTTGCCCAAAGTTTAAAAGGTCAGGTAAGCCGCTGGCATGTTTGCTACTTAGATCTAAAAGCGCTTCTCGGCACGTGGAGTACATCTCACAGCACTGCTGAGGTTGATTCTAATCGATGCATTGGCTGCAGCTTGCAATCTTAGCGTCACCCATTTTCGTCGCACGTTTCATGCAAATAAAAAGAGCTGCGAATTATCGCTGCTCTTTTTATGTATTATAATTGGCTGGAATCCTCCACTTGGTGCTTTTGCTTACTTCAGTATTCTCCTTTTATGACAAAGAACGAACCCCGAATGGTTCCAGCTAATTTAGACTTCTGCCTAGCAAATTTAAACTTTCCTTCTAACTCCTGCGGTACCTCCATCCCCTCAGAAAGCTTAAAACCAACGGCACGCTTCTTCGGGTCATCAATCGTATACATGACATTAACCGCAAGACCATCTTCATAAAATACGAAAGCCCATTTGATATTTTCCACCTGAAAACGCGACGTTTCTAGCGGTTTGGCCGCAAACTCGATATCACGTTCTTCTTTTAGAATTCGGTTTACATAATCAAGGGTCTCCTGGCTTTCGCTTGCTGGTACAACCGTAAATTCATGCTTATATTTGTTCATAAAATAACGGGCTTCATTCGCTCGTAAACCAGCAAGCGCTTCTACTACGGGTGAAGATTCTAAACCCGCCGTAGACACATCGTTAAAATCAACGATATTGGACATGTTCATCCCTCCTAAAAGTTTGGTGAGCGTAGGTTCATGGACCTACTTCGAGCAAAGCTTGCATCGAAACATGCACTTATTTCCTGACAACAGGAATCCACAGCTCACCAAATACCAACCCGTCTCGCTGCCCCATCTCTACCGTTGCGTTTGGCCCGCCTACATAGGCAAAATTCTGAGCTTCCGGCAAGACTTGTCCGAAGGCAATGCCAGTAAGTTTATTACTCAACTCATCTGCCGTGTTCCCTTCCCCTTTTACTACGAGGTATTCCCCTTTAGGAAACTGAATAACCCTCGTTGCTTCGGGTAGAGATGTCTCTGTCATGACGCCAGCATAATACATCATCTTGTTATTGACCGCTTCGTTTACGGCAAAAATGTAGTCATTTGCGGCAACAGCCTTTAACGTATCAAGGCTTCCATCTTGTTTCACTGCCTCCCAAAAGTCTGCCTTCTCCTTGTTTATACCAGCATAGTCTGTATAATCGCTCTGAAGCTCAGTCCCAATTCCCAAAACGATAAAGCTGTCTTTTTCCTCAAGCGTATAATTTGTCATATTCAATCCCTACCTTTTTTTTTATTTTTATCAAATGATTTGTCTTTTCACTTGATGGGTTTATAATAACCTTAAATCATGTCAAAAAATGATACTGTTTAGAGGAGAACCGATGAAAAAAGTTGAACGGATCAATATCATTATGCGCTATATCAACAACCGTGCCCACTTTACCATTTCTGAAATCATGCAGGAATTTAACATTTCTCGTTCGACAGCGATTCGAGATATTAGAGAAATTGAAGCCATGGGGATGCCGCTTGTCGCTGAAGTTGGTAGGGACGGGGGTTATTTTGTCATGAACAACTCTGTCCTGCCCACGGTCCGCTTTACCGATAATGAAATTAAAGCTCTGTTTATAGCCTTTATGGCCACCAGAAATCAACAACTCCCTTATCTGAAGAGTCGTCAATCTTTAGCAGAAAAATTACTAGGTCTCATCTCGGAAAACCAGCAAGATGACCTTGTTCTGTTAAATCAACTATTGCTTTTTGAAGGGACCAACCCTCATAATCCAGACCTGCTTGATCTGTCTGACCTGCCCCATCCGATGTTAGAAAAACTCATCCAGATCCTTCTGGTGGACAAGTATTTATTGGTTACCATCAAGGAAGAGAAGATATTAAAGTCTTATCCCATTTATCTCTTGCATCTTTATCGTGAAAAAAGCCTATGGCAAATCGAAGGTTTTGACTTAGGGGAGGGGAAGAGGTGGATTATTCCTGTCGACAATCTCACCGACGTAAAACCATACCCTGAGAAAAAAAGAATAAGTAAGAAAAAGATTCTAGAGCAACTAAGTAAGCAGGAAGAGATCATCAATCTTGTCCTTGATCTTGGCCCGAAGGCAATTGCTCAGTTCAAAAAATACCATCCTTTAAAAGTTTCAATTTCTTATACGAATCCGTACCAAACCACCGCAACTTTAAAGACTTATATCAATGTTCTTCATGCAGAAGAATTAAACGAAATGACCAATTGGCTGCTTTTCCTAGGTCGAGATATTAAGATCAGGGAGATACCGAATGAAGTCGTTTCAGGTTTAAAAGAACGATTAAGCCAATACGGTCCGTAAGCAATGCCTTTGGAAACATCTACTACTGAGGTACTCTTCCCATTGTCTTTGATCGTAAGGTATATTCCGGTCCCAGCCGTTCGATTACTCGATCCAAATGTCTGGTTAGATAAGGCGAAACGACACCAATGCCTGCCGTTGCTTCTAATAAGGAAAAAGTTTGCCCACCCCACGGGCCTTGCGGATCAAAGACTTGTCTACCGATACGCAAACCCTCTGCTGCCATTGATGTATTCAAGCGTTCCAATCTTTCATGAATTAACCCAACAGGAAGCAGTTTGTTCCTACGCCGAGACCATTCTGCTAAGAAGGACATGCCGCGCAATATATCATATTCAAAAAACCTTGGAAAGCAAGGTTTCAGCCAATCGGTATCGATGACATTCCCATTTTGTTTAGAACATACAAGTCGATGCTCAATTAAATAACGTGCACCTTCGTCTAAGAAAACAGCTTCCTGTTCGGTGAATTCCCGGTCAGTATGCCATAAGATAGCTTCAAGCGGAGGCAATGTTGAGACAATCGAGCTTTTTTTAGAATGAGTATAAGCATCAGGATCGCAATTCAGTCCGCCATCAGGAAGCTGATGCTTTAAGAGCCATTCACGAATCCAAGGCAGTTCCTTGTCCAAATCACAGCCATACCCCATTAGAATCATATAGAATACGGCAAGTTCACAATGGCAGCAATCCAACTTCATCTTATCACTTTCACTTGTTGGATGATCATCGGCGGATATAATAAAAGTTGGCCAGACCTGGGTTTTGAGAAGGTGTATCGCTCTTTCAATAGCGGACCGGGGGATTCGTTTCACTTCTCCCATTTCATAAAGAGCAGCCATATGCCACCAAGCTCCATCCCATTTTCGTCGAGTGTACTCGCCGTGAGCCATCGTAAAATGCGGTGCAAATTCAAGAAACTGAATAGATTCTTCAATGGCCAAACGAACAGCTTGATTATTTTCCATCTAGTATCCCCTTTTTTAAACCTCGCTTCGTAATGTACCGCCCATCGGATTGACTGCCCCAATCATCCCCTTACATCGTTTATCTTGTCATGACAGGAGTTAACAAGAACAAACATGCTCTATCTTCCAAGGCTGGAAGCAATACAACGGGACTTTTTCGACCAGCAAACCGTACTCGGATACTATCTGACTCGATGCACCGTAACGTACTTATGAGATATTTCACATTAATCGTAATGCTAAAATTTTCTCCGATCTTATCTTCCAAAAGCAGCACATCACTTACATCACCAATTTCGGGCGTACTGGATGTAAGCTCCAATTTGTTTTCTGATACATGCATCGTAACTAAGTGATAGTCAGCCAATACAGATACGCGCTCAACCATTTGTCTTAATGATTTAATGTTAAGAACAATCTCGGAAACATGAGAAGTAGGAACAAGATTTCTGGTTGAAGGGTACATACCTTCGATTAACACCGAAGTAATAAGCAGATTCGGCGTCATAAATCTGATCTCATGATGATTAAGCTCTATAGTTACCATTGTTAGGCCATCAACAGCCAGCATTTTGGCTATCTCCATTAAATTTTCACCAGGTATTACAACGCTTCCAGAGACCCCTCCTTCGTTCTCAATACAGATTGATAGAGAAGCCATTCGTATAACCCCGTCTGTAGCAATCAAATTAAGCTGGTTCCCTTGAATCTCCAACGATACTCCTGTCAGTATCGGCTTTGCCTCAGATGTTGAGGCTGCTCCTGCTACCTGGTTAATCACAGATATGAATAAGTTGCACGATACATTTATGTAATTAGCTGATTGATGATAATATGGTGGCCGGATGAAAGGGTATTCAATAGGAGACATTCCACTCAGGCAAGCTCGTGTGTTCTCAGAACTAATGCTTAGCACAAGGTGCTCATTGACCTCCAAGGTCACTTTCCCATCCTCTAATTTACGAATGATCTCAAATAGATACTTGCCTGGGCAGACGATACTTCCCTTATTAAGAATAAGAACTTTACTATCCGTATTACAAACCTTATATTGAACCGTAAGACTTGTATTACTGCCGCTAAACAATACCCCTTCTCTTCCGGCATGGATGTATAGCCCGGACAATCTAGATACCGGACTATTACTCGATACAGCTTTATAGACATGTTGAACAGCCTTAGCAAGTAAGTCCCTCGGATATGTGCACTAACAACTTATTCACCTGTCTTTCTTATTAGCGGCGGCGTAATAGGACTCCATAATATTTCTAAAGAATGAAGACCGAGAGATCGCTCGTTCTTCACACTCACGATCAATTTCTTCCCAAATATCTTTTGTCAGAGTCAAGGATATCTTCTTGGTTATGCCGATTCCCTTTCTTCCCGCCCCCTCGCGAGGCCCTCCACGATCAAAGACGAAGCCGAGCTGACCGTCTTTTTTAGAAAGACCGATCTTGAATTGTTCATCCTCCACTGCCAAGTCACTCCATTGAATTAAGTTACTTAAATCAATTATGCATATTCATATTTTATCACAGATTTCTATTTACTGCCAATTAGAAATATCAAAAAGTTGTCTTCTAACAAGCTGCTGGATACCGAATATCGCCTAATGTGAAACTGGACTTTAGTCGAGGTCCCCTCCCTTCCGCAGTCTGTTTCGATTCACGGAGATATTCGTTAGAATATAGCTAAGTATTTTTGAGGAGCGATTGATCATGAATTACGAACATAAAGTACAGAGGGAAATTGCCGACTGGGAACATAAAATGTTCAAACCGCCGGGATGGCTGGAAAAGACATCGAAAACCATCGGTAATCGAATCAATCATTTGATTCCCCCGAAGGTGCACAGCATCATTACGACAACCATACGATCGATCGTGCGCACATCGCTGTTCGGTGCGGAATATACGCCTAACCGTCCGGTTCAGCATACTCTGGAATTGGAGAATGCCGATCAAGAAGCGAAAGAGTTGTTTGCCCTGTACCAGAAAGTTGCGGTTGCCGAAGGCGCTGGAACGGGTGCTGGCGGCATTATGTTCAGCATGGTGGATTTTCCAGCATTAATTGCGATCAAAATGAAATTTTTGTTCGAGCTGTCCCATGTTTACGGTTACGACACAAAACACTTCTCCGAACGGGTGTTCATTCTCAAGGTATTTCAAATGACCTTTTCAGGGCAGGAAAACCGTGCGAGGTTGCTCCATTCCATCAAACATTGGCATATGGAAAAGGAACAATGGCTCTCTGACGCCGATTACGCCCAGAATATGGACTGGGAGACATTTCAGATCGAGTATCGTGACGCCATGGACTTTCGGAAGATGCTGCAGATGGTCCCTGGGATCGGCGCTGTCGCAGGCGCGTGGGCCAATTACACCATTCTCGAGGAACTGCGTGAATCCGCCATGAACGCTTATCGCCTCCGCAGATTGCACGATGGTTTCGTGGATTTGGGTTAATCCTCTCTATATCGCCATATGCACATCCAAGAACGTTGCATGAACAAAAACAAGGCAGCTAATCCGCAGATTAGCTGCCTTTTGGTTCGCCTTGAACCCACATCCGATATCACGAGCCCAATACCCGTTTTTAGCTAAAATTCTTTTCAGTGCTCTATGCATGTTTTGGTCATGATAAAGTCCTTCTGTTCTTCATCCCCCATATAGAAAGAATGGGTTCCTGTTTGAACAAACCCCCTTTTTTTATAAAAAGCAATGGCATTTTCATTTCGTTCCCATACGCCTAGCCAGACACTCTTTTTATTTCGTTCCATCGCGATCTCCACGGCTTTATTCAGCAGAAACTTGCCAAGCCCATGCTTTTGATATATGCCCTTAATATATATCCTCTCGATTTCAAGCGAATCATTGCCCATGATTTCAGTTTGGGCATCATGGGTGTTGACCTTTAAATACCCGGCGATTTCCCCATTAGAATAAATAAAATAGAACTCCGAAGAGCTATTGCATATCTCTTTTTCTAATTGGTTTAAGTTAAATGCTCTTTCTAAATAGGCTTTCATATTTTCAGGTGAATTTTGATCTTTAAATGTCTCATTAAACGTCTCAACACTAATGTCTTGAAGTAATCCTAGGTCCTCTAACGTGCATTTTCTTATTTTTAAAGTCAATGGGTTTCTCCTCCATTTAGTAATTCAATACAATCTCTTGTTGCCCTTTTTTACAAACTCCCAGTCTTTTTCAACGTTCTTTCTGACTCTTTGTAGCAGATTAAACATGGCTTCTGCTTCACTTTCGGAAAATCCCTCTAATGCAACCGTATTGGAGTAATCATGTTCTCTTTGTATAAAAGGATAAACATGTTTCCCTTTCTCCGTTGGAAAGAGTTTTTTGATTTTTCTATTATGTTGATCTTCTTTCTTTTCAATAAAGCCATGAAGTTCAAGCTTTTTGATAGCACGGGCCGCAGTTGTTCGATCTACTTTTATCATCTCAGCTAACTTCTCTTGAATGATTCCTGGGTTTTCACATACTCGCACAAGGTACAGATACTGTCCTTTCGTCAGGTCATATTCTTTAAATTCTATATTGCTTATCGAATCTAATGCCCTTGCGATCATTCCAATTTCACGAAGAATTCCTTTCATCCATTGACTCCCTCGTTTTCATTTATGTTGTAAATGCAATAAAACGCATGTTTATTTTAATATAAAAATGTTGTATTTGCAATAAAAAAAACGACCACTTCAATGAAATGTCCTGATTCATCGAAATGGTCATTAGATTGAAGCTGCACTCGACGACCTAAACCCGAGCAAGCTTATCCGGGTTCCGCACGGCATACATTCTGGCCAGCTTTCCGTGCCGGAGTTGTATGCATATCGCCGCCAAAATTTCATTCCCCGAACGGATGACGAAGCCGGTCTCACCGTTAAGAGGTACGGGTTCGAGGTGAAGTTTCCCCTGTATGCTCTGGAACCCGTCGAGCAAGACTCGGGCCACGTAATCGCGCGTTTGAATTGGGCGCTTGTACGCCAGGGCTTTGCCGCCTCCATCGGCAACGAACATGACGTCTTCGGTAAGCAGAGACAACAAATGATCGATATTCCCTTGCTCGAGGGACACGAGGAAACGGTTTATCCATTCCTTTTCATCTGCGTCGTTCTTTACGGGCTCCTTCTCGGAAACCCCCATCTTGCTTCTTGCCCGGCTCATCATCTTGCGGCAATTCGCCTCTCGCTTCCCGATCAGATCGGCTATTTCGGCATATTCGAAGCCAAGCGCTTCACGCAAAACGAAAACCGCCCGCTCTGTCGGGGACAGCCGCTCGAGCAGTACGAGCATGGCGTAAGATAGCAGATCGAAGCGGACAACGGTTGTTTCGATGGTATCCGCCTCAGGCGTCCGAATCGGTTCAGGGAGCCAGGGACCAACGTAAATTTCGCGTCTCTTCCGTGCTGATTTTTGCTGATTAAGGCAGTGGTTGGTTACCATTCTGCACAAATATGCCTTCGGCTCCTCCAAACGTTCGGGATGTACGTCGTGCGCCTTAACAAACACGTCCTGCACCGCATCTTCCGCGTCTGCCACAGAACCTGTTAATTGATAGGCCAGTGTGAACAAGAGCGCTTTATATTGATCGTACAGTTCTTCCACTTCGGCTTCTCACCTTCTCTTATCTGCAAGCTAGGTCTCTTCTTTCTATAGAAGTTTACTGCCTGCTTTCCATGCAATATTCCTAAATTTCCACGCAAGTTTTCCAGTTATAATCAGGTTTACCCCCCGTTTGCGTCCCCACACCAATCCGCGGTTCTTCCCAAGTCCAATGCAGAAAAAATCTAAGGGAACCTTCTTGTGAACCGGAGCGGGGCGTCCCTCCAAATCGGCCATAACGATTTTCCCCAGTCGTTCTCCCTGCAGGCCGCCTTCTTTGCACGTCATTTGATCTGCGATGTCGTTTCTCGGATCGACGATTCTCGTACAGTCGCCGATGCTGTATACACCCGTTACCCCTTGCACGCGATAGGATCCATCCACCAGTACTTGACCGTCCGGAGTAAGCGGCAAGCCCATACTGCGAAGGTCCGGATTCGGAATCAGGCCAATCGTCCATATACACAGGCCAACCGGCAGACGATCACCATGGCTGACCGTCATCACGCCTGCTTCCTCTCTTAGCGCCTTACGATTATGAAGCACGGTCACTCCGCATTTGTTAAGCGTCAATTCCAGCTTATGTCCCACTTTCTCGGGTGCTTCTGGGAATAACCGCTCCTGCGCATTCATTAAATAGACAGAGACTTTCGGACGAATGAAGTCCAAGTAAAGCTGCTTCCTTCTGCATCTCTAGCGCCAGCTCAGCCGATGTCTCAATGCCACTGATACCCGCTCCCGCAACTGCGACGCTCATCAGTCGCTTACGTTCCCTAACATCTGTCTCGTGAACAGCTTGCCGTAGATTGGCGCGCCAGCGCTCCCGGATGACTGCTGCGGTTTGCTGATCGGTTAAAGAAATGCCTCCCCGATCAGGATCAGGGCGCCGCACGACGCTGCCGACCGCTACGACTAAAAGATCATAACGAACCCAGGCCTCATCTCCTTGTGCATCCTTATATTGAATCTGCTTCCCCCCGCTATCCACAGACGTAACCGTTCCTTGCACGAATTCGACTCCTTCTGAAAAACTATAATGCGTCCAAGGAATCATAATCTCTTCCTCACCTACGGCCGGACGGAACAACAGTATTTTGCGCACATGACCTGGCTGCTTGTCAAGCAGAACAAACCGAATCCGACGTCCATTCGTCATGTTCCGGGTTGTTTCTTTTATCGCTTTAAGCGCTGAAAGCCCTGCATGGCCGCCTCCAATAATGATGCATGTCAAGTCGTTCATCATTCCTCAGCTCCTTTGCATTTTACACATAAAACAATATAGGGCGCTGATTTGTGACATTTCCGACGGCGATTCTTTAAGAGCCGGGTTAGAGCGCCTCCCCAATCTGGAAAAGCCCCGTTCTATTTCAGAGTAAGTTTTAAAGCGGGACGCACGCCGTCACGGGAGAGACTTACATTCGCATAGCTGCGAATACTGCAGCTTGGACCGATAAAAAACGCACGCGAGGGCTTGTTTCCTTGCGTTCGCAGCCACCACCAGGAACAGCCGACTTCTTCGCCGTTTCTGATGATGTAGTTATCCTGATTTGCTTTATCGTATACATATAAGCTGCATCCATCGTTTTTTTTCGATTTGGCAAAATCCGTTCCAACGGCGCGCCGTAACTCCTTTCCGTGAATCTCAGATAACTCCTTGATCTCCGTAACGCTAAGCAAAAAAACTTTATCCTCCGTATCCGGGCTGACTTCTCCGTTGTCCGCACAATGCGTCGTCTTTATGAATTCCTTTTCTGTCGCATTAAATGCGGTGTTGTAGAATTCATTATTCAGCCACTTGCGCAAATCACAGTCATGCCACGTAATATCCACGCTATCACGCCATTTCATATCCACGCTTTCGCCGTGATACCGCCTGCAGTCTAAAATGTACTCGCTCAACAGGAACAGCTCTCTTCCTGAATTTTGCAGCACCCTCCACAGGATCGGGGATCTGTCTGCACCGTCAGAAGACTGCGGGTAAGTGCCGAAAGTAATGATGTCGCCGGGCTTTGCGCTTCGGAACGGCGCGGAAGCAAGATATTCCATTCCCAAAAAGATCTCCTCCTTTACGTATCTAGTTGGATTGTACAACATGGATGCAAGTGCTAAGTTAAAATCGGCACACCGTTGATCCTTCCCATATCAATTTATAATAGCTTAGCAATGTACTTGAATGTTTGTTTCTAAGGCTTGTGTGCGTTGAATTTGTTTGATGCCCATGAAATTTCACCTCAGTTACGGCTTGTCCTCCGACAATCATATTTGTTATGTTATAAATAGTCCTACGCTTGCTGTTGATTAGGAGAGCACAAAAATGCCGTTAAACTCACGGCATTTTTATATGTTATAGGTTGGGGGATTTAGGGATGAGAAGTAGACAGGAAGCCATCGATTACTGCTTGAGTTTGGACCATTCGTATGAGGATCAACCATTTCGTGATAAGAATTGGACCGTGATTCGACATAAAGATACAAATAAAGTTTTTGCGTGGATTTTTGAAAAAGAGGATCATATCTGGATCAATGTTAAGTGTGAATCCGGCATGCTGGAGTTCTTACGGCAGGCATACACTGCAGTAGTCCCGGCCTTTCATCTTAATAAAGACCATTGGAATTCGATTATTCTTGACGGCACCGTACCTGAAGAAGAAATCCGTGAAATGATCAGACAGAGCTATGTTTTAACTAAGGCGTCTTCTCGAGGTTAACATGGTTAACTGCATTCCTATCCAAATGATAAATGAGCTGCACGACCCCGGAGGAGAATGTTTTTGTATTCACCATCTTTAAATTCAACCTTTGCTTGATATCCATAAACAACGGTTTTCCTTCTCCCAAGATGACAGGGTGAACCGATAATCTGAATTCATCAACCAGCCCTAACTGAATAAAGGTTGTAATTAGGCTTGCTCCCCCATATAACCAGATGTCTTTACCCGGCTTATTCTTTAATGCATGTACTTCTTCAAGGATATGATCATTGATGTATGTCGCTTTATGATCGCTCCCTGTTTGCGTCCTGGAGAACACATATTTTTCTTTACTGTGATAGTTTGACCATAATTCTTGCTCAGCATCCGACGGATCCATATCCGGCGTGAACTGCCCCCATAAATCATAACTTTTTCTTCCATACATAATCGTATCGATTTGATTTAAAAAATCCGCAAACCCCATCTCAGCGTCCATAATGCACCAATCTACTTCCCCATTCTTCCCTTCAATAAAACCATCCAAAGTAACGGCTAAATCTAAAATGATTTTACGTTTCACGATTTGTAGCTCCTTTCGGGATATATCACTCATTGTAAATCATAATTATGTCATCTTATGTCTTATTTCATAAAAGTATTTTATCAGTTCATGCTGCCCGTTAGCTTAAAAAAGACAACCGATCACAATGATCGGCTGCCTTCTTCTGTCTGATTAAACTATGTTTCTCTGATAATACAATGAGAACTCGTAACTCGTACGTTACAATGCTAGACGGTAAAAGAAATCCACTTTAGAAACCGCCTCTGGAATGAATAATTTGTCCGGTAATCCACTCTGAATCTTCACTTGCTAGAAAAGCGATCAGACGGGCCGCATCTTCGGGAAGACCGATCCTCCCCATCGGAAATCTCGGAAGCAGGGCTGTCTTCACCTCTTCGGACATCCAGCCCGAATCGGTAGGACCGGGATCGATAGCGTTCACAGTGATATAAAGCGGAGCCAGCTCTACAGCCAATGATTCGGTAAAAACGGAGATGGCTCCTTTCGTTGCAGCATAGATGAGATTACCGGGCATTGGGCCTTTTCCTTGGCCAGAGGTAAGATTAATGATTCTTCCGCCGGGTAACCCGTCGGTATGTGCACGTTGCTCTGACTCAAGCATTCGAGCGAATTCGGCACATAGCATGAAAGTCCCCCTCATGTTGACAGCACAATGGGCATCGATAAGAGCCTCATTTAATTGACGAAAATCGGCATCGACGCTATACGTAGCGTTATTGACAAGGATTGTCGGAAGCCCGATCGTAGTTCGGACTTCTTGCAGCAGTTTGACAGCCGAACCGGAATCGGCTAAGTCCAAATTCATATGTGCGGCTTGAACGCCCAACTGGCGAAGCTCGTCGGCAAATAAATTTGGCCAACTCTTGTCTGCATCATTCGGATATATTGTTTTATCATAGTCATATAGATGAGTATAGAATAGATCAGCACCTTCGCGAGCCAATGTCCGGCATATCGCAGCTCCGATTCCCCCAGGACGGCTTACGCCAGTGACGACGGCAATTTTCCCTTGCAGTCTCTTCATGATAAGAAATACCTCCTACGGTTAAGAGAAGACAAGAGAATCGTTCATCATTGGAGATGAATTGCTTCCGCTGCCTTAACCAAAAAAAGCGGATACCTCACATATTCGCGCAGCGGGTGAAATAAACGGTCTCTCGCATCCCTTGAAATGGTTGAGGATGGCATGATTCACCAAACCTATGGCAATTAGCCAAGGTCGAATCACGCGATCACCTACAATCAAACCATTACAAGGAAGTCCACATTTGAATACGAGTCCCCTTTCCTTCATATCCAAAAACAGATTACATAATATAACCAGAACATGTCAAGGAAGATATTTTAAAGGGAACTCAACCTCATTTGCCGCTCAATTACATCGACATATTCGGATTATAAGCGCGCAAGGCTACATGCCTCAACTACCAAGTACACCCACCAGTTTCCCCACAATGTTATCTTTGGGTAATGGACCGAACAATCGGCTATCATTACTGCGGAACCAATCATCACCTACAAGATATACGCTGCTATCGGGGATCTCGATTTCCTTCATACTATATTGTTGAAAATAATCCACATTATTTTCAATGTTTTTTCGGATTTGCTCTTCTAAGTCAACGCGTTCTAAAGCTTTTTTCAAACTTTCGAGATCAGAACCCAGTCGATGTGCTCTTCCGTAAAAAGTATCAAGCAATTTTCCGTTAATAAAGATTTGTCCCTTATCAATCTTTACTTTCTCGCCAGGTAGCCCGATTACTCTAGAAATACTGTACTCACCAAGATTCTTTTTAGTTTCAGGATTTTTGAAGTATACGATATCACCTCGGCTAATCGCATGCTCATTATAATACTGCAAATCAATCACAACCTCTCCTTCTAAATCATGATTTCCCCGATCCATATTGTCATAGTTGTGATTATAGATGATGTGCCGGGAATTCAACTCATTATTGGTTACTGTATGAATCGCTGGCGTGGTTATGGAATCGGAGATAATTTCCCTTGAGTCACTTGGACTACATCCAGCAAACAACAGTACAAATACAAAAGCAACTTTGACCACTTTCATCATTTCGCCCCCCTCGACTCATTATACTTTATACCAAATCTTATGGTTGATGTGCCTAACGTATAGTACATTAATTGAACTAATCTGACAGTTAGTTTAACAACAGCCTGAAACCACAGCCGCAACCGAACGGCAACAAAAAGAGCGGGAGGCTCCTCCCGCTCTAACTACGTTAATCCATTAACATGATACTAACTCGTCTTTATTCTGATTCTTAAGAAGCTTCCCGGTTTTTGACCAAGTAGTTGTACATCAGCTCTGCTGCCATCCCTCGATCGGTAACGGACTTCGGTGACAACTTGCCTCCACCTGTGCCTTGAATCAATTCGGCATCCAACATGAAGTCCATCGCTTCCTTCGCATAACCGGATACGTCTTTAGCATCGGTATAGCGTTCGATGTTATCATCTCCGCCCGGCAACTCGCTACCGGCCGATTCCATGATCGCATGGAGCATGACGACCATATCCTGACGCGTGATCGAGTCCTCCGGTCTGAACCGGTTATCTCCCGTTCCATGGACCAGTCCCAGCTTCTTCGCTGCGGATAAATACGGCGTATAGTACCGGCTGCCCGCATCGGCAAAATTACCTTCACCATCCGTATTCTCTGGTATGATCCCGAAGGTATTCATGGCCATGACCAGAAAATCGGCCCGGCTGATCTCCTTCCGCGGGAGATACTCCTCCCCCTGTCCCCTTAACTATGTCTCGGGCAGAGAGGAAATGTACGGCGTCTGCATACCAGCTGCCCGGTTCTACATCCCGATAGGATACTTGCTTATATGCGACTGCATACGTGCCAAGCTTGTCCGTCTCGAAAGTCAAGGTGCGAAGCTCGGCATTGTAATATCCATTCCGCACAGCAGATGCGGATCTTCCCATGGCATCGACATCCCAAGCGAGCAGCTGATCCGCTCGTTCGTCGGCCTTGGCTTCATAACGGAGCGATACCGTTACAGGGGTGCCGCTTCCCGGCCATTCCACCGTCTTGCCATCGATTTGCAGCAGCAACTCGACGACCGGTCTGTTCCC
The DNA here is from genome assembly GCF_056173265.1 of Paenibacillus sp. QJM3NY_38. NCBI lineage: Bacteria > Bacillati > Bacillota > Bacilli > Caryophanales > Paenibacillaceae > Paenibacillus > Paenibacillus sp. QJM3NY_38. The sequence continues at coordinate 3,863,020 of NZ_CM149665.1, forward strand.
AATCCCGGCAAGTCGGTCCGCGGAAAGCCCGCTTCGATTACCCGGCCGAATTACGAGGCTCGTCAACTGCCCTGCTTCCGGCAGACGGTTCAGCATATTGGATGGCAGCTTCACGGTTGCCTGCGGAGTTACGATCTCGATCCGTTCCCGCGCATGATTGCTGTTCAAGTAAGCTGACGGAACCTGGATGACGATTTCGCCGTTGAACGACCGGGCGCTTTCGTCCAATTGAATTGTCACGGTTTTGAATCCGCGCGAGTTTGCTGCGACGCTGTCGAAGGCACGGCTGAGCTCTGCTTCGCTGATCGCTGCCTGAGCCCTCTGACCATTGATGGCGACTTTCGCCGTAATCATTCCCGGACTGGAAGATCCAGTGGTTGGCGGCCTTCCATCTGGCTTGCTTTGGCCCGGTTGATTACTGCCGCCTCCGTTATTCCCGTTGTTCCCGTTGTTGCCATTGTTGCCATTGTTGCCGTTATTTCCGTTGTCGCCGCCGCCCCCATTGTTTCCGCCTCCGTCATTCCCGCCCCCCGGAGGAGAGGTTTTCTTCGAGGTCGTAAATCGATAGATCGGGCTAAGCTGCTTAGCGCCGAATTCATCGGTAATATCCATATACCAGTAATACGTCTCACCGGCTTCTCGTCCATTCCATACGGTAGAGGCGATTTCTCCGGACTTCACGTCTTTTTCTTCGCCAATCAGCGCGTCCTTGTACACGTTAACCGCAAAATAATCGGTTGCCACCCGTTTTTGAATGTCTCTGAACGCAAACGGCTCGGTAAAATCCTCGATGGCGTCGTCAAAGAAATTGTAATCGTCTAAGTAAGGCGAATACGTATCCACGTCCAGCGTACCGGAGGATGGATCGAATTTCAGCAGGCGCAGATACCCGTTACCTCCGTTCGGTCCTCCCTGATAGTCCGCCAGCATTTCGATGACCTGCCTTGACGATCCGTCCGGATGCGTCACCGTCTTCACGACCCGGTTAGCAGCATGATAATGTCCGCTTAGCACCAGCTGCACGTTTTTGTTCGGCGCGATGACCTGGTCATAAACGCTCTGCGCCATATTGGACAAGGTGCCGTTGCTCTCCAGATAAGCGTGCATACCGACGATCGCGATGCGGTCCGCATGCTTCTTCAGCGCCTCGTTGGCCCAAGCGATCGTCTCTGGTGTGTCCTCTAGTCCAAAGCCGATATACAGGAAAATAAAGTCATGACCTCCAAACGACACAAGGTCGTAATGATTGCGGTTGTTATCCATTTCGCCGCCATACCAAGGATTGTTCTTGTACCGGTCGGCCCCGACATACTTACCGTAGTAGGAGTAATCCACACCGTCAATGATGACGTCGTGATTGCCCGCGAGGACGCCATACGGTACGCCCGCTTCATCCAGCTTCTTCAAGTTGCGGTCGGCTACCACCCACTGCTTCTCGTCGTCGGCCACATTCACGATATCGCCGGTATGGATCACATAACTGAACAAGCCCTTTTTATATTCTTCCGCGATCCAATCACCCAGTTTATCGAAAATGTCCGGGTACGATTCCGCGTAATACTGCGTGTCCGTAAACCATAAAATGTTGAACGGCGCGTTCGCGCTCTTCACTTCATCCTGCGCCATGGCCTGGATTTTGCCGTTTCGCACGTAACGCTTAGGATCCACTTCCGCTGTCAGGGTGATGTCAGATTCGGCTTCGTCACCGGTGGCCGACTTCAGCGCGGTCCACTTGCCCGTCTCATAATCCCATGCATACAGCGTCACGATGCGTCCTGGAAGCGTACGTCCTTGCCAATGCAGCTCTACCGTATCCTGTTCCGACCATGCTTCGTCCAGCTGGAGTTCGAATCGATGATATGGGAAGCCGGAATCCGTATCCGTAACAAGAAACTCCCCGTCAGGGTAAGCAACTTTGTCGGCCTCCTCCTTGCCGATTCCCTTTTCGCCGTCCGGCGCCAGTACAAGCGGCGGCTCCCGGTCTGCAACGTTGATATGGCCGTCGATCCCGTCTTCACGGGCAAAATCGTATTTATCCCCTTCCAAGAAGCGGACGTCCATCGAGTCCCCGCTCGGATCGCTGAGTCGCGCTCTCAGGCTCGGATTCAACCCTGTGTTCTCCGCGAAATCGGCTGGAGAAACTTCGCCAGGAAGAAGAGGTTTCTCCTCTTCAATCATGAAGGTACGGGAAATGTCCGCCGAATTGCCGGCCCCGTCGAGTACGGTCACTTTTAGAATATGCTCGCCCGGTGCAAGCAGCGCGGAAGACGTTTCGTAAGGAAGTGAGATTGGCTCGCCATCAAGCTCCGCCGTAATGTCGGTTACACCGCTTAAACGGTCCGATGCGACCACATCCAGCGTGATTTGCCCTTTGAGCTGCATGGCGTCGGTCAACAACTGCCCTTCCCCATACGATATTCTTTCAATCTCGGGAGCGCTATTGTCCACAGTCACGTTGATGGACTGGAAGACTTGTCCGTTCATCGACATGCTCAGAGGATATACCCCGTCCTTTACCGAAGCGGTGTCGAGCTCTGCATATCTTGCCGTGAACTTGTCCTGCGGAATCGGAAAATGGAAATCGATGATCATCGGCTTGTTCGGATTGCTGCCGTAATCTGCATCGCCGAAACCGTAGTACGTATCCTCCCGGTAATCCACGGTCGACTGGCCGAGGTTGCCCAGGTAGTTCAGCAGCTTATCCGGTTTGACTACCGAACCGTCCGGGAGCACGAGATGGAGATTCATCACTTCGAAATCGTCATGGTTGTTCTTGCCGAATACCTTGTCATGATCTTTGAGTTGATACGGTGCATTCTCATTCCCGGTATGGACGGAAACAGTCGTTCCGGTCACGAAGAGGTCGGGAGCCATATCGAACATCGACCATGCGCCGTCGATATATTTGGGCAGAATGCGCCCGAAAAATTCAGTCTCTCCGCTTGCATTGAGTGCGCTTGCCGACGCTTGGTAGATTTGATCGATCCCTCGGGTCTGCATGCCCAGGTTTACCTTGCCCGGCAGCGCCTTGCGAAGCGGCAGCGGATTGCCGTCGAAGCGAACTTCGATATCGTCCTCGGCGCGGGAGCCGTAAGCGTAGAAGGATGCCTTCCCGCTCAGCATGCTACCTTTTGTTATGGATAACCCCGGATCCGGCAGCTCCGTCCCCGTGCTTCCTTCGTTAACCGTCAGAAGCCCGCCTCTGGAGTTATATGGGACCCGCGTACGGTTACCGTTCCCGTCGACTGCATCAATGATATAACGATAGGCCCCGATTTCATTCAGCGTGATCGAGCCTTGGTAGACATAACGTCCATTATCCTGGGACGCAAGCGTCAGTGCATGCTTATCCGTAAAAGCCGTTGGCTCCTCGGAGGCTGATCCAATCAACACCTCTGCGGAAGCAAGTGGCTCGTCGCTAGTAACGGTAACTGCATATGCCTGACCCTTGCCCAAATTATAGGCGGTCTGCTCATGCTCGAGCGTCGGGGCAATCATGTCGACGCCTGTTACAGGCGGCACCTGACCCGGATCAATGCTGCCAGGATTAGCGTACATCCGGTTATCCAATCTTCTCATGGTCGTCCCTGCATCCGGATAGGCATATCGAACGACCGCATTACGAACGTGTTGACCAGCCTGTCCGGGCTGTCCGGCGTGCTGGGATCATACCAGGCCTGTACAATGTACGAATGGGCTTGTCCCGGCGCGGACAAGGCAAGCCCGCGATGCAGGGAATTCGGAAGATTGAAATCCGAAGCTTTCGAATTATCGTAGAAAATAATGTCGTTATCGTTCAGCGTGCTGTTAAAGTGCAGGTTGAAGTCGGCCGTCGTTGTATATCCTTTGCCGTTGGTGACGGCTTCCTTCGCAAACCAGATGACGGCTGAGCTGTAAGGCTCGATTGCGGTATGATCCGGGATCATCCAACTTTTAGGTGCCGTCTGACTCGGGTACAGATACCAGAGCGTGTGATCCTTAAGGTCCAATACCTGATTCGAATTATTGTAGATTTCAACGTATTCGTACTGGTTGCCGCTTCCCATCCGGTAATCCCCTGCCGGATTTGGCAGAAGTTCAGTAATCAGGATGCGCGGAACGGTCCCGCCGGCAGCTCCTCCAGTTAAAGCCGTTTCATAATCGGCGGATCTCGCCTGCTGAATTCCATCCGCTGCTTCGATATAATACTGCAGCTTCTCCCCGATCAACTGATCGGCCGGAATGACCGCATCAAATTGATCACCGCCGCGACCGACCATATCGATCATGCTGTAGGGGCTGTTGACGGCCGTTTTGTAAAACAGCTTTACCTTTAGCGCATCTCCATCTGCGTCATAGACACTTGCGCTTACGGTCAGCGGCTGTGTTCGATCGGCCGAAGCGACCGGCGTGTGGCTGATATCAGGCACGCGATTGTCAGGCGGCGATAGCTGCCCCGGATCGATAATTCCGGCGGAAGGCGCAGCTTCCCGGGCGTAAGGAGTCATTCCTGAACCGCCGGCAGGCGGCTGAAGATGTACGCTCTTGCCGTCGCCGACATCCTCGGCGGTATAGTAAAAGCCGCTGATCACGGCGGCGTCATCACCTTTTCGGGTTATGTATAAGCCGCGGTCCGTGTTGTTGAGGCCGTCCTGCCCCCGAAGCTTGAATACCGGCACATGGCCGGGAACCGAGTGATACTGACGAAAATCGGATTCGGTCAGGGCGGCTGCCGCCCCGGTTATGGACGAGCTTGTCCGTTCCACCCAGAGCACAGCCGGGCTGTCCGCCGGGATGACCACCCCATCCGGATTGCCGTAGACCGTGTCCGTCACCGTCAACGTCTTCATGCCCGTATTATAGTCGTAACGAATGTTGAACTCGTCATTAATCGAGATCGGCGCCCCCGAATGATTATAAATCTCAACATATTCGAACAGATCGGCCCCACCCGCGCCGTCGATCGTTTGCTGATTCGACCGGTCATCGGGATAAACCTCCGAGATAAATACGGGCATCGCTCCCGAAGGCGCAGCATAGGCCGGGGTGCTTGCAAGCGCAAGCTCAAAAAAGCTGCTGCCAATCAATATGCCGGATAATAAACCGGCGATCCATTTTCGCTTCATGTGCTCCTCCTTTATGCTTTTATCCTCTAAAATGCTAAAGCATAAAGGTCAAGCGGATATCAAACGAAATCGCATGTTTCGTAAACGAAAGTAAGGGGAACGTTTAATCATACATGGAAACAAATTGCAGCATCATTATACCCATCCTTTTTCTGAATGAAGAGTTGATAACGTACCCATAATACGATGGTTCGGAGCTCGAACAAATATTTCAGATGAAGGAGTGAAATGAAATGCAGCGGATGATCCCTTTCAAAATCAATAATCAGAAAACCGTCATATCTTTATTGGCTGTTGGGGTGGGTGCTACACTGATTGGAGTGGCATATAGACGCAGGCTCAACGGAAATGCATGGAGTCGTATGCTCAGGTCTATTCGATAATTTTCCTGAAGAGTGAACTTAATAAAGCAGTCGGATGACAAACTCCGGCTGCTTTATTTATAAAAATAGTTTATTTGTCTTTATCGATGGGAATCGGTTAATGTTTCTACGTATAAGGAATGGGGCGATGAGTCAGATTAACCTTTGTGCTATATAAAAAGGGTGGTGACTTGTTAGAAATGCCGCTATCTCCGCGTCTGTTTCACTGGTTTGTCCGTCCACAATGGATTACCAAAAAGTATATCCATGACCATATTCAGAAGCACTTCCAATTGGAGAATAAATTCATCCTTGATTTTGGGTCGGGTACTGGAGCCAACTGCTCGATTTGTCATTCAGATCGGTACCTTGGTATTGAGCCCAATATCGATCGGGTTCGTCTGGCCAAAAGACTGTACCCCAACCATACTTTTGAAGTATTTGATGAACGCCAGATCCCTATAGAAAACAACTCCATTGACTATATCTTTGTCGTTGCTGTTCTACACCATATATCAGATGAGCAGATTCGTTCCTATTTGGGCGAGTTTGAACGCATTTTGAAACCAGGTGGCAAGGTTATCGTCATGGAGCCGTATTTTTGTATGAAAAGAAGATTTAACAATCGATTTATGAACTGGTACGATGATGGAAAATATATCCGCAGTGAAAATAGCTACCTAAATTTATTCCAAAACGGACAATACCGATGTGAGGTACTTAAGAAGTTTACAAAGTGCATGGTATATAACGAGATTTACTTCACGGCGGAACCAACAAGGCAACTAAATTAGAGTCCTCGCAGCCGCCAATCTGCATAAATCTGATCTCAATACACATTCTATGTTGTACATCTTAGAAAAAGGGTGGAATGCGAAATGGCAAATAACAAGAACTATAATCATAATCAGCATGATCGTACAGATAATAATGGTCAGCGGCAGAACAAGGTTCATGGTGGTGAGTATCGCAATGGACGTCTTAGCCAAATTAAAAACAATAACCCGGAAGGTGAAGATGTTCCGAATGAGTTTATAAGTCGGAAAGAGTAATAAATACCTATGAACATTTCTCCACTCTCGCAACTATTATCCAGTTTGGTTAAACCCCACTGATTTTTTGAACAGTGGGGTTTAACATGCTGTTAGCCGCTATTCGAGTGTCTTTCCAAGTGCATTAAGCATCTCATTCGTCCCATGCTCACGCACTTCAGGCGTATCATACCCGTCGAAGAATGCCCCCTGCTCCGTGAAGACCAGCTTTGTGCCATCCTCGGTCGGGATGAGCTCGACCGTTGTGAGCGAAACGGAGATACGTTTGTCATCCGAATCCAGGGTATAGCTGTAGACGATGCGCTCTTCCGGCACAATCTCTTGGTAGCATGCGTCAAACGTAAAGACGGGCCCCTCTGGCGGGCCACCGCTGCTATATTCGCGTCCTCCGACATGAAACTCGAAAATATCGGGTTGTGAAAACCACCTTGCTTTGGCAGCCGGATCGGCCCAAGCTTGATAGACCTTCGCAGGCGAAGCTGCATAAGTCCGCTCGACGACGAAGGTGGCATGTTTAACAAATCGTTCGTTCATAATTAATCCTCCCTAAATTTCGATTTTTTCTCTTCCTCGGCAATAAAATTACCCAATACATCCAGATGGTGCTCCCAGCTCGTTCTCCGCTCGATGACTAACTTCTCATGGCTTTTTTTAATCGCTTGCATGAGGTCAGTGAAATCTTCAACCGCTAATGGCGCCATCCCCTGCATCGACTTGGATAGATGATGAAGCTGTTCAAGAAGCTGCTGCTGCACCTTGATTTGTTCCTTGATTCGGGCTATTTGCAGCTTGACGATCTCTAGTGGGCTGATCTGCTCGTCCTTCAGGATGAGCTTTACATCCTCCAAGGATAAGCCTAATTCTTTAAGCGATATAATCTGCTGCAGGCGTGACAGGTCAGATTCATCGTACAGCCTATGACCGGACTCCGTCTTGCCCGATGGCGAGAACAAACCGATTTGATCGTAAAATCGCAAAGTCCGCACGGTGAGCCCCGTTTGTTTGGCAAGCTCCCCTACCTTCCAATTTCGTTTCATAAGAGCTCCTTTAGTTAGCGCTAACTATGTACCGGTAGTTTAAGTATAAAAGATGACGTTACGTCAGGTGCAACCGAAATTTTTTTGTTTTAAATTTTGTTTGGATTGTTCTCTTATCTAAAGCAGTGATCCATAAGATAGGGAAGCCACCCCAATAACGATTAATTGCAAACAAAAAACTCCGCGTTTAACGCGGAGTTTAATCTATGTATGTTCTCTTCCTCCCACAAAGATAACATATACTAATCATTTAATCCCTTCCCATCCAGGATATGCGCGATATATTTTTCAACTCTGGACTCTCGAGTTTTGGATTGCTTGGGTGTAGAAAAATGTAAAATATAGGCTCTTTGTCGTCCCGGTGTCAATGCTTCAAAAGCCGCTTTTAAATCGGGCATGTCCACGAATTTACTTTCTAATTCTTCCGGTATGGTGTATTCCGTATTTTTTTTATAGTTCACTTGCAAACCGGCCTTCTCAACTTCGATGGCTTCATCAATATATGTTTTCAAGATAAGTTGCATTTCATCGATCTCTTGAACATCGGTGAACCGAATCTGACGCGCTGCCTGAACATTCGCGGTTTGTTGGATTAGAATCCCATGGGGATCTTTTAACAACGCCCCTTTGTGAAACAGAAGCGCACAGTAATCCTTAAAGCCATGAATCAAAACGATGTTTTTATCGTCAAGCGTGTAGCATGGATGCATCCACTTAAAATCCTCGGTCAACCCGCAGTCAAGAGCGATTTCTCTCAGCAGCTTAAATTCTTCTTTCCACTTCTTAAGTTTGTTAAAATAGGGATCAATCTTTGAATTCCTTTCACCGTTTACCATAAGCTACCCCCTTCTGTTTTTTTGTTTTAACTTGCTCGATTGCGTTACGATAAATCTAAAAGCCTGTGGTTTTCACATGCTTCGTACGGTCCTGTTTTGTTCAACCGATACTTCTATAATCTAAATGGGATGCGCCAATCCCAATCCGTTTACGAGCACCGGGGCGGCCAGCTCCGTGCGAAATTAAAGCTTCTCGATCTATGTCTTGAATTGTAAATCCATGATAATGTTAAACTCATTCTCAGTTAAGGATGACCTTATCCAAAGCATTGTGTTGATATAGGACACCATTTAGTGACGATTCAATTGTAGGCCAATTTTTGGTGTCGTGTCAATAACGTATATAAACTAGACTTAAAAATAAAAAAGCCCGCTATTTACACGGTAAACTGGACCCTTGTCATTGTTTTTTTATAACAGGTTAGAAGAGTTCTCGCCGACCTCAGCCTTACTTTTAGAGTACTGCCAGCGAATTTCTGCAATGACCGGATAATGATCCGAAGCACCATAAGGAAGAACCTTGGCTGTGGCCAGTTCTGTCGGCATGTTTACAAAGATGTGATCGATCTCCATACCATTTTCCATGGTAGGCAGGTTGTTCTGAAGAGTGACTTTTGTCCACCGGGAGCTCAACCGTTTCATGAAAGGATCGTCCATACTCATATTAAAGTCCCCTGCCAGGATCGTCGGCTGTTCCAGTTTCTCTAAAGCACTCCAAAGAATTGGGTTCTGTTTTATCCGTTCTTTCATATGTACCCCCAAATGGGTATTTACTATTGTAACCACATTTTCATTGATTTGCAGTTTTACCACTAAGATGCTCCTTCTCTCTTTAGACCCGCCAATATACTGAATTTCTTTTGAAATTATCGGATAGTGGCTTAAAATGGCGTTTCCATATTGAACAAAAATGAGATTTACGCTAGGAGAGAAACAAGCGTGCATCCCGAGCAGTTTAGCCAGCCTTTTCAGCTGATCTCGAAAGCCGCTTCGGGGCATAAAACGGTCCACACCTTGCAATGCAACAATATCCGGTTGAGCTTTTGTGATCACTTCCGCTATGCGGCTCAAGCTTGCTTTCCCATCTAATCCTTTTCCGTGACGTATACTGTAGGACATCACTTTCAGATTGATATTGTCATCCATAGAATTCACCTTTTCCGTTTGATGTATCATTCGTATAGTTTACAATAGAGATAAAAGATATTATGCCAGAGGAAACGATGAAAACTAAAACTCTTTGTTATTTTTTCACAAAAGGACATCATTCATGACTCTCAATTAATGGAAATAATGCTAAAAATGTTGTTTCAGAAAACACATTCCTTACATCAAGCAGTCGATCCGAGACAAACAACGAAAAGCGGGTATAGAAGTATATTAAAACTCCCATTCTCTAACTTGCATCCTTATAACAAAAAAGCCGCGATTTCAGCGACTTCGTATTCGTATATGTTGTTGTCCTGCCTTTTTTTGATTGTAACTACCTCGTTCATTGAATCATTCCGGTGATCAACTGTAAATCCATGCCCGTCCCGCTAATCAACAATCGTTCCTTCTTGTTCCCGAGCAATTGCTGGGTCCAATCCACGAAACCACCATCTACTATATTCACTCCATTCACATTCACTTCGAAGTTCAGGCCTTTATAATACTGGTTGCTGCTCTCTACCCTGTCATCGATAAATAAGCAGGAGGGAAACTCTACATTCAAATGATCGACCATTCTGTCCAGGAAACCTTCTGAATCGGTATAGCCCTTGCGCATATGAAGAAATACCTTTGTCTCCTGACCAAGCTTCCCACCATAATAATGGAGATAGAATGCGATGTGCCGGGTCAGTGTATCTTTTTCGAAGCGGTATGAACCTGTATCTTTTCCTGAACTAACCAAGGTAAATAAACCGAAATGAGGCAGGACGTTGGCCTGTTTATACCATTGCCCTCGAGTGACTCTGCTGGCTGCGCAAACATGCACATCGTTGATGCTGTTGTTTATTGATTTGTTCTTTATGCCATTCGCCAGATAAATCGCAAGCATATTGGTGCTGTCCGACATCAATTCAACGCCTCTTGTTGCTGATATCACCTTGTTTTGATCAACCTTTGCAATCACTGAACAGCTTCCCAACGGACTAGCTGGAGAAAGCTCCAATGAGGTAAATCCGCTATTTTCGGCCAATTCGAGCATATCAAGCTCTATTTTCTTCAGTTTAATTGGACTGAGCTCGGAAGGCTTCACAAAACGATTCGTGGCATATTTGTTTAACAAGTCGACGGGAGAACTTTGAGCCGTCATTTCTTGTGAAAGCGCGAGAAGAAGCGTAGTCATCTCCGATTGCGACAATTTTGTTGTCAGTTCCGTAATCAAACGTTCATTACCTAATTTAGCAAGGATTGTATGTACGATTTGGGAATGTTCCATGTTCCATCTTCAACCTCCTCAAGTCACTCTTATCCCATCGTCCAGCCGCGAGATACCAACCGCTATCTCCTTATACGTTTCCCAAGAGACGTCGGCAATCCGTCGAGGCTGCTCAAGTTCTTTACCTGCCAATAACTGTGCAAGCCTTCTTCTCCTTTTTGCTCCGCCCACCGCTGGAGCGTCTCTCGCTCTTTCTCGAACGACATGAATGGAACCGCATAGCCGCAGGACGTCTGGACTTTGTGTATATCGACCATAATGATCTGCCGGACTCCAGGCAGCGGCTCGAACATTCCGTATAGCTGCTCCCACTCGTTGTCCTCTGGGAGAATCACCGTTCCAGTTCCATATAGGCGCAGGATGTTCGGCGGCCCCTGGAATGCGCAGAACATCATCGTGATACGACCATTCTCTTCGAGATGGGAGCTGGTCTCATTCCCGCTTCCGGTCAAATCCAAATACGCAACCTTACGATCGGACAATATCCGAAACGTGTCATATCCCTTCGGTGACAGATTAACATGCCCATCCTTCGACATGGGCGCCGTTCCGACAAAGAACAGCTGCTGCTTTCGGATGAAGGCCATATGCTCGGGGAGCATGGCCGGAAACTGTTTTCCCAATCGAATCCCCTCCGATAAACTCGTATTTGGTTTGATTCACGCATGAACACCGGCCCCTAGTCGCGCTCTAAGGCATTGGGGACGGATCGCTGCTTCAGGCTTGATCTCGTGCTTGGCTATACGTTCATTGTATTCGAAGACGGCCCATAAATATAATATATTCTTAACACGCATAGATACACTTCGGTTATGAATGAGACAACGAGCTCTTCGCGGGAGGCAAGCAACAATTACTCGGTAGTACTGCCTGAAGGCGGGATGATGGTATTTGGTGGTAATGCGGGGTTATTAGAATTAATCTCAAGGATAAGTAGACTTGCAGCTCATAAAGCATACTGACAAGGCCGAAAGCGTTTATTGAGCGTGTACGTCTGGAACATGTATTGGAAGCCTGATCCGAATGGAGTCTGGCTTCCAATATACACTGCAGCTTTTATATCTATTATGGGTTCTCGTAGTTTTTTAACGGCATACCTACATATTCGCGGAAGGAGCGGATCCGCCCTGCTTCGAATTCGAAGACGATTGCAAGCTCATTACGAAAAGGCCGCCCATTCAACAAGCCTTCCGAGCGAAATATCACCATCCCGTTGTCCTCATTCTCAAGAACGATGAGCGGAGTGAGCTGCATCTGAAATACGGAGCGCTCGAACCTGACCAATTCCTCAAACCGCTCTTTGCCTTGCTGTTCATGATTCCACCCATCTAGCGGGAGCGGAACAGAGAAATGAAAATCTTCCGTAACCTTATTAAGAAAATCAGCCGTATCCCCCGTTTCCAACGCATGCCTAAAGGCATCAAACCCTTCACAAGTTCGGGATTGGACTGAGTCTAGAGATTTCTCCATCACAGAATCCTCCTCATTATGGTTTATTGGTCGCTCCAAATATTGAGATTTCATTGCATCGTTTTGAATGGTGCGACGTCATAAAATAGGAATCTTACTTAACATTGGTTAACTCGACGAAAGAACCTTTAACTGGCTCGAAATCGTTCCAAGGTGAAAAGCTTCGTGAATCAGGATAAAGTTTAACAGCTCACCAGAGGTGTTGAAATGGAACGGTCCCAAGTCAAACGGAGCCGAAAGCTTCTCGCCCAGCATTTCAGGCGTCAACTCAGTGATACAGGAAAGCTGCGCCGTTAACATCTCGACCATCGCTTCCTTCGATGGAGGAGCAACCGTCCAATCCAAGGGCTTTGTGCCAGAGTTAAACAGCGTTTCATAAGAGTCCGGTACGATAGGCGTAGAGTCGAAGATCAAGGGAGAATACTTATCCATCCAATAAATCATATGGCCGACATTCCAACGAATCGTATTATTGAAACCAGCCGGTTGGATATCGAACAGTTCCTCCGGGATCGCCTGCACCTGCTGCTGCAGCACTTGACGTGCGGTTGTTGCCGTATTGATAATCATTTCCGACATGCTAATTCCTCCTTTATCGTGAGAACCGCTTGATATGTTCCCATTTTATGTCTTACGGAACTAACCATCAATGCAGTGGGCGTTACCGGAACGTTAAGTATCAGTTAACGATTATTCGTTGACAGAAGAAGAAGCCGGAGCAACAATAAGGATTGAGCATGATACAAGATGCATTAGAAAGCAGGTGCGATCATTGGAGTTAAAACAACTGCAATATTTCATGGCCATTTGTGAAGAGCTTCATTTCACGAGAGCTGCCGAAAAATTGGGAGTCAGCGCACCCAACATTAGCCAGCAGATAAGAAGATTGGAAGAAGAACTCGGAGTTCTGTTGTTCGATCGTGTGGGAAAAACGATTGTCCTTACTGACGCTGGAGCCATTCTTCGTGAACACGGTGCTGCCGTTTTCAGGCATCTGCAGCAAGCGGGCGACGCCATTGCAGATCTGAAGCAAATGCAAGGCGGCTCCCTTTCCATCGGGGTCTTGCCCGGTGACGCGGATCTCATGTTCAATGCCATGCTATTAAACTTCCATCAGACCTACCCCACCCTCTCACTGTCCCTTTTGGAAACCACGAAAGTAACCGAACAAGTCCTGGATCGAAGCATCGATGTGGGCGTAACCATTGGACCTGTTATCGATGAACGTCTCACGACAATTCCCCTGTTTCATGAGGAGTTCTCATTGGCTGTAAGTATGAATGATCCCCTTGCCACGGAGAATTTCATCCCCTTGAACAGGCTGCAAGGCTTAAAGATGGTCATGTTCCCAGGAGACCACCAATGCCGCAAGCTGATTGACCGCTTTTGCATGGACAACGGGTTTACACTACAGTCGCATTTGGTGACGACGACGTTATCTTCCCTCCTTCAGATGGTACAGAGCGGAGTCGGCACTTGTGTTCTGCCGCGACTTCTATTGGAGAATCTTCACAATCCGGACATCAAGGTCGTGCACCTCAGGAACCCTACGCCTTCACAGGACATTTGTCTGATCTACCGCAGCGACAGGTATGTCGGATACGCCATGCGCACGTTTATCAAGACTTTGAGAGCCTACATCGACACAGCTATCCATCAATCCAAGTCTTCGTAGAAGGTAGCACCACCAGTATCAAACCTGCTCAAGCCTTCTCCCTTCCACTATCTCAACTAAGAATGAATACAAACATTTCAAAATTCTTTTTTAGTACTGCATTGCGAATCTAGCCAATATATTCTAAAGACATGATCACGATCGCTTCTTCTATTCTCAGGAAGGGAAGAAAAGAATATGCCGATACCTCCGCCAATCTTGCAGAGGGGCGATACCGTTGGAATCGTTACCTTGGGCAGCCCGCTCGCTGCAGGCATAATTAATGCACGAATCGAATATTTGAGAGCAATGGAGCTTAATGTTGTATTGGGTCAATATGTATATGCGCAAAACGGGTTTCTTGCCGGCACAGACGAGCAGCGAGCCTCCGATTTAATGAGGATGTTTCGAGATGAGCAGGTAAAAATGATACTGCCTACCAGAGGCGGTACAGGCGTGGCAGGAATTCTTCCGTACCTTGATTATAATGAGATACGAAATAATCCAAAAATCGTCACGGGGTACAGCGACATCACGGTACTATTAAATGTACTGCATCAATATGTAGATTTAATAACATTCCATAGTCTGATGCTTATTGACTTCAAACCCGAAACGCCCGCTTATAATTTCGATCAGTTTTTTTCCGCGACATCCGTGTATTCACTAACCCGGCCAATCTTGAATCCGCCAGGGATGCCGCTGATAAGTCGTATTCCGGGCAACGTGACGGGGCAGCTTGTGGGGGGGGAATCTCACATCGTTTGTCGATACACTGGGCACGCCATTCGAAATCGATACACGGGGTAAAATTCTCGTTCTTGAAGAAACGCATGAACCTACCAATACCGTCTACAGATACTTGAACGATTTAAAGCTTGCCGGTAAATTTAATGACTGCATCGGCATTATTATGGGAGAATGCTCAGGCTGCCAGGCGGCTTATGGCATATCCTATGAAGATTTAATCAACGAATTTGTTGTACCTCTCGGCAAGCCGCTTATAACAAATCTTGCTACAGGACATGGGATGTATAAAGCCGCTTTGCCAATTGGCGCAACAGTACAACTCGATTCCGTCAATAATAGAATAACTACGGTTGAACCTACAGTCAGCGTTTAACTTCGGCTAAGACGATAAAAGGTCATGTCTATCGACAAGCTCCACAATTCTGAGCCGGCAAGGAAAATCCTCTACCCTTGTAATGAATGACGCACGGTTCAGCCTTATAAGCGCAAAAAAACAGCCTTGGCCGACTAACGGCTAAGGCTGTTTACATGTTTTCATACGAGCGAGTCATCGCCTTTGTTTGCATAGGAGCTGACGTGATCCCTGCTTTTTTTCTCCTCGAGCTGTGAATGGATAAAAATCACCTCGAGGAACAAATGGATCTGTTCTCGAAGTTTGGCTGAATCATGAGCAGCAGCTTATGGCGGAGGGCCTCATCATCGATCCTTCAGTATGCTGCTTTCTCATATAAATCAGCAGGCAATGCCTGCACGAACGGTGACCAATCGTCCGTTGTGTATGCATGAAGTCGGTGCATGGCCCGCGTACATGCTGTATACAGAAGTTTGCGATCGTTATCCCGGCTGTAAGCTTGAGGTGATGCCTCATAAATCAGAACAGCATCAAACTCAACACCCTTGGCGAGATATACGGGAATAACCATAACTCCTCTTTCAAAGGTGACCGTCTCCTTCGTAATGAGCTGCAATGCTTCGCTTCCTTGCTCCCTTAAAGATTCAAAGGCTGCGTGGCTTTCAGCCGCAGTCTTCGTAATGACGGCAATAGAGTCTAAGCCCTCGGCTTTAAGTGCCGCGATGTCTTTCAGTATTCGTGCATCACGCATTTCTTTGTCATCTAACTTCACAAGAAGCGGCTTATGTCCGCTCCTGTCAAAGGGGACGATTTCCAACTCAGCAGAGAGCAGCGTTTTCGTAAATTCCACAATCTCCCGTGTTGAACGATAGCTGCGCACAAGGCGGATCAAGCAGGTTTCGGCTTCACCATAAAGTCGAACCAGCGGCGAATCGGACTCATGCAGCTTGGTAGACTGCGTAAAGATCGCCTGCCCGAAATCACCGAGTACCGTCATGCGGGCACGCGGAAATAGTTTCTTGAGATACTCATATTGAAACGGCGAATAATCCTGCCCCTCATCGACGAACACATGCCGAATCCCCGTGTTCGTTCGAACGCCTTCGATCAGTTCTTTTAAATACAAATACGGAGTCGCATCCTCATAGAATAATTCGAGCCGGTCCAGCTTTTCTTTGGTTTGCCTACAAATTTCAGACCATAGAACGGGGATCTCGGTCTCATTCGTCTTCTCTTGATAAGCAGCTTCATCATCAAACAATTGGACGTATAAGCTTTGGACATCGATAAACGAAAATCTCCTCACGCCTTGCCTTAGCGGTTTGAAGCTCATCTTCACAATCCTTTGGCTGAGCATGTCTTCCTCCCGCTCGGCGAAGTCAAAGTCACCTTCATCTTCTCTGCGCTTATTTCTTATTTTCTCGTAAACAACGGCATAACGCTCGGCGATATCAAACACTTCCCTATCCTTATGCAGCTCGCTGAATACGTCCGCATATTGCTCGTTGTCGAGGTATTGAACCTCCTCCTCAACCCAGGACGCCCTCCGCTCTTTGCGCTCTAGTAATGAAAGTTCCTTCAGAAGCCACTTTTGTAAGAGATCAACACGATTGGCTAAGCTCAATGAAGGATCGTAGCTGTAAAATTGGGTTCTCATTTGCTCCGACGTTATCAGAACACGATCCCGAAACCGAATGCCTTTAAACAGCATGCCTTCCCGCCCCAGCCACTTCGCATAATTCTGCAGGGCCCTCATGAAAGCTTCGGATGCCTTGTACTTCATCCCTTGAAGACGAGCCTCGTAAGTCGGAGTTGATTGTGCAGTCAGCACATATTCGATCTGATTGAAGGGATCCTCGACATGGAAGGATGAACCCAGCCAATATTCGAGATATTCCTGAAAAGTCGTCTGCTGCATGTTCTCCTCGCCGAGCTCGGGAAGGACAGTGGATACATAACTGTTGAACATTTGATTGGGCGAGAAAAGTACGATCTGGTCTGCCTTAAGCGAATCGCGGTTTTTGTATAGCAAATACGCCACACGTTGCAAGGCTGCGGAGGTCTTCCCACTGCCAGCCGCCCCCTGCACGATAAGCAGCCGGCTAAAATCGTTTCGGATGATGGCGTTTTGTTCCTTCTGGATGGTTGATACGATACTCTTCATTTGGGAGTCCGCGCCTTTGGCCAGCATTTGCTGGAGCAGCTCGTCGCCGATCGTTACGTTCGCATCAAACATATGACGGATTTGTCCATCGTGAATCTGATACTGCCGTTTCAACTCCATCATACCCGTGATCTGCCCGACCGGCGTAACGTAAGAGGCCGCACCGGGGGAATGGTCGTAGTAAAGACTCGCGATGGGACTGCGCCAATCATATACCAGGAAGCTCAATTCATCTTCATCGACGAAGGATGATACGCCGATATAAATCTGCTCGCTCACGTTCAAGCCGTCCTCTAGAAAATCAACACGCCCAAAATAAGGAGACGGCAGCAGCCGATGTAAGCTCCTCCATTGCTGCGTCAGAAGCCGGTGACGACGCTCCCTTTCGGATAACACCGCAGCCTGTTGTTTAATCGTATAAAATGTTTCTTCAAACTCTTCGTCCGAGCTCGTGTTGACCGTAACCTCTTCCCAGAATCGCCTGCGAATCTCAGCAGCCTGATCGCGCATCCCGGTAACGCTTGGTTCCAACTGGTCGATCCTCGCCTTCATCTTTCCCCTTACCTGATCCAGCCGTTCTTGTTCTAACTGCCATTCCTTCGCTTCTTCCATGTTTTTCTGAACACACTCCTTCTCAATCTGGTCCGAAAAATGTGCATTGACAAATCAGGGTCACCGATGTACAATTAGATTAGGATAAGAAATTATAATATCGCTTTCATCATGATTTTCAATTGCGCTACTGATTATAACATAGCGCTTTTTTGTGTTCAATTGGTTTTTGTACTCCTTGGCGCATCTGCCAAGTTTTTTTATTTTCCCGTAACATCAAAAAAACCGCGTTGTAGGAAGAGTTCCCGCAACCCGGTTTTATCCAATGTTAGTCCGCTGGCGTTTACGTGTTTTTCTTTATGATGGTTTGGTCGTGACAGGTTATAACGCGCCCACAACCCGGTGAGGTACATACGGCTCTTCAAGGGAGGCAATCTCCTCCGGTGTGAGATTGACCGAAAGAGCAGCTGTTGCATCTTCGAGATGCGAAATTTTGGTCGCACCAACGATAGGTGCTGTAACCGGTTGTTTTTGCAGCAACCAGGCAAGAGCAACCTGAACACGGGGAATGCCTCGCTCTGCCGCAATCTCTGCAACCCGCTCCACAATTACCCGATCGGCATCGGCAGTAGCATCATACTTGGATTTTTGAACCATGTCTGTTTCGGAACGGTGCGTCGTTTCCGACCAATCGCGTGTCAATCGTCCCGATGCTAACGGGCTGTAGGGGATCACACCGATTTTTTCGGATAAGCACAGCGGCATCATTTCGCGCTCTTCTTCGCGGTAAATGAGGTTATAATGGTTCTGCATCGAGACGAACCGAGTCCAGCCATTCATCTCGGCAACATGCTGCGCTTTTAGAATCTGCCATGCATACATGGCTGAAGCTCCGATATAGCGGACCTTTCCGGCTTTCACCACATCATGCAGAGCCTCCATCGTTTCTTCGATAGGCGTATTATAATCCCAACGATGGATCTGGTACAGATCGACATAATCGGTACCCAAGCGCTTGAGGCTTTTGTCGATTTCACTCATGATTGCTTTCCGGGACAGACCCATACCGTTAGGACCTTCGTGCATACGGAAATGAACTTTGGTCGCAAGGACGATTTCATCCCGATTGGCATAATCCTTTAATGCGCGACCCACAATCTCCTCACTTGTACCGTCTGAGTACACATTCGCCGTATCGAAGAAGTTGATGCCGAGCTCCAATGACTTTTTAATAATAGGACGACTGTTCTCCTCATTAAGCACCCATTGATGCACCCACCGCTCTGCTGCGCCAAATCCCATGCATCCAAGACAGATGCGGGATACGTCGAGCCCGGTATTCCCTAGTTTCACATATTCCATGAAGATCCCTCCTACATTTAAGTCTATCACCTAGAGTTAACTCTAGGTCAATCCTTATTTTATAATGTACCATCTATTTATATAGGCGCGATTTCTGCGACTTAGTATGCCTATTGGATCGGCAGCCCCTCCCAGGTATATACTCATTCCTTAAAATGCGGGCTTAATCACCATAAGGAGAATAATCATGACTGCTATTAAGTTTGCCACCATATCTCGGGATTGCTTTCTTTGAAATAACGTCTTATATTCTGAGGAAATCTCGCTGGGCCCTGACGTATTCGACGCGATTTCTTGCATTTGTTTCAGGATGGGTTCAACCGCAAAGATCGCATACATGCCTGAGATAAAAAACAAAACTAGCGAAGCGATGTACCATTCCGTTTGAAATAAGTAAGGGTTTATCCAGCCCATCAATAATCCTGATATGAGGATAACACCAAATGAAACATTGGCATTTCGGTTCAATTTTTCAACGATATGATGAGCATATCTCAACTGTTCCGCCGACTTCGCCCTCTTCAAAATCATATTGAACAGAAACACCGGTCCTACTCCAAAAATTGCGGATAGAATATGGAACACTAACAGTGAAGTATACAGGTAATACATCTCATCATCCCCTCTCTATCCCTTGCTCCAAGTAACACAATATATTTTCCTGAAGTTCGCATTGATATCAAGCGCATCAACTAATACCTTAGCCAAGTCTGCTCTAGAAATTTGATATGGACCGGAAGGGAAACCATGACGTTGTTCCTGAACCCTTATCTTTCCGGTTGAAGGGTCATTATTTAATTGAGCTGGTCGGTAGATACTCCAATCAAGGTCACACTCCCGGATGACTTTCTCGGCTTTATCAAGTTCCGTCAATTCGTGACGATAGATCCATCTTGCGAATGAAGCAAAGATTCTGGGGCGTTTGGCTTCAAGTAAATAAGAGCTGACAAAAATGAGACGCCGGATATTCCTTTCCTGCATCGAGCTGATCATTGTTTTCGTAACGCCGGCTACATCGGTTTTACCGCCGATAATCGCAATTACTGCATCACTACCATCAATCGCTTGAAGAACGTCAGATTTATGAAGTCCATCTCCAGCTACGATCTTGTCAAAGCTCTGATCCATACTTAACAACTGCGGACGTCTTGTAAACGCAACAAGCTTGTGCCCACGTGTCTTACCGTACTTTAGAACCTCCATGCCTGTCGCACTCGTTGAACCTATGACGGTTATTCTCACATCCATCTCCCCTACTCATTAGAATCACTGACGAGTTGAAGTTTGTACATATTTGTTCAAATTGTTTAATATGATTTTTAACAACCTCATTAATTCCAGGTACTCTTCTGCTGAGATCCCTTCTGTTCCAATCTCCATTACTTCTGCTAGCGCTTCCTCAATCTTCGGAACGACAGCCCTTCCGGAATCGGTTAGATATATCTTTTGGTTCCGTAGATCGATGGGGTCAATTTCTTTGCGAATATAACCCTCAGATTCAAGCTTGCGGATCGCCTTTGCCGTCGTTGTCTTGTCGACCATCAATTGCTCGCTTAGTGTTTTCTGATTCACCTCCTCTTTCATTGAGAGCATCAGCAAAAACATGTGTTGCCCAAATCCCAAGCGAAGCGGGGCAAGACGCGGAGTAAGCAGCATATGCAAATGTCGATTGATTGCGGTTATTTCTTTTCCGTACGATTCGTTCTGGAATTCAATCCTTTTCATCATATTCAACCCCAATAGTATTATTAACCAACTATATACATCATAATTGAATTTAGTTGGTTATGGCAACTGAATTTATGGCATACAACAGAATTCCAGTTTGTTTACCATTCCAAGCTTCTACTTTCGAATATTTTCTATCCATTTAGATAATAGATTGCGATCCTTTATAAAAAAAAGCCGCGATTATCGCGACTTTGAATGCTAAGTGTGTATATCCTCGTAGAAATGAAATTTCTTCCT
Source organism: Paenibacillus sp. QJM3NY_38 (assembly GCF_056173265.1). Lineage (NCBI taxonomy): Bacteria > Bacillati > Bacillota > Bacilli > Caryophanales > Paenibacillaceae > Paenibacillus > Paenibacillus sp. QJM3NY_38. The sequence continues at coordinate 3,884,109 of NZ_CM149665.1, forward strand.
GCAGCTCACCAAACATGATTCCGGACTACCTCTCTCAATTATTGGCGTTTGAATGTGTTGTGGTCTGCTGCTCTAAAACTTATTCTTGAGTTTGCCGGAACCTGCCAATGCCCGTTATCTCCCCGCATCAATACTTTTCGACTTGATCGCTACGTCTCCTAGGCTCGCGATCTCCTTGAGCTTCGACAACTTCAACAACCGACGACAGGAACGCTAGCGCCAATCCTTGTCCCCAGCCTTGTGCCCATTTCCGGTCAATGCCGAGATATCCTTCGATGTCGTTCATGACCGCCGTTCCCCCGGACACGTTCAGAACCCGTCCGTTATCCGCTATATTGGCGAGAATGCCGGCCAAGGCTTTTCTCACATATTTCGCGTGCAGCGGATTGCCCTGCATCACCATCGCTGCTGCAATACCCGCTGTAGCCGATACTTCGCCGTAAGCTTCCGGGTAATCGAGCACGGTGCCCCACAGACCGTCCTCATGCTGCATCCGTTTAATTGCCGCCAACTGGTCGCGTAAGGAGCTCCATATGTGCATCATGGGAGGATAAAGATAGCCTTCCGGTAGCCCTCTTGCCGCTCGGGACATCGTATAGGCTGCCCAGGCGTTAGCGCGCGCCCAATGAATGCCGGACATATGGTCCTTTTTGACATGGTTATAGCCATGGTACCACAGCCCGGAATCCTCATCTTGCAAGTAATGAATATGCCGTTCGAATTGATGGAGCGCGTCGTCGATGAGCACCTTCTTCCCGAGGAGCACGCCGACCCGAAGCTCCAAAAATGCCGCCATGAACAAAGTATCCGCCCAGCACTGCTCCGGAAAGTCATTGTTAGCCGACACCGTATGCTGAAGGACCCGGTCGCCGAAACGCAAAGCATGATGCTCCAAATAATCAATCTTGCTTAAAATGAGATCCAGATATTTTTGATCCTTCGTCTGTTCATACAGGGTCAGCAGCATATGCCCCATCGCACAGGTGTTCACGGTCCATCCTTCCGGAATGCCCGCCTCTAAGTACTCCTCCACCCAATCGATCATCCGTTCCAGGTAAGCTTGCTCGCCAGTCACCTCGAACAGTCGGCTAATCCCATAGAATGCGACACCGCCCGGCCAATCCCACGTCAAATCCATCCCGAACGTATAATCTGAAACACGCTTGGCGGTTTGCTTTAAATCTTCTAAATCGATATCTAGTTTCAGATTCATATTGCCCTCCATATCATCCAGAGCCCCCGCTTTTTGGCAGGAGCTCGGAGTTTTGGTGATTTTCGTGATTACCGGAATTGACCTGCATCAATCGCTTTTTGCTTCTCGTCCAAAATCTCTTGATAGCCGGCGTCGAGGAATTTCTGCTTGGCCGCTTCGTATTTCGCATCGAACTGGTCTGCTGGCGCAAGGATAATGTCGAGATACAGCTCTTGGAAGAGGTTGTTCAAATCCGCCTTATACTCGGTAACCTTCTCAAGGACTACGGTGAACAGCGGATCCGGCGTCTGGTATGGTTTGGTCTCGTTTCGATATTGAATCATGTCTTCGACAATTTGCTCATAACCCGCAGGCGTCCAGTTATTTTTGTTAGCTTTAAGCGTTAGCTCTGGCGTTGCGAAGGATGGTGCTTCCGTTACAAGTGCCCAATAGTCCTTGTTATTGTTCTGAGAGAGTACGGATTCGCCCTTGAAATCCGGTTTTTTCACCGGCAAGCCATCGGAATCGAGCGTATAGTTCTCACCTTCCACCCCGTTCTGCAGGAACATCAGATTCTCCGCTTGGCTCATCCACTCGAGATACATCCATACAGCAGCACGCTCCTCTTCCGTCGATTCATGGTTAATTCCCATGATCAAGCCAAACGGCCAGTCGGCGCGTCCTTGGGGCATATTGCCCTCCGGTACGCCCGAGCCAGGGGGAAGCACGGCAAATTCAGCTTCCGGATTATTCTTCAGCGTTGCTTCAAACGCATCGGTGTTATTGGTCAGGTACAAACCGTAGGTGCCCGTATTTCCCGCAACAAACTCGGCCTTGAGCTTGTTATCATCGTCGCGCAGATAGAACTCCTTATCGATAAGTCCGTTATGGTATTGATAGCTTAGGTTACGCAGCCAGGCTTCGGTTGCCGGTGTCGTAAAATCCGCAACGGATAGATCGGAATAAAGCGCGTGCGTCTTCGGATCAACCGGCCAGTCACGGAATCCGTAACTATAGTTGAACACGTTCCGTGTCAAACCGGCCCCGGCAACGCCGATTCCTTCTTCGTTCCATTTCATGAGCATTTCATTGTACTTCTCGAGCGAAGTCAAGTCCTCGATTTTCATTCCTACTTTCTCAACCCAGTCTTTACGAATGATATTGACAAAGTTGCTGAAATCAGGACGAGCAGCGAAGAAGAAGGTGTTTTTTTCGTCAACGACGCCGTATTGCAGAATCGTCTCGCTCAAATTGCTCCAATAGGTTGGGGCATAGTGCTCAATCTCTTGCCAGTCCAGCTCCTGCATAACACCTTCTCCATAGTATGCAAGCGCTTGCGGCATGTCGTAGTGGAAAATGATATCCGGCGCCTTGCCGGCTGCGAGCAGCTGCTGATAAGTCGTAACTTCGTTGGTACGAGCGATCGGCGTGAACTTGACCTCGATATTGTATTTGTCGCCGAATTCCTTCTGAATCCAGCGTGTATAGTAGTTGTCGGTGACGTTCCAGCCTTCGAACGCACGCTCATATACTGGAATTTCGAGTGTAACTCTTTCCGGGAAACCTTGCGAGTAATCGGGATAGCTGCCTTCGGCGTTTTGGCTTGGAGAAGTCCCCTCATTCGTTGGAGAAGGCTCCTTCTCACCATTCGTACTGCTCCCCGTGCAGCCGGCCATAAGACTGGCAATGAAGATTAAAGCCATGAACAAAGACATGATTTTCGTTTTCGGTTTGCTCATCGTATATCCCCCTTAACATCCTCATAATATCGATGCAAAAGAATCTGGAAACGCTATTCCTTGATAGCCCCAAGCATGACTCCTTGAACAAAATACTTTTGAATGAACGGATAGACACAAATGATCGGTAATGTTGCAAAAACGACACATGCTGCTTTGAGCACTTCAGGATTGCTGAGCGAGACTTGCGTCATCTCTAGCTGAAAGCTCTCGCTGGCCTGAACCACCAGGTAATATAGTTTCAACTGCAGCGGCCGCAGATCGACATTATGCTTAATATAGAATAGGGCGTCCTGATAAGCGTTCCAGCGTCCGACTGCGTAAAAAAGGGACAATGTCGCTAGAATCGGCTTTGAGAGCGGAAGTACGATGCTGAACAGGATCCTGAAATGCCCCGCCCCATCCATCCGGGCCGATTCTTCCAAGCTCGCCGGAATATTGCTGGAGATTGAAGTCCTTAAGATCAGCAGGTTAAATGCGCTAAAGGATAGCGGTAATATAAGCGACCACATCGTATCAAGCATCCCCAGGCTGTTGATCAGCATATATTCGGGAATAATGCCGCCTCCAAAGAACATCGTAAACATAAAGATGAAGTTAAAAAACGAACGGCCTTTAAGCTGCTTACGGGATAGCGGGTAGGCTGCACAAATGGTGACGATCATGCCGATCAGTGTGAACAGCACCGTAATGATTACGGATATGTAAAGAGACCTCAGAATACTCTGATCGGCAAAAACTTTGCCGTACGCATCCAGAGTGAACCCCGCCGGCCAGAGAAACACCTTGTTAGCGATGACGTAGGCGTCTTCGCTTAAAGATTTGGCAACGACATGAACGAATGGCAGCAAGCAGGCAAGTGAGGCAGCAATAAGTATGAGCCGTATTAGAATATCCCATATGTCCAGTTTCCTGGTGCGGCGCACCGCATAGCTCCTAGTGAATGTCTTCATCGCTTCCCTCCTTTCTAAATGACTCCATCTTCACCCAGTTTCTTGGCAACCCGATCAGCAATTAAGATAAGGACAAGCCCCACGACAGCTTGGAACAACCCGAGAGCGGTTGCTCGGCTGAAGTTGCCGCCTTCAATTCCCCAGCGATATACCAGAACGGGAATGGTCGTGGTGAACTCCGTGGTTGCTTTGTTCGCTAAGGCAAAGACACGCTCAAAGGAACCCGCCATCACGTGGCCAAGGTTCAAAATCAGCAATGTCACGATCGTCACTCGAATCGAGGGCAGAGTAATGTTCCACATTTTCCGCCACCGGCCTGCACCATCGACGACCGCCGCTTCATACAGCTCGGGGTTAATGCCGCTAATTGCAGCCAGGTAGATGATAGTTCCCCAACCCATACTTTGCCATACCCCAATAAAGATGTAGCTGATCAGCCAATTGACGTTCTCTTGAAGGAACGGGATGCGTGTTCCCCCCAGATTCGCGATCAGATTATTGATCATACCGGTTCCTTCACCCAACAATTGATAAGCGATTGCGCCGATAATGACCCAAGACAGAAAGTGCGGTAAATAAAGCAGAGTCTGATTCACGCGTTTGAAGAAAGCGTTCTTGACTTCGTTTAGCAGCAAAGAGAGTATAATCGGCATTGTAAAGCTAAATATAAGGTCCGACACATTCAGCAAAAGCGTGTTGCGGATGGCGCGAGCGAAATCGGGCTTTGCGAATATGTCTTTAAACACTTCCAGACCGACCCATTCGCTGCTCCAGAATCCGTGGGCAATCTTGTAATCCTTGAACGCAAGCACAAGACCGCTCATCGGCGCGTACTTAAAGACCAAGACAAACGCTAAAGGAATGAGAAGCAGAAAATAGAGCTGCCAATCCCGACGAAGATAATAGAGAGTTCCCTGCTTCTTGCCTGCGAAGGGGATTAAAGCGGTTTCATTTCCTGGTGCTGCATCTTGGACTTTCAAAATCTCACCTCCTCCATACGTGATCTCTCCCGGTTCATATCCCCGGCTCGGTGGCCCCGAGGTTGGATTTATCATATCGCCCCGTTCGTCCGAAGGTAAACGCCGAATATTGATACGCTGCAGCCACTATTGATCCAAATTGCAGTCGATCCGTTATTCCTGAGAACCCAAGAATCATTTTTGTCTATTTGAATCAAATATTGTCCTGCTCACGAGGTTGTGGATCTCTGCAGCTTGAAGCTGCTCGGCGGCATGCCTTCAAATTTTCGGAACAGACGATTGAAGCTTCGAACATTCATGTAGCCTACCTCGGATGCAATCTGTGCAATCGACAGGTTACTGTCAAGAAGCAGCTCCTTTGCCTTCTCGATTCGGAGCAAATTGAGATAGTCGGACAAGCTTTTACCCGTTTGTTCATAGACAATTTTTCGCATGTAGGAGTAACTGATTCCGATTTGCTTAGCCATTTCTTCAAACACGACTTCTTCACGATAGTGCTCATTCAAATAATGGATAATTCGATCGGCATATTTGTTGGACCCGCCCGGTGACCGCGTAAGGTAGTGAACAATCTCGCTGTAAAATTCAATAAGATATTCTTCAAGCTCGTCAAGCGTATCTATAGAAGCAAGGGCAGCGTAAATGTTCCCCCGCGTCGAGAAGATCCGCGCCGTGCTAACATCATTCTCCCTAAGGTGTTTAATGGTCACGCCAACCAATTGATGATAGATGAATAGGATATTATCGTAGGACACGTATTCGGCGGAACGTATTTCGTTACGAATGATTCTTAGTTCTTCGATGATGCAGTCCAGATCGCTATGACCAAGGAAGTTCAGAATTCGTCTTTCGCTGTTAACAGGATAAATGTATTTTTTATCCCGCCCTTCTTCCTCCTTCCAGCACGTAATGCCGCCATTGCCGGCAATCATGCGCTGCTTGATCGCTTCCATCGCCTCTGCAAAGCGATCCGAGATCAGGCGAATTGAATCTGCGGGACTGCTTACGCCGATCGTTACGGAGTGCTCCAGCAATTCCGCCGCACTGTTCCTCATCATGTCTAAAGCCGCATAAATGGAAAGTCTATAGTTGTCATCTTCCTCCTGTCTGTAGTTGATCAGGATTGCGAAGTGGCCGTCACCATGATAGACGCAGCGCGCGTGAACATCTTTCGGGAATAAATCGTCACATTTGGAGATGAGCAAGTAGCGATGGTAACTGCGCGTTTCCGGATTGTTCAGGCTTATATAAGTTCGGTAACCGTCGATGGAAACGACGGCTACAAGAAAGTGCAAGTCCGGGAAAATCTCTTCCGCTTGTGGGGTCACTTCACCCCGCAGCAAACTATGGATGGCGTGGCTTTGGGCATCCTGCTCGCGGATACTTAGCAGCTTATAAAGTCCTTCTTCCTCTTCCTGCATGCGTCTGAATGCCGCCTCCAGAAAGACGAGCTCATTCTTATCGCGCACCCCCGGATTGACTCGGCCGCGTACCGTACGGACCAATTCCCTGGCTGGCTTGGATAACCATGTCGCAATAAAAACGGTCAGTATGGACCCCGCAAAAATAATAACGATCGTAAGCAAAAGGATACTTCTCTGCAAGGTAAGGGGCTTATTCATCAATTCGTCGACCGAGTAGATGCTTACGTTCGTCCAACCGAATTCTTTCGTAGGGGACCACGCATATAGCAATCGCTCGCCGTTAAGCTCGCGGAACATGTACCCTTCAGGCAATGCTTGCCGGGCGATTTCGCGAATATACGGCTCCTCGTAGGCGTTCTTGAGCAATAAATCTTTGTCATGATGTGAGATGATGGTACCGCTTGACTTCATAAGCAAATAGCCTTGCTTGCCTGACTTCGATGATTGCAAATACTGCTCGATTTGACTCTCCTTCAGATTGACAACGATCGTTCCGCGTGTAGCGGTTGACAGCCGGTTTAAAGGCAGTGCGAACGATAAGACCTTAACGCCCGAATCGAGCTTGCGCGGATACCATACGCCGCGTATCCCTTTTTGCTCCATAAGCGCCTCGTTCAGCCAGTCGATGGACTCGTATCTGTCCAAGCTCGTTATGCCTCTGTCCGTAGAAATCACGTAATTCGCGTCGTCCAGGTAAAAGAAAGATGAATACACCCCATCGACGCTCTGATTCAGATTCAACAATTCCTTGAGCACCGCCATCGCTTTGCTTACATTCATGTAATTCGTCTTAAGCTCTGCAAGAGACTTATAAGGACGGATTCGATCGAAGATGTCGGTGCCTCCTAGGCGTACCGTATTCTGGGACAAATTGTTCAAAGCATTCTCATTAAGCTCGCGATTGGCATTTAATTCTGCAAGCGAAGTTTCCGCAAAGGCATGCTCTGAATTCTGTAGAATCTGAGAGCTGCTATACCAGGTTAAAATTGCCATCGGAATGGCCATGATGCAAAATAGGATTAATGCCAATTGCATCATCATTGGAATTCGCTTCATTGGACCCCTCCATACCCTTATTTTCTATAGAAAATCACTTATGTATTAAGATAACTAAAGCGCTTACATTTGTCTTCATTTTTATGTTTATGGTGGTTTAGTTCTGAGCCTCGTCTTATCTGAGTTTCCCATTATATGTTAAGTCAATCTTGTTCAACTCGTAAATCGCCACAATTGATATTCATTGTCAATATCTGATTCTCTTCGTATAAAGGATCATATCTTACCATGATGATCAATAATGGCATGCCTAATATTTTGCAATTACCCTACTCATTCCAAGTTATTAAACTTGGTTGTTTTGCTGCCGCTCGAATGGCTTGGACTTTCGAGTTTATATTAAATTTATTTAGCTGTGCTAGAGTAAGTGCGACAAATTAAAGAGGGGGAAAAACCTTTGAGGAAGCTATTAAGCCCATCACCGATTGGGTCTCAACCAAAAAGGGATGTGGATTATAAGTCTGGACTGGCTGATCGTTATGGTCGGTTTAAGCGCGGGTTCCATGCTAGGCGATTACAAAGCGACCAACTTCCAGTCACAAGCCTCCAGACTTGGCAACGAGATTGCCAGGGGTTTGAGTACAGACTTCTATATTACAGGTCCAGCCGGGATTGCCGGCGATACGATCAAGCTCTTCGAGCAGGCGGATTTTGATCTGCTACTTGCCACCATTGTCATCATTCTTGTATTATTGATCGTTATTTACCGTTCACCGCTGCTTGCCTTCATTCCTCTGCTTGCTACGGCTAAATGCTCATTCTGTTCTTCACGGATTTCCGTGATTATCAAAATTTTGCGCCGGTATTCGGTTTGGCTATGTTTATTATTATACTCGCTTCCCCACCCTTGTCCCTGCCCTGTTCACCCTGTTTGGAAGGAAAGCGTTCTGGCCTAAGGTTCCTCACTTGGGTCAGAAAAATGAAATCAAACACGGTTTCTGGGGACAGTAGCCAAATTCGTGTGAACAAGCCGCTGCTGACCGGTGGAATCGTGTGGCTGTCTTCATGATCATGACCGCCTTGAACGTATTCAACCTGAAATATGAATTAGACACCGTCAAGAAATTTCCCGAAAACTTGCCTTCGCGTGTAGGTTATGAGATCGTGGAATCTAAATATAACAATGGCGAGCTTGCACCCTCGACGCTTCTTCTGGAATCCGAGAACACGCTATCCGACGAGCAGATCGATCAATTCCTGAAAAAGCTGGAGAATTACGAAGAAATCGACTCCGTCCGCTTGGCCGGCATCACGGAAGATTCCAAGGCAGCAAAGCTCAGCGCTGCCTTGACGATGAATCCTTATTCCACCAAAGCTATCGATTTATTGAAAAGCTCCAGGGCCAGACCGACGCCTTTCTTAACGAGTTGTCTCTTCGGGGCAATGTTTACTACGGCGACGTCACAGCCAAACTAGTCGATGAACCAACGGTGACATTATCAAAGGTCATCATTCTGGAAACGGTTCTGATTCTCGTGCTGCTTGTTGCCTTGACCCGTTCGTTAAAAATGTCGATGTACATGATGGCCACCATCCTCATTTCTTACGTGTCCGCCCTTGGCCTGGGCATCTTCCTGGTCAATATGCTGTTCGGGTACGAATCCATCAGTACACGTGTTCAAAGCTCTCATCCCAGGTATAATGTAAGGTATGGAGGAGTCTTCCGTGAAAATTTTAGTCGTAGACGATGATTACGATATCCTGCAGCTTGTGACCATCCATTTGAGGCGGGAAGGCTATACGGTTTTACAAGCTCATAACGGGAAGCACGCGCTGGAGCTTCTGGAAGAGTCGGAGGTAAACCTGGCCATCGTGGATGTCATGATGCCCGGGATGGATGGCTTTTCCCTGACTAGAATACTAACGAAAGAGCTCGACATTCCTGTCATCCTGCTGACCGCCAAGGGACAATTATCCGACAAGGAACAGGGGTTCAAATCAGGCTCCGAGGATTATCTTGTGAAGCCTTTTGAGCCAAAGGAGCTGCTGTTTCGGGTTGCCGTTGTTCTTCGCCGCTATGGCCGCGCAATGGAAAGTGTTTTGAAGGTCGGCAATGTGAAGATCAACCGGAACGATTTTGAAGTAATCATCAAGGATGAAACCATTCTCTTTCCTCTAAAAGAGTTTGAGCTGCTGACCATGCTGGCAGTACGGGCCAACAAAGTAACTCCCCGGTCCGTTCTTATCGAGCAGGCATGGGGTGAGGATTATCTAGGCAACGAGATGACATTGAATACGCATATGAACCGGATCCGCGACCGCCTCAAACGTTACAACGCTTCGATCGAGATCAAGACCGTACGGGGCATTGGTTATAAATTAGAGGCGACCGAATGAAAACATTATACCGAGAGTTTATATCCACAACACTGCTCATTCTAGGGATCAGCATCCTCATCGGATTTATTCTGGCAAACGTCGTCTACGTGATATTTACCAAAGAAGAAATCACGCAGCAAAACATGGAAGTTGCCGAGCAAATCGTCCACGTTCTCGAGGAAATGCATGTATCGAGCCATACCGTGCACCCCTTCCTTGAGTCCGTCGGACAACTAGGATACCAGATTTATTTGGCTAACCGTTCCGGGGAGGCGTATTTTTTCGGTGAGCCTTTTGAGCATAGCCGACTGCCTGACCACACCATGGACCAGGTGTTAAGCGGCACGCCGTATATGGGGAAAGACGGCATATGGGATCAGTTCTGGATGATGGGGCATTTCTCCAATGATATTAGAAACACCGTCGGGCTCCCCCTTCAAATCGGAAATCAGACTTATGCTCTATTCGTCAAACCGGCCAGCAAAATCCTATTTTCCGATATCCATATGATGCTGGCGGGATTTATCGTAGCTGTCGCCATCGTGAGCCTATTGGGTGTAATCAAAATGACCAAACGGCTAATCCACCCCATCTCGGAGCTGTCCGAAGCGACGAAAGCGATCACCAACGAAGATTTTACGTATTCGCTGGATATCCATCGTAAGGATGAGCTGGGCCAGTTGGCTGAGAACTTCCTGCGAATGCAGCAGCAGCTGCAGCATAATGACGTCGCCCGGAAGTCCTTCATCAGCAACGTGTCTCATGATTTTCAATCTCCATTAATGAATATTCAAGGGTATGGAGACCTGCTTCTTCTTCCGAATCTGGATGAGAAGACGCGGCTGCAGTACGCGGGTATCGTGAGCGATGAAGCTAGAAGATTATCGAATCTGACCAAGCAGCTTCTGCTGATTACGTCCCTGGATCAATCCGGTTACCCGGTGAAAAAGAGCCCTCTCCGACTGGATCTGCAAATCAAGGAATCCATCAAAAAACATCAATGGAGTCTGCAGGACCGGAACCTGACCATCTCATACAAATTAGATAAAGCCGTGTTGTACTCCGATCGCGAGCTGCTGGCGATCGTGTGGGATAACTTGATAACGAACGCCATTAAGTACAACCAACCGAACGGCCATATCTTCATTTCCTGCACCACCGCCGGAAACAAGATCATCCTCACATTCGAGGACACCGGTGTCGGTCTGTCGGAGGAATCCGCCAAGCAAGTGTTCGAGCGCTTCTACCGGGTGGATGCAACCCGCAAGAAAGACGGGACAGGGCTTGGCCTGTCCATTGTTAAAGAAATCGTCACACTATTAAACGGAACCATAACGCTCGAGAGCGAGCTTGCGAAGGGTACGACCTTCACTGTTATTTTTCTAATGGAAGGACATGATGAATCATGGAACAAAAATGGAGTTTACGGTTAATTCGATATGCAGCGCTGTTCGGCATTTTCGGAACCTATCTTGGTTCCAAAATGTCTGGCGAGATGGATTACTCCCTTCGTCCGATCCACGCCCACATTTTACTGGTCGGCTGGTTGTCGGTATTTGCTTGGGGAATCTTCTACAAGGCATACAAAGTAAGGTATAAGAAACTGGTTGCTGTTCACGGCTGGCTGGCGATTCTGGGGTCCTTCGGCTTAACGTTCGGAATGTGGATGTACAATTTGAATCCTTTTCAGCTGGACGACAGTTTGGTTTTGGTCTTGTTTATTGTGGGCGGTTCGCTCCTGCTGCTTGCCTTTCTGTTATTTGCCATCATTACATTTTTTACGGAAAAAGAACAACAATAAGCTTCTTCTAAATAGAAAACAGCCAATCCCTCTCAAAAAGAAGGATTGGCTGTTTTTCATTAGTGGATGCTGCGTTAATTCCTTGAATCATCAAGGATTGAATTATTGATTTCTATAGGAACAGTGCTTATTGTGTTGTTACGCAAATAGCTCAATTCCAAGGAAAAGGAGCAGACCGTTAACACTTGCATAAGCACTGAGGAGATGTTGTTTCGAATCCTTCTTATAGCATCTTTCAACAACGGAACGGAAAGCGTGAAGAACAGCTACCACAAGTATAACGTCCTGATAAGCCGACGATCTCCACTCCCAAACAATCCTCATGAAGTAAAGGGCGATTAGGGACACCGCTATGATGATCAACTCCCCAATCAGATGAAATCGATTGATATGCTTATAGAGCAGCTGATTTGAATCGTTGGATACCTTGAGCTTTTTTTTTATCCATAAGTACCCGGAGACGAATACGATCGAATATAGAATGAGACTGAGTAAGAGCATTCTAAAGTCACCCCTTTCCAAAGTTAGCGGCCGTACAACAGCTGGTATTCCCGTAAAGGCGGTTGCAACGAGTTTAACCGAAGCACCTGGACACAAGTTTAACTTTTGGCATTGCAGGATAGTAAGAGGAATATAATATTCTTAAAAATAAACTACCAATTAAAGAGGAGAATGGTATGGAAGAGAGTATGCTCCACATATTATCCATTATCGTCACTTTTATGTTTATTTCTATTGCCGTTTTTCAAGTGTTGCTCGCGCTTGGTTTGCCTTTAGGCGAATTTGCAATGGGTGGCTATTATAAAGTGCTGCCCTACAAATTACGTGTTGCAAGTGCTATAAACGCTATTATACTTCTCGTTATGGGAGTTGTTTTTTTGCAGCATACTAACGTCATCAATATCTTTAATGTTCTGCCTACAAATATTTTGGTTTGGGTGATTACTGTATTTCTGGGATTGAATACGATAGCAAATCTAATATCCAGAAGTACAAAAGAAAAATATGTAATGACACCATTATCGAGCATTGCGTTTATATTGTGTTTCATGATCTCTTTATCATAAAGTTTTCAATGCATACAGTTGCGAAATGATCCGGTCGAGTCTATCTTTGATGAGGATCGCCTCTGCATATCGTACAGGAATAGCTTCATATCCGTAGTAGATACCTGCCAATCCGCCGGCAATAGCTCCGATCGTATCCGAATCATCTCCTAGATTGGCCGCCTTCTGAACGACTCCTGCAAAATCCGACGTATGGAGCAAAATATGCAGTACCCACCGGAAGGTGTGGACCACATAACCGCTTGCCGGGCAATCCGGCTGTGCTTCAATGATGCCTTCGTATTCGCTACCCACCACCTCGGCCATGATCGCTGTTCTTAAATTTTCACCCTGCAAAAGGCGCTGGGCCATTCGGTTGTACATGACGCAGACTTCGGCACACCTTGGATCATAATGCGTCATCCGTGACTGCATGATGGTCACTCGGTCAATATCCGCCGGGTCCTTGTAGGCAAGTGCTGCAGGCAGGCATCGCATGAGGGAGCCATTCCCGCCGCTTTGCCCCATATCCATGTGCGCCACAAAGGCCGCTTCGAACCAGTCTCCCTCATACTTTTGAAAAACATGACGGATGATATTCCCGATGTCTTTGGGCCTCGAATGGTACCATTCCATGAAGAAACGCCCAATCGCCTCCATTGGCTCCCCTGGATTTTCGTGAATTCCTTCTGCCACGCACAGCGTCATCATCGTATCGTCGGTCACTTCACCCGGTTCCAGCTGCCACACCCCGCCGCCGATGATCTCCGTCAAATAGCCGTGCTTCTCCTTAATCTCCTTCACACTCATAAACTCCGTCGTTCCGCCAAGCGCGTCGCCTACAGCCACTCCATACAGGCCGCCTTTGATGCGGTCATATAATATATTGTCCATACAACCACCTCGTATCTGTTCATTAAATAAGAAATCCATTAAGTTAATTATAACAAAACGGACAGCGGTCATCTTCTAAATATAAAGAAACGGGCATCGGTAAATTAAAAAAGCCGCGATTATCGCGACTTCGGCTGTGCAAATGCTCTAACCATCTCGATTCGTAAAGGTATTGTGCTGGAAGTTACCCCTCCCCCGGGAATGAAGAAGAGCCGACTATTTTTTTAGCCGGCTCTTCTTCACATAACCTTATCGATCGTGCGAGATTATGTCTCTTGTGCAGTAAGTACATGTTCCGGCGCTTTTTGGTTCATGATCGGCACCATGACGAGTGAGCCAAGAAGAAACAGTAATCCTGCTCCGCTATAGATCGTACTCAGCGAAAAGGCGTTCTTTAACGCGCCAGCGAAAGACATGGAAATGACCATCATGCCAACAAACATCGGATTCAGAACCCCATTCACCCGACCGACAATGGAAGCATGCGACCATTTCAGGATCATGGTGCTGATCCCGATATGAATGCAAGGAAAAACAAGCCCATTTAGAAATTGAACGGTCAGCGTGACCGGAACACTAGTCGAATACCCCACTATGGTTGTACAGACCGCGCCTGCCAGCATGCCGATGGCAAGAAGAACCTGCGGCGGAACCCGCTTCGCGAAGACGGCCACGATTCCGCCGCCGATGAGCATGGCTGCGCCATTCACCATTAGCAGATATTGCAGGAACTCCTCGCTCCTGCCCAGCCGCTCCGTTACGATAAACAGGTTGAGCGCTTGGGCTACGCCAACAGCGAGTCCGGCGAGAATAAACGCAAGTCCGAGCATGCGCAGCACTTGGCTTTGCAAAACATAGCGGAAGCCTTCAACGAAGTCCTTACGAAATTGCCCTTTTACGGCGGCTGTTTGAGATTTCATATCATCCTCCGGCAGGCGAATCAGGACGAGCGCGGATAACAGAAAAACTACGCCCATTACAGCAATCGATGTTTCAAGGCCAAACGTGCTGTAAACGAATGTGCCTAGCATAGGGCCAAGGACCATGAAGATGGCCATCAGCGATTGGAATAAAGCCATCCCCTGCTGCAGTTGTTCTTCAGACACGTGATACTTAAACAATCGCATACTTGAAGGTTGCGAGAACTGCGAAAGAATAGCTGAGATGAATGCGACAAGGTAGACGGATTGCCATGAACCGTAATGGATGGTCAGAAGCACTACGAATACCGATACCGCGGATAATAAATCGCACCAGATCATCGTTCGCTTTGGCTTCCAGCGGTCCGCAAATGTACCTCCGATGAACGAAAAAACAAATATCGGGGCAAATTCTGCTACGCTGATTAGCGAAATAGCATATGGATCATTATTGGTTCTATCCGCTACATACAGGAGGATAGCAAAATTACGTACCCAGATTCCGATCTGCAGAAGCACGCTTGATAATAAAATGGTCTGCAGGAACCGATTGCGAAGAAGGCTTGGTGCATGGGTGCTTGTGTCGTGCCTATTCAATCTTTTCAACCTCCAATTTGTCTATAAAAATGCCATCTTGAGTAGTGGTATGTCTCTCCTTTCCAATCCTTATTATACGGACCTCAACATCGTTGACCTCCTCCTTAAGACTGAATTTACATATTCAATATTCGAATCTACTTAGCACGTTAAGTACCATTTCATTCAACCAAAAAAGCCGCCAATAGCAGCTTTTGCATCCTGATTAAATCGGGTTCTTCTATTCGGAGGCTTTATACTTTCTGATTGAACCGGCGTTTGCCGTTAGCGTCAAGACATCCTTGCCAGATGCTCCTCAAGACGGTCTATGCTCTATTCGAGGACCGTGTATAATAAATTTCCACGTGCCGCCCGGTTTCATATCAAACTGCTGAGTAGTCATCGTAAAACCTTGAGGCCCCCACCACTTCGACAAGTGCTCCTCTTTCGTCCAAGCATCAATCACGATCTCGCGCGGAGCATCAAATATGCGGGTGATCACAATCTCGCATTCACCTACTTGCGTTTCCATATTGTTTACTGCGTTATTTTGGTTCATCATCATCCCTCCTTGTTGACAACTCCTGTATTCGATCATAGCAAATGTTTCATTCATGGATTTCTTACAGATTGCTCTTTTGAAAAATCCAATCACTCCATTGGAAAACGCCCGATTACCTTCATCATGGCTTCCATATCGGCTGACAAAAAAAGCCGCGATTTCCGCGACTTCGTTTGTGTGTATATGTCCTTGTCCTTTGACAATGCCCTGAGACTTTTCAGCGCTTTTCGTTCACTTACCTTCCTCGTCGGCCGAGGGACCGTAGATGCCCGGCACCGGAATATCAAGCAGCCGTAAATAAACGCCGAGCTGCGCACGGTGGTGGACCATGTGGCTTAATCCGAAGGTGCGAAACGCGATCGCCCGCGGTTTGCGCAGGATGATATGGTCGCCGTTCCGCAAGGTCCATTCCTCGGCGAGCGTTCTCTCATCGCATTCGTCTAACAGCTTTTCAAGCTTGACAACGTTTGCGTCGAATTCTTCCAACACATCATCGCGTCTTTCTAAGGCTTCCCGCCGAAGCGGTACGGTCGAAAGATCGAATTCCGGGTACAGAAAAATTGCGATTTGCCAGTTTAGGATGTTGATCAGGTGCGTGGCAAGTCCGCCCAACGACATGGATTTGACGTGAGGCTTCCACGTCATATGCTCCTCGGGCAATCGCTCCAGGATGCGGCGCGTAGTTGCCAGCTCATGGCTGGCGTCACCGACGATCAGCTGTTTCACCATAATTTCCTACTCCTCCTTTTTATGGTTAGCATACTAAAAAAACGGTCGAGTGAAAAGGCTTGTCTCGGTCGTTCGACAACCGATAACGGGGCGACATGCAGATAACCATTCGCTGGCTTAACACTCCCCGTGTGAATGTAGATTACATCAAATATCTTCCCGTGATCGACTGCTCCGCATGGATGATCTTCGAAGGTGTGCCCTCGAATACCACTTGGCCACCCCGGCTACCACCGTCCGGTCCCATATCGATAATCCAATCCGCTTGACTGATCACGTCGAGGTTATGCTCGATGACGATCACCGTATTGCCTGCATCCACGAGGCGGTTCATGATCCCAAGCAGGTCACCGATGTCGGACATATGTAGACCCGTCGTCGGCTCATCCATCACGTAGATGCTCCCTTTCTTATGCAGCTCGCTAGCCAGCTTGATCCGCTGGCATTCCCCGCCTGAGAGCGTACTGAGCGGCTGGCCGAGTGTAATATAATTCAGCCCTACATCACTCATTGCTTGCAGCTTGCGCACAACCTCTTTTAGTTCAAAAAATTCCAATGCCTGCTCCACCGTCATCTCCAGCACTTCTGCAATGGATTTGCCGTTTAATTTATACTCGAGCACCTCTTCCTTAAACCGTCTGCCTCCGCATACTTCGCATGGCAGCTTCACGTTCTCGAGGAATGCAAGATCTGTATACACTACACCCAATCCTTGACAGTTATCGCAAGCCCCTTTGGAGTTGAAGCTGAACAAGCCTTGATTGACCTTGTTTGCAGAAGCAAACGCTTTGCGAACATCGTCCATTATGCCCGTATAGGTTGCGGGATTCGAGCGTGTTGACACGCCTACCGCCGATTGGTCAATGACAATCGCATCCGGATGATGGCTGAGGAATACTTCGTTAATCAGCGTACTCTTGCCCGAGCCAGCAACTCCAGTAACGACGGTCAGTACGCCGGTTGGAATATCTAAACTCACGTTCTGAAGGTTGTGAAGTGTGGCATCCTGGATAGATAGCTTGCCGGAGGGTTGCCTGCAATCTTGTTTCAGCTGCAGCGGCCGCTTCATATGAGTGCCTGTCAGCGTGCCTGCCTCCAATAAGCCTTCGAAGCTTCCTTCATATACGATCGTGCCGCCGCGGCTGCCGGCGTGAGGTCCTACGTCTACGATATGATCCGCCACCTTGATCACATCGGGATCATGCTCGACAACAATCACGGTATTGCCCTTGTCGCGCAGCTTCTGAAGCAATTCATTTAACCGGTGTACATCACGGGGGTGTAGGCCAACGCTGGGCTCATCGAAGATGTAAGTGACATCTACCAGACTGCCGCTCA
Source organism: Paenibacillus sp. QJM3NY_38 (assembly GCF_056173265.1). Classification (NCBI taxonomy): domain Bacteria; kingdom Bacillati; phylum Bacillota; class Bacilli; order Caryophanales; family Paenibacillaceae; genus Paenibacillus; species Paenibacillus sp. QJM3NY_38. The sequence goes on from NZ_CM149665.1 coordinate 3,901,638, forward strand.
GGTGCTTCACCATCTTGACGCGCTGCGACTCGCCGCCGGACAATGTGTCGGTTTCACGATCCAGCGTCAGGTAATCAAGCCCGATATCCACCAGATGCTGCAGCCGCTCCGTTAGTGATTTCACCATCGGCGCTGCGACCGCGTTGTCAATCTCCCGGATAACTCGAATGAGGTGACTGACCTCCATGGAGGACATTTCGGCAATGTTGAGTCCATTGATCCTGCAGCTAAGGGCTGCCTGACTTAGTCTGGCTCCGCGGCAGCTGGAACACGGGCCTTCTGAAATGTAGGGTGCAACAGCTTTTTGTGTGCGCTCGGACTTCGTCTTCACATCCTGCTTGATGTATTTGTTCGTGAACTTCTCAATGACGCCTTCTACTGTGATATTCGTTGCCTTGCCGGCGAAGTCCATCTTTACTTTCCTGGCCTTGGCGTACAGCAGCTGATCCAGTTCATCATCCGAATAGTCGTTCAGCTTCTTATCGAGATCAAAGTCCCCGGTCTGCACGATCATGTTCCACTCCCAGCCGTTCACCGAATAATCCGGGAGCATAATAGCCCCTTCGTTGAGCGACTTTGACATATCCAGCGCTTTGCTCATATCGACGCCTAATTTGCGACCAATCCCGTTACATTCGGGACACATGCCTTGCGGATCGTTAAAAGAGAACATGTTCGCTTGTCCGACATAGGGCTGTCCCACTCGGGAGAAGAGAAGACGGAGAATGGGAGAAATATCGGTAATCGTGCCCATTGTGGAATGGGAACCGCCGCCTAGCCGCTTCTGATCAACGATTACAGCCATACTCAGATTCTCGATCGCGTCCGCATCTGGCTGCGGATAGCGAGGAAGAAAGTTACGCACGAACATACTGAAGTTCTCATTCAGCAAACGTGTAGATTCTGCGGCAATCGTATCGAATACGATCGATGACTTGCCGGATCCGGATACTCCGGTGAATATCGTGATCTTCCGCTTGGGAATGCGCAAGGATACGTTCTTGAGATTGTTTTCCCTCGCAGCCGAGATTACGATATATTCCTGATTCGATTCGCTCATGGCTAACATCCTTCCGATCTTGGTTCAAACGCAACCTGTTTTGTAATATGAAGTGTGGGCTGAAGTGTGGTATGTATAAACATGTTCTAATTGGACACCATTTAGTGACACAATGATTATAGGAAACTATTTCGTGTCATGTCAATCCATAATTTTGCTCATATTGAATTTTAGTCAGGCATGCAAAATGGCCCTCCCTTGGGGGAAGGCCATCTGTCAACTATGGTCGAAAGCACGGAACTAGAGTTGATCGGTCTGTGACTGTTTGCTTTTACCAGGTGCAAACCAACCGAGAAGGGCTATCGCCACCAAGACACCATAGAAGATTATGGTCCAGACTGTGCTATGTGGAAAATGGTGATCTAACACCCCAATATCTTCATGGGCTAAGGTAATCACAGCGAGCTTGACACCGACCCATGCCACGATCGCATAAGCTGTGGTCTCCAGCGCTGGCCGTTGAGCAAGCAGCTTAACAAACCATGTGGCTGCAAATTTGATTAGAATGAGCCCGGCGATTCCGCCAATCACTACAACTAAGAATTGTCCTCCGTCCATGCCACCGAAATCCGGAAGCGGTGAATCTGGGAGACCCAGTGCCAGTGCCACTGCAGCAAGTATGGAATCAATTGCAAAGGCGAGATCCGCAATAGCAATTTTGCTTACCGTTGGCCAGAAGCCTTTACCGGCAGCATCTTTCTTTATGTCCTCGCGAATATTTTTATTTTCCTTACCGAAACGTGCTTTGATGATGTGCTTTAATCCGAGGTATAGAAGATAAGCAGCTCCAATCGCCTGTATTTGCCAGACGTTCGCAATAAACGATATCGCAAATAAAGCCGCGAAGCGAAAAACAAAAGCCATAATAATCCCGTAATTGATCGCTTTCTTCTTCTGGTCCTCCGGTAAGTGCTTCGCGATAACTGCTAAAACAAGGGCATTATCCGCCGATAGCAAACCTTCCAATCCAATAAGAATTAGTAATGCCCATGCATACTCCAGCCAAATTGATTCCAACAGTACTTCCCCTCTCTTATGTGCGATGTTCATGGGTAAACTTCTGGCTGAAAACATCTAATCTCCACTTTAAAGAGCAGAGGTTTTTCTCCAGTTTTGATTGTTCCATGACTCCCTTTCGTTATTACGTTGTCAAGTAACGCCTCGTTTCATTCATTTCAGGCCAAATTTTCACCCCCACGGTCAACTTGGCGACTTCCGAAGCCAGCATCAAAAATCCCCTTTTTAAAGGGGATTTTCCTATACATTCTTTTTTTGCTATTTTCGCCAAAAAGTTGTACAGTCAGCCTTATCCATCATATTAAACTCGATCATTTTCTCAATTAATGAGAAGTCGACCGGTCTTTCCCACCGGATACGTACCAACTCTTTGGTGTGATCATAGCCAGCCTGTACAATTTCATCAGAAAAATGCTGAATCACTACTCTTTCAGGTGCAACAGCCAAATGATGTTTGGCAATGCTAAAGCCAATGATAAATGTGCCGTGGTCGGTAAACATAGGCTGATTCCACGCCATTTTCGGCATTAATTGCGGGAATTTTTTAGTTACCCAAGCCAAAACCTCTTCCGTACGTTCACGATGTTCAGGGTTATCAATATGTGCTAAATATTCTGCAAAGACTTCCATGTTGTTCCTCCTAATATGAAAATGATGTCGATCGGAGAAGCAACTATATATTCTCAACATATACGATCCCCACACAATTCTAATACAAGAGGATTTTCTTATGCAAGAGAGTTTTTATTTCTCCCATTAAGTTTTTATTCAAAATATGAAGATATGTCTCGGTTTCAGCGCCTTTGTATTCAAATAAAAGATGACCCCATATTGCGATTCGCCTTTGTTATCATGGCCGATGTATCCACTTTGTAATTTAACGCCCATGATTGGCATCAAAAACGGAACCTAAGGGTAACTTAATGGTGTAATAAGATAAAAGTTCATTTGGCACAAAAAAACCTCCGCATCCATTTCACAGGCAAGTTCCCTAGAAAGTTGTAGAGAGTCCGGCCCGGATTTCTTGTCATCCATATGTGCATCTTCTGACCTTTTCTTACATAACTATGAGAGAATACTCATGTTTTCAGGCGAAAGAAGGGATATCATGAAGACAAGATGGGGCGTGGCTTTGTTGTTGCTCTTTATGATCGCGGCAATGACGATTTACCGGCAGGTTCATGATCGTTCCAAAGTAGAAAACCTGTATACCGATGGGCAGCTTCGCATGGAATTACAAACCGTTCAATCTGTCGCAGAACCCATGAAAGAAACGTCCTTTCAGGTTTTCATTACCGAGCTGCCTGAGAAGCCCATTGTTAATGCCGATATTAAACTTAACCTCAAGATGCCCGATATGTTTTGTGGTGTATTCCCCGCCGAGATTGTCGAATCAAAGCCAGGTGTATACAGCGCAACGGCCGTACCTGTTATGCAAGGCCTTTGGGAAGCAGAAGCGGTCCTTCGTTGGGAGGATCAAAATGTCACGGTGAGGACGTTGTTCAACGTTCGCTAGCCCTGCTTACCATAACCATGGGTGAATTCCCGGGATCCATCCGTTGGCGCTAATTCCTTTTAAAATGGAAAGCACCCCCATTAAAAAGGCCAGAAATCCGCCGAGTTTACGCATTCCTCTGCGCCACTTTTTCGTTAAACTGCCGGCCGACAGCGCCGTTAAGAGTAAAATGGGAAAAGTCGAAAGTCCAAATACCAGCATGATCAAAAGGCCTTCCAGACCAGATCCGGATGCCGCTGCATTCATGTGCATCGCATAGGTCAAACCGCATGGAAGAAAACCGAGCAGTAGGCCCGTTAGAAAAGTCGCAAACAACTCATACCGCTGACCAAGCCGTTCCAATTTCAGATGTAACAAAGAATGTCTCGGCAGATGCGCGTTATAAATGGGCAGTGTGTACCGACGAAATGTCCACAGCAGAATGAGCAGACCTCCAATGATGCTGGCCGCGCCTTGAAAGCCAACGAAGCTGCCAGCCACATCCAGGAAGGAGCCCACCATCCCCATAAAGCCTCCGATCACCGTGTACGTTGTCACTCTGCCAGCGTTGTAGGCTAACGTAGAAGCAAGCGGAGAGCTGCTGGTTCGAAGGGCCAGAGAAGAAACGATCCCTCCGCACATCACCAGGCAATGCGGCGCCCCCATCAAGCCTGTCAGAGCTACTAACAGCAACCCGTTTCCCGTCCAGTCCATGTTCTCAAACCCCTTCCCGGCCGGACAATATACGCCGTTCTTCATAGGATCGCACATCCATTCATTGTATGAAGGTGCGCGAATATTAAGAATAGCTATTCTACTGAATCAGGTCCGAATACCGGCGCTAATTTTGAAGAGGACAATTGCTCGCTTAGACCAAAATATTCGCAAAAATTCATAATCATCGGATTCCATTTCGAAGGATCGACATAGTTTGAATGGGCTTCCATAAGAAGATCTACCCCAACATGAACTTTATCAATGCGCACTTCGATGGCAACAAGTGAGCTTGGTTCTTCAAAAGGATGGAGCTTGACAAACCTGGCTTCCAGATGGACAGGACATTCTTTCACACGCGGCGCTTGAACGAGCTGGGACGGAAGTGGTGTTAACCCTGCGACACCGAATTTATTCGCCTCAAACTGATACCCCCTTGCTGCTTTCGACTCAGGGACCGGGTTGCGACCTGTTAACAGGGTCAGACGCTCAACTGCGGGAATCAAGTCAATCGACGGGAGATTAAGCACGCACTCCCCTTCACGAATGATATTTTGAACAGTCTGAGACTTGCTGCTCATACCAAGCATGCATGATTGATTGAGCCACCAGGCTGAGGGCATCGGAGCCAAATTGGGTGTGCCGTCTTCGTTGATGGTACTTATCAACACGACCGAAGTCCCGAAATAATGAATTTTGGGATGTATGACTTTATGCATATCAGATTCCATCTCCTCGACATGATTTTTAAGTAATGTATCACAAGCTCGTTGTTGGAGCATAGGGTTATGGAATAAGACCGCAAGATATAAAAATTGGATCACTATCATATCATTGATGATGAAAAAAGCCGACCCTAAGGACGGCTGTTACAGGTCATATAGTAAGAGCAGCTTTCATCACTGGTTTGTTTGTTGCTTCTGCGAGCGCAGGGCCAGCAATAGAGCCACGGCGATGAGCACGAACGCGGCAAATGCCAGCATCGGAATGGTCAACCAACCGAACCAATTCAAATAGTCATTCAAGCAGGATACCGGCCCGCATGCGGCAATATCTGACTCTTTGGGGAGTTTTTGAATGATACTATGATATGTAGATATGCCTCCACCAATGATGACAAGGGGTAGGATGTATGGGACAATGTGCGTCTTTTGCCGATATGCCGCGATTCCCAAGACAATGACTAATGGATACATGAAGATCCTTTGATACCAACATAAGACGCATGGCGTAAAATGCCATACTTCACTAAGAAACAAACTTCCGCTAGTTGCCACAGCTGATACAGTCCATGCAAAAAACAGCCATACTCCCGTTTTATTCATTGTTCAAACGACCTCCCTTCTATTTTGTTTCTAGCCCTCATACGAGATTTGGTCATATGTTTTCTCATTTTCTCTTAATTGTCTATAAATGAAAATGGCTCCTTCGGGCTATAGGTTCGATCTAGCTGGAAAAATATTAACAGGAAGACAAAAAAGCCGCCAAAATTGGCGACTTTTTATCGAGTTCGAAGCCGAAGTTGTCCACATAAAAACAACGATTGCTACCGAAACAGCCTATATTAGTCTCTCTTAACATTCCAACTCTGTTGCTCGTTTCTAAAAAAGCATAACTTTACTCATCTGCGCCGATGTTCACATCGGCCCCTTGCACTCTTGGCTGCCCGTCAATGTCCTGTGTACCGATAATTGCGTTATCCGTCGATCCAGCATCAATTGCTGAGGACGAAGATTGAAGATGGAAGTCGCCTCCGGAAGCATTGACGAATGCAGGATCCTTGAACAATGAATGCGCATCGTTGCCGGTTCCCGCTTGATAAGCGGAAAAGCCAGCGTAATCTTTGTTCTTCCATGTCCAGAAAGCATCCGTGCTACCGCCTGGTGAAAAATATAGATTGTAATCCACCACGTTACCTGAATTTTTTGTATATTCATTGTAGATCAGCACACCCGTTGAACTGGCCACAAAGATATTGTTCTTAATTACGTTATTTTTCGTATCATACTGCACATAGAGCTGACCGCTGCCCTCACCTAAAAGATCGTTATTGTAGACGGTGTTGTTCACGATCTTGCAATTCACCGTTGACCCCCGTTCGTCGTCGTATCCACCCATGGCGATGCCCGTCAACCGGTTATTGTGCACCACGTTGCTTCGGATCGCAATATCACTGGTGGATTTGCCCGCATGCTCCGAGGCAATTTCAATGCCGATGTCATTGTTGTAGCTGTAGTTTTGCTCAATGATGCTGTCTTTACCGCCATCAACATAAATACCACCGGCTGCATTACTGTTATTCGGGAGTTTTTCCCCATAAGAAGGATTGTTGTTGGAGGAAATATTATATACCCGATTGCCTTTCACCAAACCATTTCGGGCCTGGTCGTATGCTTCTTCCGGCGCAGTTCCCTCGAAACCGATAATATCGATCCCGATGTTGTCGTTATCGTGAATAAGATTGTCCGTTACTTTAAACGTATCTACATTACCATTCAACACCAGTGTTTCACTCGAACCCAAGATTAGATTGTACAGCTCATTCCCGTGAATCGTAATGTCATGAAGCGATTCCGGAGCTTTGGTGCCGTATACGGCAATACCATGAGCATCTCTGCCAAGCAAATCGCTGCCGGTAGGTGTGACTGTGCTCTTGATATCATGGATGTTGTTATTCGTCAGATTTATAAAGCCGCCAGAACCTTGAACATAAATTCCAACAGGAACCGCGTTTCTGGAAGTCGTTGTATAGTTGCGAATCTCCAAGCCTTGAATCGTAATGTAATTCACATTGGTTAGCTCGACAAGCCCTTCGATCCCGTTGACTGAAAGTCCAGTACCATCGATGATAGCTTTCTCTGATCCATAGTTCTTGAAAGTTATGGGACCCTGCGAGGCTGTACCGGAGCGTGTTATCTTGAGTTTTTGATTATATACGCCGCCCCGAACGTAAATCAAGCTGCCCGGATCAGCCTCCTCAGCCGCATGCTGCAGCGTCTTCCAAGGCGCACTCATCGTCCCTGGATTGGAGTCACTCCCGTCGGTAGCTACATAGTACTCAGTACCGGCTGCCGACGCGGGGGAAGATTGTACATTTCCAGAATCCAAACCAAATACAGTGATGCTCAATCCCACCAGCAACGCCTTTACTAATTTCAACATCGTTCCTCATCTCCCATCTGTTCCTATTTATATTACATGGAGATCAATATTCGAGTCACTACGAATATGAAATAAGCCAAACAAGGCGTTTACAAAGCATGATTTTTTGGCATGCAAACTGAGATCCTTTTGAGATCTCCGTTCTATTCATTAAGACTTTTTTCATCTTGATTCTTTAATTGGAGGCAGTGCGTTGTTTCAAGACATGTTTCGGCAATATGCCTGCTTCTTTATATAGAAGCTTCCCATCTTTGAAAACAAGGGTGGTCGGTATGCTCATAATCTGAAATTGGGAAGACGTCGCCGGGTTTTCGTCTACATTTACTTTAACTACTTTAATGGAATCTTTTGCTTCCCTTTCAAATTCCTCAAGAACAGGTGCAAACATTCTGCACGGACCACACCAGGAAGCCCAAAAATTCACTACGGTTACTCCGTAGGTTTGGATCATCCCTTTAAAAGTAGAATCTGTTGCGTGTTGAATTGCCATCATCATCATCCCTTCAGATTTTTCTTGTGTACATGCTTAAATCCTGCATTCGAACCAGTACTTTGCCATAACGACCACTCTGTCGAATCGTTACTTTGCCGGACGGATACGCTTGCTCCAAATAGTCTGCAACCAATTTCCGATTCTGCTCATCTGTAGCCAGACCGTGACTGCGAAGCCAGTTCATCATTTCTTGTAACGCCGCTTCTCTTGTAACTTCCGTCGTTTTTGTTTCCCGTGTTATAAGAGACTCATAGGAATAGCCTTTGAGATACAGCAGATGAAGCAAATATCCGAACTCCAAGTGCTTCGATTGGAAGGGCTGACCGGTGATAAGCGGCCAGATTTCATTCACCAAACTGATTTCCATAGAGCCTGCCGGCATACTGATATAACAATAATCCCGGGCGCATTGTAGAATCTTTTCGACGCTATCCCAATCCAGAATGACCGGACACATCGAGACAAAAACCAGATCAAAGGCATTACTCCAGTCTCTGGCCAGCACGTCAATATCTTCAAAAGGTTCGGGCACAATCTTCACCTGGTCATCGGCGAATTTTGTGATATTTTCCTTCAGCAGTTCGATCAAGGGTAGAGAAGATTCGACGGCTGTTACACGGGCCCCCCGCTCTGCAAACGGCACCGAGAATACTCCCGAAGCGGCGCCGATGTCCAGCACAGACGCGTTGTTGAATTGAACTCCTTGTCCTTCAATCCAATTCATGATCCGTGTGGTCCGTTTTCTTCCCTCTTCATTAAACGATTGCTCATTGAAAGTCTTCGCCTTGTGATCAAAGGCACGGGTCGGGTCGGTTCCGGCCTTTTTCATCTTGTTCACAACACGTTCGCCATGTTCTTTCCAAGCCTTTTCCCAAATAGCCTCATTAAAAAAATCATTCATAACTTTCATCTCTCTTTCCGTTATAGTTTCTGGTTGCGGTTGTGAAACCCGTCGACGCCTCCAATGATCACCACATCGAAAGTTGGTTGATTCATTGGTTTTTGCATTAACGGATCTATATTATCCATAATTAAGATGCAAAACATGTATCCCTTCTTGTTTAGTATACGCTCACTTCCCGAATGTTCCTGAGCCTGCTGTACTTCTGGAGAACAGCATGTCCCCTCCCCTCTTCCTAGCTCTTCTTCTTAAGAATGCTATTATTATGGATGTATAATATCCATAATAAACGAGTTAACTTCAATATGCAATACCATTTTTAGCCGTAATTACTTCGGGGGCTGAATAGTATAACCGATTGTTAGACAATAGTAAAAAGCAGCCGATCATTCAGATCGGCTGCTTTCTGCTCAGACTTCAAAAGAACCTATACTTTGACAGCCCCATTAAGATTGTCTGTTGTTGAACACAGATACCATGAAAAATAAGTAGGCGGCATGTAACAGCAATCCGACCGAAAAGAAAACGATTGCCAACATAGGTTCATTCTGCGTGATCAGATAGGGCACTTTTGCAGGCCAATACGTTGGGAGCCAAGCGCCTAACACCTGCCAAGCTCCTGGAACGAAGTTGGCCACCACAGGTCCGGCTATGAACAGCCCTCCTATTTTAGATAAGGCTAATCCTTCTACCTTGTTCGCTGAGAAAGCGGCAAGGAACAACGAGAATATTGGAGCTTCCGATGCCAGCAACAGTAAAACACCCAATTGAGCCCAGTGAATATCCGATAAAGTCGAAAAAGACAGATATAGAATGGATAATACGGTGCATAACAAAAAAGGAAGCGTCACTCTATATAGCAAATAACCTTTACGCATTAGTGGGGTAACCGCATAATATGCAATCACATTCTCGTCGCGTTCATCGAGAATAAGGAGACCGGTGAGCATTCCTGTCAGCATGGGAATCGTAACAATCAATAGCGATGCCGCAAAGCCACTATACGGCTCCAAATGAAACGAATAGTTTACATCGAGCCAATTAACGGCAACCGGGAATCCAAACCTCGATAGAAACAGAAGTAGCAGCGGACCGAACATAGCTGCCATCAGAACGGGATCCTTCCACGCATGCCGTAGATCCATGATAATGAGGGCTCTATATCTCTCCATTAATGCCCCCTCCTTCACCTACGCGCATCAACACATGTCGGGTATAGGATCGCTGCGCCCAGATGTAAGCCACAAAGTTCCAAATCAACAAAATACATATGGAATATAGTACGCTGCCAATGGATAAGCCGTCACTGGGAGACACAATTAACCGGAGAGTTCCTTCGGTCGGAAGGACGAGAAACAGGTCTTCATGCCACAATTGAAGAAAACTAAACAATGGAAGGATGAATGGCAGCGCGTAAACCTGCACCATCAGAATAAAACTGTTAACCGTCCGTTGGCGTGCCGCCACGCCAATCGACAGCAAGGTCATGAAGGTTGATGTTAAGACAATACCAGCAGAAAAAGCAAGCGGATATTCCGGGAGACTGCCGGTCGCCATATGAATCACCCATCCTGCCGCAAGGGATAACACCGACAGAGACGCAGCCTTCGCCAGCAAATATTCCCGAATGTGTACCGGCGCTACAAACAACGGATCGTGGACGCCCTGGTCCCTCTCCAGCAGGACCATGCCGCCTGCCATGATAAGCCCCAGGGCTGCGGGATCGCTGAATGTCAACACAGTCGCTGTTGTCTCCTGGTAGGCCTCGGGTACGAATCGGAGCAGTATCCAATAACAGGTACAGACAAACACATAAACCCAATAGAATCCGTGGCGCCACTGGAAACGCAGATCGAATACAAATAAGCTTAGGCCCTTCATACAAGCTGCCTCCCCGTTACCTCAATAAAAATTTGTTCGAGCGACGCCTCTTGCGAATGAATGGTATCGAGGGGATAATCCTGTATCAGCTTAAGAAATTGGTTATTCTCACCGATGCCATCCAGAGAAAATACCGCCCCCGTTAATTCGCCATCCCTTCTGTATTCGACTCGGACCTCCTTTCTTCCCTTACGAAGTTTCAACTCTCTGGGTGAATCGATTAATTTGATTTCACCGTCGACGATAAAGGCTACCCGATCGCAAAGTTCTTCTGCCGCTTGCATATTATGGGTTGTTATTAGAACCGTCTTGCCGGCAGCCTTTTTCGCAAGTATCAATTCCTTCATTCGGTGGGCATTGACCGGGTCTAATCCGGATGTAGGCTCATCCAGAAATAGGATTTCTGGATCATGCTGTAACGCCCGACAGAAATTCAACCTCATCTTCATGCCCTTGGATAGCTGGGAAACCTTCATATTTGCGGCATCTGTTAGATCGACTTGCTGCAGCAGTTTCATGGGATCCTCCGTCTTCCCCTTGTAAAGGGAACGAAAGAGCTTTAAATTGTCGAGAACCGAAAATTTGCTGTAGAAGTTCGGGAATTCAAAAGCTACTCCGATTCGCTCATAATAATCGGGACCGGTATCCCTGATTTCATTGCCCATGACTTTTATACTTCCTTGATAACCTTTCAGGACGCCGATCAGCAGTTTTTGCGTCGTACTTTTACCAGCGCCGGACGGGCCGAGAAAGCCAAAGATTTCGCCAGGCGGGATGACAAAATCAAGTCCATGCAGGGTCGGCTCTTTCCGATTCGGATACGTGTAATGAAGCCCTCTTACTTCGATCACAACGCTCCATCTCCCTTCGGCGTATTAGACACCGCAAGCATACCGGCAGATAATAACTCGACTAGCAATTCGATCGTAGATGTAAATTGCTCCTCTCCAATCTCTTTTTGGTGCAGCGTAAGCAGTGCCAAGGATCTGATCATGCCCACGATGGATTCGGGTGCCGTACCAGGTAAAATGCCAGCCTTCTGCCAAGCCGTAATCACAGGCAAGAGCGCGTCTTGATCCTCCATAAAGTTACGCTCCAGCAAGTCTTTCGGCAATTTCCTGAACAACAGCTCCATCTCCCCGCGATCCATCATCTGCCGAAGCATCGGGCTCTCGTCCATCATCCTAAGTGAATATAAGAGAAACCGTTTAATGCTTTCCTTACTGCAGACCTCTTCAGGAGGGAATAAATCCAGAACGGCATTGCGAATTCGCTGCTCCTCCTCCAGAATCAGTTCATAATATAATTCCTCTTTCGATCCGAAAAACATGTAGAACGAGCCTTGGGCAATGCCGGCGGCCTTCGTCAGATCTTCAACACTCGTTTTGCGAAGGCCCGCCGTTTCGAAATGATGGCGTGCCTCCGTCAGCAGTTTTTGGCGTATCCATTCACGTTCTTCGTCCGAGAATTTTTTGGGCATGTTGCACTTCACATCCTTAATCAGGTTTGTGATTCTGTGAATAATTTTATTTTATATTCATAAAAGTACTCCCCAAAGTCCCGTTTGTCAATATATTTGATATGATGTTGTTTACTTATCGGTAACTGTTTACTTTCAGCATGTTTTAGCATAATATTTATTACGATAAATTTCATACGCATAAATGCTTAATCCTCTATGAGGAACGGGGGAACCAACAAAGCGACTAAGCTTTAGGGGTGAATTCTTTCTGGATAAGAAGGAACGGGGACTCTCAATCCCGAATCCGACAGCTAACCTCGTCAGCGTCTTGGGAGAGAACACTCTTACTACTTTGACTTGTCCATGATCCGTACAACCAAGGCCAGGAAGCAGAACTGTCTCTGCTTCCTGGCCTTTTTTGTTAACGCTGTAGTGCTTAGAAAAGAAAGGAATGATTATTCTGCTTAATAATGAAAAGATACTGGTATGCGTGTATTACGGACCAAACGGAGAACGCCTCATCCGTCGAGGCGGCGAATTAGCCAGACTTCTTCAGTGTCCCCTGTTTGTGTTGAGCGTTATACCCTTGCGTGAAGGTGAGTTAGATCAGGCACAAGAAAGGTATATGGCTGAGTGGCAAGTGAAATGCAACGAGTATGGGGCAACCTTCATTGTCAAAACGAATGAAGATCGCAAGGCTTCAGAAATCATAGCGGAAACCGCCAAGAATCATCAAATCACCCAACTAATCATCGGACAATCCGGTCAAACGCGATGGCAAGAAATTACGCGCGGTTCGTTTGTTAACGAGCTTTTAAACCAGATAGGCGAGACGGACTTACACATTGTAGCGGTTCAAAGGATGGATGATCCAATAGCTGACACCCATGAACGGGGAATTCGAGTCACTGTGTTCAGAGAGGGTTCTCATTACCTGCTTGGCAGTAAGGAGTCCGGGGGCGATCCAATAGCCGAAGGTCTATTTTTCAAAGAGTTAAATACCGATTTTGACACCGGCGTGCTGAAAATAAAAACAGACCACGAGATCCAATATTTGAAAATAAGTCACGGAAAAGTAGTAGACTCGTCTTTTTTCCAAAACAGAAAATTCTTCGATAAACCCGGCGATCAATAAAGAATGGGGGTGGAACTTGTGAGAAGAACATTTATGAATGCAAACGATCGAAATACACAACATTCCGCTCCTGACACAATGGAGTTGTTTATCAACAAGCTTAAAAAAAATATGAGTCCCCCTCAACTCGTCATGCTTGTCTTTTTCACTTTAATATTAATCGGGACCGCATTGCTCGCGCTTCCCTACTCTTCCTCCACCGGGAGGTCAATTGGTCTGCTGGATGCTTTATTTACTGCCACCTCAGCAATCTGCGTAAACGGGCTCGTTGTCTTGGATACCGGTAGTGTTTTTTCGACTTTTGGACAAGTCATTATCATGATCTTGATTCAAATTGGCGGGCTCGGCTTTATGACCTTTGGCGTGATGGTTGCCATTGTTCTGGGGAAAAGGATTGGCTTGAAGCAACGAATGATTATTCAGCAAACCACGCATTCGACCTCGGCACAAGGTTTGGTTAAATTGTCCATGTATATGGTACTCATTGCATTCGCGTTTGAAGCATTAGCAACGATTGTCCTTACACTCCGCTGGCAACAGGACTTCGGGTGGGGACAGGCAGCTTATTACGCCCTTTTCCATTCCGTTTCGGCATTCAGCAATGCCGGATTCGCCCTGTGGTCTGACAGCCTAACCCCCTTTGTCGGCGATCCGATCGTCAATATTACGATTGTCCTGCTATTTATCATTGGAGGCCTCGGCTATATCGTCATTGTGGATGTATTTCAAAAGCGTTCATGGAAGAAGCTTTCGCTTCACTCCAAGGTTGTCCTAGTCGGAACAGGAACGCTGTCCCTGCTCGGTTTTCTATTTATTTACTTTTTGGAGAGCTGGAATCCATCAACCTTTGGCCAATTGAGCGAAAGCGAACAAGTGCTGGCTGCTTTTTTCCAAGGCATAACGCCTCGAAGCTCGGGGTTTAACACGATAGATATCGGCAGCATGCTGGCGGCTTCTCAGTTTTTCATTATTATTCTGATGTTCATCGGTGCTGCCTCCGGAGGAACAGGGGGCGGTATTAAGATCAATACGCTTGTTGTACTCATCCTAGCTACGATCCAAACCTTTCGCGGGGGTGGTCAAATCCATGCCTTCAAGCGCAAAATAGCAGGAGAAACCGTTATGCGCGCCTTGGCCGTTGTCATGAGTTCTTTGGTGGTCGTGCTGGGCGTTTCCCTGTTGCTGACCATCTCTGAAGGAATGCTAGAAGAACATTTCTTGGAAGTGTTGTTTGAAGCGACCTCAGCATTTAGCACCACCGGTTTGTCGATGGGATTGACAAGTGAATTGTCCCCCGTGGGGAAAGTCATTGTAGCGATAACGATGTTTGCCGGCCGTCTGGGTCCCTTAACGCTCGCTTATGCATTGGCTCAAAAAAAACGCACCTCCAAAATTGGTTACGCGGAAGATCATATCTTGATTGGGTAACTCAGGGTTCCCAATCAAGAATTTTCTTGTCCATTAATACTTTAACCTTTGGTACACATATCCCTTGTTAAAGGAATTCTCTCAAAAGTAATCATGCAACCGTCTCTCAATAAATTCTACAGTTCGATCAACACCTCTCTCCTCTAAAATTTGGTCTGATAGTGCCATTGCATTGGCTGACAATGTTGAATGACTGGTTAGCTCCGCTATTCGCTCAGCCAAACTGGCTACAGACATTGATTTTTCAGGAATCGGCTTGGTCGATACACCTAGCTCATTCATACGCTTGGCCCAGAAAGGCTGATCCGCATTGAACGGGGATATGGTCATCGGCTTACCTGCTCTCAAAACGGCCGCTGTCGTCCCTGCTCCACCATGATGAATAACGCCTGCAGCTCGCGGAAACAGCCATGCATGCGGTGCTTCCTGTATACACAGGATGTTCTCGGCCCCATTCCCGGATATTTGCATTCCACTCCAGCCAACCAGAATGATGCCGCGTTGCCCCGTTTGTCGTAAAGCCTGCGTAGTCATCTCGAGCACATGATCCGGATGCTTTAGAGGCATGCTGCTATAACTGATAACGATTGGCGGGGATCCTGACGCGATAAAAGACTCCAACTCCCTTGGTGGGTCCCAATCGGTATCTTCCAGAAACCAAAACCCCTCCATACAGACACGATCCTTCCATTTCGGATCAAATGGCAAAATCGAAGGACTGCAACCGTAAAGCACCGGAATATCGCGTCCGTTTACGTGCAGATCATCGGAGAATAGACTTCGTGGAGGTAAATGCAACGTATCTCTTCTCCATGTATTCATCAATTTTTTGAAGGATAACAGCATGAAACGGTTGAGATGATAGCTTTTTTCATTTAACCATCGATTCCTGAAGGTGACAGGTAAAATGGGATTGGTGAAAGCGCCTGTCGGTGCAATGATCGGAATCGGATGAGCCGCGAATACGGGAATATTCAGCTTTTGGGCAATATCATATCCAGCGAATGCTTTGGGATGGTAGATAAGGCAGTCCGCATCTTGAGAAGCGGTCCACAGGTCATCGAGCATTTGCTGCATCATAGGATATATAAGCTTTTTCATCTGCTTCATAATCTCGAAGGGATTGCTGCCCAGCATGCGTTTCCCTTCCGCAGATTGCGCTAGTTTCATGATATTTGCCCGTATTGGTGCGAAACCGACACCATGCCCTCGAACGAAGCCTTCGAAATCCTGCGATGTGCACATAACCACGTCATGTCCGTTGTTCTGGAGACCTTGGGCTAGGGCAATGAACGGCTGTACATCTCCCCTTGTTCCGATGGTGAGCAACTTTATTTTCACTCTTTTCCCTCCTTACGATAAATGCCGTACCTTAATATGTCCAAATAGGGTTTTGTGTCTAAAGCCGCACTTGCCTCGAGTTCTCCTGTAGATTTCTCGTCGTACCGTTTGGTCATTTGCTTCGTAATTAGAGTTTCAAGGGAAAGTAATACGAATTCGATAGCTTGCTTGGGATCGATTCCTTCCCTAAAACGGCTCTGATCGATCCTGCTTGCCAATAGGTGTATGGAATCCTCGTTCATCTGTTGTTGTTTGAGCAGAAGATCCGCTTTCAGCTCTTCCGGCATAATCAGAAATGTTTTAGCCATAAATCCAAACCTGATGGGGTCACTTTTAAATACATCCATCTTTTTTTGAGATAATTGCTCTATCGCCTGAAACAGATCCTCGGAGAGATCCATAGGTGACGAAGTCAGTGAATGGTAGTAGTGCTTTAAGCATTCATCCACCACCGTTAAATACAACGTTCTTTTGTCCGAAAAATAATGAAACAAAATCCCCTTGGATACGCCAGCTGCTTTGGTAATTTGATTGGTTGAAGCTCCTTCATAGCCCTTGTGATAAAACTCTACTAAAGCTGCCTGCAAAATGGTTTGTTTTTTATCTGGCTCCATTGGTTTGTACGCCACCTCCACCGATTGACCACCTGGTCAATATCATTTGACCAAATTGTATTACACATTGACCACTTGGTCAATAGTGTGGTGACTTGCTTGCATCAAGCCAGGAAATCAGCGGCCATCTTGCGGTAAGACTCACGGATAAACACCAACTTCACAAACTAAATCCGGAATAAAAAAAGAAACATGACAACAAAATGTCATATTTCTCCGCGAACGACACGAAAACCTTGATCGGGGCCAAAGCCATTGGGATCGAACTTCCCTCGGAAGGATATCTCGTTGTTGGTGACGTCGCCGATCCAACCGCCGCCCTTCACTATCCGGAAGGAACCGCTTGGACTACCCCATTCGCCATGCCAGTCCCAGCACCATTCCCTTACGTTTCCAGACATATCGTAGATTCCTAACTCGTTGGGTTTCCGGGTACCGATCGATTTTGTTTTATTCTGATTGCTCTCTATGATAGGCCAGTTCCAATCCCCAGATAAGTATTTGTCTCCGGCGTTCTTCCAATACCATGCGACCTCATCGGCATTATTGCTTCCGCTATAAATGTAACCCTTGCTGTTCTGACCTCCGCCCGCAGCGTATTCCCATTCCGCTTCTGTAGGCATCCGGTAACCGTTAGCTCCCTCATTGATCGTGACGGTCCATTTGATATTATCGTTATCGTTCCTATTATTCGCATCCTTTTTCACCTTGTCTATGTTGTAATATGGTTTTAAGCCCTCTTGAATGCTTCTTTGATTACAATACTCCACAACGTCATACCAGCTTACCATTTCAACCGGCAATAGGTCGCCTTTGAATGCAGATGGATTACTGCCCATAACTTCCACCCACTCTTTTTGGGTGACCTCATATTTGCCGATGTAAAAGTTCGATAAGGCTTCTTTTTTATCAGCGTAGTTAGACTGGTTGTTCTTAAAGGTCCCGCCTTTCACCAATACAAAATCATCATTCTTGTCAGGCTGATCTTGCGAACAAGCGCCGATCACAGCCATTGCTGCTATTAAAAGGAACATTATTAGCTTTCTCATTGATAATATCTCCTTTAAGCTAATACAAAAAATGATAGTCCGTTGTTGCCTGCCCGCAACTTGCCTCCCCGTTACGTCGAAGGCCGTTCATCTCCGCGAAAAACGGCCCGCAACGTATCCGGACTTAGGGCAAAACGAAGGGAATGGTCAATCGGATAGCCGAATTCCGCTTTCCTAAGAGATGCTCCCCTCCGTGTCCGTTAGTTGAGTTTACGGATGGCGATTGGCTACCATACCGTTACGTTAGAGCTTCCGCTGCTTTGATAACCCTCTGTTGCTAACACCTGATAAGACCAGCTGCTCCCCAGATTCATTCCTTTACTTGCCCATGCGTTCACATGGTTGCTGAAAGTGATGGCGGAGTTGACACCAGTCGCTCTTTTCGATTGTCGAACGCTCCAGTACTGGGCAAACGTTTGTGTTCCGTCAATGGAAGGTGCATTGTATCGCATGGTCGTATAGATGTCGTATGTGCCTCCATCACTTGTCACTGTCCCTTTATGTGTTCCGGTAGGTCGATAAGTACCCCAGCTATCTACGACGTAATACTCAATGAGTGCGTTTCTCGTCCATCCGTAGAGTGTCAAATACCCATTACCGGACGGCGACCAGACGCCGGCATTGTAGTTAATCGTTCGGTTAGGCGATCCGGTATTCCAGCCTTTGCCGACAACGAAATTTCCGGTATTTTGCCATGTCACGCTGTAATTACCGCCGGAGCCGTTAACAGCATTCACCGTTCCGCCGCCATCGGTCCAATTTTGCCAATAGTCGGTCGCTGCGCTTGAGGTTGTTGCAAACATACCAAAACTCATGGTAGCTGCAAGAATAACCGTCATCATTTTCTTACCAAACTTAAACTTAAACATAATCTACCTCCTCATATTGTTGAATTGTGCCTTGCGTTGATTTTCTTGGCTGTGCTCAGCATGCGATTTTTCTTATCCTTTTTTCCTTTTACCTCCTTTCCAAGTAAATTATAGAATGATAGCGGTTTCAAAAACACTTAGCAAATTAAATATGATATCTAGATTATTTTACAATTTTAGGGACTTGCGAGGGCGGATAGATCATAAAAAAAAGACTGCCGGTAAATTACCGACAGACCCTTCTACTTCACAAAAGTAATATACCCCTTATCCTTTTTCCCTTGTTCCATCCGATGATTGGATAGTCTTTTCATGAATTGTCGCTCATTTGATCTCCGAACCCCTTCGGCTTCCTTCTTATACCCATTATGGTGAAGATGACATAGATTACGATCGCAATCGAATCGATTAACGTATCCCTAAGCGCCGATATGTCTTGTAATGCCGTGATACCAAGAATGACCAGCAGCCGGACGAGCAGAAGCGATACGATGGTCCAGACGGCGAAGTGGGTCTTTGATCGTTCACTTTGGAATGACATAAAAATGAAGATAAAGCCGAAAATCAGATTTTCCGCCGTGATGATGTGCCATACATACATGAATATTGTTTGGGTGTCCATCGCTATCGCACTCGCATGGAGCACTGGCAGCACAGTGGATTGCCCGTTCCATGCGTGCGTGAAGGCAAACAGTATCGCCAGAAGGCCGGCAGTCAAAAAATAAAAATTCCTAACCTTGATGCCCATGACATCCCTCCTCAGATATTTCCGGTGCCTTCTTGTGAATAGAGCGGTAAAGCTCGCGAACGATTTCTGCCAGCCGTTGGTCGCTTTCATGATTAAAGTCCCTTAGCGTTTCTGCTGCTACGTCGAGCAACTGACTGACCTTTTCCAGATGGGCCATTTTCTTGTGCGTTTCTGCATTCTTGGCATCGAGGAACGAAGCAACCTCACGGCAATAAGCAGGGTCTACATTCTCCTTCCTGTGGAATCCAAACGTTCCCTTGATCTCTTCAAGCGTGAAGTCCGCGTACTGCATGATTTGGATATTCATCAAATCGATGAGGTCGTTCTTCGAATACCTGCGGTACCGATTGTCTTCACGGAACGGTGATACGATTCCTATCCGGTCATAGTACCGAAGCGTATCCTTTGGAATCCCAAGCAGCTGCGAAACTTCTTGTATAGAATAAAGTTTTTCCATGAATTCAAAATAACATTGGAGTAAGCTCCAATGTCAAGTCATAATGTAATTTTATTATCAGAGCAATCAAGCAATCGTTGGCATGAGGGCATATGATATCCAGTAGGCTAGTCTCAATTGTTTCGCTCACCGTTGCTGCCCTTTTCGCCCCCGCGTCAACGAGATCACCTGCCCTGTCCACGGCTAACTATTTAGGGGCTGATATCATTCCGATAGGATGTGCTTTTTCCCCCACTCACTCATCGAATCCAGAAATTCAATCATGGTTCGACCCTTCGGTGTCAGCGTATATTCTACTCTAGGCCGAGGCTCCGGATACGATGTTCTATCGATGATTCCATCCCGCTCAAGCTCACGAAGCTGCTCAGTCAATATTTTTTTCGAAATGGATGGTAAATGTCGCAGCAATTCGCTATACCGAACGGGTATTGAGTTTTTATACAAAAATCTATAGATTGGAATTTTCCATCTCCCGCTTAACATGGAAAATACGACCTCAACGGGACATTCATTTCGTTGAACAGGCATTACTTCGCCCCCCCATTTTTATCCATAGTGTATCATTTTTCTTTAAGCAAAAGGTTGGTTACAAAAAAGTGCCTAATTGTTATCGCTATTTAATTGAGAATACAATCACACCTAGAAAGGAGATGCATCCATGCGCATTGGAATTCTCGGAGCGGGAAATGTAGGTCAGTCCTTAGGGAAAGGACTCGCGAAATCAGGTCATCAAATTCTCATCAGCAGCCGAACACCCCATAGCGGAAAATATGATCTTTGGAAACATGAGGTTGGCAATTCAGGAGACATTGCATCATTTGCCGAAGCAGCTCAGTTTGGTGAGGTTATTATTGCGGCTCTCCCTTGGGCCCATATGAAAGAAGTGATTGAAACCATCGAGCCTGTGTATCTAAAAAACAAAACGGTTATTGATGTAAGCAATGCCGTCCATTTTGACAATGGGCCGCGCTTGCTCCTTACGAATACTTCAGCAGGAGAGATCGTCCAGTCCATATTACTGGAGAGTCATGTGGTTAAGACACTTAATACAGTTAGCGATAAGATCATGGTAAATCCCCGATATAAAGAAGGTTCACCGATCATGTTCGTATCCGGCAACCATGCACCTTCCAAAGACCAGGTCAGGTTTCTTCTTAACGATCTCGGTTGGTCAATGGTCGTTGATTTAGGTGATATTCGGCAAAGCTTACTACAAGAATCAATCATGCTTGCATGTGTGATTAGTGAAATTCAACTGCAATCGCCAGGGTCATCCTTTGCCCTTTTAAGACATTAAGTGTTAATACAGCTGGCTGGGGCTATGACCTTAACTTAGCAAGTACTAGTGATTCTCACTTTCCGCTTGTTTTTTGATTGAATCCACAGTGAGAGTGAAGGCTTCCGCTGCTTTATATCCATCTAATGCATTTTGAAGGCGTTTTACTTGCTGATTCAACTCATTTCGATTGTCTTTGACCTTTATCATTGCACGTGCCACGTGAATTAGTTCTTCTTTTGCTGCGTTTATAGCACGATGATGAGCTTTTTCAATCATCTGTACGGCCATATGAGTGTAGATCGCTACAAACTCCATATCATCAATCCGCTGCTCACGGGCAGCCAAATTGCTCTCGCTAATTACCCAATCTCCAGAGTCGTTTTTCGAAGCGGCTAAACGCCCATCATTTATCATGTTAAGAATCGTTTTGTAATGAACCCCAAGTAATAACGCTGCTTCTTTAGCATTCATTTTAAACACCTTCCCTTATCTCTTGTTATCCATATATTAAGAGATAATTAGGGGAAAGTAAACCGGGATATCTAATGAGTGATACAAAAAAGAAGACTGCCGGCATTATACGCCGACAGTCTTTCTCTCTTCCAAGCAGTATACTCTTCATCCTATTCGCTGGACAATTCCTTGAGCGATTTGATTTTACCATGGGGATGCTGTTCTTGCTTTCGCGACTTCCAGGCAGCTTCTTTCCTTCTCTTCTGGTGAGCCATGACAGATATCCTCCTTTGGAAACTGAATTGTATACCACTTACTTATATTGTCATTCCTCAGCTCTGTTCATTCATGAAATTCATATAGAGTCAATTGTTTTAAAAACAGTTATGTACTCGATGACTTCTCTATTATACAGGTCATGATCGGAGAAGGTGTGTGGCCAATGAATTCCTTAACAGCCCACTTACCTTCTCGAATCTAATCGGTTGGAGAAAGCATCCGGCAGACCACCCGAAGTCACGCTTGAGGCGAGAGCTTGGATGATCTCGCTTACCGGGTTGGCGACTTATTTCCGCACCGCCGTCCGTTCGCCTCTATTCTTACTGGGCCGTTAATATCAGCGGTCCGTCCGACGTGATTGCGATTGTATGCTCATATTGAGCCGACAGCTTGCCGTCAGCCGTTCTCGCCGTCCACTGATCGTCGTCGATCGTGATACGGAACGTACCTTCGTTGAGCATCGGTTCAATCGTAAACACCATACCTTCCTTTAATCGAATGCCTTTGCCGGCTACGCCGATATGCTCGTAGTTCGGCTCCTCGTGCAGGCTCCGCCCGATCCCGTGCGCCAGCAGATCGCGTACGACGGAGTACCCGTTCGATTCCGCATGCTGTTGAATCGCCGACGTTATGTCGCCGAGCCGGCCTCCAGGGAGTGCCCGGGCGATCCCCAGATCCAAGCATTCCTTTGTCACCTTCATTAATTTTTGTGCTTCCGGCCGGATATTGCCCACCGGATAGCACCAGCATGAATCGCCGAACCAACCGCCGTATTCCACCACGATGTCGAGCTTCAGCAAATCGCCGTCCATAAGCGCCCGATTCGAAGGAATGCCGTGGGCCACCACATCGTTGACCGAAGTGCAGGTTTCTGCGGGGAAACCGTTATACCCTTTCGTAAACTGCTTGCCGCCGAGTTTGGTGATGTGTCTGGCAACAAAGTCATTGATTTCGCGGGTGGTGATCCCAGGCTCGATCAGTTTGGCAACCTCACGGTAGCAGTCCGCAACGATTTGGCCCGCCGGCTTCATCTCCTCGATTTCCCTTGGTGATTTTAAGATGATCATCTATGTTTATTCACTCCTTATCCATACTATAGTTTTAAAAACAGGACGATATCCCTGGCCTCTTCGCGCAGCTTACCGCGGCGAAGCGAAAGCGTGGCGCAGCCGACCAAGGCGGCCAGCAGCATTTCCGCGCGCTGCAGCCAATTCTGCTGCTCTGCCGCGTTTCCGCCGGAAGCCGCAGCCCCGTCCTCCGCGCGCCCGGTTTCCAGCAGCGCGGCAAGAGGCGTGAGCACCTCCCGGCGAAAGGCGGCCAGGAGCGGGGCTGAGCGCGCTTCAGGCAGCGAGGCAAAGCGCTCACCGGCCAGCTTATGCAGCAGGTACAGGGCATGGTCCTCCGCCCAAAGCTGCAGCAGCCGGACGCCGGCTACCGCGACGGGGCCGAGCTCTGCGGCAGCGGCCGTTTCGTGGCTTCCCATACGGGAATCCGCGGCAGCCGGCTTTCCGGTGTCCGGCGCAGCAGCCAAGCCGAAAAGCCCGCTCGCTGGCATCTCCCCCGTAGTCGATGCACCCGGGACCTCCGGCGGAAGCTTCATCACGGCTTCTAGTGGAGCATCTAGCGGGGCCTTCAGCCATTCACCGTCTCGCTCCAATGCATCCCATAGCAGATCGTGGAGTAAATCGCCTTTATTGCTGTAATAATGGTATACCGTGCCATAGCCGAGTCCCGCCTGCGCGGCCACATCTCGGATTTCCAGTAAAGGACCTTTATCCAAAAACACATCGGCAGCGGCTTTCCGAATTTGCGCCAGACGTCGCAGCCGGATCTCTTCGTTTTGTTCCTTCGTGCGTGGAGTCATCTAGTCTAATCACCTCTTTTATTTTTGACCTACTCTTATGTCAATATAAAACATCAGCTTGCGAATAACAAGAGATTAGTGGAAGATATTCAGCTCAACCTAGAAATCGTTGCTTGACCATCGGCTTAACCTCGAACGAGCGATCCGGTTGGAACATTGCTACGCTAACGGATGTCATGGTGTTTAATCGGCCCATAAACGATGCAAGCTTCAAACTTAAAAGGCAGCCGGTCATGCTGGTCGGCTGCCTTCAACGCATTATTCACCTATCGTTCCAGCTCGCTTAGGATAGCTTAGCAATAGATTAGATTTGTTCCTTTTCCTTCATCCATTCTTTGTATTCCGGTAAAGTATATTCATCCGTTTTTACGACGGCCCAATGATTGTTCTTATGTTCTAAGAAGAGCATAATTAAATGCTCTCCTCCAGACTCATCAAAATCATCTCTCATATAAACTATACTTGCATGAATGAGAACTTCTACTTCATGATCACTTATCGTTTTCACTTTCATTCGTTCATAACCTTCAACATTATAATTGGCATCCAACAAATGAACATGTTGATTTAAGGATTCAACCTCATTTTCCTCTATATTTATGCCTAGTTTGAGGTCAACATTCTCTTTAAGATCCGGATAGCGGTCCCATAAAATATGTATATCCTTGTTAACCACGGCTTGCGTTCTATAATACATGTACTCTCTGACTGGCGTTATATATTTCACCCAATCCGATGGTTCTGGCTCTACAAAACCTGCTAGATCTGATTCAGCAGTGAGGTTTTCTGTTGAACTCGTATTTTGCTGACACCCGATTAAAGATACGAATAGTACAATCATTATAGTTCTTAATAGTAAAATCATGTTCTCCCCCTCATTACTTAATTACTTTAGTTGACAACCCTTCGATAATGACTCCCCGAATCAAGATTCCAACCCCTCTTCTATGGTTCTTGACAACCATTTTACCACATGTTAAGAGACGCAAGTCTAACCTGCTTCACATTAATATCGAAGGTCCGTTTATGATTCGATTCTGTTTCACTTCAGACAATCATCAAGATTGCTTATGAAACACAAAAAAATCGCCGAAATGGCGACTTTTTAGATCCCTGCTTTATGATTCTTGCGTGTTCTCGTCACTTTTGTATTCTAAAATATCTCCAGGCTGGCATTCCAGCGCTTTGCATATAGCTTCTAACGTTGAAAGCCTAATGGCTTTGGCCTTTCCGTTTTTCAATATAGACAGATTGGCCATGGTAATTCCAACCCTCTCCGAAAGCTCGGTTACGCTCATTTTTCGTTTAGCCAGCATCACATCAATATTGATAATAATCGCCATAGTTATCACCTCAGACCGTCAAATCATTCTCAGATTTTATATCAATTGCCTCTTTTAAAAGCTTTTGAAGAACAGCAGCAAATACGGCAATCACCATGGACGCAAAAATCAGGGCCATTCCGATGAGTATGATACCTGGGGCATCGTCTTTCTCCGCTATCAGATAGAAGAGCGGCATGCCTACCACAAACAAGCTGCTAATTATGGTTGCACAGTTTTTTATATTCTTTAGAACGCGTACGGATAATTCCGAGAAAGCTTTGTTCTTGTCAATATAGCCTAGAAGCTTATACGCCTGATACAAAGCAAAGTAAAACGGTATCGCGGTTGCATACAAATCAATGAAAACAAGATATCTCAAATAAGTATGATCTGGATACAATTCTGCAATAAATTCCGCTATCTCTGGTACCACAAATATGCACAGAGCTAGAACTGGAATTCCAATAAGAATGACAGCAATCCTTAAAAATAATGTGGACCCTCGTTTCATAAAAAGCACCTCACTTCATGATTATGAATTTGATTTTAGCAATTAATTTATCGTTTTGCAATAAATAATTAACGTTTATGTGTATATTTATATTGTTAAGCTGATATCTCCAAAGAAATACTTCCATTGAAACGTAATCAATCTGAATCACTACACTTGCTGCCACCCCTTACTACCACCAAAAAAATACACCCTAATGCGTGGGTGTATCTTTAGGATTATGCAGTTCATTATTCTATAAAATTCATGGATGCCTTTAGTTATTTAAAATGGGTATTTCTCCAAGGAGTTTCTTCAGGTTGATGGAGTCCCACGGCAAATGCTCTGTTATACCTAACCCAACGACATCGGTTTCTTCTGATAGTTCTTTAATCAAACTCAGTAGTTGAGGCAATTGCATGGTTCCCTTTGGAGATAAATTAAAGGGTTCTTCCGGGTTGGCGAATAATACCGAACGAAAAGCCTTTGGATCAAGCACGTCTAAATCAAGATGAATAGCCAGGTGTTTAATGCCGCTTTCTATGATCCATTCTTTTATAGATTCAGTGCTGCTCGCTAACTCCTTCGTTCCGGCTGTTCGAATACCAAGCCTTTGAATCATTTCCGTGTCCGGTTCTGTAGGTGCAACACCTAATCTTTGAAATGCTTCAGAAATTACAGCAGCTTCTTCTTCTGTAGGAGCCGCTAATCCCGCAATAAAGACATTTTCTGGTTTTAGCGGGGTTTTCACATGTTTTGCGAACTCCTCATCTCCTTCTCCCAAAAGGTTCCCGAGAGGTACTGCGTGCCCGTTATCATAGCCGACATAATTGACCAAATCAGAGTGAGCATCGATCCATACCAAACCTAATTCCCCACCGTACCGTTCGTTTAAATAGGCAAATGGAGCTTGTTCAACTAGGCAATCACCACCAAACATGATAACGCGATCCGGCTGATGAGCCTCAATAAGATGATGAGCAGCCTTTAGCTGTTCAAGAAGCTGTTGTCTTCCATTCATACCGTTCTCGTTTTCGAGCGGAGTTCCATCATAAGCTTGAACAGGTACATGGATAAGGGGCTGATCATTGTCCGGAGCTAGCCATGCAAGCAGCTCGGCTCCAAAAGAGTAGTTCGGGTTGTTTCCTCCTTGCCATTGTGGCATTAACAGACGTATTGTTTTTTTAGTCATTTGTTTCTCTCCTTTACATCAAAGTAAGGTTAGTATAGACTGAGCACAAATATAAAAGTAGTACGCACATTTATGATAGGTACTACCCGAAAGGATAGTGTTCAGTATGAGTATGGAGGAATTTAAAGGTAAAGTTAAGAATGTCCAAGACACACCTTTTGGTTATACCATTTCGATTATTGGCGGCAAATGGAAAATGGTGATTATGTACCTCTTGGCTGAAAACCAAACCGTTCGCTTTAATGATCTGAAAAGACAAATAGGAGCAATCACTTACAAAACATTGAGCTCACAGCTCAAGGAACTGGAAGCGGACGGTCTGGTGACACGCAAAGAATATCCTCAAGTTCCGCCAAAAGTCGAGTACAGTCTTACAGATAAAGCGGAAACTCTATTACCCATTTTGGAACAGTTATGTGAGTGGGGAGTAAAGAACCAACACCATTGAGCCCTATTTTCTAATTGCAAAAAAGCCGCATAACATGCGGCTTTCAAAGGTTGATCCATTGAAACAGTGAATTAGAGTCGTATAACGGTTATTAGCTCGTCGTTTTCGATTTCGCCGTTGTCACGGAAGCCGTAGCTTTCATAAAGCTTTTTGGCGGCTGCGTTATCAGCCTTATAAGAAATCCAGCAGTAATGTGCAGGCCCCGCAGGAAAGGTACGGACAAATTCCAAGATTTTTTTCATGGCTTCCCGACCATAGCCTCTGTTCTGAAATTGCTGGTCAATCATCAGCCGCAGGATGCAATAGCTGTCGTCTGCGATTGTCGGAAGTTCATATCCGGTGATTCTGTAGGTAATCATAACAAAACCAACCGGCTGCTCATCCGCGTAAATGGCAAATGGAAATGGCTGCCCCCCATTGGTTGCGAGGACATAACACGAAGCCACGCTCGACAAATTGGACGCTACGAAGCGCCGTTGATCTTCTGAGACCTCCAGATTAAATATGGCACGTCGGTTTTCTAACGTGATTTTCCTGAGTGTAATCATTCAAGGTTTCTCCCTTCATTATTTTGGGTTGATCGTTGCGCCGCGGTCGCTTATATAACATACAATTTATCCAAAAAAAGTAATAGACTTATATTGAAATTTTTTATAGACTATTATGTATCCATGCCTTTTTTAGGTGGGTATGAATTAACCGGCACATTATTGTGCCGGTTTTATTTTTTTGCTCATATAAGCTGCGTTTTAGCATTCCTGTTGATGGATCATCCAGATGAACGGTATCCCATTTTGATCGTTGTCGCTTATACATCTGTTACACCGATTTCTGCTGACTCGTTGGTCAATACTTCCGCAAACCCTGTTGTTGGGGATTGGGGATGGTAATGAGCTGGAGGGTTCTTCGAAAGGTAAAGGGCAAGGGATTCGCGGGAAGACGATTCTACTGACGGGGGTCATATAGAAACAGAGGCTTAAGATACATTTAATTAATTGAACGCCCTTAAAGTAGACATTGTTGGAAACCCATAAGGGAAACCAATCATCTTTTTTTTGGGGGGGTATGAGGAAGAAGCTATTAAACCAACTCCGTTTGGACCGTGGTTCCGCTATTTGTAAGAAAAGGTGCTAAACATAAGGTTAGGCGGACACAGGTTCCGCTATTGCCTGAAAATCACAGCAAAAAATAAGAAAAATCCGAGAATAACGGATTCTGTGTCCGCGAATCTGTGATTTTGGTACAGTTGTTGGGAAATAGCGGATCTCCTGTCCGCATACAGCTGCGCACACCGACACATCATTGCACACTGTCCATCAATTGTCCGACGCGTTCACATTAATGAATCGGATTCCAGCTCTTTCGGGGAAATGGGGCTCCGCGCTTATCCATTCTGTCCTCTTATCCATTCTGTCCGCGTAGCCATTGTATTAGCGGAGAGGCTTTTGAAATTATAGAATCTGGATCATGCGTCGGTTCAAATTGCGGAAAGAAGTCAGGAAACATGGCAAGGTATTCCCTTACACACCATCGAACCGTCCAATTGATATCCGTTGACAATGGAATCCACTTGGAAACTTCATTTTTCCTTGCGTCTTGCAATAATGCATAGGCATACCAACCACGGACGCCGCCTTCGGATTCCTGAGCTAATCGCTCCCAGAAAACCTTTCGCTCATATTCGTTTATGGGCTTTTCCAAAGCACAAACAGCGATTTTTCTTACGATGGGCGAGCGATCGAATGAATACTGCCATATAAGGTTCCGTGAGCAAAGGTGCCTTTCCACGAGAGTAGATAGGGATATCGCCCTTTTGATATCATCTTGGGAGTGTAGTGCGATATGTGTGTCCCTGATCCGCAGGGACCGTAAAGCTCCTTGGGGTTGATTCGTTATCTGACCCAATTCAATTGCGGTTTTTGTTTTGGCGACGTTAACCCTGGGGGCTAGATTATCGTAGCCATGTATACGATCACCGTATGTAGTCAATGCAGTGCGTAAAGTTGCTGCATCTAAACCTTTGAATGTAGACATTAGGTATGCTGCGACTCCGGATACGAGTGTTGCTGCGCCTGATGTTCCCTCATAATAGGAAACGACATCTGCTTTTTTATTGGATTCACAAAAAGGAACGGTCAAGTATACTCGTGGTGCTAGAACGTCAGGCCTGAAGTGCCCCTCGGCATTTCGTCCATACGGTTCATCGGGAAATGGTACATGGGTGTGGCGCTCTGCGCGGCCTCGGTCATTGTATCCCCCCACGGCTAGATATTCGCGAGGCGGCAACATATTCGCTGTTCTCGTATTCCCATTTGCACAGACCACGAGAACCCCACTCCTTACGGCTGAAGCTAGTGCCTGAACCGTGCTGTTTTTGCTTGTGCTTTTTAGATATACCTGATGATCTAGTGCATGCCATCCCGTACTTAATATGATTTGAATATTCCATTCTTTCTGCTTATTCAATATCCACTCGATCCCGGCTTGTAATCGTTCTCCTTCCCCAGTCTTGAACGCCCCGTGGTTAAGCACGATATAATGAGCCGCCGGTGCAATGCCTATATGCGTTTTTCCTTGGAAAACAAAAGGTTTATGAGATAGTGCCAGTAGTGTCATTAACCCATGCTCACCACTAGCGTCATCATGTTCAACGGGCTCTTCTAAAGCAATATTTCGGCATGTAATGGAGAAGTCGTCATGAACGGTGACGTATTGTAATCGATCGCCTAAATGCTGAAGTGCAGGATGAGGGGTAATTGTATCAATGATGACGATACCAATGTTTTTCCCGGATTCCGTAAAATTCGGAGCTTCTGAAAAGCCTAGTCGTGACCACGTAGGTTCAGGTAATTTTCTCATGGATTCATGCTCCTTCTAAAGCAATATACATCTTTAGCTTATTTCTTGATCATTCATTTGGCTAGTTGAATGAAGTAACAAAAAACAACCCCGAACCTAATATCTTCGGGGTTGCAGTCTATAATACCATGGTTGTATGTCGCTGATACGATTAAGCGCTATCTATTCTTTTAGCATGATCCTCTTCAAAAGTAAATGGATAACTTTCACTTCCTAGCAGCTCTACGTAATTATCGAAACCCACAAAATAGCCGTCTACCGTCTAGGAAGATACCTTAAGAAAAAAGAGGAGAAATATTAAAATATCTTAAATAGTGAACGCGGCCAAAAAATCCAATCCGTTCACCCCGCAAATCACATCAATTATGTTCCAACTGTAGCACGCATGTTTATACTCGGAGCACTTTTACGAATAGTCGTTTGACTACGCCTAAAATCCGAGGTTTCGCCCATGATGAAGATATGAAAATCGTGTACATCCCCAGACGGTTTCCACCCCATAAATCGGTGATGATGCCGTTTCCGATAACGGCTGTCTCGTTACTGCGCGTTCCGAGTAGATTCAATGCGGCTAAGAACGCTTTTTTCTTCGGTTTACCGGCTTCGAACAATGCTGGAATCTCATGGATCTGTCCGTGACCATGCATCGGTGGTTTGCTGTTAGAGACGATGATCACCTTAATTCCGTATCGGGACTGCATGTTATTCAGCCAATCTTTCATCAAATCTGTTATGGTTTCAGCATTTTTCGTCGTTATGGTATTGGTCCAGTCAAGGATGATCCCTTTAATACCTGCCTGCTGGAGTGTTTCTCCGTCAATCTCATAAATCGAGCGCGCAATTTTCGATGGTTTAAAAATAGACATACATATCCTCCACTACTTTGATAAGTGAGCCAATCGTGTATAGATTGCCTTCATTCTGTTAAAATCATACTTTTGAACAATCATTTCTCTTGGATGGTCTGTATGTTTAGTTTCGCCTAAACAAAAAAGCCGCGATTTCCGCGACTTCATAAGCATGTTTGTTTTTTCCTTCCGACAGGTAAAGATGCCCGCAGCCTGAACGACGTAATGTTCCGAATTGATATTACAATAAACATGGACATGTTCCAACGGATCGTCCGGTCCTGAAAATGTTAAGGTTCGAGCTATATGTCTGGGTGCATAAACCTACAAGGCCCGACGACGTTCATGCAGAACGAACAGAATGATCATAATCATCATTACACCTAAGATGACACCGGCCTCTGTGGTCAGCATCCGCAGCAGTGGGTACTCTGGCGAGAACTGCGAATCGGTACGAATAGCGGAAAAGAGATTATAAGAGAACAGCATGCCCGACGAAATCCAAGCCAATGCCATCGGGTGCAGAAAACGCTGCGGCCCATGCCGGGAAGTTAGCACCAGCATTCCCCACGCCCCCGCGATCGCGCTGTCTGTAGCTCTGCTGAAACTTTTTTATGCTCAATCTTCATGTTGGTTAACTTACCTCCTTAATAACTCTGCCTTCGCTTTACACCCCATTCTACCTCCCTTATCGAAAGGCAAAGTGACCTCAAGTTTAAGTTTGGGTTAATTTCGTTTACGTGAAGCTGTAAACTCTCTATCCTGGATAGGTAAGTCAACGCTCAAAAAGGAAGCTGCGTAAAGTCATTCTGAGCGACTTGTACGCAGCTTCTTCCCTGGTCTTCAAAAGAAAATGATACATATATTCCAATAACAAACATAAAATCGATAACTAACTCACATTCATTTTAGATACTGTTACCTTCTCATAGCTTAATCTGTCTCGGGAGTTATAACACTGCAACTGCTATCAATCCAGATATAAAACGAACTTCCGTTTGCGTCGGATTTCATTTCCCATTGCATCCCCATCTCCTTGGCCATCATCGATACAATGGACAAACCGATCCCTGCGCCTTTTTCAGGCGACTCGTTGCAGACGCCAGGGCCCTTATCGTTGATAACCAGTATCCATTGATTGTCACGATCAATCATGTGTATGCCGATGTACCGACCTGCTCCCGCATGGCGTACCACGTTCTGAAACACATTGTCCAGGATCCGGTTAAACCACAATGGATCCACATCCCATAATAACGTCTCATCAGGAAGCTCGACAACGACATCGAATTCCTTAGCCTCGAATACTGGATACCACTGAGCCACTCGATTCCGGACTTCTTCTACGATATCAATCGGCTGCTTGTGCAGCGGATACTTCCCCGCCGATAACAGCGTGTATGACAGAAGATTATCCATCAGATTACTGATGTCGTCCAGCTTATGCTCAATGACAGAAAGTGAAACCTGTCCCTGGGGAGAAGCAGGGTTATTGCGAACGGTATGGACATGTTGCCGGATGACAGTCAACGGGGTTCGAAGATCGTGGGAAATCGTTGAAATGAATTGCTTGCGCAGTTCCTCCTCCTCCCGCTCCCGTTGTTGACTTTCTTTGAGCTCCTTCACCATCCGATTAAACGAGCCTTCTAGTTCTCCGATCTCGTCGTTTTTCATAATCGTGACTTCGTTCGGAATTTCTTTCAATCCATTTACGGTCATCGCGGATTGGAGACTGATCAGTCTTCTGCGAAGCTTAATGAAGAACAGCCATGACAGCATAAAGAAGCATACACAGATCATTAGAAACAGAAAGATGAGCGGCAGGTTTCCCGATAGCGACATCTCTGCATCAAGGATATGGGAATCCGGGAGCCGCATCACCATAAAGCCTTGCTTCGGATCGTTTCCGATGAGAGAGGTTAAGACCAGCGTTTCTTGATTACGGTCTTGCGCTCGAATCGAGAGAAGATCCACATAAGTCCATTGCTCAGGTATATCTTCCGAGAGGTCTCTGACTGCATTCGTCCTCCCTGACGGGTCCACCCAAAATATCTCAGCATCCGGATAGTCCTCGTTCAACTCTCCCAGTCTAGAAATAATCCTATCCCTTCCTGCACCGTCCAGGTTGTCTGCCTCCTGCTGCCACAGGCGGGTTATCTCTTCCGGACGATATACTGGATGATCGCTAAACATATAATCAGGTAAATAAAATAAGGCTGGAATGATCGGCCATAGCAATAAGGCGGTCAAAATAAGGATCAGGTATTTGCTCATTAACGAGCCGCGGATCCTCATGATCGCACCCGGTATCCTACGCCGCGGATGGTCTCGATAATTTGGGGGGAGCCGGAATCCAGCTCGATCTTCTCTCGCAGATGCCGGATATGCACATTCAACGTCTTGTCTCCGTTCAGATGCGGCTCGCCCCAAACGGCTTCATAAATCTGCTTCTGGGTCAATATGTGATTCAGATGGTCCAGGAAATACATGAATATATGAAACTGCTTACCTGTAAGGACAATCTCTTCCCCGGTTTCGGAATTCCATATACGGCTTCCTGTTCGGTCGATGATTAAATGCCGGATCAGAAGCTGCTCCGGTTCCGCAGTGACGGAGCGCCTGAGCAGGACTTGAATCCGGGCGGCCAACTCATCCGGATGAAACGGCTTTGTCATATAATCATCGGCAAAAGACAAGCCGGTAAGCTTATCTTCGATTGCGGTTCTGGCCGTAAGCATCAGGATGGGTACAGCGGGATTAATTCGTTTTAGCCGCTGGCCGACCGTGAATCCGTCCAGACCCGGAAGCATAATGTCCAAAATGACAAGATCACAATGTTCCATTGCTGCTTCCACATCATAGCCTGAACTCTTCCATATCACCTCATAGCCCTGACTGATTAAAAACTCCTTGGACCAGGAACCGATTTCCTGATCGTCTTCAATGTACAAAATAGTAAATGTCTTCATCGTATGATGGACTCCTAAAAGTAATATATAGGTAGTCTAGCATATTATGGCTGTCAGGAGATCGGGAAATCCATCGGAAAAATTCACGTAAATCACCAAGCATCGTCATAAGTTCACAACATGGATTTGTTAATGTTATCAACAGCCGGGAAAATCAATGCAGGCACTGGCAATATTCATACAAGTTGGAGGATGAATCGGACGGGGTCTTATCGACTTCATCAGGCGACAGATTAACACATACATGGGAAAGGAACGGATTGGATATGAAAACAATCGATATCGTAAAAGAAAACCTGCTTTTCATTCTCGGTCTGGGCGCTTTAGCGCTTGTCAGACCCATCATGAAGATGACCGGGATCATGGACCTGATCGGCCAAGCATTCGGCAGCATTCTGATGACGGTTCTCATCTCTTTGGCCTGGCTCATGCTCGTTCTATTCAAAAGAACGGCTTATCCCATTGTCATTCTTGTTTTTGCGGGTTTGAGTTATGCCTTATTTGCTATCATTATCAGCGGGATTGCCTCTCCCCTTATCGATGGAACATTGCAAGGTCCATTAACGAATCCGCTGGCAATGATAAGTGTCTTTGCAATAAATGCGGTTTGGGGCTTAATCGTTGGCGTAATTGCCAATGTACTGCGTCGTAAAGGGTAGATTGTCGATAACAAAGAAATGGCGGCATAGGGGAACCCCCTGCACCGCCATTTCTTTATACGCAACAGCTATTTGACCCCAACTAGCGATTTCTCATACTTGTATACCTATTCTGAGAAACCCCAACACCTGCTATGTTGGCCAAGTCATGTGAATACGTAATCTATACCACTGCCTGTTTGAACGTGATGAAATTCCTCCAGCGCTTGACGTACGGCTTGAGGCGTATCGAGACGAAGTATGCGCTTCGCCAGCTCACGGCATTCCTGACGATCCAGGATAGCGAGCCTTTCCTTCATCCGGCTGAGACCGCCAGCCTCCATGCTCCATTCGTCGAGCCCGAGTCCGAGTAAGAGCGGTGCCGCGAGCGGATCACCCGCCATACTGCCGCACATGCCGGTCCATTTACCGGCCGTGTGGGATGCCTCAATGACCGTGCGGATTAACTGAAGCACGGCTGGATGATAATAATCGTACAGGTGCGCGACATGTTCATTCATGCGGTCCGCCGCGACCGTGTACTGCACAAGGTCGTTCGTACCAATGCTGAAGAAATCGACTTCGCTCGCGAAGCGTTCCGCCAACACGGCCGTTGAGGGAATCTCAACCATGATGCCAACTTCCATCTTCTCGTCGAACCGGATGCCGTCCTGCCTCAATTCCGCCTGCACTTCCGTCAGGATGGCTCTTGCCTGCCTCCATTCCTGCAGGCCGGAGATCATCGGGAACATCACCTTTACCGTACCGAAGGCGCTGGCCCGCAGCACCGCCCTCAGCTGCGTGCGAAGCAGCTCCTGGCGGACAAGCCCCACCCGTATCGCACGGTAGCCCAGGAACGGGTTCGCTTCCTTGGGCAGCTGCAGATACGGAAGCTCCTTATCTCCGCCGATGTCCATCGTGCGGATGATCACGGGGCGGCCCTCCATCATCCGGGCCGCTTCCTGATACGCACGGAACTGCTCCTCCTCGCCCGGCATGGCCTGGGCGTTCATGAACAGGAACTCCGTGCGGAACAGCCCTACGCCGTCCGCGCCCTGCAGGACGGCGGTCTCGGCTTCCGCGGCGCTGCCGATGTTCGCCGCGAGCTCCACACGCGCGCCGTCGGCGGTCACTGCCGGGCGCGCCGCGTACGCCTCGAGCGACTGCCTGCGCTCGAGGTGCTGCAGCATGCGGTGCCGATACTGCTCCGCTTCTGCCTCGTCCGGCCGGGCAACGCACAGCCCGGCGGATCCGTCGAGGACGAGCGTGTCGCCGTCCTCAATGCCGTCGACGCCGTCCCCAGCGCCGACAATAGCCGCAATCCCGAGCGACCGTGCGAGAATAGCGGTATGTGAGGTCGCTCCTCCAGTGCGAGTAATAAAACCGATCACCAAGTCAGGGTCCAGCTGCACCGTATCCGATGGCGCCAAATCGTCGGCAACCAGGATAACCTGTTCGGTGATACCCGTAAAGCCGCGCGATTGCCCTGGCGACAGACAAGCGAGAAGACGATTGCCGATATCACGTATGTCTGCGGCGCGTTCCTTCATATAATCGTTGTTCATGCTTTCCAACATGGAAGCGACCTGACTCACAATTTCGGCAACGGCCTTTGGCGCTGGCTCCAGCTTCTCCCGAACCCGACTCTCCATCTTCGGATAGAAGGCAGGATCCTCCAGAAGCTTCCGCTGCCCCGCAAGAATACCGGCTTGCTCTTCGCCCACGGCTTCCTTCGCTTTTTCCGTCAGCGCATCCAACTGCTCCGCACAGCTGGCTTTGGCTTCACGGAGCTTGATAAGCTCGGCATCGATAGCGGCCGGTTTATCGGGAATATTCTTCTCATCGGGGCTGCTGTCGCTGCTTGCCCCCTGCGAAGGCTTGTAGATGTATGCCTTTGCGATCCGGATTCCCTCCGATACGCCGATTCCTTGAATATGCAGCTTCTTCATCAGGCTTCACCAAACTTGCTTTCGACTAGCTGTACCAGTGCTTCGACTATCTCTTGTTCTCCATCTCCGTTAGCTTCGATGGTCACGACAGCCCCTTGTTCAATGCCGAGCGTCATCAGCTCCAGCATGCTTTTGCAATCCGCGGCCCGTCCTTCGCGAGTCTTGAGATAAACCTCTGCTCCAAACTGTCCTGCTTTTTCCGAGAAAAGCTGAGCCGGACGGACATGAAAGCCCTGCTCATTCTGTATGGTTACGGTTTGTGCGAACATGTCTTTCCTCCTCATCCTGTAACGGCCTGCCGAGACAATTTTCTTGCAGAAATCACAGTTACGGCTTCACTCTTCCGAATCCTGCCGTTCGTCTGCTGTATCCTTTGCCAGGCGGCCTGCTTTATTTATTGTTCAAGATCCTGCTCATGGGCAATTCGTTATATGCTAATAATGACTGCTTCCCGTTTAGGTAGGATGATTTTCATTTTCGGACTTTCGTTCATTTCGGAAGCTAAGCTATTTCTCGCTAAGCTCATTCTTATCATGCCAGTAAAGCGATCCGTCCTTTATAAGCCTCAACCAGCGCTCTGTTGTGTTCATCGGAACCATCGATATTTCCGCTGAGAAATACAGGGGGGTTAAAGCCTTTTTCAATCATAATCTCAATAGATTCCGCGAACAGGGAGTTCAAAATGAGGGCCCCGATCACCGTCGAACTCGGCGTAAAGGGTACCTGGAGGCCCGGATGGCTTAATACGGCATCGCCCTTGACCGAGAAATTGTCGATCACCAGATCAACGGCATCCGCCAGATGCTTGCCGCTGCTGTGTCGGGAGGGCATGCTTTTGGAATATTCCAGAGAGGTAATGCCTACAGTAAAAGCCCCCTTCTCCTTCGCCATCAAAGCGACATCTACAGGAACGGGATTTCGCCCCGAAGTGGACAATACGAATACAATCTCGCCTTCGCGAATATCCTGCTTCTCCATAAACTCAACCGCAAGGTCGTTTTGTCTTTCCAGCTCTGACGACCGGACCGCGCCCTCATGAAGCATCAGCTTCTCAACCAGAATCGGACGAATCGGTACGAGTCCGCCTGCCCGGTAAAAGACTTCTTCGGTCAATATATGTGAATGTCCACAGCCGAACAAGTGAATAATCCCGCCCTGCTGAATACAGGTCGCTACCTTCTCGGCCGCTTCACGAATCGGCTTGGCCTGCTCGGTTCGAACTTTGTTCAACAACCCGCCAATCACATCAAAATAGGTGTTCATCATCGTCTCTCTCACCTCATTGTTCCTGTATTTACAATGCTATCTGTTCTCTTCCGGTTGATCATCGGTTGACAAAGCACTTTTAGCCCGGAGAACCATCCCGGCCATCACTTCCAAGCTGCACTCGATGATTTTCTCCCCCTTCTCCCTCGTTGCCAGCGTTGCATCCCCAAGCACGGCAGTGGAAGTCATTTCCTCCCACGGCGTTGGCGTGCAATCCGCTTCGATCGGGATCTGCGGGGCACCATCGATCGCCTTGCTCATGTCCACATATTCGCCCGCGAGATAGAGCATATAGGATGTCTCGATTTCATCGGCATGCATATAGCTCGCGTGCGCAGCCGAAGCTTCTCGCACCAAAGCCGTTACTTCCTTCGTGCCAGGGTAAAAGAAGTAGAACACCTTCAGTTCGGGAACCCGTTCGTATAACACTCTCGCAGCTTCCTTCAGCGCAACCGCATTGCCGAGATGGCCGTTGACCATGACGAAAATGCGGAATCCCTGCTGGTATAAGCTTTCGCCGATATCTGCTAACAGCCGGATAAGCGCTTCGTTTGAGACATTGATGCTCCCCGGGAAATTGCGCAAGCTCCACACCTGGCCATAAGGGAGGGTCGGCAGAACGAAGCTTTCCGTCCGCTCGGCTAATCTGTCCGCGAGTCTGGTCGCGAGCAGGTTATCCGTGCCCAGCGGCAGATGGGGACCATGCGCTTCAACGGCACCAATAGGAAGGATGGCAGCACAGAATTTGCGTATTTTATCCTTCACCTCAACCGAATTTTCGAGTTCGAATTTCATAGTGGCACCCCCCTTACTTTTTAAATGAAAAGCAGTTGGCCGGGTTGCTTACGAAAAATTTCTTCACCAGCTTTGGTCCGTCAAAGCCGTTTCGGTTCGCCTCGTCCACAAAGCGCGGTACCCATTTGGAAATAATGTACTCCAGACCGAGACCCTGATCGTAATGCTTGTAGTAGGTTTTCCGGGCGGTATCTCCGCTGATGAGAATTTGATCTTCGAAGCCTTTGCGGACAAGCTCCAGAATAAGCGAGATTCGGGTGCTTTCCGGTGCATACTTGATCTTGCCGATACCGTCAAAGCTCATGAAAGCCCCCGTTGCGGCGATCTGCTCGTGATAGTACGGGTCGGGATTGCGATCCATATGCCCCAGGCTCAAAAAAGACAGATCCACACCTTCGCTCTTCAGGAGCTCGATTTGCTCCAGCGCCATGGTGCCAACCTCGGTATGGGAATGAATGGGCGCCTTTGTCTCATGATGAGCGCGCGCTACAGCGCGCAGCGTCTTCTCCTCCAGAGGCGTAATGCGGTTATAGCCTGTCCCGAATTTAACCTGGCCTGCTTTGAAAGACGTTCCCTCCAGCCCTTCTTCCACCTCCCGGATGACGAAATCCGCCAGCTCGTTGATGCTTTTTGCTTCAATCCACTGGGCGTAGGTTTCATAGTGGCCGATCAGCGGTTTAAGCTCCTCTTTGATTTTGGCGTCCCACAGAAAGCTTTTGTTGAAGCCCGCCGTTCCTACAATATGAATGCCGGTTTCAATTGCGATTTCCTGTACCGCCTGAACATCCCGTCCATAATCGATGGCTGTAGCGTCCACGATGGAGCGTCCACCGTGTTGTTTGAAGTCAAGAACGTCGAGCTTGGACTTCTCTTTATCATCCAGGAGCAAATCGTCCTCGCCCCGTTCCTGCCAGTAGGCCGGACGGCATACGATATGTTCGTGGGAATACGTAAAGCCCAGTTTCTCTTTGCTGATATCTCCATGTAAAGTACGAATAAAGCCCATATCGTTTCTCCTCCACTCTCTATAAAATTGGAACCTGGCCAGATCTCTAAAAATGCGTGTTCAACATTCAAAAAGTCAGCTGCTTTTTGAATAACCTCTAGAAGAACAGCTTCGCCAGGAAGTGCAGAATCGGCCCAATGATGAACATATCGGAATCAGCTGCCCACATAGCCGTATCCGGCACCGTCGAGGCGATAAAGAAGCGAACCATCAGAAACTGTCCCCAAGCGACCACGGTTGAAGTGATAAACCCGCCGATAACGGCTCCGCGGACACCGCCTGTCGAATTCCCGAATACCCCTGCCGTAGCGCCGTGGAAGAATAAGACGATCATCGTTGGCACGAAAATGTATGATACGGTGTTGCCAAGTACAAGCAGCCAGATAATCGCTCCGGCGAAAGCTCCCAGGAAGCCAAGAACCACCGCATTCGGCGCGTAAGGGTATACAACTGGCGCATCCAGTGCCGGCTTGGCGCCTGGTACCAGTTTAGTAGCGATCCCGTTGAAGGCCGGAACCAGCTCGCCGACAAACATCCGGACTCCCATCAGAACGATGGCGATTCCGCCTGCGAATGTGAACGATTGGATAATGGAGTAGATAATAAAGTTCTGGTCACCTGATTGTTTCATCAGCTCCGCAGCCGCCGGCGTGCCCTTCGTCGATAGAATAATGGCCCCGATCAGGAACAAAACTCCCATGCTGAGCGCAGTGATGACGTTGGAATCACGAAGAAACTCGAAACCTTTGGGTACTTTGATTTTCTCGGAATCGTTGTTTTTGTTGCCGAACAATTTACCGAACAAGGCAGCTAGCAAGGCAACCGAGGCCGAGGTGTGACCAAGCGCAATGTTATCGTTGCCCGTAATTTTACGAAGGAACGGCTGAACCAGCGCCGGCTGGAATGTCCAATACACACCAAGGACGACAGCGACCATCAGTACCAGCTTCCAGATCGAGATGCCGCTGGCCGCATGAACGATCACGCCCGCAAAAACGGTCGACGTCCAGAACATCATGTGCCCGGTCAGGTAAATAAATTTAAACCGGGTGAAGCGTGCCAGCAGAACGTTGATTAGAAAGCCGATGAGCATGGCGAGCGTAACGGCGCTGCCGAATTTGGAATTGAATGCCTCCTGCCCCATGAAGGTACCGAGGGTTCCGCTCTCCAATCCGAAGACTTCCTTCCACATCGGCTCAAATACATTCAAGGCTTTCACGATGACATCAGAGCCTGCACCGATGATGAGGAAGCCGATAATCGCTTTAAAGGTGCCGCTTACAAGCTGGCTCGTTGATTTCTTCTGAAGCAGAAGGCCGACCAGAACGATGAATCCGAGCAGAATGGCGGGCGTTCCAAAAATGTTGGTGGCAATCCAAAAAAGTACGTCCATATGCCCTCTCCCTTTCTAATGGTTTACAGCACTTCTTCCAGCTTCTGTTTGATTTCGTTAGTGTCGAAATAGTTGTTGACGATCACAATTTGGGCCGCATGCCCTTGAAGGCTTTGGGCCAGCTCGTTGCTTGTAATGATATAGTCGGCTGCAGTTCCGGATGCCGTTGATACGTCCGTATGCTCCACGTCGGCACTTACTCCCATACCGCTCAGGACGTTCTCCACATTCATTCTCAGAATCAAACTCGTTCCTTGTCCAAGACCGCATACGCATAAAATTTTCATTGTTCGTTCCCCCTAATGAGTTGTTGGATTGTTTCTACATCCGTTGCATGCATGAATTGTTCAATGCTGCCCGGGCTGCTCAGCAAGGTGGTCAGCTTGCGCAGCATGGCGATATGCTCCGAACTTGAGGAGCCGCCAAGCGCAAATACAAGCTGTACCGGGTCGTTGGCCGCATGGCCGAATACGACCGGTTTCTTCAATCTAATCAGCGAGACGGACGCTTCCTTCACCCCATCCTCCGCACGGGCATGCGGAAGTGCAATATGGGGTGCAAGAACAAAGTACGGACCTCTTTCACGATAAGATTTCACCATGGCGTCGGCATAACGTTCTTCTGCCGCACCCGCTTTCGCCAGCAGTTCACCCGCTAAGCGGATCGCTTCTTCGGCCGTCTCGGCCTCCACATCCAAGGCAATTAGCGACGGTTCCAAAAATTTCATTCTCATCTCTCCCAAATCC
Source organism: Paenibacillus sp. QJM3NY_38 (assembly GCF_056173265.1). Classification (NCBI taxonomy): domain Bacteria; kingdom Bacillati; phylum Bacillota; class Bacilli; order Caryophanales; family Paenibacillaceae; genus Paenibacillus; species Paenibacillus sp. QJM3NY_38. The sequence goes on from NZ_CM149665.1 coordinate 3,943,263, forward strand.
GGTATTCTAATCGATGCTAAAGACCGGTGTGTAATTGCTGCAGTATCTCTTCTTTCGTCTTGGCCTCTTTCAGACGGATCAGGCTCTCCTTCTCCCTGAGCAGGATGGTCAGCTCCGACAGCGCTTTGAGGTGGGATTCGCCGTCAATCGCCGCAAGTACCAGAATGATCTGAACTTGATGCCTTGCTTCTTCTGAGAAGGCGACAGGTTCCTCCAGCCGCAGCAGACTGATGCCCAGCCGCCGGACACCATCCTGCGGCTTACCATGCGCAATCGCGATACCCGGAGCAACGACGATATAAGGGCCGAGCGCCTCCACTTTGGAGATCATCGCATCGATATAGGCTTCATCGATGCGTCCATCCTTCAGCAGGGGCTCGGAGGCATCGCGTATGGCGCTCCGCCAGTCGGCTGCTTTTCTTTTCATTTGGATCATCTGTCCGGTGAGCAGATCCGATAGAGATGGCTTGCGTGCTTCACTCAGCCATGTTTTCCCAACGGACAAGTAATGGTTCAGCTCCTCCGTAAGACCTGCCTCATCCCTAACCGCGGCGTATTTATGGACGATGTCCAGCAGCGCTTGAACCGAGTACGCCGGGGTCTTAGAATTACGGCCGGCAACCATGTTGACCTGGTTCAGCAGGTGCTCCTTATCCTTATCGCTGAGAATCGGATTCACTATGAGAACGGGCACTTTGCTATCCGGCAATGGGACCGTTGAGAAAATAAAATCAACATGGTCTTCATCAAAGGACTCGTAATTCCGCAGCGAGAGTACCGCCGTAATATCCACTGCCGAGAAAAGGTTCTCCAGCTGCGATTTCAGCATTCGCGAAGCGGAAATACCGTTGACGCAGACGATGGCTGCCTGTCGCCGTACGGCCGGCTTCGTGTTCTCTCTGCGCAGCCAGCCGCCGAAATGCATCGCGAGATATCCGATTTCGTTGTCGTCAAGTTGACGTCCAACCAGTTGTTCGAACGGAGCCGCGGATCGGCGGGTCAGCTCGAATACTTCCCTGTACTTAGATAGGATATTTTCGAGCAGCGGATTTTCAAGACCGAGTCCGTATACGATCCGATAATAAGCCGGCTTCAAATGAACAAGCAGATTCTCTTCCATCGTTTCTCTGTTCGGCAGGAAGACGCAGGCGTAACGCTGAAAATCATCCGTCATCTGTCTGGTCACTTGCCGAAGCTGCTTAAGCACCTCTTCGGATCCGGTCATCTGTTCCATCCGGTTAACCCTGGCTCCCAGTAAATGCATCGTAAAGTAGCAAATCTCTTCGTCCGGGATGGAGACGCCAAACATTTGGCCAAGACCTTCGGCAAGCCCTGCGGCAACTTCGTACTCTGGTTTCCTCCGCAGCACGTTTCGTTCATCTTCATCTATCGAGATAAACTGTCCGGTCTGAATCCGCCTTACATACAACAGGAACCGTGCCGTCAAATGAAATAACATCTCATCCGTCAAATCTACGCCCAGCGTTATTTCGCTATCCGAAATCAGGCGATACACCCGCTTCAGGTGACCTGACTTCATAGGGGGAAATAGGACTTGGGCGAGATCCGGACTTTCCGATTCCGGATTCCGGTTAAATATCTGTTCCCAGCCGGCATGACCGAAAATCTGTCCGAAGTATTGGCTTAGGGCCTTCCGCTTGTCACGTTCCTCCCCATGTACGCCATAGCCCCGCTTGCGGTCGTAGGTTACTTTAAGTTTCGAGATCTTCATGTCCGACCGAACCATATTCAAATCCTTGAGTACGGTCCCTCGGCTAACCTGCAAAAGGTCCGTAAAATGATGAACAAAGAGCGGAGCCTCCGCCGATAACAGATAAAGCGACATCCAGGCCATTCTTTCCCGTGGGGACAAATAATACTGCTGTGTTTGAGGCTTCCCGGTCGACTGCGGAAGACCGGACCGGCTTTCATCCGGCAAATAATAGCCGACTGTCCTGACGTATTTGACCGGCGGAAGATGAACCGCTTTCAAGTAGTCGTTTATTTTTTCCATATCATAATAAACGGTTCGTCTGGAGATACCGACCTTCTGCATCAGTTCTTCCAGCGACACATAATCGGCTGCTTCATGAAGCAGCGTCAAAATCCGGGTACTTCTTTCGTCCAGAATACGGCATCAACTCCTTTGCCGTTTAGTGTGGTACCTTTTGCAATTCGATTATACCCACAGGCAATTCATGAAAGACAGTTCAATTCATGGAGACCCTTTTGTGCAAAAATGAACTCAAGTGTTTAAAGTTAAGTAGACCGTCAAAATACATTTCATTAAATAACTCCGCGAACTTTTCAATTATATGCACAAAAAAAAGCACAGGCGAAAAGGGCCCATGCAAGATTTTGTTTGCTTCCCGATTGCTATGTTAAATCAATGCCTCTGCATTCTGAAGTAAGTAACGTGCAGCATCGCTATGGACATGTTTGCCGCTCTGTGCTTGAATTTCGTGAATAAAACTGTTCAGTTCACCCTGGTCGAGCTTTTGTCTCAAGCTGTTCGCGATGCCGTTGTTGTCAATCCAGCCGTCCTTCTCAAACCTTGCGACCAGCGCTTTGAGCGAGTCGGTAGTCGCCGTCGTTTGGAAATCCACACTGCCTCTCCCCATATTTCCTGCTGAATCGTAAACTGTAAGTTCTAATAAATGACTGCCCACTGGCAATGTAAACAGTGGAATCGTTGCGCCTTGTTCCAGAGGCCGACCATCAAGCAACAAAGTTGTCTTCTTAGAATCGACGCCGGACAAATCATCGCTTACATCAAATTGCGGCAATAAGTCCTGATCAATACCGTAGCTTTCTGCTGCCGGATCGCCAAACGTAATAAGAGGGGCCTCTGTATCCAGATTAAATTCAATCATCTTCGCGGGCTCTACGTTACCCGCATCATCCTTTGATCGATAGCTTATTGTATATTTGTCGTCTTCACTGAATGTAACAGGTCCAGTGTACGGCTGCCATGAGCTTCCACCGTCTAAGCTGTATACCGATTCGGTTACTTTCGATAATGAATCCTCCGCGGCCAACGATAGCGTTACAGGCTGGACATACCAACCGCTATCGCCGTCCGGCTTCTCCGGGGATAATGTCGCCAGCGTGTTTGGCGGAGCCGTATCCTGCGGCTCGAACAGAAGCACGGGCCGGTAAGCTGCATTCGTATGCTCCTTAGAGCCGTAAATCACCCAGCCGGTCGAGCCATAGTTGGTCGTTTGAGCCAGTTGAACGGCGATTGTACGATCACCAGCCACGGCCGCATTCACTTGTGCCGTTACATCCAAGGTTGCCGGCGTCCCCGCTGCCGGGACGGTCCAGCTTCCGATTAGGCTGCCGGCGGCAGGCTTGTTGTTCCATGTCATGCTGCTTTCATCCCATGCATGATTGCTAACTTCAAAAGCGACGCCTTGTGTGTTGGCAAGTCCGGCACTTGTCGGAACCAGGCGGATTTGCGCGCTTTTGACTTGATCCGGCAGATGAGATAAATCAAATTTCAAATAAGAGTACCGATGATAGCCTGCGTTGGGATCGTTTTTGATAACCAATTGATCGGAAGATCCGAAGTTCGTGTTTGCATAAGGCCCGCTGCGTACGTAGACATCGTCGGAAGGCAAGATTGCGTATCCAAGCGTTACGAATAATTCATTGGATGCGGCGCTTTCGTTACCAGCGCCATTAAGGGCTTTTATCGTAAAATAATACGTTGCCCCATCGGCTAGCCCTGTAACGGTATACTGGTTATTTCCGCTGACTGCGGATATATCCACGGTATTCGTATAGTTGCCGGGCGCTGTCCCGTAATAAATTCGGTATCCTGTTGCTCCTGCGCTTGCGGACCATTTCAGCGCAGCTGAACCAGGTCCTGGCAGGGCTTCGATCAATTGGGGCGCCACTGGCGGCGTCGTTGACCCTGTGCTCAGCTTAGCCAGGAACGTTTTCCCGATCGCTCCCGCCGTATTGACTTCCAATACCGTCGTCGGTGCAAACTGCTTCACTGTAACCCCCGGGTCGAGCAGCAATGCGCCGGTTGTCGCACGGTGAATTTCGACTTCAATAGTCCCTCCGTTTGCTTGGGTCGGATCTGAAATCCCGATTTGCAGCTCATCTTCGCTCTCAACGATGGTGACGGATGATTTCTTATTGCTGGTTAAGTAATCGGTTCCGTTCACTTGAACGGTTTCAACCGCATCCTTCCAAAAGTTGGCTCCGACCGCCATTTGATCGCTGGTATCCATAACCGCCTGTACGTTTCCCGTGTTTTTCAAAACCGTAAAGCCCGGGTTCGCCGCATGACCGGCCGCCTCACTCGTTGTCGCCCCCGGATAAACGGCATAGGCATAAGAAGCTTGCACCGGATCAATACCGTGATTCAGCGCAAGGCTGGCGTATTGCGCGGATAGAAGCTTATCGCTTCCATCGGTGTTGATATCCTTCCAGGAGCCGGATCTCGTTTCTCGTAGACCATGGACCGTCGCCCCTCCAGGAAATACGTACGCGATATCCGCTCCGGGCTCGCTTCCAGACAGATGCGCCCACTGTACGCCTGTCATCGTCTCCGTCCACCCCGTCGCCGCAGGCTTAACCGTTCCATCAACCGTCAACGTATTTGAACCGTTCTCATTCAGCTTGCGATTTTCAACGATCGTCTCAACTGATCGACCTCCGGTGCTCGAAATGTCGGATCCGAGCGCTATATATTTGTCGCCGAATAGAAACCATGACTTTTTGCCGGATAACGGAGTACCCGTGTTTTTCGACATCGAAAATTGCATGCCGACCGTACCGTAAGGGCCATCAATCGATGAACCGCCTACCCAATTCGATGTATTGAATTTGAAGCTGAACGAGCCCACGCTCCCCGTAGAGCCGTCCGTAGTCGTTCCCGGTAATCTCACCGGATCCATCGTTGGCCAATAGGCCCCCGAAAACTGCGTCTGGTCCGCATTGTACATGTAGGCTGCGCCTGCGCCTTGCCACCATGGCTTGGTATTTTCGCCGTTGCCGTATTCAAAAGCCGAAATCCGCGTCGAGAACATACCAAGCGCCAGGCCGAAATCAGGCCTTAAGTGTACGGCGCGATCCATCCCTGCGAATACATGGGTATCGATCATAACGCCTGCGGGTTCAACGGATGGATCGCCAAGCAGTGCTTTGATTTTGCCGATGCTGAAAATGGACAGCCCCTCCGTATAACTCGGGAACGTTGTATCCGACATCATTTGGCCTTTGGCAATTTGGCGAACCGTTGCGGCATCCCGAGCGTTCAGGCCGTCGGCCAGCATGACGAGTGAAGCCAGGATTTTCCGTCCCGCCTGGTGATCCTGTGAAGTTTCGCGCGATATCGCACGCCCTCGCACCGTATCCATCATCGCGCCTTTATACAGAAAAGGGCGGTAAGCCTCCGTTACCCAACGAATGACATTCGCGATATTCGGGTCCGTCACATCCCAACTCGAACCGCCTAGAAGATACAGCAGCTTCGCCATATCTTCGAGCAGAACGGCACCGTAGCTTCCTGTATACGCGACATAGTCATGCTGGATAAACGAACCGTCCTCGTAAAACCCGTCCCTGCTCTGTACATACAACAACACCTGGCTGATCGCGTCACGGCCTTGCGCAATCTTGGCATCCGATTTATTCAGCACGCCGCGCAAAGAGACGATTAGCGCTTTATCAAGCCGATTCGCACCAGTCTCCCGGAGTGAGGGAGAATTTGTGCGATAGGTTGGATCCGGAACGAATTTGTCCAAAGCCTTCGTGTAGTTTGCTTTTTGCGCTGCGGACATTTGATCATAAATCAAGACCATCGCATCCGTCAGATTCATCGGCACGCCGATTTCCCAATCCCACCAATTTCCTGTCTCGCTCTTCGTTTCGTTATATTTGTTCGCATACATCCAGTCCAGGCCACTTAGGATGTCTGCAGCCAGCTGCTCATCCCCTTTGAGGGAAGACCCCGTTGTGGAATAGGCCAGTGCCATTTCCTTCAGCCTTACATAGTTGGATGAAATCGTGCTGGAGACACTCCAATTCGCCAGATCGCTCCACAGATAAGTTCGTCCGGCGTTTGTGTTCATCGCTGACCAGTGCTTGTTCGCGTTGGTTTCGATTTGGCTGATTTTCGCTGCAATTTCCGGGTCCGACGTATCGATTGCCGTCCCCCCGGTCAAATATACATGCCACCTCTCCCTCAGCAAATCGAACTCGTCTGCAGCGCTTGATGCTTGTACCGGTCCGGTAAACAACAAAATGGGATACAGCATGAAACTGGTGAGAAGAGAAACCACAATGCATTTCCGCCAACGTAAATTCATCACAATACCACCTTCCATCATTCAAATTAGACTGCCAATGGTTAGCCCCAGCATCCTTTTGCATGAATTCCGTCTGTTTTCATCACCCCCCTCCCGGCTTTAACGCCATCCGAATGATCCACTTCAGGCTTTAATAACAACGACAATCCTTGTTTTGTTATAAAATATCAACTTGCAAAATACGAGATCGAGAAAAAGCCACATTCAAATCCCCAGGTTGCATGGTGCATCACAACAACATTCTCAAAGAACGAGGTAGATTGAATATGGCTCAGTTTGAACGGAAGAGATTCGCAGCTTATTCAGAACTCTTTAGGAATTCTATAGTCAGGTGAAGAGAAATTGCGTGGGATAGGGTGACTTACCGAGCATCCGGCTCAAGTATCGGCATTTCCGCGACAAGCCCGTCGCTTTGGCGGATCCATGTCTCAAACTGTCGCTCATCCGCTCTTAATCGAATGACTCTTGCGCCCGTCGGAAATTTGTCTTTGCGCACACCGTCTACATAACTAACGTAACGAGTAGACCTCCCATAACAAAGACGAATGCCATGCAGTGTCCCGCAGTAATCATTCGAGTGATCATGTCCGACGAACGTGCCCATAACATCGCCCATCTCCACCATGGCGGCGAACAAGCCGGAGTTCAGTTCAGGCGAGCTGATCCATTCGCTGCAGTGCCCCTCGCACACCTTCGTCTTCCACACCTCTTTGTATTCCGGGAGCGGAATATGGAAAAAAGCCAGTGCAGGCAAAGGCTCTCCACCATTTCGATCGGCTAGTTGCCGAGATTCAGATGCATACCATTCGATTTGATCCCGGCGTATCCAATCGTATCCGCCCACCGCATCCATCGGTGAGTAATCGCCGCTGTCGAGGAAGAACAACGAAGCTGCCGGCCTTCCCTTGGAATCGTCAACCGTCAGCACATAATTTCCGGCTCCGCTTACGCCCGGTGGATCCGGTTTGGCTACGCAATATTCATGCAGGAGCTGCTCCTCATGCATCCTTTTACGCGGTACGCTCCCTTCCGAGTCATGATTGCCAAACACAGCCGCCCATGCTACGCGGTTTTCCTCAGCGACAGCGACCGCGCTGCGGAACGATTGCAGCGGATCTTTGCTTCTAGCGCTTGCCGTCAAGTCGCCTGCAAACACAACAAGATCCGGCTGCTCAATCGCAATGACTCTCTCCATCGTCGACTTCGTCATCGAGTCGAGAAGCGGCGTCTCCGGATCAAGGTCCTCAGCGTCAATAAACTCTACATCAGAAAACTGTACAATGACAAACGTTCCATCCTCACGAAACTTCAGCTTTTTCTCCAAGATATACCCGCCCCTTTGTCACATATTCCTTCCAATACCATAACCCGATCAAAACGAATACAGCAGCGCACGCCAAATACATCGATGTCACGCCATACTGCGAGCCGACCACCCAATAAATTAACGTCGGGCCGATCGCTGCCCCTAAATCGGTAGATACGGAATAAGCAGTCATGACTGTAATAACGGAAGTGCTCTTCGCAGCGTCAGAAGCCATGGCGTCCATAATGGTGCCAAGCGCAGTGCTTGTGATCATGACAAAAATAACAATAACAATCCATATACCGAGCGGCAGCTGCCACGGAAGTAACGCATAACCCGCTGCCGCACCCGCAAGCGAGATCATAAATAAAGGCAGCCTTCCTCTCGGTCCATCGGTACGCTGTCCGAACCATCGGGCCAAGAACGGCTCCCAAGCACAGCGAAGCGCTGTCAATACGCCGCCTAACACCGTGCTGCCGATGATCAGACCGAACCACGGGATTCCCTTTGGATAACTCGTATCAATGAGATACGTAAACGTCGCGCCGAACACGGCGTGCAGCAAGGATATAATTAATCCGCTTATCACGATTTTCTTTACCTGCAGCGACCATACCGTTTTTGTCTTACCTGGAGGTAATTCCAGTTGATGTGTGCCGGATGCTTTCCCCGGACTTATGGATGCCGCGATCAACGGAAGTCCGACCAATGCCATCATGCCAAAGATGATCGAGACGGACTGCAGTCCGAACATGGGTACGAGAAACCCTCCGAACAGCACGCCAACCAGGCTGCCCAGGCGCCACAATCCGTTATACGTTCCCATAAATCGCCCTCGATTGGTATCGTCGGAGTATCGAATGACGGTCAAATATCCGCCCATTCGCATCAAGGACCATGCAATTCCCCACACCGCCCGCAAAGCTATCCAAAGCACGAACCCTTTGAAGACGCCGTATCCTACTGTGGTAAGCGCCGCTAACAAAACAGAGATGAACAAACCGGTTCGAAGCGACATGCGATGATACAGCCAGCCAATGACAGGATTAAGGGGCAGCCTTACTAGTCGGTTTACGGACAACAGCACGCCTACCTGCCAAAGGGCGTCCAGTCCCGCTTCCTTCCAATACACGGGGAGGACAATGTACAGCATCGAGTCGCCGAAGAGGGTTAGCGCCGTTACGATACCGACAATCCTAATCTGGCGCTGTTCTATTGCGTTGTTGCTGTTATTTGTCATAGATCGACGATCAGGCCATCGTAAGCCACCTTAATGCCCGCGGGCTCGAAAGCGCGTTCAAAATCATCATGCAGAAAATCGGAATTGTGTGTAAAATGAGTCACGTATATAAGACCCTCACGCCCAAGCGTACCTTCTTCCCGCCATACGCGCTGAACCTCCAGCACACTCTCAATCCCCATATGGTTTGGATTTCGCTTATTGTTCGTATAGCTATGTGTGCAATCAAGGATCGCCATATCGATCCTTTTGCCTTGAAGCCATTTCCAAGTATCGTCATGAAGCCATCCGGTGTCATTGCCGTAAAATAGTGTTTTGCCCCCTTTTTCTATGTAAAACAGCAAACAAGTTTCCATGGGGTCATGATTCGCAAGCAAAGGGGTGACTCGTGTACCGCCCAATGAAATCGTCTCGAACGGGCGCAATAAATGGAACGCAAACCTGCCTCCAGCGTCCGGACCCAGTGCAGTAACGGTCTGGCTAATGGCAATATCGTTGCCATAGATATGTAAGGGGTGATCGATACCGTGCGCAAATCCTTCAATTCGGTTGTACAGATCCGATGGCTGAAAATGGTCGTAATGCGTATGCGTAAACAACAGGTGCTCAACCGCACCCAAGTCGATCCGATCACGGAGCGCCTGCATATGGGAATCTGCAGAATAATCAACCTTGATCAAATCGTCGATCAAAATAGAGCTTCTTGTTCGAATATTTTTTCCTCCAAGCGACCTCGCCTTGCTGCAGGCATCGCAGCGGCAGAACGGGTTTGGAAATCCTTCGGCTGCGGCTGTGCCTAGAAAATGAATCTTCACTGGTTTCTCCTCCTTTTGAAAAGCAATGGTTCATTTCTCGATTCCTTGATTTGATACAAATAATACCACATATACACAATCAATCACATACATTATTTAATTAGGTGCAACTCTTTTTCTGCCGGAATCTGTTGAGTATAAATACTCTAGTTAATCGATAAACTGCCTGGTCGGAAGGACAGTTGAACTGTGTGAGCCATGTCGGAATATTTGAAACATACAAACACACACAAATACAACCCCATAACAAGCACCTTCCAAATAAATAAAAAGATTCCTGGTTCGTGGAAACCAAGAATCGTTCATACGGATTTTTATTATTTGTATACGATTTCGATGCCGTTCTTGCGAAATTGTTCAACGATATCCCGGTTGATTTTGGAATCCGTCACAAACCGTTCGACTTCCGCTGCCCCGCATACTTTGATAAATGAATTTTGCCCGAACTTGCTGCTGTCTGCGAGGGCGATGCAGCGCTTCGCGTTCGCGAGCATTATTTTTTTCACTTGAATTTCGCCGACTCCGTAATCTGTAATCCCTGCTTCCAACGTAACCCCGCTCATACTCATAAAGAACAGATCCGCATGGAAGCGTGATGAAAACTCTTCCGCCAAATCTCCGATGATGCTTTGCTCTTCATGACGAATAACGCCCCCAGTCATAATCACCGTATATCCTGGCATCGAAATGAGTTCGTTGACGATCGGAAGCGAGTTCGTAATCACGGTTAATCGATCGAACTTGGCTTTCAGCGCCTTCGCAATCTGGGTGTTTGTCGTACTGGGATCGAGCGCGATGGACATCCCCTCGGTCACATAACGTACCGCGATTTGAGAAAGCTCCGCCTTCTCTTCCATATATATCGATTCGCGGATCGGCAGCGGGATTTCACGGCTATAGTCGGGCTCCTTCAGAATCGCCCCGCCGTGCACCCGCCGCAGATAGCCTTCGCTTTCCAAATATTCCAGGTCACGTCTGATCGTCTCGAACGAAACACCGAAATGCTCCATGAGCTCCGACGCTCGGATCGATTTGTCCTGATTCAGTTTCTGAATAATGATTTGATGCCGCTGCTCAGCAAACAACTGCTCCACTCCTTACTTGCCTAAACTTCTTAATTAGAAGTTTACCATAAAAAGCATGTAATCCTCCTGTTCAACTGAATTGTGCTATTTCGTTTAAGATCCAGCCCTCACTTATTTTACAAATAGCTTCATCAACTGTATGTAAATCGGATTTATCATGTAGCCAGTCGGGTTAACGGAATATCTGTTACCCGTGTCTAGCTGCCGGATTCGGTCCATTTCTTCCTCGCTTAGGTCAAAATCGAAAATTTCGCTGTTTTCCTTTATCCTTTGCAAATTTGACGATTTGGGGATGATAATAATTCCACGGTTTATATGCCAGCGTAATATGACTTGTGCAACTGACTTTTGATGATTACGGGCAATCTCAACGAGAACCGGATGCTCCAGCAAGGCCTTGTTTCCTTGTCCCAGTGGTCCCCATGCTTCATGCAGTATCCGATCATGAACCATATAATCATGCAAATCGTGTTGTTGAAACTCTGGGTGCGTTTCGATCTGATTGATCATCGGTGATATCCGAGATTGCTTTTTGAGATGCTCCAAATGCTCGATTTCGAAATTTGCTACGCCGATGACTTTAATTCTCCCTTCCATGTACAAATCCTCCATCGCCGCCCATGCCGTCTCGTAATGAGGGCCAGCAAAATGAATCAAATACATATCGAGATACGTAACATTCAGTTTCCGACAGGTCTGCTCAAACGCCTTCTTCGTTGCGTGATATCCAAGATCGGTTGTCCATACCTTGGAAGTAATGAACAACTCTTCTCGTGGAAGACCGCTTTTTTGCAATTCTCGTCCCAACGCTTCTTCATTGCCGTATATTTTCGCTGTATCAAAATGACGATATCCCGATTGAATTGCCGCTGCGATGGTTTTTTCAAAGACCGCTCCCTTCTCGATTTTATATACGCCAAAACCAAGCTGAGGAATTTGAACACCGTTTGCTGCCTCGACGGTTCGATACATCTGTGACCGCTCCTTCTGTTCTTACGATTTATTCACATTGCAACAACGCTCTTTCGATTACATGAATTAGATTTTTCAAAGACAGAAGCTTGCTTTTCGAATCCAGCCTATAGTAATTGATGGTCCCTTCTTTACGAACACTTACAATCTGAGCATCTTTTAAAATCTTCAAATGATGAGAAACGGCTGGACGAGATAGATGAGTATTCAACCTGATCTCTCCCACTCGCATTCCGGGATTTTGCGATCCCTCTATCAATGTTTTAAGAATGGCTTGTCTTGTTTCATCACCGATGGCGATCAGAACCTTTTGGTTGTTTTTGAACTCCTTAGCGATATCAGCTGCGATTTCCTGATTCACCTAATCCCCCCGTTTGTTTAACCGTTTAGTCTTATTGACCAACCTAGAATAACACACTGGAAGATTCGAAATGCTATCGGTAAAGCAAATGGAGATCCATATTTTCCCTTATTGATTTAGCCGCGAATTTACGCGGCTATGTCAAACATAAACACCGATATATTCACACGTACTCAACTAGAGCCAATTGAAAATCAATGTCGCATTCCTTAAAGAATCAACATTTGTTCAACTTAGATCGCCGTGCGCCCCTCTTTTTTCCGTAAAAAAGTACAGCAATGCCAATATCGGAAAAAGAACGCCAACCCACATTGCCGCTTTCCAGCCGCCCATGGCGTACGCCCAACCCCCGGCTGCGGAGCCAATGGCTCCACCCGCAAAAAAGATCGCCATATACATGCCGTTCAGCCGACTGCGCACCTCAGCTCCTAAATCGAAGATCGCTCGCTGTCCCAACACCATATTGGCGGACACACCCATGTCGAGCAGAATAGCAGCAATTACGAGGATAACGATAGAAAATATAGAACCTCCAGGAAACATAATCGGCAAAAGTCCCGATAGAATCACCAGCGCGATGGACAATCCCGTTGCCGAACGTATCAGGCCTTTATCTGCAAAGCGGCCAGCAATAGGAGCCGCCGCCGCACCAGAAACCCCTGCCAAAGCGAAAAGTGCTACACCTGTTGAAGAAAAATGAAACACCGGACTCGTTAAAACGAGCGGAACCGTTGTCCAGAACAGACTGAACATGCCGAACAAAAACGCGTGATACAGTGCGCGGCGCCGCAGAATCGGCGTTGTCTTGAGCAGATGCAGCATGGATGAGATGATAACCGGATATTTGTCCTTCGTTTGCGGCTGCCTTGCCGGAAGGACTTTTGCCAATACAAGAGCCAGTACCAAGAGCATAGCGGAGGAAATCATAAAGATGGCATGCCAGCCGAAATATGTATCCACCATACTCGAAACCGGACGGGCCAGCATAATACCCAATAACAGACCGCTCATTACGTTGCCTACATTACGTCCACGCGTCTCCTCAGGGGAAAGATGCGCCGCGTATGGAACCAGGATCTGGGCCGCAACGGCCCCGACACCTATAAACAAGGAAGCGGCAAGAAACAGAGCCGCACTTCGGGCTTCAGCCGCGATGATCAAAACAATAGACGTTAGAATCAGCAGCGTAACCACCAATTTGCGGTTTTCAAGCAAATCCCCCAAAGGGACGATAAATAACAAGCCGATCCCGTAACCGATTTGGGTCAGCGTCACGATCAACCCTGCGGCTTCCGAAGATAACCCGATGGCCGAGCTAATCGAATCAATTAAAGGTTGAGTATAGTAAAGATTTGCAGCGATCAACCCACAGGCAACAGCAAGAATCAGCGTAATCCATGTTGATACGGATTTCTCCACTCTTTCCTTTTCGTTTTCAGTCATTGATAAACACTCCTTTTTTTATGAATTATTGCGTTATAGGAACGTTCGTTCCAGAATAGAGACAACTCCCCCCTCCTATGCTCATAAGCAAGGGGAAATCCTTTCAGGAATGATCATTCCGGTTTCCTGAAAAAAAATAGGTTTACAGCATCTCGAAGACCGCGTTCATCATACCGTGGACTTTATTAATATCGCTTTGGATTCTGGCCATTACGTTAATGCTATGGTTGAGATTCAGCAGCAGGTACGATAACATTTTAATATCTTTCTCCGGGGCTATTTCTCCCGTTTCTTGCCCTTTCTTTAACGTCTCATAAAATAGCTGCTCCAATTCCGTAAAGCTTTGGAGAATCGTATTCTGCAAGGGTTCATCCACCGTACCCAAACCAACGGAAGCATTCGTAATCAGACATCCATTGGGGAAAGCTTCCCCGTGCGTGGCAAAAGCGTTCATGATATGCAGGTCGAAATACTGGCGGATCCCCTCGATCGCAGAAGTTGCATGTATCATCTGATCGCGTTTTTTTTGCGACATTTTTTTATAATATTGGATGGCCTCGTAATACAGCGTCTGTTTATCCTGAAACGTTTCGTACATACTGGATCTGCTCAACTCCATGGATTCCAATAAATCCGGTATGCTTGCAGCTTCATATCCTTTTTCCCAAAAAACGATCATGGCTTTGCGCAGTACTTGCTCCCGGTCAAATTCCTTGGTCCTTCCCATCGATACCTCCTCCTTTTCTACATGAGTATATACCAATCGGAACAAACATTCCAGTATTTATTTCAAACAGTAGAGGATGTTCAAAATGATACGGACTGAGATGATCTTCAAAAGGCCCTGGGTTTCCACAATGAAAAAGAGAAAAGTCATCATCCCCATGACCTTTCCCCTCATTCGTTTATTTGAATAGATCTTCGATGGCTCCACGATCGAAGCCGTTTACAATTTTATATTCCTTGCCATACCTTTTGTGATTGCTCGAACCGTTATGGATTCGCACGTGGTCAGGGCTAAAGAAGAATACAGAGAAGGTCGGGCCATTTCGGCCCTGAAACCAAACTTCATATTCTTCGCTACCGTAATCCACTCTGCTGGTTTTACGCAGTTTGACTTCGGAAAAGCTGTTCATAATCCGCTCAATCTCCGCGGGATCTGTAATTTGCACCTCTTGCTCGTTCGAACGGAACCGATTTTTCCTGACGCTCATATGGCTGATGGTCTTTGGCTCAATCAACTGATCGAGCACCATCTCCTTAAACGATGTTCTGTTTTGAGACGCCGAATATATCGTTGCGCTGATTAGAATCAGGACACAAATTGCCAGAAAGATATACCATGTACGCTTGTTCAGCCGCCATCTCCTCCCTCGTCTCGAAATAAAGCGTCCACTTTGATTATAACATCAATGACAGCCCAGAATTATCCAATATCCCAACCATATGTAAACAACATATAACCATGCTTGTTCTATCCTATCCTCCCATTTAGGATGACTGGAATTCGTCGATCAACGAAACCCCATGTATAATCCGCATCCTGCTATCCCTTAAAAAGTCGCGAGTCCAACCGTCTGGTTGACTTAAATCCCAGCTTCGGTGCATGCCGACGACTACGATAATTTCACGCAGCCTCAGGAAAAGCCCCATCTGATCCTTCCAGCCCTCAGGCATTTGACGGCCATCCTCTGTATAGCCTCGTTCAAAATGTTTCATGAAAAGCTCGTACTGTGCCTTTCGCTCAACTTTAGAATCTTCCCCCAATACATACAGCAAGTAATATAACTGGATCGCAATGTCTTCGACATACCAACTATACTGACATTCGTCGAAGTCGAAAAGCGTTATTCCCCCTGATTCATCAACCATAAAATTTCCTACATTGATATCTCCGTGTATCAATCCGAAATTATCAGTAGTAACACGGAGACTGGACAAATGTCTCTTAAGATCATCAAGCGCAAGAAGAATGGGTAGGTACTCTTCCGGTATATATTTTTGGGCCTGTAGGAGGTATTCATTGTTTTCCCAAGTGTGCCTTTTTACCTTTTGTTTGTAACGCTTCGACAGTTCATGGAGACGGCCAGTCAGGCGTCCACATTGCTCGTAAAGTAAGGGATTGCCTAAGCATTCCGGGTATCCGATTTTACGACCAGGCGCATATCTGAAAGAGGTCACGTAGAAATCAATATGAGTTCCTCGGATTCGTTCGAAGTCGTTTCCATTCATCGAAGATATGGAATCTGATACTGCGAGACCATTCTCTGATAGATAACGAATCCATTCTATTTCAGCTGCAAGTTCTTCTCCTGTTCGATGAGTGCTCGCTGTGAAACGGAGGATATATTTCATATCATTACGATCGTAGGAGTATATAAAGTTTTGAAATCCTCCAAGGAAGGTCAGCTCCTTGGAGCTGACTCCGAACCGCGCTGCACCTTCAATGGCATGTTCGTCCAAGAACATTAATTTTATGTTTTGGTCCATACGCCCTCCTGTCATGCGAATCCATATTCTTATGATCTATAATAGCATCATATATAAATTTGGCTATCTATTGCGGTATGGTTTGCTGGGAAAGCCATGTTTCTTCGAACTGCACGCAATAGCCAACAGACTAAGAAGTACAAGCAGTCGCAGGTGTCGATCTATCAACAGACCCACAATCCAAATCGAGATAAGTGCGAATGCTCCAAATACAAGCAGGACCAGATCAACACGCCCAGCCAGTCTATTTATTTATGGATCGATCATTCCATATATTAGATCGACCCTTCTCTCTTGTCAAGGACTTCTGGATCGATTAGTATAGAATTAAATAAAGGAGGGGCATTTATATGGCACGAACGGGACGTCCACGCGCTTTTAACCGTGACGAGGCAGTTGCTGCCGCCATGCTTCTGTTCTGGGAATACGGCTACGAATCCACTTCGCTAGCTCAGTTGCGTGCTGCAATGGGCGATATTTCTGCAGCGAGTTTCTATGCCGCTTTCGAATCAAAAGAATCCCTGTTCCGAGAAGTGATGGATCAATATATCTCCACTTATGGACAAGTCTCTGAAAGTTTCAGGGATACAAACCTGACATCAAAAGCGGCCATCGAACAAGGACTGCGACGATCGGCTAAAATGCAAACCGAAAGTTCCCACCCTCTCGGCTGTCTGTTGGTGTTGTCCGCCGTGAACTGTTCACCCGAGCAACAACATATCCGAGAGATGCTTGCCAAGGAACGGGCAAGGGTTCACGGTTGGCTAACAGAGTGTATCGAGCGAGCCGCAGCCAATGGAGAGTTGCCGGCATCAACGGATATTCCCATGCTGGTAACCTTATTTGAAACATTTCTGCAAGGAATATCAACCCAAGCCCGGGACGGTATTTCATACGAAGCAATGGGTGCTGCCATCACTCAACTGATGAGCGTATGGGATGCCTTATCGACGCAGTCAGGCTAACGAGAGCATCATTTAACTATTAATGAACAACAAAACCTGCTAGCCATAGCTAGCAGGTTTTGTTCTAACCATGCTTCATCAGTTGCTGAAAACCCGGTCTTTTCAGTAAGCATCGCATCCGGGACGCGGATTCTCCCCCGTATTTTTTCAGCCATCAAGCAGTGTAATCAGTTTTTGCAGGAGAACAGGCTCTTCGTTTTGGAATTCATCGAACCGAAGCCTCAGCCGATCAAACATTTCGTGGTCTTCGCGAAGTTCATGACGAATGTACTGATCTCTCAGCTTCATCGCCCTTTTGGTGATATCCTTGTAGCCAGCCACCAGCTCTTCGTCATACGGGATGATCCCCTCGTCCACCAAGTATCCGATCCGCTCGCTCATCATTTTTTTATGTTCCCAGAGCACATGAAGGTGTCTTACATCGTTACGGTCACCAAGCCGGGAATCGTTGCCCTCTGCGGCATCATAGTACAGCCGCAAATAGTCGTATACCTTGATTCCGAATGCTTCTTCGTTGTCCGAATTGTAATTGATCCGGTTGAGACGGGTCTCTCCGTTTAGATAATCGCGAAGTTGGTCAATCGCGGCCGTTTTATCAAAAGGATATGGAGAATGCGGCTCGTATTTATAAAAGTAAGTATGATGATCGGCCGTGAGCTTCTCCTTTAGAAGATGCCTCATGGACTGAACGGCGTCCTGAAACTCCCGGAACGGGATCTGCAAATTGCGGTATACTCCCGTACGATCGAACATCGACGCTTTGAAGACCCTTTCGTCCCAATCATAACCGTATAGAAAAAGATGATGCGGGAACGGCTCTCTCTGATAGGAGGCCGCAGGCGATAACCTGGATTCATCCAAAAACACAACGCAATAATAGCCGTTTTGGATCTGATCCGCGAAAAATTTCGGCCAAACGTCCAATGCCAAACTCTCCAGAAGCGTATAATTGACCGAGCAGGTGAGAAGAAACGGGTTGTTGAAATTCAGTTCGTTGGGCTTGCCCCGAAAAAAATCAAAATAGTACTGCCTGCCGTCCTCCAGAAAGTTTTTTTTGCAGAACAGCTGGATAAAATTGCTGTAAAACCAAGGCTTCGTTTCTTCATGGATGCTGGTGATGGAAAGTGTATAGGCCCACCGCAAAAATCCTTTAAGCGGTGGATTCACCACCGGTAGCTGAAACGCGTTCATCTGATTCCCCCCTTTCTAACAAGTGATCCGGAATCGTCGTGATAGCAGTCTTCCGACGATTTAACCCGACACATCTACTTCCTTCTCTGATGCGAGGATGCAAGCTCTGCTTTTTTCGCCCCACCAAACTGCCCGCTTAACTGCTCGCGCTGCTGTAACCTTTCACGGCTTGTTTCCAGAGCAGCCGTACAGCTGCAAAGAGCAGAAGCGAAGCGGCCAGTGCCAAGCCCGCATGGAGCCAGTTAATCTGCCCAAGCAGAAACATCGGTCCGAAATTGGTAATAAGGAATAGAGGAATAACAAAAGTCCCGATCCGCCGGACCCAGGCCGGGTATATAGCCATAGGGAAATTGTTGGCGTCCCAAACGGAATGAGCGATCTCCGACACAGAGCCCGTCTGGACGAACCAGAATGAAAGCAGCGCCGGGATAATCATCAGGCAGTAAGTGATGACAACAGAGACGAGCAGCAGCAGGGCAAACCCCGCGAGTTGCAGGAACGTCAGCGGAATATCCATCGCATGCCAGCCGATGCCGATCATGACGAACCCAACCAGAATATCCGGGATCGGCAGCGCCAAATCGACGTAACGCAAGGAAGCCATGAACTGAAGGGATACCGGCTTCGTCAGCATCAAATCAAGTGAACCGTCTTTAACATATTCCGGAATTTTCATGAAATTTGTAAAAAACAGGCCGACATAAATTCCGGTCACCACCGTATGCATGCCTATAAATAGAAGCAGCCCCTCGGGCGGTATGCCATCAACGTGAAGATCGGTGCGGAACACGACTAGCACATATAGCAGCTTGGCAAGCAGGTAGACGGATTCGACCAGCAGGCTCATCATAAAATTGCCCCGAAACTCCATTTGGGCGATGAGACAATTTTTGATGAATAAACCGTACAGACGCATGTATTTCCTCGTGATTTTAAACATATGCAACGTCCGCTACCCCCCTACTGCCGAATATTTCTTCATGGAAATGCGCCACGTCAGGCGGGATAACCAGAAGAACAGCAGAATCCACCCACACTGGATGAGCAGCCCTTGGTACATAGCCGCCGCTTCCGCTTTGCCGCTGAGGATATTGACCGGAAAATAAATCGTATATGGGAATGGCGTGTACTGAAGTGCCTTCACAACCGACTCCCCGAAAATCTCGAGCGGAAACATGCCTCCGCTCAAAATATTGACGAGCAGACTTGTAATGACAAAAAAATACGAGATCTCATGCAGATAAAAAGCACTCGCGCAGATGCAGTAGGCGATCAGAAAGTTGAGCAAAAGCGCCCCCGATAGCGTGACCGCGAACAAAATCAAGCGTATGGCCTGGAGTTCCAGCACGCCACCCGCAGATGCGAACCCAATAATTCCGACGAGCAGCAAAGCCGTAATCCCGTAGTAGATCGCCTTCTGACCGAAAAAGGACACCAGCCGATATCCGAAATAGCTGACCGGTTTGATCAAATACTTGTTAAGACCGCCGTTTTTGATATCATCGGCAATCTGGTGCTCGAACTGAGTCGCGATCAGCTTGGACACCAATCCCGCCAAGATCGTATACAAAATAATTTGACCGTACGAATACGAGAACAGCGCAGCCTGACCGGAATGCCGGTACACCGCCGTCCAGATGAAATACTGGACAAGAATCGGAAACGCGGCCCCCACGAGACCAAGAAAAAAATGAAAACGGTATTCCATCGAATGCTGGACGCCCATTGTAAACACAGCCTTATACAATTTGCGTCTGTTCATCCGACGGATTCCTTGCGGTAGAGCATCGATATGCTCTCCTCGATCGCCACGTCCTCGATCGTCCAGTCAACGATCGGAAACGAATCGAGCACGGCACGCGACACTTCCTTCAACCTGTACTTGGGCAGCTCCAAAACAGCGTTGTAGTCGTCTGCGCTGACGATTTTCCCGAATTTGGCCAACCGCTGCTCGGCAACGGGTTCGGAGAACTGCAACCTTATAATTTTCTGCTCGTCAAAAAGATCGTTGATTTTGTGAAGATCACCGTCATACAGAATACTGCCTTCATTGATAATGATCGTCCGCTTGCACAGGTCCTCCACATCCTTCATGTAGTGGCTCGTCAGCAGGATCGACGCACCGAACTGTTCATTGTAGTATTTCAGAAACTCCCTGACCTTCTTCTGCGAAGGGAAATCGAGGCCAATCGTCGGCTCATCAAGATAAAGCAGCTTAGGCTGATGGATCAGTGCGGCGATGAGCTCCATTTTCATCCGCTCCCCCAGGGACAGCCGGCGCACCTGCACATCCAGAAGGTCCTGCACATCGAGCATTTCCGATAGCTCGGCAAGACTCCGACGGTAGAGATCATCGTCGACGTCATAAATACATTTGTTCAAATAAATCGACTCGCTGGCAGGAAGGTCCCACCAAAGCTGGTTTTTCTGGCCCATCACAATGGAGAACAGCCGTTTGAACTCGTTCTTTCGCTCCCATGGCACATGTCCGAGTACAACGGCTTCCCCGCTCGTGGGATATAGAATGCCCGATAACATTTTGAGCGTTGTGGTCTTGCCCGCCCCATTGGGCCCGAGAAATCCGACACACTCGCCGGGACCGATATCGAAGGAAACGGATTTAACCGCTTCCTTCACCAGTGACTTGCGGGCAAACAAATTTTTTAATGAATGTTTGAGCCCGGCTTGTTTCCGGTAATACACAAACGATTTGTGCAGCTCCCGCACACGGATAAAATCCATCTCCGATCCTCCCAAACGTTTGCCTGATTTGCCTGATTGAACAGCATAAAGTTTAAACGCTTAAACTCCATTGTTATAAAGCAGTACGCATTTTGAGCAAATCGGCATCAGACCGCATGCCAGCACCTCACGCTGTTTCCGAAGATCTTCGCCATGGAAAATATCCGCCACACTATCTTCATACAGATTGCCGACACTGAATTCCGGGAAAAACTTGCACGGATTCACTTTGCCGTCCGGCATTACGTCCATCCGGTTCGAGATCGAGAAGCACTTCGTCCGGTTCATGGCAGGCTTCTCGCTTCCCCGGATAAACCCTTCCACCTCTTCAGGCTCCAGTGCCGGTTGATAGCGTATCCGTACATTCCATACACGCGAATTGACACGTTTCAGCTCTTCGATCAGCGTGTCGAAATGGTCCGGCGAGATGTGGAACGTGAAGGAGTGCCAGCTGTTCTTGTGGTCGTCCGCGAAGCGGGAGGCAAGGTGCGGGAAATGAGCATCGAAGTAGGCGTCCATTTTCTCCGCCGTCCCGGAAGGGATGTACCAAGGGAAGCAGAAATATACCGAATCTACGCCCATCTCTTCGAAGAATTCCATAAAGCTGTATAGCTGGCCGACCATCTGGTCATTTACCGTCAGAGCTACGGACACTTTGCCTTTGTACAGGCCCTGCTTTTGCAAATCCAGCAGCAGCTCTATAGCGTGGATCACTTTCTTGAACGTGCCTTTGCCCCTGATCGCGTCATTCTCTTTCTCGAAGCCTTCCAGGCTGACCAGCATGACCAGATTTTCTGACATTTTCAAGATGGAATCCAGCTTCTTTTCAATGAGGATCGCGTTCGTACAAATTGTTGTATAACGGTCTTCTTTGGCCAGCAGCTCCGCCAGTTCATCAAACTTGGAGTAAAACAGCGGCTCCCCGCCCCACAGGAATACGCGCGATTTGCGTTCTCTCGTTTCGGCCAACAGCTTTTCCACGACAGGAATCTCGATTTCGTCGTTCTTTACTTCTTTGGCAAAACCGTGATGGAAGCCTTCCGGATTCCATTCGAAGCAGTGCTTGCAGCGCAGGTTGCAGCCGTTATTAAGCTTGATCCCGATCTCATATGGCACGGGGGCCGCATATGTCGGATCCTCCTTGAGTTTCCTTCCCGTTTCCGCTAGCGGCACCAGGGTTCTTTTCATATTGCGGAATGTCAGTTTATCAAACGTAACTGCTGTTTTCGGCTGCATAGATGTTCCTCCCATAATGGTTGATTTTTGATCGCTGCTCCAGCAAACATCTGCAAATCTCCTGCAGTTTAGGTTTTGAAAAATCCCGGGCTTTCCACTCCGCAAAACGGATACCGAAACCACGGGATTCCCAATAGGCTGAATTGTGAAGCTCATGGTCGCCGAACGGTTCCAGCATAACAAAAGGGATTCCGAATGCCAGCGAGTCGTTCAGGGTCGCTCCCCCCGGTTTGCTGATGATTGCGGCGCAATTACGCATCAGGTCCGTGTAAGCGGAGTAACTCCCGAGCGGAAACTCCCGGAGAACACCGTCTTCACGGACATAACGGACCATCGGCGGAAACGTGTGACACCCCTGCGCATCCTTGCTCCACGGATCCCAGGAGGCCTCCGTTCCGAAGAAGCGTGTAACCCCGTCGTCCTCCTGTACCTCAGAGGGATCATATACGATCACATCAAGGCTGTGACCGAGCTTTTGAAGTTCTGAGATCGTCCCGGCATAGGTCCCGATCCCCCAGCCACCGCCATGGATCAGAACGCGTCCGGTACGCTGCGCATAAGGCAGAGGTTCTTCTTCGTCCGAAGCAAGGTAGCTGCCCGGCGACAGCTTTGAAGGATCGTAGAACCAGACGTTGTCATAGCCTAGGTATAATGGCTTGTGCACCTTATAAGACGGTGTATCAATCGCATCCAACCGAATCAGTCGAATATCCAGCGGGATGCCCGCAGCTTCCTTATAACGCTCCAGAATCGGCAGCCAGAAACCGGTAAAGACTGCAAAGCGGGAGATACCGGCCTGTCTCCAGCCTTCCAGCATCCTCCGAACCTTCTCCTCGTCCAGAGAAGAGTCAACGGGCTTGGCCAGCTTATGCCCCATACGGGCAACGGAGAAATCAGCATGGAATGCTTTTTTTGTGGACCGAATCTTGTGCCGGACTTCTTCGTGATACAAGTTTTCCAGAACTTGAACGTCTGTTCCGACACCTCGGCTTTGCAGGTACATGTGCAGATGCATAGCCGGAATGTATGCGCCGAGAGAATTCCCGGACGCCAGCAAGGTAACCGAAGATGAATTCATGGGCAGCCTCCAAGCTCCAGTTTTAGTTGTACACTTTTACGGACAAGTCGGCGAGCACCTGCCTCAGGCTTTCGACCAGTTGGCTGCGGTGTCTGTCGTCACAGCCCACCACCGATACATACATCCGCCCTTTCGGTACGCCTCGCTTGTTCTGTACTCCTTCGGCGATACGGCGCCGGTTCAGAATCTCGTTCACCATGACGGTATTGGATGATAGCGGTACGATCCCGTAATCCCCGGGTGTTGTCAACAAAAGACCGGATTCGCATAGAGCCTGCAGGAGTTTCCCGAATGTGAAGCCTCCCGGAAGACCGAGAGAGAAAAACGTAAGCCAGCCGGTAAGGCCGTATGGTTCCGACCATTTATCGAGATAGGCGTTAATCAGTCCCATGGACTTGCGGGCATTGATCTCCACAATGGATACGACCTCTCCATCCTCCAGTACCATGGAGTCAAAGCAGACGAAGCCGTGATAGTCGTCCTCGACAAGAACCCGGAGCGCTTTCTCCATCACGGTAAAATAACCGACGTTCTCAAGCATGCCGATAAAAGCTTCATCGGCTTTGATAGACCCGCTGTAGTTTTGCTGGTGATTCATCATCCGCTGTACGGAGATGAACTCCGTCTTTCCGTTCTCCTGGATGAACCAGTGAGAACTGAAGTCGGTCACCTTCGGCAGCAGGGGCTCCAGCAGGAATTGAACCCGCAATCCGCTCCCCTCCTGTTTATGCAGGTGCTCCGCGATCCTTCGCTGCATGGCTTCACTGTCGATGAGCAGGTTGCCCTTGCCCGAAACACCGAAAGGGTCTTTCAGCAGGTAAGGCCCTTGCTTTAGAAGCTCTGCTCCGATCGCCTCAATTTCCGCAGCGCTGTTTGCCTCCATGCCGCAGCTTTTCTCACCAATTCTAGTCAGAAGCCTGCTCGAGTATATCTTGGAGTTCACACGTACAACCGTCTCCATGTCCGGTAATGAATTAAACGGTTCAGCAGCATGAAGGTAAGCTTCCGTTTCTGCTGTAATTGCGTAGGGCGATAAAATATGTGCGGCGTTGGAGAACAAAGTCTCATCCGGTGATTGTCTTTGCCGTAAATCGTTAGCGGCATATATGGAAGGGATCGATTCCGGCAAAACCACACCCTTTGAATAACCGGCAGCGGCAGTCTTCAGCATCCTGTTTACCGGCAAAAGATCCTGGGCTTGTTCGGCTGCAAGGCTGAACATACACTGTTTGAACACGTCCAATCCTGGTAAAGGTTTAGCCTCTTCGTTCAAATCAAAGTGATAACGGGTCCGAAAAGAAAAACCCAGTCCGTTCAGGTATTCATGCAGCGCAGGATCGATTTTGCAACGCGTGTAAAGGACGTCGTCCGGCCCGCAAAATGGAAAAAGCAGCTCGTCCATGCATAGGACAATCGATTCTCGCTCCTTATCGGGCATCGCGGGCAGCCGGGCCAGCGCCGGATCCCTCCACCGCGTTTCGGGATCGAAGGTACCCATCACGATTTTCGGAATCACACCGGGTTCATGGTTTGACATCTTCGTACAGAGGCTGCTCCTGCGATTGGCAGCTTTTCAGGAACGTGATAAATGTGTCGATCGACTGGAGGTGTTCGTAATCGAATTGGTCATAGTCAATGACCACGTTTAACTGATCTTCGACTTTGAGCATAAACTGGATCATTTGCAGAGAATCGAGGCCTATATCGTTGTTTAGATCCGTTTCGGGGGACAGGCTTTGGCGGAGTTCCGGTTGGTCTTCCTTGATAGAGCACAAAATGTCTACGATATTATCGTACATGACTACACTCCTTTAAAGGGTTAATATACGAGGTACAACCGAATCCTTACGATTAGAGATTCCATTTGAATACAAACTCCTTAGACGATTCCCTCCTTTTTCCATAGTTACAATTATTATCTTCCTGATGTTAAAATCTGTCAACAAAAAATATAACATGATTCGATAGAGTGAACATTGCCGAATGCTGCGCCCGATCTCACGATAAAAAGGAGCTGTAACCTCAAAAAAGGTCACTAGCTCCTTCTACTTATGACGTGGCATATGCTTTATAGTGCCTTGGCAACAGGAAACCAGCCCGGGACACTATTTTAATGTTCGTTTTGGTATGTCCATTTTCTGTCCAGGCATTGAAGCTTTAATCCGTGGCGGCCTCTTGCTCTTTCGGAAGCGGCTTGCCCGCTTCGACCAAACGCTTGTTGCGTGCGAAGAACACAGTAAGCACGAGCATAAACAGTCCGGTACCGACCAGCAGCCATTCAATTTTGACCACGTCGGCAAGCGGTCCGAATATCAGCATCCCGATGGGCATCATGGAAGTCGAGATCATCCCGAAGACACCGAATATCCGACCCAAATAATTTTCGTCCACCTTCTCCTGAAGCATGACGGTGGTCGGCGTATTAAATATGGGCATCGCTACGCCGAACACGGCCATGATGGCTAAGTAAATCCAGAATACAGGGACAATGCCGAGCGCAAAAGTGGATACAGCCATGATGATGCTGGCAATCGCCATCGTGTACACTTTATTTTTGAAGCCGCCCCATGACGCGATGATCCCTCCTCCTGCCATCATACCGACGGAAAACGCGATCTCGATTGCCGTCAAGCGCCATACGTCGTCACCGAAGCTGCGAGTAACCTGCAGCGGAGTCAGAAAGGCAGCAGGTGCCATAAGCACAAAGAAAATAGCGAAGAAGATAAAAAAGGATTTTAAAAAGGCATGCTGTTTAATATACGCCAAGCCCTCCTTGAAGTCGTCCAGGTAGCCGGTGCTTTGCGTATCGGAAGCCTTTTTGTGCAGCGGAATTTTGAGAAAGACAAACAAGGTGAAAATTGCGATCGCAGCCGTAACGACGTCGATAAAAAAGATCACCTCGATCGTTGCCATGATGAGCAAAGCCGCGCTGACGATGGGCGCTACGAACATGGTAAGCGCTTGTAGACTGCCGTTGATGCCGTTAACTTTGGTTAGCTTCTCTTGCGGCACGATTTGAGGCAATATCGCTCCGACCGCTGGTGTCTGAATGCCTGCCCCGAGTGCGCGTACGGCAGAAATGACAAACAGCAGCCAAATCGCTTGGTAGCCAAGCATAAACGTAATGGCCAAAATCAGCGTAACCACCGCGATCATAGCATCCGCAATCATAATGAGTGATTTACGGTTGTAGCGGTCCGCCCAAACGCCAGCAAACGGCGACAGCAAAAACGTCGGAATGAATCCGCAAATAATATACAGCGTCATCATGAGGCCTGACTGCGTAGTTAGTGTAATGTACCACATGATGGCATATTGCACCAAGGCAGATCCAAACAACGACAGTGTCTGGCTGCTTAAGAAGAGAATGATGTTCCTCTTCCAATGGATTTTCTTGTCATCTACGATTTCTGACATCGTCCCACCCTTTCGTGTATGATCTCACGCGAATTATACTCATTTTAACTTAAAACGAAGTGCGATATTTCTTTTTAATTGCTCATTTTACGTCCATCAGAGATCCTCGAATGCGGGAAGACAATTAGGCTCTACCGATTTTCACGAGAAGCTGCGCAAAGATAGGCACACACAGTTTCTTCTCATTAACTGTATAGACAACTTCCAGACTTTTCAACAAATAAACCTTCACTTCGGTGAGGAAGGATATCCTAGAACCATCATGACCACAAAATCGTGTCCGTTGTAATATAAGCGGCTCCCGCCTCTTCAAACGGCTTTGAAATTTCCTGTTCGTTAACGGTCCACATCGAAACGTCAATTCCGGCCCTTCTGCAGTTCCGTACGTCCTCGGGAGTGGTCGAACGATAATCGTAATCCAGAAAGGCAGGCTGCATTCGGCTGATAAGCTCCAGGTCTGCAGCGGCTGGCGGTTTGGACGATAAATAGCCGAGCGGAACCCTTTCGTCGATTGCCCGCACCTTCAACAGATCATCGGCATTGAAACAGATGAAACTGCATTGCCCCAGCATGCCGGAACCGCGGACAAGCGCAACTAACTTCTCCAGATCACGCTCTTGGTGATATTCCTCGATTTCGATAAAGGCATGCATGCCGTAGGACAAACAGACGGACAGCACTTCCTCAAGCGTAGGTATGTGCAGGCTGGAGTAGTTCCCGATCCCATTTCCTGCCACGATATGCAGTTTGCGGATCTCCTCATATGAGAAATCCTTTGTCCTCCCGGTACCGTTCGTCATACGGTCGACGGTGCGGTCATGATGGACGATCCAGCGGCCATCCGTTGTGCAATAGGTATCGCATTCAATGCCCCAGAAATCCGATTTGCCCGCTAATTCAAAGGCTGGGATGGTATTCTCGGG
This sequence comes from Paenibacillus sp. QJM3NY_38, assembly GCF_056173265.1. Taxonomy (NCBI): domain Bacteria; kingdom Bacillati; phylum Bacillota; class Bacilli; order Caryophanales; family Paenibacillaceae; genus Paenibacillus; species Paenibacillus sp. QJM3NY_38. Next base: position 3,970,850 of record NZ_CM149665.1, read on the forward strand.
AGCATGCAAACTCAATCCGCGATGGGCGACATATTTGGGTTTACTATTCATCTTTTTGCTCACCTCATAATCCGATTTAGTTGACCATACAAGCGGCAATCATCCTTTGATCGACCCCAGCATGGCTCCTTGATTAAAATGCTTTTGCATAAACGGATAAATAATTAGCAGCGGCAGCGCCGTCAAAATAATCGCCGCCATTTTGGCAGCAGGCGTATATTTATATAACACATTGGTGGCATTGGATATCGTAGGATCATCCTCAACCAGCATCTGCCTTAAAAATACCTGCAGAGGCATTAATTTGGCATCGTTTAAATATAAGATGGCAGAGAAATACGTATTCCAGTTAGTTACAAGATAAAACAAGGTAAAGGTAGCTATAACCGGCATGGACAACGGGACGATTATCGACAAAAACAGACGCCACTCCCCGCTCCCGTCCATTCTGGCCGATTCTTCAAGCTCTAGCGGCATGGACTGAAAGAAACTCCTCATCACAATGACGTTAAAAGGAGCAATCGCCGTGCTTAACCAGATGGCCCAAAAGCTGTCCAGAAGATGAAGCGATCGGACGACCAAATAGGTTGGTATCATGCCGCCCGAGAACAGCATCGTAAAAAACACCATGAAATTCAGTGAATTTCGAAATTTCAGCCACCGCTTGGACAACCCGTATGCCATGAGAGAGGTCAGCACGATATTCAGCGCCGTTCCAACAGCGCTAATGATAACCGCATTGCGGAAGGCGGAGATAAACCCTGGATGCGACAGTAAATACAAGTAACCATCCAGGGTGAACTGCTTGGGTATCACGAAGAAACCGCGCGTCAAATACTCGTATTCCGTCGAGAAAGAAACCGAGAGTACATAAAACAATGGGAAAATAGCCATCGCTGCCGCCAGCAAAAGGATGCTGTAGACCATAATCGTGAACAACAGGTCAAGACCTCTCAGGTGCCGCATTTAAAACACTCCCTCCTGCCCCGTTTTTTTGGCCAGGCGGTTGACGAGCAGCACCATCACCAAGCCGACTGCGGATTTAAACAATCCTACGGCTGTCGAATAACTGTAATCGCCTTGAACCAGACCCGTTTTGTATATGAATGTTTCAAATACCTCGGATACATCTTGATTCATCGGATTCTGCAGCAAAAAAATATGTTCGAAACCAAGGTCCAACATGTGTCCGAACCGTAAAATAAACATAATGACAATGACGCTTTGCAGGCCGGGAAGCGTAATATGCCAAACTTGGCGCCAACGGTTTGCGCCATCCATCATAGCCGCCTCATACAATGTCGGGTCTATGCCCGATAAAGCTGCGAGATAAATAATCGCTCCCCATCCAGCACCCTGCCAAATATTTTGGACTAGCCAGACCCACCGAAAATACCGGGGATCCGTCATCCATTCAATTCGATCCAGTCCAACATTCTCCAATAATTGATTGAAACCTCCGGAGCCGGTTGCGAATAACACAATGGTAATGCCGACGATTACGACCCAGGAAATAAAATTGGGCGCATATAAAATGGTTTGGACAGCCGTCTTGAAACGCTTCGCTCTAACCTCATTCAACAGCAGCGCGACCAGAATAGGAGCCGGAAAAAAGAACAGTACATCCAGCAGATTGAGGAGCAGCGTATTTTTGAGCAGCAGCAGGAAATCGCCTTCGGCAAACAATCTGCGAAAATAATGAAGTCCTACCCACTCGCTTCCTGCAATTCCCTTGAACGGGCTATATTCCAGGAAGGCAACGGAGATCCCGAACATCGGAATATATTTGAAAATGATAAAAAAGAGAATACCCGGCAGTATCATGAAATAGATTGGAAATGCCCTTTTCCAGTAAGCATTCATTCATTCAATCCTCCATTGTTATAAACCTGACAGAATTAATAAAAGGACCCGAGCAGCTGGAGCCGCTCGGGTCCTTCAGGCGAACGTTATGGATTCGCTGTATAAGCGGCATTCACTTCCTCCATGATCTTGTCTCCGCCGTCTCGCTTCCATTCCGCGATCGCTTCATCTATACGTTCCACCGGTTTTTTGCCTGCAATGATTTCGATGACGGATTTATGGAAACTTTCGTTTAGGGCTGTCCCCTTCGCCAAGTATGTGGCTGACGAGAAGATGTAAGCGTCGGACGCGTTCTTATATGGATATTTGCCTGCGTTATCAATGGATTGCTCCATTTCCTTTGCCCAAGTCGGGTCGCTCCATTTGTACGTGTTAAACGTATTGGAATTGTTTCGCAATACCCAGTTCCACAAGAGACTTTGACGCCCCTCACCTTCAGCCTTCAATTCATCGGTCATCTCATAAGCTCCATTGCTGTTTTTCTTGTAATGGATATTTTCAATTCCATTCTTGAGGATGTCTTCCCCTTCGGGAGAAACCCACCAATCGAACATTTCCAGAATGCGATCCCGCTTCTCAGCATCGACGTCCTTGCTTAAAACGACCTTAATGGTTCCGCTCGTAGGCGTGGATGTGCCCCGCGTTCCGTTTGCTCCCATCGGCGGCGCCAGCTCCACGAACTCGGCTCCTGGGGAAATGGTCTGCAGCTGCTGATTGGTTTGTTGGCTAAACTGATAATGCATGTCGGCAAAGCCTACTTTACCTTGCGCGTATTTCTCATTGAAATTCGTGTTGGTAATGAAGTCTTTGTCAAGCACGCCTTCCTTATAGGCGCGATTCATGAAAGTAAGGAATGCTTTCCATTCTTCCGATTGGGTTTGCATCGGTATCAGCTGGCCGCCCTTTTCCTTCCAGCCGTTCGCCAATCCGAATGCTGCAAACAGCTCCGGTATTCCCATAAGGCTCGAGTTGCCAAGCGCCGAGAATCCGAAGGTATCGTTCTTCCCGTTGCCGTCCGGATCCTGGGTCGTGAAAGCTTTGGCTATTTCATAAAAAGTATCGATGGTGAATTGCTCTGCAGTGGGTACGGGGATTCCCAGCTTAGTAAGCCAGTCCGCTCTTACATAAATTGTGTTTTGGGCTGTGGCGTATATCGGAATGCCGAAGATTTGATCTTTCGGGTTCAGCAGCGCCCATTCTTCCGGCTTTGCTATGTTTTGCAAATTTGAATATTCGGGTAAATGCGGCTTTAAATCCAGGAACACGCCCTGCTCCACCCATTTCAAGTATAGGCTTGGACTATCCATGCGTATAATATCCGGCAGTTTGCCGGATGCGGCGATCACGTTCAGTTTCTCGGCAAAATTGGCATTCGGAACCCATTGAATCTGCAAATCCACATTAAATTTTTCATTGATATGCTTGATAATCGGATGATGGTTGTCCGGCCAGCCCCCACCCTTCCATGAAGCGATCATCATATCGATTTTTATTTTCTTGGAATCGTCTTTCTCTCCGTTCGCACCGGAAGCCGTACCTGCATCCTCTTTTCCCGTGGATGTGCATCCAACGATCGACAATAACACCAGACTCATAACCAGGATCATTGATAACGTTCTTTTCACTTCGGGTGACCTCCATTACGAATTTTTGGAATTTGTCCTTCATGCATCTTTAATATATCTTGTTGTCCGGGGTCACTTTTTCACATAATGATGATGTTTTTATCCGAATTTCTGATCATGTGTTTGTCTTTTTTGGGAATCGAAGCGTGACTTTGCTTCCTTGTCCCGATACTGAATGCACGCATACGCCGTATGGAGGGCCGTATTTTAAAGCCATTCGGGCATGGACATTGAGGATGCCAACCGATTCCTCGTGGTCCGATGGCTCTGCCTGTTGTTCCACATACTTCATTCTCTGTACAATCCGCTGCAATTCTTCTTCTGGAAAACCACTGCCGTTATCCGTAACGTCAATGATAAGGTCGCCATCCTTCTCATATGCCTCCACCGCGATATGGGCATTTCCGTTTCTTGGTTCAACCGCATACTTTACACTGTTCTCTACGATCGGCTGCAGCGACAGCTTGATAATCCGGCAATCCATGCAGGATTCAGGCACCGATATCCGGCTTCGAAAATGATCGAACCGGATATGAATGATATCCAAAAAATTTTGCAAATTTCGCAGCTCATCCCGCAGCAGCACTTCGGAACCGGGCATCTTCGATGTATATCGATACACACCCGCAAGCCTTGTCACCATTCTCTCAATCGTCGGCACCTTCTCGATAAAGGCGATGCTTTTGATAATTTCCAACGTATTGTAGAGCAAATGCGGGTTGATCTGATTCTGCAGTGCCTGGATATGGGCATCCCTTTGCCGCAGCTGCAGCTGCATCTCGTTGATCTCAAGATGATGTACCGTGTGAATGAGTTCATTCAGCCTTGCCGTCATCTGATTAAAGCTGCCGTTAAGCTGCTGAATCTCGTCTTTGCCTTCAACCAACTCCGCACGGACATTCGTGTCGCCGGTCTCCACCTGTTTCATCAGGTTCCGCAAGCGAAGAATGGGACGGACGACTTGGCTGACCATCCTCGGAATAAACAACAACGATACGATAATAATGCCTGTCATCACAAAGAACGTTGCCTTGCGCGCGAAGTCCAGCCCGCTCGCCATTTCATGCATGGGTACAGAAGCAACCATATTCCAGCCGGTCACTTCCGAGCGGTTCCCGGAGATCAGAATTTTCTCTCCGTTCCGTTTGATTACAGCATCCTGCTCACCGAGCGGCAGTGCACCCAGAGCGGTGTCCTCGACACGTTGACCGGCCAAGTTCATGTCCGGGTGATACACGATCTCTCCTGTTGAATCGACAATAAAAAAGAACCCCGTTCTCCCGAGTCTCGTCTGTCCGAGAATGTCTTGAATTTCGGTAATGGATAAAGCGATGTTCAAATTTCCGACGAGCTTGAGGGAATTCGGATCAAATATGGGCACAATCAGCGTAATATAGGGGTATGCAGCCATGACGGCATCTTCATGACGGTAGTGTGAGGGGACGATGTTCAGCTTATCGGATAAGGGGCTGCTTAGCCATGGCGAGTACTTAATCATGGCATGATTCAAGGCGTGATCTTTCGAATAAATCAATCGGTCGTCCAGTGAACGGAGTACAATCCCCAGGACATTAGAATAGTTGATGGCAATATACTTTGACATGATGCCCTCGACGAGCGCTTCCTGTTCTCTACTGAACATTTCACCGCTAATGAGCCATTTCTGCAGAAGTCCGCTCTCCGGATTGTCGCCGAGCAGCGAATTGGAGGGCAGCGGACCGGCAATCGATGCATATGTCGATTGGGCCATTTGCGTAAAATACCGGTCGAGCTGATGATTAATCCGGGCCGTAGAATCCTGGGTAATCATATAAAAATCATCTTTTGCCGATTCTGTATAGTAATAGGACGTGAAAACTGCCATCAGTGAAATGGAAATAAAGCTAACGGACAGCACCAACCCGAGGATCTTCGTCTGAAAAGAGAAACGGTGATGCCAGTTACGCCATTTCATGAGCCCATCCTCCTTCTGTATTCGAGGGGAGCAACTCCGGTATGCGCTTTGAATACTCGTGTGAAATATGGCGAAGAGGTGTACCCGACGATTTCCGCAATCTCGGATACAGCGTACGAGGTAGTTCTCAGCAGCTTTTTGGCCTCATCCATACGCAATCGATTGACATAACCGACGAGTGAGCTGCCCGTATGTTTTTTGAATAACGCGCTGAAATGGGAAATGCTGAAATTCGTTAGATTCGCCATTTCCGTGAGCGACAGATTCGATTTATAATTTGCCTCAATGTACCGGCACGATTGGGCAATGGCCTCAGGCAGGCTCGCTTTCCCCATTCCCGGATACTCGAGGTACCATTTTTCCAGCAGCGCCATGTAGTATTTCTGGATGGCCCCATCATCATTAGATACATATTTAGGGATGTCCTCGGACGCAACGCCGATTTCATTCAACAGGCTCTTGAGCTTGGTCTCCATAATATTCAGCAGCCCAATCCGGGCATTTTTGCTCAGAGCATGTAATCTTAAGACGGACTGAATTAGGTGGCTTTGCTTTTGCATGAGAGTATCAAGCGCCAATCCCTGGTTGTTATCCAATAGCGACTGGAACTTGACGATATAGTCGTTCAGGTCCTTCAGAGATTCCAGCTTCTCCTTGGATCTGCTTAGCGCTTCGGTCAGGGTTTCAAATTCTACCGGCTTTAGCAAATACTCCGAAACGCCATAGCTCATGGCCTTCTGGGCATATTGAAAATTGTCGTAGCCGCTGATAATCACGGATACAAGTGGAATCCGATGCTCCGCTATTCGCTTGATCAAAGATAACCCGTCCAGCTCAGGCATCATGATATCCGTAATCAAGAGCATCGGCCACACTTCCTGAATCATGCTCCACGCTTCTTTTCCATTGCTGCATTCCCCTACCACCTGGAATTCCTCACCGGCGGATTTCACCATCTCGACGATTCCTTTCAAGACCCATGGTTCATTTTCGGCTATCAGAACGGTGTACATTTGTGCGATAAACCTCCATCGTTGGCAATTATCCAGGTTTCTCAGGATATAAAGAGGATTTCGTGAATGCATGATATTTTCCTGCTTTTACATAGCGGTGATGTATGATCAAGGCTTTAACCCTCGTGATTCGATGATTGCGCTTCTTCTTTTGAAGCAAAATAAATGGGGTTTGTCACTGCCGCCATCGACAAGCCATCGGCCAGATCGAGATTCCGCCAAATTTCTGCCCGCAGAAATCTCCTATGCATGGCGTTAACCATCAGTGTAACACCTCCGTCCGAGTCAACAGAAGTTTCTTCCTCGAGACCGCGCTCGCTGTACAGACGAATCCGATCGCCCGGAATCAATTCATCCAGTTGAACGACCACCTTGTGATCGGCGTGCCCATAGGGCACTTCATCACCAATCCCGTATTCGCCGCACTGAAGGGTGGCAAAGGGACCGTCTGGCGAATAAGTGATAACGACATGGCCTTCCGCAATACCGTTCAGCACGCCTTCCACCGTTTTTTCATCGGTCCAGACCCATACGCATGGCATCGCATGCTTCACATATGAATCCGGTCGATGCACATCGCTTCCGCCAACGGCTACCAGGCGTCTCCCCGCGACAAGCTGTTCCTGCCACCAAGAAAGCGCACGTCTGTTGTGCTCTCTCCAAGGCCCGTTCCAAATTTCTACCCAGTCGTAATCCACATCGAAATCCCACACCCACGGGCAGTTATCGCAGTGCGTATGGTTGAGCACAATCTTGGCCCCCCGCTCGCGGGCGACTCGAAACTTCTCGTGCACATCGGAAATTCCCGATACGCGAAAATCATCCATGGGGCTCGTCACGCCAAGAAAATTACTATGACCATAATTCGTCGTAAACTCCGTACCTGGTATCATCAGTACCGAGGTAGCGCGGGGATAAGCAAGGTTTTGGCTGTTCGTATTGTGATCGGTCATGGCTATAAAATCGCAGCCCAAACTCTCCATCATAGCCGCATTCTCTTCCAGGGTATAAGTGCCGTCGCTATGAACGCTATGCGTGTGAAGATCTCCCTTCAGCCAGCGCGATGTCTTGTAGGTAAACTCGATTTCTATCGTGACCGTACAACCCTGAGCGGGAACCTTGTAGGCGTTATGGAGAATAGCCCAATCCCCTGGGGCCAACCGTCCAGGCTGATACCCTGGAGTCGCTTGATTCAGACCGATGCTAAATTCCTGACGTGCCCCTCCGCTCCAGCCTCTTACTCTCTCGGCATCCCGGATCCCTAGATCAATGACGGCTTTTGCGGCTTCATCGCCATGGGATTCCACTTGATAGCTCACGTGGATTTCTTCGACACGCTCCGGCATTTGGAACGGAACTTCGATGTACGTACTTTGTTCCGAATGCTCAATATATCGTTTGAAAGTCGATATGTTCATTCGCTCGATTTGTTTGGTCACACGACTGCCTCCTCAATTCTGCTTATTCTTTATTTGCGCCGACAAACATTCCTTTGACAAAATACTTTTGCACATACGGATAGATAATGATTAGCGGAAGAAGCGCAATGACGATCCCTGCCATTCTGACATTGGTCGTGATAAGAAAATTGCTCGAGGTCGAATCGGTATCGACAATGAGCGATTTCAACGCGATCTGCAGCGTATATTTGGACGAGTCATTTATATACAGGAGGGCTGGCGTGAATTGGTTCCAGCGGCTGACAAATTCAAACAGCGTAACGGTTGCCAGCCCTGCTCTCGCAAGCGGCAAGTACATCGTAAAGAAAATCCGAAGATCCCCGGCTCCATCGATCCGGGCCGATTCCGACATCTCGTAAGGGACGCTCAAAAAGAAATTTCGCATGAGCACGACGCTGAAGCCGGATACGAAACCCGAAAGTATCAATGAGGACAGCGTGTTTAGGAGACCTAAATCCTGATTCACGATATACAGCGGGATCATGATCGCCTCGCTCGGAATCATCATCGTTAACAGGATCGCGGATAACATCCACTTTTTTCCGGGAAGCCCTTTTTGAATCAGCACATAGCCAGCCATAGAACTTAGGAACACATGACCTACGGTACCGACAACGGTCACAATGACATTGTTCGTAAATGGCAAATAAAGCTTCATGCGGTTCCACACCGTGGAGAATCCCTCCAGGCTGAATTCCTTGGGCCACAGTACGATCCCGGGCTGCATGGAAGCAAAATTTGATGAAAATGCAAGTGCAAGCGTATTTAGAAAAGGAATAACCATGGTTGAAACGAGCAGAAGGAGGAACAGAATATTAACCGCATCAAACACACGGCCCGGCAAGCTGATTTTATTCGTTGATTTCATATACCGACTCACCCTTCATCGTAGCGGATCACCGCTCTTGTTACGTACGTTAGCGCGAATGTTGCCAAAATCACCAGGAAGCCGGCCGCCGTAGCAGGTCCAACGCTAAATTCCAATATCCCCTTTTGGTAGGTGTACATCATAATGACATCGACTTTATTGGCAATGGCGCCGTTACTCATCACGAATATTTGATCAAACAAACGCAGGATTCCCAAAACGTTCAACATGATGACCACTTTCATGGTGGAGCGAAGCATCGGAATCGTTACATATCGTATCCTTTGCCAGCGACTGGCTCCGTCCATGCTCGCAGCCTCATACAGCGATGGATTGATGTTTACGATGGCGGCCAGGTACATAATGCAGGTATACCCCATTTCTTTCCAGCCAGAAGTTAGGATCATGACGGAGCGGGCATAACGGTCCGAAGACAGGAACCCGACCGGCTGACCGCCAAAGAGCTGAATGATTTGGTTCACGATGCCCGTATCCGGAGACAGCAGTAGAATCCACATTCCGCCTACGACAACCCAAGAGAATAAATGAGGTAAATAGACGATCATCTGGGTCATTTTTTTGAACCAGGCGGAAGCCACTTCATTTAAGGAGAGCGCGAGAATCAGCGGCAGCAAGAAGTTGATGATAAAACTTCCGGCGCCGATCACGATCGTATTCTGAAAAACTTCCCAAAAACCCGGATCCTTTAGCACACTCAGATAATTATCGATGCCGATGAACGGACGATCTCCGATAAGCCGGTAATCTTGAATGCTGATAACAAGTCCCCGGGCAAGCGGATAAAAGGAAAAGATGAGGAAGTAGGCCAGGATAGGAAGCATCATAAAGTATAGGGTTTTGTATTTGAATATGGCTTTCACGGAATTTCGCCCCCTTATTAAAAAAATAAAGAAGGGCGCGGCGTCATCACCGCCCCTCCTCTTCATGCTTTAATCGATAAGTCCGCCTGCTTTAAGCTCTTCTCGCATTTTTTTTACGGCGTCGGCAGCCGGCATCTCGCCCATGATCGCTTTGAAGGAATATTCATTGATAATCTTCTCGGCATTCGCCCAATTCGGAGGCGTTAATTCCAATGCAGCGTATTGATCGACGAGATCCTGCGCTTCTTGGACGCCCGGCAGTTTACCGAAAGGCGGTTCGACGTTGCGGTTATACCAGAAAGGAACGCCATGGTCGGAAGCATGCTCTTTACCGGTTTGGGTCAATTCGTATTTGCCGTTGGCAACCGTGTAATCCACATCCTTTATGCCTAAGCTGCCCAGCGTAATACCTTCCTCGGAATGCCACCATTCAATGAATTCAAAGGCTGTTTTCGGATGCTCCGCATTGACGGGAATAACCCAAACATCCGGATCGCCTCTGCGCAGCATGTGGTTGCCGTTTGCGTCGGCTGCACCAGGCAAGCCCTTCGCTTCGAATTTCGTATTCGGATCTTGTTCCTGGCGCGTATTGTTCAGCATGCCTACCCAAGCGTCCCAGTACGTAATCATGCCGACCCGGTCGGTCAGGAACAGGTCTCGCATTTTACCGGTGTCATTCGTGGTAAAGTTCGGATCCAGAATGCCTTCCTCAAACAGCTTGTTCAGCCATTCATAAACCGGGATGGCCGCATCTGTAGAATATGGAACGTCCAGCTTGCCGTCCGCCGTTTCCACATATCGTTGTTTCAAGCCCGCTGCGCTGAAGAAACCCTGCAGTTCATACATGCCGGCCGTGCTGAGTCCGTACGTGTCTTTTTTGCCGTTTCCGTCCGGATCTTGTTCGGTGAACGCTTTGAGGACGTTATAATAATCGTCCAGCGTTGCAGGCTCCGGCAGGTTTAATTCGTCCAGCCAGTCCTTGCGAACGATCGGCATCGTTCCTCCCTGGTACTTGGTGAACACGCCGTAGATCTGGCCATCCTTCGTCTTTACTTGTTCCCACTCATTCGCGGGAATGACGTTTGGATCCGACAGCACCTTGGAGGCGTTCACTTGATCGGTCAGCGGCGTAAGAATTCCTTGTTCAACGAAGGTGGACATCTTCTCTTTGCTGATTTGCAGCAGGTCGAATTTTTCTCCGGAAGCGATCGCTGCAAGCAGCTTCTGGTCATAGTCAGCTGCCGGCTTGTTCATCGTTACCTTGATGCCGGTTAGACGCTCGATTTCCTGCTCGAACTGCGTATTCTCTTCAGGCGTTTTGCCGCCGATGACCCCCGTCATGATTTTGAGGGTGCGTTCTTCTTTCGATGCAGCTTGCGATGCGGCATTGCTGCCCTCCTGATTACTGCTGCCTGGACTCGGGGAACAGCCCGCAAGCAGCCCACCGAATAGAGATACAGCCATGATCGCGATCATGATTTTGTTTCGTTTTACCAAGCTAACCACTCCTTATTCGTCATTAGGAAAGAACTTTGCAGGAATCCCTCACTACAAGCTGTGCGGGGATGATGATTTGCCTGTGGACACGTTTATCGCTTATTTTCTCGATCAACAGCTTGGCTGCTTCGGCTCCAAGCGTCTCTGCCGACAACTCCACGGATGTCAGCTTTGGATTCATATCTTGAGCTAAAATCGCATCATTGCTGAGGGCGATGACCGATAACTGTTCGGGCACATCAATATCAAGCTCCCTGGCTGCCCTCAGCACGCCAAGAGCCACTCTGTCCGTATCGGTAATGACTGCCGTATAGTTCATGTTTCCATAGGTGTTCATGATGGACATGTATCCGTATTCCGTGCCGTTGGCATGCAGTTTGTGGTTATAGTACATCACGTACTCTTCGCGCATCGGCAGACCGTACTGGCGATAAGCTTCCAATAAGCCATGTTTTCGATCATAGGACACGGTCATATCGGAGGCTGCATTCAGGAAGAGGATGGATTGATGTCCTCCTTGAAGCAAATAATCTCCTACCTGATGAGCCACTTTCGTGTTGTTGTTATCCACGTAGCTGATCGAATCGTCATATGGATCCGACCGCCCTACCAGCACAAGGGGTGTGCCCATCATCAGATACCGTTGGATACGCAAATCATTCTTTCGCGGGTTGAGCAGAATGACGCCATCGACAGGATCCTGTGAATACATCGTAGGATCATCCTGCTCGGGTAAAGTGTCGAGCACTAAGCGGTAGCCCTGCTTGGAGCATTCCTTGATGACACCGTTAATCAACTGAGTATCGAAAGCCGTCATCGTCCCATCAGGCGGGAGAGGGATCTTGAGGCCGATGCTCATCGTCCTCTTGATCGCGAGGCTTCGGGCCAGATGATTCGGGAAATATCCCAGCTCTTGGGCTACCTCCAGTACCCGCTCCGTCACTTGCTGGCTGATCGGCCTTTTTTTGCTGAACACACTGGATACGGTCCCCTTGGATACACCAGCCCTCTTGGCAACGTCATCAATGGTAGCCATCTATGGTTGTTCCTTTCTCTAGCAAATTCTCATTGCCTGCTGGATCATTAAACCGGTTTAATAACCCTACGTCATTGATTGTAAAAAAGAATAATTTAATAGAATGCAGGTTTTTGTTAATTAAAAATTAAAATCTCTGCACCAGCTTGATGAAGGATGCTGCTCTTGTTTTTTCTCGGCACACCAAAAAAGCCGCCTATGGCGACTTTCTACGCATGTATATTCATGTGAACCCGACCCCTATCGTGTCCGGGTTGCCATATTAGTTATTTTCGATTGGCATCGCTTTACTTTATAGCGGTTCGCATCGGGTCTCCCGCCTAATTATGAGTAAGAAACTATTATACTAACTCCGTGCGGACCGTGATTCCGCTATTTGTGAGCAAAGGTGCTAAATATAAGATTAAGCGGACACAGGTTCCGCTATTACCGGTATATCACCGCAAAAACAGAGAAAAAACCGAGAATAACGGATTCTGTGTCCGCTAAGCATTGAAATTGGTGTATTTGTTTGGAAATAGCGGACCTCCTGTCCGCTTACATCAGTGCACCTGCCTATTTTTACTTCCAATTTGAAAAAAGGGCTATTGTTAATAGGGCTATTAATAACTCTGCCACAGTTGATCCTTTAGAAGAACCCGATGCATTTATCCATATAACCATCTTATTCATATAACCATCTTATTCATATAACCATCTTATTCATATAACCATCTTATCCTTAAACTTCTTCATATCCATCACTTTGGTCGAGTATTCTATTGCATGTATTTTCTCCTTGATATAGAAAATAAAATCCTAAACGCCTGGAAAAAGCAGCAGAGACCTGTCCATTGACGGGTCCCTGCTGCTTCTGTGTTTACCTATATCTCGCGAGAAAACTAAACATTTTCCAGAAAAAAGTATGGTTAAACGTTCTCTATTCGCTTATGCCAGGGTTGTGCTTCGAATCGAGTCCATAACCGCATACACCAGGTCTAGCTTCGTATCCAGTCCATATTCACTTACGCCAGCTCTATTCTTCGTATCAAGTCTATATTCACCTATGCCATGTTTATGCGTCGTATCGAGTCCATATTCACCTACGCCAGCTTAATGCTTCGAATCGAGTCCATAACCGCATACACCAGGTCTAGCTTCGAATCCAGTCCATTTTCGCTTACGCCAGGCTTATACTTCGTATCAAGTCCATATTCAACGACGCCAGAACTATTCTTCGAATCGAGTCCATACTCACCTATGCCAGGTTCATGCGTCGTAACGAGTCCATATTCACCTATGCCAGGTTAATGCTTCGTATCAAGTCCATATTCACCTACGCCAAGTTAATGCTCCGAATCGCTTCCATATTTACTTTCGGTTCGCGCTCGATCGTCAGCAAGCCGTTCACTTCCTGCTGAACGTCCGTAATTTGCGTATAGCAGAATCCGCTCACGTATGGCAAATTTTTAATCGCTTGCGTAATTCCTTCGTATCGCTTCAAAAATTCATCCTCGTTACGAACCTGATTGCCGTAACCCCAGCCCTCTTCGCTTGTAAAGGCGATGCCGCCGTATTCGCTGATGATCACAGGCTGGCCTCGATAGCCATACCCCTGCGCGAATGGATAACGATGCGTGTTATGCGCGAATTTATTGCCCAACAGCGCGTCTTTGTCCCGATATCGCTCTTCCAGCATAGCGCCTATCTCTTCATAATCGTGGAGTGTAATGATATCCGAAATCGTATGTTCCCAGCCGTCGTTCACGATGACCGGCCGCATCTGGTCGAATGCCTTGGTCAAATGATAGATGGATTCCGTAAATTGCTGCTGCTTGCGGTCGGTGGCGATGTCAGTTATTCCCCAGGATTCGTTGAACGGTACCCATGCAATGATGGAAGGATGATTGTAATGCTGGCGAACGACAGCCATCCACTCATTCGTGAATCGCTCAACCGCATCGTCCCCGAATTCGTAGGTTGACGGCATCTCCGACCATACCAGCAGCCCTTTGCGATCGCACCAATATAAGTACCGGGGATCCTCCAGCTTCTGATGCTTGCGCACACCGTTAAAGCCGAGGGCCAGCGTTTTGTCGATGTCTTCCAGCAGCGCTTCCTCCGATGGAGGCGTCAAATGCGTATCGTTCCAATAGCCCTGGTCCAGCAGCAGTCTCTGATAAATCGGCGTATGATTCAGTATGACCTGATTGCCTACGATCCGGATGCTCCGCATGCCGAAGTAAGAATAGGCCGTGTCGACCGGCTTTCCGTTTTGCTTCAGAATCATCTCGACGTCGTATAAATTAGGATGGTTCGGATGCCACGGCTTGACCTTCCACTCGCCCACGGCCTCGTTAACAACGCTCACGTCAACTGCTAAGGTGCCGCGCTCTACGCTCGTTTCCGTCGACCGGATCAGCTTACCATCAAACCGGATGATGGTCTGCAGAGTCAATCCGTCGTAATTCTGCCCAGCGTTGCCCAGTTCGTAACAGAAGTTTACCGACCCGCGTTCCAGCTCCGGCGTTATTTTTACCCGGTTGATATGAATCGGATTCACGTACTCCATCCACACAGTCTGCCATATCCCTGTCGTCTGCACGTACCAGCAACCGAAGTTGTCCTTCATCCACCGCTGCTTGCCGCGCGGTTGGGTACAGCTGTTGCTGTCCACGGCTCGAACGGTAATCCGGTTCTCCCGGCCGACCTCAACCGCTTCGGTAATGTCGAAGGAAAAGGCTGCGTATCCGCCCTCATGCGTGCCGACTTTGTGTCCGTTGACCCACAGGGTCGCCGAGTAATCGACCGCTTGAAAATGCAGCAGGATACGTTTGCCTGCTTCCGTGGCAGGTATGGCAACCATCCGCTCATACCATACGCAGGGATGGAATGATTCATCCGCAATGCCGCTTGCTTTCGTCTCGAACGCGAAGGGGACCGTAATTTTGCGGTCGGCTTCAAGACGGTCGTACCACTTGCCGCTCTCCCCTTCCCATGCATCGTCAAAACGGAAATCCCATTCCCCGTTCAGATTTTCCCAGTTTTCACGCACCAATTGCGGTCTAGGATAGTCTTTAATATATTTGTGCGAGCTAGACATTATGTTCCACTCTCCATCTTCTGTTAGTTTATCGTTTCTATTTCGTACCCATGGATTCCACCGTTAAGTCGCCGAGCTCGATCTGCTCTGCATGAACCGATCGCAGGCCTACTCTCCCCTGCATGAATGCCCGGGGATCATCATATGTCAGGATCGGCTCTTCCCCGTCCTGCACATATACGCGAATCGTGCCTCGTACCGCTTCAATTCGCAAGCTTGTCGGCTCGTTCGCTTTCAGCGAAACCTTGACGCTATGCAGTAATTCGGAATCGTAATTATGTTTGTACAGCTCAAGCTTCGTAGCGCTGACCGCAAGGAAATATCCCATTAGCGAATCACTCACTTGATCCCGGAAATCCGACTCGTTAGTCACTCGAAAGAGCACACCCGCCTGACCGGACGGATCGTCGCCCAGCTTCACGGTCGTTCGGATGCGATAATCGGTCCAAAGGGGGCTTCCTCCATACATCTTGGCATCGGAATCGGCTGCGCCGGCATACCCGCCGTCCGATTCGATCCATTGGCCGTGAACATCCTCGGAGCTTGTTTGTTCCAGAAGATTCTCCAATTTAAACGTTTGCATGTCGACCAGCTCGAAGTCCATCGTTTTCCATTCCATCGTATGGTCGCTGTCCAATTGAATGGCAAGGCTATGTAATCCCTTTTCGAGCTTTAGAGACCCAACCCGAATTTTAACCCAAGGTTCGCTACTGCTACCCGAGTAATGGCTGCCGTCAACTTTATAGTTTTCGACCTTCTTATCGTCCACGAGCAGCTTGAAGGATGTCGGCCCCATTCCGGCCTTGACCGTCAGGTCCAGCGCATACGTTCCCGATTCCGACACGTTCACGGCATAACGCAACCAATCGCCTTTTTCCGTCAGCGAAGCCGAATAGCTTCCATCCTCAGCCATCTTAATCGCCGTACCGTCCGAACCGCGCCATGCGCCTGCTTCCGATGGATGGCGGACCGAGAAGCCTCTGCCTTCACCGCTTAAGTAGTGTACGGCTTCCATGCTGCCGGGAAGCGGCTTGGCCGTTTCGAAGTCGCTGCTGCCGGAGGCGTGATTCGAGAATGCCGTATACGAAAAGCTCGGCTCGCCGGTTTGGTATCGATAACCGATTTTACCTGGTCCGAACGGTACCGCCGATTGATCCAGCTTCAGAACGCCGTCCAGATAAACCCGCAGCCGATCTTCTCCGCGCTCGACGCGAATCGTGTGCAGCTTGGACCAAGTGGGAAGCTCCACCGTGGCAAGCACCTTGCGGCTGCCGTCCTGCATTCTGCCTAAGGATAACCCGTTTTGCTCCGGATCGATTTCAGCGAACCCGTATTGATTCGTGTCCTGATACGCAAACAACGCGGAGACGGTGGCCTTCGATGGAACCAAGTTATATTCGGCAGTAAAGACTCCATCCGTGCTCACCTTGCTAATGATTTGTGCACTTCCTCCAGAATCCGCTGCTTCCCAGCGGCTTTGATCGATGGCTTTTGCGTCCAGCCTATCAGCAAAGACCGGCCCTCCCGGGACGGGCTGATCGTAATTCGTAGGCCCCAGAATCTCCATCTTGTCTCCGTTGAATACAAGCCGGTCGATGTTCATCCGACGTACGGGCGGGCCCTCCTGGGATCTTCCCGTCAAGTTATGATAGACGAGATAATAGGAATCCAGATCGGGCCCCATTACCGTCGAGCTGTGGCCGAGCCCGTAAAAGTCCGGCTTGGTGCTGATGACGAGCGGGTTGTTGGCCGGAATGCTGTACGGACCGAGCGGCGAATCATGCGACACGGCATAATGAATGCGGTAGCCTTTGCTGAATACATGATTCCCGGTATATGTCATGAAATAGGTACCGTTCCGCTTGATGATCGTGGACCCTTCCGTCCAATGCCCCAGGTAGGGCCCGGGAATCGTCTGACCGATACCGAATTCGGCGGGACCATCCATCGGAACGCCGACAATGCCCGACGAACCAGCATGGGTGAACAGCCAGGAGCCGTCATCGTCGATAAATACCGAGCCGTCAATGCTCATCCCGACGTTGTCGGAGATCCGTTCGAACGGGCCTGTCGGCGATTCGCTTCGAAACACGTAATGCCCCTTTCCTGCCGGAGACGTATAGAGATAGAACCAGCCGTTCCAGTAAATCACTTCAGGTGCGTAGGCGCCGGTCGATACGGGATCCTCTGTCACCAGACCCGCATACCTCCAATCGATCAGATTGTCCGATATCCACGCCTTGATGCCCGTCCGGTGATCCTTTGTACTGACATACAGATAATAGCGGCCGTCATGCCGCAGTATATATGGGTCCCCGTTGCCGTAATCCTCCCATTCTTCCTCTAGGGAAGGAAAAGGATTGGCGTACATCTTTTCGTTGTAAATATCCAAATCGACCGCCTCCGGTTTCGTTCTTGAATCGCATCCCGACAATGCCAATCCGGCCGCTAATCCTAACATGCCAAGACAACAAACGATCTTCGACAGGCGCGGCATACTTATTGGCATGTGTCTCACCCCTTGATTCCGCTGATTGCCATCGACTCGATAAAGTATCGTTGGCAGAAAAAGAACACGATGATCACCGGCACCATGGCGATGATGGCGGCGGCCATGATCATCGGATAATCCGACTGGCCAATGTACATCGCCTGCATGGAAGCGATCAGCACTTGAATCGTTTGCTTCTCGGGCGTATGCAGGTAAATCAGCGGACCGAGAAAATCGTTCCAGATGCCCATAAAGCCGAGGGCAGCTTGGGCGGCGAGCGCGGGCTTCATGATCGGCAGCGCGATCTTGAAGAAAATGCCCGGAAAGCTGCAGCCGTCGATCTTCGCCGCTTCAATCAATTCCGTTGGCATCGCGCTTTGCAAATATTGGCGGATGAAAAAGATGACAACGATGTTGCCGAACAGGCCAGGTATGATGAGCGGCAGCAGTGTATCCACCCAATCCAGCCTGGAGAATCCGATATACTGCGGTATCATAACGACCGAATACGGAATCATCATCGTCCCGAGCAAACCCATGAACAGCATGCCTTTGTAAGGAAATTCGAATTTGCCAAAGGCATAGGCCGACATCGCGGATATCAGCATCCCGATCGTCAGGACGATCACCACGATGATCAAGCTGTTCATAAATCCATGCAGCAAGGGCGACTCCAGCCAAACCTTCGCATAGTTGTCGAACGTAAACGGATCGGGAATCCATTGTGGAGGAATTTCAAATACGTTTCGCCGATCCTTTAACGAGGTCGATATGGTCCATATGAACGGTGCGACCATAAAGATCGAACCGCATAACAACAGCAGCAGCGACCAGAGGTCCGTCATTTTTTCCCGTTTCACAGATTTCCCCCCTAGTCTTGGTAAACCCATCGATTGGAAAGCTTAAATTGAATGAGCGTGACGATAAAGATGAGAATGCCCAGTACCCAGGCCACCGCGCTGGCATAGCCCATATTGAAGTACTCGAACGCATGCTGGAAAATGTAGTAGACGACCGTAGCGCCGCTGTATTCCGGTCCGCCATCCACCGCAAGCACGTAAATCTGGCTGAATGACTGGAACGCACCGATGATGCCCATAACGATGACAAAAAAATGAATCGGCGTGAGCAGCGGGATCGTAATTCGCGTCAGCTTGTGCCATGCACCAGCGCCATCGATTTCCGCTGCCTCATAATACGTCGAGGAGATCGATTGCAATCCTGCAAGATACAGCACCATGTTCCCGCCGATGCCGCTCCACAGCCCGATCAGGATGAGCGAAGGCTTCACCCACTCCGGCTTGCCCAGCCAGTTAGGCCCCGTGATGCCGAATGTTTCCCACAGAAAGTTGTTGAGCAATCCGTAATCCTGATTCAAAATCCACTGCCACAGCAGGGATACCGCGATAATCGGCGATATGACCGGAAGATAATAGATCGTTCGCATGAACGAGATGCCGGCGAATTTGCGGTTCATCAATATGGCCAGCAGCATCGACAGTATCATGCCGAGCGGAATGCCGATCATCAAATAGACCGTATTGTACAACGATTTGAACACTTTCTCGTCTTTCAATAGATCCTTATAGTTTGCGAGCCCCGTCCACTGCGGATCGGTAAGCATATCCCATTTGTGAAAACTGATATAGATCGAGAACAAGATCGGCACAAGGCCGAACAAAAGAAACCCGAGAACTGGCGGAGCGACAAACAGATACAACCACGCCAGCTCTCTTCTGCGATACCCGCCAAGCTTGGTACCCATATTTCATTCCACCTTCGCCTGTATTTCGTTATGACATGACAGGATGTCCGTACGGCGGGGGGCGCCGATATGAATAATTGACGCCACCTGCCCTTGCGGCATTATTTATTGCCTTTGTCGTACAGCTCCTGCATCTTCGGCTGGATCTGGGCCGTAAAGTCTTTCGCCGACATCTCACCGTTCCATACTTTGCTCGCATTCTGGTTGAACATATCCATCCATTGCGTATCCTTAGAGAAAGCTACCACGTCCGGTCGTCCGTAATCTTGGATAATATCGAGGAATACTTGACGTGTCTGAGGTCCTTTGTCCATTTCCTTAAATTCGCCTTCCGCCATGTCGATCAGATTAGGAACCGCTTGACCGAGCTGGTAGTTTTCGCGCTGCCCTTGCTCATCCAGGGACAGGAAGGCCGCCAAGTCGAACGCTTCCTGCGGGTGTTTGGATTTCGCCGAAACGGCAAATCCCATCGAGCCGAGCCAGGTCGCCGTTTCTCCCGTATTCGGGCTTGCCGGCCACGCCGCAATGTCCCAACCGAAAGGCAGCTCCCAGAATGCAGGCTGATCCCAAGGGCCCATCGCAAACATCGCCAGCTGGCCGTTAATAAAGCGGGTATATGCATTCATCGCTTGCTCGGCTTCCTGATTCGGGCTGACCTTATGCTTCAGGTTCAGGTCAGCAACAAATTGCATCGCCTCATAAAATTCGGGCTCGTTCACCTTTACCGTGCCGGTGGCGTAATCGATATATTCACCGCCGTTGCCCCACACCGCCGATTCCAGGCTGTAAGCGCCTACACCATATTGATCGGGCTTTCCGTCGCCGTTATCGTCGACCGTCAGCTTTTGGGCTGCTTCCAGCATGTCGTCCCAGGTCCATTCCCCTGCCGTTGCGGAAGGGTAAGGCACCCCCGCTTCGTCAAACAAATCCTTGTTATAGACAAATGACCATGGTCCTACGTCCTTCGGCAGTCCGTACACATCTCCGGCGCCAACCTTGCTGCCGTCAAAGCGGTAGCGGTCCATCGCCTGCTTCCATACGTTATCGGGATTAAACAATGAGGTCTTATCCAGATAGGACTGAATGTTGAGAAGCGTTCCGGCCTCCGCGAAGCGGTAAAACTCGGGGCCTCCGACGTAGAATACGTCTGGAACCTTGCCGGAGCTGATCAGCGTTGTCATCTTCTGCGAGTATTCGCCTGGCGGTACCGAAGTGTATTTAACTGTGACGTGCGGGTTCTTCTCCTCGAAGGAAGCGATCAGCTTTTCGAAAATCTTTTTTTCGTTCGGATTGCCGTGGCCCATAAACTCAATCGTTACAGGTTCTTTAGGGTCCTTCCCGGCGGAAGCTTCATTGCCTGGTGATGAAGTGTCCGGGGTGGTTGGTGCAGCCCCGTCATTTGGTCCATTGCCGCCGCTGCAAGCGGTTAACGCGAACATCAGCAGCAGCATGATCATGCCTGCGAATTTGTTCTTCGATTTCATGCGATTCCCCTCTTCTTTAAAAGATGTGGTGTAAGCGCTTTACGAAGTCATAGTAACTTATAATAATATAATTTTATATACTATATTTAGTATAAAATTAGGGCTATCCTCCGTTTTTCGATCTTTCACCTTAATCTTTCACCAGCATGACCGGCACCACGATTCTTCTCGCCTCAAAAGCCCCTTCGATCTGCTCAATTAGCAGCTCTACGGTTAACCGGCACATCTCCTCCTCGTTTTGGCGGATGTACGGCACATTCGGCAGATCCGGCGGATCGAACGTGATCAGCTCCAGTTCGTCCGGCACCTTCCTACGCGATGCAACTGCCGCTTTATAGGCATTTCTGCACAGCTCCGTATTGGCCGTAATAATGCCGGTAATATGGGGATTGTCATCTATAAACGTCCTGATGTGTTCGACGGATTGACCCGATGCGATCTCATCCAGCGGGAGGAGACACCATAAGCTTTTGTCGATCGACAATCCATGCTCCAGAAATGCCTGCTCAAACCCTTGGGCCCTCTCGTCCGTCACCGTATTCGTAATTTCGGGAGAGATGAACGCGATAGACGAATGGCCTTTGTTAAGCAAATACTCAACGGCTTCCCTTGTGCCGTTTACGTTATCCGAGCTTACACTGTATGTCTTGATCTCCTTCAAGAACCGGTCGATCAGAACGAAGGGGAAACGGTCCAGCGAGAGCCTCAGAATCGAATCGTTGTAGGTCTCGTTTTCAACCGGAAAAATGATCATGCCGTCCACCCCTTGCTTGAGAAAGGACGAGATGACCTTGGATTCCTCTAGCTGGGATTCGCGCGTAATTCTCAGCATCACTTCATAGCCTGCGGCAGACGCATATTTCTCGATGTTATCCAAAAAACGCTGGTCCACTTTCGTTTTCATCGTCGGCAGCACTAACCCGATCCGCCCGCTTTTGCCCGGACCTGCCGTCCATTCACCCAACTGATCAATCGCCGTGGCGTGCTCCGGCTTGCTCATGACAAAGGTGCCCTTGCCTTGAATCCGGACGAGCAAGCCTTCCTCCATCAGTCCAACCAGCGCATTTTTGCTTGTAATCTGACTGACGCGGTAACGTTCGGACAGTTCCTTCTCCGAAGGGACCCGGTCGCCTTCCCGCAGCTTGCCGATGGCGATCAGCCGCTTGATATCTTCCTGAATTTTTTTGTATAGCGGCAGAGATTTCAATGCCCATCACAACCTTTATAATTTAAATAGTATATTTAGTATATTATTATAATATAACTTCGCTTTTGTAAATGACTAAAACATCAATCAGAGGATTCGTAAAGGAGAATGACTGCCTTTATAGGATGTTTTTTCTTGCGATATCAGGAATGTTCATGCTTCGAAGTTTATACTTTCTGATGTCTACAAAAAAAACGGTCTGAACTTAGTTCAGACCGTTTCTTGGCGGGCTACTTCATTGATTCTTAAATTGTACTAGGTGAAGCCGAGATCATTCCGGCCATATCCACTGGACTGGTACAACCTCACGCCTTGGCTCGTGCGTACCGGACAATTGTTCCGAGAGCAAATCGACGACACGCCGACTTACTTCATCCAATTGCTGACGGATGAAAGGAATGCCATCGAGATCCGGATCGTCAAACGCGGCCAGCTGAGGTTCGTTCCCCGCCCCCTTCCAAATCTCCCGAATGGCATAATGGGCATAGCGGGCCAATTCCGCGTTAACGGCAAAGACGGCAGTGATATCGCGCTGTTCGCTCAGGAAACGAACGACCTCCCGTTGTCCGTTCCCCTCTGCTATGGTCTCCAAATCCAGCATGCACCACAGTGTCTTATCTATAGGCAAGCCTTGTTCCATGAAAGCGGCCTCGAAGCCTTTCGCTCTTTCGTCCGTAACCGAATTTGTAATTTCCGGTGACAGGAAGGCAATGCGCATGTGCCCAGCAGCAAGCAGACTGGATATAGCTTCCCGAACGCCTGCATAATTGTCCGAGCTGACGCTGTACGCCTTGATCTCTTTCAAGAAACGGTCAACAAGTACCAAGGGAACCCGGTCGAGCGACAAGCGCAGAACCGCGTTATTGTAGCTTTCCTGCTCGACAGGGAAAATGATGAACCCGTCGACTCCTCGTTCCTGGAACTGCTTGATCGCTCGGTATTCTTCCTCTTGCGACTCGCGTGTAATGCGGATCAACAGATCGTATCCCCTATCCGCACAATAGCGTTCCAGACCGTCCAGCAGCTGCTGGTCGATCTTGGTTTTCATCGTCGGCAAAATAATCGCGATCGTCTTTTTCGTACCCGACTGAAGATGCGGCTCTTCCGGAATGACCAGCTCCCGAACGAAGGTGCCCTTTCCCCGATATCGCACTAACAAGCCTTCCTCCACCAAACCGTTGAGCGCGTTTTTGGATGTAATCTGGCTTACACCGTACCGCTGGGCCAAGTCCTTCTCCGAAGGTATCAAGGCTCCTGCTTGCAGCTCGCCGCTCTGAATGCGCTGGCGTATATCGTTCTGAATACGTTTATATAACGGTTGCTCCATGTCTGACCTCTCTTTTTACGTCAGTCCCAACTGAAAAATAATATATATTTAGTATATCTTAAATGATATTAATTACGATACAATCCATTTTAGAAAGCGCTTTCTAATTCGGGTTGGGAGGTTAATTGCATATGAAACGGAACACAGGCTTCTGGAAGAAACCACTTTCGTTCATTGTTATGCTTGCACTTGCTCTAACGGCAATTCCATTGTCGCCGGTTCATGCCGCTTCATCAGGCATGGCATGGGCTTCGCAGCAGATTGCCATCAATACGCCGCCATCGGGAGGTGTGTGGTATCCAAGGCTGCTCAAGCTTACGCCAAGCGAGTGGCTCGTATCCTTCGACACCAACGCTGGCGGTGGCAACACGCGCATTGTGGTCTCCAGAACGCAGGACGGCGGCTATACATGGAGCACTCCGGTCACAGCTGTCTCAAGCACCGCGGGCAATGTGGGGAACGGTCAAATGTTAAGGCTACCGAGCGGGGAAATCTGGTTAGCCTATCGGCAGGTCGTTCAGAATGGCTCCACCTATGAGATCCAGCTTAATGTCCGGCGAAGTCTCGACGGTGGTCACACCTGGAGCGATTTACCGGGCGGATTGATCGGGAGTTCAACCGCCTCCAGCTTTAAAGGTTTGTGGGAGCCGCATTTGGACATGATCAACGGCACGATTGCCGTGCTTTATGCGGACGACAGTCCGGCAGCGGTCGGAACGACCGGCCTGCAAAATTTGTATATGAAGACCTGGAACGGAAGCGGCTGGGGCAGCCGGATCACGGTCAGTGACGGAGTTGCCGCTGGCTCCCGCGACGGCATGCCGGTCATCACGCAAATGAACGACGGGCGGTATATAACCGTTTTCGAAGCCTCGGACGTTGCCGGCCACCCTTTTGTCATCAAATATAAAATTTCGCCGGACGGCTTCAATTGGTCGGTTCCCCGTCAAACGATGTACGTGCCCAGCGGCAATGGCAAAAAAGCGGGCGCTCCGTTCGTCGTTAAGCTCGCCGACGGTCGTCTTATGGCTGCATTCCAAACAGATGAAAGCAGCGCCAACACGGGGGATCCTTACTCATCGATGTTTACGATGATCAGCTCCGATAACGGCGCGTCATGGCAGTACAAAACCAACGTGTTTCCGGTATCCGATACGAAATCCTCCAACTGGAATGCGCTAATGGCCGTTGATTCCACTCGTGTTGCAGCCGTCACCAGCGCAACTTATCCGTCAAACGGCATCTATCTGCGCTTCGGGCATACCGTGACACCGACGCAAACCAATCTGGTTAACAATCCCGGCTTTGAAACAGCCAATGTAGCGGGCTGGACTACGTACGGCGATGATTACCCGAATCGGATTCTTATTCATGGAGCCAATGACGGCGTTGGACTTCCCGCTGCCGAAGGCTCATACTTTGTCGGTCTCGCAGGCACAAGCGGACCTTCGACCGCATATGTCGGACAGACGATTAGCGGTCTTGATAACGGCACGTATACGATGCGAGCACGCATGCGCAGCAGCGGGGGCCAGAACAGTTGTGTCATGGAAGTGAAGGAGTATGGAGGCAGCATGCTACAAACCGGGTGTCCGGTGACGACAGCGTGGACGCCTGTCACGATATCCAATATTCAAGTGACGGGCGGAAAGGCAACGATCGGATTTTACGTATCCAATTCGTCCTCTTCCCAATGGGCGGATATCGATCAGGTCGAGTTCTTCCGAAACTAATAGGCTTTAATACCAGGGCCGTCCATAAGTCATCATAGATGACAGTGGACGGCCCCTGCTCATTATAGTCAGCAAATAAATCTCCTTCATGCCCTATGTCAATATTCGTTGTATGAATGATCATCCCTTGATCTCGCTGGCTTACATCTCTCCATACATGGCTTCCGTCACAAGAAATGCTGTACCGTCGTATTCGTACCGCAGCCGGACCGCGACCGGGAATTCACCAGGCGAAACCTGTATCGGCACCGATGCATATAAGATGCCTCCCTCAACGTAATACCTAACCATGTTGCCAAGCGCGGGCTGATCCAGCCAAAATCCCGCGTCTTCCTCCATATATTCAAATGTGCGAGTTACCCCGTCCAGCGTGAATTGAAAGATCCGTTTTCCCGCTTCTGCCGTCGCACTATAGCTAAGTCTGGATTTTACCGCAAGCACCGGATCGACTGACATCACTTGACTAAAATTTTCTGTAAGAAGTTTCAACTCCGATTCTCTAATGCTGGTACCGTAGCCGGTTGTCAAAATGATTGCAAGGACTTCCTCCTTGTTGTTCTTTGCAGGCAGCAACGCAACGTCCGGATAGTAGGATTCGTTGCTCACATTCCTCCAATCATGAAAGGTGTGATCCATGTCGCCATACTGAACGTGGATGGAGCGGATCATCCCTTCTTTTTGGATCAGAGTTCCGGTTATCTTCAGGCCAATCTCCGCGTCCTCCTTTAATATCACGGTATTCCCCTGTTCGTCTCCAGCCTTGATTTCATTCATAGGTGCTCCCGTTTCGTCTATGTCTATTTGCTCAATAAGCGAGATTCTATGTGAATCGTTACGGATGGTAACGTCTATCGTTTCCTCATACGTCATCGGAATCGAATCCCGCAGCAGCAGACGAAGTTGATATACGGTTTGAGCTGCTTCTGCGTTTATCTCCTTTACGTGCACTTCATACACCCAAGGGCTGGACACATCATAGCGGTCAAGCGGCCATTTCACCTCGGAATGCTCCCATATGTCAGGTGATGGTCCGCCCCAGATGCCCAGCTCTCGCTGCAAGAGTGCTGCGGCCAGTGTCACAATCGTACGGTCGTTAGCCTGTTTGACCTCATTTTTCGCAAGGTTCCACCAATCGAAGTCGCCTCCAGCCCCAAGTAAGAAGCTCGATTCAAACGTTCCTCCCCCCTGTATAACTGGATTACCTGGGCTTGGAGCTACCGGATGGGGAATAGATGGGGCCTGGTTTCCGAACCAGATCCCAACGCCGAGAACAAGCAGCAAAGCTGGAACGATAACCACAGCGGCTCGGCTCCATCCAAAGCAGGATCGTTTTTTTTCAACAACCTTAAGCCGTTTATCCACGGCCTCCATCATGTCAGCCCCAAAGCGCCGATCTTTAAAAGGGGGCCTAGCCAGTCTCCGGTTCCAATCCGGCTTCCATTCATTCATCGTCGTTCGCTCCTTCCGAATCTGGCGGCAACCTTCTGTTTGGCTCTGTAAATTCTAGACTTTACCGTCCCTGGCGAAAGACCAGTAATGCCGGATATTTCCTCAATGGAAAGTTGATGATGCACACTCAATACGAGGGGGTCTCGAAATTTACCGGGCAGCTTTAGAACCTCCTGCCACAGCTCATCCGCCTCCTCCTGTTTCAAATACTCCGACTCGGCAGATGGCGAAGACGTCGTCCCGTTCAGTCCATCACCCGGCGAACAATCGCCGATCAGCACCACTTTGCGCAAAAACGCTCGTTTCAGATAGGAGAGCGCTGTGTTTCGAGTAATTTTAAGCAGCCAGGTTTTGACGGAAGCCTCCCCGCGAAAGAAGGCAACCTTTTGATAAGCTTTAATAAACACATCCTGCGCGACATCGTCTGCTGTATATGTATTTCTGGTGATCACGTAAGCATAATTCCAGACATCCTCACCGTAGAATTCCATCAGCATCCTTATGTCCGATATATTCAGTTCCGCAGAATGCTGCATCTGCATCTCCCTCAAGCTGTTCGCCCCCTTACCAAAACAGACTCCTTAAGGTCGATGAAAGTTCCCGAATTCAAATGAATATTATCCGGCGTTTCATAATGAATGACTGTCACCTTAACCGATTCACCTCGTGAACTAAAAAAGACACCTGTTTAGGTGTCCCTCTGTTTATTTTGCTCAAGCTCGTCAGACCTGCTTATCTGCGGCGATCAATAAGAAAATGGGGCGTCGGTAAGCGTCATGCCATTCCGGATCCTCAATCTGCTCGCGTTCTGGTTTAAGTTCAGACATTTCCCTAAACTGGAATCCGGTTTTCACTAACGCATTTATCTGTGTGGCTATATTCCGATGGTACTTGGTGACATTACTATCAAGAAATCTAGATTGGCGTGCTCCTTCCTCATGATAGTGATCCAAAGGCCAATGCAGCTTCTTCCCGTCCGGACTATAATACCAATCTTGTTCGGCCACAGAAGTAAATACGGGATGCTCAACTGAAAAGACAAACGAACCTCCAACCGTTAGACTCTGATATACCTTTTTACAGATATCCTCGAAATCACGAATGTAATGAAGTGCAAGCGAGCTAATCACGACATCAAACTCGTTAGCAGGGTAGTCATAGTCCTCTATTGCGGACTGCACATATTCTATATTCGTGTCATCGGTCATCAATCTTGCCCTCTCCAGCATGTTCCTTGAGATATCCACCCCGACCACAGTGCTCGCATGCTGTTCTCTTACGTACCTGCAGTGCCACCCGAATCCGCAGCCGAGATCAAGCACCTTTTTATCACTAAGATCCGGAAACATCGATCGAAAGGCACCCCATTCTCCTGCACCTTCTAATCCTTTGATGGAACGGGGGAGTTGTTTGTAATTTTCAAAAAATCCCTGATCGTCATACTTGTTTTGCTTCACTAAAATCTCACCTTCACTCTTTTTATATTTCCACCCCATTATATTGACCCTGTTTACATTTCTCAACGCCAGACTTGTTTCTGCTTTAAATGTGATCTTGGATCGATCATTCTAACTCAAACCGTTTATTCCATATCTTCATCAAGACGCAAGGTGAACACAAGTGCCCACTCCGTTTTTCTTAACGAATCCGTTGTAAGATCCGCTGTATGTATTTCATTGGAACTTGTAGCATGCATGCCAAATACATGTACCGGCTGATCTATCGTAAACGAACGTGGGTGCGTATCCTGAATCAATCCTCGTGCCATCAACGTTTTGTCCCAAGGAATGGTAAAGGTAGACAGGCTTGATCCCAAATGGGAATTGGTGTTGACTTTAATCTTTCTGAACTCCTCGAGACCTTCTATCGATTCCGTGTCCACGGATATGATTAGTTCTACTTCGTTGCTGTCCTTTTCCTCGTCCGAACTGTAAAACAAATCTCCGATCGACCCTGCCGAATCTACCTTCTGCCCGTTCTTCCAAATATCTATATCCAAGCTGACATTGTGTTTATTTCCCCCATACTTTAATTTAAATGCACCCGTCATCGGACCGAGGAATAACTTAAACTTTGCTGCGTCCCCTTGGAACAAATCCACGGGTGTCAATTGGATCTCGGCAGCTGCCGAATTGTTCTCAGGTGAGATCTGCTCTTTGGTTCCTGCAAAGCACCCCGTTAGAATCATGAAGACAATCAAAATACACGCTTTAAATCTCAATGCACTACCTCCTTTAATCTATGCTATCGACGGTGCTACACTTGAATATCGCAGCCATCAAAAGGCAAACCTCTTTCAATCAGCTTAACAGCGTGGTCTATTGCATTCCGTTGGTCCTCTGTAAAGCTGCTCTCATCACCATTCCATTCACTTAACCACCAGAAGTAAGAACAAATATTTCTATACTCCATAAACAAGGGGATTGTTTGTTTCCAGAATTCGGAGAGCTGGTGTTCCTTCTCGTAACCCATGAGGAATTCATGCAAGAACTGTTGGGCAAACCTGCTTTTGGTGACACGATCTTCTGCATGCACTCCCCACCAAACGGCATGAGTGGCTGCTATTGCAATGTCTAACGAAAACCAGCCATAGATACTATCGTCAAAGTCAAAGACCGTTATTTCACTGTTGTTGATAAAAAAATTATACGGATGAAAGTCATTATGTATCAGTCCAAACGAATCGCTCTCCCTCGGCAGTGAATCAATCGTACTTTCCATGGAGATCAATTTTTCAAGAAGCATATAGAAACGGCCTCGCTGCAGGTGAGGATTATTCATACTTCTTCTGCTCCAGGTGTCTCTCTTCCCGAGGATGTCCGATGGTTCATATGATGTCGACAGCCTATGCATCCTTCCCATGGTTTCTCCCCAATTCCTGAATATCTTCGGGCCCCATAACTGCTCATTGTGTTTATCAAAAAATCGACCTGCTGCCTCGTGAAAAGCAGTTGCGATATACCACTTATCTACGTCACAGAACACGGCCATTAATTCATGATTACATGTATGAATGGGTAATGAAGCACATACTCCGTTCTTCACTAAGTAATAAAGCCAATCCATCTCCGCCCTGATCTTCGGTACATACTCGTGTGATTTCTGAGTTAACCGCAAGATATAGGATTGATCACCCTTAGTAAAACGATATACTTCATTGGTCGAGTTACTCAGGAAGATTAACGTCCTTATATTAAATTCAAAAGATTCCGCGGCTTGAAGCAATATCTTCGAGCTTGCCATTCATAATGCCTCCATTCTTATTAAGATCCTTATGATTTCGGAAGATCCCCTTCGCGAACGCACGCAAACAGCCGTATAAGTTCGATTCGTTTGGTGCATTGTAGTAATGCAGAGATTACAAAGTTATCACAACATGGAGGGATCGTTTTGGCGAAGAGCAAACAGCATCAAGAAGCGCACGGGATTGGACAAGTAGAACAACAGCTGAATAATCAAATGGAAGCTGCCGAAGACATTCAAGGACAATCGAAACTGGATCAAGACATAAAAAAAGCCTCTCAACGCCGGGTTGATCCATTGAAAGACCTTTCAAAATAAGGAGATATGTCATGAACAAACAAAGAGCGATTGAAATTTCGGAATCGGCCATTATGAAAAATGTAACTTATCTGGATACCCCTATCTTTATCCAGCATGTCAATGAGGATGAAACCGCCCGGGTCTATCCGATCGGAAACTCGGAGCAGGAAATGACCGTCCCTTTATCCAGTCTCACCGAGCATCCATAAGATAGAAGACATTCACCCTAATATAATCAAACCCGAAATAACAAAATCCCATCCAGACTCGTTGGTGGGATTTTATTATTCTTAAACGAAATATGATTCAAGTAGCACAAGCTATTCCTTTATTTCAACGATGCCGGTACTTTTACACCGAGGAGCTTACCCTCCGCTTGAATGATGATCATACCGTTCGTCTTTAGTGTCGACTCGTGTAGATCTGCTCCAGTCGTTACTTTAAAGACTGGCCGGGACGTCATCAAGTTAATGCCGAGTAATGTGCCGTTACGCTGTGCCCGGTATAAACCCTTTCCATACACATCACTCTGCGCAGCAGGTGCATCGCCGTTCCATCCGATCCGTTGACCATTTGCAAGTTTGGTGCCGGCCAGTTCACCCGTCGATCTGTTATTGAAAATCAGCCGTTCCTGAACCAGTCCGATCAACTCCCAGTCGCCCCCATAAGGGCGAGGAAAAGTTCGCAGAGGAACTTCACCTTTCTTATAGGTGTCAAATTTGTATTCGGCCACCTTATTGCCCTGATCCATGTATAACTTCCCTTGGTTCATAAATAAACCGCCTCCGCCGTACTCATATGGCGGCTCCCCCGTCATCTTCCAGCTATACTCTCGGCTGCTCCTCTTTACGCCTGTCTTAAGATTATACACGTTTACGATCCATTTGCGGTCCGGAAGCGACTGATAATCAGCCAGCAATGGAGAATAATAGTCAACCGAATACACGAGATTGTCTTTGATTTGAAGCGCTTCTCCCTGACCAAAATGGTCCCATAACTTCTTGCCCGTCTTTTTGTCATAAGCATTCAGTTGAATGGATGTTAGTGCTCCTTGTACATAGAACGTCCGAAGGATGACTCCATCCGCCTCCTGAAGGTAATCCGTGCCGTTTCCTTCTCCTGACGGCTCATTCATTTTCCACCGAAGCTTTCCTGTTGCCTTATCAAAAGCGAAAGTTGCGCTCCCTTGGATAGCATAGAGCGTATCATAAGTCGGCACCAGCGCCTCCGTTCGCGTGTGCGCATCCATAAAGATGGACGTATTCGACTGCCATTTCAATTTTCCTGTCTTCGCATTCAGCGCGTATGGCTTCTGACCTGCCGACAGGCCGTAAATAACGCCATTATCATAAACAATATAAGGTTTCAGGTCTTTACCGTAGCTCCACAGCCGCTTCCCTGTCCTGGCATCCATGGCGATGAGTTTGTTTCCCGCGAATGCAAATACCTTGCCCTCTTCGGCAATTGCCTGGTGACCTGAAACATCGTTCTCGGCCATATTCAGATAATTGTCCACCTTTACCATCCAGGAAGGCTTTAGTTCGGGTACCTCGATTGTTGATGAATAATGCCAGTTGCGTACCGAAACATCGGCCGTTTCTGCATTCACTTGCGAAGGTGGTACTAAAAGCACGCCCTGAAAAGTAAGTATGCCTGCAGCGATGCTTGCAATGAGACGCCGTCGTAATCGAGCTTTGAGGCTTATGCTTGATTGTTTCTTCTTGATGTTAAGCATGAATTCCCCTCCCATTTGTTATGGCTTCTTGCTTACGACCAATATAACGATCAAAGAAGGGATAAAGTTCCAAGCAAACTATAAATTATCTTTAATGATCTAAAACGAGCTTCGCAAGGAGTTTGTCTGAATGAATGCCATGTACTCCACAGCTGCTGCCATCAAAGCTATTTCTCTGACATTCAGTAATACAAATCCTATTTAAGATGGCTGCGCCATTTTGGATGCTAAAAAAAGCTTGGGATCCTGAACAGGATCCCAAGCTCTTATGAGGGATATTATATTGTCTTACACGTTAATGCGTCGCTCATAAACTCTTCTTACAAGTTCTTCAATAATTTCATCAGGTGACCGGTCACCCAACCAGGTTTGACCATACATTTGCAATATTTTAATGAGTGGGCCATCTTCCCAAAATCCGACGAATTCATCATTGAGGTAAATCTTTTCAACGACATGCTGATTCATCTCATCGAGGCATTCTTCCAATACCGATTTCGCTACTGGATCACTAATCCAATCGCTAATCAGGCTGAATTTATGAAATGATACTTCTTCCTTTCCAAAATCGCAATACAATCGCTCCGTAATTCTTATATCGCGGGAAGAGCTGCCAAGTGCAATTTGGAAATAACCGCTCTCCGCTACCCAGCGGTTATATTTGGTGTTGTAATAGGCAAAGTCTCTCTCTTCAAGTTCAAAGACGATCTGTTGTTTCTCCCCAGGAGCCAACTCGATTTTAGAAAATGCCTTCAATTCTTTCTCTGGACGCGTCCATGTGCATTCTTCGTCATGCACGTAAAGCTGAACGACCTCTTTCCCAGTTCGGTTTCCGATATTCTCCAGCCAGAAAGAGACCGTGATCCCTGTCTCCGTTTGAGCTGTCTTCATATCCTTATAGGCAAATGAAGTGTAGGATAAGCCATGGCCAAACGGAAACTGCGGAGCGAGTTCCTTTCGATCGTAGTACCGATAGCCGATGAACAACCCTTCACGATAATACAGCTTGCCGTTTTCACCGCGGATCCTCATATGTGAAGGATTGTCTGAAAGCTTAACCGGAAACGTCTCGGACAATTTACCGGAAGGACTCACCTGACCAAACAAGATTTCAGCGATCGCTTTACCCATGCCTTGTCCGGAAAGCCACGAGTGAACGACAGCGGGAACATGCTGAACCCAAGGACGCATCGCCAAGGCTGTACCACTACTGGTCACCACAATACACTTCGGTTGTACGGCTGCAATCGCTTGAATAAGCAGAATCTGCTGTTCCGGCAAATCAATGCCCTTCAAATCACGCATCTCGGATTCTGCGTATTCAGGCTGGCCTACGAATATGACTGCGACATCCGATTTTGCCGCCAATGCGACACTTTCTTTGATCATTTTCTCATCGACGGAATCATCTTCAGGGTAACCTTCGGCATAACTCAACTCAACGGAAGCTCCAGCCAACTGCTTCATTTCTTCAAATGGAATATCAACGCGAGTAGGCGTAACTTTTGCGCTGCCGGCTCCTTGAATTCTAGGTTTTTTGGCAAAACGGCCGATAACTGCAATGGAATGGGTTGACTCTGCCTGAATCGGAAGGATGCCATTCTCATTCTTTAGAAGCACAATGCTTTCTGCTGCAGCTTTTCTCGCAAGACTATGGTACTCCATAGCGGTTGCCGGAACAGCATCTTCCATACCGGTTACACGTTCTACGAGTTTTAGAATACGGGCAACGCTTTTATCGAGCTGCTCTTCTTCAAGAACTCCGCTCTCAACGGCTTTGATAATCGCTTTCGTGTTATAGCCGGCAGGTCCCGGCATTTCGAGATCAAGTCCTGCTTTCAGCCCGCGAATCCGATCATTCACGGCCGTCCAGTCTGAGATGACAACCCCCTCGTATCCCCATTCTTCTCTCAAGATATCATGCAATAAGTGTTCATTCTCGCTGGTATACGAGCCATTAAGCAAATTATAGGAGCACATGACGGTCCAGGGATCCGATTTCTTAATAATTCGTTCAAATGCGCTTAAGTAAATTTCGCGCAGCGTTCGTTCGTCTACTTCTGAACTCGTCACCATCTTCTCATATTCCTGGTTGTTGCAAGCAAAGTGTTTTAACGAAGCCCCTACTCCTTTGCTCTGGAGGCCATTGATGAAAGCAGCGCCCAATTCGCCTGTCAGGCAAGGATCTTCGGAGTAATATTCGAAATTTCTTCCCCCTAGCGGGGTCCGCTTCATGTTGATTCCTGGGCCGAGCAGCAATTCTACGCCCATCTCTTTGGATTCATTGCCAAGTGCTTCCCCGACTTCGTGCAGCAGTTCCGTATTCCACGAAGAACCGATAGCTGCGCCCGTGGGATAACAAGTTGCCGGAACATTCTCTGTCGTAATCCCCATTTCATCGTCACTGTTCGTTTTGCGGATCCCATTCGTTCCGTCATACATATGAACTGGCGGAATGTTGAGTCGCTCGATCCCCTTGGTCATCCACATATTTAATCCTGCACAGAGCGATGCTTTTTCAGTAAGTGTCATGTCCTTTATCAATTCGTTAATAGATGCATTCATTTGCTTCCACCCTTTCATATCAAGCTTCTTCTTGTAGCTCCCGCTCTTTCTTCAATTCCTGCGCATCGTACAGTTTAAAAAACGGAAACCATACGGCGAACACAATCAGCAGGACAACGGCGAGCAGAATAAGTCCATTGAATCCGGACATGAGGTAAGTCGATACACCGATCGGCGTATACCACAGCTGGAAGATTTTGCTCGGAATTTGTGCAAACCCCATATCAAGAGCTAGGTAGACGATGATAGGTGTAATAAGACCATTGATCCACATAGGCACCATCAACAGCGGATTGAAAGCAACAGGCGCTCCATACACAACAGGCTCGTTAATATTAAATAAAGAAGGAATTAAAGTTGCTTTACCAATGGTTTTCAGTTTCTTGGATCTGGCAAACAGGAACCAAATCACAAGCGGTAGAGTTGCACCCATGCCTCCAATTCCAAGCCATCCGGAAAAGAATGTTTCAAAGGTATTAATGTTGACGGGATCCAGTCCCTGTGCCACCAATGCGGCATTTTCCTCTATCGCCGGAATCCATATGGCATACCAGATGGGCATCAGAACCCATGGGCTAACTCCGAAGGAATACAGTACAACCCCAATAAAGTTGAACAGAATAAACCCGAACAGGCTTTGCCCCATAGCATTAATAGGCTCAAACACGCTCACAATCAGCCCAAAGATATCAAAGTGAAGCTGATATACAAGAACCCAGCCTAAACCCATGATCACGGCAATCGGTACCAGGAAGTCAAACCAATCCATAATAAACTCTGGCATGGAAGACCCTTTTTTAAAGAAAGAGAACTTCGCGCAAACATTCATGATGACGGCGATGAAGATGCCTACAATGAGTGCCGTTACCATACCCGCAGGACCGAAACGCTCAAGAACGAACTGAACGGTTCCATCCTCGTTTACGACGGGATTAAGCAGCATGAGGAATAAGGATATGCCGGTCATTCCCGCCAGCAGCTTGATTTTGTGTCTCTCCTTTTTCTCCATGACCGTATACGGCGTTAGAAATGCAATAAACAAACCGAGAAGACCGAAGCTGAATGTTGTAATTGGCGTTAAATCCGGCATTCCAGGAATGAAGTCTTGCAAAATTGAAATCAAAGTAATAATGGAACCAATAAAGATCATCGGGATGGCAACCATAATAGCTTCTTGAATCGATGCTATCCAAATGTTATTTGTAATCGCATCCAATCTTGGCGCAAAGGATTCCGTCATCCATTTCATGAAACGCTTCATCTGTTTATTCCCTCCTGTATTTCTGTTGTGGACATAGCTATAGTATAGATTCAATTGTTAACGCTTACTCGTTGTAAATTGCCTCGTCTATGGTCGTTTTTTGTTCATTTCTCGTCTTTGGAGCCGGCAAATCGAAGCTACCTGGAATGGACAGCAAAAAACACCCCTCTCTCTTATAGAGCGGTGGTGTTCTTGAAGGTTCTAGTGTTTAAAACTGTTTCTCTAAAGTGAGCAATAGGACACCATGAGGTGGAAGAATGAGCTCTTTATACCAACCCTGATTCTCTAAGATCTCTGTCCGGATGACCGGGCCGCTTCTTCCGCGAAGATACGCAAGTTCCTCCTCCGTCAAGATTTCGGGTGCCCCCATGCGAACCCACTCGTCAAAAACGGAGCCATGTTCCCGGTCCATCTGATAAGTTGTGCACTTGTAGGCTCCTGAAAGATGAGGAATGTTGACTTGAAATACCTTGCTGCCCTTCTCTTCGAACACGCCGTAACGGTTAAGATTGGACATCTCCGACCAGTCCCCGCTTGAAAACATATGATCCAAATGGACATAATGATACAGCAGAAGCTGCATGCTCCCATCTTGATTCTGAGTGGCCACATAACCATCACCCTTAACGGTGATCTCTTCACCCAGCTTCTGAAGAAGCTCAAAGGCGTAATAACTCGGCTTCTTAAGGCCATCCCGATTCATTAAACCAAAACCTCCGTAAAACGGAGAGGATGGAACAAGACTTTCCTCAAACACATCCGTAAAACACCAGAAAGCCATGGCCTTTACGTCTCCCAGTGTATTCATCGCATGATACATCACAAACGGGGCCATAAACATGGTATCGTGTAGCAGATGCCGGTCATAGAGCGAAAAGTTCCATTCGGTAATATGCAGCTCCATCTCACGGAAAGAGGCAAGCGCCATTTTTTCCTGCAATCGATGGATGCTCTCTTTATAAAAGGTCGGCGGCATCATCTTCGTCAAGATGTTCTGCTCTGCCTTAAGCTGAGGATATTCCGAATAGACATGAAAGGAAAAGAAGTCTAGGGGCACCTGACGTTTATTGCAATATGCCATAAATTCCTCGGCCCAGCTGTCGTTCCATAACGAACCATAACCTAAAGCAGGGCCACCTGTTTTTAGTTCGGGAAGGACCGACTTGATCACTCGAACGGTAGATTCATAAAAAGAGAAGTATTCCTCTTTGCTACCTGCCCAGCAAACGCCTGATAAATCCGGTTCATTCCAGACTTCAAAGTACCATTGTTTTACTTCCTTAGCCCCATAGCGATTTAAGCAATGCCGAACGAACGCACGAACAAGCGCCTCCCATTTTGCCTGGTCGGCTGGAGGGGAAATATTCCCTTTCCACCAGAATACCGTTTCGTTGGAACGGCTAAGCAGGGTCGGCATGAAACCAAGCTCCACGAACGGCCTGATGCCCAGCCCAATAAGAAAGTCATAAAGCTTGTCAACATATGCCCAGTTATAGATGGGAGTACCGTCATCCTCTTCGTTATATACCATCATCTCATCATTAAAGATGCCATGGAAACGTATGTATTCAAAAGGAATTCGACCTTTAAGCTCGGCGAGCTGCCGACGCCAGTCATCGCGCAGTCCTTCAATTGCCCTGCCCGCTGTTGTGGTACCGTTCCAATGCTTTTTGTACCCTGCTGACGACATTCCCGGCTGAATCTGAATTTGTACATGATCCGTAACAACCGCCGTTAAAGGGTTTGCCCTATCCTGTTCCTGAACCGACTTCTCTTCCAGATATCGATATAACGACCCCATCGCATTGATCGAATCTAATTCATAATAGTCACCACTCGAGGACTCTTCATAGGTAAGCGGTTTTCGATTAGGCTTATCCTGAAGCGAGGCAGCGGCTTCACGATACGATCCTGGTGTGCAGCCGTACTTTTCTTTAAAGTACTTATTGAATAACTTCACGTTCGCAAAACCGCAATCCATGGCAATTTCGGTAATGCTCTTCTCAGTTCCCGATAACTCCGACTGGGCTTTCTCCAAACGGATCAGCGTTAAATACTTTTGGAAAGGAATACCGATTTTATCGGTGAAAAAGTGAGAAAAATAATGCAAACTTAAGTGCTCCTGTTCGGCCATCGTCTACAGTGTTATCTTCTCTTTGTAATTTTGATCGATATAGGTAAGAACCCGATTCAACCTTTTATAGTCATAACTCTTCCCGCCATCTTCAGCTTCCGGGTTGATTCCTTCCGCAAAATATCGCAATAAATGACCACATAATGTATGCAGCCTTCCCACGGTAAAGCTTCGATAGCCTGGAGACTTCTTGTTCATTTCCCATACCATCTTGGCAAGCTCTTGCTTGATCGTGTCAAATCGGAAACCGACCGGCTCAGGCTCAGTCGCTGAATTACAAGAAATAAAAACGTTATTATGCAGCCATTCCGGGCCAAACTGAAGTGTTAATAATATATTGTCGTGGTTATTCTGCTCAAACTTATGGATCGACATGCTGTTCACCACAATGACATCATCCTGATGCAGGGTATACTCCTTCTGATCTAGATGCATGATAACCGAACCTTGGAGTACGTAGACAATCTCCACCTCTTTATGCCAGTGAAATGGAACCTGCTTCACGCTGTTGACAAACAGCTTAAAAGGCATATCCTCTTGGTGCTCGATAAATTCATATAGGTAACGCATCATTTGCCCTCATTTCAAATGAACTGCAAACGATATATCCTGATTCAACATATCGAATGCATTTATAGAGTGTCTCATAGATTACAAGTATGTTCTCAAATTATAGAAGCTTATCAT
The DNA here is from genome assembly GCF_056173265.1 of Paenibacillus sp. QJM3NY_38. Taxonomy (NCBI): domain Bacteria; kingdom Bacillati; phylum Bacillota; class Bacilli; order Caryophanales; family Paenibacillaceae; genus Paenibacillus; species Paenibacillus sp. QJM3NY_38. The sequence goes on from NZ_CM149665.1 coordinate 4,009,510, forward strand.
TATAGCATGTATAGTTTACGACTTTTACATACATTAGAAAACAGGCTATCCGGTACTAGATTCGTTGCATTGTAAAAAAAGCCAATGCCGATTAGATAAAAACCTAATCGGCATCGCTATCAGGAGGTGTTCCTCCAGTTATGCCATCGACATAATTATAGTTTTTAAATGCTAGAATCACGCCGTACATCGGGACATAGTTGTAGATGAACAAGTAGACGACTCCCGGCAGTTTCATTAGCAGCCACTTATACTTCTTCAGCCTCTTCCTTAAATGAGACGAACCCCTCATGTTCCAGCCCCTTCTTCTGATAACACAATGGTGACTTCTTCTCATCCGGCTTCACCTATTCCAATACGCACAAAAAACTGTTGAAGTTTTCAATGCAAAAAAGGGTGCCCCAAGAGGTCCATTGACCTGGGGCACCCCACTGTCTGTGGTATGATGCTGTTCGTATGAATCCTTCCTCCACTCGCTGTTAGCCCAGCAAAGTCATGCATGATTTATATAAAACAGAACGTTTTCATAGTATCTCATAAACCTTTTATAATCCGTTGTTTCTTTCAGTACAATTATGGTTGGATAAGCATTTACTTTGCGTTGTTTGAGTGCAGCTAATACGTTCTTCTGTTCAATGCAATAAAATTTGCCTTCTTTATACTGAATAAGAAGCGGTGGATCTTCATCGGTACAGTCATTCCCAGGCATAATTCCATTAAGCTCGATGAGCCGCAAGGGAAACTTAACGACACCGAAATACAAACACTCTTTACTCATAAAATCATGTAAACCAGGAGCTGCATTTCGGGTATGGAGCATATAACAATAAATCCATTCTTCGAGCATTCCGATATTCGCATACTGTACAGCGGATCGCACAGTTGGAGCATAAGTGAATTGTCGGTCATCTTTCTTCGAATAAATGATTTTCTTTATGGAATCCAAAGATAAAAAGTACTCGTCCGCAAGTTCCGAAACCGTTACCCCATTGGCATACTTGTTGCGAATCATAATATTACGCCTCTGTAATTGATTTCGGTAACCCGACTTCTCGCCCCAGCCCCTTTTTTCCTCTCCAGTAGGGATATAAAGAAGTTTTCCTGCAGCGTATTTCTGAATTTCTTTCAATAACTTCTCAGGTATGATATCGCTGGCATTTTCATAATTCATAGGATCACCCTTTATAAGGCGTATATTCGATCCTTCAGTTGACCGATAGATTTCATAATAGAATTGCAAGATTCTATATCATCGATCGATGCATGCCACCGCAAAACATCGATTCCCTTATAATAAGCCATGCATAAAAATCTTTCTTTAAAATCCGGTATGACAATGTTCCTTTTTTTGCAATACTCGAATAACAATTCAGGTATGTGCAAGTAAGGCTTATTTAGGTCCATAATGGCAAAATCTAAAAGGAAATCGCATATTCCCGATCTGCTCCAATCTGGGAAACCAACCGTCGTTTTTCCATCTGTGATCATGATTTCAAAAAACGTGTTATTATTTACCAAATAACGTTTTCCTTCACAATAATCAATTCTGGCGTCCATTTCCATCCAATATTTTTCGACAAAGTCACGGTCTAAAATGGTTGTATCATAGAGTTCCTTCCAATTAAACCAGTATCCTTCTTTATCTTCTGCAAATGTGTCGATCAGATATTGCCTGCAGGTACTATACTCCGTTTTACAATCCTCGTTGAACTCACCATAGCCTTCTACTCCCGCTATGTCCGATGCACTAATTTCCAAGACTTTGTCAAAAAACAACTCATAACAATCTGCAAATTGATCGGGGCTTATTTCATCTGCGACAAATCCATTGGGTGTCATGCTAACCTGATCCGAAAGCAGGGACTTGATTATACTGTCTTTACTCATGCTCGTATCTCCTTTACACCAACAATTGTTATACACACATCAGCTGCGCACCTGATATGGGGTAATGATAACATTGGCCATGGATCGGATATAGGTAAAGAATAGGTTTAGTCTACTTTACACCCGCCTCTTGTGATTACTTCCATACTAACAATAAAGTTTACCCTCAATCATCGTCCATTGCACTTGATACCTTTCATCCATCAGCACGAGATCCGCATCATATCCTACCTCGATTTTTCCTTTGTGAGATAAACCTAGAATACGGGCCGGCGTTGTTGAAGCCATGTGTACGGCATCCTCCATTGAAATTCCGTTAGCTTCGCTCAGACGTAACGCTTCATTCATAGTCACGGTACTCGATGCTAACGTGCCATCCGCAAGCCTTGCAATCCCCTCGGATACGGTGACGTGATGACCTCCAAATATATAATTACCATCGCCTAATCCCATCGCCTGTAGGGCATCCGTAATAAGCACCATGCCTTCGGGCCCTTTGAGACGATGCATTAATCTGACGATGGCTGGGTGAAGATGGACTTGATCAACAATCGCTTGCAGGCTTACATGCGGTTCTTCGAACGCGGCTACAATCAGTCCGGGATCTCGATGGTGAATCGGTCTCATGCCGTTAAAACAATGGGTTACATGACTCGCACCAGCTGCAAAAGCCAGCTTTGCTTCCTCGTATGTGGCATCGGAATGAGCCACGGCAATCACAACACCCTGCTCTTTCAGATAGGATATGAGCTCCAATCCTCCAGGCAATTCAGGTGCGATCGTTACCATTTTAATGAGCGATCCCGCTTCCTGAAAAATGAACTTCATTTCATCCAGATTCGGGTGGCGAAGGTATTTCTCATTTTGCATCCCTTTACGCTTCGGGTTTAAATAGGGTCCTTCCAGATGAATGCCGGCGATCCTTGCCCCTTGTTCTCGTCCGATTACAGATTTGACACTGCGAATCATGTTCAGCAGGTCCTCTATCGTCGAACTCACAGAAGTCGCCAGAAACGAGGTGCATCCGGTTGCCGCGCAAGCGCGTGATACTTCTTGAATGCTGTCCTCGGTTCCATCCATCATGTCATAGCCATTGGCCCCATGAATATGAACATCGATCATTCCTGGTATGAGCCACATTCCGTTCCCATCAATCAGTTCAGCATCACTTTCGATTTTATCAAGTTCTTGCGACGGTTCTATTCTCTTCAGCTTTCCGTTCGAAATCCAGACCGTTGCAGAAGGAAGTATTTGATGAGGTAGGTGGACTTTGACATGTCGAATGATTTTGTTATTCATTCCTACAAGGCTCCTTCCTATTGGTTATGAGTCTGACATTCTATAAGCGTAATATTTTTCTGATCTAATATTTCTTGGATGTCAACGGGAACCGATTGATCGGTTACAATAATATCCACATGATCAAAGTCTAACTTGAACCTCGATTTCACCGAGAATTTGGTATGATCCGCAACAAGTATGACCTGATCTGAGCGCCGAGCCATTTCCCTTTTCACCCGGACATCTTCTTCATATGGATAATAGAGTCCGTCTGGCTGGATTGCCGTCGCGCCGATGAACGCCTTGTCGGCACGGATTTCACTGATTTTATCGATGACGGAAGGACCGTATAATAATCGATTATGGGTATGCAGATAACCGCCGAGCACGTAGATGCTCAGATTTTCTCGTTTGGAGAGTATCCCTACATTATCGATGGAATGCGTAACCGCTGTTATCTGTTTCGCTTGAATATGTTCCGCAACAAATTGTACGGTCGTAGATACGTCCAAGAAGACCGTTTCATGGTCCCGAATCAGTTTAGCGCTATGCTCGCCGATCACGTTCTTGCTCGTCGGCTCATCAATAAGCCGTTCCTGGTAAGAAGTCAGTTCCTTTTGCAGTTCAGGCAAAGCTGCCCCTCCGTGCGTTCGAACAACTACTCCTTCTTGAACTAATCTGACAATGTCCCTGCGTGCGGTATCCCGCGACACTTGAAAGAGCGAGCATATCTCTCCTACACTCATCGTTTGATGTTGTTTTAAGTAATCGAGAATTTTTACTAATCGTTCCTCTTGGAACACGTCCAATCCCTCCTTGCTTAAGCATTTACATCTTATTTATAAGTATATATAAGTAAATGATTGCAATCAATAAGTATATGCAAGCCTCTTTGAACTTTCTATTCCGACTATCAAATCGTGAGCCTATATTCACGATTTGATAGAAAACAGGCAGGCCGCTTCTTGCATAGAAGCAGCCTGCCCTTACCATCGAAGCAGGAGAGCCATTAATAAGTAAACGACTGTTGTACCGTGCCAATCCTTGCGTTTGCATATTGGATATTAATACATCTCATACTTTCAAACGCTTGTACTGCTGCATAGGCAACGTCAATATCTTGTGCGCTTGTTCCTCCACTAACGCCAATACCACCGACAACCCTTCCTTCATGAACCAAAGGGATTCCTCCGCCAAGGATAACGATTCTCCCCTGATTCGTCGTGTTAATGCCAAATGTAGCCCCATATTGCAATTGCCTATATAGGTGAATTGCCCAATACCAGTACTTGCGGAATGCAGGCTAAAGAAATGTCTCGGACACCCATTCAAAAAACTTTTCCTTCTCTTCAAATTGCGGATAATGCGCAGATTGATCAAACGCGATAAACTCCTTCTGTTCGGCTTCAAGCTTATCGAAAAATTCTTTTGCTGCATGGGAGGACGTCATATAGTCATAATCGCCCATGATAAAGTAGCACGGTATTTCAAGTTTCGTTACAAGCGCTGGCAACGGATGTTCTATAACTTCCTGCAGCAAAACCTTTTGAGATATTCGAACAAAGCTTCTACAAAAAAAGCCGCTGATCTGGATACAGATCGGCGGCGTAGAAACTACCAGGAGGATAGTTCGGTCCTTTTCCAATTGTTTTGGGCAACGCAAACATATACATATTGGTCGTCCCAAGAGATCTGTCCCTGGTTGCAAGCAGCAGTGGAAGAAGCAGGTGTATACTTTTCGCGAAGACGCAGCATATCCCCGTTTACATCGAGCTTGGTGTCGGGTTCGCTCGTGCCAATCCCGATATTACCGTCGCTGCGCTGCATGGTGAGCGGGGAATCGAGCACTTCGCCGTCATCTCCATATCGTACGAACTGCAGGTTGGCTCCCGTATTGTCGCCCGCTTCCTCTAAACTGTCGGCCCGGACGGCCCACCTCGGTGTCGTCTCATTATCCTTGCCGACTGCACTTAACTGAATGTCCCGGTTCGTCCCGCTTTCGCCGGCTACCCGCAAAATACCGCTCATTACATTGAAATTGGATGAATGAGTACGGATCTCGCTTATATCGGTGTCGAACGGAATTTCAAACCGGGTAAACAGCTGGTTGGGGTATTGACCTGTCGGCGACATGGTCGTCTCGAACGAGATATGCTTATGATCCTGCTGCTCCGGATTGTTTGCCTTATCATGGGAAATGATCGCCGTCTTGTCCTTTCCATTCTCGTCCATCCAGACGATCGCCGGCTTGGCCCTTTCCGCCGTCCACTGCAATCGAATCAGATCAGACTGATGTCCTTCTTGCTCGATCCATTTCTTGTCGGTGGACAAATGAAGCCGTTCATTGTGCGGAACGCGTATATCGTCGCCAACTTGCTCGGATTGCCCAAGCTTTGTTGTCACTCCCTGTTTCTGATCCGTACATCCTATGCCGAGCAAGAAGAAGCTCCCCATTATAATCATCATCGTCCTTAATAATTTCACGTTGTTTCCCTCCATTTATCGGTATGATTCGAGTTCATTCGTGTTCAAGAGCTAAAAACACTTTGTCTGATCGTATTATATCCAACTCGCAGCGTACACCCATTTCATCAAACTTCCCGGAAAAATGATGCTTTTCGTCTATAAAGTTTTAACGTAGCTCGTCCGAAAGGTGTGCTTCGGTTGGTCATGTAATACAGCCCAAACGACCTCAGGTTTTTGTGGGCACAGCAAGAGGGACTTTTGGGTCACTTGGCAGTAACTCATCATCAACAAAAAAGGATTTATGCAACTCATCTCGAACATGATATTTCGGTGCATGGATTGCAAGGTTTCATGGGTTACCATCCCCTATACTCAAACTTGAAAGGATGGTCTGTATGGATTGGTTGGATCGTATGAACAACGTTATGGAATATGTGGAAACACACTTGTCCGATTCGATTAATTACGATGTCGTGGCTAGAATTGCCTGCTGCTCAACGTACCATTTTCAGCGAATGTTTCCGTTCATAACGAATGTGTCGCTTTCAGAGTATATTAGGCGCAGGCGGCTGACCCTTGCCGCATTTGAACTGCAGCAGAGCGGCACAAAGGTAATCGATATTGCTTTAAAGTATGGTTACGAATCTCCTGAGGCGTTTTCTAGAGCGTTTAAAAAAATGCACGGTGTGATGCCAATGTCAGCGCGCGACAAAGGAGTTACACTGAAGGCCTATCCTCGGTTATCCTTTCACATTTCGATTCGAGGAGATGTTGAGATGAATTACAGAATAGAGGAAAAACAGGCTTTTGAGATGTTCGGCATATCAACCCTGGTGAATAGCGATGGCGATAATCCTTTTATTGATATACCTGTTTTTTGGACGAAGTGCATATCCGACGGCACCGTTGATCGAATCCGTACAGCTGCGGGTCTGGGGGAAAATGGTCAGATTCATGGGGTACTATACAACAAGGAAGGTGGAGAATTTTCCTACATGATCGCTTACTTCATACCCCAGAGTGGCATGCCGGAAGGGTTTGAAAGGCTCTCTATCCCACCTCAAACCTACGCGATATTCTCAACCGGCTTTTATCCCGACGGGCAAAGCGGGATCCATGCATTGTGGAAGCGCATTTGGGCAGAGTGGTTTCCCACCTGCAACTACGAACCGGCAAATGGTCCTGAGTTTGAAATGACTTACGATAGAGGCAACAGCATGTATGAAATGGAAGTTTGGATCCCTGTCGTTAAGAAGGCAGGGTCTTAGAATGGAAGAGCAGCACGGGTGACTATCACTCGTGCTGCTCTCTTCATTCAGTTCACATGATCCATCCCCCTTGTGCTGTAATGAAAAAAGCCCATGCGGATTTCATGTAAATGGGAAGTTCGAACTGCCTTTCCTACGTGAGACTCATGCAAACCCATTCTTTCATTAATTGCAAGAACACAGGCGAGAAAACAATCCACTCCTCTCTTTGCCGCATACATATAAACTATCTTCGATAGAGAGGAGCAAACCTATGAGAATCTTCCGAGCTATCTTAAACGGAGGTAATGAAGTGCCACCAGTTAGAACGAACGCTACTGGAGATGCCGTTTTTCAGCTTAGCGCTGATGGCACTCGTTTAAGATTCCGACTTGTCATCAGAAATATCGCCCAGGTTACACAAGCACATATTCATCTTGGGCGGAGAGGACAAAACGGTCCTGTGGTGGCTTTTTTATTCGGACCATCTAAATTCGGTATCTCCGTAAAACGCGGCGTTGTAGAAGGAACTCTGACCAATAGCGATTTGGTCGGCCCATTGCTTGGCAAGTCGATCCGTGATTTAATCCGAGAGATCGAAAGAGCCAACACTTATGTTAATGTGCATACAATACAACATCCGGATGGTGAAATCCGGGGACAGATTAAAAAGTAAACCAAAAAAGCGTCAATACAAGAAGGTCATTGACCTATATCAGGCAGTGTCCTTCTCGTATTGGTTAGACTTCAAGTGTTAATGTCTTTCGTAACAAAGGCCGAAGGACAGGGCTCGTATCGAGCCTGCCTTCGACCTTTGACTGTAAAAGATATTCTAGCTATCCTTCATTTCAGTTACTGCAAACACTGCGAAGTTGGTGATAATTCCTTCGTTCTCCCCCTTGTATCGCCATATACAACCCTTTCTGCCCGTTCATTGAATGAAAAAAACAGTCGATTGCTCTCATCGGCTGCTAACATATCTTTATTGAGTTATCGCTTCGGTTAGTTTAAGCACATCCAGTTGGATTTTCTTTACGAATGTATCGGTCATCCACTTATAAAATTTCTCCTTCTCTTCAAATTGTGGATAATGCGCGGATTGCTCATAAGCAATAAATTCTTTTGAATCGGCTTCAATGCTGTCGAAATAAGTTTTTGCTGCATGAGAGGAAGTCATATAATCGTATTTCCCCATGATAAAATAGCACGGGATCTCAAGCTTCGTTACCAGTTCAGGCAATGGATGTTCCATTACTTCCTTTAACAAAACCTGTTGAGAAAAGGATAGTCCCAAGTTGTAACGTATGACATCCAATAAGTTATACTCGCTGCTTAATAACGTATCCAGGGTGTTGCCGTCGGGGCTATCAATAAGCCTTGAAGCTCCGCCGTATTTCATGACATAATTTCGCGGGGTAAACGTATCGCCATTTTTGATTTGTTCCGATAATCCTTGAAGATAGGAAACGTCATTGAAATTGCCGGCTTGTTGAGCCTGGTCAAGTATGTAATTCAAACTGTCCGTCTCGCTTTTTACTGTGTCGCTCATCTGGCCAATACCAACATAAGCCTCATATTTTTCGGGAGCCTTATGCGCTGCTTGTGTTGCGATATATGTACCATACGAATGGCCGATCAGGATGACCTTCTCCTTGCCAAGACGTTCTGAAACGTAATCGGTGAGCGCCAATAAGTCTTCCACCAATAAGTCGGATGAAAGATTAGCGTAGTCCTCAAAAAAATGATAGGATTTTCCGCTTGCTCTTTGGTCGTAATTAACAACGGTAAAACGGGTTTCCAATAAGTCTTGGTACTTAGCGGCGTAAGGAATCTCTGAACATCCTGGTCCTCCATGTACAAAAATAATGACCGGATGATCGCTGTCATTGCCGCGAATCATAATTTGATGCCGGCTTCCGTTTATGTCTACTTGTTCTAATACGCTAATACTTTTCTCGCCTTTGATAGCTGAAGTCCATGTAGGAAAGAAAAGGGCTGTAATCAGCAGCAATAGGATGGTCGCTCCAATAATTTTTAATTTTTTTCTTAAGTTTTTCATTTTCATGTGACACCTTTCTGCTTTAAGCTTCAAGTAAATTTCGCTTGGAAGAATGTAGATTTCATTCATCTCATCTTACCTTACCATCGGTTATACCAAATCCTCCCTGAGGCTGAAAATAACCTAGCCTTTAGTCGAAGAAATGAATCTGCGAGAGAGTGCAAAAAGCCGCTGATCTCATTCCAGATTAGCGGCTAAGAAATTTACCTATTCTGCTTCCTCTTCATAAACAACAACGGTCTGACTTTCTGATTCCCACTTGACGGTTGCATTCAATGCCTCACTTATAAAGCGTACGGGTACATACGTATTGCCCTTGGTAACGGTAGCCGGGGCATCCAACGAGACCTTCTTGCCATTAACGGTTGCTGTTTTACTGCCGATGAGGAGTTGAATGCTCACCCCGTCCTTCGTGACGGTGATGGAACGCTTTTCAGGATCCCATATTACCTCTGCTTCCAAAGCCTCGGCAATAGCGCGAAAAGGAACATAGGTATTGCCTTTTTTGACAAAAGGCTCCGTGTCAGAAGCTTCGCCGTTCACATACAGCTGAACCCCATTCTTTTTACCTGCCTTTTTGTTGAGCTTATCCAAGGTTTTGTATAGATCCAGATTTTTAAAATTTGCTTGAATGGCTTCTTCTTGCAGATACACAGCGTCAGTTACGTTACCGTTTGTTTCAAGCATGCCCGCAGCCGCTTCTAACGCCTTGTCCTTTTCAATAATGGCTTCCAGCTGTTGTTGTTGCTCGTCCGTCAGCTTGGCCGCATATTCGGTAAGCAAAATATTCGCTAAAACGGGGCCTGCCGGTTTATCTTCCACGTTTTGTATGGCATTTAGCAAACCCTTGTATCCTTGGTGCCCTTTGTTCTTGGCGTCCGCTTTATCGGTGGAGCTGTCGTTTGTGCTCTCTGTTTCTGAAGGTGCGGAATCATCAACTTGGTCTTCTTCTTTGCTGGTCGTAACCGATGCCTCGACTTCATCGATTTGATGCTCTTCATTTCGAGTTTCTTTTTCTTTAGGTCCTTTTGGCGATGCCACGTTACTTGTCTTGCCAGGTGGGGTGTTAGCCGGTTTGGCTGAGATCGTGCCTGCAGCGGTCGCAAACATCAGTGCCGCACTGGTGAGCAGGATGACTGTTTTTTTCATGATAATTCCTCCTGAATGATCAAAAATATACGCACCTTCATTATCGGCAGAATAAATAGACTTCAATAGATATACGTTAAATTGAAGATTCGCAGTTAAAATGAAAAAGTCGCCCTGATGGCGACTTTTCTGCACATATATCATTTTGTCATTTGCATTCATATTTATAATAATTTTGTACATGCACTGCCTCAAATCCAACCGACTCATATAATCTCAAAGCATGATCGTTTCTCGTTTCGACTTCTAAGTGTACCGTATAACCGGCAGAGCTTTGCTCTTTAACGACTTGGCGAAGCGCTTTTCTGCCTATGCCTCTGCCCTGATATTCCGGCAAAATGGAGAAACCATAAATCCACGCCTGCCCCTCTTCACGGCTCACCCGAAGTTTTCCAACCGTTTCTTCGTTCACGTCAATCATGAGCATATCCGCATGATCCGCAAAACGGTGGTTTTCCATCGCTCTGGCGTCATCTTCGTCCAATCCGAACGCCGTTACGGACAAATGAACGCTCATTTCGAAATCCTCTTCAGTTGCCTGTCTCAGAAGAATATCGTCCGTGTCCTCCAGAGGCGTATGCCGCCATTCCATTTGATGCTCCGAGAATGCATATTCAGCACCTTGTTTATTCAAAAAGAATACTGCCCCATCGGATCCTGCAGGCGCGTTCAGCAATATTTTCTTGTATCCATTTGATTTTACATCTTCCATTGCCAGGTGAAACAACCGCCCGAAATGCCCTTTTCGACGTTCACTTGGTTTTACCATGCCACATACCTCGACAGTAGAACCAAACGCATACAGTCCTAAAAATGCTATAAGTTCGCCATTCTCATCATAATGAAAATAATCGAACGACTCCGTATTGCGTTCTCTAAGCATGTCCCAGTTAAGCTTCAGTTGTACATGATCATGAATTTCACACTCTTTTTGCAATTGTTCAATAGCTTGTAGTTGTCGTGTCGTTAACATGTTTCCTCCTTATTAACTGTCGCATCAATAAACTCAGTTATATATATTCATACCCTAGCCGGGAGACAACATATTTGTCTGCTGAGTTCTACTTTATCATACTTACATGATGAGAGGACGTTGACTTACTGCCCACAGAAAAAAGAACTTGTGGCTAAATGCCAACAAGTCCTTCTCTTATTCAACACTCGTTACTTCATCCCTTTTATTTTACCTCCATGGCGCGCCAAATCACGGTAATCGCTTCTGCACGGCTAGCATGAGATTGGGGTTTTAACATGTTGTTGGGATAACCCTTCATGATTCCATGATCTACTGCAATCATCATCGCTTTCCGTGCCCAAGCCGCAATCTTATTCTGATCGATAAAGGTTTTGTTAGTAAGGGAATGATCCAATTGATAGGCTTGAACCACCATTTGTGCCATTTCTTCGCGTGTAATGAAATCGTCGGGGCCAAAGGAAACCGAATCGTATCCGTGAATAATTCCGTAAGCATACGCTGTTGAAATGGCTTGCCTCGCCCAATGATCCGTTGTATCAGCGAATTCCTTATTCCCTTTGCTAGTGAGTCCCAATGCTTGAACCAAGATTGCAGCGAATTCTGCTCGACTCATCATACGGTCAGGTCTGAAGCTCCCGTCTGTATAACCGTTCACAATCCCTTTTTCTGCGAGATTCTCAATGTTCTTTTGCGCCCAATGACCTTTTATATCGGTAAACGCAACACCGATTTCAACAGGCACAATCCTTCTCGCAAAAATCGCAAATCGAGTAACGCGGTCGGTAGCACCACTTATTATCCCCGCATCCCAGTCTATGTTGAGGTTATCCAGCGCTACCCATTCCTTCGTTTCTTCATTAAACTGACGAAGTTGGAGCTCATGACTGCCTTGTTGTATGGTGTTGGCGTCAAATTTCAGGCTGATGGTTACGTCTTGATCGAATGTTCCGGTTACATCTTTCTTAAACTCAACGACTTTACTAACTACTCGCTCTCCTTCAGATAGAAGAAATTTATCACCATCTGGAAGTGTTAGATTTATGGATAAACAAAATGGTCGATTCAGTGCTTTAGCAGGGATGAGAATCTGCCCCCCTTCAAAAGCAATGGTTCTCCCTTCCAGGCCTACAAGAAAGGCGTTGTTCGGCAGTGAACATACATGGCTAACGTTAGTGAGATTTGAATCGCTTGCTTCACTCGCCTTCTGCGTTATCAAGCGATACCGGCTGGACGTCACGTTAACGGCATTACCTGTTTGGTCTTGTGCTCTTACATGCAAGTACCAGTCACCGTCAACGCCGCTTATCATAAGCGTGGCCTCGTTCGCAAACGGTCTCCAGCCTGTGGCTGGTATGGACGAATCGGTCGTCCACTGAAACTCCAGCGAGGCTTTATCTATACCGCTTCCAGAATCAATGACCGTCACCCTCGGTGTTACCGATGTAACCTGCATTTCGCTTCCATTAGGGTAAATCGTAATCATTGGCGGCGTATGGTCAATCTTCACGGTGATGTCAAGGAATAACGTATTTCCTGCTTGATTGGACGCCTCAAATCGAATGTTCGTCTCGCCTTCGCTCGATATATCGATGGGTGCTTCGTTGTCGTAGACTTGTGAAAGTCCCCCGTTCAGCGTATAAGTCAGATTGGAGATCTCGCTGACTGCCGATTCGGCATAGACGCTCAAGGTTACGCTCGAGCTGCTCCATTCCCCGCTCGTATATTCACTTCCGTCCGCCTTCACTAGTGTAGGCGTCAATGTGATTCCGGTTGTGCTGATGCAGACTGTGCGTCGTTCAATCGATTCATTGCCCGCTGTATCAACGGCTTTGAACGAGATGTTATGAACACCTTCATCACGGAGGACGATATCAGATAAATAAGGGCTCCACGACACTCCGTCATTTAGCGAATACGTAAATGAAGTGACGCCAGACTCGTCAGATGCTGCTGCACTTACGTTAACCGTTTGATTGCTCCATGTGCGATCAACGTATTCCATTCCATCCGCCGTTGTCATCGTAATAGCGATGGATGGCGGTGTATGGTCAACGGGACGTGTCAGGTTATCGACCATTCGATCCGTTAAACTGAGCAACGCATTGTTTGCCAGGTCGGAAATGGTTCCGGATAGTTTATCGTAGGACAGGAGAACTTGCTGGTCTTCTTCAATTGCTTTCTCTACGTTAAAAACAAGCGTATCCGTTCCCGATCCGTTCACCCGAGTAATCGTAGAAGGCTTCCCGTCCGTTGTAATTGCAATTCCACCGGCGTTAGTGAGGCTGACTGCTTCATCAAAGGTCACAATGACGCTGTTCGGATGCCCGCTTTCGATCTTCGCACTGGAGATGGTTGGCGGGGCAGCGTCCCATTCGAGGTTAGCTGCAATTCCTTGTAGAACAGGAAACATGACTCCCTCCTGTAACACCCAGATTCCACTGAAGTCCCACTCGTTAGCGAAGAGTGTATACTGTTTCATTTCTGATGTAAGCCGCGGTTCACCTTTGCCCGTATCGGATTGCCCGGTCGTTTCCTTATTATAGAAGCTCGCCGTAACCGTACCGAATTCCCGTCCGACCAGGCCGCCGACTTCGCCGCTGCCGGTTACCCTGCCGACGGCATAAGTAGTCTTGATGTCTCCGACATTCCTTCCCACTAGGCCGCCCACGTCGTAACGACCGGAAACGGAACCGATTGCGTACGAATCATGCACCTTGCCGCTCTCATTCCGTCCCACGAGGCCCCCTACAAAATGCATTCCGGCAACGCCTCCGGCGGCAAAGGACAGGTTAACTTGGCTATTCATATCATGGAGTCCGACCAATCCACCGACATTGTATTGACCATTAACTTGACCCGTTGCATATGCATTATTTACCAAACCCGTATTCAAGCCGATTAATCCACCGATGTGACTGTTTCCGCTAACGCTCCCGGCAGCATACACAGCTTCAGTTACACTTCCTATGCTGTTCCTTCCAACCAAACCGCCGACTTCGTCTTTTCCATTGACCGCAACACTTGAACTAGAACTGCCGATCGTTCCGTCGTTATTCCCGACCAGACCACCTGTCTTGTCCGCTCCGGTAACATTTCCTGTAACATGAACCTTTATAATCTGACTGCCGGGGCCGTTCTGTCCCGACAGCATGCCTGTCTGAAGGCCGCCGGTGACATTCCCGTTCTTCAAATGAACATCTCGAACCTCACCACCAGCAATAGTCCCGAACATTCCGACACTCATTAAACTGCTCCTGTTGATATACAGGCCTTTAATATCATATCCTTGGCCGTCGAGCGTACCTGTGAACGGAGTGCTGTCATTACCGATCGGTTCAAAGCCGAAACCGTTCCCTGTACTCGTAGCCCACATATCGGAGCGACTGTTGTCAGTAAACGTCGTGTCGAAATCAATATCCTGCGTCAATGTGTAATTCGTTGACAGATCCATGGCCATCAGCTGCAGTTGATGCGAGTTCCCGATTGCGGCCGACCATTCGGAGCGAAGGAATGGGCGCGTCGAATCCTCGATCATAAACCAGTCATTGTTGAAATCCCAGCCTGAATAGCTCGATTGGGTTAGTGCCTGTGCAGTCGTGAGGCTGCTCGCGGTACAGGATCCATATGTATCATATCCACAGGCGCTATTCAAGCCGACCGTTTCGGCATCCCAGAAACTGTCGCTCAATTTTCCACTGTTACTCCCAACCAGACCTCCCACAGATTGATCGCGCCCGCTAACGTTCCCAGTGGCGTATGACTGAACAATCAATCCGTGGCCCGTGCTGCCCACAAGACCGCCGACAGCACTTCTACCATGGACAGTTCCCGTGGCATATGACTGGCTAATGAGAGCAGAAATATTATAACCGACCAGTCCACCGACGTGTTCAGCGCTCCCGCTGACGGCACCCTTGGCGTATGAACGGATGATTTCTCCACCTTCATTGTCCCCTACTAACCCGCCGACTATAGCGGCGCCACTAATCCTGCCGGCCGCATAGGAATCACTCACCGTCCCGTCATTACGCCCTACCAAACCACCGACATAATCGGCGCCGGTGACGGCATTCGTAGTGTAGGAGGAGGTTATTTTACCGTGAATGCCATTGTATCCTGCCAACCCTCCGGCTGTGGCCATATGGCTTCTAACCGATCCGGTAACGTAGGATCGGTGAATGGTTCCATCGCTACGTCCTGCCAGCCCCCCCACATGGTTGTTTCCTATGATTGATCCTCCTTCGAGAGCGGTATGTTCGATCACCCCGTTGGAGCCTACCATCCCGAATAGGCCGACCATGTCCATCTTGGGCTGATTAATGGTCAGATTACGGATGGCATGACCCGCTCCATCGAAGACACCGGTGAACGGGTTATTGCCGTTTCCGTCGTAGCCGATAGGTACAAAGCCAGCCCCATTACTCCAATTTGCCGTCTCCGAAGCATCGACATCCGCTCCGAGCTTGTAATGAGCGTTCAAATCATTACGAACGGCGTTTAATTGATTTAACGCTGTAATGACGTAAGGATTGTTCGCCGTCCCATCACCGGACATGGGATCATTCGGAAGGGCGAATGCTTGAAACGGAATGATGCCGATCACGAGCAATAATGCCATCAAAATAGAGAAGATGCGTCTCATCTGGTCTTTTCTTCCTTTCGTTATTCAGTTGCCACGATGAACATTATATTGGATTTTTCGCGAGTTCGAATCTAACCCCGGTTATAGGCCCGGTTATAGATCACACCATAAAAAGAGACCCGCCGTGCGGGCGAGCCTGCTGTTACAACCTATGATGTTTAACCCTGAAACTCTTGACCTCTTGTAATCGCCTCGACTCGGTTTTTCGCCTGCAGCTTGCTGTAAATGCGGTTGATGTGCGCCTTCAAGGTCCCCATTCCGATACCGAGCGATTCAACGATCGCCGGATTGTCCATCCCTTCCTCCATATAACGAAATATCGCATATTCGCGCGGTGTCAGAAGCTTTTCTAATGTTGCTTTGCCTTGTGCCGAAGATTCGGCTGTTCCTCCGAAAGCGGACAATATTCTCCGCACATAGGCCAGTGAAGGCGCGTTTTTATCTCGAATATTCCCTTTTTGACGATGTTGGACATATTCCCCTAACAGCTGTGCCACCAGATGGCCTTTATCAACAAACACACGGATATAATCATCTGGTTTCGCAAAAATAAGTGCCTCTTCCAGCTTGAGCAGCGCTTGTTGCGGCTTATCCATCACCTGCAGCATCATCGCCTGAAGCACTTGGAGCTCCAGGGCGTCCATCGGACGATGGCCTTTCACCGCGATTTGCAGCAATCTCTCAGATAACGCCCGTGCCTCCTGGATCTTGCCGGTCTCCATCAACACCCTAACGAGAAAGATATAGACGAATAGCTGATAAACGGATACCGGATCATCAGACGAGACCTTGTAATGATCCCTCCATTCCACAGCTGCGGACAAGTCTCCGGATTCCATTCGCAGACGAGCCATTTCGACATCGAGCAAGATCGGGGCTGCCTTAGCGCCATCCTCAATCGCCCTTCTATAGGCTTCTTCCAGCCATTTTTCGGCCTGACTGATGTCCTGCCTGGATGTGCTGATCCGTGCCAGAAAAAGACTCGCGGGAACGTATACCTTCTCTGGTTGGTAATGCGCCTGACTCGTCCCATGTAATCCCCGTCTCAAGTAATCCTCCGCCTGCTCCAGCTCGTTGCGTTCGTAGAGTAATTCGCCATAACAAACCACGACCGAGTCCTGCAGACCCATTGGTTTCATGAATTCGATCATGCTCAAAAAGAACGTATCCGAAAGGCCCCGAGGCAAATGCTGGCCCCGCTTGCCATTGTATGACCTGTATATAGAAGGAGATAGAGGCATATGAGGAGATGCGAAGATCAGATCCGTCCCTGTTGGACTATGCTGAAGTGACAGACGGATATAATCCAGCCCTTTGATCATGTCCATGTCGTATTGGGTCGCTTTAAAGTTCCTGACATAATACAAGTATCCCAAATAGCGATCATTCTCTTCCGGACTCCAGCTTGCCGAGGAAGCAGCATAATGCTTCTCTGCTAGCTGTAAATACCGTTCCGACAGCTCCAGTTCCTGAGACCACAATAACGAAAATATGTACGAGAAAAAGAGATAAGGATACTGCATAAGCAGTTCCTCGGGAATTGCCGACAACCAAACCTTCATGGTCGAAAATTCCCGGCGGACCATTAAACTTCTCATCTGCTCTAGCAAATGGATCGCTTCCGAATAATAGGAACCAGCCAAGTAATAATCTATCGCTTCTTCGAGCAATCCCTGGGATTCACACCAGGACGCGGCCGATTGGAAGAGCACATTCGTCTTAGCCGGATCCAGGCGTCGCTGCTGCTTCAGCAGAAACTCGCCGAATACATGGTGAAACCGGTACCAGTCCCTGTCCTCATCCAGCGGGATAAGGAACATGTTGCGTTTTTCCAGCTCCGCCAGCATCCGTGCACCGTGTTCGCCAGCTACAACCTTACATAACTGCCCGTTCATCCGCTGTAAAATGGAGACGTTCAACAGAAATTGCCTCGTTGGCTTATCCAACGATTCAAACACTTCTTCGAATAAATAAAGCTCGACACGTTCGGGGTTGGAATGTACGTACTTGAAAGCTCCCCTCCCCTCACCTTCATGAATAGACAACGAGATCAGCCTAAGCCCTGTTACCCAGCCCTCGGTCTGGAATTGGATTCGTTCAATCTGCTCCCTCTGCAGCTCCCCCATCTCCACGATGTGGAAGAAATCCACTGTCTCCTGCAAATTGAAACACAAATGCCGGGTATGGATTTCCTGGATCCAGTCCCGACTAATCCATCTCGACTTCAGAAATCCATGGATGCTTCGACTTGAGAAACAAAGATGCACGCAGGAAGGCAAATACTCGATAAAATACGAAACGGACGCCTGGATATCCGTATTATTTATGACATGCCAGTCATCCAATATCAGGATAACCGGCTCATTCAAACCGTTCAATTCGTTTAACAGAGCAACCATAAACGGCTCGTATTGGCCCGGGCTCAGCATTGCGTTTGAAGTACGGACGGAGTCAGACAAACTACCGATGGCCTGCTCGATCGCTTTCATGAAGTAGTTCCAAAATCTTATGAGGTCATTATCCTTGTCATCCAGCGATAACCACCCGACGGGTCGGTCCAGTTGTCTGGCCCAATCACTGACCAGCGTCGTTTTACCGTATCCGGCGGGTGCGGTCACGAATGTCGCCCTGTGGTTTAGTCCCGCATTCAATCGCGCAAGCAGACGGGGACGTGGAACCGTTTGATTATGGGGCTGGGGCAGTTTCAATTTCGTTAGAAGCAAGAAATGGCTTTCATCTCTCTCTTGTATCATGCAACCTCTTTTCGTTAGCCTCTGTGGGCCGTAGATTTGGTTTTATTCTTGATAAAACCCGAAATTCGGATTTTTGTCAACGGGTTAAGTGCACTGTGTTGGCAAAATCGATTAATGTAAAGCGTCCATTACAACACCTGATATGAGTTATAGAACATTCTGGGACCAGATTACTTTGTGCAATGATAAAGTTCGGGTGTTTATGGTTCAACTCTTCCTCGGTAAATTCGTTTACCATAAAGTCTGTGATCAAACCGCCATGAGTCACAATAACAATGGTTTCGTATGGATGTTGATGAGACAGCTCTAATAAGCAGGAAGTCAACCGCTCACCGGCTCTTCTTGCGGAATCTCCAACTGGAGGCATATAGTCTCGTTCCTTGGTGCAGCGATTCCACATCTCAACAAACTCCTCAAACGTTTGACCAGGTGAGTCTCCCCAATTCGCACGTTCCCGCAACCGACTGTCCTCTGATACGGTTATATGAATTGCTTCAGCCACAATCTGAGCGGTCTGCTTTGCTCTATTCAGCGGGCTGCTAATCATTTTATCAATGGACATTTTACTAAAATGATTTGCTGTTTTACGAGCCTGCTTTATCCCTTCGGGTGAAATGGAAACATCTCCAACATGCTTTTCTTTCTCAGCATGTCTGACAAGGAAAAACTCTGTGCTCATATCATCATTCCTTTCATACATCCACCAATTAGATAATGATTAAATTAAATGAATATCTAATTAGATATTACATTGTTTTGGATTATATGGAAAGACACAACGCCGCGGTTAACGGATCATAAACAAAAAAACCGCCAAATTGGCGGCTCGACCTTGCATGTATTTTTGTTAATGACCTTGATTCGTTTCGTTTGGCCAAATCTCAGCTGCTTGTTTACGTCCATGCTAACACATTCTGTGCAGTTTCTTCGAGCCCGTTCCTCTTTCGGGCGGCCCTCTTATAATACCTGGATTTCAGGTGATTAATATCATTCCCTACCATGAACTTCGTTATACAGTCGGAGCGGGAAAAATACTTGAAATTACTAAAAAGAGTTCCCCATAAGTATAAATTATGACTTCCGAAATCCGGTTATTTTAACATTGATGGTCTTCATTGTTCTTCAGGCCAAACTTAAAAAGCACGTGCCGATACTTAATCGGCACGTGCTCGTTTATTGCTTTAACTATTTCACGACATTTTTGCTTGATACATATCCTATTAAAGAACCAATCAGACTGACAGCATATACGACTATTACGCAAATGTATCCAAATGCTTCGTATGAAACCGAGGGCAAGAAATATCTTAGCCCATATACAGGCCCTAAGATAATTATTCCTACAGGTATTGAAAAAAGGATTGAATCTATGAGATACATTACAAAAACACAAGCAATAGAGACAAGACAGTAAACGGAGCTAAACTTCATAAAACTAGTGCTCTCTTTGTCCCTAAAATTAATGTAAAAACCCCATAGCATCCACAAAAGCAAAAAGAGTAATGTGCTCACTAAATGCAGAGTTGATGGTGGATTGCCTTTTAAGTAAGCACTGAAATTAATAATTGTGAATGGTACACTAAGAAGTAAGCCTAAAAATATTTTTAAAATCATGGTTTACTCGTCTGAACCAGGGTGAGGTAATTTTTCTGAGTCCGTGGGGTCACTTGAGTCGCTCTGTGCTCATCTTTATTTGCAAGTGTGGCTTTTGAAACATCCCAGTTTGTACTGCTTCCAAATACTTTAAAGTTTGCCCATTCATATATATATTCTACAACGCCATCACATCTCATTTCTGTGATTTCGCTCGGTTCAACATAAGTCCCGACTTCAAAGTCTTTGTAGTTGACTTGGAACGCAAGACTGTACGTAATATTTTCAGTTTGCAATGTTCTAGCAGTCCCAACAAATGTATCTCTATTGGCTGAAGTTACAGTTCCATTCGGACGATATACCCCAATAAAGTTTTTACCATTTAAAAATCCTACATATGTGGTGAAATCCACATAACCTGAGCCCGAATGATGAATGATTGGATTGGTGTAGGAATTTGTATCTGGCTTATTCATAATGCCGGCATGGTCTGTTGCATTAAAGAAAACACCATCTCTATAGATAGCATAACCTTGATTGCCCGTTGCTGCATCGACATTATTTGATCCAAGACCCGCTGCAGCAGAAATCATGAAAGATGCAGCCAAAGCAAGTTTTACTCCCAATTTTGTTTTTTTCATATTATTTCCCACCTCCTACGCTATCCAACCATTTATGATTTCCTTTGGTACCTTCTTCTTTAATGTGAGTAAGTGCCTTTTCTCCACGTTCGCGCAAGTTATCATCTTCAACGGTCGATATCACAGTATTTAATGAATCGTAGAGATCGGTTATAGGATGCATCTCCATAGCATTGATGATTAATTCAATCTCTTCTAAGCTAGGATTATTTAACAAAATCTCATTTAAAACATCAAAGTTCTGGTCAATTGCGTAAACAATTAATTCACGATCGACATTGCTTTGTTTGAGGATCGTTAAGATTGCCTCTTTTGATCTCAAATCCGATGTCGCAAAGAACGCTGAATCTTTCAATTTAGGACTATAATTTTCTGAATTGATAATATCAAGGCTGATATTAATCAGTTCAGTTTCTTGTGAGTTTTGAGATAGGCTGGCCTTTCCATTGTTGTTGCTCTTAATTAAGTGAGAGGTTGCCTTCAGTGCAGCGGAGATTTTTTCCTCGGGATAATTTTTATATTCGTTAAGGATATCCTGCGAAAGACTTAACGCCAGCCCTTTATCTAAAGATCTAAGTTGTTTCATGGCTTGAAACGAAAGCATTTCCTCTTGGTCCAATACCAAGGATTCTAATAAAGGAACATCCGCTTTTTCAAAATGGGTTGTTGCGATGATTTTCTCCTGTATTTCTCTGTCAAAAGATTTATCTTTCAACAGCTCCTTCAATTCATTATTTCCATTGTTTTTGTTCTTCGCTTGATACAATTCCAACATAGCATTTCTTGTTACCGTTGTTTTTTCCGTATCTTTAATTAGAGATAAAAGCTCTTCATTTGAAAATTCATCATCTCGATCAAAAAGTTCGGCTGCAAAAGGAATTAATTCATCAACATTTGTCACGGGATCAATTTTTTTAGAGACTTCGTCAAATTCAGTCACGAATTCCTGCTTATCAAGTTTCTTTAATTCATTTTGAATTTCTATCTCGGTTTTTGCGGTATAACTTTGCAACACGTCTGGATAAGCAACAACAACACCTGTAGATAAGGTCAGGAGCATAGCCGTGCTTAAAGTCATGGCCTTCAGATACTTAGACATCTTCACTTCTCCTTTGATTTTTATTTTTTGTGGTGCAACCATGCCGCGTTCATTTCTCCATGTGTGTTATGGTCCCCTTTCCTGGTATGGAAGTAATTGTATTCATTTTAATAAACACCAATAAACCAAAAAAGTTACATAAAAAAATAAAATTAGGATAAAAAAGTATTTTCAGGTGTTTATGTACCAAATTAATTCAATCGTGATTATCCGAGAAATTCATTCTTTTCGGTGTTGATATAAATTGGACAAGAATAGACTTATTCTAATTGCCAAATATTTTTTAGGGAATTTAATCGTAGTGTTCCTTTATGATTTTACAACTTCTCTGAGCGTCTCAATTACGCATCGCAAATTATAACAAATTCATCCATTGATTAGGGAGCGTATGTTTGATTATAATACAAACATACGTTCCTTTATTTGAGGTGTAAAAAAATATGAGTGTCGGATTAAAGTTGGACGAAACCAAATTAGTGAAGGATTATATATTACTCCCGCTTCTACTCGATATCCTTGAGAACGATCGAGCTCAACTTTCTCGATCAGATGTGAAAACTTATGAACTGACAAATGTAGTGATCGACCATTGAATGGTTTAAAGGTTTATGAAAACAAAAAAACAAGTCTTGGGGTAGAAGTTGAGTTTGTTTGTAGAGGATATCACCTGCTTTGGGGGCTCATCTAGGCTGAAATTGAGCAAAGATCTTACAATTATCTCGGATTTAGAATTGAGGACAAGGGGTGGCTGGTTTGAAATCAACTAACCGAGTAGTCATGTTAGGGGATTGTCAGAGTACAAACACCTTCCCTCGGTCGTTGCAGGTGACCCGGAGCGTCGTTCTGGTATTGTTCTGGCAGCGTGTCCACTTGCAAAGGAAAAGGCATAACGACAGCTGGAAGGCTTGGTGAGGCGTTCGTTACTTTTCTTAACGGCCCTGTATGGTTTTTACTTTTTTAAATCAGAATATGTGGATGGGAAGGATGTTAAGGCTGCTGATTTGATTTAGGAAATCCAAATGGTATTGCTGAAAGATTTAGAGCGGTTAATGACTACAGTCATGCCCTTATAATGGTGCCTTCCCAAATTTCCATCAAGCTGATCATGGTCAAGGATTAGTTTACCAGTACTATGTTTATAAAAGGAGAGGCTGGTGGTCTCCGTGATATTCCTAACTCCACTTTGAATATGCCTTTTTATGAGAACATGTTTTGCGGAGAACAAGAAACTAATGATTTTCCAGATGAATACTTCAAGCTTAAAATATGGCCGAATGTTTAACCAAGATTATAAGATTAAGGCTGCTATTGAACTCACCGTTTCAGATGATAGTTTTAAATTTAGTTGGAGAATAACTGATGTGGATTCTGATTTTGCCGAGGGAGAGCTTTTAAGAAGACTGCAGGAAAAGAATGATAAATAAAAATTCCAAAGTGTTTCAATTAACTTCCAATGTATCCAATTAGAAATAACCAAAGAACTCCAACCGCACATTGCGACTGGAGTTCTTTTAATGTTTGAGTTATTAGATCTAGCTAAATTATAAGATCAAGATACTTAACGGTTTTCAGCAGTAGTAATCTGGATCTATAGATCCATCCTTCACCACTATGATGTTAATCAAACTTCGTCAAGGTAATAGCTTTGTATCCAACCCCATTTTTGGAATTTATAGCTATAAACATTTTTCCAGGTTACTCCATCCACAACGACTGAATCATGACCTCCGTTTACAAGATCCCCAGCGTAATGAGATCCAATATATGCTCCGGTAGGAGATGGGGTTGCTCTGAAATTTGAAGCTGCATTGACTCTATAGTCAATAGACATAGGAGTAATTACATCTCCCGATCCCGAAGTGATTTGAGATTCCTGCGTAAATTGTGTATTAGGATTGATTACTTCAGTAGAATTATCGGATGCAAATGCACTTGTAGAAGGAATTACCATAGTTGCTGCCAGCAATGAGACGATTACAATTTTTTTCTTCATTCGAGGATCTCCTTTGAATTATAATTTTTTTTAAAAAAATACAATTCTCCTTTGCATTTACTATTCTCTTATTTATATCTAATAAGGAACATACATAATATACCATAGATTTCTAAAATAAGGAATATCATATGATTGATACCCTCAATATAAAGGAAGTAACCGGCTGACGGTTCCCGAAGTGGGAGCCGTTGGTGTCAGTTTACCTCTTCTGCTCGAAAAAACAGACCAGGTTACTGCACATTTGCCATTTTGCATAGAATATTTTGATAACCTGTTGTCATGATATTCGACATTATCTGTATACCTGAAACGGTTACTGTGTTTGTGGATTTCTAGTTGAATGTCTTTGTCTAGCTTTGAATAGATTATTTTCCTACTGTGCGGAGTGTAGTTACATATCTGTTTCGTAAAGTTCACCACACCACATTCATAGTGCGAATATCTCTAATTGGTCAGGTTTTCATACTTCCTTGTATCAAGAATAGGGATGTCGATCACAACAACGTGTATCTTGGCATCAATCAACCATTGCCACTCTTTTAGGATCTCTCGCATGTTATAGCCAAACCTGTTGATAGACTTAACAAACAAGGTATCGCCTTCACGTAAAATACGCTTCAGGAGCTGATATTCAGGCCGGTCGACATTTTTCCGCTGGACTTGTCAACAAATAAGTATTCATCAGGAATTCCCTGTTACCGTAACATTGTTGATTGTCTACCAGAACTATTTGTAACATTACTTATTTACAAATAATAGAAATATATGTTATATTATGCATGTTCTTGACTGGAATTAATAGGATGAATAGTGATAGAAAGGAGAAAAACTCTAGGTTTTTAATGTATTTACAGATTCTAGTACAAACAAAGGAGATCAAATGATGAAAAAAATTGTCGCAGTTTCTTTGATGACAGCAGCTATGGTACTTCCTGCAACAGGTGCATTTGCATCTGATAGTACTGATCCAATCAATTTTAATTCTCAATTTACACAAGATTCTAAAATCACTTCAGAAGTTGGAGATATTTCCATTTTGAGTACTACGTGGAGAATCAATGCGGCTTGTAATATGAGAGCAACCCCATCACCTACCGGAGCATATATTGGATCCCTTTACGCCGGAGACTTGGTGAACGGCAATGAACAAGTCGTGGTTGGTGGGGTAACTTGGGTTAATGTTTATAGCGAAAAATTTCAAAAATCGGGTTGGGTTCAAAAAACTTACCTGACTGAGTATGGTTTTCGCTGAAACTGACTGATCCAGATTGCTTTCGCACTGATACTTATTTAAACGATTTCATTCGCCAAATTCAATAAATTCGCTGGATCAAATCACAACAATAAAAAAACTCCAATCGCACTGTGAGATTTGCGGTTGGAGTTTTTAGCTGCTCCTTTTGGAAACATTGATTCGTTAAACATCTAGGTACTTAAATTATGTACTGAAAACACAATAGACAGTGATAGGTTTGAATAGAAAATTATTTATTTGATATTTATTATCCGAAATATCGTTACTTTATTAATGGATCATACGTCTTATAATATGGATGGGTTATCATAGAAATGTCCAATACGATGCTGTCGAAAACTTTATTTCTGCAAGTAAGCTCATCATCTAATGGATTTTATGGTTCTTAAGGATTCCGTTATTTAGGAGGTGAATAATGACGAAATTACTTGATTTTTCTCTTCTACTTTCGCAACTCCCGTTATGCATATCTGTAAGAAATGTACTTAATAACAGGATTATAATAAGGATGGTCTTTTATAAGTAACTCCTTAAATCTTGTCAATATAATAGATGTAGACGAGAGAATCCATGGTGTTTTTTTACACTGGATAATTAGTTGTAGGTATGCTCATGAAAAACAATTAGCAGAAATTAAACTGAGGTGTAAAATGAAGAAATCCATTCTTTTAATTCTATTTAGTGTATTTTTTTTTATAGCACTACCGCATCATAGTGATGCTGCATCTAACCAAACTAAAATTATTTTAGATGGCCAAGAAATTGCTCTTCCTGAGGATGTTGAGGTTGTAAACGTTAAAAATAACGTGATGATCCCCATTCGGGTAGTTGCTGAAAATTTGAAGTTTAAAGTTGACTGGAACCAAAAAACTCAAAATGTGAAGATACAGCAAAACTCTAAAGTAATCTCTTTAACAGTTGGTAAAAAAGAAGTTATGGTTAATAATGACCAAAAGATCCTGAATATTGACTCTCAAATTATAAAAAACACAGTCGTTGTCCCAATACGATTCGTTAGTGAAGAGATGGGACTTAAAGTAAGATGGAACAACACAGACAAAATAGTCACTTTGGATAGTAACAACACACAGCCCTCTCTCCCTACAACTGGTGAGGAATATGAATCTGAGTTAAACCATGTTAATGAAATTAATTATGCAAACAATCAGCTGGTTGTTTCTTTAGATAAAGAGGTTACCCCAGTAATCTCTAAATTGACGAACCCTGATCGGATAGTCGTTGATCTGCCCAATACTACATTCGGAAATATGGCTGAATCTCTAAATTCAAAATCGATAGGTAAGTTAGATATAAGTGAGGTACCTAATCTTACAGAAATAAGGTATTCCTTGTTTAATCATGATCCAGCGCAGGTTCGAATTGTAATTGAGTTGAATAATATAAGTGCTGTAGAATATACTCCACAGTTTATTCAAGATAAGTTGATTCTTGATCTGAATATTTCTGGTGAGATCAGTAGTACTGAGCCTGTGCCTCCTGTTTCAGGTAAAAAAATCGTAATTATCGATCCTGGGCACGGTGGAAGAGATCCTGGGACAACCAGTTTTTCCAATAAACATGAAAAAGACTTTACTTTATCCTTGTCTCTAAAAGTCCAAGCACTGCTCTTAAAGGAGCCTGAGATAGAAGTTGTCATGACTCGTGAGGAAGATGTATATCCCACTCGCACAGAGCGTGTCCAGTTGGCTAATAAATTAAAGGCTGATGTATTTGTATCGATACATGGTAATAGCGTGGCTGCTTCACCCCAGACAACAGGTACAGAGACTTTCTACTACCAACGTAGTAGCAGTAAAAATTTAGCTGATGTAATTCATAAGCATTTGATCGAAGCCATAGGGCTAAAAGATCGTGGTGTGAAAAATGGTAGCCTACAAGTCATTAGAGAAACAACGATGCCGGCAGTCCTTTTAGAAATTGGATTTTTAAGTAACCCTGAAGAAGAAGTAGCATTGTTTTCAGATTCCTTTCAAGATAAAGCAGCTCAAGCTATCGTTGATGGGATCAAAGAATATGTGGGAATAACAGCAAAACCATGAGGATGTGCTAATATGAAAAAAAGTGTGTGCATTTCTATTCTGTTATGTATCATAGCAATGGCTGGAGTAGCCTGTGGAAGTAAGCCTACTACAAAGTCAGGGGTTTCTTCAGTTCCCAACCAGGAGATTAACTCTGCAGTAAATGGAACTGATAAGGCAGTAGATCAAGTTAATAATCAAACTGAAGAGATTTTTGTTTACTACGTTGATTCTCAAGTAACGGAGTTAAAACAGAGTAAGACAGAAATAAATTATTCGAATAGTATAGATAAGTATGAGAAGGTATTTAAAGCTTTGCAAAGTAAAAGTCATTCTGATCTTGTATCTTTATGGAGTAAAATCGAATTAAACTCTATGAAATTCCATGATGGAGTGTTAGCAATAGATGTTCATATTCCTGATGATGCAAGACTAGGATCTGGTGGTGAATTGTTAGCTTTGGATGCATTAAAAGAGACAATGTTTCAATTTGAGGAGCTAAATAACTTAGAACTTCTTATTGATGGAAAAGCCTTAGAAAGTTTCATGGGGCACTCTGAATTGGAACATCCAATTTCTCGTAACAATCAATAAGGATGAATAATAAGCATAAAAAAATCTTTGCCCACCCCTAAGGGTGGGCAAAGATTTTTTATTGCAGAGCACGCGAATTCAACATTTGGACAGCTACTTCCCGGAACCATTCTGTCGTGTTTGAACTAATATAAGTGTACCTCATATATGTAGGAAATGAGAAATTATGCGGAGTGGTGAATATTACGGCTTGTGATGACAAGCTAATTATCTAACGAAAACCCACCGATGCGGTCAACCTCATCCGGTGGGTTTTCGTTTAGTTTTCTACTGATACAACAATATAGAAATTGGAGCAGAATTACGTATAATTCGTCTGCTTTCCCTCAAAAGCATCCATTATATAGAGACAGTTTGCATAGTACAACAGTCTCTGACTAAATATATACTGACCCCCATCACTTTCTATTGCAGCTTCCATATTTTCTACTAGGGGTCCCGCCAATAGCATCGCTGTACCCGCTATCGTACTGATCTTCCCCGATGTATCCTGCTACTGTCAACCGCCACTCCATCCGGATAACTCAACATTGCCGAGAACGTCGGTCCTCCGTCTCCCGAATAGCCATAGCTCCCCGTACCTGCTACCGTGCTTATTTTCCTGATACATCAACTTTCCTATACGGTGGTTAAAGTAGTACGAGATATATAGATTTCCGCGACTGTCTACTGCCACTCCACTAGTGTAATTCAATTCAGCCGACGCGGCAGGTCCCCCATCCCCCGACTAATCATTGGTACCTTTGCCTGCTGCTGTGTTGATGATATAACCGCTGCTTGCAGCATGGACCTTTCCTCCGTTCAGTTCTGGGACCACTGTTGGGATCAATAAGAAAGCCAGAATGATGGCCATTAATTTTTTTTATCTGCTTACAATTTTCCCCCTCCCAAGGCAAATTCCTATGGTTCTGCAATTCCGTATAAAAATAGACGTACGACCTCATCCGCCAAAACCTCCGGTTTTTTATATATGCGAGCTTTTTGTGTCAGCAGTTTATTGATTAATATTCAGCATAATATGTACAATTGTTGCTACCTGAAAAAATCAAAAGAAGCCCACGGGAATATAGTATTTCCTTTTCTCCAAATTCATCTAATCGGAAATAGGAACATGTTCTTGTCCATTACAGCAATCGGAACAAGTTAGGCTCGGGATAAAGCTTGTTCTGAAAAAAAAAAGCCGCTAAAATAGCGACTTTCAATGGGACAATCTTCTTGTCCCTCGACATGCCCTTGGCTCGGGATATGAACTTGTACCGATAAAACAATACCTTTTCACCTTCTAGTCCTTCATCTTTGAATGTTAGACCGGAGAAAACCGTATTCGATGAAATTATCTTTATTTTTTTTCGTAAAAATAACCTCTTTCAATTACCTGGTTTGTATCTTCGGTCACTTCCTCATCAATATCTAGGTTAGCGACTTCATCTCTTGGAAATTGTTTTGGAAAAGGAGCATAATAAAAATCTCCATATTCAGTTACTACCCTTTCCGCTGGTTCCGTTCGAGCTTTTCTTTCGTATTCAATTTGCCAATCTTCTTTTTTTGGTGGAGTGGTGTCATTATCATTAATAGTCGAGTCTACAACTTGCTTATTATCTATAAGTTCTCTAATTATAAAAAAAGCGCTCATTAATACAAGACAACATGATGCAATGATTATAGATCTTCTTAAATACTTCTTATTCATGATCACTCCCCCCTTCTAAGATGTTATTTGTTGTTGAGGAAATACTTAGAAGATAGCATCAATATATCCATTCCCTGAAATTGCATAATCGTTCAAATTTGTTACCATTACTTGGTATGTACCAGGAGGTACGTTCCATATCTCTGCTGTGGTGTTCGTGTGTGTAAATCTTCCATAGATGAGGACTGGCTTTCCAAAATAATCTCTGTTAACGAGTGTATAATTCACTTGGGGGGATTTGTTACTATTAGTAGCCCACTGAACAACAGTAATCTTGAATTTAGTTGCTGAAGAAGTGAATTCACCTGAGAAGTGGGCCCCACCAGATGGACCGGGTGGTTGCAAATTATCAAAAGCCCAAGACATATTAGCCATAGGTTTAATATTTCCTTCTGGTTGAGTTTCTGTGGGTTCTACCATCAATGATTCTATAGGAATAGCATTTCTTACTGCCTCGTGATATTCTTCCTCAGTAAGTTCACTTAGAATTGAGTCTGTATTCACAATTTCAGAATATGGCGGAAATCCATTCACCCAATCGTTTTCAGCAGCCTCTACATTAGAGACACTACCAGTATGTAAACCTACAGATGTCAATATGACCACTAACATTGTTACAAGCATTTTTTTCATTGAAAAATCCTCCTCAATCGTTAATATGAAACTTTAGTTTATTGTATCTTCTATCTCAAAACCTCCTAACAATTGGAATTGTTTACAAAAAAACCTTAACACAAGAGTTTATATTTGTAAAATAAGCAATATATTTATAGTTTAAGTAATTAAGTTAATATCAACCTAGTCGGTGTAATTGTCCCTCTCCAATAAATAACGCATCTATCATGAACTTAGTTATGCTTTTCTAACGTTTCGTTTGTGAACTTCCCAGAAACGCAATAACATAACCACGCTTTACACAAAGTTTATCGAAAGTAAGATCGTTTAAACTCTGTTAATAGAGGATAGTTAATCCGAATTTAAGATATGAATAGTTTCAATTTAATTTTGTTTCATTATGGATGCTGATAACATAAGTAAAGGACACACCACTGACGAGAATGTGTCCTTTGCTCATTGATCAACTACGAATCCGGATATCTGATGCTCACTGTTCAGGACCATACGCCTCAAATTCCCAAGATTGAATATCCGTATATCGTAGCCCAAACCGTCCCATACACCCGAACATACTATTTTGTTTGATCAGTCGAAGACTAAACGAAAACCCACCTCACACGGTGGGTTTTCGTTTAGTCTTCTCCGTTACCTGGCGATTCTCTGATGTTTTAGAGCAACTTGAATACGTCCGATCGCTATTCGCAGATTTGAAAATCCTTCTAATCATTAGCAGTCTGCGCGTTGCTTTTGGGGGTCAACAGCTTTAGACCGATACCAGTCACAAGCTCTCTGGTAGGGTAGTTTGTGCGATTTGATTTTTGTGGTCCAAGGTGTAGGATTTCTTTTGTTAAGTAACGGTAATCTTGCCGTTCTTGCCATCAACGGTTCCACCCAGCAAGGCCATCAATTCTGTAACCGGTGAGTACGTCGTAAGATCAGTTGTCCGGAACGTCCCTTGGCCTCTGTAACGTAAATACTTTCCTTATATAGCTTACGGGAATGAGATCATTCATGGATAAATATTCGTTCAATGAAAATGTGTAGTAATAACTACTAGCCTTAACAACATTCCCATAGCTCCAAATGAATCATATCGAGGCCATTATTTTTCTCAGCACTGCTATCCAAAACTTCATGATTTAACAAACTAACCATTTGGTGGATATCCATCATAATCTTCTCCTTCTCTCGCCTTTAATTTACTAACTATAAAAGTGTGAGAAGGAAAAAATTTAACAACATCCCATATTTCTTTTCAATACAGGTTGTGATCTTGGTGACGAAACTCTCTTTGATAACTAAATTTGGGGATATCGCCAAGAGAATAAGGCAAAGGTTCGCAAAACCTTCATCCTCGGTTCAAATCCAAGTGTCCCCTTTTTCTAAAAAACCAAAAGCGTGCAGTAACGGTTTATACACGTTTAGGATTGTGTGAACTGTACTCGTATTAAGGAATGGATGAGAAACAATCAGGTTCAGTTCGAGGAGGTCGATGTTTCCTCAATGTCAGACCTGGAATTGAAAAGTCAGATCAAAGGTGTTCCCTATACAGTAATACAAAACGGAGCCGAAAAAGTAGTAGTTCTTGGGTTGAACGTTGAAAAATTATTAACTAGTATGTTTATCAGCTAATACCATATGACCTCTTCATGCAGGGCCAGTTATTTACTGGTCCTTTTTTATTGCAGTTAGACTCTAACTTTTTTGATGTGATGATCTTATAAGTAACAACTGAGTAGGAATTCCATGTATGCCAATAATTCAATTAGATCATTCGTTAATTGAATGGCCAGTATAGAGGAGTAGACCTCCTTCAAATTTCCAAGCATCTAGAACTCGTTTTGCTCTCTCCTCTCCTTGTATTTCATAAATAGAAGATACGAGCTAAAAAACTTCAATCATAAAAAATAATTTTTGGCACTAAGGTGTTGGTAGTTCATACACCAATTGATATCACAAATTTTCAAATATTTTCAAATTATTCCATAACCATCATCCAAAGTTCTGCGTTATAAACAATAGAAGCATTTAAGTCTCTAATCACCAAGATTGTCTCATGATGATATTTATCGAGTTTTTATTGAAATATATCTGATCATAAAAACATTCACACTTGAGACTGGACTTTCGATCATTTAAGGAGGTGATGTGTATGAGTTAACGGTTGGTTATAGTAAGCGAGTTTTACGGTTGTAACCGTGCAAAAAGAACTGATCTGTTCATTTTGCACTAAAAGTTTCATTAGGATTTTATTACTCTTCATTATGCTTCTTGAAATATCTAAAAACATCCATGAGCCAGGTTTAACACTATAGAATAAAATGGCTAGAAGAATTTTATCAGAAAAATTATCAAAGTCTAATTGAAAAAAATATTATCGGACGAAAGGATGTTTTCAAGTATGAAGCGTTTGAGCAAAATTGTTCTTAATTTATTTTTCGTCATTTCAGTTCTTACTGTATTTTCTAACGTAGCTTCTGCAGCTATGTCCCCATGGACTCAGGTAGAGGAGTACAACAGGAAGTATGAGTTTCAATCTCATGTATATACACGAACAATTTCTGGCACTACATACATGCAAGCTGGTACAATTATTAAGATTACTCTTGGTTTCCCTTATGCAAGTTATTACGGGGCGCAAGCCAGACTTTATTCAAGTTCAGGTACATTAAAAGCATCATCTGCAATGGTTCACAACGATGAAAATATTTCTGGTTTTATGGTTGAAACTCGCGGTTACCCAGAAAAAGGCACTTACTATAGTCATGGAAAAGCAGAATTCTACAATGGTAACACTGGATACTATCGATCGGTTGAAGGAGTAAGGTCGCCATATGAAACATTTAGTCTCGCCCCACATCTACCTCAAAAGGTTGAAGTGAATGAGGAAGGTGAAACTTTTGGATCTGGCTTATATACTCTTAATGGTGAGGAACTTGATTATTTAATTGCAGAAGGTGTTGACGGTACTGAGGGTTATGTGCGCGCAGCTGATTTGGAGTCAAATGTAACTTCTCTTGAGGAAGCAATGCAGTATAACTCAACTATTCAGCCTACCCAATTTATTCCTCTGTATGATAAAAACAAAAACATCATCGGACAATTTGAGATTAGTACTCATGTGAAAAAAATCGAATGATGACACCTTTACTCTTAAGACCTTAATTAAATGCGGTTCCAATGCCAACATAATACTTCTAAAAAATACCGAGAATCCCCATTTGGGTTTCTCGGTATTTTTTTCTTTAAAGTTCAACTAGCAATTGCGATGTTATTGTATATAAAACTTCCCTAAGCAGATCACATCTGCACACGCCAATTCTAAGGTACCTTGGTGATAAAATGATCAGAAAATCATAACCAGAGCGTCGCTTTTTACGTTGTATATATTAGGTACACTCAAGTAAAAACAAAACTTGTAGAAACCAAATTGAAAATTCATTGAACTATTCGCAAAATAATACCTGGTCTAAATTAGTTCTTAAGCTTGAGCTTAATTTGAAGATTCTACAAACAAACTTAGGAGGCTCAAATAGAATGAACAAGAAAATCAGAATAATATTAGTTTCCGTCATTGCATTAAGCAGCATTGCATTTTTTATCCTAACTCCTAAAGGTTTGTCTTCTGATAAAACAGTTTTGCCGACAGCGCAACAAAATGGTAATCCTATTAACTCTTCAGGGGTAACACATCAGTCTGTTAACCCCAATAACTCTTCAGTAGTAAAGGCAGTTAATCCTAATCAGCCATCTGTATCAGCAAAAGATGTTTATCCAGTAAATGAATATGGACTTACTTACGGAGCTGATATATATGAGCTGTATGGCGTAGAACCGGACTTAATCGCTGCAACTGGTACAGATGGCACTGAAGGGTATATATACGCATCCGAGCTTGAATCTCATGTAAGTAACCCTCGTGAGGCTGCTGAGTATCGCAAAAACAACCCAGGGTCTTGGACCGTACCGCTTTATGACAAAACAGGAAAGAACATAATTGGCGAATTTGTGATCGGTGGAGAATAAAACTCTCTAAATATTGTCGATGAATCTCGGTTATATTCCTGCTTAATAATTCATACACATCCCCTCCTTCAGGAAGAGCGTAATCATTTGCTTGATATACTGGACAATTACTTTCTAGCTGCTAAACAAGGTTTGCTTAAACGGATGCCTGAATGATGGGTGCGTAATACTTCTCCAGTGAGGATATTTTTCAGAAGTAATCCTGTTCCACTGAACAAGATAAAAGAGCCTCATGATGGGAAGCCTTTACGAATTGTAGCGGACATAAGTTTAATTAGGTTTATATTCAATAGCATAAATAAAATTGGTGTATATTTAACCCGATTGGAATTAACTTCATTTACATTCACAATAAATGTATCAAATGAATTTTTATGGTTAAAAAATTGAAGATATATCCAATTTTTTACACCTTTTTATGTACGACATTTAACGTGGAGGGATATTAATGAAAAAGAAGTTAGTTATTTCGTTATTTGCAATAGTCATCGCTTTAACAGCTGCGGTGGGGATCTTTGCAAAGGGAGCGATCAAAATCGTCGTAAATGGCGAACAAATTAAATCGGATGTTGCCCCGCAGATGAGCAACAATCGAGTTATGGTCCCGATAAGCTTCATCTCGAAGGCTTTGGGTGCTAATGTAACTTGGGACGAGAAAAATCAAATGGTTTCAATAAAGAGTAGTAAGTCAGACCTACAGGAAGATGTCTGGAATCAAAACCTTGATATCTCTAGCAGCAGCTGGTCACAAGTCAAAAATCTTATTGCGCTTTATATCGTTGGTTTTGATACTCGTGATGATGAGTTAATCAAATCAATATCAGTTGAAGGATTTGACATGATTCCTATCGGCGGTATGTATCCATCCATTATTGATTATGAGATTGTCGATGCTCAGCAAACCAAGGAAACGCTTAAGGTGAGAGTAAGAGTAATCATTCAAGAAGAAAAGCTCTTTGGAGAAGAATGGGACATTGAAATCGCTCAAGGCAAAATTAAATCCATGAAAAAAACCAAACTGTTTGATGTTAACGAACATACGCTCTTCCCAGGTCTTACTAATAATAATAAATAGAATAAATAGAGAGCCTCTATTGGTATTATCCCCTCAAGTTAGACAGTGAAAAAAGAGATCATGTTAAAATGAACTCAACACTGGAACCGGAGGGGAATTTTGTTATGTCAGCGAAGAAAGGTCAAACTTTTAATCGATATAGCGAAGAAACGAAGAAAGAGGCTGTTCGTCTTAGAGTGGTAGAACATTGGCCATACAGCCGTATCATGGAGAAGTTGGGCATCAAGAGCGAAAGCCAGATCATAACATGGGTGCGTAAGCATCAAAACGGGGAAAGTTTAGAGGATTTCCGAGGACGCTGGACCAAGAAGCATTTTAGTAGTGCGAAGAAGAGAATGCCTTTTTGAAAGCGCAGGTGGAGTACCTAAAAAAGCTCAATCCGAACTTGCACGGGAGGGAAGCTGGATTTCGAAGCCCGGTTCAAGTAATAAGCAAGTGGGCTCCCGTGACTTGGCTTTGCAGGATCGCTGAGATTTCACGTGCAGGGTATTACAAATGGGGAAGGACACTCGCCAGCAGAATGAAGCGAGCAGACCGGGATGCGGTTCTAAAAGCACACATTCTAGGCATACATCGAAATCCGCCCTTATTTTGGTTACACGCGTATGCGAACCGCTTTAGGAAAAGAAGGCTTGGTGGTGAATCACAAGAAGGTACGCCGCTTAATGAGAGAGAGCTGCGCATTCGTTCCGTGATTCGCAAGAAGCGTCCATTTGCTGACCGGAAACCGTCAGTACTTTTGTTTTATAACGAGCAGCGTTTCCAAAACAAACTCGGCGACCTCTCCCCGATTGAATTTCGGGAAAAGGTCGCCGCTTAATAGTTTCTTTTTTTGTCTACTTGACGGAGCTATGACCATATCACGAAAATAGAGTCTCTCTTTTTTAGTCATTAGGGTGCTAGAGTCTGAATCGCAACAATAACTCCAGGAGTAGACAGTGATCCAGCAGTCGAAGTAGTAAATGCGTAGGTCGCCGACGCGTTAGGTGCTAGTGAAAATGTCACAACCTGAACCATATCTTGAGCAGAGGTCCCCACTTTTAAGGCGGGGACATGAACGACAGAAATGTTATGCTATTGGATTGCCCCTCCAAAAAGATTTACTAGTGAAGTAACAAACACATTAATTTTCCGACATTCTGTTGTTGATGTGTTTTTAAAAGTAATCTTCACTTTGTTTTTAACACCATAGTGACCTTTGTTGTCACCGTATGCTTGCCCATTAACCCCACCATCATAATTGGTGACTTGTGTCATCAAGTTATCATTTGTACCATTAGAAAAGCTGTAATACTTATAATACTTCAACGCACCCGTTTGGAAACTGATATTACTCTGAATGTCGGTAAAGTCCCAAGAACCAGGAGGATGCGTGCCCAGCCTCTTAATAACCATTGTTGAGTTCGTTCTAGAACCCGGCTGCATATCGGGGTAGTGGGAGTATCACAGTTTAGAGAGGGCCAAGAAACCAACTTCCCCCCCGCCATAGCGTTACCGTTACTTCCCATAGCTTAGACAGTTCCTTTACTTCTCAAAGCAAAAACAACAGAAGCTGACGTACGAGGTGTATACTCAACTACTCCAGAGCAAGCAAGAGCCGGGCTCGATACGTTGTACAGCGAAGTGCTCGAAGTGACGGTAATTAATAATCCAATTGTTATTCCTGCAGGATGCCCTAAACTACTGGAGCAAGATGGGGTACTTACGGTTGATACAGGTGCTATCGACATGGCCGGGTTAAATTGCAAGTAGATGTAGATGGAAATATTCTCGATTACACAGCTTTATGCACTGTGTTTCCATATTCCAAAAACTCGAAGTATTTCAACTAGTTTAGATACTTATCTAATCGGTAATCGGACCAACTACTTATTCTTTACGGCAATCGGTACAAGTTTTTGTCCTTGACTCGGGACAAGAACTTGTACCGACAAGTCAAAAAAGCCGCTATATTAGCGACTTCAATGGGACTATGTTCTTGTCCCCCGACACTTCTCCATCATATTATAAAGTCATGGCGTGTCCATACTTCGCGAGGAACGCTTCCTTCGCTTTGTAATCCTTCATCACGCTGCCAACGAGTCGCCAGAAAGAGCGATCATGATTCATGTGAATGAGATGGCAGAGCTCATGAATGACCACATAGTCAATGACTTCAAGGGGCGCCATCGCAAGACGGTAATTGAAGGTGAGATGTTTAGAAGAGCTGCAGCTGCCCCACTTCGTTCGCGACTCCTCAATGGTGAAGGATTTAGGCGAGACTTTCAGCTGCTTCTGATAGATCTTAATCCTTTCCCCGATCACCTTCTTGCAGCTGGCAAAGTAGAACTTTTTCAGTTCCTGTTGGAGCGCATCTTCCGTCAGCCCATGGGTCTCGATTAACTCATCAAGCGAATAATATTGGCCAAGATGCAGAAACTTTCCACGCTCTTCGTATGTTTTCACCTTCGGAGCATTTCGAGCGGCCTCAATCGCTTGCAGTTGTTTCAAAATCTTATCCCCATACTGCCTTACGGCGTTTAACACCACATCATCATCTGTATGATTCGGCGCCTTTACCGTAACCAGACCTGAAGGATCGATATGGATGGACATCTTTTGGCGCGGGCCGTATTCTACATGACATTCTATTTGTTGTTGTCCTAGTTCAATTTTCATATATTCAGCTTCGTTTCTATAAGGATGTATCTCCATTGTAACAGAATAGAACCGAATCCTCCTCTATTGGGTGGTAGGATTTACGGAAAAATTCCGCTGGAGAAAATCGATCTGATCGGATATTATCCGCTCCCGAATACCGGGCTCATAAAATTCGAAATGCGTAACGGGGTACGATTTCACCTCCGCTTTAGGAAGGCTTTTGATAAGCTCTGCCGTTTGGGGGCCCTGCGTTTCCTTATCGAACTCCCCATAACAAATCAAAACGGATGCTTCGATTTGATTGGCTGTACTGTTTGGCTTATATTTGATCATTTCCCATATTCCCCGTGGTGCCACTTCGTTTCGCCATGTTTTGGATTGCATGCCGGCAATGGTTTTGGCCGCTTCTCCTCCCGCCATAACCGCTAATTCCCCTTCATGACCAACCGCCGGGATGTATAGTGGGGAAAGTCCCTTCTTTCCACGTATCCAATCCTTGCGGATCACGTACAAGAGCCTCAAAGTTTGCCATAAGGAACGCCCGCTTTTTTTCGGAAACCCATTAAAAGGGATTTGAGCGATAACAGCTGAAACATCCTTTGTCTGCGCTGCTACTGAAATGACATGACCGCCGCCAAGCGACGAGCCCCATAATCCTAGCCGTGTTTCATCCACGGCGGGATGCTTCTTGATGTAACGGATCGCCTGCAACAAATCTTCCTGCTGCCCCGAAACGCTCACCAACTGTCTAATCTCACCTTCGCTTTCACCCAGGTTGCGGTAGTCGAAGGTGAAGGCGTGAAACCCCGCCTGTGCAAATGCCGTTGCGACAGCAACTATACTTGGAGTGTCCTGCGTCCCCCCAAAGCCTGCCCCGATAATGACGCAGGGCTTTGGGATTTCGGTTGATTTGCAATACAAATACCCGACGCAGGCAGTTCCGCCGCTTTTGAATTCCAATCTCTCCTTTCGTACAGTTGCTGCGCTCACGTTAATTTCCCCCTTCTTCTTACTTTATCTTGCTGGTTCTGCGTTCAAGAATCCGTTCCATACAAGATATGGGATAGCGTTGCGGTTGGTTTCCGGCCTATGATCAGCTGCTGCCCATCCGTATAACCCTCCTCACGTCCATCGAGCTCTTGTATGAGCACAGAGCGCCAATATCTGATGCGTTCTTGACGATCTTCATCCGCAATCGCATTATGCAGTTCTAGCGGATCAAGAACCAGGTCAAAAAATTGCTCCTCACCCGTTTGGGAGAACCAAATGTACTTTTCCTTCCCATCGGTCACCCAGTGATTGGACTGCACCCCTTGTGCATGCTCGCCATGCAGATGATGACGCCAAGTCTGAGTGCTTAGCCCTTCTTCCTTTCCTGCTGATGCAAGTCTCCAGATGCTTTCTCCTTCGACCGTATCCGGTATGGGCACGCCAGCCGCCTCCAGCAGCGAAGGCATAATATCCCGCATTTCCACCACTTGATCCGACACCATGCCGCGCCGCAAGCCTAATCGGTTGCCCGGATCGTTGACGATGAACGGCACATGGGTGCTTCCTTCATACGGAAGAGACTTCCGGAATAAATGATGGTCTCCAAGCAGCTCACCATGGTCCGATGTAAACAGAATCACGGTGTTCTGCAGCTCGCCATATTCATTCAATGATTGCAAGAAGCGGCCAATTTGGTGATCAAGATGCGTAATGAGGGCGTAATAGGCAGCCATCGCTTTACGCAAGCGGCGTTTCGGTACCAGTCCCCGCCCTGTGATAGGGGAGAACCCTGCCAGATCGGGGTCCTCCGTCTGCGCCCAATCACCAACCGGCGGCTCCGGAATATCGGCATCCTCATACAGATCCAGATACGCCTGCGGGGGATCGAACGGTGGATGGGGCCTGACGAAAGACATCCATAGGAAGAATGGCTTTCCGGGATCCCGGCGACGCAGAAAATCAATAGACTGCGTTACCACCCAATTCGTCGGATGCTGCATTTCTGCCAAATGCCAAGGACGGGCGACGGTTGAGGCATTGCAATCCAGACCGAGATCAATCATATCCGCGCCGGGCACTCGCTCACGAAGCCATGGCAAGTAATCATCAACTTGATCGTAATGCTCCTGCATCGGAATACTATGGTTATTGCGGTTGTGATGCAGATAACCGTCGTGGAGCATGACATTGTGGAACCCCATCAGATTTCGTGCGGGGTAGACGTGCATTTTGCCGATACATTGTGTATGATAACCGGCACCGGCCAGTTCCCCCGGCAGCGTTCTCTTGTAATCCCAGGGCACACAGTCCTGGTAGCCGACCCGGCCATGTGCCCGCTGTGATTGCCCGGTGAATATGGCTGCCCTTGCAGGTACGCAGGTCGGTGTGGCTGAATACGCACGGCTAAACCGCACACCAGTCCTTGCAAGCTCGTCCAGATTAGGCGTCTCGACGACAGGATGACCCGCTATGCTGAGACAATCAAAGCGCATCTGATCGACTGTAATGAGCAAAACATTCGGCCTTCCCAGGTTTTGACTCGAATTCATCACTATTCCCCCTTCTACTACACCCCGCGCATTCTTGGTTTTGGTCAACTCCACTTTATCGGGACGGCACCCACTGACTAATAACGCATTGCAGTTTCCCATAAACGAGATGTTCTACTGAAAGTATTCGTCCGAATTCATTCATTTCCTTTTATTAAATTCCTATGTCCCTGTTGAAGAAATTGTTGATAGGATCACCCAAGAAAGTGAAAAAAGAGCCGCAATTTTGCGGCTCCTTTCATTTTGATGTTGGCAAACTGCTCCACGATAACCATTGAAGCTATCGCATCTTATTTCGGCGTACTGGGGGCGTCCGATTATCTACATAGTTCGCGGGCTACCCTGCTTAGTTCCTGATGCACCTCATTAGCATGCATCGGAAGACAAACTTTCGATCAGATGCATGGCTTACGTTACTATTCTTCAACCCGTGACTCTCGGCTTCGTCGGATCGCAGTTCGGGTTCTGTATTTCACCCAGTGCAGCCAACTTGGACAAATAGTAGCATTCTTCACGATACATATGATCTGGCATCAGCGGATTAATCCGGTCCAGCACCTCCCCGCGCAGTTCAAATTCTTCGAGTTCTGCCAAAAAGTGCATGAACACTCTCATTTCCAGATCTATATCAGCGTGGAATTTACGCATTGCAGGAAAATCCTTTAAATGGGTCCTTAAATAACCCGTCATTTCTACCGCCTTTAGATAAAAGCCTTCAAAATCTTTTTGAAACGCCATGCTTTTTGCGATTAACGGTTTTTCAGCAAAATCAAGATCGGCCGCCAGGCTTGCTGCATGACCAAATGCATCCTGCAGCCAAACCATATCATAGTGCAAGGGATGAAACAGAGGTACGCCCTTACCTTCTTGTAACGCCTGTAATATCCGCAGGTATTCCTCCAATTCATTTACCATATGATTGACAAAGGAAGGTGTCAGAAGGAAATCAATTTTGCCTGCAAGCTGTCGTTCCAGCAATTTCAACTTGAACTCGCGCAGTTCATAAGTGGCTTTATAGGCATCCTTCGTCAGTTTCTCGATGAATGTGGAGGCATCGGGTCGCCGCGACTCCCTAAGCAGCATATCAAATCTTGCCATTAAGGACTCTGCTGTAGCGATATCCCCTTTTTCCTTGGGGGAAAGTGCGGTAAAAATAAAACGACAGTGGTCGCCAAGAATCTGTAGCCAAAACCGGTGCTCATACAAGGGATCACTCATTGATCTTGCCCCTCCCAATAGCGTTATTCTCAGAAAATATATGCTGCTGACAGCGGAGTAGAACGCGGAAGGGATATCAAACCATATTCGCGGCTCGAGCATCATTCACGACAAAATACGGGACAGAACGTGTTCCGTTGTTTGCCCAGCGCCGCCTTACGACTGCATTTCGTTTTCGATCCGTTTCATAAAGTCTTCAGCCGCGCTGTATCCGAGTTGTTTCAGATACCAATTGTTGGCCGCCGCCTCGATCAGACTGGCGACGTCGCGTCCCGGCTGAAGCTGAACCTCGATATGCGGAATTTGAATGCCTAAATACTCTGTAAACTGAGGCACCGCCTCCAGCTCGTTGTTTAGGGAATTTTCACGCCAAGGCGACAGCTCAATATCGAGCACAATTCGCGTTTCGTCCTGAAATGCCGTGCGCCCGTATTGACGAACGACATTGATCAGACCGATGCTTCGCAGCGCCAGAAACTCGCGGGTTGTCTCATTGTGTGTACCAAGAAGAGTCGAAGGGCCCAGCTTTTTAAGCACAACAATATCGTCTGCCACAAACCGGTGACCGCGTCTGATCAAGGTGTGAGCTGTCTCGCTTTTGCCAATCCCGGATTTACCCCGAAGCAGGATTCCTATGCCCGATACATTCACACATACCGCATGGATTGACATCTCCGGTGCCAATGTCTTCACCAAATAACTATCCAGCTTGGCGATAAATTCCGTAGTCGTCTCTGTTGTCCGCAATAACGGAATGCCCTCTTGGTTACAGAAAAGGGTCAGATAAGGAATCTCCTGCTGTCCTGACGTGACAATAAAGCACGGCGGATGATATTTGACGATATTCCCGATATGTAACTTGCGTTCTTCTATGGTAAGCGTCAGTAAATAGTTGATTTCCTTGCGACCGAGCACCTGCACGCGCTCCATAGGAAAAAAATCGAAATACCCGACAAACTCCAGTCCCGGCCTGTGCGTCTGTGGACGGGTAATCATGCGATCCATGCGATTGGCTCCTGCCAGTACTTCCAAATGAAAAATTTCCGTAATACTTT
Organism: Paenibacillus sp. QJM3NY_38; assembly: GCF_056173265.1. Classification (NCBI taxonomy): domain Bacteria; kingdom Bacillati; phylum Bacillota; class Bacilli; order Caryophanales; family Paenibacillaceae; genus Paenibacillus; species Paenibacillus sp. QJM3NY_38. Next base: position 4,052,049 of record NZ_CM149665.1, read on the forward strand.
GAACGGTGATCGACTTCATGTTGTTCTCCTCCTGCGATTGCAGTATGTATTCGGATATATTCAACGAACAACTGGTACTTTCCTGCCTATTTGCTTCCATACTTGAGACAGCGTCAAACTTCCCAGATCATCAGCGATCAATGACGACTACGACTGTCTATATTCATGCACCGTTAGTGAAACATCAAAAAAGCCGCCTATTTGGCGACTCTTGTGAGTAAATAATGTGATCCTTATCATAGGCTTGCAGGGCATCCCTCTACAACAACTCAAAGGTAAGGTCAGGTGTGTCCTCTACCTTCACAGGCTCCATGGATTGTCCATCATATCCCATTTCCAGCACGGCAACGATCCGTTCACCATCATGAACACCAAATCGACGGGTGCAAACTCTATCATAAATCCAGTCATTCATCGTCATTCGTACATGGAGCATGCGATCCTGAGCAAGCAGTCGGAAATTTTGCATGAGGCAGCTTGCCGCTGCGTAATCTTCTTCTCTTTTATGCGGATCCTGATCTTCCTTAATGACCAATATCAGATAAGCAGGAGCCTGATCCTGTAAATCAGATAGCATGTCTGTGTTGTCGGAGCCGATAAATATAAACCGCCAAGGTTCCCGCATTCCGTCATTAGGAGCCCATACAGCAACATTCAATAATTCCAAAATATGATTCTCGGAAACGGGTCTAGCGCTATAACTCATCCAATGCCCCCTCCTCCGCTCGTTAATATCGTCCATTTCTTTTCTGCTTGTGTTCGTGCTCTGCCTCTTGGAGCCTTATCGAAATAACCCAGATGAAAAATACCAACCAGTCTCTCATTGGGCTGCAGTTTCAACAGATCGAATAATTCCTTGCTCTGCATCATCGGTTCGGTGTCCCACAATGTACCGAGCCGACGTTGCCAGGCAAGAAGCTGAAAATTTTGCATGATCCCGCAGACCGCTGCATAATTCATGTCACTTTTCCTTCTGTCCGCATCAGTAGAGGCAATAATAACGAGGTGGCCAGGTATATCGGTAACCCTCTTCCGAACGAAATCCCGAACCTTCTCCGGCAGCCATTTGACCAGCCTGTTCTTCACCAAGGGTTCCAGCATACTGGCAGCCAAACGTTCCTTCGCATCCGCGGTCCCCGCATAAACGCTTCGGAAGACCACTTCCTCGCTGGAAGGATAAAGCTGCCGTGCAGCGTAGAGTAAATCTATCACCAGCTCCTGGTCCACGGGGATGGAGTTAAACTTGCGGATGCTTCTTCGTTCTCTGATCGTCTTCATGTAATTCATGTTTTCAACCCCCAGCCATTGCTCACTTGAATTCCCCTTCGAACTCTTCAAGGTTCGCAACAGCGAACATATTCTTAATGATAAAAGTCAGCCAAATCTCCAAATAACCGCTTAATGAAGTCAAGTTCGGAATCGCTATATCTTTCCAAAAACTCGTTCATCCTCTGCTGCTCCTTGATATGGAACTCATCATGAATCGCAAAAAGCCTTTTTCCGGCAGCTGTTAGCCGAAAGTACACTTCTTTTTTGTTATCATTGAGTTGGGCCTTGCGCACCCACCCCGCCTTCAATAATTTATTGGTTATCTTCGAGGTGTTCCCTTTGCTTAAGTTCATTGACTCGGCAATGGAAGTGACATTAATCGGTTCTTGCTCCCCAATACACGCAATCGTATGCAGTTCCGTTATGTTTAGGGTGGATTCTATCTCTATTATTTTCCGGAGTTCTTCGATAAAAGCGCTGCTTAACCGGTTCTCATATTGTTCTTTTTGTTGCAGAAATTGAATGAAATTTTCATGGATAGCGTTTTTTATCATTTTGTTCGTACTCATGATTATGCAAGCTCCTCGACTCATTGTTTTTTTCATTATAACCAAAATTAGTTTCGCAAGAAACAATATGAGTATACAATAGAAGTTACACCCCGGAAAGAAAAGATATTTTTAGTCATCTAGCCATACTTAAGCCCCCTTTACTTCAGATTATTGTTTCAACAGAATAAATAAAAAAATTGAAATTAAGGATGTATTCCAATTAATCCTCCAAATATTTATTCACATGAAACAATTTAATATTAAAGTTATTTCGATTCGGTGTCAATTCCATCCATTCTACATAACTGTTTGAAACGCAGCCGTATCTTTGCCTGCATCTCGAGTTTATTACCTTATGCTTCCAATGGAGAAAAAAAGGCAGCTGCGCGATCACAGCTGCCTTTTGATTTGCAGAAATGGACTATTTGCTTGTTTTCAACGAGAGCGCAGGTCTCGTTAAGGAATATACGGCGCAAATTAGCGACACCATGACGATTCCTCCGCCTACCCAAGACGTACTGGCTACGGTACCTCCCTGCTCTAACACGAGGCCGCCGATAGCGGATCCCAGTGCAATACCGATTTGCAGCGCGGAATTGTTAAAACTCTGCTGGATATCGGACGAGCCCGGATCCACTTGAATCAAATAATTCTGCAGTGGAGGAGCCAGACTCCAGCTTAATGCACCCCATACCATCATCACGACTAAAAATACGCCGATTGAGAATGTAGAGAACGGGAGTAGAAACAGTACCAGCATGAATGACGTAATGATGATTACAATGCTCTTGTTCGAGCCCAGCCGGTCGGCAAGTGCGCCTCCAAACGCCCCACCGCCGACTGCGGATAGTCCGAACAGGAAGTAACAAATGCTGATCCAGTATGGACTCAGCCCAAGCTCCGATTCAAGAAACGGCGTGAAGTATGCATAAATGGTGTAGTGCCCTGCAAGCATGAACAAGGTGGCGAGATGCGCTCCAGCGATTTTCGATTTGCCGAGCGCCTTGAGCTGAACGGATAACGGTGTGATATTTTCAGGTTTGATCCGATCCAGGAACATATAGATCAAGATCATGGAGCCAATCGACAGAATGCCGATACCGAGGAATAATACCCTCCATCCAAAAGCTTCACTGATCAAAATGCCGAGCGGCACGCCAAGCACCAATGACGAGCTGATCCCCATATAAATCACGCCTAATGCTTTCGCCCGATGTGCAGGCTCAACCACCTTGGCGGTAATGGTCAACGATAACACGATAATCAGGGCTGTGCTCATGGCGGTTAATATTCTGGCAGCCATTAACAATGGAAAATTTGGACTTAGATAAGCCAGCAAGTTACCGATGAAGAAAACAAATAAGGAAATCATATAGAGCCGTTTCCGCTCCACTCTTGCCGTCAGCGCAAGGAGAACCGGTCCAGCTACGGCATAGACCAGGGCGAACACGGTAATGAGCTGACCAGCCGCACCAAGTGAAATATGCAAGTCGTCCGCGATGAGCGGGAGTATTCCGCCAACAATAAGTTCAACCAGCCCGACGGATATCGTTGATATCGCTAGAATTAATACTTTTAGATTCATCTGGAATGGAATCCCCTTTCTTCGATGTCATATTTGCCTATAAACAACAAAAAATCCTGATTACAAAAAATGAGAAACATTTTCTGTAATCAGGATTTTACGGTTCCTGGTAGAGACCCTCAGACCATATTAATGAGGTTATACATTTAAATTTTTTATTCAGTTGAACAACAATCGTTGATTAATTTATCACATCCATTACGAAAGATCAAGCTCCCAGGCCGGATTCCAGCAAATCTCCCATAAGTGCCCGTCCGGATCGAGAAAGTGGCCGGAGTAGCCCCCCCAGAATGTGTCTTGTGCCGGCACGGTTACCGTCGCACCCGCCCTGCTGGCTTGCTCCATCACTTCATCCACTTCTTCCTTGCTGCCGACGTTGTGACCGATGGTAAACTCCGAGGAACTCGGAGGAGACAGAGGAACATTCGCCTCAACTGACAGATCCTTGCGATTCCATATCGCCAGTTTGACGCCTGCTTGCAAGTCAAAGAATGCTACAGCCCCATGCTCAAATTCCGTCCCAATAATCCCTTCGGTAGATAGGCCGAGTCCATCACGGTAAAACTTCAATGACCGCTCCAGGTCATCAACGCCGATTGTAAGAACGGATATACGTGCCTTCATAATCGCATTACCTCCTATGCATCATCGTTACCTCTTACATATTTTCGTCGATGGCTCTATCAAAAGATTGTAAAAAACGGACAACGTGCGCCTACACGTCGAGAGTTCCATCATCGATCACTTCAAAGCCTGTTTCGGTGACATGCCATATAAACGCCTGAAGTTGTTAATAAAATGAGGTTGATCATAGTACCCGTAGCTGGCAGCGATATCAGAAAACCGGGTCGGCTTGGCCTGATGCAGTTGCTGCAGCATATTTTGAAAACGAACAATCTCCGTCATGATCTTCGGGCTGACGCCCAATTCCTTCTGAAATGTTCTTCTTATGTTTCTCTCACTATAATTAAGATTTTCCGCCAGAGCGCGAACCGTTATTCTCCCCTTAGCGGCGTACAGATACTGCATGCTGTGCTCTAGCAGCGGCTCGGAACGGACATTATTCTGACCTAAGACCCCCATTAAGAACCTTTCAACCAAATCCATTCGGTGGGCGGAGTCATGAGCCGTGACCATTTCCTCGTTCAGCTGATTCACTTCCAGCCCCCATGCTTCCTCCAAGAATACAGGACCCTCACGGAAATCGGAAGCTGGATAATGTATGAATGGGCGAACGGTTTCCGCAAAAAAACGAATACCGAACAGTGACTGATCCTGCGTGAGTCTCACGGCTTCGTAAGATGACATCAGTCCGGTAATGAAGCCGGAGGTTGAAGTATCCCGTGCCTTCAAATTAAATATAATATCGACGCAGCCGTCAGGAAGGATGCGATGAAGCGGCTGCTGAAGTGACGAAGCTTGATAATCCAAGGTCCAATAACAGGCCACATAAGGAGTTAATGACGGGCTTGGCAGATATTCTTGATAGGTGTATGAAGAGTCCGGAGACGGGTTCTCTATCGTTGGTGCTTGTATAGGGACATAGTTCCGCAAGTGTGCTCACCCTTATTTACGTTGGATATACAAATGACTCAAATAACATTGAAATTTACATCTGATGCATGCTGCCCTGCTTGGACCTGGAGGTTCATAACATGACCGTCACGCGTCGGAATGTAGACCTTCCAATCCCCCGTTACTTCGCTCCCGTCATTTATGACAAATGTCCGAATGCCCTTACTGTCGGCTTTGAATTTCATATACCGGAATTCTTCCGTTCCTCGGTAGACATTCGTATCACTTTGCCCGAGCTGCTCATATTACGAACTCTAACGGTTAATTTCTTACAGTTATAAACTTCCCTATTCGCAACGCCGCTTCGCGCAGGGCCGCCTCTTCCTGAACTAACGCAATTCGCACGTAGCCTTCTCCTTCGGAGCCGAAAGCATCTCCAGGAATAACCGCAACGCCGGTTTCCAGCAGTAATTCGCGGGCGAAACGGCGCGAGCTCCATTGAAGATCACGGAATGCTTCAGGCAGCCTGGCCCATAGGAACATCGTGGCCTCTGGCTTAGGAACAACCCATCCCGCTTCGGCGAGTGATGCCACGAGGACATCACGCCGTTGTTCATATAGCGAAGCGACACCCTGTTCCTCATGGGCAGATGCAATGGCTTGACGCAGCGCATGGACAGCCGCAATCTGTACAGGCTTGAAAACACCGAAATCAATGTTGCTTTTGTACTCCCGGAGCGCGCTCACTGCTTCCTCATGTCCGACAAGAAAGCCGATGCGACAGCCTGCCATGTTAAAGCTCTTAGAGAAGGAGTGGAATTCTACCGCGATGTCGATGGCACCCGGAACCTGCAGAATGCTCATGGGGCGGTAGCCGTCAAAACCCATTTCAGAATAGGCAAGGTCATGGACGATCAGCACGTCCCATTTTTTCGCCAAACCAACCAACTTTTCAAAAAAAGCAAGATCGGCCCTGACCGCAATCGGATTCCCCGGAAAATTTAGCAGGATGAAGGTCGCTTTCGCCCAAATCTCTTCCGGAATGCTGTCCAGATCCGGCACGAATCCAAACTCCTCCTTCAGTGGAAGATACCAAGGCGTTACGCCTGCAATCGCAAGCGCTCCAGCATAAATCGGATATCCCGGATTCGGCACAATGGCTACGTCCCCCGGATTACATATAGCCTGAGCCAGATGCGACAGTCCATCCTGGGAGCCCATCAAAGCCAGGATTTCTGTATCCGGATTAACTTTTACGCCAAATCGATGCTGCATCCAAGCCGCCGACTGCTCCCGGAACTCCATGGTTCCTCTTGTGCCTGGATATGTATAATTATCTGCTTTCAGCGCTTCTTGGCTAAGCACCTCACGGATATCCTCGGAAGGGCCACGGTCAGGGCTGCCGATGCTTAAGTCGATAATATGTCTTCCTGCTTGAAAAGCCTCTTGTTTCCACTCGCTGACCTCGGCAAATATGGAAGAACCGATCTGCGATAGTTTGTCCGCACGCCATGAGCGTTTGGAAGTTTGATTCGGCAAGATATCCACCCACTCCACTTTTTTTCCTACATTATAGCATGAAGGGGAGGAGCATCTCTGTGAAATCCTCATTTCAAGCTTGACTTGAAAAGCCTTTCATAACGTAAGATCGAAGCATACAAAAAGAGAAATCAGGAGAAGAGACAACCATGACCAGAACACGAGAGACCGTCTTTATTATCGCCTTTACGTTTGCCGCCTTTGTACTGGGTACTACCGAATATGTCATTGTTGGATTGTTAAAAGACATTAGCGTAAGTCTCAGCATTTCACTTGCCGCAGCCGGCGTCCTTGTATCCAGCTTCGCCATTGCATACGCCCTCGGAACGCCGTTTGCCGTGACGCTGCTCGGACGCATACCGCGGCATGTTACCATTCTGACTGCGTATATTGCAGTGTTAGTGTTTAATTATTTGACCATCTTTGCCACTACGTACCCCGTCATGTTATTCATTCGCGTCATGACCGCGATGCTGTGCGGACTAACCTTATCGCTTGCGATTGCCGCGACCAGCGAGCATATGAGTGCTTCCCGCAGAGCCGGTGCGGTTGCCTGGATCATCGGAGGTTTCTCGATTGCCAATGTCCTTGGCGTTCCCGTCGGAACGCAGATCGGCCAAATGGCAGGATGGCAAACGGCTTTCATTGTTACATCATTGGTTGGAATCATCCCGCTAGCCTTGATGCTGGCTGTCATACCAAAGAGCAATACGATTAGCGTAAGCTCCATGAAACAGCAGTTTGCCTTGTTCAAGAACAAGCGAATCCGACTTGCCTTCTTCATTCCAGTCCTTGGCGTAGGCTCCGTTTTTATCGTATACACGTACATAACGCCGCTATTGGAAAATGTGATGGGGATTCCGCAGCAATGGATCAGCACTGTTCTGCTGGCTTACGGCGCTTTCACGATTCTTAGCAATTGGCTCGGGGCCAAGGTAGCACAAGGCAATTCAAGGGTAAAATTGAAAGTGATTTTCACCATCCAAGCGATGATTATGATGGCTCTTGCCCTTACCCTATCACTCCCCTGGATGGCCTTAGTGTCGTTAATGCTGGTCGCCTGCTTTTCCTTTGCGCTCAGTACCGCCGTTCAGCTATACCTGATTGACCTGGCGGATGAATCTTCTCCCGGCTCCAAGGACTTCGCTTCCACGCTCATGCCGGTTGCATCCAATTTGGGTATCGCCATCGGTTCCCTGCTGGGCAGCCTTGTCGTGGATAACGTCGGTCTTGAATACCTGCCTTGGGCTGCAGTAGTGTTCGCTATCGGAGCATTTGCCGTTACTTCCCGCTGTCATCAGCTGGATCAAGAACAACTGGACTTAACGCTGCTGACATCAGCTAAAGCATCATAGACCGCTATTCTTCAATCCTTCTCACTTTCAGGTGAGAGGGATTTTTGGGTACCGGCCGGAAATCGGTCGCTCTCGTAAGAACAGATATTTTATCGGAAGAACGACACAGTAATAATGACAGATACCTTATCGATAGAATGTCACAGTAATTAACAGCAGATACCTTATCGATAGAATGTCACAGTAATAAGAACAGTAACCTTATCGGAAGAATGTCACAGTAATTAAGAACAGATATCTTTTCGGAAGAATGTCACAGTAATTAAGATCAGATACCTTATCGGAAGAATGTCACAGTAATTAAGATCAGATACCTTATCGGAAGAATGTCACAGTAATAAGAACAGTAATCTTATCGGAAGAATGCTACTGTAATAAGAACAGTAACCTTATCGGAAGAATGTCACAGTAATAAGAACAGATATCTTTTCGGAAGAATGTCACAGTAATAACGTTTTGTTTCAACGGAAAACTAAGGAGAAGAAAGGAGGAACATTCAAAAAGCTTACCCATTATGAAACGGCGTAAGCTTTTTGTCTACCTCTTCTGCCTTCTGCACCCATGTGTCATAAAATGGTCGAGCCCGCGTACAACAGTAATTCAATTCAGCAGCGATTAGCCGCGTACACACCCCTCGTTAGGATACCGCCACCCGGCATTGTTAAAATCCACCGAGTTGCAATCTTTGAGGACACTGGTTCCGCTATTTCCTTGTTTTTACCCATTTCGCAACAATATGCGGACAAGAGATCCGCTATTGCGAGATTTTTGGGGGATTAGTCCGTGATTATGGTGCAATAGCGGATCCTGTGTCCGCATAAACTCCATTATCGGCCGATTTGCGCGAAATAACGGATCCTCTGTCCTCTTAATCCCCTTAGGCCGAATCGCAGCATGTGACGGAGTCTCTTCTGCCTTCTGTCCGCATGTGTCACAAAAAGGATCCCCGCGGACAACAGTAATTCTCAGCAGCGATTAGCCGCGTACAGAACCCTGTTTGGATACCGCCACCCGGCATTGTTAGCATCCACCGAGTTGCCCTCATTAGGATACCGCCATCCGGTATCGTTAACATTCGCCGAGTTGCGATATTTGAGGACACTGGTTCCGCTATTCCCTTGTTTTTACCCATTTCGCAACAATATGCGGACAAGAGATCCTCTATTGTGAGATTTTTGGGGGATTAGTCCGTGAGTTTGGTGCAATAGCGGATCCTGTGTCCGCGAAAACTCCATAACCGGCCGATTTCCGCGAAATAACGGATCTTCTGTCCTCCCGGACTCCATATCGAACGAATATGAGCACATAGCGGCGCCATTTCTCTCCACATGTGCCCAGAACATGCCGATTTCGGCATAATATCGATCCACCGGCCTCATGATCCCCATTGGGCGAATCGCAGCATGTGACGAGGCCTCTTTTGCCTTCTGCCCGCATGTCCAACAATTGGTCGAGCCCCGCGTACAACACTAATTCAGCTCAGCAGCGATTAGCCGCGTACAGAACCCTGTTTGGATACCGCCACCCGGCATTGTTAGCATCCACCGAGTTGCCCTCATTAGGATACCGCCATCCGGTATCGTTAACATCCGCCGAGTTGCGATATTTGAGGACACTGGTTCCGCTATTTCCTTGTTTTTACCCATCTCGCAACAATATGCGGACAAGAGATCCGCTATTGTGAGATTTTTGGGGGATTAGTCCGTGATTATGGTGCAATAGCGGATCCTGTGTCCGCATAAACTCCATAATCGGCCGATTTGCGCGAAATAACGGATCCTCTGTCCTCCCGGACTCAATATCGAGCGAATTTCAGTACATAGCGGGGCCACTTCTGTCCATAGGTGCCCCAAAAATTGACCGATTCCTGCAATACGGATCCTCTGGCCTTATAGACTAGCATCTCTGCAAATAGCAGAGCCTCTTCTGCTCGCATGAACTCCATATGTACCGACTTCGGCATAATAACGGATCCTCTGTCCTCTTGATCTTCTTAATAGGCGCATATAGAATCGGCCCTCCAAACAGACTTCGTAAAGAGCGAATTTCAGCATATAGCTGAGCCTCTTCTGCCCGCATGTGCCCAAAATAGGCCGATTCCCGCCTATAGCGATTCTTCCCGCATCATCCTACTGTTCAATGGATGCCCTGTTTAAGCAGCCATCTCCCGGCATGCTTTCGCACATCGAAAGCATGCTTCAGCACATTCTTGACAGTGCTTCATATCATGCTTCTTGCACTCGTTACCGCACGCTTCGCAGACATCGGCGCAGATCCTGCATAGTTCTCTGGCATACATACTGTTCGTGGACATCGCTTGAGCCGCAAAGGCGCAAATATCCGCACACTGCCGATCCAAGCGAATGCATTCTTTCATCATCGCCACATCATGTTCATCCAAACATGCGGTGTAACAATGGTTACAGGCTACCATACAGCGCAAGCATTCCTCGATACATTGTTGAAATTGTTCATGTGACATCATACATTCTCCTTTCGGTTTTAGCGATCGTAGGGATTACCTTTTTTCAAGGTTGTATGTAATTAACCAAAACTTGTGAAGATTATATGAGGATGTTGTATCATTTCGATACAATTGGCAACAGAAAAGACGACTGCATCGCAGTCGTCTTTTCTTGCTCATGTTGATCATAAATCTAGTTCATTTTGATCATGAATCTTGCTCATGTTGATCACGAATCTTGCTCATTTTGATCATGTATTAAGTTAACCAATCTTCAAAAGAATCCGCCAAGCTCTGCAACTCCTTAAAGAACATGCTGGCATGATAACCATCACACACAGCATGGTGCACCTGCAATGAGACTGGAAGCAGAACACGGCCACCCTGCTCGGTATATTTTCCGCCGGTTATGATGGGAAGAAGATAGTCTGCTTCATTGACAATGTTTAGATTAAATCCGCTAAAACTTGCCCAGGGTATCATGGATATGGGAAACGTGTTCGGCGGTGGATTCTCTTTAACAAACAGCCCTTTTGTATCCCGATATTGCTCCATGTCCTGCTCGTAATGATCATGAAATCGATAGAAATCATTCGAAAATGCTGTCCATAAACAGGAGAAGGTATGGTCATCGTTATGGAAAAAGGTATAACTCGGCGTCATCCGATCCCAGTAACCCAATTCCCCTTCGGGACTAAAGGAAGTTTTGAATTCAACCCGGTCATTGACAACTCTTGTAACCATATAAATAAAAGCTGGATAAAGCTTGAATCCATTAGCTTTTAACGAATACAACAAGCGAGTAATGTCGATATCCACGGTGATGCTGAAGGTGCATTTATTCGATCGAAGATAATGCTCATAATAAGGCTTTCTCGTCCACTCTTCAACATTAATAATGTGAAACTTCATCATTTTTGCCCTCCTAAAATAATTTCGTTCTATTTCAGGAGGGTACATCCACTGATCTAATCACACGCCATCACTCCAAAGTTTCCGTAGTAGTAGAACTATTACATATTTTAACCTTTACAGCAATTCCTTTAAATTAACAATCTGTTATATCTTCGAATTTATCTGAAATCTGCCCAGCTTCATTATTATAAATGATACTGCCATCAAAAAAAATAGGTGTCTGTTTATGCGCCCACTGGGTACTTGTGCACTCAACACATGCACAGGTTACGTATGATATACCAATTCAAGGGGAGGTGTTCGCGGATGGGGTGTCCATCTAGGAAGGCCAAGCGCTGTCGGAAGAAAAAAATGATTCTCATACGTAAACCGAAAAAGAAAAAACGTCGATGTATTATTATCAGAAGGAAAGTGATCCGGGTAAAATGTCCTCCGCCTACGATCATAAACGGAACCGCAGGCATACAAGGTCCACAGGGTACTACAGGATTACCTGGATCTCAGGGTATTCCAGGTCCGCCTGGACCACCAGGACCGCAAGGAATCCCCGGTCCTCAAGGTGCTCAGGGAGTACCAGGCCCACAAGGTGCCCAGGGTCCTCAAGGTCCAGCGGGTGAAAGCCCCACGGATCCCTGCTTTGAAGAATTGAGAGATACTTTGCTGCAATTAGACAATCAATACATTTCGGTTTCAACTTCGGGCTTCACCGATAGTATCGAGGGTCGGATTTTGCGAACCGGAGAAGGAACGGTTATTCTTACCGGTGTATTCGGAACGCGAATCATTCCGGTATGCTCCATCAATTCCGTGGACCACGGTCCCTTCGCTTATGCTTTATTTGCTTTCAACGATGTCATCACCGTCATTAATACGGCTACAAATACCATAATGGGCTTCATACCAGTCGGAGATAGTCCAAACGATATTGTCTTCACCCCTGACGGAACTCGTGCCTATGTAACTAACTTTAACGATGATAATGTCCAAGTGATTGATACCGCCTCCAACACCATCATCGGTCTTCCGATTCCCGTTGGAGATGGTGCCAATCGAAATGCAATCACGCCAGATGGTTCGCGGGTATACGTCACGAATTTTGTTGACAGTACGGTCTCTGTCATCGAAACGACCATAAATACGGTCATCGGATCTCCAATACCCGTAGGGGCCGGTCCTAACGGAATTGCCATTACGCCGAACGGCTTGCGAGCCTATGTCGCCAACTCAACCGATGGAACCGTCTCGGTTATCGACACCGCTTCAAATACGGTGCTCGGGTTGCCTATACCGGTTGGTTTGTCTCCTGGGGAGGTGGCAATTACTCCGGATAGTACGCGAGTGTATGTCACCAATTTCTCAAGCGCCTCCGTCTCCGTCATCGATACCGCCTCCAATCTGGTCATTGCGACCATCCCTGTTGGGATTAACCCTACCGGAATCGCGATTACCCCTGATGGTTCTCGGGCCTATGTCACGAATGCCGGCTCTAATACGGTATCCATCATTCACATTGCCGCCAACACGGTTATTGCTCCAACGATCACCGTTGGTCTAGGTCCGAGCGGCATTGCGATTACTCCGGATGGCACCCGTGCGTATATAACTAATTTTCAGATTCCCGAGATTTCAATCATTAATACATCATCCAACACGGTTACCTCAATACCATTAACTAATACGGGATACACAGGGATTGGCATAACGCCTATAACGATCTAGATGGTTCATAGAAATCAATAATCGATGAGGGAAGGTGTAATATGCGGAAAAATGATATCCGTGCTTGGATTCAAAAAGAACTGAATGAGCATCCAGACATCACAAGCATTCAGCTTGCGGAGAAATATCGTATTCCAATCCACATTGTCCAAATGACTAAAGATAAATTACTAAAGGGGGTTGATCGGACACCACTTCAAGAGCGTGAGTAATAACTTGTTCCTCTTCCAATACGAAGATTGAAAATAATGTCGTAGTATCTGACATTAGCTGGGCACTAGCGCATGTTATCCTCAACCTCTAAATAAAACGGAGGCTTTGCATGAGGAAATACACTTAACCGCCCCACTCAACAAAAGAAGACGGAGTGCCCAGCATAAGGATACGATTTCGCCTATGCAGCCGCACCACGCTCCTTGTTAATTTCTCCTAACAACAATAAAGGCTTCACTCCTCAAGCAGCTGCTTAAGTCGTGAAGCCTATAGGCAATCCAATCTTAATGATGTGCTTCAGGCATTTGGGTAAACAGCAGGTTTACTGGCAAATTGCTTCCTGGCGCAGCCGTCAGCATGATTTCAACCTTTTGTTCGTAATCGCCTGTACGATAGAGAACTGCTTGCTCGCCAGGAGCTACCTGTCCAAGGGAATAGATCGGTACAATCGTTCCATTCACCATGGCATATCCCGAGTACTTACCGCCCCGCGGGTTAAACGAGATCAGAGTATCCGGCGCTACGCGATCCAATGTTATTTTATACAGGACACCAAAGTTACCCGTGTTGTGCGTAATGTCCCCAACCATAGGGTCCATCCCTTCCAGGTTAGGGTCATCCTGATTGTCTCCAAGTACAAGACGCTCGGAATTAGCACCTACCAGTTCGGAATAACGGATGACTCGTGTTGAATCCGGATAGGTTCCACGGTTATGAACCCCATCGCGATTCAGGATGGGCAGCGTGCTTAAAACCTTCAATGGATCGGATTTCTCATCAATCATCACGACATCGAACTGAATCGGCAGGTCACTGTACATATCTGAGTATAGGGAAATGACATGTCCTTGCTTCATTCTCACATCGCTCAGTTCCGTCATAACCAGTTTCTGTTCGCCTGGTGCAAGCGTCACTGAAGCCCGCTTCGAATCGTCCTGCATGGATTGGAAATAGTTCAGCACAGACTTCTTGCCTGCTGCCGTTGCGATCGGCGATGGACCAGCAAATCCCAAGTAATCTTGTCTAAGCGTTACCGGGGTGCTGTTCTTGTTCGTTGCAATAACGTACATTTTCACATTTTTATTCAAATTATTCACATGGTGAATCATAAAGCGCATATCTCCAACCGCCGTCTCTTGGTACACAATACCTTCGCTGTTGACGGTTTCCGGACTGTTACTGCGAATCAACGTGCTTGGCTCGTCGTAAAAATCGTAATTAATCTTCGGACGCGAAGTCACATTGCCGAGGAACGTGAATTTTTCCCCTTCCGGGATAAAGAGTTTATTGAAATCCTCTTCTTGATATAAGGTCTCGTTCGTCACGTTAATCGTCGTCTCGTAGGTGGAGCTAAGTCCCTTCTTGTCCGTGGCCGTTAACTTGATCGTATAAACGCCCGGTGTGAAGAAAGCATACTGTTTATTCTCCCACTTATACGTCAGATCCTCTGGCTTGTCCTGATCATCTGTGGTTTGATTCGTATAGGTAATCAACTCACCCATTTTATACTCGGACTTATCAGTCTCGAACATGGCAACAGGCGGAAGATTCGGCTGAATGACCGTAATCGTTTGGCTATAAGGCTCGCTCCACGCCCCTGTAGAATCCTGAACCGAGTAAGTGACTATGTATTCGCCTGGTGCATCGAAGATATCCTGTTTGCCTTCCCAGCGTTCATTGATGATTTCACCTTGTACATTCTCCAGCTGCGGTGTATAGGTCACCGTAGTTTGTCCTGCATAAATATCCTTAGGCCCCACCGTAAACTTGGCTACTGGCTTGGTTTCCAGATTCATGATGACACGTTTGCCTGCATTATCCACTTTATATTGAATATCGAGCGCTTGGGTTATAGCTGTCAACGGAACCATGAAGGTGCTCTTCGTCTGGTAGGAGGTACCTTTCATCTCTTTGGTTACGCCATTCACGGTATACTTGCTGCTGTCTGTTTTGAAGCGAAGCTCATTGGTTCCTTTGGTAATAACGGTTTCTTTGGTCTTCTTATCGTAAGTGACCTTGAAGCCTACACGGTCCACAAGGGCACGAATGGGAACATAGGATACTCCCTTTTTGACTTGCATCGGCTGCGGTGCATTGTAGGTAATGCCGTCTTGTACCATTTTTGTACTATTAAAATATAGAATAAGTTCTTTACCCGTCACGGTTTGCTGGTTATTCTGGTTATCCTGCTCTCCCGTAGTTGTTGCCGGATCTTGCACTTCGCCGGTTTCCTCAACCGGTCCTTCGGTTGTTCCTGTTTCATTCGGCTCTTGAGACCCTTCTGTCTCTGTCGTAGTATTTGTTTCCGTTGTTTCTGTTGTCTCTTGAGCAGCGTCTGTACCCCCGGATGTTACTGCTTTGGTTGCCGCAGCGTTTTGCTCGTACACTTCTTGGGTGACTGACTGTTGTGGTTTGTCTGCGGTATTTGCATCCGCGCTCGCCGGATAAGCTGCCGCTAATTGGGCAACAGCCAATACGGTTAGCAATGATCGTTTCTTCAGTTTCATTCCATAACTCCTTCTAATCCTTTTTTGATATTTATTTAGGTCATACTATTAGACGCAAATTTTGGTAAAAAAGTTTCTCTGATCTGTTAATAATATTTACGATAAAATAGATTATTGTAAAACCAATGAAAAATCCCGCAACAGCACGATGACTATAGCGGGATTATGATGTTGCATATTATTTCAGGATAGGTGCTCCTGCAAATTCGTAGCCGCGATTATCTTTTTCCCGCTCCGATCATATTTCCATAGATGAACGCCTGTATCGCCTGTCGGGATATGAATATCCGTATGGTAAGGAAGATTCAAGAAACTTCGGAATAACATCGTGATCATCCCGCCGTGGGAAACAATACAAACCCTTTTCAAATCAGGCTCGCTATGAATTGTAGTAAACAGCTTGGATATGAATTGTTCGGCTCTTGCTCTGAACTGCACTTCAGATTCTCCGCCTTCGATCGCATCGTGCCGTTTTCTTCCTCCATCAGGCAGGGGATATTTAAGTAAAGCCTCTTCTCTTAGCATACCGGCGATGACCCCATTATTTTGCTCCATTAAATCATCATCATAGGTAACGGGGACTTTTGTTGTTTCAGCTATGGCTGCCGCGGTCTGCTTGGCCCGGTTTAACGTACTGGAGAAAATGGCATCCAAAGTATATTCACGATGAATCCACTCTGCCAGGAGCCATGCCTGCTGCTGGCCAAGATCCGTCAGTGCAAAGTCAGCCCGTCCTTCACACCGATTCATAATATCCGCTTCCGATTGTCCATGTCTGACGACCAGAATTTCAACCATGACGCATCCCCCTGTTCTCCTTTAGTCTCTATAACTTATTACCAATCGCGATCCATCGCCCGTCCACATCCTCAAACACGAACTCATGATTGTTATAATCCGTTGTCGATAAAGCCCTGACAATCTTCACGCCCAAATCGATAAGTTCTTGCTGGATTTCCCGTTGTCCGTAAGTAATAAAATAAGCATCGTACCCATATCCGTAACGGATTCGATTCGGAACAACCTCAATCTCCGTCTTCGTTAATACAATCTCAACAGAGTCCTTGTAGAGGCATACATGCGGTTCTGCTGCATCAAAATAGTTCACGGCACGGAACCCGATTCGCTCATAAAACTCGCTGGTTTTCTCGAAGTTAGAGGTCGGGAAAATCTGCAAACAATGCGAAAACCCTTTATTCATCGTTCTTTCTCCCGTACAAGCTTATTTATGATCCTTCTCTTTACCAACAGGATCTTGACTTGTTTCCCCAACCAATGAATGAATACTTTATGATCTTTGGTAACCGAATAGGTGAACACTTCTTCATCCAGTCGATTGCGTTTATCCACATTGCCCATCTTTACATACTCCTCTAGAAAGTAAAACTATTGTTTATTCTTTAAGTCACGGATATCTTTGATCATGAGATCGAGTCTCTCAATGATCCTCTCGTCATTATCCAATTTCTTTTTGAGTCTAACCTCAATCACAATGAGTTCAATAATAAGCAACACGATAAGAACACCGATCATCATAGCCCGCTCCTTTCTGAACCTGATACCTTCACCATGTTATACATGAAGCTCAAGTCATCCGATCTTCCTTCATCCTCTCGGTAATCGAGCCGTTCCAAACAGATGAAGGATAGCCAGGTAGAATGGGTACAACGCCAAAACAGCGATGGCCATGAGTCCTGTTACAGGATTCGGTTTGTCTGCCGGATGGGTGATCGGAAACCATGCAGCCACAATATAGGTCAATATCATGAAATAGGGGATCCACAAAATTAGCGAAAAGAAAGACGCTTTACGGCCACCCAACCAATACCTGATCAGCTTCGGAAATCCGAAACCCGATAAAAGCAGGCCAACAAAGAAGAAAACCAAGATCACAAGATTCACGTGATCCAGCCCCCACCCTGTCACTCGACTGAGTCGGTAAACGTTGGCCATGAGCTCAATCCCGACAAAAGGGAACCAGGCATACAAAAAACTCGATATATTTAATCGAATGACGAAGCTCATGTTTCACTCTCCTGAAACTTATATAGCTGAAGCCGATGATTAGCAGAACGATTTATTAAACCAGCTCTTTAATCAGATACAGGTTCAGATCGTCATCCGCACATACCATGTCACCGGGCACCACAGATTCGTTGTTGTACATAATTCCGTTGCCGTCCGGAATATAGCCGCGCCGGACATATATTCTTTGAGCCGCACCGTAGTCCCTGTACAATCCAACCCCGATACCGATGCGTGGCATTTTTTTGCGGACGATGTTCTCGAATTCTTCCATGATGCTGTTAGCTATGCCGTTTCTCCGGTACTCCGGGAACACATTCAGATCATTGATTTCCGGAATGCTCTGCTCTCGAAAATAGGGATAACTCGATTCGTATTTCAAGTGGGAAACACCGGCCAGCTCCTCATGAACAAAAGCCAACAAGGTGACACGCTTGCCGATTTGGTTCTCATATTCGCATAAATCGTAATACTCATCCGGGCGCATTATATTTTGCTGCTGAAACGCTTCCTTCCAGATGCTTTTAAGCTCCGTGTTATCTAACACCTTTAATGTAACGTTCATTGGTTTACCTCGCTGTTATGTATTTTGTTGGTAGGATTCAGCCATGAGACAAGATGATATGTTGGATTTCTTTCAACATTTTAGCGTGCAACTTGCTTCAATATCCGCTGGACAAAGTCGGATTTGCCTTCCGTATAAGCTTTCCGATCATTACGAAAAGTTATGGCTAGTTCTTTCTTTAATGAGGCGTATTCTTTGACAAGCTCCGGGTTATTGATGAGCGCATCCCGAAAAGTAATATGCCTGTATAGTTCTTGGCTGTCCCGATGGCAGACATATAAATGCTGGGTCATTTTCAAACTTATCTCCTCGCTGTAGGGAACATACTCATCTTTCCTATCAAAAGCTTCCCTGCCCTCCACCCCTAAATCCCCCTGATGCTTATAGCCCAGGTTTTCTAATTTCGCAATGACCGTCGGAAGCGATTTCATGGATTCGATCACAACATCGATATCCAATATTGGCTTTGCGGCAAGTCCAGGTACGGAGGTGCTTCCCACATGCTCGATACTCAGCGCATCAGCACCAAGGGTAAGTGCCAATATGGCTTGAATTTCCTGAAACATTTTCGGCCATTCGGGATTATATTCCTCGATGATGACGGGTTTAGGTGTCATTTATGCGGCTCCTCCAGCAGATTATATCATGTAAAAATCCATGATTATGTTTCATCTAAAATCTCGTATGCCTGCCTCAAACGCCTCAGCGTCTTGATGAATAACTCCATGCAGCGCCTCTTGCAAGGCAAACGTGCTTCTATAAAAATGAACGCGCTCCGCGATGGGGTCTCCATTCGGATACATGGCGATACACTTTTCGAAAAACACTTGACCATACCCCGCTAGGATTCCCGCTAAATCATATGCCGGATCTCCAATCCCTGAACCTCCAAAATCAATGATACCCGTCATTCGACCTTTCTCCGGACTCCAAAGTATGTTGGCCGTACCAAAATCACCGTGAATGCAGGTTGGACGAATGTCACGATTCGCAGGGTTGTTCAGAAATCTTGTGAAGTTGCTTGAGATTTCCTCTTGTGCATCGGGCCTGATGTAACGAAACAATTGGTCTTGAATTTGTGTGTACAATCCGGACATCTCTTCGTGGACATTTGCAACATTTCTATCGTCAGCGATCCATTCATTGATCTCCACAGTATGAAGCTGAACGAGAAATTCGACCATTTGTTCTGCTACCCTATCCTCGATGACTGAATTCCGGTGTGAAAGCAGATCTTCTGACCATAACGGCTGACCCTCGATTAACGGATAGCCCATGAACATTTTACCCACCTGCAGATCGTCAAATGAAACATACATCGGATTCGGTATAGGCAGCGTTACCTTGCTCTTGATCCTATTCAGTAATTGAGTTTCTCTAATCATCGCTTGGAGACTTTCTGCGTACTTAGGAAATCTGAAGACCAGCGTCTGATTCACAATCAACACATCGTTGTTCTGACCCATGCTGTTCATTTCAACGTCTTGAATATGTAGGTGCGGATAAACCTCTTGTATGCGCCGGGTATATGAAGATGACGGGTTCATACATAAACTCCTTCTACTTGCGAATGTCGTTAACCTCTATTTTAATGCTTTTCCTTAACCTGGTAAATCAAGACGGAGCAATATTGGCGATTTCGTTGGAAAATTCCTGCATTACAAGCCCAAATATTACATTATATTTCCACGTAAAGAATCTGTTTTGATGAGGGTCCAATACGATCCGTCCGATGATATCGCTAAGGTTGACTATCAAGGGTTCGTACCAAGTTTCTGACAGGTAATTCTCCTTAATTGAAAGGGCCAGGACACGTGTCCTGGCCGCTCTTTCCTGATGATAACGAATGCTATATAACGGTTTCACGAAAAGGATATCCGATCTCGCCTATTCTTTCATTCGTTCTGCCCGAATAATCCTACGGATCGATTGCTCCGTTAAATAATATCGTTCTGACAATGTACGGATGGAGTCACCATGCAAATAACTTTTGAGAATGCTCCGATTCCGAATATCCAGATCCTTCTTGACCCCGGTTTGTTCACCCCAGGACCTCCGGTTCTCCGACTTTCTCGGAATATAAATATAACTCCCATCAATATATTGTTGAATGGTTTTGACTACATGTTCAGGTAAAATATCAAGTGCTTTCTCGTATTTCATTCTCTCTGCTCCTATCTACATAGAATCGTGTAAATAGTGAGCAAAGCCGGCACATGAAATATTGCAGTTCTAATTCATGTTGAATAAGGCTCCGAACAAATTATCTGCCCGATATTTCCGTGCGGCTTTGCCCGGAGCCTGATTTAACGACTTGAACGGTTGTGCTTCTAACGTGAGCCATCATGATTTTCACCTCGCCAGATTGGATATTTCAAAGTTTACTCGGTTCTACTTGTTATTCTAACAAATTCAATTTCCTTTGCACCAGTTTCGAACAACATAATGACGGATAAACGATCTACACTTCCGTTAGAGTCAGTTAAAAAAGTCGCTTTGGTTTTAATATCAAACACCGTAACATGGAGTTCAAACTGATTCGCATTTTGATGTGTGAGGGGAAACAGCATCGAATTAAATCCTGCACGAAGCCCTCCATCAACAAGTTCCACGACCATTTCTCCATACCCTGCATGAACGTACGTCCCCGCTAAATCCAACAAAGATGCGGATAATGGAACAATGGGTTGTTTCTCGCCTGGGGCTGCCTCATTGTTTGTGGTGGGCTCGCTCGCAACGGTGGCTTCCTTCTTTTGTCCCAACGCTAGCCCACTCCAGTCCTTGACCTCACCGCCTAGCAATGAATCGAAGATATAATTGGATATAAAGACAGGAAGCGGAGTACCGTTGAGATTCGACAAGACCACGACGCCAATCTTCTCCGCAGGAATAAAGGCAACATGTGCGGTGAATCCGTCAATATTGCCTCCGTGACTCACCATCCGTAAGCCACGATAAGGTTCGATCAGCCAACCCAGACCGTAGCTTCCCATATGTGTATTATTTTCATTGACCTCGGTCATCTCACAAACCATATGAGGCGTGTGCAGCGTATCCAGCATTTCGTTAGATACGAGACGCTGACCGTCGTGCATTCCATGATTTATTTGAAACCGCACCCAATTCGCCATATCTTTGATATTGGAATTGATGGACCCAGCCGGGCCAATGGTATCTATATTACGAAACGGAATGACACGAGCCTGATCTTCAATTTGTATATAGGGCATTGCATAATCATGATGAAGCTGTGTCTTATCCACAGAGAATTGACTGGATGTCATGTTCAGTGGCCTGAATATCCGCTTCTGAACAACCTCTTCCCAAGATGAACGACTCACATGCCCGACAACATAACCCGCTACCATATACATGATATTTTGATACTGCCACTTCGTCCTAAAATCTACATTCGGCTCTAAGTATCGCAAGCGTTCAATGATTTCTTCTCTGGTCAGTGAAGCGTTGTACCACATGAGATCATGCCTCGGCAAACCCGAACGATGGCATAACATATCCCTAAGCGTAATCCGCTCCGTTGCAAAAGGATCAAACATTTTGAAATCAGGAAGGTACTCTTTCACAGGTGTATCCAATTTCAAAATCTTTTCATCCGCAAGGATTCCAGCTGCCAGTGCAGTAAAAGCTTTGGTAGAGGAACCGATCGCAAACAGTGTCTCACTCGTCACAGGCAAGCTTTTATCAATATTTCGATACCCGTAACCCTCCATCATGACGATCTCCTGATTTTTGACCACCGCTACGGACAACCCAGGAACCTTCCAAGCCTTCATTTGCTCCTCGATATGCATGGATGCCCGTCAACGATTCCATTGTCATTAAAACCTCTCCCATAAGATCCCCTTTCCTTCACATCTACAATTTTATGAGGCCAAACATATGAATCGACAACCTATACATTTATACCTCATTCGACACTCTAACGCAGGATTCCTTGCATACACGCACTCACTGTTCTCAAGTGAACAGGTCCTTGCTCCCCTTTTTAACCATCAACCCGGATAAGACACACTCCGCATGGTATACTTTTCCCAATAACCAGTTAATGAGGAGCCTGTTTCCGTGGGGCCGATTGGTTGAATATAGACAAATGAAAAAGGACCTGATTCAGGTCCTTTTGTCATGTGCTCGCAGCTTCCCTCAATTTCTCATTCAACAATTGAAAAGCTTCTTGAATGCTTTCTCTCGGCGTCTTGCTGTACCGTTCCCCGATGTGGACTTCCGTATAACATTGACTTTCCCCTGCTTCGTTTAGATAACTGATCAATCCGACGCCCGTCGCGCGGTAAACCTCAATAAGAATGGGTTCAAGCTGTTCTTTGCCCCATTCAAAATGCACATGAAACATATTCGATACGGGCACGGCAGGCTTCGTATTCACGCCCTCGCACTGATTAAACAGCGCTGCGAGCTCTTTAGCTTCCTCGTAATACCGGCCCATATTACCTATTCTTTCCTTGTAATAATAACTTGAACTGATGATATACGGGTAAAGACTGACCAGATCCCCGCCATGACGCCGTTTCCATACTTTGGACTTCTCCACAAAGTCGGTGCCGCCAGCCAGAATGGCGCCGGCAATCCCGCCTATACCTTTATAGAATGACACATATACACTGTCAAATAGAGCACAGATTTCGGCCGCCGTTTTTTGATAATACGGAGTGATCTCGAACAATCTTGCCCCGTCCAGATGCAGCTTTATGCCTTGAGAACGACAATACGCCGATATGGCCTCCAGCTCTTCGTATACGGGCAGCTGCCCTCCGATTTCACGCTGCGGCAGCTCCAGCAGCAAACATGCAATGTCACGATTCAGACTCTGCACGTCTTCAAGCGTAATCAAACGATCTTTATCGGCTAGGAGAATCGGTTCGATATGATGCAGCTCCTTAAGCCCGTCCTCTTCGTGAATCTCCAGATGGCAGAGGGGATGATAAGCCACTTGTTTCAGCCCAGCATCATCGCACCAGATCCGCAAAGCAATCTGCTGCGCCATGGTTCCGCTCGGAAAAAAGACAGCCGATTCCTTGCCCAGAACGTCTGCCATGCGTGCCTGAAACTCCTCAATGATGGCGCCTTTGCCGTATGTATCCCCCATCTGCGACCCATCCACATCCCGAAATGCCTCCAGCAGCACCTCGAGATTCCTGCGGCTATGTCCAATCAATGGATAGGCTGTTTCGCTATAAGCTTCGCTAATCGATTTACGTTGTTCTCCCATGTCGCATATCACTCCTTCTCTTTAACCGATAATAAGAACACATCATCAGACGTAAAAATTTAATTTCCTCGCTTATCAAGCATACTAGATAAATGAATAAGTGGAAAATCATATTCGCTTTCGTAATGCCTTCAGAAAAACTTGACAAAAACAAACCGAAGGATTACATTGTATATGAGCATATGTTCATATTATAAATAACATAAATGGTTCCATGATTATTGATTCATTCCACAGTTGGATTCGAAGGGAGTTTTCGATTATGCATCATCATAACCACCATCATGGGCATGACCACAGCCACCATGATCATGCCCGCTCAGGAAACAAAAAAGGACTTGCCATTGCCCTCATCATCACACTTGGCATCATGATTCTAGAGTTTATAGGGGGCTTGCTGACCAACAGTCTGGCGCTGTTATCCGATTCCGGGCATATGTTAAGTGATGCCAGCGCTTTGCTGCTCAGTCTGGTCGCATTATGGTTTGCCACAAAGCCGTCATCGCCGAATAAAACCTATGGCTTTTACCGTTTTGAAATATTGGCAGCACTACTAAATGGTGTCGCCTTGTTTATCATCGCCGGCTTTATCGTATGGGAAGCGATTCAGCGCTTTGACGACCCGCCAACCGTCGCCAGCGGAAGCATGATGCTCATTGCAGCCATCGGCCTGTTGGCTAACCTTCTCAGTGCCTGGTTCTTGATGCGAACAGGAGATGTAAAGAACAATGTGAATCTCCGCAGCGCTTACCTCCACGTTATTGGCGATGCGCTCGGCTCGGTAGGAGCCATCATCGCCGGGATCGTGATGATGGCCTTCGGATGGTACATTGCGGACCCTATCATATCCATCCTTGTGTCGATCTTGATTCTGAAGAGCGCCTGGAGAATCATACAGAATACCGTTCATATTCTGATGGAGGGAGCACCGGCAGCGATAAACCCTGAAGAGGTAAAGAAATCCCTGCTGTCTATACCTGGGGTCACCGGCATCCATGATCTTCATATTTGGACGATTACGTCCAATTTCGATTCCTTAAGCTGCCATCTCGTCGCCGAGGACGAAGCGAACAGTTATGAGATTCTGCAACAAGCGATCGATCTTCTGGACAGCCGATTCCACATCGAGCATTCAACGATCCAGATTGAGAACTCCACTATCACGCATCGTGATAATAAAGTCTAATCTCTTCTTTGCGGTAGTCCTTTAGTTCATGAAAAGGGGAAAAAAAGCTGCCGAGGTTTACACTTTTTACAAGCTCGGTTGACCTCCATAATGAGAGTATCAAGACATTCTACCGGCATTACAGCGAATTCCGAATGTCTGATAGGGAGGTTAACATGAGCAACGATTTTTATACACTGGAAAAACTGAACGAATACCAGCAAAGAAAATGGGACGAACTTGATCGTCAAGGAAGATTCATAATTCATGACGAGATCGCATGTGAATCGCAGCATACCTCAAGGAATACTCGAATTCTCGATAAACTTTATGGCTTCTTTCGGAAGCGGAGATCCCGAAGAAGCCGCACAAAATCCTTATAAGAAATAAAGAGCAAGCGCGGTTATTCGCGCTTGCTCTTTTTATGAGAAGATATCACACTCGCCAAATCTGCTTGAAATCCAGCCACCCCAGATTATTGATGACAACCCCTTTATAAGAAGAATCCAAGCTTGCGTAAAATCTTGTATGAACCAAGAATGATACATGTGCTTCCTCCCGAAGCCTCTCTTCAATATGGGACAACAAACTTAAACGCTCCTCATACCACTCGCTGGCAAGCGCATCATCCACGCAATCTTTCACCCAATGATGCAGCGATGGATCCATGAACTCTTGAACTACGCTTCCCTTCTGCTCGTAATTCTCGATTAAACATACTTCTTCACCTGGAAGAACAAGGCCGTGCAAGACACAATCCATGGTGTTCATCACATCCGATTGGTGTATGGTATCCATCCTCTCCTCCCGGATATTCAATGGAATCCCGATGGAAGCGCACTGCTTCTGAACCCATTCGGCGTCTTTGATATGATTGGCGAGCGTAGCCATGGTAATGGGAGACCCGTCATAACCCGACTGTTTCAGCAATGACTTTGCGAGCACAGGATCATGTCGGTCTTTACGGTAAGGCGCTTGCTCATCCATAATGAATCCTTTGGCCGGGTATAGCCGGTTGCCGCCAAGTTCGCGTATCATCTCGGCACGGTTCAGAATCAGGCTGAATGCCCGGCGAAATTCGATGGACTGATAGGGCCCCGGCTTCTTCATATTCCACGTAATCAAAGTCGTACAGCCTTCGGAAGATTCTATGATATCCACAGCATGCTTCTCACCTTTATGCTCGATACGCTCCGGATCTTGCAGCAGCCGCTCCCAGCTGACCTCGCAATGCTCTGCATCCTCGGGCATCATGATAATGTGGATGTTGTCCAAATGCGGCCGTCCCTGATAATAATGGGGATTTGCACGTATGGTCAGCCGTTCATCGGTCCATTCTTCCACCTGAAAGGGTCCCGTTCCGACAGGAAGCTTCCAGAACTGTTCTTCATCAAGACTCACCAAATGTTTGGGCACGATGGACATGCAGATGGAGCTAACAAACCGGATAAAAATTCGATTCGGCTTGTTAAGAATAAAACGAACCTCCCGAGGCGACACCACCTCTACTCGCTGCAGTTCACGCACGATCCAAGCATTTCGTTTATCCCGTCCCAGGCGTTCCACCGTGAATTTCACGTCCTCCGCGGATAACTCTCTACCGTCATGGAACCGGATTCCTTTACGCAGATGAAAAGTCCAGATCGTTCCATCCTCATTGCTGTTCCAATAATGCGCGATAACGGGAAGATATTGATCGTTGGCATTATCGTATATCACCAGCCGGTCAAATATCTGCTGGATCATATGCGCTTGAAAACTGTAGTAGCATTCGGCGGGATCCAACGTTTCAATCAATCGGTACACGGGAAGCCGCAATGAATCCCTTGCTTCTGCTTCCCCTTCTCTCATCTCCTTGCTAAAGCCAAAATGCCCGTTCATCCATTCCACGTAGGAATCGTTAGTGTGAATACCTTGACCATAAGTACGCAGCAGTTCGAAGGCCTGCCGATATTCCCCTTTTAACGCGAGCTGCTGCGCTGCTTCCTGAAGCAGATCAGCTTGATCAGCTAGAAACGTAAGCTTGGAACGGTTTCCTCGCCCGCGTCCTGCCTTCCATATAATCCAACTCTTCTCCTCGAGCTTGCGTATAACGAGCTTGGCATTCCGCGTTGTGCAATATAACGTTTCGGCGATCTGCTCAAGCGTCACTTCCGTAGCCGTGTTGGCTGGAGCGTTAACAGCAAGCTTTTGGTGCAGCATGAAAAATTGTTCGTACAGCATTGCAATCCGCTCCCCCCTGGTAACATCTATATGCTTTATTCTACTTGGAGATCGTTTCGAGCGCGAGTCCCTTTTCGGTAGAAAACCATTATATTCGAAAAAGAACAAAGGCATTCCATATGTCGGCCTATACAAGTTGTTGGTCATGAGTTTACACCCCATGATGCGGAAGCAAGGCTTCCTCATGTCATCATTCACAGGATTGAATGATAACCTCAACCGCCTTCTGCAGAGTCAATGTAAGCTCCTTGCCCTCGGTCATTTTTTTCAGTCGAACCATGCCCGCCGCCGCTTCATCTTCGCCGATTAGGATGGCATATGGAATACTCTCAGCTGAAGCAGAAGCTAATGTTTTCTTCAATTTGCGGCGGTTGTCCGCCAATCGCGTATGAATCCCGCAATTCCGGAGTGCCGCTGCAGCCGTCAATCCTTCGGGTATGGTTTCTCCTATCGGGATAACCACAACGAGCGGCTTGTTTGTTTCAATCGGACGGTTTCGGATCATCTCCATGATGGATTCCATGCCAAACGAAAGACCCACCGTAGGATAAACAATGTCCTCGCGTCCAACGAGCTGCCCGATAATCGCGTCATACCTGCCGCCTCCGCCCAAGCTTGAACGAAAGCCCTGAGATGCGTCAAAGATTTCGTAAACGGTTCCTGTGTAGAAGGACAATCCTCGGGAAAGAAACGGATCGAATACGCAGATGTCTTGCAACCCGACGCGCTGCAGCATATTTTGCAGGATCTGGACTTCTCGTGCTCCACGCTCGTTGTTCAGGTTGTATGTGCTTGTTATTTGCGCGAATGTCGGCTCCTTGAGCTCAACAAAATCAAGAATTTGACGACAAATCTCCGATGCGAGCACCTTACCCTCAAGCTCTTGTCGAACCCCCTCCTGACCAATCTTGTCGAGCTTATCCAGCGTCAGCATGACGGATGGCTTCATCTCTTCCGGTACGCCCATAGCTCCAAGAATTTCACCAAGAAAGCTTCGATTGTTCCACCTGAGCTTGATCGGAATTTCAAGTCTCCGAAACACTTCGGCTGCAAGCTGCATTAGCTCAACCTCCGCTTCCGGTCCCGAGATTCCCACGACATCAACGTCGCACTGCAGAAACTCCCGCAATCTGCCCCGCTTGACGGGACCATCGCGGAATACCTTCCCCATTTCATAACGTTTGAAGGGCTGGCTGAGGGCGGGATTCAGCGCGATTACCTTGGCGAATGGAATCGTCAAGTCGTACCGGAGGCCCAGACGTCGCGTACCCTGATCTGTCAGCTGGTACATTTCCTTCAGAATTTCTTCCCCACCTGCGTATTTGGAAGACAACAGCTCCGATTCATTCAGAATGGTTGTCTCCATTTCAGCATAGTCATAACATTCAAACACTTCACGCAGCGTCGATTTCACCTTTCTTCGGATCGCCTGTTCTTGGCCAAAATAATCATACGTTCCTTTTACGTTCTGCATCGTTAATCATCCTTTCTTCTAAATGAAAATAAAAAACGCGCCGGACCTCATGGTCCCGCGCGCTGAATATGCGGCAGGGAGGCCAACGCGAACAGCGTTAGCCCACCCTGTTAAATGACAGGCGTGCTAACGCTGCTTGTGATGATGAAGTTGATTGATTTTGATGTTGATCATGGTATCTTCCCCTTCATTCTTCGCCAAATGATTTAGGGGAATTATAGCGCAATCGTGTTATATATTCAAGGGCAATCCATTCTTAGATCGTACGCGACCAATGGCGATGCGCCGCGATGGCATCAATGAAGGCCTCGCCGAAAGGCTTCAAATCCTCATTCTCATGCGCAACCACGACCCCTTCACCACTGGATGATGGAAGCAAATTTGCCCCTTCGGCTATGGATGCGATCGGCTTGAAATGCTGATACGCTTCCTTGACAAAATCCAGCACCTTCGGCTCCACCAGGAGCTCCGATACGCTTAATGCGCCGCCTGCGACAAGCACTGCATCGAACAAGACGGAATCCGCCCCAAGCAGCGAATGGTTCACTTCCAGTTCCGCACCGGCTTTGCTTTGAATGACGCCGAGCTTCGCGCTAACCACCTCGGTGATGATGCTGGCTTGCTGCAGCTGTGTAAGCACAAAGGGGAGTTCATCTGTAAATCCGTTGCCTGCCAGCACCGCCACTTTACGGGTTAGCGGGAGCTTCACGGTATTCATCATGCTCAGTGCCGGAGAAGACTCACTGGAAGCGGAGCCGCTGATTTGCGGAGGCATGGTTCCGATGCCCTCCGAAATCCGGGTGGCAAGTTCGCTATCGACGTTCGCGAACAGGTCAACGACTTGCTGGCGAATTTCCTTTCGCTGTACTTTACCAAGCTCGAACTGGAATGCGGATACGATATGCTGCTTCTCGACCTCGGACATGCTATTCCAGAACAGGGCCGCTTGGCTGAAATGATCCTTAAAGCTGTCACTGCGTGCCTGCACCTTACGTCCTTCCACCTTCTCGGTGTAATGCTCATAACCCCCGCGCTCCACTGGAACCGGCTTCGGCGTGTTACCGGCAATACCGTTCTTATGATAGCTGACAGGGCCCTTATTGATGGTCATACGATGCATCCCGTCACGCTGATTGTTATGAACAGCTGCGATTGGACGGTTGATCGGAATTTCGTGGAAATTGGGTCCGCCGAGCCGTGAAAGCTGGGTGTCGGTATAAGAGAATAAGCGGCCTTGCAGAAGCGGATCATTGGTAAAATCGATGCCCGGTACGACATGTCCCGGATGGAATGCTATCTGCTCCGTCTCCGCAAAGAAATTATCCGTATTGCGATTGAGCGTCATTTTGCCGATGATTCTGACGGGAATAAGTTCTTCGGGCCAAATCTTTGTCGGATCAAGGATGTCAAAACCAAAATTGAATTCCTCATCCTCCCGAATCATTTGAACGCCAAACTCAAATTCCGGATAATTTCCTGATTCGATCGCATCCCACAGATCACGCCGGTTAAAGTCGGGATCCTTGCCTGCCAGCTTCTGCGTTTCATCCCATACGAGGGAATGCGTGCCGAGCACGGGCTTCCAGTGAAACTTCACAAAATGCGCTTGTCCTTCTTCATTCACGAAACGGAAGGTATGGACGCCGAAGCCCTCCATCATTCGGAAGCTTCGCGGAAGCGAGCGGTCGGACATCGCCCACATGATCATGTGCGCGCTTTCCGAATTGTTCGCCACAAAATCCCAGAACGTATCATGGGCGGATTGCGCTTGTGGAATCTCGTTATGCGGCTCAGGCTTGACAGCATGAACGAAATCGGGAAACTTCATCGCATCCTGTATGAAAAAGACCGGCATATTGTTGCCCACAAGATCATAATTCCCTTCTTCCGTATAAAACTTGGTTGCGAAGCCGCGAACGTCCCTGACGGTGTCGGCTGATCCCCTGGAGCCAGCCACCGTGGAGAATCGGACAAACACCGGCGTGACGACGGAAGGGTCTTGCAGAAATTTGGCTTTTGAATAATCTTTCATGGATTCATATAGCTGAAAATAGCCGTGAGCCCCAAAACCGCGGGCATGCACGATCCGTTCCGGAATCCGCTCATGGTCGAAATGCGTCATCTTCTCTCTGAAATGGAAATCCTCCATCAAGGTCGGACCGCGCTCGCCCGCTTTAAGTGAATGTTCATCTTCAGCGACTTTAAGTCCATGATTGGTTGTCAAGTCTTTACCGTCATTGTCTACCGTAAATTGTTCCAGCTGTTGGTCCTTGCTTGTCTTGCCCGGGCTGTTGTTAGCATTCGAATGGGTGTTTGATTTGTCCATTTGTCGGAACCTCCTGGTATGTAGGTAGTAGATGCGTGTCTGACGTAAATGCACTTGGTAACAGATCCGCTTGCGAACCCGAAATGTATTTACCCTGCATACTGGAAAACGAATCCAGAATCAAACTTCCTTCATGAAAAGCTCATCTAACCGTCCGATTGGGTTTGAGCGCCTCCATCTCCTGTCTCTAGCAATAAAAAAAGCAGCCCCCTCCCTAGAGGCGGACTGCTCTGATGGTACTTCAGCGACGTTCCAAGCCTGAATTTAAATCCTCAAAAGTTTATCCGGATTCCTCACAATATAAATATTTTGCAGCAATCCGTTCCGAATATTTACAAAGATAACGCCGGTTACACATCTTCCCTGGCGGAATATAACAGCGGTTTGATGGTTCAGTTCCTTTACCTCGATCTCCAGCGCTACTCCATCCTCCAGCTGCGCTTGGTGAAGAATGCCGATGAGGAAACGGGCAACCCGCTCCTTGCTCTCGACCGGTCTCGCAGCTGCGATCACTTTACCGCCGCCATCGGACAACAATACAGCATCATCCGCTAGCAGGGATAGGACATGTTCGGCATCTCCTTCGGATAGGGCCGTGAAGAACCGGCTCACCCATTCCTCTGCCATGGACCCCACGCCAATAAGATCATCCTCCGTGATCCCCATCTTTCCTCTCGCCCTGCTCATGAACTTGCGGCAGTTGGCCTCTGTTTTGTCGATCAGACCGGCGATTTCCGGATAATCGAATCCAAGCGCTTCCCTCAGAACAAACACGGCCCGCTCCGAAGGAGACAGCCGCTCCAGCAGAACCAGCATGGCATAGGAGAGCAGTTCATGATTCTCGACAGCTTCATAGGACTCGCTATAAGCTGCCGGGATCGGCTCCGGAAGCCAGGGGCCGTAGTACTGCTCTCTTCGATTTCGAGCTGACTTGATTTCGTCGATGCAGCGATTCGTCACCATTTTGCACAGATAAGCTTTTGGCTCCTCCAGCTTCTCCAGGGGAAGACTTTGAACTTTCACGAACACATCCTGAACCGCGTCCTCTGCGTCCGACACCGTTCCGGTCATTTGATAAGCAAGATGAAACAGGAGCCCCTTATACTGCTCATACAGCTCTAACATGCCGTTTCTTCATTCCTTTCAAGCAGGATTGCGGCTAATTTATCGAACCATGCTGGAATAATTCCACATGAACGATTTGACTTTGTAAGCCAGCTTTCCTGTGATCATAATATCCACTCCCCATGTACGCGACCAGACTAACCCATGTCCCGGCCCCAGCCCGACCGTATACCCCTCCGATACACTCTTATGCTTGGCTGCAGGCGCACCGATCAAATCCGCATGCACAATGCCGCCAAGTCGCGTCGCTTGGGGGATCGCTTCCTTGCATGTCATCCGGTCGGCAGCACCGTTAGCGGGATCAACCACATGCGCGCAATCGCCGATGCCATATACTCCCGGGGCATCTTTGACACGATAGCTTTCATCTACAACGATTTGACCGTCCATCGTAACCGGCAGTCCGAGGCTGAGCAGCGCGGGGTTAGGAGCGAGGCCAAGCGTCCATACCGTGAGGCCCACAGGGATGGGAGATCCATCGTTGACATGAACCAGCCCCAACTCCTCTTTGATCACTCTTCTTCCATGATGAAGGACTATCCCAAGATCGGTTAAATATCGTTCAAGCCGATGCGCGACCTTCGCAGGCCCTTCCAGGAACAACCGTTCCTGAGAATTGAATAGATACACACGGATTAACTTCGGATCTAAACCAAGCTTAACCGCCTCTGTCCGCATGGCGTGGACCATCTCGGCTGACGTTTCGATGCCCGTTATGCCGGCACCAGCGACGGCTGCACTCATCAGCCGCTGCTTCTCCTGCGTATTCGTTTCCTTTACTGCCAACTTAAGGTTTGCGTGCCACCGTTCCCGGATCCGCTCCGCCGCTTCCAAGCCTGTCAGCGATATTCCGCCTTGTTCCGGTGCTGCCTGACGCACGATGCTTCCTATGGCCATCACAAGGACATCATATTCCAGCGTATATTCCAGACCTGTGCTGTCTTCCAAAGTCAGCTGCTTGCTCTCCTTATCCATGCCGATCACCCTGCCCTGTATGAAACGGGTACCTTCCGGCATGACCTGTTCCCAAGGAACGGTAATCCCCTCTTCACTCACTGCAGGACGGAACAGCAGCACTTTCCGCACATGGGCGGAACCCATATCGATCAGGATCAGGCGCAGCTTCCTTCCGCCTATTCCTTTATGACAAGCTTTATGAATCGCTTTTAGAGCATGTATACCTGCAAAGCCTCCACCAACGACAATACATGTTAGATCCTTCATGAGACAACCCATCTCCTTTTGTTTTATGCGATTTTGCACATAACACGAGAAAAGGGCTGTTTTTGTGACATTCAATCAGACCGTTTTTTTAAAATATTCCGTATTTATCGGCAGACATGATCTCTACATGACTTCGAGAAGAAATTCATTACTCACGTAATTGTTCATGCCAACGAGCCATGCTTCACCTGCTCCGAAATCTCGACGAGACGACGAATTCCCTCTTCCAGCTGAACTTCGCTGATATAGGAGTAGCTGAGTCTGATCCACGAATCCATCTGATCCAGCGGGTCGCATATACGCCCCGGCACAAAAGCTACGGATTCCGCCAGGCATTGCCGCAACAACGCATCCACGTTGATGTTCTCCGGCAGCTGGACCCACAGATTCAAGCCACCGCCGGGGCTGTTCCATCGCCATTCTGTAGGCTCAAGCAGCTTCTCCATCTTATCCTTACGAAGCTCCAGGGCAATCCGCAGCTTGGCCACATGCTCCTGAAGCCTGCTCGAGAAGAAATAGTGCTGGAAAATCTTTTGCGTCAGCAGCGGCGTCCCGTTGTCCGACAGCGCCTTGGTCGGCAGGATGACATTCATCAGCTCCGGACGTGCCGCCAGCACCGATATCCGCAAGCCAGGGGCCACATATTTGCTGAAGCTTCGAATGTGAATGACATAGCCCTCGGTATCGTAATAAAAAAAGGGCAGCGGCGGCGGATCTCCAAAATAAATGTCGTGATAGACCTCATCCTCCACCAGAATGCATTGATATCGTTCCGCCAGTTCAACCAGCGCCTTGCGCTGGTTAGTCGGCACCGTGTACCCTGTCGGATTCTGAAAGGTCGGGTTCATATAGAACAGCTTCGGCTTCTCCGTCCGCATAAGACACTCAATCTGCTCCAGGTCATATCCTTCCGGCGTAATCTCAATGGGAAGCAGCTTGACATTTTGCTGCACAAAAACATCGATCGCCGGACTATACGTCGGTCGCTCGATCAATGCTGAATCCCCGCTTTTGACAAGCGAACGCGAGATCAAGTCGATCGCTTGCTGGGACCCTGTTGTAATGAGCAGCTCTTCCGGATGGACCGTTATGCCTTGTTTATCCATAAAATACCTGGCCATCTCCTCGCGCAGCTCCAAATCTCCGGACACGGAAGAGTACGTGCTTAATACCTTCGGATACATGTCAAACACCTGTTTCACGTGATTGGACAGGAATGCGTTCGGCAGCAGCGCAGGATCAATCAGCGCTTCCGACATCTGGTAATCGACCTGATGTCTGTGAATGTCGGACAAGCGGCTGCGATTGACATATATCGATTTGGCCTGATATTCCCAAGGCCGGCTGGATGTATAGAGTTCCGGCAATGTCTCAGGCGCCTTAGCCGCTACGAAATATCCTGATTTATATTTCACTTCCACGATCCCGTCTTCAAGCAGCTGCTGATAAGCCTTCAGAACCGTTAACCGGTGAACGTTCAAACGCTCGGCCATCGCTCTCACGGACGGGATTCTATCAGTCTCCTTCCACTCTCCTTGAGCAATTCCTTCCAGAATGGTGTCATAGACCGACTGCTGCAAAGTCCGCTTACCTTGATGTTTGTCGTCCAGCGTGGTTAATTCCATCTGTTCTTCCTCCGATCCGATATAGAACATATCTGTTCTACCAATCGCCAATCTGTTCTATTAACTACCTATTATAGTATAGAAAAAGGAGGATGCTACATGATTATTTTTAACTACTTGCTTATGTGCGCCATATTCAGCACGACGTTTCTCGCCATCAAGATTGGCGTTGAAGCAGGACTGCCGCCGTTTCTCTCGGCGGGACTTCGGTTTCTTCTCGCGGGCGCCATCATCTTCCTGTGGATGGTATTGCAGCGGAAGGCAAAACCAAGCCTTCTCCTGCGCAAGGAATTCCATTTAATCGGGATGACCAGCACATTCTTGACGTTTGCAACGCTATATTGGGCCGAGCAGCACGTGTCCTCAGGGATCGCTGCCATCCTATCGGCAACAGGCCCCATGATGATTCTGATGATCCAATCGGTTGTAATGCGGAAGAATGCCCGGCGCAGTGATTATTGGGGGTGCGCGGTCGGTTTTGCGGGAGTATGTTTGCTCATCATGCCCGAGATAGCGATGGGGAGCGACCTCATCTGGATTCTGAGCTGCATCGCCATTCTTATAGGCGAAATCGGTTATAGCGTGGGCTCCCTCTCTACCCGGAAATTATCCTTTGACATGCCGGATATTTCGCCGATTACGATCAATGCGGTGCAAATGATGTATGGCGGCGCTGCCCTATTGCTGTTATCCCTGTTCAGTGAACAGGTACAATGGAATGGTATTCTAACGCTGCCAGCCCTCGGTTCTGTCTTGTATTTAACGATAGTGGGCTCGATGCTGGGGCATAGTCTGTATGCTTGGCTGCTAAAAGCAACAAATGCCTTTTTTCCGTCCACCTGGCTCTTTGTTTCTCCGATCATCGCGTTGGGATTAGGCGCATTTCTGTACGGCGAAGCGATTTCTCTTTATTCCATCGTTGGCAGCCTGCTCATCATCGGCGGAATACTGATCTTGAATCTGCCTGAGCTTCGAGCACGCCGGACCGCGCGCCGTGTGGCTTCAAGCGCTTGATATCGAACCCTTTAAGGCTCCAAGTATTGGCGCCATAATTTAAAACGGCTGCCACTCGTAAACCTCATCACGAGTTGCAGCCGTTATGTTTCATTATTCAATAGTTATGATTCGATCCTTAATCCACCTTGGCACGATATGCCTCTGCAGTCAGCAGCTTTCCGAGTGCTTCCTCCAGGTCACCTTCCACCTCAACCTCAATGATCCAACCGCCTTCGTACGGCTCTCCATTCACAAGCTCCGGCTGATCCTCCAGGGAAGTATTCACTTTCGTGATGGTACCTGAAACAGGGGAATACAGTTCCGATACGGTTTTGACCGACTCAATGGTACCGATGCTGTCACCTGCGGCAACGACAGCGCCGGTCTCGGGGAGTTCAACGAATACGATATCGCCCAGCTGACATTGCGCATGATCGGAAATACCGACTCGCACCACATTTCCATCTACCTTCAATGCCCATTCATGATCGTCGCTGTAAACCAAATTCTCTCTGATTTCGCTCATTTACGGATACTCCTCTTTTCTTAAAGAAATGAAATCAAGGTAAATAAATGAAAAAAAAGGACGCGAAAAAAGGCATTCGCCTTCTCTCTGTCCTCGGTACCTGAGAGTTTATGATCGACCGCTTCTTGTGGGTCCGATCTTTCCCCTTGGGTGGCTTGCGCACTCTCCAGAGCTGCGTCAGATGGCGGTTCGTTTACCTGAGAGATTACTCGTCAGCCTGGCGGGCGTAACGGTTTGCTCCTTCGGTGCCGCCAAGGTTTCAACCTTCGCGAGGCGGTCTCTCCCATCCATCGTCATCCGCATATTCGGTTGGCTTATTCTCCCACAGAATAAAACAGGGACGAAGTGATGTCAAGATATCTGACAAAAATTTTAAGACTGAAAATATTTTAGTGAAATAAAGGTTGACACTTTATGGAGAGAGACGTTTATAATAATCACAAGAACGCAAGGAAGATGATGACAACTCAATAATTTTCACGCGGATGATGGTAGCGGGAGAGATTACCGACAGGATTGACAGGTAGCGCCGAAGGAGTAAGCCGTAACACGGTGAATCTCTCAGGCAAAAGGACCTTTACCGGACGCACCTCTGGAGAGAATTCTGAATGTAGAATCACCCACGGGGAAACTCACACACGCTTGACATTATACTTACATGACATGTGGGGTAACTCTCAGGTACAAAGGACAGAGCAGAAGGATTACGTAACGAGCGGGCTTTTTTCTAGCGCGGCTTGTTATCCTTCTGTCTGTCCTTTTTTGGTGTTTCCCCGATTGATCATGCCAATTGAAGAGGTGAAGAGATGAGTTCATTACAACGTACACCGCTTTACCCGCTTTATTCCGATTTTCCTTCTGCCCGCTGCATCGACTTTGGCGGCTGGGAATTGCCCGTGCAATTTTCTGGCATTGTGCAAGAGCATGAAGCTGTACGCAAGCACGCCGGCCTGTTCGACGTCTCCCATATGGGTGAATTTATCGTCACCGGACAAGACGCTGAAGCATTTATCCAGAAGATGACCACGAATGATGTAACCCGCATATCGATGGGTCAGGCCCAATACACGTTGATGTGTTACGACAACGGCGGTACGGTAGATGACCTGCTTGTGTATAAACTGTCGGCTGACCGATTTATGCTGGTTGTGAACGCATCCAACATCGACAAAGACCTCCAGTGGCTCCAAGACCATCTTGCAGGTGATGTCACCATCCGTAATGTGTCCGCTGAGACGGCTCTGATTGCACTTCAGGGACCTGCGGCCATGAACATCATGTCACAGGCCACGAATGAGGTCTTAGACGAACTCCATTCCTTCCATTTTATCCAGAACGCACAGGTATGCGGCTGCTCCGCCCTACTGTCCCGTACCGGTTATACCGGAGAAGACGGCTTTGAAATTTATTGCTCCGCTGAGGATGCTCCCGCAATTTGGAGAGAGCTCTTAACCGCCGGAGAACCACATGGCCTTGTTCCAACCGGACTGGGCGCACGTGATACACTCCGTTTCGAAGCGAAACTGCCATTGTATGGCCAAGAGCTTTCGAGCACGATCTCTCCGCTTGAAGCCAGTCTCGGGTTCTTTGTGAAGCTGGACAGCGGCGATTTCATCGGTCGGGAAGCGCTTCAACAGCAGAAGCAAGATGGTGTGCCGCG
Source organism: Paenibacillus sp. QJM3NY_38 (assembly GCF_056173265.1). Taxonomy (NCBI): domain Bacteria; kingdom Bacillati; phylum Bacillota; class Bacilli; order Caryophanales; family Paenibacillaceae; genus Paenibacillus; species Paenibacillus sp. QJM3NY_38. The sequence goes on from NZ_CM149665.1 coordinate 4,089,860, forward strand.
TAAGCTGGTCGGTATTGAACTCATCGATCGCGGTATCCCGCGCTCCCACTATCCCGTATACAACCATGAAGGAGAACCCATCGGTGAAGTGACCAGCGGTACCCAATCCCCTTCACTCAAGCGAAATCTCGGATTGGCCTTGATCGAAACGCCATATACGAGCCTCGATACCGAGGTATGGGTTGAGATCCGCGGTAAGAAGTTAAAAGCCAAAGTGGTAAAGACACCATTCTACAAAAGAGGAGCTGCCTTAACATGAAGCATCGTTACTTGCCTATGACGGATCAGGATCAAGCCGATATGCTTGCTGCGGTCGGCGCGGAAACGATCGATGATCTGTTTGCCGATATCCCCCAAACGGTCCGTTACAACGGCGTCCTCCCCATGTCAAAACGGCTGGGTGAGCCTGAACTTCTGAAGCATATGCGCGACCTATCGGACCGAAATGCCGATTTTGACCGTTATACAAGCTTTCTCGGGGCCGGTTTGTACGACCACCATATTCCGGTTGTGCTCAATCATGTGATTTCCCGATCTGAATTCTACACGGCGTATACGCCTTACCAACCGGAGATCAGCCAAGGCGAGCTGCAAGCGATTTTTGAATTTCAATCCTATATCTGTGAATTGACCGGCATGAAAGTGGCCAATGCCAGCATGTATGACGGTTCCACGGCGCTTGCTGAGGCTGCGGCGCTCGCCAGCGGTGCAACCAAACGGAAGAAAATCGTCATATCGCGTGCCGTCCATCCCGAAGCCCGGGAAATCGTTCTGACTTCGGCTCGCGGCCTCGATCTGGAAGTCGTGGAAGTCGGCATCGCCAATGGTGTTACCGACCAGGATGCGCTCGCCGCTGCCATAACGGAAGATACCGCCGCCGTCCTTCTGCAATCACCGAACTTCTTCGGCTGTATTGAAGACGTGAAATCGATCGAACCGCTGGTTCATGAGAAAAAAGCATTGCTTGTGCTGAGCGTAAACCCGCTGTCCCTTGGTTTACTGGAATCCCCTGGCGTGCTTGGAGCCGACATCGTTGTCGGCGATGCCCAGCCGCTCGGCATTCCAGCTTCTCTTGGCGGACCGACGTGCGGATTCTTCGCGGTATCCGAGCCGCTGATGCGCCGCATTCCCGGACGTATTGTGGGTCAAACCGTCGATCAGGACGGCAAACGGGGTTTTGTACTGACGCTGCAGGCACGTGAACAACATATTCGCCGCGAAAAAGCAACGTCGAACATCTGCTCGAACCAGGCGCTGCTCGCGCTGTGTGCATCTGTTTATATGTCCACCCTGGGTAAAGCAGGCATGCAAGAGGCTGCGCTTCTGAATGTGCGCAAATCCCATTATGCTGCCGACCGTGTCGCCAAAGGCTCCCTCTCCCTCCCATTCAGCTCGCCGTTCTTCAATGAGTTTGCGGTAAAGCTGCCTGAAGGAACGAACGTGAAGGAGATCAACTCGAAGCTTCTGGTTGCAGGTTACATCGGAGGTTATGATCTTGGCGCTGCGTACCCTGAGCTTCAAGGATGTATGCTGATCGCTGTGACCGAACGGCGGACGAAGGAAGAAATCGACCAATTTATTGGTGAATTGGAGGCGATCGTATGAAACCGGAAAAAGCATTGATATTCGAACTCAGCAAGCCCGGCCGTGTCGCCTATTCCCTTCCCGAATGCGACGTACCGGAGATCGACGCCGCATCCTTAATACCAGAGGGCCTGCTGCGCAGCAAACCGGCCGAACTGCCGGAAGTATATGAAGTGGATGTCATTCGTCACTATACGGAGCTGTCGCGGCGTAATTTCGGCATCGATAACGGCTTCTACCCGCTCGGCTCATGCACGATGAAATACAATCCGAAGATCAATGAGGACGTTGCCCGTTTTGCCGGCTTTGCCAAGATCCATCCGTACCAGCCAGAAGAAAGCATTCAAGGCGCTCTGGAGCTGCTCTATACCTTGCAGAATGATCTGGCGGCACTTACCGGGATGGATCAAGTAACGCTGCAGCCCGCTGCGGGTGCGCATGGGGAGTGGACGGGACTCATGCTGATCCGTGCTTACCATGAAAGCCGCGGCGAGAAACGAACCAAGGTCATTGTTCCTGACTCCTCGCACGGCACCAACCCAGCCAGCGCAACGGTTGCCGGTTACGACACGATCACGATTAAATCCAATGAGCGCGGCATGGTTGATCTGGAGGCTCTGCGCGCCGTCGTTGGTGATGATACAGCCGCACTGATGCTGACGAACCCTAGCACGCTCGGACTATTTGAAAAGCAAATCGTGGAAATCGCCGAAATCGTGCACGAGGCAGGCGGTCTTCTCTACTATGATGGAGCCAATTCCAACGCCATCATGGGCATTACCCGCCCAGGCGACATGGGCTTCGACGTGGTCCATCTCAACCTGCACAAAACGATGAGCACGCCGCATGGCGGCGGTGGCCCCGGTGCAGGCCCTGTCGGCGTAAAGAGTTTGTTGATCCCGTTCCTGCCAAAACCGATCGTGTCCAAACGCGAGGATGGCACCTATTATTGGGATTACGATCGTCCGCAATCCATCGGTCGCGTGAAGGCATTCTATGGTAACTTTGGCATCCTGGTCCGGGCCTATACGTATATTCGCACCTATGGACCGGAAGGACTTCGCCGTGTCTCGGAGCTTGCAGTGCTGAATGCCAACTATATGATGCACCGTCTGGCTCCATATTACGAAGTTGCCTACCCGGGCCTGTGCAAGCACGAATTCGTGCTATCCGGCAAAAAACTAAAAGAGTTTGGCGTGCGGACCCTGGATGTTGCCAAGCGGCTGCTTGATTTTGGCTATCATCCACCAACCATCTACTTCCCGCTCAACGTAGAGGAATGCATTATGATTGAGCCGACCGAGTCGGAGAGTAAAGAAACACTGGACGGTTTCATTGATACGATGATCCAGATCGCCAAAGAAGCCGAAACCACGCCGGAGGTTGTCATAGGCGCCCCTTATACCACGGTCGTGAAACGACTTGACGAAACGACGGCGGCACGCAAACCGGTTCTGAACTGCACCTGCGGTTAATATTGAGTTGATCTATATGCCATAAGAAAGGGTGTCCCTCGCCGTGGGATCGGCGGTAAGGGACACCCTCTTTATGCGCTCAAGTACCTGTACGGGGCCGGCCGGTAACCTTGTTGTATTCCCTTAAGCCAATAGATGCCCGAAGCGCCGCATCATCCATTAGCATAGTCCCTGTTACTCCTCCTTCTTGTTCTCTATTAGTACGCCCAAATATATGATATAAAGTATATAATTATATACGGCTTACTTCTACCAAGCTGACAAAAGACGAAAGATGCGGTGATCAAATGAGTAACCCGATACATGGCCTGGATGTAAACCCATATCTTGAGCGTATTGGATACACGGGCCCGATTGTAAACAGCGCTTATATGCTCGCCAGATTGCAGGAACAGCATGTGCATACCGTACCCTATGAAAATCTCGATATCCTTGATCGAATTCCACTGTCCCTGGATATCCCCGATCTTTACGATAAAATCGTAACTCGGCATCGCGGCGGCTACTGCTTCGAGCTCAATGCGTTGTTTGGCTGGCTGCTGCAGGAACTGGGATTCAAGGTCACTCATTACTTCGGACGCTTCTGGCGGGATGAAACCGATACGCCTGCTAAACGTCGGCATCATATTCTGCATGTGGATATTGAAGAACAACGATTTATTGCCGATGTCGGCGTCGGAGGAGCCGGACCTCGCCATCCTCTGGAATTGGTGGATGGCCTTGTGCAGACCCAGGGGAACGAGACCTATCGGCTCGTCCAAACTGAAATGTATGGCTGGATGCTCGAAGAGTGGAAAAAAGAAGCCTGGGATCCCGTCTTCTCCTTTACGGAAGAGCCTAACCTGCCGAGAGATTTCATCACCACGTCATTCTGGTGCGAGTATGCCCCCGATTCGCCTTTTAACAAAACGGCTCGGGTGTCCATCCGTACGGCAGAAGGCAGAAACACCGTGGATGATGACGAATTCAGAATTTACAAAGCCGGCGGCGTCCACACCTTTAAACCGGGCAATGCACAGGAATATGCCGAAGCACTCTATACCTATTTCGGCATCCCTATCCATAAATAAGAATAAACCGGGCTTTCCCATGCAGGGAGCCCGGTTTTATTGTTAATATTCGATTTTGCGCTCGGCTGCGCTCCACGCTTGAAATGGCAGCAAATAATCCGCTGTTTGAACCTGCTTCATAGGGATGGAGCGCTGGTCCATCGGCATCGCGATTTCATCGTATATGAAATGATCGTCGAATCCGATCTCAGCCGCATCCTTCTTCGTGCTTGCATAATAAACGGCATCAGGTCTGGACCAGTAGATGGCCCCCAGACACATCGGACAAGGCTCGCAGCTGGTATAAATCGTACAGCCTTTTAATTGGAAATCCTCCAGGTGTTTACATGCTTCCCTTATGGCTTGCACCTCGGCATGAGCCGTCGGGTCGTTCAGCGCGGTAACCAAATTACGGCCCCTGCCGATCACTTGACCATCCTTCACCACAATCGCTCCAAAAGGACCACCCTCCACATGTTGAACGTTTCGATGGGCCTCTGCAATCGCTTGACGCATCCAGTACTCATGATTATGTTCGCTCATTGTGTACAGCTCCCTTCCCATGTTCATCCTGATCCCGGTGCTGTTTTCCATCCATGCCAATCACCTGGGACAGCTAATTATCATCATAGCATATCTTCCTTTGATCTCCTCCATTTTTCCAGTCGAAAGGAGAAAAATGGATTGACGAAGTGTATACAAACGTATACAATCACTTTAATGGTATACAAATGTATACGTGATTATTGATAAGGAGGTTGATGTTATATGCGCCAAGAGGATCAGGACTCATCGAGTCAAAAACGGGCGGAGCCCCGCGAGCGTGATAGCAGCCACCGGCACGGTGGGCGGCACGGAAGACGGCGAGAGGAAGGCTACGGCGGCAGGGAAGGCGGTAAGATGGCGCAGACGTTCCGCCGGGGGCGCGCGCTTTCCTTTTTGGACAATTTGATTGTGAAACGGGAGACTTTGAAGAAACAAGTGAATGACCCGGACTTTGAAGCCATCAGAGAAGTGGTCAGCGGAGAGCTGAAAGCGGTAGACCAGATCATTCAGGAGTACATTCAGGCTTTTGAGCTGTATGACACGAGACCATCGCAAGACACCCCATAATGGCTGTCCGCTAATCTTAAACCAATAACCCTAACAGAGGTAGAACTTGGAGTGTGATAATTCTTGATCAGAAAGTTTTTTTCGTACTATCGGCCCTATAAGGGATTGTTTATTTTGGATTTTACGTGCGCCGTTATTGCCGGATTGCTGGAGCTTGTTTTCCCGCTTGCCGTCAGCAAATTCATTGACGATCTGCTGCCCAGCCAGGATTGGCCGCTTATCCTGATTGCCTGCATCGTCCTTCTCTCCATCTATGCGCTGAATACCGCGCTGCAATACATCGTGACTTACTGGGGGCATATGCTCGGCATTAATATCGAGACGGATCTGCGGGAGAAGATGTTTTCCCACATTCAGAAGTTATCCTTCCGTTTCTTTGATAACAACAAAACCGGCCATCTCATGGGACGCATCACAAATGATCTTAATGACGTCGGAGAAGTAGCCCACCATGGACCGGAAGACGTGTTCATCGCCGTTATGACACTGCTCGGTTCCTTCTCCTTAATGGCTTACATCAACTTAGAGCTAGCGCTTCTGACTTTTATCATCGTGCCGTTTATGGCATGGCTGATCATTAAGTTCGGCGGCAGAATGACCACGACCTATCGTCAACTGTTCCGTAATGTAGGGAATTTCAACGCCCGCATCGAGGACAATGTCGGGGGTATCCGTGTGGTTCAATCGTTTGCGAACGAGGAGCATGAGAATAAACTGTTTCAGGAAGAGAACAAACAATTCCGGGCGACCAAACTGCTGGCTTACAAAACGATGGCAAAAAGCATGTCCATCAGCTATATGCTGATGCGTCTGATCACGGTATTTGTCATGATCTGCGGTGCCTGGTTCTTCATCCAAGGCAAAATTGAGATGGGTGAATTCATGGCCTTCCTTCTGCTCTCCAACATCTTCTTCCGTCCGATCGAGAAGATCAATGCCGTTATTGAGAGCTATCCCAAAGGGATTGCCGGCTTTAAACGCTACCTGGAAATCATGGATACCGAGCCGGAGATCGCCGATGTGCCTGATGCCGTATCCCTTTCATCTGTACGGGGAGATATCCGCTTTGAAGGCGTTACCTTCGGATACGAGCCTTCCCGAACGATACTGAATAACATTCATCTGACGATCCGTGCCGGAGAAACGGTTGCGTTTGTAGGACCGTCCGGTGCGGGAAAGACCACCATCTGCAGCCTTCTCCCCCGTTTCTATGACGTGGATCAGGGGACGATTACGGTGGATGGGATCGACATCCGGAATATCAAATTGCAAAATCTACGCAAGCATATCGGCATCGTGCAGCAGGATGTGTTCCTGTTCTCCGGTACGATCCGTGACAATATCGCTTATGGCGACTTACATGCAACGGACCAGCAAATCTGGGAAGCTGCACGGCGTGCTTCGCTCGATGAACTGATCCGAAGCCTGCCGGACGGTATGGAAACGGTGATTGGGGAACGCGGTGTCAAGTTGTCCGGCGGTCAGAAGCAGCGCTTGTCCATTGCGAGAATGTTCCTTAAGAACCCGCCGATTCTTATACTGGACGAAGCCACCTCGGCACTCGACACGGAAACGGAAGCGCAAATCCAGAAGTCCCTGGCTGAGCTGTCCGTCGGCAGAACAACGCTCGTGATCGCTCACCGGCTCACCACCATTCAGAGCGCGGACCGGATTATCGTTGTCAATTCCGAAGGCATTGCCGAACAGGGGACGCATCAGGAATTGATTCATTCCGGCGGCGTGTACAGCAGGCTTCACCAAGTTCATTAATGAACCTATGATCCGTAGTTTTACATGAATACTGAACTGATCGTCTTGAAATCCCTCAAATATATAAAGGATGCCTCCGCTTAGAAGCGAGGCATCCTTTTTTTCGAGACTATTTATGAATTGAATCATTAGACAATGATATTTCGCAACAGAATTCTCGCCTCATTGTCCTTGGATAAAAAAGTTGCCGCATGGAAACATTAATGGCGTACGACAAAGACATCATTCAGGAGGTCCTTTATGTTTTATATCTACAGTGTCGGTCTACTCTTCGGCGGACTGTCGATGATCAACCTTGTCTTTTCATACCAAACCAAGCATATTCAGCACCTGTTCTGGCCTACGCTGCAGTTTCAGTTATTCATGCTTCCTCTGTTCCTCATCGCCAACATGTGCATCGGATACGGAATCCGTTATGGATATAAAGCCACCGATCAGTTAGGCTATACGTTGATCTTCTCCAAATGCCTGGAAATCCTGATTTCGTTAGGGGTGGCTTACTTGTTCCTGAAGGAAGTCCCTACATGGAAAAATTGGGCCGGCATCGGTATCATTGCGCTGGGCATATTCCTTGTTAAACAGAAATGAGCGTACCTAGCGCACGGATGCTTTTTTCGCCTGATCCCTTTCTCTGCCAACATCCTTTCGGACGTCAGATCCCGGTGTTAACGTTATCTCTTCCCCATCCAACCTTGTTCGTAGGCGTAACGAGTCAGCTGGACCCGATTATCCAAATGCAGCTTTTGCAAAATATTCTTCAGATGGTTCTTGACCGTATTCTCAGATATGCACAAGTCAACCGAAATATCGCGGTTGGACAACCCCTCGGCGACGAGCCCCAATATTTCTTTTTCCCGTGCCGTTAATGGACTATTGCTTGGGTCCGGCTTGTCATGCTGCGAAAATTCCTTCAATATACGGAAAGCGAGCTCTCTGGTCATCGGCGCTTCGTCTACGGCAATGGCCTTGAGGTACTCGTGCCATGATTCGGGATTCAGATTCTTTAGCAGATAGCCTTGCGCTCCACGTTTCAGGGCGTCAAACAAATGAGCAATGTCGTCGGACACCGTGACCATGACAATCTTAACGTAAGGAAATTTGTCCTTCACTCGCTTGGTCGCTTCCAATCCATCCATCCCAGGCATCTGAATATCCATGAGAATAATATCAGGCATCCATATTTCGGTCAGTTCCAGCGCTTCCTCGCCGCTTTGTCCTTCGGCCACGACTTCAAAGGTCGGGTCACTGCTTAGAATGGTGCGAATTCCTTCTCTGGCAAGATCGCTGTCATCGATGATTAACACGCGAAACGGCTGCTCGTTCATGCGGTATTCTCCTTCCGAATGCTGATGATCGTCTTGTTGTTGCGTCTTTCCACCATGAACTTCCAGCCCATGGCCTCAGCCCGATCCTTCATAATTTTGATTCCATACCGGTTGCTGCCGAGCGGCTTGTCCAACTCAAACCCTTTGCCATCATCGCTGACGGAGCAATGCCAGCTTGAGTCCGACGCTGTCGCCGTTATTATTACGTGCTTCGCTTCGGCATGCTTATGGATATTCAATAAGGCTTCCCTGATCGAAGCCAGCAGCTCCACCTTTTCTTTGGCAGATAGCATCTCATCCGGAATTTCCCACTGCACGTCGAAATGCAGATTCGTCTCCTCCTTAATTTCCTTAATCAAGCTGTCCATGCTATGCATCCACGGAATAGCTTGCGGATCTGCCGGATATCGGAGATTAGCAATAGCTTCTCGTACATAGGCATTGGTTCGGTGGACACTTTCCTTAATATCCTGATATGGAATTTCTCCGGTTAGCCCCGATTTCTCAATTCGGTCAATCTGTGCGTTCAGCAAGAACAAGGATTGGGCGATTCCGTCGTGGAGCTCTCGGCCAATCTTCTCCCTTTCATGCATGGCCGCTTGCAGTGCTCTGGATTGGTTCAGTTCCTCCTGGTTCCGTTCAATCAATGAGAACAGCTGGGTAAGAAACAGAATGGACACCAAGAACACGATTACAGGCGCCAGCAGATTGCCAAGATCCATCGATATATAAGGCAGCAGGAACTCATGCCGAACATACTCCCATATGCCAATCGTCAAAGTGGGAATGATCAGAATCAACCATTTCATTTGTTTATAGGACATACCCTGCCTCCTATTTCATTTCAAAACATAAATGCACCCGTCGCTTTATCTATCATATAGCAACTGGCTATCCCTTCATTGTAATCAAGATTGACCATAAACGGAATGACTCTAAAGAGCTACTGACCTTACCAGTTTCACCCGTACTGAAATAACCTATTTACAATTCGAGTACAAATCGCGTATAAAGAGTAAAAGATATCCATTCATTCCATTTCCGATGAAGGGAGCTGCAGTTAGATGAAGCAAAAAATTGCAGTGATCATTGTACACGGATTGGGAACACAAAAGAAAGACTATGCGGATAAATTTATGAAAAAATTGAGAGGAACCTTCTCTCAAACATCTGGCATTCCGCATGAGCAACTGGCCATGGAGGCCGTGCATTGGGCCGATGTATTCGCAGGACGCGAGTCCGAATTAATCAGCAGCAGCATTAAACCTTACCGTTTACGTTATCAGCACCTTCGGCAGTACGTGATCCACAATCTGGCGGATGCCGTAGCTTACCAACCCGTGGAAGCCGAGGATCAGAATTATGAGGCCATTCATCGGACCATCAGTGAAGCGCTGCACCGACTTGCCCTCGCAGCGGGCCCCCAGGCTCCATTATGCGTGATTTCTCATAGCCTGGGATCCGTAATCGCCAGCAATTTCTTCTATGATCTGCAATTCTCCTCCCGCGGGCATCGTCTTGTCGTTGACCCGGAAGCTCCGTTGGAGCGGGGAGAGCTCCTGACCTTATTCTATACGCTGGGAACCACCTTGCCGCTGTGGAGCATGCGGTACCGCGATTTTGATAGGCCGATCGAAGTCCCTTCCGTGCAGCTGAAGCACTATCATGATCGGCTGCTGGGAGAATGGGTTAATTTCTATGATAAAGACGATATCCTTGCTTACCCTCTCAAAGGCATAAATGAAGAATATGACCGCACGGTGCGTAACGATATATCCGTTAATGTGGGAAACTGGCTAACCAGCTGGAATCCCCTGTCACACAGCGGTTATTTCTACAGCAAACCGATCCTGGAGTATATTGCTTCAAGTTTGGAAGCGACCTGGCGGAGTGTCAACCAAGTTAAATAAAGTTATGCCGCAAAGACCAGGCGTCTTTGCGGCATTGTTACTCATAGGGTTATATTCATCACCCATTGTTCTCCGATCGGCCCCATTCTTCTCCTGCCCGTATCTTGGAAACCAACCCGTTCATAAAGCTGCTGAGCCGGAACATTCTTATGGTTTACGGCCAATACCACCTCATTGCAGGTAGGAAACTGACTCCGGATGAAGGATGACAGCGCAAGCATCCCTCTTCTGGCATATCCCTTACGCTGCTGCCGATGGTCAATGGATAAGGTGGTTAGCAGCATGGCATGAGGATTGCTTGTGTACTCTTTGACGCGTTCCGTCGCGTGCAGGATAAAGAAGCCAACCGGATGACCATCCGCTAAAATAACGATAGGATGCTGACCCTCAACTACGTTAAGTGCTTCTTTCGGATGAGCGGTAAATTGGACTTGATCATCCGGAAGCTCGAATTCTTTCAAGATGGGCAGGTGCTCAGCCGAACGGAAATCCAGCTGAATATGTTCTGCTTTTTGCATGGGTACATCTCCTCTGTATATGGTGAAATGGATTCATAACTTACTCTATCCACTGCAATCCTAAGCTACTTGATCATCCTGTTTCTTCGCCATACCATAGCTGTCGGAAGCTATCGCTTGAAGCCAGCAGCTGTTCCGCCGTGCCTTCGGCTTCAATCTCTCCGCCGTTCAACACGATAATATGGTCAGCATGGTTAAGCGCGGCTTTTCGATGGGATACCACGAGACAAGTCGCTCCTCCGCGCTCGCTGAACAGTCTCTCCCATAATTTGCGCTCCGTTTCAACATCCAATGCGCTGGATAAATCGTCAAACACATACAGCTCCGCGTCCCGTACGAGCATCCGTGCAGCCGCAGTCCGCTGAGCTTGACCACCGGACAGCTTGACTCCGCGTGGTCCTACCATCGTCTCCAGGCCATGCTGCAGATGCTTGATATCTTCTTCCATTACAGCCGCATGTAGTGCGCGCTCCAGACTCCCCGGCTCCTCCATTATGCCTAGCAGGATATTGTTTCGCAGTTTATCGCTGTACAGCCTGGGGATCTGTGCCGTATACGCACTTTGTGGCGGGATGAAGAAATCAGCTGGCTCAATCACCCTTTCACCGTTCCACCGGATTTCGCCCTTTTCGGCAGGAAGTAAGCCCAGCAATGTGCGAACTAACGTCGTTTTACCGCTGCCAATCATCCCCGTAACGACAGTAAACGTACCCCGTTTCAGGGTCAGATTAATATTCGAGATGCCGCGTCCGGTTTCGGGATATTGATACGACAGTCCTTGCGCTTCAAGCAACGAGAGGGGCGGTGCCTTGATAATAGCCGGTTCCATGCCGTCTTCGGCAGTGGAAATAGCGGAAGGACTGAATCTTCCATCGGTCAACGAATCTATCTGTGCCCTGTGATCAGGATGAGCTTCCTTCTCTTGATTCCGTTTGTTCTTAAACTTACCGATACCGATATAATTGGCTGCCGTAAGCAGCGAAGCCGGTGCCCCTTGCAGCATGGATTTGATGCGCTGAAAGCTGACGCCCATCTGCTTGTAGTAAGTCATGAAGTTGCCTACGTTCGATATAAGCTGTGTGACAAAAGTTAAATAATACACAAATAGCGACAAGTCCCCAACCGTAAAATCGCCACTTCGCATCTTAAGACTCGCAAGCACAAGGATCAATCCTGTGCCGAGATTGACGGAGTTGGTGAACACGGAAGACAAGGTTTCCGTTAGCAGCTTATCCTTCACCATGGACTGGCGCCGCTTCTCACTAAGGCTTACAAACCGTTCTACTACTCGTTTCTCAGCCCCTGCGACTTGAATGGCTTGCACATTAGCAAACATTTCGCTAATCGCACCGGTTACCTTTGCCGTCGATTCCCGGCTTGCCGCCCTGTATTTCTGGATGCGCGCGGTTGCGATCTGAGCCGCAGTGACCACCAATATCAAAGGAACGAATACGAGAATCGTCAGCTGCAGATCAATGGATATGAGAATCCAGCTGGCAACGATTACGAATCCGACCAGTCCTAGAGTGTCCACTGACCAGCTCGTCGCTTCTTCTGCCTGATCCACGTCATCACGGAAATTGCTGATGGCTTCTCCCGGGGAGCAAGGGATTGCCCGTGCTCCAGGCTCTTTCATGACATGGGACAGCATATTTCGGCGGAGCAAGGTGCTGATCCGGAAGCGGAAATGCACGTCTGTCATGAAACCGCCGAAGATCAGCGCAATTCGGGCTAATGCAGCGCCAATGAGCAGCACGGCAATTGCCCAAACGCCGTAGGGAAAAGCATATGTACCTTCCAAATGGTCGAAGAAAGCCTTAGTTAACAGTCCGGGAACCAGCGGTGCCATATGTATAAGGGACCACGCGAACAGGTTGATTAGGTACAACCCCGGGCGGTACATAATCAACCGCCAGAAAAAATGCCTTGTTTTCATGCCAGCACCTCCTCCATTCCAACGGCTAGCATGCGGCTAAACCGTGATTGCGGGTTTGAGACAAGCTCTTCCCGGCGTCCGCTTTCGAGCATTCTACCATTCTCCAAAATAAGAATCCGGTCGGCGCGCTGAACCGTGGCTAAGCGGTGGGCAATGATAATACATGTCTTCTCCTGAAGCAGACGCGTAATGGCTGCTTCAATCCGATATTCCGTTAACGGGTCGAGGCGGGACGATGCTTCATCAAGGATGACGAGACCCGGATCCGTCAGAAAGACGCGGGCAAACGCCAGCAGCTGGGCCTCACCGGCCGACAGGCTCCCGCCGCCTGAGGCCAGGCTCGTATCGAGCCCTTCGGGAAGCGAAGCATACCAGTCTCCAAGACCAAGCTCCTCTAGCACGGATATAATTCGGCGATCCTCGATGCCTTCATCAAACAAGGTCAGATTATCACGAACAGTCCCTTCCAAAATCTCAATATTCTGCGTAACCATCGCGACCTTGCGCCTCAGTTCATGAAGCTTGCAGTCCCGGATATCCGTTCCTGCCAGCTCGATGCTTCCCTCCTGCGGATCATAGAAACGCAGCAGCAGGCGGGCGATCGTCGTTTTGCCGCTGCCTGTACGCCCGAGCAGCCCCAGAGTCTGGCCCGGCTCAAGCCGCAGCTGCAGATTTTCGAGCGTAACCTGCCCGCCCTCTTCATAGGAGAAGTTTAGGTTGCGGAATTCCACCGACAACGGGCCTGCCGGAAGCGGAGCTCCGGGCCCGTCTTTGATCCGGGGCTCGGTTGCAAGCAATTCCCGGACTCGCATCAAGCTGGCATCTGCCTTTTGCAGGTCCTCCAATTGGGTGCGGATCTTCTCGATCGGTTTGGCTAGCAGCTCGGTATAATAAAACACTAAATATATGGAGCCGATCGTCAAACCGCCTTGTCCGTTCTTCCACAGTATGGCGCAGACGATAAATGCGGCCGCATTGCCAAGCGCAAACACCAATATCGTTGTGCTCCACATGAGGAAAAATCCGATGAACGCACGAACTCGAACCGGCAGCATGCGTCTGGCCATCTCGTAGAATCGATTCATGACATATCCTGCTGCCCCGTTAGCACGCGTATCTTCAGTGCCTTCGAGGTGTTCGCCAATGAATCCGTAGAAATCCGCATTTAGCTCACGCCAGCGCTTCCATACCGGTATGGCAAATCGACGGATATGTTGAATGACGTAAATGCTGCCGACAACAAACACGGTCATGACAAATCCAATCCAGAAGTTCTCCCGGTACAGAAGAGCCAGTATTCCGATCATAAGGAGCAGATTGCCGAACAGATGGATAATAAAGCTGGAGAAGAAATTGGCAAGCGCATTCACATCGCCATCGACCCGTTCGATTAAAGAGCCCGACGTTTGGGTTTTGTGAAAGCTCATATCCAGCGACAGGCAGTGCTCCGCCAATTCAGCTCGAAGCTTGTTGGTTGTTGTCCAGCCCAGATTCTCACTATAGTAAGCAGCCGCAATGGAAACGCCTTGTTGGAGCAATGAAAATACGATAAAAAAACCTGCCGCATAATAAAGCGATGTCAGACTTCCCTCCCCTTGAGCCGTATCGATAAAATACCGGATGATCTGCGGATTAATCAGTTGCAGTCCGATTGAAAATAACAGCAGCACGCTCAGGGCTGCCAGCAATTTCTTATGCGGGAATACGTATCGGAATAACATCTCCCTGTACATGCCTATCCCCGTGGTCCTTCGCTTGCTGTGTAACATGTGATCGCTTTGCATTCGTCTATAATCCCCCCGCTTCAGGTTAACCCTCTTGATAATAATAAGCTTCCTGGATAGATATGACAAGAACATGGGTTCTTGTTTTCGAAAAAATTTACAGCCGATTGATTTGTGACGATTCTGCCGCAATATCGGTCTGATCAAAGTGACCCTTTTGAGTACACGCCAAAAAGACCAGCCCCCTCAGCATGGAGACTGGTCTTCAAAACTGCTACGTATAGAGAATCAACCTTATCTTATGTCTCTGCCACTAATTTCAAGAATTGATTGATCATTTCAGGGGTTATTTCCTGGTTCTCTGGCATTTTGACTGCCGGGCTCTTATCAACGGATTGGATGGCCACATTGGATCGAACTGCATTTGAAGCGATACCCGATCGGGCTTGTCCATCATGCACATTGTCATGATTAGCTAGCATCATCATCAGAAAAGCACTCCCAAGTCCTAGCGACCACATACTCATTTTGTTTTTCTTGTTCATTTGCGTTGCTCCTTCCATCACTTGTAGTGACATACCTAGTATAAGGTCCAAACCTTAATGAGAGATGAAGGCAGCCTAAAATCCAGTTAAGCAAAGTGAAGAAATGATTATTTGCATGAATTCCATCACTGCTATAAAACAAGCCATATTTTATGATTATCAGACGCTATTTTTCAGTTTACATAACATTAATTATGTAGTAATCTTCCTCGGATTACTTCCAAATCTGATCGAGCTTATCCGAATAGAAAGCAATCGCTTTTCTGTAGCTTTTGATTCCCTCGTCATTACTGGTTTCGCCTATTTCTTTAAGCAGAAGTGCCATCGCCTTATCGTATTGTCCCAAATTGTACAAGGTCATCGCATAAAATACGTTAAACTCCCTCGCCTCGGGATATTCCTGCAAGCCCTGCTCCAAAATCTCCTTGGATTTGTCGTACATCCCCAACGTACGATAGGTGCTTCCAAGTCCAAGCAATGCACCGCATCGCTCAGGATCCTTCAGGCCAGAAGAGATCGCCTTCTCATAATAAGGAACCGCCTCACCCTCAAGCCCCATAAGATCATGCACCCAGGCCAGCTGATACAGGATTTCGGAATCGTCTGGGGATTGGGCTAACAGCCCGAGGAGAATTTCTTTGGCTTCCTCCGGTTGACCTGCAGTGCGGAGTTCAATAGCCTCTTGTATCGTTGCCATAGGTCACATCCCTTTTGATTGATAACGCCGCCCTCTCCCTTATCTTACCAGCTCCCCTTCATGCTCGTCAAAATCGTCAACAACCACCTACTGCACCAATACTTGAATCGGAAGCGTATATTTATTTTGAAAAAGCGACCGGCATGTCTTACACTATAGTCAGGAGGTCAACATGACAAAAATACGCAACCCCCGAAATCCCGGGCGTCCCAAAGCAGCTGCCGATCAGACTCCTATCCAGGAAACCATCCTCTGGACCGCCTCCGAGTTATTCATGGAGAATGGCTACGAGTCCGTATCCTTACAGCAGATCGCGAAGGCTTGCCAAGTGACCAAGGCTTCCATCTACTATCATTTCACAAACAAACCCGAGCTGTTTAAAATAGCGGTAACCACGATTCTCGATAAAGCATATGCTTCCACTCATCGCTTTCTGCAAGAGGCCGATACGCTGGAGTCCGGATTAATCTGGGTGGCTGAAGCGAAGATCGCCCGTCCGCATGCCGAGATGGAGACGATGATGCGGGAAGCGGAGCCTTTTTTATCCCAGGAGCAGATGTCCGCGATCCGTGAGGCGGAACAGCGCATTCATGAAGTCATTGCCAATCGGTTTGATCAAGCGATGCGTTCAGGCGAGCTTCGGGAAGGCAATCCTCTGCTTATGGCGCAGGCTTTCTCGGCGATGCTGATGCTGGGAAATCGTGAAGATACCCGAAGCGTTTATGCCAGCCCTCGTGATATGGCTGTTGAGATTGTAGATCTATTCTTGCACGGAGCAGTGAAACTACCAAAGTAACACGTGACGTGACTCTATAACTGCATCCTTCAAACATGAATCGGCGAGAATTAGCTCTTCGAATCATGGGCATCGATCAGATCAACGCAAAAAGAACGGAGATCATCAGACAGGATCCCCGTTCTTTTTGATTATGTTTTAGATTTTATTCCAAAAAGCAACGTCTTCAAGCGGCAATCTTACCGTTGGCCGACCTGGAGCGGCTGCTTTCCCGATAGCAATCAACATCACGCTGCGATAATGGGCAGGGATATTGAACTCCTCCACGAACTGCACTTTGTTATATCCGCCCATCGGTACGGTATCATATCCTCTGGCCCGCGCGCTCAGCATCAGCTGCATGGAGATCAGTCCGGCATCCACGTCCACGATGCTCTCTTTTACGGATTGGTCCATATTCGCATAAAGATTTTCGGCCGTATAGATAAAGCGCTGCTTCACCTCTTCGGTCATATATCCCGCTTCTTCAGACATCGAGTAGATCTTCTCGCCCTTCTCATACCACTTCATATCACCCAGCACAGCAATGACGGCCGAGGCTTGAAGTACATGCTCCTGATTGTTTGCAATCGGATGCAGCTTCTTCAAAAGCTCAGCATCATCGATCACAAGAAAGCGCCATGGCTGCAGATTGCTTGAGGAAGGTGCCAGTGTAGCATCCTTCAGAATCGCTTCCATCTCTTCTCTTGGAATCTTTACCGACGGGTCGTACTGTCGAACCGAGTGGCGTTCCTGAATCACGGTTTGAAAATCGGGTTTTGTTATGGTGGACATGGTTTTTCCCCTCCAAAATTATATTGTGCATTTTTCTGCACAGTTTAAATCGCGAGTTAACTGTGTTGTTTAATGCACAGTATATAGCAGACTGGATTTCTTTGTCAATCACATTTTGAAAGGTTCACTGAGCGATGTCCGCGATCGTCCGGGATTCCAGTATTTTCAGGGTACTGTCCTCAATCTCGGATAAAATGCCGACAAAGGATTCCTTGATTTCCTCGGCAAAACAATGTCCGGTAGCCGCATCCAGCATGCTGTCGCTGATGGAGCTGTGGACTTGAAGAATCGAGTAAACTTCAGCCAGTGTAATGTCACAGGCATTCTTCTTGAGCCGGTAGCCGCCGTCTCTTCCTTCACGCGACTCAATCATATCGGCTTGCGCAAGTGTTTTCAGCACGCGTCGAATCAAAGTCGATTCCGAGTGCAAATACGAGGCGATATCGCCGCTCGAGCATTTACCGGAGTGACGTTCAAGCGTAACCAGTGCTTGCACGGCTAGGCTGAAGGTTTTATAAGTGGACGGGCAGGCCATTGTCGATTTTTTGGAGGCCGCTTCTTTATGGATGCTCATGTTCCTACCCCCTTTTTCAATAATAGAATTGCCTTAAATAGGCATTCTGCAGCTTTAGCTGTCGTTCCCATCAAGCTTTTCATTATTGTAACGTAAACCTGACACTCCATCAAGCGCAACAAGGACCATCGTCTAATGGCCCTCTTCTTCAACCAGTGCTTGAGACTCATACAAATTCGCCTCTCGGTAATTCACATCCATTCTCAGATGGCTCGCCAATGCCCGTTCAATATCGCCCTGTTCGAACATGCTTTGAATCTCGTTACGCTCGGATTGAATGGCTTTAAGTTCCAGTTCCCGGCGTTCACTGCTAAGCTTCTGCTTTCTTCGACTCCACACACGATCATTCTGAAGAAAATGCTCCATTGCCCGATAGTCTGCAATAACGGCTTGCAGGACTTCCTGCCTCTGTGCCGGTTTCACTGTCTGGATCTCATGTATTGCTGCACGAATAGCCTCCAGCTTTAGTGCCTTATACATATCCCAATCCGGATGATCCGGAGACATGGGCGTTTCTTGGGACTCGTTTTTTTTCAACAAGCGCTTCAAGTTCCGCCATAAATTCTTCGTGAGCAGCTTGAACTTATATCGGCTGGTAAGCAGCATTTCGACTTTGTTCAGCGAGGATAGGAACAGCTCCGCGACCCTTGCGGATGCTTTATGTTCCTTAAGCCATGTTTCCGCAACGTTCCGTTCCGCTGTGAGTCCGATTTTTCTTACTGCGATGGTGGCTTTCCAGAACTCCCGCATGTCGCTTTTATCCGTTATTTGAGATTGCTGAAGCCGCTTGCTATACGCATAGATAAGCTGAACCGCCTCTTCCTTATTTTCATCCGTCATTTCTTCCCGCACGGTACGTATACCCGCTTGGAGCATATGAAGCCGTGCTTCTTTCTCGCGATCGATCACCGCGGACGAATCGACATGTTTCTCCCGTGTCAGGAGCGGAAGCAAAACACTCGCGATCACCAGCGTTAATAGGATGACGCCCGCACAGATGAATAACATTAAGCTTCGCTCTGGAAAAGGACGATTGTCCGCAAGGGTGAGCGGGATAGAGAAAGCCGCGGCCAGCGTCAGTGCTCCCCGTACGCCCGATAGTGCAGTCAGCATGGAAGATTTGAACTGACGGTTCGTAGATGCCCAGACCCATGCAAAACGCAGCAATATGAGTACAGCCGTTATAAGAAAAATATAGCCGAGAACTTGTCCATTGTTATAGGCAGGGTCACTCCATATTTGATTACCGACTCCCGGGATTTCATGCCCGAGCAGAATGAACACCAGCCCATTTAGCGTGAAGAGAATGACCGACCAGGTGCTGTCCGATACCACTCTGAGCTTTATGGACGCCGAACGCATGCGATCCCTCTCCACCGCATGGGTGACACCCGCCGCTACGACAGCCAGAATCCCGGATAGATGAAATTCCTCGGCGATAAGGTAGATGATGAATGGCGTCAGAATGATGATCAGCATATGGAGCGTGACGTCCTCCATGCCGAGCCGGCGAAGCAGCATTCTGAACCAGATCACTAGAAATCCTAGAAGTGCACCGATCACGATGCCTCCAACCGCAATGACAAAAAAACTGCCGATGGCATTCGTCAAAGAAAAATAACCCGTTACTGTAGCCGCAATCGCAAAATTAAATGCAACGAGACCGGATGCATCATTCATCAGCGCTTCGCCTTCAAGCAAATGCATGATTTTTCCCGGCAGCTTCACCCTGCCTGACAGGGAGCCCACCGCAACCGCATCGGTAGGCGAGAGTATCGCCGCCAGCGCAAAGGCAGCCGATAACGGTATGGTCGGAATAAGCCAATGAATGAAAGGTCCCGCGATCAGAACCGTTGCAAATACGAGACCTAGCGCCAGCAGCAGGATACTGGACCTGAGCTTCCATAACTCTTCGCGCGGGGTAAGCTTCCCGTCATTGAACAAGAGCGGCGCGATAAACAACACCATGAACAATTCCGGATTCAGCGGAACGTGATGGAACCCGCGAATATAGGCGGCCCCGATCCCAAGCGCAATCTGAATCAACGGGACAGGTATGAACGGCAGAAATCGATTAATAATGTTTGAAATACCGACAAGGACCAGAAACATAAGTACCATAAGAAATATTTCCACAACCCTGCTCCCTCCTCGAAGAATTACCTATGTAACATTGGGATATCCATCAATAGACAGGTATAGGTTGTGTAGAATATTAAAGGTTTATTTATGAATTCGAATAGTTTCAACCTTTATGCCGCCACAAAAAAACAAGGCTTCCTAAAGGAGGTATCCTTTAGAAAGCCCATGCGCTTGCGCTTGCGCTTGCTTTTTAGTATGCAGTCCAGCCTGCATCGGCTGTAACCACAGTACCGTTGACAAAGCTGGCTTCATCTGAAGCCAGGAACAATACGACTTTCGCGATTTCTTCCGGTTCGCCTGCCCGCGGGTTCAGGTTGATACCAGCCATCGCTCTTTCCATACCGAACGAATTCGGCGCGTTGAGAGTGGTGCCGATATTCGTGCTGACACCTCCTGGAGCAACCGCATTACAGCGGATTCCCTGCGTTGCATATTGGAAACCGACATTCTTCGTTAATCCGACAACGGCATGCTTAGCGGCCGTATACGCTGCCCCTGCTCTGGACCCCATTAGACCTCCAGCAGATGCAATGTTGACAATGACTCCGCTTTTCTTGTCCAGGAAGATTGGCAATGATTTACGAATGGTTCTCATCGGTCCCGTCGTGTTGATGGCAAATACACGATCCCACAATTCATCCGTTAGATCAGCAGCCGGTACGAAGTTGTCCATAATGCCAGCGTTGTTAATCAAAATATCAAGCGTTCCATATTCATTAACAGTAGCATCTACCAGCTGCTGTACATCCTCTTCCTTGGCCACATTCGCTACCAATGCCAGGGCTGTGCCGCCTTTTGCCGTAATTCCGTCAACAACGGCTTGCGCTGCCTCAAGACGCAGGTCAGACACGACAACCTTTGCGCCTTCGGCGGCAAACAGTTCCGCTGTCGCTTTTCCCATACCGGAAGCAGCACCCGTAACTATCGCAACTTTACCAGCTAATCTCATGTTCCATACCCCCATTATTGGTTTGATATCATTTCAAAATTCAGTGACAACATTCAACAACTGTACAATACATGACATATGTCTATTCTAGTATAATTGTAGTATGATTTAGGTCACAATCATTAAAAAACATGAAAATGTGCGATACCGAACAAAAAACATAAATTTGTTTATATTTTAATAATTAAATTCGTTATATTTGTAACCGAAAGGACTCGACTCTATGCAAACAAGCAATAAAAGGACCGACCGTCGCATCGTCCGCAGCAAAGAAGCTTTAAAACAAGCGCTTCTATCACTCCTCTCGCAGAAGAGCTTCTCCAGCATTTCCATTACGGAAATCGTAGAGTTAGCGAATTACAATCGAGGAACCTTCTATACCCACTACGACAATAAAGAGTCTCTTCTGGATGATATCCTGACCCCTTTAATGGAGGAACTGATTGCTTCCTTCAGGGCTCCCTACGGGGAAGTCGACGTATTTCATATCGATGAGCTGCCTGCTAATGCGGTAAAAATATTTGATCATATTCATCAAAATGCAGACGTATATACGGCCTTATTCAAAAGCGATGTTCTGCCGCTGGTCCGGGATAAAATGTTCTCGGCATTAAAGCAAATCGCCATGGAGGATTTGGACTATTCCGGGGAAGAGCTCAACCATGAACTTCTCATCATCTACAACATGCACGCCTTAATCGGCCTGGTATTCCACTGGATCGAGAACAATTTCCACTATTCCGTCCCTTATATGAGGGATCAGCTGGTTCTCATGATCAACTGGAGGCCGAGAAGCGTTAGAACACAAATCAAGCGCACGGACCCTACATGAAATCAGAGAGCTGATAACATGGAAAAAAGCACAAAAAACCATCAACCCGATCAAATAGCAAATCGAGCGGGTGATGGTTTTGGACTTTTAGATAAGCCAAAGGCCGCTTCCAAAGATAGTTTTGAACTACCCATGGATACGGCCTTTTCTTTAATACCGATCAATTATATCTATACTCTAGAGAAAATAGCATCGAGTGTACTTTCGACGATTCGATCGGCTAACTCCCGATTCATCGTAGCGGAGTTCATCACCCGCAGACCATAGTAGCTGCTTAAGAATAAGCTGGCCAGCTTACTCGCAGAGCGTTCAGCCAGAATCTCTCCCGATTGAATCGCCTCTTCCATCACACTGATCAAGTCTTCCTCGAGATCATAAATATATTGCCCGAATATCCGTTCAACCATCGGGTCCCGCCCAGCTCGTTCCATACTAATATTAACCGCCATGCAGCCGCGATGATTTGGATCCGAAAAATCCATGCCGATCGCCCATTCAAACAAGGCGTGCAGTCTTTCCTTGACCGGGACGGACCGGCCCAGAATCTCTCTGGATATCTCCAGGCCTTCATCATTGTAACGTTGAAGCACCTGCTCGAACAACTCATTCTTGCTGCCAAAGGCATTGTACAGGCTCCCTTTACCAAGCCCTGTCTTCTCGCACAGCTCTTGCGTGGAACTCGCTTCATAACCCTTGGACCAGAATACGTCCATGGCTGCATCAATGACAGCTTCTTTCTTGAACTCACGCGGTCTACCGTTCGTGGTCATTCCCCTCATCCCTTTTGAACATGATCTTTGTTATCTAAAAGTATAGGGTTTATGTACCACTCAGTCAAATATCATGATTCTCCCATAAAAAGTCTTCGAACGGTTTCATACGCCAGTTTCGGACGCCGATATTCATCCACGATGCCTTTGCTGTTCCGCGTGCATGAACGATTCAGCAGCCAGCCAAGCCCTTCCGTCACACGGCAATCGCTAAATTGCCATATGAACATCCCGGAAATGTATTCGCGCTCCATGTATGCCTTCAGATTGCTCGCGATAATATCGGCCTGACGCTCCTCCGAGCCTTTCTCCCGATTCGGACTTCGGAACCCGTAGAACCCATCCCCTCCGAATTCACTCATAATCATCGGTTTACCTTCTCCGCCGAGCGCATCTGCCCAGCTTCTGGCCAGATCCGCCAGTTCCCCAGGATTCTCGTCGGTATACCAGCCTGATAGAGATTGAATGACACGATTTCCGCCAAATCAAAACATTTCTCCTGATCTCGATGATGGGAAGCGAAGGACCGAGGCCTGCTGGGGTCAAGCTCCCGAATAATGGTTAGCTGCTTTGCGTAGTGAGCTCTCCCCTCCTCCGTGTTACTGGCGCATTCATTCAGAATGGCCCATATCAGGATGGACGGATGGTTAAAATGCTGCTGCACCATTTCACGAGTCACCTGCTCGCTCTGCCAACCGAAATTCGGATGCAGCATCTGCTCCAGACTCAAACCGCGGGCGTGATTTTCTTCCCACACCGCAATCCCTCGTTCATCGCATAGATCGAGGAATCGCTCATCGTTCGGATAATGACTTGTCCGAACGGAGTTACACCCAAGCTCTGTTATGAGGTCCACATCTTTTACCATGAGGGGCAGCGGAAGTGCGGAACCGGCCATGGGATGGTCCTCATGCCGGTTAACGCCTTTGAGCACGAGATCCTGGCCGTTCAATTGGATTTTTCCGTTCTGCGTTGTTATCTCGCGAAAGCCTATGCGGTCCAGCCAATCATCGCAATCCGCGCCATCAACGGCAAGGACCGCTCGCAGCACATACAAATTCGGGTCGTCCAGCGACCATTCCAACACACCGGGATAGGATAGGGTGGCTATTCGTTCGACCCGCTCCCCTGGCTTCACTTCAAAGCTTCCAAGCGCCCCCTCCACCTCAGCCAGCGAACCGCGGAGTGAACCTTTCTTCACAAGGCTTCCAAGGTTTCGGATCAATACCTTCCAAGAACCTTGCCAAACCCCGCCCTGTTTATATGGAGTGAACATGACGTTTTCAATGTATAAATCGCTTATCTCCTCCAGGGCAACCGGCCGAATAATGCCGCCGTACGTATAGTAATCATTAGGAACATGAAGGGCCGATTCCTCGTTAAAGGAATTATCCACATACACCAGCAGTTCATGTTCACCGGCTTGAACTTCCGGGATGACCATGTCAAAGGCGGTATATGCGTTATAATGACGGACTGCCAATTCCCC
Organism: Paenibacillus sp. QJM3NY_38; assembly: GCF_056173265.1. Lineage (NCBI taxonomy): Bacteria > Bacillati > Bacillota > Bacilli > Caryophanales > Paenibacillaceae > Paenibacillus > Paenibacillus sp. QJM3NY_38. Next base: position 4,113,832 of record NZ_CM149665.1, read on the forward strand.
GTTGAAATAAACATGTGCCGTGTGGCTGACCCCTTTAAATTCGATTCGCAAATTGGTTTTTCGAGACAGCGAGATGATCTTGCGGTATACGCCAACTCCCCTATAGTTTCCGAAGCGTGGGTGCATCTCCCAGCAACCGGGAACAGGCAGCTTGTCAGTGTAACTGGCTGGTCGCTCCCCTATGCCGGCTACTGGAGCAAACTCCCACATTCCCTCCAGTTCCTTGCACTTTCGAATATGGTGGGTATCAAATAATCGCAGCATCTCTTCTCCTCCAATCCATCATGCGGCTTTGAGGATGCCCTCAAAATCCGATAAGTAAACACTAGTTTATTGATGCAGCGTACTCCATAGAAAAGCCGATACAAAACATGTAAAAATCGCTCCTTGCATCCCTGGCGATTGTTGTGATCTTGAGTTATTCTTTTCTTATATCACCTATCAGGATGGAGGCTGGACTGCCGTGTATGATGCTCGAGATTTGGTTGTGCGGATCAACTGGACCTTCCGAAAGACCACCTCTTCCGATTGGTCTGATATCCGTAATAATACGTCAGTGCACAGTTTCTACTGGATCCATGAAGGCAGCGGAATCTTTTATGCGGATCAAGCATATCCGGTAAGTCAAGGCATGCTGTTTTATATGGAACCAGGCTTGCAGATGCGTATGAAAAGCGCGCCGGAAGCCCCTCTTACCATAAGCATGGTGCTGTTTGAATGCTGCTGCCTTCAACATTCCCGGTCTGAATGGCAGCTCCCTCAAAGCATTCAGCGGCTTGAAATCCCATTTATGGCCCATTATCTAGGCGAGCAAGCCATCGGGATGGACCATGGTTTCAGCGAGTTGACAAGGGCTTGGGTTCCCGGGAATACGGAGAGTGAACTGGAAAGCAGCGCCCTGCTTCTAAGGATGATCGCCAAATTACATCAGGAGAACAAGCCGTCTCTAATAGAGCCCGCATATGAGGCATATCACCGGATTAAATCAGACATCGAGGACCATTACGCCGATCCGCTCCATATTGGATCCTTAGCAAAGAAACATGCCATTTCGGAGTCATATTTGCGAAAGCTGTTTATGAAGCATCTGCATGTTTCTCCCAAGGACTACCTGACCGACATCCGTATGCGGCATGCAGAGCGTTACTTGGCGTACACGTCGTATACATTGAGGTTTATCGCCAACGCATGCGGATATCATGATGAATTCCACTTTAGTAAAGCATTTCATAAGTACAAAGGGATGGCTCCCGCAGCGTTTCGAAAAACCTCAAAACATGCGAATCATTCAACCCCGTGACGGTTACTCATTGGTGTCTCCGCATGTACTCTCGAATCTAGGAAAACCTTTGTGTAAGCGAAATAAAATTGATACCAAAAAACGGACTTGAGAGACGTTATTCAGCACTAGCAGCAAATCGACTGCCAATGCCCATAATAACGACTCTGTCGTCCGTTTTAACTGGAACATGATTCTTGGTGTAACCTATTGTCTCCAGAAGATTGATTATCCCGGCGGCGGGGCCGTGGATCGGCGGATGACCAGCTCTGGAGGGAGCACAATCCGCTGTGCAGGTTCTCCCTGGCTGGACAGATTCCTGACCACAAGGTCCACCGCCAGGCGGCCCATCTGTTCCATCGGCTGGGCAATAACGGTGAGCGGCGGATCGGTTACTCGGGCGAGAATCGTATCGTCAAAGCTGACGACCGAACAGTCCTCCGGAACGCGCAGCCCGAGCTCGCGGATCGCCTGAAGTGCGCCGATCGCCAGCAAGTCGTTGCAGCAAAACAGCGCCGTGGGCGGTTCCTCCAGCTCCAATATGACTTTAGCTCTGCGGTATCCGTCCTCGATCTTATGGTCACAGGCCGCCATATAGTCGGGAGACGGCCCCAAACCGAGGGAGGCGGCAGTCTCGACAAACCCCCTTACCCGCTCATTGCTGCTTGTCACCCGTTCATGCTCGGCGAGTACCGCCAGCCTGCGGTGACCGAGACGAAGTAGATGCTCAGCAGCCAGACGGCCCCCTTCCAAGTCATGAACCCGAACGCTGCTTGCGCCAAGTGCCGGATTGTCGCGAGCGATAAGCGCTATAGCCAGCGAATGCTCCTGAAGCGGCTTAAGCAGCTCGCCATGGGATACGCCCGTACCGATAATAACGCCGTCCACCTGCTTTTGTCTCAGCAGGCTGACATAGCGCTTTACCTTCTCTTCCTGGTTGTCCGTGCTGCAGATGATCACGCTGTATCCAAGCTGATGCCCGTGATCCTCGACCGATCGTGCAATCTCGGCAAAAAAGGGGTTGGAGATGTCGGGGACGAGCAATCCCAGGGTATAGGTTTTTTTGCCGGCGAGGGCTGAGGCAATCGCATTCGGCCGATAATTCAGGCGCTGCATGATATCGAGAATCTCCTCACGCCGTTCGCGACTGATCTTGCCCTTGCCGTTCATGACATGAGAGACGGTGGCAATGGAGACGCCGGCTTCGCGCGCAACGTCATAAATAGTCGCTCTTATCATCCCTTGAACTCCATTTGTTTAATTTTGGCATTTCAATTTATTATGAGCTTTCATCTCGTTTAGCGCAAGACCATTTAGTCGTTATTACTGCCTGCAGACATGCACACCTAAGGATCCTGGTCCATAACACGTTCCCTGATTTCCAGCTTTATCTCATAAGCCAATCATGATCCGGATCATTGCGGAATTTCCATATTCGCTTCGGCCCCGCCATGACGTTCAGGTAGTACACATCATATCCGGGAGGCGCGGATACCGGATGGTAGCCCTCAGGCACCATAACAGCCTCGCCGTCTTTGACCGCCATCGTTTCGTCCAGCGAACGGTCATCGGTGTAGACCCGCTGAACGGCAAAACCGCATTCCGGCTGAACCCGGAAATAGTAGGTTTCCTCCAGCAGCGACTCCTCCGGCAGCTCGTCGCGGTCATGCTTGTGCGGCGGGTAGCTGGACCAGTTGCCCCCGTCCGTAAACACCTCGACCACCAATAGGCTGTCCGCAGGCTTTTGCTCCGGCAAAATATGATGCACCAGACGCGACATGCTCCCGCTCCCGCGGTTCTCCACGCCGACCTCTTCCGGCGCGATGAGACGGGCCTGATGAGAGTCTTTCCCCGGGGCAAGGCATACCGCCAGCTCCATTTCGGTAAGAGCCGTGATTTCGTACGGTTGCTGTGAGGGCACATAAACCGTGTAGGGAGGCGTTTTTTCAAACACGCTCATGCGTTTGCCAATGTTGTGCCAGCTCTCTCCCCCGGCCTTCACGTCGGCTCGCCCGGTTAGCAGAACAAGAGCCGCTTCCTGATCTCCCGTGACTCGTCTCAGCGTCTGTCCTTCCCGTAAACGGAATACTTCAAAGCCCACATATGTCCAGCCTGCGCTTTGCGGCGTTATGGATAGCACGCGCCCGTCCAGGTCCGGCGTCGTTAGGGGTACAATTAAGTTCGGCATGGTATTCCTCCTTTTTGTTTCTGACTCTGCAAATGAAGAAGCTCCAACAGATAGTTCTCCCGTTTGAGTAAGATCTTCCAGCGCTTGTGCGACAGCTTCTCATATATCGATTTCAAGCAGATATTGAGGCTAGCGAACCCAAACGATGATGTCTCCTTGTTCAGCCAGCTTAGCCATCCTCTCGACATCCCGCTGCCAATTACAGCCTCTCCGGGTTTCGGGTTTAGCCTGCGGAAGATATGCCGGTGGTGAGCTCGGCAAGCCTCACCGGGCGGCCCTGCTGGAGCGAACGCTTGGCCGCCAAGGCGATCAGCTCTGCCTGAAGGGCGTCATGGCCGCTGACTGGCACCGCGGTACCGTTTTGCAAGCTATCGATAAATTGCCGCGTCTCGTTCATGTACGCTTCCTTGTACCGCTCCAGAAAGAAGTACAGTGGTTTGTCGCGGGTAACGCCATCCGGGCCGCTGACAATGGCGGTGCTTGGATAGTCGTTGTCAGCGGAGACACAGCCGCCGGAGCCGAACACCTCGATCCGCTGATCATAACCGTAGACGGCCTTGCGGCTGTTGTCGATGACGCCGAGCGCTCCGTTTTCAAACCGCAGCGTTGTGAGGGCGGTGTCGATGTCGCCCAGCTCTCCGATGGCAGGGTCCACGAGTACCGCTCCCTGGGCATACACTTCGACCACCTCGCTGCCCGATAAAAAACGGGCGATGTCGAAATCATGAATAGCCATATCCATAAACAGCCCGCCGGACACTTTAATGTAATCCGGATGCGGCGGACTCGGATCACGCGAGGTAATCTTGATCAGATGGGCATCCCCGATTCTCCCCGCGGACACAATCTCCCGAACCCGGCTGAAGTTATGGTCAAACCGGCGGTTGAAGCCGATCTGCAGACTTACGCCAGCCGCTTCCACGGCCGTCAGCGCCTCGCGGGTCTGATCCACGCTCATGCTGACCGGTTTCTCACAGAAAATATGCTTGCCGTTCGCCGCGGCCTGCTTGATCAGCGGGACATGCGTATCCGTCGAGGAGCAGATCAGCACGGCATCGATATCCGGATGTTCCAAGATATCGTTGCTATTAGTCGTAACCACAGGAATGCCGCGCTCCGCGGCCCAGGACCTCAGCTTGTCGTCGGCGAACAAATCGCCGATGGCCGCAATTTTTGCACCAGGCATGCGCAGCAGATGATCCGCATGGATTTTGCCGATACGTCCGGCACCGATAATGCCGATATTAATGGTTTTCATATGAACGTCTCCTCTGCTTAAAGGCTACCAGCGCGCCGTTACCATTTTCTTGCGGGTATAGAACTCCACGCCGTCCGTTCCATTCGCATGCAGATCCCCATAGAAAGAATTTTTCCAGCCGGAGAACGGAAAGAACGCCATCGGCGCTGGAACGCCGAGGTTGACGCCAAGCATGCCGGCATCGATATGCTCACGGAACTGGCGCACGTCGCTGCCATCCTGCGTGAACAGGCAGGCCCCGTTGGCAAAGTCCGAGCGGTTGGAAATTTCAATCGCTTCCTTCAGCGATTCCGCACGCATAACAGACAGCACGGGTGCAAAAATTTCGTCCTTCCAAATTCTCATCTCGCTGGTCACCTCATCAAAAATCGTCGGTCCGACAAAATATCCGTCCCCCTTCACGGCCTCATCGCTCCGTCCATCGCGAACCAGCTTGGCACCTTCTTGCTCGCCCGCCTCAATATAAGAGAGCGTGCGCTCCTTATGAGCTCGCCTGATAACCGGCCCGAGGAAGACCCCTTCGTCCGCTCCGTTGCCGATGATAATCTCATCGGCCGCCTGCTTCAGCTTCTCCAGCAGCGGCTCCGCCACTTCGCCCACGGCCACGACGACGGAGCAGGCCATGCAGCGCTCGCCGGCAGAACCAAAGGCCGCGCTGACGATCTGGGTCACGGTAGCATCCAAGTCGGCAGTCGGCATCACGATGCTGTGATTCTTCGCTCCGGCCAAGGCCTGCACACGTTTGCCGTGGGAAGAAGCGGTTTTGTACACATACTCCGCCACCGGCTGGGAGCCGACGAAGGACACGGCGGCGATGCCGGGATGTTCCAAGATGCCATTGACTACATCATGAGCGCCGTGAACGATATTCAGGACGCCGTCCGGGAGACCGGCATCGGCGAACAGCTCCGCCAGACGCTGAGCCAAGAGCGGCGTGCGCTCCGACGGCTTCAGCACGAACGCATTGCCGCAAGCGATGGCGAGCGGGAACATCCAGCACGGCACCATCATCGGGAAGTTGAACGGCGTGATACCCGCCACAACGCCGACCGGATACCGGTACATGCCGGACTCCAGGTTGGTGGCGATGTCGGGAAGCTGCCTGCCCATCATCAGCGTAGGCGCTCCGGCCGCAAACTCCACGCATTCGATGCCGCGCTGCACCTCGCCGTAGGCTTCGGCATAGCTTTTGCCGTTCTCCGCCGTAATCAGGCGTGCCAGCTCCTCCCAGTGCTCCACGAGCAGCTGTTGATATTTGAACAGAATGCGAGCGCGGCGAGGAACAGCTGTCTTGGCCCAGGCACGACCCGCTTTGGCGGCTTCCTGCACTGCCTGATCCACCTCCTCTTTGGTGGATAGCGGAACGTAAGCAAGGATCTCTTCCGTCGCCGGATTGTATACAGGATCGGTGGTTTCGGATCGGGATGGAACGAATTGTCCGCCGATATAATTGCTCAGGGTTTGCGTCATGGCTGGTTGGCCCCTTTCGATTGGATCAGTAAATTAGAACAGAACGAAACATCAGTGATGACAGATCTCCAACATAGCTCCTGACCATGAACCAAGTTCAGGAATTGGACGTAAATTCGCCTCGCCTGCAGCGCTCGATATAATCGTGAACCGCCGCGCTCGTCGGCATCGCATCAGAGCAGCTGTGGCTGGAGATGACAATGCTTGCCGCCGCGCTGCCGAACTCCATGCAGCGCTCGATGGGCCAGCCCTGCATCAGGCCGTACAGAAAACCGGCGGCATATGAATCCCCCGCTCCGAACGTCTTGATGACCTTCGCCGGAAAGCTTTGTGCCGTATGGCTGGCACCGCCAGGGGTATACGCGATGGAACCTTCCTTGCCGTGCTTGATAATCACGATCTTGGCGTTGTAATCAAACCACTTGGCGGCCGTGATGCGGTCGCTTCGTTCCGGGTTGCCCCCGAACTGCTCCATCATGTCGAACTCCTCGCGTGTGCCGAGGATAATATCGCATGTTTCCGCCGCTAAATTGTAGTAGATCGCCGTCTCTTGCGGAGATTTCCAAGTGTACGGACGGTAATCGAGGTCAAACGCAATCACGGCCCCGTGGCGCTTGGCATAGTCCAGAGCCAGAAACACGGCTTCCCGGGAAGGACTGGCCGCGAGCGCGGTTCCGGAGATCAGCACCATTTTGGCGGAGGCGATCAGCTCTTCGTTCACGTCCCCTGTCTCCAGCAGCAAGTCCGCGACGTTGTCGCGGTACATGAGAATGCTGCAGTCGGTCGGACTCTTGATCTCGGTAAAAGCCAGCCCCGTCACGGCTCCCGTGTAGTCGGTGGACACGCCTTTAGTCGCAATTCCGTTATTCTCAAGGTATTTTGTAATAAAACGGCCCATCTGATCGTCCGCGACCTTGCCGATAAAGCCCGTGTTCAACCCCAGACGTGCCATCCCGATACAGATGTTGGCGGGTGATCCGCCCACGTACTTGGTAAACGTGCTCGTTTCCTCCATCGGCCGGTTAATTTCATTGGCGTTCAGGTCGATGCAGAGCCTTCCTACAGCCACGAAATCCACCGGTTTTTCGTTATTGAACGTGATTTCACTCATGGATTAACCTCCTTCTCCTTGATCAGTTCGGCCCAAGCTGCGAGCACCAAGAAACGCATGGCCCCCACTCTCCAATGGCCGTAATCACCTGCAGTTCTTTATCTTTTGACACCTGATCACCTACAGCTCTTGGCCATCAAAGCCCGAATGAGAGCTACTGGCTGTCTGCTATGCATGCTGTATCTATGTTCTCGAGCTATGTCGAATCGCCATGAGCCTGGTTTCAACGAGCATGCCGCTTAAACTTCAGCCCTATAGTTTCTGCTGGCCTTCCAGCCGTTCCAGGTATTCGATGGCCTGCTGAGCGTACTCCTTGGCAGGATGCAACGCAGGGTCCTGTTCACCCTCCAGCATCGCCCAACCGTCATAGCCGCGCTTGACGAGCTCGCCGATAATCGGCGCAAAGTCAATGCAGCCGTCTCCTGGAACCGTGAACACGCCTCTGCGAATGCAGCTCACAAAATCGCACCGATCCTGTCGTGCCTGCTCCAAAATATCAAGCCGTACATCCTTCAGATGGATGTACGCGATCCGCTCATAATGCTTGCGGAGCAGTTCAAGCGGATCCGCTCCCCCGTAATAGGCATGACCGGTATCGTACAGGAGAAACACCAACGAAGGATCGGTCATGGCCATCAGGCGGTCGATTTCGTCCGGCTGCTCCACGACCGTGCCGCCATGGTGATGGTAAGCCAGTTTCATGCCATAACTCGCCGCAATCTCGCCAGCCTGGTTCAGTCCTTCCGCCAGGCTTTCCCATCCGGCGTCATCCAGACGGAGAACGATACTCTCATTCGGCGTCCGTCGGGGATCGAAGTGAAGTGATCCCCCTACCTCCGCCGTGCTGATGACTTTGCTGCCGAATCCTGCCAGAAACTCCGCGTGCCGCCGGTAATCCTCCAGCTCCTGCTTCCGGTAATCGGGATCAGAGAACAGCACCGACTTCCACTGGGAAACCAGCTGAATGCCGCGCGCATCCAGCTCCCGTTTCAGTACCGTCCGATCCTTGGGGAATTTTCTTCCCATCTCCGTACCAGTCAGTCCCAAAGCCGCAATATCATCTACAATCATCTCAAAGGTCGTGTCGTCCCCATGCTCCCTAACGTCCTCGCCGACCCAGTTAATAGGATGGATCCCAAGCTTGAAGTGCCTGTTGCTCATAACCAGCGCCTCCTTTGTGTGGTTTAGTAGAGTCTTGCTTCCTTGCTTCGGGCAGCCATCTGGCGCTGCGCTTCGGTTACCTTGCCTGAGGCCGACACCTCCGGCACCTCTACGCGCCACCAGGAATCATAACCATCGGTGTTCGTCCCCGGAACGACCGGAATCTCGATCAGCGTCGTGACGATTTCCTTCTGCGCCAGGAGAAGTGCTTCGTGCAGTGCTTCCGGCGAGTTGGCCTTGTAGGCTTTAGCGCCAAGCGCACGAGCGTGTGCCGCGAAATCAATCGGGAGGTATTCACCTGTCAAGCGACCCGTCCCCACTTCGCGGCGTCGGAACTCATTGCCAAACCCGTCGCTGCCGTTGCTCCGCTGCAGATTATGAATACATTGGAATCCGTGGTTGTCGAACAACAATATCGTAATCTTGCGGCCTTCCTGCAAGCTGGTGATCAGCTCCGAGTGCAGCATCAGGTAACTGCCGTCGCCGACCAGCGCATAGACTTCACGGTCCGGCTCCGCGAGAGCGGCTCCCAAGGCGCCGCTCACCTCATACCCCATGCAGGAGAAGCCATACTCCATGTGGTACGTCTTCGGTTCGGAAGGTCTCCATAACCGGTGCAAGTCTCCCGGAAGGCTGCCTGCGGCACAAACGATGATGGAAGATGGGGAGATGACCTCATTGATGACGCCAAGGGCTCTTGTCTGAGACAAGCCGTCCGGATGCTCGGCAGCGTACAAGCGGTCCACCTCGCAGTCCCACGCTGCTTTCAAATCGGCAAGCTCTCGATCTTCGTAACCCGCTTGATAGCCAACCCGAGACAGCTCCTGGTGCAGCTCTTTCAACCCTTCCTTCGCATCGGCAATCAGCGCTTCGCCGCCGAGCTTGGCGCCATCCGCACCGTTGACATTCAGGTTCAGGAACGATACATCCTCCCTTTGAAACGCCCATTTGGAGGACGTGGTAAAGTCCGAATATCGGGTGCCGATACCGATAATCAGATCGGCCTTAGCGGCAGCGCGATTTGCCGCCAACGAGCCCGTTACGCCCATGGCGCCCAGGTTCAGGGGGTGGTTCCAGGGAAGCGCACTTTTGCCGGCCTGCGTTTCTGCGACCGGGATGCCGAAAGCTTCCGCAAATGCAGCCAGGTCGGTGGCTGCATCACTGTAGTGCACGCCTCCTCCGGCAATGATGAGCGGACGCTTGCTGGCTGCAATCCGTCCCGCCGCACGCTTCAGTCGCTCCGCCGACGGCGGGCGGCGGTCGATGACGTGTACCGTTTTCTCAAACAGCGAATCCGGATAATCGTACGCCTCAGCCTGCACGTCCTGAGGCAGCGCCAGCGTAACCGCTCCCGTCTCCGCCGGATCAGTAAGCACACGGATCGCCTGGTGGGCGGCCGCGATAAGCTGCTCCGGCCGGGATATCCGGTCCCAATACCGGCTCACCGGCTTGAAAGCATCTGCGGCCGATACGGTATAATCCGACGGTGTCTCTATCTGCTGCAGCACCGGATCAGGCTGGCGGCAGGCGAAGTTATCACCAGGCAGCAGCAGCACCGGGATGCGATTCACCGTTGCCGTAGCTGCCGCGGTGACCATATTGAGCGCACCGGGTCCGATGGACGAGGTGCAGGCCCAGATCTGCCGCCGGTTCTTTTGCTTCGCGTATGCCGCAGCGGTATGCACCATGCCCTGCTCATTTTTGCCCTGAACATAAACCAGGTCACCCGCGCTTCGTTCCAAGGCCTCGCCAAGACCGGTTACATTGCCGTGTCCGAATATTCCCATTACCCCATGCACGAATTTCGTCTCCGCTCCATCGACGGAAACGTACTGTGCATCCAAAAACTTCAGCAGCGCCTGTGCCATCGTTAATCGTGTCGTCGTCAACCGGTTCATCTCCTTTTCAACTTTTCATCTTCATTGCAGCCTAAGAAAGAAACGTTATGTAAATTAAGCGCTTAACCTATTAGATCTATGCGCCTAACCAACTAAGGGTTAAGCGCTTTAAAGAAAGTGTATGCCTTACTTGCCGCCCAGCATGCCTTTCAATTTTATGATTTCCGCGCCCGCCAGCATCATGATGCCGGTCCCGTGATTGTCATTCACCACGGTGAGCAGGTCATGCTTGTAATAATCCCCGGAAAAGGAATAACGGGACCCGCTGCATACCCCGTGCACGCTGCCGCGGCGATCGATGGCTTTTCCGGTCAGCCCCTGCCATGCCCGAATGGCGGCATCGGCGAACGGTGCGGGATTCTCCAGCCAGCCGAACCGCACGCCTCTGGCAAAGGCATAGGCGAACATGGCTGTACAGGATGCTTCCTCATATGCTTCCGGATCGGTAATGACTTGTCTCCAGAGCCCTGACTCTCCCTGGTAGGAAGCGATCCCGGCACATAGCTCACGGTAGAATCCAAGCAGGGCCGGTCGGTCCTTATGCTCCCCCGGCAGGCGTTCAAGCAGCTCGGACAAGGAGAACAGGCTCCAGCCGTTTCCACGCCCCCAAGGAATTCGGGTCGCCTTCCCGTATTTGAAGTCAAACACGTGGCTCATCACGCCTTCCTCCGGCATAAACAGATACTCCCGATACCTCATAAACTGATGGGCCGCGTCATCCAGATAAGAGGAATCGCCTGTAATTTCGGCGTACCGCGACAAGAAAGGCGTGCTCATGTACAGATCATCCGCCCACATCGTATCCGCAGAGTACTCCGAGATGCAGAGACGGTAGAAGGCGCCGTCTTCCCGACGTTCCAGGCGGTTCGTCATAAAGTCCGCAATCACTTCCGCCACATTCAAATAGTCCGGATTACCGCTTTCCGTGTATGCTTCCAGCATCGCAGAGCCGAAGGAACCACAGTTGTCCAGCATTTTGATCAGCATCAACTGATGGTTAATCGACGGAAATCCATACGTATCCCGATCCCAAACGGCGTATTCATACCATGAAGTACAGATGTCGATGTGCGCGTGAGCAAATTTCGCAATATCCGGCCGCTTCAGGATTCGCGACGTCTGAAGCAGGCCGTACATCGTCACCCCAAGCGGATAGTCCCAGCGCCCGAAATTGGTGGCAGAACCGGAGGTCCATTTGTTGCTCAGCATTGCGTTCTCATAGAACGGCCTGACCCGGCGGCCCGGCGCATCCAGGGACCAGCCGGTCAAACCGCCGCTATCCGCGCGCGGGAACAGCCGTCGTACCGAACACACCTCCTTCTGTATTTCCTCCTTCTCTGCAGCCAGCGGCCCGGCAAATAGCCACGGAGAAGGTGCGCCCTGGACTTGAACCGGAAGCACAAAGTCCAGCTCTTTCTCTGAACCATAGGCCTCAAGCTCAAATCCCCATCCGGATGGCCCGCTAGAGCATCGTACGAGAAGATCCCCTCGGCTGGCCGCAGCAGGAATCTCGCAGCCAAAATTGCCGCACCCTTGAGTATCCAACACGGGTTTCCCGTCGATCCATACTTCCGTCCGCCCCAGAGCGCGGCCTCTAAGCACAACACAGTCAACGCCTGCCGGCACATGCAATCGGCTCCAGGCATAACCCGATACCGGGAGCTTCGGCAAGCCAAACATACGCTCAAAATTCGGCTTCTCCGCTTCTTCCTCGCTCCAGCCTGTGACCGGGAGCCAGCTAACACCGGTCTCGCCTTCAGTTCCGTGGGCATTCGGAAAGATACCGCTTTCTCCGAACATGCCGGCGGTCAACGGCCCGGCATACGCCCAACCGGCAGCTTCCTTCCGATCAGCAAACGGGGATAACACCTGCAAAATTCTAACCTTGCCCTCCTGGGCGCCAAATCGGCAGCCGAAGCCAGCTTCGGTCCTGCACGCCTCAATCAGCAGCGTATTCCAGCCGGGTTTCAGAACAAGCGGAACAACGATTTTTGCATCCGGCTTCATCTCGTCCTCGGCTCCCGAGCGGTACATCAGCTGATCGTTCAGATAGAACCGTACAGGGCTGAACGGCATAATCCCGGCGTCAAGCGAACGCTCATCGTCGCTCCAGACCAAGCCAAGCGCATAGGCGGCGTCCCCCGGCCTTGCATCCCGGAACCGGTCGCCGAAGTTGAAATTATAGAACCCTTCCTCGGTCTGAAGAATACCTGTTTCAGCGAACGAGCGCAGCGAGAACGGAATTTCCGGGTTCGCTCCAATGTAGCGGTCGGATATGGTCTTCAGCACTCCGGCATCATCATCGCCCAACCAATACCGGATGCTCTCACGAGCTTCGATATAGCTTGTCATGAAGCTCCACTTCCTTCCGTTTGAGCTTGCTCTGCCGGAGAAAGCTTGATGTGAATCTCCTTCTCGAACGGAGTTACCACGTTCAGCAGCAGCGTTCGGCACCCAAGCGGATAAACCGCTTCCCGGACGCCCGCCGCTGTGTGCTGAAATTCGCCGCCGCTAATTTCCATCCACTCGCCGTCCATCTCGTAGCGAATGCTCCCTTCCATCCAGAACTGAGCATCCACGCCGGCGGGAGCAAGCTCTCCACCGCTAAGGGCTCCAGCTGCCGGAAATATGAGCGAGATCTGCGATACGACTTCCTCCGGCTCCGTCGAGGAAATGACCAGCTTCCAGCCATCAACGGTTTCCAGCACGTCCACCCCCACCTTATGCTGCTGCACATGCGTCTGGGGACGGCGGTGATGCGGCAGCAGATACCAAGGGCTGATGTCTGCCTTGGTGCTTGCAGGCAGATCGGCTTCCGGCACCGGCCCGTTGTAGCCCTTCTCCTGTTCGCCGGATAGCCGATACCCATCCTCCAACGTCGCCATCCGGCTCATCTTGACAAAGCCGGGGTCGAAGTAGGAGGCGAACTGCACACCCAGCAAACGAGCCGCTCCATGACGAATAGAAAAGAAGGAGGACATTTCCGTGCTGACGGTCACGCTGGTATGTCCTGCACGGATTCGGGCGACCGGAGCGCCAAAATCCGTATGCATCCGGCTGTAACGGATGACACCGTGATGACCGGCACCTGCAAACCCGGACAGGTAGCGCTCCCTTGGAAATTCTCCGTTCAGCACGACGCGATAATGCTCCGGCATCGGCGTTATCTCCGCACCCTGGCGCTTTAGCCCCGGATCCAAGAGCAGCCGAACGGCTGCGTTGGTCGGTGCTCCGCCGGGATGCTTCAGCAGAGACAGCGACTGTTCCGCCATCCCCTGAAATACCGGATCACGGTCCAGCGAGGCCATCATCAGACACGGCAGAAAATATCCCGACATATCGAAGCTTTGACCAAAATCCTGCCGCCCGGAATATTCGGTAACGATCTCCCCATCCGGGTGAACCAGATAGGACATCATCTTCAAATTGGCACGGACCGGGATCAGAAGCTCCGGACGCTTCAGCAACCTGGCCGCATGAATCAGCATGACGTCGCTTACGACGTTGTAGATCCCGTTGCTGCGCTCGGTCCACTCCCCGTCCGCCGTGGCGTCCATGCCTTCGGCGAGCCACTCCTCCGCCCGCTTCAAGGCATCGTGCGAATCAAAGAGCTCATTCAAGAAGCCCAGCGCCGCGCAGATGACCCACCGATGATTCGGCGTATGGCAGCCTCCGGTAATCAGCGCGGGCAAGGTCCGTTCCAGAAACAGCAGCATATCCGCCGCTGCTCCCTTCAGCTCTTCCCAACCGTCGGCCAGAAGCAGCTGCGCTGCTTGCGCGTAACCAACCACGACGAACGCCGTATCCGGAGGAGAATGAAAATTCGTCCAGCCCGGCGAGATCGTACCGTCGCTATGCTGAGTCTCCAGCATATAACGCGCCGCAAGCGTTAATCTGTTCGCCAGCTCCCTGCTGTGGTAGTATTCGGATGCCGGATTGCAAAGCGCGGCGGCCCAGATCGCCATGGCGGTCGGTGCCCCGCTGTTATGGTTGGGTGAGGGCAAACCGTTCTCCAAGGTACGAACCCCGCCATACCAGCGATGTGACTGCTCCATAATCTGGCGGTCCGTCCCCTCCCGAACCCAGCCGTCATTGACTTCAAAAACTTTGTTATACATATACGATCCTCCTGATATCCGTCGTCCTTAACCCTTCACGGCTCCCAGCATCACGCCGCTGACGAAGTAACGCTGCAGCCATGGATACACGATTAGAATCGGCACCGTGGCAAATACGACGCTGGCCGCTTTCAAGCTTTCCGTGGTTGCTCTGACACCCGCTGCAGGTCCCTCGTTACGGGTCAGATCCGTTATCATATTGTTCTGTACCAATTGATACAGCTTCAGCTGGAGCGGATACAGCTCTTCGCTTGTAATGTACAACAGCGTGTCCTGAAATCCGTTCCAGCGCCCGACCGCATAGAACAGGCTTAGCGTTGCTATGACCGGCAATGACAGCGGCAGAATAATCCGAAGCATCGTTCCGATCTGGCTGGTGCCGTCAATCTCGGCCGCTTCCTCAAGACTTTCCGGAATTCCGTTAAAGAAGGAGATCAGGATAATCAGATAGAACGGACTGATCAGTCCCGGAAGAACCAGGGCCCAAATCGTATCCAGCAAATTCAGGTCTTTCACGAGAATGTATTCCGGGATAATGCCCCCGCTGAAGAACATGGTCACAATGATGATAAACATGAAGATTTTGCGGCCTTTCAGCTTCTTTTTTGTCAGTGGATAAGCGGCAATCATCGTCATGATCATGCACAGCACCGTCGTCAGCAATGTGAGCATGACCGTAAAGCCGAGAGACCGGATCATGCTGGAATCCGAGAATACGGATTTATAAGCCTGAAGGCTGAACTCTACCGGAAACAAAGTCACGTCACCTGACGTTACTGCACGATTTGAGCTGAAGGAGATGGCGATAATATGGAAAAAGGGTGCCAGGCAAATAAGAACAAAAAGTGCAAGCAGGATGATGTTTACGGTATCAAAAACGCGGTTCGACACACGCTCGCTCATGAGTGATACTCCTTTCTGCAAAAACGTTAAATGATGGACTCGTCCGTCAGTTTTTTGGATGCATAGTTGGCTCCAAGGATAAAGACCAAGCCAACGACAGCCTGGAACAGGCCGACCACCGTCGCCAGCGTATACTGCCCCGATTCCAAACCGGTCCGGTACACATAGGTACTCAGCACGTCGGAGTAATCCATGACCGCTTTATTGCCGATGACAAACGGACGGTCAAAACCGATCGAGATCATATTCCCGAGGTTGATGATGAGGAGCGTTACAATCGTCGTCTTCAAGCCCGGCAGCGTGATATACCAGATTCGTTTGAACCTGCCTGCCCCGTCCACTTCCGCCGCTTCAAACAGCTCCTTGTTGATCCCGGTTAAGGCAGCCAGATAGAGGATGGTTCCCCAGCCTGCGCTCTGCCATACACCCGTCGCCAGGTAGGTGATGAGCCATGTATTTTTTTCGGTTAGAAAAGGCACCGAATCAAAGCCGAGCGCCATCAGCATATTGTTGATCATGCCGGATTGCGTGCCAAACACCTGGTATACAATGCCGCCTATAATAACCCATGAAATAAAATGGGGAATATACAATATCGTTTGGGATAAACGTTTGAACCATCGGATTCGGAGTTCATGCAGCATAATCGCCAGAATCAACGGGGCCGGAAATGACACCAAGAGATCCAGCAGATTGAGCATCAGTGTGTTGCGCAGTGTTTTATAAAAGTCCTGTGTCTGGAAGACTTCTCGGAAGGCATCCAGTCCAATCCATTCGCTTCCGGTGATGCCCTGGAAGAAATTGAAATCCTTAAAAGCAATCTGAACGCCCCACATTGGGCCGTATTTGAAAATGATAAAGTAGACCAAAGGCAGAACAAGCAGTGCATATAATTGCCAGTACCGGCGCAGGTAAACGGTTCCTCTCATCTGAATCATCCTCTCCTTGCTCATGACGCCGGGAGCGAAGGGACGGCCTCTTGTATATAGCCGTCCTTTCCCTTGTCCCGCTGCGGAGTATCTTTATTTGGATTGCATCTCCTGATAAACCTTGGTCCGCTCATCAAGAATCGCCTGGCCGCCGCTGACCATGTAATCCTTCATCGTAGCTTCGAACACTTTCTCGAAGTCTTCCGGTTTGGCCATCGCCGTCTTTACGATCATCTCTTCGTATTTGGCTTGGAGGTTCGTGCCGTATTTCGCTTCGGCTTCGATCGGTCGGTCAAAGTTGACCGGCTTAAACGTATCCGTTGCCGCTATTTCGACGGCCTTGCGGTGCAGATCCTGGAACTTCTCCGGGAAGTTGGTCGTCAGCTTCTCCCGGTTCTGTGCCTCGTCGCCAACAAAGTTACCGTTAGCGATAATGGCAATGTCGCCGGAGTTGTAAAGACGATCAATCACATCTTGAGGAGCGTCGGTCTTCATGACGGGAATGCCGTCCACCATTTCATAGTTTTCTCCTTCCACGCCGTTTTGCAGAGCCAGCAGATTGGCAGGATCGGCCATCCAATTCAGGTATTTAATCGCTTCCACAGCATGGCTGCTTGTTTTCGGAATCATGATATACATGCCGTTTGGCGCATATTCGGGCTTCGCGCGCTTGCCTTCGGAGTTGGTGAATGGATCGATCGGTTCCAGTTTGGCATCCGGCTGGTTTTTCAGCAGCGTATCATAGGTGCCGTCCGCATAGTACAAGTTCGGATAATCCTCTGTCAGGAAGCCAGTGAGGCCATTCGTTACATCCTGGGTCAACTGCTTCTTGTCTTCGTCCAAACTGAAGTCACGGCTGATCAGCCCCTCATTGTACAGCTTGTTGAAGAATTGAAGCGCATCCTTGAAGCCCGGAAGCAGGGTCGGGTAGTCATTGGCTCCGAGCTTTTGGAGCTGCGTGTACTTCTGTTCTTCCGTGGTCGGCTGGATAAAGGACCAGATTAACGGATCGTATTGAGCCGGTTCGATTGTCATGCCGAAAGGAATGACCTTTCCGCCGGTTTGGCCCGGATCCTGTTCTTTAAAAGCTTTCAAGACCTCGTACAGCTCATCCGTGGTTTGTGGCACATCCATGCCGAGCTTCTCTAACCAATCGGTACGGATAAAGGAAGAATACTTACCAAGGAAAGCCCGCTTTCCAGGAACGGCAAACTGTTTGCCCATGTACTGGCCGTAACTCATCGCGTCCTCATCGAGGAATTCTTTCAGGTTCGGACCGTGCTCGTTGATCAGATCGGTCAGTTCCGTCAGTCCGCCCTGCTCCGCGTAGCGATTGAAGGTGGGGGTATCGTACGTAAAAACGATATCCGGCACGTTGCCGCCGCTGGCCATCAGAACGTTGAGCTTCTTGATTTCCTCCGAACGGGGTACCGGTACAAATTCCATCTTAATGTTATTAGGAGTTCCAAAGTTGTCCTGGATGTATCTCGTTAGGTAGCTGTCGGTTATGGTGTATGGCTTCGGTGTATTGCCGCGATCAAAAATTTCGACCTTCAGCGTGACCTGCTTACCATCCTTAGAGCCGGAATCTCCGCTTCCGCCTGAGGTATTGGTGCTGCTGCCCGAGTCTGATGAACACCCGGATAATACGACCGTTCCGGCCAACAGCATGACGAGCGAGAGCTTTGCGAGCTTGCCCCATTTTTTTTTGCTTGCCGCCATAGTTACATCCCCTTTTCTTATTTTGATAATTGCCCTACCGTTCGCGCCGTTCTTTTAATTGAATATATCCTGCGGATACATCCCTGCGCTGCTTTGGGATCCATTCATGTAAGCGCTTAACCCGTCGGGTGTCCTCAGTATGCCTCAGAGGCCCGGGTATGACAATAAACCAAATTCCAAACCCCAGAATGCGCATGGTTACACGGTTTCTCGGTTTAGCAATGACTATTTTCGCATCATAAACCGTTTTCACAAGATCGCCTTAAACCTTGCTGCATCCACGGTTTGTTCCTTATGTTGAACGTCCCGCTAAATGAAGCCCCAGGCTTGAAATTTGCCGTGCATATGCAAAAATACGAAACGGGTGCTGCTCCCAATCGGAAACTTCTGCACCCGCTTCTTGATAAACTATAGTCATAAACTGCTTTCGCAATCCAAGCCGCTCGTTTATGATCCCGGCTCCATACCAGGAGACGGCTTCATCTTCAGCTTGCGGTAATCTCCCGGCGTCACACCGGCCGTCCGTTTAAACACCCGCCCGAACGTAATGGCGTTTGCATACCCGATTTTCTCGGCAATTTCCTGTATGGAGAATTCGGTCTCCGCCAGCAGCTCCTCCGCCCGCTTCATCCGCAGTTGAACCAGGAAATCAACGAACTTCATATCGTATTCCATCTTAAACAGATAGCTTGCGTATTTCCCTGAAATCTGAAAACGGTCGCTAAGATGCTTCAGGGACAAATCCGGATCTTCAAAATGCTCTTCGATATAGTGCTTCATCTCGCTGATCATCGCCCGGTAGCTTTTGGTTTCACTGAGCGCAACGTAAGTACGGTAAGTTTCCGTTAACTGATCGCTGATCCTGCCCTGCAGCTCCTCCAGGGTCGCTGCTCCCGCCAGCATATGGTCCTTGCTCTCCGAAAGCTGGTTCCGCAGCTCGCCGGATAACACCCCAACCTCCCGGGACAGCAGCTGTAGCATGCTGTTGACCAAAGAACGGATGATATCATCCTTCAGCCGCTCCTCCTTGAACGAAACGAACATATCCTGCAGACGGGTTCTCCAGCCATCGTTATTTAATCGAAAGTCCTTGACCAGCTCCGAAATTTCCGTCAGATAAGGAAGCAGGTGGCTTAAATCCTCCTTGGACAGCTCATCGCCAACCAAGACACCATGATCCCCCATTACCAGTCTATGGCCGAGCGCCTCCGAGGCGGAGCGGTACGAGGCCCCGATCTCGTGAAGCCCGGTGACCGTACTGCCCAGCCCGAAGCTCAAAGGCAGGCGAAGCTTTTCCTCAACCCAGCCGCGGCATTCCTCGGCAGCATGGATCAGGGCCGGACGAGTCTCGTCTTTTACCTCCGGTAGCGCGATCAGAATACCGACGCGGCTGCCGGAGATCCATTCGAGCCAGCTGTTGAAGCCGGCATTGCGTGAAAGCTCCTGGAACACGTTCATCAAGGCAAACTTCAACACGTTCTGGTCCCGAGCGGTATGAACATCCTGAAAGCCGCTGTAGTCATTGATTTCACCGAGCATCATAACATAGCCAACCGGTTGTTCCGGCAGGGCCATTGGGGTCAGCTCGCTCATCCGCGATTGCAGCTCCTCCTCGTGCTTCTGCCCGCCGATCAGGTCCATAAACAGCTGACTGCGCTGAAGCTGGAGATTCTCGTCCTGCTTTTTGTCATAATCCATGGACCTGTTGATCAGGCTTTCAAGCGCGCTGTCGATCACGGATAATTCATCCTTGGCCGCCTGCGGCATGTTCAGCTGAATGGATTCTATGCGGTTCATCATGGCTTTGATCGGCTGATAATTCCGCCTGCTAATATAAACGATGTAAATAACGGCAAGCACCACGGTCACGAACCCGATGACGACCCAGATATAGGATACGACCGACACCCAGGCATAGAGCTGGCCCGCACGGAGGCCGCTTTCAAAAGTCCAACCCAGCTGTTCCGATTGCAGCATTGTCAGCACCTTGCCTTCTTTGGCCCGGTTATCCTCTCCTGTCTGGGATGCTTCGAAGATCAGCTCCCCGCTGGAATCCAGAATATTCAAAAAGGAAACGCTGTCATTTATCATCGGATTGATCATCTGCTCCAACCGATACATGCTGACGTTTATCACCAGCAGCCCCTGGCTTCCGAAGGGGAGCGGCAAATTTTTGTACATGGAGATGACCTGCTTCGGTTCGTTCTCCCCGAGACCCGTCATGGAGCGTACGGCCGACCAGCCCCGATAATCGTGCTCCTTCACGGCGTGCTCGATAAATGAACGGTCCGGAAAAGACGAGAGGGAGCTCTGCCCGCTGGTGGTCAGCACGGACTGATCCGAATGACGGTACAAATAGACCGATTCAATCATGTCGTTGTCCGTTTGCAGCACGCGAAGTCGTTTCACCAGCGAGTACATCAGATTTTGGTCGGATGACGGGGTACTGAACAGATAGCTTGAGTATAGGGAACTCGTCTCCACTTCGTTCAGCACGTTCATCTCAATGGCATGGATGGAGCGGTCGAGGTCTTCCATAATAAATCTCGTGGATATCCCGTTCGCCTTGGCCGCTTCTTCGCGTGAAGCCTCATTAAACATAATGAAAGAAAGAAATACGATAATGGTAATAGTGATAAGGAAAATGGGAAAATAGGAAAGAAGCAGCTTGCGATACCAGTTTTGCTGCAAAGAGGTCATTCCTTTCTCTTCCAAGTTAAGCGTTTTACTTCTGCTTGTCCTTTATTGTAGCACGGCTTTGTCCCCCACTGGAAGAGGGATGTCTTCAAAGGAAGGACTCCTGAAAAGGCACTTTTTACATGACGCCATGATCATTCTGTTTCGAGAAACGAACTTAGACGATGTGATTAAGGTAAGACTACGAATACTGTCCCCCCTCTCCAATCGGTAACTTCCTCATCATGCGTCATTCCCAGCGAAGAAGCAGGTGCTGTCCTATCATCTTCTTATCATGGTACGCAAAACCAAAAAGCCGCGAATCCCCGCGGCTCCTTGTACCCTATATGTTTTTGTTCCCCAGACAACACATTCCTGTGCAAGCTATCCTCCAGCCAAGGCTAGAGTTGTATGAAAATGCCGCTGAAACTACTCAACTGTTCCCTTCATGAACTCCGATATCATGACTTTCTGTCCCGTCTTGGCACTCTCCAAGGCAGCCAGCACCATCGCCATGCTGTAGACGTTGTCGCTGCAATCCGTCTCCGGCTTGACGCCAGCTTCGAGGGCATGAAACATATGTTCCAGGCAGCCGTGATGTCCGGTCTTCTCCATGACGGGCAGCGTCCCTTCCGTCCGTTCATACTTCCGAATGAAATTTCCTGATTGATCCCCTTCCGCCACGAACTCCGCATAAATCTCATCATGACCGTCCCAGATTGCCGTTCCTTTCTCTCCCGTTACGCGCCATGCGGCCTCCCAGGAGGTCTGTGCGCCTTCGGCACACCAGGAACCGCGGTAATTGAACACGGAGCCGTCCGACATTTCATAGATGCATATCGCCATCGCGTTACCGGCATACCAGGACCCCGGCGGGTTAAACTCCTGACAGTACACGGATACCGGATTGGCTCCGCTGATCATTCGGGCCTGGTCGAAGGTGTGAATGGCCATGTCGAGCAGCAATGGACTGTCCATCAGGTCCCGAAACCCGCCGAAATGGGCGCCCAGAAAAAAATCCGCCCCAATGAAACCGGGTTTTCCAATCGCGCCGCTATCAATCAAATCCTTGAACGCCCTAATTCGCGGATCAAATCGGCGGTTTTGCATGACAGCATGCGTTCTGCCCACAGACTCGACCAGCTTCACGATATCCAAGCATTCCGTCATCGATTCCGCTAACGGTTTTTCGCTGAATACATGGCACCCGTGCTTAAGCGCTACCGTGCTAATCCCATAGTGGCTGGCGGGAATGGTCACATCAAATACGATATTCGCTTCGCTTGAAGTAAGAGCCTCCGTAATATTTGTATAGATGGGACAAGAAAGCCCATGCCGATCGGCAAATGCCTGTGCAAACTTTTCCTGGATATCCACGAGGCCCACGATTTCAACGTCCTCACGCCCTTTTGCATATTCCGCCCATGTATTCGCCATACTGCCGCATCCTGCTATCACAACTTTAAATGTCGTGGTCATGCTTGCTAACTCCCCCTGAATACGTCATATTATTGTAAACCGCTTACAGATCTTTTTCCTAACCCGTTGTCATCATTCCGATATTGGCTTATTGTAAGTGAAGCAACTTCATTATAATGGCGGAACTCAACATTTTCTCTATACAACCTTGTGCATTACCACTCTAATCTTGCGGTTCGAGGTGAATTCGCTTGTCCAATCCAAGAGAGCTTCATGAGAATACGAGACTTGACTACAAAGCTTATCCCGTGCAGGTATTTCATAACTTCTGCTCCCATGCCAAAATGAAAGACTGTATCCTGTATCTCCACTGGCATGAGCACTTTGAGATCATTAGCATGCGCCAAGGACACGCGGTATTCCATATTGATACAACTCCGTATGACGTAAAGGCCGGGGAAGTCATTATCATCCCCGGCGGCAGCCTTCACGTGGGATATGCTCTTGAAGATGGCGACGTACGATTTGATTGTGTCGTGGTGAATGCATCCCTCTTTAACGATTTCCTTCATGATCCGATTCATGCGCGTTATGTCGCTCCCTATATGGAAGGCAGGCTCCGTTTCCCCGTCAAGCCTGCCGAGAGCCACCCAGCTGGCGCAGACTGCTATCCGCTGCTGGATGAAGTCATTGAAGAGCTTGTAACGCGTCGTCCAGCCTATGAGCTTATAACCAAGTCCAAGCTGTACACCCTGTTCGTTCTGCTGGCGCGCACATTCATGCCCGCACCGTTCACGGAGAAGACGGCCGAGCCGTATTTTGCGAATCGGGACCGTTATAAAACACTCATTCAACACATCGAGAGCAACATCGGCGAGAAATTGTCGGTTAAGGCCGCCGCGGCGGAGGTCGGTTTGAATCCGTTTCATTTTTGCAAAATGTTCAAGCGTTTAACAGGGCGCACATTCGTGGATTACGTCAATCTGACCCGAATGAATGAAGCGGAGAGGCTGCTTCGTGAACGAACTTTAACCATCACCGAGATTGCCGGCATCGTCGGCTGCAGCAACCCGAATTATTTTACCAAGCTGTACAAACAGTACAAGGGCATGACACCTTCCCAGGCCAGACTGTTATAGACCCAGATTTCAGAATCAATCCTTAGCGAACTAATCCCGGCATGATCTCCATGATAACGCTAACTGAATCAAGTGCATTGTGACGAATATGCATAAAAAAGACTCAACATCCAGCTGCTTTCGCTGAAGTTGAGTCTATATTCTAAATCGAACCAGCACCTCTAAGATTAATATGCCTTAGGCACCTCGACCTTTCTTGTGTTCCCATCTTCATTCGTGAAATAGATATGAACTCCATGGTCCTGATCATCCAGGAAATACGAGACATATTTACTCTCATCCGCCTTCATGGGAACCAGGAGGGTCGCGATGCGATGGCTTGCCGCAGATTTCGTTTCAGCATGCAGATGCCACTGGTTATCCAGCCCATCGATTTCTTCGGGATCGACATCGGTGAACTGATTATGCTGATTCAGCGACAAGTCGCCGGATGAACTGTACACGAATCGCCCTTCCATTTCCGCTTTGCTGCCCAACACTCGAAACGTCTGCCCCGACAGCTTCATCCGGTTCAGGGTATGAAACAGCCACTCGATGCTGGCTGGCTTGGCGAGATCCACCGTATCCACAATGACAAAATATGATTCGTCAAAAAAATAGATCTCGCGCACATACCGCTCAAGATAAGGGACATTCTCCAGGTAGGCCTGCGTAGCGTTCATGCGGGTATACCCGTACCCTGGTGACGTGTCGACTTGCTCGACCTTCCCGCTGGCCTCTATGCAGAGCACCTTATCTTTTCCCGCATACTGCCCATGGCCATCGATAAGAATATTGTTCGTGGAACGCGTCTGCCTCCGCCAATTCATATGCATCGTGCTTCCAAAAGCGATGTAATATCCACTCTCGATAGCGAGTGGTTCGCCATACGCGTGCAGCAGGAATCCGTTCTGGTCACCGTGACTGTGGCTCATGGAGCCGTAACGGCTGCTCTTTGCCAGCAGCATGATATGTTCATCCGGATCATCCATCCGGTGATGCATTGCCACCCAGTCAATATCCCGGAACCATTTGACGGATTGGATGGTCCCTTCCTTCGCTTCCGAAGCGTTATTGAAAGAAAACGGAACGGTAACAGAAGGTGAAACAGCCTCCACTTGAGGATAATCATGCCGGTACAGCATGTCGTCAAAGCGGAAATCCCACCAGCCGTAATTGTAAAACTTGGTGTCGGCGTCCGTATCCGTTTTGGCTACTTGTTCATAATACCACTGATATAATCCGTTGCCTGTAATGCCTGCAAACTGGCGAATATTGAAAGCCGTCTTCAGACTGACGGGTTCGCCGAGATAGGACTGGTCTCCGAAGCTGGCCCGAATCGTGTCCGGGCTGCTGCAGTAGAGCGGAAAATCGCCCGTGCGCCCAAAGAACGGCCGTTTATAGAAATCAATCGATACGTAGCTGCGAATGAGATTAAGCGCATCAATCACAAACGCCATGCCGGTTGTCCAATAGAGCGGCCCCTCGGCCCAGCCTCCATCTTCTCCGCCCCAAGGCGAATAGAGGCAGGCGTAGTATTCCAGCGTGTAATCCAGCCATGTCTGTGCCTCGGCCTCTTCATGCAGCATGGCAATGCAGGCTGGGACAAGCACGGAGGACAACGAACGAACAGCATGGCTGTCATAAGGAACATGGTGGATTTTCGAGCGCTCCATCACATGGAAGGCCACCTGCTCCGTACGCCGCAGAAGAACACCCCTGACGAGATCAATCTCCTCTGCGGTGAGGTAATCGTGGAGCCAGTCGTATCCCCACGCGAGTGCGCCAACGATCCGGAACGCCGCTTCATCGTTGTAATCCCTGGACGTTGTACCTTCCGTGTCCCACCGGGCCGCGTGAAGCAGCCACGACTTTGCTTTGGCTATCAAAGCATCATCCTGCATAATGACCCCTGCCACGCTTAAGTGCCGGATGGCATACAGCGTTTCTTGGCAATCCATGTACATTTTTCTCCACAGCTTTGCGACACGCTTATTGCCGGGATAACGTTCCGGTTCCGGAATTAACGGCTTATCCAGCCACGGAATGACCGATTTCTCGTAAAAAGCGCGCCAGCCGCAGTAATCATCATCCTGACGTAAATGTTCACGGAACGCCGCCACCCCCTTCTCATCCAGCCATAACCGCGGATGCCCGGTATGCGTCCGTTCATAGCGCTCCCCTCGGTTAGGCAGGGGAGTCTCAGGGAGGCCCTCCGGAACATGAAACATTCGGGATTGGCTCCATGAAGAACGGTTAAGGGCAGCGTCCATCGCATCCTCCCCTTGTTCCCCGGTCAGCAAGGCATAGCGCCAATAATAAGTACCTGCCTCCAGAGCGTGATCCGGAGTGTATAAGTTATAGGGAATCGGCGCGATTGTCATTGTCGCTTCCGTTTCATACGAGGGTGAGGTCGAAATCTGCAGCATATAACGGTCGTTCTCCAGCTGTCCCGGCATCCAGGTGAAACGGGGAGGATTCTCAAGCAGCTTACTCTCTGCATCCGGTTGATATGGCACGGACAACAATCCGCTTTTCGGTTCAAACAAGGTTTTCATCGAGTACCCTCTCCTTCAACCCGTTGTTGGTCATCGTGAAGCATCTCGCGGTCCTGCCATCGGACAAGCTGAGCCAGTCCCCATTCTCCGACCGGTTCCATTCCAATGTCAGCGGCTCCGTACCGATACGGTAGACGGCAATGAAGCGGGCTTGCGAATCTGTCCGACGAAGCCGGATTCCCTCCATCCTTCGGCTGGGATCGTCCGCAATTCCAGGTGACTCCACCTGTGTGCATCCCATCCCCTCAAAGGCGATAAATGAAGTTACCGCCAGCGGCCCTGCTGCATTGGCAATGTGGAGATTGAATTGTAATCCATCCTGGGACAAGACGTGCGTGCAGCTTTCTTTTACATATGCGTATCCATCTTCGTTTCCTAGATCCGTTACAACATGGCCCTGATCAGCATTTGGAAGCCCGCTAAGCTCTCCTTGGCCAATATAATGAAACCACCAATCCACAGCTGCCGGCTCTTCCAATTCCACTTCGAACCAATCCAGAAGCCAGTCATCCGTCAATATCAGGTGCCGGTCCAGGACGCCCTGTTCATAAGCCTGATCGGACCGTACCCAGAGATAAGTAAAATCCGAACCGGATTCATACCGAATGCATTTCCCTTCGGTCGGATTCTGGGAGCGTCGTCCAACCGAGACGGTGTTGTGGCAGGCTGTATGGGGATACCATTCCTTCTTCAGGATCGAACCGTACGGTACGGTACCACGGTCTGGCGATAGTGGCTGGTTCCCGACATGAATCATCAGATTCAGTTTATCGAAGTGACCATGTGATCCACCATGAGGGCCAAAATCGACCAATGCCTGAAGCCCATTCGAATGATTCGACTTCAACAGGGCAAATCCGCTGTGAGGAAGAAAGACCGAAGAAGCGGAAAGATCGGGCAAGTCATTCTGGTTTCTGCCTTCATTGTCCCTTGCTTTCCTTGCTTCCTTTCCTTCAGTTTCATTACCTGCTTGGTTCGCATGTTCTGCATCGCCTGCTCCTTGCACTTCTCGTGTCACTCGGACTTCGATGACGTCCCCGACTTCCCATACTCCTTCCGATGTCTTCCGATGAGAATCCTTCACCTCAGAAGCAGCCATTCCGTATCTTCCATCCCAATGGCCCGTACCGTACAACAGAGCTTCCAGCATGCCGATCCGGCCGGCTTCTCCATTCAATTCACGATACACATTGTCTAACAATCGTCGATAGCTCTTATCCCCATAGACGGATAAACCGATTTCCACAATCTCGGCGATTTCTCGCGCATACGGAGCCCTTCGATAAGGACCGTCGTGAAGTGCAGGCAGGGAGCCGTTTTGGTCAGCCAATCGAACCAGTACCGCCAGCATTCCCTGCATGGATTGGCCTTGCTCTCCCCTCAGGGAAAAAAGCTCTTCACCAACCCGGGTTCCCATCTCCGCCGCAATCAGGTAAGCACGGAGTACGAATACGTGGTAATACACGCTGCCTTCAAATTCAAGCTGATCCGGCCTGATGGCAATGCTGAGATGATGCCGCAGGCCGCCTTCCTTCACGACCAGCTGCCGCAGCTTCTCCGCTTCGCCTTGCACCGCATAGATACTAAACAGCGCGGCAATCAGCCAGGCGGTATAGTTGTTCTCGGGATTTCCGCGATCCTGGGTCAACATATGATGATATTCCGTCATGCTGCTCTCAAGCATATGCAGGAAATGATCAATCTTCCGGCGTTCAGCCTCGTGAAACGACACTTGCGCATCCTCCAGAAGCAGATAGCCGCGAAGCAATGTCGTTGCCCAGACGGCTTCGGTCAAAGCCTGATGGAATGCGCGCCCTTTCAGCATCCAGGGCTGGGCATCCGGGTGGACAGGATAAAGAGGAAATTGCTCCGCGTAGCGGACGATCAGCTTTTTTCCAAGATCGGCGTAGACCTGCTCTCCCGTACCGGCATAAACGGCGGCAGATTGCAGAACGTATCTGGCCATAGCCTGATGCTTGAATACCAGCCAAGCCCCCCTGTACGGTTCCCCCTCCACTTCGCAGCCATAGGGACAACGATAGGAGCTGCAATCGGCTTCCAGCGGATCAAACATCAGTTCCGTATGATGTTCGGGACACACGTATTGGTGCCACCAGCCGCCGGGCTCGACAGGAACATCCAGCTTCCGGTCGATGACCTGATCAAGCTCGGCCTTCAGGATATCGACTGTACGTTCGCTCCACGGATAGAATATCAACTTCGATTTGACCTTCATCCAATCCCTCATCGCATGAACATGCCGCCGTTAATTTCGATCGTCTCCCCCGTTAGATACGAGGACAGCTCGGAAACGAGGAACAGAACGGAGCCGGCGACATCGTCCGGGGTGCCCTCCCGCCCCAGCGGAATGCCCTTGATCGTTGCTTTTCGCGCGTCATCCGGGGTAAAGGTGGCGTGAAACGCCGTCTGTCCGATAAAGCCCGGCGATACGGCATTCACGTTAACTCCGCTTGAAGCGAGCTCCTTCGCTAGTCCCTTGGTATAGCTCAGGACGGCCGCTTTGCTGGCAGCATAAATGCTTGCGCCGGGTCCGCCGCCGTTATGTGCCGCAACGGAGGTCATATTGACAATGCGACCTTGACCTGCGGCTTTCATGCCCGGAATGACGGCCTTGCTCATGAATACCGTGCTTTTCATATTCACATCCATGACCTTGTTGTAGAGCTCCTCGGTCATTTCCGCATTCGCCAGACGCTCGACCAAATGCCCCGCATTATTAACCAGAATCGTAACCGGTCCGCCAAATGCCTTCTCCACATCAGCTACAAGCGCCTCTGCCTGCTCCACATGCGTAACGTCTGCACGAAATGCATACGCCTCGCCGCCAAAACTTTGAATCTCCGCCACGGCTTCTTCGGCGGCTTCCTTGCTGTTCAAATAGTTCAGCGCGACCTTGGCTCCGCTTCTTGCCAGCCTCAATGCTACCGCACGACCGATCCCTCCACTCGAACCTGTGACTAAAGCGATGTTACCCGATAAGTTAATATGCATATTAATCCCTCCTGATTAGGTTTGCAGCTGTTTCAGTCTGCTCTCTTGTTCACGCACTCTTTCCATTCGCGGCATTGTCATGATGATTTTTGTGCCTTGATCCGGCGAACTATAAACTGTTATTCCGTACTCTTCGCCATAAACCATCTGAATTCGCCGATGGACATTGACGATGCCGATTCCGCCCTTGCGCCGGACATGCATTCCGTCGTCATCGTCGACCAGACGGTTTTCCTCGAGCCTCTTGCGCAGTTTAAGAAGCTTATGGTCCGCTATGCCTGCGCCGTTGTCCTCTACAATAACCAGCAAATTGTCCTGTTCTATTCTCGTGTCAATCCGAATGTAATGCCAAACTTCGATCCCTTCCGGAAAAGCATGCTGAAAAATATTCTCGACAATCGGCTGCAAGGAGAGCCTGACCATCTTCTCCAACAGGAGCTCGGGCGGCGTCGCCACCTCGATCTCGAAATCGCGCCCGATGCGATGCTTCAAAATCATCATGTAATGCCGTACATGATTGAGCTCGTTGGCAATGGTGATCTCCTCCAGGTTCGTCTGGATGGAGTATCGAAGCATGAAAGCCATCGCCTCCACCATGTCCGATATCTCGTCGGATTCCTGAACGATCGCATAACAATTGATCGTTTCCAGGGTGTTGTACAGAAAATGCGGATTGATCTGTAATTGGAGCGCCTGGAACTCTGCCCGCTGGCGCTCCAGCTGGATGTCCTGCAGCTCCAGCTGCGTTTTCTGATTGTGGAGCTCCGTGTCATAAACCTGCTCGATCATATCGGACAAACGGCTGACCATGAGATTGTAGCTATGGATCAATCCCCCGATCTCGTCCTCCCGCGGTTTCACGTCGGTGATATGCGTCCAGTTCCCCTTCTCCGTCTGCCTCATCCCGTTCTTCAGATTGCGGATCGGATTGACAATTGATTTCCCGAATCTGTAAGCCAGAATGAGCGCAATGATCAGTGTAACGAAGCCTACGATAATCGTAGTGGACCGAATACCCGAAATCGGTGCCCGGAGTTCATCCAGCGGCATCATAATGACGAGGCTCCAGCCCGAATACTCGGACTGGCGCGAAATGATCATCGTTTTGTCGCCAAGCACCGGTTCTATGAATCGATGATCGCCTTTGGCGATAATCCGATCTGGCAGGTCGGTGGAAGTAATCGCGTCCATATCCACGTGCTCAGGGGCATAGACAACTTCGCCTTCGCGATCCAGGATGAAGAAGAAGCCCTGCTCCCCGAGATCAACGCCGTTCCATAAACTCGACAGCTGGTCTTCATTGAACTCAACCGCCAGCACGCCTTTCACGTCGTACGAATTCATTCCCCGGATTTTGCGCGCTACCGTGATGACGTTGTCCCGATCCTTCTCCAGCAAGCTGGTCTTCAATATGACGATCTCCCCGTTCTCCGGCGTCTTCTCCCTGAGTTCGCGAAGGCGGCCTGACGGATCAATCGACATAGCAGAGAAGCTCTGATTCTGATCAAAAATCGCTCTGCCATGAAACCCGAGTATATACATCATGTGAGTCTGCGTCGGATATTGTATTAAGATCTTCTGAAAGACATCCTTGCGGATAAGATTGGTAAATCGGTAATGTTCATAGCTGTCGCTTGGGTCCATATCCATAAAGCGTTTGACCGAATCCTGCAGCAAAATCGTATTGCTGATCCGCTCGAATATCTGCAGCTGGTTATCCGTTTGCCTTGCCGCGTTTGTGATAACAGTGGTCATATACTTCTCAACCTGTTCATCGATCGCTTCGGATGATTTGATATAGAAGAATACGCCAACCGTAGAAAGCGAGAACAATATAACGATAAAGAAGTACAAGAAGATTTGACGAGACAGGCTCTTGCGCATCATTCGATCCCCAGCAGCTCCCGGTATTCGGAAGGGGTGTAACCGGTGACCTTCTTGAAGGTCTTCGTAAAATGGGGATGATCCGCGTACCCTACTTCGAACGAAATATCCGTAATTTTATAATGCGGAAGGGCGAGGAGCTTTTTCGCTTTCTCCATTCTTTTCTTGATCCGGTAGTGAACAAAGGTCTCGTCCGTCATCTGTTTAAACAGCTGGCTGAAATAGGACGGGTTGAGCCCAAGCATATCGGCAACCTCATCAAGTGAGAGATCACGGGACAAGTTGCGCTCGATATAAGCCTTCGCTTCTTCTACAGGCTCTTTGGCATTTCCTTTCCGCTTGTCGCGTATGAGCTTCACCGTCTGATTCACGGCCATGCGAAATCTCTCGAAATAGTGATGGTTCCCTCCGGGCGCAGACCCCGTGATGCCTGTCCTACGTTCAAACGAATACACATCCCGGCCGTTTAACTGCTTGATCAGTTTCGCATACAGTTCATCCAGCAGTTCCTGAAGCTGAATCGATTCAAGCCTGCGTTCGTTGCAGTAATCCTCGATTTCTTGCAGCTTGTGCTGGATATCGTTCATTTGTAAAAGCCATACGGCCTGTTCCAGCTGCTCCAGCCAGTCCTCCAGCTTGGAGAGTGGAAAATAAATCCGCTGCTTCTCTTGCATAGACTTTCGATCCGCCATCAATTTATTCATGGTGTTATGTACCACCGATTTGGTCACAGGCTTGAGCAGATACTCCTTAACTCCATACGACATGCATTTCTGGGCGTATTCGAAATCACCGTAACCGGAGATGACAACGACCGTGATATCGCCGTATGTTTCATAGAGCTGCTTGCTGAGCTCCAGGCCGTCCATCTTGGGCATTTTGATATCCGTAAAAATGAAGTCCGGTCGTGCCGTCTGAATGGCTTCCAATGCTTCCATGCCGTTGCCGGCCGTTGCCGCTTGAATCATGGCTGGGTCCGTCTGCGTGATCAGTTTCGCCAAGCCCATCCTTATCATAGGTTCATCATCAACGACCAGAATGCGGTACATTACCCATTCCCCTTTCAAGACAGCGAGAGTAGTTTAGCTTTAGCAAGATACTCCTCTGCTTAGGCAAGCAGAGGAGTCATTCTTCAACACTATACTAAAACATGCTCCACTTATTCGAAAGCGTTTTCTTTCTCGTTATATCGTTTCGTAGCCTCCTCAATAATCTCGCTGCCCCCTTTGGACAGATACTCCTCGAGCACCTTGCTGTAGTTATCGATAGGCTCTCTGCCGTATACCATGCGGAGCACATGCTCCAGAATCAGCGGCGGCAGTTCATCCGACTTCGGATTCAGCTCCGGATATTTCACCATCGCCTCCAGTCGCGGATCGAATTCAATGCCGCGGCGACCCTCGTTCGAAAGCATGTTATCAAAAGCATCAATCAGCTCTTTGCCGGAATCGGACAACTCGGATACGCGTTTGTTATAGGTTGTATCCTGCACCAGCCACAGCCAGTAGTTCAGATAACGCATCTTATCCGCACCTGCCGCGTCCGTCGGAACCTCGAAGACCGGCTTGCCGTCGGTTACCTGGTAATCCTCGCCTTCAATGCCGAAGCTGAAGAACAATTCCGCATCTTCGCTGACCATCCAATTGAAGAACTTCACGATATCCTCGGCTTTATCCTTCGCCTTCGCATTGATGAAGAAGGAGCGCGTGACCGGATTGTAATGAGCATATCCCCCTTTGCCGTCAGGCCCTACCGGCGAAGGAATCAACGCTACTGTCGCGTCCGGGACATTCTCCTTCAGCTGGGTGCCCCAAATCGGAAGCTCATTCGCGTTCATGGACCACATGCCGGCTTTGCCGCTCGTGACGATGGATTTGAAGTCCGCGCTTTCAATCGTCGCGAATTCCTTGCTGATCAATCCTTCCTCGTGCATCGTCTTATAGATCTGAATAGCTTGCTTCATATTTTCTTCATCGAAGAAGGTTGGCTTTACTTTGCCGTCCGGGAACACCTTGAATTGGTTCAGGTAACCCAGCACGTCATAGGCACCGAAGAAGGTATCCGCGTATTTGAAATTCTGGCGTCCGGCATAAGGCTGCTCCACCCCGGCTTCTTTGAAAGCGCGCAGCACATCCATCGTCTCTTCCACCGTTGTCGGGATCTTCTTGCCTACTTTCTCCAGCAGGTCGGTCCGAATCCATGTGGCGCGTCTGGACGGATTGGACAAGATCTCGGGAATCCCGTAGATATTACCCGTCTTGGAATCCGTCATCCGCTTCCAGGCTTCCTCGGGTATAAACTTGAGCAGGTCCTGCCCATGCTCCTGCAGGAGGTCGTTCAGCGGGAGAAAGACTCCGTTCTCCACGGCACCCGCCAGCTCGGGACCGCTGATTCCGCCAGTGCCCTGCACCACATCCGGAATGTCATTTGTCGCAAACATTTGCACCATTTTATCCTGATATTCGTTATGCGGAATCAGGCGGATATCCAGGTCCGTGTTCGTCATTTTCTCTAGCTCCAGCACGTACTTATCCTTGTTGATATCCGGATTCTTCTCGACGTAGGATACGTTAAGCGTCCGCATCGAAATGGAGAATTTCGTTGGCCCTGCTTCACTTCCGCCTTGCCCGTTGCTGTCACCTCCGCCGGCATTGGCTCCCCCGCCTCCGCCATTATTGCCCGAACAACCAACGAGCATGGCCAGTACGAGACCTGACGTAAGCATACGTGTCCAACTTTTTCTCATGAATACCCCTCTTTTCAAGCTAATATAGTCGCTCATAATAGCGCTTTCAAACTTAATATCAGTATAGAGAGCCGTCTGGGCGGGAACAAGGAATGTCTTTGGCTCGGTTTGTCGTTTTTTTAGGATTACTCTTTGATCGATCCAATCATCATCCCATGAATGAAGAAGCGCTGCAGAAACGGATACAAGAGAATGATGGGCACTGTGGCTACCAGAATAACCGCCATTTGTATGCCTTGTACGGACTGGGAACTTGCCTCGAATGCAAGGTTCCCCGTATCGGTCAGGCCCTCGTTCACCAGAAGCTCCCTTAATTTTACCTGCAGCGGATACTTGGCGCGATCATTGATATAGTAGAGGGCGTCCATGTATTTGTTCCAATTGGTTACGGAGTAGAATATCCCTACTGTCGCCAGCGCCGGTTTGGATAACGGAAGCACGATGCTCCATAGCGTACGGACCTCGCTGCACCCGTCAATTCGGGACGAATCGATCAGTTCGCTCGGAATTTGGGTGAAGAAGGTTCGAAGCACAAACAGATTGAATGCGCTGATCGCCGATGGCAGCATCAAAGACCATAGCGTGTTGACGAGATTCAGCTCGCGCATCAGAATGAATTGCGGGATCAGCGGTGCCGTGAAAATCATGGTCATCAGGATGATAATCATAATCGTTTTTCTGCCCACGTATTCGGGCCTCGAGAGCGGATACGCCAGCGAAGCGGTTGCTGCCAGATTGATGAAGGTTCCGAATAGCGTAATGTAGACGCTGATCCCGAATGCCCTCCAGATGGAGATATCGTTGAACACATGCTGGTAGTAGGCAAAGGTAAACTCCACCGGCCAGAACATCACTTCTCCGCGATCGATAGCGCCCGGGCTGCTGAATGACTGGGCAATGACATTAAGAAAAGGGAGCAGCATGGTGAGTGCAAGAAAGGTAAGGATGATATAGTTCACGACAAGAAACAGTTTTCTGCCTGCACTGTCATATTTCACGTTGGTTGTCACTCCCCTCTAATACAGCGACTCGCCGGTCGCTTTCTTGCTGATGGTGTTTGCAATGGAAATCAGGAACAAGCCGACAACCGATTTGAACACCCCGATGGCGGTTGCATAACTGTACTGAAGCTGCTGCAAGCCGGCTTTGTATATGTACGTGTCCAAGATTTCGCTTGACTGAATGTTGAGCGGATTCTGAAACACGAATACGCGTTCAAACCCATAATCCATGAAGTCCCCGATTTTGAGCAGGAACAGGATCGTTATCACGGGAAGCAGCGCCGGCAGGGTAATGCTGAGCGTCTGGCGCCATCTCCCCGCTCCATCGATTTCGGAGGCTTCGTAGAGGTCCGGATTAATGCCTGCGAGCGCCGCCAGATAAATGATGGTCCCCCATCCGACATCTCTCCATAGTCCTGAGCCCACCAACACCGTTCGAATGTAGGAATCTTCGCCAAGGAAATAAATCGGATCGATGCCGAACCAGCCGAGCATTACGTTCACGATCCCCGACGATGGAGACAGGATACCCACAAAGATACCGCTTACAATGACCCATGACAGAAAATGCGGCGCATAGAATATCGTCTGGACAATTTTCTTGTAAACGACCTGGCGCACCTCATTGAGTAATAAAGCCAAAACGATGGGGGCAGTAAAAGCAAACAGAATGTCATATGTACCCAGCAGAAGTGTATTCCGCAGAATTTTCAAAAAATCATAGTGCTGGAACATTCGTTGAAAGTGCTCTAGGCCCACCCAGGGACTTCCGGTCACGCCTGCAAACAGATTGTAGTTTTGAAATGCGATCACGGAGCCCATTAACGGAACATACTTGAATAATCCGAAGAACAGCAGTCCCGGCAGAGAAATGAAGTACAGCGCTCTGTATTTCCACATGAAGCCGAGTAGTCTTCTGCGTTTATCGATCTTTCCCTCCAGATTCGGGCTAACTGCCGCTTTGCTTGGCTCAGCCATCTGTCATCACCTCTTGTTTCTCAAATTGGCCGGTGCGTTATCATCAATCGGAATTTCGTCAAACTGAATGCTGATAAATTCAGGCTCACGATCAATGATCCGGGACAACT
This sequence comes from Paenibacillus sp. QJM3NY_38, assembly GCF_056173265.1. Classification (NCBI taxonomy): domain Bacteria; kingdom Bacillati; phylum Bacillota; class Bacilli; order Caryophanales; family Paenibacillaceae; genus Paenibacillus; species Paenibacillus sp. QJM3NY_38. The sequence goes on from NZ_CM149665.1 coordinate 4,149,371, forward strand.
CCCTGGTAAAAACATCAACGATTTCGTCTTTCTGCTGATCCGTGCGTCCTTCATACATTGTAATCGTAATTTGCGGCAACGGCTTTCGCCTCCTTAGGAATGATGATGTGATGAATATCCTTATCCTATAAGTTTCGCGGGCCGGGCAGCAATGGAAGATGATCGGTTCCCTTGTGTTTTTTTTAGGTGCTTCGAAGGACTTGTGTTTTTTTAAGTTTGACTTGTTATTTCAATAGTTCTTAAGCTGTATATGTAGAATTTTCCAGCATTCTATGGAACAATGGATCAAAAGCAGTTACGACAATGAGCCACACGATGACATCAGTTTTGGGAGGTTAGCGATGAACGGACAACAACAGGAAACGATATCGCCCTATTCGCTATTATGGGGGAAATTGGAAAAGAAACTGTCGCGAATGACCGGACAGCTTCAAGGCAAAGTTCCTCATGCAACAAAGAACGGAATCTATGATTCCACCCGGATCGACTGGTGGACCTCCGGTTTTTGGCCGGGAATGCTCTGGATCATGTATGAGATGACCAAGGAGCCGCAGTATAAGGAGTGGGCTTGGGAATGGGATGTTCAGCTTGAACAAGCGCTTATCGGGGACAGTAATTTCCATCACGATGTCGGCTTTCAATTTCTGCCGACTGCCGTCATCAAATATAAGCTGACCGGCGATGCGGATGCCAGGCGGAGAGGATTGTTGGCCGCTACCCTGCTGGCAGGGAGGTATAACCCGGTCGGGAAATTCATACGTGCTTGGAATCAGGTGAAACCCACTTCATGGAACCATGGGAATGAAGGCTGGTCCATTATCGACTCCACCATGAACCTCTCCCTCCTATTCTGGGCTTCCGAGGAGAGTGGTGACCCGAGATTCGCTCATATCGCCAGAGCCCAAGCGAATACGGTTGCCGAGTTTTTCATAAGACCGGACGGCTCCGTTCGGCACATCTGCCGATTTGATCCGTTAACGGGAGAATTTATCGAAGCGCTGGGAGGACAAGGCTATGGTCCGGAATCTGCTTGGAGCCGGGGAGCGGCCTGGGCATTGCATGGCATGGCTAACACCTATCGCTATACCCGCGATATTCAGTACCTTGAAGCCGCCAAGCGGGTGGCCCATTTCTTCATAGCTTCTCTTGAGGAGGATTCCATACCCCGCTGGGATTTCCGTGCGGAGCGCAAGGAGATGGAACCATCCGCTCATGAAGAGACGGAAGCATCCCCGAAGACTACCGAGCCCCGGGATACGTCAGCAGCATCCTGCGCCGCTTCCGGTCTACTTGAACTCGCGGACCTGGTGCCTATAACCGAAAGAGCTCTGTACCGTGAAAGTGCCTTGCGTATCATCAACTCCTTAACGGCCCATTACGCCGAATGGGATGACCCCGCTTATGAAGGCATACTGAAGGAAGCCACGGGACATCTGCCTGCCGGACAAAATATAAACGTTTCGCTGATCTATGGAGATTACTATTATGTTGAGACCGCTGCCAAGTTAATGGGATGGAAAAACCGGATCTTCTGATCCGGTTTTTTGGTCGTGTTTATTTATTCTTTTTCGGAATCCGAATATAAAAGCAGCTGCCGCCTGTAAACTCATCTCCGCTTTCGGCCCACACTTGACCGCCATGAGCGGAAACCAGCTGCTTGACGATGGCCAGCCCCATTCCACTTCCGCCGCTTAAACGATTCCTCGACTTATCGCCCCGGTATAGCCTTTCGAATATAAACGGCAGATCGTAGGAAGAGATCCCCTGACCTGAATCCTGTATTCGAATCAGGGCATGTGCCCCTTCGTCCACGAGCTCGGCTTGCACCGTTCCGCCAGCTGGCGTGTAGTGTAAGGCATTACTTAACATATTGATTAGCACCTGAAGCATTCGGTCGGCATCCACCTCGGCTAGGATCGGCGAACCGCTGACATATTGCAGGTCTACCTTTTTTTCATGATACATTGCTGCCGCCAAGGTGATCGCCCTCTCCATGATGTGACCAAGCTCCTGCTTGGATCGGGATAGTTGAAATTCCGGCGATTCCATATCGTGCAAATCCTCGAGCTCCGTGACGAGCTGAATCAATCGATCAATCTCTTCCAAGCACGTTTGAAACCGTTCTGCCGTCGGCTCCCATATGCCATCCTCTAGTGCACGGGTGTGACTCTTTAATGTGGTTAACGGCGTTCGCAGTTCATGTGCGATATCTTGGGTCATATTCCTGCGAAGCAGATCCTGCTTCTGTAACTGCACAGCCAGCTCGTTCAGCGAAGAACCGAGTCCCGCAATTTCATCGTACCCTTTGGTTGTCACACGGATGTCCCAATTCCCCCTTGTCATCATCTCAGCCGCTCGTTTCATCTGGACGAGGGGAGCCGATATTCTCTTCGCAACGTATATGCCGATCACGGAAGCAATGGCAATCGATAGGAGACATGTCAATATGATGGATTGCATCTGCGCCTGCTCCAAATGATAATTCAGCTCAGCCATTCCATCATGCACGGATGATTGCTGCTGGAACATGGCGATATGATAATGGTTGGTCGCAATATTGATCACGGTAAACATGATCAATATGCCTGCCGTGATACTGATGATGATAGCGGCAAGCCTCAGGTCCAGCCGATGCTTCAAACCCTATCACCTCCAAAGCGGTATCCGAATCCGTAAACGGTAATGATATATTGAGGCTGCCTAGGGTCGGATTCAATCTTTTGCCTCAGATTTTTGATATGCTGATCAATAATTCGGATGTCGCCGATAAAGTCATAACCTAACACGCGATCAACCAGTTCTTCGCGCGAGAAGTTGCGCTGGGGATACTTGGCCAACAGAAGCAGCAATTTGTATTCGCTTGGCGTCAAGTTTACAACCTGTCCATGGCAGGTAACTTCGTGTTTCATCGAATGAATGGCCAGCGCGCCTTGGTGATACACAATTACGTCCGCCAGGAGCTTGCTGTCATCTCCTCGTCTCAGAACGGCCTTGACTCTTGCTACAACTTCCCGAGGGTCGAACGGCTTCACGATATAATCATCGGCTCCGATGGCAAACCCGCCAATCCGGCTGTTCTGGGCCACCTTAGCCGTTAGCATGATAATGGGTACCGGGCTAAACGTTCGAATCTTCTCGCATATCCGCTCGCCATCCATATCCGGGAGCATGAGGTCCAATATGACAAGATCCACGGATTGCTCTCGCAGGAAATCGAACGCTTCGGCACCGTTGGCCGCTTCCAGCGTCAGATAATGTTCTTTGTTCAGATAGGATACAAGAACTTCTCGAATATTCGGTTCATCATCCACGATTAATATGGTCTTCATTCCGGTTTCTCCTTATTGAAATCCTTCATCAGTACAATTCAACTTTAACATAAGGCTCCATTGTAACTGAAACTTGTGAAGATTCGATGAGGATGAACAAAGAAACCCCTAGCCCATGACATTCATAGGTGCAGCTGTTGTCTATAACTCTGAAGCTCGTCATAACTTGGCCGCTTCGATTTGGGACTTCAAATAAGAGATGCTTTGCGGCACTTCACGTTCATGCAAGCCATGAAGAATCAGCGGACCCTTGAAATGATAAGTGTGCAGCAATTTCATGTAAGCCTTATAATCCAGTTCACCGGTTCCTGCAGCAGTATAATGGAGTCCGTCTACGGTCGAATAATCCTTGGCATGCGCAATAATGACATGTGCGCTGAGCAGTGATAGCGCTTGTTCAATTACCTCTGTTAAAGGCATCCCTTCGTTGGGGTGGAACAAATTCGCTGCGTCCAGAACTATTTTTAACCGGGGAGAATCCATCGTATCCAGCAGCCTTCTGGCTTTGACCGCATCGCTGATCACATTGGCGGGCTCAGGTTCGACAGCCAGCTCCAGCTCGTACTCGACTGCGATATTCACTAATTCACGCATGGTCGTAAGCAGGTCATCCCATGCTTCCGGTGAATTGTTGTCCGGATGTGCCCTCCACATATTGTCCTTATCCCTTGTGCCGGTACACAGGGTAATGACCGACGTTCCCATCGAATGGCACATGGCTGCCAAGTGGCGAAATCGTCGGATATCATCCCGCAATCTCTGACGGTCCGGGTGAATCATATTGAAGGTTCCGGATACTGCGGCTATATGTAGATGCCGTTTCTCACATTCTTCTCTTATATACACCGCGGTTTCCAGATCGATCTCGTGCGGCAGTGATGGGAGACCCCCGCAGGAAAGATTGAATTGAATTACACTCAGTCCGGTTGCTTTCACTGCGTTCAAATTCCCCTCCAGTGTCGGCCTCTCAAACGTCTTGGAGAAAATGCCCAGTCTCATGCTTCATACACCTCCCGTTACGTCAGCCAGCCTCACCGTATCCCCGCATTCCACCGATCGTGCAATCGCCGCCATGGCACGCATAGCAGCAACTCCATCCTCCAGATTGGCCCCTCTCATGGCAACCTGATTCAAAACCGTATCCGCAAAGCCTTCAACCTGCAGCTTGAAGAAATGGGCATCTTCCCCGAGCGGTCGATGATAACAACCATCCCGTGCCGAGAAGACCTCTACATCGCTGGACTTAAAAAGCCAAGGATTATAGGTCTTGCCAATAACGCTTCCGTGTTCGCCGTAGATCTGAAAGCCCTCGTGCCAGTCCATCCGAACGGCAACCGTAAGATCCAGATGTCCTATAGCGCCCGAGGCATACTGCACCGTGACAAACCAATTGTACGCTCCGAACTTCTGGGTGTTCCACGCCGTAACGCTTTCCATCTCTCCGCCTAAAAAACGAGCCGTATCCACCAGATGACTGCCATGCGTCAGCATGAAATAACGCAGCTTATCCAGCTTCGGATTGCCTTCCGGCCTTAAAGCATTCGGACTAAGCTGCACCATCGGCTGCACGTTGTCGGTGACCGTATATCGGTAGGTTGAGTCGCAGTACCATGCTTTCAGCGCCAGCATCTCACCCATCTCTTGATCAATAAACTGCTTGGCATACGCGATGCCGGGGTCAAAGCGCTTCATATTTCCGATTTGGACAATACATCCGGTAGCCCCGGCCTTCTGCTGCAATTCCTCACACTCTTCGACGCTGACGCCCAGAGGCTTTTCCACTAGGACATGCTTGCCTGCTGCAATGGCTTTAAGGGCAGCTTCCACATGAAATTGATCCGCGATGCCAATGATGACAGCCTCCACCTCGGGATCGGCCAGCATCTTGTCATAATCATTGTAGGTTTTTAATGGCTGGTGGATTTCGGCCATGCGGTTCAGCAAATCCTCCGCGACATCGCATATCGCGTATAGTCTAGCATTGCGCGCTCTCCGGCAAGCCTCGAAATGTCCGTACTGCGAAATGGGACCGCAGCCCAGCACGGCTACATTCAATGTCGTTCTTTTCACGGCCATTACAGCACCTCCTGTGGTGGATGATTATAAGAAAACGTCTATCGACGTACTTTCTCAGAAGACAGACCGCGTTTATAGGATGTTTTTCTTGCGGTTATTGAATTGTTCAGCTCCGCTGAAAACTAATAAATTCTATAATCTATTACAAAAGCCGCAGGATATATTCCAGCGGCTACTTATCCTTTTATTTTTTTGCCATGTATTTGCGAATGTCAAATGCTACCGCTGCTACGATAATAAGCCCTTTAATGATCAATTGCCAGTATGGGCTGACACCAATAAAGGTTAATCCGTAATTGATGACGCCGAAGATAAGAACCCCGGCCATCACGCCCGGCACCGTGCCGATGCCTCCTGCAGTGGATACCCCTCCAACCACGCATGCGGCAATCGCATCCAGTTCATACATATTGCCGTAGTTATTCGTCGCGCCCCCGGTTCTGGCAGCCTCCAGTACGCCGGCGATGCCGTACAACGCACCGGAAATAGCGTAGATCGCTATCAGATTACGGGCTACATTGATCCCCGATACATGTGCCGCTTGCACGTTGCCGCCGATCGCATACATATTTTTGCCGAGACGGGTCTTGTTGAAAATGACCCAGCAGATAAGTGCAACGAAGACGGCGATAATGACGATGTAAGGGAGAGAATACCCACCCCCGAAGTCGATGTAGCCGCTGCCCCACACGGTAAAGTCCGGTCTTAAGCCGCCAATCGGCTGGGATTGGTTCGGTTCCATATCAAAATAGATGGAGTTGACGCCATATATGCCGACCATCGTACCGAGTGTCGCTATGAACGGCGGCACATGCAGTTTGGCTACGATGAAACCATTGATGAACCCAACGATAAGTCCCGCTGCAATACCGATAAGAATCGGCGATACAACCGATACTTGAGGCAGGTCCGGGAAGAAGCGATTTGCGTATACATCCGTTTGCAGCATGGAAGCCGATACGACCGCCGTTAATCCGACAACGCGTCCTGCGGAGAGGTCAACCCCGCCGGTGATCAGAATGAACGCCGCGCCAAGCGCGATAATTAATCGGGTGGAGGATTGCTGCAAAATATCCCGGAGCGTGGAGAAGGCCAGAAAGTTGGGATCTGCGACGGCAATCCCGATAACAAGCAATATTAATACTACGAATATAGCGCGCTGCGCCAAATAATCTTTAACCTTACCGATGGTTTGCGTATTCATCGACTTCCCCTCCCGAATCGGCTGACCGCTGCTGTGCGGCAAGCCGCATGATTTCCTCTTCGCTTGCTTCCTGCCCTGCCAGAATTCCCGTCAACCGCCCTTCACTCATCACCATAATTCGGTCGGACATTCCGAGCAGCTCGGGCATTTCGGAGGAAATCATAATAATGCTCTTTCCTTGCTTGGCTAGCTGCGTAATGATGGAATAAATCTCGAACTTCGCGCCGACATCAATGCCACGGGTCGGCTCATCCAGCAGAAGGATCTCAGGCTCGGTCAGAAGCCATCTTGCCAGCAGCACCTTCTGCTGGTTCCCGCCCGACAGATTCCGTATCTGGGTATGGACCGAGGGCGTTTTCGTCCTAAGCTGCTCCACGTTCATACGCGCATCCTGGATTCCTCTGCGTTCATTTAACAGAAACGCCCAATTTTGATACCTGCGAAGATTTGCAATGACGGTATTCTCATAGACCGAGAGCACCGGGAATATGCCGGTAACTCTGCGCTCTTCCGTCAGCAGCGCCATGTTATTTTTCTTGGCGTCCGATGGTGATTTGATCTTTACCGGCTTCCCGTTGATCGATATAGTTCCGGAAGCCACCGGACGAAGTCCGAATATTGCTTCAACCAATTCCGTTCGCTGTGCGCCGACAAGGCCTCCGATGCCCAATATCTCCCCCCGTCTTAGCTCGAAGGATACATTCTGAAACGATTTCGGATTCGTGGAGCTTAATTGGTGGACCTGCATCCGGGTTTCGCCGGGAACGTTCGCCCGTTCCGGATAGCGCTCCGTCAAATCCCGTCCCACCATGCGGGTGATAATCAAATCGGTTGTCAGCTCGCCGGCTTGCCAAGTCCCCACATATTTACCATCGCGCATAATCGTCACGTCATCGGATATGCGCAGGATTTCTTCCATTTTGTGCGAAATGTAGACGATCGACACCCCTTGCGAACGCAGCCTGTTCATGATGCTGAACAGATGCTCCACTTCATTCCTGGTGAGCGATGAGGTCGGTTCGTCCATTACAATCACTTTGGAGTGATAAGACACCGCTTTGACAATCTCAAGCGATTGGATCTTGGACACAGACAGCGCTCCTGTTCTTGCCCTGGGATCAATATCGATATCGAGCTCGCGGAACAGGCGGAGCGTATCTTCTACCATCTGTTTCTCGTTCACGAATTTCAAAGGCCAGAAACCCGTCATCGGAAATCTTCCCAGCCATATATTCTCCATCACGTTGCGGTGCGGCACAGGATGAAGCTCCTGATGAATCATGGATATTCCGTGATTCAATGCGTCCCTGGAGCTGTTGATGGTTACCTTGCTGCCGTTTAAATAGATGTCGCCTTCATCAGGCTTGTAGATGCCGAATAAACATTTCATCAGCGTTGATTTACCTGCCCCGTTCTCGCCCATGAGCGCATGCACGGTTCCGGGTCTTACCTTGAACGTTACGTCGCTTAATGCCTGAACGCCTGGAAACGCCTTCGATATATTCCGCATCTCCAGCACATACGATTCCGCCACCTTGAATGCCTCCTTCGCAGGCCGGGTGAAAAAGCCCAATATAAAGGGACAACGCTACGAATAGCTGCTGTCCCTTCTCATAACCCTGCTATTATTTCGCGTCGGCGATATTGTCCTTCGTTATTTTTTTGTAAGCGATCCATACATATTTGCCGTCGGTAATATCAAATCCGGTGTTGTCCTTGTTCGGCGTTTCTCCTTTGGATAGCGCTGCGGCAATCGCAACGGAAGCTTTACCCTGGCTCTTGGCGTCATTAAGCACAGTGCCGAGAAGCGTGCCGTCTTCCAGCGCCTGAATGGCCGGAGCTGTCGCATCTACACCCACGACCGGCATATACTTGTCGCCGCTGAAGTAACCCGCCGCTTTCAATGCTTCAATGGCACCGAGCGCCATATCGTCATTGTTGGCCAGAACCGCTTCAATCTTGTCGCCATGGGATGCAAGGAAGGCTTGCATCTTCTCCTGTCCCTTCACGCGGTCCCACATGGCGGTATCCACCGCTAGCGCTTCGACTTCGATCCCGGCATCTTGAATCGCCTGAACGGAGAATTTGGTCCTCAGCTCGGCATCCTGATGCCCCGGCTCACCCTGCAGCAATACATACTGCAGCTTGCCATCCCCGTTCTTGTCCGCCTTGGGATTGGCCTTCCAATAATCGACGATAAGCTGACCCGAAATCGTTCCGGATTCCTCCGCTTTTGCCCCTACGTAATACACATTATCCCACTTGTTCATGTCTTCCGCGATCGGCTCCCGGTTCAAGAATACCACTGGCGTATTCGCAGTTTTTGCCTTATCGATAATGACGCCGGCGGCCGTCCGATCCACCGGGTTGATGATCATAGCGCTGTATTTCTTCGAAATGAACAGATCGATTTTCTCATTTTGGGTTGGCTGCGCATTTTGGCTATCCACGATATCCAGTTTGGCTACGCCATTCGCTGCATTGGACATCGCGTTCCGAACGCCTGTCATGAACGTGTCGTCGAACTTGTAAATTGCCACCCCGACTTGAGGTGTGCTGCCGCCTGCCGCCTCATCTTGCTTGCTTTCGCTGCCGGTTGAACTGCTCCCGCCGTTATTGCATGCCGCCGTGGTCAGCATCATGCCGGCTATAAGGATTAACAGCCATTTTTTCTTCACCTGGGTTGACCTCCCTGTTTCATTCGAATTTTCAGTGACGGATACGGCGTTCCTGCGCCATATCTCACTGTCTACCGCCATTATGCCGCAATGCTCCTGACATTCGAATTCAAAATCCTCATGCTTTCTAGCAAAATTCTCATCACTTTGCCTCTAATTTTCGCGATTTCTTTACTTCACAAATGGAAACAGAACCTTCTGATTATCCATCCAGAACATGTTGTCCGCATCAATCACCTTGGTCTCAAGCACAATCGGCTTATCATATTTCGAACCATCCAATACCTTCACAGCCTGTTCTACTCCCAGATATCCCGTGCTGAACCCGTTCTGCACAATGAGTTTATGAAGGATGCCATCCTGCAGAAGTTGAAGCTGCTCCAGGTCGCTTCCGAAGGTGACAATCTTGATCTTCCCCTGAACGTTCCGTCTTGCGACTTCTTTTGCCGCTCCCAAGGAGGCCTGAATATCGAGTGCCAGTATCCCGTCAACCGATTCCCGGTCCAGCAGCTGCTTGGCCGCCTGCCAGCATGCATCTTCACGTTTGCCGCATGCTGCCCCGTCCGCTATCTGAATCCCGCTAATTCCCGACAATACGCTTTTGGCTCCCTCTTCGCGGGCAATGAGGTCGGGATCCTCCCTGTCGGATCGAAGTATGGCGACAACTCCCCGATCGCCAAGTAAGTCGGCCAGCTGTTCACCCGCCTTGCGTCCGGCCGCCTCATTATGGATTGCGATGGCAGACAGGACACCTGTGGTCATTCGCTCATCATTCAAAGCAATGATGGGGACATCAGCTGCTGATGCCTGATCACCTAATTTCAACAGTACGGCTTCGGATGCCGGATCGATCAGAATCGCGGAGGAACCTTTCTCCAGCACCTTCAATGCAGCTTGCAGCTGCTCCGCTTCATCGTCACTAGGCTCCAGCGGGATATAATCAAGCACCATTCCGTATACCTTGGCAGCCGCCTCGGCGCCTAATCGGATGGCATCCCCCTGCTCTTCGGCGTGTATGGGTGCCACGAGTGCAATGTGCCGGAGTTTGGGCTCATTCTCATCTATGGTCGCGCCTGATGAACACGATGTTAAGAAGATCAAGGATAGAATGAGTAGAACAAGACGGCCCATCTGTACAACCGCTATCCATAACACACGATGCATGCTAATCATGCTCCCGCTCCTCCCCTGGCTCGTGAATAATCGGTATCCGTATGCGAACGATAGTGCCCTCTTCAAGCTCGCTCTCATATTCCAGACCGTAACGGTGCCCATAATACAATTGGATCCGGTCATGAACATTTCGAACGGCCACGCCGGAGCCTGCCGTATTGATAAATGGAGCCGGATGTTGTCGCAGCGTTTCAACCTCTAATATCTTTTCAAGCATCTCGGGAGACATTCCGACCCCATTGTCCCTAACCGTCATCTCCAATAGATCGCCTTGTATAGCAGCCGTTATGTGAATATGTCCTTGATCCACCATATATTCAATGCCATGTACGATGGCATTCTCGATTAAGGGCTGAAGCACCAGCTTTAGCGTGTAGCAGGACTGCGCTGCCTCATCCGCTTCGATCATAAAATCGAATTTCTGTTTATATCTCATCTGTTGGATGGTCAAATAATGCCTTGCATGCTCCAGCTCCTCACGGACGCATATGGAGGTCTTCCCTTTGCTCAAGCTCAAACGAAACAGCTTCGACAAGGAAGTGATCATCGTAATGACTTCCTCCTTCTTGCTCATGCCCACCATGCGGACAACCGAATTCAAGGTGTTATATAAAAAATGCGGGTTGATCTGAGCCTGCAAGGCTTCCAGCTCGTATTTGCGCTTCGATTCCTGCTCTTTCACAATCTGTTTCATGAGCTGCCTGATCTTATCCAGCATCAGATTGAATCGGCTGGACAGCTGTACCACTTCCAGTGGCCCCTGCATCGGGAGCTCCACGTTGAAATCGCCACGTTCCACCGCCTTCATCGTTCTGCCCATCCGGCGGATGGGGCGGCTCAGCATAGCCGAGAGAATCAGGGAAACTGCGATGGCAAGCACCAGAACCATCGCCACGACCTGAACCAGATAACGATTGACCTCTTCTCTTGTGGTCATGATTTCATCCAAATAGGAAACCCCAACGATTTTCCATCCTATATTAACGACTGATTTCACCGTATTCAGCCGCTTGACCCCATCCGATTCATCAATGTAGCTGTCAGAGGAAGTAAGTGCCCGCTCTACGCTCTCATTCCGAAGCCCCATGTAAATTAGTTGCTGCTGGGGATGATACACGATGTTTCCCGCTCCTTCATCGATGATGTACGCATACCCCCGCTTACCCAAGCTAATACGGCTGCTTAACTCATCGATTTTCTTGAAGTTGATATCTACCAGCAGAATGACATATGTTGGCTCCCCATTATGAACAACCGTAATTCCTTTGCTCATCGTGACAACCCATTTAAATGTATGGTCGTACAAATTCTGCACATGCGGCAGTGAGAAGCTCAGATGGTTGGAGACTCTCATGGCCGAGTGAAACCAGCTTTGTTCCGTCACCCGCGCGCTGGCCTTAACCGGCATAGCCGGATGGTTCCTCAGCATATCGCCCTGTTCATTAAATAACGCGATGGAGACGATGTCATCCCGGCTTCGCATGATGGTGTTCAGCTGTTGAGTAACCTGCTCATCGTCCCATTGCCCGTCCGCGAGCATGTTTTCCTCAATGGCCCGATACAGCTGTGCCATCCCGTCCACATAATCCTCGAGATTATAGCTTACTTGATCCACGATTTGCTGGGCATTCAGAAACACGCTTTGCTCCGCCGATCGCGAGAATTTATTGAACAACAGAACGGCCACCACGATCACGATCAGCAGAATAAATGCCGAGAAGGACCACATGATGATCGATTGAATGCTGTGTGCGCGAAATCGCCTAATCCATCGCTGAATGGTTGGTTTAATCGAGTTCCGCTTGGCATACGCGATTTTCACCAGATCTACCCCCTCGCTTGTGTCCGGTATTCCTTGGGCGAGATGCCGACCAACTTCTTGAAGCAGAAGCTGAAATAATTCGGATCCGCAAATCCGACACGCTCCGCGATTTCGAAAGCTCTAAGATCCGATGATCGAAGAAGCTCCTTAGCCGTTTCCATCCGAAGCTGCATCAAATACTGCACGTAGGTCATTTTGACTTCTCTTTTAAACACAGCGCTAAAATAGCCTGTACTAATATGAAGCTGCATGCACAGCTTCTGCAGAGATAACTCCGAATCAACGTAATGCTCCCGTGTATAATGGAGTGCCTTCTCCACAATGTCTTTGTACGCATGCTGCCTGGAGCTGGAAATATGCTTTCGTATGGTCAAACTAATGTCCTGCAGCCAGGCTTTCACCTCGTGTAATCCGGAAAACTTAAAAATCTCCGCATGCAGCTGAAACCCTGCGCCGAACAATGCCTCGAGCTCAACCCCGGATTCTTTGGCGGATCGCAATACGGCCGTTACAACCTCCAGAAGGTATACCTGAACGTCCTGAATGGTACATGAGGCGCCAATGAGTTCATCGAATATATGCGAAATGGCTTCGGTCAATTCCTCTTCGGTTCCGAGCTTTAGACTGCGGATCAGCGCTTGCTCCTTTAATTCATCCAGACGAACCCCCTCCGGTCTCGGACGCTCGACATCATCGATGAAAATGACTTTCTCGGCACCCAGAATCAACCGGTAGTCGAGCGCCAGCAGCGCACCCTGATAGGAAAGCTTAAGGTCTGTTAGATTCCCCACCTGTGAGCCCACACCAATCGTAACCGGCAGCTTCAAATAATGAAGAATGCTTTTTAATAAACGGTCAAGTGTCACCTGCAGCTCGCTAAACCACTCTTCCTCTCTCTCATCATTCGCAATCAGCAGCACAATACTGTCCTGATATATGAATACGCTTACAAGAAATAAGGGATCCAGAAGCTCCTTAGCGATGTTCAGCATGGCGTGCAGCATTAAATCCAAGTCTCCAGAATGGCGTAGGGAGGCTGAGGATGGTTGCTCTTTATCAACAGAAGCGGGATATAAGGCCATTACCGCAGCAAGGTAACAACCTCCGTTCAAAGATAATTCGTAATTTCGAATCTTCTCCTCAACAATCGAGCGGGGTAATTTCCGGGTGAGCAGCGACGCAAGAAACGATTCCCGAAGCAATGGCAGGCTCGTGCGGTAATGCTCCTTCAACTGGCGCACATCCTCGCGCTCTGCAACCTCCAAATCGATCTTGTCCTTGATCTTCCTCAATAGCTCCATTAAGCTTTCGGCTGAGAAAGGTTTAAGCAAATACTCGTCCACGCTGAGCGTAATCGCTTGACGGGCATAATCAAATTCATCGTATCCGGTTAAGATCACGATTTTGCACAGCGGCTGAAACTCTCTGAGCCATGAGGCCAACTGGAGCCCATCCTGAAACGGCATACTGATATCGGTAATGACAACATCCGGCTCCAATCGCTCCGCAAGCTCCACAGCCTCTCTCCCGTTCTCCGCCGTCCCCTCGATCGTGAATCCGCAGGCTCCCCACTGGATTTCCTGCACGAGTCCCTCTCTTACGTCGGCTTCATCGTCCACTAACAGCACTTTGTACAAGACAACCCCTCCTGTTCTAATCTGTCAAATTAGTTAAAAGAATCTAATGTGATCTTACCGCGGCCCATCCAAATTTGGAATGCATCATTTTCACGCTCTTTGAGGCAAAAAAAAGAACGAATGCATGGCTCTTGAACAACAGAGTGATTTCTGTTCGTTAAGTCATGATTCGTTCTGAACTCGATTGTATAAAATCCTTACGCCTGGGCCGGTATGGAGACGGGATTAGCAGGCGTGCCTAACCTTTTAATGCTCAGGTAGTAGGCAATGCCGAGCGGGATGACGGCTCCGAGCCAAGCCAGCGGGTTCGCCAGACTTGCGCCGAGGAACCCGATCTGCGCGGTCAGGAAGATGGCAGCCAATACCCGCATGATCAGTTCCATGATGCCGGCTACGGTTGGGATAAAGCTCTGTCCCAGTCCCTGCAGCGTGAAGCGGTAGATGAACAGCAGCGAGAGAAGCAAATAGGTGCTTCCGTTCGATAAGAAATACAGCCTGCTAAGGGACAGCAATTCTTCCTGTCCTTGACCGACAAAAAGGCTGACGGCTGCAGGACCCGCGAATATAACCAGCAACCCCACGGCGATGCTGAAAGATCCCGAGACCCATATACATTGTTTAACTCCAAGCTTAATTCGGTCTATGCGATTCGCACCGAAGTTCTGGGCCGCAAAAGTCGCCATCGTAATGCCAAAGGAACTCATGGGCTGCGTAGCGAGCATGTCAATCTTCTGAGCAGCAGTATATGCGGCTACGGCTGTTGCCCCAAGTCCGTTAAGCGTAATCTGAAGAATGATGGCACCGATTGCAATGATGGAGGCTTGGAAGCCCATCGGGAAACCGACCCACATATGCCGGCGTATAAATGTCCAATCGATGGACCAATCAGCATTCTTGAATTGCAGAAGCGGAACCTTTTTATGAATGTATAACAAGCAGAGCAGGCAGGAGAACAGCTGCGATACCACCGTGGCAAGCCCTGCTCCGGCTACTCCCATCTTGAATACGAGAATAAATAACAGATCGAGTACGATATTCAGAATGCTTGCGACCACCAAGAATAGAAGCGGTGTCCGGCTGTCCCCAAGCGCTCTGAGCAAGTTCGCCAGCAGGTTGAACAGGACGGCTGCCCCAACACCCCAATTAATGACGATTAAGTACGAATAAGCATCATCCAGGATTTCTGCCGGCGTGTTCATCATGACGAGGACAGGCCTCGTGAATATGACACTCACAATGGTCAGGAAAACCGTGAATACAAGGCTAATCCATATACTCGTTCCCACGCTTTTGCGAACGCCCGCGATATCCTTGGCGCCAAAACGCTGCGCCGTTATGATGGATAAACCTGCCGTCAAGCCTTGGGCAAAGCCAATGACAAAAAACAAAATACTGCCGGTCGAGCCAACGGCCGCAAGTGCGTTCACACCAATGGTGCGCCCAACGATCAGGGTATCCGCCATATTATAAAATTGTTGAAAAATATTTCCGATTAAAAGCGGGATCGTAAACATGATGATCAGCTTGATCGGACTTCCTTGCGTCATGTCTCTCATGTAGATTCTCCTATGCCGTCACTAAACGTTCCTCTATATATTTATTAGATAATATAACGCTATAAAGCCTATAGAGCAGTGCCTTGAAAACATTATAATGGGTGAGGGTCGTTTGTATTCTTGTGTATCTTATCATGAAAGAACATAAATTTCTGCATATTTATCATCAAAACGACTAACAAAACTAAGTCACTATGGTCAGAACGGTTCATACCAGATTTTGATCCGCGAAATCATTTCAATGAAAAAAAGATCAACCGGTAAATCGGTTGATCTTTTTTCATGAGATTATGGATGCACCACCCTAAGAATCGGTAATGATTAGGCTTCCTCAATAGCAAGCTCATCCAAAGCCTGCTTCGCACGCGAACGCGCTTCCTCTACTGTGCCGGCGGTTGACAACGCAACTGCGACCCGTCTTCCAACCTTGGTCACCGGTTTCCCAAAAATGCGCAGCTGCGTATTCGGAACAGCCAGTGCTTGCTCGGCACCGGTAATTGTGTAGTCCTCCAGCTCTCGGGCAGCTTTCAGCGGACGGCTGGCTCCTGGCGTTATTAATTCGATCTCCGGGATTGGAAAACCAAGAATGGCACGGACGTGAAGCGCGAATTCAGATAAATTTTGCGTCACCAGCGTAACCAAGCCGGTATCATGCGGTCGCGGAGACACCTCGCTAAAATACACTTTATCCGCAGCAAGGAACAATTCAATACCAAACAATCCATATCCGCCAAGCTCGTCGGTAATCGTCCTTGCAATATATTTAGCGTCCTCCATTTGCTTATCGGACATGTTGTGCGGCTGCCAGGATTCGATATAATCCCCGCTCTCCTGAATATGACCGATTGGCGCACAGAAGCTTGTTCCATTGACGGAGCGAACGGTCAGAAGCGTGATCTCTGACTGGAACGTAATGAATTCCTCAATGATCACTCTGCCATTCTGCACGCGGCCGCCTTCCATCGCGATGTTCCAGCAGGACTCGATATCCCCTTCGCAGCGGCATACACTCTGGCCTTTGCCTGAGGAACTCATCAGCGGTTTAATTACGCACGGAAAACCCATGTCCAGGACAGCCCGTTTAAACTCCTCATAAGTATCGGCAAATCGATAGTCCGCAGTAGGCAGCCCCAATTCTTCGGAAGCTAACCGACGAATCCCTTCACGATCCATCGTAAGCTTCGCAGCTCTGGCAGTTGGAATAACCCGGTACCCCTCTTCCTCCAGCCTAACCAGCTCCGAAGTAGCCAGCGCCTCGATTTCGGGTACGATCAGGTCCGGCTTCTCCAGCTCAATGATTGTACGTAATTTCTCCCCATCCAGCATATCGATGACATGGCTGTGATCGGCAACATGCATGGCCGGAGCATCGGCATAACGATCGACTGCTACGGTTTCAACACCCAGTCTCTGCGCCTCAATCACGACTTCTTTTCCCAGTTCTCCCGATCCTAGCAGCAGTATTTTCTTCGTTTTTAACATCGTTGTTTGATCCCCTTTTCGTAGTTTCAGAGACTTATAAAAAAAGCAGAAAATAATAAAGAGGTAAGGGAAATAAGCTTCCCTTACCTCTGCCCAGGCGTACGGCCGTCGTCATCTATGTGCTCCCTCATGGTCCCCCATGCTACGCCAGTTACACATAAACCTATACATTGTTATTTAAATCATACTTAATCTTCCCGTTAATTGCAATATCACCGTAAGGCGACATTAGGATTTAGACTTCAGCATATCGATAGCATCCTTCAGCGATTGCGAAAGCCACTTCTTGGGATGGATTACCAACTGAATGTCCAGTTGAATGTCAGAATGGGCAAAGGAAAGAATCGCAAGCTCACCGCGCCTGATTTCCTCCTCTGCTACCATCCGTGGCAATAATGAGATGCCAGTACCGGACATCACATATCTCTTAATCGCCTCTGGATTGCCCAATTCCAGGCCTATTCGCATTGGAACTCCACTGGCACGCAGCGCCTTTTCCAACATCATGCGGTAATTACAGCTATCCTCGGGCATAATCCATTCGGCATCTGCCAGGTGTTCTAGCTCTATGACGGGTTCAACATGAAGGGGATGATCCGGATGGGCAATCAGCAGGAGGGGCTCCTCCCGAATGGGGATCCAATTCAAGGAGGAATCCTCCGGTTTTTTATCCAAAATAAGACCGAGATCATACTCGCCCTCTCTCACCTTACTGATGATGCTATCTTCACGATCCGGTTGTAAGCGGATGACAAGATCCTCATGCTTTTGTTTCAGCTTGTGAATGACGGACGGAAGAAAATAAGCGGCCAGCGAATCTATCGTTCCGATCGATAAGGTGCCTCCACCTTGCTTGGTCAGCTTTTCCTTCGACTGCTGGAACAGATCCAGCATTTGAACGGCATACTTGAACAGCTCCTCGCCGGACTTCGTCAGGCGTAAGCCCCTGCCATAGCGCTCGAACAGTTTGACGCCGTATTCATTCTCCAGCTTCTGAATCTGGGTGGTTACACTGGATTGGGCATAACCCAACACATCCGCGGCTTTCGTAAAGCTCTGGCGAAGCGCAACCTCCCTGAAGGTTTGCAGATAAATGAGTTCCATCGCTGTCTCCTTATCAATAATATTGATAATAACTATCTATTATTATAGATAACTCCGATCTCAATTCCCATGTTAAAGTATAGCCATCACTCATGAATTGGAGGAAAGATTATGCTGAGTCAGCAAGAACTGCATGGCATTTATGTTCCTGTGATCACTCCCTTTGCACAGGATTACGAACTGGATCTTCCGTCTTATCATCGTTATGTAAAGAATTTGTTATCCTATGATATTCAGGGGTTGGTCATCAACGGAACGACCGGTGAAGCGCCGACAGTAGCTTGGAAGGAAGTCGTACAGATCGTGGAAGAAACGCGGAGGCGTCTGGACGAACGACGATTGCCGCTCATCATTGGTACCGGCACAAACGATACGGTATCCAGTATGAAACGAACGCAACTGGCAGGCCAGATCGGTGCTGATGCGGTATTGGTCGTCACGCCGTATTACAGTCGCCCTTCGATCGAGGGCATCCTCCAGCATTTTCGAAGGGTGGCCGAAATCGGAATCCCCGTTATTTTATACGAGGTTCCTTCGCGTACCGGAATCCGGTTACCTGTTGATGCCATAAGAAGAATCATGGAGATACCCGGAGTGATCGGGATGAAAGACAGCACGGCAAGTACAGAGCTTATGAGAAGCTTATCCCCATACGATACGAAGCCCGTTCTATGCGGTAACGATGCTCTCTTTCATGAAATGCTGGTTCATGGAGCCTCTGGTGGTATACTGGCGTCGGCTAATATGAATACCGAGGATTTCCTTCAGGTGTTTCGATTAACAGCCCAAGGGGATTTCTTCTGTTCCGAGATCGAGTTTAACAAGCTGCTTCCCTACATTCAAAAGCTGTTCGAAGAGTCGAACCCTGCTCCGCTTAAATGGCTGCTTGCCAACCAGGGTATCATCTCATCGGATTTCCTCCGACTGCCTATGGGACCCATAACGGATGAGCTTAAGCAATCTCTGGCTCATGAGATTCATAATCTGAAAAAAACGGCTCATTCATGACAGCTGTTTCTCCTCGGAAAGGCAAGGTATTCCTGCTGCCTTGCCTTTCGTTAAAGATCTATCGCTTTAAAGGATTGATGAATGATAGGGTCCAACATATAATATGGATAAATTCATTCCTGTCAGATATTTGAAAGGAGACTTGCTGTGTTGCCCTATTCCAACCCCAATCATGATTTTGCCTTTGAACAAGCCGTAATCGGAATGGCATTGATATCGCTTGATGGTTCGATTCTTAAGGTCAATTCGGCACTAAGTAATCTATTGGGATATTCACAGCAGGAGTTAACTGCCGGGGCGTCACAAAAAGATAGCAGCATCCGCGCATTATTGAATCAAGTGGTTTGGAACACAAGAGCCACTCAAGATCAACAGCAATCCATAACCCAGTTTGAATATGTTTACCACCATCCATCCGATCGTGAAGTATACCTCAGTTTACGTATCAGCGTTAAGGAGGAGCTGGCGCAGAGTTTCCGTGGCTACTTGGTACAGTTTGAAGATCGAACCTTGCTGAGACAACTTATGAGACAGCTGGAGCTGAAGGAACAGAAGCTAAACGAGAAGGAAAATTCGTTTCTGCAGCTGTTGGAAGGACTTCCCTTATCCGTACTCATAACAAAAAAAGGCATTGTCCACTATGTTAATCCTGCCGCGCTCAGACTTGTTAATGCTGCGCATCCCCGCGACGTCCTCGGGATTTCAACCGACGTGGTAGTCGACGCATCGTACCATAACGCATTAATGAAACGCAGGGCAAAATATACGGAGAGCGGAGAGATCGGCAGCGTCGATTATTTGATACGCTGTTTGGACGGACAAGAGAAAATGGTCACCGGGTTCACGTTAATCATTAATTATGAAGGCGAAAAAGCGGCGGTCGGGATCTTCAAAGACATCACAGAGCAGCAGTTGGAAGAAGATCGCGTGATGCAATCCGAGAAGCTGACCACCGCCGGCCAGTTGGCCGCCGGCATTGCCCATGAAATTCGAAATCCTTTAACTTCGATTAACGGATTCGTAAAATTGCTGCGATCTGCGGAACGCAGCAACGAGCTCTATTTTGAAATCATTGAATCGGAGCTCAAACGCATCGAGCTCATTGTCAATGAACTCCTGGTGCTCTCGAAACCGCAGAGTGTCCATGTCAGCGGGCCCATCGACGTGTTTGCCATTATGGAACAGATCATTACGCTTATGAAGGTTCAAGCAGCCCTCAAAAATATCGAGATCATCCCTCATTATCCGATGGCACCGGTCTTCGTCCAGGGTGAAGTAAACCAGCTCAAGCAAGTGTTCATCAATCTGCTGAAAAATGCCATGGAAGCGATGAATCAAGGCGGTACCATTACCCTGGACATTTTGCACAACGCTCAAGAGGTTCAAATCATCGTGCAGGACGAAGGGATTGGCATGACGCAGGAACAAATCCAATCCCTGGGACAGCCCTTTGTTACGACCAAAGACACCGGGACGGGACTCGGACTGATGATTACCAAGAACATTATTCATAATCATGGCGGTACGATGAACGTAGAGAGCATACCCGATCATGGGACAACCTTTACGATCCATTTACCGGCCTTATAACGCATACATATTATCGGAATGGTGAAGCCAGTTGATAGCCGATGTAATAAAAGACTTCTCTGATTAAAAAAGGAACTTTGCTTCTCAGGCTCTGATACGCACTCCGGGCTGTGGGCGAAGGATTGGCTTCCAATCCCATGTCTTCCGCCATCATCATCGCCCGCTTCATATGCAGCGGGTCACTTACAATGAGGTAAGAGGACAGCCCTGCTGAATCTCCTACCTTATTGGCAAAGTGCAGATTCTGCTCCGTGATCGTCGAAGCCGACTCGACAAGGATGTCACTCTCTGGAACACCGTGCTCGATGACATACTGCCTGGCAACTTCCGATTCGGCAAGTTCATCCTCCGAACTGCGTCCCCCTGTAAATATCAGCTTGTCTACGTACTGCCGGTTATACAGCCATAGCGCATGATCAATGCGTCCCTGAAAAACAGGGGATGGCTTCCCTTCCCATACAGCAGCCCCCAGCACGATGGCTGCATCAGACGGGATATTGGCTGTTCTTTGCGCATAATTCCAAATGGTGATGCCCACATATAGCGTATAAATTAACAGGATTCCAATGAATCCCCCCAACACATAAATCACGGTACGCTTTCTTCTGCCCCGAGCTTCCCTTGCCGGCATATTTTGTGTCATGCTGCACCCCCAAATACCCAATCTTAAATCTACCCTTAGTGTCCATTCTATCATTCTCAGCAAAAAAAGCCTGCTGGCTCCCTTATTGAGAGCGTCAGGCTTTCTTTGCTGTCAACTATCGTTTTTTCATTCTAGTACTAGTGAGGGTAACACAAACTCGAATCTACCGTTTAATCCGCATCACATCCATACAGCGTGACTCTGTTCTTCCCTTTGCTCTTGGCCATATGCATTGCTTTTTCCGTCTCCGCGATCAAATCCGTGAACTTTAACATGGATGCTGGTGTAAGGCATGCCGCCCCCACGCTAACGGTCATAAACCCATCCTCTGCCGAGCGATCCTTGGGAATGCTGAGTGCAAGCACGCCCAGGCGTATCTTCTCGGCCAATTCATAGGTACGTTCGGGACTTTCGTTTTTCAGCTTCAGGATAAAGGTGCCGCCACCGTAGCGTGATATAGACGCTCCATAGTGTTCGCCAATAATTTTCAGGGCATCGGCTATCCATTGCAAACATAAATCACCGCCATATAAACCATGAAGCGTATTATATACGCGGAAGTCTTAAATATCGACCATCATTAAGGCTAAAGGCAGCTTATTCTGAACACATTCCTCCCAGTCCATCGACAGTTCTTTTTCAAAAGTCAGCGGATTGGGCAGTTCGGTCAGCGGGTCTGTTGTCACATAATTTTGAAGCTGATCCAGCACGTCGGAGTATACCCGATCCGGGCCGTCTTCCGCCGTGCCTTCTCTCAGAATCACCATAATGGAGGATCTACGCCCTTGATGAATAGCAGCCAGCATGAACTCAAGCTCGATCCCGTTGCCCTCCAGCGTAACAAACCTGCCGCTGCCGGATACTAACTGGGCTTGATTCTGCTCCATCCGTTTGATCTGCTCTCTCAGATCATCTCGCGAATCTTCTCTAGCCAACCTGTATATCTCAAGCTGCAGCAGCTCTTCGGGTTTCTTTGCACCGAACAGCGATTCGGCCTGCGGATTGCAATACATAATGGTACCTGCCGTTGTCAGTGACAAGAAAGCGACAGGCGACAGGCCCATAAGCTGCAGATACCGTTCTTCGTTCTCTCTGAAAATTCTCGCATTCTGTATGGCCTGTTCTTTTGCTTGCCTTAATTGATCATCCGTCTGCTTGCGGACAATCGACTTCAATTGCGGGAGAACGCTTAACTCCTGTGACTTCCAAGAATATGAGGTCCCCTCAACCACCTGTCTCCATTTTTCGAATGATTTACGCGGAGATAAACGGACCTTATCCTCCTCTTGGATAACGGCTTTGGCCGGATCACCGGCCCAATCCACAATTTGAACAACCTCGGGCCTGAACCACATGACATAATTTTGTTGACCTGGTGACAAAGCGAGATACAATACACCTGATGCGATATCCTTATACGCTTTAGCGGGTTCATATTCGGCACTGAGTTTAGAACTGTGGTACGTATAATCTTCGGCCCGGGCAGATAACCAGCCGGCAAGCTCCATGACTTGCTTCGAGGTTGGCGTCGTACCGTACAGCATCAAATTATCTTGATAATAAACGACAGCCCCGGTAGCGCTCATTAAATCGAGCAAGGTCTGCTCCTCGTTGTCAAGCTGTTCGATAACATGGAATACATCGGTTTGGCCGATGAAAATTTCGGTAAAGCGGGCAGATAAAATTCTGAGCCTCAACTCGGTTTGATAATCGTCGAGCTGCTGTCGTTGATACAGCTCGTTGGAGAAAAAGGAGCCCAGAAAGTTGCACAGGTTGCGGGTCCGGTGGGATACATATTTTCTACTATAGTGATGACAAGTAATCAAACCCCATAATTGGTTGTCATGGATAAGGGAAATCGTGGTTGTCGCGCCAACCCCCATATTATGAAGATACTCGATATGAAGCGGAGATACACTCCGCAGCGCGGATAAACTGAGATTCAATGGCTTGCCAGTCAAGGGTTGTACCGTAGGAATAATCTCAACCGGCGTATAACTCACATCAACAATTGTCCGCAGCCAATTTCTTAGATACAGTTCACGGGCTTGCCTAGGAATATCCGATGCCGGATAATGATGTCCCAAAAAAGGCTCCAGCTCCTGCTCTTTAGCTTCGGCAACCACTTTTCCGTTCCAGTGATCATCAAACTCATAGAGCATCACGCGGTCATATCCAAGAATATCCTTCACAAGCTCGCAAGCCACTTGACTCGCCTCCACACGATTCTCGGTTCGTTTCATGCGACTGAAGAACGTCTGTATCCTTTCAAAATCATCTGTAAAGGGTACGGTATCTTCCGATACCAGCTCCAATTCAAGCAGTATCAACCCTTCGCTTTCGTGGACAATTCCGAAAAACGCAACCGGATCATCCCCAACCGGAATCGTTAAATTGATATACTGTAAATCGGGCGTGGCGATCGCCTGAAGATCCCGATGAATCATCAGCTCAAATTGGGCCTTCCCAATAAGCGCTTCCAAACGCTGTCCCAGAAGTGCTTCTGCGCTAATGCCTAAGAACTGATCGGTATTTCGGCTGCATTGGGCGATCCTATAGTCATCGATAGGGTTAATGGCAAGCAGTACGCCATGGGGCTGAATATATCCTGGAATGTGAATAGGTTCTTTCTCGCAATTCGTCAGGCCGATCGGTCCATCCGTTACATAATCGCCCTCCGTCAGCAGCTCTCGATTTAGTGGATCCTGTTCCGTCATTGCTTATCAACTTCCCTTATTCACAGATTTAATAACAAATAAGCCCAATGCATCTCATTGTTATAAGAGATACATTGGGCACAGCATATTATAACAATAGAACTATGAGATTGTACGCCATTCAGTCTTCAGCATAGCATAGTAATACTCATCCCACCAAATATCGCCACGAGGAATACACTGTTGAAAATAGCCTTCTCTCCTCATGCCCAGCTTCTCCATCACCCGATACGAAGGTGTATTCTCAGGCTGGCATGTCGCAATGATCCGATGCAACCCCATTACCTCGAAACCGTGCTGAAGCAAAGCTCTGGCAGCTTCCGTGGCATACCCCCTACGGTGATAGGTTGAATTAAACACCCAGCCGATTTCATAGGTATGTTCGCCGAACCATGGATGATACACCACGTGTCCAATCACCCGTTGTTCCTTTTGCAGGCAGACGGCATAATGATGAGCTTTATCGCCCTTGTTCTGAGCAAGAAATTGTTTTACTGTTTCTTCCGTATGCACAGGCTCAGGCATGTAATGCATCACCACCGGATCGGATGTATATTGCAGAACATCCTGCCAATCTTCTGGTTCAAACTCGCGAATTATTAATCTTTCCGTTACGATATCCATTTGCCCGACTCCTCTTCAAGATGTATTCAAGTGTCCTCTTCATACCGCACACTTTAATACAGAGGCAAATGCGATTCGCCGTATATACAGATCTTTCTTAATTACGCCGGGTCACCCTCTTTCATTTTTCATATTACTCTTATTAAAAATTCGATCAAAAGAGTGACATTCCTTCATAATATGTCAAATTTCTGGTTATTTTTCCGCTTATCGCCCTCAGCTCGAATTGTTTCTTTGTGTTTCATTACAACTTAGACTTGGCTGAGAATCGATTTCATTTTATCAAAATGCATGCCTTCATGATACAAGCAAAAGCTTAAGAATTCTTCGACCCGGGTTAACTTTAAACCTTTGGAGGTTGTATAGGGAGATAAAACCGTATCGTGCAAATGCCCGTTGTACCTGCGTTCGATTCGGTGGACCTGACCCTCAAGCAGTTCGACAAGCTCGTGCATGGATGGCCACGCTTCCCTAATCTCCCTTGGCTTAGAACCCGATCGGAACAGCTCGGTATATTCAACGGGAAGGGTCATGGGTTCTCCATTCACGCCGAACGCAAACCTTTCCGTTATGAATAAAACATGTCCCATATTCCATTTCACGTGGTTATTCATCCCACTCGGAATCAACTCCGCTATATCATCCGGGAGATCCCTTACAAGATTCAACGTTTGTGCACGCACAAATTCCAAATGTTCGAACAGGTATGCTTTCATGCAGCCCACTCCTTCTCATTTTTATCCAGCGTCCGCTTTAACCGAGTGTACTCCATATGCGGATAAAGAAATAATATTGTTTTCACTCCGTTTCATAAAAAAAATGGATGAATCAAGGGCAGGCCTTTATCATCCATGGATATACTGGTTTTTTCCGCGGATATCCGCTTGAATATAGGAAATAAACGAATGGACTTGCGCAGGTCTCGCTTCTTGTCTCTTGATGCATACCCGAATAGGGTGCGGAAAAGTTACTCCTGACACTTTAACCTTGCCAAGTTCGCCCGAAGCCAGTTCTTTCTTGATAGAAAGAGCAGGAACTAATGCAGCCCCGTATCCCGCTTTTACTCCTTCAATGGATTCCTTCAACCCCTCTATCGTTATGGAACAGCGAGGTTCGCGTGCATTCGATGACTCCATCAACGACCATAACTGTTTTCGCGTGTAACTTCCTTCTTCCCTCAGCACAAAGGGTTCCTCCATAAGCTCAAGGAATGTCACTTCTTTATCGGCTAGTCGATGATGGGCAGGCACAGCAAAAATCAATTCATCTTCCAGAATTGTAAAGGACTCGATCTCTTCCGCTTCAATGGGCCAGCTGCCGCATACGATGGAGATATGCACCGAATCGTCCTGTAACCGCTGCAGCGCGGTTCGGGAATTTCCTTTCAGCAGCTGCACATCTATCCTTGGATGCTCCTGCTTATACCCAACCAGCCATCCGGGCAGCAAAGCGCTCTCGGGCAGCTCCGTAGCGCATATTCGCAAACTTCCTTGCTGACCGGATTTGATGGCCTCCATCATCTCTTCCATCTCGGCTTCCATCGCAAATAATCGCTGGGAATGCCTGGCCAAGGCAATGCCTGCTTCAGTCAATTGAATATTGCGTCCGTTAGCCTCAATCAATTTCATGCCGAGCTCCCGCTCCAAATTGCGGATTTGGGCCGTAACGGCTGGTTGACTTAACAGCAGATTGCCCGCCGATCTCGTAATGCTTCCCGTTTTGGAGACATCATTAAAAATGCGTAGTGCATGAAGATTCATAGGTCATCCCTCGATTCTTGATCTATTCACCTGGTCAATCTGTTGCGATCATTTAGATCGTTTATATCCTAAATGAAGTCCATTTGTAAACTGCTGAATCGAATATATGACACATTGAGGGAAGTGCTCTGAATATAAGGAGCTCTGACTTCTTGGTGATCCGAGTTCGTAATCAGCATGATGATCCGTTTTCATGATTTTTCATGGTCCTGCAACCTTTTATCATTTCTCCCGTCTATAGTGGTGCAGCAAGTACATTTTACCAATTCATGATATGACTTAGCTGAATCCTAGCGTCCTAGGATAATCTACATTTGGAGGATACCTACCATGAAAAAAATCTACAAAGTACTAGCAACCGCTACGGTTCTCGCAATGGCGGCACTGCCAATAGCAGCGAATGCACAGGCCGTCCCTCCTGCTACAGCCCATAAGGGACAAGGCAACATCGCGAATCAGGTGAAGAAAAGCGTTCCTGGAACGATGGGTTACATAACGGAGTTCGTCAATGACAAATCAGGCACATGGATTACCGTAACCGGCCGCGGCTTGGCAGCAACCGATCAACAAGAAATCAAGCTCTCGATTTCCAAAGATACTAAAATCATGGATGCCAAAGGCAACCAAGTCCAGCTCCAAACGATCGTGAATAAAAACAAAGCGATAAAAGCTTTCTATAACCCAAATATAACAAAGAGCCTGCCCGCTCAAGGCTCGGCTCTTACGATCATTGTACAGGATGACGACCTCGCCGGTATTGATGGAACCATCTCGGAGGTAACCAAACAAGGCATTCTGGTGGAAGGAACCAATCTGTACAACGACAGCGAAGAGACCATGCTGCTTCATCTGGATCCAAAAGCAAAAATCATCGATCAAAACGGCAGCGCACTGAAAGCAAGCGACCTGGAAGCCGGCATGAGTATTCGCGCTTTCTATGGACCTTACGTGGCGTTAAGCATGCCGCCTCAATCCTCAACGAATTATATACGGGTCAACACGAATGCCGAGAATAACGATCAGGAGCAAGCAGCCGGCATTGACGGCATCCTTACAGAAATGAAGGATGGAAGAATAAGCGTTTCCGGTAAACCAGCTAAAGCAGGTGACCTCGAATACGTCGTGCTCGCTGTTGATGGCGACACAAAGATTGTAGATGCCGGGGGCAAATCGTTAACGGCTGAAGCCTTAAAATCGGGTCTGCGAATCGAAGCTGAATACGTGTCCGTGATTTACCCTGCCCTGCCGCATGCAGATAAGATCGTGGTCTCCGACACCTCAGCGCCCAAAGTCGAAGGCACAATAACTACATCCGAACGCACGTCAAAGGATCAACTGTATATCAATGTAGGCTCAGATCAATCCACCGACAACGACATCATCATCAACATCTCCAAGGATACTCAAGTGATTGGATTGAATCCCAACGAGAAGCTGGAACCCGGCATGAATATCGTGGTCTTCCACTCCCCTATCATGACCATGTCCATTCCAGCAATCACATCCGCTGAAGTGATAATGGTTCAAGCCGACAACTAAGCTGTTGTTCTGACTGCTTACCGCAGCTAAAATAAATCACAAAAAACACCATCGTACTCAGGATTCCTGAATACGATGGTGTTTTAATGCAGTAAGATATTAATCGTTACGAACTATTCCTCAAATTCCACGTTGTGATATACCTGCTGAACATCCTCGAGGTCTTCCAATGCATCGATCAGCTTCTCGAACTGTACCTGTCCTTCTTCCGGTAAGGTGACAAAATTCTGAGCCAGCATGGTAAGCTCGGCAACGGTAAATTCCGTAATACCAGCGGCTTTGAATGCTTCCTGAACCGCATGGAACTGGTCGGGTTCAGCATAGACGATCACGGCTTCCTCCTCTTCCAGGATGTCACGGACATCCAGGTCGGCTTCGAGCAGCAGATCCATGACTTCCTCAGCCGACTTACCTTCGACGCCGATGACTGCGGTTGGATCAAACATATAAGACACTGAACCGCTGACGCCCATATTACCGCCGTTTTTATTAAACGCAGAACGTACAGCAGGCGCCGTACGATTGACGTTGTTGGTTAAAGCGTCAACAATGATCATCGAACCGTTCGGACCAAAGCCTTCATAGCGAAGCTCTTCATAATTCTCATCCCCGCTGCCCTTGGCTTTATCCAAGGCGCGGTCAATAATGGCTTTCGGCACATTGTATGTTTTGGCACGCTCAAGAACAACCTTCAATGCACGGTTGGACTCGGGATCCGGTTCACCCTTCTTGGCTGCCACATAAATTTCGACACCAAATTTCGCATATACGCGACTTGTATTTGCATCCTTGGATGCTTTTTTCTCTTTAATATTATTCCATTTACGGCCCATATATTTCCGCTCACTTTCATTATTGAATCTGTAGCCGGTATTCAATAAATACCCTCGTCCATTATATATCTATTAAGTCCCTTGAACAAGGTTAAGAGCGTATATCCGGAAAATAGACAAATACCCGCAACCATCAATCAGTGCTGTTCACCGACAAGTAAGATCACCTTTCCCCTGCCATGACCCGTTTCAACAAGGCGATGCGCTTCCTGCGCCTCGTGCAGCGGAAACACCTCTCGAATATGAATCCGAATGAAACCCTCCATATACAAATCCACCAACTCTTGCAGTCTAGCTGCCGTTCTCGTGCCGCTTAACACGGGTATACCCAGCTCTACAGCAGCTTCGTCCGACACCATCGTGCGGATACGCTCCTTATTGTTCACAAGCTGGGCAGAAGCCCTTAATGCCTCGGGGCCGGCTGCATCAACTGCAGCATCGATTCCTTGCGGCGCGATTCTGCGGACCCTTTCCACAAGCCCAGCGCCATATGCAACCGGTATCACGCCGATGGACCGCAAATATTCATGATTGCTTTCACTTGCGGTTCCAATGACAGCTGCTGCGCCCCAGGCCTTTGCCAACTGGCATGCAAAGGTACCAAACCCGCCTGCCGCGGCATGGATGAGTACGGTGTCCCCTTCCTTAATCCCAACAGACTTCAATGCCATATGGGCCCCCTGTCCATTACCGGAGAACCCCCCGGCTACTTCCCAAGGCATGCGTTCGGGTTTGATTACAATCTGATCCGCATCCACCACGATATATTCAGCGTAACTATGGAGCAGTGAGAACCCAAGCACCTCCATGCCCACTACGAATTGGTTGACGCCTTCTCCGACCTGATCGATCACGCCAGCGAACTCATTGCCGGGAATCATCGGGAAACGCTGTTGGTGGGCATATCCTATCGTTCCTTCACGCAGCCCGCAATCAAAAGGCAACACACCGGCTGCCTTCACGCGAACCCGAACAGTACCCGGTCCTGCCTGCGGCTGCTTCATTTCCGTTAATTTTAAAACCTCAGGTGGACCGAATGAAGTAATGGCCATAGCTTTCATTTGCAACATCTCCTCTTTTCGTAATGCTTATTAAAAAATAAACTAAAAAGCGCCGCTACAACTGCAATCATGATCATCAGCATGAAGTATATATTGCTAAAGACATACGCACTCAGTTCGTGGATCAACGGGTTCCACGCCTGTGCGGCTTTCAGATCCACCATGGTTCCGTAAAGGCTGGCAAATATCGCTCCTGCCACGAAATTCAACATCGACAATATGCCCATTCCCACTCCACTTTGTTCATGCGGCAGGGTCAATGATATGGATTTGGATAGTGCAATCGACATAAATGCTTGCCCGACACCGCCGAGGATCAGGAACAATGCAATCCATACTGGCGAAGCCCCCGAGAATGAAGATAATAAAAGGAAACAGAGCAGAAACAAACTTACGGCTATATGGAACAGATAGGAAGTACCTTTACGGTCCGCCATCCTGCCTCCGGTTTTGCTCAGTAATGCAGTAGCGATTGCTGCTGGCACCATAACGTATCCCGTCAAGCCCAGCCTCAATTGGTGAACTTGTGTCAACAGCGTCGGCGTCAGGAACACAAGAGAATATCCTATGCCTGTTGCTCCAAAAGCAATCACCAAGCCAAGCGTGTAGCGAACGTTTTGGAATAGCCCCGGGTTTATAAAAGGAGCTGCCGCTTTCCGGATTCTCCAAATGAAACAAATCAATAGCAGGACAAAACTGATCAGGGTCAATGCTGTTGGATTCGTAATGGAGAGCAGCAGACTGGCTACAGCTCCGGCTAGCAGACTGCAACCGAGCCAATCCATTTGGGCTGTGCCGACCCTTTCATCATCATGTAAGTATTTGTAGTAGAAAGGCAATGTCAACAGAATGAGTACCGGCATGCAAAATAACACGCGCCAATGGACAATGCTTACAAGCATTGCCGCTACGGCTGGACCAGCTGCACTGCCGATAGCACCGCCTGTCATCGATATCCCTAATGCTCTTCCCCTATGTTTCGGAGGAAAATAGCGCACGGGGATGATGCCGGATATCGCCGGTATGACGGCAGACCCTGCAGCCTGCAGCATCCTTCCGAAGATGAGCATTCCGTAAACCTGAGACAGCATCCCGATAACCGAGCCGATAATAAAGGTGAGAAACCCGATGGAAATCAGGATTTTCAGCTTGTAACGATCGGCAAGCTTTCCGTAGATAACACTTCCTATAGCGAATACAAGCAAATACGATGTAGTTACCCAGCTGACTTTGGCCATGCTCAGACCAAACTCTCGCCTAATTTCTGGGAGCACGATATTAAACATCGTAGCATTCATAACCGATATGGCAAGAGTAAATGCCAGGATGCTGATTAATGCTTCGCTTGATGACTTCCTTCTCCCCATCTCCATAAATGTCCCTTCTTTTTCGGATTTTAAAAGGGAGACCCTATTACGTGTGTATACCGAGGTACACTTCTCATAAGGGATTGTTTTCCTTTCGTTTTTTATTTTATAATGGGTTCGAAATAAACAAAAATATATAATATGCTATATAGATCATATACTGGAGTATATAGGGGGATGAAGGATGGAACTTCTGCAGCTGCGTTATTTTCAAACCGTAGCCCGAACGGAACACATGACGAAAGCAGCTCAAGAGCTTCATATTGCACAGCCTGCTTTAAGCAAAACCATATCCAGGCTGGAAGCGGATGTCGGAGTTCCATTGTTTGATCGTCATGGCGGGAGAATCCGATTGAATACATTTGGGAAGCTCTATTTGGATAAAGTTGAACGTGCACTTCATTTGCTGGAGGAGGGCCAGAAAGAAATCAATGAACTTGCCGGACTTCAGCATGGCAGTATTCATCTGGCAACCTCAACCCTGGATCCGTTATCCGAACCGCTGAGTCAGTTTCTGGCGGAGCACCCTGACGTGAATTTTCAAATATCCCAGGTCGGGACGGATGACATGATGAAGATGATGGAAATGGGGCAGGTCGATTTATGCTTTACTTCGATGGCGATGGAGCAACCCCTGTTATCTCAAGTGACCGTGCTTCGCGAGGATGTGTATTTGGCTGTACCCCAAGGGCACAGGCTCGCTGACCGTACGTCCACTAACTTGGATGAATTGAAGGACGAAGCCTTTATCGGCTACAAGGAAGATTTTATATTCCAGCAAATGAACGATAAATTCTTTCAGGAGGCTGGAATTGCCCCCAGATATGTATGCCGGGTTGACGAACCTCCGGCTATTGCAAGTCTTGTTCGTGCCGGTCTAGGGGTTGCCCTCTTCGGATGTTCTCATGTCCAAGACGCCAAGCTTAAGCTGCTGCCCATTGCGAAGCCCGAATGCAAACGCCATTATCGGCTCATCTGGCACGAGAAGCACTATTTATCCTTAGCGGCTCGTCAGTTCCGTGATGACGTCATTCAGTACTTTTCGGAAAAATCGTAATACACAGCAAGATTCCAAACCATATACAATTTCGTCTATTGAAGGCACTTCCTGCTCATGAACAAATGCGGGAAGTGTTTTTTTGCGAGAGAAATGTAGATGGAACAAAAAAATGATTGATTATTTATAGACAAAATATTATTATGTCTATGTATAAAACAAGAAAATGCGAATTCGTCTGTTTTTACGCTATCTGATCTGTTAAGTACAGATCTCGAAAGGAGACTCTTTATTTTGCTTAACAACCCCTATGTTCGAACGATTGTCTTGTCACGCGTTCTCTTGAATCTTGGCATTTGGGTTCGTAACTTTGCCATTCTTCTATACGTTACCGACTTGACGGACAATAATCCTATGTATGTATCCCTCATATCCGTAGCCGAATTTGCGCCGATTTTCTTGTTTGCCTTCATCGGCGGTACTTTCGCGGACCGCTGGCGGCCTAAGCGTACCATGGTCAGTTCTGATGGTTTGTCTGCGATATCGGTATTTTTCGTGCTGATTGCCGTTCATAACGGATCGTGGCAAGCATTACTGGTACTTACGTTCTTCTCAGCCGTCCTGTCCCAATTCTCTCAGCCTTCAGCGATGAAGCTGTTTAAACAGCATGTCCCCGCTGAACAGCTGCAATCCGTGATGGCCATGTTTCAATCGATGGTTGCCTTCTTTACGGTGATCGGCCCGATCGCCGGTGCATTTGTATATCAAACGTTCGGCATTGAAGTATCGCTGGTCGCAACAGGTGCGTTATTCCTGGGTTCTGGATTAATTCTGACTTTGCTGCCCCGTGATATGCAGGAAGAGACACAATCCAAGCAGCAGAACCTGAAACAAGAACTTATCGAAGGCCTTCGCTATGTATGGAATAATCATACGCTCCGAACCCTTGCCGCGACCTTCGCCGCGGCTGGCTTGGCAGCGGGACTTATTCAGCCGCTCGCGATTTTTGTGACGATTGAGAACCTCGGTCGGGATAAGTCATTCTTGCAATGGCTGTTAACGGTCAATGGAGCGGCGATGCTCGTCGGAGGAGGCTTCGTCATGGCATTTGCCAAGAAAATTCCCCCTCAAACCTTACTAGCTCTCGGTCTGAGCGTTAGTGCGGTCGGGACCCTTGGCATTGGCTGGTCAACCAGCGTCATCTTTACAATGCTGCTTCTGGTGATTAACGGATTCTTTTATCCCACCATCCACATTGGAATCAACACCATGATCCTAAACAATACGGAAGGGCCATATATTGGTCGGGTCGGCGGCGCCCTAACCCCGATTTATATGGGAATGATGGTGCTGGGCATGTCGATCGGGGGATTGCTCAAAGACCAGCTGTCCCTGTTCGCCGTTTATGCGGCTAGCACACTCTTGTTCCTGACTGGTTCGGCGCTGCTGCTCCCATTGTTTAAAAAGAAAAAGAGCACGGCCGGCGTATTGGAGCAATGAACAGCAAAAAAGAGCCGCCTCACATTACAAGAGGCGGCTCGTACTCAGCTAGAGACCGTGTAGCAACTGGCGGTCATGTCGTCTTATTGTTTCAGGCTCGGATGATCCAGGCTTTGAATGCCTTCCCTTCTTTTAGCGTTGAACGCTTGACCCATGCTCTGCACGTCATCTCCTGAACCGCTTCCAGCGCATCATATCGGTTCCGCAAGTAACTGTAAGCTATATGGAACAGTGTTTCCTTGTGTTCCATAATGGCCTGGTAAAAATCGGTCTCATCATCCGTTTTCGTCAGTACCACCTTTTTCATCTCTGCTTGAGAGCCCATCATGATCTCCTAAAGTGCTATGAACAATCAAAACCACCCGTGTGAACGGGTGGTTTGCTCTGCGGCTGAAAGCCTTTGTTACTGGCCAGCCCTAAAGGGCATTGAATCGTTCGCCAACCGCACTACTTTTTCGGCTACCCCTTAAGGGGCCTTCTAGTTCTTCTTCTTTCGTTTGCTTCCTGTTTCTTCTCCTGTGAATGGATCTATATACTCTTCCAGCGTCATTTGCTCTGCAACCACGTCTTCTTGTAACTGATTTCGTATATACTCTTCAATCACTTTCTTGTTCCTTCCTACCGTGTCCACATAAAACCCTTTACACCAGAATTTTCGATTCCCATACTTATATTTTAAATTTGCATGGCGATCAAATATCATTAAGCTACTCTTCCCTTTTAAATACCCTATAAATGATGACACACTTATTTTCGGCGGTATACTTACCAGCATGTGTATATGATCTTTACATGCCTCTGCTTCTATAATTTCTACACCTTTTCTTTCACACAATTGTCTTAGTATTTTTCCTATATCTCTTTTCAATTTCCCATAGATCACTTGTCTTCTGTACTTTGGTGCAAACACTATGTGATACTTACAATTCCATTTTGTATGTGCTAAACTGTTCACATCAGATGCCATCTGATCTCCTCCTCGTGTTTTAAATTTGGTTGGCGAACCGAATTTATCTTAACACTTCGGAGGATTTTTTTTATACAACGCTTAAGCTATCCTGAACCATACGCATAGCGTATGGTTTTCTTTTTACAAAAAAACCGGAGCTCTTCTCAAGAAGAACTCCGATTTGTTGATAATTGAGTATCATTATGCGTGAAATTGTTGTCCGTCCAACACTTCCTTCACATAGCCGGCCCGGATCACAAAGTCACCGAAATGCTCGCCCTGCTCGCGTTCTTGTGCATATTGCTTCATGAGGGGACGAAGGGAATCCAAAATCTCGGCCTCTCCGATGTTTTCCTTATACAGCTTGTTCAGCCGGTGTCCGGAGAAACCGCCACCCAGGTACATGTTATATTTGCCAGGCGCCTTTCCGATAAATGCGATTTCAGCCAGCATCGGTCTGGCGCACCCATTCGGGCACCCGGTCATTCGAATGACGATATCCTCTTCGCGAAGTCCGTTCTCTTCCAGGATCACATCGATTTTATCCAATAACGTCGGCAGATATCGCTCGGATTCGGCCATAGCCAATCCACATGTCGGTAAAGCTACGCATGCCATGGAATTTCGTCTCAGGGCAGAATAATGATTACCGTCCGTAAGTCCGTAACGCTTGATGAGGTCTTCAATCTTTTTCTTCTTATGGCTGCTGACATTGGCGATGATCAGATTCTGATTGGCCGTCAGACGGAAGTCTCCATTATGGATTTGAGCGATTTCGCGCAGCCCTGTCATCAGCAGGTAATCGGATTCGTCTTTCACACGTCCGTTTTGGATGAACAGTGTAAAATGCCATTTGCCATTGCTGCCTTTAACCCAGCCGTAGCGGTCTCCGTTATGATCAAAATGATACGGTTTTGCCTCCTCCAGCTTCCAGCCCAGACGGCTGGTCAGCTCGTTGACAAACCAGTCGATACCGCGATCATCAATCGTATATTTGAAACGAGCATGCTTGCGCACCGCGCGGTCTCCGTAATCACGTTGAATCATTACCGTCTTCTCGGCCAAGTCAACGATCTGCTCGGGTTTGCAGAAACCAATGACTTTCGCCACTTGAGGATAGGTTAACGAATCACCATGCGTCATCCCCATGCCACCGCCTACCGAAACGTTAAAGCCTTTCAAATGTCCATCCTCAATGATGGCAATGAAGCCAAGATCTTGGGAAAATACATCAACATCATTGGATGGCGGCACGGCCATACCGATCTTAAATTTCCGCGGCAGGTACACCGGGCCATAGATCGGCTCCTGCTCCTCTCCCTCTTGCAGGCTGTCTACAATCTTCTCGCCGTCCAGCCAAATCTCATGATAAGCACGCGAGCGCGGATCGAGATGACTGCTAAGCATTCGTGCCCATTCGTATACCTCCGAATGAATTTCGGATTGATAGGGGTTCGGATTGCACATCACGTTACGGTTGACGTCGCCGCAAGCAGCCAATGTGCTAAGCATGGCTTCATTCACTTCTTGAATGGTGCTCTTCATATTCCACTTCAATACGCCATGAAGCTGAAAGGATTGGCGGGTGGTCAAACGAATCGTCCCGTTGGCGTACTTTTGGGCAACACGGTCCATCATCAGCCATTGCTCCGGAGTCACGACGCCGCCAGCGGCACGAACACGCAGCATGAACTGGTACGCGGGTTCCAGCTTTTGTTTATGTCGTTCGTTACGCAAATCCCGGTCATCCTGCATATAACTGCCGTGAAATTTCATCAGCCGGTTATCGTCTTCCGGAATCGACCCCGTTATGCGATCCTCTAAGGTCTCTACAAGACTGCCACGCAGATAGTTGCTTCGACGCTTGATGTCCTCAACATCACTATGCGGCGCACTATGGGGTGATACTAGATTATTATCAGACATGTTCCTTTTTCTCCTCTCGCAACCACAGGGGTGATCTTAATACACATCCCGCTGATAACGTTTCTGTTGCTGCATGAGCGTCAAATATTCCGCAGCTTCTTCCGGACTCATCCGGCCTTCTTGTTCGAGAATAGACCCCAACGCAGAATGCACATCATGAGCCATCTTCTTCTCATCGCCGCAGACATAGACGCAAGCTCCTTCTTGGAGCCACTGATATAAATCCTTGCTCTTCTCCAGCATGCGGTGCTGTACGTACACTTTTTTGTCCGTATCCCGCGAGAAAGCAACATCCATGCGCGTCAATACTCCATCCTTCAACCAACGCTGCCATTCAATCTGATAGAGGAAGTCCGTCGAGAAATGCTGATCTCCGTAGAACAACCAAGATTTCCCTTCTGCCCCCGTCTCTTCCCGTTCTCCCAGAAAGGCTCTGAAAGGTGCCACGCCTGTACCAGGTCCGATCATAATGATCGGGGTGTCCGGATTCTCGGGCAGCTTAAAGTTCGGGTTATGCTGAATGTATACCGGCAGCGTATCGCCCGCTTCCAGACGTTCCGCCAATTGCACGGAGCACACGCCGTAGCGGCGGCGGCCATGTGCTTCATAACGCACCGTTCGAACGGTAACATGAACTTCATCAGGGAAGGCTTTGGAGCTGCTGGCAATCGAGTACAATCGGGCAGGAATTTTGCGCAGTATGGATACAAAATCGCTTGCCGCCACTTGCTGCAGGCCATAATCCTGTATCAGATCAAGCAAATCCCGTTCCTCGATATAGGTGCGCAATTCTTGCTCATGACCTGGCTCCAGCAATGTCCGAAGTCCTTCATTCCCTGACATTTTAACCACTTGCTCGATCAGTGGTTTCGTGAGAACGGTAATTTCGTAGTGACGGAGCAAGGCATCCCGAAGAGCTCGCGCTTCACCTTGTTTATTAATAACGACCACTTCATCCGCATTCCATCCCATTGTTGCGATGAGATCATCCACCAACTGCGGATGATTTTCCGGATAGACTCCTAAGCTGTCGCCCGGCTCATACTGCAAATTAGATCCTTCAAGAGAAATTTCGATATGACGAGTTTCACGGTCGGATCCTCTTCCGTTCAAATTTAGGTTCTCGAGGATTTCCGCTTGAAATGGATTGCTTCTCGAAAATTCCGATTCCGTACTATCGCTCAGGGCTACCGCACTCCCATTCTCGACAACGGATGATCCCGCTCCAGCCTCATTCAACGATAGAAGAACCTGATTCATCCATTCTGCAGCCGACTCATCAAAGTCCACATCGCAATCGACTCTTGGCGTCAGCCGCTTGCCGCCCAATTCCTCGAGTCGTTTGTCGAAATCTTTACCCGTTTGGCAGAAAAATTCATACGAGGTATCCCCCAGCGCCAGTACGGAATATTGAAGATGGTCTACCTGAGGTGCCCGCTTGCTGTGCAGAAATTCATAGAATGGTATAGCATTATCCGGCGGCTCTCCCTCTCCATGCGTACTGACGATTATCAGGAGATTCTGCAGCTTCTTCAGGTTATTGGGTTTAAAATCGCTCATAGAAGACATCGTGACCTGCAGGCCAACCTCTTCGAGCTTCTTGGATAGCTTTTTCGATAATCCATGACCATTGCCTGTCTGTGATCCGTACAGGACTGTGACTTCTTTAGTTGCCGTCGCCACCGGTGCCGATACAGCAGCTAACGTGTTCGCTTGTGGTGCTGCCGCAACTGCTGCTGCGGCTTCCGTTCCCTGTAACGCAGCGATGAATCCGCTGAGCCAGGTCCGCTGGGATTCCGTCAGTGTAGGCAGTAGGCGGTTCAGCAGTTCCACCTGCTCCTGATTAAAAGGACTGTTCATTACTTGAAGTTCCAACAATATCCACCTCTCAAAAGCGCACATTATTAATTCCTACTATTACGATACAATTAATTTTATTACTCCTCTGAACCTATCACAGCTTACCTGAACCGGTCAATTACAATGTTCTTATAGCATTTATCAGTTTTACTAATAAATCGATTTTCCGGGCTTTACTACAAGCGAAACCCGACCCTGTTTACGATAGAGAATATCGATATCTCCGAATGGCAATGATACCAATCATAAGGAGGAAGATTTCGGATGTTAAATCATGATTGCAATTTTACGCCGCTGAAAAACAAATTGAAGGAACAGCTCACAGATATCACAAGACAATTACAGCATATCATTCTCAATTTGGACCAGGACAGTTCATGTCTGCTGGGAGAGCTGGATCATGTCAGAACAAAATTTTTAGAAGCCGAATCGATTTCTTCTACGTATTATCTCAATTGTTTTCTCTTCCCCTTCACCAGCAAATATCAAGAAATCGCGAAATCCATATATCATCTCAGTCAAAAAAAACGGGGTGCGCTCATTGTGATTCAACGGGAAGATGGGCTTGATTCGTTAATGACGCCAGGGATTCCCTTGTCTGCAGAAATCACAAGTCCCTTGCTTGAATCCATATTCGTTCCAGACAGCCCACTGCACGATGGAGCCGTGCTTGTACGCAAAGAGATGATTATTTCCGCCGCGAACGTGTTGCCTTTAACAGCCAAAACGTATGGGGATCGTAAGCTCGGCACGCGTCACCGTGCAGCCATTGGCTTGTCCGAGATCAGCGATGCCTTGGTCCTCGTTGTATCGGAGGAGACGGGCAAGACCTCCTTCTGCATGAAGGGCACCCTCTATCCTTTATCCATCAGCAGCCCCTAATATCTAATGCTTAATCGTAGAGCCTCCTAGATAGCAAATGAAGTGAAATCTTCCCTGAAGGCTGTCATCTTCAAACAAAGCACTCGATTCCAAACCATGCAAAAGAGCCGCAGATGCTGATTCTGCGGCTCTTTTTATGGATCATCCCATGGTGGGGATTTTATGCAAATGTATAGGTCCAGAAACGTTCCGTACCGAAGCGCTGCTCCACTTCCTTGGCCTTCATCTGTTTCTTGCCCAGCAGCTCTGCTGCCTGGAATTGAGAGCGATGGGCTTGAATGGAGTTCAGCTTCTGTACCATGAACATGGATACATCTTGATAAACATCCGGTTTACCCAATTCTTGCTCACAATTGTTGGAGAATGCCAGACATTGAACGACAGGTCTATCTCCTGCCGGCATCCGCTGAATCGTGCGGATTACGGCCGCGCCCGTTGCGTCATGGTCAGGGTGGACGCTATATCCAGGGTAAAACGTGAACACCAGCGATGGCTTGATCTCCTGAAGCAGCGAGGCAGTCACGCTATCCAGCTTATTTTGATCCTCGAACTCAATCGTTTTATCATGGAAACCAAGCAATCTCAAATCCTGTATGCCTATAGCTTTGCAGGATTCCTCCAGCTCTGCTTTGCGAATGGTTGGAAGGGTGATACGGTTCGCAAACGGTGGAATGCCCATATTACGGCCCATCTCTCCAAGCGTTAAGCAGGCATAGGTAACATGAGCGCCTTCCATAATATATTTAGCCAGCGTACCGGACAAACCAAATGCTTCATCATCCGGGTGCGGCAATACGACCAGTATGTTTTGCTCCATCAATTCTCGTCTCCTCTCTCTATTAAAAAGGCTCCCGGCTCAACTGCAAAGCGACAACCAGTTTGCCCTGACTGTCATGACCTGCCATAATCAGCCGATCGGTATCCGTCTGTTCGAAATGGGTGAGTCCTTCGGTATATACCCAGCCCTGACTCATTTTCAATCCAACCCGATAGGGTCCATTGCCGGATATCGAACCGTGGCTGTAACGAATGATTGCATTCGTAATAAAGTTAGCCGCGGGATGCTTCGTGCTGTCATAATGGGCAGCATAAGCGCCTGTCGTCATCTCAAGATGAATATATAAATCCTGGTCCTTCAATTTATCAATCATTTGTTGAACTTCGGTTTGATTTATGAGTTCCATAGTTCCCTCCAATATAAAGAATCACAACATGCAAGCAGTCGATAGGATCATTCTATCATAATTTTAGAGCAGGACGAAAATACATAAACCAAGACGCATGATTTATCTCGCAGTAAAAAGCGTGGCGTATTCCGGTTGTACTGCATATGCATTAAGCTCATGCTCCGAAATAACCGTATAGCCTTCCTTGCGCAGCAGAGCCGTTGTCACGCCATAACCGGCTGTTTTCTCATTGGCAAATTCTCCATTATAAATCATGGAGCTTCCGCAGGAAGGACTGCTCTCTTTCAATACGATCAGCAAAGCTCCGAGCTCTTGCGCCATTCGAAGCGTTTGGTATGCACCTTTTATATACATCTCGGTCACGTCTTTCCCGGATAGCTCAACCACTCTAGCATGCCCTGCCAATACATCATCTCCGTTTCCTCCAACGATCTCCGCCGGCTCCCGTGGAGTTGAGAATCCGCCAAGCAGTTCGGGACATACGGCCACGGCTTTCTTTGCTTCAACCAGCTGCTGAATATTCGTATCCAGGCTGTCCGTAGCGTTATAACGAACCTTCAAACCGGCTAAACATGAGCTTACAACAATCACAAAGGCCACCTCAAATCTCTCGTTCTTACCTTTTTACTACCTACTACTGTCTAAGCCGTTTGCACATATTTTAGTATCAGGAATCGGAACTCAAATGTCAACGAAATGCATAGGGTACCGATCATATCCCTCATCTAACGCATCATGGGAGCAACCCTTTTGAGGAAGTGATTCATTAATAATGGCAAAGAAATCAATATCGGCGGATCATCCAGCCGGGGAACATGCAAAGTTACATGAAGATGCGGAGTCTTAGCGTTTGGGGTAACGATAATAGGTTCCTTCGAACGTGTACGCAGTGTGGTAGACTTTGGAAGCAAAAAATCGACCGCCTGCATGCCCCATGGTACCGAAGTAGCCATCAGATAATACGTTCCGGGACTGACGTCGCCGAACCGAAACGAGCCGACGGAAGATAACAAAGTTCCGTATAACGGAAGCCCTTCGGGAATCGGCTTGGCAAACAGCCCGATCAAGATCACGCCCTGAAATGGAGCCATTGCCTCTATCGTGCCTTCTACTGTCAGATTGGGATTCTCGACCGGTATGGAGTCACGCCAGCTGTTCAGTTTCTGCAGGGATGACAAATGCTCGTCCGCCTCTTCCTTCGAGTTTCGAAACTGGGAAGGGGTCACGCCTACTCTTCCCGTGAAGCGTGTCGTAAATGTGCCCAGACTCTGCTGACCGATCTCCATGGCGATATCCCGGATACTCAGATGTGTATGTAATAGCAAATCCTTCGCCTTCTCCAAACGAAGCGAGGACACGTAATATAATGGTGGCAGTCCGATTCGATCCTTAAATATACGTGAAAAATGATATGGGCTGTATCCTATGTAATTCGCCAGTGTTGATAACGGAAGGGGCTCATAAATATTGTTGTGAATATACGCGATTACCTCATCGATTTCAGCATATCGATCAGTCATCAGGTCTGCACCATCCTTCATTCCGGATATTATGTATGGGGCCATTCCAAAACGTTCGAGGAACAATTGTTCGCATTCATACTATCATATCCATCTAAAAAATGGAAGCTTTATATGTTAAATATATCACCTCGCATGTATAATCATGCACATAAAAAAGCCGCGCTGCAAGCGCGGCTTTCTCACTATCAATCCAAGTCCGGAATATGAATCTCAACCTCTTTTTTGCTCTGGGAAGAACGCAAAATACCGTCCAGAATCGCTTGATTCCGAAGCACCTGCTCTCCCGGGATCGGCGCCGGCTTGCCTTCACGCACAGCGCTTACGAAATCCTTGATTTTCTCCTGGAATACGTTAAGCTCATGATGGACCAGCGGTATGGCGCTCTCGGTATGATGACCTTGGATATCATGGAACATGGAGATTGATCCTACCTTCCCGTCCCACACACCGCTCCAAGGGCCTGAACCTGCCGGGGTAATCTTCATGCCCGCATCCGTGCCCAGGAACATCGTCGCCCCCAGGGTATCCATATGCATAGCCCATGACGTTTTGAAGTTAAGCACAAGGTCTCCTTCGAATCGAATCATCGCTACGCCGAAATCCTCAACATTAAACGCACTGGATTCGGAGTGGTATTTGGGATTTGTTCCAAAATAATTCGATGTATACGCGGATACCGTTAACGGCTTGGGATATCCAAGCGCGTTCAGGGCCATGTCCAAGGAATAACAGCCAATGTCCGCCATGGCGCCTGCCCCTGAAATCTCCTGCCGGACAAACGTTCCACCCGGCATTCCACGGCGGCGGCCGCCTCCGGTTTCCACATAATACACTTTTCCTAGCTCGCCCTTTTGAATCAGATTCTTAATGATGCCCATATTCGGATCATAACGCGGCTGGAAGCCGACGTTGAGCATATTTCCGGTTTTTTTCGAAATCTGAACCATCTCGATGGCTTCATCCAACGTGACCGACATCGGTTTCTCGAGCATTACGTGTTTGCCCGCTGACAGCGCATCAACCGTGGTGCTATAATGCGCAACGTTTGGCGTACAGATGCTCACGCCATCCAGGTCGAGATCCAACAATCTGCGGTGATCATCAAATCCGATCGCTCCCTGAAGCCCCCAGCGCTCAATAAATTGATCGGCTCTGCCGGGTAAAATATCAGCTACAGCGACAATCTGCACATCGTCGATTTGTTTATAGTATTTTGCATGCTCCCCCGCAATGCCGCCGCTTCCAATAATTCCAATTCGAATGGTTTTGCTCATGGCTGATACTCCCCCTACAATTTCACATTCATTGCCCGATATGTTGATGGCGTATATCCATATCTCTTTCGAAATACGGTATGCAAATAACTTCCGCTTGAGAAGCCTTCGTGCATTGCGATTTTATCAATCGACCAATTGGTATCGATCAGCTTCCTGCATACGGCTTCAAGGCGGACATGCTCCAGTATTTCGCTGAAGGACTGCCCTTCCGCTTGCTCCTTGAATATTCGCTGCAGCTGTCTTGAGCTGATATGCAGCTTCTCCGCGACGTCATCCAATACAACCTCTCCCGAAGAGTTCGCATGAATATACTCCAGTGCCAATTGATAGCGGTAAGCCTTCATATCCCGTGAAGGCAGTTCCGCTTCCGATGGCTCGGATTCATATGCGCGTACAGCGCGCAGCAGTATCTGAATAATGCACTGTTTAATCGTTGTATACAGACCCGAATACTTCTCTTGAGAAGCCTGATAAGCCTCAAGGAAATAAGGCATCGCACGATGGATATCCATCGTTGGCTTCAGCGGTAATCCTCTCAGCTTCTCCATACAGTCATCGGCTTCCGCCATTTCCCATGGATCCGAAGGAGGCAGTGC
The DNA here is from genome assembly GCF_056173265.1 of Paenibacillus sp. QJM3NY_38. Lineage (NCBI taxonomy): Bacteria > Bacillati > Bacillota > Bacilli > Caryophanales > Paenibacillaceae > Paenibacillus > Paenibacillus sp. QJM3NY_38. The sequence goes on from NZ_CM149665.1 coordinate 4,193,271, forward strand.
CGGACTCTCATGATCGGACACCTCATCGCGCGGAATAATGTCCACGTGCAGACATAATTCATCCATCGGCTCCGCTGCATCCGCCTCCTGATAATGAAGCACATTCGGACCTGTTAGATAAAACATGCCTTCCCGCAGCGCATAAGGCTCTTCTTCCATAATAACGCTCCCCTTGCCGCGGGGTATGAAATGAAATTCATACTCCGCATGCTTATGGAAAGAGACAATCTTTCCTGGCGGAAAGGTGGTGAGATGAAACCGAAGAACACGGATTTCATAACGTCCCCAATAAACTCTCAGGTCAAGTCGCTCCAAGGCATCCTGCCGATCTTTCATCAATTCGTATGGAAAATGGTTATTCATCCTGATGCATCATCCCTGTATCTTATGCTCTTATGCTTGCAGTTCATCCAAACGAATGGCGCGATGCTCATTGGCCGAACGGTTGGAGGCTTCCATCAGTTTGGTTAATTCAACCGCATATGCGATATTTTCCTCTGCAATGGTATCTTCTTGAATATGGGAAATCCATTGCTCAAATGCACTTGCACGATTCGCAGGCACCGGCAGCTCTACCCAGGCATCCTTGTACTCTTCTTTTTTCGTTGAACGAATCAGAAGTTTGTCGTCAGGCGTTCCGTACAGAATCGTTCCGTCCGTACCATGAATTTCAATTGTAAATGGCGAGAAGTTGTTTACAAATCCGGCTTCAACCACACCGACAGCTCCCGTAGCCGTAGAAAGCGTAGCAACGGCGTTGTCTTCCACCTCTTTACCCGTGATGTATCCGAAATTCGCATGGACATCAACCGCTTCTTCACCGAGGAACAAGCGTGTCAAATACATCGGATGGCATCCCAGATCGATTAATGCGCCTCCACGGCACTCCTCCAGGCTGTAGAAATGCTCAGGCAGCCAACCGGCAGTCGCGCCATTATGAGACAAGCGTACACGAACGAGTGTTACGGTGCCAAGCAGCTCTTGCTGCAATACCTCGCGGATCGCCAAGGTATAGCCGTCATTCAGCCGCGGTAGCGATACCGTTAATTTGACCTGGTGCTCATTCACGGCATTGATGATATCGTTGACCTCTTGCAGGGTGGCCGCAATTACTTTTTCCGTGAATATGTGTTTGCCTGCCGCCGCAGCTTTCAACATGACTTCTCTGTGCATGGATGTCGGAGCATCCACGATCACGGCATCGATATCGTCACTTTGCAGCATGTCGTCCAGGGACTCATAAAAAGGTACGCCTTGCTTCTCTGCAGCTTCTCTTCCGCGCCCCGGGTTCTCATCCCATACCGCTACGATTTGAGCATCCGGATGCTCCTGCGCTTGTTTCGTATAATCCCACGCGTGTACATGCCAATAACTAATTTTTCCGATTCTAATCATTCTCGTCACCTCAGTATCTAATATTAAGACATCATGCCATTAATCTATCACACGAACCGCCCGATTCACAGTGTAAAATTGCGACAATCAAGTTAGATATCACGACATGATGGCAAACAAAAACTCCGCCAGTTGACGGAGCAGAATCATCTGAAAACTCACAGTATCAAGCGTTCTCTTGCAGTTGTGATATGTGCAGTATGATGTTTACCGTGCCAGGCGTACATGCCCGTTGCGTATTCCAGGCTCGTTTTTCGCTGGTTCTCGGGGTGATAGAACGTTCTGAGATAGTCCTCGGTATTCATGATGTTTAATAAAGCGACCCATCTGGCGTGTATGCCATCAATCAAAACGAGTGAAGCATCAACATCCGCCGTCATTGAATCCTCAAGGGCTGCCCACTTCTGCTCGTCATAAGGCTTAACCGTTGGGTTGTCTTCCGTCAAAGCAAGTTTGAACCGGATATAGCTGTTCATATGACTGTCGGCCAGATGGTGAACGACCTGTCGGATGCTCCAGCCTCCATCTCGATATGATAAATCCAGCTGTTCCTGGCTTAGCCCCTGCACGGCAGCCCTCAGTTTCTCCGGCAGGCTCTTAATCTCTTCAATCCAGAGCTCCCTCTGTTCAGGCGTCGATGGCCCTTCCCATTCAAATTGTCCTATCGGGTATCTCAAGTCCATGTTCCCTCACTCCTTGACCATCATTTTTTGAATCATTCGTATAGTAATGATAATAGCATTTTACAACGAGCCCATTATATCTTCAATTTCGTTTATTTGACCGTCCGATAGTGGTCCGAAAAGAGCGGCCCCAGTCAATTCCTCCACTTGCTTCCTCGTTTTAAAACCCGGAATCGGGATCGCGACGTGGCTTCTCCCCCAAATCCATGCCAGCGCCCCTTGCACCAAAGTCCGATCTTCACTGGTTAAAATCTCTCGAACCGCCTCAAGTTTAGCCAGAAACGATGGTACCGGTTTACCATCCTTGAAATAGGAAACCCAATCGTGACCGCTCCCCCTTACATCTTGATCACTGAACCTGGAGTCATGGTTGAATTTCCCGCTTAAGAGCCCCATAGCCAAAGGTGTATTATTGATGCTTGCTAAACCGTAACGCTCACAGAGGGCAAGCATCTCCTTGTCGTCACTGAGAACATTCAGCACATGTTGAATTGCCGCGGCTTCCGATTTTCGAGCAAACCATTCTGCATTGGCCACATCCCATGTACTCCAGCCATATGTTCGGATCAGCCCATCTTGACGAAGACCGTTCAAGGTATCAATCACCGACTCCACCTCGCCAAGACTTAATCCGCCTACATGAATTTGATAGACATCGATATAATCAGTGTCCAGGCGTTGAAGTGATCGCTCGCAAGCGCTGCGGACATAATCCGCTGAAACATTGTGACGAGTGAAAACCTCCTTTGTTGACTCATCATACGTAAAACCGAATTTGGTGGCAATCACCGCTTCCTGCCGCCTTCCCTTTAACGCTTGGCCCAGGACCCGTTCACTATGGCCCGTTCCGTATACATCTGCAGTATCAAAAAAGTTAACGCCCCGTTCCAACGCAGCGTGAATCCCCGCTATGGATTCGCGTTCATTCACCTCTCCCCATCCATCCGCCAAGCCGTCCAATGTAAATTTCCCGCCTATGGCCCAGCAGCCCAGACCGAGCGGACTTACCGATATTTGCGATCTGCCTAACATTCGTTTCATTGTTATATTTCCTCCCTTTTCGAATCAGTTCGTCATCATTATAATAAGGAGAATGGTCTCTGATGAGATCCAATGATAAGGAATTTGGAGGAACCAATTAGAGGAGGGATACGGTGTACGGCATTCAGATCGACCGTGAATCTAAACTGACGGTAACCCGTCAGATATGTCAGCAGTTGCGAAGGATCATCGAATCGGGACAACTGACAGCCGGAACTCGTCTGCTTCCTACGCGCGTTCTGGCAAAAGAATGGGGGATTGCGCGCAATGTCGTCATTGAGGTATATGAGCAGCTGACGGCTGAAGGATATCTGGAGGGGCGTGTAGGCTCCGGCACCTATGTAGCGGAAGGTATCATCCCCGTTCCCAATCCGCGTACCGCTCCCTCTTCGAGCAAGCAGCCGTTCCAGAGGCAGACAACCACTCAGCATGAACACGTCATTGATTTTGCCACGGGCGTTCCCGATCGGAACATGTTTCCACGACACATCTGGGCCAAGTATTTGAAAGCAGCCTCTGAATCTTCCGAATATGAAGACCATGATTACGGTCACATCAAAGGGGATTCGACGCTGCGCTCTGCCATCTGCGACTATGTATTCCGGGCTAAAGGCATCCAATGCTCACCCGAACAAATTGTGATTGTGTCCGGTGCCACTGAAGGGTTCCTTCTCCTTGCCAAATCGTTATCTTCCAAGTTTCATTCCATCTATATCGAAGACCCGACAATCGATATTACCCGGGATATTTTTCAGACGATGAACTATAATCTTGTTCCGGTCGAGGTTGATCATAGCGGAATGCGCGTCGACGCCTTGTCGAGTATCGCTCCAGGTCATCTGGTTTTATTAACGCCATCACATCAGTTTCCAACCGGCAGCGTATTATCCATTCAGCGGAGACATCAGATCATAGGGATGCTGGAGGAAGCCGACTCTTTCGCTATCGAGGATGACTATGACAGCGAGTTCCGGCTTCGAGGGATCCCTGTGCCTCCTCTACAGACGCTGTCACCTTCAAGGGTTATCTATGTAGGAACATTCAGCAAAACGCTGTCGCCCAGCCTTCGGATCGGATTTATGATTGTACCACCGAGTCTAACCGATACCATTGCCGAAATGAAAGATAAATTGAATTTACATACTCCGTACATCATTCAAAAAGCATTAAGCCAATTCATGTTGGATGGGTATCTGGAACGGCATATCCATACGATGAAGAAAATGTACAAGAAACGGCGCAATGTCATGACGGAGCAGCTTCAGCACTTATTCGGAGCAGATATTTCCGTTCTCGGCGATGATGCGGGAATGCATCTACAGATTATTTTCCATCCACAGCCCTACGCCCTTCTTCCATGGAATGACACGGCTTCTTACGGGTTCCGTGTTGAGCCTGTATCGAATTACAGAATCTCATCCTCTAGCCCCCTGCGTACAACCGGTATCGTGTTAGGATATGGAAACCTGTCATCCGAAGAAATCGAGGAAGGATTACGCCGACTTTACTTGTTTGCTTCCTCTTGCAAGATACTCACTTGAATATTTGACATGATATGGATTTTAGATGGATTCATGCTTTCAACAACTATATTAAAAAAATGGCTCGTCCGCTGTATGGGAACCGAGCCATTTCTGTTTTATCCAGGGATTCGATGTCAAACTCCCTCAATCCGTTCAAAATTACGCAGCGTCCGAAGTGCATTCCATGTCAGAACGCCCTTCCATTCCTCCTTGGCCAACGGCCATACCTCTTCGTACTGGTACCAGCTCCAATTGGGCTCCCAGGCACCATCTTCCCCTTGATTCCCTATAAGCTCATCCAGTTCCAGCGGAAGAAGCTCGCGGTATTTGGCAAAATAGGGCGAATCCGGCGAATCCATAATACTGAGGGGCGTTGCTCCGTATCCCTCGCGGCTGCCAGGATCCCTGCTTATGCAATGATCCATGAAGACCTCAAGTGTTTCTCCGATCTCGGACGCCTGTTCTGTTGACAATCTTTCGTTCAAACGCAAATAACAAAACAATTCATGCATTTCATGAAGATCGCTGGATTGTTTCAGGTAGTTCACAGCATAATCAATCCTTGATTCCAAAAACTCCAAAGGGTATAACTCCCGCTCGTCGATAAAATAGGCGATAATATCCGCATTCGGATTTCCCCAATGATCTTTGAAGGCACCATACTGCCACCATATCGCCCTTGGAGACTGCTCGGCTTCCTTAGGGATGATATCCCACCCTGACCGTTCTGGCACATAGGAATGCTCGAGATACTTTAAAGCGGATATTACCCGTTCGTTCCGCTCCGGATGATCTGGATTCAAGCGAAGAATCTCCAGCGCTCTGGTTGTTGCCAGAGCAGATGACTCTCTGCACCGAAGATCAGGCTCAAGTCCATGACCATATCCACCGTCCTCATTCTGATAGCTATCCAACTCAGTCAACACGTCCGTAAACGACTCGTTCTCGAAATCATACCGGAACAATGACCGTTCAAGATCCCTGGCCCGGTGCAGCATATATTGCCTGGCTTGTTCAAATCGCATCCTGTTTAGCTTCTTCACTTGGGTTCCAACTCCTCGTAGAAAGTGATTCGGTTGCCGAATGGATCTGTGACACATAGCTCTTTGCTGTTCCATGGCGCAATCTCTATCCCGGGTCTGGAATACGGATAGTTCTGGTTTAACAGCTGTTCGTGAAACCCCTCAATCCCCGCCATCTCCACGCGAATAGCTGCTCCCGGGGAACAGTCACCGTAATGCTCCGTCAAATGAATCGTTACCGATTCCTTTGATATTTGCATGTAAAGCGGTGCCGTTTCATCAAAGCGGTGTTCCCAATCCAAAGTAAAACCAAGATAGTGAATATAGAATTCCCTTGCCTTCGGTTCATCAAACACTCTGAATAAAGGTATGACTTTGCTCATGGTCTGCCCCTAACTACACCCGTATTTTTTCTAACTCGTTATGTATGCGCTGCCGTTGACTTATTTAGAATATATCATAAATTCCGCCAGGCTCGTCCTAAATCTAAAAACCCAGCACAGATCCATGCATCCACATTGCTGGGCCATCTTTTTCAAGTATTCATTTTAATTATATCATTATTCATTCCTGGTCACTTTGGCCAACTTCTTGGCCTTCTCGCGTTTTATACGACTCCACACCAGCAAAACGACAAATGAACTGGCCAGGCAAATGAAGATCACTTTCAAATAATGCTCCACCACGTTCAGAATGTACTGCCACTGCTCGCCGAATATAAAACCAATGCTGAAAAAAGCCAATACCCATGCAGCCACGCCCGTATATCCATACAGCCACACCGTCCGATAGGGAACCCGAATCATGCCGATAAAATACCCGATAAACTGCCTGACCCCGGGTATGAAAAAACAAATAATGAGCAGCTTATTTCCATATTTGTTGTAATAGGCCTGCGTCTTCTCTACAAGGGACGGCTTGATAAATAGCCATTTTCCATATCGCTCGATAAGCGGCATCCCGAGTTTGTATCCCAGGATATAGGTAATGGTTAACCCCATGGCCGCTCCCATAAAAGCAGATCCAACTGCAGGTACCATATCGATAATTCCTTTATAGGTTAAAAAACCGGTATAGGTCAATGTGCTGTTTCCAGGAGGAATTGGAAGAGCAATAAAATCAAGGGGGAGCCCAATCAATAACACTAGATAACCATATTGTTCAAATAACTGCTCAACCAATTCAAACAAATTCATGGGAAAACTCCTTCATCTTACCGATAACTGTCATAGTAATGTTGCAGCGTTTCATTTACATAAACTTCTCTGTTCAGGACCTCGTAGGGCACCGGATTCACCTCTTCAGACCATTCACGGGAAAAGCGCTGATTCTGCTGTATATCCATCAGTCTTGTCAGGACCAGCAAAGCCGAATCTTTATGCGTGTTCAAGGCGGCCTGTCGTTTCATCTCTCGCAACAAGGACGGACTCTTAATTAATGTCAGCAGTTGATGCTTCAATTCACCGGCCATGGCCTGCCGTGCCACGCCTATTCCAACCAGATAATCCGCATTATCCTGCTCTTGGCCTGGCAAGGGTTTTACTAACAGCATCGGCCGCTCCATCGTTAACGCCTCGGAAATCGTGAGTCCTCCCGGTTTTGTCACCATCAGGTCCGCTATCGCCATCAATTCATGCATGCGATCCACATAACCCATAACAGTGATTTGCGGATGACCAGCAAACTCCTCCAGCAAAGCTTGATACAACTTCATATTACGGCCGCACACGACCATAAACCGAACATCCTCCGGGTATGACCTTGATTTCAAGAGCTCGATAATTTCTTTATCGATCATCCCTTCTCCACCGCCCATGATCAACACAACCTGCTCGGATGGACGCAAGCCATAATGAGCTCGGAGCCGTCCGGGATCCATTGGCTGACTATACAGCGGATTGACGGGGATGCCGGTTACGGAAATCTTTTCGCTTGGCACGCCTTTGCGCTCCAACGCAACCTGCACCACATCGGAACCAACCATGTAATAATCCGTATGAGCGTGTATCCAGTAGCTGTGATCCGTATGGTCCGTCATGACGGTTGCCGTCGGTACATTGGTAAAGCCCATCCCTTTCAGCAGAGACATCCCTGCTGCTGCCGGCGGAAACGTGCTGACCACGATAGCCGGATTTTCCGTTTCCAGCATCGTGCTGAGCTTGTGAAGACTGAAGGTGCTGAAGCGTTTCAGCATATGGATGAGCGTGTTTTCCTCGCGCGTTTTTTGAAATAAATAGCCGTAAACGGATGGGAAATGCTTCATCCACTGCATAAAGAAAAACTGACCGGCCACATGCAGCCGCGGATGGGTTAACTCCATATAATCAATGACTTTAACGCGCAGATGAGGGTAGTTTCTTTTTGCTGATTCCACAATGGCCTTTGATGCCTGGTTGTGACCCTCTCCCAGACTTCCGGTTAATATGATGATTTTTTGCTCATATATGGATCTCATGAATATTACTCCTTATCTAACGTTATGTGATTCCAATGACATGCATCAGGTAAACGACCAGCCATCCTGAACCGAATCCAATCAGACTGCCTGCGAGACAATCCGTCGGGTAATGATATCCCCAATAAATACGGGATAGACCGACCAGCACAGCCAGGATAAGCAGCAGTATCGTCGGCAGCGGTGATACCAGAAAGAGCAGTGGTGTAATCACGGCAAAGATCGCTGTGGTATGTCCTGACGGGAATGAATAGTCCTTCAATGGGAAATTTCCAATCTTCACCTGCTCCAGAACCCGGAATGGGCGATCTCTTCTGACGATCTTCTTGATGAGGACAACAATCAGATGGCTAACGGTTAAGGCAATGGCACTCTGATATGCCGTTATGTCCCATGCTTCAAACGCTACCCAGGCGATGAGCAGTGCACTCAGGATCGTGAAGGTGGCTCCACCGAGATGGGTGATACCTCCGAACAACCGATCAAAAGCTCTGTTGCTGATGGTCTGGTTGCACCAGACGAATACCCGATGATCGAATCTCCGCAATCGTTCTATCATTACTCTTCACCTGCCGTTACATCCGTCGATTCTGGTGGACCCTGCACAACAGGGACCTCCGCACGTTTCTTCTTGCGGTTCTTGACAAGACGCACTGTCAGCCAGATCCCTCCTATCAGAGCACCTACAGACAGTAGAATGATCGTAAGTACACCGTCCACCATATGCTCTGCAGCACGCCCGTACACGTAGAACAGGATACCTACGGTATAGAACTTCACGGCACGCCCGAGGGCTGCGTAACTGAGTAGTTTCCATAAAGGATAACTCATACAACCGGAGAGGATGGTGAAGATTTTGAACGGAATCGGCGTAAACGCACCGACAAGAATAGCGGCTTCCCCATGCTTGGTGAACAAAGTGGTGGCCGAATCGTACCATTTTTTCTTCATGATCTTGGTTAAGACCAAATTTCCGGAAACCTTGCCGATTCCATAACCAATCGGCGTTCCGATCAGGCAGCCGACAAATCCGATCGTGGCAAGCCAGATCGCACGATCTGGACTCAATGCACTTAAAGACAATTGCGAGAAAAGAGCCGGAATCGGAAAAATAATCGCATCGATCATAGCATGAATAAATAATCCGATATCGCCTAAATTACGTAAAAAATCCATCTGGCCTTGTCTCCTCTGCTAGGCTTTCTACTTGGCAGCCCGTATGCTGTGCGATATCGTTGGTTACATTTAAAATCAAATTCATCCGTTCACATTCCTCTCCGAAATCATGTTAATGAAAGGATATCATGATTGGGAAAGGATGACTTCCGTCTTCAGACGATAATGAACCTAGACTTAGGTCTAGATACTAATAGTAGATATAATATAGTAGATATAGTATAAACGAGTTTTATGATCAATAAGTTGAGTTTATAACCATTTGGACCAAAAACAAAAAAACAGCTTAGCCGCAATGCGCGGCCAGGCTGCCAAGTTCTAAGACCATGTGCTATTCAAATTGACAAATTTGCGGGACTTCTCGGACCGAGTTCACCACATGATCGGCCTGCGATAAGTCCTGATTCCCCGAATTCGGGTTCACGAAGCCGATGCATTTCATGCCAGCCGCCTTCGCTGCAGCAACGCCGTGCCTTGCATCCTCAAGCACCATGCAATGCTCCGGATCCACACCGAGCAATTCAGCCGCCTTCAGATATACATCCGGCGCCGGTTTTCCCTTCTCCACTTCTTCACCGCTCACAACGCATTGAAAATGATCCAGGAGATCAAACTTACGCAAAACGGCTGAAATAAATACAGGTGGCGATGAAGATGCTATAGCCGCCGGTATGTTTCGTGCTTTAAGCTCCGCAAGGAGCTCCCGTATGCCATCAATAGGCTCCATTTCCCGGGAAGTAAGCATTTCAATTTTATTGGACAATTGGTATTCAATGATTTCCGAAACGGATTGGGTAAGCTGATGTTCATCCTTAATGGCTGCCCACATCTCCGGATTGGTCATACCTACATACTGCTCCAGCTGTTCATGGGTTATCGCCGATCCGTAGTCGTTCATCACCTGAATATCGACTTCAAAGTGAAGCGGTTCACTGTCAATAATAACCCCATCCATGTCAAAAATAAATGCCTGTATCATGTTCAAACTCCTTTGATGAAATGTTTTTAGTTAACGCCAGATTATATCGAGTACCGTTCCCAGCACTCCGGATTTATGGCCTCTGAGGACATCGGGATTGAATACTTCGACGAAGCCGCAGCGGGTGCAGGATACAAAGACATCACTCAAATGAAAGGATATCGTGCAGCTCCATAAGGGAATGAATCTCATATTTAGGTTGAATGGCTGTCGGGTTTGCCTTGCGCAGCGGGTTATACCAGCAGGTGTCGATCCCGTAACGAATACCTCCTTGTATATCGGAAGTTAGTGAATCACCAACAATAAGAACCTCGCTCTTGTCGGGATGGTTCAACTTATCAAAGGCATAATCGAATATGCCTTCATGAGGCTTTTGGGACCCTGCATCCTCTGAAACAATGATGCATTCAAAGGAATCGCATAACGACGATCGGCTAATACGGTTAAACTGCACCTCCTTAATTCCGTTCGTAATGATCGCCATTCGTTGACCGCGCTCGGTCAGTTGTCTGCACAGCTCTTCCGCCCCTTCCATTAGGAAGGAGCCTTGCCCTAAATATTTTATGTAAACATCGCTAAAGGCATCGGCATCCAAGGCGCACGTAATGCCGTGTTCTGCCAACAGACGCTCGAACCTGGCCGTACGCAATTCACGCTGTGTAACCTTCCCCTGCTCAAAATCACTCCACAACTGCTGATTAATGCGTCTGTAGCTGTCTACGATGGCATCCGTGCACTCCTGACCAATTTCGCCAAATACGCCGGATAACGCAAAAGCCTCCGACTTGGCATAGTCGTATAAGGTTTCATCTGCATCAAATAAAATAACGTTGTAACGCACAGCTGCCCTCCTTACATGCTGCTTACTTATTCCAATCTGGATTGTTGATTCAATTCCCGAATCTTCTGCCTTTGTTGGTGCTTTAGACGATCCCTGTTACTCTTTACCAGCTCCGTTAGACGAACAAGTATTAACAATAACAATGTAATGATTACCCCTACTGCCAGTATTATCATGACCCATTCGTCTACTCCGAAGAGCATAAATAGAAGCAATTCGATCAAAATAAAGAACCCTGCACCCAAAGCAAGCTGTTTCATAATACCTCCTTAACTCTCTCTTCGGAGTTTATAGAGATGATGCCGCTCCTGCTCAAGCTCAATTTCGCCCACATACTTAAACCCGCATTTTTGGATCACTTTATTGGAGGCATGATTATGAAGAACGGCTAATGCACTCAGCTCGCGCTCGCTTGTATTTTGGAACAAAAACTGGATTAATGCCCTTACAGCTTGGGTGGTATATCCCTTATTGTAATGCTGATTCGAGATTCCGTACATAATTTCTCGATTGGGCTGGGGCAGCTCCTCTTTAGGACCTGTATTGCACCAGCCGATACATTCGTCTGTTGCTTTCAAGACCATGGCTAGTCGCAGACGAAGCTCTCCCACATCCCCGCCGTTTTGAACAGCCTGCAAGAACTGCCGATTCTCCACAATTTCATAGTTGGTTAACCATTCAAGCCGCTGTTCCCTGGGTACATCCCAACCGGGCAGGAACTGTCTGATCTCCGGTTCATGCGTGATCTTAAAGATCGCATCAACATCTTTCACCATATATTCCCTGAGCAGGATGTCCTCACATTCAATTGTAAAGGATATTTCTTGAGCATCGATATTTATCTTGTGGTTCAATTTAGCCTCCTGTATTGATTTGCTTATGTTCCCTGGCCCATGACGATGGCATCAATTGACCGGCCCGAGTATAAGTACCATCAGGCTCAACAGTTGAACGGCTTTAAATATTCCTTCCAGCTCAGACCAAATTCAGCCTCATCTGGATGGTAATCATCTTCCGATCATCATCAAACGTCGTAATTCGGACATCGTAGGGCTCAAAACCAAGTTTATGATAAAAAACAAGCCCTCTGGAATTGGTATTATGGCAGCTAAGATAAAAGCGAGACATTCCATATTTCTCTTTGGCTATATCCATCATGGTCTGTAACAGCTTCTGCGCGGCTCCCATTCCCCTATGCGACGGAGCAACAATAACATTGCCAAGCCACAGAGATTGATCAATATCCTCATAAAAATTTGCGTAAGCCACTACCTGCCCACTAGATTCTTCAACAATAACCGTGGGATCATATCGATTTTCCAGCAAACTCAAGACTTGCTCCGGCGTCCAAGGGAACTCCGATCTGGGACTAACATAAAACAGCTCCTCCGGCGTCTGAGGAAAGCTGCATAACGTTGATAGATCCTCGTCTGCCAGCGGCCTATGGATGTACATAATACAAGGTCCTCCTTACTTCACATTTTGTGCAATATACATGCCTCTTCCAATCATGCCTTCCGGATCGTGCTCCACGCGAAGGCCCGCTTCCTGGAATGCCTCGATCATCTCTTTCACGGTAAAGAGCCCCAAGCGATGCTCCTCCGTATAATGCTCGATACCATGCTCGCTTCCAAACAAATACTCCATTTTCATGATCGAAATATCGCCTTCGCGGTCCGAATGGGACATCCTGCTCATATGGATCCCGCGATGCTCGGTCATGATCGTGTCCACTCTTCCGGTGGTCCAGACATCCGGTGTCAGCCACGGCTCAACCAGAATGACACCCTCCTCGTTCAGATGCTCCTTAAACTGCGTTAGGGTCTGCACCAACCGATCCAGCGTTTTCACATACCCGATGGAGCTGAACAGACATAAGATCACATCATATTTCCGGTCCAAGCGAAAACGGGTCATGTCGGCAACCGAATAATGACCATCCGGATTTTTCGACTTCGCGATCGAAACGAATTCCGGATTTAAATCGATACCATCGATCGTATAGTGCTGCTTTAAGAAAAAGGCGTGTTCCGCGGTTCCACAGGCAACGTCGAGTAAAGTCCGGTAATCCTTACCCTGTCTTCTAATATATTGCCGGACCTGCTGCGCCTCCTGCTCATAATCCTTAAAGCTGTAAATCACGTCATAATATTTCGACGATAAATCAAACATGGATACACCAACTTTCCGCATCGTAAGTAACCTTCACGTCTTAATCTGCAGCCAAATAAAAGTTCGTAGACAAAAACACCCTACTTAGATAACATCATCTAAAGCCGGGATATCCGCATCAGTCATCTTCCATGATTATACAACCGTTCCTCAGATTGAGTAACCCTTTGTTCAAGTAAGCAGCAGACTTATGAACATCCATGATTATGGTTGTGCTTACCCTTCGATATGCTTGTGCCTATACCAATAGGAATAGATCTCTTTATACTGAAGATGATCATACAATCGGCTTGCGGCAAAATTATTCTGTACCACCTGTAAATAGCTGCTTGTAGCCCCATGTTTCTTGGCCCAATGCAGAATATGTAACATTAACTGTTTGCCGTACCCATGATTTCGACAGGCCGGAGCGGTAACCAGATCATATATTCCTACATAGCCCTGCTCCAATGCACCAATTCCGCATGCTACAGGTTCAGTACGATCATATAGGATGAAGAATCCATATTGTATCACGGAATAGTTAAACAGCTTTCTTTTTACAGCCTTGTTCTTCTCGGATATTCCGGTTAAGTCCGCAAGCACATCCAGCCATTCATCGGTCAGCTTGTCTTCGATCTGAACTTCCTTATGGGATGGGGACTCCATATCATCCAAGTGAGCCAATACTCGAAGACTGGTAGGATCCAATAGGGTATAACCCCTGGATTCTAAAATAGGATCGAGTTCCTGCGGATTGAATGGTGTGATTTTAAATACGACGTCAAGTCCGGCCTTAACATATAAACGCTCACATTGTTCAATCTGGCTATTAAGGTCGATCGAAGACTCCGTATAGAGAGCTTGAATTGAGTTGGATCTCTTGGTATAGCCGTCTGCAAATCGTAACAACCATCCCTGTTGTGTCAAGGTTTGGAGCGCTGGCCAAGCGTTTAAGGTAAGCTCCTCGATTCTCTTATGCACGTAAATCACTCCTACAAATATGTTAGGAATAAATATACGTTAATATGCATTTTTATTCAATAAATAAAATGTATTATTCCTTACTCTGAACCAGACCGTTCACCCTGTTTCGTTAGTGGAATTAAGCGCCTTATAAACTGAATATAACTGGAACATCTGCGAGTCTTCGTTTCCATATCATATGGTCAACTCCACTCCCCCAATGGTCCTGTAGGACATAATCGGGTTCACCCAGCTTCTTCTTCCATATCTTCTGTGCACGAGCGTATCCGCTATCCAAACAAAATTCCGTCAATCCTTTATTGAGAAGCGTAAGATACATGATATTTAACATTAGATTTCCGATCCCTTGCTGTTGGCAATCCGGATGAACAAATACCGTTCCGATTTCAACCACATCACGCAATCTCCCATCGGTAGCTTCCCGGATCAATGCATTAGATGGTCCATACTCGATGCAGCTCACAATGCTGCTATCTAGCAGTCCGATGAGAAAATATCTCTGCTCTCCGTTCGTTTCAAAATCTGCGTTCAGGTACCTATTTTTGCTGTCAATCTCCTGTTCAATATCCTCCAGTAAATCTACCAAGCCTTCTTTGGCAAAAGTATCGGTAATTACGAACCTGAAAAAATGCTCCATAGCTTTTATATCGCCGCGATTTGGTCGCCTGACTTCTACTTGAAGCATGTTAGGCCTCCTTGTAGCTTCAATTACAATAGTCTCACAGATCTTTGGTGTGTTTCATAACATGGGCTTTAACCTCATCCTTTTGTTCATCGGTTAACTGGACAGGTTTCCAAGCATGATCATCAGGGATGTGGATGGTTAGAGGTTGATCAAGCTCCTGCTCGAGATTGTTTGTATCCTCCGTCTGTAGATTTTTCAATCGTTTATGACTCTGATCGTACACCTTTGTTAGAATAAAGTTTCCGTCGCTATCATAATAGTCTTCAATCGCCCGTACTCGCGACAGCGTTGCTCCTCGATTATCTTCATGGTTGGTAATGGAATTCACTTTTTTATAACCTGCAGGCACATAGAATCCACCAGCATTCATTATTGTATTTTCAACAATAAAAGCCTCAACATGCTCTACCTTTTCCCCTTCGCTCTGGCAGGAGCACAAAACTAATACCATCCAAACTATACAGATCCATAAACCAACTCGACGTCTACTCTTCAGAGCTACACCCCCCTATATCCGTAATCAATTGCCAAAAGTGCCTGATACTATTGTTGATCACCTTGTTTTCTCCAGACCGGATCTCCAAAATGATCTTTGCCGCCGTTTCTTTAGCCAGCTTATAATCTTGAAACTCAATATGCCCTTGGCGTAAGGCTTCCTCAAGCTCTTCTTCATCTTGAATGAAGAGCTTTCCGTCTGGAAGCACAATAACATCCAGATAGAGATCATCCCAATAAGGGATCCCTTCGTCACTAACTCCATTCACCCTAGAAATATCGTTCTCATGCGTTATTCCATGCGTTCATTGCGGATTACCATATGTAGGTGGTCTTCCCAGACGCCGTTAATCTTCAAATATTTGATGGCCAGTCCTTCTCCGTAAAAGCCTAATCTTCTCGCTACATTCAACGAAGCTATGTTTCTTGGCATAATGTTAGCTTCCAGCCGGTGCAGCCCCATCGTATCAAAACAATAGGCAACCACGGCCCTTAGCGCTTCGGTCATATACCCTTGCCCCGTATGAGCCTTTGCCAGCTTGTATCCCACATGGGCCGATTGAAAGACGCCCCGAACGATATTGCTGATCGCAATCGAACCGATAATCTCATCATCTTTATGCAGCCACACTTTAAACAGAAATCCGTCTGCTATGCTTCGACTCTCCGCTCCCAGTATCTCCGCCTGCTTATCGATGGTATAAAACTCAGCTTCTCTAGCTGGCTCCCATACCTTCCAATGCTCATCGTTCTTGACGATAAAATCCACCACATCCCCTGCCCGATCCCGATCAATCGTCTTCAATTGCAGACGAGAAGTTTGTATCGTTATGGTCATGCGACGCCCCCCTTGAACTACTTAACTAAAATTAGACAATTACCTATCCGTCCCTGGGAATATAATGTTTTAGCTCCGAGCGGGTAATTCCACGGGCTTCCCCCTCTGGAGTCAATCGGCAAGCACGAACACCAACAAAACCAAAATTGTAATTTTGAGTTTCTTCATTTTATTTCCCTAATATTTTCATAGATTAAAATGCCGTTTAACCTCTTCATAGTTCTCCTGAATACTTCTGTTTCCGTCCACGAATATAACCTTGAACCCCCGATTCATGGCGTCCTTGGCCACATATGCCGCAAAACCGATATCTCGTCCCATCCAATTCTGAAACGCGTTGTCGGGATCATCGCATTGATTCAGAATATCGTGGATCCATGTGCGCTTCGCATAATGCTCCTTCTGGAAATCCGGAACCGGTACGATCCATATTGCCTGATGCGGGCTGGATACCAGCTGTGCTACTTTTTCAGGTAAAAGGGCTGCTCCCTCTACAATGATGGGGGGGCCGGCCGGCATGGCCGATATATCATCCACGATCATCGGAAATTCCTCGCGATAAAACTCCAGCTCCTCATGAATCTGCTGCTCAACCGGTCGTGACCATAATGTATTCCAGCCCATATCCTTCAAACGGAACATGGTGGGATGCTCCGACGGATTGCATGCGTTTACGTGCTTCTCGTTGAACAGATCACATTGATAATAGGTGTAGCCGTAATCTTTCGTGATCATTTCGGCAATCGTGGATTTGCCTGAACAAGGGGAACCTCCGATCCAGTATACGTGGGAGTAGTCTTTTTTCTCGTTCATCATCTAATCATGCCCCTCTGTCGTTATCTTTTCTTAACTCGTTTCGAATGTCCAGCAATACGTTCCAGATCGCCCGCAAATATACCACAATGAATAAAAAGCCTACAATCAATATCAATGCGATCATATCCATAATCTCTCCACCTTTGCTGCTCTGACTGGAGACCTCCAATCGACATAGCTCTTCTATGTGTAATCCCTCTTGCCCTCAGGGCTTTTTCGAATCCGCATCGTATCAAACAATCGCCCTTCATCATCGATGGCACGCACTTCCAAGCGGTCCATCGTTACAACGACTTGTAGAAAATGAGGCACCGCCAAGGATTGCGAGGTATGCCATTCCCTCTTGGGCAGTAACCAGTCCGGCATGGCTCCGGCGCCGCCTGCTACGATGTACACGATGCCATTGTCATAATCCACGGTCCCTTTCGTCAATGGGTGACTTCGCTCATATACAATTGTATGCGAGTTGATAACCAGATCCACCCCATACCGTTCAAAGACCGGGGAAAGCTGTCGTAGATCCTCGACTTGATATCCGCCTGAAACATATGGCGGGTAGTGAAAATATACAACTTTCCACCTATCATTACTTGTTGAGAGCTCACGTTCCAAGAAATCGTACTGCGCATTTCCCGGACTCATCACGCCGGAGCTGCGAGGATAATCTTCTTTTCTGATCAAATCCGTGCTGTCCAGGCAGATGAAATGAACGTCTCCGTAATGAAATGCGTTGAAATTCTTCGGCTCCGGAAATGCAAACAGATCGTAATACCATGACGCGTTGTCCTCATGATTTCCCAGGCAGCTGTAAAAAGGTGTATCCACAAAAAAATCACGCCCTGGTCCAAAGAAATACTTGTCCCAATCCTCGGCGTTCTTCCCGTCATGGACGACATCTCCTACAAACAATGCGATATCGGGTCGATACTGCTTCATTCGGCTGAAAATTCTATTATTAATACGTCCTCCCGACGAATCGAACCCGCTATAACCTCCGGTTTCACTGGTCACCGTAAAAGAGAATGGCTCACCTTGTCCTGCTGCCGTCTTCAACATATAAAAGTCAGACTCAATCTCATCCGATTCATGCTGGGAGTAGACCTTGTAATAATAAGTGGTTCCGGGCTCGAGGCCCTCCACGCTGATTTGGTGTATCCGTGTTGGAGACCCATCGGCAAAAGTACCGAAAGGTGAACTGGCTGCTTGTAGTTCCCTTGATGTCCGCTATGTATTCTCTCAGCATGCAAGACGTCCACCCTGGAAGTTGCAGGGAGCGACGTTTCCCACATCACGGTCATGCTGTGCCCGGTCGGGTTTTGCAGGTACGGTCCTTTCACAATGGAAAGCATGTAACAGCCTCCTTCGGATTTATTCATCGGAAAATGGTGGTTATCTGACTTCGTTTCCTCTCTAATTATAACTATTCTTTCTGCTAAAAAGTTACGCTAACCTTGCATTTACACCATTGTCCTACATAACGAAAAGAACCGGTATTAACCCCCGGCTCTCAGTAAAATTTATGGTAGTCATACGCTCTAGTACCTTGATCTTAGCCTACCACGGCATCCAGTTCCGTCTCACGCTGTTCGTGTTCGGGAACTAACACCTCAACCACGACTCTAGTCGGTACGCAGATGATCTGCTCGTAGGGTTCCGAGATAAATCCCATATCCAGTGCAATTCGCTTCGGAGCATCCGAGTATATCATCTGGATCCCGTAGTCATACACTTTCAGTGTGTTGTGTCCAAACTTGGTTTTAATATCAATGATACGTTCGTCCGCGGTCAGCGGGACAGTCTCGTATTCTTTGCCATTCACTGTAATCAAAGCCTTGAGTTCTCCCTGCTGGTAATCTACATGGCTATGCTTCCACCACTGCAGTCCCGTGAAGGAGCCAAGGATCAGGATCAAGGCAAACAGTATCATATCTCCGCGTCTTATTCTGGACAACATGTTCCCTCCTCCACATGCACAGTCTTTGGAACCCCAGTATGAACGATGTACGAAACCACCGAAATGAATTTTGTCACATTCGTTATCCATGTGAACAGCTTGTACAACCGAAGGAGCAAGCCGCGAAAGCCTTGATGCAGCTCTCGCTATGGGGCAACCTGCCGGCTGCCCGGAACGGACTCGATCATGTGTTGGAGGCAGTGATTTCATCATAAATTGCTTGAATCACTTCCCTCTTTTCTATCAATACAACTCCGTTGACCTGCATGCACAGATTACATACCGCCCATAGACCCGTGCTCCCTGATAGCACCAATTCCTTCCGACATACGGATGTACATAACGCGAGATGCAATCCTGGCACTTGGCCCGTTGTCCCGCAGGATCACTCGTATACCACCAGCCGGAAGGATAAGGGCATAAGCCTTTACAATCGTCGATCACCGTCTTGGGGGTGCAAATAATATAATCCGACGGACAGGAGGCATCTGCGCCGCAGCCTGAGCAATATTGTCCATGCGGAGGCCGGCAGGGCCCCGCAGCAAACGAGATTTTAACGATATCGTTATCATCGGGACGGACTAATACTTTGGCAAGCGTCTCGGCCGTTTTTTGCGCAAATTTATTCAACAGCGACTTCCGATTCATCTTCCGGGTAACCCGGCTGATCACCACCTGCATCTCTTCGTCCTTGTTCTCCGGCTTCCGCCACATACTCTCACCTCGTCTTAAGAAGCCCTTGATGCTTTCGCGTACGCTTCAAGCTGTTCCCGACTGTTGACCAATCCCTTATGCCTGATGACACCGTCCATATCCACCGCGTAGGCATAAGGGGTGACCTGCACATCGAGATGATTCGCAAACTCCGAACTAACGATCAGCACCTCATCGTCATAACCTATTTTTCGGACATACTCCGATGCCAAATCCGCGGACGAGAATAGCAAAAGGATGGGTTTCACGTTATTCATCCTGGCGATCCGCTTAAAATCCGGCAAAATATCGGCGCATTCCTTACACGTCGGCGATCCAAACAGCATGATGGAAGGCGTGCCAATCAGCTCGCTTGTGGACCACTCGGCACCCCGCAGGGTTGTCGTTGTGGCCCCGGGGATTTTATGGCCGACCGGAATACCGGACTGATTCACGCCTCTCGCGGTACCCATCACCATAATCCCCAACTGCCGAAACAGGACCAGGTTCAGAATGACCAAAGGTACAACCAGAATCCACAGCATGGTATATGAAATCCAGAAGAAGGTGTTCATCGCGGCCCCCTTACAACCTTTTTATTTTGGAAATATGAGTTGCTGCAATCTCGCGGTATATTCGGATCGCATGCAGGGCATCCGGAACCCCTATGATGATAAAGAGCGATAGCAGCAGCAGCATCCCCTCCATAAGCAGACCGGTGACATCAAATGAGTGGCGATGCGCAAACCAGTCAGGATGGCTGTAGGCCAACCCCATGAGTCCCATCGCCAGATTGAACCCAATTAATGGAAAGCCTAGCTTGGAGCTGATCTGAGGCCCGAGACAGCCGCAGTCCACCCTCCCTTTTTTTCGGATGAAATAAGCGACGCCCACACCCTGAACAAAATAAAGTAAAGAGATGACCAGGAAGCTGAACCGCGATGGAAAACCATATACCATGGTCACTGACAAGACCTGCAGGAGGATGAGCAGCGCATGCAATCGGGCACTTCCGGGGAACCGATCCGTATCACCGAATGCACGGCTCCAGCCAAAGCTCACCACGGACAACAGCATGGGCAGCGTAACGGATATTGCGAGCAAATCATACATGGGCCCATATGCTCCTTTCTCTTCAATAGCTGATGATCCAGATGATGGAACCGATGATCAACAGCATGGAGACCGTTTGCCGCACGGCCGAGAGCAGCGTGAGATTGCGCACCCTTTTTTCAAGCATACGGTATACGATGGATCGGATCAGCGGGAGACTGAACACGGTGCCGCGAACGACTCCAAATGTTGCCCCTGCCAGCAAGCTAAGCCACCATGGAGCCGCGAATAAGGAGACCAGGATATAAGCGTGAAAGAGGACGCCCACCTGCAATGTGATGAAACCCAAGCCCAGAATCTGGCCCCATAATGCCGCCGAACGGTACCCTGCATGCTTGATCCATTCGGAGGGAACGATGAAATTGCCGGATGGGAGAATCCCCGTTTTATGAATGAGCTCCAAGCCCAGGAGTATCGCAAACAGCACCACAATAATATAGTTTTGATATAAACCAACAGGGGTTAATTTCAGCCCAAAATTGATGCATCCGATCGCCAGTCCGGTCATAGCGCCGCCCAGGGTACAAGACACGATGTACACCAGCGCATATTTGGATTTACTGACCTTCGTGCCCTCCAGACTGCCTAACACATTCAGCCCACAGGTGGTATCGACGCTGGCTACCGCGGCACCGACGGCAAATATAAAGAGCAATATCGACAGCAAGCCATGCCACCTCCCCGTCATCCCTAAATGAACCCTTCACTCCTTCATCTTATGAGTGACAGCCTGTCGATTATTTATACAAATATCCGATCCGCTGGGAATGCCGCTACAAGGTTATCTCATTGAGAACAAAAAAACCGTCCATGGATAATCTCCAAAAACGGTTTGGATTTATGCAAGCATGCTCGATGATATGGTTATGCGACTTTATGATAATCCGAGATATCAACCTCAAGCGGCATTTCGGCTGCGCGCGCTTTTTGGGCTGCTTTAAAGAATACGATGACCAGTATGACACTGATGACAGCACCCGCGATATAAGAAACATTCATGGACTGCCTGAATCCGATCTCCGCGTTCAGAATATACACCGTCGTTGTGTAGAGCATAAACGCACCCGGAATCAGCGCTACCCAGTAATTTTTACGGGCAATGAACAGATACATCGCGCTGACAAACAAAGCAATAACCGCGGTGGCCTGATTGGCCCAGGAGAAGTATCTCCAGAGAATATTGAAATCAATCTGCGTTAAGGCAATGGAAATGACAAACAAAGGAATGGCAATGCTAAGGCGCCGCTTCATGCTGAATTGTGGCAGCTTGATATAATCCGCAATGATCATGCGCGCGCTCCGGAATGCGGTATCCCCCGACGTAATCGGCAGCACGATCACGCCCAGCACAGCCAATGTGCCTATAACGGCACCTAACGTCACCTTCGCGACCTCGCTTACGACAAGACCCGTTCCGCCGGTTGCCAGAAGCTCGTTCAAGCCGTTAGACCCCTGGAACAAACTCATCGCCGCTGCGGCCCATACCATGGCAATAATCCCCTCGGCAATCATCATGCCATAGAAAATTTTACGTCCCTGCTTCTCGGTCTGTGTAGTCCGGGAAATAATCGGTGTCTGGGTAGCATGGAATCCGGATAAGGCACCGCACGTAATCGTCAGAAACAATAGCGGGAAAATCGGCATATGATCCGGATGCAAATTGGCTAATGTCAATTCCGGTATCGGTACCTGCTGTACAATCAGCATCCCGCCGACACCAAGAGATGCTATGAGTAACAGAGCGCCGAATATCGGATAGAAGCGGCCAATGATTTTATCAATGGGCAGCAGTGTAGCCAGAATGTAATAGCCGAAAATAAACAGGGTGATGATCCACAAACTGACTTTGCCGTTCATCAGATTGTGAAGCAGGCTGGCCGGTGAAGTCACAAAGACGGTACCTACCAAGACCAGCAGAAGAATCGCGAAAGCGTTCACAACATGCTTCATCACTTTGCCCAGAAACTTGCCAGCAAGCTCCGGCAGATGCGCGCCGCGGTTGCGGATGGAGATCATACCCGTCAGATAATCATGCACAGCCCCGGCAAAAATACACCCCAGCACAATCCAGATAAAAGCAACCGGTCCATAGAGCGCGCCCATAATGGGTCCGAAGATGGGTCCCACACCGGCTATATTGAGGAGCTGAATCAGCGAGTTTTTGTTCGAGCTCATCGGCAGATAATCAACGCCGTCCTGATTGACATAAGCAGGCGTTGCCCGCTCTTCTTTAACTCCGAACATTTTTTCAATGTATTTTCCATAAGTGAAATATCCAATAACCAGCAGAATGATCGATATGATGAAGGTATACATGCCTTCGCCCCCTTTTCTTGAAATCGCTTACATCGATTATAAGAAATTATCGAGATCAGAGGGCGATTTTGAACTAACATGTCGTCTAGACGCATTAAGATGTTCAAATCTAAGGTTATTATGCACATTAAAGGGCTCTCATGCAGTCTTCATTCACATCATGAGCGTTCCATCCTTAACACATCCACGTTTCATTAAAGCTCCAAAGCCTCTCGAAATGCCTTGGCATAATTACGGCTTACGGCTAGTTTGTCGCTGCACCCCTTCAGCTCAAGCTGGAATGCGCCGTTAAACCAAGGAACCAGGCTTTTGACATAATCAAGATGTACCACATAGCTTTTATGAATCCGGAAGAACGGATACTGCCGAAGCTTCGTTTCCAGCTCCTTGAGTGGCGTTTTAACATGATATTGCTTATCAACTGTGACGATCTTGGAGTATGCATCCTCCCGTGAGATATAAATAATATCTTTCGGGTCTATGAACATAATTTCCCCATCCACATCCAACGACAGCTTGCCCGAAGATTTGGAATGACCGGGTGCTGTCGGGCCTTCCCTTCGTAATGATTGCTCAAGGCGCCTTACCGTCTCCGCCAGTCTTTCTTCGTCTATGGGCTTTAACAAATAGTCCAGCGCTTCGAACCGGAAGGCCTCTACACCGAATTGAGGGTACGCCGTGGCAAACACGATTTTTGGAGGGAGCTTCAACTCGTTCAAGGCTCTTGCCGTTTCAAGCCCGTTCATTAAGGGCATTTCAATATCCAGAAACACGGCTTCCGGCTTCAACTGCATGGTCTTTAACACCGCCTGTTCCCCGGAATCCGCTTCTCCAACGATCTCGAGTGTAGGATGCTGCTTCAGTAAATAGATCAGTTCTTCACGGCTGTAACGTTCATCATCCACGATGAGTGTTCGGATGCGTTCGATCATGTGTAAGAAATCCCTGCCTTCATGAGTAGAGTTATACGTTAGCGGCTGCGGGAATCTGGAATTGAATTTCAGTCCCGACCGCTTCATCACTTTGGATGCTTAATGATGCATGGGGCCCATACATCAAAGCCAATCTTCTGTTCACGTTATACACAGCCATTCCCGTACCCGATGAAGAATCGAGCATTTGGCGCCCCAATAACCGAAGCCGTTCCGGCGTAATCCCCGTTCCGTTGTCCTTGATCGTAACGAATACACCGTTAGCCGGATCACCCTGAATGCGGATAAGTATGACACAATCGTCTGTTTTGTTCCTGAAACCGTGGCGTATGCTGTTCTCTATTAATGGCTGCAAGGTCAGCGGCGGTACAAGCGCCTGCAGCGCGGAATCCTCTACTTCATATTGAATTTGCAGTTTATCCTCGAATCTGGTTTGTTCAATGCTCATATAAGATCGTATATGCTGCAGTTCATCCTGAAGCGTGGCCTTCTCGGCAGTTGCGGCGGTCAAATTCTGGCGGATGTAGTCCGATAGACTCCGCAGCAGCTTTCTTGCCTTCTCCGCATCAATTCGTGTTAGAGAGAGTATTGTGTTTAATGCATTAAACAAAAAGTGCGGATGAATTTGTGCTTGAAGCGTCTTGATCTCAGCTTCTCTGGCAAGTTCCTTGGTTTCCTCCAATTGAGCAGCCTCCAGCTGGTAGCTTAACAACATCGTAAGACCTGACATCAATTCTGTTGTAACATGGGTAATGTCCTTCGGACTTCGAAAATAGAACTTTAGTGTGCCCACGGTCTGACCGCCCTGTTTCAAAGGTCCGATGACAGCGGCTCCCAACGGACAATCCGGCTTCTGGCACTGAATATGCGCTCGATCCGCGATCAGCTGCTCCCCTTGTTCAATGACCCGACGCGTCACTTCCGTCTGCAGCGGACGACCTGCCGCATGATGATCATCCCCCGTTCCGACATGGGCCAGAATCATCCGATCATTCGTAATCGCAATCGCACTGGCATTGACTTCCTCGTAAAGAATCTGGCACACCGCTTCCGCGGATTGCGCATTCATCCCCTGACGCATATACCCAATGGTTCTGCGGGCAATCCGAAGAGAAGCTTGCGCCTGCTGAGCCGCCACCTTCTCCTCTTCATTCAAAACGGATCGGATAATGAGCAGAAACAATGCACAACCGATTCCGTTTGCTACAATCATTGGTACTCCAATATAGCCGACCAAGGACATCGCCTGCTCGAATGGCCTGGACAAAAGCAGGATGATCAGCATCTGAAGGGACTCAGCCAATGCCCCCATTAGAAGCGCAGCTGAGAAACGAACCTGCTCATTCTTTTTATGAAACAGGCTGGCCAGAAGACCTGCTAGTATGGTCGCGAGCCCACAGGCCAAACTCGTAAACCCGCCTAATGTAAAACGGTGAAGTCCTGCAATCAGTCCTGCACCAAGCCCGATTCTATAGCCTCCGAACAATCCGGCCATAACAACACCGACAACTCTTGAATTTGCAATCGCTTCGTCTCCGGAAACTTGCATCATCCATTTGTTGACTTCAAGGGATTCAGTGTTCACCGTAATTCCGGTATACGTCCCGATAATCCCTAAAATCCCGAAGACTAATACGGCCTGAATCTGTTGTACTGACGTCAGCTTGTCCTGACTTATCATCGACCGAAAGAACCTCAACCGGGTTACGATAAATGCAATCGTCACAATAATTCCAATCCGCTCGGTCATTGTAATCAGCAGTTCAAACATGGCGTCACCCCGCAATCTGATTTTGAATCGCTTACTTGTCACGAATAGATTCCTTA
The DNA here is from genome assembly GCF_056173265.1 of Paenibacillus sp. QJM3NY_38. NCBI lineage: Bacteria > Bacillati > Bacillota > Bacilli > Caryophanales > Paenibacillaceae > Paenibacillus > Paenibacillus sp. QJM3NY_38. The sequence continues at coordinate 4,219,193 of NZ_CM149665.1, forward strand.
AGAAGTTTACCGTAAACCTGGCAATACATACTAAATTATCATGGCAGAGGCTCAAAAAACAACAAAAAAACCTCCCGCTTCAATTCGTTCTAAAGCGGAGGTTGTTAAACGCCATACCATCCTATTCGGTTGAAGGTCTCTCGTTTATATGGATATCACCTGAAGACCGGCTTTCTCCATTCCATGTAAATACGGTCGCTGAACCCTTTTTCCTCTGCATCTATCTCGGATTTGCGTTCAATCTCCCGGAATCCTAATTTCTGATATAACGATAGCGCGACCTGGTTGCTGTCGGTCACTTCCAGAACATAACGCTTGTATGGCAGCTCCTCTTTGACATGCTGCATTAAAGCGGTGGAAACGCCTTTGCCGCGAGCTTTCGTAGTAGTTGCCACACATTCGATATAACCCGTTTCCTCATCATAAGGCAGTGCCGGGTTAAATTCATTCTTCATGACGTTATATGCAAGCTCCCCTGTCTTCTCTCCAAAAGCCTCCTGAAGCGGAGCTAACTCGACCGGCATGGCCCGCTGCCTATGATGGGAACAGGCTAAAATCCCGACAATGACGCCCTGGACCTCAGCCACATAAAACACCTCAGGACTGAACAGACTCCGGAATGCTTTCTTTAACGTGCTTCGATCCTCTGTGAAATAGGACAGTTCGTTATAATACCCATCAACAAACACTTCCGCCACTTCCTCGCGAACGTCTCGTTCATAATCTGCCATTCTTCTAATCGTAATGGAGCACATCATGTTATCCTCCTGTCAAAAATGTAATCTGCGCTTCATATCCTTTCGGAATCCCTTATCTGCAATCAGACACATCCCGCCGAACGTTAGTAAGGCATATACGGCCGTCGCAACGGCTGTCCATAATACGTGCGTCATGCCGACGGCATATAGTAATAAGGGAACAAACCCAAGCAAGATCAGGGTTAACAAGTAACCTGCGAACTCACGCCAACGCATTTTTCTGGTGCAGCATATAACGGTAATCAGAAGGGTTGCCGCCATCATCAGGAACGGAATGACGTAACCGGTCGACCAGTAATTCGTACCCGCTGCCACGTTAAGCCAAAGCAGCATGCCGGACAGCCCGAGCAGCTGTACGACGATTTTACCGCCGAGGTGCGACTTGGACATCAAGGTATGTCTGATGAACAGCCATGCATAGAGCACGCAGGGCATGAGGTACAGACTCCACCATACTTCGTGGTCTCCCAGAATATTGATAAGTAATGATAAGCCGATGACAGACACTGCAATGAAGGTAAGCCACTTGGATAACAGACTGCTCGCACGCTGCTCCTCTACAGCCTCATAGATGGGGTACCAAGAATTTCCTGTTGATGGTGCATCGCCCTTACCATGTAAATTTCTCCGGCATAAGGGACATGCTGCGTGCGCCGGGTCTACGGATACCCCACAGCTCTCGCATCTCATGCGCCCATCCCCCAATCATTGCTGACAATCCTTATATCCAATCCGCTTAGGCTGGCAAGCTGACGAAAAAAGTGCCTGATCACATCGCTCTCAACGATATTCCTGGCAAAGGTGATGGATAGCTGGTCATTGATCGAACTGACGGCACAGTTCATTGGACTCTTGGCCGTAGGATACATCGTGGTTTCCATTGATTCGATATGCGCAGCCATACTCGCTGGGATATCGACTCGGCCCAGATTGGTAAGCGTAAGCGTTTTGGCTTCTTCACCGTAATGGTCGAACCCATAACGAATCGCCAGATCCTTTAATTTCAGCGGCGTGAATCGGGATAACAGGTTCTTCTCATATTTCATACTGCCGGCCATCGCTTGGGTTAGATAAGACTTCGTCGTTTTCTCTTTCATCTGTGCATGCACGATACCTTGTACCTCATCCAATGTCATGCCTTCCTTCATCTGTACGCCAATGTTAATGACCGCAAAAAAGTTTCGCAGGCTGCTCGAAGGAAAGATTTTACGCAGGTTCACCGGCATGCTGATCACAATCGGCCGGTTATCGTTGTTGAAGGGCAACGTCGTCTCATAAACCGCCATAATCAAAATCGCTGTCAGGTAAGCGGTGAGCGTTACTCCCTTCTGCTTGGCCGCCCCATTCAGCCGCGAGGCGTGAATCACGCCGTGGATGACGTTGTGTCCATAAGGCGAGAATCGGGTACCGGGAATTTGCAGGGCCTCCGGCATTCTGGAGTCGGCCGTGGCCGATGTATAATGAGCTTTAAAGCTATCCTGTGCTTCGGCATATCGAGCAAATGAAGCGGGCGGCAAAATCAGACCTTCCTTGTCCTCTACGTTTTCGCCGAGCAGATATAAATACTGGAACACCAAGGTTTTGAGAAACTCTAGTGCCCCACCCCCGTCTGTTAGCGCATGAAAAATCTCCACGCTGATCTTGTTGCCATGATATAAAACCCTCACCAAGCTTCCGCCCTCAGTCGAGAGAGCTGCAGGTGCACAAGGATAGGTGGATTCCGGTTCCACCATCAAACGCGTCTCCTTCTCCCGCAGAAATTTCCAGAACAGGCCATTTCTAAGCTCGACGTTTAATAGAGGGAATCTCTTCATTACGCTATCGAGCGCTTGTTGCAACACCGGTGGCTTCACATCACTTGTCAGCATCATGGATAACCGGTAGGTTGATGAATTTTCCCTTCCTGCAACGGCGGGAAACAGCTTCCCGGCGTGGTCAAGTTTATACCATTCTTCCATCTGTTGCTCTCCTCATTTCTATTAGAACTCCCACTCAGCTGCACTTTTAACAGGCTTATCTTATGTACGTGGCAATGCTACTTTCACTCAAGCTTCAACCGCCGATACCAAGATGGCATGCCCCTCTTCATGTAAAGGCCGCTTATCCGCCATTGAAAATCGCTTCATCAGCGATGAGCGGGTATGTATTAACATCATGGGAACGAGTAATTCCGTTCTTCGATCAATCCGGTTCTTGCCATCCGGGTGCATCACGGATAACAGCATTCGCAGGTAGGACGTGGTCAGCTTCTGGAACAAGTCCGGTTTCATCGCTTGATGCTCAAAACCAAGACCGTGCGTTAATCCACGGTGCAGCAAAGTAATCCCGACCAACGCGCTGACCTCGCTGAACTCGGACCGGTCTTCATATGCACGGCTAATCTGCAGCATGGACTTTCTCGCAAGTCTTGCTATTTTCAGAGCCGCACGATCCGGCCCTTCCGATCGGATTAATTTGAGAATCGTTTCATTGTCCAAATGCAGCTCGCCTACCAGATCTCCATTATGAATGATCGTTGAGTCCTCGCAGACGATGCGCTCTCCTCGATGCTTCTTAATCATGACTGTGCAAATGCCAAAACGCGAGATATGCGAGCTGCGGAACCTGGAAAAGAAGCTGAAGATACGTTCCCACATCATCCAGGAGCTTTGCATGACGGTTTTAAGTAATTTTCGCAGCAGATGGAACACCTCACTATTTTTTAGTTTGAATATGTCATTCCATGATTCTCCAGTAGTCATCCGTTAATTTCATCATAAAGAAGATCTGCACAGGTTCCCACCGTCTCAGGTACAGAGTTGCTCTCGGTCTCAAGACGGAGATGCGGGTCAAAACAGTTGCTGGCTAGTGACTTTGTATGCAAATCAAAACAACCTTTGGTCTGCACCAAAGGTTGCCTGGCCTTAACGCTTATGTCATTAACTCAATAGCCACTCTCTGTCCCAGCGTGCTCCGCTTTCCCTATCAATCCATAATAAAACAAGCGATCGATATCACGAAGCATGGTAGGGCTCGCTTGTGTAATGAATCCCGGTCGTGCCAGAGCCTCCTTAAACACTTGAATATAAAACAATGCCGCTTCTATCGAAATTTCTGGATCAATAAAACCCTCCTGCTTGCCTTGCTCAATCAATTTCACAAAAAAGGGAATCGTTCTCTCCTTGTAAAATGCCTCGATATGCTCTTGAACAGACGGTTCATCGCTGATTTGAATAAGATCCGAGTTGATCTGATCCATGCTATTCATTCGTGCCCCCAGCAACAACTCCAATTTCTCCTGAAAAGGGAGGGGCTTATCCAGCAGCTTCTCATACTCGTTCATGATATTACTCATATAATCGATAAACGTCATCCGGATAAGCTCTTCCTTGCTGCCAAAATAATTATATATGGAGACGGGGGACACGCGGGCGTGTTTGGAGATTTCTGCAATGCTTGTCTTTTCGGCTCCGTATTTCCTGATCAAATCGAAGGTTGCCTTCATAATCTGTTCTTTTTTCTTCACTGTGCGGAGTTGATAACCGTTCATATACTCACCTCTCGGATAAAACTATACGGAATGTTTTGTAATAATGCAATTCATATATTTCAAAAATATCTTGATCATTTCTTCTCGAAGAAATATTATGAAATATATGAATGTTTTTATTACAAATCATACAAAGGAAGTGTGATTATGAACCGTATACCTGGTCCCGACTCTGCCCTTGATTGGAGGATAAATATGTTTCATTTTTTCCGAAGTCCGTTCGCATTTCAGCAAACATTATTTGAACAGTATGGTAAGGTCGCTGCCCTGGGGAAAAGCCACAAGCCTTCATCTGTATTTGCGTTTGGACCCGATCTGAACCGTCAAATCCTATCCAATCCGAACTTTTTCGAGATGAGCACGGCTCTTGTTAAAATACCCAAAGACACCGTAATGGGGGATTTATTCTATCATAATCTTTTACTGATGAGCGGCGAAAAGCACAAACAGCACCGTCGCCTGATCCAGCCCGCCTTTCTGCATGGCCAAATTGAAAAATACGGTCAGGACATGGCATCCATAACGGAGCTATTGGCAGACGAATGGAGAGGACGTACCCGGATTGACATCAACACCGAAATGAAAAAGTTAACGCAGCGCATCGCCCTTAAGACATTATTCGGTGTTCATCATACTGAAATGATGGACTCCATGGGGATGCTGATCAATCGGTTTACGAAGTCTTTTTTGCTTACCACCCTCGCTCCCATTAATCTTCCCTTCACTCCATATCGTCGCTCTCTTCGAATTGCACAACAGCTTAATACTCAAATTCGGTCCATGATCCATGAGAAGCGGCAGGAGTCAGATGCAACGGATGTGCTAGCCGCACTAATTAGAGGACATGATGAGGATGGTTTTGCATTATCGGATGAGGAATTAGTCGGGCATGCATTCTCAATCTATACAGCTGGTCATGAAACCACTGCAAATGCTTTGACTTGGACATTTTTTCTGCTGATACAGCACCCGGACATTTATGCGAACGTAATGGAGGAATTGAACGCCGTGATGGGTGGAAGCCATCCGACTCGGGAGGAACTGAGCCGACTCTCCCTGCTGGACCATGTGGTTAAAGAGAGTCTTCGTTTACTTCCTCCGGCAAGCATCGGCACCCGCATTACGGCTGCGCCTTGTGAATTGGATGGTTATGTCCTTCCGGCGGGAACGAATATCTTTTTTAGCCAATTCATTACCCATCGCCTCCCGGAGCTTTATGAAAGTCCGAATCAATTCAAGCCGCATCGATGGGAGACCATTAAACCTGCCGCATACGAATTCTTACCATTCAGCGCAGGGCCTCATATGTGTATAGGCTGGCACTTCGCCATGCAAGAACTTAAGATTATCCTTGCTGTTCTTCTTCAACGATATCAATTTTCATTAGTCCATAATGCCAAAATCACACCGAATCTGATGATGCGACCCGTTCACGGCATGCCTTTACGTATAACTTTGAAGAACGGCAGATTTGAACGGGTTGATGACGTACGTGGTACCATTCATCGGCTTATCGAATACGGAGTCGATCCTGCTCCCCTTCAAAAATAATAACCTGCCACGTCTCTGACATCGGTTCTAATCGATTTTTTTCGTAATATTAAAAAGTAAGCGCTTCATATTGACGCAAAGTGTATGCTCACAGGATAAGCAAGCCATTGTAACTGCCGTAGAGTCCATTAGGTTTACATCATACTGACAAGGATGTGACTACAAAGATGCTTTCACATTTACGTAGGTGCGGGCTTTTGTTGCTGGCGGCAGTTCTGATTTCTACAATCTGTATCCCGCCTCCCCACGCTAAGGCAGCGGCGTTAATTACTATTGATTCTCATCAGGACGGGCAAACGCTTCAGCCGGGTGTGGCTGAATTATTCGGAACCTACTCCGGCGTGTATGAACTTCAGCTCATCGTTAACGGTGAATTTGTGACGGATGTTCAGATGGATGACCCGAATGGCGATGACAGCGGATCTTGGTCTTACAAGCTGGATACAAGTCAGTTGGACGGTGCAGTCGAAATGGTCCTTAAAGCAAACGATGCGGTTACGCGTTATGGTATCTGGTCCCCTTGGATTCACCTAAATGTCGATAATCCTGCAGCTCATATCCCGGAAGTGCAGATTACCAGCCCAAGCGAGCAAACGTTGCAGCGCAACAAAATGGATATTCACATATCTGCAGCGGGTAAAAATCCGATAGCCCAAGTTGAGCTCCGCATCAACGGAGGCGATTGGCTGCAGGCCCCCCCTGCCAAAAACGGATATAAATATACATTCGATTCGCGTCAATCCCCTCACCAGGTTCACAGTCTGGAGGCAAGAGCAACCGATTCTTACGGCAATACAGGCTATAGCCTAACGGTCTATGCAAGAACAGGGGGGATGCCTCCGACTAACCAAGGCAAGCATCCCGCGACGGTGACAGACGCTGTCTATATGGATCTTGCCAACTCAACTCCCGTTAACGTAATAAATGATGTATACGATCCCTCCGCGACGAATCCTGAAACAGTGACTAGCAACACCTATCACCCGGAACCGCTGCCGGATCAGGATCGTGCGATCTGGATCTGGGAAAATGCCTCCTACCCACTGGTACTTAATCCGAATTCCCGAGCAGCCCTCTCTTCCATGGCAAAGGATACAACCACCTTTAATCAACGTCCGATTACGACACTTTATTTGGCTGTAGGTCAATATAACGGGGCAAAAATGCTGGAGGATCATCGAAGTGAGGTTCAACAATTCATCGAGTGGGCTCATGAACAAGGTTTCTATGTTCAAGCGTTGATCGCCGGCGGCACCTCCCCGCCTTACTTCGGAGCCTATAGTCGATATCAGACTCAAGCCGTTAGGGAATTTGAGCAGATCTTGAATTACAATTTGGCTTCCGGCGAATCGGCTCGCTTTGATGGCGTAAACCTGGATACCGAACCGTATATCCTGCCGGATTTCAAAACAGCAAAGCCATCTGTTCAGATTCAGTACCTGGATATGCTGCAGCTGCTGATGGAACGCAAACAGGCATCGGGCCTCACCTTGTCCGTCGGCGCAGCGATTCCAAGATGGTACGATACTTCTGCGGACGCCAGCAATATCTCTTGGAACGGAAAAACGAAATGGCTGTCTGAGCATATTCAGGACACGGCCGATTATATCTCGATTATGAATTACCGAGATCAGGCTGATGGCAGCGCCGGCATTATCGCACACGCGCTAAACGAGGTGGCCTATGCAAATACGATCGGCAAGCCGAAGTCGGTTGTGATCGGAGTCGAGACGAAAGACATCGCCGATGGCGGAGATCCGGAAACCATCAGCTTCCATGAAGAAGGGCGAACTTATATGGAGCAGGAGTTAAACAAGGTTTATGATGCTTTTCTGAACGATTCAGCGTTTGGAGGCATTGCTCTCCATCACTACTCCTCGATCGTTGATTTTCCAAGCGAATGGGGACCTGGCGGCTACGCATGGCAGCCTCCTGCTGACCATGAACCGCCAAGCACGGTCAGTGGGGCAACAGCGGCCACGTTTGATTTTCAACGGATTAATATAACTTATAATATGGCGATGGACAACACAGCAGTAAATGCATATCGGATCTACCGCGGTACCGAAGCCGACTTTGAGATCGGGCCCGCTACTTACGCCGGAATCTCTAAAGGACTTTCATATAAAGATACCGGGCTGCTGCCGAACACCACATATTATTATAAAATCACAGCGGTCGATATCAGCGGCAATGAAGGAGCTCCCAGCGCGGCTGCCTCAGCAACAACAGCGCCATCCACAATGAAACCGATGGTCATTGATCAGATGGCCATCACCTATTCTGCCGGTATCGCCAGAGTAACCATGCAGATGGTCGATAAGGACACAAGGCTGCCTGTTTCAGCCAAGATCAGCGGACGGTTCACCCATATGGCAGGCAAATATGTCAATGCCGCGACAACTGCGGACGGCGTGTTCCAATCGCAGTCAGAGCTTATCTCCGTATCCCGAGGCGAGATCGGCTTCCTGCCACGGCGCATCATGGCCGACTCCTATTACTGGGCCAGTGCTTATGACCAACTCCCGTACCCGACGGTGATATGGGAGCCTTGAGGCTCAAATATGCAGCGTTTGAGGAATACAGCACTACGCATGCAGATTATGCTTCCGAACCATGTTGCCCCCAGATTTCTTATGATCCTATGACAAGGTTGAAATCCGGGGACAAAGGGGACCGCTTTGCTTCTACAGCATGATTCCGCCTTCTCCGTTGGAGAAAGGAAACCAGACAAAAACCTCTCTATGATAATGAAGGTGTATACCGCCACATATCAAAGAGAGGTTTTCTTGTTTTATAAAAAATCTACTTAAGTTGTACAAATATCATAAGTGTTAAGGCAGCGTGTTCAAGAATGGTTTCACCGTTTTGGCAAGCGTGTAATTCGTGGTCGCATCCCAGTTAATGGACCAAGTCATCGCTCCCCGTATATCAGGGTATTTAGCAACGGGTTTATAACTTCCACAGCTATTGCCAGTTGCCAGACAATTTAGGGCATTATTTACGACGGTTGGAGAAACATATCCGCCTCCAGCTGCTGCTGAGGTAGCAGGCACTCCTAATCCCAATTGGGATGGTGATACCCACTGCAGCGTTAAGTCCGAAAGTGCCGTCAGGAAATCAACCGTGCCTTGGGAATAGCATTTACCGTCACGGCCTAGCATGCATCCAGAATTATAATACTGGACGTTAATTACCGTTGTCATATCCTTCAGATTGTTATAAAGCTGCATATAGGAGGTGTTTGGATTCTGCATGTCTATCGTTTGGGGAGCCATCGTCAGAACAAAGTCATTTCCTACTTTTTGCTTCAGTTGGCGGATCGCATTGGTTAAATTAGGTACATTCATGCCATGCTCCAGATCGATGTCTATCCCATCAAGCCCAAATTGAGTGATGATGCCGTACATGCTGTTTACAAAGTTCATTACATTCGGGGATGGATTATTCAAGTTAATGTTCCCCAATTCCCCTCCAATGGATATGATGACCTTCTTGCCTTGAGCGCGTTTGGCCTGAATATCCGCGATCAGTTCGGCATTCGTGTACCCGCCGAGCGCTGCGGATAGCGCAGGATCTACAGTGAAAGTGACACCACCAGGATTAGCAGGATCCATCTCGGCGAACGCTAACACAATGATGTCGTACTGATCGGGTATATCTCTCACTTTCAACTTGCTCGCACCATTAACAAAGTTCTGCCAGTACCCTGTCAATATATGCTTCGTCGGCTGGGGGCCTCCTGTTCCCTCTGAAGTGGTTGCATTCACGATCGCACTGGCAGGAGAAAGGTTGCCGGCAGCATCCTTAGCAATGACCTTTAAAGAATATGTCGTGTTCGGTGAAAGCCCCGTTATTGTCGCTGTCGTACCGGTAACAGAAATGGCAAGGGATGTGCCTTGGTATACATCATATCCTGTCACGCCTACATTGTCCGTAGAGGCTTGCCAGGATAAAGTAACGCTTGAAGAAGTGACTGCGCTTACAATTACATTCGTAGGCGTTGTCGGGGCTGCAGTATCATTACCTCCACCACCTTGGACAAACTGCCACAATGCAGGCACATTGGGCGGTTCCCATCCGGGTAATGAGGTATGAGCTTGAATAGCTTTGTACGTTTTCCCATCATATGTCACGTTGTCGTTTACGGCATATGACACATTGGGGGCCCAAGCACCCCGATCTGCTGCAGAAACCTCAAGAGGAAAAAAGTTCATCATCATAGACACGACGACCAATAAAGGCAACATCATCACTCTCGATTTGTCCAGCACTCTGAATAAACCCTTCTTCATCCATTAATCCCTCCTCAATAAATAAATTGATCGTTCAGCTTTTAGCCTATCTTGCATAAGACGGCATCACCTCCTTTATCACATACAATTATCTTGTTAATTCTCTAAATCCATATCGATGCATTTTATTTACTCATTTTTGATTCATTTACATAATTCGTAAGTTGATTTATATGTAAAAAATTTACTTTATATGTTAATTATTATCAATAGCTCTGAAGGATCAATTTGTATATGTAAGAAGATTTTCAAACAAGATATCCCCTGGCCTAGGCAACACAAAAAACAACCGTCCTCCTTGAAATGTGTTCAGGAGAACGGCCGCTTCGATCATTGTATGTAATGGTGATACTCACCCAACTCCTGGTGAGGCAGCACTATTTTCAAATTTCAATATCCGCATCAACAAAATATCGCCCACTTACCCCGCCAATCACTTTGTTAAGCTCACTCAGCACCCGTTTCTCTTCGTCAGGATCGGTCCACCAATTGTCCCGTCTCCCAAGAGAGCGATGGTCCGGACACCATATATACTCATACCAAGGGGGCATAAAGGTCCTGAGCATGAGTTGGCATCGGCGCATATGTCCAGGCGCACTGACGAGCAAGAGTCGACGGATTCGTTGTAACCCCAATGCCCGATCAAGCACGGTTAGGGAGGCCATAATGTTTTCCTTCGTATGGTTGGACATCGTTTCAATAAAAATGGATTCTGGCGGAATGCCCATTTTTATGGCTTCATTCCGCATCATAACCGCCTCGGGCTGCTCCCACTCGCCAAATCGGTCTCCACCCGTGAATAATAGATAGGGGGCGCGTCCGTTTGTGTATAATTCAACCGCTTTCCATACCCGGTCCAGGTTTTTTCCGCCAAACACAAAGATACAATCACCAGACTGCGTTCCATCATCAACTTCCGTTTCCGCTCCGAATACCACCGTTGTGATCTGTTCTCTCGTCAATATCTCTGGATTCATCTGTGAGATCAGCAATAAGAACGCCTCCCGTTGTCTCATGTTCATCAAAGCCCAAGCAATGCCTGACGACTTTATATCGATAAAATTGCAATTGCTTTGCAGCGTCTGGAGTCCTCCATGTGAACGGCAACCGAATTCGATAGGAAACTCTATACTTAATCTCTAATCTACAGGTTTAACACGCTTTGCCATGATAATATCCGGTTTTCCTATTCCGTTCGCATCTGGAATAACACCGACGATTGCAAAACCTAACTTATTATAAAAGTTCGCTGGATGATCTAGACTTTCAAAATTGGATAGGTGTGCCGGAGTATCATGATACAAATTCACATTAGATAGACTGGTTTGATTATACTCATCATCCGTGCCCAATATGATGGTTATACCTCCACGTTGGTAGACCTGACGTTCAAAATCGATTACTAACAGCTTGCCAAGGCCTCGTATTCTACTATCTTTTCTAATAACTAACGGATGAAGTTCCCACACATTACCATCATACTGGCTTCTACCCCCAATCCACCCGATAACTTCATCATCCCCATTAACTAATATTCTACTAATAGAATCATCACTAATTGATTCGACAACTTCACGTAAGGCAGATTCTATTGAGGGCCATGCTTCAAAACTCTCATGCAGTAATCTCGCTGTTTGATTTATCTTATCAGTATCCTTTTCTAACAAATCCACTATGATCAATGTAAGTACTCACATCCTTCTTTAGATTTTATAATTACATCTCATTCCATAGTATTATTCAAAAAAAGACGAATCACACGATAAGTCCCATACCTGTACTTCTACATATCGTTCTGGTCCTTGATCCCCGTCTTTATTCCATTCTTGCGGCCAACCATGTTCGTCTACCAATCGGAGGATTTCGTTCTTTAAGTAGACCTTCCCTCTGTAAGGCTTGTCGTCTTTAAAGCGCATCGTGGGAAATAAGTCACCATAAGTAAAACTAATCATCTCGGGATCAACATCATCGAGGGGTATCTTAACTTCCCTCCCTCTCTGATACCACTGCTTAATCCATTCGCAAGGGCCAAGTGTCATGTAATGTGGATATTTATTGGTCGGCCGTCCACCCTTGGCTATAAATAGATCTCTGGCACGCGATTCTAATCCGCGTCGGATTACGATATAATCATCCCCGCGTTGACTCGCAAACATATTTTTATTTTGTTGGAGTCTTCTCTGTACTTGCTTCGCTTCTTCGATAGATAGTGCGGATAGATTTCGAAAGGGACCGGTTGCTGCATCATAATAATGATATAAGAATAATTCCACGGCTTCTTCCTTTCCTCGATTACAGCGATATTATTTCGCTCGTAGATTTAAAACCCACTTATGTTTCTCCGAAGTTTCCGAGGCTTCAAATATTAGCCCGTCCATGGTCAACTTACCCTGATCCCATTTTAATCTGGATACTTGTACTTGTTGATCTGTTGACTGCAAATTTATAGAATGATCTGGAATCTCCAGCTCAATCTCAACATCATTTATAATTCTGACCTTGGATTTATGAGAAGAGATGACGGGAAGTCCACTTCCATAAATCATGTAGAGACCATATTTTTGATTGTTTTCTTCATAAAAATACACCCCAATCCCTCTTGCTTCCCACTCCCGATTTTCAATGGCCGTCCATATTTCATATTCATTCTTCATCCATTGATTAACATGAAATAATAAAAACACGGAAAGGACGACAACAAGGATAAGTAATAATTGTTTTTTCATAGGCTACTCCACATCGATTTCACTCGCGATTCTCTCCTTTTCATCCTCGATGTAGTCGTATACTTTTGAGATCTCTTCTTCGTAGTTCTCTTTAATCTCAAAATAAGGGACATCTGATGCCAAACACTTTTCACGGAATGCATCATGCTCCAGTATATAATCAGTAATGGTTCTTGCTTCAGGATAAGTACGTGTTTCGATTGCATTGCGATGTTGAATGATGTTGGATTGGAAGTTTTGCTGGATGTAGGTGGTTGTGAAACCCAAGAATACCGGTATGATGTGCGCTGAGTAGGATGGCTCGATATCTTGAAGATGGTGAGGCAGGATGTAGCAGCCTTCAATGATTAGATTCTGGTTATTCTCTATGTTCGTCTTGATGATCTCTTTGAGGATCGGCCATAATTTCTCACCGATAACCTCTGTTGAATCCAGGGGGGTGAAACCGCATTTCATATCCGCTCTGTATAAGCCCATTTTTAAATGGTCGATCGAAAGATACGGAGCGTGATACCTCTCGAGCAATTGTTGAGCCATATAGGTCTTACCCGTGCAGCTGTTCCCGCTGATTAATATGATCATATTCGTTACAGTTCTCCTTTAAAGGCATTGGCATTGCTCGTTAGGCAAAAGTCAGCCCCGTAATGGCCAAGATACAGCAGGGATAATTCCTATGCTGCGTGAATGCAGTAGTTAAATCCCTCTATAGTCTCTTGGCATTATTAAATCTATGTATTCCAAATTCCTTAAAATCTGAAGAAACTATTGATTCCCGAAGAGGACATAAATTCGGTGTAAACCTTAATTCAATTCCCTTACTTAAAAGTCTCTCAACCAGTCTATCAACCTTCTCTATACCCACTGGCTTTACGGTTTGATAGGAAATATAATAGCCTGCAGTTTTATCGAAAACTTCAAATCCCTCGTCTTCAAATTGGTACCTGTACAACGTTTGTTGATCGATTCTTGCGTACCAATCATTTTCTACAGTTACGATAATGTCAGCCAACGTGTTGTTAAAAAACAACTCATTGTTTCTCTCACTGATATCCTCTGTTCTTCTACATATAATTCGAGGACAATCCCTTGGAAAGTAATATGAGAATTCATGTTCCGCATCTATTGCCCACACCACTGCCGGAAAGTCCGGTCGGTTCTGTTTTTCACGTGGGATGAAGATTTCAATATCAGCCTCTTCGCTAAAATGAAAAAGCATTCATGCACCTCATTTTATATATGTATTTCAGTAATTTCGTATCCTTGAATCACTTACTAAACCCGTCACAGTTTCACTGACTCAGGTCTTCTGGCAATCCGCCTAGGTACATCTCCATAGCATTTGAATAGGTTTCTAGTGTTTGAATAATGACTGGATGGGGCTGTGCATAATTAATCTCATAATCCTTCTCGCCATATTCTTCTCTAACAGGAAAGGCTAATCTCTCCTTATCTATTGAAAACTGCGCATTAATACCTTCCTTATTTCCTCTTGCGTCTAAACGTATCCACCTGTCATGCTCCCTCAAATACACTGTATTCAAAGCATGCAAACAGTACCCATCCTCGGGTTTATCGAATAGGGTTAACCTTTGATAACAAATGCCTGAAGGTATACCCATTCCTCGCAGTATTCCTGTTAATAAATGAGATTTGGCATAGCATATTCCATGTCTTTTGTTCAATACTTCAGAGGCCTTCCTTGTTACTTCTTCGCTTTTAATATCAAAAGAATGATCAATCTGATCGCGCACAAATTCAAATGTTGCCTGTATTCTTTCGATTTCAGTCTCTTCTGTAAAAGATAAGATCACAGCTTGTATTTGAGCATCAAAATAATCAATATACTCAGATGCCTGTAAATAGGCTTCCAATTGTGCTAACTGCTTCATTATTTCTCCCCCTAGTCGTTATAACAGAAATTTCCAGCCTAACCTTCTTTCGTATTCACGACGTTCAAGAAGCTCACACTTCGTATCGACAGGTATTCCTTTTTAAATTACAGATATTTTTTGAATGCTCTACTTGAATTACCGTCATATCCCAACCTATCGTAAAATACATGAGCCTCAGTCCTTGAACTTCCACTTGTAAGAAATATCTTCAAACAGTTCTTCTCGGCGCATAAACCTTCGATATATTTCATTAATTCTGAACCATATCCCTTTCCTTGTTGTGCTCTTGAAATAATAACTCTTTCTACAACACCAAACGGCCTGGACCCCACTAATGCGTCCATGCAGAGATGCAAATGAGCAGTTCCCACAATCTTTTGCTCTATTTCGTAGACGAATAAGAAGCTATTCGGATTATTTTGGACTTCACTTAATCTTTCATTTGACACATATATTTCAGTGCTGTTAGGTAATAACTCCTTATATAATTCCTCAATTTGTTCTGCATCTTTTGGTTCCGCTTCTCGAATCATTGTTTTTCTCCTTTCCTTTCTTAAACTGATTTCATATAAAGTTTCCATGTTCACGACGTCAACCCAACTTTAAAACGAACGTAAGTGAGCGGCCGTGATGGGTTAGGTTGTACGGGGCGTGCCGCCCGTATCACCTCCAGAACGATCCAGGTCTTGAGGCGGACCAAAAGGCGCATATCGTGTTATGTGTGGCCAGTAACCTCCATTAAACTCTTCACACATTGCTCTTACCAAGTTTTTTTAGGATTAGTCTAACAACTTCTTCAGTTCCTATATGGTCCGTTTCAATATGTTCTCGAAATCTGCTATCCCGAAATGCAAGTAAACCAGCCTCTGTATGTGTCTGATACCACGTTCCAAAATGGTCACCACGTCCTTCAATTCTCTTTTTGATTGTGTCTCCAGACGCAATGAGACAAAAATGAAATACGTCTTGATCAAAGCTTTTAAATCCATTTAATATGTATTCGAAATGATCAGCTTTATAAATCGTCATCGGAACAATAAGATGTTTCTTATACTTATTCATTAATTCATGAGCTGTCTTAACAGTGAGGATTCTCCATAATTCCAGATCCTGAAAATCATCAGTTCGTTCTTCTTCTAATCTAGTTTCTTCATTAATGATATTTCTTAACATGTATCCGATTTCTTCAGGATCATAAATCATGCTATTTGAGATTAAGGATTGAAGTATGTTAGCTGCCGAAGTCTTGCCAGAGCCGAATGTACCATTAATCATGATAATCACGTAATCACCCCATAGGTATGGATTTATATCTACGAATGATAAGTTGCTAGCTGATACCCCTTCTACCCCAAAAACCTATTAATCTTCGTTTTAATACGATCCGGTCTTTGTCTCACCATGTTTATAAATTCTTACTACATCCGGGTCGTAATTAACTGGAGTATCTGAAAAACAAAAATCATACTCAGTAATATAATATATTTCATCATAAACAATGTTTGAATTAATCATTGCTTCTTCTATTGATGCGTAGCCATTTGGTTTATCCTTTTGGAAAATAACTATCAATGCTATCAATACAACAAGAATTATAAATATGCCTACCTTAATCTTCAGATCGTTCACCTCTTTATGACGTACACAACTTCTCGGAAATTCATAAACCAACTAAGTGCCCACTCGACTAGTCATAATGTGATCAAAATTTTCTTGTAGTTAATCGGAATCTTTGAAGCTGTTAAGTTGTGGGATGATATACACTCATGGTCTTCCGGGAATAGATTGTATTTACCTGATTCTGTTTCCAGACAAGTAGCCCCCTAGCGGTCAAAGCTCGGCCCTCAGCCGAGGCCAGCGTGAATATTACGTTATCGGAAGTCTACGTCTTCATCGAAATTTCAACACATTCCTTTACTGTTCTTTCAAGAATATCAATGACTTCTTCAAATTCAAGAATTTCCAACTCTTGTTCTTTCGCCTCATCTTTCATTGCAAAATCATTTTCTAAATCTTTTACTAATTCTGGCAGGTATCTATAATCAATCTCTTCTATCTCGATAGACTTGACTTCCAACGGTCTATATTCAATGGAATAATAATCAATCAATTTTCCATTGAGTCTCCAAAAATCTCTATAATACTTTAACTGCGCTTCTTTTTTATCCGGTTGAGGCAACCACTTTATTTTCTTGTAATAAATTTCTTCGACCCATATAACATCAGATATTAAATGATAAAAGTAACCTAGATAAAATGGTTCTCTCATATATCTCAGATATTTCTCATGGAATCCCAAATAATCGGCAAATATTTGTTCTTCATTATTTGTCCTTACGAAATGAGAAATGCTTTTAGGAGTTTTCATATTTTTATTCACATCAGGAGCAATGCCACCTAAGAAAAATTGATCATCATCAATCTTTAATTCTTTAGCAAGACGGGCAGAAATACAATAATGCATGATTCTAGATCCCATGTTATTCTCCTTTGCATAGAGTTCTCATAACGTTCTTGTATCTAATCGAATGTCACATTCATATGCTACTCTCAAAATCATTTCCTTATTACTCTTTACTACAATCAGTTTTTCTTTATGTTTTTCCAGCATTTCATGTATCTTTTTCTTATTATCCGCATCAAATTTGTTATTCCATTTCAACATTTCGATTAACCCTTTTAAGGTTTGTTGGTATTTAGATCTCTCCAGTTTTGTTCTCTGTTTGATAAATCTAGTTATAATTCTAAATGCTCTATTCATTGGTCTAGGTGATAAAAAGATAATTACATCTGCTTCTTCGAAGCTTCGTCCCAACCACTTGTGATATACCCCTTCAATAATCCACTGTTCTTTATTTATAATGTCTTCAAGTATTTTATCTCGGACCTCCGGCGAATTTTTCCCACTCAATTCGACTGCACCATTCCACACAATATCATCTAATTCAAAGAAAGGAATATGTAATCGTTTGGAAATCTCTCTAGCTAAATATGTCTTTCCACTTCCTGTCGATCCAATAATATGGATCTTCTTATGAGTGAACTTCATAATTCCCTCCCTTATACTTAATAGAGTTTCTCTTATCTAAGCCTCCCAGATCTTCCGACCGCAATGCGGTTAGATGGTGCAAGGTTGTCAGCATGGTTATTCTTCTAGAAAATCTTCGGGCGGACCAAAGGACTCGACAGCAGCCCGCAGCGTGAATGCTGTGTTAACTGATGCGTGTACTTCTTCGAGATACCTAAAAATAGTACGTATATAAACCTTAGACAATATCGTAGGTTTTCAACATGATCATTGATCGATTTATATCACTTTTGAAATACTGCGACCAATTCTCCTAGCTTTAGCTACAAATTAAACCTTTGCTTAATCATACTTGCGACTTCCTCTGGCTTCAAAGCTGCATTGTTTATTTTCATGTAATTTTCTCTTTTGATTTCACCATCAAGAGAGTTCAATCGGTGTTGGACCATTGAATTTAGTAAATTACCTTCAGAGAAATCAATATCTCTTTTTGTAGGTTTATGTTCAAGTCTATTCGGACTTTTATTACGCTCTAGTCTTATGTCAATGTCCGCCTTAAGTTCAACAAAACAAACTACTCCACCTTTTGATTCAAAGATATGACAAACCTCATCTACATACTCCCAATCTGCACGGCTGTCAAATGACCAAAGGAAAGTAAAAATCAATCCGTTTAAGTCACTATTAGCTGCTTCTTCAAATATGGCTTTACGGATTAACCTCACCAACCTCTTTCCAGGTGCAGTACTATAACTGAAAAAAGGGGTAACGAACTCAATACTCATATGGTTATGAAAAAGCTTCAACCCTGTAATTTTTTCAAGTTCCTGACCTACTGTCATTTTACCAACTGCTTGTGGTCCAAAGATTAAAACGAATATCATAGTAAGCAACAACTCCATCCGTTTTACTTTTTAGAATCGTCGATTGAAATAGCCTCACCAATTGTCATTTCCCCAGTTAACGTTCTCGAATGCACGACGTCCGACGAAGTCGGATATGTCCGGCTGCACTACTCCCTTGCTAGTATCATCTGCTGGACCGAGGGCGAATGTACCAATGCTTGAAAATGATGTTAGACGAAGTTAACGCTTCGCTCTTCTACTCACGAATGATCTTATGTCCATAAATACGTGTTTAATACGCTATTTATATTGGTTTTCAATTACCCAAATTACTCTTTCCAGGTTCACTTCTTTTTCCAATTGTGTTATCATCATTTACAAAGAAGCCGAGTGCGGGATCACTCGGCTGAACAATTGGCTTGGATGGTTTATTCCCTTCTAAGCGATCAGAATAAAGACCCACCTTCGGCGCTAATCTTGGGGTGGGTTTTTACTTTCTCTTGTTGTTCGAATTGATGTATGCTAAAAGTGCAAGGATAAACGATCCAAACAGAAACATGATCGTCAACGCATCTTTAACTTCCATGGCTTCACCTCCTTTCGAAGGGAAACCATGCCCACCCAAGATTCAATTGTCTTTCCCTATTGTACCATCATCTACCAATGACATGAAGAACGATTGTTCGGTTTTTTTACTCAATCTTAAATCCGTTGATTTCATCTAACGTTGTAAGTATTCACGAACCCGAAAGGCTTAAAGGAGCGAATGCGACTATTGTGCGGCATGAATTTCCGATAACTCCATATCCACGAACTTCGCAAATCCCCATCGCAATGAGAATCCACCAAGTTCATAGACACTACTGAGCTCACTCCATTTACCGAAACTCTAGATCCCCACCATCACATTCCCGCCACACACTGGAATATATGCCCCGGTAATGAACGACGACAAGTCCGAAGCCAGGAATGCCACGGCATTGGCAATCTCCTGGTCCGTTCCGCGGCGCTTCAATGGAACGGAGGCTTCATAGGAGGCGCTGTGTTCGGTTCCGTTCTCCCGATCACGGTCGCTGATCGTCCAGCCCGGCGCGACCTGGTTGACGGTGATCCCGTGCTCGCCGATCTCTTTGGCGAGCACGCGGTAGACACCGTCCATGCCGCGTTTTCCCGCTACATAAGCCGATTGGCTCGGGAAGTTTTGGATCGAACATTCGGTGTTGATCCCGATGAACCGGCCGCCTTGACGCTCGATCATGGCAGGAACAAAAGCCTTCGCCAGGTAGACGCTTTGCATGACACAGGATTGGAACTGACTCTCGTAATCTTCCGGCGCTTGCTCCAAGACGGATGTCCATTGATAGGATTCAACGGCATTGGCAACAATGATATGGGGCAGCACGCCGAAGTGTGCAAGCACCGCATCCCGCATGGCATTCACGGAAGCTTGATCCGTCACATCGGCTTGCACGGGGAAAGCCCGTCTTCCCATCGACTCTACTTCGCGCTGAAGCTCTTCTGCCTTGGCTTGGCTCCCCCGGTAATGGATAATCACATCCGCGCCGCATTCCGCCAAGGTTCTGACCATGACACGCCCTAATTGGCCCGCGGCTCCCGTAATTAACGCAATGTTATCCGTCAAATCCATCTTCATTGTTCATTCGCTCCTCTACCGATTGGCTGGTTATTTTCGCCTATCATACCATAATCATCTACCGCCAGACATGACAAAAAAAAGACCAGAAACGATCTTCCGGTCCTGGCCTAAACCTATCATAATCAATCTATCCATGGGTAACGAATCATCTTCTAAACTCGCCAATCTAAACCCTAAGGTTCAAAACCCTTCTGGCTCACAAACAACTGCTCTTCCGGAAACTCCCTGCTAAATCGATCGTAGACCATTTGATAAGCGGCGGGATCGTACCATTCCTGCTCCCCAAGCTCCTCGTACAGAGCCTGAACAGGCAGTCTTTTCGTACGTTTCCCGCCACTGCCATCCCCCATGAAATAATCGTCGATGCACACGCGGTGAACGAGCGGCCGCAGGATCTGCGGGAAAGCCTCCGTGCTCGGAAGCACGGGTGCAATAGCTGCCTGAGCGGGAATCCCCGCGTCCCTCAGCAGCTCGAGGGTTTTCAGTCTCGCTTGGATCGGCGGCGCTGATGGCGTAAAATGCTTGCGTATCTCCTCGCGGTCCGTCTCGACCGTCATGCTTACCCGCACGCGTTCTCCTAACTGCTGCAGCAGATCAACATCCCGCCGGACCAACGGACTGCGCGTCTGTACGAGCAGAAAATCCGGCGGTTCGCTGACCATCACCTCAAGCAAAGCGCGAGTCACTTCTTCCTTGGCCTCAACCGGCTGGTAAGGATCGGTGCTGGAAGACATGAAAATCGTGACGGGTCCCTTGGTCTTGGCACGCTTCAGTTCTTTTCGCAGGATAGCTGCAGATTCGACCTTAACGTCAACCCAGCTCCCCCATTCCTGATTGCGGAACATCGATACCGGCATTTGCCGGACATAGCAATAAGAACAAGCGAAGGTGCAGCCCGTATACGGATTCAAGGTATGGCTGTATCCATTCAGGAATCCCGTTCCTTTATTGAGCAGGGTCTTCGGCGTTTTGTAGAGCACTTCTTGTTTCACCTGGGACACCCCATTCCTACACTTTCTTCTATTATACTATTTCTCTCCTCACATCCCATAATGAATGAGTGGACACACGCGCCCCTCTACTTTGCATCATGAAAAATAATCCCGAGGCTGTATCGGGTCCCCGACGTAATCGTACCGACGCCATGACGGAGCGTGGTCCGGTAATACCCTCGCGTTCCCCGAACGGGACGATGGTTGGTCGGAAAGATTAGCCCCGCTCCTTGTTCCAACGTGATCACATGTCCCCGGCTCTGTGCCCTCGGCCGCTGCTCAATGAGCAGAAACTCTCCTCCCGTGTAATCGACTTCCTTCTCATTCAGAACAAACACCACTTGAAACGGGAAAAATTCATCTCCGTACAAATCCTGATGCAAGCAATTATAGCCGCCCTCTTCATATTTCAAAATCAACGGCGTCGAACGCTCTTGCCCCTGCGCATGGCACATGCCAAGAAATTCATCCAGGCTCACCGGATATCTCTCTTCATGTCCAAGCTGCGTCAACCAGCGGTTAGCGGTCAACGCAAGCTCAGGATAAAAGCCTTCCCGAAGCTGCTGCAGCGATTCTGGCAGCGGTGCTTGATAATACTTGTACTCTCCTAGCCCAAACCGGTGCCTAGCCATATTGATCGTGCTGCGAAACCGCTCCTCTTCCGAATACGTGTTGATAATCTCCGCACACTCGTCAGGCAGCAGCAGCTTTGGAATGACCGCATATCCCTGCTCATCCAAAGCTCCTTGTATCCCCGTCCAATCGAGCCCTGCTATGCGTTGCGGCAATGAATTAGGCATTATTCACCTTCTCCCTCATCCTGGCTCGCTCACCCTCAAGCTCCAGCAGCCGGGTCTTCATGGCCAGCCCCCCGCGATACCCGGTCAATGCACCGCTTTTGCCAATTACCCGATGACAAGGCACGGTTATCAGCAGCGGATTAGCGCCTATAGCCGCTCCTACAGCTCGAACAGCTGCCGGCTTTCCAATCTGGTTGGCGATGTCCGAATACGTGAAGGTTTGTCCATACGGGATCTGGCAGAGCGCATTCCATACCGCCATTTGAAACGAGGTCCCCTTATAATCCATAGCCACTTCAAACCGAGCGCGTTTCCCCTGAAAATACTCCACCAACTCGGCAGCATACGGCTGCATGGCTTCATCGTTCTGCACGAGTTCACAGCCAGGGAATTTCGCCTGTACCCAGTTCTCCAGCTCTGTTAAAGGTTTATCAGGTGATCCGACGTAACATAAGCCCTGCTCCGTCGCCGCGATGTATACGTTCCAGTTATCATGACGCAGTTGGGTCCAGTTAATGGTAATCGAATGATTGGATTTCATGATCTTGCACCTCCGCATTTGTATTTTTCAAATATTTCCCGCGATAACTAAGGGGCGTCATCCCCGTCTTCTTCTTAAACAACGTGATAAAATAAGCCGTATTCTCCATGCCCACCTTATGGCCGATATCCGAAATGGCCAAGCTGGAATTTGTCAGGAGCTCCTTGGCCTTGCCAATCCGGTAATCCTGAATGTATTCCATCGGGGTCTGACCTTTGACACGCTTAAATATCCGGTGCAGATGGTACGGACTGCCGTGGCTCACATCGGCCAAGACATCAAGCGACAAATGATCCGTATAGTGTTTATCGATATACTCGGTGACAAGTTCAATCCATTCATGGTCCGGTAAACGCTCGCCCGTCGGCTTGCATCTTTTGCATGGCCGGAAGCGCTCGGCTTTCGCTTCATCCGCCGATTGAAACACGCGCACATTTTCAAACTTCGGGGGTCTGGATTTACAGGATGGCCTGCAGAAAATTTTCGTTGTCTGCACTGCATAGAAAAACTTGCCGTCACTATCCTTGTCGTTGTTGATAATGGCCTTCCACTGGGCTTCGGTCGGTTGTATTCGGTTTGCCACGTTTCCTCACCTCCGCTAACATTATAACCACAGGATAATCCTGTTGTACGCTTTTTGGAATAGAAGAGCAAGATAACAAAATTATACGGTCTGCGTTTATGGTACAACTAGTATAGAAGAGTTCGAGTTCGAATGCGAAAGGAAACGATGAAGATGCAGGTGCCAAACCACAACCATGACGATAAGCCATATACAATGGAGAATCATCTCCCCCGTGACAGCTGGGAAGATCATGCGGAAGCCATCAGGCTGTTCGTACCTAAGGAGTTCAGTTTTACGGAGAACCTCAGTTATTTGCAAAGATCGCCGAACGAATGTCTTTATCATATCCGGAATGACAGCATCTACCGGGCTATCCCACTTGAGGATGACATCGCTGTGATTGAAGTCAGCGCGGAGCCTCAGGAGCAAGCCATCCTTGTTCGGTTTTTGGGGAATACGGCCCCCTCCGATCCCTTCAAGCGGGCGGAAGTAGCGGGTTATGTCCGGGACTGGTTCGATCTGAATACCAATCTCGTACCGTTCTATAACATGGCGGAAGCAGATCCATTGCTCAGTCAAGCCGTTCAATCCTTCTATGGACTTCGCAACATGGGCATTCCCGATCTGTTCGAGGCTTTGTGCTGGGGCATCCTGGGGCAGCAGATTAACCTGGCCTATGCCTATACGTTAAAAAGACGTTTCGTTGAAGCCTTCGGCCGCCGCGTGGAGTGTGAAGGAGAGGTTTATTGGATCTTCCCAATACCTGAGGACATAGCACATCTGCTTGTTGAAGACCTGGACGGGCTTCGTATGACCGTAAAAAAAGGCGAGTATCTTATTGGAGTCGCTCAGCTTATGGTCGAAGGGAAATTGACGAAGGAGCAGCTGCTTGAAGCAGGCAGCTTAAAACAAGCGGAGAAACAATTAGTCAGCATCCGCGGGATCGGACCATGGACGGCCAACTATGTGCTGATGCGCTGTTTGCGAATGCCGGCGGCATTTCCTATCGATGATGTCGGTCTGCACAATGCCATCAAACATCTGCTCGGCTTGGAGGCGAAACCCACGAAGAAGGAAATACTGCAGCTATCGGCAGCATGGGCGAACTGGGAATCCTACGCCACCTTTTATCTGTGGAGATTTCTTTATTAATAGTCCAAACGCAATAAAGAGGAGGTCTCCCACTTCTGCCATGACAGACAGCAGGAAGACCTCCTCTGATTAGCACATCGCTGATTCGAGAATCAACTACTCGATGAAATACAATTTGCCGTCAACCTCGAGTGAGATCGCGGATTGCGACAAATCGTCCTTAAGCTTCTTCGCATAGTCCACCACTTGATTAAGCGAGTCCTTATCAAGCTTCTCGGCAAACGCGTACACAATCGTTACTTTTTCCTTGATCAGGGTTTTGTTATTGTCCACCCATGCCCCTTCGCCCGGAATCGCAGTTGCCCCGCCAAACCAGCCGGACAGCTTCGTAAGCGTTTGGTCGACAAACTTCTGATGAGCTGCATCCGTAATCGGAATGTCACCCTTTACCGTTGAAGGCACGTAAATCTTAACGACATGATCCAAGTGGAACTGATCGTTCAGAGCACTCTGTGTAATGGCGGTTGCCGTTGGATTGCCCTCTGCGCTGAAAGACTGCTGAACCGGTACTACGATAAGTGTTAACAATAATGCCGCTGCGAATGCGATAAGCCAACCTTTTCTCTTCATGCCCATTTCTCCTTTATGTATGGTCTCGTGTCCCGTACAAGCATGGCATTTCTGTTGTCCAGTGCAACCTTACTGCCATCCGCACGATACAGACTAGCACATATTATATACTGGCCTTTTCTTATCAGCTATGGGACATACGGATTATATTATGCGGAATCATGCAAAAAAGCCGATATTCCCGATAAACAAACTACGTTAATGAATACATCGCTATTTCAGCGTCCCGATCCAGGATAAACTCTCCACTGATCGATGATCCATGCTGCCATTCAAAATAGCTTGAACATCATGCAGCATATCCTGCAAATCCACTCGCTCGCCCGGTAAACCGGTATAAGCCTCCGCAACGTAAAAAGGCTGCGTCAGATACGCCTCAAGCCGTGCTCCCCGCTCATAAACCTCTGTCTCGGATGCCGGAATGGCCTGCAATCCTCGTACTTGAACCAGTGAACGCAGCTCGCGATAACGGCGCAGCAGCTTCTGGGCCCGCTGTTGGACCGCTAAATGAACCTGATCCAGGTGCACGCCTTCCGATACGGAAGAGGTAGAGTATAACGGGTTTACGGCAGGAAACATATGTCTTGCCGCCAGATCGGCATCGAAATACCACAGTGTCTCCAGCGGGCCGTAAGGCATGTCTTCATCCACAGCCGCACCTTTGAGGTCCACAAGAAACGTCGTGATGTGCTGTATGCCCTCTTGTTGAAAACGTTCCTGAAGATCATAGATTTTGCCGGTCAAGACGTGCTCCCTGTCCGCTGCAAACACAATCTCATGATCGGTATTCGCATTCGCCACAATGGAATAGGTTTCTTCTATAGAATAAGCTACCCGTTCTACGTCATTCAGCATGTCCTGCAGCTCTGGATATTCGCCTTCCGGCTTTAGCAAAATCGTCATATACCCTTCCTTCTTGAAGTGATGAAACAACTCACCAAGCAGCACCAGTTGGCCCATTCCGGGACGGGCGACCAGACCTACGGTACCCCCTTTTGCCAAAGGAGCAAATAGATCAAGCGGTTTGATGCCGGTTTCAATCATCTCCACACTTTCTCCACGCAGAATCAGTTCATCCAGACTGCATTTTGCCAGAGATGCCAATACGGCAATGGTGCGGACTTCCGCCCGACCAACGGGAATTTTTCCTGTACATAGGTTGGAAACCGTGGCCGGTCGTAATCCCACGGATTTGGCTGCGCTGGTCAGGTTTGGAACTCTTTGTCGTAAAAGTGATACATTCAGCTTCAGATTGTCCAAGTGCGTACACCCTTTTTTAAGTGATTGATTGATGGCTCTTCCTAATCTCTTTTTAGAAAAGAGTCTGCGGTGCGGACAAACACATCCACATCCGGTTCAAAAATATTGTGATCGTGCTCCTCGAACGCCACGATGATTGCCTGAGGCAGCGCAAGCTTATATTGTTCCACTGCTTCTAATGATAACCCGGGATGTGGTTTTACGCCACGGATAATAAGGACTGGGCAAGTCAGTCTAGTTAGGTCGTTCCACATTTCGACCTTAGCCGATTCCTGCTGCAGTGCCTGTAAAGCCGATATTTTCATTCGGTCAGACAGCTTCTTTCCTCTCCAAGGGGGCAGTGACGTGAAGAACTCCACCCATCCCGCAGGCAACTCGGTATGAACCGCAGGATAGTCCCCGATGATCAAACCTTGAATGCGTTCCGGATTCTGAACGGCGTAGCCTAATTGATAGGACACCCCTCGAGAATATCCCATGAGTACGAAATGCTCAAGTTCAAGATGACGAATCGCCGCATCAATGTCGCTGATATGGTCTTCGAGCGTATAACCCGAAGCAGGCGAGTCACTTCGGCCCCGGCCGCGAAGCGTGATGATAACAATATGCCTGGGCGACAGCTTTTCCATAATGGCGATATAATCCTCGGCCGACTCGGACAGTCCCGGGATGACGACCAGTGAGGTTTGTTCGTTCCTAAGATCCCGATGTACCTCCGTCACATGAATATGTACCCCTTGGTTATTGACCATGGTCTCGTATAACTGCATGCATTAGACCTCCTTAAAAATTAACATTTATCTATGAAGTGTTACCTCAATGCCCCAAAAGGTAAAAATGCGTGCACGCCCTTACATGTGTTCACGATCTGGGTTACCCTTAGATCGACCGTCAAGGTGGCATAGGCGTACGCCTCCGTTCTTGAAATAGAGTAAAGCTCGGTCATGAGATCAAGCATCCCGCTTAATGCCATCCACATGGCTTCGTCCAGGTCCTCGTGAAACCCCATCGTAAGCCAGCCGGTACTTGTCTTGGCCCTGGGCATCGTTATGGGCATGTCGTCTCGGACATGAAAGGTTAGACTCACCTTCTCCATGGGGCATTCCAGGGCGGGACCGCTAACTTCGCCGTCTCCCTGAGCCGCATGTCCATCCCCTGTTGAGAACAGCCCGCCATCCACCGGGATCGGCAGATACAAGGTGCTGCCGGCCGTTAATTCTTTGCAATCAAGATTTCCTCCATAAGGGCGCGGTGCAAAAGTCGTATGCTGACCTTTTTCATTCGGCGGCATGCCCATGATGCCCATAAACGGCTTCAGTCCGACGCTATACTTGAAATTTCCGAACTGGCTTCTGCCTGTCATGGTCTTGGGATCCAATTCAAAGTCGAGCGTCAATTCCTTGGCATGGGCCATGCCCAACTTCTCGTTCCAATAGCTCGGATAACCTCCGGCAGAGGTCCATCCCCAAGATCCGGGAACGATCTCGTTGATCTGAATCTCCAATGTAAGCCCTGGTTTAGCACCTTGAATGTGGACGGGACCCAATAACGCATGCCCGAACTGCTTCTCCTGCCGCTCCGGCTTGCGCTTCGTAAACTTCATTCTCGCCGCGCCTGGGGCAGCACGCGTCTCCAGTCCCCAACCCGCATCTAAGGTTTGATACACGACAGTATCCCCAGATTGTATGTATAGGGCGGGCTCCAATTCCCTGCTAAAAAATCCATGAAGCGTATGAATATCCGGTTGTAAAATATGAACCTGTGACATCAACTTTCTCCCTTCACAGCCGTAATCAGAATGGCCATTCCATGTCTCATATTCACTCTGTTACTTTATAAGGTATTTTAAATTACTCTTAGAGTCAATATAAAATTACTCCTAAACGTAATATTAATTACTCCAAACACAAACCATTGCCCATTTCCGGTTGTACCATGGTTGGTCGTCGAAACACAAAAAACCGTCCACTGCGCAGATTCACTGCGAGGGACGGTTCATCTCCATGTCAATTCAATTTTATATCAGCTAATGATGAGCGTTCATGGGGTGGTAACTGTTACTATGTGCACAGCCATTCTCACTACTCACGATTCTTTCTTCAAATCCTTACACTGGAATCCCGCACGACGATCTGCGGCATCAATTTCACGGACCGCTCTTCCCTCGGTATTCCCAACATGCGATCCATCAGGATTTGGGCTGCCTTGCGGCCGATTTCCTCCTGCTGCAAGGCAACGGATGTCAGCTTGGGATATACGCGGGAGGCAAGGTCCAGATTATCCATGCCCACAACGGCAACGTCATGGGGAATGCGAAGACCGGCTTCCTCGCAGGCCTTCATGACCCCGATTGCCATTAAATCGTTTGCGGCGACAATGCCCTCCGGATGGTCGGGCCCTTGAACCCACGCTTTTGCCATCGCATAACCGCCGCTTTCAGTATAATCGGATTCGGCGATAAAACGAGGCAGCAAGGGGAGCCCCGCTTGCAGCATCGCATCCCGATACCCGCAGAACCGCTCATGGCCGGTCTGCTCGCTCAGATTGCCGCCCATATAGGCGATGCAACGCAGGCCTTGACGGATCAGATGCTCCGTGCTTTGCTTGATTCCGTCATACGTGTCCACATACACATAATCGAAGCGGTCATTCCCTTCCGGCGAGACATATTTATTCGTGAGCACGACAGGTGCTTGCAGCGCATTGATGGCCCCGATATTCTCTTCACCGAAATGAAAGGACACCATGATCATGCCGTCGGCCACATTTTCCCGCAGGGTTTGGATCGCCTTCATCTCCTCCTGGAGCCTATGCTTGGTGTAAAACAGAATCATCAGGTAATCATGCTCTTCCAGCACCTGATTGATTCCGTTGATCATATCGAAATAAAAAGGGTTGCATATATCGGGCACGGCAAAAATAATTTTGTTGGTTTGTCTCATTTTCAGCATCTTCGCTGCATGATCGGGCGCATAGTTCATTTCCTTCGCAGCCGCCAGAATTTTGCTCTTCGTCTTGGGACTGCAGTAACCTCTTCCCGACAAGGCTCTGGACACCGTAGAAGGGGATACGCCTACCCGTTCAGCAATCGTATAAATCGTATGTTTGTCCATCCTATCCTCCATTAACAACCATGGAAACGCCATATGCTCCCGCAAAAGGGTCCATGGATTCACACTATCACCTTACCGGCAGGTAAGCAATAGCTCCTCTTTATATAACCTCCCGCTCATCATTACCCGGAAGCTCTGGAAATGGCGCATGGGGCTCGGCCTGATACCAGAATGCCGTCGATGCAATATCGCTCTGCTGCGGAAGATACCTCCCTCCGGACCTCCAGCCAAGATCCTGAATGGTCACGCGAAGATCGCTTTGAAAGCGGATTGGATCCATGACATGCCATCGATACATGCCAAAACGCTGCTGACTTCGATACAATCCGTCCGGCTTCAGCACTTGGTGCATCCCCAAATATGGCGTCGAGTAGGTTCGGTAGGTACCAATCGGCTGCTCCCAATTCCAGGCCCCGCCAAAATAATCTTCCGTTCCCGTACCGCATATGGTCGGATAATCCTGATCCCCGTCCATATAGAACTTGATCTCGCCTTCGCCCCACCAGCCGTTATTGTTCACCTGCCAGGCGAGGTAAGTCCCTACATAGTGCCCGTGTCCAGTCACCCCATCCAGAATGGTATAAACCTCTTTGTAAGGAACGGGATTCGTTCTCCGCCACTGCGCGTGAAAATATGCCTCATCTTCCGGGATGTCCGTCAGCGTATAGTCAATTTGATAGTAAAGGACTGCCTTTTCCGGCGCACGGTTCTCCATCGTCAATCGGGCTTGCTTGCGGAAGGGCATCTGCCAGTAGCTGTTCATGCCGCCGGCCGGATTCACGGCAACCGGAATTGAATTGACATCGCTGCGCTCGCCCCATCCGTTACAGAACAAATCACCGACGGGCACCTCAACCGAAGCTTCCTGTTCGCCGTCCCAATACATGCGGATAATCAGATTGCGCCACAGCGTCGGATGGCACGTAAGCCAGATATGTTGAATCGCCCCGGGACCCTGAATGTCACCCATCGTAAACGTTTCGCCCGGTAAAATCTCCACGGAAGGAGAGACCTTCCAGCCCACGCCCAAGTCCCTGGAAGCCGCTGCGCCCGTGCCGTCGGTGGCCATTCCGCCCTTTCCTTTTTCGCCGGTAAAATTCTCCGCGCTGATGGATCTCGTCTGCGCATTGGACAGCCTTGATAAATTTCCGAGGTGCATATTAAGTCCATTAAAGTTCATCATCTGTTATCGCTCCTTTAGTATGTGATATCGTATCCGTACCGCTCTTTCAACGTTTGACCCAAACGGTCCTTAATCCGCAGGTAAGCCTCAGCTGCCGCACCGTTCCCCCAATCGAAGATGGTGAATGTCCCCATGCCTCGCCCCTCCTCATCCACAACACCATCATGACCGTAATTCTCCATCATGAAGCCGTAATCCTTCTCGTTAAAGAAAGGATACGCCCGCTCCCACTGCCCTTTTGTTTTTTCGTTTTCGGGACAATACATCATGACGAACGAGGCCTGCAAAGCGGCTAACCCGCGCTCAATATATTCTTTTTGGTCCAACTCCACGCCATATTGCAGAATCAGCTCAGCAAACAGGCTTTGCCGGGCATCATTCCATTCCCCGTCGCAGTTCATGACGCCGAATCCGCCTACTACGTCGACGTACAGATAGGGCGGCTGCCAGGAAGCCTGCGTCATCAGCATTTCATCCAGCACACGTTGGCCAACGATCATATATCGTTTGTCACCGTTTGTTTTATACATATGGTATAACGCTTCCGCCGTCCAAAACATGGAGAAATTGCACTGCTTGAACATGTTATTCCTAGCCACTTTGTTGCCTGGAAGCTCATCGCGCCCATAACCGCAGCAGGACCAATACGTCTCGAAATCCTCCCACCTGCCGGTCGGCACGATCTCCTGGATAACAACCTTAAGCGCCTGCTTTGCCGCTTCCATGTATTTGGAATCCGGGCGCAATTGGTGCAGCTTAAGCAAAAATGTGACGGAGAGCGACGTTTCCGGGGACTCCCGAATGATATCCAGCGGTGCTAACGTATCCTGATCCAGCCAGGCTGGAAAATATCCTTTCTCGTCCTGGAGGGCCACGAGCGCATCCGCATAGCGCACGGCATATGCCAACAGCCTTGGATCCGGCTCGAGCTCATCATGCCATCGAAGCATGAGCAGCGCCGTCCAGCTCATATCCAGCACATGATAAGGCGCTGCAGCGATCGCCCCCCAAGGATCGACCGGGTTGCGATTGGAATTTCCCCAGAAGGCTAACGCCCAGCTCCCGGACCGATTGACCTGCTGTCCATCTACCATCACCCGCTTCATCTCCGTCGCGATGACAGCGGGAAAGAACCCGCCTCGCTGCGGGGCCGCCAGCGCAAGCTCCTTCATAAGCATTGCCTTGCGAACCAGCTCCGGATCGTTCTGTTCCTTACCGTATCGGTAGATGCCTTGAGCAGAGCGAAGGGAGCTGAACCAGGCCTGATTCCAGATCGATCGACTCTCCCTTTCGTTCGGCACGCCCGGATAATTTGGACTTTGACTCACATCGGCAATAAATACCGGTGCGCCTACGTTCCGTCCGTCCCATTCGAATTCCTGCCAGACCGTGTCTTTCCAATTGCGAAAAGCCCAATCATAAGCATGCCTTACATAGCTGTCTAGGCGGACCTCCTCACGGATCGATTGACCGAATTGGGCATGGCCCCATCGATCCCATAAAAACTGCAGCAATGATCGCCAGGGGTTCAATCCGGCCTGATCATGATCCGCCATTTTCAAATAGAAACCGAACCGTATCGTTCCGGAAGGATATGAAGCGCCATTCACTTTCTCAAACAGCACATGCTCGCTCACCCGAGTTCGACTCATTCCCAAGACAAGTTGGTTATTAGGGGCATCCAGGTCCATGTACCAACGAGCGTCTGCATCCTTCGTGATCAGATCCAGATCCGGTATGAGCATGAGCGTCTTTGTATCGTCATGAACAATGAGCGCGGGCGAACGAAAGCAATGCTGATCCATCACATGACGGGAAGTCGGCGTTAAATGAGGCGCCCAGTGAAAATGTGGCAGGAATGCCGGCTCCAAACGCATCTGCCAGTCATCCTGTTGAATCGTCTGCTCCAGCTCGAATGTCAGCACGCAGTGGATCGTCTCTTTATCCAGCTGATGCAGACTTACCTCCGGCGCCGTTTGCCCGATATCGTCGTAAACCCACTGCTTCACAAAAGAATCCGGTAATCGTTTCATGCATGTCTCCCTTCTTTCCGGTCTCTCGGCCACTTTCGTCAATTCTTAACCACGCTGAAATCGTCAACCTGAATCCACATATCCGATGTGGCCCACATCCCGGCGTAAATCTCCAGACTATGATACTGGCCCGAGTTGAAGCGAACTGTCTTCAGGGCGTATCCAGGGATGTTCTGAAATGAAATTTCACTTAATACCGGACCATCGCCAAGCTGCCTTACGCCAAAATATCCGTCGTTATTGTTGTCTGAAGTACGGATCCATGCCGATAAAGTGTATTCGGTATCCGGCTCGACAAAAATCTCCTGCTTGATCGCATTCCAACCGCTGCTTGCCCTTGCATATCCGTTGTTTGCCCCGGTGCGTGCAAATCCAAGATTACGGTCTACCCCGGCTGTTCCGTTCGAATACCAAGGCGACGACAGACTTGAAGAGGATTGGGATTCAAATCCGGCATGACCCACGAGATTCAAATCCTTCACCAGGGACATATCGTCAACCTGAAGCCAGGTGTCTCCGTTTGCCCACAATCCCGTATACAATTCCACGACGGAACGGTTCCCGGAATTAAAGGTCACGGTCAGTTCCGTATAATCGCTCAATTGAGCAAAGGAGGTTTCCTTAATAACGGCCCCATCAACTGGCTCCCTAACCCCGAAGTGGCCTTTCGTATTGTTGCTGGACGTACGAACCCAGCCCTTCAAGGTATAGTTGGTATACGGCTGCACAACCACCCGCTGCTTGATCGCGTTCCAGCCGCTGCCGTTGCGTACATATCCATTATTCTCACCGGTTCGGGCATTTCCGAGCTGGCGCTCTAAGCCGCCTTCGCCCGTAACATACCATGGGGCCATGACCGGCGTTTCTCTCTGCGTTTCGAAGCCCGGGTCCGAGATGATATTATCGCCGAGCATGTCAGGGGTCAGCGTAGTTTTCATTAGATGGGTATTGTAATCCGGGTACCAGGTGGACATGATAAAATACAGCTGAGGCCCGTTATTGGACAGCGGATGCATATACGCATTGTACTGACCAAGGCCCGTGAAATCTCCAGGCACCAAAATTTTCTCTCCGCTCCATGGACCGATCGGCGTTGCCGCATCCCGCATGACGATCGCCTGCCGATCTTCGTTCAGATAGGTCATGATATACCGTTTGAAGTGGGTGTTGTAAGCTACGGACATCTCGCCTGCCACACCGATCGCCACCGGCCGGGCTGCAGACTGGGCCGCCGACCAGCCGCTTCCGTCCCAATAACGATAATCCCCGATATTCAGCAGCCCATTCTCCGGTACCCGTGCAAGATATACGTCCCCAAAGCGGCCGTTCGGCGTAGCATACATATACACGAATCCGCTGTCCTTAAGGAACGCTGCCATTTGAAAAGGATTGTTCCAGGTTGACGTGTTGTTATACCAGCGGGCGGAGGGACTCTTGGTCCAGTTCTGTCCGTTGTCATCCGAGTAAGCGATGCCGGAGTAATTCGTATACCATCGGCCGGCTGGGCCCCAGTGGTTGACGGACATGTAATGGATATAATGCCTGTTGCCAACGGTTACGCCTGCCGTCGGGATGACCGTCATTTCATCATTGTTGATTTTTTTGGAGGGAAGAATTTCCTTGGCGTGGCCTGGCTTGCTCTGAATCATTGTTGAGAATGCAAGACCATCCTCCAGATTCGTATCCGATGAAATGGCCAGCACATTGCTTCGGTTCCAGTTACCTGCCGTATCGTTGGTATCGCCGAAAGCAATGAAATATTCGCCTCCGCCCTTATCCCACACGATGCCTAAATCCGTCCCGCCGACATCGTAGTTCATGTGGATTTGATTCGGATTCGGCATGGTCTCTCCGGCAGGCGTTGCACCTGTAACCCGGGCGATCATCTTCGTGCCTTCTGGCGTCAGCGCTTCGGCGCTGCCCGCCCAAGTGGAAGCGAATATCATGGAAAAGGCGAGAACACCTGTCGTCATCTTCTTCATAAACATTATAGATACCCTCCTTCACATTATCGCTCTCAAGCAGCCGTGTAATATCTATGTTCTCGAGTTCAAGGCTAGATCAACTCCAGCATCGCGATGCTTCGGGCTGGAAGCGAGAGCAAGCGCCGATCATCTTGCTGCGGATCGCAATCAACGGCCTGCTCTCCCGTAAGCGTGAACAGCCGCCCGCTCACTGCCGTTTTCCCGTAGTCTTCCGGTCGAAGATCTATACGTATCATTTGCTCCGCTTCGGTCACATTCGCAAAGAACAAGCCAACATCGCCTTGCTCATTCTGCCATGCCGCATGGATAACGGAATCGGTCAACAATTCTCCTGCATTGTTATATTCCAGCGTTTCCTTGCCATGGTTATAATGAAACCATTTCATAGAAGTCTGCGGGCTGTCGAAGGAGAGGGGCCGAAGCATGGTCCCATACGACCAGTACGCCTTCGCCGCTCCGGTCCGAAGCCGTGCATACAGCGCCAAATACTCGGCCCGCTCCGTCGAAAAGGCATACCCGCGAGGATCAAACGGGTAGTAATGCTCCTCCGCCGTATTTTCGATTCCGTCCAGCGCCTCCATCGGACTGTATTCGTAATTCAATTCGTATAAACCGCCCCAGATATACGTGCGTGCCACCGTAAAATAGTAAAGCTCCCCGATTTCCTCTGCCAGCTTGCCCCAGCCGTCCAATCTCAGCGCGCCGTACTCATGATACACGTATGTGAACATCGGGATCAGGCGGGCATCGCCTGACTTTAACAGCTCCCGGATCGGCCACCCTTCAAGCGGCGCTGCGGGCTGTCCTCCGGCCCGCGCCTGATAATAGTCGATCAGATCGAGCATCGTCTCATTGATCATCTCGGTGCCCATGGGGATGTAACGTTCCGCAATTTCGCACATGGCCGCCTTCGTATCCGCATAGTTCCGCCGGTAGGCCTCCTCGATGATGCTGCCTGCTCCCACCGGATGACCATGGTTTTCATCCATGCAGACCTTTAGAATGTTGTTGGCGGAGATATCATAGTAAATCGCATCGATATCGTCGCTTCGCTGCAGCGCCGCATCCCGTTTCACATGAAAATCATGGGTATACGGATGTGCCGGACAGAGGAACGGGAAGCGGTATGCATCCACGCTTTTTTTCAACTCGGGAAATTTCTGTTCTGCTTCCTTGCCAAGCTCTCCGTCGGCTCCGTCAAAATGGTACAGGTAATCGAACTCGAACGGGGCGAAGCGATGGCCCAGCTTTCGAATCAGGGCGATGTTCTCCGGGTTGAACCGGGTCGGGAACCAATCGCCATATCCTCCCGGCACGCCGCTGCCGAACGTCTGCGGCCGATGCGTCCAGTCGGGGCCCAGAATGTGAAACATCGACGTTCCGATGCTGTCATGATATTTCTGAATCCAGGCCGTGCGGTCCGATCCCGCATTGATTCCGAAGGTTGCTGCTCCCATGTCCTCATGCAGCCATTGACTGCCCTCCTTCGCAGCCCTGCCCGAAAGCTTGCCGCGTGAACACCACTTCTGCCTTACGGCCCAGCTCTTGTATTGGTCAGCAGCTTCGTACCATCCGCCTCCAGACAGAAGCGACACCTGTACCGGGTAATGAGGCCGTATCCCTTTGCCGGGTCCCATATCGCTGCAGCCATGGATCACGGAGGCTTCCAGCATGCCATTCCCGTTCTTGTAGAAATTCAGCCATTTCGGATGCCCTTCGCCGTCCAACGCCGCGAAATACAGCCCGCCCCTGCCCTTGCCGTAATAGGTAAAGAACTGCATCGTCGCCCCCGAGAAGCTTTCCGGGTACGGCATAAAACGAAACCCGATCCCGTTCGTTTCAAAAACCTTCATCGGATTGTTAACCTCAAATCCGGTCGCGAAGGGATGGGCAATATAATCCTCCTCGCCATCCTCCGTAATCGTGGCCATGTTCGGGACAATCGGATATTCCAGGCTTAGCACCCTGTCTTCCGAGTGGTTATCAACCCCGCATTTGAATTCAATACCGTTCTCTTCCGCCATGAGTGTTACGGACGAGGTTACAATCATGTCTTCCTGCGTGTGCCAGCATAATTGAACTTGATTTTGCCCGGATGCCGCACGTTCCCAGCTCCATTCAAATTTTTGAAAAGAACTGCTAACCCCCGCGTCTGTCTCAAGTCGAAACGGATCCGTACGGCCACGGCCGGAGTCCGCGATATAATCGATCCCCTTTAAGCGATCGCGAACAGCTTGGATCGTTCCGTTATGCTCGCTTATCTCAACCCGAATGCGTCTGTTCTCAATGATAATCATGCGCCACCTCCACTTTTTCGCATTGAAACGCTATTTCAATCCGGAGATTTTGATTCCTGAAATGATGTGCTTCTGGAAGAAGAGGAACAGGACAATGGTCGGCAAACAGGAAAGCGCCGATCCGGCCATCAGCATGCCCATTTCCGTTGCACGCTCGGAACGGAAGGTGTACAAATACTGCATAATCTGAAACAGCTCCGGGTTGGTAACCGTCATCGTCGGCCATACGAAGGAATTCCAATAGGCCAAATAGGAGCCGATACCTACAATGACAAAGACCGGGAACGACATGGGAATGAAAATATGAGTAAAGATCTTGATCCTGCCCGCTCCGTCGATCAGTGCCGCCTCTTCCAAGGCCATTGGAATATTCAGATAGAACTGGCGGATGAAGAACATATGACCCGCAGAAGCAATCCCCGGCAATACGAGCACCGCCAGCGTATCGAGCATGCCCATCTCATTCACCACGATAAAAGAGGTCAGCAGGATCGCCATGCCGGGAATGAACATGGTGATGATGACGTAGACCCACAGAAACGTCTTGAACCGAAATTCGAGCCTGGCGAAGACGTATGCCGCCGTAGCGTTGACGGCCAAGCTCAGCGCTGCAAATAATACCGCGCCCCCGAATGTGACGAGCACCGACTGAATGAAGGCCGAATCGCCGAGAATGTCCGTATAATTCTGAACCATCCACTTCTTGGGGAAGAATCGGAACGGCGTGGCAAGCACCTCCGCCTTGTCTTTGAACCCGGCGATGATGACCCACAGCAGCGGGAACAGAGCCATAATTGTCACCAGACCGGTCAAAAGTGTCATCAATGTTTTCTGAACTCCGTTGAACGTTTTCATCAAGTTATCCTCCTGTCTTCCCTAACCGTCGATCGCTTTTTCCGAATTCAATACTCTGAAGATGATGGCCGAGATGCTGCCCAGAACCACGAACAACAGCAGCGATGCCGCGATGGAATTGCCGACCATGACGTCGTTGCGGAAATGGTTCAAGATATACAGGTTCGGCGTTGTGGTCTCGCTGAGCGGTCCGCCGCCCGTCATCACGAGGGACAGCTCGAACTGTGAGATTTGCGCCGTAAATCCGGTTACGAGCAGATACAGAACCACATTGCGCATGAGCGGAATCGTGATGTACCACATGCGGACAAAGGTGCCCGCTCCCTCCAGTTCCGCAGCCTCATAGTAGCTCTTCGGAATATCGTGAAGACCTGCCAGCATGATCAGCGTTGTGAGACCGAAGCCCAGCCATACGGCAGGAGCGGCGATACTGGGCAGCGCCGTAGCCACATCCGCAAGCCAAGCTTTCGGCTCATATCCGAACAGTCCGATGATATAATTGGCTAAGCCGCCGGCATAATCGAAGATAAAAACGAAGATGACCGATGCCACGATCCCGGAAATGATGGTTGGGATGTACACGGAGGTCTTCACGACGCTTGCGAAGCCGGAGCCCAGGTTCTTAATGATGTTGGCGAACAGAAACGAGAGAATCAGCATCGTCGGAACGACCATAAGGGCAAACTTGAGCCCTACCCAGATGGACTGGAGAAAGAGGTCATCCGTCAGCACCATATAGAAATTCTGTAAGCCCACAAAGGTGGAATCCTGGTAGAAGCTCCAATTATAGAAGCTCACTCGCAGGGCATAGAAGAAAGGTATGATGACAAAGATCGTTAGCAGAATGACGATGGGTGCGAGAAGCAAATAAGCCACTCCATTATCCTGCCGGAAATTTTTCTTAAACATGTAGAGTCACCACCATGACCTAAGGATGAGGCAGCCATCCGAAATCGGATATCCGTATCTGAAGAGATGATCCCCGATGGCCGCCTATGCGCTAATTTTTCGGATTTGTGCCGGCAAGCTTGTTTTTGGTAATGAAATCGTTAATATCCTTCTCCGCTTTCTCCAGCGCTTTGTCCACTGACGTTCCTTTCATCGCGGACTCGATGGATGTGGCAAGCGCGAAGCTGATGTCCCAAGGATAGACCGGTTCAGCTTGGGAGTAAGGAATGATCTGTTCGGAGACCAGCGAACGCCATGCATCCTTCGATGCATCCGGATCGGATTTCATCGCTTCGTCCACCGATTTGCGCGGGGAGAACTTGGAGAATTGGGAGGTCTTGAAAAAGTCGATCATGATGCTCGGATCACCCGCGAGGAGGTATGAGATGAAATCGGCCGATTCCTGCGGATGCTTGGATTTCCCGTCAACTGCCAGCGACCAGCCGCCGAGCGTTGCCGTCGGTTTCGTCAAATCGCCGTCCATCGATGCCATTGGTGCGATCCCCACTTTACCAACCATATCTTTATAAGTGTTGCGAAGCTGTCCAATTGCCCAGGAACCGCAAATCTGGATGGCAATCTTGCCCTCGCCGAAAGGCTTGATATCCGCATATCCGGCCAGAGCCTGCTTCGGCATAACGCCGGACTGGTAGGCTTTCTGGTAAAAATCCAGGAGCGCCTTGTATCCGTTATTGTTCACGTCCGCTTTGGACCAGTCCTCCGTCACCGCAAGATGTCC
Organism: Paenibacillus sp. QJM3NY_38; assembly: GCF_056173265.1. Lineage (NCBI taxonomy): Bacteria > Bacillati > Bacillota > Bacilli > Caryophanales > Paenibacillaceae > Paenibacillus > Paenibacillus sp. QJM3NY_38. Next base: position 4,258,507 of record NZ_CM149665.1, read on the forward strand.
TGCCGCGTTATACTGCAGCCCCCAGCTCGACCAGCCCAGATCCGGAGCCGTTTGCGCGATCGATAATCCGAACACGCCTTTCTTGGTCAGCTTCTGAGCCGTCTCCAGAAGCTCCGTCCACGTGGTCGGCGGCAGATTCGGGTCAAGCCCGGCTGCCTCGAACATGTCTTTCCGATAGAACATCACGGCTGACGGTTCAACGAGCTTCGGGTAAGCGTAGTACTGACCGTTGACGGCTACAAAATCCTTCATGTTGTCGTACAAATCATCGAATGCCGCAGAATCCATCAAATCGTTCAGCGCCATAAGCTGACCCGTCTTTGCCGCGTTGGCCACATTGCCGTAGTTGATCGTTCGGATATCCGGCGCTTTCCCCGCGGCTTGCGCTGCCTTCATCTTCTGGTCCCAAGCGTCAGCCGGAACAATCGTCAGCTTCACTTCGACTTCGCTTTGGGATTTGTTGAACTCGCCGACCCATTTTTTGAACCAGGCATCGGTAGTATCCTCGAATTTTTGCGCCCAGAAATCGATCACTATTTTGTCGCCGGCGCCGCCTCCGTTGTTTACGCTTTCATTTTCCGTCGGATTGCTTAAGGTTCCCCCTCCGGGACCGCCGGATCGTCCGCCGCAGCCTGTAATGAACAGTACGAGAACCAGAATTGCGGAGAACAGAACACGCCAGGATTTGAAGCTGATGGTTGTTTTCTGCATCATGAACCCTCCTTATAATGGATCAAACTATTTAAATGCGACTCGCATTTAAACCGAACATGACTTGAATCCGTTTTCATTTTTCCAGCGAGGCTTTAAACCAGAAGACGTTGTATGGATCCCATAAAGACAAGGTAAAGTAGATCGTTTGCCCGTCATTCTCGGTATACCGGTCATTCATATAGGGACCGTACAGTCCCGGATAATCCTCGGCTCGGACCAAATCCAGAGGCTTGCCCCATGGTCCCCATGGCGTTATGCCTTCACGTATGACAACACCCCTACCTTCCTTCAGATATGTCATCAGCCAGCGTTCCAGATAAGCATTCCATACAACCGAAAGCTCGCCTGCCGTGTCATCCACCACATCTATTGCATCCTTCATATCGGTGCTCCACTGGGGATTGCCGTCAGCATCCACGCCGCTAAAATACTCGTACTTGGACTGCTTCTCGATGTGCTCCTCCCCCACCTTCATAAGCTGAACGCCGCCAAAGCGCCCTGCTGGAATACCCCAGAAATAAATGTACGAGCCGCCTGCGTCATTCTCCACCTTATAGGGGCTTACCTGAATGAAATTGCCATCCCCCGGCCAACGGAGCTGGTCCTGCAGCTCCCAGGTTTCTCCGTTATCAACCGATTTGGCGACGCTGCTGTAATTGGCGTCCCACTTCCCCGGATCTCCCCAATGTTTGACCGACATGTAGTACAAATACAATGCACCTCCTGCCGCAATGCCGTGGGTCGGGATTTTCGTCATTTCTTCGTAGTCGATTTTGGCGGAGGGCAGCAGTTCCTTGGCCGTTCCGAATTCATCCGTCACCATGCCTTCAAATGTGATGCCGTCAGCCGCCTCCGCATCCGTTGTATAGGCCATCGTGTTGGAGCGCCAGTAGCTGCCTCCTCCGCCAGTCTGTCCCGGCTCCCTCTCGCCGAACGTATCCCCGAACACGAAGTAAGTTCGTTCCCCGTCGTTCATCATGGAACCGAGGTCGGTCCCGTACACCGCGTAACGATCCGTGTGATTAGGCGATGGCTCGCCGGTCAATTGCGTAATTTGTTCCAGGCCGGTTATGCCTTTTAATAAAAACTCCTTATCTGCTCCATCAAGCTGGGGATTCGCCTTGCTGCCGTTCGCGCAGCCGCAAATCAGTAAGAATAGGCCGGCAAGCAAAGCCGTTTTCACCCTCAAGCTCATCTCCCCTTTCGATTCGATATCCCACCCTTGATATCAAGGGTTAGAATGGCCGAAGATCTGTTTCATGCTGGCAGGGTTAAGCGGCTTGATATCCGGCAGAGGCAATCGTTTATCAACCTTTGGCAGTTCAGGGAAAGGGCGATGCGGTTCTGCCTGATACCAATACGCCGTTGAGGAAACATCGTCGCTGCGATGATTGTTATGGCCGTGCTCAATCGTGACCTTGATGCTGCTCTCAAACATGATCGGGTCCAGGATATGATAACGGTACGTGGAGATTTTGCCGCTCCAGTTCGGTCCCCCTCCCAAAATAATGCCATGATACGGGGTGCACACCTCCTGCTGCGGACACCATGCCGTGTTGAAATAATCCTCCATGCCCGTTCCGTGCAAGGTCGGAGGCCACGGCTCCCCATCGATGAAAATCATGTCGTCGCCTTCGCCGTACCAGTTCCATTCCCGCGTATCGCGCAGGTTGTGGACATTGAAGTTGCAGCCGATGTAATGGCCCTTACCGACCGCGTCCAAAATGACATAGTTGCCGCTGCCGGTCGTATTCTTGCCGCCGAATTCGTAGTAGGCGTTATCCACCCCGTTGTCCGGTATCCCGTCGGTCGGATTTTCCCGGTGCCACTGGGCATGGAATCTCAGCTCCTCCTCAGGCAGCTTATCGTAGGATTCGTAATCCACATAGAAATAAAATTTGATTGGATGCTCCGCCTCGCTCTCAATCGTAATGCGGGCTCCATCCGCATACGGCATACGGAAGAAGCTGTTGAATGCCTTTCCGTCCTCGGGACTCATCATCAATGCCGCTGACGTATAATTTTTGGTGAGCCCGTGCCCCATTCCGAAAAAATCGCCGATCGGCGCTTCCACGCTGGGCTCCGTCTCTTGGTCCCAGTACATGCGGAGAACGATTTTACGCGGCAAATACAATTCCTCCGCAGGGACGTTGCTGGCCATTGTCATCCAGATGTGAGTGATGGCGCCAGCGCCCGGAATACTGCAAATTTCGGTCAGATCGCCTGGGTTGATGGAGAAGTAGTCTTTATTGCCTCCAGAACGGTTGTAGCTGGATTCCCGTTTTCTTTTTCCGGTTCGGGTAAGGCTAAGTGAAGATAATGCTGCATGATTGTTCATGAATGATTCGCTCCTTTATGGGTTACGGATGATGGTTGAACGTACTTCGTAATGCCGTTTCACAAATTGTGACATCGATTGCAGAATTAGTTAATACGGAATGCAGGTCTTTCCAGAACCTGCATTCCCAGTTTATGAGTCCAATGCTACCCGGCGATATTACGTCGTGGCCAGACGTTCATATAGGCGTTTATTTTAGGCGTTAAATCTTTCATTCATTCCGGTAATTTTCCGCTCTTTAATGTCTTCAAGCGTTTCAACACCCCGTTTTCGCCTCTTCCCAAATAATCATGAAGTCCTTTATATTCCTTGTATAATTGATCATATACACGCACGTTGGCCTCAAGCGGCTTAAAGGTCTCTTCACGAACACGAGCAATGGCTTCTGCTGCCTCTACGATGCTCCCAAAGCCTCCCCGCTCTGTGCCTGCCGCCACGGCGCCGAACATAGCTGCTCCAAAGGCAGCCGTCTGGACGGTATCCGCTACTTTGATTTCCTTGCCGGTAACGTCGGCATAGATTTGCATCAGCAGCCGGTTTCGCTGTGGCAATCCGCCGCAAGCATAGAGCTCCTGGACTTCAACGCCGCTTTCGGTAAAGGCTTCGATGATCGCTCGCGTTCCGAAGGCGGTAGCCTCCAGAAGCGCCCGGTATATTTCCTCTGGCTTGGTCTGCAGGGTCAATCCAAGGATGACACCGCTCAGATCGGCATCCATCAGTACGGAACGGCTTCCATTCCACCAGTCGAGAGCCAGCAGGCCGGTTTGGCCAGGCTCATATTGCGACGCTCCACTCTCAAGCCACTCATGAATGCCGAGGCGCTCTTCGGCAGCCTTGCGTCTTACATATTCCGGCACTGCCTCATCCACATACCAGGCAAATATATCGCCAACGGCCGATTGTCCTGCCTCATACCCGTAATAACCGGGGATGATCCCGTCCTCGACGACACCGCAAATCCCTTCTCCCGTCACTTCCTTGTCGCTTAATATCAAATGACAAGTAGAGGTTCCCATGGCGAGCACCAGTTTACCCGGGGTTACGACACTGACGGCCGGCACCATGGCATGGGCATCGATGATGGCTACAGCTACCGCGGTTCCTGGCAGAAGCCCGGTTATGGCTGCCATCGAGTCGGTTAATCCGCCAGCTTTTGAACCCAGTGGCTTGATCGGGCCTCGCAGCTTCGCCTCCACAAGGGTCCCGAACCTCGGGTCAAGCGACTGGAGGAACTCCTTGGACGGATATCCATCCCGTTTATGCCAATTGGCTTTATAGCCTGCGGTGCAGCTGCTCCGTGCGAGCTGACCGGTCAATTGCATGACCACCCAATCGGCAGCCTCCATAAACAGTACAGCGTGCTCATACAGCTCGGGAGCTTCATTCAGAATCTGTAAAGACTTCGCAAGCATCCACTCCGAGGACAGCTTCCCTCCGTAGCGTGCAAGAAATTTCTCCCCTCGCCGCTTAGCGGCCTCATTAATCAGGTTCGCTTCATCCTGAGCCGCGTGATGCTTCCACAGCTTTACCCAGCTATGCGGATTGTCCCTCCATTCCTCGAGCATGCACAGCGGAGTCCCCCCGGCATCCAGCGGCATCATCGTGCATGCCGTGAAGTCGATGCCGATCCCGATGACTTGATCCGGAGATACGTTAGCCTCCGAGAGCACGCGCGGGATGGATTGCCGAAGCACCTCTATGTAATCATCTGGATGCTGCAGCGCCCAATCCTGCTCCAGCTTCAAACCCGAGTGGACCAGCACCTCGTCCATGACTCCATGCGTGTATGGCGTCACATGGGTAGCAACTTCTCGACCGGTCGTGATATCAACCAACAGAACTCTGCCCGATTCCGTACCAAAATCCACGCCAATGGTGTATAACTGCTTCATGTTATCTGCCTCCTATTTGTACAAAGGACCGTAAGCTGCGCATGCCCGGTAATCGGCCGAGACCGGCTCCAGTCCGCCAAAGGCGGTCCAGGCGCTTGGTCGGAATATCCGTTCCTCCGGAACGTTGTGCATGCATACCGGAATGCGGAGCATTGATGCCAAGGTGATCAGTTCCCCGCCGATATGACCATAACTCATAGCGGCATGGTTGGATCCCCAATTGCTCATCACGGTATAAACATCCCTGAACAGGCCATGACCGGTCAGATTCGGCACGAACCAGGTCGTCGGCCATGTAGGATCACTTCGCTGATCCAATATATCGTGTACCGCGTCCGGCAGCTCAACGGTCATCCCCTCGGCTATATGAAGGACAGGTCCAACACCCGCAACCCTATTGATTCTCGCGATCGTAATCGGCATTCCTTCCCGGGTCGTAAAGTCAGTCGAGAAGCCTCCCCCGCGAAAGAAATCAATAGCCGGACACCATTTAACCGCATCGAGGCAGTCCTGAACTTCCTCCTGCGTGATTTCCCAGAACGGCTTCATCGCCGGTCTGCCGTCCTTCGTCTGCCTTCCCGTTCCGTCAAGGGCAGCAGGCCCGGAATTGATCAGGTGGATCACGCCCTGCGCCGCAATTCCCTCAAGCCGATACCCGGTTACACGCTTTACGGCTTCCGGGCTCCAGTATGTACGAACATCCGCAAATACCTGGGCTGCATCCGTGAGAAGATGTCCGAACAGCATCGTGATCCCATTCAGATTGTCGTTCTCCGTTGCGACCATGTAGGGTTCTCTCAAACCATTCCAATCAAAGGAGGAGTTCAGTATAGCCTCCATGAAATCCCCGGTCGGAAAATAATCCGTCCAGGCACGTTGTCCTTGAAAACCTGCAGCCAGCGCATTTCGCCCGAGCGCTTCCTCTCCGTATCCCATTTCCGCCAGCTTCGGATTCCCCACCATCAAATCGCGGGCAATCAACGCCATCTTCGCGACGGTCTCCCAATCCTGCTGCTTCTGCTCATCGGTTCGCTTCAAATGCTTTGGATTGACGTCCGCCCCAGGTTTGCAATTTTCTTTAATCCAGGAAAGCGCCCGCTCATATTCGTCATGATCGTAAATTTCCAGCTCGATTCGTCTTACGAATTCCGTCATATCCACATATTCATTGCGCATCCCAAGATACTTCTGGAAAAAGCCCTCGTCGACGATACAGCCCGCGATTCCCATAGATACCGTGCCCATCGACAGATACGAAGTCCCCTTCATGGTCGCTACGGCAAGGCCAGCCTTTGCAAATTGCAGAAGTTTCTCCTCTACGTCAGCCGTAATTTCGGTATCCCCGATATCCTGCACATCCCGACCATAGATAGAGAAAGCCGGGAGTCCCTTCTGATTATGCGCGCCAAGAGCTGCTGCCAGATACACGGCACCGGGGCGCTCCGTTCCGTTAAATCCCCAAATGGCTTTCGGCCTTGTCGGATGCGTATCCATCGTTTCCGTTGGATAACACCAGGAGGGAGTCACCGAAATGGTAAGACCGACATTCTCCCTGGAAAATTTCTCCTCCGTACGTGCGGCTTCGGCTACGCCTCCAATGCAGGTGTCAGCCATCACGCATTCTACCGGCAGCCCGTTGCTATGCCTTAGCCGTTCGGTAAGCAGACGCGCTGTTCGCTTCGCCATATCCATCGTTACGTCCTCAAGCGATTCCCGAATGCCTCCCCTCCGACCATCTACAACAGGTCGAATACCAATCCTCGGCAGCTCGCTCTGCAATCGATTGCAGTAATGAGTTTGATATTGCATCGTCATCATCCTCTCTGTTTTTAGAGCGGCAGCATATAGAATCAATCCAGCCGTTTCACTTCATTGCTGTAAATCGCTATTTCAGGTTCAGACAGCGGGGCCTCATCGCGAATTCGACGCAGAAGAATCTCGCCGGCTTTGATCCCCATGTCATAGGGATGCTGCTCCATATAATAGAGTCCCGATTCCTTGAGTAATGGACCAGCCTCTACTTCACCGAAAGAAGCTACGGCCATATCGGCCGGAATCTTTAGACCGCTGCACACAATCTCAAGCAAAACACCGAGACTCATGCGGTTATTCAGGGATATAACCGCAGTTGGCCTTCTTTCCGCTGCCAGAAAATGCTGTATCGCGCGGATTCCGTCCTCCGTTGAAAAGTCTCCATTATACACCATGGGGTCCTCGTTCAGACCGCATTCCTTCATCGCTTTCCGGACACCGTCAAGACGTTCCCTTCCTGTGCTGGATCTCGTCGGTCCATTTACTACACCAATTGCCGTATGACCATCCTCAAGCAGCTTCCGGGTCAAGCGGGATGCGCCCTCGGTATTGTCCTCGGCTACCAGATCGAGAGTCAAATCCGCTTCCGGCGAGTCCGGCTTCCGGTCTACGAGAACAATCGGCATTTTGGAATCCGCCAGCTGCTTGATCGCCGGATCATTGCCGCCCGACGTCGCCAGTACGACGGCGTCCACGCGCTTTTCATGCATAAGCTTAAGCAATCGCCTTTCCTTGTCCGGATTCTCATCCGAGCTGCAGAATATAAGCTGAAAGCCTTCTTTGCCTACAATGTCCTCAATGCCTCTGGAGATCCCCATAAAGTAAGGGTTGGAAATATCTGGGACGATAACCCCGATCATATAGGTCCGGTCCTGCTTCAGACTGCGGGCGATGGCGCTTGGACGGTAATTCAATTGGTTCACCGCCGCCATCACTCGCTCTTTAATTTCATCGCTTACATAATCGCTGTCGTTCAGCACTCTTGAAACGGTTGCCGTGGATACTTCTGCTGCCGCTGCTACTTGTTTAATCGTTGCTTTTGCCAAACATTGTTCACCTCAAAACGTCATGATTCCGCCATGTAATCGATTACGTAAACGATTACAATCACAGATTACAAGAAGGGACATGCTTATGTCAACCCTATTTTTTAAAACTTCAGAAGAGAATTGCACTGACTTTTTGCATAGCTCTAACTCATCTCATTCTTGGGCGATTGGATGGCTTATCACGCTGCTTCTAATATAAGAAAAAAGCCCCTTACCTTTATGCAAGGTGGCTTCAGGGGGCTCCGTGCACTGCTGTAATATTTCACGAATCTATCTCCCTCTTATTATTAGGGAACCTGGCTGGTCATTAGGGATCAGACTTAAAGAAACCTGATATTTAAATACGTGTTGCTCATCAATATCGACCTTACCCTAGCGATCGTATCCTTTCTAATGGGGGGGTGGTCCACTCTGCTAAGCAAAACCCAGCGCAGACACGCAATGGCTTCAAACAGCTCAAGCTCAACGGCTTCGTAACGGTTCTCGTCACAAAAGGCAGCTCGGTAAAAAGACGCTTGCTTCTCGCTTACATATATCCACATTAAGATAATCGACCATGCGATATCATATCGGGGATCGCCCATTTGGACATTCGTCCAATCGATCACGGTCAGTTCGTCTTCATGCTCAAGAATATTGCCAAGGTGATAATCGCCATGGATGATACATTCTTGTTTCATGTTCGCACGCTGAACAAGCTCCATCAATGGATGTTGGATATCCGGGAACTCATCAATTCGAGGATAAAAATAAGAGACGAAGTCATAACTCGGCAGCCTGGAGCCGTTCAGACTATCCAGGGGCAGCTTATGTATATCCATTAGCATCTTCGCAAGCTTTACTAGTCTGGACTGATTGACTTTTAGTACGGGCGTGCCGTCGTAACTGGTCAGCATTACTGGATTGCTATACCGGTCTGTCCCCCAGCCCAAGGGCTCCGATACATCTCTTCCATGCGAATACAATGCATTCAATATTTGATACTGGATTAGAACATCGGGCTTGGACGCTTTATTCCAAACCTTCAGTACGTAGTCTGCCGATGGCGTGACGATCTTCACCACCTCTGCTTCCAGACCGGAATCTAACGGGATGACTTGCATTGCAGGTTCATGTTCCAACAATAGCTCAAGCGTCTGGCTTTTCTCCAACCAAATGATTTCCCGCAAATTACGTACCTCCGTCATGATGCAGCGACTCGATCGTTGCGAAAATATGGGAATAAACAGCCTGGACATTGGTCTCATTCATTACACCGTTGTATAAACCGTAACCCCAATGCTCCGCATCCTTGCCGTAATATCCGGTTGCATACATATCCGATGAAAGATCCGGAACCTCATCGTAAGACAATTCTTCGATCGTGAAGGGGACATGAGATTTTTTAGACTCAATATAGAAAAAGGGAACTTCAGCCTTATTATATACTTCTGTATACTTGGGCGCAGAAGCTTCCACCAGATGTTCTTTTGTTATGAATATGGCGTCAAGCTCCGCGGAAAGGTCTAGATCCTCTAGCTGCTGAAACGTAACTTCTTTAAAACCCACATGCCCCTTCTCCCTGACTTGCGGTGTTTCTCCGATCACACCAATGACGAGGCTTCTACCATCATATAGGGGCGTATCCATCGAATCTCGTTGAGCATTGCCATTGATCAGAATAACCAATACGAGTAATAGGACCACTATCATTCTTCTCTTCATGAAAATCTCCTTTGGCAAATTTCCCTTACTCACCAGCGCATTCCATGTCTCTTATCCCATTAATCACCTTTCCAATAACTCCATATTATGTGTATTTTTAAGCTTCGTAAACACTTATCTCACCTTGAATGCAAATCTCCACATCAAAAAAAACGCGTTTCGCGATTTTTTTGAACTTCCGTTTACTATTTCTCTGCTGAGAAGCTTGCTTTTCCTAATAAAGTCCGATGCATTCTCCTAGATGCTCCCCAATCATGTATCACATTTAGGACCTCTTCAAATTCTCTACCTTGGTCTGTCAATGAATATTCCACGGTAACCGGCATAGTCGGCAATACCTGACGGTTAATGATGCCGTTTTGCTCCAGATGCCTCAGGATCACTGTCAATGATTGCGTGCTGATATTGCCCAAACTCCGACGCAAGCGGTTAAAACGCTGAGGACCATCATGCAGTTCACCAATTACGTGAACTGCGCGTTTCACTGCGACTATTTTTAAAACCTCGCCAATAACCTCCGTACATTCTTCATAATCTTCGCTATGCTCTGAACGATCGCTCAAGTCATCGCCACCCTAACGTAAAGTAAGTTGGTCTATATTAAATGATCTAATCAATAAATATTGCCTACTGTTATTGTTGATTTAGAGTCATTATAATTTGGCACATAGCTGTGATCAAGGTGCAAACTTGAATACTGCATCACGTATCACCTGGAATCGCGCGATTCTCTTTCTGAATGGGGTCACATATCCGGAGATGTGACTTCGAACAAAAAAATATAACAGGAGGAGACAATACATGTCGACCACCATTACTACCATAAAAGAAATTCGCGCACCCTTATTCGCTATCATCATTGGCATGTTTATGGTCCTGCTTAATATGACAGCCATGAATGTGGCCATTCCTAATCTAATGAATTCCTTTCAAAGCTCATTATCATTTATGCAATGGGCGACCACGGGTTATATTCTTGCTGAAGCGGCCATCATTCCTGTAGCCGGCTGGCTGGCTGACCGTTTTGGCAGCAGGCGCATGTTTATCCTGGCAATCTTCATTTTTACAATCTGCTCGATTCTGTGCGCACTCTCGGTCAACGCAGAGCAATTTATACTATTTCGTGTACTTCAAGGCTTAGGAGGAGGCATAGTCATGCCGATTGGTTATGCCATTGTCTTTCAGATCAGTCCTCCGGACAAGGTAGGGACCGTAATGGGATCGTACTTGGGCGTTCCCATTCTTATTGCACCAGCCATCGGACCCGTGTTTGCCGGGTGGTTGGTGGATAGCGTTAGCTGGCCCTTTTTATTCTGGGTGAATGTACCTGTAGGCTTATTAGGAATCTGGTTTGGACTACGCTATCTTCCTAAACTGAAGAGTCAGACTCAAGCTAAGCTGGATAAACTCGGAATGATTTTTGGTCCAATCGCTTTTGCCGCCCTCGTATATGGCGTGAATCAAGCGGGCGATGCCGGATGGGGCTCCATACAGACCGTTATCGGCCTTGCGGTTGGTGTTGCGGCGCTTCTACTATTCATCCTGATTGAACTTGGCAAGAGCGAGCCGCTCCTTGAGCTGCGAGTGTTCCGCTCCAAGTCTTTTACAAGTGCTATGTTAATTCTATGGATAACTGCTGCCGCATTCTATGGAAACTTCTTTCTGGTTCCCGTTTATCTCCAGCAGGTGAAAGGACTTAATGCTTTTGATACTGGGCTTCTCATGATATCACCTGCCATTGCCAGTATCGTACTCATGCAGATTGGTGGACGTATGTATGATCGGTTTCGTAGTGTAAAGCTGCTTGTTATTATCGGTACTGCACTTCTAGGTCTGGGAGCATTCTTGCTCTTTACGGATTCATTTGGCAGAGGAAAGGGAATCATAATTGTCGCAATGACCTTAGCCGGATCCGGCCATGCATTATATGCTATGTCTTTGAACGCCTTCGTTATGAACGCTGCACCGCAAGGATTAATCAACCGTGTTACATCCCTAAACAATGCCTCACAGCAAGTGGTGGGCTCCTTTGCCGTGGCTGTCTTCTCAACATTGTTGACAACCCGTATTTCGGCTTCTTCTCATTCCGTACCGAAAATCGATGCTTGGGCTGATGCGTTCTCGTCTACATTCCTTGTTGTGATGGCTGTGGCCGCTCTTGGGGTCGTCATGGGATTATTGCTCAGTAAGCCGTCGGAACAAGTGGATAAACCCATCGATCAGCCAACAGCATGATAAGATGAAGGATGGATAAAACAAGAATCCCCCTCAACAGGGGGATTCTTCATTATAACCAATTAAAACATGCTTACTTTCACTTATTTCTTAACGGCTCTTTTCCGCTCTCCAATCAGAGGGAATTCACCGATCCGAAGCCTGGCGCTTCCGTATGGTACCAATTCCAATTCCGTAATGGGCTGTCCGTCCGTATTCGGATGAAGCGGAGGGTTTCCGGCGTTGTTGCCTTCCATCTTCCAATCCCGAATCAGCTGGCCTTTCACCTTCACCCTGACAGGTGCATCCTTCGCCAGGAACGGCTGGCGGACCATATCCTGCTCAAGCACCTCGAATGACGTATCGGCGACCAAACCGTATTTCCATGGAGATGCAGGGTAAATCTCCCAATCGTGGAACATGTCGCGCTGCCGGATCATCTGCCAGTTCTCTTTCACGGGCAGCACATACACCAGCGGCCCTCTTTCAATGCTGGTAGCGTACATGCTGCGCGTAACAGTCTTCACTTCCATCGGCAAATGAATATCCAATCGGTCGCCGTTCTGCCAGTTCTGTACGATTCGTGCATAACCGGACTGCACCTGGAATGGCAATTCGCGCCCATTCAGAGTAATGACGGGATCGTCGCACCAGGCCGGGATGCGCAGCGATAGAGGAAACGATGCCTCGTATTCCAGCGACAAATGGATTTGAACGCGATCCTTGAACGGATATTCCCCGGTTACCTCGACGACAGCCGGAACACCTTGAAGACCGACCGTCGTTCTCACCGTGCATGGGGCATAGGAAACGGCAACAAGCCCGTCCTCCCGGTCCTTCATCCACAGGTGCGACGTCAGCTTGGGCCAGCCCTGATGCATATTGGCCGTGCAGCATCCGAAGTTCGGCTCCAGGCCGAAGACGTTGGCATCCGGACTGTTGCTCCATGCCCGCGGAGCGACATTGCAGATCATCTGGTTCACTTGCTGATCATACTGATGCGAGGTCCAATCCGGGGAGATGGCGGCGGGCAGCGCATTAAATGCGACCTTCTCCAAAATATCCCCGAAACGTCCATCCCCGAAAATACGCGTCAGCTGCTCCATCGAGAACATATACTCCACGACGGCACATAATTCTACGCCTTGACTCGGATGGGTGCCGGATAACCATTCGTCTCCGGAGAACATGCCATGCGCTTGACCGTGATACGTCATCAGGGAATCGATGCCCCGATGCACGCTGTCCCGCTCCACCGGATTGCCACTCAATTCAAACAATACGCCCGGCGTTTTAATTCCCATCGCTACATTCACGACATGGGTTGTCCAATCCCACTCTTCGACCTTTCGCCAGAACGGAAAATCATGAAAGATATCGCTCCAGTCCGTTGTTTGTGCAGCAACGATATCGGCAAGCTCTAACAGAAAAGGTTGCTTCGTACGTCGATATAACCACACGATGCACAGCAGCATCTCAGCACCCCTGGTTTGCGCCCAGCCCCGCAGCGGCTGTTCCTCGATAACCGAATGGACATAAGTAAAAAACTTCGTCAGAAAAGGAATGATCCGTTCATCGCCCGTTGCTTCTTCATGCTGCATCATCACTTTCAGCATGATCATGTAATGCCACCAGTCCTGCTCCTTGTCGATATCCTGATTGACGGAGGTTATGCGAGCCGGACCGAACATGCCATTCTCCTGCTGGCTCGCAAGCGACCACTCAATCCAGCGATTCGCTTTGGCAATCAAAGTCTCGTCTTCGAGCAAATGAGCTAGCGGAAGCAAACCGTCAACATAATAAGGTCCCCGTTCCCAGCTCTCTCCCTGGCCGCCCAGCCACCCGTTCTCATCCCCTACGTCTTTCCACTGTTCTTCCAAATGTCCGGTAAAACCGCTTGCTTGAATCTCCAACTGACTCTTAAGCCATCCGGACGGTTTAATCGCTCGAAGCGGTAAACTGTTAAACGCAGTCTCATGCAGCATCAACTTCCACACTCCTTGTTTCTGTTTTAGTAGGTGCACTCTGGTAGAAATATACCATCTTACCCGGGCGGTGCCCTATACACAGAAACAACATCTTTTTATCCGATTGCAACATGCTGGCGTATTGAATCCGGACCGGCAAAGCGATTATCATAGAGAAAAGTCCGTTTTGAGGAGGAGGCCTGGTCGCAGATGATCTTCCAGTTCACGGCGCCGCCGTTGCCCCACTATATCATTTGTGGAGAAGATACCTATCAGGTAGGAGACAAACATCCGGATCGCTATAACATTGGGGTCTTTGATCTGATTCTGGTGACAAAAGGGGCGCTTTTCCTGGAGGAGAACGGTGCTGCTTACAGGGTGAGGGCCGGATGCTACTTGATTCTAAGACCGGATGCAGCCCACCGGACATTTGAGCCCTGTCAGGAGGAAACGCACTTTTATTGGCTGCATTTTCAGATGCTAGGGTCTTGGATTGAAACAGAGGAGCTGACCCTTTTTGCCTTATCGCAAACCGATCTGCCTTATGTGCAGATCGAGCGTTTCTCTTTTTATATACCCAAGTACGGAGAGCTGCCGTCGATAGAGCAGGCAAAACTCCTGTTAGAGCAAATGCAGAACCTTCAGTCATCGTCTTCTTCCGCGGCACGCTGGAAACAGGAGCAGCTGCTGCATGAGCTGCTCCTGCTGCTTCAAGCCGAAGAGGACGGGATCCAGCATCAGAATCCTCAGTATGCCATAGCCGAACGAACCGCCAACTATTTAAGACAACATTACAAAGAACCGGTTAGCTATCAGAGATTATCCGATGCCATGCACTTCCATCAGAACTATCTGTCGATCTGCATGAAAAAAACGTTCGGCTGCACGCCCCTGGAATTTCTAACGCGGCATCGGATCGAACAAGCCAAGCGATTATTGATCCACACCAACGATTCGATCGGACGCATTGCCGAAGAATCCGGATTCGGTTCTTTTCCGTATTTCATTCGCTGCTTTATTCGGTATACAGGCTTTAAACCCAAATCCTTTAGGCAGAAATACCGTTCCTAACAAAGCGTTCACAACACCACGATTGCTTAGAATACGCTTCGTACCAAGCCCCCGTCGATTCGAAGCGCTGAACCGTTAATCGCCGAGGATTTGGGACTGCTGAGATACGTAACAAAATCCGCAATCTCTTCCGGTCGAATCAATCGCTGAATGATGGAAGTCGGCCGATTCTCCTTCATAAACCGCTGCTCTGCTTCTTCGATCGAAAGATCCTCATCCGGATACAGCGTATTCAGCATCGTTTCAACGCCTTCCGTAAGCGTGGAGCCAGGCATGACGGTATTCACCGTGACGCGGGTCCCTGTCGTCAGCTCAGCCAAGCTTCTGGAAAGGGACAGCTGCATCGTCTTGGTTGCGCTGTAATGTGCCATCTCCTGGGACGGCATGACGGCCGCTTCACTCGCGATAAATATAATTCGACCTTCATTGCGATTGATCATGTTCTTCAAATAGTGCCGGGTTAACCGAACTCCACTCATGATATTGGTCTCGAAGAACCTGAACCAATCCGCATCAGGGATATCGAAAAATTCGGCAGGCTCAAATATCCCCAAATTATTGATCAGAATATCAACGACTGGAGCAGCTTCCCTGACCTGATGACAACCCTCCTCCGTTCCGAGATCCGCCACGGCAATACGCAGCTCGGCATCCGGATGCACAGCGTGAATATCATGGATCGTCTGTTTTACTTTGTCCTCATGTCTTCCATTCAAAATGACGGACGCTCCCTCGGCTGCAAGCGACATGGCAATCGCTTTGCCAATGCCGGACGTCGAACCTGTTACCAATGCGACTTTTCCCTTTAGATCCAAATTCATTAAACATCTCTCCTTCCGTTATGTAGGAATGACTCTCCCGATTCCCGTCGTTACCGCCCGAGGTTCAGGAGAGCCACAATATTCATTAAACTTCTGTCCTTACATAAACGCAGATTTCTTAGAAATCAAAATTGTCCGGATCCGGTCCTACCCTGTGATTTTGATTCAAGCTATCGATGCGCTGCATATCCTCAGCGGACAATTCAAAATCAAAGATATCTGCATTTTCGGCGATCCGATGTTCTTTGGTCGATTTCGGAATCGTGACAACGCCGTTTTGTAAATCCCAACGAAGAATAATCTGCGCGATCGATTTATGATGCTTCTCTGCAATGTGCTGAAGATCCTCTTGATCCAGCAGCTGTCCTTGCATTAATGGAGACCATGCTTCAAGCTGAATTCCATTCGCCTGGCAGTACGCCTGCAGTTCTTTTTGCGTTAGTCTTGGATGATATTCCACCTGGTTCACCATCGGTTTAATTTCCGTTTCCTTCATTAAAGGCTCCAGATGATGGATCTGAAAATTGCTCACGCCAATGGCTTTGACGCGTCCTTCCTTGTACAACGTTTCTAACGCCTTCCACGCATCTATATATTTCCCTTCAACCGGCCAGTGTATAAGGTACAAATCCAAATATTCCAGACCCAGCTTTCGCAGACTTTCATCGTATGCCTTCAATGTCGATTCATAACCGAGATCGGCATTCCATACTTTAGATGTGACAAACAGATCTTCCCGCTTGATTCCGGCAGCTTCCAAGCCCTCGCGAATGCCTTGTCCAACGCCTTCTTCATTGCCGTATATGGCGGCAGTGTCTATGCTCCGATATCCATGCTGGATAGCCGTACGTACAGCGTTCACCAGCTCCGGTCCTTCTTCTACTTTAAATACGCCAAGTCCAAACCAAGGCATGTTGACGCCATTATATAAAGTGGTTGTATCTTGTAAGTGTTGTGCTGTCATGTTGATAAACCTCCGAACATTTTTTTGTTATTTGTTGTAAAAAAGTTAGCCTATACTGCAGTATCCCCGATAATACGCTTAGACATCACCACCCTTCATAAAATGATCATTCAGGCCGCCTGCTTACTCGGCTTCTCCGTTTCCTTCCGTTCCAGCTTCAAGCTCCATCCGGTAAGAGCGACCGCGCCGAGCACCATCAGCGCCCCGATCCATGCCGTATGAATCAGGCCCATGGAATTCGTGATTAAGCCGCCAAGAAATGCGCCGATAGCGATACCGGCATTAAATGCTGCAATGTTCAGCGCGGAAGCCATATTCACAGCCCCCGGTGCAAACCGCTCAGCCAGCATGACGACATAAACCTGTAGTCCCGGCACATTCATGAAAGCCAGAAATCCCATAAGAATAATCGTGATCAGTCCTGCCACTTGAAACGGTGCGGTAAACGTAAGTGTGATCAGCACCAGCGCTTGGGCGATGAACATATAGAATAGTGCACGAAGCGGGTTGCGATTGGCTGCCTTCCCGCCGATCACATTACCGACTGCAATGGCGATCCCGTATACTAGCAGGATGATGGCCACCGTATTTTCCTTGAAGCCTGTTATATCCTGCAGCAATGGGGATAAATAAGTGAAGACGACGAAGGTCCCCCCATAACCGAGGGCCGTAATCAGGAGCATAAGCAGCAGTCTTCCATTCGTCAGCAATTTAGCCTGTTCACGGAATGAAGTGCGTTCTCCCTTCGGCAGGTCGGAAGGGACCAGGATACTGTTCGCGATCAACGCAACAATACCGACCACGACTATGGCGACAAAAGCAAGTCTCCAGCCCCACTGTTGACCTATAAACGTACCAAGCGGAACGCCGGTAACCGTCGCTACCGTCAGCCCCGTAAACATGATGGAGATCGCGGATGCCCTGCGGTTCTCAGGCACCACGCTTGCGGCAATGATCGAGCCGATCGACATAAATACGCCATGCGAAAAGGCCGAAAACACACGTGCTGCAAGCAGGATACCAATAGAAGATGCGCCCGCTGCCAAGCTGTTACCAATTATAAAAATGATCATAATCCAGAGCAGCAAAGTCTTCCTGGACATCCTTGATGTCAGCGACGTAAGGATCGGCGCACCGAAGGTAACACCAAGCGCATACATCGAGACGGTTAATCCGGCGGTCGTGACGGATATATTCATATCCTCCGCAATCAACGGCAGCAGCCCTACACTGATAAATTCCGTAGTTCCGATGGCGAAGGCACTGACGGCAAGCGCAATAAGAGCCAGCATACTTCTTTTTTTATCGATCATCATGATGTTAATTTTTCCCCTTTCCTATTCTCTTGCTTGTATATTGTAAAAATATTGAGTATGGTGTAATCCAGCTGGCAAATGCTATTATGATCTATATCATTTCTTGTGTGAAGAACGTACTTTTTTGTAATGTAGGTACCTGACAGTACCCTAGGTACTTTTTAGTCCCTATGAAGAATAGGAGGATGAATATGCAAACGAAGAAATACAACATCGCCGTCGAAGCGACATTGGAAGTGATCGGGGGCAAATGGAAATGCGTGATCCTCTGCCATCTGACCCATGGCCGTAAAAGAACGAATGAGCTGAAGCGTCTCATGCCGCACATCACCCAAAAAATGTTGACGCAGCAGCTGCGGGAGCTGGAGGACGACGGTGTGATCAATCGGATTATTCATAATCAAGTACCGCCTAAAGTGGAATATGAGCTGAGCGAGTACGGCATGAGTTTGAGCGGAATTCTGGATATGCTCTGTGCATGGGGCGAAAATCATATTACGAAGGTATACGGGGACAAATTCAGCGTGCTTGAGGACAGTATCCTGAATGATAAACTGAAAGTCTCGGACGAGCCCACAGCCACAGATGCACGCTAGACATGATTTATAAGCACTCTTGATACAAATAGCAAGGGCAAGGTCCGTGATCACGGACCTTGCCCTTTTCATATTCTCTCTATGCTATCAAATCATAAGAGCAATTCAGGGAATGAAAGAAATGTAATGCCCACCGGCACATTCCATGCGTAAGCGCCGAGACCGGTAGTTATTTCGCGTTCTCTTTCTCTTTTTGGCTGACGATCATATCCGCCACTTCCTCCGCCTGGGCCAGGACAGCAATGGGATCGAACGGCCAGAACCGTTTGGCATCGAGATAAAACACGCGATCCTGTTTGACGGCCTCAATCGAAGTCCACACCTTGTCCCTCTTATCCATCTCGGCACCGTTAGACTCATCAAAGAAGATATAATCGCCTGCGTAATCATTCAGAACTTCCAGGGAAACCTCTTTGTAAGTCACGTTGGCATCAATCAATTCTTTTTGAATCGTTGCCGGAGGCGTTAACTGAAGCTCCTTGTATATTGCCAATCCTCCCCGATAAATGCCGTCGCCGTACAGGTAGAAGGTTTTGCCGAAAGCGCCAAAGATGGAAAAGGTTTCACCCTCATCAATAACGCCATTCACTTTCGCGCGCAGTTCTTCTATTTTCTTATCAAAATCAGCAAGCCATTCCTTCGCTTCTACTTCTTTGCCAAGAATAGCACCCAATCCCTCTACTTCTTCGTGCACGCTTCGATAGGTTTCATAAGGCAAAATGACCGTCGGCGCGATTTTAGACAGCTTCTCGAAAACTTCCGGATCGGAGTTAGCGCTGATAATCAGGTCGGGGTTCAGTTCCACTATCTTTTCCGGAGCGCTTTCCCCCGTATTTTCTATGCCCTCAATCAGGTCTTGGATATGGACGTTCTCGAGATCCGTCGCTGTCGCGCCGACCGGCTTCTCTCCGAGCAGCAATAAGGTAGGTAAATATGCATCGACTACAATTCGCTGTGGATCGGCGGGATACTCGATCGGACCATGAATCGTATCCACCTTTCTTATCGTAGGAGCTGCGGCTTCAGTCTGGGGCTTGTCCGCGCCTGCAGCTGTTTGGCCTGAAGAACCCGCTTCGTTGGTGGTATTTCCATTCCCGCCACATGCGGAAATCAAGAACGAACATAGGATGAGCATGGAGAGAGTTACCCGAAATTTAGATGTGAACATAGTTTCATCCTCCTCATAAAGTTTAAGCTTGGATCAAGCACCGAATTGAGCCCGATGCAATCGGCTGTATATACCATGCGCTGCGAGCAGATCTTCATGGATACCTTGTTCGGCGATACCTTTGTCTGCAACAACCACAATGCGATCTGCATTTTTGATCGTTGCTAGTCGGTGTGCAATCACCAGGGTCGTACGTCCCTCCGACAGTTCGGCCAGCGCCTGCTGAATCGCCGCTTCGGTCTCCGCATCCAATGCAGACGTTGCTTCGTCCAGAATAAGAATCGGCGGATTCTTGAGGAACATCCGGGCGATCGACAGGCGCTGCTTCTGTCCGCCGGACAGCTTAACGCCTCTCTCTCCAATTAAGGTGTCCAGCCCATCCGGAAGCGAAGCGACCAGATCCTCAAGCTGGGCACGGCTCACAGCTTTCATAATGTCGCTATCTGCAGCATCCAGTCGGCCATAAGCAATGTTTTCGCGAATGCTGCCATCAAACAGGAATACATCCTGCTGCACGATGCCAATATGGGAACGTAGGGATTGCAGCGTCATGTCCCGGATATCGATTCCGTCAATCGTAATCCGGCCAGCAGCTGTATCATAGAAACGCGGCAGCAGAGAGCACAGGGTGGTCTTGCCCGCTCCGGACGGACCCACAAGCGCAACAGTTTCACCGGCTCGAATCGATAAATTAACATCCTGCAGCACTTGATCCTTGTTCTCGTAACCGAAGGATATCCCGTGAAAGGCAATGTCTCCCCGCAAATGGTTAACTGGCTTGGCACCCGGCGAATCCGCAACGTCCGGTTCGCTCTCAAGCAGCTCCAAATACCGCTTAAAACCGGCGATTCCCTTCGGATACATCTCAATCACCGCATTGATCTGTTTAATCGGCCCGAGGAACACGTTGGACAGCATGACAAAAGCGATAAATTCCCCGTTGGTCATCCGCCCTTCGATCACGAACCAAGTACCGCACACCAAAACGAACAGGGAGATGAATTTCATCAGGATAAAGCTGATCGAAGAGTTCCAAGCCATGATGCGGTAAGCTACCAGTTTCGTTAAGCGGAAGCGGTTGTTGTTCTCCGCGAAACGAGCCATTTCATGCTCCTCATTCGAGAAGGCTTGTACCACTCGGATACCGCTGACGTTGTTCTCCACCCGTGCGTTGTAATCGGCAATATCGGAGAACATGCGCTTGAAAGCAGCCGACATTTTCCCGCTGAAATACAGCGATAGATAGACCATCAATGGAACAATCACAAACGTCATCACCGCGAGCTCCCAGTTAAGTCCGAGCATGATGCCCAAAGCTCCGGCAAGCGTCATGACGGCGATGAACAGATCTTCCGGACCGTGGTGGGCAATTTCTCCGATATCCATCAAATCGTTTGTCATCCGCGAGACTAGATGTCCCGTCTTGTTGTTGTCAAAAAAACGGAAGGATTGCTTCTGAACCCGATCAAACAGTTTTTTGCGCATATCCGTCTCAATGTTGATGCCGAGTTTATGCCCCCAATAGGTGACAACGTAATGAAAGAAGGAACTGACAACATAAATGCCGAGTAGACCCAGACAAGCGTATAAGATCCACTTCCAGTTGCCGCTTGGCAGCAAGTCGTCAATCACGCGGTTGACGGCAACCGGGAATATCAATTCAAGTAAAGCCGCAAAGATAGCGCAGCAAAAATCCAGGATAAACAGCCCTTTATAAGGCTTGTAATAGGAAAAAAATCGACGCAGCATAAGGACCTCCTTAATCCGATATTCCGCTATAGAAATGAGCAAGTCCTTTCTTTTTAACAATTGCCCCATTTAGATCCGTGACGAACTTATCCTTTTATGCTCTCGATCTGGATAACAGGTACAGGAAATAAGGAGCACCGATCACCGCAACTACGATCCCCGTCGGAATCTCAGATGGTTGGATGATCCAACGTCCAAGGGTATCGGCTGTGATAACCAGCAGTGCACCAACCAGTGCCGTTACCGGCAGCAGCAGCTGATGCTTCGCACCGACCAAGCGTCTGGACAGGTGGGGTGCGATAAGTCCGACAAATCCAATTCCGCCGCTTACTGCGACGCACGAGGCTGCCAAGCCAATCGCCGCTGCCAACAGCTTCAGCTGCTCCCTCGTGACGGAAGCACCGAGTCCGGTCGCCATCGGTTCTCCAAGATTGAGAACGTTCATCACCTGCGCTTTATACATGACGAAGGGCAGAAGCACAAGGATCCATGGGAGCAATGCCAATACAAACTTCCAGCTCGAACCCCAAATGCTGCCCGCCAGCCAAGTGGCAACAAACTGATATTTTTCCGGACTCAAGCGCAGCGTTAGCACAATCATTGCCGCACTAATGCCAGCCGCAACGGCAATCCCTGTTAAGAGCAGCCCCGTCGGCTTAAAGCCCTGATTCTTCTTATAGGCCAGCACGCATATTAATGCAGCGGTTAAACTCGCCCCAATCAATGCAAGCACCGGCAATAGATAGACAGGAGCCGCAGTCGTACTTGGAAAAAATGAAATGAACAGCATCACCATCAAGCCTGCACCGGCATTAATCCCCAAGATACCCGGATCCGCCAGCTCATTACGGGATATTCCCTGCATCACACATCCCGATATTGCTAAGCCTGCCCCAATCAGCAGCGAGATGACGATACGCGGCAAGCGGAATTCGAACAGCACCAGCTCCTGCTTATCCGTCCCGCCGCCTAACAGTGTTTTTATGACCTCAAGCGGCGACAAACGAATGACCCCCGTGTTCATACTGATTAGAAATACTAGAACGATCAGGGCAGCCAGCACAGACAGGGTGATGATTTTGCGCTTCTTGTCTTTTCGCCCATGCATGGTATTCGTGATGGTCTCCATTACAGCTCCCTCCTTTCTTTGCGTGCCAAGTAGAGGAAGAAGGGCACCCCGATCAATGCGATGATCGCGCCCACCGGTGTCTCGTAAGGAGGGTTCACCATTCTTGCTGCTAAGTCGGCAATGACGACCAGCAAGCTCCCAAGAACGGCCGAGCAAGGAATGATGAGGCGGTAATCCACACCGACCAGCTTGCGGGTGACGTGCGGAATCATGAGACCGACAAAGCCTACCGCACCGACAACCGAGACGGCAGCCCCTGCCAGCACCAGCACGATCACCGTTCCTGCCAGCTTGACGAGACCCGTTCGCTGCCCGAGCCCGCGGGCAATCTCATCGCCGAGGCTGAGCATGGTAATAGAGCGTGACAATGCAATAGCTCCCAATATAGCAGCGACGATCCACGGCAGCATAATCTTCAGATGGACCCACTTAATCCCCGCGGTTCCTCCGGCATACCAGAACGCCATATCCTGTCCGACCTGAAAATACAATGCAATGCCTTCGCTAAGCGCACTTAACAAAGCACTTAGGGCAGCACCCGCAAGAACGAGACGTACCGGCGTTAGCCCCCCTTTTGCCATGGAACTGACCCCATACACGAGAACCGCACCTAATCCTGCTCCAAGGAATGAGAACAGAATCAGGTACATATAAGGCAGCCCCGGAAAAAAGGAAAAACAGAGGGCAATGGCAAAACCCGCTCCCGCATTTAATCCAAGCAAACCGGAATCAGCGAGCGGATTGCGGGTCATCCCCTGCATGATCGCGCCGGATACGGCAAAGCAGGCGCCCACCATCGCCCCGCCGAGGACTCTCGGCAAGCGCAGTTCCTGTATGATCTGATGCTCCGTCACATCGGGATTAAAGAAGAACACCGCTTCCCATACATTTCGCAGATCAATCTCGGCCGCTCCGAGCGATATCGATAAAGCTATGCCAAGCACCAGCGCTGCAACGCCGCCTGTAAGAATCAGCGTCGCAGCCCATGGTCGCCCCTTGAGTGTAACGTCGGTCTTGGAATCTGTGAGACTTGGATTGGACGTGTTTGATGACATCATTTTCCCCTCAATACTATGATATTGATTCTCATTATCATCTGTAACTATAAAATATAGGTCTTTCCTGCGTCCATGGACATCTTGAATTTCCCACCTGAAAAAAGTCCATGCCCAAGTCAAGCGTTTTTTTCCAAATATAAGCGATACTGCTTTGGGCTTAACTAAATGCCCCGCTCCTAATGGATTGTGCCATTGACACGGAAACCTCTATTCCATTACAATAAATGCTAATTGAATGAGGCGATGGAGTTCGCCATAACCGCTTCGATAGCTAATGACTCCTACCAGAGGTCGCTTTCCTGGTAGGAGTCTGTTTGTGTATTGAAGGGTTAGCGGCGAATATATAGAAACGGGTGAAATTTCATGATTAAAAAATGGTTTAACGCTGCCGAAAAATGGCCATACGCCTTGTTGTCCGGTTACTTCATCAAATGGATGGTTCTGGGAGGTTTTATAGGATTGATGACGGGCAGCGCCTCCGCCTTCTTTCTTTACAGTCTGGACTATGTTACCTCCCTTCGCATGGAGAATCCTTGGCTGCTGTTCTTCCTTCCCTTGGGAGGGGCCGGGGTCAGCTTCCTATATTACAAGTTTGGCAAGAGCAGCACCAAAGGGAATAATCTCATCCTTGAACAAATCCATGGCGGTACGGAATCCATTCCATTGCGCATGGCACCTTTAGTGCTAATCGGGACATTGATCACGCATCTGTTTGGGGGATCTGCAGGACGTGAGGGCACTGCCGTTCAGATGGGAGGAAGTTTATCGGAGTGGTTCGGTAAGCTTATCCGCGTTACGCCGGCGGATCGAAAAATACTGCTAATCTGCGGAATTAGCGGCGGCTTCGGATCCATCTTCGGCACACCGCTGGCAGGAACGCTATTCGGACTTGAAGTGCTTGCCATCGGACTGATCTCGCATCAAGCCCTTTTCCCTGCATTCGTAGCCAGCTTGGTCGGGAATCTGATCGCCACCTCCCTATGGGGCGTCAGCCATCTGCATTATCCGATCGGAGAAATTCCGGCTTTGAGTTTCCTCGTGATCCTAAAGGTGATTTTCGCCTCGATTCTCTTTGGTCTGACAAGCCGGCTATTCAGTGAGCTAACCCATTCCTTGAAGCAGTGGTACGGTTATTTCTTCCGTAATCCGATGATCAAAAGCGCTGTCGGCGGCATCATCATCATTGCGCTGGTTTATCTGCTTGGGACACGCGAATATTTGGGGCTAGGACTCCCCCTGATTGAAGCCTCCTTCACAGACGAGGTATCACCTCTCGCCTTTCTCGGCAAAATCCTCTTTACCTCGCTGACGCTCGGAGCAGGGTTCCAAGGAGGGGAAGTAACTCCGCTGTTCGCCATCGGGGCAACGCTGGGCAACGCGTTATCCGAATGGATCGGATTATACGCTCCGTTCCTGGCTGCACTAGGATTTATTGCCGTCTTCTGCGGAGCGACGAACACCCCGATTGCTTGCTTTATTATGGGAATCGAACTGTTCGGCGGGGAAGGCGCCGTGTATATGTTGATGGCCTGCGTTATCAGTTACCTGTTCTCCGGGCACTCCGGCATCTATAGCTCCCAACAAATCGGCATATCCAAACACCCGCTCCTCTCGTTTCCGCTGGGCACAACGCTTGCGGGTGCGAAGACGTTAAATAAACAGAAGCACAAACAAAAGACGCCCAAGTAATCGGACGTCTTTTGCCTTTACACCGAGCTTTTGCGAATCGAACGGTAACTAAAGAGAGCAAGGATGAGCGTGATCGGAATGAACCACAGGGATAATTCAAAGGCAGTATGTTTGACAAGCCAGTCAAACACTTGCCCCCACCAGCCGTATTGGGTGACCAGAACGCTGGCCCCCGACAATAGAATGAAATAGGCCGCAAACATAACAAAGGTCTTCATGCCGCGATGACGAAGATAGAACACGCCGATTCCTATCCCGATAAAGGCAAATGAAATCAGTACTATGAAATAGATCATAAATTGTTCTAGCAACGTGCCGTCATTTAAATACGGCAGTTTAAAGAAAGATACCCGATTTCCCCAAGAACCCGTTGACCGTTCAACTTCAGCTAATACCAATAAAATGATTGACGTAAAGATGCTGTACAAAACCAACATAAGAACAGATCCTGCAAAGAAGTCCGTTCTTCGAATACTGAACCCTAGGGCGAATGGAAACAGCTGCAGCACCGAAACCAAAGCCCCGACAAAGACATAGATAAAAATCGTAGCCAAGCCACCGGCGTAGAATGAATCTCCATTAACCATTAGGCTGATAAAATAGTTAGTCAGAAAACTGAATGCTGTGATTGCCCAAGGCAAGTAAATCCAGGATAATTTCTGTTTCGTATAAATACGCAGTACGCCAGGAATTCCGTTCATAGTTGGCCCCCCACCTTTTCACGCTTAGTCAGATATACGATTAACTGCTGAAGGGAGACGGGGGCTGTTTCCAGACCCAATTCTTCCGCCTCTTTTTTTAACTTCGTTGATGCGCTTCCCATTAACGTAACGGACAACATGGAAGCGAAAGACTCCCGATGGATCACTTCCTGCCCCTGGATGAACGATTCGACCATCCCGAAGGGACCGACGATCGTATAAGCGCGTCCCCGCAAATCATCCGTGGCGTCGTCCAGCAATATTTTCCCGCCATCAATGACAATGATATGCTCCAGCAGTCTGCTAACCTCGTCGATCAAATGCGTGGACAGAATTATCGTACGCGGATGATCGGTGTAATCCTCGATCAATTGATCATAGAACAGCTCTCTGGCCACGGCATCCAGACCCAGATAAGGCTCATCAAAGATCGTAATGGGTGCGCGGCTGGCGAGTCCGACAATGATGCCAACCGACGATAGCATACCGCGGGACAATCTTTTCACGAGTCGCTTCATGGGCAATCGAAATACCTCGATCAGTTCCTTGGCATATTCCGCATCCCAGTTCGGATATACGCTCGCTGCAGTTTCCATCACATCCCTAACCGTGAACAGATCCGGATACTTCTGGCCTTCCTTAATAAAGCATACCTGCTGGATGACCTTTAGATTTTCATAAGGATGCTCACCAAATACGCGGATCTCACCCTGGGTTGCGAATAGTTGCGCTGTGATCATCTGCATGATGGTCGTTTTGCCGGCTCCGTTCCTTCCCAGCAATCCGTAGATCTTGTTGGCTTCTACCTTAAAGCTCACATTATCGACGGCCATAGTATCCTTATATTTCTTACTCAAATTCTTGACTTCAATCACGGTTTGGCTCATCAGTCTTGCTCCCCTCTGCGGATCATTTCCGATAATTGATCTTTGGTAATCCCAAGTTTCGCCGCTTCCTTAACCATGGCGACAACGTACTGCTCATAAAACTCCGTCTTGCGCTTCTCCATCAGCAATTCACGAGCCCCTGAGGCTACAAACATGCCAATCCCCCGTTTCTTGTACAAAATCCCTTGATCCACCAGCAGATTTACGCCTTTGGCAGCCGTTGCCGGATTGATCTGGTAAAAGGCTGCAAACTGATTCGTTGACGGAACCTGTGTCTCCTCAGGCAGTCGTGCTTCGATGATGTCGTCTTCAATTTTGTCGGCAATTTGCATGAATATCGGTCTGCTGTCATCAATCTGAAATGCCATTTACCTCACCAACTTTCGTTTATAACCTTCATTGCATCATTGGTTAGTTACTCATGTAATTAACCATATAAGAGATGAAGCCCCTTGTCAATGGGTTGTCGGAATATATTTACAAATATTAAGCAAACATCAGACTTTTGTCCTAAACAAATAGTCCTTAACTTCCGATAAAGTATAGGCGCAAATCCAGCGTTGCCCACTACAGATAAAGAGAAGAAGGAGCTTGAGAGGAACATGAAAAGAATCATTGCAATCGTTGTACTAGCCATGCTGACGGTAATAACACCGCTGTATGCCGCATCCGCCGCCAAGAATTTGGCTTATGTGGACAAGAACGGCCAGTCCTATATTTCGGTCGGGGTACTCAAGACCTACGATGGTGTAAAAGTGGCGTATACAGCTGCTGAAAAAAAACTCCATATCACACGCGAAGATACAGCTCTCACCCTATACCTGGGCAGTCGGAATGCCTACGTAAATGGCAAAAGGGTTCAGGCTAAAGCAATCCCGTTCTCCGAAAACGGCTCTACCTATGTACCCCTGCAATTCGTCAGTCAACATCTGGGCTTAAAGCTATCCTGGGGCCATAATAGATCCACCCTGAAAATTACGGACAGGAATGTAGCACACACGCTTCCTGTTCTATCAGGAACATTCATATCCAGCCAAACCAAGCCCGTGACGTCGACTAGAAAAACCTTTAAGGTTGGCTCCCGTTCCTTCAGCGCACAGGTGGTCACCGTTTCACTTCTCCATCCGAAGGTGGAACTGGACGTTGTTCTGGCAGGCAATAAAGCAGGGAAAGTCGAGGATTTGCGCAGTATAGCCAAGCGCAGCAAAGCCGTAGTAGCTATTAACGGCACATTCTTTGATGCCTACACTTCCGGTGCATACAAAGCGCCTTACGGCTATTTGGTCAGCAATGGCAATATTTTGCACAAGGCCTCGGGGGATAATCGAACGATCTTCACCTATGACAGCAACAGTCTGGCCGCCATGATTCCAGGACTTGATTTCAAATCCGTATATGATGCCGGACATATGGAAGGAGCCCTTCAAGCTGGCCCGCGTCTGCTGACTGACGGCAAGGTCACCCTGGACGTCAAGAAGGAAGGCTTCAAAGATCCGAAGATTCTAACAGGCGGCGGCGCACGGAGCGCGTTAGGTATCACAAAGGATCATAAACTGATCATGTTAACGACTGGCGGAGCAACCATTCCACAGCTTGCGGACATCATGAAGCAAGCCGGGGCATACCAAGCAATGAACCTGGATGGCGGTGCCTCCAGCGGCTTGTATTATAATGGATCGTACTTAACGACGCCTGGGCGGCAGATTAGTAATGCCATTGTCGTAAAATATAAATAGTTACCTCCTCTCCCCTGTTTATCCGGTTCTTCTACCGGCTGATCAGGGGTTTTCTTCATAAGCAGCACTACCTCCGCTTCGAGCTGCATATGCTGATCAAGAAAATGTTTCACCATGAGCACCAATTGTGTAAATATATAGCAAACTGTCTTTTGTGAACGATTCGTAGGCTGGTGGTTCATTCAGCGGGGGGTGGATTCCATTACATCGTCTATCGCGGTCATTCGGACGAAAATCAGGGACATGATCGAGGGGATATATCGGGTTTGGAGGGAATGGATTAGGAGATACCCTTTCATTGCCAAGGTGTATCACTTGTTTTCCTGGCTTTCCCTACTTGTGCTCGTTATTAGTCTGGTGCTGATCGAAGAATCACGGACCATGCTAGTTCAATATTTGTGGTCTTTCTACGTATTGCTGCAATTTTGGCTGCTCAGCCGAAGCAAAACCGTTGCCTGGAAGCAGGTCAGCTTGTTTGTTCTCTCAGGGGTTCTTTTGGTCATTCCCTTGACCAATGGGAACATGCAGGGACTTCATTTGATTTTTGGAGGACGCACTACCGACACATGGTCATTTGCCGTCATGACCCCGATTGTTGAGGAAATTTACAAGCTATTGCCTCTCGGACTGTATTTGTTTTTTTCAAGAAGAGCCACGACGTTAAGCCTTAGCGATTATGTATTGTTAGGGGCTGCCCCCGGCATTGGCTTTCAATTTATGGAGGAGCTGTCGAGGCGCCTGGTCCAAAGCAATTACGGGGTGTCGTTTCTCGGCGGTAAAACGCTTCATTGGGAGTTCTTTGATTTATTTCCAGGCTACTTCGAGGAAAGTTTTATTCCGACCATGATGAATGTTACGCATCCTGTACATAGTGCCATGATCGCCCTCGGAATCGGCATCGCTTTCCGGTACGCCAAGCGTCTCTCTCGCTGGACCTATGCTTTTCCGGCTGTCCTTCTCCTCTGGGCGATCCTGAACCATGCGGCCTGGAATGGGCAGAATCGGCTGCCGGAGTGGATACTGACTCTTCATGACTGGACCGGTGAAGGCTACCGAACCGAAGGCTTCTTCCTGCTCCTGCTGGTTGCAGGTTTGTTCATCGACTACTTCGATTTGCATCGAATCCGTGACCGTCTCCCGGTTCTGAAGGGTGAGGGCCTTATCAATCCATTAACGGAGTGTTGGCAGATGGCGCGGGCTCTCTTAACAGACCGGAAACGCCTAGGTTACCTGATGGCATTCTACCGAGAACGGCGCGAGCTCGGATATTCGTTATTATATGGCAATCTTGAAGCAGCAAGCCAAAGGGATCAGATTCAGGAGAAGGTTAGACAGTATACTGCCGTTCTGGGAGCTATCGGCATCCTCATGCTTGCTGCAGGGATTCTCTCCGGTATCGGCACTTCGATGATCGCTGCTGACTCCTCCTGTTTTTCATGCTTGTTCGACTCACTCCAGAATTGGTGGGACCGGCTTAGCGGCTGGGAACAAGCGGGTATCATACTGGGAGCCTTTGCCCTTTCCCTGCTGTTTGTCAGCTTCTGGCCTGCTCTTGGCATTGCCTTGACCGGCGCAGGCATTGCGGGTGGCGGACACGAGATTGCCGGATACATCCGCGATCCGAAGAAGCTGCTTTCTCCTCAAAATGCGGCAGCTGCCGTGTTAGCCGTCATCCTCAGCCGCATTCCGATAGGTAAAGGAGTATCTTGGCTGTCCAATAAGCTGGGTCCCACTGCGAGAAGGTGGCTGGATACGCTTTCCGAGAAGCTAGGTTTGAAAACACGCAATGAGCCGGATGCTCCCACTGGCGGAACGCGCGATCCGAAACCGGACACTACGAATGAACAGCCGGAAGAGGTTCCGAGAAAGCCGGACGATGACCGTGAGCATAAGCCGGAGGAAGATAAGCCTGACAACGAAAAGCCCGATGACAATAAGCCGAATGATAAACCGGATGAAGAAAAACCTGACGAAACGGAAGGAACCCCGCAAGAGGTACCGAGATATTCCGGAGAGCTGCAGAAGGTTAACAAGCCGGATGCTGCCGCGGATGCGCTTGCGGAGCGACTTGGCGGCGAATCGAGAATGAAGTTTGATTCCGACCCGATCGGCAGGGAATTCGACGCCATTAGCGATGAATATGTTGCCCAGACCAAGCCTGCACTGCAGCAGGTTAACAAAAAGGTCCGCGATCAAATGAAAGCGACCTTCGAAGCTGCGGAGCAGACCGGCAGAAAGGTCTATTATCATTTTGAAGGGGAGCCCGCCCAATCGGTTATTGACAAATTACATGAATACAGCCAAAGATATGGAATAGAAGTCCACATTGATACCGATCCATTATAACGACAAGGAGTGAGCATTCATGTATGAATTTCACGGCTGGGCTGCCATTCAGGAGAATCCTGCGGAGGCGGATGCCGGGCAGCTCGACATGATCATTCAAAAAATACAGCTTAAGATAACCGAATTTGCATGGGGAAGCGGCTTGTTATCCTTAAATGCGGCTAACGGCTCCTATTACCTTCATATCGGAGGTTTTACGAACCGCAAGGGAGCCGAGGCTGCCGAGATCGAGGCGCTGTACCAATTGATCGGCGAAATCGCTCCCGGTTCATACGGTCTTCTGTATACCAGAGATGATGAGAATCTGGAAGGCTATGATAACGAGTTCCGGGTCAAGGTGCTGGCACGCGGGCAGTTGAAGGAACAAAGCGATCCGTTTCTCTCCCCTTGCGTCCCGGTGATCGAAGACGAAGTCGATTAATGACATGATAACTAAAGTTAGATAATAAAAGAAATCCCGTTACTCGCTATGTCATGATGTTCTCATGGATGGCGGGTTACGGGATTTATGGTTTATCTGGATATGGATCATCTATTCAATGATGTAACTACATACTCTTTGCACAAATAGAATGTGATTGCCACTGTGACTTAAGCTCGTCCATTCAATTCATCCATCGTTGTCTGTATGATGATCCTCAGGCCATTCAACATCGTTTCATGGGATAACGTCGGCAAGGATGGCTTCTCCACGGCCATCTCCGTCGATGCCGGAAAATGCACAAAGCCACCAATAGCAGACTTTTGCTTTAGGCGAATATCGTTCAAAATCGCATACATCGTATTATTGCAAATATACGTTCCGGCTGTATTGGATACCGCAGCTGGAATTCCCGCTTCCTTCAGCCGGTTGACCATCAAACGGATGGGAAGGGTTGAAAACAGTCCGTCCGGTCCGTCAGCGTCTATGGGCTCGTCTTGAGGTCTAACTCCCCGATTATCCGAAATCGTCGATTCCGGCGGTATGTCCTTGATATTAATGGCGATTCGTTCCGGTGTAATGGCGGTCCGTCCACCCGCCACGCCGCAGGCAATGACTGCATCTGGCTCGTATGCCTTCATCTCTTTCAGCAGAATCTCCGCACACTCATCGTAATGTACGGGAAGAAGCAGCGTTCTGATCTCTGCGCCGGGGAAGGAGTCGTGCTTAATCTCCTCAACCAGTCTCTCCGTTGGATTTAAAGAGCTCCCACCAAAAGGTTCAAAGCCTGAAATTAATATTTTTAGCATGTATCATATCTCCTGTACTCTTTTATGTAAGCTGCCGGGTCACGAAAATCGCATACCAGCTTTTATTATAGCAGTGCTTGAACGCTTACGCCTTCTGCCTCGAGCCGTGATCGCAAGGCACTCGCGAATAACGTTGCATGCGGTCCATCTCCATGAATGCAGACGGTATCTGCCGTAATGGGGATCACCTTGCCGCTCAGGGTAACTACCACTCTGTCTTTCACCATCCGGACTACTTGCGTGACCGCAGCCTCGGGATCGGTTATGATGGCATCCGGCAGATGTCTCGGCGTGAGTGTGCCGTCATCCTGGTAGGTACGATCCGCAAACACTTCACTTGCTGTGCGAAGCCCTGCCTTCTCCCCCGCTGCGATTAACTCGCTGCCTGCCAACCCATACAGAATGAGTGTCGGATCGATATCCTTGATTGCCGATGCAATCGCATCCGCAAGGGGTCTGGAGGTCGCAGCCATATTATACAGGGCACCGTGAGGTTTTACATGCTGCAGCCCGGACCCTTCCTGTATCGCAAAAGCCATCAAGGCTCCAATCTGATAGGTTACCATATTATAAGCTTCGGCAGCCGTAATCTCCATTCTTCTTCTTCCGAAGCCGGCCAGATCAGGCAAGCCCGGGTGCGCGCCTATTGCGGCACCGCTCTCGATCGCTTGACGGACCGTTGCCCGCATGACCGCCGGATCGCCTGCATGAAATCCGCAAGCGATGTTGGCCGAAGTTATACTGCGAAGAAGCTCAGTATCATTGCCTAATTTGTAAGCACCGTAGCTCTCTCCCATATCACAGTTCAGGTCCACTCGAACCATGCTGACTCACCACTCCTTTAATTTAATCTTGATCATGGCCTCCAACATTCGAAACTCTCGAACATGAGCCGAGTAGAGCTGTTCTGCTTCAGCCAACGAAATACCCGCAAAGCGAATCGTTGCTCCAGGCGACAGCTGAGCGATCAGCGAAATATCGACGGTTGCCACTTGTGCAATTTTGGGATAGCCTCCAAGCGTCTGCCGATCTGCCATTAGAATGATAGGCTGGCCATCTGCGGGTACCTGTACCGTTCCAAGGGCTACCGGCTCGGATATATATTCCTTAGCATGGCTTAATTGAAGCAGCGGACCGGACAACCTGTAGCCCATACGGTCCGATTGCGGAGTTACGGTGAACCGTTCTCCGAACAGCGCGTGCTTGCTGCTGTCATCAAAGTCATCATATTGACGCCCTTTCAGCACACGTACCACCGTCTCCTGTCCTGGACCAGGATACCTTTCAGGAGAGAAGACGGCCCATTTTACGGTAAGGAAACCGCCATAATCATCAAGGTATCGTTCAGACGAGACCACAGGAAGCATAGAAGGATGGGTATGCAGCGTATCCCCCGTCTTCAACGGCCTCCCTTCATACCCGCCGATTCCGGCCCTTAAATACGTACTGCTGCTGCCCATTACCTGGTAGACATCAAATCCGCCCGACACCGCCACATAAGCACGGCAACCCGTTACCGGCTGTTGAAACCTCAGAACACGGCCTGCTTTGATCAGCACGGGACGCCACATCGGAACCTTCACGCCTTCTATCGAGGGTGATAAATCCCCGCCGGTAATGGCAACCCACCGATCGCTATGAAATTCAACCGCGAATCCTGACCATGTAATTTCCAGAACGGCCCTGTCATCCTCATTGCCGACTAGTCGATTGGCGATCCGATACGCGGAATTATCCATTGCTCCAGCCGTGATAATCCCGTATCTGCCGTAACCCCGTCTTCCCGCATCCTGAAGAGTCACAAGAAGTCCCGGCTTTATAACGGTTATACTCATAGGCCCACTTCCCTTAACTGTTCGTATTCCTCCGCTTGAATAGGCCGAAACCGGATATATTGCCCACTCTTCAACAGCGTTGGAGGCTCGGCTTCGGGACGAAATAAAACGAGCGGCGTCCGGCCGATAATCTGCCACCCGCCCGGCGTCTCGATCGGATATATGCCGGTTTGCGTGCCGGCGATTCCTACGGATCCAGCCGGAATATGCAGCCGGGGAGTCTGTTTCCTCGGTGTCGCAATCTGCTCCGGAATACCTCCAACATAGGGGAAGCCGGGCGCGAATCCAATGGCGTATACCAAGTAATCCTGCCCGGAATGAATACGAATGACATCCCTGGGGGTAAGGTGGTTCTGCTGAGCTACTTCATCCAGATCCGGCCCATAGTCGCCCCCATAACAAACCGGTATGTCAACAACCTCATATTTCGTGGTGTTCTTCTCTCCGGCTCCCGCCTCCATCCGCTGCTCGAGCATCGAACAGACGTAAGCAAACACGGTATCGAATCCGTCCGGTTTGCCGATCTTATCATAATCATAGTAAACCGCTACGCTCGTATACGAATGGATGCATTCGATCCAGCCTGGAAAAGGGTTCTGCTCTATTCGTCTCGTCATAGCCGTGACCTGGCGATGCACCTTCTCACTCACGATATTTTCGAATTGAATATGAACAGCCGAATCCCCTAAAGGGAAGAATGAATAAGACTTGCTCATAGGACATTCTCCATTCCATATGTACTGCTGATTATCCTCAATCATTGCATGATTATTCCTATGATAGCAGAGAAACAGCCATCCGTTGAATATGCAGTTTTATTATTTGTCGATGGGATCAGGAACAGCTGACTCTGACGGATCAGGCCAAGCGTCCATGCTGTATATCTGTATAATTTCAGGGAATGGTTGGCAAAATACAAAAGACGTACTTTGATAAGGAGGTGCCACCAACATGAGCCCACAAAACCAGAACAGTAACGAACCGACAAAAGCAGAAGTTCAAACCACGAAATTGAACAAAATGCCGATTCCAGGTGAATTCGACACCGAGATCTCTGCCGAAGAAGCAGCCGAGGTATTTAAACAGCAGCAGCCAAACGCTGGTCATAGCTCCGAGAACCAACAATAATACAAGTTGAAGACCTCACGGAAGATCCGTTGTTTGCAGGATCGTTCTGTGAGGTCTTTTTTCGCAAATCATGTTCTTTTCATTCGAGTTTCCGGTTTATATCCCCTTGGTGCCTAACCGCTTCGCTAGTTCGGCCAGATCATGCCCTTTGAGGGCGCCTTCGACCAACTGCGGGAGAAGTGCAGGGGTGCATGCAAAGCAAGGTGTTCCGTCCCTGGACAGCAGCTTGGCTACCTGCTCATCATAGAACGGTTTTCCCTCGTCGGATAATGCGAGGAGACACATCGTCTTGACCCCCGCTTCCCGCAGTTCACGCATTCGCCGGATCAGCCCGGCTTGATTGCCGCCTTCATACAGGTCCGAAATGATGATAAACAGCGTTTTTTTCGGTTCTTCAATAAACTGCTCGCAATAAGCGACCGATTTATGAATATCCGTTCCGCCGCCAAGCTGGATGCCAAATAACATATCCACCGGATCATTGGCACACTGCTCCGTCAGGTCAACGACCTCCGTATCGAATACGACCACACGGGTGTCTAGCGAGGGGATGCTTGCAAATATGGATCCGATAACGGAAGCCCAGATGACGGATTCCGCCATGGAACCGCTCTGATCGATATCCACGATAACCGTCCATTCTTTGCTCCGTCTTGCCCTGTCAAAATAATAAAAACGCTCCGGCACGATCTGCTTGCGGTCCGCATCATAATTTTTCAGATTTCGCTGTATCGTCCGCTTCCAGTCAATACCGCTGAGCGAAGGAAGCGGGGTATGCTGTCTGCGGTTCAAGGCCCCTGTCACAGCCCGGCGAATATCCTCCTGCAGACGCTGGACAAGCTCATCCACAACCGCCTTCACCAGCAGGCGCGCCGTATCCTTGGTTTTCTCGGGAATCTTCCCTTTCAGGGACAGCAGCGTACCAACCAGCTGTATATCCGGCTTGACCGTAGCCAGAACCTCCGGTTCAAACAGCAGCTGTTTCCAGCCCTTTCGTTCCATGGCATCATTCTGGATAATGGACACCACGTCTTCGGGGAAAAAGGAGCGGACATCCCCCAGCCACTGCGCAAGCCGGGGAGCCGATTTTCCTTGCCCGGCTGCCCGCTGCCCCGCAGCCGCACTTCCGGCTTCCGCCCCGCCGTCCGTATTATCATAAATCGCGGCCAGCGCGCGGTCCATAATCATCTCTTCCTCCGACAGCTGTATGCTTCCCCCGGGGCTATAGCCCTCTAGCTGAGGTTCAGCCGACTGGCCCAGAATGAGCCGCCAACGCGATATTTGGTTGGGTTCCGGTATGCAGCTCATCGCCTAAAAGTCCTCAAAGTCAAAATCATTCAAGTCGTCAATCATCTTCGCTTCTTCCTCCTTCAGGTCACCGGTCAAAATCTCGGCAGCCTGCTCTGCATTCACACCCCATAGCTCGCCAAGCAGTTCGGCAATCATCGTCTTCTCCTTCGTCGAAAAGCTGCTGAACGCCCGGCGCAAAAAAACAAGCGCTCGAGTGAATTCATCATCCTCCAGGGACTGGATGTATTCATTCAACTGCTCCCACAGGCTTAACCGCGAGAGAAGAGCATACCGGTTCCGCATCGATAAGCCTTCAAACCATCCTGCTCCCAAATCGGCTGGAATGCCGGGGGATAATCTCCGCGACACTTCTTCGGCACACTGCCGGGCGGAAATCGCATTCCGTTCCATCAATACCGCACATGCATATCCCGACAAACGGGCGTTCAGGTCATCTCTTTCGGACAAATGCCCGAGCTCTTGCAGCCAAAGTTCCTCGTCCACCTGCCCCGCATGCTCCAATGCGACGCTGTTCAGCTCATTCATGGCGGTTATCATCGAGCCTGATACCTCGTCGCTGCACTGGCTGCCATCGAGCAGAAACAAGCAAGCGCGCATAAAGAGCTGCTGCAGCAGCGGTACAAGGGGTTCCGTATCCATCCGCCTGATCCCGCCATAACGGATCAGCACGGATAACTCCCGGGAGGCTGCCGCAATCTGAACGACATCGCGGCTGTCCACAGCAAGCTTTTGCAGGGTCTGCCGACCTGCTTCCATCTGATGAATCATCCCGCATTCATACGCGATACGGATCAGCGTAGAAGCTTCGGCAATCGAGGTGCAGCCCGCCAGCTTTTGCTGGAGCATATAAGCGGCAGCCACCTCTACCGTCTCCCCCAGCAGCGTTGATTCAACGACCTGAATTTCAACCTCCGGCGTCCATTGCACAACCCAGTGCTCCGCCCATGCCCCTTGCTCCTGCCCGCTGGGTCTGGACTTAACAAATTCAATCCCCAGCAGCTTCAGGCGATGAAACAAAAAAGACCGGTTCAAATCGAGATACGCGGACTCTTTCGAGGTTACCCTCCGGTTCTCGCGCAAATCCAATATTAAATCGTTGGCTACAACCGATTTATACTTCTCCAGCTTCAGCCTCTTCAGCTGGCGGTTCAGGTCGTCCTGGATCGGGGTTTGGCTGACGCCTTCCGCCAGCTCGCCGATCGCCGTGCCGATCTCCACACGTGCAAGCTCCTCAGCCACGACCGCAAGTTCGCCGCGCCCAAGCAGTGTCTGGGCCGCATCCCGCAAATCCCGAAGTGTCGGGAGACCGCCCCCGTGGAGCGCTGCCAGCGACTCCGCCAGCCGGACGGCTTCGATCACCTCCGCCGTGGAGCGGTGGGTGCCGTTCTTTCTCATCGAGCCCGCCACCATGGATAAATAATGATGCGGCAATTCCGCCAGAGAACCCTCCTGCATTCGTTCCCACATCATCTCAAAATAATGGGGAGCGATATTCCCGGCACCATAACCGGAAATGGACGACAGCTTATAATAGGAATATGGCATAAGCGTCAGCTTGGTTATCCGGGAAGGAAGCTGATTCAATTCCTCGCCGCTCATCGGGCTGGACAAATCGCGAAGGGCCGAGGCATGGTAAGCCCCGCACACGACTACGATGCGCTCGGGGTCATGCCCCGCCGCAATCGCTTCAACAATCTGGCGGCGCATATACGACTCCCGGACGGCATTGTAGGCGTATTTCACACTATCCTCCCGCCGCTCTTTCTCCTCCGACAGCTCTCGCATCTCCATGGAAAAAGCTGATATGGATTGCCGGTAAGATCCTTCGCTCAAATTATGCTCGTAGCTCCGCTCCCAGTACATATCGTAATCGTATTCGCCGGCAAGCTCGGCAATCCGCTCATATATGGATTTTTCGTCCGGCCGACTTTCGTCCATCGGTCCAGCTGGTACCGAGTCGGAACCAAGTTCCTCGTCTTCAAGTTCTTTCACGCGCGCTTCGTCATCCGAGCTGCGGCGCAGATCCTGCAGACAGACGGCAGCAGATGAGGGCAGGTCGATAAATGCGGCATAAGCTCCGTGCTTCTGCGCCCACCTCATGGCCTGATATTCAGGGGAATATACCGCAAAAGGCCACAAAATCGTTCGTACGGGCAGTTCTTCGGTAAAAGCCAATATGGCTACCGGCGGCTTGGTTGTTGCCTGAGTCAGATGACGTATTTCCCCGCTTGCATCCGACGGCCCTTCGATGAGCACGGCCGTAGGATTGATCTCATCCAGAAAGTCCAGTACATGCTTCGCACCGGCGGGCGACAAATGCCGAACTCCAAAAACATGTATGCCGGCAGCATTCACTGGTTGATCTCCTTGCATGCGTTATATAAGCCCCGCCACTCCGCTCCGCGTTTTTTCATAATGTTATCAAGATATTCCTTCCATACGAGCCGGTCTTTATCATCGTCCTTCACAATCGCCCCTTGAAGTCCCGCTGCCAAGTCCTCGTCCGTCAGCTCACCGCTGCCAAAGCTCGCTGCCAGCGCCATGCTGTTCGTCAGGAGCGATATCGCTTCAGCCGTCGAGATCACTCCGGCCGGGGACTTCACCTTTTCCTTTTTATCCAGCGTCATGCCGCTGCGCAGCTCACGAAAGATCGTCACGACCTTGAGCAGTGCTTCATCTGCGGGAGCAGCAGCCTGCAGATCATACGAGGAGGCAATCTCCGACACCCGTTTCTTTACGATTTCGATTTCGGTATTCAGATCCGCTGGAGCGGGAAGAACGATAATATTGAAACGGCGCTTAAGCGCAGTGGACATCTCATTGACGCCGCGGTCTCTTGTATTTGCAGTGGCGATAATAGAGAATCCTTTCCGCGCGTTCATTTCTTTACCGAGCTCAGGCACCGATATCGTCTTTTCCGACAAAATGGAGATCAGTGCATCCTGTACCTCGGAGGCGCAGCGGGAAATCTCTTCGAAGCGGGCTATCCCTCCCGCTTCCATCGCCCGCATGATCGGACTCTGCACCAACGCTTCGGGAGTCGGGCCTTGAGCGAGCAGCATGGCATAGTTCCAGGAATAACGGACATGCTCTTCACTCGTTCCCGCCGTTCCCTGAACAACCAGACCGGAATTCCCGTAGATCGCCGCGGCCAGATTTTCGGACAGCCAGGATTTGGCCGTGCCTGGTTCCCCGATCAATAATAGAGCACGGTCGGTGACCAAGGTAGCAACCGCCATCTCGATCAGCCGCTTGTTCCCGATATATTTAGGCGTGATATCCGTTTTGCCTGCCTTGCCGCCGACGATGAATTTGAGTACGGATTGAGGCGACATCTGCCATCCGGCTGGAATGTTTCCCGAATCCTCCTTACGCAGTGCTTCCAGCTCGTGACGGAACAGTAGTTCCGCGGGCTGCCGCATGATATCTTGTAATTGCTCTTGTCCTGCTGCCATGGGCTTATTCACTCCTTTAAATTTCTTGCTCTCTCATCATCCGGAGGATGTAACGAAGCTGATCCTCGGCGTTGTCCCGAAAGTTGCCTTGCACCGCAAGAACGCGGTCATAATACATTGCCGGTAATCGGCAAAGCTGCTTGAATATAAAAGGTTCAATCATGTAGCAGTCCTGATTGCGCTTATCCTCCAGTGCGACCACGATCGCTTCAAATAACGCTTCGTCCTTCATGCCGGAACGAACAAGCCCCATAATGATCAAATTGGCAAAACGGTTGCGGAATTCCGGCGAGTTCTTCAGTTTCGCCAGTAAATACGACTCGGCTCCGTGATGTCCCCGGCGGGCGAACGCGCTTACCAGCGCAAGCTCATCCTGCTCGATAAACAGCTCAAGCCATCTGTCATCCCAGCTTGCTTGCAGCTGCTCCTGCGGAAGCATTTCCACGTAATACGTGTAACTCTCCTTCCCCGTAAACGGCATAACTTCCTCATACGGTTTATACTGCCTATGGATAACCATATCTGACAGGGTGTCCAGAAGCCTTTTTCGTTCTTTGGCCGCGTTGCCAAGCGACGAGGAGGCGAAGCCTTGCAGCAGAACGTCCTTGTATTGTTCAAATACGCGGTCCGGCGGCAGCACGCGCGCGGCTTTTTGGAATACCTCGCGGACATATGAGCTGCTATGTCTGTATTGCTCCAAATCGTTCTCCGCGTTTTGGCGAAGCAGTTCCCTGGCTTCCTCGGAATCTACACGATTCATGTAAATGACCGCTTCATTCATAAGGTATGCCCAGCCCAAAGACTTGATATATAAGGAATATTGCTGAAGCACGTTCCGGTACAGCTCTTCGAGAGCAGAACTTTGTTTATCGTGCAGTGCCCACAAACAGCGCTTCACCTTGCTCCAGCTCTCCTCCAGCTTTGACTTGTCATCCGGAAATTCGGAAACCGCTTGAAGCTCGGCGGACATGTCTCGTACAAGCCAATTCGTCAACAAGGCGGACCGGCATTTGCCAAGGGCAGGGTTAACCAGCTCTTGGTCTTTTCCTTGAGCCGCTTC
Organism: Paenibacillus sp. QJM3NY_38; assembly: GCF_056173265.1. Taxonomy (NCBI): domain Bacteria; kingdom Bacillati; phylum Bacillota; class Bacilli; order Caryophanales; family Paenibacillaceae; genus Paenibacillus; species Paenibacillus sp. QJM3NY_38. The sequence continues at coordinate 4,299,447 of NZ_CM149665.1, forward strand.
ATACAATCGCTCCACAGCCTGCTCCGAACCGTTCTCTGCAAGCGCGTCGTATGCGGCTTCGCGGATGACTTTCTTCTTGCTCTTACTCCATTCCATCAGATCAGCTTCATACTCGTCGTAGCGGGCAAGCAATTTGATCGCCATGCACCTCACCTCGTCGCTGCCGATCTCGGCCGCTTGTCGGATCAGCTCCGCTATTTCCCTGCCGCCGGTTTGGGCCATCACCTTCAGCTTGCGCGACTCCGACTTTCCGCCCGCGGGATTAAAGCTTTCCATCAGAAATGGAATGATTTCCGGTCCATACGACGGCAAGATCTCATTGGCCGCTAGCTCGCCAATCTCCACATAAGGGTCATTCAACGCTTCAATCGCAAGGTATACCAGCCGGAAATCACGGAACAAGCCCTCCTTCCATGCTTCTTCTATGATCTCGTAACGACCGCCGCCCGTTGTACTCAGCGCTGTCTGTACAGCGGAAAGCTTGCGGAAGGATAAATGGGATGACAGTGAAACCGGATGATGGTCTACCGGATGGAGCTCTCCTTCAGGGGCTGTTGTTCCTTGTGTATGCAGCACAGAGCTCAGCAGCTGGTTCAAATCCTGAAGCAGCTGAGCCGACGGAGTCTCCTTTCCGGATTCCGGTTCGATTAAAGCGCTTATCCCTTCACCCAATCTCTTGAACACGGGAGCGCGCTCTCCCAACTGCTGAAACTGCGGCAGCAGCCTCTTGAGGCGAAAGTCGCCGGCTGCGAGTTCGCTGCCGGCAATATATAAACGCCTAACCTCCTGGTTAAGCTCCTGCAGTAATGCCGTACTCATGGTCGTTCCTCCTTCGTTATCCCTGCTCAGTACAACAGCCGGATGATTTCGTTATTCGTAACAAGGGTCAGCGGCTGCGCCAAGAGGCGGCCCGTCGTCAGGCTGTGCTCAAACATAACCAGCATGGAAACGCCGCTCAGCTTCTCCTCCGGCAAATACCGCAGCATCGGCACAGTCGACTGTAAAAACACGTCGCCAAGGGCAATCGACTGTCCGGCTTCATCCGTGATGGCATACTGACCTTCGTCGTTCCGGCTGATCCGGGAAACATGCAGCAGCATCACGGGATGGCTGTCCGCGAGCGGATTTTTCAGCTGGTTCTTCACCTTTTTAACTGCGTCAGCATAAGAGTTCGCCGCATATTCGTGAATCCAAAGGAAATCCTCCGCTGTCAACGGAGTTGAAGCCATCTCTTCAAAGCGGACCCGTCGGTTCATATCCCCCGGATAACGATAAAGCACTGGGACTCGGGCTTTTTCGAAAAAAGCTGTCTTCCTCACGCATCAGCTTGGCGGCCTTATAGGGACGGTACTGAATCGTTCGGTGAATTTCGCCGCTGTCCTTCTGAATCCAGTATCCGATATCCACATGCTCCAGCCGTGCATCGTCGGCATAACTCAGAAAGGAAAGCTGTATCAACTCCGCCTCTTCACTTACGAGTCCGAAGCTTTGCAGCTCCGTCAGCTGCCAGGCGTGCCCCAGCCATTCCTCAATCGTCGACTCATGGTCCAGCGCCATATCCGGATCCTCAAGCTTTGAAGTCAGGTATGGTCTGCCTTTTTTAATGATTGCGTTCATAACAGCAAGCTGCTCCACCGCATATGTATAAGCTTTTTCCTGGTCTTTGTCTGACAGCACCAACGCCAGGCGGCGAAGTTCCGCCTGAGCACCCGATAAATAATAGTTGCCCATCTGCTTTACATGTTCCTGGATCAGCTTTTGTTCCTTTTTATCCAATGTTCCTAATCCGTTCCGGATCAACGAGTGGATCAGCCTCTCTAATACGTCCAGACCTTCCAGCTGCGCATTGATTTTCTTTTTTAATGCCGATTTGTTGATCTTCTTCGGTTTGGGCGCTGCCCCTTCGATTGTTTCTTTGAGCTTACGCTCTTCCCGCTTCTCCGCTTTCTCCCGTTTGGCGGCCAAATCCTCCGGCACCTCGGCGGGTGTAAACGATGCTCCGCCTGCATACGCATAGAGCAGTCCAAGCACATGCTTGCACGGAAACTGCCGACTCGGGCAAGTACACCGCATAACGGGCTTCTCCGGTACCGCAAAATCGGCAGACGGCTGGTAATCGGAACTTCCGCTGCCAGCACATGTGCCGAAAAGTACGGCATGATCCACCGAATGATGGAGCTGCAGAAACCGTCCTTTTTTGACAAGACCCTGCCCATTCTTTATGGCCGCGCTATTCGGTGCCTGCGAATCGATCCATGACTCTGTAATCTCAACCAAACTCATACCCTCCTAAATCAAGTCGCTGCCGGTCATGCACAGCAAAATTATCCATTGCTTTTAATCATATCGAATCTGCGCCAGACTCCCTACCCTTCTTAAGACCTATTTAAGAACACTCATTCCTATTCATTCAATCATCTTCATCCTTTAATGGGTAATAAAGGAAACTGCATTAAGCGGAATTTTTTCATGCGAGATAAGGATGCTAAGCCTTGGAAGTTTATACTTTCTTATCTCTAAAAAAAAGAGCCGGCAAAACCGGCTCTTCAGAAATCGATACCATCATTAATCTTTCCTTACTTGATACCGCCCCGTTCTAACCTCGAGAATATATTCTTCAGGGAAAGGCATGCCGGATTCCAGGGCATCCTGTACGGCTTGTTCAATAGGGTAAGGCACGCGAATAAATTGAATGTTGAGAGGAGCCGGATCTTCGCTGTCATAGATTCCATCCAAAATGACATAGGAGGCCTCAGGCATTTCAAGGGGATTGCCGACGCTGCCGGTATTAAATAGCGTTCTCCCGTCCAGATGCTGGTGATATGCATTATGAATATCCCCGTAACCAGCAACGTCCGCGATTCTCGGATCCCCGCCCAGCGGGGAACTGTGAAACAAGGTTTCAAGCTTCTCCTGGCCATCCCATGGTTGTATTCGCTCGTACACGCTGCGGGGCGATGCATGAAACAACCGGATCCATTTACCGCTCATCATGAACTCAAGGATATACGGAAGATCGGCAAGATATTGAAGCCTCTTGCGTCCGAGTCTATGCTGATGCCATAGGAGGACCGGATCATCGGTTTCCTTACCTATAAAGTCGTCCCAATTCCCCTTGATGACATGCTGGCAATGGGTTCTCACCATATCAACCGCGATATCTCCGTGCGGGCCTTTGCCAATCAAGTCGCCCAGGCAGTAGATGGTTTCGATTCTCCGCTGTTTGATATCCTTCAGAACGGCTTCCAGCGCAGGGATGTTTCCATGTATGTCGGAGATCAATGCAATTTGCGTCAATGAACCCGCCTCCAAGCTTCGTTTATTTCTTAATTGCTGTGGTTATGGCTTAGTGAATCCCTTAATTCATCATATGCGTCTCGAAGCCAGGGATGGACTACCTTCAGCAATTCACGTCGATTCCATAAGTATTGAATATATTCGAATGCCGCATGATCCAGCGAGATTTGCAGCTGGTCCGTAACCTCCTCTGAATACGGGGGGATTCCCGTTTGATCCCATTCCAATTTGTCAGCGACGAACAGTACCTTGTCTAGCAAAGAAGCCTTGGATCTCAACGTCGTATGGCAACCAACAGCGTTCAATATTTCCGGTTCTGTAATCTTGAACAAATCCTCAGCCATATATGCCGATATTTTCTGATGGATGATCATGGGAAATAACTCTTCTTCGGGCAATACTTCCAAACCGATCTCACGGGATACTTGAATGCGGACATAATTCGGAAAAACGGCACTAATATCATGCAGATACCCGGCATATTCAGCAGCGTTCGGATCGGCACCATAGAGAATTGCAATTCTGCGGGCTTCCTCCCCCACTTTAAGCACATGCTCTGCTGTTTTTGGGCATTGGTGTTTCTGCAGAAAGCGGACCACGTCATTCCTAAGATTTCCGGTGAGATCGTGTCCCCCAAGCTCACGGTAGGAGCTGATCATCAAGCGATGCTTACGCGGGTCGTTCACTCGTTTCACCTCACCCAATTCCTTGAATTTACCAATCTAGCACTTCATTTTCCATACAATATTAACTTATACTGAGAATAGTTTGAAGCTATTATACAAGAAAGTCAAAGAAAGGAGGTCATCCGATTCTACGCATCATCGACCAAACCCATTCGTGCAGATGATGCGGGATATCAACGTTGAGCAAGACATAACGAACCTATTGGAAGGAGGAAGCAATGATATATTAGGAAAGACTTGATCGATCCGTTATAAGGCCCCCGGTTTGTCCATTTATTATTCCTTAATATGGAATGTTTCGATTTTTAGTCTAATGTTTATTTACGTAATCATATATTTTACTCACGCGAGCTTGGTAACTGAATAAGATTTAAGCATCACCGACTTCACCACGTTAGGAGGCTGACGATAGTGAATACACGCAGGATGGTTAGCTTGGGGTTACTGATTCTTGTTATGATCATCAGTGGTTGCACGGGAAATGCTTCCACCGAAAAAACGAAAACGCTTACACTCTGGTACTGGAACCGAAGCCTGGACGATGAGCTGATTAAGTCTGTTGAAAAAGAATTCCCGGGGATTCGAATCGATGCGCAAAAAATCGGTGGCGACTTCAAATCGAAGCTAAAGACAACGTTGGCGGCCGGTTCCGGAGGACCGGACATCGTCGCTTTTAACGACTGGGTGGCAGAGCTGTTTACGAGCTCGGACCGTTTCTACGATCTGTATGAGCTGGGCGCCAAGGATATCGAGCCGGATTTCCTTGATTGGAAATGGAAGCTTGGCGTTACCCCGGAAGGCACCATGATTGCCCTTCCGATCGATACGGGGCCAACGGCCCTATATTACAGGGCCGATTTGTTCGGGGAAGCCGGGCTGCCGACCGAACCGGAAGAGGTCCACGCGCAGCTTGGCACGTGGGATCAATACTTCGAAGCCGGGCAGAAGCTGCAGGAGCATTTTGATCAAAAAGTGAAAATGCTCGACAACATCACCAACATTTACACGCAAATGAATGCTCAGTCTGAACGCATATATTTTGCCGAGGACAATACGTTTATCGGCGAAACTCCCGAGTCCTCCATGAAAACGGCGTGGGATACGGCGGTGAAGGCTTCCCAGATGAAGCTAAGCGCCAACGCCAATACGTCCTCCTCCGAATGGAATGCCGCCATGAACAATGGACGGGTCGCTTCCTTTGTCGGTGCGGTGTGGATGAAGGAAATATTGATGCAGGCGGCGCCGGATACCAGCGGCAAGTGGAGAGTAGCACGCGCCCCTGGCGGGGACGGCAACAATGGCGGCTCCTTCCTGGCCATTATGAAGACGAGTAAATATCCGCAAGAAGCATTTGAAGTGATGAAATATATTCAGAGTCCGGAAAATCAGGTTCAATCCTTTAAGAAGATCAACCTCTTCCCTTCCGCCAAAGACGCGCTGGATGCCCCCGTGATGAAGGAGCCCGAGGAATTTTTCGGGAATCAGGCAACTGGCGAGGTGTTCTCGGAATCTGCGCGTAACGTCAAACCTGCTTATTTCGGTGGTAAATTCGCTAATGTAAACGGCATTGTCAATCGAGAGCTGTCATCCGTTGCGCTCCAGGGCAAAAATCCTGATAAAGCCTGGGAAGACGCGCTGGCCAGAGTCAAAAAAGAACTGCTGCGCTGACCAAGGTTCTTGTTTTGCGAGGTATGGCTTTCCGATTGTTAGGAGTACTTAAATACCAACCGCTACAGGAGGTACAGTACGATGGATAATCCTATGCTGAATCGCACGCCCGTGGAACAGAAGCCTGTTCCTAAACATCCGAAATCTCAAGACCGACTGTCTGCACAGATATGGAAACACCGCAAAGAATATTTGGCGATCTCCCCTTTTTACATTCTATTTGCCATATTCGGCCTTTTCCCAATTGCCTTCTCGATGTTCCTGTCCTTTCAGAAATGGGACGGCATCGGGGAGATGACCTATAACGGGCTGGGCAACTACCAATTCATGCTCACCGATCCGGAATTCTGGAGAGCCGTCGGCAACACGCTGCTCATCTGGATCTACTCCACGATACCGATGCTGTTTATCGCGCTGGTCGTTGCCTTCCTGCTTAATGCATCATTTGTCCGGTTCCGCACGTTCTTCCGGATCGGCTATTTCCTGCCGAACGTCACCTCACTCGTGGCGGTTGCCATCGTGTTCGGCACCGTATTCTCGAACAATTACGGCCTTCTCAACTATATGCTGTCCCTGCTCGGCCTGAACTCCATCGAGTGGTTGAATAAAACATGGGGCATACAGCTCGCCATTTCGGTCATGGTCATATGGAGATGGGCAGGGTATAACGCCATTATCTATCTTGCCGGGCTGCAGAGCATTCCGACCGTCTTGTACGAAGCAGCCAAGATCGACGGAGCCTCCGGCATTCAATCCTTTTTCAAAATCACCATTCCCAATCTTAGGCCCATCATTCTCTTCACGGTCATTACCTCGACCATCGGCGGCATGCAGATCTTCACCGAACCGCAGGTGCTTGTTGGCAATGATGGCGGCGTCAGCGGCGGCGGTATGACCATCGTCCTCTACCTGTACCGTGAAGCCTTCGTGAATAACTATTTCGGATATGGCGCTGCCGTCGGCTGGGGAATGTTCCTGCTCATAGCGATCTTTTCCATCGTGAACTGGAAAATGGTGCAGGGCAGTCCGTCCAATGACTGAAATGGGGGTGAATCGTATGTTCAAATGGAAATCCATATTCCTTCACATCGGGTTAATCGCTGGACTGCTGCTGTCGATTTTCCCCTTCTATTGGCTGCTTGTCATGGCAACCCGAACCACTTCGGATATTTACAGCTTTCCTCCGAAACTATGGTTCGGTCCTCACTTGCTTGATAACGTGTCGAGGGTGCTGAGCAGCATTGATTTCTTCGGCGCCTTCTGGAATACTCTGTTCGTGGCTTCCGCTTGTACGCTGTTAGTCTTATTCTTTGATTCCCTGGCCGGATTCACGTTTGCCAAATTCCATTTCCCGGGCAAAAAATGGCTGTTTGTGCTGCTGCTGGCTACCATGATGGCGCCCGCCCAACTGTCCCTGGTGCCCTCCTTTGTCATTATGGCAGAGTTCGGATGGGTAGGAACTTATAAGGCGCTGATCATTCCCGGAATGGTAAACGCCTTCGGGATCTTCTGGATCAGGCAATATGCACAGGAGTCGGTGCCCTCGGAGCTGCTGGATGCAGGCAAAATCGACGGCTGCGGATTCTTCCGCCTCTACTGGAATATATCGCTGCCGATTCTGCGCCCCGCCCTATCGTTCCTGGCTGCCTTCACGTTCATCGGCGTATGGAATGACTACCTGTGGCCGCTAATTATTCTAAATGATGAGAACAAATTCACCCTGCAGGTTGCGCTTTCCTCATTGAACGGTATATACACGACCGACTATTCGATGGTCATTGCCGGTACGCTGCTCGCCGTCATTCCGCTGATCGTTTTGTTCCTGTTCATTAGCAAGCAATTCATTTCCGATATTGCAGCAGGTGCCATTAAGAGTTAACGGTAAAAGGGTATCCCAAAAGATCATAGATCTATTGGGATACCCTCTTATTTGTTGTAAGCAGCCTTTTCTTTTATTTTACCCCAGATCATACCGCCATACCGCAACCATTACGGCACCATCGCCAGCTTCTCATTGTCCGGAGTTTCACTCTCCTCTTCTGAATCAACGACCGTCTCCCGCTTTAACTCCGCTGTTTCATCCAACTTTTTGCGCCCCATTACCGTTGCTGCCACAAGTGCTAACGCAGCAGGAACGATAGCCCAAGCAAACGTAGCCGCAATAGAGGAAGCAAGCGAGTCCGAGATCGGCTTGAGCAGCTCGGCCGGAATCAGCGACCTCGTCTCCGGCGCCAATAAGATGTGAGGGTCCTTGAGATCGAATCCTTCAGGCAGCGCCTCGGTGTTCATCACGCTCGATCCCGAGGATAAGGAACCGGCAAAGGATCGGCTCTGTATCAGCCCGAACACCGTAATCCCAATCGTCATCCCAAGCGACCGCGTAAAGTTAAAGGTAGAACTCGCCATTCCACGCTGCTTATAGGATAAACCATGCATCACGGCAGTACTCAGCACGGAGAACGACCCGCCGATGCCAAGCCCGATCAGAACCATGTACAGGGTTACGATGAACCTGCTGGATTCCGCCGTTAGCGTCGAAGCGAGCACCATCCCTCCCGTAAACAGGACAAGCGTCGGGATCATGATGTTACGATACGATATTTTACTTATCAGAAAACCGCTCACCGTAGCCGTGATGACCGAACCCACCATCATTGGCAGCAGGACGAGCCCCGAGTTCGTTGCGCTTCCGCCAAGTACGCCTTGAATGAAGATTGGAATATACACGGAAGCCACGATGAAGGATCCTCCGCTGAATAAGCCGCACAGCACACTGGAAGTATAGAGTTTATTCTTGAACAATCGAAACGAAATGATCGGTTCTTCCGCCCTTCTCTCTGCAAGCACGAAGAGGACCAGCATGACAAACGCCGCAGCAAACAACGCCAGGATAATCCAGGAATTCCACGCCAACTGCTTGCCGCCAAGCTCTAAAGCAAACATGAAACAGATGACGCCAGTCAGGAGCGTAGTGGCGCCCATCCAATCAATCGGCTGTTTGGAGCGCTCATGCGATTCTTTATAGAACAGCGTCACCATCATGAAAGCCACGATGCCGATTGGCAAATTAATATAGAATATCCACTGCCAAGTAATCTGATCGGTAATATACGCACCTGCGAGCGGTCCGAATATGCTGGATAATCCGAACACGGCTCCGAATAACCCGGTAAGCTTACCCCGCTTTTCGAGGGGGACCGTATCGAACATAATCGCGAATGCAATCGGGATGAGCGCACCGCCACCAATACCTTGCACGGCACGATACAGCGCCAGTTCCGTAATGGAGTTCGCCGTACCGCACATCACGGAGCCCAGCATAAATACAATCATCCCGAATACAAAAAACTTTTTGCGCCCATACATGTCGGACAGCTTGCCGAAGATCGGCATTCCCGCAAGCTCAGCGACCATATAAGCGGAGGTCACCCATACAAAATGATCAAGTCCTCCCAGCTCCCCGACGATATTCCCCATAGCGGTCGCTACGATCGTATTGTCCATGGAGGCCATTAATATGCCGAGCAGCAGGCCGGCAAGCACGATGGGTAATTTGTTGGTTGAATGTGTCTTCAAGTTCTCATACACTCCTTCTAAGTAGGTTTCCTTCTTCTTTACTGTCGTCATTGTAATTCAGAAAGTATGACAGGTGACTGTCACACTTTTATCCCCGATTCCTCTTTTTTCAAAATACATATAAATAAAGCCCAGACACTTTATGCACTCATCCCTGGTAGCGTATAATCGGGATATCCAACTCATGCAAGGAGGTTCAAGTGGAATGAAGATCAGTGAATTATCGCAAATCAGCCAGGTCAGTGCACGCTCCATCCGGCATTATGAGCAAAAAGGCCTGCTTGAAGCCCACAGGCTTGAGAATGATTACCGTCATTTCGACAGATCTGCCATCGAGCGGGTCAAAATGATTCAATTGTATTTGAAGCTGGGATTAACGACGGATCAAATCAGAGCTTTATTCAAAGGTGAAATTACTTCTCCAGATGATTACGAGTACTGCGAGGAAATGCTGTCCATTTACCAAGAGAAGTTAAGTCATGTGGATGGTCAGATCGCTGCTCTCCATGAGTTGAAAAGGCTGCTTGAGCGGCAAATTTCCCTTACGTTGAAGAAAAAGAACCAGGTCCCCGTCTGACGACATACGCGGCCCCGAGCGTCATGATGCTCGGGGCCGTTCTATTCGATGATGAGATCCGTTATCTGCATGCCTCCTTAACATGTTAAAATAAAGGTGTACATCTGAAATGGAGGAAATCTACATATGGACAATTTCGAGAAAAATTTGGAGAAATACGCGGAGCTGGTCGTTAAGGTAGGCGTAAACATTCAGCCAGGCCAAGTGCTGATCGTCAATGCTCCAATCGAAACCGTAGAGTTGACACGCCGCATCGTGGCCAAGGCATACGATGCAGGTGCCAAATATGTGCAAGTCGACTGGGATGATGAGAGAATCACCCGCATTCGCTACGAGAAAGCACCCACTGACTCCTTCGGTTATTATCCGCAGTGGCAGGCCGACGCCATGCAGCAGCTTGCTGAAGGCGGAGGCGCCATTCTGCGCATTAAAGTCCCGGATCCGGAGCTGTTCCGCGGCATTGATTCGACCAAAGTATCTACAGCCGTAAAAGCTGCTGCCGTAGCCAACGAGAAATACCAGGTTTACGTGCGCAACAATAAAATCAGCTGGTCGCTCATTAAAGCCCCTACCCGTGCCTGGGCCGATAAAGTATTCGCGGATCTTCCCAAAGAGGATCGGATTCAAGCCATGTGGGATGCGGTATTCCAGATGAACCGGGTGGGCAGCGAAGATCCGGTTGCCGCTTGGCGGGATCATATAGCTCAGCTGAAGCTGCGCCAGAATCACATGAATGCCAAACGCTATAAAGGCTTCCACTATCGTGCGCCTGGAACGGATCTGCGCGTGGACATGCCGGAAGGGTATCTCTGGCTCGGTGGCGGCGACGAGAATGAAGCCGGCGTATATTTCGTGGCGAACATGCCGACCGAAGAAATCTACACGATGCCGCACCGTACAGGCGTGAACGGAACCGTAACAAGTACGCTGCCGCTTAATCTAAACGGCCGCCTGGTGGAGGGCATGAAGCTCACGTTCAAGGACGGCAAGGTTGTCGAGTATGAAGCCGAATCCGGGCGGGAGCATCTCACAACACTGCTGGAAACGGACGAAGGCGCGTCTTATCTGGGAGAAATGGCACTCGTACCGCATGATTCGCCAATTTCCCAGCTGAACCGTGTCTTCTATAACACCGGTATCGATGAGAATGCGTCGTGCCATTTTGCGCTGGGCAGCGCCTACCCTGTCAATATCGAGGGCGGTACCAAAATGAGCAAGGAAGAACTTATAGCTCGCGGAGCCAATGTCAGTCTGACGCATGTTGATTTCATGATCGGATCGGCCGAGCTGGACATTGATGGCGTGCTGGCTGACGGCACGATTGAACCTGTATTTCGCGGTGGACGATGGGTTTAACTACACTCTAGATCCGTGTTCAGATTCACAGCTGTATACTTGAAACAAAGCCCTGCGGGAATTCGCGGGGCTTTACTAATATCCGTAACTCTTTGTGCTGATTTAAAAAGAAGTAAACGAAGTCGATTTTTTTACTTTACTTATATTGGAAGCGCTTTTATAATTTAATATAACATAAAACATTTCACATAATTATGAATTAATATCGCAAGATGTTGGAGGTGATCCGGGAAAAGATAGGCGCTGCACGGATTAGCAATGCCCATTTCACAATGAAGGGAAGAGAACAATGATGAAACAAAAAGGGAAATGGCTTACCTCGCTTTTGCTTGCCATCAGTTTATGCACAGCAGGCACGCAGTCCGCTTTTGGTGCATTCTGGAACCTGAGCGGCGATATTGTTGTACATGACCCAACCATCATCAAGGAAGGAAACACATGGTACACTTTCTCTACCGGTCAGGGCATCCAACTGCTGAAATCGACCAACGGCACGAACTGGTCCAGATCGAACCAGGTATTTGCTTCCCCGCTGTCCTGGTGGAAAACCTATGTACCAAACCAAAGCACCAACGATCTATGGGCGCCCGATATTGAATATTTCAACGGCCGCTACTGGCTCTATTATTCGATCTCCTCCTTCGGTTCCAACACATCCGCTATCGGCCTGGCTTCCACGACCAGCATCTCCTCCGGCAATTGGCGAGATGACGGTCTCGTCACGCGTACGACCTCCACCAATAATTACAATGCGATTGATCCGACGCTGACCATTGATAAGGACGGCAATCCGTGGCTGGCCTACGGCTCATTCTGGAGCGGACTCAAGCTGACCAGGCTTGATGCAAATACAATGAAACCGACCGGAAACCTGTATTCCATTGCCTCACGCCCGAACAACGGAGGGGCCGTTGAAGCGCCTACCATCGTTTATAGAAACGGTTACTATTATCTGTTCGCCTCCTTCGATTCCTGCTGCCAGGGGGTCAACAGCACCTACAAAATCGCTTATGGCCGTTCCACCAGCATAACAGGTCCATACGTGGACAAGAACGGTACCAGCATGATGAATGGCGGCGGCACGATTATGGACAGCGGGAATGCAGTGTGGAAGGGTCCCGGACATCAGGATGTCTATAATAACCTCATTATTAGACATGCGTATGACGCAACCGATAACGGCACGCCGAAGCTGCTCATCAATGATTTGAACTGGGATTCCCAGGGCTGGCCAACTTATTGACTGCTCCATACCCATAATATGAATCTTCCTTAGACATCCACCCGAAAGAGGCTGACACTAAAGCTCAAGCTCTAGTGTCAGCCTCTTATCCGTTCTTATTTCTTACTTCTTCTCCATGTTATCCATCATACGAAGAATCATCATGACGGCTTCCGCCCGGGTCGCGGATTCCCGTGGGGCGAACCGGTTACCTAAGCGCCCATTCACGATGCCAGCCGCGGTGGCGGCAGCGATTTCCTTCTCTGCCCAAGCCGGAATGGCTTGCTGATCAAGGAATTCCGTTTCTGCTTCTGGTAAGGAAAGGTCCAGGTAACGTGTGATCAGGACCGCCATTTCAGAACGGTTGACAGGTTGATTCGGTCTGAATGTGCCGTCTTGATATCCCTTCACAATACCTTCGGATAAAGCCCATTGAATCGCTTTAAGCGCCCAGGTTCCGATGAGGGAACTGTCTTTGAAATTCAGCTTCCCAGCATCCCTTTGTCCATTCAATGCTTTGAACATCATCACCATAAATTCAGCGCGTGTTACTTGCCGGTCCGGCTTAAAGGTATGATCCGGATAGCCGTCCACAATACCGAGCTGAACGGCTTCCTCTATCGCCGACGAAGCCCAATGTCCCGCGATGTCGGTTAACATCACTGGCTTTGACTCCGGCTTCGGTTCTTCGGTCCCCGGCTTCGCCTTACGATGAATGGTTAACTGGTAAGTTCGGGTCGTACCGTTCTCAGCCCGAATCATCAGCTTCAACAGGTTATCCCCTTCCTTCAGCTCGATAACCTGATCCTTCTTCAGGGATTCTTCCCCCAGAAGGACTGTTGCCTTGTTATGCGCCGCATCCACACGGAGCTGCACGGATTCGGCTTCCGTCTCAAGTCGGTACTCTGTCGTATTCTCATTAAATGCAGGGGTGAGTTCCGCTGTTTTGCCGCCGATGATCACTTCGAGTCCTTTTAAACGGTTGTCTCCAGATAATACGTGGCCTCCAGAGGATCCCGATCCCGATTCTGATCCCGATGATGGCGGGTTCTCCGTTGAAGGTACCACCGAAGCGTTATAGGTACGGATCGCGGCTTGCAGAGCGCTGATCGCAGCTTGTACTTCCTTGGCTGTTGCCTGATCCTGCTGCGCTATGGCGCTGGCTCTTTCAATGGCAGCACGGAGTGCAGACCTTGCTTCTGCTGGATACTGCCCCGGCGATGTGCCTTCCCTTGTTTCGTCAAGTCTTTGCTGTGCCGATGCGATAAATCCAATTAACTCGCTCTTGTCTACCGCTGCTGCCGGTGTTGTGACCGAGTTATGAAGTCCGGCGCTCTCTCCCGCAGCGTTATAGGCTTTTACGGTAAAATGATATCGGGTGTCCGGCTCCAAACCGGAAGCGGTATGCGAATACACATCATTTGTCACGGTAACAACCGGTTCACTCCGCCCTTTCAGATATACACGATATCCATCCACGCCATCATCTGCGGTCGCCTCCGGCCAGCTCATGGATACAGCGTTTGAGGTGATGTCCGCAAATTCAAGCTCCCCGGCTGTCCACACAGGTGCTCCCGGAATCTCTACGGCTTGAGTGACGACCGTTAATATCTCACTCGGAGCCGATTCCGTGCCTTGCTTGTCCACGGCGGTTACTTTGAATTCATACAGCGTGTCCGGGGTCAGCCCCGTCGCTTCATATACGCTATCCGTGACCGTTGCTACGCGCTCTCCGTCCTGATATACATTATAATTCATCGCTTGTTGGTCTGGACTGCTCACGGGATCCCAACCGATTTGAACCGTTGACGATGTCACATTCAGTGCTTTCAGGTTGGTTGGAGCGTCGAGATTCCCTCCATCTGTCGTGAATGTCCACACATCCGAAAGGGTTTTACCTCCGAATTTGTCTTGTGCGACTACATACCACGAATAGGTTCCATCGGATTGCAGTCCTGCCCATTGCTGAACAACCTCAGTGCCGCTAACTACGTTCTGCGGTGTACCTATGGACTCACCTCTTAGATGATTCACTTGGATTGAATCCGTTGCTACCCGCTTTAATTTCGGTTCAAGATCCAGGTTCATCATGAATTCATCCGAGCCATTCGTATAATAATTGTATTTGTCGAGATAAGGAGAGTACGTATTCACATAAATCTGATTGCTTTCCTTATCAAAATGCAGCAGTCTCAAGTAACCACTGCCGCCATCGGCATGACCTTGATAGTCTGCCAGCATCTGATAGACGGTTCTGTCCACATTCCCGTCACCATTATCATCCAATTCATTTTTAAGCAGACTGGCTCCCGTGTAATGGCCGCTTAGCACGGCAAACACGTTGGGATTCGGTACGACAACTTCCTTGTACAATTTATTGCCTATACCGGAACGAGTTCCGTTCGCGAGCATGTAATCGTGGAAATTCAGAAATGCGATACGGTCCGGATATTCTGCGAGAACCTCGTTCATCCATTGGATGTCCTCGTCTTCAACGCCCCATCCCATATACATCATAATGAAGTCGTTGCCTTCAACGGATACAAGGTCATAATGACCGCGATTGTCCTTGTAGGAACCTCCGTAATATGGCTGATTCTTGTAACGGTTCTCCCCGAAGTATTGACTGTAGGTCGTGTAGTCCCAATCGTAGCTTCCCACATCATGATTCCCGGCAAGCACGCCATGCGGCAGATTTGCATCCTCCAGCATCTTCATGTAATCATCGGCACGTTTCCATTGATATTCAGCTGTCGGGTCATTCACGATATCACCGGTATGGAACAAATATTTGATGTTCATATCATCGATGGAATCGACAATCCAATCAAATTGCTTCTGCTGTATATGCGGGTACAGCTCCGTTAAGAATTGGGTATCCGATACCCATACAAAAGTGTAATCATAATCTCCACGTGAAGGGATTTCATCCTGCACAATGACATCCACTTTGCTGTTTTGTACGTAGTCTGCTGCCGACAGTTCGCCTCGAAGCGTAAAATCATCTTCAGACTGGGCAATATGTTTGGTGATCTCCGTCCACTTGTTCAGGTTGTGGTTCCACGCATACATTGTGACCTTGCGGCCCGACACCGTATGTCCTTCCCAAGTAACTTCAACACGGTCACCCGGCTCCACGGCATGCTCCAGCTCTACCTCAAACCGGATATAAGGGAACTGGGACGTGGAATCCACCGTGACATATTGATCGTTGGATTCAGCTACCAGCTTCAATTCCTCTTCGGTCAGCGCGGTTTCGCCAGTCGGGAATCTATCCTTAGGAGGCTCTTCATCCGAGGCGTTCTTGGATAATTTTACCCGATCGCCACTTAATGTATGATACGGATATGCCTGATGGAAGGAGACCTCAAGCTCGTCATCCGATGGATCGCTGACTTGAACCTTAAGCTCCGGCGATAACCCGATTCCGCTCTCCATATCTGCAGGTGAGACCAATTCGGGTGCATTCGGATGCTCCGGTGCGGTGTTAAACGTTACCGTACGTTCCGAGATGTTGCCAATCTTGTCCACTGCCCGAATGTCCAGCGTATGGACGCCTGGTTCAAGCTCGGACGATGAAGTATCGTATGGCACCTGGATGGCTCGACCATCTAGCAGTGCCTCCACTTGTTCAACGCCGGATACGCTATCCTGTGCAGTCACATCAATGGGAATGCTTCCCTTATAGCTCTTGCCTTCTTCAACAGTCACGTTAATTTCGGGTCCATTGTTATCTACCTGTATGTTGGCAATTGCTTCAGACTTACCCTTTACAATCAAATCAACCTTGTGCTGCCCGTCTGTAACCGTCGTGGTATCCCATGCGTAAGATAGGGCTTTTGCCTTATCGGGAGAAATATCAAATTGAAACGTTACAAATGGCAGAAACCGTCCATCGTCACCTAGGTCGTGGATAAGCGCAGGATCGCTAAATTGCGGATCCCGGATTTCTGTTCCGTCTCCTAACAATAGCCGCACGTTGCGGACATTAAAATCATCCATGTTTCCCGTCGGCTTGTCATCCTCGAAATAGGTCTTCTCATTATCGCCGGCCCGCAGGGTAATTTCGTTTGTGCCGCTTGTCAGCCATTGCGGTTCGACGGGGACAACGATGGTTTGATAACCGTCAATATTCGCCTCGGTCTTGAACAGAACGTTCTTGCCTACGGTCACCGTGTTGATCCCATCGTCAATACCATCGCCTTCAAAAACAAAATAAGCGGAATGCTCCATAACAGCTGAACCTTGAACCGGCTGCCCGTCGATATGAAGCTCGAGATCCGCAGGCTCTGCCCCGTCTGCCGCACCCCGAATATACGTTATCCCGGTGACGGTCTGTTGATCGTCAACATTCAGGCTGGCGCTGGCCCCGTTCCCCGTGAGGTCGACTTCATATTTAGGACTCTCTACTTTCTTAAAGGTGTTGGACACCGTGAAAAAGTACTCCAGCTTGGTGTGTCCCAGCAGCTCCAGATAAGAAATCGTATGACGAAGGCCTTGCTTCCCTTCCTGAAGCTGTACAACCTTGTAATCGTTCTGTCCATCTACACGATAAGATAGCGCAAGTGAAGTAACCATACGATCATCGTACGCTTCTGCCGTAATCTCCAGATTTTCTCCCGGCTCCACATTGGTTGTTGTCGTCCGGTTAGTGACCGTCGGTTCCTTGGCCACATCAATATGTACCGGCTCCGCAGGCACCTCGGAATGCTGCAGCGAACCCGGCGTAGCCTTATGCTCCAGCTGGGAGATCCGCTGCATCTTCAGGCTGCCATCTTCGGGATACTTATAGAAGATCCCCTGATCGGCGGCGTTATGAACCTCCCCGTCATTGTAAAATGCGGACACGATGGGACGGCCGGTATTTGTCACAACCACGAGCTCCCGCATGCGTGAATTGGACATGCCGCCTGAGAATATTTTGACAACATCGGTGTTTTCAATCAGGTTGGTGCCGTAGTTTTTATTAAAATCAGCAATCGTGGATTTGCTGTTCTGAGCATTAATGATCCAGAACACCAGCGTGCCTCTGGATGGAATCATCACCTCATCGGGTACATGAGCCCAAAGGGTATCACTCTCCAAGTAACGATAACGAATTTTGTAATGGCTGAAATCGATGTCTTGATCGGTATTGTTATATACTTCAATAAATTCATATCCGTCGGCGGTTCCTACATTCGTGGAATCAGGAACAAGCTCGGTGATCAGGAGTTCAGGCACGTTGTTACGCGCGGTGGATGACTGGGCTGAAGCCTGTCCTGCAAATCCGGTAAACGAGGCCGACAACACGATACAGAGGATCAAGAAGCAGGATATACATCGATTCAGGACGATCTTAGACAATGGAAAACCTCCTAGAAATGATTTTTTGAACAATCAATTCAGTTTCCCAATTCTCCAGGTCTCCATGGGATCTCCAAATTTTAATTAAAGCGCTTTCAATATCAAATCCCTCACTCTATCAGATTTAGGCTATTCCCTTGAGAGATCCATTTAGCACGTCACCTCCTAAGATCAATAATTGCATATTCCCTTCGTTTTTTAAACCACTTTATGTAAAAACTGATAAATGATACGCAAGTCCCGGAAATCAGCTAGCCATCTAGTAAAATAGGATAATATCCGAACAGACCTTCATCACTATATCTTAAGTAAGCATCCATATCTCAAGATCCACAAACGGAACCAGCATGGCGTTTAAAGATCATTACTTCCGGTCTATTCATTTCTTATCCGTTTCATCTTTGAGCAAGCATTGGTCATCATCCTATCTCATAGGATGCAGTTTGTGCTTATTCTGCACAAAAAAAGACCCCGCGAATGATATCGCAGGATCCTTATCAGTGGGAAGCGATTTTGTTGCTCATTATGCAGCAATTTTCCAATTGCTAGGGTGCCTTACCAGAAAAGAATCGAAGAAACTTCGCTCTCCTTCTCCTTTTACGAGTGTTCATGGCGAATCAACTGCCTTTCGGAATGACATGATGTTCTTCCGTCCGTCGATTGACAATACCACTTCCCACTTGTTCTATATTTACCCGGTTCTCGGGAAGTGAAACACTTTTGACCCGAACTTTCTTTCGAATATGGGGATCAGCTATGTACCCCTTTATTTGTTTAAATGATTGCGGCTGCTCACACACTCACCATCGTCTGGGACAGTTGTACCAGCTTGTTCATCGTTTTCCAATTCCGCATCGTCATCGGAACGCCGAGCTTCGACAACTGAACCGCCAGCTTGGAATTCCGAACGCTTTCCTTGAACATCAAGTAAACCTCTTCACCGATCACCTCGAAGATTTCCTTTTCGTTCACATAAAGCTTTAATTTCTCCACATCATCAGCAGCAGGCGCTTCCGTCAGCATGGCAACATAAAGACTCTCAAACTCCGATGCTGCCTCCGCTTGACGCAGCGTTTCTTCCGAAAATGGACAGTTCCGAACGATCCCCTCGATTTCCTCGGAGGTTCTAAGGATCACCGATATCGGGAAGCCGAACGTTTCAAGTATGCCCTGCACCATTTGAACGCGCAGCGTTTCCTTGGATTCCCCGGATTCAAAGAGCACGTTTCCGCTCTGGATGTAGGTCTGCACGCGAGTTAGTCCCATAGATTCAAGCATCTTTCTTAAATCGGCCATCTTGAGTTTATTGTGTCCGCCTACGTTGATTCCTCTAAGCAGCGCAATGTAGATTGTCATCCGAGCATCCTTTCCAGAATCAGACCTGCCGTCTTCTCCCCGTTCGCAATGCAATCCGGTATCCCCACTCCATAATAGGAGCATCCCGCCAGCATAACGTTAGGATACAGGTCATCCATTTTCTGTTCTAATGACTCCACGATTTGCCGGTGCTTCAAATGATAATTCGGCATATTGTCATGCCATTTGGTGACTTCACAAGAGATCGGCTCAGCCTTAATGCCAAGGCTTTGGCTGATATCCCCCATCCCGATCTGTTTCAATTCTTGATCGGATAACTGGATCAGCTCCTCATAATGCGGATTGGAGCTCTTGTAGAATAATCGCATCAATAACCGCTTGTTCTCGGAGGTATGCTCCCATTTCCGGCTCGTCCAGGTGCAAGCATCACACTTCAACCGGGTTCCCTTGGCCGTAATGAATCCCGTTCCATCATAGGGAAGCTCTTCGTCTTGAATGTCATAGGCAAGATACACGCTGATGAGCGATTTGGTATACATCTGGTCAAAGTCCTCAGTAAGCAGCGGATCTTGCAGCAAATCCTTCGCGGCGGATCCCAGCGTGCTTAAAACAACAAAATCAGCTTCAAGCTTTTCGCCATTTGCCAGCATCACCCCGTAGCCGCTGGCTGCTTTCTCCAGTCTCTCTGCGGCAACGCCTTTGTATATCTTCACGCCTGCTTGTATCACGGTCCGTTCCAATGCATCAATCAATACGGAGACTCCGTCTTTGAAGGAAAGAAATTTCTTATTGCCTGAGCCAAGGAATTTCTGTTTATTCTCGGCCAAACCGCCCATGATGCTGCCGTACGTATTTTTGTACTCCAGCAAATAGGGAAACGTTGACGCAATGGTCAGGTCATGAAGCTCCCCGGAATAGACGCCCGATATGACCGGAGCGATCTGATTCTGAACGATTTCCTTGCCAAGGAAGGCTTCAAGGAACTCCCCCAAAGAATCATCCTTGGTATACGTTTCATTCGGCGTGTAATAGTCCTTGAGCGCCTCCACCTTCCCCTCGGCAGACACAAGCTCGCTTTCCACCAAGGATTTCAGGCTAAGCGGTATGCCGAATACGCTCTCATCCGGGATTCTTTTCAAACCTGCAGTCGTATATATGAAAGAAGTCCCCGTGGCATTATACACAACCTGGTCTGTTAACTGAAGCTCCTCCAGAAGTGGTGCCACATTCGTTTTCCGGGATACGATCGAATCCGCTCCGGTTTCCATTATAAATTCACCGTTCTGAACGGTGCGGATTTTGCCTCCCAGCGTTTCACTTGCCTCGATAAGCACCAGTTCCATATTCTGTTGAAGGTGCTTCAACTCTTTTTGCAGATAGTATAAGGTCGAAAGTCCGGTAATGCCGCCGCCGATAACTACGGTAGTTGTCACTGTACATACACCTCTATTATGTAGGTTCATAACATCTTAATCATGATTGTTACCATTGTATCCAATTTCTAAGTATATCATAGAGCCCGTGCTTCCGAGGGACGCCATTCCCTCAATATTGTGAACAGAACCGTTCGCCTAACTAACGACCTCCCGCCCCGCGAGAAAACCCACCATCAGTACACGCGTATTGCTCCCTTAGTGCACGGACGGGGTCCAGGAGCATGCTTGGATGGCTGTTGACAGCAAAAAACCCCGCGAGATCACTCGCAGAGTTTTTTTCGTGGGAAGCGGTCTTTTCTATTCTAACGCAATCGTTCCATTGCTTAAGGTGTACTTTGGAATCATTCAGATTGTGTCGTCCTTATTCCTCGTCATGTTGTACATGGGTATCAAATCCTTTCGGTAATTCCGACTTAACGTCTTGTTATCCGTCTGGTGTTGATGTGTGTTTCCACTTCCCACTTAGGATATATATACCCGGTGCATGGATGGTGAAACAGTTTTATCTTCTTTTTCGCTTCGCCAGGAACTTTATTTATCCTCGGTCAATACTTCAAGCAAGCCCGCCGGAAGCTCATACTTGCGGTTGTTGATCTGAATGCTCTTCAGTTCCTCCAGCAGCGAATCATCGCTTTCCGAGTCCTTAATGGCCTGCACCTCGTGGTGCAATTGCTCCATCTGACGGTCCAGCGCGTTAGCCGTATCCGCAGCCTTCTTAAGCTCTTCCAGCAGATGCTGAGGAACGGACTTATTATATTTGTAGAAAATTTTATGCTCCAGACTCGCCCAGAAATCCATGGCAATGGTTCGAATTTGGACTTCAACGCATACCTTCTCCACCCGGTCGGAGAAAAACACAGGCACTTCCACTAACAGATGCAGGCTTTGGTATCCGTTCGGCTTCGGATTCTTGATATAATCCTTGACGTTTAACACCGTTAAATCGCTCTGCTTCTGCAGCATGTCGCTAATTTTGTAAATGTCGGTTATGAATGAGCAGGTGATTCTTAGACCCGCAATGTCTTTGATATTATCTTCTATGGAGCTAAGAGAGATGTTTCCGCCTTTTCGGAGCAGCTTCTTCATGATGCTCTCCGGCGATTTCAGGCGGGATTTCGTATGTTCGATCGGGCTATAATCATGAAGAGCCTGGAACTCCTCTTTTAATATCTCCATTTTGGTTTCAATCTCATCTAAGGCGAATTTGTATTTCATCATGAATCGGGTAATTTCATTCCGAATGATTTTGAGCTGTTCGATTTGCAAAGAATTCATGGGATACTTCCTTTCGATTGTGTGATTCAGAGCCGTGATGACTCAAGTAGTAAATAAAAACAAAACACGCTGCTAACATTCCAGAAGTTCTGTTCCCTCTTTAAATAGTAGTTGATATTGAGGTGCAACTGCAACTTTAGTGTTGTAACGTCAAAAAGACGCTGCAACCGGAAGGTCGCAACGTCCTTTATCCTATGCCAGCATCGTGCTGCTTGATATCGCTGTGCCACCTATCTTTGTACCGCTGGCACCCCGCCCCGCTTCGGCGCCGCTATCTGCGGATACGCAATGCCCAGCAGGATCACGATAACCCCGATCCATTGCAGCGCAGACACCTGCTCACTCAGCACCAGCACCGAAGCAATAACGGCAACGGGCAGCTCTCCGGCCCCAAGAATGGTTGCCAATCCCGTACTGATTTTGGGCGCACCGAGTGCGAATAGCAGAACTGGAAGAACAACGCCGAATACGCCTAAGATTAAGCCGAACAGCCATAACCCGTTGTCAAACAGGGATATCTCCGTGTACACTTTCGGCGTGAACAGGATCGTCAGCAGAATAAGGCCACCCGTTGAGGTATAAAAGCTCCGCGTAATGGGTGACATCTGCGTCTCGACCCGGCCGCTGAAGAAGACAAACAAAGCCATCATCAAAGCCGCGGTCAGCCCCAATAATGTCCCTTTCCAATTCAATTGAATCTCGCCTGCACCCAACATCCCCCCGGCCATCATCGTCCCGACGAACAGGATGATAACGGAGATGACGGTGGACTTATCCGGCCATTGCCGTTTCACAACAGCTTCGATAATGACGCCGATCCAGGTGAATTGAAATAACAGAACGACGGCGATCGATGCCGGAATGCTCTGAAGGGCAAGGTAATATGTGACGCCTGTAAGACATGTGCATAACCCAACCCCGGCTAGCCTTAGGAATTGCTTGCCCGTGACCTTTTGTCGTCCAAAAAACAGCATCAGCAACAGCAGAATGAGCCAGCCTGTCCCGAATTGGCTGATCATTACCTCCTGAAATAGGAACCCCTCCTGGTAAGCAAGCTTTACAACCGTTGACAGAATTCCGAAACAGCAGGCTCCCAAAAATACGAAGAATGAATTTTTCAACAAATGCAACAACGTGAAACTCCCCCTTACGCAACAAAAACCCCACTTTCACTGTTTTGGAATCCAGAAAACAGTAAAAAGTGGAGTTGACTCTGTTTGATATTGAATTATGGTCTTATCTTAAGACAAAACCTCAACATTGTAAATACCAACCACTAATTAAGAAGACAACTTTGCAAAAATCTCTTTCAATTTAGCAACGGCTTCGATCTCCAGAGCTTTAATAGCCTCAACCAGCGTTATCGCCGTCGTTGCTTGATCCTCCGAATTAGGCTCTCCGCCTACCGGAAATGGGAACATCTGATGCAGGACACTGAATTTCTCGCACATTCCCGTATATAACACGCTGGCTTCTTTAAACTGCTGCGTGAGCTCCGGTCCCTCGGTATTCGCATCCGGCCATGCTGCTATCAGTTCCTTGAAGAACTCAGCAGCGTAATACCGGGCATCTCTTAATACCTCGATGTTGTATGCATGGCCGTTCGGTTCGATCTTCCGCCCCTGCAGCGATTCGATCCAAGCATCATATGCCGCAATCCCCTTCACTGCCGTCGGAACCACACTTTCTTTCCCCTCATATTGATCGATGGCGGTTTCAAGCGCAAGTCGAAGCTGCTGCTGAAGCGTTAAATCGACCGATCCCTCAATGGCCAGAACGAACAGCTCTTCCATCACACTCCTTCCGAGATTCTCATAAGGGAGCGTATCCGCTTTTCCGCATACTTCCCCGTAGAGGGTTCTGGTTTCATCGTCATAGCCATACAACGTACCAAATTCGGGAAAGAAAATATCCCATGCCAGCACAGGGTATCCTCGGTCCAGCGAGCTATGAATCAAATCAAGGGCCCTTGGCAGCTCCTGATGAATGCTGCGCTTGCTCATGGCACTCTTCTCCAAGGCAGATGGATCCAGCAGATTGGCATTGGTACCGATGCCGTCCGACATGCCGTCGATGAATTTGGAATGGAAGCCGATATTATGAAGACCCCGGGATAATACTTCACCAAAAAAATACGCGGTCGGACCTGCAATGTGAACCTGATCCGGAATGATGTTAATTCGGAATGCATGACCTGTAAGCCCCATAACCATCGGCAGGGATAGCTTCCGATCTGTAAATTGCAGCATTTTAAACGTGGCATCCGCAGCAGTTGTCCAAGTTTTGATTTCTTTCAACGATCCTTCGTACTGTAGAATCTTCTTATTCATAATTCCCAAGTCCCTTCTCGTCTTAATATAAGAGTCAACGGTGACGCGAATTTTTTCTTGGATCACTTTCTTCCGTGATCTCGAAATAATCTGATACACATTGGCCGAAGAGAGCTGAAACAAGTCAGCGATTTCTTGCGGGGACAGCTGATCGAAAAAATGAGATTCGAAAATAAGCCGTTCGCGTGGCTTCAGGCGTTGAATGATGTCCGTTATAACACGCAGCGTCTCTTGCTGGACGATTCGTTCCTCCGGTACGTTGAATCCTGCGGCCGCTTTGGCTGAAGAATGATGGAGCCTTCCCAGAATGCTGTCCAGATTATTCCACTGATCTGCACTCCCGGCACTATCATACCTTCCCCTGCCTTCAAGCTCAGTGAATGTCTGCTCTTTCATCGCGGAGCTTCCCTTAAGCCGGGTATAGGCCTGATTCCGTACGATCCGCTGCACCCAGGGCAGGAAACGCCGGGTATCTACCAGTTCGCCCAAGTGCAAAAATGCCCGGACCAATGCATCCTGTACAACGTCCTCTGCCAGGTAGGACTCCCGGGTTATAGCTCTGGCATAGCCATAAACCTTGGACCGATGACGCCGAACAAGCTCCCCGAATGCTTCCCGCTCCCCTGCCTGCGCATTTTTCACCAACTCCTGATCTTCCATCTCATCCCACTGGACCGTTCTGTCTGCTGTCGTTTCCAATTGCTCAAACCCTCTTTCGTATCGTTGACTACTTATATGACCAGAGAAGTTCGTCATTTCTGACAACGTAATTGAAAAAGATTATACCTTTTTTTGATTAAGCCTGGTGCCATGATACGAAGTAACCTCGCCAGATTGCGCGGCGAAGTCCTGTCCCTTTTTTTCATTCCGCGATTAAGTCATATATGTCAGAATATAGTCCATACAGGCAATGGACAAAAGACACCCATAATGCGACAATATACTCTGCATGTCATATCTTATATAGTAAGAATAACGAATTTGTACCACTACACTCAAAGAAGCAACATTGCACTTATAGGAAGGGAACGAAAGCATGGCTCAATTATTTTTTAAGTATGGCTCCATGAACAGTGGTAAATCCATCGAAATTTTGAAAGTCGCCCATAACTACGAAGAACAGAACAAACCGGTGCTCCTTTTTACATCCGCTATCGATGACCGGGATGCCGTTGGGTATGTATCCTCGCGAATCGGCCTGCGACGCGAAGCGATACCTATATCCGATACGACCGACATCTACGGGATTGTGAAGGAGCATCAGCCTAAGCCATACTGCGTTCTGGTTGACGAATGCCAGTTCCTGTCCAAGGACAGCATCCTGCAGCTCGTACGGATCGTAGATGAGCTTAACGTGCCTGTCATGGGCTTCGGCTTGAAGAATGATTTCCGGAACGAGTTGTTTGAAGGCAGCCGCTGGATGCTGATTTACGCCGATAAAATCGAGGAAATGAAGACGATCTGCTGGTTCTGCGAGCGTAAAGCGATCATGAACCTTCGCGTCATTGACGGTAAACCCGTATATGCCGGCGAGCAGATCCTGATCGGAGGGAATGATACCTACTTCCCTGTTTGCCGCAAATGTCATACCAATCCCCCTTTATCATAGGACTTTTACGAACAATCCACCATTCAAAACGTAAGGAGTAGGATGACCCATGCCGATAGTCAGACCGCTATTAACCGACCAAGACTTTCAGGAAGTTATGGAGCAGCAGATCCGTATACGCATCTTCAAGGATAATCATCTGATTGACTCCGGCAGTCTCGTCATCCGATTCACCGACGAAACCGTCATTACGCAATCCAGCGTCAGTTCGCTCGGCTATCATAAGCGGGATGAATGCGAATTTTTTGAAGTACGGAAATGATAGATGGGTGGCCTGAGCGCTTTTAGATTGACGGCTTTCATGGAGCTTCGATCAGACACTCAGGCAATCCCTTCTCCTCGATCAGTGCTTTTTCAGCATACAGTCCGCATATAGCAGATGTTTCTTGCGAGGTAAGGATGGTAAGACTTTAATGGTTTACTTGTTTTTCTAAATAAACAGGCGGCCTTCTGCAGAAAAGGATCTGCAAAAAACCGCCATTCGTTAATCAACCTATCACATCAAAAGCATGTACGTGCACCTAGTGAATATCTGACTTCGCCATACTCCCACCCAGCACATCCGCGACATTTTGAATCGAAATAAATGCGTTCTTATCTATCTCCTGCACAACCGTCTTCAGCTTCGCAATCTCCAGCCGGGTGATGACGCAATAAATCATCTGCGTATCCTCTTTCGAATATCCGCCCTTGGCATAAATCATCGTCGTGCTGCGGCCCAGACGCTGCATGATGGCACTTGAGATTTCTTCATATTCATTGGATATAATCGTAACGGATTTGGACTCGTCCAAGCCCTCTACCACAATATCCATCACTTTTGCCGCTATGTAGTATGAAAAAATCGAATACATGGCCGAATCTGCACCGAATACAAACCCTGCCGTAATAAAAATAAACACGTTGATAATCATGATGATCTGCCCGACCGGCATGCGCAGCTTTTTGGACAGCAGGATAGCAATGATCTCCGTACCGTCAAGAGCTCCGCCGTAACGGATAACAAGACCTACACCCAGACCAAGGATCAAACCACCAAACAGCACCGCCAAAATTTTCTCGTTCGTAAACGGGTCTACATGATGCAGGAATGTTGTCGCCACCGACAATACCACGATCCCGTACAGTGTGGAAAATGCGAACGTTTTGCCGATCTGCTTATAACCGATGAACAGAAACGGCAAGTTGATAATGAAGAGGAACACACCCAGTTTGATGGGCGTAATCGATGATAATACGATGGAAATACCGGTAATACCCCCGTCGATAATTTCGTTGGGCACCAGGAATATTTCTAGCGCCACGGCCATCAGAACTGCACCGATGGTAATAAAGATGAACCGTTTCAGAATTTCGCCGACTGTCAGATTTTTGTGTTTTTTGACCATGCCATTCTCCTTTTGTATCTTTTTTCACACGAAGTGCCTGTCGAAGAACCATTGTATTAAAAAAAGGAATGGCATGTCAATGTTGACACGCTAAGTGACATGGGTCTTTTAGTCTATTGCCTTGTCATCCAGACATAAGGAACGCAGATGCTGCTCGAGAATCCACTCGATCTTTTCTTTGGCAAGTTGTTGTGGCTTCATGATATGATGAATCGCTAATCCATCTACCAATGCGTATATGCGCTCCTTCTCATAATCAAGATCCAGCTCCGGTTTAGCCAGCTTATGTGCGACCAGGGTATCCACCGCATAGTGGCACGCCTTGGTTAATCCATCATACATATGATCGGTCATTATTCTTAACTCGGGATAGACTAGCGCTTTGGCAACAAACGACATCCACACCTCCATTTCCATCGTCCTATCCTCATCCATCGGCAGAAATTGCATCAATACTTGTTTTACATCCTCAAACACGGGTCCCTTCAAGGATAAAGTAGAAAAGCGTTCTTCAATCCTCTCGATCATCAGGTTCATACAAAAAGCCAACAACTCAGCTTGGCTGGTAAAATAGTGTCTCAGCGAACCTACGGATAACTCCGCCTCTTCGGCGATATTGCGAACCGTCGCTTTTTCGAGTCCACCCCTCTGAATCACCCGCAGGGCAGCCTCAGCGACCCGTTGTCTTTGTTTATCATGATCTACGATTTTCGGCATAATCCCATTATACACTTCCGGTTTTTTTTAATACAACGTACCATAATCAACATTTCAGCCTCTTTTATTTGATTCTTTAATGCCTACCTTCGTAAAAATAGGTTCTTTCTATGGAACACCTTGATAGAAGCAATACTATATATATTAATGTCAAAAAGAATAGGAACACGGGCAGCGTGTTCTTAAGAGAGGAGCGAGTTCGTCATTCGCACATTAACTGAATCGAAGGCTAAGCATGGTGTCTCTCGGGCATTCCGTGATCGGGAGGGCCGTATAAATCTGTTCTGGCGTGTCGTCCTTGGGTGGCTGGCTTTTGTTGCAGGGCTCGGACTAGCAGTTGTGATAGCCACGGTAGCGGGTTCATACGAGATCCCCACGCTCGGGCTCCAAATCCTCCTTGCCGTCGTTACAACAAGTATATCCGTGCCGCTGATTTATCTGCTTAGGCGTTATGTCGATCAGCGGCCCTGGAACGGACTTGGTCTTAGCTCTGTTCCTTCCGGTTTTCGTTATTTCCTTCTCGGCATCGGTTTCCTTGCCCTGGTCACGGCAGCAGCCTTGCTGATCGGCAGCGCCGCCGGATGGCTCCGGATCGTGGATTTCCATTTCCCAATCGTTACGATGCTCGTTATCCTCATCAATGTCCCGATTGCATTTTTTTATGAAGCCTTTCCAGAAGAAATCACCTTCCGCGGTTATGTGTACCGGAACTTAAACACCCGTTTTCCGCGCTGGCTTGCTTTGGTCCTTCAGGTCGTAATGTTCGTGCTTGCGCCTATCGCTGTAACGGCATTCATGGTGGCCATAGGAATAGGCACATGGGATTTGATTACGGTGGAGTATATCATCAATTTAGTTGCTTTTGGTACGGTATTGCAGCTGTCCCGCATCGTATCCAACAATCTGTGGATGAGCATCGGCTTTCACCTGGCCTGGCTGGAGATGGTCCGGTACGTTGTGGTACCCTCCCAATATGCATTCATCGAGATCGAATACCTTTCGGTCTGGGGCAATTATATGGTAACGATCGGTTCGGTCATTATTGGGATCATCCTATTGATCGTCTGGTCGCTGCGGAGCAAGAACCGAATCGATTGGAACGGGATCGAGCCGGATCTCCCGCCGGATTCGAATCCTGCAACCAAGGAAGCGCTGCCCGCCCAATCTGTATGAGAACCGATAAAGGATATAGCTCAAACTCACCATGGCTTTAGGGGAGTTTGAGCTTTTCCTGTATCCCTCCTCCCGGTTCAATACTTGCAATTTATAATATTGATTCTGGTTATGCTATAATATATTTCATCCGTGATCGACCGGAAAATACATAATTTTACCCTAGGCAGGGAGAGGATTTACTCATCATGTTGGAATGGCTTCAGAACTTGTGGACCCATATGAAAGAAATTGACATGGATCAAGTGCAGGAATGGCTTCAGCAGTACTCGCAGCTGGGTCCCATCCCGGGTATTTTGCTTCCATTTATAGAGGCGTTCCTTCCCTTTCTGCCTCTTATCGTACTGGTGATGGGGAACTCCGCAGCCTATGGATTATGGTGGGGATTCTTGCTGTCGTGGATCGGCGTTTGCCTTGGATCCGTTACGGTGTTCTGGATTGTTCGTAAGCTGGGAGGCAAGCTTGGATTGCTTATCCAAAAAAGAATGCCGGGATCCCAGCGCTTCTTCCATTGGATTGAAGAAAAGGGCTTTACGCCGATCTTCATCCTGTACTGCTTTCCCTTCACGCCTTCCTCACTGATCAATATCGCATCCGGCATCAGCACGATATCGGCAACGACGTTCACGATAGCCGTTATGGCAGGTAAATCCGTGATGATTTTTATGGTGGCATTCATTGGACATGACTGGCAAGCCTTTATCCAGCAGCCTTGGCGCATTCTTATCGCGGCCATCGTCCTCTGGCTGCTGTGGCTGGCCGGCAAAAAGATGGAAAACCGTTACCATCATGAAGATCAGCCGGGAAGTGTCGTGATTAGCAGCAAAAAGACAAAGCGCTAGATGTATAAACAAGACCCGCCGATCCCGGTTGCTGGGATGGGCGGGTCTTGTTATGCATGGGCGGGTCGTGATGGAAACCATTATGTTCACTCCAATACGTAAGCCGCCAGTTTATGCACCGTCTCAAAGCCCGCACGATGATACAGCTGGAGCGCTCCTGCATTGTCTTGGTCCACGCATAACGAGATTTCTTCCAGTTGCAGGACTTGGAATAAATAATGGAGAGCTTGATCAAGCAGGAGCCCGCCATAGCCTTTGCGCCGGAATTGTTCGGATACCGCGATGTATTCAATATTTCCTTCCTGGAAATCGGGGTCTCCCTCCACATAAACATACCCGACGAAACGGCCTTCTTCCGTAAATATGAAGAGCCGGTGATACTCATCCAGCTTCTGCAAAATAGACTCCGAGCTGAGATAGGTATTCGGGAAGGCGGTGCCATGTAGATTCTCGAACTCATCCCAATATTCGGGCGTGATATCCTGCAATCCAGGCGCGGCATTCGCTAACAAGGTGGATTTTTGGATTTTCAGTACATGATGCACACCTGTCTTTCTTCCCCCTTTGTCCTCCATAAACCTCGCAGCAGACGGATGAGCTACATTATAAAATCCGAAATAGCGTGTTACGCTGCCATTCAGCTTCATTGTTCCATCAACCCATAGCTCCTTCGCCAATCGATGCCAAAGCTCGCCTTCCGCATCGATAAAAGGTCCCCATATTTCAGCAGTTCCCTCTTCTTCGTCCACATCGAATCCCAATGCGCCCACCATCTGATCTTGATCATAGATCACGGTAAATCGCTGGCTGCTCAGCCGGCCATTTTCCGAAAAATCTTCCAGCAGCGTGCTGTAGACCTCCCCTTCCTGTTCGCCGCAATATCCGACATGATGATGACGATCTCCATTCATTCGGGCAAGAAAGGAAGACAGCTCTCTTAATTTCGTTTGATCTCTATCCAATACCATCTGTACACATTCTCCTTGTTCAGAATCAGCTTTCCTAGCGTGATTTCCAAAGGCTCCTCGAACCTGTTTTGGTCAATTTTACCACGAGATGATACCCGTGAACCAAACATGAAACAAGAAATGGGCTTCCCATATGCTTGGAAAGCCCATCTCATCTTCTCGATCATTCAATCGGGACCTTGTTTACGGTTGACGGTCATCCCTTCTCGGAATGCTCCCCCTTCCGGGAAGCTCGCATCCGCTCACGTTCGCGCTTCAGTTCAGGCTTGAGGTCATCGTGAACGCTGTTCTCCCACATGGACACGCCTGATCGATATGCCGCTCTCCCGTTCAAGTGACCCGCTACCGGCCCCGTAATAAATACGAATACGATTCCCAGCAGCAGTTTGGCACTGACATGCTCCAGGTAGAAGGTGAAATACAGAAATGCGCCGGCAAGGATCAAGAGGACGCCCAGCGTGGCACTTTTCGTAGCTGCATGGGACCTCATGTAAACATCCGGCAGACGAATAAGGCCGAATGCACTCAATGCACCCAGCAAAGCGCCGAGCAGCACCATCAGCGCGATCAGAAACTCACCGATCTGACTCATCGTTTGTGCGTTCAATGACATCACCCCTCTCAATATATCTGGCAAGCGCGGTTGTTCCGATGAACGTAAGAATTCCGATCAGCAGAATGATATCAAAATACACGGATGTCCGGAACAGCATGCACAGGACAGCGATCATGGACAACAGGATAATTCCGATCGTATCCAGCGACATGATCCGGTCGTTCATGGAAGGTCCCTTGATTAATCGGTACAGACAGCCCAGAATAGCAAGCGACAAAATCACCAATGAGGCTATCAGCATGCCATGGATCATGTGCGGGTCACCTCCTTGATCGCGCGTTCAAAGGTACCGCGGATCTGATTCGACAGCTCTTCGACATCTTCGATATCCATCGCATGGATATACAGCGTCTGACCATCGCGAGAGACTTCCAGGGTAAGCGTTCCTGGCGTCAAGCAGATCAGGCACGATAAGACCGTAATCTCCCAGTCGGACTTAAGCTCCGTATCGTAGGCGAAGATGCCGGGGCGGACATTCAGCTTCGGTCTTATAATCTGACCGATGACGGTGATACTTGATTTAAACAGCTCTCTTAAAAACAAAAGCAGCAGCATCAGAATAGACCACAGCTTACGCAAATAGAAATCGTTTGGCCAAAAGCGGCGCAACAGATAAATCAGCAACATACCGATCAGATAGCCGACTATCAAATGCTGGGGGGACCAGTTATTGTTCAGGAACATCCAGACAACGGCAATGATGATATTTAACAGGATTTGATGGCCCATATCCACTACTCCTTTAGTACAGCGTTAATGTATAGTGATGGATCGGATAATACGGCGCCTGCTTGAGAGGTGTAGGAATAAATCCACTCCGAACCCACCCCAAGGACAATCACCATAACCGTTAGTCCAATAGCTGCCACATAAGCTGTCCGATGGATTCTGACTGGCTGCGATTCCGTATGCCCGGGTGATTCGCCCCAGAATGCCCCCATAAATACCTTGATCAGGGAATACAATACCGCCAGGCTTGATGCCAGTGCCAGTCCCGTCAACCAAAAATGCCCCTCGCTCAAACCACCGCGGACGATAAGAACCTTGCCAAGGAATCCGCTAAGGGGCGGGATGCCGACCAGAGCCAATGCAACGATAAAGAACATCCACCCCACCAAGGGATGGCGCTTCATCAGGCCGCCCATATCACTCAGCTTGTTAGCACCTGCACTGGCAATGATGATTCCGCCAAGAATAAAGAGCAGCGCCTTTGCAATCATGTCATGCATCAAGTAGAATACAGCCCCGTTCAAGGAATCTGAAGATGCTGACGCTATGCCGAAGGCGATAAAGCCGACGCTGATAATAATGTTATAATTCAGGATTCGTCCAAGATCCTTATACGCAACTGCGCCCAAACTTCCCAAAATCATCGTGGCCGCGGCCATCCAGCCGATGACGGCGTGGATGCCGCCGGTATCGTGATGGAAGATCAGTGTAAAGGTACGGATAATCGCATATAATCCAACCTTCGTAAGCAGCGCGCCGAACAAAGCTGTAACTGCCGCCGGTGGTGCACTGTAGGATCCGGGCAGCCAGAAGAACAGGAACAAGCCCGCCTTCAAGGCAAATACAATCAGGAACAACAGGCCGATGACCGATAATATTCCATCCTGCTGTACTTCTGCCACGCGCAGGGACAGATGCGCCATATTCAGCGTGCCGACCGTGCCGTACAAATAAGCAACGGCTGCAACAAACAAGGTGGATGAAATAATATTAATCAGCATGTACTTCAGGGTTTCTCTCAGCTGCCGCTTGGTGCCCCCCAGCACAATCAGTGCATAGGAAGCGATCAGCATGACCTCAAAGCAGACAAACAGGTTAAACAGATCCCCTGTCAGAAACGATCCGATCACACCAGCCAGCAAAAATTGAAAAAAGGCATAGAAGTAATGCTTCTCTCTCTCTTCCCCGATGCTCCGAAAGGAATAGAACAGACAGGCAGCAGCCACAATCAACGTCGTGAGCACCATCAGTGCCGCGAGCATATCGGCTACAAACACGATCCCATAAGGTGGCAGCCATCCGCCCATATGAAGCGTTTGGATGCCTTCGTTGTTTACCTGATTCACGATGAACAACGCCACAAGCAGGTTCAGTATGACACTGACCACACTGATCCAGCGCTGAACACGAACGTATTTGGAGCAAAAAATAAGAATAACGGCAGTAACTAACGGAATAAGGAGAGGCAGAACAATTACATTATTCATCATCCATCCCCCTTAGCTCCTCCATGTTGTCCGTGCCCAAGCGTTGATACGCTTTGTACGCCAGTACGAAGAAGAACGATGTGACGCCAAAACTGATGACAATGGACGTCAGGATCAACGCTTGTGGAACGGGGTCAACATAGGATGAAGCCTTCTCGCCAAGCAGCGGAGCAGCACCGGTCTTCAGCCTAGACATCGTGAGCAGCAGCAGATGGACACCATGGGTTAACAGTGATGTACCGAGAATGATCCGCAGCAAGCTTTTGGATAGGATCTGGTAAATCCCAACCGCGAATATAATTCCGATGGCAAGTGACATATATAGTTCCATGGTCAGTTATCCCTCCCAATCGAATTGATGATGGTCATCGTCACGCCAACGACGGCTAAATAGACGCCGAGGTCGAAGAGAACCGCTGTAGCCAGCTCGGTTTCCCCGAGCAATGGCAGGTTGAAATAATCGAAGGAATGACTTAAGAACGGTGCGTCAAAGGCAAAGGAACCAATCCCTGTAAGCAGGGCGATGGCAAGGCCTGCAGCCGTAACCTTCCGGAATTCGAAAGGCACGATTTTGCGGGTCATGTCCATGCCAAAAGCCATTGATAACAGAACCAGTGCGGCTGAAGTCATCAGCCCCCCGATAAATCCTCCGCCCGGCTCATGGTGTCCCGAGTTGAACAGGAACCACGAGAATGTTACGACGATAAAGACGACCACCTTGGATATGGTTCGCAAAATAACATCATTGCTATTAGGCAAATACGCACCTTCATAACGATCCCGTTCACCGATAACCCCTTCACCCAAATCAACTTTTATCAAGGCATAGATTCCGAGGGACGCAATGCCGAGAACCATAATTTCCAGCAATGTATCAAATCCGCGGAAGTCCACCAGAATGACATTGACGATATTTTTACCGCCGGCCGAGCGGTAGCTCTCTTTAATGAAGTAATCCGCAATGGAGTCGAAGGTTCTGCCGCTGCTTGCGGCCAGCGCGATCAAGGTTACGACAGCACCCACGCCTATAGATATCAGCAGATTTTTCCACTTCAGGCTCATTGACACCTTCTCCCGCTTCAGCTTCGGCAGATGATAGAAACAGAGCAGGAACAGCATGACAGAAACGGTCTCGACAACCATCTGGGTCAACGCCAAATCCGGAGCCCGGAACAGGACGAAGAACAAGGTCACCATATAACCCGCAGCCCCGGTTAATATGATCGCCATCAATCGTGTCCGTACGAACGGAAGCACAATAACCGGGATGACCAGGCCGAGTATGGCAACAGCCTCATAGAAGGACATCGGTGCGTAGTCCGTCATATCGAATCCGATATGATCGACCAGCAGGAGACCTCCGCCAAGAACGGCTATGAAAAACACAAAGATATAGATCACATAGTGACGCAGCGAACCTGTCATGTAGGTTGAGGTCAGCGATTTGCCGCCTTTTTCGAGAACGCGCAATCCCCCGTCATACAGATTGTTCAATGTAAATCGCTTGAAAATCGTTGTGTTCAAGATACGCGCTCTGCCGTGAAGCTTGTACAGAACGGTACCGAGAACAATGATTCCGATGGTCATGAAAATTTCCATTGTCCAGCCGTGCCACATCTCGATATGCACGTGGAACCGGTCCTCTGCCACGAGCAGCCCCGGATGAATGGCGGCCATCGCCGGTTCAATCAGTGCATGAGACAGCAGGTTCGGAAACAGTCCGAACACGATGGCCAGCGATGCCAGAATAACCGGGGGAATCAGCATCCCCAGCGGTGCTTCGTGCGGCTTCTTCTCCAGCTTTTCAGGCTGGTAGCGGCCGGTGAAGGTTTTGAAAACCAGGATCATGCTGTACAGGAACGTAAATACGCTGGCGATCCAGGCAACGACCGGTATCAGCACACCCCAGGTCTCGGCATTCCAGAAATTCATCTGAGACGCTTGAAGGACCGCCGTAAAGAACATCTCTTTACTCAGGAATCCGTTAAACGGAGGCAGACCGGCCATGGAAAATGCTCCTATGACGGCCACGGTGAACGTAATCGGCATGAGGGACATTAAACCTCCGAGTTTCCGCAGGTCACGGGTGCCCGTTTCATGATCCACGATGCCGACGACCATAAACAAAGCGCCCTTAAATATCGCATGATTCATCAGATGAAAGATGGCCGCTATCGTTGCTTTCGTATAGAGCAGCGTGTCCACGCCGCCTCCATAATAAGCTGCGGCAGAGCCAAGACCGAGCAAGCTCATAATCAGTCCCAATTGGCTGATGGTGGAGAATGCCAGCAGTGCCTTCAGATCTGTCTGCTTGATCGCTCGGATCGAAGCATAGATCAGCGTGGTCAAGCCTGTAATCGCAACGATCCAGAACCAGGAAGCTTGACCCGCAAACACCGGACTAAAACGGGCCACCAGATAGATTCCGGCCTTAACCATCGTAGCGGAGTGAAGATAAGCACTAACCGGAGTCGGTGCTTCCATCGCATCCGGCAGCCAGATGTGAAACGGGAACTGAGCGGATTTGGTGAATGCTCCCAGCAGGATCAGAATCATGGCCGGAATAAACAGCGCGTCTCCCGAAATGCTCCCCACATTTGCTACGATCTCCCGCACACTAAAGGTGCCAGTCATGACATAAAGGAGAATAAACCCTGCAAACATGGCAAGTCCGCCGAATACGGTGATCAGCATGGATTTTAAAGCTCCGTATCTGGAGCGGTCGCGATGATGCCAGAATGCAATCAGCAGGAAAGACGAGATACTTGTCAGTTCCCAAAAACCGTACAGCACCATCAGGTTATCGGAGAGCACGACACCAAGCATGGCGCCCATGAACAGAAGCAGATAAATGTAGAATTTATGGACGGCTTCCTTGTTCTTATCCATATAGAAGATGGAGTACAGTACAACGAGTGAACCAATACCAGATATTAATAGTGCAAAAATTAAACTTAGTCCATCCAAATAAACGGTAAAGTTTATTCCCACGCTCGGAATCCATTCCAGGACCGCTTGAAGCTGTTCACCTCCCTGAATGGTTGGGATAAGTCCTAAAAAATAGGCGAACAGGACAACCGGTACCGGCAAAATGACCCATCCGGTGTGGACACGGCCAATGAGCTTGTAGGTCAACATAACCACAAGCGCTACAATAAAAGGTGCCATGACGGCGATGTGCAGCAAAGACAAAGTCTACTCCTCCTATAGTCCGATTTTTCCTTCATAAGTAGTATTTCCCCATTATTTAGGTATAACTCCAAAAAAACACAAAAAGAGCCCGTTGATGGCAGGCTCCTCCAGGTAAAACCATATGGTATTTTTTCGAATCACACTGAAAATCAGTATATCTTGAGATCAAAGCTTTGTCAAAGGTATCTTGGAATGAAAAGAGGACCTTTGGGAAATCACTGTATGTAAAGGAGTGATTCCCATGATGATCAAAAAAGCGGCTGTCTGCGCTTTCATCTTTCTTGCAATATTGGCAGCCGCCATCTTAACGAATATACGTACGCATCCCGGATATCAACAAGACAACTCGACAACCAGAGTTTATCAAATTCAAGAAACCCCATGGTTCTTACCCCGAGAATACGTAAAAATCATTCGAACGTCACCCGAGCCCCTGCCGGATGAGCCCTAATTAAACAGGCATACGGCATTTATCCGTGAAACTGAATTTCTTTATTCTCCTTGCTTCGTTTATTTCTTCGAATTACCCATGAAATGATCAGAATGATGGCCAGCACCGCGACAATTCCCGCCGCATAATATCCATACCGGTCAATCAGGGCTCCAATATGATCGACGACCTGATCTCCGACAAACATGCCCAAAGAGAAATAACCGATGGTCCATACAAAGGACGCGGAATACGAATACACCGCAAATCTGCGATACGGCATCCCCTTCATGCCAACCGCATAAGGAGTGACGTTGCGCAGAATGGGCAAAAAAGCGCTGATACATATGGCGTAATTGCCATATTGACGGGTCAAACGTTCGGATACATCGAGAAACTGGCGTATCTTCGACTTTTCCCCTACACGGTTTAACAGCTTGCTCGCGGTAAAGCGGCTAAGCATGTAACCTACCGTCGATCCCGAACACACGCCAAGAAACGTCATGATAAAAGACGGAACCGGCGTTAAAATCTCGGATGCCGCTAACGCTCCGCCTGTCATTGCCACGACTTCATTAGGCACAGGAAGACCGACCAAGCCAAGGCACAATACGAGGAATAATGCGTAGTGCCCGATCTGTTCAATAAAATCTAATAGCGTATCCACTCCTGTCCCCCTAATCCGTCCCTAGAATATAGTATCAGCTTATATGACAACGTGGCTTTCGCAAACATGCTGCAGGCGAGGATATGAACTGGACCTGAGACCAGTTTTATTTATGGATCATGCCATTAGAGATTTTTAAATGCCGATATGAAAGAACCCGGATCATCCTTCACCGTGTAAGAATACACGCCTTGCTGGGTGTGCAAATATAAGAAACCACCGCCATCTCCCATAGGCCGATACGACAGATCAAAGACCTGCTTGATCGGGAACTCCCGGTATTTCGTTACGATTCGATCCTCGTACAGGAACATCTCCCGCCCCTGCTCTTCCGTCCGTTGTTCGATACCATCCACCACTCGGTTGATTTTGTAGTACGGCTGTACAGCTACCCAATTCACAAGCTCCCTCCTTGCTGTCTGTGCATTTTTATTTGGAAGATCGCACTTCCCCCTTCTTCTTTCTGCGGCTCTTGATTTGTTCCAGCAGCTCCAGCGCCCCAATAAAGAGTACGAATACAACGAAAAGCGCTATCGCCCGGCCGGGCTCGATCAGACCGGTAATCGACGCAACGATGCCGGTAATGCCTACAACAAGAATACCTATTACGGATAGTTTCCAACCTGTTAACATATGTATGCTCCTAAAGTAAACGTAATGGCCATCCATCGAGATCATGGCCCCATGATCAAACACTCGCTTGACACACACGGAATGTATCATAAAGAAGCCCCTAAATTCAAGTTATGATCTTCTCCAATTTCAATTGCCAACACGCATCACATTTGCCATAATTTACTCAGGAGAGAAATAATAAGCCGACCTCCGAACACCATAAAGAAGGAGGAACATGTAATGAACACAACAACCTGGATTCTGATTATTTTATTTGTTGCGGTGGATGTATGGATTATTTCTTATTTCGTGAAACGCTCGTTGCGTAAACACAGCGGTCAGCAGCTCCCAAAAGGCAATAAGCACGGACGCGGGAAGCTACCCGAGCTGCCGCCGATCGTCAAGGCAGGAAGCCCGGCGAGTGAGCTTGTCGGCAGACTGGAGGCTGCGCTCCCCTACACCTATCAGAACATGCTGAAGCAACGAGTGATGAGTGAGCATCCGAATCTGTCCGAACAGGAGTACGAATGGAGATGGCAGGAGCTTAAACGGTTCTTTATCATGTGCGCGGTGCTGGATCGTGTCCCGATGTTCAGCAAAGACGTGGATGAAGTATGGCATGAAATGCTGATGTATACATACGAGTACCAGCAATTCTCGGAACGCTTTCTTGGCAAAATGCTTCACCACGCTCCAAACACCGGAAGCGAGCATGTGCCTATTCCGAATGAACGTGCGTGGTTTGATACGGTATATGTACAATTATTCGGCTTCCATGAATACAGCGCCAAGCTATGGGGAGCTTTCTTCCGGGTCCCGCTGCCGCGCGAAGAACTGGAGGCCGTAACTTCCCGCCACTTCACCGTGAATCATGGACAGAAGCGCTTTAATGCCTGGACCTATGAGAAGATTCCTGCAGCCCGCACGGCGATTGATGCGATCATCCAGGATCTGCAGGATCGGGTTCGAACCGCCCAAGAGAAGCCGGCGCGACAAGAGAAGTCGGTCAATTTCCAAAATAGCGATATGCTCCTGGCAGCGGCCGTCTTTTTTGCCTGGAACGCACCGGAACAATTTGGTGACCACATGATCCCTGATGAGCGCGAGCTTCATAAAAATAACAGCAGCTCCTCATGCACCTACGCCTCGGCATGCGGGTCCGGCGGATCCGATTCGGGTGAAGGATCCTCAAGCGACGGATCTGGATCCTCTTGCAGCAGCGGTTCATCCTGCAGCAGCGGATCCTCTTGCGGGAGTGGCTGTGGCGGCGGCTGCAGCAGCTAAGTTACAAACTTTACGACAACGCCTGTTTATAATGAATCGAACAAAAGCATGGAACTGAGAATTCAGGCCCATGCTTTTTGTTTTATCCAGCGTTCAAACCCCGCCGTATACAGCTTGGCCTCGTCTCACCTTGATTTCACCAAACCTGAATCTCCTCTCCAAACGCGAAGTAACTCTCATTCTTAGCTGGATCTTTGACGAAATTAACCTGCATTGAAACAGGATCTTAACATGGGTTAAAATTTCAGTTCCTATAGGTACAAATGCCCGGCCCCCCTTTCCTCTACAACTACATCAAAAAAGCACCTGAACCCATTCTTCAAGGTTCAGATGCTTCTATTCTTATAATATAATTTAGGCTAACTAGTGGTTTGATGTGAGTACCAACCCGGAACGGGTTTGCGGTCCGACCTTACGCACGGAAACCTGGTTCCGCTCGGCCCAACGCGTGAGACTCCGAATTCCTTCACAATTCTTCTCTTCAAATTTAAAGCAGCAATACATCGGATTCACGTTCTTGTTCTTGAGGTTTATCTGGAATGCGGCTTTATGGCATCCGGAAACCTTGATCTCACGAATCTGATCGGCATGAATCTCTACGCCATTGATTGAAATCGTATCCGAATTCTCCTGAATATTCACTTCCCGTTTCACCAATCGGGCATACCCTTCAATTGCTAGTGCCGCAACAACAACGACATTCACCGCCATCTGCATATAGAATAGGACAGGATAGGAATATTGGGTCAAGGTAGCTACCTGAAACAGGATAATGCTAATGACAAAGGAAAATAAAATAACGTCTTTCATTCTCGTAGAGTAATGGATTGCGTATTTCATCATAATCAGCTCCGTTCATTCTGTAAGGGTTTTCATTTAACTCTTACCTTATTATAACACCATTGTACATAATTTTGACACATATCATTCACATTTTTGTCAAAAAATTATTTGCTTCGTTCCTTATCCTATGCTTATCCAACAAGCTGCGTGTCGTTCCTGGAACGATTCGTATACGGATTGTCTCCTAATAGCAAAAAAAGAGCATCCCGCCAGATCCAAGATCTTTTGGAACACCCTTAACTTCAACACTTATGTCTTTATTTGGTTAACGCTGTATTTCCTTCTTTCCGCCGAAACCTCTTCATCAGAACGGACACGGTATCAATAAGAGTAATGATCACGATGACGTAAATAAGACCATCTCTGGATCGATCCCAAATTGATTTTACGATGTCGTACGATTCACTTCCCGGTGTTACGAAACCCGTCTGTGCTAGCTGCTCCATGAAAGTCGGATTCCAAATCGCCATATCGGAGAACAGAATCACCGCAACGATAACGGAAGCAACGTTAAATATGACATGCATGACGGCAAGCTGCGGCGTCCACTTTCTTGTGATTAATTTCCTGGCTTCATTGAATATGCTGAAGGCGGTAAGAAGCCATATCAGCGGCAAATACTTGGCAAAGGCAGCCTGTTCAAACACCGGAATGGCGATCGAGTTTTCATCAAATCGATGAACACCGATCAGGTTAAGGGAAAACGTGAACAGGACGAAGAACAGCACGGAAAATAGAATGCCCAGCACCGGTTCGATCGGTTTAATCCGAACGGCTGGTTCCGGAATTACAGGCAAATCCGATGGTTTCCAAGCGTCCTTAGAAACTTGCCGAGCACCGCGATATTCGATATAGGCAAAAATAACGGTAACCCATGCGAACCCGTGAATAGCCACACTCAGCAAGGAGACAAAGTACTCCAGAAGCTTCTCGGCGGTAGGATCCGAGCTTGTAAAGAAATCAACCATGTACGCGATGCCAAGAGCGATGACGACCGAGTACAACACAATCCGCAGGACAGACCAATAACTGCCGATCAAACCGGGTCCAATGAGATACCGTTCTCTTCCTCTATATCTAGCTGCCATGTCTCCGGGTGGCCCGAGCTCGAGCAGCACCTGTTCCACATCTTCAGTCCTCGCAATCCCGACGCCTGCTCCCCTGTCTTCCAGCATATCTTCGATGAGTCCATGCAGTTCCTTTTCAATGTCGGCTCTTTGTGATTCGGGCAGCTTCTGCGTCACTGCATAAATATACCTGTTAATCAGATCCATTACTAAACATCCCCCTTGTCGTCAACAAGCCCATCAAGACTTGTCATCATATCTTTCCATTCATGGTAAAGCTGGCGATATATTTCTTTCCCTGTCTGACTTATGATGTAATATTTCCTCGGACGAGCTTCATTCGTATCCCACTCGCTATCCAGCAAGCCTTGTTTCTCCAACCGCCGCAGCAAGGGATACAGGGTACCCGCTTCCACGCTGATCCCCTTCTCCTGCAATATGGTCACCAAAGAGTATCCATACTGAGGTTCCGACAATTGGCTGAGGACACCAAGTATGATCGTTCCTCGCCGAAGCTCCTGCACCAAACTGTTCAGAATATCTTGATCCTCTGACATATCATCAACTCCTGTGATCATTATACTGTACGACACACACTAATGTATATAGACAATTAATAGTTATTTACAATTATTTTTTGATTATACTTGTTGTAAGGCTGCTAAACCAGGAAGCAGGCCGCGTGAAGACCTGCACTTTCATCTAAAAAAGGTTATCCTATGGCCGGGATTGTCCCAGGTCATAAGATAACCTTCTTAAATGCTCTCATCTCACAGCGATGTTGTTCCCTCATTCCATCGTCAAAACTGCGCTTCTCGAAATGCACTTCAAACCGAAAACATGTCAGTCCTTATCGTCCCTCAGGAACGAAGACTGACACGCTGCATGACTTTTTATCGTAAAATAACTACACGATTTCCTGCGGTTCCTTACCCAGTAGACCCAACAGACGGAGGCCGTACTGTATACCGTCTTGATCAACATCCCTGGTTATATGCCTGGCCGCCTTCTTGACGATTTCCGGCGCATTGCCCATCGCCACACCGTGGCCCACGTACGACAGCATCTCCAGATCATTCAGATAATCGCCAAAGGCAATCGTATCTTCCAGATCGATGTGCAGCAGCTGAATCAAGTGTTTGATCCCTTCGGCTTTGGATCCCCCGGACGGCAACACATCGATTCCATAAGGACCCCATCGAACGAAATCGAACCGGCCTGCAAAATTGTTCACGTAAGCCGCTTCCTCATCCTCCGTGCAGAATACAATGGCCTGATAAATATCTCTGCCCAAGTAATATTCCGGATCATATTCAGGGATCGTGAGTTTTAGTTCCCCCCAGCTGGAATCGATATGAACGTGCTCGGTTACGTTCATCTTCATGGCTTCACTGCCGGCATATATGATCGGATGATCAAACTCAACGGCCTGCTCCGTCAGCTTCTGCAAGGCATCTTGCGCCAATGGATTTCCATAGATCGGTTTGCCTTCATGAACCACATACTGACCGTTCATACAAACATAGGAATTGATACCGAGCTCCTCCCGCAGCTCTTCAAAATGATAGGGAGCGCGCCCTGTCGCTATAGCGACGATGTGCCCGGCATCCTTTAACTCCTGAATGGACTCTTTCGTTGTAGCCGGAACTTTCTTTTCATGATCCAGCAGCGTCCCGTCGATATCAAAAAATATGATTTTCTTATTCAATGAAACTCGCCCCTCTTCCGTAGATTCTAGCCAGTAACCATATTGTAAATGATGAAAAGCATTTCAGAGCAAGCCATTATTTCAGCAAGGTTGTTCGAACACATCCCGATAACGCATAAATAACCGCGCAGTAGCACGGTTTCTATGGTATTTCATATCGATGAATTCAAGATAACCCTCTCCATTAACATTAGCGTTGACAACAAAAGAGTCCGCCTTGTGCAGACGGACTTCTTCTATGGGCTTATTTCACTTCCGAGCGAACCTCATCGAGCATTTCATGGGCGCACCTTCATTCATATGCAAATGGTCTGTGACTTTCCTTTAGGCTTGCGCGGTTCGCTCGGCCGATTCGACGGTATGCTTCAGCA
The DNA here is from genome assembly GCF_056173265.1 of Paenibacillus sp. QJM3NY_38. NCBI lineage: Bacteria > Bacillati > Bacillota > Bacilli > Caryophanales > Paenibacillaceae > Paenibacillus > Paenibacillus sp. QJM3NY_38. The sequence continues at coordinate 4,343,239 of NZ_CM149665.1, forward strand.
ATGTAGCAATCGTAACGGGGCCGACACCTGCCGGTACCGGTGTAATCGCAGATGCCACCTTCGCGCAGGCTTCATAATCGCAGTCGCCGATATTCCCTTTATTGTAGCCGGCATCCAATACAACGGCACCCGGCTTAATCCAGCTCCCTTGAATGAAATTAGGTTTGCCTACGGCCGCAACCACGATATCCGCCTGGGACACAAGCTCCCCGAGGTTCTTCGTTCTCGAGTGGCAGATCGTAACGGTAGCATTGCGATTGAGCAGCATCATCGATACCGGCTTACCCAGAATCGGACTGCGTCCGACCACCACGGCATGCTTCCCTTCGATCGGCAGGTCATAATAATCCATAATCGCAATAATCGCGGCAGGCGTACAAGACGGATAATCGGCAAAACCAAACGCATTTTGCGAGAAACCGAGCGTGGTTACTCCATCCACGTCTTTTTCAATGGCAATGGCATCAAAAGCCGCCCGTTCATCGATATGATGCGGCACCGGATGCTGCAGCAGAATACCGTGGACATTCGGATCCTCGTTCAGCTCTTGTATCGCGGCGATCAGCTCCTCGGTCGAGGTCGATGTCTCCAGCACCACTTTCTTGGATATGATACCAAGCCGCTCGCAAGCATTTCCCTTCATCCGCACATAGGTCGCAGAAGCAGGATCATCGCCAACTAGAATCGTTGCCAGACAAGGCGTTATCTCGTGCTGCTTCAATTCCTGTACCTTCACCGCCAGCTTTGCCTTAATATCATCGGATACCTTTTTTCCATCCAAAATTACGGGTTCCTTACTCATGCTAATCCGCTCCTTCGCCATTGTATTAAAAACATAAAGAGGCAAGGCGACTGATCGTCTCCTTACCTCTTGCCCAGGCGTACGGCATATGATCCTATGTGCTCCCTCTTGGTACCCCAAGCTACGCCAGTAACACACAGATAACTTTTTTTAAATATACCACGACTTTGGACTTCGCGCTACCGGTCATGAAGTTCACGTATTAAATCGTAATCCTTTTGATTAATTTGCAAGAATCTAGTATGTTGCCGATGGTACAAGCATAGAATGTCTTAAGAACAATTCGCTCCAGGAGGCCTGAATGAAATATCCGGTAATCTTCAAAATGCTGCCCTTCATGATTCCGCTTGTCTTCGTGATACCGGTCTTGACGATATGGCTGCAGAACGATACAAGTCTAATATCTAGCCGTGACATACAGCAGGTAAAAACGGTTTTTACGGGCATTTTCCTTGAGGCGCTTCCATTTGTGCTGCTTGGAGTGCTGCTGTCGTCCCTTCTTCAGCTGTTCGTTAAAGAACAGTGGGTGCGTCGGATCACGCCCAAAAATCCGGTCATCGGCGTCCTGTTCGCTTCCATGCTGGGGATCGTGTTTCCCATCTGTGAATGCGGGATGATCCCGGTCGTCCGAAGGCTGATGCTTAAGGGGATGCCTGCCTACATCGCTGTAACCTTTATTCTCAGCGGACCTATCCTGAACCCCCTTGTGTTCGCTGCGACGATCATGGCCTTCCGTTCGCATCCCGAAGTGACGATCGGCCGGATGGGACTGGCTTTTGCAGTCGCGGTAACGGTAGGTTTGCTTGTCTATGTTTTTTCAAGGAACAACCCGCTCAAGCGTTCCTTACAAGAGTTTTCCGAACAAGATTCCGCCGCTGGTGAACGCAAACTGCACGAGCATCCCAAAACCTGGAGAAGCCTGTTTGTCCACGCCGGAGACGAATTGATCGAAATGGGCAAATACCTGGTTCTTGGCGCATTCCTGACAGCCTGCATCCAATCCTTCATTCCTAGAGAAGAGCTGCTGGCATTGGGGAACGGTCCCACCGCTTCTTACCTGTTCATGATGGGGTTTGCTTTCATTCTATCCCTCTGCTCGACTTCGGATGCATTTGTGGCATCGGCGTTCACGCACACCTTCACCGTAGGTCCACTCGTATCCTTCCTCGTGCTCGGCCCGATGCTGGATTTCAAAAGCTTGCTCATGCTGTCGGCTACCTTCAAGACTAAATTCGTCATCGGTTTAAGCCTGCTGGTGATGACGCTTGTCTTCATCGGCTCTGTAGCCGTCAACGCTCTTTTGGGTGGATAGCTGCCTAAGGATGAAAGATTGATGAAAAACCAAACGAGATTGCCGGGACCGTTTAGGATCATCAGGTATCCGCTTGAGATTGGAGGTGATTGGGAGGATGAAGTCCAGTTTGAGGATACGGATTCACTATACGCTCCGGTCGCTGCTTGTTGCGGCTCTCGCCGCTTATATCATGCATCTGAATGCTTCAGATTCGCTTGAATATTACCTAGCGCCTCATATGCAGACCCTACTGCTTCTCTGCCCGGTTCCGTTGTTGTTCATTGCATTCGGGATGATGTGGCATTCCCTTGCGGGCGATTCCGGAGAGGTGTGTGATTGCGAGCATCCCCTGCCTGCCGGCCTTGTCAAAAACGTAACGGTATACGGGTTATTCACGGTGCCGCTGCTGTTTGGCCTGCTCCTGCCGGACCAAGCCCTGGGCAGCGATATGGCAGCCAAAAAAGGAATGATCTACACCTATCCGAATCCCGATGTACGGCGTAAAACCGATGACCGCAACACGTCCGCCTTTTCAGGCACGGATAAGCGATTACCCGGCATGGATCAAGGAGCAGAAGAAAATATCGCTTTGAACGAACGATTCGTTGCCAAGGACATCTATAGTGTGGAGTTTGCAGAGCTTGCCAAGCGCTTATATACGCTGCCCGTCATTAAGGTGGAACCGGACATTTTCTCGGAAACCGTCGGGGCCATGGATATGTACAAAGAGCATTTTCAAGGAAAAACCATCTCGGTGCAAGGATTCGTCTTCCGCGACGGACATATGAATGAGGATACCTTTGCCGTCAGCCGATTCCTCGTGATGTGCTGCACGGCAGACGCCGTACCGTTCGGGGTTCTTGTGCGGGGCACGAATGCTGCGTCGTTCGCTAATGATACGTGGGTCCAGATTGATGGCACGATCCAGGTCGCCACCTTGAATGGTAAAGAGACGCTGCAAATTCAAGCGAAGCAGATTCAGCCGATCGAGCAGCCGGCATCCCCTTACATTTTCACGAATCCGGACTCCGTCGCGGAGTTTGACGAGCTGTATTCGAATGATAACGAGACCAAGGAGGAAATCAATTAATGAACAAGATACCCGTTGTATTGATTAGCGGATTTTTGGGAAGCGGCAAAACCACGCTGCTGCTCAGACTGCTGGAATATGCCGCCAAGCGGCAGTGGAGAACCGCCGTGCTTATGAATGAGATGGGCGAACAAGATGTGGATGGTGATACGGTCTCCAACCAAATCCCCGATCTTCCGATTGAGAAGCTGCTCGACGGATGCATCTGCTGCACCCGGCGAGACGAGCTGGGTCAAGCATTGCAAACCCTGTTAGATCAGAAGCCGGATCTCATATTCATCGAAACAACCGGCGTGGCGAATCCTGAACAGATTCTTGAGGATCTGCAGGATCCGTCCCTGGCTGATCGAATCTCAATCCAGCACAAAATTGCCTTGGCCGACTGCAGCAAATTTCTCGAGTACAACAGCTTCTTTGCATCCAGTCGTGAGCTGGTGCGTACCCTGCGGGGACAAATCAGCTTCGCGGATATGATCATCCTTAACAAGGCCGGGGACTGCGACGATAAACAGATCAACAAAGTCATGACCTCCATTAGAAAAATAAACACGACGGCAAGCCTGTCCGTAACCGACTACAGCCGTTTGGATGAAAATGAAGTGTTTTCGACGCTTCAGCTTCAGCTTGAGGCCTCTAAGGACCCGAGCCATTCGTTTCCAACTTCGCAATGGAAGCCAGGAGATCTTGCGGATCATTCGCAAGACAAACCGTTGACTGAAAATCACAGCAAGCATGCGCACCACAAGCCAGAGAGATCTGCCAATGACCACCATAGCCATCTGCACGGAGAAGAGTCCGGACACAGCAGCACATCCTTCACGGGCATGGATACCTTGACCTTATCTGCTCCATCCCCCTTCCCGCTTCAGTTGAGCGCGATCGAAACTTTTCTCGCTGCACTTGGCCCCAGCCTGATTCGGGCCAAAGGTTACATCCATCTCTCGACGGGTCCCTCTCTAGTTCAGTGGGCGGGATCAGAGCTTGAATGTAAGCCAAGCACGCTGCAGCTGCAACGCGGATATCTTACGCTGATCGGCCATCGTCTGGATAAAAATCGCATTATTCAGGAGTGGGAAAGCTTGCTCAGTGGCGTGGTACAATGACAGCTGAATGGATGGTTATAATTAGACAGAGATAAAGTAAAGGAGATCCTCGCAGGATCTCCTTTTTCGGTATTATTCTGATTAGTCCCTGGGATAATTCACTTCCATAATATCCATAAAGGGAACCTTCGTAATGACGCCATTTTCTTTCATGTGCACCTTCCCTGTGCGGGAGTCCATTTGATCGATTTGTCCGCGGACTGCTTCTTCCCATCCCCAGACCGTCAGTACGATGACCGATTCCTCCTGGTAAGCTTCCGTAAGCTGATTTCCGAGCTCTTCCAGTACAAACTCATCTCTAGTGGGTCTCTTTGGAACTTTTGCTTTTGCCATAACCTTGTCCTCCTGATTTATGTTGTTCATGCATTAGCATTACATTCTCCATGAAAAACTAATCATTCCTCAAACCTATGAATTAGGAATCTACTTCCTATTATACATGAAATCCGATTCAATTTTTTATGCAAAAGACTTGATTTTCAGAAAACAAAGGTATATGATTGACCCATCAAACATTGATGAGTCAATGAATTGAAGGGGGTCTTTATAATCGCTACGTGCCATACGGAAGACCTGCTGTACTTGCTAATGCATTTAAACAAGCATATTTCGACCCGGTTTGAACGATGTGCTGGAGTTAGTCCCAATCGACTCGAACTCCTATGCAAACTGACGGGGGGCCAAATTAGCCAATCGGATCTGCAGAAGGCTGTGTCTATTGATCCAGCTGCGGTGACCCGTCATGTTCAGCAGTTGGAAGCGGAAGGAATACTTCTCCGAACCAGATGCGAGAATGACAACCGGATTACGTTGGTTCAGCTAACTGAAGTGGGCACAAGTAGAGTAGCAGCGTTTAAGGCGGAGAAAGATCGCTTTATGGAGGAACTGCAGGCAGACCTCACGGAATCAGAACGACTTGCGTTTGTTCAAACGCTACAGAAGCTGAACAGCCAGATTCAACTAATGAAAGAACCAAGTAAGACCCATTAACTTATAGAGATTAAAGGAGAGAATATCATGACTGTAACTTCCCTAAACAATAATTATAAAGAAATTATTACTTCCCGTCGCTCTGTGCGGGTATATGACCCATCGGTGAAAATCAGCCGTGAAGAAATGACTGAAATTTTGGAAGAAGCGACTTTGGCTCCATCATCCGTTAATCTTCAGCCTTGGAGATTTCTTGTCGTTGATAGCCCAGAAGGAAAAGCGACGCTTGAAGAGCTTGCACCAGGGAACAAAACGCAAGTTTCAACTTCTTCCGCAGTCATTGCTGTATTTGGAGATATGAACGCATTCGACAATGCAGATGAAATTATGGGCAGCGCTGTGGAACGCGGTTATCTGCCACAAGAGATTAAAGATCAGATGATGGCAAACTATACCGATCTGTTCGGGCGTATTCCGGCACAATCTTTCCGTGAAATGATCCTTATCGATAGCGGCTTGGTTTCCATGCAGCTTATGCTTTCTGCTCGTGCCCGTGGATATGACACGAACCCCATTGGCGGATACGACAAATCCCGAATTGCAGAAGCATTTGGTATGGAGAAAGAACGTTATGTGCCGGTAATGCTCATCTCTGTAGGTAAAGCTGCCAAAGAAGCGCGTTTGACGACCCGTCTTCCTATTGATCGTATTGCAGAGTGGAAGTGAGGTCATAGCGATGATTATTATTCATGCAGAAATGAAAGTAAACCGTGAGCTAGAGGCAGAATTTCTGGAATCCGTAAAAAAACTTATTGAGGCATCCCGCGCGGAACAAGGAAATGAATCTTATAAGCTGCTTAAAGATACGGAGCAGGATAACACGTATCTCATGGTTGAACAGTGGAAAGACCAGGAAGCTGTTGGGCTCCACAATGCGAGCAGCCATTTTCAGGCATTTGTAGCTGAAGCTCCAAAATACCTGACAGCTCCGCTAAATGTGCAAGCATATGCAGGCCAACCGATAAACAAATAATGAACAGACTGCAGTCACGTTTAAAAAGCCAACTCGTTCAGACGAGTTTGGCTTTTTTTATTAAATGGATATATCCCTATTTTCTTCGGATTCTATCTTATAAACTCTCCCATAAAAAAGTTCCCTTTAAGTAAACTGTATCGTCTGTAGCGTCTTCTTCTGCACAGTTTACTCAAAGGGGAACATATCCTAAACCTTACAGCGATAGCTCTTCGATAGCCATCCATGGCAGCGGATTGTTAAAGGTCGACCAATCATACCATGCAGGGAGGCCCTGTCAACGCAACTGCAGAAGAACAAGCAGCATTTGATGGAATGGCTCCGATGGTGAAACAAGGATTTGGCGGAACTTTTGATCAACTCGCGCAATACCTTGAAAGCCAGCAATAATAACATGGATCAAGGAAGCTCAAACCAGCGGCGGCGAACCTATTGGCTCGCCGTTTTTTTATGCTTTAGAACTCAGCACCTTCTTACTCGAAAAAACCCCTGCCCGATCGCCTTGCTAATGCATTCGCATGCATGTTCGAGAAATTACAGCTTCTGTGCGACTGGTTGCTCCGCTGCCTGTCCATCGTCTTTATGCTCAGACAGCTCGCCGTCTTTCCAGACGACCTGTTCGCCGTAATCTTTTCCCCAATCGTACATCAGCTTCAAGATCGGCATTAAGCTCTCCCCGTAAGGCGTGAGCGAATATTCGACTCGAGGCGGAACCTCGGGGTAAACCACACGATGAACGAGCTGATCCTCCTCCAATTCACGAAGCTGGTTGGTCAGCATTTTTTGCGTGATATGAGGAATCATTCGATTCAGCTCACCGAAGCGCTTAACGCCCTCTAAACCAAGATGCCATAGGATGATCAGCTTCCATTTGCCGCCGATGACCGCCAGAGTTAACTCCTTATGGCAGTTTATTTCCTTCAGATTGATTCGCTGCTTGACTTCACTTGCCATAATGCATCACCCCTTCTTCCCTACAGTATACAACGGTCGCGGTTATATCATCAAAGCGGCAACTATACCCACACCTTGACTTCTTATTCCAAATTGGCGTGCAGCCCAAACATATTTTCCGAGTGAAGTTCCTTCATCTCCATCAATCTCAAGATGACGGCATCCAAGACGATCAGCATCGTTTGCTCAAATAAAGAGGCCATCGGTTGAACGGTGACAAGAGATCCTTGATTCTGCTCCTTCGTTGTGCCCGGTAGCCGAACGATCGCATCCGAAAGCTTACCGATACGTGATTCGAGATTCACGGTTACCACCGCTACGGCAGAGCCTATACCCTTGGCCTTCTGAGCCATAGACACCAAGCTCTGCGTTTCGCCGGAGCCTGAACCGATAATTAGCAAATCCCGCGCGCCGATGGCCGGAGTTACCGTATCGCCCACGACATGAACCTTATACCCCATCTGCATTAATCGCATGGCAAAAGCTCGAATCATCAGACCGGATCTGCCGCCCCCCGCTAAGAAAATGGCATCGGATTGCACGATCCGTGCAATCAACTCCTCAATCTGACCAGCATTGATCTGCTGCACGGATGCCGAGATCTCCTCGGCAATGAGAGCTGCATGTTGAAATATCTTTTGACTCATCGTAACTTAGACCTGCTTAACAAGCTGGTTCATCTGGACCGCAACCGCTTTTTTATCGGATTGACCTGTGATTCCCCCTCCGACAATCACGAGATCAGGATTCGCTTGGATCACCTCAGGGAGCGTCTCCATTTTGATTCCTCCCGCAACCGCCGTCTTGGCGTGCTTCACGACACGTTTGATCGCAGCCAATTCCTCGAATGAATTCTTGCCTTCCGCTTGGTGGTCGTAGCCGGAATGAACGCAAATGTAATCCACGCCCAAAGCGTCAATCTCCACTGCTCTACTCTCAATGTCCTTCACATTGATCATATCGACCATCACTTGCTTGCCTTGCTTGAGGGCTTCCGCTACCGCGCCTTTGATCGTAGCATCATCGGACACGCCTAACACCGTAATAATGTCCGCACCGGCTTCGGATGCCTTCGCCACTTCATAACCGCCCGCATCCATAATTTTTAGATCGGCAAGCACACGCAGCTGCGGGAAAGCCTCTTTGATTGCTTTTACAGCATGAAGTCCTTCGTTAATGACAACCGGCGTTCCGATCTCCACGATGTCGATAAACTCGGCTACCTCAGCCACCACTTGTTTTGCTTCAGGAATATTTACTAAATCCAATGCCAATTGAAGTTCCATATTGTTATTCTCTCCTTATGAACGTATTGGTTAATAACTACACGCCCATTGTAGAGCAGACAGTTTACTTTCCGGAAGTACGTACTTAGAAGTGAGATACTTACGTGGAAGTAAGTAATAAGGCGGGACAAGGGTTTATGGGCTCCGTTTAATTAGCAATGCATACTGTCTCCAAGACGCTGGTAAAAAACAATTAAGCCCGTTTATTCACTTTTCGGCTCGCATTCAGCTGTGGTTTAATATAGTTGTCAGGCCGGACAAAATGATCGGAAAGGAGGCTGAACGAATTGATTCAGAATATGGAGGTGGCATCCGCATAAGCGGGTGTCACGTTTAGGGGAGCCCGTTATAGGGCTCCCTTTCATTTACAATCCGATAGCATTGGAGATATGATTATGTCACATTCATCTGAACCAGCCGTTATTATTGTCTCTGGTGTCATGGCTTCCGGTAAATCGACGGTAGCCCAGCTGCTGGCCGAGAAATTTGAACGCGGAGTCCACTTGCGGGGAGACGCGTTTCGGAGAATGATTATCAAGGGCAGGGAAGAAATGCTTCCGGATGCTTCAGACGAAGCAAAACGGCAGCTCGCCCTGCGCTACAGATTATCGGCCTCCACTGCCAGAACCTATGCTGAAGCGGGTTTTCATGTCGTCCTCCAGGACGTCATTCTCGGCCCCGCGCTGCTGCAAATAACCGAAATGCTAAACGGCCTTCCCGTTTACGTCGTTGTGCTGAACCCATCTGAGAATGCCATCAGCGCACGCGAGCAGATTCGTAACAAAAAAGGCTACGGGGTATGGACCATCCATGAGCTGAACCGGCGTTTGAACGACGAAACGCCGAGAATCGGCATGTGGCTGGATACCTCCGATTTATCTCCGGATGAGACCGCCCAAGAGATTTGGAAGCGGATATGGAACGAGGGGCAGATCCGTTAACATAAACCCGGTATCATTCATGACAAAAATTCCTGGTAAAAAACAATTAAGCTTGTTTATTCACTTCAGTCCTGCCGCCGGCCGTGGTTTAATATAGATGTCCGGCTGGACCAAATGATCGGAAAGGAGGCTGAACGAATTGATTCAGAATATGGAGGTGGCATCTGCGTAAGCGGATGTCACGTTAAGGGGAGCCCTCTATAGGGCTCCCCTTCATTTCATTTTACTCATAGATCACAGCTTTGATCTCGTCGCTATCGATATTATTTTTGTCATACCAGTAAAATCCCGTATCGATCTGCGGTTCAACCTTCTCCCCTTTGATGGCCGCCACGGCGGCTTTTACCGTCTCATATCCGATGCCGACCGGATTCTGCGTGATGGCTCCCGCCATCGTTCCATTCTTGATTGCGTCAATCTGCGCTTTTCCGGAATCGAACCCGACCACGATAATCTGACCTTCCTTCTTCATCTCCGTTACCGCATTAATGACCCCGACCGCCGAACCCTCATTCGCCCCGAATATCCCTTTCAAATCCGGATGCGCCTGCATCATCGCTTTGGCCAAGTCCGTCGACTTCAAGTGATCCCCGCCTCCGTACTGGATGTCAACGATTTCGATATTCGGGTACTTCTCTTCGATCTGCTTCTTGAAGCCGTCACGGCGGCTAACCCCGGTCACGCTGGTCTGGTCATGGACCACCATGGCGATTTTGCCTTCATTCCCGACGAGCTCCGCCATTTTATCCGCCGCAAGCGCGGATGCAGCCATATTGTCCGTCGATGCCGTCGTTACCGGAATGTCGCTTTCCACGCCCGAATCGAAGGCGATGATCGGAATGTTGTTTTCCTGGGCTTTTTTCAGATAAGGAATGGAGGCCTGGCTATCCAGTGCAGCAAAACCGATCGCGCTTGGTTTCTTATCGAGTGCTGCCTGCAGCATTTCGATCTGCTTATCCACCTGGGATTCCGTCTCTGGTCCTTCAAAGGTAATCTTTACGCCAAGCTCTTCCCCTGCCTGCTCGGCACCAGTTTTTACCGCCTGCCAGAACTGATGCTGAAAGCCTTTGGAAATGATCGGAATATAGATTTCCCCTTCGGCAGCCGAACCGGAGCCTGAGCCGGATCCGCCCTCGCTTGGACTGTCGGTTCCTGAAGCGCTCTTGCCCGATGAACCGCAAGCCGCCAGCAGGCTTGCAGTCAGCATGAGAATCAGAGCCAATACGGAAAGCTTTTTCATAATCTCCATCTCCCCTTGTTTATCAAAATAGTACATCTATAGAACTTCCATCCAAGGAAGCTTCTATCCAGATCAAGCTAGCACACGGCTAACCGAGCGCGGATCGCAGTCCTAACAGAGGACTTACGCTTTGCGTCTGCGCAAAATATCCGCATACACCGCAAGTATAATGACGAATCCTACGACAACGGTTTGCCACTCCTGCGGCACGGACAGAATACGTAATCCATTCGTCAGCACGCTCATGATCAATGCGCCGATGACTGTGCCGATGATGGTACCCTTCCCGCCGCTGAGCGAAGTACCCCCGATCACGACCGCCGCGATGGCTTCCAGCTCATAACCGGCCCCCAGCGCCGGGTTTGCCGAGTTCAGCCTCGATGCCATCATGACACCCGCCAAACCGGTAAAGGCGCCGGTTAGAGTGTAAATGACGATTTTCCAGAAGCCCACATTGACACCCGACAATCGGGTCGCCTCTTCGTTGCTGCCTAGCGCAAAGTTATACCGGCCGATGATGGTCTTCGATAAGATGAGGTAGCCCACAACCGCCGCGATGAAGAAAATAACGACCGCATTCGGAATATCGAGGCCCGGTATCAGCCAGCCCAGCACGCTGCCTTGGGACACCTCGGCAAAGATTTCGGCGTCGTTGAAATAGACCGGCTTGGCTCCGGAGATAATCAGTGCCAGTCCTTTAGCGATCATCATCATCGCCAGCGTTGCGATAAAAGGCGGGATCTTCATTTTCGCCACCGCCGTACCGGATAGCAGCCCGGACAGCGCGCCCGTCAAGATCCCCCCAAGGATGCCGACCGGAACCGGCAATCCCCAGAAGGTGATGCAGACGCCGGTCATAACGCCGCTTAGTGTCATGACCGTTCCGACAGACAGATCAATGCCGCCGGTAATGATGACAAAGGTAGATCCTAAGGCAAGAACGCCGATCACCGCGGTCGAGAGAAGAATGCCCACGATATTGGAGAATTGAAAGAAATTGCTGGATGAGAATGTAAAGAATAGTATGAGAACAACCAAGCTGGCTAAGGCCAGCACTTGCTGAAGTGCGCCCGATTTGATTTGAATGTTCATCTGCTTACTCCTCCTAACGTGTATGGATAACGGCTTACATCCTTGCTGTAGCCAGATGCATAATGCTTTCTTGGGTCGCCTCTGCTTGATCCAGCTCGCCCGTAATCCGGCCTTCACACATCACGAGAACCCGATGACTCATCCGTAAAATTTCAGGCAGCTCTGAGGAGATCATGATGATCGATTTACCCTGTGCCGTAAGATCGTTCAGCAAGCGATAGATTTCGCTCTTGGCCCCTACATCGATCCCACGCGTCGGTTCATCGAAGATCAGAATGTCGCAATCTCGGGTCAGCCATTTGCCGATAACGACTTTCTGCTGATTACCGCCGGAGAGGAATTTGACCTCTTGGTCCACATGCGGTGTTTTGACCTTCAATCGTTCGACCATATCCTCCGCCTGCTTGCGAATCCTGGTCGTATTCATCCAGCCGGCTGGGCCCAGGAAGTTACGGTATGAGGCGATAGCCACATTGCTCTTCACATCCAGATCGACGACACATCCATAGCGCTTGCGATCCTCGGATAAATAACCGATCCCTTGGCGCACCGCATCATGGGGGCCCTTGATCGTTATCTTGCGGCCATGAACATGGATCTCGCCGGATTGAATGCGGTCGGCACCGAAGATCGCTCGGGCAAGCTCGGTCCGCCCCGCACCAACCAGGCCTGCAATGCCAAGGATTTCTCCCTTTTTCAGAGTGAAGTTAATGTCCTTCAAAATTCGGCCTTGATTCAGTCCTTTAACCTCCAATATCGTCTCACGTTCACCTGCGCTCTTCTCCGGTTTCGAGGTCTCGTAGATCTGACGGCCAACCATTTTGGAAATAATGTCCTGTGTGGTGACTTCATCCGTTGAAACCGTATCGATATACTGTCCGTCACGCATCACCGTAATGCGATCCGTAATTCGCTTGATCTCATCCATCCGATGGGAAATGTAAACGATTCCAACTCCACCTTCTCGAAGCTGACGAATGATGCGGAACAAATCCTCAATCTCGGTTTCGCTTAAAGCTGCAGTAGGCTCATCCATGACCAGCACGTCGGCGTTATAAGACAATGCCTTGGCAATCTCCACCATCTGCTGCTTGGCAACCGTTAGTTCCGAAACCTTGATGGATGGATCCATGTCCAGCCCCATCCGCTCGAACAGTTCCTTCACCTGCCGATTTAGCGCCTGATTGTCCAGAAACAACCTGAGCTTTCTGCGCGGCTCTCGCCCGATGAATATGTTCTGAGCAACCGTCAGATCAGGCGCCAAGTTCAGTTCCTGATGGATCATGCTGATCCCGGCGTCTTGAGCCGCTTTCGGATTCGTTAACTCTACGGGCTGCCCTTTGTACCTGATCGTACCTTCGTCCTTCTGGTATACGCCGGTCAATATTTTCATCATCGTTGACTTGCCGGCGCCGTTCTCACCCATTAGCGCATGGACTTCACCGCGCAGCAGCTCGAATCGGCAATGATTTAATGCAAGCACGCCCGGAAATTCCTTCGTGATTCCTTCCATTTGTATCAATACTTCGCTCAAAGACCCTCACCTCTCTAGCTGGCACCTTTTATGAATCATTGTACAAATCGGTCTCCGATGGAGGAATGGAATATTCTCTGATCCGTGTTGAATAATCTATGATCTGTTAACAGGCCCCCCCATAAAGGAAGAAGCTACTCTTCCACAAAGGGAAAGAGCAGCTTCTGGTTCTCCTCGGTATACATATTGTCTTTGTTGATGACAACGGAATCGGTGTACACGTTGCGTAACACCTTGTCTCCTTCGATGATGGATATGGCTGTTTTGATGCCCAAATAGCCGATGTTGAAGGGCTTCTGAACAATGGTGGATTGAAGAACCCCCTCTTCGAGCAGCTTGACTTCCTTCACCGAGCTGTCGAATCCGACCAGCTTAACCTTGCCCGCCAGCCCCAGTTCTCGGATCGCTCTTCCTGCCCCGACTGTAGAAGGCTCATTCAGCCCCACGATTCCATTCAGGTCAGGCCTTTCCAACAGCAGTTTCTTCGTGATGTCATAGGCACGCTCCTCCTTGCCCTCGCTGTAGTAAGTGCCCACGATTTCTGTGCCGCTGCGCTGCTCCAGAATGCTTCGAACCCCTTGTTCCCTTTCGATCTGCGTCGAGGTGCCCTGCACGAAACTGATGATCGCAACCTTGGCCTGTTCCGGCAGCCGTGACGAAAGCTCCCTGCCGGCCTTCTGTCCCGCATTCACATTGTCGGTAGCGATCAAGCTCTGCGCATATTCACCATTCACGGCGGAATCAATCATAATGAGCGGGATGCCAGCCTTACGAATCGACTCTGCAACGGGAACCAAGCGGTTATAATCGCCGGCGGCCAAAACAATCGCATCCGGCTTCTGCTTGATGGCTTCCTCCAGCAATTGAATCTGCAAGTCTACTTCGATTTCCTGAGTCGGTCCTACCACCGAGACGTCCACGCCGAATTCACGGGAAGCCGTGTGCACCCCTTCAATCAACACCCGCCAAAATTCATTTTCGTCCAGTGCTTTAACGCCGACGATAATCTTCTTGGGACCGGGGTCATCCTTGGACCACTGATAAACGGCATAACCCAGAATGAATACCGGAATCAGCAGCAGTAAAACATATCGCGGTCTCATGTACGACTTCATGGCACCTCCCCCTTCATGCTCCTCCATTCATCCGGATGAACGGCCGGAATAAGCACCGTGACGATTGTCCCCGCTCCGGGCACGCTCGTATAGCTAAGACCATATTCCGCTCCAAAATATAACTGAATCCGCTGGTGGACATTCGCTATCCCAACGCTGTTTCTCGAATGTTGGCTCCCTGTAGAGATTAATAATGTCTCAACCTTGGACCGATCCATGCCGATGCCGTCATCCATCACTTGAAACCGAATCCGATCATCCTGAAGTCTCCCCGTAATCGTGATCGTGCCCGGCCCTTCCTTGTTCTTGATGCCATGATAAATGGCATTCTCCACCAGAGGCTGCAGCAGCACCTTCAACGTCAGATAAGGATAAAGTTCGCGGTCCATATCCAGAGTAAACCGGATTTTATCCTGGTATCGCATTTGTTGTATTTTTAAATAATTCGTTATATGTTCCACCTCGGTAGCAATCGGGATCATTTCCCTCCCTTTGCTGAGCGAAGCTCGAAACAGCCTTGCTAGAGCCGATGTCATCAGAATCACCTCATCATGCTTCTTGCTCTCAGCCATCCATATAATGGAATCCAGCGTATTGTAGAGGAAATGGGGATTGATTTGGGCTTGCAGGGCATTCAATTCGCTTTTTCTCTTAATTTCCTGTTCTATCACGATCTGGTCCATCAATTCCTTGACCTTGAGCACCATCACATTGAAGCTGCGGGCCAGGCCGGAGATTTCCCTGGAATGCCCTACAGGAACCCGGATATCGAAATTCCCCTTCTCCACTTCCATCATCTTATCCTGGAGCTTCTTGATGGGACGCGTCAGGTTGCGGGAGATAACGACGGAGAACAGCACGCCGACGCCAAGGCATAACAACCCCGCTATAGCAAAAGAAAGCTGCATCTGCTTCTTATTGTCCACCAGCTCATTCTCGTAAAAAACGCCGACGATTTTCCAGCCGAAATCCGTGTCCTTGATGCTGTAAATCCGGCTTGCTCCGCCCTCCTTCACGACAAAACCTCCTTGCTTGTCCTGAAGCACCTGCTCTAATCTCTCCGTCTTCAAATTGCTGTAGAGCAGCTGCTGCTGCGGGTGATACACAATCCGGCCATGACGATCAATCACGAACACGTAACCCCGGTTCCCCAGATCGAGCTTGCTGAGCATATCGTTAATCACCTTGAAGTTGAGATCGATCAACAGAATGCCGAGCCCGTTGGAAGAATTCACGCCGCTGAGCTCGCGGCTTAGTGATACAACCCAGCGGTACTCTCCTTTGATAACCGGCTGTACATGCGACGAGGAAATCACCGTCTGTCCCTTGTTTTCCTTCGCCTGCCGATACCAGGGCTGCTCCGATAACACAATATAAGGATTCAGTTCGGCTTCCGCCCGATCGGAGATAAAGGAGCCGCCGGCTCCAAAAATATTAATCGACGCAATATCTTTGCGCGAAACCCGAATCGAGTGGAAATATTCCGATATCTTCGCTTTCAATATAGCAAGTTCCGCAGGCTGCAGTTCATCTGCCGAGGCGAGGTATTCCCTCACATTCGGGTTGTTCATCGTCGCCAGTGAGATGTCTTTCATCCCGGTGATGTAAGTTTGGATATTCGCATTCACTTGATTGATCAGCTCGGAGGTGTAACTCTCCGCCGTTTCGCGAACAGCCGATTCGGACAGCCGGTAGGAGATGAAGATCAACAGCAGCGCCGTAAACAATACAAGCATCACGAATGAGCTGGCAATGCGGGACTGAATGCTTTTGATACGCTGCGGAGCCATCATGGCCTTACCCCGCCTGACGTCATTTTATTCCGGTACTCCGTCGGGGTATCTCCGGTATGTTTCTTAAACAGCACGCTAAAATATTGAGGATCCTGATAACCGGTTTTCGCCGCTATTTCATAAGTTTTCAACAAAGAATGCTTCAGAAGTTCCTTTGCTTTCTCCATGCGGACATCCGTTACGTATTCAACGAAGGTCTTCCCGGTATGCGACTTGAATAAAGCACTGAAATAACTCGTGCTCATGAAGATCCGGCCGCATACGGTCTTGATCGATAACTCGGCATCCTCATAATGCCGCTGGATGAAATCGACCGCCTCCAGCATCTGGGTGCGGGTAATATCCTTTCTCGCCTTGGCAACGTCCCTTAACGCCTGCTCGCACACCTCGTTAAACCAGCGCTCGATCTCTTCCAAGGACCGAAAAGAATACAGATCGGACAGCAGCCTCTTCTCCTTGCCGATCAGCTCGTTCCCATTGCTGCCGATTTCCATCACAGTTTGAAGCACGGCAAGCATGACCCGAAGGACCCGCACGTAACAGAGCTCGATTGAAATTGAAGCGCTTCCAAGTTCGCTGATCAGCCGCCGGATGCACGCCTTAACCTCTAAGTCCGTACCGGCCCGAATTGCGGAGATTAGCGCTGACTCGGTTTCGATCCCATCCTGGAGAGGAGCGTCCCCCCGCTTTTCAAGATCCGTGATATGAACCACCTGATCGCGGCCGATCAGGAGACGGTATTCCAGTGCAGCTTCCGAAGCCCTGCAGGAGTATCGGATATCCTGAAGCTCGCGGCAAATCGTTCCGATGCCGAGCGTAACCGTGAATTTCATGAACTGCTTTGTAGATGCGCGAATGTCCTCCGCCAGCTCCTGCGCCCGAGCGTGCAGCTCCTCCTCGCCGGAGCCCGACAGGATGGTCATAACTTTGTTCTCCTTGTACCTAAAAATAGCTGTACCGGGCTCACCCGCCAAAATCTCCTGCATGATATTGTATAAAGCAAATGCATACAGCTCATTATCGACATGCTGCTCATCCGTACGAAGCTCATCCATATCCGCTGCCATCGCGATATAAAGAGGCCCCGGAAGCCGAATATCAAAATATGCAAGCTTGCTCTCGATCTCGGATCGCTTCATCGGCGACGACGCCAGTCGTTCAAGAAATCGTTCCTTAAGCAGGACCAAACTCTCATTCAACTGATGTTTGAGCCTTTTCAAGTGCTCCGTATGTCCGCGCTCCTCATCCATTTCCAGCTTGAGTTTACCAAGCATCTCCCTTAACTCCACTGACGTAACCGGTTTCAAAATAAAATCCGTGACTTGGAGCTTCACCGCCTGCTGGGCATATTCGAAATCGTCAAACCCGGTAAGGATGATGATCTTTGTCTTGGGAAAACGATCCGTAATATGGCGTGACAACTCCAGGCCATCCATGTACGGCATGTTGATATCCGTTAACACCACATCGGGTTGATGGCGGGTTACAGCATCCAATGCATCCCTGCCGTTCTCGCAATCCCCGATGCATTCAAAGCCATGATCTGCCCACTGAATCCGGTTTCGGATCCCTTCTCTTACAATCGGTTCGTCGTCCACAATAAGAATCGTATACAATCAAAGCCTCCCCCGTTCAAAAGCAATTCCCATTTGCTTAGGTTATATCGTGTTACGAGGTCAATATACAGGAAAAGCCCTTTGGCAGGCAACTGCCAAAGGGCTCCATGAGTTTATATTTATTTACGGGTGTTCATCCACGTAATGAAATTGTTCACCACGATATCGAGAAAACCGATTGTCGGCTCATGAATCAGCTTGCCGGACTCATCCATCTTCTCATGTACCGCCCCGATATATACCTCATTGTTAGGGAGCAGCGGCGAAGTAATGCCGACAGAAAACAGAATATCCCGGAGATGCTCTTGAGCGCGCACCGTTCCAAGCTGTCCCATCGACGCTCCCATGATCCACGAAGGCTTCCCGTTCATAACCTTATCAACGCGCGATAACCAATCAAGCGCGTTCTTGAGCACGCCCGGTATAGAGTAATTATACTCCGGCGTGATCCACAACACCGCATCAGCGGCAGCAATCCGCTCCTTGAAATCCTTGACGGCCGCAGGAGGGTCCAGCTCAATGTCTTGATCGTAAAACGGAAGATCGCGCAGCCCCCAAATTTCAAACGTGATCTGATCCGAGTAGCGCTGCTTTAAATATTCCGCCAGTTTCATATTGTACGACTCTTTTCTAATGCTTCCTACAACGATTGCAACGTTCATAATACCCTCCAGTTCTATGCTTTCTGCGCACATTTCATTCCATTTTTTCACAACTATACACAGCCTAACACCATATTTTACCAATGTCAAAATCTCGTTTGTCCTACTTCATCAACGAGAGCAGTTTACACACATCGCGCTCCATGTCTTCCCTTTGTTCAGATGGTACGTACTGGAGCAGAGCCAGTGCGGCATAAGGTACTTTGATGGCATGCGGATCTTCATACCGTTTGCTCCAATAGGCAGAATCCGTAATCGACGCACCTTCGGCAGCTTCAACTCCCTCATTCGAAAGGGCTTGTGGCTTTAAACGGTTGAGTTTCATTTGCAGCCGGTGATTGCTTTGCCCAAGCTTGGCAAGCTGAGCGTATCCGAGTCGCTCCAGCTCAATGAGTGCGTGTGCGTGGGTAATGCCATGCTCAAGCTCACCGGCAAAAAAATAATATTTGCCATCAACATGCTGATCCGGCAGCACAAGTTCCAGCTCGGAAAGTGCACGGCGTGCCAAATCGGATGCATTCCGGTAAGGAGGTATTTCCGAAAGTGAGATTTCCGCGAGATCCAGCTGCGTATAATCTTCAATGCCATAATACCTTGCAAGCTTGTGTTCTACTGCTGCATCTTCCATCAGCTTGAGGATGCCTCGCACGATAGACGGCGTCAATAAGTCCGGACGGTCCCGTAATGCTTTCAGTCCCAAGACGGCCAGGGTTACCCCGTGTCCGGAGGTACTCAGATTCGTCAGGTTAGGCAGCAGTCCTTCAATGAGTTGATTCATTAATTCAGGCTGCGCAGGCTCGGGAGGATAGGGTTCAAACCAATCTTCATGCTGATTACGCAAATGCAGGCAATTGGCGGCCAGGCCCTGCAGTACATCTTGCGGCAAATCAAACTCCTTCTGCATGTAATAAGCCGCCAAATACGCCCCGCCAACATGTCCTTCAAACCACCCAACCTCGCCGCCGCGGCTCAAGGCCGTAAGACCATCCTCCAAATACCGGTCACTAATGACCGAATTCACCTCCTTCCCTTCGATTGCACTCGGCAGATTCAGCCTGGCTGCAATGTCTTTGGGCAAGCTTGTTATTTTCATTCGGATGCTGTAACCATACATCCTAAAATGCAAACCATCCTCGTTATCCGAAACCATCATCCGCTGATCCAGAATGGAGCGAACCCGGTCCAGAAACCGTTCGTCCGTTACTCCGTAAGTGATCTCCAAGGATGGTGCCAGCGCATTCATGGCGATCGGAATCCATTTGCGCTTTGTTGATACAACAACGGCATGAGCCGTTCCTCCAATGGCAAAAGCGAATTGCTCCGACTCCTTGGCGATCGTTAACCCGAGCGTTCTCTTCATCCATAATCTTGCGGCTACCGGATCCTCCACAGGCAGACCCACCTCCCGCAAGTACAGGATGCCATAGGTGCCGTTCGGCGCAAGCACCCCTTCCTTCAGATCTTCATGTGCGATAAACTCAAGCAAGTTTCCATCGCCATCCTTGAAGTATACGTTCACGCCGGTATCAAAACGCTCAACCGCTTCACCGTCAGGCCATTTCAACAAAGGTACCTGCTCTGCAAGCTTCTGGAGCATGGATTCAAACTGGGAATAAGGCACTTCAAACGCGATATGAGCAGGAGCTATAGGTTCATACGCTTCTTCAAAAGCGAGCGTGAAATCCGGTGTAGGCTGAAATACGATCTCAACCTCGCTTTCGCTTGCTACCGGGAAATGAAGTAACCCGTGGTAGAATTGTTTCACACCCTGAATGGATACCGTCTTTAATTTCAGACCGGCAAAATGAGTAATCATGAGATCTCAACCTCCTCTTTACCGCTGATCTTCTTGACCAGTTCCATAAAGATGGACAGCGCCTCTTTAGCCCGATAATCCAGTACTATCGTTCCTTCTGCCGCTTCGGATTCGTATATGGTCCGCTGAGAACCGCCAATGGATATCCATTCCGGACTATTGATCCCGTGCAAATTACGGATGGTAGCCTGCATTTGCTGCAGTGAACTCACGCCGACCGCCCCTCCCGCAGAGCTTACCGAAAGAACCGGTTTACCTGAGAAATGCATCTGTCCCAAATGATCCAATGCGTTCTTCAAGACTCCGCTCATCCCTCCGTGGTACTCTGGTGTCGTCAAAATAATGCCATCCGCCTCCATCAACAGACGCTGCAGCTCGCGCACGCCATCATGGCGGTTGAATATCTCGTCTGGTGAATAGAACGGAAGCGGTGTTTCATATAGATTAAACAGCTTCACTTCCACGAACAACGTATTCATTTGCGCTTCCAGGGCTTTGGCCAGAACGGTACTTGTGGCTTCCTTGCGATTGCTGCCAGCTATAATCACGATTTTCATAGTGCTTCCTCCCTTATGGGTATCAAAGGTTTTGTTAAGTACATTGTAGAGGAGGCATGCCATGGAAATCGTCAACATTTAGAGTGATTTTACAAGCAAAAGCTCTCATGCCTTCGGCTGAGAGCTTCTACAACTATAGTCTTAGATATGATCGTTATGTACGACGGATACAGCCATCCTTATACGATTCCATGCTTGAGCGCATAAATGGCCGCCTGAGTCCGGTCGGCAACCCCCAGTTTATCGAGCAGATGGCTGACATGGGTTTTAACTGTCTTCTCGGTAATGTAAAGCGCTTCGCTGATTTCCCTGTTGTTCATGCCCGATGCAATCAGCTGCAGTACTTCCTGCTCCCGGCGGGTAAGTTTATCCACCTGCGCAGTCTCTTCCTGATGGCCGGACCCGCCGGTTTCATCCGTCCCCGCCGGTGATGTAACATGCGTCATGAGCAGGCCTGCCGCATCCGGATGCAGTTCAACTTGGCCTTTATACACGCGTCTGATCGCAGCCACCAGATCCTCAGGCTCAATATCCTTAAGGAGATAGCCGCGTGCGCCCGCCCGAATGGCTGGCAGCACATGGTCATAATCGATAAACGAGGTCAGCACGATGACTTTAATATGAGGCTGTTCTTTTTTTAACCGTGCGGTCGTATCGATTCCATTGAGAATCGGCATATTCAGGTCCATTAACACGACATCGGGATTCAGCTGATTGGCCTTCTCTAACGTTTCCTCGCCATTCGCGGCTTCGCCAACCATCTCGATATCCGGCTGCGTAGCAAGAAAAACCTGCAATCCCCGTCGTACCATGGCATGATCGTCAGCGATCAACAATCGGATCATCGGTGATCCCCCCATTCTCTATTGATCTCAACCTTAAGGGCAGCGAAACCTCAATAATGGTTCCCTCTCTGTACACACTGTATAGACGGAATTGTCCTCCGAGCGATTCAGCCCGTTCCCGCATGCTGGACAACCCAATCGAATGTCTTGTCAGCTCGTTCAATCGTTGCTTGGAAATCCCGCAGCCATGATCTTCGATCCGGAGTTCAACTTCATTTTCCCGCAGGGTTAATACTACCCTTACTTCCCTCGTATCCGCATGCTTGCTTACATTGTTCAGCGCCTCTTGACCGATCCTCCACAATGTCTCTTCCACGGTCCGGGGCAGGTCCCGTATCCCGTTGATATGTGAACTTACATGAAGCTTCAATCGTTCGCCGTATTGTTTCAGGCCTGTCATAAGCCCTTCTTCAAGTCCGGGTGGGCGAAGCTGCATGATCAGCTCCCGCATTTCCTTAAGCGCGCTTTGCGATAACACCTGTATATCATGGATGGTGTCCTGCAGCATGCCTGTCTCCTCATGTGGCTCCGCGGCTAGCATTCCCCCCACCCCCTTGGACATCATGACCAGCGAGAACAAGGTTTGGCTTACCGAGTCGTGGAGGTCTCGGGCGAGACGATTTCGTTCATCCATTCTTGCGAGCTCCCGCCGGTTTTCCTCCAGACGGATGCGTTGAAGGGTCATGCCGATATGTTCAGCCAGTGCCTCGACCACCTCGATATCCGCCCAGTACGAATCGCCGTAATGATCGAACCCTACCAAAAGCAGTCCAAATGAGGTGTCCCCGGCAGCCGCCAGCCGAACCGCAACCGCTCGGGAGATGGAGGATATCCATCCCTGTTCAACCAAAAGATCTGCAAGCCGCTGTGCGTCTTGTGCACTCACCAGGTTCGGATTGACCTCTCCCTTGCCAGCACGGATTCGTGCGGCTTCAGCAAGCGAAAATTCGGCATGGGGCAGCGTCGTCTGCCCTCTGCTGTAGAGGGCACGCAGCGTCATTTCGCTGCCGACAGGCTCCAGCAATGCGGCAACCGGCCAGTCAAAGTAGCGGCCCATTAAACTCATGACTTGCTTCGTTAATTCAGCCCGGTTAACCGCTTGGGAAGCATAAGCACCGAGTGCGCTGCTATATTCCCCAAGCCGGGCAAACAAATCCGCTCGGCGCTGCTCCGCTGCATATAGCCGCATGCGCTCAATGGCGCTGCCGATTTGGTAGGCAACCGATTCCAGCAGCGCCAGTTCCTCTTTAGTGAAATGCAGCTTCCCGGGTGCAGCCACATTCAGTACGCCGAACCTGCGGCTGCCGGATCGCAGCGGAACGGTTGCATGGTGGGTTATGCCTTCCGTATCCCCCCACTGATACCGAACGGCGTTATCCAGACGTTTGCAATTCAATATGTTCACGGCATTTTTCAGACGTCCGTCATCGTAACGCTCCAGGCACCAGCAGCTGCCGCATCTCATAGGTTCGTTATCGTTCCGGCTCAGGGCAGGCGGCAAATTCCGGCTGGCTACGAATTCATGCGTTCCCCGATCTTCCACCAGGAACAGCCAACCGGTCGTAAGTCCGGTTAGTTCCAACAGCTTGGCAATAACAACGTCCAGCATGGGGCCAAGCTCATTGGACTCGTTCAATGTTTCTGCGATCGTCTTCAGCGTAATTAACTCCTGAATATGCGGATCGTGATTGGACATACATGAAAGCTCCTTCTTTTTTGCATTCTGAAGTAACTATATTATATAATCCTGTCACACACCATCAAAATCCCTATGGAGCCCTTCGGGCTTTTCTCAAATCATTCACCCCATGAATTTTGGTAAAAAACAATTAATATTGTTTTATCTCTTGCAAATTCCCACCTACATATGGCTTAATATAGAAGTCGGGGCCGACGAAATGAGCTGAAAGGAGGCTGATTGCAATGATTCAGATCCGTGAGGTGGTATTCGCGTAAAGCGAATATCCGTTAAAATGGGAGCCCGCTGCGGGCTCCCTATATCTATTTTTAAATCCAATAATTCAAAAAATCCAAAAAAACCAATATCACGAAAGGAGGAGGGCAAGCATGATCAATGCAATTGTTTTGAAACTCAGCGATAGCTTAAATATGTATACAGAAAGAGGAGGGCATCGATGGGCCATTACAAGAACGGAAGAGAAGTGCTTCCCCCCGAGCTGCTGCAGCAAATTCAACAGTATATAGATGGAGAATTACTCTACATACCGAAACAGAGCGAGCAAAGAGCCGGCTGGGGAGAGTTAAGCGGTTCCAAACAACGCATCGAAAGTCGAAATAAAGAAATGTATCGCGCTTATTGCAAAGGACGGTCCATTGAGGAATTGGAACGGACCTACTTCCTGTCTGGAGAAAGCGTGCGCAAGATCATAAGTAAACTTACCCGCGTAGGGACCTAAAATCGATGAGATTTAACGGTCTGCTCACGGATTAACATAGGACTGTTCCCTTGGGGCGCAGTCCTTTCCATTTTATATGAACGATACTGCATAACAGAAAATGCCCGGCTGCAGGCGAATCTACAGTCGGGCATTTGTTATACCCTAACGATTTTCCGGCTTCTCCCCTGCGACATCCCAACGATGGCGAAATTTCTCCAATCGCGGGTGCAGATACGGCGGCTCAGACAAGAGGATTAGCCTCAGCTTCACAATCCATTCCTCGAAGGAGGAAAAGGAGGCAAACGCATTTGCCATCTCAGGTGTCAGAATAAGAAAATGGGGACTTCCGTATTTCTCTGCCAGATGACGAAGCGCAGTATCGATCGGCGTGTATTTTTTTCGTTTCGACTCGAAAGGTTCAATCACAACCGATGATCCTGCATGATCTTTGATCCATTCCTGAAGCTGTTTCTCCCGCTTGTAATAAGGGCTGACCGGCTCCTTGAACATCCGCTTCGCTGTCTCTTCATGCAGCGGATACAACACCAATTTTACAAATGACCGTTCTTCTAAAATGGCAGCGGCCTGCTCCAAATCCTCCTGAACCTGCTCGAAGAGGTCGTAGAATATTAAGGTTCCTTTGGTTGTCGGCTTTGGGGGCTCGTAACCGTAAGGAACATACTCCAAATTGCGCGGCATGATGGAACTTCACCTCTCTTTTACTCTGATGACGGGGATGAAAACCTCGGTGGCACGCGATGCTGGGCAGCCTGCTCAAAGCCGTAGGCTAATTGGATCAGCACGGGCTCGCTATATGCCGTCCCGATGAACGTAATGCCCTGTGGCCCCTTCGTAATATATCCTCCCGGCGCAATGACGCCATTCTCGGCATAGCCGCCGGGAACGGTTACCGATGGATACCCTGCCCGGGCAGCCAAATCCGGTCCATATTCATTACCCAGAAACAGCAGGGCGTCCAGCTGATACGCCTGCAAAACATGGTCAATCCCTCTAGCTCCCGCCATTTCTTTATTCTTCTGCTTGCTCTTAAGATACTCTGTTTCGGTCAGCGTGCCGCTCGTTTCCTCGGCCCAAATCAATGTGCCCTGTCCATATTTCAAGGCAACCTCGGCGTGTGCCTCATTATAAGCGATAACCTCGGCTAGCGAATGAACAGGCAGAGACGCATCTACGTTCGCCAAATAATCATTGACATATTTTTTGAACTCATAGCGAAGGACATTGGCGTCCCATTTGGTATCCTGGCAAGGCAGCTCCACCGGATCAATTATGGTAGCTCCTTGATTCCGCAGCACTTCAATGGCGGACTCTACAATATCTAGTCTATCCCGATCCAGGTGCTTATAGTAGTATCGGGGGATCCCGATTCGGGCTTTCTTCAAATAACTCGAATCCAGATACTCCGTGTAGTCCTCCACCCTTTTTTGAGGATCGATCTTGGTCACTTCGTCCAGATCATCAGCTCCCGCGATCGCGCTAAGCAGAATCGCTGCATCTTGCACCGTTCTGGTCATTGGACCTGCCGTATCCTGTGTGTGAGTGATAGGTATGATACCTGAACGGCTTACCAGTCCAATCGTCGGCTTAATGCCAACCAGGCTGTTCTGGCTGGAAGGACTGATAATCGATCCTGATGTTTCCGTCCCAATGGCCGCTGCGGCCAAATTCGCCGCCACCGCAGCACCGGAGCCTGAACTTGAACCACCAACAAACATTTCCCCTGGACCGTATGGGTTTAATGTAAGACCGTTTCTTGACGAATATCCTGCCCATATAGTCGGGGACATAAAGTTCGCCCATTCGGTCATGTTGCTCTTGCCCAAAATAACAGCACCCGCTTTACGCAGATTCGCAGCAACAAAGGAATCTTTGGCAGCAAACGAATCCGCAAGGGTGATGGAGCCGGCACTCGTATGCAGCCGATCTCCGGTGTCGATATTGTCCTTAAGCAGGATGGGAATCCCGTGAAGCAATCCTCTTGCACCCTGGTCCTTGCGCTCCAGGTCCAGCTCCTCGGCAATTTGCAGCGCTTCAGGGTTTACCTCAAGGATTGATCGGAGAATTCCATCATATACCCCGATCCGCTCCAGATACAATTGAACCAACTCTACTGAAGTCATCCACCCCTCTGCCATTGCATGCTGCATATCCGAAATGGTTGCTTCCACAATCCATGCTTTTTTATCCTTGATCATATATATAGTCCCCCTGACTTATCTTTCTGAACTTACGGTAGATGGTGGGGATTAATGTTTCATATTTTAGCCTCCAAACGTTTCAGGATCCTATATGTAATTCGGGATATAGGAACAAAATCCCTCTTATTAATGCGTAATCGCGAGCACTACCTGCATGTTATCAGACTTTAAAGCCGACCAAGAATGACTTCTTGATCCGCTCCTTTTTTTAAAAAAGATTGCCCTAATCTTATTGATCAGGGCAACCCTTTCCTTGACGATTAACTTATGATCGTAATGACCGGCGCTGATATCGTCGGCTGTGTCGTGATAGCGGATGCTGTGTTCGTGAAACTGGCGATTTCCAATAACACCGGTATGCCCACCGGAACATCCGTCGTATCGAGCACCAAGCTGGCAGTTGTTAATGTCGATAAGGAAAGTTGTTGAAGCATGCCGTTGATATACACATTAAAGTATTCTGAACCTGTCAACGCGGGGAATGCTGTCACGGCTGCTTCGGCATCATCGACAAAACTCGTTGCCGGCATGGTAATCGAGTCTGCTCCAATCATACCCTCGGCGATCAGTGCAAAATAACGGGTTACCGCTGGCGTTACCGTTGTGGTGATCGTTCCGCCAGTTGCAACGGGAACCGTTGCGATAGCGGTAATGATAGGTTTAATAACGGGCATATCATCACTCCTCCTAATTAGGGATGTTGCAACTATGACTCTTTGCCATATTATCATTAAATGATAGTTTTTAAGTTTTGATCCCAGCATTCTCCCTATTCAAGCAAAAATAAATGAGAGAATGACGTATGATCCGGTCAATATATCCGTAAGCAAAGGATATATGTCCACTCGACTCCCCCACCGATGACATAAACTAAGTACATACATTCATCCGGGGCGGTGATAAGACTGAAAACTCCCGTGATTAAACGGAAGCGGTCTCCAATAATAAAATCCTCTAGGCATCACAAACACAGAAACCTCAAGAAGCGCCAATGTAAACGTGTCGTATCACCTAGCAATAGAAAAAGATTCCGACCGCGCAAGACCAGATCCGATTATCCGGCCATCATTCCATCTGAATGGTCGGAAACACAACCGATAAGGAACTCTAAAGGATTACCTGAATTACCTGGATTGCCTGGACAGCCAAGTAATCCAAGTCTGCAAGGTGAACCTGGCATTCAAGGGCCTCCAGGCGTGCCAGGTCTACCGGGCCCCGCCGGAGCATCCGGCATTCCGGGTCAGACGGGTCCCCAAGGGCTGCCTGGTTTTCCGGGGATTCAAGGCATTCCCGGGGTGCAAGGCATCCCAGGTTCTCAAGGTCCTCCGGGTCCTCCCGGTCCCCCTGGTCCACAGGGCATCCAAGGATTACCCGGAAGCGTGATCGTGCCGGAGATCATTGTACTGCCGACCACGCTTCGCTATTTTTACGTATTGATGTCCGAGGTTAATCTGGATGCTCCCTTCGTCATATCTGCCGGACAATTTACGGATGATGACGGAAATCATACATTTCAGAGCATTTCGGTCGGTCAGAACACCTCCTCAACGGTTTATATCAACGGCATGATTCAGGAAGGCCGAATCCACACCATCACATCGGAGGCACTAACTTTGTATTCTCCCGGCGATGTGCTTCTGGCCGGAACGCCGATCTTGCTGGAGGTGCTGTATCTTACCGCTCAGGTGGTGGCTTGAACGATGAGCAAAGAACCGCTGCGGCGGGTAGCAAGGTTCACGAAAAAGACATCTCCGCAAGGAAGATGTCTTCTTTCTCTGCTACTTAACATGTTACCGAAAGAAACGGTCCCATCTCTTTTATCTTATCGATTTCGACTATTCGGCCCGGGTATCGATGACCTCATAATCAAACCAGTCGAACAGCGCAGGGGTTGTTCCGTTGTCGCCGAACGCGTAAATAGCAATCATTAACCCTGTAAATCCGCCGGCTACTTCCGTCGCAAGCAGATGGGTTTCACCTGATCCCATATTCAGGAACTCCGATGAGCTTTGCCCCATGGAGAATCGGAAATGCTCGGGCATTGCTTCGATTCGTAACACGACAGGCCCCTCCGGACATCGGCTGGTTTGTTCTACGCTTAGCGACCCCACGGTACGTCTGAATATGATCGTTTTTTCCCCGTTTATAAGCTTTACGGCCAGATCATAATGATACCTTTCATTCATAAAAACGGTTAATCCCGCTTCTTCCCCCTCGTTTGCAGGCTCAAAGTCCAGAGCAGCGGATATATTGCAGGAAAAGTGGCTTAATCGTCGCCCGACAAAAGCAGGGGATGCCGCGTCGTTCAATGACGATGGGTTGCCCCGCAGCACGAGATATCCCGGATGTTCCTGCAGCGACCAGCTCCCTGGTAATGGGTTGCGCAAAAAGACCCAGTCCAAACCGAGGGAGGCATGATCGAAATCGTCTCTGGACGGCTTTGCAGGCCATCGGCATTCCGGCAGCTGAGGACTGTCCATTACCTGCTCGACCCTTCCCTCGAAACCGATGCTCGGCCAACCGTCCGCCGTCCATGTTACTGGAGCCAGATAAGTTTCTCTGCCGAGATGATGGCGCATGGGGTATGAAACCGGCCTGATTCCCAAGAAAACGGCCCACCACGTGCCATCCTGAGCCTGCACCAGATCCGCGTGCCCTGTCGCGTGAATGGGGCTTCTCCTGCTTCGATGGGACAGAATCGGATTATGGAGACAAGGCTCATACGGCCCGTAAGGATGTCGGCTTCGCGAGACCGTGACCATATGTCCGTACTCGGTTCCGCCCTCGGCAATCATTAAATAGTACAGACCGTCTATTTTGTATAAATGCGGGGCTTCCGGACTGGCTCCCCCGGTTCCTCTCCAGATTAAGCGGCTCTCCGTCAGCTTCTTGCCGCTTGCAATATCGATTTCGCATTGATAAATGCCCTCTCCCTCATCGCCGTAGCAAGCCGTCTGAAAATAAACGCGACCATCGTCGTCAAATAGCAGCGAAGGATCTATGCCTTGCTGGGCAACAGGGATCGGATCAGACCAAGGACCTGCAGGATCCTTGCTTTTGACGTAAAAGTTGCCGATTCCGCTGACGTTGGTTGTCGTCATATAATACCAGCCCTCATGATAGCGAAGGGTCGGGGCATAAATCCCCCCTGAGCTCCCGGCGTTCTTAAGGGGCAGTTGTTTTTCGGATGTAAGGCAATGGCCAATTTGCTTCCAATTTACCAAGTCCTTGCTATGAAAGATGGGAACGCCCGGAAAATACTCAAACGTGCTCGTGACCAAATAATAATCTTCGCCAACCCGGCAAATGCTGGGATCCGGATAAAAGCCCGGTAGGATGGGGTTGCTAAACTTCATGAAATCGACACTCCTCTACACGCCTTATTTTATGTCTAAGGAACAATGGTCTATGAAACAATGGTGATAAACAGATTGGCACAAAAGAGAGGCAGCTTTGTGCCTGCCCCTCAAATCAAACGGTTCAGTTATTCCACAGCTCCACCCGTTCACGAACCAGCTCCGAATATTCCTGCTCCATTTTTTCCGCCCCGGCAGTGTTCAAATCTTGAATGAACTGATCGTAAAGGGCATCGAATTGGGACGGGTCCGCAAGGATGATTTCCGGAATGCGTTTACGAACAATCTCTTCAACCCGCTTGTAGGTGATTGCAATATTGGAGTCGATCGGCGGGGAAATAAGATATGCCGCACCCCACGGCTTCGTCGGAAATTCTTCCGACTTTGGCCAAAGATCCTTCCACATTTCCGCTCCATACGCTTTCAGCGTTTCTTTGGCGGATGGCGTATAGTTGGCTTTAATTTGTTCTGGGAAGTTGGTCGTATAATAATTTCCGGTCGAATCCATCGCGCCGTCACCGTAACGAGGGAACAAACTGTTGTATAATCCAATTCCGCTCTCTTTGGTAAAGCTGGCGTTGTCGTTAACTTTACGGTCCTGCACGTCCTCCGGAATGACGCGTTTGCCGTCCTTGACATCGTAATGCTCCCCTTCAATGCCCCAGTTCATCAAAATTTGCCCTTCTTCGGAAGCCAGATAATCCAAGAACTTGATGATCCGTACCGGATCCTTCGCGGGTGTCGTGATGCCTACGCCCCAGCCTGCTGCATACCCCGCATTCTGGAACGAAGCGTCCTTGGTCGTCTCATCCAATTGGATCGGGAATCTCGCATAGGTACGATTCTCTTTGCCGGCCGTTCTCAGCGCATTCGTCGGGTTTCCAAACCCCCAATCGGCGTCAATGACGCCAAGGACGCGGCCCGAGGCGATCTTTGCTTCGTACTGGTCCGTCTTCTGAACGAACGTTTCATTGTCCAATATGCCCGTGGCGTTGAGATGATTCAACCAGCGGAAGTATTCCTTGTCCTCCGGACGTCTGTAATGCAATTTCGCTTCATACGTTTCCGGATCAACATAATACTCCCCGTCCCCTGACAAACCGGTAGCAATCACGGCCGCATCCGTTACGGAGATCATGAATCGCCAGCCATCCGCATTGAGCGTCAACGGAATCGTTGGCTGACCGTCGATCGTCGGGTGTTTCTCATAATAATCCTTCAGCGCCTTCTCAAAATCCTCGACGGTCTTGATTTCCGGATAACCGAGCTCTTTCAGCACTTCATGCTGGATATGAAAGTTTCCGCCGGCATCCAATTGCTGATGATCCACGGCATTCAGCGTCGGAAGGACATAGATCGATTCATCCTCGTTGCTCCACTTCAGACGGTTCATGTAATCCCCATAGAGCTTTTTCAGGTTCGGTGCATGTTCTTCGATCAAATCGGTAAGGTCGATAAAAGCGCCCGAATCAACGAACAGATTCGCATCGCCTTTAGCGTAAACGAGATCCGGATATTCGCCGCTCGCTACCATCAGCGGCAGCTTCTGATTGGAACCGTCAACCGCAAATTCGGCTTGGATCGTAACGCCGGTCGTCTCGGCCAGCTTTTTGCCGACGGCATCCTGCATACTTGCCCAGTTCGCATTCGAATCGGCGCTGAAATACGTAATTGTAACCGGTTTCAAATCATCTCCTTCGCTGCCTGCGGAATTGCCGCTGTCACCGCTGCTGCACGCAGCCAGAATAAACGTAACCAGCAGCATCATGGCCAAGAGCCGCGATAATCCCTTCCAGTGTTTCATGCCTTTACCCCCTGTTCAATATCTTCTTGTCAGTCGCCAGCAGATCAAGTTTTCAAAGCCTTTTTTGTATGAATGGTTCAGGACGACTCACACTCAGACCCTATTATATCTTCTAGTTGTGTCCTTATTCCTTGATATTAGAGCCTGAATATAGCATGATAAGGACATCAAGATACTGATAATAGACTTGGGAGGGTGGCCGAATGAGAAGCGTACATTTGGGCTGGTTTACGACGGATGAGCAGTTTAAGTTCTTTATTCAATACGGCGGACACGAAGAGGATATGTACGTGCATCACCATGTTGATTTCTCCGAACTCGTTATCGTTTTGCATGGGAATGCCACCCATATCGTCAACACAGAGGAATCGTTTATCAAGAAAGGGGACGTCTTTGTCATTAACGGCACAACCTCCCATGGATATAAAGATCCGCATGAATTTCGTATTTGCAACATCATGTATAAGCCCGAGATGCTGGAATTGGCGGGTCCTGAGTTCAAAAGATCGAACGGGTACCAAGCGCTTTTCGTTCTGGAGCCGTATTACCGCAATATCAACCACGCCATGAGCAAGATGAGCCTGCCGATCTCTAGTCTGGATTACGTATCCTCGGTTGTTGACTTCATGATTGAGGAATACGCGAACAAGCTGCAGGGCTACCAGACGATCCTGCGTTCGCGATTTATGGAGCTCGTCGTCCAACTGTCACGGCAGTATGAAAAGCAAGAGCGTCACGGAGCCCAAATTAATCTGATGCATTTGGCGAAAGCCATTTCCTATATGGAGGATAACTATTTGCAGCCCATTACCCGCGAAGAAATTGCGGCCAAATCCAATATATCCGTCAGGCATTTGAATCGGATATTCCAGTCCTATTACCAAACAACGCCTTTCGCCTATCTTCTGCAGCTCCGCTTGGAGCACGCATGCAGGCTGTTAAAGACGACAACCCTTCCGATTTCGGAAATTTCTTATCAGAGCGGATTCAACGACAGCAATTATTTTACCCGACAGTTCTCGAAGGTGTTTGGCCAATCTCCTAAAGTGTACCGAAAGCGCAGGTAAGCACTTTGCAAGGCACGAGAAATACCGTCCGCCACAAACCCGTGAGTTTCAATGCAACCTTAGATCCTGCAGCAGAAGCAAACTGTTCGAAAAAATATCATTCCACCTTTAAATTAGCTAAATTAATTGAAATACTCCCTATATTTAGCTATTATAGACTCAAATTAGCTAAAACGAGGTGAAATTTATGAGAATGACTTCCACCGATATGCAAAACAATTTCGGAAAGTATCTTAAGTTAGCTGAGGCTGGCGAGGACATCATCGTGACGAGAAACGGCAGAGATATTGCCAAATTAATAGCCTATGCCGGCACAGATGAACCTGTCCTGAGAGAGGGGGCTGTGAAGTATACAGCCGACAATGACATCGTCACTTACGAGGATTTCCTGGAACTAACCGAAGGCTCGGAACAACGCCACGAGCTGATCGACGGGGTCGTGTATAACATGGCTTCCCCTTCATACAACCACCAACATGCGGTTAATGAACTGCACGGCACATTTTACAATTGGTTCAAAGGAAAACCCTGTACACCGCTGACTTCTCCACTTGATATTACATTGAAGAAGGAGGAGACAAATATCTGTGTCGTACAGCCGGATCTGGTCGTCATTTGCGATAAAGATCAAATCAATGAGAAGGGGAATTATATGGGTACGCCTGACCTCGTCATCGAGGTGTTGTCTCCGTCCACGCTTAGCAAGGACATGATCCCGAAGCTTGATCTATACCGGCAATGCGGCGTAAAAGAGTATTGGATCATTGATCCGATGAAAGCTCAAGTCATCCTCTTTTCCTTGTCCGACGGCGAGATCGCGGATGTGAACTACTTCTCGCATGCCCATGACTCCTTTGCGGAATCCAAACTTTATCCAGGCTTACAGGTTTCAATGCAAGATTTGTTTGCGTGACTACTATACATTAGGAAACACCGCCTATTCAGCCACCTGTTTTGCAACTTCAATAAGCATTTTCCATCTTATAATTGTCTTTTTACGCCCATTCATGAAACCAATTCTCTTCTGTCGGCGTACTAAAAGAAAGCACTCACGCTGGTAAACGATCGTATACTTCCTAGTACCGCAATCCAAATCAGCATCAGGTGAAAGGTGGTTTTACTCGTAAACGCTATTTAAAAAACACTTGAAAGAAGGAAGATCAATGATTATTACAACAACATCTACCATTGAAGGTTACCCGGTTAAAAGGTATATCGGCATTGTGAACGGCGAAGTCATTATGGGCGCTAATGTAGTGAGGGACTTTATGGCATCCATTACCGATTTTGTTGGTGGGCGCTCTGGTGCCTACGAGAACAAGCTGCAGGAAGCAAGGGATGTAGCGTTTACCGAGATGAAAGACAAGGCTGAGCGAATGGGGGCCAACGCTATTGTAGCGGTGGACATCGACTATGAGGTCATTCGTGAGGGAATGCTGATGGTGGCCGTCAGCGGAACAGCAGTGGTGGTATAACCGGTAGTTTTCTGAAAGTTCTTGAAATTCTTGAAGTTCCTAGGCAGCCGGTCTAACCGGCTGCCTGTTTGTCTTTATGGTGCCATCACCTAAGTACTTGAATCAGTGTTGTAAACATAACCAAAATGGCTGGAATGTAGGTATCAGCAAATCTTTCGATTGTTTGTCGATCTCAGGTTGTCTCTTCTTTTTGTAGCCCTTTCATGTCATGGTTTTGTCCATGGTTCGTCTGGAAAGCGTCATTAATGAAGCAATATTAATGAAAGCCCAAACTGAAACCGAAAAAAAAGACCGCCGCAGCGATCTTATCTTTAACTATTGAATCAATTATTCTAAACGACTACGCCCTTTTTAAGGATAATATTGGCATACAGCGCTTTTTCGCCGGTTGACACGATGGCATAAGCATTCTTCGCCCGCTCATAGAACGAGAATCGCTCTACCTCATCAAATTGTACAGGAACGGGATGAAACTGCTTCACGATCTCACGGTATTCATTCCAGATCGGAGTTTCTACGGTATCCCCTGGCGTCACAGCCATCAGAGCTACCGGGGACTCAACGTACGTATCCAACGGAAATAACGGCAATATCGCGTTTAATAACGCAGGAATTCCGTGTCCGTCTGCCCGGACCAACCGCTGGGCATGACTGGCTGCAGGAAAATTGGCATCGCCGAGCACAATTTCATCCGCGTGCCCCATCTCCATCAGAATCTTCAACAGTTCAGGCGAGAGCACATGAGATATGCCTTTTAGCATGATATGACATCCTTCTCTATCGAATTTGGATGTAAGGCTTGGATATGTTAGGAGACGTCATTCTCTAAGAATTCCTTAACCTTACGGTTGTATCTGCTGTTGTTCGACAATGGACTTGTAATGCTGGAATGCTGCCTCCCAATCCTCGTTGGACTCAGGCTCGTACCAGGCAAGCGGAAAAGACCGCTTGACGAGTTCCACTCCCTCTTCCCGATTGCGCAATGTGCCGTTCGCCACAAATTGAACCAGCATGTTCCCGATGGCACTTGCCTCAATCGGTCCTGCCCACACCGTTCGGCCCAAGGCATTGGCCGTATAACGGCACAACAGCTCGTTTTGAATGCCGCCGCCAACCATATGGAGCCCATTGTAGCGGTGCCCTGTCAGAACCTCCATTCGCTCAAGCACTTCCCGGTATCTCATAGCCAAGCTTTGCAGTATGCACTGGACATACTCTCCGGTGCTACGAGGAATGGGCTGCCCTGTCTCCCGGCAATAATCCCGGATTTCAGCCGGCATATCCGCCGGATTCATGAAGCGCAGGTCATCCGGGTTAATGAAGCTGCGGAACGATTCTGCGTTCTGAGCGAGTTCAACTAGCTCAGCAAATGAATACGTCAATCCTTGATTCTCCCATTGCCGCTTGCACTCCTGAAGAATCCAAAGACCCATGATATTCTTCAGCAATTGAAAGGTTTGATAAGCTCCACCCTCATTGGAGAAGTCTTCTTCCAGCACATCCGTATGGACAAGCGGCTCCGGAAGCTCGGTTCCGAGAAGCGACCAGGTACCGCATACAAGATAGGCAAATCGGAAGGTGTTTGCAGGAACGGCTACCACGGCGGATTCCGTATCATGTGATGCCACGGCAATCGCTTTAATCGCCGGAACGCCCAGCTCTTGCGCTACGGCATCCTGCTGCCTTCCAATTACGGTTCCCGGTTGTACGGGTTCAATGAACAGGGATGCGGAAAGCCCCAGCTCCTCCATTAAGGGCTCATTCCACTTGCCTTCTGTAACATGATAGAGCTGAGTCGTGGTGGCCATGGTGAACTCGCACGCCTGGACCCCCGTCAGATAATAGTTCAGAAGATCCGGAGTGAGTAGGAACTTATCTGCAATATCAAGCATCGGAGATTTTGACTTGAGCATCGCATTTAACTGGAAGATCGTGTTAAACGGCATGAATTGCAGTCCGCTTTCTTGAAACAGACGTTCTCTCCCGACCTGCTCGCAGGTTTCCTCCACCATGCCTTCCGTCCGCAGATCCCGGTAATGATAAGGAACTCCGATGAGCTCCCCGTTACGGTCAATCAGTCCATAATCGACGCCCCATGAATCGATGCCATAGCTGACCGGCTGATAGCCGGCTTGGAACGCTTTGCGGATGCCATGCTTAACCTCCTGGAGCAGCATCGGGAAATTCCAGTGCAAATGCTGTCCCATCTGGACGGGTATATTGGCAAAGCGGTGAATCTCGGTAATCTTCAGCATGCCGGGCGATTCATGATCAGCAGAGGTGATCTCGCCCAGCAGCGCCCGGCCGCTGCTGGCCCCCAAGTCAAACGCAAGCACCGCGGATGAATTGCTCATAAGCCGCATCCTTTCTCACCATGAGTACTATATCGATCCGAGTTTGAACAACCGGATCTGATCCACAATCTTTCTATTTCATCTTCTGCAGGAGCTGAATACGATAATCTTCGCTCTCCAGCGCAGCGATATCATCCACTTCCTGATCTGTTAGCGGCACCGGTGTGCCGGCAGCCTTGGCGCTCAGAAAAATTTTGGCGCTCTCCTCAACTACCTGGGTTCGGTAATACGCTTCACGCAGATTCCGGCCGGTTGTAACCAGTCCATGGTTACCAAGCAGGATGGAACTGGCCGTCGTTACTTTCTCCGCGACGGCATCTGCCAGCAAATCTGTCGTAGGAATGATGTAAGGGATGTATGCCGTACGTCCAACCAATGCCGCCTGGTCCGGAAACATCACCGGCAGCTCCCTCTCAACCAACGTAAAGGCAATGCAGTGGGATGGATGTGTATGCACCATCGCCCCGATATCGGGCTTGCTGCGGTAACCATACAGGTGCATCAGCACTTCGGACGAAGGCCGTAATCCTATATCGGTAATATCGCCGGTCGGGATATCGACTTCGATCCATTGCTCCGGCTCAATCTCCTCCAGCGCAAAACCGCTCGGAGACAAATACATTTTGTCCCCGGCTCTCGCGCTGATGTTTCCTCCCGGTCCTACAACGAGTCCGCTGTCGACGATTTTTTTGGCATACTTGCAGAGCTCATTTCTCGTTTCCATGTTCAGCATGTTCTCCTACTCCTCTCGTTAACATTTATTTATATAGAGGACCGAAGTTCTGACAAGCGCGGAAGTCCGCGCTCTCCGGATCGGTCGTTCCGAACATTCCCCATGCACGTGGGCGGAACACCTCTTCGGCTGGCACATTATGCATGTTGACCGGAATACGCAGGACCGAGGCCAGGGTGATGAGATCCGCTCCGATATGTCCGTAACTGATTACGCCGTGGTTAGCGCCCCACTGGTTCATGACCTCATAAACGCTTGAGAATGCACCCTGTCCCGTAAGATTCGGCACAAACCAGGTCGTTGGCCATGTCGGGTCTGTTCGCTTGTCGAGCGTGTCGTGTACCTCCGCCGGCAGATCCACGGAATAGCCTTCGGCAATTTGCAGCACGGGACCAAGCCCTTTTACCAGGTTAAGACGGAACATCGTCATCGGCATGCCGCCGCGCGTCAAGTAGTCGGTCGAGTAACCGCCGCCCCGGAAATACTCCAAGTTAGCCGGTCTCCACTGGGTGGCCTTCAGCGTGCGATCGACCTCTTCATCCGTGATCTCCCAGAATGGTTTCATGGCAGGTTTGCCGTCTAACTCCTGCTCGCCTGTTCCATCCAATGCAGCCGAGCCGGAATTGATCAGATGCAGGATGCCATTCTCTGCTTTTCCTTCAAGCTTATAGCCGGTAACCCGTTCTACCGAAGCCGGACTCCAGTAAGTACGCACATCCGCGAAAATCTGTGCCGTGTTGGTTAACAGGTATCCGAACAGCATGCCGACTCCGTTCAGGCTGTCATTCTCGGTTGCCACGATATACGGCGAACGTCTGCCGTTCCAATCGAAGGAGGAGTTGAGGATCGTCTCCAGGAAGTCACCGTTAGGGGAATGATCCGTCCACTGCCGCTGACCTTGGAATCCGGAAGCGATAGCGCTGTGGCCCTGCGCCTCCTCTTCAAAGCCAAGCTCCTTCAGGCGCGGATTACCGATCATCAAATCGCGGGTGATCAGCGTCATTTTGACGACGGTTTCCCACTCCAGATCTTTGCGCTCCCGGCTGTTCTGGAGATGATCCGGATTGTTATCCGGTCCTTCCGTACAGTTCTCCTTCACCCAAGCAAGCGCCTGTTCATATTCTTCAGGATCATAGATGCCCTCTTCCAAGCGGCGCGTAAACTCGCTCATATCTACATATTCGTTCCGCATGCCCAGATACTCCTGGAAGAAGCTGTCGTCCACGATCGAGCCGGCGATACCCATCGACACCGAGCCCATGGACAAATACGATTGTCCGCGCATGTACGCTGCAGCTAAACCGCTCCGTGCAAAACGCAGAAGTTTCTCTTGAACGTCGTCCGGAATACGAGTATCCCCTTCATCCTGAACGTCTTCGCCATAGATACCGAATGCAGGAAGCCCCTTCTGGGCATGGGCCGACAGTACCGCGGCCAGGTAAACCGCGCCTGGACGTCCTGTTCCGTTAAAGCCCCATACCGCCTTTGGACGCGAAGGATCGACATCCATCGTCTCGGTGCCGTAACACCAGCAAGGCGTAACGGTTATGGTTAGGCCGACTTCGGCATTTTTGAATTTTTTGGCGGCTGCAGTCGCTTCGGCCACTCCGCCAATGCACGTATCCGCAATCACGCATTCAACCGGCTCGCCGTTCGGATATTTGAGCTCCTTCGTCAACATCTCGGCGACGGCCTTTGCCAGATTCATGGTCTGTTCCTCGAGAGATTCGCGAACCCCTCTCCGTCTTCCATCTATCGTAGGGCGAATCCCGATTCTCGGAAATCCGTCCCGCCATCTGTAATCGTTTTCAATTGTCATGTATGTAACGCCCCCTATAAGGATTATGACATCATTGTAAGATGATTCGGTGCAAGAGATAACCCACTATTTTGTTATATCGGATCCTAATTTCAGCAAGACAGTGAACCATCCCGAATAGCAGATGTAAACGATTTCCGCATGAAACAGCGTTTTGCATTATAATTAGGTAGAGGATGTTGCTTTCCAGGAGGGAGACAAGACCGTGCCAAAGATTGAAATCTCGCATAGCAAAAGCGATCATTTCCGCTTCATCAAAAATCCGGAGCTGCTCTTTGCCGGGCAGGTCGTGGACGAGGACTTCTTTTATGGACCGCCACAAATTCATGATTTCTGCGAGATCATCTATGTTGTAGAAGGATGCGGAGAATTCACGATTGCAGGAAAAATATACGAACTCCACAAGGGCGATGTCGCGATATATAACCCCGGCATTCCTCATGAGGAAAGATCCATCACGGACGGACCTTTCAAGGTGATCTACTGCGGCGTGGATTCGCTTCACATTGAAGGGGTTCCCCAGGGAATGCTGCTCCCGGCCTATGTGGAGCCAGTCATATCCTGTGAGAAATACGCCTATAAAGTGGAGAGCTATCTTTCCGAGATCCTCCGTGAATGCGATTCGCAGGTGCTGGGGTATGAAACGCTGAGCACCAACCTGCTGATGTCATTGATTACCGTAATCTATCGCATTGTGGACGTTAAACACCAATTCCAGTCCTTGAAGGGCAAGAACGAAATCGCGCTGCGGACCAAACACTTTATCGACACCAACTATACCCAGAGCATCAGTCTCAAGGACATTGCCGATACGATGTATGTCAGTCAGCATTATTTATCCCATCTATTCAAAAAAGAAGTCGGCGATTCCCCCTTCAATTACTTGATATCCCGCCGGATTGAAGAGGCCAAGCGCCTGCTGGCGGATTCCGAAATGCCGGTACATGAGGTTGCTTCCCAAGTCGGTTACGGCAATGATAAGTACTTCTCGATGTTATTCAAAAAAATTACCGGTCAAACGCCGAGCTCGTTCCGGGAACAGAGCAAACTGGGTATGGAGTAAGGGATTGCAATTTTATCTTTCCAGCAAATCAGGCAGCCGTTGTGGTACGGCTGCCTGCTTTTTAAATATGAACGGCAATCTGCCTTCGATGTCGTCAAAAGTATGGGGCATGCTTGATTTTGATGGGACCGACAGCTTCGATCTTGCTCTGGCATCCCAGTCGGTAGCCTTCTTCGATTTCTTCTGGATCCAGGCGCCGCTCTTCGGCCAGACTGGGCTCGGACAAATATTCGATTCCCTCCACCACCATGCAGCGGCAGCGCGCACAAGTTCCTCTTTTGCAAAAAGAGTTCCAGTCCACCTCATTCCGCTCGGCCAGATCAAGCACCGTCATGCCAAGAACAGGCGCCACGCTGCGGCGAACCTCACGGCCTGCAAGTTCAATGATCGGATCCGGTACGGCTTCCATCATCTCTTCCGCTGCAGGGATCGAGGCTTTGTCTCCGCTATCCCCGCCCTTTTTCTTCTTCCAGAATTTAAACACCCGTATTATCCCCCTATGCATGTCATCATCAGGTTATGTATCAAATCCTTCATTTATTATACTGGAAAGTTTAAAAATTCAACATGCTTACTCTTATCGATTCTATGACATTGACATCATGGAATTGGAACTCTATGAAAATTTTGCTATACTAACGTATGCTAGACCCAATTCCATATTCTATGAAATCATTCTATTATTTTAATGGATCGGAGGAAATACATAAGCATGCTGCACAAACAAATAGGAAAAACAGCTGCTGCTGCCGTTCTTGCCTTATCCCTGCTCGGCATCACCCCCCATGTTAGCCAGGTACATGCAGAGCCTGCCATATCGGTAAAGCTGGATGACGTTACGCTAACCTTCGATACGGCTCCGCGGGTTGACAAAGGGGTCACCTACGTTCCATTCCGGACGGTTGGAGAAGCACTGGGCATTCAAATCACGTGGAATAGCAAGACGCAAACCGTGAAGGCCATTGGCGAGGTGAAGGGTCAAACGACGGAAGTGCTGCTTCAAGTCGGGAGCTCGAGCGCAACCGTCAACGGTAAAAAAGTGAAGCTGGCCGCTCCCCCTGTCCAGCGGGAAGGCCGCGTTCTGATTCCGCTGAGCTCATTCAGCAGCCAATTCGGCGTTAATGTGGGCTGGAATCAGGCGACTCGCACGGTCTCCCTCGTGTCGCCGCAGCGCGAAATGCATTTGAGAGCCTTTTACGCTTTGCAATCTTTCCAAGAGCGGGATCTCGTAGCCTCCATGAATTCAGTCGCCTTCGGCTGGAGCCGCATTGATCGGGAAGGTCAGTTTACACTTCAAGGCGACGAGTATCGTCTGCCTGCGGCGGCCGGCGACGTTACGCCGCAATCGATTGTGGCAAACGCAGCAGATCGGGAGATTAAACCATATCTTATGGTTTACGCCTTGGACGGAAATGGTGAATTAACCAAAGTTCTGAGCGACAGCAGCCTGCGCCAAAAGTCCATTGAAGGCATCACAGCCGCGGTAGCGGAGAACGGATTTGGCGGAGTTGTGCTTGATTTTGAAGGGCTCGGTTTTAAACTGGATGCGGTGAAACAGCAGAAGCTGCTCAATGATTATGTCAAGCAATTGAAGACAGCATTGCCCCATGACATTGCCCTATCCTTAGCGGTGCCGCCACTGAACAGCGCTTATAAAGGCTATGATTACAAAACACTGGCCTCCATCGCCGATGACCTGATTGTTATGGCTTATCAGTACAATCCGGTCGGAACCAAATCTCAGGTTCCCGAACCGAACAGTATGGTGGACCAAGCGATTCAGTCGGCACTCCAAGCAGGCGTCCCGAAGCAGAAGCTCCTCCTCGGCATCAGCCTATTTAGCGAAACCGCCACTTCCGTGGACGATAAACTCGGCTTGGCCAAACGTTATGACCTGAAAGGTGCTGCTTTTTGGCGCCTAGGCTTGTTCCGCCTCTATAACAATGGAATGGAAGCTGCCGTGAATGCCTCTGTTGTTAAGGAGTAACCGAACACCCCCTTGTGGGATGATAGCTTTTAGTAAGAAAAGCGTCTATCGACGTACCTTCACAGATGACAGACCGCAGTTAGTAGAAGTTTTTCTTGCGATATCAGAAAGTCACAAGCTTCGAAGTTTATACTTTCCAATATCTAAAAAAGAAAGCCTGACAAGGTCATCCCTTTGTCAGGCTTTCTGGTTATGTATCGTACCCTAAATGGCTGCGTTATCCAATTAGCTTGCGCTTCCTACCAGCTTTGCATAGTTTTCTTGACTCAAAACACGACGTGCCGTGACATAACGCGGCTCGTAATAGGAATCGCTAAGCTTGCTGATTCTGACTCCCTTGCTGCTGGAAGCATGTGCAAATTGTCCGTCACCAATGTATACGCCTGCATGGGAAATTCCGCTACCGCTTGTATTGAAGAATACCAAATCTCCAACCCGCAGATCTTCACGATCCACATGTTCGCCCGCTTTAGCCTGGCTTTGGGAAGTGCGCGGAAGATCAATATCGAAATTTCTAAACATGTACAGTATAAATCCGGAGCAATCAAACCCGCTGGTAGTTGTTCCGCCCCATTTGTATGGAGTTCCTACCAATTGCTTCACTTGATACTGAAAATTCGGTTGTTGATCAGCAAATGCTGAAACGGCACCAGAAGAAAAAATAATTGCAGACCCTAGCAAGGTGATGACAAACTTCTTCAAAATATGTTCTCTCCTTCGATGCCTACGGAGTTAGCTAAGGGTTCGGTTGAAGGTTCCCTATACTCTCTATACAAGAGTAATTCACCCAAGACGGTTCCCCCGTTTTCACAAACGAAATTCGGCAAAATTCATTAACGTTTTGTAACCTTCTCTTAATATAGTATACAAGCAAGGATGCTGTCAATCATATCCTAAAAATCTATCGTTTTATGTTCGGAGCTGTCGTAATGATGAAGAATTTCGGTCGGATTTTAGTTCACCCTCTCACTCAGTCATGACAATTATGTAACTCTGTTTTTCTTTTCGCGCTGCTTTTTTAATTAATCTAGCAACTTTTTACAAATCTTTACGTTTACATAATAGAATGAAATTAAAGAGGTGATCCATCACTTATGAGTCAAATAACGATGGCAGAAGCACTAGCTGTCCGGGCAGCAATTAACCGTCTCATCAATCAGTTGATGTCGGAACGCTTGAACAATAGCAGCACGATCATTGAAAAAGGGGAGACGGCGGAATACCCTACGCGCAGCGTGGATGCCATTACGGAAGAAATCGAAGCGGCCTCGGCGGATTATAGGAAGCTGGATTTGCTGATGGCAATCTCCAATACCACGCAGACTATTCCCTGGAACGGCTCCGACATTACGATCATGGAAGCGATCGAGCTGGCCAAACAAATACGCAGCGATATTGGACAGCTTGCCCAACTCGGCTCCCGCAAGAAGCTGGAGCGCCAGAGCAGCCGTGGCAGCGGAGACGGTGCCATAACGCTGTTCAACGTCGCCTTATATGATCCGGAGGCTTATCAGGCGCAAGCCCGC
Source organism: Paenibacillus sp. QJM3NY_38 (assembly GCF_056173265.1). Lineage (NCBI taxonomy): Bacteria > Bacillati > Bacillota > Bacilli > Caryophanales > Paenibacillaceae > Paenibacillus > Paenibacillus sp. QJM3NY_38. The sequence continues at coordinate 4,386,744 of NZ_CM149665.1, forward strand.
AAGAAGGAACGCGAGGTAACCAAGCTCTCTTCGCTGATTGAGCATGCCAATCATACATCTCTGATTACGTTTGACGCATCCAAGTACATGGAATAGCGACAGCCGCCGGCTCCAAGCCTGCAGGTCACCCCACGTGCGGGTTTGGAGCCGGCGGTTTCCGCCGGCGGGCGGGAAAGTGCGAGCAACCGTTTATTGTTTGTCGGATACAAACAAACCTAACCAGAAACCAAAAAAATCGACTCAAGTGCAAACGGATGACGGTTTACGGTTCACTCCTATCACTTGTTACTTGTTACGGACTTATGACGCAAATAAATGATCGCTCCGTTTCCCGCTCTCTCTATAAATAATTGGAAAGCCGCCCTCAGAAGGGCGGCTTTTGTTGATTTCTCTTTAGCTAGGTAACTTGATACTACGTCGTCATTCCGAGCGCTCTTTCTGGTATCTATTTATCATTGATCCTATTCGTATCATTCTCTTCAGGCCTATGCTACTGGAACAAAGCCGCAGCTCCAACCAGACCAACATCGTCCCGAAGTCCTGCAGGAACGATCTCGTACGTCCCTAAATAGGACGGCATGACCAGCTTATCCGTCATTTCCCGCAGCTGCGGGAACAACAGCTCACCAGCTCTGCTCACACCCCCGCCAATGACGATGCGATCGGGGTTAAAGCTGTGAATGACGTTAACCAGTCCAAGCGCCATGTAATAGATGGCACGATCAATGACCTCCACTGCAACGGGGTCTTGAAGACGTTTGGCCTCGAATACATGCTTGGCGTTCACTCCCGCATCAGCTGCAGCCAGTTCTGATATGACACTTGGCTGGGTAAGCATTCGCTGGGATGCTGCGAGTCCGATGGCTGTTCCAGAAGCAAATACCTCCCAACAGCCGTGGCTGCCGCAATTGCACTGCGGACCGCTGGGATCAATGATATGGTGTCCCAGTTCCCCAGCAAAGGAACTGCTGCCCAGGAACAGCTTCCCATCCAGCACGATGCCTGAGCCGATACCGGTGCTCAGCGTCACGTACACCATGTTCGTCGCCCCTCTTCCAGCACCTCTTACATACTCTCCCCATGCGGCTGCATTAGCATCATTCAGCACCTGAACTTCCGTATGCAGCTCACGTTCCATCCATGCTTTGAGGGGAACATTCGTCCATTGCGGCAGATTCGTCCCGTGAATGACAATGCCCTCCCGGCTGTTAACCGTTCCCGGCGAAGCCATGCCAATCCCTCGGAGCGATTGGCCGCCCGAGACGCTGCGAATCATATTCGTAATTCTCGTAACCACTTCCTCGGCCGTACGGGCTCCTGCCGTCTCCATTTGCTCCCGGTTCAGCAGCTGTCCTTCGGAATCAAAGAGCGCTGCCGCGATCTTCGTACCCCCAAGGTCAACGCCAACCACAAATTCTTGCTGTTTATTCAATACGGTTTGCAATTTTTGTTCACCTGTTTCCGATAGGTTTGCTACTTCTATTGATGTAAGCTGTCAGCCAATGATCGCAGCTCAACCGGATCAATGGGCTTCAGCCCTGATCGGCCATACCGGACAGCGGAGCCGAAATGCACCTCGCTCACGCCGGTCTGGTCGATAAAATCATGTATGATTTCCCACTTCAGGCCATTGCCTGCCAATATTTTAAGCTCGCTTCCTTCCGTATGTTCCACGAGCTCCCGAATTCTCGGGATGGCTTGCGGTGCAGGCTGCGGTCCGCCAGACGTTAGGACGCGGGTAACCGACCGGTATTTCTGCAATGTACGCAGCCCTTCGAACTGATCCTCCAATTCATCAAAAGCCCGGTGGAACGTGACCTGCATATCCCCTGTCCATTCCAGCATTTTGACTAAGGAGACCTCGTCAATCTTTCCTTCCGGAGTCAGCATGCCGATTACTACGCCAGCTGCGCCTGCCTTGCGGATCGCCTTCACCTCCGCGATCATGGTAGCTATATCATGTTCGTTGTACACAAAGGATCTGCTATGAGGTCTGACCATGACATGAACAGGAATCTGAACGGCTTTCACAACCTCTTCTACAAGCCCGATTCCCGGCGTAAGCCCGCCTTCGGTGATCGCCGTGATCAATTCCAGGCGGTCCGCGCCATTCTGCTCTGCTGTGATGGCATCATCCACGCATGTTGCGATTATTTCAAGCAGCATCATCGTCACTCCTTATTGAAGTTGATTCTTTATGCATGGGAAAACTGCTTCTCCACATAATCCGCGAGCAATCTCGCGCCGTATCCGGTAGCACCCGCTGCGGAATGAGGGAATTCCCGTTTATACTGGACCGTGCCCGCCATATCGATGTGCACCCATTCCATGGAATCCGCCACAAAATGACGGATAAACAGCGCAGCCGTTATAGCGCCAGCCAAAGTGGACGTACCGACATTTTTCAGATCGGAATAATCGCTTCTAAGCTCTGATTCGTACTCGTCCATCAGCGGCATAGGCCATACGCGCTCTCCATTACGCTCACCGATCTCAACCAAATCGGCCGTAATCTGTGGGTCGCCCCAGATGCCCGCAATCTCCAAGCCCAATGCGGCTCCGACATTACCGGTGAGGGTTGCGATATCAATCACTTTATCTGCGCCAAGATTCGCTGCATGCAGCAGTGCATCGGCAATGATCAATCTGCCCTCCCCATCCGTATTGGCGACCTGAACGCTTAAACCGTTCGGATAATGAACGACGGAAGATGGTAGCATCGCATCCGGTCCCGATAAATTATCCGCAACGGCGATCAGCGCCGTTACGCGTACCGGAGCTTTTTGCGATACCAGAATATCCATGGCACCCACGACCGCTGCAGCGCCTCCCATATCCATACGAGCATCGCTGATGTCTCGGCCGATTTTAACGTTCATACCGCCCATATCAAAGGTTACACCTTTGCCGATGAGTATAATATGAGGGCTCTCCTTCTCGGAACCCGCCCCATTATAGGCAATCTCAATCATGGCAGGCTCATGCTTGCTGCCGGCTCCCACGGCGATCAGACCGTTCATCTGCCGATCATGGAGCTCTTGTCCGCGATACACATGTAGCTGAACGGGTGCCTTCTTGAAACGGTCCTCAACAACCGCTACGAACGCTTCCGGATTTAACGTTTCCGGAGACTCATTCACCAGGTCACGGGTGAACTGCGTCCCTTCGATCCGGATTTCTGCCGTCTGTATAATGGCTTCCAGATCTTCACGGGAAAGCCCCTCCCAGTCTTCCAGTCGAAGATGAAGAGACAGGGATTGCAGATTGGCCGTGACCCCGCGATGCTTATTGAATTGATATAGTCCATACATCCAGCCTTCAACCCACGCCTGGAGTTCATCCTCTATCGAAATCCGGGAAGATGCCCCGACGCCGCGGACTGAGGGGCGAATCAGCGCTGCGCTTGTTTTATTCTCCTTGAGCAATGCTCTCGCGGCTGATGCGCCTGTTCTGCGCACTTGCTCCAACGTCAGCTTTGAACGCTGCCCCATGCCGACAATTAGATCATCCGCTTCTTGATCGGAGCGGCCAAAGAACCACGTCAGCGTCATGCGCTGCTTTCGAGATTCCGTTAAACGAAAATGAGACTCCTCGCCCTCATAAACCACATAAATCGAAGTATCTGCCAGGTGAGCTTCATCTATTGTGATGTTCATCGAGCCTTCCCTCCTCTATAAGAGAATCATCGCTGTTAAGCGTTTGTTAAGCGTTTTTCATGATTTCATCGTCATATAAATGGCATGCCACCTGATGGCCCGGCTCAACCTCACGATAGACCGGCGTAATCTGTTTGCACACTTCCATGCAGGAAGGACAGCGTGTATGGAAGCGGCAGCCTGTCGGAGGATTCACCGGACTAGGCAGATCACCCTTCAGAATGATCCGTTCCTTCTTCTGCTTCGGATCCGGAACGGGTACCGAAGATAGCAGCGCTTGAGTGTAAGGATGCAGCGGGCGATCATACAGCGTATCTTTATCGGCGGTCTCCACGAGCGCTCCCAAATACATGACGCCGATTCGGTCGCTGATATGCTCAACCACGCTGAGATCATGGGAGATGAACAGATAAGTCAGGCCGTATTCCTCTTGAAGATCCTGCAGCAGGTTCAGCACCTGCGATTGGATGGAAACATCCAGCGCGGACACAGGCTCGTCGGCAACAATTAGATTCGGACGCACGGACAGCGCTCTGGCAATGCCGATCCGCTGCCGCTGACCGCCGCTGAACTCATGAGCAAAACGCTCGGCATGGAAACTGTTTAATCCGACCGTTTCCAGAAGCTCGCAGGCCAGTTTGTCCCGCTCTTTGGTGCTCAGCTTGGTATGAATCAGCAAGGGCTCCGCTACCAGTTCTTTGACTTTCATCCTTGGATTAAGAGAGGCGTACGGATCCTGAAAGACCATCTGCATGTCTTTGCGCAGCGGGCGCATCTGATTCTCGTTGTATCCGCTAATATCCGTTCCGTTAAACAGCACCTCGCCGCTATTCGGCGTCAGCAGACGGGTCACCAGGCGGCCGGTGGTCGATTTGCCGCAGCCGCTTTCGCCAACCAGACTGAAGGTCTCGCCTTTATGGATCGCGAAGGAGATTCCATCCACGGCACGAAGCTGCTTGGATGTACCGAAGAATCCTTTTTTCACCGTGAATGATTTCTGCAAATTCTTTACTTCTAATAGAGGTGTTTCTTTCATGCGGTTTCTCCTCCCTTCGTGTGACCTTCCTGTGTCAGCCAGCAGCGGCTCTTGCGATGTTCATCATGTGCGACAGGGAGAAGCTCCGGCTCCTGGGAGAGGCACTGCTCCATGACGAACGGACATCGCGGAGCAAACTTGCAGCCTTGCGGCATGTTCCGCAGATCCGGCACATTCCCTGGAATGGATTCCAAACGGCGTACCTTTTGTCGAAGCTTGGGCACTGAATGAATGAGCCCTTTGGTGTATGGATGCTGAGGGTTCTCGAACAGCTCTTCAACCGTTGCCTCTTCCACGACCCTGCCTGCATACATAACAACCACCCGGTCGCACATTTCGGCCACGACGCCAAGGTCATGGGTAATGAGCAGCATGCCCATTTCCTGCTCGGTCTTGAGTCGGTTCATCAGATCCAGGATCTGAGCTTGAATCGTGACATCAAGGGCCGTGGTCGGCTCATCGGCAATCAACAGCTTCGGATTGCAGGACATCGCCATCGCAATCATGACCCGCTGCCTCATACCGCCGGACAATTGGTGCGGATAGTCATCCACGACCTCGTCCGCCCGCGGAATGCCGACTAGTTTGAGGGAGTCGATGGCATGCTGCCGCGCTTTCTTGCGGCTATATCCCAAGTGCAGCATGATGGATTCCTCCAGTTGTTTCCCGATACGAAGGACGGGATTCAGGGATGTCATCGGTTCCTGGAAGATCATGGCCAGCTCGTTTCCGCGATAACGGCGCATTTCTTTTTCCGACATTTGTACGAGATCCTTGCCCTCAAAACTTACCGAGCCCCCGGATATTCGGCCGGGCGTATCCTTAAGAAGTCTCATGATGGACAGGGAGGTCACGCTTTTGCCGCATCCGGATTCACCCACGAGTCCAAGCACTTCGCCTTTATTGATGTGAAAATCGACCCCTGCTACGGCAAGCACCGATGAGCCATCGCGTTTGAATTCCGTTTTGAGACCCTTTACTTCAAGCAATGTTTGCGTCACGATCTATCCCCCCTATTAGTTTTTGGTCTTCGGATCAAGGGCATCATTCAGTCCGTCACCGATCAGATTGAATGCAAGCACAGTCAGGAATATCAGAAGTCCCGGGTAGTACACGATATGCGGTGCAATACTTAAGTAATCGCGTCCCATACTGAGCATAGCGCCCCAGTCCGGTTCTGTCGGCTTGGCCCCGAGTCCGAGGAAGCTTAACGAAGAAGCTGCCAGAATGGCGCCGCCGATTCGCATCGACACGTTGACGATGATGCTGGGAACCGTCTCGGGAAAAATATGCTTCCATATAATCCGGTTATGCTTGGCCCCCATCGATCTTGCCGCCTCTACATATAAAGACTCCTTCGCGGAGAGTGTTACACTTCGGATAATTCTGGCAAACGACGGTGTGCCAAAGACCGCCACCGCGATCACCACATTGGATAATCCCGGCCCCAAAATCGCTACGATTCCAATGGCTAGCAGCAGGTCAGGAAAGGAAAACATGACGTCACTGCCCCGCATAATGAGACGGTCGATCCAGCCGCCATAATAGCCGCTGATCAGGCCGAGAATCGTGCCAAGAACTGCGGATATGAATACAGCACTTAAGCTGACCGCCATGGTCAACCGTGTTCCGTCAATCAAGCGGCTCAGAATATCGCGGCCGTACTCATCCGTGCCCGCCCAGTGGGCAGCCGACGGGCCTTGCATCATCGCATCGTAGTTGGGCTCATTCGGAGGATACGGAACGATATGCGGACCGATCACCGCCAGCACAAGTAGTAACAAGATAAATCCGCTTGATATTACGGCAAGCTTTTGCTTCATGAATTTAGATGTAAACGCTCTGAATTTGCCAGTTGCCTGGCTCTTTGCAAGCATATCCTCCGGTACGGAGGAATGGACCGTCACTGTTGAATTGTCGCTCATGGGTTCCCCCTCCTATTTCGATGCATACCGGATTTTTGGATTCAGTACACCGTACAATAAATCAACAATCAGGTTAATCAGGATAAATTCGGCTGCGAACAGCAATAGAAGCGCTTGAATCACGGTGTAATCCCGGAACGCGATGGAATCTACCAAGAGACGCCCCATGCCGGGAATACTGAATACGGTCTCAACCATAACCGAACCGCCCAGCAAAAATCCGAACTGCAGCCCTGCAACGGTTACGACCTGAATCAAGGAATTGCGCAGCGCATGCCTTCCGACAACGACGAATTCCCGCAGACCCTTCGCGCGTCCGGTCCGGACATAATCCTCGCGCATCGTTTCGAGCATCGACGTACGGGAGTATCTCGCCAGCATGGACATAATCCCGGCCCCTAGCGTAAAAGAAGGCAGAATATAGGATTGCCAGCTGTCGACACCGCCTGTTGGAAACCAACCCAGCTCAACGGAGAAAATTTGAATCAGTACAAGACCAAGCCAGAATCCTGGCAAGGAAATACCGGATATTGCAGTCAACATTCCGATATAGTCCGGCCATTTTCCGCGATTGACGGCAGATATGATACCAATGATCAGACCAATAACCAATGCCCAGCCAAGGCTGGTAAAGGTCAGGACAATGGTCGGGAAAAACCGGCTTTCCAACATGTCCGTTACCGGCAGATTGGAAGTAACAGATACACCCAAGTCACCCTTCAACAGATCACTCATGTAGTTCACATACTGCTGCCATAGCGGCAAGTTTAAGCCTAGCTGCTCTCGAATCCCGTTGATCTCCTCAAGGGTGGCATCCTTACCTGCAACAAGTCGTGCCGGATCTCCAGGAATAAGGTGAATGAACATAAATACAAGAATGGATACAACGAACAACAGCGGGATAACACCCAGCAGCCTCTGAATTGCATATCTTCCCAAAGGATGTGCCTCCTTTCAACATGCCTGCTTTTAAAATACGATGGGCCGCTTCCTTATTGATTCAAGAGGCGGCCCACCACAAGGTATACGTTTAACAAGCTCTTCGCTGCCTGATTATTTGACTTCTGCGTTGATCACGCTGATCGATCCGTCCGGAAGGGCTTTAACGCCTTCAAGATAAGCTCTCTTGCCGGTAATGACCTGATCGACCCCGAGGAATGCCCAAGGAGCATCTTCCCAGATTTGCTTTTGGATGTTGGCATAGATTTCTTTTGCATCCTCAGCTTTGACGGATGCGTTGGCATCCTTGATCCATTGGTCTACATTGTCGTTCTTATAGTAAGCGGTATTGGAACCAGCCGGAGGGAAGAACTCGCTGCTGAACAGACCTTTGGTTGCGCCGTCAGCATCACCGGACGAAGGTGACCAACTTACATACCACATTTGAATTTTTGCGTTTTCCGGCGTAGCCGAGTTAATCTGGTCGGACAGGGTTGCACCCTCCATCGATTTCACGTCGACTTTGATTCCGACAAGAGCCAGCTGCTGCTGAATGAACTGCATGCCTTTCATCGTTTCGGAATCATTCTCTCCCCAGAGCTCTGCTTCGAATCCGTCCGGATAGCCTGCTTCCGCCAAGAGGGATTTTGCTTTCTCCAGATCGTAATCATAACCGGATTGCTCGGAATAGTGCTGTGTCATGGAAGACATGGAAGACTTCAACTTCGAGCCCAGTCCGGATTTAACAACTTTAATGTAAGCATCTTTATCGATTGCATAGTTGATGGCTTGACGAACCTTCAGATCGTCGTAAGGCTTCTTCATGGTGTTAAGGGTGATATAACGAACGATCGTGGAATCGATCTTGTCAATGACGATATTGGAATCACCTTCTACTTCGGACACCTGCTCAGTCGGCATAGGATAAATGAAGTCCGCTTCGCCCGTTTTCAGCATCGCGATCCGGGAACCGTTCTCCGGTACCGGTTTGAACGTAATGCTGTCCACCTTCGGAAGACCTTCTTGCCAGTAATCCTCATTCTTTACAACAACAAGGCGGTCACCTTGAATCCATTCCTTGAACTTGTATGCTGCCGTACCTACAGGATTCTTCGTGATGTCAGCACTTTCTTTGAGCGCTTTCGGGCTGATCATCAGCGCCATCGCGGTCTTGTTCAAGAAAGCGTTGTACGGCTGGCTAAGGGTGATGACAACCGTGTGGTCATCTGGAGTTTGAACATCGGCGACGGCAGAGAAGCTTTTACGCATTCTAAGGTTGTTCTTTTCATCCATGATGCGATCCAGGTTGGCTTTTACGGCTTCTGCGTTGAAATCCGTTCCATCATGGAATTTCACGTTCTGGCGCAGATTGAATGTGTACGTCAGGCCGTCTTCACTGATCTTGTAGTCTTCAGCCAGTACAGGAACGAGTTCCATCTTCTCGTTGAAGCCCATCAAACCTTCGTACATCGTGCGTGCACCGGAAATGGAGTGCGTGTCTCCGGCATTGTGAGGGTCAAGCGTAATGAAGTTGGCGTTAATCGCAATGACAACATCTTTGTTATCTTTTGTCACCGGCTTGCTCTCTTCGCCGCCTTCACTTGCCCCTTTGCCGCTTCCGCTGTTTCCGCCGCAGCCTGCCGCAACAATCGTAAATGCGAGCAGCAGCATGAGCAGTGACCATGTTCTACCTTTGAATCTCATTGTTTTACTCCCCCTTTGATGTAGTGAATATCTATAGATTCACTCGCCGCTTCAGCATATAACTTCCTGCCGATCGCCTTGAGTTCCTCACAGCTTAAACATTCCATTCGTACACCGCGCGTCGCTTCCCAACCAGCGTACCGCCATCATTGAAAATCTCATTCGGAACCAGCGCATACAAGCGGTCGATCGTAGACTGATCGCTGTAACCCAGGCGCTCCAGAATAGAAGCGATGATGCATGGCCAGACTTGCTCGGAGCCATCGGACACTTTAAGCGAGATCGCCAAGCGTTCTTTCCGAAGACCGATGCCGTACACGCCCTTGGCGCCGCCCTTGGCAGTCAGATTGTGGTCCCGGAGCAAGGCTGAGCACACAAACTTGGTGTCTGCAATGATATCCGGATACTCATTCATCCGTTTTGCCATTCTGGCAGCTGCTTCCGCCGTCTCTGCGTCCTCGATCAAATCCGGGCAAGCCAGCTTAAGGAAGCTGTATCCGATACGGTCCAGCGGAAGCGCGAAGATGGGAAGGCCACAGCCGTCAATGCCTTGCGGGATCGAGGAAACTGGAACCTCGGCAAAATAAGCCAGCGTCTCAATGATCTCTTGCTGAACCGGATGCTCCGGCTTGTAATACGTGCTCTCGTCCCAGCCCATATGCTTACATAGGGCAATCAAGCCGCTGTGCTTGCCCGAGCAGTTATGGAAGATCCGACGTTTGTCCTCATGATCCCTATGGCGCTGCGCCTTGGCATCCTCGTTCAGTGGATAAGTTGCGCAGCAGTGAAGCGCTTCTTCCTGAATCCCGGTTTTCTTCAAAATAGATTCCAGTGCATCAATGTGGAAGCTTTCACCACGGTGGGAGGCAGCAAACAATGCCGTTTCTTCCCCAGTTAGTCCATACACTTCGTCAATCCGGCGTTTCATCACAGGTATGGCTTGAAACGGCTTAGCCGCTGATCTCAGAAAAGTCATATGATGCGGATCACCCGCTGCGTAAACCACATTACCGTTCTCGTCTACAACACTGATCGCTCCGTAGTGGATGTTCTCCAGTACATTCCCGCGATATTCCTCTACTAATGGCACAAATCCCATGATGTTGCTCCCCCGATCTCCAGATGAATTAATTCAGTTGAAAATAACGATCCTGCGCGACAAGTCCCGATCCGATGATGACCCCATGCTCGTGAAGCTCGGAGCGGACAATCGTAAAGGAATCCTGAAGCGGTTCCCAGATATACTGTGAGTAGCACAGATCGGTGATCTCTTCGTAAACTTCAGGGAACTTGTCCAGGATCTCGCCGCTCAATATGACGCTGTCCGGATTATACATGCTGACGACGTTATTAATCGTAATCGCCATATACGCAAGGGCTCTATCGATTAAATAGGTCGCCCATCGTGTTCCAGCCCGTCTTTCCGCGAACAGTTCCTCAATCGTACGAACGGGTTTAATCTTGCTGGCTTCCGACAACAAGGACGGTATATTGATATAGGTTTGGAGGCAACCGGCTTTTCCGCAGTCGCACATCATACCTTCAGGGTCCACCGTCGTGTGTCCGATTTCCCCTGCGCTGTTGGTCACCCCGCGGTAAATCTCCCCTTCCAGGATCAGTGCTGAGCCTACGCCATTACCGAACCCAAGGAGGACCGTCCGGTTGGAGCCGTATGCCGATCCTTTAAGCTGCTCCGCCAATGCCTTTACCTTCAGCTCATTGTCTACGACCGATTGAAGCCCGGTTAATTCCTTGAGTCTCTCGGCAAGCCTCACATTCTTCCAACCAAGCTGTACCGAGAAATTGACCACTCCGGCATCAACATCGATAATGCCCGGCAGTCCCACGCCAATCCCTACCACCCGTCTGCGATCGATATCGCATTCCGAGATGAGTTCTTCAATGGTGTCCGCAATTCGGGCTACTGTGGCTTCTGCCGTATCCTCCGGCGATCTCGGAAAACTGCCGCTGCACAATACGCTTCCCTGAACATCGATGAATCCAATATTGGCTTGATGGCGATCAAGCTCAACGCCAATCGAGATGACCGCCGTATCCAGCAGTCTTATTAAGGAGGACTTTCTTCCGCGTCCGGCCGAGGCTTGTTCTTCGGTTTCGTGAACGTACCCTTCTTCCGTCAGCTCCGATACGATCCGGCTGACCGTTGTCGGACTCATTCCCGTCTGTTTGGCAATAGCTGCTCTTGAAATCGGCTGTTCGTTCTTGATGATTTGGAATACTGTGAGTCTGTTCTGCCGCTTCATAAAGTCTTGATCATGCTTTTTCATGAAGACATCCCCTATTTAATTTCACCAGTAGATTAATAAGATCATTTTTTCAAATAAAACGATCCGAAATCATCAAAAAACCGTGATTATTATCAAGTTTATTATTTTTATTCTCCAGTGATATTAATAATAAAACGTGTTTTGTAAATGTGTCAATATATATGACACATTTAAATTATTATTTTTTTGTTTCTGGAAATGTAAGTGTTTCACTATTTTGCGAAAGAAATTCAATCTCGTGTATACATACAAATGACCACGCTGCGCGCACAATATGACATCAACTTGACGCAGAATCTTCTAAAATGTAGATAACACCGCCCTTTCAACTCATGAATAAAGCCACCCAAGAAAAGAATGATTGGAACATTCTTCATCCCGGGTGGCTTTAATTGGAAGAAACATGTCATATTTTCGGTAGGGTCCTAGGTTTTCAGGTGCTTCCTTGCACGATCCGCCCATAACGAATTAAACCACCCGAGAAATTAATTCGAGGGGCCTCGAATATCCCGGATGGCTTATGTATTTAGAACACGTATTTTTGATTAACGCATGAGCGCAGCTTGAACATCGCTCTATTTTCCGACTATTAATCGTAGCCGCATTTATTTGATCGCATCACATATAGATTTAGAACTTGTAATCCTTGCTCTTCTATATTTAATCATTGAATCTTTAATCTCTTATCTTTAGTCTTTTGATCTTTCTTCTTGAACTTTCCCACCAGCGGAGGTTTGAGGATAGCCGATCCTTTGGGAGTCCGTTTCTACCTTGCCTATATCCATTCCGGAAACGGACGGACAACAGAGCGGATAGACTCAAACCGGAGCGCCCGATAGACTCAAACCGGAGCGCCCGAGCGCCCTACTTGTTCTTGTAATATTCAACCGCTTTATCGAAATAATGCTTTTGGTCTTCCGGCAGATCCTCAAAATAGAAAATGGCCGCCACCGGACAAGCCGCTTCACAAGCCCCGCAAGAGATACAAATATCGGTATCGATGTAGAACTGGTCATCTCCTTCTTCTATACAATCCACAGGGCAAACGTCAACGCATTCTCCCGCTTTCTCTTCGATACAAGCTGACCCAATAACATACATCCGTCATTCCACCTTCCCGAGTGTAATAATTAATTCTTTCAAATCTTTCGACTGGCTATCATTGCAAAGTCTCGATCTTCATCCATTCCTTGTTTTCTATACTTTTTATACTAAAATATATCGTAATTATGTGGTTAATCATGCCAATTGTCAATAAACCGTGTGTTGATAGCCTCAAAAACTGCCATTCCGGTTGACTTATAGAAGGTAAAGACATAAGATGAGACATATTGCTTTTTAACCTTTTTAGTTGAAAAAGAAAGCATTCATCGAGAAACAAGGCGGTGATTATAGTGGATCAAGAAGTCGCATACAGTACCCGCGAGTATATCATGCAAATGTTAAAAATAAATGGTGAACTCAGCACAAAATCCATAACCGAGGCACTGGGTATAACAGGCATGGCCGTCCGGCGCCATCTGGAAAGCTTGAAGAGTGAGGGTTACATCACCTATCGAACCGTGAAACAGCCGATGGGAAGACCCGTCTCCTTATACAGTCTTACGGAATCCGCCGAGGATTTTTTCCCTAAGAACTATCATGCGCTTGCACTCGATCTGCTGAACGAGCTGCAGGATGAGGCCGGTGACGAAATGATTTCACGGCTGTTCGACAAGCGTAAGGATACATTGCTGAACAAGTATACGCCTACGGTGAAAGCCGATGCTCTAGAAGATCGGGTTGCTGCCCTTGCTCAGATTCAGAATGACAACGGATATATGGTGGATTACAAAAAAGTCACCGAGGAAGAATATCTCCTCGAGGAACTGAATTGCCCTATATCCCAGGTAGCCAACCGGTTCCAACACGCATGCCGCTGTGAGCTTGACCTGTTTCAATCTTTGCTGGAAGCGGATGTGGAACGGACCGAATGCCTTGCCAAGGGCGACAAAAAATGTGTATACCGTATTCGAAAACAAACCGAAGCCAAGCAAACATAATATCTGTTATTGCCACATCAGGCTCCTTCCATACGGGAAGGGGCCATTTTTGTTAAGAGATAAGAAAGTATAGACTTCAGTGGCTTACCCACCTTATCTCGCAAGAAAAACTTCCGCTATATGCGGTCTGTCTTCTGAGAAAGTACGTCGATAGACGTTTTTCTTAGTGTACTTGTCCTATATCTATTCTCTTAAATCGCAAGACATGTGCAATTCTTTGAATTATTTCAGCACCAGCAGTCGATCATCCTGATCGGAAGGCACACCCCGGCCATCCGTATTGTTGGTAATGACATAGGTTTTGCCGTCATGGACTTTGACGTCTCTTAATCTGCCTTCACCTTCCAACACGACCTCAAGCGAGGCGTTCTCCGGCCGAAATTGGTACAACATCTGGCCGCGAAGAGTTGCCATGTACAAGCGGTCCTGATCATCAAAAGCGATGCCGGAAGGTGCGATTGCCGTTTCGCCGCTATGGTAAATCGGGAGCTTCATGCCTTCTAACCTATCATCGCCATAGATCTCGGGCCAGCCGTAATTGCTGCCAGCCGTGATCTCATTAATCTCATCGTGTCCGCCAGGCGTACCTGACGGTCCATGCTCTGAGCTGTACAATTCACCTTCCGAATTCCAGGCCAAGCCCTGCGAATTCCGATGACCTAGCGTATAGACATAAGAGCCTGCAGTCGGATTATCCGCCGGGACCTTGCCATCCAGCGTCAATCGCAAGATTTTGCCTGCTAGACTTTCCTGGTTTTGCGCAAGCTCTCCTTCTCCCGAATCTCCTGTCGTTACGTAGAGCATATCGTCGGGTCCGATTGCAATTCGGCCTCCGTTATGCACATTAGAGCCGGGAATACGCTCCAGGAAGACTTGCGACTCTGTCCATTGATTCCCGTCCTGCTTCAAAAGAACCAACCGGTTCATAACCTTTCCATCCTGATCATAGGTGTGGTAGGCAAAGGCCTTGCCGGAATCCTGAAAATCCGGGGCTAACGCAAAGCCCAGGAATCCGCCTTCTCCTTGGTGGACGACCGGCTTCTCGGTTTGTACCGACTGCCTGGTTCGTGTGCCGTCCTTGATCTGAACGATGTTTCCTTCCCGCTCGCTGACATATATCGTATCGCCGTCAAAATCGATCGACCAAGGTGTCCTCAACTGCTCTGCAAGCACATGATACGAGGAATCATTTTTCTCTTCCCGGTGGTCTTCCTGCCTCCCTTCTTCCTTAGCAGGGGGTGTCTGTGTACAAGCAGCAAGAAGCAGCACAACCGCGGTTAACGCAGCGCCAAGTCCCTTTCGTTTCAAAATCCAGCACCTCCCGGGTAATTTTATAGCTCCGGTGTCATCATCTGGATGCCTTGCCCCATGTCCTGTAATGAACGCATCACAATATCCTCATCGCTAAACGATTCGATCTGGCTGCCTGCTACATACCGGGTCTCATGTCCTCGTCCGGTAATAATGATCCTGTCCTCGTCACCAGCCAATTCCACAGCTCGTTGAATGGCTTCTTTACGGTTCAGGATAACCTCCCAATTCCCTGCCTCATGTGAGGTTAAGCCTCCCAGCATCTCAGCCAAAATCTGCTCCGGATCCTCCGAGAATGGATTGTCCGTCGTGAACAACACATAATCCGAATATGAAGCTGCAATGTCCGCCATGATCGGACGTTTCAACCGATCCCTTTCGCCCCGGCAGCCCATCACGCATATCATTTTGCCCGCCGTTATTTCCTTGGCCGATTGCAATGTTGCCTTAAGTCCATCCGGATTATGCGCATAATCCACAACCACGCGAAATCTTCGTCCCGTCTCTATTTCTTGAAATCGTCCATCAACCCCTGCAAAATGTTGAAGACTTCTGCAGATTTCTTCAAGCGGTATCCCTTCCAGCAAGCAAGTGGTCATGGCGGCAAGCGCGTTATACACGTTGTGAACACCATGCACCTTCAGACTGAAGTCGCCGTGTCCCCATGGCGTTTCTACATGAAACTTGCAGCCCTCCGGCATGTTTTGAATATGCGTTGCCCGAACATCGGCCTCGTTACGAATGCCATAGGTTACGATCTGTGCGGATGTCCGTTTTGCATAATAGGACGATGCTTCATCGTCGGCATTCAGGATCGCCTTCTTCAGCATGTCACGATTACTGTTGCCCAACTGGGTGAACAACAGCTCCTTCGTATTGCGATAGCTCTCCATATTCTGATGAAAGTCCAGATGATCATGCGACAAATTCGTAAAGACAACAGTCTGAAAATCGCATCCGCGCACTCTCCCCATATCCAATCCGTGCGAGGACACCTCCAATACGGCATAGTCTCCGCCATGGGTGACCATCGTATGAAAATAACGCTGCAGCTGAATCGTATCCGGCGTCGTATTCAGCGTTTTCTCCATATGATCTCCGATCTTCATATACAGTGTGCCAATAATGCCCGTTTTGCGGTGAGCGTCGTTCAGAATCTTTTCTACCATGTGGGTTGTCGTTGTCTTGCCGTTTGTCCCGGTAATTCCGATCAGTTTCAATCGCTGCGTGGGATCTCCAAAAAAGGCGTTTGCAAGAATCGGCAGAATTCTTCTGGTATCCGGTACCGTTATATGTGTAACGTTTCCTGGTAGTCCCGGCAGCTCCCGTTCAGCCACAATGGCAACAGCGCCGTTACGTATCGCCTGCCGGGCATAGTCATGACCGTCCACGTGAAAGCCTGGAACACAGACGAACAAGCCGCCAGGCCGGATCTCTCTTGAATCTGTATCCAGGTTCGTGATATCCACAGAAGTGCTGCCCGTTATCGTCTTAAGAATCAGCCGCTCCGTCAGTGATTTCAGAATCATGTCAAGTTCCTCATCTCGTGATGTAATCAAAATCCCAGGGTCAGGTGGCAGTGTGATATATAGGATGTAGAATTTACGACTATGTATTGTTTTAACCAGCATTTCTTATTAACCTAACCAAGCAAGGGCATTCTGAAACAAGAATGTGATGACTGGAAGTGTTAACCATGTTACGCTGGAAGTAAGCGGTTGCAATTTTTGAAATGGTTGATGCAGCCTGCTGAATATAGGACGCGTTTCGAGAATCCGCTCCGTTATTCCATATCTGCTTGAAAGGAGAACCATCGATGGGACCGTTCACGGACGATTTGCTTCAAAATAAAGTCGTATTGATTACGGGAGGGGCCACGGGCCTTGGTCGGGCCATGGGAGAGAAGCTCGCGCAGCTTGGCGCTAAACTCGCCATATGCGGACGCCGGGAGGAAGTTCTTCAGCAGACCGCTGAAGAATTAAAACAGCAAGGCTGCGAGGTATGGTACAAAAGCTGCGACGTTCGAGACCCTGCGCAGATATCGGCTCTTGTTGATGCGGCAGAGCAGCATTATGGAGGTATTGACGTGCTTGTCAACAATGCAGCCGGGAACTTCATCAGCCCCACCGAGCGCCTCTCTCCTCGGGCTGTGGATGCCGTGCTGAACATCGTGCTGCACGGCACCTTCTACGCAACCCTTGAAGTCGGCAAACGCTGGATTGAGCAGGGCAAAAGCGGAACGATGCTCAACATCGTCACAACATATGCTTCAACAGGCTCTGGCTATGTGGTCCCATCTGCAGCCGCAAAAGCGGGCGTGCTTGCGCTGACACGTTCCCTCGCGGTGGAGTGGGCCCCTTACGGGATCCGACAAGTCGCGATCGCCCCGGGTCCATTCCCGACTGAAGGCGCATGGTCAAGATTATCGCCCACGCCGGACCTGGAGCAAAAGATGATCGACCGCATCCCCCTAAAGCGCGTAGGGGATGCAGAGGAATTAGCTAATCTCGCCGCGTTTCTCATTTCCGATTATGCCGGTTATATTAATGGTGACGTGATCACCATCGATGGCGGCGAATGGCTGCAGGGCGCGGGACAATTCAACGACCTGGCGGAAGTGACCCATGAGCAATGGGATCGGCTGGCCGAACTGACACGCAGGGGCAAATAACCCCATACTTAAGAAAAACATCTATCGTCGTGCTTCTACAGTTGACAGACTGCATTCAGAGGAAACTTATCGATTATCAGTTTCACTGCAAACTTATATATTCCCTTATCTAAAATTAGCCCCAAGCCAGTGAGCATGCCGTAACTGCTCTTGCTTGGGGCTAATCCTGTAACCTGTGTTATTCGTTAATTCTCATAGGAATCGACCAGCAGGGCGTACACGATGCCTGGCCCGTGAACGCCAATCGTAAGATCGTTCTCGATATCGGCGGAACGGCTCGGGCCCGAGATGAAATGGATTCCCGCCGGCAGCTGCTCGCGTCCGGCCTGATCAAACTGAACCAGAATCTCGCCTAGTCGGGTAACCATTCGCTCTATTGGAATAATGGCTATCAACACGGTCGGCAGCAGGCTGACCGAACGTCCTTTATGCGGGGTCGATTTCACCGTAATCGAACCGGTGTAAGCCGCAGCATAATCCGCCATGACGACACCAAAATCAGCTCTGGCAGCGACAGCCCTCCAGTCCGTGTCCGCTGCCTCATTCCAGGAGAGAACAAGCGCCTCCGGCAAGCTCTCTTCCAGCCCCAGGCGGTCCAGCGCGTCTTCCTGCTGACGAAGAATCGTAGCCGCACTCATCTCCATCGCTTTGTCCCTAATAAACCGGCTGACCTCTTCGCGGTGGCTCAGCCTTACCACATGGCCTCCTGCCGCTTCAAAGTTGGCGGTAAACTGCGTAATCCTCTCCTCAATCGGCCACTCAAACTCATTCCAGAAATCGGGGGCACCGCGGAAAGGATGCTCCGGAGCGGTGCGAACCCGGCTTCTGCCCAGCTTCGCTGCAATTCCATTCATGAACTGCTCCTGCTTCTTGCGAGACTGTTCTTCAAGACGGCTCAGCCAGCTGCGATCGGTTTCGTTAGTCATGGGCCTTCTCCCCCTTTCCGAACTTCTGCTGCTGAAGCCGCTCCTTCAATCGGTTGGCGATTTCAGGGTCCATTGTCCCGGAGGTTCCGCGAATATCCTGCTCCATCTCCGACCATCGGTCACGGAAGGATTGCTTGGGGAGACTTGGGGTTACCCTGTATGAATTCCACCCCTTCAAAGGTCCGATCCGCGTTCGAATCTCCCCGCCTCGAACCACTAATTTCTGGCCCCACTTTCCGAGGGATACCACGCTGCGATAACGCTTGGCATTCCCCATGATCGCCGAGAAGCCCTTCATGCCCATCGCTTCCAGCTTGTCACCGCGTCCGGCTTCAATCTTCCGACGGCGCAGGGATACCAGCATATCATGCAGCGGAATCTTCACGGGGCATGCTTCATAACAAGCGCCGCACAGGCTGGATGCGTTCGCAATATCGTCCCATTCCGCGACGTTCTTGTTCAAGGCAGGCGTTAATACGGCACCGATTGGGCCGCTATACGTGCCCCCATAAGCGTGCCCGCCAATATGGCGATATACGGGACAGGCATTCAGGCAGGCGCCGCAGCGTATACAGTTAAGCAGCTCCTGAAATTCGGGGTCCCCGAGCTGAAGAGAACGGCCGTTATCAATGATGATAATATGCATTTCATCCGGTCCATCGGCATCCAGTTCTCTCTTCGGACCACTGATACCGGACATGTATACCGTCAGCTTCTGACCGGTCGCCGAACGCGGCAGCAAGGTAGCCATGACTTCGAGATCCGCCCATGACGGAATAATTCGCTCCATGCCCATCAGGGTAATCTGTGTCTTTGGCACCGTCGTCACCATGCGGGCATTGCCTTCATTCTCGAACAACACCATCGAACCCGTCTCGGCAATCGCAAAATTACACCCCGTCATGCCAATGTCCGCTTCAAGGAACTTCTCTCGCAGCTTCATGCGGACAAAACCTGCCATAATCGCCGTATCGGGCGGCAGCGTTTCGCCTGCCTCTGCGGACAACAGCTCCGCAATCTGGTAACGGTTCTTATGGATAGCGGGTATGATGATATGAGAAGGCGTTTCATCCGCCAGCTGAATAATATACTCGCCGAGATCCGTTTCGACGGCCTCCACTCCGATCGAGTCGAGCGCCTTGTTCAGATGCAGCTCCTCGGACACCATTGATTTTGATTTCACGACGGACTTGGCCGATTTATGCTTCGCAATCTCAAGGGAGATCGCGACGGCTTCTTCCGCCGTCTCCGCAAAATGGACATGGGCTCCGTTCGCCCTGGCCTGCTCAGCAAACTCATTCAAATAATAATCCAGGTGAGCGATAGTATGGAGCCGGATTTGGCGTCCCCGTTCCCTCCACGCATCCCAGTTGCCATGCTCCTCCGACGCGAGCTTCTTGCCGAGACGCAGCCGCTCTGTCGTAAACTTCACCGCATTGCGCAGAAAATCATTATTGAGAGCGTAACCTGCGCGTTCCTTAACCGTTTGCGCTTTCGATTCAGCTGTGCTCATGTACGCTCACCCCCTCATACAACAGTTCGGCCAAATGCTTGACCTGAACCTTCTCGCCCCGGTGGCGCAGATTGCCGGCAATATTCATAAGGCAGGCCATATCGAGACCGACAAGCACGGACGCCTCGGTCTCCAGCACATGATCGCTTTTCTCCGTTACCATCGCGCCTGAAATATCCGCCATTTTCACGGCAAACGTTCCCCCGAACCCGCAGCAATCCTCGGCAAAAGGCAAGGGAACAAGTTCCAGTCCCTTGACTTGGCTAAGCAGTTTCATTGGCTGCTCCTTCACCCCGAGCAGGCGGCTTCCGTGACAGGATGGATGATAGGTTACCTTGTGTGGATAGTCGGCGCCAACATCGGTCACGCCCAGCACGTCAACCAGGAATTGCGTAAACTCATAGCATTTGGATTGAAGCGCTTTCGCTTTATCCAAGTATAAGGGATCGTCCTTGAACAAATCCGGGTAATGATGAATCATATACGTGCAGGAGCCGGAAGGAGACACCACAAAGTCGCTATCGTCAAAAGCGTCCAGAATCGTCTTGGCACTGATGCGAGCATCATCCCAATAACCACTGTTGTAGGCCGGTTGGCCGCAGCAGGTCTGGATTTCCGGAAATTCCAGCTGCACGCCGTACCTTGCCAGCAATCTTGCCATCGATTCAGCTACCCGTGGGAACAAGGCATCGCTGAGACAAGTGACAAATAATGAAATCTTCAACATCTTCACCCCGCTAATCATCAGGATATGGACCGAAGAATCGGCCTCTAGCAAGAACCCCCCGGAACGGGGGGATTCCATGCTGCTATGTTATAGAAGCTTGCTCTATACAGATTCGATCTTGATGCCCAAAGCTCGATAAGGTGCCGCTTCCTCTTCCGTCAATCGGCGATCGGTAATGATCAGATTCACTTGGGATAGATCGGCAACCTGCGCAAAAGCCTGCGTGCCGAATTTGCTGGCATCGGCGAGCAGAATGGTCTCATCTGTCATTCCGATCATTTTATGCTTGATTCTCGCCTGAAGCTCATTGGATTCGCTAAGGCCCCGCTCGATATGCACACCCTTGCAGGATAGAAAGGCTTTATCCACGTAGTAAGCATCCAGCGAGCGTTCCGCAAGCGGACCGACAAAGGACAGGGAACGATGAGCCAGAATGCCGCCTGTGGAAATCACCTGAACCCTTTCCTTGGTGCTCAGCTCAGCGGCCACCTTAATCGAATTCGTCAGCACGGTCATCGGAATATCCGGTATGATTTTTGCCATGTACCAAGCCGTAGAGCTTGCATCCAGCAAGATGCGATCATTCGGATGGATTCGCTTGACCGCTTCCTCCGCGATCCGCTGCTTCTCCAGCGCATGCATGATTTCCCGCTCAGCATACGGTATTTCCGGCTGCGACCGCTGAATTTCCGGTTGATCCTTCACGCTAACCGCTCCGCCATGGGAACGGCGCAAGCGCCCTGCTTGCTCCAGCCTGTCAAGATCGCGGCGAATCGTTTCTTCCGTTACACCGCAGAGCTGACTCAGCTCGGAGACTCGGATGCTCCCTCTTTCGTTGACCAACTGTACTATTTTCTCATATCGTTCTGCAACCAGCATCATACCGCCCATCCTTACTGTTCGTATATTCTATCTCTTCCCGGTTCGCTGACCGAACACCCCGTAGGCCTCCTCCCATAAGGAAGTTTCCTTAGGCTCGTAGGTCTTGACCGGGAAGGACTCTCTAATGACTGCGCGTGCTTCCCATATATCGGACAGCTCGCCTTGCGCGATCCACTGCACGGCCATATTGCCGATGGCACTGCCCTCCGCAGGTCCGGCCCATACGGGTTTCCCTATCGCATTCGCAGTCCACTGGCATAATGTTTCATTATGAATGCCACCGCCCACCATATGCAAGCCCTGAAATTTTTGCCCCGACAATTCCTCGGTCAACTCCAGCACATAACGGTACTGCATGGCCAGGCTCTCCATAATGCAGCGTACAAGAGCGCCTGCATCCTGCGGAACGCTCTGGTTTGTGCGCGCCGCGTATTCCACTACACGCTTCGGCATATCTCCGGCTGGGAGGAATACGGGATCATCGGGATCAATAAAACAAGCAAATGCCGGCGCCGCATCCGCCATCTTAACCAATTCGGGATAGGAGTACGTTAACCCTTCTCGTCCCCAGGTCCGCTGACATTCCTGCAGAATCCAAAGCCCCATGATATTCTTGAGCAGTCGGTACGTGCCGTAGGCTCCTCCCTCATTCGTGAAGTTCAGCTCTCTGGCCCGTTCATGAATGACAGGCTGATCGACTTCAGTTCCCATCAGCGACCAGGTACCGCAGCTCAAATAAGCAAACGAACGCTCTATAGCCGGAACCGCGACCACGGCGGAAGCCGTATCATGCTCTGCAACCGTATAGAGCGGAATCGGCGGGATCCCCAGCTCCTCCGTGACGGAAGATCTCAGAGCTCCAACATGCGTACCGGGCTGAGAAACAGGATGAAATAACTTATGAGGAATATTCAATGATTTCAAGAGATGATCATCCCAGCTCGCCGAAAGCGGGTTATACAGCTGCGTTGTAGTAGCGTTCGTAAATTCATTCGCCATCTCGCCGGTCAAGAAGTAGCGCAGCAAATCGGGAATCATAAGAAAACGCTCGGCTTCTTGAAGCAAGTAGGGCTTCTTCCGCTGCAAGGAAGCCAGCTGATAGATCGTGTTGAATGAGAGGAACTGAATCCCCGTCCGATCAAAGATCTCGGCAGGCGGCACATCCCGGAAGACCTGTTCCATCACGCCATCCGTGTGCGTGTCCCGATAATGATACGGATTCATGAGCAGCTCCCCGCTTCGATCCAGGAGCCCGAAATCCACCGCCCAGGAATCAATCCCGATGCTCGTCGGCAGGCTATGCTGCCCCTTCAATCGGAGCAAGCCCTGCTTCATCTCGTGGTAGATCCGCAATATATCCCATTGGAAACGGTCGCCGATTCGAACCGGATCGTTCGGGAACCGGTGAATTTCCGTTACGTCGATGATTCGGCCGTTCCATTGGCCCAGCATGGCCCTGCCACTGCTTGCGCCCAAATCAAATGCAAGAACGCTCAACGCTCCCCAGCCTCCTTGTCAGATCATAATCAACGATTCAGGCACGAGCCCGAGTGATATTCAATCTCTTCTCATGCTTGCGTACGTTTCAGCAATACATCCCGTTCATACTGTTTCACTTCGGACAGCCACTCTTCTCTAACAGGTACGCCCATACGTTCGCAGTAATAATCCCACACCGCTCCAAACGGATAGGATTTAAACTCTTCCGTTAACGCCAGGCGGGTCGTGTAATCGCCTTCAAGTTCGGCCTGCTTCAGCCGATCGACAGGTTCCAGCTTGGCACGCAGCAGCGCCTTTATCGTATTTCGGGTACCGATAACCCACGCGGCGATGCGGTTAATGCTGGCATCAAAAAAGTCCAGTCCAATATGGGTAACATCCAGCAGGTTATTGCGCACCAGCTCGCGTCCAATCTCGGTCAGTTCATCATCCATGATGACGACATGATCGCTGTCCCAGCGCATCGGCCGGCTGACATGAAGGAGAAGTCCGTCGGTGAAAAGAGCAAGCGATGACAGTTTGCCGGCAATGCTCTCGGTTGGATGGAAGTGACCCGCATCCAGGCAGATCAGCTTGTTGTTCCGAATGCCGTATCCCATGTAGAACTCGTGCGAACCCACAACGTAAGCCTCGGAGCCCAGTCCGAACAGTTTACTCTCGACGGCATCGAGGTTCCATTGCGGATTAATATCTTCAGCAAAAATCTCATCCAGCGCATCCTTCAGCCGCTGCCTCGGCGCCATTCGGTCTACCGGCATATCCTTGTAACCATCCGGAACCCAGATATTCGTCACGCAGGTTTGACCCAGCTGTTCGCCGAAGTAAGCCCCGATTCTTCGCGATGCCTTGCAATGCTCAATCCAAAATTGACGGATTGCCGGATCGGCATGACTCAGCGTAAACCCATCCTTCGCTTTGTCGTGGGAGAAGCAGGTCGGATTAAAATCGAGTCCGATTCCTTGCTCTTTGGCCCAATCCACCCAAGATTGGAAGTGCCTCGGCTCCAGATGATCCAGATCAACAGTCTCGTCGGTATCCGCGTAGATCGCGTGGAGGTTCACCTTGTGGGATCCCGGAATGAGCGACATCGCTTTTTCCAGATCGGCCCGCAGCTGTTCCGGCGTTCCTGCAGCGCCTGGATATTCTCCGGTCACGGATATGCCCCCGGACAGCTCTTGGTCGCGAAACAGGAATCCCCGGACATCGTCTCCTTGCCAGCAGTGAATGGAGATTTTGATGCGTTCAAGTTCCGTCAAAATTTCGTCCACGTTGATGCCATGCTGCCCATAGAGCTTTTTCGCTTCTTCAAAGTTCCTTGCAACATCCTGCCTCATCCCATAACCTCCCGTATGATAAGGATAGCTAGGTCATCTCTGACCCAGCTTCCCATCTTAATAAGAAATCTTGATTTCTTGCGGTAGATGCGTCATATCTTCATTCGATTTAGCGAGTAAACGCAGCAGGCACTCCGCCGTCAATTGTCAACATGCAGCCCGTTGTCTTCGAAGATCTTGATGATGCAAAGTAAGCGATGCCTTCGGCAATATCCTGCGGATAGATGTTGACAAGAAGCGTCGTGCGTTTACGATAGTGCTCTTCGAGCTGATCCGGTTCAATCCCGTAAGCTGCTGCCCGCTCGTTTCTCCAGTTCGAATTCCAGATCGCGGAGCCTTGCAGAATGGCATCCGGAAGAATGGTATTGACTCGAATGCCGTATTCTCC
This sequence comes from Paenibacillus sp. QJM3NY_38, assembly GCF_056173265.1. NCBI lineage: Bacteria > Bacillati > Bacillota > Bacilli > Caryophanales > Paenibacillaceae > Paenibacillus > Paenibacillus sp. QJM3NY_38. The sequence goes on from NZ_CM149665.1 coordinate 4,411,586, forward strand.
GCCTTCCGCAGCAATGCAGCGAGCCAGGTGAGCCTCCAATGCTTTTGCGGAGCTGTATGCAGTCACGTTTTTGCCGGCATAGACCGAATTTTTCGATCCCACAAACACCATGCTTCCGCCAACGCCCTGTGTCTTCATCAACGAGAAGGCTTCCCGCGCAACCAGGAAATAACCTGTGCCCAGCACGTTCATGTTCAGATTCCATTCCTTCAGCGATGTCTCGTCAAACGGGCTGGATGTCGCAAGGCCCGCATTGTTGACGATAATGTCAACACCGCCATAAGTGATGGAGGTTTCTCGATAGGCGCGTTTCACGGCCTCTTCGTCGGTTACATCCATTTTAACAGCAAATGCCCGATTCTCCCCGTATTTTGCATTGATCTCCTCGGCTACCTGCTGTGCGCCTTCCAGGTTCAAATCCGCCAAAACGACATGTGCGCCTTCAGCTACCAGCCTGCGGGCCGTGGCACTTCCGATACCGCCTGCTCCTCCGGTGATAAAAGCGATCTGGCGCGAAAACTCCGCTTCTGCCGGTGCGAGACTCAATTTATACAGCTCCAGCGGCCAATACTCCACGTTGTAGGATTCATTTTCACTCAGGGATACAAAATCGCCCAGGGCCGTCGCGCCGCGCATGACCGCAATCGCCCGATGATACAGGGCGCCGCTGACTTGCGACATCGCCCAGCTCTTGCCCGTGTTGATCATGCCGATGCCCGGAATAAGAATGACGCGCGGAGCCGCCTCGAACATGATATCGCCTTCATGATGGTTGCGATCAAAATAAGCTTGATACTGCTCTTTGTATGCTGCAATGCCTTCGATCAGCTTTGCCTTAAGGCCTTCGACATCTTCAGCATCAGGTGTCCAGTCGATGAAGAGAGGAACTACCTTGGTATGAACCAGATGATCGGGGCAAGCTGCGCCTACTTGGGACAGCTTCGGCGAATCGATACCGCCGACAAAGTCCAGCACATCCTCTTGATCGTCGAAGGACAGGATCATCTTCTTCACATCGCTGACGGCACCGCGGACCGCGGGCATCACTTCGGCGGCAATGCTGCGGCGCACTTCCGAGGCCAGTGGGGCGAACTTCCGGCCACCGAACAGCTTGTCGTTATTCACTCGCGCTTCGATGAAGGCTTCAGCTTCACTAATGATACGAATCGTTTGTGCGTAACAGTCTTCCGATGTATCGCCCCAAGTGACAAGCCCGTGCTTCTCCATAAGCACAAGCTCGGCTTTCGGATTAGCCAACACCCCTTCGGCAATCATCTTAGACAGCGTAAATCCAGGGCGAACGTAAGGTACCCACACAAATCGGTCGCCAAAAATCTCCTGGGCTAATTCTTTGCCGTTATGGGCGCAGCATAAGCTGATAATGGCATCCGGATGTGTATGGTCCACATGCCGAAACGGCAAGAACGCGTGCAGCAGCGTTTCAATGGATGCGCGCGGGTGCTTCGAATCGACCATGCAGTGACCCAGGTAAGCCACCATCTCTTCATCCGACATCGAATCCCTTTCGAACAATGGCCGGATGTCCTCCATCCGCAAGCCTGTGAAATTGCCCGCTTTCATGGTAGCCAGATCCGATCCGCTGCCTTTTACGTACATAACCTCTATGTCCTTGCCGCGAAAATCCTGAATCGTTGTTTTGCTGGATGTATTGCCGCCGCCCCAGTTGCATACACGCCGGTCGGACCCGATTAAATTCGAACGGTAGACCAGCTCATCCAATGTATTTTGTGCCTGCTGTGCCTTTGACTGTTCCCATAAGCTTTGAACCATGAAGTTTCCCCTCCGATTGACCATATGAATTTGCTTTCATTTGTTTCTCATAATATCACGCCCGTTTATCTTTGAATAGTATATTTTCAAAAATAAACACAGATTTATATTTGATTACGCACTGTGAATCTGTTACAAACAAAAAAGCAGCCCTGCCAGAGTTGCCTCTGAACAGAGCTGCTATGCTGCTATATGATAAACCTATGATTTGTCCGGGCCTGCGGCTGCCATTTGATCCGCCTTCGCAATTCCTTCGATCAATGCATCACGAAACGCAATTTCTTCCTCATTGACGTAACCCATAAATACAATTTCCGAAATGTCTTTATGGTTGAAAAAGATATTGGAATCCGCGGTCAGATTCCCGTGAGGGTAGAAGCAGGCCACGTAATCCCAACGCTTCAACGTCTTGGAGTCGTTCTGCATCCGACCATAGATCATCAGCGTCTGGTCCCATTCCTTGAACTTGACTACAGATCCGATTGGCAGCAGCTTCTGTTCCGTTTGCTCTTGCTGTTCCATGTTAATCAACCCTTCAATATTTTTTTACCGATCCAATATACAATCGACACAACGAGCGGTATTCCAATGAGAAAGGATAGGCAAATGACTGCTTTTTCCGCAGCTGCGTAACTTGTGTCAAGCAGATTGGGAATCACGGTGCCCAGTACACCGACAACAGCAATGATCACCATTATGTATTTGAACCGTTTTTGTTTATCGCTCATCGGCGGTGCTCCCCCTTCTATTTTACCGTAATCGCTCCTCCGAGCCCGACAAGGCTTGCTCCAGGTCCTAACGGCACGTGGAACTTTAAACCGCTTTTCCCCACCTCAGCGGATGCGCCGAGTACGCCGAGTGAAGCGGAACCTCCAATATGCAGCTCCTTATCCGTCCATGGAAGCGGAATATTCACGCCGCCTTCATACTTGTTTAATGTAGCTTCAGCCCCAACACTGAGCGTGCCATCCTTAACGGCCGCCTCAACCTCGGCCTTAACCAGGCTAACCGATCCTTCGACATGATCATTAGCATAGCCTGCTTCTACAACGGCCCCGCTGGCATGCGCTCCTTCGGTAAGGCTGGCTCCTGCGCTGCCTGTTATGGCTTTGGCGAATAACCCATTCTCTTCATGCTTGATTACGCTGCCTTCCACATTTACACCTTTAAGTGCTGCATCCAGCGGGTTACTTGAAGATTTTGCAGAAACACCGAAAGCCATGGTTGCAGAGCCTGCTGCAGCTGCCGTGGCGATTCCGGTTCCGGAGGCTGCTCCAGCCAGAATACCTGCACCGGCAACTGCTCCTCCAGCGGAAGCACCGTTCACCATCTCATCCGTGGAACGGAATTTGACGGAAATTTGCTTCAGTTCGGTGGATATCGATTGTAAGCACTCTACGAATTTGATCATGGTTGCCCTGGCTTGCTGGTAATCCCCGAAAAACCGCTCACGGGTCATCCCCTGCCACTGGCCTTCCATTTCATGAATGCTTCGCTGGAGCCGCTCCACCATATCGCTGCTAAGTTGCCCTGACTGCGCAAATTGCGTGGATACCTGCTCCAACTGCTCGGGTGTAACTAAAATTCGATTGGACATAATACGGACGCCCCTTCTGTCTTTTTTGCCTCTGCTCTTCAGGCAGTCTAAATGCAAATTTCAATTCCATAAACCTATTAACCGGTCGAACTCGTGAATAACCACATTTTTCAATTTTAGTAGGTATACAGGAAAGGGGCAATCAAGCGAGAGGTTCATTTCTTAGTGCCTAATCTAGTAAAAAAGAACTGGCTCCGTTCCTCTCCCGTCCTGATTAACACTCGCTTCATCCCCGGCTTTAGTCCAGCCTTGAAATCATTCCGGCGTACAGGGTCCCCTTACATCCCCAGCCCGTTAAAGTCACCCCCATTCTCCTGTAGATTATAGACAATTCATATTTACGGAGAGGGTGTCATTCATATGAATCAACTTGCACGTGAAGCGACGAACCGGGCGATCAAGCTGTATAAGCAGGAGACTTGGCTTTTGCTGACGGGGCTGCTCGGGTTTTTGTTAGCCGGAATATGCGGGATATGGGTATTGCTGAATGGAGGACCTGTCTCGCCTGATGGAGATATCTCCAAAGCGTTTTCCTTCAACGCGGCCCTGGGGATCTTTATCATATCAACCGCCATCATTTTACCGGTTTCCGGTATGAGGCCTCGAAGCAAATCGATCTACCGCTGGTGTTATATTCCGCTCGTTCTGTTCTCCTACTTCGCCGAAACCGTTCAAAACTTCCGCGGTGTCGATCCGCGGTTCGTACAGAACGGCTCGACCTTTGATCATGTCATCTCGGCTATTTTTCCTGCTGTTGCGATTCTGCTTATCGTATTCTACCTGATCCTTGGCGCACAGTACTTCCGCAAGCGTGTAATGCAAGCCCATCCGGAACTCGGACTCGGCATTCGTTATGCCATGATCGCGGTGCTGGTATCTTTTGCAGCCGGCATATGGATTTCCATCAATGCGGGACGCTATACCGGGATCGACGGCAATATCATCTGGCTGCACGGTCTAGGGTTCCATGCTCTGCAGGCGATCCCTTTTATGGCGTGGCTGTCCATCAGAAAATCCGTCAATCCTGCGGTTAAACCGATACTGATCCATATTAGCGGCTTGGCGTATTTGCTCGGATTAATCGCCATTGGATGGCAGACGTTTCTTGGATACTCCATCGCCGAATGGTCTTTGCTTCCGATTCTGGCGGGCAGCTGTTTTCTTGTCTCATTCACACCGGTTATATGGCTGCTCAGTCAATCGAATACATCCGTTGAACCCATCCACAATGCCCACTCCACTCGTAATGTATAAGGCTAGCACAAGAAAGAATAGCGTCTATCGACGAACTTTCTCAGAAGACAGACCTCGTTTATAGGATGTTTTTCTTGCGGTATCAGGAAGGCCCATGCTTCGAAGTTTATACTTTCTGATATCTAAAAAAAAGAGACAGTACCGGGGATTTCCCCGCCTGTCTCTTCTATAAAAACACTGCGCCCGTAATCTAAAGCCTTTTTGACCGCTTAAATAAACAAAAACGGAATGAGGAACAACAGCGCAATGGCTTCCCAAGCAAACACATTGGCTCCCCAACCATATCCGCCGTAACCGTAAGGTCCGAATGCGGACGTGTGCGCACCGCCTTTAGTAGACTTCGAAGATTTTTTGCCCTTCTTGCCTTTTGTGGACAATATATATGCGGATGGGTTCGCAAATTCGAGTTCAAGGCCTCGATCATGTACACCGCGTATGGTCCCCACGACTTCTGTTCCATCACGCATGACAGCGCAAACGGTTTTGCCGACGTAACCTTTGCATCCTTCTGCCGAAATTGGTATTGGCTGCACTCTATCTCCCCCTCCCCAGCGTTTGTGTATTATATTCCCCCTGGGGAGAAGGCGGCAGAGATAGATGTCCACGTCACCAAAAATCCGCAATTGAACCTTACTTATCACTAGCCTTACGGTAGGCCCTAACCATTAAATCTTCGTCGATAGCGCCTTGGAACCGCTCTGATATCACACCATCCGGCTTAACGACGTAGGTGGTTGGATAGGCCACCACCTCATATCGTCTCGTGCTTGCTCCGCTCTGGTCGTATAGGACAGGGAAGGTTAAGCCATTTTTCTCGATGAAAGATTGCACCTCACTCATGCTATTTTCCAAATGCGTCATATTGACAGCCAGAATGATTACATTCTCATCCTGATATTTGTCGTAAAAATCCTGCATATAGGGCATTTCTACCTTGCATGGCGGGCACCAGGAGGCCCAGAAGTTCAGAAGAACGGTTTTCCCCCGATAATCGGACAGTTTGACCTCCTGCCCTTCCCGATTCATCAGCGAAAAATCCGGTGCGCGAAGTCCGGGCTTTAAGCCTTCAGCAATGGTATCCGAATTGCTTTCCACATTCGGAGATACGTTCGCTTCTCGCTCGCTGCCCGCGGTCAAAGCAAAGTCATAGATTACCCACACGAAGAGAGCCCCCATGATGAGCAGCACCGCTCCATTTCTTCCTAATCCCAGAGTAAGAAAGCGGGACAGCGGAGAATGGAATTGAAGCCAGCTCATCGTTAGCAATATGCCGAATAATAGCATATAGAATAATGAAGAGTTTACAGCGGCCCCGTCCGCCCACAACCACTGGAATACATACCCGGCCCATCCGCCTGCAATTGCCGACAACAGTGCGGACTTCAGCAGCAAACCTGAATTCTCCCTTTTTTTGTTCCAGCGCAGAGCTGCGTAGACCAGGGCTAGAACGGCCCCAAGCCATATTCCCTTCGTGCCGCCGGTCATGTAAATAAGCGAGGCGGGATGCTGAATGGTGCGGATCGGATCGAACACCAGCATCCCGAATTTCCATGAAATAAAACCGATGATAAGTACAGATAAATAAGTGTCCAGGATCCATTCCCGCTGCGGCATCTGGCGCAAACGAATTCGAAGCGCAGCAAATCCGGCCGCCGCACAGATCAGAAAAATCACGATGTCGGCCCTCATCATAAAAGGACCTATCGGAATTATACTCAAATACAAACCTCCTCAGGTCGGCAAAACAATTACCCACCGGGGTATATCCTCATCATAATAGATTCCCTCTCTAATGTAAACTTAAGCGGGGCATTTTTCAGGAGAAGGAGCCAATCCGGTCAATGGAACTCCACAGCAGAGCCACTTCCGTATGCGTTTTTCCGCCGATTACAATTTCTTTTCGTCTCCGTTCCTGACCGCCCATATGTTTATAAAAATGCTCAGCCGAATTACCTTCCAGCACCCAGACCAGTAAAGAACGATACCCGTTCTTTTGCAGAAACTCCTTCAGCCTCGCAAACAACTCCCGTCCCCAGCCCATCCCCTGAATCTCTTTCAGGAGATAGATCGCGTATAGTTCTCCTTCATCAGAAATCTTCTGCTCTCGCTCCGTGCCGTAAGACATGAACCCGTATACCTTGCCATCTTCATCGGCAATGACCAGAAGTTGTTCGTCCTCCGGCATATTGGCAAGCTTACGGCGCCAGCTTTCAACCCGATCCGCAGCAGACAAATTTTCTAAAAAGCGATTTTCCACGATCCCCTTATACGTCGTTTTCCAGCTGTTCACATGGACGTTAGCGATGCCTGCTGCATCCTGTTCATTTGCGTGTCTAATATGCATGAACTTCCTCTTCCTCCTGTCCATATCTTAATCCCTATGTATTCGCGGACACGCTCCGCGATCCTCTTTTTTCTTCGTGAACGCTTCATCCCCGATGACGAAATGCCCATTCCCGGCATAAATATATCCGGATATCGCTATCTCGAAAACAGCTGGCATTGGAAGGAGCGCATCTTGATTGAATAAGGCATTGATACGGCTTGAAGATATCGGTCCGGGCGGCTGGTATGAGACGGAAGAACAACAGGCAAAGCTGCTGGTAATCGCACAGTTCCTGCATCAGCTGCAGATTCCCTTTCATCTGGCCGTCATTCCGCGGTATGTAGATCCGGCACATCATGTGGATCGGTCGATAGATGATCAGCATGATGGAGCTTCCCTTCGATTTGTCCGGCTGCTGCAGACGATGGTAGACCTTGGCGCCTCGATTGGTATTCATGGATATACGCATCAGTACGGGGGATCGGTTAGCGGCGACGGATTCGAATTTGCTTATTCCGAATGCAGCGCCGACTGTCCTCCAGATGACCCGCCCGAAACGGTCCATTCGCTCCGTCAGCTGCAGCAATCTTATGCTTATCAGCGGATACAGCAGGCTCATAAGATGTTTCAAAGAGCTGGTCTTCCGGCGGTTTGGTATGAAACTCCTCATTATACCGCTTCATCTGTCCAGCGGCATATTATCGAGATCTGTAACGGCATCCTCTATGAATCACCGCCTTCCAGCCCGGATGCAAGGACAGCCGCACTACAGCACATCCCGGACGATCCGTTAACGAACGGGACGATCTACGTTCCCACTCCGCTTTATTATGTGGCAGGTGATAAGATCGAGGAAGAAGTCACTCGGATGGAACGGACATTGCAGGATTTCACAGGTCCACGCGAACTGGCTTCATTCTTTTACCACCCCTATCTCGAATTTCCCTATATCCGCTTCCTTGCTGATGGCACTGTACAGTATGACGAGCATTCACCGCTCAGAAGAATCATTCAAGCCTTCAAGAGAGAGTCTAAAACGTTTGTGTCCATAACCTCGATCATGCCCTTCATACCGGATTTCAGGGAAACCCGATTGCTGGACAGGATGGCCATGAAAGACCCTAAGTTTCTGCACGCCAAGAGACAAGGGCTGCCGGATCGATGGATCGTCCGGGACGAGACCAACAACCTATGGTACGACGCTGCTCTTGAGGTCGGGTTCCCCATGAAAATCCATAATGGCATACGATATATACGCCCCATGTTGGCAGACTGGCCGCTATACCCGGGTGGGACTGCGATGGCTGGCGATTATGATGGAGATGGCAGCATCGATGCGGCTGTATGGAATGCGGAGCTTGGGATATGTGAGGTTGCATTGGGCTCAGGCAGCCGTTTAGTACCTTCGGGTCATTGGCTCTGTGAATCTGGAGCCGTGGACTGGAAAGCTCTTACGGGAGATTTTGACGGGGACGGCAGACATGATTTATTTTTATGGGACCCTGTTACAGGGAAAGCCGCCATTGCTTATAGCTCCGGGCGTGATTTTAATTCTCCCCTAATTCAGCATGAGGTTTCCGTACGGGGTGAAGGCATGATACTCTCCATAGGAGATGTGAATGGCGATGGGCTGGATGACCTGGTTGTGTGGAATTCCGACTCAGGCACATGCCAGGTCTGGTTAAGCACCGGGAAACAGCTCGTGGACGCGGGAGATTGGTATTCCTCCAAGAGTCCAATGGGTTCATCCATATCCATGATGCTTGGCGACGTGGATGGCGATGGGCTGGAAGATTTAATTCTCATTGAACACACCGCAGGGAACTGGTTCGTTCTATATAGCTCCGGGACCGCCTTCGGGCGGCAGGAAGAACGGTTTGGGCCCTGGGTTGCCGGAGAACGGATGACACCTTTCCTTGGCGATCTGACGGGCAATGGCCGTGTCAGTCTGCTGGCGTGGTCTCCGAATCGGCTTGGCGGTACCTTGGACGCGGCCATCAATTCCAGGGACCGGACAATCGGATAAGGACATGATATACTTCTATACAACGAAACCGGGTCATTTCAAAACTCCGCTATACGCGGTCTGTCATCAGAGAAAGAACGTAGAAAGACTCTATAGGATCATCTCTATACTTATTTCTATATTTGGAGGAGAATTCATGTCATCCAATAGCAAAAGCAATTCTAACAACAATACAGCCACTCCATCATCCCCAGTCAAAATCGTGAAACCCAAGCTCCCCAAGCAGCTTGAGCCTATGATTCTATCCGATGCCGGTGTTGACGATGAATCCTCATTCATTCAGTCCTCTTGTCAGGACGAGACCCTGTCTTATATTTCAGCCGACAAGGTTCAATTCGATCAAATGATATTCCATAATGTTACGTTCCAGCACGTCACGCTCCACCATGCCGAACTAACGGATCTTGTGTTTAACCACTGCGACTTGTCCAACGTCGATCTCAGTGAGGCCATTATGTACCGCGTACAATTCAATCATTGCAAAATTCTGGGGCTCGACTTGACGGCAGCCACCATCCGTAATGTCGTATTCGATCATTGTACGGGCGACTACGCTACGTTCCGTTTTGCTAACATGAAGCAGGTGTCCTTCCAATCCACCTCGCTCATAAAATCGGATTTTTATCATTCCGAATTAAGCAAGGTGGAATTTGTGGATTGCCAGATCGACCAGTCGCAGTTCTCCGGCACGAAGCTTGCGGGAATCGACTTAAGCCGAACGGACTTTCATAACATTGGCGTGACCCTGGAAGATCTTCAAGGATGCATCATATCGCCGCATCAAGCCATCCCGTTAACCAAAATATTCGGTCTTGTCGTGAAAGAATGACCTTAAGTTATACTTGGCCCATATAATCAGGATCGTTCGTTTACAGGGGAACGTATATACGTGCACAGCATAAAGCGGCTTACTCCGTGGTCCGCTTGGACCTTTCGGGTTAAGCCGCTTTCTTAAATCATCCTATTATTGATCAAGGATGTATTTCTGCAAATCAAGCGGGAGCGGCGCCGGGATATCACAGGTGCTGACCATCTCATAGCGCTTGCCTTCATCGGAAGCATCATGGAAGCCCCACATGGCTTCAAGCACATGATAGGCAAGCTCGCCGCTCGCACGATGAGCTCTTCCGCTGCGGATGGCGTAGGCCATATCCGCCGGGCCGATCCCTCTTGTATTCTCGTTATACCCGGGAAGCAGCGGCTCTTCCGTCCACTCGGTTTCTCCGGTCAATCGATATTGAACCGAGCCGCCAAAGCCGTTGGGATCCGGGACGAGCATCGTGCCCTTAGTGCCGTAGATTTCAATATTAGGAAGCGTGCTGCCTCCAAATACATCAAAACTCGTAATCAGCGTGCCAATCGCGCCGTTATGAAACTCCATAAGTCCAGCCACGTGAGTAGGAATGTCCACTTGAATTTTCTGACCCTGTTTTTTCTCACTGGTAATCGTCCGCTCCGTAAGGGCCGTTCCGGTCATGCCGCTAATACGACGGATCGGTCCCAGAAGCTGAACCAGCGCCGTCAGGTAGTAAGGCCCCATATCGAACATCGGACCACCACCGGCGGCGTAATAAAATTCCGGATCGGGATGCCAATGCTCATGTCCGCGGCTCATCATAAATGCGGTCGCTGCAATCGGCTTGCCAATGCGCCCGTCTTCAATCAGCTTCAGTGCCGTTTGGATACCGGCTCCAAGAAATGTCTCTGGAGCACATCCGACGAGTAGTCCTTTGGACGCAGCCATATCCAGCACCGCTTTACCCTCTTCACGGGTTACCCCAAGGGGCTTTTCCACGTACACATGCTTGCCGGCTTGCAGTGCATCCAGCATAATTTGCGCGTGTAGTGCAGGTATCGTCAGATTAATGACCAGCTCAATCTCGGGATCTGCAAGCAGCTCATCGGTAGTGTATACATTCGGAATATGATACTTGGCAGCCTGTTCCTCGGCACGGGCACGATCGATATCCGCACACGCCGTCAGCTCCAGGATATCGAACTTATGGCAGTTTTCCATATAGATGCCGCTGATTTTTCCGCAGCCAATGATGCCAACCTTTACTTTCTTCATGATCCAAGTCTCCTTCTGCCTTATTGGCTGTCTCCCATGCCTGTGTAGCCTTGACCTTCCGTAAACACACTCATGTCCGAACCCGAATATAATGCTTTTCCTTCAGCAGCCCAGAGCAGTCCCCTGCGCATCATTTCCTTCACCTGCGGCATATCGACGATGTCGGCATGATGGCCGAGGGAATTGTAATAGACCCGTCCATATCCCCAGCGCTTCGTCCATACTACCGGCATATCAACCGCTTTGTTCAGCAGATGCGGTCCGGCCACAACCGGAAAGCGAGTGGTTGCCAGCACTTCAACGGCCGGATCCACATGCAGATAGTACTGCTCGGAGACCACCGTGAAATCCTGCATCCCTTCCACCAGCGGGCTGGAGCTCGATTTAATCTCAACCTGGTACTTCACGCCATCGTTACCCGGATGCGCAACCCATTGACCTCCGGTCATGAACTGCCAATCCACATTGTTGCGGAACGAATCGCACATGCCGCCGTGACAGCCCGCCAAGCCGGTTCCCTTCTGCACGGCAAGCGATACGTTGCCCACCTGCTCCTTCGATATTTCTCCCATCGTCCATACCGGCACGATCAGATCCAAGGCCTGAAGTTTCTCTGCATCATTAAAAGCATCCAGCGTGTCGGATACCTCAACCTCATATTGCTCAGCCCGAAGCAATTCCGCGAAAATGCCGGCAACCTGCTCAGGTTCATGTCCGTCCCAGCCGCCCCATACGATCAAAGCCTTTTTCATGTGTAGCACTCCTTTTTTATGTGTCCGGCCAGAATTGGCCAAATGACTTGATTACATTTCCGACAACCGCACCCAGCGGCGTTCTTCAATGGATTTATCCACGGCTTCCAGCACAGCCTGACATTTCACGCCATCCTCGAAATTCGGCACAGGCTGCCTTCCCTCGGAAATAGCGGTCGATAGCTCCAGGATTTCATGCGTAAAGGTGTGCTCGAAACCGATCGTATGTCCCGGCGGCCACCATGCCTCCATATAATCGTGAACGGGATCGGTTGCCAGTACGCGGCGGAAGCCCTGAACATCCTCATCGTCGGACGTAAAGTAAACCTCCAGCTCATTCATTCGTTCAAAATCGAATTTGACGCTGCCCAAGCTGCCGTTGATCTCAAAGGAATTGGTGCTGCGGTGCCCTGCGGCAAAGCGCGTCGCCTCAAAGCTGCCAAGCGCCCCGTTCTCGAAGCGGGTCATGAACAACGTGGCGTCATCTACCGTCACTTTCCCCATGGGACCGCCTGTGCTTCCTTTTGCGCTTAACCCGGTCATCTCGCTGGCAATGGGACGCTCCTTGATAAAGGTCTCGCTCATTCCGATCACTTCCTGCATATCACCGACCAGATAATGCGCGAGATCGATCAGGTGGGCACCAAGATCCCCATGCGATCCGGATCCGGCCACTTCCTTCTGCAATCTCCATACCAGCGGGAATTGCGGGTCCATGATCCAATCCTGCAAAAACCAAGCACGGAAATGATAAATCTGACCCAATCTTCCACTCTCAACCAGCTTCTTGGCCAGTCTTACAGCTGGCGAAAATCTATAATTAAACCCAACCATATGGGTAACTCCCGCTTCTTCCGCCGCCTGCAGCATCTCTCTGGCATCCGCCAAGGTCAAGGCAAGCGGCTTCTCGCAAAATATATGCTTCCCCGCCTTCGCCGCGGCAATGGCAATCTCCTTATGGGCATCGCTTGGGGCGTTGATATCGATCAGATCGATATCTTCCCGATTGACAAGCTCCTTCCAATCGGTAACGCTTTCACTCCAGCCCAATTGATCCGCAGCTGCTTGCACGGCCGACACATTGCGGCCGCAGATCGCCACCATTTCAGGCTTCAGCGCCTCCGGGAAAAACATCGGCAGGCTCCGGTAAGCATTGCTGTGGGCTTTCCCCATAAATTTATAACCAATCATGCCGACACGTAATTGTTTCATCCTTCATTCCTCCTTAAATAAGAGTTATTCATTTCGATGAAGCGAAGATGCACGGATTACCAGGCGAGTTGGCAGCTGGCGATGGAGCACTGCGTTCGTTTCGCTGCCTTCTGGCAGATCGGAGGCGTCCAGCATACGAAGCACATGATCCGCTGCAAGGCATCCCAGTTCATAGAACGGAACCCTCACGCTGGTAAGCGGCGGCGTGCACAGCTCGGCGGCTTCCGAATCGTCATACCCGACAAAAGCAGGCATTCGCTCCTCTGAAATGCCTAGCGCACGCAGCCCCTGCTGAAGTCCAATCGCCATGCGGTCATTGGCGGCAAATACGGCTTCAATACAGTCCAGCTTCCCGGCGACCTGCTCGGCAGCGGCATAACCGCTTTTGCGGCTGAAGTTACCTTCGAACAGCAAAGTTTCATCCAGCACGATTCCCGCTTCATTCAGTGCCCGGCTGTACCCCTTCAACCGATCGCGGCTGTTGGAATACTGAGGCGGCCCATTAAGAAAAGCAATGTTCCGAAATCCCTGCTGCGTCAAGTGATGAACGGCTTGATAGCTGCCATCCACATGATCGGCATCCATAACGTGAAACGCCTCGCCGTCAAAGTATTGATTAATCAGGCAATAAGGGTGATCCGCTTCGCTCAGCTGTTTGATGGCCGCACGTTCGCCTTCATCATCCCGGGCACCAAGAATAATGCAAGCGTCTACCTTCTGGGTGCGGAACAGATTCAAGTAGTCCATTGAACCGCCGGGCTCACGGAACAGCATCAATAGGTCATATTGGCTTTCCAGCGCCTTACTGCCAATGCCGCTTAATATTTCGGAAAAATAATAAGCGGAGAAGATGCGGGCTTTCGGCAGGTAGGGCATGACAACGCCCAGGTTACCGCTTCTTCGGCGGGCAAAACTTCGGGCAAGCGCACTCGGGGTATACCCAAGCCGATCCGCCGCTTCCAGCACCCGCTGCTTGGTCTCTTCCTTGATAGGTCCGACCCCGTTCAATACACGGGATACCGTCGCTTCCGAAACGCCGGCAAGCTGTGCTACCTCTTTACGACTAGCGATATTCATCAAGCCTCCTGCAATTTATGTACGCGCGTACATTTTCTCATGGAGTCTTGCAGTTGTCAACCGTCTTAACCAGCAAAATTGTTCTTGCACCCTTATTTCAGATGTGCAATAATCTTCACCAGATACTTATTAAACCTATTTAAAAAGGAAGGGGAGTGGTGATGGATACGCGCAAAGAACCTTTACCCACACCGCAATCCATGAAATACGCCGTGCGGCGCGCGCTCCGCGCTTCCCTACTGGAGCTCGGCAGCGGAACCAAAGCGGAGCTTAGTGACAGGCTCGGCATCAGCTTTCCAACGGTGAGCAAAGTGCTGGAACAGATGGCGCAGGAAGGCGAAGTTACCCTGCTCGGGCTGGATGAGTCCAGCGGCGGGAGACGTGCAAACCGCTACGCTTTTAACCCGGACTATATGCTGGGTCTCGCCGTTTATTATGAGAAGGAGCGGAGCGTATACACCATTTTTAACTGGAACGGCGATCTGGTCGAACGACAAACTGAAGACGGCATACTCCAGCTTGGACCGGAAGCGCTGGCTTCCCAGCTAAGAAGCTGGATCCACCGTTATCCGAAAATCCGCTCGATTGCGGTCGGCATGCCGGCTGCGGTTCGTGATGGCGTCGTTTTTCACGTGCCGTTGTACGGGACATTCCAGGATTACGACCTCAAATCTTACCTGGAGAACCTGTTCTCCATTCCTGTCATCGTGGAGAATGACATGAATGCGGCCGTGCTTGGCTATCAGAATCTGAGCCGTACGGAGGAGGCTTCTCTTGTATACGTGTATTTCGGACACAATGGACCGGGGGCGGGGCTGCTGATCAATGGAAACGTCGTTCGGGGCAAGTCGTTCTTTACGGGTGAGATCGGTTATGTACCGATGAGCAAAGACAACAATTTTCAAGATGTATTGGAGCGTAAAAGTGCCGTCATGAGCAGTCTTATCGAGCCGGATGAGGAGCAAATTGATGCGTTAAGCCGATTAAGCGCCGCCTTCACCGCGATTCTCAATCCGGATGCCATTCTGTGGTGTGAGCATAACCTCCTGCCCTCCACCCTGCTCTCCATTAAAGACCGGGCTTCCGCCTACGTACCCGAGCGCCATCTGCCCGAAATGCTGCTTCGCGAGTGGGAGCATGACTATATAGCCGGCCTGCAGCGGCTTGCTCTGGATATGATGATATCCGATACAAGTGCAATGTAAAATTCAACGATGACGATTGGGGAATAACCGTGAATACAGACCTTCAAACGAAAGCAAAACCTAAATTCAGCAAAGACTACACCCTTCATCTGGCAACCATCTTTCTGGGCTTTATCATATTTGGAATATCGGAAAACATTAAGGGACCCGCCATTCCAAGGATCCAATTCGATTTCCACCTGGATGAAATGCAGATCGGCACCTTGCTATCCCTGAACGCGCTCGGGTACTTGATTGCCTGCTCTTTCACTGCGCTGTTAACGCGGAAGATCGGGATCAAGTGGGTCAGTATGGCCGCCTTCGGTTCGATGGCTATCTCGGGTGTGTTGATCTTCCTGTCGCACAGCTACCCGATGTTTACCGCATCCTATTTCTTTATGTACATTGGAAACGGTATGCTGGAGATCGGCCTCGCCATATTGGCTGCCCGGATCTTTGTGCGAAACACAGGCACGATGATGAACCTGTCCCATTTCTTCTACGGAATCAGCTCAACTGTGGCACCGATGATTGCATCCGGCCTCATGACCGTAACCGTGTTTAATTACACGCTGGACTGGCGGGGCATGTATCTGGCCATGCTGATGTTATCCGTGCTGCCAATGATCCCGGCACTCATGAGCAAGTTTCCCGGGGACGATCTATCCGAAACGGAACGAACCCCGCTTAAGTTGTTAGTTAAAGATCCTGCACTGTGGCTGGTCGTCATGATTCTATCCTTCGGTGTCGTATCGGAGATGGCAGTTGGCGGTTGGCTCGTAAACTTTCTTGAAAAATCGTACAAATGGGAACCTACGGCTGCTGCCGGGATGCTGTCCGCCTTCTTCCTCTGCTTCTCGGCAGCACGCCTGCTGCTCGGCCCGATAACGGACCGGATCGGCTTCACGCTGTCCATCATCATCCTGTCCGCGTTGACTGGCGTATGCACGTTTATTGCAATCTTTGGCGGAGAATCCTATGCGTTCCTGTTCGCGGCAGCAGGCATTGGAATTGCTCCGATTTATCCGACGGTCATGGCGCTCATTGCCAAAAGATATCCGAAAGAGAGCGACACCGCGATTACGTTCATCGTCACCATGATGGGAATCGGCAGCGTTATCGGCAATTACGCGATCGGAGCGATCACGAACGGCTTCAAGCAAATGTACGGCAGCGGAACAGAGCTCGGGCTGCTGCGCGGGCTTCAGGCGGGTTATGGTTTCATCGGATTGTGTGCCATCCTATGCTCGCTCTTTGGCATCCTTCTGTACCGTTATTTAAAAGTCCGTAAGCAGTTGGTCTAATCCTATGATTCATTGAACACTAAGGGAGCCCTCTTATAAGTACAAGAGGGCTCCCTTTTATTGATTATGATCGTTTGCCTACCCACACCCTAATTAACCCAAGTCGGGTTGATCAACAAGTTCGATGCTTGCTGTTTCGGTATGATGCAGCTCAAACACCAAGATTTCATTGCGGCCCTGCTTCAGCAGGGGTCCAGGCAGGTAAAGCGCTGCTTGCGGTCCTTGTTCCCAGTAACGCCCCAGGTTGAAGCCATTGACCCAAACAACCCCTTTTCCCCATCCGTCCAAGCGGATAAATGTATCTCCAATGTCATCCACCGAGAATTCACCCCGATAAAAGGTAGGGCGATCCTGCTGTTCAAACGGACCCGTAAGCGGTTGAAACGGTGCCGCATTGGGATTGTCAAGCGGCACAGGATAGATGCTCCAGTCATACAGGAACTGGTTGTTCATCCGGACTCCCTCAGTGATTCCTTTATAGTCCTTCAGCTTCGGGCCGTAATTGATACGCCCCATATTCTCAACAACGATCTCAAGCTTGGCGCCGGCTGCCGGAACATCGAACTGGAGGGCTTGGGGATTCCAGCGTTCAACCGTCCCCTGATACTTACCGTCCAGGAATACCTGTGCCCGGTCATGCACCTCTTGCAGATGCAACGACTCTCCCTGGCGAGGTCCGGAAATATCCGTTGCATAAACGATGAAGCCATAGCTTTGACCCAGCAGTTCCATCGGTACAGGTGTTGTACGTTTCACCGCCTCGGATAGCGTCGGCAGATGCTCCAGCAAGTCGGCATAATGCGTCATGCGAACCGAGCCATAGCTTTTTTTCTTGACGGGCTGAGGCAAACTTGGAAAATCAGAAAGCTCTTTTCCCTGATGCTTCGCAATCGTGCTGCGAATAGCCTCGTACTTAGCTGTTACATCCCCGCACTCTGAGAGTGGGGCATCATAATCATAGCTGGTGATCGTCGGCTCATACTTCTCGTGATAATTCGCCCCGTTATAAAATCCGAAATTTGTTCCACCATGAAACATGTAGAAGTTCACGGATGCATTCAAGTCCAGCATCTCTTTGAATACGGCGGCAGCATCTTCCGCGTCCCGGGTATGATGAGGTTTCAGCCAATGATCAAACCATCCATTCCAGTATTCCATGCACATCAGAGGGTCTTCGGCCCGATATTCCCGCAGTTTGGCAAATGCCTCCTCCGTTCTTGAACCAAAATTAACGGTGGCAAGCACGCCTGGAACGGTTCCCCCTTGCAGCATCCCGTCGGTGGGACCATCCGAGGTGAACAGCAATACATCTACGCCCCGCTTGATCAAGCCATCCTTCAAGTATTCCAGATATGCCGTATCATTTCCGTAGCTCCCGTACTCGTTCTCGATTTGCATTGCAATCACCGGGCCTCCATTGGAGGTTAATAACGGAACCAGCCGCGGAATCAGTTCATCATAATAATGGTCAACCTTCTCCAGATACAACGGATCCATGCATCGCAGATGGATATCTGGATACTGCAGCAGCCAGGACGGCAGCCCGCCAAATTCCCATTCTGCGCATATGTAAGGGCTTGGCCGAAGGATCACATGCAGCCCGAGATCACCGGCGATTTGGACGAATCTTTCCAAGTCGGCAATGCCATCAAACGTAAATTGTCCTTCCTTGGGTTCGTGCAAATTCCAGGGTATATAGGTTTCCACGGTGTTTAATCCACAACTTTTCAGCTTCATTAGTCTGTCTTCCCAATACTCCGGTACGATCCGAAAATAATGTACGGCACCCGACAGAATCTGGATCGGCTCATCCCCGAGCACGAACTGTTGATTAACCGCTTTCAATTGAGCTTTCATTTCCTGTTTCCTCCCTGCTCGTATCATTTTGCTTGCTATTGTCATCATCTATCAAAAGCTCGTGCTGCTCAATCTCCAAATGGAGCATTCTTTATACCTTTTGTGCCGAATATTCAGAATCGAGAAGAACCTATTATGATACAATATATGGCATAATCATTGGAATTTTCGAAGCAAAAGGAGCATGACCATTATGGATACCGCTTTTCGCTTTCCCAATATAATTCACACGCTTCAAGTAACGGGATGCCATTTTGATTCCCAGCCGCCCGGCTGGAGTTATCCGAGGCATCATCATCACCTGTTTGAGCTGCTGTACTGTCTGGAAGGCGAGGTCCTGCAGGAAATTCATCGGGAGTCTTTTACGCTGCGGCAAGGAGAATGGCTTCTGATCAAATCCGGAGTCCCCCATCAAACCACGAATCTGGCCAACGGGCCATATGGATACTTTAATGTTCATTTTGATCTCGATGATCAGGAAATTCGAAGCTCATTATCCGCTGCCCCTTACCGCCACATTCTCCAGCAGGAAAGCGCGCACAGCAATCTGAAGGCATACGTTCAAGAGCTGGAGGGAATCGTTCGACGCAGTCAGCCGGAAGCCCATTCGCTTCAACCTGAGAACCCGAGGGCTGAATACAATCTCACTTTTGAAGACAGACTGCTGCTCCAATCCTACACATTGCTCATCATCCACGATGTGCTTTCTCTCCTGAAGGTGCAGGATGAGGTCGAGCTGCCTTCATTGACACAGGCAGTATCAGGCTCCCACAAGCCGTCTTCCTTGCTTGCAGCCGATGCGGCGCATGCCATTGAAGAGAAGCTGTCATCAGGGCTCACAGATGAGATCTCTGTCGCAGCCGTATCCAAAGAGCTGAATTTAAGCCGCAGCCAATGCAGCAAGTTGTTTCGCCAAGTTTACGGAATATCGCCAAGACAATATATCAGCCGACAAAAGCTCACCCTAGCCAAAGAGCTGCTGGTCACGACCCATCTGCCAATGACGGCGATTGCCGACAAACTCGGCTTTCGCTCAGCCAGCCATTTTTCAAGGCAATTCCGCCGCTGGACCGGGCAGTCGCCGACAGAATACCGTCCCAGACACTGAATCGGGGAACCTGATTATTTTTAGTAAGTTACTTGACAATCAAAAGCATAATTGAGTATGATACATTCTATAGTTTCAGCTATATAAAAGTTAGTTGATAACCACTTAAAAATAAGGAGCTGTTACCATTCATGCGTAGCTATTCTTCTATGGGTACTTTCATTATTCGGGTTATTCTGGGCGTCATCTTTTTGGCTCACGGTTTGGATAAATTCCAGAGCGGCATCGGCAACATCGAGGGCTTTTTCGCCAGTTTGGGAATCCCCGCATTCATGGCGACCGTTGTGGCCATTATCGAAATTGTGGGTGGTATTGCATTGATTATCGGTTTGGGAACGAGAATTGCTTCCCTTGTTCTTGGCGTTGTGCTTGTCGTAGCTATTTTTCAGGCCAAGCTCGGCATGGGCTTCCTGGGTGGCTATGAATTGGATATTGCCTTGCTGGCTATGGCCGTTCATCTTGCCCTTAGCGGCAGCAGCCTGCTCTCGGTCGATTCGTTGTTTGGCAAGAAAAACAAAGCCTAAAGGATACGCAAAGGTTCGCCGGTAATCCAGGCGAAAAGAAAAACGTCCAACGACGTACTCTCTAAGAAGTCAGACCGCGTTTAACGGTAGTTTTTCTTGCGATATCAGGCAGCACATCCTCCGAAGTTTATACGTTCTGCTATCTTAAAAAGAGCTGCACCTGACGATCAGTCTCCCAAGATCCTGATCCAATGGTACGGCTCTTTTTTTTTACATGTTATGAAAAGCTGCTACCGCCCTTTTCGGCCGCTATAGCCGATTTCCTCTGCAGTCTCAGAAGCGCGAACGACAACCCTGCGGATATCGCAATACAGATGGAGCCTGCAATGTACACCATGCGAATGCCGAGTGTATCCGCAATTAGACCCATGAACGCAATCGATAAACTCGTTACCGTGGACAGCAAAATATCACGCGAAGCGTAGATTTTCGGCAGCAGCTCTTGATCCACACTGGATTGGAGCGCGGTTTGCTGCGCCACATCCCGCAGCTGATAGGCTGGTCCCATTGAAATGCATAGGATCAATGCCATGATCGGGATACTGTTTAGGCCATACCACAGGGTAAGCAAACTGAACACCGCTGATCCTGCGGCCATGCATGGAATCAGATTTTTCTGGATAAAGGAAGACAGGAGCAGCATCAGCAGCCCACCCGCAATGGCGCCTATATAATAACTGGCATTAATGAATCCCCACCAAGCTTCGCCTTGATGCAGCACTTCCTTGACATACACCAGCGTGATCGCCCCCACCCAGATGGTTCCCGCGATCCCTTCAATCATATCCATCATCGTGACGATTCTTAATGTCGGATTTCGCCACAGGTAGAACCAGCCTTCACGAATCACTTCCCAGCCTGGTTTCGCTCCTCCCGCCGCAGCCGGTTCCTTCTCCTTCATGGAGCGTGCTGCGATCCAAAGGCACAACACGGATACCCAGATGAGTACGCAGCTCATGATTAACGTCGGCATATGTCCAAACTGTACAACGAGAAAGCCCGTGAAGGTATATCCTGCAATCTGCAAGGATTGACTGGTCACGGATAGAGAGCTGTTAGCCTTAACCAGCCGGTCAGGTGCAACTACTCTCGGAACCATGGACTGAATGAGCGGGTTTCCCCATCCTTCGGTAAAAGCAATGAACAAGATAAACATACACAGCACGGAAACCTGAGATGATATATAGGGAAATGCGATAACCAATGCGGTTAACAACAGGGCTTTCATGACTTGAAGCCTCACCAGAAGCTTGGAGAAGCCGAATTTCTCCATCACAAGCGGAGCCGTAAGGCCGGCGACTAACCGTGCGACTGCGTTAAACAGCGGGAATAACGCGGCAATAAAGGCCGATCCGGATTCTTGATACATAAAGGTAGTCAGTACCATGATGTAGACAACGCCTGCAAGCGAAATGCTTGAATGCGCGGTCCAGTAGTATAGAAAGCCTCCTCGTTTCATGTCCACACCCTGTTCTGCTGATCTTTTTTCTAATAGTCATAACATAGGTTGAGAGTTTCTGTAAAGATAACGGAAGTTCCCCCATACTAAAAAAAGCCTGCTCCCATGATCCATCCATGAGAGCAGACTTACTATAACTCGGCTATGAAGCGCTATGGGCAACCGACCAACGGTCCTGCCCCGGATAAGGACATCGCTTGTCTTTCAGCTTTGCAGTGATCTGTACGATGCAGCCGCACAGCGTGCATGTCGTGTCCCTGTGCAGCTTTGGACAAGAGAAGCACGCACGCAGACGGGCATCATACTCACCATCCGGCACGCAACGGTCAGACGTAAACATTGGAGAAGATAGGACGCGCGTAATTTGTTCCTCGTTAACCCGGTAATCGTCATGACAACCTTTGCACCGATTATCCGACATCCCCTTCGTTTATCCTGCCGTAATCTCGAGGACGGTAACGGACATTGGTGCCAGCTTGGCACGCAGAACGTCGCCTTCCTGTTCAAAAGCATGGAAATCAGCCGGCTTCAAAGTCTCCGGCGATTCAAAGGTGTTGTGAGCGTCCAGCGAATCGGAGGCTAGCTGCTGGCCTACGATCTTGGACACCGCTCCGCTTAATCCCCGAAGCTGAATCGTCACGTCACTTTGCTCCGCATGACTTACATTACACAGACTCACATGGATCTTGCCGGCTTGATCCTTCGAGGCCGTTACGGATACTTGCGGAATCTTCTCGCCGTCCATCTCATAATCAGCGCCGCTGTAGTTGGTAGCCAAACGTTCTGCGTCCTGATGAACTTTATACATATCGAACACATGATAAGTCGGAGTAAGAATCATTTTCTCGCCTTCGGTTAAAATGACGGACTGCAGCACATTGACAATCTGCGCAATGTTCGCCATGACCACCCGATCATTATGCTCGTGGAAGATATTCAGCGTTAAACCCGCCACCAGAGCATCACGGATCGTATTCTGCTGATACAGGAAGCCCGGATTGGTGCCAGGCTCTACGTCAAACCAGGTCCCCCACTCATCTACAATGAGGCCGATCCGCTTGTTAGGATCATACTGGTCCATGATTGCCGAATGTCTCGTAATCAATTCATCCATATGAAGCGCCTTCTTCATCGTGGTAAACCAATCCTGTTCGCTGAATCCGGTAGCAGCGCCTTTGCCTGTCCAGAATTCGCCAGGAATCGTGTAATAGTGAAGACTGATGGCATCCATGAAAGGATGTGCTTCTCTCATCACGGTTTCCATCCAGCGGTAATCATCCACGTTCGGTCCGCAGGCAATCTTGTAAATCTTGTTATCGCCATAGTTGCGAACATAAGTCTGATAGCGTCTGTACAGATCCGCATAATACTCCGGCCGCATATTGCCGCCGCAGCCCCAGTTCTCGTTCCCGACGCCAAAATATTTTACATTCCATGGCTTCTCGCGGCCATTCTCCTGGCGCCATGCGGCCATCGGCGACACGCCATCAAAGGTCATATATTCAACCCATTCCGACATTTCCTGCACGGTGCCGCTGCCGACATTGCCCGATATGTATGGTTCACAACCCAGAAGCTCGCAAAGACGGAGGAATTCGTGGGTGCCAAAATGGTTGTTCTCCACAACGCCGCCCCAGTGCGTATTGACCATCTGCTTCCGATTCTCTCGTGGACCGACGCCGTCCTTCCAGTGGTACTCGTCGGCAAAACAACCGCCAGGCCAGCGCAGCACCGGTATGTTAAGCTGTTTCAGCGCCTCCAGTACATCATTGCGGATCCCCTCCGTATTCGGAATCGGTGAATCCTCTCCAACCCATATGCCCTCATAAATGCAGCGACCCAGATGTTCGGAAAAATGACCATAAATATTGCGGTTGATCTTGCCTTTGGATAAATCCGAATGAATGGTAATAACATGACTCATGACTTATTCCGCTCCTCACCGTTGTTTTATAGATGTTTATATGAAACAGTTTAATAATCTTTAAAACAATGATATCGGCCAAACCGGATTCCGTCAACCCGTAATTTAAACGCTTTCACGAAATAGCCTTATTTTTCACCAAAAAAAAGACCGGCCCAAGCCGATCTTCCGATCGGGCTCTGAGCCAGTCTCTCTTCAACGCGTCGCCCGGATTAAAAATTCCCGGGTTCGCTCTGCCTTCGGTTGATTAAATATTTGATCAGGCGTGCCGGATTCGACGACCTGTCCGTTATCCATGAAGATAATTCGGTCCGCCACTTCTTTGGCAAAACTCATCTCATGCGTGACGATCACCATCGTCATATGCTCCTCGGCCAGCTGCTTAATAACCGCCAGCACCTCGCCGGTCAGCTCGGGATCCAGCGCCGATGTCGGTTCGTCAAACAGCATGATGTCCGGATTCATCATCAGTGCTCTCGCAATGGCCACACGCTGTTTCTGTCCGCCCGACAGATTCCCGGGGTATACATCTGCTTTATCAGATAAACCGACCTTCTTCAGCAGAGCGGCGCTGTTTAACCTGACTTCTTCCTTTGACTGTTTCTTCACATGTTTAGGTGCCAGTCCCAGATTCTCCTGTACCGTGAGATGAGGAAACAGGTTGAAATGCTGGAATACCATGCCCATCCGGGATGTGATCGCTTTGATCCCCGGCGGGCTGGCATATACGCCATCCTTCACGAGATATTGATCCTGCAGCTTGATCGATCCGCCATTAATCTCCTCCAGATGCACCAGACTCCGGAACATGGTGCTCTTCCCCGATCCGGAAGGTCCGATGACGGCAATCACTTCATTCTTCTGAATCTCAAAGCTGACGTCCTTCAGCACGTCCAGCTGGCCGAAGGATTTTTTTACATGGGTTACTTCGATAATTGCCATTACACGACAGTCCTTCTATTCATATTTAAATCGGCGTTCCAGAAACTTAAATAACATGGTTAACACGAGGGTCATTAGCAGGTATATTACGCCCGCAATGAAAAACGGCATAATCGTAACATCGCGATTGACCGCCGTATAGGCGAAGTGCAGTAACTCCGGAACCGCTACGGCATACAGCAGCGCCGTATCTTTTACCAGCGTAATGGATTCGTTGGATACCGCCGGCAGGGCTACGCGAAACATTTGGGGCAGAATCACTCTCGTGGTCGTTTGCCAGCGGTTCAGGCCCAGCACCTTGGACGCTTCATATTGACCCTTGTCAATCGCCAAGAGGCCTCCCCGAAAGATTTCCGCAAAATAAGCGGCATAGTTCAGCACAAATGCCAAACTTGCGGCTACAAAACGGTCCAGAACGAGATACTCTCCGATCACCGGCAGCACTGGGAGCCCGAAACAAAAGAACAACAGCTGCAGCAGCAGCGGGGTACCACGAAACACATAAATATAGGCATTGGCCAACCAAGCCAGCGGCTTGATTGCGCTTCGAACCATTAACGTGAACACAAACCCGAGCGGGATGGAGACCACGATAGCAATTAAAAACAACAGTATCGTTGTCTGTGCACCCTCCAGCATCGGTTTGCCGATTTGAACAATGTAATCCATACTCATATACGCTTAACTCCTAATGGAAAAACTTCTTGAGTTGCTTGAAGTTCTTCAAAATATCGTAGACCCAAGGCAGGGAACACAAAACCGGAGCCTTTGGTCAAAGTCCGGTTTGTTGGAATACCTATGGAAGGATGAATAACCATCCTTGTGGAACGTCTTACTTCAACACTTTGTTTTCGCCAAACCATTTCTCGGAAATCTTGGCTGCCGTACCATCGGCATTCATTTCGTCCAGTGCTTTTTGCAGGCTTTGAAGCAGCTCCTCGTTGCCTTTTTTAACCCCGATCCCGTACTGCTCCGGTGCCAGAGATTCCTCGAGAATCTTGTATATTCCCTCTTCCTTGGACATGAAGTATTTCATCACCACTTCGTCTATGACCACAGCCTCTACGCGTCCATTCTTCAAATCGCTCAGAGCCAGCATATTGTCAGGGAATTCGTTGATCTTCTTCACTTGCGTGTGAATCTCGTTGGCGCTTAACGCATCGGCAGCCGAGGACAGCGACTGCAAACCGATCTCTTTGCCTGCCAAATCGCTGATCGAAGTTATATCCGAATCAGCCAGCACGGCGACGACCTGACTGTTCTCCAGATAAGGCTTGGTGAACAACACTTTCTCCTTGCGTTCATCGGTGATGGTATAGCCGTTCCATATCAAGTCAATGCGGCCGCTGCTAAGTTCGGACTCCTTCGATTTCCAGTCAATCGGCTGGAACTTGACTTCCTTGCCCATCTTCTCAGCGGCTGCACGGGCATAATCGATATCAAAGCCGACAATTTCATTGCTCTCGTCACGAAAGCCCATGGGCGCGAACTTGTCATCGATCCCGACAACCAGCTCATTGCCGCCGCTTGCTGAGCTTGAACAGCCGACTACGGTTAATAACAGCATGAAACCTGCTAATACTGATGCTATCTTTTTCACCAAAAAATCCCCCTTGTAGACATTAAACGCAGCTATATTCTGGATGCAAAGGAATTCGCATCAGATGCAAATACTGCTTTTTCGCTTTAGTACGTTATCAAGACTCCATGATACCATATTAGCAGAGAAGAGTCGATAGTTTCATAGAATGGTCAATTTTCATCGCATGATATGAAATTTATGTATTTTCATCCTATTTTAAGGTTATTTTAAGGATGAATTCAGTTTAGCGGGAAAGAATGATGGACTGTAAGACCAACATCAAGAAAGGCGGTAAACAACAATGACAACCCACTTGAAGTCAGTGAAGCGGCTGGTGCTTGTCGCCATCGCTGTAGTCATGGGCCTCGCTTATCTTCCCGTCTCGGTCTCGGCGGAACCGATCGGACAGCAAACAGAATCATCGGCTGTTCCTTCTTCCCAGGACGAACGCGGGCAACATAAACCCGGTCATATGTTCAAGGCAATCTCCGAATTTCTGAAGCTGGAACCGCAAGTTCTTCGAGATAAACTCAAAACCTCGACACTCGCGGAAATAGCCAAGGAACAAGGTGTATCCAGAGAGGCCGTAAAAGCCAAGATCGTTGAGCTGTTGAAGGATAAAATCTCCTCGCATCCGAAGCAGCTGGGCAAATCCATCGATTACTCCGCTGCCGCGGACAAGCTGCTTGATGCCAAAGGCGGGTGGCAGAAGCAGCGGATGCATCATCGTCATGGCCGGCTGATCTCGGATAGCGACGAACTGGCCAAACTTCTGAAGACGACGCCGGAAGCACTCAAGCAGTCGCTCCAATCCGGAAAATCGCTGGCACAGATCGCGAAGGAGCAAGACGTGCCCGTCCAGTCCGTCATTGATCAACAAGTCCAGGCACTCACGAAGCGCCTGGATCAGAAGTTGACCGAAGGCAAGCTGACGAAGGAAGAATACGAGGAGCGCAAATCCAGAATTGCTCCGTTCGTGAGCGATGTGGTGAATGGTAAACTCAAACCGATGAAACACAGCCGGTAAAGTGCCCGCTTAACGCATAACCTTTTGTCATTGAAAACGAAAAACGTCTATCGACGTACTTTCCCAGTAGACAGACCGCATTTATGCGGAAGTTAATCTTGCGAGATAAGGATGCTAAGCCTCGGATGTTTATACTTTCTTATCTCTAAACACAAGAGCCGCTCCATCGGTTAGGAATAACCCATGAAGCGGCTCTTTATCGTCCGTTTATTCTATTTAACATCCATTTAAGGCACGTATTGCTGGATCATCTTCACTACGACGCCATCTTCGACGGTGATATGAAATGGAAACCATTTCATGTCTACGATATCATCCTTTTCGTAGATATTCGTGAATTTGTCCAGGCTCACCATCTGGTTCCAGGAAATCTGAGCATCCTCATACCTTCCGGTATGATCGTACAACTGAAGCAGCACTTCGGCATCATCTGCCACAGGAAGTTCAATCTGTTCTTCCGTATCATTTACGATATAATAACCATCCGGTGCTTCCGTCATCTCAGGGTCCTGCTCCCGTTCGCGGAATACCTGATTCGCTTCCTCGCCCTCGTACCATTCAATCGGATCTACTTGCAGATAGACCTTGCCGTCTCTGATCTCAAGCCCGTTAATATAGACAGCTTCCTGATTCGAAGCTTTCGGAACCGGCTCATAATTGTTGCCTGAGGCTACGCCAACGGTTGTCATCATGATCAGTACCAGCAGCATCATTGCTCCCAATTTCCAAGCCGACTTCTTCATCTTCTCATCGCTCCCTCTTCATCTTCTATTAAATGGATTCAGCTCGTGAACCCAACCCGGCTTATCGCGCATTAAATATTAGTAACCCAATTCCTGGATATTTGAAACGTATATGTATTTTATCATTCATAACTTTATTATAAGGACCCACTAGGTAAAATGGATGTCAATTTGATGTAAATTCATTACAATATTTCAATCTTCGGAAGCGCTTAAATACGGGACGATGAAGGATCGTACGCTATGTCGAACCGGGAAACATCCCAAATAAAAAACAAGCCCTCCCCGCTGATTCCTCAGTCGATGGTCAGGCTTGTTTAGATTCACACAAATATTATTGATTGAATGCTTCGGTCAGGACAGGAACAATCTGCGATTTGCGGGAAACCACGCCTTTAAGAAGAGCCTTGTTCTCCGACAGGGACACATTGTAGGCTTTCTCAACGGCCTTGGACTCTTTACCGAGTGCAAGAGCGATCGAATCGTTGTTCAGAATATCTGTCACTACGAAGACGAACAGGTCCAGTTTTTTGTCGGCAATAATCGCTTGAATTGCATCTTCGAGTTCGGCTTGGCGGGACAATACATCATTGGTATCCACCGCGTTAACCTGTGCGATTTCCACTTTGGCTCCGCCCATTTGGAATTCCTTGGCGTCCAGGGAGATCAATTGTGCGATGGTTTTGTCGCTCAGATCGGCGCCTGCCTTGAGCATCTCCAACCCATAGCTGTCTGCATCCACGCCAGCGATCTCAGCCAGCTCGCGAGCTGCTGCGATATCTTCGTCTGTGCAGGTTGGGGATTTGAACAACAGGGAGTCCGAAATGATGGCGGACAGCATCAGGCCAGCAATTTCTTTGCGAACGGCGATACCTTTTTCCTTGTAGATCTTGTTCAGAATGGTAGCTGTGCAGCCGACAGGCTCCGCACGGTAGTATAATGGGTGGCTTGTCTCAAAATTCGCGATGCGGTGATGATCGATAACCTCAATCACGCGAACCTGATCAATGTCGCTTGCGCTTTGCTGACGCTCGTTATGGTCCACGAGGATAACGTCTTGGGCTTCGTTTGCAACCGTCTCAACGAAACGAGGAGCTTCGACCCTAAAGTAATCAAGCGCATATTGCGTTTCACCGTTAACGTCTCCAAGACGTACGGGCTCGGTGGAAAGGCCGAGCTGGTTCTTCAAATCAGCATAAGCAATAGCAGAGCAGATTGTGTCCGTATCCGGATTTTTGTGTCCAAAAATTAATGTTTTTGCCATATATAATGCCCCTCTCGCAACATAAATTTCATCGTTTATATCAATAAACAGATGATCACCTATCTGATTATATCGTTAAATTCTACTTATTCCAATTCCTTTACAGAGATTATTTTCAGACCGTGTTTATACCAATACAATTTCCGGTTCCGGAACGAATCCAAAATGGTTGTTAATCGACTCCGAGATCAGATTCATCAAGTAGAGGATATCCGTTGCCTTCGCATGCTTCTGGTTCAGAATCATGTTGCCGTGATGCGGAGAGATGATCGCGCCGCCATATTCGGTTCCTTTCATATTCAGCTGATCCACGAGCGAGCCGACGGCTACTCCATAATCATAATTATTTTTGAATACGGAACCGCAGGACGGGTAGTCGAAATGGCGTTTACTCGTCCGGTACTTGATGATGTCAAGCATCGACTGTGGCGTCTCTATTCCCCTTCCTGCCAGCGCGTGCACCTCGCCCAGAAAGAATGAGAAGAACGATGGCAATGAGGATGGATGGCTTCCGCGAGTCTTCCACTCCGTGAGAAGTTCAGACGTCATGCTGATCTGTTCCTCCGAACTGACCGGAATATTAAGATCGGCCCCTACTATGATCCACGGATGCTGCTGGAAGATGGATTGCTTGTATGCAAATAAACAGTCCGCTACGGGAATGGACCGTACCTTTAAGTTCGGATCCGTCGTATCGATATAATAGACGGTGTCCAGAATATCGCAGATTTGACGTGCATTATATTTAGCGTTCATATAGATGCCGGCCCCTACGCAGCCTGGCAGCAAAAAAGTAAAATCAAGCAAATCCGTTCCACCCATTAACCCCATCAAGGACAACAACGACATCGGCGCGCCGGATGAAACGTACCATTTATCGCCCGACACCCGCAGCTCCACCAGGTTTTTGAGCGATATAAACACCAGGTCATGTTTCGGTTCATCCGGAAACAGAATATTGGAGCCCATTCCAAAGATGTACCATGGCATCCCGCGTTTCCTGCAGTCCTGCAGGAGATCCGCCAGGTCATTTGCCGTTTCAGGCATGGCCAGATAATTGGCTGAGCCGCCGATCCCATACGTCGAAAAAGCAGACAGCTCCACATTGCGCTTGCACAATCGGTCAATAGCAGATGTATGTAAAGTCATCGTAGACATGTCACTCCCTATTCTTCACATTAGGCACAACATTCCTTACTAAATGTGGGGATGTTACATCATTATGATCCAACTGCTTAGGTGGTGTCAATCTGGAGCAGACTCCTGGCGAAATAGCAAAAAATCCCTGGATTACAGCCCGTAGACCGTAACCAAGGATTCATTCATCATCTCTTTATTTGTCCCCCAGGATTTATTCAAGGAAATCCTTGAGACGTTTGCTGCGGCTCGGATGACGCAATTTACGAAGCGCCTTCGCCTCGATCTGCCGAATGCGTTCACGCGTAACGCCGAATACCTGGCCTACTTCCTCCAGGGTGCGGGTCCGTCCATCCTCAAGTCCAAAGCGCAGCCGGAGCACATTCTCTTCACGCTCGGTGAGCGTATCCAGCACTTCCTCCAGCTGTTCCTTCAGCAGCTCAAACGCTGCGGCATCTGCCGGCGCCAATGCGTCCTGATCCTCAATGAAATCACCCAGGTTGGAGTCGCTTTCCTCGCCGACCGGCGTTTCCAGAGACACAGGTTCTTGGGATACCTTCTGGATCTCACGTACTTTTTCCGGCGAGATATCCATCTCTTTACCGATTTCTTCCGGTGTCGGTTCGCGTCCCAGCTCCTGAAGGAGCTGCCTGGAGACACGTACGAGCTTATTAATCGTCTCTACCATATGCACCGGAATCCGGATGGTTCTTGCTTGGTCAGCAATCGAGCGGGTAATCGCCTGGCGAATCCACCAAGTGGCATACGTACTAAACTTAAATCCCTTGGAGTAGTCGAACTTCTCCACCGCTTTGATCAGGCCCATATTGCCTTCCTGTATCAGATCCAGGAACTGCATTCCCCGGCCAGCATAGCGTCTTGCTATACTTACAACGAGACGAAGATTCGCTTCGGCCAGACGGCGTTTCGCTTCTTCATCTCCCTCCTCTATTCGTTTGGACAGTTCCACTTCTTCATCGGCTGTAAGGAGGGGAACACGACCGATTTCTTTCAGGTACATGCGAACCGGATCGCTAATCTTGATGCCTGGTGGAAGTGAGAGATCGTCATGAACCGAAAAATCCTCTGTCGGAGAATTAGCCGCTTTCTCTGTTTCCGTAACCTCTCGTTCCAATGCAAAATCCGCACTTTGACGGTTCTCCATTCTATGCCCCCCTGTTGACAATCCCATATTTTCATGCTAATCTAGCATTAGGTTATTATGACATTAAGCCAATAGTTATTTATCCTTCATTCTAGCATATTTTTCACACTATATCAACTTCTAATATATTCTAGTTCTGTTCACCCGATCTCAGGCTGAGATCGGGTTTTTATATGCTTCATCTTCTTACACTACATATGCTACGTTTACTTAAGCTGATCTAGTACCGCTTTCGTTTCTTGATTCAGAGATTTCACATCGGGAGCCTTCACGGGCTCATCGCTCAGCTGATATTTGTGCTTTAGTTCAAGCGTTGCCCTCACCCGGTCGTTCAGCATCTCCTCCGGGATCACGCCGCTATGGGCAGCCCCGGTTAATGCCTGAATGACGGCTTCTTCCAATGCATATTCATGTCCGATCAGAATCATGTTGCTCCCTGCTACGACGGACTTCACGGAAGCCTCTCCTACGTCTGTGCTGCCGGAAATCGCCCCCATTGTCATATCATCCGTAATAACGACACCCTTAAACCCCATTTCTTCCCTTAACAAATCGTTGATAACGGGTTTCGAATAGGAGGATGGCGTATCCGGATCGATGCTCTTCATCAGAAGATGCGCAACCATGACCACATCGGCTCCTTCATCAATCGCTTGTTGAAACGGTACCAGCTCCAATTCATGCAGTCGCTTCAGATCATGGTCAACAACGGGCAGCCCAAGATGGGAATCGACCGAAGTATCGCCATGCCCAGGGAAATGCTTCACTACAGGAACGACACCATTCTCCTGTATCCCCTTCATTGAGGCGATTCCATGCGTGCTTACGGTTTCGGCCGTTGTGCCAAAGGATCGATCGCCGATGACCGGATTGTTCGGGTTGCTATCAATATCCAGCACCGGGGCAAAAACCATATTGATTCCGACTCCCGACACCTTCTGCGCGATAAGACCGCCAACTTGCTTGGTCAGCGTAAGATCATCGCTCCTCCCAATTTTACCACTTGACGGCAGCTTCACGTATTCATCAGGAAAACGGGTAACCCGTCCGCCCTCCTCATCAATGCTCAGCCAGAGCGGAACCGGATTCGCAGCATTTGCTTTTTTCAGCTCATTCAGCAGGTCTGCCGACTGCTTGGCGTTCTCGATATTATCCTTAAAAAGGATTATACCGCCTACATGGTAATCCTCCAGCAATCTGCGCGAGGTATCATCCATGGTAGTCCCTTCGATTCCAACCAGCACCAACTGACCGATCTTCTCCTTGACGGTCATGCTATTCAGAAGCTCCGTTACCGCATCTTCAGTCCCGTTCTCGGGCAGATCCCCTTCCTCGCCTTTGTTGTCCGAGCTGCCAGATGGACCCGGAGTCCCGTCTTCATCAGCTGGAGACGGGGTCTGCGGCTCCTGTATTTCCTCCGACGGCGAAGCTCCTTGTCCGTTGTCCCCGGGGTTGCCCGGTTCGGCTCCGCCCCGACAACCTGTCACAGCCAATAGCAAGATGACAACCAGCATCGTTAAGCACATCCATTTTGTCTTACGCCTCAACATTGTCACCTTCCTTCAAATTCACACTACATATATTCGTCCTCTGTTCCATAGAGTCCTTCCATCATAACATGATTTCCATACAGTCCAAACCAGCTGAAGCTGCCCGCTTGAAGTACAAAAGAGCCGCGTCAATAGCGACCCTTCTTCGCCTATTTAAGCAAGCCGAGCTTACGGGCTTGCTCCTCTGTTAATATAAACTGCTCTGTGTCCCACACTTCATCCTCATCCGTTCTTCCGAACATCAGCATAATATCATCCCATATATTCTTTTGCATCGCTTCAGCTTGCGTGATAATCACCTTCATATTCACGTCATTCCTTTCCTTGGAACCATCTCCTACTACATATACAACCATCAAAGATCATATCGAATCGAATCACAAGCAAAAGCCTGCAGATAGTATCTGCAGGCAGGATCTGTACTATAACTAGGAATATGCAGGATGATATTTAATCCACGCCATGGCAATGGTGCCTTCGCCGGCATGAATACCCGCAACGGGAATAAAGGTCATGATTTCCGTTTTCAACGCCGGATGGGCTCCGCTGATTTCCTTCTGGATCTCCTCGGCCTCTTCTACGTTGTTCGCGTGCATGATGCAGACCTTTTTAATTTTCTGCAAATCCATTTTCATAAGCTCCAGCATTCGTGACTTGGCCTTCTTGAACGTCCGGATTTTCTCTTCCACAATGACCTTGCCTTCATCAAAACGGAGCAGCAAATGAATGCGGAGCAGGTTGCTGAGAAGAAGCTGGGTGCCGGATACCCGGCCGCTGCTATGAAGCCGGTGCAGACTTGCCGGAATAAGGTAGAACGACATATTTTGTACCATGGACTGGATTTTATCTTTTATCACCTGCACGGTATCCCCCTGGCTATGCCAGTGAATCCCGGACATGATCATTTCACGTACCGGAAACGCTCCCGCTTGGGAATCGATGCCAACCACGGGTACCTCGGCAATCTCTGCCGCCTGCATAGATGAATTCAAGGTACCGCTGAGCTCGGATGAACAGTGAATGGCGATGATATCATCATACTTCACTTTCAAGGATTCATATAATTCGATGAATTCACCGATTGGAGGCTGTGAACTGCTGACTTTCGGTTCATCTTTCATTCTTTCATAAAAGGCCTCAGCCGAAATATCAATTCCTTCCCTGTACTCCTCCTGTCCAAGTATCAACCTCAAAGGTACAATATAAATATGATTTTCCTTGGCGAAGTCAGGATCGATCGTACTCGTGCTGTCGGTTACCCATGCTATGGATCTCATTATCGTGTTCACGTCTCGCTTTCGTGTAGTAAGAAGTAGGAAAGGAAGCGATTAAAGCCGCTAAATTCATCATATCTTACCCTTACAGCGTATTGCAAACGAAAGGATTGTGATTTCATGGCTGCACATCGGTTCGCCACACAAAAGCCTTATTTTCGCTCTGCGTTATACCCCTTTTCTCCAAAAGGTTCCAGCTGTTCAATCCAATATGCCTCCCGTTTGCTGACCGCGTCCTTCAGATCATAGAACGGATCCTGCTTCGGTTCTATGGTCTCCAGAATCTCGAAGACAAAAGCATCCTCGCCATACTCATTCCATTCCCGCTGAAGCGTCTTATTGTAGCTCGTTCCCATCTGCAGCTCGAATCGTTTGCCGTTCATGGTCTTCAAGTTATTCGTTCCGGCCACAAACACTTTGCCGTTCTTTGTGTTTCGAATTTGATACACGCCTGCTTCGATCTTGATTTCCTTATACATTTGATTTAGTTCCTGTCTGCGATTCATCGCGTTAAACCCTCCTAATCTTAGCGTTTACGTCGTTAACCAGTACTCGCTTCCATCATCCTTGCGATCCAAAAAACCATATTCAATCAAATACCGGCGAATCGTCACATAATCGGGATGGTCCCTCCCGATCGTATCGTTGATTTCTTGCTCCGTATATTTGACGTCCGGTTGAAAACGAGCTGCGATTTCTCGCAACACGACGTACTTCTGCTTCTCTTTGAGCTTAAATGTCTTCAGCGGACCATCGGTCCCTTCAGGAAACACCTTGGCCAGGATCGCTTGCCGCTCTTCTTCGGTGACATTGTAGCGCTCATCCACCATCTTGGCCCGCTTGGGAATCTCCACAAATGCCGGTGCATGGTCATCCTTTTCCTTCAGCAGCTCCATTAAAGTCAGCAGAACTTTGGACTGTCTTTCCTTCTCCTTCAAGGCAAACCGGTGATTGCGAATCGTCGAAGCACTGCCTATGCCGAGCTCCTGTTGCACCTCTTTATCGTTCATGCCTTGATAGAAGAGCTGCAGCAATCGATTCTGATGCTCGGTTAATCCAGTCAGCTTCTTATCGAGCCCTGACAGATACTGAAATACGGAGCCATGCTCCCGGCGGATATGAATGGTCATGTATCGTTCTGACTCATATAACACATCCTGGTCCGGATAGATGATCCCTTTCTCGATCGTCTTGCCGCACAGGAGGCATACCCATACGGGACCTTCGTCGATATAACCTTGCTTAAGTTCATCTATAGAAGCATTCCAGAAACGCTCGTTCGGATCCAATGCAAACACCACTTTTCATTTAGTAATTTATATAGACATTTTATATTTTTGTCTATAGCATGTCAATCACACTTCATTTCGATATATTATTTCTTCCTCCCTTCTGTAGAACCTGCTAGAATAGAGGTTGCTGCTGTAAAATTTAGGGGGTATCATCATGAGTTTCATCCAACAGTCGGCAAAAGAAATGCGTTCTTGGCCGCGCAACATCAAGCTGTTTTTTCTAGCCAACGTGCTGTATCAGATCGGTACCGGCATGTTTAGCGTGCTCTACAATTTGTACATACAAGGTCTTGGGTATAATGACTCCATGAATGGAACAGTGGTCAGTATTCAATCCCTGGCAACGGCATTAATGTTCATTCCGATTGGCCTGATCGGAGACCGCGGCAGCCGTAAGCGAATCCTCGTCCTGGGGGCATTGTTAAGCGGTGCGGGGCTGATCGCGCGCTCTTTTCTGGAGAGCGAGTTCAGCTTGCTTGGTCTTGCGGTATATACCGGTCTGTTCGCATCCTTTTTTCAGGTGCTGGCTATCCCCTTTCTAGCGGAAAACACGGCGAAATCGGCTCGCATGCGGATCTTCAGCATTCACGCCTCGCTTGTCCTTGCTTCTCAAGTGCTCGGCAGCATGGGAGGCGGATTCTTGGCGGATGCCCTGCAGGCCGTTGGTATGAATAAGGTCGGCAGCTTGAAAACCGCGCTATTCATAGGCGGCCTGGCTACCTTGGCGGCATTTATCCCGCTCTTATTCACAGCCGATCAGAAGGCCGAAGACATACAGGCACTGGATGCACCGCTTCCTGATCATCAACCGGCTCAGGCAGGAAGAGCAGTAAACGCCTCCGGTTTGGGGGATTACAAAATCATCGGGCAGTTCGCGCTTGCCCAATTATTAATCGGCCTGGGCTCAGGGCTTGTCGTGCCTTATTTGAATTTGTACTTTACCAACCGCTTCTCGGTATCGTTATCGGCAGTCGGCATTCTGATATCACTCGGACAAGTCATGACGATTGTATCGATGCTGATCGGACCAACGCTGGTAAATCGGGTGGGAGCCGTCAGGGCCGTTGTGCTCTTTCAAGTCCTATCCTTGCCCTTCCTGCTGTTAACCGGGTTCACGAACGTACTCCTCATTGCATCGGTCGGCTTCCTGTTCCGCCAAGCCTTGATGAATGCCGCCAATCCGATACAATCCTCGATTCTGATTGACCGTGTACCGGATCACCGAAGAGGAATCGCCAATTCGGTTACGCAAACGGCCTTCATGCTGGGCTGGGCCACCATGGGACCCGTACAATCCAAACTCGTCACCACTTACGGCAGCTATTGGGGGTATGCGATCACATTTTGCATTACCGGAACGCTTTATGTTGTATCTTCGTTTCTATACTACCGAATGTTCCGTGAGCGCAAGAGCAGCAGTCTCTCCTCCTCCGATACCGCCGCTACTCTCTAGCCTCAACCCGCAGAGGTTTCACATGGAGCGGAACAGCTCCATCGGCTACAGCAATGGTCCGGGCCTGGAAACTTCCCTTATACCGGAAGACAGGCCCCAATATCGGATTGCGCACCTCAACGGATATCCGGTATCGTTGATTCCCGTCATCATACCATTCGTTTACATCGGCTGTTCCGGTGAACCACCGGGGAAATCGAAACTGCAAGAGCCCCTCATAAAATCTCTGCTCCCCCGATTGAATGCAAATGCCGCCGCTCTCCCCCGCGGCTATCCGGAGATCGACCGCCAAGTGCTGTTTATTCCCTAAATAATCCACAACTCGGCTCCGCTGCGTACTATAGATCATCGTGGCATCAAACCGCCTTTGGACACCCGGAAAATCAAAGCTGCGACACCAAGTAACCGTTTCTCTTCCCCATTCGTCACGATAAGCATAATTCTCAATCCGAAACGGGATCCCTTTCCCTCGATTCGGAAACATAATATGCCGCATCGTGCCGATATAGAGAGGCAGTGCAGCCCAAGGCGCGTACCAGATCTCTTCCATGACGCCTTCGCCAATCGAAGCGATGTGATCCTTGCTGTCAAACCCGAACCGCTCCCGAATTTTGGGATGGAGCATTTGAAATTGCGAGCCTAGCGCTTGTTCATAGATCGAGGTCACGTCTTTCCCCTCCTTTTTTGCGGGATTTATCCCCGGGGACGGGTTTTCGTGCCGGGCGGTAGGCGCTTGGTAAATCTGCAGCGGACAGCGAAGCCATCAAGCAAAACCCCATCATGGATCCACTAAGCGTTAACGGATTGAACGGGGCCTTCATTAACTGAGGGTCTGTTATCCATGCGCCAAGCATCAAGATCGCAAGCAAGCTCATCAGCAGCCTGTACCACAACCGACTCTTGTGAAAGAGCAGCGTCAATAAGCCGAACCCGATCTCGGCAATGCCGAGTAGGGTTAGTACCACCCCCTCCAGCTCTCCAGCCAAGCCCGACTGCCTCAACAGATCAAGCTCCCCGGCTTCCGGGAACAACAGCTTCGGTACCAGCCCCTCATAACACCATAGAACGACCAGCATCATCACGCTCAAGGCATGGATGAATGCCTTCCGGATCGTTACCGAGGGCGGAATATCCTTCTCTGCCCACAATCGCAGCACATCAAAGCTCCAAGCCGTCGCCAGGCCGAATAAAGGCCGGAACAACAAACGGTCAAACCAGGCGCCCGCCAGGCCGAACCGCGTTTTGTAATCGTATTGGGTAGAGAAACGTATGCCCCCGCTCCCCTTGTCCGCATACTTCCAATAGCCGCTTCCCTCCCGAATGAGGGAGCTGCGCTGATCCGAGCCGAATCGCAGCACCGAGATCCGTTTCCCCGTCTTCGGGTGAACAGCCGTTTTCGTGGCTCCCGCCCCTGTCACTTCCAGTCCGAACCCAATGCGGGTTTTATATAAAAACCGCTGAATATTCGAATCAGCCTCCGGTACATAATGAATCTCGGAAAATCGCAGATCCCACTGTTGATGCAGCTCAGGCTTTTGCGTCAACGTCCACAGTTTATCCATATCCGTCTGGATATCGAGTTCAACATAGATCGGATTTCTCTTCATGCGCTTAGCTCCCCTCGGGATGTCCCCTAGTTTCTAAAGCCGGACACCTCTCTATCTACAAGTCATTTTACAGCCGCCGGGGACTCGCCGTTAGACCTCACTTTTGTAGAACATACCAAGAAGAGGTACTACGTTTCGTAGTACCTCTTCCGATCCTTCGATATGATCCAGTCTTAATCCGCACCTGTGCTAGTTGTCGTTCTCTCTTACAATCCCTTTCCGGCGGACCTTCTCCACGGCTTCCTTGCTGCTTCTTACCCCGAGCTTTTTTAAAATTTTATTGATCTGGTTCTTGAGCGTGCTCTCGGTTTTGAACAGTTTCTGCTCCATTTGGGAATG
This sequence comes from Paenibacillus sp. QJM3NY_38, assembly GCF_056173265.1. Lineage (NCBI taxonomy): Bacteria > Bacillati > Bacillota > Bacilli > Caryophanales > Paenibacillaceae > Paenibacillus > Paenibacillus sp. QJM3NY_38. The sequence continues at coordinate 4,450,427 of NZ_CM149665.1, forward strand.
GGTGTACCCTTCATCCAACAGATCAAACACCTCACGCTCCGCAGGCGTTAAGCCGCGAAGCTGCTCTTCGCGCTTGAGGCGGGCAAATTCCTTGAGCAGCACCTCCATCGACCCCGGATGAAGCACGGCGCTTCGGATCGCTGCCGGAAGCTCCTTAAACCTCGGCTTCTCAATATAATTGACGGCTCCAGCCGTAAAGGATTGCATGATCACCAGCTCGTCCCCCAGCGAGGTCAGCATGATGACCTTGGCCTGCGGTTTACGCTCAAGAATTTCCGCGGCTGTGTATATCCCGTCAAGTCGGCCTGCAGTCAGCTGAATATCCATTAGCACGATGTCAAAGGAGAGAATTTGCGCCATCGCAATCGCTTGTTCGGGCGACTCGGCCGTGCCGACAACGATCATGTCTTCCTGCGCATTCAGAAAAACGGTCATCGATTTAACCCAATCCGGATCATCCTCTACCAAGAAGATTTGTATGCGGTTCAAGCTTCTTCCCTCCCGGATAAACGAATGATTTTACTACGCGGAAAATATAACGAAATCTCCGTACCAACCGATTCGCGGCTCTCCAGACTTACGGAACCACCGCTTTTCTTCATCACGTTATAAACATACGACAAACCAAGCCCGAAGTTATCTTTATTGTTGCCCTTGGTACTGTAAAAAGGTTCAAACACAAGCTCCTGCTGCGCTCTTGGAATGCCGGTCCCGTTATCTTTAACGGTAATCGCCGCTCCTTTGCGGTCAGCCGTTATCGTTATCGTAATCAGCCCACCCTCAGGCATTGCCTCCACGCTGTTGCGAATGAGATTGCTGATCGCTTCCTTCAAATGGACGGTATCTGCGAGCAGCCACGGCCGCTGGCGGCAGATTACGTTCAATTCGACGCCATGCCTGCGCAGCAGATCCTGCTCGCGGAGCTGCAGTTCTGCAAGCAGCTGATCCACGCGGACTGGCTGTTCCACCAGCTTAAACGCCTTCATCTGCTGCTGCATGCGTCCCACCATGGCAAGCAGATGCTCGGATGAATTCGCTATGACTTCAAGCTGTTCGATGGCAACGCCGTTGTCCTGTGGCAGCAGCCGCTTTACATTTTCCGTGCTCATCGCAATCTTCCCGATCTCGTTCTTAATGGTATGATTCAGCATCGATGTCCCCGAGCTGACGGCCTGCATCGTGCGATCCAGCGGATCGCGCTCGAATTTCAGGCGTACACCCAGGACGCCGTACACAAAGGTACAAATGACGGCAACGCCCAGCGAATACAGAATGAACAGGAACACGTACCGGAATGAATCATAACCGGGCGAGATCAGATTTCCCACATTAATCAGCAGCATCACGCCGAGCAGGGTAGGCACCATAATCCAGGTGGTGATCCACATGCCTTTGCGTTTTTGCGGATTCATCTCGAGCGACAACGCGCGAATTAGCAAGGCACATGCGGCCACATAATAGGGAACCGTCCACACGAATAACCAGCCATAATGAATTCGGTAAGCTTCCGTCAAAAACACCTGGGCCAGCATCGCGAGCACCGGCAGAAACAAACCTAATTTGAAATCGCGCATTCTCTTATGATCCTCGGGCCTCCGGGTATACACCATGCAAAATATTAACACGCCGTACGGTGTCAACGTATGGTTGAGAAATTGAATCCACGGCTCGTACCGCCCCGCGATAAACCCCGCAGGCACAAGCAAATCTGTCAAGCCGCCGATTCCTGCGCTCCACAGAAAGAAAGCCGCCCAGCGGTTCACCTCGCTCCGTGGCTGATTGAACAGCAGCACAGCCGCCGCGCTCCAAAGCGCTACCACATAATATATCATGACGCATCGTCCATTCTCTTCGCGAATATAATTTCATCCTACCACAATTGTTACAGCAGCGGGACCTCTTAGCTTGCCTTCAGCGAACAAGTCGGATCCATCGAATCATGAAATTCATCCTGCTTCGACACTTCGATTTTTACATAGCGAAAACATTCAGTTTACATTCAGCCGTATTTAAGAAAGCTATCAGGAACGATTGATAGGATAGATTTCGTAAGCAATCAAGCACACGAATGATAGAGAGAAACGAGGTGGAATCATGACAACCCCATTGAAATACCGGAACGAGCTTAAGTTTTTTGTGAATATTCACCAGTACCGAATCATCCGTCAACGATTAAGAAATCTGGTGACCTACGATCAGCACGCAGGCCCCGGCGGGGAATATCACATTCGAAGCTTGTACTTTGACGATATCAACAACAAAGCCTTATACGAGAAGCTGGCTGGGGTTCGGGACCGGGTCAAATACCGCATCCGTATCTACAACGTAACCGACAGCACCATTCATTTTGAGAAAAAAATCAAATTCCGGGATTACATTGCCAAGCTGAAGGAGCCGCTCACAAGGGAGATGGCCGATCAGATCATGGCCGGTCAATACGAATGTCTCTATCAGCCGGACAAGCCATTGATGATGGAGCTGTATCACGAGATGAAGCATAAGCTGCTGCGGCCCAAGGTCATTGTCGATTATGTCCGCGAGCCGTATGTCTGCGCCAACGGAAATGTCCGAATTACGTTTGACAAGGAGCTTCGAACCGGCCTGCACTCCACGGATCTGTTCAATCGGAATCTCCTGCCCATCCGGGCGATCGATGAGAATCTGATTATACTCGAGGTCAAATATGACGAATACATCCCGGATTACATCAAAATCGCACTGCAGCTGGAAGGACTGGGCCGTCAATCGGCCTCCAAATACGTGATGTGCCGTAAATTTCTGAAATATAACACATGGGAGGATCAATAATTCATGAATACCACATCGACTTCAAGCAATACGAGCACCACCAATTTTTCGGATATCGTCAAAAAATCCGTGATGGAAAATTTCGTATCCGATATCAGCATCGCCAAAATTCTGATTACGCTGGCCGTTGCCTTTGTTATCGGGTTATTCATCTATCTGCTCTATAAAAGAGTCTTCAGCGGCGTGCTGTATTCCAAAAGCTTTAACGTGTCTCTGATCGGGATGACCATGATCACGGCCGTTGTCATCATAGCCATTAACTCCAATCTCGTGCTCTCACTCGGTATGGTCGGCGCACTCTCCATTGTCCGTTTCCGTACGCCCATCAAGGACCCAACCGATCTGATCTTCCTGTTCTGGGCCGCAGTTGCCGGGATCGTAACCGGAGCCGGGTTCTACACGCTGGCTGCCATGGGCTCCATCGTAGTCGGTCTGATCCTGTTCTTCTTCATTAAAAAAGCAACGGTGGATACGCCTTATCTGCTCGTGATTCATTGCGAGAATGAACAGAGCGAGCAAGCCGTAAAAGAGCAAATCGGTCAAGCCGTGAAGCGTTATAATCTGAAGCAAAAAACCGTGACCCCAGGCAGCATCGAGCTGACACTGGAAGTAAGGCTGCGCGACGCCGAAGGCCAGTTCGTGAACAAGCTGTCCCAGTTGCCAGGTGTTCATAACGCGGTTCTGATCAGTTACAGTGGCGACTATGTATCCTAAGTCAGGCGGTGGTCAGAGATGATAAAAAAAAGAATGACGGGCCAACTGTTCCTCGTGATGGCCATTATCCTACTAATCTCAGGCTGCGAGTGGACACCCACGGCCGCCGGGACGGTAAGCAGCACCGAGAGCGATGCTCAGCAGGAGCAGCAAATGGATTCAACGGTTTTTCCGAAAGATAAGGTTATTGATGTAAAAATCACGATTGACGAAGCTGATTTTCAGGATATGCTGGACAACGCCAGCGCTGAAGAATATAAAGAAGCATCCGTCAATTACAACGGCATGCAATTTGATCATGTCGGCATTCGCACCAAAGGCAATTTAAGCCTGCGCAGCGTGGTGAATTCGGACTCCGACCGCTACAGCTTCAAAATATCCTTTGACGAATACCTTAATCAGACCTTGAATGGAATCAGCAAAATCAATCTGAACAACAACTACAGCGACGCCTCGTATATGCGGGAATTCCTGACCTACGAGCTGGCGGATTCCGTAGGACTGCCGACGCCCGGCTTTTCCTACGTCAACGTATATGTTAACGATGAATTATGGGGGTTCTACCTCGCGATTGAACAGATTGGCGACTCCTATCTGCAGCGTCATTTCAATAATTCCTACGGCGCGTTGTACAAGGCAGAAATGACCGGGGCAGGCAGCGATCTGACGTGGCTTGGCAATGATCCCGATTCCTACACCGGGCTTGTCATGAAATCCAAATCATCCAATGACGATATATTGATCGACATGCTGGATGAGCTTAATAACGGCACCGATTATGAGAAGGTGCTGGATGTCGATAATGTGCTCAAGTACGTTGCCTTGAACGTGGTTGCCTCCAATATGGACAGTTATCTGGGATCGAACAAACAGAACTATTATTTATATGAGAACAACGGCATTTTCTCCGTCCTCCCTTGGGATTATAATATGGCATTCGGGGGGCTTGGGGGCTCCAGCATCCTCATTGACGAGCCAACCCAGGGGGCTTTGGCGGAACGGCCCCTGATTGCCAAGCTGCTCGAGGTTGACGAATATAAGGAACGCTATCACGCCATCCTCTCGGAGATGCTGGAGGGCTACATGCAGCAGGAAACGTTCAATGAACGAGTTGCGCAATTACAAGACTTGATTTCCGAGCACGTAAAGCAAGACCCACGACCTTTCTATTCCTATGAGGAGTATGAGCAATCCATCCCGACACTCACCTCATACGTTCAAAAATCAATGGATAACCTCCAGCAGCAGCTGGATGGAACGCTCCCCTCCGCTGGCGATGGAAGCGGCAGCGGTGGCGGTATGGGTCCCGGCGGTGGTCGCGGCATGCGACCTGGCGGCGAGACGAATGGAGCCGGATCGTTTCCCCCTAACGATGCCCCGGCCGAAGGCATCTCTGGCGGGAACACGCCTGCCTACAACGACAGTGCTGCCCATGATTCTTCTGACGACGCGTCGGGAAGTAGCGCCGACGTTACCAATAGCAAAGATGAAGGAGATCTTGACACCGCGCTTGAAGGGGACGAACCTTCCTTGTCCGTCGTATCGTCTGTCGGATCGAGCACTAGCAGTTCCAACGAAAAAACAGCGATTGATGCTGCTCCAGCCGTAACTACGGAACCATCACCAAATGCAGCGGAGCTCCCTGAAGATCAAACCCAATCGTCGGAGCAGCCCACTTCCGATGACAATCAACCAACCATGCCTCAGACTCCCGGCCAGAATGGGCAAAGCCAGATGCAGGATTTCCCTCAGGGGCAGATGGGGAACGGATTCGGCGGCGAGTTTGGCGGTCAAATGCAGGGAGGCCCAGGAATGGGCCGGCCGGGCGAGGGGTCAAACGGGGCTGCCGAGGAACAAGGAAGTGCCAAGGAGGCCTTGTACGCCGGCGTATCAATCGTACTGCTGCTTCTCTCTTGTCTCTTCGTGACGTTGTATAAACGAAAAAGGCTGTAATTATCAAACAAGGGCAGTTCCAAAGGTCAATACACCTTTGGAACTGCCCCTTTATATCCGAACGTTTTAACCTATGACCAATGGATTAAAACTATTTCAATGAACCACGTGATCATTATGGGCGCACCGATAAGGACCATGCCCATCGCCATGACAATCCTCGTCGTATTTCTAGACAGCTTGTGCTGGGTCGCGGCTGAACGATACCAGCCGCTGAACTGCAGGCGATTCCGGTAGAGTACAAGAAACCACAATACATTCCCGGCGAACAGGAACAGCCAATATAGTCCATTCCAGGGTATCCAGCTCTTCAGTATTTGATGTTCTATGTTGCCCAGAACCATGACAAAGATCATCATAATGATCATCATTCGAATCATTTCCAGAATGGATGAGGCCAATTTGGTCATAACGCTTGCTCCTTTTCAATCATGCTGGCTTTGATATTACTATTTTTCCATTATACAGCAAAAACAAGCTCATGATAAGCAAAAGGGCGATATGGCCATGATGTACCCATACCGCCTGCTATAATTTTGAGACAAACGAATACCGGCATCAGCAATTTAACCACTCCTAAAAAAACCATCACGGAGCCGGCTATTTCATGGGGCCTAACTAATTAAATTTCAAACAAGCAGCCGATCACTTGCCGGCTGCCGCTTCCATCATCGTTTTAACAAAAAAATAAAAACCCGTTGGAATTAATCATCAACGGATTTTAAAAAATTCAATTTTTTAGCTACTCGGCTATTAAGCGAGTATGTTATCGTCTTACAATTTATGTTCCATACAACATAAATTTTCGGGCTTTTACTTGTAACTTTTGAAACTGGATAACTTAGGCCAATCGTTTGACTGGTCCCCTCTTGGCTCAATAGCTATAATTCATGTTGCGCAGGTATCGTTTAGATGAACAAACGTTATTTCTGATTGGAGATAAATGCTGCTGCAAAATTGCGTAAATCATCATTATCAGCGGTAAAAACGCCAAACACGTGGAATTCCTTATAGTTTGGCGTTTTTTCGTTACGCACAAAATCATTGCTTGAAAATCATCGAATTCTTTTTAGAAAGGCATCTCTACCAGTAAAATTATTGAACTTAGTTTGTTTTATTCTGCAAAATGACCTGCTAGTTCAGTTACATCATAACCATTTATAATTTCATATCTTGTAATTCGATTGCTAGTATTTCTAGCATCATATAACTCTAGGTTACTTTCGTTTAGAAAAGTGATACCAAACCTATCTTCTTGGTTTACTTGAATAATCAAATCATATCGATAGTCTGTATTTGGAATGTATTGGTTATGCTTTTTAAGCAATTTAATTGTATTTAAGTTCTTCATAATATTTCTTATATCGCCTTCTTCATTAATTGTTACTTCTTCACGCTCTAAAGTATCGGACGATATTCGAGTAATTTTGATTTCATTTATTTCAGATATTGAAATTTGTTCCGAAACTACATTTTGAAATGAAAGGTTTTTTTGTGAAAAGTACATTATAACAGCTACAATTATGACAACTAGAATCACAACGCCGATCAGTAACTTTTTTGAATTGATTCTCATTTTGCCACTCCTTTATTCTTTCCTATAGTTTAAATCAATTCCATCCCTTAGCTCACGGTCCCTATTGTAATATATCTTTTGTATAATTTCCAATATCATGTTCTTTTTTACTTTTTTTCGAAATTCTTCCTGTTTTTTGAGCGTTAAATAGTTATAGAGGGCCGTAATTTATTTCTAAATAAGGAGGTAATTCTATTGAGAAAAAAAATCGGGTTACTCTTAGCAGTAACATCACTGGTAGGTACACTATTTATTGGTAGCGCTAATAATGGTAATGTAGCCTCAGCTGATCCTATTCGTCCTCAAGCAGTTACAGCAACCGACACAGATTTGATCTCAATTTGGATCGTCGATGATTCAGGAGCGCGTGTTTATAGCCCTGTAAGTGTCACAACAACCGCACAAATTAATGCTACCACCTCAGGATCGAATTGGGTTGCTACTAGAAGGGAATTAATTAGCTCAACTCATAAAAATGCATTCTTAGCTTATCCGAATGCAACATGGGGAGCAGGAACGCTAGAACTACGTGGTAGTAATGTCTCTTTACCAAAAAAAGGTTCATATATAGGTCAGCCTGGACTTGAATATTCCGGTAAATATAATGATACTAGCCAAACGTATAGTTCAACATCTGCTCCGGCACGCGGCTCCACAGTATTTTATGGCGGCTTCGGATCTTTTCAAATCGATAATACTGCATGGGTTGATTTTACTTGGTAAAGGAGGGTTTAATAAATGAAAAACAACAAAAAAATGATTATTTCTCTTGGCATTTTGTTGACAGGAGCCCTAACATTTGGTGCAATATCATCTTCTGCAATTGATCCACTGACTTCAGAGCTGAACCGTATTAAAACAAATACGGAAATTAATAATAAGACAGAAACAAGTGTTTTGGTACATGTTGGTCAAAGAGAAATAACTACTACTGATGTATTGAACTACAGGGAACATAATAGTCTATCCCAATCAACAACCAACTTTACTGACTCTGACATTCTTAAACATATGATTAAAGAAGAATTGTTCCTTCAATTAGCTGAAAAAGAAGGTGTATCAGCAACTTTAGAACAAGGAAAACTTGAAGCAAACAGAATGAGGGAGTTGTTAAATCAACAGTCAAAAGAAGTACAGGATACACAAAAAAAATTTATTGAAGCTTATGGAGTCACCGAGGACGAGCACTGGGAAAATGTCGCCCCGGCTATATACCAAAAGCTTTTATCTAAACAAAATTTAGCTGAGAAGATTTTGAATGAACAGAATTCTTTACAAAAAGAACCATCCGATACAGCATCATTAATAAATCAATATAAAGAGCAACTATTTAAATCAGCAATTACGGATGGAACTGTCAAAGTACTTGATAACAGCATCAGATTTTGATTAGTATGTTTCTTTAAATTGTGCTTTAAGTATTGTACGGATCCAATAAATAGGCCCTCTAGCTATTTTTACTGAAAAGAGCCTGAATTATTATTGAACTGCATCCCAATTGTTAGACATAACCTAACAGTTGGAGGTGCAGTTTTTTTAAAAACATTACACCAACTCTCTAAAGCGGTTTTAATACCAGTTATAATTGTAAAAAGAGCAGGCTGCTTTAGCCTGCTCGACATTAATAAGTTTTATTAAATTACTAACGTTACCGGTTATTATAGTTACGTCTGTTTAGAATAATCTTCAGGTGGTATTATTGTTGTGATTATTAAATAACGGTATACCATTCAGTAGCTCGACTGACGCAGGCATTGTTTTCACCTGGATGTAAATAACCTTTTTCTCGACTTCAACTTTATCCAAAGATAACGTATAGGAGAATCCGACATCCATCTTATAGGCAAGGATAGATGCCCAATATTTCGCCACGAATCCAATCTCTCGACCATCCTTCGTATAGACCTTGATTGCATTCTTGTCAAAGAGATTCTCTACTCACGGACAAGCTGTAAGGCATCTCCTTTATTAACCGATCGAATCACCTTAAGGCGGTTTCCTACGTTAATTCCTACTACCGGAATCCGCTGAAATTAGCTGAAGGATATACATATTAAGTTTACTTCACCATCCACAAAATGGGAATATCTATTGAGCACTGCCCGATATCTTAATGAAATTGCACGGAAACATAGTTAGATACTAATCTAATCGGTAATCGGCTCATGTTCTTGTCCTTTTCGGCAATCGGTACAAGTTCTTGTCCTTGACTCGGGACAAGAACTTTTACCGATAAAACAAAAAAGCCGCTATTTTAGCGACTTTCAATGGGACTATGTTCTTGGCCCCCGACATAACTCTGCTTGTTGATCGTGTACCGATTGTTTTCTTATAAAGTATGAATCCAGCTTCCGGCTGACCCATAAGGACAGTACGATGAAGGCAAGGACTCCGAACAATTTAAAAGGTTCCGCAATAAAATCGGACAGGTTGGCACCGATGTAAGAGACACAGAACACCATAATGCCCTTGCCCAAGGTGACAGCCATCAAATAGGACATCAGGTTCATTCTGGCCAGCCCAGCGGCCACATTGACCGCGACAAACGGTCCAACGGGAAGTATGCCAAGCAGGAAAACGTAACTGAAACCGTTGCGCTGAATCCATCGCATACCACGCTGAACTTTAGGTTTTTTTGCCCAGCGTTCGATCAGAGGTGTACCGGATATTTTGCGCACGATGAGAAAGGTCGTTAAACATCCTGCCACCATACCGATCCAGGAGTAAAGAAACCCTGCCCAAAGCCCATACACCGCCGCATTCACACCCACGATTACGATCGTGGGCATCGGTGGAATGAAGGATTTCAGGAACGTCAGAAGGATGCCCGGCAGCGGGCCTAATGCTCTAAATTGGTCCAATAACCATTCCAGGTTGCTCTCTGTAAAGTAAGACATGATGTCCAAGTAGCCAATCAATGACTTCACCCATTTCTGCTAAGTTTGCCGACTAGCCGACCTGAAGCACCTGATTCAGCTGAGCCAGATGGTGGTTGTCATGCCAGATGAAATCCCGCATAAATTGCGTCACCTCAAAGGGATGCCCGTCCCCGTCCGCATACCGCATCTCGTATGCCGCTTCAGGCAAGGCTTCGATCGCTCGAATCAGTTTCTCCCTTGCGGCTATCGTCTGATCCACCAGCGTTTCTGTCGATAACGTCTTGGCATATTGCCTCGACTCTTCATTGAAAGTGTCATAATCTATATGGCGGACAGTCAAAACATCCCCTGTGGAAATTTTGGAAATGGCTTCATTGTAAAAATACTCATCCCACCGCATGATATGGCACACCACATCACGTACGGTCCATTTCCCCTCTGCCATCGGGGTGCTCCAGAATCCCTCTTCCTGTACCGCGAACTCTCTCACTTTGCCGATCCACGCGGAATACTCATTCAGCAGCTGCTGTTTGTCACTCATATCCATTCTCCTTGTCCATATAAGATTTAATATAGGCGTCAAGTCGATCCTCCGGCCAATGATATATCTGGAGCAGCTCATCATAAGGATCGCCCGTGATACGCAACAGCTTCGCAAAGGCAGGCTCCGTCTTATAACCCGACCTCTTCAGCTCGATAATCCCTTGTCTTGCAGTTTCACCGAGCCGCTTCAAAAGCTTGTATTCGACAATCATATGACGGTAACCATTCTGACTCGTTGAAGGTAATGGCTGTGCAAAAACCTCGAATTCCCATCCTTTGTACCGAAATCGCGCTACCGATCGATCCACGTTGTTGACGGTACGGGATGAGCACGTGAAATTCGTAACATCTTCGATATAACGCGTCTTGAGCTCTCGTTCAAAGCAGGCAAAATCCGTCACATGGCATATGATATCGAGATCGCTTGATTCGATGTCAATCCCGATAGGAATCGTGCCCACCAATATCGGGTTATAGGGTTTCAGATGATCCCATAGTCTAAGCTCGTCTATAACCATGGCTGCTTGCTTCTGTTTATCGGAGCCCAGACGTAAGTATTCCAAGTTAAGAAAATCCATGTTTTCTTGCATAGCTGTCTCCACCTGCCTCACTCCTCTGAACTTACAGGTTAGCGCTCGGTCCACGTCGTCCGAACATAGCCCAGCTTCATGCCGACCGATACCATGTTACGATGGCTCTGTGATAAGAAAGCGCACTGCGAGACAACAAGATCGCACCCTGCAAGCTTCGCCTCCCGTATTCTCCTGCGAAGCAGCTCCAGCTGCAAGCCTTGTCTACGATACTCCGGGAGTGTTGCGGCAAATGTTAGTGACGCTGTCGATTGATTTACGTACATAACGCCAGCTGCAGCCGGCTCATCTTCTACATAAGCCATATAGAAGCTCCATCCCGGCCGTGAATACAATACACGGTTATTCGAGGCTACAGATGGAATTCCTTGATCAGGCAATCCTGTTCCACGGCTATGAACTTTAGCATAATCCTCAAATTCATCTTTGTCTATTGCTCTGATCACAATTCCATTACCTTGCACCCCCTCCAGCTCCTGCGGGTTCATATACATTGAATTATGAAAAGCAGATTGATAGAATCCGCGTTCGGCAAGCGCAGCCAGGAATTCCTGATTTACCAGGCCGGGTACGATTTCGAACTGGAATTTGCGCTCCTTCGATTGATAAAAGTCGATGATATCATCCAAGTTATATAGATCCTCTGAACGCAGTCCTTTCACCGTGTTAAAAGAAAGCCAAGGCATGGTCTTGCTGTATAAGCACAGCGCACGGCCGAAGCGTTTCATTTCGACCCCTTCGGGATTTCCGGTCCGACCTTCGATTGCTTTCATTCGATCCAACATATAATCCGTTTCCGAATCTTGAATTCGTTCGATAAGTTCCTCAGATGGAAGATGCCGCATATTGCCTCCTATGTATTATAGCTAGTGCATTCTTAACTGGATAAATAGAGCCCGAAGATCGCTTACTGATGCTTCGGGCTCTTACTTGCTGTGTATGTTTTATTTCGCGCTGCCCGGCAGATCGCAAGATCCATCGGCGCACATGCCGTCGCTGCTGTCGGAATCATTCACCATCACCAGCGGATTCGCTTCACGATAAGCTTTATCTAAAGCGTCCGTGAACACTTCCAACGGCTGCGCACCGGACACGGCGTATTTGCCTCCCAGCACGAAGAATGGCACTCCCCGAATTCCCAAATTTGCTGCAGCTGCTTCGTCTGCCCTTACTTCGGACTGGAAATCGTCACTCTCGAGCGCGGCCGCAGCCAAATTGCGGTCAAGGCCGACTTCAGCCGCCAGATCGGCCAAGCGATTCTTATCGCCAAGATTCTCGCCGTCTGTAAAGTGTGCACGGAACAACAGCTCCGTCATTTCTTTCATTTTACCATGCCCGGATGCAAAATGAACCAGGCGGTGTGCATCAAACGAATTGGCCGGGATGACGCGATCCATGTGATAAGTCAGCCCGACGCTTGCCGCTTGCTGGGTCACGTTGGCGTTCGCAGCCTTGGCCTGTTCGATACTCATGCCGTATTTGGATGCCAATATCTCGTCCATGGAAACCCCGGCTTTATACGATGCACCGGGATCAAGCTCAAAGCTGCGGTAAACCACTTCAACTTGATCTTTATTAGGGAATTGCTCCAAAGCCGATTCGAAACGGCGTTTACCAATATAACAGAACGGACACATAAAATCCGACCATATTTCCACTTTCATTCTCTTCGCCTCCTAGCGAGCATTAATGCTAACTTACTTATTGTAACCCGCTTTCAGCATGACATCAACACCTCACATGAATATGGGAAGGTCTTGCAAGAATGTTCAGGATACCGAGTACAAGCACGCCGGTTATCTAAGCGGGGGTGTTCTCCTCTAATCTGGCAAGAATCCAATCCGTCACAACCTCAAAACCATGATTTCCCTTCAGGGAACTATTCAACACCAGATCCGCATGCCAACGGGTAGGCTCAACATATTCATCGTGCCTGTATCTCACAAGCTGCAAATATTCCTGAAGCACACTTTCCTCGCTATGCCCCTTTTCTATAAACCACCGGTTTCTGCGAAGCATTCTTTCATCCGCGGGACAATCTACGAACAGCTTCAAATCAAGTGAGTACCGAAGGGATTCGAATTGATACAGGAGAAATCCTTCAATGACAATTATGTCGTATTTGCCATTATGGACGGCGTGATTATAATCCTCGGTCAGACGCTCGATATCGACTGCATCCGGATGGTTAAAATCCTCAAATATTTGATTGGTGAAGGGCGCTTTGGCCAAGGGTCTAATGGACTTATAATATTTATCCATATGGAAGATCGCCACCCGGTACTCGCTTAACCTCTCCTTGAGCTTAAGACTTAGCGTTGTCTTGCCGCTCCCCGAACCTCCGCCAATCCCGATCATTAAAGTCTGCCTATGCTCCATATCCATCCTTTCATCTTCCTCCGTATGTATGTCCAATGTATAGGTTCCATTATTATACAACCGATCCAAGTAAGTTGAAAGGTCCTGCGTTACAGAACAACATCTCCCGTTCCCGCCGTACGATCACAGAAGACAGACCGCGATAATAAAAAAACAGACAGCATAACGCTGCCTGTCACTTGTATTTTTTCCAATCCATCTCGCTATGTTCCAGTAAATATTCAAAATCATTGTCGCGCCGCTTCTGTTCAGCCTTGCGCACAGCTTCCCGTTCCTGCCTTTCCTTCTCAAGCCGCTCGGCTTCATTGGCTTTCAAGGATTCGGTTGTTGCCTTCAACTTCGCCAGAACTTGAGGGTCCAGCATATCCTTTAAAGTCGCGGGTTTATCGGCAGCCTCGGTTCGCGGCAAGGGGGACTTTTGTTTCTTTTTTGCCATGTTCATTCACCTCGATTTGCACATTATTATATCATCTTATGAAGGACCTGGCATCTATATCTGCTTGGTGATAACCACGAAAAAAGAGAGCCTCTCGGCTCTCCTTCTCATTATGTATACTTACTTTGAGGGCGATCGATGGGACTTGAACCCACGAATGCCGGAGCCACAATCCGGTGCGTTAACCCCTTCGCCACGACCGCCATGACAATGAGCAATGGATATGCCCGAGATAATAATTTATCAGATATTTAGCTGTTTGGCAAATTGTAATTTCTTACATCCTATTCTTGATTTCAACGGAAAGAACATACTATACTTACTTGATTCCAACTATCAGATAATAGCGCCCTTATTCGATACAACATGATGATATAAGCACGGGAGGAAGCACATCGATGATCTATCATATTGACTATGTCTCAGAGGGATTGCATGTCATGGGGTATCTTGGTCTGCCGCCGCAACTGCCCCGTTCGGTCGCCCATGAGATGTCCAAAGCGTTCAACGTAATTCACGGCGTTACAATAACCGGCACGCTGGCATGCTCCTTGAACTTGGATCCTGTTTCACACGAACCACCTAAGCCAGTAATTGAGCCTAAGCTTCCTTTGGTCCTGTATTGCCGCGGCGGCATTGGACGGGTTGGCGCTGTAAGGTTGAAGTGGGTTGAAGAATTCGCTGCGCAAGGATATGCCGTGTTTGCTCCGGCCTATCGCGGGAATGAAGGCAGCGAGGGCAGGGATGAATTCGGCGGTGCCGATACGATGGATGTGATCTCCGCAATTGAATGGCTATCGAGCATTTCCTGGATAGATAACCGTCGTATTCATCTGTTGGGCTTTTCCCGCGGTGCAATCAATGCTGCCGTGGCTGCCGCTCTGTCACCACATGTATCCAAAATGATTCTCTGGAGCGGCGTCTCCGATCTGGCACAAACCTACGAAGAACGGATAGATCTGCGCAGAATGATGAAACGCGTCATTGGCGGAACGCCTGCCAAAGTACCTGAGCAGTATCTTCTTCGATCACCGATCCATTATGCAGACCGTATCCGATGTCCCGTCCTGCTTGTCCATGGGACGCGGGACGAGCAGGTTCTGGTGGAGCATAGTTACCGGATGCTGGACAAGCTTCAAGAACAGGGGCACCAGCCGGAAGCCCATCTGTACGAAGGGCTTGGGCATCATTTCCCATCGCCGCAGCATGCAGCGGCGATCAACCGAATGTTCGACTGGTTGAAGAGATAAGTAGAAATTGAGGAGCGCTCCTCTCCTTCTACTTATTTCTCTCCAAGCACATGATTTGTTTGGCATTTCTTCGGCCTAGTTGTGCCCAGCAGCCGTTTCAATCCAGTTTACAGGTCCCGTTCGTAATGGAACTTAACTCACCGTGATTCGATTCAATGATGCTGCGGGAAGCCAGATTGGCTTCATCGCAGGTCAGAAGGACCCGGCTTATGTTCTTCTCATTGGCTTTCTTGACCAACTCCGCCAGCAGCCGCGTGCCATATCCTTTCCTTCGCTCCGACGGCCGGATGACATACCCGATATGTCCCCCTAGCTCTAGCAGATTGTTATTCAAGCGATGTCTCAGCTTACCATATCCTATGGGCTTGTCGTTATCGTATAACCAATATAATACGAGTCCCATGCCTATTCCTCCACTTGAAAGATCGAATCTACAATGACGGGCAGCTGATCCCGTAAGGATACGGCTCCGAATACGGATCTGGCGTGAATTCCTTGATCCCCGAATACCTCAAGCATCAAGTCCGAGAATCCATTCAACACCTTATGATGCTCCTCATAGTCGGTTGTTGCGTTAACAAAGCCTTGCACCTTGACCACGCGCTTCACTTTATCAAGTGATCCCAGCCCTTCTCTTAATACGGCCAGAACTTCAATCCCGGTCAGACGGGCATATTCATACCCCTGCTCTGTTGTGTAATGCTCTCCGAGCTTCCCTCTCGGCTGTCCTGAGGGACCCTTACCTGAAACATACATCAACCCGTTAACGATAACATAGTTGGCATACTTGGCTGCTGGCGAGCCTGCTTTAGGCAGGCTGATACCCAGCTGCTTCAAACGTTCCTCGGCATGAACGGTCATGTGATCACTCCTACAGGAAATATATTCTATCTAAATTTCAACTATTGTATCACGGAATGACCCTTTTACAAGTAAAAAAAAGACCAACCTCACTCTTCGAGGCTGGTCTTAATTCCAACATGTCTGATGTTTAGATCCGGAACGAATAATAAGCATAACGCTCCGCGTTATGAATGGCCTGCCATACGTCCGTCGTCTCAGCGCCCGGATACCAGTAGGCATAACCGGCAATCTGATATTTGGCGGCCATGAGATGTTTCATCGATAAAGAGCGTGATTCCTCGGTCCATATGCGATGCGGAATGCCGCCGCTGTTATAAGCTGCTTCATACTGCGCCACGCTCTCATTCCATGTGAATGAAGCCTTGTTCAGGCGAATGCGATGTCCTTGCTCAGCCAAACTGATGTCCTGCGAGGATACCGACGAAGCGATCTTCCAATCTCTCGTGTACAGCGGATACGCGATGATGCTCTTCTTCGCCGGAACTTGGGTCAGCAGCTTGCTCAGTCCGGATTCGCTCCAAGGGAGCGAGGAAACGGAGCCCGCTTTGGGTGAACCGCCCCAGTGCTGGTCATAACTCATGAGCACCATATAGTCCACTTGTGTGCCAAGGGTTGCGTAATCGAATGCAGCCGTCCAATCCGTATTCAGATCAGGTGAAACATCGATGGATAGCTTGGCTCCGAGCCGCCTCATCTCTATGGATAATTGCGTGATAAAGGCCGTCAGATTCTGGCGGTCCTGAGGCATGACGTTCTCAAAATCAATATTGATTCCGTCCAATCGATACCGGGATACATTCGCTGCAATACGATCAACGACAGACTTCCGGGCCTGAGCGCTGCTCAGTACTTGGTGAGTTCCTTCCGCATTCCCGCGGTTCCCCACCATAGCCCACACCTGCCGACTGTTGTTGCGAGCCCAATTCAACAACTCCTTGTCGGTATGGTCCGTCACCTTACCGTTTGCCTCCATGTAGTACCAGCGCGGTACCAGAACATTCAAGCCGGCCCGTTTGGCATAGGTGATGTATTGCTGGGTCGTACCATTATACAACCAGCCCATATGAACATTTGCAGGAGTTTGAAGGTTAATTTGGGTCAGCACATTTCCCGACTGCAAGACCCGGTCCAGCAGCATTGCCGTCTCTTCCCGGGTGATTGCGTCCTGTGGTCTGAACTGTCCCTTGCTTCCCTGCAGCCAGCCTGTATCCGTCGCTTTACCCACCGCATTCCAAGCCCATTCCGCGATGGAAGCAGAATCCGTATAATAGTTGGTCGTATTTCCGTTGTAGTATCCATTTTCTTTCATAGCACGAATCACCATCACGGCAGCCTCTTGCCTTGTTATGGAAGCATTCGGGTAGAACCGGTAACCATTCCCCTCAACAATGGATAGATTAAGTCCTGCATGAATCCAGCCGTAGTACCATGCGGATTTGGAAACATCCCGAAACGCGGACAAATCATTTGGAACGGGTTCCATCTTGAGCATTCTGGCAATCATGGCAATAAATTCAGCCCGGGTAACCGGATTTCGCGGCAAAAAAGCTCCTGTGCCATCCCCGCTTACGATACCTCTCTTGGCCAGACGCTGGATCGCGTCTTTGGCAAAGCTTGCCGAGATATCGTGAAAATCGGTCGGACTTGGAGCTTGAGCCGCTGATGCCTGAAAATGGCCAAAAAACGATGAAAATGACAGCAGCAAACAAAGTGACAGGAAATATTTCTTCAAAGGGACGCCTCGATTCTATTCTATCATCTGATACCATCAGCATATCAGATGATCATAGAATCAGGCATTATTCATTTCTTGGTAATATTCGCTGCCGGTATAGATTTAACAGGATAAGATTACCGCACCGATCCCTTCTACAACAAGGGAATCCCGGGTTAAACGCGTAATATGCTCTTCGCCAAGCAGAATCTTCCATTCGCCCAGCTCAGGTAAAGCAAGGGAGGACTCTTTCCGTCCGGCATAATAGAGCACAAAGATATGTTTCTCTGGATCACTGCCCGCATGATCACGAAGCGTGAAAGCGACAGCATGCTCAGGACATGGTTCAAACCGAAGATGCTTACGAATCGACGCGGCATCCCTCAATCTGAATGCCGGATGATTCTTCCGGAGCTGAACGAGCCGTTGAATGTATTTCACTCCATCCTGGTGCTCCGATGCCATACCCCAGTCCAGCCGATTCACTTCATCACTAGCATTATAGCTGTTCTCCACTCCGTTCTTGGAGCGGTAATACTCTTGACCGGCGTGCAGGAAAGGGATTCCTTGACTGGTTAGAATCATGGCCGATGACAGCCGGTGCATATCGCGACGTGTCGCATCATTTTCCCCTTTGGTCGACAGCATAATTTTGTCCCATAGGGTATGGTTATCATGGCACTCCACGTAATTTACGCACTGATCCGGCTCAGAAGCAAACGCCTTAACATCTTTGGAATACGGGATGCCGCCCACGATGCCTTGCTTCACTTTATGAAGTAATCCACTGCCGCCGCTCACAAAGCCTTTATATTCAAAATGAAAAATATCTCCTTTAACCGCATCACGGAAACCGTCGTTAAAATGCGCGATTCGAGGCATCATGGCTGCTTGCTGCTGATTCGCTCGCTTCTTCTCATCCAGCTCGGTATTCATGACCCAGCCTTCGCCGATCGTGATGATCGACGGATCAATCTCGTCCAGGCGCGTCCTGATTTCATTCATCGTCTCCACATCCAGCAATCCCATCAAGTCAAATCGGAAACCGTCAACCCGGTACTCCTTCACCCAATGCAGAACGGATTCCACAATGAATTTCCGCATCATCGGACGCTCGGATGCCGTGTCGTTACCGCACCCGGATCCGTTGGAAAATTTGCCGTCCTTCGTATAACGCAGGTAATATCCGGGTACCAGCTTCGTGAAATTGATCAGATACCCGTCATATACGTGGTTATACACCACATCCATAATGACCCGTAGCCCTTGATCGTGGAATGTCTGAATCAACTGCTTCAATTCACGAATCCGAACTTCCGGCACATACGGATCCGTAGAATAAGAGCCCTCGGGAGCATTGTAGTTCTTCGGGTCGTATCCCCAATTGTACTGCGGCTCATGAAGCCTGGTTTCATCCACGCTTTCCGTCGCAAAATCGTAGATCGGGAGCAGTTCTACATGCGTAGCCCCAAGCTCAACAATATGATCAAGCCCTGTACGAATCCCTCCGGGACCTCGGGTACCTGTCTCCGCCAGACCTTTAAACTTGCCTCTATGCTTCACTCCGCTGTCCGGATGAATGGTGTAATCACGAACATGCAGCTCATAGATCACGGCATCTAGAGGGCTAGGAAGCGGCGGTTTGTCTTCTGTCCAGTGCTTAGGATCGGTCGAGGCCATGTCCAAGATGTAAGCACGATCTCCATTGACGCCTACTGCAGCAGCATAGGGATCGACAGCTTCGTTCCATTGATCCCCGATGAGTACCTGGTAGGTGTAGAACATGCCTTGAAGATTCTCACCTACTTTCAGCAGCCAAGTTCCCTTCACATCACGAGTCATCGCGAAACGACGGGCTTCTGCTGACTGCCAATCCGGATACAGCAGAATGTATGCCTCGCTAGCCGTCGGTGCCCACAGTCGAAACGTGGACTCTTCAGGTTGGTAGGTTAAACCCAGATCCGTTCCATCATAATAAAATAGCTTGTCAAATTCCTTATCAAAGACGGAGACTCCCCCGGTTACCGCGGGATCTCCGTAGTGAATAACAGCGTTGCTTTTTTTTTGTACCGACAAGATGTTCACTCCTCATGTATGCTTCCTATCCAATTGTATCCGTTCAACTTCTTCTTCCGTAATGGTACGGTTACCATATCGGGCTTCCTCGTAAAGCTCAATCAAGGATTGTGGAATACGATCCTTCCGTCCGTTCCATTCCTTAAGATCGCTTTCGGTTTCCCGCGGCGTTAGCGATGCTTTCCAATTATAGCCTTCCCTGATACTTCGGGAAAGTATCATCCGATACATTCGGCGAATTTTCTCATTCAAATGCTCCGATCCTTCTCCCGCCCGAAACTTTCCGCCGATACGAATACCGGACAACATCCGTTTTAGTCGTTTGGATGCCGGGTCGTGTTCAATATTCTCCACTTCATCTTCATAACCTAACGAGGGCTGAACGTTCTGTCTGTTCATCCTCCTGTTCATCCATGCAGAGAATCTTCTATACAGCTTAGGCAGTACTTTGCCAAACCTGAATAGAAGATACAATATCCCGATCCCGATCACGGTGAACACGCCATAGATCAGCACTTGCTCCAATACCTTCATCCATGGGCTCGGCGGCTTGGTTTCTTCATCAAGAAACGACATTTCGGGAGGAGGCTCCGACGACAAAGGCGGTTCCGGAGTCTGCTCTGCACCGGGGCTGAACCATCCGGAGATCCATGCAGCGATCCCTCTCGCCATATCAGAGACCCACTGCTGCAGCTGCGGCAAAAAAGCGACCACCGCAACCAGAAGCAGCAATACGAGGATAAACCAGCGATTGTAGCGCAGAACCCGCCGTTCCAACACGGGCTGATCGTTGCCTGGCAGTGTTTCATCCAACACCAACTGCCGATTGACAAGCAACAGAGTCAATCCTAACGCCGCTGCCCCCATCCAGGTCAGAGAGGATATACCACCCTGGAATGAATCCATAAAACTTAATATAAAACTGCTGACCCCGAACAAAATCAATCCTATTAAGAAATACGTCCCC
Organism: Paenibacillus sp. QJM3NY_38; assembly: GCF_056173265.1. Classification (NCBI taxonomy): domain Bacteria; kingdom Bacillati; phylum Bacillota; class Bacilli; order Caryophanales; family Paenibacillaceae; genus Paenibacillus; species Paenibacillus sp. QJM3NY_38. The sequence continues at coordinate 4,471,176 of NZ_CM149665.1, forward strand.
GGAAACATCAGATTCCAGCTTGCCTGCTCCATTCGGCTGCCACGATAACTGGAAATAAATATAAGGGGGATGAAATAAGCAAGGGTAATATCAACGCCTACAAATGCGATGGCTGCCGTAATGGAAACCAGGCACGCCCATAAGGTTGCCTTAAACTGACGGTCCAGCTTGAACCATCGCACACCTGTGTAGCCAAGTAAGTACCCGCCTAATACTAGGGCAGGCCATACCCATCGGTGCGATTCAGGCAGCAGATAGAATGCCGGAATAAAGAGTACCGGAAAATAGAGCACGCATTCCACGAATCCCTGCAAGAACGTTTTTATAAATCCAGTGTCTCGAGAGGTCATGCAGACACCTCCTTCGCAGGAGACGGCGCTTCACCGAGAGGAAATACCTGAATCGTGTGCCCATGGTCCCGAAAACGCTGAAACATCTCTTCCAGCCTGGGGCTGACGTAAGTACTTAGAATGAGGATATCTCTAGCCTCTTCATGCCGGGACAGTTCAGAGGCCAAATAATCATGAAAAGAAGCCTTTCGGGTAAGCTCCAGTCTCGCCAGCATTTCAAATATTAGATGCTGCTGTGTCATGCCGCCTGCAACCGGGACGAATGCTTCATCGGTTGAATCCTCGCCAAGCGTTCCGTTTGTCCCCATTCCGATCTCCATGCCCTGCGATAATAAATGAGCTGTAATACCCGCTGCCAGACGGATGCCATACTCGATCGGCTCGGGCCGCGTCGCTTTGCTCCACATCTGCTCATGATCTTCTATATTCAGATAGATTAAGAGTCGGCTGTCCGCTGTGGTATCCCGCCTGTGGACCTGCAAGATGCCCGTCCGTGCGGTCGCTTTCCATTGAATATCCTTCAGCGGATCGCCGTCCCGATATTCGCGCACGCCCGATATCAGGAAAGGATCCTCCAAGATCCATCTTCGAACCAGCATTTCGCCCATCCAGGTCTGGACCGGGAGCGCCATATCCGACACATCCATCGGCATCGGGTACACGATAATGCCGCCGGACAACGTCTTGCTCTGGACAATCGACTCCATTCCGACCAGATCCCCCGTCGTCATCGATACCGTACCCAGCTTGTACAGACCTCTGCGCTTAGCGGTAATCCGATGTCTGCGAAGGATCTTGGTCCATGGCAGAAGACTGAAGAAGCTCTTGTGGTTCTGATTGAATTGCCCCTCACTGATATCCAGGTTCAATTGATTATCAAATGCCAGCCCCGAGCGGAATTGGGATTCTACCCTTAACCAGGGCACAGGCAGCGCTTTGCGGTTCTCAATGATTTCGATTAATTCCACGGAATCTCCCTCATAGCAGGTCGACACCTTGAAGGAACGGCTGTAGTTCAGCTTTTTGAGTGCCGTCCGTTTGAAAATCTTGCCCTGCACAACGATGACCACAGCGGCGATTAACAATATCCAATAGGCTCCCATCGCCATCCGCCCCCTACGACGAAATGCCTTCTTCTGTCGGTACGGGAACCTGCTGCAGCAGCCGTTCGATCACTTCTTCCGCTGCGGCCGCACCGCCGCGGCTGTGGAGCGTCCCTCGAAGCTTCAGCCGATGCGCCCATGTCGGCACAGCCAATTCCTTCACATCATCAGGGGTAACAAACTCCCTGCCCTTCAGGACGGCTTGTACTTGCACCGCCTTCAATAAGGCTTGGCAGCCCCTTGGGCTTACGCCCGAGGCAACCGCCTCATCCCGTCTTGAATGCTCGGAAAGCGCAACGATATAGGATAATATCACATCACTGACATGTACTTTGCTGACAATATGCCTGGCTTGTACAATCCGCTCAGACGTTGCAATCGCCATTAGAGACTCCAAGGGTTGATCATCTTTAAATCGCTTCAGAATATTCACGCTTTCCTCTGAGCTAGGGTATCCCATATTCAGTTTGAACAGAAAGCGGTCCAGCTGCGCCTCCGGCAGTGGAAACGTTCCTTGCTGTTCCAGCGGATTTTGTGTCGCGATCACCAAAAACGGCTCTTTCAGCTGATGGGTTACTCCGTCAATGCTGATCTGGCGTTCCTCCATGCACTCCAATAAGCTGGACTGCGTACGAGGTGTCGCCCGGTTGATTTCATCGGCTAGAAGGATATTCGTAAACAGAGGACCCGGACGGAATTCAAACGTCGCGGATTGTTGATTATAGAAGTAGATGCCGCTCAGATCCGACGGCAGCAAATCCGGCGTGAACTGTACTCTCTTAAACGTGCAATCAATCGACTTCGAGATGGATTTGGCCAGCAATGTCTTGCCTGTGCCCGGCACATCCTCCAACAGAACATGACCAGAAGTGACCATGGCAATAAATAGTCTGTCAATCAGCTGCTCTTTACCTACCATAACTTTGGAAACGTTTGCTCGAATGTCGTCGGCAAGACGGCGAACGCCATGATAATCTATAGTAATTGTAACCACTCCTTATGTAGTTTAACTTTACAACAAAGTTCGTCATGACATCCCATAATTCCTGTTATTCGGGACAAAATAAGATCAATTGCCGGATATTCGGCTCCCCCGTCCTTTCAAATACGGCAAGAAGCTGTCCAAGGACAGCTTCCGAAAGTGCACCCTATGGACGGGATCATCCGATATTTAAAAATCTTATTCTGCCGTCCTTTCTTCCTGGGAAGAAGTCGAATCCGTCCTGCTTTCTGGAATCAATAGTTTGGTCAGCTCCGCTTCAGCTCGCGACGATCGATCCGGATATCGATATAATGTTTAACCTCAGGCGGCCGGGCATAAAACGGCTCCAGAGACGCATTCCATAGCTTATAGTCCGGATGCCCGCGGAAGCCGATCAGGTGATCCTTAATCCCGCTCCAGCGGACGAGGAATATATATTCATCCCGGTTCTCCACGCACTTGTTAAGCTCATGGCTTACATATCCCTTTTTCGATAACAGAACGCCGGAAGCTTCCCGAAAAGCACTTTCAAACTCGCTTGCCAGCCCCGGTTTGATATAAAGAATCGCTGATTCCAGTATCATATCGTATCCCCCTCTTCGATATCCATCCGATCAACGTTAAAATGTAACGCTTGTTTATGGCAGCGCCATCCTAGGAAAACAAGTAGGTGCAGTCAAGTATATGCTGATATAATGAGAAGCATGAATACACTTATAAGGATGAGACAAACATGGCATTCGGCATCTCGAGACAGGAATTGCAGCAATGGAAGCAGAAGGTTGCACAAGGAGACATCGCTTTTTTGACCCATTATTGGTACGACAAGCGGTTTCCGGAGTTTAATACCGTAACCAAAGTAGGCTGCTCGAACATCCAGCGCCTGGAAGACTGGTGTGTATCCAACGGACTTAATCCGGAATATATCCATTACCGTCTGCCTTACCCGCATTTTGATCTGATCGGTCCCAAGCAAACCGAATTACTGCATAAGTATAGGCTCGAAGAACATATCGCCCGCTTCGGTCTGTAAACGCGGATCGGCTTACTCTTTCAGAAGACTACAAAACCCGCCTGAGTCCCACGGCCATTCTCACGACTTGCCGTGTTGATCAGGCGGTTATTCATATTATTTCATCGACTGGATCGTACCGAGTTTTCGAATTGTTCTGTTCTCTTTTCATAACCTCATGTAACGGCTCCGCTAGTCATCTTCTTCAGTGTCTTGTTAATCCAGATCGCAGCCATTGCGCCTTCCCCCATCGCCACGGTGGTTAATTCGGAATGGACGCCCAGGTCACCCGCGGCCCAAAGTGACTCGACACTCGTCATTTTGGACCTTGGATCGGTCTTGACATGACGGTTGTGCTCCAGCTCTGCCCCCAGCTGCTCGGCCAATTCGGAATGGATCATATTCCCGCCAAAAGATATGAACCCCCGCTCCGCAGGCACGATGCTCCCATCCTCCAACACAACGGCCGATAGGATGCCGCCCTCCTCGCGAATTTCCGACACCTTTTTCTCTATATACGGAATCCCGAGATCCGCCAATTGGGACATATGCTCGGAAGAAACCGGCTCCCCCTCATGATTGATGTAGATGATATCCTGCGTCCGCTCCGATAGCAGCACGGCCATACTGGCACCGGGATCGCCCGATCCCATCACGACGGTCTTGCGATCCTGAATTTCATATCCATCGCAATCAGGGCATACAAAGACGGATGTGCCCAGCGTAGACATCAGGCCTGGCAGCTGGGGAAAACGGTCCATCACGCCTGTTGCGAGCAGCAGGGTTTTGGTCCTGTACCGAACTCCGTCTTTACCAGTTAACACAAAATACTCCGATTCATCCCGCTCCGCCTTCCGGATATCATCGTCTGCAAACGTAACGCCGACAGACTCCGCCTGCTGACGCCCCCGCCCCCTGAGCTCTTCGCCAGAGACCCCATCTGGCCATCCGAGGATATTGCGGTAGCTCTTGCAAATGGTGGACCGCCCCGTTCCCCGGTCGATCACCAGGACATCGTAGGCAGAATACCGCCCCAGCTGTATAGCCGCCTGCAGACCTGCAATTCCGCCGCCAATGATAATGCAATCTTTCACTTCGGTATCCAACATGTAGGTTTATCCACTCATTTCTATATCGAAATAAACGCAGGAACTCTTTGCTTCAAGATCTACTTCAAGAAGAGAGGTACACCCTAAATATTTAACCAATCTGCCGTGATTTACTCCTGTAAAATCAAATAGACCCCGGCACAAAGCGCCGAGGTCCAAACCAATGAATCACAGGAGAAGCTGTCCGGCTAATGCACCGGCAATCACAACAAGCCACGGAGGGCTCTTCCAGAACATCAGCATCCCGAACAGCCCCGCACCAATCACAAATTCAAGCGGACTGTGGATGGAGGATGTCCATATGGGATGGTACAGAGCAGCCAATAGAATCCCGACCACTGCCGCATTCATGCCTGTCAGCAAGCCTTGCAGCTTAGGGTTTCTGCGGATGCTGTTCCAGAAAGGCATGGCCCCTACGATAAGCAGAAATCCAGGCAAAAAGATAGCCAGTGTAGCCACGACACCTCCAGGAATCCCCTGAATCAAGACCCCGAGGTAAGCGGCAAAAGTAAATAACGGACCGGGTACTGCCTGTGTTGCTCCGTAACCCGTCAGGAAATCCTCTTTAGACATCCAGCCGTTCAGCACCGTCTCATTCTCCAGCAGTGGGAGAACGACGTGCCCTCCGCCGAATACAAGCGATCCGGCTCGGTAGAAGCTGTCCACCATGGCTACCCAACCGTTATCGGTCAACCCTTTAAGGAGCGGCAGACCCACTAATAACACAACAAACATGCCCAAGCAAAAGAGTCCGGCTCTCCGTCCGATCGGCATCTTTATCTCGGGTGCTGCTTCTTCGTTCGCTTGACGCTTGAACAACCACAGTCCTGATATGCCGGCAAGAGCAATGACCGTCACTTGAGAAATGGGACTCTGCCACAGCAGAACGACTGCCATGGCTATTAAAGCTATAGCAGCCCTTACAGGGCCTGAGGCCAGCTTTCCTGCCATACCCAGAACCGCCTGCGCCACGATGGCCACTGCGACAATTTTCAGCCCTTGAATCCAGCCTGCCGAGCCGGGATCGAAGGTTTGCATCAAATAGGCGAAGATCATAAGCATGAGCACGGACGGTAATGTGAAGCCAAGCCAGGCGACGATGCCGCCCCAGATGCCCGCTAGCATCATCCCAACTCCAATACCCACCTGGCTGCTGGCGGGTCCGGGAAGAAATTGGGCCAGGGCCACCAGATCCGCATAGCTTTTTTCGTCCAACCATTGCTTGCGGCGCACATAAGTTTGGTGGAAGTATCCAAGATGTGCGATCGGTCCGCCAAACGATGTAAGCCCCAGTTGCAGAGCGGTCCACCAGGTTTCGCCGAGGGCACGCCACCTGCCAGAGGGCTGCCTATTGCCAACTTGAACTTGAACTTGTTCTTTGTCTGTCTCCGGATTCAATATTCATCGCTCCCCATATGCTTAGTGTCATGTAATAGAAATCGTAAACCCGTTAACCCTTAAGTATACAGGTCATCTTTATCAAATTTCAGAGTATACCAAACTCTCATGATCAATCTACCCATTTATGTAAACGCTATGTAAAATCTAAAGAATTTTGAGTGATATCGTGTGAAATTCCGGTACATGTACTAAAAAAAGAACAACCCAACTGAACTTATGTCCATGGATCGCTCTTATGTTCATATTGAATGTATGCGTCACTATAATGTGACTGGTATAACGTTAAGCCTCCGGCTTCGTTTCGTTCGGCACGGAGAGATACCCTGGTTTCGCAGCGCCAAAACCAAAAATGAACAATACAACGACAATGGCGGATAGTACCGCCAGAGGCACCTTCCATCCCCCTGTTGCATCATGCAGGAAACCGATGAGCAACGGACCTACTGCAGCCAATAAATAACCCAGCGACTGGGCCATACCGGATAAAGCGGCAGCTTCTTGAGCCGATTTCGTACGAAGGGTAAAGAACATCAGGGATAAACTGAAATTGGCCCCGCCTGAAATACCTACCAGCATCACCCATAGCAGATTTAATGAAGTCAGACCAGAAAACAAGCCTGCGTATCCGGTCAGCATAGACAAGGCAGAGATCGTCACCAGCATACGCTGATTGGGATTCCGGCCAGCCAGAACAGGAATAATGAAGGAGAATGGCAGGCTGACAAATTGGAGAATCGAGAGCATCCAGCCCGCGGCACTATAATCCATGCCTTGGCTTCTTAGAATCTCGGGCAGCCATGAGATGTTCACGTAGAACGTAAACGATTGAAGACCCATGAATAAAGTAATATACCAAGCAAGCGGTGACCTCAGCACACTCTGATGTTTGGTAGCAGCCGAACTGACCTCAGCGGTTCTTCCGGAGCTCCGGCGCTGGATGATCCATACGATCAGAGCCAAGACGGATAACGAACCCCAGATTAATAGAGCCCCTTGCCAACCAAGCCCAGCTTGGGTAGCCAGCGGAACGCTGATCCCGGATGCGATCGCGGCGAGCAGGTTCATCGAGGCAGAGTACGTCCCCGTCATCAATCCGATATGCCGCGGGAAATCCCGCTTGACTAAACTTGGAAGCAGCACGTTCCCAACGGCTATAGCCATTCCGAGAAATGCGGTACCGATTAACAGCGTATAAGGGGATGATATCGAGCGGATGCCGATGCCGAATGTCAGCACCACCATACTTAGTAAAAGAGTAGTCTCCAGCCCCCATTTTTTAGCCATGGCCGGTGCCATTGGCGACAATAAAGCAAAGGCTAATAGCGGCAGTGTAGTGAGCATACCCGCCAACGTGTTCGAGATTCCCGTATCGTCGCGGATGATCCCGATCAGCGGGCCGACCGATGTAATCGCCGCTCTCAGGTTAATGGCAATCAGGATGATACCTGCAAACATCATCCATGTGCGCCCGGCGGAAGTTGTGTTTTGATCTATTGATGTTCTTGATGTCATGACATGAACTCCTTACTTTCAAGCGATATGTAAAAATAAACTTATCCGAGTTTATCACAAACCCGGATATTAGGCTATAGCCTCGGGAAGCTTCATGGCAGCTTTTAGGGCCAGTCTGTCGCCTATTCAGCGTTGTACATTAACCTGTAGACGCACGTATAGAGCCCTACACAAGCGGGCTCCAAGCGTACACGGATAATTTTTGGACATCGCGAATGAATTCATTATAACGTTTCTGTATTTCCTCGGATGCGTACTGACGAAACTGTTCGAAGATCCCCATGCACCGCAGCATCCCGTTATCACTTTTGATTCTGATCGAGTACTCGAGGCTGTCCAGGATGTAGGATAACCCCCAATCATACTGTTTAGCATTTAAATAGTATATCCCTAACTCGGCGAGGAGACGGGTGTATCGATTTAATGTGACGTGCACATTAATGTTGCTGATTTGGTTTTTCTGAGGTTTGTAGGTGAGATACATTTTAAAACGTTCAAGTATATCATCCACATTGAGCCGGTGTCGATTTGCTGCGAGTACAATATGACACAGTGCTACAAAGATTTCATCTTCTCTTGATTCGATGTATTTCACATAATCAGGCAAAACGTTATACTCTCCAGCCAATATGGAATGCAAGTATCGATTGGCTTCAGCCCATTCACTAAACTGCTTTATGACTCTACACTCATCTTCGTTAGGGTCCGTTATCCAATCAGGACTTTCGTATAATCGTATATAGGACAAAGCTTGTTCATAATCTCCACGTTCACTATAACTATTCTCTCGAGCTAAGTATGAATACAAGATATAAAAAACTAATGGATGATTACCTGGGTACTCATTTTTTTGATTCTGATATCTAGTCATGGCTTTAGATCCCATTTTTACAGCTAAATAATCCACTTTATCCCACTGACCCAATGAACCACTGACATTTATTAACTCTACATATGCTGCAAGTTGATACTCTTCATCCAACCGTTCAATGTACGGCTCAAATAACACAACAGCCTGCCAATTAGATTCTTGATTATCACTTAATCTTTGTAAAAAGAGACGGTAGTGACAAAGGGCGAGCCTTTCAGAGTGTTGAAACTTTTCACTTTCAGCAACACATTCATACAACGCGGCGGCTGCGTTATATTTTTTTTCGTTATAGAATGATTCCGCCATTTCAAATAACATCGGTGCGTAAGTAATGTTTTCCATTGCCATTCGAGCAGCTAATTGTAAGCAATCCAGCTTATCTAACTCTGCACATCGTTCAAGAAAAGCTCCTAGTCGCCTCCAGTCAGGAGTAGCATGAAATATACATTCAAAAATGTATTTATCGTAAAAGTGACCTTCCTTAAATCCAATACAGGAGGTGATCTGATCCAGTTGATTCATTGACATTGGACGGTTTCCATTGAGTATGCCGCTTAAAGATCCACTGTTAATTTTTGATATTTTCGCAAACTGATTAATCGTCAGACCGTGCTCTTGCAAATATCTAGCTATTTCTCCGCGAATCGTGGCTGTCGTTTCCAAGTAACAACACCCCCAGAAAAATCTATTGATGAGCATTTCCCCTCACACTTGAGGGCTCCAAGCATACACGGATAATTTTTGGACATCGCTAATCAAATCATTGTACCGTTTCTGTATTTCCTGGGAAGAATACTGACGAAACTGCTCGAAGATCCCCATGCACCGCAGCATCCCTCTGTCGCTTTTGATTCTTATTGAATACTCCAAACTATCCACAATAAAAGCTAAACCACGATCAAATTTTTTGGAGTTCAAATAGTATATACCTAGCTCTGTAAGGAGGCGAGCGTATTGGTTCATCGTCACTTGCTCACTTATCTTGCCAAGTTGGTTTCTTTGTGGTTTATAAGTCTGATACTCCTGAAATAGCTCCAAAATATGATCTATGTTGAAGCGATGTCGATTTGCTGCTACAACAATATTACACAAGGCAGTAAAAATCTCATCTGGTCTGGATTCAACATAGTTTACATATTCAGAAAGAACGTCAGAGTCTCCGGACATTAACCTGTATAAATATCGATTCACTGTTGCCCATTCTTTAAACTGAATGATAACGATTTTTTCCTGTTCGGAAGGTGCCTTTATCCAATCCGGGTTTTCATACATGGACAAATAATCTAATGCTTCCTCAAAGTTCCCCGCTTCACGACGGATACTCGCTTGAATTAGAAATGAATAGAGGATATAAAAAATTATGGGCTTTTCCTGTCCGCTATCCTTATTTACGATTTCACAGTTGTTCTTATATTGTAGTCTTGCTTTATGACCCATTTTTCTAGCCAGGACTTCCACCGTGTCCCACCGCTGAAAAGAGATATTCACATTAATAAGCTTTCTATAAGCGTCTAATTGATATTCATCCTCTAACCTATCAATATAATGCTCAAAAGATACTGCCAGCTTTAGATTAGCTTCGACATTGTCACTTAACTCCATAACAAAGAGCCGATATTGGCATAATGCAAGCCTTTCAGAATGCTGGAACTTTTCACTTTCAGCCACGCATTCATACAATAATGCCGCCGCTTTATACTTTTCCCTGTTAAAGAATTCCTCAGCCACTTCGAAAAGCATCGGCGCATAATTGATGTTTTCCATCGTCATTCGTGCAGCTCTATGCAAGCAATCCAGTTTACCCAGTTCTGCACATCGCTGAAGAAAAGGACCCAATCTCCGCCAATCTGGAGTGGTGTGAAAAATACTCTCAGTTATATAAAGTTCATAGAAGTGCCCCTCATTCAGCCCCATTCCTTCAGTAACCCGGTCTAACTGGTGCATGGACAAAGGACGATTTCCATTTAAGATATTACTGAGTGTCCCGCTATTGACACCCGATTTCTTGGCAAACTGATTAATCGTCATACGTTGAATCTGCAAATATCTAACTATCTCTCCGCGAATCGTGGCTGTCGTCTCCAAGTAACAACACCCCCAGATGGAAAACCAAATGTTAGTATAGTAAATAATTAATTACATGCTATTATTTTACATTCGCGAGGTCAATAATTTCATTAATCAAATAAAGATGGCTCCACTATGTCTGGAACCATCTTTTTGATTAAATCTATTAAGATTATATATTATGTCGTTCCCGCACCATGAGACAAAGACGTCATATTTGTTCCTGACCCATGACTATAAACTGCTGCTTTGGGAGTGCTAATAGTATCAGCACTTATAATCATTGATGGAACTTGGAACAGAAAAACAAGACTACAAATTGTAACTAGATAAGCTAGTTTTTTTTTCATATTATTATATGCACCTCTCTACCAATATTTTTCTAACTGTTGTTCTTCATTTTGATAAAACATGGTGAAATCCCCCATATTCCCCCTTACAGTACCATAAATCGAGTCTACTTGACATAACCAAAAAGAAAACTTTCCATAAACAAAGTATCGTAGCGATACAATATCATCGGTAAGCAATAGATGTTCCGATTTTTTTATTATTTAAACTCTGAACATCTTTTACTAAGTATTTATATTTTTGTTGAAGTTCGTTTGAGGAGTAATGACGAAATTGTTCGAAAACCCCCATACATCTAAGCATTCCCTTATCACTATTTATCTTAATCGAATTTTCTAAACTTTCTAAAATAAACTTAAGTCCACTTTCATAGCGATTAGTGTTCAGATAATAAATTCCAAGTTCAGCGAGTAATCTTGTATATCGATCTGCTGTAACCTGCTGAATTATCTTTCCAATATGATTTCGTTGTTCCTTAAGAACAATATATTTTTTAAACTTATCCAAAATATAGTCCACATCTAATTGATATCGATTAGCTGCAATCATGATGCTACAAAGCCCTAAAAATATCTCATCTTCTCTACTGGTAATAAAATCTACATAATCAACTAATAAATCATCACTTCCAGCCATTAACTTATATAGATATTTGTTAGCCTCTGCCCACTCTTTAAACTGCTCAATGACTTTGATTTCCTCCTGATCAGGATCATCGATCCAGGTAGGATCTTCATAAAAGGTTACAAATTCTAATGCCTTTTCATAATCACCACACTCATAACAAACAGTTGCTCGAATTAAATGCGAATATAGAATATAAAATATAAGGGGTTTATTCTGTCCTTCTTGATTTTCAAAAATTTCACCAATATGTTGGTATTGAATAGTCGCTTTAGTACCCATTTTTTGAGCTATTGCATCAACCTTATCCCAACGATGTAAAGATAGGTTCAAATTTACCAATTCTTTTAACGCATCCAACTGATACATCTCATCCAACCGATCCACGTATGGCTCAAAATAAACGGCTGCCTGCAAATTTGCATCTTGATCATCGCTTAACCCAAGCGTAAACAACCGATACTGACAAAGGGCCAATCTCTCGGAATGCTGAAATCGTTCACTCTCCGCCACGCTTTTATACAGCAGTACAGCCGCCTCATGTTTTCCCTCTTTGAAAAATAGCTCTGCCGTTTCAAAGAGTAAGGGGGAATAAGAGATATTATCCATCGTCATCCGGACAGCCTTGTCCAGACAATCCAGCTTCCCCAGTTCCGCGCATCGGTGAAGAAACGGACCCAGCCGACGCCAATCCGGCGTAGCATGAAAGATGCATTCCTCTATATACAGCTCGTAAAAATAACCCTCTTCCAGACCCATACCTAACGTAATCCGGTCCAACTGCTGCATGGAAATCGGGCGGTTCCCATTCAGAATGTTGCTGAGCGTGCCGCTATTGACCCCCGATATCTCAGCAAATCGATTAATCGTCATTTCGTGCTTATGTAGAAACTCTTCCATTTGTTCGCGAATCGTGGCTGTCCTTTCCAAGCTAACACCACCCTCTAGGATCGAACCCAAATATTAGTATATTTCTCTATACAGTAATCATATTGATTAATATTCCAGCGGTCAATACTTATTTACGTCATTTTTTTACAAAAAATAACCAATACAATTTAAAAATGCCAAATTCAGCACTTTTCTTTACTATTTATATATCGTCATATGGATCACTACGATGAGAAAAAGCGCTCCGAAATTTTCGGAAGCGCTTTGAAAGTTGGATTACACCTTAACGGCCCTGACTTCAATCAAGTCAGGGCCGTTACTTACTATATCCTCTCCTAGCTCCTTCTTGCCTGAATTAAGGTGAACCAATCCGAATCCCCATTAAATACACCGTGTACTCTGTATACAGGCTGATAGAAGCCCTTCGTGTCATATATAAACGTAAGCTCAATTCCTGTTATATCTAGTTGGTCACCTTTTTTAATGACGAGTTGATCAGGCTTTAATATTGCATTTCTTTTGATTTGCGGAAATTCTCCATCCTGGATACGCTCATATACCTCTGCAGGGGACAGTATATCTACTTCCTTAATAAATTGATTCTCTTGAAGCCCATTATTTATCGAATAGATACTGCCATCTTGTTTAAGACCGAGTAACAGTTCGCCAGTCCAATAACTTTCGTTAACCCCCGCTTTATCCTGGAGGGACCATTGAAATTCTCCGCTATCCAATGCTGTTAAATGAGCCTCTTGAGGGAGTAGGCCAAGATCGGCTATTATGGTTTTGGCTTTTGAGAGCATCGGTTCTTGGTCAGCGAGTGCAGTTCGCTCTGGTGTATAATTGTCCTCAATTAACGACCAGTTTCCCTCTTGGGATTGATAGAATGTATATGGTGTTCCTGATTTGTCTTCCATTAGAACCTCACGATCGCCGCCTCGATCCTTAACCTTCAACAACTCAGATAATCCTAACTTCTGCTGCAGCAGGGTCTCTACACCATCCCGCTGAGTGATTTTCTTGTGTACGGGAGCGACTGCAGGTGCCGTGCTTAGCTGAAGGGATGTTGTCACTTGAACATCTGTCATGTTCCATTTGGTATACGAGTTTATGGCCAGATTGCCGAACTCCTGTTGGGAATACACAATATGCATACCGACAAAAAACAAACCCATGATTAGAGGGATCGCCAGGTTTCCCAGCAGACTTTTCATTTTTACTCTTTTGTTGTCAGCAATGGAAGCAGTAAGTCTGTATAACTGATATCCAAAAATACCACCAAGCGTGTTGTTCATGATATCAGCAAGCTCAAACAGCCCTGCACCTGACAGCGTCTGGTAGGTTTCAATAAAGAGCGTAGAACCTACAACGACTAGAAGAAGCCACTTAAACGCTTTACATTTTCGGCTGATGAAGGGCAGCAATATTCCCATAGGGATAAACATGATGATATTAAATATGCCGTTCTGAAGATCACGTAAGGAATATTTGTTCCACGCTTCGATATAATCGCTGAATGGATGGAGATTTATCTGCAAGAAATGGGAATGGCCGCGCCCGAGCATGGTTAGCTCAAGCACAAATACAACATATCCGATGAACAAGGCGCCAAGAAAAAGCTTTTTCATATGAATCCTTGGCTTTCTCTCTGATTGTTGTTTTCTATAATAAAGATAATAATATAACCCGATTAGAACGAATTCGATCCCGATAATTAATATGACCGGCAGCATTAAAATACGGAGATTCGTATAGATTGCATCGATCCCCAAGACGAGGTCCCCCTTATGACTTTATTCTAATGATGGTTGACACTGTCTTTCCTTGCAGTTTCAAGTCAGAGTCAGTCATTTTTATATACTCTCCTGCTTTAACGCGTCGATAATGTTTTCCTTTTTTACTTTCGCGCTGGAATATAGCATGGCAGAACCGACAATGACAAATACAGCGGCAATGACAGACAGAATACTCACCCAGGGAATGACGAATCCGTAGCTATATTTGTTCGCAAATGCCATATAGATCAAATACATCACGACGAAGCTGATAGGAAGCCCGAACAGCAGTGATTTAGCCCCGTAAAAAACACTTTCGTAGTTCATCATTTTCGAAAAGCCTTTTGGCGTCATTCCAACGGATTTCAGCATCGCAAATTCCCGCTTTCGAAGGGAGATGCTCGTTGAGATCGTATTAAAAATATTCGCAATCGAAATCACTGAAATTAATACGATAAAGCCATAAGAAAAGACGGACATCAATAGTATCATCTGTTCTTCCTGTTTTCTGGATTGGTACACATTGTACGCATACAGATTAGGCTCTTTCATATCTTCGATTTCCTGCTGCGTTTTCAGCGGGTCCGCACTTTTCAGATAGAGAAAGGTTTGAACGAACTCCCCACTCTTATCGTCTGCCAGTTGATTCAGGACCTGTTCCGAAACGACTATATTTAGCCCGCCTCTTCCGACTAAGTTCATCCCCATCGGAGATCGATCCGTCAACGCCGCAATGTACACTTTACTTACATCCGTTTCTTGCTCCGTTTCCTCATGGATCGTCGTCAAATCGAGACTTTGCCCGACACCCGTATGAATTACCTTCGTTTGGACGTATTTTCCCGTATCCATATCTTTATAATCGATCGTATCGATCACGATGGCGGCGGGATGATCCGGATCCGTCAGTAACTCGTAATCTGCGCCGACTGCTTTGGCATAAGCCCGCAGGTTCGAATCGTTTAATGCAGCGATTTTAATATCATAAGGATATTTTCCGTCCTTCAGGATACTCCGATCCTTCTTGACCGCCTCCTGCAATTCATCGGCGATAGACGCTTCTTCGATCCAAGCGTTCCTGTACAACTCATGTATTACGCTGTATTCCGACACATCCGAAAGGGATGCAATGGATTGAACCAACCGATCGTCTATTCTTTTTTCATTGCCGTAAGATAGTTCGATATCATAGTTGACGCCTTCCTGCGACATAGCCAAGGTTTGTTTCAGATTACCGGTAAAAAATGATACCGTTAAAAACAAAACGATGCTGATCACGAGCGAAAACACGGTGGCATGGTATCTCCGCTTGTTCCTTTTCAAGTTTTTCAATCCGATCTCCGCTTCGATTCCGAAGAGCCTTCGAATCCATTTCGGCGTTTCCACGCTTTTGCCCGTAAGCTTCACATCGGTAGTTTGACGAATCGCATCCATGGCGGAAATCCGGGATGCTTTGACGGCCGGGAGATACGTCGAAATGAAAATCGTGAACATCGAAACAGTGCAGGCAATCAAAAGCGATAACGGCGTGACGATTACCGTTAGCTTTTCAGTAATTCCTAATGCTCCTTGAATTGTAGCGTTAATAAACTGAAAAGTAATGCCGATCCCGGCAAGACCGCATAGGATTCCAACGGGAATGCTGATCAAGCCAATAATGACCCCCTCAAAAAACACCGAATTTCTCTTCTGCCTTTTCGTAGCCCCCACGCTTGCAAGCATCCCTAAATGACGGGAACGTTCCGAGACGGAAATCGCAAAAGCATTATAGATCAGCGAAACCGAGCCGATCATAATAACCGCCATCAGGATCACCGATAAGGAGAACATCGTGCTGTACGAGGCTTCGCTTTTGGAGACACCATAATAATGAAGCAAATCGTGATGATATTGGACTGTTTCGATATGGTTGTTCTCTGCCAAATTTTCAGCATGAGCGAACAAAGACTGATTGACTTTTTGCAAGACGACCACCGCATTGACTCGATCGTTTGCCCCGATGAGGTTTTCATTGACATAGCTAATGGCCGTATACCCCGGGGCCCACGCCGGTTCCCATACGGGAGATTTGATGAAGCCTACGACCGTGTAATCCCTAGTCATTGTATTATGCAGTGTTTCGTTCTTTTCGTTATCTACGATGCGCAGCGATTCGGTTTGACCCAGCGGTTGATCGTTCCCTACCTCGAATCGTTTGCCGACGCGAAGGGTGAGACGATCTCCGAGTTCGTATTTCACCTTGGCATTCATCGCAATAGCTTCAGAAATTACAACTTCCTTGTCTGTTTGCGGCAGACGCCCCTTGCTCAATTCAATCGGAAATTGCGCTAAACCTTGTGCATCATACGCCTTGATGAACAAGTACGGCTTATTTGGATTTTGTCCCCCTTCGAATGGGGCATAGCCAAGATCCTTGGTGATTGCAAGGGTCTTGGTTGCGTCATCGTTTTTTATCGCTGCAAGCTGTTCCTTGTTGACATCCTGATATAAGACATGCCATTCCCCTTCATCCGCGATGGTTTGCCTTTTCATTAAATCCAAGTAAGAAAAACCAAGCGTAGCAACAGCCGTCACCATGGCAACTGACAACATGACACCTATGATGGTTACAAGCGTTCGTCTCTTGTTTTGCCTCAAATGTCTGACGGTAAGTTTATTGACAATATTCAAGGACGAATCACCTCGTCTTTGGCAATTCTTCCGTCCTCAATCGAAATGACCCTGTCCGCTTGCAAAGCGATTCGTTCGTCATGCGTGATCACGATCAATGTCTGGCGATAGGTTTTATTCAACATTTGTAATAAGTCGATGATCTCGCTGCTATTCTTGCTGTCCAAATTCCCAGTGGGTTCGTCCGCCAGCATAATGGCAGGATTACTAATGAGCGCTCTGCCGATCGACACCCTTTGCTGTTGTCCGCCTGATAATTGATTGGGCAGATGGTTTAAACGATGTTGCAGATTCAGAGTCTTCACCAGACCATCCAACTGCTTCTGATCTACCTTCTGGTTATCAAGCAAGAGCGGGAGCGTAATATTCTCTTCCACCGTCAGGACGGGAATCAGATTAAAAAACTGATAGATCAGTCCGATTTGTCTCCGCCTGAAGATGGCCAGCTGCGTTTCGTCCAAGTTATACATATCCGTACCCTCTACGAGGACTTTGCCGCTAGTCGGCCGATCAACACCGCCCAGCATATGCAGCAGCGTGGATTTCCCCGATCCGGACGGGCCGATAATCGCGACGAATTCGCCTTTTTGAACCGAAAATGAAATATCGTCAAGCGCCCTTACCGCCAATTCGCCTGTGCCGTATATTTTAGACAAATGCTCGATTTTTAAAATTTCCAATGCAAACCCTCCATCTCGTTGCTGATGGATATCATTTTACCTGTCCAAAATGACTTTCAAGTGACTGCCAAGATGACAATTTAGTCACATACGATTAAATTACTTGTTTATAAAACTTAATTCGAAATTGCGTACCCTTGTCGCAGCTGCTTGTCACATCAATCACTCCGTTCTGACTCGCAATGATGCTGTAAGCCATCGCAAGTCCGATGCCGATGCTCCCCTCGCTCGCATTTTTCCCTTTATAAAAACGTTTAAATATATACGGTAAATCTTCTTTTGGAATTCCTTTACCGTTATCAGCAATGATAATTTCCGTAAATAGCGCATTTTCGGAAAAAGAAATGGCTATACGTCCGCCTTCATGCGTGTGCTCGACGCCGTTTTTCAATATATTAATGAGCGCTTCGGCCGTCCATTTGAAATCACCGACAAAAGAGACGTTGTCATCGCCTTTGATGGAAACCGCTTGGTCCTTGATTTCCAACGGAATCAACACCGGTTCTAATGCCTTTTGTATAAGCTTATTAACGAATACCTGATCTTTTTTGAACTGGATTGTCTTTTCCTCGATTCTCGATAGCTTTAATAAGGAAGAAACAAGCCAATCGATTCGTTCTAGCTGAATACGGATATTGCGAGTGAACTCCGTTCTTTTCGCTGGGGGCAGGTCGGGTTTGCTTAATAAATCCGCCATCACCGTCATGGAGGTAAGGGGCGTTTTAAGCTGATGCGAGATATCGGAAATGGCATCCGTTAGTCCCGTTTTGTCTCGCTGCAGAAGCGACCGCTGCTCTGATAGCATAAGCGTCACTTTATAAATATCATTCTTTAAAATGCTAAGCTCGCCTTCTTGATTATCGCGAGCGTCAAGTGAATAATTACCACTGCTAATTTCACGCAAATAGACGGACAGCTTTTCAAGTTCGCGGTATCTCCATCTCGTGAATAACAGACTGCTTCCCATAAGTAAAATAGACATGATGAAAACGAGCGCCGCAGCTGCAGACGAAATAAAAGCAGCCGCAACGCCCCCCGCTAAACTGATGGAACCCATAATCAACAATAAAATCTGAATCTCTCGATTACGCAGCATCTAATCACCAACCTTATATCCTAAACCGCGTACCGTTTTGATCATCGTGGGATGCTGCGGATCATCCTCCAGCTTTTCCCGTAGTCTTTTGATATATACCGTTAGTGTATTGTCGTTCACGAAGTCGCCAGCCACGTCCCAAATCTGCTCCAAAAGCTGATTTCTTGAGAGAACTTGCCCCATATGATTACCAAAAATCAACAATAAGCGATACTCCAGAGCGGTCAATGAAATTTCGGCTCCGTTTTTATACACTTTTCCTTCCAGCGTATTCATGCGAACCTGGTTCAGGTTAATGATCCCTTGGGTCTGTGGCGACTTATGGTATCTACGCAGGACGGACTTGATCCGCGAGAGAAGCTCGCGAATACGAAAAGGCTTTGTAATATAATCATCGGCTCCCATATCAAGCCCCATCACGACATTGACCTCATCGTCGATCGCCGTTAAAAAGATGACCGGAATATCTCGTCGTTCTTTCACCATATTGCACAATTCATAACCGCTTCCATCCGGAAGCGATAAATCAAATAAGCATAGAGCGAATTGATCTATATGTTCAGTGAGCACTTTTTTTGCAGATTCGACATCATAGCAAAGAACGGTAGAAAAGCGATCTTGCTGCAGCGAATATTCCAGTCCGGACGCAATCGTTTTATCATCTTCCACTAATAATATTTTCATCTGCAGATCATCTTTACGAACGACCATAAAGAAATAAGCCTCCTATATTCAAATGTCCGCTAGCTCAAGCTTAGCGGTCGTCAGGCATTTTCAAAGCACACTCTTGATGTTATTCCCGATTAAAGATGTAGCTCACCCAACATTAACACGTTATCAGGAATCCTTGCAAAAAGCGATGGAACTGAAACCAGTCATATGATTAACCGGCCTCGATAGATAACTGGCCAGGAAAAAATGAGCGTATAAAAAAACGCTAAGCCTGTCAAGATTGAAGGCTTAGCGTTATATTCGTTAAAATGATTCCCGTCTCCGCGCAAGATGCTTACCCAAGAACCAAACGATCATCCGACAGCTTATGACCGCTAATCTGCTCAAATTCCCCGAGCAGCTGCTCCACCGTCAGAGATTTCTTGCGCTCTTCGTTCACATCCAGAATGATACGTCCTTTGTCCATCATAATGAGGCGATTGCCTAGACGGATGGCTTGCTCCATGTTATGTGTGACCATGAGCGTGGTCAGCTTCATGTCGCGTACGATGTCATCGGTTATTCGGGTGATCAGCTCCGCACGCGCCGGATCAAGCGCTGCTGTATGTTCATCCAGCAGCAGGATTTGCGGCTGCGTGAAGGTCGCCATCAGCAAGCTTAGCGCTTGACGCTCCCCTCCGGACAGCATCCCCACTTTGGCTCGGAGCCGATCCTCGAGACCAATGCCGAGCCGCTCTAAATGCTTGCGGAAGCCCCCGCGCTTGGAAGCTGTGACGCCGATGCTTAGCCCGCGGGACTGTCCGCGGCGATGAGCCATCGCAAGATTCTCTTCAATGGTCATATGCGGCGCAGTCCCCGCCATCGGATCCTGAAATACCCGGCCGATCCAGCGGCTGCGACGAAATTCCGGCAGATGACCGATTGAAGTGCCGTCAATGCGCACTTCACCAGCATCGGGCTTCATTACCCCGGAAATGATATTCATCAGCGTGGATTTGCCTGCACCATTACTTCCGATAACCGTTACGAAATCCCCCGGCTTCAAGTGAAGATTGATATCCATCAAGGCAATCTTCTCGTCCACGGTTCCCGGATTGAACAGCTTGGACACACGGTTCATTTCCAGCATCAGAGCGCACCTCCTTTGGTCTTCCCTTGCGTAGCTAATAGTTCGGTTGAGCGCCTCCGTGCCTGTGAACGCTGCTTCATCGCCCGATTGATGGTCGGAACCACGAGAGCAATAATGACAATGATCGCTGTGATCAATTTTAAATCCGACGCTTCGAGCCATGGGATCTCATAAGCAGCAGCAACAACAATCCGATAAATAATCGAACCGCAGACTACAGCCAGCGTCGTCCGGAACACCGAACCGGTCCCCAGCACGGCTTCACCAATAATAACGGATGCCAGACCGATAACAATCATTCCGATACCGGAGCCGATGTCCGCAAAACTGGATTGCTGGGCCACCACAGCCCCGGATAAAGCTACCAGTCCGTTCGAGATGCTGAGTCCCAGAATGGTTGTTGTGTCCGTGTTCGCACCAAAGCTGCGGATCATCCGCTTGTTATCACCTGTCGCCCGCAGTGCAAGGCCAAGGTCCGTGCGGAAGAATGCATCCAGCAGTAGCTTTCCGATAATCACGATTACCAACATAATATAGATCGGATCAATAGTTCCGAAGATAATTTTTTCCTGGCTTAGTGAGATGTTAGGCTTGCCCATAATTCTCATATTAATCGAGTACAGCGCAATCATCATAATAATACCTGAGAGCAAGCCATTGATCTTACCCTTGGTGTGCAGCAATCCTGTACAGATACCGGCAAACATCCCTCCGGCAAATGCAGCCAGCGTAGCGAGCCATGGATTCACACCGTTGGTAATCAGAATCGCTGCAATCGCTGCGCCTGTCGTAAAACTTCCATCCACTGTTAAATCCGGAAAATCCAATATTCGGAACGTAATATATACACCGAGCGCCATCAACGCATACAGCAGCCCCAATTCAATCGGACCATCCAGCTTCATCACGAAATCCAGCATGTCTTTGACCTCCTTTAGGATTAAGCAAGGCGCGGGCTGTTATCTCCGCGCCTTACAGTTACTCAATGATGTTGTTGTCCGGGTCTTTGACTTCCTGTTTCATGGCGTCGGTCACTTCAATTCCATATTCAGCCGCAACCTTCGTGTTCAGGATCAGATCCAGCTTATCCGGCTTCGTGATTTCCATGTCCGCCGGATTTTTGCCGTTTTTCAGGATCTCTACAGCCATCTGTCCAACTTGATAGCCGTGGTCGTAATACTTAAATCCAACCGTTGCAAAAGCTCCCTTCTCCACCGTATCGCGGTCACTGGAGAAGAACGGAATTTTATTTTTTTGTGCTGTCTGAATAATTGTCTCGACTCCACTTACTACAGTATTATCTAGCGTGATATAAAAGGCATCGACTTTACCGACTAGCGATTCCGCTGCTTGCTTCACTTCCGAAGTATTGGTAACGGCAGCTTTTACAAGCTCGATTCCATGCTCCGAAAGTACCTCTTCTGCTGTGTTGGCCATAACAACCGCATTTGCTTCTCCTTCATCTAAGACCAAACCAATTCTCTTAACATTTGGAAAATGAGTACTAACAAAATTCATCAACTCTTTGGTTGCTTCAGGATTCGTATCGGATGCCCCGGTGATGTTGCCGCCGGGTTTCTTCAAATCGCTGACCAGCTTCGCATCAAGCGGATCTGTCACCGCTGCAAACAAGACCGGCTTCTCCTTCACGTTCTGTGCCACAGCCTGTGCCGAATCGGTTGCAATTGCGACCACCAGATCCGCTTTCGTATCCTTCAGCTTCTGGCCGATCGACAGGTTGTTCGCTGGATCGCCTTGCGCATTGTTATAATCGATTTTCAGCGTATTGTCTTCCTCGGAAATTCCGGCTTCCTTCAATGCCGCCAGAATGCCTTCCCGCGTTGCATCCAAGGATGGATGCTCTACGATCTGCGAAATAGCGATGCTATAGGATTTCTTCTCCGCTTCTCCGCCGCTGCCCGTTTGAGTCGTACCGCCACCTTCCGGCTTGTCCCCGCATCCTACAGCTGTAACCAGCAGTGCGGAGAGTGTAAGTGATAACCACATTTTTCTCTTCATCATGATTCCCCTCTCATTTGTTAACCGCTTCGTTCTTAAACCATAATTTTCTACATAAAGCGACAACGCTTCCCCGCTTTCATCGACGAAAGCATTAAAGTCAAAAAATAGGTCGTTCCAATTGAACAACGGTCTATTATG
This sequence comes from Paenibacillus sp. QJM3NY_38, assembly GCF_056173265.1. NCBI lineage: Bacteria > Bacillati > Bacillota > Bacilli > Caryophanales > Paenibacillaceae > Paenibacillus > Paenibacillus sp. QJM3NY_38. The sequence goes on from NZ_CM149665.1 coordinate 4,493,631, forward strand.
AACATTTTATATGTACCCAATTGTTTTCGTCAATCAAGATTTTATAAAGCGTGTAATGGTTTACATAAAGAACATCCCCGGACATTACACGCTTCCGGGGATGTCAGCTAAACGAAATATTATTTATATAGTAGAAAAAATTCGGAACGTCTACAAAATGGACCGGCCCTGCATCGTCGCTAACCACGCTTCTGCCATGAGCGCATGACCTGCGGGGGAAGGATGAACACCGTCAGATGCCCAGTAACTCATCTCTATCTTGGAGCTGGCTGCAGCAAAAATGCCGTCGAGTGGAACGTACAGCGTCTCAAATTCTCGCGATAATTCGCGAACGGCCTGAATTTTGGGATCCAGATCCTCCCGCCATTCCTTCTTCGCTTCCGTAACAGGCAGCAAGAACGGCTCCATAAGAATAAAATTCGCGCCGGTTAACTCGCGGGTTTGGATAAGCAGCTCACGATACCCTTCATAGTAGGCTTCCACGGACGTTGCTTCCCCCCGGTTATACTTCCTGCCGGTCTCATTAATACCGACCAGGATGGATACCCATGTCGGATCCAGGTCAATGCAATCTTCCTCCCAGCGCCCCCGCAGATCGACGACCCGGTTACCGCTGATTCCGCGGTTTACAAAACGCAGCCTTTTCAAAGGCAGCTCCATTCCAAGCCGGGCAGCAGCCATCAGCGCATATCCATGCCCCAAACTGTCTGACTCCTCGTAATTTCGCCCGCAATCGGTAATACTGTCGCCTTGAAACAAGACGAGTGCATTTTGCTCGATATGTACCATGCTGTTCAACGCCTCCAATAATTGAAAGTGTTCTCAAGCTCACCCCTTCATCATAACCGCTTTCCTGCAATCGTGAAACCCCTTAAATTCACATATCATGGCAAACTTTCTATACATTTAAGTTGACTATGTGAAGTGAATTCACTACAATTCTATAGGTACACGTATGGCTGAATATATAAAAGAACAGGTGATTAAATCATGTCAGAGCAACAGAACTATCAGATCCTTCTCTATTATAAATTTGTTCAAATCCCGGACCCTGAAGCGTTCAAAGACGAGCATCTGCAATACTGCAAAGATCTTGGACTCAAAGGACGTATCCTGGTTGCCTCCGAAGGCATCAATGGCACGGTATCCGGCACGATTGAACAAACTGAGCAATATATGCAGGATATGCACGCCAACCCGCTATTTGCGGACATGGTGTTTAAGATTGACCCTTCCGAAGGACATGCATTCAAAAAGATGTTTGTCCGTCACCGCGAAGAACTCGTTACTTTTCGTGTCGAGGATGAACTCAACCCCAACGAGATTAGCGGAAAACGCTTGTCGCCCCAGGAATTCTTTGAACACTTGCAGCGTGATGATGTCATCGTCATCGACGGGCGGAATGACTACGAATACGATATCGGCCACTTCCGCAATGCGATACGTCCAGAGGTGCAATCCTTCCGTGAGTTTCCGGAGTGGATTCGCGAGAACCTGAGCGAGCACAAGGATAAAACCATCCTGACTTACTGCACAGGGGGCATTCGCTGCGAGAAGCTGACCGGTTTCATGCTTAAGGAAGGTTTCAAAGACGTTGCCCAGCTTGAGGGCGGCATTGTCACCTACGGTAAAGACCCTGAAGTACAAGGCCGTCTGTTCGACGGGAAATGTTATGTATTTGATGAGCGTATTGCCGTGCCGATCAATCAAACGGACGAGGATGTCATCGTTGGTAAATGCCACCATTGCGGAAAGCCGGAAGATCGGTACATCAATTGCGATAATGACGCTTGCCACCTGCAGCATGTATGCTGCGAAGAGTGTGAGGAGCTTCATCATAGCTGCTGTTCTGCGGAGTGTGAAGAGATTGTTGCTGCAAGCCACAATGCTTCCTGAGCCAACCCAGCCATAAATGCTATAACCAAACGAAAGGGCAAGATGCGAATCACTCGCACCTTGCCCTTTTACTATACAATCTCGTCTGCATTCAGACGTATTAAATATCATGGAAAACAGCCAGTTCAGCTTCGATAGCAGCTTTGATCTTCTCGATGCATTCTTCCGTCGTTGCCGCGAATACACGTTTACCATTCACCAGTGCATATGGCCGCAGCTTGCACAGACCGCAAAGATTCATGCAATCCGCCCGCAGGACAGCGATTTCGGGATACAATTCCTCAAGATGCTCAAGCTCCAAAGCACTCATCAAGTTGCTGTCGCATATTTCCACAACGACAATCCCCATGCCCATCTTCATCACCACTATTCAATTTGACAATACGTTCATTCATTATGAGGAAAACGCCCGAATTTGTCAAATCGATCGTTGTGGAAGATCAATGAATGAGGGATTCCGCCCCATCAATGTAGATTTCAGTGCCGGTAATATGGGAGGCATCATCGGATGCAAGAAATGCTACAAGCTGGGCAACCTGTGAAGGCTGTCCCGGTCCATCCGCCAGAGGCTGATCACCTTCCGGATATTCAATTGGGATCGTCACCTCGTCCAGCTCTGGCTTCGCGATGGTGCTCTCATCAATGTTGGTGGCAATCGCGCCGGGGCAAATGGCATTCACCCGGATTTTATAACGTGCAAGCTCCAGAGCTGCCATCTTCATGAAAGCCACCTGCCCGGCCTTCGTGGTGCTGTAGGCTGAGAAACCAAAGCCGGTAAACACCCGGTTACCGTTAATGGAGCTCGTAATGATGATACTTCCTCCATGCTCCTTCAAATAGGGAATCGCGTATTTAACCGTGGCAAACGTTCCTCTTAGATTGGTATTGATTGTAGCATCCCATTCATCCAGCTCCATGATCTCGATCGGGGCCTTGGTCCCGTTGATCCCGGCGTTGGCAAACACGATATCAATCTTTCCCCACTTCTCGGCAGCCTGGCTAAAGCAATCTTTCAGCGATTCCGCTTTGGAAATGTTACAGTTGCCGGTTAGCGCTTCGCCCCCGCCTTGTTCAATCGTTTGTTTAACCTTCTCCACACGTTCACGATCAATATCGATCAACAGCAGATTAGCTCCTTGCTCTGCCAAAAGAAGGGCTGCGGCCTGGCCGATTCCGGAACCAGCACCGGTAACGATGGCTACTTTACCATCCAAACGTTGATTAGTTGACATTGCCACAACCTCCTCGTTTAAGTTTTCTTGATTATAGATAACCCAACGAGTCCGTGTCTGAATCTTGGTACCTCGAGCTGTTATGATGCGTGTACGTAATCAATCTCTTCTCTGCTCGAAATCTCCTGTCAGGTAAAAAAGAAACCGCTCCTCGACTCATCATGGCAAACAGCTTACCACTTGAGCCGTAAGAACGATCTCTAAGTTCATTCGCTATGCGATTACTTGTTCTTTCGAACCTAAAGCTGGAATACCGCTGGTTTTACGCATACCGGTTTGGACTGCGAAACCATATATCCTGTAAAGGCAAGCTTGCCATCCTCCGGATTCACCTTAAACAATACCAGGTTATTCCCATCTCTATTGGCAACAACCAAGAACTTGCCACCCGGCATGAGTGTAAAATGACGCGGGTGCCCGCCTTCTGTCGATATATATTGGACCGGGCTTAAGCGACCGGTATCTTCATGCACGTTGAATACAACAAGGCTGTCATGTCCGCGGTTAGATCCATATACCGTTTTGCCATCCGCAGACACGGCGATTTCGGCGCAGTAACTCTCCCCGTCAAAATCCGCAGGCAGTGTCGATATCGTCTCCAGTACCTCAAAACGACCTTCGTCTTGGATATAGCGAAGCACCGTGACACTGGAATTCAGCTCGTTGATGACATATGCGTAAGCACCGCTTGGGTGGAACGCCAGATGACGAGGGCCTACGCCCGCTTCCAGCTGGGTTTCGCCATGAAAGCTCAATTCTTGGGCATTCTCATTTACCGTGTAAGCGAGAATTTTGTCCAGTCCCAAGTCCTGTACGAACACGTATTGACCATCCGGACTGTAAAACGCCGAATGCGCTCTGGATTGCTGATCTCCCTGCACAGTTACGAGATCGGCATGTTTCTTCTCATCCAGCAGTTCACCGGCTTGTCCATCCTTACCGATTGCATGAAGGCCTACCAACCCTCCATGATAACTCGAAACAATCAGATACTTACTCGCTTCATCTCGCTGGATATGGCAAGTAGAGCTGCTCACACTGCGAACACGGCTGCCTTCGGTCAGCTTGCCGGCAATAGGGTCAATCTCAAAGCTGATGACCTCGCCAGCCTTACCGCCATCCTCTGAAATTTCGCCAATGGCATATAAACGTCTGGCTTCCGGGTCCACGTTCAGGAAGGTCGGATTCTTAATGCCGGACACCTCATCAAGCAGCTTCAATTCGCCGCTATCCTCGTTAAATTCATATACGCATATTCCGCTTTGGTTGTCTTCCGCATACGCACCTGTAAATAGCAGCGTACGCTGGGATGGATTCGCCATAATGCCTATCTCTCCTCTCGTTTATCTATAATGATCATGATTTATGTAATGGACTATCAGTTACCATGTTAACTTCAACCCCAATGAAAATCAAATGACTTGATGTCCGAGGCCTGTTTGTCTTTTGCCATACCGGGTATGTATGTATTATATCGACTGAAGGAGGTATTCCCATGAAACAACCCAACAGCGAGGAAGTACGCAATCAGCAGAATGCGGAGAATGACTCTCAGGAACAAAGAGACAAGGTGAAGAAACATCAGGATGTGGAGCCTCAGGCTGAAAATTGGAATCCTCGGGATCTCCCCGATCCGAACGAAGACGATAAATCAAAATCATAATCGCTAATGTAAGAAGGCCGCATGGCAATGTCCATGCGGCCTTCTTATTATGATTGTGTCGCAAAGCTTGGATAGTTAGCCTTCCAGAAGCAGCGACTCTGGATCTTCAAGGAGCTCTTTAACCGTTACCAGGAAGCGAACCGCTTCGGAACCATCAACGATCCGATGATCATAAGACAATGCGATGTACATCATAGGACGATTCTCCATACGCTCAGCATCAATCGCTACCGGGCGAAGCTGGATTTTGTGCATGCCGAGGATACCCACCTGCGGCGTATTCAGGATCGGCGTAGACAACAGCGAGCCGAAGACGCCGCCATTCGTAATCGTAAATGTACCGCCTTGCAGTTCAGACAAGGACAGCGCATTATTTCGAGCCTTCGCAGCCAGATTGCCGATTTCCTTCTCAATCTCAGCAAAGCCAAGACGATCTGCATCGCGCACGACCGGAACAACAAGTCCTTCTTTCGCGGACACCGCAATACCGATATCATAGAATTTCTTCACAACAATATCATCGCCATCGATCTCGGCATTCAGATGCGGGAATCTCTTCAACGCACCTACAACCGCCTTGGTGAAGAAGGACATGAAACCGAGGCCTACGTCATGCTTCTCTTGGAAAGCTTGCTTACGACGCTTGCGCACATCCAGGATCGCTGTCATATCCACTTCATTGAAGGTAGTCAGCATGGCAGCCGTATGCTGCGCTTCGACCAAACGATTCGCAATCGTCTGACGACGACGGGACATGCGAGTGCGTTCTACCGGCTTGCCATACTCAGCGGCCGGAGCTTGTGCTGCCGGTGCGGCAGTGGAAGCTGCAGGCTTGCTTGGTGCAGCAGGCTGCTTGGCTTCATTATGATTCTTCACATCATCATGGTAAATCCGACCGATTGGATCGCGGCCCTGTACCTGGTCCAGATCAATCCCGCGTTCACGAGCCAGTTTGCGTGCGGATGGCGATGCAGTCAGACCCGCTCCTTCCTCGTTCTGAGCCGGTACCGGAGCTTGCGGCTTCGGTGCTTCTGCTGCGGGTGCCGGAGCAGCCTCCGTTTGTGCGGATGCTGGAGCTTCAGCCGCCTTCGCTGCCGGTGCGCTTGCAACGCCTTCCTGCGGAGAAATTTGACCGATGACTTCACCGATCGTTACATTCTCCCCTTCTTGACGAAGGATTTTTTCCACAACGCCTTCAGACTCTGCGCTAATTTCAAGATTAACCTTATCCGTTTCTAACTCGAGCAGCACATCACCGATGTTAACGCTATCCCCTTCTTTAACGTGCCATTTGAATATCGTTCCTTCGGTGATGGATTCGCCCATAGCTGGTACAGTAATTTCGCTCACAGCCGCTACCTCCCCAATGAGATCTCTTGATTTATAGTTTTACGATTAAGGGCAAAAGAAATGATGGTCTGTTGCTCATAAGCATGAACATCCTGATAGCCGCTAGCAGGGCTGGAACGCTCAGGACGTCCGCTGTAACGGACCTCTGTGCCTTTAGGTGCAATTTCACGAATTCTTGGTTCCATGAAGCTCCAGCTGCCCATGTTCTGAGGTTCTTCCTGAACCCACAGAATCTCTTTCAGGTTCGGATACTTCTGCAGCACACGGGAAATTTCTTCTTTAGGGAATGGATACAGCTGTTCCACACGAAGAATATGAATCCAGGACTGATCCTGATCCTTCTGCTTATCCAGCGCATCCTCCAAATCGATGGCAACTTTCCCCGAGCACAGAACAAGGCGCTCCACCTTCTTCGGTGATTGGCCAAGACCCGGCTGCTCCATCACTTTCTGGAAACCGCCCTCACTGAACGCGTTCACAGGCGATGCCACGCGCGGATTACGAATCAAGCTCTTCGGTGCCATAATCACCAGCGGTCTGGCATCTTCCGTTTCCGTCAAGGAAGCCTGTTTGCGCAGCAGATGGAAATACTGAGCAGCGGAAGTCAGATTCGCAACCGTCCAGTTGTCTTCTCCACTCAGCTGGAGGAAGCGTTCCAGTCTTGCACTGGAGTGCTCAGGACCATTTCCTTCATACCCGTGAGGAAGCAGCATAACCAAGCTGGACTTCTGTCTCCACTTCGAGCGGCCGGCCGTGATGAACTGATCAATGATAACCTGGGCACAGTTAACGAAATCACCATACTGCGCTTCCCAGATCACTAAAGTCTCCGGAGAGTACACATTGTAGCCATATTCAAATCCAACGACGGCTGCTTCGGTCAACGGGCTGTTATAGATCGCAAACGATGCCTTAGCTTGCGGCAACCGGTGCAGCGGGCAGAAGGTCTCTCCATTAACCGCATCGTGAAGCACGAGGTTACGATGGGCAAACGTTGCACGTTCGGCATCCTGTCCCGTAATCCGGATCGGCTTGCCGTCGGCAAGAATCGTAGCGAAAGCCAGCGTTTCGGCATGACCCCAGTCCACCTTCTCGCCCTCGTCGAGCGAGTTGCTGCGGCGCTCGAGAATACGTTGAAGCTTCGGATATACCGTAAAGCCTTCCGGCCACTGCAGGAGCTCGCGATTAATCCCGCGCAGTACTTCTGCAGACACATTCGTAGCTGCTTCCGTCTTGGATTTACCGTCCGTAGCGTTCAGTCCAAGCAGGATCTGATCAACAGGATCCTTCGACTTCACGCTCTCGTAAGAATTCTTCAGGACCTCCAGAACGCTATTCTTCAGACCGTCCACTTGTTCTTGGGTCAGAATGTTTCCATCCACCAGTTTCTTCATATAAATCGTGCTGACGGTTGGATGGTTCTTCACCTTCTGGTAGATCAGCGGCTGGGTTGTTTCCGGATCATCGGTTTCGTTATGGCCATATTTCCGGTAACCGACAAGATCAATCAGAATGCTCTTCTTGAACTTGTTGCGATAATCGCTGGCTAGACGAGCAACCGCGATACATGCTTCCGGATCATCCGCGTTCACGTGGATAATCGGAATCTCATATCCTTTTGCCAAGTCACTCGCATAATGAGTGGATCTGGAATCCTTGCCTTCTGTCGTAAATCCGATACGGTTATTCACGATAATGTGAATCGATCCGCCCGTACGGAATGCCGGCAGTTTATTAAAGTTCAAGGTTTCCGGCACGATCCCTTCGCCAGGGAACGCGGAATCACCATGAATTTGAATGCTCAGCGCTTTGTTTACATCCTGCTTCGGATAACCCGCTTCACTGCGATCCTCCTGAGCAGCACGAGCAAAGCCCTCTACCACCGGATTGACATACTCCAGGTGACTCGGATTGTTCGCAAGGGTAATCCGAACCTGCCGTGCTTCATCCTTCTTCAGATAACGGTCCGCGCCCAAATGATACTTCACGTCACCTGTCCAGCCATAGTTAATGCCCATGGAGCCTTCGGATGGAACGAGATGTTTATTCGGAGAGTGCATGAACTCCGAGAAAATCTTGCTGTAATCCTTGCCCAGTACATGAGCGAGGACGTTCAAGCGACCGCGGTGCGCCATCCCCACAAGAATGGAATTGACATCCACTTCGGCCATTTGGCGAACAATCTCGTCAAGCAGCGGTACAAGTGCTTCGTTGCCCTCAACCGAGAAGCGTTTCGCACCTACGAACGTGCGGTGCAGGAATTCCTCGAATTGCTCGGCCTCAAGCAGCTTTTTCAAAAGCCCCCTGCGCTCTTCTACGCTCATGGCGGACAAATAACGTCCCGATTCTGCCTGCTCGTTGAGCCATTTGCGTTCTTCTTCATCGTGAACATGGCTAAATTCATAGGCAATGGAGCCTGTATATAGTTGTAACAGCCGCTGGATTGCCTCTAAGCCATTCTTGATATCGCTAGGAGCCTCCTCCCAGACGATCTCTGCAGGCAGGGCTGCCAAATCCGCTTGGCTGAGTTGGTAGCTTTCTGGTTGAAGCAGACGCGTGTCAGCTTCGTTTCCAATTCCAATCGGATCAATGTCGGCGGCCAGATGACCGTAGGTTCTAATGTTCCATACCAGTTTGCCGGCAGCTACCCCTTTTTTCAACAATTGCGGGTCGTAGCTAACACCTTGTCCCTGCGAATCCGCTTTCTTTTCATTGTTTTCCAAAGATGGAGGCGGTCCCCAGCTGGCGAACAGCTCACGGTATCCTGGCTCCACAGATTGCGGGTCTTGCAAAAACTTCTCATACTGATCTTGAATGTACCCCAAGTTCGGACCGTGATATTTCTGCCAAGGTCCATCTGTCATTCTGTCAAGGGTCTTCATCGCTGACTCCCTCCGTCAGATTATTTTGATTGCTCAAGGACGGAATTTCTAATTTTACATTTTACGTACTGCATTTTACATTAAATAAACGTTTTCTTACGATTACATTATAATACACTTGGCCTCAATACCGAAAATACCCTTTATATATAATAATGATCTCAGAAACAGATGAATTTGCGTCAATTTTTTGACGATTTGTCCATGAACCACCCATTTCTCTGTATAGGGTTCCAATTAAAGTCATTATTCTGAAAAAGTATCCACTTCCAGCCAGTCCATCTGCCGCAGCGGTTCAGGTCCGGTATCCATCCCCATCAGCTGAAGAAGCTGTTTGGCGTTATCGGAAGCATCGCCTCCCGAATTGTTATTGAATATGATCCAGCACTGCTTCGACTTCTCAAGCAATTGCTCGATCCATCCCTTCCACTGCTCCAATTCCTCTAAGCTGTAACGGTATAAATATCGCACCTCGCGCCAGTTGGGCTGACCGCTGGAGTGCCACCCTTCGGCGTTACGTCCATGCATCCGGATCATCACAGCTTCTGTACCCGTTGTCTCAAGAACGACCGGTACGGATCCAATACCTGCTTGCGGCTCATCGGCGATGCTGTGAATCCAGCCCTCACTTCGCATAAACTCAAGCGTCCTCTCCCGAAACTCCGGCGCATACCAGCTCTGATGCCGAAATTCCAGGGCTACGGGCACATCCTTCATCCACTCCCGCGTCCGCTTCAGAATGTCCACGTGTTTGCGTTCGCACCCGAACCAGGGCGGGTATTGAAACAGAACGGTCCTTAATTTGTCCGCAGCCCGCAACTCCTCAACTGACGTGAGCAAATGATCAAACATCGTTTTGACGCTAGGATATCTGTCCTTGCCCTGGCCGCGTGCATGACCTGTCATGCCTTGATAAGCTTTTACAATAAAACCGAAGTGGTCTGGGACGGCAGCTGCCCACTTATTCATTTGTTCCGCTGACGGTATGGCATAGAACGAATTGTCCATCTCCACGAGGGGAAAATGCCGGCTGTACATTTCCAGCCTGTCCGAAGGCCTCGCCCCTTCATCATACAGCTTGTCATGATCTCCCCAGCCGGACAGGCCCACCTGAATTACATGCTCATACTTTTCTTCCTTTAACATAACAATCCTCTCATCCACATGATTTACCATATCGGGGACTTCTATTAATTAACCTCAAGCGGGATATTTCAAAAGCAGGCAACCCCTTACTGATTTTACAAATGCCTTCAAATACGCTTACTTCTGATCGTAAAAAACATGATGCGCCTCCAGTATTCCGTTCTCGATGAGCATCCTTCCATAGGAGTACCGGGGCTGCCGCCTTTTATCCGTGGCGGAACCAGGATTGAAGAGCAGCACCCCTTGCACATGTTCTTTAAACGGGATATGGGAGTGACCGAACAAGATACAATCCACCTCCGTGTCCGCAAAAGCCTTCCTTGCGCGAGAGGGCGTTGTTCCTCCTTGTCCGTGCCCATGCACCATACCGATGCGTTTGCCTTCGATTTCGACCAGCTTCTTGTAACCTAACCGTTCGATGATCCGCTCATCGTCCACATTTCCGGCTACACCTTCCACCGTGGCATATTGACTAAGCTGTTCATAGAGCTCCCAATTGGACCAGTCACCAGCATGAAGGATAAGATCCGAATGCCTTATATCTTCAAGCAGCGAGGCTGGGAGCTCTTTCGCTTTTCTTGGCATATGAGTGTCTGACAATACCGTAATCCGAAATGGATGACTCATCTTGATGGCCCCCTTCTTCATGATATGAAATGCTGAGAAATCTGCTTTCTAATACCAATCTATATCCTACCAAATAATCGAATCCAAACAAAACCGCGCAGAGTGAGCTGCGCGGTTTGCTGGTCAGTTACCTGACAGAAAAAAATTTCCATCTTAAGTTTTAGTTTGTCCATGTGCTGAATACAATGTACGAGCATGAGGGTACAAGCTTTCTTACTTATCCATGTTCATGACGAGAGGTGGAAGTCAATGAGTATTTTTATTAGCTACATGATTCTGGGCCTTTCTCTATCAGCCCCCGTAGGCCCGGTCAATGCAGCGCAGCTCGACAAGGGGATCAAGAAAGGTTTTTGGCATGCATGGTTGTTTGGCATCGGTGCGGTCCTGGCGGATATCCTTTATATGATTTTGGTCTACCTGGGCGTTGTTCACTTTCTGAGTACGCCGTTTATGCAGACCTTCCTTTGGCTGTTTGGTGCCTTTGTTCTTATTTACTCCGGGCTGGAAAGCATCCTGAATGCCCATAAAGTGACGATCAGCCAAGAGAGTAGTGAAGATTCATTATGGAGAAGTATGCTCTCCGGATTTCTCATGTCCGTATCCAATCCGATGACGATTCTATTCTGGCTTGGCATTTACGGCTCCATTCTTGTCAAAACTGCGGCGGATGAGGGATCCGGAAATCTGTTCCTCTACAGCGTGGCCGTTATCGCTGGAGTCGTGATATGGGATTTGTTCATGGCTGCGCTTGGCAGCGTATTCCGCCGATATTTGAGCAATAGAGCCCTTTCCCTGGTCTCCATTCTATCCGGAATCTCGTTGATCATCTTCGGCGTTTATTTTGGAATCCGAGCTCTTGCCCTGCTATATCCGCTCATATTCTAACGGGCCGGCTTAGGACGAAGCTTGGGCTTGTCCGCCTCTCTGGCATGGCCTTGCCCGGATTTCTTCCACACGGAGCGCATGCATAGTACCACCAGACCGATTACCAGAATAAACCCAAGACTGATCCAGAGCCCCGGCCGACTCGTGGGGTGCAGTGCGGTTCCACTTACAGCAGCCGCAATCAGAAGCATTCCGATATATCGTTTGATCTTGCCCCAAACCGTAAGCTCTATAAGCCGGCCCGCCGATATGAGGATGAAGAACCAATTATACAGCAGCATAAGTCCTGCACCGGTGGTCAAATACTCATAAATTTTGCCTGGCATGAGCAGTGACAACACAATGGATACAATCAATCCGACAGCTGTAAGGGATAGTGCATATATAGGCGTATCCCGCTTAAACTTTTTCATGGCAAACAACTTGGGAGCGTCCTTATCCTCGGATAACGTAACCAGCATCGTCGTCACAGCATACAGCGAAGCAACCATGGTCGAGAAACCGGCTATAATCAATACAGCATTAAATATATGCGGGATAAAAGGAAGCTGGTAGGAGCTTAGCGCCACCACAAAGGGACTTTTCGTCGTGGAGAATTGATTCCAGGCCACCATGATCACCGCCATCCCAATAGAAAGAACGTATACGATGGATAGCAGCAGAATCATCACTCTACCTGCTTTAGGCGCTTCCTTCGGATTCTTCAAGCGAATCGCCATAACCCCCATGACTTCGATTCCGCCAAAGGCATAAAACGCAAAAATCAGGGACGACCACATGCCCATGCCGCCTGCCGGAAAAATTGCGTTCAGGCTGCCTGGAACGTGCAGCTTCGACCCTCCTTTTAACCACCCCATCAGGGCGGCAGCAGCAATGACGAGAAACATGACAATCGCGGCGATCTTAATCACAGCCAATACATTCTCCAGCCGGTCAAAGCCTTTGTTCCCGATCCATATGACAAACAGCCCCAATACGGCATAACCTGACGCAAATATCCACATCGGAATGCCAGGAAACCAAAAACGCGAGAAAATCGCAAGCGCCGTCATCTGGCTCCCCATGATCAACACTTCGGAGCACCAGTACATCCATCCTGTAGAGAAGCCTGCCCATCGGCCATAGGCTTTTTTGGCGTAGGTTCGGAACGAGCCCTTCTGCGGGTCCTCGGCCGTCATCCTTGACAGCACATCAAATACGAAGAAGGTGGCTGTCGCCGCCAGTATTATCGATAGAAGAAAAGCCGGTCCTCCCAGCCGGATACCTAATGCAGATCCGAGAAAATACCCTGTGCCGATCGTTGATGCAACCCCCAACAGCGATAGCTGCCACCATTTCAAGTTCCCTGCCTCCGTCTTCGCCCCTTTGTTCACGGTTCAATCCTCCAGAATATTGTTATGGGTTCGTTCAAAACTTTCCTTATTATGAAGGGAACGTCCGTGCTTTATGTACAAGGCGGCTGACCTAAAAATACCTTTTTCGAAAAACAGAAGGCTATGTCCTAACCTCTTGCTGGGTTCTTTCGCATATTATGGTTGTTCTCCGTGAACCATAAACGGGAAGAAAGCTGAATTGGGGGATCACACATGTCAGGAGTTCGCGGTATTCCAACGAATCAGGCGTTTATGATTATGATGCTTACGGCCGGCTTGACCAATCATGTCATGATCATACCTGTGCTTCTGGAGAAATCCGGACGGGATGCCTGGATCACCATTATGGTGTCCGCCGTATTATTCTTGCCCTGGGTTCTGCTTATTTACGGGATCATCAATAAGATCGGCAATCGTTCCATTACGCAGGCGTTAGACGAAAGCAGCGGCAGAGGGTTCCGCTTGCTAGTGATGAGTATGTCAGGTTTGTATTTTTTCGCCTTTGCCTTCTATACCTTGAAGGAAGTTATCGATTGGACGAAGTCCTCCTATATGATCCATACTCCCGTCATTGCAACGGCATTGATACTCATGGTGTTATGCCTTGTCACTATGAATCACGGCATAAAGACCATCGGCGTGTCCGCCGGCATATTGCTTCCTTTTGTTGTATTGCTGGGGATCTTCGTATCCTTATCCAACGTTAAAGTAAAAAACTATAACTATCTGCTACCCGTGCTGGAGGACGGCTTCCTGCCGGTGATTAGCGGGATCCCCGTTATGTTCGGAGGGCTATCCCAGTTTATATTGATATTATTCTTGCGTCCCCATCTTCAGAAAAAGCCTAGTTTTCTTACGATCCTACTCATCCATATCGTCCTCATATTCCTTACGTTCGGACCCACCGTCGGAGGTCTTGCCGAATTTGGTCCGGAAGAAATGAAGCTTCAGCGGTATCCTGCCTATGAACAGTGGCGTCTCGTTAAGTTAGGCAAATTCGTGGAGCATGTCGATTTTTTATCCATTTTTCAATGGCTTAGCGGTGCTTACATCTCGATATCGGTTTCGATTTTTATGCTCTGCGAAACCCTGCTTCCCAAGTCCAAACAAAGTGTCGGCATATTAGCCGCTTCCACGCTGCTCATTATTTTGTGCGCCTCCCCGATCAGCAATCTCAAAATGTATTATGCGATGGCCGACTATTTTTTGCCCGTGTCCGCCATCTATATTACCATCTTAAGCCTCCTGCTATTCTTCCTGATCCGCAAGCCCGAGCAACAACAGCAACAACAGAAATCCACTTCAGCGAAAGGAGAACCTCAGTCATGACCTTGACAGAACAACAACTTCGAGACCGTTATACCGATTCCGATGACGTATACATTACGTCTTATCCGGGTGAGGAAGGCGATTTATTGCCATGGGCGATCCTAGTTTACAGTCCGTTAATGTGCGATTCACAACTGCTGTCCAAAATTCTGCTGCCTGTTATCAGTAAAGAATGGAATATGGCGGTTTCCCAAAGACAACCGTTCGATCCAAAACATCTGGAATATCATCTTACCCTTGACATATACGAGTCCAACATGGAGTCGGTCGATGACATTGTTTACTCTGGTTATGTCGCGTTGTATTTTCCAAAGGACAACATGCTCTATTCTTACAGCGCAAGCAAAAGTATTGGACGTGCACCTGAAGAAAGTGCCACAGAAACCTCTGTCAAAGGACCTCGTGACGGATTTGTCGAGGATTTGGATATCAATGTATCGCTTATTCGCAAACGGCTGAAATCTCCCGGCCTTGTCTATTCCTCCTTTAAGCTGGGCGACAAGAGTAAAACCTCTGTCGGCATCATGTACTTAAAGGACAAGGTGATACCGGAGACTGTCAAGGCAGTCGTAGATAAACTCAATGATTTCTCCGGTGACCCTCCCGTGGGCATCGGCGAGCTTGCCGAGCATTTATCACCGTATCGCTTCACGGTGCTCCCGATGTTCGATTATACGGGCAGGACGGATCTGGCTTACGACTCGTTAACTCGCGGCCGATTAATCATTATTATGCAGGGAAGCCCCGTGCTATTGATAACGCCTGCCAGCTTCATGCAACTTCTGTTTGCCGCGGAGGATCCGCAAATGCCGTTTTATTTCATCATGCCCTGGAGAATTCTGAGAATGGTTGGCTTCATACTTTCCGTTTTCCTTCCAGGATTTTATATAACGCTGTTGTCCTTTCATCAGGATCAAATCCCCTTTCCGCTGCTGGCAACCGTGGCAAACACCAGGCTCGGGCTTCCTATTCCAACAGGGTTTGAGATGCTCATCATCCTGTTTCTGCTCAGCCTGCTGCGAGAAGCCGGCATGCAGATGCCTTCTCCCATCGCGTCAACCATTACGGTTGTATCCGGTATCATTATCGGCGACGCAGCCATTCGGGGCGGTTTCTTTTCCCCGACGTTGACGGTGATTGGTGCACTTTCCTTCGTTGCGGGCTCCACCCACTCCAACCAGGATTTTGTTGTCACGCAGACGATCCTTCGCTTTTTTGTCCTAACCATCTCCTCGATGTTTGGGTTATTCGGCTTCTTCATATCGCTCTTCTTAATCGTTCAGTATGCAGCCAACCATAACCCCTTCGGACAGCCGTACCTTGCTCCCTTCTCCCCGTTCTCCATTTCCAAAATCATTGGAAACCTCATGCGATTTCCGGGTAAGCGAAAAAAGGGTGGCGCGCTATGAAACGGATATTGATGCTCCTGAGTATGCTGTCTTTGCTGCTCTCCGGCTGTTGGGACAACAAAGAAGTACAGGATATCAACTATATCACCGCTTTGGGTATCGATTACAAGGACAATAAGTATATCATCTATGTGCAGATGCTCGACTTTGCCACGATTGCCAAGCAAGAAAGCAGCAAGCCAACTGAAAAAGCGCCAATTTGGGTCGGCCGAGGAACCGGCACCACATTGACTGAGGCCCTTATTGATTTGTATACATCGAGTCAGCAGCGGGTCTCCTGGGGCCATGTCACGGCCTTGGTGCTTACGGAATCCGTATTACAACCTAAGCAGTTGTCCCAAGTGTTCGACCTGACCAACCGTTCGCAGGAAATCCGGTATACGAAATGGCTTTACGGCACCAAGGATAAGATGGAGGATCTCTTTACGGTGTCTCCGTTCTTTCAGCTCTCCCCCCTGCATTCGCTGCTTCATGAACCCAGGGAAAGCTATGTCCAATTCTCGTTTATTCGTCCGATTCAATTCGTGAACTTTATTCGTCTCTACCGGGAAAAAGCCGCCACCGTTATGCTGCCTTCCCTTCATATTTCAACGCAGAACTGGTCGGAAAATCTGAAGCAGCATCCGATTCTGGAAGTCAACGGCGGATTTCTGATCAAAAACAAGGAATTGATGGGCTGGCTTAAACGTTCCGATCTGCTGGGGACCCGCTGGTTAGCATCGGCTAATACTCACGCTGCCGTCATCGTTAAGGCGGATGGCGAAGCCATCGGGAGTATAAGACTGGAGAACCCGCACTCTTCGATTGAAGTTATCCGCAAACCCAACAATGCTTCATATCGAATCAAGCTTAACGTAACCGGGACGGTACAGACAATGTACAAGAAGGTTGGAATTAATGAAATGAAGCGGTTAACAGAAGAGACCCTGCGAAAAGAAATGCATAATACCTTCCATAAAGCAGCATTGATACAAGCGGATCCGTATGAGTTATGTCTCCAATTGTACCGAACGGATCCGAAGCTCTGGAAGAAACTAGTGGAACAGAAAAAGGAAATCAATGATGAAACGCCTCTTGAGCTTGAAGTTGACGTCAACCTCCGATATTGGGGACAGCGCAAAAGCTTGAACCGATGAACGCGGGTCTATGAACTGCTGCATATGCCTGAAATGTGAAAACAACAAAAAGAAGCAGACCTTTATCAGCCTGCTTCTTTTTTGTTGTTTCTTTATTTCTTCATAATTTCCTTGATGTCGTCCTTAATGGATTCCGCCTGCGGTCCGAATACGATCTGAACCGCGCCCTGACCCAGACGCATGACACCGGATGCTCCTAACTTTTTGAGCTCCGAATCCTTCACAGCCTTCTCGTCCTTAACAACCAGACGGAGACGTGTGATACAAGCATCGACGCTGACAATGTTATCTTCTCCGCCGATGTTTTGCAGCACCTTGGCCGCCTTGGACTCATTGGATGCTGCGCCGGATGGGGACGGGGCATCTGTATCAGCATCGTCAGAAATCGTATCCACGTCGTCATCTTCCTCACGTCCAGGCGTTTTCAAGTTCAGCTTGATGATGAGGATTCTGAACAGCAGATAGTAAACGACACCGAAAGCCAATCCAACCGGGAGAAGCAGCCAAGCATTGGTAGACAGCTTCAGATTCACCAGGTAGTCGATCAAGCCCGCCGAGAACGAGAAGCCCAAATGCACATCCAGGACATACATGATCAATCCGGAAAGCCCTGTTAAAATCGCATGCACCACATACAATACAGGTGCAATGAACATGAACGCGAATTCAAGCGGTTCGGTGATTCCCGTCAGGAACGATGCCACTGCCGAACCGATAAAGATGGATCCGACGAGCTTGCGTTTGGACGGCTTGGCGGTATGCATAAAGGCCAGCGCCGCAGCCGGCATCGCAAACATCATGATCGGGAAGAAACCGGACATGAACATACCAGCCGTCGGGTCTCCAGCAAAGAAACGCCATAGGTCACCGTGTACGACTTCACCCGCGGCATTCGTGTAATCGCCGATCTGAAACCATGCGATGGAGTTTAATACATGGTGAAGACCCAGAGGGATCAGCAAGCGGTTGGCCGTACCGAATATGAAGGATCCGATGCCTCCAAGGCCGACAACCCAGTTGCCGAAGACGGAAATGCCATCTTGAATGGGGCTCCAAATCATACCGATCAGAACCGCAAGCACCATCGTGGAGGCTGCTGTGATAATCGGAACGAATCGTTTGCCCGCAAAGAAGCCCAGCCAATCCGGCATTTTAATCTTGTGGAATTTATTATACAGGTATGCGGACCACATACCAACAAAGAGACCGCCAAGAACGCCCATATTGAGCTTCACGTCATCCGGTATAAACGGCATCTGCAGCGGTACTTGTTCCAGCACTCTTGTTAGCACCATGTACCCAATAAGAGCAGATAGAGCCGCAACGGCGTCTCCGGCGAACCCGATTGCAACGCCGATCGCAAAGATAAACGGCAGATTATCCAGAATCGCAAGGGCACCAGAGGTCATGAACGGAGTTACATATTGATTTAGAAAAGCGCCTAGGGCACCCAAAGGTATATCTTTTTGATAGTCGATCATTCCAAGCCCCTGCAAGATCCCAGCAGCAGGCAAGGTGGCCACCGGCAGCATAAGGGACTTACCCAGCTTTTGCAATTTAGCCAGCATGTCAATCATCCTTTCAACTTCAATAATTTAGCTTTTTACTGAAACCGTTTACATAATGCGTCGAATGAATAACCATTTATTCCCTTCCTTCAAGGAACAAAAAAGACTTAGAAAATCCTCCTCCTTGGTCGTACATATATTCATCATTTTAAGGCGGCATGGATGCCATCATGATTACATACCAACAAAAAAAGCCAAGAAGAACGGTGACTATAAAAGTTATAGTCCGATTCTTCTTGGCTCATGCCCATGTTTATGGTAACACGCCTTAAAACGTATTCATTTGATGTTGTTATCTTAATTCACGACTTCCTGTTTGTCAATAACCAATATTTAAATCATTCGCGCCTATAGAATTGAACTATTTCAATTCAATGGTCATGACAGGATCCTGGCCGATCACGACACTGCCGGTCTGACCGTCAACCTTGGAAGCCACCTCATCCGCATTGGTCACGATGATCGGGGTAATCGTCGGATAACCTGCGGCTTGGATTGCGGCCATGTCGAATTCGATGAGCGTCTGACCCGACTTCACCTGATCGCCTGCTTGGACATGGCTTGTGAAACCTTCGCCTTTCAATCCGACTGTATTAATCCCGATATGGAACAAATACTGCAGACCGGTCGCTGGATCCTCCAGCATCACGGCGTGCTTGGATTTGATGACATGCGCAACCGTCCCGTCAAAAGGCGCAATTAATTTGCCCTCTGAAGGCTCGATGGCTATGCCTTTGCCCATATGACCAGCAGCAAATGCCTCATCCGGTACTTGCGATAAAGGCACGGCTTTACCCGACAATGGTGCTGTGAGTTGAATAGCAGTAGCTGTTTTTTTCTTTTTCCAACGATCAAACATGTTAAGATTCCTCCCTGGGTTGATTCTTTTGTTGTAGCCGGCCTGTGAAGAGCCGATATAGATGCATCGCTAGAAAGCAAACCTCCGCTTCAGGTACTTTCTTGCCGAGTTCTTTCTCCATCATGCCTGCGAGACGTGTAGCCAGACCATATTCATTCGTGAACTTGGAACGGATCTGATCCGCGAACGGATTATCCACTTGGATGTCTTGATTCAGCATCCGGTCTACCGAGAACCTCAAATGCATCAGAAGACGGACATAATCCATGCTTCCCCGGTCAAAAGCGACCTGCCGCTCCTCCTCAATATACCTTACCAGGTTTCCCACCACATTCGATGCCTTCACCAGATGGCCTACTGGAACATGGCTGACGGCGGAATACACATGGTAGGTCAAGAAGCCGATCTCATCCTCCGGAACTTCGATATCGAAGGTCTGACCGATTAATTCCGCTGCTTTGGCTGCAATATCATATTCTTTTGGGAAGCTGATCCGGGTCTCTTCAAGGAAAGGATTAATAATATCCATGCCTTTGCGGATTCTGTATATCGTAAACTGAATATGGCTTGGAAGCGCCAGGTACACCTTGTCATTTAATGTGCCCGGAAACTCTTGTCCAATGAGATTGAGTATCTGATCCGTGATCTCCATCACCAGTGGATCAAATTCTTCCAGCAGATGGTGAGCTTGACTCCACTGCTCCCGATCCTCGAGCCTGAAGAGCTTCTCAATCCGCTTATCGTCCGAAGCGATCGTTCCGCCTGCTTTGGCGCCAAAGCCAATCCCTTTGCCCAGGATGACGTATTCCGATTCTTTCTTGCCGCCTGTGACCATCACGACATTGTTACCAATAACACGTACGACTGTAAACAACTCGATCCCGCTCATTAACTTCCCCCTTTCCTTTAAGTTTAATCAGAGAAACGGCGAAGGATTCATATACGAAGTAATGCTGCATACCGATTCTCCTAAACATTAAAAAAGCCAAGAAAAGACCCCAAATGAAAGCTGTCTCTTCTTGGCTCATGCCCTATTAAGGTAACACGCCGTCTTATGTTTCTGCTATGAATCCATCATAAAACAATTGGCTTACATTCGTCAACATACGACATAACGACAATATTGCTAGGCTACCGCAACGGGTAAAAAAATCTCCTCAAGCCCCAATCCATTGTTGTAACGCATGGATCACTTCTTGGATATGAATGGGCTTGTGCAGATATCCATTCGCACCGTCTGCAATAAACTGATCCGTATCCCTCATGGTGTTGGAGCTCATCACGATAATGGGGAGTTCCGCCCATTCCGGGTTCTCGCGAATCCGCTTCATCGTTTCGATTCCGTCCATTTCCGGCATGACCATATCCAGCAGCACCGCATCGATGGTTTGATGCTTGTATAACAGCTCCAAGCATTCGAACCCGTTCTGGGCCGTATGCACGGTCATCTGGAGTTTCTCCAATACGTTGGTCAAACCGTATACATTCCGAATATCATCATCCACGATCAATACGGTTTTGTGCTCCAATCGGCTGGTTACTTCCATGTCGAATGCCTCCATTGGGAGATCACTCCAACTGGCGCTGCTCGAGGAGGCAGCCACTTCAGGCAGCATAAACAAACTTTCATTGGAGCCGTATTCCGTTAGCAGCGGTAAATATAAAACAAACGTGCTCCCGATTCCTTCCTCGCTCTCCACGGTAATATACCCGCCAAGCAGCTTCGCCAAATGCAGCGATATGGATAAGCCGAGACCAGTCCCCCCGAATCTTCTGGCTGTAGTCTCTTCGCCTTGCTGGAACGCTTCGAAGATCGGTTGAAGATGCTCTGCAGCAATCCCGATGCCAGTATCCTCAACGGAAAAAGCAATGACGTCTCCACTGATCACGAAATCCGAGGTTACAATGGAATTCATCTTCTTCACCCGTAGTTTAACGCTGCCGCTCTCCGTAAACTTAATCGCATTCGAGAGCAGATTACGCAGAATTTGGTGAAGCCGCATTCCATCGCTGTATATCATGTCAGGCAAGTCGTCGGCCATCTCAATTTCAAATTCCAGATTTTTGGATTCCGCGCTTTTGGAGAAATAGCCTTCCATCAGTTCTGGAAGCTCCGTCAAATTAACCAAGTCCATTTCGATCTGCATCTTACCGGCCTCCACCTTAGACAGATCGAGAATATCGTTGATTAAATTCAGCAATTCACTGCCTGAATTATGAATGACAGAAGCGTAATGCTGCTCTTCCTCCGTCAGGTTCCCTTGCTTGTTCTCAGCTAAAATCTGGGAAAGAATTAACATGCTGTTCAGCGGTGTCCGCAGTTCATGGGACATATTGGCCAGAAATTGAGACTTGTACTTCGAGCTCTTCTCCAGCTCTTTCGCGTATTTTTCCAATTCGCTGGCCGCGATTAATGCGGCTTCCTTCTGGGCTCCTAATCGTTCGTTCAGCATATACATTTCCGCAGAATGGGTCTGCAGCTCCTCGGTCTGCGCCTGCAGTTCTTCGGTCTGACTCTGAAGCTCCTCATTCAGCGTTTGGGATTCATGGTACAATTGCTGGATTTCCATCTTGCTTTGAATCGAGTTCAATGTTACCCCAAGCTGAAAATTCAGTTGTTCGATCAGCTGAATTTCCAGCTCGTCAAACGGTTTAAACTTGGCCAATTCAATCACACCCAGAACTTGTCCTTCAAACATAACAGGCGCCAGCATCAGCGTGGTAGGCTCAGCATCACCCAGCCCTGATTCAATCCGCACATAGTTAGGTGGTATATCGTCCAGAATAATCATGCGCTGCTCCAGCATGCATTGTCCCACCAAACCTTCTCCTGGTAAAAAACGATCTCTGACCTTATTCCAAGGCTCACCATCCGGATCGGCAAAAGCAGCGGCCTTTACCAGTTCCGATCCGCCCCGGTTTATAAAAACGGCGCCGTACGGCAGCTTCATGATCAAAGCCAGCTTATGAATGAAAAACTGTACGGCCGTCTCCACGCGATCGGATGATTGGAGAAGCGTCGACATAACCGAAATATGATCCTTCGCCCAGTTCTGCCTACCGACCTGTGCAAGAAGTTCGTTGGTTGTATCCGCCAACTGGCGGACTTCATCATTGGATCGCACGTGAATCCGCTGGGAAAGGTTCCCTCCTTTGACAATATCGGAGATGATATGAGTTACCTGCGTGATCGGCCTTACGATGCTCTTTGATATCACCAAAGCTGCACAAATGGTAATCAGCGCTGCTCCCGCCCACAGGAGATACATCGTATACAATAAATGGGTATTGCTCTCCTTCATCTCTTCGATCCTGCTGGTTGTCAGTTCTCTCTCCTTGCTTCGAAACGAGAGGAACAGCTCATGAATCGAGTTCATGGCCTGCTGACCGGGATCGTTAATAAAGAAATGAAGAGCCTCCTCATCCTGTCCGAGCTGCTTCAATTGGACAGCAGGCTGACCGGCGTTGGTAATCCACTCCTTGATATTCTCCTTAATATTTTCAAGGTGATTGGCTTGCTCCGAATTATCGCTAACAAGCTTGTATAGCTTGTTATAGTTAATCTGCCAAGACGACAGCGCTTGATTGAAAGGCTCCAGGTAGGTATCATCCCCTGTTATGACATACCCCCTCTGACCGGTCTCCATTTCAAGTAAATTCTTCTCAATTTCGTGCGTGAGATTATGTACTTCGATATCGTGCTTCTCTATAAAATCCGCCTCTTGCTGCAGGGAAGAGATGCGGTCTGATACAATCCAGAGAAAAGCTCCAAGACATAATAATATCATTAAATATCCGACTACGATCTTGCTGCGGATGTTGAATTTCAGGTTGTTAGACAAATGGCTAACCTCCCTTGTCATCTATCAGTCTAAGTCTGCTCCTATCCTCATAGTAATTGTTATGAAAATGGTTTACAAGCAAAACCAGTTTTGAAGCCATCAATGATTCTTTAGTCGTAGGCAGTCAGATTTAGAAACGTTTGGGCATATATTATAAAGGAACACGCTTGTACAACATCCTTCGTTCTCATTCTTAAAAAAGGAGAGTACCTTATATGATGACCTTAAGAGCGCTTGCGGGGATACTGCATTGACAAGGCATGTTTATCATTCCAGGAAACAGGCAGAGCGTTTAGCGGGCCACGGAGTTGCGAATGTGTCGTCGCTGGAGCTGCCCCTTCTGCAAGGCATGATGATGTCAGAAACCCATCTTGAACGCGGTAAGGGTCTCTCTCCCCATAGCCACCCGGACACGGACGAATTGTGTTATGTCATTCACGGTGAAATCAGTTATTCCCTAATTGATCCGGACACTCATCAGAATCTTGTATATCAGGTAGTACCCGGTCAGGTGGTTCACGCTCCCATTGGTTGGTGTCACTGGGTAACTGCGCTAACCCCTGGAACGATCTTGCTGTTGATCTATAACACCGAGCACCCACATCAAATGGACATTGCGCCAGTCTGGGCTAATACGCTCATGGGAAGTGAAGCGCTGCAATGCAATGGCCTGAACATGAAACCTCATTCGAAGGCGCTTATAACACCTGTCCCGTTACATAAAATGACGGAGAGCGACGTTTCAGGCGGACCTCTGCCGGCCCCACCCTTACTCATAACCGGGCATCCAAACAACAAAACCACACGCAGCCGGTGATCGGCCATGTGTGGTTATTGTTGTAGAGATGCTTTTTATGTAATGATTTCGATCGTATAACATCAATCAATATAAAATCTTTGTTCAGGGCGGATCTGTTTCTTAAGGGTACGCAGGTCGGCTTCCAGCTTCGCCACCGTTTCTTCAATCTCTTCCGGGTTCAGCGCCGGACGTTCTGCCTCTGGCTTAACGCCAGCCCTGAGATCGCGAATGGTGATCTGCTGCTCCTGCCATTTATCCATAAGATCGGAGATGGTGGCATAAAACCGCTCATAATCTTGAATCACTTCGTCCAGAAAGGAATCCACTTCCTCCTGATCATAACCCCGCAGTTTATTCGAAAAATTCTTTTCATGGATAGACAAAGCGTCCAGTTGAATGCCTAGTTGCCGAAATAGCTTTTTCTGTTTATCCAATCGGCGTTTCATGTGTTCATCCATAATGATTTACCTCCAAATATTGGTGCAGCCCTACTTTTTCAGCCTTCTCTCTCTATCTTTGTTTATATCATATTAAGCACTGGGATTAAAACACTCCGGGGCTTTTTTGGAGAATGTTCCAAAAACGAGAGGCTGCCGTTCCCATGGTTCATGTGATTGTTACCAATCCATTTCGGGTATTGATTGTACATAAGGAGCTATATTACGTACTTCAACCCAGAGAGGAGCGACTTTTCTATGACAACGATGACAAAACAACAATACAACGAACTTAAACAGCGGTTGCTCAGTGATAAAGAACGATTGGAAGAGCAGCTGGAGTCCCGCGATGAAACCAACAGGGATTACTCTCTCCGGGACTCTACAGGTGAGCTGAGTGCAGCCGATAACCATCCTGCAGATGTAGGGACTGAGGTATTCGAACGCGAGCGTGATCTGGCCATCCAGGGAACGCTAGAGCATGAATTGGAGCAAATCCATTCTGCCTTGCAGCGAATGGACCAGGGCGAATACGGAGCCTGTGCCGTGTGCGGCCTGGAAATTCCGTATGAGCGGCTGGAAGCTTTGCCATATACGGCACATTGTCTCGAACATGCACCGCGGAAAGATATCAACAACAACCGGCCGGTAGAAGAGGATGTCATGACACCGCCCCCCTCCGGAGCTGGCGTCAACCGCCAAGCGGCCGACGGCAAATTTGATGACACAGGCGCGTGGGATGCCGTTGAAGATTACGGAACGTCGACGTCGCCCGGCATGTCCATTAAACCCGGACAAGACGATTATAAGAAGAATGTATGAACCGGTACAGCAAAATAGAAGGGAAAGCTGGTACCTGCACGTTAGGTACCAGCTTGTTTTCCGTGATCAGGATTCTTTACGAGTCCGAACATTGGAAGCAAAAAACTCATATTCGTCGTAACCTTCCCCGCGTTTCTTTTTATAAGGGGTCAGCATTTTATCCAGCTCAACAAAAAACTCGCGCGCTTCATCTTCGCTCATATACAAGGTGGTATTGGTCAACATGGAGGTCGTTTCGCCCTCTTGACTCATATTTTTGAAGAAACGGTCTCTATTCTGGTCAAACAACTCGGATAATAATTTGTTCGTTTCGGATCGAATTAATTCCTTGATGACCGGCTCGTCGGAATCTGCCCCGCGTTTGATCTTTACCGTACCGACAAAAGGTTCATAATATTTAGCGATGATACCGTTGATCTCTTTCGTGGATACGATCTTGACCAGTCCGATTCGCTCCAGCTTCTTCATATGATAATGAACTTTAGCCGGCACATCCCCGATCTTGTCCGCGACTTCCTTTACCGTTGCCGGACGGTCCATCTTATTCAATACATTCAATATCTGGAGCCGATATGGATCTGAATATATTTTGATCTCTTCCAGTGTAGTCAGTTCCTTCGTTTCCACACCGTACACCTCAGCTTCATGTTATTTTTCACTTCTTTTCATTATAGGCCGAGAATGTCGAAATTACAAAACGCCGAGGATTTAAATGGCACGGAAACTCTTCTTCCGAATGAGGAATATCACGGGCAGCATCATGATGAATCCCATGATCGAAAACAGAATGGGAGGGGAGTAATGCTCCGCTACAAATCCAGTAATCAAACTCCCCACAGGAATGGCAGCTGTGCAAGCTACCGTCATAAGGGCACCTATTCTGCCGAGCATATGCCTCGGCGTTACTTCCATCAGATACGTCGAGATAGGTGCGGTAAGCATAGAGACGGCAAAACCGGTAATGAACATGCAGAACGCTGCAGACTCCACCCGCCATGCCGGCAGATGTCCTGGGATCCCTAACGCAAAATAACCGATTCCGAGCAGGATAGATCCTGACATGATCAAGGTGCTCTTTTTAAAGCTCTTCCCGTAACGTCCAATCCATAGCCCGCTGCAAATCATGCCGATCAGGAGGGCCGTTCCCAGTACGCTCAGACCTCCGGCTCCGGCACCCAAGGTCTCTTTAACGTAGACCGGCTGCAGTACATTCAGCGGTGCCAAACAGAAATTATTGATCATGGCGAGCACCGTTGTTATGAGGAGCAGCGTATGCTGCTTCACAAAAAGAAGAGCCTCTTTAATATCGCCGAACACCGTTCTCGTCGTCTCTGTCGTAGGCCGTGCGGAGGCTTCCTTGGCTTCAGCCTGTTCGGCTGCCTCCGGATTCGGCATAAACGCGATAATGGTGGCGGCAATGAGAAATGTTACGGCATCGATCAGGATCGTCCCCGAAATTCCGACCAAAGCGATGAGAGCACCAGCGATAGATAAACCGATTAATTCAGCGCTCCGACTTACGGAAGTTGAGAAGGAATTGCCTGCGAGCAGTTTATCCTTGGGAAGCAACCGGGGGACGATGGAAGTCTCGGCGGGTCTGGAGAAGCATTCCAGGGTTGAATTTAGAAACGTGAACAGGAACAAATGCCAGACTTCAAGAGACCCCACAGCATACAGAAAGGCCGTTAGCGAAACCACAATGCCGCGGCTGAGATAGGTTAAGGCAAGCACCAGTTTCTTCGGCCAGCGATCGACATAGGTCCCGGTAAACAAACTGAAAAGCAATCCAGGCAGAAAGTTAAAGGCGAACAACGTACCCATTAATAGTTCAGAACCTGTGAGCATATAGACCATCCAGCTGTAAGCGATGGAGTCCAGGGAATCCCCGAATCGGGTAATGACCTGGGCAGATAAATAAATCAGATAGGGGCGGATTTTCAAGAGCTGACCAAAGCCTTCCTTTTCCAAAACAGCGGCATTTTGCATGGTTTCCTTCTCCTCTTCGTTAAATGGATAACAACATTAAACTTTTTTAATCCATTAAAATAATATTCACGTTAAAATTATTTTATCGTTAAGTTTATTTTAATGATTTCGAAGAGGAATGCAATAGGCAAAAAAAATAAATCGCCAACAGGGCGATTTATTCGATCTCACGGATGAAAGAGTTGCTTCTTTATTTAATGATCACTCGCGATGAGGATCTGGCTGCTTGAAGACATGCTTCAATGGCCCTGATGTTGCTGATGGCATCTTCCGGACCATAGGGCAGCGGCGTGCCGTCCATTACGGCCGCTGCCATAGCATCCGCTTGCAGTGCAAAGTGGTTGTAAATCCCTACCTTCTCCTCGCGGGAGCCCTTGGCCGTATGAACGCAGATCTGGGCCATGTCCTCCATCCTCTCCCATCCAAAAGCTGAAGGAAGCTCAATCCTGCCATCGGTACCTGCAATCTCTAAAGAGCATTTGGAATAGGTCCACATCCCGCACTCAAACGTAAGCCCCAATCCATCTTCAAATTCCACCATCCCGTGGACCATCATGTCCACGCCGTCATGCTCCTCAGAGAAAAAAGCATGGGCCGTTACTGCCTTGGGCTCCTGCCCATAAATCATTCGCGCTGCCGAGATGGGATAGCATCCCACGTCATAGATTGAGCCTCCGCCCATATCCTTGCTGTAACGGACATTGCTTTTATCCTCCGCATTGTTGAAGGTGAACGATCCGTGAATCCCGCGAAGCTGCCCGATTTCGCCGCTTTCGATGATTTCGCGTACACGCGCGTGTTTCGGATGATATCGGTACATAAAGGCTTCCGCAAAAAACACGTTGTGTGCTTTAGCAGCCTCAGCCATTTCTCGGACATCCGCTTCGGTCAGAGCTGCCGGTTTCTCGCATAAGATATGCTTGCCAGCCTGTGCGGCTTTGATGGTCCAAGGTTTATGAAGGTGATTCGGCAAAGGAATATATACCGCATCAATGTCGGGATCCTCCAGAAGCTCGTCATATGAACCATAGTATTTCCCGATATGATATCGCTCGGCGAGCTCACTTGCTTTTTCTGCGTTGCGGCTAGCAACCGCTCCGACCTCACAGCGTTCCGATTTCAATATGCCTGGTATCATTGAATTTCTTGCAATCCGAGCAGTACTCATAATTCCAAAGCGCAGTTTCTTGCTCACGAGGTCATTCCTCCTTTGGCTGCATTCCATTCAGATTATTTGCTAAAAATTATCGTTTACGGCTTTATGAAGGATTCCTAAACACCGATCCAAATCTGTTTTAACCTGTTTTTTGTAGAGTTTGGCTTTCTCCGCACCGTCATCGGTAAAATGGTAAAGAACGATTTCTTGAAAATCGACCCGCGGATCATTCCCTTTCAGCTGCTTGGTACGGTATAACACACCCTCCTGCACCAGCTCATGCAGAGCCCGGTAAATTTCGCTTTGCGGCGGTGAGTACCCATGGCTCTTGAATTCTTGCCGCAGTTCTTCCAGCATCTGATATCCATATCCGCGCTGCTGCTCAACCATGGTAATGAGATACACTTTGATAAAAGCACGCTGGGCGATCATAAATGCCATCTGGACGCCTCCTCCTTCACGAGCTACTTGTCCCATAATATACCTAATTATAACCCACAGTTTCCCAGTTTGCACAATAGGAAGTATCCCCCTCTTTTTAAACCAAGAAGGTGTAGATTGAAACGTGGTCGGGTGTTAATTGAATAAATGTGATGCAATAACGTCAGCTTTTATTCTATTGTGAATTTTTCATATGTTGAAATTATATAGTATATGATTTTTCATCTGCTGTTTTATGGGTTGTTGGCGTGGCTCGTTCAGATTGTTTCAAACAAAAAACCCACCCTGAAGGGTGGGTTTAATTTCTTCACATTCCGGCGGACGTGTCTGTGCTTGGTCGCGATTTGCCGTATGGGCGAACCCCGCGGCTTTTTCCTGCTCCCGCGATTCCGACAAGCCACTTCCCGAACGGCAGCTTGGCTAGCATGCGAGTGGCACCATAAGCCACGCCCACGCTGATAATCCATGAAGAGAGGATCCGAACCAGAGGGTGCATGCTGATCAGCAAAGATTCATCGACTGCATAGCTTATACGCAGTGTCAATAGATGCATCAGGTAAGCGCCATACGAATAGAGCCCAATGGAGGACAAAAGCGCATTCGCACCCGCTCCGGCATGACGACATATCCAGCCGGCCACATCGTACATGACCAATATAGAGCTAATCAGGAAAAGTGCCATCATCGGGCG
The DNA here is from genome assembly GCF_056173265.1 of Paenibacillus sp. QJM3NY_38. Taxonomy (NCBI): domain Bacteria; kingdom Bacillati; phylum Bacillota; class Bacilli; order Caryophanales; family Paenibacillaceae; genus Paenibacillus; species Paenibacillus sp. QJM3NY_38. The sequence continues at coordinate 4,523,160 of NZ_CM149665.1, forward strand.
AAGCAGCGATAAGGAATAGAACGTAATCGCGCCATTCTCAGCAGAACGGATTTCATGGACGGCTTGCATGAGCATCCATCCGAACAAAAATGCGAAGACCAGCCATATGACCGGCCGTGCCTTTTGAATCCATTTTTTCCAAGAGTCATGGTATAAACCGGCTGCCGCCCCCAGCGCAAAATAGAAGAAGTAATAAAGTGCATTCCGATCTGCGTAGGTTGTGAACAGCTCACTCCATACCGGGATATTCAAGCTCCCCATCCATTGGCCAATATCGTTAATCATTCCTGTCAAACCCACGTACAATAGTCCGGATAAGATCAATATCGTAAGCTGCGTCTGCCAGCCCCATCTTTCTTTGACTCCTAGTATAGCGGAGCGGAACAACGGGTATAGCAGATAGAATTGAAACAGCATAATGATGTACCAAAAATGCGAGCTCGATTTCCCGGTTAGCCATACTTCTCCAAGATATTTCCAATCCTCAATGACAGCAGGATTAAACCTATGATTGATTAATAAAGTAATCAAGGTCCATACAGCAAACGGAACGTAGATGTCGCCAAAACGCCTCTTGATGAACCTTCCGTAATGCAGCTGACCTTTATCGTTATAAAACAGCACCATGCCTGTAATAAAAATAAAGACGGGTACAGCAAATTTCGTCGCCATCAGAAGAACTGCCATCATCAAACCATCACCTGTCGTCATTCCCGGCGCGACCGAATAATGTGCGATGGAGTGCTGCAAGACCACGGCTAGAAATGCAATTCCCCGTAAGCGCTCGATTTCCGGTATTCTTTCTTTGGGCATACTGCTCCCCCCTTGGTCTGACTTCGTGCGCACACCTCATTGTAAGGGACACTGCCCCTGATCGGGTAATCCAATTATTTACTGATTCTGATGTTACCAGCACTATTAAGTACGTTCTATTGGGCTATGTATCAAGAAAAACACCTGTCGATCGTACCTTTACCGAAGACAGAATGCGATTGATCTCTATTAAAAAACCCGGTTCCCATCGGAACCGGGTTTTGTTTTCCTTACAGCAGCGTAGTGCCGCGCGGCGGAAGCGTGTCGTCCCGTTCCAGATCAACTGCTCCCGCACGGCCCTCGTTTCTGTAATCATAATCGCGGAATATATCGTAGATGCCTGTGTTTTCTTGATCGGCGTCCACCAGCACCAGAATCCGTCCTTGCTCTATATAGGATTCGTATTCTTTTGCCTCATCTTCCGGGATGCCAAGGCCGATAAAACCACCGACCAGCCCCCCGGCTCCCGCACCGACTGCTGCGCCGGCGAGCGTCGCCGCTATAGGTCCTGCGGCAAGTATCGGGCCGATGCCGGGAATAGCCAAAGCCCCGAGTCCTGCCAGCAAACCTGCCGTACCTCCAAGAATGCCGCCTGTTGCTGCGCCTGCAGCTACCCCTTCAGGCGCCATCGTCCCCGTCTGCTCGGCTATCATGTCTGCTTCGCGTTGATCCTTCGCTATAATGGAAATGGCCTCGTTCGGAATCCCATGCCGCTGAAGCTGCTCGATTGCTTGGGCTGCTTCCTGTTCCGAACGGAATACTCCAACAATTTTCTTCTCCATGATAAACCCTCCTCATCGGTGGTCGTTCATAATTAACATTACCCGACGGAGGGGGAAATTAAACGTGACGCTGTTGTGTTATGCCTTGGGCCGAGTCCGATGGGTTGCAGTCGCCTCCATGGGATCATCAGGCCAATAATGTTTAGGATATCTTCCCTTTAAGTCTTTTTTCACCTCGAAATAGCCGCTGCGCCAGAAACTGGACAGGTCCGAGGTAACCTGAACGGGCCTTTGAGCCGGCGACAGCAAATGTAAGGTCAACGCAACCCGTCCGCCAGCAATTCGCGGCGTATCCTGAAGTCCGAACATCTCCTGCAGTCGAACGGCCAGGAACGGTTGTTCAGGGTCATTGTAGTTAACTGGGATCAAGGACCCGCTCGGGACCCTAATATGAGTCGGCGCTTCCTTCTGAAGCTTCTGCTTTTGCTCCCAGCTCAGCATATGCTCCAAGAGCGTTCCCGGAGCAAGTCGTCTCATATCATTTCGATTCCGCAGCCCTTCCAAGTATGGGAGCAGCCACTCCTCCGCCTGATTCAGCAAGCCTTCGTCCGAAACATCAGGCCATTCCCCCTCGGGATCATGCCGGAACATGAAGGCCAGTCGTTCTCTCAGCTGCAATGCCGCCTTGCTCCACTGCAGCAATCCAAGACCCTCCAGCCTGATCCCTTGCAGCATGGCTTCCGCTATTTCCTCCCCTGTCGGATTCGAATAGGCTTGTTCCTTGATAACGAGGGCTCCAAGCATCAGCTTCAGTCTCGCCCTGATGCTGCCGGAAGCTGAATCCCACACAACCTCATTATGCTGTTCCATCTCGTCATGGTAATACTTATCGAGCCATAATTCATCCATTTCAGAAGCAAGCTGAACATTCCCGTCCGGGCCTTGATCATCAACGGCAGCGACCACAATATACGGTGCGCGGCTCATTGGCTGAACCGACACCAATTTCACGCCTCTGCCGCTGCGCATCAAAAAACCGGTTCCTCCCCTGTTCTTCGCGATCCGATCCGGATAGGCGAACGACAGCAAAAGGCCGCAGAGATTCAAGTCCCCGCTAGTCGTATATGCGATATTCAGCTGTGCATGCAGTTTTCTGATCTCTTGTTTCATCCGCTGCAGCACGGCTTCATTTGTCATGTCTTGTTCAGCCGATCGCTGACCTTGTCGTTCAATCAAGAGAAGCCGCTCCACACGTGAGCGCAAATCCTGATCCCTGATGGCTTCACCTCTGCTCATGATGTCACGCTCTTGAAGCAGTACAGCAATTCGGATAGCCAGCGATGTTTCACCTATTTCTTGTGCTTTCAGCAGCATGTGAGTGAGCCTCGGATGAAGCCCAAGAAGCGCCATCGCTCGGCCATGCTGTGTGATACTGCCTGAATCGTCCAGAGCCGACAGCTGCTTCAATAACGCTTGTCCTTGCGCAAGAGCTAGTCGGGGCGGCGCATCAAGCCAAGCAAGCTCCTCCGGGTCACGCGTTCCCCACACCGCCAATTCCAAGGCCAGCGGCGTCAAATCGGATTCACGGATCGCCGGAATGGTGCTTTCCGACAGATGACGATGCTCTTCCTCGCTCCATAAGCGATAACATACACCAGCCGATACGCGCCCGGCCCTTCCCCTTCTCTGATCCGCGGATGCCCTGGATAACCGTCTCGTAATCAATTGCGGCAGTCCCGTTCTGGGCGAGAACACCTCCGTGCGCATATAACCGCTGTCAACAACCGTCTTGATCCCCTCAATGGTAATACTGCTCTCGGCAATGCTTGTGGAGAGTACAATTTTACGCCTGCCGTTCGAATCGCGTCTGATCGCTTCGTCCTGCTTGTCTGCCGGAAGCGCGCTGTACAACTCCCGAATGACGACATCTTGGCTTAAACCTGTTCTTAATAATTCATTAGCGGTTCTCCTGATTTCGCGGGCACCCGGCAAGAATACAAGGATATCGCCTTCCTGTTCGGAGAGCGCTCGCATAATGGCATTCGCCGCACCTTTATTCAGCTCGTCGAGAGAGAATGAGCGCAAATAGTGAGTGGACACTGGAAAAGCACGACCTTCGCTAACGATGACCGGTGCGTCGCCAAGAAGCTTCGCGACTGGCTCAGCCTCTAGGGTAGCAGACATGACGAGCAGCCTTAAATCTTCCCGAAGCACCGACTGGGATTCCATCGCAAAAGCCAGGCCGGTATCAGCCTGCAAATTTCGTTCATGAAATTCGTCGAATATAATCATACCGATGCCGGTTAATTCCGGATCATCCTGCAGCATACGCGTCATGATGCCTTCCGTCACAACTTCGATCCGAGTGTTCTGACCGATCTTGCTGTCCATTCGGACGCGATATCCGATCGTCTCACCAACAACCTCTCCCAAAGAGGATGCCATATAACTCGCAGCCGAGCGAGCTGCAATTCTTCTAGGTTCCAGCATAATGATCCGCTTGTCTTCCAGCCACGGTTCATTCAGAAATGCCAAGGGCACCTGGGTTGTCTTACCCGCCCCCGGTTCAGCGATCAAAACCGCACGGGTTCCAGCAGATAAAGCCATTTTCAATTGTGGAAGTATTCGGTGAATCGGTAATTCAGTCATGGATACATCTCCGTTATCCTATCAAATATCAATATAATCCCTTAATTATATAAAACAGCCGATGTACGTCAAGGGGAGCTGCTTGTCGCCACGGCTGGAAAGTATCGATATAATTGCGATACAATAGGAATATCATTCCCATGTCAACATCAAGATTCATGTAGTCGGAAGGTGAAATGTATGGAGCAGCATGCCACATTTCGCGGCCGCTTTGCCCCTACGCCATCAGGAAAGATGCACATCGGCAATGCATTGACCGCTTTACTTGGATGGCTGCAAATGAGGAGTATGAACGGACAGTATATACTCCGTATAGAAGATATCGATGTCCAGCGTTCCCGCCAGGAACTTGCCGTCGAGATGATGAGAGATCTGGAATGGCTCGGCTTGGATTGGGATGAAGGTCCCGGTGTTGCCGGAGACTACGGACCCTATCATCAGGCGGCGCGCCAAGCGTTATATGAGCGGGAAATCACCAAGCTGCTGGAAACCAATAACCTGTACCCCTGCTATTGCAGTCGGGCCGATATTACGGCCGCAGCCAGCGCACCGCACGGCATTGCATCGGAAGGCCTCCGTTATCCGGGAACTTGTAGAGACTTGACTCGAGAGGAAGCGGCGCTTCGAGAGCTTCATAAGAAGCCTTCGCTGCGGATGAAGGTACCGGAAGACATCGTTTCCTTCGTCGACGGCATCGCCGGGGTGCAGTGCCATCGACTATCTGACGGAGGAGACTTTGTGGTTCGCAGGGCGGACGATATCATCTCATATCAACTCGCGGTGGTTGTGGATGATGCTTTAATGGGCATAACCCATGTACTCCGAGGAGCCGATCTACTGGACTCCACGCCACGTCAGCTGCTCTTATACCATGCGTTAGGCTATCAGCCACCACATTTTGCACATACCCCGCTAATGGTCGATGCTGAAGGCAGAAGGCTTGCCAAGAGGACCCGCGGGCTTAGCCTCTCCTTTCTTCGCGGCCAGGGCATCCTGCCCGAGCGCATCATCGGCTGGCTCGCTTGGACCGCCGGTCTCCTGGACAATCCGGAACCCGTTCGACCTGTCGATTTAATTCCTGTGTTTGACTTATCGAAAGTATCTTCTGTCCCGATCAAAATGACGGATCATGTCAAAAATCAGCTCTTTGAATCCTAGATGCAACTCATCGAAATAAGGGATTCGCAGGAGTTATTAAACTACATCTTCTTATCCAGATAAACAAGCAGCGCCAGCACTTTCATCCTCGCTAAGAGAAGAAAGGCTGGCGCTGTTCTGCTATTCCTCATGAGTTAATCGTTCCCTGACCTTGGACTCATACTGCGTAAACGCGCTATTGCCGCTAAGCCCGCGCTGATCCATCAGCAATTGCAGTCTTAGATGCTTTTCATTGAGCTTGCGTTGAAGCTGTTCCTGCTCACCGTCGCTGCGGGCAGCACCGAGCAAGTCATACAGCTGAACGCATTCCTTGCGAAGCGTAACTTCTTCAGGGACATAACCCGCATTTTTCATGATGCGATAAGACATTCTCAGATCCTCCGGAATGTGCGAAAGATCGTCGATCGGAAGTTTCTTTCCGGCATATGGCATATGATCGAGCTCTCCGTTGCGGATCGCTTCTTCGATCTTCTGCTCAGCCAATCTGGAAAAGATGCTCATGATTACACAGCCTCCTCCTTTTTCCCTTTGTCCTCTTCATCATATAGCAGCGCAGTTTATATTCCAAGTTCTGAATGCAGGAAACCCTCGAGAACTCTCCCGATCTCATTTACAACAGGGATTCGGCTCCATCTATGAAGATTTGTGCCCCTGTAATATGTCTTGATTGATCGGAAGCGAGAAACGCCACCAAATCCGCGACCTCTTCAGGCGTACCCGGTCCATCAGACAGCGGCTGGCTCCCTTCAGGATATTCAACCGGAATCACGATCTCTTCCAGATCTCCCTGCTTCTTCGTGCTTTGATCAATGTTGGTGGATATGGCGCCGGGGCAGATGACATTCACCCTAATCTTGAATTTCGCCAGCTCCAGCGCAGCCATCTTCGCAAAAGCCACCTGTCCCGCTTTGGTTGTGCTGTATGCGCTCATCCCAAAGTTGGAGAAGGTTCGGGTACCATTGACGGAGCTGGTAATGATAATGCTGCCCTTCCCCCTTTTCTTAAGGTGCGGAATCGCATATTTGACCGTCAGAAACGTCCCGTTCAAATTTACGTTCAGCGTCTTGGTCCATTCCTCCAGCTTCATTTCGTCAATTGGCGTCATCACACCGTTTATCCCTGCATTGGCGAATACAATATCAACACCGCCAAAAATCTCCACCGTTTCGAGGACCGCCTTCTCCACCCGGTCAGGATCTGTAGTATCTACGTCAAAGGCTCTGGCGGAACCTTCGCGAATAGAGTTGATCTCCGATTCCGCTTTATTCGTTCGGTCATCCAACAGATCGAATAAAGCAACATTTGCGCCTTCCTTCGCCAGCTGAATGGCGGCTGCCTTCCCTATGCCTGATCCGGCTCCGGTAATGATCGCTGTTCTCCCATGAAAACGTCCGTGTCCTTCATTCATTATCAACACGCTCCTTATTATCGTAATCCGTTATGCATTCATCTGTCACAAGATTACCCAAAAGGAGTTGTTTTATAATCATGATTTCTAATTTTTTGCACAAAAAAGCCGGACCTCTTGGGTCCGACCATTGTTTACCATAATCTGACATTATTAGAAACCTACCATACAATCTCCAGAAACGAAGCGTCATCTTCCAGACCGTCTGTATGGCGAGCATTCATTAATACTTGCACTTGCTCATCAGGAATCGGCTCCTTCATCGGATCCAGATCGTTGAGCCCATCGCTGTATAACTGAAGCCGATATTCGGTCTCCGGATCTAATTTGCACGAAAACACATGAGGACTGCCTCCGATCGGACCACTACGGGAAGACCAACGTTCCGACGTCCGGAAACGATCTCCGAATACCGAGGTAATCTCGTCTTCCTTACGCCACAAGCGTACCCTGGAGTCACCCTGCCAGGCGAGCCACAATCTTCCTTTGCGGCGAAAACCCGAGGAGAGCTCTATGCGGCCGCAAATATACATAGCTTCGCTTCCCTTGCGCTGCTTCTCTTCCAGCACTTCGCGAAGCAGCTTGGGCGTTTCGGAACTCAGGGAATGAGTCCGCATTTCCCGATCGGCTTCCTGCGTAAGCTCCTTCAGTCTGCGTTCAAGCGATGCGGTCGTGAGTTCCTCAACCGTCTCCAGCCAATTCATTAACCCTTGGCCAAGCAGACGTGAGGCCACATCGCCCCGATAACTCAATCCGACACCATCGCACAATACAAAATGGCACACATCTTCATTCATCTTCAAAGCAATGAAATCCTGACCCATCTCGGAGAGCATGACAGATTCTGCCGCTCTGCCATACGCATAACGACATGTGAACAAATCTTTAATCTTCGTAACCGGTTCTTCCACGGTCTGCTTGCTCTCGTAATAAAACGATGCTGCTTGAGCCTTCCGTTTACGAATTCCCAACGATTCCATGCTTCTTGCGTATGATCGCTTCATCTTTGTGACCCTCTTACCTTACCGGCGTGGCAGCTGACATCTGAAACCCGATGGACACCAGCTCAGAGCAAGTGCCTGGAAGCATCATCAAAGCTCCCGGGCTCAGTTGATAATCCGCCTCAACCAGCATTTCTCGATAACTTTCGGGAAGAACGGAAGACATCATTTTAAGTTTGCGCGCGTGTTCATCCTCAAGCGAAGTATCGGCCAAAATCCCTTTCCAGCGGCGCGGTTCGGATATCGGCTGGTTCATCAGATGATCGGATATGAATATATTCTCCACAAGCACGTTGCCGTCCGGAACACTCATGTTCATGATGCGGCGGGCAATCGGTTCCGGATCCTCCCCCGTAGCCACGCCATCCGTCATATGGCACACAAGCGGGGCAGGGCAATCCTGCATGTTCGGAATCTCCGACTGCAGGATTTTCTCGGCCTGCAGGAACGCTTTCGCCGAATCGGAGAAACGCTTCGGCGTTAAATCCGGAAGCGATCCGATCGCCGCAATTTCGTCAATGCCCTTAATCCCGTTTAACAAATCATAGACATCATCGCTGTAAGCAAGGATGGCAATCCGGTATCTAGGCGTCAGCCGATTGCCCTTCGTGGACCGAAATACCATTTGCCGAATGGCCAGGGACAAGGCCTCGTAAACGACATCGATCCGCCTCCGGTCCTCCATCAGCATGTTCATGGACGCGCTGATATCAATCAGATATATAATAAGCGCTGGCGTGCGCTGTGATGCTTGAATGGTATAGTTCATCGTGAATAACATTCACCCCTGCATTTTCGTCATGTTTACTTCCTTACAGTTTTGGTATCCAGTGGCTGTCGTCACTTATGAATTGCTGCAGATTGCTAAGGCGGCTGCTCATTTTACCAACGGTTTTATAATAGGCCTTATCCTTGTTATATAACTGTATGAATTCACGTGCGGCATTCTTAGCACGGTCTTTGTTCCCGGCCACCTGCGCATTATACGCTTTATTATATAAAGCAACCAGTTCTACAACGTTTTGGGAACGCTGTTTCTGAAGCGCTGCGGCTTGGGCTTGTTGGGCAGCTCTGGCTCGCGCCTGGCGCTCCGCCTCCGCCTTGGCAGCTTCCCTAGCCGCCGCCTCTTCCTGTGCCTGCCTGTTCTTCTTCTCTTCCAGCTGAGCTAAATACGCCTCATACTTGGCCTGATTATCATACTTCTCTTGCAATGCCTGCTTCTTTTTCTTCTCTTCAAGTGATGCCAGATAAGCTTCATACTTCGCCTGCTTCTCATACTTGGCCTGAAGCTCAGCTTTCTCCTGTTCCTTCAGTGCCTGCTCAGCTTCTTGAGCCTTCTTGGCCTCCTCAGCCTTCTTGCGCTCCTCTTCCGCTTTCCTAGCCTCTGCCTCTTTCTGGGCAGCCTCTTCCTGCTGCCTCCGTGCTTCTTCCTCTTGCTTACGCGCTGCTTCTTCCTTCTCCTGCGCTTGCTGCTCGGCTAATCGCTGAGCAGTAAGCTGACGGCTCTCTGCCTTCTCCGCCAGAATCTGATTCACCGTAATCGCAGAACCTGCCAATATGACGATGGCCGCAGCGGTTGAGAGCATGAATTTACGGGATAACAACAGTGCTTTTATGCCTTTGTTGGATGATTCTTCAGCCGGACGCAGCTGCTCTTCGAGCCCCTGTATAGCGGCGGCAAGCTCCACTTCAAGCGGACTGTCCTTCTTAACGAAATGATACGCGGAGCGGAAAATTTCCAACGCCCCGGAAAGATTACCCGCATCCTCCAGATCACGGGCTTGATGAAACAAGCGTCCAACCACATTGTCGTTGACCTCTCGGGTGCCTGGCTCTATGCCAAGCGATGCCATAATTTCAGCCGGCACCTCTTTGACGGTTTCAGAGCGGGCTTCATTCGTATCGTCGTCATGGGCAGCAGCAGCTACAGGAGTTTGCGCTTCCTCGACTACTTCTTCCTCGCTTAAGGATGATAGAGCAATCAGCCACTCACCAAAGGTAGGGCAGCTGCTCAAATCCTGACTGTCCCAGGTTCTGCCAAACAGATCCGCAATCCGTGTGCCCCAACGCAGACCCAGCGATTTTTTCAGTAAAAAATAACGCTCGCACGGGGTCTGCATTTCATGCTGATCAAAATAGCTTTCGCCCCATGCCCGATTCACGATAGCCGGATCGCTCCATCCCAGCATTTCCGCAATGATAACAGCACCTGCGAAACGATCGGCATATGAACTCCATAACCCGCTATGCACCGTACGATGAGCCGCATATCCAGGAGAGCCAGCAAGCAAAACATCAGGCCGATCCATTTTGGGGCTGTACATCTGCTCCACATCGACAAGCTCAACGGCGGCAGCGCCTTCCGGCAGCTTCACTTCCGAAAAAAACGGAAGCATGACATTAGGCGCAGACAGGTCACAGTGGGCTAATCCGCGCTGCTCCATGCTTGAGCCGATGGCTGCCAATGCCTTGGCAAGCATCAGACTATCAGAACGTCCCAGATTACGCTGATCGCTTATAACGTCAAACCAAGTACATCCATGAATCCATGGCATGATGACCGCGTAGAGCAAATCCGGATATTCCGCTATCAAATCTCCGTTTCTTTCGGGAGTGAGCACCTCTCGACTGCTTACCTGCAAACCCGGTATCTCGCGATAATTCCCCATATGTTCGGATTGATACACCATAGCCGGAATTCTGAACTTAGGAAAAAATACCTTTAGTGCTTTGGCTTCATGCAGTTCCCCGTCCACAGGAATCAACTGGTAGACGATTCCCTGACGCCCAGCTTGGGCATAGGCTACGCCTGGCGCTGCGGGATGCTGCCCTACTGTATAAGCCGTTCCATTTACAACAATTCCATCGCCCGGGTTTGGCTGAAATGTCATGAACGTCATCCTCTCTTAACTCCGTTACCTAACTATATAACTCTATTAACCACATGGTTATATTCTAAACATCCAAAATTGCAAGAAAACCGGGTTGTCTACCACCCGGTTTATTCTGCCTATTAAACTATTATAAAGCAAAAGTCTCCGAATGGATATTAACGGGATTCGTCAGCCATACGGAATTTCTGAGCGATCGCTTTCAGCTCATTGCTGATGCTGTCAAGCGTTTGAACGAAGGAGTTCATCAAGCGGCTTGCTTCCTGGAATTCCTGGAAAAAGCGCTGCTTCGTCATACCATCCCATTGACCTTCCATGCCGTTGATCGATTGAGTCAGGCTGTTAACGATTTGCTGACTTTGATCACCGCTCTGTTTAAATTGGTTTGCTACTTGTTCAACTTGTTCTGGCGTAATTAAAATACGTCCTGCCATTTATGTAACCTCCTAGAAATTCGTTTTCTGGTGACACTTGACATCTTAGCCCATGAGCCTCAGTTTATCAAAGCGTCCTCAGACCTAATTTCCAGTTACCCTATACGTCCCAATTTGAAACATTTACCATCCCGATTTTCCCGAAAGGAATAGGGATTTAGTTGGCAATGCCAAACGAAGACGGATCGGTAAAGGTCCAGCTTTGCCCGGCTAACGCGGCTTGTTTAGCCGAATCCCCGTTGTCTCCACTGGTCATGCCCACGGCAGCGGCTACCGAACTCGGGTTCGATATAACCGTCGATGAATTGCCATATTCCGGTAATATGGATGAGCGCCCCTCCATGCCGGAAGCGGCAAACAGAGCCGTCGGTGATACTGTACTTACGATGGCATGCTCCAAAATCGTATGGTACTGATGATCCGTTTCTTGAAATTGATCGGCTTTGCTTTGAAGATGCTTGCCCAGCTGAGCAAGAAGAGCTCCCAGATGCTCTCCAAGATTCCGGGCAGACTGCCACTCATCAATAACCGCCGCTTTGAGAGACGTCTCCCAAACGAGTGATTCCATAGCTTGGTTGAGCGTTCTCGTAATCGCTAAATATTCATCGCCACTATGCTGCAGCTGACGGCTTAACGTCCGGAGAGACTCCGGCTCGACAGAAATACGCATTGGTCCTCACCTTTCATACAGGCTCTGTTACTGTTTCAGCCACATGAGTAGCATATGACGAAACTGCTCTTTGGTCGCTGGCGCTGCGGTTAACCAGTCCTGGTCTCCCTCCAGGCTCATACGCAGCAGCCAATTCATGGACTCGTTCACTATAAATGCTGCATTTTGACTTTCCCAGCTGTTTCCGTTCCAAATCGACAGCTGGAGTTCCCCCGAAGACACCTTGTTTTTCATACATTTCGCTAAAGCGATGGAACCTTCCGCATCATCCGTCAACCTGGCCAAGCGATCGCCGATATCATCGCTGTTCTGTTCGGAAGCGGAAGTGTAAATATCTCCGAATTCTTTCCGGCTAAGGAGCAGTGCCGGAATATCCCCCCAGTTTTGGTCGCTTAGGGCCAGATCCTGCACCAGTTGATCGCAGGTTTGTTCGATCGTGCCAAGTTCGCTTAGCAGGTAACAACGGTTGTCTTCGCCGCTTCTGCATACTTGTATTACCCGTTCGTCAGTAACATGCAGATATCCTTCAAACGCCGAATCCTGATTTTCATATTTCAACCAGCACGCACGTTCCGCAAGTCCGGCAATAGCCACTCTTGAGAAGACCTCGGGTGGAATCGACAATTCCCCGCCTTCCTCTTGAATCAAATATTGCTTGCTTAGGAGCGATTGTTTGGTTTTCTCCCACTCAACCGCGATTTCTTCCGTTAAGTATCCTACAAAAGGATCTTCAACACCAAGTAATCGGTCCGATCCGATAATTCCAGCCAAGAAGAAAAATTCCTTGTCATTCAGCGTGATCGTTTCTTGTTTGGAAGCATGAATTGTCAACATTATGAGCCACCTCCCCTCAAACTACAACATGCCATCGGTCGCGAATTTCTGTGACCCATCTTTGGGCGTTCCATTCGTCATCAAACGGAACTGCGCCTTTTATTCTGGAAAATTTGCGTTTTACGTAGTACCCCTGTCCTGGCGGGAGTATTTTTAGTCCTCCAGGACTATTAGCAGATTCGGAAAAAGGAATTCTGAAGAACGATAAATCGTTGGAATCCAATGTTCCGAATAAAAATCCGTTTTGTGCAGCCTTGATATCAGTAAACCAATCGACGCCATACGTCGGGAAATCGGCCGGCACACCGGCAACGATAACGTGTACCCGGCGATCCCTCCCCTGTCTGACGATGGCTGACAGCTGGTCTTTCAAGGTGAAATCGGAAAGCTGCTTGCTGAGCACGTCAGCGTCATCAATCATAAGCAGGATCGTCGGGTCTTCACTGTCTTTCGACCGGGTTTGAACCCGTTCATAAAGACCTGAAATGAGCGGAGCCAGGTCTTCCTCATTCTCCGCATGTCCACGGACATGCGGAAGATGATTCATCCGACTCAGACCGCTGCTTCCATAGCGCGTATCTACCGTATAGATTTCCAGCTCATCCGGCGATGTATGATATGCAAGTGATAACATCCAGCTAAGAAGGAATGACGTTTTACCGCCTTCCATCGGACTCGCCACAATAAAATGCGGCCCATCCTCCAAATTGATAGCAAAAGGAGTCAGATCGTCCGTAGCCACCCCGACAGGAACCCGATATTTCGCCATACCTGCTGTTTCGTAAGGCTTTTGTACCTTCAGCAGTTGATGAAGCGGAATCTTGTCCGGCAGTGACTCAATCCGCGGCGCTTCCTCCCCGTGCCACGCTGCCCGGTGAGTGCGAATCATATCGCGGAGCGCTGCGGAGCGGTCCCCCTCTTCCTGGCCTGAAGCCGGCAAGGCCGTCTGAAATTCAAGCGGCGGCACCTGCCCCTTGACCAGACCTCTTCCCGGAGGAAGCTGGCTGGGAGCTCTTGTTGGACGCCCTACCGCATAGTAGTAATCAGCAGGATCGGCCAGTTCGTACGACACTGCTTGCGAAATGTTGCTTCGAACCTTCTCGAACATATCCGAAATCCGGTTCGCCGTAATGACAAACGTTATTCCCAGACTGCCGCCTTCTCGCAGCAGGTATTCAAGCATATCATTCTCATCCGGATAGGAGTTCCGGAAATTCAGATAACCGTCAATAACCACGACCAGTTGCGGAACGGGTCCTGTGTTGCCCCGGCGATAGGATGCAACAGTCTTCACACCCGCTTCGGCAATCATGTCCTTGCGAGTCGCCACCGTTTTCGTCAGAAAACGGAACAGGCGCTTGATGCGATCCTCTTCCTCCGCCGTCATGACTCCTCCGATATGAGGCAGCCCTGTAAAGTCCCGCATCATTCGGCCCATATCCACGATATACCCATGCCAAAAGTCCGGGGTGTACCGACTGGCTAACGACATCAGCATCGTTTGAATAAAGGTGGTCTTACCAAGTCCGGGCATGCCGTACACGGCCCAGTGGCCTTGCTCGAGATTAAGCATCAACGGCTTCTGGCATTGGTTTGGCAGATCATCAACCATCCCAACGTAGGACACAAGCGCCGAATCGCCGAACAGCTCCTGCTTCTGCTGCTCGGTCTCTGACTGAATGCTCTCCAGATCCAAGCTCTCCGGAAGCGGTGGAAGCCAAGGCCCCTGTAGCCGTTCGATTCCTTGCTCTTTGGCAACTTCCGCTACATGGTCGATAAACACCTGGAGCTGTTTGGGTACCTCCAGATGCGCTCCCAGGGAAGGATTAGATGCAAGCAGAGGCTCCGTCTTCCCGTTGATTCGCACCTCGCGAATAACCACTGCGCCAGGCGTATCCTTCTCTTCAATGTAAGGAGCACCGCTCCAGGCAAATTGCATTTCTTCAAACACTTCATCACTGCCCACCTGAAAATAGCCTCGTCCGGGCTTGTTAATCCAGGCTGCATTCGGAATCTTCAGCATATCACGGCTATCGCCCTCGCTTTGTACCCGAAGGCAGATCCGAAAGCGCGAATTACTCCAAATTTTATCGTCCACGACGCCTGCCGGCTTCTGAGTCGCAAGAATCAGGTGGACTCCGAGTGTTCGTCCAATAGCGGCAATGCTGATCAATTCATCCATGAATTCCGGTTGGTCTTTCTTCAGCTGTGCAAATTCATCAATGATAATAACGAGATGCGGAAGCGGTTCGCCATGCCGATTGCGCAGCAGCTTGTAGTACTCGTCGATATGCTGCAGATTTCCCGCATCGTTCAATATTTTCTGGCGGCGGACCAGCTCGGCTTTCAGCGACACCTTCGCGCGCTCGATTAGATTGTTATCCAGGTTCGTTATGGTTCCTACAACGTGCGGCAAATTGACAAACGTGTTCGACATGCCGCCGCCCTTGTAATCAATAAGCATAAATGCCAGGTCATGAGGGTGGAATTCGGATGCCAGGGAGGCAACAATGGATTGAATAACCTCACTTTTCCCGGAACCGGTCGTTCCCGCAATCAGACCGTGCGGTCCATGACCTTGACGCTCTATTTTATCATGAAGATTCAAATTTATCTTCTTTCCGCCCGCCCGGACCCCCATCGGAACGGGTAATGAATCCGGATATCGGTTCTGCTGCCAGCGTCTGTGTACATCCAAATCGTTGATTTTTTGAATATCCATCATCTCGAAGAGTGCCAAAACGCTTGGGATATCCGACGCAGAGGATCGTTTCAGCCGGATCGGCGCCATGTATCGGGCCAAGGCTTCAATTTGCTCCCTGCTAATATGATGGGATTGGAAAGTTTGCTTGGAGACCGTGCCATCTGCTTTCTTAATCGTATACGCCGCCTGCTCCCGGTCAACCTCAACAATAAGCTGGCAGTGCATCGGCAAGCTTTCCTTGCGGTCGGACAAGATGATGGTAACCGCATCGGTCGCTTCGGCATCTTCCATCAACAGAGGCAGCAGCGGTTCTTCCTCGATTAATTGGGTAGCGGATAAAATCACCACGTATGCCGGTGTCTCAATCGATTTCTTCCCATGCTCGGCGCGATTATTTTTACGCCGGTATAGGTGAGTAAATATTTCATCGGCAAGCTGATGGGCATTGCTCCGTCGATCCGCAAGATAGCGGCTGGATCGATCATCATCCCACGTATGTGGGAGCCAGCGCAGCCATTGCCACTCGCTCGCTTCTTTCTCTTCGTAGAACGCGGCGATCTTCACTTCATCGGGTGAATGCCGCACCGCCGTTTGGGCCATCATTACGCGCAGCATATTTAATACGCGCTCCCTTCCGCCTACGATCCCTATGACCTTGGATTCGAATAACGGCAGCGCAATCGATGCGTCGTCGACGGACTGAAATTCGGAAGACAGCAATTCAGCTGCTTCGATCAAAGGGTCCTTGTCATACCCATCCGCGCGGGGAGGCTTTACGTTAATGTAAAACGGAACCTCTCCCTTGCCGACGCAAATCTCCAGAAAGTCCTTATCTTCCGGGGAGCGTTCCCATAAGCTGCTGCTCCGGTTCTTCACGACGTTGTAACACACGTCCGGATCGCCATGGATTTCAAACAGAATGTGTACCTGATCTTCCTGCCGCTCCTTCAGTTCTTCCCGATGCAGATCAAGCTGTGCCCGGTACTTCTGATTACGCTCGGCCAGATTCTTCTGATAGGTCTTCTTGTTGCTTAAATACATGAAGAACGGGAGCGTGTAGGATGTCAGCATCATAAAGACGGAGAGCATCTGGAACATCATGTAGTTGGGATTCCCCATTTTGCCGCTCACGTTCATATAAACATAGAAACCAACCGTCGCAGCCGTCATAATAATCGGGATAATGATGGCAATCATCGAAAACGACGGTTTGCTTGGCTCGGACGGCGGTCTCAGAATCTCCATGTCTTCATTCGGTAAAGCCGGTCTAATACGCGGCGAACGTTGGTACAACACGTTCATAAGTCACTTCCTCCTAATCCAGAGCATCTGAAATGTACAATTATGTATTTGGCTGTTTCATTCAAAACCAATGGGTTACTTACCCAATCTCAGCTTTCTTGAAACAACGATCTTCTGCCATAGACAGGAGCTTCCTCGGTGGTTGTTGAGAATGCCCGTTGCAAACGAATATAAGAGCCTTCCCTAAGTCCCGCTTCAACAAGGTTAGAATGGCCGCCTACCGTAAACCACAAGCCCTCCGGGAACTTTGCTTCTAATATATATTGAATCCCTTCACCCGAGGGTTCACGAAAAAGACGTAGCCCCAGCAGCTCATTCAACCGTTCAATGGAGCACTCATCGGGTACGTCGATATCAAACCAATCATCTTCATTTCGACCGCTGATCACGGTGAGTATCATCTAGTCAACCTGCCTTCCCAAACATGGTAATCCTTATGTTAATTCCATATGCAAAGTCCAATCACCTATTTCAATAGTTACAAAAAATAGTTACATTATTGTAATAATATCATCCCAGGGTCAGTTCTGTCAATTTGTGTCATATTTCCTATTTCCTATTTTTCATGCGGGTTTGTTAGTCCTGAGGGACTATTTATATATTGATTATAGGGTAAATCCGGGTTTTTCGTCGGTAAAATAACGCCGTTCACAAAAATGTCACGCTCTGAAAAATGATGCTGATTAATTCTATGAATTTAAGGTTATTTTAAGATTGGCAATTTATAATGCAAATATCATGAAAAATCTTTCGTGAGGTGATTGATATGAAAACACTTATCATGTTCCAAAATAAGCCGGTTCCCGTATACTTTACAACGGATAGCAAGCAGCCGGTACAGAAAGTATTAAAACTGCTAACCAGCGCGCTTGACCATAAAATTCAAACCGGCAAAAAGGCGCTGCAAAAATGCCTCAACTCCCTGATCAGCATTGAAATCGAGGGATCCGAGGCAATTCTTCACAGCAAAAGCGAAAACGACTCTCTTGCGCTATCTCTCTTTTAAAAAAAGAGGGATAGCCCTTTTTTTGTTTAACTCCATTATAACCCGTGATGACGATCCTCGGCTATCTGCGCTCTCTGAATTCGGATTTGAAACAATTTTACGAGATTTCTCCGCGTTGTGATCTCCTGGCAACTGTCCAATTTTTTTAATATAAACCGATCGATGGACATACTGTTCATCCCTCCATTCATATCTTGGAAAAACGACCCTATGTTCTGATAACTTCTATTAACCGCACCTTTTCAAGATTAAACGAGACTTTCTTACGTTCCACAAAGCTTCTTATGATTCGACGATGCTCTGGTAATAACCCATTTTATATTCAGTACCTTGCATTAATCAGTACTTAGTGATATCTTATTGTAGACCACTACTGAATATTAATCACTACCTCATGTTTACAGCATGAACATGGACTTATGAAAGGAGGTATCTGCCGTATGAATGTTAGTATTCAATTCAAAAAAGGCGTTCTTGAACTCTGCGTGCTTGTGTTAATCCATCGCAAGGACCAGTATGGCTACGAGTTGGCTCAAGCGGTATCGAGGCATATTGAGGTAGCCGAAGGGGCGTTGTACCCTCTCCTTCGCCGACTTGTTAATGAAGGCTATTGTACGACATATCTCCAGGAATCGACCGAGGGTCCGCCCCGTAAATATTATAAGCTGACGCCCAGCGGAGTGATTTATATGAGAGCCTTGGTAAAGGAATGGCAAGCTTTTGTGGGCAATGTGACCAATCTGATAGAGGAAGGAAATTTGTATGACTAAAAAACAGTTTATTGCAATTTTGGAATCGCGTCTTGCCGCGCTTCCTCCCGACGAACGGCGGGAATTCATTCATGATGTGGCGTCCCATTTTGTCATTGGCATGCAGAATGGACGAACTGAAGAGGAAATCGCCCGTGAACTGGGAGATCCTTTTGAAATGGCAAAGGAAGCGTTAGGCGACCGGTATGTGGATATGGATATGCCTGCTCCCGCAGCGATCCGAAGACCGTCTTCTTTTGGAAAATATGCAGTAGGAGTCGGTTTGTTCTTCTGTGCATTGGTGGCCGTCCCCTTCCTTGCGGCATTATGGTCCGGAGGCGTCGCTATTGCTCTGGGTGCCCTGGCAACCTTGCTGAGCCCGGTGCTCGTTCTGCTTGACTATATCGTAAACGGAACGTTTTATCCGGCCAAATTATTCTTATCCATTTCTTTGATCGGAATCGGCATCTTCCTCGGATATGCCACACGCTCAGCCATGGTTGGGTTGTTATCGTTAACCTTGAGGTACTCCAGATGGAATACGCGTTTATTGAAGGGACGTGACGCACAGTGAACAGAAAATGGTTGTTCAGTTTAGCAATCGCACTTATATTGGTAGGAATCGTCGGCATGGCTGCGAACAAGTTTAAATTCGGTGAAGAGCTTGTCAGCTATCAGAATCGATGGGATCTTCAGGATGCCGTAAATTTGAAGAAATTAACGATTGCCAGCAATATGAATATCAGCTTCGCGTTTGAGGACAGCGGCGATTCGAACGGATATATCGCGTTTGACGGCAAATTAAAACCGGAGCATGTCGATATTCTTAAAAACTTTAATCCATCTGGCCCTGAGGTGGAATTGGATCTGACTACACCTTCCACTTTTCAGTTGATGAGTGTGGACTTTCGTTCACCAAAAGGAACACTGACCATCGTGCTTCCATCAAGCACGCAACTGGACGAACTCGATTTGTCGACCAACTCCGATAACATCCAGGTAAGCGGAGCTTCCTCCAAGGTGGTTGACATCTCCGTGAAGTCAGGCAGCATTAACATGAGCGGAATACAAGCCGAGCAGTTAAGCGTTGAGAACATTTCGGGAAGTATTCGCGGTTCTGACATTCGGGCATCCACCCGGCTCGTCAATCATTCGGGAAATGTCGTGCTGAAAAATATGGAAGGTCCCTTGGACATCGAGGTCACCTCCGGTAACGTAAACGCAGGTTTGCTTGGCGTTTCATCGGTTAATATCCTGTGCAGATCCGGCAACGTGAAAGTACAGCCTGACCCGTCATTCCGCGGTTTCTATGACCTTAAGACACTGTCGGGATCCGTCTCGGCGCCGGAGTCACTGAAAGAAACAACCGATACCATCCAAGTGGAAACGTACTCCGGTAATATCGATATCGTACATTGAGACGTTGTTGACAAACGATAAAAATGAAATATACTATACTTTATAAAGTAAACCTAACAACAAGGAGTGTTTTCATACATGTCTAATGTACTATTCATCAAAGCAAACAACAGAGCCATCGAACAATCGGTCAGCGTAAAAATGTACCACGTGTTTTTGGAGTCCTTCAAAGAAAGCCATCCGGAAGACCAAATCACGGAGCTTGACCTATTTGCAGAGAATCTTCCTTATTATGATAGCACTGCCATCAACGGCATGTTTAAAGCTGCCCAAGGATTGGAAGCTACACCGGAAGAGCAGGCGGCTGCTTCGAATGTGAGCAAATATCTTGACCAGTTTCTTGCAGCAGACAAAATCGTGCTTGCTTTCCCATTGTGGAACATGACCGTACCTGCCGTTCTTCATACGTATATCGACTATCTGAACCAAGCAGGCAAAACGTTCAAATATACCCCTCAAGGCGTTGTAGGTCTCGTGACTGGCAAAAAAGTCGTCATCCTGAATGCGCGCGGCGGCAACTATTCCGAAGGACCTATGGCTGCGGCTGAGATGGCTGTTAACTTCGTGATGGGCAATCTTCGTCAATGGGGCGTACAGGATATCGAAACCCTGATCATTGAAGGCCACAACCAATTCCCTAATGAAGCAGAAATGATCGTTCAGAACGGACTTGAGCTCGTTAAAAAGGCTGCTGCCGGTTTCTAATCGAACTTATACGGAATAATAACACGGATCGTTATATACAATAGCCACCTTCAACTGTCTTAGGCAGTGAAAGGTGGCTTTTTGTGATAATCCCATTTAAACCTTTTCCCATTGGGTCCATAACTCGCGCGGGTTACGTATATAGATTTCATGATCACGGCTCATATATTGATGAATGATAAATTCCCGCCGAATGGTCGCATAATCCGCATAATAACGCTTGATAAACGCATTGATATCCTTTTCCGGATATTCCTTCCCCGCTTCAAGCTGCTCAACCAGGTATTCCAATATGACGAGTTTCTTCTTGTACTGGGCCGGAATGGAGCGCAGTGTTCCGTCTTTCGCTATAAAATTCCGGAGAACGGTTGTTTTATAAGCTTCGCTAGCAGACGTTTCCATCTTTTTTCTTCCTCCCTCCTAATCACAAGTTTCGTAATCATCTAATTTAATATTTATCTAATTAGATGGTAATCAAATTAATGGTGTTTGTCAAATTCTTTCTGCTTGAAGTCAATTCAGCCAGGCTCCATACCGCCTAATCTGGATTTATCCTCTTATTTGCTGTAGGATTATAATGCTGATCTATACGTAAGGTTAATACATAAGGAGGTTCACCATGCTCGACGTCTTAATTATCGGCGCAGGCCCATGCGGTCTCTCAGCTGCTATTGAATGCCGCAACCAGGGCCTCAGCTGCGAGATCATCGATAAACACAATGTAGTTCATTCCATTTATCTCTATCCAACACATATGCAGTTTTTCAGTACGGCCGAAATGCTTGAAATCGGAGATGTTCCGTTCGCCATATCGAATGATAAACCGTTTCGGCACGAGGCGCTGGCCTATTATCGCAGAGTTGCCAGACACTTTAATCTGAAAATCTCCCCATACGAAGAAGCACTCACCATAACCAAGCAGCCCGACGGGAGCTTTCAGGTGAAGACCCAGCGCCGCGGTGGTGCAGAGTCCATACGAGAAGCTAAACACGTAGTCATTGCTACGGGTTATTTTGATCATCCGAATTATATTGGCATTCCTGGAGAAGACTTGGAGAAAGTAACCCATTATTTCCGGGAAGCCCATCCATATGCAGGAATGAAAACCGCGATCATCGGCGGCAGTAATTCCGCCGTGGATGCTGCCATGGAGCTTATCCGTGTCGGAGCCGAGGTGACGATGGTATACCGGGGTGAGGAAGTTTCACAAAACATCAAACCTTGGGTACGTCCTCTGTTTGACAGCATGGTGCAAAAAGGTCATATCCAGCTTCACCTGAACTCGCGTGTCGTACAAATCGCGGAATCTTCCGTTACCGTTCTTTCGAATCAAGGCCAGGAAACAATCATTGAGAATGATTTTGTACTGGCATTGACCGGATTCCGTCCTGACCGAAAGTTGCTTGCCTCCTCCGGCGTTGAACTGAATGAAGACATGGAGAAGCCGCTTTATAATCCGGATACGATGGAGACCAACGTTCCGGGACTCTATGTCGCAGGCGTCATTGCATCCGGCCGCAACGCCAATGAGGTGTTCATTGAGACAGGCAGACTACACGGTCGTCTGATTGCCGAGCATCTGGTCTCGAACGCTTAAACGATTACCAACGTGCTTTCCCAGAGGACGGACCGGTTTTTTTGATGATGTTTTTCTTACGATATCAGGAAGGCATACGCTTCGTAGTCTAAACTTTCTGATATCTTAAACATAAGGAGTGATTCCCCATGGACGTAACTTCACTCATCCTGCTGGCTATGGCGGGACTTGGTATTATCAGCAGCAATTCTGCCGTGACCATTGCGATGCTGGCATTGCTTCTCATCCGCGTAACCGGCTTTCAGCAAGCATTTCCATGGCTGGAGAAATACGGTCTGACACTCGGCATTATCATTCTCACCATAGGTGTCATGTCACCACTGGCCAGCGGAAAGATGAGTCTGCAAACGATCGGCGAATCATTCCTGAACTGGAAATCGCTGTTGGCCATCGCCGTCGGCATGCTTGTCGCATATCTAGGCGGCCGGGGGGCCACGCTGATGGGAACCAATCCCACCGTGGTTGCGGGTCTTCTCGTTGGCACGGTGCTTGGGGTAGCCCTGTTCCGAGGCGTACCCGTCGGGCCGCTCATTGCGGCCGGTCTGCTGTCCCTGCTGATCGGCAAATCATGATGAAACGAATACAGCCTTCTTTTTTTACAATTAATTAAGTAGAAACATAACCTCCCTGCCGGATCGTGAACGCTTGGGGAGGTTTATTTGTTCTATATGTAAGCTTCGCAACCAACGGATCGTTACCATATATAGTCTATTTTATGGTATGATAGCTATCGTGTTTTAGCGCTATTTCCCGCAATCCCTTATGAAATATGAAGTATCAGGAGGTAACACCATTGTCTTCAACGAATACCGAATCGGTCGCTGCTCCGCTTAAACAGCTTCCCTTGCTGCTCTTCAGGCAGCTGAGGCCAAAGCAATGGACCAAAAACCTGCTCATATTCGCAGCCCCCCTCTTCTCCTTTGAAGGGGTGAATCCCGGCGTGCTCTTCGACACCCTGATCGGTTTTTTTCTGTTGTCATTCGTGTCCGGCTGCGTCTACATTGTGAACGATTATGCCGATCGCGAAGCGGATCGCAATCATCCGGTGAAAAAATACCGACCGATGGCCTCGGGAGCTCTTCCTCCTAAGCTGGCTATTGGATTTGGCGCGCTGCTGCTGACAGCTTCGCTGGTCATATCTTATTTGCTCAATCCGCTGTTTACCGTATTATTGGTGCTCTATTTTGCCATGAACGTAGCTTATTCCTTCCGGCTGAAGCATGTTGTCATCATTGACATCATGATTATCGCGGCCGGGTTTGTGCTGCGCGCCATCGCAGGCGGACTGGTCATCCACGTCCCGTTCACGCCATGGTTTCTTCTCTGTACGATGCTGTTATCGCTCTTCCTGGCGATCGGCAAGAGACGGCATGAGCTTCATCTGCTGCAGCATGACAAGGGCTCTCACCGCAAGGTGCTCGATCAATATTCGTTCGATCTGCTGGATCAGATGAGCAGCATTGTCACCACAGCAACCATCATCAGTTATTCGCTGTTTACTTTTACGTCCGGCAGAACCGTTCATCTCATGTGGACCATACCGCTCGTTATTTACGGGATGTTCCGCTATCTTTATCTGATTCACATCGAGAAAAAAGGCGGGGCTCCGGACCGGGTGCTCCTGGAGGACGCTCACATCCTGGTCACCGTGATCCTTTATGTCATCTGCGTCATCGGAATTTTGGTATACTTTGAATAATACAGAATCGGTAAATTGAGGGAAATGATATGAATCAGAAATTCGCAATCTTTGACATCGACAAAACGGTCATCCACTCGGACTCCATGTTTCAATTTTTAAAGTATGGCATACGAAAAAAACCGTCCACGGCCCCCGTCATACTGAAAGTCCTGCTTCACTCCGTACTGTACAAGCTCCGTCTTCTGGGAGCTGAAAAAGCAAAGAGCGCTTATTTTCATGCGATGCGCCATATGGATGATGCCGACCTGAAACATTTTTACGAAACGGAATTGAAACCTGCGATCTTCCCGGCTGCGCTGAAGGAAATGCAACGAAAAAAAAGCGAGGGCTATCATGTGCTCCTTGTAACGGCGTCCCCCGATGCTTACATGAGATACTTTGCAGAGCTTCCTTGTGTCGACACGGTGATCGCTACCAAGCTTTCCGTACAGGACGGACGCTTTACGTCGATGATCGAAGGGAACAATTGTAAGGGGGAGGAAAAAGTGAACCGGATTCAGCAGTACTTGAACGAGCGGAAACTGACCATTGACTATGCAGCTTCCTGCGCTTACTCCGATTCCTTGTCCGATCTCCCGATGCTCGGGCTCGTCAAACACAAGTATTTGATCAATCACAAATCCGCTCAGGGATGCGAGGGATTAACATGGAACAGATAAAAGCGCAGAACGCCCCGCGCCACTTGGGCAAGCTGTTCATGGTCTTATCGGCATTTTTGACGGCTACCGGCCAGCTGTTCTGGAAATGGGGACACGACAACTTGCTGTACATGGGAATCGGCTTTATCTGTTACGGCCTCGGAGCCATACTCATGATCAAATCGTTTTCATTGGAGAAACTGTCCGTTGCCTATCCCCTAATGTGCATCAGCTATATTGTGGCTCTGTTTTATGGTGACTTTTTTCTGGATGAACCGTTAACCCTGCAAAAGCTGGCAGCCGTCGCCCTGCTCGGAATCGGGGTGACATTAACGTCCTATGAAAAATGACGGATTCCTATACTTGCTCCTGCTTCTGATGACTTTGCTTGGCTCGCTGGGGAGCGTATTCTTCAAGGGGTATACCGCAAACAAACAAATCAAGCTGCTGCTGATCGGTTTCCTTAGTTACGGATTGGGAGCCTTGTTAAACATATACCTTCTAGGGGAGCTTCCCTATACGCTGGTTATGCCTGCCAATGCACTGACGTTCCTGTGGGCCTTGTTGTTTGCCAAATGGGTATTCAAGGAAACCATCGGGATCCGCAAAATCGCCGGCGTCGCTTTCATTATTTCCGGATTGCTTCTGCTGATCTGGTAAGCGAACGCAGCTTAAGCCTATTCACAGTACATATATAATGGAAAGATTGGTGGAGCGTAAAACATGACTTTTTTCAGTTATTTATTCCGACATAAAAAAGATAATTACACGGCGATCGGCCTAAGTATCTGTATTGTCCTATGGTATGTTTTCATGAACCTTCCGTTCGTGACCTACATCAAGGATCATGCAGCCGAGTTGATGCCGCACAGCCCGTTCTATGGCGCGCCTTTCACATTGAATCTGTTCAACTTCGATCCTTCCATGGAATATGGACCGGAGAATATCTCGATCATCCATCCATTCATTAATTTCCTGACCAGTCCGTTAACGACGATGATCGGGAGTGCGAACCTCCCTTATCTTCTGATTCAATCGGTCTTGAATGCCTTAAGCGCTGCGCTGGTCTACTATATCGTCCGAAGAAGCGGAGCCGGCTGGTTGTTGTCCTTCGTAACGGCGGCTTTTTTCGGTATCAGCTCGTATACGCTGTTCACGGCGTTCATACCGGATTCCTATGCTTATGCGCAGTTCATGATCATCTTATCAGCCGCTTACTTGCACTATTGCCGGCTTACGAATCGATATGCCGTCATGCCGAATGCCTCCCTGGCCCTGATTAATTTCGGCAGCAACGTTCGCAGGTGCGCTCCTGATCAGCCTGTTCAATCGACGCTGGAAGGATGCCTTTAAACGCTTCATCCTCATTATGCTGGCTTTTCTGGGGATGGTGATTATCGTAACCCTGCTTCAACACTTGCTGTTCTCAGGTAAATCCTGGATCGCGAACGTGTTTTCAAGCGTACAAAACGGTGCGCTCAGCTATGTTTCTCCTTTTTCATTCGAGCACCATTCCCGGGTCTTCTACATGCTGTTTGTAAGCCCGATCCTGTCGCCGGAGCTTGCCATGATTGATCCGGGGATCGCGGCATTCGTGACGAATTTGGCCAAGCCGTATCCGATTCATGTCCATATCGTCGGGATCGGGATGCTTATTCTCGCGATTCTGTCCTTCATTAAGGGCATCCGATCCCGCGATACCTGGGCATTTGCCATCTATATCCTGTTCGCGATTCTGCTGCACATCATCGTTGGGTTCGGTTTGGCTACTTACGCTTACGATCTGTACTTGTACGCAGGACATTATCTGTTTGCCGTGTTTGTGCTTGCAGCGCTGTTTATTGCCAAAACGAAGAACCTCCGGATTCAACAAGCTCTGACCGGCATCATGATCCTGTTCCTGCTGATCACCTTAGTGAACAATATCGTATTGCACGGACAGACGCTTGAGTATATTCAGATGACCTATGACACGGTGTTCAAGAATATCGAGAAATAAGCCT
The DNA here is from genome assembly GCF_056173265.1 of Paenibacillus sp. QJM3NY_38. NCBI lineage: Bacteria > Bacillati > Bacillota > Bacilli > Caryophanales > Paenibacillaceae > Paenibacillus > Paenibacillus sp. QJM3NY_38. The sequence goes on from NZ_CM149665.1 coordinate 4,549,565, forward strand.
TTACCCTAAAATAAAGACCCGTTCCCTGAAGCATGGCCCAACACCATGCCACAGAAGGACGGGTCTTTCGTATTAAGTCTCCAGATGCTGCACGTTATACAGTCTGGCATAACTTCCATCCAGATTCATCAGCTCGCCGTGCCTTCCCTGCTCTGTAATTCTGCCATTCTCCAGCACAACGATTTGATCGGCGTGCGTAATCGTTGACAGGCGATGGGCCACGATCAATGTGGTGCGGTTGTTGGACAGGGATTGCAGCGCCTGCTGTATCAGATGCTCGGACTCCAAATCCAGCGCCGACGTCGCTTCATCCAGCACCAGGATGTCCGGATCCTTAAGGAAGACACGCGCAATCGCCAGTCTCTGTTTCTGTCCGCCTGATAGCTTGACGCCGCGTTCACCCACTTCCGTCTCATAGCCTTGCGGCAGCTGGGTGATGAAATCATGCGCATTGGCGGCTTTGGCAGCGGCGACGATTCTCTCTTCATCCGCCTCCGGATTGCCGAACAGAATATTCTCACGGACGGTGCCGCTGAACAGGAAGTTGTCCTGCAGGACCATGCCCACCGATCCGCGCAGGCTGTCCAGCGTCAAATCCCTGACGTCATGACCGTTAATCTTCACCGCGCCCTGCTGTACATCGTAGAATCTCGGAATCAGTCCGATCAGGGACGATTTACCGCCGCCGCTCATGCCGACAAACGCAACCGTCTGCCCCTGCCGAATGGTTAAGTTTATATCTTGAAGCACCCAACCGGCAGCGTCGTTGTACTTGAAGGAGACACGGTCGAATTCGATCTGTCCCGCTGTCTTAAGCGTTTTGGCATCCGGACGGTCCACAATGTCATACGGCTCGTCCATGAGCTCCTTGACCCGCTCCAGCGACGCTGAAGCCTGCGTTAGCACCGTTGACGAGTTGATCAGACGGCGAAGGGGCGCATACAGCCTGTCGAGATAGCCAAAGAAGGCAACAAACGTACCTAATGTCAGATCTCCCTGAATTACCCGGTATCCCCCATAACCGATAACCAGGATAGGCGCAATGTCGGTGAGCGTGTTGATAATGGAAAAGGTGAGCGCATTCCAGCGGGTCTGGGCCATCGCTTTTTTCAGGAAATTGCCGTTGATCCCTTCGAATTTCTTCTGGTCGCAACGCTCCAGAGTAAAACTGCGGATAACCGAGATCCCCTGAATCCGTTCATGCAGATACGCCTGGATACCGGCGAGAGCCTGCGACCGGTCCTTAGTCAGACGTTTAAGCCGCTTATACAACAAATTCACCGCTAGTCCATATAGAGGAAGAATCGAAATGGCAACCAGCGTCAATACGGGATTCATGAAGAACATGACAATTAACACGAACAGCAGTGTAAACATATCCAGCCAGATGTTCATCATGCCGACTTCCACCAGGTTCTTGGATTGTTCCACGTCATTGATAAAGCGCGATATCGCCTCGCCTACCTTGGTATTCTGATAGTAGCGGAGAGATAAGCGCTGCAAATGGGCATATAACCGGTTACGCATATCGAATAAAATACGGCTGGTAATGAATTGGGCAAAATACTGCCGCAAGTATTCCACCGGACCACGCACCACGACAAACAGCACCAGCGTCCCGGCAAGAATCCACATCAGATCCTGAATTTTCTGTTCGATCGTCATCTGCTGGTTGATCAGCAGATCATCCACGACATATTTCATGATCATGGGCAGCAATAACGGGATTGCAAATTTGATCATGCCGATAATAAGGGTCAGAATGATCCACTTCATGTACGGCTTAACAAACGGATAATAGATTTTCCATGATTTCAAAGGTGATTAAAGCCCCTTTCTTTAGATTATAGAATTTACGAGTTTTCTGCGAAGCTGAATCCATTCAATAATCGCAAGAATAACACCTTTAACCCGCGGTCTGTCTTCTGTGAAAGTACGTCGATGGATGTTATTGTTAAGTAAGATCCACGCGGTTGTTAGGCGAAGAGCAGTTGACATTTATGAACTTCAATGCTTTATTAGTTCTAAACTTATGAATTGTATCATGTCTTGCAGGAGGATTTAGTCATGACCAGAATTTTCGTGACGGAGGCCGTCATGCTGGCTATTTACGGTCAGCTGTTAGTACCGCCGAAACCCGTCGAGTATATCATTCCGTACACAACCATTTTGGAATTATATGAGCTTCATACCACCGAAGAACATCTCATGAATAGCAGTGCTGATGACCAGCACGTCAAGATAAAGATCGGCGAATTGATTTCCTATTTTGAAGAGCCGCTGAACAAAAAGAAAATTGAACGTGCCCTGCAGGTTCCCTGGTCCAAAAGCCCTACCATTCCCGTTAGTGAAACTACCCGGGTCTCGGTCATGAACACCATGGACACCGCACCTTATGGGGAATCCTTTGATCCTGTTGAAACTGAGCTGCTCCTGGCATCCCAAAGAGCCGAGGCTCCCTTACTGACCGATCAATACGAACTGATTCAGCGTATCGTCGAAAGCGCTCTTCCCGTTCAGGTATATGATATCGACGATTTTGACTTTGCATTGGAGGTCCCGCTGTCCGGGCAGCCATAACGATCATATGTGCTCACCTTCGCATGGCAAAAGGAGTCCCTTCCCCCCGGTTTGAATGGGGCAGGGACTCCTCATGTTGACCGAAAAAAATTCCCCATGCGGGGAATTTAAAGCGTATAAAACTGCCACCACTAACGAAGCCTCAGCTGTTCTTTTTAATCTTGTCCAGCAAGCGGACCGTGAGCGCATCCATTGCGGGCAATGCTTGAAAATCAAAATATTTAAGAGATACTTCCGTATTAGGGGACAAATGAATGGCACTGTGCAGACCGGTTGCCTCATACACACCTATCACATAATACACTTCATCTCCACCAATTTGCTTCTTCATATACTCCGGACCAGATACAAGGTCCAAGAGTCGCATATCATCCGCTGTCTGGCCGCTCTCCTCCCACAGCTCTCTGGACGCTGTGTCTTCAAGAGCTTCGCCGGGCTTCAGGGTTCCGATGGGAAGTCCCCACTCGTCCTTGTTCTGCCGTTTCAGGAGCAGAATCTCTCCATTATCGTTCAGCACAAGAACCGCCGCTTTCACACGAACCACCGAACGTTTGCCGATGTATTGGCGAATATCACGGTGATATACGCTCATCTTGGGAACCTCCTTTCCCTAGATGGCGCTGCAGTCTCTCATCAGGTTAATTTACTGCGCCCTCTTCTTCATAAATATACGAAATGTCATCCAAGGATTCCTCATATTTCACGCGTAGCGTATATCCCTTCAAATACCACAGATCCTGTTCTTCCATAAAGAATGTTACCTCTTCGGAACGCTCCGTCAGTCCCGCTTCTCTTGGTTCTTCTACCGAAATACCGAGCGAAAAGCCAGGATGGAGGCCTCCGCCTGAGCTATATCGTGGAAAGAAGCGAACGAACGTGCCTGCCTGAAGGTCAAGTTCCTTCTTGTACCAACGTGCCGCCTGATCGCTGACTTGAATTTGCATGTATCGTACACCCTCCTTAGACGTCATAATATGTTGACCCCAATCTGTTAGCAGACCGGAGATCTTAGGGACGGTATCCATATTTAGCTGCAATATTATCATAACGCATACATACGTTAGGATACAAATCATTTTGATAATAAAATAGTGACATAAGGTTCTAACCTACCTTCACTATCGAATATCTTGCGAGTGATCCTGAAAAATAAGTTTGACACATTCCAGTTCATGGTGATAAAATTCAGTCCATACGAGATCGATTTGAATAAAATGTAAATTACGAAGAAAGGGTGAGTGACATGTTGAAACTGTTTGCAATGGATCAAGATCATCTTGATCATCATTTCCTACAATTAAATATGGATCGACTCCCCAATGGTGCTGTCTCATCATCATCAAGCCTCGTTCATTCGTTGCCAGAATGATCTGAACGAAGCTGCTAACCGTTGCACGGAAGTCAGGATCACCGTGCGTATGATAAGTTCAAAATTAATGAAGCATATCGTCCGTCGTCGGATGATGTGCTTTTTTTGGTTTTTGCGGATGATATGATGCCAGAACGACCTACGAAAGGAAGGGATAATGTGTTTGCCGTACTTAAAAATCTAGGCTGGTTTTTCAAGCAAGAAAAAAAGCGTTACTTGATCGGCCTTGCGCTTCTCATCTTTTGCGGACTGGTTGAGCTACTGCCGCCGCTTCTGCTCGGAAACGCCATTGACGATATCGTCAGCAGTTCCATAACGTGGACTTCCCTCGTTCAATATCTGCTCATGATTCTCGGCATCGTTGCTGTCGTATACGGCGCCACTTACATATGGATGCACCGTTTATTCGGAGGAGCGAACCTCGTGGAACGCCTGCTCCGTACCCGGTACATGAACCATTTGCTGCGGATGCTTCCGCCGTTTTTCGAACGCAACCGTACCGGAGACCTCATGGCAAAAGCCACGAATGATCTTCGCTCCGTGGCAGCAACTGCCGGCTTCGGGATGCTCGTCATGACTGACTCTACCATATACTTGATTGTCGTCCTCTTCGCCATGGGCTTCATTGTCAGCTGGCAGCTGACGCTGGCGGCTATTCTGCCCATGCCGATCATTGCCATTGGCATGGTCATCTATGGAAGAGCCATTCATAAGCGCTACACACTGGCGCAGGATGCCTTCGGTGACATGAACGATCAGGTTCTGGAGTCAGTAGCCGGTGTGCGCGTCGTCCGCGCATATGTACAAGAACGCGCCGATCAGCAGCGATTCCAGGACATTACGGATGACGTATATCGTAAAAATCTGGCGGTAGCGAAAGTAGACGCCTTATTCGAACCGACCATCAATTTCTCCATTGGTCTCAGTTACGTCATCGGTTTAGCCTACGGCGTGTACCTCGTGTTCCAGAATCAAATCACACTCGGAGATCTCGTATCGTTCAACATGTACCTCGGGATGATGATTTGGCCGATGTTCGCCATCGGGGAATTGATCAACATTATGCAGCGCGGAAACGCTTCACTGGATCGGGTCAACGAAACCTTAAAGACCCCGCCGGATGTTACCGACGCCGCGAACCCTGTAGACGTGAAGGTTCCGGATACGATTCAATTCAAGGATGTCACTTTCCGTTACCCGACCTCTACAATAGATAATTTGAAAAATATTAACTTTACACTGGAAAAAGGTCAGACGCTCGGCGTCGTAGGGCGCACGGGCAGCGGCAAATCGACGCTCTTGAAGCAGCTTCTCCATGAGTACCCTTCCGGAACCGGCGAAATCCTCATTTCCGACATCCCCATGGAGATGCTGGCGACCGATCAGCTCCACAGCTGGATCGGGTACGTTCCCCAGGAGCAGATTTTGTTCTCCAAGACGGTGCGCCAGAACATCCAATTCGGCAAAAAGGATGCCAGCGACGAACTGATAATGGATGCCATTACAACTGCCGCTTTTGACCGCGATCTGGTTACCCTGTCCGATGGCCTGGATACCATTGTCGGCGAAAAAGGGGTGGCGTTATCCGGCGGACAAAAACAAAGGGTCTCACTGGCCCGAGCTTTTATCAGCGACCCTGACATCTTAATTTTGGACGATTCCTTGTCCGCTGTGGATGCCCGGACGGAAGCCAGAATCATCGATAATATCCGGAGCAAACGCGCCGGCAAAACGACGCTGATCTCCACGCATCGACTCTCGGCCGTTCAGCATGCCGATATCATCGTGGTGCTGGAGGACGGCCGAATCACGGAGCAGGGAACCCATGATGAACTGCTGGAGCTCGGCGGCTGGTACCGTGAGCAATTCGAACGCCAGCAGGTAGAAAACAATCTGACCTCCGAGGAGGTGTCTTAATTGACTCCAAACGATACAACCATCTCGAATGAATCCGGAATTGCCAAACGGCTGTTCCGCTATGCCTTAACGGCCAAGGGCACCTTCATTACCGCTTTGATTCTGCTGGCCATCGGTGTTGCCGCAGAGCTTGCTGGGCCCTTCATCGCAAAAACGATGATCGACGAGCATATCCTGGGCATCGAGCGTCCCTATTATGAGACGACGCAAGCCCAAGGTGCTGCATCCTATAATGGAACTTATTATAAACGGGAGGATCGCTTTCAAGAAGGCGAGACGCGAGGACAGGAAGTACGCCTCGTCCAGGCAGGCCGCAGCTTCTATTTCATTAATGAGCCGGTAGCCCGAACGGAAGGAAACCGTTCCTTCCAGGACGGTGTATTGACGATTTCCTATGCCTCGGAAGAATTGCAATATCCGGCCGTCAAATTAACCAAAGAACAGCTGTTTGAATTTTATAAACCCGAGCTGCCCAGCATTTACAAGCTCGTCGGCCTGTTCCTGATCTGTCTGCTGATCTCCATGATTACGGTATTCGGCAGAACCTACTGGCTGCAATCGGCAGCCAACCGGGTCATTCAGAAGCTGCGTACCGATGTATATGCCCATATTCAGCGGCTGCCCGTCAACTTCTTTGATAATTTACCGGCGGGCAAAGTCGTTTCCCGGGTAACCAATGATACCGAAGCGGTAAAGGACCTGTTTGTTGCGGTATTATCCAACTTCAGCTCTGGCGCCGTATATATCACGGGTGTCTATGTTGCCTTGTTCCTTCTGGACGTTCGATTGGGCTTAATCAGTTTGTTTGTTATTCCAATGCTGATTGTATGGACCATCCTGTACCGTAAATTCGCAACCAAATACAATACGGTCATCCGCTCCCGGCTGAGCGAGATCAACGCCATTATTAATGAATCCATTCAGGGCATGGCCATCATTCGTGTATTCCGCCGCCAAAAAGCGACCCAAGAAGAGTTCGAGTCCCTGAATGCGGACTATATGGCCCATCAGAACAAAATGCTCAATCTGAACTCCTTCACCACGCACAATCTGGTGAATGTGCTGCGTAACGTATCTTTTGTGGTCGTTCTTTGGTATTTCGGTTCGGCATCATTGAACGGTGCCGGCATCGTATCGATCGGCGTCCTCTACGCCTTCGTTGATCTGCTTGGCCGCATGTTCCAGCCGATTACGGGCATGGTTAACCAGCTGGCCGCGCTCGATACCTCCATCGTCTCCGCCAAACGGGTATTCGAGCTGATGGATGAAACGGGCGAAAAAGTAACGGACGGCAGCATGCCGCGGTATTTAGGAAATGTGGAGTTTCAGAATGTCTCCTTCGCATACAAGAAGGACTATGTGCTAAAAGACATTACATTTGAAGCGAAGCAGGGCCAAACCGTGGCGCTTGTCGGTCATACCGGCTCCGGCAAAAGTTCCATCATCAATCTGTTGTTCCGTTTCTATGACCCGCAGAAAGGCACGATTACCATTGATGGGCAGCCCGTTACCGATATTCCGAAGCAATGGCTCCGCAAGCATATGGGCATCGTGCTGCAAGACCCTTACCTGTTCACCGGCACGATTGCTTCGAATGTCAGCCTCGGTGATCCCGGGATCACACGGGAACAGGTGGAGCAGGCGCTTCGCGACGTCGGGGCCGACCGGCTGCTCGCTCATCTTCCGCAAGGCTTTGATGAGCCGGTACTGGAGAAGGGCAGTACGCTGTCGGCAGGACAGCGCCAGTTAATCTCGTTTGCCCGGGCTCTAGCATTCAATCCGGCCATACTGATTCTCGACGAAGCCACCGCTAACATCGATACGGAGACGGAAGCCTTAATCCAGGAAGCCCTGGAGGTACTGAAGCGTGGGCGCACGACCTTTATCATCGCTCACCGCCTATCCACGATTCGCAGCGCCGATCAGATTTTGGTCCTTCACCGTGGAGAAATTGTGGAGCAGGGCTCCCATGACGAGTTGATGGCCCTGGGCGGAAGGTATTTTAAAATGTACCAGCTCCAGCAGGGCAGCACGGCTTCGATTGCAGAGACCAAGGAAACGGTGCTTGCCACCTCCAACAGCAAGCTGGCCGGTGGTCATGTGTAGTACCAGCTGCGTTAGATAAATGTAGGATTAAACAAGAAGGCTGTCCCCCGGTCGAATGTAACATTCGCTTGGGAACAGCCTTTTTAACATGGTATGCTGGCAGTATATTACAAAAATTACTTTGTCGAATCAAGAGTACCTTCTGTACCTTCTGCTTTGACCGTGATTTTGGTGTACTTGGAAGGCACGAGCACGTCATCGGAAGATTTCGAGATGACTTGCGGGTACATTTTGTCCGGATCGGGTTGAAGAACTTTGTAGTGGATCACGGCTTCGGTATCGCTAACATAGTCGACCGACGTAATTTTAATGCCGTACCCCGGATTCGGCAGGTCTTCCTTGGTTACCGTAACTTTGTTCTGCGATTCATCCACCTTAACAACTTTTGTACTTACATCCGGTTCAGATTGTCCCGGCTTCTGGGGTATCATGTTCTTCTGATGCTCCTCAATGAATCGGATCGAATGGTACGCAAGCTCTGCCGCTTCTATTCGCGTTAAATTCTTCGTTGGATGGAACTTGGCGTTAACGTCGAGCTCAGCGATCTTGGTTAACAGCAGGAACTGCACCGCTCCCCGGCTCTCCTCTTTCATCAGATCCTCGTCGGCTACATGCAAATACATCATAACCACGGGATAATTCCCGGTCTTCTGAATCGCTTCCGAGAGCAATGTCGCGAACCCTTCACGCGTTATCGGCTCATTCCATTTCATGTCTGCGGATACGGACAATCCGTTCTGAGCCGCTATATTCACAGCTTCAGCAAACCAGGCATTCTTCGGCACACTGTCAAACGAACGGCCCGTAAAGTTCGGTTGTACCTTCAGGTCGGCGATATTCACAATCATCTGCACCGCTTGTGCGGTCGTTATTGTTTTGGCCGGAGCGAATTTGTCGGCGCTAACCCCTTGGATTATACCTTTCGCTTGCAGCTCCTTCACCATTTGCAAAGGCTTCCCCTCTTGAACATCCTGGAAAGCAGAGGCGGCGCCGGCACCGAGCAATGACGAAGTGACAAGCAATGCGGTTAACAATTTCGCAGTTTTTTTCATAATTACACCTCCTATTCTTTCTGACGCAGAGGTGCTGGAATATGTTTCATCTCAGCCCTAATTTCTTTTATAGAGGTTGTTCAAAAAGTCCGCTTTTGATAAGAAAACCTCTGTCGAGGCCACTTCAAGGATGAGCGACCGCGATGCATAGGTAGGTTTTCTTGCGATATAGAATTTCATCAGCTCCACTGATAACTCATAAATTCTATATCTAACACGAAGCGAATCAGGAAGCAGCTCGGCATCGAATCTTGAATTCAGCCGGGCCTAAGTAGAAGCTTCCGAAGCATGTTTCCTGCGGAAACATTTCAGGTGCTCACGTATCCAAAACAGCGGATGCTTTCGAAGTCGTTTTCTGCGAAAACGTGTAGCTCCGCTCCTCACTCCCTAGCTACATCCAGCTGAAGCGTTTTGAAAAAACGCACATCGGGAGCATAAGCTTCGGTGCTGAAGAAAATCGACCTTTTTGAGCACGCACTTACACGCTTTTTTCGCTGTCCAGGCCAAGCTTCACATACATTTCGCGGGAATAACCCTGCAGCTTCTGCTCCAGTGCTTGGGCCTGGTCCTTAAAAGCGGTCAGCTCCCGAATCATTCGGGATCGGCCGGCCGGGCTGAATGTCTCATGAATCCGCTCTTTGAAATAATCATGAACGATATAGTTGCGCTGCTTCCAGACCTCTTTTAATTGAAGTGTTTCTTCTTCGGAGAATGGAAAGTAATGCTGGATCTCGTGTACCAATTGGCCCAGAGAGCTGCTTAATTTCCGCTGATATAATTGGGTGAAATCTTCTTCTGAAGGCACATTCCCCTGGGAAAGCTTGATCAGCATCAACAGATTCGCCAGCTGCTGCTCAAGCGCCTGTGAATAATACACCGCTAATCCGAAATAGGCAAACAGCTCTTTGGAGTGGTCGCTGTCCATCAGTCGAGATTGTTTCATGGTATCCTCCTCTAGTATTGGCTGTCTTTACCGTTTCTATTTGTGTATATCCCTATGGTAAAGGAAGATACCTCCTACTTCAACCTACTTTTCGGATCATGGTTGCCGCATCCTTGCGGCAGGCCGTCCATAGATAAACAGCCAACAAAATGAAGCTGTATATGAACGTATATGTAAGGGTCATGAATAACATGGCCCGGGAACGCTCGTCAGCATGAATGAGCATATCGATCATTACAGAGACGGGAGGCAGCACATAAGGAATCATTCTCAAATAAGCCAAATCATCCTGAACGATGGATTGTCCGGCTAAGGAAATAACGATAACGATTAACAGCAAACCTGCCGCTCTTCCCTGATTCTCCATAAAGCCAAACTGAAAAAATACCGAAATTGAAATGCCGAGCAAGGACAAAGCAGCATGTCCCAGATAACCCAAAACAAACTGGGATAATGTAATCGGCTTATCGAACATTCCAAACACGATCGGGTAAAGGACAGCAAATAAGCTGAACAGGATAGATAGAAGCGTTACGGTTAAATACTGGGCGGCATAATATCGTATGGCCTTCCCGCTATGAACAATCAGCAGCATCGTTTGACGCCCTTGATCATGGTTGAGAAAGTTCAAACCAAGCCAAGCGGAGCCGACAAACAGAAATGCTGCCGTTACGGCATAGCTGTCCATGATCGGGTTAGGCCGGTAAGAGTAGATAAACACTACCGATATCAGCATAAAGGCCATCGGCGCGAAATACCGATAGGATCTCGTATAACTGGCAAGCATGTAATGAATCAATGATCCCATTATGCTCCCTCCCCTTCCATGGATTGACCAAGGTTAGGCTGCACTTGCTCTGCCTTCTCCATGCTCCAAGGCTCCAGCCGTGTCAGCGATCCGCCTGACTGTAGAATATCCAGCAGCATTTCATCCGCGACCTGCCGCGAGACTACCATCGATGCAGGATTACCTCTCGATATCCAATAATGGAACCCTGAACGGCGTTCCAGTTCCAGCATTTTGTCTTGAGTAACACGCGTGAATTCCAGCTTCATCCGTCCCATCTCCGTATCGGTTTCCAGCATGCCGTCCCGCTCGATCCGCCCCTCGCGGAGTTGCGTCTCCCGGTCGGCCAGCGAAGCAATAAGCAGCGGCTCGTGAACGGACATCACGATCGCTGTTCCTTGTCTTTTGATTTCACTTAGAATGCCGATCATCTCCATTTGAGAGGGCTCGTCCAATCCCGACAGAGGTTCATCCAGAACCAATAAATCGGGCTGGCGAAGCAGGGCCTGCATGATATTGACCTTTTGCAGCATCCCCTTGGAGCATAGCGTCATCTTCATGTCCTGCAATCGAAACACATTCAGCATGGCATCGATCCGCTTCGCTGCTTCTTGTTTGTCCATGCCCTGAATGCCAGCCATGTGGCGCAAATATTCGGAAGGACGAAACCGCAGCGCAGGAAAACGTTCCGGTACATAGCCGACGCGCATCGATGTTCCATGTTCGATCCGTGACCCTACCGACGGATTAGCAAGCCCTGCTATCACATGCAGCATGGTGCTCTTTCCTGCGCCATTGCTTCCTGTTATCGCAACGCACTCAGCGCGGGAGATGCTCCAGGTGATGTCATGCAGGACGGCATACTTGCCGAAACGCTTATGTACTCCGTTTAATTCCAGCAGCTCCTGCAAACACTTCAACTCCTGTTCACATAATCTGGTGTTTGTATGTATTGTAGTGCTAATTTACCTGTAAACACAACATCTCAAGCTCAGCGTACAACGGATTTGTACCTCACATGACAATATCATGGCCCGCATCTGCTTTCAAGGACTCCTTCGTGATTCGAATCCATAATAAAATGCAAAGGCGGCCCCGCGGGCCGCCTTTTGTATCATGTCGCTATTCATGTTCAACCCGCCTTCAATATATGCTGCCGGCCGCCCGATGCGTCCTTAATGAATCAACCCAGCCGTTGACCCGCGGTTTCAAACGAGACAACCTCCCCTGATCCGACGGCCGCGGTTAGCGCAGCGCCTACCGCGCCTTCCTCGGAATGAGTCGGTACATGCACGGGAAGACCAAACTGCCTGACTGCTTCGTCCCTTAGCCTATCGTTGCTGCGGATGGCATTTCCGGCTCCAACCAGAGAAGTGACGTTATGACGAATAGCTCTCGGCAGTCGCTCAAAATACGCATGCAGCTCCTCCACCATACCCCGGAGGAAGCCAACAACCAACAATTCGGGGAGAAAGTTATCTACAGAAATGCCGACAATCTGACCCCGCCGATCGGGTTCTTGCCTTGTCCCGAGAAATTGCGTATTCACGGACAAGCTGTCGCCACCACATAAGCTATCTTCGGCTGCCAGTCGCTCCATCCAGGCGTAGACCTGCCCCGCGGACACAGGCTCACCGGTATAGGAGGCGATAACTTTCCGAAAAAACTGCTCCAAGATTGCATAAGCTTTTCCGCCGCAAAGGGAAGAGCCGACAAGCAGCCTGCCGCCCCCTGGAAACGGTCTGGCTTCCAACCCTTCCGGGACATCGGGGCCATTCGTCGGTTCATGGATCGAAAGCTGCCCCCCAGTTCCGATATTCAGCAGTACCGTGCGGTGAATGTCTTTTACGCTGCCCAGGAAGCTGGCCTGGTTATCACCCAGCGATACAAACACCGGAATTCCGCCGGACGTTGATCCAGCCATCGTTCCCGAAGCCCGAACGGAAGGAAACCAGCTACGATTTATCCCTGCTTGCTCCATCGCTTCAGCATCAAAGTCTTGTTTTTGCAACGAATAGCAGCCGATCCCCGCTGCATGCGTCGGATCCATCAACGGATTTTGACGACCGGTCAGCTTTATCACGATATAATCAGGGATCGTGCAGACACAGCATGCAGACGACGGGATTAGATGATTCATCCAGTTGAAAAAATGCGTTACAACGCCGTACCCCGTTGACAGCGTATATCCTGTGAGTTCGGACAGCCGCTCGGCGTAAGTCTGTTGTGTAAGGCGCTCCGCTCCGCGTTGATCCTGCCATGTGTACAAGGGACTGACCGCTCTGCCAAGCTCATCCAGGTATAGGATGCCATGCATTTGGCCAGTTACGCCAATGCCGCCAATATCCGGATGCTCCTGCTGCAGCTGTCTCATTACCGCTTCTGCCTGCAGCCAAATCGCCTCGGGATCTTGAAGCCGTTCCCACGGGTAAGCCCCGTCTCGTGCGGCCCGGTTGGCTTCAGCTGCGGTGGACAATATTTCGCCAAGTCCGGCATCGAATACCACACCGCAAATGCTCGTTGTTCCGATATCCAAACCAATATATTTCATCGGCATAACTCCTACTTCAACGTATTCCTGCTTGACCCCGCGCGCTAGTCGATGCAACGCAGCATGTCTTCGCTGTTACACTCGATATCCAGCAATATCGCGAGCGGCTGCGGCGTCAGACGACTCTCCTGCCGGTGCAGCCATTCCAGCCATACCTTCGCCAACTTCCCATATCGTTTGCCGCTGAGTCTGTGCAGCTCAAGAAGAGCGCTTCTCCCTAACAGCGACCGGCTGTCATCCAGGTAATCGATCAGAATTTCATATCCTGCCATGCTTCCCGATCGGGCCAGAGCCCTCCCAATCGCCAGCTCCAGCATCGAGCGCCTCTCCAAAAAGTAATCGGGCTGCGCTCCCCTTTTGCAGGATTGTCCCCGCAGCTCGGGGATGTTATGGAGCTTTAACAACACCGGGACGGCATCCCTTGACCCCAGCCGTTCGGCTCCTTGGCATATCGCATCAATATAATAGTAGATTCCCTGCAGGGTATCCTTGAAATCCTCCTCACCGGGATGCAGCAACCCCGCAACCCGCTGCCATACCGTCAAGCTGCGAGGATCCCTTGCCGCTGCAAGGGAGTATAACCAATTGGCGGCTTCGGGCATTGCTCCGTGGTCCGGAGGCAGCTGCACATACATGATCTCTGCCGTACGCAGCGGCAGCCGGCCGCCTTGGAGTTCTTTCGTAATCGCATCCATCAGCACCTGGACTCCCGACTTTGCACCCAGCATGGACAGAGCCTGAGCGAGCACGATTTTCTTGCGCTCGGACGCCTTCGTTAAGGCCGATTCCAGATAGGGAATGCTCCGCTGTCCCAGCGAGCATATCTCGACAAACGGCAGGCGTCCCCGATAGATTTCGTTCATTCGCATATTCGAATATTCATAGAGCGGCACTTCACCTTCGATGGAGTCCACGAGTTGGGACAATTCTTCATCCGTGTACCTGTAAGGGGAGAGCTTTCGGGTAACGGCGTCTTCCGGTATGAGCCCCTCCTTGCCAAGACGTTGTTGCAGCAGCTTGATGTCAATCTCTCTTGGCGACCGGCAACAGCCAACCGCTTGTACGGCTGCCAGCGCGCAAACGGCGCCCAGATTCTCCAGATCGGACTGCATGCGTATGGCAGGCAGAGCATCATGCGTCGCCGAAACCGCCTTGCCTGCAACCAGAATGCCGTCCAGCCCTTTCGGCAGCAGCATACGGTACGGGATCTCGATCTCAAGGTTCGGAGGGATCAATCCGATGTTGACCCAATCCGCTCCGCTTACCCCTTTTATGTCATGGTTGCTGAAATGAACATTAATAACGTCTGGCCAACGCCGGTGCAGCAGCTGATCTGGAAGCTGCATCACGGCATCACCCACGATATGCCGGCTCTCCCTTGTCGCTACGTAGATGCCGTGATCATGGCATTCTTCGCCCCTTCGCCGCCCGGCCAGGATAGCCCGGGTATAGTCGAGAATGCTGGAAACATCGACCATGCTGGTGAAATTGTTCTGCAGTTTGGAAGGCGCCTTGTATTGGGATAAGGAATACCACATCACGGTGTGATCCTTGCTGGAGCCGTACACATATTCCGCGCCGGCAAAAGCGGCTGCATCCCCGTCGCCCGAAGCATCGATCACGACGTCAGCCAACAGTACAACAGGTCCCCAGCGCGTGGCGGCTGCAATTCCGCATACCCGGTTCCCTTGCTTCACCGTACCCCAGGTCGTGCAATTGAACAGCGCATCCGTTCCCGCTTCCTCCGTCAGCTGCAGCAGCGCAAATGCCTTGGCTTCGATATTCCATTTATGGCCCCTATACCCGATGGAAGACTGTACCTGTTGAACGGCTTCATGAATTCGTGCCGCATAGCCGCCCCGGCGACCAAACCAATAGCTGTCCACCCCGCCGTAGGTTCCCGTTCCTCCGAGACCGGGATTAAGCTCCACCAAAACGGTATCCATACCTTCAAAGCCAGCCGTTATGGAAGCACTTGCCCCGCTGGAGCCTCCTCCGACGACCAGCACGTTTGCCTTTTTGAGCACAGGCAGCCCCATGGCTGCAACCTCCGCTTCTTCTCCTGCCCATTCCTTCCGAAAAGAGGAAATGGACGATATTTCATAATCGTTCTTTTCACCCTCTTCGGAATTGGCCGACCGGTTGATCCAAGCTCTTTCAGGATCAGCCCCGCTTTCGATGATAACCGTTTCGGCTACTTGCAGCGTCCTTCCAAGGGCATACGTTTCTCCTTCCAGCAGCAAGAGAGCCGCCGCCTCTCCTAATGCAGCTGCGCTTACGGGATTCAACAAGCGGGCATTTCCGTTCACATAGACATCCCTGTACAAGCACAGGAGGCCGGGCCAAGGGCCTTGCATGGATTCATTGGCGGAAGTGGCTTCCCATCCGTACAAATCTCCCGCCGGACCGAAAGCATAAGGACCAGATAATTCATGGGAAGCAAAGCTCAATACGGCTTTGCCAAAACCCGGTACCTGCTTCGTCAAATACGAAGCCACTTTCATGCCGATGAATCGTGCGGACACTTCCCTGTCGCGGTCCGCTTTCATCGTGTTGCCGCTCAGGAGCGACAGACCGAACGTAACGTAAACATGGCCTTCTCCCCGGCAGCCGAAGCGAACACGGATCGTGTTATCCAGAAGGCCTAGCTCTTCCGGTATTAACATCTCACCTGACCGCACATCCACGGCTCCTGTAAATTCCAAGGTTCTATAATAACATGCCGACGATCCATGAGGAAACCGGGCAAGCGGTTCTCCCATCAGCGCAGCCGTGATGGCCGTCTCGGTGGCATCCACGATGCATTCGGCGCGTATCACCTGCCGGCCAGATTTGTTGGCGACCACGATGCCGTTCAGGCGGCCATGTTCATGATGCAGCGCAATCGGTATGGAGGAATATACAAACTCAATTCCACGTTCAAGAAGAAGATCCTCCAGGCCCCGTTTTAATCGGTCTGGGTGCATAGGAATACAAGAAATGCTTGCTGCCTGATCATCCAGCCCCTGCCCCTCCCTGATGCTGCCCGCATAGCTTTCATGGAGCATCGCTCCCATATTCTGCTGAGCCATCACAGCTTTAATGAGTTCGGGTAATGCCGAATCCGTATCCCCGGTAAGCTCGATCCAAGGCATCAGCTTGGCTGTCATTTCCGTTCCCAGGTACGTTCGGGACTCGATTAATACGACCTGCTTGCCCCCCTTTGCCAGACGGATTGCCGCAGCGATGCCCGCAAAACTCCCGCCGATGACAACCACATCACTCCTGCCTAGAACAGGCAAGGTTTCCGCATTCATGAACACGTTCATCACGCTCTTCCCCCTAGTTATCATGTCTTGGTCAGACAGATGCTTCACAACGGCAGATCCAGATCGGCCGCGTATGCCATCGCTTCTTGTGAAGCATACAATACAAGTCCCACGCACCAGGCATGGGATAACGTCAGCATCATGCCTTTGGGCTGGAAACAATTCGTGTTGTAAAACCGCTCGGTAACCATCCCTTTATATGCGTTAAAATCACCGTCTTCCCTGGCCACGAACTGAAGGAAGCAGGCAATATGATCTCTCGTCCGGTCCTTGTAATAATCATCCCCGCTGTACCTCCATAGCCTGAGCATCTCCGGAACGCAGAACAATCCGTAATTGTGCAGGTGCTGATTCGAGGTTGACGCCTGGTCCGCGCCCCGGGACTTGAAATCATACTGACCCAGAAACGAAAACTTGGGAAAATCGAGATTGTACGTCCAACGAAAGGTCATCATCCAATCCGCAGCGCTTTTTGCCAAGTCCAGCCATTTGTCCTGCTTGTCGTGCTCATACAAAAGAACATAGGAGACCACTGCATTGTAAGCATCCTCCGACGTAGGCGTCAGATGCACGTCTTCCGGCGCGCCGTAAATATATTCATTGATGATGAAGCTCTCATAATAGGCTCCACCTGCGACGGCGGCTTCCTTATAATCGCTGTTACCGAACAGCTGGGCTCCTTCGAGCAGTGCGGCAATCCACAGCATCCCTCCTGCACCGTCCCATTCCTCTACCCGACCACTCTCGCAGTGGTAATACGAGCCGAAATTGCCGTCTTCCCGTTGGTGCGCTTCAGCAAAATCCAGATTGGACAGAACCGCTTGTTCCCAATCCTTGTGCTGATCTCCATAGGATTGCTCCAAGACCAGCGCCCGGATCATGAACAGCGTCGCTTCGGCGATCGTACGCGCCTGCAGCCAGTCCGATTTCGGATTCCATCCGGTAGTCCAGCCTTTGCCGACTATCCAGGATGCCCAGAACGTACCGTTTGGCGCAATCCCCGAGGCAACCTTGGAAAGCACCGAATGCGCGGCCTGAATATATCTAGATATGCCATGTTTTCGCCCATAGGCAAGCAATGCATAAGCATAAGGCGCGCCACTGACCCATCCGACATGCATATGGGGTCTGTCTCCCTGCTGCTTGACGTTGTTGTTAAATTCCCGGTCAAATGCCGCCGTTTCGTTCAAGATTCCGTATTCTTCGCGATAATGCCACGTATACAGGCCATGTGCTGTCAATTCGCCTGCTTCCTTCAAACCGATCCATGGATTCAACGCGTGGTCCTCCTGGTGCAGTTTGTACATCTGACGTACAAACGGATCGTAGGCATGCGGGTCCGACGCTCCAGCATACAGCTTGAACTTCAATCGGATCTGCTCGCCTGGTTTGAAGGAATGCATGTTTACATCCGCCGGATCCGGAACCGGCTCTCCGACGAAGGTGACCGGCTCTTCACGGTAAGGGAAATCGAGCCAAATCTGGGTCCCTTCCGCGTTCCCTCTGAAGCCGAGACCACTGAGTCCGATCGCCGAGACTTCGTCCGTGCAGAGCGCCCCGCACATGCCGTCATTCCAAGCGAACACGGCAGGCAGCGCCGCCCTGTCGCTCCGAAATGACCAATGATCCGATACCATCTCCGCAGCCTTTCCTCCGTGATAATCATACCTGGGGTATTTTCGGAAGTTATGCTCAAATCGGTTCTCCTTATAAAAGGCTCCGGGAATCATCCAGTCAGGTTTGCCTCCGCCGAGGAGATCGCAGCCAATTCGAAGTCCGGCCTCCTTCTCAACGCTGCCTGTATAATACATCTCCAGATGGACGTCGTAATAGGAAGTGATATCGTGAATCAATACCCAGCGGCTTACAATCTCGAAATCTTCATGCTTACCTTCAACCTGAAACCCGTCCTTCGTCGGAATCACACGGTCAACGGGAATATCCACGGCATGATCGGAATCGTCCAGCAAACTTAACAGCGCGGCAAAACGCATGGAACAGGTTGAACCCGCCTGTCCCCCAAGAATATGAAGCTCCGTCCCACCGTTTCTATTCTGCGTCGTCCATTCCATTTATTCATATCGCCTCCATCATTCGTTATAGTTCCATCATCCAGCCGGGGAAGAGCCGCTAGAGTCGATAAAGCTCCATCAGATTATCGTGGAATATTCGATCCGCAAACGTCATCGCTTCCCGTTCGTTTAGCGAGCCTTCACGGACTTTCTCTTGGAGAACATCCGCGGCAATCTGCCGTGCCAGCTTCTGATGGGCATAAGTGCCTTCAACGAAATTGTAGTCACCGCCGAAGCCCTGAATTTTGGTGCCCGGCACCATTTCGATCATCTGGCTTAAGATTTGCTTGGCCGCCGTCGGCGATATAATGTAAACCCAGGTGAAATCCGCATAAACGTTCGGGAAATTTTTCGCTAAACTCAAATATTCATTCTGGTATGGAAGGCCGCAGTGCAAAAGCACAAACTTGGCTTCCGGGTATTCAAGCAGAAGCGGCAGCAGGCCTGTCACCCTGGAATTTGTAATGATATTCCCGTTGCCGGAGACGCTGGTCTCGTGATGGCCGGTATGGATCTGAATCGGCAATTCATAGGCAATGGACCGACGGACGATGAAATGGATCAGGTAATCCTGAAGAGGCAAACAATCCGTTTGACTCAGCGGCTCATCCAGCGACCCGACCATCATTCGGTTAAAAGCTTGTTCCGCCTCAAATCGAGTCGGTTTGCCGCAAGCCAGGCTGCGCCAGTACGCATGTCCCAGCTTCGTGGCAACCATCCCTTCCTGAACGTATCTATATAGCAAGGAATCCACCGCATTCAAGTAATCCTCCAAGGTATGCACGGTAACGGCAGCGGAACGCTCCACCGCCTGAATATCCTTTAATGTTCGCAGTTTAAAGGCAAAGTCCAGGAACATGATCGGCCTCAGCAGCTCGGTGTTCATCTCGGTTGTCTGAATCAGCGTAAACGCCACGTCGATCCCTGATTGCTCGTTCAGCACTTTGCGGTACCAATCATCGTTGGCAGAGGCGGCTTTCACCTTCCCGTCCAATTCCAGGATGCCCTGTACGCTCCAATCCCTGAATCCGTACAGATCCTCTAAGGCGGTCTTCAACATCCGGGCATACGTCGTATTATTCGTACGGTCCCAATATTTCAGGAAGGCGGCAGCTTTCTCTTCGTCGCTGGTTTTGCTTCTTGGGCTTAAAACATCCCGTGGCATGCCGGCCGTAATCAGATCCGAGTCCAGGTAATGAAGCAAGCCAAAGATACCGGTATTCTCCTTTTTTCTAATGGCCGGCGTAGCCAAATGCTCATGCCCGTCAATGATACGGATTTGTTGCACATATTCCTGCAAGCTGTTCATCAAGGTGTCTCCTTCCACTCTATACAATGTCTTCTTCCTACATCCAAGGTCTATCCTTCAC
Organism: Paenibacillus sp. QJM3NY_38; assembly: GCF_056173265.1. NCBI lineage: Bacteria > Bacillati > Bacillota > Bacilli > Caryophanales > Paenibacillaceae > Paenibacillus > Paenibacillus sp. QJM3NY_38. The sequence continues at coordinate 4,569,620 of NZ_CM149665.1, forward strand.
GAAAAAGGACAGGAAAAGGCTACCTCGCGAAGGAAGCAGCCTCCCCCATCAACCGCAGATATGATATGTGAAGTGCTTAATCGAATTTCAGTTCAGGGAAAGAATTCTTTACTTCCTTTATAAAATCGGACAATACTTCGTCATAACTCCGATTATTGGTGACCCCTTCACCAGCAACCTTTCTCCACTTGCTCAGAATTTCCTCGCCATACTTGTCTGCGGTATGTCCCGGCATTTGCTTAACCGTTTCATAGTACGGAGCCAGTATGTTCTGATCACCGAACAGCGGGGATTTGAATTGTTCCAGGTTGTCTTCGTAAACTTTGCCGGAAGCCGGCATATTTCCTGTCTTCTCAAGATTGTGCTGCTGCCACTCCGGTCCAGCGATGTATTTAATAAATTCAAAGGCCAGCTCCTGATTCTCGGATTTGGAATATATGCTGCGGTAAGTGCCTCCGCTGTAGAAGCCTAACGGCGTCTTGGCTACCCCATATTTCCCTTCGGCCTTGCCATCCTTGTTATCCACCATAAAGCCCGCCCATGCCGGCATGGAAGTCAGCACGACACTGCCGTCATTCAAGGCATTACCCCATCCCGCCGACATGAACGGCAGCTTAGCGTCCACGTTGTTCTGACGAATCTCTTTCTGAATCTCATAGTATTCCTGCCACTGTGGATCCACGTTAAGCTTGTTATCCTTCACCCATGGTTCCAGATTATAGGCAGCAATATCAAATACGTCTCCGGCGTTTGCGATCAGGTGAATCTTGCCACCGCTCGCCTCATAGACCTGCTTTCCAAGCTGGATGATTTTGTCCCAGCTGTCGACCATCCCGCTGATTTCGTCAGGGTCGTCGGTACCAAGGTATTCCTGTGCCGTCTCGCGCAGATACCAGAATCCGCCCGGTGACGAATGATCCGATACCGCGCGGATTTTGCCGTCCGACCCTCTTCCGAGCTCCGTTACGTATGGAATATTATCTTTGACAAGCTCGTCAATGCCCAACGCCGATAAGTCCGTCGTGAATTTGGAATCGATGAATTTGCCGATGTATCCCCGCTCCAAATCGAAGATATCCGGCGTATCCTTGCCGGTCTGCAGCGCCGTCAGCAGCTTCGTCTGGTACTGATCGCCCGGGAACATCTTCACCTCGACGGTCACTCCCGGATGTTTCGCCTCGAACTGGTCCGCCATGTCCTGCACTTGATCAAAGAATGTCCATATCACCAGTTTGCCTTGAAGCTCCCCGTTCTCGTTCTTGGCCGGAGATGATCCTCCCTGACTTGCTTCGCTGCCGCCGGAGCATCCGGCGAGAAGTCCGGTTAACAGAATGGCGGACAGCAGCATGCCGATTAACTTGTTCCTTTTCAAAACAATCTCCCCCTATACATTTCATTCGTTTCTAGACAAACCTCGATTAAACCCATCCGAAATGATTTCATAAAGAAGCGACAAGCAGGCCTAGGCCAGGGCATCCCTCCTTTCAGACTCCTTGCGGCCGTCACCCCTTTACGGCTCCCGCCGCGATTTCGCTGATTACTTTCTTCGACATGATCGAAAATACGATCAGAATCGGGATGGTTGAGATCACAACGCCGACGTACTGCGCGCCAAAGTCGGAAGTGAACTGGGATTTAACGCTGGCAATCATCACCGGAAGCGTTTGCAGCTGATTATCGAACAAAATGATCATCGGGGTCAGGAATTCGTTCCAGCTGCCGATGAAATTCAAAATGCCGAGCGTGGCAATGCCGGGGATCATCAACGGAATGACAAGGCGGTGGAAAATTCTCAGTTCCCCGTAGCCGTCGATCCGGCCCGATTCCATAATCTCCGTCGGCACCGAAGAGTCCGCGATCTGACGCAGGAAAAAGATGCCGAATGCGCTTGAAATGGAAGGCAAGATCAACGGCCAGTACGTATTCAGCATATTGAACGTATCCATCAGCTTGTAGAAACCGATGATGCCAAGCTGTCCCGGAATCATCATCGTTCCCAGTACGGCCACGAAGAGAATGTTCTTATGCTTGAAGTTGTACTTGGCAAATCCGTAGCCGCCCAATGCCGCAAAATATAAGCCAATGGCCGTGGATACTACGGAAATGATGATCGAATTGGCAAACCCGCGCCAAATGTGGACCGTATCGATCAGCCGCTCATAATTGACTAGAAACTGGTCTCCCGGTACGACCAGCAACCTTCTGGCGATATCCGAATTGGCATGCGTCGAGGTCATGATCATGCTGTAAAAAGGAATGAGACAGGTCAGGGCAATCACAAGCAGAAAAAGGTAGAGCACCGTTCGCCCCAAAATCATCTTGACGTTGTTTTGTTTAACCGCTGCAGCTCTCATAAGTTCTGGCACCCCCTAGTCCTTCAGTCTCGCAGCCCGAGCCGTAATCAGCGAGAACAGCATAATCACGATGAAGATCGCGTAGGCAATCGTTGCCCCGTAGCTGTAATCGAAGTTCAGGAAAGCTGTTTCGTACAGATACATCGCCATGGTCCGGGTCGCGTTGCCTGGGCCCGATCCGAGCATCAGCGGCGCATCGAACAGCTGCAGGCCACCGATCACCGACGTAATAAGCGTGAACAGAAAGACCGGACGCAGCATCGGGAACGTGATACGAAGCGCCGTTTGGAACTTCGTCGCCCCATCCACTTCCGCGGCCTCGTACACCTCGGACGGAATGGATTGAAGACCTGCGATAAAGACGATCATGTTGTAACCGAAATATTGCCAGCAGATGACGCCGGCGACAATCATCCTGGCGAGCCAAGGATGGTTGAACCAGTTGACCGGATCATCCACCAAGCCCATCGCCATGATGATTTTGTTGATGCTTCCCGTCTGCCAGTCGAACATCAGACTGAACATGACGCCGAGCGTAACCGGCGTAATGATGTGGGGAAAGAAATAGACCGCGCGGAAAAAATGCTTGCCGCGAATGAACTTCTCGTTCAGGATCATGGCCAATATAAGCGCAATTGTTAGCTGCGGTATGATCGACATCAGCCAGATGATCAGCGTGTTTCCGATCGCCTGATAAAAGAAGCTGTCCTGGAGGATCCGCTCATAATTGGCAATGCCCAGAAACACGGGATCGTCAAAGCCATCCCATTTCGTGAAGCTGAGATACAAGGTGTATAAAATCGGCACCAGACCAAAAATAATGAATCCAATAAAAAAAGGTGAAATAAACAGGTAGCCGTAATTCGATTTATTGATTTTCGTCTTCACCGGGCGTGCCTCCCTTTACGTGTTCGCACAGGAATTCCGAATAATAAGCTTCGGTCTTAATAAATGACTTGCGCTCTCCGCATGCGGCCTGCCGTGAATTTTATCGAACAGGCCGGCCGCCGCCTTGTTACCGATTTCAAAAAATGGCTGGCGAACTGTCGTCAAGGCCGGATATACCCACTGCGCGATGGAGATGTCGTCAAATCCGACAATCGACATATGCTCCGGCACGCTGCGGCCGCTTTCCTGGATGGCTCGCATGGCGCCGACGGCGGTCTCGTCATTGGAGGCGAGAACGGCGGTAATCCCCTCAAGACCGTTGATCTCCAGCATCGCCTCGTACCCTCCCTGATTGCTCCAATCAGATGTCACCACCCATTCCGGGCGATACGGAATTCCCAACGCCCCAAGCGTGTCGATGTATCCCTTCAGTCTGTATTTGCTGGCAGCTGCATGATCGGGTCCGGTAATATAAGCCATGTTCCGATGTCCGATCGAATGCAGGTAAGCAACCAGCTCGGACACGCCGAACGCATTATCGACGTCGACGGAGAAGATGCCGTCCTTCCCGCCACGGTCGCCGATAAGCACCACCGGCAGCGGAGACTCCCGGATCTTCTGCAGTTCTTCCTCTTGCCTGCGCCTGAAGCTGACGAGAATCAACCCGTCAATCTGTCCTTCATACAGCAGATCCAAAAACGATATTTCCCGGTTGAAATTCGATGTCCAGCTGTAATAGATGCAGTTATAGCCTTCTTTTTTGACAGCGTCCTCGATCCCCTTGATCATCCCGGAGTAAAACACGTTGGAGATGTCGTCGATGGCGATGCCGATCGTGAACGTCTTGCTGGTTACCAAACGGCGGGCGTGGGCGTTGCGGTGAAAATTCAGCTCCCGTATCGCCCTGTCGAGTGCAGCCTGCGTCGTTTTCTTAACCTTTTGGCCGTTTAAGTAGCGGGATACCGTACTCTTGGAGGTATTCGCCAGTTTGGCCACGTCATGAATCGTAGGAACCATAGCGATAAACGCTCCTTCTTCTAAGTGATGGCTGAACAGACTCATGCAATAGCAAATTTTTGGGAACGTTCCCAAAACGGGGATCGCCGAGGAAAGGCCGTTTTCTAACTGATCCGTCCTGGCTGCCAGATAGCAACTGCGACCTCTCCAAAGCGCATTCGGCCTTAAACTTTGAACTCTTGGAAAATCTCGATGACAGGCTCTCCCTCTATTTCGCAGCAATCAATCTCACACAGCTCCCCGCTCCGAACCACCCTGGCTTCCAAGCCATTGACTATAGCCTTAACGGAGCGGGCAGGGTCCGCTGTAAACCCGAAGATGCCGCCTTCAACCAAGCGAACCGCCGTTTTCTGAGGATGCTCTTCAATCTGCAGCACAGCGTGAGTGGATAGAAACTTATCCGTCAAACCGATAGGCGTGCAGAATTTCCGAACCGGGATCACGTTGTAAACCGCAACCTCACCCGGCTGTAAATGCAGGCTCAGCTCCTCTCCTCTTTGGAGCGTACGCACCTTCCGCGTAAGCGGTTCAAACAGTACAAAAGCTTCGCCCTCAAGGCCCGGTACATCGCTTGGACGGACGGTGCCCTTCACAATCGCGTCATCCAGCGTGATGTTAAAAGCGGCGATGACGCCCGATGGTCCGACCCGGTTCCATACCTTTAACGGAATCGGCTCCGTGTTCGGGTTGCGGAACAGGCAATCCACTGTCGGCTGGGCCGGCAGGTCTCCTCTCGCGATCCGGCCATCCCGATAGATCATGGGCCATACCCGAGCCGGGTCGGTGGTCCCAACGGGATCGCTGAAATAGACCGGTCCACCGCTGATTGCCCTGAGCACGGCGCTCTGCAGCGCATCCTCATGCGATGTCCAGAACATGTCCCAATCTCCCCAGTAGAACTGTCCATGATAATAGGAATTGTATACATTCTGAAGCGCATGCTCCTTAAAGCTGCCTGCCTCCTGCGGCACAAAGTCGTCACTATTCCGGGACATGGAAGAGACGGGTCGGTGCCATACGTTCTCCGAACCCATGCCCATGCAGTTCATGATGTTCCCCTCAAAATGTTGATACACCGAAGCCTCCAAAGCCTCATGGGCTCCTGCCGCTGCTTCGCCGGCCGTCATGTTGTACATGGTCATGTTCGTAATGGAATTTTGGCTATCAACCTTGACGAAATCGATGCCCTGTTCCTTAAGCTCACGGTGCCAAACATCCCAGAACCCGAAGCCCTTGCTTTGTTCCGGAGATGGAATCAGCCGCCCATTCCGAGTTTCGTGCAGGAACTCCCCGTACCGCGCCGCCAAGTCGCTTCCTTGGGAAATGCCGCCCCAGTAGCCGGCAATGGTATGCCATACTCCGACCCAGTCCACGCCATAATCTTCTTTGAGCTGACGCGTAACCGGCAGAAAACCTTCCGGGAACTTATTCCCGTCCGGCTCCAGCGACTGGAGCCGCATCTCCGACACATCGAGCCAGCCATCATCAATCATGAACCACCTGACCGGCAGCTTCAGGAGCTTCAGCTCCTCGGCCTTCTCCAGTATTCCGCCCGCATGAACCTCATGGTAGAAGGCATCCCAGGAGCAAAAACCGATATACTCCATCAACGGCGGGTATGCCTTCCCTTTACGATGCTCCCGGTTCAACGCATGAAGGCTATCTGATGAAGCCTTCTCTGCAACCTCGTAAGGCTCCTTTCCCCACGATAGCGAAAACGCCAGCGCTTTGATCGAATCATGACCGAGGATCAAAGGCGATACTACGGCTTGAAGCCCGCTGTCATCCCCTTGCAGATCCGTTCGGCATCGGTCATCGCAGACCGGGAGCAGATACAGGTACTGGTCCGGGGCCGTTCTCCACACCAGCGACTGGGTACGCCGAGGCAGCGTATCCCATCCCGGTCCGAAATGCGGACGTGTCCACCAGTCCTTATGCCGGTAATTCGCCATATACCCCTCATGAACGGGATGGCCAAAGCTTATAGTGACGGCCGCTTCCGGTTTGAAATAGCTTTGTTTGCCAAACAGGCTCTCATTCGCCAGCTTGGCATCCACATAGGCCAGCACGCTCTTTTCCTTTATCACGATTCGAATATCCGCCGAGGCGGTTCCATCGGCACTGCGATAAGCATAGAGAAGACAACCGTCCAGCCTTCCGCCATCCGTGTTGCAACATATTGCGTTTGCGGCTCCCGAATGATTCGTGGCAGTATAATTCGATCCCGCCTCGTCCTGTACGCTCTTTTCCGAGACGCTTGTGTCTTTCGTAACCGTTACCGGTATATTCCCTTCTCTGTGCACACCAGCGTCATGATCGAATCCGATTTCTTGAACGCCGATGAGCTCCAAGGGAATCATTCCTCGTTCATAGTCATGGACGGAAACCGCCATTTGATGGATCAGATCAAGCACATGCCTGCGCTGAGGCAGCTCTTGCCTGGTTGCATTCGTGTAGGTTGCGGACATTTCCGATATTCCCCCTCTTTGGTTCATCATCGTGGATTAACTGTCTCCGCATCTGCCAGCATGGACAGTGCATGCATGGCGACCGATAGGCCCGCATAATCTCCGACCCGTTCGCCCAGCGCTGCCGGAACCACTTTGCATACCGACAAAGCCCCAGGTAACGCTTCCCGTTTCAGAACTTCAAGCGCCACAGGCTCCAGCAGTTTTTGCTGACGGCCGTAGATGCTGCCGATGACAATCATCTCGGGATTCAAAATATCCACCAGCACGGACAGTCCCCGCCCCAGTTCTTCTCCCACGAGGTGAAAAACCTTCAGGGCCGTTGGGTCACCATCCTGGGCCGCTTCGCCGACCGACTGGGCCGTGATGGAAGCCAGCTGTTCTTTATCGCTGCAAAAGGAGGTCGTACCTCCGGCGTTCAGCACCGCTTCCGCATGGGTTGCAGCCAGTCTGGCGATCCCGCCGCCGCTGCAAAAGCCTTCAAAGGATCCCGCTTTGCCATACCCGACCGGACCGTCATGCTCCAGCCGGATATGGCCGATCTCGCCGGCCATATCGTTCGTTCCCGTATACAGCCGACCGTTCAAGATCAAGCCGGCTCCCATGCCTGTTCCGAATGTCAGGAACAGCATGTTTTTCGTGCCACGGCCGGCGCCCCATCTCCATTCTGACAAGGCGCATGCATTGGCATCGTTTTGGAGGCCGACCGGTACCCGGAAACGTTGTTTGACCGGACTCACAACATCAATCCCGTTCCAATGCGGCAAATTCGGCGGACTGTGGACAAGCCCGAGCTCGCTGTTCAACGGACTGCCGCAGCTGATGCCGATTGCCTCAACGCCGGGCAGGTGCAATTGCTGCAGCAATTGCTCAAGCACATTCATCATGATGGTTAGTGCTTCCTCCGGTTCATGAGGCGTCGGAAAGCGTTCTTTGGCCAGGATGGTCAGCGTTCCGTCAGCTTCTTGCCTGCCGACGGACACGGAGCATTTCGTCCCTCCAATATCGAAACCGGACAAATAGGTCATGCAAAGAACGCCTCCTCCAGCATCAGACATAAGGCATGATAAACCGGAAGATGCCGTTCCTGAACGTCCGAGGTCTCTTCCCAAGGAACGGCAATCGTGACATCGCTGATCGTTTTAAGGACTCCCCCGCTTTTGCCGGTCATGACGACGCTGCTCATCCCCGCTGCCTTGGCCACCTGGACCGCCCGAATTACGTTGACGGAATTGCCTGAAGTGCTGAGTCCCAGCAGAACATCGCCAGGTTTGCCGTACCCGTATACCTGCTGGGCATACACCATGGACGGCTCCACGTCATTGCTGAACGCGCTGATCAGACCCTGTTGGCTGACGAGCGATATGGCCGGGAGCGCTCCCTGCAGGTGATCGGCCATATAATCCCCCTGCTCCGGGTCGACCTCGATTAGTTTCCTTCGAAACGCCAGGGGCACCGGACGCGTCATCCGGAACCCCTTCATCAATTCGCCGACGATGTGCTCCGAATCCGAAGCGCTTCCCCCGTTGCCGCAGATCAACAGTTTGTTCCCTTTATAAAAAGCAGATTTTATAATTTCAAAAGCACGCAGAACATCATCCGCGCAGCCCGCAAGCTCCGGGTATTTGCGCTGCATATTTTCCATGATTGCATTCATGTTAGCCTTCACTCCTCATCCAGCTCATTTCCGTAATCTAAGATGATGGCTGATCGGAATATATTGAGATTCGTAAATATCACGGTAAGCCGAATGCTCCTCCTCCCGAAACGGGATATATTCAGAGCTCCTTGCGTTATTTGCGCTGGCCGCTGCTTCCCGGAGCGAGGAATAGATACCTGATCCCGTGCCGCCGAGCAGCGCCGCTCCCATCATGGACGCCTCCCGGATATCCGGTACCTCCAGCATGCATCCGGACACGGCCGCTTTTATTCGCAGCCAAGAAGCAAGCCTTGCACCACCGCCCGTCACGCGGATCCGTCCCATCGGCCCTTCCAGCAAGCCCGCTGCCGTTTCGCGTACGCGTTCCATCTGGTACGAGGTCCCTTCCAGCACCGCTTTGCACAGATGACCGCGGGTATGGCCTTGGGTTAATCCGATGAACGCAGCTTTGGCATTCGCATCGGGCTCCGGCGGACCGCTTCCTGTCAGAAACGGAAAGTACAGAATTCCGGTCGGTCCCGGCCCGCAGCCGATCACCTCCTGTTCCATCGCTTCGTAAGTGAGACGAGGATGGCCCATAATCGAGCGTGCCCATTCCACAGAACCTCCGGAGGCCGAATTGCTGCCCATCCAGAACATGCGCCCCTCCACCGGATGGAGTCCGAAGGCAAGCTTTGAATCATAATCGCGCGACTTGAGCCCTCGTTCCTCCATAACGCCCACCAGCGTTTCTGCGGTGCCCATGGAACTGTACACGTCTCCCGGTCTTAACGCTTCCACCGCCAGCGAGGCGCAGAGATGGTCATGGCCGCCGATGCATACGAGCGCCGAGCGCGGCAGGCCGAGATGGTTCGCAGCGCCGGTCACATGCCCGATCGCATGACCGCTTGGAAATGCCTCCGGAAACAGGTCCAGCGGCAGTTTCAAATGGCCTAGCCACTCCTTATCCCACGTCCTGGTCCGGATATCGAAGGCATAGGTCCGGGCCGCAAGCGAATAATCGAAGGCCAACACGCCCGTCAGCCGGTAGGCGATGTAGCCGGCTACCGATAGCCATACCGCATGACTCATTACGGTCGGATCGCGCTGCTTCAGCCACAGGATTTTGGCCAGGCTCAGCTTGAAGGAGGGATGCAGTCCGCTGGCGAGAAACCTCGCTAACGGATCATCCTCCGCTTCCAGCAGTTGAGCCTGAGGCGCGGAGCTTCTGTCCGACCAGGGCACGATCTCCGATATGGGCTCTCCCGTTCTCCTGTCAAGCAGCAGTCCGCTCTCCGCCATGCTGGTGATTCCGATGGAAACGATCCTTGCCGCTTCCACCTTGCCGGCGGCTTCCTTGATCATGTCCGCCACGTCGGTCCATATGCGGAGCGGGTCAAAGTAGGTACTGGCATCCCTGTGAACATAAAGCTTGGTTTGACGGCTCGCTTGGGACAGCATCCTGCCCGTATCATCAAAGACACCGACCTTGCTGTTGGTCGTTCCGATATCAATGCCGATCATGAGCATGCCAAACCCTCTCCTTATCCGTTGAATTCAGCCACCGACAACCGATTTATTTCAATCCGGAGCCTTCCTCCAGATCCCATTCCATCAGGTTGGTCTCCTTCACCGGCTCTTCCGGGTTTTTCGGGATGCGAAAGGTTTTGATCTCGCTTGGCCCGAATGCCGCCTCGATGCTGCGGTTCCATTTCGGAAGTCGAATGACGGCCTCGGTTCCGACCCGGTTGCTTTCGTAACAACGGATCACCAAATCATCATTGTCCTCCGCTTGTTTCACGGCGCTCACGATGATATTGTCCTGATCCACCTCCAGCAGTGAGTCCTTCTGCGGCAGTTCACCATCGTGATAGGTCTCGATGACAATCGTCGGCCGTTGATTAAGCTCGAGCGCCCGCTTGACGGTGCCGGCATGCTCCCATGTCCCTGCATGGGGAAGCAGCCGGTATTGGAACTGCTGAATGCCTTGGTCGATGATGGAATAGTGCCCGTCGCGCTTCGGCACATGCGGATCATGGTGGGCATATATTGGACTCCGGAGTACGGTAAGGGCCAGCTCCTTGTTATGGATGCTGTAGCTGTACTTCGCGTCATTCATCAGCGACATCCCGTAGACGCTTTCGTCCTCACGTACAATACCGCTGAAATCGACCCAGCTTTGGCCAGGCTCCTCTTCCCCGTTTCCTTCGCGTTCGATGTAACCGAACGGAATTTCATAGCTGTGGCGGGTAAAGATCAGATTCATCGGGAAGACCAGCTTGAGCATTTTGAACTGCTCGCGCCAGTCCGCGTGCACCTTAACATCGATGTAATCAAGCTCCTTGTACATCGTAAAATCCTGCACCAGACGCGAAGCGCCGTACTCGCTTGTCACCCGGATGACCGACTTCACCGGACCATGCTCCACTCGCTTCACCGAGACGGCCCGAAATTCGCCGATCTTGTCCTGGAAGTGCAGCACCTCATGACTCCATGTATCCGACTCGTCCTTCATGACGGTCGGCACGGCAGCCGGACCCTTAAACAGCTCAAAGCCGACCTTCTTGTCGTAGAGGCTGCTGATACATCCGGTTGCCGGATCAAATTCCAGCCGGAAGCGATTGTTCTCCATCGCGAAGTCGTTGGCTTTCAAGCCTTCCGGTTTGACGTCGGTGCTGCCGGCAAGCTGAAGCAACTTATACACGCGGTATCCCAAGGACGGCAGTTCGGCCACGAAGCTCAAACGGTAGCGTCCATTGGACGTGGCATGGGGCTGCACCGTCTGATAAGGGATCGTTTTTCCCGTTTCATCCACCAAAACGGCCCCTTCCTTCAAGCCGCCGATCTCCACCTCGACATTGACGCTGCTTGCCCAGGCATGCGGGTTGAAAACCACGAACGGCTTCATTCCCTCCTCATGCTCGATGCCGATGTTCCATGAGAACTTCTGTATCGCATAATTCAGATTGCGCTCGGCAATCGACATGGCTTCCCCATGCATGTTCCGGGCATCCTCATAAGCGGATTCCAGGCTTGTGCCAGCCAGAATATCATGGAACTGGTTGAACAATACGTTCTTCCAGGCGGTTCCGTAATCGTGCGGATAAGGCTGACCCAACAGACGTTCCGCGAGAGCGGACCATTTCTCTGCAGCGCTCAGCTTGTTCTCGGCTTGCCGGTTCCATTGCTTGATGCCGGAATGGGCCGCGTAACAGCCGCTGGCATGGTGCTGGAGATCGTCATGAACGACAGGCAGGGGAACCTCCAGCCTCTCCATCTCCGCAAAATATTGATTCGGCGTAGAGAATACCAGCTCCGGGAAAGACTCGTCGTCATTCAGCCTCCGGATGCTCTCGATGTTTTCCTTCGTCGGTCCGCCCCCATGATTGCCCACGCCGTAAAACACCATGATCTCGTTATGCGGATCCTTAAGCTCTGTCATACAGCGGCTGACGTGCCGCTCCAAATCCTTGCCCCAGGACAAATATTCGAACGGAATGCGGTAAGAGGTAACCCGGCTCCCATCGCTGGACTCCCATAGGAATAACCGGCCGGGCAATCCCTTCTCGCTTGGCATCGGACGCATGAAAATATAGGAATCCATCCCGCTTTTCTTCAAAATTTGCGGCAGCATGCCGTTATGGCCGAAGCTGTCCACGTTGTAGCCGACCTTGGCCGTCACGCCGAATTTCTCCAGAAAATATCGCTGACCGTACAGACCTTGGCGGACAAAGGATTCCCCGTTCGGAATGTTACAGTCCGGCTGGATCCACCAGCCGCCCACGATCTCCCAGCGGCCTTCCGAGATGCGCTGCCGAATCTCTTCAAACATGGCGGGATCGTTGTTCTCCACCCATTCGTACATGGCAGCCGAGCTTGACGTATAGACGAAATCGTCATACTCGCTCATCCGGTCGAGCACCGAACGGAAAGTCGCCTTTGTCTCCTGAAAACCTTCCTGCCACTGCCACAGCCACACGGGATCCAGATGGGCATTGCCAATCATGTGGAGCTTCTGCTTTTGCTTCATATGTGTGAACCTCCTGTAAGTTCAAAGATTTGAATGTGTATCTATAATTCAAACGCATCCGGATTTCAGCAAATGAGCCTACTAAAAATGATGTCCTTGACCCTCGCTGTTCAGAACATGGCGAATTTTCTCCACCACCGTCTCCGCAACGGCCTCCCGCCCCAAAGCTAGCTGGGCTGGACTTAACCGAAGGCATTCCTTGTTTGTCATCCGTTCCTTCCGGTTCAAAGCGTCCAGCAGCGCCAGCTCCAGATCGGTGGCGATATTCACCTTGCTGACACCGCCATCCGGCAGCTTAACCGCCTTCTGGACCATATCGGCCGGCACACCCGAACCCCCATGCAGGACCAGATGTACGGGAGTCAGGGTACGAATCGCCCTGAGCCTTTCATAGTCCACTTTGGGCTGCTTTACCATGTAGACACCGTGAGCTGTACCGCACGAAACCGCAAGTGCATCCACACCGGTCTGCCGGACAAAATAAGCCGCTTCCTCGGGATCCGTATACAGCTCCTCATCCTTGTCCGTCTCCACGAAATCCGTCGTTCCTATCATGCCGAGCTCGGCCTCGACCGAGACGCCCTTGGCATGAGCATACTCCGCCACCTCCCGGGAAATGGCGATGTTATCCTCCAGGCTTTTCTCCGAAGCATCAATCATGACGGAGGTGAAACCTGCCTCTATCGCTTCCTGAATCGGTCCCGGTTCCTTGGTATGATCCAAATGCAGAACGACCGGAACGGTGATGCGGTCCGTGTTCAGCCGCTCGTAAAATTCATCCGCGAATTCGGCCGGTGTTATGCCGTAACGGATCAATTCTTTATGTGAAATTTGCACGATTGCCGGTGAGCCGCTCTTCTGGGCTCCTTGTAACACGGCCGCGATCATGGGCGTATAGCGTGGCGAGAAGGAACCGATGGCAAACCGGTTGACCTCGGCAATCTCCAATGCTTTTTTCAGCGTAAGTACGTTGTCCGGCTTGGTTGTACGAGTCATGATTTCATCTCTCCCTATCCTTTTTGTCTAGGTAAAATAAAGCTGCTTTAGCCGCTCCATCCCTAACCTTGGGCTGGTTAATATGCGCGATCCGATTTCCTTCGGCAAGGCCGGTATGACCCATGACATCGATGCCTGCGCCAACACCACGACTTCGCATTGCTGCGCCAGCTGCTGGAGCTGCTCCGCAAGAAGCTCATCATGCCCCTTCTGGTCCCCGTCCATCAATTTGGCGTAAGCCTCGGAAACGACCAGCGGAATGAGCTGGATGGAATCCTGTTGATCGGCGGCCTTTCTGTGAAGCAGATTCAGGGTGGGCCTCATGGTCGTCTCCAGCGTTGCGGCGACCCCGATCCTCCGGCCCCTCGATACGGCCAGATCTGCCATGGCATCATCAATGCGAACCACAGGCACGCTGACCGTTCCAGCGGCCCGCTCGGCGATGTCGCCAACGGAGGAACAGGCAGACAGTATACATTCGGCCCCCGCTTCTTCCGCATACCGGGCATAGGTGGACCATTTGTTTGCCACGGTCTGGACGGCTGCCTCATCCCCCTCCCTCAACTGCGACAGGATCGAATCATCCAGCCAATGAAGGAGTGTGCAGCCGGGCAGTATTTCCGAAGCCAGCTCTTTCAACAGCGGGATCGTGACCGCCGTCGTATGGATAATGGCTAATTTGTTCACGTTCGTGCCTCCTTGTCGATACCATAGTTGGCATTGCATATTTATTTTTGGGAACGTTCCCGTTCGCATGGAAAAGAGCGGATGGACATCTGGATGCCCATGCCCATGGACATGAGCATGGGGGTTACAGCTGCGAAAACCGTCATCTAGATGGCTCAACCCTTCAGGGCCCCATTCAGATTCATGCCTTCTAGGAAATAGCGCTGGAACAGCAGGAACACGATAATAATCGGAAGCAGCACCATGCAGGATGCGGCCAGCAGAAAGTTCCACTGCGTGTTCAGCTGTCCGATGAATACCTTCAGACCGATGGGCAGCGTAAAGGTTGCCGGGTCCGTCAAGTACAGCAAGGGGCCGAGAAAATCGTTCCAGCTGCCGTTGAAAGCCAGTACTCCGACGGTGGTCAAAGCCGGTGCGGACATGGGCACAATCAGTTTTCGCCAGATATAAAAATTGTTGGCCCCGTCAATATAAGCCGATTCGATCAGTTCCGTAGGTATCGTCATATAGAACTGCCTCAGCATGAAGATGAAGAACGCGGAGCCCAGAAACGGCGGCACGATCAGCGGCAGAAACGTACCTACCCACCCAATATTCGCATAAAGAATATACTGCGGGATCATCGTTACGAACCCCGGGATCATCATCGTGGCCAGGATGACCGCAAACCAGAAATTTCGTCCGACAAACCTCATTTTTGCAAACCCATATGCAACGAGCGAGTTGGACAAGACGGATCCGACCACCGCAAAGGCGGCGACGATGACCGAATTGCCGAGGTAGCCGCTAAACGGCGCCGCCTGCCAGGCTTCACCGAAATTGCTCCATACAAATTCCGTAGGCCACCATGTCGGGGGATAGGCGAATACCTCCTGAGATGTCTTTACCGCTGTAATGAACATGAACCACATGGGCAGCAGTACGGTTAACGAGAATAACGACAGCAGAATAAAGTTGACCGCCTTCAGCATGCGGTTGGTCTTTTTCACGCTCGACAGCCGTTTCAACTTGGCGGCTGCTTCTGGTGCAGGTACGGAATAATGGGGAGTGCTCATCGATGGTCACCGCCTTCGTAGTGAACCCAATATTTCGAAGCGGTCATGTTGATGACCGTGATGATCATGACAATGACGAACAGGAACCATGCCATAGCCGAAGCGTATCCCATCCTATAGTCCACGAACGCCTCGTTGAACAGATGCAGATTGTAGAACAGCAGGGAGGAGGCCGGGCCGCCTGCCCCGTTCTCTGACATGACGTAAGCTTCCTGGAACACCTGGAACGCGCCGATCATCGTCGTGACGACGTCAAAGAATATGATGGGTGTAATCATCGGAATCGTAATTTTGAAAAAACGGCGGATTCTTCCCGCCCCGTCGATCTCTGCGGCTTCATACAGCTGCTTCGGAACGGAATGGATGGCGGATAGGTAAAGAAGCATGCTGGTCCCGATTCCCCACAGTCTCATCAGCACGAGCGAAGGTTTCGTCCATACCGGATCCGTCAGCCACGAAGGGCCTTCGATCCCGAAGAAACGGAGAACCGTATTGATCAGGCCGGTCTGGGGACCAAGCATTTGCATCCACAGCATATACATCGCAACGCCCGCCAGTACGGTCGGCAAATAGAACAGCATCCGGAAAAATCCGCCGCCCCATACCTTCTGGCTCAGCAGCGCGGATACGGCGATGGCCGCGATGGCCGAGAACGGAACCCCGACCGCTACGTACCACAGCGTGTTGGAGATCGATTTCCAGAAGAGAGTATCCTGAAAGAACATTTCGGAATAATTGCTGAGGCCGATCCAATCCCGCCTGGAAGTAATATTGTAGTTGGTGAATGAGACATACAGGGAAAACAGCAACGGTCCGCCGGTTAGAGCGAAGAACCCCAACAACCACGGCGAGATAAACAAGTAACCCTCCAAATTGCTTCTTAAGCCGATTCTTGCCTTATTCCGCATTTTCATCACTTCCCGCTTCTAGTTAGTGGTATATCCGCAAAAGGGTGCAACACCGAGTCGCGCCCTTTTGCGGATCATACGGTTATGATGCTTACTTCTTATTTCGCTGCACGAGATCCTCGACCGCTTTCTGGGCTTCGGCCATGGCTTCTTCCGGCGTCTTTTTGCCGATCCATACTTCCTCCACCTTCGGTTTCACGAGGTCCATGTGGCTTGGCGCGAATACGGGGAACGGCGTCAGCGCGGTCCACTCCATGTTCTCGGTCGCTTTTTGGAATACTGGATGAGAGAGCGCCTCCTTGCTCTCCGCGGCTTCGATGTTGGCTACGCTGTCGTATACTTGCGTCGCCCAATATGTTTGAGCCTTCGTATCCGTCAAATACTTGACGAATTCCCACGAGGCATCCGGATGCTTGGCCCCGACCGGAATTTCAGCTGTAAAGCCGCCGCCCCAGGACCAGTACCCTGAGCCTTCTTTGAACTCGGGAATGAAGGCCATGCCGTAATTTTTATCCGGCGCGAAATCGCGTACCTTGGTGAACTCGGTAGCCGTTTGCGCAATCATCGCTACCTTGCCGGATACGAACGGATTGGTCATCCCGTTGCCGAACTCGGCTGTAAACGCATCCAGTTTTCTTTTGGTGTAATAATCAAAATAGTTCTCCTTCACCCATTTCACGGCTGCCAGCTTCTCAGGCGTATTCACGGTTACAGTTCCGTCAGGTTGGAGGAAAGACTGTCCCCCGGACGCATTCAATGCCCAGAAGTCCCAATCGACATGGGTTAACGGGTAGAATCCCAGGCGCTCGATATTTCCGTCGTCACTCACCTTATCGAGCTTTCTGGCGGTCTCAATCAATTCGTCCCATGTTGACGGAGGAGCTTCCGGATCCAGGCCCGCTTCTTTGAACATATCTTTATCGTAGAACAGGAGCCTTGTATCCGTGGTAAACGGAATGCCGTAGGAATGGCCCTCATGAACGGTTGCATCCCACAGCTGAGGATAGAATTTATCTTTAAAGCCCGGCTCCTTATCGATATAAGGCTGCAAATCCATCGATTGCTTGGCGTCCGCCCGGGTTGGAACGCTGTTAATATCCTGAATGACAATGTCTGGAGGATTGCCTGCCGCGGTTGCCGCTAACGCCTTTGTCCACACATCACCCCAAGGATAATGGACATGCTTGACAACGATTTTGTCCTGGGAAGCATTGAAATCACTTACAATTTGCTCGATGACAGCCTTATGCGTACCGTCACCCCACCAATCCCATAACTCCAGCGTGATTTTGCCGGCATCGGCCGGATTCGCCGATGTATTCGTGTCCGTCTCTGCGCAGCCTACTAAAGCAGTTGACATTAAGAGTACAAAGGTTAAAAGCATAGTGCCAAGCCTTATCTTCTTCATCATCGTGGCCCCCTGTATGAGTAGTAGTGAACATTTGAACATTCGATCATTAATTATTAAACCTTATTCAATAATTAAGGAGTCATATCGGAATTATAAACGCTTACATTATAAAATGTCTATATTTTTTTAATTATTTCACTAAATTTATTAAACTATCTTTAATAATAAAGGGGGGTGAGGGTAATCATTTCCCCTCTACTCGCTCATTTCGTTCAGAAATTTTTCGAGCACGATCGTTCCGGCACCGATGATCCCTGCAAACTCTCCCAGCTCGGATGGCTGTAGCACGATTTTATTGTGGAAGCTGGACAGGCTTCTGTTATAGGATGTCTCTTTGACATATTTGAAGAAATCCGGGTATCGGTTCGCAAGGACTCCACCGATGATAATGGTCTCCGGGGTAAGCAGATTAATGACATTCGCCAGAGATATGCCGACATAACGAGCCGATTCGTTCAGCATGTTGGCAGCCAATTGATCTCCTTCCAGACCGGCCGTAATCACATCGGTGACGTCCAATCCGTGATCATTGCCATCAAACGAGGATTTAAGAGAACTCGCAGCTCCGCGCCGCAGCTCTTCTCCGACCCTGCGGACGATGGCGATGCCGGAGGCGATCGCTTCCAGGCAGCCATAATTGCCGCAATTGCAGCGCGGACCGTCAATATCGATCGTGCAGTGCCCGATCTCACCGGCTCCAAAAGGGTACCCCTGATATATTTTCTGGTTGAAGATCAATCCGCTCCCGATTCCGATATCCGCATCCACGTATACCAAATTGCTGAAATGCCTGCCGTTTCCATACCATAACTCACCGAGTGCCATCACGTTAGCGTCCTTCTCGATTTGGGTCGGAAGCTCCGTATTCTCCTCGATCAGTCCCTTTAATCGCACCTGATGCAGCCCGGGAAGGTTCGGCGGAGACAGGATCTTGCCTTGGACCGGATCCAGCGGTCCGGGAGCTCCCACGCCTATGCCGATGATTTGGGACTTCAGGCCCGACTCGTCCAATACGGCTTGGATCGTGGAAATAATGACATTCACCACGCTGCCGCGATTCGCGTTATCTTCGAAGATGGAGCGTTTCTCCATCATCGCTTTCCCCTGCAAATTAATGACTGCCGCTCTTACGGAGGAGGCGCTGATATGAACGCCGACCGCGTAGATATCACCGGAATTCAAGGAGAGGAGTTTGGGCTTCCTGCCCCGGCTGGACTCGTCATAAAACCCGGCTTCAGCAATCAGCCGATCCCTCATCAGCTCTTCCACCAAATTGTTAACGGCGGTAAACGTCAAATTCATCTTGGCTGCGATTTCCGCTTTCGTTAAACTGCCATAGTCGCGGAGCAGCGCAATAATGCCGATACGATTCAGGTTTCGGACATGCCGATTGTTCTTTCCAACGGAATTATTCATGTTACAACCTCATTCTTTTACCAATAATTGTACTTGCCCTCTAACACATCTATCATAGGGGAAAATTCGGAGTTAGTAAAACCCCTTCCTCAGTCTGCAAATGAAAAGCCTGATCTCCTCATGGGAAATCAGGCCTAATGATATCGCACAATTGCGTTTGTTTAACTTAAACGTGGCTCAGCATTTCGCGGCATGCTTCGGCACATTTCCGGCATGCATCTGCGCATTGTTTGCAATGCTCGTGCTCATGCTTCCCACACTCTTCCGCGCAAGCGAGGCATGCCTTGATGCACAGCTCGCAAATCTCCTTAACGTAAGGGCTTTTTCGTGACATGGCTTGAGCCGCAAACGCACATATATCGGCACACTCTCTGTCGAGGGTTATACAATCGCGAAGCATGGCCAGTTCGTACTCTTTCAGGCAGGACACATAACATACATTGCAAGCGTTCATACATTGGAGACATGCTTCGATACATTCTTTATATTTGAGTTCATTTAACATTGGATAGATCCTCCTTGTAGTTATTACGCTATGCCTTTGTATTAAACGTTCGACTGCCCTCTGAATCAAACACCGGCCAGAAGACCCAAGGTATAATTGCCCAAGTTAACTAGGCAAATGGTTGACTTATGCCCAGCTTGTCTTCCCCTCGAGCTTTTCAAGCTGCTCTCTTAGCAGCGACTTCTGGAAGTGCTCCCCAATAAACACCACCACATCCGGCACTTGGCCCTGGGGCGTAATCTTCATAAAATCGGATTCGCGAAACGCGTACTGGAACAAAAAACGGCTGTTCGTATCGCTGAAGGTGAGAATGCCCTTCGCCCGGTACACATCCCTTGGCAGCCCGGCTATCAATCGTTCGAATTCCACACTGTTTACCGGATGGCTGAAATAGTATGTGTAGGACATTACATGATCATGAGAATCGTGAGCATGACCATGAGAATCGTGAGCATGACCATGCTCATGGCTGTGGTCATGCTCATGGCTGTTGGCTTGCTTGTTCTTGTCTGTATCCTCATGGGCATCCCTGCCCTCTCGATTAGGTGCAATCGAATGCTCATCCCGGTCCTGGGGATCGCTCTGCAGCAGATCTTCAAGCTTTATGTCGCAGCGCACCGCAGGCATGATCGGAGCATACGGATTCCAGCGCTCGACCAGCTGCTGAACCGTCTCTTTGCCCTGATCCGTCACTTGGTCCATCTTATTGAGGACAAGTGCCGAGGCTGCTCGAATCTGCTCCTGCATCAAACGATAGGTTTTCCCTTTCTGCTCTATATTCAAATGCAGCAGATGCGCGGCATCCACGACAGTGATCAGTTTTTTCACATCGATTCTCATGTATAAAGAAGCTTCCGCCGCCGCGTCCAGGATTTCCATCGGATTGGCGATCCCCGTCGCTTCAATGACGATGACATCCGGCTGCTCCCGCTGGATTAGCATCGCGATTTCAGATGATAAATCGGATCGGATGGTACAACAAATACAGCCGCTCAGCATCTCCGCCGTCGGTACTTCTTCACCGGCGACAAGCCCTTCGATGTTGACCTCGCCGATCTCATTCATGACAATGGCCGGCCGCAATCCCTGCTGCTTGAAGGAGGTAATGAGTCGGCTAAGCAATGTCGTTTTTCCACTGCCAAGAAAACCTGATAAAATATAAATGGGTGTTACGTGCTCCACGTTCCATACTCCTTTGCGTGCATCATGATTATGCTAGCGAGTGTACTACATTTCATCCGTCTACTGCAAGCGCGCCGCCACTAACTATAACAGGAGATGTCATTTCTATGAATTCATCGCAAGAGCATAAACAGCAATCCCCCGCTTCTGTGAACTGTAAGGTGATTACGGTTTCGGATACGCGGACCAAGGACACGGACAAGAGCGGCAAACTGATGATCAGCTTGCTTGAAGAAGCCGGGCATGCCGTTGTATCTTACAGCATTGTTCAGGACGACTACGAAACGATCCGCGAAACGATCTATACTGCGGTCAGCAATCCGGAGATTGATGTCGTCCTGCTAACAGGCGGAACAGGCATATCGAGCCGGGATACCACCTACGAAGCCGTATCCTCACTGCTTGATAAGGAACTCCCCGGATTCGGCGAAATCTTCCGCTTCCTAAGCTTTACGGAGGATATTGGGTCTGCGGCCATATTGAGCCGTGCGATCGGCGGCACGCTAAGCCACACGGCCGTCTTCTCCATGCCGGGTTCGAGCGGAGCCGTCAAGCTTGCGATGAACCGGATTCTGCTGCCTGAGCTGCGGCACATCAAATATGAGCTGGATAAACACAGATCATAATCAACGCCAGGCACCATGCAAAAGGCCGGATGCATATGGGCATCCGGCCTTGGCAGTATCCTAACTGCTGGCACGTCGTTGATGTTTGGCAAGCAGGGAGGGCGCTATTTTTTTGACCTGGTCATAATAGTTATCCGTTTTGTCGCCCGTCGACGTATATACGATGGACGTTTCCTTGTCGCTCACGATCAGGTTATGTCCGCCGGCCGCATTGGCATCCCCTTCTGTTACGCCGTATATCTCCTCGATCCCTTTTTCCCTGCCCGCTTGATCCTGATAGACATATACGGTGATGAACTGGCTTGCATCATAATTGATCCGGTATTGATACGTAATATTGCCGACGTTGTCCTCCGCATAGGTTTCATTGGTCAACGGCATGCCCACCTGGTTAAACGAGGCTTGGAGATCCTCAAGGAATTTTCCGTTCAAACCACGTCCCGATATCCGGGCCTCCCTGGACCCTTCCTCGTAAGCCCTCATGTTATAAAGGCGCATCTCGTCCCTGGCTATCTGCCTGGAACAACCGACCGATATAGCAAGAATGGAACAAAGCAATAAAACGGTAACGATTCTGCGATAATTCATGTTCACTCACCCTTCCTTAGGTGTCAGAGGTTGCCTTCCCTTAGAATGCCTGAGGATGAGGAACATTATGCGTATGAGAAATCAAGGTAATATTATAGAGCGATGACGCTTCTTCCAACCGCTCCGCCCTGCAGAATGGTGTTCAGCACTTCAGGCAGATCGTGTAGACTGTATTCTGTAATTCCTTCTTGTAGCACGGATGCCGGCTTCCATTCATCCGCCAGTTTCAACCATACCGATCGGCGGTAGGCCATAGGGCAGTATACCGAATCGATTCCGAGGAGATTGATGCCTCTAAGGATAAACGGAAACACCGTCGAATCAAAAGCACCGCCACCCGTCATACCGGAAACAGCGACGCTTCCGCCATATTTTACGCTTTTCAGAAGTGAACCCAGTTGGTTTCCTCCGACCGGATCTACTACCGCTGCCCATCGCTCGGCAGAGACGGCCCCCTTGGAGGATGCCGCAGCCTCTTCCCTGGTTATCACTTCATGAGCTCCCAGCTTTAAGAGCCAGTCCCTCTGACTTGATTTGCCTGTAGATGCCGTCACGCGATAGCATAATTGACTCAGGATGGAGACCGCGAAGCTGCCCACGCCCCCTGTTGCCCCCGTAACTAGAACGGCCCCCTGTTCCTGTCGCAGTCCATTTCGTATCAAGGCCTCTATCGATAATGCAGCCGTAAAACCTGCGGTTCCGATAGCCATCGCATCACGCGGAGACAAGCCCTGCGGCAGCGGGACAAGCCATTCTCCCTTAATCCGTGCATACTGGCTGAACCCGCCTTCATGAGATACGCCTAATTCATAACCGGTACAAAGAACGGAATCGCCTTCCTTGTAATCAGCATGAGCGGAATGCACAACCGTTCCTGCCAGATCAATGCCCGGAATAAACGGGTACCGGCGGACAATTTTCCCTTCCGGTATGCTGGCCAGCCCGTCTTTATAGTTAACCCCGCTGTATAACACCCGCACAATAACGTCACCTTCGGGCAGCTGCTCCAAACTCAGGTTCTCCACGCTGCCGCGAACCCCTTGCTCATCTTGTCGTAGCACGTAGGCCTGAAATTCGATGTCGTTGTACACTCGGATCACTCCTTTGGTTTGTGGAGGTACTGGATATCAATCTTGATCTGCACCATGAATGTCGAAGCTTCATAAATGCTCTCGGAATATGGCGACTTGTGCGCTTTCCCGAGAAATGATCCAGTATCATCTTTATAATCAGAATTATGTTATTATGGAAAAAGAATACTTTTACAAAAAAATGATCAGCAGGAGTTGAAATCCACGTTATGACTCATTTTGATCATGGATCTACACGTAGATCCTTCCGCTTCTCGTACTTGCTCACGCTGGTAACACTACTTCTGTTACCGGTCGTCCATAAACCGATCAGCCAGGTTTTTGGATTCCTTGGTATTCATACACAATCAGGGGGCATTGCCGGCTCGTTTCTCGTTTTCTTTTTGAGTTTGGGTCTCATTCTTACGCTGTTTAGACTGGTCTTCTGGGTTTTCCCTTTAATTACCTGGTCTGGTCTCAAAGTGTACGTACTAATCGGCCTCCTCTTCATTTTAATGACAGGGATCTACGAATACACAAACACACACCGCTCGGTAGAAGCGGCGGTATTGAACGAGAAACATGCTTTTCTTGAAGCACCTTTCCGCATAGATCATGCTGAAATCATACAATCCGAATTAACCTCTGAGAATGTTTATGCTTTCGTGGGTACACCTGGACTGGGACTGCAATTATCCACCTATACCAAAGGATGGTTCGGATGGAATATGTCCGCCGTAACTACATTATACCCTTCTCCTGAGAATCCCGCTTCTCCGTCCGTATTCTCGGAGACAAACCTGGATTCATCACTCGTGTTTGGCCTGTATAGGAGCACAGAACCCATTCGGATTCATGTAAATGGTCAGCCGGCACATACCATACCCTACCAACAACTGAGGCCTGATGTCAGTGAAGATTGGTACATGTGGTATTACGAACGCCAGCCTGACATGCTAGAGAACAAGGACAAGGTTCATCTCACCGCGCGTGACGTCAACGGAAGTATAGTGGATCGACTTGACCTATAGGCCGAGTACAAAAAGACGCCCCTTCTCCTGCCAAGCGGCAAGATTGGGAAAGCGTCTTTTTCATTGCTGTATTTTATAACCTAATCTTCATGCTGTTCCATGAACTCGGCCATCATCCGCTGTTTCACTTCCCAGACCTCTTCACTCAGATTCACACGGTAAATTTCCGGATTCAGCTTACGCAGATACTCCGGCCAGAACTGACCCAGCTGAGCATCATGATAGCTGCGAATCTCTTCGAGCTTCGGCAGCTCATACACCAGTTCGCCATTCACAAACACCGGTTCAAGCATGGACACCGCTTCAAAGTTCTTTACATTCTTGCGCATGTAAGGATGCAGCGGATTAAACAGCTTTAATTTCCCGTTTTCCGGCGGCATCTCTTCTTCCGGGAAGCAGATGTAATCGGCGATCGCTTTGCCGCTGCCCTTGGATATGATGCGGTATACCTCTTTTTTGCCTGGGGTAGATACTTTTTCGGGGTTGCCCGAGATTTTGATGGTCGGTACCATCTTCCCGTCAACCTCCCGCTCCACCAGCTTATAAACGCCCCCAAGCGCAGGCTGGTCGGCTGCCGTAATCAATTGGGTACCGACGCCCCAAGTATCTACTTTGGCCCCTTGCGCCTTGAGATCCAGAATGGTGCCTTCATCCAGATCGTTCGATGCCACGATACCGACGTAATGAAGACCGGCCTCATCCAGCATCTTCCTTGCCTGAATCGACAGGTACGCCAAATCCCCGCTATCTAAACGAATGGCATTCATCCTTTTCCCTTGGGCCTCCAGCTTCTTCGCCGTTACGATGGCATGGGGAATCCCGCTCTTTAACGTATCGAAGGTATCCACCAGCAGCGTCACTTGATCCGGCATAACCTCGGCAAATATATCAAAGGCCTCCTGCTCGCTCCGGAAGGTCTGCACCCAGGAATGCGCATGCGTGCCTTTTGTCGGGATGCCGAATTTCTCGCCAGCCAGCATATTCGACGTGGCATGGAAACCGGCCAGATACGCAGCACGCGCCCCCCATACCGCCGCATCCGCTTCCTGTGCACGTCTTGTACCAAACTCCAGCAAGGTATCGCCGCTGGCAACCTGCCGGATACGGGACGCTTTGGTAGCGATCAAGGTTTGAAAGTTCATAAAGTTCAAGAGTGCCGTTTCGACCAGCTGTGTCTCGAAAATGGTGCCTTCCACTCGAATGAGCGGCTCATTCGGGAATACCAGCGCCCCCTCCTTCATGGAATGAATATTCCCTTGAAAACAGAATCGGCGAAGCTCTTCGAGAAATTCAGGTTTATACTTCTCTTCCTGTTTGGCCAAATACGCGATATCCTCATCCGAGAAACGCAAGGATTCAATATAATGCACAATCCGCTCAAGACCGGCAAAAACGGCATATCCGTTACCGAATGGCAGCTTACGGAAATACGCCTCAAACACCGCACGCGTACGATGAGAGCCATTAATCCAGTGAGCGTACATCATGTTAATCTGGTATTTGTCCGTGTGTAGTGCTAATCCTGCTGTCAGCATCACGATCATCCTCCACTGTTACCCGGTTCATCTTGGCTTCCGGGTGGTTCAAGCTGTCTATTGATTAAGAAGTTCCTTACTTCGCACTACCGATGCCCCGAGACTGCTTTGAAAGTGACTTAAAGCCCACTTGTGTCCTTCCGGATTAAAGCTTGCGACGGCATCTTCATAAACGGTAATCCGATATCCGTAATTATAGGCATCCACTGCGGTATGCAGCACGCAGATGTCGGTGCAAACTCCGATAAGATCGACTTCGGTAATCCCGCGTTCCCGCAGCTTCTGGTTCAGATCCGTACCACAAAATGCGCTGTATCTCGTTTTGTCCATCCAGTAGATGGCGTCTTTTCGTTCCTCATACACCCGCTGAAGTTCACCGTATAATTCCCGACCCCGGGTTCCCCGAATGTTATGCGGAGGGAACAGCTTGGTTTCGGGATGGTAAGCGTCATTGCTCTCATGCAGGTCCACGGCCATGACAACAAAATCACCACGATCGCTGTATAACTTGGTCAGCTCCGCGATGTTGTTCTGAATGTCAATGGCGGGCTTCCCTACCGGCAGATTGCCATCCACGAAATCATTCGTGAAATCTATCACGATCAAGGCTTTCATCTGACACACTCCTCTACGACATGATTAATGTGATCGATAAAAAACAGCTTGTGAATCCCATCCTACGTATAAATCGATAGCAATGGTGCATGATCCGTAAACCGATACAATTGGGCCGGCCGCTGGGAATATTGATTGGAGTTTAGCGGCTTGCCGTTCTCATCCCTTGCTTCTTCCAGTATCCCCTGCCTGCTGCGGGTCGACGTGATTTTACGGATAAAATTGGGCTCGTTGAACTCGGGCACAACCGTCTGGATGACCTGATATAACTCGCTCAGTGTAAAATGCTCCGGTAAAAACTGCCGCGCAATCGTCGTCTGCAGCATTTGCTGCTGAATCTTGCGGTACGCATCCATGATGATATCCCTGTGGTCAAAAGCAAGCTCCAACTCTTCCAAAGCTTCCGCGACCGTAAACAGACCTACCTCTTCCGCATCATCGGCAGCCTGGCGATGCTCCAGCATCCATTCTTCTACCAGCGCGTAGAATGCATGGCTGATAATCCAGCCCCTTGGATCCCGTCCCGGTGCGCTGTACACGCCCAAGTACTCCAAATGGCCGCCATCCACCCCGGTCTCTTCTTTCAGCTCCCGTTTGGCGGCATCGTAGATCGACTCACTCTCACGGCAAAATCCGCCGGGGAGTGCCCACATACCCGCACATGGCCATGACCTGCGCCTGATCAGCATCACCTTAAGCTCGCGTATGGGCAATGTCTTGGTGAAGGTTTTCCGTTCCCGCTTCGTTAAGGTAAACATCACGATATCAGCGGGCACACCATCCGGTGTTCTGTATTTCTTGGCACTGCTCTTTGGAGCCTGTTCGCTATCCGTCATTTCCATCACCATAACTATTATTTTGATAATTTCATTATGACATATTTAAAAATGATGTCAAGGATTTCCTGACCCCATCCTTTATATAAGTTTACTATGCCCTATTCATTCTCATTCTGTACATGAAATAACAAGAATAGAAAAGGTGCGGAACCATTCCGCACCTCGTTTCATCTATCCGCAGCTGCTTGGCGGCGTATCTTTTCCTGTTTCCACATTCACTTTTTCCGAAACCGTATCATGAATCACGGATACGACCAGCTGAAGAAGATAATTAATGTCGCTTTGACTTTGCTGGAACTCCATCACGAGCGGAATACCGTCAATCTCCTCTTGCAGTTCTTCGATCTCCCGTTCGATTTTGGCGACCATATCCTTGTTCTGGAACGTTTCAAAAGCCACGATTTCCTTTTGCTTTTTCTTAATGGTTTTTATCAGGTTTTGAACCCGTTCGTGGTTCTGGATCTTCTCTTCGGCCTGCTTAAACATCTGAACTTCTTCACTGGTGGATATTAATTCCGCCAGCTCGCCGGCTTTTGCCAAAATATCGTCACGTATAATCAATTCACGCGTGTTGTAAGTTGACATACCGTATGTGTTCGTACGAACATGATCATGTGCCAAGGTTCATCGCTCCAATTCTTCATCATCTATATGGGAATATGCAGCACCGGCCGTTTTTTTGTTCGCGGCCCTATGCTGCATTTGAATGCTGCCTGCTCCTCTATTATACCGCATCCGAGGCAGGAATCGTGTCCGGGATTCTATCCCCTTTGATATACCAGGTCTTCGTATCCGTAATCAGGACATTTACGAAGCTGCCTATGAGGTCAATCGAGCCTTCGAAATGCACCAGCTTGTTCGTACGCGTGCGTCCCGACAGCATGGAATCATTGTTCTTGCTGACTCCTTCTACCAGCACCTCCACCGTAGAGCCAAGCAGCCTGTCGTTGCTCTTGCGGCTGTACTCATTGATGGCGGCATTCAATCGCTGAAGACGCTCGCTCTTGACCTCCATCGGTACATTATCCTCCATCACCGCCGCTGGCGTTCCTTCACGAGGAGAATAAATGAACGTGTAAGCGGAGTCGTAGCCGACCTCCCGAACCAGGGACAGCGTCTCCTCAAACTGCTCATCGGTCTCACCGGGGAATCCGACAATGATGTCGGTGGTGAATGCTACATTGGGAATCGCCTTCTTAATTTTATGGGCGAGCTCCAAATACGTCTCACGCGTATATTTGCGGCTCATTTTTTTGAGCACTTGCGTACTTCCCGACTGTACCGGCAGGTGAATATGCTCGACCAGGTTACCACCCTTCGCCAGCACCTCAATCAGGTGATCATCGAAATCCCTTGGATGGGATGTAGTGAAGCGAACACGCGGGATATCGATCTTGTGAATATCATCCATCAGATCGCCGAAACGGTATTCGATATCTTCAAAGTCTTTGCCATATGCGTTCACGTTCTGACCGAGCAGCGTAATTTCCTTATACCCTTGCCGGGCTAATTCACGAACCTCAGCAATGACATCCTCCGGACGCCGGCTGCGTTCCTTGCCGCGGGTATATGGGACGATACAGTATGTACAGAATTTATCACAGCCGTACATAATGTTGACCCAGCCGCGGAGACCTTCTCTCTTTTTCGGTAGATTCTCAACAATGTCGCCCTCTTTGGACCACACTTCAACCACCATTTCCTTGCTGAAGAGCGCTTCCTGAATAAGATGAGGCAGACGATGCACGTTATGCGTACCAAAAATCAAATCCACAAAGCCATGCTTTTGGAGAATTCGATTAACAACCGATTCTTCCTGCGACATGCAGCCGCAAACGCCAAGGAGCATATCCGGCTTTTCCGTCTTCAAATGCTTCAGATGGCCAAGTTCGCCAAACACTTTATCCTCCGCGTTTTCACGAATGGCACACGTATTGAGCAAGATGATGTCCGCCTGCTTCCGATCCTCGGTTGCCCGGTAGCCCATCTGCTCCAGCAATCCTTTAATCGTTTCGGAATCATGCTCATTCATCTGACATCCGTACGTATACACGATATAATGCTTGCCAGCCCCAAGGGTTCGAAACGCTTCCGGCAGCTCGGTATCGTACAAGACTTCGACACTCTGCTTGCCGCGCTGTTTTTCCTGTCTATGATTAGGCTCCGAAAGGATGTTGATTTCCCGGCCATTGATGCGAATTCTCTTCCCGTGTTCATCTTCGGAGAGAACTTTGGCTCCTGAAAAATCAAAATACTTGGAGTAGTCCTTACTTTCTTTGGACATGCTAGGTCACTCCTTAGATCCACAAAATCTCTGGTTTACATGACAAAATATCTTAAATAGGCACTGTTTTAAATTATATCATGATCTTATTGCCTAAGCTACCACCTTGGGCATTAATGAGTCCAAACCTTAACAGACGCTCTCTCCTTCAAAATAGGCCTTCCGAAACATGGAACCCGTAGAAAATTTCAAAAAAGAGCCTGAAATCGAAATGAATCGACTCAGGCTCTTCCAGCTGTCGCTAAAAACGCTTAACAGCAGCACATGCGTGACACATACAGTATGTTCATGAAGTTTACTGAAGCTATAGATTAATCAATAATTTCAGCAGTATCTCCGTTTTTGGCGCCGGCAGCGTTAGCTTCATCGGTATCGATATGCATGTCGAGCGCAAAATTGTCGGATACGCGGGCAATGACGTTCTCCAGAACAAGACCGCGTTCGCCGCCTAAGCGTACCTTCAGCAGGTCCTTGTCTTTAATACCCCATTGATCCGCATCGGATGTGTGGAAGTGAATATGACGAGCGGCTACGATGACACCTTCATCCACCGTTACTTCACCAGCCGGACCTTTGATCGTGATTCCCGGGGTTCCAGCGATGTTTCCGGATTCGCGTACAGGTGCTTTCACACCGATGGCGAAGGAATCCGTGCGGGAAATCTCCAGTTGGGTTGCAGGACGTGCAGGTCCCAAAATTCTTACTTTATCGAATTGTCCCTTCGTTCCAATAACCGCTACCGTTTCGTTGGCTGCGAATTGTCCTGGCTGGGACAATGGTTTGAACTCTGTCAGCTGATATCCAGGGCCGAACAATGCCTCAATATGCTCTTGGGTTAAATGAATATGGCGGGCGGATACACCCACAGGTACAGTTTTACTCATCTGTCTCACTCCTTGTTTTTCTCTATATGCTGTACATGCCATCACCTATTATACTCTCTATTACCCAAAAATAAAAAGGCAACCCGGGTGATTCAGGCCGCCTTCTTCCGATTCACGAGCAATCTGCAACAGGATTGTCAAAGTTATCCTCGAATCATGGTCGTTATGCGAAAGGTTACTATGCTTGGGCTGACAATGAAGGTAAATTCTGCTCAAGAAAATGGAGGGCATACTCCGACATCCAGCCCTTTACCATCGATTCCGGGTAATGTTTAAGCAGCAGCTCCTGAAATTCAGGATACCGGCCCGGATGCTCAAGCCCGGCAACCCATTGATCAATCCCGTCGAAGTCCGAACCAAACATGATGTGCTTTTCACCGCCCAGCTCACAAATCTTCTCGATATGCGGCAATATGTCCTCCGGCTTCACACGATCTACTCCGCTGCGGATAAACCAGGGCACAAACGTGATTCCAATCATTCCGTTTAGCGCAATTAGTGCCCTTATCTGCTCATCATTCAAATTCCGGGGATGCTGGCAGACGGAGTACGCATTGGAATGCGAGGCGATGATAGGCCCTTTGGTCAGCTCCACGAGCTCCCAGAAGCCAGCTTGGGACAGATGAGACACATCCAGAATGATGCCCGTCGAATGGCATACCTCTACCAGCTGCCTTCCCCGTTCCGTGAATCCCCCATTTCGCTGCTCTAATGCTCCATCCGCAGCCCAGTTCGCATAATTCCAGGTAACCCCCATCAAACGCACGCCCATCTCAAACAAGAGCTGGACGTAATACAAATTCCCCTCCAGCCCGTCAACGCCTTCCAAAGACAGAACGCCGAACCGTCCATGCTGCCCTTGTCTGATCTCTTGGAGCTGCTCCCGCCAAAGCAGGGGCTTAAGATGTCCCGGTTTAACGATGCGGCTGCGATATGTATCGAGTTGTGCCAGCACCCGTTCAAAGGATGGTCTACCCCATTTCTCCGATAAAAAAACAGCGAACACCTGAAGGGCCAGGTCGCCCTCCTCCATGCGCTGCAGCGTTACATCCAAATGCGGGTCGTCCACAAAGGAGGCTTGGGGAGCTTCCCACATTTTGCTCAAAACATCACAGTGAAAATCAACCGTACGCATCGCGCCGCTCATCTCCCTTCTGAACTTGTCACAGCAAAAAGCCTGTTTACACCAAGTAGAGTAAACAGGCTAATACCTCAACATTCGAAATTTATCTAGGTTCTACGATCAATTTAATTGCCGTCCGGTCTTCGCCATCAATCACAATATCCGTAAAAGCAGGGATGCAAATCAAATCCACCCCGCTCGGTGCTACAAATCCCCGGGCAATCGCTACCGCTTTAATGGCCTGGTTCAGTGCTCCCGCCCCAATCGCTTGCAGTTCCGCTCCGCCCCGCTCCCTAAGAACTCCAGCGAGCGCCCCTGCAACTGAATTAGGATTGGATTTTGCTGAAACTTTTAATACTTCCATGGTAAGTACCTCCCCTGGGAATGTTGAGTGATGGTTTGCTTCCGCTTACTAGATGTTATTCGTGAGAGGGGAAAAAATTCCTGCTTTTTACCATCCGTTCCTAATTTAATTAAACGGATTCCGCCTTTTTTAATCCATCCGCCATTCGTCTTCGTACATGCGGATTTTCTGTATCTTCCGGGCTCTTCCCGTGTCCTCATCCATATCCACGCATACCGCATGGAACTGCCATTTACCTTCGTCGACCTGGAAACGGGCAGGAAGCTGGGTCTTGAACTTATACATCACCGCATCACGCTGCATGCCGAGGATGCCTTCCTTGGAGCCCACCATGCCGGTATCCGTAATATAAGCTGTTCCTCCCGGCAGTATGGTATCGTCATTGCTTTGCACGTGGGTGTGCGTTCCGACCACCATCGAGGCGCGGCCTTCCAGATGCCATCCCATGGCAATCTTCTCCGACGTCGCTTCAGCATGGAAGTCCACCAGAATGCACTTCGTCTTCTGGCGAAGCTCATCCACAATGAAATCGGCTGCGCGAAACGGGCAATCGATGGCTGGCAGGAAGGTTCGTCCTTGTAGATTCACGATCGCCAGCTGTTTGCCGTTCGCTTTGATGATTGTGTATCCACGCCCCGGGGTGCCGGGCGGAAAATTTGCCGGACGAATCATGCGCGGCTCATCATCAATAAACTCAAAAATGTCCTTGTTATCCCAGGTGTGGTTACCCAAAGTGATGCCATGAATGCCCCAATTGAAAAATTCATTGGCGATGGCCGAGGTAATGCCCCGCCCTGAAGCAGCATTCTCCCCATTGGCAATAATGATGTGCGGATTATATTTGGACTTCAGCTCCGGAAGAGAAGCCTTCAAAGCTTTACGCCCTGTACTGCCGACAATGTCTCCAATGAATAATACGTTGATGTCAATCACTCCTTCAGGGATGCTTGTCCTGATTCCCGGCAGGACCGTTCCCGATTCATAAATGTCCAAAACTGTATTTTCGGTACTTGAAAGATAAAAAGTGGCCGGATTGCGGCCACTTTTTAAGGTCCAAACTCTATTTCGCGTAATCCACCGCTCGGGTTTCCCGGATGACGGTGACTTTGATATGACCCGGATAATCCAGTTCATTCTCAATGGTTTTGGTAATGTCACGCGCCAAGCGGAATGCTTCGGCATCGTCGATTTTCTCAGGCTGTACCATGACGCGAACTTCACGTCCCGCTTGAATGGCGTAGGATTTCTCAACGCCTTCAAAGGATTCGGAAATTTCTTCGAGCTTCTCAAGACGGCGGATATACGTCTCAAGCGTCTCTCTGCGTGCTCCCGGTCTTGCAGCAGACAATGCGTCAGCTGCGCCAACCAGCATGGCAATAACCGAAGTTGCTTCACAATCACCGTGATGAGAGGCAATGCTGTTGATAACCACCGGATGTTCCTTATACTTCTTCGCCAGCTCCACGCCGATTTCAACGTGCGATCCTTCCACTTCATGATCCAGCGCTTTCCCGATGTCATGCAACAGTCCTGCCCGTTTCGCAAGCACGATGTCTTCACCCAGTTCGCCGGCCATCAGGCCAGTCAAATAGGCCACTTCCATGGAGTGTTTCAACACATTTTGTCCATAGCTTGTACGGAATTTCAGTCGGCCCAGAATTTTGATCAAATCTGGGTGCAAACCGTGAACGCCAACCTCGAAAGTGGCTTGTTCTCCGTATTCGCGAATGCGTTCGTCCACTTCCTTGCGGGATTTCTCCACCATTTCTTCGATACGAGCCGGATGAATCCGTCCGTCCGCCACGAGCTTTTCCAAAGCTGTACGGGCAATTTCACGGCGAATCGGATCAAAACCGGAGAGAATAACAGCTTCCGGAGTATCATCGATAATAAGGTCAATCCCTGTAAGGGTCTCAAGCGCACGAATATTCCGGCCTTCACGTCCGATAATCCGGCCCTTCATTTCTTCATTCGGCAAAGTGACAACAGATACCGTGGTCTCCGCGACGTGATCAGCCGCACAGCGCTGAATAGCCAGCGTAATGATCTCGCGTGATTTCTTATCTGCCTCTTCCTTCGCCTGCTGCTCGATTTCTTTAATCATCTGAGCGGTTTCATGACGAACTTCCTGCTCAACATTACTGAGAATAATGCTGCGGGCATCCTCCATCGTCAGATTGGAGATGCGCTCCAGTTCTGTCGTTTGTTTCTTGTAAATGGCATCGATTTGCTGCTGTGTCTCTTCTATTCGTTTCTCTTTGTTCGCCACTTGTTCTTCTTTACGTTCCAAAGATTCTATTTTTTTATCCAGCGACTCTTCCTTTTGCAACAATCTGCGCTCCTGCCGTTGAATTTCATTCCGGCGCTCACGAGTGTCTTTTTCAGCTTCGGCTCTAATTTTATGAACTTCGTCTTTAGCTTCGAGAACCGTTTCTTTCTTCAATGCTTCTGCTTCCTTCTTCGCACTTTCTACGATCTGCAAAGCGGCATGCTCGGCACTGGAAATTTTAGCTTCTGCAAGGGATTTGCGAATAAAATAACCGAACCCAAAGAATATAGCGGCTACAACGAGAACGATTATGATCCACCAAATGGAATCCATCTGATCACCTCCTCGTTGGTTCCTCCAAGGCATTCCTTGGGAAATGTGCAATTGTCAGGTTACTCATTCATACATAAAATTTTCCGGCAGTGGAAGCTGCCGTCCATACTGCGCACGCCGTATCACGTACGCAAATCCCGCCTTAGCCAGCGGAATACATTTCACTATGAATTGGCGATTAAAGAATCTTTCACAAAGTAGTCACTTTTTTGGAAGGAAAAAGGATTCTAATTTATGATAAAAAGATTCATATTTATTTTAGTATTTATAAAAAGATATTGTCAAGGGAAAGCAATGGGTAAACGTCAGTTTCATCCAATGAAACCATTTCTTTCGCGAAAAAGTACCTAAACTGCCCTTTATTCGAAATCTTCCAGCTCGTCGTCCCACTCGCCCTTTTCCTGATCCTCGTCAACCAAACGCTTGAGCACCTGACGCACCTGATCCCCGCCGAAGCCTCTACGCATTAAATATGCTCCCGTTTTACGTTTGCGATCCAGCATCTCTCCATGGGTTTGCTGCCATTTTTTCCGTCCCACGGCAAGCGCGCTCTCCAATTCGGCATCTGCACTGATCTCGCCCAGAGCCTCGGAGATCAGCTCCGTGCCGATTCCCTTCTGTCTCAGCTCCTGTTTGACCCACAGCCGTCCCTTCTTATGGCTTGTCATTCGCTGCTCTGTCCACATCTTGGCGTATAACGCGTCATCAATCAGCTTGTCCTTCTCCAATCGCTCCAGCGTCGTCTCTATGCAGCTCGGCTCAAAACCTTTTTGCTGCAGACGCTGGGTGATCTCCTTGGCTGTTCTGGGTTTCCTGGACAGATGATTCAGCGCCTCTACATAAGCCCTCTGTCGTTCATCCGCCACGATAATTTCTTCAAGCTCTTCCTTGCGAAAAACATTCCCCTTGAACATCCGGTATTTCAGCATCACATCTTCATGAACGGTCATGAGGTACGGACCAAACGCGATTTGGTATCGGTGCTTGGGCTTTTTCAGCATTTCAACTGACGTTACAATCAAATCCTCATGGTCCGGAAAATGTCCTATACCTGATGCTTCTGCCTGCTCCGACATTTCCTTATTCTCTTCTTCCATATGTCGCTCCTCTCACTACCGCACCATTTCTGAGTAAAA
Organism: Paenibacillus sp. QJM3NY_38; assembly: GCF_056173265.1. Lineage (NCBI taxonomy): Bacteria > Bacillati > Bacillota > Bacilli > Caryophanales > Paenibacillaceae > Paenibacillus > Paenibacillus sp. QJM3NY_38. The sequence goes on from NZ_CM149665.1 coordinate 4,604,873, forward strand.
TAACCAAGACTGCATCTGGAAGTCTGAATAAATGCAAAGAAGACCGTCTGGCGTTACAAACACCGGACGGTCCTCAACACTGTAATCGATAACCAGCAATGTACTACTCTACTTTAAACAACTCTTGCTCTTCTAATTCCTCTTGTTCCTTATCCTTCTCGGAAGGCTCAGGAACAGCCGTGGTCAGATTGCTCGCTTCACGAATTTTGTTCTCGATAACACTAGCGATCTCCGGATTCTCTTTCAAGAATTGCTTTGCATTCTCCCGTCCTTGGCCAAGACGGTCACCTGAATAAGAATACCATGCGCCGCTCTTATCCACGATATCGAGTTCCGTTCCGATATCGATCAGGCTTCCCTCTCTAGAGATGCCTTCACCGTACATAATATCAAGCTCAGCCTGTTTGAAAGGTGGCGCTACCTTGTTCTTAACAACCTTAATCCGTGTGCGGTTACCCACCACATCGTTCCCCATCTTGATGCTCTCAATTCGACGCACGTCCAAACGAACCGTCGAGTAGAACTTCAAAGCACGTCCACCTGGAGTCGTCTCAGGGTTACCGAACATAACACCAACCTTCTCACGAAGCTGGTTGATAAAGATGGCAATTGTTTTCGATTTATTAATAGCACCCGACAATTTCCGAAGAGCCTGGGACATCAGACGAGCTTGCAGACCTACGTGGGAGTCACCCATGTCGCCTTCAATTTCAGCTTTTGGTACCAGTGCAGCAACCGAGTCAATAACGATGATATCAACTGCACCACTGCGTACCAGAGCTTCCGCAATTTCCAGCGCCTGCTCACCCGTGTCCGGTTGGGAGAGCAGCAATTCATCAATGTTAACGCCCAGTTTGCTTGCATACGATGGATCCAGAGCATGCTCGGCATCGATAAATGCAGCCTGTCCACCAGCCTTCTGAACTTCCGCAATCGCATGGAGGGCTACTGTTGTTTTACCGGAGGATTCCGGTCCATATACTTCAATAATCCGGCCTCTAGGCAAGCCGCCGGTTCCTAAAGCTATATCCAATGCCAACGATCCGCTCGGCACAATCTCTACTTGCATGTGGGTGGATTCACCCAGTTTCATGATGGAACCTTTTCCGAACTGTTTCTCTATCTGACGAAGCGCCATTTCCAGCGCAGCACGACGATCTGACAATTGTTCCACAACCCTTCACTGTTGATAGTCATATCATACCTTGTTTTGACACGTTTGCCAAGCTTTTTTTCGAACATACATTCGTTTTTTTTATTCGGCACCCCTTCCCGTATATGCTCCATGCCTTATGTATAAACAACAAGAACCGTGGCAACATCATACGATATGCCACGGTTCTTCCGTATTTCCCATTATACTCGGAACTGTTCGTTAATTCAAGAAGAGCTGCCAAGCAAGGTGTAAATTATTTACTTTTTTCGAATAGCGGATATCCCTATTCCGCAACCCTAAACCTGTTTAGAGGCAACAAGACGCTGCCAAAGCCGGTAGAGCAGCGCCTTCGCAGCTCGGAGCCGGATCGTTTCACGGTTACCCTGAAGGTGCAGCTCGTGCACTTCCGTTTCTTTTCCCCGTTGAGACAATCCGATGTAAACAAGGCCTATAGGCTTGCGTTCAGCATACCCTGGACCTGCCACGCCCGTTACCGATAAACCAAAGTCGCTGTCGGTTACCATCCGGACATGATCCGCAAGCGCTTCGGCAACCTCCGCACTGACGGCTCCCGGCGCATCATCCCCCTCAAGCAGCGCATGCGGGATATGCACAAGCTTCTCCTTGATCTGGTTGGTATAACAGATGATCCCGCCAAGGAACATGGACGCGCTCCCGGGGATAGAGGTCAGCGTCTCCGCTACAAGGCCTCCCGTGCAGCTCTCCGCAGCGCTCAGCGTCCAGTTATGATCCGCCATCATATCCACGATGACTTTCTCAATGGGCACATCCTCGTTAGCATACATAAATTCCGGACCTCTCTCCTGGATCCGGGCTTCCAGTTCATTCAGCCGGACCATGGCCTCAGCCTCGCTGGCTGCCTTCGTGGAGATTCGGACGGTGACCTCCCCCTCCTTGGCATACAACGCAATCGTCGGATCGGTCTGGGCCGTAATCAGGTCCTCCAGGCGCTTATCAAGCGCGGACTCCCCGATGCCTGCGAATTTGAGCATCTTCGAATAGATGGGAAGCTCTCCGGTAAGCACATGCTGCAGAAGCCAAGGCTTGGCCTCCTGCTCGAACATCGGCATCAGCTCTTTTCGGCGGGCCCGGCAACACAATGTAATGAGTCCCTTCATGGGATACCGCATTCCCGACGGCGAGGCCTGTTTCGTTCGGAAGCGGAGTCCCTCCCTCGATGGCCAGGGCCTGGCGCCGATTGTTCTCGGTCATTACGGATCCCCGTTCATGGAAGAAGCGTTCAATCCGATCCATGGCCATCCGATCAATATGCAATGAACGATTTAGAAAAGATGCGAGCGCATCCTTTGTCAGGTCATCCTGTGTGGGGCCCAGACCACCGGACAGAAGAACGATATCGGCTCTGCTGCTGGACAGCCGCAAGGCCTCCTTGAGTCTCTCCATGTTATCCCCGACAACGGTTTGATAGTATACATCGATTCCCATTGAAGCAAGCTGTCTGGACAAATACTGTGCATTGGTATTCACAATCTGTCCAAGAAGAAGTTCGGTTCCAACTGCAATGATTTCTGCTTTCATGATTCGTCCATCCTCCTGTGTCTGCTATCTCTTCACAAATACCCGCTTTCACTATGTTCTTACCCTGCGGAAGAAAAAAGCAATAGGATAGCTCCTATTGCCGTTATGCCCCGGTACCTTTGAGAAGGTGCCTGTTCTGGACAAAATATTCGATTCCCGAATAGATCGTAATCATCGCTGCAGCCCAGATTGCAATGACATCAAACGGAATTCCCAAGAATACAAACGGGAAATTATTGATCAGAAGCGCGACAATCGCCACAATCTGAATCACCGTCTTGATTTTCCCCGATTGACCTGCTGCAACGACGGAACCTTCCAGGAGTGCAATTTGTCTCAAGCCAGTAACCGCGAATTCTCTGCTGATGATGACTACAGCAATCCAGGATTCGCATTTGCCCATCTCCACAAGCGATATGAGGATGGCTGCCACCAGCAGTTTGTCCGCGAGCGGATCCAGAAGTTTACCCAGGTTCGTCACCATATTGTTTTTCCGGGCCAAATATCCGTCAATCCCATCCGTGCTTGCTGCAAGTATGAATATCAATGCTGCAATCAATTGGTTGTAGGGAAGGACAAAATCATTCCACACAATAGGAGCCGGATAAAAATCAAAATCCACCAGCAGAAAAATCATCATGACAGGGATCAAGCAAATGCGGGCCAACGTGATACGATTGGGTAAATTCATGGGGCAACCTCCCTTGCAACGGGTTGTCTTGAAATTTTCGCAGACCCCGCGACTGTTATCCATCTGTACTTCAATAGGGTCGCTCTTCCCAAGAGCCTAAAGGGTTCGAAGCGTGAAGCGCTGTCTGTCATATTCATCCCCCAGTAATCTATGTATACGTTAATCCTTATATATCGTTTTTTAGTATAATATTTCCGCTCACGCCCTGTCAAAAGAAACAAACCTGTCCATCCAATCCTATATGAGCCTGTGGCGGCGTTTATTTAAAATTCGTGAATTGCAGGTCCAGGGAAAGATCCGCTTTGCGAAGCAGCTGCATGATCTGCTGAAGATCATCCTTGCTTTTTCCGGTTACCCGAATTTGGTCACCTTGAATCTGACTCTTGACCTTCAGCTTGGAATCACGGATCAATATGTTGATCTTTTTCGAATTTTCCTGATCGATTCCTTGTTTTAAGGTCAGGCGCTGGCGAACGGTACCCATGGAAGCCGGCTCGATCTTGCCGTACTCCACATTTTTCAGCGACAAGCCCCGTTTCACCATCTTGGTTTGCAAAATATCAATAACGGCGTTGAGTTTGTACTCGTCATCGGATGCAATGACCAGTGCGTCCTTGTCCAGCTTCAAGCTGCTCTTGCTGCCCTTGAAGTCAAAACGGTTCTCGATCTCCCGCTCCGCCTGATTAACCGCATTGTTAAGTTCCTGCATATCCATTTTGGATACGATATCAAATGAGCTTTCTGAAGCCATGGTGAATCCTTCCTTTCATTTGGCGATAATGCTTCTATTATAGGTAAAACCGTGAGCCAAGTCTAATCCTATACGAGATCAGCGGGATAAATGTGAACGAAAAAGACTCCGCTTATCGCCAACATCCGGCGAAAACGAAGCCTGCTCCGTCAACTGCTAGCTTTCTCATCATGCACCGGACGGCGGAACATGCTCAGTATACCGAGCAAAATATGTGCCAGTCCAAAGCCTAATATGCCATATCCCCAGTCACTTGGAATCAAATAGTAGCCCAAGAGGCTGACGATAACGCCTAATCCGAATATAATCCAGTTGACCGTCACGAGAGCATCACCTCTTCCAGGAAGTGCAATAACAGCATGCAGCTGCATGCTGTTATGATGGCCTGGAGAACAGGCAATTATTCGATATCTGTGGTATCCGATGTACCTGTAGTATCTGTGGTGGTACCTGTGGCATCCGTACCCGTGTTGTCCATCGTGCTTGCGGAACCATCAGCCGGCTCCAGCAAGATACGCGACGTTGATTTTCCATCCGTTACGGGCTGGCCGCCAACCGTAATGGTGGTTGCAGCGGAATTCCCTGATTTCACGTAAAGTCCCTGGCTATCCAGGTCAAAGCTGAGAGAATCACCATTCTCAAGCATTTGGAAAGCCAGCTTCTCCCCGGAGGTATTGTAGCCACGATACACTTCTACCCAGCTCTTACCGTCGCTCGTTGCCACAATCTCAACCTTCACAGACGAGCCTGTTACCTTAAATACGGTGTTCTTGCCTTCCGTCCGGTCCTGCGTCACCGTCGTTTCTCCAGGCGTTGTATTTCCCGGTTCTTCGATGTCCGTGCCATCTGTTCCGTCCGTTGCGTCTGTTGCGTCTGTTCCTTCACCGTCTGTACCTTCGTTACCATTACCGGTATCGTCCGTGGTGTTGTCTCCGCCCTGCGCTCCGTCACCTGGCGTGGCGGGATCCGTATTCCCCGGGTCTTCCGGCTTTTGCGCTTGATCCGTCTGCGTCTGATCATTATTGCTTACCGGAGGTTCTTCCTTAGGCTCATTCGAATTGATGGCCACTAAGTAAATGACAACAACGATCAAAATCGGGAATGTCCACATCAGCAGTGTAGGCAGCCATTTCATGTTCCGTTCGGCTGAAGGTCTGGCGGCACGTTTTTGAATAACCGGTTCCATCGTCGCTTCCGGTTCGGATTTAGGCACATCCTGTTTATGGCCTTCAAGCAGTTCGTCCGGGTCAATCCCCACCGCTTCCGCATAGGTTTTGATGAATGCCCGCACGTAAAAACTGCCGGGAAGTACTTTGTAATCCCCTGCCTCGATGGCTTCCAAGTATCGCTTGCGTATTTTTGTCATTTCCTGCACATCATCAAGGCTCATCCCTTTTTGTAGACGCGCCTCCCTTAATTGCTGTCCCAGTTCGGACATGCCATCACCTCCTACTTTAGAAATTCGTGGTCAAAGCCAAAAACAATATTATAAATCGTCACTATAAGAGCCCGTGAACGTATCATAAACGATTTCCTCTTCCGGATTGTTTCGCAATTCGATTATAATGTCGAAATCCTCATAGGAATATTCGGATTCGCGAACAAAAATATCCGGATGCTCGATCACCTTCGTGCTCTCCATCCCCATGATATCCTGCAGGAGCTGGTAGTGACGTTCGTTGGATCGGATCGTGCTCACAATGCCGTCAACGATGAAAACATTGTTCGAATTCATCTCGTCCTCGGAGAGTTGACTGCGAATGGTTTGACGGAGCAGCGTAGAGGAAACAAAGGTCCAGCGCTTCATCGCGCAGACGCTGCCGGCGATAATGGACTCGGTTTTGCCGACGCGGGGCATTCCGCGAAGACCGATAACCTGATTACCTTCCCTTTTGAACAATTCACCCAAAAAATCAACAAGTAAACCGAGCTCATCACGCGTAAAACGGAACGTTTTACGATCATCCGAGTCCCGGTCAATATATCGTCCATGTCGGACAGCCAAAATATCGACCAGTTTTGGCGGTCTCAAGGCTGTTACCGTAATATTTTTCATTTTGTTTAACATTTTGCCCATCAGGATAATTTTTTCTTCATCATCCGTTTCCAGCAGCATTCCGCGAGTTTGGCCTTCAACCCCGTTAATGGTCAGGATGTTTACTTCGAGCATACCTAATACGGAAGCAATATCGCCGAGCAGACCAGGCCGGTTCTTATGTATCTTGTATTCCATGTACCATTGATTCGATTCCACAAAGACACCTCTTTGCACTTCTTTTCCATCAATATTCGACAAATTCCAGCGAAAATTGCACGCAAAAACAGGTCAAATGAAAAATGGGTCACGTTAATGATATATAAAATAAAAATGAAAGGCAAGTATTAACGATGACATGAAAATTACATTCTTTTTTCTTGACAAAAAGCCCCCGTTCGCGGGGGGCTTTTTGCAAGAGGGTTATGCGTTGTTCTTGGCCAGTTTCACCATCAGACGCGCGATAACGTGGCGTTCTTCCTCGTTACCTACATCCCACAATTCTTTCAGTGCCCGGTTAGATGAGTTTTGCGGGTCGACCTTCTCATCGAGGAAATCACCGATCTCATAAGCCAGCTGAGAAATGGTGTCTTCACTCATGCCCGCTTTCTCGGCTTGAACGACGCGCTCGCCCAGGAATTTCTTCCAGGAATCAAAGTTTTTGATTACGGATGACATGAATTAAATCCTCCTTTTGCGTGGTGGCAATTCAGATTTAAAGTAACAATAGTAATATGTCCCCGTAACCAATACCTTATGAGTGGTGAATTGCACCACGAATGACGATCAGGTCACCCAACCGCCATTCGGGCTGATCACTTGCCCGGTAATGTAGCCCGACTCGGGCAGCGCCAGAAAATACACCAGGGATGAAATCTCATCCGGCTGCGCCAATCTGCCGACCGGAATTTCATCCTCCAGCATGCGGATCTCATCCGATTCCAAATGCCCCAGCATGGACGTATCCACCGCGCCGGGGGCAACGGCATTCACCGTCACGCCTGATGGGGCAAGCTCCTTCGCAAGGGCCTTCGTAAAAGCGTTAACGCCACCCTTGCTTGTTGAATACAATACCTCGCAGGAGGCACCCGACAACCCCCAGATCGAGGAGACATTGATAATCCTGCCAAATCGCTGGGAGATCATACGCCCCATAAACGCCTGGGAACACAGAAACATCCCTCTCAGGTTGATGGACATCAAAGTGTCCCACTCCTCTTCCGTCACGTCAGACAGAAGCCCGTAATGGGATACCCCGGCGTTGTTAACCAGGATATCCGGCTCCATATCATGACTCTGAAGCTTCTCTTTCATGCGCAATATTTGCTCTTTGTCGCGAAGATCCGCGGATACAGTTAACACCTTAGCACCATAGGCCATACAGCGGCGGGCAACTTCATTGGCCGCTTCATGCGAATTCATGTAATGGATAACGACATTCATGCGTACCGAAGCAAAACGCTCGGCAACAGCCGCTCCAATACCTCTGCTGGCACCCGTGATCAGTACCGTCATTTCCCCGATCGGTTTCAATTCTCTTCCCATGTCTTGCTTCATTACGGACTCACAACGATCGATACGGCCAATTGATCCCAGTCGATATGCTCCCGCAGACGGCGGTTTACATCATCTATGGTAATGGATTCATAAACCGGTAGAACCTTAAAGAAATCCGCCCCGCGGAACTGATAGCGAGTGAATTCATGAGCAATATTTTCAGGGGAATTGAGCATGCGCAAATATCCGCCCATTTTCTTCTTGCGGGCACGCTCAAAGTCGGATGCCTGAAATCCGGTTGCTTTTAACTTATCCACCTCTGTGCGGATGCGCTCCAGAAGTTGGTCCGGATCCTTCGTGTCTCCGCCCACCGCAGAGAACGCATATTGGGGTGAACTGTTATATTCATGGCCGAAGCTGTCGGATATCAAATCCTCGTCATACAGCTGCTGATACAATTCCGTACTGGATCCGAACAGAAGGTCCATCATCAGCTTCGTTGTCAAATCTCGGCGCAGCTGCTCCTCGGCCGTTAGTCCGACATGCTTCTCCTTGAAGCCGAACAGGCATTTCGGCAGGGATACGGCCAGCCGGCTCTCTCGCCGCTTCTCTTCAACTCCCTGCGGCTCCGGATCGAATAAACGCTCGATGGAGCCTTGCTTCTCATACGATTTTCCGGCTTGATTCGAACGGATCAGGTTCATCGTTTCAACAGGATCTACGCCGCCCACCACGAACAGCAGCATGTTGCTCGGATGATAAAAGGCATTGTAACACGTATACAGATCTTCCTTCGTAATCGTTCCGATGGATTCCACCGTACCGGCAATATCGATGTGCACCGGATGCACCTTGTACATCGCTTCGATAAGACCGAAGTATACGCGCCAGTCCGGATTGTCCTGATACATGTTGATTTCCTGCCCGATAATCCCTTTTTCCTTCTCTACGTTCTGATCGGTAAAGTATGGGTTCTGCACGAAATTAATCAGCGTCTCCAAATTTTCATGGATGTTCTCCGTCGCAGAAAAGAGATACACCGTTTGGTCAAAACTAGTAAAGGCATTCGCCGAGGCGCCGTTCGAGGCAAACTTGGCAAAAATATCGCCTTCCGGCTCCTCAAACATTTTGTGTTCAAGAAAATGCGCAATGCCATCAGGAACGCGAGTTTCAGACTCGCCTTCAACCTTAAAATGGTTATCCACCGAACCATATTTGGTTGCAAAGGTCGCATAGGTTTTCTGGAAGCCGGGTTTAGGCAGCACATACACGTGCAGACCGTTATCCATCACTTCGTAATACAGCGTTTCCTGCAGGTTGTCATAATGAATGCTCTCCACCGGCTATTCCTCCTTTTGACCTTTCAGGAAATAGATCGTATCCAGCGAAAATGCCGAAGCCGCTTGCTTCACATCATCCACTGTAATGCCTTCCACCTGCTGCAGCAGCTCATCCGGCGTACGTTCCCGGCCCGACAGCGTGCGGTTGAAATCATACGCAATCATCTCAAAGGCCGAATCCTGCATTTCCTTAATAACGTTGCGGATCATGGCTTTTGTTTGGGTCATTTCGATATCCGTAATGGCACCCTTGGCCATGTCATCGAGCTGCTGTTGAATAATTTGGACAGCCTTCTCGAAATTTTGAACCTCGATGCCGGACTGGATGGTTGCGATTCCTTTATGGCCGTCATAACGGGACGACGCGTAATACGCCAGACTTTCCTTCTCCCTCACGTTAACGAACAGCTTTGAATGCGGGTAACCGCCCAAAATCCCGTTATACAACAGCGCGGCGGCATACTCGTCATCTCCGTAAGTAATGGTGCTTCTCAGACCCATGTTGAGCTTGCCTTGATTAATGTCCAGCTTTTCCACGACCGTCTGCGTCCCGCTCGCTGCCGTTCGCGTGGAGGAAGGAACATAATCCTTGCTTGCTGCTCTGTTCAGTTTAAAATGCTCCTCTACGAGCTTCTTCACCTCATCCAAACTCGTATCGCCAACCACATACAGATCCAGAACGGATTCATTAAGCCAGTTCTGATAGGACTCATACAAGCCTTCCGGCGTGATACCGTCAAGGTCCTTCCGTTCTCCTAACGGATGCAGCCGATACGGTTCGTTCTTGCACATAACCTCGATGCAGCGCTCCGCAGCGTAACGAATCTTATCATTGACGATGGACTCCAGCTTCTTGCGAACCGTGTCTCTCTCGGTCTGTACATAAGATTTGCGGAATGCTCCATTCTCTAACACGGGCTGGGTGAAAGCTTCGCCCAAAAAAGCAAATGAAGAGCGCAGAAGGCTCTCCGGACTCTTAACAAAAGAGTCATTGATCGTATCCATGCGAAAGTGCACGATCTGATAATCGCCGCGCTTATACACGTCAAATCCAAATCCGGCGCCGTACAGCTGCTCCAGCTGTTCTCGGAAAGCTCGCGTTTCCGGATAGGAAACGGTCCCTCTGCGCAGCACAAAAGGTGTAAGCGCGGTCGTGGTCACGGTTTCTTCTGCTAACGGACTTCCGGCGTAAAGCGATATCGCAAATGTCTTGAATCGGTTGGTCGGTAATACGTGAATCCGAATTCCTCCGACTGTACCGTGTTCAAATTCCGTTTTCGTCAAGGTCCATATCCCCTTACATCATGGATTGTCGTTGCCAAAATTTACTTCATCGATAACTTTCATTCTAACCCATTGCAAAGTGAAGAAGCAACCGAAGACAGGCCCCGGTTGCTGTTGTTTACGGCTTACATACAGAATATATGTTGACCGATGGTTTTGACTTGAGGGCGGGTCCAAATCCATGGCGAGGTGGCCGTTTTCGGATTGAAATAGTACAGGCAGCCTCCTGTCGGATCCCAGCCGCTCAGCGCCTGCTGTACTGCTTTCTTCGCCTGCTCGTTCGGTTCAAGCCATATTTGACCGTCGGCTACCGCGGTAAAGGCTCTCGGCTCAAATATAACCCCATGCGGCGTATTCGGGAAGCTTGGTGATTTTACCCGGTTGAGAATAACCGCCGCTACGGCAACCTGGCCTTCGAACGGCTCTCCTCGCGCTTCGCCATATACGGCATTCGCCATGATTCTCAAATCGTTCTCTGAAAGGCCCATTGAATCAGATGAGGCTAAGTTGTTATTGCCGCTTTCATTGTTTGCTGAACCTCCGCCACCACCGGCAGCTGCACCGCCTCCACCTTCATGAGCCTTCGGAGCAGTCGGACGGAAATCCTTGGTTGCATTATACAGTTTAAGCTTGACCTTCGGTCCTACGATACCGTCTACCTTCATGCCAAACTCCGATTGGAACCATTTAACGGCTCCTTGGGTTTTGGAGCCAAATACGCTGTCAATTTTCCCGTGATAAAAGCCCAGGTGTTTCAGACGGCCTTGCAGCTCATACACATCTTCGCCGGTAGAACCAAATTTGATGGTCTGCTGGCTAAAGGTTGGCAAAGCTTCCTGAAGATTCGAATGATCTGTTCCCAGGCCTCCCTGAGCGAAGACAACGGCAGACAACAGAATCGCAATGCTTATTAGAATCCAGATTCTTGAGTTTTTCATGCTGCGCTCTACCTTTCTCTTGTGGTTTAACAAGCCTCGCTACCGTTATTATGACAAGCCTGCCAGTTTCCTATGCACCTGTTCGGCGAGAGGACTGAACGAAGACAGCACATCATCGCAGCACAAAGAGAGCTGTTCCTCAGATTTTCTCAGAGGAACAGCTCTTTAATGTTCAGAATAGATTTAACGCTCGACCAAGGATTAATCCTTATATCCTGCCAAGCTCAACGCACGCCATGACTAACGCCCCAACACCATGGAGGTCATTCTCGCATTGCTGCCTTTCCACATAATGCTTATAATCGCCGACACCTGTACCGATACAGATCTTAGGCATGACCAGATGCCCCTGACCATCCATATATACGGATTGAGCCAGGCCGTTATATCCATGTCTTGCATGGGAGATCAAGGATGAATCCAGATAACCGAGTCGAATCCCTTTAGCCAAGGTATATATGAAGAGACTGGAGCAAGAGGTTTCCAGCCAATTGTCCTCCCGGGCCCCTTTATCTATAACTTGATGCCACAGTCCGGTAAGCGGATCCTGATAACGCACCAGCGCTTCGCTTAATTCACGGAGCACAACAGCCAGTTCTTCCCTCGCCGGATGGTCCTCAGGCAGTAAATCAAGGAACTCCACGATCGACAACGCATACCAGCCTAAGGCGCGTCCCCAAAATTCCGGAGATTGCCCGCTAACCGGATCAGCCCAAGGCATCGTCCTGCTCTCGTCCCAGGCATGATAAAATAACCCGGTTGCCTGATCCTTGGTATGTGAGCGCATCAACCTCTCCTGGAACAGCACTTCATCAAATAAATGGGGTTTATTATACTGCTGGGCATATTTCATCGTGAACACGCCGCCCATATACAAGCCGTCCAGCCACATCTGGTAAGGGTAGCGATCCTTATGCCAGTATCCTCCATCGGTGGTCCGATTCAAAGTAGATAACAGACGGAGCAGTTTATCCGCGGCAGCCCTGTACCGATGTTCGGGACATACAGCATCCAGCTCCATCAGGAGCAGGCCCGCTTGAACGGAATCCAGCTCCCCCCGCTCCAGCAGCAGATTCCCGTTGGAATCCACCAAATGATCGACATAGCCCTTAACGTAATCCAAAAACTTTGATTCACCGCTAAATTTCCATAATTGAGACATTCCAACCAGAAATACACCCTGGTGGTAATGCCACCGTCCTGCGGGCGGCAGCTGCTCCGGCGAATACATTTTCATGATCGATTGGCAAGCCTTGGTGCCGAGTTCTAGGGGTGACATGGTCAACTGTTCTTGCTGCTGAATGGGATTGGACATATAGGCTCCTCCTCTTTTTTAATCTTGTTCCAACAGCACACGCTATAAAATGACGCCATCCTTAAAAATGGATATTTCCCGGAAGCCATTGCGTTCATTTCTCGTCTGTTCAACGCCCGAGGCTAATTGGACAATACGATGCATGAGTTCCTCATGAAGCTCATCCATGCTTTTACCTTCCAGCAAAGCTCCTGCATTAAAATCAATCCAATGCTTTTTACGAGCGGCCAGTTCGGAATTTGTCGCGATTTTGACGGTGGGAACCGGACCGCCAAACGGCGTCCCTCTCCCCGTCGTGAACAGCACGAGGTGGGCCCCCGCTGCAGCCAGGGCCGTAACCGATACAAGGTCGTTGCCTGGCGCCTCGATCAGGTTTAACCCCGGCTTCGTTGATCTTACGCCGTAACGGAGTACATCGGATACGGTGGCGTTTCCCCCTTTTTGAGTACACCCCAGCGATTTCTCCTCCAGGGTTGTGATGCCGCCGTCTTTATTACCGGGAGAAGGATTTTCATAGATTTCCTGTCCGTGCGATACGAAATATTGCTTGAAATTGTTAATGAGCAACGTAATATCCTGGAACACCTGCTCGTTGGCGGCCCGATCCATCAGGATCGTTTCGGCTCCGAACATCTCCGGCACCTCTGTCAGAAGAGCAGTACCGCCGTGAGCGGTGATGGTATCCGCAATACGGCCCGCCAGCGGATTGGCTGTAATGCCCGACAGACCGTCAGACCCGCCGCATTTCAGTCCGATCTTCAGCTTGGACAGAGGAACCGCAGACCGTTTGAAAGTCTCGGCATATTCCACAAGCTCCGAGATGAGGGACAACCCCTCCTCCAATTCATCCTCCATGTCCTGAGCACGCATATATTGGATCCGTTTCCCTTCCTGCTCGCCAATCATCGCCTGCATTTGATCGATCTGGTTGTTCTCGCAGCCGAGCCCGATAATAAGCACGCCTGCCGCATTGCCATGCTGGGCCAGGGACGAGAGCAGGCGCTGGGTATGGCTTAGATCATCTCCAAGCTGCGAGCAGCCGTAGGGATGCGGGAAGTGATAAACCCCATCAATGCCTCTCCCCTGGAACTGCTGGCCAGCCATGCGCGCTAACAGCTCGCAGGTTTTGTTAATGCAGCCGACGGTGTTGATGATCCAAATTTCGTTGCGGATCCCAACCTGACCGCTGGGTCTGATATACCCCTGGAACGTTGGGGATTCCATAACCGTCGGTGATTCCTGAGCCGCTGCTTCTGCACCAGGCTTATACTGATACTCCACTTCACCGGATAGTCCGGTTTTCAAATTGTGGGTATGGATCCATCTCCCCGGCAAAATGACTTCCTTCGCCAATCCGATCGAATAGCCGAATTTCAAAACATGGCTGCCCGGCTCTATTAATCGAAGAGCTACCTTGTAACCTTTTGGCACATTCTCGGTTATCTCGATCGCATGCTCCTTCCCGTTCAGAAAACCGATGGCATGTTCTCCTGCCGACAAAGGACGAAGCGCGATACCGACGTCGTCCTTGTGATGAAGTATGACGATGTCGCTCATGTCTCGATCAGCTCCATTTCTTCGATATAACGGCTTACCGCTTCATGAAGATTGGGTATCCGGTTCAAATCCTCGCCCCACAAAGCCTGATCGCCAAGAATGGATGCCACAAGCTGACGTATGCTCCATTCCCCGTCTTCTACCTTTTGCCACGCTTGATAGAATGTCATCAGACTGTCCGGATCATCTCTTAACAGCATCCGTTCACCATCAAGACGCGTTCCGTACCACTGCTCTTCTACTTGTTTGGCATGATACAGACGGATCAAAGAGGCCAATCCCCGAGTCATGAGGCTTGGGGGCGTATTGTGCGAGCTGGCATATTCCTTTAAGCTTGGCAAAAGCCTCACCTTGAACTTGGAGATGCTGTTCATGGCAATATCCTGGAGCTTATGCCGAAGAAAAGGATTGCGGAATCGCTCCCACACCGTTTCGGCATAAGCCGTAACCTCTTCCGGCGGGAGAGGCACCAAGGGGACGATTTCTTGCAGCATTCCGCTGCGAATATCTTCTCCCCATTCCATGCTCTCTGCGATTTCTTTCACTTCAGTGAAACCGTGAAGCAAGCCGATGGAAGCCATCAGCGTATGCGTTCCATTCAAGATTCTTACTTTTCTTACCTGGTACGGCGTCAGATCAGGCACCCAGCTTACCTGAAGACCTGCCGACTGGAGGGGCAGCCTGGACTCCAATGAAGGGTCGCCCTCAATAGCCCAGAAATAATAGGGCTCCGCCGTGTTCAACAATCGGTCTTCATAACCCCATTGGTCAAAATAGCGCTCGGCCTCTTCCGGATATCCGGTTACGATCCGATCCACAAGCGAGTTCAGAAACAGGTTGCATTCCTCAACCCAGCTCCGAAAAGCCGGCGAAAGTCCCCAATCTTCCGCATGCCGCAGTACAATCGATCGCAAGATATCCCCGTTTCGTTCCAGCAGCTCGCATGGGAGGATCAACAGGCCCTTGTCCGGCGAGCCTTCATAACGCTCATAACGCCGATATAAAAGCATGGTAAGCTTAGCGGGGAATGACATCGGCGCTTCCGACGGATTCCAGTCACTAAACTGATATACGAGACCCGCTTCCGTTGTATTGGAGACGATGATCTCCAGGGAATCCAGCTCGGCCACACTCAAGAAATGCCCCCATTCCGCATAGGGGTCAATCATCTCCGAGAACACCGGGATCCATAACTCCTCCTCGATCTTCCGGCCATTCTGCAGGCCTCGGGTCAGCAAGCCGTATATCCCGTCCTGTTCCCGAAGCTGCTCCAGCTTGCGTGCTCCCCCAGGTCTTGGCTGACTGACGGCCACGCTTCCCTGGAACAGACCCTGCCGGTTGCATTCATATATCATCCAATCGAAGAACCCTCTTAGAAAATTGCCCTCGCCTATTTGCAGCACTTTAACGGGAAGGTTCAACATATCCTGGTCATGTCGCTGTTGTATTTGTAAAGAATCGCGTCCTACCAACCTCAATGCCCGGCCACGATCTGTCTTCGCATCCATGTCTTATCTCCCTTCCGTCCGGCCAAATCGAAAATAGCTCTCGGCGTTGTTGTAACAAATATCCTGGACGATTCCCCCGAGCCATGGAAGATCATCCGGTGCCTCTCCC
Source organism: Paenibacillus sp. QJM3NY_38 (assembly GCF_056173265.1). Classification (NCBI taxonomy): domain Bacteria; kingdom Bacillati; phylum Bacillota; class Bacilli; order Caryophanales; family Paenibacillaceae; genus Paenibacillus; species Paenibacillus sp. QJM3NY_38. Next base: position 4,620,614 of record NZ_CM149665.1, read on the forward strand.
CTTGTAACCCAATCTCCGAGGAGATTGCAAAGAATCCGCCGGAAATACTCATGACGGGTATATGACAAGAAACTTCTGGAGTCGGTCAGCATGCCGACAAATCGGCTTAATAATCCCATATTGCCGAGTTTGCTCATCTGGTCGACCATACCGTCTTTGGTATCGTTGAACCACCAGGCAGAACCGAACTGGATTTTGCCCGGAATACCGTCGCCTTGAAAACTGCCGATAAGTGCTGCGAGAATATCGTTATCGCTTGGGTTAAGCGAATAAAGAATCGTTCGTGGAAGTGACCGCTCTTGATCGAGCCGATCCATCAGCTTTACAAGCGGTACCGCGATTGGACTGTCGTGAATGGAATCATAACCCGTATCCGGACCCAATTGTCGGAACATCCGGGTGTTATTGTTGCGCTGGGCGTTAATATGAAATTGCATGACCCAGCCGAGTCTTGCGTAGATTTGGCCCAGAAAAAGCAGCGTATACGTTTTGAATTGATCCTCTTCCTGACGGGAAACCCGCTCCCCATTAAGCGCTTTCAGGAAGATGTCAGCCGCTTGAGTCTCGGTAACCTCTTGATAAGGCACGTAATCCAGTGCATGATCAGATACAAGGCCGCCAACCGAATGGAAAAACTCTGCCCGCTGCTCAAGTGCCTTCAGGAATGCCGAATACTCCGTAATCTCCATCCGGCTTCGGCCCGCCAACAATTTCACCCACGGCAGGAACGTCTCCCGGTTAATCTCCAGTCCCTTGTCCGGACGGAATGACGGAAGCATCTGAAAACCGGCATCGCCTTCCTCCGCCAGCTTGATATGATATTCCAAGCTATCCGTCGGATCATCGGTCGTGCAGACCACTTTCACGCGGCTTGAAACGATCAATCCCCGTGTGGTCAAATCATTTTCCTGCAGTCGTTTGTTTGCTGCTTCCCATATCTGCGGAGCATTCTGTTCATTAATGATATCCTGAATGCCGAATAGTCTTTGCAGCTCCAGATGAGACCAATGAAATAACGGATTGCCAATCGTCATCGGAACGGTGCGCGTCCAAGCCAAGAAGCGATCATAATCACTCACACCCGGGCCGCCCGTGATGTATGCCTCTTCTACTCCAGCGGCTCGCATTGCCCGCCATTTGTAGTGATCGCCGTTAATCCACGCTTCGGTCAAGTTCTCAAATCTGTGATTGTCAACGATCATCTGCGGACTCAGATGACAGTGGTAGTCGATGATTGGCATGTCTTTTGCATAATCATGGTATAAGGTGCGTGCAGTCTCGTTATTGAGCAAAAAATGTTCATCCATAAAAGGTCTCATGATAACACCGTCCATTTCTGTAGATTTACCTACTATGCTACAGCATCATCAGTTGGATTTCTTCACTTTTATTGCGAAATTGAAGGCTCATTCAACATATCTTGCTTTGTTTTGCTTAATAGAAGTTGGTACAATATAACTGAAGGATTAGAATGACCTGATCATGAATGAAATGAAACGAAGCGGGGGCAGATTATGATATCCAGCGATACCCACACCGTAACCTACGGGGAAGAAGAAGGGGAATTTTACTACCATCGCATTCATCGCACCAAGCCCTTTGAACGAAATAACCATTATCACGGAACCTATGAAATCTACTATTTGGTTACAGGCGAGCGTCATTATTTTATAAAAGAAAAACTGTACACCATCCAGGCGGGAGACCTCATTCTCATCAATAAATTCGACGTTCATAAAACCTCGGGACAAGGCGATCCGGAGCATGAACGTATCGTCATTAATTTTAGCGATTCTTTTCTGGGAAAAGGCCATCCCTTGCTGGCATCCGGATTGCTGAACATGTTTAATCAGGATAGACCACTGCTGCGTTTAACCGTTCCAGAGCAAGCAATCATCATGCAAATTTTGAATAAGATGGCCGATGAAATCCGAGAAAGCGCCGCTTCGTACGAGTATATGCTGCAGGTGCTGCTTACGGAGTTACTCATTAAAACCTCCCGGTTAACCCATTCCGCCTCGCTGCCTGCTCACACGTCCATGAATCCGCTCCATCAGAAAATCACGGACGTCGTTAAGTATATTCACGTCCATTATGCAGACAAAATCACGCTGCAGCAATTAGCCGAAACCTTCTACATCAGCCCGTTCTACCTGTCCCGGATATTCAAAGAAATTACGGGCTTTACGATCATTAATTATTTGAACCTCACCCGTATTCGCGAAGCGCAGCGCCTTCTAACGGATACGGACCTGAAAATCGTGGACATCGCCGAATCCATCGGCTTTGAAAGCCTGACGCATTTTGACCGAACCTTTAAGAAAATTATGAAACTGACGGCAAGCAAATACCGCAAAATGAATAGCACCACGTGAACCAACAAAAAAGGAAGCGATCAACCCAGCAGTCTGGTTGTTCGCTTCCTTTGTTTGAAGTTGTGGGATCGGCTCCCTTAACTGATTCGATTCTGCTGTTGTTGATATTGCTCCATGGACATCAGCACTTCCCGCGGTTTGCTTCCCTCATAAGGTCCGATAACCCCACGTGCCTCCATCGAATCGATGAGACGCGCTGCACGGGTATAACCTACGCGCATTCTCCGCTGCAGCAGCGATACGGACGCTTGCTTAGCTTCCAATACGATAGTCACCGCCTGTTCATACAACTCATCCAATTCTTCTTCGTCCGCGCCGGCGGATTCCTCTATCTCAGGCACCAGCGACTCGTCATATTCCGCCTGTCCTTGGTCACGGACAAAATCCACAATATTCTCGACTTCATGATCACTCATGAAAGCACCCTGGACGCGGATCGGCTTGGAGGAGCCCATCGGCATAAACAGCATATCTCCGCGGCCAAGCAGCTTCTCCGCCCCCGCCATGTCCAGAATCGTCCGGGAATCAACCTGCGATGACACACCAAAGGCAATGCGCGACGGAATGTTCGCTTTAATGACCCCGGTAATAACGTCGACTGATGGACGCTGCGTCGCGATGATCAGGTGGATCCCCGCAGCACGGGCCATTTGGGCCAGTCGCGTGATCGCGTCTTCCACATCGTTGGCTGCAACCATCATCAAATCGGCCAGCTCGTCCACGATAACGACGATATACGGCAACACTGCCGGCAAATTATCCTTCATCAGATTGTTGTAGCCCTCAATATTTCGCGTCCCGGATTTGGAGAACAGCTCATACCGCTTCTCCATCTCTACCACGATTTTCTTAAGTGCCAAGGATGCCCGCTTCGGATCGGTTACCACCGGTGCCATCAAATGCGGAATCCCGTTGTAGACATTGAGCTCAACCATCTTCGGATCGACCATCAGGAATTTAACCTCATCCGGCTTCGCTTTATACAGAATGCTGGTAATAATGCCGTTGATACATACGGATTTACCCGAACCCGTTGCACCTGCAACAAGAAGATGGGGCATCCGTGCCAAGTTACCGACAATGGTCTGGCCCGAAATATCACGACCAAATGCAATCGAAAGCTTCGATTCCGCGTCCTGGAACGTCGGCGTCTCCATAACCTCTCTCATCGTAACTAGTGAAACTTCGTTGTTCGGCACTTCGATCCCGATGGCTGATTTGCCGGGAATCGGCGCTTCCATCCGAATATCCTTGGCCGCAAGCGCAAGTGCAATATCATCGGTCAGATTGACGATCCGACTGACTTTAACCCCGATGTCCGGCTGAATTTCATAGCGGGTTACCGATGGCCCCCGAACAACCTCCAGCACCTTGGCTCGAACCCCGAAGCTTTCCAGTGTGGCTTCCAGCTTGCGCGCTGTCTGCATATAATCGTTCTGGTCTCCACCCTTACCGCCGTTATTGGGTTTTGATAGCAGCCGGAATGGAGGCAGCTTGTACGGCTTGGGTGGGGGAGCCGGCGGTGCTGCCGGTGCTGTTCCCTCCTGCCCTCCGTTATCCGCAGCAGCAGGTGTAACTCCACTCAACTCGCCATTTGAAGCTTCAAGGCTGCCAACGAGGGGCTCAGGAATCGCGGCGGTATTCCCCGGAGATTCCTCTTGTGCCGAAGGTATCACCGCTTCGTGATCATCGTACTCGTCATCCAGGCGGCCTTCTTGTTTCACTTGCTCGAAGAAATCGCGAATAATCGGCGATGAAGGCACGGATTCCACTGCAGGAGAAATCACGTCCGCTTCTTCCTCCGGTTGGACCTGACTGTTGAAGAGGACGACCTCCTCTTTCTCCTTAGCACCATGTCCGTTACCAACCGTAAATACCGGAGACGCTTCATCCGCAGCATCCCGGGCCTCTTCTACTGCTTCGTCCCGTTTGCCCCCTTTGGAACCGAACAGCTGGAAGAATTGCGGCGCCTTGCGGCGCGGTAACCTCATGCCCTCCATATCATCCAGATCATCGTCCTCATCCAGATCCTCCGGCAGCTGCATACGTTGTTCCTTCGCGCTTGATTTTGCTGCCGCTCTTGATTTGGTCTGGTGGCTGTTCACTTTTTTCTGAATCCGTTCTCCGGCCTTTACAACCCTCACGCGGAACATCCGCATTAAATCAACATAGGACAGGTTGGTGATCAGCATGAAGCTGATAAACAGCATGACAATTACAATCAACTTGGCCCCTATGCTGCCAAACAGCATTAACAGAAAGGCAAACTGCAACGCTCCAATGTAACCGCCACTGATGTCTCTGCCCATGACGGGATGATGTCCATCATCTGCCCCGGCATGAAGAAGCTCGCCTTGCAAATCACTATGTATCTGGCTCAGCGCATTTGACGCATTCAATTGTCCAATCGGGGCCAGCTTCGACTCCAAACCTGCAATACTGCTCATTAAAGTTAGCGATAACACCAAGAGAAGGACACCGGTGCGTCTGCTGTTCCAGCGTTTGGGCCATTTCCGGTGAATCATCACCATTAACCCGTAATAAATGCCGATTAGGGGGATGATAAAATAATACTTGCCCAGCAGATATCCCGACATCTTGGACAGGGAACGCCCCACCGGTGCTTCTCCGGATAATGCAATGACCGAAAGTGTCATCAATACAATCCCATAAATTTCATACTTCAAAACGGCTGCAAAGGCTGCCTTCTTCTTTCTTTTCCGTTTTGCCAAAAGTGTCACCCCCGAATCCATATTATAGCATAATATTCGGTGGCGTACCTATGTTCTGTTTTCAGCCTTTAGCCTCATTTTCTACCGTCGGAATATAGCGAATCATTGCCCCCGGAGAATAGCGTGGATTCAAGTAATCTTGAAGCCCGCAGTCGAGTAAACGGACAATTTTCGCCTGGTCCTCTGACATCGGTTCAACTTCCATCAGTATTCCTTCAACCCGAATTTCCCTGGACGTAACGACTGCCTGCTCTCCTTGCAGCAGCCCGGCCGGATCCAAAGGGATGACGCTGTACCATATCATTGCGTTATCCCCCCAGGGCTTATCGTTTTACGTTCTGCAATCATACTGTTCAACCGGCTTAATGCCTGCCCGATTCCCCCCACTTCGTTCATGAGGCCATATTTGACGGCGTCTGTACCCGAAACCGCGGTACCGATATCCCTGTTCAATTCACCGGTTTTAAACATCAGATCCTTAAACTGTTCCTCTGTTATCCTCGAATGGCTCGTCACAAAACGAACGACACGCTCCTGCATTTTCTCCATGTATTCAAAGGTTTGCGGCACGCCAATGACTAACCCGCTCATGCGTATCGGGTGAATGGTCATCGTCGCGCTCTCCGCGATGATCGAGTGGTCTGCTGCTACAGCGATCGGGACGCCGATACTATGCCCGCCTCCAATGACTACCGTTACGGTCGGTTTGCTGAGCGATGCAATCATCTCGGCAATGGCAAGTCCGGCTTCCACGTCACCGCCAACGGTATTGAGAATGATCAAGAGTCCTTCGATCCGCGGGTTTTGTTCAGCTGCCACGAGCTGTGGAATCATATGCTCGTATTTGGTCGTTTTATTTTGCGGAGGCAGCACGATATGGCCCTCGATTTGTCCAATTATCGTCATGCAAAATACGTTCGATTCCCCACCGGTCGGAAGCCCCGTCTGTCCCAGCTGCTGTATGGTTTCCGTCACGGCCGCTTTCTTGGCTTCCTCGGTGGGGATGACCTGAGGAGCCTCCGTCTCACCAGTCCATTCTCCTTTTCTGCTGCCGGTCATCCATTGATCGTTGTCCACTGCGCATCCCTGCCTTTATCTTAATGTCTAGCTGCTGCAACCAACACATAGCTAAACCTTAGTATGGCAAATGACGGGACTATTTTATGCTTATCTGATGCTTCAGCATGAGGTCGACATTGCATAAACCACAAAAAAACTTCTGCCGAAATGACTCGGAGAAGTTTTAGGATTAACCTATAAATAGCCCCTCTTTCGCGGGAACCGTCCAATTATTACCTGCGAAAAAGGGGCGACTGTGTGCCTGATTAATGTTGTTATCTTGTATCAGACTTCCATAATGATCGGCAAGATCATCGGTCTGCGACGTGTTTGTTCATACAAGAAGCGTCCCAAAGCGTCTTTTACGCTGGTCTTCAGTGACGCCCATTCATTCACGTTTTCACTCATCAGCTTCTGAAGCGTGCTGGAAACGATACGATTGGCTTCATCCAGAAGCCCTTCGGATTCCCGTACGTATACGAATCCACGCGAAATAATATCAGGACCGGATACGATGGAACCGTTTTGCTTGCTCAAGGTAACGACAACGACCAGAATTCCGTCCTGGGACAGAAGCTTGCGATCGCGCAGTACGATGTTTCCTACGTCACCAACGCCAAGTCCGTCAATCAGAACATTGCCAGCGGTAACTTTGCCGGCTTTGCGGGCCGAGCCGCCTTGAATTTCCACAATTTCACCGATATCGGTAATAAAGATGTTATCGGGATCAACACCAACGGACTCTGCTAACAGAGCGTGTCGGCGCTGCATCCGGTATTCGCCATGGACAGGGATGAAAAATTGCGGTTTCATCAGATTCAGCATCAGCTTAAGTTCTTCCTGGCTGCCGTGACCCGATACGTGGACGCCCGAATTGGATCCACTATAAATCACGTCTGCTCCAAGACGGAACAACTCATCAATCGTACGGCCGACATATTTTTCATTACCTGGAACCGGTGTCGCTGCAATGATAACCGTATCCCCCGGCAGAATATCCACCTTGCGGTGAGTGGAACGCGCCATGCGTGTGAGCGCTGACATCGGCTCTCCTTGACTGCCTGTACACAATACGACAACGCGATCGGCCGCCATTTTGTTAACCTCTTCAGGTTCGATCAGCATGCCGTCCGGAATGTACAAGTATCCAAGCTCAGCGGCAATGGACACCACGTTGACCATGCTTCTTCCGATAACCGTAATTTTACGGCCCGTGGATTCAGCTGCGTTGACAACCTGTTGGATGCGGTGCACATTGGATGCAAACGTTGCAACAACCACCCGCTGCTCGGCCTTGCGGAAAATATCTTCCAGCACGATGCCCACGTTCTTCTCGGAAGGTGTGAAGCCTGGTCTTTCTGCGTTCGTGCTGTCTGACAGAAGAGCCAATACTCCCTTGCTCCCGATCTCAGCCATACGCTGCAGATCCGCATATTGGTCATTTACCGGAGTATGGTCGAACTTAAAGTCTCCTGTATGCACTACATTGCCTTCCGGTGTTTCGATACAGATTCCGACGGAATCCGGAATACTGTGATTAGTCTTGAAGAAGGTCGCTTTCAATGTGTTTCCGAGTTGTACTTCCGAATCCGCATGGATCAGAATCCGTTTCGTCTCACCAAGCAAGTTCGCTTCTCTGAGCTTGTTTTCCACGAGTCCGAGCGTCAATTTCGTTCCGTATACAGGAACATTCAAGTGTTTCAATACGTAAGGGAGGCCGCCGATATGGTCCTCGTGACCGTGAGTCAGCAAAATCCCTCTCACTTTGTCTCGATTCTCCGTTAAATAGCTAATATCAGGAATAACAATATCAATCCCAAGCATATCTTCTTCTGGGAACTTCAATCCCGCATCCACGACAACGATGTCATTGGCATATTGAATGACATACATGTTCTTCCCGATCTCACCGACGCCGCCCAAGGCAAAAATCGATAGTTTATCGTTGCTTATTTTCTTAGACAAATGTATCTAACCCTCCTATAGTTTTGGACGTCGTACCATTGTTATATTAAATTTCAAAAAAATACCGCACCCAGTCACTTGAATTCATTATACATGATGAAAAAGTGAAAACACAAGTCAACCACCTTCGTGAGCCATAGGATACCCAGAAACAGAAGGGTTTAAAACGAAGAAAGCCACTGCCTTCATCGAAGGCAGTGGCTGAGTATGTGGGTGCGCAGGTTACAAGGATGACAGCATCTTACGGATAAATGCAGCCTCATTCTCGCTAGGAGAAACGAGCGGCAGGCGAACGCCGCCGACCTGATAGCCCCGCTCATTCAGAGCGAATTTAACCGCCGCCGGATTCGGTAGCGGGTCAGGACACTCAAACAGGCCCTTGAACAGCGGAAACAAGGATTGATGCAGCTTGGCAGCTTCCTTAACGTTTCCTTCCACATAAGCTTGGATCATATCCTTCATACGGGCACCGGCGATATGGCTGGCCACGCTTACGATCCCGTAAGCACCAACGGCCAGAGCAGGCAGTGCTGCGGAATCGTCGCCGGAATATACGATGAACCCGTCCGGAGCCCCTGCGGCAATGCCCGTGACCTGGTCAATCGAAGCACATTCCTTGGTCGCAACGATGTTCGGTATTTCAGCCAGACGCAAGGTAGTGGCCGTGCTTAGGCTGATGCCCGTCCGCCCCGGTACGTTATACAGCATGACAGGCAAGGAAGTTGCCTCAGCGATCGCCTTAAAGTGCTGGTAGAGCCCTTCCTGGTTCGGCTTATTATAATACGGAGCGACAAGCAAAATACCGTCGACGCCGCAGCTTTCCGCTTTTTTCGTCAATTCTGCAGAATGTGCCGTATCGTTGCTGCCGGTACCTGCGATGATCTTGCTCCGTCCATCCGCCTGCTTCACTGCGAACTTAAACAATTCTAGCTTTTCGTCTTCGCGAAGCGTTGGCGATTCGCCCGTTGTCCCTGCAATAACAAGGGAGTCCGACTTCTGTTCCACAATCAGGTGCTCAATCAATCTCGCAGTCTCGTCCCAATTGATCTCGCCGTTCTGATCAAATGGGGTTACCATAGCCGTAATCAATCTTCCGAAATCCACAATGATTCCTCCTTAAAGCTGTCCCAAGCGGGCAAGCTTTCTTCGTAAGTAATCTTATATATAGTATTTCCTATCAAACGTTTAACGAACAGATCATCTCGGGTCCTTATCGGTGAAGTTCGAATTTGTGATGCAAAGCGCGCAGCGCTTGAGCCATATCTTCCTTCTTCACAAGCACCCAGATCGTTGTGTTCGAATCTGCCGATTGCAGAATCGGAATATCGTGCTCGCTCAAGGATTCCACGATTTTGGCCATGATGCCCGGAACTCCGTTGATGCCGCCGCCAATGACGGATACCTTCGCACAGCCGGACAAGCTTTTTGGTTTCAAATCAAGGCTTTGCAGCACTTCAATCGCCTTCTCCGAATCGCTGTCAAATACCGTATAAAGGACTCCTGTAGGGGTAACATTAATAAAGTCCACGCTGATGGAATGTTCCGCCATCGATTTGAAAACCTTCAGTTGAAGACCTTCCATGCGATCGCACTCCACTGAGATTTGCGTAATATTGCTTACATAAGCAACTCCCGTCACAAAGCGGTCCACGATTCCGGATTGTATATCTCTGAAACCTTCCGGCTGGGTAACCAGTGTTCCCTCATTATCCGAGAAGGTTGACCGCACTCTGACCGGAATTTGGGATTGCATGGCAATCTCAACTGCTCTAGGGTGAATCACCTTGGCACCTTGATGAGCCATATTGCAAATCTCCGTGTAACTTACATAGCTGAGCGGCTTCGCATCTTCCACGATGCGGGGATCCGCCGTAAGAATACCGTTAACGTCCGTGTAGATATCAACCATTTCGGCGCGAAGAGCGGCTCCAAGCGCGGTTGCCGACGTATCGCTTCCGCCCCTCCCCAGCGTCGTAAAGTCACCCGAATCGGTCTGTCCTTGGAAACCGGTCACGATAACGACCTGATGAGACTCCAGCTCTTTCAAAACCCGTTCAGGTTTTACGTCCTTAATGCGTGCATTTCCGAAGTGATCGTCTGTAAGAAATCCGGCTTGGGCACCCGTCAGCACCGTCGCGGTTATCCCTTTATGCTGAAGCAGACTGCACAGCGTTGTAGCTGAGATAATCTCACCACAGCAGAGCAGCAAATCCCGCTCTCTGTCTGGAAGCGCGTTTCCATTATGATTGATCCATTCCAGAAGAGTATCTGTTGCGTAAGGCTCCCCACGGCGTCCCATAGCCGATACGACTACGACCAATTGGTAGTGATTAGCCAGTTCGCGCTGGATGTGCCCAATAACATGGGTTCTTGCTTGCGGTGTGGATAATGAGGTGCCGCCGAATTTTTGAACTAAGATGCGCATAAAATATTCCTCCGTTTGTATATGCCCAGGAGACGTAAATTTCGGGCCGACCGACTGAAACGGCCGGCTACTAAGCCTGGCCGTTCCGTTTGTTGACGATGATCTCTGCGATTTGCACGGCATTCCATGCTGCACCCTTCAGAAGATTATCTGAAACGATCCACATGTTAAGTCCACGCTTATGTCCCAGATCGCGGCGAAGCCTTCCTACGAATACATCCGGTTTTCCCACGGCTTCCGTAGCAAGCGGATACGATTGTGCAGCTGGATCGTCAACCAGCGTAACACCGGGTGCATTCGACAGAAGTCGATGAACTTCTTCCAGATCATAGTCATTCTTGAATTCAACGTACACGGATTCCGAATGCCCGCTAACGACTGGAATACGAACACAGGTAGCCGTCACTTCGATGGATTCGTCGCCCATAATTTTTTTGGTCTCGCGGACCATCTTCATTTCTTCCAAGGTATAACCATTCTCTGTAAATTTATCGATCTGCGGAATCGCGTTAAAGGCGATTTGATGTTTTACAGGCAGCGATCCAACAGGTAAAATATCAGGCTGCACCTTTTGGCCGTCAAGAATCTCTTTGCTCTGGCGCAGCATTTCATCAATGGCTTGATGTCCGGCGCCAGAAACGGCTTGATAGGTTGAAACGATAATGCGGGATATGCCGTATGCGTCATGAAGCGGCTTCAGCGCTGCTACCATCTGAATCGTTGAGCAATTCGGATTCGCAATAATACCGTTATGTTCGTCAATCTTCTCAGGGTTAACCTCAGGCACGACCAGCACTTTATCCGGATCCATGCGGAATGCGTTGGTGTTATCGATGCATACCGCTCCATGGCGTACCGCATGTGGCGCAAGTGCCTTGCTCACATCGCCGCCCGCACTGAACAGCGCGATATCGATTCCTGCAAAACTGTCGGGGGTTGCTTCTTCCACAAGGATCGCTTGGCCTTTGAAGTTCAATGCTTTACCGGCAGATCTTGCAGAGGACAACAGCTTTAACTCAGCAATCGGAAAATGACGCGACTCCAACAGCTTGAGAATCTGTTGCCCGACTGCGCCAGTTGCTCCAACAACGGCCACATTATAAAGATGCTCGGTCATCTGTCTAAACTCCCCTTCATGAATGAAACCGCGGCTGCCACACTTTTCTATGATGCCCTTGTTGTTCAAAAGGCTAAATCGCGGTTAATGCGAATATTCTACGATCATCGGCTGCAGCTGTTTCCCTTCCAGAGCCGCATAACACGCTTCCGGAATCAAATCCATTTTGGCGACAAGCGAATTAGGCTTCTGCTGCGGATTATCCTGTCCGTAAGGAACAAAATAAATGTTTTTCGTAACAAGCAGCTTAGCGATATTCGCCGCATTCAGCCCAAGGCCATCATTCGTAGAAATCGCCAGAACCAGCGGTCTGCAATTTCTCATCTGCGCCTTGGCTGCCATTAGTACAGGGCTGTCAGTCATCGCATTGGCCAGCTTGCTGGTCGTGTTTCCCGTGCATGGGGCGATAACCAGAACGTCAAGAAGCTTGGATGGACCTAGCGGTTCCGCCTCCACAATTGTAGAAATAATATCATTCCCGGTTATATCTTTCAACTGTTTCTGCCAATTCTCCGATGTGCCGAATCGGGTATCGGTTGTCATGATGGTGCTGGATACAATCGGCACCACATTTGCTCCACCATCTTTAAACCGCTGGATCTGCGGCATCACTTCTTCAAGCGTGCAATGCGATCCTGTCAGGGCATAACCCACTGTTATTCCATTCCAATTCATCTACGCATCCCCCCGAATCTTGATTTCTTCAGAAATCAGCTCCACCAGCGTGTTGGCCATAATGATGCCGGCTGTTTTTGGAGCCACGATTCCGGGTAGTCCGGGTGCGAGCATGGCTTTGATACCCCGTTTTTCAGCATAGCGAAAATCGCATCCGCCAGGTGCGGAGGCAAGGTCGATGATGACTGCCTCCCGAGGCATTTTCGAGATGATTTGTGCTGTGACTATCATAGTTGGAATCGTGTTAAAAAGCAAGTCAATATCCGACACATAAGAACCCAGATCCCTTACCAGGAAGGGCTTCCAGCCCATTTCCTCCGCTCTGGCATAGTGCTCCGATTTGCGTACGCCCATCCGGATTTTGGCACCAAGCCCTTGCAGGCTGCGAGCCATGGTGAACCCTGTCCGTCCCATGCCAAGCACCATGCTGGTTGATCCATGAATCGTAAAATCCGTGTTTTGGATCGCCATCATCAGCGCACCTTCCGCTGTCGGAATGGAATTATAGATGGCTACATCGTCCCTCTCCAAAATCTCTACCAGCTTGATCTTATATTTGTCACATAGCGAGCGCAAATAGGGTTTCGCCATGCCTGTATAGATCACTCCATGTCCGGGCATCGCTGCGATATGTTCCTCCTGCAATCGCAATGGCCCTTCTGAGAACAGCGCGCTGACACGTCCCTCGTCATCACATCCCACGACAGGCAGGATCAGAGCATCGGCATTCGATAACAGCTCTGGCGTGAGCGGCTCGCGAGTCACTCCCTGAAAAGAATCCTGCAATTTCTCAAACCCGGCGATCATGACGGAGGCATCCATCTCAGCGCATTTTCGTATGACCTCAATTTGCCTTGCGTCTCCTCCAACAAAGACGGTCCGGACTCCAGTCAGCATGGAAGGCCTCGCTCCTTTCTTCTAACCAACGTATAAACCATCTTATGCCGCCGCCTATAGGGTGGTGAGCGTATTTCAATTAAACTACCGCCTTAACGCAATAAATACCGCTATTATGGGCGAAGCCGGATCCGAATCCATTTTGCGTGAACGCTGACGCAAAAAACACCGCCCGGCTAGGCCGGAGCGGTGTGCTTTAGTAAAACGATGATGGATACCGATAACGGATCATGAATGGGTTTACTTGCCGGTATGACCGAATCCGCCTGCACCCCGTACGGTGTCGGACAACTCGTCAACTTCCATGAATTCTACTGCCGGAACGGTCTTGAACACCATCTGGGCAATGCGTTCATTGCGCTCAATCGTAAATGGCTCTTGTCCCAAATTCACCAGCAGCACCTTCACTTCTCCGCGATAATCGGCATCAATCGTACCTGGAGAATTCAGGCAGGTAATGCCATGCTTGTAAGCCAGTCCGCTGCGCGGGCGGATTTGAGCTTCAAGTTCGGCCGGCATGGCAATCGCAAAACCAGTCGGGATTAATTGGCGCTCGCCTGGATTCAGAACCACCGGCTCCGCAACTGCTGCGTGCAGGTCAAAGCCTGCCGCCAGCTCGGACATTTTCACGGGAAGTTTGACATCTTCATTACCTGGCAATCTATTGATTTGAACGTAGTGCAACAAATTCATTCCTCCTAAGTACATTCAGTGCTTTATCTGAAGTTCCAACCATCGCTAGTGCATATGGAGTCCCAAACATACGGTCAAGAACCGCGTCGACATCCTTCATATCCACCTGTTCAATCCGCTTAATGATTTCATCCAGACTGAAATGGCGGCCCAGCATCAATTCGTTCTTACCCAAGCGATTCATGCGGCTGCTCGTGCTCTCCAAGCTTAGAATGAGACTGCCCTTTAGTTGTTCCTTCCCTTTGCGCAGCTCTTCCTCCGTCATCCCGTTCTGTGCCAGATCATGCAGCATTTCCGTCGTCAGCTGAAGGACTTCCTTCGTCTGCTTGGGCGCTGTACCTGCATAAATGGTGAACATCCCGTTATCTGCGTGAGAACTATGATATGAATATACCGAGTATGCCAGTCCGCGCTTCTCCCGGATTTCCTGAAACAAGCGTGAACTCATGCCGCCGCCAATGGCGTTATTTAACAGGACCATTGCATACTGAAGCTCGTCTCCGATAGAGCAGCCGGGAAACGACATGCAGATATGATTCTGCTCTGTTTTCTTCTTGCGGAACTGAACGCCGTCCAAAAAGGCGGGCACGGCCAGCGGCTCGGAGCTGCCGTGATTGGCAAAGCCGCCAAAATGACGCTCCAATAATTCAATCACATCATCATTGATGTTGCCTGCCAGGGCGATTACCGTATTCTCAATGGTATAGTGTTTATCCATGTAAGCTCTAAGCGCTTGTGAATCCATTGATTCAAGCCGTTCCTTCGTACCCAGAATCGGATAAGCCAGCGGGTGATCGCCGTACGCCGATAACGACATCAGGTCATGCACCAGATCATCCGGCGTATCCTCATACATCGCGATCTCTTCCAGAATGACGTTCTTCTCCTTGGCTAACTCGCCCGCATCCAGCTTCGAGTTGAAAAACATGTCGGACAGCACGTCAACCGCAATCGGAAAATGCTCATCCAGCACCTTGGCGTAATAACACGTATATTCCTTAGACGTAAAAGCATTGACGTTGCCGCCGATGGCATCAAATTCCTCCGCAATGGCACGGGCGTCAAAACGCTCCGTCCCTTTGAACATCATGTGCTCTATAAAATGCGTAATCCCGTTGATGTCCTCCGATTCATTGCGGGATCCGGTCTTCACCCAAATACCGAATGAAACCGAACGACTTGTCGGGATTTGCTCCATAACCACTCTTAGGCCGTTAGACAATTGTATTTTTTTCACGAGGGCCCCCCTAACTGTTCCATCCAGGCTTACATAAGCTGATTACCAGCCTCATGCCATCCATTCATTCTATCAAACTTTACCATGCGGCTCAACTTCCTTTCGGCATGATTCGCTCAGGAGAAAGCGTCTGGCTAACGGTTCCTATTTCCAGCCCTTTGGCACGTATTCCGTCAATCATTCCCTTTAACGCCTGGGACGAGGAATCGGTGGGATGCATCAAAATCAGGAAACCCGGCTCCACCTTCGAGGAGATCTTCTGAACGACTGCATCCGGTGCAGGATGCTTCCAATCAACCGTATCGAGCGTCCATAGGACCGTCTTCAATCCCCTTGCTTTAGCGATGGATACGGTCTGCTGATTAAAATCGCCGGAAGGCGGAGCAAACCATTTGTTCTCTACACCCAAACTTTCTTTGAGCAGGTCCTGCGTCTTCGCAATTTCCAGCTCCGCCCGATCCCTGCTGAGACGGCTCATGTTCGGATGCGTATAGGCATGATTCTCCACCTCATGACCTCGTTTCAGAATTTCGCCGGCAAGCTCAGGGTTCTTCTTCAACCAGCTCCCATCCAGGAAAAAGGTCGTCTTCACCTTCTCCGCATCCAGCGTGTCCAGCATCGGCACCAGAAATTCATTCCCCCAGGCCACGTTAATCATCAGAGATACCATTGGCTTGTTGGGGTTGCCCCGATAGATTGGTTGATCTCCAAGATCATTCAGCGTTACTTTGGCCGGTATTTGCCGGTACACGTACGGGATGGCTTCTCCGGCTTTTCGTTTTTTTGACGATGCAGCTTGGTATGTAGCCTCTATATCGATTTCGAGTCCATTATAACCGGGTATCGCTTTCCACACGGAGTCCACCCTGGCATCCACCGGCTCAATTCGTGACTTCGCCGCAGCGGCTTCGATTTGACTCAATAATTCCAGGTCTACCGCCCTCTCTGAACCGCTTGCGAGCTGCGCCTCCGGTTTATTATTCTGCAGTCCCGAAACATATCCCCAGGCCCCGCTGAACACAGCAACAGCCGACACCATTGCGGCACCGGTCAGCAGCACGACCATCTTTTTTCCATTCATGGGCATATCCACCCTCCCCTTGAGAAGCTTTGTCCCATTTTATGTAGGTTCAGGAGGAAATATGTGCCGCAAAGTGATGCCCGAATGATTAAAAAAAAGAGCCAGAATAATAGGTTCTGCCTCTTTTCCTTCTATCTATATGCTGTTAAACCAAGCGCGGATTACGATCCGCTCTTGTTGGTTTCCGCAGTCAAAACCGCTTTGCGAGACAGGTTAATCCGTCCCTGCTGGTCGATTTCGGTAACCTTCACGGTAATGACGTCACCGATTGCAACCACGTCCTCTACCTTCGCTACGCGCTCGGTCGAGAGCTGGGAGATATGAACAAGCCCGTCTTTGTTAGGCAGGATTTCAACGAATGCACCGAATTTCTCAATCCGTTTAACAGTACCTGTATAGATTTCGCCAACAGCTACCTCACGCACAATGCCTTCGATAATCGAAAGAGCCTTTTTGTTCATCTCATCGTTGGAGGATGCAATAAACACGCGGCCGTCTTGCTCGATATCGATTTTCACGCCGGTTTCTTCGATGATTTTGTTGATGATCTTGCCGCCGGCACCGATTACATCGCGAATTTTGTCCGGATTGATCTGCATCGTAATAATCTTAGGCGCATATTGGGATAACGTTTCTCTTGGCTTTTGAATGGCTTCTGCCATTTTTCCAAGGATATGCATCCGTCCTTCTTTGGCCTGCTGCAGTGCTTCCTGCAAAATCGCGCGGTCAATACCGTCAATTTTGATATCCATCTGAATGGCGGTAACCCCGTCAGGTGTCCCCGCAACCTTGAAGTCCATGTCGCCGAGATGGTCTTCCATCCCTTGAATATCGGTCAAGATGGAAACATGATCTCCGTCTTTAATCAAGCCCATCGCCACGCCGGCTACAGGTGCTTTGATCGGTACCCCTGCATCCATCATAGCAAGCGTGCTTGCACAAATACTCGCTTGAGAGGTCGAACCATTCGATTCGATAACTTCAGACACGAGGCGAATCGTGTACGGGAATTCCACTTCATTCGGAATGACCTTCGACAATGCACGTTCACCAAGTGCGCCGTGACCAATTTCACGACGGCCTGGAGCGCGGAGCGGACGAGCTTCCCCTACGCTGAACGGCGGGAAGTTGTAATGGTGCATGAAACGCTTGGTCTCTTCCAGATCGATTCCATCGAGAATCTGTACATCACCTAGAGCACCTAATGTACATACGCTAAGAGCCTGGGTTTGTCCACGTGTAAATAGACCGGAACCATGCGTTCTAGGCAGCAGGCTGGTATCGCAATCGATAGGACGGATCTCGGACAGACCACGACCGTCCGGACGAACCTTGTCATGCGTGATCAAACGTCGAACTTCTTCCTTCACGATATCGTGAAGCACCTCTTTAACATCCTTCAACAACTCAGGCGTCTCGATATACTTCTCTTCAAATACGGTGTACGCTTCATCATTGATAGCGTCAATCGCATCCTGGCGAGCATGTTTCTCCTCAATGCGAACGGCTTCAACAAGACGAGCTTCGGCGAAATCGCGCACTTCACGATTCACCGTTTCATTGACCGCATGAAGTTTAACCGCCATTTTCTCTTTACCGCAAGCGGCTACGAGTTCATCGATCTTGGCTACGATTTTCTTGATTTCCTCATGCCCGAACATGATCGCTTCCAGCATGACTTCCTCAGGAACCTCGTTCGCTTCGGCTTCAACCATCATGATCGCATCTTTGGTGCCAGCGACGACCAGATAGATATCACTCGCTTCCTGCTCGGCAATATTCGGGTTCACCACGAATTTGCCGTCAACGCGACCAACCGCTACGCCGCCGATCGGGCCGTTAAAAGGCACATCCGAGATGCTCAAGGCAGCGGAAGTACCGATCATTGCCGCGATTTCCGGCTCGCAATCCTGATCTACGCTCATCACGAGATTCAGAACCTGCACATCATTACGGAAGCCTTCAGGGAACAACGGACGAATCGGACGGTCTGTCAGACGGCTGGCAAGAATTGCTTTCTCGCTTGGTCTGCCTTCGCGTTTGATGAATCCACCCGGAATTTTACCGACTGCGTACAAACGCTCCTCATAGTTGACCGTCAATGGAAAGAAATCCAAATCCTTCGGTTCACTGGAAGCTGTCACTGTACACAGGACTGCCGTTTCGCCGTAACGAACCATCACAGCCGCATTTGCCTGCTTCGCAAGGCGCCCTGTTTCGAACACGAGGGGTCTTCCGCCAAGCTGCATTTCAACACGTGTTTCCATGTAATCCCTCCTCATGGGGATAAATTTTTTTTTTGAAATCTCCTTCTACCATCAGCATGTCTTTTGCAAAACACTGTCCACATTTCCTAACCAGAGCCATCCAAACGGTCGAAATCGCAAACCTATGTACAGGAACAACCCGAACCGTATAGAACATTCTCCGTATAGATTGCCCCTGGTTATACCATTAAGCGAAATTCAGCGAACAGACCACGCCTACAATCTATAAAGAATCTATATTAAGATAACCCCACAAAGTGGAGTTTAGGCTATGAAGCGTACGCAGTACTTTGTGGGGAAGCTCGAAAACGGTAAATTGTACAATACTTAGAAAAGAGCCCGGCTGTGCCGCTGTCGTTCCAAGAAGGACAGTGGACAACCAGGCTGTTTTCGGCACATCTTATGGATGATTAGCGACGCAATCCAAGCTTCTCGATCAAAGCACTGTAACGTTTAACATCCTTGTTTTTCAAGTATGCAAGCAACTTACGGCGTTGGCCGACCATTTTCAACAATCCACGACGGGAATGATGATCCTTCTTGTGAGTACGCAAGTGGTCAGTCAAGTTCGTAATGTTTTCCGTTAGGATAGCGATTTGCACCTCTGGGGATCCTGTATCGGACTCATGAGTTTTGTGCTCGTCAATCAGTTGTTGTTTACGTTCTTGAGTTAATGCCATCCTGTTCACCTCCCTCATTATAATCGCCATTGGCCCAGGTACCGACGGTGAGATCGAACATCCAAGCCAAGGTTAAAATCGCCCAATCTTCAGGCGACCTCTAAGAGTATAGCATACTTTACCTGAAAAAGAAAATCCGTTTGCGAACAATTTGTCCCAAACCGTTTATTCACTGACTTTCAATATTTTGCGGGCCTCGACGGCATCTCGCTGAATCCATTCCACAAGCTCCTGAACCGATTCGAATTTATGCTCCTTGCGGATATATTGAACGATATCCACCGTCATGATCTGGTCATACAGATCCCCTTCAAAATCGAACAGATGGACCTCAAAGATCGGTTCTGTAATCCCTTCGTGGAACGTCGGCTTCACGCCGATGTTCATGACGCCCGGAATCCAGTCGTGATGCTTATCCGTGCGAGCACGGACAGCATAGACGCCTAATGCAGGTGCCACGAACGGATCCGTCAATTCCAGGTTCGCAGTAGGAAAACCGATCTTTCTTCCCCGCTTCTCCCCATGAATAACCGTGCCGCGGATATGATAATTCCGTCCGAGCCAGCGATTTGCATCCGACAGCTGTCCTGTTTTCAAGGCAATCCGTATGGATGAACTTCCTACCTTCTCGCCATCGACCAGGAACGGCGGAACCGTAACTACAGACATCCTGCCTTCGCCGAGTTCCTGAAGCTTGACCGCGTCACCGGCGCCCTTATGGCCGAACCGGAAATCAAATCCGACAACCGCCGTTTGCAGATTCAAGGGAAACAGCATTTCTTCAACAAACGTTTCCGGACTCACCTGGGAGAACTCCTTATTGAACTCGACAACATACAAAATATCGATGCCCATTGCCTCAAGCAGCTGCTGCTTGTCAGGCTGAGGCGTCAGATATCCCTCATAGCTCCCTTTACCAATGACGTCTTTCGGATGAGGATAAAAGGTAATGAGTGCAGCCGGCACTCCATTCTCCCGCGCAATATTAACAGCCGTCGAAAGAACACTGGCATGTCCCAGGTGAAGACCGTCAAACTGGCCGATTGCAGCTACCTTCGGCTCGGCAGCTTCTCGTACAATATCAGAAGATACAGGATAGGATAAAGAAACAACCCTCATGCTTACTCACCTCCACTCACTAAATCCAGTTGTACTTAGGAAAATACTTTCACAGGAACGATAGCCCCTGTCTCCTCTTGCCGCTTATAGATTCCCAGAAAGTTTTCCTTTATATCATACAAACGAATAGGCTCCGAGCTGTCAACCGGCGGCTCCACCGCTCTTGAGGACAAGCGCTGTCCTTGCAGGGCAGCATCGGTTTTTTCTTCAGAAACCGTATGCTTCGGCAGATAATCAATCGCTTGATCCACGGGAATAAGCCGGGTGTGCAGCGTATCATCCTTCATGAACTGCTCAATTTGCTCCAGGGTTAAGCACTGCTCCTCCGTGATTCCCGCTGATACTGTGCGTACCAGCTTAACCATGACAGATGGCACGCCGAGCTTCTTCCCGATATCCACGCAAAGTGTGCGGATGTATGTACCTTTGGAGCATAATACGCGGAACGAAATTTCCGTATAATCCCCTTCAGCATCAAAATCCGTCATTTCGATTTCATGAATCGTTACCGTCCGGCTCTTGCGTTCCACCGTCTTCCCTTCTCTGGCAAGCTCGTATAATCGTTTACCATTGATTTTGACAGCGGAAAACATGGGCGGGATCTGCGAGATCTGGCCTGTAAAAGATTGCAGCGCTTCAAGCGCTTCCTCCCTTGTCACATGGACATCATCTGCCGTCTCCACTACATTCCCGGTAATATCTTCGGTATCCGTCGAATATCCGAGGCGGAGGACCGCATGATACTCTTTAGGCAGTTCCTGCAGGTATTCCACAACTCGTGTGGCTCTCCCCAAGCATAACGGAAGCACACCCGTTACTTCGGGGTCCAGCGTGCCCGTATGTCCGATTCGCTTCAAACGAACCATTCCCCGAACTTTCGCGACCACATCGTGGGATGTCCAGCCTGCCGGCTTGTGAACGGCCAAGATGCCTTCTAATTGTGTCATAGCTTTAATCTCACCTGCTCTATTACTCTAGGAATGACGTCATGAAGCGAGCCTTCAATGCTGCAACCGGCTGCCCGCACATGGCCGCCCCCTCCAAATATTTGGGCTAATGCCGCCACATCCACTTTTCCGGCTGAACGCAAACTCGCCTTAACCATTCCGGACTTCAGCGATTTGAACAGAATGCCGACTTCAACTCCCTGAATGTTGCGGGGGTAATTGACAATTCCCTCGAGATCCTCGCTAACGGCGCCGCATAATTCCATAAACTCAGGCGTTACGTACACCCAGGCTATTTTGCCGTCCTCCGACAGACTTAACGTGTTTAACGCCTGAACCAGCACCTTCATCTGTGGAAGCGTCATTTCCTCCAGTAACGTTTCCGCAATCTCGGGACCGTTGACGCCATAGGACAACAGATCCGAAGCAATACTCATGACCTTGGGCGATGTATTCGAATAACGAAAACCGCCGGTATCCGTTAACAATCCCGTATATATCGCTGTTGCAATATCGGCATCCCAGTTCACTTCAAACAAATTCAGCAAATCATAAAGGATTTCAGCGGTTGCTGCCGCGTCCGGCGCGACCAGGTTGACGGCTCCATAACGATCATTCGTTGGATGATGGTCAATATTAACGATGCTTGCATGATCGGCAAATACTTGTTTCGTATAGCCTACTCTAGCAAAATCCGCACAATCCACACAAATGACGTGTGAGAACGTTCTTCCAGGATGCTGTTCAGACAGATTGAGAATGTCTTCTGCGTGCCACAACATTTTCATGCGTTTTGGAATGGTCCCCTCATTAATCATCGTGAATTTCTTGCCCAGACATGAGAGAAGCCAGCCCACCGCAAGGGTGGAACTGACTGCATCTCCATCGGGCTGAACATGCGACACAACCAAATAATCATCGTGCTCCAGCAGGTATGACTTCACCTGCTGGAGCTCTTGTTCATAGGTCTGCATTCGCCCTCTCCTTTATAAAAACGAACTACTCTATTTCTCTTCGCGATCCACGATTTCGGTCAGCAGCTTCTCAATATGGCTGCCGTACGCAATGGAATCATCGAATTTGAAGATCAGCTCCGGCACATGCCGGAGTCGAATCCGCTTGCCCAGCTCGGAACGGAGAAAGCCGCTTGCCTTCTCCAACCCTTTTAAGGAAGCTGCCTTCTGCTCGTCGTCGCCGAGCACGCTCAGGTATACCTTCGCTTGAGACAGGTCATTTGTAACATCAACACCGGTCACTGTAATAAAACCGATTCTTGGGTCTTTCATCTCCGTTTGGATCAGTTGGCTGAGCTCTTTTTTAATCTGCTCGCCTACGCGCCCAGTTCTGATTTTTGCCATGGTCTGATCACCTCATTCGTTAGCGCTCTACCGTCTCCATGATGAAGGCTTCGATTACGTCTCCTTCTTTGACGTCGCTATAGCTTGCCAAGGTAATACCGCACTCATAACCCTGTGCCACTTCTTTAGCGTCATCTTTAAAGCGCTTGAGGGAATCGATCTTGCCTTCATGAACGACAATGCCGTCACGGATCAAGCGAACTTCTGCGTTACGCGCAATTTTACCGGATGTCACCATACATCCTGCAATCGTACCCACTTTGCTCACTTTAAAGGTGTTGCGGACTTCCGCATGACCGATCACGGTTTCTTTGTACTCCGGATCGAGCATCCCCTTCATAGCTTGCTCAATTTCCTCGATTACATTATATATTACACGGTGCAGACGAATATCAACCTTTTCCTGCTCGGCGGTTTGCTTCGCTTGAACGTCCGGACGAACGTTAAAGCCGATAACAATCGCATTGGAAGCAGCGGCCAAAATAATATCGGATTCCGTAATTGCTCCGGCACCGCTGTGGATAATTTTGACGCGAACGCCTTCCACCTCGATTTTGTTCAAGGAACCTTTCAGTGCCTCAACAGAACCTTGTACGTCACCTTTGATAATCACGTTAAGATCTTTGATCTCACCGTCTTTAATGTGTTGGAACAGATCATCCAGCGTCACGCGGGTATTTGTGTTCAACTCGGATTGACGATGGGTAATCGCACGCTTATCAGCGATATTACGCGCTTTACGCTCATCTTCAAACACCATAAACGGATCGCCGGCGCCTGGAACTTCAGTCAAACCGGTAATTTCAACCGGCGTTGAAGGACCCGCTTCTTTTAATCGACGTCCTTTATCGTTCACCATCGCACGAATACGACCAAAGCAGTTGCCCGCTACGAAGGCGTCGCCCACTTTCAATGTACCATGCTGAACGAGAATGCGTGCTACCGGGCCTCTGCCTTTATCCAGCTCCGCCTCAATAACAGTACCGCGTGCGCGTTTGTCAGGGTTTGCTTTATATTCATTCACTTCTGCTACCAGAAGAATCATTTCAAGCAAGTCCTCCAGACCCATCCGCTGTTTCGCCGAAACGTTAACGAAGATGGTGTCTCCGCCCCACTCTTCAGGGACTAACTCGTATTCCGTCAATTCTTGTTTGACTTTATCCGGGTTAGCATCAGGTTTATCGATTTTGTTTACGGCAACGATGATCGGCAAACCTGCAGCTTTCGCATGGTTAATCGCTTCGACCGTCTGCGGCATCACGCCGTCGTCAGCCGCAACCACGATGATTGTCATATCCGTTACTTGCGCACCACGGGCACGCATAGCCGTAAACGCTTCGTGGCCTGGTGTATCCAAGAACGTAATCTTCTTGTTATTGATCTCGACTTGATAAGCACCGATATGCTGCGTAATACCGCCAGCTTCTCCACTCGATACATTCGTGGAACGGATCGCATCAAGCAGCGTCGTTTTACCGTGGTCGACGTGACCCATGATGGTAACGACCGGTGGACGCTCTTTCAGTTCTTCCGGAGCATCGTTTTCTTCAACGGTCTCAAAACGATCTTCCTCAACCGGAATTTTCACTTCGACTTCTACACCGAATTCGCCAGCGAGCAATAGAATCGTATCGATATCCAGCTCCTGGTTGATGGTGGCCATCACGCCGAGGAAAATCAGCTTCTTGATGACTTCGGAAGCGTCCTTGTGAAGCAGCTTCGCCGTTTCACCGACGGTCATGTTGCCACGGACGATAATTTTCTTCGGCGTGTTGTCGATTTTCTCACGAGGCGGCTGCTGATTATGTTGATTCCGGCCACGGTTGTTCTTTCCACCGCGATTGTTGCCACGGAATCCACCTTGACGGTTGTTGTCATCAAAACGCTTGGAGTCTGAACGATTGTTATTGTTGTTTCTGGAACCGCGGTTCTGGCTGTTACTGTTGTTGTTATTGGAGCTTGTGAATCCGCCTCCGGTTCCACCCGGCTTGCTCTGTGGACGTGCGCCGCCTTGGTTGTTGCTGCCCTGCGGACGCGATCCACCTTGATTACTGCCTTGCGGACGTGCGCCGCCTTGACCGCCGCCCTGAGGACGTGATCCGGTCTGCGTGCTGCCGCCTGGTCTGGATGCTTGGCTACGATTGTTCTGCTGACTTCCTTGTGCGGAGCCAGACTGATTTCTTCGGGTATCCTGTCCTCCTTGGGGACGCTGGGAACCTGAAGGATTCTGAGTGTTTTGATTCGTTCTACTATTCATACCTACCTGCTTTTCCTGTTGTTTTTTGGGCTGGCTTTGACCTTGTTGTCCTGTTGCTCTCTGTCCTGAATTACGCATACCGTCCTGCCCATTACGGTTGCCTTCTGCACTTACGCTAGCGGAAGTGCCTTCTGTTTTTGCATTGGATACAGTTGCAGCCGCATTGGCTCCGGAAACCGCCGGTTTACGATTCTCGGTTCGGGAAGCGTCGCCACTATCCCGCTTGGCTGCTGCATTCGATTTGATATCTTTAAAGAACTGCTCGACCTTGGACACCGTATCGTTTTCCATTACGCTCATATGGTTATTGACCGGAACGTTCAAACGTTTAAGGATCGTGATGATTTCTTTACTGCTCATGTTCAACGATTTAGCATATTCGTATACTCGAAGTTTATTGTCTTTGTTTTCCTGTTTACTCAATATACTCCACCTCCGACATTGTCTCCAGTTTCTTGGAGATCATTTCTGCGAATCCTTGATCCGTAACTGCCAGCACAACCCGCTCGGGTTTACCTACACTTGTGCCCAGACTTTCCCGGTCAAATCCGATTACCAGAGGGATATTGTAAGAACCGCATTTATCGCGGATCTTCTTTGTTGTATTCACTGAGGCGTCACCCGCCAGAATAACCAATTTTGCTTCAGAAGACCGGATGGCTTTGAGCACGATCTCATCCCCGGTAACCACCTTACCTGCCCTCATGGCCAGGCCGAGCTGAGAAAGCGCCCTATTCATCATCGGCAGCACTCTCTTTTGCAGCCAGGAATTCATCTTCCACCTTGATGAAATCCTGTGCCAACTGTTCATAGATCTGAGGCTTCACATGTTGTTTCAACGCGCGATCCAGTGCTTTATTTTTGTGTGCCAGCTTGAAGCAGGAAACTTTGCCGCATAAATACGCTCCCCGTCCCGACTTTTTGCCGGTGAGATCGATCAGGACGGCATCCTCGGGAGTCCTAACAATCCGGATAAGCTCTTTCTTCGGCATCATTTCCTGACACGCTACACATTTACGCAGCGGTATCTTTCTCTGTTTCAAGACGACAACCCCCTGTCATTTGGAATTAATCGACAGAGACGGAATCCTGGTGCATTTCACCTGATTGGGACTTCGGTCTGCCAAATTCCTGCTCCGCCTGACTTTCGCTCTTAATATCAATCTTCCAGCCTGTCAGCTTCGCCGCGAGACGAGCATTCTGGCCTTTGATCCCAATCGCAAGCGAGAGTTGATAATCCGGAACAATTACACGCGCCATCTTCTCATCTTCAAATACTTGAACTTCAAGTACTTTGGATGGGCTCAGCGCATTGGCCACGTATTCTTCAACCTGATCGGAATAACGCACGATGTCAATCTTTTCGCCGCGAAGCTCATTGACAATCGTCTGTACGCGCATGCCTTTAGGTCCTACGCAAGAGCCAACCGGATCGACTTCATCGTTACGGGAAAACACCGCAATTTTGGAGCGGAATCCAGCTTCGCGCGCAACCGAGCGAATTTCAACAACGCCGTCAAAGATTTCCGGCACTTCAAGCTCGAACAGGCGCTTCAAGAGGCCCGGATGCGTACGGGACAGCATAATCTGCGGCCCTTTGGTGGTATTCTCAACCTTGGTAATGTACGCTTTGATCCGGTCGCCATGCTTGAACTTCTCGTTAGGCATAAGCTCGGTAAGCGGCAGAGCCGCTTCGATCTTGCCAAGGTCGATATAGATGTTACGTAAATCTTGACGCTGCAGCGTACCCGTTACGATATCATCTTCCTTGTCAATAAAAGCGCTGTAGATCAGGCCGCGTTCGGCTTCTCTAATGCGCTGGGTAACAACTTGCTTTGCCGTTTGAGCTGCAATCCGTCCAAAATCACGTGGCGTAACCTCGATTTCCGCTATATCTTCAATCTGAAAATGCGGATTGATTTCCCGGGCTGCATGCAGCGAAATTTCAGTCCGCGGATCCAGCACCTCTTCCACAATCAGCTTCCGCGCGAACACCTTGATATCACCCGTATTGCGATTCATGTCTACCCGTACATTTTGCGCCGTGTTGAAATTGCGCTTGTAACTCGAGATCAGTGCCGCTTCAATGGCTTCAAACAGCACATCCTTACTGATGCCCTTTTCTCTTTCCAACTCATTCATCGCTTCAATAAAATCCATACTCATTGAAAATCGGTTCCCCCTTTCAAAACTTCCGTTTAAAAAATGATGGCCAATCTGGCACTGGCTACTTTTGCATATGGAATCACGTACTGTTTCTTGACGGTTTGAATGACTAGCTCCTCGTTATCAAAGGATTCCAGCTTGCCTTCAAACTCTTTCAACCCGTTAATCGGCTCGTATAACGTTACAAACACGTTCTTGCCGACTGACTTCGCAACATCCTCTTTTTTCTTCAGGGGACGTTCCGCGCCAGGAGAAGAGACTTCAAGAAAATAAGCTGTCGGGATCGGATCGTTCTCGTCCAGCTTCTGGCTCAGGTATTCACTGATTAAACCGCAATCGTCAATGTCAATGCCGCCGTCTTTATCAACAAACACGCGCAAGAACCAGTTGCTTCCTTCCTTTACGTATTCCACATCTACCAGTTCAAAGCCGTGTTCGTCCAAATACGGCTGCACCATTTCTTCCACAGTCGTTTTAATCTTTGATGTGCTCAAAGAACATAACCTCCAAGTTGATTTCCTATATACCAAAGAGTAAAGAGTGGGTTGCCCCACTCTTTACACAACGGTTTTATCTCCATGATTACCAAAAAAATTATAACATAGTCTGGTAATAGTGACAAGTATGACTCCTTGACTGTCAAGGCGTCACGGCCATGAATGAATGACAAGAATCAGAACAATGACAACTGGTTGCTCTCCGGCAGACCGCGGAAGCATCCCATTTGGGTTAACAGCTCCACGGCGGTTTTGCTCGCCTTCGATTTTTGCTGGAAATCCTCGATGGAGAGGAATTCTCCAAATTCACGCGCGGCAGCAATGTTGCGGGCGGCATTATCGCCGATTCCCGCAAGCGCAGAGAACGGCGGAATGAGCGAGTTTCCATCCACCTTAAATCGGAGCGCATCCGATTCATACAGATCGATGTTCTTGAACGTGAAGCCCCTCGCTGTCATTTCCAGCGCCATCTCAAGAATCGGCAGCATACCCTTTTCTTTCGGGCTTGCTCCGAAGCCGAGCTGCTCAATCTCTTCAATCCGGCGATAAATCGCCTCATAACCCTGACAGCATAGTTCGATATCGAAATCTTCAGCACGCACCGAGAAGTACGTTGCATAATATTCGATCGGATAATAAAGCTTGAAGTAAGCCGTCCGCACCGCTGAGATAACATACGCGGCGGCATGGGCTTTCGGGAACATGTACTGGATTTTGAGACAGGAATCAATGTACCACTGCGGCACTTTGCATTTCTTCATCTCGTCAATCCATTCCTGTGACAATCCCCGGCCTTTACGTACGCTTTCCGTAATTTTAAACGCGAGGCTCGCGTCCATGCCAGCCTTATAAATCAGGAACAACATGATATCATCGCGGCAACCAATAACGGTTTTGATGTTGCATGTACCATTCTTGATGAGCTCTTGCGCGTTGCCGAGCCAAACGCCGGTTCCGTGTGACAGACCCGAGATTTGCAACAAGTCGGCAAAACTCGACGGCTGCGATTCCACCAGCATCTGACGTACGAATTTGGTACCCATCTCCGGCACGCCGAAGGTGGCCACCGGCGAGCGTATTTGCTCCGGCCTGACGCCCAGCGCTTCCGTTGAGTTAAACATGCTCATTACTTTCGGATCGTTCATCGGTATGGTCGTTGGATCCACGCCGGTCAAATCCTGGAGCATCCTCATCATCGTCGGATCATCGTGTCCGAGAATATCCAGCTTGAGCAGATTCGCTTCAAAGGCGTGATAATCAAAATGCGTCGTTTTCCACTCTGCATTGACATCGTCCGCGGGGAATTGCACCGGCGTAATCTCTTCCACTTCGATGTAATCCGGCACAACGACAATACCGCCGGGATGCTGGCCTGTGCTCCGCTTAACGCCGGTACAGCCTGATGCCAGCCGGTTCAATTCCGCGCCCCGCCAGCGCTTGTTGTTGTGTTCCTCATATTTTTTGACAAAGCCAAATGCCGTCTTCTCTGCCACGGTGCCGATGGTACCGGCACGGAATACGTTCTCCTCGCCAAACATCTCTTTGGTGAAATTATGGGCATGCGGCTGATATTCACCGGAGAAGTTCAAGTCAATATCGGGAACCTTATCCCCTTTAAAACCCAGGAAGGTTTCGAATGGTATATCCTGTCCCTCGCCTTTCATCATGTTTCCGCATTCCGGACAAGCTTTGTCCGGCAAGTCAAATCCACTCGGCACGCTGCCGTCCAGGAACCATTCGCTGTGCTTGCAGTCGCCGTTCAAGCAAATGTAATGGGCGGGAAGCGGGTTAACCTCGGATATGCCGAGGAATGTGGCAACGACGGATGAACCTACGGAACCCCGTGAACCAACCAAATAGCCGTCCCGGTTTGATTTCTTAACCAATTTCTCGGAAATCAAATAGTTCGCTGAGAAACCGTATTTAATGATCGGCTCAAGCTCTTTCTCCAACCGGGCCACTACGACTTCCGGCAAATTCTCGCCATAAATGGACTTGGCCGTGTCGTAGCAGGTGTTGCGGATTTCTTCATCCGCGCCATCCAGAATCGGCGTAAACAGCTTGTCCGGGAACAATTCCAACTCTTCAAAGCGGTCGGCCAGCTCGCTAGTGTTCGTCACAACAACTTCATAACATTTGCTCTGTCCCAAAAACTCGAACTCTTCGAGCATCTCTTCCGTAGTCCGAAAATGCGCGTCAGGCTTGCGCATATCCTTGAGCGGGCTGAAACCGGTAATCCCATGGATGGTAATGTCCCGAAACAGCTTATCCCGCGGTTCAAGATAGTGCACGTTTCCTGTGGCGATGACCGGCTTGTTCAGTTTTTCGCCGATGCGCACGACTTTGGAAATTGCAGTTTTGATCTCTTCGGGACTGCCTACCAAGCCTTTGTCCACCAAATGCATATACATCGTCAACGGCTGAATCTCCAAAACATCGTAGAAGTCGGCAATCTCTTCGGCTTCCTCCTCCGTTTTGTTCAGCACCGTTTCGAAGAACTCCCCTTTTTCGCAGCCGGAAAGCACCAGTAACCCGTCTCGCATCTCTCGAAGCTTGGATTTAGGAATACACGGCACTCGCTTGAAATATTCGGTATGCGACATGGAGATCAGCTTGTACAGGTTTTTCTTGCCCGTCATATTCAAAGCATAAATACCGCAGTGGAAAGGACGGGTATTGGACAGATCCGTACCGACGTAATCATTGAGGCGGTCCAGCATCTTGACGCCTTTGGTTTTGTCCACATCGCTAAGGAGCCCGTTCAGGATTCCTGCCAGTGCAATCGTATCGTCAATCGCCCGGTGATGGCTTTCGAGCAGTACCTTATACTTGTCAGCCAACGTGTTAAGACGATGATTCTTAAGTCCCGGATGCACCAGACGTGCCAGCTCCAGCGTATCCAGGTAGGGATTGCCCAGCGTATCCATCCCGGCATTCTTGAGTGCTGCCTGAATGAACCCCATGTCAAATCGAGCGTTGTGAGCCACAAGCACGGCGTCCCCGACAAATTCAACAAACTCTTTCAATACCGGCTCCAGTTCAGGAGCATCCTTAACCATGTCATCATTGATATTGGTCAATTGCTGGATATGGTATGGAATGCGCTCATGCGGGTTGACAAAAGTGGCGTATCGGCCAATTTCCTTGCCCTCGTTCATCTTAACTGCGGCCAGCTCGATAATCTTGTTTGCGGTGATGGACAAAC
This sequence comes from Paenibacillus sp. QJM3NY_38, assembly GCF_056173265.1. Classification (NCBI taxonomy): domain Bacteria; kingdom Bacillati; phylum Bacillota; class Bacilli; order Caryophanales; family Paenibacillaceae; genus Paenibacillus; species Paenibacillus sp. QJM3NY_38. Next base: position 4,651,366 of record NZ_CM149665.1, read on the forward strand.
CTGTGGTTTCAATATCGAATACCACGTAAGTCGCACTGCTCAGTTCAATTGGCTGTGCCTGTTCCACGATATTGACGGCATCATTCACAACGTTGGCCTCGACGCCGTACAACATTTTGATCCCGTGTTTCTTTGCGTTCTTGGCTGCTTCAGGGTAACATTGCACCCCGCCATGATCACTAACGGCAATCGCTTTATGGCCCCAGGCAGCCGCGGTCTTGATGTATCGGTCGATCGGCGTGACTGCGTCCATCGTGCTCATCGTTGTATGCAGGTGGAATTCTACCCGTTTCTCGGCTGCATTATCCTTACGAGATGGCGGCGCCGGCACTTCATTAAGATCGGACGGAATCATCACCAGCTCCGGCACCTGCATAAACCGGTCATATTCCACACGCCCGCGTGCCTTCACCCATTTGCCGTTCTCAAGCAGGCTCAGGACCTTCAAGTCCTCCTTGGTCTTACCAAACATTTTCATTTGCAAGGAATCGCTGAAATCCGTCAGATAGAATGTGAATAACGTACTTCCGTTACGAAGCTCCTTACGATCCAATCCGAAGATGGTCCCCTGAATCGTAATTTTCTTCTCTTCGTCTTGGATTTCCTGAAGCGGAACCGGCGGTTCCTTGATATCATACCCAACCTGCAGCCGAACCGCGCCCTCTTCCTCATCCTCGGCATCCAGCTCAGCTTCCATGCTGCTCATGATCTGCTCGATGACCTCGCGTTCTTCTTCCCGCTTCCTCTGCTCGAACTCCTCGTAAGCCGCCTGACCATTATCGCCGACCTGCATTTTCACGCGCAGCGTCAGATCGAAATATTGCCCGAAAAAGCGGGTAATGGCGGAATCGATCTGTTTCTTGCGGGCAAGCTCCAGCGACATGCCATCCGACATGGAGAGAAGGACTTGCCCATCTTCCACCTCGTATTTAGCCCTTGTCATCCATCCATTGACCGAAGGGATCTCCCGATGTGCCCATTCTAGAAACAAACCCCAGTATTCTTGCACGATATCTGCTTCGGGGACGCTGCTTCCATATCGGAACACAAATTTGATCTTCGCGATATGCCCCATCTTCTCCTGAATTCTCAGACAAAATGTGCGATAGACCTCAGCTGGGACCAAGGTCTCCTTCAGGACGGTTATTCTCCAGTCTTTGCTGGCCTTGCTTATCTCTACCTGCTCGATCACACCATCCAAAAAATAGGGTTCCACCAGATTGGCCGGAACTTCTCCCTGCTTGATCAGCAGTTCAAATCGCTTCCTTTTATCTTCTGTTGTGCCCATGGTTCCCTCCCCCTGCATTACATAAAGCTATAAGAAAAACTTCTATCGACATACACCCATAGAAATCAGACCGCGTTAAGCGGATGTGAAAAATAGAATAAAGCTTCCGCCGGCAGCACCCATTCGTCCTGCCCCAAAAAGTAAGAGCGTCCGCCATACTGCCATCCGGAAGCTTACTCCAGATGATGAATCCCGGTTCTGGACGAAGGACTCCTCCCTCACCCAAACTTGCCCGACATTCATATTATCGATTTACTAGTACGCTCTCGCGAACAGCACGGTATGTTTCGCATCTTCACCGCATACGAGACACTTGGTTTTCTTCTCGGCCGGTTCGAACGGAATGTTTCTGCTCGTAGCACCGGTTTCTTGCTTGACGGTATCTTCGCAAGCTTCCGAACCGCACCATCCAGCCAAGGTAAACCCGCGTTTTTCCTCCATGCTGTCCTTCATTTCATCCAGTGTCTCCACCGAATAGAAATGATCCTCACGGAACTGCTTCGCGCGCTCGAACATTTCCTGGTGCACCTGCTCCAGCATATTCTGTACTTCCTGGGTCAGATTAGCTTGCTCTACGATTTTCTTCTCGCCTGTAATACGGGAGACAAGCACGCACACACCATTCTCCATGTCACGCGGTCCGATCTCCAGACGCACCGGTACTCCGCGCATTTCATACTCATTAAATTTCCAGCCTGGACGCACATCCGGATTGTCGTCAACGCGTACGCGGATGCCTGCGGATTTCAGTTCACGGAACAGTTCGTCCGTACGGCCCACTACCGCGTCTCTCGTCTTCGGCGGACCAATTGGAATCATGATCACTTGCGTTGGCGCGACTTTAGGAGGAAGCACCAATCCGCGGTCATCCCCATGGACCATAATCAACGAACCAATGAGACGTGTGCTCACGCCCCAGGATGTCGTATGAGCATATTCCAGCGTATTTTCACGATTCAAATATTGGATGTCAAAAGCTTGCGAGAAGTTGGTCCCCATATAATGCGAAGTACCGGCCTGTACAGCTCGTCCGTCTTTCATCATCGCTTCAATCGAGAACGTATCCACGGCGCCAGCGAATTTCTCCGAAGGTGTCTTCTGCCCTTTGATTACCGGAATCGCGAGGTAGTCCTCTACGAATTGCTGATAGATATCCAGCATTTGCATGGTTTCCCCTCTAGCCTCAACTTCCGTTTCGTGAGCGGTATGGCCTTCTTGCCATAGAAACTCACTCGTGCGAAGGAACGGCAGCGTGCGTTTTTCCCAGCGGACCACGTTAGCCCACTGGTTAATCAGCACAGGGAGATCACGATAGGATTGAATCCATTTGGAATACATGTGCCCGAACATCGTTTCGGAAGTCGGACGGATCGCCAGACGTTCCTCCAGCTTCTCTCCAGCTGCTTCCGTGACCCATGGCAGCTCGGGATTAAATCCTTCGACATGCTCCTTCTCCTTTTGGAAAAAGCTCTCGGGAATGAACAGCGGGAAATACGCATTCCGATGGCCCGTTGCCTTAAAGCGTCGATCCAACTCTTCCTGGATATGCTCCCAAATTTCATAACCGTCCGGTTTAAAGACGATACAGCCTCTGACTGGAGAATAATCCATCAGGTCCGCTTTTTTGATGACATCGATATACCAGCGCGAGAAATCTTCCGCTTGCGGGGTAATCTCCGTCACGAATTGTTTATCCTTCGATTCCTTAGACATATAAATCGTGTGCCTCCCATTAGTAAAACGCATGGTCTAAACCCTGTTTAACGGCTTGACTGGCGTTATTGGCGATATGTGTGAACAAGCTGCGGCTCTATAGCCCGCCCTGTATTTATAGTAACTCCATTCGCTAGATATCGTTAAACATGAACATCTGCTAACAATAGAAAAGGTACGGCTTTTCGTTGCGGCTGGCGCACCGAGCCGTACCCTAGGTTTTTATCCGTTGATCAAACGCAAAATATCGTTGTAGGTTACGGCTATCATTAACAGGAACAGCATCGCAAACCCGATAAAATGAACCATGCCTTCTCTGTTCGGATCAACTGGCTTGCCCCTTAAAGCTTCGATTCCTAAGAATACGAGCCGGCTTCCATCGAGTGCCGGAATCGGCAGCAGATTGAATATGCCCAGATACAAGCTTAGAATGGCTGCCCAATAGGTGAGCTGTTCGATACCCTGCTTGGCGATTTGCCCCGTCACTTCGAATGTCCGTACAGGACCGCCAAGATCATCCATGGAGAACTTCTGAATCAACTGTCTGAAGCCCTGGAAGATAATATTCGTTGTATCTACCATTGCGGTCCCGGACCCGGTAATTGTCTCCCCAATCCCTGCGGATCGGGTAGGAAGCTCAGGAACAATCCCGACCTTGCCGCCTTCCTGTCCCTCCATCGTCCGCGGAGTTAAGGTCAGATCAAATGATTCCTCACCCCGGCGTACAGTCCATTCCATCGGCTTGTCCTTGGAAGCCGCAATCAATTCGATCATCTTCTGATAATCGGCACCAATGGCGGTTCCGTTAATGCTCTCGATGATGTCTCCCTCTTTCAGATCGGCTTCATCTGCAGGCATGCCTTTCGTAATCTCGCCAATCTGCACATAGGTTGGGTTCTCAACCGGTATGCCGGCCATTTGAATGTGAAGGGCAAACAGCACGAAGGCCAGAATGAAGTTCATGACAGGACCGGCAAAAATCGCAAGCGCTCTTTGGCCGACGGTTTTGCTGCCGAATTGACGGTCTCTCGGTGCGATCTGCGTCTCGACACCTTTGGCTACCGTCAAGGCTTGCGGATGGATTTCGAATTGCTGGAACTCACCATCCACATCAAGCCTAACCGACAAACGATCCACCATATCCATAAACTGGACTTCGCCGCGAATGACATTTTTACGGTTGTCGAGTTGATCCAGATAAATCTTTTTCACTTGATTCTCTGCATTCAATCGAACCGCAATCGTCTGACCGGGCTGAATCTCGACAAGTTCCGGATCTTCCCCGGCCATACGGGCGTATCCGCCGAATGGAAGAAGACGTAGCGTAAACTGCGTTTCATGGCGTTTATATGAGAACAGCTTTGGACCAAATCCAATCGCGAACTCGCGTACCAAGATTCCGGCACGCCGGGCAAAATAATAGTGACCCCATTCGTGCACGGTAACGATCACAAAAAACATGAGCACCGTTAAAAAAACGACCCGAACCATTTCCAATTCTTTACATCCCCCTTTTCCTCTGAGAACGCAGTATGTCCCTATAGATTATCATTATTCTCCTGTCGTCCACAAGAGAATCACAAGCTGTCCGCTTTTTTTCAAGGGAGATTTCAAAAACACTTCAAATCCTATAGTCGGGAAGCTAATTCACGTGAGATCCGATCGCTCTCTTCAATCGTTTCCAGTGCCGGTTCCGGCGCAACATGATGGCTTTGCAGCACTTCCTCAATGATCTCTTCAATTCGCAGAAAAGAGATTTCGCCGCGGAGAAACCGGGCGACCGCAATTTCATTAGCTGCGTTGAATACCGTTGGCGCTGTCCCACCCATTCTACCACATTCATAAGCAAGCCTTAAACAAGGAAAACGTTCAAGGTCCATCTCCCGGAAATGCAGCTTGCCCGCTTCCGCCAAAGATAGCCTTGGTGCAGGCGAAGTCCACCGTTCCGGATAGGTCAGCGCATATTGAATCGGAACCCGCATATCCGGGTTGCCGAGCTGGGCAATGATACTCGAATCGCGGAATTCCACAAAAGAGTGAATGATGCTTTCCGGGTGAAGCAGCACAGAAATGTTGTCGTAAGGAATACCATACAACCAATGGGCCTCGATCACCTCAAGCCCTTTATTGACCATGGTGGCCGAATCAATCGTGATTTTGGCACCCATGGACCAGTTCGGATGTTTTAGCGCATCCTCCACCGTAACGTTGACCAGCAGTTCCCGGGTGTAATCCCGGAATGAGCCTCCGGAAGCCGTCAGCGTGATCCGTTCAATATCTTCATGCCGCTCCCCGTTCAGGCATTGGAATATGGCGGAATGCTCGCTATCGATCGGCAAGAGTTTTACCCCTTTGGCAGCCGCTCGGGCCGTAACCAGATGACCTGCCGTTACCAACGTTTCCTTATTCGCGAGCCCAATGGTCTTCCCCTCATCAATCGCTGCAAGCGTAGAGGACAGACCCATGCTTCCAACAACCGCTGTAACCACCATTTCCGCATCTGTCGCTGCCGCAATCTCGATCAAGCCTTCATGACCATGGAACACTTCGGTTCCGGCAGGAAGATCTTGCCTTATGCTGTCAGCAAGCTCTTTCGTGGCAACGGACACTTTGCGAGGAGAAAACTCTTTGACCTGCTGAAGCAGCAGGTCCTTATTACTCCCTGCAGCGAGGCCCTCAATCTGAAAATGTTCCCGGTGTTTCCTCACAACGTCCAAAGTCTGGGTACCTATGGAGCCAGTGGAGCCGAGTACGCTGATCTTCTTCATGCAACATCTTTCCTTTCATCAGTAAGGCAGGAGACTCAATATATGTACAAACGGAAACACGACGATCCAACTGTCACATCGATCCAGTATCCCTCCATGGCCCGGCAGCAGTTTACCCGAATCCTTGATGTCATACACCCGTTTATAGGCGGATTGCACCAAATCCCCGAGTTGACCGATAACAGCGCATGAAAGCCCGATCAGAATCGCTTGTCCAGCCGTCAGGAATCCATCTGAGAAGAATGAAAAGAGCAGAGATGTGAACACGGCGATGACCACACCGCCGAGCGCACCTTCAACTGTTTTGTTCGGACTGATGGAAGGCCACAGTTTATGGCGCCCCATGGCGCGTCCGACAAAATACGCTCCCGCATCACTTGCCCAGATCGAGGCCAGAAGCAGAAAAGTCCAGAATACGCCATGGCCGTCAGGAGCATGTCGTGATTCGGCAATAAAGGAAAATCCGATTCCGATATACGCTGAAGCCATAAACAATAAGGAAACCCGTTTGATATCAATTACATTCTTCGTCGTCACGGTCGCCAGTAAAAATAAAAGCAGCAGGAGCCAAAGTACATGTTCCCACGGGATCTGAATATTCAAATCAAGCGGACCCCATGGAAATACAAGCAACAGCACCCCCGCATATCCAATCCACGCCGTTCCCCCGAACGGTGCCGTATTGGTCATGCGCACAAACTCATAATAACCGATTAGCGCCATCGCCAGAATCAGAAGATGGTACCACAGACCGCCTATGAAACATAATCCTAAAAAGACCGCTCCCGCTATAATTCCGGTAATCAATCGCTGTTTCAAAACGTTCCATCCTCCATCGGCTACGAAAGTCCACCGTAGCGCCTTGTTCTTTGTTGATAATCGGCTACGGCCTCCACCAAATGGTCTTTGGTAAATTCCGGCCAATAGGCATCCGTAAACCATAGCTCACTATACGCGAGCTGCCACAGCATAAAATTACTTAGCCGCAGCTCGCCGCTTGTGCGGATCAGTAAATCCGGATCCGGCAATTCGCCTGTGAGGAGCCGCTGGCCAATCAGTTCCTCTGTAATATCCTCAGGACGAAGAATCCCGTCGCGCACTTCTCGTCCGAGCGCCTTGACACTTTCGGTGATCTCTTTCCGGCTTCCGTAATTGAGTGCAAAGTTAAGCACAAGTCCGTCATTGCCGGCTGTCTTCGCAACTGCTTCTTCCATCGCAGACACGGTATGGGACGGAAGGTCTTCCGGATGTCCCATCATGCGGACCTGGACATTTTTCTCGATCAGCTCTTCCAGCTCAATAGCCAGGAACTCTTGCGGAAGCTTCATCAGAAAATCGACCTCATCCTTCGGACGCGTCCAATTTTCTGTCGAAAAAGCGTACATCGTCAATATTTTGATTCCCAAATCATCGGCGGCAATGGCCGCTCTTTTGACAGCCTTCATGCCATTCTGATGGCCAACGATTCGCGGCATACCGCGCCGTTTCGCCCAGCGTCCATTACCATCCATAATGATGGCGACATGATGTGGGATGTTGTCCGGAGAGAGCTGATGCGTCTGCTGACTGTCCTCCTGATTCAACCACGATCGAACCCGTTTGATCATTCCATTTCCTCCAGGCATCTTTCTGCAAAAAAAGAGACAAACCCCACCATTGACAGGAGGGGCCACAAGTCTCTTATACTTCCATGATCTCTTTTTCTTTAGCAACGAGGACTTTGTCGACTTCTGCGATAAATTTATCCGTCGCTTTTTGGATATCTTCCTGATGTCTCCGGGACTCGTCCTCGGAAATATCTGTTTTCTCCAATTTTTTGATGTCGTCGTTGGCATCACGGCGAATGTTGCGGATGGCCACTTTCGCTTCCTCGCCGAATTTCTTCGTCATTTTCACCAGTTCGGTTCTGCGTTCTTCCGTCAGTGCAGGTACGACGAGACGAATTTGATTACCATCATTCGCCGGCGTCAATCCGACATCAGATTTCATGATCGCTTTCTCGATATCGGCCAAGGACGACTTGTCCCAAGGCTGGATCATGAGCGTTCTTGAATCCGGCGTGCTGATGTTAGCCAGCTGATTCAGCGGGGTTGGTGCTCCGTAGTATTCAACCGTGATCCGGTCGAGCAGCGCTGGCGCTGCCCGTCCTGCGCGCAGCGTTGCCAGGTCACGCTTCAAAGACAAGATCGCTTTTTCCATGCGTTCTTCTGCATTCTTTTTCACCGATTGCGGCATTAATCTACACTCCCTTTGACGATCGTTCCGATTTTCTCGCCCAGAACGACGCGCTTGATATTACCTTGCTCCGTAATAGCGAAGACGATGAGCGGGATGTTGTTGTCCATACATAACGATGAAGCTGTAGAGTCCATTACCCCAAGGTTTTTGTTCAATACGTCTAGATACGTAAGCTGCTCGTACTTCTCGGCAGTTTCATCCTTAAATGGATCAGCGGAGTACACTCCGTCCACCTTGTTCTTCGCCATGAGAATCACTTCTGCTTCGATTTCCGCTGCGCGAAGCGCTGCAGTCGTATCGGTGGAGAAGTATGGGTTACCCGTTCCTGCCGCAAAAATTACGACACGACCTTTTTCCAAATGCCGAATGGCTCTGCGGCGAATATACGGCTCCGCAATTTGCTGCATTGAGATAGAGGTTTGCACCCGAGTCGGCACATCGATCTGCTCCAAGGCATCCTGAAGAGCCAAAGAGTTCATCACCGTAGCCAGCATTCCCATATAATCTGCTGTCGCACGGTCGATTCCGTTCGCGCTGCCGGCGATACCGCGCCAGATGTTTCCGCCGCCGCATACGATGGCGACCTCCACACCAAGCTCAACCACCTCGCGAACCTGCTCAGCGATCGATGAGATCGTCTCAGCATCAATACCATATCCATTCTGCCCTGAAAGGGATTCCCCACTGACTTTCAATATCACTCGTTTATATACTGGCTGTTCCAAATGATAACCCTCCACTTTAAGACGGCGCCTAAGTATACGACGCCCGTTTGAAAAACGACAGACAGACACACCGGCACTGCTTGACGGTTTATAAAAATCGGGTAAAAACATCCGTCTCAAGTAGAAACTTCTGGTCGTCTAATCAAGACTAAAGTCCATTCTTTCTTGTGAGATAAGGGTGCCTTACTCCGAATTTATAACAATCTTATCTCTCTTATGCCTTTATATCTCTTAAAAAAGAAGGAACACAGGTGTGTTCCACTCTTTTCTATAACTTATATTAGCCCATTCGGCTTATTTATTCACCTGGGACATAACTTCTTCAACGAAGTTGTCTTGTTTTTTCTCCAAGCCTTCGCCAAGTTCAAAACGGGCAAAACGACGGATGGAGATGTTCTCACCGATCGTGCTGATTTTTTCGTTAAGCAGCGTGTTGATCGTTTTGTCAGGATCTTTGACGAAGGATTGCTCAAGCAAGCAATATTCTTCATAGTATTTGTTGATGCGGCCTTCAACCATTTTCTCAACGATTTTTTCAGGCTTGCCTTCGTTCAGGGCTTGGTTTTTCAAAATCTCTTTTTCTTTCTCAAGATCTTCAGTCGGCACTTCTTCACGACGAACATATTTAGGGTTAGCAGCCGCAATATGCATAGCGATATCGCGAGCGAACTCTTTAAATTGATCTGTTTTACCTACGAAGTCGGTTTCACAGTTGATTTCAACGAGAACGCCGATCCGTCCGCCACCGTGAATATAAGACTCTACAACACCTTCAGTTGCAATACGGCCAGCTTTGTTAGCTGCTGCAGACAAACCTTTTTCGCGAAGTACTGCGATCGCTTTGTCGATATCACCATTTGTTTCATCCAGCGCTTTTTTGCAATCCAGCATGCCCGCGCCTGTTCTTTCGCGAAGTTCTTTTACCGCACTAGCTGTTACTGCCATTAGAATTCCCTCCAAATTGGTATGATGAAGTTTTGCGTTTGGTCCTCAAGAAAACCATCATTCTTTGTTCTCTCCAAGATTCCAGACCGCATTAAGTAGTTGTTCTTCCCCTGAGATGCCAGGCTCCGGATTTCACACATATTCGCACGTTATCCGTTCTAACATCTTAAAAAAAGGGCAGTGAGAGGTTATACACCTACCAACCACCCTTTTCATTTAATTCATGGTTTATACGTTTAATCCCGATTAAGCAGTTGTTTCTTCGCCTTGGTGAGCTTCAACAACGGCATCGGCCATTTTACCAGTCAACAATTTGACAGCGCGGATCGCGTCATCGTTACCTGGAATTACATAGTCGATTTCATCCGGATCACAGTTCGTATCAACGATACCAACGATTGGGATACCCAATTTGCGAGCTTCCGCTACTGCGATGCGCTCTTTGCGAGGATCGATAACGAACAATGCGCTTGGAAGACCCTTCATGTTCTTGATACCGCCCAAGAATTTTTCAAGACGATCTTTCTCTTTGCGGAGAAGGATAACCTCTTTCTTAGGCAATACTTGGAACGTGCCGTCCTCTTCCCAAGTTTCGAGCTGCTTCAAGCGGTTGATACGCTTTTGGATCGTTTCAAAGTTAGTCAAAGTTCCGCCGAGCCAACGTTGGTTGATGTAGTACATACCGCAACGTTCTGCTTCTTCCTTCACGGAATCTTGAGCTTGTTTTTTCGTGCCGACGAACAGGATTGTACCATTCTCTCCAGCTACGCTTTTTACGAAGTTGAAAGCTTCTTCAACTTTCTTGACCGTTTTTTGCAGGTCGATAATGTAGATACCGTTTCTTTCAGTGAAGATAAATTTATCCATTTTCGGGTTCCAGCGACGAGTCTGGTGACCGAAGTGAACGCCAGCTTCCAAAAGCTGTTTCATGGAAATTACTGCCATCTTCACGCACCTCCTAAGTTTGGTTTTTGTGTGTCCCTCCGCCGAGATCATTTTTCATTAAGACTCCCAATCCTGGAAGCACCCTCAACGAAATCACTCTGGCGTGTGTTTTAACACCGTCAATTACTATAACATAACCATGGGCAGGTTGCAATGTCTTTTATGTACTTCATCAGGTCCAGCCAATCAAGAGCTTGAAGAGTTCCTATAAAGAAAAAAACCTCTCTCAACCGGAGTGCTAGTTGGAGGGTTTTGTCGTGATTTTCGTGATGATCGAATTGTAACTCTCGCCTGCCGTAAACGAGTATGTACCGCTCAGGATCTTGGTGTTGATTTTATTCTCGGTAGCTTTAGTGATGAATGCCTGTTTATTGTCAATGACGCCGGCATTCATAAGGCTGTTTGCTACATCGCTGAGATTGTTTCCGGATGGAATGTTTACTTTAATCTGCGCTTCCGCTTTAGCCGGTGTTTTCGGCTTCGCCGGATTCGTTACCCGGGGGGATTCCTGTTTCTTCTCCTCGCCCGGTTCAGGCTTCTTCGGCTGCTCCGGTGCTTCCGGCTGTTCCGTTCCCGTCTTCTGTGCAGGATCGGCTCCTTCGGACTCGCCGCCCTCACCAAGCTTCTTCTCTTCCCACTGCTCCGCCGTCAACAGCTCGTCTGAACCTTCGACGACTTGCATATCCAAAGCTTCCGCTGCAGCAACCAGCTGCTCCTTCGTTAATTCCTGCGTCTGTGATGCAGTTGTGCCTTGACCGATCCACATCAGCTGAAGCAGCACTGCACCGATCACGAGACCACTTCCCAGGCCCATCATAAATGTACGGTTCTTGATCACACGGACTCCTCCTGTTTGGCCAACTGAATAATAAGTTGAACTTCGCCTCGCTGAAGACCCGTGGTCTTGGCAATCATATCGATGGACTTTCCTTGTTCATATAGATCAAACAGCTCCGCGTATCTGGATTTGATGGAATGTACAGGAGGTGCAGGTTCAGCTTCGGAAGTCGCTGCAGCTGCTCCTGCGGACAAAGAAACGGTCGCAGCGGCTTGCACAAGCTTCTCTTCCGCCAGTCGAAGACGCGTTTGCGAATCGGTCATCTTCTCCTCCATGGCCAGCATGCGGTGCCGCAAATCACTGACCTGCTCTTGATGTGCTTGCTGCTTGGCATCCAGTTCTTTTTTCATCTGGCTAACCAGTTCCACCAACTGTTCGTTCTCATTTTGGATTTCCGCCATGTATCCTTCAAGCGTGTTCTCCACTTCTTTTACAACCCGCTCGCTGGACACGGTCTCTTCACGGCGTTTCGGCAGCATAAAAGCATACAGCACGGCGGCAATGCCAAGCAGCACGATATATATCCATGGTTTCAAATCCATTAACTCCTTTATGCCTATAAATTATCTAGAGCGAAACATCGAAATTTTTGCCTTTATAAGGATGCTCAGCCGGCTGCTCCACTGTTTCGCTTGATTCTGCCGCTCCCCGGCCATGTTGCTGCCCAGAGGATTGACGGCTACCGTCATCGCGCACGGCTGTCTCCGCCGTCTCACTCACTTCCGTGCTTCGCTGGCTTCCGCACGGCTGTTCTTCGTTAATTCACCCGCAAGCAGTGTCTGATCATTCATCGGTCGCTGCTGGGTTTCATTATGCATCTTGCCCGCTTCATTGGTTCTGGGGACCGCAATTTGCATCTCAACCGATTTCAAACTCAATGGAATCACCTCATAATATAGGATCATGTCCACAAGCATTTAAAACGTATGTTTTGACCTACAAGAGCGGCACCATGGTGATATCCCCTTCATGATAGTAAAAAGAAACCCGCTGCGTGGGATCCTTAACAAAGCGGGTATACCGCCCTATGACAATTTTGGCTCCGCCGTAGATCGTCTTTACCACATTCACTCTTGCTTTGCCGGTATCCTCCAGCATCTTCTCGATTTCCAGCATACGGTCCTTGATATCGGCTTGTTCTGCCATGTTTGATTTCTTGGTCGCATTCAGCTTAATCCGCAGCGCTAGCTTGTCTGGCGACAATTGACCCGAGGAAGCTAATTGATTCAGAAGATAAAGCGCTTTATCGGTTTTATCCATACTTTCTAAAGATTGCTTCAATTGGGCTCTGAGATCCGCAAGTTCATTCCGCAGCTCAGGCAGCACGCCGACTTCAACAACAGTAGCCGTCGACATGCTGTTTCCGATCGTTCGCGCAACGACCTTTTCCCCGGCCTGCAGAATGCCGCCCACCACGAGCCCCTTCATCCCGTTGCATTCGATATTCTGAACCGCGCGGATATTGGAATGCATGATGCTCTGTGAGACGAATACGCTAGCGCCGGCTATGACGTTTCCATCCTGGATGAACGAGCTTTTGACATCCTGGCCCGCCTTTACATAGCCCTTATTGTAACCGATGATTCCGCCGGATATATCGATCGAACCTTCAGCCTCCAGCTCGGCTCCTTCCACAAAGCCGGTAACTCGAATATCCCCTGCTGCCTTGATTCTGAATCCGGTAAGCACATTGCCGCGAATGACCACCGTACCGACAAAATCGATATTGCCAATACTGTAATCAACATCCCCGTTAATCTCATATACCGGAAACACATTGATTTTTCCTTTTTCAGTTTTGGTGAGGAGTCCGTCAAGGGCAGCGTACATTGCAGTTTTCTCGGCGTTAACAACGACGTTCTTCCCCACCTTGAAATGAGCTTCCTTACCCGGTTTGCTCGGAATCTCCTCTCCGGTCACCGCAGTTCCGGGGACTCCTTTTGTTGGCGGGATTCGGGTTGCCAGCAGCTGGCCTTTCTTTACATTATTTAAACGAATCACTTCTTTATAGTCCACTTTGCCATCTTCGATCTCCAGCGGCTTCAGGTTCGTCTCATTCCCAAAATTAACGGTAAATTCGATTCTGCCGTTCTGTCCGTGCATAGGTTCCGTTCCCATGGCAATCGGCGTTCTACTATATTGATATTCCTCCGCATGTTCTGCGATTCGCCGCAACGTATCATGTTGAAGTCCATATCGTACCTGGTGACTTCTCAGAAATTGTTCAAGAGCTTCTACAGAGCAAGAGAAATCCTTCTCCCACTTGGTGAACTGTATATAGGCGACGACCTTGTCATCCGATAGCGTAACGCTAAAGTACTGATCCAATGCATAATCTACAGACAATCCAGGAACCCCCTTCATAAATGGCAAGCGTCAATCGTTTTGCATCAGCAAATCCCGATCTTTATCGAGCGCGCCCCGAAGTCTCAATATCGCTTTGGAATGAAGCTGAGATATTCGTGAAGGTGATAGCGACATCACCTCAGCAATTTCGCTGAGTGATAAATCCTCATAATATAATAAGGAAACTACGGTCCGCTCTTTCGGGGTTAATTTACCGATACCCTTCATCAGGGCTTCTCGCAGATAAAATTCATGGACCTTGTGATCCGGATTTTTCGCTTTCTCATCAACCAGGAGCGACATTCGGGTCTCAGACTCCTCCTCGCGGATCGGATCCTCCAGAGATGTCAATGTCATGACCGCTACTTCCTGCAGCATGTGCCGGAACTCCTTCTCAGTCACATCAAGGTAATCACTCATCTCGGAATCACTGACGCTGCGTAAATACTTCTGTTCCAACTGCTGATATGCAGTTTCAATCTTCTTCGCTTTCTCGCGGACGGAACGCGGCACCCAGTCCCCTTGGCGCAGCGAGTCCAGAATAGCCCCGCGCACACGCCAAGAAGCATAGGTTTCGAACTGCAGCCCTCGTTTGTAATCAAACTTTTCGATGGCATCAATCAGACCCATTACCCCATTGCTGGCCAAATCTCCCTTAGAAACGTTCTTCGGAAGACCGATAGCCAAGCGGCTTGAAACATAGTCAACGATGTGCAAATGATATTCGATTAGTTTCTTCTTCGCTTCATGGTCTCCATCTTCCTTCCATGCGCTCCACAAATCCGCATGGTTTAGCACAGAAGCTTTACGTTCGTCCAATTGCCTTCACCCTCCTTATTTTTCCGTAAGGTGACGAACGGCCTTGGCCAGTTCTTCGGGTTCTTTCGTTGAAACCAGCTTAGGAGGATTTAGCGGTACAAAGTCTCCATTCTCTTTGCTGCTGGATTCGGAATGGATTAAATCCATCAATTCCCGATCCTCATCAGGCGTGGATAAATCAAGAACAGTTCCTCGGTCTTGCTCCCGCTGCGTGTCGACGTCCCCTTGAACAACGGCTCGCGGACCCGTAATGGCAGCAAACATCCAATTCAGCAGGAACGCCAGAAGAAACCAAATCACACATGCAAGGAGAGCCCGATACATGCTAGTCATCCACAGATTGTTACGTATGGAGAATATAAACGTGAACACAAAACCGGCAATTCCAGTCATCAGATAAAAACGGAGTTTTCCCATTAGCTACAATTCCTTTATGCCCTTTTGTACGCTTCGTATTGTAAACTTACCCGTTGCACAGTCCAACTCAACGGTTCTTCCATAATTTCCTCCGGTATCCTCGGCAATTAGCGTAATCCCCATCTGCTCGAGCCCAGCCTTGCAAGACTCTACATTACGCGGACCAATGCGCATGGTGTCACCCGAGCCGGCAAAAGCAAACATTTGAGCTCCCCCGGCCATTTTGGCTACCATACGTGCCGGAGACGCACCCAAATTCCTCATCTGATTCAACAGGATCGGAAGAGCCGTATCGGCGTATTTGGCCAGGTTTAGCTGCCCTTCTCTGGCAATCGCTGAAGATGGAAGCATTACATGCGCCATTCCACCAATCTTCGTCACCGGATCATACAACGTCAGTCCGACGCACGAGCCGAGTCCCGTTGTACGCAAAATACCGTTCGGACCTGCGACGTTCAGATCCGCCATGGCTACTTTCACTATGCTTTGTTCTTCAATCATGCTCTAAAGGCACTCCTAAAGCTTCGAAAATTTGAGCAAATGATTGTGGATCAGGTATCAGGAAGAACTGGCCTTCCACCTCGTTCTGCCCTTCTAGGAACGTCGTGTTGATTAAGAGGGCATCGTCTCCCATTTCTCCGAACTGCAGCAATCCATAACTTAAGATGGCACCTGCCATATCCATCGCGAGGGCCGGCACCGTAGGTGTCATGGACAGATTGGTCAGATCGGCAAGCGACGATAAGTACGAGCCTGACAATATGTTTCCGATCTCGCATAATGCGGACTGCTCCATCTCGGAGAATTGTTCCTCATCCGACACTTCAAAGCCCGCCAGATTCTGCAGTAAATTCTTCCCGGCTTCCGGACTCATAATAAAGAAGAGATTGCCCGGCGCACTGCCTTCCACCCGTAAAAATACGGCAAGAACGAGCTGTTCGCTTCCTCCTACACTTTCGGCAATCTGCTCAAAAGGCAGGAGTTGAACTTTGGGTACAGCCATATCAATAGGTTTGTTAAGCAAGCGGGAGAGGGCGGTTGCCGCATTGCCCGCTCCGATGTTTCCTACTTCCTTCAAAACATCCATTTTGATTTCCTTGCCATGCTTAAACAGCTCCACTGTCTACTCCTCAAGGCCTTCCAGCTGAATAATCTCACTCTTGTTCAGCACTTCGGACAGATTCAGCATGACGAGAAGGCGCTCCTCTCCTACCTTCGCGACACCGCGAAGATATTTCGCTTTAATCCCGCCGACCACCTCAGGCGGAGAGTCAATGCTGTCCGTATTCAGATCGATGACATCACTAGCGGAATCTACGATAAAGCCTACCTGCATGTCATTGACAGCTACGATGATAACCCGCGTTTGATCGGTTACTTCCACCTCGTCCAATCCAAAACGGCCGCGCAGATTGATTACAGGAATGACGACGCCTCGAAGATTAATAACACCTTTTACGAAAGCATAAGTCTTCGGAACACGCGTAATGGGCATCATTCGCTCAATGGTTTGAACCTTGTCTACCTCGATGCCGTATTCTTCCTCCCCAAGTTTAAAGACAATAACCTTGATTTCTTCTCCCATGAATAAGTCCTCCTTCAAAATGTGTGGCCTGCCGTGCTTGATAGCAACGATTTATTTGATAAATGCATTTGCGTCGATGATAAGAGCGACCTGTCCATCCCCGAGGATGGTTGCTCCGGATACTCCCTGAATGGCAGGCAGATATTTACCGAGATTTTTAATGACGATTTCACTCTGACCGATAAAATCATCGATGGTGAGTGCCGCTAAACGATCCCCCTTGCGGATCACAACGATCTCCGTTTCTTCTTCCAGCTCTTCATCAAAATCTGGAACTTCAAACAAACGGCTAAGCGAGATGACCGGTATCAGCGATTCACGGAACTGGATCATGCGGCTGCCGTGAACATGTTTGATTTGCCCGCGCTTGATGATGCCCGTTTCAACAATGGAGGAAAGCGGAATCGCGTATTTTTCGGACCCCATCCGAATCAGCATAGCTGCTATGATAGAGAGCGTTAATGGAAGCTGAACGGAGAAGTTCGTGCCTTTTCCCGGCGTCGAGTAGATGGTGACGTTACCGCCCAGGGCAACGATTTTGGATTTAACAACGTCAAGCCCAACGCCTCGGCCGGATACGTCCGAAATTTTCTCAGCGGTGCTGAATCCCGGCGCGAATAGCAGTTGATTGACCTCGTCATCGGTCATGGTCGCTGCTTCGGCCTCCGTCACAACGCCTTTTGCCAGCGCGTTCTTCAGAATCTTGTCACGGTAGATACCGCGTCCATCATCCTCAATCTCAATGAAGACATTGTTGCCGCTGTGGAACGCACGCAGATGCACGGTTCCGGTCTCCGGTTTACCGGCAGCGATACGGTCGGCAACAGGTTCGACGCCATGGTCTGCCGAGTTTCGCAGCAAATGGACCAGCGGGTCACCAATCTCATCAATAACCGTACGATCCAGCTCTGTTTCAGCTCCGGTAATAATCAAATCAATTTTTTTGTCCAAGGTTTTGGCAAGGTCCCGCACCATCCTAGGAAAACGGTTGAACACCGTGTCCACAGGCACCATGCGCAGTTTCAGGACGATATTCTGCAAATCGCTGCTTACGCGGCTCATGTGCTCAACCGTGTCCGTCAGCTCCTGGTTCTTGGACTCGCTGGCCAGCTGCTCAAGGCGCACCCGATCAATCAGAAGCTCGCTGAACAGATTCATTAGAACATCGAGCCGTTCAATATCAACCCGGATCGTTCTTGAAGGATTACCTCCCCCAGCATTTCGGGCGGGTGCCTTGGATTCTTTGACAGGCGCTGAAGTTCCTTTGCCTTCCGGTGAAGCTGCAGCTGCTTGGGATGCTTCTGAAACTTGCGGTTTGACAGCTTCTGCTGTAGCCGCGCTCTCCTGTACCATTTGCTGCAAAGTTTCATGATCGAGCGCCACAACCGTGGTAGTCTCGATCTCCGAAACGCCCAGAATCTGGCTTTCAATATCTTGCGTTTCTCTTTGCGTTATGTAATACAACGAAAATACGCGATCGAATTCACCTTGTTCAATCTCTTGAACGTCCGGATACGTCTTGACGATTTCCCCGGATCTTTCCAGCGTTTCGAATACCATGTAGGCACGAACCGCCTTGAGTTGGCAATCCTCTCGCAATGTCACTTGGATATATAGAACCTTATGTCCTTCCGAAATCGATTGATCAAGCACGGAGAATTGAAACTCATCCAATTCAATGCCCTGAACGGCCGCAACAGAGCTATCTCCTTCGGCAGCTTCCCCAGCAGGTGTTGCCCCTTCTCCACGCACAATCGCCTGCAAAGATGCCACGATAGAGGAAACATCCGCTTTCCCGTCTCCGCCGTTGGTGATATCCTGCACCATCGATTCAAGAGCGTCCAAGCTTTTGAAGAGCGTGTCAAAGATAAAATCCTGCATCTTTAACTTTTCGTTTCGGACAAGATCCAGCACGTTTTCCATCTGGTGGGTAAGCGAAGCCAGATCTTCGTATCCCATCGTTGCTGCCATACCCTTCAATGTATGAGCCGATCGGAAAATAATCTGTACGATCCCGATATCGTCCGGGTTGCTTTCTAATTGAAGCATGTTTTCATTTAATGATTGCAGATGATCATTTGACTCATCAATAAACATTGTCAAATATTGATTCATGTCCATTGAGAGACACCTCCTCTTCAAGTTCACTTTCCGTTATTTACAGCTTGAACCATTCTAGGTGCGATATCATGTAGTGGCAGAACGTGGCTTACACATCCGAGCTCAACAGCTGATCTCGGCATCCCGTATACGACGCAGGTTTGCTCGCTCTCCGCGTAGGTGGATGTCACTCCTGTATCATAAAGCTTCTTCATCATTCTCGCTCCATCGCTTCCCATGCCGGTCATCAGTACCGGATGACGCTTAATCATGGTCAATGGCAGTAAGGATTCGAACAGCACATCTACAGATGGACGGTGACCGTTGCGGGCCTCATCCTCACTGATCCTGATTTGGTAAACGCCGCTGTCCGAACGGCAAACCCTCATATGGCTGCCTCCAGGAGCAATGTAGGCTTTGCCCGGTTCCAATACCATCCCTTGTTCAGCTTCCATGACTTCCAGCTGACTGAATGAATTCAGGCGCTGTGCAAGCGATTTGGTAAAGCTCGGCGGCATATGTTGAACGATGACAATCGGGGCACAGAAGTCACCGGGAATGGGCTCGAGAAAAGCTTTCAATGCTCTTGGCCCGCCGGTCGAACAGCCCACCGCAACCAAATCCGTCAATTCCATTGATTGCGGTATCTTTGCTTCACGGAGCTGAAGACTCTCGTTCTCTGGAAGCGCGACTGGAACAAAGTCTGCAACCGGCTTGCGATCTGCTTGTTTTCGCCTTGGTCCAGCGTGCTCTGCTCCTTCCGCAGCAGTAGACACCTTCTTTTCCACAGTTCGAGATGGCGGGATACGGGGCGACTCCTTTAGCTTGCTCCGTTGGTCAGTCTGGCTGACCGTTGTTCTCTTCTCAATCACCTGCGGCTTCTTGATCAGCGTTTTGTCAGAAGGCTTTGGCGAAAGAGGAACCGTTATGTCCGCACTCCGTCGTCTCTGCTCTTCTTCTTCCCACAATGCCCTCCGCTGTTTAGCCTGCATCGCCGCATTCAGTTGCTTCATTAGTTCTGAACGCACCTGCTCAATATCAAGCGCATTAGAAATGGAAGGCTTTCGTATAAAATCAAATGCTCCTGCCTCAAGGGCAAGAATGGTCTCTTTCATGCCTTGCTCATTAATGCCGGACAACATAATGACCGGACGGGGACCCGATTCCATAATCAGCTTCAGAGCATCAAGGCCGTTCATTTCCGGCATTTCTACATCCAATGTAATGACATCCGGATTTAATTCCTTTACTTTCCGAACGGCATCAAGACCGTTATCAGCTGTTCCGACAACTTGAAAAGATGGGTCACGCTCGATGAAATCGGAAAAGATTTTCCTCATAAATGCGGAATCGTCAACGACAAGCACACGAAAAGGCTTCATAGATGTCCACCTCAGTTTCCATTAATCCAAGCAAAGAATCATTTCGTACGTTTGAGCCACCGATGCATAAATCCTTTGATTCCCTTCGGAGCTTCAGGCTCTGTGGCAGCAGGGACGGTCATGTAGCGAAGCGCGATCCGTCTGATATCGCTGGAGGCGTTACATCGCGGATAAGCTGTTGTAAATGGGACCTGCCGTTTAACCGCCTGGACAACATGCGTATCATCAGCAATCGAACCCAGCAGCTTGATGTCGATATCCAGGAAACGCTGGGCCGTCAAAATAATTTTGCCCGCTGCTTCACTTGCCTCCTCTTCATCTCCCGCACGATTGACAATCAGGCTGAACGGAACCTGACATTCCGTGCCGTGCACCACCTTGATTAACGCATAGGCATCTGTGATGGACGTCGGTTCCGGCGTCGTGACGACTAGGCATTCATCAGCCGAAGTAATAAACCTCATATTTTCCTTGGACAAGCCAGCTCCCGTGTCAAAAATGATATAGTCCATTTCCGAGGAAATAATTTCAATCTGTGAAATAAAATAATTCATTTCCTCTTCAGACAGGGACATCATGTCAGCCAAACCGGAACCTCCGGCAATGTAAGGAAGCTTGTCAGGTCCGTATTGAATTACTTCTTCAATGCTCTTCTCCCGGCGAATGAGATGATACAAGCTGTACCGGGAGCTCACGCCCATAAGAACGTCAATGTTTGCCATCCCGATGTCGGCATCAAACACCAATACCTTTTTGCCCATCGACTGTAAAGTCAGCGCAAAATTCAGCGTGAAATTGGATTTCCCAACCCCGCCTTTACCGCTGCTGACCGTAATAATCTTGGCGGTTC
Source organism: Paenibacillus sp. QJM3NY_38 (assembly GCF_056173265.1). NCBI lineage: Bacteria > Bacillati > Bacillota > Bacilli > Caryophanales > Paenibacillaceae > Paenibacillus > Paenibacillus sp. QJM3NY_38. The sequence goes on from NZ_CM149665.1 coordinate 4,672,325, forward strand.
TTGGGGATGTTGGTTTAACGCTGTTCCCTGATTGCTGAGAAGAAACCAGCTGGCGGAGCGATTGAGCTTGATCCGTCATGTACGAATCTCTCCCAGCAGCAGATGGCATAACCGCTCGCTATCGGCCATCAGCAGATCATCCGGCACATTTTGACCATTGGTCATATAGGACAAGCGAAGGTTATGGGCATCAATCAGATTAAACAAGGAGCCGTAGCTGCCGGTCTCATCCATCTTCGTGAAGATGACCTTATCAAGTTCGTATTTGCTGAAATGATCCGCGATTTCGATCATATCGCTGCTCTTGGAGGTCAGGCTGAGCACAAGATAGGTTTCGCTTTGATCGGAATGGGAGAACAGGCTTTGAAGCTCGGAAACGAGCAGCTCATTCCGATAGTTCCGACCTGCAGTATCCATCAACACCAAATCACAATCCTGCAGCTTCTGAAGGGCTCGCTGCATATCACCGGGCGATTGCACGACTTCCATCGGCACATTGAGAATGGATGCATAGGTGCGCAGCTGTTCAACGGCAGATATCCGATACGTATCGGAAGTGATAAAACCTACCTTGCGTTGGTTACGGAACAGCTGCTCTGCTGCGATCTTCGCGATCGTGGTTGTCTTGCCGACCCCTGTCGGACCGGCAATATATACAATCCGGGTCTCGGGCTGAACACCGCCGCCAATACGTCCCTCAAGGAACGCCTCGGCTTGCTTGTAAATCACGTTCTGCAGCTCGGCCTCGCTCATCTGCATATGACTGGCTTGCCAGGCTTCTTCAGCGGCAGTGAGCCACTCTTCCGTCAGCTTGGCCGAAAGATCCTGCTTAAGCAGCTGATCCCGAATGAAATGCAGCGGCTCGGGAAGCTGCTGCGCTTCGAGATTTTGCCTGGACAATCGCGCGATCCATTCCTTCATTTCCTTAAGCTCTTCAAGGACTCTTTGTTCGGATTCACTAATTCCCAAACGGGAGCTTAATGGCTCCTCCTGTCCTCCACGAGAAGACTTATCAGACTTCACAGATTCAACTGATGCAGCCGTTTCCGCTTGATCGCATCGCATCGCGGTTTGTGCAGGTGCTGCAGGCTGTTGCCCATGACCCGCTTCATCCTTGTAACTGTTAACGGCCTCCTCGGAAGCAGCAACCTGGCTAAGAATATCTGCAAAACGACTATAGTCATCCTCCTGCTGTACGCCGGAGGTTGTATCCGTGTTATTCACGGAATTCGTGGAGGCTTGTGAACCAGGCTTTGAAATTTCAGCCGTTCGTTGATAGGCCTTGGGTACGGCACCAGAAGGTACGGCAGGCGTAACTTTGGACTTCATCGGAGCAGAGCCTTTGGATTTCTCCGCTTGCTCTACTGCGGCGATTACCTCGATCTTCTTGCGGGTAAACATACCCAGGAATCCGCCCACCTTGGTTTCCTTCGTACTCAGTATGACGGCATCCGCACCTAAATCCGTACGAATGTGCTGCATCGCCTCAGGCATCGTGTCGACGATATACCTCTTCACTCTCATAAGTTCACCACTCCGACACTTTGAATTTCGACGTTCGGCTCCAGCTCACTATAAGACAACACCGGAATATCCTGCATGCTTCGTTCAATAACCTGCCTTAAATACATTCTTATGGCCGGTGAGGTAAGCAGAACAGGCTGCTGCCCCATCTGAATGATCCGGTTAACCTGTTCACTGAGCTTCTGAAACACGCTCTGTGTCGATGCCGGGTCCATGGCAAGATAGCTTCCTTGGTCGCTCTGCTGGACGCTTTCGGCGATCTTCTTCTCAAGCTGCGGTCCAACCGTGATGACCCGCATAGCCTCTCCCTCTTGAGCATATTGCTGGGTAATCTGCCGCGAGAGAGCTTGTCTTACATATTCGGTAAGGACATCGGGATCTTTCGAGTAATGTCCATAATCCGCAAGGGTCTCGAGAATCGTGACCATGTCCCGAATCGAGATTTTTTCGCGGAGCAGCTTAGCCAATACCTTCTGCACCTCTCCAATAGTCAGCACGGAAGGAATGAGCTCGTCCACAAGGACCGGATAGCTTTCTCTGATGTTGTCAACCAATGCCTTAGTCTCCTGGCGTCCAATCAGCTCATGGGCATGTCTCTTAATCAACTCGGTCAAATGGGTAGCCACTACGGACGGTGGATCGACTACGGTATATCCGGCAAGATCCGCCCGCTCTTTCATGGCTTCATCTATCCAAAGCGCTGGGAGCCCGAAGGCGGGTTCAGTCGTTTCGATCCCCGTTACGGAATCATCCTCGTACCCAGGGCTCATGGCGAGGTAGTGATTTAATAATAATTCACCGCCGCCGACAGCATTCCCTTTTATTTTTATGACATATTCATTCGGTTTTAGTTGAATATTGTCGCGAATTCGGATAACCGGTACGACAAGTCCCAGCTCAAGTGCGCATTGTCTCCGAATCATAATGATCCGGTCCAATAAATCTCCGCCCTGCTGCGCATCTGCGAGCGGAATCAACCCATACCCGAATTCGAATTCGATCGGGTCAACCTGAAGCAGGTTGATCACACTTTCCGGACTTCGAACCTCTTCGATTTGTTGTTCCTCCTCCATCTGCTCCACCTCGACCTGCTTGCGATCCAGATTGTTCTGCATCCTCCGTGCCGCAATAAATAAGATGAGCGCAATCGGTGCGGTCGTAATCAGGTGAATGGGTGTGAAAATCCCTAGCAACAGAACGGTACCTGAAACAATGTACAATAGATGAGGGTATGAGAAGAGCTGCCCTGTCAGATCCTCCGCCAGGTTCCCTTCCGAAGAAGCTCTTGTAACAATCAGCCCCGCTGCAGTGGAAATCAAAAGCGCCGGAATCTGACTGACCAATCCGTCCCCGATCGTCAGGATGGAGTATGTGCTCATCGCGTCTCCGAATGACATTCCGTGAATCGAGATCCCGATGATAAATCCGCCGATCAGGTTGATCAGCATGATGACAATCGTAGCGATGGCGTCACCCTTAACGAATTTACTTGCACCATCCATAGCCCCGTAAAAGTCGGCTTCCCGCTCGATTTTTCTTCTCCGCTCCCTGGCTTGCTGCTCATTGATCAAACCTGCGTTCAGATCCGCATCGATACTCATCTGTTTACCAGGCATCGCATCGAGCGTAAATCTTGCCGCAACCTCTGCTACCCGCTCCGAGCCTTTGGTAATCACGATGAACTGTACAACAACGAGGATCAAAAAGACGATGAACCCAACCGCAATTTCGCCATTCGCTATCCACTTACCGAACGTGGCTACAACCTCGCCCGCATTAGCTTCCGACAGAATCAGCTTCGTAGTCGAAATGTTAAGCGCTACACGAAACAGTGTCGTGATGAGCAATAAGGAAGGGAAGATGGAGAAGTCCAGGGCTTCCTTCGTATTCATGGCCACCAGCAAAATAATAAGCGCCAGCGAGACATTGATAATCAGGAGTACATCGAGCAGCCATACCGGGATCGGAAGAATCATCATGAGTACGATGCCAATGACACCCGCAAGGACAGATAGATCTTTTATTTTCACTGCAATGACGCCTCCGGTCCCTAATTATTTCACTTTACCTTTTAGTTTATATACATAGGCCAGCACTTCCGCTACGGCCTGGAACAGGTCTCCCGGAATCGAATCCCCGATTTCCGACCGTTGGTACAAAGCGCGTGCCAGCGGCTTGTTTTCCATCGTTATAATTCCGTGTTCCTTCGCTATTTCTTTAATCCGCAAGGCCATGAAATCCTGACCCTTCGCAATGATCTGCGGAGCTTCCATCATGGACCCGTCATACTTGATCGCCACTGCAAAGTGGGTTGGGTTCGTGATGATAACGTCGGCATTCGGGACTTCCTGCATCATCCGCTGCAGTGCCATCCGACGCTGGCGTTCCCTGATCTTCCCTTTGATCAGCGGATCGCCCTCCATCTTCTTGTACTCGTCTTTGATGTCCTGTTTGGACATTCGAATGTTTTTCTCATAATCATATTTCTGATACATGTAATCCAAAACGGCCAGAATGATCAGCCCGATGGCAATCTTAAAACCCAGTGACATGGTGATATCCGCCACGAAATGAAAAATGGTGTCGGGACCCATCGTCGATAAGGACGATAATCCTTCCCTGGCAGCCCACAAGGTGGTGTACACGAGGTAGCCGATGATGGTCAGTTTAATGACCGATTTCAAAAACTCGACCAAGGAACGCATCGAGAATATGTTCTTGAACCCTTTGATGGGATCGATTTTACTGAACTTCATTTTCAAAGTCTCGCCCGTCAGCATAAACCCGACCTGCAAGTAATTGGCGATCAGCGCAACAACGAAGATCGAGATAAACAACGGAGCCAGCAGAAGCAAGATTTGAACACCGTACTCCCCGAATAACTGCATCACATTGTCTTTCGTTACGTCCATGGAGAGCCGATTAATATAAATGTCAATAAACAGTCGAACAGTGCGGTCTCTCATATACCCGCCGAAAATTAACAAGCAAAAGAATGCGGCCAGCAAAACCGATGCACCCGATACCTCCATACTCTTGGCAACTTGGCCTTTCTTACGTGTATCCTGGCGTTTCTTCGGTGTGGCTTTCTCCGTCTTTTCGCCAGCGAACAACTGTAAGTCGACCGGATACCGGTATGACATCCGCTTCACCTCCATCCTCCTTAAGTCGGCCCGTCGCCAAGAACGCCGAGTAGCTGCCGGAGTGCTTCAAACATTTTGGCAAACAGATGATCAAATAGTGACACCAGCATCGGCATGAGCAGCATCAGCAGCACGAGTCCAACGATGATTTTGATGATTATACCGATAACAAATACATTGAACTGCGGCGCCGTCCTTGCCAGAAAGCCAAGCCCGACATCGGTCAGGAACAAAGCGGCTACCAGCGGAGCGGCCATTTGAAGTGCCAATACAAAAGAGTGTGAGAATGTCCGTACGAGAAAATCCGTCACATTACCGTCATGAATCTTCCCAAACACATCCCCCGTAATCGGAATCCAATCATAGCTGTACATAATCGCATCAAACAGGTAGTGATGGCCATTCATGCTCAGAAACACCAGTAGAGCAAGATAATACTTGAAGTTACCGATTAATGGACTGGAAGTCCCCGTAAAAGGATCGATGACATTTGCCATGCTGAACCCGATCTGAATGTCAATAAATGCGCCTGCCGTTTGGACGACGGTCATAATAAGATAAGCAGTGAAACCAAGCAGCAGTCCAACCAATACTTCCTGGACAATTAATATGACGTAAGACAGATCTTGCGGAACCACTTCTCCGATCCCGAACGAAAAATATACGATCAGGGCGATGATGGCCGAAAGGCCTATTTTGTAAGAAGGGGGTATACCGCGTGAAGTAAACACTGGCGATATTACAAAAAAAGCTGTTATTCGACAAAATATAAGCATAAAAACAGGTAAACTTTGCTGCAACCATTCCATGGACACTCAGCCTATCCGATATATTTGTAGAGATTGTCCAAAATTCCGTGGGTAAAATCCACTAACGTCGTTAATATCCAAGGACCAAACAGCAATAATGATATAAGTACGATAATAATTTTTGGTACGAAAGCCAGCGTCTGTTCCTGGATTTGTGTTGTCGCTTGAAAAATACTGATGATTAGTCCGACAACCAGTGCGAGAACCAGCATCGGTGCGCTCACCTGGAGCACAATATAAACCGCTTGTCCTGCCAGACCGATAATAAATTCAGCGCTCACGGCTAAGTCCCCCTGTATTCGAATTACTTGCCGCTTATTGCTACGTGTTAAAGCTCATCAGCATGGATTTCACTACCAAATACCAGCCGTCTACCAGCACGAAAAGCAAAATCTTGAATGGCAGCGAGATCATGACCGGCGGCAGCATCATCATACCCATCGCCATCAGCACGCTGGCAACCACGATATCGATGACCAGAAACGGAATGAAGATCATAAAGCCCATTTGAAAGCCCGTCTTCAGCTCACTAATGGCAAATGCCGGTACCAAAACCGTTAATGGAATATCCTCATAAGATTCGGGTTTCTCTGCGCCTGTGTAATTCATGAACAACAATAGATCCTTTTCCCGTGTGTGCGCGAACATGAATTTCTTTATGGGATCTTGAGCCTTATCCAGTGCTTCCGCTTGGGTGATCTCACCTTTCAGATAGGGCTGCAGCGCTACATCATTCATTGAAGACAACGTCGGAGCCATTACGAATAAGGTAAGAAACAGAGCCAGGCCGATCAACACTTGGTTTGGCGGTGTTTGCTGTGTGCCGAGCGAAGTACGGACAAAGCCAAGCACGATAACAATCCTTGTAAAACTAGTCATCAGCACCAGTATCGCCGGTGCAATGCTAAGAATGGTGATCAGGAGTATCAAGGACAAGGAGCTTGTCCCCGGTGTATCTCCCTCATTGCCGATTTGAATATCGATGTTTGGAATCGGATCCGCAAATACCGTATGGGAAAACAGAAATCCAAACAATATGAAAATCGCGATGGCGTACGAGATCTTTTTATTCATGAATCTTTATGATCCTCCCGCAGCAATTCTTCAACCTTTTCTTTCCGGTTCGGTACGCTGCGCAGCTTGGACTCGAACACTTCATGGAAAGAAGATGTATCGTCCAATTCCATTTCTTCCGGTGGTTTGTCTTTACGGAGTTTTGCCGCCAGTTTCGTTATAAAAGGCGGCAGTGCCCCATTATGTATTCCAGAATCCTGTTCAAATGCAGCTTGGATAAGCGCAACTTCAGCTGGATCAGAAATTTTGTCCACCAACCGGACGTCTTCGCCAACTCCGATCACATAGATGCTGCCCCCAATTTCGACGAGCTGAAGGGATTTGTTAGGGCCCATCCCAACCGCACCCAAAGTACGAATGGAGCGGCCCTGCATCCAGCTCTGATTCTTTCTGCTGAGAAAGCGAATCAGGAACACGATCAACGCAACGATGATGGCAAGTACGATAAAGACATAAAATAACTGTAAATAATACCCGGTAGTACTACTTGAGCCTAATCCATCAGAAGCTGCCATCATCATAAGAAGAATCCTTATACGCCAAGCGTCTTATTGATGGCTTCAATGACTCTGTCCGATTGGAACGGTTTAACGATAAAGTCCTTGGCTCCAGCTTGGATCGCATCAATAACCATCGCTTGTTGGCCCATGGCAGAGCACATAATCACTTTTGCATTCGCATCGACTTTTTTAATCTCTTTCAGCGCTGCGATACCATCCATTTCCGGCATCGTAATATCCATCGTAATCAGATCTGGACGAAGTTCTTTAAATTTCTCGATTGCTTGCGCACCGTCCTGTGCTTCTCCCACAACCTCGAATCCGTTTTTGACCAATATGTCACGGATCATCATTCTCATAAATGCAGCATCGTCCACAATCAGAATTCGGTTAGCCATTGATAAAAATCCTCCCTAAAATGTTTGTGCTATTGTAATTTTTGAATCCGGTCCCATTGGCTCACGATATCCGTCACGCGTACACCAAAGTTCTCATCGATGACAACGACCTCGCCCTTGGCAATCAGTTTATGATTGACAAGGATATCTACAGGCTCACCGGCAAGCTTGTCCAGCTCGATGATCGAACCTTGCGACATTTCCAGGATATCCTTAATTTGCTTTTGAGTCCTCCCTAATTCTACGGTGACTTTAAGGGGAATGTCCATCAGTAAGTTCAGATTGTTTTCATCCACCTGGGTGTACGGCGCAGATTGCAGATTCGCAAACTGTACGGGCTGTACATTCACATTGCGATTCGGCATGCCGCCATATTGTTGCGGCTGCGCTTGGTAAGGCATCTGCGGCTGTCCATATGGCATGGATTGCGGGATCGGCCCTCCCTGTCCCTGCATTGGCTGGCCGTAGCCTTGTCCGTAGTCATATCCTTGGCCCATATCATTGCCATTCACAGGGTTAGCTGGTGCTTGAGCCGGTTCCTGGGTACTGACAGGTGCTTCCACCGCCGGCGCGGCTTCCTGCTTCGCAGGCTGAGGCTCTTCCGTTCCGTTGATAAGCATGTGCACCATATCCTTGGAAAAATGAACGGGAAGCAGCTGCATAATGGTTGAATCAATAAGGTCACCGATAATTAATCGGAATGAAATCTTAATCAGTGTTTCATCCGGCGGAAGGTTGTTAACCCCTTCACCCTTTGCCATGTTCAAAATATCAATGCCTGGCGGCGATATATTGACGAACCGGTTAAAAATCGTCGACATGCTCGTTGCGGAAGAGCCCATCATCTGGTTCATCGCTTCCTGAACGGCACTGATATGAATCTCGTTCAGTTCCTCTTCCACGGGGTTGCCTTCCCCGCCTAACATCAGATCGGCAATGACCTGAGCATCGCGCGTTTTAATGACTAGCGAGTTAATTCCTTCAAATCCATCCACATAAGTAACATGTACCGCTACATGCGGCTTCGGAAATTCTTCCTCAAACTCGCTTCGCTTAATGATCGACACTTTGGGTGTAGTGATATCCACTTTTTTGCCCAGCAAGGTAGACAGAGCGGTTGCAGCACTGCCAAAGGTAATGTTACCAATCTCGCCGAGCGCGTCCTGCTCCAAAGGTGTTAATACATCATCGACAGTCGCCGCCGAAGGAATTGATGCTGGTGATGCCATTTCCGACTGTTTTAACAAAGCGTCGATTTCTTCCTGGGATAAATAGTCTTTACTCGTCAAATTCTTCAGCTCCTTCGATGACAATTTCATCGATTTGTACAGCAACCCGGTCTTTTATCGTTCCGGGACTGCCAATAAACTTTAATCTGTCCCCAACCTTAATGGAAAGTCCATCATGCATCGGCTTGTTTAATGAGATGACGTCGCCGACGCTCAGTCCTAAAAATTCGGACACGGTAAGCTGTGAAACGCCCAATTCGGCAACAATCGGAAGCTTGGCCTTACTTACGCGCTGCTTAAGAGCATCTACTTCCTCTGGAACACTCGCTTTTTTCTCCGAGATAAACCATTGATGCGCCGATAGCTTCGACATGATCGGTTCCAGCACTACATGCGGGATACACAGATTAATCATCCCCGTGGTATCGCCGATTTTGGTGCTAAGGGAAATTAGCGCAATGGTTTCGTTTGGAGAAACAATCTGCATGAATTGCGGATTCGTTTCCAATGCTTCAAGCCGCGGTGAGATGTCCAGCACCGTTTTCCATGCTTCCTGAAGACTGTCGAATGCCCGGCTGAAAATGCGTTCCATGATGATCGTCTCGATTTCGGTCATCGAGCTGATGGAAGAAGGAGCTATGCCTGTTCCTCCCAGCAAACGGTCCAGCATCGCGTAAGCAATGTTGGGATGGACCTCGAGCACCATGCGCCCGACAAGCGGTTCCGCCTCGAATATATTGAGAACTGTCATTTTGGGTATGGAGCGAATAAATTCATCATATGGAAGCTGTTCAACCTGGACCACGTTAATTTGCACAAAAGTGCGTAATTGTGCCGAAAAATATGTGGTCAAATATCGTGCAAAGTTCTCGTGAATGCGGGTCAAGCTCCGAATATGATCCTTGGAAAAGCGGAGTGCCCTCTTAAAATCATAAGAACGAATTTTCTTTTGCGTTTCCTCTTTTTTCAGTTCTTCAGCATCCATTTCCCCTGAAGAGAGAGCGGCCAATAAGGCGTCGATCTCATTCTGCGATAAAACATCAACCATCTACTCACCCCCTTACAGGTCGTCCGACGAACAGTCTAGATTTCAGTGACGATAACATCTGTCATTTCAATTTGAATTAAACGTCCAGACGTTAACGACTTATTAACCAGATTCACCAGCTTAGCGTTAAATTGTTCGCGCCCCTTCGAATCATTCAGTAATTCGGGCTTCGTATCGGCCAACGTCTTGATAATAATCGGTTTAATCTTGATATTCTTGATTTTTTCGAATTCTTCCTTTGCTTTTTTGTCATTAAGCTGGAAAGCAAAGGACATCTGGGCGATATAGCTTGGATCGGCTAAATTCGTCTTGATCCCGGCGATTTCCGATGTCATCGCAACGATCTCATCGGCAGAAAATTTAGGTAAAGCCGCTGCATTGGCTGAAGCCTGACTTTTACCGTTATCGCCAAGTAATTTATCCGACAATAGGAAGATCGCCAGGACAATCAGCGTAATGGATAACAGGATCGTAATTAACCAGGGGAGCATCTTTTTCATGAAGGTTCCTCCAATTGCTGCACTTTAATGGTAGCTTGATGAATTCCTACCTCGTGATGATACGCCTTAACGGAAGTGATGATTTCATTTGCACTTTCAAGCACAATCATTCGTTTTCCATTAATCAAAGTAATGTAGGTGTCAGGAGTCTCCTCGACCATTTCTATCAACAGCGCGTTAAGCCACAACTGCGAACCATTTAACCTCGTTACCGATATCATGGACAGCCTCCTTGTTTAATCAGGGAGGGGATTGCCCCTCCCTATCCATCTTTATCGTTTCAGATTTACAACTTCTTGAAGAACTTCGTCCGAAGTCGTGATAATCCGGGAGTTGGCTTGGAAGCCGCGCTGAGCGACAATCATTTCCGAAAATTCGCCGGTCAGGTCAACGTTGGACATTTCGAGCTGGCCTGAAATAATAGCGCCAGTTCCTGCCTCTGCATCATTTCCACCGTACATGACATCTTCTAAGTCACCGTCCGGGACAGCATTCAGAGTCACTCTATAAAGATTGCCTCCAATTTTCTCTAACCCTTCGGGATTCGGTATTTTAGCAACCCCAATTACTGCGCCTTCATCCGTAGTTCCGTCATCGAGTTTTTGAATTATCGTTCCATTTTGAGCTATCGAGAAGGCAGTTACATTCTCACCAAGTACAATTGGTTCCCCGCCAGAATCTAGTACGAGAAAACCATCTGATGTAACAAGGTTTCTAGCTACATCAACATGAAAATCCCCGGCACGAGTAAGAAAAGGCGTTTCCTGTTCATCACTTAATTTCACCATAAAAAATCCATCGCCATCAATTCTTAAATCAGTGGGATTATTGGTTATCATTGCGCTACCAGGTGTATGCAGAGTGTCAATAGACCCTACCGAAACGCCTAGACCTATTTGCTTTGCGTTTACCCCCCCTGTAGGATCTTCTGTACCCGGAGTCACACCTGCGATAGTTTGGCTCATAACATCCTTAAACATCACACGTCCAGCCTTAAAACCTACCGTGTTTACATTAGCAATGTTATTACCAATGACATCAAGCTTGGTCTGGAAACCTCTCATTCCGGAAATACCGGAATACATGGATCTTAACATCGATTTTCCTCCTTCTGTTATGGACCGCTTCTGTCGATCAGCGGCCGCCTGGCTTCCTCACGGGCCAGCCAGATTTACGAAATAATTACTGCACTATCAATTTGCGTAAAAACGTTATCCTTCATCGCGTTGCCATCCATCGCTGTGACCACGGTCCGATTCGGAATATTCACTATGAGAGCCATATCCTTCATCAGAATGAGGGATTCTTTGCTCCCCTTCGCTGCAGCTTTGTCCACTGCGTTCTGAATCTGCGCAAGCTGATCACTCTTTAATTCAATGCCCCGCTGCTGAAGTCTCTTTGCCGCATGATTGCTGATTTTAAGCAGATTCTCATTTAAGAGCTCCTGGAACGTCCCGGCGGGCGGAGTCGTCTGAGCTTGTGCAGTTTTTCGTTCATTATGAAGCGTTGCAGGATGTATTTTCCCAGGATATAAATGCCCAATCATCATGCGGTCACTCATGGCGCCGTTCCCTCAGGCTCGTCTACCCCTTGTCCGAAATCTCCTGCTTCAGTATCTGACGGACCGGGATTAGCTGTTTCAGGTACGGAAGGATCAGGATTGTTTGTTGCAGGATCTGTCAGACTTGGATTCAATGCTTCTGGATCATCCTCGGTTACGGCGTTCTCGATTTTCATGATCTGGTCAAGCGATACCTCACTGTCACCGACTTTGGCATAATGGACGCCTTCACGAACAATGATGGAATCTACGATACCGCTTTTCATAACCGCTTCAGAATCATCCTCCGGCTTGAGCAACCAGCTGATCTGTTTGCCGATTAAACTAGATGCAGAACCCAAAGACTGACTCATTGCCGTTAATTGAGTATTGATATTCATCAGCTGCTCCAGGGAAGTAAACTGGGCCATTTGGGCAATAAATTCCCGGTCCTGCATCGGCTGAAGTGGATCCTGATGGCGCAGCTGCGTAATCAGAATGCTCAAGAACTGATCTTTGCCAAGCTCCTGGCCGTTTCCGTTCTTATTGCTGACGTTCCCTTTAGCATAATTGGGCCACATATTAGTAGTAGATACCGGATTTGTTGCCATTCAAGTTCACCTCCTCACTGTTAGGCTTTAGCGTTAAATGTTCCTGTCTGCATCCGTTCATCGTCGACTTGATGCTCTGCAATCCAGTCGTTTAATTCTTCTGTCAAATTTGCTGCCAGCACGGCATCATCGGATGGCCTGTCCTTTTCCTTTGAGCGATGTTGTGACTGCTGCTGGCCTGATCCAGGCTGACGGCCGTCTTGATAAAGATTCGCATTGGAAGGCTGGCTGCTCTGTGTGACTTCAATTTTCTCGATCTGCAGCCCCTGTGCAATCAAAGAGCTTCGAAGCTGTGCCATCTGCTGGTCAATCAGCTCTTTAGCATCCGTCGACCTTGTCATGAACTGGGCGATTAATTGGCCATTCTGCATCGTAAGTTTGATATCAACTTGACCCAGATGCTCTGGGTTCAACGAAATTCTAGCTTCTGTAAAGGTCTGACTTTTTACAAACTCAAACTTATTGATGATAAAATTGGTCATCTCTTTAGCAAACTGCATCACAGGAACTTTAGGCACATGCGAACCTACCAATACTTGTGTTCCAGATCGCAATGTCAATTGTCCAGCTGTAATATTAACGTGTTCAGGGATTTCAACATCTTCAACAACAAGGGACTCTAAGACATTAAGCTCGCTTTGAACCTGTTGATTCTGAATCCCATTATTTGAGATATCAGCCCCCTGTTTAGAAACTAAACTCTGATTGAATACAGTAGCAACAGACAAGTCATTTCGGTGCGCTTGTCCATTCAAGTTCAATGAACGAAGTTGTGAATTTTCATTCAGTACACGATTTAGCTGAATGCTTTCTTGTAAAAGTTGTTTTACTGGACTCGACGCTGTTGCTGGATTGTTTTCAATCAAACTATTAGTCCCTCCACTACTTAAATCCAACTCTATCGGATTCTTTTGAACTTGGTTCGTTGTTCTTTCTACTCCTCTGTTCAAAATTTCATGAAAAGCATGGACTAATTGTTTTAATGAATCATTTGATTCAAGCTGTAAAACTTTAGAATTTTCAAGCATCGATGCCAGCTGGCTAATCGTATCCTGTACCGCGAATCGAATGGTCTCCGGTCTGGAAGCCAATGGAGACATCTCATTCCCACCCGCGTTTTCTTGTGCCTGGGAAGCAGCTCCGCTCAGCATAATATTCGCTTGCGTGAGCCAATTCTGCAGCTCTTGCAAAAGGGATGGATCCTCCATTAATGCCTGGTCCATGGTGTCCAGCTCCTGCAGCAAACCTTGAAGCAATTCCATCAAGCCTTCAAGCGATGCATCGGTTTCCGAAGAATACTGCGTTAGCAAGGATTCCAGCTTGGCAGCGACTTCCGTCGATGTTGTTGAAGCGCTGTTCCCGCTGCTATTCATCTGGTAAGCCAGTGTCGCATCAAAGGATACACCCGCTGTCGTCTGACCCGCCGCGCTTGCCTTTCCGCTTCCCGAGGGACTGCTTATGGATGAAGACATGTTTTGTACCGTTATTGTCATCGTCTTATTTCACCTCCTTTCCTGGGGATGGAGATTCATTTCAGAGCTTATTTAGAGCCCATCAGGCGATTCAATATCTTTGCTGCCAGCTCCGCATCTTTCGAGGACATCGCATTTAAAATCCGTGAACGAGTAGCATCATCCACTGTATTCAGAATGGTCATGGTCTTAGCAGGGCTGATCTTATACGTTTGCATCAGCAGTTCGGCAGCGTTGGCGGGTGTCATTCCGGCAAAAGTCTGATTCAACTGATTTTTATCCAGATTGTCGGATGTCTTCTTCTGCGCTGCCTCCGATTCGTTCTTCTTGAGCCTGGATTGCAGAGCCGCGATGGCCATATCTTCAGAAGTCTCGGCATCTTTAAGCATCATGGTTGCATCCGCGGCCGTTTTCGGATCCATTTTTTGCAGAATGGCAACCCGGTTGCTGCTCTTCATCTGACTAAGCATAAGCACCATTTCTTCCAGCGTAAGGTTTTGCATGATCGGTGCCGCTTTGCTTGGACTCATGTCGGCGTAGAGCTTGGACAGTTCGCGAATCTGCTTGGTATACGCGTCTTCCTCCTCGGCCTCACCGCTTGTCGATGTACTTTGCATCGAATCAATTTGGGTTTCCAGCTCTTTCACCTTGTTTTCCTGCGCTGCTTTTTGCTCCGTTACTTCATTTAATGTTTCTTCGCGTTCGGCAAGCTGCTTCTTAAGTTCAACAATCGTTGCTTCCGCGCTTTCTTCCTGCTGCTTCGCTTCTTTGAGTTTCTGTTCTTCCGGGGTCAGCACCGGATCCGGGACCCAGTTCTTGACGACCGGAATTTTATTGGCTACATCGATTAGTCCATCCCGCACATCGGCTCTAAAAAATACGGCAAGCGCCCCGAGCAGAACGATCGTGAATATAGCAGGTACCAAAATCAACAGTATCCGTTCAAATCCTCCGCCTGATTCTTCCTTATCAAGCGGCATGTCTTTTCGTGCCACTCTCATTCCTCCTTCGCGGTCGTAACCCTTCGGTGTTTGCAAACCTTATCGGGCTTTGATCGCAAAACGTACCGTCGCCATTTCGTCCAGCTCGTTTTGTTCCCGAAGGAGACTTTCATGCCGGAACTTTTCTTGGGATTTATCTCTTGCTTTCAGCCACACTTTTTCGTCTAGCATCTTGTCGGACAATACCTTTTGTTTCTTCGTTACATTGACATGAGCGATCCGTATGTCATTCCTCTTACGCTCAATGCATTCTTCCAAGTGCTCTGCATATACCTGAATGTTTCGGATCTCAGCGACCGGCACGCACCGTGATGCAGCTTCCTGCTGAGCGTGATACATTTGATCCCGCATCTCATACAGCTCATTCAGACTTTTCTCTTCCGCCTGCAGCTTCCCGATGGCGCTTGACAGCATCCATTCGGCTTGCGTTTTCTCGTTGCTTTTCAGGTCTACGATTTTCTGGAATGCATAATGAAATTTCATTCTTCAAAGTCATCTCCTTGAAAACTCGGAAATCAAACGTTCCTGAACCTCATTCAATGTTGTTTTCTCATTCACTTTTTGCTTCGTGAAATCCCATATTCGCCCGATATATTCAATCGATTCATCGATATCGGCATTCGAGCCCTGTTGATACGCCCCGATATTGATCAAATCCTCCGAGTCCTTATATATCGCCATCAGTCGCTTTACGTTCTCGGAAGCATCGATTTGTTCCTCTGGAGATATATCTTTCATCACCCGGCTAATGCTGGCCAGCACATCGATTGCCGGAAAATGCCCTTTGTTTGCGATATTCCGGTTTAGTACGATGTGACCATCAAGTATTCCCCTGACTGCATCCGCGATCGGTTCGTTCATATCATCACCATCTACCAACACCGTGTAAAAGGCGGTAATCGAGCCCGTTGGCCCTGTGCCTGCGCGTTCCAGAAGCTTCGGCAGACTGGCAAATACAGACGGCGTATAACCGCGCATGGCCGGCGGCTCTCCTACGGCCAGTCCTACTTCTCGCTGCGCCATCGCATAGCGGGTTACGGAATCCATCATCAGCATCACATTCAGGCCGCGATCCCTGAAATATTCGGCGATCGTTGTAGCGATCAAGGCCCCTTTAATGCGGATGAGTGCCGGTTGATCCGAGGTCGCAACAATTACGACGGACCGTTTTAACCCTTCGGGACCCAAATCCCGTTCTATGAAATCCAGCACTTCGCGTCCACGTTCCCCGATCAAAGCAATGACATTGACATCGGCAGAAGTGTTTCGGGCGATCATTCCCATCAGGGTACTCTTCCCGACACCGGATCCGGCGAATATACCGACCCGCTGGCCTTTGCCGATGGAGAGCAATCCGTCAATCGCGCGGACGCCGATGCTGATCGGCTCCTGAACCCTCGGCCTATTAAGCGGGTTCTGCGGAACATTATGGGTTGAATAGTGCGGCATGCGCGCCGGAATGATGGATCCGTCCAGCGGTTGTCCCAATCCGTCGAGCACTTTGCCAAGCAGTTCCGAACCTACTTGCACGCTTAGCGGTTTGCCGGTACCGACTACATCACAGCCAGGACCAATCGAGTGAAGCTCGCCGAGAGGCATTAGCAACACCTTATTGTCTCTAAAACCCACGACCTCCGCCTTGAGGGGCTTGGTTTGCTTCGTGGGATAGATATAACAAACATCGCCGATACTTGCATCCGGTCCTTCGGACTCCACCATCAGTCCGATAACCTGTGTAACTTTACCGTTGATGCGAACGGGGTCCAGATGTTTCAGATGATCCAAGTACCGCGCGCTATTCAGCTTCTTCATCTTGATTTCTCCGTTCCTCGTCATCAAGAGCGAACCGCACGAGCTCTTTTTTGATCTCGGATAGCTGTGTATCGATCCGGGCATCCACGCTTCCGAAAGAAGACCTGATCACGCAGCCTCGATCCTTAACCGTGGAATCCGGCAAAATTTGAAGTTCTGCCTGAGAGTCGATCGATAATCCGAGCTCTTCCCGTGCCGCGTATACAAATTCGAACTGTTCAGGAGCTACGCAGAGAGAGATGACCCCTTTTTCCCGCTTGCGTGCCAGATTCTTTCGAATCAGCTCCAGCGTGAAATCAGGTTCGATCGTAAGCTGACGATCCAGTACTTTCTCCGCTATGCTGCAGCTGAGCTCCACCAAAAAAGGCTCCGCTTCCTGAATTAGATCTTCCTTGGCTTGATGGGCAAGCTGAAGCAATTCGCTCGCCTGTAATGTCGCTTGCTCCATCAATTCCTTCATCTCAAGCTCTGCCTTGGCTGAACCCTCGGCATATCCTTGATTAAAGCCTTCCATCTTCAGCGTTTCGGACAAATCCTCGTCCTGAAGCCTTCTGTCGGTCCACCACGCTTCAATCTGCTGCTGCGCTTCGGCCAACAGCCGTTCCGCCTCTTCCGAAGCTTCGCGGATTTGTCGTTCGGCAAACTCCTGAGCATCTTTTAGCATCTCATGCTTTAAGCGTTCGGCTTCAGCCAGTGTTTGTACGACAGCCGGCTCGGAAGTCGGGGGAGTATATTCCTCTACCGTTTCCTCGGTTGGCGAAGCGTAACGACGAGCAAGATCCAACTCTTTCAACACATCCATCGGTTTATAGTGGGACGATTTGATCAAGTTAGACAATGATGTCATCTCCTCCGCCACGGGCAATAATGACCTCGCCCGCTTCTTCGAGTCTTCGGATCGTGCTTACAATCCGAGTCTGAGCTTCCTCCACATCACGCAGCCGTACCGGTCCCATGTATTCCATCTCTTCGCGGAAGGTTTCGGCCATACGCTTGGACATGTTGCGGAAAATGACGTCCCGTACTTCTTCGCTTGCCACCTTGAGTGCAAGCTGTAGATCGGCATTCTCGACATCGCGGATAATACGCTGGATCGAACGGTTGTCCACGTTGACGATATCCTCGAATACGAACATCCGCTTCTTGATTTCTTCGGCGAGCTCAGGATCCTGGATTTCCAGGGAATCGAGGATCGTTCGTTCCGTACCGCGATCCACACCGTTCAGAATTTGAACGATGGATTCAATGCCACCCGCACTCGTGTAATCCTGGGTAACCGTCGCCGACAGCTTCTGTTCCAGAACCCGTTCCACCTGGGCGATGACTTCTGGTGAAGTACTGTCCATGACCGCAACCCTACGCGCTACTTCGGCCTGCTTCTCTTGCGGAAGCGAAGATAGGATCGCAGATGCCTGCTCGTATTGAAGATACGACAAGACGAGTGCAATAGTCTGTGCATTTTCGTTCTGGATAAAGTTCAGAATTTGGCTTGGGTCCGCTTTGCGAGCAAAGTCAAACGGTCTTACTTGAAGCGTTGCCGTCAGTCTGTTGATCACTTCCATCGCTTTTTGCTGTCCAAGCGCCTTCTCCAAAATCTCTTTAGCGTAATTAATTCCGCCTTGCGAGATGTATTCCTGGGCCAGGCATATTTGATGGAATTCCTGAATAATGCTATCTTTTTCATCACTGTCGACTTTACGAACATTCGCAATCTCCAGCGTCAATTGTTCAATTTCTTCATCTCGAAGATGTTTAAATATTTGAGCAGACACTTCCGGGCCAAGTGTAATGAGCAGTATAGCCGCTTTTTGACGTCCGCTTAACATTTGGTTATTTCCCTTAGCCAATGCTTCCACCTCTATTCCTCAGCTAGCCATGTGCGAAGTAAATTCACGAATTCATCTGGCTTCTTCTTCGCCAAGGTTTCGAGCTGCTTACGAACCTGGCTTTCATTGGTTATACTTTCGAGATTAATCGATGGGAATTCCGTAACTGGCGGAAGCTGAATATCATCTTCAAATTCTTCCTGCTGCTTTCTGCGTCTGCGGATTATGAAATAGGTTCCTCCGGCAATTAACGCCAACGCAGCGATACCAATCCCCCATAATACAGGCTGTGAAAGAACGGTTTTCGGATTTTCATCCGCATTTACATTAAATACCTGTGAAATAACCGAAACTTTTTTGGACAAATCAGCGTCTGTATAAGTAGAGCCTGTATCCGAGAGCGATGCACGCACGATATTAACCAGAATGTTCTGTATTGCCGTTCTTGTCGCGTCATCCAAAGTTTGTTGACCGGCAGGTGGTTCAACCGAGACATTAATGGTTAAATCTTTAACAGTATATGGACTTGCTATGATATCCTTCGTAATCCGGTTAACTTCATAGTTAACGGTTTTGGAGAGCTCTTCCGAGTTCGTTTCCCCGCTTCCAGAATCGCTTGGATATCCCGGAACAGCTTCTTCGCCTACACCGGCCACTCCGCCGGTTGGACTACTGGTTCCCGAATAGTTCTTCTGGATCTCCTGAACACTGAGCTCAATCCCCTTCATTTCTTCTTCATCAACAGGGGTTACGATGTTTTCCTTGCTCTGCACCTGATCAAAGTTCAGTTTGGAAGCGACCAGAACATTGACTTTATTCGATCCCATGTACTGCGAGAGAAACTGCTGAACATTTTGCCTAACGTCGCTTTCGAATTTTTTCTGAAGCGCGAAGTTTTCTTCCACCTTACCGATCAATCCGCCTTGACCGCCTTTAGCTGTTGCGAGCAGCTCGACTTCGTCATTGGTGATTGTAATGTTCTCAACCGGTAAGTTCGGAATGGCCGTCTTCACGAGGTTATAATACCCGTCAATGACTTCTTGATTAGGCCGGTAGCCTGGTTTGAATTGCACAACTACGGAAGCGCTGGCTTGATCTTCGTTTCCGTTTTTTGCAAATACACTTTCTTTTGGCAAATTCAATAATACCGTTGCATCCTGGACGCCCTGCATCTTCTCGAGCAGTCGTTCTACTTCGCCATTCAGTGCATTTACATATTTCACTTCGAATTCGTTATCTGTCATCCCGATGGCTGATGCGTTCTTCTCGAAGGTTTCGAATCCGATCGTACCATTCTGTACAAGTCCTTGCGACCCTACATCAATCTGGACTTTAGCTGCGCTCGTACTCGGAACCAGGATGCTTCTGCCATCCTCGCTCAGCTTGTAGGAAATCCCTTGGGTCTCCAGGTGGCTGATGATTCCTGCAGCGTCGCTGGAATTTAAATCCCTGAATGCTACTTCGTACTTCGTCTTGGAGAACTGCATCGTTAGTACGATTAGAGCAATCAAAACAAATGCTATTGTAGCAATTAACATTATTTTTTGTTTGTTGCTGAATTGGTTCCAATACTGGGTCATTCTCTCCCGATACTGGGTCATTCTCTCGTTCACATTGTCACCCCATCCGAAACTTTGCTAGAAACATTTAGATTTGCGTGCGCATGATCTCTTGATAGGCTTCTACCACTTTGTTTCGGACCTGTGTTGTGAGCTGAATGCTCAACAGAGCCTGTTGGGCGGATATCATCGCCTGATCTACGTTTACCTGTCCAATCATTAGTTTATCGCTCATGACATGTGCATTTTGTTCCTGTGATGCCACAGAGTTCAGTGCTTCATTCAGGTAAGAGCCAAAATCGCGAATCGATTCGGATGGAGTCGCACCATTTTTCACTTGCTCCTGCAGTTGAAGCGGCTGCACGCCCTGAACACTGAACATTGCATTTTGAATCATTTCTCTCTCTCCTCCTACAATATGGGCTTATGTATTTTCCACTTGTTATCTACCGATCTCCAACGCCTTCATAATCATCGCTTTCGAAGCATTGATCGCCGTAACGTTAGCTTCGTACGAACGGGTAGCTGCTATCATATCCACCATTTCCTTCGTAATGTCCACGTTAGGCATAAAGACATAGCCTTCCGTATTCGCATCGGGATGTGTAGGGTTATATACCTGTTTCAGCGGGGTTTGATCTTCCCGTACCTGCGCAACCTTTACCCCTTGTCCCGCATTCTGACCATTCATCTGAGCTCTAAGTAGCCCTTCAAATGATTCCTGCTGCGGCTGTAACACTACCGTTTTTCGACGATAGGGAACGGCTTGGCCGTTCTCGATTCGCGCGCGAGTGGTTTCCGCATTGGCTATGTTGGAGGAGATGACATCCATTCGAAGCCGTTGTGCTGTTAGAGCTGATGCATTAATACCGAAGCTATTGCTAATATTCATGAACCCTATCTCCCTTCAATAGCTGTACGCATCATTCGAATCTGCTCATTGACAGCTTGTATGTATGAATTATAACGGAGCTGATTCTCTGCAAGCAGCGACATTTCTCTGTCTGCATCGACATTATTCTGGTTGTTATTCATGGAGCTGCTGCCATCCTTCATGACCGAAGCCTCAGGAATCCCCCCGGTTGAACCAATGACAAAATGCCTGGGATCTGTTCTTCTGCCCTGTAATGACAATTGGGCCCCATCCATTTCTTTTTTCAGAAGACTCTCAAAGGATACCTCGGATCTCTTAAAATGAGGAGTATCCACGTTGGCGATGTTGTTTGCAATCACATTGTTTCTGAGATTAGCTGCATCCAAACCGCTTTGAAGCCGTTGAAAAGAACTATTATTCAACAGATTCACTAGCTCATTCCTCCTGACTGGACTTTGCAGAAAGGTATTCCACTCTTCCTAGCTAAATCCTCTTTTTTCGACAAATCATATAATCCGTATGAACTAACCTAGGTCTTAAGTAGAAAAAGACAACATGATGTCACATAAACTAAGTTTCTTAAAGATTGGGACTTTTTACAATAAGAAAAAAGCCCTATCTTTTACCAAAAAGAAGGGCTTTGTGTTCATTTTTATCCGGTTTTTTTCTATATTATTGCAAATCGTATCACTAAATCTGTAAAATTTAAGCGATTTTTCCCGAAAGGTAGGTCCTGATGGGGACCATAAAATTCACAAAAAATTACGAAATCCGTCCCGATCCCTTCCAACATGCGAAAGCGCTTCGACAACTTGCTGCAAGGAGTGGGATGAATATCGACAATTATTTACTTTCGCATACCCGGCATATAGACCTATATGCTTGCGACTACAGAATATACTGGCTCAGGTCCCGGTCCTGGGCGATGCCGGCAAGTTTCTCCCAAACATACTGCGGCGTGATCACCATGCGGTCCAACGTCAACTCAGGCGCTTCAAATGACAGGTCTTCAAGGAGCTTCTCCAAAATCGTATGAAGTCTCCGCGCGCCTATATTCTCCGTGTTCTGGTTAACCGAAGCCGCAATTTGGGCAATCTCCCGTATTGCTTCCGGAGAAAACTCAACCTCAAGATCCTCGGTACGCAGCAGATTGACGTATTGCTTGGTTAGTGCATTTTTCGGCTCGGTCAAAATGGATACAAAATCGTCGAGTGACAAGCTGCTGAGCTCCACCCGAATCGGAAAACGCCCCTGAAGCTCGGGAATCAAATCCGATGGCTTTGCAATATGAAAAGCACCTGCCGCGATGAAGAGGACAAAGTCCGTTTTTACCGGTCCGTATTTCGTCATAATCGTTGAGCCTTCCACGATCGGCAAAATATCGCGCTGCACACCTTCTCTGGACACATCCGGACCCGATTGGCGGCCCTGGCTGGCAACCTTGTCGATCTCATCGATAAAGATAATGCCGGATTGCTCTGCCCGACGAATGGATTCCTGGATGACATCATCCATATCAATGAGCTTGCCTGCTTCCTCTTGCGTCAGCACTTTCCTGGCTTCTTTCACTGACAGCTTGCGGCGCTTTGTGCGCTTTGGCATCAGATTGCCGAACATTTCCTGCATGTTCATGCCCATCTGATCATTGCCCTGCCCCGCAAACATATCGAACATGTTTGGAGCAGCATCCTCGACATCAATCTCAATCGTTTCGTCTTCAAGCTTACCGGACAGCAGGTTAAAGCGCACCTGTCTCCGCTTCTCTTTGAGACTAACGTCCTTATCGTCCGCATCCTCTTCTTCGGTCTGGGTATCGTTATTCGCACCGCCAAACAGCATCTCAAAGGGATTTCGCTGACTTTTCTGCCCTTTGGTTGAAGGCGCCAACAACTGAACGATCCGCTCGTTCGCCATTTCCTCGGCTTTGTCCTTAACCTTCTCGGTACGTTCCAGCTTCACCATCCGGATCGCGGTTTCCACAAGATCCCGTACCATGGATTCCACATCACGGCCGACATATCCAACCTCGGTAAACTTTGTCGCTTCGACCTTAACGAACGGAGCATGAACCAGCTTGGCAAGCCTTCTTGCAATCTCCGTTTTGCCGACGCCGGTGGGACCGATCATCAATATGTTCTTCGGTACGATTTCATCCCGCTCGTCATCCGTAAGCAAGCTCCGGCGATAGCGGTTCCGAAGTGCTACAGCGACCGATTTTTTAGCTTCCTTCTGGCCTACGATGTATTTATCCAGCTCGGATACAATCTGTCTTGGCGTCATCGATTCTTTACTCATCGCGAATACCTCCACCCCTGATATGGCTATATGTTGCTGTATGGCATCCTTACAGCTCTTCGACAATAATATTGCTGTTGGTATAGACACACACCTCAGAAGCGATCTGAAGCGCTTCTCTGGCGATATCCTTCGCTTCCATATGTCCGGCATGACGCTTAAGCGCCCGTCCTGCCGACAAGGCAAAATTGCCGCCTGACCCAATGGCCAGCACATCATCATCAGGCTCGATGATTTCGCCGCCGCCTGAAATCAGCAGCATCCCGGTTTTATCCATAACAATCATCAAAGCTTCAAGCTTGCGAAGCACACGGTCTTGACGCCAATCCTTCGCGAGTTCAACAGCGGCGCGCTGCAGATTTCCATGATGCTCTTCCAGCTTGCCTTCGAATTTCTCAAATAACGTGATTGCATCCGCCACAGAACCGGCAAAACCGGCGACAACTTGTCCCCGGTAAAGACGGCGCACTTTCTTGGCGGTCTGCTTCATGACTACACTTTCACCAAATGTAACTTGGCCATCGCCGGCAATAGCTGCTGTGCCATTATGCCGTACTGCACAAATTGTAGTGGCGTGAAAAGTCATTTCCATGATGGCAAGACCTCCCTAAGAAAATAAGATTAGATTGTATTTAGTTCGTTAGCATTAATAAATACGCGTACTCCGTCTAGAGCTCTGCTTGCAAGCGCTTCGTTTTTCTCCTTCTTGTTGCGAATGCGCTTCTCAAGGCTCGGAAGAAGACCGAAGTTCGCATTCATCGGCTGGAAGTTATCTGGATCTGCATGGGTTATGTAGTAGGCCATGCTCCCGATGGTTGATTCCTGAGGGAATACGATCCCCTCCTGCCCCTGAGCAGCTCTTGCTGCATTGATCCCAGCAATCAATCCGGATGCCGCCGATTCCACATATCCTTCTACGCCCGTCATTTGTCCCGCCAGATACAGATTAGGCCGCGTTTTCACCTGATAGGTTTGTTCCAGCAATTTTGGCGAATTGACAAACGTGTTGCGGTGCATGACGCCGTATCGCACAATTTCGGCGTTCTCAAGTCCCGGAATCATGGAAATAATCCGCTTCTGTTCGCCCCACTTCAAATGAGTCTGGAAACCGACAAGATTGTAGAGGGTACCTGCCGCATTATCCTGACGGAGCTGCACCACAGCGTGCGGCAGCTTGCCTGTATGCGGGTTCACCAATCCAACAGGCTTCATCGGGCCAAACAAGGCGGTTTGCTTACCACGCTTCATCATGACCTCGATCGGCATGCAGCCCTCGAAATAAATCTCCTTCTCAAACTCTTTCAATTGAGCGACTTCGGCATTGATAAGAGCGTCATAGAAAGCGTCGAACTCTTCTTCTGTCATGGGACAATTCAGATAAGCCGCTTCGCCTTTATCATAACGGGATGCCAGATAAACCTTGCTCATATCAATTGAATCTTTTTCCACGATCGGAGCAGCCGCATCGTAAAAATAGAAATAGTCCTCACCCATCAGCTCACGAATCTGTGATGACAATGCGGGCGAGGTCAGCGGCCCTGTAGCAATAACAACGATGCCTTCTTCAGGTATATGCTGAATTTCTTCATTTACAACCTCAATTAAAGGATGCTGATGCAGAGTTTCCGTAATTTCTCCCGAAAAACCATCACGGTCAACGGCCAATGCGCCGCCAGCCGGGACGGAATTGCGGTCTGCCGAACCGATGACAAGCGAGTTCAGCATCCGCATTTCTTCCTTCAATACCCCTACTGCGTTGGTTAAACCGTTCGCCCGAAGCGAATTACTGCATACAAGCTCAGCGAACTTGTCCGTATGATGAGCCGGCGTCTTAACGACCGGCCGCATCTCATATAATGTAACGGGTATGCCCCGGCTAGCGATCTGCCAGGCAGCTTCACTGCCGGCAAGCCCTGCACCGATAACCGTAACCCTCTGTGAATCTGTCAACGTCATTACCCCCTGTATGCCTTACAAATCTGCTGCGTCGTCTTGTTCCTCGACCATTTCGGAATAATCACAAGAAGTACATTGAAGCTTGATGCCTTGCTTGCTTTTCTTCTCTACCATTAAGCTGCTGCAATTCGGACACGGCTTCGTTGACGGTTTATCCCATGATACGAAATCACATTCGGGATAACGATCACACCCAAAGAAGACGCGCCCCTTCTTGCTTCGTCGTTCCACGACATGGCCTTCCTTGCATTTCGGGCACGCCACACCGATATCTTTCACGATCGGCTTGGTATTCCGGCAATCCGGGAAGCCTGAGCATGCAAGAAACTTGCCAAACCTGCCCAGCTTATAGACCAACGGCTTTCCGCACTTTTCGCAGATCTCGTCGGAAACCTCATCTTCGATTTCGATTTCCTTCATTTCTTCCTCTGCTACTTCAAGGCGCTTTTCAAAGGATTCATAGAACTCTGCCAATACTTTGACCCAATCTTCGGAGCCCTCCTCCACATGGTCGAGGTCCTCTTCCATGTTAGCCGTAAACTCCACATTGAGAATTTCCGGGAAGAACTGCTCCATCTGCTCGATGACAAGTTCACCGAGCTCGGTTGGCATGAATTTTTTCTCTTCGATGGCAACGTAGCCTCTCTTCTGGATCGTCTCCAGTGTCGGTGCATACGTACTAGGTCGCCCTATGCCGAGCTCTTCCAGCGTCCGGACTAGACGTGCTTCCGTATAACGCGGAGGCGGCTGCGTGAAATGCTGCTTCGGCTCAATATCCTGTTTCTCCAGAATGTCGCCACTATGAAGCTCCGGCAGGTATTTATCTTCCTCTGTCGTCCCGTCGTCGTTGCCTTCAACGTAAACCTTCATGAATCCAGGGAACCGAACCTTCGAACCTGTTGCGCGGAAGACGGTCTTGCCTGCGGCAATATCCACAGAAAGCGTATCCAGCACTGCAGAAGACATCTGACTTGCCACAAAACGCTCCCAGACCAGTTTGTACAAGCGGAGCTGATCACGGCTCATAAACGGCTTCATGGATTCAGGATCCCGCAGCACCGATGTAGGACGAATCGCTTCATGCGCATCCTGAGCGTTGGCTGCTTTTTTCGAGTATTGTCTCGGGCTCTCCGGAACGAACGGATCACCATACTTCTCGGTGATGTATTCTTTTGCTTCTTCTTGAGCCGTCCCTGAGATGCGCGTGGAGTCCGTACGCATGTAGGTAATCAAACCGACGGTGCCTTCCTTGCCAAGCTCGACGCCCTCGTACAGCTGCTGGGCAACCGACATGGTCTTAGCAGCCCGGAAACCAAGTTTACGTGCAGCTTCCTGCTGCAAGGAACTCGTTGTAAACGGTGGAGACGGATGGCGCTGACGCTCTCGCTCTTTTACTTCACTGACTTGGAAGGAAGCATCCCGAATCGCTTCGAGAATTTCATTTACTTCCTGTTCATTGGTCAGCTCTTTCTTTGCGCCATTAAGCTGCGTGAATTTGGCTTCGAATGCAGATCCTTTAATGGCCAGCCTGGCCGTAATGGTCCAATATTCTTCCGGTACGAAAGCGCTTATCTCATTCTCGCGGTCGAGAATGATTTTGACGGCTACCGATTGAACACGGCCGGCAGAGAGTCCCTTTTTCACTTTCTTCCATAGAATAGGGCTGATCTTATAACCAACCAATCGGTCCAGGATACGTCTTGCCTGCTGCGCGTTGACCAGATCCATGTTAATTTTGCGCGGCGTCTTGAAGGCATCCTTCACGGCTGTTTTCGTTATTTCATTAAATACAACCCGCAGGCTTTGAGTATCGTCCAGCTCCAACGCATGCGCAAGATGCCATGCAATGGCCTCTCCTTCGCGATCGGGGTCAGCTGCGAGGTACACTTTTTTCACCTTTTTGCTAGCATCCTTAAGTTCCTTTAAGACAGAACCTTTTCCGCGGATCGTAATGTATTTCGGATTGAAGTCGTTTTCCACTTCAACCCCGATCTGGCTCTTCGGCAAATCGCGAACATGACCCATCGAAGCCTTCACGATATACTTGCTGCCGAGATATTTGCCAATCGTTTTCGCCTTAGCAGGCGATTCTACGATGACGAGTGAATCCGCCACAGGTTCATCCTCCTCTCCAACATTCAAACTTTCCCATTAAATGATCTTATATATAGCACCGGGTAATTGGGTAATCTGCTTTTTTATGATTAAAGATAACAGAACTGAATGCAAATGTCCAAAATCCCACCGGGTTCGCTCGATCATATCATCCAGCGACCCGGGACCCTGTTCGAGCATATGGTATATTTGTCGTTCGTCATTTGTCAACCCGGCTAGTTCATCCGGCTGCTCCTGACCAGGGGCCCGCCGCTCCTTATTGTATGTACCGGAGGCCACTTTTGGCAACAGGGAATCATATTCTTCTATTATATCCCTTGCTTCCGTGACCATCTTGGCTCCTTGCTTGATCAAATCCAAAGTCCCTCTGCTCTTGGGTGAAGTAACAGGTCCCGGAACGGAGAACACGTCCCTTCCCGCCTCCAGGGCTAAATCCGCCGTAATCAACGATCCGCTGCGGGCATCCGCCTCCACCACCACGGTACCTAACGTGAGTCCCGCGATAATCCGGTTACGCTGAGGGAAGAACCCCGGTAAAGCCTTGGTGCCTGGCGGGTATTCGGAAATGATAAGCCCCTTAGCCGCGATCTCCTCATACAGCGATCGGTTCTCCGGTGGATATATAACGTCAACGCCGGCTCCGAGAACCGCCACTGTCGGTCCTCCGCTTCGCAAAGCCGTATCGTGGACTACGCTATCAATGCCTCTGGCCATGCCGCTGACAACCATGAACCCTGATCGTACCAACTCCTCGGATAGCATCGTTGCAATTTTGCGTCCATATGCCGTAGGCATTCTTGTACCTACCATCGCAATCCCATACCTCGACAGCAGATGTAGATCGCCGATGCAATACAACACCCAAGGAGCCTGTGGCGAAGATCGTAACGTGTCCGGGTAGATATCATCGAGGGCTGTTATAATACGTATTTTTGAACGGTTTGTCAAATTCCATACCCCGGCTTCATGTTGCCGATACCCGACATCATCCGCATTCGACAGATTAATCTGCTTTCTTTCGACATCGGAAGGAAAGTCCTTGGCCAGTTTGTTCGCTTTTTCGACAGACAGACCACATGCCCTCCAATCATTCGCATCATAAGACAGCAACCCCTCATGCAGCTCACCGTTCGATATGATTCGGTTAATGGTCTTCCATCCGACACCTTCGCTTTCATGCAATGCGATCAGCAGTAAGCTGTCCACCTTCATAACGGGACCTCCTTAAAATATAAAATCAAAAACAAAAAAGCAACCCTTCATTTCCTGTTTAGGAAATAAAAGGTTGCTTACCTTAAGTTATGCCTTAGCTAGAATTGCATAAAAATCTGGATCTAGTGAGTCGTGCAAGACTCCAGGAGACCCTTCTCCTCAAGCACGCTAACCAGGGTTGAGCCCATTTCAGCAGGTGTAGGAGCTACCTTGATACCGCACGCTTCAAGTACAGAGATTTTCTCCTTGGCTGTCCCTTTACCGCCAGAAATAATCGCGCCTGCGTGGCCCATGCGTTTTCCTGGAGGCGCAGTTGCCCCGCCAATGAAGCCTACCACTGGTTTAGTCATGTTCGCTTTGATCCATTCAGCCGCTTCTTCCTCCGCTGTACCGCCGATCTCACCGATCATAATAACCGCTTTGGTGTTAGGATCTTCATTAAAGAGTCTCAATACATCGATAAACTCCGTCCCTTTAACCGGGTCGCCGCCAATCCCTACGGCGGAGGATTGTCCAATGCCGCGAGCAGTCAGCTGATGAACGGCTTCATATGTCAGGGTACCGCTGCGCGATACAACTCCGACATGTCCTGGCGTATGGATGTAACCAGGCATGATGCCGATTTTGCATTCACCCGGCGTAATAACGCCCGGACAGTTAGGTCCGATCAAACGAGTCTTCTTGCCTTCCATATAGCGGGATACTTTGACCATATCCAGCACCGGAATGCCTTCCGTAATACAGATAACCAGATCCATCTCGGCATCAACAGCTTCCAGAATGGAATCCGCAGCAAAAGCCGGGGGCACATAAATTACGCTAGCGGTTGCGCCTGTTTTGGCTTTGGCTTCCTCAACGGTGTTGTAAACCGGCAATTTGACGGTTTCACCGTTCTCAAGCGTAATTTCGACTTCGGTTCCACCTTTGCCGGGTGAAGTTCCCCCGACCATCTGTGTACCGTAATCCAAGGCGCCTTTTGCATGGAAAAGGGCTGTTTTACCTGTAATCCCTTGCGTGATAACTTTTGTATTTTTATCGATCAAAATACTCACGATTGATTCACATCCCCTATTGTTATTTGAAAATGAAAGCAACCGCACGGCAGGGCTTTCAAAGCCCATCGTGCCATGCCCCTTCAGGAATGAAATATTACTGAACGAGGGAGACGATCTTCTGTGCTCCGTCGGCCATGGAATCAGCAGGTACGATGTTAAGACCGGACTCAGCCAAAATTTGCTTGCCGAGGTCTACGTTCGTCCCTTCCAAGCGTACAACAAGCGGACGAGTTAAGCCCAACTGTTTAGCAGCTTCGACAACACCGGTAGCGATAACGTCGCAGCGCATAATGCCGCCGAAAATGTTGACAAAGATTCCTTTTACTTGAGGATCGGATAAAATGATCTTGAAGGCTTCCGTTACCTTCTCCGTTGTTGCACCGCCCCCAACATCAAGGAAGTTTGCAGGGTCCCCGCCATAGTACTTAATGATGTCCATCGTAGCCATGGCAAGACCGGCGCCATTAACCATACAGCCGATGTTGCCATCCAGAGCTATGTAACTCAAGTCGTATTTGGATGCTTCAATTTCCTTCTCGTCTTCTTCGTCCAGGTCGCGCAGCTCAAGGATGTCTTTATGACGGAACAACGCATTGGAGTCAAAGTTGAG
Organism: Paenibacillus sp. QJM3NY_38; assembly: GCF_056173265.1. Lineage (NCBI taxonomy): Bacteria > Bacillati > Bacillota > Bacilli > Caryophanales > Paenibacillaceae > Paenibacillus > Paenibacillus sp. QJM3NY_38. Next base: position 4,702,488 of record NZ_CM149665.1, read on the forward strand.
TTTGGCATCTAGAGCCATGACGTTTCCGTCCCCGGTTACGACAAGCGGATTGATTTCAGCGATAGAGCAATCCTTCTCTACAAATGCCTTATACAAGGCCAGCATGAACTGAACGGCTTTTCCTACCAGTTCATTCGGAATATTAATGGAATACGCTAATTTCCGTGCTTGGAATGTTTGAAGTCCGATCGCTGGATCTACGACCTCTTTGAAAATCTTCTCGGGAGTTGCTGCTGCAACCTCTTCGATCTCGGTACCGCCTTCTTCGGACGCCATCAAAACGACACGGCCGGTAGCACGGTCAACGACCACACCGATATAATACTCTTTGCGAATATCGCAGCCCTCTTCAATGAGGAGACGCTTGACTTCCTTGCCTTCCGGACCCGTTTGGTGAGTCACCAACACCTTGCCCAGAATTTCTTCAGCATAAGCACGAACCTCATCCAGGTTCTTCGCCACTTTAACGCCGCCAGCTTTACCCCGACCGCCTGCGTGGATCTGTGCTTTGACAACGGTTACGGGACTTCCCAAAGATTGTGCAGCTTCAACTGCCTCTTCTACCGTAAACGCTACCTTGCCGTTCGGAACAGCTACTCCATATTGCTTCAGTACTTGTTTTCCTTGATATTCATGGATATTCATTCTCGAATCCTCCTATCAACATGACTGGAACAAGGCTGGCTAACACGGAACTAATCTATGAAAGATTACCCTGTCAACCTTTATATATTAAACCCAAGCTATTGTAACATGTTTTTAAAACGCTTACCTTAAAAAGTTCACAGTTTATCCACTCGATTTGGCATGGGTATGATTCCTTCCAGATATAAATTGGAAAAATATGTATTATTCATTTATTTTTTCGTGCAAAGCGTATCAAGCCGACAATCCCCAATACGACAACGGCAACGCCAAACAATCCTGCAACTAATGTATTGATGATATTTTCCCATAAAATTGTCATACCGAATCCCTCTCCCCCCCGTAATAATTAGTGTATTGATTACTATTATACCATTAAATCCCTTTTTGTTCGCGTTAAACTATGTCGTAAAATAAAACTCTTTATCCTTTTTCTGCTATCCGGTAGAATGATTGAAAGATTAGTGAACGCAATTATAAGGAGATTCAGCATGAGTTGGTTGAAGTCATTTTTTCCGCTGCATTCATTATTTGTCAAAATGCTCGTGTATTTTCTCGTCGTGATTTTCCTGCTCTCCTCCTATAATCTATGGTCGATGACATTCTACTCCCGCAATGTTAACAATGAAATTGTCAAATATAATCTGACCCTGATTCGAAACACCGTCGATCATTTTGAGAAACAATACTCCACATGGAAAAATCTTCTCCTTAACCTTCAGCACGATGAATTTGTCGGCAATATCAGCAGGCAGGCCGATTCCGGGGGAAAGAAAGGCATCAATTATCTGCAGGTGGATACGGTGATGGATCAGATTCGGACTCTGGTAAGCCAGCCCTACTACCACTTAAATAATGTCATGATTTACTACCAAAATCATTCCTTCCTGATTGAACGGGATGGCATCGTCGATGATGACCGCATGTTTAAGCATTACTACAAAAGCGACTCCTATTCATACGAATTCTGGAAACGTAGAGATCACGCAAACGGTTTTCTGCACTTGCTTCCCAGCCGCACGTTCACCATCGGGACCGAGAAGAGTGAATTGCAGCTGATGCCGCTCATTACCAATGTACAGGGAAGCCCCTGGAGGATCATCGCTTTCGTAAATATGAATAGCTGGTATGAATCATATAAAGGAATGGCCGATTCCCGTTTTCTGCTGGTAGACTCGGAGGGAACAACCCTGTATGAATCCGCCCCGGATGCTAAATCCCTGCCACTGCCGGAATGGGACGGCCAATCGGAATGGATGATGGAGAAGGGAACCTATTATTTTTTCGAAAAAGGCGCCCGCTCCGATCTTACCTACGTTTCTGTTATTCCGCATAAGGAACTCAATCAAAGCATCAGCCGCATGAACTGGATGGCTGTACTCTTATTTGCAGCTACCCTGCTTATTGGTATTCTGGCATCATGGGTTTTCTCCCGAAAAATCAACCTGCCGCTCAAGAGAATGGTTACGGGTCTGGGCCAAGCGGAGATGGAGCTATATCAAGGGAGTATTGCCGAATTCAGCGCCATTTCCAACCATCTGAAGGGTTTGCAGCATGAACGTAAGATCATCAAGGAATGGATGGACCATACCAAACCGCTGCTGACAAGCTACCATTATTTGGCCCAGTTCAAAAACATTGCCCTTGATACCAACGCTTCCAAAGAGCTTTGGGTCGGCGAGGGTGCATTTATGGTTATCGTTTATCAGTTGAGGTACCGGCACGTCCCTTCGCGTCAGCTTGATGCCTTAATGACAAGGACAACCGGCAAGATCAAAGATATGATCACGCTGCAGTTCCAAGAATCGTTTCCCATATCCCATACCCTTCAGATGGAGGGCAAGCAGATTTTATCCATTGTGTATACACAAGAAAAATCTGACATGCTGCAGCAGTGTCTCAATCAGCTCAAAAAGATTTTTGATCAGGATCAAAGCACCTATCTCGTGAATATTGCAGTTTCGTCCGTATTCCAGCAAACCTCTGATTTTGACCGGGCTTATGCAGAAGCCATGTCGCTCCTGCAGCAAGCCATGCCGATAGAGGAAACCCAGATTATCTGGGAGAAGGAACACCGTGAAGATGTAACAGGATTCACTGCCGAGCAGGAACACGAATTTTACGTGAATTTACAGGCTGGCAACGAGAGCAGCTGCCAATCGCTCATTGAGCGCGCACTGGATCGATTGCAGCGGCAAGAGGCCACGGCCGATCAACTAAGCCACTTTGCCAAATCGGTCTCGGTCCGCATGAGAAGGACAGTAGAACTGCTGAAAATCAATATCGACGCCCTTCCGGATTACGCACAAAAGCTTGCTTATAGCGTAACACCCGCGCAATACCGGGATATCCTGCTCGACGAGCTTGCCCATGCAGCCCATGCGATCCGTCTGAAACGGGAGGAACATTACGATATCATTCAATATGTCATTCATTATTTGGAGTCCCATTACGCTGAAGATATATCACTCGAACAGCTCGCCTTTAAACTCAACATGTCGCCAACTTATCTGTCCGGGTATATTAAAGAGAAGACGGGGAGCAATTTTAGCGACCAATTGAATGCGATTCGAATAACAAAAGCGAAAGAACTGCTGCAGACGACAAATATGCCGATTCAGGAAGTAGGCAACCAAATCGGCTACCGTAATGTCACTTCCTTTATCCGCATGTTCAAAAAAATAACCGGCCAAACACCGGGTGATTACCGGAAAACCAGCTGGATCCGATAACACACAGGTGAGCGGCCGACCGCTTTACCTTTAACGCTAACCCTTAACCGAGCCTATCAAAGCCCCTTTTACAAAATACTTCTGTATAAACGGATAGACAAGCAGGATCGGCAAGGTAGAGACCATAATGGTAGCGAATTTCAAGCCATCCTCCACCACCACGATATCGCCTACAACCGGACCATCCGTCCCCGTCAATTGCCCCGACAGCACGATGTTTCTTAAAATGACCTGAAGGGGCTGCATATCGGCATCCCGCAGATACAGCAGCGGCCCCATAAAGTTATTCCACATCCCGACGGCATAATACAAGCCGATGGTGGCCAGCACCGGCTTGGATAGCGGGAGCACAATCCGGAAGAAAATCCCGATTTCGGACAATCCATCTATTTTTCCGGATTCCTCGAGCTCTTGAGGCATGCCCATGAAGAAAGTCCGCATGATGAGCAGATTCCAGGTACCTACCGCTCCGGGCAGTACCATGCCCCATATGGTGTTGACAAAGCCCAGCTCCTTCACGACCAGAAACGTCGGAATCATCCCGCCGTTAAAAAACATCGTAAAGACGATCAGCATCAGGATCGGTTTGCCCATGACCATCTTGGTCTTGGACAGCGCATAAGCCCCTAGTGCCGTTACAATCAAAGAAATGGCGGTCCCTGAAATCACGTAAATCAGCGTGTTCTTATATCCTTTCAGAACCCGACCGTCCTCGAACACGTACTGATACATATCCAGATTGAAACCCTTCGGCCATAGCCATACTTCCCCGGAGGCGATGGATGCGGAATCGCTCAGGGACACGGCCAGCATATAAACAAACGGATACAGACATGCGAGCACGATCCCGGAAAGGATCAAGGCATTGAGCGCGTCAAACCAATTCCATTTCGGTTTCATCATGTTCCTCCTTTTACCAGATGCTGCTTCCGCTAACCCGCCGGCTGAACGAATTCGCCGCGATAATGAAGATGAAGCTGATGATGCCGGTAAACAGATCAATCGCTGTGGCATAACTGTAGTTGCCTTGCGTTAAGCCGACCCTGTACACGTAGGTCGATATAATATCAGCTGTCTCATAAGTGGCGGGAGTTGCGAGCAGGTATACTTTCTCAAAGCCGATTTCCAGTATTTTTCCGATATCAAGTATCAAGATAATCACGATTGCAGGCGCAATGCCGGGAAGCGTAATGTTCAGCGCCTGCTTCCACCGGTTAGCACCATCCATCCGTGCCGCTTCATATAACTGCGGATCGATTGCCGTCAAAGCAGCCAAATAGATGATGGTCCCCCATCCGATATGCTGCCATACGTCGGTCGTTACATAGATCGACCTGAACCAGGAGGCCTCAACCAAAAAGTTGATTCGTTCGAGTCCGACGGCACTCAGCAGCTGGTTGACTACCCCGCCTGTCGGGGACAGGAACATAACCGCGATCCCCGCTACAACGACATTGGATATGAAGTGCGGGAGATAACTGACCGTTTGGACAAACCGTTTCAAAAACGACTTGCTCACTTCATTAATGAGTAAAGCAAGGATGATAGGTGCCGGAAAGCCGAAGATCAGCTTGTATAACCCCAGCAGGAATGTATTTCTGAGAACAGGCCAGAAATCAGGCGTATTAAAAAACATGCTGAAATATTTGAAACCCACCCAGTCACTCTCCGTGATCCCCTTAAATAGGTTGTAGTCCATAAAGGCGATCGAAATGCCGAATATGGGAACGTACTTAAAGATGATGTAATACAGAGCACAGGGCAGAAGCAGCAGCAGCAGGTATTTGTCCCGCTTCACTTTCGTCAAGAAACCCGGATTCTTCTGTGGTTGCAAAAAAACGTATCCTCCTTTACCCGTTAGTTCAAAACTCATCCATCAGGCCGCTTCCCCCATAAGGACCGGGACCAGCCATTACTTAGCCGAGAGCCGGTCCGGGAAAAGAAAGCAGTGCGCTCATCTTGCCGTATGCCGCGCAGATATCCATTACTTGGTTTCGTTTAAGAACTTTTGCGTCCGCTCATAAGCACTTTTATGCACATCCAGCACCTGCTGCACGCCAAGCTTGTTCACTTCATTCACGTAAGCATCCCAATCATCCATCGGTTTCTGTCCTAGAATGAACTTGGCGATCTGCTCCTCATGGAATTTTTTCACCGTTTCGCCGACCATGCTGAGCACTTCATTTTCTTCATTCGTATACGCAAGCCTTGGCTGGGGTTTCGTTTCATGGTTTGGCGCGATTTTCATCGCTTCCCGCATTTTTGGGGAATACATGGACTCGTAAGCCGTCATATCCAATACCGTATGCGCCCCGATTGTTGCGATGCCCGTCTTGGTTCTCAAGTCGCCGAACTCTTTGTAATCCGGGTTGAATTTGCGAGCCCCGTTCTCGGTTGTGAACGTCTCGCCTTCCCTGCCCCAAGTTGCCAGCTCAATTCCTTCGGGAGAGAACAAGAAATCAAGATACTTCAGCAGCCGATCCCGCTCTTTGGAATTTGCCGCCACCGCAAAGCCGTCGGACTGCAATCCGGCAAATACATTGTGGGATTTGCCATCCGGCGTTCCAACAGGAGGAACCATATAATCGAGACTGAACTCGGCTGCCTTATCCCCAAGCATTAACGGAAGTTCATCCATGATGCCGATATAATCGCTGGCGATAAACGATTTGTTCTGAAGCAGCAGGTCGTTAAATTGCTTGCGTTTATGTGCCATGAAGTCAGGCGCAACCAAGCCCTCCGTGTAAAATTTATTCATGTACTCAACCAGTTTCTTGTAGTTATCCTCTGTCGGACCATAGCGCCATTCATTCTTCTCGAAATCATAATAGTAGCTGCTGTTGGTATTAAACGCAGGTGCCATATTGACCAGTGGACTCAAACCGTTGAAAACGGCAATCGGGAAGCTGTCCGGGTACAATTCCTTTAATTTTTTGGCGACGGTGTACAGTTCGTCGTATGTCGTCGGCGGCGTCAGATTGTGTTTTTTGAATATATCGTCTCTGTAAAGCCATGACCGCCTGGATTGCTGCTCAAGTCCATACAGCGGCATAAAATAGTTCTTTCCCTCTGGAGACAGAATAGCCGCCTTCACTTCGGGATGGTCCTCGAGAAACTTCTTGTAGTTCGGCATCTGTTCCAAATGCTCGAAATAGTCGACAAACGCTCCGCTCTCCCCGTGCGTATTGGCGGCGTTCAAGCTGTTGACCATCATAAGATCCGGTATTTCGCCCGAGGATATCGCCAGGTTCATCGTTGTGGTGTAATCGCTCATCACGGGTTGTACCTTGAAGGAGATGCCGGTCTCTTCTTTTAAGTAATTGTAAATCGGCCAGTTTTCCTTATAGGGCCAATTCGTATGAGAGAAGGTCATCATTTCTAGTGTGACTTCTTTGCCTAAGGCGGCGTTTTCGGGATTCTCCTCTTTTGCAACGTTTTCTTTTGAGCATCCGCTCAATAATGTGCCGGTTATAACGGCGGCCAATGCCACCAACCCGAGCTTTCGGTTCCAAATGTTCACGCAACCCTCTCCCTTATGTATGATGATGTAACGCCAGCTACTGTTTACAGCAGCATGTCGTTTATGATTTTGATTCTACTTGCCGGAACCGTGCATTGACTATTCACATTCCTTCCCGTTATTGTCTGTAGCTACGATTCTGAAGAAGTGACAACTTTCTGAATTATGGTACATTCACCGCTCAGATCCCGCATCGCGGTTGGGTCCTTGTCCCTTGAATGGAATATCTTGAAGAGGAGTGCGAATTGACAGCCAGGAGGTAAACTTTTACAATACGGACTAGAGTCACCCAGCGAAAATGAGGAAGCACCCATTTCGAATCTTGGATGTTCTTTTGCAATTCAATCCACTGATATCAGAAATGAGGTGCTTTTATTTATGTACGGAAAACTTCATAGCGCTTGCTTGCACGGCATTGACGGCGTTGTCATCCAGGTCGAGGTAGACTTGGCAAACGGACTGCCCCAAACCTCCATCATCGGTCTGCCCGATTCCTCCATTCGCGAATCCATTGAGCGGGTTCGGGCAGCGATTAAAAACTGCGGTTTTACCTATCCCTTAAAACGGGTAACCGTCAATCTAGCACCGGCGGATCTCCGAAAAGAGGGCTCTTCCTTCGATTTGGCGATCGCTGTCGGCATATTGCTGACAAGCGAACAATGGACCTTTTCGAATGCCGGGCAAATATTGATCCTAGGCGAACTCGCACTGGATGGTACGCTCAGACCCATCACCGGGGTGCTACCAATGGTGGAGCAAGCGAAAAAGGAAGGATATGCCGGAGTCCTTCTTCCGAGCGAAAATGCCCCGGAAGCTGCATTGATCGGGGGGATCGAAGTTTATGGGCTCAGGCACTTGAATGAGCTCGTCGAGGATGGATCAGATGGAGTTATCGATAACCGTGAAACTGGAGGAGCAACCATCGCTGCCGTTTCGCTGGCAAAGCTCAGATACGATCAGGCCACGCATCCAAGCAGAACACAAACGGACGGCCTGCAGGACAAACAGTTGGAAGACTATAGAGATGTGATCGGTCAGCAGCATATCAAACGCGCCCTGACCATTGCCGCCGCAGGCATGCACAATATTCTGCTCATTGGGCCCCCGGGCACGGGTAAAACGATGCTCATGAAGCGCCTCCCCACCATACTGCCGCCGCTGACGGACCAAGAAGCGTTGACCACAACGAAAATCTTCAGTGCTGCCGGAAAGCTAAAGCCATCCGATGGGTTAATGACCAGACGTCCCTTTCGGTCCCCTCACCATACCATATCAGCCGGCGGGCTCATCGGAGGCGGTACCATTCCGAAGCCGGGAGAAGTCAGTCTGGCCCATAAAGGCATTCTCTTCCTGGATGAGCTTCCTGAGTTCTCGAGGCATGTGCTGGAGGTGCTGCGACAGCCCCTGGAGGATCGCGAAGTAACCATCAGCCGGGCACGAGCGGTATTTACCTTCCCTGCGCACTTCATGCTCGCTTGTTCGATGAATCCCTGTCCGTGCGGTTATTACGGCAGTGATCACCCTCATCAACGCTGCACGTGCAGCGTTACACGAATTGCTCAATATCGCGCTAGAATATCGGGGCCCTTGATGGATCGGATCGACCTTCAGGTGGACGTGCCTCGGCCAAAGGAATGGCCTGGAAGCACAACACCTGTATCCTCCAAGCAAATGCGGGATCAAGTTTATGCGGCACAAAGGATTCAATTGGAACGTTACAGCAGGCTACCGTTCAGCTGGAACAGCGAACTGTTCGGCAGCTTCCTGAGGAAACATGCGGTGCTCGACAAGGACTCGGCTGAGCTTCTGCAAGCGACAATCGATACGCTGGGCCTGAGCATGCGCGCTTATGACCGAATCCTGAAGCTGGCCAGGACCATCGCCGATTTGGAGGCATCCGATAGGATACAGAGCCAGCATGTCGCAGAAGCGATTCAATACCGTCAGTTGGATCGCCAATATATCACCGCTGATGAAACCACTCATTTGTGAAATGGAATTGGGGAGTAATATGAGCTGTTAACAACGGTCTGTGCTCCAATTGAATAAATAATCTGTCCTACGCAAAGAAGGTGATGGAGCTCGGCTCCTATCACCTTCTTTTTGGTATTCCTATAGATGCTTTGGATCATATCCATCTAAAATGCATTCTCGATATGTTCCATCGAGACGGGCGTCAGATCTGGGCGAAGAATAATGGAGATAACATCAAACCGGATCGGCCGTTCATAATATCGCTTATGATGAACGTACTGCTGGGCTGTGTTTCGGACCTGCATCACTTTGCGGGCGTTCACGGACTCGGAAGGCGTGCCGAAGCTGGTCGTACCGCTTCGGCTTCTGACCTCAATCACCACAAGGGTCCCCCCTGTTTCGGCAACGATGTCCAGTTCTCCAAACCGGCAGCGCCAATTCCGGTCCAGCACCCGGTATCCTTTTTCAATAAGGGCAGCAGCCGCCAGCTCTTCGGCAGCGGCTCCTTTTTGCTTGCGGCTGTCCTTTTTGCCGGAAGGCGAGTTCATTATGGCATCATCCCTCCATCTTTCGCTTGACGATCCGCACGATAAACATATGTCAGCACTTCCGCTACAAGCTGGTACAGCTCCTCGGGAATCTGCTGATCCAGATCCAGCTTGGAGAGAATCTCCACCAAAGCTGCATCTTCCTGGACAGGGACGCCATGCTCTTTAGCTTTGTCTAATATAGACTCCGCCAATTTCCCTTGCCCTTTGGCGACCACAACCGGCGCCTCGCTCTCGCCGGGCGTATATTTCAGGGCGACTGCCTTTTTCATGGCTGTTATTTGCCCTTGCTCTTTCTCTTGCTTGGTCATATCCGCATGTCCACCCCTTTATAGGTTTGCGGGGTGTATTCTGCTGCCGTTCCCTGCACGGACATATCTGAATTAGGCGGGGCAACTAGGGGCAGCGGTTCTGTTTTTACGCTGAGCAATTGGTAGCCGATAGACGAAACAGCTTGAGCCAACTCTTCTTTTTTTCCTTCAAACAGCTCCGCGGCGTAACTTTGATCATTCCGAAAGCTGAGGCTGACGATCCGGTCAACAACCTGCACATCGATCAAGGTCGGGCCTAGAAATTTCATGTCCAAGTCAAACAAAAGCCTGCAGTTGGTCGCATCCAGCTCGCCTTTGCGGCCTCTGCGGGATTGAATATGTACGGATGCCGTCTGTTCCCCATCGACCCCATGCAGAGGTATGAACATCGTGACCTGCGCAAACGGTGCCGTGCGATCGGTGTTTAGTAAAAGCTGCTGGCCCGTCAAATGCTGAACGAGTTGCTGTGCCGCTTCCTTTAGTGCAGGCGGCGTTTCTTGGCTGGATAGCACCTGTAGCAATACTCCCTTCAGTGTGTCTTGCAGGGCAAGCGCCGACTCACCCGTTTGCGTTGAGGCCATGACAGCCTGTTGTACGCCTTGGACAGAATTCTGCTGGCCGGATGGCACAACCGGCTGCGTCAAGCCCTGCTGATTCACGGCACCGGCCTGAGCATTCGGGACAGCTTGCTGATTCGCATTCGCCGTATTCGCCGCATTCCCCGGCGTAGCGAGGGTCCCTGGCATACTCGCTGCTGTGCCACTGCCCCCAGGGGCAGGAGTGGCGGGCAGGGATGCTTGGGCTGCCGCAGCAGCGGTTGGCTGCGCTGCAGCAGGAGGCGGGGCAGCCGCGCCTGCTCCCGTTGGAGCAGCTGCCGATGCTGGCAAGGCCGCACTCGCTCCGGGCGCGGCGGCGCCGGGAGCCGCGCCCGCGGCCGTGCTGCTGCCGGGCGCCGCCGCAGGCTGCCCGGCTGGTGCTGCGGCGCCGCCACTGCGCGCCGCTTCGCCCGCGGGGCCCGTACCGGCCCCGCGCAGGCCTTGCTGCTCGTGCTCCGCACCGAGCAGCTTCAAGAGCCGCCCCACCCACGGCTCCGCGCCAGGGGTGGGCGGCTTTGGCAAAGGGCCTGCGGCCCCTTCGCCTGGAGCTGCCGCCGGCCCCATTGGCACGGCGGCGGGTTGGCCGGCGGCAGGCGCTGCCGTGCCGCCGCTGGCCCATGGCTGCGCGAGCTCGCCGCGCAGCTGCTGCAGCAGGCCCTGCAGCTTGGTCAGCAGCGCCTGCTGACCTGAGCCGGCCTGTGCGGCACTGCCGGCTGCGCCATTCGCAGCAGCTCCTTGCTGCGGTACCGCAGCGGAGGCCTCTGCGCCAGCAGCCGTAGCAGACTTAGCGGATGCTGCTTGTTTCCCCGCATCCACCAAGCCTCCGCTACCTGCGCTTAGAGCAGACGCTAGCTGCTGATCCAACGATTGCAGCAGTTGATGAAGCTGGGGTCCAAACACAGCCTGATGCAGTCCCTTTACACTTTCGGGGGTAATCGGCAGGCCCCGGTGAAACGCGATCGCAGCCGACTCCGCCCATTCTGCCGCGGGAATCTGCGGAGGCTTCACGGCCAATGCCTCACGGAACAAGGCGATATTGTCCTTCGTCAGCGGGACTCCCGCGTTCTGCATACCCTTGATCATTTCGCGGTTTTCCTTCGTATCCGGAAGACCGGCAAAATCCAGCACCTCAGCCATCGAAGACGGGGACAGCGGCTGTCCTGGCGTTTGACTAAGCGGCTTGAGAACGGCCGTCCCTCCCTCTCCCGGCGGCTGAACCTGCAGAAGAGCGGTTTCCCCGGCTCGAAGCGGCGTTTCCAGCTTCGCCTTCACTTGAACGCCCTGGATCTGTACCACAGCTTCCTGCCCGTCCTCCGAAACGTTCATAACGACACCGCGAACGACCTGACCCGGCTTTAATTCTAACGTCTTTGCTTCTCCCGGCTTTTGCTCTCCCAGGAGTCCGCGAATCAACGATCCGATGTTCACGATAGTTCCTCCCACACCTTCTGTTTACCTTATATATCGGCAGCAGCCCGCCTTTTGACGAGGGCGGGCTGCTTCGAAATCTAGAATAGCGACAATTGCTCAATCTCCATATTTTTCAGAAAACTTCTTCTGTGCATCGCGGTGGGTCCGTGCAGCTGCAGCTGTTCACGGTGAAACTTGGTAGCGTAGCCTTTATGTACGGCAATTCCATATTCCGGATAACGCGTCTCCCATTCCCCTTCGCACAATTTGTCACGAGTCACCTTGGCAATAATGGATGCCGCGGCAATGGACTGACTGTTAGCATCACCTTTGATGATGGCACGCTGGGGAATATCGCATTCCACCTTCTCAGCATCAACAAGCAAAAACTGGGGAGTAACAGCCAATTGCTCGATCGCCATCTTCATGGCAAGCCTTGCGGCTTGTTTGATGTTAATGCGGTCAATCGTTTCCGCGTCCACCAAACCAACGCCGACCGCCAGTGCCTGTTCCATAATGAGGTCATAAAGGGTCTCCCGCTTCTTGGCACTGAGTTTCTTCGAATCGTTGATCCCCTCAATCACTAATCCCTCCGGCAAAATGACCGCTGCTGCGACCACATCGCCGAACAAACAGCCTCGGCCGACCTCGTCGATGCCTGCAATATGTATATAACGGCTCCAATACTCACGCTCGTACATCAATAAATCTGTCATAGGTTTAACCCCTTTGGTTCCGAATTACCGTTTGTTACCTATTCGTGCACACGGTGTATCCTATCTATTCTATCAATCTAGTAACTCTTCTAGAGTATCATACTCGCCACGGAGCGTCACCCTTTTATCCCGGCCTGCATCCCGGCAGGTATTGGTTCGTGCATCGCCGAACTGTCGGTTATAATCCCACGAAAAAAAGAGCCGCCGGCAACGGCAGCTCTCCCCTTATTCGATTATCGCTCCCTCGGCTTCAGGGCCAAGCCGCCATCGCTGACGATCCGAACCGGCATCAGGCTCATTCATTTCAAGCCCCGAACCGTCAGCCCTTACGGCAATCGCCCGGCCATCGTGCACGGATCGGATGGTTACCGTATCATCTTCCTGACGTTCCACTCGCCATCGCTGATTGTTATAACCGAGATATGTGTATAACTGAATCCGGTTCTGCCCGGTATCCACATCCAAAGCCTTCCCTTCTGGTGTACGAATGGAATACGTATCGTCCTCTCCTGTTGGTACCAATACCCATAACGGGTTCCCCGTACCCGTTGATTCCTTCACGGTAACGGGTTCGCCGTTTACGGATTTCTCGGTATAGATTGCCTGTTTCACGGCTTCGTTCGTGAAGCTGGTTTTCGTCAGACGAGCTTCAGACGAATGACGGACGTAGACATTTTGATAGGAAGCTTGTCCGCCGAACACATTGACGCCAAAATGCCCTTCGGCAAATGTCCCGTCCATCACATCGATTACCGTCTTCCCGTCCACGTCGACTTGAATATGCGGACCTTTCGCTTCAATCCTCAGGTGATAGGTTCTTCCTCCTTGGATAAAGCCGGGGACTCTGGCCAGGACCTGACGTTCCTCAAATCGCCCTTCGACCATGTAGAAGAGCCGAATCGCCTTCATACCAGGATCCAGATTCAGATAATATCCGCTTCGTCCGTCCCCGCTTGCCCGAAACAGCATGGACCCGGCACCGCCTGCTTCTCCAAGCCGCATGTCTCCTTCGAACGTGAAGTCTCCTGCCTTCTCTTGCGCCATATAATTGGCATCGCTTGAATGGCTGCCCCGGATTCCATGCTCGGTAAGGACCCACTTCGAGGCCTTGAGATCCGGTTTCCATCCCGTCAGATTCGTTTTGAACGTTCCGCTCGAGACTAACACGCGGGTGCTCGCTGATATTTTTCCGTTTGGGGTTGAGGCCGTAATGACGGCTTCTCCCGAATTCAAAGCTTTCAATACGGCATGGGTCTCATCGGATGAAACAATCCGGACCGTATCGGGATGACTGGATGACCATACCAAAGGTTTCTTCCCGTTGCCCTGGACACGATCCACGGCTGCGTACAACGCTTCGGTCTCTCCCTGGGACAGGTCCAGCTCGTATGAATCCAACAGGATTCGGGAAGCAGGTTCCGATAGATCAAGATGCTTCCACACGGAATCCAGCTCATGCACCTGAAGGGATTTCAGCTTCACTTGGCCGCCTTGGGTGTAAAAGCTCAACCCCCGTCTGGCCCGATCCGGAAAAATAACGTCCGAGAATACAACGTTTCCGTCATTGCCGAACACCTCGACGGAAGATTCATCGACGTAAATACGCAGCTTGACCACTCCATCTATGGGGTACAGCAAAGCTTTGTGTTCGGTCGAGAACAGACTGGAGAAATCCGTGGTTCCCGATGCCGAACGGTCAATGAACATGTGATGCGCAGAGTTATTATAACCAACCACCGTCTGTTGTCCGCCGCCTTCCCGCAGCCGGAAGCCGAATTCCAGCTCGCTGCTGTCCGTAGGAACTCGACTTCCGCCTCGATTTCAAACGCGCCTGCCTGAAGTCCCTTTAGAACATTCTGCGAGGTCTCCGTCACTTCCCTGTTGTTCACATGGATTACCGTATTCCGGAGGGTCTCAAGCTCAGAGATTGGAGACTGGTGCAGACGTATCCCCTCACTCGTCGTTCTGAGTGACAGCTCTCTAGGTATGGTCAGCTGACCCTTCCAGCCTGAAGTTGGAAAACTGAAGGGATAATCCCAGTTCGTCATCCATGCCAGCATGATTCTTCGATTGTCCGGCAAGTCGGAGAAGGACATGGAGGCATAGAATTCCTTGCCCCAATCCGTTCTCAGCACGGTCCCCGCCGTATGATCATTCATAAATTTGCCGTCTGGCGTCACATCGCCGATAAAATATTCCGCATCGGAGCCTTGGGTGTTCGGATTAGCGCCGCTGCTGATCATCAACACCCATTTGCGCTGACCCGAGCCGTCCACGGCAAGCTGAAACAGATCCGGACATTCCCACACGCCTCCACGGATATATTCCCCATACCCGAAACGGTCCGTTAAGGTCCAATCGACCAGATTGTCGGAGGTATAGAAGCGGATATGATCTCCCCCTGATACCACCATGATCCAGCGGTTGTTGGCTTCATCCCGAACCACTTTGGGATCGCGAAAATCCCATCCTCCGGGATCCTCGCCCTGTTTGCCCGGGTTCTCGATGAGGATCGGCCGTTCTTTCGAATACGTCCAGGTCCGTCCGTGATCGGTGCTGTAAGCAAGTCCGATCTTCTGATTCCCGCCAAACCGATCAGGATTGAAGGATGTGTAGTAGGCAATGAGTCCTTTGCCTCCAGAATCCCCGAACAGACCTGAAGCGTTCGTTGTGTCGGCTATGGCGGAACCCGACCAGACATGTCCGAGATCGTTCCAAGGCAGTGCGATCGGCAGCCGGTTCCAATGCACCAAATCCCGGCTGACCGCATGCGCCCACTGGCCTCCGTCCTGATGGAAGAGATGATACTCCCCTTCGAAATAGACCAATCCGTTCGGATCGCTTGCCGAGCCTCGGATTGGGCTATAGTGATACTGCGGGCGGTATTCCTCGGTATAATAATCCTCCATCGGGGTTACGTACACGTCCTGAAAGTAAGCCGTTCCGGACTTTATCTTCATCCCGATCGATCCGCCCGCATAACTTCCGTCGGATATGCGGATCGCAGCCGGTTCGTAACCATCTACAGCGATTTGAATTCTGTCTCCGGAGACGTGGATCTCCACATGATGCGCTCTTGTGGGCAGGCTTGGGTATGTACGGCTCGATGCGCCGATCACCTTTCCATCCGAGGTTTCCAGCGTTACCCGGACCTGATTATCCGCTCTCCTGAATATGGCTTCGTATCCCTCCGTTCCTTGGTCGTTCCCTCTCCAATAGAACCCGGCTTCAGCCTCTCCCCCTAAGGTGATATTGCCTTCCAGCACATAATCCGCAGCCGCATTCTTATAGATTCTGTAGGCTTCGAGCCCTTTCGATGCCGATCCCTTAAGCCCTTTGATGTCAGGCTGCCAGTCCCCGCTCGTATTTACCGGTCCGAACAAGTTGCCTTTCCACTCGCTCACCTTGATATTTTGAAAAAGGGCGGAACCATCCCATACATGTAGACCCAGCTGTCCTGTGGAATAAGCCGTATCATCGACTTCAATCATCGGCTCATATTGGTTTCCCCAATATACCTTGATATTGCTGCCTACCACCTTGACCTTTAGGTGAACGATTTCCCCTTGACTCAACGAGAGCGCTTTTTCAACCTTCAATCTTCCGTTCCCTTCGCGGGCATCCTTGAGGCGAACCAAGCCTGCACTGGGTACGATTTGCAGCATATACGATGACCAGCCGTCAACGCTTGAACGAAAGACCAGCGAAGCATCTGCTTGCATATCTGTAATCATCACATCGGCTTCATAGACAAAATCATCTGCTCTGGTTGCGGAGATCGCCGCTGCATTCTCACTTGAATCGGAGCTAAGCCGTAAACCTTCTGCCGTTTGTTCCATATTGCCATTGCCCTTCAACTGCCACCCTTCGAGGTTGGTCTTTACATTGGATGCGCTTTCAAAAATGTCGTTTTCTCCTTTCCCTTTCAAAGCTGCATTCGCTTCTTGGATCGCTGACGCCGCCCATGCCGAATCCGGAATGACGCTTGTCGCCAGCAATAAGGTCATCGTGATCGCAGACATCGTGCGCAGCAACATGGTATGTACATTCTGCGGTAATTTCATATATCCACCTCGTTTCGATTCTTTACCACACGTTATATAGGAAGGAACAGCCCGAACACTCGGGCTGATCTCCTAATGACGAACCTGTTTATGATTGCGAATCTTGCCATGCCCGGATTCCCAGAGCCAATGCGCCGCATAAACCGGACTGGGTGCCTAATACCGGAGGAACTATATAATTCTCGATATCGTGTACAATTTCGTCGGCAAGCACATATCCGTTCAAATTGCGCCTCACCTCTGCACGAATGAGGGAATACAGCTGAGCTTGCTGCATAACCCCGCCGCCCAGTATGATCTTCTCCGGGGAATTCGTCAGGATCAGTCCGGTTATGGATTGCGCTATATAATAGGCTTCGATTTCCCAAGCGGGATGATCGGCCGGCAGCAGATGTCCTTTCAACCCCCATCGGGCTTCAAGCGCCGGCCCTGCTGCCAATCCTTCCAGGCAATCGCCATGATAAGGACAGGCTCCTGCAAAAGCATCTTCGGGATGGCGCTTAACGGGAACATGGCCGCCTTCCGGATGAACCAATCCATGAACCAGTCGTCCTTCGGCATAAAGGCCGAGACCAATACCTGTACCCACCGTATAATAAGCGCAGCTGCTCAGCCCTCTCGCTGCTCCCCAAGTCGCTTCTCCAAAAGCAGCTGCATTAACATCCGTATCCCAGCCATAGGGAATGTCCATATGCGACTTCATCTTACCGAGGACATCTGTATGCGACCATCCAGGTTTCGGTGTTGACGTTACATATCCGTATGTCGGGCTCTCCGGTTTCAGATCGATGGGGCCAAATGACCCGATGCCAATGGCGTCTACCTCATGATCCTTGAAATAGGAAATGGCTCTGGATAATGTCCCTTCCGGCTGTCCTGTCGGAAAGCTGAAACTGTCCTCGACGATTCCATCTTCACTTCCAATACCGCAAACAAATTTGGTGCCGCCCGCTTCCATTGCTCCAATACGCATACTGCCGGATCTCCTTGTGTCTTATCGATTCATATTACTTTAACTGGCCACCAGATGAAGAAACCTCATAGATATGGAGGGATTCTATAACCTTCCGGTTATCATCGGCAAATACGGTTATTCCCATTGAAGCAGCATCAGGATAAATTAAATCCGTGATCACCGCCTGCCCGCGATCCGCGAACAGCTCCACGGACGAACGGTCCACGAAGATCCGCAGTTCCAGCATAGAGCCCGGTGTCTTTAACGGTGCCGCATGCTTGCCGGGGAAATCTTTATGGAAATCCGCTTGCCCTGAACGGCTGCGATCCACGTATACTTCGGCTAACCTTGCATCCCAACCGACCAACGTTTCTTGTCCTAATCCTGCCCTTACTTTCAAACCAAGCGAAGATGTTGGATCAAAGCGGACAAGGATCTCGAAGTTCTCCAGCCTTACAGCCGCTAATCGGACAGCAGCCTCATCCACGGCTATATCACGCAAGGAAAGCACCTCATGACGATACTCCTCGATTTCACGAATCGGCTGCTGCGTTACAATGATTTCACCTTCCAGCATCTCCAGCTTAAGTTCCCGCACCAAGGTCATGGCACCCCTCCAACTATCCGTTGGTGTCAAGTTTGCGTATTTCCAATTGCTCATCCAGCCAATGAACAGCCTTCTGCCATCCGCTGCAGGAATGTCGGACCAGCTTACTCCGGCATAATTGTCCCTGCCGTAATCCAGCCACCGCACATCACCCTTGGAGCGCCTATCCGGAATAAACGCTGTTCCGTCAAAATCTCCAATGAAATATTGCGTTCTGGAGCCCTCGACAAAGGCCGAATCATCGCCAATGCTGACAAGCATGACCCATCGTATTTCATTGTCCTCCGTAGTAAGAGGGAACAGATCGGGGCATTCCCATACTCCATCATGAAATCCGATGCCCTCTCCAAACTCGCTGGCAAATACCCATTCTTTTAAATTGGAAGATCGATAGAGACATACCGTCTGTCCGCACGCCACAATCATCACCCACTGCGATGACGGCTCATGCCAGAACACTTTGGGATCCCGAAAATCAACATAGCTGTCATGGCGAAGGACCGGATTTCCTTCATACTTCGTCCAGGTTCTTCCTTCGTCCTTGCTGTACGCCAGACTTTGGTACTGAATCATTGGCTGTGCGCCCGGCACATCATGATGGTGAGTGAAAATCGCCACAAGCCCGGACCCTTCGTCGAAAAATCCGCTGGAATTGTTCCAGTCCACAACCGCACTGCCTGAAAAGATCGTGCCATGCTCATCGGGCGCTAACGCAATGGGGAGCTCTTCCCAGGAAACCAGATCATTGCTGACCGCATGTCCCCAGTGCATGGGTCCCCATGTGGTGCCAAAGGGATGATGCTGATAAAACAAATGGTATTCCCCTTTAAAATAGACCATGCCGTTAGGATCATTCATCCAGTTCTTCTGTGGTGAAAAATGGTAGGCATTTCGATAGTTTTGCTGTTCCGTGTTCGTCATTCGGTGATCTCCTTCATTATCGTTATCATGTGGGTTTACGGCCGTACTTCAACGATATGCATGAACGGCCGCTGCATTCCACACGGTTACTTCATGTTTCTGTCGTATCCCGTTTGCTTGATCGTCAGCCACTCCTGAAGTCCAAGTCGATCCAATTCCTTCAGGTAAGCATCCCATTCCTGATCTACCTTTCCATTCTGGTACCATTCGGTGCGCATTCTTTCCAGGTAAGGGAACAAGTCCGCTTCAATCGTGGATAAGCGATCCAACTCGTCGATGGAGAAGAACACTTTCGGGTATGTATTCTCCGCTTTCATGTGCGGGACCATGACGTCTTTCATGAGTTTGAGCCTCCACGCCGCATCATCCGGCATCGTGGTGTATTTTCCATAATACTCGTCCAGGATCGCAAGCGGCCCCGCGATGCTTGTTTTTTGCCTAAGCTCTACCGGAGCCGTGCCTTCAAGCGGAAGATGCTTCAGCATCCCTTTGGCTTCATCCAGCTCAAAAATATTCTGCTGCGTATCGTCACCGTAAGTTCCCCAGTTGTTCTGAACCGATTGGAGCGGTTCATACATCGCGTCAATCCATTTGGCCGTTTCCTCCAGCTTCTTGTTGCTGCTGGTAATGACCAATCTTCCCCGGTCAAGACCGATTCCGTTCGTCCTTGTTACATTGATCTCGCCGGTTGGCCCTGCAAGCGGCGGCATCAGATCATACGTTTCGTTCATGCCCGTAATGTTAGCTTTATCCCATGTAAAATACATGCCGTACCGGTGGTCCTTTCCCTTGGCCAGGTAGGTATTCCAATCCTGCTGGAATGCTTCGATGTCGATTAATCCCTCTTCATATAATTCGTGAATGAATGCTATGGCTTCCTTATACCCCTTGTCGGCTGCGGTAAACACGACCTTCCCGCCATCCGTAACGACGGTGTGATCCCAGTTCTCGCCCAAGCCGAATGAAGCAAACAGGAATGTCAGATCCTCACCCCCCGGCTTATTAATGAAGGACAGTGGTATTTCGTCCGCCTGTCCGTTGCCGTTCGGATCTTGGGTTTTGAACGCTTTCAATACAGTTTTTAGCTCTTCCGTGGTGGTTGGCATCTCAAGCCCCAAGGCGTCGAGCCACTCCACGTTAATCCAGGGGAAGTTATCCACCGATTGAATCCGCTCTTTCCCTGAACCCAACTCCTCGATCCATGGAAAAGAATAGATATGTCCATCCGGTGCCGTAATCATGTTGACGTATTCCGGTGCTTGCTCCAGCACCTTTTTCAGATTGGGCATATGCTGTTCGATTAAATCCTCCACGGGAATGATGACTCCGTCCTTTGCCAGTTTCAGCAGATCGTAATCTCCGTACCCCGCATCGAAGATGGCGTCGGGCAAATCTCCGCTAGCCACGGCCAGATTGCGTTTTTCCGCAAATACATCGCTTGTATAGTTCTTCCACCTGATGTGAATGCCCGTTTTCTCCTCCAGCCGCTTGTTGATCAGCTTCTCGTTAGGGTCGGCAGGAGCCAGCGGCGAGCTTTGCGTCAGAACGTTCAGGGTGACCTTACCGTCCGGCGACTCATTTGAGGCTTCCCCGCCCTTGCCGCACCCGGACAAGAGCAGCACGGCTGCCAGAGCTGTCAGAGTTACCGCTTTTTTACGGTTTTGTTTCTTGAATCCCTTCTTATTCATATCAATGACCTCCCAAATCATGTATTAGGATTACTATGTTGAAGGCGGCACGCTATTTGAGAGAGCCAACCATAACACCTTTCTCGAAGTACTTTTGGAAGAACGGATACATAATCAATAGCGGAAGGCTGGATATCACGATCGCCGAATATTTAATCATTTCCGAAAGCCGTTTCAGCTCCGCCATCGCAAGCTGGTCGCTGATCATGCCCGGCGCAGCCTGGTTTTGTATCAGAATCGATCTAAGAACGAGCTGCAGCGGGTGCAGTTTGGGATCGTCCAGATAGATCATGGCATCGAAGAATGCGTTCCACTGGCCAACAAAAGCATACAGCGCGAGCACAAAGATAATGGGCTTGGATAGCGGCAGAACGATCCGGACAAAGATCTTCATATCGGAAGCCCCGTCCACATTAGCAGCCTCCTTCAATTCATTCGGCACCCCTTTGAAGAAGGTTCTGGACAAAATGATATTCCACACATTCACCGCACCCGGGATGATCACGGCCCATACCGTATTGAGCATGCCAAGCTCCCTCACGAGCAAGTACGTAGGAATCAGTCCGCCTCCGAAAAAAATGGTGATAATGAACAGCGTCATGAAGAAGTGTCGTCCGGCCAGCCGGTTCTCCGAAAGGGCGTATCCCGCACAGACCGAAACCGTTACCGTAAGAAGTGCAAATGCTGTTGAATAGAACACCGCATTGCCAAATCCGCGAAGCATCGCAGGATTGGACAGGATCATCTGATAGCCTTCCAGGCTCCAATCGGAAATTTTAAAAGAGAGTCCTTGATTCAGCAGCACGGTGGGATCCATGAACGAAGCAACGACAATGTAAACCAATGGAACGATCACGACCAGTACGGCTAGCGTTAAAAAGATTGCATTTAATGACAACAGAAAGCGGTCGAAGCGTGAATGTTTAACGGCCATGAATATGTCTCCTTTCCTAGTAGAGGCCTTCGCCTTCATTGAGTTTTCGGACAATAAAGTTCACCGTCACGAGCAAAATGACATTGATGATGGAATTGAATAAACCAACCGCTGCCGAGTACGCGTAATCGCCTGACTGTAAGCCGACCTTATATACATAGGTAGCGATAATTTCCGAAGTGGGAAGATTCATGGAGGTCTGCATCAGATAAGCCTTCTCAAAGCCAATCGACATAATGCCCCCTGCCGCAAGTATGAAGACGATCGCCATAATGGGCCTAATTGTGGGCAGATCGATATTACGGATGCGCTGGAGCAGGTTAGCTCCGTCCAGGCTGGCCGCGTTATGCAGCTCCGGGTCCACATTCGCAAGAGCAGCCACATAGATGATGGAGGCCCACCCGGCACTCTGCCATATATCCGATAGGATATAGATCCACCTGAAATATTCCGGCTGCGACATAAACATAAGCGGATTACCCGTCATCCAAATGACCAATTGATTGATCGGCCCCGTTGGCGACAAGAAGATAAACAGCATTCCGACAATGACGACCACCGAGATGAAATTGGGTGCATATAGAAACAGCTGAACATTTTTCTTGACCGTCGCTTTGCGAACCTGGTTTAACATGAGCGCAAGCAGGATCGGCACCGGAAAGCTAAAGATCAGACCAAAAAAACTCAATTTAAGCGTATTCATAAAAATGACGTCAAAATTCGGCGAGGCGATAAACTTTTCAAAATGTTTGAGCCCAACCCACTCGCTGCCCAGAATCCCTTTAATGGGACTGAAATCCTTAAATGCGATAACGGCACCGTACATCGGGACGTATTTGAAAATAAGGGTCAATATAAGCGCTGGAGCTAGCAGTATGTACAGAAAATAGTTTTTCTTGATGAAAGCGAGCATTCGCCCCGCAGAACTCCGTTCTCTGATTATCCCTGCCCCCTGGTTGGCTGGTTCCATTGAATTTTCCAAACCTGTTCCCCCGTTCTTTCTAGAGAAGTTTACATATTGCTTACAGAAAAGGCTTTCATTTTTCACTTATGTTGAATGTTGCTTTTACAATTTATCAAATGTTGTAACTTCAGTCAATCTTTTTTGTAAAAATATATTTGTGCAATTGACAATATTAATTGTTCGTTTACTTCATCCATTGGTCATAAACAAGGGCAATCCATGTCGTTTATCACGTGAAATTACGGATTCCCACCCTTTCCATCCTTGTTAGATGATGTTTTAACAAATGTAATGGAATAACGAAGTCGATTTCAACTAAATCACGGTTGTTTAAATGTTAAATCGATTGTGCATTTGTAAAGTTGAGGTTGCTATTTTAGCTAATCTATTATACATTTGATTTAAGATATTCAGGTCAATAGCGCCTGGAAGAAACAACGAGACTGGTATGAAGTTGATCATTTGAGGTGAAATCAGATACATGACGAAAGAAAAAGTCACAATTCAAGATATTGCGGATGCACTGGGGATCTCCAGAAATACGGCATCCAAAGCTTTGAACGGCAGCGAAAGTATTCCGGACGAGACGCGCAGCAGGGTTATCAAAAAAGCGATCGAACTGAAATACAAACAATTTGCCTTCATGGAGACGGACAACCTGCTGACTAAAAACCCGGGAAACATCGCTCTTCTTACGGCGAATCTTCCGAGCACCTCCCATTTTGGCTCGCGCTTAATCAGCGGGCTTGAGAAACGAATCAGCGCGGAAGGCTATAACCTGTCCATTCATATTGTCCGGGACATCGATCGAAATTCTCGGACGCTGCCGAACAATTTTGAATCCTCCAAAGTGGATGGAATCATCTGTATTGAGTTATTTGATATGGAATACAGCAAGGAGCTCACAAGCCTCGGCCTTCCTACCGTATTTATCGATTGTGCCGCTGACATGTTCTACCCGGACTTGCAGGCGGATTTACTACTGATGGAGAATGAACACAGCACCTGCCACATGACCAGGCGGCTCATTGAGCAGGGCAACATGTCTTTGGGATTTATCGGGGACATCCATCATTGCAAGAGCTTTAATGAACGCTGGGTGGGATTTAATCGGGCTTTGACCGAAATGGGGATCCGGCTGGATCTGGAACAATGTGTTCTAAACCCGGACCGTGAGTTTTTCTCCGAGTCCGACTGGATGGAGAAGCGGCTGAAACAGATGAAACAGATGCCGTCCGCTTTTGTATGCGCCAATGATTTTATTGCGGTCAATGTGATGAAAGCCTTGAAGAATAACCATATCGCCATCCCCGGCGACATTGCCGTATGCGGCTTCGATAATGCGCCTGAATCGCGCATCGTTGAACCCCATTTATCAACGGTACATATCCATAGCGATGAAATGGGAATTGCTGCGGCCAACATGCTGTTGTCCCGGGTGAAAGAACCGGCGTTACCCTATCAAGTCACGCATATCCAAACAAAACCGCTCTTCAGGGCATCGACTGAAAAAATAGACTAGGGGATTGCAGAAGGAGCTGAGACTCCACCATGGACCTCCAACTGATCCACAAGAAAGACGCTGAGCGACATACTTGGACAGAAGGTCGGAACACGAGGAAAGAAAGTTTTTCTTACGATAGTGTGTGCGGGCATGCCTCTGATGTTTATCCCTTTATTGAAAAAAAAGAACCGTTCTCCCGGTATTCGGGCAGAACGGTTCTTTCGGGTTGAGCTGGAGTGAGAAGCAGTTCATCCTCCCATTCTCCGTTAACGATTCAATAAGGCGATTCCATGGAATATCGCCCTAGTTTACCTGCGCGAAGCTCACGCAGGAAAATGCTTGAGGCTTTTTCCAGATCGACTCTTCCGCCGCTTACGATACAGCCGCGTTTTTTTCCGATCGCTTCCATGACAGCGACAATTTCATCCGGGTTATCCAGATCCGTGGGGCGCTCCTTAAGATCAAAGCGCTCGCTCATCGATTCCCAATAATAGTTGGAGAAATATTTGATCGCAAAAAAGGCAATATCCTCTACATTCAATATTTCCTCTTTAATGGCGCCGGTGACCGCCAGGCGGTACCCTACATTCTGATCCTCGAACTTTGGCCACAGGATACCGGGTGTATCCAGTAATTCCATCTCACCGCCGGCAACCTTAATCCACTGCTGCCCTTTGGTGACACCCGGACGGTCTCCCGTCTCGGCGATGTTCCGGCCGGCAAGCCGGTTAATCAGCGTGGATTTGCCTACATTCGGAATCCCCACGATCAATACCCGCATAGCTCGCGGGTTCATGCCCTTGGCGATTTGTTTGTCAATCTTCTCTTTCAGCAGCAGCTTGATCTGATTCGGAATATCCTTAACACCTGTCCCCGTGGATGCATCTACAGGGAAGGCGGTTAAGCCGTTTTCTTTGAAATGGGCTTGCCATTGCCTTGTTACCTCAGGATCTGCCAAATCGGCTTTGTTCATAATAATGAGCCTCGGCTTGCCCTGCAAAATCTCGTCAATCATCGGATTTCGGCTTGAGAGCGGAAGCCTCGCATCGATCAGTTCAATTACAGCATCGATCAGCTTCAGCTTCTCCTGAATTTGGCGGCGCGCTTTGGTCATATGTCCGGGAAACCATTGTATTGTCAACGTCGTCACCTCTACTTTGCTCTGCAAACTTTCATCGTTTCTATAGCGCCATGGCTAATGGTTGATGAGCCCTATGTCTTTAATCGGCCAGAAGATCAAGTCTGCTCGCCCGATAATATCCCCCAAAGGAACATATCCTATCATACGGCTGTCCGTGCTGTTGGAGCGGTTATCCCCCATCACAAACACATGGCCCTCTGGCACAACGCCGTCCTGAACGAACGAGTTCGGGAAGTCCGTGTTATTGTATAATCTGTTTTCAGCATGCGCTTGATCAATTGCTTCCTGTATGTAGGTTTCATTCACAGGCTCCCCGTTGACAAGCACTTTATCGCCTTCAACTTTAACCGTATCACCAGCAACTGCGATCACGCGTTTAATGAAATCCCTGCCCTCATCAGGAACATGGAACACGATAACTTCTCCACGCTCGGGTTTGCGGATATCATATAAAATCTCGTTGACGATCAGCTTCTGATTGGATACAAAGTTAGGTTCCATGGATGGACCCTGCACAATAAACGGTTTAAAGAGAAGCCAGCGAATGAGAACGACGAGAACCAGAGCAATGAGAAGAGCCTTCAGCCATTCTACAAGCTCGTTCTTAGCCTTTTTGGCCGGTTTCCCCACGTTGGTTTCAATGGCCTCCTGGTGTTGATCTTTCTCCATAACCCACCGTCCTTCCCTATAGATCGCTTTCGCATGATAACGATTTTTGGATATACAAAAGGGGCTTGTATATTCGCACAAGCCCCTTTCTACCGCCTTGTAATTAACGACGAATTTCTTTAATTCTCGCTGCTTTACCGCGCAGTTCACGAAGATAATAAAGCTTCGCACGACGCACTTTACCACGGCGAGCCACTTCGATTTTATCGATTTTAGGCGAGTTGATTGGGAAAGTTCTTTCCACACCAACACCGTAAGAAATTTTACGAACGGTAAAAGTCTCACTGATTCCGCCACCGCGACGTTTAATTACTACACCTTCAAACAACTGGATACGCTCACGAGTTCCCTCGATAACCTTAACGTGTACTTTTAAAGTATCACCAGGACGAAAGCTCGGAATATCTTTACGAAGTTGTTCTTGAGTAATCGCTTGAACGATATTCATCTATGACTCCCTCCTCTCACACAGGTGTTCTTGCATCTTCCGGAAACTTTATGTATTTCCTTCATTATCCGCAGCGGACCACCGTATTCACAACAAAAAAAATAATAACATATTTCGCAGTCCGAATCAAGTGTTTTATCTTTACACCCTCATGGTTAAACCAGTCTTTTCACCGAGCTTTCGTTCATAAAAAACCACTTCCAGCATGAAAAATCATGCGAGGAAGCGGTTAGGCTGAACTACTTAATTTACACTTTCTTTCGAGTCGTGCAAACCTTTGTGGCGCTTGCCATAGTACTCAAGAATATCGTCTACCGTTTGAAATTGGACTTCTGTATGGTTTGTTTCTTCTATTTTTTTGCTTCCTGTTGTTGTCGATGTTCTGTCATCACAAGATGCCTCCCAGTCTCTCAAGTGTTTCTCCAAATACTTATTACCCACCAAAGGAGACGATGCATCAGCCATTTTTAAAAATGACATTGAAGTATACAACAGACGCTATGAGCCGATTCTAAAGATAGAAATTCTTGCAGCGGTTTGCGGTGCCGTTATTGATTTACTGACCGGCGATAAATTATAAAGCTCAACGGTATTACCTGCACTTAAATTGATGACGGCAGAGCCTGAAACTTCGGCGTTGGTTGAATTCGAGTTCATGTTCGCCGTATTCGTAGTATTTCCATTCACAACGATCCCGAATGTGTTCGGAGCTGTCTGACCATTAGCAATAGAAACTTGCCAATTAAAATAGTAAAAGCCTGCTGTCACTATAGTCAGCGTCGTTGTACCATTGAAGGTTACGCCTTGAAGCGTACTGGTTGAGAAAGTAATCGGTGAGTTGATGGCCACATTTTGAGTGGCTCCATTGCTAGCATAGATAACACTTCCACCCACAAGGGTAGTAGAGCCGGTTGGACCCGTCGGGCCTGCCGGACCTGTGGCACCGGTTGCTCCTGTGACCCCTGTTGCTCCGGTGGCTCCCCTTACTCCTGTAGCACCTACTGCACCGGTTGCTCCTGTTGCTCCAGTTGCTCCTGCTACTCCGGTTGCTCCGGTTGCTCCGGTGGCTCCTGTCACGCCTGCAGCTCCCGTTACTCCCGTTGCTCCAGTTACTCCGGTTGCTCCGGTTGCTCCGGTTGCTCCGGTTGCTCCCGTAGCGCCAGTCGAACCTGTTGCTCCTGTCGCTCCTGTAGCTCCTGTGACGCCAGTTTCTCCTGTGGCTCCCGTAGCACCGGTCGGGCCTGTTGCTCCCGTAGCACCAGTTGCACCAGTCTCTCCAGTGGCTCCTGTCACACCTGTCGCTCCCGTAACTCCTGTTGCACCAGTCTCTCCAGTCGCCCCCGTTGCTCCTGCGGCTCCCGTGGCTCCGGTCGCACCAGTACCGCCAGTTACACCAGTTGCTCCCGTAGCGCCAGTCGGACCTGTTGCTCCCGTGACCCCGGTAGCTCCAGTTGCACCAGCCTGACCTGTGGCTCCCGTTGCTCCTGTGACTCCTGTTGCTCCAGTTGCTCCTGTTGCCCCTATACCACCAGTTACTCCCGTAGCCCCCGTTTGTCCTGTAGCTCCTGTTTCACCCGTTACTCCCGTTGCACCAGTCTCTCCAGTTGCTCCAGTTGCACCGGTCGGACCCGTTACTCCCGTAGCGCCTGTCGCTCCCGTGACCCCGGTTGCTCCTGTAATACCAGTTGCACCAGTTACTCCGGTTGCCCCCGTGGCACCTGCTGCTCCCGTTACTCCGGTGGCTCCAGTTGCACCAGCCGGACCTGTAACACCCGTCGCTCCCGTTGGACCTGTAGCTCCTGTTACTCCGGTGACCCCGGTTGCTCCTGTCACTCCTGTCGATCCCGTAACTCCTTTTGCTCCGGTTGCCCCTGTACCGCCAGTTGTACCAGTTACTCCCGTAACACCCGTTGCCCCTGCTGCTCCCGTTGGTCCTGTCGCTCCTGTTACTCCTGTTTCGCCTGTTGCTCCTGCTATTCCCGTTGCCCCCGTGGCACCTGTCGCTCCCGTGACCCCGGTGGCTCCTGGTGCGCCCGTTGCTCCCGTGGCTCCGGTGGCTCCTGTTGCCCCCGTAACACCTGTTTCACCAGTTGCTCCTGTTACTCCCGTAGCCCCCGTTACGCCAGTTGCACCAGTCTCCCCAGTCGCCCCCGTTGCTCCGGTTGCACCCGTTGGTCCTGTTGCACCTGTCTCTCCTGCTGCTCCTGTGGCTCCTGTTGCACCAGTTTCTCCCGTCACGCCAGCTGCACCAGTCTCTCCTGTTGCTCCAGTGGCTCCTGTTACACCTCTGGCTCCCGTTACACCTGTGGCTCCAGTTACTCCCGTCGCTCCCGTTGGTCCTGTAGCTCCTGTTTCACCAGTTATTCCCGTCGAACCTGTTGCTCCGGTGATCCCGGTTGCTCCTGTCACACCTGTCGCTCCCATTACTCCTGTTGCACCGGTCTCTCCAGTTGCTCCTGTTGCTCCCGTTGGTCCTGTTTCACCAGTTACTCCCGTCGAACCTGTTGCTCCGGTGGCTCCTGTTACTCCGGTGATCCCGGTTGCTCCTGTAACACCTGTCGCTCCGATTACACCCGTTGCTCCCGTCACTCCAGTTGCTCCAGTTGCTCCAGTTGCTCCTGCTGCTCCGGTGGCTCCTGTTACACCTGTGGCTCCAGTTACTCCAGTTACTCCGGTTTCTCCTGTTGCTCCCGTTGGTCCTGTCACGCCTGTCGCTCCCGTAACACCCGTTGCCCCCGTGGCTCCTGCTGCTCCCGTGACTCCGGTGGCTCCGGTGGCTCCTGTGGCTCCTGTTACACCAGTTACTCCAGTCGCTCCAGTTACACCCGTCGCTCCCGTTACTCCTGTTCCCCCAGTTGCTCCTGTTGCACCTGTACCACCAGTTTCACCAGTTACTCCCGTTGCGCCCGTCACGCCAGTTGCTCCCGTAACACCCGTTGCCCCCGTGGCTCCTGCTGCTCCTGTGACCCCGGTTGCCCCGGTTTCTCCAGTTGCTCCCGTTGCCCCTGTCGCTCCCGTGACCCCGGTTACTCCGATTGCTCCCGTAACACCTGTCGCTCCGGTTGCTCCTGTAATCCCGCCAGGCGCCCCCGGTGGTCCTTCCGGACCTATTGGTCCCGTAGCACCCATGGCACCTGTTGGTCCGGTTGCCCCCGGCACTCCAGGCAACCCGGTCGATCCGGTTGCACCAGT
The DNA here is from genome assembly GCF_056173265.1 of Paenibacillus sp. QJM3NY_38. Lineage (NCBI taxonomy): Bacteria > Bacillati > Bacillota > Bacilli > Caryophanales > Paenibacillaceae > Paenibacillus > Paenibacillus sp. QJM3NY_38. Next base: position 4,732,027 of record NZ_CM149665.1, read on the forward strand.
CGGTCCAATAGCTCCCGTCGCTCCTGCTTCTCCCGTAGGTCCTGTCGCTCCCGTCACGCCCGGCTGACCGTTACCCGGCACGCTTTCCTGGATTGTGAGACCCTGAACGCTCACAGCGCTCGTCCTTGATACAGCTGCCAGAGATTGAACGGCAGCTTGTTGGACAGTCACTGGAATGTTTGACGTCGATACCGCTCCTGAAAGAGCATTCGTATAATTAGTGAGCTGTTCATTCAAAAGCTCCGGCGAAGCTCCATCCAGAAGCGAAGCTTGAATTCCATCCGCTGCTGCTTGCAGCCTACTTAACTGCGGTCCGGAACTCCCTAATCTCGCAGCCTGCCGGTTAATTCCTTGGAGTACTTCTGCAAGCTGCTGCCGCGACGCTGCCCCTGGATTCGTCGCTGCATTCATAATATAAAAAGGCAGATTGTTCATTAAATTGACCAGCGGCACAGCATCCGCACTCGGAAATGCATTCTCCAGCCTAGATTGAATACCTTGTTGTGAAGCCGCGATATCCGTACCGATCTCGCCGCCGACTCCGAGTCGTTCTCCATATGATTGAAACAACGTCATGACTTCGTTCAGTCTTGTTAAGATGCCTTCCAGATTGTCTGCATTGGAAATCCTTGCAATTTGCTGCACGACCAGCCTAAGCCCCCGCCGTTCTCGCATCGAGAACCTCATTCCCGAAACCAGATCGTTAAGGCTCTGCAATTGTATTTTGATAAGCGTGAAATTCTCGTTAACCGGCTGTTCCACAAATGCGCGTAACAGTGACGTTAATTGACGGATCAATGTAACGAATCGAGTGGCTTGGTTCCTTCCTACACGGATTCGTCCAGGTGTAAGTCCCTGAATGACAGCCTTGCTGTCCCTACGCTTCCTTCTTTCTTGCCTCAATCGATTTCACCCCTTACGATCTCATACATCCGCAAACGCCTATTTATCACACTATTCAATTCATACGAATTTTGTTCTGGTGCAAGCGTGAAACCGGTTCGTTAAAGGAATAAAAAAAGAACAGACCTGTGCTCACAGATCTGTTCTTCGATTGAGCAAAAAAACTTATGAGGATCCCACTTCTCGCTGTAGCTTGTCTATATACGCTTGATCCTGTTTGGACAATTCCAGCTTGTCTAACAATTCCGGGCGACGCTCCCATGTCCGCTTAAGCGCTTGTTCCCGACGCCACACGTCGATATTCGCATGATGACCACTTAGCAGGATATCCGGCACTTTCCAGCCGCGAAACTCAGCAGGACGTGTATAGTGCGGATATTCAAGCAAACCTGTGCTGAATGAATCCGTGACCGCCGAGGTTTCATTGCCGAGTACACCCGGAAGTAATCGGACTACAGAATCGATGGCAACCATCGCCGGCAGCTCTCCACCGGTGAGCACATAATCTCCGATGGACAACTCATCGGTAACAAGAAACTCACGAATTCGTTCATCGTAACCTTCGTAATGCCCGCATATAAACACCAGATGGTCTTCCTGTGATAATTCTTCCGCCTTCTTCTGCGTGAAAGTCTCTCCTTGCGGACACATCAGAATGACTCGCGGAGGCTTGGCTGTTCCGGAGACTTCCGCCGGTAACTCCCCTGCAGGATTAGCCACATCATCATGATTCGCGATCTCATTCCCATTGGAAGCAAGAATATCCTCCACCGCAGCAAAAATCGGGTCCGGCTTTAACACCATTCCTCCACCGCCGCCATATGGTGTATCATCGACCTGACCATGCTTGTTTCCCGCATACTGGCGGAAGTTGATGGCATTCAAGCTCACAATTTGTTTTTCGGCCGCTTTCCCCAGAATACTGGAATGAAACACACCATCGAACATCTCGGGGAACAGCGTCAGCACATCAATCCGCATGGACTATAACAACCCTTCCATGAGATGCACGCGGACAAGCTTCGCTTCCATGTCTACATCAAGTACGACATCCGGTATGGCCGGAAGGAGAATTTCTTTTCCCTGAGGCGTTCTGACAACCCATACATCGTTAGCGCCCGGCGTCAAAATTTCGGAGATCGTACCGAGTTCCTCGGCTGGATCTTCGTCGGTCAGCACCTTGCAGCCAATAATCTCATGGAAATAGTACTCGTCCTCCGGAAGCTCCTCCTGAAGATCCGGTGTAATTTTCAGCAGCGAGCCCTTATATTTCTCAGCATCATTGATGCCGTGCAGCTCTTTGAACTTAAGGATATACATGTTTTTATGAAAACGGGATGTATCCACCGTTACTTCAATCTTGCTTCCCTTCTCAGGGACAATGTACAGCTGGCTCTTTGGAGCAAATCGCTGGTCGGCAAAATCCGTATGCGGCATGACTTTAACTTCCCCACGGATGCCGTGCGTATTCACGATTTTCCCTACAGTAAACAACTTTTCAGACATGGTCTTCCTCCTGCATCACTTAATGAACGTTCACACTAGCATGACCGGCTGATTTCTTCAGCATGTACGAAAAAGGGCTAGGACATGCATCCTAACCCCCTTTCGTATATTTTAAGAAATGATATCAACGGTCACCCGTTTATCCATTTTAACCGCCGCCGATGTTACGACTGTACGCAATGATTTGGCGATACGCCCTTGTTTGCCTATGACCTTCCCGACATCGTCAGGATGCACGTACAGCTCATATACAATCAAGTGCTCCTTCTCAACGGTCTTCACAGTCACATCTTCTGGATGATCCACTAAAGCCTTAGCAATAACGCGAACTAATTCTTCCATAGATAACCCTCGCGATCAGTCTTATTTCTGATGCTTCAGCTCATGAAACTTCTTCATTACGCCCGCTTTGCTAAGCAAGTTGCGAACCGTGTCAGATGCTTGCGCACCATTTTGAAGCCAGTTCAGTGCTTTCTCTTCATCGATCTTAACTTCAGCCGGTTGAGCAACCGGATTGTAATAACCGATTTCCTCGATAAAACGGCCATCACGCGGGGAACGGGAATCAGAAACCACCACGCGGTAGAAAGGAGCCTTGTGAGCACCCATGCGTTTCAGACGAATACGTACTGCCATTTGAAAATTCACCTCCTTCAAAAAATGTCCATTCGATATCACCGTGACTTAACGAAACGGGAATTTCATGCCTTTTCCGCCAGTCAAGCCTTTCAGCTGTTTCATGGCCTTGTTTTTGCCGCCTTTAGGACCCATCATATCCGAGAACTGTTTCATCACGCGGCGCATTTCGTCAAACTGCTTGATGAGCCGGTTCACTTCAGCCAGCGAGGTTCCGCTGCCCGCCGCAATCCGTTTACGACGATTATGATTGATAATGTCAGGCTGCTGCTTCTCCGCTGTTGTCATGGAGTGAACAATAGCCTCAATGCGTCCCATCTGCTTCTCGTCCACCTTGAGATCCTTGGCTTGCTTCATCTTGCCCATGCCGGGAATCATATCCATCAGCTGATCCAGGGGACCGAGCTTCTTGACCTGATCCATCTGCTCCAGGAAATCCTCAAACGTAAATTCGGCATTACGCATTTTACGTTCCATTTCCTTGGCCTTGTCTGCATCAATGTTCGATTGTGCTTTCTCGATAAGCGACAGCATATCGCCCATGCCGAGAATCCGCGATGCCATTCGTTCCGGATGGAACGGTTCGAGCGCATCAATCTTCTCGCCAAGTGCGGCGAATTTGATCGGACATCCGGTAACGGCCTTAACCGAGAGGGCGGCACCGCCTCGGGTATCGCCGTCCAGCTTCGTCAGTACGACGCCCGTGAGCGTCAATTGCTGATTGAAGCTTTCCGCGACATTCACCGCATCCTGACCTGTCATCGCATCAACGACAAGCAGGACTTCATCAGGATTCACTACGCTGTGAATCTGCTTCAATTCTTCCATCAGCTCTTCATCGACATGAAGACGGCCGGCGGTATCGATAATGACATAATCGTGACCGTTATCTTTGGCATGCTGGAGGCCCTGTTTTGCGATTTCAACCGGGCTTGTCTTGTCTCCTAGCGAGAACACCGGTACGTTGATCTGACTGCCGAGTACTTCGAGCTGTTTGATCGCCGCTGGACGATAAATATCGCCGGCAACGAGCAGCGGTCGGCTGTTCTGCTTCTGAAGCAGCTTGGCCAGCTTACCCGAAGTCGTTGTCTTACCGGCACCTTGCAAACCGGCCATCATAATAACTGTTGGCGGCTTGTTGCTCTTCGCCAGTTTGGCTTGGCTTCCTCCCATCAACTCCGTCAGTTCTTTATTAACGATGTCAATGATCACCATGCCGGGCGTAAAGCTGTCCATCACTTCCTTGCCGATGGCCTTCTCTTTTACTTTGGATACGAAATCCTTAACCACTTTGAAGTTAACGTCGGCTTCGAGAAGCGCGAGTCTGACTTCACGCATGGCGGCTGTTACATCTTCCTCGGACACCTTGCCTTTACCACGAAGCTTGCTGAACACATTCTGTAGTCTGCTGGTCAATCCTTCAAACGCCATATCCGCCACCTCCGTTCATACTTAATCCCATACTTTTAATCGTTCGACCATATCGGTCATTACATTCTTATCATGTTCACCCAGGTCGCTACGCTCCACCATTACCCGAAACTTATCCAGCTCCCGGATGCGCGTTTCATGCTTGCTCAGGAGCCCCAACTTCTCTTCATAGGACTCAAGGACCTGTTCTGCGCGCTTAATATGCTCATAGACGGCCTGACGACTAATCTCAAATTCACCAGCGATTTCTCCAAGGGAAAAATCATCATGGAAATAATATTTCAAAAAGGTCTGCTGTTTCTCTGTCAGCAGCTGCTCATAGAAATCGAACAGCAAATTGATCCGGTTCGTCTTCTCGAGCCAATTCTCCTGACTCATTTAAGGGCACCCCCTCGTCAAGGAAAAACACTTTACAGTTCGCTTAACGAACCTTATCATACAAAAAACAAAGAAGGATGTCAAGCCATTTCCCTTGTCATCCTTCTCCATGTGCAGGAAGCCTTCTTCCTACCCGTTCAACCGATAGGAAGAAGGTATATCAGTATCGCAAAAAAGTGAAGAATCGAACCCGCCAGCACAAACAAATGCCAGATAGCATGATGGTACGGGAAGCCCCGCCACACATAGAATATGGTACCCAGCGTGTACAACACGCCTCCAATGGCAAGCAAATTCATCCCTTGAGGCGCTACAACCGCTGTTAACGGATTCCAGGCAATAACGATCAGCCAGCCCATCGCAATATAGAATATCGTGGAGAGGAACAGAAACTTCTTGACGAAGAATGCTTTAAACACGACACCGAACAGCGCAATGCCCCATACAATCCCAAAAAGACTCCAGCCCAGCGATCCCCGGATGGCAACCAGCAGGAATGGCGTATACGTCCCTGCGATGAACAAGTAAATGGAAGAGTGATCCATAAACTCAAAGAAATCCTTGGCTTTCCCGTCTCTCAAACCGTGCACGAGCGTGGAGCTCAGATACAGGAGGAGCATCGTTGATCCGTAGATGGTGAAGCTCACCACATGCCAGGCATTGCCTTTCAAACTTGAAAATACGATTAGGAGCACCAGCGCAGCAACGCTAAGCGCCGCTCCTATGCCATGCGTTATTGCATTCGCTATCTCTTCTCTGCGTGGATAAGTGTAAGTATTGGCCATAACAGGTATCCTTTCGCTTGAAATCTTATAGAGGTTATTTCAAAAAAACTGACTTTTTGAACCCGACTTATACTTCATTATACGCCCTTCGGGCATGCAAAATCAAAGCCGTCCCCTATATCAGCCCCTCTGCGATTGAAAGAATCGATGGATGGCGCTGACGATTTGGCGGGACGCGGTGCCGTCGCCAAACGGATTATGGGCTCTGGCCATGCTGTGGTACGCTTCCTTATCCGTCAGCAGCCGCTCTATTTCTGCCTGAACCGCTTCACACTCCGTACCAACGCATTTTAGGGTACCTGCTGTGACCCCTTCCGGGCGTTCGGTTTTATCCCTCAGTACCAGAACCGGCTTCCCCAGTGACGGCGCTTCCTCCTGTATGCCGCCGGAATCCGTCAAGACCAGATAGGAACGCTGCATGATATGATGGAGATCAACGACATCGAGCGGTTCGGTCAAGTGGATTCGCTCGTGCCCCTCAAGCTCTTGCGCGACCGCCTCCTGTAGTACAGGGTTCGGATGGACCGGATATATCACTTCAATGTCAGGGTGCTTCTGGATCACTCGCTTCACAGCCTCAAATACCCCTTTCATCGGTGCTCCCCAATTCTCCCGCCGATGCATGGTCATCAGTATTAAGCGGCTATCTTTCCGTAACTTGTTCTGTATCGGATGTTTAAAAGGAGCCTTTAGCGTCCACTTCATTGCATCGATTCCCGTGTTTCCCGTTACATACACGTGAGCCGAACGATTCTCGGCTTTGAGATTTGCTGCCGACAGCGCCGTCGGGGCAAAATGCATATCCGCCACCCTGCCGATCCACTCGCGATTCATCTCCTCTGGAAACGGCGCGTATTTGTCATACGTCCTCAGCCCTGCTTCCACATGTCCCACCGGAACCTTTGCGTAATAAGCTGCCAATGCACCAATGAATGCCGTTGTGGTATCTCCATGGACCAGCACTAGATCATATTTTCTCGCTTGGAATACCTTCTCCATCCCTTTTAGCAGGTCAGCGCTCAAATTGTATAAGGATTGCCCTTCCTTCATGATATTCAGATCCGTTTGCGTCTGGATTTCAAAAAAACGAAGCACCTGGTCCAGCATCTCCCGGTGCTGGGCGGTTACGCATACGATTGGAGTTAATCCCGGGGCTGACTCCAATTCCTTGACCAAAGGTGCCATTTTAATCGCTTCCGGACGCGTTCCGAATATAACCAGAACATTTTTATGTTTCACGAACCTTCACTCCCCCTCGTTTTATATGAAAAGATAGATCTGAAACCTCATATATTAAGCATTATATGGAAAGTTGATAGATTCGTTCCGGTCATGTGCGTGCTTGTAGAAATCAACCATTTTTCAGCGATTCGGCTTATTCGTCCAATTCTATGAAGCTAGCAATGCATATATTATCCCGAGTACAAAGAAAGGAGGAAACCTCTTGGCTGTTATCATTTATCCGAGAACGATGAACTGGTCGTATATGAAACAGAGACCGCAGCAGCTTATGGCTCAATTGGGCTCGCTTGGTCATCAGGTTTTCTTCGAAAACCTGGCACCGCTGGATAAGGAGTTCAAAGAAATTGAACCGAATGTGTTCCTGTTCACAGATACCAAAACCTTTTTGCACAAAAAGCTGCCTGCCCTTCGCAAAGAACATCCGATTGTCGTCTGGACGACCTGGTCTAAGCTCCGTACGCGCATTTCCACACTCTTCAAACCCGACGTCACCATCTACGACTGCTGTGATGAATTTCCGCATTGGGCAAAATATGAACCCAAAATGATTGATGAAGCGGACCATGTCGTATGTACCGCAGAGGTGATTCACACCCGGTTGTCCCTGGCATATCCGGATAAACCGCTTACCCTGATCCCGAATGGCGCAGACTCTTCATTTTTCCATATTCCATTCAGTGAAAGACCCACCGATCTCCCTCCGGGTCCTGTTGTCGCTTATATCGGCGCCTGGGCTTATTGGGTAGATCATGAGCTGTTCGCTAAGGCGGCCCTTCGTTTTCCGAACGTCCAATTCGTTTCCATTGGAGCTCCTTACGGCAGCTCCGGCGATTATTCGAAGCTCCCCAATGTGCATATACTTGGTGAAAAGCCACACCAGGAGCTCAAGCGTTATCTGACTCATATAGACGTTGCATTGATCCCCTTCCAATATCATCCGATTACGCTGGCAACCAATCCAGTCAAAGCATACGAGTATCTGGCATCCGGTGTCCGGGTATTGTCAACGGCTCTGCCGGAATGCATCGCCATGGAGCCGCATGTTACTACAGCGACCACCCATGATGATTTCTTGGGCAAGCTGTCCTCCATGCTCCATCAGCCGAACACGGAAGAGCATAAATTGGCCCGCATTGCCTACGCCAGAGAGAATCGCTGGGTTGAACGCGGATTGAAAGCCGATCAAGTGATCCGCCAGGCCATCCTGGACAAAGGCATGAACCACCATTGAAACCCTATGCCAGAATCCGTACCCAGCCATTCGGCTACAGGGACATCGATACGACAGCCTACCGTGAACACATCATTCAGGAAATCTCACAAATAGATCATGAGTGGATTCTATGGAGCGGTACCTTGTCTTTTTCCCATAAAAGCGCACAGCATTCCATTCCGATACCACCCCATATTCCAGATCGTATTGCCTGTATATGCATGAACGGCGCCCCTCTGTATTGGAGAAAAACCTGGCTGCTTGCTGCTCTCACCCGCTGGGATAACAGGCTTCCGGCTGCTAAATTTCTGCCTTACGATCTGCTGCCCGCCGATCCAAGCCTTACGATGCATCTGGACCCGACGCAAAATCCTCCGTATCAAAAGGATCTGGAGTATATTCTCCCTATTCTGTCCGCAACAAGAATGCGAGGGAATACCGCCAGTTCGAAAGGGGCTTTATCCCCTGAAATTCCTCCGCAGCCTGTCATCTCCATTCTGATGAGCATTCATAATATGAAGGACACTTTAGGGTGGAGCATCCGTTCCGTGTTGGCTCAATCAAGCGATAAGTGGGAGCTGCTAATAGGCGATGACGGCTCGGAGGACGACAGTCTGGAGGAAGCCTGCGCTTATCTTGACAGCAGAATCCGGGTCCTGTCCCAATCGCGTAACCGCGGAAAGGCGATCATGATGAATCGGCTGTTATTTGAAGCAAAGGGTCGATATATTCTGGAATTGGATGGAGATGACTGGCTGGCACCGGATGCGATTGAACTCCTGTCTGACGCGCTTGACCAGAATCCGGACGGCAGGATGGCCACGGGGCGGTATGGATGCTGGGAACGAACCAGGCAGTTCGGTCCCCTATGGAGAAGAAACGTTGATTCCGGGCATCTTTATTCGTCCTGGTCTGCTTCCTTAAATCGAACGACCCAACATGGGCACCCGCTTGTCCCTCGAATGTATCGCAAGTCATCCTTAATCGCCATTGGCGGCTGGTGGAATCGGGAGGATCGTCTCGGGCGTATCTTCGAAGATATCGATGTCACCGCCAGGCTTCTTAAGCACAGCTCACCGGTTCAGGTCGATGCCGTCTTGTATCATCGCGTCCTTTATGGCAGCAGCACCAGCCAGCGTAACCGCAGCCTCTTCGAAGCCTGGTGTCAGCAAACAGGCAAGAGCTAGACAACGCTTGACAAGGAGGTGATACGTAAATGCATATTGCCGCTTCCGGGTACTATGGAATGGGAAACTTCGGTGATGATTTATTTCTTCACACCCTTCGCCAGGTATTCCACGATCATCACGTCTATCCATGGAACTCCCGATTGGATCCCCGCCAGACGGACGCCTTTATCATCGGTGGTGGCGATTTAATTACACCCTACTCATTCAATTCCTATTACTTCCCTCCGCAGCTTAAAGGACAGCCTACCTGGGTCTACGGTGTCGGCATCGTGGACGCCTACCCGGAACACACCTGGCCTGAGGAGCAGGTATCCGCCTACCGGGAGATAATCTCCAAGGCAAACCGCGCGGTATTCCGGGATGATCGATCGTCGGCCATCGCCAGGCGGGCAGGCTTCCACCGAAATGTTGAAACCGCCCCTGATATGGTATTCGGCTATCGTCAGCCCGATATCCCGGTGAAACGATTCTCTAAGCGCCCCACCGTTGGCGTTGTTGTGTTTTCCTATGAATCGTTCCCGATGGAGAACATGACCAAACTGCTGGGGCATCTTATCGCCAAAGGTTATCATGCCGTCCTTATTCCAGTTATTCATCATCCGGGCAACGCGTACTCCGATTACAACACCTGTCTGCAAATGCAGCAGAAGGTAAGGGAGCTGACCCCTGGCGCTTCCATTGAAACGCTGCCGTTTCTCATGGATATCGAGCTCACCTACAGCTTCATACAATCCGTGGACTATCTGATATCATTCAAGCTTCACCCGACGCTAGCCGCTTTACGCGGCGGCAAGCCTGTACTGGCGCTTAGCACCATGAGCAAAGTGCATAGCCTGCTGAGCTCTTTTCGTCTCGGTCAGTACTTTACGGATTATCGTCAGCCGCTTGATGTGCTGATCGATAAAACCGAAACCTTCCTTAAATATGGCCCTGGTCATGTGGAGCGAATTATGCCCATGATCCGCGCAGCTGAGGAAGAAAGCACCGCTTCGCTTCTGGATTTAAAGAACCATATCGAGGAGCACAACCGTTGGTAATACAGAAAGGAGAATGACTATGTGTTGCTTCCTGTTCTGCAGAAGACTTGCCGGCAGAGTCAAAATGTTAACACGGCAGGTCGAACTTCTAAGCCAGGAAACCAGTCAACTAACCGAACGGGTAGAGTCACTGGAGAGTCAGGTTCTCACGGGTTTAACGATTAATCCGGAGCTGATTCAATTTTTCGAAGTCCGTACAGGCCAACAAGTACGGGTCAGCACAACGTTTGTTACGCTGGAAGGAGTCGTTCTGGCTACTGCTGAAGATGGTGTTCAGCTCCGTGAAGCATCGGGCGACCTTGTGCTGATTCCATTTGCCAATATTACTTCCGTTCAGTAATACCTTCAGATGATACGGAATGTCAGCTTCAAACTTTCATAACGGCAAGGAGGTTAACCGATATGCGCTACGTGGATTGGCTGCAAGGATTTATCGGCTCGGAAACCGAAGTAACGGTGTCGGGAGATGTGATCATCGGCACGCTGACCGAAGTGGGCGAGGGAACCATCACCTTAAAAGTACCACCCATCATCTATGGTCCTCCTACAGATACTGCCATCATCCCGCTTCGTTCGATTGAGTTCGTTCGAATCGTCTCTTCATAAAAATGCATGTGCCCGTAGATTGAACCGAACATGGAAAAGGACCGAAAGTTATACTTTCGGTCCTTTTGTATACATAGCGACTAGACAAGTGCCTAGCCTTGTTGTTCTGCGGCATTCTCTTCTTCTTTAATCAAACCCGCAAAGAGGGCATGAACGAACTGCTCCGAGTCAAAGGTCTGGAGATCGCCCATTTTCTCTCCCAAGCCTACCAGCTTCACCGGAAGATTCAACTCCTGCCGAATTGCGATTACGATGCCGCCCTTAGCCGTGCCATCCAGCTTGGTTAATACGAGGCCGGTCACACCGCTCTTCTCTCCGAACAGCTTCGCCTGGCTTAGCGCATTCTGTCCTGTCGTCGCATCAAGGACCATCAGCACCTCATGCGGAGCGCTCGGGATTTCGCGTTGAATAACGCGGAAGATTTTATTCAACTCTTCCATCAGATTCGTTTTGTTCTGAAGACGTCCCGCCGTGTCGCAGAGCAGAACATCCGCTTGCCGCTGCTTGGCTGCTTGAACCGCATCGAACATAACAGCTGCCGGGTCTGAGCCGGGCTGCTGTTTAATGACTTCAACGCCAACCCGTTCTCCCCATACCTCCAGCTGTTCAATCGCACCTGCACGGAATGTGTCGCCAGCGGCGAGCAAAACCTTCTTGCCCTCCTGCTTGTAACGATGTGCCAGCTTACCAATCGTGGTGGTTTTGCCGACTCCGTTAACGCCGACAAACAGAATGACCGTAATTCCATCCGGATTCTCCCTCAGCTCATTGCTGCTGTCATCACGAAGGAGTCCCATCAGTTTCTCGGACAAGACTGGCTGCAGATCGGCAGCGTCCTCAATCCGCCGTTTCTTCACTTCGGCACGAAGATCGTCCATCAGATCCATCACCGTATTGACGCCGACGTCAGCACCAATCAGAATCTCTTCCAATTCCTCGTAAAATTCTTCATCGATCTTTTTCCGGCGAATGACCAGGTCCGACACTTTCTCGATAAATCCCTTCCGAGTTTTCTCGAGTCCGTCCCGGAACTGTTTTGTTACGTTTTCCGTTTTGCTGGAAATGCTCTCTTTTAACTTCTTAAAAAAGCTCATACGTACCCTCCATGTCGTTATGTTAAATTAGGCAATCTCCGCTTCCTCATTCTCAAGCTTGACGGACACCAGCTTCGACACGCCGCCTTCTTCCATCGTGACGCCGTACAGCACGTCGGCCTCTTCCATCGTTCCTTTGCGGTGGGTGACCACGATAAACTGCGTTTGCTCAGAGAACTCCCGCAGATACTGGGCAAACCGGACCACATTCGCTTCGTCAAGCGCCGCCTCGACCTCATCCAGTACGCAGAACGGAACCGGCTTCACCTGCAAAATGGCAAACAACAGCGCCATAGCGGTTAATGCACGCTCACCACCGGAGAGAAGCTGCAGATTCTGCAGCTTCTTGCCAGGTGGCTGCGCAACGATATCGATCCCCGTCTCAAGCAATCGGTCCGGATCGATCAGGACCAGGTCGGCACGTCCACCTCCGAACAACTTCGTAAATACCGTGCCGAACTCGCGCCGGATCGCATCAAACGTCAGCTTGAAACGCTTGGACATTTCATCGTCCATTTCCTTAATGACCTGGTACAGGGTTGTCTTCGCTTCAACCAGATCCGCCTTTTGCTCACTTAAGAACAGGTATCTCTCATTAACGCGCTGATACTCTTCGATGGCCCCAAGATTGACATCTCCCAGGGAAGTTATCGACCTCTTCAAGTCACGCACTTCGTTCTGAGCGGCAGTGATGTCTTCCGGAATCGGATACCGCTGCTTGGCAAGCTCATAACTCAGCTCGTAGTCCTCGCTTAATTTCTTCAATATATTCTCAAGCTCAACATCGAGCCGGTTTACCCCAATCTCGGTCTGGCGAAGCTGATCATCCACGGCCCGCAGCTGCGTGCGCTGTTCCTTGGTTTCGCTCTCTTCCAGCTCCAGCTTCCGGCTAAGCGCGGTGCGTGCAGCCCGCTTGAATTCCAGCTGCTGCGTAGCCTCTTCCTTCTTCAGCTTGTACTGGTTCAGATCCTCGATCTGCTTTACGCTTTCGCTTTCGTTCTGATTCAGGTCGGCTTGAACGGAGGCCAGCATCGTGCGGTTCTGTTTCTGCTCCTTCACGTGGTTGTCGACATCCGACTGAAGGCGCTTGAGCTGCTCCTCCAGCGAGAAGGTTTCCTGATCCAGCTTTCCTTCGCGAACCTTGAGGTTTGTCAGCTGACTCTGAAGCTCTTCCTTCGCCGACTCATTAGCTTTACGGGCAAATTCTGCAGCTTGGATCGCCAGATGGGTTGATTTCTCTTCCTCCTCCAGCTCAGACAACAGCTTCTGCGCGCGTTCACGGCTTGCCTGAATCTCTTTGGCTTCCTTCTCTTGACTGCTCTTCTCCTCGCCTGCCAGCTCGGCTTGTTCGAGGACGTGGCGCAGCTCATGCTCAAGCTGCTTGCGGTCCCCTGCAGCCTGCTGTTCCTCGATTCGCTTGTCGTCTCCGGCTTTACGAAGCTCGTCCAGCTTATCCTGAGATTCGATCATTTGATTCCGGACGCCTTCAATGCCCTGCTGCAGCTTCTCCAGCTGCTTCTCGGTCTCCGTGATTTCCTGATCCAGCTGCTCCAACTGACGCTTGCGTCCCAGCAGGCTGTTCGTTTTCTTGTGCTGACTGCCGCCTGTCATGGATCCGCCTGCATTGACCACGTCGCCCTCGAGTGTGACGACACGGAAGCGATAGGAGAATCTTGCAGCAATTTTGTTCGCTTGCTCCAAGGTCTCGGCGATCACGACATTGCCCAGAAGGCTGCCGACAATGTTGCTGTATCTTGAATCATACTTCACCAGCTCGGAGCCAAAGCCTACAAACCCGGCTTCTCCTTCTGCCAAGTGCCGATCCGAAGCGGATACGTTCCGTGGACGAATGACGTCCAAAGGCAGGAAGGTTGCCCGTCCTAACTGGCGCTGCTTCAGGAAGGCAATCGCCTGCCTGGATACGGATTCGTTCTCCATGACGATATGCTGAACCGATGCGCCAAGGGCTGTCTCCATCGCAAGCTCCAACTTTTCCGGTACACGAATCAGTTCGGCCACCGCACCATGGACCCCGTGGAGCACGGATTTGCGGGAAGCCTTCAGTACTTCCTTAACCCCCAGCATAAATCCGTCAAAATCGTCCTGAAGCTCTTTCATGGTATCGCGGCGGGAAATCTGCGCCTCCCGCTTCTGCTCCCATTTCCGAAGCGCTCCCTGCGTCTCTTCCTGCAATTTCTGCAGGGATTGATATCGCTCACTCTCGCTGATATAACCGCTGCGGAGGTCTGCAATCTCTTTACCGAAGCGTTCAATACTTCGATCGATGCTATCTTTGCGGCGGAGCAGATCCTCTTTCAGGGCTTCCCATTTACCCGACTCCTCTTGCGCCCGATTCATCCGCCGATCCAGCGCTTCCTGCTGCTGGTCGGCGTAACGGATTTCATTCCGGGCTTGAGCCATTTGGTTCATAAGCTCCAGTAAATTCCCCTTCAAGCTCTCTTCCTGCTGTTGGCTGATTCCGCCGGTTACGCCCACCAGCTTCGCTTCTTCCGCTGACAGCTGGTCCCGCACTTGGGTTAATTCCTGCTGTAGCTCCTGCAGCTTGCTCTTCATGCTCGCAAGCTCGCCTACGCGCGCTCCTAGACGTTGATCGCCTGACTGCAAACTTTCTTCCAGCTGCTCGCGCGTACGTTCCAGGTTGCGGCGGCGTTCCTTGAGCACCTCGCCATAGCCTTCGCTCTTCTCGAACAGCTCACTGAATTGAAGCAGCTGGCTCTGCAGATCCTCAACTTCCTGCTCCAGCTGGCGCAGCGCTGATCTGTCACTTTCCAGCTTGGCATCGTGCGCGGATACAACGGTGGACAGCGCGAGCTGTTCTTCCTTCAGCTGTTCAAGCTTGGCATTGGCCTCGCTCCATGAGGTATGTATCTGTTCGATCTGATACACATACAGCGAGATTTCCTTGTGCTTCAGCTTCTCCCGAAGCTCCTTGTAGCGAATGGCCTTCTCGGACTGCTCTTTGAGTGGTCCGATCTGATCCTCAAGCTCCGTGACCAAGTCGTGGATGCGAAGCAGATTTTGCTCTGTTTCATCCAGCTTGCGTACAGACTCTTTTTTACGGGATTTATATTTAACGATCCCGGATGCTTCCTCAAAAATCCCCCGGCGATCTTCTGAACGTGTACTCAATATTTCCTCGATCCGGCCTTGTCCAATGATGGAATAGGCTTCTTTACCAATTCCGGTGTCCATGAACAGCTCCGTAATATCCTTGAGTCGGCATGATTGCCTATTAATGAAATACTCGCTGTCCCCGCTGCGGTGCACCCTCCTAGTTACGGTTACCTCATTAAAATCCAGCGGTAGTACATGATCCTCATTATCCAGCGTAAGGGAGACCTCTCCATAATTAACCGCTTTACGCGCATCGCTTCCGGCAAAGATAATGTCCTCCATCTTGCCGCCGCGAAGCGACTTGGCGCTCTGCTCGCCAAGCACCCAGCGGATCCCATCGGAAATGTTGCTCTTTCCGCTGCCATTCGGACCTACAACGGCTGTAATTCCCCGGACAAATTCCATCTCCGTCTTGTCGGCAAACGATTTAAATCCTGCTAACTCGATCCGTTTCAAAAACATATTCGAACTATCACCTCTCCTGCTATTGTAACATAAGTAGAATCGGCTTCACCGCCGTCTTTGGACGAGGTCCATCAACGTTATAAGCAGCTGTCCCTTGATCAAAAGACAGACAACGAAAAGAGCAAAAAACAGTCATCCTATCCGGGTCCGGTTATCCGCTTGACTGCTCTTTGCTCTTTGTTTGTCATCACATCAGCGAAGCTTTAGGCATCCGCACGTTTCAGCTGCTTTAAGGCTACTGCCGCTGCCTGCTGCTCGGCTTCTTTCTTGGATCTGCCGCTTCCGCGTCCAAGACATTCGCTTCCCATGTATACCTCCGAGACAAACTCCCGCTCATGTGCCGGTCCTCGCTCTTCTACGATACGATATTCCAGTGCGCCCATGCCGTGATGCTGGGTCAGTTCCTGAAGCTCAGTCTTATAATCGCTCATCTGCGGACGACCGTTGACGGTCACCGTGGGAAAGACATGGTCGCTTAAAAACCGGCGAACCGCTTCCAATCCCTGATCCAGATAAAGCGCCCCCACAAATGACTCAAATACGTCTGCCAGAAGAGCCGGGCGGGTTCGACCGCCCGTCATTTCCTCTCCTTTGCCTAGCAGAACGTAACGACCAAAGTCCAGACCTACAGCGAATTGCACCAGGGAGGGCTCACATACGATAGCGGCCCGCAGCTTGGTTAACTCGCCTTCCGGACGGTCCGGAAAAAGGTTGTATAAGAATTCGCTCACCGTCAGCTCCAGAACAGCATCCCCTAGAAATTCAAGACGCTCGTTGTCCTGGCTCTGACTGAAGCGATGTTCGTTTACATAAGATGCGTGGGTAAAGGCCTGCTTCAGCAGCATTGCATTGCGAAACTGGATTTGAAGTTTATGCTGTAACTGCTTCAGATCTCCACTCAACACACTGTCCCCTTACTCGGCGTATTTTTTCAGGATAATCGTGGCATTATGCCCGCCAAATCCGAACGAATTGGACATGACGATATCCAAATCGGCTTTACGCGGGTGATTCGGTACGTAGTCAAGATCGCACTCCGGATCTTGATCCTCCAGGTTAATCGTTGGTGCAATGGTTTGGTTCTTCAAGCTCAGTCCGCAGATAACCGCTTCAACGCCGCCGGCAGCGCCTAGCAAATGCCCCGTCATCGACTTGGTTGAACTAACGGCTACTTTATAGGCATGGTCACCGAGAGCCATCTTAACGGCCTTGGTTTCCGAGCGGTCTCCCACCGGCGTTGAAGTCCCGTGAGCATTAATATAATCCACATCCTCCGGCGCAATGCCTGCGTCACGGATCGCCATCTTCATGCAGCGAGCTGCTCCATCCGGATCCGGCTCGGTAATATGATGGGCATCGGCACTAAGGCCATAGCCAACCACCTCGGCATAAATTTTGGCACCGCGTTTCAACGCATGCTCCAGGGATTCGATCACAAGCACGCCCGCGCCTTCACCCATAACAAAACCGTCGCGGCCGGTATCGAATGGCCGACTGGCTTTTTCCGGCTCGTCATTGCGGGTTGACATTGCACGCATAGCGCAGAAACCAGCCATCCCTGTTGGACGAATGGTTGCCTCCGCCCCGCCGCAGATCATGACATCGGCATCACCGCGCTGTATCAGACGGTATGAATCGCCGATCGAATGCGTTCCGGTAGCACAAGCCGTAACCTGTGTAGTGTTCGGACCCTTGGCTCCCAGATTGATCGACATCTGGCCTGAGGCCATGTTAGCGATCATCATTGGAATAAAGAAGGGGCTTACACGTTTCGGGCCTTTTTCGAGCAGGATATTATGCTGATCCTCCCAAGTGCCCAAACCGCCGATACCCGATCCGATCGAAACGCCAACCCGTTCTGCATCGGCATTCACGCCAATTTCAAGGCCACTGTCCTCCAGCGCCTTCGAACCGGCTGCAACCGCAAGCTGTACAAAACGGTCCATCCTGCGGGCTTCTTTGCGATCCATGTAATCCTCCGGATTAAAATCCTTCATGGATGCTGCGATCTGTGTTGTGTAATCACTCACATCAAATGCTTCGATGCGGGATACGCCAGACTTGCCTTCCATCAAACTGTTCCAGAATGTATCCAGGTCTTGACCAATCGAGGTCATGACGCCCATTCCTGTTACAACGACTCTATGTTTCAAACAGTTTCACCTCTATATGGACTGCCCGTCCATCTATGAAGCCGCATATGCAGACTCATGATAACGAAGGCAGTAATAATCTATCACTTGTTTGTGCTAAAAAAGCTTGGATTGAATGTGGAGAAGTCCCGTCTTGCTAAAGAACGGGACTTAACTGTAATGACTTAGGTATGAGATTGTATGTAGTTTACAACTTCACCTACGGTCGTAATTTTCTCCGCATCTTCATCAGAGATCTCCATATCAAACTCATCTTCCAACTCCATCACCAATTCAACTACATCGAGAGAATCAGCTCCAAGGTCGTCTTTGAAAGATGCTTCTAATGTTACGTCGGCTTCGTCAACACCCAGGCGGTCGATAACGATGCGTTTCACGCGTTCCAATACATCGGACATCCGGCTCACCTCCTCTTGGTAATTATACGAGATATGACTTCAAATTGCCATAGAAGGCATTTGAAAACGATTTAATGCCCAGCGGCCAGCGCCGGAACATTGGCGGCGCCTACATATACATGCCGCCATCCACATGCAGCACTTGTCCAGTCATATAGGATGCACTGGAAGATGCTAGAAAAGCAACCACGCCGGCAATCTCCTCCGGCTGCCCCAGACGGGCGAGCGGAATTCCGCCAAGCAGGCCTTCCCGCATGTCCTCAGGAAGTTCCCGGGTCATATCGGTATCGATAAAACCAGGTGCCACGGCGTTCACCGTAATTCCACGGGAAGCGAGCTCCCTAGCGGCTGATTTGGTCAGACCGATGACTCCGGCTTTGGCCGCAACATAGTTGGCCTGCCCCGGATTGCCAAGCGCTCCGACAACGGAGGATATATTGATAATGCGCCCATAACGTTGTTTCATCATAGGACGCGTCACCGCCTTAAGGCAATTGAATACCCCTTTCAGATTCGTTTCGATTACCTGATCGAACTCCTCTTCCTTCATCCGCATGATTAGATTGTCTCTAGTGATCCCTGCATTATTCACCAGGATATCAATTCGACCAAAAGTCTCCAACACCTGCTTTACCATGGCATCGGCTTCTTCGGTCCGTCCAACGTTGGATTTAACCGCGATGGCCGATACGCCTTTTGCGCGAATCGCTTCCACAACCTCGGCTGCAGCCGCTTCGCTACCTGCATAATTGACAGCAACGTTAGCGCCCAAATCGGCAAGTCCGAGAGCAATGCTCCGGCCAATGCCGCGGGAAGCACCCGTAACAAGCGCAGTCTGTCCTTTTAGAGCTTCACTCATACCTATTCCTCCTTTCCGAAAGTAATCTGGTTTTTATCCATCGTTATTTATACGACCGTCTCCAAACTGCTGACGCTGTCCAGACTATTTACATTAATGACTTTGACGGATTTGTCAATCTTCTTGATCAAACCGCTGAGAACACTGCCCGGACCAATCTCGACGAAAGTGTCCACTCCTTGAGCGATCATCCATTCCACGCTGTCATGCCATAGCACGGGAGAGTATACCTGCTCCACCAACAAACCGCGGATGGCAGCGGCATCTTCCACCGGACGCGCCGTCACATTGGCAACTACCGGAACGGAAGGTGTGCTGAAAGTGGCCTGCTCCAGCTTGTCGGCAAGCCGGTTTGCCGCCTCTTTCATCAACGACGAATGGAAGGGTCCGCTTACCTCCAGAGGGATAGCCCGCTTGCCGCCTGCTTCCTTGACTCTTTCTGCGGCAGTTGCGACGCCCTGTGCGGAACCCGAGATAACGATTTGTCCCGGACAGTTCATGTTCGCAAGTTCTACAACATGCCCCTCTGCCGTAATGCTCTTGCACAGTTCGGATAAAGCCTCACGGTCTGCGCCAAGCACGGCTGCCATGGCGCCTTGACCTCCGGGTACGGCTGCCTCCATGTATTCTCCGCGGGCTCTAACGATCGATACCGCTTCTTCGAAAGAAAGCACGCCTGCACATACAAGTGCGCTGTATTCGCCAAGGGAATGTCCCGCAACGTAATCCGGTTCGATCCCCTTGCCGCGAATGGCTTCCAGATAAGCCATGCTGGTTGAGAGGAGAGCTGGCTGCGTATTTACCGTTTGTTTCAAATCTTCATCAGGACCATTAAAAATAATGGAACTGAGCGGAAATCCAAGCTGTTCATCCGCGGTAAGAAACAGATCCCTTGCGGCAGGAACCGCATCATAGGCATCCTTTCCCATTCCGACGGACTGAGCGCCCTGACCTGGAAATATAAATGCTGTTTTACCCAAAATCGTTAGCTCCCTTCTTTTATTTCACTAGTTCTACATACTATTCTGTTACCAGATGAGTACGGAGGAACCCCAGGTTAATCCTCCGCCAAAACCAACCATCAACACCTTGTCTCCTTCTTTCAGACGACCAGATTCCTGTGCTTCGACAAGAGCCAGCGGCACGGAAGCGGCTGAGGTGTTGGCGTATTTATCAACATTGATTACGACTTTCTCTTCCGGAAGCTCCAAGCGCTCCATGGCAGACTTAATGATCCGGATGTTGGCTTGATGAGGAATGAATAAGTCGATATCCTTTTTGTCGATGCCTGCTTTGGATAAAACGGCTTCCGTGGCAGACCCCATCACCCGTACCGCAAATTTGAACACTTCGCGGCCGTTCATATAAATAAAGTGTTTATTCGTATTAATCGTTTCAGCGGAAGCCGGCAATCTCGAACCGCCTGCCTCAATGTACAGATGTGCTCCACCCGCACCTTCAGCACCCAGATCAAAGGCTTGGAACCCGCGGCCTTCCGGCACTTCGCCGACGATTGCCGCACCGGCACCGTCCCCAAACAGGACGCAGGTGTTCCGATCCGTGTAATCCGTAATGCGGGACAAGCAGTCTACCCCGATAACCAGAGCGTTGTTATACATACCTGTCTTCACGAAATTCGTGGCCGTTGCAAGGCCATATACAAACCCCGAGCAAGCAGCAGACAGGTCAAATGCCGCCGCCTTCTTGGCACCCAGACGATCCTGGAGAAGACATGCTGTAGAAGGAAAGAACATATCCGGCGTAATCGTCGCCACAATAATCAATTCCAGATCCTCGGCGTTCATTCCAGCGGATTTCAACGCGTTCACAGCAGCATGATAAGCCAAATCCGACGTCGCTTCGTTCGGAGCGGCAATATGTCGTTCCCGGATTCCCGTCATCGAGACAATCCATTCATCGCTTGTATCTACCATTTTCTCTAAATCATGATTTGACAATATTTTCTCAGGTACGTATTTGCCTGTGCCAATAATACCGACCGGACGCAAATTGTTCATTTCCTCACTCACTTCCCGCTGATTTCATTCGAAATACTCTCTACCAATCGGTTCTGGAGCGCCGTCCGCGCTTGGCGAACCCCATTCTTGATGGCGTTCGCATCCGATGAACCATGGCTCTTAACGACCAGACCGCTCAGACCAAGCAAAGGTGCTCCGCCATGCTCCTTATAATCGAGCGTTGATTTCAGGCTGCGAAGCTCCGGCATCATCAAGGCGGCGGCCATCTTGGTCTTAAGCGACTTGCTGAACTGCTCCTTCAATAGCGAAAAGAGCGCACCAGCCGTTCCTTCAATCGATTTCAACAAAATATTGCCCGAGAACCCGTCACATACGAGCACATCACAAACTCCGTTCATGACATCGCGGGACTCGACGTTCCCAACAAAATGGATAGGCAGCTCCTCCAGTAACGGATAAGCATGCTTCGTCAATTCATTTCCCTTGCCCGGCTCGGTACCGACATTTAACAGCCCGACCCGCGGTTTGGTGATTCCGTGCACCTTCTCGCGATACAGGCTGCCCATTAGTGCGTACTGCTGCAGATGCTCAGGCTTCGAATCCATGTTCGCTCCGAGATCCAAGGCGAGCATCCCCTTGCCGTCGAGCGTAGGAATCATAGGCGCAAGCGCAGGACGCTCAATCCCCTTCATCCTGCCAACGACCAGCAACCCGGTCGTCATGAGGGCTCCCGTATTGCCAGCCGAGATCATGGCATCGGCTTCACCTTCACGAATCATGCGTCCCGCTACAACCATCGAAGCATCCTTCTTCCGGCGGACCGCCTTAACCGGCTCATCCTCCGCTTCAATGACTTCACTTGCATGAACCACCTTCAGATTGGACGGCTTGTCCTTCAGGAGCGCTCCAATCTGCGCTTCATCCCCAACGAGAATGATCTCGGTATCGCTCCATTCCCGTGCCGCAATGAGTGCGCCCTCGACGTTACTCTGGGGGGCATTGTCGCCACCCATTGCATCAATCGCAATTCTCATGCCAAACTTCCTCCTTTACTTATGTCATTCTCCTGCAGATCGGTAGATTACGAAATTCCCCTGGAACACCATTTCATCAGCGACATAAGTAAACACTTCCACCTTGGCCTTCCCCTTCTGGCCGGCAATGGACCTAACGTAGGCTTTGGCAATGCATTTCTCGCCGAGACGAACCTGTCTCAAAAACCGTATATCCGCTGAAGACGTCAATGCGATTTCTTCATTGATTACGGCGATGGCAAGTGAATTGGCTTGAGCGAACACATAATGCCCACGGGCAATCCGCGTTTTGCTGAATACATGTTCCTCGCGGATTTCAAATATCGATATTCCGCTCTTGTCCAACTGCAAGTCAACGACATCCCCGATCACCTCTTCGAGCGACAAGGAACGAACCTGGTCATAGGAATGCTCCGCCATCTGCTTCATTCGCTCACGAAGCTCCGGGATGCCAAGTTCCATACGGTCAAGGCGTATCGTCTGAATGCTCACTTTAAGCTGGCGAGTCAACTCGCGGTCTGTAACAAAGGGATTCTCGTCGATCAGCTGAATCAGCCGCTGGTGACGGTCTTTCTTGGATAAACGATCGATGACGAAACAACTCCTTCTGCCGCTATGAAAGCCGCCATTCTTCAAACATATATATGTAAATTAGTCGCAAATATTAGAACCTGGTACTAATGTTAAGTATAAATCATGTCACGTCAAAAAGAAAGGGGGGCTTCAGACAAAAAAAATAGCACCTCACCGAAGATGAAGTACTACTTATTTAAAAACTATTGTTTGATGATCTCTCTTGCCTTATACGTTCCGCATACTTTACATACGCGATGAGCAAGCTTCAATTCTCCACATTGCTCGCATTTCACCATGCCTGGCACAGCCAGCTTAAAATGAGTACGACGCTTGTCACGACGTGTTTTGGACGTTCTACGTTGAGGTACTGCCATGTTCCCACCTCCTTATCAGTTCAACCCGCTGAACGGGTGCCATATCCATCATCATTTAAAGAAGTCCTTCAGACCGGCTAGCCTAGGATCGATCACTTCCGTATCGCAGTCGCACGTGCCTTCATTCAGGTCCTTGCCGCAATTCGGGCAGAGTCCCTTGCAGTCGGCTTTACATACCGGAGCTAGCGGCAGGTGGAGCAAAAATGCTTCTTCTACATAGGGAGTGAGATCCACACTCTCACCTTGCACGTATGTAGTGTCATCATTCTCATCCTGAATGGATTCAGGATCTTCCACCGGCTGGAATACTTCATGAAAAGGGATGTGCACATGTTCGCTGATCGGCTTCAGGCACCGGGAGCAATTCATCTCCAGCTCGCCTTGCAATCGTCCACGAACATCCACCGTACCAGAAACCGATGGGATTGCTGTCAAATCCACGTCTAATGGCTGAACAGCAATGATATCCTTGCGGTCCTTAACGGCATTGCTTACATCCACGGTTTGATGGAACTGTAACGGTTGATCGCTGGTTGTCAATTTACGAAATTGAATTAGCATATCCATCACTCCAAACAAACAAAGATTATTATACCGATTCCCAAAGAGTTTTGTCAACAGGATAACCCTAACAACCTCTTTATTGTTACCCGATATTTCTCTTCATACTACCAGAATTACAACTCTCCCGGGGATGCGCTTATTGTTGCAGGATCGTCATGTAATTATGTTATATTCTAATCAAGGAGTTGAAACGAATGAAGACGGTTGGCATTGTCGTTGAATATAATCCCTTACATAACGGTCATGTATTGCATTATCGCAAATCCAAAGAAGTCACGGGGGCAGATGCCGTCGTTGCGGTGATGAGCGGTCCGTTTCTCCAGCGCGGCGAGCCTGCCATCGCAAGCAAGCGCGCACGGGCGGAAATGGCCCTTGCCATGGGAGTTGACCTGTGCCTCGAGTTGCCGGTAACCTATGCCGTGCAGCCTGCGGAATGGTTCGCGTACGGTGCGGTAGCCATTCTGGAGGCTACGGGCGTAGTGAATTGCCTATCCTTCGGATCCGAAAGCGGTACGCTGGAGCAGATTCTGCCGTTGTCCCGTTCGCTCGCCAACGAATCCGGCGAGCTTCGATCCGAAATCGAAAAGCGCCTCCGGGAAGGCATGAACTTCCCGTCCGCTTACGGCGCTGCCGCTGCTGCCCTATTCGGTGAGTCCGAACCGGCGATTGCCCATTTGCAAGAGCTGCTCACGCAGCCGAACAATTCCTTGGGCCTGCACTACCTAATCGCTCTAGAGCGCCTGGGAAGCCGCATTACACCCTACACCATTCCAAGAGAAAACGCACAGTACCATGATCCCTTGCCGGGAGCGTCGTCCATTGCCAGTGCAACCGCCATCCGGAACATTATTCTGTCAGAGGGCTTGGAAGCCGCCAGACCCTATATGCCGGAATTCACGCACAGCATCATGGAGCGGGAAATCAAGAGCGGACGAGCTCCTGTCCATTGGGAGCAGTTTCGTCAGCCGCTGTTTCAAACCCTGCTCACGCATACGCCCGCGCAGCTTGAAGGCCTTCTCGAAGTGACCGAAGGCTTGGAGCACCGTGTTCAGCGCTCGCTATTTCAGCTGGAGCAGCCGACGGTTGACGCCCTCCTGGAAGCGTTGAAGACCAAGCGCTATACGCGAACCAAGCTTCAGCGCATGCTGCTGCACATCATGCTGAATCATGACAAGGCATCGATGAATCGCGAAGAGCTGGCGAAAGGTCCGGGATATATCCGGGTCCTCGGCTTTAGCGAGACAGGACGTTCTCTGCTGAAACGAATGAAGCGCAGCGCAGCGCTCCCCGTCATTCACAAGCCGGCCAAGCTGGAGCATCCTCAGCTGGAGAGGGACCTGATGGCAGCCGCCGTTTATGCCAACGGGCAACCTAGGCCTGACATGCGCCACTACTACGGCGATTACCTGCTGCCGCCGCTCACCCCTTAGGCGGCAGCTCCTCCAGATAATCCACTGCGTCTTGCAGGTCCTCGACCGGGATCAGCTTCATGTCCGTTTTGATCCGGTCCGCGCGCTTCTTGGCTTCATCGTAATTTTTTTGCGGCACAAAAAAGATATCGGCTTCCTTCCGATCAGCAGCCACGATCTTGTGCTTCACGCCGCCAATGGGGCCTACGGCGCCTGATTTATCAATGGTACCCGTTCCGGCGACCCGGTAACCTTTGCTTAAATCACCATCAGTAAGCTGGTTATATATTTCAAGAGTAAAGATCAGTCCGGCTGACGGCCCACCGATATTGGTATCCGCAAAATGAATGGTGTGATCGGGATCGGCCGGCTCCACGCTTTGCATCGTGGCAATCATGACGCCTAATCCCGGACGCTCCGCTCCTGTCTTCTCATCCTTAATGCTCACAAGCTGAACCTGTTCCTTAACGGTTTTCCCTTTGCGTTCAAGCTCCACGGATACCACTTCCCCGATGCTTTTCCCGCCTAACAGGCTGGCAATTTTCTCATTATCCTCTGCCGGCTGCCCATCGATCTTGATCAATTTATCGCCAGGCCGGAAATGCTCGGCATTAACAGAATTCTCGGAGATCGACATCACGAATACATAAGCAGGCTCGATGCTGTAGTCAATTCCTGCTTCCTGATAGGCGGCTTCCATTGCAGACGACTGGGAAGAGTTCATGTAATACACTTGTGTGGCTGCATACTCATCCTTGCTCTGATCGCCCATTTTCTCAGCTTTTTTCACAACCTCCGCATTCGAGTTAAATGCAGACATCATCAACAACGCCATATTGGCATAGCTTGCCGACACGGTTGTCATCATAAAAGTGCCCTCTTCCGCCGGATCGCCCTTCTCGACATTGATCATGGGGCGAACCTCTTCGGCACTCCCCGGCTGGTATACGAGATAAGGGGTCGGCATATAAACGACAACGTACAGCATGACCCCGACCATTAACAAATACAGCGCAATTTTTAAGCCATTCGGTTTTACAGACTTCTTCATGTGGTTCCCTTCCCTCCGCCTTATATATCCAGCCTTCCACCAAGTTTGGTCTGACGGTTGTCTCCTTTGCATAAAGTTGTACTAGCCATGTTTACGCTGAAAGGAGATTCCTTATGAATAAAGACAACGCCGTCAAGTCATCAAACGGGCTGTGGAACACCATCCTGCTGGGTGCCGCCGCTTTCCTGCTTGTACTGGCTGTCGTCAGCGCGCCCGAACCTGCCTTCCAAGCCACCCTGCAAGCACTTAAGCTGTGGTGGAATATCGTATTTCCCGCTTTGCTGCCTTTTCTCGTACTGGTGGAAATACTCATCGCCTATGGCTGGGCCCATGGGGTTGGCGTACTGCTGGACCCTTTGATGAAAAAAATATTCAAACTTCCCGGTGCTGGCGGCTGGGTTCTTATAACAGGAATGACGGCCGGGTTCCCGGCAGGAGCGCAGGCCGCCTCCCGAATGTATACACAAGGCGAGCTTCGCGCCATGGATGCCGGAAGGCTCGCCGCTATATCCCATTTCTGTAATCCAATGACCATTCTCGTTGTCATCGGAACCGGCCTCCTTCATAAACCGGAGGCTGGGTATCTGCTGCTGATCGTTCATTGGATTTCCGGACTGCTAGCCGCTTGGATCTTCGGACTCTTCCATAAACCGGTTTCTTCAGAAGACACACGACGGTTTAATTCAACTCTACACACAGTAAGGACAAGGGAAAACGCCCAACGCCCCCTTCTTAAAAGGGCAGCGACTGCGGCGCTGGAGGCCCATCAACGGGATGGGCGGAGCTTTGGCAAATTACTAGGCGATTCCGTTACCCGTTCAGTTCAAACTTTAATGATGACAGGCGGCTTTATCTTGTTCTTCGCCGTCCTGACCAGAGTATTGACCGGTCACCTGCTGCCGCAGCTTCCACCCTATCTTGTATCCGGAATTTTAGAGGCCCATCTGGCAGCCCAGTCCATCAGCTCCTCGGCATTCCAAGCTGGAATTATACAGCTGGCTGTACTGTCCGCCGCACTTGCATGGAGCGGAATCAGCGCTCAGTTGCAAAGCCTGTCGCTCATGCGGGAAACCGGTCTCTCTTGGCGTTACTTTATGATGAAGCGAGCCCTGCATTCCATGCTCGCCTTTGCGATTACACTGGCAATGTGGAAGCCGGTCAGCGCCCTTTCAGCAGGCATCGTACCGGCTTTCCGAACAGAACCGCTGGATCACGCCAATACGGATCAGCACTTCAACTTTTGGAGCGGATTGCCTTCATTCTTGCAGGTTCAAGGCGCGATCTGCTTATTATTGATAGCGGCGTTCTGGCTGTGTTCCCGTCTTATTGACCGTTATCGCCGCTAAATTTACGGCGCATCGCGGCATGGACCTCGGGGCTAACCAGATCCGTGGTGTCTCCATTAAAATGAGCGATTTCCTTAACAAGACTTGAGCTAAGGAACGAATATTTCGGGTGCGTCATCATGAAGATTGTCTCGGCATCCGGATTCAGCTTGTGATTGGTGGATGCCAGCTGAAGTTCATATTCAAAGTCGGTCACCGTGCGGATCCCCCGTACGATGACCTGGGCATTCTTCTGACGGATATAATTCGCCAAAAGGTCACGAAAGCTGTCGATTTCCACATTCGGAAGATGCGCGGTTTCCTGTTTTAAGAGATCCTTGCGCTCTTCAATCGTAAACAGCGGGTTCTTGCTTAAGTTATTCAACACGGCCACAATCAGCAGATCAAACTGCTTGGAAGCGCGTGTGATGATATCCATATGTCCCATGGTGACCGGATCAAAGCTTCCCGGATATACGGCAACTCGGTATGTACTAGTATTCTCATTTGTCATCTTGTAATTCCTCCTCATCAAGCTCTGACGCTTGATCTTGCGCTGTGTCGTAACGATATATCGAAATGGCGGTTTCTCCGTATTTCGCGGTCCGGAAACAACAAAAATCACCAAACTTCTCAGGATAATTGTAACTTGATTCGTATTCCAATACCACCACAGCTGAATCTTGCAGCAAACCTCGCTCTGCCATATCCAGCATCAGCTCGTCACCATTCTTAAACCTGTAAGGCGGGTCCAAAAAGACCAGATCGAACTTGTAGCCGCGCTTTTCAAGCGCTTTAAGCGCTCGTCCCGCATCGTTGCGGTACACCTCAGCGCTATCTTCAAGTCTGGCCGCCTTCAAATTATCCTTGATCGTACTGATGCTCTTCGGTTCCACATCAATAAAAACAGCGCGATCCATCCCCCGGCTTAACGCCTCAATGCCAAGGCCTCCCGTGCCTGCGAACAGGTCAAGCAGGGCGCCCCCCTCAAAGTAAGGGCCGATCATACTGAATATGGATTCTTTCACTTTATCCGTCGTCGGACGGGTGCTTGTACCAGGCACACTTTTGAGCGGCCGGCCCTTTGCACTTCCGGATACTACTCTCACTGCTTCATTCACCCGTTTCATTATCTATAAATTAATTGCCAAGACAACGCCATTGACAGTGATTATCGTAACACAATCATCCCATATATGAAAAACGAAACATAATGTCTCGCCATTTTTTTTCAAAGCCATGTATATTTCTACCACAGCCGGGCATCCTTGAAATATCGACATCAATGAATGTCGTAGACAACCGCGGAGAAGACTTACGTTTCCCCATAAGCTCTTCGTCCGGTTTCTCCTCTCCCATGAGGGAATCTCTTCGGAGGTTCCCGAACTAAATCCCTGTAACGGCAATGTCTATTACAGGGATTTAGTTCTTTTTTTTGTTGAGCCGCTAAACGAGATGAGCGGCTTTTTGTCATATCAATTGCTGCTTCTAGTCAGACGATGCACTTACCTGTGTAAAAATGCATAACCATTCCCTCTCAGCAAACGTTCTTACAATAAAGGGCATGTTGGGGGGAACACGTGATGAACCTGTTTTTATATGCAGGATTGGCTTGCCTCTTGATAACAGGGCTTCTATCCGGAATGTTTACTACGGGATACCAACAAAGAGGCAACTTCTATGCTGATTCCAAGGAAGACCGCGCATCTAAAAGGAAAATAGCCAACGGTTTCTTTTTAGCCGCGATCATATTTCTTGCCGCCGCCGGTGTTGTGTATTTGTTCCGCTAAGATGAACATACGTGAACATACGCTGCGCTCTCCGCAGCGGACGAATAAAGGCACAACAGCATCTGTCTCTGGGGGAGGAACTGATTCATGAATCGTATCATTAGCCATGAAGATACAGAAATAGAACGAACGAGAATAAAATATGCCTTGATCGCTTTAATCTCTAATCTTACATTCAGGAAATTCGCCAAAATCGAAACAGTGAAGAATGATTTATACGCGGCTTTATTGCTGTTGGGAGGAACTCATATTCCTTAATCAGGTTGGTTTCTGCCACCTATGACGCCCACCGTAATCTCTTAACTAAAACACCGTTAAGGTCGAGACAGTTCGTCGAACTATCGCGAGCTTAACCGGCAAGACGTCCCCGGATATCGGAGGGCGTTTTTAATTGCAGGAATAACACCGATTTTGTCGAATCAATATAGCTGTTTGAAAAATATTCCTATTTGTAAAATGAAGAGAGGTCATGTAAGTGAGAAGAACGTTGTATGTTCTCGTATTATTCGCCGTGCTGGTGGGACTTGGTTTTGCAGGCAGCACGACGAACGGGATCGTTTCTGCCGAAGAGTCCAGGCTCCAGATCAGCGACATTGCGGGAAGGAACACCTACCTGATGAGCGATGGCTCCATGTGGTCCCTGATCGACGGACGACATGCCATACGGACGCCGGGTAAAGTTGCAGCCATCAGCGGTTATGAATACGGAGGCATCGGTATGACGCAGGATGGGCGATTAGTGGAATGGGATATCGGCAAGGGACCCGAGGTCGTTCCGGGAACAAGCGGAGTGAAGCAGATAGCGGGTTCCTACTGGCTGAAGTCGGACGGCACCGTATGGGGCGGCTCGGAAAAAGCAAAAAACCTCAGTAGCATTTTGCTTATCGCCAATGCGGATCAAGAATTTGCCGCCTTGTCCTCAAACGGGGAACTGCTATTAGAGGATAACTACAAAAAGGGACAATTCAAGAAGCTCGGTATCGTGGAGAACCCGGTCGGGGTCAAATCCATGACGGTTCACAGCGGGCGTGTTGCCCTATTGCGTGACAACGGTGACGTGGTGGTATACGAAACGTCCAACTTTGATGATAACGGGCGCATTATCCCGGTTACCGTCGCCCAGAACGCAGCTCATATCGTTTATGCATCCAATGAGCCGACGGATCTTCTGATTGTGACGCTCCAAGACGGAACCGTATGGACAACCGGAGTGTATAAAGACCGCTGGAAGCTCAAGGACCAGGTCTCCGGACTTAGCGGGATCGTAAGAACCTCGATTTACGGAAATGCCGAGGATCTGTCGGAGGGGTTCTATGCACAGCGCTCTGACGGAAGCTGGATACATCACACGAACGGACAGAACAAATCGGTTGATGTGCCTGTCGTTAAGGCCTTATCGGTTTCGATATCCGAAGCCAAGCCTTATGTAGGGGATACCCTTGAAGTCAGTATCCAGGAGACTTACACGAACGGGGCCAAGATCAAAGTGCCGGTTAAAGATGCCCTGATCGATATAGAGAAGCCTTATCTGATGAACATACAGAAGAACGGAACACTGAAGTCTGCGGGCGTTGGCAAGACACAGATTACAGTAACCTCAGGCGGCTTGTCCAAATCGATAACGGTATCGTCCAGCCTGCGCAACAATTTGAAATATGCGAAACAAGTTAACGGGAATATCATGGTGCCGGCCAAATCCGTCATGCAGGCACTGGGCGGCACCTATTCGGCCAAAAACGGATCCGTGGAGGCCAAGCTCGGAGAGACCGTGCTCTTGCTCACGGCAGGCAGCAACCAGGCCAAGCTGAATGGCAGCCCGCTGCGCTTAAAGGCAGCTCCGATGACCGACAAAGGCGAACTGCTAATTCCAGCTTCTATGTTATCCGATGTTCTGGGCGCGAAAATCAATTGGGAAGCCAAGTGGAAACAAGCGAATATCTCCTTCGGGAGCGATGCAGTCATGACCGTTGTTTCCAGTGAGACGGCCGGCTTGATCAAAAAAGCGATGCAGGGCAGCTTGGTTAAATTTATTGGTCGAACGTATTGGGTGAATGATTTCGAAGACTTGGAACGCTTCTCGAAATTGACGGTAACCGACATTTTGCCGGATGACAAAGGCGAATTCAACGTGATCTTCAAAACGGCTTCAGGAAAAACAGTGAAAAGCTATCCTATGCGGTCTTCGGAAGTGATGCAGCTGTTTGCGGACCGTTCTTCCCTATTAAATTACGACCCTTACCAAAAACACAAATGGTCCGCATCGGTCTGGAAACAGATTAAAGCAGGCCAGGTTTCCCTCGGGATGACCAAAGAACAGGTGCAGCTGTCATGGGGAAATCCGGCGGCCAAGGACATTACCACCGGCGGCGGGAAAACCATTGAAACCTGGGGATACTCGAATTTTGATATCGTATCTTTCGTAAACGGTAAGGTTATATTGATTATGATGTAGCATGAGTAACACACCTGGACAGAGAATGGACCCGGGTCCATATTCGTTCTCCTAAAAACAGACCACTTCTTCTCGAGCGGTCTGTTTTTTTTGAGATTATTCTCATATGCTGTTAAACGATATTCATGACCAATCATTCACGCCGATTCTCGCTTCATCATGAACAAGACCGCCCTAAGAAGAGGCCATGCCTCTTTTGGACGGTCTGTCGTTGTGACTGCTCAAGGTGCTCGGTATTTACTTATTGATTCAATTGGTTTGTTCGCTCAAAAGATGGATTAGATAAATGCGCGAGTAATGATCACCAACAAGATGAATAATACCAAAATAGCACCTACAGAAGAGCCATATCCATAGCCGCCATAACCTTCTCCTACTCCGCTCACATGAATCCCTCCTTTTTTGAACATACCACATGTTATGTCGGTTCTGCTCAAATGAACTGGGCTGTCGCCTGTTCGGGATAAGATTAATGAATTGGCCCATGCATCTAAAAATCCCGGATACGACCATAGAGCATCACCCTTGATTCCCATATGAAAGAGGCATGGTGGAACGGTCATTTACCACACCTCATGTGATCACTTATTGTCTATACCTGCGAAAGTTGTTCTTTTTCATCCCGTTCGGTGTCAGGATCTGAATATACAATTCTCCTGCGGCGATCGACCAAACCTTCTTCGCCCAACTCACGGTATTTGCGCATCCACACTTTCAGCCGTCCGATATCAGATATTTGTAAGGCCGATGCCACTTCTTTCTTAGTCATGCCCTCCAGCCGCATGGCGACTGCCTTTTTCTTCGTTTCGAAACTGTAATGATGGAATATTTGTCCCTTTTTCGCCATGATTATCACCTCTTTACTACCTTTATCGGCTATCATCGACCTTCTTTCAATACCTATGGCCTATTCCGACATGCGCATGTATTCAAGGTCTATGGAACCGATAGTATTTCCACCTAAATAAATCCATGTTATGGTATAATTTGTGTTACAACTTTACATAGAAATTGAGGGATCTCTTTTGTTTAAACTCATCATTTTTGGATTTCTGTTCTACATCTTCGGTAATCCGATTACGGCGATCCTGGTGCTGCTTCTCATCGTGTATGTGCTGGACCGCCGCTTCGTCGGGGTATTTCCCAGCGTGACAAAGCCAATTAAGCGCGCACGTAATATTTCCAAGCTGCGCAGACAGATTGCAGTTAGCCCCAGCGACGTTTCATCAAGGCACGAGCTTGCCAGATTGCTTCTGGAGCGACGTAAGTATGGGGAAGCCCTGAAACTGCTGGAATCCATTGAATCCAGCCTGGAGGACTCCGCCGAGTTCTGGGACGATATCGGAAACGCACGGCTGCATACCGGCAGCATCCCGCAAGGGGAGTCGGATATTATTCGGGCCCTGGAGATCAACCCGAGGGTCAAATACGGCCGGCCTTATCTTAGGCTTGCCGATGCATTTCGGGATTCGGATCGGGAGAAGGCGCTCCATTATTTGGAGCAGTTCCATTCCATTCACTCTTCTTCAAGCGAAGCCTTTTATTTGCTGGGATATATGTATCAATCGCTGGGAAGGACCGAGGATGCCAAGAAGTCTTATCAGGAATCTATGGATGTATACCGGTCACTGCCGAAATACAAAAAACGGCAAGAACGCAAATGGGCCGTACGAAGCTTTTTCAGGAAATTATTATAATTAATAAGGATTACATAAACCAAAGGGCGTCCCATGGTCGAGAGACCAGGGGACGCCCTTTTTTTCTTAATCATTCGATTGGTTATGCAAGTGGCTTGTACCCAAGCCGGTTTAATTGTTCCGCGATCACCCGGTACCCTCGGCCATTCGGGTGTAAACCGTCCACCGACATCAGTTCTTTCTCTCGGCCTGAAAATTGTGCGTAAATATCAGCTACTCGGAAATAGTCGTCACCTAGCCCCATCAAGTGCCGATTGAACCGAATCACGTATTCCGTTGCCTCCGTCCAGGCCGGGTATGGATTATACAGACCGATAGCGCGAATAAAATAAGGTTTGCTGACCGGAGTCTTTATTTTACGGATATGTCTAATGGTATTAGCCACATGATTCTGACATCGATGCAAGGCAGCATCCAGCACCTCCCGATTCGGCCGGCCTCCCGTGGACTTTACCGCACGTATCAAGTCATTGCCTCCGATCGATATCGTGATGATCTGAGCCTGCTGCAGATGAAAGCGATACGTAGGAAGCTGAACGACCCGATCGTATAACTCATCCGAGGTTAATCCATTGACCCCGAGATTCTCATGGGCCACGAACTGGCGAAGCTTCTCCTCCGCCATCCGACGGTATAACGGAACAAAACCGCTGCCAGGCATCGCCCCAAACCCGAAGGTCAAGGAATCGCCGACAGCGGTATAATGGTACACCAACATGTTCACCCCCTGCCCCGCTCGTTACGACATTATATGAGGAGTGCCCCCATTGCGAAACGGGTCTATTGTCTTGAATGGCAATTTTAATTCCACTCGAAGACGGCAAACATGCTTTAAATAAGAATAGCCTATTCTTCGGATTCCTCCACCTCGTAAATGCAGCGGAATCTTTCAATACCCGGATACTTTTCTCCCAGGCTGTATACCTCAAAGCCGATACTGCGGTAGAAGTTTACGGCTTCTTCGTCCGTTTCCGCAATGACCCGGGCCGGCTTAGGCTGGACCTCAAGGAGCAGCTCCAAAATCAATCCGCGTCCATATCCCTTGCCCCGGTTCTCCGGAAGAACGGCAAGATGCCGAATGGTGAGCTCGTCCTGATCAACATCGAAACCGATGACTCCCAAGAGAAGACCGTCCTCTTCAAATCCAAACAACCGGCTTGGGCCCGTCTCATAAGCAGCAGCCGCCTGATCCACAGCCTCCGGATCCGGAAATACCGAGTAGCTGAGCAGTTCCTTTACTTCGGGTTGCATGGCTTGCATCGTTATATCTTTAAGCATACATATCTCCAATCTAAAACTTGTATAGGTCTACAACATCTTCTCCGCACTGATCCCCAGCTTGCGCAGCAGCATCGCCGCCTGCGCTCTCTCGTCCTCCGACAAGCCGCTAAGCACCTTAACCATCAATTCCTGATGCTGAGGAAAGATGGCTTCGAAGAATTCCTTTCCCTCTGCAGTAAGCTCAGCATAAATGACGCGGCGATCCTCAGCGGAAGCCCGGCGAACCAGCAGGTTTTTCTTTTGAAGCTTGTCCACCACGTATGTAATGTTACCACTGGAAATAAGCACCTTTTCGCCAATTTTTTGCAGCGGCTGCGGTCCTTTGTGATAGAGCACATCCAATACGCCGAATTCGGTGGAGTTCAATCCGTGACTATTGATGCTGCGATGCGAATGTGTCATCACTGCGTTATAAGCTCTGGCAAGGACAACCAGCAAATGTAACGGGGTATCCTCGTGTTCTTGAATATCCGACATATTTCACCCTCCGAAAGATATCATGTTATTAAGGTTAATGAACGCCGGATCAACTGTCAAATGTATTCTTTGCTTCTATGCTCCCGGAATGCAATATCCGTACCGTTCCATCCTGGCAGCCGATGATCGCTTGGTCGGCCATACCGATAAACAGCCCATGTTCAACCACACCAGGAATGGCGCCTAGCCGAGAGCTCAATTCTTCAGGACGGGCAATATGCTGAAACCGGCAATCAGCAATATAATTCCCGTTATCCGTAACATAAACCCCCTCATCTTGCTTACGGCGGATCTCCACAGAACAACCAAGCTGGGCTAGTGATCGAACCGTCCACTCAAAAGCAAAAGGGACAATCTCAACCGGCAGCGGGAAAGCGCCGAGTTGAGCTACGGCTTTCGCTTCATCCGCTACAATCACGAGCCGTTCACTGTGAAAAGCCGTGATCTTCTCGCGGAGAAGCGCTCCGCCCCCTCCCTTGATTAAACGGAGCTGGTCATCCAGCTCATCCGCCCCGTCAATCGTCAGATCCAAGCGATCGATCTGATGGATCGGCGTCAAGGATATCCCTTGTTCCATCGCCAGCTTCTCCGATGCTTCAGAGGTAGCCACGGCCTGAATCGAGAGTCCGGATCGGACCATCTCGCCGATTTTGAGAATCGCGTAATAAGCGGTTGAGCCAGTGCCCAGCCCAATCTTCATCCCATCCTGGACATACTTGGCGGCATGCTCCGCCGCTATTTTCTTCATATTATATTCACTTTCCATGTGAATCCGCTCCTTCGTCTTAAGCTGAATCAAATGCTATAATATGGGGTAAACAGATGGATTTCATACAAACGAAAGGATTATACTTATGCGAACCGAAAACCAAATCAAATCCAAGATCAATGAACTTACGATGCAGAAGAAAATGCTGCAAACTCGCTTGACTGCTCTCGAGGAGAACAGTCCGGAGCGAGCCTCCCTTCTCAATCAGGAAACCCGTCTCGACGATATGATCACGATGCTGGAATGGGTGCTGTTTGAGCCAAGCGGTTCCTATCATATGTAAAAGTCGACTGACAAAACGTCAGGGGCGCTAACTGCGCCCCTGATTTTTATTAATGAATCGCGGTCTATCTTCCGGGAGAGGAAGCACGGGCATTCCTGATATCGCAAGAAAAACTTCCTAGTAAACGCGGTCTGTCTTCTGAGAATGTGCGTCGATAAGGTTTTTCTTTAGATATCAGAAAGTATAAACTTCGAAGCACGGGCATTCCTGATATCGCAAGAAAAACTTCCTATAAACGCGGTCTGTCTTCTGAGAATGTGCGTCGATAAGGTTTTTCTTATACTTGCGCCTCCTTCGCCTGTGTGTACTGCTCAAGCCAATGGATATAAAGCTCTTCATTATCAGGAGAAAAACAAACGAAGTCAATCCGATCCAGACGGTTATCCGGCAGATCCTCTTCAAGTAGCTCCGTAACCGCCTTTAACGCAACGTCACATGCCGGAGCCTTAGGATACTCATAGATACCCGTGCTTATATTAGGAAAGGCGATGCTTCTGGCACCCACCTCGATTGCAAGCAGGAGACTATTACGGTAGCATTCCGCCAGCGTATGCTCCTCACGCCGTCCGCCGCCCTCCCAGATCGGGCCGACCGTATGAATGATATGCTGGGCAGGCAGCCGGCCTGCACCGGTAATCACGGCATTGCCTGGCGGGCAGCCGCCTTGCTGCTTGCGAATTTCCATGCACTGCTCCATGATTTCCGGCCCGCCGGCGCTATGAATTGCGCCGTCCACGCCTTTTCCACCCAGCAGTCCCGAATTTGCAGCATTGACGATAATGTCGCCCGTCCATGTCGTAATATCGCCTATAAAGACGGAGACCGATGTCCTTCCGATTTTAAATGTTTTCATTTCGGAAAATCTCCTTTCGGTCTTTTATTTCTTTATTACCCCGCTAGTGGGTGGATTGACCCTGTTTGCCTATTCTGTTCTCGGCTTTTTTTTGGCAGCTGCAGACAGTCGGTCGGTCAAACTCTTCTCTTCCGGTCCTTGCAGCGCCTCATCCACCGTGCGGTAGAACATCAGGCTGCCGGTGTCCCTGGCCTTCGTCAAATGATGAAGAAACACATTGCCGGCTTGCTCCAGCTTCAAATCCTCGGATGCATTCCTGACCCGGCAAAGATATACCTTCATCATCCCTTGCGGATCGCGAAATTCCATGACGCCGATCGGAATCATCGTTCTTTTGTCCTCCTCCGTGAACTGAGGCGTCATATAAACGGTATATTCCGAAGCAGGCGGAGGAATGTATGCTTCCCGTTTTTTATCCGCAATTAATTTGGAATTCATGAATGCGATGTAACCCGCCGCTGCGAACAATAGGATGCAGGCAGCCAGTGCGATATTCAACATGTATGTCTCTCCTTGTATATAATCAATCCATCAAGCGCTAACCTAAAGAGTGCTTCTCTATACAATCACCCGTAATAACGCAATAATCAGTAAATGCAGAGGATAAAATGAACGCCATACCCAGCGACTCACCCGGATAGACTCCAGTTTCCTCCATACATGCGGGCCATAAGCTATCACAGCCGTCGGGATGACGCTCCACATCTGCAGTTCCCAGTTATTAAGGAACCAGAATAACAGGTTCAACACAAGATGAAGCGGAACAAGCCAGCTGGCCTGAGCATATCGGAAAATCAAAATCAACAGCAGTCCGTAAGCTCCGTAATCAAACGGAAATTCACTCATTAGGGCACATGCGGCAACAACAACCATCCACGATAACAGCTGGGAATCCGAACGTTCCAGCACATATAAAACGATAGCTCCAGCAACCAGGGTAATGACCACATTCAACCCTTCAGGATCCAGCGCAAGCTGATAGGGAATTTGGGAGATCACCGCAATAATGGCCAGCCGAATGATATACTTGGGTCTCGAAGAAGTGTAGCGGTGCCCCTGAACGAGAGCATAGACGTAGATTGGGAAAGCAATGCGGCCGATGATTCTCCAAATCTCCTGATGCGGAAAAAACACAAGCCCTACATGATCAATCAGCATCGTCAGCATGGCGATCCACTGCATGACAACCCCCTCCTCGCACTCGAAGATGTTGAATTCATATGTATTTCAAATCGATATATCTATTATGGGTTGCAACACTGGGACTTGCAAGCGAAGAAAACATGAAGCAGCGGATATCCGGCATCCACGTCCAATATCCTCTATAATATAAACAATAGCAGCTTGAGTAGGAAGGACGCTTGTTGGGATCAACTGATACAGATAGAGGTGACGGTCGTATGGAAAAGAAAAAGAACAACATGGCCCTCGGGATAAGCATGGGGGTCGGCGTCGGGGTAGCCATTGGTGTTGCCATGGATAATGTCGCTATCGGCATAGCGATCGGTGCTGCTATTGGCATTACGTTTGGCTCAGCCATGTCAAGCAATAACAAAAAGCCTCCTCATGAATAAACAGAACTTCAAATAACAGTGAATAGGCCACCCGATTCATCTCGGGCGGCCTGGTTGGCTTTCGTTTCCCTCTATTTCAGCACAGCATGAATGGCCCGGATGTTCCCGTTACGGACTTCATGAGCCAACTCACCTGTAATAAGAGGTCCATCGACCTCGATCGAATCCCCTCCCACCGTGGTGAGAGTTAAACGCTGAATCGTAACGCCGTCCTGACCATACGTATTGGCTGCGCGCTCGCTGCGATACGTCACCTTGACAGCACCAAGGAAGATGAAGGACACTTCTTGATTCTCGTCAAACAGCCACGCTGGAAGAACGGGGTTCAGATGAAGCTGCAGCTGGCTGCCTTCGTATCGGAATACCTTTTTTCCTGCCATCATCGTAATCCACATGCTTAGGAATTCGGCCGTCGATCCGCTCAGCCTTGCCACGAAACCTCGTCCATGCACGTGGGGATCCGGATTCACGCTGCTGGCAATAAACGAGGAGTTCTCCAGCGTGCTGCGTCCATAAACAGCCGGGTCCAGAAAAGGGATGAGGGAGGTTTTGATTTCCGAGAAAAACTCGTCATACAATCCGGCTTTTAATAATGAAAGCAAGTATTTATAGGTCATATGCAAAAATACGGATTCCCGCTCCAGCCAGCCGGCTGTAAATGCACGGATGCGTCCGATTTCATCGGTTTCTCCCTCCAGGCTGACGGACGTTTTATACATTCCGAGCGCGGAATCATACAGATCGGATGCCTTGATCCGGTCATACATCGTTCTCGCCCGGCCTTCATCGGCAAGCTTCATGCCGCGAGACGGTGCCTCCAGAAAATGCGGGAGAGCATAAGCCTTGAATTCAAGCACTTTTGCGGCAGGCAATCCATAGTGGGTAATCACAGGGTTACCCGCTGCATCCCGAACCTCTTCAAATCGCTCGGCTTCAAAACGGAAATACGTTGGCACGATTCCGCCACCCATCTGCTCGGCACGCTGGATACCTTCTTCGATTTTATCCAGAAAGGCTTCGTACATGTTCCTCACGTTCTTCACCGAAATTTCAACCTCCCGGCCGCTGATTCCGTACCGGACCGATGCACGGTAGGATTCACGCTGCCCCGCTACCAAGTCCCAATAACCGAATGAGTCCAGTGAGCCGGACTGATATAGCTGTACGGCTTCGTATACGCTCTCTAAGTAAGACGCAATCTCCTCCGGCACCTGAATCACTTGATGGCCGAACCGCTCGGCCGAATCCACGATAAATGCGACCATCCGCTTCAATTCCATTGTTTCGCTCATGCCCGACCCAAAAAGGCCCGGCAAACCATTCATCGCGTCATTCCAGCCCGGCTTGTTCGCCTCCATCTCTACCCCCATCCCGTAAGGGTCGAGTGTTGCCATTTTATTGAGCGATAATGAGATCATTTTGACAAACAGATTTGTGCGGTAAATGCCGCCTAGTCCGCCATCGACCCGCAGCCATTCCGCAGCGTTCCTTTTTCTGCCGAGCTTGTTCAGTTTCTCCTCGTCCTCCAACAGCGCACCATATTGCCGTACCTTGCCCCGGCTGATCACAACCTTCTCACTCCGCGGAAGGACGTACACCGGGCTGTCAAAGAACGTATACGCATTCTCGCCAAACAACAGTTCCTCATAACGGTCGGGATAAATATCCAAGTAGGTATCAACCAGATCCATATTATAAGTCCAATGATCCGACCAGAACCCTTCGCCGAACGAAGCGGCAAAATGTTGATCGGATATCGCCAACAGCCCGGACAAGAAGCTTTCCTCGCTGATCTCCAGCCTGATGCCTTGATCCGAAATCGCGTTGATGATGTTACCCGGCGTATAATCCCCGGCGCAAGCTTTGGCCAGCTTCTCATAATCTTGCTGAGCCGCGGAGGCCCGCAGCAGTTTCTCCAGTTCCTCTTTCTTCCCTTCACTCACGCGGAATTTCGTTCCCTCGACGCTAAGCGGGTTATATCCGTCGGCTTGAATGAGACTGAAGAACATCCGGATGTTGAATGTACCTACCTTCGGGTGGAAAAACACGTCATTTCGGCGGTTCTGATTCATATCCCGGAAATTGCCGTTCCCCTGTGAGTAGTACTCCGGCGCAAGAGAAAAGAAGTTATAATCCCGCTCCAGATCCCCATGCTTGCGGGAGTATAGATGGACAACGGCCCCTTCCTTCCCGTTATCGAACAGGAACGGATATCCGCCCCGCAGAAAATTGTCCAGATAGGACTGACGGCTATATTCATCAAATAGTGGTGATCCCGTTTTGGTTGCAACATCCTCGGTTAATTCCCGTGTCAACGCCGAGGCCTCCTCGCGTTTACGGAGGATATAGGCAGGTGAACACAAATCTTTGGAGCGCTTATTGATTTTGCCGATATCGTTCACATGGCCTACCAGCGTATACACGGTCGCCGACTCCCCAGGCTCAAGCGTAGCCGACAGCCCGCTGAATCCGCAGGGCACTTTGTTCACGGCATACGGCGTGGCGTTCATCAAAGCTTCCACCGAGCTCACGGCAAATCGATCAGGATGGATTAATGAAGTGTTTCCGCCAAAGATCAGATCAAAGTCTACAAGGGGTTGAATCAACTTCCCGTGCTGATCAAACGACAGATAGAAGTGACCGCTCGTAACTTCGCTGACTTCAGCCTCATCGTGCGTACTGGAGCGAACTTTATAGAACGGGATCCCCCGTTCAAGGTTCTCCACTTCCATCCAGCTTCGAAGGAGATTGCCGACCTCCTTGTACCCGCTATTCTCGACACCGTAAGGCAGAATCTCCGGCATGCCGTCCAGCAGTTCAAGCGATACAGGCTGAGCTCCGATATTCGTTACGCTAACCTCGCGGACAAGGGCGGCAAAATCTTCACCGGGCAGCTGAAAATACGACACCGACGTGCGAAATCCGTTACCGGCATGCTCCTCCTCAATGACCAGCTCATTCTGACGGATCAACATCGTTCTCTTCGCTTTGGAATCCGGCTGAAAGGATTGGAACGGCTCATAGACTGCCGGTGTCCCCGCCATCTTGATAAACGTACGGAAGCCGGTTGTCGACACATTCTTATACGAGATATTCGCCGGGGAAAATTCCATGATCGGCGAGTTCTTGTCGCGTATGCCGAAGCTGCATATCCCCTGACCCCGATTCACATAAAAGGTCCACATCGGTATCCCCTTCAAGCCAGCAATCCCCGGCAGGAAGCTGGAAAACGGTTTGGCGAGATCATACTGCTCGATCACAAAGGTATCCTTCTCAAAACGATAATTTGACATGCTCAGATCCTCCTTAAATGGGTTCATACTTGATTCAACTTCAGAGTTAGATCTCTTTCGAAACCGGTTTCGAAAAGTGGCAAAAATGAGTCCTGCCTTTATATTTCACCTAGGTGACCGGGCGGCAGGATTCCCGGATAATCAATTGAACCGGCAGCATAACCAACTGTACTGTTGCGTCTTGTTCTTCGATCGAAGTAAGAAGGGTCTCCGCCGCAACGGTGCCCAACTGCTCCGTATCCTGGCGTATGGTCGTTAACGCAGGGGTAATATAACGGGACATTTCAATATCATCAAAACCGATGATGGACACATCTCCCGGTACATTCAAGCCATGATCCTGCACGGCACGAATAGCTCCAAGCGCAAGCAGATCTCCAGCGGCATAAACAGCTGTCGGTCTCTCTCTAAGCCCCAGCAGCCTCTTCATGGCTTCATATCCGCTCTCGGTGGAGAAAAAATCGCTGCTGGTTATGTACTCTTCCCTTAGGTCCAGATCAAGCTCCCGAAGGGCTTGCTCATAGCCCTGTTGACGCTGCTCGCCTGCAAACGTATTCAATCCGCCCGATATATGGGCAATGCTGCGATGTCCAAGCGAGTGCAAATACCGAAGTGCCTGCATGCTGCCTCCGATGTTATCGGAGTAAACCGAATGCACCTGCCCCGGTGACGAATCCAGAATGACGCACGGTATGCCGCTATCCAGCAGCTCCTGGAAATCGGGGTCCTCGCTGCTCGACAGAATGACGACCACGCCATCGACGCCCCGGATTTTGCAATGCTCCACATAACTGCTTCTTCGGCCGCCGACATCCTTGGAGATGAACATCAGATCATACCCTTTGGATACGGCAATTTTCTTAAAACTTTCGATGACGGCTCCGAAATAGGGGTGACGAATCCCTGCTCCCGTAGCTTCCACAAAGAGAATGCCAATGGTCCAGGATCGTTTCGTCGTAAGCGATCTGGCGTTTGCGTTTGGAAGATAGCCCATTTCCTTCGCGGTTGCCAGAATCTTGGCTCTCGTCTTCTCCCGGACATCCGGATAGTTGTTGAAGACTTTCGACACCGTCGTA
This sequence comes from Paenibacillus sp. QJM3NY_38, assembly GCF_056173265.1. Taxonomy (NCBI): domain Bacteria; kingdom Bacillati; phylum Bacillota; class Bacilli; order Caryophanales; family Paenibacillaceae; genus Paenibacillus; species Paenibacillus sp. QJM3NY_38. The sequence goes on from NZ_CM149665.1 coordinate 4,774,915, forward strand.
GGCGAATAGCCTGTTTTCTTGGCAATATCATAAATCGTTGTCAACCTTGGAATCAGCTCCTGCACCTTTGCCGGCATTTTTAATTCAAATCTATCTGATATTAGATTCTACCTGTGCCGGCAAGCTCTCGTCAATGTTGTTCCGTACACACTGACCAGCAGGAGCCGAACCTTCGGTTATCAAAAAATCAAATCGGCTAGGACAAGCTGGCGGAAGCGGTCTGCGAGTTTGCAGGGCTTTCCGTTTCCTGATGCCGGATCATGAGCACGCAGATCAGCGCGAGCAGCATGCTGCCTGCGGCGCAATAAAACAGAATCGAATACCCCATGCCATCAATGAGCTTGCCCAGAAGAGGCGGTGACGCGATCGCCGCAAGTGAGGATACCAAATAGTACATTCCCGTCCGTGTCCCAATGCTGTCCTCCGATCCTGTAGATACGATAAATGGATAGGAGTTGATATTGATGCAAGCCCAGAATAATCCGCCAACGGTCAGCAATATGCGAAGCAATAGCAGTGATTCAACCCATGGTACGAGCGCAAAGACAACCAACAGCCCGCTGACGCCGATCAGAATCATCCGTTTCTTGCCGAATTTACCACCAAGCCATCCGCTTGGAATGGCGAACACAACAAAGGCGAGCGAAAAAAACGTCAGGGAAAAGGAAGCCTGCGATTCCGTTAGCCCCATCTCGTTTTTCCCGTACAAAGTAAACAGGGTCTCAACCCCTTGATATGCGACAAACCAGAAAAATATCGCCGCCAAGAGCAGCACCGTTGTCCGATTGATCTGACTCTTAAAGGAAACTTTAGATTTGGCGGCCGTCTGAGCCTGATAGCCTGGAGCGTCACGCTTCTCCTGGATAAACGTCCTCAAGATGAACAACGACACCAGCGTTATGCCCGCTGCGGCAATAAAAGGCAGAGACTGATGTGCGCTATACAGTACCGAGCCCACGCCAAAAGCCAATATGGACCCTATGCCGCCCATAAAGTTAATGATGCCGTTGGCTCTCGTGCGGCGTTTCTCCTCCGTAATATCCGGCATTAATGAAACGGTAGGCGAACGATACAGACTCATGGCCAGGTTCATGAGGACCATAAACAGTATCAATGTCGCCATCCCGTTGTGAAACGGAATGATTGCGGTAAACAGAGCGCCAAGCGGCATACCGATGAGCAGGTAAGGCATTCTTCTGCCGTACCGGGTATGGGTCCTGTCGCTGCGACTTCCGATCCATGGCTGCAAGAACAAGGCAAAGTAATTGTCGATCGTCATAAAGAAACCGATCAGTGCGACACTGGATATGTAATCCTCGAGAAAATAGGGCACAAACGCATTGTACAGCGCCCAGGTAATGCTAATGCTGAAAAAGCCAAAGCCCAGCAGCCATGTTTTCTTCACAAAGTCACGCTCCCTTAATTTGTAGCAATCCCCCGAGTACATCCGGATAATCCGTAATAATGCCCGCCACACCGGCATCGATCAAGGTTTTCATCTGCTCCTCGTCATTGACGGTCCAAGGGTGATAGACTACGCCATGCTGTTTCGCTTCCTCTACCCATTCCGGCAGAACTGCGCGATGGTATGCATGAAGAGCATCCGCTTTAGCCAATTTGGCATACTCCCACGGTTTGTATAAGCCTTCGCCATACAACAGGCCAGTTCGAATTTCAGGATCAATATGTTTGCACTCCACCAGGGAATAATGATTAAAGCTTGAGATGACGATTTGCTCTGACATATTGTAATGTCTTACGGTCTCGATCACGCGCTTTTCCAGCTCAGGATATTGAATCGATCCGTTCTTCAGCTCGATATTAACAATCGTGCCGTGATTTTTCGTTAATTCCAGCAGTTCTTCCAGCAGCGGTATCCGTTCCCCTTGAAAATCCGCTCCAAACCATGAGCCAGCATCCAGCTTGGCCAGCTCGTCGTATGTATAATCCTTGACTAGCCCCTCGGCCCCCGTGGTACGGGCGACACTCTCATCATGGATCAGAACCAGCCTTCCGTCCTTCGTCATCTGAACATCGGTTTCAATCCCGGTAGCTCCCTGCTCCAAGCCTTTGGCAAAGGCAGCCATCGTATTCTCGGGGCATATGGCCGATGACCCGCGGTGTGCAAAATTAATCAATTGTGACATTTGTACTTCCTCCTGAGTGGTGAGATATTGGTTTGTACTATAAATATAGCTCGCAATTGTTAGAGCTATGTTATCATTCCATTTTTCATATTCCACATCGTTTAACGAAACCCTGTCATGCAGATAATTAATTTTTTGAATGGTTTGACTCATTTGCATGTCAGGCATATAATTGTTTAGACAACTATTTTTGAAAACTTGAAATGAAAGGTGTGACTTGTTTCTTGAAAGTACCTAAACGCAACCCCTCCATCGGTTTTCATCTGGGTTACACCTATCGCCGCGCATCCCATTTGTTTGCCAATGCCTTGAAGCCCTATGACATCACTCCCGAGCAATGGCTGGTTCTGTACCACATCGGAGAGCACGAAGGGTTAAATCAAAAGGAAGTTGCCGCCAAAGCGGATAAGGACCAACCGACCACTACGCGTATTTTGGATCTGCTCGAGAAAAAAGGATATACTCGCAAATCCGTATCGGTCAACGACCGGAGAGCTTTCCAGCTCTTTTTGACGGATACAGGCAAAGAATTGATCGAGGCAACCACAACCATCGAAAGTCAATGCGGAAGCCAGTTAATCGAAGGCATTGACGATCATCAATTAGAGATGTTCTGGGACACACTCTCGCGTATCAATGCCAACATACACAACTTAGACAAACAGGAGTGATGTTTCACATGAATGGAACGAATACAAAACAACGATTATGGACCAAAGAATTCATCACCTTGATGGTCAGCAACCTTTTTCTGTTTCTGACCCTGCAGATGATGCTGACCACGCTGCCCGCATACGCCAAGGAGGCGTTTATGGCAAGCCCGCTGCAGGTCAGCCTGATAACCAGCGTGTTCGCTTTCAGCGCGATCGCTTCCCGCTTCGTGTCAAGCAAAGCGCTGGAAAAAGGTAAGCTGCGCCTGCTTCTGTACGTCGGGCTGTTGATCTCACTGGCAGCCACGCTCGGCTATTACTGGGCATCCGGCATTGCCTTTCTTCTGCTGATGCGCGTTTTGTTTGGCATCGGCTTTGGGATGACCAGCACCTCGTTTCCTACAATGGCATCAGACGTCATTCCGATCAAACGACTGGGCGAGGGCATGGGATATTTCGGTTTATCCACTACGCTCGCCATGTCGATCGGACCGATGATCGGCTTGACGCTTCTGCAAGACGGGGGGTTCACACCGCTTGTGATCATCACCGTCATAATCAATGTACTTATCTTCCCGCTTGCCTACGTCTTGACGTCAAGATCAGCAAAACAAAATATGGAGCGCCCCGCAGCGGTTCAACCTCGAGTTGAGGAGCAACCAAAAGGTTCATTCAATAAAAAGCTGATTCTGCCCAGCGTCCTTAACTTTTTGATGTCCATTACGTACGGCGGATTGTTAAGCTTCATGGCGTTGTTCGGCGCCGAGGCTCACCTCCGGAATCCCCAGTATTTCTTCTTGTTCAATGCCATTGCCATTATTTTGGTACGGCCGTTCTCCGGCAGAATCTATGACCGGTATGGACACAAGGCACTGGTTATACCCGCTGCTATTCTAATGGTCGCCGGTTTGTTGTTGCTGACCTTCGCCACATCGACGGGAACTATGCTGTTATCGGCATTATGTTATGGCCTTGGCTTCGGTGCAATGCAGCCATCCATCCAGACCTGGATGATTCAGGAGGTTCATCCGCTGCAGCGCGGCATGGCCAACGGCATGTTCTTTAATTCTCTGGATTTCGGTGTCGCTATCGGCTCTATCGCGCTCGGTTCCATCGCCAAATCCACTTCGTACGCGATCATGTACCGTTATTCAGCCATTGCGCTTGTAATATTAATCCTGATTTATATCATCATGCAGGTAACCGGCAAATCGCGCTCCAAAGCAACCTTACAGCTTGAGGATACCGAACCCACCGCTGCAGGATAACGGAGATAGCAGCGAAGCCTAGAAAAGGCGACGGCATATGAACTTCGAAAGCGTCCCAGGAATGGACCAGGAAACAAAGTGGACGATGGGTGTTCCTCCATGTCACTATGCTCTCTGTCCATATCAGATATGAGAAAGGTCTTGTCCATTATTTATGGACAAGACCTTTCTTTTTCAAGCCCTGGGGTTTCTTGAAGTCAACTCGGTATGAATTCCCTCCGGTATCGTCTTCCTTTGCCTCCGGCTTCACGGCGAATAATGTGAGCAGACTGCCTACAGCCGCAACGGCAGCCAAAGTGCCGAACAGCACCCAATGATTCGCCCCGAGGAGCAGCGAGACAACTGGAGGTCCGAGCGATACGCCGATAAAACGCATACTGCTGTATAGAGAGGTAATGGTACCTCGCTGCTCCTTCTCTATACCTTCCGTCAGCAGCGTGTCCATGCACGGCAGCACCATTCCGATCCCGATGCCGCCAAGTGTCATCATACCGACTACAAAATAAATCTGCGAACTAAATCCGGTGACGATCAGGGAAGCCGTCAAAATGGCCATACCCGCGAAACCTGTCCACTTCTTAGCCGCTTTATTTTTGCCCGTGAATTTACCGGCTAAATAGGAAGCCAGACATAACAAAGCCAGCGGAATCGCAAGCACCAGCCCTTTTACCACACCGTGTAAATTGTAAGTGCTCTCGAGCGTCTCCGACAAATAGAAAAGCACGCCGAACACGCCAAACATCGCAATGCCGCCGATGGCGAATATCGCATACAGCCATCTTCCCTTCTCGTGCAAAACCTGCCTGGTTGTTTTCAAAAACTCGCGTATGGATTGTTTATCGTCGTTGTTCGACTTGGGTGTCTTCACAAGAAAAATGACAAGCACGATAGAGATCAGGCATAGAACCGGAATCGCTATAAAGGGCAAAAACCAGATAAAACTCCCGAGCAGGGCGCCCAGTATTGGACTGACTACCTTGCCAAACGTATTGGAGGTTTCGATAATACCCAAACTCTTACTGACCTTTTCTTCCTCTTTAAACATGTCGCCGACAAGCGGAATGACAATGGGGAATGCCCCGGCAGCACCAATTCCCTGTAGAAACCGTCCTGCCAAAATAACGTAATATGCCGCCGTCCCACTCAGCATCCAGGCAGCCACAGCCGAGACAGCTCCGCCTAATGCCGCAATAATCAAGCTAGGGATGATGATCTTCTTTCGTCCATACCGATCCGATAAATAACCGGCAATCGGGATCAGTAAGATGGCTACAACAGCATACACCGTTATAAGCATACTGACCTTGAAGGAACTGATCCCCAGAGCTTTGGAGATCTGCGGCAAAATGGGAATCAGCATGGAATTGCCTAACGTCATGATGAGTGGTATGGATGCAAGGGCAACCAGATCCCATTTCTTGTTTTCCATAAGAGAAGACCACCTTTGCGTTATCTGTCATCCATATTGTAGGTTTCTTTTCCCCGGAATATGCATGATTGCAAGGTGGCCGTTTTTTTCCCATATACATTTTTTCCTTATTTATACTTTAAAGCCGGACATCAACTGCCGAAGCTTGCTGGACATAACATTCAAATCTTCAACGGAATTTGTAATTTCCTCCATTGAGGCCAGCTGCTCTTCCGTGGCGGCACTGACGCTTTGAGTTCCCCCTGCAGTCGTCTCCGTGACCTCCTGAATTCGGCGGATGGCGTGAACAAGCTCCCCTGCTCCGGAGTTCATCTGCTCTGTTGCAACGGTAACACTCTGAATTTGTTCATTCAATTCACCGACGGATTGCTCAATGTCCTTAAAGGCTCTCTCGGCTCCTTGTGCCACATTCATGCCCTCGGTCACTTCGCGGGTGCCCTGCTCCATAACGCCGGCCAGATCAACAATATCCTGCTGAAGTTCATGGACGAATTGTCTGATTTCGACAGAGGAGTTCGATGCCTGATCTGCCAATTTCCGGACCTCAGCCGCTACAACCGCAAAACCTCGGCCATGCTCGCCCGCCCGAGCGGCCTCAATTGAGGCATTTAAGGCAAGCAGTGATGTTTGCTCCGCAATTTCGATAATGATCTGACCCATCGCTCCGATGCTGGAGGCCTTTTCGCCGAGCGCACGCACCGATTGAGCGGATTGATCCACACTGGTGCGTATGCCTTCCATTTGAGCCAGTGTATGGATAAGCGCCTGTTCCCCTTCAGCCGCAAGTTGGTTCGTCGTTGCTGCCAAGCCAAAGACGTCTTGGGCGGCATGCGCAATGTGTTTCATTCCTTCCGCCATGTCCGTTACCGTAGCCGTCGTTTCCTCGGTATCCTGAAGCTGGTTCTCTACCCCGGCCGCCAGCTCTTCCATAATACCTGAGGTTTGATGGGAAGCTTGGCGAATTTCCTCGGTTGTGGAGTGCAGCGTCGAAGCTGCGATACCGACTTTGCCGGCCGTATCCTGCACCTGTACGACGAGCTCCCTGAAGCCATCGACCAATTTATTATAAGCATCAGCTACATCCCTGATTTCGTCTTTCGTGTTAATCTGTAATCGGGTAACCAGGTCCCCTCCGCCTTCGGCAATCTTCAATAGCTGATCGCTCATCCGATTCAAAGGACGAATCGAACGGGTAAGAAGATATCCTTGAATAGCAAAATAAACAACGGCTGCAACTCCGATCAACATAATGATCAAATTCTGGAATCGGCTGCTGGCCGCAATCTGATCAGCCTGCTTAGCCAAGGCTTCATTTTTATGTACTGTAAATTGTGCGATAAGCGTACTGAAGGACTTGCGCACTTCGCGCTCCTGGTTAAAAGCAGCTTCATATACCCGGAACGGCACAGCCTTGTAAAAACCGGTGTCATACCCTAATTTGTTTAACACCTCATTCACGGCTTCGGTGTATATGACATACCCGGTTTCGATCTCGTTAAAAACGTTGCGGTCTTCCTCAGCCGTCATCAAGCCTTTGGTTTCGGCCATGAGTTTGGCGACGGACTCCTGCTTCGCTTTCAATGAATCTGCAAAGGTCGAATCACCGGTCAATAAGTACCCCCGTTCATCATTAGAGACGCCCGACAATAGGGTCTCCAATTGCGTCAGGTTATAAATGACCTTCTGATCCACTTCAATAATCTTGCTGAACCTCTTCTCCGTCATATTCGAAGTGATAAACGCGATAATTACGATTACCGACGTAACCACTGCAAGAATCGTAGACGAAAGAATTAATTTTGTTTTTATCTTCATCCGCAAGCACCCGACCTTTGATAAGTAATATACCCCCAAACCTTTTTTCGTCAAATTTATGTCAAAAATGAATAGACTCGGCGATCGAGAAAGCGCTTTTCCCGAAAATAATTGAAAAATATTATTAATCACCGGTCAAATCATGATAAATATTGGATAACTCCCTCCTTATTGTATAAAGCTTGCTCCATACTGCTTTCCTAATTTCACTTCCGTTTTTTTCCTCTTCTATGAAACATGCTTGGTTTTCATATATCCATCATGAAAAAAAGGCCTGCCTGAGATGTTGCGCAGACAGACCTTAAATTATTTAGTTTTGATCCGGTATAAAGTGGCTTTTTTCCCCGATATGATATACATGAAGTTTGTGCATGGCACGTGTACATGCGGTGTAGAACAGCTTGCGGTCGCTTTCGCGATGGTACACATCCTCGGAGCCGTTGTATATGATCACCGCGTCGAATTCCACGCCTTTGGCCAGATAGGCAGGAACGACAAGCGTTCCTTTCTCAAAAGCAGGCGTGGTTTTGGTAATTAATCGCGCAGGTATATCTGTCGACAGCTGCTCGTGTACACGTCTGCTCTCCTCTTCTGTCCGGCAAATCACCGCCACGTACTGGAATCCCTGTTCATGAAGCTCACGGATATCAGAGACTGTCGCTTCATGCAGACGTTCTTCATCGTTCACCGCAACCACCTGAGGAGCTTCGCCGCTCCGGTTAAATGGAACAATCCGCTCCCCGCCCGGTATCATCTGCCGCGTGAAATCAACGATTTCATACGTGGACCGGTAGCTTTGCGTCAGATTGATGACCTCCGTATCCTCCTCGCCGTACAGACTCACCAGATTTTCCAGATTGCCGAGCGCCTCTCCATGTGCGTAAATCGCTTGATTGAGATCCCCCAGCACCGTCATTTTCGCTCGCGGGAACAATCGCTTCAGGAATTCCAGCTGAAATCCCGAATAGTCCTGTACTTCATCGACAATCACATGACGAATCGACGTGTTCGTGCGGAAACCTTGAAGCAGCTCCTTTAGATAGAGGAACGGAGTCGCATCCTCATACAGCAGCGATTTATTGTCCAGTGACGCAACGGTGAGACTGCAGATCTCCTCCCAATAATCCGGGAGCGTCTCCAAATTTCCGGCCGCCCGGCGAAATAGCGATTCATCGGTATATAATTTTCGGTACATGCCCTTTACATCCACATATCGAAACCGCTTGATCCAGCGTCTAACCGGCTTGAGCCGATTGCTGATGACCATTTTGGCAAGGACATCCCTTTCTTTATCGAAATCGTCAAATGTGTCCGACTTCCGGTTCTGCTTACGTCTCATCGTTTGAAAGGCCCGCTGGTAATCTTCCGTATCCAGCAGCTGGATTTGCTCCTCCACCCACGGGGCGTCTTTTTCGCTCTGGGCGAACTCCGACAGACGTTTCAGCATCCACTCTTTCATCAAGTCGATCCGGCCAGCGAGTTTAACCGCCGAATCATAACTATAGAACTGCACGGACATTTCGTCGGTGCTGACGATCACCTTACCTTGGAATACGACAGGCTTAAAGAGCATCCCGCCCTTCTCCAGCAATTCCTTATATCGTCTGATGGTATCCAGATAAGCTCCCGAGGATTTAAAGGATATGCTCTCAAGTCGCGCCCGGTAACGCGGCGAATCGTCCGCATTCAGCAAGGTTTCTGTCTGCGTAAACACATCTTCAAGCTCAAACTCCTTGCCGAGCCGGTGTTCCAGATAGGACTGGAAGGTCGTCTGCTGCATATTGTCCTCGCCAAGCTCCGGAAGCACCGTGGATACATAACTATTGAACAGCGGATTCGGAGAGAACAGAATCATCTGGTCGGCCCGAAGCGTCTCCCGATACTTATACAAAAGATAAGCTACCCGCTGCAGTGCCGCTGAGGTTTTGCCGCTGCCGGCAGCCCCCTGAACGATCAGCATGCGGGTTTTGTCGTTTCGGATGACGGCATTCTGTTCCTTCTGAATCGTAGCTACGATGCTCTTCATCCGATCATCCGCGCTATGGCTGAGCACCTGCTGCAGCAGCTCATCTCCAATGGTTACGCCGGTATCAAACAACACCTTGATCTCGCCGTTATGGATGACGAATTGGCGCTTAAGCAGCATTTCGCCTTTAACCGTGCCCGAGGGCGTTTCGTATTGGGCCGGGCCGGGCGCCCCATCATAATACAAGCTCGAGATTGGAGCCCGCCAATCGTAAACCAGAAACGTCTCCATATGTTCATCCAAAAAAGATCCTGTTCCCAAATAAATAGTGTCCGTCTCCGCGGTTCCTTCCTCCTGAAAATCAATGCGTCCGAAGTAAGGGGATTCCACAAGTTTTCTATATTTCTTAAGCAGCTTGCTGGATTGCAGATGAGCATGCTCACGTTCCGCCAGCACCTGCGACTGCTGCCTCAGGTTGGTGGACGTTTCACCCAAATCGTCCGGGTTGCTGAAGTTGACCGTTACTTCGTCCCAGAAGTCTTTCCGCATATCAATAACGACTTCACGGATATCCCCGACGCTCGCTTCCAGCTGAGATATTTTATTACCGATTTTCGTTGTCACTTCCGTTACCCGTGCCTGTTCTTCTTGCCAATCCTGTTCGCTGATAGCCATTTGTTCATCCCCCTAATATACTGGTTGACAGCGTAATATGTCTGTAATATAATACAATTGTGATATTCTAACCAAATCATCAATATTTAATGACAAACCATTGCTAATTATAGCAATGTAACCCGTATAATTCAACATCGAATTTCAGAGAGCCGACCCACCGGGGCGGTTTTTTTGCGTTTATATACAATACCATTCCCAAGGCTCACTGCCAAGAGGAGTCCTATAACCCTGATGCAAAAAAACAGCCGATCAAATATGGCATCTTGATCGGCTCCCTCATGATGACTTCTCTTATTTACGCAGCCACGAAAATAAGGCTTCCTCCTGCTCTTTATCATCCACGACACGGCTGATTTGATCCGCTACCCGGTTCAGCCGGTCTAGCTGATACCCGTAATCATACATGGAGGCGGCCACCACCGACAGTCGAAGCCCCCCTGGATTGGCGCCTGGTCCGCACATCACCTGCTCCATGAACGCTTCATTGTTCTCCGCCATGGTCTCGGCTTCGTCCTCATTCGGTTTCAGTTTATCTTCGAACTTCCACAAAATATGCTCATGGTACTTCATTAACCTCTCCAGATTATGATCAAACTGCTCGTCGATTTCTTCAGATCGTTCCGCCTGAAAATAGTGGTTCTCCACCGCATCCAGCACTTCATACCCCTTACGAAGCGATTGGAGCAATTGCTTATACACCACCAACTGCCTTGCTTGACTGTATTTGGCCCGCTTCAGCTTCTTCTGCTCTTCCTCAAACAAATTATATTTATCGGACAATGATTTGATCGCCGATTCCAGCTCCTTCTTCTCCGCACGGTATACCGAATCCTTCATTTCGTGGGAGATGGCCGTACGCAGCAGCAGCGACATTTTGCCAAATACAATATGAATCCGCGTGATATACTGTTCCTTGGGTTTCGGGGGAAACACAAGAATATTGATAAGAAATGCGGATATGATACCGATAATCGTCAAAATAAAGCGATTGAGTGCAAAATCCCATTGACCGGAAGCTTCCATCACGGAGATAACCGTAACTAGCGTAAGTCCGATGGTCTCGCCCATTTTCAGCTTCATGCAAATCATAATCACTAGAATACATACCAATCCGACGGAAATCGGCTGATTCGATAAAAAGTATCCTCCAAGCATCGCCAGAATCGCACCGAGCGTACTGGTCTGCAGCTGGTCCAGGAAATATCTCCACGACCTGTATATGGATGGCTGCATCGCAAAGATCGCTGCTATGGCGGCAACGACAGGGGATTTAAAATCAAACAGCATGGCTAAATAAAGAGCCAGCGTCACGGCTAAGCCGGTTTTGAACATTCTTGCTCCAAACGCCACAGACAGCCCTCCTTACCTAACCCAATTTCACATCTATGGATACACACCATGATACATACTCCTCCGTTTGAACCGCTATTACATGAATTACCCTTAAGCTTCCAATGTTATGCAGTTTCTGATTCCTTCACATCTTTCGAATTGGCCCGCTTTCCCATCCTCTTCTCGTAAGATCGGACCAGAAATGCAAGCCAAGCGCAAGCAGCCAGATATCCGCCAACAATATCGCTTGGATAGTGGACCCCGAGATAGACCCTGCTTAATCCGATGCTGAGAATCATAATGACGGAGATGGATATTAATACTCCTCTCCCCGCCCTGCTGTCAATATGTCTCCACAACAAATAAGCGAGCACGCTGTAGAACGAGAAGGCGGCCATGGAATGCCCGCTGGGATAGCTGTATCCCGTAATTTCAATTAAGCGGTGGATGTCGGGCCTTGCCCGTTGAAAGACCCATTTTAATAATAAATTCAGAATAGATGAACCGAAGACGACCACAATAAGGAGAAGAATCTCCATGCGGTGCCCCAGTACCCAATATAGCACGGCGATTACAATCAGACATAACACAATCACCGGTCCGATGGAGCCTATAAACGACAGCCCGATGGCAATATCCGTGATAAGCGGATGCTCCCAGGCCTGTACCGTTCTTATGATCGCCAAATCAAACGTTGCCAGACTTTGCCGCTTTACCAAAGCAGCCAGTGTGACAAATCCGATCAAGCTGATTATCAATATGAGGAAAATCCAGCGTTGTCTTCCTGAAGTCAGGTGTAGCTTCTGTCCGCTCAACTCTCTTTTCTCCTTTGCCTTTGTTTCGAATCCGTGCGAGTTGGTGAAAACAAGATAATATCATTTTCCTGAGATAAAGAAAAGTCCATAGGGGAGATACATGAAATATCCCGTAGTCTATGTCAAAATCGCAATGATTACTCTTTCAAGAGAATTTTTACCATAAAGGAGTTGTCCACATGAAGGTTCTCGTTGTCGGTGCCAACGGCCAAATAGGCAAACAGCTTACCCATCTGTTGCAAGACCATGAAGGCTATACCGTAAGAGCAATGGTACGAAAGGAGGAGCAAGCAGCCCCATATCAAGCTGCCGGAATAGAGTGTGTTCTTGCGAACCTGGAAGGGTCGGTCAAGGAGCTTGCTGATGCAGCGAAGAATTGCCAGGCGGTGGTATTCGCTGCCGGTTCGGGCGGGGCTACCGGATACGACAAAACCCTGTTAATCGATCTGGACGGAGCCGTAAAAATGATGGAAGCCGCCGAGCAGGCGTCTGTTAGGCGCTTTGTGATGGTGAGTGCCATTGGGGCCCATCATCGGGAATATTGGAGTGAGGAGATCAAACCGTATTATGCGGCCAAACATTACGCGGATCGCATGCTTCGTCAGAGCAGCCTCACGTACACCATCATTCGTCCAGGAGGACTTACGAATAACCCTGGTACCGGACACATCGCCGCTGCGGAGAATATCCGGGGCGGTTCGATTCCGCGAGAGGATGTAGCGAAAACAATTCTGTTATCACTGGATGAAGAAAATACCTTCCGTCGTTCCTTCGACTTAATTTCAGGGGATACTCCCATATCCGAAGCTTTATCCTCCATCTAAAAAGAGTCCTTTATCAAAAAAGATCGCCCCGAAGTATAAAGCGGCACGTTCTTATCCGCTCATACTTAGGGGCGATCTTTCGTACTAGTTCAATCATAACCAGCTATAATATAAGCGGTCCATGCCCACGGAGGCGCATAGTTTATGATTCGCTTTGTCCAATAAGCGTTAGTAATGCATTCTTACGTTTTGTAATGCATTCTTATGTTTGTAATGCATTCTTACGTTTGTAATGTATTCTTACGCGCCGGTCTTCTGCTGCATTTGAGTCCGCAATATGTCTTTAACCGCATCCACTGCCTCTTCCACCCGGTCCACCGCCACAACGATGGGCGTGGTGCCCTCGTATTGACTAAAGGAGTGATTGTACTTGGGATCGTAATAATGCTCAAGGAGCAGCTGTATTCCTTGGGCAAACCGCCCCTCTTCCAAGGACTTGCCAATTTCCGTGGCGATAGGCGTATGGATCCTGTTTTTGATTAATTGAAAGGCCGCCAAATATTGCTCTTTATAAGCCGATGGGTTGTAATCCTCCAGGATCTGGCGAACACGCTCCGCCATCGGCAGTTCCAACACGATGGCTACCCCCGACTCTTTCTTCTTCATAAGGAAATCGGGAACGGCGATTTTGCCGATCCGTTTGCTCTCCGCCTCAAATAACAAATACGGCGAGGATTCCAGTTGCTTCAGCCGCTCAAACAATTCCGAATCGAATGTCTTCTGGTTATTCGCCTGTAGACCGATATGGCCAAAAATCGAGCCGCGATGTCCTGCCAGCCCTTCCAGGTCCACGACAGGGTAGCCTTCCTGCTGAAGCTGTCTAAGCACTGCCGTCTTGCCTGTGCCTGTCAAGCCGTGAAGGACGAATGCTTCCGCGTGCAGACTCTTATGCTCCAGCGTATCCAGCACATACTTCCGGTAAGCTTTAATTCCGCCCGTAATCCGGTTAACATGGATATCCATCAATGAGAGAACGGTTGCGGCCGTCCGGCTGCGCATGCCGCCGCGCCAGCAATAGACCGCCTTATCTCCCTTGATCTCCTTGAATTGCTTCACAAAGCTCGGGAGCTTGGCCGACATAATGGCAAGTCCACGCTCTTTAGCCGCATCGACGCTCACCTGCTTATAAATCGTCCCGATCTCCGCCCGTTCTTCATCATTGAAGACCGGAATGTTCAGACTTCCCGGAATCGTGGAATCCCTGTATTCCGAAGGGGAACGGACATCAATCAAAGTAATCTTCTTGCTGCTTTGCAGTTCCATTAGTTCTTTTACGGTGATGTCTTGAAACATGTCTGCTCGCTCCTTTATTGATACAAAACCCGATTCACTTTATAACTCAACGACAATGCGATTCGGATGGTCATCTACGATCTGGCCGATTCTCCCGGCTTCCAGCCCGGCTTCGCGAAGCTCTGCCAGAAGCTGATCAGCCTGCGAGCCATCAACCGCAATGAGGAGTCCTCCTGAAGTAACGGCATCGCACAAAATCCACTTATCGATCTGATCCATGTCATTCGGGAAATCTACATCGTCCTTCACGTGATCATAATTGTTTTTCGTACCGCCTGGTATAACACCGCCATCAGCCATCTCTCGAACCCGCTCCAAAATGGGAACGGAAGGTTTGGAAATACGGATCCCCGTGCCGCTTCCTTTGGCCATTTCGAGCGCATGTCCAAGGAGACCGAAACCAGTTACATTGGTGCAAGCATGCACCTCATACGGTTCCATGAGCTCGGCAGCCGTTTTGTTCAATGCGGCCATGACCGCGGTAACTCGGCGAATCTCCTCATCGCTTAACAGATCTTTCTTGATGGAACTCGTAAGGATACCCACGCCGATCGGCTTCGTCAGAATCAAGGCATCGCCCGGCTTAGCGCCGGCATTGGTTCTTATTCTGTCCGGATGGACAGTACCTGTAACGGCAAGGCCGAATTTCGGTTCTTTATCATCGATGGAGTGCCCGCCAACCAACGTAACCCCGGCTTCCTTCAATTTATCTCCTGCACCTCTCAAAATATCCGTCAATACCTGCTTGTCCAGCGTTGAGATCGGGAATGCCACGATATTCAAGGCAGTCAGCGGCTTGCCTCCCATGGCGTAAATATCGCTGATGGCATTCGCTGCAGCCACTTGTCCGAAATCATAGGGATCATCCACAATCGGCGTAAAGAAATCGACGGTCTGAACCATAGCCAAATCATCCGTGAGACGGTATACGCCTGCATCATCACTTGTATCTAAACCGACCAATAAATTAGGATTCGGCTCGGCTTGCGGGAGCTTGCGAATGACCTGCGCCAGGTCCGCAGGTCCGATCTTGCAGCCGCATCCTCCTTTAGAAGAATACGAAGTTAATTTTATTTTCTCCGATTGACTCATCACGGGTCTTCCCTTCGCTTAAGAGTTGAATTTATAAAACACATGCAACAAACCCGGCGTGGATGCATAAAAACGTCTCATCTACCCCGGGGATAATCTGATATTCGTCCGTTTACTAACACTTGTGATCACACACAATATCTATATTATAAGAAATTGGCTGCTCCAAGTCTAATGGTCTTCCTATATCTTGCAATTACCGGGAATATCTTTCTTCTTTCTGCTCACAATGTGATATACTAATTGATTGGATATGTAAATCATTTCACAACGCATCGGGGGAATATAGATCATGAATCACTCAAGCGACGGCAGAATGGCCTTTGATCATTCGGATCGCAGAAGAACCATCTGGTTTATCACCGTCTTCATCATCATTGCAGCAACAGGGCTAACCTACGTAAAGTGGTGGCCTTATTATGATAAAGCGCTCAAAGCTATTATGGAGCACAGCATCGGCTCCTCCATATTAGGCATGGAGCCCGGGAATGTCGTGCCTTCTTGGCATGCGGCTTGGGACTATGCGGTCACGTATTTTAAAGCAGTATGGAAAGCGGCGGTGCTCGGTATTCTGCTCGGGACTTTGATCCAGTCGCTGCTGCCCTCCCAATGGCTGCTCCGCGTTCTCGGCAAAACCACCTTCGGCAGCACGGCGATTGGAGGAATTGCCTCCATTCCGGGGATGATGTGCTCCTGCTGCGCGGCACCGCTCGCGATCGGTCTGCGTAAGAAAAAGGTGTCCGTGGGCTCCGCCCTCGCGTTCTGGATCGGCAATCCGACCATCAATCCGGCAACCCTCGTCTTTATGACGTTTGTTTTATCCTGGAAATTTACCGCGCTGCGTTTAGTCTTCGGCCTCATTCTGACCTTTGGTGTCAGTTACCTGGCTAACCGCTTCGCCAAAGAGGTGGATCCGGTAGAGATTGACGCGCCGGAGAGCACCGATCAAACCGATGAACGTCCGCTGTGGAAACGCTGGCTCGCCAGTATCGGTCATATGCTGATTCGCGTGGTTCCGGCGTATTTGATAGCCGTGCTTCTCCTTGGCGCACTGCAAGTATGGATGTTTCCGCATCTGGGAGCTGCTGCAGGAAACACGCTGCTGGCCGTCATCTTCTTCTCCGTGATGGGAATGCTGTTTGTCATTCCAACCGCAGCGGAAATCCCGATCATTCAGGCCTTTATGGCAGCAGGTCTCGGAGCGGGCCCGGCCGCAGCGCTGCTTCTGACGCTGCCGGCCATCAGTCTTCCGTCCCTGCTCATGGTACGACGCTCATTCCCGAGGAATGTAATGTGGTTTGTTGTTGCTTCTGTAGTGCTGCTCGGAATCGTATGCGGTATAGCGGGCATGCTGATCCTGTAGACCCAGCTCCAACTTTTTCGCGTATCTTTTCAATTTTTATTTTTTCTTAAGGTAAACCCTTGGCTTATCTGGTAAAGTGATTAAAGAATGAACCAACTCATTATTACATGCAGTCGAAGGGAGTCAATCATTAAATGAAAGATAACGATTTGCAGCCAAACCATCCGGGGCAACCCGAGGATGAACAAGGACAAGCCCAAGAGAAAGAGAATAACCAACAAGATCCGGGCAGCTTGTCTCATGAAGAAGAAAAAATAGATTCAACCTATCCGGAGCCCATCGAGCTTCACAAGGATGAGAACGAACAGCCTGCACTCATGCATCCGGCAGGGGATCAACCGCATTTCGATGAACAGTCTCCTGCAGGTGGCGGCGGTAACGGAGGCAAAGGTTGGATGATCGCTTCGCTCGTATTGGCGGCAGCGTTAATCGTCGTCCTGATTGTCCCTCCGTTTGCCAAAGGATCCGGCAATGAAGCTATAGCCAAAGTCAATGACGTTAACATTACCAAGGATAATCTGTATGATGAGCTTGTCAGCGCAGGCGGTAAACAAACACTCAATTCCATGATCACAGAGGAATTGATCCAGCAGGAGCTGAAGAAGAAATCCATTACGGTGACCGACGCTGATGTAAGTAAAGAAGTGGATGCCTTGAAGGCGACCTTCCCATCCGAGGACCAATTCAATATGCAGCTTCAGCAAGCCGGCATGACGCTCGACGATCTTAAAGAACAGACCAAAACCCAGGTCGAGCTCAAAAAGCTGATGGCCGACAAAATCAAAGTAACCGATGATGAGATTAAACAAATCTACGACCAATACAAAGACAGCTTCGCTACGCCTGAGCAAGTTCGCGCATCCCACATCCTGGTCGAGACCAAGGAAGAAGCCGAAGCCATCGTGAAGCAGCTGAAGGAAGGCGCTGACTTTGCAGCGATTGCAAAAGAGAAGAACCAAGATGCTACGAAGGAGACCGGCGGCGACCTGGACTTCTTCGGACGCGGCCAGATGGACCCTGCATTTGAAGAAGCAGCGTTCAAATTGAAGAAGGGCGAAATCAGCGACCCGGTGAAGAGTTCTTTCGGTTACCACATCATCAAGGTTACCGATCGTAAAGAAGCTACGAACCCTACCCTTGAAGATAAGAAGGAAGAAATCCGCAGTCAGCTTGAGAACCAGAAGGTTTATTCCGAATCCACAGCCTATATTCAGGAGCTGAAGGATAAAGCAACCATCACCAATACGCTGGACGAAGCTGCGGCTGAAACGCCAGCAGATCCTGCAACAGAAACACCAGCAGATCCTGCAACAGAAGCACCAGAAGCACCTGCTGCACCTTAAATGTTAGTCCAAGCCCCTACCCTTGCGGTACGGGCTTTTTTTAATGCGAAATAAAAAGTTCTTTCAACACCAGGGAAAACATGTTAGAATGTAAGCGTTATCAAATGTTGATCTTGGAAAAGGGGGAAGCAGAATGATGAAGCACGTATCGGAATCCCGCAACATGTATGAGGACTTCGTGGTGGAGACAGACATTCTGTTCTTTAAAACCGGATCGCACGGTTTGGTCAGCTTTCACGGCAGAAACTACAATATTAAAAAGAGAATGACTGCCGAAAAAATCGCATCCCTGCTCTCCGGTAAACAGTTCTATCATGTCGGCGGCAACTGCTACGTCAACGTTGACAAAATCACGACGGTAGAACAAGGCATCGTTTACTTTGGGGAGAAGGCACCTTCTGCTAAACATCTTCGGATTCCGAGATGGAAGCAAGAATCGCTCAAGCGCCTTGTCGCTGAAGTAAAACAGCCTGTTTAAGAGCAGCGCTCTCCTCAAGAATCAGGCGCTCAAGACAGAAGATCCCGTATCCGGTTAAACGGAAGCGGGATCTTTTAGTTTACAGGTTAAAGCTTCAGTTTCCTAGCATTGACGATGTATAGATGCTTCAGCGGCAATGCACCGTTTCTGTACTTGCGGGCACCGGATTCAAACAGAACGTACAGGTCGTGGCCCCGCATCGCAATATTCTCGGACATCGGAGGCATCGTCAGCGGGGCAGCCGCAGCCTTTCCCTTTGTTCCACGAGTATATATGAGCAATTTGCTTGCATTGTTGCGTCCGCAGGATTGACTGTATACAACGCGGGTTTTCGTCACGACCGCCCCTTGGATACGGTCAGGTGTGCTCCAGGTATAGGCGGCTTTCCGATTCGACGGCAAAGCGTCGCTGGACGTTAATGGATAGCCTCGCAGCTTGCCCTTAGGTCCCGGCGCACACTGCTTGCCCCCTTGGTCCTCGCCATCCATATATTCGCCGATCCATAGAATGCCGTCGGAATACGTGGCATAGGATGCTTTATGACCGAGCGCATAAGGTGTCATGACAATATTGCCATAATCTTTCTTGCTGCTAATTGTACTCAGCGGAATCTTATACACCTTTTTGCCGGACGCCACCCACAGATGTTTTTTGCTGACCGCAAGCCCTCCGACATGCCCGGTATGTTTTTTGCTCCCGCTCTCATACAAATACAGGGTTTTGATACGTTTGTTGGTTTTGCTGCTTGTAATCGAAATGCTGCTGGCTTGATTGCTGTCCTTATTGCCCCAATAATGCGATATAATGATCCAATTCTTGCTCGGAACAAGAGCCAGCCCTTGCGGAATCCACTCTTTGGTTCCGGAGTAACCAGGAATGGCGGCTCCCTTTTTGCTGATATCGAAAAACTTTTTGTACTTGGAGCTGGCTGCTTCGGCCTCCCCTGGAGGGGCAAGTCCGCTTAAACTGAAGATCAGAGCTAAGCTAAGCAGGAGACTTGCATAACGTTTGATTCCCTGTCGTTTGCTCGCCATAAATGTACCTCTCTTCCATCGTCATAATTTATAACGGCAGGTTATTGGGGCCTTGCACACCCACATAAATGTAATGTATTCTGGTCTGGTTGTACCTCATGATACATAAGGATGCGAGATATGATCCTATTCCTAACCCATTCCACATTATGGTAATATCAAATCTAAGGTTTATGAACATAGAGAGGATGATCACGAATCGATCCCTATTTTGATCCGAGATATCCGGAAGTTTTTACTGCTTTCTCCATCGAACATTGGATGGCCATTACGGTGTTTATCGCTCTAGGCTTACTATTGTACTTGTTTAGAACCGTAATCGCCTCCAGTACTTCTCTGCAAAAGAGCGTGAGATGGGGACTGCTTGCTGCACTTTCGTTACCGGAAGCCTCCCTTCATATCTGGTATGCGTCAAAGGGAATATGGGACCCTGCCACTTCGCTTCCATTGGAATTGTGCAGTCTGACCCTGTTTCTCTCCATCGCCATCCTGCTTACGGATGAACGCCGCCTATATCCGTTGGTTTACTTTGCCGGCATCGGAGGGGCCTTACAGGCTATATTAACACCGAATCTGGGCTATCCTTTCCCACACTTCCGGTTCTTTCATTTCTTCGTCGTCCATATCGCGATCATATTGACGGCTTTGTACATGACATGGGTTCGAGGATACCGTCCAACCTGGAAATCCATCGGCTGGACGATGGTCTTCCTAAACGTATCCGCATTCGTTGTCGGGCTGGTCAACCTCGCTGTCGGCTCGAATTATATGTTCCTGATGCGCAAGCCGGACACGGCTTCGCTGCTGGATCTGCTGGGACCGCATCCCGTATACATTTTCGTTGAGGAACTCATCGCACTCACACTGTTTATCCTTATGTATATCGTCTTTTTTGTCATGCCGGATCGCATTAAACGCAGTCGCCGCCGTAAACAGGAACAAACTTTTTCTTCGTCCGGCAGTTGAAGAAGGAATCAAATAAACATAAAGCGTATGGATGGTAAACGCCCTGTGTAGCCGGGTGCCAGAATCCATACGCTTTTTTTGGGGGAAAGGGTCTGACTACTAATCCTTAAGATACAGCCTTGAGGTTGCTTCCCAAATTTCACCCGGAGCCAAACCGAACAGGCCGATATCGTCAGCAGGCAAGTCCACGTTCGGTGCGTTGACCAGGTTGATCTGCGGCTCCGGACAGAAGAACTTCCGGGAGGCCTTGTTGTTCCATACCATCCACTGCTTATACGAATTGCCAACATCGTAAACGAATGTTTTACCGAGCTTGGTATCTGTCAATTCCATACGGTTTCTGCCGTTCTGCGGGACGGCCGTGTAATGGTTGTCCATCGAATCAAAATAGGGAGTTACACCGCTTGTCCGAAGCAGCTCCTCTTCTGTTGTCAGAGTCTGGAACTTGCCGGTCGGCAGCATCCGGTCACTCATTTCCCACCGCTCGCCGATCGTTATCTTTACGACACAATCATCCGCCGTGCTCTCCGGGGCAAACGGAGCATTGATCGCCGTATGAAAGGCTAGCAGGCACGGCATGCTGCGGGTACCCTGATTACGTATAAACACATGCTGGGCCAAGCCATCCTGATTCAGCGTGTAGCGAAGCCGGAAAGTGAACTGGTGCGGGAGCATCGCATACACCGGATGATTCTCATCAATGGTGACCGAAACCACCACGTAACTTTCAGACTCGCTGCTGCCAAAATCCTCGACGCTCCAAGGAATCGTATGTAAAAAACCATGGAGGTGATTGCCCGTCGCTTCCTCATTGATCGGGAACTGATAGGTTTGTCCATTCCATGGAAACCGCCCGTCCTCATAGCGATTAGGCGGAAAGAGAACAGGAATGCCGTGTACGCCCGGATTGGATTTGAATGCTTCCATTTCGTCTGCTTCCGGTTCGCGAAGGAACCGGTAACCGCTTTCGTTATCCCTAAAAGCGATGAGATTGCCTCCGATTTCGGGCAATATCGCCGCCTCGTAAGGGCCGTGCTGGAGCCAAACCGCGCGCTCTCCGTGATATGATCCTTCATACGCTTTGTGGTTCATCGGATGATCTCTCCTCTCAAGTGTGAACGTATATAGATTATCATACCAGTGCCCTTACTTCTATATTTGAGGAGGGATCGTCAACCCTTGTCATCCCCTCCCCCCTCCGTCCGTTTAAAATTGCTTGCCTATTAAGATGAAAGTTTCGTTGTAGAAGGGTTTTGCGGAATTGGAGCCGGGGCCGATCGATCGCTTGCAGCAGGCTGTGTGGCCGAAACCAGCTCCTCATCCAGTTCCTTCGTGTATTCGTGGGTCTGCTGCTCGCTCCAACCCAGTACCCTAGCCATATAATCAATCACGGGCATCTTCCATTTTCTCGTCCAATCGATATGAAATAACAGGGAACCCGTGCGACGGATGAAAAAGTCGGCCGGCTTCGCTGCCATCTCATGCTGAATCGCATACATCAGCGGAACCAGCACCGATACCGGAAGCGCCGCTGCCTCCGCTTGGTCGGAGCCCTCTTTGGCCAGGCGGAACAATTCCGACACGTTAGATCCGTACATTCGCGCCCACTGCTCAGCGAGCTTACGGTCAATTCCTTGCGCGGCGCCAATCTCCGCCTGCTTGCGGACAAAATCAGGGAATTGGCCGGATCCGCCAACCTGACCGCCGGAAATCGGCAGATTCTTCGTTACGCAGGCACCATACGCTTTCCCGCCGTTCTCTTGGATCCGTTTTGCAACCAGATCGACAACGGTGTCGGCCATTTTGCGATAGCCCGTCAGCTTGCCACCGGCAATGGTAATCAGGCCGGACGGGGACTCCCATATTTCATCCTTGCGTGAAATTTCGGACGGGCTTTTGCCTTCCTCCAGTATAAGGGGCCGGACTCCCGCCCATCCCGATTCCACGTCTGCCGGGCTTAGCTTCACGCCAGGGAACATGTAATGAATGGCTTTCAAAATATAATCCCGGTCCTCCACCGTAATCAAGGGACGTACAGGATCGGCCTTGTAGACCGTATCGGTGGTTCCGACATAGGTCTTCCCGTCACGGGGAATGGCAAACACCATTCTGCCGTCAGGTGTATCGAAGTACACCGCTTGACGAAGCGGGAATTTGGATTGATCGATGACCAGATGAACCCCTTTGGTCAGCTGAAGCATTTTTCCCTTCTTGGACTTATCCATTTCGCGCACCTGATCCACCCACGGCCCTGCTGCGTTTACAATTTTGGTTCCGGATACGGACTTGACCCCGCCACCCAGCATATCCCGTACGGTGATTCCGGTAATTCGTCCATTCGCATCATAATTCAACGATTCGGCCTTTGCGTAATTAAACAGAACCGCCCCTCTGGCGGCTGCCTCCTTCATGACCTCCAGCGTCAGCCTGGCATCGTCCGTCCGGTATTCCACATAATATCCGCCGCCTTTAAGGCCCTCCTGCTTCAGAAGCGGCTCGCGCTTCAGCGTCTCGGATGCGGACAGCATGGAACGCCGTTCTCCCCGCTTTACGCCAGCCAGAAAGTCATACACCATCAACCCGATAGAGGTGCTGAATTTCCCAAAGGTGCCACCCTGGTGTATCGGCAGGAGCATCCACTCCGGCGTGGTAACATGCGGTCCATTCTCATACACAACGGCCCGTTCTTTGCCGACTTCGGCTACCATGCCGACTTCTAACTGCTTCAGGTACCTCAGTCCGCCATGCACCAGCTTGGTTGAACGACTGCTCGTTCCTGCGGCAAAGTCCTGCATCTCAACCAACAAAACCGACATCCCGCGCGTGACCGCATCCAGCGCAATTCCTGCACCCGTTATGCCGCCGCCGATGACAATCAGATCGAAGGCTCCCTCTGCCATTTCTTGAAATCGACGCCTGCGGTCCAAACTTGAAAACGTCTGTGCCTGCTTCACAATGAATCCCTCCCAGTATGATTTACCCTGTTTTTATCTATCGTTACCTTCCAATGAAAAAAGACAGCAAAAAAGAGACCACGAAACACGCAGTAACAAACCCCATAACATGAGGTATTCCGCGCCTAGTGGTCTCTCCAAGTCTCCAGACAAATATTCACTTATTGATCATTATACCACAGAAAATGCTAATGAAAAGCCATTGCCGCATAAACGGCTTTTTTCCAGCCGCTGTATAATTGCTCCCTTACGTCTTCCTCCATGGTTGGCTTAAAGCTTTGCCCCATGCTCCATTTGCTGCAGACTTCCTCCTGGTCCTTCCAGAAACCGACAGCGAGCCCCGCCAGATAGGCGGCACCGAGTGCCGTTGTCTCCGTAATGTTCGGCCGTTCTACCGGCACATTCAGGATGTCGCTTTGGAATTCCATAAGAAACGTGTTGGATACGGCCCCTCCATCCACACGCAGGGATGTGATATTATAGCCGGAATCCTCTTCCATCACGGATAGAACATCCCGTGTCTGGTATGCCAGCGACTCCAGGGTTGCACGGATGAAATGTTCTTTCGACGTGCCTCGTGTCAGGCCGAAGACCGCCCCTCGGACATCGCTGTTCCAGTATGGGCTGCCAAGTCCAACAAAAGCCGGCACCACGTACACGCCCTCCGTGGAATTGACCCGGCGCGCATAAGGCTCGCTGTCCTTCGCTTCCCGGAACATCCGCAGCCCGTCGCGCAGCCACTGGATCGCCGAGCCGGCCACGAACACGCTGCCCTCGAGCGCATACTGTACGCCATCTCCCAGTCCCCAGGCGATCGTAGTGATCAGCCCATGCTCGGATCTTACGGGCTTGTCGCCGGTGTTCATCAGCATAAAGCTGCCGGTTCCGTAAGTTGTCTTCACCATGCCTTTCGAGAAGCAGGTCTGCCCGAACAACGCCGCCTGCTGATCGCCGGCTGCTCCGGCAATGGGGACCTCGCGCCCAAAGAAATGATAGGAAACGGTATTGGAATAAATCTCGGAAGAAGGCCTGACTTCAGGCAGCATCGCCATCGGAATATCTAGGAGCTGCAGGAGCTCCTCATCCCATTTTAATTCATGAATGTTATAGAGCATCGTACGCGATGCGTTGGAATAATCGGTCACGTGCGCCTGGCCTCCGGACAGCTTCCAGATCAGCCAGGTATCGATGGTCCCGAATATAACGTCTCCGCGCTCGGCCCGCTCACGGGCACCGTCTACATGATCGAGGATCCATTTGATCTTCGTTCCCGAGAAATAAGGATCAATCAACAGTCCGGTCTTCTCCCGAACCGTCCCGTCATGTCCGGCGGCAATCAGCTCCTCGCAGATGCCCGCCGTCTGGCGGGACTGCCAGACAATGGCGTGGTAAATCGGTTCGCCGCTCTTGCAATCCCATACCACGGCCGTTTCCCGCTGATTCGTAATTCCGATTCCGGCAATCTGATCCGCCTTTACACCCGCTTCGGATAAGCAGGTTGCAATGACCGCAAGAATGGAACCCCATATTTCATTGGCATTCTGTTCCACCCAGCCCGGCTTGGGAAAATACTGCGGAAACTCCTTATGAGCTGAGTGTACGATTTCTCCTTCCTTGTTAAACAGGATCGCGCGCGAGCTTGTCGTTCCTTGGTCAAGCGCCAGAATGTACTGCTCCAATCAACTTCTCCCCTTCCGCATATGCATTTAACCAAAGATAACGTGCAGGTGGAAACGTTGTCAAATCCATTATTCCGTCAGGGAGAAACCTAGCAAGTCCTGCAGCAGGACCGAAGCCGCACCCATTAGCTTGTCTTCCTCGCCAAGGGAGGCCAGACCAAATACCATGTCCTCCTTCAGAATCGGCAGCGCATGCCGGTCTATATAGCTGCGAACCATGTCCAGCAATTCCGGGTTTCCATGGGCCATGTCCCCGCCCAGGATCAGAGCTTCGGGATTAAACATGTTGATCAGATTGACGATCGCTGCTCCCAGAAGCTCCGCCACTTCCTCATTCAGATCCCTTGCGAGCTTGTCCCCTCTGCGAAGAGCTTCCTTGAATACGGACGGAACAATTTTACTGTAATCTCCCCCGCTCAGCTCCTGGATCAGCGTCGGTCTCCCTGTTGCGATCGCCGTAATCATTCGCGAATACACGGCAATCCAGCTGATGTAACTGTCCAAGCAGCCTACATTGCCGCATTCACAGCGGATGCCGCTGCGGTTTACGCTCGTATGACCGAATTCGCCGGCACCGCCATGCTTGCCCCTTAGGAGATGATCGTTAATCAAAATACCGGAACCAAGCCCGTCGCCAATGGAAATATAAATCAGGTTCGCATATGCGTAATCGCCAAATCGGCGTTCAGCCAGCACAACGGAATTCATATCATTCTCTACCCACGTCCGCAGCCCGTAGCGTTCTTCCATAATCCGTTTCAACGGAACATCGGTCATGCGAAGTTTCGTGTTATAACGCACCATGCCCTGACTATCACTCACAATGCCCGGCACGTTAATGGATATCCCGACACACCGCTCCAAGTCCACTTGTCCTGACATGAAATCGTCCATCAGGCTCAGCAGCCGCTCGATAATGGCTTCTCCTTGGAGCCCGGCTAGAGAATGCGTTTCCTTCCGGAGCACCTTCGCCTCCAGATTCATGCGGGCCAGCATCATGACCGAATTCGTAATCGCTACTGCAAACAAATAATGATTATCCGGATTGAATTTGAGCAGAATGGGCTTTCTTCCACCGCTGGAGGAGCCAGTTCCAATCTCGGAAACGTAGCCTTCCTTGATAAGCTCCTGTACGGCTGAGGCGACCGTGGAGGGACTCAGCTTGTTTTTTTTGGCCAGGTCGATTCTGGATATGGGTCCCTCCGTGCGGATCTTGTTCAGCACCTTGGACCGGTTTAATGCCTGGATCAGCTTGTGATCACCTTTTTTCATATTGTTCAAGCGAGCTCAACCTTTCTATAATTTCTTCATATAGTAGGACTTTCTGTATCGGAAAAATGAGGATAGAATCACTATAACATGTTACAGAACCGAACAAAAACTTATTCCATCAATCGAAATAACTAGTCATGTTAGATCTCATACTGATTCGCTCATATTGTGAAAAAAAGAATTTAAATTGATTTGTAATCGCTATCTTGAAAAATAATAGAGGGAATTATATAATCTTTCGCAATAGAAGCTGGTTGTTCTGTCAAGAAAGATAGCATCTTGATGTTAACTTTTTTCGACTTATGGAATAACTATCGCTTTTTACATCACATACATAAAGGGGGGCTCAAGGGGTCCGATTCCTTCGAACAAGCCGTACGACCAACCACGCTTGATCAAAAATCATGTGAATTCAAGGAGGGTTATCTGATGAAAAAAAGAATTGCTGTCCTGATTTCGATATTATTTGTGTTCACCGCGTTACTGTCCGCTTGCGGAGGCGGCAATGCCTCTGGCGGAAATAACAGCAAAAAGGTCATCAACGTCGCTCTATGGGACGAAAATGTGCGGGACACGCTGGACAAGTCCATTAAAATTTTCAATGAGAAGCACCCGAATGTTGAAGTGAAAGTGACTTACACCCCATGGGCCGATTATTGGACCAAGCTGAGAACCAGCCTCGCCGGCAACAGCGGCCCTGACGTCTACTGGATGAACGGCCCTAACTTTCATTCCTATGCCTCCTCCGGTCTAATTAAAGACCTGTCTCCCCTAATTGAGCAAAGCGGCCTGGACACCTCGGTTTATACCGAAGCGCTCGTCGATATGTACACCTATCAGGGTAAACTTCACGGACTTCCTTATTTCCAGGATTCCGTCGGACTTTTCTACAATAAAGAATTGTTTGACAAAGCCGGTCTGCCTTATCCCGACAAAACCTGGACCTGGCAAACCGTCGAGGAGAACGCAGCCAAGCTGACGGATAAATCAAACGGCATTTACGGCTTCATAGCCCCGATCGACAGCCAAATCGGATATTACAACTTCATTGCCCAAGCGGGCGGATATGTCATCTCGGACGATAAGAAATCATCCGGATTTGACACACCCGAAGCACTATCGGCGTTCCAGTGGGAACAGAGCTTGATTGAAAAAGGCTATTCCCCAAGCGCGCAGCAGCAGCTTGAAACGAAGTCCCGCCAATTGTTCGGCTCCGGCAAGGCAGCCATGTTCCCGGGGATATCGGTGAACTCGCCTGAGTTGTATAAGCTTCTCGGCGACAAACTCGGTGTCGCTGAACTTCCTGCCGGCAAGGAAAAGGCATCGATCGTTCATGGACTCAGCTGGGCCATCAACGGCAAGACGAAAGTCGAGCAGGAATCCTGGGAACTGATTCAAGTTCTTTCCGGTAAGGAAGGCCAGGAATTACTCGCCGAATCGGGATTCTCGATGCCTGCGTACAAAGGCACGGAGGGTGGCTGGCTGAAGTCCATTCCTTCTCTTGATCTGCAGGTGTTCGTGGACAGCCTGGAGTTCGCCGTACCTTATCCGGTATCCCAGAAAACCGCAGAGTGGCAGGACGCTGAAGTGAAGGAAATTCAGGCGGCTTTCCTCGGAAAGAAATCGTTTGAAGAAGCATTAAAAAATGCCGGCGAACAGATGAATGCCATCCTGGCGACAGAAACGAAATGACGAGCATCCGCTCCCAATACGGAAATTAAGAAAGGACGGTGCAGCCTGTGAGCTCTCCCATCACTGTGACCACAGAACCTCCTAAAACGACAACCAAGCGAAAAGCAGGGAAACTCGCCGTACACGAAGCTGTCTGGGGGTATATCTTCATTCTGCCTGTCGTGCTGGGCCTCGGTCTGTTCTATATGGCGCCTTCCGCAGCATCCCTGTTCCTGTCGTTTACGTCGTGGGATGGACTAACTTCCCCCCAATTCATCGGATTCGATAACTTCGCAAATTTGATGAAGGACGACAAATTCACCGGTTCCATGCTGAACACGATGCTGTACACCGTCGGTACGGTGCCGTTATCCGTCGCACTCGCAACGGTGCTGGCCGTGCTCCTGAACCAGAAGATCAAAGGCATGGTCTTTTACCGCACCTTCTATTTCATACCCGTGATCACCATGCCGATCGCGGTTGGCATGGTGTGGAAATGGTTGTACAACTCCGAATTCGGATTGATCAACCACGTGCTGGGTGTCATGAACCTGCCGCAGCCCAACTGGCTGTTCGATGAGAAATTCGCCTTGTTCTCCATCGTGCTCGTCAGTGTCTGGAGCAGCATCGGATACAATGCCGTCATTCTGCTGTCCGGTCTGCAGGGCATTTCCGGCAGCTATTATGAGGCGGCTTCGCTTGACGGAGCGGGAACGCTGTACAAGTTCTTTAGGATTACGCTGCCTCTGCTGACACCCAGCCTGTTCTTTGTCTTGGTCATGTCCTTCATCAATTCGTTCCAGGTGTTTGACCTGATCTTCATCATGATGGATCAACAGACCACGATGCTGGAATCCACCCGAACGGTTGTGTACAGCATCTGGGAGGACGGCTTCAAATACTTCAATATGGGTTACGCTTCAGCGCAGGCCTTCATTCTGTTTATCGTTATTCTGATCATCACCATGGTTCAGATGTATATTCAGAAGCGCTGGGTCCACTACCAATAACAGGAGGTGTGTAGACGTGAATACTTCAACCGATGCGGGAAAAGCAAGCCGTCTGGCGGTCCACATCCTCTTAGCTGTCGGGGCGCTGCTCATGATTATGCCGTTTCTGTGGATGATATCCACATCCTTCAAGTCCTTTGCGGATTCCATGTCCGTTCCGCCCAAATGGCTCCCTGTGGAATGGCACCCGGACAACTACCTGCGGGTCATCCAAACCATTGATTTCGGAACCTATTATTTGAACACCGTTATCGTGACGGTGGGACGGACGGCTGGACAGCTCATTCTGTGCTCCCTTGCAGCCTATGCATTTGCCAGTCTGAGATTCCCTTTCAAGAACGCCATCTTTCTCGCGCTCCTGGCCGTATTGATGGTCCCGTCCCAGGTTGTTATGATTCCGAGCTTTGTCATCATGCGCGAGTTCAATTGGCTGGACACGTTCTACGTGCTGATCGTACCCGGCATATTCAGCGCCTTCGGTACGTTCTTATTGAGACAGTTCTTTATGACGCTGCCGAAGGACCTGGAGGAAGCGGCCAAAATCGATGGCTGCAGTTATTTCCGGATTTACTGGAATATTTATTTGCCTTTATCCAAGGCGGCTCTCGTCTCCCTGGCGATCTTCACCATATTAGCCTCATGGAACGATCTGCTATGGCCGCTCATCATGACGAGCTCCGAGGAGATGCGTGTCCTTTCCATCGGGATATCCAGCTTCCAGGGACAGCATTCCACCGATTACCCGCTGCTGATGGCAGGGGCCTTAATGGCTACCCTCCCCATCATCATCCTGTTTATCTTCCTTCAGCGATACTTTATTGAAGGGATCGCCATGAACGGGATTAAAGGATAGCGCACGGATCGCTCGAACCATGCAAAAAAAAGGAGTGTACGGAAATGTTACAGGTGTTAGTGATTGGTGCAGGCACCATGGGTAGGACCCATGCCGCCGCTTATGCTTCGATGCCGGGCGTTAAGCTTGCGGGGATTGCCGATATCCGGGCGGAAAAAGCACAGCAGCTGGCGGATAAATACGGAGCACAGGCCTACGCTTCATTCGAAGCAGCCGTTGCAAGTTTGGGCGCGACTCGCATTGATGTCATTGACGTCTGCCTGCCAACCCCGTTTCATAAGGACTATGTTGTCAAAGCCGCGGACATCGGCAAACATGTCATATGCGAGAAACCGCTCGCCAGAAGCGAAGCGGATGCACGCTTCATGATCAACTACTGCCAGGATAAAGGCGTGCGTTTATTCGTGGGTCACGTCCTCCGCTTCTTTCCGGAATATGTGAAGGCCAAATCGCTTCTGGATCAGGGCAGCATCGGCAAACCCGCTGTCATCCGGGCAGGCAGGGGCGGCGGTTATCCTGTGGGCTGGAACCATTGGTACAGTGACTTTGGAGCGAGCGGCGGAATTACGCTGGATGCAATGATTCATGATTTTGATTACCTGCGCTGGTGCTTTGGCGAGGTTGAACGCGTATATGCCAAAGGGCCCCATGGCCGTCATCAGGCCCAGCTGGATTATTCGCTGGTAACTCTACGTTTTCGTAGCGGTGTCATCGCGCATGTGGAAGGCACCTGGGCTCACGAGGGTTTTTCCATGAATTTAGAGATGGCGGGCACAAGCGGGGTTATCGATTATGACAGCGCGAAGGACAGCCCTCTTCTCTTCAAAACGCGGAGCAGTGCCGCTACCGTCCCCGGTGTCGTCGTGCCGGAAAGCCCGCTTGAACGGAGTCCCTACTACCGGGAACTGGAGCACTTCATGTCGTGTATCCGTGACGGCAGCGAGCCGGTCGTCTCGGCAGAAGACGCATACGAAGCGCTTCGTATCGCGCTTGCCGCCCTTGCCTCCATGGCCTCCGGCGAGCCGGTGGTTATCGAGGATGATGCGCTCACACTCGCCTCAACATGAGAAAAAGGCGATCGACGTATTTTCAAAAGTCAGACCGCATGCAGCGGATCATTTTTCTTACGGGATAAGAAGGATACAACTCTGTTGGTTATCCTTTCTCATCTTTTGTAGAAGGAGAGAAAGCTATGAAATTGGGAGTAATCAGCTTTGCGCATATGCACGCGTTCAGTTATGCCAAAGCGCTGCAGGGGATCGAAGGCGTAGAGCTTGTCGGCATAGCCGATCCTGTGGAGGAGCGCGGACGGAAATACGCCGAGTATTTCGGGACAGCCTATTATCAGGATTATCACGAGCTTCTTAGTCAAAGCCTGGATGGTGTCATTGTCACCTCCGAGAATGCCCATCATAAGGAGCACGTGCTTGCCGCGGCTGCAGCCGGGGTGCATGTGCTCTGCGAAAAACCGCTTTCGACCAATATACAGGATGCACAGGATATGATTGATGCGTGCAAAGCAAGCGGCGTGCTGCTGCAAACGGCATTCCCCGTGCGTTACAATGCTACGGTCGTTCGAGCCAAACAGATGGTCGAAGAGGGGAAATTAGGCCGTATTCTGGCGATGAAGGGGACCAACCGCGGGCGAAATCCCGGCGGTTGGTTCATCGATCCCAAGCTGTCCGGCGGAGGTGCCGTCATGGATCATACGGTGCATGTCGCTGATATCATGCGCTGGATTACAGGTGCCGAGGTGAAGGACGTGTATGCCGAAGTCGACCATCTCATCTCGGAATCCCCTATCGATGATTGCGGCATTCTGACTATGGAGTTCCATAATGGTGTGTTTGCCACGCTGGATTGCAGCTGGTCCCGCAACAAGGAGTTTCCGACATGGGGCGACGTGACCTTAGAAATTGTAGGCTCTGCCGGGACCCTTAGCGTTAATGCCACCAGCCAGAAACTGCACGTATACACCGATGATTCCGGATACCGCCATCATGCATGGGGGGATAGCATGGATGCCAGCCTGATCAGGGATTTCGTATCTTCGATTTCCTCCGGCGCTGCAGAAGCATCCGTCACTGGTGAAGATGGGCTCAAGGCACTTGCCGTGGCCGTAGCCGCCTATCGATCATCCGCGAGCCATCGGACAATCGCGTTGTCGGAGCTGTAATCGTTAACGGGCACAGAAGTCGTACTCGTGGTATTCGAGGAGGTCTTCTGTGCTTTTTTTCATAGCGGATCCGTTAATCTATGTTCAAATGAAGCTTGAATAATATGGATAGCGGGGCTATAATCACGTGTGAGTAATCGAGTTACCGGAACATGAAACCAACATCCTATACGATCAGGAGTGAGGCAACCTATGATAAAAGCAGGCGTGCTTGGAGCGGGAGGCATGGGCGCCGTCCATATCAAAAACCTGCACGGAAACGAACACGTTCAGCTGGCTGCAATATGCGACACCAATGAAGCGTTAGCGCAGCAGCAGGCCGAACTGTACGGCACAGCTTATTATACGGACGGCAGCACGATGCTGGAGCAAGAACAGTTGGATGTGCTGTATGTATGCATTCCGCCATTTTGCCATGGTGATATCGAAGAACAGGCAGCCGCAAAGGGCATTCACCTGATGGTGGAGAAGCCGCTGGGGCTGGACGTCCAGTCTGTCCGACACAAAGCCAAAGTCATAAGTGAAAGCGGAATCATAGCAGCTTCCGGCTACTGTCTGCGCTACCTGGACACCGTTGCGATCGCCAAAGATTTTCTTAAGGACAAAAAAATCGGAATGGTTCGCGCCCACTACATAACAACACCTGTACCGACTCCTTGGTGGCGCAAGAAGGCATTATCCGGCGGGCAGCTGGTGGAGCAGTCCACGCATACCATGGACTTGGTTCGCTATCTGTGCGGCGATATCACCCGCCTGTATGCCGATATGAAGCTGCTGCTGGTGAATGACATTCCGGACCTTGACATTCCGGATGTGGGCGCCATCCAATTCGTGTTAGACTCTGGAGCCGTCGGCCATATGCAAACTGGATTTATCCAGTTCGATCACCGCAGCGGAATCGAGATCATGGGTCGCGACTTCCGCGTAGTATTGGACGGAACCACGCTCTCCATTGTAGACAAGGAGAAAGAAATCGTGTACCGCAGCAAATCGGACTTTTACAAAAACCTAACCACCGCCTTGATTGACGCCATTCGTAACAACGATCCGAGCCTCGTGCTGGCATCTTATGAAGACGGCTTCAAGACGCTGGAAGTGACGCTGGCCGCCAATGAATCCGCGGAAACCGGCCAACCCGTCATCCTGCAATCATAATAAAAAAGGGGCATGCTCTTGGTCTGTAGACCTTGAGCATGCCCCTTAATTTTGGGTTCGTATGGTGCGACACAGTCCGATAACTGCTCAACAGCTCACCCGTTTCGCACTATGTCGTAATGATGCACTCGCCCCGCTCTTATAAACCAAGCGAAATGTACTTCACCTCCAGGAACTCATCCATTCCGTAGTGCCCGCCTTCCCGGCCAAGTCCACTCTCCTTGAATCCGCCGAACGGCGCTTGCGCCGTCGAAGGAACGGGATCATTCACACCAACAATCCCGTAGTCCAGCGATTCTGCAATGTTCACTGCTTCGCCCAGATTCTGCGTAAATACATAGGCAGCTAATCCATAGGGACTGTTGTTGGCACGCTGCACCGCTTCGTCTATCGTTTTGAACGTGGTAATCGGGGCAAGGGGGCCGAAGGTTTCCTCGTTCATGCATTCCATGTCGTCGGTTGCGTTCATAATGACCGTAGGCTCAATATAATTGCTGCCCAGCTCCGGCAATGCTTGACCTCCTGCTAGTATAACGCCGCCCTTCTCTTCCGCGTCCTTGATCTGCCTTACGACTTTATCCACAGCGTCCCGGTTAATCAAAGGGCCGATATCGACGCCGTTCTCCTGTCCATTTCCTACCTTTAATTGCTTCATAAGCTTCGCAAACTTTGTGGCAAACTCCTGCGCAATCCCTTCCTGTACATAAACCCGGTTAGCACATACGCAGGTCTGACCTCCATTGCGGAATTTGGAGGAGATTAATCCGGCAGCCGCTTGATCCAGATCAGCCTGGTCCGTCACGATAAAGGGCGCATGGCCGCCAAGCTCCAGCGATATTTTCTTGACGTTAGCGGCAGCTCCGGCCATCAGCTGTTTCCCCACTTCAGTTGATCCTGTAAAAGACAGCTTTCTTACGCGGCTGTCTGCCTGCCACACACCGGAAATGTCGCTTGAAGCTCCGGTTACGATGTTAATGACCCCGGCTGGAATACCGGCCTGATCAGCAAGCTCCACCAGCTTGATGGCCGTGAACGGCGTCTCGCTGGATGGCTTGATCACCACGGTGCAGCCGGCGGCCAGAGCAGGCGCCACTTTGCGGGTAATCATGGATGCGGGGAAGTTCCACGGCGTAATCGCTGCTACGACGCCTACGGGTTGCTTCGTTACAATGATCCGCTGCCGGCTGGATGATCCGGGTATAGTCTCGCCGTAGATTCGTTTGCCCTCCTCCGCATACCAGGACACAAAGCTGTTGGCATATTGTATCTCGCCCGCTGCTTCCTTAAGCGGTTTCCCCTGCTCTGTGGTCATAATCCGCGCCAAATCATCCGTGTGTTCCGCTATGAGCTGATGCCAGCGGCGCAGCAGTTCTCCCCGCTCATTCGCCGTTCTGCGGGACCATACGCCAAACGCATCGGCTGCTGCATCGACGGCAAGCCCGGCTTCCTTCTTGCCGGCCTTGGACACGGTACCTATTACCTTCCCATCCGCCGGATTATATACGTCCATCTGTTCTTCGGTCTGAATCCATTGTCCAGCAATATAGATTTGATTACGAAACATCGTAAAGACCTCCTCTTCGTCTCATCATGGCTGTGAATGCTGATTGATCATCAACTGCTGCGGTCACGATCCGTCCTTCTTATTATCCGTTACCCACTTACCCTAATGCAAAAAAATAAAACACTGAAGCTTTATACGAAAGCTCCAGTGTTTCCTATATTCATAACAATTCGCTAAACTTATTTAATAGCTGCGTCTACTTCCGTGATCATTTCAGATACGGACGTCAGGCCGCCGCCGGAAAGATACCAGAAATCCGGGTTCAAGTAAACGATGTTACCCTCTTTTGCCGCGTTCGTTGTATTCACAAGCTCGTTCTCAACAACCGCTTTAGCACCTGAAGCTCCTTCGCCCGTGGCAACCGCTGCACCGCGGTCGACAACAAAGAGATAATCCGGGTTCATCTCAACGATGTACTCATTCGATATGTCTTTACCATGTGTGCTGACTTCGATGTTAGGATCTACAGCTCCGAAACCGAACACGTCATGCAGAATGCCGAAGCGGGAACCCGGTCCGTATGCACTGATTTTGCCTTCGTTAGCCAAGATGATCAATGCTTTCTTGCCGGTTGCTGTAGCTTTCTCATTCAATGCTTTGATGTTCTCGTCGATCGTAGCAAGCTCTTTTTCAACTTCTGCTTCTTTACCAAAGATTTGACCCAGCGTGTTCATGTTTGCTTTAAAGGATTCCATGTATTTGCTTGTATCAACACCCAGGAAGATAGTTGGAGCAATTTTGCTGAGCTCCTCATACGCATCTTGCTGTCTGCCGGAAATGATGATCAGATCCGGGTTAATGCTGTTGATTTTCTCAAAATCAGGCTCTTTCAGGCTACCCACATTCTCGTATTTCTTGTCTTCGAATTTGGACAGGTAGGACGGGATATTGGCTTGTGGAACACCTAAAACCTCAATACCCAATTTGTCGACAGAGTCCAGAATACCAAAATCGAAAACAACGACGCGGGAAGGATTCTTCTTAACAGGCGTTTCACCCAGTTGATGGGTAATCGTGATTTCTTCAGTGGCAGCCGGTGGATCTCCAGCTGCATCTCCTCCACCCGTGCCGCTTGTTTTATCATCTTGACCACAAGCTGCGAGCACAAGCGTGAACATTGCTACCATAAATAAAGCCAACCATTTTTTCATTATTTACACCCCATTTTTTATATTTACAAGCTTCTATTATTCAACATATATTTGAATTTATGGTTGAATATGTAATTCAATCCGAACAGATTAAACCATGCCGTCCTAAATCCAAGGCAGCCCTGTCCTTGTATTGGATAAGGATTCCGTGCTGTTATCTTCAGAATCCTTATCCTCCACTCTCTCATATCATGTCGCTTAGCCGTAGTATACGCACACCCGATTGTCATTAATCTCTTCGATCTCAATGTCCATGTCATAGATTCCGCGAAGCACATTGCTCTGAATGATATTCTCGGTCTTCCCTTCGCTTTCAATGGCTCCATCCTTCAATGCCACGATGTAATCCGAATAGAACGAAGCGAAATTGATGTCATGAATAACGATGACAATTGTCTTGTTCAGATCAGCGACAAGCTTTCTGAGAATCTTCATAATCTGTACGGAGTGTTTCATGTCCAGATTGTTCAGTGGCTCATCCAGCAGGATATACTCTGTATTCTGGGCGATGACCATCGCTATGTAAGCACGCTGGGTCTGGCCGCCGCTGAGCTGATGAAGATATTTATGCTGCATATCCCCAAGCTCCATATAAGAGATAGCCTCATCTACGTATTTCTCGTCTTCCGCGTTCAATCTGCCCTGAGAGTAAGGAAAACGACCAAAGGATACAAGCTCACGCACCGTCAGACGGAGGCTGATGTGGTTGGATTGTTTCAGAATCGAAACCTTCTTCGCCAGATCGCCGCTCTTCCATTGGCTAACCTCTTTACCGTCCACCGTAATTTGTCCGCTGTCCTTGCCTGTTAATCTGCTAATCATGGACAGCAACGTACTTTTGCCGGCACCGTTCGGACCGATAAAGGAAGTGATTTGACCTTTCGGGATCGTAACGGACACATTATCAACGACTTTTTTGCCGCCATAGACTTTCGATACGTTCGTAACCTGGATCATGCTTTACTCTCCTTTAGTAGCAGGTATATGAAGTAGACACCGCCGATGAAGTTGATAATGACGCTGAGCGTTGTAGAGAACGTGAACACCCGCTCTACAACCAATTGACCGCCGACCAGTGCAATAATGCTAATCAGTATGGATGCTGCTATTAAATATGAATGCCTGTATGTCTTCATCACTTCGTAGGCAACATTGACCACCAGGAGCCCAAGGAATGTAATCGGACCAACCAAAGCGGTAGCCACCGAGATCAGAACGGCAACCACAATCAGAAGCCGCTTCACTACATAATCATAATTCACGCCGAGGTTGATCGCCTGCTCACGACCTAGTGCCAGCACGTTCAGGTACTTGGCAAATCGGGCAAAGTACAGCAAGGTCAGCGCTACGACAATGACGGAAAGGACCAGAAGCTCGGTCTTCACATTGTTAAAGCTGGCAAACATTTTGTCGGCTACAAACTGGAACTCGTTCGGGTCAATCAGCACTTCCATAAAGGAAGACATGCTGGAGAACAGGGTTCCGAAGATCATGCCGATCAGCAGCAGGAAGTAAATGTTATTCCCTTCCCTTTTAAACAGAATCTTATATAAGACTCCGGCAAATAGGATCATCGCGCCCACGTTGATCAGAAAGTTAACGTTGCTGCCCAGTTTGTACAGCGTGAAGGATCCGAAAACAAAGATGACGGTGGTCTGGATCAGTATATATAAGGAATCTAATCCCATAACGCTAGGCGTCAGTATCCGGTTATTCGTGACCGTTTGAAACACCGTGGTAGACAGAGCAATCGCCCCGCCGGTCAGAATAATGGCAAGCACCTTCTTGATTCTCCTCGGAAGCGCGTAATCCCAATTGCCGCCAAGATCAATGAACAGAAAGACTGCCACCAGGATGATTGCCGCTGCGGCCAACAGGCCGAGTTTGGCTTTATAAGTCATAAGCCTTTCTCCTCATCAGTAAGAAAATGAATATACCGCTTCCGAGTACGCCCACGGTTAGACTAATCGGAATTTCATAGGGATAAATAATGATCCGGCCCAGGATGTCACAGAACAGTACGAACCCGGCCCCCAGCAGCGCGGTATGCGAAAGGCTTTTTTTCAAATGGTCTCCTAAGTACAAACTAACAATATTAGGTATGATCAGACCAAGAAACGGAATCACGCCGACCGTCAGCACGACGGAAGCCGTAACCAGCGCCACGATGACCAGTCCCAGATTCACAACTCTCCGGTAGTGAAGGCCCAGGTTGGTAGCAAACTCCTCTCCCATTCCGGCCACCGTAAACTTGTTGGCGAACAGATACGCCAGAATCACAAGCGGGATACTAAGATAGAGCATTTCATACTGGCCCTTCATGATCATGGAAAAATCACCCTGGAGCCATGCGGACATATTCTGAATAAGATCATATTTGTATGCAAAGAAGGTGGCGATCGAACTGACGATATTACCGAACATCAGCCCTACGAGCGGGATGAAGATCGCATCCTTGAACTTAATCCGATCCAGTATCTTCATGAAGATAAAGGTTCCTGCCAGAGCGAATACAAATGCCACAAGCATTTTGATAAGCGGTCCGCTTGTCGTGAAGACAAGCATGGCGACCAATATCCCCAGTCTGGCAGAGTCCATCGTACCTGCCGTGGTGGGCGATACGAACTTGTTGCGGCTGAGCTGCTGCATGATCAATCCGCAGATGCTCATGCTGACACCCGCCAAGATGAGACTGACAAGCCTAGGAATCCGGCTGACAAGCATAATATGCTGTTGTTGTTCCGTCATCGAGAACAATTGCAGTGGCGAGATATCTTTAACTCCAATAAATAATGAGATTATCGAGAGTACCACAACGGCTGCAAATAAGTATCTAATCTTCATGGCTCTTCCTTCTATGCGTATGTCTCTAAATACCTGGGATCGTGCAATTTTCGTCATCATTCTCATTGAGATTGATTATCAATTGCGTTCTGATATGCATTATATCATCCTCATTCTGGCTCGACAAGTATAATTGAGAATCAAAATCAATTAAATTGTTCATACAAGTATATTTTGTTCATGAATTGTTCATAATATGAAGTTAGGTGGAGACATAGCTATTATCCTCAGGGCAGAACCACACTTTGGTTAAATCCCCTTTAATGCAGCATCTGCAATAATGAGACTTCTCTAAAAACGATACTGTTTCAATCCCTATTAAATGGATAAGAAAAATTATATTAGATATTAAAAGTCGTTGACAATTCCTCTAAGTTATATTAATATCCTAACAGAATTATTATTTCTAACTAAACGTAAGTTAATGTAGAATAATAATTGAATTTATGGCTAATAACGTAAAATGCATATTTGCTTGTAGTAAGGGACATCTTCTAATCAGGCGTATGCAAATTCGATTACACCAGGAGGTTTTTTTTCAATGTCTAAAGATTTTTCAGCTGCACTCAAAAATCGCCGTTCTTATTACGGGATTAGCAAAGAATCCGTTATCTCGGACGAGCGTATTCAGGAAATCGTAAACGAAGCGGTTAAGTATACTCCGTCTTCTTTCAACTCCCAAAGTGCACGCGTCGTTGTATTGCTTGGCGAACAGCATGATAAACTGTGGGACATGACGGAAGGCATTCTGAAGGAAGTTGTTGGTGATGAAGAAGCATTCAAATCCACTGCCGACAAAATGGCTTCATTCCGCGCTGGTTACGGTACGGTACTGTTCTTCGAGGACAACAACGTCATTGCCGGGCTGCAACAAAACTTTGCCGCTTATGCCGACAACTTCCCGGTATGGTCCAACCAATCCAACGGCATGCTGCAATTTGTAGTATGGACATCCCTTGAAGCAGAAGGTCTGGGCGCATCCCTGCAGCACTACAACCCGCTGATCGACGAAAAAGTAAAAGCCGAATGGAACATCCCGGAAAGCTGGAAGCTGATTGCTCAAATGCCTTTCGGTAAGCCGGTTGCTGAACCAGGCGAAAAAGAATTTGCACCGCTTGAAGATCGCGTGAAAGTATATAACTAATCAAACAGATGAAAAAAGCCGCCTCCCTAAGTTCCTGCAACTGGGACAGGCGGTTTTTATAATGGGCAAAGATTGAAAAACCGATGGCAAAACGATACAATTACACAGGTAAGAACCCTCGAACTTCTACCGATAACATGAAGTTCCGGGGCAAATCTTGTGGTTAACCAACTACATAAGATGTTGGCTGTACTAGGGGTGCCATGTGCTGAGAGACGGCGGGCTGCCGTTAACCCTTATCACCCGATCTAGGTCATACTAGCGTGGGGAAGTGTAGCATTTATGTTTATTTCCTTTCGTAGGCATAACTGCACCTTCTTCACGGGGTGCGGTTTTTTTGGCGTGGACTTATATAATGAGGAGGAAATGACAATGAATGAGCTTGTTTGCGGAACCAGCCGGATCGTGGGATGCCGGTTTTCGGTATTTCCCATGACAGACCGGTTTGTGGAGGTCATCCTGGGCGCGCTGCAATCTGTGGATACGGGGAAGGTGTGGATTCAGACAGACGATGTGAGCACTTGTATTCGTGGACGTGCAGAGCATGTCTTTGATGTTACAAGGGCGATATTCGCCTATGCTGCGGCTAGTGGCGTGCACACTGTTTTTAATGGCACTTATTCCATCGGCTGCCCCGGAGATACGGACGCCGATGTATATATGACTGAGGATTCGACCCGCTTAAACAACGACATCGGAGAACATGCGGATATGGAGACTGCCTGCCAATTCGCTCTTTACCCCATGGGTACGGATAACTATATGGAGGTCATCTACGCTGAGGTAAATCGTGCGAAGGCAGCCGGTACATTCGCCGGAGGCGTTCATTACGCCAGCCGGTTGGACGGGTCCTTATCCCGGGTGTTCGGGTCACTTGAAGAGGCGTTTTTGCATGCGATCCAATCCGACAGCAGTCATCTGGTCATGACAGCGGTTGTGTCTGCCCACAGCCCATCGGTCAAAGCCGCATCGAATTGAGTTCGATTGAGGCAGACAAAAGCCCGGCATGCGCCGGGCTTTTCTGTCACTACTGCCAAGAATCTTGACGGTTTAAACCCAAGCACTCAAGATGATTACGAGCAGGATAAAGAGAACCAAAATAATTCCTACTGAATTGCCATATTCACCGCCGCCATATACTCCGCTCATGAAGATCCCCTCCTGGATTTAAAGTATGACGTGATGTAATCACACTATTATAGTATTTCCCGCGCCTTGCTAGCGTCACGGCTAATGTACCTCTCTTTATCTATTGGCAACGATATTTTATTCCTCATAACCGATGAGAAGTTTCCCTCCGTACGGACGGAGCATTTCCTCGGTAAATGCCATTAGAACAGAAGGATCATCTTGGCGATACATCGCCGCGAGCGCTGCTTCCAATCGCTCTCCTAAGATTGTGTCAAAGCGGTTAAACAGGCGGAACAGCGTTTTCCCTTCACCCGTCCACTCCCGGTTCACCCTAAGTACAAAATCACAGAGAATCGCAGCTATTTTGTGCACCGTAAACCATTTTTCGCCATCGCTTCGGGGACTCTTCAAGTCCAGCATGTACTCGGTTAGCACATAACGGTAATCGTTAATATCGGTTATCGACAGGGGCAGAGGTCCGTAATCCAAATCGCTTTGGGCTTCCGCCCGCACCTCTTCCCCCTCGGGCAGCAGGCGCAGCACCGTCCCTTCTGCGATCATCCGCTGAAATGACGGATTCGCCGCGATCACTCCCTCGTCAAAATATTCGCGATAGGAGGATAAAGACAATATAAAGATTTCCGCGATCCACCCATGCGCCTCTATCGTCCTCCTGCTGAAATCATAACCCCCTCGTTCAAGGACCATAATGTCCAAATCGGATTGTTCATTATATTCGCCTCTGCTCGCGCTGCCGCCAAGCACGGCTAGCAAACAGTCGGGATAATCGTGTTGAATGACGCGTTCCGCTGCCTCTACCGGTTCCATCCTCATGACGTTTCCTCCATTATGACTCTGATCCTCCCGAAAAAAGGGCTCAAAATATCTAATTCAGCTAAAACCCTAAACGTACCTGAATCATATGGTAAATAAACGATTACCCTCATGTTGATGACAAGGAAGAAGGGATAGATGAGATGAACTACATTCATATGCTCTCCAAATTAGGCATGGGCAGTGCCCACCCGGGAGGATTCGAGGCAACCCTCAGAATGCTGAAGAATTATCCCATTCAACCGGGCAGCCGCATTCTGGAGGTG
This sequence comes from Paenibacillus sp. QJM3NY_38, assembly GCF_056173265.1. NCBI lineage: Bacteria > Bacillati > Bacillota > Bacilli > Caryophanales > Paenibacillaceae > Paenibacillus > Paenibacillus sp. QJM3NY_38. The sequence goes on from NZ_CM149665.1 coordinate 4,817,112, forward strand.
GGGTGCGGAACTGGCAGAACCGCATGCCATCTTTCGGAGATGGGGTATCAAGTGACCGCTATTGATCTGAACGAAAATATGATCAAAAAAGCACGAGCACGAGCCGAAGCGATGGAAATCGACGTGCAGTTCCATCAAGCGGATGTATGCGCATTGCCTTTCGAGGACAACCAATTTGATCTGATCATGGCCGAGTCTGTTACCGTATTTACGAATACTTCGAAATCGCTGCCCGAATATTACCGCGTTCTGGATCGCGGAGGCGTCCTGCTGGACAGAGAATTACTGCTAGATAAACCCATGCCGGAAGCAAAGCTTCAGGAACTGCTCGAATTCTTCGGAATACCTAATCTGATGATGAGAGAAGAATGGGCGGACTCCCTCTTGGCTTGCGGGTTTAAACAGGAAGAAATTCTGGAGTACAACCACTTCAATGAGCAGTTAAAGGAAGAGCAGACACGTCATCTGGATACATTTGAACAGCGCGATAAAGGACTCCTGTTCGATGTTGCGCTCTGGGAAACGCTGTTCAAGCATGACCGCATGATTCTGGATAATACCGACTATCTCGCTTCCGCCTTATTCCGGGCAGTAAAATAAAACCTTTTCATATCTGTGCATCAAGTGGGGATTCGTATATTTGCTACGTATCCCCTCTTCCCTCCTCATTTTCAGTTCTTTCGACCTAATCCAACACTTTTTGTCAATTCGTCCTATCTAGTTTTGCCCGTCGATGCTATAATCATGGTAAATATATCCTATGTTGTTGAGGAGGACTCATTCTTATGGCATGGTTCAACAGACTCCCTATCTCACGAAAAATTACTACAGCCTGTTTTCTCATTGCCGCTTTGTTTGCGGTTCCAATGCTGCTTGCATTTATTCTAATGGGTAAAGCAATCATTGGCGTGGTCATCGTGGTGGTACTAACCGGTCTTACTTTTCCTCTTTCTCGTCTAATTGAGAAAACGCTTACCAACTCCTTTGCGGAAATCTCCAGCGTTTCTGCCAAAATCGCGAAAGGCGACTTCACCTTCCAGGTAGAAGAGGTTGGGGGCATGAACGATCTCAGCAGAACATTCAACAGCATGGTGGACAAGCTTCGTAAAATATTGCAGGAAACCTCGGATATTACGCGTCAGGTCATGACCTCAAGCTCCAATATCTCGATTAAAAACCAGGAGCTCATTCAAGTGATGAATCAAGTCTCCTTATCTTCCAATGAGCTGGCCGTCGGGGCTAACGAAATTTCGGAAGACGTAGCCGAAATGACACATTCCATTGGCGAGATCGAGGAGAAGGTCAGCAACTATACGCATTCAACCCAGGAAATGAATACCCGTTCGATCGAAACGCTGGGACTGGTTGAGCAAGGAAGGGACTCCGTCGCCAAGCAGTCTGCAGGAATGCAGCGTAATATTGACGCAACGGCCAAAGTCGCGGAGTCCATTGATGCACTGGCCCGGAGTGCCAGAGGAATTACGCAGATCACGGAGACGATCTCGGAACTTGCCGATCAGACCAATTTGTTATCCTTGAACGCATCTATTGAAGCGGCAAGAGCAGGCGAGCACGGCGCCGGCTTTGCGATTGTCGCCCAAGAGGTGCGTAAATTGGCCGAAGAATCCACGTCATCAACACGGGAAGTATTCAATCTCGTACGGAGCATCGAATCGGACGTGAAACATGCCACCCAGAACATTAAAATTAATGAAGAGGTCGTCAGGCAGCAAACCGAAATGATCCGTGAGGCTGAGCTGGTGTTCATGGAGATTGTAAACAGTGTTCAGTATATTTCGGAACAGATCGCCGCTTTCTCCAAGGAGAGCGAATCCATGCTCGAAAGTGCGAAGAGCATTTCTTCCGCGATTCAGAATATATCGGCGATCACGCAGCAATCCGCCGCTGGAACGGAGCAGGTGTCGGCCTCCATGAATGAAGGCATCTCATCGATCCAGAAGATGGCCGAGGAAGCGGAAACAATGAATAATGCCGTTTTCCGGCTGCAAAAAACGATCAACATTTTCAAATTTTAAGCTAGCTACACTCTACATATTGTATACGCGCTTTTGAAGCGGCAACGAGCCGAAATGCAAGAAATGGCTGTGCTAGGATAACATCCTGAGCACAGCCATTCTTCATTGGACTCATTTTCGAGTATGACGAACCGTCCGTCAAGTGAGCAAACCGTCGTAGGGGGCAGCCCCCTTTTATATCATGCAAAGTACTCCAGCCCTATGGCTCGTTCCATAACCGCGCGATATTGACAAGCCGCCCTTCCTCAAACTCGGCTCGGTAAATATCCGGCAGCGTTGTACCTAACCAGAAATGATAATCGAATCGTTGATCATAATGCTGCAGCATGAGTGTCATAATGTCGCCGTGGGTGCCAATCACGACAGACTTTCCGATATGTTTATTCAGGATTTCCTTTAGCACCTGGACTGCTCGGCTTTGCGCGCTTTTGCTGGATTCCCCTCCAGGGAAGAAGGTAGTTGGATCCTGAAAAAGGATCTTCTTGGCATCGAGGAAGGAATGCCCCTGAAAATCCCCGACCTTCCGTTCCCTTAAGTCCTCATACTCCGTAATCGGCAATCCCAAAGCGTCCGCCAATGGTTGGACCGTATCCTTGGCTCGTTGATAAGGGCTTGATATGATAGCGTCAATCCCTTCACCCAGGAGCATGTCCTTGACTCGAATCGCAGCGAGGGAACCCTCGGCAGACAATCCCCTCGACCTTTCCTTCCCATCGAGAAATGGAGATTCCGCATGTCTCACAAAATAGAAAGTCGTCATCCTTCAACCTCTGCTTCTTTAGAAGTCTCACCCTTTAATACGAGCTCCATCATCATCTCTACAAACGGTGTTAACGGTAACAACCCCAATGACTCCAAGGGAATCCATTTTGCTCCTAATGAGTCTTGGCCGTCTCCGTCCGTCTTGATCACGGCTTGATGATCCAGCAGCTCGACATCATACATGATGCCGATGTGATGCAGTTCTTCCATCTGATTCGCTTCATACTGATATACGATCGTGTAGGATACAGCCGTCCGAATGCTCCCCTTAATTGGAGCAAGCCCGGTTTCCTCTATAAATTCGCGCTGCAGCGTATGCTCCGGCTCTTCTCCGAACTCAATGGAGCCGCCCGGTAAATCCCACTTCCCCTTGTGCGGCCCTCTCGCTTTCTGGATCAACAGGATATGATCATGCTGAATCAATACTCCATAAACGCCGAGATGCGTATGTTTCACCACAGTTAACACACTCCTTTTCTTGCAGTGAAGGTGATCCATTGACTTCGAAAAAGTACGTCTCTCCCACCCTTCACTTCTTGAATATCCTGCTGCACCTGACGCCTCGTGAAGATCTCCCATTCCGAATACAGCTCATCGAGGATGGAAAAGGCTCTGTCCGCGGACAGATTCAGCTCGATTAAACCTTCCTCCTCCAAGCCCGTTTCCTGATCGATTTCCTTCACCTCTGTGCTCATCATGATGCAGTGTATGCCCTGGTGCACGGTTCCTGCCTGCATCTGTTCGATCTTGGATACGAAGGCATCCTCGGAGCTCATATGCTCCAGGCATGAGCATGCGATGACGTAATGATAAGTATCCACGGCAATTTCATAGTGCTCTACGTCTGCCACAATGGCCTCAAGGTTTGAGCTTACGCCATGTAGTACCGCATACTGCCGCAGCTTCTCGACTGCCGATGGCAGCAGATCCACGCAGACGACCTGCCCGTTCGCCGCTTGGATCCGCTGCGCAACCGGGATACTGTTACGCCCGACGCCACAGGCCAGATCCAATACCCGCATCTCATGAAACGACAATAATTCCAGATGATCGAGGACTGTCTGCACAGGCTTGGCTAACCAGCTCCCAGGCTGAAACAATACGGTTTCTTCGTACAGTGTCTCGTGATACAATATTTCCTTTTGACGTGCGCAGTTGAATATGTCCATGCGATAGCCCCTTGTTCCGGCCGTTATAAGGCCTACCTATAAATTCAATACGGACAGCCCATTTCCTTGCTCACTGCAACTCCTGCTAGGATATAGGGTACCCTTATCTAATCATCGCTTATCGTTAGCTGCGGCCACTGATCCTTCCATTGCTTCTTCGCTACCCGTTCCAAATAATAGCTCGGCTTATGAAAGTTAGGACTTCTGCGAACCCGAAGCGCAAATAAATCCTCCAATCCATAAGGACAGCAGAGCTCAAGCTCTTCTTCGAAGTTCAGCCTTGCCCCGACCGCGGTCGCCGTCTCCGGCCAATAGGTTAACGCTGCTTGGGTCGAGTTATAAGGCTCATCTCCATTCTTCACATGCATTCTGGCCTGATTCTTGACTGACCATTTCGGGTTCGCCGTTGTTGTTCTAAGAAGCTCTTCCAATCGAATATCCCGCTCTACAGAAACATCCTCCGGATCGAAGTATACGACATCGATATCCGTATGCCGATCCGTCCCTTCCAACCCATGAAGCAGGTCCCACACATAATTTCGAATGTAGCCTGCAGCAATATAGCACTGCGGCAGTCCTAAGTCGCGAACGATGCGCAAATCCGTCATCAATTGCTTATGCTGGCTTATGTATTCCTTTAACCGTTCCTCTAACATCCATCCACCTCCAGTAACCTGATATTCCTCTTCGCCGATTATACTTTCTTATCTCTTAAAAAAGCATAGACCGCTTCACGTGGAATACGGTCTATGCACGCTCTTTGGTAAAAACTATTATATTCCAAATAATCCCTGAACGGCAAGACAGGCAGGGATTATAGGCGCAGCGGGTGCCACCCGTGCAGCATGCCGGACTGAAACCTGAGCATGCGCACTAACAGCTGCGACTTGAGATGGTTTGACTTCGGTATGTTGTGAGGGAGCATTATAAGCCGTATTTCGAAGAGCTATGCACGATATGCACAAGACTATCCCGACGTTCGTCCAATCAAGGCCGCTGGTGTGATAGCTACACAGCCGCGTCCACCCGCTCCTGCGAAGCGCCGTCACAGCGCTTGCACACTTTCAGGGCAGTCCCGTCCGATTTGGTCCGGGGATACAACAGTTTAGTCCGCGTACTCTTGCATACCGGGCATGTACCGCGGGCGCGAGTTGGTAGGTTCCACAAGGATTTGCCTCTTTTTTGTTTTGCCATGAGCAGATACCCCATTTCATAGATTCATTATCATCACTCTTACATATATGAAAGGGTTCGGCAGAACATGTCGGGCATCTCCATTTAGATCTCACATGACAGGGATCATAATCACTGCAGCCTCATCAGATCCGGAATGAATGGCGGATCGTCGTCATCGTACGCCTATCGCGCATATTCGAAATACGAGGGGGAATATAACAAAAGCGAGAAGGCAACAAAGACGCCCTCTCGCTTTTTGCAACGAATTATTTATTTATAAAAGCCATAATCTCTTCCTTGGACGGTATAGAGGCTTGTGCGCCTGGCCGGGTTACCGTCAGTGCAGCCGCTGCAGTTGCAAACTGAAGGGCCTCTTCCGTTTCCAATCCCTCCGTGCAAGCCGCCGCATAAGCACCGATGAAGGTATCTCCTGCCGCCGTGGTATCCACGGGTGTGACACGGAAAGCCGGAACGGTGAAACGCTCACCCTTGGCATTCCCATAGAAGCAGCCCTGCTCGCCAAGGGTGATGATCACGTTGGAGGTGCCTCTGCCGATGATCGACGCTGCCGCTGCATCCGCTGTAACCGCGTCCTCCACCTTCAAGCCGCTTACCACTTCCGCTTCGGTCTCGTTCACAATTAATGTATCGATCAGCGGCAGCACGTCATGAGGGACCTCTCGCGCAGGCGCCGGATTCAACCAGACGCGAACGCCTGCCTTGTTGGCCGATTGGATAACGTACTCCGTCGTCTGCCACGGAATTTCATTCTGCAGCAGCACGGCATATACTCCATCCCATTTCACCTCTGTCGCTACGTCTTCTTCAGTCAACCGCCCATTGGCTCCTTCCGACAGCACAATATAATTCTCGCCTTCCTCGTTGACCGTGATGATCGCCATCCCCGAGGTGCCTGTCTTGGAGAGGACGGAAGTAACGCCAACGCCTCGTTCCTCCAAAGAAGCAACCAGGGTCTTCCCAAATGGATCAAGACCAACCGCGCCGACCATGGCACAATCCGCACCCGCCGAGGCTGCCGCCACAGCCTGATTTGCCCCTTTCCCCCCAGGAAAAAAAGATGTGCCCTTGCTATGAATCGTTTCCCCCGGGCGGGGGAACTGCTCTACAGTACTCACAACATCCATATTAATGCTGCCAATGACAACCAGCTTGCGCAAAGATAATCCGCTCCTTTCTCTTATACCGACTTCGGCTCTGATGTACGAACACGAACATCCTTGATCTCATTCTCGCCGTCATCTAAGCAGCCAAAGCCGAACATGCCATGACCATAAGCGGTTTCCTTGCATTCCAGCACATTCTCTCCATTAATATACAAGATGAACCGATCCTTCTCGGACACCAGCTTCAGGCGGTATTCTTGACCCAATGCCCAATCGTATCTTGCCGTAATCAGCCGCTTGATCCCAAAATCCTGTTTGATAAACGATACGGAATTGGGGCCATCGAACCCGGCCAGATAATGACGCATGACGCCCTGCGCTCTTGTAATCAGACAATGGCTGGTGCCGGATATCGGTTTGATGGTCGCTTCAATCTCCATATCTTCAGCATAGTAATTGCCGGAATAGGACGAGGTGTCTCCTTTCGATGTGCAATGCATCGTTCCATCACGCAGCTCCCATGTTCCTCGATGATGCGAGAATGGCGTGATCGAAGCGAATTCTTTGGCTTGCTTGGCAAAATCGATCGTATAATCCGCAGCTCCCGTGATGCGGAATTGCCCGACGAACAAACTTCCGATGGCACGATTCAATAGCGGCGACGGGCTCTCGAGTATCCATCCGATCTCATCAATCATGGCACCTTCCGTATCCGGAATGACGAATTGAACAGCGTTCCACTCTCCGCACACGGGAGTAAACGCAGCCATACGCACGTCCTCCTGCGTATAGGTATTGCGTACATACGGAGTCAAGGTAATTGGTTCGCCTTCCCACTGATCCACATAAATGCGGGCGGATATGGTCTGCCCGCTGTAGGCCAGAGGGGCAAAGGTCGGCTTATATTTCTCATCGTTAAACTCCGCCCGGCGATAGAACGGTTTATAGTAGATCTTGCTGCTGTCCCCTTCCACCAGTCTGTCAAAAACTACTTCAAGCGATCCTCTGCTATCATAAACATGTTTCGTCGAATGGCGAACGACCGGCGTTTTGAAGGCATGGCTCGTCCGGAATCCATGCGTAGACCCCGGCAGGTCGAAATCGAAAGACACCTCGCCCTGCCTCACCCGACGTGCCAGCTCTTCAGGTGCTTTCTCTCCGTTGAGGCGGTAGCCAAGCAGTGCAAGCTCTTTGGCGAATGTCGGAAAATCCACCAAATTCAAATAGCCGGACACGCTGGAAGCCACGATGAAGTCATTGATCGGCTTTCGGTAATGTTCGGGAATACCCGCCAGACCTCTGTAAACGCCGAGGATCGTTCCCACGTTGCCTGCATTGCAATCGGTGTCCCAGCCGCACATCGACGCGATTTCGACCGTGCGCGCAAAATCTCCCTCGCCATACAGAAGGGCAAGCACGCACACGCCCGCATTCGGGATAATGTGGCATACTCCCGTATATTTATCGTATCCCCAATGGTCCTCCAAATACTGGCGGCAAGCACGGAAATCGGAAGGCTGCTCCCGGTGGAAGTCCATCACCGCATGGACCACGCGCGCATAAGTGGAGTCATCCGGAATCATGCGCAGGCCTTCCGCAATAATCTCATCCATGGATGAAGCATCAAAGGCTTTGGCTATGCAGGCGGCCATGAAGCGGGCGCCATACAGCCCGTTGCCGTCATGGGAGACGCTGGCCGCTTTTTCCGCGTAATCCGCCGCTTTCTCCGCTTGCCCCGGGAACAGCAGACCCCAGGAATCGATGAAGATCTGGCCGCCGATCTGCTCCGCCATCTCCGTGCCGTTGACCTCGATCGAGCCCGAACGAGGAGCCGGAATGCCTTTGCGCAAATTCACATAGGCGCGGTGCTCGGTGCTGATATCCTCACCGCCCCACCAGAACATGCCGATCCCTTCCCTTGCGTAATTAAGCCATGCTTTGCCCACATCCTCCGGCTCAAGCTCACGGTCTGTCGCATCGTCATACAGCGCGCGGATAAAGAAAACCGGACCGTTGGCGTCATCGTCGGCGGCAAAGGTTGTATATGGCTTCACATAATCCCGTATATCGCCGTATACATCCCGAATGCGTTCATACGTCCAAGCCACCGGTTCGATGGGAGCACCCAGCCTTATGCCAATGTTCATGCCGATGAATCCCGCATATACCGTCTCTACATATTGTTTAGGTATCATTTGCTCTCCCTCCTATTTAAAGCATTTTCTTTATCCGTTGTGGTTCTTAGTACTGTTTAAAGCTAACGACTCACTATGGTCTTCCGAGACTCATTGATGCGAATATCCTCCTCAATGATCTTCGCGGCAATGCCGCTGAACCGATCAGCGATAGCGCACAGGTCCAAGCGGTTCACCTTATTCAGCTGCTTAATATCTTCCTTGCGGATAACCTCGCTGCCATACATGGCGCCCAGGATCACCCCGGCCATGACGCCGATTGAGTCGGTATCACGGCCGGAGTTAACCCCGTCCAGAATCGAACGATAGTAATCACCGTCATTGAGAACGATAAACGCCAGTGCCATCGGCAGCTCTTCAATCGACCATAAACGGCTCGGCGTATAATGGTTGCTCGGGATGCCAACCTTGTTAATGTGGCGGCTCACGTCATCGCCCATCGGCGAATACTTAAGCATGATCGCTTGGAATACCTTGATCACTTTGTCCATATCATCCCGCTCCTGCCGCAGTTCGCGGGCAGCTTGCGTCATCTCTTGAATGGCAGCTTTCGTGCCGTCTTTTGCCAGACTGATGGCGGTGTGGACGATATCGTCCACACTCACCCCCGGCTCAAACGCCTTCGCCACGCAAGCGGCCAGAACGCCCGCGGCTTCCAGGCCGTAACTGCTCTGGTGACCCATCGCAAACAGGATGGCTTCATCATAAGCCGCCTTTGGATTGCCTGCATTGACGATCCCGATCGGGGCGATGTACATCGCCGCCCCGCAGTTCACCATATTCCCGATGCCGCCTTCTCTCGGATCGCAATTGGCCAGCACATGACGCATAAAGATATATTTTTCCGGATAGAACAACCGGTCAATGATCAGCGTTTCCTCATTCAGCTCAGGAACAAACGTCTTGCGGAACGCGATCTCCTTCACGAACTCGTTGCCCATATCATAGGCATCCAGATGCCTGCCCTCGGTAAGATACACGTTCATAAGCGCAATGGTCATCAGCGTATCGTCCGTGACAATGCCATCGCCTCTTACACGGCCAAGCCGGACGTCGGGGGGCAGATCCATCTTATGCCACCTTGTCATGAGGGATTCTACGCGTCCGTACTTGGACTTGATCTCCCCGTACGTCAATTTCTCGATTGGAGCTCCCATTGCGTCTCCGAGCGCGGTGGATATCACCACGCCCCTCACCCGGTCACGAAACGAAGTCATAGTTATAGGCTCCTTACTTGATGTTTTCGTTGGCGTATTTCGTTATCTCTGCTCCGCCTGCAGCATTCCATGCTTCAACGAATTGGTCGAATTGGGACAAGTCCTTCTTGCCTGTAATAAAGTCCGTCGAATATTCCTTGTACAGATTGTTCATCGCATCCCAGTTCGCAATGAATTGCTCAGGGATGATGAAATTATTGTCTTCCGTGTAGAAATCGCCAGCCATTTTCAACGATTCGGTTCCAGGCTCACCAAGGAGCGGCGTTTTCAAAGGCGTTTCGGATTTGATCTCGGTCGGCTCCCAGAAACGCGCATACCATTCGCTGTAGTATTTCTCGTTAAGCTCGATTTCGCCGTCAACCACCTTGTAATGCTCCTCTTCGAAACCGAGGCGGTCCAGCATTTGCCCCTTCGGACTTGCAAGGTAATCGAATACCTTGAACGCTACGTCTTTATGCGGAGATTGCGAGGAGATCGCAAGTCCTCTGGATTCCTTCGTAACATCGGTGGCCCCGAAGCCTTGAGCCTCGCCTTTAGCAGGCGGGAGCACGATCAGATTGGCGTCATCTCCGCCGAGTTCCTGCATTCTTCCGTCATACAAATCGATGATTTTGCCGGCTGTGCCCGTAATAACGGCAGCCTCACCTTTATAGAAGGCGTCTTCCTTCGTATCCCATTGCTTCGTAATGAATTGCGGGTCAAGCAGCCCTTCCTTGTAGAGCTTGTTGTAGAACGTCAGCTTTTCTTTTTCCTTCTGGGAAACCTTGGAGTACTCATACGTTCCGTCTTCCTTCTTAAGCCAAGTCGTATCTAAACCGAAAGCCGTATTGAAAATAAAGTTGATCTCAGCAATATCGCCTGCTGCCGTCAGCGCGTAGCTCGGCTTGCCTTCACCCGGCTTCTTCTCCACCAGTTCCTTGAAGAAGGCATAATAATTGTCAACGGTCGGGTTCTCCATCAGGGCCTTGGAGCTATCCATGGCATTAAACCAGTCGGCCCGGATGACCGGGGTCTTCGGAGCGAGCGGTTTGATCCACAGCAGATACGGATAGCTTGCCATCCGCGTTTGGTTATGCGGCTCGATGATATCTTTAATGTAAGTGGATTTTTCAATGTAAGGCGTCAGATCCTCCAGCAGGCCTTGTTCGGCAATTTGCTGGTCGCCGCCCTGAAAGTAGATGATATCCGGAATAGTTCCGCCTAACAGCAGAAGATTCAGGTTCTCGGCATAACTGCCCTGTGCCAGATCGACAAGCTCGAATTTCACTTTCAATCCTTCGTCTTCGGCCAGGGATTTCTCCAAGGTCTCGAAGAATTTAACCGAAACAGGGTTCGCCGTTCCTTCATCCTTATACACGATCTTCAATGTAACGGGATCACCGCTTCCATCCGGCTGGGTAGTCCCGGGTTCGGCTTGACCCGCTCCCGGCGTGTTTGATGTCGATGTGCATGCCGACATGACCATAACCAGCATGGCAACGATGAGTAAAAGGCTTAATTTTTTCATGTTCATCTTTCTCCCCTTTTTATGAATTTGAACATTCATGCCTTATAAGTAAGCTGACTTCGCCTTCCCGCTTAATCCTTCACTCCACCCTCCAGTTCGCCTTTCGCGTAATATTTCAAAATGAACGGATATAGGAATAACAGCGGCACAATTGCAATCATGATCGTACCTGCCTGCAGGGAAGCAAAATCAAAGTTGATCGAGCTGTCGAACATGTTCTGGTTGCCGATCAGGGACGTATTGTCCTTGCGGACAACGAATTGTCTAAGCACGACCTGCAGCGGCCATTTGGTCGGGTCCGAAATGTAGAGCGTCGCTCTGAAATATTCATTCCAGTGGTACACCCCGTAAAACAAGCCCAAGGTCGCCAGCCCCGGTTTGGACAACGGCAGTATGATTCGGCTGTATAAGCGGAAATGACCTGCCCCATCGATTCGAGATGCCTCCAGAATCTCCTCCGGTATGTCCTGAATGAACCGCATGAGAATAAAGAGATAGTACACGTTGATCGCTTTGTACAGAATCAGTGATGTTAGCGTATTCATCAGTCCGAGATCCTTTACCAGCAGGTATTCGGGGATCATGCCCGGCTCAAACACCATAATGACGATCAGAAAGAACAACACAACCTTTTTACCGATAAAATCGGTTCTCGCCAGCACGTACGCCGCCATGGAGGTTAGCAGCAGATTCAGGAATGTGCCTGCTACGGTAATCCATACGGAATTCAGAATACTGCCTGTAATCAAGGGATTGGACAATAACAGTTGGTAATTGATTGTTGAGAATCCCTTCGGAAAGATGTCCAGTCCGCCCATCAGATGGGCTTTGCCGGGATCGGTTAAGGACAGCGCCAGCAGATTCAGGAGAGGAACCAATACCATGAGCGTGAACACAAACAACATGAGATAAATGACGATTTTGGATATTTCCAGCCGTCTCACCCTTAAATCCCTCCTTTACCAGACGCCCTTGCCCGAGAAGCGCTTCGATATGAAATGCGTGCCCAGGATGAGGATGATACCGATCACGCCCTTGAACAGACTTGCTGCAGTTGCGTAAGCAAACTGTCCGTTCCCGATACCGATTCGGTACACATATGTGTCCAGAATATCCACCACACTGATGATGGAATCGTTCATAAAGTTAAACACCTGATCAAAACCGGCATTCATGAAGAAGCCCAGATTCAGAATGAAGACGGTTACAACTGTGCTGTATAAATGAGGAAGCGTAATGAACCTCATCTGCTGCAGCCGGGTCGCCCCGTCCATCTTGGCTGCTTCATACAATCCTGGGCTGATTTTCATGATGGCTGCCAGATAAATGATCGAATCCCAGCCGGCGCTTCTCCAGATTTCGGAGAATACGAGCACCCAACGGATATGCTCCTTGCTGGTCATGTAATCCACGGATGGCAGTTGAAAGAAATTCGCTATCAGATTGACTCCGCCTTCGGCAGGGTTCAAGAGACTGATCCAGATTCCGGCAATCACGACCCAGGACAGGAAATGTGGCAGATAGACCACGGATTGCACATATTTGCGGTATTTCGTGCTCCGAACTTCATTAATCAGAAGCGACAGCATGATCGGAATCGGGAACACGAATACGATTTTCATCAAGCTGATGATAATGGTATTCTGCAGCACGCTTGTGAAGGCGGGCGAGCTGAACAGCGTCTTGAAGTGCTTCCACCCGACCCAGACATGATCCCCGAGAATCCGGTAATCCTGAAAGGCGAGTTTCATGCCGTACAGCGGAATGATGTGAAAGATAAAAAAGTAGAGCAGAGGCAGCGACAGCATCGCGTACAGTACCCAATCCTGCCTTAATCGCCTTAATACCTTCATGGCTTACCCCTCCTCCAGATGTTCAATGGATAGTTTCATGAGGGGAGCATGCTGCTGGGCACCGTACACGTCGCGATCGCCGACACTGCCCGACGATATGTCCCGCGACATCGTGATTTTGAAACCCAGCGCCTGGTCGAAAAATACCAAATGATGAATCTGCTCCTCCCTTATCTGATACAGCTCGCATATCGTCCCTTTCGTAATGACGCCGGACTGTTTCACTCTGTCATACTGCTCCTTGGAATCAAACAACACGTCTAATGTAATTTCGAAGGGTCCCGAGTTTTTGCTTCGCAGCACTTTCGCTAAATCGCCGAGTTCTGTCATGGTTTGATCCTCCTTATCGATGCTCTATACGAAAAGCATTATTTTTCATTTCCATCAGGTGATAGACGGAGAACTCATACACAGGACCGAACTCGATATCGCTTGGCGCGAATGGAAATGCCAGATTGCCTGCCGTTGATTTCCGGCCTTCATAGCCATAATGCAGAAAGGTGGAGCGCACCGTCGCGCAGATGCTGTTCGCCAATTCCTGCGTCTTGGCCACCACTTCGAACATGACGCCGACCTCATGTCCGGCGAACGACTCAGGCTCCTTGCTCCCGAGAACGCCATTCTTGCCGTAGTTGTAAAATTGGATCCGATAATCCGATTCCGAAATTTCCCGGTAATATTCCCGCGCCTGGTTGCGAACATATTCCTCAACCTCTTCCAGCTTCCCGATCAGAAGCGGATCCCGGATCCCGGCGACCACGAAGGTCCGATACGCGACGCGCCTAGCGCCTTCCAGCTTAATGAAGTATTTCTCCGCCGGAAGGAACCGACTGCCGGTTACGCGAACGACGCCTTTCTCCTCTTCCTCGAAGCGGCAGTTCTCCAAATCGAGCGTAAAGCCGGGGCCGTGCAGAATAAACGGATGTTCCTTCTCATAAAAGGTATGGGCCGCAACGCTGGTCGGGCTGCACGTCCGGCTCGGGTTAAGCGATTGAACGGTAAACGAATGGTCGCTGATCGTGCCAAGAATGCTGTCTTTGGTGGTTCCCGGTTCCGCGCACAATGCGCCGCATTCCAAAATTTTGCCCAGATGATAGGATAGCCCCGGGTCCTTGCCGTGATAGATCCCGATCGCCGCGAAAGGCGAAGGATCATACGCCCGGCCGCAGACGATGATGTCCACACCTTGTTGAAGCGCTTCCACAATCGGCTCGTGTCCCATCTGGGCAACGATGCTGTTGGTGGAGTCAATCAACTCACTGGTGAGTGGCGGAATATTCGGACTTAGTGCCTTAATCCGCCCTTCTTCCTTCGCCTGATGAATTTCCTCCCGGGTGAAGTCGGCCCATATGACGGACACCTTGGCCTGAAGCCCCCGCTCATCCAAAATCTCATCAATGATATCCAGCGTCCAGTTCACATGGGTCCGTGCCCCCGAGCCCCCGGCCGAGCCGATGATGATCGGAATTTTCCGGGGTAAACCGTTCGTGAGCATAATGTCCAGATCCTTCTTGACCGCCCGCTTGCTGACGATCGATACGCCGGCGCCCAGCTTGTGCGGTCCTCCATCCGTGGAGCCCGCATCAACGACGATGCCGTGCAGCTCGAACTCCAGTCCGTTCAGGAAGGATTGTTCAGGAAATCCATATCCCAGCATGCCGCAGGGTGATAGAATTCGAATGTCTGTATTCATCTGCAGTCCCTCTCTACCAACATATTCACCCATGACCATTGGATAATTGGATTATCCAATTTGTGCTAAAAGGGGGACGTTTCTCCCCTCTTAAACATGAATGTAGTTTTTCTGTATGTTTTCTTTAACCCTTCTGAGATGGTTCAGCAAAGCCAGCTTCGCTTTTACCGGGTCACGTTCCTTAATGGCTTGCAAAATAAGTAAATGTTCTTCGTAGACCTCGCTCTTGCGACCCGGAATCTGGGCGGTTTTGCTCAGTGTCCGCTGCAGCAAATCCATATGCAATTCAATCATATTGACGAGTACAACGTTATGCGTGGCTTTCGCAATCGACAAGTGGAATGCTTGATCCGGCTTCGATCGATCGTCCGCATTCTGATCGATCTCCCCCCAAGTCGCGAAGGCTGCCTCAATCTCGGCGATATCCTCATCGGTTGCGCGCTTTGCCGCCAGCTCCACAATTCCGGTCTCAAACAATTCACGCGCCTCTAACAACTCAATGATGGTTGCACGTTCGATATTATCCAGGATGCGGCTGCGATCCTCGGCAACATCCAGTGCCTTGCTCAGGAAACGCCCGCCTCCGGGTCTGGCTTCGATCAATCCTTCGCGCTCCAGAATGCGGAAAGCTTCCCGCAATGTCCCGCGACTAATGCCAAACGATTGGGCCAGCTCCCGCTCTGTCGGAAGAACGTCGCCCGGGGTCAGATTTCCTTCCAGAATCAAATTCTTGATCTGTTCGATGACATCCTCGTACACCCGATGATATTTAATCTTCTTAATGGTCATATGACTACCCTCTCTATCCCTACTTGCGCAGACGATAATTGGGTGACCCAATTAACCGCATGTTTAGCATAAACGCATCCGAATAGGCTGTCAAGCATAAAAATAGCGCTTACATAACCGTTTTAAAGGCTTGTCAGCACCTAATATACAGATACACCGGATAATTGGGTGACCCAATAAACTTCATCTTGTCCTCTTTTTCCACACCTTCTAGTATGGATTACTTCCAATATGCGTAAGGTCTATAATCCAACTTCGACCATATATTCAAGACAAATAACCCTGGCTTGGATAGGAATCCATGACAGGGTTTATGCTCACTCTATAAAATCCAATGTTAGGATTGCGGTCTTCGTTTTGCCAACATCCATCTAACACTTCCATATAAGCAGCCTAATACAATAAAGCCTCCAATTGCAGCCACGGTAAACCATTCGCTATTCCGCTCAATCATTCCAAAAGCTGCCTGAGCCGGCAGGGATTCCGTCTGTTCATATTGCCTGCTCAGATCCAGATCCCGCCCATATCTCTGTGTTAGCACCATGCCTTGCAGCATCATAAATACAAAATAGCCTATATATATCGCTGCAGCAAACAGCACGGATTCCATCACTACACGTTTACGCGTCATTACGATTCTTCCTCTCTCCTTCTGGCGTTCAAACAACAATTACAGTCCTTATATCCACTTCACAATCTCACTGATTACATAAGCGGCTGGAATGATCACGAGTTGTGCCAGCATGGTCCCAAAAAACCTTGAAACCATCAGCATTGTATATACTTTGCCAAGCTGATCCCTCGCTTCCTCGTTCCGAGTCGCCTTATCGGTAATCAAACCAAGCTGGGGATCAATAAATATCGTTAAAATAATGGTCGCGATTCCGTTGATTAACCCGGATGCCTGAGATGCTGTGGTGCTGTACTGAGGAATGAGGTGAGCTGCATACAGGGATGACAGGACACCTACGGTGTAAAAAGCCGTGACCACAATATTCAGGATAATAAACCGTTTAGGTACTCCTAAGTAACGAAACTGACTCCATTTCAAGTTGGGTTTTCTTATGTAATGCCTTGTGTTCTTAAGCTGTCCAATGGTCACACTGGATACCAGCTTCGGAATCGATCCGGCGACCTCCAGCTTGCTGATGACTCTGCTGAACAGATTGACAAAGGTGGGAAACAGTGCGATTGCAACAATGGTTCCGATTGAGGCGGCTAACAGAATCGCCCTGAAATAAGAGAGCACATCAAATGAAGGATCCAACTTCGCATAATCAACAAACTTGGCTGTCAGCGGAGCTTGAACTAAGTTGGACGTTCGGGAAACCAGCACAATAATCCCCGTCAACGATAATGCAACAGCGATCTTGTTTAGCTTCACTCCGGCATATCTTGCGGAGTACGACAAGGTTTCGGCCGTATGAATAATCATCGTCAGCACAAACACAACGATCAAGCTCTGTAGCATAGAGGGTTCCTCCCCACCTGATGTTCAGGTAAAACACCGTACCCAATATTGTGGCAATTGGTCTGCAAGCTATCTGCCCACTCTTTATATCTATCCGATTTACTACCGGATTAGTACGTGCCCTCCCTGCTCTTCCAGCATCAAAGCCGTCCGGCTATAAATCTGGTGCAGCTGCTGGCGGGTTATGAGACTGGCTTTATGTTCAAACGTTACATGAAACTGTGAATTGCGATCTGCAAGATACCGCATATAGGCGTAAGCATCTCCGTAATTCACATCATGATCATGCTCCGGCAGGACAGGCAGGTGATGCGTGAACTTGTCCTCATCATAAAATACGTTGCTGTAATGGACCACATATACCCGGGATGCCATCCGATCCAGAAAATGATACGGGTCAAACCCGTAAAAGGCCCTGCGGGTAATATCAAGTCTGGCCGTATCCAGCACAAACCCGATTTCAGGATAATCGTGAAAGCTATCCATGAACACATCCTCGTAGTCACCAAAAAAATCATGCTCCAGCACAATGCGCTGCCCGTAGCGGAGCTGCAGCTCACAAAGAAACTCAAATAACCGCTTGGAAATGTCCCGAAATTTTGTTTTGCTCAGTTGGTTGTAACTATAACGATGTGCGGAATCGGGCAGTCTCGGATACGGAGTAAAGGGCTTTAACTTTCCTATTACCCATTTCGAATCATGGATCCATAATCAACGCTGACTCGGCTGTTCGTAACGGACGAAAGACGAATCGCATCCAGAACAGCTTGTACCTTGTGGCCATCCTCGAAATTCGGCATATTCAACATTGATCGATTTGCAGTTATGCTCTGATATATGCCGTCTATCATCTGATAGAAGCCGTTATAATAGGGCACTGCCGGGGCTTCCAGGTTAGCCGGTGGATCAAACGGAACCATCGGGATAGATTCAAACGCCCCGCCGAAGCTGCATTCGAGGGTATGATCATTTCGCATCACCAGCGTCCCCTTCGTCCCATAGATCTCTAACGTCCATCCCGCTCCGCGGATCCCCGGAAAAAATACATCCGCAAGGAAAGAAGCACCACCCTTAAAACACCCTGTGAAGGTAAAGGCATCCTCAGCATCCCTAAGCTCAAGCCCTGCATCTCCGTTATAGGCCGGAACCTGGGTTCTCAGGTCGCCGTACACTTCTGTAATTTCTTCGTCCATCCACCACAAGAGGGAATCTACCATATGCGAACCGATCGCAAACAGGAATCCACCGCCATCCTCGCTGCGCGCTTCCCATCCCCGGTAAGAATTAGACAGTACGGAGTGGCCGGAAAAGCTCCCTGTATATTTGATATGCTGTATGTCTCCGAGTTCTTTACCTTGCAGCATGTGCTTTATTCGTTGCCGAATTGGTGTCCATCTCCATTGAAAATTAACGAAAGCTTGTCGATCTACCCGTTCTGACTCTCTCCACATCTGTAACGTTTGCTCTGTATTCATGCCCAGAGGCTTCTCCGTCAGGACATGATAGCCGGACTGGAGGGCGAGCATCGTCATTTCATAATGATGGACGGGCGCCGAAACGATCGATACCAGATCAAGCGACTCACTCTCCATCATGTCACGCCAGTTCCTGTAATACGGAATTCCATTCCACGAGCGGTCATCCGTGCGCTGTCGATGCACACTGGCAATGGATTTCACCTCCATTCCCGGGTGCAGCTGAAGAATGGGAGCATGAACGGTACCGCCAAATCCGGTCCCTATAATCCCTACCGACAATGTCTTCATCTTATGGAACCTCCTAACGTACATCGAGCTACCTGCCTGAAGTTATTTTAACATTATTTCCCTCTCGCGTATCCAGTGTCTTTAGTCAAGCCAAACTTTTCAATAATCATTAGTTCCACTCCTGCTTAGTCGTCGATGTATTAAGTTTAAACGGTTGTTGCTTAGATAATAATGGAATTATAGAGACTTACGCCTAAATGGCGCTAATGTTGGCATAACAGGGGGATTAACATGTGGAGAATGGTGCTTTCCTACCTTCCGGATTGGAAGGTTTTTATGCAGGGGTTCATTGCATTTATGGTTCCATATATAATCTCAAGGTTTTTTAAGTGGGTTCATAACTCAAAGGAAGACTGAAGAAATGGCGGGGTTCAACAATGAAACAACATGACCATGAAAACAACAAAACCTTGGATCCTGCTGAAACCTCAATAAACCGTTTTTCGGGGAACTTCGCCTTGGATCTTGAACTGATGAGAACAAGGATCGGCCATAACTCGGATGTGCAATTTAGGGAGTTTTACATTGGAGGCACGGGCATTGGTGCGGCCATCATTTTCGTAGACGGACTGTCGGATAAAGAGCTCATCGACCAACACATTATGAAATCGCTTATGATGAGCTTCTCCGAAAAAAATAATCAGGATCCATCTCTTGTGCATGGGGTCCTTTCTAACGAGTTTATTAAAAATCAAGTTCTTACCATTAGTGAAGTAACAGAAACACAACATGTTAATGACTTAACGTCCAAGATATTGACAGGTTCGACTGCACTGTTTGTGGATGGATTGCAGCATGTGCTCATTCTCGGTACGACCAAAGGGAAATCGCGCAGTATTGAAGAACCGTCTTCGGAACCATTGGTTAGAGGCCCACGGGTAGGTTTCACAGAATCGTTACGTGATAATACCGCTCTTTTACGACAGCATGGTGACAACAACAACTTATCCATCATTAAGTTTCAAGTAGGGCAAAGTTCAAAAAAAGAACTTGTCATTGCTTATATCAAAGATATGGCTGATCCTGCTTTGGTGGAAGAGGTCCAGAAAAGAATCCAAAAAATAAATATAGATGATGTACCGGAATCAGGCTATGTAGAACAGCTGATCGAGGATAATTACCTCAGTCCTTTTACCCAAGTACAGAATACAGAGCGTCCCGACCGCGTTTACAGTGCCTTGATGGAAGGACGAGTAGCGATCTTGTTAGATGGGACGCCTTTCGCTTTGATCGTTCCGATATCATTTAGTATGATGCTGCACTCACCAGAGGACTATTATGATCGTTGGTTACCTACTTTTCTCATCCGCCTGTTGCGTTATTTTGCGGCTTTTATATCGCTATTTGGACCCTCCTTGTATATTTCGTTTGTATCATTTCACCAGGGATTGATCCCAACCAAACTGGCCTTGTCTATCATGGGCACGAGGGAAGGTGTACCGTTTCCGGCACTAATCGAAGCTCTGATCATGGAAGTAGCCATCGAGATTTTGCGGGAAGGTGGGCTGCGATTACCTAAACCCATTGGTCCGGCCATGGGTATCGTCGGTGGTCTGGTCATAGGAGAAGCTGCCGTACAAGCGGGGATTGTGAGTCCAATTATGGTGATCGTGGTGGCGTTAACCGCCATTTCTTCCTTTGCCATCCCTCAATACAGCGCTGGGATTACGTTTCGTATGCTTCGTTTTATAGCCATGTTTTTCGCTGCAGTGTTTGGATTATACGGTGTCGTTCTGTTTTTCCTTTTCTTTTGCAGCCATTTAGTAAGGTTGGAGAGTTTTGGTGTTGCCTTTGTCACTCCGATCGTTCCATATCGAGTAAGTGATTGGAAAGACTTTATGATTCGTATGCCACTCGTGAAGATGAAACGCCGTCGGAAGGCGATACACAGGAAAGACTCCATCCGTAAAGGATAGCTCTCTATGAAAGGAAATAATCCAACATGATAGGTAGTTCAAAAGAACAAATTACGAATTCGCAAGCAGCGGTGATCCTCGTCAACTATATTCTTGCTGCCGGGATTCTAACCCTACCGCGAACATCTGTGGAGAAAGTGAAAACACCGGATGTTTGGATCACCGTGATTTTGGGCGGGATGATCGCCATGCTCGTAGCGTTGATCATCGTGAAATTAAACCAGCGATTCCCCGGAAAAACCTTTTATCAATATAACCAGGAAATTGTAGGTAAATGGATGGGCGGGTTCTTCAGTTTACTTGTTATCGGCTACTTTTTTACCATTTCTGCCTATGAAGTCAGAACAATGGCAGAAGTAACCGGCCTTTTTTTGCTGGAAGGCACCCCCACCTGGGCCATCATTCTGCCTTTCATGTGGATAGGTCTCTATCTGATCATAGGCGGAATCAACACGCTCGCCCGTTTGTTTGAAATCATATTCCCTATTACGATCGTCATCTTTTTACTGGTTGCCTTTTTGAGCTTAGGCATATTTGAGATCGATAATCTCCGTCCCGTATTAGGATTGGGAATTAGCCCCATGCTAAAAGGAATAAAGACAACCGTTCTCGCATTTTTAGGTTCTGAAATTATGCTGCTCCTTGTTGCGTTTATGCAAAAGCCGGACAAAGCCGTAAAAGTTGTTCTAATCGGTGTTTCCATCCCTTTGCTCTTTTACGTCATCACCGTTGTCATGGTCATCGGAGCCCTGTCGATTGATGGAGTGGTCATGAGTACATGGCCTACCCTTGAGCTTATGCGAAGTTTTGAAATCCCCGGATTGATCTTTGAACGGTTTGAATCTTTGCTGCTGGTAATATGGATTATGCAAATATTCACGACCTTTACCATTACCTATTACGCAGCTGCTTTAGGGATGGCACAGCTCTTCAAAAAGAAGATTCATCCATTTATATATGGCTTGATTCCGATTATTTACGTCATTGCCATGGTTCCAAAAAATATCAATGACCTTTTTGAATTTGGCGATATCATCGGACATGTCGCGCTATTATTATTTGCTGTTCTGCCAGTAATTTTACTTCTAATATCGAAACTGAGAGGTGGAAAAGCTTGAAGCACATCACGATACGGATCCTCTTGAGTGCACTGTTGGTTTTTATAATCCTGCCCCTTACAGGATGTTGGAGCAATAAAGAAATTGAAGATTTGGCACTCATTGTGGGTACTTCGATGGATTTGGAAAAACAGGGAGGTCCTCGGGAAGAGTCAGCGGGACAAGCAGGCGGTCAGCCTCACCTGAATCGAATTACGATAACCAATCAATTTGTTACCTCAGAGACTACAGGAAAAGGAACAAAACCAGGATCATCACCACAAAAAGCTTACAATAACGTTTCTGAAACAGGAGATGCGATCCTGCCGACTTTGCGTAATATGGTATTAAGAATCGACAAGCGCGCCTTTGCTGAGCATTCAAAAGTGATTATCATTGGAGAGGATCTTGCACGTACGCTGGATATGCAAAAGATTTTGGATTTTTATATTAGGGAACAGGAGATGAGACCAAGCGGACTCCTTCTTATCGCTCGAAACCGTGCGAGTCAAACGCTAGAATCGAACAAACCAATGGATATTCCAGCGTTTCAACTCGTTGAAATGACACACGGTCACGGAAGAACAACCAAAATTCTGCCTCCTACTACAATTACCAAGATAGAGGGGAAGCTGCATTCAGGAGCCAGCTTTCTTTTGCAAAATGTCGTTTCGACGAAAGGAGAAATAAAATTCACCGGAGCTGC
Source organism: Paenibacillus sp. QJM3NY_38 (assembly GCF_056173265.1). NCBI lineage: Bacteria > Bacillati > Bacillota > Bacilli > Caryophanales > Paenibacillaceae > Paenibacillus > Paenibacillus sp. QJM3NY_38. The sequence continues at coordinate 4,839,589 of NZ_CM149665.1, forward strand.
CGTCATTGAAGGGAAAACTAAAAAACTGCGCGGCTTTTTGAATGAAAAGGACTTGGAGGGCTTAACGTGGATATCCGGAAATGGAAAAGGCGGTTTGGTAAAAAGCGTTGATAGAGAGACTGGCCAGCCAATTATATACGAAGTGATATCCATGAAAAGTAAAATTATACCTCACGTTAATGGGAATAACATCTCGTTTGATATAAAAATCGAGTCTGAAGGAAGAATTGCCGAGCATTGGGTGGTTTCGGAGAAAAGCATCGATACTGACTTTTTGAAAAGAGTGGAAAAAGCTGTTGAAGAAGAGGTGGAGCGTTTAATTGAGAATGTACTGGATAAAATTCAACATGAATACAAAACGGACGTTGCCGGCTTCGGAAACCAATTGAGAATTAGATATCCTCGTATTTGGAAAACAACCAAAAAAGATTGGGATCAAATATTTAGTGAGGTTCCGATGAAGTCTGAGGTGAAAGTAACGATCAAAGATTATGGGACATCCGTTGAATGAGTTCGCTTTATATCCTTCTTCATGCCAATTGTAAATCGCTGAAAACCCAGCTTCTCATAATACGGTTCCAGCCCTTCTTCACACATCAGTTGCGGGAAGACCCGGGACTTCTCGCAATGTTCAACCAATCGATGGAGGATCTGTCGTCCTATCCCCTTGAACTGATAATTCGGATGTACGCCTAATCCGCAAATAACGCCGGTGACCACCCCATCGGAAATTACACGTCCCATGCCTACCAGTCGCTGTCCTTCATAAGCATAAATGGCATACCAGCTCTGCAAACACATGCTTTTCAATTCGATAACGGATAGATGAATAGAGTTCCAACCAAGCGAAGCGTACAATGCTTCCAATTGACGAAAATCCTCTGGCGGCTCTGAGGTATATATTATATCCTGTACCATTCAATGACTTTCCTTAGGATCGGGTTACCGCATACGCCATGACACTCATCAAGGCATTCTCGGGCTGAGTCGAATCGAGACGGCTGTATTGAACAAATACGGGTGCACTGCTCGTAACTTCCATGGCATAAGGAATACCTGGAGGTATACCGTCCCCGACGTCCGTTTGAAGCGTGCTCGTTCGTATATGTTTGGTTCTTCTAGCTGGTACGATGGTTTCCATTCCCAGCAACGGATCACGATCCTCGAAGTAAGCATGAATCGTAACCACAACGTCCTGCTCGGATAAGTTCAAAACACAGACGGATTCATGACTGGTTAGTTCTCCGCTGCTTTCAGGAGGGATATACCCATCCGGAATAATCCAATGTTTTTCACCTTTTGACATGTGTTTCACTCCTCACAACTCATGATTTAAGGATTTTGAATAGATACTAGATTCGCTATTAACGCAGAAATTCCTTTAATCCACGTCCCGACCCATCATGCTAGCGCAGAAACAGAGACAACGGCTGGAGGCCAAGCGCCTTCAAACCGCCAACCACCATATCGGCTAATCGGGCCGCACCGCGCTCTTGAAAATGAGTGTTGTCCATGACACCCTGCGGAAACAGAAGAAACTCCCCTGGCCTCCCCCACATAAACACGGATTTGGTCCCTTCGGGACCCAGCTGGTTAAAACACTCCAAACTCAGCGCCGCCAGATCGACCAAGGGTATATTCTCCTCCTCCGCCAGTTCCCGCACTGCCGTGATATAATCGCCATGCGTGTCCTCCAATAGCCCCTTACTATCAAAATAGCGACGATGAACGGGCGTTACCAGGATCGGCGTCGCCTGTTTCTCCCGGCAAACATCCACGTATTTCTTTAAAAATTCCTTGTATGTCGAAAAAGGCTCCGTATGCCTCTCCTCATCCCGCTTTTGGTCGTTATGGCCAAACTGAATCAGCATATAATCATGAGGCTTCATCTTCTCACGTATTTGCTCCAATAATCCCTCCGTAATAAAGCTCTTGGAGCTTCGACCGGAACGAGCATAATTGCTCACAGTCGCATCCGCTTTAATATAAGCGGGCAGCATTTGCCCCCACCCGGCATAGGGATAACCGTCCGCAGGCTGGTTCGTTACCGTTGAATCCCCTGCCAAAAACAAGTTGCAAGCATGTGGCGCAGGTGCCACTTCCATTGCATTAATCCGGGGAGCCCTGCCCGAGAAGGTCAGTACGATTTTACCTTGGACGGCCGGCACCGTGATGCTAAATCGTTCAAAGTGGCCAGCCGGTATATGTTTCCCGTCCAGCAGCATCTGACCTTCCGTTCCACGAATCGAGGTTTCGGTATCAAACCAGGCATCACCCATCAGCAGATGCAGGGTGTACAGACCATCGATCACATCGACCTGAAACGCAGCATTCAGCGGTATGATAAAATCTCCCCTTAATGCCTCTTCCCCCGCCCGATTCAAGGCAGAGACGTTGGATAAGGAATGGAATCCGTAGCCAAGGTCAGGATTATATAAGGTTTCAGCGTTTATTTTGATATGTTCTTGGCCCGGCGCTCCCGTGCCAAAATCGAATTTATACATCCATTGCAACGTATTTCACCTCTCCCGGTTAAATTCCATCTAAATCCATTATGAACTGCGAGCCTCCGAACATAAATTCAAATAACCGTTCTCCTTGTTCAAATAACCGACTACATAAGCAAAGCCCCTTTAATTATTCCAGGTGCTGGAATAACAGCGCTTGTATTGACAGCGTTTACAGCCCGGTACATAATGTGTACACAACATTTTGGGACCAGCGCAAGGAGACGTTGCCGTGCAAAAATGGATAACGATTTATAAAAATATGAAAATCAAAAATAAGCTTTCCCTTCTTATCAGCTTAATTGTTGCCGTGGCATTCACGTTCGCCGTCATCGTCCAGCAGTATGCCTTCTCCATCTACGACGAGCAGCTGTACCTCAAATCATCCCAGGTCCTTCACCTGTCTTCCTCCGCGATTGAGGCAGAGCTCGAGCGGATCGAACAGTTATCTTTTAATATCATTACCGATACCCAGATCCAGAATATATTACGTTCCATCGCCGGAAGCGAATCCGACTATGACAGGCTCATCCTCCGGCAGCATTTGGTGGACCGCCTCCTGAATTACGTAGGCTCCGAGCCCATGCTCTACTCCATTCACCTGATCGATTCGTATGATCAGCAGCAGGACGTCGGCAGTGTTGTCCCGATTGATCCTGCCAAGAAGGAGCTGATTCTTCAGCTTGCCGGGGACGCGGACGGGGGAGAGCGCTGGATATACCCTGACGATACGGATTCTGCCCTTCTACTTTCCCGGGAAATAAGATCCTATTCCGGCACTTTGTTCGATCTTAACTATTTGGGTACCATCATCATACGCATCAATATGGACAAAATCGTCCGGAAGTCCGCCGGCGGGGAAAGCGACCTGATCGTAACTTCCGGTACCGATGTCATATATCCCGCAACGCCGCACTTCGATCCGGTCGTCATTCAATCCTCCCTGTCGTCCGGAAACGGGTACCTAACCCGGGAAATCGATGGCCATACCTACTTTATCGCACATAATCGATCTGGCAACACGGGCTGGACGTATATGAATGTTACACCCTTTAACCAAACCTTCAAGCAAATCATATTCATTAAAGAGCTTGTCATCATCGTGTTCACCGTTATTTTCGCGGTTGCGATTCTGCTCGGCATCCGATTCAGCCGGGGTCTGACACGTCCTATCGAAAGTCTCATCACCCGGATGAAGCTCGCGGAAAAAGGAAACTTTGCGGAAGCCAACGTGCTCCCGCAGGACGCCGCCCCTGTCGCCATGAACGAGTTGGGCCTGCTGCATCGCACATTCCGTCTCATGATCGAAAGAATCAATGCCCTCATCACCGAGAATTATTCAAACCGGTTGTTGATCAAAGAGACCGAGTTCAAAGCGCTGCAAGCGCAAATCAACCCCCACTTTTTGTATAACACGCTGGAATCCGTAAACTGGCTGGCGAAGATGAACAAGCAAACCCAAATCTCCGACATGGTGCAAGCGTTAGCCTTCCTTCTCCGTAACTCCGTCAGTCTGAAGGAGCCGATTCTGACACTGGGTGAAGAACTGGAGATTGTCCGAAACTATGTCCTCATACAGAAGTTCCGGTTTGAAGACCGACTAGAGTTTACGCTGGATGTTAAGGAGCAGGATCTGCACCGCAAAATCCCCAAGCTGTCTCTCCAGCCTCTGCTCGAAAATGCAATTCATTATGCGCTTGAGCCGTCCGTTGACCCTTGTCAAATTTCGTTGTTCTGCAAGGAGACACCTTCCGCGTTCTGCGTCATCGTGGAGGATGACGGTCCCGGCATGGCACCAGATACCTTGACGCAATTGCGAAATGGCGATTTAGCCACCAGCGGTAACGGGATCGGACTGTTAAATATCGATGAACGAATCAAGCTGGCTTTTGGCGACCACTACGGTTTGTCCATTGACAGCGGATCGGGTCCTGGGACCCGTGTAATTCTGTATTTACCCAAATAACGGAGGGATTCGGATGTACAAAGTTCTGCTTGTGGACGATGAACGGATTATACTGGATGGCATATCTCAGATGGTGGACTGGCGATCATACCGAACCGAGCTGGCTGGCACGGCCCAGAACGGATTTCAAGCATATGAAAAAATCGTCAGGGAGAGCCCGGATATCGTCGTTTGCGACATTCGCATGCCCGGGCTCGACGGTCTGGAGCTCGTTGCCAAGACCCACGCCTCCCATCCTCATATCAAATTCGTATTGCTGTCCGGCTTCGGCGAATTCGAGTATGCCAACCGCGCCATGCAATACGGCGTGAAGCATTATCTGCTGAAGCCGACCGACGAGGTCAAGATCGGAGGAGCGCTGAAAGAGGTCATCAACGAGTTGACCCAGGACCGGAACAAGGAAACGTTTGTCCAGGAAATGAAGAACCGGCTCCGGAAGGTACTGCCCCATGTCAAAGAACAGGTGCTCAAAGAGTTTGTCACCAACAAGACCTATGGGCGCCATGATCTGGAGGAGTACCGAAGCCTGTTCGAATACGATTTCGATCAGCCCGTCCGGCTGCTATTGTTCCAGCTGGAGGGCACGGTCGAATACGAGCATCAATTTGCCGTGAAGAACATTGCGGAGGATCTGTTGGACACAACGCTGCTGAGTACGACGATCGGACAGCATGTACTGGTGCTCATCGAGAACCAACATGATCAGCAGCGGCTCCATGAGCAGCTGCAGGATATCCGGTGTACTTTTAAACAGTATTACAAGATGGACGTCACAATCGCGATCAGCGATCCCGGGCCTGTTACCCTGGTCCGGAAGCTGTACCGTGATACGCTGCAATGCTTGAACTACCGTTTCTATCTGGATGAGAGCGGGATGATCACGACGGAAGATACGCTGCACGCAGGCGGCCTGGAAGGAACGTTTGTCCTCGACGAGGAACGCCTGTGCATGCCGGTCCGATCCGGCCACCGCAACGAAGCGGAGCTTGCCTTGGCCGAATTTGTTCAGGAGCTGAAGCATGCGCAGCTTAGTATCGACATGACCAAATCCTATGTCATTCAGCAATATGTATCCCTCATCCGTCTAACAGACCCGGATGGGATGCAAGAACACTATGCACGGATTCCGGAAATCGCCGAGATGAGTACGCTTCAAGCCATTCAATCTTTCTTGGAGAAAACGGTACGGGAAATCACGCTGCGAAACTTCGAGCAAAACAAGGTCAAATATAATGCCATCGTCCGCAAGGTGGTTGAGATTATCGAGGAGCAGTTGGGGAACTCGGAGCTTACCCTTAATCTGGTGGCAAACGACATGCTGTATATGAACGCCGACTATCTCGGCAAGCTGTTCAAGAAGGAGACCGGCGAGAAGTTCTCCAATTACATAATGAAGCTTCGGATGAAGCGCGCAACCGAAATGATGGCAAGCAATCCCGATATCAAAATTTTTGAAATGGCGGAACGGCTCGGTTTCGGCGATAATCCTCAATATTTCAGCCAAGTGTTCAAGAAACAGATTGGCTGTACACCCTCTGAATATATGAAAAAGAGTGATTAACTTGTACGTACATCTCTGCTTTTTAAACAAATTGCACGGTTTTTTTCCTTACTCTTTCCCCGCAAAAACTAGATAATTGGGAATGTAAGCACTAACATTTGAAGCGACATGAAATGGTTGATTAACAAAGGGGAGGAAATGGAATGAAAAAAGTGTTAAACGCGGTTCTGATGTTTTCCCTGATCGGAAGTTTGATCGGCTGTTCGGGCGGCGGCGCCGCAGAACCACCGGCAAACGGCGGAACCGGAACGGAAACGCCGCCGGCGGCTGCAAGCGATAGCAAGGATCCGGTCAAGCTCCGCATTGCGTGGTGGGGCGGTCAGTCCCGGCATGATTATACCTTGAAGGTCATCGAGATGTATGAGTCCCAGAATCCGCATGTCACCATTGAGCCGGAGTATGCTCCATTCGATGACTATTGGAAGAAGCTTGCTCCCCAAGCGGTGGCCGGCGGACTTCCGGACATTATCCAGATGGACATCTCCTACCTGAATCAATATGCAGGCCGGAATCAGCTGGCGGATTTGAAGCCGTTTACCGAGAGCGGCGAGCTCGATGTCGCCGATGTCAGCGAGAATGCGCTGAGCGGCGGTGAGGTTAGCGGCAAGCTGGTTGCCATGAACCTCGGCGTGAACGCACTCCAGACTACATTCGACGTGGAGACGATGAAGAAGAACGGCATCGATATTCCGTCCAAGGAATGGACCTGGGACGACATGGACAAGATGGGGGCCCAAGCCAAAGAAAAAGGCCTGCAAATCGGAGGCTTTGCTTACCGGCATGACGTCTTCTTCCCGTACTACCTAAGAACCATCGGGCAGAAAATGTACAGCGCTGACGGCAAAACCATCGGATACAGCGACGACCAGCCTTTTATCGATTACTTCACCCGCTACCAGAAATGGTACGACAACGGATATATCCTGTCCCTGGACAAGGAAGCCCAGAAGAAAGGCGTAGCCGAAGAGGATGAAATTGTCCTTGGCAACTCTATATCAGGCACCGGCTGGTCCAACCAATTCCTCGCCGTGGCCAATCTGGTAACCGATCGTCCATTAGAGCTGAATCCGATGCCGGGACCCGGAACAAAAGAAGGACTCTTCCTGAAACCTTCGATGTATTTCTCGGTCACCGAAACCTCCAAGCATAAAGAAGAAGCCGCCAAATTCATCAGCTTCTTCATTAACGACATCGAGGCCAACAAGCTGATCAAGGGCGAACGCGGCGTTCCCGTATCCGCCAAGGTGAAGGAAGCGCTCAAGCCGCTCCTCTCCGAGAACGAAGCCAAAATTTTCGACTATGTTACTTGGGCTGAGGCCAACAGCACGCCAGGCGATCCGCCTAACCCGATCGGCGCGGTGGAGATCGAGAAGCTGCTGCGAGATCTCAGCGAACGCATCCTGTTCAAGAAAATCTCGATCGAAGATGCCGCGGCCGAGTTCCGCAAGGAAGCGAATGCCATCTTGGCCAGATCTCAGCAATAACCAGGACACGGCTAGACAAGGCATCTCCGGCACGTCTTTCCCGTGCAAGAGATGCCTTTTTACATCAGTGACCCCTGCACGGGGCGCAACCAAATCTGAATCGTAGGGGTTGAAATCTATGAAGAGGCTCCGTGAGAACGAGCACATCACCGGTTACGTGTTTTCAGCGCCGTTCGTTCTTGGTTTTCTCATCTTTACCTTATATCCAATCCTGTCGTCCCTGTATTATTCGTTCACCAATTACAATCTGATGGAAGCGCCAAGATGGCTGGGCTTGGGGAATTATGAGCGGTTGTTTCTGGAGGACGACAAGATCGGCAAGTCCTTTCAGGTCACATTCACCTATGTATTCGCCAGCGTTCCCCTGCGACTCATATTCGCCCTCTTCGTTGCCATGATTCTGAATACCGCAACCAAAGCCGTAGGGTTGTACCGCTCCGCCTTCTACCTGCCCTCTCTCATTGGCGGAAGCGTGGCCGTGGCTATCATGTGGCAGCAGATCTTTGGCGACAAGGGACTCGTGAACTCTGCCCTTTCGCTCTTCGGGATCCATTCCACGACCTCTTGGATCGGGAATCCGAGTACGGCGCTATGGACACTAATCGCCTTGTCTATCTGGCAGTTCGGCTCCTCGATGATCATTTTTCTGGCTGGTTTGAAAAATATCCCGAAGGATTACTATGAGGCTGCCAGCGTGGACGGTGCCAATGCGGTCCATCGCTTTTTCAAGATTACGCTGCCTATGCTCAGCCCCATTATTTTGTTTAATTTGACGCTCCAGACGATTTCGGCGTTCCTGACCTTCACTCCGGCCTACATTATTTCGCGCGGAGAAGGCGGGCCCCTGGACCAGACGCTGCTCTATTCGCTCTATTTGTATCGCAAGGCGTTCTCGCATTTTGAGATGGGATACGCGTCGGCGCTTGCCTGGATCATGCTCATTATCGTTGGTGTCCTGACCCTGCTCATCTTCAGATCATCCACCCGCTGGGTTCATTACGAGTCGAAAGGAGATTGACGGTTATGACCAAATCCAGACGTGTTCTCTACCATACCCTGGTCGGATTGTTCGCCCTCGGCATGACCTATCCGATTCTGTGGCTGGTCGCCAGCTCGCTTAAACCCAATCATGAAATATTCACGACAGCTTACAGCTTGATTCCGAGTCGGCTGGAATTCTCGAATTATGCTACAGGCTGGAAGGGTTTTGCCGGGACTACCTTCGGTACCTTCTTTAAAAATTCTTTTATCATTGTCATCATCTCCACCATTGGGGCCGTCGCCTCCTCGGCGCTTGTCGCCTTCGGATTGGCTCGGACCAAGTTCTTCGGACAGCAGTTCTGGTTCGCCTGCATGATGATAACGATGATGCTGCCCCATGACGTTGTGATCGTCCCGCAATATGTCATGTTCGCCAAATTCGGCTGGCTGTCTTCCTTCAAGCCGTTAATCGTTCCCCAATTCTTTGGCATTCCGTTCTTCATCTTCCTGATCATGCAATTTATCCGCACCATTCCGAAGGAACTGGATGAAGCCGCCAAGATTGACGGATGCAGCAAATACGGGATATTTTTCCGGATCGTTGTGCCATTGATCGTACCCGCTCTGATCACGTGCTCGATTTTCTCCTTCTACTGGAGATGGGATGATTTCATCAATCCGCTCATTTATTTGAACAATCCGGAGAAATACCCGGTGTCACTTGCCTTGAAGCTGTTCCTTGACGGGGAGTCGCTTAATAACTGGGGCGGCATGTTTGCTATGGCTACCTTATCGCTGCTGCCGGTCGTCATCGTCTTCTTTATCTTCCAGAAATATATCGTGGAAGGGATCAGCACGACGGGATTGAAAGGGTAATTCATACAGATAGAAGCAAATAGAATATGAAGGGAGTTTCTCATCATGCCTGCACTTGTATTTGATGATCAACAGATTGAGAATGTTATAGACCGCGTGGTTGACCGGACCTTTCGCATGGACTTCAGCTGGGACTGGCCGGGCGGGGTCGCCTTTTACGGGGTATGCGAAGCCTACAAGGCCACCGGCAAAAAGGAATATCTGGAACAGCTGAAAGCCTGGGTCGACGAAAATATGGAAGAAGGTCTGCCCAAGCTGTCCGTCAACGGTGTCTCCATCGGCCACTCCCTGCTGACCTTATACGAGGTTTATGAAGATGAGCGGTATATTGAAACGGCCAAGGAAATGGCCGAGTTTCTCACGCATGATGCGCTGCGTTTCGGCAACGGCATCTTTCAGCATACGGTGAACTCCGAAACGTATAAATTTCCGGAGCAGGCATGGGTCGATACAATGTTCATGGCAGGCTACTTCCTGCTTCGGATCGGCGTGATGCTGGACCGGGAGGATTACTTCGAGGATGGCCTGAAGCAGTATCATGGCCATGAGGATTGCCTGCAGGATCCTGTTACGAATCTCTATTACCACGGCTGGGACAACATCGCCGGCAACCATATGTCAGGCGTCTTCTGGTGCCGGGGCAATGCCTGGGCCGCCATCACGATGGCCCGTGCCCTGGAACTCGTGCCGGTTACGCATCCTTCCTTCATGATCATCGAAGGATCGCTGCGCGATCAGCTCAGCGCCCTGGTCCGGCTGCAGCATGAATCCGGTCTGTGGCATACGATCACGACCGATCCGCAGTCTCCGCTTGAAACGTCCGGCTCGGCCGGCATCGCCGCCGCCCTGCTGACCAAGGGACGCATCTACAATAAATACACGCAGAAATCGATTGACGGCATCTTGGCCAAGATTACCGAGGATGGTACCGTAACCGGCGTATCCGCGGGAACGGCCGTCATGAAAGACGCCGCAGGTTACAGAGGCGTGCCCGATAAGCGAATCCAAGGCTGGGGCCAAGGCCTGGCCCTTACCTTTCTCTCGGAAGTGCTGAAGATCAGGAGCAATCCTTATTGATTGAATGAGATACAAAAAAGGCAGGATTGGAGAGGATCAAGTTCGCCTCTACAACCTGCCGTTTGTTATATGCGTTTCCACAAGCGATATTTTATTGAAAAATAACCGGTTAACAGGACAGCTGTAACAAGAATAATTACATTCAAAATCATTGCTTTATCGCCCCTTTTCCCATCACTAATCTTAACGCGATTCTGCGTCTACGTTTCTTATCGATTGTCCCCTGTCTCTTCTTCGCCGCCATCCTTCGTCTGCTCCTCAGTCTTGTTCGGATGTGGCGTTCCGTCAAGTCCGTAGACTTCGTCATAAGCATCGAATATCTTCCTTGCAATCGGCGCGGCGCTTTGCGAGCCGAAGCCGCCCTCCGGCACAACCACGGCCACCGCCAATTTCGGGTTGTCGCGCGGAGCAAAGGCGATGAAGACGCCGTTATCAAGGTTAACACCTTTATATGATTGCTCGGATGTACCTGTTTTGCGGGCAAAATCATATTTAAAATCTTCGAAGGCTGCCAGCCCCTGCGTATTCATCCCCCGCTTGACGGTCTGCCAATACGCTTTGGGGAACTCGACCTCGTTCAGAACCTCGCGCCCGAATTTCTTGATTATCTTGCCATCCTGGTCCGTGATTTTGCTGACCAGCTGCGGCTTGATGCGCTTGCCTTCATTCGCCAGCATCACCGTGTATTGAGCAAGCTGTAGAGGGGTGTATTTACCCTGCTGACCGAAGGAAGCGTAGGCTAACGCCGCCAGATTACTTCCCGCTGCTTTTGTATCGGTATAATTTTTCAATCCTTTATGCTCGTTGGGCAAACCGCTCCCCGTTACGACGCCAAGACCAAACTTCTCCATATACTTATCCCAGACCGTAACGCCCTTCTCCCCGCCATACTTATTGACAAGCCTTTTGCCGATCATATCAATCATAAAAGCATTCGAGGATTGCTGAATCGCTAACTGCGGCTTGATGGGGCCGTTTCGATGACCGCCCGAGTTGGATATCCTCGTTTCGCTTCCTTCCCGACCTATGGTGGCGTACCCTTGATCAGGATAAGTGTCATTAATGCCAAATAACCCCTCATTAAGCCCGATCAGCACCGTCAGCGGTTTAATGACGGAACCGAGAAAGATCATGGATTCAAAGCCGTTTCCCGAGCGACCTGATCCATAGATCGTAATAGTCCCGTTTCCCGACGAGTCTACGACATCCTGCGTAATCTTGCCACCATTTACCCGCACATTCGAGTCGTAATCCGGCATGCTCGCCATCGCGACTACATTACCGGTATCCACCTCCATGGCGACCGCATATCCGGTTAAGGCATCCTTATGTAACTTACCCGATACCGGATGAGTATGAAGATATTGGAGCTGATCCATAATGGCCTGCTCCGTGGCAAGCTGAATGTCTTTATGAATCGTGGTGTGAATATCAAGGCCTTTTTCGGGAGCGATCATCGTCGGTACGCCGTCCACCATATTCTGCGGATTGATCGGAATGCTGAGATACCCGCTCTTGCCGCGCAGTTCTTCCTGAAACATCTGCTCCAATCCGTCATAGCCAATCCACTCTTCTTCCGTGTAGATCAAGCCGGGATTTTTCTGATCCTTGTTGCTCTGATCAATAGCCTCATAAACCTTAAGGTCTTTGGAGCCTCTGAACTTCTTTAAGTACCCGATCGTCTGAACGGCCACCGTATCCGGATCATAGTGCCTTACATTCTCCTCCACGATCTGGATGCCGGGAAACTTGGCACGATTCTCCATGAAATAAGCGATCTCTTCCTTCGTCAAATCCGTCTTGATGCGTCTCGGTTCATAACCATGATGCTTAATATATTCCAAATCCAGGTCTTTAATCACTTTCTTCACCGTTATCGGTTCCGCCTTGGGGTCCCCATACTTGTTAAACGCCTGGACAAGCCGCTTCGCCATCTCCTCCGCTTCCGGCCGGTTTTCTTTTCCTTTGTCCGTCTTCTTGCTGTAATCCTTCATGAGCGTGATATATAGTGAATTTGAAGCCGTAGAGTATGCTAGCTTGGTGCCGGATGCATCGATGATGGACCCCCTGATCGGCTGCAGCGGGAAATGCTTCTGCTCCCCCCCGGTTTCCTGGCTTGCCAGCTCCGGTCCCTCCACGAACTGTAATATGGCCATGCGAACGATAATGACGCAAAAGATTAAAAATGCGCTGAAAAAGAAAATATTGATCCGTCCATGGAATCTACGCCTGATTTCTGTTTCATCCGGTACGTCCTTATAAGGTTTAAAGCCCTTCACATTGTCTACGCTCCTTTGTTATATGGATTAATCCAGCCAAGTCGGCAGATGCGGGTTGTTCTCGAATTGGAACATTCGCTGCAATTGCTCCTTCGTATTCCGTTCCTCAGACAGCGGAGGCAGTTCGTCCTGGCGGAAAAAACCGACAGCGGACGTCTCGGTCCCCACGCCTGCAGCTCCGCCCGTAATGTCGCACTGAATGAACATTTTGTACACATGGAAGGCCGAAGGCGGATGGTTATGAAATTTCTTATCCAATACGGCCAGCAGCCTCCCTGCACGCACGTCGTAACCCGCTTCTTCCTTCACTTCCTTCACAACAACTTCGGCAGGCGATAGACCGATGTCCGCCCATCCTCCGGGCAATGCCCAAGCCCCGTCGGCCTTTTCCTTCACCAGCAGCAGCTTTCCGTCTTGAAAAATAACACCACGGACATCCACCTTCGGCGTTTGGTATCCGGTTTCGCTCGCAAACAGCGTACGGATCTTCTCGTCGCCTGCTTCCGTATACTCATGCATGATCTCGATGCTAAGCTCCCTCAGCTGCTCAAACCGTTCCATGTCATAGACATCCTTCGTATATTCCAGTCCGGCCTGGCTGATCGCCTGTATCTCTTTTGCCCAATCCAACCATTTGAGTGTCATAGATTCATCCCTCTTCGATTTCTTCTCATATATATAACGCCTGCTACCCACGATTGGTTTATAATGGAAGTGTTTGATTTCAAAATTATAACATATTTCCTGGCATAAAAAAGATGACCCCTGACAACAAATTCAGAGGTCATCTGCTTGCTAGTTAAGTCCAGACAGTTATTCTATGAACCTTCCACATATCGGGTCACAGCTCAATCACCTGGGCGTTTCCTATTTTCCATTCGGAATTCCTTAGGTCCTACTCATCCCTTTGATTCGTTCGGATTAAGGCATACGCCAATTGTCCGGCCATCCCCAGGAATAAACCCGTTCCGACGACAATGTAGACCATCGTGAATATTTTACCAAGCGGCGTCTGCGGCACGAATTCCGGATGACCTACCGTGCTTAAAGTCACTACGCAGAAATACAGAGCATCCAGCACCGATAGCCCTTCCTGCCTGGTATAAAACATCGTGCCCGATATGAGCATAATGACAATCAGAACAAACAGCGCTACAAAATACCGCTGCTTAAACGCTCGAAACAGACCGCTGAAAAGACGTTTTAACGTTAGTAAAAAAGATATCATCCCGGAAACCGTCCTATTCTATAACTGGAGTATACGTAACATCAATCTTATACAGCTATTATATCAGCGTTTATGTTCTCCGCCCATGAGCTAAGGATGAACGGAGAGAATATTCCCTTCGGAATCGATACTTCGAAATATAAAACCTCCGATTTGATCGGCAGGCAGCTGTTCATAATGAACGGCATATCCTTGTTCGACGTCCATTTCAATGTAGACCCCGGACAAGGCTTTGATCTGATCCAGATCATCGATCGGCTCATCATCCCATGGCTCATTGGTCACGATGATCTTCCTGCTCTCGTTCTCTGAAGTCTCGACCGCCAGTAAGGTATCATACATATCCTCCCCGCGACGGCTAGCCGACCAGATCCGAGTAAAGGGTTCATCTTCGGATCCCCGTTCCAGAACGACCGAGTTCGAAGCACGGTGCAGCAGTCCCCATTTACTTTCCATAAGGGTGACCATCTTCACGTTGCCATCATGCCAGACGATCAGCTTGTGATGATCCCCTATTCTCTCGTATAACTTATCCCCGGTATACGCAGGATGCAAGCGCCGCAAGGCCTGCTCTTCATTGTATACATATCCACCCAGGAACAGCGGCATGTAACTGATGACGACCAACACGGCTGCCAGTATGAGAAACATTGTTTTTTTCAAAACAACAACTCCTTGTCATCTTTTGCAATCGAGCGCCATCCATACCCATGAGTTTAGCTCTGAAGGGACAACAGCTCCCGGATCTCCGCCTCGGTCCAGCTTGGAAGCGACTCTTCTCCCGGCTGAACCAGTTCCTCGATCAGATCCTTCTTCTTCTGCTGCAGAGCAACCATTTTATCCTCGATGGTATCCTGAGCCACCAGCCGTATCACCTGCACAACCTTCTTCTGTCCGATGCGATGGGCCCGGTCCGTCGCCTGCTGCTCCACAGCCGGATTCCACCACAGGTCATACAAGATCACCGTATCGGCCCCGGTCAGGTTCAGCCCCGTTCCGCCTGCCTTCAGCGAGATGAGGAACACCTCCCGTTCTCCCTCGTTGAAGCGTTCGCACAGCTCCACGCGCTTCGATGCCGGAGTCTGTCCATCCAGGTAGAAAAACGGGATTCCCCGATATCCGAGCTCCCCGGCAATCAGATTCAGCATCCCCGTAAACTGGGAGAATACCAGCATCCTTCTGCCTGCAAGACGACATTCCTCAATGGTTTCCAGGAGCTGCTCAAACTTGGCCGAACTGCCCTCATAGCCTTCCACGAATAGGGCTGGGTGACAGCAGATCTGGCGCAGACGGGTAATGCCCGCCAGGATGCGAATCCGGCTTTTCTGAAATCCATCCTGCGCCAAATGCTTGAGCGTCTCCTGTCTTAACTTCGCAAGATAGGCTGTATAGAGCTTCTTCTGTTCGATCAGCAGGCTTGATGCCTGAACCGTCTCGATCTTCTCCGGCAGCTCCTTGAGCACATCCGATTTCAGCCTGCGAAGCAGGAAGGGACGCACCCGCCTCACCACGGTTTCTTTCGGCAATTCCTGAAACGCTTTTCGATCTCCAAAGAGTGCCGGGAATACGGCATCATATATGGACCATAGCTCCTCCAATCGGTTCTCGACCGGGGTGCCTGTCAGTGCAAACCGATAACGGGCATGAAGCGTTTTGACAACCTGAGCCGTTTGCGTTGTGTAATTTTTGAAGAATTGGGCTTCATCCAGAATTAACGTTAAGAACGGCAGCTTCGCATACCGCTCAACGTCCCTGCGGAGCAGCGGGTACGAAGTAATGATGACATCTGCGTTCCCCGCATTCTGTATAATCTTAGTCCGCTCGGTCTGAGTGCCATCGGCAATGACGGCCTTGATCTCGGGCGCAAACTTCTGGAGCTCATTAAACCAGTTATAGAGCAGTGAGGCAGGCGCCACGATAAGTGCAGGTTCGCTGCGCTCTCTGATCTCCGGGAGCACCGACAGAATGAAAGCAATGCTCTGAATGGTTTTACCGAGGCCCATGTCATCGGCCAAGATGCCGCCGAAGCGGTAGTGGGCCATCGTCTTCATCCATTGGAAGCCAAACTTCTGATAATCCCGGAGGACCGGTTCGAGGCTCGGCGGCACAGCAAAATCCAAATGATCCGGATTCTTCACGTGCTGCAGCATTCGGCGTAAGGATCGGCCAAGTTGAACCGTGGATCCCGCTTCTTCCCAATCCAGCAGCTGAAGTCCTTGGACTGCCGGCATTTTAAACGGTTTGCCCTCCCCTTCGTATAACCAAGGCCCTACCCGGTTCATTAAGGCAACCATGGCCTGGAACTCGGCGCTCTCCAGCGGAAGCAGCGCTCCGTTTCGCAACCGGTGATATTTGCGTTTTTCTTCAAGCGATTTGACGATTTCCCGGATTTCGGCTTCCCGAATCCCCTCCATGTCAAACTTCAATTCAAGCCAATCCGTCCGTTCGTCGACCTCCACCCGCACCTTGGCTCCCATCGGTTCAGTAAGCACCCGTTCCTTCACGGCTGTCGTTGCATAAACCACCAGCAGCTTCTCCAGCTCCGGGATCGTATGATACAGAAAATCGTATTCGGCATCCTCATCGTTCATGAAAAAACCGCCATCCGTTTTGGCAAAGGAGGCGTTCTCCATAAGCTCAAGAATCCGCTGCTCCTGCTCTCCGTCGCGAACGAGGATTGAGCTGCTGCTGTGTGTTGCGCGATGTCCCTCCAACGGATTAATGGTGATTTCTCCGTATTGAAATTCGAGTCCGGCCAAAAGCCGGCCACGCACCCGGTCCAGATAGAGCTTCGCTTTTAAAGGCGTTTTGACAATGCGGTCCGACACGGTCTGTGCCACGTGGACACTTCCAAGCTTCATCAGTCCCGGAACCACCCGTTCCATAATGGACTCCATCATCTCAGGTTGAATCCGGATATGCGGTTTATTCGAATTCTCAAGCAGATGCTTCATCTCGGAGAGTCTTCTGCAAGCATCCAATTCAAGCTGAATAAGCTTACCGTCCACAATGACGAGGCCGTAGCCCTCCAGAACGATCATTCGCTCCAATCCCTCAATCTTCATCAGGTAGTGATCATCCCCGGCTTCATCAAACTCGAATTGAAGGGGGATCGGATCTTGAACGAATTCCAGCTTATCCGTGAGGATCCCGTCCAAAGACAACAGGGAATGGTTCGAATGGGATAATCGTTCCCTTACCTCAGGCCAAAAAGTGGGAGGAATCATCAGCATTCGGTCGCTGCTTCCGTTTTTGCCATGCGGAGCATACATGTCCAGTGACTGTTTAAACATGCTTTCATGCTCGTATATACGAATCAGCTCCTGGAGAATATCATCATCCTCCTTTTTAAAGCTGTGTTGCTCCGGATCGTACGTGAAATTCTTCGTGAACATGCAGGCCTCTCCGTGCTTTACACACGCCAGAAACTCTCGGATCCGCTGCACGATGTACAAACGTTTCTTACCGATTCGCAGTTCAACGCCGAACAGGTATTTCCGATTTCCGTAAGGATATAACTTGAAAATGAACTCCATCTCCAGAACTTCTCGTGTGTCAAACCTGGATGCTGCCGTAGCCCTCCGGCCTGCAGAATAAGAGAACAATCCGAGCAGCTGGCTGCTGAGCCGCGCATCCTGCTCCCCTTCGTCCGAGCTTCTCTCATGCTCCGGAGAGTACCGAGGTGTTAATTGCCCGTCTCCATTATTCCCGCCGTCAGAAAGATGTAATAACGATGGATAAGGGCGGATTGGTGCTTCCACCGTTTGCTCAATATCACGGATATTCAAGAGCAGAGCCGCAATATGTCTACATCGCTTCCGGGAGAATCCATAATCGATGCAGGTGCATTCCGTGAATACATCCCCGTTCGAGTCAATCTCGGCATAGGCGATACCCGGCTCCTGATCCGTCACTTCAGCCTCGTATTTCCGAGTGTCCGTATCTTGTTTCAACATCGTAACATGTCCATCTCTATATAAAACCCCGCCGCGATCGTAAGAGGTCTTTCCGCATAATAGCTTGATCACCCGTTCGGTCAGCTGGTAACCCATAACCACAATCCCTTCTCTAATTGCTGCTAAAAAACAGTATAACATGTTGGGCGAAAAGGCTAGTAATGCCGACGTCCGATATTAGAAAACGTCTATCGACGTCCATTCCAGAAGACAAAAAGAACTCGCCGCTACGGCAAGTTCTTCTTCCGCTGTTTCTCATAAGGCCGGGTCAAATTGTCATAACGGGTGTTTTGACCTCTCCATGCTCTCCCCTTCGCCCGGATCTGAGTCCATTTGCGATAGAATCGCTCATCTCGATCCATCCAACCCCTCCGTTTCGTGGCTTAGATACGTTTGTAATACAGCACCGTTCCGTCCAGTTCGCCGTTAGAGGATATGGCATAATCGGGTATGACTCCAGCTTGTATGTAACCCAGAGACTGATACAGCTTGTTGGAGGGGTCCCCCTCCCGGGTATCTAAGACCAGCAACGTTCTGCCCTCTGCCTTGGCTTTCGGCTCCAGATGCAGCATCAATGCTCGGCCGATGCCCCCGCGGCGGGATGCGGGGTCCACCATCAGCTTTGCTACCTCGGCCCGGTGTCTGCCATTTGCCTTCATGGCGCACTGCAGCTGAACCGTGCCAATCGCCTGCCCATCCTGCACGGCAACCCACAGGGTAACCCCTGGGCCAAGCACATCCTCCCAGTAAGCGGAAGCTTCATCGTAAGACAACGGCGGTAAGAATCCTACCGATGCCCCATCTTCTACCACCCGAATCAACAATTCGGTTAATTGATGCTGTATGGCGGGTTCTAATTGATCAATCTCTACAATCGTTAACGTTGGTTTCATTATAGGACACTCCCTCTCTCATCTAATAAATCCATTCTATCCGTTCCGTTTCCATATGCCATCATTTTTACAATGCGTAATCCACCAAGGCGTTAAAATCCACTTATCGCTTCAAGATGTCAGCCAGTGCTTTATTCAGCGTATCATATGTACAATGAAATCCTGCCTTGCAGAGTCTGTCCGGAATGACCCATCGGCTCTTCAGCACGAGTTCCGTTTCGGTCTGAATCAGCCGGGCTCCCAGTTCAAGCAGCCATTTGGGTGATGGCAATCCCATTCTGCGATTCAATGCAAGCCGAAGCTGCTCCATTAGTTCTTTGTTGGTAACCGGATGAGGGGATGCACAATTGAATATCCCGCTCAGCTCTGCTCTCTCTTGTAAAAACAGGATCATACGATACAAATCCTCCACATGAATCCAGCTGAACTTTTGCTTGCCTGTACCTTGAACGCCACCGAGTCCGTATTTTACCAAGTTTACATAAGGCGTCATGACGCCGCCACCCGGTCCCAGCACGATGGCAATACGTAAAGCGATTTGTCGTGTCTGAGGCAGTGAGAACGAGAAAAAAGCGCGCTCCCATTCCTTGGCAACCTCAACCGAGAAACCCGTCCCGATTTCACCCTGTTCCTCCGTCATCGGCTTATCTTCAGCATGGCGATAAATCGTGGCCGTACTGGAATTAAACCATGTACGAGGAGGAGTACGGCATGCCTCGATAGCCGTGCCGAGTATATTCGTTGTATCTATTCTTGATTTCAGAATCAGCTTCTTATTTTCCTCATCGTAACGGCAATTGACCGATTTACCTGCAAGATTAATCAGCATATCCGCCCCCTCCAGAGCAGCGATGATCGCTTCTTGATCGTTCCATGCGATATGGCCCTTCCGTCGGGATATCATAAGTACTTGTGCATGCTGCTCATTCGTGAATTTTTTCGCAAGATAAGTTCCGATAAAACCTGTTCCACCGGCCAGAACGATCTTTTTCATAGAATAGAATCAGCTCATTTCTCTAGGTTTTATCCCCATTATAAATTCCCATTTTATCTATTTGTTTCTTACAATATATCATTTTTTCAATCAAGAATAAAAAGAAAACACCTTCCTTATAGAAGATGTTCCATTCATATAGCGCTGCCGGATTTGTATGATGATTTCTGAAAAACACCAAATTCTCTTTTCTTCCCGGTCCCTTCGGTATCCCCCAATTTCTCATATCTGTCAAAATGCGTCCCCCTAAGCAAAATAGCCTTTTCCTTCTCCGGCTCGGCCCCGGATTCCCAAAATAGAACTCCTGTAACACTCTGGTCTAATTTCCTCAGAAATGCTTCCCGCGCCGGCAGATCGTCCATCACATGATAGAATACGGTTAGAAGCAACCCGATATCATATGTTTCCGTAAGACTTGAGCGTTCAAACCGCTCCTCCTTGAGATCAAAATGAACTCGTTCGAGAACGTTCAGCTGCCTCGCCAGCTCGTAATGCTCAGCCATTGGCTCATAACCGGTAACGATTGCCCCCTGACGTGTAAAGTGTCTGGCATAAAATCCGATGTTGCAGCCGATATCGATTACCCTTTTTCCTCGAACGGATGAGGAACCCAGATACTCCATCATCAGATCCATACGGGTCGGATAGACATCATCCCGTTCACTCTTCAAATGCAAGAAATGAGGATTCAAAATCGGTGTATAAATCAGGGTTCGAAGATGGCGGGAAAAGACCTCGGTTACCTGGTTCACAGCATCCGTATGCTGCCACTCCTCATAGTCGCGAACGGTCATTCGGGCGGGGACGTGCCTAACTCCGCTGAGATATTGAAAGATGGCTCGATGGTGGCCGTCTTTCAAACGAAAATAACCGCCTTTCCTGTTGTATTGGACCAAAATCGGATCTTCGTTGAAATGCTCCTTATCATTGGCGAACAAGGCAGCCATCGTGCGATATTGCAAGCGCCGCTGTTCCAATAGATCATAATCCGAGATAGGTACCTTCATATCACGGGTGGTATATATGGAGGTATGCCAATCCAGATACAACTTCGGATCCCCCCCTAGATTCATAAGGTAACGGTACAATTGCAAATGGGGTGACAACCGAATAATTGGAAGATCGGCATATCTTGTATGAACTTCATACCAGGCTTCCGTGTAGTTTGGAATTTCGGCTTTATGTTCCTCTTCTATGAAATCCGTAAATAACAATTCCAGCGGTACTTTCGTGACCATGGTCTGCAAATGTGATTCAGATGACATCGCGCAAGCCTCCCTTCTAGCTACTTGCCTGGCATCGAAAACAAATACGTGGAGAAATCACGGTTAATGTAATCCTTAAAGTGCCTTTTGTCGACTACGGGAAACAGATCCAGCTCCTCCGTTGTCCATGTGCTCAAATGGGTTTCGAAATCATTACCGTACACTGCTCCCTGCGGCCAGTCTGTTCCAATCGGAACATTCAGCAGAACGAAGCGGGATTTTTCAATACAGGTCTGCAGCAGCACAAGCGCCCGCTCTTTTGTAAAGTGCTCCAGAACGTCACCAAGAATGATCAGATCGAATTGTCCTGGCTGAACCTCCGTTTGTACATGATCGAATGCATCCGCAACATGGATGATATTGTAGAAACAGGAATGATATGAATCAATATTGACCGGATAGATTTCAATCCCTTCGATGCGCGTATCCCAATATGTGCGGAATACGCGCCCCTCCCAAACATCCAAATATTCGCGGCAGATCATTCCCCAACGGCCAAATCCAACGCCGACATCCAGTACGGACTTCGGAGATACATACCGGATCAGATCCACACAAAAAGATAAATTCTGCCAGTTAGATGTTCCCATTCCCATACCTCCATTCGATCATTCTATTTCATATTCATCATCATATTAATAATCCGGTAATCCGGTATGAAATAATCCTTAGGAAGCCGGCTTACTGTTTGCTCCCACACCATTTGATTCACCATTAATGACGAAGGGAATTGATTGACCAGAAACAAATGACTGTACTGGTCTCCGGGTACCTCTATCAAATGCATGGCCTTCCTCCCTTTCCTAGGTTACTGGGCCTTGCTTATCTCTTTTTGATAAACCTCCAATACTCGCTTCACCATGGAATCCAGACCACGATGAGCCAATGCCCATTTCCGCGCTTGTTTACCTAGAAGCCTACGGTACGCTTCATCTTCCAGCAACATATTCAGACGTGCAGTAAGCATATCGTCATTCCCGGTCTGAAAGAGAAGGCCGTTCACCTCATGCTGTACCGCTTCCTTAAGACCGCCCGCATCCGAAGAAACGATCGGCAGTTCGGCAATCTGCGCCTCCATCACAGAATAGGAGAGGGTCTCCATCAGACTTGGCATAACAAAAATATCTGCCAGCCCTAACAACGCAGGAACATCGTCACGCGAGCCCCAAAAACGGACTGCCCCCGTCATACCCAACTGACCAACGCGATATTCGTACAATGCACGCTGATCTCCGTCTCCAACAAGCCAGCATTCCCAGTCCTGTCGAAAGGCATGGAGTTTGCCCAAGGCTTCCAACAACACGTGAATGCCCTTTTCATGACTGAGTCTGGAGGTGCAGATGATCACTTTCTTGTCCATGGGTCGAGTCAGTTCGTGCTCTTTCTTCAGCCTGTCTTCGAAGCTTGGAATATCCATCGCATAGGGAATCAATGAGATCCGGGATACCGGCAGACCAAAGTACGATACCACGACATCCCTCAGCCATTCGGAAGCCAGAAGCAACTGATCGCTGGATGAGCCCCCGATATTCTCAATCGATTTATAATAATTCCAGACGAGTAATGGGCTGGAAGGTTTAATCCCTTGATCATTTTGGACCATATTCAAAATAGTAAGTGCCACGGAAGCATGAATGCTGGTTACCAAGGGTATGCCCGCTGGCTTCACACGACTGACGGCTGCCGCAGCCAGCACATCCTGTGCATGGATGACATCGTATTGCTCCAGGTCCAAATAAGAAAGCGTTAGCTCCAAACATAACCGCTCAGATTCAGCATGCCTGACCCAATTATCCGAGAATATAGGGGATGCTGCTGGGAGATTCGCCTCCAACATCGGTTTATAATGACTCTTGAACACCTTCCGGTTATCATCTCCATACACATAAAAGCAATCAATTCTGTCACCGACCATGTCGACCTCATGCCCCAGTGCCTCAAGCCCCTGCTTGATCTGCAGCATATACTTCCATAGTCCACCGACATGAGGAATCAGGAATATCGTCACGAGCAATATCTTCAAGCACCCCACCCTTTCCGAAAAAACTTCGTCATAAACAGCTTCTAATACTGCGAAATTATTTACAGGATCGGCTCCCCTATTTGGCAGTTGTGGAACTCTTCACTTGTTAAATGAACAATCTCTTCAACTCTCCACCGATAGAAAGCAAAGATGGCGGGTCCTCCGATTTTTCGCAGCATATGCCGCTCCCCATAGTAGATCGACCCATTCGGAGCGCTGTATAATCTGCCGTTAATAAGAAAAGACGTGAGCAAGGATGCATCATGAATCATATCCCCTTGAGGGAGTATAGCGATTAGTTCGTCCGGCAAGATGACAACGCTGGAATAATTAAAATGGAGCCTGTGATACATTTCGTGGGAAATAATCGGATGGAGACGCCGATCGCTCCACAGATAGATTTCCGATCCGCTGTTTTTTACCAGAAGGGTTGAAGGACTGTTCAGGATGAAATCCCCGGATATATTCACGGGTGACCCGGTCTCCATTTCTTCGAGTACCGACTCATTCAATTCCACCATACTTTTCGCGGTAAATCCGTACGAATGGAAAGTCGCCATATCGCTAATGGGCCGTTTCTTGCCTTGCTCAACCAAATAAACAGCAGAATACAAGCCCCTAATTAGAGTGCCATCCGGTACACGGCTCCTTACCCGATCGGTATGCTGCATTGACGTTCCCACCCTTCAACTAAACCTAGTCCATTATATTCTTGGCCAATCATTCTGGACTCGTCAGTTAACTATACCGTTTCACACATTTCTCTCATAAAAACCAGCTAATACTTGTCAAGGATTTGGTGTTGGTGATTGGCGATCTTCTTGATATACTATTTTTAAGCAAGACAAAAAACCTTCATTGGCGTGAAGGTTTTGGATAAATTTGGATATTGGAATATTAGGATTGATAGGGCTGGCTCTTACTAAGGATGGCGTATACGTGATGGAGAAGCTTGTTGGCGCAAGCGATCACGACAACCTTGTAGGGTTTGCCCTCTTTTCGTTTTTTATCGTAATAATCCCATATTTTGGGATTAGTTCTTCCACGAATACCGCACTGTACGGCTAAATATAAAGCACGACGAAGCCTCTTTGAGCCACGCTTCGTAATTTTTGAACTACTTGCCGTGAATTTCCCCGAACTGAATATCCCAGGATCCAATCCAGCAAAAGCAACAAGTTGTTTCGCTTCTTTAAACTGCCTAACGTCTCCAATTTCAGCGACAATCGCGGCTGCAAGTCTATCTCCTATTCCCGGTATACTTTTCACCAATTCGACCTCTGGAAGACTCGTTGCCATTTCATTGATCTGCTTCTCCAGTTCGCTCAGTTGCTCTGAAAATGCAAGCAGTAAGTCAACCATCCCGCGTAAAACGAAAGTTTGAGAATGACTTCTTGGCTGTTCGCTCCAATCAGACAGTGCTTCCTCGAGTTGTTCCACCTTAGCTTCCATCCATTTTCGTGAATGTGACCTTCCTACGCCTTTTTGAATGACCTCATGCAGATTCTCGACTTGACCTTCCAGACAACGGGCCAGCACGTTGAGAGATGTCACAGAAAATAGATCGCGAAATACCTTCTCATACGCTGGAAAAACTTGATCCAGCAAGGACCTCATGTTTAACTTCGCTTGCACATACATCCCCGTCACAAACTCATGTTGCCTGGTGACATGTTGAAGCTCTCTAAATGCCTCATCCCAAGTACGATGCGCGGTAACGTCTCCCCGATAATACATCTCGGCTAAATGCCAGGCATCTGCAGCATCTGTCTTTACCTTGCGCAACTGTGTTCCTTTCGCTCGTTTTGCTTGTAATGGGTTGACGATGAAATATGTCCATCCGTTGCGCTCTAGATAGGTGGCAAGTCCGCGGTGGTAATGACCTGTCGCTTCAAGAATAACGACCGGAGGCTGCATTGTCTTTGTCTGCAGCTCTGCAAGTACCTCCCCCAAATACTTAAATCCACCCTCCCCATGCGAGATGCTAATCATCTTCCCATACGGCTCATTCCGCTTTAAAAACGCTTGTACCACACTGAATCCCTTGGCTACGTCAACGCCGACAACAGGTTCCATAATAACCTCCCAATTCGTATTCACCGGCACTTCCTACGATGGTTCCAAACCCATAGCTTCGCTTGTGATGCGAGGTCAAAGCCTCTACCAGCTCAAACATGGTCATTGGGGTAGTAGGAAAACAGTTTTTTTGACGGGGTCTACGCCCCTAAAAGACCCACGTTCTCCCGGCTACCGCCATCTTAATGCACCTAAGAAAAAAGGCCAACCAAAAATCTCTGGCTGACCTAATAATACGAAAAGATCCCCGTAGGGATCTATCGATTTAATAGAGATATAATTTTGACTTTCATAAACTGATAGCTGTGGGGATCATCCTTCTTCGCATAGAAACGGAGTCCGTCCAGCGCTTTGAACAGTTGATAGCCTAACAGTCTCTCCTCAAAATATGGAATACTTACGCCTTGCTGCTCCAGGGCTTGCTGCAGCCTACTTGGAAACTCCAGCATCGGGTACCACATATGAAGAACAGAAACATCCAGCATGAAGTCGCCAAACATGGCCATCTCCCAATCCACGATCCCCGTAACGTTCTCGTTCTCTCCCAGCATATTACCCAAATGGAAATCTCCATGTACAAGATATCGCTCCGGAGGCGAATAGCGAACCCGTTCGATCATCGTTTGGTAGATTTCTTCAAAAAACTCTTTTTCCAGAAAGCTGTTCTCATACAGATTGTGCCACCCATGGTAGAAGCCTTCTTGCTCCTCATCGAAAACAGACGTGATGTAGTCCAGCCATGAACGATGGACAGCCTTGCCTTCCGGGGTAATCCAGCCGTAACCCTCATGGGAATCCGCGACATGTACCTGACGGATCCGCATGAATTGATGGACAATGTCGGGGATGAGCGCTCGAATTTGCGTCGGTTCAAGAGCACTTATCGGCGTTCCGGATACTCTGTCCGAAATGGAGAAATGAATATTCTCCACTCTCCCTACCTTGTGGATTCGGGGAATGGGCAAGGATTGTTCACCGTACATATCGTAGATTTTGAACACTTTATGAAGGCTATGCTCATTATCCTTAAAATGAATGACATAATCGGCATCGCCCTTGCGGTAACTGAACACCTTGCTCAGTTCCCCCATCTCGATGGGGGTGACATTCATTACCGATTCCCCTTCAATATGCTTCAGATGGCTTACCGCCATATCCAAAGTCATTTCCGGCTTAAATGTCCTCATAACATGTTCTCCTCCTTCAGCATCTGATCCGGGTTCGATTTGGACGCATTCCATCTTCGGTACATCAAAGGGAACAGCTCGTATATATTAGCGGAGATACTCGATGCAGAAATATGAATCGTAGAGCCCGTCATGCCTTTATTCATACGCATGAGCTTCCGCTTCCAGGCAGGGTGCCTGGACATCAGATGATCAGGATCATAAACTTCAATTCCTATGAATTTCTCATTCTTTATCTGATAGATATGAATATTTTTAATTTCGTCCCACGCGACGGCTCCTGCGCTCACATAAGAGGATTTATCGACGAACCCCTCCTTATGGATCAAGAGTGCCGGAGCCGATTGGAACAGCTTGGTGACGGCAAACACCAGTCCCGCGCCAAAAAACAACGCACAGATGATTCCGACAATGGCGATAACCATGTTGTCCGACGTCACCCCGCCGTATACCAATCCACTGCCTAGCAGCACAAACGCCAAAGAGCCCACTAGCATTTTGGTTACCTTAGGATAAATCTTTATTTCTTCTTGTTCCTGCATGAGTCGCACTCCTTGTATGAATTAACTTATGTCGATGACTCTATCATTCGATGGTCATCCATCAATAGCAAACCTGGAATTCCTTTACAAACACCGCCGTACCGGAAATATAGACATCCATGGTCTCTTTACGACGGTTCACATGAACATGCACTCTACCGTCTTTCCCCATTTCCTGGCCTTGTTCAATACTAAATCGAGCGGAGGATACTTCAGGGTTCAGGTAAGTCAAATAATAAGCCCCCATTACCCCCGATGCAGTTCCAGTTACCGGGTCTTCAATGGTGCCCGAATACGGCGAAGAGAAATGTCTCGCGTGCATGAACGAAGACGCATCCATCGTTTCCAGGCAAAAAGGATGCAATGAGGCCTTGGGGTTTTCGGTTAAAATGTCCGGAAACATTGCATTATCAGGCACCAACCGGTTAAAATGATCCAACCCTTTTATCGGGACCAACAATGTCCAGATTCCCGTGCTTCCATAGACGATGGGCATACTTAAGTCCAAATCGTCACGTTTCAGACCTATGGATGATGCTAGACGGTCTACATCTCCCTCGAAGGATATGAATTGAGGGTGATCCTGCTTCATCTTCATGGTTAACCGGCCCTCGGCATTTTGAAATTCTATAGGCAAACTGCCCACCTTGGTCTCAATCCACACGGTTTCTTTTTCCGGCAGCAATCCCCTGGTTTTTAAAGCATACATGGAGGCCATGGTGGCATGGCCGCATAAATTCATTTCATGGCCGGGAGTAAAATACCTCAATCTGATATCTGCTTGCTCTGATTGTAAGATAAAGGTGGTTTCATTGAATCCAACGCTGCGAGCGATGGATTGCATCTCTTCCTCCGTCAGATCATCTGCATTCAGAACCACACCAGCAGGATTTCCCTTGTTAGGCTGCACGGAGAATGCATCGTAATGAAGCACGTTTATGGATTTCATGTTCCTCTGCCCCTTCTTTCTGCACCGTCTATGATTTGCTATCCAAATTAGTGAAGATTTTACCATTAGGGGATATGTTAAATCCAGACCAAATTTCAAACAACATCCCTCATCTGATAAACCTCATGCTTATCCGAACCCACGTCAGGGACTATACGTAATCAAAAAACCGACCAAGGATGGCCGGATTTGATGTCCATTGCTCTTCAAATTAGGATAATCTGAATATCGACCAGACAATACCAGATGAAGTTGCTCCTCCGAGGTTTAGCGAAATGGTGAGACCATTGGCGTCGTAGAACAAGCCGACCACATCGCCTGCATTCAATTGCACATCGCCAGCCAAGGTTACAGCGCCATTCCCCAGAACCGCTCTTAAGGTTAGAACCAAGGCAACGTTGACATTCAACAGCGGAAACAATCCACTGATTAAATTCGTGACAATCGGCGAAGTCCTGCGTACAGTAAAAGCCGGATTGATTCCCGCTCCGAGAGATACGGTTACTGCTGCTGATGTAGAATAATTTATCGTAGCCTTAATCGCATATCTTCCTGTCGCAGGTACCGTAAAGGTCCCTATCGTTGCATTAAAACTTGGATCCGGATAATAGGGCGCCGTCACGGTCCAATTTGCAAGCTGCGCAGATGTAGTCACTGACAAAGCAGTTTGAAAAGCAGAAAAACCTGTCGTTGCAAAGTTCGGACCTGTCGCGCCGGTTGCACCGGTTGTGCCTGTTACTCCCGTAGCGCCAGTTGCTCCTGTTGCTCCCGTAGCTCCGATTGCACCTGCTTCTCCTGTCGGTCCTGTTACACCGGTTGCTCCGGTGACTCCTATAGCCCCGGTTGCTCCTGTTGCCCCCGTCGCACCAGTTACCCCCGTAGCGCCAGTTGCTCCTGTTGCACCGGTTGCACCTATTGCTCCCGTGGCTCCTGTAGCTCCGGTCGCTCCTACTTCCCCTGTGGGTCCTGTTACACCTGCTCCTCCGGTAGCACCTGTCGCTCCTGTCACGCCTGTTGCTCCTGTAACCCCCGTTGCTCCCGTAGCGCCCGTCACTCCTGTTGCCCCTGTAACCCCCGTCGCACCAGTTACCCCAGTTGTACCCGTGACTCCGGTAGCACCTGTAGCTCCTGTTACTCCGGTGGCTCCTGTTTCTCCCGTTGCCCCAGCTGCACCTATTTCACCTGTTACTCCCGTTGCTCCTGTCACTCCTGTTGCCCCCGTCGCACCAGTTACCCCTGTAGCGCCAGTTGCTCCTGTTGCACCGGTTGCCCCTACTTCACCGGTCGGTCCTGTTACTCCCGGATCTCCAGTTACACCCGTTGCTCCTGTCGCTCCCGTTGCCCCGGCTGCACCTATTGCACCCGTTGCTCCCGTGGCTCCCGTCACGCCAGTCGCTCCTGTTGCCCCTGTCGGCCCTGTTACTCCCGTAACGCCAGTTGCTCCCGTTACACCAGTTGCTCCTGTTACTCCAGTTGCCCCGGTTGCACCTATTTCACCCGTTGCTCCCGTAGAGCCCGTTACCCCTGTTGCCCCGGTTGCTCCTACTTCCCCGGTCGGTCCTGTTACTCCCGGATCTCCTGTTGGACCCGTTGCTCCGGTGACTCCTATAGCCCCGGTTGCTCCGGTGGCGCCCGTCACTCCTGTAACTCCGGTAGCACCTGCCTCTCCTGCCGCGCCTGTTACTCCAGTTGCTCCCGTAGCGCCCGTCACTCCTGTTGCTCCGGTTGCTCCTACTTCCCCTGTCGGTCCTGTTACTCCCGGATCTCCAGTTGCACCCGTTGCTCCTGTTACTCCAGTAGCTCCTGTGCCTCCTGTCGCTCCCGTTGCCCCGGCTGCACCTATCGCACCCGTTGGTCCCGTGGCGCCCGTCACACCTGTAACTCCGGTAGCACCTGCCTCTCCTGCCGCGCCTGTTACTCCAGTTGCTCCCGTAGCGCCCGTCACTCCTGTTGCTCCGGTTGCTCCTACTTCCCCTGTCGGTCCTGTTACTCCCGGATCTCCAGTTGCACCCGTTGCTCCTGTTACTCCAGTAGCTCCTGTGCCTCCTGTTGCTCCGGTCGCCCCTGTTGCTCCCGTTACACCCGTTGCTCCCGTGGCTCCCGTCACACCTGTTGCCCCAGTTGCTCCTACTTCCCCTGTCGGTCCTGTTACTCCCGGATCTCCTGTTGGACCCGTTACTCCGGTAACACCTGTTGCTCCCATTGCCCCGGTTGCCCCTTCTTCCCCGGTCGGCCCTGTTACTCCCGGATCTCCAGTTGGACCCGTAGCCCCGGTTGCACCCGTTTTCCCGTAGCGCCCGTCACACCTGTTGCCCCGGCCACACCTGTTGCCCCCGTTGCTCCTGTCACTCCTGTTGCCCCTGTCGACCCTGTTACTCCCGTAACGCCAGTTGCTCCCGTTACACCAGTTGCTCCTGTTACTCCAGTTGCCCCGGTTGCTCCGGTGGCGCCCGTCACTCCTGTTGCTCCGGTTGCCCCTACTTCCCCTGTCGGTCCTGTTACTCCCGGGTCTCCAGTTACACCCGTTACTCCTGTTGCCCCGGTTGCCCCTACTTCCCCAGTAGAGCCCGTCACACCTGTTGCCCCTGTCGGTCCTGTTACTCCCGTTGCTCCTGTCACTCCTGTTGCCCCGGTCGCCCCTACTTCCCCTGTCGGCCCTGTTACTCCCGGATCTCCTGTTGGACCCGTTGCTCCTGTAACCCCCGTCGCACCAGTTACCCCAGTTGTACCCGTGACTCCAGTAGCACCTGTAGCTCCTGTCGCTCCCATTGCCCCCGCTGCCCCGGTAACACCCGTTGCTCCTGCGACGCCCGTCACTCCTGTTGCCCCGGTCGCCCCTACTTCCCCTGTCGGTCCTGTTACTCCCGGATCTCCAGTTGCACCCGTTGCCCCGGCTGAACCTATTGCACCCGTTGCTCCCGTGGCTCCCGTCACGCCAGTCGCTCCTGTTGCACCGGTCTCTCCCGTCGAGCCTGTTGCACCGGTTGCCCCGGTTGCTCCTACTTCCCCTGTCGGTCCTGTTACTCCCGGATCTCCAGTTGCACCCGTCGCACCTGTCGCTCCTGTTGCACCGGTTGCTCCTGCCTCTCCTGTCGCGCCTGCTACTCCAGTTGCTCCAGTAGCACCCGTCACACCCGTAACCCCGGTTGGACCTGTGGCACCTGTAGCTCCTGTCGGCCCGGTCGCACCCCATACTTCCTTTGCCCCACAATGCCAACCCGTTGGCGTAATCAAGCCGGATAACACGTTGTCCAATTTACACTGTAGCAACCACTGCTTTTTTGTAATTTCCTGAATCGTATGCCTAACGCTTTCATTCACTTTTAATAGGTCTTGAACCGTTGCTGGAGAACCCGCTAACCCCGAAATCGTTCCAAGGACATACTGAAGCTTTTCTCCCTCGGCATGAATGACATAACTTAACCCTAACTCCTCCATCGCGATGGAAGTAAGTAAGTGATTTATCGCTTGGTCCTTTGACTTAAAAGGAGCCGGAGTGACTTTAGAACGATTATCTTCAGGCATTCAGCACCTCCGCCGCTCGTATGCAAGCCTGAGTTTTATCAGATACTCTGCGTATGTATACTGTTGGTCTCCAGTGCGTCCAGCATGTTACTGAACTTCATATGCAGCATCACTTCCCTCAACAGCACATCCTCCATCATTTTTCGAACTGAATCTTGAATGACGAATAGATCATGAACGGATAGAACCTCTAAGGTTTCCATCGCAGGATGCAAAGTCCCCGCTACATATTGAATTTTCTCGGCTTCTGCGTTAACGATATGAGCCAGTGCCATCTCCTCTATAGCGATCGTAGAGAGCAGACGCATGATCGTATGAATTCGCTCTCTCTGCGCCACGGATTCCGAGTTGGACGAATGGGCCTTAGACAAACATCTCACCGCCTTCCTCTTTATTATGATCTTGGGTTTTGCTTGGTGAATACACGGATCTAAGCAGGTAGGGCGGTGAGGGAAACGGGGAGCGTTTCGTGGACTGAGCATTCCATAAATGCTGATTCAGCACCGGATCAATTTTACCTGTCAATTGTATGGAGAGCAGCAGCGTATGTATTCTGACGGGATTCCAACGAGCCCGTTCTGCCTTATTTAGCCAAGGTAAACCTATATTTATTTTCTGCTGATAGATATATAGAAACTGAGAAACGGCATGAGTGTCCGAAGATGGATGTAAACGAGATTTTTCACTCTTCATCATCAGCTGCCGAAGGTCGTTCACGGAATCCAAGAATCGATGGAATGATTGATTAAGCTCCAATAGCGATGGAAAAAGCACCTCTGCTAGCGTCCGGCTGAGTTCATTTTCTAGTGTGTGCTTCAGTCTGTCCCTACTCCCCATCATTGCAGTCGTCCCAGCCATGTCCGGGGTCATTGAGTTCCATGACATTTTCCAATTTTCGCAGCAGCAACCATTCCTTCATCACAATCACATCCAGCAGCTGAGTCACCTGGCCACTCAATTTTATGAGGTCCGCATGGGAAGGCTCAACCGAAATGCGGTGATGATGACCCACAAAAGCTTGAATCTTCTCGGCTTCGGCATGAAGCAAATGGGCAATCGCGTTTTCCTCCATCGCAATCGATTTTAACAAATCGATGACTACCTCTTCTTTGGTCGGTCTAAAACTCTCTTCGGGAATCTGCGGCATGCTCATGCTTAAGCCCCTCCTCGTGGAATGATTACGGCACATGAAGTGAATGTGATCCCAGAATAATCTATCCCCATTTATGATTAAGAATATTGAGCTAACAGGGGCGATATGCGTCATTTATGGATAGAAAGGCTTATATTTGATGATCCCCGGTTCATTTCGTAAGCTGACTTGAATATATATCTGGCATATTGTTATGAATCAAAACCATACATGGGGGTAATTTCATTGAACACTATCAGCCTGTGCATGATCGTAAAAAACGAGGAACTCGTGTTAAACCGCTGTTTATCCTGTGTTGCCGACATCGTGGATGAGATCATCATTGTCGATACAGGATCTACCGATCGTACAAAAGAAATCGCTCAATCCTTTACAGAGCTCATCTTTGATTTTGAGTGGATTGACGATTTCTCGGCTGCGCGTAATTTCGCTTTTAGTAAGGCTACCCAGGACTATATCCTGTGGCTCGATGCTGACGACATACTGCTGGAAGAAGACCAGCTCAAGTTAAAAACGCTTAAAGAAAACCTTACATCCGGCATCGATTCCGTTACCATGCTCTACCACTTAAGTTCGGACGAATTTGGCAATGTCACCTTCAGTCTCCGGCGCAACCGTCTTGTGAAGCGAAACAGAGGCTTCCGATGGATCGGACCCGTCCATGAGTATCTAGAGGTCTACGGCAATATTATCAATAGCGATATCGCGATTACCCATCTCAGCTCGAAGCATGACCCCGATACCGGCCGGAATCTTAGAATCTACGAGAAGCGTGAGACGGCTGGCGAATCGTTCACGCCACGAGATTTATTCTATTATGCGAATGAATTGAAGGATCACGGCCAATTCGAGAAAGCTATTGATTATTACGAACAATTTTTACATACGGAACAGGGTTGGATAGAGGATATACTCACGGCCTGCAGCAGGCTATCCGATTGCCATCACGAACTCGGTAACGGGCAAGCCTCTTTTGAATCCTCTATCAGATCCCTGCATTATGCGCCACCGCGGTCCGAATTCTGCTGCCGCATTGGTTACCATTTTTTCGTGAAAAACAACTACGATACGGCCATTTACTGGTATAAACTGGCGACCGAGCTAGAGCTGCCTCCGGGTTATATGGGATTTCACAACCCCTCCTTCTCCACCTGGCTGCCTCACCTGCAATTGGCCGTTTGTTACGACCGGATCGGAGCCCATGCTCTTGCCAATCAGCATAATGAGCAGGCGCTTGTCTATCGCCCAGGTGATGAGACGATACTGGCGAACCAGGAATATTTTCAAAACAAGCTGCAGGAGCTTCAAAATGACCAAGAAAGGCCGAGTCCATGACAGCCAAGGAACGCAGACGTGTTCTGATCGGCAGTCCCGTACGGCAAAAGCCTGAAATCCTGGACTATTTTCTGACTTCATTACGCCGGCTGGAACACGATCATCTTGATGTGAGCTACTTCTTTATTGATGACAACAACGATGAGTTATCCAGCGCACATCTGAGCCGATTTATGAGGGAAACAAATCATGTTGTTATCCATAACGCTCATAGCGACGATTACGATTATATCCGCAACGAGACAACGCATTATTGGAATGAACCGTTAATTTGGAAAGTAGCTGATTATAAGAACAAAATCATTCAATACGCGCTTGATTTACATTATGACTATTTGTTCCTCGTCGATTCGGATCTGCTGCTAACGCCTCAAACATTGAACCATCTCGTCGCAATTAATAAAGAGATCATCTCAGAAATTTTCTGGACACGTTGGCAGCCAGATGCACGGCCCCAACCCCAGGTATGGCTAAAGGATGAATATATCCAATACGAACAAAGCGCAGGCGAAACGTTGGATGAAGCAGAGAAGGAGCAGCGTTACCAGCAGTTTGTCAGCCGGTTAACGGAGCCGGGAGTATATGAAGTGGGCGGGCTCGGAGCCTGCACATTAATCCATCGCCAGGCGCTCCTGCGTGGAGTTAACTATAAACGCATCTATAACTTATCCTTTTGGGGGGAGGATCGGCATTTCTGCATCCGGGCCGCCGCGCTGGGCTTTACCTTATATGTAGATACTCACTATCCGGCCTATCACATTTACCGTGAAAGTGACCTTCACAATGCCAAGCTGTTTCTGCAGGCAACAGAGGAGATTTCGTCCATCCCTGAGGTTAAGCTTCGTCAATTTGAAGAACATGAAGTGCGCTGCCTTCGAAAAGTCACAGCTGCTGCAGGCACTGCCCGCCCATCTCTCACCCTTACGATAGTACTGCGAAATGAAGGCAACCGCTATTTGCGGCAAGCGCTTGAACAGCATCGCTGCTATATTGATCAGGCCGTTATTATTGATGATGCCAGTACAGACAATACACTCGATGTATGCATGGACATATTGAAGGGAATTCCGCTGCGGCTGATCCGCAACGAATCTTCCCTGTTTCACAATGAAATCGAGCTCCGTAAACTGCAGTGGCGTGAAACTTTGAACGTTCATCCCGAATGGATCCTGAATCTTGATGCAGACGAATGGTTCGAATCCGCCTTTGTGGGCGAGCTTCCGGCTATGCTTGAACAACAAGAATTCGATTTGTATTGCTTCCGGCTCTATGACTTCTGGAATGAAACCCATTACCGGGATGATAATTATTGGAGCTCACATAAAACCTATCGCCCGTTTCTTCTGCGTTACCGTCCCGAAGTACATTATTACTGGAAAGAGACGGCTCAGCACTGTGGAAGGTTTCCGGCAAATGTATTCGAACTCCCACATCATCTGTCCGCCATTCGTCTTAAACATTACGGGTGGGCCAAACCGGAATACAGGCTTGAGAAATACAAGCGCTATCGACAGCTTGATCCTGAAGCGAAATTCGGCTGGAAGGAACAGTACGACTCCATCCTGGATGAGTCGCCATCACTGGTTGAATGGGTGGAATCATGAGCAGCGGTGGCAAGAAAGCGATGGACATGCGGATTATTCATACAATGCCATTATTCATCCGGGAGAGCTCACGCGAGCACGATTTAGATATGGCAAGCCTGGCGCTGGGCAGTCTCCAGCGCTCCCAAGATCACGTGACAGTTCTATTTAATCAAGGGTGCCTAACGAATGAAGAACTGCACGATTGGCTGCAAACACAAGGCATATCCGCTATGATTCGCGGGAACGGAACGAATATTGGCATCGCTGC
This sequence comes from Paenibacillus sp. QJM3NY_38, assembly GCF_056173265.1. Classification (NCBI taxonomy): domain Bacteria; kingdom Bacillati; phylum Bacillota; class Bacilli; order Caryophanales; family Paenibacillaceae; genus Paenibacillus; species Paenibacillus sp. QJM3NY_38. The sequence continues at coordinate 4,875,300 of NZ_CM149665.1, forward strand.
AGCCAGGCAAGCATGCTTTGAGTTTATATGGGAGCACTTTCCGCAAATCGAATACTTATCTGAAATTCATGTCGATATGATATTTCCGCCGAACTGGTACGCCCCCCTTCTTCGCTATCTGGAGCGTACAGACGAGCCCATGGTTTCACCCGGCATCGTTACTTCGAGCGGGGAACTGCAGCCGCTGGGAGCGTTCATTCTTCTGCCGGATACACCGGAAGGGATCTGCGAAACGCTTCAGCAGCTCCCAAGAGAAGGCACCGCGGATGGATTCGTGCATCCGGTCGTTCACCGAGCGGATATACTGCGCAAGATTGGCGGGTATGATCCCCGTTTCCTTTCCGGCAAGCAAGGGTATGAGGATGATAGCCTGCTGCTGGGCATGCGTTATTACATGGGAACCCGAACGAAATGGAGGCCGAAGTGCTGCCTGGAATCCTGGGTATACCACGCAACGATGGCGCAGCGCATGTCGCTTCCGGATAAATATATTGATTTTTCCAAGAACGAAAACGGCTTGTTTCATCAATATGGTGCCTATGGTTTAAGGGAACTGGCTGATATTCACCATGGCTCCGAGGGATTCCTCCAGCTGTTTCGGAAATTTACGCCAGACCACAAAGGAGTGAGCGAATAATATGCTACAGAATGAGCAGCAGAAGTTGATATGGGACCAGCTATGGTCGTCCCGGGAGGTATCCTATCATTGGGATTCATTGAGCCAAACCATATACGATAAGATCATGGAGGTATCAGGAGGCATTCAGGGCAAACGCATACTTGAGGCTGGTTCGGGGACAGGCAAAATTTCGCTTCGTCTGGCGGCTGAGCATGCAGAAGTAACTTTAGTCGATTATTCCGAGAATGCCCTGTTCAACAGCCGAAGCGCATTTTATAAGGCTAAGGTTCCGGGCACCTTTGTTCACTCCGACATTAGGGAAATGCAGCTTCCCGACCAGCAATTCGATATAACCTGGAATGCAGGTGTTCTTGAGCATTTTGAAGAGGACGAGCAGATCACGATTTTGAGAGAAATGATGCGGGTCACCAAACCGGGAGGAACGATTATAGTCCTCACCCCTTTTGCGGAGTGTTTGCCGTACCGTGCAGGTAAAGAAGCCGCGGAACAGCTCGGCACCTGGATGTACGGTATGGAGCGCCCAGCCTTTACTTTCAAGGATTCATTTGAGCGATGCGGAATATCGTTTATCGAGGAGAGCAGCATCGGCTTCTTGGACAGTCTGGATTTCCTTGATTTTATCCGGGATTCCCAGACCGTCAAGCATTGGCTGACGATGTGGTACCATGGACTCCCGGAACAAGAGAAGCGCAATGTGCCTGGATACCTGCTCGTCAGCGTTGGAATGGTGGGACCGTTACCCGAAACTGCCGAGAACCAATGGAATCAACCCCTTTATCATAAGCAATCGCCTGAAGAGAAACTGTCCCGCGCCCAAGCGATCATCTCCTCCTATCATGTTAAGCGGAACGAGAGTCACTACTTGTCTGTTTACAAGAATGAGGAAGCCAGCTACTGGTTTCCGCTGCTCGAGACTCTGGACTCGCTGCTTGTAAACCGAGGCACCAAGGTACTGGATATTGGCGCTGCTTACGGTACACTCTTGATGTACAGCGTCCTGTCCGGAGCCCAAGCATACGGTCTGGATCGAATCGCGGATTATTGGTCCGTGGAGCTGGAGCAGGATTATGGGATCCGATGGAGCCAATGCAATATTGAAGCTGAGGATATTCCGGGAAACGATCGATACGATGTCGCTCTGTTTACGGAAGTGCTTGAGCATATGAATTACAATCCCATACCGGTCCTCCGCAAAATTCATGAAAGTTTGATGCCAGGCGGCAGCCTGCTCATCTCTACACCATGGAAACGGCACTTTGCCCCTGCTCATTCCGATCCGGATCTCCTCCATATGCCTTACTACCGGACCGGCGACGGGTTTATCGATGCAGAGATGAAATATTATACGATCGACGAATTGTATGTCTTATCGGAAGCGACGGATTTCCATGTGAAATCGCTAGAAGTATTTAATGGACATCTGCTTGCCTGGTTTCTTAAAAAATAGCAGCATGGTATTTTGACTTCCAGCTAACTGCAGAACCCTCTTAGAAAAGACAGCAGCCCGGCTTCTAAAAAGCCGGGCTGCTGCTAATCTGCTGTCCTATTTGACAGAGACGGTGATGGATACGGTCTTTGAATTGTACTGCCCTTTAATGCGGGCGGTTCCCTTCGCGATCGCTTCAATACGTCCGTTCGTTACTTTGGCAACGCTGGAGTTGCTGGTTGTCCAAACGGCGGCGTCTCCAACATTTGTTTTCGCGCCGGTATCGAATTCGGCCGTAACCGTAACGGTTTTGACGTCACCGGGCTTCAAGTTCAGTTTCTTCTCGCTTGCCGTCAATTTCTTTAATTTCGGAACTACGTTTACCTTGACTGTAGCCTCTTTGCCTTGGTAAGAACCCGTAATCGTAGCCGTTCCCTCGGCAACTGCTTTAACGGAGGTTCTGGATACCGTCACAATCGCAGTGTCCGAAGAACTCCAATTCATCTTGGATGAGAGCGAAACCGTTTTGCCGTTGCTGTAATAGCCTGTAACTTTAATCGATTTGGATTTCTTGATGTTGAGGTCGATATTCTCCGGCTCTACAACGATCTTCACAACTTCCTGTTCAACCACGACCGGAATCTTGACTTCTTTATTCAGGTAAGTGCCTTTCAGCGTGGTCGAGCCTTTCGTTAATCCCTTGATCGTACCGTCTTTAATGACAGCCGCAGAGCCCGTCAGTGACCATTCAACGGAAGAAGTCACATCACTCTCCGTACCATCTTCAAATACAGCATTTACTTTCGGCAGCGCAATGCTTCTGCCCATAACCAGCTGATACTCTTCTACATCCGGCAGCAGCACCAGCACTTTTTCATTGACAGTAACCGGCACCGTCGCTACTTCTCTGGAACCGATCTTACCGGTGATCGTTGCTGTACCGGCATCAATGGCTTTAATTTTGCCGTCTTCGGTCGTTACCACTTTCTCATCGCTGGAAGTCCAGATAACCGCGCTGCTGAAGTCCTCTTTCTCGTCGTCCAGAAGCGTTCCCGTCACTTTAGGGAAGGATTTGGATTCACCTTTGAGCACATCCACTTCCGTTTCGGCTGCCTCAAACTTGGTCACGGTCGGATATACTTTTACCGTGAATTCTTTACTGATTCCCAAGTAACTCACCTTGATGGTGGAAGTTCCCGAAGCTCTCGCTGTAATCACGCCACCATTAACGGATACGGCCAGCGGGTTGGATGAGGTCCATTCCCCAGGCACGTCAATGGATTGCGAAGCGGCGTTGCGAACCTTGGCTTGTACCGTAATCGAATCATTCATGAACAGAACCGGATTCTTGACGAAATCCGTCTGATCCAGAATCAAAGCTTCATAAGGATTGCGCACATACACATCCAATTTGGCCGTTGAACCCAGATAGCTCACGCTGATCGTAGATTTACCCAACGCAACCGGCTTTAGCTTGCCATCCTCAATCGTAGCTACGGAGGAATTGGATGATTTAAGCTCTATCTTATCCGTCACGTCCATACCTGTATCGGTCTCCGACTGCTTAGCGAATACTTTCAGCTCAACAGGCGCATCGCCAACCAAGAGCTCCTGATCTTCGCCCGGCACGATCGCAAGCTTTTGGTAAGGCGCAACGACTTTAACCGTAAAAGAAGCCTTAAGCCCTTTGTATTCCGCAGTCACGGTTGCGCTTCCCAAACCTACAAGGGTCAGTTCTCCTTTGCTTACTTTTACAACGCTGTCATCGGAAGTGGTCCATTTCGCTTCCGTGGTCACGTCATTCGTTCCATCAGCCAATGCTTTAACGGTTAGACCTTCCGTTCCAAGCTTATGCTCCACTTTATCGGGCTGATCCAGTTTAAACTCGTCAATGGCAAATTTAACGTCGACGTCAATCGTCTTGATCGCGCCCTTGTATTTTGCCGTAATTCGGGCTGTACCTTTCTCCAGTGGAATGATGAGTCCACCGTCAACCTTTACGATTCTCGTGTTGGACGAAGTCCACGTCGACTCATTGGTTACATCCTTCTTCGTAGAAGAGCCTTCAATGTTAGCCAATACTCGAAGTTGTTCCGAAGTTTCATTAACGGTTAAGTAAATTTTGCTCTCGTTCGTATCAAATTCAATCGACGTTACGTCCCCGGAGGCGGCGAATACGCTGGTTGGAAAAACCATCGCCAACATCATCACAACGACAAGAAACATCTTCGTTGTCTTTCTGTTTAAGCTCATTTATTTCTCTCCTTTGTACCTTCTGTCTCTCAGGCTTTTTTTCAGTCTATCTCTATATCGACAGTCCCGGATGAAATCGTTACCTTCTGACGCCAAAATAGGCACAAAGTAGGATGTTTTCCCAGCACCGGATCTCGAAAAAAATCCGGCATGATAAAATGGACAGCTGTTCCAATCAGGCAAGCCGGGATAACGCTCATCCTGCTTAGATCAGCTCAATTTTATGAGTTTATAATTGTTCAACAGATAGTGAAAGCCCGAATATATCGTCAAGGCCACTGCTGCAAGCATGAGAATTTCATCCACTTGAATCATAGTGACAAGCTGAAACGGATAATTATCCAGCAATACCGCTGCAATGGCTATCACCTGAAGTACCATTTTCAATTTGCCGAGACTGTCAGCGGACAATGCGATTCCCTGCTCGGATGCAACCATCCTAAGCCCTGTGATCACAAATTCCCGCGCAATGATGGCAACGGCAATCCATGTCGCGACCATCCCTGATTGAACCATCATGATTAAGGCAACCGATATGAGCAGTTTATCTGCGAGCGGATCCAGTAGTTTTCCAAGATTCGTGATTTGATTGTATTTCCTCGCGATGTAACCATCCAGCTTGTCCGTAGCCGAAGCAAGAATGAACACGCCCAGCGCGATGTAGGTTCCATAAACATGAATAAATCCGAAGAAGCGGCTGTTCTCGGTCAGCCATAGCGGATACTCGGCAAAAAAAAGAATAAATAATGGAATCAGCATTATTCTGGCTATCGTTATTTTGTTGGCAAGGTTCATCGGCTCATCTCCTCGATCTGCTATTGGAATCGTTCGTTCCCCAACTATTCGGCATCGTAAAAGGTCATATGCTCTTTATCCGCCCGGTAATAGTCCAGCCTGTCATTCATGGAGCCCGTATGAAACTCGAACATATGCCCATCCGGGTCCAGGAAGTAGATCGACTTCTTGTCCTTCTCGTCCCTTGCCCTTCCCGGCAGAATCTCCACCTGGAGCGCTTGCAGACGAAGCAGCGTTGTTTCATACTCCTCCTCTTCCATAGTAAAGGCAATATGCGTATATGTTCTATTCGAGGTGCTCCTGTCGACATCTTCTTCATTTAAAGCAATCCACAGTCCGTTCAGATCAAAATAAGCCAGCTTTCTCCCTTTAACCAGCAGTTTGGCTTCAAATACGTCCCTATAAAAAGCGATGGACCGTTCCAATTCCGAAACAGAAAAACAGAGATGGTTAATAGCCTGCAGTGGTCATAGCCCCGTCAAGTAGACAATAAAAAAAGAGAAATTTTATTAAGCGGCGACTTTCTCCCGAAACTCAATCGGGGAGAGGTCGCCCAGTTTGTTTTGGAAACGTTCCTTGTTGTAAAACAAAATGTACTCCGTGATTTGGCTCCTGGCTTGCTCCAGATTCTGAGGCTTCTCCAAATACAACTTCTCCGTCTTTAAGTGGGAGAAGAACGACTCAATACAAGCATTGTCATAGCAGTTCCCACGCCTGGAATGGCTTCCTGTTAGCTTCTTCTCTTCAAGCAACTTGGCATAGCTTTGTGTTGTATATTGAAACCCTTGGTCCGAATGGAGCAAGGTAGGTCCACATTTCAGTTTCTTCACCGTGTCTGTAACGAGTTTTAAGTCATTTCGTTCGGAGAGTTCCCAGGCCACAATCTCGTTGTTATACAGATCCATCACCACCGAGAGATAAGCAAACTCATGTCCAATCCGGACATACGTAATATCCGTCACCAGCTTCTGCTCAGGAGCCGTAGCCCTAAATTCTCGATTCAAGACATTACGAAACAGGACTGACGGTTTCCGGCCAGCAAAGGGACGCTTCTTGCGAATCACGGAGCGAATATGAAGTTCTCTCATCAAGCGACGCACCTTTTTGTGATTCACCACCAAGCCTTCTTTTCCTAAAGCAGTTCGCATACGTTTGTAACCGAAATAAGGACGAAGCCGATGAATGCCCAATATGTGTGCTTTCAGATCCGCATCCCGGTCTGCTCGTTTCTCTCTAAGGATAGCGTTCTTTTTCCATTTGTAGTAACCTGCACGTGAAATTTCAGCGATCCTACACAGCCAAACCACGGGAGCCCATTTGCTTATTTCTTGAATGGACTGGCACCGGGCTTCGAAATCCAGCTTCCCTCCCCGTGTAAGTTCGGATTGAGCTTTTTTAGATATTCTACCTGCGCTTTCAGATAAGCATTTTCTTCTTCTGCACTGCTAAAATGCTTCTTCGTCCAGCGTCCCCGGTAATCCTCAAAACTCTCTCCGTTCTGGCTTTTACGTACCCATGTGATAATCTGGCTCTCACTTTTAATTCCAAACTTCTCCATAATCCGGCTGTACGCCCAACCTTCTTCCACTCGCAAACGAACGGCCTCTTTCTTCGTTTCTTCACTATATCGATTAAAAGTTTGACCTTTCTTCGCTGGCATAACAAAAATCCCCTCCGGTATCCAGTGTTTGAGTTCATTGTAACATGTCCTCTTTTTTCACTGTCTACCATCAGGGGATAATACCAGCAGTTTCATTGTTGGGCGACTCCTTTTTAATAGAAGATTCGATAAGATCCAGCACTTGCAGCGGTTGATGGATCTTCTCATACTCGCTCTCAATAAACGTGTTGAACCAATAGGCGTGAAATGGCCTAAGACCGGCATTGCTGGCGCCTCTCAGCTCATCTGAACCGCCATCCCCGATAAACAGAGATTCCTGTGGTGTTACGCCCAATCGGTCACAGGCCATTCGATAGATTTCCGGGTTCGGTTTGGCTACCCCAACTTCATATGAGAAGATAACGTCATCGAAGTAAGGCGCCAATCCGCTCTGGCCAAAAGAAATCACCTCTTCTTCCGAGCAATTGCTGATCAAGCCCACCTTCAGACCCCTTTCACGCAAAAGCTCCAGCATCCTGCAGATCTCATTCGATATCGTATTAAAAGGGGTTTTCTTCTCGCCGACTCTCGACTGATAGAGAAACTCTACGTGTTCCTGATGATAGGGTAAACCCCGTGAGTCAAGGATATCCCGGATCACCGCGTGATAGTTGGGAAAATGACCATTCATTCTTTGCTCAAACCGGATGCTCCACTCCCGTTTAAACTCCGCTTCGGATAGCCCGAGTCTATTCCTATAATCATAGGACCTCTTGGACACCCGCTTGCCGTTTGCGAATTCCGTAATTAACGTCTCGAATAAATCGAAGAACACCGCCCTGACCATCATGAACACCGCTCCCTTCGTTAATCAACGATCCCTGCCGCCTGAGGTGATTTCGCCGGATACTGTTTAATGGTTTCATCCAGAACAATCCCGGTCTTCTCGTCCCAAATCTCGCTTAATTCAAACGTACCTTCTTCAAAAAACAACGGAAACCGGCGTTTAAACCAATCCTGCATGGGCAGCTTTAATGCCTCTTCCCGGTCCACCCATAACAGCTCTCCTTCAGGGGGATGCTCCAGCAATTCCCCTTCAAAGGAAGTGGCCAAATAATTAAACACCATATACCGTAGACCTGTATTCGGCTCACACGATTCCTCCAGGCCCTTATAGACGATGTCCTTTACAATCAAGCCGGTTTCTTCCCGCACCTCCCGAATGGCTCCGTTTACAATGCTTTCCGGAAAATCCACTTTGCCGCCGGGCGCAATATATCCGGGAAACCCTTTGGCATCCGGTCTGTTCATCAGCAGAACGCTGCTTCCGTCTTGTATCATGCACATGGTGTACAACTTCACTTCGGTCTGCAACCTAACCCCTCATTCCTAACGGTTCTACTTGGTTTATAGTATACATCCGGAAGCGCTGAATGACGATATGATGAACGGAGATTCATGCCGGTCTTTTTCAAACTCAAGGTTGTGAATCTGCATCAAAAAAAGGCCCGAGCAGCTTCTGCTCCGGCCTTCCCGATAAGTGTATGATCAACCTGCTTGAATCTTCGCTTTACGCAGCCATTCTCATGTCGGACGAATATCCGCCGTACATCATATAACTTGCGCTCGGAGTTTCAACCTGCATCGGAACCATGCAACCGATGGCTGATGCTTCACTGCTATTCCATTGAATAAGTCTCACGACCGCTTCAACGTCCCCGGATTGGTATGCCTCTGCCAATGCCTGAAGATTCAGGGTCATCACCTCGTCTTCCGGCATAGCCAATTCAAGTTCCTCTTCCTCCGGATCCAGCGATTGCAGCACTTTGTGAGCTCGATGAAGGGCCGCTTTCACCGCTCCCTCCGTCGTTTTCAGTTTCACCGCAGTTTCCGAAACAGAATATTCGTACACTTCACGGAGCACCAGCACCGTTCGCTGCAGGGGCGACAAGTGTTCCAGCAGCCATTGAAAAGCGAACTCGATGTTCAGTTTGCTGTCCTCGTTCGACGCTTCTTCCCTAGGCAAAACATGTTCCAGCTTCTCTTCCAGAATCCGTCTATAGGTCTGATCCCGGCGAACCCGGTCAATCCATGTATTCTTGGCAATCCGAAGCAACAGCGCTTCGGGGTTGACATGGCTCCGCTGCTTCATATGCTCCAGTGCCTTGATCCAAGTGTCCTGCACCAGATCATCGGAATCCCATGAGGAGTTTGTAAGGGACAGACAGTATCTGTGCAGGGTAGCATTCATTTCCTCCAAGCTCAGATCAGCCGGTGGGGTAACGCTTGGTCGAAATATCGTCATCGGAAGCCAACTCCTTTCCTAATCTCGATAAAGATATCTTAAATGTAAACGAATGAAGTTATCTTTTCGTTACTTTGATTTTCGAACAATTTATTTCGTGGTTTCTCCGTATCTTTTGCGGCTGCCTCTTCGTTTACTTGCTGAAACCTGAAAACCTAACGAATATGGAGGATGAAACCATGAATGTTGTTCCTTATGTTGTAGAACAAACCAACCGGGGCGAACGATCTTACGATATTTATTCCCGATTGCTGAAGGATCGGATCGTGTTTGTGGGTGCAGCCATCGATGACGCCATCGCGAACAGTATTATCGCACAGCTGTTGTTTCTGGCGGCTGAGGATCCTGAGAAGGATATCCACATGTATATCAATAGTCCGGGCGGTTCGGTATCCGCGGGCTTTGGCATTTACGATACCATGCAGATTATCAAACCTCAAGTCAACACCATCTGCACCGGTTTTGCCGCTTCTTACGGCGCGATCCTGCTGCTGGCCGGGGCCAAAGGCAAACGACTTGCGCTGCCGAACAGCGAGATCATGATCCATCAGCCGCTGGGTGGTGTGCAGGGGCAGGCTACCGATATTGCCATTACGGCAAAACGCATCCTGAAAACCCGTGAGAAGCTGGCACAGATTATATCCGAGCGGACAGGTCAATCCGTCGAACGCGTCGAAAAGGATATGGAGCGGGATTATTTTATGTCGGCGGAAGAAGCGAAGGAATACGGCATCATTGACGATATCGTCACGAAACTGTGACGCCAATCGATATAATGGCCATGATCCGTTAGACCCGATACTCTATTTTATTCACAAGGAGTGAACCATATATGCTGAAAAGTTTGCTGAATCAGGAAGTGAGCATTTATTTTACGGATGGAAGCTATGTGCGGAACGGCACGCTGGAGGAAGTAGGCGATCAATTTATCCGGTACCAGGACGAATATGAGATGCTGTATGTACCGTTATCCGCAATCCGCTACGTTTCCGTGAATACCAAGGAACGAGACAAACCAAGAGTGGGATTTGCACCAACCTCCCGATAAGATAACAAGAACCGCATGGGCTCTTAAGCTCATGCGGTTCTGTTTGTATCGCGGTTGATTTTTTCTAATAGGAATGAGAGCATTCGCTGTTTGCAGACATCGTTCTGCTCCTTTTTATGAAAGCCGATAAACTGCAGGGCATGAATAACAGAGTAGAAATCAATCAGCGCCCGCTGTTCTTGCTTCATTCCCCAATGCCTGCATAACGCCTCCACGTAGGGCATCCCCTGCTCTCCAATATCGGAGACCACCGCCGTCTGGGTGAGGGCGATCATGTACAGCGGATCCCCGTAGCAGACCCAATCAAAATCAACGATACCCTGAAGCTTGCCTTCGGCCACAATTACATTCTTGATCGTAAGATCATCAAGGAAACAGATGGGCTCCACTTGGTCAAAATAAGGCGTGTAACGCTGCTTCATTTGTTGCAATTGGACGATAGTTTCCGGAGTAACATCATCGATTATGTGATCGATATGCTGGCGGATATCACGATCGATGATCTGTGTCCAGGATGAGAAGGGCCCCTGCTCTCCGATTGGAACCCATCCGAATCCGGTGCCTCGGGGAAGCTCTGACACGCTGCGTTGGTATGAAATGATCTGCTGGGCAAGTTCAGTCATTTGTTCATGCGTCATTCCCTCAAGCTCATATCGGAGGTCCCTTCCGGGAAAGTGCTCCAGTATCATATAAGCAAAGGGGACCTGTTCCATGGATACATCCGTTCGGATCACCCTCGGTACCGGCAAACCTAATGAAGACAGAATCGCAATATTGTCCGCCGTATGCTCCAGGACGCCGGGCTTGTCATTGGTTCTGAGAATGATTTGCTCATCGGATAATGTCACACTATATACCTGATTGGTATGGCCAAATGACATGGGCTCGATCTTCAGCGGCGGGCTGCCGTAAACCTCTTTTATAAGATCCTCCAGGCTCATCTCCAACACCTGCCTTAACGGTCACTTTATGTACACATCTTCAAAATGTTCAACGACGGGGAATGGATCATAAAAGTGATGCAGCAATTCTTTCCATTCCTGATATTCGGCGGATCCCCTAAAACCTATCGTGTGATCCTCCAGCGTCTCCCATTTTACCAATAGAACATATTTGTGCGAATCCTCCAGGCACCGCTTCAGCTCATGATGGATATAACCCTCCATCTTGGATATGATCCCTGAGGCGATTTGGAAATTGCGTTCAAAATCTGACGTAAGTCCTGGTTTCACTTGCAGCATGGCCACTTCGAGTATCATTGCGTTTCCTCCTTTGGTATCACGTTGAAATTCATATCACGGTTTATCCACTATATTCAAGCTCAGCAGAAGCCTGAAACGTAAACACTCCCTCTTCATCCGGCTCAAGACGATACATCTTCTGGACGGCGTTCAGGTTCAACCCTCCATATATATGCGGGTACAATTGGTTCATCTCATATAAGTCCTCATATACAATCTCCGCTTCCACCTGATCTTCCTGGATACCCAGAACAAATAGATCCGTCCTGCCTGTGTAGAACGTATTGGCGACTCCGCTGACTTGCTCCTCTGTGGAGCAGTGGATGAATCCGTCCGTTTGTAAGCTCGGCGGCTCGTACAATCTATTCTCTCGTGCTATCATCCAGGCTTCCTTAGAAATTATATGATAGATCATGCCGTCCGTTCCCCCAGTCGCTTATTTTTCGTACTATCTTGACACACTTGAGCTAAAAAAACCATGCTTTTCTTATTGTTGTCAGATGGCATCCTTCCCATGGTATACAAAAGGGTGTGTCCCAAAAGATCTTAGATATCGCGGGATGCCCCTTTTCCGGTTAGGAGACGCTCCGTGTACGAATCGTTCCTCCCATCGCTGTTGCCCCCAAATTTCTTGGAATGGTTTGAAGGCAAGGAAGAAATTCGGGGACAAAGGCGACCGCTCTCGCTTGTCCGGAATCGTTTCGTCCTCTCCGCTTCGTTGTGCGAAAATATACGTTAGACATACGAAAAGAAACCGTTTCTCGGTAAGATGGAAGTGTGACCCACCACCCTTTACCAAAGGTACGGTTTCTTTGTACATTCAATATACCATGAACCATCCTCATCTCTAATGCAATCGGAGGACGACATTCGTCCGCATCATCTTGTTCGCGTCGTTCATGATGCGGTTAATCGCTTCGAGGACAACAACTTTTCGGTCACCTATCCCGGCGGCGGACGAGACAGCTACCATCCCAAGATGCTCACCAAAGTCATCATATATCGACGGCACCAAGATTGAAGCCAATGGAAACTGCTGCACATTCGTCTGTTGCAAAGCGGTCGTCAAGCACAAGGCGAATCTGCAGGAGAAAGTCCAGACCTTCAGCGTCCGCCAAGTGAGTACACCTACTTATGGGACAGCCCCTTTACAATCGTATATTGATCCGGGTTAAAATCCTCGAAGATTACTTCATGTACGGCTTCTCCTAAGCTATAAGCCAGCTGCCCATTGATAAATACGGCACAGGCCTGCTCATCGATGCCGATCCCGCGCTTCACCTTCTTCGTTCTCATACCTTCCAGCAGATTGGACTGGTCGCTCCACTCCGTATAATGAACGCTGATCAAGACATTCGAAAGCAACCCTACCCCTTGCTTAAACAGCATTACGCTTTGTTCATTATCCAGTGGCGATATGAGGCAGGTCTCCGGAAGAATCAAGGCGCCCGCCGAATTTCCTGCGATGGGAACGCCGTTCTCATAACAGTTGATCAGCAGCTCTTTAAAACGACCGGTCGCGTAATAGTGATGGTATTTCTCCGTGTTGCCCCCGCCAATAAATATCCCCGTGGCCTGTGACAACACCTGTTCAGCCTGTTCCATGTCCAGCTTTCCATCCTCGCCAGGAACGATGACCTGCAAGTCCGGGGCACCTGATTCTGCCCACATCTGCTGAAACAGGGGAACATACTCCTCCCAGCCCGGTCTGTTCATAATGCATAAAACAATTCTGGCGTTGGGACCGCCAGCTTGCTCTATAAATTGTCTATTTGCCTCTGTTTGAAAGGAATTTCCTCCAAGCAAAAATAGATATCGATCCCTCAAGGTTACGCCCCCTTATTTCTTCTTTTTCGGACCTCGTTTATAGACATAGAACAGCAGCACGGATATAAAATAAATCGGAAGCAGAATAATGCCAATCACGGCACTCAGCAGGACGATGGAGAGCTGGCCGCGGTCTGCCATCGCATCGTAATTCACATACCCGTAGACAATCCATACCAGCCATAACAATGTAACGGCATATCCTATTTTATAAGGTAATCTCACAGCGTGGTTCACATCCTAGAAGTAATTTGCGTGACACATTCATAAACATTTCGAATACAACAATTCAACAAACTCGTGCTGCTTTCGTTCCATCCATTCTTTTCTGATCCGAAGTCGCTTCAACATCAGGTGAAAATAGGAGGTGATGTTCCTTCCGGCCACATGCTGCCCGATATAGATGCTTAATAAAGAAACATAATATAACTGCATGATATAGGGAATCCACTGGATCTCTGCACGAGTTAACCTCATATATTTTCGATACTCATCTAAAAAAAGCTCGACCTTTGTCAAGGTCTGGTCTTCATGCTGAAGAAGATGGTTCAGACAAATGGATAGCTCCCATATCCGTATGTCCATAGCCGCAAAATCAAAATCCAATACACCACTCATCACCCTGGACTGGGGATTGATCAAAAGATTAAAAACTAAAATATCATGATGGACCATTTGTTTAGGCAGTGCATTCAGTTCAGCTGCATGGTTAAACACAGATTCATAGTATCTTTGTAATACAGCTATCTGTTCAGCATCAATATCAAAAGGAGGGCATGCCAAAAACTCATTAATTTTCGTCTGATTCGATAGAGAATGGAGGTTGTAAACATCGTGGAACGCAATCGCAGGACAAACCACATCGAAGGAATCCGATTCGAATTGCTGAAGAGCATATGATAATTCCCCAACTGTCCGCCCGTAACTTAGCACATCGGTCATGCTGGATAGATCAGGGACCTCTCCTTCGATAAACCGTGACAGGGAGCCCAGGGAACCGTCCGACATAACCACGTACTTCGCATCATCCTTACTGGAGACGAAACCTGGAATATCAAACGATAAGGCACAACGCTCCAAGTAAGCTGTTAGCTCAACCTCAAACCGCAGCCTCTCTTCATTCTTCGTATGACGATTATATATTCTTGCGACGTATTTCTTTTGGTTCATTGCTACAATTCGGGATTCATTCGTCATGCCGAAAGGAACGGTATCGATCGAATGCACAGGTCCATGAAAATAATGCTGCAACAGCTCCTGAAATACGTGTTCCACTGTCTACACTTCTTTTCTGTTAAGCGCGTTCCCTCATGCAACTCATGGTTCATCGTTAGTTAGTTGAATCGAACGGTCTTCTTGCCGTATGGCAAAAGCCAGCTTGTACAGATCTGCTATATCTTGCCTGCCCGTCTCCTCCAATCGCTTCACGGCTTCCTCCAAATCAACGGCCTCTACCGCGATGACTTGCTCCCCATCCTCTGGATTCAGCGGCTCCCCAACGATGCGCACATCCCCGTATCCAACCAATCTGACAAAATGAGGATGGGGAATATGCGGCCGATAAGGTGTCTTGCTGCTGGATTCGCAACGGAACTGGCCGAAGACCCGGAACGACTCGAGTTCTGCGCCAAGCTCCTCCCTAACCTCCCGTCTAAGTCCTTCCATATAGGACTCGCCGGGTTCCAGGGTTCCTCCGGGAAGCTCCCAGCTTCCGTCAGCTACCTGAAAAATAATGCAGCGATCCCCGGCAAACGGAAGAATCGTGACATTGCTGACCTTCGATTCTTCGATTTCATCTCCGAAGGCAAACCTGGCTCGGACTACGCCCCATTGAATATCTTTCGCGAGAGCCGGGTACAGGCTCATATCCTTGTTTTTTCTCATGCACGCAATTCCTTTCGAACTTTACGAATTCATTCAACCTATGTAGCGCTGTACTCATGAACCATAAGCACCTGCTCCATCGAGCTCGTAAATCCAAGCTCCTGCAGCACGTTCACCAGTTCCTTATGCGAAGCCCGGATGTTGAATGCGGACCGCTTGCAGGCATAACCGGGTTGTATCATCTCCAGTACCGCGGTCTTCATCACGGCTTCTGCATCCGGATGTTCTGGAGCGGCCTCACAGCGAAACAGCGTAATGGCTGCCAAACTGCCTGAGGCATCAAACACCCGCTTAAACAAACCAAAGCCTACCTGTTCTTCTCCTTCATATACAATGACGCATTCGCCGTCTTTGATACTGGAAGCGTCTGTCTGCCAGACTTCACCGGATCGATAGAAGGCTACAGATGCAGCCTCCGCTGCCAGACCTCTGACCAGCGTATATGGTGAACGGGTATTCTTCGCATCTTGCTGCTCCGGAGGCTGTTCATTCGTCATGATGAGCAGCCGGTCGATGATATGATATCCAACGCTTTCGTAGAGACGAATCGCTGGCGCATTTGTGCTGATCGCCTCTAAATAGGCACGACGGACGCCTTGTTCTTCGTAAAGCTCTTCGTTTTTCTCCATCATGTTTTTGCCGATTCCCTTCCCCCGGAAATCGGGAGCTATCGCTGTCCCGCCGTTACGTGCAATCTTAATGCCGTCTTCCTCCCGAAAGCTGTTCATGACGATGCCGGCCGGTACGCCATCCATGTAACAAGCGAGCGATCTCTCCATGCACAGACCATCATTTCCGATACGGGCAATGAAGCGGTCCAGCGGCATCGAGGCGTTCACCATATATCCTTCAAATGAGTGATTCCACAACTCCGATACTTCCCGAATCGGAAGCTCGCTTAACGGTTTATATGTAATCATAGATATAATCCTCCTAATTTATGGGCAATAAGCGGGGTGCTATGAAAGATGCTTTCTATTAAAAACATGCAGGAAGAACACCTGAGTCTTACTCACTCATGTTCTCCTGCATGTCTTAGCCATGCTTATTTACAATTTAAAGAGCTGCATCGTCTACGCTGTCCAGCCAAGCTTCGATGCTGCCAATGACGGAAGTGACACAACCATCCTCAAATGGGGAGATCAAACCTGCCACCTTCACCAGTTCGGTGAAGGACTTGCTTCCACCTTGACGGCACAGGTTCAGATAATCTGCCCATGCAGCGGATTGGTCCTCATGCATCTTCTTCCAGAATTGGAATGCGCAGATTTGAGCCAACGTATAGTCGATATAATAGAACGGCGTGCTAAAAATATGGCCCTGTTTATGCCAGAAGCCGCCTTGCTCCAGATACGCATTGTCATCATAGTTCCGGTGCGGCAGATATTTGCGCTCAATTTCGCGCCATGCCTGTTTCCGTTCAGCCGGCGTAGCATCCGGATTCTCATAAACAAAGTGCTGGAATTCGTCAACCGTTACGCCGTAAGGGATGAAGATAAGTCCGCTTGCGAGATGGTCGAAGCGGTATTTATCGGCCTCATCCTCGAAGAAACGGTCCATCCACGGCCATGTGAAGAATTCCATGCTCATGGAATGGATTTCGCACGCCTCATAGGTTGGGAACCCATACTCCGGTACCTCGAAACCTCTGCTCTCATATACTTGGAACGCATGACCGGCTTCGTGCGTCAGCACATCAATATCACCGGAAGTCCCGTTAAAGTTGGAGAAAATAAACGGTGCGCCATACTCGCTAATATAGGTACAGTATCCGCCGCTCTGCTTGCCTTTTTTGGCAACCAGATCCATGAGGCCGTTCTCCTGCATGAAGGTAAAGAACTCATGGGTTTCCGGAGATAATTCTTCATACATCTTCGCGCCATGGTTGACGATCCAATCCGGATCACCCTTCGGTGTTGCATTCCCCGATTTGAATGAGAAGTTCTCATCGTAGTACAGCAGTTGGTCCACATCGATTCGTTTCTGCTGACGTTCTTTCAGCTTGCTTGCAACCGGAACGATATGCTCCAGCACCTGGTTACGGAAGTTAGCCACCATCTCCGCGTTATAGTCCGTGCGGGCCATGCGGGCATAACCAAGCTCTACGTAATTGTTAAATCCTAGTTTCTTAGCAATCTTGGTTCTCACTTTAACCAGATCGTCATAAATACGGTCGAAGTTTGCTTCGTTCTCAGCCATGAAGCCGCTGGACGCCTCCATTGCACGTTTACGCATATTGCGATCCGTCGATTGCTGGAAAGGAATCAATTGCGACAGGGTACGCTCTTCGCCTTCGAACTGAATTTTGGCCGAAGCGATCAGCTTCGAATATTCCGTCGTCAATTTATTTTCCTGCTGCAAGTCCTCGATGATCTCAGGACTGAAGGTTTTGAGGGAAAGCTCTGCCAATTGGAACAGCTGACGCCCCCATTTGTCCTCCAGCTGAGCTCTGAATTTCGAATCCACGAGGGCCCGATAATAATCCGTTATGTATTCCTGGATGACCGGTCCGTTCTCGTCAAAGAAATCCTGCTCTGCCTTATAGAACTCGTCGTTCGTATCAATCGAGTGCCGGATATACACCAGTTGACCCAGGGTATCCATCTCACTGCGTAGTTTGTTAATGCGGGTCATCGCCTCATCCTGTTCCTCGTACGAGCTGGCGGAGGTGAAAGCGTTAAGCTGCTCTTTAAACTTTTGCTCAAAAGCTTTTACGTCGGGGCGTTCATAGCGATACTCGCTGAATTTCATAAGATACACCTGTCCTTTCCCATATAAAAAATGCATCCTGGTGTCTGATCGCATGGATTCAAAACACCAAACTATATCTAAATTCTATATGCGAATCAGAATATCCTTCACAGGTCTGTCAACAACTCATAACTGAAGTAAAGAGCTTGTAACTGCCCGGAAGTGAGAGCGGCGATTAAGGCCTCCTTCCTTAACATGGCGTTACGATAGGCAGGTTGACTGCTGCCCTGCTGTACAGGTATACCTACACAGCCACTTCAGCGATGCACTTCATTCCAATGCGCTGAAGATTCATTGCTCCAATTCGATCATCATTAGAGCTGTAGCCGCACTCTCTGCAACAGAAGCGGTGCTTTTTCCTGTCGCGGTTCGCTTTGTTCGTATGCCAGCACTTCGGGCACTTCTGAGACGTGTATTCCGGGTTCGCTGCGATCACCTTGGCACTTGAACGAATCGCTTTGTACTCGATCATCTGACGAAGTTGGTAAAACGACCACGACACGGTCTCATATCGATCTCGGATGCGAACACGCTCTGTCACATGGCGAATGCCCGTTAAATCTTCCACAACGAATAAGGTATTCGCTCCGTACCGGTCAACGAGTGCCTTCGATATCCGATGGTTGACATCGGTCATATAACGGTTTTCTCGCTGTCCGATACGCTTGATCGCTCTGCGGGCGGAAGCTGTTCCAACCTGTTGCAGCCGTTTGCGAAGCTGCTTGTACTTTGAACGCTGGTTCTTGACCCTTCTGCCGCGGAAGAATGCGGTTGTTCCTTGCGAATCATAGCTGACGGCGATAAAGTTGATCCCCATATCTACGCCGACGATTCTCTCGATGTCATGCACATCCGGTTCGTTCACAGCTTGGGTCACGGGGATATGCAAGAAGAACTTTCCGCGCTTATGCACCAGTTTGGCTGTACCGAATGTCCATGTTCCATCCAAATAATATTCCATCCCTTTGCTTTCAAAGGGGACCTTGATCCTCCCGGATAAGGTATTGACCGAAAACATTTGGTTACTTATGGAGTAATCGCGGTTCCAGACCAAATCGAGTTCCGGCCTCTTGAATCGTACAAGAGTCCAGGGATGCCCATTTCCTTGAATGGACTTATAGCGGGCAATGACCGTCTTCATCACCGATTGCGCCATTTGAGAGCGAAGCCCAAAATCGGCACGAAGCTTGCGATACGTCAAGAGATGCAGCTTCTGTTGGTGGAGCACCTTCTCTTCAAAGACGAGCTTCGATACAAATTGGCTGGCCAGTCGATAAGCATGGAGCGTCTGGAACAACAACTCTTCCTGTTCATGTGAAGGTAAAATTTTGATTTTGGCGGTAACCGTTAGCTTCAACAGGCCTCACATCCTTTCCGTGCGGATCTAAGTAGGAACAGGGGCGTAGTGTTTATATTTGCCATTATACCAAACATTTGTTCTGATTCAAGGTGATTGTTTGGAAAGAAGGGGTCTTTTGCGATGATTCTAAGGAGGAAAAAACGCAATTCCTCTAATGACTGAAGCAACGAGCGTCCTTACACAAATCATGAATTATGATGCTTGTTGCATCACAATTGTCCTCCCAGAGTGGATATAAAGGTATTCTCTCCTGACAGTTCCATCTGTTGCCGGATATAATGGGCGACGCCATCAAGTTCATTCGAGTCAATAATATGGTCAGCCAGCTGTCGTATCCTTTCATGCGCGTTTCGTACCGCGATCCGGGTGCCGCCGGCTTCAAACAGCCCCACATCATTGATATGGTCGCCGAAAACTACCGTGCTCTCCAGATCAATACCCATATGGGAAGACCATAATTGGAGTCCGTCACGTTTGTTTGCTTTGGCATGACTGAATTCCAGGAAAAAATGGTTATGGATGTAGTAATCCGGCATCATATGAGCATGAATCACATCACCGTATAATTCCATAACCTCGCACTGTATCGGCTCCAATTCCTCATAAAGTCCAATGTATGTAAGAGCCAGCGTCCGGTAATCCGGTGGGCAGTTCAGGCTCCGCACTTCCATAAATCGCGGATCCTGGGGCCGGCTATGATAAAAGGCCTTCTCCCCCTCTCGCCGCAGCGACTCATGCAAAACACGCTCACGATGATCCGCATCCAATGAAAAATAGTAAGGAGTAATACCAAACTTCCTTCCCACGTCGATAATCTCATTCGAGATATCCCGTTCAAGCCAGTAACCATCGATTACCGTTCGATTCACCCCGTCATATATCAAAGCGCCGTTATATAGAATCAAAGGATACTTCCAGGGGATATCCGAGACAACGCTTTGAGCACTAATATAGCCGCGGGCAGTGGCATACGTGATAATCACGTCCTGCTCCAGCGCATTCGCGATAACATCCCTAGTATAGGATGTAAGTGTCTGATCTGATCGTAGAAGCGTTCCATCCAGGTCGGTAATATACGCTTTTTTCTTCATCAGAAGCAATGCCTCCTTTGCCGTCCAGTATGTGACAAAACCCAGCCACAGAGTAGCTCTATCTAAGACTGGGTCCTTATTATGAATTTGGCGTCTTCCACGATTATACAACGTCTAAGATGGAGATGGTAAAGGAATTCTATAGAGTCATCAATATGACATAACTTGTCTAGGGGAGTCCACCTCCGAGATTTATTTAGTGGTACGCGGCTGAAGATAACCTATGACATCTGGTATATGCTGAATCTCTGCAAATGGAAAAACACCCATGCTGTTCATTCTCGCGATGTCCCCGCGATAGGCGATAAATGGAATTCCGGCGCTCTCGGAGGCCTTGCCATCCACCCAGGCATCTCCGACAGACAACCATTCCTTCGGGGATGTATGAGGGAAATGCTTCAGTACCTCCAAATATCCATCGGGTGCCGGCTTTAACAAACCCATGGCCTCTCTGCCTATAATGAGATCAAAATAATGCACAATCTTATTCTCTTCCAGAGCAGCCATTGCTGCTTCCACCGCATTATTTGTCACAATGGCCAGATGCAGCTGCCCGTGCAATCGCTGAACAAGCTCTCTTGCACCCGCTTCAAGATCTGCACCGATCATCCCTCTCAGCTCATGCTCCTTGGCAATATCCCACATTGCGTGACGAAGATCTTCCGACAGCAGCCCTGTATTCATAGCTTCAGCAATGATGGTTGAGGTAGTGTGGGTGTCCATGGACAGACCTTGGGGCAAGATTCTGTGATGGCACAGAAAGGCGTAGATGTCCCTTTTCATTTCGCTAAAATCAATGCTTGAACGCAGCAGCGTATTATCCATATCAAAGACAATTCCTTTTATCGTAAACGCGATATCTAATCAACTCCAATCATGGAAACGCCTTGAATTGCCGCTCCAACAGCAATCCAGATTTGGGTAACCCGTTCATCTCCTAATCATACACAACTTCCGTACCGGCGATAAAATCGTGCAGGGAACGCTTATCCTCGCGCATCGCTACCATAAAGATGCTCACGATAAGTCCAATTCCAAACGTCAGTGCATACACGATTCCCGCCACGAGGTTGCGGAGCAGCATCGTTCCAATGCCCGGCGGCTCAAGAAAATCGAATTTGCGAATGCGTATGCCGCATATGCGCTTGCCGATAGTATAACCATTCCAATACACGGGGACCAACAATGCATACAGACTGTAAATCAAATTAGAAATCGGCTCATTCTCAAAATCTCCCGTGATAATCCCTGCAATGATCCATAACGGAAGGCTCACGATGATTCCATCCAAAAGATTGGCGCCTAGCCGGATCCAAAAGCCTGCAACTTGGTTTTCGCCCATGAGGATTCCTCCTTAAAATTCTAGATAACATTCTGTTATGGATTCTTATCGGCGTTCTCTGGCTGGTCAAGCTCTTCCCAGTTATCCTTGATCTGGTTCAAGTCTTCCGCTAGCCATTTACGAATGATCGGGACGATGATGCATAAGATACCGAGAATCAAACTGATAATGCTGAATATCAACGGCCCTTTTCCAATTTCCGATAACAAATCCTCAAACGTCCAGGGGGTATTTATCCCCGCAATCGCGGCCGTTAAGTACCGGATGCCGTACAAAAAAGCCGAGATACAGATAAAAATAATGCCCATCGTTTTATTGTTCATAGGGTGTGCAATCCTTCCTCTTATCGGTGGCTGTATCCGGATGCGCAATGATTAAACCCTTTGGTTAATTAGCTCACTTCTAGCGGAAATTAACCACGGATGCACCAATTTCATTTTGTCACGTTGATTCCATACATGGTCCAAATACACAAGCGCCGCTCCGTCTAAATCCAGTTCGCTCAGTTTATTTCGCATGTCCGCTTGGTAGGCGTGATCGCCTTCAAGTTCCCAAGAGATCTTATCTGCAACGAATAATACCTTATCCAATGGGCTTGCCCCGGCTTTTAACGTTGTATGGCATTCAATCGCGTTTAATACGTCAGGTGAGGTGCAGCCGAAGAAACGCTGAGCCATTTCCATGGAAAGCTTCTGATGAATGATCCTGATATATCGATGCTCCTCTTCCATAATGGGAAGGGACCATTCTTCTGCGGCATCCTTCATTTCGCTCACCGGAATCGCATTGCTGATATCGTGCAGCAGCGCCGCCTTCCGAGCTGCATCAGGACTGACATCAAATAACGGTGCGATGGCTAACGCCTCTCGAACTACATTCATGATATGCTCGAACGTTTCCTGCTCCCCATGCTTGATGAGAAAAGCTTCCACATCATCCCTTAGGTTATGTGTACACTCTATGCCATGAGTCAGTTTACTAATCACGGAATTCTTCATTGTAGATCCCACCTTTCCACACAACATTTTCCAGCACCTCATATCATTGTAAGCTTCGGTTCCTGATCGAACAATAGTTTTTTCCACAATTCCCCATATCGCTGTTATCCAGCTCAAGTAGAGAATATAACGTTAACATAACAAAATCAGCCACACAAAAAAACAGAATGACTTCCCTACATCGTAGTTAAGCCATTCTGCTGCCTGTTATAAACTATTTTAGGAATGATCGAAATATGCAGCTACGGTTGTCTGCCCCTTGATTTCATGATGACCCCAATCAAACCATAGCCCATGGTAAAACCTATCGAGTTCAATATAAAATCATCTACATCCAGGCTTCCTCGCCGCGAGATCAGTTGTGTCATTTCGAGCACGAATAACCCGGTCAAAAAGTAGGCTAGCATCTTACGAAATCGAATTTGAAATGCAATCGGAATGAGCACTCCAAAGGGTACAAATACAGCGATATTTCCAACGATATTGATCAATGAGCTCAAAAAACTGCGAATGGGAAAATAGCTTGCCATCGTCGTGAATGGAACCAGATTGTAACTGATTTCCGGCTGAGTAGTCCTCCCGAATCCCCAAATCATCCAGTAAGTTAACAACATGGTGTAGCCGATGAGGAGGATCAGGGCGATTATTTTGACATGCGATTTCATGAAAGTCTCCTGTCAATCTCTAGCTTTTTTCTCTATCTCAAGCGTGATGTTTTTCCCTTCATATGTATTATAATTATCATCACAGCCCTTAACATATCGGTAATAACTTTCGGATGTTTCACGCTTCCAATCCCAGAAATGGGCCCCATTACAAATCAAGATCCTTTCAAGCCAGCGCTCAAAGTTCATCTCAATTTCAATTGCACGATCTACAAAGAGCATTTCTGTCCAGTATAGATAATTAGAGGTTCTATCATGACACTGATTCGAGTCAATGAATAACATATCTCCGTTATCCGAACCAATCGGATACCATCCGTTAGGAATCATGCTGATATAATCGTAACTAACATAGTACCGACGGATTTCGTCCAAGCTGAATAACTCAATGCCACCCCCATAATGGGGATGTTCGAATAATCTGGCTCCGTTATGCCTCAACAAGAACTCTTTATAGTCCCATGGTGCAACAAGATTTAAACTACGGAAAAATTCGTTTATGTCCTCGGACTCAGCACCTCCTGCAAACGTAAACTGAGCTGGCTCGCAATATCCTTGCTGCCCTTGGACTAGCATGATATTATTCTCATCCAAACGTTTTCTAAGTCCGGAAAGGGCAAGTTCTACAATATTAAAAATCTCCATTGTTTTCCCCTATTCCAAGATAAACTTCCATTAGTCCCCCGTTTAATTCACACATACTTGTCCAATACGTAATCCTCGATCATGTCAATATTTCGGCGTTCCTGCGCGTACTGTTTAATGTGCTTCTTAATATTCGGATATAAAATAATGTCGTCCAGATGCTCGAGCGAAATCCATTTCACATCGGTTTGATTCGGATCTGGAACAGCCGGAAGTTTGGGGGACGATCCTTCATGTGGATAACATTCAAATACTACGTATAACGTATGGATGCCCGATATGTTATCTCTGGACTGTTTATGCGGAGCATTCTCGTACACAAAAGCAACAGGCCCAGTCTGCGCTTCCAGCGTGGTTTCCTCATACAATTCTCTCAAGGCTCCCTCTGCGATCGACTCTCCGGGCTCGGCCCCGCCCCCCGGCAAATTGTAATGCAATCCGTTCTCATCTACATACTCCACCAACAAAACATGCTCATTCTGAAAAACCAACGCTGTCGGTCTCACCCGAATATGATATGTCATCTTAACCACCTCTCCACACGGCTAACGAATAGCTGCTGAACTTTCTTGATCTGTCTATCATACAATTAACGAGGCTATCATGGAAATATTATGTATAATTGCAGGTCAAAAAGGTCATCAGGCGAGGCGAGTCACATCGACCTCCCCAACAACCTCCATCCCTCAGGGATTCACATGGCGTCTGTTCCGTTATCGTCCTGTTCGATCGTTCTCATCCACTCTCACGGTTTCACCCGTTTTGCGGGAGACATTCGCAGCCTCCAGAAATTGAATGATCTCCAGCGTCTCAGATAAAGGAACATCCGAGACACCTGTCGTGAACATCTTCATGATCTGCTCCAGCAGACTCTGCATAATAAGGTTTCGTATGCGCCATGATGTCCACAAAGCTGCTGGCCTCCGTGCGATGAATGGTCATCCCAAAGCGATCATTGCCTGCACGGTTGCCTCGAATCGTCCCGATCCTCCCGTCATTCCAAACCGCTGTTAATACCTCATGCAATTCAGTTGCGGCGACATGTACGCTTACGCATCCGGGTCCCAGAACGCGGTAAAGCATCTCCGCCGTGTGGATTCCATACCAGAAAAATCCCGGCTGTGTCGGTTGAAGGGGAAGCGGTCCGGCGCAGTCCGCGCCAATGATATCACCGACACCGCCACGAGCCAATTCATCCTGAAGTCCTTGCGCATATCGAAGAGACGAGCTGCTCATAACAGTAACCTGAAACTGCTCCGCCAGTCCGGAAATTTCCCTCGCATCCTTGCTGCTCACCGCAAACGGCTTATCGATAAATACCATTTGGCAGTGAGGAGCAATCGCGCGAAACAAGGACAGATGCGTTCTTCCGTCGACCGCTTCGAGCATGACGGCATCAACCTGTTTGGCGACGTCTTCCGGAGAATCGAATATTTCAGTTCCCCATGCTGCGAGTTCCTTCGTATACCCCTCCACACGGCTTATGCTAAGCTCGAAGTCCGGAGATCCTCCGGGAAATGCCGCCGTAACCCGTGCGCCGGGAACATGATAGGGATGCGTCTTGTCATGCAGCATTTTCGAGAAAATGGAGACATGCGATGTATCCAACCCAATCATACCGATTTTCAAAGTCATAGGTTCATTCTCCTTTACCTTCAGCATTTTAGATGATTACGCTGGCTTTTCCATTTCACTGCGTTACTAAGGATATCCAGCAGCGGACATAGGCTGTTCTTTCAAATCATCATACCATCCTGAACGAGTAAAGGACGTGACTTTAATTCGTCTTTTAACCTGAACCTGGATCCAATACAAACAGACCGCCTCCATCTGATTACCCGATGTTGGCAGTCTTTCTAACGGACTTATAAATGCTTCGTGCAGTTGAATAAGGGGCAATTCCATATAGCTACGGCTGCATTCTCCATTTTATCACGATGAAGCGGTTGACCAGAGCCACAAGGGCAAAAACGATGGCAAACGTAATAAAACCCGAATAAATCTGGCATGCCACCGCGGTTGCAAATATTAGAAATTCGATAAGCAGTACCACGGCCAGCGGCAGCTTGATCCTTGCCTTCGGAGAGATGGTCATTCCCCAGACGACGGCTGCAAGCAGCGGAAGCCCAATACCGAGTCCGACCTGTGCCATGAGCCCGGAACCGTAGTGGAAGCCCCAGTAACCTATCGAAAATAACAGGATCAATTCCAGAATAAATCGAATAGCAAGATTCCATAATTTGAACATATTGGAGCACCTTTCGTTTCCTGTTGCACACCCATTTCCAATGCAGTAATCACAGCTCGATTTGCTCCAGATGATGGATCATATGATCCACATAGTCGTCAAACAACCACTCCAGGGTGACCTCCGTTTTATCGGGCAGCACGCATTTTTTCTGAAAATCTGATGAATCGGCTTTGTGCATGACACGCAGAATCATCCGGTTCAAATGCTGCCACAGTGACAACACTTCCGATTGATCATATTGATCCTGGTAATCGTTCACCCGGACCCAATCGTTCTGCGTGTACCCCGAAATGGCGATCGGATAATCGGATAGCAAGATTTTCACAAACCGGATATGGTTATTGACCGCCGAATCGCAAAGGTGACCCAGGATCTCCTTCTTGGACCATTTATCAGGCGCAAGCTTCAGATTGAACTCCACCTCATTAGTCGACGTTACAATCTCTGTCATTTCGGTAATCAATGATTCCAGCTTCATGATGGACTCCATACGCTATTCCTCCTTCAAACTCATGATTCTACTCGTCCAATCGGCATTTCCATGAAATCACTGTAATGCTTAGCCGCCTCCCGAAACTCCTCTGCTCGATCGCCCAACGGCGAGAACGGACATAACGTGATTTCGATGCCGCTGCGCTTAATCTCCCGCTTCCAGACACCGACCACTTCCCCTCCTGCCACCATCATCGGTTGAAAAACCCCGTTGCGATGGGGAGCGATCTTCGCATCGTGCTCTGTCTCTATGATCGCGCTGCGGTCCTTGTAACCCAAGTAATATTCATCAAAACCTGGAAGCAGAACCACCGAATCCGTATCAGCGGAGACGGCCGGCGCAGTAACAGAGCTCCAGTATTCCGTGCCGTTGACAAAATCTAAACGAAGATCTGATTTGACCGCCTCAAAGCCTCGTTTAGCTTCCGTCAGCGTTAACCCGACCCACCATGCAAAATCCTGAATCGTTGCGGGTCCGTGACCGGTAAAATAACGAAGCGCCAGCTCCGCCAGCGATTCTTCGAGCGTCAGCTCCCTTGAATTTGGGACCCACTCATCAAGCAGCACGAAACTCTGCTGTTTGCCTTCATGCGGACCGAAACAGATCATGCCTGTCCGTCCCAAATATCCAAGAATATAATAACCGCGGCCGTTCTTGGTGCTGATCCCCGCTTCCTCCAGCAGTCCCATCAGTCTGAGACGGGATACGGGTGTGCAACCACTCAGCGCGTCGCCAATTATGGTTCGGCATCGATGGAGCGTACCTTCGTCAAGCTCAAGTTCGGCCTGCTTCTTCTTGTCATGCGTTTGAAAGCGCGATTCCGTCAGCTTTACCATCCACTTGGCGTCCTCGGACGGTACGAAGAATATCGTCCCACGCATCGGCCAGGTCAACACGATTTTGCGATCGTTCAGGGCCTGCTCCACATCGGATACCTTGGCGGACTGCGTACGGAGACCGATTCCCCAGACCGCTTGGTGATAATCCTGGGCTTGCACAGCACCGAGATTTCTGACGGCTTCCTCCGGAGTTTCATGCTTCATGCCTGTTATCCCTTGATTGAACAGCCTTCGATTCGCTATGATTCGATTTGGCACAATGGTCACTCTCCTAGGCCATGAATATCTCGTGAGCTTTTAATGCGTTCATTATAAGTCCGGAATGGACATCCAGGCCCGATCATTCTGCCAGCTCACCTCGACCGGCGTCTCAAAAAACGAGGTCAAATTGTCGCTGGTCAGCATGTCCCGGGAACGCCCCTTCCCGAACACGGTGCCCCGGCGGATGAGCAAGGAGTGCGAGAAGATCGGCAGTATTTCTTCGATATGATGCGTAACGAACAGCAGGGTCGGCGCATCGGGCTTGGAAGCCAGTGCCGTAATGCTGGACAGCAGCGCTTCCCTCGACAGAAAATCGAGTCCGTTACAGGCCTCGTCCAGTATCAACAGCCTCGGCGAAGCCATAAGCGCCCGGGCGATCAGCAGCTTCTGCTTCTCTCCTTGCGAACAAGTTTCATATGTACGACCCAGCAGATGAATACAATTGAAATCCTTCATAAGCTGCTCGGCCTGCTCCCGGTCTGCTTCATCCACCTTCTGATACAGGCCAATCGAAGCGTGTTTGCCACTGATCACGACATCCAATGTAGACTCACTCGGTCGGATTCTTTCCTGCAGCGAGGAGCTGACCCAGCCTATCGATTTACGCAATTCTCTTAAATCCACCCTGCCAAAGAGATGCCCGAGCACCGAAACCGTACCGCTGGTTGGCCAGATGTATCCGTTAATCATATTCAAAATGGTTGTCTTTCCGGAGCCGTTCAGCCCAAGAACCGCCCAATGCTCTCCTTGCTGTACGGTCCAATCCACGCCTGTAAGAACGGTCTTCTGCTCCCGTTGCCAGGTTACGTTATTCAGTTCAATCGTCGTATTCATCACTGCTCCCTCTCCTTCTTCAATCTGCTGCGTCACTTCGTTTCTCTTTTCAAGGATTATACCAGCAATTACATATTCCTCAATAGCGAGATGAAATCCAGCCGTGTGAGCAGACTACGACTTGGAATCATGTTATGTATCCGGGCCGGACATTTCATATATTAACGAGGTTCCTGGTCCAGGAATTATCTATTGACAAATAATTATTTTTGTGTTATGATATAATATTTTTCTATTTACATGTTTTTGCTGATTTGATAATCTACTTCTGCTCAGTCTTCTCTGGAGGTTGAAATCGGGAGAAGAAATCCCCATATAGTGGAGGTATGTAACCATGTTAATCGATCAAGGCATTCATATGCTGAACATATCAGCGGCCATGATGGGACGTATCGAAACGATCCACCCGACGTTCCTATGGGATCAGCAGGATATGGTTCTCATCGATACCGGCTATCCCGGCCAGTTCCCGCTCATTCAGGAGCAGTTATCGCACATCGGGATTTCCGTTCAGGATGTAAGCAAAATTATTATAACACACCAGGATTTGGATCATATCGGCAGTTTGCCTGCTATAATCCAGCACTGCAAACAAGCCCCGGAAGTGTACGCCAGCGAAATAGAAAAGCCTTATATCGAAGGCGATACAAGGCTTGTCAAATTATCGCCCGAGGCTATCGCGCAAGCGCTGGCTTCGATGCCGGATAACGTGCCGCCGGAGTGGAGGAACGCGTTTAAACACACGCTGGAGAACCCTCCAACAGCACCAGTGAACCGCATGTTGCGCGACGGCGAGGAGCTGCCGTTTGGCGGCGGTATCATCGTGATCCATACGCCCGGCCACACCCCCGGCCATACCAGCTTATATCATATACCAAGCAAAACCCTGATTGCAGCGGATGCGCTGAACGTCAGAGAGGGACAACTAATCGGGCCGGATCCGGCAACCACTTTTGATTTGGCTTTAGCCCAGCTCTCCTTGCAGAAGCTCACTCACTATGACGTCCGTAACGTGATCTGTTACCACGGCGGATTATTTACGGACAATCCCAACCAGCGCATTCGTGAATTGGCTTATGCATAAGCATTTGTCGGTCTCTTTCGATCAAGAAGACATCACTTCTTTCTTCTGTTCGTCGATCCAGCTAATCTCAAGGTACCACGAATACGTACCGCCGGCCGGCACTTCGGCCGCTGCCTGACGATGCATAGAATACGAGAGATTATCGAGCAGTCCCGTCGCGGGTTCCAACGCAAGATGATACTGTCCCTGATAACCGCCGTAGTTCGCCCATATCGCTAGATAAGGCACCTGCTCTTTAGGAAACATCATGCGGAGTCCTTCTCCCGCAACCGGATCGTAAATGGAGGCCGTCCCCTCCGGCAGCTCGTCAGCAAAATAAAACTTCTCCGCCGATGCTTCAAGCCTGCTGGCGGTTCGATTCAAGCGAATAAGGGGGTTTTCCTCCCATGGCTGCGGCCATGCCCGAATATCGCCGAATTCTCCCAATCGACCGTTCGCCGAGTACGATACGATGATCTCCCTCAGCTCGTGCGGAACGATAATCTCTGCGCCTTCATCGATTTGAAACAACGGATGCGCGGCCCACAGGAAAGAGAACGGGAACGGACTCGGATTATAGACGGCATAATCGATCCGCAGGGTATCTTCACGGGGGAAGAAGTAGGTTTTTCGCAGCTGATAAGGAATTCGGATTCCCTGCACGCTGCAGTGAAGCTGTTCTTCCTCGCTGTGCGCCTCCCATGGAATGGACCAGACCTCGCCATGATCCGGAAGCTCCGTTCCTTCCCATGGATACGCGGGATACCGGCAGACATTGATTGTAGGAAACATTTCGTCCCAGCCGCTGCCGTCCCGCTTTCCGAAGGAGCTTGCATACTCGTTCGTTTCCAGACCTCCAACAGGCTGCACCAGCCACTCCCGGCCTGTTCTGCGATTGCGAAGCGAGATGACCCTGCATCCGAGTTTAGGCACCACGGCCATCTCCATCACCACCGTGCGCCCTGTCCAAACCTCATATCCATCCAGCATTCCTTTGCTCCAGATCATCATCGTCATCCTCCTCCGTCATATCAACGCATCACCCGGAATGCACAAATGCTCAAGGACCGTTCATAACGACCCTTGAGCATGAAGTGTCAAACTCTTACATCAACGTCTTGCAAAGCTCCAAATGCAGCGCAGCTCCTTGATGGTGAGACTCCAGCTGCAGCACCTCGCGGAACAGGGCTTCCGCGAACTGCCGGTCACCAAGTCCTAGATGCCCAAGCCCCATCATGTAGCGGCAATGAATTTCGTTTCTTCGGTTCAGATCTTCATCAAACACCAGGAAGTCCGGCAGCGATACGGCAAAATAATCAATGCTCTGAGTCTCGAATATATGCTTCTCCCCGTAATCGATCAGCTTATTAAACCGGCTGCGGGCTTCATTCTCCCGGCCCAGCCTCCGCAGCGCGGCCCCTTGATAAAAAATCATGTGCGGCGGCTGATCGTTGTAATACATCGCACTGGTCGGCTCATCCAGCCCCTCCGAAGCTTTCAGGAAGCACGCCTCCGCTTCTTCGGACAACCTCAGCCCTTCGTATGCGCAGCCCATGTAATAATCGATGTTATTCTCCTGCGTTCCCGTGAGCTTCCCTTCATTGATGTTGAGCGGATATTGCTTGGCGGCAAGGAGCTGCTCTACGGCTTCCTCGTAGCGACGATCCTGAAGCAGCTGCTTCGCTAGCTCCATACGGGCCAATACATACTGGGCCGGCACCTTTCCCTCGCCGCCTTCCCAAGGGTGAAAGTTGTGTTTCAGAATCAATGCCAGCGCCTCCTCATAACGATTCAGCGTATTGTGAAGCGTCAAATATTCCAGAAATAAATCGTCGCGCTGCTCAACCAGCTCCATGCGCTCTTCCATCGCTTTCAAGCGATCAGCCGGAGCATGACCGAGCTTTTTATACAATTGGTCCAGCTCGTAGAAGACCCTGGCGTCCGCCGGATTCAGCGAGAAGGCGGTTTGCAGGGATGCCAATGCCTTATCGTGGTCCTGTCTCTTGTTATAGTAAGCGAGGGCCAAATTCCGATGCGGCGTAGCGAAGCTGTCATCCAAAGCGACCGAAGCTTCCCAGCTGCTTATGGCTTCCTCGTAGCGCTTCTTGTCGTACAGCAAATTCCCTAAGTAGTACAACGCCTTCGCATCCTGCGGCTGTACGCCGAGCGCCTGCTTTAGCGTCACGTAGTCATGCAGGGAATTCAGGAAACAGTACGACGGATCGGCCTCCGAGGCCAATCGGTAGCAAGCGTATGCCTCTTCCGCCCGGTTCATCTTCATTAGAGCACTGCCCTGGTAGTAATAAACCATCGGATAGACGGCAGATGCCGTACGGCGTTCGATGCGCTGCAGCACATTCAAAGCGTCGCCATATTGGCCTGCATCCGCATAGTCCTGCGCCAGAGCGATGTAATTGTGCGGATCATCGCGCAGGAGCTGGACAAGCGATTCTTCAGCCCGTTTACTCTTGTCCTCTAACTCCTGTTCTTCATAAACGGCAACCAGCTCGTTCATAGCGCCCGCATCCATAGGATCCAGCTTGAGCGTTTCCTCAAGCCATAACTCCGCTTCTGCCATGCGCTCCTGTTTTCTTAAAATGATGCTTTTGAGATGCCGTGCTTTGTAATTACGGTACTGGGCAGCCAGGGACCGTTCGATCAGCTCGAACGCTTCCTCATACTCCTGCTTCTCACAGGCAATCTGGGCTAAAGCCAGATATCCCGCCCCTTGCCAAGCCCCCGACCAGACCGATTTGTACAGATAAGCGTACGCTTCATCCAAACGTCCCTGCCACTTCAAGGCTTTGCCCAAATGATAGAACGGTTCGCTGTCATAGGGCCGGGCGTTGTGGCGGGTCAAGGTTTCGATCGCTTTTTTAAAATAAACCTCACTCTGCATAAAGCAGCCTCTGCGCAGCAGGAGCAAACCATAGGCATTGTTCAGCCTTGCGTCTCCCGCATCGCGCCTTAGACCTTCCACATAATAGGCTTCCGGTTCATAGGTTGCGTGCCGGTACTGCTCCAGATGCTGCCCAGCCAAGAACAGCGCTTCGGTGTTCTTCAGCTCCTCCGGCTTGCCAATCGCCGTGGCCGGGTCCGGCGTTCGCTCCAAGGTACGCGGCTTGGGCTGGTAAGTGACCAGCTCTTTGCCGTCGGGAGCGAATACCGCGACCCGTACATCTTCCTCCCTCATAACTGAGGCGAGTTCGATCTCGGCCTGGAAGGTGTCGGCAGGCGACAGCTTGACCTTTCGATCCAAGCAGGTGTTTCCCGCTCCGGTCACCAGAATCCGAGCCTCTTCGATAACCGAGGTTGCATAAGCATGTACTACGGCCTTGCGGCCGTGGACTTCGAGATTTACGGCGGCGTCAATGGACGCATTCTTCACGAGCCCGATGTCTTTATAGGGCATGAAGTACTGCTTGAAGCTTTTCTCCTCATACGGCGCCAGCCAGGTGAAATCGGGCTGGTTATCGGTATACACGCCGGTCATGAGCTCGATGTACGGGCCGTCTTCGTCGGTCAGGTTGCGATCCCAGGCCTGGCCGAATTCGCCGTGCCCCCACGTCCACTGTTTTTTGCCGGGAGATATATGTTTATTGGCGACATGCAGAATTCCCGCTTTCAAGCCATGGTCATATCCGCCGACGAAATCGTAATCCGAATGATAAGCCATATAGGATGTCGGAACGGGAATGTTGCGGTACATGGAAATATCGACGCCCGCCGAATAGTCCTGCTTATAATACGTGCCGGTTGCGATCGGGAATTTGGACACGTCCCGCTTCCCATGGTCGAACACCGCATGAACGTCCGGCGGAAATACGGACTGGGTATGATCGTTGACCGCAACCGCCGGATTCGCCCACCACAGAAAAGTCTGCGGCTCCGAGGTCCGATTGTACATTTGCGCGTGAATTTCAAGATACGCCTTGCCCGGATACAGGGTGAAGCCGGTAGTCACCTTCGTGCCATACATCCGGTCGATCTCGCCGACCCACACCGTCTTGCTGCCATCCAGGTGATCCGTTAGACTCCACTCCACCTCGCCATAGGTGTTCGGACGGTGATGCTGCGGCCAGTTGAACTCGATTCCCCCGGATATCCATGGACCCACAAGGCCAACCAAAGCCGGCTTGATCACTTGATTGTGGTATACAAAATCATAGTTGTTGGTTTTATCGATGGCCCGGTAGATGCGGCCGCCAATCTGCGGCATGATCTGAATCTGCACGTACTCATTTTCAAGGAAAATAATCCGGTAGGGCTTTAATACTTTCTC
The DNA here is from genome assembly GCF_056173265.1 of Paenibacillus sp. QJM3NY_38. Classification (NCBI taxonomy): domain Bacteria; kingdom Bacillati; phylum Bacillota; class Bacilli; order Caryophanales; family Paenibacillaceae; genus Paenibacillus; species Paenibacillus sp. QJM3NY_38. The sequence continues at coordinate 4,909,194 of NZ_CM149665.1, forward strand.
GTCGTAAATTTTATCGATGACCGGCAGCGGATAGACACGCCCCGAGCTCCCCTGATACACCCGTTTCTCCAAAAACATCGGGTTCAGGTCCGGCTTCCCCACTTCATACGTAGGAATCTCCACGGTCTCTTCCCGTACGCTCACTTGCCGTTGTTCTGTCATGAGTCGTCATCCCTCCATTAGCATCCGCGTTGGCTGCGTTATGTCTCTATCTTATAAGCCGGCATGCCGAAGAGCCATTGACGATATCATGTTGATGATGGATTATATTCTGATTATTGGGCGCTCCATCCGGTTGACAACAATTCTGTTCCGATTCATAGTAAAGCTATGGATACCATACGAAAACCAGACGGATTTGAGTCCCAGAAAATCATTGTTCTCCCGGATCATATTATGAAAGAGGCTGCCCGCCATCCGCTTGTGGAGCCGCTGTACGTGACCGACATCGGGTACTTTCCTCGTGCGCTTCATCACTACCGGGAACGCCCGGAGGGCAGCGGCGCGTACATCTTAATCTACTGCGTGGAGGGGGAAGGCTGGTACCGGTTGAACGGCGGCAAAACCTATTCTCTGCTCAAGGGGCAGGCGGTTGTCATTCCGCCGGATACGCCGCATGAATATGCTTCCTCGGAGTTTCATCCCTGGAGCATTTACTGGTGGCACATGAAGGGGACGCATGCAGGTTTATTGTTCGAGGGCTTTACCGGCGAAGCCGAACCCGCCATCGTTCCGGTCGACCAGTCAGGGAGCATCGTGGAGCTGTTTCAGGAAAGTTACGAGCTGCTGCAAAAAGGGTATACGCTGAACCATATCATCCATGTCTCGCAGCTCGCCGGCCACTTGGCGGCCGTCATCCGCCTCGCCCGGCTCCAACCGCAGCGGGGGCAACACCAGCACAACAAGCATGACATGGAACAGACGCTTCGGTTCATGACCGAGCATCTGGAAGGCCATGTGGGCCTGAAGGAGCTGGCGGCCTACGCCAACCTGTCCATACCGCACTTCACCTTCCGGTTCAAGGAAGCGACGGGCTACTCCCCCATCGATTACTATCTGCGGCTCAAAATCCAGCGGGCCTGCCAGCATTTGGACCTGACCGGCCAGAGCGTCAAGGAGATCAGCCACCGTCTCGGCTTCCAGGATCCCTACTATTTCTCGCGGCTGTTCAAAAAAATCATGGGAAAATCCCCATCCGAATACCGAGATACCCGGAAGGGGTGATCCCCTATTCCTATATCATGATGGTCCTTTACGGCAGCCGCGCTTCAGCAACGTCGCTGCCCTATTCTTTGTTGGTGTCATTTCATCGGAAGAATACGTACACGCCCTGAACGACGATAAAGATCAACCAGATCATCGTGACGAATATCCCCGACGGTAATCCACATTTCGCCCTTCCTTTATGTCTATGATGTAATCTAGTATCATTCATAACATTGACGTAAACGTGGAAGTCAACGGCAAAAAACGCCGCATTGTCTATCAGACAACACGGCGTGCTTCGCTCCGGGTTACATAGATGATTTATTTTTGGATCTGAATCCGATACACCAAGCTGTCAAAATCCCCGCGCAGCGGCAGCTCGATCCCGATGTTCATTAAAGCCCTGCCGCTCCATGTACCGGCCAACCCCTCAATTGCATAAGACTGATCGGCTTGCAGTCCGGTCAGACGCAGTCGCGGCAGCGGTTCGCCCAGCTTCTGGCTGTGCAAGAACGCAAACAGCACGTTGTCGCTGCCCTCTTCGCTGCCGTACTGCACAGCCGTTACGCCTTTATGCCGAATCGAGTCCAAGCGATACTGGCTGCCGAACTGAACCAGATGGCGAATGGATTTATACTGCGCCACATATTCGGCCGATTCCGCAATCAGCTCATCGCTCCACTCATTCAGGTTGGAGCCGATGCCGAGCGTTCCCATCATGGCGCTGTGGAAGCGGTATTTCAGGGAGACCTGTCTGCGATTCATCCCTGTCGGCGACTCCGTCACCCAGCAGGTCATCATCCGCGGAGCATACGTGTACGAGAAGCCCTCCTGAATGCTGAGGCGGTCAAAGGCATCGGTGTTATCACTTGGCCAGGATTGGTCGGCATACCGGAAGATGCCAAGATCGATGCGCGCTCCGCCTCCGGCGCAGGTTTCAAACGCCACATGCGGGAATTTGCGCCGCAGCTCCGCCCAAATCTCGTACAGGCTCTGTACATGGCGAATCCAGATCTCCTTCTGGCGGTGAAGCGGATGATCCTTCATGCCGGGTTCGGTTACGGTCCGGTTCATGTCCCATTTAATGAATTTGATGTCATGCTTCTCCAGCAGGTCCGTCATAAACTGCACAATGTAAGCCTTAACCTCCGGCTTCGAAATATTCAGCAGCAGCTGATTGCGAAGCTCCGAGCGCTCCCGCGTCTCGAAATGGTACACCCAATCCGGGTGCTCCCGGTACAGGTCGCTGTCCGGATTGACGGCCTCCGGCTCCACCCAGATCCCAAAATCCATGCCGAGCTCGTGCACCTTGTCAATCAGCTCGCCGAGACCGTTCGGAAATTTCTCCCGGTTCACGAACCAATCGCCAAGCCCGGCGCGATCATGGTTGCGCCCGCCGAACCATCCATCGTCCACGACGAACAGTTCCACGCCCATACGCGCGGCTCTCTCGGCCAAAGCCATTTGATCCTTGGCATTGACATCGAAGTACGTCGCCTCCCATGAGTTATACAGGACTGGTCTTGTCTGGCTGCCCGGCAGGACATCCGAATACTGATAGCGGTGCAGCCGCCGGCTCATCCCGCCAAAGCCGCCGCTGCTGTATCCCCCGACGAAACCGGGCGTATCGAAGGCTTCTCCCGCTCCCAGCACCCACTCGCTGTCGAAATCATTGATGCCTCCGGTCACCCGGACATGCTCGAACACCGTCCGCTCGGCCGTAATCTTCCAGTTCCCGCTCCAGGCCAGCGCCCCGAACCAGACCTGACCCGCCGACTCCGTGGCATGTCCGTCATCCATCGCAAACCATGGGTTGGCATGGCTGTCCGTAAACCCCCTGCGGGATTCCAGCACCTTCTTGCCTTCGGTGAGGAAGGTGCTGCGCAGCTGAAATTCGCCGGACCATTTCCCCGTCACGTGCGTGAGGCGGTAATCCGCCAGATAGGGGATGACCCATGCCGCGGATTGCGCGTTCTCCAGCACGATATCCGCCTCGCCGCGGTTGACGATCCGGGTCGAACGTTCGATCAGGTCGCACTCGGGAATCGCCCGGTAGGACAGCTCCACTTCAAGCGGGTACGCTTCGTCCTTCATGACGATGACCAGCGTCTCCCTGCCTTCCGTCTGCAGCGTGCGGTGCCCTGCATAACGAACCGCCAAGTCGCGCACGCCATCCGGCATGCGGACCTTCAGGCTGGGCTCGCTGTATTTGACGCCACCCCAGAAGCTGTATTCCTCCACCTCCGAATGGACTTCCGCGTCAAACGAGCTGTGCGATCTTGGCCGCAGCAGCGGTGCCGCGTCTTCGATCGCGATGGACTCTCCCCAGTATAGATGCTGCAGGTTGCCGCTGTCGTTGATGCCGAACAGATAGGAGCTGTTATCGGTTTGTATCGCAAACACGCGAAACTGTTCTTGGTATTGAATGGTCACAGAATATCATCCTTCCGATTCGTGTTGATATGGTTTTTGCCTGTTCAAGAAAAAAAGGAGAGCCAAAAGACGAAGCATCTTTTGACTCCCTTTAGCCAGTTTATTTGCCCCACAGCTCTTGACGTTTGTTGAAGTTGTCCGTATAAATCTTTTCCAGCTTGGCCAGGCCAGCCGCCTCGATCTCGGCCATCATTTGGTTATAGGATTCCACCACTTGGTCCTCGGACGGCGACAGGGCCATTTTCAGGAAATATTTATTGATGGTGTCATTCACCTTCGTTTCCATAATGGCTTCCGGCGTTCCGCCAGCCGGACCCAGGTTGTCATACGGCGCGGTGTCAAACGACGTATCGGCCAGGTTCTTGATCGCCAGATCCGTGACCGGATCGGTCTGGTAACGGCCCATCAGGTCATACGGGGTTCCATCCTCGCCGGGACCGTTCTTGATCATCCAGGTCCACTTGCGGATACCCGTCGTACGGGAAGCTTCGTCCCAATTCTTCTTGAAGGCGTCCAGCACTTCTTGTCTTGGCACATGCTTGCCGTCCTTCATGTCCCAATGCTCGCCCTCTACTCCCCACATCAGCAGATACTGGCCTTCCTCGCTGGCCAGGAAATCCAGCAGCTTCATCGTCCGGACCGGATCCTTATTGGAGCGGCTGATGGCGACGCCGTCCCAGCCCAGGGAGCTCTTCGGTCCGTAAGTGGCCTCTTCCAGCTTCACGCCCGGAGCCAGCACTTTATATTGGTAGAATTGACGCTCTTCCTCGGTGGCCTTATCGGCTGCTTCGGTTTTGAGCAGCGCATTCGCATTTCCTACATTCCAGAGCGCTTCCGCCGTGGCAAATACGTTGCCGTTGCCGAGCTTCTGCTCGAACTGCTTGGTCTTCATCGTCGCCCATTCCTTATCGAGCAGGCCTTTGCGGTACAGGGAATTCAGATATTTGACCATTTCCAGATAGCGCGGATCGCGGACGTCCTTCTTCAGCTCCCCGTTCGTTTCGTAATACGGCATCATGCCGTACATGCCCTTGAAGCTGCCGGTCACGGCTCCGACATTCTCGCCGTTGAGCGTCATCGGAATGCTTTCTTTGCCGTCGATGGTAGGATATTTTTCCTTGAACTTAACGAGCAGCTCCTCGAACTCCTCCGCGGTAAACGGCTCGCCGTTGTTCACCTTATCGCCGACGCCCAGCTCCTTCATGATGTCCATGCGCATCATGAAGCCGAACACCGGGTACTGCTCCAAGCCGTACCAGTTGGAGAAATAATAATTGTTGCCGTCCTCGCTTCGCGTTTTGGCGAGTGTGTCGCCGTACATTTTTTGGATATTCGGTCCGTGCTCTTCAATCAGGTCATTCAACGGGATCACCGCGCCCGAGGTAATATACTTGTTCATGATATCGCTTCCACGACTCATCAAAATAACGTCCGGAAGATCGCCGCTGGCCAACATCAGATTCAGCTTCTCGACCGGATTGCCCGTAGGCTGCTGGATCTCGACGGTCACGCCTGTTTTTTCCGTAATCACTTTACCGACCGGATTAGTAAAGGCATCCCCCGTGTTTTGGTCAAACCAGGTTAACGTGATCGGCGCGCTGCTGTCCGCATTCGTACCGCTGTCTCCGCCCGATGCCGCCTTCTGGTTGCCGCCGCAAGCCGAAAGCGTTGTCATAACGAGCGCTGCTGCCAGAATCAATTTTAGTTTCTTCATTCCCCTGAACCCCTTTCTAAGGTCGTCATATCCAAAAGCTCGAATATATCTATCATTGTAAAAATCGGGAGTTCATTGATCTATAACGCAATCTTACAATTCATGATGCAAAATGTCTTTCATTCAGGGTAACGCCTGCTGCGGGTCCCGTTCGTTTGCAGGATGCCTATCGGAGATTACAGGTATCCGAATGGTCACCGCGGTTCCGATGCCGAGCCTGCTGAAGATGCTGACGCCATATTCTTCCCCGTAGGTCAGTTTGATCCGGTCATCCACGTTTTTCACGCCGTAGCCCGACAGATTATCCGATTTATTTAGCGCGTGATCGAGCTGTTCGGGGGTCATTCCGATGCCGTCGTCGATGACCTGGAGCAAGATGTCGTCCCCCTCCTGCCTGAGCTTCACGTTAATGTTGATCCCCGATCCGTCCCCAATGGCATGATTGATGCAGTTCTCGATGAACGGTTGCAGGATCAGCTTGATCGTTGTGTACCCGAACAGCTGCTCATCCAGGTCGTAATGCATATGAAGCTTGTCCCGGAACCGGATCTTCTGGATCGCGACATAATTCCTCACAAGATTGATTTCCTGCTCCAGCAGAATGATGCGCTTCCCTTTATTCAGCGACACTCGGTAATACTTGGCCAAATAATTGACCATCTGGTACACCTGCATAGCCCCTTCTTTGATCGCAAGGGAAGAGATGGAGGACAAGGTGTTGTACAGAAAATGGGGATTGATCTGGGCCTGGAGCGTATTCAGCTCCGACTCCTTCCTTGCGATCTCCTTCACGTACACGTCATGGATCAGGGATTGTATGGTCGAGGCCATCTTATTGAACGCAAAGGACACCTGGCCGATCTCGTCATGCCCCATCGGCTTAATAGACAGCCGGAAATCCCCGCGCTCCACCTTCCGGATCTGCTGCAGCAGCACCTCGATGCGCTTGGTCATGACCTTCGTCGTAAAATAGAGCAGCAGGATGGCCATGCCAATCGCCAGCACGGAGAACCAGATGACGTTCTTGGTCGCCTGATTCGCATTGGCCAGCAGCTCGTCGTAGGGCACGGTGATGACCGTGGACCAGCCGTTGCTGAGCTTTTTATACGTGAAAAAACGCTCCTGGCCGTTAATCTTCATATCGAATGAGCCCGCATCCCGGGTCATCCGCTCCTGAATCGGAAACACGTTGAACAGCTGGTTCGATGGGAGGTTCTGATCCCCCGTGCTGATCACGCCGCCAAACTCGTCGATAATATAGACGCTTTTGTTGTCGTTCTCCATTTTGATCAGGGAGTAGAATTCGTTCGCGTTAATGTCCATGGTCAATATCCCGTACGGATGCTGCAGGCTGAAATAACTTAACGAACGGGCAAGGGTGATATGTGCATCATCGGCCTTGAAATTCCCGGAATGGAAGTACACCGTATTGCCGGCGGCATCCAGCACCTGTTCCTCCATCGCCGAAGGCATCTCTTCCGTATATTTGACGTATTGACCGTCGGAATAGAGGGTATGGTTCCCCGTATATATCGTGATGCCCAGAATGTTGGCATTCAGGGTCATCAGGGACGGCAGCGTCCGGTTGATATATTGGAAGGCATCCAGATAATAGTACGCCTGCTCATAGTCGGTAGACAGATAATTGCGGAGCTGCGCATCCATGTAGAGAATGTTCGACAGCTGATTGTAATACTCCAGCCGCTTCTCCACGTTGGTGTTAATCTGTGCCAGCGATCCGCCCAAGGCGGTATAGGTATGCTCTGTTATCGTGCTGCGAGTCGAAGAATACGAATAATAGATCAGCAGCGAGAACGGCAGGATGATCACGATCAGAAAGATGAAAAAGAACTTGTGCCGGAGCCGCCAATTGGTGTATGCGCGTAAGTGCGCGAACTGGAAAGCCCCTGCCAGACGGCTCCACGGGCCGGACGGGCTAGATGTTTTTGCGGTATTCATTCGGCGTAACTCCTTGGCTTTTTAAAAATAAGGAAATGAAGTAGGATGTGCTTTCATAACCGACCCTTTGGGCGATGTCCTGCACCTTGAGCGAATCGTCGGCCAGCAGCTCCTTGGCTTTGTTCAGCCGGATTCTCGTTAGGTAATCATGGATCGTCATGCCGGTTTTCTCTTTAAAGATGGAACGCAGGTAGTTGGGAGACAGATACACCTGATCGGACAAGCTGTTGATCGTAATGGCCTGGTGATAGGTCTGGTCGATCGTCGTGCGCACCTGGTGCACCAGCCTTGCATTTTTGTCCATGAACCGGTGTTCCAGCGTCCGAATCGCATGCCCGGCAAAATCCATGATGATCGCTTCGATTTCAATCATGGTTCGGCATTGATAGATGGATTGGTAAAGCTCCGCCCGCTTGTGGCTCTCCGTGATTGGTTCGTGGATCCCCTCCAGCAGACGCTCCACCAGTCCGATGGCAAAGTCGCACACTTCGGTTTTTCGGATTCGCAGCATGACCAGGCGGTTGAAGTAATCCCCCAGCTTCTGCGCGGCCTGCTCGTACGCCAGCTGATGAATGTCCTCGAAATAGGCCGTTTCTTGGAAAGGAGGAATTTGCCGGCTCTCCAGCTGCCGCTGTACGTCCTTGGCATAGATGACTCTCCCGTTCCCGACGTAAAACATCTCCTCCAGCATCTGCCGCGTCTCCCGGTATACATCCTGGATGCGGGACAGCTCTTCCGGCTCCTCGTTCACGGCCGAGGTCATCGTAAAGCCCAGTGTATGCTGCATCTGCTTCAGCAGATCCTCCCACGTAAAGCGGCTCAGATGGCTGGCAGCATCCATGAAGATGCCCAGCTCGCCCTCCCGGCAGATGACCAGATCCGCCTCGAGTTTCTTGTCCGCAAGCCACTCCTCCATATGTGTCTGCAGGCGCGCCATGCCATCCTCGAGCGACAGCCCCGGCTGTGCAGCGTGCGGAGCATCGATGCCGAGCAGCGTAAGGGTATACGTTCTCGGCTCCGTATGGCGGGACAGCTTATGGTAGCTGGCGGCGAGGTTTCGGAATCGCTCCTCGTTCTGCTCGAATATCATCTCTCGTACAATATTGGATTTGGTCACGCGAATGGAGCGGTTCTTCATCCGCACTTCCTCGCAGCGCCGTTTGACTTTATCGATAACGCTTACAATTTCGCTTAGATCCAGCGGCTTCAATAAATAGCCGACGGCTCCCACGTTTAAGGCCGACTTCACATAATTGAATTCATCGTGTCCGGTCAGGAAGACGAATTGAATCCAGTCGAATAACTCACTCACCCGTTTCGCCATATCAAGCCCGTTCATGACGGGCATCTGGACGTCCGTCAGTACGATATCGGGCTGAATCACCTCGATCTTCTCCAGGGCATCCCTGCCGTTCAGGGCTGTTCCGGCTACATATATCCCCATCTCTTCCCAACGAATATAATCTCGGATCATCTCAAGCTCCAGCTCTTCGTCATCTACGAGAAAAATGCTATACATGCTCATACCCCCTGTGTCGGCTTTATCCCTTAATATTATAGCGATTTCGTTTTTTTAACTATGGGAATTCGCGATGTAAGTCATTTTCAAGCATCTTTCGTTACATTGTCATATCGACACTCATTTTTTCCGAGTCTTATAATTTGAGTTAACTTGAGATGCGAGGTGCCCCATATGAAACCTGCTACAACCTTACAGACGCGGAGTGACTTGAACTTAAGTCCTCATCGAAAAAGCCGCTGGGCCATGCTGAAGCAGCAGAAGTATCTATTCCTGATGATGCTGCCCGGACTGATCTGGGCCATTGTGTTTGCGTATACGCCCATGGTTGGCCTATACATGTCCTTCGTCAATTACCAGCCGACGCTCGGCGGCTTCTGGTCAACCCTGTTCACGAGCGAGTTCGTCGGCCTGGAATGGTTCCGTTACTTCTTCAACAACGGCGATTTCTGGATCGTCATGCGGAATACGCTGGCTTCCACGCTGATCACGCTGCTCTTCTCCTTCCCGATGCCGATCCTGATCGCCATCGCGATTAATGAGATCAAGAACGTGAAGTTCAAAAAGACGGTGCAAACCGCCTCCTATCTTCCCTATTTCATATCCTGGGTTATTGCGGCCAACATCATCGTGACCCTGCTCTCCTCGGACGGCGCGATTAACGGCATATTGAAATTCCTACACATCACCGATGAAAGCGTTTTATTCCTGCAGAACGGCAAGTATTTCTGGTGGATCGTTGCGCTTGGCAATACGTGGAAGGATATGGGCTACAGCTCGATCATGTATTTGGCGGCCATCTCGTCCATCAACCAGGAGCTCTATGAAGCGGCCAAGGTCGACGGCGCCAACCGTTTTAAGCAGATCCGGTACATCACCCTGCCCCACCTGAAGCCAACGATTGTCATTTTGCTGATTCTGGCGCTTGGCGGCATCCTGAACGCGGGCTTCGACCAGCACTTCCTGCTCGGCAATGACCTGACGCGGGATTACTCCGACGTCCTGTCCACCTATTCGTTCCGCTATGGTATCCAAAACGGCATGTTCTCCTATGCGGCAGCCGTCGGCATGTTCAGCTCCGTGGTCGCGTTCATCATCGTGGTTATCGTCAACTATACGGCGAAGAAGCTGAACGGGCAGTCCCTATTCTAATCCATAAGGAGGTTCATCCATGTTAAGCAAAAAAACCGTGCCCGAGCGTATCTTCGATGCCTCTTTATACCTGTTCCTGACCGGCATCTTTCTCGTGACCTTCTATCCGTTCTGGAACATTCTGGTCATCTCCTTGAACGATGCGACCGATACGATGCGGGGCAACCTGTACTTCTGGCCGCGCGTGCCAACCATCGAGAGCTACCTGACCATCTTCCGGAATCCGGAGATCTGGAGCGCCATCAAGATCACCGTGCTGCGGACCGTCGTCGGGACGGCAGTATCCATCTTCTTCATCACGCTGCTCGCCTATCCGCTCAGCAAGCGCAATCTGCTCGGGTGGAAATACTTCTCCTTCTTCTTTGTGTTCACGATGTATTTCGGCGGCGGGCTCATCCCAACGTATATGATCATCAAATCCCTGGGGCTAATCGACTCCTTCTGGGTCTACATCTTCCCTGGCTTAATCGGCGTGTTCCTGATGATTCTGGTGCGCACCTTCATGGAGCAGATCCCCGGCGAGATCGAGGAATCCTCCAAAATCGACGGCGCCAACGACCTGCAGACGTTCTTCCGCATCATCATGCCGCTGTGCGTGCCGGTGCTCGCCACGATCGGCCTGTTCCTGGCCATCGGCCATTGGAACTCCTGGTATGACTCCTATGTGTATACCTACAAGCCGGAGCTCAAGACCCTGCAGGCGGTTCTGGTCAAAATCCTCAACCAGTTCCAGACAGCCGGCATGATGTCCGACGCCCAGCAGCTGGCGCAGGGCTCCAAACGGATCCCGGTCTCCAGCGAAAGCATCCGGATGGCGGTGACCATGGTTGCTACGCTGCCGATCATTATGGTGTATCCTTTTGTGCAAAGGTATTTTGTGAAGGGGATTATGATGGGGGCTATTAAGAGTTAGGGGTTTTGTTGGGGAAGAAGAGAGCCCTTACCCGGGAGGGGTAAGGGCTCGTGTTTTTGTTTAAAAGTCTACAAAATATATAAAGTTGCCCTATAAAACTTTATTATTTAAATAATGTCGATCTTCAGTTGAAATATTTCCTCACATCCCATCAATGATAGGTACGTGTGGGTCAATAACTAGCTATACCGAATAGATAAGAAAACAGGCTTGTCTTCGTGGTTGGCGATTTTAGAGCCTCCTCCGAGTAAGGGAGCCAAATTACGGGTTTGTTAAGAAAATATGTTAGCCGAATTCTTGTAGCATGGATTCCGCTCCAAAATAAGGTTCAGCTTCTAAGTTCAATTTGGAGAGTTTTTTGTGGAGCATCTTTATTAACTCTACTTCTTTTGTTAAAGCCACCCTTAAATCATAACCACTCATCAATATGATCGACTTTTCAGGATTCTGTTTTATTAGGTCTATAACATGAGAGGACCAACCGTTTATCGAAATAAATACTCCCATTGTCTGCTTTCCTGAACGAGATACCTTCCCATACAAAGAATCCAGTTCTCTAATGCCAGAAACTTGACTTGTCTATTTCATTTCAACAATATAATGCCAGCCATCAAGTTTAAATGCTCCATCAATTTGTTCTCCATTAGCGTTGCGTCTAAAAGCTTGTGCAACTGTTAATTGCTCCATTAAATCATACGCGTTAAATAGTCTATTTACGATGTCTTCAAGTATTGTACCTCTCATTTGAGGATTTTCACTCTTTCCTGAGATACTATCGTACGTTAGAAGGAGAAGTTGTAGCTGCTTAATTAAATCAATTTCTTTTTGTGCTTTCTTCTCCAATTCAGCTTTTTCCCTCGCTTTTTCCCTCGCTTGTTCCCTTTCCTTTGATTCTTTCTCTTCCCAAAGATCCAGTATCCCAAGAACTTCTCTTGCTTTTTGTACGGTAGCACGTGCTTCATACTCATCATCTGATAAATGAAACTGATTCCACTCAGAGGCTGTCTTGATAATGGAACGCATTATCTTTTCATAGTTCGCATGATTTTCAATTGCAGCAATTATTTTAGATGCTATTTCTCTTTTAGTAAGCCATTTCCCAAAATCATTTTTTTGCTTTGTTAGTGATTGAAAGTAATCCTTGTTAATACCCGAAGGTTTAAGAATTAGCTCATACATAGTGCTTTTGATATGAACAAGTGTTGCAATTATTTCAATCACAAGTTTCTTGGTATCCGTTGACTGATACATCATAAGCTTCCCACATCCTACATTAAAAATAATAGTGACCCCGAAAGATGAGTCACTACAAAAAGAAATTATGAAATATAACTTAATAATTCATTTATCTCATTGGAAACTTCTTCAAAGTCTTCTTCTTGAAGAAAATGATATTTTTCATTTAACTCTATTATTTTCCCTTCGAATTGTCGGTCTCCAAATTCTACTGTACCTAAGATAAGTTGAGAATTCAACGGCTGTTTTGTAATAATAAAATCCTTAATCATATCCCAATGTGTCTTATCTTGCTCTTGTTGATTTGGTGAGTCTAGAATGATTGGACAGAACGTAGAAGTTGAGTATTTATTAATAACACTCAACAGACTGTAATAATAAGCAAGATAAGCCCTAGGCGCACCACTTCCAGTATCAGTAACTTTGGAGATTATCGTTTTATATGATTTTTCTGGAACGGTTTCTACACCCAAAACATCTAAATAATCACTCATTAATTCACGGTAATACTTTTCAATTTTAGCTTTATGCTTTCTATCCTCATATGATTTCATTTCATCTTTAAGTTCATTAATGCTTACTTCATTGATTGCCATCTGACTACGAAGTTCATCAAGCTCTTCCTGAACAATAGATTTCAAGTTTTTCTTGCCTTCGTTCTGTATTATGTCTTTTAAATGCACTTCTCCTTGTTTATATTCCAGAAGAGTAAGAATTCGATTAGACTCGACTGCGTGTTCTTCATACAATTCATACTCATTCTTAATTTTAGATTCCAATTCACGTAATCCCATATTCGATTCCTCTAACAAATCATGGCAACGGTCTTCATCTTTTGCAATAGAGAATCGTTCTACAAATGAATTGGAATACACAGCACCACATGTCGGACAATCGATTTCTTCATCTGGAATGGAAAGAGCAAACTTGTAGTCGTCATTCAGTTCATGTATAGATTTTTCTAACAGCTTAATATGCTTTTGAAGATGTATTTTCTCATTATTGAGGTCAACTATATTTCGTTTTAATACTTCCCCCTTTACTTTTAATTGCTCATACTGTTTCAATAACTCGTCAATTTCTTTTTTAAAGCTGTTCAAATCAGCATCCAATATCATTAATCCCATCTGTTCATTTAATTTGCTCATAACGTTTTTGGATACTTTCATTTGTGATTCTAATTGACGATTGCTATCCTTAATGATTTCAATTTGACCTTTTGCATGATAGTATTCATTGGGCTTGATGCCTGTATGAAAATGTAACATGCTTGCTTTCCATTGCCCTTTTAGCTGCGTTAGACGAGCAAAAGAGGAAAGTGGATTATACCAACTATCCTGGTCCAAGTAGAACGGTAAAAAGAAATAAGCTGGTGGAGGCGTAATAAGTCGATTCTCTTTATTTGCTAGCTCAATATTATATTTCAATAGATTGGATAGGAATGGACCCAAACCGTCAGTAATTTTATCAAATGTTCCAATACATTCTTTTACATTATTGTAGACTGCAAAAAAGCTCTTTCTACGTAATATGGAATATTCAATATCATCGACAGTAAAAGTCAATAAACAAATTGGTTCAGCCCCCATCCATTTGGGATGCATTACATTGGGTGCAGCACCTAATGTATAATAAATACTTTTGATTAACGATGATTTTCCAACATGATTCTCACCCTTGATGAGATTCATTTTGGGATGAAATTTTATTATTCTTGCTCTTTTCTCGTTTCTTGAGAGTATTTTGATTTCCTTGAAGATTAATCTTTGCATAGTTCTGTTCCCTCAAATTCCGAATTAATTTTTTATACTTTTTCATGAGCGGCAATACTCCAGTAGTGTTGTGGCTTTAATTAGATATTCATCTAACATACTTTTTGGTTCTCGTTGTTTATACTCGGTATACACAGATTCCACTAAATCTTGATATAAAAGTATTATAGGTAGTTCTTCTTTTACTTTTAGAACCTCTCGTATGACAAGCTGTTGAGATTGAAAGTACTCATTCGTTACATCCATCTGAATAATTTCAAGTTCCTTCCATGCAGCTTTTAATTTCATTATCTTTTTAAAATCAACTTTATCTGCGTTTAGCCGTTTCGAAATTTCCTCCCACGTTTGTTCGAGTTCATCATCAATGTCGAAATGGTTCAACATTTCTGTAAATTGAGAACGACTAATCCCTTTATGTTTCTTTACTTCATCGAAGTCCGAAACACTCCACTCATAATCATTTTTTCGTTTTACTTCCCCAAAAATTGCATTATAAATTAAGCTCAATCGAAACTTGCCGTTCCTGGGATTCAAGGACTCTAAGAATTCATGAAGTTTACCTTTCATGTAAGTTTCTCGGTCTTTAATATTTAAATCAGTAACTTCTAGAAATGTGATTTCCACGAAATCAGGTTCATCTTGCAAAGAGTGTTCCGTTTTAATTGTCGTAATGATTTTGTTCAAATCTTTCTGCTCAATGTCTGTAAAACATATTGATTTTTTCTCTGTGCTTTTTCCAACATGATTCTGTAAGCTTATCTCGAAACAAGCATTAGAAACCAAAGTGAGTGACATAGTATGATTGGGGAAGGTCAATTTACAATCATATAATTTACCTATAATCGATGGTAATAGACCTTTCTTCCCTTTTTTCGTTCTTACAATATCATTCAGCTTCCAAACCCCATTATCTTTTGTTTTTAATTGAAAGAAAGCTGCTGATTGAGGATCATGCTCTGAATCCAAAACCATTACATCGTCATGATAGTCTAGAACAAGAAGATAATCGTCCTTGCATTGATGCAATTCGAAAAGCTTTAATATTGCCCAATCCTTCTGAAAATCGAAGCGGTTAGCAGAACGTGAACCACTCGTTTCTCTTGGCTTCTTCTGTACGACTAAATCTCAAAGCAACAATTCATCATCCTCTTCAGATTCTATAGAGTATTGATCCAAATTATTGAATGCTTCTTCTATGTATTAAGTTCTTCCCTCTATTTTGTATGATGAAAGTCAATTACCATATATGGGACACCGGCATCAATAGTGTGGTCATATGTATATAAGTGATCATTATTATTTACACACTTCCCAAGCTTTCTCTTAAATTTCTCGTCATTATAAATATAAACTCTACCATCACAAATCGGGCAAATTCCATATTTTTTCACTTTGTATACCTCGCCATTTTCTTCTTCAAACAGAATCGGTTTTTTATCCCTATATACGATCCTATTTTTTCTTAGTTCTTTAAACTTTTCTCTCGAATCAAAAGCATAAGCAATTAATCCTATCGTGCTCATTAATAAAAGCACTCTATAGTTTGACTTAGTAAGCAGATAATCTGTAATTGTTACTACAGCCGATACAACAGATAAAATTCCAGAAATTTCGAATTTACGTTTGAATCCGTTAACCCCTCCAATAACTTTCCTATCCAACCGATCACTATATTCAATAATTAATTCGTCAGTTGATCTAGTAACATTTAAATTATCAATATAAATTTCTTGATTGCTATTGTTTCCCAAACCAATATTAATATTGTTGTTTCCGGCATTAATTGAATTGTTTCCAAACCTTCGATTATTATTTGGCTCAGCGCAATATGGGCAGTAAAGATGCTCTTGTTCAACATTTTGATTACATTTAACACATTTCATAAGATCACCTCGAAGTAAATATCAGAATCTACATTCCAGCTTCACGTACTTAACGGATTCCATCAATATAGACGAATTACTTACAAATCCCTTCAGGAAAATCATACCACGAAGCTAGTAATAATTTGTAGAATCTTGTAAAACCTCAAGGGCGTAACCTATTCTTATAAAAAGTCATCCCAGATGCGAGGAATCGATTACTGGGGTGGTTAATGTAAGAGTTGTTGAAACTAGGTTAGGAGTTGGTACTCGAGTTTAATAACTGACTGTAAATGATTCAAATTTTTAGTATGAAGACTTGTTGTTTGTAGCATATCGTCAATTCCACCCATTTCTGGTCCCGATCATAAACAATCCGCTCCATCAGCTTCTTCATCGCCCTACTCTTCTCTTTATTGGTCACCGGCATACTCCCAAACTCCCTAAACTGCCCAATCCTCTCATTAATCTGATGAACAGTCGAATAATTCTTGCTACGCAAGTCCTTCAATTCTCCCTCCAGCTTCTGTTATCTACCTACACTGGATAGCTTAACGGTCCAAAAACACTTGCTTCGTTCGCATATTTTTTTATTTCTGTTCCTTCATCTCGATGTATCTTTGTAGCGACTTTCTTGAAATTCGTCCTCTCGCAAAATGTTTGAATCCTGGCTAATACGATCACACATAGCATCGAAAATAATTTGCATCCATTACCTACCCTTGCTTCTTATTCTCACTCACTCGGAATCTCAAGCGTGAACCGCATATTTCACAATACAACAACCTGACAGCTGAAAAACACTCCACCAATCATCATATTTTCTTAGATGCTCCTTCCACCTTATCAACCTTTCCCTCCTCAAGTCTTACCTCCATCTCCCTCCCCCCATAAAACACCCGCACACTCTTATCCTCATTCCCCTTCACCCTCGCCTCAACCAGCTTCCCGTTCTCCCAGCTCATATCCACCTCAATATTCCCTTTCGCCTTCAGCCCTGTCACGCTGCCTGTTGGCCACATCGTCGGCAGTGCAGGTAGAAGATGAATTTCGCCTTCGTGGCTCTGCAGCAGCATTTCCGCAATGGCGGCGGTGCCGCCGAAGTTGCCGTCAATGACAAAGATGTTGGCCTCGGCTCCGGCTACGCCGGGTTTGGAATAGGTGAGCATGTTGTCGAAGCACAGCTCCTCGATCAGGTGGGCGATATGCTGCACGGCTTGGTCCCCGTCATGCAATCGGGCATAGAAGAGTCCGAACAGCGCCGCGGTAAATTCGATATCCTCCAGGTCGGCCCGGCTGTTCCGGTTCTCCAATGTCACTCGGGCTGCCGCAGCGAGTTCCGGCGTACGATGCGGCGTGATTTGGCTGCCGGGATACAGGGCATATAGATGCGACAGATGGCGATGCTCCGGCTGCGCCTCCTCATAGTCCTCCAGCCATTCCTGCAATTGCCCCTTCTTGCCGATCATCAGCGCAGGGAGTTGATCCAGTGCCGTCTGCCACTTCCGCTGAAGCTCCTCATCCACGCCCAGCGTCTGTGCTGCCTTCACGCAGAACGCCAGCAGATCCCGAACCAGGACCTGATCCATGGTCGGGCCCATGGACAGCTGCTGATGCCCATCCTCCGGATGGCCGGTGTAAAAGCTGTTCTCCGGCGAATTCAACGGACCTGTCACCAGCCAGCCATACTTCGGATGTACCGTCATGTAATCCATGAAAAAGGCTGCGGCCTCCTTCAGGACGGGATACGCCAGCTCCTCCAGAAAAGCCTGATCGCGGTTGTACGCGTAGTGCTCCATCATATGCGTCGCGATCCATAGTCCGCCCGTCACGTTCAGCCCCCAGGAGGTCCCCCACCCCGGTGACGCAAATCCCCAGGCATTGGAGAATACATGGGCCACCCAGCCTTCGGCATCATAATAATGGCGCGCCGCCGAGCGTCCAGCCACCGACAGCTGCTGGATATACCGCATGAGCGGCTCATGGCTCTCGCTTAGGTTCGCGGCCTCCGTCGGAAAATAGTTCATCTGGGTGTTCACATCCAGGTGATAATCGCAGCTCCAGGCCATTTTGTTGGCTTCGCCGTCATTCCATATGCCTTGCAAATGCATGGGCAGGATGGAGTCTTGTCGTGACCCGCTAATGGTCAAGTACCGGCCGTATTGATAAAACAACGCAAACAACGACGGATCGTCCCGCTTGCCCTGCTTAAACCTGCCGATCCGCTCGTCCGTAGGCAGACTGGCATGCTCGGAGCTTCCCAGGTCCAATCGTACGCGGGCATACAGCGGCTGATAATCCGCCAGATGCTTGGCTCTCAGCGCGTCATATCCCAGCAGCACAGCCTGATCCAGCTGCAACGCGCTTTTCTCACGCCAGCTCTCACCTTCTTGACGATAATCCGTATTCACCGCAAAATAAATCACCGCCTCATCCGCTCCGGATACGTTTATGGTGTCATCCGTGCAGCTCACCTGCCCGCCTTCCGTTACGACGCGCAGCTGGCCTTGGCAGGACACCCCGCACTCCCCATTGCTATGTACGCTTTCCAACGCCTGTCCCCGGAATTCGATCGTGTCCTTCCCAGTAACGGCAGCATGAAAAGGACCATTCTCGCCTCGAATCGAAATGCGGAATGACACGCCTAACGAGCCCTGGCTGCTACTGATCCGGGAAACGATCACCTGATCGGCATGGGAAGCAAAGACCTCTCGCGTCATCTCCGCTCCATCGATCTCGCAAAAAGAACGTGCCACCGCCTCCTGCAGATCCAATTCCCGATGGAAGAGCGGCTCAGCTGCTGCATTTTGTCTCTCGCCCTCGGATGACTTCACGTGATGGTCAAACTCCAGCACGATTTGGCATAGTCCCAGATTGGTGCCAAAATTCAATTTTTCCGGCTCCAGGTGCTTTTTGGCCAGACGATCGCCTTCGCGATAATCGCCCTGGAAGAAGTGCTTCCGCATCTGCTCCAAATCCGCTTTGCTGTTGCTTCGCCCTTGAACCGGCTCCGGCTGGCCGGACCAATAGGTGGTTTCGGTGATATTCCATATTTCTCTGTCAGGAGTGGATACCACCACATTCCCCATTCGGCCATTGCCGATCGGCAGTCCTTGCGACCAGCCCTGGGCCGATTTCGTATACCAAAGCTTCATATCTGTCACGTTGCATTCTCCTCTACATTGATTTTCCAGTATCGAGACAAGCACTACCCTTACAGCAAAAGCAAGAAATCGCGATTCCCGGATGGAGCCGAGAACCGCGATGAACTTGCAGAGGTACATGATGAATCGATGACTACTTGTTATGGATTAGGGACGATTTTATAAAGCTTGGATTCGGCCGCTTTTAGCGTCACATCCAGCGAAGAGCCAGACACCGCTCCATACATCCGTCACCGTATAGGATGCCGCCCCTTCCGAAGCGATACCAGCACGAACCAGATCCACGGTGTGCTGCGCCGCATTTTGCGTATAGTTAAACACGGCTACATAGCGCGTTCCCTGATCGCCCAGCACGAATACGTTCGCTGCCTGCGTGCCCGTGTTGCCTTCTACTGGCCGGAACGCCTTGCCCTTCATGGCTAGCCCGTTCACTTCCGGGTTGGTCAGCAGCGTTTCCATATACTGCCGTGCCGTCGCATCCGTTACGTCATCCGAATTCAGGAAGACCGTGCCGGAGATCGAGGCCGCATTGACGCGAGACTGTGCGCCTTCCATCGATCCGCCTTTGGTTAAGTGCATATAGTCCGGATCGGTATAATGGTAGATCGTTCCGTTCTGCCACCAGCCGTACGTGAGATTGTTCAGCTGGTATTCCGTGCTGCCGATGCTGCCGTCGATATCGCAGGAGATGCGGCGGCTGTGCGCATATTGGCTAGGGAACAGCGGCGCGATGGAAGCGCTGATGAACATGGAGCCGTCCAGCACTTCATTCACGTAAGCCATCCCTTGGTTATAGGCCTGGATGCCGGTTTGAACGTTGGCATCATAATGCTTGCCTTCCAATGCTCCATGGCTCAAAAAATCGATTTTGATATATTCAAAGCCCTTGCTCTTGAACTTATTCATGTAATAATCGATCCGCTGCTTCACGCCCGGATGCGTCGGATCCACGGCATAAGCGCCGTCCAGCGTCGGCAGCACGTTGCCGTCCAAATCGCGCAGCACGATATCGCCGTATTTATATTTACCGTTCGTCCCTTCGACTTCCTGCTCCATATTGTTGCCCCAGTACACGAACGGCGAATAATAGATGCCGGCCTTCTGTCCATTGCTATGAATGAGCTGAACCAGATCCGTCAGCTGCTGATCCGTCATGTTATCCCAATAGGAATCAAGATTGATGTAGATATCCCCTTCATTATTGAAGGAATGGTCCTGAATATGGTCTTTAAAATAATTCGAGACCGAAACTGCCTTGTCAAAGCTTAAATCGCTGGCATAAGCTCCCCAGCTGTTCCAGCCGACCGGAACGCCTTCAGGAATGTCTTCGCCAAAGGCTAACGGAGGCTGGATTGCTGCATTCACCTGGCCAAACTCTTCCAGCCCGGTCCGGTAATCCTCGAAAAAGCCGACCATGATTTTCGGTGAAGCAATCTGCTTGCCCGTTACCTTTCCATGCGGGATCGTGTCCCACGTGGAGGTGGATGACGTAAATCCGCCATATACCCGCAGTTTGTTCAATTTATCATTCGAGCCGCTCCAATAGATGCCGGTCTTCCATGTGTCATGTGTCACCGATCCGATGACGAGACCGTTCCGGCTCGTATTGTCATAGATGGCCGTCAGCTCCGAGCTGATATACAGATCGTTGTTGAGCCCGGTATTCATCGACTTCGCTTGGTATCTGGACCAAGCATCATTGTCGAAAGGAACGACGAGGACCCGGTTATCGTCATAGCTGCCGATGTCGATGCCGCCTCTAGCTTCCATCGCGATAGGCGCGATGTTCCCCGTAGATATTGCGGAATGATGGGAAGCAACTGTTTCCGTAAGCAGATACGGCCCGTCTTCATAGACGTAATAGATTTGGCTGAGCGAGGGCATTCCCCCATCCTCATTCACGACCGTCACTTTGATCCCCTTGCCGGTGGCATCCTGGAATGGGACCACTTGATTTTTATAGAATTTGTGATGTTTATAATCTGTACTTGCAACCATCCGGTCGAGCTGGATCTCGCTGTATAACCCCTTGGCAACCGCTTTGCCGTTCCAATTGTATTGCGACAATCCGGTCGAGGTGTTGTACAGCAGCTCATACGTCGGATTGGATACCTTAAAGCCGTTGGCATATTCGGTTAAGGTAATGGAGCCATAGCTCGTGGTTTTCTTTTGCTTGCCTAAATCGCCTAGGCTGCCATCCGGGCCTGATCCGTTTTCGCCGGCTGAATCAAAGGTCAGCTCCATCTTGTCAAAATCGGGCGAGTACCCGCCTGCGTCATCGAACAGAATCGTGTTGCTGCCCTGATTCAAGTAAATTTGAATCTGATAGGTGCCGATCGTGTTCCAATCCGCTGTTTTCGGAAAACTGAAATTCTCCTTCTCCGCTCCGTTCACGGAGATCGAAGCCGCGCGGGAATCCCCCGAGATGTAGAACATGTTCATATTGTATATACCGGCCTTATCGGCCTGAATCCCGTTGAACGTCAGCGTGGAGCCGCCGTACAGATTGCCGGCTTTTTGCCCGCCTGAACAGAAGCCGCAATCGACCGCTCCTGCATTGCCGGTAAACGTGTTCTGAGATGCCTCGGCCTCGTAGGAAAGGATGCCTCCGGCCGTTTGACTCGGCTGCTGCGGTTCTGCCGAAGCCAAGGAGCTGCCTAGCACAGACCCCGCTAACAGAATCGATAAGAAGAGCATGAATGGCTTTTGGAAGAATGTGAACGGATGAATACGCACTGAACCTCTCCTCCTTCTAGTGATTTCGAATTAATTTCAAGATTTTCAATTCGGCTGGCGCCAGCTCGACCACAAGCGTGCCTTCCGATTGACCTGCCATTCCTTCCCACACATCCAGAACCGTGTAAGATGCGTGCGCCTCGAGGCCGCACCGTTCCAGAGAAACCGTCTTCTGCACGGACTCGGCCCCGTCAAAGTTAAATACGGCAATATACGCCGTTCCCGCTTCGCTCGGATGGGTCAGCACAAACGTATCCGCAGCCTGTTTTCCCAGTTTCCCCTTTACGGGCACAAAGGTTCTGCCCAGTCTCGCAATCTCGATGATTGCCTCATTTCCCAGCCAGTTCTTGGCGCGCCATGCCGCTTCCTCATGCCGGAAGTCATCGCCCAGCAGCAGCACCGTTCCCGAGATCACGGACGCGGTCAGACGGCTTCGCCCTTCATGGCGGGTCGTCGAATCCTGGTTGAAGCTTTTATAGATCACGGTATGGTCCGGATCGTTAAAACGGTACAGCGTATCGTTCATCCACCACCCGTGCGTCAGCGAGTTCAGCAAATATTCCGTATCCTTGATCGTTCCGAACACATCGCAAGAAATTCTGCGGCTGTGCGCATAGGAATAAGGGAACAGCGGGGCAATCGACAGGTTGATGAAGAACGGTCTGCCGATCCGCTCCGGGGAGAGTTTATCCGTCAGATACGACAGGCCGTAATTGTATGCGGCGATCCCCGTCGTAATATTCGGGTCGTAATGCTTGCCTTCCAGAGCCCCGTGTGCCATGAAGTCCAGCTTGATATACTCAAATCCCTCGGAGACGAATTTATCCATGAACCAATCGATTCGCGCCAGGTTCCCGGGATGCGTAGGATCAATCGCAAGTCCGCCGTCGACATCCGGCAAAATCTCGCCATCTTGGTCGCGAAGCAGAATATCGCCATAGGTGTACTTCCCATCGGTGCCCTCCACGGGGCTGCCGAACCCAGCCGGACTTCCCCAAAACGCAAACGGCGTCCAGTATGTACCGGGTTTGTGCCCGTTTTCGCGGACCCTTTTCAAGGCATCCTCCATCTCGTCAGGCGTCAGGCGATCCCAGAACGCATCGAAATTCATGTACAAGGTATCCTCGTTATGAAAGCCCTGCGGCTGAACCTCCCGCTTCAGAAAATCGCTCGTCGCCACATAGAGATCGTAATCCAGCGTACTCATGGCGGCCGACCAGCTGTTCCAGCCGATCGGGACGCCGCCTTCCCAGCTCAGAGCAGGCGCTATCTTCGCATTCGCTTCCCCATACGCTTCGAGTCCTGTCCGGTAATCGTCGTAATCCCCTACCATAACCAGCGGAGATGCGACGCGGGTTCCTCTTACGTAGCCATGCGGCTGGGAATCTCGGGTCATGGCGTCGGCCGCGCCAGCGTACAGTTCCAGTTCATCCAGCTTGCCTGCGGTTTCCCCTTTGACGCGAATGCCGGTCTTCCACACGTCATGACTGATCGATCCCAGAATCAATCCATTGCGGCTATCCGGCTGGAACAAGGCCGTCACTTCGTAGCTTTCCGTCTCCAGCGGGGCCGTCTCCGTCAGGTAGCGCACCCATTTGTCATTGTCATACGGCACGCGCAGCACATGCAGCGCTTCTCTCGGAACCGTCTCGCTCCCGCTCGATACGCTATCGGTTTTCACCACCGCGATGCGGTTTACCTTCAATTCCTCTTGGCCGACGATGACGACCCGCGTGATGAAAGATGAAGTGCCCTCATAGACGTAAAAATGCTGTTCCAGACCTGGGAGCAGATCGGATTCATGCTTCATCACGGCATGGATTCCGGTTCCGAACGGATCTTGGATCTTCTCCGGCTGCCCCATCATATAGTGGCGGTCATAATGTCCCGTATGGTATTCCCGGCCTTGCCATCGAAAGCCGCTTCGTACTTCTTGCAGAGCGAATCCCCTGCTGCCTGCGTAGGCGTAACCGCCTTTTTCCAAATCCACCTCAATGGCCACCAGGCCATTCGCCAAGCGAATGTGAGTTTCTGCATTCACCCCCACGTTCACCGCCGTATCGCTGCTTCCTAACATCTGTGGATTGCCTCCTTCTGCGTGCATCTGTGCTGCATTCAGGCCGTTATAGCATCAAGCGCCTTTTACAGCTTGCTATCATTATAGAAGCGAGGGTAAAGCGCTTACTATACAACGATCTTCCGATCCATATCGGGATATAACGCATCTGGAGCGACCTATTTGTTAAAATGCAATATGGGCTGGACCGTGATCAAATGGAGTTTAAATATGTCATTGACACGACACCAAATGGTGGCCTAAAATCAAAGTATCACTAAATGGTGTCCAATTAGAAGTTTGGTTGAAGATATAGCGATTACATTACCGATAACGTTATAAGAGGGAGATGGGAAAATGAGTTTTTTTCAAGATATGTTCTCTATATTCAAGAAGAGAGAACTATCATTTATAGAAAGCCGCCAAGAAACAGAGGATGTCTATTCTTTTCTATTTGAAAGAGAGAAAGATTTAACCTGGAAGGCCGGGCAATATGGTTTGTTCAGCATTACTCATAAGTCCATAAAAAACCCTACAAAACCATTCAGCTTGGCAGCTGCTCCTACAGAGAATATAGTTAAAATAACAACGCGTATCAGTGATGATCCCAGTGATTTTAAAAAAGCTCTATTAGAATTAAAACATGGAATGAAAGTTAAAATGAGCGGCCCTGTCGGTTCTTTTTATATGCAAGATAACAGTCCTTCGCTTCTGATCGCAGGCGGAATTGGAATCACACCATTTCGGTCGATCCTTAAACAATTAGAGGCAGAAGGGAATCATGACGGGAAGCAAAGAAAGCTGCTCTATTTGGATGGCAAAAAGTCTTATATCTTCAAGAATGAGCTAGATGAAATGGCTAACCATCCTTCATTAACTGTGACTTATCTTGATTCAAGAGATGACTTGCATCAGGAAATCGATACGTTTAATACCTTATATAAAAACAATGGAAAATACTTTATTGCGGGTCCAAAGTCATTGGTAGATTCGATTTCCACCCATTTGCAAAATAATCAGATTTCTAAGCGGAATATCAAAAAGGATGCCTTTTTTGGGTATTAGTTTAGAATGAACATTAGAGATTAACACTAACTCTCAAATCGAGTGATCGTCATTTCCAGGTATATCTGAAAATTTCACTTATAAAATCATGAAGCAGAGGTGGTGAAATTAACGGCGGTCCCTTCACACATCATTAGATGACTAACAACAAAATTAGACTTTTAGGAGGGTTGTCGTGATTGAGAATCATCCGTCCCGCGATGTATTTGACGCGATTGCAGATCCCACTAGGCGTCAACTGATTCATCTGTTATCACAGGCAGAGGAGAAACCGCTTCATGAACTAAAGGCACAATTTTCAATGGGCCGTACTGCCGTATCCAAACATTTGACCATCCTTAAAGAGGCCGGGCTGGTGCTCGACCGGAAAGTAGGCAGAGAAACGCGATTTAAGCTAAATCCCGATCCGCTTAGAGAAGTTCAAGATTGGGTGGCTTTCTACAGCAAATACTGGACTACAAATATGCTGCGCTTGAACCAGCTGTTCGAGGAGGAAGAAGAATGAGTTTAATCTTATCCATGGATTTTCAGTACACGACATCAATCGAGAAAGCTTGGGCTGCCTTAACCGATTCAAGTAAGTTGGCAAAGTGGATCACGGAAAATGATTTTAAGCCTATCGTTGGACATCGTTTTCAGTTTCGTCATGAGCCGTCCGAATATTGGGATGGAATCGTTGACGGCGAAGTACTTATCGTAGAACCGCCCAACCGGTTGTCCTATTCTTGGGCTACCGGAGACGAGCGGCATACCGTCACCTGGACGCTGCAAGATTTAGGCGACGGCAAGGTTAACCTTCATCTCGAACAAACGGGCTTCTCCCATGTTCATGGACTCGAAGGCGCCAGATATGGCTGGAGTGAGTGGTTCGGCAAGTTTGAAAACGCGTTGGATCAATAACAGGCGTTCAACCCTGCTTGACTCGAATCAAGATAAACCGGCTGCATGTTTGCAGCCGGTTTATCTCGATGTCTACTTTGGATCAACTGACGCTTATCGTTTCGGGTCAAGAATGCAATGAACTTTCCTCGAATAATTTTGATGCTGCACGATACCTTAATTAAAGGTCATCCATGCCGTACTTCCTAAAATCTCGAAATTCTGCTTGAACCAGAAATTCCGTGATTTATCCAGGGTATAGACATACATTTTTTTGTTCGGATACTTTGCTTTGAGCCAGTCCACGAAGGAAGCCGCGTATCCTTTGTTTTCGAATTCTTTGAGTACATCCAAGGCTTGGATAAAGATAAAATCCTTCTTATTCTTGATATCAATATAGAAGTCCTTCTCCAAATACCGCTCATCGGCGCTAAAATAATCTTGTTCGGCCTTCTGGATGAGCTGCTTCCCGTTATCGTATTCCCACACGACTCCGTACCCCACCATCTCATCTTCCACCTCAATGATGCAGATTTCCTCCGGTAATTCCGCTAGGTCCATCGTGCTCAGTTCCCCCGCATGATAAGCCGATGTAATTTCACTTAGACATCGCTGCATTTCATGATCAAATGACTTTGTAATTATCGTTGGCATTCTCTATTCTCCTTATGATCCATTAGCAAACATCTTCAAATCAAAAAAGCAGGGCTCACATACGTTCCCTGCTTCTCCAGTTGAATGTGTATGGGTTGGGTTATTGTCCTTCGCAATTCTACCACAGATTCTGCGGTGCGTAACCGTTCAACCCATGATAGCTAATTCATTGAAAGATCACGTCAACCACCTTGGTCAATACCACGCACTCTATGACAAAGATCCCTAAACAACAAAAATAGAATACGGACAGCTTCAGCTCTCCAAATTGATCCTTCCAAAACCGTCTGCGGAACAAGGAGATGATGTCCGGCGTAAACGAATACTTTACCGACTGCTTCAGATCATCCACATCATCAAAAATCCTTCTGAAAATCCACTTATATATCGGAATGTTAAGAATAAACAAGACCACATACATTAGAAGTTCCACGAGGCCACATCACCGTCCCAGCCTAAACATGCTTCCACCAGATCCCCGCGCATTCCGGTACGGTTGACCATTGGTTCGCCTGAATCTTGTCCGTCAGCTCTTCTCCGAAAAAGAATCCCGTGTGATGCAGCGCCTCTTCTACTGTTTCAAAAACATAATCCGTTCGAATCCACTGATGGTTAAATCCATATTGATGCTCCAACTGTTCGTAATAACCCGTTAAGAAATCGGGAGGATTCGGTGTCTCCGTTCCGGTTCCCATCGTTTCCAGAATCAAAATCGTCCCGCCTGGTCTCAAAACTCGCTGCAGCTCTGTCATGACAAGTTCAAGATTCTCACGCCAATCGTCATGACTCGAATCGGCCAGATAACTAATGCTCCAGCCCGATACGATCAGATCCACACTCGATGAATCAATCGGCAGGCTGCGATGATCAGCGACTACGGTCGTCCAATTACGGAAATCATAGGCTTCAGATAATTTACTATCCAAAATATCCAGCATCGGCTGCGCTATGTCAGTACATATCAAAGATCTGACGTCTCCGGCTAGCAGCATAGATAATCGCCCTGATCCTGCCCCCAAATCAAGTACATCCAGCCCCTCGTATGGTTTTTTTTCATAAATAACTCCCGCTAAGTCAGGCTGCTTGCTAATCATGGCCTCATAAGCTTCGGCCTGCTTATCGTAAATCCCGTTCGTTGACATACCATGCTCCTCCTATCCACCTGGTTTACTGATTTATTTCTTCGCAGAGGTTCCTTGACTTCTGTTTATGAGTCCTTCAATCAACTTGTACAAAAAGCACAGTAAAAGCGAAAAGGCCATCATCATGAAGTACGTGTTTACATTAAAGAATTGATTATTCATATGTATCGATAAAATACCGGACGTAATGGATTCGATATGAGTCCAATCGACTTTACCATATTCTGATTCGAATGCCTCCGCTTGAATTTGTCTATAGATTTCGAGTCTTCGGAGCTGATATATGTAACCCGCTATGATATAACCAGCCAGGGTAAAGATCAACAAACTTAACGAGGTAAGGGACATCTTTACATCTTTGAAGACACGAATCCATTGATTGACCAGAACAAGAAAAAGTATGCTCAGAGGGATGAACAGCAGGATGGCAGGATTGCCGTTCCCCGAACTCATGCCGAGTTTAGGAGTCATCGCATTCCCGAATAGAACCACGAGCAGACAGATAAGCGCACTTATAAGCAGCCAGGTGAATCGTTTCATCTTCAATGATCCCCCCTCCCCTTAAGCTTCCCTGCAAAAGCCTATTATCTCTTCATGAACAAGGTCCGGCATCTCGTGATTGATCGCATGGCCCGCGCCCGGTACGAGGCGGTAACGCATCCCGTTTGTCTCCAGTCTGGCAACCGCCTTCGGATAATAACTAAGCAGATCCTGCTCACCTATAACGAACAAGGTCTTACCGCGTATAGTCTGAATATCGGCAGACGAATGAATTGTGATGGTGTGTTTCATCATGGAGCGATTGTTAAAGTACTTCAGCAAGTAGTACCAGTGCTGCATAAGCTCCGGATGGTTCTCGAATGCATCTGCATTCGTACCGCACAGCTTGCGAAGCAGTTTACGCACACTCCGTTCTGATGGGAACAGGGCTTCCGGCAGAAATGCCCGCATCATTTTGCTCATCAGCTCAGATTGACTCCCGGCAATGCCGCCAGCCAAGCATACAATCTTTTTGACCCGATTCGGTCTGGCGATCGCGTAATGGTAGGCTAGATAAGCTCCATAGGATACGCCAGCGATATAGGTTGCGTCAACATTCATCGCCTCCAGAATCTCGTCCAGCCACTCTGCCTGGTTAAAGTCATTCGCATACCGGTCATTCGGTTCGCTTTTCCCCGAACCCCCGATATTATCCACGGCGATGAGATGGAAGTTCCGGGATAACTCCGTCACATTATATATCCACATCATGGCGACGTTATCTCCCGTTCCATGCAATAACAGCAGCGCGGGAAGATCCGATGAACCTGCCGTTATTACGTGAGTCATCCCGTACGAGGTGGATATATGGTGCTGCTCGTAAGGTACCGTCCATCCCGCCATCAGGCGGTCATAGGATTCATAGACGAGCTTTTGTCCATTATCACTTTTAAATCGCTTCAATTACTGCACCTCCAAGACACTGGACTTTACCTTTTTGCTAGCCCTCAATCGTGTTCAGCATACATATGAATCAATTCTTCCAGCTTATGTATCGTCCGATATGGCTTTATTTCTTCAGAGTGGTCCCAATTTCCATCTCGCGTAAACCATATGGGTTTGATTCCGCATTGTGCTGCTCCGATGATATCGTTATGCGGGTGGTCGCCGACGAACCACGTCTCTGATGGCCGTACGTTTAACAAATCTAAAGCCTTCCTATAGATCCTGGGATCCGGTTTTTTGACGCCAGCCTCTTCGGAAATCACGATGGAATCGAAGTACTCGCGTATACCCAATTGACGGATCTTCCCCTCTTGAACTTGGACGGTTCCATTCGAAATGATGCCAAGCCTCAGCCCCTTAGACTTCAAATGACGAAGTACAGGAAACAGCTGATCCATCGGCTGGATACAAAGCGGGATAGCTTCCCTGAAAAATGTCAGATATTCATCGACCGTAGGCGGATTCTCCCACGGAAGATGCTCGACCAGCATCTTATACACTTCACGCTTATCCCGGTAGCCGTTCTGATCGGCTTCCTTAAATCGCTTGGCTATCCTAAACTGAGCATCTTCATCGGAGTCCGGGAAATACCTGGCAATCAATCGCTCAATAAACGAGTCAATCGCCGACCTTCTGTCCGTTAGTGTCTCATCCAAATCAAAGATTATCGCTTTTAACGTCATAGGGGACCTGCTTTCTATTGTCTTGTCCAGGGAAGGGAAATCATCTGTATTTCCTATCCGGTAAGATCTCATAGCTTTTGACATAGCCACGATCATCAAAGTATATAAAGAGACCCTCACTCTTGTAATCGGCCCTTCGCAGTGCTCCAAGATCATACACGGCTTTATCGTCAGCGGCATTCCATTTGGCATTGTCGTTTGCACCCAGACGGTCCAACACTTCCCCCTGAGTTAAACCGATCAAATCATGTTTCTGTAAAAAATCGTCCACCATCATCGATCTTTGTTCGGGATAACCAACCCAACGGTTGTAATCGAAGTAGTGTTGTGATTGGTTGTAACTTAGGGCGTAGATTGAAAAAGATAGAAGAAGTACCCCGATAATGCCAGTCGACCAATAATGCATGGAATGTAACTTGCTCCTCGATGCTTTGAATATCAGGTACAGAATGAACAGCAGCAACAGCACAGGCAAAGAAACCAGAACGACCGATACGAAAGACAACACAACATGATAGTGGTAAATCAACCGGATGATTACTCCGGCGTAAATCACAACGTATATGCCTACGATTAAACCAAGAACGGCAGCATGCGGATTCCATCTTGTTTCCATTCTCTCCGACACAGACGCCACCTCCCAGGAAGTTCATGCGTACGTTTTAGATTTCAATCTGTTATGCTTTCTATCAGAAATGAGCCCGCTCTCCATTCGCTTTGAAGAAAATATGCTCCGGATATTTTAAAGCCGTGGGTGGCAGCTGATCCTCCGGAAAGAACACGAGTTCAGCAAACTCGTTATTCTCACGATCCAACTTACCCGAAATGATGCGGCAATCAAACACAATCGTGAGGTACTCCACTTGATGTCCGTTGCTGTACGTATATCGGCGTTCTTTTCCGCCATATACCCCAATGATTCGTTCAGGTACGACATCTAGCCCAGTTTCTTCCTTCGCTTCGCGAACCATCGCCTCTGCCGGGGATTCTCCCAGCTCGATGGCACCGGCCACAAGTCCCCATACATCTTCGTGATGCTTTCTTCCAAATAAAACAAAATCCTGATCATTACGGATAATGCCCGCAACGGACGGCATGAATATTAGCTGGTCTCCGATCTTTTCTCTTAGATCCTTATAGTAATCTGACATTCCCATGATTTGATAGCTCCTTTGGATAAAATGGATAACTAAAATCTGTTCTCTATTATCAATGCCCTCATCGTATGTATCGCACTGATTAATGCATCTGTATCGCGTTGTCTACCTAATAAGGTTGTTGTCAATTCTATCATTTCAAAGGCCTGCTCTACGCTAACCCACTTGATTTCCTGCGTTTCCTTATCATGATGGGTGCTCCAAGCATCAGGGCTCATCAAAAAAATACTTCGTCAAGCATGTATCCGATTCATATTCACCCGGAATGGCTGCGATAATGCTGCATTTATACCCTGTCTCCTCTAACACTTCCCGGGTTGCGGTTTCTTCTGGGGAGCTATCGCTTAATTCAGCACCGCCTTTGGCGAAGGTCCAAACATAGCCGCCCCAATGGCCGCGCGGACTTCTCATGAGGACTTCTTGATTCTGATTGAACACAATGCCTCCATAAGCATACTTGGATCTCCAGCTCAATTGGGCTCACTCCTTATGTAACTTCGCGTTTTCACGGTTCAATATGGATGTTATCTGCGCGATATGATGCTGGTTGTGCCACACAAATCGCTGCAACGCGATATCCAGTGTAATGCTGCCGAGCAGTTGAGTTCTCATGGTTCTTTTGAAATCCTCGGGCCGTAAGTCCTTAAGCAGTATAAGAAAACGAAAATGAAGTGTTTCCAGAAGCGTAAGCGAGTTCTCAATGGGAACCTCCGTGTAATCACTCAGTTCAGCCCATAAATCCTCTCGGTACGAGTTTGCCATCGGCTCCTCCTCGGTCAATGCACGTTTAAATCGCAAGTATGCGTTCATGTCGTTATCAGCCAGATGATGCACGATTTGCTGAATGCTCCAGCCCTCTTCACGATAAGGCATATGCAGCTGAGAAAGGGGGCATTTCATTATGATTTGCCGGAGCGTCGGTACGATTGAAGGTATCTGTTGTATAAACATCTGCCTCTCCTCCAATGTCGGCTCCACCTTCGGCTCAAAGGAACCCAGGGGAAAACGGATGCTGACCACTTCCTTACCTCCTCGATACATCATCGTATCCTTCCCATACGAAAGAACTGTGTTCCACAACCAAAAATAATACGAAATTATCCGCTAAGCATTATGAATATGCGATGACCTCGAAGTTAGAAGCAAAGACGGATGAAACAATGCAAGCGAGTACTGCACGCCATTCTTGAGATTCTCAACGATCTGTCTCATGACTTCGGTATCCCGGAATTTCATGCCGTTATCCGCCAAGACATCAGGCAGCGTGACCCAGCGGGCAGCTTTAATCTCGCCTGTACCAATTTGAAGCGAGCCTCCCACCACTTCTCCGGTAAAATGAAACATGATCACAGGGTGATTCAAACTGCTGATAAATGGATACACGCCTGTAGTGCCTGTCAATTGGACATCATATCCTGTCTCTTCCTTCACTTCTCTTATAGCCGCCTCGAACATAGCTTCCCCAGGCTCGATGCGCCCTCCCGGGAAGTTCCAGGTATCCCGTACCGAAGGTTTATTTTCTTGGATGATAAGCACTTGATCCCCTTGAACAAGGGTCACGCTGACCACGAGCACAATTCCCTTTTCCGTCATATCCACATTCCTCTGCACTTGATCATAAAAAAACAGAACCCACCATTGGCGTTAACCGCGAGGAGGGTTCTTGGATGAATTAGCTACTGATTAACAACATTCTACCGTGAACACACATAACGCGCAATCCGTCTGGGCCTTAGATCGTAACAATCGCATGATCAATATATCCTTCTTTCCCGCGTAGCCCCCTCAAGCCACGAGATAAGCCCTATTTGGCTAACGTAGATTTCGTTTTGCACCACAATATAAGGAAACGGCACCCCCTCGGAATCACCCTGCGCTCTTAGCGCATTCTCGGATGAGATGATACTCTTCACCTGAGACTCGGTAAGGTTCAAGAATTCGGCCGTTTGTTCAAGGGTCATTAATGGGCTTTCCGTTTGCATCGAATAGGCTTCATCCGTTACAGCTGGCACAGACTTTACACCCTCAGTCCTCTGAAGTATAAAACTTGCCGTTACGATGGATATCCCGATAATCAAAGTGCAGATCAATGCGCTATAATTCAATGGCTTCAAACCATATCACCTCGATTCCTAAATGGTATTATTCCTGATGCACTCATCCATTTCCTCCACGATTACCCAAAAGGAAAGCAAAAACCTAAAATATTGTAAATACGCAGCCAACTAAAAATAAGATATGATATGGGCAAATCAGGAAGGGAGGACAGGATACATCTACTTAACGTCCACTTTAGAAGGAATCAATTCTTGCACATGACAAAGGAGGAACTTTAATGAGAATCCCCAAAATCACCAGCCTGTTCATGATGCTAACATTTCTGACGACGGCGTCGCTCTCCCCTTCCGGCGAGCTGGGAAGTACCGCGGAAGCATCGCCTGGGCCTTTGCGTGTTATGAGCTTCAACCTGCGTTATGCCGCCAATGACAGTCAACCTTGGGAGAAACGCCGCCCCGTCACCAAGAACCTCATCCTGGAGCATAAACCGGACGTCATCGGAACGCAGGAAGGGCTTCACCGGCAAATCCTCGATCTGGAGAATGACCTGCCGGGATATGGTCGGATTGGAGTCGGACGTGAAGGCGGGAGCTTAGGCGAGTATATGGCGATCTTTTATAATACGGAACGACTGAAGCCATTGGAACAGTCTCACTTCTGGCTGTCCGATACGCCGCAGACGATCAGCTCCGCCAGCTGGGGGAACCAGATTCCGCGGATGGCAACCTGGGTTCGCTTCCAGGATCTTCAGAACGGCAAAACCTTTTATATGGTCAACACGCATCTGGATCACCAATCCGAGGTTTCCCGGCAGAAGAGCGCTGAACTCATTGTCGACAAAATGAAGGCTTTTGCCTCGGATATCCCTGTTGTCATAACCGGCGACTTCAATACCCGTCCGGGAAGCGATACGTATTCAATTTTTACAAGCAACGGGATGTCGGATGGACATGTCACCGCCAAGAAACGCACCAACGATGACCTGGGAACCTTTCATAATTACAAGGACCCTACGGGCGGCGGCAGTGGAAACCGGATCGATTGGATTCTGCACAGCCAGGGCTGGAATGTCCTGCACAGCGAGATTATCAACTACAATGAAGTCGGCCAATACCCTAGCGATCATTATCCCGTCATGATGGAAGGTACCCTGCAAGGATCCAATAAAACCACCGAAGAAACGGTACCCAAGCTGCCCTTAACCACCGCACTGCACATCACCGAGGTGGTCGCTAACTCGAACGAGCAGGGGAATTACAATTATGTGGAGATTTACAACCCCTCGGATCGGGAAATCGACCTGGAAGGGTATCAAATCTACTATTATTACGACCCTGCTCTTCCGTTCGATAAATCCAAGTCCAACCGCTGGACCATTACGAAGGATCGCTACAGCACGGACACCCTCATCCGTCCTAATGAAACCAAGGTGATCTGGATCAAGAAGCAGCCTTGCTGTTACGACCTGAGCATGGAGCAGTTCCTTACCAACTATAATACTGATGGGAAAGGTCTCTCACCGTCTCAACTGCTGGCCGTCTTCACGCCGGGCAACAATCAGGGCCTGAACGGAACCTCCACCAGCGGACGCTCTTTGAGCATTTCAGCGCCATCCGGCACGCATCTTATCGGCATACGGTTCAATAACGGGCAGCTGGATGCCGGAGTTAATGAATCGATCACGTATCGGGAGCCCGAGCCGCTGACGAGCATGATGCAGAAAAAAGAGACCCACCAGGTCCCTTCTCCAGGTCAACCGTAAAATAAAAGTCCCCCTTGATCGCTGGATACCCCAGCTAAGGGGGACTTGCTTATTAGATCGATGTAGCTTTATATTGAACCGCCAAACACTGCTTCGCGATATAAAAAATTTGACCCATATGCTCCGAATAATGCGTGGCGCATTGATGCAGTATGTCGAGATTGCTTCGTTCTTTACCGCGTACCTGTTGAACCTGTTCAAAGTCCTCACTCGACATGGATTTTACCGTATCGATCAGGAACTGAAACCGATTCTTTACAATCTGAATCAGATCATCCCGGCTGACAAAAACCTGCGTCAGCTCTTCCTCCCGGTTTCGCGTGATGTCTTTGTGCAGAATCCCTTTCATGACCCGCTCTTGAATGTTGCCTTCGATGTGCCTGATCAACGTCGAAATGCTCAGACTGGAATGGTTGGGCCGCCAATTGACTTGCTCATCGTTTAACTGCACCAGCACTTTTAAGGTACGGCTGCGGATGTTTTCAAATTTGTCCTCCAGCCACTTCCGGTTGAACTCATGATCCATAACGCAACACTCCTTTTTCGGTATGATAAACGACTTGACGTCACTTCTTCATGGCTTTCCAGATGTATTTGTGTTCACGGACTCCAAGCTGCCCGTCGGTCTGATTCTCCCGTATCTTGGCCTCGAGTTCACCCTTCATTTCCGGCAAGGTGAAATCGGGATTACCCGGCACATCCGACAGAAACAATGCAAATTCGCGGGCATTCGGGAAGTAAGTAATCGCTTCATTATACTCCTCAATCTCGACATTCATGTAGCCATTCTCCGACAATCGCCTTCGAACGGCAGTCACATCATTATGTATGCCGATGACGGTACCGCCTGAAGCTAATATCCTGGGATGTTCGATGATCGAGGTGGGCCCTCTGCGGTCATAGATGAGATCAAACTGAGCGTCTTGAAAGGGCAACTCGGTCTTCGTTGTGGCAAACACAAATTCCACATTACCGATTCCGCTGCTTTCGAGTAAGGATTGGGAGATTCGGATCATCTCCGCGGAGTTGTCAAAACCAATGATGTTCTTAGCATGTCTGGACATCCGGAGCGTGAACTCGCCATGCCTCAGCCTGCATCCAGCACCGATTGAAACTGCGGCAGCATCTCCACTAACCGCTCCTCAAACACCTCTTCCGCCGACCTGCCGACGACGGTACACACCGCTCTTCCTTTGTAGCCGCCATTCCTTCGCGCGATCATATCATACCAGTCTATTCCCATACATACCTCCTCCGTCATAGGCTGCATTGCATTCACTATCCAAGATAGCAGAAATCTGTTATTACATGGCCTTGAAAGAAGCCAATAGGCACCAATTTAACGCTATATATCTAATGACTTAAAATATTACCATTTTGTTCCGTAATGTCAACGGTTACATTAAAAAAATTCCGTCAAAATCATACCTTTCATGGTCGATATTCCGATATTCTTCTCCTCATCCGATACGTTCAAACCAGAAAGTGTGCGCAGGCCAACTCCTTATTACTATGTATATATTCATAAAAACATTGCTCCTGTCATAATTTGTCGTCTACAATGGAGGAATATTAATCCAATACATAGATACATACAGGAGGATTTCATGTTTCTAAAAAGGTGGCGTCGATTATTATCTTTTACCCTCATTCTATCGTTGTGCATGACATCCATGGCAAGCGCGGCGGAAACCAGTCAAAACAAATATGCCTGGGCCAATGGATCCGTTGATTTCCTGAGATCCCATGGAGTCTTTGAGAATATGGAGTATCGGACAAAAACTTTAGGCAGGATGGTAACCAAGTCCGATCTCACGCTCATGGTTCATCGGCTGTTTACCGATTTACGGGTCGAAAGCGATAAGAACATCAAGATACCCGGGGTCCCAAATGGACATCCCTCCTACCAGATGTTTAAAGATGTATACGGCAGCATACCGTCGGCGCCGAGCGGATTAATTGCGGCCGCCGACAAAATCAATTATCATGACGAAACCTTCAAGTTTATACCGGAGAAAGTGTTAACACGCTGGGACTTATTGATTACGCTGAATGCGCTGTTCGATGATATTGGATATTCCTTGGAGTTATCGGATAGTGAGGAGATTGCCAGGCTGCGGGAAATCAAAGATCTTCCCAAAAGGTATTTCAATTCTTACAACCAATACGAAAAATGGAATTACGCCTATCAACCATTGGCACCTGAAATCGGATTGATGCAAGACAAAAAATGGGGACCTTCCTTAGCCTCCGATCTCGATTACGTTAAAGCTTATGCGCTGCTCGGTTTTGCCGAGGCCGGCATCATGAAACCTGACGCGAAAGGGTATTTTCGTCCGAATCAAAAGGTAACGTTAGCCGAAACCGCAGTCGTCCTGCATCGCATATACGATTATTACGATGACAGCGACTATGTCCGGGAACCATCGGCAGATGATCTCATCCCGAATGGCACTAGAAACTTTATCTATGCGGGATCTCCGTCTGGACACGGAGAAAGTCCGGTTGCTGACTTTGCTTTAGTGAATCCCGATTCCGTACCGGAATTCTATCTGGCCGTGAAGGCTTCAGAGAAAATCGACTTGCAGATCAACGTGAACGGGGAGCCATCCTTTTATACTTACGAACAATTAAGCAACCCTAAACAGCCTGTTCGAATAGCTTTCAATGGCGCATCCTATGCGGAGTTCATTCCCATTATCCGGAGCAAGGGTCAGAAAGCCACCGATGACAATAATAAGATTGAAGTGATGTATTATTACGCGGATACATTCCAGGACTTCACCCAATTATTGGGGTATGAAGCCGATCTCTAGTTAGGCTACTAAAAGGGAGTGCACAACTGTCACAAACAGTAGGCACTCCCTTTTTATCGTATGCAAGACATATTCATGTTCTTAAAATGTGTGACTTCCCGCTTTGCAGATCCTCAAATACCGGTCTTTGCACAGTGCTGATATCCTCTAAATCAATCTCATGCATTGCCTTGAATTCCAACTGCAACGACTCGTTGTTCACATCGTGATAAATAAGGATTCGGCCTTGATCTTCTGTCTTCCCTTCCAAATCCACCGTCGCGTTAAAAATAAACATGACAAACACGACCTCGTTTCCGTCCGGGTATCGATACTGCATTCTGGGTCCGCTATAAACCCCATAGAGTTCATGATCGTTGACGACCAGCCCCGTCTCTTCGAGTACTTCCCGTCTCATCGTCTCTTCCACGGATTCTCCGGCTTCCATACCGCCGCCAGGAAGACCCCAGTTGCCATAGTCGGAGCGTCGCTGGAGCAATATTCGCTCTTGATGATCCCGGATGATGGCGCCGCCAGTCACTATGATTTTCATATCAGCATCATCCTCTCCGCACACTTGTAAGCTGAGGGTTTACAGCAACAGCTTCGCTACGGATTCCCCCTCCGACCACGGCATGACGCCGATTTCCTCAAAACCCGCTTTAACGTATAGTTGTCTGGCCCGTTCGTTCTTCGGATCAAAGCTTATCATAAGGACATTCGTCCGATCAGGTTTGTTTCGGATTTCTTCGATTATGTATCGCAAAGCCGCTTTACCGTAACCCTTCCCTTGAAAGTTACCGTCGATCATCAAACGGTAAATCCAGTAGTTCCCGTCATCGGAGTCTAAGCCATACAACGCGAATCCGACCATCGTCTGCTCTTCATAAATGGCCATCGCTTCAAAATGTTCAAGAAATTGATACTGAGCAATCGAATACAGATTGGAGGCGATAAAGCCTTCTTGCTCCTGCTTCGCTTTCAGTTTAATGCATTCGGTCCAATTATCCTTATCGATGGGCTGCAATCTAATCATATCAAGCTCCTTTGGATAGTTGTTGGTTTTATTCATTGGTATAAACCATGTTCGTCAATTCATCTCCTGGTAAGAACCCCAGCTTTGTGTATAGAAGCTCAGCTCTATTCCCGGTAGTTACAAACAATCGTAAGACGTCATAATGGCGGTCTAACTTATGTATGGCTTTTCGTAACATATACTCGGCCAATCCCTTTCCCCTACAGGCAGGAGCAACAGCAATTTCATAAATTAACGGTAGATCCTCCCAGAGGGATACGAAACATACCCCCACGATTTCATTGGATTGTTGATCGACTAAAGTTGAAGAAGCATCCAATAGAATATCAATTGAATTATTCTCAAAATAATAAACGATATCCTGAGTAAAAGTCTCACCATCACGGTCATCGATACTATTACAATAGGCACCCATCATTAGTCGGGTTATTGACACCAATTCATCTGGTTCTGGTTGTTCACACCTAAATTGGTCGACAAGTGAGGGTATTTGTGTATCGCCTGTGGGTCGAATCATGCATTTTCTTGCTTGCTCGGGTTTAAAGCCTTCTGCCTCGAATGCTGCAATATGTTCAGTCAGAACGTTGTCAGCATATATTCTAGTGATTCCAGTAATAGTCTCCAAGATATATTCCTTCAAATAAGCCGCAATCGATTGCGAGAAACCAAAGGGAGGAATAACAAACAGGGATCCCAGCATATTCTCCGATATTGATATTCCTGCTATTCTTATACCGTCAGACATAATCCAGTAGCAGTCGTCCGCACCTGCCATCATCTGCTGCACATGCTTCCAACTCGGTCTAAACCAAACATTTTTCCTGTAGGTCGCAAAATACTTAGAATAAATAATAGGGTCTGCTTTAACTAAAGAATATACCGGATGAGCCTGTTGCTGCTGCGCCTTTCCCATTTATCCATGACCTTCCTTCATAAACCCGGCTTAATGTTTCTACACCAAATGCTTTATCAAATAATAATGCTGATGCCCTCTTGGGGCATCGTCGATACGTGCAATCTCTTGAAATCCATGCTTTTGATAGAACAGCGGCGCTTGAAAGCTGAACGTATTGAGCTTGATGAAGGTGCATTTCTTTTCTCTGGCTATCCTCTCGATCTCCTGTAACAATCTTGAACCGTAACCCCGGCCCCGGGATCGATCATCCACCCATAGAATATCGACCTCAATCCAATTCCAGCAAAACACGCTATTGATCCCGCCTGCGATTTCACCATTCTCATCCTTTATATGTAAGTTGATCTCCTCGTAATTCTGCTGCAAATCTTCTGCGATATGCTGTGCATTATATTGAATCAGGTTCGTCCGTACCGCAAGCGCTTCTTCCGGACTGCTTCGATCGACGTTGATTTCTGACACTCGCTCACTCCCTTTTTCTCAGTACACTAACCAAATAATACCATGTGGAGGAACTCTATTCCCGGGATTAAACGACTATAGATAAACTCTTCCTGCCTCCCCACCAACGCAAGAGATGGTGTTAATACAGTTTGGAATGATCAACTCAGGTGCACCTGAGTTCCATCTGCTCAATCAACTATGATCCTCTATCACTGCTACTTTATCGTCTCTAAACGCAAATACGGACTTTCCCTTCAGATGAATCTTCTCGCCGGCCTTCATACCGTTGGGGAGATCTTTAGCAAGAATGCCCTCGTAGTCGATCTCAACCTGAGTCTTGTCATCTTCGAACGAATAAGCAATGATCGTCTGACAACGATAGGAGAATAACGACTGGGACTGTTCGGCGATCTCTCGAAATTCCTCGATTCCTTTGGTCTCCGCGTCGATCGATCCGCTTGATATGTTTCTGAACTCGATCTCCTCATGCAGAAGAGCAATCATCCCCTCGATATCAAAAGAATTATAGGCTCTCACATACTCATTAATCATGTCCTTCATTTTCATAGAATTCACACTACATCTCCCCTTCCGACAGTTTGGGTTGCAACCATGATCTTAAAAAACTCCGCCTTTACTGTGCACACTTCATAACAGATTCTCATTTAATATACTGACTCTACTATAGTAAAAGAGGTGATTCAAATGGGTCGTGTCAGTGCTGTTCCAGAGCCGGATTTAGTATTAATCAGCTGGTCAAGAAACCCTCTCGTTGCGGGTTCCCCGCGTAGAATCGTTGCTGCTCGTGTCATTGGCAATGCTTCTCCTTGCCGAGCTGATTTGACGCCGAATGCATTGCTAAGAACTGCCTTAGCCTGTTTGCTGGATAATGATGTAGGTTTCAAAATCGTATTCCGCCAAAGAACATCCAGCATTAGCGGTTACCTGTTATTACAGCGTAATTAATGGATTTTAGAAGGAGCGGCGATCATGCTGCTTCTTTTTTAGCTTTTTTCATAAATATTGTTAGAAGCTTGCAAGCAAGCCAATCTGGCCACAACAACGTAAAGCTGTGAGCATAAGAAAACCAGCTGCTAGAGAGCAACTGGTTCAACATAAATTCCTAACTTGGATAGTTGTTTAACCAATGGAGTGCTTGTTCATAATCATCAAAAAATTCAACGGATTCTTTGGTGTTGGATTGCTGCAGGTAATTCATGATCTCCCCTTCTTCAAGAAGAAACGCAATGGCCTTGCTATGATTCAGGATGGTGTCATTGAAGAACTTTTCTTTCCATACTTTTTGAACGGAGAAGTGGTTTGGGGTATACCCTTTTCTATCTACCAGCAATTTGTATTTCAGTCCCTTTCCAATAAACTGCTGACATGAATTTTCAAAGCCATTAAACCATTCAATAACATCATCCGTGTTTATCTTCCCTATCAGATGAGCAACAATTAAATCTCCAGTAACAACAGTACTGATATCCTTATCATTCAAAGTGGAATCATCTCCCTTAGTTTCTATTATGCGTAAACTTCCTATAAAATCAAAGTAAAACTAAAACTTATTCTTACATATACTGGAAGTTTGGATTGCCCAGGAAATATCAATGCTCGTAATAGCTTTTCGAAATCAAAAAAGCTCACAGGGCATTCCTTTCACCCTGCAAGCTTCCTCGTACTAATCTCTATTCACCTTTTTCATATCTAAGCCATATCTCTATCTCTTTTATCTCTATATTTATTTCAATTGGGCAACACTTACAGCAACCTTCTCCAGCTGTGCTCTACTTAAGGAATGATCCGGTGAGCTGATTGTCACAAAACGATCATCGATCTGAAAGCCCAGCATGTCCGTATCATCCGGTGTATACCATTTCGCTTTAACCCCATTGGACAATGTAACCGATTTGCTGTCATATCCATGAGAATAGTCTCTTGGGGAGATATATACCGTCATGTGTTTGAATAACATGTTAACGCCATCTTCCGATGCGCCTGTCTTTTGATACACATCGCCTTTTACCATCTGAGTTGGAGCATACGGCGTTTGAAAACCATCAAATTTGGCGAATGCGCTTTTGATTTCTTTTCGCTCGGCATCACTGTATTTCACGTTGGTCAGCTCGGTCGTCTGACCGTTTCCAGGATTACTTCCGATCAGCACCTGGTTATTCTTCGCATCGTACTGCAAGGGTACATCCAGCACATCGGCAATCGCGCGAACCGGCAGATATGTCGTATTCTGATACGTGATCGGAGTCAATGTTTTGCCTGTGTTATATATGACTCCGTCCACTTTGATACCGATGCTGTGATTCAGGTAAGCCGAGATTTTCTCCAGATTGGCTCCCGCATAGACACCTGCTGCTCCCGTTAACGTCATTCCCAGCACGGCAACCGCCACGATTGATTTTTTCAACTGTTTCATTTCATCCATTCCCCTCGTTGTCTCACCAACCTTCCAAGTCGATGAGTCATAGTATGAAGCTCGATATCTTTATTTAAAATCGATGACATACGTCGCTATCAACGCTTCTTTATCGTCAATCGTAATTCCCAGTCTTTTTCCAGATGGACTCCAAGTCAGCGGGTAGACCGGATGGGCCGCAGGATGCACCGCCGAATAATAGGGCGCCATCCAGCTTACCTTTCCTGAAGCCGTATCAAATACATACACCCCGTTCATCCCGCTTTCATTCTCCGAATATACATCAAAGGCTAGTCTGGCAGAATCCGGCGACCAGGACGGGTAAGAAATCAGATTGCCTTTTCCGATAAGGGATCCTTGCAGGCTGCCGGCTGCGTCATAGATCAGTAAATTGCTGCCTGAGTTCCCTTCCGTGTTGGTCGCTGTGGAGACGGCAATGTACTCTCCATCCGGCGAGATGGTGAAGCTCCATACATTTTCAATGAGCTGTACCGGCTTCGATTGTCCGGGTTCAACGACCTTCAGTACCTGGTTTACATCGATATAATAGATCCGGCCTTTACTCGCTCCGAACTGGTTGTAGACTTCAACATCCTCATCCTCAATGGCTATGGTAGTATAAGAGCCGTCCGTCGAAATGAGACGAATATCGCCTTTGCCGTTCATGGAGCCTGCTGCAAGAACATAGGTGTCTGTATCCAGCCACCCCCCAACCTCCATGTAATTGTCGCCTTCAACTGGTATGCTCTTGCCTGTACTCAGGTCCTTCAGGAAATTATCAGCCGTATATTTATCCCTCCATTTCTGAATAAAGCTATATTTACCATCTGGTGAGATTTCTTCTTTGACAAGATGTTCGCCTGGATGCGACTCTTCATGATTCGTGAGCTCACGACGCTCACCTGTACTTACGTTCACTGCTTCGGAGGAATAAGCATATTGCGGTTCTTCCGTTTTGGTCGCTTCCTTGATCAGCTTGGTTGTAAGCACCTTGACCTCATTCTCCGACAGCCATGTCTCAATGTTCGACGAGGCGATCCGGTGCGTCTGATTCACAACGACTTCCTGACTGGATGGACCACTCGCTCCTTCTACAACCGTAAGTTTGCGCTCTCCTGATGCCGTCTCTCCAGCATTCGATACAGGGGACTGGCCGGTTATATTGTTACCTGGCTCCACGATGGTCAGCCGATCCTGGGATTGGCAAGCCGTCAGGGCTGCAGCAATAACAACAGCAGACATCAACTTGAACCCATACTTCCCTACTCTGTTTCTCATAACAGGTTCCTCCCAATGGCATATCCCCCAAGGCGCTTCGGCAGCAGCACAGAATGTGTCTTGGCATGCCGCCTCTTTCCCTGTTGAACTCAGTATAGAATGTGAATATCTCGATACGATATCGAGCTTGTAACGAACTTGTAAACAAACAGGTACCCTTGAAAAAAAGAAAGTCCAGACCTTATTCCAAGTCTGAACTTTCTTCGGTCGAAATAACCTCTGAGGATTGTGGCCGATTCATCGGCAGGGCAATCACAAACGTAGAACCGCCGGGACCCGATTCCGCAACCTGAACGGAGCCATGCTGTTTCTCTGCCAGATTGCGTACCAGGGATAACCCTAGGCCCGTACCTCCGTGAACCCTGGAGCGGTCGCTGCTCACCGTATAAAACGGATCAAAGATCCGTTCTCTGGCATCATCCGGAATTCCGATACCGGTATCGCTTACCTTAATGATCATACGATCTTGGCCATAAGGATCCTGCTTCACTTCATTCGAGAGCGTAACCGTCCCTCCGGGCTTATTGTATTTAATTCCGTTATCCAGCAGATTCAGAACCATATGCATCAGATTCTCCGGATCAGCCCATACCTTACCAACCGTTAAAGATGATTGAATCGTAATGTCCGATTGCTCTGCCTTGGCCTCTAACCGGGCTGCCGCCTCTTCCAGAATCGGCATGAGATCTACGTGTTCCGCATGGGTTTCGAATTCAT
Organism: Paenibacillus sp. QJM3NY_38; assembly: GCF_056173265.1. Taxonomy (NCBI): domain Bacteria; kingdom Bacillati; phylum Bacillota; class Bacilli; order Caryophanales; family Paenibacillaceae; genus Paenibacillus; species Paenibacillus sp. QJM3NY_38. The sequence goes on from NZ_CM149665.1 coordinate 4,953,421, forward strand.
AAATATCCATGGACGATAACTGAAGCGCCTTTTCTACCAGGCGGTATAGACGCTGTGCTTCCTTGCCGATCTGTCCTCTGGCTTCCTCAAGCAGGGCGGGATCATCGCGATACATTTCAAGCAGATCCGCATAAGCCAATATGGAGGTCAGCGGCGTTTTCAACTCATGGCTGATATTCCCGATAAACTGCTTCTGCTGCTGTTCCAGCTCTTGCAGTCTTTCGATGGCATCCAGCAGCTTCAGCTTCTCCTCCGTGAGCTGGCTCACCGATGAGGAAATTCGCCCGCTCATTTCATATATGCCTTGCGCCAACTCGCCGAGCTCATCCTTTCGCTTCACCGTTGGCTCGCTAAGGTAGACGCCTTCACCGATCCTCTGCGCAGCCTGGTTCAGCCTGCTGATGACATGCACCTGCCGCCAGACGTACAGAAAACCGATCAGGAAGCCGGCGGCCAGCACCGCAAGGCCCGTCACGATAAACAAGTTCTGGATCCGGTCATAGAAAGCGTGCTGCTCAGCCAGGGAGGCGTGGAATTGAATCGTTCCGATCGGCTCCTCCATATGCCGAAGCGGAGCAAGATAGAGCAGCTGGTCACCTTCGGTTATATAGGCGGAACGTCCTTGCGCCGTATGTGCAAGCGCGTCTTGTACATCCATCTTCGGCTGGAAAGGAAGGGAAGTCCCCGTGAATGTACCATCCAGCTTATACAGCGTCACCGGCATGCCGCTCTGGGTTCCAAGATCGACGGCCAGCCGTTGGCCGACATTTTCCATAAAATCATCCGGCTGCGTTTGAGGATTCGTCAGTAACTCCTGATGAATCCTGAGATTGGCCGCTTCGGCTTCCTGGGCGAAGGATTGCTCCAGGCGCATCCGCTGATCCTCCCGGATTCCGGCAAGAACCAACGTGCTTAGAACAACCACAACGGCGATCAGCAGCAAAGCGAGAAGCAGTGCGACTTTCCACTTCAAGCCGAAACGCACTTTTCCTTTGTTCATGAGGGAATCTCCGTGCTTTTATATCCGATGCCATATACGGTCTGGATCACTTCATGCTGGTTTCCCAGCTTCTTGCGCAATCGCTGGACGTGAATATCTACCGTACGTGTGCCGCCGGCAAAATCCATATCCCATACCTGTTCTAGCAAGGCCTCTCGCGAATATACCCGCTCCGGATTCCGTGCCAGGAGAGCCATGAGGTCAAACTCCTTCGGCGTCAGTTCAAGGGGCTTGCCCTCGGCGTGAATGGTGCGATTTAACAGGTTAATGGTAAGTCCGGCTATCCGAATCACATGCTGTTCGGGGGCTTGCTTCCCGGCTGCCTCGGGAGTACGGCTTCTTCGGGACAATGCCTTTACCCTGGCGATGATCTCCCGCATGTCAAAGGGCTTTGTCATATAATCATCGGCACCAAGCTCCAGCCCGAGCACCTTATCCACAATATCGTCCTTCACCGTCAACAGCAGAATGGCCGGGCGCTGCCGGTCCCCGAGCTTGCGACAGACATCGTACCCGCTAAGCTTCGGCATCATGACATCGAGCACCATCACGTCAGGATCAAACGATCCCACGCGCTCCAGCGCTTCCTGCCCGTCCCCTGCGGTCTCCACCGTATATCCTTCCCTTCGCAGCGCATAAGCAACTGCGCTTGAGATACTGATCTCATCATCTACAACAAGTACCTTGGTCATCGCAGATACGACTCCTTTACTGGCCGATTACACATTTGCTAATTCCATGATGGTAACGTATCCGGCATCATATTTCAACATGCGGTTCCCTGCCGATTTCATTACAATTGTAACTATGAACGCTTTCTCCCGGTTGCCATAATAAAGCTAAACACTCAAGCTAAGGAGGATTCGGATGACAATCGCTACCATGAACCATATCATTAAGCGCTATGGACATCAGCTTGTCCTGGACCATGTCCATTTAGAAATCAGGCAGGGCGAAATACTCGGCCTTCTTGGTCCGAATGGTGCAGGTAAAACCACATTGATCCATGCGTTATCCGGCTTAATCGGCATCGATTCCGGTAGCATCGAGCTGTTTGGGGAACGGCCAAGCGGCCCTATGCTGGAGGTCAAACGGAAAATTGGACTGGTCACGCAGGATATCACCGTTTTCGAAGATTTAACCGCCCAAGAGAATCTCGCTTTTTTTGGCGGAATCTATGGGTTAAGAGGCACGGAATTGAGAAGGCAAATCACGGAAACGCTCCAATTCGTCGGACTAACGGATCAAGCCCATAAACGTCCTTCCAAATTCTCCGGGGGAATGAAGCGGCGACTGAATATCGCCTGCTCGATCATTCACAGGCCCAGGCTCCTGATCATGGACGAACCTACGGTTGGAATCGACCCCCAATCCAGAAATCACATCCTGGAATCGGTACGCGAACTGCAAAAAAGGGGGACTACCATTCTCTATACCACCCATTACATGGAAGAGGTGCAGTCCCTCGCATCCCGTGTCGTGATTATGGATCAAGGCCACGTCATCGCGCAGGGGACGATTGATGAGTTGGTAAAGAACATCCACCATGAAGAAAAGATCAAGCTGGAAGTCGTGGAGTTGACGGAGGATCTGATCAATAACATCAAACAGCTGGATGGAGTCAAGCACGTGGTTTTGAATGGAACGCAAATTCAGATCATATCACGGGCAGGCGCAGGAAATCTGGATCGTATCCTGTCGTTGGCCAAAAGCGCGGGCGGCGTCCTATCCATCCATGCGGAGAAACCTACGCTTGAAGACGTATTCCTTACGCTTACCGGTAAGCAACTACGTGACACGGAGGGAACTTAACATGCTTGTGTTCAGAATGACGTACTTCTCCTTGCTTCGCCTGATACGCGAACCCATCGGGCAGCTGCTTCTTGTGGGCCTGCCGCTGGTCGTCATTACCGTGCTGGGTGTCGTTATTGGACCATATGAAGGCATGAAGGGTGTTCCTCCGCTGGACTTGACGGTCGTTACGACCATTATGGGCGTTCAGTTTTTTGGCGGCACGTATTTGATGAGTTATTTGGATATCGATTTACTTAAAACCCGCAAATGGAGAATCTATTCGCTCCCTATTAACGTAGCGGTTTATTCAAGCTCTCTTATTCTTGCCTGCACGCTCTTCAGTACCTTGCAAGGATTGGTCTTGGTGCTATTCACAACCTGGGTGTTCGGGATCGCGTGGGGATCGCTTGGCTGGGTATTTCTGGTATTTATTATTTATTCCTTATTTGCACAGTCCGTACATCTGCTGCTGACATTATCCATCCATAACGTAAAATTGGCTGAAAGAGTATCTGAAGTCCTCGGAATCGGCTTCATCATCTTGACCGGACTCATGTTTCCTCTTCCAGATCATCGTTTCTTTGAGTTCATGTCGTCCTATGGGAATCCGGTAACCCTCGGAAAGATGGCCATCCTGGAGATGCTTGTCGATGGCGGGCAAGGGAAAGCGTACCTTAGCATCTTATTGCTGTTAGCCTTAACCGTGATATGCATGATGATCAGCGCATGGCTTGGGAGGAGGAAGCTCGCTTGACGATATTTAACTTCGCGCTCATTCGGAGCGTCCGCAGCTTGCCCAATCTTATCTTGCTGTTAGGCCTTCCCGCAGCCGTCGTTGTCCTCCCGGTGGGCGGTTGGCATGGCTTACCGCTAGGGTATCACTTCTACGGAATCCTGCTGTTATTCTCTGCCTCCAAACTCGTTCATATGATCATGGAGGATCGGAAGAATAAAATTCTGACCCGGATCGGCGTTGCACCTGTGACCCACTTCAAGTATTTATCGCAGAATCTGCTTGCTTTCGCTCTGCTGCTCGTAGGACAAAGTGCCGTGATCACGTGCAGCGCCTGGTTGCTGCATGCCGATGTTTTTGGCAGTCTGATTCAACTCTTCAGCATTTTAAGTATGTTCTCGGTCACCGCGATTAGCTTCTCTCTCGCTTGGTCTTCCATGTTCCGCCAGCCTGAATCTTCTACAGCCGTTATGCTTGGAATCATCTTGATCATGGCGGTGCTCGGAGGAACCTTATTTCCCATTCAGGCTATGCCTGCATCCCTGCAGAAAATCGCCATGTTATCCCCTACCTATTGGTTCCATGAGGGAATCATGCTTGCTAAGAACGGAGGCTTGTTCGCGGAACAGCTCACTCCGCTCGGGATCCTGCTGTTGTTTGCGATCGCTTTTATGCTGATTGGCAGCCGAAGGAAACTGGCTTGAAAAATATGTTACGATATGGGGAAAAGAGAACGTATGCCATGGGAGGTTTTCATGAGAAGCTATACCGATTCGTGGTCCCCGAGCATAGCCGTCGTGATTTGGAGAATACTTGCCCTGCTGCTTATGGCCGCTCTTTGGTTTATGGGAGATGCCGGGACCGAAGGATTCATCCTGGTCTTCGCCTTAGCGATCCTAGCGTTAGCCCGATGGCGGTTTCCCCTTCCTTCATGGACAACACTGGTCGACCAGCTCCTATGCATATCCATCATTCCATTCTGGCCGGAGGCCGGCTTCGGACTGGCTCTGCCGCTATTTGAAACCATGCTTGCCGGTACACCGCTATTTTCCCTGCCCATCCTGGCAGTGCTTGTCATCGGCTATGTCGATCCGGACCTCCCGCTTCTGCTCATGCTCGTTCAAGCTTCATTTGCGGGATGGATCGTTTTATGTTGGTCCAAACAAACCCATCAGTATCGATTGGAGGCGGATCAGGAGCGTTGCGATCGCTACGAACTGGAAATATTGAAGGGTGAGCTGCTTATGGCCAATGTGCAAACGGCTCAGCTTGCAGAGCTCAGAGAGCGTCATCGAATCTCCCAGAAGCTGCACGATGAGGTCGGCCATGAATTAACAGCCGCGTTGTTAGCTTTCCAAGCTTTTGAAACATTATGGAGGGAGAATGACCCGCAAGCGGAAGAAATGTTTGCTCAAGCCCAGATGCGTTTGTCGAGCAGTGCCCTGGAGCTGCGGGAAACGGTCCATAATATGCAGCCTGTCCAAGCGACCGGCATTCGGAGCCTGGAGGAGATCTGCCGTAATTTCAAAGCGATGCCTGTCCAGCTGCAAATTTATGGAGATACATCTCGTATAGCCGCCCATCTGTGGGTCATCCTGAATGCTTGTCTCAAGGAAGCCTTGACCAATGCGGTGCGTCATTCCAAAGCCAAACACGTTGAAGTATCGTTGGACGTCAATGAACATATCGTGCGGTTAAGCGTCCTAAATGACGGCGTTTTGGATTCCTCCTCGCTGCCTGGAACCGGACTCCGCAACCTAAGACAAAGAGCCCAGGCAGCAGGAGGCAGCATCTCCACCAATACATCCGGCGGCTTTCAATTGGTCTGCGTATTACCTATGGGAAAGGAGGGCATTCGATGAACATTCTCATTGTGGATGATGATCCATTGGTATGTCAGAGTCTCCGGCTGCTTCTATCCAGAGAACCGGATATGGAAGTAACGGCCACTGCGAATGACGGCGCTGCAGCCATTCAATGCTGTGAAGAGGTCCTGCCGGACATCGTCCTCATGGATATTCGGATGCCTGGTATGGACGGAATCCAAGCGGCGAGGCAAATCAAGCAAAAATGGCCCCCAGTGCAGATTATGATGCTGACCACGTTCCAAGATGAGCATAGTATCCGCCTGGCGCTGCTAGCCGGAGCCGAGGGGTACATGCTGAAATCGACGCAGGTCTCCAGTATGGCACAACAACTACGTGCTTTGGCTTCCGGCACTTCCGTTGTGGATGCAAATGTGCTGAAAGCCTTGATGCTGCCCGATAAAGAGAATCGTCCCGACCTTACCCCGCGGGAAAACGATATTCTCGAGCTGGTTGCCTTAGGCTGCTCGAATCGAGAGATTGCCGAGCAATTGTTTATCAGCGAAGGAACCGTGCGCAATACCCTCTCGATCATACTGGATAAGTTGGAGCTCCGAGACAGAACCCAGTTGGCTATCTATTATTGGAGACGATCGTTATAATCCTATTCTTTTTCGTTTCGATCCAATCGATGATATGCCCAGCTCGCTTCCGTGTCTCGCTTCGCCGCTCCGCTTGCGAGCGGTGAGACAGATACCATGCCAAGCGCCCCATCATCAACCACATGTGGTAATGAAGCTTTAGATTTCCCAAAGGATGAATCGATTGAACCTCAATTTCTCTTAACCGATTCGTTGCGATGATAGGGCCTGGATATATCGTTTCTGCCGTCTGAACGGCCCTTGGCAAATCACTGGATATGCAGACATTCCACTCCGAATAGTCATAGTCCAGGTCGGATTGTTCAATTTCAGCGTTGTTGTAAGCTTCCACCCAAGCATTGAACTGATCGGACGTCAACCATTTCCTATCCCATTTATGTATAACTTTAAAATGTCTTACCAATCCAATTTTCATAGGGCTCCTTAAGCAAGTTTATTCTCGACCAACCGTTCCATAAGAGATCTTCATATTCGGTGCATAAGTCAACCACGAGTCGCTATCAAACACTCGGAACAACTTGAGTTCAGCGGCATATTGGGCTTGGGCTTCTTCTACTGATAACCCTCTCTGTACCATCTGCTCCACGACCTTAACCGGATCCTCCAGTTCCTGCCCAATGCCTTCTTCCTTCAAGGACTGAAAAAGCCGATCCTTCTCTGCAGCATCCATATTCTGATCTAAAAAATTCACTTTATCACTGACTCGGCATCCCACATTCCGTAATCCCAGCTGACTTAGAAGAATAGGGAGCCTCATGCCGATATTCCCGTCTTTTCCGCTATCTTTGGCACTCGTTTCATACAATTTCTGTAATATGCCCAGACGAACGACTTCAGAATGCTGGATTCCATCGAAGCCATAATTAGCCGTATTAGCAATCCAATGAGGCTCAAAACAGATGACTCGTCCGCCGTCCAGTACACTATCCATCATTTTCTGAAGAATCTCCCGAGGGCTTGCCATATGTAATAAAAATGCATGGCAGATCGCAACGTCATACTGACGTTCCACAAACATATCCTCAATATCTCCTTGAATGAATTCAGTAGAATAGGGCAGCTTATCAAACACTTCTCTTGCTTCCATAATCAAATCCTTGCCTTTATCTATCCCTGTATAGGTTGAACCTTTGGGTAATAACGGGAGAAGCTTTAATCCTAGATACCCATAACCACAACCGTAATCCACAATGTTAATGGGAGTATTCATTTTCCAGACATTCTTAACAAGAAACTCCAGATAATCATCGTTATAGTATAGCCCTCTCGTATTCCTCAGGTATTCGATTGCTGAATCCCAGTAATATTCGGACATCATCTTTAATTCCTTTCCGCATCAAGTTCCCCGACTAGATCTTGGTGACAATGACTTCTTCCATGCGAATATTCCTTTCGATCCATTATCAGACCATTTCGTAGTTCTTAGATATTCCGTCTCAACTTAATTTCAAACTCCGGCTTCGTAATATATTTCATATAGACGACCTCTCGATTAAAATCCAAATAAGCCTGAAATCGCGTACGAATGGCCGGGGCCGTAATCAATTGAAGCACTTCATCCTTAGGGATCCAACGACTGTCCGTCGTTTCGTCCGAGATCCCCAGCTCGCCGCCCGTAGGCTTACACGCAAAATCCATCATCACTTTCGTTGGAACCACGGCAACTCCGCTGTGTCCCGGATAGGTTGATGTATTGGAATAGACTCCGATCAGGTGGGAAACGATGGTATCCATGCCGCTCTCCTCTTTGATTTCTCTGATCAAAGCCTCCATCAGATTCTCTCCGGCTTCCACCTGCCCACCTGGAAAAACCCAGCCGCTGCGCCCCTTCACCAGTAGAATCTCATCGCGTTCATTCTCAACTACGCCGCCGACAGCGACGATATGTGTTGGCATCAACATGATAACAGCCTCCGATAGATAAGATATACTTCAGCTTGCACAGGTCCCTTAGATTTCGTCATAATTCACAACACTTCCAGTTGCAAAATCCTTGTCGATGATACGTAACAGAAGCGCCCCGATTTCCTCTCTAGATAGAAGCTGCCCGGACTCATGCGCATGGGCGAAGGCTTTGGCCATTTCAAACTCCTGCTCATTTTTCCCTCTGGCCATTCTTTGCATATCCGTGTCCACCATACCTGGATTAACCGCAATGATCTCTACCGGGTTTGGCCTGTTCCTTTGCTCGCTCCCTACACTTTGCGTAAACATATTGATTCCGGCCTTGACCGAACAATAGACACTCATCGTAGGTGCTGGATATATGCCAGAGCCTGAAGAGATGTTGATGATTTTCTTCCGAATGGACAACCCCTCCGTTTTCTTGATGAAGCCGGATGTCAGAATCATGGGGGCAACCAGACTGATTTGCACATTCATATGAATATCTCTTGCATCACATTGTTCAATGGCCTTCAGTGGTTCAAGCATGGACGCATTATTGATAAGGCAGATCATATCCGCGTGAACGGGATCCATCTCGTCAAACACTCTATCCACAAGCTCCTCTAGCCCCAACGGATCGCTCAGATTATATACATGGTGTCTGTATTTTGAATAGCTGCTCAATCTCTCGGACGTTCCTCTCGCAATCCCATGCACGTCATGGCCTTTCTCTAGGAGCATATAAGCCAGTTGCTCGCCGATTCCCCTTGAGGTTCCCGTAATGATGAGTTGACTTCCACTCATTGTTATAACCCTCCGTTATCTTAAAAAGTTAGCTTCGTACTATATTCCAGAAATAAATCGCAATTGGAAAGAAATCGTGTTAAGAAGGATATGGTACGATTGCATTACATTCTATTACCTGTGAGGAAGGAGTTGGAATTATGAAGAATAGAGTCCAAAAGATTTCGTCAAACTTGTGGTTTGATCACCAAGCCGAGGAAGCAGCCCAGCATTACGTCTCTATTTTTAAAAATTCACAAATCGAGCGTATCACGCGCTACAGTGCAGAAAAAAATGACAACCATACATTTGCCCAAGGTGCGATCATGACTGTGGAATTCCTGCTGGAAGGCCAGCATTTTGTTGCCCTCAATGGCGGCCCGCATTTTACCTTCAATGAAGCCATTTCATTTATTGTGCATTGCGAAACCCAAGAAGAATTGGACTATTATTGGGAAAAGCTGTCTGAGGGCGGCGACGAGAAAGCTCAAGTATGCGGTTGGCTGAAGGACAAGTTCGGTGTATCGTGGCAGATCGTCCCGGCTAACTTAAGCGAAATGATAACCGACTCCGATCCGGCAAAATCCGAACGCGTCATGAAGGCTTTACTCCAGACGAAATCAAAAATCGATATGCAGACGTTACAGCAAGCCTACGAGGGGTAGGGAAGGCTGCCTTTAGGGTGGCCTTTTTTACTCTATAGGATCGAGGCGGGGCATCATCGATACATCATAACTCAAGTTCATGCGTGACTAGTTCAACATCCTTTAATTCTCGAAAACCTAGCTTCTTATAGAAACTAGCCGCTTTGGGGTTGTCCGTTCTCAACACGATTTTACTGTAATGACTGCTCGCCTTCTGAATGACCGCCTCGACCAGCCTTCTCCCGGCACCATGACTTCGAAATTCCTTTAACACATACAATCTGCGGATCCTGCCTATGCTTCCGTCAGAATACGGATCACGATTCAACCCGCAAATGCCGATGACTCTTTGACCAACTCGACATTGAAACAAAGCTTCATCTTCATGCTGAAACCTATTGATGCCCTCATTATATTCATTCACTAGCCTATGGATATTCCTGAACCCTTCTCTCTTGCTTTCAGTCAAGAGCTCAGCAATGTCTACTGCATCCAGTTCAGCAACTTCTTGAACGATCATGTCTATCCCCCTGACTCATTCGACTAGTACTCAAAAAAAGTATAAAGTACCCCAACCACTCGTATTTATAATCCCTTATCGTTTCTGCCCAATATACAATAAATGAGATGAAACTCCCAAAATGCTGGGGTTCTCCGCTTCCTGGTAGATCAGTTTCATTACTTCCTGGAATTCCTCTTCTCCACGGGACCGCCAATAATCGAACTGCTCTGCCTTGAAGGAGCCTGCTATACTTGACGAGCCTATCAATTTAATCGTCTTGAAGCCATGCGCTTCCATGAACGGCTTGATATCCTCCAGGTTGAAATAATATGCACCGGTAAATCGTCCTTCATCGCTATGATTGAATATCCCAGTCCTAACAAATTCCTTAATGCTGCTGATCGTATCATTCGGTTTCCAATGTTCCGGAAATGATAATGATGTCATCAGATGTCGAATTCGGGTCATGAATGCCACAAAGACATAGCCACCCGCTTGTGTAACGCGATACAATTCCCGGACGGCCGTAGACCGATCTTGTTCTGTCTGTAAATGATATAGCGGTCCCATCATCAGTGCGGCGTCAAACAGCTCATCTTGAAACAGGCTAAGATCGTTGGCATTGGCACGGTGAAATCCTTTGAACTGGCCGGTTAACTTGAGTTCCTCAGCTTTAGCAGACGCGGTCTCGACTAATCTTGGCGTAAGGTCTGTTAAGGTTACATCGTAACCGTTCTTCGCTAATTCCATCGAATACTTCCCAGGTCCCGCTCCGTTATCCAGCACGTGACCTTTCTCAGGCAGCATGCTCAAGATATGATGCAGATTGACGACAAATTCAACGGGTTCCCTATCCAAACGCCCCCATTCATCGAAGGCATTATAATAATCGATCACTTTGTTCAACTGAGTCACTCCTCCATTTACAAGCATCTTATAGCGCCAAACGACAACCATGTTACTCCCCGTTTACTCCTTACTCGTTGCTTCAATCCATCGAACGATAACTTCTCTTAATTGTTCTTTCTTCTCCTCCAGATCGTTTAAATTCAATATTTTCACGATTGCCCGATCATTAGAAGCCCATTCCAATAGCGTATCCTCAGGCAGGGCTCCCTTGATGTCATGCGTTTGAACTTTTGCCCCACAATGAAAAATGATGCGTAAGAAGCCTTTCCCTTGTAAATTCAATGTGATACGGTCTTCCCCCTGAACGCAGAAGCTGGGTGCATTCCATTTGATCTGCTCGGCCATCGACGCTTAATATGAAGCTTCTTACTTCCTCAATTTCAGCCTTTAGTGGATGCTCAAGATGGTGAAGATACTCCACGACTTGTTCGTGACCTGATAATTTGGCCATCCATAGCTCCTCCTCATATATGATGGGATTCGAAGAAACTCACTTTACCCATGCAGACTACGTTCATGATTTCCTTGCGGTCAAGATCGGCTGATAGAAGCCCGATTCGGAAGGCATATGCCACATGATATCGGTAAATCCCGCTTCCACCAATTTTGTGCTTAACTCCGACCTCAATAAAGCTCTATAGGATGTGCTGTTGACTTGAGTCTTCCATGACCCGTCAATCTCTTGCACAATAAATTGGTTGGTTATATAGTGATGCCCGGCTTCTGTCCAATCCCACACTTGAAAAACGATCCGTTTTCCTTCATCCATAACTCGGGGCAACGTGGCACGCTGTCGATTCTGCAGGATCTCGTCATAATCCCGAATGGACAATATAAGTAAACCATTGCTTCGAAGTTTGGCATAGAGATTGCGGGATGCCTCTCTTAAATCTTCATCAGACAGTAAATGGGGGATCGCATTGTCAGCAGACAGAACAACATCATATTGCCCAGGGATATCTTGCTCCAGCGAGCGGAAATCCGCGACGCCAAAATGAACATGAACCCCCAACTTATCTGCTTCCTTTTTGGCACGTTCAATGGATTTGGGACTAAGATCCGTAGCCGTTACGGTAAAATTATGCTGCGCTATTCCCAAAGCCTGTGTTCCTATTCCACATGATGCATCCAGGAGATGAATCGGATCCTCGTGTTCCACTGCATGTAACGAACGAATAAATCGATTGAAGAAATCACCCTGCCATTGAACCGCCTCATACCAATCCTTAAATATCAAATGATATGTATCCGCAAGACCTTCGTAAAAATCCAAGCTGGTGTCCTTCAATACAATCCCCTCCTACGAACAAAGCATGTTTTTATACAAGTAATGTTAATAACGATAACTATGCCATAACCTTCTTATCTCTTGGTTTATCCATTATGGTGGATGGATGACTCCAAAAGTTTTGCGGGTTTCTACTAATTTGTACGCTTTGATGTTCAGGTATTTCTCTCATCAGTTCAATTGGAGTAAAGTGCTCCGGCAATAAGGCACAATAGTCTTTCTCCATACGAGCTTCATAATTGTATTCACTATCAACAGGACTATAAAACCAAAACATATTTTTGGCCATATAACCTTTATAAAAAATGCTCCAGTCTGTCTCCGTCGATTCACCATTAACCCAGACGGGCTGATTGGAAGAAAGGCGTTCCCGAAATTCCTCTAAACTAAGAGGAATTCTACTATCATCGGTAAGATAGCAATTCCATGAGCCATCCATGCAGACCCATTTGCTCAGCGTATTAGAATAAACAAGTGTGACCACGTGGCTATCCAAATCATATGCATCATAGGATCTGCAATGAACTCTGCGAGATTGGAACCCTAGGCTCAAGAGCACTTCATTCAAGACAGTAGCAATCACATAGCAATTCATCTGGATAGGTCCTGAATCTGAAAGCCCCAAGACATGTAATGCATTAACTTGCTCCGGCGGGCTCACATTCCCATGTGGAAGCCGTTCATTCACCCATTGCGTTAGATTTCTAATTTGTGATAGCTCATCTCCCGTTCCTGCTACCCGTTCCAAAAGATACTTTTCTCTCAAAAGAGTCAAATCTTCGTGTGAGCTAGGTTGGTACCCATACGCTATACGCTTCTCGTCTGTATCCATCTCGTATTCTGCTAATTGTAAGAGCTTCAGATAATATTCATGAAATTCTTTCATATACCCAAACAAGAATATCGCCTCAATTCCAAATAGAAGAATTTTCCTTTCCTCTATAATAGATGATTTGTGCCCGGGAAGGAACCAAAAAGAACCTCCAATTGGGGAGGTTCTTTTTGGTTCCTTTTACTGCGGACTCACGATTGACCCAGGATCCATCCCTGGTCCTGTACTTCTCAAATTCCACACTTCTACTAATTCTGATTATTCCGGAACCACTCCTCAAAATCTTCCCCGTCCGACTCAACGGATCGATCATTTGAGGAAGTAGAGCCCGCCTGCTGCCGTGCGAAGGTAACATGGCTTGGTTGACCCGCAGCATTCTTCTGCAGCATCCAACCAAGAGTCCCGAGGATGACAGCAAACAACACATACTGTGCACTGTTCGACATATAGAAGTTCACAATATCATACTCGCTTCCACTCACGCTGATCTGATTCTGTTCCATCATGCTGGAAATGTAGCCGTGCGACTCCAACGCTGCCCAAGTCGCATACAGCGTTAACAAGCCGGCAAGTACGTACAGAATGATGCTGAAGCCGTGTATTTTCTTTTTGCTCATTTAGGTTCAGCCTTTCTATATAAACTAATTAAGATTTGATATAGAGCAATTTCCCTTCCGAGAGTCCCCACACCTCGTCTGCTACCGATGTGACTTTTTTGGAATGGGTAACAATAATGACGCATTTTCCATGATCATGTGCAAGGGACATCAGAATATTCAACACTTCGGCTTCCGTATCCCGATCCAAATTCCCGGTCGGCTCATCGGCAATGACAACATCCGGATTGTGCGACAAGGCGCGTGCAATGCCTACACGCTGCTGTTCTCCCCCCGACAGCTTCAATATTCGACGATCTGCCGTATCCCGGTTGATCCCCACTCTTTCCAGAAGCGAATAGGCAAACGCCTTTTTGTCCTTTTCCTTACTGCCGCTTATATTCATGGACAGCACAATGTTCTCGACGGCCGTCGCCGTAGTGAGCAGATTAAAGCTTTGAAAAATAACGCCGATGCTCTTCGCTCGGTAATAGTCGCGGTCGAGCGACTTCAGACTATCTCCTTTATACAAGATCTCCCCGTTCGCACATACGTCCAGACCGGAGAGGAGCGACAGCAAGGTGGATTTGCCCGAACCGGATTTTCCTACAATGGTATACACTTTGCCGTTCTCAAACGCCACATTGACGTTTTTCAAAACAAGCTGCTTTGCACCCTCATAGCGATACGACACATTCTGTAAGGCTAATACACTCATGATTCATGCTCCTAATTCCGTTCCATCAAAATTTTGATGGGTTCGTATTTTGTAATTCGGCTGATACTCATCATGCTGGAGACCGCTGCTAACAGCAGTGCTATAAGTGCAATTTGTAAAAGGGTATCCATTCCCAGCCCGACATCGATTTGGCTGATCGGCGGGGCTGTTACGTTACTCATATTGCTCTGTCCCCCGACCATCAGAAATTTACCGGGTCCGCTTGCGGCTTTTGCCTGTTCCGCTGCTTCGATCTGATTCTGCAGAATGGTATTGGCCGTAGGCTGAGACAGCGCACTTCCAATGACCAGCCCGACAACAAGGCAGACGGCCGTAATCATAAGCGCCTCGCTTATGAGTCCTGCAGCGACTTTGCCTTTTTTCATCCCCATCGCCCGTAGAACCCCGATCTCATATTTCCGCTCCCTGATCGTGATGGAAGACAACAGCGCAAGGATAATCGAACCCAGAATAATCACAACAATCATAAATGTTAAGAAGATTCCCTTCATCGCTTCGACCGGGCCAACAACCTTGGCATAACTCTCCTCATCGGTGCTTACCGTATAGGAACCAGGAAGCCCTTTGTCACGCAGCTCCTTTTCGAACTCAGGTAATAGATCCGGACTTTTCATGTAATAAGTTGCCTGAATGTTGACTGCACTTGCTGACGATGGATCATCCCCCATCACCGTATCAAAACTCGTCAAAATTTCGTTGCGGCGGTTCATAAAACTCATCTCCATGGGCATGTCCCCGTATTCTGCAGTAGAGTCCAGATAGATTCCGGTAACGGTCAATGTATACGGATTGCCTTCACCCATCACGCTATTCACCTCAATCGTATCCCCGACCGAGATATCGTTCAGCTCTGCAAACTCCTTGCTCACGATACTTTCATAGGGCTCCTTATAGATTTCGCCTTCCGTGATGGATCTCTGTCCATCCGCGAATTCGGCAAGGGTCTCCAGGTTAGAATTTCCCACAAGTTTCATCGTAGGATTGCCTTTGGACGCTCCGCCGGGCCCTTGAAGCTTGATATTTCCGCCCTTTGGATCGTTATCCTGATCCACCGCTTTGACGGTATCACTGACACTCGGCACGACGGCGGAAAAGGTGCTTTGACTCAGGTATTCGGATTCCGCAAATTCCAAATATTGCTCCGATGTGACTTTTTCGTAATCTGGCCCCTTGTTGTACATTTGTTCCAGATCGGGAGCTATGCTGACTTTGGATCCAAACTGTGTTTTATAGTCGTCAATGATCCTGCCTGACGTGTTGTTAATAATCAGCGAGATGACGGTCGCAATGATGATGACCAGGACGATGATCCCCATCAGCAGGTTTCTTCCCTTGTTTCGGCCGATGTTTTTCATGGCATGTTGAAAGATGTACATGGTTATCCTCCCTTTTGTTATTGGCCTAAGATGCAGCGAAGCGGTTCACTGCCACCCTGGACAATCCCATTCTAATGAATGCCATGTTAATCTAATGTTAAGGCCTCCGGGAAAATCATATAAAATGTAGTGCCTCTAGCGCCTCTATTCTCTACCCAGCACAATCCGTCGCAGAGCTCGCACACATGGCGTACCAGACTCAGTCCGATGCCGTAGCCGTCTTTCTTGAGTTTGCCGACCCGATACTGGTAATCGAACAGCTTCTCCTGCTCCGCTTCGTCAATGCCTTCTCCTCCATCGGAGACCGCTATAATCACGCTGCCCTTCCTGTTGCATACCGACACATAGATTTCACTGTTCCCGCCGTACTTCACCGCATTGGACACCAGATTGGTGACAGCCCGGCATATCCAGAGCTCCCGCCCTATTATGGTGTTGTTGGCATCGTCATCAAAATCAAAATGGATGTTCGGGTGCAGCCTCCGATATTCATCACATACATTAGCGCACAGAAGGGCTGTATCGACCAATTCCATGGTCGTATTTTCTTTGGAGGCACTCAATGTCAAAATATCGTCGAGGCTGTCCGTAACCTTATCCACCTCTTCCGTCAGTTCCCCATGGTCTGAAAGCTGCAATTTGGCTCGGAGCAAGGAAAGGATATTCTTCTGCTCATGCGTCACGTAAGCACTAAGCCGGACGTAATCCAGAGTGTACGCTTCGAATTTACTCTTAATCTCTTGATATGCTTTAACAATGGCAGGATGCTGCTCCATGATGATATGTTCCTCGTCCATGCTGCTTAATTGCTTGGCTAATAGGAGGGCCTGTTTCTCATGCTGGACCTTCAGAATTTTGGACAATACCCAGGTCCCTGTTACGAGTATGCCTACAAGACACAGAATCAAGATAGGAATATGCTGAAGCAGCGCTCCCACATAATAATCCTCCAGGTTTCTCTTGTTGATGATGGACGGCTTCAGATCGAGGAAGGACATACCGCCAAAACTCCCGTTTTGAATGAGCATTGTCACTTTGTTCATGTTCATCATAAATAAATATTTGGGCAGATTGGACTCAGGGACCGTAATGGAGCTAATGAATAAAATGAATGCAAGAATCAGGCAGGCCGTCACCGTAAGGGAATAATACAGTAGAACTCGGCTGACTTTCATCGAGGTTGTCCGCATAACTGATACCCGTTCCCTTTCATGGTAACCAGCAGCCCCTGTCCACCTTGCAGCGTTAATTTTTTACGCAAATTCGCAATATGCACCCTTAGCACCGACGAGAACGGGTCAAAAAACTCATCGTACACATGTTCCGCAATATCCTCGCTGGATACGATATCCGGGCTTCGGCTAGCTAAATACTCCAATATATCAAATTCCTTGGCGGACAATGCGATCTCCATTCCATCTATGTAGGCCTTCCGTGTACGGGGACAAATTCGAATGCGGCCGATATCAATCTCATTCTTCGTTCGCCCATAATAGCGGCGGATGACGGCTTGAATCCGGGCTTCAAGCTCGACAAAATCAAAAGGCTTGATGATATAATCATCGGCCCCCGTGTTTAATCCCAGTGCTCTCTGAACGACTTCATCCCGTGCCGTAACAATAACGATTGGCGTGTCGATATGTTGTTCCCGTAGAAAGGAAAGGATCTCCATCCCGACTTTGTCAGGCAAATTCAAATCAAGCAAAATAGCATCATACCGGTTGGCAAACCCTTTATCTTCACCTTCAAGCCCTTGGTTGGCAACATCGACATGAAACCCGCTTTTTTCAAGCCCGGCTTTCATGACATAGGATAATTCACGATCATCTTCGATTATTAGCAGACGCATCTCTTCTACCACCTCCCCACCATTATACGGTTGCCAATGTTAAATCTACGTTAAGAGAAGCTTAAGATAGACTTACTGCTGTCATAAAAAAAAGACCCTGGAGCATTGGCGCTCCAGAGTCAATGAGATGGCATGGTTTTATTCGAAAATAATAGGAATAAGCACCGTAATCAACAGGGTCAAAACCAAAAATGAAACAGAAAAAATAGAATACCCCGATTTCTTTCGAAACCAGATTAACCCGATCAAAATGGCAATGAGGGGCAACCCGAGTAAAAAATACAAGATATATTTCATAGTAATGCTGCCTGCTAGATAGTTCATGTAGATTATAATGCCGATAGGAATCCAGATCACTGCAAGCAAGAGTCCGTAAGATGAGGGGACCAACACCTTTTGAAGTAATTTGTTCATCGTGTTTTATCTCCGTTATCGATGTATTGTAGTTCTGGTTCATTCCTTCGTCTTTGCAGCTCTTAAATCGTTTAATATGCCCGCGATGGGTGTACCACTTATAAGTAATGATCACCAAAACCCGACCTCAGATATATCCTGTTTAGGTCGAGCCATGTGGTGTTTGAGTATTTGTTTCTAACGAGATTAAATCGCAATTCCCTCTCCCCGATACTGATTTAACCACGCCTCCCTCATCGCTTCATCCATTTCAATCGAGGAACTGATCGGAAGCGGTGTTTGTTCGACCAGTTTACCGTCCTCATATGTACATCGATGATCATAGCAATTCGAATCATGTAGGATGAGTTCGATCGAACCCGGTATATTAGCTGCAATTCCAGCATTTGCATCGTCGGTTATCCAGCTCACTGGTTTCCAATCCAATATTCCTTCAGCTGTCGCGATCGGTGTAGGGTAACTGTAATCCTCAGGCACCTCTGCTAGGTATAAATACATACCACCCGTAATCGAGCCGTTGATGGACCAAGTCACTACGCCTTTAAAGGTTAGACTCCAATCTTGTATATGTGTCTCTTCCTCCAGCTCACGTACCATCGAGTCTCGCGGGGTTTCGTTCGCCTCCAGCTTGCCCCCCACGCCATTCCAGCACCCCATCCAGGGCGGGGAGTTACGATTCAACAATAAAACCTCATCACCGCGCCGAACAAAACAAATATTGTACTTGATCATCTGATAATGGTCCCT
Source organism: Paenibacillus sp. QJM3NY_38 (assembly GCF_056173265.1). Lineage (NCBI taxonomy): Bacteria > Bacillati > Bacillota > Bacilli > Caryophanales > Paenibacillaceae > Paenibacillus > Paenibacillus sp. QJM3NY_38. The sequence goes on from NZ_CM149665.1 coordinate 4,971,981, forward strand.
CCTCTGGATCGTTGCCCTTATCTCAATCTTCTGATCTTCTCATCGATTGACTTCTGTCCATCCTCATCCCAGACAATAGAGATTTCAAAAGTCCCTTCTTCAAAGAATAGGGGAAATCTTCGTTTAAACCAGGGCTGCATAGGTAGATCCATTGCTTCATCAATCGGTACCCAAACGAGCTCACCTTCCGGTGGATCCGCTAACAGCTTGCCTTCAAAAGAGTCCGCCAAATAATTAAACACCATGTAACGATAGTTTGTTTGAGGAACCACATACTCATCTAATCCTTTGTACACCAGGTTTTTCACGATCAGTCCTGTCTCCTCAAAAACCTCACGCACAGCACCTTCTGAAATACTCTCAGGAAACTCCACTTTTCCTCCTGGACCAAGATATCCGGGAAAACCCAGCTTGTCTGGGCGATTGATTAATAACACTTTATCATCTTTTTGGATCAGGCACATTGTGTACATGCCATAAGTTATAGGGGGGCTAGACATTCATTTTCCTCCATCCTGCAGCTGTAAGCTTGCGTTAGACAAACAACCTCTCTTATGTAGTTACATCTACTACTCCCTCGAATACAAAAGTACTCCGCCAGATCCCAGAATAACGAAATGTCGACCAGAAGGCGAAAATCCGCATTTTATTTTTCCATCCAACCGGTTCAAATCGATCATCGCGGCTTGTTTAAGATATTCATAGTTAGGGACAAATATCTGATCCAATATGACGGAAGCCCTTGGCCACCAAGGGTAAATGACTTCCAGCATCCAACCATCGTGCGTAATGTGAGTCCCATCGCCAGACTCAAATCCAAAAATAGAAATGGCTTGTCCGCTCTTCGGAATATGAAAACTCAAGTAGTTCTCGCTAATATGATCTTCGGTTACATCAGAATCCCGCTCTCTGTGAATCAAGGTTCCTGACTTGGCTTGCGTAATGCTGTACCCATTGCTGCTGATTAGAACAAGGTTCTCATCGGCGTCCCACCCGCACGCAATACACCCCGCAGCTGGAATGATAACCTCATGAATCCAAGGATGTGGTGGTTTCGTAGGTTCTTTGGCTTGTGCCTGGTGCAGCAAATCGATCTCAAACTTCGTTCTGATTTCTTTTTTTGAATGCTTAAAAGGGTTCATATCATACTCCCACATTGTTGTATTAAGGCGAATACGCACCCATGAATAAACAATTTCACAGTTTTGGATGATGGTTCATCTCTTGTATTCTTGTGTTAAGTTCATCCAGTGAACGCTGCATGCGTTCCATCCTTCTCAGAGCAGAATATTGATTGCTGATAATTCCGGCCAAGCCAACTATCATAACGAAAATAGTCAAACCGATCATATTTAGAATGCATCCTTTCGTTCTTAGATTCATCTCTAATAATATTAGTTATCAGGCAGCATCGAATCGCGAACCCATTCGTCAAAACTACTAAACATCAACGTCTTCGGCCATTCCACCAACTCTTCATGTTTCCAGGTTAATGCACCTGCGAATGCGATCATGCAATACATCTCAACATTTACAAAGACGGACTACTACCTAACTCCTTGCGATGAAGAATAGGATTCATAACACTTTGATCGATGTGCAATGTTCCATCAACTTGTTCTGCCTCATAATTAAATACCAAATACCCTCCAATAATTTCATTGCCTGACTCCAGTATAAATCCTACAATCTGATTGTACGTCGCTGTTTTCTCTTGCAGGAAGTACCCTGTCTCTGTAACTTCTTGATCCAAAAATCGGGTCAAATCCACATGACCCAATTCTTTAATATCTTTCACATGCGACTTAAAGGATTGTAAAGTATAGGCAGCGTATTTGGTTTCGGACGCAAATCTATCAATGCTCCATCCGTAATTCTGCAAGTAGTTAACATGCTGTTCTTTATGGATTTCTATGACGACCCCATCATTCTCTTTATTACAACCAACAAGGATAACCAACATAAGAATGAAAAATAATTTTAATTTCAATTCCCCTGTCATCTCCTACATCAGGATTATGAGTATCTGAATGAGAAACCTTTATTATGCTTGGGCCGGACAAATAGATTTTGCGCATTTTTCATCCTTTTCTTAATTCCTCCTAAATAAAACGACTACGAGTATCCCATATGTGTGGGTCCAATTTTACCACTGGCGTAAAGGTTGTCGTCAATGCGTACCGCCCACCGGTTTCCGCAGATTGATAGGCGCCGAACAGAATCTCATGCACGTGCAGCTGCTGCTTCGCCGACTGGACGGGCTGTTCACCTGTGCGAAGGCAGCGAACAAAATGGGCAATAACAGTCTCATCACGTTGTTCCGTAATTCGACGAAACGGCACATAACAGTTGTCATTTCCCCGCCAATGGACTGGCTCCGCATCTGTAATGGCATCTCCCAATGTGTGAATAACCAAAGGAAATCCACCGTCATTCAGAGCTACTGTGCCTTGTCGTCCGTAGATTAGCGTATTGTTCTGCTTGAAGGACATCCCCCATAACGAGCGAATAACGGCATGTTGCCCACTTGCAAATTGAAGGATGAGAGTCGCATTATCATCCACATCGCTATTCACTTTCTTACCACCGCCAACGATGCGATTAGGAATCAGCGTGTTGACTTCGGCCATCACACTTGCAGCAGGGCCCAACAAGCCAATCATACGGCTAACGGGATAAGCCAGGCAATCCAGTACCGCACCCCCATGCGCTATAGATTTATCATAATACCAGTTATCGCGCCATGGGCCGGGTAGGGAGAGTTGTGCTTCCGCGCCTGTGATTTTTCCAATGTATCGCTCGTCAATGAAATCGGCAGCAGCTAGAAAGACGGGATTCAAATCAAAAGGCAGGCTCATGAAAATCAGCCCCTTCTCCTCCGCCAGAGTAACCATACGTTTACAATCTTCGAATGTGGTCGCCATCCAAATCTTCCCGGTCCAGCATGAGTCGATAATCGTCATACCATCCGGGAATTCCATATGCCGCTGCCTTCTTCTCCGCATTCTCCAAATGTCTGGAGTATGTTGCTACAATCTGCACGCCTTCAAGGATTGCCGCCTGTTCAAAATAACGATTGCTGACATGACCGCTGCCGATCATGCCAAGCTTAATCTTTTTCATGGACATCACCTGCATCTATGATTTGGACGATCGGGAGCAGCAAGTACAACTTCGCGTGCTCCTGTCATTGAGATATGACCGAGTTCTAGTGGATAAATTAACTGGTACTCCCTTTATAACCGCAAGCACTCGTATAATGTTTCATTAAACATGATCTGATCTTCACTGTAATTCTCCGTATATTTGTTCAACATCCGAACCCCTACCGCACTGAACTCAGGGATAACTACGCAATGACAGCCGGCCGCTCCGGAAGCATAAAACCATTTTTCTTGAAAATACCATCCAAAAATCCGGTGTTGATCTTGAGTTTCAGCCCTTAATTGGTTAATCAAACGAAATACTTCACTGGATAGGAGTTGTCGGTTATGAACGTTTCCCTGATGTAGATGCAGATATCCCCACATCGCCAAATCCTTAGCGCTGGCATACAAATTCCGGTCGCAGCCTTCATCAGATTCTATTCGAATGGATGCATACCCATCCGCAGCTTGAAAATCACATACTAAAAGAGCTTGGGGCACAGTCACCCACTCCGAATGCTTCAGCTCCAGTGGTTTAAATACCCGGTCTGTTATTAATTGAGCGATCGTCTTGCCTGTTATCGCTTTTATTAGTTTTCCTGCGACTTCTTCGCGTTCGATTCGCTGGGGACCAAAGTACTTCGCATTGGTTTTGGTAGCTAAATCTCGGATGGTCACGCCCTTTAAATCGCTAATTGCCATATCCTTAACGATATCAGAGACAACCGTATCGATGGAGATGTTCCCTTCTGTAACCGCTATGGCTGTTGACATGCCAACGTATGACTTTCTGATTGAATATAGATTAAACATCGAATCCCTGGTTACTGGCAATGCACCACGCTTAAAATGATGCTGACCAGAATACCATTCCGTTACGACTTGACCATCTTGAATGATGAACAAAGCTGAGGCAGAAGCACCATACTTCTCCTGAGAAGCTTGTGTATAAGATATTAGTTTCTCGAAAGGATTGCCCATAAAAGTCCCCTTCTAACATCATAACCCGGCCTTTAGAACGTAGGTCGGGTCATATGTTGTATGTTATTCTTTTATATTATTTCGTTGCATAGAGCGATAACCATTGAGGAAGCGCCGCAAGCGGTTTCAGTTTCCAGTTACGAAAATCTTCCAGATCTTGATCAGACAAACGGCTAGCCTCGCCTTTGGATTCATCCACCCAGAACCTACCGTCTACTGCGAACATTTCTTCCATATGTTTAACATTAAAACCGGATGACATCATGGCGTTCAACATATCTTGAATACGCCACTTATACGTTGGTATTTCTCCAAAAGGCCCTGTGGAGTCATATAGATTCACCACATGGATCTTATCTGTAGAGCTGGTTCCAAATGGGCGCATAAAAGGATGAATATCATACATGATGTAAGCCCCATTAGGTTTAAGGACTCGATGGATCTGGGTATACATCGAGTTCAAATCATGAATCCATACATGGACCCCATTCGATGTGTAGACAAAATCATATTCATTGCTCTTGATGCTGCTCAGCTTCATGGTATCGTCACAGATGAACTCAATATCCCATCCATATCTCTGTGCTATAGCTGAGCTGTTCTCGAGCTGCCGTTCCGAAATGTCACATGAAGTGACGTGAGCCCCCATGAGATGAAAAGCAAACACGGCATGATTATCTCCGCTTGAAGGAACACATATCCGTTTGCCCCGAAGGTCTGGGAATGCCTTCATGATCATCGAGAATGTAGTAGGGTGAAACGCGGAATCAGGTTGTTTTATGATGTTTGTAATGACCTCTTCGGTTCGATATCCTACGTATCACGAGTCTGACCATTCGTCCCAGGATCTTTTAACGATATCCGTTTGTCCCTTCATCTTGCAACCTCCCTGCCTGCCAAACGCAAACGCAAGCGTATTCATAGTTAAACATTTATATCGGCTATTATGCTACAACCTACGCCTGACAGGATATGGATAATATATATGTAATTGAACTCTACCACAGAGTATAAATAAAGCTTAGACCTTTGCTGCTCCTTACCTCAATAATCCCTTAAACCAAGGGCGTTATCTGGAACCTTTTGACCACAACCTCTTCTTTGAAATGAATGTCATGTAAATTCCTCGCTTGAAACTCCTCTAATATGCTTAAAAAGATTCGCCCGATCAAAATACTGTCACCTAGCGCATCATGTCGCTTTAGGTCCCGATCATTAACCTTATAGTACTTTATCAAATAATCAGTTGATATGATGCAGTCGATCTCTGGATGCAAGTAAGAGAATAGGGCTTTGGTATCCAAGCAGCGTATGTTCATCATGGGAAGGCCAAATCTGTTGCATTCGGCCCGCAATAGAGGCAAATCAAATTCATAGCCAGCATGAGTCACCAACACGCAATCTTTGATAAATTCGATAAAACGGCTATAAACCTCGTTGAATCTTGGGGCACGCTCTACATTTGTATTATATATGCCGGTAAAACGCTCAACGGCCTCAGGAATGGGCTTTAGAGGCTGAACATACGAGTTGAAGGTTTGGGATTCCTGAACGATACCGTTCTCAATGATAACGGCACCTACCTGCGTGATATGGTCCGTTTCATGATGGATGCCCGTTGATTCCAAATCAAATACACAGTACCTTTGTTTCATAATTTCGTTGACTGCCAAGCCGGAAACGGCATATTCCAAATCGGATAAAAAGCGAATCTCCACCACATATCCCTCCAATTTATCGTGCAGCAATCGATCTACCGAATAGATCGATGCAGAGACTACTTCATTATATGATCGATCTACCAAGACCGCAAAGCATACTCCGGCTTCAGGCCACTTTTTAAGCCCTAGCTTAGTCCTTGACAATCTTCATATTCTTCGCCCTTGCCTGTTTTGTTTGAGTCTAAAACCACATCCTTTGAAGCAATGTGTCTCTGCACATTGTGGCTCACAGTCTAGAGCGTACGTTCTTAATTGGTTTATCCGTTTCTGTGCATAACAAATAATCCTTCTTTGGCGGAAGGATTATAGTTAAATATGGTAGTAACTTGTCTGTAGGGCTCGCTATTACAAGAGGATGGCGTACACGTGATGAAGAAGCTTGTTGGCGCAAGCAATCACGACCACCTTGTAAGGCTTGCTCTTTCCTTTTCTTGTCGAAGTAGTCACATATCCTATGGTAGCGCCTTTACATTCTTATTGGCTTGCATCACCGAGTTCCGCCACGATTGCAGCCTTCAGCTTGTCTCCAACGCCTGGAAAGCTGTTGATCAAGTGTACTTCGCGCAGCCCTTTTCCAGTTCTTGATCGACAACCATCCAAGCAAGAGACCAAAAATTTTAGGATCCTAACGGAATAGGGACGAGCTTCCACTGTACATTGGCGTTGGTATACGTGCTGCTCGTCAATCGAACGAGCCAATTCTCTTCTGTTTTCGAGTGCAGGCGATAGCCGTTCGCTTTATTGTCGATGAATTTCCAGTTTCCGTTGGCATTGGTCAATTTCCATTTGACGTTATCGCTCGTCGTCGTCCCCGACACTTGGTAGACGTCGGAGCCGTCCGGCGACGAATAAAGCCTTGTCCCGAATTTCATATTCTGGATGTAATAGTACCCGCCTCCGGCGTCAATTAGCTGCCACCGGATGTGGTAGCCGCCCCATTGCGAGTCGGAGAGTGCCACATCCGAATTGATCGGCGTATCATTGTACATTCGACGCAAGCCGTTCGTATTCGTCGGATCCCCGGCATGCTCTATGAAATAATACGTCGTCCCTGTGTCTCCCGGACTCCAGTACGCATCCGACGCGGTCGTCCAGTCGTTCGCGCCGTCGGTCGACAGCGTCACATCGGGACCCTTTACGCCGTACTGACCCGTCGTCCAATACGGGATATTCCGCGCTTGCAGCGTGTTGACGATCGTGACGGCAATATCATGCGTGCCGTTGGTGATTAACGCCTTCGTCACCCCGAGACGGTCCAGAAATGCCCCGCTGGCTGCCCACTGATCGACGTCCTTGATCCCGTGATGGCCGACCTTCAGAACCTGAATTCCGTCGAGCTCGCCGTTGCGGTAAGTCATCAGATCGGATTCGGTCAACGACTTCGAGTCGCCCATCATCAGGATGGACTTTGTTCCGTATGTGATCTTGAGCACGAGCGAAGCGTCGTTAACGTTCGTATAATCGTTACTCCCCCCGTTGACTCGCCAGTATAACGGTCCGATCGCCTTAATAATAAGCGGTTTACTGTCATAGGTCGTATTCAGTATATATTCGTCGTCCCAGAGATACTCCATCGTCAAATTGCGATTGTCGGCGGCGTTCTTCAGATTGGCGTACTCTGTATTGGTACGATGAATCGCACCATCGGGATAGTAAATCTTCGTGTTGTCGATCGTAAATCCGTTGTTCAAAAAATGGTCCAAACCACCGATATGGTCGACATGCTGATGGGTTCCGACCACATACTTGACCGAGTCGATGCCCAGACTATTCAGCTTGGACATCAACGCGCTCCCGTTCTGATTGTCAACGACCATCACTTCGCCGTTCGGAAGCTCGAAGATAAAGGAATCGTTTCGGCCGTCATCCTGTGACAGCATATGCACCTTCAACATGCCTGCGGTTGCAGACGCTGCCTGGGGAAACGCGAACGACAACGGAACGGTTAAAGCGAGCACCAGAAAAAGACCGAGTATCATCCTGGAAGCCTTATTCTTCATAGACTGCATCCCTCCTGAATGGAAATAATCGCTTTCCCTTTTATTATAGGGACGGTGCGTATCTAAAAAAGGACTGAACCGGCTGCAACGCTGCATGATTCGGCTGACTTGCGCCCTTAGCGTATGGGCCTGCATAAAACCGATCAGGAGCCTTACGGAAGTGGAGTGAGCTTCCACTGCGCATTGAGCTTGGCAATGGGTCCAATCGCTTTGACGATCAATTTATCGGCTTCGCCTCCTCTTCCCAATAGGAAAGCCCCGAGAAAAACCCGGGGCTTTGTCCATCACGCTGCTCAATTAGTCATTCTTCAGCAAGAATTGCGCCGTCGCGTACGCGTATTGCAGCGCCGCATCCCGCATGCCGTCCGGCAGCGTCCGCACCGAATTATGCGCTTCGTACGTAAAGTCACCCGGGTAGCCGACCTCGCGCAGCGCGGACATGACTTCCTTCCAATCGATCGTGCCCAGGTACGGCAGCAAATGCTGATCGTGGAGGCCGTTGTTGTCCTGGATGTGCAGCGTCTTCAGCCACTTACCCAGCATGCGGATCGAATGCGCCTGAGTCAGCCCCTGCCGGTGGCCGTGCCCCGTATCCCAGCACGCGCCGAACAGCGGATGATTGAGCTTCGTGAGCAGTTCTGCTAGCTGTTCGGGAATCGCGCAATAAATTCTGCGGAAGAGCCCCGTATCGCCGCCGGTCCGATCGAAAATGTTCTCCAGCGCAATTCCGACGCCCGCCTCTTCCATGACCGGAAGCAGCTTGCGATAAAAGTCGACGTTGTAATCGAGTACTTCCTTGTGCGACTCTTCCCCTCGGAGCGACAGCGGGCTCGGATGGAAGACAACCCACGGAACGCCCAGAATGCCCGCCATTCGAATGGACCGCGACGCCATTTCAAGAAACGACTCGACATTCAGGCCCATAACCATTTCGGTAAAAGAGCCCCCGTGGACAGGACCGTGCATTTGCGTGAAGCGCACCCCTTGGTTGTCTGCGGCTGCCCGGATGCTCCGGGCCCACGCCTCCTCCTCCTGCCAGGTCATCTTTGCGACGGTCTCCTGATAATCCCAGTAATTGAAATCGAGCGCAAGGAAGCCCGCTTCCTTGCATCTGCGAATTTGCTGCTCGATCGGATGATTAATTTCGAAAACATTTAACGATGTTGAGATGTTCATGCATATACGCCTCCCAAATGATGTGTATGAATGTTACCGAATGTCCAGCTTGAATAGGCCCAGCACTTCGCCGATCGTCAGCTCCTGTGCCGGACGGAAAAAGCCGCTCAACAGGTATCGGATAATTTCATGCGTCAGAAATGCCGTTTCCGGCCGCTTTCGTTGATCGTCGTCGGTAAGCTGAAGAGATGTCACGAACAGGCTCCCTTTGCCGAGCCTCGCCTCGAAGGCGTAAGCGAGACGCTTCGAACGGTTGAAGTTGTCCACGACTTCGACGATCGGCTTCACATGCGGCACCGTGTCCAAACAGATCGCCGAGGCCATGTCGACCAGGTGATACCAATGCCAGTTGGAGAACCCGTCGTTCGGAAATCGTCCCAGCGCCGGATGTTGCTCGATCTTCATGCCCATCGTATGGCCGATCTGCGTCGGAAACCACAGGTAGCTCCAGAACGGCGGAATGTACCGGGTATGCACCTCGTCATACTGCTCCCCGGGCGCGCTCATCAACCACACCTTGCCGCCGTCCATCGCATATTGCAGCACGCTGCCCGTCAACTTGTTCACGATCGCAAGTTCCGTCCCGCGAGGTATCGTGAACGTCAAATACGCGCTCTCGTATTCCCGCCTTGCATCCGGCAGCACCGGTTGCAACGCTTCGATGTTGCTGAAAATTCGCTCCTGCCCAGGGATAGACCCGGTGCGCGGAAACGACCAGAACTCCCACTCATTGCGAACCTGGCCGCCATCCCACTCGAAGATGACCATCAGCTTCCAGTCATTCACCTCGTCCGTCGGCGTATGGGCGATCACGGTCCCCAGACGACAGATGCCGTCTGGCTGGGCGGCTTCCGTCCGCAGCGTTCCTTGGCTCTGCGCGCCGCTCTTGCTCCGCAGCTGCCAGGTCAACTTGCCCGGCCCGCACGGCCCCGGTCCGTAATTCGAAAGCTCGATCTCGGCAATGATCGCGTCTCCGGCATACAGCGTTCTCCCTTCGCTACGCATAAGCAGCACCCGTTCGTCGTTGATCGCCCGGAACGCTTCCGGCTCGATTAACCCTTTGCTGTCCCAGAATACGTCGAGAAGCCCGATCGTGTTATGTCCCTGTCCGGGGAAGTCTCGCAAGTCCAGGTATTGGAACCCTGATAGGCCGGGCGTCCGGCGCATCCGTTCGATATTTTCCTTTATCGACCGGATCAGGTGGATGCCGGAAGCCTCGAAGAACGAATCGACGCGCTCCGTCAGCCCTTTCTTCGCCAGAGACTCCTCTACGCTATAAAGCCAGCTCGGCTCGAAAATGCCGGTATACTTCTCCGCTTCCGACGGACGGACGTACATCGTATACTGTCCGTGTTCGTGGGCGAGGATCGGCGCGGCGTCGGCCTGGGTCACGCGGCGGAAATCTTCCCGCGTATCCGGGGTAGCCGACAAATCGGTCCGCTGCGGCGGGTGCCAGTTCAGGCTCGGGATGAAATAATCGCCTTCCCGGCCGACCGCTGGCAGCTCCCCGAAACCGGTATTGTCCGTGTACAGCCTGGTCGGATCGAGCTCGCGGGCCCGATTCACCAGTTCGTTCAGACCGGGGTGACCGTCGGCCTTGATCAACTCGTTACCAAGCGAGAGCAGTACGAAGGATGGATGGGCGTTCAGCATTGGAACGACCCGATCCAGCTCCCGCTTCAGAAATGCATGGACCTCCTCCGGCACGTTAGCGCTGCGCCCTTCGTAATGCATGGACCAATGAGGAAGCTCTGTCTGCACGAGCATTCCTTCTTCATCCGCTGCCTCCCAGAAAGGCTCCGGCGCCGTCCAGCTGTGCAAGCGCACGTGGTTGAAGCCGTAGGAGCGCGCGATGCGGAACTGGCGACGGTAATGCTCCTTGTCCCATACTGGGTAACCGCTAAGCGGAAAAATGCTGCAATCGACATAGCCCCGCAGGAAGACCGGTTCGCCGTTCAGCAAGATGCGCTTGCCTTCCGCCCGGATCGTGCGCAAGCCGAATCTGCGTGCCATCCGGTCGATTTCCCGGCCGTTCCGGAGCAGTTTCACCTGTACGGCGTACAGAAACGGGTCGCGATCCGACCACATCCGGGCGGACTCTCCCATCGAGATCGTCAACACGGCTTTGCCTTCGTGATCGACGATTCCTTGCGCAGCCACGAGCGGTTCCGAGCCCGCCTCCTCATTCGCCGCGCGTATCTCGACGCTCACCAGATCTGCCGGCTCCGAGCCGGCTTCCCGGATGACGTCAACGGTCAGCATTACCGACCTTGCGGCCGCATCCGGCGCAATCCGGACGAAGCCGATCCGCGTATGCGGCGACCGGACGAGCTCCGCCCCGCCGGTAATCCCGCCCCATGTCGACGCCGTATGGAGCGAATGGGCATGGCTTTCTTCGAGCGGCAGCTTCATCTCGTTGTCAATCCGCAGCGCCAGCTTCTGCTTCTCGCCCGCCCGGACGTGGGGCGTCAAGTCGAAACGGTGCGGCTGCACCAGCGACTCGGACGAACCGATCGCCTGCCCGTCCAGCGTCGCCTCGCAAATCCAGCGCACACCGCGCAGCACGAGCTCGACTTGGTTGCCTTCCCACTCGGCCGGAATTTCAATTTCCTTCACATACCAGGCTTGCCCGACATATTCGCAGCGCTTGGTCCATGTGCCGATAAAACTTTCCTTCATCTTCTCCCCGAACCCTTGCTCCTCCCATGAGCCGGGTACGCGGATCAAATCCGCCGGGTAGCCGGACGCCCAGTCCGCCCATTCCCCCCGGCGATCTGGATCGAGGGCGAAACACCACTCCCCATCCAGTGAAATGATTCTGTTACTACTCGTTTCCATTGTCTGCACCTCTCTTGTTCTCGCTCTCTCTCGTCTAGCTTTTGACCGCTCCCGAAATTCCCTCATAGAAATAACGCTGCATGAAAATGAACACCAACATGACGGGAACAAGGGAAATCGTCGCGCCGGCGGCCATACCGGTCCAGTCGGTGCCATACAATTCGGTAAAAGACAGCATACCGACCGCCAGCGTCTTTAGTTCGGGCTTCGTAATCGTCAGCACCAGCGGCGTAAGAAACGAGCTCCAGGTCCAGATGAATTGCATGATCGCCGTAGTCGCAACGATCGGCATCGAGTTCGGCATCGCCACGCGCGCGAACGTCTTCACGAAGCCTGCGCCGTCGATAAGCGCGGATTCCTCAATTTCTTTCGGAAACTTGGAGAAGAAGGCGGCGAACAGCAGGATGAACAAGACATGCGCGCCCGACGATTCCGCAAAAATCAGACCCAGATACGAGTCTTTGATCCCCAGAAACTTGACGAGCTGGTACAGCGGTATGATCGTATAGCCTTTTGGAATGAATTGCAGTGCCACGATAAAGCCGATCATTGCCGTCCGTCCCGGAAACGCTACCGTTCCGAGCGCATAGCCAGTCAGACAGCTTAAGATAACCACAATCAAAACGGTCGACACTGTAATGATGACGGAGTTCATAAAATAGTGGGAAATGTTCGCCACATCCCATGCCCGAGCATAGTTCTCCAACATGAACACCTCGGGGATCGGATTGATGGCCGCTTTATAAAAGGTCACATTGTCTTTCAGCGAAGACGATACCATCCACACGAACGGATAGATCCAGACGATGCCGACGACGATCAGCAAGACGTGAATAAACGCGCGTGCCGTTTTGGAACTGGTCATGCTTTACCTCCTCTGCCCGCAAGCTTGCTCTTCTTGCCGTCGCTTCCCGCTTTCATGCCCAGCCAGCCTAAGAATAAGCTGATCAAGAGCACGAACAAACCGAGATAAACGCCGGCGGCCGAGGCGTAACCGACTCTTGCGCCCCCGAACTGGGTAGCGAACGCGTATTGGTAGATAAACAGCTCAATAGTTTCCGTCTTATGATAAGGGCCACCGTCGGTCAGCGTTTTGACCAGGTCGAATACATGCAGACTGCCTCCGATAGTCAACAGAAGAATGGTTGCCGCCACCGGCTTCAGCAGAGGCAGCGTAATCTTCATCAGCATTTTCCAATAGCCCGCTCCGTCCATTTTCGCTGCTTCGTACAAATCGGTCGGAATCATTTGCAAACCGGCCAGCCAGTAAATCATCACGACACCGATATGCTTCCAAGAGCCGACCAAGATGAGCATAATCATCGCGAGCACAGGGTCGAGCCAGAATTTGATCGGCTCATCGATCCAGCCGAGACTTTGCAAGAACTGGTTAGCAAAACCTTGAATGCCGAAAATATTGTTCATAATAATGCCGATGATCGACGATACCGTGACGACAGGCAGGAAATAAACCGTGCGGTAAATCGATTTCCCCTTCATGGAAGGGTCATTCAACACAAGTGCCAGCAGGAACGAAACGATAATCGTCAGCGCCGTGGCAGAGAGCCCGTAGATCAAGGCGTTTTTAAAGCTGTTCCAGAACATGTCGTCGCGAAGCAGCTCAGCGTAATTGGCGAAGCCCACAAAGTTGACAAGCGGCCCCAGACCGTCCCACTCGTAGAAAGAATAAACGTAACTCATGATGATCGGGTACATGGATGCAAGCAGAAAATAAAGCAGCTGAGGCAATATAAAAATGTAGGCCCAAATATACTTACGACGAAGCTGCGGATTGATTTTCGATCGTGTTTTCCCGGTCCGCATGCCATCCCTCCTGATTCTTCCGAAAAAAGAAAGACACGGCTGCCCGCCGTTTCCCCCGGGCAGCCCAAAGCTGCAAGTAGCCGTGTCTCTTCTTCTGCCTTAGTTGGTCGTTACTTGGTGTAGTTCTCTCCCGGCACCCAGTCCGGAAAGATAAAGTCTTCCGGCTTCACCGCACCGCCGGAGCCGTCGATGGCGCGTTTCAGCGCTTCGTTGTTATCGTCGGTCAGCTTCTGGAGCGGCTGCTCCAGATCCTTGAGCTGGCCTTGCAAATAACCGAGGAAGATCGTGCCGATGTTCTCTTTCGGCGCGAAGCCGCTGTACTGCGACATCACGTCGGTTGCGGCGGGATTGTTCAAGTAGACGGTCGGCGTGAGCCGCTTGAATTCCACCATCATCTCGGAGATCGTCCCGTACTGTTCGAAACGCGATTCCGCACCCTCGATCAGTTCGATTTTTTTGGAAGGCAGCGTTTGGCCCGACTTGACGATTTCGGCGTACATATTCTCGTTCAGATAATCAAGGAACACCTTCACTTCCGGCCAATGCTGCGTTTCTTTCGATACATACAGGTACTCGCCGGAACCGCCTTCGAAGTATTGGAACTGCGGACCGCCGTTCTTGGACGGGATCGGCACGACTCCCCAATCATCGGCCGTGAACGCTTCGGCGCCGCCTTTGTCGTCCGAGCTCAAGTAATCACCGCTCCAGTTGCCCCCGATCATGAAGGCAGCTTCGCCCGTCTTGATCAGCGAGTACGCTTTGCCCGTATCCGCGTCGATCGTGGCGGGATGCAGCACTTTCTCGTCGTACGCTTTCTTCAGATATTGCATCGTTTCGATATAGCCCGGCGTGTTGTAGTTGTATTGTCCCGTCTTGTAGTTGAAGCCGGATTCCGGCGAAATCGGCGCCGACAGCTGGTTCAGCAGGAAGGTGGACAGATAGTTCGTCGCTGCGCCGAACGTCAGGGCGTACGTTTTGCCGCCGGATTTCTCGTGGAGCTCCTTGCCGAATGTCATAAACTCCTCCCACGAACCCGGGATATCCGCTTCCGTATAGCCGAGATCTTCCAGCACGTTCTTGTTGTAATACATCATTAGCGCGCCGTGTAAGGAAGAATATAACGGGAACGTGTAGACGGTTCCTTCGATGCTGCCGTAGCCTTCCGCGAACGTGCCGTCCGTATAATTGCCGTGGGTATCAGCCGGGAACACCTCGTCGAGGCTGTGGACTTTGTCCAGCTTGACCAGCTGCGAGATCGTATACCCGGTCGGTCTGACGAAGACGTCCGGCAGTTCGTTGCCGTTGATCGCCGCCTGGAACTGCGCAACGTCGCCGCCGGCTTCCGGCATATTTTCCAGCTTCACCTTAATATTCGGATACTTCTCCTGGAATCCGGCGATGACGCTGTCGAACGTGTCCTTGCCCAGGCGATTCCACATCGTGATCGTGACTTGCTCCTGCGGAGGCGAAGTCCCGTCCTCCGAAAGCTCCGAGGGATTGTTACCGGAATTTCCATTCTTCGCGCAGCCTGACAGAATAACGCCGACAATCATGATGACCACTAACAACGAAAAACCGTATTTTTTCATGACTCGTGTCTTCCTCCTCGTGTTTTCGAAATGATTCAACCGTTGTACACTTTTGCTTGCACTCCGCTTAAGCGCTTTCATGTGTATAGCTCAGCCTAACCTCCCTCGCATGTCTCCCTGGATAATCAATCCGCATGCCCGATTGGTATGGGTTCATTGTAACAACGGGATTTCGTCCACGAAAGTGAAGAATCCGCTATTAACCTGTACGATTCCGCTATTTCTTGCGACATTGTAAAACGGCTGTAAAAAGCCCGTTAAATCGCTGTAAATACAGGATTATCGCTCAAAAATGAAAAAACCATTCAGGCTGATACCTGAATGGTTTTTTGCGTTTTATATCGATTCGGCTATGCTCACGAGCTCTCTTTCATCCCTTCCCACTTGTTCTGTTTCCGATACATGCCGGGGCTGGTACCATAGAATGACATAAACTTGCGGGTGAAGAATGCTGGCGAATTGAAGCCGACTTCCGTGCATATTTCCAAAACCGATTTGTTTGTGGATAGAAGTAGTCTCGCCGCTTGCTTTAGCCGGTGCTTCTGGAGGATGTCGGTGATCGAGCGGCCGACCTGCTCCTTGAACAAATGCGTCAATCGTGATGGGGACAAGCAAACTTTCTGAGCTAGGTCTTTCAGCTGGATTTTCTGCGCGTAATTTTGCATTAGAAATTGAACAACTTCCTGAATCCGCTGATCCAACACAGCCTGTTCCTTCTCCCGCTGATACATGGAAAGCAACAAAATAATTTCTTCCAGGGCGTTCACGGCCAATTCCTCCGACATCGGACGGACCGACTGGTTGTGATGCAGCAAGCGCTCGAAAGCTTTATGCACTTGATCCCGGATTTCGGAATCGTCCAGCCGAAAATGAAACACGCCTCCCACGTTCTCGGTGAAGGACAGCCAGCTATAGAAGCTCGGTCTCGGCGTGAAATGGCACCACATTTTCTCCCATACGCTGTTTTCAGCGGTGTAAAATTCCTGCGGTGTCCCTGGCGCGATCAATACGATGTCACCTTGCTTGCATTCGTACGCACGAGAGGCGCTTTCGACAATACCAGTGCCGGAAACGGTATGCATGATCAACCAGTCCCGCGTTCCTTTGGGACGATGACAGAAATAACCGTGCTCCTTGCGATACAATTCCGTAGCGAGAACGCCCGGCGGTCGGTTTTTGGGAGTTACGAAATCTGCAGGATAATAAGGTTTTCCGCTCAAGTGATCCCATCCTTTCCTTACCGTAATGAAGCGTTCAATCGGCGTTTGTTTTTATTATAGCGCAGGTTCCTTAAGCTTGCTTCTAAAAAATCAGTAAAAATTCGCAATGATGCCTTGGCTGCTGACCGACAGTTTGGCGTCGTAAAGGTGGGAAACGTCGCCGAGACTTAAGCAGCGCGGCACAGCCCACTGCTCGGAACGTGTTTCCATCAAAATCGTCGTCACCGAGCTGGGCGCCAGCCAAAATCCCGCCCACAACAGCGGGAGCGGCATCTCCAGCAGATGAGCAAGCCATGCGAGGCCAAAACCCATATGACAGAAAACGGCGATTTTTCGCTCGTTTGGTTCCAGAATGCGGTAGCGTCCTTCTTCCCTGCAAAAACCGGCCGCCTCCATAAAGCGGTCTGAATGGGAACGGATTTCGGCGAAGCCCTGGCGAATGTCCGGGTTGCAGAAGGGCTCAGCCTCGTGAAAATTATCGCTTGTCGGCAGCGGCATCCGGCCGCGTATAATTTCCCCATCCACGTTCCAGGCCGGGATCGGGCAGCCCCTTGTATCCATTGTTTGCCAGTTCTGAATCTCGGCCAGCCAGTCTTGCGTTTCGAACGGCAGACCCGTCAATTCCCGGGTGTAATTCATCGTATGCCGAGCTCTCTGCAACGGAGAGCAGTAGATGCTGTCGATGTTCTCCTGGAGCATTCGTTCTGCCAATGCTTTAGCCTCCAGGTGTCCGCGAGGAGTAATAGTGTCGTTCTCGTAATCCGGATCGGCGTGCCTGATAATGTAAATTCGCATAAATACACTCCTTCAAATATGACGAAACACAGCGTTTTGTTTATTCGGATGGGACGGCATCCTCCCAGTCCAATTCCGTGCTGACGAGGGCCGCGTCAGCTTCAACCACTTCCATGGTCAGGACTTAGGTAATAAGCCATATCTCGTTCAACCCTTGCCTAGAATTATATAGAACCCGGCAGGGGGATGTAACGCTGATACAGCTATGAAATCTTCACGATTCCGCTAATTCTTAGTGGAATAACACGGCAAAAGCGAAACAGGACGATCAGCGTCCGTAGATTTTCACGGCACTGATCGTCCTGTCTTAAAATAAGTCCTCCTGTGAAGCTAATCTATGATTCCCCGATTAACGACAACCAGCTTTCGGAGAGCGGTAAAACGCTCAACAGCTTCAGGGATAAGTTTTTGAGGCTGAACATATAACACCACAAAGCACACCGGCTATAAAGCCGCAGCTTACTCCTCAACGATCTTCATTTTTTTGGAGCTGCCTGTTACCCTATCCCTCTACTTCCCTATAAAGACTCAATGCTTTCTTCATCTTCTCTGTGTACTCTATGGATTGCCTCGAATTTAATAGCGTAACATCCCGATTACCGCTGGAGCTGAGCAGATCATTGTCACTTAAAACCTGAATAAGTCTGTTCACGGTTCCTTTACTGCCATCTATCATGCGAATGTGATCCGGCAGCAGATCCGATAAGATGCTTTTGTAAAATGGATAGTGGGTACAGCCCAAGACAATAGTTCCGTACTCATTCATATCGAAGGATTCGAATTGCTTGGTAAAGTAATCCTTCATCACCTTTTGATCGAAATTCAAAGCCTCACAGTGCTCTACCAGCTCCGGAAGAGGCAGGGAGTCCACGATATGCATGCTGTCGACTCGTCGAACCAGATCCCTGTACTTCGATTCCTTTATGGTCAGCGGTGTGGCAAGCACCAGGATTCGCTTCCCGCTGGAACGATTGATTTCGACGGCCGGCTTTACGGCCGGTTCCATCCCGATAACCGGGATCGGATAAGCCTTTCTCAGATCGGAAATCGCCATGCTTGTAGCCGTGTTGCATGCAACAACAATGGCTTTGACTTCTTCCTTCATGATCGTTTCCATCGCATGATGGATGTAAGATTTCACGTCTTCCTTGGCTTTGGTGCCATATGGCACATGGAGGGTGTCCGCATAAAACAAAAAATCTTCCTGCGGCAGCTCCTTCATTGCCTCCGATAACACGGTTAAACCGCCTAAACCTGAATCAAAAAAAGCTATTCTCATGTTTTTCACCTATCGTTGTATGTTTTTCTGTCAGCATCATTACGTAAATGTCCTTCTACATTATACTCCACTCCAACAATCCTCGCAGGGCCAGCTGTTTGAATGGAATCGTAAATGGGATCTAGTTCAAAATACAGAACGACCCAGCCTTATTGTAATCTCAGAGGCCGGGTCGCGTGCGTCATTCTATGCAATTCCGAGAAAAATACGCAACTTCCTTCGCGAAGATTAAGTAATGCGTGTATTACTCAAAACATTTCAACAGTGCCAAAGCCTCTTCATGATCGGGTTCCAGAACGAGCGCCTCACGCGTGTATTCCAGAGCCTCTTCGTCGAGGCCAAGCTCATAGCAGCAGATCGCCAAGCAATAAATAACCGTTGGCACCGGCTCGTCTTCGTCCGTTTCCACGGATTCCTTCAAGAAGAACCTTGCATCCTCGTACATATCCATCTCGAACAGCACCAGCCCCGCGTCCAATGCCAGATCATAACGCTGCTCCATCACATAGTACGATGACCACATTTTATAGATGCCTGTTCGAATATCCAGCATTTCTTCGTCATTGGCATCCAGCAGCAGATTCGAGATGCGCTTCGCGCTCTGAATGAAGAACTCGGCGTCATACCCGCCCAATCGCCAAAAAGACAAAATTTGCTGAATGCCCATGCTTTCAATATTCCGGTCGATCCATTCCTTCATACTGAAAAATTCATCAGGCCCGAAGCGTTCGATAAATTGGCGGTAAGCAATCCGGGTGTTCGCATAACTCATCGGTGCTTCCAGCATGAGGATACAGCCGACGTTAATATTTTTATAATGCTGCGTGGGGAAAATCGCATGTGCGCCCCTTTGCTCAAACACATGCTGCAGCGCATGATAATTAGCCGTTAAAGAGAAGCTGCCATGGTAAATTAATTGCGGCGGTTCGGCGAACTTCCAATTATCGATATGATGATCTCCTTTATCCGCCGTAAGAAGCATGAAACCCGACGTTGATAACTGATTTAGACGCTCCATACAGGTCAGTCCCACCTCCGGAAACAGGATATGCGAATCCTCCAGCTCTTGCTGGTAGTAGGCAATGACATCACGGTACGGGTAGGTGTCCTCCTCGTATCTGGGGGCACGGCGGTGCTCATAGGCCAGTTTCATTCGTTCCAGTGCTTCAGCCGGCTTGAGCTTGTCGTGCTGCTCCGGAAACTCGATGACAACATCGCTCTCGTAAATCTTGCCTGCCCCCACGTAGATCAGTTCTTGCGGAATACCGTCAAAGAAATAGTTCGCGACAACCAGCAGCGGCTGCTTCAAATCTCCAGGACGTATCGTTGTCTTTGATACCACCAGGTTCAGTTCCGTGTCATGCACGGCATCGAACCTCGCGAAGTCCAGCAGCCCCTGTTCAATATAGGATTGCATGGCAGGGTGTTGACGCCATGCCGTAACATTTTTAATCGGCAAATCCGTCATGACATAGCGGAAAGGGGGCAGCGCTATACCCGCAAAATCTCTCAGCTCGCACAACTTGTGCAGCACATGATAACCGAGGCGCCCGGCCCCGGCTCCCAGTTCCAGAATCGTAACCGTTTCGGTTAGATCACCTTGATCGGCGCGGTCCCGAAGGAATCCGAATATAATTTCGGCGTAAGCCGTAGCAATCATAGGGTTGCTCGTAATATACTGCGGAACCTGGTCATTATTCCAGGCTTTCATCCCCAGTTCTTCGTAGTAAGTCCGCTGTAGTTCCCAGATGGGTGCTTCACTGAAACGGAAGCGTTGTTGAATATTGTCCGTCATTCTATATAACCCTGCTCTCTATGTATCATTAAAGTACAATCTGATGATGTGCATGCTTATGCACCGATCGACCAAGAACGTCTATTGAATCGTACCATATAACTTGGTTCTACCCAAACCTTCTCAAGATAATATCCCTTGTATGAGCTTGGGCTTGATGGCGAATGCGCCATTCTTAGGCGTATAGGCACCTTTCCTTCCGCACTCTAATATAGTGTAGGAGAACAGAAGGGCGGGATGTGCATGGGTACGAGCATGGAACAAGAACAATGGGCCATTTTCTTGGCAGCGATCTGCGGACAGACCTATACACAATTCAGCAATACGGACGGCTCATTTGTCCTTCCGCTAAATTATTCGCTCTATGACACCATTGAGGCGAACTCCTTAATCAGCGTGTCCGAGCGCTTTGGGTTTATTCTGGAATCACCGGATGAAATCATTATCGCCTTTCGGGGCACCAGTTCAACAACAAACTGGATCTCTGATGCCATCGCCTCCCAAAAAAACTTCAAATATATTAAGGACTCTTCTCTCACACACCGCGGTTTCACTAACATCTACGCCTCTGCTCGGGGCCAGGTCATGTCGGCTCTTAACCGACTTCCTGCACACAAGACACTGTTCATTACCGGTCACAGCCTTGGAGGAGCGCTCGCAACCTTATGTGCAGTCGATGCGGCCGCCAACACGGACCACCAATCCCCTTATGTATTTACCTACGGGTCCCCTCGTGTGGGAGATCTCGATTTTACCAAGGCCTTCGCCAAGTATGTTCGAAACAGCTGCCGCATCGCCAACCTGTTCGACGTCGTAACACATGCCCCGCCTCACATCTACAAGATGCCTAAACGGGAGAAGAAGTACTATTACAGCCATGTGCATACCCAATGGCCGTTGACCTTCCAGAATGGATCGGTGAGCGGCAATCATGTAATCGGAAGTTATTATGCGGAGCTTGCCAAGCTCCAGCCGGAATTTGCCGATCGCTTAAGTTTGACGAATCCCGAATTCTGTCCCGTTGGAGAATCACCATTGGAGAAGGTTTAAGCTTATTTTTCGGATCATAAAGAAAGCGGATTGCCCTGAGAAGGGAATCCGCTTTCTTTTATGATCTAACCAAAAAATAGACTACACATGAGTACCCGTTAACATCGGGAACAAAATCTCCATTTCAGCTTCATTCGGTCTTCTGCCATAATCCGCGATTTCGAAGGGCTCTGCATATTGTACGCTGGCTGCAAGGTCTTGGCCATATTGCTTCACAAGCGAAGGCTGCATTTCGTCCGAGACGCTCAGGAACCGATCCCAATGCTTTAGAATAAATTCCCGCTTCTCTTTCCAGGTATCCGGTACGGCATCCAAGAAACCGCCCTGCCAAGGCGCAAACTCATAGAATTGGGAAGCATGAGCATCGCAGGCGAGCAATTTCTTCTCGATCACGCCTCCAGCATCGATAACAATATCCGGCTGGTACGTCGCCCGTGCCGCGTAATCGGGCATCAGCAGGAATATCGGGGATTTCTTCAATGACGGCACTTCAGGGACGGCATTCGGCACATTCGCAACAAAATCTGCCGCATCCCGCACGACCTTCCCGACATTACGGTTATCCACATGACCGGGACCGTCCGGATGGAACGTAATGACGATATCCGCCTCCCAGCCGCGAATTTGACGGATCACTTCCTTGCGCACTTCGAGCGTTGGCATCAATTCGCCATCGGGAATGGGCAGGACGACGTATTCCAGCACCCCAAGCCGCTTTGCAGCCTCATGAGCTTCCTGAATCCGACGCTCGACCAGCTGCTGTCCGCTCATTTCATGATGACCGCAGCATCCATCGGTTAGTGTTACAAACTTCACCCGATGACCCATCTCTGCGTAAGCTGCCGAGATCGCGCCAGCATAAATTTCGGGTTCATCCGGATGCGCTGCAATGACAATGACATTGAGGATATTAGGCATCTTTTGCTTCCTCCTTGCAGGTTCTTGAATACCGATTACTTCGTCCGTTTCATCAATGGATGATCTTCCTTCAACTCCAGCAAATCCCACAGATTGCCGTATAAATCCTTAAATACCGCCACCATGCCGTAATCCGCTTCTTTGGGCTCTCTTACAAACTCAATCCCCCGTGATACCATTTCACGATAATCTCTCCAGAAATCATCCGTATTCAAGAACAGGAACACTCTGCCGCCCGACTGGTTGCCTATAAATGGCTCTTGCTCCGGCTTGGACGCCTTGGCAAGCAATATCGTCGTGCCGACCGAGCCGGGAGGTGCTACGACCACCCAACGTTTATCTTGTTCAGGCTGGTATGTATCTTCAATCAAGGTGAAATTCAGCTTCTCGGTATAAAATGCGATGGCCTCATCATAGTCCTTCACGACTAATGCAATATGGACAATGGATTGTATCATGTCTTCTCCCCCACCCATGTGATTTTTCAATTCAGTTTCTTATAAATCTTCTTGTACGGTTGGTACGCCCAGGAACGGAGTTGGCGGACTGAATGAATTCTTGCTTATCCAACCTAGGCTGTCCTTCATTAAGAAAATATACGAATCTATACGTTAAGCCGTTATTTCTCCACCATGATGATTGGCCATCATCATCTTCTTCATAATATCCTTGAATGCCACGTTCCAGATGATGACTTTCTTTACCTCTGGCAATGGATTCTTCACTGTAGATCTCGTCCGTCTCGTCATAGGTAATGATGAGATTATAAAGCTGCTGTTTATTAATATTCCTATGGTGGTATACCACTTCCTGAAACTTCCCTTGCTTGGTTTCATACGATTCCAAAGAAGCCGTTGCTTCTGTTACATTAATTGGGATGTATGTTGGAATCTCCGGGGTGAACTCCAGTTTGGATTCAATAAGCGCAACCGGCTGCTCAATTAGATGCACATAATTTGTAGTTGATATATCAGAGTTGGTCTTACATGATGTAATGACAATCAACACAAAAAAGATCAGTACGTGTTTTACTATTTTCATGATCCCCTCCATATTGAGATTGGCATTGACGAATTATAACTATTCTTTCCTACAATCGTTTACCTTCAAAGAACTCCTTTTCAAGGATGGAATAATAGTACTGATCCGTCCATTGTCCCTTCCAAAAAAGTTCCTCTTTAAAAACGGCTTCTTGGGTCATCCCGATATGCTCCATGAGCGCTGCAGATCGAGCATTTTGCGAATTGCACATACCAACCACTTTATGCGCATGCAGCTGTTCAAAAGCAAATTTCAAAAGAAGCTGAGCAGCCTCACTTCCGTACCCCTGTCCGCCATGTTGGGGGAGGATCGCAAATCCCAATTCCCAGCTCTTCCTGTAGTCGATATAACTCCACACCTGAGCAAGTCCGATTGGAGTTCTATTCTTATCATTCGCTAAACGAACTATAAAATCATAGCTTGCTGTTTCGTCTCCCTCCCTAATTTTCTCCAGAAAGTTACTTCGAACTTGTTCGTCGGACGGTACAGATTCTTCAAACTGCCATAAATCTCGATCGCATTCAATCCTGCATATAAAATCCAAGTCATCGTTTGTGATTCTAGATAAGATTATGTGTTCTCCATAGATTTCCATAAGAGTTCCTTTCATATTACTATTATAGTATTGATTCATATGCACAAATACGATATGTTCTTACTCTACCTTCCAAGCATGTGCTAATTTTATGAGTTCTTCTTTCGCTTCTATTTCACTGTCGCCTATAACTTCTCCTTCAATATAATAAGTTCTTATTAATTCCTCCGACTTTTCTTTAACGGGTTTCTGAATGTATATCAAATAAAACACTTTATCCGGAGTGGGATAAACTGCCGAACCACCATGTAGAAACCGAATTAATATAGCCTGACCAATAGGTAAGTCTATACTTTCTTTGTTCGTTATTTCCGAATGATTTCGAATACTCACATGTTCTGTTGGACCATCTTGCTGCCCGACCGTGATCTTAATAAGATCATTCCAAATAACAGAGCCTGTATGTTCATCTAAAGTCAGGGTAACGGAGTTATTAGGGGCTTTCGTCTCAGAGGTTTTTTGTGCAAAAAAAGAAATGATCAGAATTGAGATGAGTAGAAATATTACACATATGAAAATCGTATATTTCTTGGTCATTTCGTTCCTTTCCTTTTCCAGATTCTATATACTCCGATCGATTTCATCGACTACGAAAGAGCGATTTTACATGATGATTACTTTCTTGTTTTCTACGCTTCCTCAGGTATTTCTAAGCTTTGATACATATTTTATTTTATGGTACTATATATGTAATAAAGACCAAGTGCAGCGAACACTTGGTCAGTACAATTGGCTTGGATGGTTTATTCCCCTCTAAGTCATTTAGGAACGAAAAACCCACCTTCGGCGCGTAACCTTTGGGTGGGTTTTTACTTTTTCTTGTTGTTATTGTTAATGTATGTTAAAAGAGCAAGAATGAACGATCCAAACAAAAACATAATCGTTAATGCATCCTTTACCTCCATGGCTTCACCCCCTTTCGAAGGGAAACCATGCCCACCCAAGATTCAATTGTAGTTATATTTTACCTTTTATCGAATCTACGCACAAGCGTTCCTATTCATTATCGTTCTTAGATATTTCGCGCTAGATGATCCCTTCTAATTCCGTCAGCTTCTTTATGATGTAATCGGGCTGTATATGATCCGGCTTTAATTTGTTCATACGATTGATCCAAACGGCTCGGATTCCCAATGCTTGAGCCCCTACAACATCACTTGTTAATGAATCCCCGACATGCAGGACCTCCGCAGCCTTTAACTCATACCTTCTAAGTGCTTCTACAAATATTTCCGACCTCGGCTTATATGATCTGACATCTTCGCTAGTGATCACGCCAGTGACCTTTAAATTGTGAAACCTTATGGCTGTCATCACATCCGATGTATCAATATTAGAAATGATATATATGGGCAATTTACACGACTTAAAAAAAGAGAGCGCATCTTCATAAATACCTGGCTTTTGCCAATGCTCAAATTGCTCCTGTATGATCTCCTCTGCAATGCAATCCGATTTGAAGTAGTCTATCGTCGTGCGTAAAGATGTTCTGCCCAGATTTCTTTGATTATCGAAGCTTTTCCCATAGCTTTCATGAAACATGTTTGAAAAGGACTTCCACCAGTATTGTCCTATTTCCTGAATGGTACAGTCCTCAGAGGAAGTCTCCTTGATTTTTTGGCATATTAACGGAATGATCTCATCATCTTCATGAACCACAGTCCCATAAAAGTCGAGGAAAATCGCTTTGGATATCACTGTTATTCCTCCCTCACGTTCTAATTCCATCACTTCATATAAATGTACTAAGTCATTTCGGTACGAGGATAACAAATATGGGTAGGATCAGGATAATGTGCTCTTTAATTCTCTCAGTCTTAACAGAATTTTAGCTGCGTACCCTTTCATGCATACGTGGATAAATAACCCTTCGTTAAATCGATCCCCCCGAATATAACTGGTCATTAATTTTCTAAGGGTTGTCAGATCGGCGTTCATGATGCTGCTATCCACTTCATGATCTAAGTTCCTGTAGATCTCGTTCTCCATTAACCAATCACTCCAGTTGAATACCATTAAGAAGCCGACATCATCTAACGCTTTACGAAAACTTCCGATTTCCTGACTTTCGTGCATATATTCATTAACTTCATGGTAAAAAACGGAACCAGGATCTTGGAAATATTCGAGGTATTGGAGTAATTGATCCACATCCTCGGAAGTTAAGTCTGCGTCATACGTCATGCAATCACCTCACTGATTCTAATTAATCCCTGCACAGGGTTTCACGCCACTTATGGATAAACACCTGAAGGCACTAGTTCTACTAGCGTCCTGTCGGAGCTTTCCTAGCCTCGAATGTAATCATCTGATCCGCTTTAACAGGTTTATTCAACCATGTATAGTCAGCCGACTTCGTGATCTCTTCATATCCCTGCTTCTCTAGCATGAGTTCAAATTCGTGGTATCCATACCAACTAAGAGGAAACCGCTGCAGCTCGGTCTGAACCAGATGGCCTTCCTTCCACTTTTCATATTTCAAAATCGAGACGATCCGCTGGTCAAGCAGATTGCATTCCGTACGTCTATCCTCCAGAACGATGACTTCGTTATCGGAAGTTTCCCAGCTTCTAGTCGAGGTGTAATTCGCATCAAAATTAGTAGGAATAAACAAATCCACAATTAATCTGCCACCAGGTTTAGCAATTAGACTTCTCTTTTCTCATCCGGTCGATAGAGGATTCTTTGATAATCCCAATCTTTAGTATCCATATCGCCTAAGTACATTCGCTTATGTTAGGAGAAGCTTGAGCGAATCGTATGGGATTGACGCCGTGTTTTTTCTCGTCCTAGTAGAATCTATTTCTTTAGAGGCATTCCTTACATCATATAAGAGAGTCGCAGGAAGAACTATACCCATTATATTTATAAATAATCAATACCAATATCATATTCATCGCTGCTCACGTAACATAGTCGCTGATTGGATTGATCTATATGCCTAATATGCTAATGACCTTGTAATTCTGCAGTTGAAGCGAGATCCAGTCCACGAATTCCTGCATGAGCCGGATTAATTGATCCATATTCTCTTCCAGGGCATCGATAAAATCCGTTTCAGACGAAGTAAATATGAAGCCAATATGGTCCTTCAACTCCTCAGCTTGGGGACGGCCTCTCAAAAAAACCAGCGTTTCTTCAAGCCTGTTCACGATCCGCATCCATATTTCTGCATCCACTTCATTGAAAGCATAGTGGCCGTACGGTTCGTATTCTTTTTTAACGGCGCTTTCCAGGTAACCGAAAGTCTCTTCATCCATATAGATCGAATCCTCGTTCCAGCACCGATCCCGGTAAGGCCCCGGCAGTACCTCTATGTAGCATGAACCTTCCAGCTCATCCAGCTTGTATATTTTCATAACACCATCCTTCTTGTTAACCTAGCATTCTCATTCTATTTTACATCCTAATTTCCATTTGGTAAAAATAGCAAAAGGACTCCCCGGCTCATGAGATCATGACAGAAGGAAGTCCCCTATGTGTGGTGCGTTTAAGCTACGCTCTTAAAAAGGCAATGTAATCCGTTATTAACCCTTTATGTCCCAAATGCCGAAGCATGGTCGTGATATTACCTCTATGATAGGTTCCATGATTTACGACCTGCTGGAGAATCTCCGAAATCGAATTCTGAAATGCCTCACCCGCTGTGTTGTGGTAAGTCACAACCTTCCCCATATCGCCAACCGACGCTAAATATTCATGGTGCTCGGTTTGGAGCCGGCTCATGTATTGATAGGCTGCTTCCAAATTCGCGAACGGTCTCGCGGCAAGCGACGGAGGACTTTCTTCCTTGATCCGGGCAAACCAAACTTCCTCCGCAGCTGCAAGGTGACCGAAGACTTCGGCGATGGATTTAAAGCCCAGATTCACTTCCTGCAGAAATAAGTCTTCCGGCAAGGATTGCAAATGATTCCATACTCTTTCGTTCGCCCAAATGTGATAGTCGTACAATTGAAGATACGCTTCGTTCATTCTGCTCTCTCCTCTCTTGATTCCTTTATCGGTCGATCGAAATGCACGATATGATATCCTGATACAACATCGATCCCGACGAAAAAGCCCCCGGATTCTACATCCGATATGAGCACAGCAACTGGCCTTGTATAAGGGTATTCTCCACTAGATTCGGTTATCCTTTTTTCAACGCGTTCAGCACTCGGCCGACCCCACCATCTTTCACCGTGTTGGTAAAGCTTTCGGCTGGTCATCCGGCGCGACCAAAGGGATCCGGTGGAAGGAGCTGGGCTGGAAGCTATTTAGCCCAACCCCAGCGACCATACGTCCCTTAACTCTCACCATCAAACTTGCGATCTCTCCTCTCGTCGAGTCGGGACCGACCTGAATGCGGAACTCACCGGGCTCCACTACCGGCTTCAGGTCAAGACCGATCAATTCCAGCTGCTCGCTGCCGATGGTGAACGTTACTTCCTGCGTCTCTCCGGCCTTCAGGAACACCTTGCGGAACCCTTTCAGCGCCTTCTCGGGACGGGTAACGGAAGCGGCCAGATCCGAGACGTACAGCTGAACGACTTCCGCGCCGTCCCATGCTCCCGCGTTGGTCACGTCAATCCGGACCGTCGCTTCGCCGCCTATGGGAACGACGGCCGGCTCTACCGTCAGACGGCCGTAACGGAATTCCGTATAGCTTAAGCCAAAGCCGAACGGATACCGTGGCGCAAGATCCGTCTCCAGGTAACGCTCGCCCCGGGTCCGTCTGGCATTGTAAGAGACCAATCGGCCGAAGAACCTCCCACTATGCATTTCCTGCAGAAGGCTGCACCGCACCTGGATGAACCAGATCAACGGCTAAAGCCTCTTCCAACCGTTAATGGGCGAGCACGCCTCAAGATGGTTGGCTCTGCCGGATGCGAACCTCCTCCGGCCGGTAAACCGTCTGCACTTGTCCCCCGGCATCGGTCGTAAACATCACGGTCCGCTCCCGCTCCAATTCGAAAGCGTAGACCTTTCCGGTTGCCGTGTCCTTTACCTCGACCTCTGCGCTTGCCCCATGCTCGGAGACGAAGACGTACAAGCTTCCTTGCCCGAACGCCAGCTTGCGGCCGTAGATGCCCGGAAGCTCGCCTCCCTTCAGCCATTCCAGCTCAGGCGAAACGGCTGCGGAGCGGATAGCTTCCGCGTACAGAGCCTGGATCGGCTCCCAGCGCTCGTTCATCTCGACCGGGAGCGGGCACCAGATGAACTGTCCCGAGCCCAAGATCACCGTGACGGGTGCTAGCGTCCCATCCAACCGGCCCGCCGGACGATCCACCGCCAGCGCGTTAATCTTCCGCTCGCCAAACGAAACGGCGAAATGCGCTCCCGCCAGCTCCAGCGTTTCTTCCCGAAGAACGTTAGCATGGACGGTGTCGCCGATCTCCTGCTGAAGGCGATGCGGTGCCGGCCCCCAATACACATCGGTGCGAAGCGGGCCTGTCCACAAGACCGTGCTCCCTTCCCTTGCCAAGTCGAGGAGCTGGGCAAACGCGCCATCGTCGAAATTATGCGCGCTCGGCACGATGATCAGCTTGGCCGGATAGCGCTTCAGGTCCCCCAGCTGATATTCGCCGATGCCCCGCGGATGGACGTTCATGCCGAACGTCAATGCGCGCATGGCCCGCGTCGTCGCTTCGTAGGCCAGCTTGCGGCTGGAAAAATCATTCGAATACGGGTAAACGACGGCGATATCCTCCAGCTGACGTTCATCGTCGAACAGGCCGGCTGCTTCCTTCATGAAGCGGCCGAAGTCATAGGACACATCGGCCTCCGGCTTCTGCGTTCCGTCCGCCCGAAGCGCCCCGATGTTGGATTCGTTGGCATTATCCATGAAGTAGTTAATATTCCAAATCCACTGCACGGCACCCGCGCCCCCGGTCGAAAACGAATACGCATACTTCCGTTCCAGGATGTTTCGAAGCTCTTCCTCCGTCCGCTTGGCGATGCCGTCCGGACGCTGCACGTGCATGATGCCGGTCTCCTGGATCAGATTCGGCTTATCCGGCGTTTTGGTAAATATGCCGTCCCAAGCCAGGTGATCGTTCTGCCACCAGGAGTGGACCGTCGTGTAATCGACGGCGGGACCATAGAACGAAGGCGACGGACGCTGGGAGCAGATGCCCTCATCCTGCCCGACCGTTACCAGCTGGCGGGGATCGGAGCGGCGAATGGTGCCGATGAGCTCGGACGCCCACCGATTATGCATGTCCATGGTGAACAGCGTGAAATCGATCCACGGTCCCCACTTATTCGGCTGAAGCACGCTGTTGAACAGCTTGTCGTCCGGACTCGGCGCAAGCGCCGACTCGAATGAAAGCAGCTCGCCCGGCGTCATGTTCCAGCGCTCCTGAAGCTGTGCCAGATCATCCCTGTGGCGCTGCCGCAGCCACTCGGACCAGGCCTGCCGCTCGAACCGGTCCCCTATCGATACAGGCCCCTCGAAGATTCGCTTCGGATCGAACAGCGAGGGCTCGTTGATCAGGTCCCAATGCACGTTGGTCGTGCCCCTGTGACGTCCGACGATGGAGGCGACGAAGCGCTTTTGCGCCTCCACCGATCGCGGATCCAGGTAGGGGTTCACGCCTTCCCAAGCTTCGGGCGCAAACGAGAAGAACGTAAACGTCACTTCCAGCTCATGCCGCTTGGCTGTCAGGATAAAGGCATCGATCGCCCGCATGACATCCTCGGCGGCATGGCCGTCGGCAAACATAATCATCCGGTACCCCGTCCATATGCCCGTCCGGATCAGGTTGATCCCTGCCCGCTTCATCTCCGCCATATCCGCATCCCAACGCTGCACGTTCGGCAGATGGAGGAATTTGCGCGCGACGTCGGAGGTCATGTACGTCATGCCAACGATCGGAACCGTCCGTCCGCCGCGGCGGAAGTAATCGCGCCCGCATTCCAGCCGCTCTCCCGCCTGCAGCAGAGGACGATCGACGCCCCATACCGCCTGGGTCAAGGTGCGGCGTTCCCCTGACTCGGACTCGGCTTCGCAAACGATCCGGTACAAGCCCGCTTCCAGCCGTACTGGTACGGACAAGCGAAGCTGCTGCAGATCCCGTTGTTCCATGCCGGCTTCCGACTTCACGTGTCCGGTCCAGACGGTCTCGCCGTCGTCTTCCTTGATAAGACTCACCGCAAAATGCCAGGTTTGCGCCGGGGAGGACGTCCGGGACAACGACTGCAGCTGGATCGTCAACCGCATCTGCTCGCCCGGCTCGTAGGAGGCGTAGTTCGGCTTCAGCCACAGCTCCGTCACGCCTGTTCCCGCGTATTCGGCCAGATCTTTCAGGATGTCCATCCCTTTCGTCTCCCAGAACGATGCCCTCAGCTGCTGGTTGATCAGAATCCAGCGGCCCCCGGCGTAATCGCCCTTATGCTGCTCCAGCATGACGACCGGAGCGGACCGCTCGCGTCGATCACGGTCCACGCCGATCAGCAGCGGCGAGATGACGGCGTCCATCGGACCGCATGCCCCCATCTCGGCCGGGATGTCGCTCGCTTTGGTCGGGTGCAGCGTTAAGCCCCAGGTGGGCTCGATGCCGAACAGCTCCTCGCGCCCCTGCAGGATCGGGTATTCGGCGGAGGCTTTCAGCTCCCGGACGCGCGATACGTCAACCACCAGCGCATCATGGATATCCATTCGCTGATGATAAGCCAGCTGCTCGCGTTCGGCATGCCAGCTTCCGTTCAGCTCTCGAACCGGCTTGCGGAAAGGCACGTCCCCGGCATGAACCAGACCGCCGCCAGCTTTCAGATGGCCTTCGATGGCCGCCCAAGCCGCTTTCGGAAAATACGGCCCGTGCAGATGCATCAGCGCGTCCCAACCGCCTTCCGTCAGACGCTCAGCCACGTCCGCGGAACCTGCGACCACCGCCCATTCCCGCAATCGTTCCAGTGCCTCTGCAGACGGACGTTCGCCATCGTAAGGAAAGTGCTCGTCGTAAAATACCAGCGTTCTCATCGCTTACTCCTTTCTGGTCCGCGGCTGGCCGTCGACGTATACGGATGTTCCGCGCGTTCGGGCCCAGTCTGCGATCCGGGAAGGGTCGCCGGTCCAGAGGCGGTTCACTCCCCATTCATTGGTCTGCGGCCGCTCCTCGCATTCAATGCTTATGACCGGGAACAGCTCCGTCGGACGTTCCCGCGGAAGCCCTTCGATCCACAGCACGTCGCCCTCCTGTCGGAACGACAGCTCCTGTCCCGTTGTCAGCAGCGTAACCCGGGATACCGGCGTAACCAGATCCGCCAGCCTCAGCACCGGCCTCCCATCCCAGAAGCGGATGATGAGATACAGCTTGTTGTCTTTCATCGTCTGCCGCCCGTAGGTGATGAACTCCGTGAGGTTCCCGCCGTCGGAGCCATAGATGGCCTCGCCGTGAACGTCCAGCCACTCTCCGATCTTCAGCGCCCGCTCGACGAAGGCCGGCGGAAGCTGTCCGTCGGGCTGCGGTCCGACGTTTAGCAGCAGATTGCCGCCCACGGTGCCCCCTTTTTCCGCGCACTCGCACAGCATGTCTAGCAGGACGTCAGCCGGACGCCAGCGTTCACCGTTCGTGTAGCCCCACAGCCTCCACGTGGTGACCTGGCTGGATTCCCACAGCCGCTTCTGATCCGGGACGATGACATGCTCCGGCGAGCCGAAGTCACCCAGCACCTCGGAATCGCCCGAGCCGCCGCCGCCGTCCGCATGCAGCTTCTCCTCCTCGGACAACCCAAGACGGTTGTTGACCAGGATATCCGGCTGAATCGACTTCATCCGTTCCACCAGTTTGATGCTGTCCAGGTCCTCCGCGGTTCGCGGCCAGACCCCGTCAAAAAAGAAATGATCGATGCGTCCGTATTTCGTGACCAGCTCTTCCACTTGGGCATGCAAATACTGCTTCATCGTCTCCCAGCCCTCGGGATCCTTCTCCGGTCCGTCGAAATATGCCGGGATCCGCCAATCGATCCAGGAATAATATAAGCCGACCCGAAGTCCCTGGGACCGGAACGCATCGGTAAATTCGCGCACCAGATCCCTGCCTGGCGCCTGCTTCGCGCTGGAATAATCCGTCGTGGCCGTATCCCACAAGCAATATCCGTCATGATGTCGCGTTGTTAAGCAGGCATATCTCATCCCCGCCTTGCGCGCGGTGTACGCCCAAAGCTCGGCGTCAAAGAATACCGGATTCCACTCGCAAGCTTTCCGTGCATATTCGGCCTGGTCCAAGTGCTCCCGAAACAGAACCTGCTCGCCGCGCCCGTATTGGGCATAAGGCCCGAAATGAATAAACATCCCGTACCGGCTTTCCGTAAACCATTGCCAGCCTTCCCGGATGGCTTGTGTTTGCTTGGTCATGAACTACGTCCTCCTTATTCCGCACGGCTCTTGCCGTGCGGTACGCCCTGATAAGTCTTTCGCTTCCTTGCTCTTTGAGCAGTCTCAAGGCTTCCTATGACCTTTACTCTAGCCCGAGAATCCCTGTCTTGAACACTTTACTTTTGAGATAAAACTTTGATTTTGGCCAATATTGGAGAATTGAAGTCCTAAACGGTAAAGTTGATCACTTTTGAATCCCCTTGAATTCCCCTTGGAATTCCCTCTGTACTCCTATCAGAACAATCCATGACGATGCACGAAAAAAAGCAACCCCTCCCCGGTTATAAAACCGGGTAAAGGATTGCCCTGTTCCATGATTTCTTAGTGTGTTCGTGTGCCTGAATTTACGACTGACCGGCTCTCCATTCATCAAATTGCCGTTTGTATTCATCAACGACCTCATCGAGACCAGCGGACTTCATTGCGGCCAGCATTTTATCGTAGGCGTCCTCGTATTTCACGACCCCGTGCATGACCGGATAAACACTAGTCTTCAGCTCGGCGATGCAGTTGGCGTACTGCGAAGCAACGTTGGTCGGATCGAAGGTGAAGCCGATCGTGATGCTGTTCACGGCGTCTTCCGATACCGACGTGCGGCGCTCCAGACGCGCTGGATCCGTATTCGTTGGATAACGGTTCATCTCAACGTGGCCGAGCAGCCAGTACGGAAGCTCGTAAGCCGGAGAACCGTTCTCGTTCTTGGCCAGATAGTCCTTGGTATTCTTGCCGGTATCCTTCCAATGCACATCCTTCACGCCGCTTTGAACGAGATCCATGTTTTCCTGACTGCTGTATACCCAGTTCAAAAATTGAATGCCGGCCTCTGGGTGCGGAGACGTAGCAGAGATCCCGTTGGAATTGCGGATCGCGTAAGATCTGAATTTCGGCTGGTCGGCCAAATAATAAATATCCAGCTTCGCGTCCGGGAACGTCTGACGAATGGCGTCGCTTAAGCCGACGTCGCCCGGACGGTACAGATAACGACCGGCCAGCTCTTCCTGGTTAATGACCTCCGTCGGCGTCGTAAGCAAATCGCTCATGATCAGACCGCGCTTGTAAGCCTCGTTCATGAACAGCACGTCTTTTTTGAACTCCTCGGTTTCGAACCAGGACTTCACGTTCCCCTGCTGGTCGATGTAAATCATGTTGTCGGCCACGGTAAACGGATAGGTGTCGTAGGTCGTATGCAGGAAGTAGGCAGGCTCCTCCAGCATCTTGATGTATACGTTCTTGTTGTCCTGCGGCCAGTTCTTCTGCAGCGTCTCGGCCGCATCGAGCAGCTCTTCCGGCGATGTTGGTGGCTTCAGGCCGTTTTTCTCGAGCAGATCGGTGCGTATCGTGAACATGCCATCGTTATAAGCGGTATCCGCCCAGAAGTTCGGCACGTACGTGATCTTGCCGTTGATTTTCGACGACTCCCAGATCCAGTCCGGCATGGAGGCTTTCAGCTCGCTGCCATACTGATCCAGCAGATCGTCAATCGGAATGATACCGCCGCTGCCCGCAAGCACCGTCGGTCCTTTGGTATCGTGCATGATGGCGATCAGCTCGAATTCCTCGCCCGTCGACATCATGAGGTTGGTCTTCTGATCCCATACATCCCACGCGATGTATGTCGGTTCGTAGGTAAGGTTCAGACCGTCGGCCTCCAGCTTCTCGTTGATCGCTTGGACCGCCGCATCCAAATCCTGCGGCGCGGAGCCCGGAAGCAAATACCGTACCGGCAGCTTGTCCCCGCCGGCATTCTCGCCGCTCGCCGATCCGTTCTCGCCGTCGGCATCGCCTCCGCCGGAGCAGCCTGCGATCACGGATACCATGAATATGGCGGCCAACCATAGTGCTAGCGCTTTCCTTTTTTTCATGCATGTGTCCCCCTGTCTTCATTTGGTTTAGTCATGCGGTACGATTCCTATCTTAAGGAGACATTAGGGAAAACGTATACTTCAAAATGATGGTTTTCGCCATTTTAAAACACTGAATCTGCCCGTCACTGCGCCTTTTTCGTCTCGATTGCATGCTGGCTGCGGAACTGGGCCGGCGAGATCTGGTAGTGCTTTTTAAACAGCGTGTAGAAATAGGTCGTATTCAGGATGCCCACCTGCTCGCTGATCGATTGAACGGACTCCTCGGTGCTTGCGAGAAGCTCCCGCGCCTTCTCCAGACGAACGGCATTCAGGTAATCGTTGAACGACAGCTCGCAATGCGCCTTGAACAGCTTGCCGACATAGCTGCGGGACAGCTTCACCTCGCCCGCCACCTGCTCAAGCGACATATCCGGCCTTGCATAATGCTTGCGTACGTACATCTGGATAAAATCCACCACCTCCGCATGCCGGACCGCTCCCGATTCCTCGGACAGGCTGCAGAGCCTAAGGGCAAGATCCTTCAGGGCATCCGCGGTTTCCTGCAGCGTCTGAAAGCGGGTAATCCGCCGCGTAAAGTCGAGGAAGAGATCCGCGCTTTCCCGATTTTTCACGGTATGGACATTGAGCTGCTTGTACAGGCCGCCGATGAACTGGTTGATGAAAAACATGACTTCATGGTAGTTGTAATCGCGTATTTCCTTGATCCACTGATCGATTTCCTTCTCCAATTTATCCCGCTGCTGCAGCTTGATGGCCTCGATGATGCGCTTCTCCCGCTTGTCCGGATACTGCGCCTCGGAATGCTCCGACTCCGCGGCGATGACCGGATCGCTATGGAATATCCTGCCTTTTCCCGCGAAAAAGCGCTGCTGGAAGCAGGACTGCGCGCAATCGAACGATTCGCGGAGCTCCTCGTACGTCTGCGCAGCCGTTCCGATGCCGACGGTGACGGACACGCGGAGCGTGCGGAGCATCTCGCCCTGCAGCTCCTCCAGCATGCCCAATACATGGAGCGGAAGCCGGCTCTGCTTCATGGGGAGAATGATCGCAATGGTCCCATCCCCCACCGTTGCCACGCTCGCTCCCTCCGGCTCCAGCATCTGCTGAGCCGCCTGGGCGGCGGCCGCGCAGGTATAGGACTGCAGCTCCTCGTCCTCGCCCCCTGGCGAGCCGTCTAAGCTGTCGAGCAGAAGGACGGCCGCCAAGAAATAGGGCGCCTTACCATCGCGGGCCAAACGGCGGAATGCCGTCTCGTCGCCGCCTTTCAGCAGCTGCAGCACATGCGCCTGCCGAGCGACGGAAGCCTCGGACTCCATCGACTTCATTTTCTCCGTCATTTCGGCGTAAGTGGTATCCAATATGGCAAATTCGTTGATTTGCCGCCGGTTTTCCTTCATTTTCGGTATGGTGCTCATTTTCTCCAGCAGGTGACGAATCGGGTTGTACGCATGATGCGTCAGCCAGATCGACAAGAACATGCTGACGACGAAACAAGCCAAAGCGAGAACCAGCGCCGACGTTCGGAGGGCCTGCATGTTGAACAGCAGATTTTGATATTGGCTTACGCTGATATACGTCCAATTCATATCCTTGGATTTGACGTAGGTAACGAGGCTCTTGCGGCCGTCGATGGAGCGAGTGAAGTAACCGCTTTCCGCGTCCGATTCCAGAATGGACTGGACATAGGACTCCTGCGATATATTCTCCATGAACCGGGACCGATCCGAATGGGTGATGATGGTTCCCTTGTCGTCAATGACGTGCAGCGAATCCACCGCTTCGTTGCGGTAACCTCCGATCAGATCCTGGATGGTGTCGGTGCTCATGTTGATTACGATTGCGCCTTTGGAGCTTAGCGGCGAATAATAGCTCGGAAGGAGAACGAAAGTAAGGACGTCTTCGCTCCGGTTGGCCGAAGCGGAAGTGGTGGTAGAGATCTTGCGAGGGAACAGGTGAAAATAAGATGTATTCTTGCTGTTGATCTCCTCCAACAGCGCCTTCTCCTGCTCCTTGGTAATCCCCTTCGTATTCAGATACGTGTTATTCAAGCCGTTATAGATCCCGATCGAATGGATGAAGGGATATGTGGACTGGACTCGGTTAAGAGTGCCGAATACCCCATACTGTTTCACCGGATCGGCCTCTTTGTCCAAAAGGGCGTTCACGATCTCCTTGTCGCTGAGCAGTAGGTTGCCCACGTTATACACCTGGTCGCGGATGACGCTGGATACGGCGCTGTTCTGCTTCAGCATCGACTCGGATATTTTCCCTACCTCCTTCGCGGTGCTCCAGGAGAACATCATGTACAGGACGACGGTTACGAGGGCAATCATGGCTGCCGTAAGCAAAATAAAGCTGAGAAACATATTTCGGTACACCGCATAACGGAATAATCGCTGCCGGATCATATTCTCCCTCCTTTATCATTCGGTCTGTATAGTTAACTGAGATCTTATCATGCATGAATATTACTAACATTATATGTAATATACATGTTAATTTAATAGTGTTTCCTAACGATCCGATCACTTGGAACGGTTTCATATTTTACTCTCATCTTACATTTGCTCAGGGCATTCATCAATATGAAAACGCATTCTTAATTTCCCTCCCCAAACTTCTCATTATAGAATTCATCGGCCAAAACCCTTATGATACCAAGTCTTTTTGGTCATTATTCAATTCTGGCGACGCTTTGTGAAATACTCAAATTCGAAGTTTTTGCCGTTTTTTAAAGCAGGTGTTCCCCCTTTCAATCCGCTCAAACTCCATTTTCATAGTTTACTGCACGCGGCAACTCTCTTTACACTCGAAACAGAACTGCTACGCTTGCAGCCCCCATCACTTACGAAAGGACGTGCCTACTCATGAAAAAAAGCCGTTTCGGCTTCCTGCGCGAAATCCGCTCGAACGGATCCGCCTACCTGCTCGTCGTACCGGCTGCCATCTATACGCTGGTCTTCGGTTATTTCACGCTTCCGTACATGCTCATTGCGTTTCAGAAGTTCAACTTCAAGACGGGACTCTTCAATTCCGCCTGGGTCGGCTTTGACAATTTCAAGTTCTTCTTCTCTTCGCCCCGGGCTTGGGAGGTCACCTTCAACACCTTGAAGCTCAATTTTCTATTTATCATCGTTGGCACGCTCGCAGCCATGGCGCTGGCCATACTGTTCAACGAGCTCCGCAGCCGCTGGTTCTCGAGGGTGACCCAATCCACGATTTTGTTCCCGCATTTCTTGTCCTGGGTTATTGTGAGCTACATCATCTACAGCTTGCTGTCGACTGACTACGGTATCCTGAACCGGATCCTGGCGTTCTTTCATATCGACCCCATCAACTGGTACGCCTCTCCGCAATACTGGACGTGGATTCTTACGACCGCGGCGGTCTGGAAGGACCTCGGGATGAACCTCGTCATCTATCTGGCGGCTATCACGGGAATTGATGACAGTTATTACGAAGCCGGCCGGATCGACGGCGCTACCCGGTGGCAGCTCATCCGCCACATCACCATTCCGCTTATGCTGCCGACCATATCCATCTTAACCCTGCTGGCCTTGGGCAAAATCATGTACGGCAGCTTCGACATGATCTATGCCATCGTGAAGGACAACGGGCTGCTGTATCCGACGGTTGACGTCATCGATACGTATGTGTTCCGTTCCCTCCGCACCATCGGGAATC
The DNA here is from genome assembly GCF_056173265.1 of Paenibacillus sp. QJM3NY_38. Classification (NCBI taxonomy): domain Bacteria; kingdom Bacillati; phylum Bacillota; class Bacilli; order Caryophanales; family Paenibacillaceae; genus Paenibacillus; species Paenibacillus sp. QJM3NY_38. The sequence goes on from NZ_CM149665.1 coordinate 5,010,856, forward strand.
CGGCACAGGCCATGGCGGTCGGACTGTATCAATCCGTGGTCGGCTTTATTCTCGTATGGGGCAGCAACAAAATCGTGAAGAAGGTGAATCCGGACCATGCCTTGTTCTAAAGCAAGCCGGAATCATTCGGAAGGGAGCGAAACCTAGATGACGTCCAGACCTAAATTTTTCGACGCCGTGAATGCCGCGCTGATCGGCATCATCTCCATTCTCTGCATCTTGCCGATGCTGCTTGTGCTCATGGTGTCCTTTACCGACGAAGCCAGCATTAAGCAATTCGGCTACCAGCTGTTCCCGAGCGAGCTGTCGCTGGATGCCTACAAGCTGCTCCTGTTCGGCAGCACGCCGCTGTACCGGAGTTACATGATCTCGATCATCGTAACGGTCGTCGGCACGATCCTTGCGGTCACCATCACGTCCATGGCCGGATATACGCTGGCCGCCAAGCACATCCGTTACCGCAACGGGCTCGGATTGTTCTTTTTCATTACGATGGTGTTTAACACGGGCCTGGTGCCCTGGTATCTGATCAACCTGAATCTCGGCATGAACAACACCATCTGGGCTCTGATCATACCGTCCCTTGTGTTCAACCCGTTCAACCTGTTTCTTGTACGCAACTATATGTCCCAAATTCCGCCTTCCCTGACGGAGGCGGCCAAGATCGACGGCGCGAGCGATTTCTATATCGCGTTCCGGATCTACTTCCCGCTCTGCATGCCCGTTCTGGCCACGATTACGCTGTTCTACGGCATTGCTTACTGGAACAACTGGTTCAACGCCATCATGCTGGTGGACAACGAGAAGTTGTATCCCCTTCAATACCTGCTGTTCAAGCTGAACTCCGAGATCAGCATGATCCAGCAGATGCAGAGCAGCGGCGCCATCCTCGGCGCCCAGACGCTGCCGCAAGAATCGGTGAAGATGGCCACCGCCATTCTGACGATCGGGCCGGTGGTGCTGTTCTATCCGTTCCTGCAGCGGTATTTCATAAAAGGGCTGTTGATCGGCTCTTTGAAGGAGTAAAGGTATTATCCACATATGCCAGGTCTAAGGACATGAAGGTAATCAGGTTTTACTGACATCAAAGAGGCTAACCGCTCTCACGGTTAGCCTCTTTTTTATATGCTGGATGTCTTTAAGGATGCAGCCTCTGCCGCTTCGGATGGAACATCGTCAATGGAGTTCGCAAGCGTAACCCTGATGTTGTTCATCGGGTCAGTAAGGTTAATCCGGTCTTTAAAAGAACAGGATGAGGGCTAAAACGCCCGGCTTCTAACTTCTCCTTGATAAGCCAATGCATCCTCGGCCCTTAACCGCTGAACGTCGCTCAGCTCCGACAACTCGGCCCATTTATACTCCGAATGCTCTGAGCTAAGGATAATTTCCTCATGAAGAGGGATCGAACAGCGGAATATGCCGACCTGCACGTTGATATGACTGTGATAATAAAATCCGGTCAAGACCGCATCCAGCAGGGTGAGGCCCAGTTCTTCGCGGCATTCGCGAAATATTGCTTCATGGATCGTTTCGCCGGGGTCGACCCCGCCTCCGGGCAAACTCCATCCTTTGTTCCCATAGGTCCGTTTTAATAAGAGCAGCTTGCCGTCGGCGTTCGATATGATGGCATGCACACCGAATCTGTACGTGTCATGAAAGCCCATTATTCATCCTCCTATCTCGGCATTAATATGCATTATCCAAGCAAGCTTACTGCCTCTCCCCAATGTCATTACCGCACTTCGGACAATATTGGTACGTTTCATGTTTGATGGCTCTCCCGCAATATGGGCAGAAATTGAAATCGCCATCCTGTTTAAAACCTTCGTTGACGCTTTGCCTTGCATTCGCTTGAAGGTAAGGATCTAATGGATCCGGTTCGTCGTCGGTAATATCATAGACGGACATACGGTTAGCTCCCGTAGCATTTTTAAGATGAAAAATCCCCTGCACAACCGCGACACCGACAAAGATGACCCCGAACAGGACAAAAAAGACGGGTGCTCCCATATTTGCTGCCGAAATCGTCCAGAATATCCCAAATACGCCAATTGCAGCACTGCCAACCGCGCCCATAGCCGACGGTCCCCGACCTGGCTTGATGCTTCTCATGTAAGGCTCCTCTCGAAAGTGATAATGACCAAAACAAATACATGCTTGCATGGTTCCCGATTAATCTTGTAGTCGTTTCCTTCGTTTTACGTATGAAACAATAGAGGTTTAATCATTCGGAACAACTGGTGCGAATTTACTTTCTCATAATTCCATAGCATGACGATCCGTAGATCTTGAACTGGATAGTGCCAAATTTCGGATCTAAATCCCGGAGTTCCTCCGGCAATTAACCGAAAGTCAGCCCCCAGGAACCATCCATATCCATAGTTTAAGTTCGGGTCAAATGTTGTCGTATAGTACGGTGCAAACATTTTATCCATCGTTTCCGGCTGAAGGATTTCACCTTTGAAAAGGGCTTCAAACCACGTATTCAGGTCTTGGACCGTGGAGTACAGCTCGCCTGGAGCTTGAACCGTGCTAAGCCTGTCATTGTCAGCGTTTATCAGCTGATTATTTTCCCAGGCGTGTCCGTATGCTCTGCCTGAATTGATCTGACGAGGACAATCAACCCCTGTCGATCCCATGTGCAAAGGCGAGAAGAACCAGGAATTCAAAATTTCCTCATACTTCATCTCCGTCACAGCCTCTAGTATATACCCCAGCATGATAAACCCGGTGCTGCTATATTCCCAACGCTCACCCGGAATGAAATTCTGTTTGAGTCCGACGAGGTAGGGTATAAACGCTTTCTTCTCCACACTTAATTTGCTCATCTCATATGTAAGGTCAGGTACGGCATAAATATCATGCAGCCCTGATGAATGGCTCAATAAATGATGGATCGTGATCTTTGGATGGAGAGCCTTAAATGCGTCAACATAGGCACCCGGATGATCATCAAGACTAATCAGCCCTTGTTCATAGAGTTTGAGGGTGGCAGCTGCAATGAACATTTTGGTGACTGAGGCAATGTGAAATTTCGTATCCTTGTTATTGGGGACGCCAAGCTGAATGCTGGCTTGCCCGTAGGATTTACTGAATAAGGTTTTGCCTTCTTTGGAAATGTGGATGTTCCCGGATAAATAATGGTCTTGTTGATAACGATCAATCAGTTCCTCTAATTGCTGCTCCATTCTAACCCTCCCCTTAAAATCCTAAACCGGTACGCATTCTGTAACCTATCATGATGCAGCGCGGTCTAGAGATATTCGCCGAAAAAAAACTGCAGCGCTTCAGTGGAATACCCGTCGCTTCCCTGCCACTCCGACATCGAGAAGAAATCGTCGTCCCTTCTCGGACGCGTGCGGGGCGTATCCTTCGGAACCAGCACGCCGGCATATCCCAGAACTTCCATCAGCACGTCTCGTTCATACTTGCTTGAAGGCAGAACATCCTTCAACCGCTTTTCGAGATGACGCGGGCTTTCTGTTTCAGCACATCCGTCGACGGCTGCAATCAGCTTCCTCAGAATGGCGATATCCTCCTCGTCCACCGTCAGGCCATCCTCATGGCTCAACAGCTCAATATCGAGCCAGCAGTAGATCAGCTGATTCAAGCGGATGCCTCCCCATTTGACCCGTTCGAAATTCAGCACGTTCAGGTCGGCATTCACGTAATCCCGGTCGGACTGCAGCCGGGCATGGTTACAATCTCCGCAGCTGCTGTAATTCGGCATGGCCGAGCGTCGTCCTTCGTACTGATGAAGAGACAGGCGCGATGTCAGCGCCCAACTGGAAAGCGCGCTTCGCAGATGCACTTGTCTCGTGGACAGGCTGTGCAGAAATGCGACAGCAGCCCTTTCTTTAGTAACCGTCTTATGTAAGCTATGAAGCCGCTGGATCAGCTCATCATGCCCGATGGTGATGGGGTCGAACATCAGCTTCATGCTCTTTGCGTAATCAAAGTCCTCCCCAACGAACGGCAAAGAACTGCTTTTCCAGCCGCTGGATGACCAGAACGTTTGAAGTAAAACCTTTTTTGCCTTTTTGTCCACAGCTTCTCTCACTTCCCATTATTTTCTTGTCCCTATCATAACAAAATCCCCCTCTAATGCGAAGACGAGCGTAACTAACTGAAGCCATTGAAACGATGAAACTACGAGTTATGTCATGTAATGAATCATGATGATGAATTTATTCTTAAATATTCCTCTGAATAATTATTATAATGATATAATGTTTCAGATAACCCTGTCGTTGTTGATGAAATCGGATGTTCGCATGACATGAAAAGAATGCAATGGAGAATGCATCCAAATGACCATTTACAAGCTTAAATCATTCATCGTATCCACCTTCACTTTCCGAATAAATTGGAATCATTTTAAGTCGAAGCTGCTCTTAAAATACGTTCTGTCTTATATTCTGATCTTTCTAATTCCCCTGACGGGGGTAACGATATTTGTTTATGATAGCGCTGTCAGCGGGCTTCGTACCGAGATTGAACAATCTAACATCAATCAATTGAACCAGGTGAAAATGACCATCGACTCCCGGATCGCGGAGCTTCGAGAGCTTTCCGGCCGAATCGCTTACGACAGACGCTTAACCCCTTATATGGTCCGTGATGATTATTACAGAGTGGAAGCCATACAAGCTTTGGCCAACTATAAGGCAAACAGCAGCATCATTGAAGACATCTTCATATACTATCATAACGACCCGGTTATCTATTCTTACCGCGGCCTGACGAATGTTAACGTTACGTTCGATTCCTTTTACCGGTATGAGAACTGGAGTCTGAAGGATATCATCATTGCTCTGAACGAAACGAATCAGATGTTCATACGACCTGCCGAGAATGTTACGATCAACGGCTCCAGGCAGGAGGCGATGCTGACCGTAATCGTACCTATTAAGCCCAATGCCCCTTATCCGTACGGGAGCGTCGTATATATGGTGAAAGAATCCAATCTTACCGGGGTCATGGATTCCATTCTTAGCGATTTCACCGGGAGCAGCTACATTTTCAATCAACATGACGAAGTGCTTACGGCGAGCAATCATGGCGTAACCCTGTCTCAAGAGAACCTCGAGTCATTGGCTGCGCTTGATGCGGGCATACACAATCTCTCCCTGAATAATGACAAGTACTCCGTCGTATCCGTCAAATCCGGGGAGAATAGCTGGAACTACATGACCATCATGCCAAGCTACCAGTTCTTCAGCCGGGTCGCTCATGTCCAGACGCTCATTCTGCTGGTGTTTGGCATCGCCGTCATAACCGGAGTGCTCGCCGCTTTTGTACTGGCTAGACGCCAATATCACCCGATTAAGGACTTGATGGAATTCGCCAAGCTCAGAGTCAACGATACCCCAGAGCCCAAAACGCGCAATGAATGGGATTGGATTCGTCAGACCCTTCACGATTACAGCACCCGAATCGATATGCAGGAGCCCTTCGTGCGCAATCAATGCATGCTGCTTCTACTAAAACACGGCAAGCCGGATGATCCCGAAATCGAGCGAATGATCGCCGGAGCGGGGCTGGAATCTCCCCAGGAACAAGTCATTTATTTCTGTGTGATTCTGTCTTGGGAAGAAACCGATGAGGGCGAGGATATCCAGAATGATCGTCAACAGATGCAAGCTTTACTCAGCCATGTTGAACCAACAGGGCTTCATGCGAATATCCATGGCGTTGAATTCTCAGCCGATAATCAATTCGCGCTGATCGTATCGCTTCCTGACCCTGGTCAAGATTCGCTGAAGCTCCGAATGGAGCAGATTATTCGCGCGGTCCAGGGATTGATCTCCGAGAACACTCGGCTCGATCCGAGCATGGGCGTAGGTACGCCCTACCGGGATTTGGGGCAGCTAAACCAATCCTTCATTGAAGCCGCGACCGCACTCGAACACCGAATGGTTGGCAGCAGCCGGATCACCTATTTCGACCAGTTGGCAGAGCAGAATCATCCTGTCGCCAAAGGCGTGTGGCTTCCAAGAAAGTCGCTCCTCAAGCTGGAGCAAAGCCTTAAGCAAGGCAACGAATCGGTGGCTGTGCAGATGATCGCCGAGATGATGGAGACCATTCGGAGCGAACCGCTGCAGATTCATCTGCTGCGCTGCATTTGCTTCGATCTGCTGAACGCACTGCTTCGGTCCGCTTCTGAGGTTGGAATGAACGAAGCGTTCACCAACATCTCGGACTATACGTCGTTTGAGACGCTGGAGGAATTTGAGGACAAGCTGTTGTCGCTCACAACGGAGGTTTGCGAGAGGGTTGAACGGAACCATGAGCAAGCAGCACCAAAACTGATCGATGATATCGTACATTATGTAAATCAGCAGTTTGCCGACTATACGCTCAGCCTGGAGCATGTGGCTCTTAAATTTTCCGTCTCTACCTCTTACTTAAGCCGCAGCTTTAAAGAAAAGACCGGGATCAGCTTCTCACAGTATATTTGGAAGAGGCGTATGGAAGAAGTCATTCGGCTGCTTGTGACGACAAGCGCTCCTCTGAAGGAAATCATCGAACAGGTGGGCTATCTGGATGCACCCAATTTCATCCGCAAATTCAAGAAAGAAACCGGGCTGACGCCCGGTCAGTACCGCAAACAACATTGCTCGAGCGGTCTGGATATATAAAAAAGAGGGCCCTCTACGAGATCTTATCTCGAAAGGGCCCGAATGCTTCTACTTCTCTCACGCTACACTCACTGCGGTTCGTTCAAGATATGCTCTACCAGCTCTTCAATCGGCACGGTAGCCAGTGCAATTGCAGTGTCGGTAACACCATAATAGATATAGAGCAGGCCGTCTTTGACCACGTTTCCTGTCGGAAACACCACATTCGGAATTTGATAACCGAATTTCTCATAATAGGTTTCCGGTTCCATAATGAAATTCTTCGTCCTTGCTATGACCTTCTCAGGGTTGTTCAGGTCAAGTAGCATCGCCCCGACACGGTAAACGACCTGATCATCAACGCCATGGTAAAGGACCAACCAGCCTTTATCGGTTCGCACAGGCGGCGTTGCTCCCCCGATTTTCCTGGATTCCCAGGCCGGATTCTCAGCCTTGGCCAGAAGCTTCGGCTCTTCCCAATGAACCAGATCCTCTGAGTACGTAATCCATATCGCCGCGCTGTCCGTTCCGTAAGCTGCACCCACGTATTCTTCCGGACGGCGCAGCAATACATACTTTCCGTTAATCTTCTCAGGGAACAAAATGTTGTCACGGTCATTGATGTCGAGCGGTGTCGTATCGGCAACGAATTCCCAGTCGATCAGATTGTCCGATTTCAGAATCGAAGAGCGGGTGAGCCAGTGGCCTTCCTCCTCCCCCCAGCCGTCAGGATATTTTGGAATCGAACGCTCCGGTATGCCCGCTCCTGTCGGGTAGTAACTCATGGCGCACGGCCTAAGGGCATAGTTTAAATAGTACGTGCCGTCTATTTTGACAATCCGCGGGTCCTGGACGCTTCCATATGGGAAGCCCAGCATGTCTGGCGTCACGATCGGCTCGTCTGTCACGTGCGTAAAATTCACTCCGTCCTCACTCTCCAGCAGTCCCAAAACATTCTTGCAAGGCGTTAGGGAGCCTGCGGTACGTTCGATCATGTAAAACTTGCCGTTGTCTATAATAACCGCAGGATTGAATACAGTGACTTTACGCCATTCGTATTTTCCCGGAACGACGATCGGATTGTTTGGATGTCTCGTTATTTTCATAGGCTAGGCCTCCACATTTGTATGGTATTCAGGATTTATCAAGCCCTCTATTATTTTGTGTTTAGTTCGACTTCCAGCGGTCATATGCACCTTGGTAGATTTCAACGACCCGGTCGGCACCCATTTTCTTCATTGTGTTCAGGTAGTTATCCCAATTGGACAATGGTTCTGCTCCCGTAACGAATTTCGCCTCCATCTGCTGTACATACGTGCTCAGATCCGAGTTCAGGCTGTTGATCTCAGTTTGCTCTTCAACGGTCAGGAACAAGGCAGGGAACGGCGGTCTTGCTCCGCGGTCAAGCAACTTTTCCTTCGTTTCCTTTTCAACCCACTGATCGAAGTCGGTCTTCAATCCTTTATTAATGTCGTCCGTATTGATGGTAGGAGCCGGAATGCCGTAGTTTGGCGTCAAAGTCGCACAGTAATCCTCCATCTCCATCCCGTCCGGCACAGGCAAATAGCGCTTCACACGGTTGGCTTCATCCGTGTACTCCCACAGCTTGCCTTCTGGTCCTTTGTTGAAAAAGAGCGATCCTTCATAAGAATAAAGGTAGTCCACCCAACGCATCGAGGCTTCAGGGGCAGGATTGGTAACCGTGATGGCAAAAGCCCCAGTCGTAATCCCTCTGTTCTTGGCGATAGCCGGCTTGTCTACCAGATCGCTTTTTACCGGAGCGAACATCGGATCTTTGGTGGACGGTTCTCCCCCTTTGGTCATGTAGGCATGCCAGTCGGAGAACAGGGCCACCTGATTGTTCTGTGCCTTGGCCTTCTTCTGTTCTGCGGTTTGCGAATAGCTTTCGTGGTCAAGCAGATCCTCTTTCCATAGACGGTTCATATAGACCAGATACTCTCTGAAGCCCTCTTCTATCGGGGTATAATGAACAACATCCTTATCGTCTACATAAATTTCGTCTTCATAGATGCCGAAAGCGCCAAGCAGCCAAGTACGAATATCCCGAGCATTGGTCGTAGCTGTCGACACGGAAGAGATCGGGATTTCATCGGCGACTCCATTGCCGTTCGGATCCTCTTCTTTAACCCGCTTCAGGAAGTTATAGAGCTCCTCGGTCGTCTCCGGAAGCTTGTCGATATTCAGGGCCTCCAGGAAATCACCGTTGTACCACAGCGGGTTGCGATACCAGTGCTGGCTTAAATCGATCGCTGGCAAGGAATAGATATGTCCATCCGGAGCTGTAATGGATTTACGGATCTCCGGAATTTCGTCCATCAGCGCCTTGAAGTTCGGAGCATATTCCTCGATGAGCTCCTCAAGCGGGATCAGAATTCCCTGCTCGCCATAGTTCATCTGTTCAGCCGCCGTCAAGCCTGCAGCATAGAAGACATCCGGGTAATCGCCGCTGGCAAATACGAGGTTCTTCTTCGTATCAAAACTATCCTTCGGAGCGTTCAAGTATCGGAATGAAATTCCCGTCTTTTCCTCCATCTGCTGCAGCACGATCATATCCTTCCAGTTCTGAACGCCGACATCAGGTGCCATCATGGTCAGCGTAATCGGCTCATTCATAATCGGGAAGCCTTCCTTATTTACGGCGGCTGCTTCCGTTGACTTTGTTCCGGCAGATTTCGTATCGCTGGCCGAACCGCATCCGGCGAGCAGAGATAGGGCTGTCATCCCCGTCAGCACCAGCTTCCAAGTTTTGCTTGTCATCTTCATCCATGTTTCCTCCCTTTGTATACTCAAGCTCATATTATATAAAACGCTTTCATCATCCTTTTACAGAACCAATCATAACCCCTTGGACAAAGTATCGTTGTAAAAAAGGATAGAGAGCGACAATCGGCAGCGTCGATACGACGATCACCCCGTATTTGATCAGCGATGCGGTTTCGGCTTTGGAACTCATTGCCCTGGCGGCATCCCCGCTGATTGCGGCGCCGGTCGTCTCCGCCGTCATTTCCTGAAGTACCAGAATCTGCCGCAGCACCATTTGCAGAGGATACTTGCTCTCATCGTTGAGATAGATCAGAGCCGGAAAGTAGCTGTTCCAGTGACTGACCCCGTAAAACAAAGCCATAACTGCAATAATCGGCGCGGACAGCGGCAGAATAATGCGGACGAACAGCTTCAGGTTGGTACAGCCGTCCATATATGCCGCTTCCTGCAGTTCCTTGGGAATCGTCGTCTGGAAGAACGTCCGGGCAACGATGATGTTCCATACCGATGCTGCTACAGGAAGAATGAGCGCCCCCATCGTGTTGATCAGCCCCAAATTCCGGACTACGAGATACGTTGGCACAAGCCCTCCGGTAAAGAACATCGTAAACAGGATAAATCCCAAGAACAGTTGACGACCGACCAAATCCGACCTGCTGAGCGCATAAGCTGCAGGCAGTGTCACGGCCAGGTTCAACAGCGTTCCTATCCCAGTATAGACGATCGTGTTCAGATATCCGTTCCAAATCTTCGGGTTTTCGAAGACCAGCTGGTATCCGGCCCAGGTAATTTCCTTGGGAAACAGCCACATCGCACCCGAATTCACCTGCTGCGGGCTGCTGATCGATGCGCTGAGAATATAAATGAGCGGATAAAGAACAACAATCAGAGCGATGGATAAATAGATATAGACGCTGCCCAGAAAAATTTTGTCCCACTTCGATTCCTTCATAGCGGAAACCATTGTACTTCCCTCCTTTCTACCATAGACTGTTCTCGCTGGTGCGTCTGGCAATCCGGTTGACTGTTACCAGTAAAATAACGTTGATCACGGAGTTGAACAGGCCAACGGCTGTCGAGAAGCTGTACTGCGCGTCTACCAGACCGGTCCGGTAGACATAAGTTGAAATGACATCGGAAGACTCCATATTCAGGGAGTTCTGCAGCAGCAGTATTTTTTCGAAGCCAATCGTAAGAATGTTACCAATGTTCAGAATCAGCAAAATGGTGATCGTTGGGAGTATGGCCGGCAGGTTGATGTGCAACAATCGTTTGAAACGACTGGCTCCGTCCACAATCGCGGCTTCATGCTGCTGGGGATCGACACCGGACAGCGCAGCCAGATAGATAATGGTCCCCCATCCGGTGCTTTGCCAGACCCCGGACAGAACGTATACGGTCTTGAACCAGGCCGGATCCGACAGAAAGTTCGGCGCGTCGAAACCCATCCATTTGATGAATTGGACCAGTATGCCTGTGGACGGTGATAAGAAGGTAATAATCATACCCGCCATGACCACAACGGATATAAAATGAGGCGCATACGTAACGGTCTGAACCATTTTCTTGAAGGGACCCGTACGGATTTCGTTGAAAGCAAGCGCCAGGATGATCGGTAGCGGAAACCCGATTATCAGCTCGTAGAAGCTGAGGCTGAACGTATTCCAGAGCAGATCCCAAAAATAGTAGGAATTGAAGAAACGCTCGAAATGATCGAAGCCTACCCATGGACTGTCCATGATTCCTTTGCTAGGGATAAAGTTCTTAAAGGCAATCTGGATACCGTACATCGGCGCATAGTGAAATACAAGGAAATACAGTGTGGCCGGCACCAAGAACAGATAAAGCTCCCAGTTCACCCTGATTCTTTTACCGAGAGACGTATGGTTGACACCTTGATTAGGCGGCTTCGTTTCGCGATGGATGGAACGTCTTCCGGATATCACAGCAAGTAGTCTTTTTCCCCTCATGCTTCCCCTCCTTTCTTACATATCGATTCATGTCAGGTTATCTGGCTCACTCACGTACATCACGTTCCAGTGGTTAACAGGTAACGCTTACATTCCAAAGTGTAGAGAAGACGGCATGACATCGTAAATGTGTAAGATGTGCATTGTCATCCGTCTGTCCGGCGCGATCCCGCTGCTATCATCATTTTTTCATCCGGATCTCCGCGATCCCTGTTGAAGTATGATGCTGAGAATGTGTAACATATGAACCTGTTATCAGGTTTCATATGTTACATATTTTGCTCCATCAAGCTGTCCAAGCCAGGAGGGGAATCGTCATGTACCTACCCTGCTAGACTAGTAGACAAGAGGAAAAAGTCATCTGCCAATACGACACGGCGAGAACGATTTCAGAAAAAATGAAACAACCGTTCCCCGGTGGAATACCGAGAAACGGTTGCTGCTTAAAGCTCTCTTTTAGTTCTGTCTACTTGACAGGGGTATGACCAAGAATGCGGCCTTTAAGTTTAAAAATCTTGTCATATGGCAACTTTCATTCCTTACCCTTCTACGATATCTGCCCGTAAATCAGCTGCAATTCCGATCATGAGGGGTACGATTTCTTGATGGGAGACGGCTATGTACAACTCCCCCATATAGTGTCTAAATGGAATAAGGGCCTCTCCATGTTTCCACATAAAGAAATCCCCTTCGACAGACATGGTGCTCTCCTCCCCTTTAACAGTCAGCACCGTCTGATATGTGAAATCCGCCTTGGATGAAAAATAAGCTTGGCATTCCTCCAATGAAATCTCTTGATTACTAGTGTTTGCATTCATGGATCTTGTAATCCGAAAACGTTGATTCATAAATATCCTCCAAATATAAAATGATGGGCTGGATCATTGAAAAATACCATGCATGGAGCGATTGTAAGTCAATAATTATATCGATTGCCGTACAATGATGTGATAAGGAATCTCTACCTTATCCTTTGATTTCTTAATTGTAAGATCAAAGGCTTGTTCACCGACTTTCACCAATTGATGATCAACCGTAGATAGGCGTAACCCAATCCCGACAGGCTGATTCTCCTGGCCAATGATCGCCAGATCCTCTGGCACCCCTAGTTGTATGCTCCTTGCATACTGATAAATACCTGTCGCAACCTCATCGCCGTTCGCATAAACAGCGGTTGGTCTAAGATCCATATTAAGTAGTTGTCGTGCCGCTCTTACCCCGTCATCCATGCTGTAGCAATCCCTGATATGGTATGCTGGCGGCAGATCGCCAAATATATACTGATACGCTTTTATCGTTAGCTGTGTACTATTACTCTCTTCTCCTCTTGCTGTCGTAAAAGCGACTCGTGAATGCCTTTTATCCTTTAACAATTGAAACGTGTCTACGTAAGATGCATACCGATCCATGTAGGCACAGCCAATCTCAGGATGATCCGTAAACTCGCATGCGACGATCGTCCCGTACTTGGTATATGGCACAATGGCATCCCAAGTGTTTGAGCGAGAGGTAATGATGATTCCATCCAGTTGTTTATTTTTCAACATATTTAAGCAGCTGAGCTCTTTTTCCGGATCGTACTTTGTAGGCAGAACCATCACGGAATAATCACGCTCGACCGATCGATTAAGCACACCATGAAGCAGTTGATCAAAGGCTTGATTGTTGTTGTACGGCATGATCACACCGATACTTCTTGTTTCCTTACGAATTAAATCGACAGCTGAGCGATTTGGCGTATAGTCCATTTCATCAATCACACGCTGCACAGCTGCCCGCTTCGATTCAGATACATAAGGATGTTGATTCAGCACCCTTGATACTGTTGATACGGATACTCCTGCCCGCTTTGCAATATCATTAATATTTGCCATTGTCACCTTCTCCTATATCTCACACTTCATACTCTAGTCTTACACCAAATCAGCGCCTAAAACAACAATAAGCTTCCCACAAGTGTAATCACACTAATGAGGAACTTATTTATTTCTACTCTGCAGCTGAAAGCAACATATCTCATTTATCTCCGACTGCGAATACCGGCTTTTGGCGCATATGGGCCTCAATTTTAGTTTCAGACAAAATCACCTTTAATCTCTTGACCATTTATGCTATCCACTATCGGTCCAGTCCCACTATTATACAATGTTTGGATAACTCACGAACCTATATTCCGAATTTTAGACTATATTGCAATGGTCAAGTATCATGATTTATAAGTTCTGAATAAGCTACAATCATCGATCAGATTGGAGGCTTATTAATGATAATTAACCCCTATTTATGCTCATGTAGTCGATTCCCTCAACCATCTTATTATCCGTATCCTGCACCATATTATGGCGTTTATCCTCCTAATGGCAATTATTTCGGAAGTGGCATTGGTGTTCATGCTGGTGGCCAGCTTGGGGGTGATTATGGAGCAGGCATTTTTGTCGGTGGTCATCTCGGGAGTGGCCATGGAATAGGAGCTCATGCTGGCAGCCATCTCGGTGGTGAATATGGAGTAGGAGTTCATGCTGGCGGCCAACTCGGTGGTGGTCATGGGATGGGAGTTCATGCAGGTGGATATCTTGGTGGAAAATATGGTATCGGTGGTTATACCGGCGCGCATATTGGTGGGGGACATGGTTTAGGCTTGGATGCCGGTGGCCATTTAGGCGGTTATAGTGGTCAATTCGGTTTCCAATTTGGCGGACACAAGGATGATTTCCGATAATAGAAAACGGTTTTTAAAAGGAAACAAACTATCGTTTATCGGTAGCTTGTTTCTTATTTATAGTACGAAAAGGTAAACATAATCTTACTTTGAGATTCCATCATGAAAATTTAAAAATCTAACAATTGTAATAATAATATATGCGTATTGCGCCATCAAATAAGCATCTGTGGTTGGAGATTCTACGGCATCGTCCCCTTACCTGGCTCCCAGATAATTTCACCACCGATATAATCCGCTTGATGATCAGTATCAACAAAACGAATGTTGGTTGGAACCATAGAAACCGCTTGGTAGGCCTGCTTATATAAGTAAGTTCTTACACATCCGATTATATACAGAACAATCGATTCTTCCATTTTGATCGGTGTCTAAGAATAAACCGATTGCCTTCTTCTTTTTGATTGACCTAACCTTTCCCGTTAGCTTAACCCCTTATATAATGTTAATTCAATATAGATCTAGTCACGGCAAACGTAGTGTGCCCAGGTATGCAGGATAACACCACAAACGGAAAACGGCCATCTCCCGCCCCATCGGACGGAAATGGCCGTTATGACGGTACCGTGCGCCTTTGCCGTTAGCTCGCCTTCGCGAGTTTAGTGTTGCGAACCGATGCCGCAGCGTATACGACGAGCGCTGTCCAGATGAGCGCGAAGCCGACGAGCAAAACCGACGAGACCGATTCCTTGAACACGAATACGCTCAGTAACAGCATGATCGTCGGCCCGATGTATTGTACGAAGCCGAGCGTGGACAGCGCCATCCGGGCGGCCGCTCGTGCAAAGAAGAGCAGCGGCAGTGCCGTTACCACGCCGGAAAGAAGCAGTTCGACGAACATGGACGGAGGCAGCGTCCATGCCGTCGTCTTTCCCACGGCGGCCAAATAGATCCAGTAGTCGATGGCGATGATGAGCACCGCAGCACCAGCGATAGCAATCGCGAGCCATTGGCCGCGGTTTGGCTTCTCACGAAGGAAGACGACCGCTAGCAGCACGTTCAGCAACGGGTTCAAATAATAGCCGAGACTTGTCTCGACGACATGGCCATTGTTGACGGCCCAGATGAAGATGAGCCAATTAGCAGCGATCAGCAGTCCGCTGGCGGCGACCGACAGCAGGAGCGAGCGGCTAGCCGCAATTCGCTTCATGTCACCCCAGCGGCGCTGGACGGCGACGAGAATACCCATGAAGACGAACGACCAGACAACCCGATGTGACAGAATTTCGCCTGCCGGCACATTGTCAAACAACTTCCAATAAAGCGGGAGAACCCCCCACATGATATACGCGATAATTGCGTTGACTAACCCATTGTTCATAATCAATTCTCCTCTTCTCACTCCGATGTCTGAACGAATTATACGTCTCGATCCTCTATTAAGTAAAGAAAATAATTGGTCCGTTAGCATGCAGTTACGATCTTGCTGCCGTTGTATTTTGAGCTATCGTTTCCCGTTAGTTTATTGAACTATATCCAATTCTTTAGCTTGTAGAAAATATAATTAAAAAAAGAAGCAAGTCTGTAAGACCTGCTTCCTTTGGCTCGTTACCAAAAATATGACGACAAGCTTTTAGACGTCCCTGTTCTTCCTGCTCAATCACACCAATACTTACAATTTTCATCAAACAATACGGTAAGCTTCACACTTACTCCCCCTCTGTTTATTCTGGAGTGATGGACATCCCGAGGGGGGAAGGTCACTGACACTAGAGCTAACCCTGTGCGACCGGACTACCAACCGATCTGTGTTTTTACACTCCTTTAAGGTTATATCACATTTTACATAATTGTTAAACCGTTCCACTAGGCTCGTTAGTTTCCGCGGCCCGAATAGTTCTCCTCATCAATTTTGGGAATTTTCTCATTATTAATGACACCACACAAGTATACCGTACCTGACAGGAACATAACTACGTTCCAGATTACTTCATCGCTTTAGCAAGCTCGGTGAAAATAACCCCGAGCGCATACGCCCCCGCATCCGGGTATCCGATGCTGCGTTCGCCGACGGTGCCTGCTCTTCCCATTCGGGCAACGATGTCTGCCGTCTTCTGAGCGCCGAGAACCGCCGCTTCGGACGCCTTCATCGCTGCCGGCTTCATCTCCACGCCTTGCTCCGCACTCTGCGTCCAGGCATCCGCGAAAGGCACGAGCGCATCGATCAATGTCTTGTCGCCAACAACGGCTCCTCTTCCGAACGATCGTTCGCCCGTATCCTGAATTCCCTTGACAACGGCCTGCATCATATCGGCAACCTCTTGAACGGACAATTCCTGCTTCTGACCGGCAGATTTACTCGCCGCCCTGAATGCGGATCCCCAGATCGGTCCGGAAGCCCCGCCGCAATGCTCCATGATGATCATCGAGCAGGCGTCGAGGAAATCGCCGATATCGCGAAGATGGTGGGTCAGAATATCGTCCCATTCCGCTTTTAGCTGCTTGAAGCCCTTGGCAACGCTCATGCCGAAATCGCCGTCTCCGGCATGGGCGTCGAGCTCGCAGAACGGTACTTCGTTCTCGATAATGACCTCACTCATTTGATCGATCAGATATATGATATTTTGCAAGGTCAGCCGGTTGTTCTTTACCATCGCTGCGGCAGGATCCGTATTGTTTTTATACGATACCACGTTCTCTGACTTCTGTTCGTGAACAACCTCGGTATAAATCACAGGTTCAAAAGGTCCCTTGACCGACAGTGCCGGCGTATCGCACGGTGCAGACAGCCACTTCTTGAGCGTTTCGTCCAGCTTCATGATTGTCACCGATGCGCCTGCCATATCGATGCTGGTCATATAGTTGCCGACGAATACTTTGAATACCCGCTTGTTCCGGGACGCCAATTCGCGCATGACGGAATTGTTCAGCAAATACAGCTCCTGCAGCGGCGTGCCGCCAAACCCGTTGATTAATACGGCCACTTCATGCTCTGGAGCATCATTCATCTGCAAGTTGTCCAGCAATGACGTGATCATCCGCTGCGCCAGCTCATCTGCAGAAACCGATTTCTCCCTGCGGATTCCCGGTTCGCCGTGAATGCCGACGCCATACTCCATCTCGTCATCCTCGATATGAAACGTCGGAGTTCCCTTGGCGGGCACAGTGCAGGAGGTATACGCGAAGCCAATGCTGCGAACATGGTTAATCGCATGCTGCGCCGCTTCTTTCACTTCCGGAAGGGACAGCCCGGCTTCTGCAGCCGCTCCGGCTACCTTATGAACGAGCACCGTTCCGGCAACCCCTCTTCGCCCTACCGTATAGAGACTGTCTTCAACCGCAATGTCATCGTCGACCTTCACATAATCCACTTGGATGCCGTCCTCGCTCGCGAGGTGGGCCGCATTTTTGAAGTTCATGATGTCGCCGCTGTAATTTTTGATAATAAGCAGCGTTCCCTTATTGCTCGCGGAGCTGCGGATCGCTTGATACACCTGGATTTGGGATGGGGAAGCAAACACATCGCCGCACACGGCCGCATCCAGCATGCCTTGTCCAACGAATCCGGCATGCGCCGGTTCGTGGCCGCTTCCGCCGCCGCTGATCAGCGTAACTTTATCTTGATCGATCTCCTTTTTGGAAATCACCTTGAATTTAGGGTTGAACGCCAGCTCAGGATGCGCAAGCACAAGCCCATTGCACATTTCCCTAACCAAGGTTTCCGGTTTGTTCATGATTTTCTTCATCTTATATCTCCTTACTCCATTTGTATTGACGGCCCAATTGGTCAGCGGCCATAATCGCGGATGCTACAGCTTCCTCCGAAATCGGGAATGGCATCGAGTGGATGGATTCCTCGGCAATACATGCCTTCTTGGCCACTTCAAGCAGTTCCTCGTAGGTCACATGCTCGACGCCGATATCTTCCAGGCATACAGGAAGACCGATCGACAGACAAAAGTCCAGCACTTCCTTCATTTCGTTCCGGTCTGCATTCTCAAGCACCAATTGAGCAATCGTACTGAAGGCTACCTTCTCGCCGTGATAATAATGATGCGTTCCTTCCAGTGCCGTCAAGCCATTGTGAATCGCGTGAGTCGCTGCCAAACCGCCGCTCTCGAAGCCTAGTCCCGATAACAGAATATTCGTCTCGATGATATTCTCAAGCGCAGGCGTCACGATGTTTTGATCGCAGGCCAGTTTCGCTCTGTACCCGTTCTCAAGCAGCGTTTCATAGCATAGCTTGGCAAGTCCCAGCGCGGTAATTGTCCCTTTGGCTTCACCACATACGCCTTCGCGAACGCCGCACGGCAAACCGGCATTGACATTGGAATACGATTGCGCCGTTGCTCTTGCTTCGAAATAGGTAGAGAGCGCATCCCCCATGCCAGCAACTAGGAATCTAGTCGGCGCTTTGGCAATAACCGTCGTATCAATCATGACAACGCTAGGACTTTGTTTGAAATAAGCATAATCATCGAATTCGCCTTCCGGAGTATAGAGGACCGCAGAATGGCTTGTCGGCGCATCGGTTGCCGCAATCGTCGGAACAATGATCAGGGCTTCACCTTCGGCCACGCATTTTGCCGTATCACTCGCTTTGCCTCCGCCGAGGCCAATCGTGCAAGCACATTGATGCTCCTTGGCCAATGCTTGCAATCTGGCAACCTCCTGCCGTGAGCATTCTCCACGGAAGCCGCCTTCAACTAGCGTTATATTAAATTTTTGTTTTGTTGACTCCAACTTGTCTTTCACCCGTGCAACATCATCGGGATGGGCAATCAGCAGGGCGGAATCTCCGAATGTCTTTACAAAATAACCCAAATTCAACAGTTCGTTCTCACCCTGCACATATTTTGTCGGACTGATAAACGCTCTTCTCATGATCATTCCTCCTACGTAAACTATATTAATTATTATAGGTTGTACTTATTCGGGAAGCATGAAACAATAAGGTCAGAATAAAGCGTTTTCTTATCGTGTTTTTTTGTCATCCCCATGGAAAATTGTATTATCTTGTTCTTCAGTGGAACCATTCGCTATAATATTCAATAGAGTTTCTATAACTTTTCATAGGAGAATGTTGTCATGTCCAAATCTCGATATGATTTAGAAGAAATCATTGATTTGGAGAAATGGGAGAAGCTGCAGGATTCTTTATCGCTCGTGACCAAAATGGCGATCCTTACGGTTGATTACAAGGGCGTTCCCGTCACCAAGCACAGCCACTGTCAGCCTTTCTGCCAAGGCGTTCGCCAGGATTCCCATCTCTCTTCATATTGTCAAAAATGCGACGCGCGAGCCGGCATTGAAGCGGTTCGCCAAAACAAACCATATATCTATTTATGCCATTTCAACATTATCGATATCGCCATCCCGATCATTATCGATAACCAATATCTTGGTGCGATTATGGCCGGACAGCTCAAGCTCCGAGAACCTGATGCTCCGATGCTGGAGCAGATCGTATCTCGGCCGCCCAATGTGGAGTCAAACCGGAAGTTTAAGGAACTCGAAGGGGATTACGTTGCACTGCCCGTCTTATCCTATGACGAGGTGACGAAGTGCGTGGATCTGCTGCTGCAATTAAGCACCTATATCGTGGAGGAAGCGATTCAGAAGCATACCACGATTGATTTGTACAAAAAAGTGCTCTCGTCCCAGATGGATGCGCCAGCTTCCGTGGAAGCTTTTAAGGAGTCGGATCGTGCGGTCCGCAGCATCCAATCCATGCAGCAGGAGCTGTCAGGAGCACTGATCGATACCAAATTGAAGAATGGCGCTGGGCGGTTCGTCTCGTCGAATGCCGTACTTCAGCCCGCATTTGACTATATTTTTGCGCATAAGCATGAGAACTTCAGCCTGAAGGAGATGGCCAAGCTTTGCCATATCAGTCCCAGCTATTTCAGCCGCATCTTTACGAAGGAAACAGGTGAGAATTTCTCCGTCTTCATTGCCAGGCTTAAGATTGAATGGGCCAAGCAGCTGTTGGAATCCACCGATTCGCCGATCCATCAAGTGAGCGATGATTTAGGGTTTTGCGATACGGGCTATTTCATTAAAACGTTCAAAAAGTTCGAGCACCTCACCCCGGCCGTGTACCGGAACTTGTATGCGGGGCTATCAGCTAAGTGACCGTTCTGCCTACCGATCATTCCAAGTAACCCCCTTCGCTCATGAACGAAGGGGGTTCTTACGATGGCGGTTATTCAACCAGCCCGTTAACGGGAGTTGCTCTGATTCCGGTAGTCATCCACAACAATAGAGTATAATTTCAGATCTTCGTGGTTCCCTTTTACGAATATCGTCTGTCTTAATAAACCTTCATAGGACATGCCGGCCTTTTCCATCACTCTGGCTGATCCTGGGTTTGACGGCAGACAACTTGCCTCGATTCTAACCAGCTTCATTCTTTCAAATCCAAAAGAGATGATGGTCCTGATCACTTCGGTCATGTAACCACGATTCCAATAATCCTTGGACAGGGCATAACCCAATTCGGCTTTAGCATGTCGGACATCCCAAGCCATAAATCCTGAGGTTCCAATGACCTTTCCGGTTTCTTTGTCCACGATTCCCCAAGGGGCCACAGCATGCTGGCAGTATTTATGCAGGACCCTCATTAAGTAGAGACGGGTATCTTCCATGGTTTGATGCGTCGGCCAAGCCGTATATCTCGATACCTCCTCATCCGATCCGTAATGAAATATATCCTCTTCATCTTCGCTCCTCAGTTTTCTTAAAATCGTTCTGTCTGTTTCTAACGTAGGGAGATCCGAAAAGACATCTTCGATCTGCATATTATTCACCCTCCACAGCTTTCATCATATCCTTTAACAAAGTTTCGGATATCGTGTTACGATTGGATGCGTTCATACTTAGAATCCTGACTTCCTTCCGATATTTGATGATGTCTATTTCAGGATGGCTCTCCAGAGGAATGGTCCCCAGAACAATCCGGGAACCTGAAATATTCGCTTGTACTATTTTTTGAAAAGACGAAGATAACATCTGCATAAAACCAATTTCGTCGATAACGATGATTTTCTTGGAGGACAAGGCGTCCTCTAATATTTTCACGGCAAAATCCTCGAATGCTTCTACATCCATTCCGTATCTTCCAATACGAGTGCTGCTTGGGTTTTCTACATGTGCAATTTCGACGCTTTCCCCACAAACGGATACGCACTTAAAACCGATTCGACCACTCGAATTCGTGATTTCCTCCGTATAGAATCCACCGCAAAGATCCGGACCGATGGCGTTGATCAGTTGTTTGATCATCGTCGTTTTACCGATCCGAGGCTCCCCTGTCAGTAAAAATGCACGCTTGGCCTCCAGGCGTTCCCCGTCACGACTCGCCAGCATCAACGAAACCTCCGGGCATTTCCCACGTATCCGAACGAACATGAGTACGAACCATTAAAACATGTCCATCCTCATTCTTAACAAGTGCTGAAACCGCAACGAAATGTTTAGACTGATCATGCATCGTATAATACCATCCGTTTCATGATTAATGTTTCGCTCAATTGAATGCTCAAGCGTAAATTATGGTGCGAATCAAGTGATTCCATAATTATACATTCGCTAACCAAGGGCGATAGTCCTGCGGCTTAAATGGATATCGATTTATATTCCGATTTCCTGCATTTTCAGCATAACTTTCTTGACCCTGCCATCCATATCTGTTCCCACAAGCTTTGGAAGCTTGAGTTCGCCGACCACTTTCCCATCGCGCATAAACATAATGCGCTCCGTCCGCGCCGCAACTTGTGCATCGTGAGTGACAAGCATGACCGCCGTACCGTCTGCATTGATCTCCGAGAATAGGTCCATGATTTCCTGAGCGGAAATGGAGTTGAGCGCTCCCGTTGGCTCGTCGCCGAAGATAATTCGCGGGTTGTTCATCAGTGCCCGGCATATTCCCGCACGCTGAAGCTGACCACCCGAAACCTGGGTGATGTTCCGTTTTTCAAGCTCTGCGATGCCTATCCTTTTCATAAGCTCCCTCGCCTTCACCGAAATGTTCGCGGCGTTTTTACGGTTATCCCGCATGGAAGGAAGAATGATATTGTCGAGGATATTCAAATTTTTCAGCATCGTCGGCTGTTGGAACACAAAACCCATTTGGGTTCTGCGTAGATCTGCAAGCTCATTCTCCCCAAGTGTCGATAAATCCTTGCCCTCAAAAACGACTTTTCCGCCATTCACGCCATCCGTCCCGCTCAGTGCAAACATTAGCGTGGATTTGCCCGAGCCTGATGGTCCCATAACAGCTACGAACTCGCCCTCGTGTATACAGGCGGACACCCCGTCCAGAACATTATGCTGTTCGCCGCCCTCGCCGAAAGATTTGACGATATCCTCACCGATAATCATCTTTTTCATCTGCCTACTCCTTTATATTTTCGGATATTTTGATACGTCCTGCGCCTGAAGTGCCGATCATGGTTGCGATAAGTACCGCGGTTATCATCATAAGGGGGCTGTACAGATATGCCGAAAGCGGATTGACCACAAAATGAAACGCTGACGCTCCAAACGAAGAGATAACCGCACCCGCAAGCCTTTCTCCGAGCGTGTTCGCCAGAAGCGTTCCAAGAACAATGCCGACCATCAGAACAAATACCGAACGCGAAGCATATTGCACCTTTATGTCCGAGTTCGTAAAACCGAGGGCTTTCATAACGGCAATGGAATATCTGTCCTTCGCAACAAGCATTTTTATAAACATCAGGGTAATCAGTACCGATATCATCAGCGCAACAGCAATTGCAGCGTCAGAGGCCTTCTTGACAGCATTTATCGTTGAGCCGAATGTCTGCGTAATAAATTCATCAATATCTGAAATCTTGGCAAAATCAAACCTGTCCGCGTAGTCTGAAATCTTAGCGCCGATAAGAGATATATCCGAAAGTTCTGCACAGATGATGCTCCACATCATATCCGCCGAATTGTCGGAGAATACCGCCTTTGCGGTTTTGCCGCCATTGGTAATGTCGGAATATATCCCGCTCACCGTCAGTTCCTTCTCCTGTCCCTCTATTACCAGTGTAATGACATCGCCGACTTTCTTGCCCAGCTCATCGGCATTTATAGCCGACAGTGCAATTTCATCCTCTGCAGCGGGTGCTCTGCCAATGGAATAAGCAATCGGGAATATGGAATGGTCGCCGAGTTCGATTTTTATGTTTTCCTCAGAACCGTCTTCTGTTTTGATGTTAAATGCTTTTGTTGTAAGGACGGCAACCTTGGATATGGCGGGGTCGCTGCTCATCTCATTTTGCAGTTCAGCCGTTTTTTCTGAAATGTTATCGGTCTGCTGTATGTCAGCACGTAGATCATAGTTTCCGATCCCCATATATTGGGTGAAGCTTGTAGAGGAGATGGTGTTGTACAAATTCTGTGGAACCATCATGATAAATGCTGAAATCACCAGTACCGTTAGGCTTGTAGCATAAAGCTTTTTCCTTGCGAGAACGTCTTTGATACCAAGGAAAACATTCGTATTCAACAGCCTGTTTCCACTTAGACTATAACGGTTGGCGCCTGGGCTTTTGTCCTGCGAAGTACCAAAGCGTATAGCCTCTGCAGCGGATATGTTCCGAAAACGTTTCAACACTGTGTTTACATAGGCGATGATGGCAAGGAATACAAGCAGTATGCCGGTAATTCCCAACAACAAAGCATAAGCGGAATTTTCACTTTCTCCCATATACAGCCGTATATTTTCAAGAAGCATGCCTTTGAACATAAACGACAGTGCAAAACCGAGCATACAACCCGCCGCCGCAATCGCTGCGTATTTCGCGAGATACATCTTCTTTATGTCGGAAACACGCAGCCCAATTGCCTTCATCACGCCTATCTCGCGGTAGTCGTCTTCGATTTTCGCCAGGAGCGTAAATCGTATGCACATCAATGCGATGGCCACGACAAGGGCGCTCACAAGAAGTATAACCGCGATCATCAACCCATCGGATAGTGCGTTCATCATTTTGAAAAGCTTATATGTAACGGTGGGTCCGTTTGCTTCAAGTCCTGCGGAGGCATAAGCCGTTTCAAATGAACCGATCTCGGATGGATCCTTTAATCTAAATTCAATCAGATACTCCATACTGCCAAGGCTCTTGATTTCCGCGTAATCATGTTCATGTACAAGAAATCTCTTGGAGGAGGAGAGCGTGGAGTTCATCTGTGAATCCCGGAGGAACCCTGCAACGATAAACTCCTTCCCGCTAATAACCGCCTGATCACCGACCTTGGTGGTGCCATCCCTCATATAGCTTACCGGAACATACAACTCGCCGATGGCGGGTTTAATGATGTTACCGTCGAGATCAAGCAGATAATCGAATTTTTGGCTCTGCATGCTAAATCCGTTATCCTGGACACTATTCGCAAGCGAATGCTCACCTAATCGTATCCGCGTTCCATCCATATTGAGAAACTCCATTACTTGAACGTCATCCACATTGTGATGCTGCTCCGCAAAAGCAAAAAGCCGCGCAGAATCTATCTCACCGGAATGCATCTGCATAAAATGCGGGGTTTTGGCTTGTGTCATCAATGTATTCAGTGCACCTGAGAGATTAACGACGAGGATCGCCGCAAGCGAAACAAGCATAGCCGCCGCAGCGACAAATATCATGGTCGTTAGCGTAATGGCTTTGTTTTTTAAAAGATCATTGCGGATTATTCTGGAGTACATAAAACACCTCTGCTTTCACGCATTTTAACCGCCTTAACTTATACAGAATGACCGAAGTCCCACATAACAGTATCCCGGCGATAATATAGAGAAATGCCATCCCTCTGCCGAGGCCCGCCGATGAAATTCCCCACACTATCCGTTTATTCATGGCTGCTTTCGTCTCCTCCACCAAACATCTGTATGACGTCCATAAGACTCCCGCTTGCTGCACCGAGCAGCCTTTCTACGTTGCAAACAAAGGCCAGCATTCGTGAACCGCGCTCCTCATTCGTCAAGGTAATCATATCGTCATCAAAAACGGTATTCGCATAGATTACAACCATTTCCATGCATTCATACGGAAACGGCGTGCTGAACATTCCCTGCTCAATGCCTTCGCGGATGATTCCCGTCAGGATCGGCGGAAGGCCGTTGATGATGACCTTTTGTATTTTTTGATGCATGAGCGCATTCTGCGGTTTGTGAATATGCTCCATAATTTCCTTGCTGCTTCCGCCGCTTAAGTTCAGAGCCATCACAACGCGGATTATGCGTTCCACTACGGGTATGCTCTTTTCCTCGGCAATTTCCTGTGCCCCATCCAAAAGGTGGACCGCATACCGATCAATCAGCGCATCCATGATGTCCTCTTTCGACTTGAAGTGATGATACAAGGTTCCCCGCGCAATCCCGACCTTTTCGAGAATATCGTTTGTACTTGTACCGTCAAAGCCCTTCTGAGCAAAAAGCTCATCCGCTGCATCAAGGATTTCGTTCCTTCGTTCTTCCGCTTTTTTTACAACTCTCATCGTTACACCTCCTCACCACCGACCGACTGACTGTCGGTTATAGAATAACAGGTTTCCTGTTATTGTCAAGATGTTGTTAAGTGAATCTAGGTGGGGGAGGCGTGCCCCCTCACCTATTCTCTGAAATATATTCATCCCTTAAAAGGCCATAATACACAAGGTCTTCGTATTGATCCCATTTTCGAACATGCTGTCTTAATCGCCCTTCATATTTCATTCCTAACTTTTCCATGACTTTACCCGATGCAGGATTTTTCCCCAGATAACGGGCAAATATACGGTGTAATTTCATTTCGTCAAACGCATACCGTACGATTCCTTTAGCCGCTTCCGTACAATATCCATTGTTCTTATACGGTCTCCCAATCCAATATGCAAGTTCACCATGATCAAACTTCCGAGTACATCCAATACAGATTGCGCCTATTACATATTGTTCTTCTTTATGTACGATAGCTAGTTCCAGTGATCGGTCTTCATTAAAGTTATGGGCATGTGTTTCGATCCATTGTTCTGCCATCCCATCCTCATACGGATGCGGGATATATAATGTGGTTTCCGCAATATATGGATCCCCTGCTAATTGTTGAACGACTTTGGCATCATCTACATGGAATGGCCGTAATGTTAATCTTTCTAATTGAATTGTCGGCAGTTTCTTCACGTATGGCTCCCCCTTTGTTTCGGCAATCGAATCGTGAACGTTGTTCCTTGTGAAGGCTCACTCTTTACATGAATGGTGCCGTTATGGGCCTGAACAAGCTTATAGACAATGGCCATTCCGAGTCCCGTGCCCTCGGAGGAAGAATCCGTGGTGGTGCCCCGGTAATATTGCTGGAATAGATGCTCCACCATATGAGCCGGCATGCCTACGCCATTGTCCATGATGCGGATTGCGGCGTGCTCTCCTGTGTCCGCAATCTGTACATATATATCCGTATGTTCAGGATTGTGGAGGATGGCGTTCATCATCATATTTTGCAGGATCCGCTGCATGAATTTCGAATCAAAATCAACATAAAAGGCAGGCGAATCCGCTTGAAAATGCATGTGATAGCTGCTCGCTTGCGGATTATTGCTAATATCGGCAACCACTCTTTTTGTAAATTCGACGATGTCTTGATTCGTCTTCTGTAATGGGAAAGTGCCGTCGGCACGATTGAGCTGTGTGACAAGGCTTAAATCTTGAATCAATTCCTCCATGTGCTTTCCTTTGTCGTCCATTTCCCGGATGAACGAAATCACTTCTTCCTTGGACCACTCGTACTGCTCATTCAATAAAAGCGCAGAGTAGCCTTTGATATAGGTTAAAGGTGTTTTCAAATCATGGGAAATCCCCGCAATCCATTCCTGCTTGGCTTCTTCGATTTGGCTTCTCTCGATTTCGTTCGCTTGCAGGATGACTCTCAAGGATTGAAGATGCTCAAGCACCTCCTGATACAGGCGGAACCGCATGCGAAGCTTCCCTTTTCGGGTATATATTTTGGTCAAATCGGCAGGTTGCTTGTAGTTGTCCTGCGAGAGCCGATGAATCCAGGCCATGATAAATCCGATCGGGCCGCCAAAATACCATCCGAACAACGCAATGCACAGCAGCGTACTAGCCCCGAATAACCCTCCTACAAAAAGACCTTCATTATCCATGCTGATATCGATACCAAGCAAGGGAAAAAGGCCTTCAAGCATAATCACGAGGAGGATGCCCGTCCCAAGCATCCATAGGATAATCCCTAATGCCAAATGAATCGTAAATCGAGTTTTTATTCGCATGACAGCGCCTCAGTCGGGGGGATGAATTTATACCCGATTCCCCGCAAATTCACGATGATTTTGGGTTTTCGGGTATCATCGCCGAGTTTTTTTCGCAGCTTGGAGATATGGATCGTGACCGTTTTTTCTTCCCCGTACACATCATTCCCCCATACCAATTCGTACAGCTGAGCCGTTGTGAAGATATGATTCGGATGTTTACAAAAGAACTGCAGCAGTTCAAGCTCCTTTGCCGTGCAATCTATAGGTTGCCCCTTCACGGTTAACGTTGCCGATTCCGGATGAAAAGAGAAGTACCCGTAATCGTACGCCGAGTTTTGTTGATGTGCATTCTCCATAATCCTTTGCCGGCGAAGGATCGCCTTGATTCGGGCAATGACCTCCATCGGATTAAACGGCTTGGTAATATAATCGTCTCCGCCGATCCCTAAACCCGTTAATTTGTCGAAGTCAGTGGAACGCGCGCTAATAAAAATAATCGGTGCATTCGTATGTTTCCGGATCTCCGTACAGAGCTCAAATCCGCTTAGATCCGGGAGCATAATATCGAGCAAAATCATATCATATGCCTTTTCTTTGATGCGCTGCAGCGCGCCTTTGCCCGATAATGCCGTGTCAATATGCGTAAAGTTCTCTTTGCGAAGCGTGATCTCCAATAACTTCAAAATACCCATTTCATCATCGACAGCTAGTATGGATGCAGATTCCATTGCAATATTCCCCTCACTTCAAACTTTATCCTGTGTATCACTTTTCTATCTTACTCTATTTAAAAGGTTACGAGATTACTCTATGTAAAATGTTACGAGTTTTTTCCACAGCGTTTACTTTATTTTTACTTTCATTCCCTAAGCTTAGTGTAGCACATCATTAAGGGAGGAAATTAGAAGTGGAAGTCGCCATTCAAATCAATAAAGTAAGCAAGGCATTTAAAGGCACGGAAACCATTTCAAACGTCAATATGAGTATCCGCAGAGGAGAAATTTACGGATTTTTAGGACCGAATGGGGCCGGTAAAACAACCATTATGAAAATGATCTTAAATCTGGTCAAACCGTCTTCCGGTGATATCCAAGTATTCGATCAGTTGGTGCTGCCTACGTCGGTTCAATACTTAAAAAGAATCGGCAGTATCATTGAATATCCCGTGTTTTACGACCGGCTGACAGCAGAGGCAAATTTGGAGTTTCATTGCAGATTCATGGACTATCGCGATAAGACTGCGATCAAGGAAGCGCTTGAGATCGTTGGTCTTCACGGTGTGGGGAAGAAAAAAATTCATGAATTCTCTTTAGGCATGAAGCAGCGGTTAGGGATTGCGCGCGCGATTGTTACGAAGCCGGACATTCTCATTCTGGATGAACCGATCAATGGACTTGACCCGATCGGGATTAAGGAAATGCGGGAGCTTTTCTTGCATTTAAAGGAGAGATACGGAACGACCATTTTAATTTCGAGTCATATCGTATCCGAAATCGAATCGGTCGCCGATACGATTGGCATTATTCATCAAGGGAAATTATTAAATGAAGTCAAGATGGAAGACATTCGAAGAGGACATGCAGGATCGTTGGAAGAGTATTTCATCAATCTCGTTCATGGAGGCAAACGCTATGCTTAAACTTATACAGCTGGAATGGCAGAAAAATAACCTGTCCGGTTATTTCAAAGGTTTAGCCGTTTGTATTGTGGCGATTTTCGCCGCCGTTACGTTGATGGCGTTAGGTTCTCAGAGTGAGAACGAACCGATGAGTTACACTGATTTCATGTCGTTATCGGATATCCTGGTTCGAGTCACCTATATCATTTTCTCAAGCGTTATTTTGTCCCGTTTAGTGATTGACGAATACAAGAGCAGCATGATGCAAGTATTGTTCACCTACCCGTTGCAGCGAAAAAAAATCATTCAAGCCAAATTAACGATTGTGTTTGGGTTCTGTTTTTTCAGTATTATCATAACGACGTTCATGATTAATCTGTTAACGTACCTCTTGAATCCGATGATCGGTTTATTTGACGCTTCTATTGCCGTTGATGCCATGATGGCCGCCGTTCCGGCAACAGCGCTGAACGCCTTTATGATGGCCGGCATCAGCTTGATTCCTTTATCGTTTGGCATGAGAAAAAAATCGGTGCCTTCCACGATTACTTCGGCAGTCATTATTGGTTTCTTGATTAACGCAACGGTGTCCGACGGAGGAAGCTCAGCCAGCTTGTTCCAATTCATCGCCATCCCGATTGTTCTCTGCCTGCTTGGCCTGATTCTCGGCTATCTTGCTTTTTACAAAGTAGATCGAACCGATGTAGCCTAAAAATTTCACTGTACAAGAATGGAGGACTTGAGCTTGAGAAAAATCCTAGCCACTTCGCTTGTTTTGCTTACCGTTGGCGGGTTCGTTATGGGCTGCCAAGGCGTAGGGAATTCAACAAGTTACAACCATGAATCTTCCTATGAGGCTAGCCGCATCGAAGAAATTGAAATCAATAACGAATCTTGGGACATTGAATTCAAACGTTCAGATTCCCCCAACATCACCATCGCTTGTGAAGGCAAGCGGCAGAACAATAAGAGCGACCCTGTAACGATTGACCAGGAAGGGAGGAAAATTGTCGTTACCCAGAAAGACCAGGGTGGTGCTATGGCAGGGTTCACTTTTGGCAAAAAAGGGACGATCTATATCTCTGTTCCCGACCAAGGAGTCGATACGATTACATTGAATAATGATGCAGGTGACATCAAGATGAAGGATGTATCGGCTCTAAACATCGCGTTCACCAACCATTCGGGCTCTGAAACCATCGAAGGACTTTCAGCTGACACAGGTGTGTTTACATCCAAAGACGGAGAGCTCAAATTGAAAAACAGCTCGCTAAACGAATTAACCGTAACTTCCGGCAGCGGTGGCAGTTATTTAAACGGTGTGACCAGCCCCGAGATGAACATCACCTCAACAGCTGGGGAAGTCACCGTCAAAGAGATCGATGAAGGTAAACGACTGTGCGTAGAAACAGAATCCGGAGATATCACCGTATCTTATATAACGCCCCCTACTTCGTTAAACCTTGCCGCAACCAGCGATTCATCGGATATAAGCATTGGTCTAGAGGCCTTCAAAGAAAAACAGAGCACGGAACAATCAGTGGAAGGCACGATTGGGGATGCAGCCCAAACATTGGAGCTTGTCAGCCGTTCCGGAATCATAGTTGTAAAATAGTTCAGTCCAAACGGCCAGCAGTATCATTTTGTCGTCAACCCCTAAGAGCTGAGAGCTCCTCGGGGTGGATGACAATAGAGGATTAGGATGACCTTAACATCAATAATAATACGAGATGGCATGTCATTGGCTGGGTAGCTTGTTCTCTGCAGCATGAAGTAGACTACGAATATTCCTCTCCCATTCCAATGTTTTCTTCTGTAAAGCATGAATTTGGTTCGTACTAACAACGATCCGTTTCAGATATGCAGCTGCGTCCACAGCGTCTCCCTGCTTGACAGCTGCTTTATAACGTTTATTTACTTCATTAATATTTTTATTGAGGTCCGTTATTTTTTTGTTCTCGGCTGTGATTTGTTTCTTTAACATTTGCACCGGTAATAACGCATCTTTAACGATTTTAGCTTTTGCGGCAACCTGCTTCTTCGCAGCGGTAAAAACATCCTTTTTCAATTTGATCTCCTGTCGCGCCACATTCGCAGTATCCTTTATGCGATTTCGCTTAAGTTCATACAGAAGAACAGATTTTCGATCTTTTCGCTTCCTCGCCTCTGTCAATTTCTTGCCGAGATCCGTATATTCCGCAAGCAAGGGAGCATATTTATTCTGAGACTGGTCTGCTTCTGCCTTTAACTTATCGAGCTTTACCTTATCAATAAGCTTTATTTTCGCATTAATTTCCTTAAGCTTTTCATTGTTTTGCTTACGCAGCGCCTGTATTGACTGCTTATCCTGTTTATTGGCCAACTCCAGTGAGGTAAGGCTGTCATGCAATTGATCGATACTTGTTAAAGCAGCATCCCATCCCGTATTTGAAGCCTCTGCGTATGCTGGACTAGCCACAAGCAGGAAACAAATGATTAGAACGGCTAAAGCATTTATATGCCATTTCGTTCTTCTTTGTTTCAGCAATACAATCATCTCCCTTATCCAAATTATCCTCAAAGAATGCAAAAAGCACCCCACAAGAAAGGCCTTAGAGCCTGTCCTGCGAGGTGCTTCTCCCGCACTTCTTCCGATTTGATAATAGTATAAATTCAATCTTTTTATATGTCAATCATTTTCTAGAACGTTTGTTCTCATCCCGTATAACACCGGGCTAAGAACCTGGAAAGAAATCTTTTCATAACCTTACTGGTTGATTTGACCGCCATCCACGGTATATATGGATTGCGTTACATAAGAGGCATCGTCGGACAGCAGGAAAACGGCTACATTGGCTACCTCATCCGCTTCCCCGTATCTTCCGATCGGAACGGCAGAGCCGAATGCTTTTCTTGCACCTTCTGCATCCTCAGGAACGGTATTTTTCTCAATTTGGCGCATCATGCGGGTATTGATCACCCCAGGTGCTACGGCATTCACTCTGACGCCGAACGGAGCAGCTTCCAATGCTACCACCTTCGTCATGCCGATCACGGCATGCTTGGAGCTATTGTACCCAACGAATCCGGGCGAACCGATGAGACCTGCACCGGAAGAGGTATTCACGATGCTGCCATACCCTTGGCTTTTCATTACCGGAACAACGTATTTCAATCCAAGGAAGGCACCCTTCACGTTGACATTGAAGACCATTTCAAAGGTTTCGGTCGGATAATCCTCTACATTGGCCGTGATTCCTTCGATCCCCGCATTATTGAAAAAACCGTCGATTTTACCGAATTTCTCGACCGTTGCATCCACATACGCTTTGACTTCCTCTTCTTTGGCGACATTGGCCTGCAGCGCAATCGCTCTGGAATCGTCCAGACCCAAATCGGAGATTACTTTTTTAACGGCTTCCAGATTCAAATCGACCAGGGCAAGATTAGCACCCTGTTCCGCCAGCTTTTTCGCGGCTGCCGTTCCGATCCCGCCTGCTGCGCCAGTAATTACAATCACTTTTCCATCAAATTTGCTCATGGTGTATACCTCCTAGTAAGATGTCATGATTCTCTCTACGTCTAAGCTCACCCATTATTGGGCTGTATATCCACCGTCAACCGTCAAGGTATTCCCCGTCATAAACGAAGAGTCGTCCGAAGCCATAAACAGAACGGCCTTTGCCATTTCTTCAGCTTGTCCCAGTCGCTTCATCGGAGTGGCCGCTGCCAACGCTTGCTTGCTCTCCTCCGGAATGATCGGCGTGTCGATAAAGCCGGGGCATAGTGCGTTGATCCGGATATTGTGCTCGGCATACTCCAGTGCCAGGGAACGCGTCAAGTTAATGACCCCGCCTTTAGCTGCATTATAGGCTGCGGAACCAGGCGAGCCGACCCAGCCGTACATGGATGCGGTATTCACGATCGTACCTCCGCCAGCTTTTAACATTTCACGGATAGCTTCGCGTGCCACCAGGAATACGCCGTCCAAGTCCACGTTTACGGTGTTGCGCCACTCGGAGTACTCTAGATCATGCGAAGAATGAACGCGCCCGATACCTGCGTTGTTAAATACAACA
Source organism: Paenibacillus sp. QJM3NY_38 (assembly GCF_056173265.1). NCBI lineage: Bacteria > Bacillati > Bacillota > Bacilli > Caryophanales > Paenibacillaceae > Paenibacillus > Paenibacillus sp. QJM3NY_38. Next base: position 5,043,822 of record NZ_CM149665.1, read on the forward strand.
TCGACTTTACCGAAGGCGTCAATCGCTTGTTTAAAGATGCCCGCTACTTCTTCCTCACTTGTTATATTCGCTTTGACGAACAGCGCCTCGTGATGATTCGCTTTCAGTTCGGCCTCAAACGCCTTACCTTTTTCCTCATTTAAATCAACAAGCACCACCTTAGCTCCCTCTTCAATGAAGAGGCGTGCTGTTGCCGCACCGATGCCGGATGCACCACCGGTAATTACAGCCACTTTGTTTTGTAATTTTCCCATCTTGGATACCCCCGTATAATGGATTAAAATAGTACTATGTTAATTGGAACTAATTTAAGATATTAAATTTAGTACTATTTTTGCTACAATTCAATTGTACTATTCTGTTCACATTTCACAATCATTAACCTGTTATGAAGTGTCGATCTAGTCAACACTTAGAACAAAACTGTCTTTTTGGGAGGCGCTCTTTTCGTGAATCATGAACAAATCGTGACATCGGCGCGAAGAAATCGTACGAAAGAACATCTGAAATCAGCCTTTATTCAACTTGTAAAAGAGAAGGGATATTATGCCGTGACGGTGAAAGACATCGTGGATAAGGCTTCTTATAATCGCAGCACCTTTTATGTCCATTACCAGGATAAAATCGAGTTAGCCGAGGATTTGCTGGCTTCCATGCTACGTGGCCTGGAAGAATCGGTGGGCAAGCCTTACATCCCGGGACACAAAGTATACACGGCAAACCTCAGTGCACCCTCCTTCAATATCGTTGCCTACATTTATGAGCATCGTGATTTTTTTGAGTTGATTAAATACGAGGATACCTTGCCGGGACTGCACACGGAATTCCCTCAAACCATCGTAAAAATATACAAGGAACGATTTATATTCGAAACGATTAACCATACTCCGGTTAATATGGATTACTTTAAAAGGTACACGGCCTACGGCTTCCACGGACTGATTCTAAACTGGATCCGAAACGATTTCAGGGAATCCCAAGAGGATTTTATTAAAGAGGTCATTGATTTAACGAAGACGCATATATACTCGGTGGAGTATGTGAGGGAGTAAGGCGTACGGAATATAAATAGGCTGCCCTAGAGGGTAGCCTACTTGATTACGGTGATAGGGTTATATTTGCCTTGAGACCTTGTCAGGATATTCTCCATTTCTTGGCTTTTAACTAAGAACTTTATTACTCCGAAGAAGCGGAAGTGATAATAACTAACTTGGGATGTATCTCCCTTTATTTTTGATCCATTCATAAAGATTGTCAAAAATCTCCTCTGTATCCCCCTTTATCTGATATTGTTTATTATTACAAATAATGATTCCTGACTCCGTGATATCAAACGAGTAGTTATCTACAGTCCCATCCCTATCCCGATAAAAGATAATCATCATAATCACTCTATCGGAGCTTCCTTTATAACTTTTAAATTCTCGGCTATACGATTCAGCATCTAGTTAGCATAATACCAAATTAGTCCTAAAACAATTAAAACAACAATAATAACTATTAACAAGTGCAATTTCTTCATTACACGTGTCCTCCGCATAGGGCGCCGCCTTTGTTAATTCAATTCGTAAACCAGGTTTATTCATCAAAGCTTTTTAAGATGCTAACGCCAGATATAACGCATACGAAGAACAGTAACCCTAATCTTAACCAATTCATCCAAAGCCAGAAGTCTCCGCCATTCACAATGTCTGGGCTCAAGCCGTATTCATCCACAAAAATACCCATATTCCAAAATAACTTTAACGAAATAAGCAGCGATAGCAAACTCAAGGAAAATACGAGGATGGATCGTATTCTTTTATTCATGATCCATGTCTCTCCTTTGCTCAGCGTACCACTTTCTAAGTTGATTAATATGGGCTTGGTGATAACGGTTATGGTCGGCCATATGCCATAATCCCCAGCGTATGGTGGCTTTCTTTTCATTTTCGTGACCAAATGTGACAATGTTATCCAGATCAGCATCCGTTAATTGCGTGCATGTTTCTTTCAACATAGTTAATACGACTTCATATTTAGATATAAGCGTATCCAGAGGCATCCCTGTAACCATTGGCAGCCTGTTATGTTCATCGATCATCGGGCCGTATTCGTCTGTTAATGACTGGGGAAGCGCCTCTCCTTTAATCCTATAAACCCAATTCAGGTCGACGTACATGATATGTTTTATTAATTGAGCGGCACTATTGAATTGGTTACCAGGGCCTTTGTAGTCTATTTCCTCTTGCGACATGCCCTCTGATATGGATTTTAGCCTTTGGCTGTTCTCTTTGACAGCGCCATATAACATTCCCACGATCGTTGACATATTCTCTTCGCCCTGCAAATCGTAAAACATCCCAGCACAACCTCTCTTGTAAAAATAAATAGCATCTTAGCCTCACTATTTGGACTTTTGAATCTTTTGTTTCAGTCGTATCGATTTATTCAAGTGCAGAAAAATATGCCTTGTCGCCGGCATGAGCACTAATCCCGCAATCGTTTTGTTTCCCCAGTATTCAAGCAACCACGATGCTTCTTCCTTAACCGCATGCTGCACTTTAAGTTGTTGGATTCTTGCCGTTTCAACTTTTTGCTTAAAGTCGCCTGGCAATAAACGGGATATGACTTCACGAGTGTTCCGCCCAACTTCAATCCGATAAGCTAATAATGAATCAACATCAAGAGTCGCACTCAAATTAGCGATTTCTGCTTCCGTCATTTCATTTCCGGAATGAACATCATCAATGTGAAATTTCTTGTTCCACTGGCCTGAATGCAATACTTGGACATCGTTATTTACGAGTACGCTCATCGTCATGTCTTCCAATACGCGTCATATGCCACATATGCCATATTATCGAATTCTTTGTATCAGGAGCCGTAACTGGATATTGACGGAATGTTTCCTCTTGCAGATCTTTAACTAATTCATCCTCAAGGGTCGCAATGGGGGAATGGCTCATTCTTGATGAATGTAACAAGCGATGCTGCTGCAAGAATAACTCAACTGCACTCTGATGCTTAGCCGGATCCAGAATGATCTGGGTTAGCTTTTTGTGATTTTCATTCCACTGTTTTCTTTGACTCAAATCCATGGAACCATCCTTTTCTAGCCGCCCCCTAAGATCCATGTCACGGCTTCATTAAAGTCTGTCGCGATAAAATCGGGATACGCTTCTTTCCATTTGCCGAAGTACTCGTTGTTATTGAATTTTTCGAGTTCCTTGGCGCCGGCTCCCGTTTTCACTAACACACTCTTGCAACCGGCTTCTTTGGCAGCAAGCATATCCGTCCATCTATCTCCTACGACAAAGCACTTCCTTAAATCCAGATTATTTTCTTCCGCGGCTTTCAACAGCATTCCAGGGGACGGCTTTCTACATGGACAACCCGCTCCATGCTCATGAGCACAAAGATAGATTTTGTCAAAACCAAAGCCTAATAATTCCGATTCGAATTCGTCCTTTGTTGCTTCGCCCCGAGTTATTCCAGGTTGATTCGTAAATGAACAAATCAGCATGCCTGCAGCTCTGAGTGAATCAATCGATTTCTCCACTTGTGGAAAAAGCTCAAAATCACCGGGCAAAACAACCCGATCGGTTCCTCCAAGCGTTCCGTCTCTGTCAATGAAAACCGCCTGTCTTGAGGGTTCTAGCAATTGGTTATGCTCCTTTCCATATATAATCAAATATCAGGCTCTCTTCGAACCATATACAAATTTTTTGACCTACTTCCTGTTGGTTGTTATCGATCGTATAAGTGTTAGCCCACTAACAATTCCAAATACTGCACTTGCTTGAGGCAGGGTTGCGAGTTTATAAATAGTTACATTCGCCAAGCTATTAATATACATTACCAATATGGGATAAATAAGCAGCAAGAAGCAAGGGAGAAACACAAGTACTAATAACGGCCAATTAAGTTTAAATGATTTTGGTAACCCTTCTAGAAAAGCTAGATGCAAACCATAAATTAACGGAACGATTGCCAATATCCATACCGTACTTTCTATTTGAAATGTCTTCTTTGCTTCCTCAGAATAGTAACTACTTATCGAGTTTCCAAAATAGATTAAGAGACCACCTATAATTAACCATACGAGGTAATATACAACTTTCGATTTCTGTGGCTTCATCATACTATCACTCCATTCATATTGGTTCGAGAAAGAAACGATGTTGGCTGCAACCACATTGATAACCCCATGTTACCCGAAATTGATCTCAACGAACTCTTAGCTGACTGGTAACCTTAGGATATATGATTTTGACTTGCTATAGATATTAGTATGTTTTCAATTTCTTTAGCATCCTCTGGATGAAACATATGAGATGATTTATCTAACCAAAAGATTTGTTTGCCTGCAGGCGCTTCCAGTTCATTAAAATAATCCTCCACTAAGTCTCCAAATATATGAACATCTTTTTTTCCATGTATAAAAAAAACAGGTACTTCCAACTTCCTTATCGTTCCTTTATAATCAATTTTTGCAAAATCCTCAATCAATGTTTGTGTATAACTCCTTTGAAATCCTCTAATTGTATTAAAAATATCTATTATTGAGTAATCTGGAGATCTCAAGATGATACTCATCGCCATTTTCATCCCCGGATGTTTTACATCTTGATAAGAGTAAACCATCGAATTATACCTGCCCATCCATTTTCTTAATGTACTCCATTGTTTAACACTCTTTATGTAGGGGGGATTACCACATTGTTGCAGTTCTTTAATCGCTTTGTTATTTCCATGTTTTTTTGCTTTATCTAGCGTCCATTCTAAACACAACACATCATTCTGAACCCAATTTATTATTTGTGATATCCCAATATAAGCATAATAATCGCTTGGATTCTCATCAACTAAACGCAATCCAATAATAGTTCCCCAAGAATATCCTGCGACATATATTTTCTGTTTATTGAATTTAATCTTTAAGAATTGCACTACTTCATTAGCATCTGATACGAATTGATCTATATTTAATGAATCTCTTATCTCCTGCTAGTTAAATGTTTTTCCGGAACCTCTTTGATCCCAAAATACAACGGTATAATGCTTGACCAATTCTTTCGTATTCGTTGCTATAACGTAGTCTCTTGAGCGGCTCGAAGTTCCAGGGATAGGTAAACCGGGGCCACCATGTAGAATAAGTAAAACAGGATTATTTATATTCTCTGATTGTATTAAAAGATATTGATGAATTCCACCAATTGCTACATTTTCTATTATACTTATCCCTTTCTCTGAAATTTCAAAGTCAATCTTGGATCTCAATAACTTCATAACACTTCCTCACTTCCTATTTTCGATTACTCCTTTTGCAGACCAATGGCCGATCGGAACAAAATTCTTGGCTAATTCTTAAGTTAACCATTCTACCTGTTCTGCACCTTTCTTTTTTGATCTTGCTATCAATTCCCAAAAGTGTTGAGTCGTCATAGAATTAGATCTCCTGTGGTTCTCTTATTCTCGATTGTAAGGCAAATAACCTTTCGTCCCCGACACTTTGCAAGTACCAAGAACAATGCCCAACCAAGAAAATACAACACAGACTAGCAAAGGGGAATAGCTATGCGAGTGTCGGCAGGAAGAAGTTGACATTGTCCAACAACCATACTACGATATGTAGTATGAGGTGAGATAGGAATGAAGATTAAGAAAATGAATATCGAAGGTGAAGGCCTGAATCGATTTTTTGGACCACTGGAGTCTCGAATTATGGATATTCTCTGGTCCTCAGAAGCACTCAGTATCAAGGAAGTGCAATCCATCCTGAATCAGGAGAGTCCAATCTCGATCAATACGGTAATGACCGTCATGAATCGTCTTCTGGATAAAGGCCTGCTGACAAAGGTCATGACGGGAACCGGCCGGACACGGGCAGCCAAGTTTAGCCCGCTGCAGTCGAGGGAGCAATTTCTCACTGAACAGACAAAGGAAGTGTCGCAGGGACTCATTCAAGAGTACGGGAGCTTGGTCGTGAACCACATGATCGATGCGCTGGATGATGTCGATCCTGAGGTGATCGCAAGGCTGGAGCGTAAATTAAACGATATCAAACACGGGAAAAAACAATGAATCCCACCACACGGCTAAGATGTACCTACGCGCTGATGATCGTATTCGTAGCTGTTGTCATCGTACATATGGGAATGTTCATTACCTACCAGGTCCGAAGCGGAGTATTTCAAGGTCCCGTTCTGAATTACGTCTTAATCGACATGATCATTGCGTATACACTTGTTCAGATCATTTGGCGAAGTACGAGGCAATTGGTTTTATCGCAAAAATGGTTAAAGCACTTCCGTGCCAACAGGCACGATAAATTAACCAAGCGCCTCAATTACAAGTACCGCGGCTGGGGAACGGAAATCATTGTTGTACAGGACAATGCCTTTGTGGCTCTGACGATTGGACTGCTGCGACCGAAAATTGTCGTATCCACAACGGTTTTAGAGATGTTTAATGACAAGGAAGTAAAGGCGATTTTACTGCATGAACGATACCACTGCCGTAATTATGATGGATTAAAAACATTCTTTTCAACCTTGCTGGCAGACGCCTTTGGATATTTGCCGATTGTTAAACCAATTCTTCGCTACTATCAGACGTGGCAAGAGCTGTTTGCTGACCGATTCGCCATCCGGCAGATGGGCACCGAGCTGTATTTAGGCAGTGTCTTATTAAAATTAGCGAAACTCGGTAAGCTTCGACGGTATGAGGCAGCCGTTCATTTTGCGGATACGACATTGCAATACCGGGTCATGCAGGTTCTTGAGCCTGACCGAGGGGTGAATGTTCCGTTAGCCCTGCTGAAGCCATTTCTGAGATCCTGTTCCATTTTACTGCTCTTTATGTTGGGCGGGGATTCGTAGTCCCTTTTTTTCGGATGATTACACTACACACTGTAGTTCAATCGCATCATGTAGAAACAGAAGATCTTATCAGGGAATCTATTATGGGGGAATGAAATTATGTACAACGAATTGATCAGGATCGGACCCGTGACCATTTATGGATATGGATTAATGATTGCGATCGGAATCCTTATCGCTTACAAGGTTGTTGTTTATAGAGCAGCTTCTAGACAAGTAGAACTATCCCATGTCTCCTCTCTCACGTTCTGGAGCTTATTAGGCGGATTGGCCGGAGCTAAACTTTTGTTTTGGATAACCCAAATGAACAATATCATCCACGATCCTTCAATGGTTCTGAATTTTTCGGAAGGATTTGTGGTATACGGAGGAATTATCGGGGGGATTGGGGTTGGTTATGTCTATTGTAAGAAGAAAAAGCTCAACTTTCTAAAATACCTTGACCTATTTGTGCCCTCCGTTGCATTAGCCCAAGGATGCGGGAGAATCGGCTGTCTGCTCGCCGGTTGTTGCCATGGAAAAGAAACGGACAGTTGGTTTGGCATAACGTTTCACGAATCCGAGCTTGCCCCGAATGATGTCAAACTCATCCCTACACAAATATTAGAAAGCGTTCTTAGCTTTTCAATTTTCTTCATACTGATCTATATTGCAAGAAGAAAAAGAACTAACGGCCTAATAGCAGGTCTATATCTCATTTTTTATAGTTCAGGGAGATTTATTATCGAGTTTTTCAGAGGCGATATCATCCGGGGCCAGTTTGGTACTCTCGCTACTTCGCAGTGGATCGCATTGGCTGTTGTTTTGATCACTTGCATCGTATTCTTATCCAAGGCACAAAAAAAGATGACCACATAAGATACGCACATCTTGAGTCCTTTACTACATCGTGTTTCCTGCTTTAGAGTAGATTGTTCGATACATGGGGGCTCAGCCTTCATCATAAAAAAGCTGAGCCCCGATAGTATATCCGGTTTGCTTGTAGAAACTGACTTGTTCGCTACTATCACGTATTCTTAATCCAATATCTTTTAATTACGTTCCCATCTTCCTCTATGTAGTCTGTATCCGGCCTCCCGCCGTTCTTAATAATGGTTCTTTCCGATCCCACATTACCGGCATCACATACAACTAATACATCGTTTATCCCCAGTTTCTTGGCCTCAATCAAGGACAATTCCAATAGTTTAGTCGCATAGCCTTTCCATCTTTCTAACGGGCGGATGCCATAGCCAATATGTCCGCCAGCATTATATAAATATTCGGTTAATTGATGTCTAATATTAGCTGCACCTAATACTCTATGTTGATTATCGACCAACCAAAAGGTTGAATCTGAGACCCAGCCTTCCTTTACACCAATGCCCTTCTCTTGATTAGAGAGTTCCTTCAGCATCCCTTGAAAATCACTTGGATCCTTACTTATAACCCAAGGAACCATATTCTCACCGGATTCTTTCCATTCTTGATAAAATGATAGATATTCTTCTTCAAGCTCTAGCTGAGGCTTAACTAATCTTACATCGTTCATAGGTTTCAACGTCCTTTCATGACCTTTATGTCTTTCAAACGAAAACATAGTACAAAATAGGCTGCCCTTAAAGGCAGCCTACTTCTAGTTCCTGTGTTTACTTGCTGGCGGAGAGAATGAACTTCTCAAGTGCCCCTGTATCGGTAATGCTGTGATTACATGCTTGGCTATCCAGACATACGTATTGGCCAATGAACGAAAGATTATCCGGTGAAGCAACCGCCGGCTTGGTCTTGACCGAGAACAAGGCAAGCTCTTGATGCCGGTTGCAGAACAGACAGTACCCTTTTTTGTTGGTCGGCGTAATTCTTCCCTCGATCCCGATGAATCTTCCTTCGAACGGATATACGATATATAACTTGTTTGTGGCAATATCCACCCAGCCCAAATACGTTACATATCGAAAGTCGATCGATTGCAGATCCGGAACTTTCAGTTTCTTATTTTTAGGAAATAGCTTCTGAATCTGATTCAGCGAAATCGTCGGATAAGGCTCCAGATAGGGTTCTAACGCGTTAAGATATCTCTGGAAATCCTCGGCCTTCTCGATGGTCGACATTTCTCCAAGCATCCGCTTCTGATCCTCTGTTAGAGACGGAAATGCTTCCAAAGCGCTCGTTACGGCACGATACCTGACCGTTTCCAGGACTTTTCTATCCGCGATCGTTCGCAATGTTTTCAGAAGGAAATCCGATTGTTTTTTAATCACGTTAAACTGGTGGTTTCTAATAAATGGTGTACTCATAGCTTTCAGCCCCTTATTTTTATTAAAAATGAAGGTGCAAAGCCTGTTATTAGAAACGATAAAGTTAAGGTTGGGCGATCGAATTCATCTATCGCACCCCACGCAAAGTATCGCCCCAGATCAGGCTTTGCATGAGGACTTCCTAGCTAATGAGCAATTCAGCATTGCCATCGGTATAACCCCCAATCACATTTCATACGCAAAATTATAACAGCAAGTGCCAGTTGGCGCAATTTATTCCGATGGAACAGAACACTGTTTATATCAAACTTAAAATCTATTTAATGGTGTCATACAAGTCTGCTTCAATATGATTTACTTCCCCATGTCCCCATACATCCGAAATCTCCAGATGCCAGGATCTCGGCAATCGTTCATGGTTATTTTCTAGTATCCAGCAATGGAGATTTTCATATGTATTTCTAATTTCATCATTAGGCCCCTGATGTCGTTGGACTGCGTATTTTTGTTGTGGAATGACTAAAGAGGCCATCCCTTCAGGAACTTGTTTCATGTTATGTACCTCAACACAAACCCAATAACCATCTTTCTCTCCCGATACATCCTCAGCGATGAATGCACCAACAAGTCTAACCGGTTTTACAACGTCGCGAATCTCTTGCAATCTATTTTTAAGTTCAACCGAAGCCTTGGGGATCTCTTTGACATACTGGTCACCGGGACATACTACTCTTATTCCGACTAATCTCATTTCATGAAGTTCGACTACCTTCACAGAGCTCACTCTCTTTCGTTGAATATTTATTTTATAATGGCTGGATGTATTAAAATGTTGTTAAATGCAGTATATGCATTTCTTGAATTACCTTCCTTCTAAAACTCATATCGACTGTTTTACTCACATAACATATTTTCCATTGGCTCTTTGCAGTGCTGATATCCATTTTTCTTGTAAAAATCAACCCCTTCATCACTAGGCCATACGATAATAAATTCATATTTATTTTCTTTTGCCCATTCGTTGATCTTTGATATTAATTTACTTCCTATCCCTTTACCTCGATAATCAGGTTTTGTATATACATTCGTCATATATGCAAATGGATGTGTGATTCTCCCTGGTCTCGGTACCTTGTGAATAAGTTCTATGTATATGTTGGACACGATCATGCCGTTTTCTTCAGCAACCCAAATACTCCAAATATCACTTTGAATAGCCTTCCACAAAAAATCATAACACTCCTCGTAGAAGTCACTATAAGCTTCGTTTTTTAATGTTCCATCTAGATCGTCTTCCAGCGTAAAATCCCATCTCATCCGAATAAGTTGATCTATATCTTCTTTTGTCGCAATTCTAATGATCATGGAATCACCTCCGAATTCATTAACATCACTTCATCTTTCAAACATGATAAGTAAAATATATTTTTTTAACATGATCCGTAGAGCTAATGATTTGCTGAAATCTGATCGGGCTTGAGAAATAAACAACTACACATATCAAGATGATTGATATTAGGATTACAAGATGACGCAGGCGTAACTTTTTCAATAAAAATCCTCCATTTAATGCGATCCTGCATCATACCTCCACCCGCTGGGGTTACTACTTTGTACTGAACTCTTGTATGTACTTCTTTGAATCTTCCCTGTATCTCTCTGTGTAATTATTCTTGGAATATTCACTGATTACGTTTCTCCAAAAAGATATGGCAGTTGTATTACTCTCCATTTGAGCTACTTTCCAATTTGCATTGAATAACCCAAATGCCTGTTTAGCTGCGGTGCGACCGATCCCGTTTCTTCTATATTTTTTCAAAATCATAAAATCATAAATTACATGCGTTGGGTCTGGATCTGTGTCTAGATTCTCAAACAGCACAACCAAGAACCCTAGAAATGCTCCTGACGATACTATGAAATACGGGTTCCATCTAGGGTCACCTTCCCAATAGAAATCAATGTTCACCCCGTATCTTCCATCATCATTTAAGTTCTGATTAGTGTATTGACTAAAATCATAATGATAAAATTGATACATGTTCGATAATGTTTCTTTCTCTTGAACTGAAACAGGAATAAGTTCGATTTCCATAACGTCTCCTTTTGTATCACCCTACTCCTTTTTGAAGTTTCATTGATTCGCCTACAGATCCGGTTTATCTGGTTTCCAACCTATTTCTTGTGACCAAACATGTGCCTTTTGTATTAACTCCCATACAATCGGGCCTTTGCCTTCAACATATTTATGTCTTTCATGATGGTACAATCCCATTAACCGGTGCTTCTCTGCCGAATATCTTAAGCAATCCTCTTTATGTTCTCTCAAATAATCTCTAAATAATAATGTCAATTGTTCTGAGTAACTCCCCGTTTGTCTTACATGAATATGTGTTCTCCGATGTCCCTGAATTTCTCGAAAATACCTTTTAGTCTTATCAGGATTTTCTTTACGAAATACAAACGCTATAGACTCTAATTTATTCTTATATTGATTCACATCTTCAAAATTACTAATTGAGATTTGAATATCAATAATTGGTTTGGCATCTAGTCCAACAATCGATGTAGATCCAACGTGGTCTATCCGATCTGCTATGTCCCCTAAAACTTCTCGTATGTTCCATCCTACCTCCAAGAACAAGTTTCGCCACTCTGGATCATACTCAGCTATTCGCCATTGCTCATCCATGTAATTGTCTCCTTAGGTTTAAACACTTTAGGAAGTGGTTTCGTGGTTCCGGTATTCACCTTGTTCGTAGGATCCCACTCGCTCGAATCCTTCGAAATGTCTCAGGTAGGCCGAGCAGCCTAATGACAGCAATGAGTGTGAATATAAGGGAGTTCTCCCCCTGATTATTCTACAAATTCTTTTATCATTTTATATAGCTTTGATCTTTCTGTGCTTCGAAAGTCATGTCCGCTATTCTCTAATTCAGCTATATGCAGATTAGTAAATTGTTCTTTATATTCTTCCAATTCCTCACTAGATATCAAAGAGCCTTCCAATAGCCCTCTCACAACAAGTACGGGCTTTTCTGAACTAAACTTTATGGATCTTTGTACCGATTCACGTTGAATTCCCCTAACCGCTTCCGGGCGGATATGAGACAAACGATTGAAGGGTATTAAATAATTTTCAATATATTCTTTAGGCCAATCCACGGGCATCGCTTTGTGCTCAGGCGGATAGTCCAAAATAATCAATTTGTCAACCTGTTCAGGATGTAAGCTGGTATATTCCAAAGCGTAAGACACACCTCTTGAGAAGGCGTATAAATGAAAATGGTTTATCCCAGTGCTTTTCACTACGGATTCAATATCTGCAACATGGTCTTTCAAATCATAACCGGTCAGCGGGGTATCACTTTGGCCTCTCCCTCGAAAAGATAATACAATACATCTTCTGGGCATTAGGTATTCAAGTAAATCTTGATACTCTTCTGCTGTTTCGGAGAGACCAGGACATATAAGAAGTGGAGTTAACGAAAAGTCTGAATCAGGATGAGAATCAAGGTAGTGAATGCTTACACCATTAGTTATTGAGGTTTGAGAAATAAGCTTCATTCAATGACTCCTTCATTTCGATTTAGAATATTTCGTCTCCCTCATCTACTGGACCTTGTACCAGTGCCATTAGGATAAGCCATACCAGGATATTTGGTAGTCAAAATCAGGGGTCATTCCTACTTTCTCTGCAAGTCGAATAGACCCTGTATTCTCCGGAGTACAGTCCCAGTATGGACGAATTCCTTTTTGAAGACATTCCTGTACAAATGCCTGAGCTACTGCAGCGCCATAATTTCTTCTTTTATGCTCTTCAAGCGTTTCGATATCAATTGCATGCGTTTTATCTACAACAAATGCTGAAAAACATAAACTCACCACATTGTGATTATCCTCAACAAAGTAACCGAACCCTTGCTCTAAGAAAGAGTCTGTAGAATCCCAAAATCGTAATATCTTCTTTTCTAAAAACGAACGGTTTTCCAATCGTCTTGACTTCAATAACTCACGATTTATCGGTTGAATATTTACAACGCTATCTTGAAATTCAATGTGTTGTGGCTTCCCTCTTAATGTGAACACATGTTGAGTATCACTCGAAATGCGGCGCTCCTGAAAAATGTTTTGTATCGTTTTATCCCAAGGATCAGGATCCAGACCAATCTCGACCCAATTTATATCTTGCTCCTGAAGTTTAGGTTCTATATGATTTCTCATGTATTCTGCTAGTTCTGTTATAAATGTTGTACTCTGAGCATCTCCAACAATCTGAAAACCCTTTTGTCCTTCAATCCAAATTAATGCTGCTGTGGGTTCTGTTGGATGATCTACATAGACCCCGCCCGGGTTATTCCCGCTAACCACAGCCCTAACCTCGATATTCTTACACTTATCCGTAATATGTCTTATCTTATAAAACTCTGATTTATTAAGTTCTGTTATCATTGTTATATCACCGATTCTATGATTTATTGATTATATTGAGCGTATAGTTTCTTGTATTACGAACCCGAGAGGATTTTTGATCCATAACGTCAATTCTTCTTTCTTCTTATTACAAAAGCTTTATCTGCCCTTTCGAATCCGATCCTCTCATAAAATCCTACGGCTTTCGGTGCTGAAGTTAGTACAAATTGAATTTCGTCTTCTCCTAATTTGTCCCTCAATATTCTGATTAGTTCCTTGCCAATTCCTAATCCTTGATATTCCGTATCCACCGCAATATCTGAAATATAGCAGCAATATGAATAATCTGTGATGGCCCTTAAAAATCCCACCAGTTTACTTCCTTCTCTTACCGTTATAATCTCATCCGCATGACCTATCATCCTCTGAATTCGATCTGAATCGCCTACCGGTCTCCTGATCCCTGATCGAATAAATACTTCTTCAACCTCGCTGACAATACAGTTATCATTGATTCTATATTCCAGATCCACAGTTAAACCCTCATTTATTTTATTTTCCAGTCACTAATATGTTTTGGTCTGATGATTCCGTTTATTCTCGTATAAAAGGCTCTTCTACTTTTTCAGATAGTAAATCTTTATAAGCTTTCACTTTCCTAAACGTATTGCCCATCATTTCTGTATTACGATATTTACGAATTTCATCCAGATCAAATTCAGCAATAAATATACCCTCTGACATATGATCTGCCAGCATAATGGTGTTATCGACCGATTTCCCATCAGAATCCCACATAATCGGGCTATAAGCACAAGAACATCCCGCATGTTCACCAGGAGGGTTCGCCATCGCGATACCAACCATATTTTCATATGCTCTTGTAGACAGTGCCTGTAATCTAGGCTTCATGATCCCGCAATCATTGGGAACCAGAATGATTTCTGCCCCTTTTAACATCAATACTCTTGCGCTTTCTGGGTATTCTCTGTCGTAACAAATCATGACCCCAATCTTCACACCGTCGAAATCACATACTTTAAATTCAGTACCAGGCTCCAGCATACGTTCAGTATCAAAATCGCATGTATGGACTTTGCTGTACTTTAATAAAATTTCACCGTTCCGATCAATTACAAAGGCTGAATTTTGAGGACGTTTTACCCCTTTTGTAAAACCCGTGATGACAATACCAATGGATAATTCTTCCGCAATTGCTTGAAAAGATTTTAAGGCTGTATTATTTTCGTCTATTGCCGCCTCATACCAAGCTTTGAAATCAGGATGATTCTCTATCTCTTCTGCCGGAAGCTTGGTTTCAACAATGTCGGGAAAAGCATATGCAGTTATCCAACACTCAGGAAATAATACAATATCTGCTCCAAGGTCTTTGGCTTTTCTTACGTATCTTAAACCAATTTCCGTATTTAGTTTTTGATCAGGTTCACTGCAATTATATTGTACGGTTGCGACTGTAAAGGTTTTCATTATTCTGCACCTCACATTAACTCTTTAGATTCTTAACTAAATAAATCAATAGATCATCATCAACGATAACTGATTCTCCTGGTATTACTTGAACATTTTTATAGGTCATCCCCCTGCCATCCATCACATATCCACGAGATGTATACATTCTTTGGGCATTTCCATAATCTCTGTACAGCCCTACTCCTAGCCCTATGTATGTAGAGGTCTTTGAGGCAAGCAGCTCTAATTCATCAAATAAGCTATTTGCTATATGCTTTCTTCTATGCTCAGGGAATACGTTCAAATCATTAATCTCAGGGATGTTGTTATCAAGAAAATAAGGATACTGAGACTCATAGATTAAATGACAGCATCCTGCTAACGAATCATTGTAATATGCAATCAGTGTTACTCGTTTATTGGTATTGTTCTCACTTAGACACTTATGATAATAATCTCCTTGTCGATACCACCCATAACGCTCAGCAAATTCTTGATCCAATAATTCAGCTTCTTCTAATGTGGTTAGTCTCTTTATGTTTATGATGTCCTTCATGTTTGATCTCCTTCTCTGGACCTCGTTCCCGAAACGCAGCGTGAAATTCTTCGAAATACCTGCATCATCATTTTAATACTTCAAATCATTCAACTCTGAAGACGATTTCAGTACCTGTCTCATTATTTTTAAAGGGTTTGCTAAATTCCTTGAACACGAACTCTATTCCTGAAATATCATCAGGTAAAGGCGGAGATATTACATAGTTATAGGATGCATGGCCTGAAGAACCCCCGCCATTGGTCATTCGACAATCATATTGTTCTCCAACATACAGTTCAAAATGGCTAAGGTTGTATGAACTTGAAGTTTGCTCAGTTGTCATGTCCCAATCCATGCTGAATGTTACTACACTTGCATTAGCGTATTGTCTTATTGAGTTCAGCGTATAAAAGAACATTCCTTTTACAACTGATTTTAAAACCGGAATATGTTTTCTGAACCCTGTTGGATCAACCATGGGTTTATAATGTTCTTCGCTCATAAACGTTCCAAAAATAGCTTTTAGATAATCCTCGTAGAGTTCAAACGTTGTCGCCCATTGTGAAATATACTCAAATGGCGGAAAACCTGGATTGTTGCCTGAAAGTTCCTTCCGCTGTTTCAACAATGCACAGATTTGCTCATCAACATGAATCAAATGTTCATCATAATGCTCGGTTGGACGTTCAAATGGCATACGTTTCATCATTTTTCTCCTTGTTCGATATAAATGTTAGAAATCCAATGCGTGAATACTATGTTATCTGATGTCATTGACTCCAGATACCTTGAACTAGAACTCATAATTGCGCTTTCCCCTTACCGGTCTGTGTATTAATGAAACGCCCCAGCTTAGATATACTTATCTTAGGCTGAGGCGTGATGCCCAGAGTGTTTGTTTTACGCTCTTTGGTTTAAAAAACATGCCGCTAAACTCGCTTAAATGCTTTCAAGTTATAGACCATTACATTTCTTCAAACTAACTTAATGACTGCGCCGCAAAATGGTAAAACGCCATGGCCTCCTCCCCGGTGGCAAAACCAGCCTGTGCCAGCTTGTCGCTGCCTCCGCCTTTACCGCGATAATCAGCCAGATACTGTTTAAAGAACGCACCGCAGGCGAGACTGCTCTTCCCTCCCTGAGCGAGGACAACCTTATGGTCTGCGTTGGACACGAAGAGCACGATAACGTCAGCTTCTTCGGTGAGCTTTGCCGCCAGGTTCTGCATATCCTTCAGCGGCTTATCCGCAAAAACGTGTTGGATCAGGCTGCCCTGACGGTCTGCCAATAGCTTTCCTGCCAGGTAAACATCATTCTCAGCCTTCACGGCGTTCAATTCAGCCTGGAGCAACTTCTGTTCATGATCCCATTTTGCAATCCGGTCCAGAATCTCTTCCTTAGAGGTATTGAACCTGGTAGATAGGCTGCTTAAAATCTCGATTCCCGCATTGAATTCATTCAATGCACGATAGCCGCATTTAAAATAGATACGCAAATGCCCTTTCTGTTTCTCGGCTCTGAGCAGTTTGATCATTCCGATCTCACCTGTTGCGGAGACATGCGTACCCCCACAAGCGTTATATTCGATACCTTCAATTTCTACGATCCGGATATCATCGGTTACCTTTGGCTGCTTCACCAGCGGCAAGGCAGCAGCCTGCTCCCGGCTCACAAAATAATTCGTTACTTTTCGATTAAGGTAAACCTGATCGTTAACTTCCAGTTCCAGCATCATCAGTTGGGCCTGAGACAGCTCAGATCGGGAGATATCAATCGTAGCGTAATCCTGACCCAGGTGGAAACTGAGTGTTTCCGCCTGACATACCTCCAGACACATGGCAGACAGGAGATGCTGGCCGCTATGATGCTGCATATGGTCGAATCTTCTATCCCAATCCAAACGGCAGCTAACCTCTTCCTTCTCAGGCAAATGCTCGACTTTATGCAGGATTTCGCCTTCCTCCTGAACGACATCAAGAACAGGAATTTTATCGATCCACCCCAGGTCACAAGGCTGCCCTCCACCGTGCGGATAAAAGGCCGTCTCCTCCATGATCAGGTAGGTTCCGTCCTCCCGTTCCAGCTTCCGTGTGATTCGTGTCTCCCACTCCCGGATATATGCGGATTCGTAATACAACTTCTTTGTCATCTTCATTTCCTCTCAGTTCCCTAAAATTCACTTAGTATCATGCTCACTACCTTAATAATAGAATAACAAAAAAACATTTAGAAGATGATGGGGCCACCACCAGATTCAATTTCTTTCATTACTTTTTACCGATTCCTTGATTCTGATCGTTTGGATCAATAAAAATCCGTCCTAGATTATGTACTCGATTGATTTTCTATAAATATCATAGCGCCCCCAATGGAATCATATCCTCGGGGCTACAGATTTCATTATTATTAAAATGCTTCGATTCATCATCAGTCACTCCCCATTAAAACCAACCATAGTACGATGCCCTCCAATCATACTGAAATGATTTTTTTCGGTTACTTCATTAAAGAAACCTTTAATCTCGATATGGGGATCTTCTAAGTCAATATTATGATTTCCTTCATACATTTCCTTCGGAGCAAATACGGTAAGAAGTAATTCTTCTCCCGGGCCAATATTGAGCTTATTATTTCTAGTTTCTATCTTAAAATCATTCCCTTTAACACCGTTTTCAAGTTTTATGGGGAAACTTAAATATACATTATTTTGGACTATAATATGACTGGATTTGTTATGCAGCTTTAGTGTGAACATGGTTCCATTTGATTCTTCTTTTTGTTCTTGTAGTTCTATACTTATTTTGCCAATGTCGTCAGAAGTAACTTCATGGTTATTACTGCAACCTACGCTAAGTAGCAAGCATAAGATGACGGAAATCATGATAAATGATTTTCTATTCACTCCCTGAATCCCTCCCAAATCTATATATTCGCACGGTTCATGCATCACGACGAAATTATTTCACTTTATAAAAATAGGGCCCACACATGTCTTCATGTGTATTTACATTCGTCCAAGTAAAATTTTTATTAAATACATAGATATCTTGTTGAGAATCAAAATCCTCTGCGGCTACTGCATTTGCATTACTGTATAGAAGTACACGGGGAGAGTTTTGGTACATAACATATAATTCATCTTTAATTTCAGCATTAAAAGCATTTCTTGCTTCATGTTGTTTCAGACAATCCTGTATTTCATAACTAAAAATATGCCACTTATATTGATTGTAATAAATGCTTTCTTTTATATCGTCACTAATGTTTAATGTAAATGTCTTTCTTCTTCCGGTAAGCTATCTAGAATTAATTGAATCTCTTTTCTAATCAAGTGTTCTCCTCCTCATTGCTATCATGGGTTCAACTTTTTCTATCCATTTATGCTCTTTATCCGCTAACAGGGTTTTCCATCCAAGTTCGATAACCGGTTTCAGATTCTTTTCTTGATCATCAATATAAACAACCGTTTGGCCTGCTTCAAATTGTTTGCCGACATGTTGATATATCTGTATATCTGGTTTTCTTAAACCCACTTGATTTGAAATCGTTATGCTCTTTGTATAGGGTTCTACTCTTTCTAAAATCGATTCCAACCATTCCTTACAATGGTTACTTAAGATATGGATATCTGCAATTTCACTCCACTCCGCCAAATAATTTAATCCAGGAAGAGGTTCCAGTGATTGAATTAATAACGCTCTGGCTTGCTCTTTGTTAATTTGCTTCATTCGCAGACTCATCCATTCCCAAAAATCATCTTCTTTGATCTTTCCAGTCCATAGATCTTTTCGAATCTCATCAAATTGTTCTCGGATGTCTTGAAACGAGATTTCGGTACCCTTAGATAATTGGAGCCAAAACGTAGATGAGAAATTACTGACTAATACACCGGCTAAATCTAATACCAGTTGTGGCTTTGCAGTCATTGAATCGTCTCCCTTATTTGTTACATAGACCCTTTATAAGATCGCTATACTAACGCCTCGATTTAACCTATCCGTTACTTTCCTTTCGTTCTCTCGCCCAGTATTCGTTTTGACCTACTTCCTGGCCCAATAGGCCAAGTTCACTCTCCGATTAGAAAAAAAGCAAGTCTAAAAAGACCTGCTATCTTTATTTTAGAGCCATTCCAAAAACTCAAGGCGATTTCCAAAAGGGTCGTTAAGATAGAAACGTTGTACGCCCTCATCAGACCGTGCATCATCATCAATCACTTGGATACTCTTTTGAAGTAAATATTCTCTCAATGAATCTATATTCTGGACATGAAATGCAGGATGAGCTTTTGTAGCGGGGACAAATTCCTTTTGAACTCCGATGTGTACCTGATGCGTTCCACACTGAAACCAAACACCACCACGCTTCCTTAGATTCTCAGGCTTTGGTATTTCGACCCAACCTAATATGCCAGCAAAAAAGCTTCGAGCTTCTGATTCGCAACCTTCAGGAGCCGCTAATTGAACGTGGTCAATTCCAGAGAATTTGTATAACATACTTTTGTAGCCCCCCATTGTTTCATTATGTGAAACTTAGTTTCAATTCCAGTTTCCATTTTATAGTATACACGCTTGGGAAATCAATTGTTCTATTTAACTTTTATGGTATTTGAATATCTTTTCTTATATCCGTAATGTATGCGTATGCATCATTAATTTCAGTAATTCCTTCAACAACCTTCTCCCTTAATTCCTCAATAAAGAATTGAAGTTCACTCTCTCGTGAATCTATGTCCTTCAAATAATTCTCGTTATAATCCTTGATAAAATCTGATTGGCTCTTATAATATTCAAAACGTTCTAGAACATAAATTTCCTTAAGGGTGATGAATAAAGCTAGAAAATCCCTAAGGTTTCTCGCAACCAAGTTTACTGCATTCTCAAACATAGGTTGTATAAAAATAATCGGGGCCTCTTCTAAATCTTTTATAGATTGATTAAACGTGTAAAAAGCGAAGTGGTCCCCACCTACTCCTGTTCTGCCAAAAACTACAGCGTCCTCTGGTGTGCATTCATACCTGTCATCATCATTATTAAAGCTTATATAAAAGCCTATGTAATCATGGACAGTTTGCCCATGTAATTGATGAAGTTCCTGGTCTAATTCAACAAGTTTTCCCAATGTTTCTGGCCTTTTGTAATTTAATGGCATCTAAGGCTCTCCTGCTATATCAGATTTGTACAATCGCTTATTATTACTATTTTCAGACGTTTCATTTAAAGTTCAGGCAATCCCTTCCATTATTATACATCTGAAACCTAGCGACGGTAGTCCAATAGTTTGAATACTTTGTTATATGATGTTATTCCTTCTCAAATCAACTATCGCTCCTCACTAGTCAATCATTTATCTATCCTTTGGACGATTCTGGACCCAAGGTATCACATATTCAATATCGTTCCATATACATGTTTCAATCCAATGCTAGCTGGGTAATAGAATTAAACATATTATTGCATGAGCAGTTATACGGTCCTACTTAAAAGGGAATCGTTGCTTGCTTACGTATTTTGCATATATCCATTTGGGCCGAGAGAAGCAGTGACACAATGACATTGCTGCTTGATTCGCGCAGGTATAACAGGGATTCATGTATGAGAACGCATATTTTCCCGATACGAACAGGGGCATACAGGCTTGGAATACTTCTTCGGATGGATGTAACAAGGGATTGCATAGTTTGGAAAGCTACACTGCATATAAAGGTGGAATTTTGGGTATGTAAGTCAATGCCATAACGAAGATTTTTAACTTAAATTGTTAGTACCCTCAGGGCTTCCCTCTTAGATCTTTCTCCACCCCTTAATCATGCGCTTAATCCTATTCCATTTTGATTTTTTTATTGCTAACTTGCTTAGCTATTTTCCATTTCTACATAACAAGGCTGAAGCCTTCTCATATCTCTGGCACCGCGCTTTTCCCTCAACAGTTTTTGGGGTCCCCGATGGATGATATGCCAAATGCTCCGCATAATATGGATACTGCTTGCAAAGGGGCGATTGAATGATAGTACTGGAGCATGTGAACAAGGTTTACGATAATGGCTTTCACGCGCTGAAAGACATTAATCTGGAATTCAAAAAAGGAGAAATTACCGTCCTCATCGGACCGAGCGGCTGCGGCAAATCGACTACCATGAAGCTGATCAACGCGCTCAATACGCCATCCTCGGGCAAAGTTCTGATTGACGGTAAGGATATCTCGAGATTGAATCCGGTTGAACTTCGACGCAATATCGGCTATGTCATTCAAAGCGTTGGTTTATTTCCGCATATGAATATCTCCAAGAACGCGGGCGTGGTTCCGCGTCTGAAGAAGTGGGATAAAGACAAAACAGATCAAAAAGTAAATGAATTGTTGGACATGGTCGGACTAGACCACACCATATATGCTACACGCTATCCATCCGAGCTAAGCGGCGGACAACAGCAGCGCGTAGGCGTAGTGCGCGCGCTGGCAGCTGAACCCGATATTATCCTGATGGACGAGCCGTTCTCCGCACTGGATCCCATCAGCCGCGAGCAGCTTCAGGATGAGCTGATCCGTCTTCAGCAGGAGCTCAATAAAACCATTATTTTTGTGACCCATGATATGGATGAAGCTATTAAAATCGCGGATACCATCGTTTTGATGAAAGATGGCGAAGTAATTCAAACAGGTAGACCGGACACCATTTTACGACATCCCGCAAACGAATTTGTACGTGACTTTATCGGTTCAAAACGTCTGCAAAATGAAAATGAAAGCGCCTATGAAATTCCGCTTGTGGATGAAGTGATGATTACGAATCCGGTCACGGCATTCCCGAGCCGGGGATTGGCTGAAGCCATCAAGATGATGGAAATGAAGCGAGTCGATTCGCTGCTGATCGTGGACCGTAACCGTCAGCTTCAAGGCGCAGTTTCGATCTACCGGGTGCTCGACCAATACGGCGAAGAAGGCAAAACCGTGGCAGACGTTATGCATCCTGTCCGTTTTTCCGTGGCTTCGGGAAGCACGCTTCCACAGGCTATTGAGATTATGGACAGTCATCAGCTCAGCAACCTCCCTGTCGTAGACAGCAATAACCGTTTCCTCGGATTAATCACAAGAGGCAGTGTGGTTAAACATTTGGCCGAAGTCTATCCTACGATGGTTCCTCCGGTACTGATCGGAGAGGATGAGTGATATGAACGCATTCTGGAGTTTTATTACGGATCGTTATCCAGATATTCTAAGGGCATTGCAGGAGCATCTGGTCCTCTCATTCTCTGCCGTGCTTTTGGGGACTGTTGTTGCCGTGCCGATCGGTATCCTGCTCGTATACAACCGAGTAGGCTGGATGAACAGCATCGTATTTTTCATTACGAACCTGTTTCAGACGGTTCCGAGCCTGGCGCTTCTGGCTATTCTGATTCCGCTACTCGGCATCGGCATGAAACCAGCCATCCTTGCGCTGTTTCTGTACTCCCTTATGCCCATCCTCCGGAATACCTATGACGGTTTTCACTCCGTGGATAAAGGCGTGCTCAATTCGGCCAGGGGGATGGGATACAGCACCGCCCAAACGATTTTGCGGATTCAGCTTCCCTTATCGCTTCCTTACATCATGTCCGGTGTCCGCATTACGACCGTGTATATCATCAGTTGGGCAACACTGGCTTCCCTGATTGGTGCTGGCGGTTTAGGCCAGCTTATTGTATCTGGACTTGGTGTCAATAAGCCCGAGATGATATTCATCGGTGGCATCGGTGCAATTCTGTTGGCGCTTGTAGCTGACGGACTGCTTGGTCTGCTTGAGGGCTGGCTGAGCAAGCACTACCATCAGAATCAAACCCGGGACGCTGCGATATGAATAACTTCAACCGTAAACAGCGAGCCGGACGGAACAAGGAAGGCGTGATGAAACTGAACAAGCTGAAGAGGATACCGATGTTAGTCTGCCTGATGGCTCTTGCCGCTTTTACCTCCGCATGCGGAATTCAAAGCGACATTACCATCGGGACGCAAACCTATACCGAAACCAAGATTATTGCCGAAATGTATAAAGCGCTGATTGAAGACCAAACCGATCTGAAGGTGGATGTTATCCCGGATCTGGCATCCAGTTCATTGGTCATCAATGCGATGAAACGAAACGACGTTCAGATGGCGACGCTATATACCGGTGAGATTTTCAACAACCATTTTCCGATCAGCGGCACCAAAGACCGCGATCAAGTCTTGAAGGAAGCACAGGATGGATTCCAGGAACACTTCGGGTTCACCTGGATGAACCCTTTGGGTTTTGAGAACACCTACGCGTTCACGGTAAGAAAGGATCTTGCCGAAGCCAACGGGTACACCAAAATCTCCGATGTCAAAAAAGACATGGACACCATGAAGCTTGGGGTAGATACGACATGGCTCGAGAGAAGCACGGATGGATATCCGGCATTCTCCAAAGAGTATGACATCAAATTCGGTCAGGTCTTCCCTATGGAAATTAGCCTGGTATACAGTGCGGTAGCCAATGAGCAGGTGGATATCGTGCTGGCCTACTCAACGGATTCCCGGCTGAAAGCCTACCAATTGCAGACGCTTCAGGATGACCAGCAATTCTTCCCTCCATATGATGCAAGTCCGGTATTGCGTTCGGACCTTTTGAAGAAGCATCCTGAAATTCAGGATACGATAGCGCCTTTAATCGGTCATCTGGATGCAGATACGATGATATCGCTTAATTATCAGGTGGACATTGAGAAGAAAAGCGAGCGGGAGGTCGCAATCGCGTTTTTGAAAGAGCAGGGCCTCTTGAAAAGCTAAAGGAGGGTAAGCATGGAAAGTGAACATTTAACATTTGCCGACTTTTTGTCGTATATATCACGAAATCAGGGGTTGCTCTGGGAGTATTTCATCCAGCATATTACGATGGTCGTTATCGGTCTGGGCCTGGCATTCATTGTCGGAGTGCCGCTTGGCATCCTCTGCTCTAAGAGCAAATGGGCAGCCAAAATCATTTTGTTTATCACCAATATCCTGCAGGTGGTACCGAGCTTGGCCATGCTCGTGGTGCTCATGTTATGGATGGGACTCGGGACGACAACGGTCATGGTGGGACTCTTCCTGTATTCCCTGAATCCAATCGCACGGAATACGTATGTTGGGTTAAAACAGGTGGATCCAAGCTATCTTGAATCCGGAAAAGGAATCGGAATGAGCCCCTTCCAAATGCTCGTGAAAGTGCGTTTCCCGCTTGCGCTGACGTATATCATGTCAGGCCTGCGTATTGCGGCCGTCATCGCCATTGGTGTGGTAACGATTGCTCCCCTCGTCGGAGGAGGCGGGCTGGGACGGGAAATTTATGCCGGACTGAACAGCAATAATTCCCTCCGTATCTTTGCAGGTGCCATTCCTGCGGCCGTGCTGGCAATCGTTGCGGATCTTGTGCTTGGCATGCTCCAGCGTAAGATGGATCTAGCCAAACGAAAGTCAGGTGCGGCTCCATCGCCTGCGAAAATGCAAAATATTAACTGAGGATTGAAGAGTGTACATTTTAAAGGGCATCCCAAAAGATCTAAGATCTTACGGGATGCCCTGATTACTTATTTAGAAACTCCATATATATCCTTACAAGCTTACTTAATATCTCAATACTTTCCTCAACATTCTGGGTCTCTAAACCATGATTTGCATTAGGAATTTCAATGACCTCTCTGGCTTTGTCTATGTTAATTTGGTTTGCAAGTTCCTTACTAAACACTTCATCCTTTGTTCCATAAACCACAAGTCCATTGAATTTGTTGATATAGTGAATGGTGTCTTTAATTGGTGTCAAAAATAAATGTTTGATTGGAATTTCGAGTTTCCCATGAACTTCTCCAGCAACGATTGTTCCTATGCTCTTACTAATAAAAACAACTTGTTTATACTTGCTAATGATTCGTTGAACCGATTCGTGGCTATCTTCTATTACTCTTTGCAGTTCATTAACATCCAAATCCGTTCTCGCAGCTTGATATCCATATTCTAATATCATTAAGTCAAAACCACTTTGAAGTGCGGAGGTTCCAGCAAAATGTAGAATTGGTTTATCACAAGGATAGTTTTTCCCGGGAAACAGAACAACCAACTTGCTGTTTTCCTCATAAAGTTGAATATATTTTTGCTTCATTTCAGTTTTCCAATACGAGGGGACATTTAAAATCTCAAATTTCATCGTTTCCCATCCTTTCCGGTTTTAAATGAATTTATATAACCTTTGGATACCTACGAACCAGAGAGGCTTAAGAAAGCAAACGCAACCGGTCCGAAGGGCACCGCGTCCGTATACCTTCATTAAATCCTCAATACCACTAGTTGACATTGATTATTCTTTTACTCGATGATAATTTCCCCTTCACCAGTAGGTACTTCAAAACCTTTGAGAAAGGCAGATAATATTTCTTCGGTTATTGTAAATGCAGCATTAGCATCGAATCTCTGGCTCCGAATGCGAAGTCGTTCACGCAAATCATTAGGATGAACTTTCAAATAAATAAGCCTCCACTCTCCTCCTCCATCTTCAATCAGCTTCTTATAATCATTTCGTTTCTTACGTTGCCAGAAACTGAAATCAATAACCACATTGCGCTTTTCCTTTAACAGATTCACTAGTTCCTTATACAGCTTTAACTCGGCTTGAACTTTAAGTTGCTCATACATTTCAACTGGATAATCAATTCCGTATCGACCATGTGTAGACCATATCTCTTCATCTATGGAGAGACGTGCAAAGCCCCTCTGCTCTAGCCGTTGAGCCAATGTTGTTTTTCCTGATCCAGCCACACCACACATCATGACTACTAATGGAATTGAAACATCTGCTTGATGGATCAGATTATCTAATTCAAGATTTTCAAGCACCCAAATTCTCCTTTCGGCTCTCCTTGATGAATGGAAATATGAGTTTGATTTGCCTCCATTACACTCCCATCATAAGCGTATTACAGAAATTCGTAAACCGGATGAGTACGTCAGATACTCCCGATACCCGTAAATAAAACACAGTTGTATCCGGGTTGGTTATTCCCATATTATAAACTTGTTCCAATCATTATATATGAAGAATTCAACCTTATTAAACAGCAAAAAAGCCTGAGTAATCAGGCTTTGCTGTTTATATATAAGAATAATTCATCCAAGAAACCATCCTGCTGCTAATGTCCTGTTCTTATCAAAAATGTGATATTTCCATAAATGATTAGACAACGAAGGCTGCAAATCATGTTTTCTCTGTTATTGTTGTTTCAGAATTCGTTAGATTTTTAAGTTCACAATTATATCCTGATCCATTTATTCCCTAATTCGTTAGAAAATTTTTTTGTTCAAAGGAAAGCCATTATGCATAAATATACAATTAAATTATCACCGTAGATTATTATAAGTCACAGTCCATGCCTGGAGGAAGTAAGCAGCTGTAACTTTGAAACCTCTTGGGGTAGAAAGACTTTCCTATGAACGAGCTATACGCCATAGCATCATACAGGAAAGAAAACATACGTTCTTATATTGGTGTAGGAAACGGGCTGGGAATCATATTGCGAAATGTGCAGCTATTTAGGAAATTTACGGGGTCGGCTTTCACCTAATTGATTTAACACCTTAATTATACAGAAAAAAGGCACAATCTCCTCAATAAAACTTTAGGAGTTGCACCTTTTTCATACTAAGGACTTTTTCGGTGGCCTTACGAATCAAGAGGTCATCTGCTAGCTAGCGCTAAGCATTTAATTATTTTTCTATAATTTCAATAACTTCGGAGTTCATTTTTTTTATTGCAAGAACTTTCGTTTTATTATCTGGAAGCAATTGTTCAAAAGAAACATTATAATCTTTAAGAGCAACCTTCCAATCATTTAGTTCTGTTACTTCTGCCGCATTAGATAAATATGCCTCAAAAATGATTCTTGTTGATCAACAGTTGGAACTTCCTTCTCTTTAAAGGTCACTCCCAGTAAAAACGTACTTTCATCATAATTGTAAGCAAAGTGAGTTGTATCTATCAAAGGATGACTTTCTGCTATTTTTAGACTTGAATCGTGCATACCATTAATTAGAATGTCCAATTCCGTTTCTTTTTTATCTTGGTTGTCTTGGTTACAAGAAACAAGAAAACTTGACGGATTGTAATATGAAGTGCGACACCTAAATAGAAATAGCCCACGGGAACAATTCGTGTAGAATGAAGTTACCACACACCATTCACACAAGGAGAATCATCTCATGGGTTACACTCATCTTAACATAACCGAACGCAGTCAGCTAGAAATCTTGCTACGCTTAGGATGGTCAAACCGAGCCATCGGAAAAGAATTAGGACGGCATCATTCTGCTAAAGTCATCAAAAAAACCAATTATTACAATAAAAGATTCGTTTCCATACAACCTACTACCTGGTTCACCTTGTATAAATAGACGAGAAGCATAAAAGCTATCCCTATTAGCATTAATTTTATTGCCCGTTCGGACACATTCACCTCAGACTGAACCCTTCCCGTTCTTAATCGAACATCCTGGTTCAGTCTTTTTCTATGGATTATGACGAATGATCTTCTATATAAGCATCTATTCGAGCCATTACATCCCGGGTAAGCGCAGAGATCTTCAACTGTGCATCCTCATAGGTACCCCCCTGGACAGCAAAATACATCTTGATCTTCGGCTCCGTGCCGGATGGGCGGAGACAGAACCAGCTACCGTCAGCGAGATGGAATTTCAGCACGTTCTCTTGGGGCAGATCATACAGTCCCAGGCTGAAGTCCTCTATTTTGCTGAGTTCGATACCTGCCACTTCGCTTGGTGCCGATTCACGCCAAGTGCTCATAATACCTGCGATCAGCTGCACGCCCTGAATGCCTTTGAGCGTCCTTGTCTCCAGCTTCTCTGCAAAATAGCCATAAGTTGTGTAAAGATGCTGGAGCACTTCATACAAGGTTTTGCCCTGTGCCTTATAATATGCGCCTGCCTCCGCCATGAGCATGGCCGCAATGACGGCGTCCTTATCACGCGCATAGCTGCCTGCAAGATAACCGTAGCTTTCCTCATATCCGAAAATAAATTCAAACTCTCCGGTATGCTCGAACTGGGTCATCTTCTCACCGATATATTTGAAACCGGTCAGGGTGTTGAACACGGTCATGCCATACGCAGAAGCGATGGCAGCCCCCAGCTCACTGGTCACAATCGTTTTGATGATGGCGCCATTCATAGGAAGGGTTCCTTTTTGCTTCATGGATTGGAGCAAGTAATGAACCATGAGGGCACCGGACTGGTTGCCGCTAAGGATAAAATACGCCCCTTGGTCATCTTGAATGACAGCTCCCATACGGTCCGCATCCGGATCGGTACCCAGGATGAGGTCAGCTCCACTCAACTTGGCCTGAGCTATAGCAATCTCAAATGCAGCATGCTCTTCCGGGTTGGGTGATGTCACGGTCGAAAAATCGGCATCCGGAAGCTCTTGCTCGGGGACAACATCGACATGCTGAAAGCCAAGCTGATGGAGTACAGCACGAACAGGCACATTGCCGGTTCCATGCAGCGGCGTGAATACAATCCGGTAGTCATTGCTTGCTTCCCGAATGATATCGGGATTTTGGCTTACACCGGCAACAGCCAGAGTATACGCATCATCCATTTCTTGGCCGAGCCATACGAGCAAGCCGTTTGCTTCCGCTTCTGCCCGATCCAGCTTCAGGATCTCTTCAAAAGAAGCAACCTGACCGATAGCTTCAATAACTTGAGCTGCCATACCCGGCGTAATTTGTCCACCGTCTGCGCCGTATACCTTATATCCATTATATTCCGGAGGATTATGGCTTGCGGTGATCACGATCCCTGCCTCTGCGTTCAAATGCCGAACAGCGAAGGACAGTTCAGGGGTAGGACGAAGAGATTCAAAAACATAGGCTTTTACACCG
The DNA here is from genome assembly GCF_056173265.1 of Paenibacillus sp. QJM3NY_38. Lineage (NCBI taxonomy): Bacteria > Bacillati > Bacillota > Bacilli > Caryophanales > Paenibacillaceae > Paenibacillus > Paenibacillus sp. QJM3NY_38. The sequence goes on from NZ_CM149665.1 coordinate 5,073,259, forward strand.
TTCCCCGCGAGGACCAGGGCAGCTTCAAGGGCGAATTCCGGTGAAAAGCGTCTGGAATCGTAAGCGATGACCGCTGAAGGCGATTCGTACTGCTCTCTCAGGGTCACCGCGAGTCCTTGCGTCGCTTTACCTATTGTATAGATATTGATCCGGTTGCTGCCGGCACCGATGACTCCGCGCAGTCCCCCGGTTCCAAACTCCAGCTCCTTATAGAATCGATCTGTAAGCTCACTCTCATTGTTTGCTATATTGCGAAGCTCCTCTTTGAATGCTTCGTCAACTACTCGGCTGTTCAGCCATTGTTCGTAAGCCCGTACTGCTTGTGCTTGAGCTTGTGTAGTCATGATGTTCATTAGCCTCCATCTATTCAGAAAGTTAAATTAATCACGCGGGACTGCGGTTGAATCACGTTCGATCAGGGTTGTTGGCAGCAGAATCTCCACATAGGGAGATTCCGGTTGATCCATCCGCCAGAATAACTGTCTGATCGCTGTTTTGCCGAACAGGGCCAGATCCACTGCCATCGTGGTGGTTTTGGGAGTTGCGAGTCTGGAAAGCTGTCCGTTATCGAAGCTGACAATCGAAATATCCGCAGGGATTTGGAAGCCCAGGTTGTAAATGATAGAGTTCACGATAAAACCAAGGCCATCATTGACACAGAACCATGCGGTGGGCTGTTCGTCCAGATCCCGCATCCGTTTTTCCATATACTCTTGATCCTCCAGCGCATCGCTAAGAATCCACTTCGGATGGAGCGTGATGCCCAGTTCATGATGAGCAAGGGTGAAACCTTCAAGGCGTTCATAGTAACTTGGAGAGAATGAGGTGTTCCCGACGAAACCGATTTGGGTATGCCCAAGCTCATGAAGATATTTAACGACACGGTAAGCGCTGAACCGATTGTTCGTCAGAATGGCATCCGCCTGTACATCCGGATGATGATGATCGATAAGGACGGTAGGAATACCAGTATCAATCAGTTTGTTCATATAATCGGTGCTCAGATGGGAGAGGATAAGAATACCGTCTACTTCTTTTTGTTGGGCAAAAGGAGGCAGCGTACCGTCCTTCATCATCTGCTGGGAGATGGACTGAATGAGTAACTTCTTGCCTCGTTTTTGTGCTTCCTGTTCAATAGTCAAGTAAATCTCCCCGAAAAACCCCCGCAAGGAAAAAGCAAAGTCCGTTGCTACAAGAGCAATACTGCCTGTAGACGCTGTCATATCCTCCGGATCGGAGGACCGCTTTCGATTTCCCGTATAAACATAGCCTAACTCATCGGCAGTTTGAGTGATGAGCTTGCGCGTTTCCTCACTGACACCGCCTTTACCTGATAGAGCTTGCGAAACCGAATTTTTAGATATTTGCAGGTGGTCTGCGATATCCTGCATCGTAATTTTCGACTTAGTCAAGGATAACGACCCTTTCTCTTATATAGGAATGGTTGTATAGAAGTAATGGATTCACATCATACTATACCGAAAACCAATGGAGATTTGAAAGATTTAGATCAAACATTACTAACATTATTTTAACGTTACAAAGCAAAAATGTAAAGTGACACAATTTTGTGATATGTCTCACAGGAATTAATTGTTTATGGTATTTTTGGTTAAAAAGCGTTGACAAACAGGTATTCCTGAATAATAATGTGAATATAACGCTTTCAGTAATTTGTAATCATCTTTTTGTAACGTTACAAACTCAGCGGTGTTACCCTCTGTTCTTTGGAGGACATATTGCATTTGGGAGGATGGGTCAACATGAAGAAAAAGAGAATTTCTTTGCTTCTTGCAATTACATTGGTAGGTGGAACGGTGCTTGCAGCTTGTGGTAACGGCGACAACAGCGAACAAAGCGCAGACGGTGTAACCACCGTAGAATTCTGGGCAGCGCCTAATCCGCCACAGCAAGCATTCTGGCAGGAGATGGCCAAAGAATATGAAACTGTAAATCCGAAAGTAAAGGTTAACGTCAGTGCGATTAAAGAATCACCGAGCTCTGAAGCAAGCATTCAGGCTGCCATCGCAGGCGGTAATGCACCGACAGTAGCTGAAAATATTAACCGTGGATTTGCTGCTCAACTGTCAAACAGCAAAGCGCTCCTGCCTCTCGACGAACTGCCGCAGTTCGAAGAGATGGTAAAATCCCGGAACATGACAGAAACCATTGCGCCGTGGGAATTCGCGGATGGTCATCAATATGTATTGCCGATCTATTCAAACCCGATGCTTATCGGATGGCGTACAGACTTCCTGAAAGAGATCGGATACAATGAGCCTCCCCAAACGTACAGCGAAGTTCTGGAGGCAACTGCGAAACTGAAAGAGAAGTATCCGGATAAGTATATGTGGGCCAAAGGTGCTGACCTTGCCGACCCTACAGCTTGGAAACGCTGGTTTGACTTCTTCTTGCTCTACAACGCAGCATCAGACGGCAACAAATTCATCGAAGGAACGAAGCTGGTTGCAGATGACAAAGCTGGCGGCATCCTTTCTCAAAATGCAACCGACCCATTTGAAACCGGTGCGGGTGTGTTCACCGATATCGGTCCTTGGACATTCGATATGTGGGCAACGAAATATCCTGAACTTAAATATGGAGAGAACTTCACCCTGACCCTGCCTCCGGTTCCGGATCATATGGATCCGGCCGATGCAAAAACCTATGCGGATGCAAAAGGCCTTGTTATCTTCTCAGGTGCACCGGAAGCTTCACAGCAGGCTGCTGCTGAATTCTTGAAATGGGTTTATTCCAATGAGGAGAATGACGTGAAATGGTTTAAGCAAACCAACCTGCCTCCAGCACGTGATGATCTGAACGAAGTGGAAGGCTTCAAGCAGATCCTCGCTGAAAAACCGGAACTGGCTCCATATGCAGAAGCGGTGTCCAAAGGGGTTCCTGCGATGGATAACCCTAAATTCAATGAGCTTCAAACCTTTATCGGACAAGAGGCATTTAATAAGGTCATCCGCGGCGAAATCGATCCGCAAACCGGTTGGAATAATATGAAGAAAGCGATTGAAGGTGAACTTCAATAATGATTAATAAACAAAATAATAAGTTGGGCTGGCTATTTGCCAGTCCCTACATTATTTTCGGATTGGTATTCTTCCTGGGGCCGCTGATTTGGTCCTTGTACCTTTCTTTTACGACTTGGGACCTCATCGCTCCCGATTTTGATTTTGTAGGGCTGGATAATTTCCGAAAAGCCATGGCAGCACCAGGGGTTCAATCCGCCTTTTGGGTTACCTACAAATTCATGATGTTATTTGTTCCTCTGGTGACGGCCATGTCACTTGCCGTAGCTGTTGTCATACAAGGATTGCCTAAGTTTAAAAGCGTGTACCTAATAGGGTTCTTCCTGCCCTATCTTTCCTCAGGGGTTGTAGCGTCCCTGATCGTACAAGGTTTTCTATCTTATAACAGTCCGGTCAATGAGTTCCTAAGAGGAACGTTCGGAATTAACATTGACTGGCTGGGCACGCCGTTCTCGGCACTGTTTATTGTCGGCTTGATCTTGGCTTGGAAATTCACAGGTTACTATGCTCTGATCCTGACCTCAGGCCTTGAAAGTATTGATAAAGAAGTCTACGAAGCAGCTGCAATTGATGGAGTAACCGACAGACAACGATTCTGGAAGATTACACTGCCTCTCTTGTACCCTGCTCTATATACAACATTGATTCTCTCGTTCGGCGTTACTTTCGGTATCTTCACAGAGGTTTACCAGCTGACAGGCGGCGGACCGAACTTTGCAACGAATACATGGCAGATGGAAATCTTCAATCAAGCATTTACGAATCTGCAAGCTGGATATGCTTCAGCGATAGCCATTATGGCTTCTGTCGTTACCTTTATCTCTATCTATGTGATTCGAAAACTGCTGGAAGGGTGGGGTAAACGCAATGGTTGGGTCTAAGAAAAACAGTAAAGGTCGACTCACGGGCCGCTATATACTGGCAACCCTTCTGCTTCTCGTCATGGTGTACCCCTACTTGTACATGGTACTCAACTCTTTTGCAGATTGGTCACAGGTGGACCGGCAGCTCGTTCCAAGCAAATTCTCATTAAAATCCTATGAATGGCTCTTCTCCGGCGGTGAGGTCGGCATTGCCAGACCTTGGATGAATTCATTCTTTAACAGCGTTATCGTTTCCGTCGGTTCCACTTTCCTGATGATGTTGTTCGGTATTATGGTTGCCTATGCATTGTCCAAATTGAAATTCCGTGGACGCGACACCGTGAATAACTTTGTGTTGTTCCACATGTTCTTTCCGGCGATCATTTTGCTGATTCCAAACTTCCTCATTATCCAGAAGGTCGGACTGTTTGATACGTACTGGGCAATGATTATACCGAAGGCCGTCAGCTTGTGGGCGATCTTCATGTACACCAACTTCTTTAAAGCCGTTCCGGATGCATTTATTGAAGCCGCGAAACTGGACGGCGCTTCGGATTTCAAGATTCTGTACAAAATTATGATTCCGATGTCCAAGTCCATTACCGCGGTTATCTTCCTGTTCTTGCTGATGGAACGCTGGACAGAACTTTTATGGGATATGCTCATCGTACGCAGTGACAATATGCTGACACTCAACGTTCTCTTGTCCCAGATGTTCGGACCGTATGGCAGTTATCCAGGTCCGCTGTATGCCGCATCCGTCCTGCTCACCGTGCCGATTATTATTATGTTCGCGATCTTCGGCAAGAAGTTCAAGGAAGGGATGCAGTTCAGTCTCAAATAAATCACGGATGGCTTCAAAACCACATCAGATTTGCTGCAGGAAGCTCGTATAAGAGGTCTGTACTTTACAACCTGCTATTCGGGCTTCTTCTTAAATAAAAGGGATGGACACGCCGTTCATCCGGGAGTGGAAAAACGTATGGATAGGACTCAAATGAAATGGTGGCGGAAAACCGCCTTTTACGAGATTTATATGCCAAGCTACTGTGATGGAAACGGGGATGGCGTTGGTGATTTTCCCGGAATTACATCCAAGCTGGATTATCTGAAGGAGCTCGGGATTGGCGGAATTTGGCTGACTCCTTTCTATCAATCACCCAAGATCGATAACGGCTATGATATTTCGGATTATTACGCCATAGATCCGGATTACGGGACAATGGCAGATTTCGAGCGGTTTATAGAAGAAACTCACCAGCGAGGGATCCGGGTCATTGTAGATCTGGTGCTGAACCATACCTCGTCGGCCCATCCCTGGTTTCAGGAATCCAAATCCTCTGCCCTTTCACCGAAGCGTGACTGGTACATCTGGAAGTCTCCTTCAGATCAAGGGATACCGAATAACTGGGAATCCTTCTTTGGTGGAAGCGCCTGGGAGTGGGATCCGGATACAGAGCAGTATTACTACCATGCCTTTGCCAAGGAACAGGTTGATCTGAACTGGGCCAACCCGGAAGTCCGTCAGGCAATGAAAGACGTCATGGGATTTTGGCTGGATAAGGGAATTGACGGCTTCCGGCTGGATGTGATCAATTTTCTTAAAGTCTCCGGCCAATTCCAGGATAACCCGGTTGATGGGAACGGCGATCAGATTCACCTGTATGATCAGAACCAGGATGGGATTGTTGAAGCGATCGGCGAAATCTGCCGTTTCGTGCATGAACGGGATGGCATCTTCATGGTAGGCGAGGTAGGCTCCGAGGATATGGACATCCTGCGCCGCTACAGCGGCAGCGGCCTTCTCGATGTAGTGTTCAACTTTAACCTGGGCAGTCAGGAACAGTTCCTGCCTGCGGATCTATATAAACAGATCAAATTAATGGAAGAACAACATGCGCCGGATCAATTGCCGACCTTGTTCTTCAGCAGCCATGATATGCCGCGCCACATTTCCAGATTCGGCGAAGGCGATGCCGAGCTTGAGGAGCAGAGAGCCAAACTGATGGCAGCCCTCATGTTAACGGCGAAGGGGATCCCATTTATCTACTATGGCGACGAGATCGGGATGAGAAATCACATCGCGCACCGGATCGAGGATATGCGGGATATTCAGGGTCTTGGTCATTATGAAGTCGCGCTGAAGAATGGACGCACAGAAGAAGAAGCGTTGAACATAGCACGTACCAAAAGCCGGGACTACTCCCGTTCTCCTATGCAGTGGAATGGAAATCGTTACGGCGGTTTCTCGGATCAGGCGCCCTGGATCGGAATGGGTCCCGGGTATGAGCAGATCCATGCAGAAGCACAGCAGCAGCAAACGAACTCCATGTTTGCTTTTTATAAAAGACTGCTTAAGCTCCGAATTCAGTACCCGGCCCTCTCCATGGGCGATTACGTCAAGTTGGATCAACTGAAGGGTTCGGCAATCGTGTATACCAAACGCTTCAGCAGCGATGAAGCCGTCGTTGTGCTCCAGTTCGGGAGCGAGCCGCTCCATCTGGACCTAAGCGATTGGTCTGACCAGAAGCTGGAGTTGGTTGCTGCAAGCAAAGAACCCTTATCGCTCGGCGGGTCTGTAGTCGAAGTCCCCCCTCACACGGCGGTTGTCTGGGTTTCCTAAGAGCAGTTATCTTTTATTTATATAGAAGGAGGCATCATCTTCGTGGCATTGAATAAATCAGCAGTACAAACATGCGCAGCGCTGTTGCAAGCATATCGAGACAAGAAATCCACCGTTCAGAACCCGGTAAAACTTCAGTTTACGGGTGTAGGTGACAAGGATGTGTATAATATCACAGCCCCTTTCCAGATTGATGGAGTCACTGTGATTGCAGGCCGGGTAGAATCGCGGGACAGCGAGCATTCCGAAATCCACTTTTTCGTGGAGCAGGACGGCACTTGGATACCGAAAGTAGGAGCGCCTGTCTTTACGCTTCAGGATCCGTTCTTTACCTTCATTCAAGGCGAACTGGTCCTAGGCGGCGTTGAGATCTTCCCTCATCCTACGATGGAGAATGCGCTGATGTGGAGAACCGTATTCCGGAAAGGCAAAACGCTGAATGATCTCTCCCCTTTCTTCACGGGACCCGACGCGATGAAGGATTTACGCCTCACGGAGCTGGCCGGCGGCGAAATCGGCGTGTTCACACGTCCTCAAGGCGAAAAAGGCGGCCGAGGTAAGATTGGTTTTACCAGGGTGAAATCGCTTGACGACGTGACGATAGAACTCATTAACGATGCTCCCCTCCTGGCTGATCAATTCATCGATGCGGAATGGGGCGGGGCTAATGAGCTGCACATTTTGAACAATGGACTTGTCGGCGTGCTTGGCCATGTGGCCAGCTTTGATGAAGCCGGTGATCGTCACTATTATCCGATGGTGTTTGCGCTCGATCCACAGACAGGCGCATTTAGTGATATGGAATTGATTGCCGTACGGGCCGAATTCCTGCCGGGTGAAACCAAACGTCCGGATCTGGCTGATGTTGTATTTAGCGGAGGATTGGTTCGCAAGCCAGATGGAACCGCGGATCTCTACGCAGGGATTAGCGATGCGGAAGCGCATCGTGTGACAATCGAAGATCCGTTCCTCAAATTCGAGCAATAGGATAAAAGATCCCGCTGCCTTACCCATTGAGGTTCGGTGACAAGCTCGCATATACAAAAAAATGCTTATTGGATAGGGGTAAACAACCATGAATATATACAGATATGAGGAGAATCCTCTGGTTACACCGGCTGACGTGAAGCCGTATCATGACGGTTTTGAAGTGATTGGCGCTTTTAACGCAGGCGTAGCCGAATATAACGGTGAAGTGCTGCTGCTTCTCCGTGTAGCGGAGCGCCCCATTAGCTCTGATCCGATGATTGTCAAGGCACCTGTCTTCAATGCAGACACGCAGAAGCTGGACATTCTTGAATTCCGTACCGATGATGCGCGTTATGATTTCTCCGACCCGCGTGTCATTCGCAACGTGAATCAAAGCGCTACATTCGAATACTTGACCTCTCTGTCCTATATTCGTGTAGCACGGAGCAAGGACGGGCACCGCTTTACCATCGATGATAAACCGCTTGTCTATCCGGCACAGTCACTTGAAACGTTCGGTATCGAGGATCCGCGTGTAACGCAAATCGGCGAAACGTATTATATCTACTTCTCGGCCGTATCGCCTGTCGGTGTCGGCGAGTCGATGGTGTCCACCCAAGACTTTGTGAACTTCACGCATCACGGCATGATTTTCGGACCTGACAACAAGGACGTTCTGATCTTCCCTGAGAAAATTAACGGCAAATATTATGCGCTGCATCGTCCAACCACGAAAAGCACGGGAAATCCGGAAATGTGGGTTGCCGAATCCGATAACCTTATATACTGGGGCAATCACAAACATCTGGCGGGTCTGCGTGATGGCATGTGGGACAGCGGCCGTATGGGCGGCGGTGCCGTTCCATTCCGTACGGAAAAAGGCTGGCTGGAGCTCTACCACGGTGCAACCCTGGATCACCGCTACTGCATGGGGGCCCTGCTGCTGGATCTGAACGATCCATCCAAAGTGATCGCCCGCTCCAGTCAACCGATCATGGAGCCGGAAGCAGATTATGAGAAGAACGGATTCTTCGGAGACGTTGTCTTCTCCTGCGGCGCACTGGTCGATGGCGATGTCGTGAAGATGTATTATGGCGTAGCCGATACGTCCATGGCTTGCGCTGAACTGAGCGTGAAGGAAATTCTGGACAGCCTGACCTACGAATAAGATTTCTGCCTGCGTAAAGGCAATGCTAATTGTGACAGCGTAATACGATAATCACACCCAAACCAAGGCCTGCTCCAGCAGGTCTTGGTTTTTTGGTATAACCATGCTGGCATTAACGCGATCAGGCTATAATTGTATGCCGGATTGGCTTAGCCAGAATTCTAAATTCAGAAGCTGTGGGTGGAGCTGGCGAAGCTCGGAACAAGAACTTGTACCGATAAATTAGAGACTTTCTATGGGGATTGTTCCCCCGACATGAAATCATGTTGATCAGACCAACGTCGGACTAATCTACTACCGCTGACGGATGAATATATCAATCATCCATAGTATAAATGAGTCTCTCCACTTTCCTTATTTAAGTGAAGTATGTCTCAACGGTCACCGTAAAAACAGATTCTCAAATAATCTCCAAACACTCTCGAACGACCTATTGAACTATGCATCCAGCCTTCTCTGTTTATCGTTTGGCCATTATAACTTGAATCAAAGCTATGCAGATGGTTCTTTGTACTCCAATAGTTCTAATTTTTCTATCATCGGGCATCTACATCCTTAAACAATTTGAAAGGACATATTGGATTAGGATACAATACGACGGTAAACTACTCTAAGTGGGAAGGTACTTATTCTAAAAGGCTTTAGTCCTGAACTTTATTATTTATCTAATTATAAAGGTTGATTTTTTTAAGAGCACAAGCAGTTGAGACTTTTATTCTCAACTGCCTTATTTTATCAGGAGGGGTGAGCAAAAGTTGGAATCACAAAAACACAAAGTTTTATACTGTATTTCTCTCTTAGCAGGAATTCTTCTCATTGTCATAGGTTTGCTTCTCTTTATTCCTAGATCAGTAAGATCAGACACCCCGGACATATATTTTTATAATATTTTCACTTTAAGATTTATTCTTCCGATTTCAGGAGTTCTTCTGATTATAATTGGATCATCTGTTTATTCTTCTTACAAGTCATTGATAAAAGAAATCAAAGTACTCAAAGAAAATTATATATCTCTGGAAAAAAAGTATCGAAATAAATAACCTCTTCGCTACATCCTTTAAAACAAACGAAGATCCATACATCTTTTGAAAGCTTGCTAAAATGAGCTTGCATGGCCTTGCCGACAGCTTGATCAGTTGAAATTTTGACACATGTCGAAGGACAAGAACGTAGCCCTATTCGTAGTCGCTATATTGGTCATACCCCTGTCAATTAGACACGAATAAAAAGATATCTTTAAGCTGCGACTGCTTCTCGGAACTCAACCGGGGAGCTGCCGACATTTTTCAAGCTCACTTTAACGAATTGTTTGTAATAAACAACTAGTGACTTTTGAATAAGAAGAGATGTTAATACAAGAATTAATACATTAAACAAAACAAAATAGACCTAGTGTAAAACTAAGCCTCTTTCAAGTTAAATGAATGCCGAGTTGTTTCAGTTTACGGTTAAAGGTGTAGAACTACATTTTTACAGTGATCTATCAAAATAACTTCGTGTTCCAAACAGATTTTTAAAGGAAGAACTCCCCATATATATCGATGATAAATCTGATTGTTAATACAATACGGGCAATATTGGATCCGATTTTTCATAACCAATCAGGGATAGTTCTCTTTGCCAAGGATAACCTTGTAATTTGTAATATGTTATTTTTTTAATATGTCTAAGGGAACTTCAGTAAGTTCTCAGTTCGATAATTTAGTGCCGCTACCCTATTTATGTAGCCTTCAATTGATTCATCTTCATAAATATAAGGTCTATTCAGCAAAATAATCCTCCTAACCAAAAAGACCAGAACAACAATACCTGTTGTCTGGCCTTATCTGCATAATTATTATATTAAATGAATAAATAATCGTTTCTAAGGATTTTTGGAATTTTCTATCTAATTTATTCTGAAACAAATCCAAAAAATTATGAAATATCACACCTGCTGCTAATGTCCTGTTCTAACGGCTTCCTCACGAACACTTACTATACCCACAGTTCCCGCAAGTCTTACATCCCTCGATGTTAATTAAGGATGCACCGCCGCAGGATGGGCACAGATCCAGCGACATCGAGCTGCCGCCTGCGTGGGAGCCGTGTCCGCCATACCCTGCGGCTGCCGTCGCCTCGGCCTCGCCTGCATCGACAGGCGCCATCGTGGCTGCGACCGGTGCCGGATCATGGTCATGATCCACCCCGGCGTTGTTCGCCACGTGCGTCTCAAGCGCCTTCGCCACAGCGTCGGCGATGGATTCTACGCGGTTTGCGCCGAAGCCGATCGCGCCGGTGCCGCCGATGCCCTTGAGGTGCTTTATCAGCAGCTCCACCTTATTGCCGTGGTCTCCGTAACGCAGGAACAAGGAGCAGACGCGGCCCAAGGCTTCCGCCATTGCGAACACATCCGAACCGGCCTTGCCGACGTTCAGGAAGATTTCGCTAGGGATACCGTCCAGATCGTTGATGGTAATATACGCCATGCCGAACGGCGTGTTCATTTTATAGGTTGCGCCGCGCAGCACTTGCGGACGCTTCTTGTATTGCTTATCCAACCCGCTCTTGCTCGCTGAGGCTGTCACGGCCACGCTGGCAGCCGCCGGCTCCACGTTCGTTGCATCCTCTGCGGCTTGGCCTGCCGCGCTTTGCTCAAGCGCTGTTTCCGCAGTAGAAGCTGTGGTCGCTTCGACGGCCTTATCTTCTTTTTTCTCCGTCTGCAGCACCTGCACGTCACGGCTGCCGTCGCGGTAGATCGTTACTCCCTTACATCCCAAATCGAATGCCAGCTCATACAGTCGTTTTGTATCTTCAACCGTAAAGTCCGACGGACAGTTGGCCGTCTTCGAGATCGAGCTGTCCACCCAGCGCTGAATTGCCGCCTGCACCCGGATGTGATCCTCGGCGGAGAGACTCATCGCCGTGACGTAATAATCCGGAAGCTCTTCGCCCGGATGGCTGTCCAGCCAATCCTGGGCAATCGGCACGAACTGCTCGTCGAAACCGAGTCGGCTCTGACGGAAGTATTTGAAGGCAAAATACGGCTCGATGCCTGTCGATGTTCCGACCATCGTACCCGTGCTGCCCGTTGGCGCTTGGGTAATGACGGTAACGTTCCGTGCGCCTTTTTCACGCACCGCTTCGGCAACTTCCGGATACACCTCGGCCATATTTTTCATGAAGCCGCTTTGCAGGTACAACTCGGCATCGAATGCCTGGAACGAACCCTTCTCTTCGGCAATATCGGCGGAAGCGAGATACGCTTCGCGGGCGATGAAGCCATACAGCTTATCCAGAAACTCCAACGATTCCGGACTGCCGTAACGGATGTTCAGCTTGATCATCAGCTCGGCCAGACCCATCGTTCCGAGACCCACGCGGCGCTCTTTTTTCTGGTTCAATTCGTTTTCTTCAAAATGGTACGGCGTCCGGTCAATGACATTATCCAGGAAACGCACGGAGTACCGTGTCGTTGTAGCCAGCTCATCCCAGGCAACGTCATGGTTCGCTTCATCATAGAACTTCGACAGGTTCATCGCGGACAGGTTGCATACGCCCCAGCCCGGAAGTCCCTGCTCGCCGCAAGGGTTCGTACAGATAATCGGGTTGAAATACCAGCTGTTGGACATCTGGTTATAGTATTCCATGAATACGACGCCCGGCTCTGCGGATTTCCATGCGGATTCGATAATCGTGTGCCAGACCTCGCGTGCTTTTACTGTTTTATATGGAATGATACGGCGTCCGGCTTTCTTCCATTTATCCAGATCGCCGTCCCACAGCTCATCATAGTCAGGATCCGTAGTATCCGGGAACACCAGCTCCCAGTCCAGATCTTCCTTCACGGCCTTCATGAAATCATTGCTGACGCATACCGACAGGTTCGCATTCGTAACTTGTCCCATCGTCTGCTTTACGGTAATGAAATCCTCCACGTCCGGGTGCCAATCATTAATCATCAGCATGAGCGCGCCCCGGCGGCTTCCGCCCTGCTCGATCAATCCCGTCGTATAACTGAACAATCCGCCCCACGATACCGCACCGCTGGAGGAACCGTTCACGCCTCTTACGATCGCGCGCCGAGGACGCAGGGAAGACAAGTTAATGCCGACTCCGCCGCCGCGTGCCATGATCTCGGTCATCTCGCTCAGAGTTTCCATGATGCCGCCCCGGCTGTCCTTCGGTGAAGGAATTACGTAGCAGTTGAACAGCGTCAATTCATCGCTTGCACCCGCTCCAGCCGCAATCCGTCCGCCCGGCACCAGCTTCCAATCATCCAGAATCTCGCGGAACTTCCCGCGCCACTCTTCCTGCAATTCAGGCGTTGCCTCAACCGATGACATGGCAGCCGCGAGTCGATCCCACATTTCTTCCGGCGTTTTCTCGATGGTTAACGTCAGCTTCTCCACATCCGATTCCACAAGCTCGCCCTTCCGTGTCTTCACCGTGACCTTGCGGCCTTCGCGCTTCACGATTTCGCCAACTTCCTTGGTCGGAAATTTAGGATCATCTTTCGTCAAAACGAGCACCACATCGCCTACCTTAGCGTTGTTGGTGTCCGCATCCTTCCAGGCATACCGGTCCAAAAAGATCTTCTCGCTTAAACCTTCCAGCCGCTGATTCTGCATCGTACTCAAGAGCAACTACCTCCTATATAAAATATAAAATTAAAAAGTTCCGCAGTTATGCGCTCACCAACAACATAACCTGTTATGTAGCCGGTCAAACATTCAAAACCACTATATACACCATATATAGTGCTACCAATCCATTATACTACACTATATATAGGTTAACTATGCCGATAATGTGAAAATTAAGCCAACAGATCCAAGCTCCCGCTCGCAAGCTTCCGCTTTCTTCCTCTCGCTCTCTTTTTCGCCCATCCCTATGAAAAAAAAGGATGAAAATATCCAATTCCAGCAGCCGTGCGCCCTTTGGGTTATTCCACGCCTTCCGAATCCGTGCAAGGTTATGAAGACTTCTTTTTTCGTCCATACTACATATACACCGCTGGCCCGGAATCTTTCACAACAGGAGGAGATCGACATGTTTCATCAGCCATCTGCCGACTCAGGCATGATTTTCGACCCGCGTCTTCCCGTTCCATTGCAGATCGACCGTTCCTGGTTTGACGATCTCGCCGGTCGACTGGACAAGGGCGGACCTTGGGGTGACTATCGTCTGGCCCAGCTTGCCGTGGAGGGCGAGAAATCGCGTCTCGTTACAAGCTTTGAAGAATTGCAATGCCTCAAGCACCTAGGCGGCTTATCCCCGCTCCCCCATCAGACCGATACCGCCAGACGCGTATTGTTCGAGATGTCGGGCCGAGCCATTCTCGCCGATGAAGTGGGGCTTGGTAAAACGATTGAAGCCGGCCTTATTTTAAAAGAATACATCGTGCGCGGCCTGGTATCCAAAGTGTTGATTCTCGTTCCCGCTTCCCTTGTGCTGCAATGGGTTCGCGAGCTGAACTCCAAGTTCGGCATTCCCGCGATTGCGCAGAAAAAAGCGTACTCCTGGGGCAATGATATCGTTGTCGCCTCCATGGACACGGCGAAGCGCGATCCGCATCAGGAGATTCTGCTGAACGAGGAGTACGACATGCTCATCATCGATGAGGCGCACAAGCTCAAGAACAAGAAAACATCCAACTATCAATTCATTCAAAAGCTGCGCAAAAAATACTGCCTCTTGCTGACGGCCACGCCGGTGCAGAACGATCTCAGCGAGCTTTTCAATCTGATCACCCTGCTGAAGCCGGGCCAGCTTGGAGGCCAAGGGCAGTTTGCCGCTAATTTTGTTGTCGATAAACGAAGACCCAAGAACCAGGAGCAGCTCAAGGATGAGCTGTCCAAGGTCATGATCCGTAACCGCCGCGGCGAAGGCGAAGTGAAATTCACCAAGCGATCCGTCCGCAATGTAGGGCTTAGCCTCTCGCCCGAAGAACAGTCATTATACGACGGCGTCACGTCCTTCGTCAAAGATCAGTATCAGGCAGCAGGGGGAAATTTAAGCAGTATGCTGTCCCTTGTTACGCTCCAGCGTGAAGTGTGCAGCAGCCGCGATGCCGTTTTCGTGACTCTTGTTAATCTGTCCAAGAAGCTGCCCGAGGACTCTCCGCTGCGCGATAAAATCTGGGAGCTCGTCTATCTCATCAAGGCTATCAAAGCCAACACCAAGGCGGAAAAAACCATCGAGCTGATCCAGCAAATGAACGAGAAGGTCATCGTATTCACGGAATACCGCGCCACGCAGGAATACCTGCTTAATTATTTCCGCGATCATGGGCTCATCTCCGTACCGTACCGGGGCGGAATGAACCGCGGCAAGAAGGACTGGATGATGGATCTGTTCCGCGGCAAGGCGCAGGTCATGATCGCGACGGAAGCCGGCGGCGAAGGCATCAATCTGCAATTCTGCCACCATATGATCAACTTCGATCTGCCCTGGAATCCCATGCGGGTCGAGCAGCGGATCGGACGCGTGCATCGTCTCGGCCAGACCAATGACGTGAAGATCTACAACCTGTCCACGTCAGGAACCATTGAAGAGCACATTCTGAACCTGCTGCACGAGAAGATCAACATGTTCGAGATGGTCATCGGGGGTCTGGATGTCATTCTCGAGCGGTTCGAGAAGAAGGAGTCCATCGAGAAGAGCCTGTACAAAATCATGCTGGAGTCCGGCAACGATGATGAAATCCGCCAGCGCATCAGCACATTGGGCGACTCGATTCACCATATCAAGCAGGATATCGAGCAGGGAAGCACCGTCGAAGATAATCTAAGAGAGGAAGAAGCCTAATATGACCATGACGCCGCAGGAGGTGCAGCAGCACTTCATGGCCTATTTGGAAGCCACCGAATGCACCGTCATTGAAAAATCGCCTGAGCATGTCACCGTGAAACTGTCTCCGCAAGCCGACAAAATGCTCACCAACCGCCCGTATTACTGGGGTTTCGTGGAGCGTACCGGCGCTCCCGCCGAAACGTTATCGTTCAATTTCGTGTTTGATCCGGAAAAATACGACGAACGGCTTGCAAAAAGCAAGGAAGCCGAAGCCAAAGCGCAGCTTGCCTCGCCTACGCAGGATCCGCTCCTGGCCCGCTTTTACGGGAATGCTCCGGTTCTGCCCATCCTCGGTCCCGGCCGCATTCAGCGGGAGAACATTGGCTACGGCAGCAGCCGGCTGGCCCAAATTTGGAATGCTTCCCGAGAGGAAGGCAAATGCGTCTATCTGTTCCAGCAGCGCGATACCGAGCCTCGTCCAAGAGCCCGTTCCACGCCGTATGAGCAGTGGCTGGGCGTCTGCTTCAAGGTAGAGTTCAGCTGTGATCTGAAGCGGGAGGAATTGTTTTTTCTCGGAATCTCGCTATCCAGCCGTGCGATTGCCCAAGACTTCCCGGCGATCCTGGATGGACGCGAGCTGACGCCCCGCTTGCCGGAAAGCGTTCACGTCCGCCCCGCTGCTCTTACCTTGCAGCAGGCCGTAGATGCGCTGGAGAACCATCTTATCGATAAGCTAAGTAAGCTCGACTATGACTGGGCCACAAAAGCAAGAGAACGTCTTGAAGATGAACTGTTGGTGATCGACAGCTATTACGAGGACCTGCTCAAGGAGCAGGATGAAGAGAAAAAAGCGCTCATCGAGGAGCAATATAAGAACCGCCGGTCCGAAATGCAATGGCAGTACGAGCCGAAAGTGAGCTTGTCCGTCATAACCTGCGGTCTATTTCATCTGTGTTCGCCTGTGGGTGCGTCATCATGACGCTCCTCTACAAAAGCAGGCAAAAAAAGAACCATTCTCCCTTCTCCTGCCGCGACAGCTTGCAACAGCCTTTGCAGAGCTTGTCCGATATGATGATTCCAACACATCCACGGCGCGTAGGGCCAAGGAAAGGCGGTTAATGATTTGAAGCGTTGGAACATGAAACATCATAACCATGATGTCAAGGATTGCAAGAACTTCAAGCCCCAATCAGCCGATAACAAGCATAACAGCCGATATCGAATGTTGTCTGTTTCCATCATTGTAACGACTATCCTCTGGTTCAGCACGGTCCAGCCGCAGGCAAGCTTGGCTGCAGCAAGCCAGGCCGACGTTTCCAATTCTGCGAACAGCCTTAGTCTGACTGGCACCCCGTTTACTGCGAATCATCACACATCAGGCGTTTCAGGGGTTAGTCAGAACAAAGCTGTAGCTCAGGTTCCTGGGAATTTGATGGACTTTGCCGAGGAGACTGTCGCCCAATTATCGGCCCATGCGCCATTTACGACATGGGACGAAGCAACACTCGAGTTCACCCCGCTCGGTCCGGGCACGCACGGCTGGTTAGTCACGCTTTCCGATGAAGGACTGCCGCAAGGATACATGATTATCAGTGCAGGCGAAGACGGTGGATATATCCTGAGTGAATACGGGATCGGCTCGACCCTTCCCTACAGCCAAGCGCCGCTGAAAGAGCGGCTCACTGCGGAAGGCCTTGTGAAGGCCGGAGGGTCATTGCCTCAAGGCAGCACCGTACGCAAGCTGTATGGCGTGTCCCCCGTCTGGCAGGTCCAGCTGCCCGGCAAGAAGCCGGTTTATTTTAATGCACTAAATAGTGAAGCCCTACCGGATGAGCCCCAGCAGACGCATTCAACGACGAAGCTGGTATCCGTATCCCTGCCTGCAACATCCAAAGGACTCGTGACTTCATCCAAATCCAGTCATTGGTTTGCCGGAACGCCCTCCATCGCAATGGGCGGCTCCGTGGATCCTTACGATAATCTGCTGTGGCTGACCACTGGAAATCTCACAGCCCGAAGCAGCGCCGATCTGCGGAATTTACTTAAGGAGCACTCCACCCTGATATTTAAGTCCGCAAAAGGCAATGCCGCCTACGGCGCGCCTTTTAACTTAACGGGCTGGCATCGATGGTCCTCCGAGAATCAGGAGAACCCGGCTGCACTTTATGTTTCGGTTCCCTTGCGGAATACAGACACCCTCCGTTTTCTGCCGGCATCCCGGTTAATCGGACAAGGGCAATTTTATGCCCAGCCGGAATAATACGAATTTTCCCATGCCATATGCCATGACTGACAAAGGACGCTGCCCCTTAATGGGCAGCGTCCTTTATTTCAAAACGGTTTATAAGTGTGCACTCAGCACGCAGAAGAGACTATAGCCTTCAAGTGCCATGTTCCCACTTCGACCCTGACATCGTGCGCACACGGTGCGCAAAATGCGATTTCATGAGTTGAACATGCATCAGCTGTTACTTCGTCCCTTTTTTTTGCGCTTGGTGGTTACATCCTCTTTCCATAGCGACATGGAGAACGGAATCATGCCGAACCACCTTGTGGTCCAGGATTCCTTCACCTTCGCCTGACGCCGAACGTCCTTAGGCGTATCTATAAAATGAACCACGCGCTCGGTAATGTACTTGATCAATTCGTCGCCGCTAGCCATACGAATCAACTCCTTTTGGTTTATCCACATCCCAGTATCAGTTTGCTCCATTTCAATCATTTCTAGACGCTCGCACTTGAACAGCATGATTTTCCCGCCACATGCACATTCTAAAAAAGCCGAAATTTTTACGTGAAAGAAGGGAACCATCATGATTAAGACAGCCGTTGTATGGATGCTTCTCTTGACACTGGCACTCCCGGGTTCTGTTGTGGGAGCATATCCAGTGAAGGAGCAAGCCATGACGCGTTCAGCGCATGCCGTTCATAAAAGTCCAATATCGACAACCCGGCTTCTGACCGAAACGCCCGAATCCACCCACTCTTCAGGTCAGGAAATCGACCAGTCCGAACTAAGGCAGCTGCACCCTTTTGCCCATGATGTCATTCTGATCGATGTGGGTCATGGCGGAATCGACGGAGGAACGTCGTATGGTGAAATTCTCGAAAAAGATATTAATCTGGCCATTTCACGGAGACTGTTCATGCTGCTGCGCAAGGAAGGCTATCGTGCCGTCCTGAACCGCGATGCCGATTACGCGCTTAGCGATGACAATCGTTGGCATCGAAGCTCCTCGAGGCATCGCCGTGATCTGTCGCAGCGCAAGCAGCTCAGCAGCGAGATCCCGACCAAGCTGGTGGTCAGCATTCATGTGAATTGGGGGAAGAACTCGTCCAAGCGCGGAGGCATCGTGCTGCATCAATCCGAGGGACGCAGCACCCTGCTTGCGGACACCATCCAAGAGCAGCTGAATCTGGTTTACCGCAGCAACAATCACATCATGGTAGGTAAACCATACTATCTGCTGAATCAAACCCAAGTACCCGCCGTCATCGTCGAAACCGGCTTTCTCAGCAATATGGAGGACCGGAAATTATTAACCGGCCGCAACGGTCAAATGCAGATCGCTGAAGCCATTGCCGACGGGATTATCAGTTATTTAACGGCCCTGTAATTTGGGGCTTTTTTTTGCATATATAGGCCTGCCTACTCCAATAATTAGGTCTACAAACCTTCTTTTGTGTCATTTAAATTAACATCAAGATGAAAAAGCATCATTTTATTGAAAAAAAAATATAGAAATTTCAGGATATTATGATAGTATAACTAACATATAGAAAGATAGATTACTCAAATGGAAATTGGGGGAGATTGCGATGTTTGACTGGCTTGGCTATCGCCAAGGACTTCCGCTCTGGATTTCATGGCGTCTGAATCGTAATATGAAGAACGATGTTGAAGACATATTCGTAGGTATTGCAGAAACGCGTAAAGAGCTGCTATTCTCTTGGAGTCATGAGTATTGGGGACATCTGGACCGACTGAAGGAGCAGCTGAACAAGGATAATTCCTATCAATCACAAGTCGGCAGCGAACATTCTCGCCCTTTGTCATCAAACGCCCGGTTGAATCAGGAGCAGCTCTTCTCTGCCTTATATTCGCGCGCTACCGACTTTACGGAATTATTCTTATTGAACTCCTCTGGTGAAGTCATATATTCTACATACCCCTCACATATTGGAACAACCTATAACGCTAGCAGTACACTGGGCGCTGCGATCACCCATCTTATCGGTTCGAACACTGGCAAATTGCTCTTTGGACCGTATGCCGATCCCACTACCTTAACTATCGGCCCGCGTTCCTCTACCTTTCACGACAAAATGACGCTCCTGTTCATGAATGCCATCTACACGGGAGATACGTTTGTCGGCATCCTCTGCGGCCGTGTGCCGAATGACGTGATCGGAGATTTAATCCAGCGGGAATCCGGCCACGTTTACCCTGATTCCGGCGACAACTATATTTTCATGGCCAAGCCCGAAATGAATCATCACATTGCGCCCGGAACCGCTCTATCCAGAAGCCGGTTTGAAGACCGAACCTTTACCCATGGCGAGAACCTGAAGGACGGCGTTACGACCGACTGGGGAACCGTTTCCGTAAAAGAGCATACCGAGCTTGAGCTCATCTTTACCGACCCGGCGACGGGGCAGCTGCACCCGGGAGTAGCCAATACCATTGCGAACGGAAGCAATTTGTTCGTAGCCTTTCCGGGATATTCCGATTACCGCCACATTCCGGTGATCGGCAAAGGCCTGACGTTCCGTTTGCCCCATTGTCCGGATGTTTGGGGGATGATGTGCGAAGGGGATTTGGAAGAGGTCTACCGCGTTCGCAGCATCCGCTTTAGACATGCTAAGCTCCATGGCCTATCCACTTTTGTGTCCAGTATGCTGATAGCTCTCATTGTTTATGTTAATGCTGCTTATGGGTCGCCCGCACTCGCCGCAATTGTAGGAGGATTGGCCTGCGTGGCCACTGGTCTTCTGGCCTCTTCCCTGATCGGCCGCAAAGAAATCGGGCGTATTGCCGATCGACTTCGAAGCCTGAGCCGATTTATCCGCATGAATGCCGAAGGTACCGGCGATCTGACGCAGCGCCTGGATACCCGCCCATTCGATCAGGACGAAACGCGCGAATTAGCCCAATGGATCAACAATATGATCGACTCCCTCGAAAGCATCATGATGCAGGTGAAATTGACCGCAGGCGATGTTTCCGCCAGCCAGCAGGTGATGAATGACACAACTGCCGTCACCGTGACTTCCGCTCAGCGTGTCAGCGGCAACATTAGCGAGATGATTCACAGCATGCGCAGCCAGCTGAAGGATATCGATGCCGTGAAGGAAAGCGCGGAACAGATGCGGGGAACCCTCCGTCAGCTGGAACGGCAAGCCAATGAACAGATTGATGTAGCCAAACATGAAGTGGTTCGTATCGGAGACAAGATGTCTCATATCTCCTCGAAGGTCGAGGAAACGAATCAGACGATCCGCACCTTCATGGGTACCGTTCAAGAGGTCACCGGCGTGCTGCACGCCATCGAGCAAATATCCTCCCAAACCCATTTACTGGCCCTGAATGCTTCCATTGAGGCAGCACGGGTCGGAGAACACGGACAAGGGTTTGCCGTGGTAGCTAGCGAAATCCGGAAGCTGTCCGAACTGACCAGAAAGTCCACGGAGGAGGTTCACCTAATTATCAGCCATATCTATAAAGACGCCCAGCAAGCCGTGCAATCAATGAAGGAAGGAACCAAGGTCGTGCAAGAAGGAAACCTGCTGGTTTCCGCGGCCTCCGAGCTGCTCGCCGCCGCTGCCGAAGATGACGTTCGTAAACATCAGGCGGTTGATGAAGTAGTTCAGCTTATGGAGAAAATTGCATCGGTCAGCAAAGAGAATCGGAAGATTTCCAAGGATGTGGAGAGCAAGGTACAGGAGCTTACACAGGAAATCGAAAGCGTACGATACACTTCGGGCAATGTTGAAGTTATTGCAAAATCCATGCAGCAACTGGTAGGACAATTCAAGCTCACCGATTCCCGCATTCGATAAATGAATACTGCCTCCACACATATGTACAGCCTTCCATACAGGGATGGAATCACCGGATCCTTGACTGGAAGGCTATTCATTTTTTATGCTGTTCAAGATAGGGGCGGACCTTTGTCGGATAATCTTTTTAACGCCGGTTGCTCACGGCATGGCGAAACCGACTCCGGTTCTGCTGCTGACACTAATACGCAGACAGCGAAATTCGGTTCTGCTAACCAACGCTAATTTGCAGGCAGCGGATTCGGCCGCCAGCTTGATCGTTCCCTAACCAGATCGCTGATACCCACAAACTCCACCTTGGCTTGCAGTTTCGGAATGGTTCCTTTCAGCGCTTCTGCCGTTCGGATTCCATATTTGCCGACATGGCCAATTGCAATGCAGGATGTTCTCTCTTCCGCATGCTGTACCGCTGTCAGAAGCTGTTTGCTCACGTGCTGAACGGTATGAACATCATCCAGGAATATATCGTTGGCGATGGACGGCATCCCCTTCTCCGCTGCCAGTTTGCCAATCACACTATGGTAGTTTGTCTTGCTGTCGATAAAGAACAACCCTCTCTCCCTGCATACATCAAGCACAATCGACATGACCCGCTCATCCCCGGTAACCTTGGAGCCCATATGATTATTAATCCCAACGGCATAAGGAACCGAATCGATTGCCTCCTCCATCCGTTCACGAATCTCCTCATCGGTTAGTGAACTTAGAATGGCACCCGGTCCGAGCCAGGAAGATCGTCCTTGCTTCGGCTCCATGGGCATATGGATGATGACGTCATGCCCTTGCCGATGCGCAGCTTCGGCATCCTTCACGCTTGTCGGCAAAAAAGGCATCACTGCCACCGTGATCTTAACAGGAAGACTCAGCATTTCCTGAGTCCCTTTCTGATCATTGCCAAAATCATCAATGATGACGGCCAGCTTATTAACTTTCGCCTCCAGATCAGGCCTGCCGCGTCCGGATTCTTCGTGGATTTCTTCTGTTTCCTGATTGGGAGGATCAGCAGTAGGGGTAGAGGCCACCCCTGCGCCATATCCGATCTGTGCTCCGTCCACGATCATCCATATCGTACATAGCAAGATAATCAATTTTTTGAATGCCTTCCGCATGGTTACTCCCCTTCCATTCATATTCATGCTAATCACACCTAACCGTATTGTTTGAGAAAAGGTATGTAAATATGTAAGAGTGATTGTATTCAGCACAGCACAGCCCAGGCACAGAAACTTCTTGCCCGCCACCGTTGGGTCGTCGGCTTTCTTACTCGCAGCTGCTTTCTCCGCAGCTCCGCGGTAATTTTGACCTTGTCGGCGTTGGCTGTCAACGGCATCGCATTATTTTGGTTAAAGTCTTTCATCCCGCCCCATCTAAAATCTCAACACAAAAGAAGCTCGTAAACTGCTAAAAAGCAAGTTTACGAGCTTCTTTATAAGGATGCGGTCGAGAGGACTCGAACCTCCACGGGGGTTAGCCCACACGGACCTGAACCGTGCGCGTCTGCCAATTCCGCCACGACCGCGTATCATGTTCATCGCTATTAGGAGACAAGTCCTTATCAGCGGCGACAAGATATATAATATCACGCTGCGCAAAATGAGTCAACACTTTTTTTAAACTTGATTAAAAACCTGTTTTTCGGTTAAAATAAGAACATAAGTTCTCATTCAATAACCATTTTCTATATAAAGGCGGTGATGTTGATGGCCATACCGGCTGTTACGACGGAAGAACGTGCATTGATCAAGAGTTACCTGCTGCTGATGTTCATTCATAAGGTGTTTGAAAGGGATTGCCGAATCATTCAGGAGAGCGGTGTCTTCAAGAGCCCTCAATTGTATGTAGAGATTGTGGGGAATGGCGCCAAGCGTGCTGCTGTGCTTCTTCGTGAGGTGAAGCAGGAATTCACCAAGCGGGCGATCAAGGTGTATGATATTGGACAAAACCAGGATGGAATCCAGGCACGATATGCATGTCGGGGTTACATTGGTTCGATGAACATTCTATGGCCATCCTTCCGTGAGGAGATGATGGACCGCATGCGAGCCTATCTTGGGCTGGTTTCGCCCGAGACCGAGTCCTCTGAGCAAACCCATCCTCCTGCCGCTGTTTACGCCCGCTAAATCGCTGCCCTTAAACAGAGAATAACCGTCTCCCCACTGAACATGAATGCTCCGGTTGAGACGGTTATCGCTGACACGTGAATCAATGAAGATTATGCTGCACGCGGGTCAATCCCTGCGAGAGGGCATGTCCCGCACTGGCGGCAGACGCCACGGCTACTGCCTCCATAATCTGAGCATCCGAGGCTCCCTTCGCTCTGGCTTCTTCCATATGATAGAAGGTACACAGCTCATTATTGGCAAACAGTCCGATTCCGAGCGCGATCAGTTGCTTCGTTCGCTCATCCAGTTCGCCATCCTGAAAGCAAACGCCGGTGAACTGATGATACGCTTCTGCCATTTCCGGCATGCTCTGCTTCAAATTCAGAATTTCATTCTTGTAAGCCGAGACCTTGTCATTGGACATTTCCATAAACCTAAAGCACCTCTTCCACAAAAATTTGATGCGAGGTTAAGTTGTCCGACGTGTTCGAGATCTATGCCTACTCTTCGATCGGGCTTACTCTTGGTTCCTTTTTAAGCTGGTAGCTGTAACGGCGATCCAGTTTAACGACCCGCCGATTTCTGCGGCGTATAATGACCTGCTCCGGGTCCCAGGCTACAACAAAGCCTATAATATCATTGGTCTCCAAGCCGTCCCGTACAACCCGGACCAACTCGCCGGAGAGCCGCAGCTCATCGAGTCTTTCATCGCTAATCATCACCATACCCCCTTCATAAACTTTGTGCAAAAAAAGACCTAAATGAGATCATTTAGGTCTTTTGAATGCGTTGCGATATCGACAAACATCCCGACTAAGAGATGTCCTATATACCCATTAACGCTGTGCCGGCTCGATACTGTCATTCTTCTCGTACCAAAAATCCAGAACGGTTGAAGACATGACACGCTTCTCGATATATTCTACCTGCTGAGGCGTAAACTGTTCCTTCCATTCGAAGGAAACCTCCTCACACAATCCGGCAATCGTCAGCAGTTCTGACCAGGCAACATAGCGTTTGTACCAGAAAAACTGAGGATGTTCAATCATATAGGGATATAGATCATCAAACTCCGTATGTTTACAATCCAAAGCACGTTCAAAATGTACCTTTGCTTCATTCAGCTTCTCAATCAAAAACGGCTCGGTTACAGGTTGTTTCCCCATGGTGCTGCCTCCTCTCTCTTGCCTACCTCTTTATTATAAGCGAAAATCTTGGAGGCGAAAAGATTTTGTTGTGATTTTAGGCTGAAATCCACTTAAAATTGACTACGAATTTACACGATTACGCACGGCAGAGGCTAGGGTACAAACGTTCATGTCGGAAGTCCTGCCTTTCGGCTCTACTCCTGACATGCCATGAAGCGGTTGGTATATTCCTAAACCTAGCTGAACGTAATCTTGCCGTCCTCAAGCGACGATATGGTGACCAGCGATTCCACATGAACATTCTGTTCGCGCAGCGTTCTCGCTCCGGCCTGGAAGCTCTTTTCAATCACAACGCCAAGCCCGATTAATTCTGCCCCTGCCCGTTCAATAATCTTGATCAGGCCTCTTGCAGCGTCACCGTTTGCGATAATGTCATCAATGAAGAGCAGTTTATCCTCTTCGCCGATAAATTGGCGTGATACCATAATGTCCGTGACAATGCCCTTGGTGAAAGACGGAACCCGCTCACACAAGGCGTCTGGATCGGCGAGCAGCGTTTTTTTGCGCCGGGCGAATACCATCGGAACTCCCAATTCAAGCGCCGCGGCAAATGCAACAGAAATGCCGGAGGATTCCAGCGTAACGACCTTGGTCACGCCGCTCTCTTTAAATCTAGCCGCAAATTCCCGGCCCATATCCATAATTAATGCCGGGTCTACTTGATGCGTCAGCAGGGCATCCAGCTTCAGCACTTGATCCGACAACACGACACCTTCTTTGATGATCCGCTCTTTCAACCAATCCATCCAAAAGACCTCCCACGATTCCTTTGTCGTAAAAGTAACATATTCCTCCCTGTACGGCAAGTACAAACGGTGACTCCGTCATTTAACTGTACGGTTCCCGTCAGAATTCCTGACATTGATCTCCTTGCCTGGCCATCATCATGTACATGCCTCCGGTAAGGACCTGGACAGGTAGGAGTCATGTCCCAGCTGAGCCAAGCATACCTTGTACTAAGCAGAACGTATTAACTTTCAAGGGGGATGCGGGGCTTGCGTAATTCTGTTCGTGTTTTACAGATCGCCTTTACATATATCGGAACCATCGTTGGCGCTGGCTTTGCAACCGGACGTGAAATCCTTCAATTTTTTACCCAATATGGACACTGGGCTACACTTACCATTCTGCTAGCGACAGGAATATTCATTTGGCTCGGCACAAAAATCATGACGATATCCAGGCGGATCGGGGCCAAATCCTTTGAGGACCTGAACAAATTCCTGTTTGGAGAGAAAGCCGGCGTCTGGATCAGCCTCTTTATGTTTGTCATTCTGCTCGGAGTGAACAGCATCATGCTTGCCGGCGCCGGCTCTGTTTTTGTGGAGCATCTGAATCTGAGCTATCAAACCGGATTGTTTGTCACGATGATCGGAACCTATTTCATTCTCAGAAAAGGCATCCAGTCCATCATGACAATGAACAGTCTTGTTGTGCCCATGATGCTGACCTTATCGCTTGCGATTATTTCTCAGACGATTCAAACACCGGGTGCCACCCGATTCTTAACCTTGACTACGGACCATACCCTGCCTTCGGTTTGGCTGGCGCCCCTTCTCTACACCTCCTTTAACCTGGTAATGGCAATGCCGGTGCTGGTCCCGCTCGGCAGCCAGACCAAAAGCGCGCGTGCCGTAACCTGGGGAGGCATCATTGGAGGTACGGGCGTAGGGTTTATGCTGATGGCGGCGCATTTTGCGATGTCCGCGCATATGCCCGGCATTAGTCAATACGAGATCCCGATGGGCAGCATCGCCAACCAGCTGGGCTGGGTCGTGCAGATCATCTATCTCATTCTGATCTTCCTGGAAATTTTCAGCACCTTCGTGGCCAATATCTACGGGATTACCCTGCAGGTTCAGCAGCGAACCTCGCTGTCGCCCAGAGTGATTACCCTTGGTATCATGGTGTTCTGTTATTTCTTCAGCCAGTTCGGCTTCAGCTCCTTGCTCTCTCTCCTCTACCCGATGTTCGGGGGACTGTGTCTGCTCTGGGTGCTCCGACTGACTTTGTTCGGAACCCCCCAATTCAGGGGGAAATAAAGGGGCTATCCCAAAGGTAAGGTAAACCTGCCTTTGGGAAGCCCCTTTTTACGGCTGCATCGTGATGAATCGCGCACCCGGTATGAGTTTCATGGTTTGCTCCGCTACATGCCGATGACACGTCATCATTACGACTTGCCGGTCCTGCGATAATTCAGAAAACAGTTCGAGCGCATGTCCGAGCCGTTCGCCGTCAAAATTAACAAACAGATCATCAAGCAATAACGGCACCCCCGATGCATGCGGCATCGATTGGATCAAACCGAGCCGCATCGCCAGATATAACTGCTCCGCCGTACCGCGGCTTAACCGGCTGCTCTCCACCAATTCACCACTCGGGCGCTCTGCCAGCAGGCTCTGATCTCCCATCCGCATGACAATCCGGCTGTACATCCCGCCGGTCAGCATGGAGAAATAGCGGGAAGCCAGCTGCAGCACCTGCGGCTGTTTCTCCTCCTCGTACATACGGCGCGTACGTTTGATAAATTCGGAAGCCATCGAACGTACCGCATATTGCGAGACTAATTCCCGCAGGGCGGTGCGCTGCTCCTCCAGCTGCTGCAGGGCGAAATCCTCGTTCCCCGCTGCTTCCAGCGACTCTCTCTCCTGAAGCAGCCGCCCCCGCCGTTCCTGGAGCTCGTCCCGCAGGTGGAGCGCAGCGGATACGGCTTCCTCCTTCTTCATGCATTGAGCATCAAGTTCCGCTGCATCCGTCAGCTCCAGCAGCTGTTCAAGCTGCCGTTGCCCCCCTTCATCCCATCCGCTGAACATGGTAATTTCGTGATGGCGGATCGTGCGAACAAGCTCCTCACGACGCTTCGCAGCAGCTCCCATACGAAGAAAGGTTTCTTCGTCTGCCGATTGGGATGATGCAATCAGAGCTGCTTTGCGCAACTGCAGCCCTTCCCGCTCATCTGCAATCGCAATCCCCTCCTTGCGCAGCTCTTGAATACGCTCTGCAAGGACATTCCTCTGTCTCGATTCCTCTTGATAGGACTTCCATCTGGAATAGACGTTACCGAGCTCGGCAACGGCTGGAATTCGGTTGCCGTTAACGTCACCTTGGGGATCCGCCGCAAAGATCTCATGGCATTGGATGATATAATCCTCCGCCTCTTTTAACAGCACGTCCATTTTCAGTCCAAGCGATTTCTGCTGCCGGATCAGCTCCTGCCCCTGCTCCACTTTGACGAACACGTCCAGCATAACGTCAGGCGATAGACTCTGCGGGAGTGATCGGGACATAAGCCAATCCTCCCACTGCCGCTCCAGCTCCAAATATCGCTTCTCTTCTTGATCAATAGCGCCCTGAACCGTTTGTAATTCAGCCGCTTGCAGCGCAGCTTTCTCCTCAGCACCCGCACAATCGGATGTCAGTCGATCCAGCCGCTGCCGCCATGCTTGCCAGCCCTCCATCACGGATCGAAGCTCGCGCATTTGAGCCTCCACCATGAAGGGGTCGCGAGCCAATGCAGCGTTTTTGTCCCTTCGACTGCCCGGAATCGTGCTCGCTGCTACCGCCGCATATGGGTCAGAGACGAGACTGGAATAGAGCTGATCTATATGTTCCGTTCCCTGCACGTCTTGAATAGGGGTCTCATTCGAAGCTGCACCATGAACCTCCCGACCTCTTTGACCGCTCCAGAATACATAACCCATACCGAGCAGCATCACGATGCCTGAGACCACGGCAGCTTCCGAGGTTGACGTCCATAACAATACGGCCACCAACAGGAATGTCATAACAGCCATTCCCGCCAGCAGACCCGCGTGCATCCCAGGTAGACTGCCTCTTCCCGATGGGCGCGTGGAAGCAGGCTCAGGCTGAGTCCGGGTCAATCTCCGTTCGCGCCAGCGCTCAATCTCCAGCTGCAGCTGATTCCACAGCACAGCGGTCTCCTGGGGCGCTGCCGACTTAATCATGGCAAATGCCTCTTGTCCCCGCTCCATCTCCTCGCGCAGCTGCCGCCTGGCTTCCCGCAGCGCCGATTCGGCTGCCGCCGCAGAACGCTGGGCCCCGCGCTGTTCAATGAACAGCGCCTCCATCCGGCGATCATACCCGGCAAAGGCCGCACTGATACGCCGGACCTCCTCGCGCTCTGAAGCGGATAAAGACAGAGCCAGCAGCTCCTTCCGTGTCCATGCCGGGTCGATATCCCGAAGCAGCTGTTCCAGCCGGATCTCCTGAGATTTGTATTCGGTCGTAAGCTCGGCAAGCTCCCGGTTGGCGGCTTCGTGCAGGCTGCGTTTTGCCCAGAGTTCCTCAATCTGTTCGCCATACTGCTCCATGAACGCATTCAGAGGGAGCGCTCTCAGCTTATCCTCCGCATCCTCGATCGCCCGCTCGGCGCGAATCGACTGGGTGAGGAGAAGGCGCTCTTCCTCCTGCATCTTTTCGTATCGGGGGATTCCATCCGGAGGAAAGTTGTCACTGTCCATCAGATCCTCTAATTCCAATCTGGCCTCACGCCATTCCAGCCAAGCCGGACGAATGTCCTGCGCTTTTCGAAGGAGCAACAGATCCTCGGCGTCCCGGGTGCGATCCTGTTCCAGAAGATTCAACCGTTCCTGTATTTCCAGAATGGATGTAACGGTCTCGTTATAACGGGAAACGTACGTCTTGCTCTCCGAAACCCGGGTTCTTAAATGCTCGATGGCTTGCAGCAGCTTGGCGGTATGCTGAACCTTTCCGCGCGGCTTATACAGCTTGTCCATCTCCTGGGATAACTTGCGCTCGGCTTCCAGTATATTGGCCCCGCCGCCGATTCCGGCATGGAACAGGTAACCGCTCATCTCGGCAGATTGCAAACTGCGGATTTCCTGCAGCTCGCTTAACGAGATGGCAAACAGCTGACGAAACATATCCTTGGACACACCGCCCAAAGCATATTGCTCCAGCTCCTGTTGTCCAAGCTCAATTACAATTCCATTATCCGCTAGTTTATGAATATGTACGCGCTCGCCCCTGCCGGTGGCTGAATTCCCTTCTCTGGACCGGTTGTAGCGCCGAACCACCCAAGGCACTCCCTCCTTATCCAGAAACCGCAGCTCGCCGCCGTGAATGCCTTCCTCCGAAGGCTCTCCGCGTTCTGCAGGCGAGCCCTTGCCAGGGAATCCGTACAGCATGGCTCGGATAAAATACAGGACGCTGCTCTTCCCCGCTTCATTCGGCCCATATAGCACGGTGACAGGCGCATCTATCTCAAGGCTCTTGTCCCGAACAGCTCCAAAGCCTTGAATGTTCATCCGCTCTAGTCTCATGTTCCGACACCTTCCCCTTGCGAACGTTCGCGCAGCAACAACCCTAAGGTCAGTTCCTCCGCTCTGCGAACCCATTCCAGCAGTTCCTCCGGACTGATCTCGTCCAGCAAGGAGCGGATTTCCGCATGCTCAAGCAGAGGCTCCAAGCTTTTGGCAACAACCCCGCCAGGATCTTGAACCCGTTCCTGTTCCCCTCTAACAAGACGAAGCAAGTCCCCTGCAAAGCTGTCTTCCGCAAGCAGCCTCTGCCTATCGATCGCATCTCCGGAATGAAGCGAGAAGCTCTCGATCCAGACGCATCCCCGATAGCCGCATGTCTGTCCCTTCGCGGCCTCTCTTCTCCGCAGATCGGTCAGCAGCTCATCGAGCACATATCCGCCTTCAAGCTGACGATGAACCGGACCCCGGCCCGTAATCCGAACGCGGATCATGCTCAGCCCATCCGCGTTCTCTCTGCTTATTTCGGTGAGAATGGATTCCAGTGAGCGTCTCCATTCATCGACGTCCTGACAAGAATCCAGAGGCGCTTCAACGATGTGCCAGCGCATGGAATCGAGCTCATGGAAGCTCAGTTTCGTGTTGGAGCTCTCATCCACATCGACGATATAACATCCCTTGGGTCCCGTCTCCCGGACATGACGTCCCTGGATATTGCCCGGATACACAATATAAGGAGATTCCTGCAAGGTTCGACGGGAGTGAATATGCCCGAGCGCCCAGTAATGAAATCCGGACTGGATTAAATCCCTTTTCGTACAAGGTGCATAGGTTTCGTGTTGGGGATCCCCATCCACGTTTGCGTGCAGAAGTCCGATATGGTATAGCCTGGATGACGGGGCAGGATAACGTATTGCAATATTATCGGTTACCTTCGAGGTCGGATACGACATGCCCGTAATGACCGCCACTTCTTGATGATCCGAGCGGCGAACGGCCGTTACGCTTGCAGGCTCCGCCCCAAACACATGGACATGGGGAGGCAGCGCGATGCTAAGCTTGGTGCTGTCGAGTGGATCATGGTTGCCATGGATCACATATACCGCAATCCCTTTCATTCCCAGACGGTTAAGGGAATCCAAGAAGCGAAGCTGCGCGCGCAGCGAGATGTTGGAGCTGTCGTATATATCCCCGCTGATGACAATAAAATCAACCTGCTGGTCGATGGCGAGCTGAACGAGCCTTTCCAGCGCACGGAAGGTCGATTCCTGAACGTACGAACGCAGAGTGTCATCGAGTCCGCTTATCCCGATAAACGGACTGTCCAGATGTAAATCCGCAGCATGCATAAATCGAAAAGAAGCCATAATCGATCCCTAACTCTCTATCTTAGGTTGAAATTTCAAATACATTTTTTTCAGTTCATTCACGGATCGGGACAGGGAATATTGATTCTTCGCCTTATCCGAAGCGGTCCGGGCAAGCTCGTAGCGATAGAGCGGATCACTGATGACCTTCTCGAGCGCAACGCTGAGCGCTATCGGATCCTCCGGAGGTACAAGCAAGCCGTTTACTCCATCCTCGATCTGCTCCGCGATGCCGCCGACATCGGTACCTACCAGCGCAAGACTGCTAAGCGCCGCTTCCGCGAACACCGAGCCGAACGCCTCCGCTCTCGAGGGCAGGACAAAGATATCAAAGAACGGCATGAACTCCTCGGGGTGCAGCGTATATCCGTAAAAAATCGTCTCCTGGTAGATGCCGAGTGTTTTGGCCATCTCCTCAAGCTCCTGACGGGAAGGCCCGTCGCCGATAATATGAAGGACATAATCATATCCTTTGCGCTTCAGTTCCGCGCAGGCTTGGAGCAGAATGTCCAACCCTTTTGCAGGGACCAGACGGCATACCGTAATCAACTGCGGCACTGCATTTTCATGAGGCACCGGCTTAAACCTTTTATCGTCAAATCCGTTATGGATTACCCCGATCGATTCGGGTTCATTCACGTACGGAGCCATGTAAGCCTTGAAAGAGTTCGACACCGTCAACAGACGGTCGCTGATATATTCAAGCTCCTTATATAAAGAGACCAGGAATCTGTGCTCCAGCCCACCTTCTTTGATTCTTCCGTTGAGGATGAGCTCACGCTCGTAACTGGAATGCACGGTTTGGATGAGCGGAACCTCTGGGAATACCGCTTTCATCAACATGCCTGCAATCGGATGATGGCTATGGATAAGATCATAAGGCTTTTGAAGACGCAGACGTGTCCACCACAGGTAATCCCGGTAGGTTTGAAGGTATTTGGCCACTACGGCACTCCCTTCAAACTCTTTCCAATCAAAAGTGTGGAATATCGGATCCTCCTGGCCTTTGTTGCGGATCCGCTTGGGCAGCCAGAACATCTCCATCTCCCAACGGGATGAATGAAAACGCTCCTGCAAATAAGGAATCATGGACGAGACGCCGCCTGGCTGTTCAGGAGGGAAGAATAATGCTTGAAGAAGTTTCATGGGGATCCCCCTTTCTCTAAATCTCTTTTCAGATTCTTTTTCGATATGATATATTAGAACATATGTTTCATGCAACGAAAAACCTATCTCTGCTCAGGAGTGAATCGATTTGTCCTATGAATTGAGCTACTGGTCCACTTCTCCTCTACCCACCATATTTGCTGTGTGCGGAGCCTATATCGCACTCATGATGCTGATCATGTGTCTCTTTATGTACAGCAAACAACGCAAGAATGCTTACATATATATGGCGGCAGCCTTCTTCTTCATTATGACATACGAGAGTTTGAACATCCATTCGGCTTGGACAGGAAAATCTGTTTTTCCGCCGGAATCGGACATCCTCCGTTTCATTCAGCTTTTTTCGTTTGTCCTGCTGAACGTCTCGGTTGTCATGCTGTACCGTAAGATCAAGACCATGCATTATTGGCTTCCCTTGTTGTCAGCCCTACTTCTTATGCTTCCGCTCATTCTTCCCTCATTTCTTCCTTACACCCTGGACCCGATATGGCAAAGCATATATTTTGATGGTTTTCAGCTCGCTGCGCTCTACCTGGCTTATACCCAAGTCACTCCGCGGATCGGACAACCGATCAAATATGCGATTGGACTTGCCGTCTACGCCATCTCGGCAGTTCTGCAATCTATCCATACCTATTCCGGCGGCCTGTCGCCTGCGTTTCAGGGACTCGCTCTCGCTCTGCCGGTGCTCTTCTACAGCATCGTGTTCTTCATCCTGTTCAGACGCATTGTGGAGCTGATGCAGTCCATCTACCGGTCTGCCATTACGGACGGATTAACAGGACTATACAACCGCAGGCATTTTATGAAGTATCTGGACCATTACGCCTCGCAGGAATTGAAAATATCCACTATCTTCTGCGACATCGACAATTTCAAGAAACTGAATGATACCCAAGGCCATGCCCGAGCCGATGAAGTGCTGAAGCAGGTCGCGGCCATTATGGAGGAAGAGCTTGACGGTATCGGGATTACCGGCCGGTATGGCGGCGAGGAGTTGGTGGCCCTGGTGGTTGACCGCAAAGTCAAACCGGCACAGGTCGCCGAGAGCATCCGGGCCAGAGTGGCAAGCGAGAGCATCGTCACGATCAGTATCGGCTACAGCGTACTGCGCAAAGGCGTTCGCGGCGATGAACTCATGAAACAGGCCGACAAAGCGATGTATCATTCCAAAACGACCGGCAAAAACAAGGTATCCGATTACCGGTCCTTAACAACCTCATCGACCGAACCAACGGAATCCGCCGGATGACTCTGGCGCAGGCTGCTCACGATATAAAGTGGGCGGTCTTTTTTTTGCTTGACATTTCTTTACTACGCCTGCGGCATCATGATAAACTAATGACCGATTCCTTAAAGACAGAGAAGAAATGACGCTGAACCAGGATTCTTTTGCCTTTACACTGCAGCATGTACCTTATTCTAAAGAAGGAGCAATCTAACGAATGCGAAAGGAACTATTACCTGTTGGCTTTGTTGCCAGCATAAATGATATTCTCGGGGATGCCTCGTGCGATTTTTGGGACAGCTTACGATTTGCCCCGCACCCACGGGCTGCGCCTTAACCGGCTGAAAGCGGTTCATGCCGCAGACAGCGTAAAAAACCTCATCCGGCAATTCAAGCTGACGCCCGTGCCCTGGTGTGATACCGGATACTATTATGATGAAAGCCTGCGTCCAGGCAAACACCCCTATCATGCCGCTGGACTATATTATATTCAGGAGCCCTCGGCAATGTCCGCAGTCGAGCTGTTGAATCCTCAGCCCGGAGAGACCATCCTGGATCTTGCGGCAGCTCCCGGCGGCAAGACAAGCCATATTGCCTCCAAAATGATGGGCCGGGGACTGCTTGTCTCCAATGAGATCCATCCCGAACGGGCACGGATTCTGGCCGAGAACGTGGAACGTATGGGAATAATGAATACCGTCGTTACGAGTGCGGCACCGGATCAGCTATCCCGCCGTTTCGTTGCCTGCTTTGACCGGATCATGCTCGATGCGCCATGCTCCGGTGAAGGCATGTTTCGAAAGGATGCCGCAGCGATTGAAGAATGGTCTCCTGAACATGTGGATCTGTGCGTTGCCCGGCAGTGGGTCATAGTTCAGGAGGCGTACCGGATGCTCAAACCGGGAGGAACCTTGGCTTACTCCACCTGTACGTTCAATACGGCTGAGAACGAAGAGATGATTGAGCGTATTCTTTCGCATTATCCCGATATGGAGCTGCGTGAAATGAAGCGATTGTGGCCGCACTTGGAACGGGGGGAGGGGCATTTTGTTGCCATCTTGGTCAAATCGGCGGCTGCCGAAGTTTTAAATGAAGACCTAGCATACTCTTCGGTCAGCAGCAAATCCCCGGCCAAATCCAACCGGGGCGGCAAAACAGGACCTGCGCTTTCGGCATTGGCCGACTTTCAAGACTGGGCAAAGCAGGAACTACCCGGCTTTGAGCTTGACTTCGGCACTCCGATATTGTTCGGCGAGGAACTGTACTGGCTTCCGGTCAGCGAGAGCTGGGCATGGAATGACAAGCAGCTGAAAGGCTTGAAGATGCCGCGCGCTGGTCTGCATCTGGCTCACCTGAAGAAGAATCGAATCGAACCGGCCCATGCTCTTGCCATGTCCTTGCATCCTGGCCAAGCTGCCCGCAGCTGGGATCTGCCTTCAGATTCAGCCGAGACGGCTGCTTATTTGCGGGGAGAGGTGCTCTCCATTCCTTCCGAATACCGGGGCTGGACGTTGGTCACCACGGATGGATTACCTCTGGGGTGGGGCAAGGCCAGCGGCGGACAGCTCAAAAATCATTTGCCCAAAGGTTTGCGTAACCCCAAGTAACGCTTCTATTCGCAGTTTTATAATGAATGATAAGCCGATCCGAACCGAATACTGTATAACATAGTTCAAACGCGTAATTAAAAGGGGCGTCTCTCTGCATTACAAACAGAGAGACGCCCCTTACTTCATCCACCTAATCAAAACCGGATGCTTTTTTCCTCAACTTAGGCTGCATCCTTATCTTTAACGCGGCGACAGTGTTTTCCTACAGTTCCGAAGCCGCAGGGGGCACTCCAAGTTCGAGGCTGATCGTCTGAAGCGCAGCATTCAGCACGGTGGCGTCCATAGCGACAACAAACATCGCCGCCACATACACGATTTCCACAATACCTTATTCGGGTTCAGCCAGGTGCTCATGGTCTATGCTCTGCTGACGGCACGGTGTTGGCATACAAGCTTCGCGGCCGCAGATCAACCCAGTTCTCGTTGATAAAGGCTGCGCATTCCTCCCGCGTGCTAAGTCCAAAAGCCTGTGTCCAGCCGTTCGGAACAGCCGCGAAACCCGGCCAGAGCGAGTATTGCCCCTCATGGTTTACCAGCACAAGAAACTTGCCGTCGACTTGCTCAAAAGGATTGGTCATGAATAAGTTCCCTCCTCTCCGATGTGATCCGCCCTCGGGTTATAGCTGCCTCCAGCTTGCTTAAAATGCACTTGCCGATATAATCCAGTGGACCCGGCTGGCATAAATCCTTATGCCGGCATTCGATATCGTGCCGCTCGATCTTACCGCCCACGTAAGGCTCCCACATCTCCGGTTCAATGGGATCGAACCAATCGGGGATGATCGTCGAATGGAAGAATAACATGTCTCCCTCAAACCGTTTCGGAACGTAAGCCTTCAACAGCTGTACCGAATTCTCATAGGTCGTCTTCAGATTCATGATCGTCTCTTCCTCAAGGGACGAGAGCGCGCTGCTCTCATTCCGCAGCAATTCAAGGGCGGCCGCTATGGTTAACGGCGCGTCTCCAAGACCCGCTTCAATGCTCTCTCTGTCGAAGCCTCCCAGCGCCAGCAGCGCGGTTAAAGCCTCATCTTCATCGGGGGTTTCCTTAATCGGCAAATAATGACTTGGGTAAGCATCCAGTATGGCTAGCAATTCAATGTCTTCACCCGCCTCCTGCAGCTGTACCGCAATCGACTGCGCGACATTGCCACCCAGAGACCATCCGAGCAGCCGGTATGGCCCTTGTGGTTGAAGAGAACGAATATGGTCGATATAGTCTTTCGTCATCTCTTCCAGTGATTTCGGCAGCTCCTCTGCTTGCGCAATCCCCCTCGCCTGTAACCCGTAAATCGGATAATCCATGCCAAGATGCTTCATTAAACCGGCGTAACACCAGCTTAATCCTCCTGCCGGATGCACACAGAACAGCGGTATTTGATCTCCATGCGCCCGAAGCGGAAGCACGACCTGCAGCGCGCTGTGTCCGCCGCCCATCTCAACCTTATCGATAAGCCCCGCTACCGTAGGCGCTTCGAATAAAGCTGCTATGCTTAATTCTTTGCCGAGCGCTTCGCGAACCCGGCTGATAAGCCGGACAGCCAGTAGCGAATGGCCGCCGAGCTCGAAGAAGCTGTCATCGATACCCACCCGTTTGACTCCCAATATCTCCGCAAATAGCTCGCATAACACTTCTTCCTGCGGGGTTCGTGGATGGCGTCCATCGGCATCGGGCCCTATATCTGGAGCCGGCAGCGCTTTGCGATCGAGCTTTCCGTTAGGCGTAAGCGGCAGCATGTCCATCAGTACGAACGCCCCGGGAACCATGTAATCCGGAAGCATTGAGGCCGCATAACGGCGCAGCTCAGCGACTGAAGACAAATCGCTGCCTGGCTTGCTCACAACATAAGCCGCAAGCCGGCGGTCTCCGGGCTGGTCCTCGCGCACGATGACTGCGGCCTGAGCGACATCGGCATGACGTGTGAGGACCGATTCGATCTCGCCGAGTTCGATCCGGAAGCCGCGTATTTTCACCTGATGGTCGGATCTCCCCAAATAATCCAGTGTACCGTCGGCCAGCCGCTTCGCCAGATCTCCGGTTCGGTACATTCTCGTCCCCGGCGGACCATACGGATCGGCCACAAACCGGTCGGCGGTCAGATCTGGACGACCCCAATACCCCCGCGCAAGTCCTGCACCGGCGACATACATCTCTCCAATTACGCCATACGGAACCGGCCGAAGCTTGGAATCCAGGACATATACCCTAAGGTCCGGAATCGCTTCTCCGATCGGACTGCCGGCTCCCGGCAGCGCAAGGTTCCGGTTTAATTCCATATAACTGACATGCACGGTCGTCTCTGTAATGCCATACATGTTGATCAGACGCGGGGCATCGTCAGCATGACGCTCATACCAATCCGTGAGCCGTCCGAGCTCCAAGGCTTCACCGCCGAACACAACATACCTCAGCGATAACTTCTGCCCCAGTTCCGCCTGTTCCCGATCCGCCTGAATCAACGGGTAGAACGCCGAGGGAGTCTGATTCAGCACGGTTACGCCTTCCCGGACCAGCAAGCTCAACATGTCGTCCGGCGATCTGCTGGTCGTATGCGGAACAATGACAAGTCGGCCGCCGTACAAGAGAGGCCCCCATAATTCCCATACCGAGAAATCAAAGGCATACGAGTGGAATAAGGTCCATACATCAGTCTCATCAAATTGAAACCAATGTGTGGTAGTGTCAAACAATCGGATGACATTCTGATGCGGTATAAGCACGCCCTTTGGTTTGCCGGTAGACCCGGAAGTATAGATGATATACGCGGCACTCAGCGGCATAAGCGGCCTATGACGCTCATGGTCGCTTGGATTCTCATGCGAATAGCGCTGCACCCGTAAAGCTTGTTCAGGTTCATCAATGACAACATGCTTTATGCGTGCAAAGCTCGGCAGCTGATCCATCACCTGAACGCTCGTAATGACGCATACCGGACAAGCATTCTCCATCATGTAAGCCAGCCGATCCTCCGGATACTCCGGATCCAGCGGCAGGTAAGCAGCCCCTGCCTTAAGTACAGCCAATATGCCGATGACCATGTCCAACGAACGCGGCAAGGCGAGCGCTACGATCTGATCCGTCCCGATGCCGGAGGCAATTAACAAGTGAGCAAGCCGATTGGCACGCTCGTTCAGCTCCCCATAAGTAAGCGATAAACCATCATGGACAATCGCGTTCCTTTGAGGCGTACGGATGACCTGCTCCTCAAACCGCTGAGGCAAGGTTGCCTGGTTGGTAAGAGGCAGCGGAGCGCTCCACTGTCGATGGGTTTCCTCACGCTCATGAACGATTAATATATCAAGTTCACTGATGGCTTTACTTGGTTCATTGGCAGCACTCTCCAATACGCGCACATATCGTTCCGCCATCGCTTCCGCCGTTCTGCGCTCGAACAAATCCGTACTAAATTCGATCATACCGTCAACTCCGTCAGGTTCGCCGTGCATATCCCGCCGCTCCGTCAGCTCGAAGGTTAA
The DNA here is from genome assembly GCF_056173265.1 of Paenibacillus sp. QJM3NY_38. NCBI lineage: Bacteria > Bacillati > Bacillota > Bacilli > Caryophanales > Paenibacillaceae > Paenibacillus > Paenibacillus sp. QJM3NY_38. Next base: position 5,112,156 of record NZ_CM149665.1, read on the forward strand.
GTCAAACTTTGCGGTACCTACGCTTTGCAGCTGCAGTTTCGAACTGACTCCCGGCAGTTCAAGCGAAGTTTCCGGCGTATTTTGCAGCACGAGCATCACTTGGAAGAGCGGGTGTCTAGACCTGGAACGCGGCGGATTCAATGTCTCGACAAGCCGCTCGAACGGCACATCCTGATGCTCGAAAGCCGCCAGGCTCCTCTCCCGCACCCGCTGCAACAGCTCGTCGAACGACGGGTCATCCGACGTGTCGACACGAAACACAAGCGTATTGATGAAGAAACCAATCAATTGATCCAGGCTGTCGTCGTTCCGGCCCGAGACCGGACTGCCGATCGGAATGTCCGTGCCTGCACCCAGCTTCGTAAACAGCGCAGCCATCGCAGACTGAAACACCATGAATAAAGACGCCCGATTGCTCTGCGCGAGTGTATTCAGCCGCCGATGCAGTTCACGCGAAATCGGAAACGACACGCTTCCGCCCTGATAGCTGGCAACAGCCGGCCTCGGATAATCGGTGGGCAGCTCCAATTGCTCCGGTAAATCGCAAAGTGCCTCGGTCCAATAGTCCAGCTGGCGGGCGATCAGACTGCCCTTATCGCCTTTGCTGCCAAGAAGCTTCTCCTGCCAAACGGCATAGTCTGCATATTGGACCGGTAACGGAGACCATTCCGGCTCACTCCCCAGGCGCCGTGCCATATAGGCATCCGATAGGTCGCGTGTCAGGGGGGTAAGCGACCAGCCGTCGCCAGCTATATGATGCAGCAGCAACAACAGGACAAACTCTCCATTCCCCAGTTTGAACAACTCTGCCCGCAGCGAGGTTTCCGTGGCAAGCTCGAATGGGTGCCTGACGGCTTCCGCCAATCGATCGGGCAGCGCCGAGTCGCTGATTTCGGTCACGATCAGTTCCGGTCGTGCCTCCTCGGCATCCAGGATGTGCTGATAGGAAGTCCCGTCATGATCCGGGTAAACCGTGCGCAGCGATTCATGACGAGCGGCCACATCACCCAGCGCCAACCGCAGCACTGCCAGATCAAGCTCACCTGACAAGCGAGCCACGAGCGGAATGTTATAGGTCGGGCTCGGACCCTCCAGGCGATATAAAAACCATAACCGCTGCTGGGCAAAAGACAACGGTGGATACTCGGTCCTTATCACGGGACGTACAGCCACTCTGGCCTCTTGCGCATGATCAAGCCGTTTGACAAGACTCGCGGCCGTCGCTGTTTCAAATAGACTTCCTATGCTAAGCTCCACGCCGAAGGCCTCCCTGACTCGTACCATCACCCTGCCGGCAAGCAGGGAATGGCCGCCGAGGGCAAAAAAATCATCATCAATGGTAACCCGCGATAAACCAAGCACCTCGGCAAAAATCGTGCAGAGCATTTCCTCCTGCGGTGTCCGCGGCATACGGCCGCCCGTTAACGGATGATCCGGCGCAGGCAGCGCCTTGCGATCCACCTTCTTGTTCGGCGTTAACGGCAGCGCGTCGAGTGCCACGATGACAGACGGAACCATGTACTCGGCCAGCTTCTCTGCGGCATAATCCCGTAATTCTGCTGTATTGATGAGATTTGAAGCAGATGGCGATGCTACGATATAAGCAACAAGACGGCGATCACCGGCCCGATCCTCGCGGATGATGACGCAGGCCTGCTCCACCTCCGGATGATCCACAAGCACGGACTCAATCTCTCCCGTCTCGATCCGGAAGCCGCGCAGCTTGATCTGATGATCGGCACGCCCCAAATAATCAATCCAGCCGTTCTCCAGCCAGCGGGCAAGATCGCCTGTACGATACATCCGGGATCCGGGAGGACCGAACGGATCCGCTACAAACCGTTCCGCTGTCAAATCGGGTCTTCCCAGATACCCCCGGCCAAGACCCGAGCCTGAAATGTACAGCTCGCCCGTTACGCCCGGCGGAACCGGGGACAGTGACGAATCAAGCACATATAACCTCGTATTCCAGACGGGCCCCCCAATGGACGGCTTGTCCCGTTCATAATCGAGCTTGGCCGCTGTCGAATAAATCGTTGTCTCCGTCGGTCCATACTGGTTATTCACTTCGCAGTTCAGATCTTGAAGCGCAAGCTTAAGTCCCACCGGGAGCGCCTCACCGCCGGTTATGACTTTGAGACGCTCAAACTTTCCTGGACGGCAAGCGACAATGGACTGCCACAACGTCGGGGTCGCCTGCATGATGGTCGCCCCCGTTTCTCGAATTCGGCCTATGAGAGCCGCTGCGTCGAGAATGGTATCCCGCATCACGATGTCGAGCGTCGAGCCGCAGACCAGCGGCAGCAGCACTTCCATGACCGAGATGTCGAATGACATCGTGGTAACCGACAGCCAGCGATCCCGCTCCCCTATCTCCATTCGCTCGCGCATATCCGACAGCAGATTGGCAAGTCCTTCGAACGTAAGCAGGACGCCCTTGGGCCGGCCCGTTGATCCGGAGGTATAGATAACGTAGGACGGGTGAAGCGGCAGCAGCGGATTTAATCGATCAGCATCAACAGGGTTATGAAACGCCTGCTGCTCCAATCGCTGGAGGGTAGCCGGAGCATCCAGCACAACCACGTCCTTGTCTTTCATGACAGCTGCGAAGCTTCCAGCCAGATCCTGTGTCGTTATCAAACACGCCGGCTTCGCATCTTCAAGCATATAGGCGATCCGTTCGTCCGGATAATCCGGATCTAACGGCAAGTAAGCCGCTCCTGTCTTATGCACGGCGAGGATCGCAACGATCATGTCCGCCGAACGGGGCAGGGAAAGGGCAACGATTCGTTCAGGACCTATATGGGAGTCAATAAGCAGGCGGGCCAGGCGGTTCGCTCGCCTGTTCAGCTCTTCGTAACGTAAGGTTAATCCCTCGCATACCACCGCCTCCGCCTGCGGGGTACGTGCCACCTGCTCCTCGAATAATTCCGGTATGCTTAACTGCGGTAAGGGTCGTGACGTATCATTCCACTGAAAAAGCACCTTGTCGCGTTCTTCCGGGAAGATGAAAGCCACGCTTCCAACAGGATGGTCCGGCTCCGTTTCGGCAAGACTGTCCAGCAAATACAAATAGCGATGTAAATGGGAAGCTAACTCCTCCAGGCTATAGATCAACGGATTGGCATCCATATCGACTCTCAGCCCGTTTCCATCCAAACTTCCATATACGTTCAAGGTCAGGTCATCTACCGGACCGGAAGCCAGGTTACGGACGATGCCGCCACAGCCTCCAAAGTTCAATTCCGAAGCAAAGGGCATCACATTAACGAGCGGTCCAAATAACCTGCGGTTATCAGCAAGCAGCTTGAGATCGCGCCGGATATCCTGATGCCTGTAGCGCTGATGCCGCTTGATCTCGCGAATCTCCCGTGCGACCTGCTGCAGCAGGTGGATTAGACTCATATCGGGCCTAACGCGCACTCGAAGCGGCAGCACATTCATGACCATCCCTGGAATACGGATGGAGGCCGAACCTAAGCGGCACATCACCGGCAATCCAAGCACAACATCCTCTGCGCCTGTTATTCGATGTATATATAGAGCCGTTGCAGCCGCTATCACGTCCGGCCAGCTAGTCCCTGATGCTTGCGCGGCCGCCTGTATGCGATGGATCGAAGGTCCAGGAAGCTGCACCGAACGGCGCAGGAAGCTTCGCGCCGAACGCTGTGCCTGCCCCCCTAAGCTGACGACCTCCGGCTCATCGGCAAAGCGCCGCAGCCAGAATTCGCGATCCGAGTCGAGCTGCTGCGACATGCGGTATGACGTATCTTCTTCCAGGATCGTGCGAAACCTGCCGAACTCGCCTGTGCCTGAAGATTCTCCGCCCGCCAATCCCGTGTAGACTTGCGAGACTTTCTGCAGCAGAAGCGATACGCCGAACCCATCGATTACGATATGATGAATGCGTTGATACCAATAGTAGCGATCGGCGGAAATCTTGAACAGCGCCTCCGTAAACAACGGCCCTTGGCTTAGATCCACGGCTTGATCAAGGTCATGCACCATCCAGCTTTGGGCGGCATGAAACGGATCCTCCTTTCCGCTGACATCCACCACATGAAGCTGCCAATCCGGAGATGGATCAATCGACTGCCAAGGACCGTCCATATCTTCGCCGAAGCGAACATGCAATGCTTCAGCCTCCCCGACCACTTGACGTAAAGCCCTCTCGAACAGAATCGGATCTACAGGTCCTTGTATTTCAATGCATTCCGCCGTGTTGAATATCGGGTTGACCGGGTCAAGCTGCTGGGCGTACCATATCCCCAGCTGCGCTCCGGACAGTGACCAGCGCTCCTTCTCCCGCTCAAACATATCCATCCCTCCTTACACCGTATAATAATCATAATTAGGCCGCGACAAGCTTAGCCTATTTGACAGCAATCCCCACCAGCCCGCCAATGTAGGCAGCTCTGCCATTTCCACAAAGCTGATGTCGATGCCTTCGCGCCGTAAACGCTCGGCCAAACTCATGATCCGAATGGAATCCAGCCCCCAGTACTCAATCAGATGGTCATCTTCACCAATATTTGACGGCTGCTCCTGCAGCAAATCCGCTACGTTCTCTCGCAGCGTTTGCAGCGTCAGCAGCGGTTGGATCTTTGCAGAACTCCCCGTATTCCCCTCTCCGCCCTGAGCTTTAGAATGCTCCGAGACAGAACGCTGCTCTTGAGTTAACGAAGCAACCAAACGTTCCGTGGTCAGCGTAACAGCGCAGCGTTCGGCAGCATAAGTCAGTGCCAGGCGATGCTTCTCTTCCGAGAAATCGGCAAGGGCATCTGCAATGAAGAATGGCTGAATGTCTTTCATAAAAGCTTCGGTTGCGGTCAGCAAACAGCCAATATGGGCGTATATCCCGCAGATCATCAATTGGTCGCGGCCTAACTCGCGCATCATCTCATGCAAATTGGTTTTCTGGAAGGCGCTGTATCTCCATTTGGTTAACAGCAGATCCCGTTCGTCCGGCGCCACCGCATCCACGAACCTTTTCTGATAAGGACCGTCATTGATGCCGGATCCCCAGAAATCCTGCAGCAGACCGCGCTGCTCCGGTGCTTGTCCGCCAGGCTGTGCCGAATAGATAACGGGAATGCCAAGCTCGGCGCAACAAGACCGAAGCTTCTGAATATGGGTGATCAGCTCCACGACAGGCGATTGATCCGGAGTGAACGCATCGATGAAATATTGCTGCATATCGTGGATGAGCAGCACGGCCCGGTTCGGATCTGCCGTCCATGCCACCTTATTCTTGGGCAGATCCGCCTCCCCTGGCATGGGATAAGGTAAAATTTTTGGAAGTGCCATCATATCTCCTCATTTCTAGGTTAATTGGACATATTCACCCGAACGTCATGATTCTGTAACGCTAGTTCACGCAGACTCTTTTTGCTTACCTTACCGACACCCGTGTGCGGGAAGGAATCCATAAACTCCACCCGATCCGGGATTTTGTACGCAGCGAGCCCTCTATTTCTAAGAAATGCCTTCAGCTCATTGCCGCTGACCGCAGCATCATGGACAATAACGAAGGCACAGGTCCGCTCGCCCAGATACTCGTCCAGCATGGCGACTACAGCTGCGTCGTGAACGCTCGGATGGGCAAGCAGATGATTCTCGACCTCCTCGGCCGCAATCTTGTCGCCCCCGCGGTTTATCTGATCCTTCGAACGGCCTTCGATTACCAGATATCCTGAAGGCGTCATGCTCGCCAGATCCCCCGTTCGATAGAAACCGTCTGTGGTAAAAGCTTTTTCGTTATGCTTGTCCGCTTTATAGTAGCCGCGAATCGTATAGGGTCCCCGCGTCAGCAATTCACCGACTTCACCGGGAGCCACCTCCACGTCATCCTCATCGACCAGCCGCACTTCGTCATACGGAGACATCGGACGCCCTTGCGTATGCACCGTTATATCCTCCGGGTCATCCAGCCGGGTATAATTCACCAAGCCTTCCGCCATCCCGTATACTTGCTGCAGCGTACATCCCAGCACCGTTTTTACCCGCTTGGCTGCCTCTGCGCTGAACTTGGCCCCGCCTACCTGCAGCACCTGCAGATTCGACAGGTCATCCGAACGGGACTGTGCAGCCTCAATCCAGATTAAGGCCAGGGGCGGAACGACCGCCGTCATGGTTACACCCTCGGAGGCGATCAGCGGAAACGCCACCTCCGGACTCGCGGACCGGGCAAGGACGACTTTCCCTCCCGCATACAGCGTCCCCAGCACGCCCGGCGAGCTAAGCGGAAAGTTATGGGCAGCGGGCAGTACCGCCAAATAAACGCTATCCTTATCCAGCGAGCAGATTTCGGCGCTCAAACGCAAGCTGTAAATATAGTCGTCATGCGTGCGCGGAATGAGCTTCGGCAGTCCGGTCGTCCCGCCGGACAGCTGCAGGAACGCGACCTCGCCGGGATCGGGGCCTTCCTCGTCTAAACGGCGAGAAGGACTTTCCGCATCATCGAGATACAGGTCATCCAGGGACAGAAATGCCCCCGAGGCCGGGCCGCCCGCAACGATGACATGGCGCAGCGAAGGAACCGATGCCTGGACTTGAGCTGCTAAGTTCCGATAATCATATCCCGAATCCTGATCCGGAATAATATAAGCGGCCGCTTCGCTGAAGCCGCATAGATATACGATTTCGCTCCGGCGGTGAACAGGCAGGGCGAAGACGGGAATGGCCCCGATGCGGAACAGCGCAAATATCGTATCGAAAAATGGCGCGATATTCGGAAGCTGAACGATAACCCGTTCCCGCGCCTTGATTCCAAGCTTAAGAAATCCCGCTGCCAAGCGGTCCACCCGGTTGTCCAGCTCGGCATAGCTTGTATGCTGATTGCCGCTCACGATGGCAATCCGATCCCCATGTTCCGCCGCACGCTTCCGCAGGAGCGCTCCAAACGTTTCGCCCTGCCAGCATCCTTCCTCCCGATAACGGGTTGCAAACTCCTCCGGCCAAGCCTTACAACCTGCCAACATTCCTTATTCCTCCCTTAAAATCGATGTCTGTTGTTCGTTCAAGCCCATGGCTGCCAGAATCGTACGGAATTTGGCCGACGTCTCGGCCAGTTCGGCTTCCGCAATGGAGCCTGACACGATTCCGGCTCCCGCAAACACCCGCAATAAGGTTCCTTCTGTTTCCGCGCAGCGAATCGTTACGGCCCACTCGCCGTCTCCGTTAGCATCCGACCAACCGACGGCCCCCGAATAGAAGCCGCGATCGAACGGCTCGATCGCTTGTATGGCATCCCTGGCCGCATCGGTCGGCGTGCCGCAGATCGCCGGTGTCGGGTGCATCGCCAGGGCAAGATCCAACGACGTTACCGAATCATCCTTCAGGATGCCGTTGATTTCGGTAGACAGATGCCACATGGCATTCGTGTGGATGAGGGAAGGTTCGGCAGGAACCTCCAGCTTGCTGCAATATGGCTGCAAAGCCAACGCCACTGCATCAATCACGATGGCATGCTCATATCGGTCCTTGGCGGATGACAGCAGCGCTGTCGCCCGCCGCTGATCTTCAACGGGATCGGCGCTTCGCCCCGCAGAGCCTGCCAACGGATTTCCTTTAATGCGCAGCCCCTTCTTCGTAATTAGCAGCTCGGGGCTTGCGCCAAACAGCGTCCTTGTGGATGCAACGGCATCCGGACTTGAAGTGTGGGACAATTCAGGTGCCAATGGAACGGCAAATGTATATCCATGGGAGTGATGGTAAGCTAAGTGATTCAATATATGAGGAATGGATAATGCATGAGGAAGCGTGATATCCAGTGTTCGGGAAAGCACCGCTTTATGGAGTTTCTTTTGAGAAATGAGCTCCAGCAGCCGGTTCACGCCTTCCTGGAACGCCTCCGGTTCGGGAACGGACAGTACGTGATAGCTGGAAATTCGAGGCGATTCCGGGGCTTGTCCTGTAGAGAATAGAAGGGAATCATGCCACTGAACCGAGAGCGGAATAAACAGGCTCGCCGGTTTCAATATGTCAAAAGGGATAGCGCCTACAACAACGGCGTTCGGCCGACCCGATTGCTTGGCGCGATCCAGCAGTTCCTTAACGCGTTCCGACAATGATCTATAATCGTTCCCTGAAGGAACCGAAAGTCTTGAATACTCGCCATGCGTTAACAACGTCTTGCGCTGGGATGAGAAGAAGAAGGACGAACAGACCCGGTATTGTTCCATAAGTTGCGCAGCCTCGGCTGCGGTTGGAGTTTCATAGTGCAACATTTCAGTCTCCTCTCTGCTTATGAGCCTACCATTTATCGAATTAGTAAAAAGAATAAAACGCGCGAAGCCTCAGCAGCCCAACGTCGCACCGCCATCCACGCATACATCCTGCATGGTCATGTGCCGGGCACGATCGGATACGAGAAATACGACGGCATCCGCAATATCGGAAGGAAGCGCGATTCGACCCAGCGGTATGCCGACACGGTAATCATCCAGGGACCCTGCGATGATGGGCTCTGCGCCCTGATCATCCTTCCATAGCAAGCGCTGCATCCCGGTGTCCGTAGAACCTGGGGAAACCACATTGCAGCGGATGTGATGACGGGCATATTCCAGCCCCAAACACTTCGTGAACATCGTAGACGCTGCCTTGGAGGCCGCATAAGCCGACATCCGGGCCCGCGGAACTTTGGAGGCATTCGAGCTCACAGTCACGATAGCTCCGGAATTACGGCTCGCCATCCGCCTTACGACGGAGCGTGACGTATAGAATACGCCGTTGGTGTTGACGTTGAAATGCTCCTGCCAATCCTCGTCGCGAAGCGACTCAACTCCACCGATCCGCAGCACTCCGGCAACGTTAACGAGAATGTCGATCGGACCGAGCTCCTTCTCAATCCGCTCGATCATCTCTTCAACCTCGGCACTGCAGCTGACATTCGTCCTGTAAGCCGCAGCTTGTACACCTGAGCTGCATAGATCGGCCGCAAGGCGGATCAACTCGGCTTCCTTCTGATCGCATGCCGCAACGACAGCCCCCTGCCGGGCGAGGGCTCGTGCCACCGCTTCGCCTATTCCTTGGGCGGCACCAGTCACGAGGGCTACTTTCCCGCTAATACCTGTTATCTCCAAGGTGATCCCCTCCTTCATCTTGAGGAAAAAGTGCAAATCGTAACCCTCGGCTAATGAGGACAGGCAGCACGGAAAGATGTCCCTCATCCTCAAACTGTTTGAATTCGGCTCGGATGCCATACGCAGACACAGCAGCCAGACGTTCGGCGAGCTCGGATGCGCTGATGCAATTGCCGGTGACATGGGACCTCTCGTGCTCTCCTGCGCCAAGCAGCAGTCGGACATGGCAAGGCTCTTCCTTGACGCGTTCGACAAAGCGCTGCTCCAGCTCTTGTAAATATTCCTGATTCCAATGAATAGAAGGGCTGCCCGCGATATAACACGAGAATGCCTGCGGTTTGCTGAACATGGCATAGAGCGTGAACAGCCCGCCAAGGGAATGGCCGAATATCGTCTGACGACGGCGGTCGACGTTAAATTCGCTCTCGATCTGCGGTTTCAGTTCCTCCTCAATGAATTGCAGGAATTCAGCCGCTCCGCCCTGTTCCGGGACGGAGGCGCTATCCAACCTGTTCTTGAAGTTCGTGTTGGGGTAGGGCGTGTAATCATAGAACCGGTCCGGAGCATACTGCCCCTCCGTCTCGTAACCGATACCGACTACGACCGCCGGCAGTATCCCTGTTTTGTCCGGTCTGTGGCACTGCAGGCGCAGCGTTTCGACCATCGTGTGAAACACGCTGTTGCCGTCTAACAGATAGATGACCGGATATCCTGACGGCGGAGCCTGCCCCATCGGCTGTGCGGCTATGATTCGATAGCGGCGCTTCCCTGCCCTCGAGCGCATCACCCAATGCTCCGCATGGGGCAGCTCCACACTGCGCCGCATCATATCAGCGGAAGGCGTATGATTGCTCATGTCGTGCCTCCCACTATGGACGCGTAATGGAGCGAACGACATCATCCACGATTTTCTCGTAGGCGATCAGGCCGCTTCCCAGCCAGTATTCGTTATTCGCTTCATAGACCTGCCCGTTCTTGACGGCCGGCATGCCCTTCCAAATCGGGCTTTCCGTCATTTCCTTTAAACGCTCCGTTCCCTGATCATAGGCGTTAATGACAAAAATATAGTCCGCATCCAGCTGCGGCAGTATCTCCAGCGAGATGTTAGCTGCATTCTCGTTCTCGACCAGCTTGGATTTGCCCAGTCCCAGGTCCTGATGGATCACAAAGCCGCAGAGATAATTTCCGCCCATCAAACTGACGCCTCTAGGTGCAAAACGAATGATGGCAACGTTCTTGTCCCCCACCACGGAACTCAGCTTAGCCTTCGCTTCACTTGCTTTTTGCTGGTAATCTTTTAAGGCGGTCTCCGCCTCGGGCGCTTTCCCAAGCAGATCCCCCAAGGTGGTCAGCGACTTCTCGACATTCCCGGATGCATTTTTGAACACGTACGTTGGCGCGATTTTGGCGTATTTCTCATATGTACCGTCCGCGGCATAGGTTTCGGTGTGGAGCACGATAAGATCCGGCTCGTAGGACATCAGAGCTTCCGGTGAAGGTAAGCCTCCTGAAAAATCTATCAGGGGGACGCCGTCCAGCTCCTGCTGCAAATAGGTGTGTCCCATCTTGCCGTTCGCCCATTGCGCAACAGGCTTCACGCCGAGCTTCAGTAAAGAATCCTCCATGTTCGGTGCGAACACCTTTTTCACGTCTGCCGGTATCTTCACTTCATGCCCAAGCTCATCCGTTACCGTTCGCTCCTTCATCGCGGGCATCTTCTCCCGGTTCGTCCCTGGTTCCTCCGTCGACGCTTGACTGCTCCCTGCCTTACCGGACGTCTCCACCGCCGCGGTCTTCGCTGCCGGCTGATCGCCGCCCGCCGCTTCGGAATCCACCTTCTCTCCACAGCCTGACAACAAGCCTATGACGATGGCACAGCACGCAAGTGCTGATATTTTGATCTTCCAACTTCTTTTTCCCCTATTAAAACGTTCTGCCATAATGTATCTCCTCCTGTGATAATGATTCTCAATTAAGTCGAGTATATATTACGTGGCAAACGATTCACCATGGCTTTTATCCAGAACTCCGTTTGGACTATCTCCTGTAAACAACAGCAATGCCTCATCCAGCATTCTCATCACGGCAAGCGCGGAATATTCGAACCACGGATCGGACGAGATCATGTAGACGCTGCCTCGAGTAACAGCTCGGAGTGTCTGCCATTTCGCAGAATGCTGAAGTGCAAGCCAAAAGCGGCGTGATATGGCTTCAGGGCATACCGCGATCAGGATGCGGTCCGGATTGAGCTGTTGCAAATCTTCCAGCGTAATCTGTTGATTATGCGTGGTATCCAGACCGCCGGCTTCCTTGAGCTGCAGATCCTGATACAGCACCTCCTCGAGTCCCCGGTTACCATATGCATACAAGCTTTGTCCATATATTCGCAGCGCTACGACACGCTCGCTTCCCACGACTTGCCGCATTCGGGAGCGTGCGAACTGCACCCTTCGTTCATACTGTTCTATCCAGGATTGTGCCTGTTCTTCTTTATTCAGAAACGTTGCAATACACTCCAGCTGCTTCCTCCACCCTGCCTGAGAAGGAACAATCAAGGTAGGGGCAATATGCTCCAGCTTGGTGATTTCCTCCGGATCGAGATGGTCCATGCCAATAATAACGTCAGGCTTTGCACGGAACAACTGCTCGATATTCTCCTCGAAGCGGCTGTCCGGATAAGGAGACGTCAGCTTCAAGCGGGACTTGATCTCCGAATGATACGCATTGTAATAATACGGGGTCCACTTCGCATCAAGAGGCGCAGCCGCAGGAATAACATTCAGTGCTGCCAACTGCCCGATAATAGAGGAGGAACAGGCCGCGATTAGCTGCCTTGAATTTCGGGCATATTCGGACGGCGACATGCCCACCTTCTTTTTAAAAATACGGCTGAAATAGAACTCGTCTTTGTAACCGACTCGCTGTGCGATTTCACGAAGCCGTTCGTCGGATTCGGCCAAATATCGCTTGGCATGATTCATACGCACATGGGTCAAGTAATCGATTGTGGATTGGCCGAATGTCTTTTTAAATAAATCCACAAAATACTTGGGACAAATATTAGCCATTCTGGCTAATTGGCCAATGGTTATCGTCTCTTTATAATGGCAATCTATATACTCCTTAATCTCAACCAGGCTGGTTCTCCCGTTACGTTCCGAATCCGATAGGCTATCTATTTTCAGCTCTTCTTCCACACTCATGAATTGCCTCCTTTTTTACAATAAAACGAGTTGCAGGCTATGCAGGCATGTTGATCAGCCTTAATTAATTGATAATGATTATCATTTTCACTGATAAAAATAGCATGCCGTTTCCATCGTGTCAATCCAAATTTGGAAGGAAATGCTTACCCCCATGCTCTGCGCGAAATCTGTTAACAAGCTTCAATCCACGCAAAAAACCCGTCATCAGGCACTTTTGCCAAGTGTCCTGTGGCGGGTTCTCATGTATAAAAAATCGATTTATGACAAGCAGTATTTCACCAATGCCTCGTGTACGCCGTCCTCGTTATTCGAGGTTGTCACCGCATTGGCTGCAGCCTTGACCTCGACCGGAGAGTTATCCATCGCAATCCCCATTCCGGCGTAGGTCAGCATCGTAATATCGTTGAAATAATTGCCGATGGCAAGCACCTCGTCCGGCTCATAACCTCTTCTTGCAGCCAGCTGCTGAAGCGCACTCCCCTTGGATGCTTGGCTTTGCATGAGATCGATGAAGTATTCTCCGCTTCGCAGCATGTTGAAGGGAAGAGTCCACTGACTCCAATTCGCATAGACACGGTCGATATCGGCGGATTCACCGAAGACCGTAAATTTGACGACCGGGTCTGACAGCTCCTCCCATGACGGCAGGTTGCTTGGCAGCATCAAATAGTTCTCGTACATCGAACGAACAGGACCGGCAAGTTCCTCCACCTGGTCCACATACATCTCAAAGGCGGTGTTCACATCAAAATGCACCCCGTGCTCACGGCAGTATTTCATGAAAGGCTCAAGCTGGAGCGGGTCCATGCCGAACTGATGCACGATGTTATGGGTCTCCACTTCTACCGTTGCCGCACCATTATGACTGATGACATAACCGCCTAAACCCATGCTTTTCATAAAAGGAATCGAATTCAGCGGTCCTCTGCCTGTGCACAGTACAATTTCCACGCCTTGTTTTGCTGCTTCCATCACGGTGTTCCTCGTTTTCTCCGTGATTTCATGATCATCATTCAGCAGCGTTCCATCCACATCAAGTGCTACCAATTTATATGCCATTCTCCATCCATCCTTTAGTCTCTATTTCTCTATCGTATTCATGCCCTTCCGATCAAAGACAGTTCATGCTCGGTCAGCTCCCGGTACGCTCCGATCTCGAGATTTTCATCCAAACGGAGTTCGCCCATGCTGACTCTTTTGAGATACACGACTTTTTTGCCAACCGCCTCAAACATCCGCTTGACCTGATGAAATTTCCCTTCATGGATCGTCAGCGAGATGCGGGACAACTGGACTCCGTCGCCTCGTTCCTCATGGGAATGGATCACCAGCTCTCCGGGTAAGGTCACGTACCCGTCATCTAAGGTAACTCCCGCAGCAAACAATCGCACGTCCTCATCGTCCACCCTGCCCGCTACCATCGCTTCATAGGTTTTCGGGATATGCTTCCGTGGCGACAGCAGCTCGTGGGCCAATTTACCGTCATTCGTAAGCAGCAGCAACCCCTCCGTATCCTTATCCAATCGGCCCACCGGAAACGGCTCGAAGATCAGATATTCCTCATCCAGGAGATCCAGCACCGTTCGGTCACGAAGATCCTCTGTCGCCGAAATGACGCCCGGCGGTTTGTGCAGCATGAGATATATGAATTCCCTGTATTGCACGGTCTCCCCCTCAAACTCGATGATATCCGTATAAGGATCAACATGTTTACCGGGGTCCTTCATCACCGTTCCGTTGACCACGATGCTCCCTTGTTTGGCCTTTTTCTTCAATTCGGCCCGTGAGCCGAATCCAAGATTGGATAGCACCTTGTCCAATCTTAGCGTTGTTCTGCCTTTAGCACTCATATCGATGTCCACCTCCACCCTGCCGGATACTCATTCTTCAATATTCCTGTCTGCCATTTGGCCCAACCGGCTGAATATCCGTCTATACACACTAACACATAACCCTTCGCTTCAGCACCCGATCGACGGATCACGCGCTCTTCCGGAATCGACAAGGTTTCCCCTTTCAAATACCGGACCGCTTCTCCGTCCTCGGAGGACAGGCTGACATATCTAACAGCCTCATCCGCTTGCAGCGCTGTAGCCAAGGGATGTCCAGGTACAAACCGTTCATTCTTCAACTGTCCCATGTACCATCCGGGCCGAATTACTTTGAGCTGCTTCAGACGCTCTTCCGGCAGGGGTGATACATACACATGGTTCCCGTAGGTTACAGGATATCCGGTCAGCTTCAAATCCATCTGCTCGCGGATAAAGGCTTGAAACAAATTGATCGAAACCGGACCCGATTGAGAATCTTTTACGCTACGGCGGGATGCCTGATGTCGCGTTGCATCTTTACCGTATTTCCCCGGTTTACCCGGGCGCTCCTCCTTGAAAGCCGCTTTTCCTTGACGCTCTCGGGGATGCTCCGCTCGGGAGGAAATAGCAAGCGACTCGTTGGCCATGGTGCCCGAATTGAATAATGGAGCTTGTTCCCGTTCAACTTCACGTTTATCCAGCTCGCCGTCCCGCTGAAGCACGGCCATGAAATGCCCTTCGCCTCTGACCTTATGCGGCCATAATCGAGCAGTACCGGCAAGCTGCTTAAGCAAATCGTCCTTCACGTTCCCTTCACCCGCCATCCAGTCCGTTTCTCCCGGGGAAAAGAATTCCGAATGCTCCACCGGGACGACGCGAAAATCCGGATGTTCGCTCAGAAACTCGGCAATCATCCCTTCATTCTCCTCCGGCGAGAAGGTACAGGTGGAGTACACCAGCCGGCCTCCCGAGCGGAGCATGGCTGCCGCCGATTTCAGGATGTCCCGCTGCATATCCGCAAACTTGAGCGGAGACGATTCGTCCCAGTACTTCAGCATGGACTCGTCCTTGCGAAACATCCCTTCGCCGGAACAGGGAGCATCAATCAATATTTTCGTGAAAAATTCGGGAAAAGCCCCGGCAATCCGATCCGGGTCCTCATTCAGCACCACCGCATTCCGAACGCCGTACATCTCCAGATTCTTGGCGAGTGCTTTGGTGCGATCCGGATGCAGATCATTGCTGACGAGCACCCCCTGCCCATTCAGCTTCGCCGCAATCTGCGTAGATTTGCCGCCGGGAGCCGCGCACAGGTCCAGCACCAAATCCCCCGACGTTACGCCAAGCAGTTCGACCGGAGCCATCGCGCTAGGCTCCTGGATGTAATATAACCCCGCATGATAGTAAGGATGCCGTCCCGGACGCTCCCCGGCCTGAGTATAGTAACCGGTGGAGCACCAGGGGATGGGCGCAAGGTCAAAGGGGGACAACTTCATGAATTCCTCTCTGCTGATCTTCAGCGTATTCACCCGAATGCCGGCATTCGGAACTAGTTCGTAAGACTTCATAAAATTGTCATAGTTTTTGCCAAGCAGCGATTTCATCTTCGCCAGAAACGGCGAGGGCAGTCGTAATGCCATACAAGGTACCTACCTGTTCTGTATCGTATCGTTTGAAGTATATTTTCACTGTGCTGAAGCAGACATTCGCATGTTCCGCTTCGACTTTTAATATTGTATAATAAACTACATTAAAAAGGACAAGTCCTTATTTATTATTAATCATTAGGGGGTGGACCCATGAACCGCAAAAAAAAGAATAAATACACCGCATTATACGCCTTCGGCGGAGTTTTCGTCTTATTGATTGCTGCACTCGTTTTCTTGAACGGTCAAGGAGAAGCAAGCGAATTGTACGGCGGTAAGAAGGTCTCCAGCCTGAACCCGGCTACGCAGGAGCTCCTTAATGATCCGAACTACCAGCAAATCATTTTGCCGGATCAGCTGAAGAGCAAGGTCGACAACAAAGAGAACTTCTTTGTGTACTTCTTTGCATCCGACTGTCCGCACTGTCGTGCGACGACCCCGGAACTGATGCCTTTGGCGGATGATGCCGGAATTACGATGCACCAGTACAACCTTCGCGAATACCAGGAAGGCTGGAGAGAATACAACATTGAGTTCACCCCGACGCTGGTCTACTTCGAGAACGGCGCAGAGAAAGAACGCATGGTCGGCGGATTGAAACCGGAAGGTTCCAGTGAAGGCTACTCCATCGATGACTTCAAGCAATTCCTGGATAAATACAAGGGGAGCGTGACGAAATGAACCGCACTCGCGCCATCCTCTTTACCTTTGTCATCTCGGGCATGCTGCTGACCGCCTGCGGCGGTAAAGAATCCGCTGCCGGGCATCAGCACGGCGCCGATTCCGAACGATACGAGACAACGGCCAGCCTGACGGTGATGCCGGAGTTTCTGTCCAATTATACCGACAATACGCAAGCAACTTATGCTGCGGTCGGCGAACTTGAGGACATTATCAAGGAAATCAAATGTTATTGCGGCTGCATGGACGAGGAGACCGGCTATCATGATTCCCTCCATCGCTGCTTCATCGCCGAGAATAAGGACGGCGAAGTCAAATGGACGGACCATGGCGCCCAATGCGGCATCTGCCTGACCGAGCTGCAGGATGCCAAACGGCTTCATGACGAAGGAAAATCCGTCGAGGAAATCAAGGAGTTCATCGATAACAAATATAAAGGTACCGAATCCTGATCCTGAAATATGCGAATGCAGAATTACTTACGCTTCGCTGAAAGCTTATTCATTCTATAATCTTTTAAAAAAAGAGCTGCCCAAAAGTAGATTACTCTACAGACAGGCAGCTCTTTTTTTCACTTGTTCCCACAATTACTTGGAATGTGCCCGCTCCGGCTTTCGCCGCTGCGGAATGTTCGGCTGGATGCGCTCCGATGCCATCTGAACTGCCTGCTTAAGCTCAGTATCCCCAATTTCGATCGTCAAATCCCTATAGGGAAACGGATGAACGTCATACGAAGATAACTGCTCGGCGTATTCCCGAACTTCGCTCACCAGCTTCCCCATCGAGATTCCCAGTTCATCGCCAGGATAACGCTCGAGGCGCGATACAGCGCTGATGAACATTTTGTATGCTCCTCTAACGTTATTGTTCCGGAAATGGAAAAGCCCGACAGCTACTTGCAGAAGCCCCTTATACCTTGGATCGCGATCCCGCGCAAGCCACAGTTCCTCTAGCACCTCATGGCATTCGAAGTAGTCTTGATCCCGGTTAAAGTAAACGAGGTAAGCGACATACAGCGGTTCATAACTCATGCTCGTTTACTTTCTTCTTGGCTTCGGCCAGCATCTCCTTCACCTCGTCCAGAAGCACCTTCATCGCATCCATGTCATGATCCTGAAATAGCGCGTTAAACCGGCTCTGAAAAGCAATCGCCTCATTGACCAGATGAAAGAAATACAGCTTGTGAATCGCGTTCAGCACCTGTGTCGTAATATTGGAATCATCCTCGAACTGCCGCTGCGCCTCCAATATATCCTCCCGGATGCTCGACATTTCCGTATCCAGCGTATTTGCCGCTTCTCCGGCTTTCTTCAGCCGCGCCCGGATGTCATCCGGCAGACTTTCCCGGTACTTGTAGCTAAGCGAATGCTCAATCGTAGCCCAGAAATTCATGGCCAGCGTGCGGATCTGAATTTCGGCAAGCACTTTCTTTTGCCCCAGAGCCGTTTGCACCGGATACTCGATAATCATATGAAAGCTCCGATAGCCGCTCTCTTTGAAATTGGTAATGTAATCCTTCTCATATAATACGGTCAGGTCTTTCCGTGCCCGGATGTATTCGGCTACCCGCCGGATATCCTCCACGAACTGACACATAATCCGAATGCCTGCGATATCCTCAATCCCGGTTTCCAACTCGTCCATCGGCACATCGAGGCGTTTCGCCTTGTCCAGTATGCTCGAGATCCGTTTGACGCGACCCGTTACGAATTCGATCGGTGCGTATTCCTCTCTTTTTTTCAGTTCGGAACGCATCGTCTTGAATTTAACCTTTAATTCCTCAACGGTCTGCTCATACGGAAGCAAAAATGTTCCCCAGTCTCTAACGTCCATCGCCTTGCCTCCTGTCTTTACCCCTTTACCGATGATTAGCGCCGACGGCTTCGGAAATATGGCTGAAGCCATCCCGTGCAAGCAGCTCCCGGAGACCGGAATGAAGCTTGCGGTTCACCTCAGGCCCTTCATAGATAAGTGCTGTATAAATTTCCACCAGGCTTGCGCCTGCGCGTATTTTGTCATAAGCATCACTTGCCGTGAAAATCCCGCCAGACCCGATAATCGGAAGGGCACCGCCGGTCTGCTTGTATATCCGGGATACAATCTCCGTCGAACGGTTACGCAGCGGTTTACCGCTTAGGCCGCCGGTCTCTTTGGCGTTGCTGTGCGTCAATCCATCCCGCGAAAGCGTCGTATTCGTGGCGATAATGCCGGAAACGCCGCTTGCGCTGATCGTATCCACCATGAATTCCAGTTCCTCATCGCTCACATCCGGCGCAATCTTCACCAGAACGGCCTTCTCGCCTCCATGAATTTTGGCTTGGCGGGACATTTCGTTCTTCACGGCTTCCAGCAGGGATGACAATTCGCTCCCATGCTGAAGGCTGCGCAAGTCCGGCGTGTTCGGGGAGCTGATGTTGACAACAAAAAAGTCGCCATACGGAAATAAAGCTTGAATGCAAGCTTCGTAATCACCGTTGGCTTTCTCGTTCGGAGTCGCCTTGTTCTTCCCGATGTTGACGGCAACCGGGATGCGGCGTTCCTTGAGGGCGGACAGCCTTTTTGCCATTGCCTCGGCCCCTTCGTTGTTGAAGCCCATCCGATTGATGAGTGCCTCGTCAGGAGGAAGCCGGAACAATCGCGGCTGTTCATTGCCCGGTTGCCCCTTCGGGGTCACCGTGCCTACTTCCATAAATCCGAAGCCGATGGAGGAAAATCCTTTGACGGCCTGAGCGTTTTTATCCAATCCGGCGGCAAGTCCGACCGGTGTCGGGAAATGAAGCCCGAACAGGTCTACTGCCAAATCCGGTGTTTCGCTAACACCGTACATCCCTCGCATGACAGCGTCTGCGCCAACCACGCCGGAGGCACGTCCAAGGCCGCCAACCACAAGGTGGTGAGCTTTCTCGGGATCGAGTTTGAAAAATATAGGTTTGCCTATGTTGCGGTACAGCACATCCACTCTTCCTCTCATCCAGTTATTTCTCTATCCTTCAGTTTATCCGTTTCTGCCTCAAAAAGAAAGTTCTTCAGCATAAACCGGGCGATCATCCCGGCGAGAAAGCGATATGGCAATTTCGGGACAAACGCCTTACAATAAAGGAAGATTGTACAAATCATTTTCACGATCATGAGAGAAAGAGGGGAAGCACATGTCAGCCAAACGTAAACCTCCGACCTTGCAGCAGAAAAAAGAAATGGTCAACAAGAAGGCCATACTATGGATAAGCTCCGGCATCGCTCTTCTTATTATCCTGATTATTGTTCTGATAGTGATCGCCCAGCCTTAATCCAGCCAGTGATACACCTTGCCCGGGTTGGTCTGCCCCTGGGCAAGCTTGAGCTTGAAACGATCTTTCGGCGTCCACAGGCCCTCGGGCAGAACCCCTTCCCGAATTTTCACAACGGTTCCCATCGGAACCAGATCAAACAGTTCCTCGACATCCTCCTTAAGCATACGGATACAGCCCTCGGATTCATTCGCTTCGATACTGTCCACGTCTAGCGTGCCGTGTATGGCATACAACGTATCGGACAGCTGCATTCCCCGCGTTCCATAGGGGCCCTTCGTGGTCCCGTTCGGATTCACAACCTTGTCATTGATACGAAAATCGCCCAGCGGCGTTTTCGCTCCCCCGAGCCCGACCGCATAGTTGCGCAGCATGACGGTCCCGCTGACAACGGCAAGCCGATGATGTTTCCGGTCGATGATGACCTGAAGCGGCTGCTCAAAAAAAGGATCCCCGTTCGGCGATGTCCCCCAGTATCCCGTATCTTCCGGATCGTTCCCCGACGGCAGCTGCCCCGGCTGGTCCTCATGGCCGCCTGCTCTATGGGACATATGCTTCATTAAAACTCCGAACATCTCCTCCATCGCTTTCGATCGGCCGGACAGCCAATTGTTCGGATACGGCTGCGTCAATTCATTCAGGCTTTCAGGCAGGCGTCCATGCCGAGCCTTATACTGGTTGGCCGCTTCCTGCAGTACGGCCGTTTCGACTTGCAGATCCGCCCATTGCCCCGCGCTTCGCTTAAGCTGCGAACTATCCGCAGGCTCGCATTCACACTCCAATACCGCTCCTTCATATGGCTGGATCGCAATGGCGCCCTTTGCATCCCGATGCAATCCGTATAAACGCTCCATGTCCTTGCTCCATAACTGCCACTTGCCCGAAGGCTTCGTCCCCAGTGCAACCATCCAATTCGGCAATTCCTGAGGATGCCGGAGCAATGAGGACAGTGTGCCGGCGGAATCCTTCCCCTTGCCGGAAGCAACGGCGATGTACAGCGGTTCTTTACGCGAATCCCGCTTCTCGTTGTTAGCGACCGAGGCGGATACCGGTTCATTCGGCGGGAACCCATCGGATGCATAATCCCCGGGAACGGAGCCCGGCGCCTGGGCCGGAGGAAGAAATACGAGCAGCAACAACACCAGCGCAGCAAGCAAACGCCGGGTTCTTTTTCGCCTGCGGTCCTTGTCCTTCTCCATCTCCAATAAGCGCTGTTCGTAATTTTTCCATATATCGGACGGAACCTGGCTAAGCTCGAAGGCTTCATAGACCCCCTCCGCCTTGTTATAGCAGTAATTTGCCTTGCCCTGTTCGCCAGCCTGCTCATATTCCTTGCCGAGCAGATACCAGGCCATTTTATTATCAGGATGCGTCTCCACATACCTTTTGAGGTACAGCGAATTGTTCATTCGGGAGCCTCCTTTTATGACATTTTTACCTCTATTATCCTGTATATCGGAATATACGCTCCAATTATGTATGAATCGTGGATACGAAAAAACGCCCCCTGCCTTTGTCGGGCAGAGGGCGTCGGTATAAGTTCAAGATGGAATATCAGGGCTCGAGCGGTAATGGTTATTCTGCGTTAAACGGCTCGTCTGCAATCCGAATTGAATCTGTCGGACAGCCGTCGCAGGCATCCAGCATATCGTCATGCATATCTTCCGGAATTTCGGTTACCCCGCGGTTGTTGTCTCCGTCAAAAATGACTTCTGCCAGGCCTTCGTCGTCGTAATCATAAATGTCGGGTGCCGTTGCTCCGCATGCTCCGCAAGCGATGCAGGTATCTTTATCTACCCAAGTAAACTTCGCCATAGTCTCTCTTCCTCCTGTATATCTATAAACATCTCTATAAACATAGTATAAGCTGACGGTCTCCCGCCACCATCTACATATATTAATACAATTTTTTTAGGAATACAAATAAATTTCCTCATATTTTCCGACAAAATTCAGGTGTGCTCAAAGGATATGGAGTATCTTCAACCAGCAATTAAAACGATTAATCCCGGTCCGGATCCTGCGAGATCGGCTGATCGGCATTTTTATTATCGTTCCCGAGATCCCTTACAAAATCCATCTGTAAAGATGTTCCTCTCCGCTTATGATTACGGATTAAAGACGACGGATCATCACCCAGCATGCCGGCGGTCAGCACCGCACTTTCCCCGAATTTATTGCGCAGCTCGTCCATAACCCGGGTCAGCGATTCTTTCTTCGGCTGTTTCTCGTAATCGAACAAATCCAGCTGAATGGCGGACTCCTCCTTAGGGGCAAGCTGCTGGAGCGTAACGCCAAGCAGACGGAGCGGCTTGTCCTGTTTCCAGTGCCGGTGATACAACTCGCACGCTTCCCGGTAAATATCCTCGGTATTTTCCGTCGGAATGGCAAGATGCTTCGACCTGGTGATGGTCTTCATATCCGGTGTACGCAGCGTGATCTGTATGCCGCCGGTCATTAGACCCTTTCTGCGGAGCCGGCGCGCTACCTGATCGCTCAAATTCAGCAGCACCCTTCTCGCCTCCTCCGCCGATGTAACATCCTGCGGAAGCGTGGTCGTGTGTCCGATCGATTTGCTCTGTTCCCGCCCTGCAACGACAGGTGCATGGTCGATGCCGCTGGCTGCCCGTTTCATCCATGACCCCATCACGCCAAAAGTCGATGTCAGCAGGCCTTCATCGGCGGCGGCCAGCTGTCCGATCGTATGGATATTCAGCTTGCGCAGCTTATCGGCTGTCTTGCTCCCGATGCCGAACAGCTCTGCACAAGGTCTGTTCCAGAGCACCTGCGGGACATCCCGTATCCGCAGCACAGACAGCCCATTGGGCTTCTTCATGTCAGATGCCATCTTGGCCAGCAACTTATTGGGAGCAATGCCGACGGAGCAAGGCAGCGACAGCTCCTCGCGAATACGCGCCTGAATTTCGCGGGCGATATCCAAGGGGGTGCCGAACTGCTTCGATCCCGTGATGTCCAGGTAACATTCGTCAATCGAAGTCGCTTCCAGCAGCGGCGTATAAGCATAAGCTATATTCATAAATGCATTGGAATACTTGCGGTACAGATGAAAATCCGGCTGGATGATCATCAGGTCCGGGTAAATCCGCAGCGCCTGTCTCACGTTCATTCCTGTGCGTATCCCGAGGGATCGTGCCGCATAGGAGCAAGTAACAATGACGCCTTTTCGCAGCTCGATGCTGCCTGCGACAGCTGTGGGCTTCCCCCGGTAAAGCTCCGGCTCCTCCGCTTCGTGTACCGAACAGTAAAAAGCATTCATATCCACATGTAGTATAACGCGGCCGCTGGCCGGATAATAATTGTCGATATGTCCCACGCAGAATTCCTTCTTTCTATGATACGGTTCTTCCTAATATAATGCCCCGGGTCTCTTCGGCAGTTTGGGTTAATGATTCTTTCATTTTCTATGTGTTCCATTATAACTTGTTTAGAGCCTCGTGTGCCCCTAACGTCTTGTTATGCAGGATCATGAACGCATAACCTGCCAGCCTAACGCCTCCAGCATACCGCTCCCCTTAACACGGGTCAAGAATAAGCCCCGCGGGGTAAAGTTTGTTTTTTACTCTGTTACTTTCCCGCAAAGAAATGTTATAATACAAAATTATAAACAATGCGGTCCAATCCCGGACACCCAAAGGAGGACATCATGTCTAAGTCCATTTCCATCTTTGATACGACACTTCGCGACGGAACCCAAGGCGAAGGAATCAGCTTGTCGGCGGACGACAAGGTCAAAATCGCCAAGAAACTCGATGCTCTTGGTGTTCATTATATTGAAGGCGGTATCCCGGGAAGCAACAGCAAGGACATCGAATTTTTCAAAAGAGTCCAGGATCTCGGCTTAACCTCAAAAGTAACCGCTTTTGGCAGTACTCGCCGCAAAGGCTCCATCGCCGATCAGGATGCCAATCTGCTTCGAATTCTGGAATCCGGCGTTTCTGCGGCCACTTTGGTCGGGAAGTCATGGGATTTCCACGTCCATACCGCGCTTCAGACGACACTGGAAGAGAATCTGGCCATGATCTATGATTCCATCGCCTTCCTGAAGCAAAAGGGCCTCGAAGTGATTTTTGATGCCGAGCACTTTTTTGACGGATATAAGAACAATCCCGAATACGCAGTTGCCGTATTGTCCAAGGCTCGGGAGGCAGGTGCTGATTGGCTTGTCATGTGCGATACGAACGGCGGCAGTCTTCCGCACGAGATCTCGAGCATCGTGACATCCTTAGCGGGTCCACTACCAGGCGCTCCGCTCGGCATTCACACCCATAACGATTGCGAACTTGCCGTTGCCAACACGCTAAGTGCCGTACAGGCTGGTGTCCAGCATGTGCAAGGAACGATGAACGGTTACGGGGAACGCTGCGGGAATGCCAACCTGTGCTCCATCATCCCGAATCTGCAGCTGAAGCTGGGATACGAGTGCATCGGAGACGATAACCTCCGCACGCTGACGAATACCGCACGGTATATCAGTGAAATCGCCAACGTCAATATGCCGGTCAACCAGCCGTATGTCGGTAACGCTGCCTTTGCCCACAAGGGAGGCATCCATGTTTCGGCGATCCTGCGCGATTCCAGAACGTACGAGCATATCGAACCGGAGAAAGTCGGAAACAAGCAGCGCGTGCTGGTATCCGAGCTTGCAGGACAGAGCAACATCGTATCGAAGGCGCAAGACATGGGTCTTAACTTTGATCCGGCTAGTGAACAATCCAAGCATATTATCGGAAAGATCAAGGATCTTGAGCATGAAGGGTATCAATTCGAGGGGGCGGACGCTTCCCTGGAGCTGCTGCTTCGAGAAGCGAACGGAGAGTTTAAGGAACTGTTTACTTTCGAATCCTTCAAAATGCTCGTAGAGAAATCAGCCGGCCAGCCGGTTGTTTCCGAAGCCTTTGTCAAAGTCAACGTTGCCGGTGAGAGCATCTACACCGCAGCGGAAGGCAACGGCCCGGTCAATGCGCTTGACAACGCGCTCCGTAAAGCGCTGGTCCAATACTTCCCGACACTCAAGGAAATGCATCTTGCTGACTATAAGGTACGGGTGCTGGATGACAAGGATGCGACGGCAGCCAAAGTACGGGTGCTCATCGAGTCCAAGAACTTCGAGAACTCCTGGAACACCGTCGGGGTTTCCAGCAACGTCATTGAGGCGAGCTGGGAAGCGCTGGTCGACAGTATGCGATATGCGCTGCTCGGTCAAATCTCACCGGAGCAGGTGCATGAGTCCGCGGCAAGGCAAGGGTTGGTTAATCACTAAGGCTGCCGTCCAATATAAAAAGCGCGTATCCGCCATGTATGCACATGGAGGCCGCGCTTTTTTTGGTGTTTCAGCCGCTCTTCGCTTCACAATTAATTCAACAACTTAGCTACCTTTTTGCGGAGATCCTTGGGATCCGGAGCGCCAAGAATGATTTCCTGAATCACGCCGTTTCGATCAATCAGCACATTTGTCGGGAAGACCTGACCTTTATACAGCTCCTCGAACACTTCTCCTTTCGGATCGAGAAGGATTGGATACCGGAGTTCAAAATCCTTAACGAATTGACGAGCTTTCTTCTCATTGTCATATTTGGACACGTTCACGCCGTAGATTTCCAGCTCATCTGCATATTCCTCCGCCAGCTTATCGAGCTCCGGGGCTTCTTGCTTGCACGGCTCACACCAGGATGCCCAAAAATTGACAACCATCGCTTTATCGCGCGCTCCGCCTCCGGCATAAGTCTTGTCGTCCATCCCCTTCAAGGTGAAGGTTGGGGCAAGCAATCCGGCTTTGGCGCCTGTCTCCGTCGGGAGCGGCTTCTCCTGCGTAAAGACAGCCTGGATATTGTCGCCGGCTTGGTTATAGATTACAGCGCCTGCCGCTACAACCAGCAGAACGAGGATGATGATGTTTCGTTTCATAGGTATAGGTTCCTTTGCTAAACTTAGTTATAGTCCCTATTGTACCCTGAAACCCTGATCTTTCAAACACGTGATCCACTCTAAAATATAGCCCGGGAGGGAAAAAGATGAACCCGTCTGACATGGCCCTGGAGCAGCTTCTGCTGCACGCGGCCGTACAACAGCATATATCGGACTATACGTATGATTGTCTGCCACAGGAAGCTTGTGGCGTCCTTATCGGGCACTCCAGCGCAGCAAGGCGATCGGTAACCGTTACGCAATTTATTCCCATAAAAAATACAGCGGAGTTCCCGCTGCATTCTTTTCATCTGGACCCTGTTCAATGGACCCGCTTGGTGTTAACTGAAAAAGGAATTGTCGGATTGTTTCACAGTCACCCGGATACATTCCCTGAGCCGTCCGGCGAGGATCTGCTACAGCTTCAGTCCTTCGGCGGATTGCTCCAGGTGTATGCCATCGGATCTCCTTCAGCTCCAAACGCTCCCGATTCGAAACCATTACAGCTTCATACTTACAAAATTATTCGAGGACAAGAGACCTCAGAATTATTCAGCAATCTGCCGACACATTCCTGGGTGCGGCCGGGATCGGAATTCTATTCCCTCGCCCCGATTCCTTGCAAGATCATAACAGAATAATAAGCTATCGCGGCAACCATCTTATTCGCGGTTACGTCTCGCTTAGATAGACATACAAATCTCCAAGCGTGGTTGCATGGCCGCGCGCCTGAATTTCTTTCATATAATTCGCCCACAACCGGGCAGTCATTCGCGCGTCGGACAGAGCATGATGCCGGCCCTCCACGGGAATGCCGCTGCTCCGCAGCAGCTCATCCAGACTGTAGTCCTTCTGCTCAGGATATAATCTCTGCGCGAGCATCATCGTATCAAGGAGCCGATGGGTTAATCGAACCTTTGACGTCTTCCACAAGGCTGCGTTCAGGAATCCGCGGTCATGCGCAGCGGCATGGGCAACAAGCACCCTGCCTCCTATAAAAGCCATAAAATCATGCAGCCCCTCCATTAAGGGCGGGGCTGCATCAACCATATGCTGCGTAATTCCTGTCAGCTCAGCAATGAATGGGGGAACAGGAGCACCGCTGTTAACAATCATATGAAAGGTTTCGTTCTCGATCACTTGCTCGCCGATGACCTTGATTGCACCGAATGACAAAATTTCATCACCGTGCTGGTGATTGAACCCCGTCGACTCCAGATCAAACACAACAACCTCCAGCTCGTCCAACGGGGTACCCAGAACCTCCGGCCTCCGGTTATCCTTCATCTGGGATCGGATGAACGCCAGCTGCTGCGCCGTCTGCGCCCCGCGCATAGAGGCAATGGCAGAATTAAAGTTACCCGAACGGAGGGATCTCCAGAAGCCCCCGTTCGATTGTCCCGGTTCAGTCATGGGTTCCTCCTCTCCGCAAAACGGTGCTCTCGCTGCAATGAACGGTGTATCCGTCTGACCACACCAAGCGTATCGCGAAGCTCGTACTGCATGGTTTTGTTCTTGAGCTGCTCCTGCGGGATATACCCGCTGCTCGTGATCAGCCCGTTCTCCAGCCGATGGGGCGTGTTATTTCTCAGCCGAAGCGCCGTCAAGAAAGCACGCTGCACGCTTTCCAGCAGCAAGTTGCCGCCCTCAAGCAGCATCACCTTTTCCATACGCTTTTGCGTCGAGGTTTCGATGATACCTCTTTGGAGCGCCATCGTGCGAATACTGTTTACAAGTGGAATATAAACGCCATACTTTACGTCAAATTCACCGGCATGCTCACCAAACCGCTCCGTTACAATTCGCCCCATGACATTCAGCGTTGCCTTGTGCTTGACCGTGTTGCGCAGCACGGCGTTGCCGATGTTCGGGTTCAGCTCGACGGAGCTCCGGAAATGGTCGGCCCATGCCTCCGTTAGCTCGCCATCTCCCGCTATATGACGGAGATCCGAAGCGATGATAAAATTGCGAATCGGCTCCCACTGCTGGTCTCCACACCATTCGCTAATCTGATTTTTCCAATCGCCAAGCTTTTTACTCCATAAAGGTTCGGAACACATCACTTTTCCCGAACATTTGGGATAGCCTGCATACTCCAGCAAGTTCGCCAGTCGAAGGCCATATTCCCGAAAGAAGGGAAGCTGTTCCTCCTCCAGCTCATCGCCAATGATCAAACCGTTGTCCTGATCGCTCCACAGCGTAGCTTCCTGCCTTCCGCTGCTGCCAAATGCAACAAACGCATAACGCGCAGGAGGCCGGCCCAAGCCAGCCTCCCACATGTCCTGCTCACAGATTGCCGCGGCACGCTGTCCAATCAGATCGTGCATCATATTGACGGATGCGATCCACTCTCTCAGCTCCATGTCATGACGCATCTCGATCAGATGGTTCTGACAAACGATCCGTTCATCTCGTAATTGCTGGGCTGTTGCTGCTGTCTGAATTTCCGAGAATACCGGAAACAGATTTACGGATTTCAGAGGTTTCATGCCGCGGCCTCCTTATTACATACTCAATAACCATTTAGAGTTTTATATTTATAACGCCGTATCGCTTCCAGGTACCCCTTTGCCTCCGGAACGAAACTCTGGTACTTTCCCTTCCGATTCCGCCAGAAGTTTCATTTGCTCCGGATATCCGTAAGTTCCATGTTCGCTCATATCTAGACCCACTAATTCTTCTTCCTCCGTTACACGGATACCCATCGTAATTTTCATGAGGTACAGAATAATGAATGAGATCACGAGAACGAATGCAAACGTACCGATCAGGCCCAATAGCTGAACGCCAAGCTGACCGAAGCCCCCGCCGTAGAACAAACCTTCTTTGCCTACGCCTGTAATTTCAACCAGTCTCGGTGCTGCGAACAAACCGGTGGATACAGCCCCCCACATACCGGCAATACCATGTACGGAGAATGCATATACAGGATCATCAATGCCTTTGCGGTCAAACCACTGTGCCGTAAAGAAGGTAATCGTACCGGCTACTGCACCGATAACAACAGCCGCCCAAGGTTCCACGAATGCACAGGCCCCCGTGATGGCCACAAAAGCAGCAAGAATACCGTTCAGCATGCTAGGAATATCTGCTTTGCCAAGAACCGCCCAAGAGATCAGCAATGCCGCTAGCGCACCTGCCGCAGCCGCGATATTCGTATTTAAAGCCACAAATCCGAAGAAGCCGTCCGTGAGTGCGGAGATGGTGCTGCCTGGATTAAATCCGAACCAACCGATCCAGATGATGAATACGCCCAGCACCGATAATACCTGGTTGTGACCCGGAATGCTGTTAGGCTTCCCGTCCTTATTATATTTGCCAAGCCGTGGCTTCAGAAGAACGGTAGCCACGAGCGCGGCTGTAGCACCTGTCAAGTGAACGACCGTCGATCCGGCAAAGTCCTGCATACCCAGCGCTCCGAGCCAGCCGCCGCCCCATACCCAATGAGCAACAATCGGATAAATCACGATGGTGAACAGCAATCCAAAGACGATATAGACGCTGAGCTTTGCCCGTTCTGCCATACCACCGCAAGCGATGGCCAAGGATACGGCCGCAAAGGATAAATGGAACAAAAACATAATGGTTGTCGGCACATCGTAAGCGGACAAGGAATCAAAAGAGCCAGCCGCATTGTCGCCACTTAAGAAAAAACCTTCAAATCCGAAAAAACTGTTCCCGTTGCCGAATGCCAGGCCAAACCCTAGTGCCCAGAAGGCAACGATCGAAATGCCGAAGGTCAGGAATGTTTTGCCTGCAACGTGGCCTGCATTCTTCATACGGACAGATCCGGCTTCCAGCAGTGCGAACCCTGCTTGCATGAAGAATACGAGCAATGCTGCCAAGAATACGAACACGGAGTTCAAACCAGCCGTTAATTCAACGTTCGTGGCTCCCCCATCAGCGGCGAATGCACTCGCCGGGAATGCAAGCAATGCGATTACTCCCGCCATTAAACCTAGCCATCTTTTTCCCATGTTTTACACTCCCCTTAATGTAAACTAATATAACATGATCTTGAATTCATATTGTCATTATAGGGGGGTTAACCAAAATCTGCAACGGTTATTTTCATAAAAAACGAAGTTTGTGTAATATAATCTAACATTAAGTGCATACAGTGCAAACCCTCAAACATCCTGTATCGATTAAAAAGACTAGGCTTCAAGATTTTTGTCACAACTATGACGTTTGACTGTATGGTTCATGATCATGTATCATATTTCTATTAAAATGAAAATATAAATGCATTCATTAATTTCCAATTCAATGAAAGCTTGTGAGGTGATGAATGATGGGGATCACGAGCGGAAACCTTTTCCGGATCGGTGAACTGGCCAAAGTTGCCGGAATCAGCGAAAGAACCATTGACTATTATACGAAGCTGGGTTTGATCTCCCCTGAAAAACGGACGTTAAAAAACTACCGGTTGTACAGTTCTGAAACCTTAAGCACTCTCGAACGTATTAATCAGTTAAAGCAAGAGAAATATACTCTCGATGAGATTAAGGAGAGACTGGATCGCTGGAAGTCGGTTCCCGATGATTCCGAAATGACGGAGAAGCTAACCAAGCTCGAAATACAGATGAAACAGCTGGAACGGGATGTGAAGGAACTCAACCCGCTACTGAGTGAATTAAAGCCAAGTCAAGCCCGGGAAGTACTCGCTAACATTCTTCCTAAAGGGGCTGCTTGCATCGAGTCGCTACAAATCTTGCTGAACCAGTTCACTTCGATGTAATGGTGAAGAACCAAATAACAACTTTGTATGGGGGTATGATACATGTATTCTGACTGGATGTTTATTCTCATTATTATCGCTTTTATATTCTCGCTATGGGCCCAGTTCCGGGTCAAAGGCACGTTTAACAAATGGGCTAAGGTCGAGAACAGCACCGGCATGACAGGTTACGATGCTGCCCGGCATATGCTGGATGCCAACGGACTCCACGATGTGCCGATTGAACCGGTGCCAGGCACACTCTCCGACCACTATGATCCGACCAAACGCGTTGTGCGTTTGTCGGAGCCCGTTTATTATGAACGCACGATCTCGGCTGTCTCTGTTGCTTGTCACGAGGTTGGCCATGCGATCCAGCATGCCGAGCACTATCCGATGCTTGTAGCCCGTCACAAAATGTTCCCGGTCGTAAACTTCGCATCGGGTATCGCACCGTTTCTCTTGATTGCCGGATTCCTGTTCCAAGCCATGAACCTGGTCGGTCTCGGCATCATCTTCTTCTCTTGCGCCGTTGCCTTCCAGCTCGTCACCTTGCCGGTCGAGTTTAACGCAAGTAACCGTGCTCGTCAGCTGATGGTTCAAGAAGGCTATATCGCCAATGACGAAGAACGTGGAGTTGCTAAAGTATTGAACGCCGCGGCCTTGACCTATGTCGCTGCAGCTTTGATCTCTCTGCTCGAGTTGATCCGCTATATCATGATCTTTACGAGCAACCGGGAATAACCCAACAAAAACACAACAACAAAGGGCTTTCCTCTCTACCTGGATCGGTGGAGAAGGAAAGCCCTCTTTTTTATATCTGATATATGTTATTTTTGATTAATGAAGCCAGGTTAGGGAGTTGATGCGTCAGTCCGCTTTCCCTTCCTTTTTCGGCGACGGATCAATACCAAAATATTGAAGCAGAAACGCACGGAATGCCTGAGCAACCGGTGGCAGCTTCTCGTCCGCGCGGTGGATCAGACCGATGGAACGCGTTACCTTCGGCTCCGAGATCCGGACGCGTGCCGGCTGCAGAGGATTCGTCTGGAATAGCGCCATTTCAGGAAGCAGGCTGACCCCCATACCGGCCGCAACCAGCCCGCGGATCGTATCCGTTTCCTCGCCTTCAAAAGCAATCTTCGGCGTGAACCCTGCTTCAAGACAGGCATGCCACACAATTGGACGCAAGGAGTAGCCTTTGCTGAACAGCACAAAGCGCTCCTCTTTCAACTGCTCCAGCTTGATGGACTGCTCCCCCGCAAGCGGGTGATTCGGCGGCAGGATCGCAAACAGCTCCTCTGTCAAAACGATATCTCCATCCACTTGATCATGACGATCCGGAAATGGCGACACAAATGCCAGATCCACTTCAGCTCCAACCACGTCCCGGATCAGTGTCGGGAACATCCCCTGCTTGAACCGGAACTTCACGTTCGGATATTTCTTTCGGAATTCAGCCACAATGGACGGAATCAAATGGATGCCCAGGCTGTGTGGGAATCCGATGCGGATCTCTCCCTGTTCCGGGTCCAGAAATTCATGTATCTCGACGACCGCACGGTCCAAGTCCTTCATAATGCTCTCCACCCGTTTGCAAAAAAGCTGGCCTACCGGGGTTAACTGCAGATTCCGGCCTTTTTGCATGAACAAATTAACACCAAGCTCTTCTTCCAACTGATGTATTTGACGGCTGACGGCTGACTGAGCCACATGAAGCTCTTCTGCCGCTTGGGTAACGTGTTCCTTTTGCGCAACCTTTACAAAGTATTGCAACTGTCGTAATTCCACGCCTTTTATCGCTCCATTCTTATTCCCTAGAAGACTTGAAGACTTTATCAAATCATCCAATTCTATTATAACAGACCCTCTAAGGTCCGATTATGTTCGACGTTTAAATAATCGAATCATGAGACCGTAGAGGAAAAATCCGCCTACCAATCCGCCGACATGCGCTACAAGGCTGACCCCTGGGGTAAACGAGAACAGTATCCCCAGAATAAGCAGGGTGAACAGCGTCTTGCGAGACGACTCATCAATGACATGCCGCTGGAACAGGGCGATGTACAGATAAGCGCCATAAGCTCCGTAAATGGCTCCTGAGGCGCCTACAAGGAAGGTATAGTCCTCCATGCGCTCATAATAAGCCAATCCGATTACATTACCGAGAACACCGCTGAGCAGATACAGAATGGCAAACTTCCAGCTCCCCATGATTCTCTCCAGCGGGGGAACAAATACCAGCAGTGCGAAGCCGTTGAACAATACATGATCAAACCCGTTATGCAGAAACATCGCCGTAAAGTATCTCCATGCCTGGTCAACGAATTGCGGCAAATCCGATAAAGCCCCATATTTCAGCAGCGTAACCGGATTTCTGGAACCGCCGTCTAAGGATGTGATCACGAACATCACCAGGTTAATGACAAGCAGCAGCGATGTAACGGGATAATAACGCAAATAACTTTTCCAATTTTCATAACGTACGAATATCATAGCATCCTCCTCATCCTAAACCAGGCCAGGGACGCCCCTAGTGGACATACCCTTTTTAAAAAGATTATAATGTACCATGAACCTGATCACCAAACTTTGATATCCAAGGAGGAGATTTCTCATGGCTCAAGAACGTTCAGGAGCTGCCACTTTCAAAGGCAATCCTATTACACTCATCGGACCACAGCTCAAGGCTGGTGATGCCGCGCCGGATTTTACAGTGAGCAAAAACCTGCTCGAAGACGTATCTCTTAAGGATTATGCCGGTAAAATCAAGCTGATCAGCGTCGTTCCTTCCCTCGACACCGGGGTATGCGATGCACAGACGCGCCGTTTCAATGAAGAAGCTGCTGGTCTGGGCGATGATGTGGTGATCCTTACGATCAGTGCCGACCTTCCGTTCGCCCAAGCCCGTTGGTGCGGAGCTGCAGGCGTTGACCGGGTCATTACGCTCTCCGACTATAAATCGCGTTCTTTCGGTGAAGCGTATGGCGTGCTCATCAAGGAATTCCAACTCGACATGCGTTCGATCTTCGTCGTGGATACTAACGATACCATCACCTATGTTGAATACCTTGGTGAGATGACGGAGCACCCGAATTACGAAGCCGCGATCGATGCAGTCAAATCTTTGCGGTAATACGCCAAAGGCTACATACACTGCACACTTTTAAAAAGCGGGAGAGCAGCTCTCCCGCTTTTTCTTATTCTACTAAGCATCCACTTTATACTTGCTCAGTTTTTTATCCAGAACAGCGTACAGGTTCAAGATAACCCGGTAGTTCGCTCCCAGATCCCCTAAGGAACCGCGGGACGCCGAATACATATCAACTGCGCTGCGAACCGGACTGATGCCGAGCACGGATACGGTAATGTCCAGTGTACGTCCAAACGAGGTTCTTTTCTCGAGCGTGATTTCTCCCACGGATTTAACCTCATGCAGAACTTTGTAACCCGGAATTTTTTTCAGTGTCGAGGAAACCTCTTCAAAACACTTTTCTTTTGAAAGATTGTAATAACGCGTCTTCAGCTTGGGATCTTTAGCACGGTCGCTTGTGCCGTCATAGCTGCGCACGATACCAATTAGAACTCGTTTTAATGACAAAGACCGTTCCTCCTTTATAAATGACCGTTCCTTTCCATACTCTAGTTTAACATTGTTTATGCTTTCAGCAAACCTTTATATATAGCAAAAAGGCACCTCTTTCACTTCGAATTCGAAATGAAAGAGGTGCCCATTCATTGATTTAACGAAACCCGCCTATGCCGTCCGGTAAACATTGTCTTCGAACCTGCATTAGCAGGTGGGTGACCGCAGAACCGCTTATGAATTCCCCTTGTCATATAGACAGGGCATTTCAGCCACGATTACGTATAGATCTCCCTAGACATCGTCATTGGTTCAAAACAACGGAAAACCGAAACGAACATCGCAGGATGTAGTCTTATTATAGGGGGTTTTGCCGGAAAAGTAAACCTCGCGTTATTAAGGTTTCGATCCGTTCTCTCCCTTTTTGGCAGATTCCATGCTTTCCAGAAGAGCTTGTTCGGTTTCGGACTCCTCTTCCTCCGCTTTCTTCATCTTCTCCTGCTGTTCCTGCATTTTGGTGAAGGTGGCATAGAAATTAAAGAATGCGAACAATGCCATCAGGCAGAACAGGAAGAACACGAACAGCACCGGCATCTGCGTGCCGATATACGCCAAGACAGCGCTTCCGATCAAAGTCGAAAATACGCGGAACGGACGAATCAATGTCAGCAGCACCGCATTTTTCAGCAGCTGCGTCGTTTTCATCTCATAATGAACGGTCATGGAGAAGAAATTAAACAGGGAGACAAACAGCACGATAAGCAGCACGAGCATCACAATGCCGACAAGCTGGAAACCATCTAGCTGCGTCATATAAACCGTGTAATCCACGTACATAATCACGAACAGCAGCGTATAAAAAATGCCGCCGATCATGCTCTGCTTGTAATTTTCCTTATAACCCTTGAAGAACGTTTTAAATACGGACACGTCCGGATTGCCCATTACCCATTTACGTACAACGGTAAATAAAGCCGCCGTAGCCGGAAACAAAACAAACGGTGATAATATCCCCAGAACCCAGTTCGACAGCAGCTGCTCATTATGCGCATCCGGTGTCTGAACGGCCATCAGGAATTTGGTTAGAACGATAAACAGGAAAGGCGATGTACAAATAACCCACAAAATGTTCGAAAAAGCAATACGGGTAATCCACTCGGTGAGCTTGTATAAGCCACCCATGGCTCCTTTCATTTCCAAATCCGTTTCCTCCTCACTCAAATCATGCATGTATCTATTAATATACCTTATTTTGTACATGCATTGCCAGAGCCTAATTTATACGATACTGGGCGTTTATCCAAACCAGCGCCCCTGTTTCTCCATACGATATCACGTAATCCGTTCAACAAGCTTGATTTTCCAAATTTAAAGAGGAGGGATTATATATGTCTTGTGAAGGCGGCGGTTACGGCTACGGAAATAATGTTGGTATTGTGCTGGTTCTGTTCATTCTCCTTGTCATTATTCTCAGCACATTCTACATCTAATGTCTCTTTGAATCATTGAGTGAAACAGATCAGCTGGTATTGCTCTAAAACTGCGAGTTTAAAGGGGATGCACCCTGGGTGCATCTTCTTTAAACATGAATAAAAGACGAAGCGCGGCTCCACCTGGCGTGGGCAGCTGCTTCGTCTTTTATATTTGGCTTCTTCAATCAAAAGAAATTACGCGTATATATTATTCGTCTCCGCCCCGGTTAGGACGACGCTCGCCGCCGCTGTAGGAACGAGGTTTACGGTCACCGCTATTGTTGCGGTCACGGTTGTAGCCACCGCCCTCGCGGTTGCCATAACTGCTGCCGCCACCATCACGGTTGTATCCGCCTTTGGAGTAGCCGCCACGGTTACCACCACCACCGCTGCCGCTACCGCCATCACGGCGATATCCGCCGCCGCTGCTGCGGCCGCCATAGCCACCGCTTGGCTTGCGACCATTGCGGATGTCCGGCTTCCGGCGTTTAGCACGGATCGGATCTTCAGGCGTCAGATGAATATCGGATGCTTCCTTCTTGTCGCCTGTCAGGATTTTCATTGCAGCTGCCAGCAGCTGTACGGAATCGTACTGCTCCAGCAATTGAATCGCAAGACCTTTGTATTCGGTCAATTCACCCTGCTCAATGATTTCAAGCACTCGCTCAGCGATGATACGCTGTTTGCCTTCAATCGCTTCCGCAATCGTTGGCAACGGCTTGCGTGGAATACGGTGACGAGTCACACGCTCGATGAAATACAGATGATCCATTTCACGCGGTGTCACGAAGGACCAAGCCGTACCTTCCTTACCCGCACGGCCTGTACGTCCGATACGGTGTACATAACTTTCCGGATCTTGCGGCAAGTCAAAGTTTACAACATGGGTAACGCCGGATACGTCGAGACCGCGTGCTGCCACATCGGTTGCCACGAGGACATCGATGCTTCCGTCACGGAATTTACGCATAACGGTATCGCGTTGGTGCTGGGACAAGTCGCCATGAAGACCATCTGCCGAGTACCCGCGTTTTTGCAATGCTTCTGCCAATTCGTCAACCCGGCGCTTGGTACGTCCAAAGACGATCGCTAGCTCAGGTGACTCCATATCCAGAAGGCGGCTCAATGCTTCGAATTTTTGACGTTCAGGAACTTCGATATATGCTTGATCGATCAGAGGTGCACTAACGTGCTTAGGAATAACGGATACATGCTCAGGTTCCTTAAGGAACTGGGATGCCAGCTTCTGAATGTTAGCCGGCATAGTTGCGGAGAACAGCAAGGTTTGACGTTCTTCAGGAACAAGCTTCAGGATCGACTGGATGTCTTCCATGAAGCCCATGTCCAGCATTTCATCCGCTTCATCCAATACAACGGTTTGGACATCGTCAAGTCGGATGGTTTTTCTGTTGATGTGGTCAAGTAGACGACCTGGTGTGCCGATAATAATCTGAGGCTTCTTTTTCAAAGCGCGGATCTGACGCCCGATATCCTGTCCACCATAAATAGCCAAGGAACGGATTCCTTTAAAACGGGACAGTTTACCGATTTCTTCAGCAACCTGGATGGCAAGTTCACGGGTCGGTGTCATAATCAGAGCGACGATACGCTCCTCTTCCTTGGCGATTTTGTGGATAAGAGGAAGGCCGAATGCTGCTGTCTTACCAGTACCCGTCTGTGCTTGTCCAATCATATCCTTGCCGGTAAGAGCAATCGGAATGGATTGGGATTGGATCGGTGTGGCTTCCTCAAAGCCAAGTTCAGTAATTGCTTGCAGCACGCGCGGCTCCAAGCCAAAATCTGCGAAATTTTTCAATAGGTTCATACTCCTTCTATCTGTGGACTTCCACTTTCTTCTCTGTATTCTTAAGTAGTGGTAACGTTTATAGGCTTTCCCGGCCAGCAGGATTTTCTGCACGAGGTGAACCGGTATATTTCTCTTATCACCAGTATGATGACTGGTTAATGTATAATCATCCTGATAAGCTTGCAAAGTTATCAATGTAACGGACTACTCAAGAATATCCAATACATTATATCACAAAACATTTCTGGAATACCAGCAAGCTTAAAGAAGTCATAATAACCGGGAGGTGATTCCTATGTTGAAGCGTCTATGGACCTATTTCTCGATCGTGTTCGGCGGCATCATTATCGCCGGCGGATTTAATTTGTTTCTGATTCCCCATCATCTGCTCAGCGGAGGCGTTTCCGGCGTGGCCCTAATTATCGGCTACTTTACGCCGCTTAATATCAGCGTCATGTATTTTGTGCTCAATATCCCGATTCTTATCACCGGTTGGTTCAAGCTCGGCAAAAGGTTCGTTGGTCTCAGCGTTCTCTCGGTTATTGTGACTACCCTGTTCCTAGAGCTCATTCCGGTCACCCCGGTTGCAACCGACATGCTGCTGTCCTCGGTGTTCGGCGGCGTGCTTGTCGGATTCGGTACCGGTCTCTCCTTTCGGGTTGGCGGTTCCACCGGGGGCTTTGATATTATCGGCTCCCTCGTTACGAAATATCGGGACTTCCCCGTAGGAAGTGTACTCGTGACGCTGAACGCCATCGTCATTATGGCGGTTGCTTATTTGGAAAACGACTGGAACCTGGCCCTTGCCTCCATGGCCTCCATCTATATTGCCGGAAAAATGGTCGATATGCTCCACGTCAGTCATATCAAGGTTACCGTCTTTATCGTAACGAACCAGACGGAAGCCCTGCTGGAGAAGCTGCTTAAGCGCCCCCGCGGCATCACCAAGATCAAAACCGAGGGGGCCTTCAGTCATAAAGAAAAGGATATGCTTATGACCGTCACGACGCGATATGAGCTGGCTGAGCTAAAACAGATTATTACAGAGACAGATCCACTGGCCTTTGTTAATATCGTGGAAACCACGGCTGTCATGGGGCAATTCCGCAAGAACTAAATATTTACCACCTGTCAGGGTAAGGTAAATTTGTGGTATAATATTTGTGCGCGGTTCCTACAATATTCATGAGATCTGTTTCCCGGGCATCGCTTTGGCCCAATTTTAATTGTTTTTCCGTTTTACAAAAGAACGTCCTGCCTAACCAATTTGGAAGGAAAGGGTGATTTTTATGGAAATGGAAACGGTAAAATTGTCACAAATCGTCATGAAGTGGTTCCCGGAAATGTTATCGTTCTTTAGACAGAACGAACTGAATTCCATGATCGTTCTTAGGGACGGGCTGAGTATTCTGGAGCAGGAGGACGCTCTTGAAATTATTCAGTTCAGCATTTGCGAGCATCAGAACCAAACGCCGCTTCATTAATTTTTATGCAACACGTGAATATCGCACGACAAGTGCCGTTATTCTCCGGTAAAATTCACCGGTGAGTAACGGCATTTTTTTATGGATAAATGTAAATTCTATAAGCACGTCATTTCCACCAGTTACAATGTAAACGCTATCCGCCTTCTTTCGGGTATTATACTCCGATGCTAGTCACTCCCCAAGTTCACACGTTGTTCACGGCCACCTGCCATAAATGTCGATATTTAGCGTTTAAAACGCCCTTGACCCGTTTAATGAACTAAGTACGCTCACCCGCCGTTTCCAATTTATTGTCGATTGTAACAATCCTGTTCTTTTTGAAGGCATCCGTTCCTTTATAATCATGATGTGAATGTACACAAGGGAGAGAGTAATTATGAATATCATCTTGGCTTTATTCATCTTGGCGTCCGCGGGCTTCGGCGGTTCCAGTCCGCAAGACAACAATCTTACCGCCAAACTTCAGGCATCGTTAAATACCGCCGTGATTCAGGGCATGCACCAAAAGAACAATCAAGGCCAGGGCCAATCCGGCATCAAGCCAAACACGACGGAAATCGATCCGCAGATTGACGCTCCCAAAGTCAAAGGCATTTATGTAACGGCTTATAGCGCAGGCGGCTCCAGAATGAATCAGCTCGTGGATCTTATGGACAAGACCGAACTCAATGCCATGGTCATTGACATCAAGGACGATGAAGGATACATAACGTACAAAACCGATAATCCGAAGCTGAAGGAACTCGGTAAATCCCAGCCTTTTATCAAAGATATCAAACAGCTGATGAAGCGGCTGGAGAAACACGATATTTATCCGATCGCCCGAGTTGTCGTGTTCAAGGATACCATTCTTGCCAAGAAAAACCCGGAGCTTTCCTTCCGTAAAGGAGACGGCAGCGTGTGGACCAATGGCGGGGGCGACAGCTTCGTTAACCCGTACAGCAAAGAGGTATGGGATTACAACATCGAGATCGCCAAGGAAGCTGCCAAACTCGGGTTCAAGGAAATCCAGTTTGATTATGTCCGTTTTCCGGAGGGCTTTGAGAAACGCGCCGATTCCCTGAAGTACACCAAAACGGATCAATCGCGCGTGGACGTGGTATCCGATTTTGTGCAGTATGCCCGGGAAGAACTCGCGCCGCTTGGCATCCGCGTATCCGTTGACATCTTCGGCTATGCGGCCTCGGTGCCTGCAGCAGAAGGCATCGGGCAGGACTTCGTCAAAATTTCCAAAAACGTCGATATCATCAGTCCGATGGTATACCCAAGCCATTACACGGCAGGCTGGTTCGGCTCTCCTGTACCGGACAAGGCTCCTTACCAGACCATCAAGGGATCCATGGAAGATACCCACAAGAAGCTCGAGGAGCTGGGAGAGCAGAAGCCGATCATCCGGCCATGGATTCAGGACTTTACCGCGAGCTGGCTCGGAAGCGGTAATTATGCCAAGTACGGCAAAAAGGAAATCGAAGAGCAGATTCGCGCCCTCAAAGATACAAACGTCGATGAATATTTACTCTGGAATGCTTCAAACCGGTATACGGAAGGCGTCACTCATAAATAATTCAATTATCCATTCGCAAAGGGTCGGCCATCAACATGGCCGGCCCTTTCTGCGTTCAAGCAGTTCGGTGAACTCTCTTGACAGCAGATGCTATGATGATGGGTAGGGCTGGCTTGCCCCTTAATCTGTCAAATTGACGCACTCCAATTCAACGATTGGTTGAGTTTTGGGTCGCCGCTCAATAAGCCAGTTATTGTCCCCAACCATAGCAGAACCCTACAATATGGGGGCACCGTCCGAAAACTACAATAAGAAAGGCACATCGCACATGCAACCGACCACGACAACACGGGGAAAGCTGAAGCAATTTGCAATCATTCTTATCCCCATCTTAATTACGCAGCTAGCCTTATCGGCCATTACTTTTTTCGACACCAACATGTCCGGAAAATTCAGCTCAGTCGACCTGGCAGGCGTAGCAATCGCGACAAGCATCTGGATCCCGGTCCAAACCGGCCTTAGCGGAATTCTAATGGGGATCACCCCCATCGTTTCGCAGCTCGTTGGCGGGCGAGTGGAAAAAAAGATCGCTTACCAAGTGAACCAGGCGCTCTGGCTGTCCATCTTACTTGCCATCGTCGTCCTTGCGATCGGGTATGCCGTTGTACCGAGCATTCTCGGAGCTATGAGCCTGGAGCCGGAAGTTCGGCGGATTGCCTCCCAGTTTCTCGCCGCCATCTCGATCGGCATCATTCCGCTGTTCTCTTATACCGTACTGCGCAGTTTTATTGATGCGCTCGGGCAAACTAAAATTTCCATGGTGATCACGCTGATTACCCTGCCGGTGAACGTAGGCCTGAATGCGCTGTTCATTTATGGATTCTGGGGCTTTCCAAGAATGGGGGGCGTGGGCGCCGGTATCGCTTCCGCGATTACATACTGGACCGTGCTCATCATCGCCATTTTGATCATCCATAACAGCCACCCGTTCTCTTCATTCGGCATCTTCAGGCAGCTTCAGGGAGTTTCATTGAGCGCATGGAAAAGCCTATTAAAAATCGGCGTGCCGATCGGGTTCTCCATCTTTCTGGAGACCGCCGTCTTCGCTGCGGTGACGCTGCTTATGAGCAGCTTTGATACGGCAACGATTGCCGCTCACCAAGCGGCCCTGAATTTCGCTACAACACTGTATATGCTGCCATTAAGCATATGCATGAGTCTGACCATCCTTGTAGGCTTCGAGGCCGGCTCGGGACGGATGAAGGATGCCTGGAAGTACGCGAAACTCGGCATCAACACAGCCGTTATCCTGTCGCTGATCACGGCTGTCATCCTGTTTATGGCCGGCCGCCAGGTTGCCGGATTATATTCCAACGAGCCTGCCGTCGTGGCGCTGATCCAGCAGTTTCTGCTGTTTGCGATCTTCTTTCAGATCTCGGACGCGATCGCCACGCCAACCCAAGGAGCGCTGCGGGGCTATAAAGACGTTAATGTCGCCTTCATGCTCGCTTTTCTGTCGTTTTGGGTGATTGGTCTGCCCGTAGGTTATGTGCTCGCCAACTACACCGATTGGCAAGCCTTCGGCTACTGGATCGGGTTAATCACGGGCCTTGCCGTCGGCGCTGCCCTGATGCTTATGCGTCTGGTCAAAGTTCAACGCAAGTTCTCACGTCAGGTGCATGCTCCATCCCGATCCGCATCCTATCGTCAGTCGAAGAGCCTCTAAGAGAAGAGACACCGTATTCTGCGGGAGTTTTTCTTGCGAAATATGGCTGGCAAGCCGCTGAAGCTTCTGATTTCTTTACCGCTACAAAAAGACCGTCTCCATGCAGAATGCATTCTGCAATGAGAGACGGTCTTTTTGATGACGTCTGCTGATTTTATTGAGACAACCGCAATGCCAGGTCGTAAAGCTCACGGTTAAATTCTTTCTTCGTGTTAACGACCTTGTCAATATCCGTGAGGACCAGCTCGCCCTTAATGATGCCGCATCCTTTATCGGATTGGCCGTCAATCAGACTGCGAACCGCAAAATCGCCAAGACGGCTTGCCAGGTTGCGGTCAAACGGAGTTGGAGCTCCACCACGCTGGATATGTCCGAGCACCGTTACCCGTGCGTCGATCGAGGCGTGGCACTCTTTAAGATCACATACGATGTCCTCGCCGCGTCCGACGCCTTCCGCTACGATGATGATGCTGTGACGCTTGCCTTTTGCGAAATTCTCGCGCAAACGGTTTGCCACTTCATCAAGGTTGTACTCCACTTCCGGCACCAGAATGGTCTCTGCGCCTGAAGCAAGGCCCGCATGGAGCGCAATGTCGCCGCAGTGGCGTCCCATAACCTCTACAACGGACGAGCGCGCATGGGAAGACATCGTGTCGCGTAATTTATTAACGGCGTCTACAACGACGCTCACGGCTGTGTCAAAGCCGATTGTATAGTCCGTATAGGAAATATCGTTATCAATCGTGCCCGGAAGGCCCATGGTTTTGATTCCGAGTTTGCTGAGCTTGTTCGCCCCGTGGTAAGAGCCGTCCCCTCCGATAACGACCAAGCCGTCGATGCCGTGCTGATTCAGAATGTCGGCACCCTTCTGCTGTCCTTCCGCCGTCTTGAACTCTTCACAGCGGGCGGAACGAAGGATTGTGCCTCCGCGCTGAATAATATCCCCTACGCTGCGAAGATCCATTTTGACGATGTCGTTCTCCAGAAGTCCTTGGTAACCACGCTGAATTCCATATACTTCAAGACCATAATACAGACCGCTGCGCACAACCGCGCGAAGCGCCGCGTTCATCCCTTGGGAATCGCCACCACTTGTAAGAACTGCAATTTTTTTAACCTCTGCCATGTTTCTTTTCCTCCTTCAATGTCACTCATGCTTATGCTTGCGAATCCATCGGCTGTTGACGTAGAAAAAAATCCGGGTCATCGGACTCTTCTTCATCAAACGCTTGGATACAGAGCGAACCAGTTGCTGCTCGCTGACTTTTGGATCGGATAAATATAACGCCAGTAACCCCTCAATGATCATACGATGAAAAGGGGTCGAGGGAATTGTTCTGACATCCTTCCGGGCCCACTCAACAATGGAAGCTATCCGGTTCAGCATCGTATCGGCATCTTCGTAATAATTACAAAAGTTCAGATCGCCGCCCAGCCTGTCTTCGTCTTGATCAATAAGATAATCCAGCATAATGTGGAGACTGCATACATTCGGAAA
This sequence comes from Paenibacillus sp. QJM3NY_38, assembly GCF_056173265.1. Taxonomy (NCBI): domain Bacteria; kingdom Bacillati; phylum Bacillota; class Bacilli; order Caryophanales; family Paenibacillaceae; genus Paenibacillus; species Paenibacillus sp. QJM3NY_38. The sequence continues at coordinate 5,155,595 of NZ_CM149665.1, forward strand.
ATAAGACGCATGAATGGACGAAGCATCCTCGTCATCCAGAAACGGATCGGTTGCAGCCAAGAATAGCATGAACACGCCCAAGGTTGATCCCGTTGCTGCCGCAAACTCGTTCCACCGCAGATGCGGTGTCCGGTGGGCATGCTGGGACCACCATTCAAGCAATGCCGCTTCCCTCTTATCCGGATGGATGTGCTTGTATACCTGCAAATCGGTATACAGCCCAGCCAAATCCCTTATGTAGGGCTTTGCCGCTTCATATCCTGATAATTGACCGATACAATCCCGGCATTTCTGCACAAGACGGAGAAGGTAACCTCCATCCTCCCTTTCGGTCCGGAGGGCGTAATAATCGGCCGGCTCAGTCTCAGGCGAAACGGCATCCAGCATCGACTGATGGAGCTGTCTGAAATCCGCTGGGTCCAGCGAAGTACTACGGTCACATAAATTATCGAGATAATCGCTAATTGTCTGGTAAGCTACAATCAATGGAATGAGGATATGCTTCTCCGGCAGATTGGCTGCGGCATACACCGCGCCGCCCTGGCAGTGAAATCTTTTGGTATCTATACTGGCCAGTGCCTGCTTTCGTAGCTCCTCATCCGGAATTTGCTCAGCCTCCCGGCGCCACATCTCCAATTCGATCCGCACTTCCGGGAGTATGAATTTGTACACCCGGCTCATCAGCCCGACCGGACTGCGCGGAACCTTACGGCTTAGCTCTTGATTATTCAATGAACTCTGCCTCCACATGGTTGTCTTTTTATACCTATCCAAATCAAACCTATTATAATATGATCGTTCATTTTGCACAAATAACACAAATCATTGACGACCTATGGCAGTAAACGCATCTTATAATCCATCTATCTCCAATCTGCGATATGTTATATACTAGTCGGAGCTGAATAACAGACCATGAACCTCACGAATAACGTTATCTACGCCGGGTTCGTGAAAAGAACGGAGATCCCCAGCATGAAACTTCCCGCTACGCCCAGACCGGATCAGAACTGGCTGCGCGCCTTTATGTTTACGATATTTGGCACGACAGCCCTTGTCATTTCCTATTTTCCGCTATATTTCAAAGAAATCGGCTTCAGCAGCGCGCAGATCGGTTATCTGTATGCCATCGGCCCGCTTATATCCATGTTCTCCAATATGATTTGGAGTTACACCAGTGACAAATACCGGACCATCAAACGCATCATGAACATTCTCATTATCGGACAGCTTGTCACGATGCTTGTTTTATGGCAGGTTGCAAGCTTCGGCGTAGTATTAATCACGATCAGTTTATTTTATTTTTTCTACTATCCGGTCTATCCGCTGGCGGATACGATGGCCATCCAAACGGCACAGAGGTACGGACGCAGCTTTACCGTTATTCGCGTATTCGGCTCACTCGGCTACGCGTTCTTCGCGCTTGCCATTGGATATGCCATCAGTGCCGCGGGTGCGTCGGCCACATTAGCTATCGGCATCGGCATCGGCGTGGTCACGCTGCTCTGCTCGTTTCTTCTCCGCGACGGAGTTGCAGCCAAGTCGGAGCCTGTCGAGCTGGCAGCCCTTCTCAAAATATTGCGTTCCAAAGAAATATTGTGGTTCTTCGGCTGCACCTTCTGTCTTGCCATCGCCCACCGGATGAATGAAGCCTTTCTTACGCTTACCTTATCCGAGCTGGGAGCGGGCGAAGGACTCATCGGCTGGTCCTTGATGGTCTCAGCTGCCAGCGAGATCCCGATTTTCTTCCTGCTGAGCAAGTATGGCGACAAGATGAAGGAGCTGCCTCTGCTGACTTTTGCAAGCCTGATGTTCGCGCTCCGTTTCCTGCTCATGGCCCTTGCGGCTGACCCGTTGTCCGTGCTTGCGGTTCAATCGCTTCACAGCATTACCTTTGGCGTGTTCTATGTAACCGCCGTGCGCTATATTACAAGGATCATTCCTTGGCAGTACCGAGCGACCGGCATGGCTCTATTCATTATCTTCTGGTCAAGCGTTTCAGGACTTCTCAGCGGGGCCTTCGGCGGTTTGCTGTTCGAAGCGGCGGGAAGACCGGCCTTCTACCAGCTCGCAGCCCTCCTGGCCTTTATCGCCGGTCTCGGTTTTCTTTACAGGCACCTTTTTGCCAAGCCGGAGGATATGAATGTCGGCGGAATCAGCGCTTGACCCATCGGAATACAAAAAAGCACAGTTCTCTAAACCGAGAACTGTGCTTCATGCCTTGGTAATTCTATAAGATCTCCGTATTGGGAGCTAACTTACAGTTTTGTTACGTTGGCTGCTTGAGGACCACGGTTACCTTCAGTGATGTCGAACTCAACCGCTTGACCTTCTTCCAAACTCTTGAAGCCTTCTTCTTGAATTGCGGAGAAGTGTACGAATACATCCTCGCCACCTTCAACGGAAATGAAGCCGTAACCTTTTTCTGCGTTAAACCATTTAACTGTACCTTTCAAATGAACAACCTCCTAAAAATACCGCCATCTATGGCGAATATCCATATTATATCCCATGTTTTCTGACAATGCAATCCGTCAATTCGCCCTAAGGGGCTTTTTTTGAGCCACTATTTAACAGAAGATTATTTGCTTTTACGCCCGCCTGTGCGTTATCATTTACCCAAAAGCCTAAGTAGCAAACGGAGAATGCATATGATTAAAAAACATGAAATATACAAAAAAGACAAGTGGAACATGATGACGGTTGAAGTTCAGGGCCGGTACATCGTTCTCCGCGAAATTTCTGACCAGTGGGGTGAAGAGACCCATACCTTTCTGAGTCGTCCAGCCTTGATGCACTGGGCTCAAAACCGTTTTCCCAAAGCAGATTTTGAAGGCCGGGAAGATGAGTGGAGAGAAATGATGGCTGCTTTTAAGCAGGTGTAACGAATGGATTATACGAATATTGTCATCTTCATTATTCTCGCGTTCAGTCTCGGTGCCATCATGATCATGTACCGGGATAAGATACCGCCGGGACTGAGGAAGGGGATGGCCCTGATTGCCGTCGCCTTCATCTTGTTTGCCTTTTACCTTATTGTATACAGTTTCTTGAATCTGGGTTCCTCGTAAATTTATAGGATGAAAGTGGCGGGTACGCGGCATACTATCGCTCGGATGCTTCAATTCGAGGAGGTATGATGCCATGAGAGGCGCCAAGGTGCTCTCCATTACGATTGCAATCAGCCTGATCGCTCTATCGACTGCCCGCAACGAAGTCTTATCTGACGGAACCCGGACTCCAACTAATACCTATCATTCAAGGAGGATTTCCATGGAACAATTGTTAAAACGCGCTGATGTCCCTAAAGAGCATCAATGGAAGCTTGAAGATTTATTCGCTGATCAGAAGGCATGGGATGCGAGCTATGCGGAGCTGAAGAATCTTTTGAAACGCACAGCCGATTATCAAGGCAAGTTAACCAACGCGGCTTCCATTAAGGAATGCTTCGAACTTGAGGACGAAATCTCATATCATGCCGAACGTTTATACGTATATGCTCATATGCATCATGATGAGGATACAGCAAACCCTACATATCAGGCGTTATCTGCCAAAGCCAAAAAATTGAATGTCGAAGCTGGAGAAGCCCTCTCCTTCATCACGCCGGAAATTCTGTCCTTGTCCGAAACGGAGCTTGACAAACTGATTGAAGATCCTACCCTCAAGGAATTCAAGTTTACGCTTTCCGAAATGAAACGGGAGAAGGCTCATGTTCTGTCCAAGACCGAAGAAGCGCTGCTCGCTCAGGTCGGCAACCTCTCCTCTGCGCCGCAGACCATTTTCGGCATGCTGAACAATGCGGACATGAAATTCCCGAAAATCAAAAACGAGGACGGCAAGGAAGTCGAGCTCACGCACGGCAACTATATTCAATTCCTGGAGAGTCCGAACCGCGAAGTTCGCGAGCGTGCTTTCAAAGCCGTGTACGAAACCTATGGCAAGCAGAAGAACACGATTGCGGCTACGCTGAATGCCAATGTAAACAAAAATATTTTCTATTCCCGCGTGCGCAAGTACCCTTCCGTTCTGGAAATGGCGCTCTATGGCGATAACATTCCGAAGGAAGTCTATACCAACCTGATCGACACCATTCACGAGAGCCTGCCGCTCCTCCACCGCTACATGGAGCTCCGCAAGAAGCTTCTGGGCGTGGATGAGCTTCACATGTACGATTTGTTCGCACCGCTCGTTGAAGAGTATAAGTGGGATATCACTTACGAAGAAGCGAAGCAAATGACCAAGGAAGGCTTGACGCCGCTTGGCGAAGATTATCTGAGCAGCCTGCAGGCGGGATATGACAACGGCTGGATCGATGTATATGAGAACGAGAACAAACGGACTGGCGCATACAGCTGGGGCGCTTACGGCACCCACCCATATGTGCTGCTGAACCATAAAGATAACCTGAACAGCATGTTTACCCTTGCACACGAGATGGGTCATGCGCTTCACTCTTACTATTCCGACAACGCTCTGAAATACCGTGACGCCCAGTACACCATCTTCCTGGCTGAAGTGGCATCTACCACGAACGAAGCGTTGCTGATGGATTACCTGCTGAAAAACGCCAAGGATCCGAAGCAGAAAATGTACCTGCTCACCTACTATGCCGATCAATTCCGGACCACGGTATTCCGTCAAACGATGTTTGCCGAGTTCGAGAAGATTGTGCACGAACGCGCGGAGGGCGGCGAATCCCTGACTCCTCAGGATCTATCCGACATCTATTATGAGCTGAACGTGAAATATCACGGTAAAGGCATGCAGGTAGATAAGGAGATCGGAATGGAATGGGCGCGAATTCCTCATTTCTACAACAGCTTCTATGTTTACAAATATGCGACCGGCTTCTCGGCTGCGACCAGCTTCTCCAAGCAAATCCTTGAGGAAGGCCAGCCTGCCGTTGACCGTTACCTCGGCTTCCTGAAGAGCGGCGGCAGTGATTACTCCATTAACATTCTCAAGAAGGCCGGCGTGGATATGTCCTCGCCGGAGCCGATTCGTGAAGCGATGAGCGTGTTTGAAGACATCATCAGCCAAATGGAGCAATTGACGAAATAAACAGCCGCTATGGCAGTATGAGCGTATCTCAATTGACCAGTGGAATAAAATCCCTTGCCCTTTACAGGCAAGGGATTTTATACTGTTTGGAGGAAGGAGGTGTTCCCCATGAAAATTCAATGGTCGCTAATCGCAGCCTTATTGTTTGCCCTGATTACGGCTGTATTCGCCGTCATCAATGTCAAACCGGTCGCAGTGAATTTATTATTCGGCACAGTCAATGTACCGCTGATTCTGCTGATTATCGGGTGCTCGCTGATCGGGGGACTCATTGTCGGCACGTTCGGCATTTACCGTCAATATCAAATGCAGAAGGAGATCCGTTCGTTAGCCGAGCAACTTATACATATCCGTGAAGTAACGGGATACACCCCTGAAGTACAAGCTGCGGAAGAGGAAAGCAAGAAAGAACAGAAGGACGCCCCCGCTGAATAGGGAAGGCTGTTCGATTGAACCAAGGAGGCTGAACAATTAATGGCGATACAACCGAATGAAACTTACGTGCTGAACCTGCTAAAAGAACTGCTCGATACACCGAGCCCAACCGGATATACCCATGACATCATGAAGCGGATCGAACAGGAAGCCGCAACGCTTGATGTTTCGCTCGAATGGAATGAAAAAGGCGGCGCCATTCTGTCCGTTCCCGGACAAGACGGCAGCCGTACGGTTGGTCTGAGCGCCCATGTGGACACGCTTGGCGCGATGGTTCGTGCCGTGAAATCAGAGGGCACGCTCCGTCTTACCTCCGTTGGCGGATACATGATGAACAGCATTGAGAATGAATACTGCATCATCCATACCCGCAGCGGCAAGAAATATACGGGCACGATCCTGTCCACGCATCCTTCTGTCCACGTATACAGCGATGCACGCGATTTCAAGCGCCAGGAAGCCCATATGGAGGTCCGGATCGACGAAATGGTGGAGTCGGCCGATGATGTGAAGAAACTCGGCATCGGGGTTGGAGATTTTGTTTCCTTTGATGCCCGTGCGGTCATTACGCCAAGCGGTTACATCAAATCGCGCCATCTGGATGACAAAGCCAGCGTCGCTGCCCTCTTCGGCTTGCTCGAAAGCATGAAGCGGGATAACTGGAAACCTAAACATAATGTGAAGCTTCTCATCTCGAACTATGAAGAAGTGGGACATGGCGCGGCTTACATTCCTGCCGACATCAATGAGATGATTGCGGTCGATATGGGCTGCATCGGCGATGACCTGAGCTGCAAGGAAACCGATGTATCCATCTGCGCGAAGGATTCATCCGGTCCCTATGACTATAACATGACCAGCCGTTTGATCCAGTTGGCCGAAAGCGAAGGCATTGCGTATGCGGTGGATGTCTACCCTCATTACGGCTCTGACGCTTCTGCAGCGCTTTCCGCGGGCAGCAACATCAAGGCCGCGCTGATCGGTCCCGGCGTCCATGCATCCCATGCAATGGAAAGAACGCATAAACAAGCCGTTCTTAACACCGTAAAGCTGCTGGCGGCCTACGTCAGTTGATCATTTTATAAACAACGTCTGTTCGCGTTCTTTCACAAAAAACCATCCTCTCTTTAGAAGATGTTGTTGCTGTATGATCAAAATGGTTCAGCCACGCTGGCCTTATACTAACAAAGGGGCGTCCCGCCAAGGCATTATGCCTGGGGACGCCCCTTTATTTATGGATCGCGTGAATCCTTACGATTTCTTGCTCTGTTCAATCTTCTCCGCGAGCTCGTTCAGATAGGTCCAGCGTTCCATCAGATGCTCCAGTTCACGCTCCGTTTCCTCCTGAGCCTTCATCAGCTCCTGAAGCCTGGCTGCGTCGCTGCCGGCGGTCTCCATCTCGGATTGAATCGAAACGAGCTTGCTCTCGGTATCCTCGATGAGCCCGTCAATCTGCTCAAACTCCCGTTGTTCTTTGTAACTGAATTTCAAGCGCTCACGCGGCGCTTCTTTAGCTGAATCGCTGTCCGTGCCATCGCTGCTCCCCGAAGCAGATTTGGCTATGGATGCTTCCGCCTTGCTCCCGGCAGCTTCACCGCCGTGACGCTGCATCCATTCCGCATATTCGCTGTAAGAGCCCACATGGACACGAATCTGACCGTCGCCCTCAAAGGCCATAATCTTGTCCACGGTTCGATCCAGGAAAAAGCGATCATGGGATACCACGATACAGACGCCCGGGAACTCATCCAAATACTGCTCCAGGACGGACAATGTCTGGATATCCAAATCATTGGTCGGTTCATCAAGCAGCAGCACATTCGGTGCGCTCATCAGCACCCGCAGCAGATACAAGCGGCGCTTCTCGCCTCCGGACAGCTTCGCAATCGGCGTCCACTGCAGCGCGGGCGGGAACAGAAAGCGTTCCAGCATCTGGGCTGCGGTAATCGCCGAACCGTCCGCCGTGCGGACAACCTCGGCCTCATCCTTGATATACTCAATCACGCGCTGACTGCCGTCCATCTCCTGATGCTCCTGCGTGAAATAACCGAGCTTGACCGTCGGTCCGAGCACGACTTCCCCGCCACCCGGCTGAATCCGCCCGGCAATCAGATTGAGCAGTGTGGATTTGCCGCTGCCATTCGGGCCTACGATACCTATCCGATCCTCGGGAACGGCGATATAGGAAAGGTCCTGAATTAACGTTTTGTCGTCGATCTTCATCCGGAGACCTTCAATCTCCAGAATTTTGCGTCCCAAGCGGGTGGAAGCGACCGAAACGTCCAGTTCACCGGAGCTGTGTACCATCTCCTGATCCTTGAGTTTCTCGAAACGTTCAATCCTCGCCTTCTGCTTGGTCGTGCGGGCCTTGGCCCCTCTGCGGATCCAGGCAAGCTCGCTCCGCAGCAAATTTTGGCGCTTTTGCTCGGAAGCGGCTTCACGCTCCTCGCGTTCTGCCTTCAGCTCCAGAAAACGGCTGTAATTCGCCTCATATCGAAACAGCCGTCCGTGATCCAGCTCCAGCATAACATTGGCCACCCGGTCCAGAAAATACCGGTCATGCGTAATCATGAGCAGCGCGCCGCGGCGCTTCTGCAAATACTGCTCCAGCCAGGCAACGGATTCATTGTCAATGTGGTTGGTCGGCTCGTCCAAAATAAGCAAGTCGGAAGGCTGAATCAAGGCGGCGGCTAATGCCACCCGCTTACGCTGGCCGCCCGACAGCGTCCCCATCTTCGCTTCATAATTCCGAATCCCCAGCTTGGACAGGATGGTTTTCGCATCGCTTTCAAGCTGCCATGCCTGCAGCGTATCCAGCGTCTGATTGAGCTTCAGCAGTTTCTGCTGGAGCTCCTCATGACTTGGATGCAGCTCCAGCAGTTCCATCGTTTCAGTGTATTCCCGCACGGCCTTCATCTCCGGAAGATCGCCCTCAAACACCTGCTGCAGGACGGTTTTGTCCGGATCAAACTCCGGATTCTGCGCGAGGTAACGAACCCGGATGCGATTGCCCATCGATATTTTACCGGAGTCGGGCGGTTCGAGCCCCGCGATGACCCGCAGAAATGTGGATTTCCCCGTGCCATTCACGCCGATAATGCCGATTTTATCCTGATCCTCCATTCCGAAGGATGCATCTTGAAACAGAATTTTGTCTCCATAGCTTTTTGTTACCTGTTCGACGGTCAAAATATTCATTGTTATGATCCCTACTTACATCTATAGATTTCGTTGATCGTTTGTTTCATCGGTAAGATGGATACATTATAACGCAATCAGCACGGCAATCCCATAAGCTGCCGCTCCGCCGAGAAGCGAACTGACCAGATTGACTGCATCGTTGGACATCCACGCAGCGCCGCGCGTACGCACGGTATCTTCACCACAATGATGCGACACTTCCACCGATTTGCCGCACACACGGCAGCGATACATCACTTGTAATGTCGCTCCGAGGTACGAATCGGCAAAGGCTCCAACCAGTCCGCCGGCGAGGGCTGCCAGAACATACGGCAACAGCTCTGCATCCATGCCGCTCCATCCGGCAAGCAGCCATCCGCCTGCCCCAATCAGTAAACTCCCTGCCGCTGCTGCCGTGGAGCCGACCCAGGACACGCCGCCGGATTCCCCGGCGGTCAGCACCTTGCCGTTCAGCACGGAACGCGGGGGCTTCCGGCTAAGGCTGCCTAACTCCGTGGCCCAGGTATCCGCCGTTACCGTAGCCATAACGCCTATAAACAGGAATACCCACAGATCGGACGGAATCCATACGTTTAACAGACACAGCACCATGCCGATGCCGCCATTGGCGAAGACCTGGCCCGCATCCCGACGCCCTGTCTTGGCATAGGATTTCTCGAGGTCTGCCTTCCGCTGCTTCCCGTACCGGGATAACAGTGTGGATGTAATGAAAAAAAGAAGCAGGGTTCCGAACCAAAACACGTTCCCTGCTCCGTAATATATGGTACCCATCAGAATAGCGGCTGCGGCTCCGGATTCCGATAGTGATCGTTTCCTGTACGCGGCTCCTGCCACGATTAGGGCACCTGCCGCTCCGATCAGCCAATCCATCTGTGACCCCTCCCATGTGTTAAAGCATATATCCGTTTACCCGATTTCGCAGCGGCCCAGACGGACATCTCCCCAGAACAATTCGAACACGTCGCCGGATTCCGTCGGTCCTACGCCAGCCGGCGTACCCGTGAAGATTAAATCACCTTGGCCAAGGCCATAATGCTCGCCGATGTAATCGATAATACGCTGAAGGGAGAAGATCATATCCTTCACATTCCCGCGCTGTACTTCTTCGCCGTTCTGCCTTACGGTAAAATCGATATCCGCCAGCTTCGCGGTCCCGGGAAACGCAATGGATGGCGTAAGCGGTGCGGAAGATTTAAACGCTTTTGCGGCCGTCCAAGGATGTCCCTTCTCTTTAATGACCGACTGTACGTCACGCAGCGTGAAGTCGATGCCAAGGGCCATCGTTTTTACAAGCTCGTCAACGGTCTTGCCTGGCGCGTAATCCTCCGCGAGCTGTATAACTAGCTCGCCTTCAAAATGAAGACTGCCGCGGTCCATCGGCAGCTTCAGCACGCTGCCATCCAATGGAACGACGGCATGCGAGGGTTTAAGGAAAATCATCGGCTCTTCCGGCACGGCATTGCCAAGCTCCGCCGCATGCAATTGATAATTACGACCTACACAATAAACGTTATTCACTAGGGCACACATAACATTAAAACCTCCATTTTCTTCGCCAGAATGGAACTTTGGGTGCAATTTTATGGATAAAAATCTGCCCCCATGTATCGGGGCGGTTCGTACAGATCATGATGGCGGGATTCATTCGCGCGAGCGATCTCATGCTCTTCGCATCATCCACCGTCCAGGCCATGGGCGTAATGCCGTTCTTCACCAGATCGGACGCAAAGGCCGCATCCAGGTGGGAATAGCCGATCGATAAAAAGGAACATTTCATTTGCTTCAAGCGCGCCAGCAAATTGCGGGGATGCGCATCGATAATAAGTCCGGTTTTTACGTCAGGTTCCAATTCCTTGGCCTTCATCAAGGCTTTCGGCTCAAAAGAAGTTAGCACCACGTCCTGCAGCATCCGGTGGGCATGAATCCGCTCCAGAACGGCTTTTTCCAGGCCGGGATACATGTCTCCGCTCGTTTTAAGTTCGATATTAAGTTTCAATCGTCCTTTGACAAGCTGCAGGACTTCATCCAGTGAAGGAACCTGCTCTCCCCTGAATTGGCGTCCCTTCCATTCTCCGGCGTCCATCCTCCGGATTTGCTGCCAGGTCAGATCCTTCACCTTGCCTTTTCCGGTCGTGGTCCGGTCCACGCTATAGTCATGTATCACGACAGGGACCCCGTCCTGAGTCAATTGCACATCAATTTCCATCCAATGCACGAAGGGCTCATCCATCGCCATCTGAATGGCTGCGCGCGTATTTTCAGGTGCTTTACCGGAGAACCCCCGGTGAGCCACACATAAATTGTTCATGGTGGGACCTCCTTGATGTAAGGATTTAAAGAATTATTCCACTGCCTTGCCAGCGATAACTTTACCATCGAGCGCTATTTTGACGCCGCCGACAGATCGCCTCTCCACCTCTTTCAGCAAAGCCTTAGCTTCTTTGCCTTCGAGAGGAATGACCTGTCCGATCTCCGTACGGTAAGGCGTCAGCTTCAAGTCACAGTCTCCTTGCTTACTGCATGATGCCTGGAATACGGCTGTTTTCCACGTATCCTCATTCGACGATTTGGTAAATATGAAATTACCGGTACTGTAAGCAATCCACTTGCCCTTGTACTGCTCCAATCCCTGCAGCACATGGGGATGCCCACCGATAATCAGGTCGGCTCCACCGTCAATAAACGCACGTGACAGATTAATCTGGTGAACATTTGGCGTTTTATGAAGCTCCTCTCCCCAATGGGCAACCACGACCACCAGATCGGCCTTGGAACGCGCCGCGTTGATCGCTTCAACCGCCTTGGGCAGCACATGGTCATATGCCCCGGCCACCCCCGGCCTGTTCTCCAGCGCGTACCAGGTCGTCTCCGGAAGCACACGGCTGAATCCAAGCAAGGCAACCGTCATGCCCTGAAGCTCGAAATACTGGGCCGCGAAGGCCTCCTTCTCATTCCGTCCTGCTCCCACATAACGGATATCATGATCCTTTAAATGCTTCAAGGTATCCAGAAGTCCTTCTTGTCCTTGATCTAGGATATGATTGTTAGCCAGATTTACGGCCTCTACCCCGGCATCTCGGAGAGCCGGCAATACGTCCGGTGAGGACTTGAATACGAATTTCTTATTGGCGGCGCCAACGCCTCCGGTCGTAACCGGCGTTTCCAGGTTAAGTACGGTCAGATCATCCTCATGGAATGCAGTACCCAGATGCTTGTATGGATAATCGTACCCGTGATTCTTCAGCGCATCCTCCACTTTGCCCGAGAACAAGGTATCCCCGGCAAAATGCATGACCACCCGCTTTGCAAGAGCGGAATCGGCAGGATCATCTGCTGCGCTGCCTTCAGGCTCGGTCATATCGGAATCTGGGGGCTCGCCGGTCTCCATCGTCTCCGTCGTCCTCGGAGGCATCGAATCCGTCCCCTCGCTGTCAGCTGGTTGTCCGGAACCCGGGTTACCCGCCTGCTCCCCTTCCATGCCAAACTCCGGCATACCGGGCGGATAAGCCGTTTGCTGAACAGGATCTTCCTTAAATTTAAAATGATAGACAAGCAAAGCAGCGATCATAAAAATCAGACATAAGTTAAGTATGATCCAAACCTGACCGGTTCGCTGCTTACGGGCCTTTTTCTCGGCCTTGCTTTTCTCTGATCGTGACAGATGCATAGGTCACTCCTTTATTCACTGATAAGCTCGCGTAATAAGTCGCTCCCCCCATTATACCAGCTTCCCTATAAAGAATAGAACCCCCCGTCACCGGGGAGTTCCATATCTAAGCATTCTATTCGAATTTCCGGTAATAACGGATTTACAGACCGATCAAGGTGATCACGGAATCGCTGAGCGCTTCCATGTATAGCGGATCGCTGTTCAAGGAGTCGATGCGCTCAAGCCGCATATCCATTTCCTTGGCAATGCTTTTGGCTTCAATATCCAGATCGTACAGAACCTCAAGATGATCCGAGACAAAACCGACCGGCGCAACCAGCACATCCTCGACCTGCTCTTCTTTATTCAGCGTTTGCAGCGTATCAAGTATGTCCGGACCGAGCCAAGGCTCCGCCGTCCGGCCAGCGCTTTGCCATGTGAACTGCCACTGCTTGACGCCTGCCTGTTCGGCTACGGCTTTGGATGTCTCAAGAAGCTGATCCTGATAAGGATCTCCGATGGACAAGATGCGTTCCGGGAGGCTGTGAGCACTAAACAGCACTCTCACGCTGTCACGGTCAGCCCCTGCTTCCTCGAACTGGTTCAGCTTGGCGGACACCCGGTCCGCAAAGGCCTCGATCAGTTTCGGATGTTTGTGATAGCTTTCCACAAACGAGATCTGAAGTCCCAACTCATCCGCTTTGGCTTGAGCGCGCTTCACGTAGGATCCGATGCTCATCGTGGAGTAATGAGGAGCCAGCACAATGCCGACCGCTTCCTTAATGCCGTCCCGCACCATTTGCTCAACACCATCTTCGATGTATGGAGCAGCGTGCTTCAGTCCCTGATAGCATACAAACTCAAGATCGATCGCGCGAGGATCCGCATTCAATGTATCCTGCAGCGTGCGTACCTGTCGGTCCGTATTCTCCCGGAGTGGAAACACACCTCCCACAATCGCCTCATAGCGGTCAGTAAGCTCCTTAAGCTGCTCCTCCGACGGCTTATTCCCGCGACGGATATGGGTATAATAACTCTCGATTCCTTCCATGCTCTCCGGTGTGCCGTAGGACATAACCAACACGCCAATCTTGTTCTTCATACCATCTCACCTCTGACTAATAAAATATTCAACATTTAAGAGCGTTGTGCACCTGCCTGCAGTGCCTGAGCGGAGTATTCGTGAATATACGATGTCAACTCACGCAGTTTCTCCAGCGAAGCCTCCGGGAATAAACCGTGCCCTAGATTAAACACAAAGCCAGGCTCCTGAATCCCCTGATCGATAATCTCCTTCGCATACTGCTGGATGACCGGCATCGGTCCGGTCAGTATGGTCGGGTCCAGATTGCCCTGAACAGCATACTTATGCTCTAAACGGCGGCGTCCTTCTGCAATGGACACTCTCCAATCGAGACCGATGACATCCGTTCTCAGATCGGTAAGCGTAGGCAGCAGCTCACCTGAGCTCACGCCTGGAAAATAAATTTTCGGAACACTCAGGTCCTGAAGCTCTGCAAAAATACGCTTAATGGTTGGAAGGACATACGTTTGGAAATCCTGTGGAGACAAAGCCCCCACCCAGCTGTCAAACAATTGAAACGCTTTCCCGCCGTTAGCGACGTGGGCGCGCAGATAAGCGATCACCATATCCCCGAGCTTGTCCATCAGCGAGAACCATACCTTCGGCTCACTGTACATGAGCTCTTTCGTGCGAAGATAATTTTTGGATGGTCTGCCTTCGATGAGATAGCTGGCAATCGTGAATGGAGCGCCCGCAAACGTGATTAGCGGCACTTCCAGCTCCTTATCCAGGATCCGGATGGTCTCCAACACATGTCCAAGATCCCCCTCGACATCGATCGGGCGCAGTTTCTCTACATCCGCCGCAGATCGGATCGGATTATCAATCACCGGGCCGATATTTTTCACAATATCGAAGTCTACCCCGATCGAGGCAACGGGATTCATAATATCGGAATATAAAATAGCCGCGTCCACACCAAGCTTCCGTACGGGCATCAAGGTTACCTCTGCCGCCAGCTCCGGTTGACTGCATATTTCCAGTAAGGAGTACTTTTCTTTAATCTTTCGGTACTCCGGGTCGTAGCGTCCCGCTTGACGCATGTACCATACAGGAACGTGGTTCACTTCCTGCTTGCGGCAAGCGCGAATGAATTGATCGTTATAGGTCATGATTAGGCCCCCATCAATGTGTATAAAGTTTCCTAAATTTCATTATGCCCTTTTTAAAAGTAAGTAACAACCGTCTTACATGGACATCCTATGAAAATCGCATGACAATCTTATGACATTGTTAGCATTTGGCACTTTTTAAATATGTTATACTGAAAGAACGGCATTTTTAGGATAGTTCCACAATTCGCCCGGCTATTTCGGGCTCGACAGCTTAGAAAGGAAGTGAAGGGCACATTGACCAATTGGAAAATCAATCTCATTGTGCTTTGGTTCGGACAGTTTTTGGTCAACTCCGGGATGACCATGATCACCCCGTTCCTGACGTTATATCTGGCGCAAGACCTGAATGTCGTGGGAGATCGGGAAATAGGACTATGGGCAGGATTAATATTCGCCGCCAACTTCCTGACATCATTCATTTTTCAACCGATCTGGGGAAAGGTCGCAGACAAATACGGACGCAAAATCATGCTGCTGCGCTCCGGCTTCGGCATGGCGCTGGTCATTGCGTGCATGGGCTTTGCTACTCATCCATGGCATCTGCTGGTTCTGCGGCTGCTGAACGGTACCATATCGGGATTTAACCCTGCGGCGATCTCGCTCGTATCGGGCACAACGCCAAAGAATCGAATGGGATTTGCGATGGGCATCATGCAGTCCGGACAAGTTGCAGGCACAATTCTCGGTCCGTTGATCGGCGGACTCATGGCAAGCTGGGTCGGATTCCGGCCAATCTTCTATATCACGGGCGGATTGATTTTTGCCGCTTCGATGCTTGCCTTGTTCCTCGTCAAGGAAAATTTCAACCGCGAGCAGGCGGCCAAGGCGCCCCAGCCTTCGGTTATTGCCGGGCTCAAGGAGCTGAGCCACATTCCGCAGCTGCCGGCGTTATTCGCCGTCACGTTCCTGCTGCAATTCGCCATGATCAGTCCCATGGCGCTGCTTCCGCTGTACGTTCAGAAACTTCATGGGACCGCGGTGGATATTGCGATATGGGCCGGGTTCGTTGTGGCGGTAACGGGGCTGTCGAACATGATCGCCTCCCCGATTCTCGGCAAGCTCAGCGACAAGGTCGGCGCGCACCGCATCTTGACCTATGCCTTGATCGGTACGGGACTCACGCTGATCCCGCAAGCTTTTGTTCAATCGGTATGGCAGTTGATTATCGTACGGTTCATGATGGGCGTCTTCATGGGCGGTCTGCTGCCAAGCGTCAACGCACTGATTCGCTCTTATACGCCGGACGGCATGGAAAGCCGCTCCTTCGGCTTCAATACAAGCTCGCTCGCGCTTGGCAACATGCTGGGGGCGGTTATCGGCGGATTCTTATCCGGCTTCATCGGCATCGAAGGATTGTTTATTACTTCCGGCTGTCTGCTGATCATCAATATGATGTGGGTGAGAAGAAAACTGTTCTCGCAAAAGCCTTCGCCCAAATATCGTTGATCCCCCGGAGTCTGTCATCTACAGCTGGAGCTTGTCTCCCAATCCAAACAACAAGGGGCTGTCCCGTGGTCTGCATCGACCCGAGGACAGCCCCTTGTTATGATCGGCTTATGGTTTCATCATTTAACGCGTGCCAGGATCAGCCCGTCATAAGCAGGCAGCAGCGTGCTGACCAGCCTCTTGTCCGTCGCAATGACTTCATTAAATCGGCGTACCGCTTGAACCGAAGGACCGTTCTTCTCCGAGTTCAGCGTTCTGCCGCGCAAGAAACAGTTATCCCCGGCAATAAGGGCACCCGGATTCGCTAGCTCCAAAGCATAATCCAAGTATAGGGGATAGTTCTCCTTATCGGCATCAATAAAGAAAAAGTCGAATGTTCGTCCTTCCTGCTTCAACGCTGCCAAACTGTCCGCAGCCGGACCGATCCGGTACTCTACCTGATCCTTGAATCCAGCCTTCTCCAGATGCCTGCCTGCAAGCTCTGCATATTCTTCCTTCAGCTCGAGTGAGGTGAGCTTGCCGTCCGCAGGAAGTCCTCGGCACAGACAGATTCCGCTATAGCCGCCAAGGGCGCCGATTTCGAGAATATTCCTGGCGCCGGCAGTCTGTACCAGCATGGTCAGCAGTCGGCCATATGCCGGTGCCACCGAAACCTCCGGCATCCCCTGCTTGCGGATGGCCTCTATCACAAACTGAAGTTCTTCATCTTCAGGGTATAATTGATTAACATAATCATCAGGGGTGGTAAGCAATGAAGCCGCCTCCTTTATCTTGATAAGATACGCTGTTCCCGTTAAACCTAACGAGAACTATCATATGATAATTGTCTTAGTCAATGCAATCGCCTATACTATATAGATTGAACCGGCGGCGACTATCGCCGTACACATGTTAAATGGAGTTGACATCGTTAATGCCTCGATTACAATTGATCGCGACGGCCCCGATGGGGCTGGAAGCCGTCGTTGCCCGCGAGTTGAAAGAGCTCGGGTATACCGACATGGAAGTAGAAAATGGCAGAGTTACCTTTACAGGTGACCTGATCGATATTTGCCGCTGCAATCTGTGGCTCCGGACGTCGGACCGTATTCTCGTCAAGATGGGTGAGTTTAACGCCTTTACCTTCGATGAGCTCTTTGAAGGAACAAAAGCTCTTCCATGGGAAGATTGGATTCCGGCGGATGGCCAATTTCCTGTGGAAGGACGTTCCCATAAATCGCAGCTTAGCAGCGTTCCCGCCTGTCAGGGCATCGTGAAAAAAGCAATCGTGGAGAAGCTGAAGCTCTCGCACCGTACGGAATGGTTCCCCGAGGACGGCCCCCGATATGTAGTCGAGGTTTCCCTCTTGAAGGATCGAGCCATACTGACCCTTGATACCACAGGACCAGCCCTTCATAAACGCGGCTACCGCAAGCTGGTTACGGAAGCTCCGCTGAAGGAAACCATGGCTTCCGCTCTGCTGCAATTAAGCCGCTGGGGTCCGCATCGTCCGCTGTATGACCCGTGCTGCGGTTCGGGCACCATTCTGATCGAAGCCGCGATGATGGCCTGGAATATTGCGCCCGGCCTGCGCCGCTCGTTCCCGTCCGAGCATTGGGATATTATTGGGGACAACCTCTGGGAGGATGCGCGCGAGGAAGCTTTTGACGCTGTGAAGGACGATATTCCGCTGCATATCGCCGGAAGCGATATCGACCCGAAAGCGATCGAAGTAGCCAAGGCCGCCGCCAAAAGTGCGGGACTTGCCGGCGAAATCGACTTTAGGGTTCTCCCTGCAGCCAAAGCCATCCCTGAGGGCGAATTCGGCTGTATCATCACCAATCCGCCATATGGCGAGCGGTTAAGCGAGAAAGAGGAGGTTGAGCGTCTCATTCGCCAGCTCGGATCCGTAACGCATTCACTTCCGACCTGGTCCTTCTTCGCGCTCAGCCCGACCAAGCAGTTTGAGCATTACTTCGGCCGCAAGGCGGATAAGCGCCGCAAGCTGTTCAATGGCCGGATCGAATGTCAGTATTATCAATACCTGGGCCCCTTGCCGCCGCGTAACAAATCGGCGGAATAACGAAATGACGCTTCTTGCAAACGCCGCCCTTGGGCGGCGTTTTTTGCTCGGTCATCCGGGCCAAGCTATAATAAGAAGACTGCGATTAAAGGATGTTTTTCAAAAAAAAGGAGGATACCCACGTGCTCTCATCCCCATCATGGAGCGATATCCGAAGCCGGGTCTCCAAAGGGCTGCATTACCGCTACACCGCATATTTATTATTCCTTATCCTCATGATGTACAAGCTGATCATGCTTGATCATCATCTCCATATTACCAACATGAAGCTGGATCAGGCAGACTATGTGATCGCTGTCGGCTCGCTCCTGCTGATCTCCTTCTGGACCTTGTGGCTTCCGCCAAGAGGCCGGCTTGCAGCTTTAACTTTATTAAATCTCTTATGGACAGGGATCCTGTACGCGGATTTGATCTATTACCGCTATTTCGATGATTTCATAACCGTGCCGGTCCTTATGCAGGCTGGACAAGTCGGTTCCCTCGGGGATAGCATACGTTCCCTGATACATGCGTACGATCTGTTCTTTTTTATCGATTGGCTTATTATTGTCCCGTTTACTGCCGTGGTGGTATTCCGCAAACGGAGAACCACCTTGGAAACCCATGCACTCCCGGGAGAATATCGCCAGCATCGGCGGAACCGGATCATTCGCCGGTGGGTTACAGGCACGCTCGTGTTCATCCTGGGCATGATCATGACTTTCGTTCCTATCAAGAAAGCGTCCAATACATGGGCCGTAGGCCTTTTTGAAGGCAATTGGTGGAATATTACGCTGTATAATGTGACGGGACTGATCGGCTTTCACGGATATGATATCTACCGTTATGGACGAGATCATCTCGTGGGGCAGCCCAAGCTGGCAGAGGATGAGGTCAACCAGGTCAAGGCATGGTTTGATGCCAAGCGTATGGAGCCGTCCGGTACGGGCGCCTTGTTCGGCAAGTATAAAGGCAGCAATGTCATCATGATTCAGACGGAGGCCTTAATGAATTTTGTCATCGGCCAGTCGATCGAGGGTCAGGAAATTACCCCTAACTTCAACCGATTGATGAAGGACAGTATGTATTTCAGCAATTTCTATCATCAAACCGGTCAAGGGCGAACGTCCGATGCGGATTTTGTCACGCACAGCTCCTTGCTTCCGCTCCCCACAGGTTCCGTATTCACGCGATATGCTGACCGCGAGTACGATACCCTTCCGGAGATTCTGAAAGAACAGGGTTATGGAGCAAACGTATTCCATGCCTATGACAGCAGCTTCTGGAACCGTACCACGATGTACCGGGAAATGAATTACGACCGTTTTTACAGCAAGAAGGATTTTGAAATGAACGATGTGCAGGGATGGTCATTAAGCGACAAAGCGTTCTTCGCGCAATCGCTGGATGAGATGAAAGGCATCAAACAGCCCTTCTATTCCTTCCTCATTACGTTAACGAGCCATCATCCGTATTATGTCCCCAAGGATGCTGCGAAGCTGGATACGGGGGCTTTCGAAGGCTCGATATTCGGAAACTATCTGCAGTCGATCCACTATGTCGACGAAGCATTTGGCCAGTTCGTCGAGCAGATGAAACAACAAGGGTTGTGGGATAACACCATATTGCTTATCTATGGGGATCACGACAATTCGATCAAGGAAAAAGCGGACTATGAGAAATTCCTGGGACGAGACCTGAACGCACTCGACATGGAGCAAATCATGAACCAGGTTCCCCTCCTCATCCGCCTGCCAGACGGAGGGCATGCCGGAGTTTACCCGGAGGCCGCCGGCATGATGAACGTGACACCAAGTATTCTTCATCTTCTCGGTGTATCGGATGAGCCATATTACTGGATCGGCAGCCATCTGTTTGATGATGAACCGCGTCTGATTCCGCTGCGCAGCGGCGCTTTTTCCGATGAGAAGGTGTTCTATCTGCCCACCGAGACGGCCGGGCTTGAAGGTGGAACCTGTTATGATCTGACGACACGTCAGCCAACTGACATCCAGGCATGCCGTGACGGATATGATGAGACACAGAAGCAGCTGCGGATTTCCGATCAAGTGATCACGTATGACCTGCTGAAGTTATTTAAAGCAGAAGGTGAAGTGAATACTCGATAACCGCGCCTAACGTTATAATATTTTAGCCTCTCATCGCTGTTGACTGAGGCTGCTAAACGAAACAAACCAGGCTGATCTCGCTCATCGGCCTGGTTTGTTTTTTGGGGCTAGGCAATGTCCGAACACACACCAAGCTGTATTTATGGGGGGACCATCTTTTTACTGATTGCATTTCATATCAAGCGCGCCGGGTAATCGACTCAAGATGTTTCCTACGGCTGACAAGCGTTCCGTACATCAACACAAGCGCCATCAATGCCAGACTAGCTGCAATCCCCAGCGTCATATAGGCAATGTCCGGTGCAAAGAGTCGTATGGAATTCCAAGGGGAGCTTGTCAGGCGCGTGAAGAGCGGAATGATGCCAGCTGACATCGCAAAGAGAACCAAACTCAGCGGAAGCGTGAGATATAACTTCAAGCTGCGTTTATGCATTCTTAGCAGCATCCATATCATGATAGCGAGCAGAATGATCAAAGTTACCGCCAATCCCCAAATCACCGGATGGATTCCAGCGGAAGGCGGTTTCGGGTCCTGTCCGTCTAATATCCCTCTCAAATCCTTGGAGACCTGAATCAATCTGGCTTCCTCCAGAATGTGGTCCTTGTTGGTTAAAATAACGGCCCCTACGCCCTGTTCAGGGATGAAGAAGATTTCCGCCCGGGCTTCCGGTGTTGATCCGGAGTGCCATACCAGCCTCTCGCCTTGTTCCGTCTCGCTTATCCTCCAGCCAAAACCATAGGCACGATCTGGTCGATGCTGAACTAAAGGTGATAGGAGCAGCTCCTTATATTCGCGACTAAGCAACATGTCATTATCTTGGAGCAAAAATTGGAGATACCGCGCCATATCGTCGATACTCGCCGAGATATAACCATAAGAAGCACCGCTATTGTCATAGGGGACGCTGCTCACTCGCGGATAGCCGAACCAAGATTGATACCCATGTTCAAACCCGGTTTGAACCGCCCGCTCCTTATCTGCTGCAGCCGCACTCATGCCCAGCGGGCCAAACACATGCTGCCCCATATAATCGGCATAAGATTGACCCGACACCTCCTCCAGAACAGCTCCCAGGATCATGTAATTGGCGTTGCTGTATTGATGTTGTTCTCCTGGTGGTCTGCTAAGCTTCGCGTTGGAGAGATCGCTCACAATCTCTTTCAGGGCAGAAATATCCTTCGCACCCACATCGGAATACGCCAAGCCCGTATATGTACTATATCCGCTCGTCTGAGCCAGCAATTGCCTTATCGTTATTGACGACACCTCAGAAGACGCTTCGGCTGCAAACCACGGCAGATAGGTCCCAACGGATTCATCCAAATCGACCTGGCCCGAATCCATAAGCTGGACAATCCCTAACGCCGTCATGGATTTGGAGAGGGATCCGAGTAAAAATGGAGTTTTGGAGCTAACCGTACTGCCCTCTGCTGTAACACCATAACTGTTCGTAAACACTATGTCCCCATCCTGCACGATGGCAACGGAAAGACCCGGAATTTGATATTCCTCCATCGCCGCTTTCATGTAGAGGTTAACTTTATCAGCCATGAGTTCTTCCGCTTCAACAACGTTCCCCCATGTCGGAAGCACGAAAGCCAGTACGATTAATACGACATACGTCCACTTCTTTCTCATAATACGTTTCCTCCTTCTTTAAAAGGGAGGAGATCTCTATGTTTTCTTCTTTTACCGAAGACATGGGCCAGAATTGTAACGAGCGCCGAAATCGAAAGGCTGAATACGATCAACATCATATTCCACCACGTCTGATCGGATATACGGTACAGCAGATTGAAGCCGGTTATCTCATACCCCTTCACCCATGCCGTCGTTAATGCGAAGGAAAAGAACAGCTGACATATGATATAGACGGCCGCAAAAACCAGCGGATATTTCAGAAAGTCCCATACACCCAGCCGCCCGCTGCGCTGTCCCGGTGGTTCTTCAGGAACAGACTCGAGGTCCATGGCGTCTTGCACTCTAACCAAACCCTGCACCTCTGCATAATCCCTGACATACGTATCGGGAGAGCCCAGATCTTCAAGACCATACTCCCCGTGCTCCCGGCTTGCCTCCAGATGTTCCCGGATCTGTTCGACAACGGCTTCCACCTGGTTTGACGTCATTTCGTACCGTATCAACTCGCAGCGAACGTCCGCAATAAATTGTTCTTCTTCATAGGATAATGTCATTATCTCTGGCTCTCCTGTTCCACGCCATCTGCCATTCGCTGCACATTCGATGAAAGCAATGATCGAATATCCTGCTGCAGCTCCTGCCACTCCTGGATTTTCTTATCCAGAAACAAATCCCCGCTTGGCGTTATTTCGTAATATACTCTGGCTTTGCCGCTCTCGCTAAGCTCCCTCGTATCCGTCACCCAACCCTGATCTTTCAGCTTGGACAGGATGGGATAGATGCTTCCTACTCCCTTCAATTTCAGTCGGTGTTTCTCCAGCTCCTTCATGATCTCGTAACCATAACTCTTGCCATGACTCAGAATGGCCAATACGCACATCTCCAAATGTCCTTTTATTAAACTTGTTCTATCCATGACAACAATTTAACAGAATTATATATCGGAATCAAGTATATAATTCAAATGCGTATATAAATTAAAAAAAGCCCGTTCATTAGCTCGAAAGCTATTGAACGGACTGCACAGGATCCTAAACTACTTTTTAGCTGAACGAAGCTTGGACAGACGTTCCTTCTCTTCGCCTAACAACTCTTCCGCCAATTCCACGGCGTTTGGGTTCCCCTGCTCCATCACTTGGGCGACCGCTTGCTCCGTATGGGATAACGAATTCTCCGCTTGCTGAATCAGCTGTTCCGTCGGGTGGGACATTGCCGAGGATACGGCACGGTGCAGCTTCTCCACGGAATCTAGCGCACTGTTGCTGGGACTGTTGGAATGAAGACTGGAATCGTGACTGTTCATGACGGATGCTCCCTTCTAAAGTTGTTGTTCCTGCTGCCCTCTTAGCATGGATGGCTGAGCCAGGAACTATACCCGAAGAATGGGAATTTTCCGCGAAACTTCGATTCTGAAGTAACAAACAGCCAGTTGTTTGTTATTTCACAAACGGCAGCGCCTTTGCCAGCACTTCATCCTCTGTAGGCGCGCTGACATAACGGCCATTGATATACATGAAGGCGCGTTTGCCGCAAGGACCGCAATAGGATTTGCAGCCGATCTTAATGTCGGCATCCGGTACCATTTTCTTAATTTTCGGGATTATTGTCTTTAACTTCGTATGTCTGCACTTCTCGCAGACGCGAATATCATTAGCCATTGTACATTACCTTCTTTATTCTGAAGTAACCTAGTGGTCGCCGTGATTGCCCTGGGACGGATTCGTAATCACAAAGCCTTCCTGAGGAAAATAAAGATAGTCGATTTTGACGCCGTCCAGGAAAGGTTGTCCCGCTTCCAAAATGACGTCGATCTCTTTATCTGTGGATACGACGACATCATTTTCCTTCGGCGTATCCAGATCCAGACCGTAGTGGGCATGATCGCCATGCGCATGGGTTACCAGTACGCGAATTTTCTTGTCCTTGTTCTCTTCCTTGTCCAGCTCTCTCTTTAACACCTTAGCGGCATTACGGGTTATTTTACATTTCACGTATATTCATCTCCTCACGGATGTTTCATTCAATATGTTATTGTAGACCCCTGCCGGTTTTTTCGCAAGGGTCCTGTCCGTATATTTACGTCCGAAAAGCTCGTTTACCGTACGCGCTTGGCGGGGCTTTGATCTTCACCGAGCACACCTGGATATTTCCGCTCGACGCGGGATACGAACCAATTCATCAGCAGCATCGTGACTCCGATATCGTCGATCGGCAGCAAAGGCATAAAGTCCGGCAGCACCCAGTACAGCACAACCGGAACCAGAAATAACAGCTTGTCCCCGAGTGAAACCCGGGAAGAGGTTAAATAACCGAATATCCGCTGGAATACGTGCGACCAGCGCCGAAGCGACCATAATCTTCTCCACTTCATGTTGTTCCCTCCATTCCAGGCAGCATGTCTATATATTACCCAATTAACAAATCTCTAAGAAATCCCGGCAACACGTATTCCGGGGACGGCAGCAAAAAGCATGAAAAGAGGCCGCTGCCTTGTGATCCATAAAAGCAGCGGCCGACATCTTCTATTATTATACGTGGAATAGAAGCTTTTCGTTTCAAACTATGCTATTCCAAAGACATAAACGCAGCTAGAATGGATCCCACCTCGACGCACAGATCCTCGAAATCCTCAAGCGGCAGCGGATTCACCCCATAACCAATCTCCACGGTAAAGCCCGGTTTTCGGTAATGCTGAATGAACCAATCCTTGTATCCCGCATCACTGCCCTGCAGCTTCACTGGCCTGTAACCGCCCGCCTGACCTAATCTTCTGGCCATATCCTCACTTTCCGGAGGCTCATAGTCCCTGTAATTCCAATAGATTTCCCGCCCTTGGCTGTGAAGGGAAATGGCCCGTTCCGGAGATATCGATAGTGTATGCTGATAGACAGCTTCGGCTTCCGGCTCACTTAGCGGCTTAGTCCCCGCATAATCCTGCGGGGATGGACAGATTTTCCCCCTTCGCGCAACTTCCTCATGCCAATGTGCAGGGAACTGGTCACCCAAATCCACGCCGTTTATATTAGCCTTCCAGCGCCGAAAATCCTCGCGTCCGCCATTCCACTCGAGCAGACGTTCATAATAGGGATGCGAAGGAGTGACTCCTTCTTGTACGAGCTCTACCCCGTCCGGGTTTGCCATCGGCACAACCCATAATGTATAGTTCCGGTACCAGGCATCCGGCTCCTGAAAATAAACCGGTGACTCTTGCGATAATGCCCTGCCGTACTCCTCCATGAATCTCATCAGACACGGGGTTGTGATCCATTCATTGGCATGGAGTGCTGCATTAATATGCAGGTTCTTAGGGCCTTTACCGATTTTGGCCGCATATAGCGGTTTGCCGAGCACGCTTCGGCCGATGACACTCCACTCGATAACAGGGTAACGCAGCTGCATCTCTTGTATATCGCGTTCCAGATCCCCCGGTCCGTATTCGCCGGTTAATCGTATCATACGCCTAGGCGTGGTGCCCGGCAGAACGATCGTTTTCCCCTGCGGCAGATGATGAGCCGATAATCCGGGATTCAGTTCTTCCAAGGCTTCCTTCCGAAACCGGAACGTATTGGCAATACTATCAAAGGTATCATGTTCCTGGATGACATACCTTCGGCGCAGCGATGCAGGAAGATAGAGCATTTGCCCCTGCTGGAGATACGGCTGCTGTGCCGCCCATGGATTCGCCGTAATCAGCTGTTCATACGCCAGACTATATCTGGCAGCCACGCGTCTTAGCGTATCGCCTTTCTGTACGACATATTGCTGCATAATGGATTCCTTTCCGCGGCAAAGCCGCTTCAATTAGCGTCCATTCCATGTATATGAGCAGCCGGTTGTCCAACATGTATGATGCAAAAGATCGAAAACCGCGCCATATCCCGCTCCTTTTCTAAACTTGGCACTGAAAATAATAAAGGCAGGACAAGGTCTTATCCCTTGTCCTGCCTGCGTTTTCTGCTCTTATTCATTCTGGATTAGCTCTTAGTATGAATGGTGAATTATAGCCTTGTAATTTGCCAGACAACAGGTGTCCGCTTGATATGATCTCCGAGCCATTCGGTTGCGATGCTCTGAAAAATAACCGGATCTCCAGTACAGAAGAATTGATGCACCGGGCTCTCCATGCTGCTCGCAAGCTGGCCTTTATCGTACAGAATCGTGCTGACCTCGCGAGCTGTTTCATCGGCGGAGCTGATCAGTTTCACTGACGGCCCCATGACCGTTTGAATCGTATTCATCAGGAACGGATAGTGAGTACAACCCAGGATCAGACAATCAATGGAGGTATCCTTGATGCCTCTCAAGGATTCTTGCACCACCTGCAAAGCATCCTTGGATCGGAACAATCCGTGTTCGACGAGCGGCACCAGTTCGGGACAGGCTTGGCTTTCCACCTCGACGTAAGGCGAGAGCTGTTTCAGAGCCGCTGTATATGCTCCGCTGCCAATGGTTCCGACTGTACCGATCACGCCGACGTTACCGGTCTTCGTTGCACTTATGGCGGCACGCGCCCCTGGGTGAATGACACCGATGACGGGTACAGGCACTTTGGACGAAATATAATCAAGCGCCGCCGCCGTAGCCGTATTACAGGCGATCACAATCATTTTAGGATCATACTGAATTAAATAATCTACAATTTGCTCCGTAAATAAACGGACTTCTTCCGGCGTACGGGGTCCGTAGGGTGCGCGGGCTGTATCTCCGAAGTAAATAATTTTCTCTCTCGGGAGCTGTCTCATCACTTCTTTAGCGACAGTCAGCCCGCCGACACCCGAGTCTAGTATTGCGATTGCTTGCTGCACGAACCCACCGCTTCCTTCTTGTCATATTCATGGTTTACAGTGATACCATATGTCATTTCGGATCGAAATGTACCTTAAATCTTACCCCAATTCCCCCCTATCTTCAACAAAATCGCTGCTGCAATAGACGGCTGGTAATT
Source organism: Paenibacillus sp. QJM3NY_38 (assembly GCF_056173265.1). Classification (NCBI taxonomy): domain Bacteria; kingdom Bacillati; phylum Bacillota; class Bacilli; order Caryophanales; family Paenibacillaceae; genus Paenibacillus; species Paenibacillus sp. QJM3NY_38. The sequence goes on from NZ_CM149665.1 coordinate 5,182,346, forward strand.
TGTTCAATCAATTGTAGGACTCTTGCGCCAGTCGCTGACCGCAGGTAGTTTATACTATAGTAAGCGCGCGTACAGTAAAGGAGAATTTTACGTGAAGGACAACATACATCATATCGACCTTATGGAAGCTGCGAAGCAGTTTATCGAGCTTTGTTATGCAGAATTAAACCGTACCCCAGAAGAAGCCGAGGCCCGGCTCATGGACATCCGCTCACAGATCAAGCTGACAGGTACATATGAGCATACGCTTGAGGAACTGACGCATGGGGCCAAAATGGCTTGGAGAAACAGCAACCGCTGTATCGGCAGACTGTTTTGGGATCGCCTAAAGGTAGTCGATGCCAGGCACTTAACCGAGACCTCTGACATTTTCTCAGCACTCCTTCATCATATCGAGAGTGCCACCAATGGCGGAAAAATCATGCCTATGATTACGATTTTCAGGGCAGCACGTCCAGGGGAGGCCCCATTGATGATCAAAAACCACCAATTGATTCGGTATGCGGGTTACGAAACGCCGGACGGGACGGTTGGCGACCCGGCTTCCCTCTCCTTCACGAAGGCATGCATGGATCTGGGATGGCGGGGAGACTTGACCGACTATGATGTGCTGCCGCTGGTTGTGCAGCAGGGGAATGAGCCTCCGGAATGGCTTCCGATACCGAAATCCCACGTGCTGGAGGTCCCCTTGGAGCATCCCAAACTTCCTGCACTGAAAGCGAAGGGAATAAAATGGTATGGGGTGCCTCTCATCTCGGACATGCTGCTTGAAATCGGCGGCATTATGTATACGGCCGCACCGTTCAACGGCTGGTATATGGGAACCGAGATCGGAGCCCGTAACCTTGCAGACGAAGGGCGCTACAACAAGCTTCCGCTTATCGCCAAGCTGATGGGGCAGGATACTTCCAGCGAAACGACCTTATGGAGAGATCGCGCATTGGTCGAGCTCAATGCTGCCGTCCTCTATTCCTATAAAAAAGCTGGCGTTAGCATCGTGGACCATCATTCAGCAGCATCCCAGTTCGGTTTGTTTGAACAGCGGGAACAGCAGGCCGGGCGGGAGCTCACAGGGGATTGGAGTTGGCTGATTCCTCCGGTCTCGCCCGTTACAACACATATTTTCCACAACTTTTATCATAACGACATCCGCTCGCCGAATTTTCATTACAGGAACAAGGAAAAGTAGTCTTTATCTTTCGAGTAGTTATACACAGCAAAGCCGGGGCTGTTTGCCGCCCCGGCTTTCATGTATTTTGGCGTAATCCTTATCCTCGTAAATGAGTGCTGAAGATCTGATCCTGAATTAGTCGTTGACCTTCACTTCCGCAGCAGAGGGAACATAGGCATCTTCTTCAAAGTCCTCGTCAAACGAGGAAACCTGCGCAATTTCCTCATCCGCCAGCCAGCTTTCTTGCCGGTTGCGCCAGGACTGAATGTCGGAGATCACGTTCTCCGCCCGATCCGTCATGATGCCGATCAGGTTAACGCCCTGCTCTCCTACCTTCTCTGCTGCCTCCTGCACCTTGGTGCCGATGCCGCGGGCGCCGTCGGCAATGTCATCCCGAAGCTCTTTGCCGGATTTTGGAGCCAGAAGAAGTGCGGTAACAGAACCTGCAACACTGCCGATCAATACTCCCCAGAGGAGTCCTTTGCTCTTCTCTTTCATATTCCATCTCTCCTTCTATTTGGCTTGCCCTTCGCCGGATTTGGAGGTGTACTTGTTCCATGAATGCCAAAGCGTCATTCCGGCATCAACCCACCGGAACATCTCCCCGATCTGCCGTTCATTATCGAGGCGAGCACGTTCCAGATGCTCAATGGCGGTTATGGAAGCTTTTTTCCCTACAGCATGAACCGCATCGGCCGTCTTGGCTACCGCTGACGCAGCATCGGACATGGAAGCGGCAAAAGCTTCGCCTGCCGCCAGCTGACGCTGTATCATCTCTAGCGAGACGGATGCCTGCACCAGCACTTGCGAGGCTTCCTGTGTCAATCGGGCACTGTCTTCCTCAAGCCGGCCCAGCATGGTCTCGGCCCGCCCGATCAGCCTTTTAACCGACACCATCATGATCACCGCCGCAACCGCGATCAGAACGATACCGATGGCAGCAGCCAGCGCACTCCATTCTGTCATGGGGAACTCCTCCTTTCGTCCGACCGGGCGAATGCCTAGTCGCTTGATGCATTATAAGCAGCATGGGCTTGTCTTGACACAACATCGGCGATTTTTTTATTCCAGCACAGCAGAACCACGAGTTACCCTGCAATTTCGGAACATGCAAGCGCTTGAGATAACACCAACAAAAAACAGACCGTTCAGGGATTCCCTGAAGGCCTGTTAAGGATCGTGTGTATGGAAGAGCCCATGGCATCATGGGATATTTCTTTGTGAAACTAAATAACCATTAGTACATCTCGTTCTTTAAATACTCACGGACATTTCCCGCAAATTTCTCCAGAACATCAGGCAGAATCGGGGTCAAAGAATGAAGCGTATGCCTGTCCCAATCATAGTAGTCCTGCACGAGCGGTTTGCGCAATCGGACCAGCTCCAGCAGCACCTTATGAACCTCTTCGGGGAACACCTTTTCCTCATGATTAATATCCATGATATCTTCATAACTGCTGGCATCCCGCATAATAAATCCGTCAATCAAGTAGCTGCCGACATCCGTCACGACTTCGATCGCCAGATGAAGCGCACGCTCCTGAACCAACCCCAGCACCAGGCCTCCGTCCCATGATAGTGCCGAAGCACGCAACCCTTCCGCAATTTCAGGAATCGCGCTCAGCCGCCGTTCAATTTGTTCTTGATTTACATAATACACCGCAAATCTCCTCCAACCCGTTGTTGTAAGTCTATATCAATGCCTACACTTCAAAATCAACGCTAAGCGTATGATCTTTCACCGTATTGATGTACTGGATCACTTCCTGGTGAACAGGATGAACGGCATATGCTTGCAAATCTTCAAGATTGTCCACTTCAACGATCAAAGCCAAGTCATATGAGCGCTCCGAGCGAACTACATCTGCGCCCGCCTCAAGGGATCTAAGCATCGGAATCTTGCCATCCATATCGCGCAGCACCTGCACCGTCTTCTCAATATTCTCTGCGGATGAGTCCTTCAATTTGAAAAAAACAATATGTTTAATCATCGTCCGTTCCTCCATCTCTAGCATGTATGTAAATCTTTCGTATCTATCATACCCCGTTCGTCCGGAAAAAGAAATCGCTCCCACCAACATATCGGACATATCGGCAGCGCCAGATCTGATCAAATAGGAGCAGCGTCTGGCTTACACCAGAGCGTGCTCCTGAAATCAACACTCTATTTAAGGGAATGACGCTGAATCACGAACTTAATTGGTTCAGCATGTTCTGGGCAATCCAGACGCCGGCGGCTCCTGCCTGAGCAAGCCCCCTGGTAATGCCCGCACCATCCCCGCCACAATAAAGTCCCTTAATTTCCGTCTCGAAGGACTCCGTCAGCTTCGGTCTGGCGGAGTAGAACTTGGCCTCCACCCCGTAGAACAGCGTGTGCTCCGACGCGATTCCCGGCGTGACTTGATCAAGCGCTTCGACCATCTCGATCAGGCTTTTCATGGTGTTGTACGGCAGCACCAAGCCAAGATCACCTGGAACGGCTTCCTTCAGCGTCGGCTCCAGAAACCCTTCGCGAATTCGGCCCTCGGTGGATCTCCGGCCGCGGAGCACGTCCCCGTATTTCTGCACAATAACCCCGCCGCTGGATAGATCGTTAGCCCGCTTGCATATTTCACGCGCATATTCGTTAGGCTTGTCAAACGGCTCCGTAAACTTATGGGATACGAGCAGCGCAAAGTTCGTATTGGCCGATCCCAATGCCGGATCTTTATAAGAATGGCCATTGGCTGCCATAACCCCGCTATGGTTCTCAACCACAACATGACCGGAAGGATTGCTGCAGAACGTACGCACCCGGGTTCCCACCGAGGTGTTAAAGATGAATTTGCCTTCATACAAATGCTCATTGATCTCGCGCATGACCACATCCGAGGTTTCAACCCGAACGCCCACGTCCACCTGGTTATTATGCATTTTCAATCTGCGTTTTTTCAATACACTGGTCAACCAGGCAGAGCCGTCACGGCCAGGGGCGACCATCACCAAATTCGCCTCATGGACCTCCCCGCCTTTCATTGCGATGCCGGTAACGCGATGGGCTCCGTCTTCTTTGACGGTGACAATGTCCTCGACCTCCGCCCGAAAAGCCATATCAATTCTTGTCTTCAAATATTCATATATCGACTTCAGTATCTCCAAATTCTGCTCGGTTCCAAGATGTCTTACCTGAGCGCGAAGCAGCTTCAGGCCCGCTGCGTATCCACGATGTTCAATATCCCGGATCGCATTTGTTGTCGGATCCGTAATGGCAGGTGTTGCTCCGTGCTCCAGATTGATGGCGTCCACATATTGGATGAGCTCCATGACTTTGGAGCCTGGCAAATAATCGGTCATCCAGCCGCCAAACTCCGTGGTTATGTTGAATTTGCCGTCGCTGTATGCTCCTGCCCCGCCAAATCCGGCTGTAATCGAGCAAGCCGGCAAACAACCGGCAAATTCCTTACGTCCTACTGCCGGTGGACAGAGCTTAATCTTCTCCTCCAGGATCGGGCAGCTTCTCCGGTAAATATCATGTCCCTTGTCAACTAATAGCACCTTGCTGCCTGGTGACTTTAACGTCAGTTCATAACAAGCGAAAATACCGGCCGGACCGGCACCAACAACGATAACATCATATTTGCTCATCATATCCCCCTGTGTGTTTGACTGTCGCTTTGTGCACACCGCTATTCGGGCACAAAAAAGTCCTGCTCCGAATAGGTATGCTTGCGCATCCTATTCGTAGTCAGGAATTTAAGGTCCCTTGTAGAAACCCCTGAACCTTATTTTCAGGGATATACGAATAAGCATCTTTTTTTCTTCATCAACCATTGTTAATATAAAACGAATTCACGAATGAGTCAAGTGGTATTTCATCAATTGTTCGTGTTTAACTCTATAAAATCCCGATGTAAACGCCAATCACACCTGTAATATCCACCAAAAAACGAACAATGCTTTATAATAATCATTTAAACGAGTAGGTCTATCGGACCAATACGTCCGACTTATAAATCAGGTAACAACGAAATGGAAACAATTGTTTTAGAATTGGCTATTGAAAAGTGAGTGTCGAATATTGTAGTATTGTGTTAAAAAAATCGGAGGAATTATGCCTACACAACTGCAGCAAGAAAAACACTCCATTGAGGCGTGGTCCCTGATCAATCGTAAATATTTGGGGAAAGGTGTGCGAGTCAAGCGCTTTCGCCGGCCGACCCGCTGCCAAATTCGCAACCGCGTCCTACTAGCCGTACTTATGGCCAACGATATCAAATTGTCGCAATTGGCCGAGGAACTGGGAGTATCCTCCCGTAGTGTCAGCGCATGGGTATATGAGGGGCGCGTTCCCGGAAAAAACAACCTGGAGAAGGCCTGCGACTATTTGGGTTATCCCCGTCACATTCTCTTCAGGGAGGAACTGCTGGACAAGTCACCTTTAATCTGCCAGCCGGCACCTTCCCGCTTCATGAAACGCACCCTGACACGCTCACCCGTCAGCAATCGGATTCTGACTGGCCTGTGCATGGTTCATGACTTGTCGGTAAGCGATGTTAGCCGCTGGATCGGCGTACATCCCGGCACATTCCGCAAATGGCTGCACCAGGGTACCGTACCATCCGCAGCGTTCCAGGAAAAAGCAGAACAGTTCTTCCGGATCCCTAAATCTGTTCTATTCGCAGATTGCGCATTAAAGCAAAATTCATAATTAAAACTGCTGTTATAACGTAACCATACTTATGATTCCAACCAATGCTCAGCTTGCCGGGTCGATCCGGCTAAGCCGGGCATATTTTCTGTTATGGCATATTTCCAGACGATCAGGGAATACAAGTAACATTCCGTTCGCATCATCCAACAATTGAGGTGAGTGAGTATGATGTTACGTCATAAGCAGATTGGCGCTGCACTGGGATTGCTCACCGGAACAACCATGGGAAGCGGTATTGGATTCCTGCTTGGTTGGCACTCCTTTAATCTGATCGTTCTGGTGGCCCTCTTCGGCTTATTCGGAGTTGCCGCTGGTCTATGGCTGGGCTCACGAGTAATATTTAAAGAGCTACCTTAAAGAGCTCCCTAAATGAACGATATGATGTTCATCGTTCTGCCTCTTTCTTGCTGAGATTGGAGGCATAACCAGAAAAAGAAGACCGGAGAGCCTCGGTCTTCTTTGTTATGAATCAGTTATGGGGTTTCGTGTTAACAACATACAGCGATCCTGACGCATCCTTTTCGTTCTTGGGAGCTCTGGTAGCTTCATCGGTGATAGCTCCAGTGACAGGACTGCTGGCGGTCGTATCCGGTATATCCAGGCTGCTCCAGGTTTGGCCCCCATCCTCGGTTTTAGCTTGCCCGCTGAATCCTGTTTCAGGCGAGATGAAATGGAGAAATCCGGCATTCGGCGTGCTTCCAATCCGAATCCATGTCTCACCGCCATCCGTTGTGCGGTACAGATCGTTATTCTCCATCACAGTCCAAGCCTGCTTGCCATTTAGCGCAAAGATTTGGCGTACGGTGCCTTTTGGCTGAGCCTGAACCTCCCATTCCGTGCCACCGTTATCACTAAAAGCTATCCAGCCTTCTCCGCCGATCCAGCCCGAGCTATGATTAATGAGCCGGACCGCCGTCACATCCGCTAAATCCACATCGGGTTCAGCGGCCTGATTGTCTGGAGCAACGTCCGTATCATCCTGTTCTGCGACGGCACCGCTTCCTGCCGCGTGATCCCCTCCACCTAAAGATTCTTCTGTGCCGGTAGAGGGCTCTGCCTTCCGGGTATCCTCCTTCGAAGATTCCACCGATCGCTCAGCGACATTCCCCTTATCCGATGGTTGACATCCAACAGATAAACTCACAGCAACGAGTATCAACAAAATAAAGCCCAGCCCTTTTCGAGGTTTTATCACAGGATCACACCCCTTGTATTCAAAATAACCCGCCAGTAACTTCTGCTAACAGGCCAAATATTATAAATCCACTCCATTGAATTCACCCTAAAGATGAACGGTTCCTCCAGTTTAGTATAACGCGATTACCACATGAAGAGGAACGAAAAAAGCTGTTCTTCAAGTTAAATTTCACTTGAAAAACAGCTTTGCTTCATAGATGCGGTCGAGAGGACTCGAACCTCCACGGGGGTTAGCCCACACGGACCTGAACCGTGCGCGTCTGCCAATTCCGCCACGACCGCATGTTATGTAATTCGTGATCGAGTTGATCACCGTAATTAAGAGTATATAATGCTCAAAGTTAAAAAGCAAGCATTTTTTTAAAAAAATTGTCGAAACCATCAAACTTCATAATGGTTTCGACAGAACAAGTCTATTTTCAGATCGTCCATTGATCATGTATCACGCCAGACAACACCCACTCCTCTCCATGTGGTTCAAATACAAGCCGGAGGCTTTCCCAATCCATCCCCGCATAATCAGGATGAACTCCTTCGTAATAATACTCGACGATGACAGCTCCCTTATACTGGCTGCTTGCATTATTCACCGTATTTCCTTCGCTCTTGGATTGGTTGTAACCGATCCATGGCGCTGCGGCAAAATCAAGGGTATAAACGAATTTATGATAATAGCTCTCAAAATTCATGGAGATCGGTTCTCCGCTGCCATCATACTCGCCCCAGCGGTATAAGGTGTCGTGGTTAAATCCCTTCCTCAGCTGCTGCTTGCTAAGTGTGACATCCTTCTGCCGATCAACATGCGCATAAGGGGAAAAGGTAATCCCATCGGGATGAGCTAGCTCGGCAAGCTTCTCAAAATCCTTGTTTTTCAAAAGTGTTATTGCCTGATTACTCTTCTTGGACAGGGCAGTTTCTGCCTCCTTCGGTGTGAGCAGCGGATAGATCATAGCTTCTTTAGCCTGGTTATTCCAGACAACCTTGCCCCCAAGACCCTCTGCCGAGAAGCGAAGCGGGATATAAACACGTCCATCCTTGAGCAGTGGCGGGGCATCCAGAGTTACAGCTTTGCTGTCCTTGATGGCGTGATTCTGCCCCACAGTGTAGCTTGTCGTATGTTTACCATTACTCACAATGGCCGTCTGCTTGGCTTGATCCCAGCGAACTTCGGCTCCCATCGCTCTTGAAATGCCGCGGAAAGGCACCATCACCCTGTCGTTATGAATAAAGGGAGGCGATTCCAGCAGAAGCCGACCTCCATTCACTCGAACTTCGATAGGTCTGCCTGAGGATGTGTCCACAGCCCAAACTTCTCCTCCATATGACATGCAACCGGTTATCCCTATCACTGCCGTCATGATACCGGCCAGCAGCCTTCTCACGCCTTGACGTTTCTTCATCACCAGCTCTCCCTCCCTAAGCTAAAGTTCACGATCCATTTCCATTATAAAAGATCTATAACCCTTAGGCCCATCCATAAACGGCATTTTGCTAAACTTCTGTTCCTGTCGGTTCATATTCGCCCCTTTTCAACGCTTGGTTCGATTGGATATAACTCTTCTTTGTATGTTTATTCAATAAACCCTTCATACTAATACAACGTTGTCATGGATTGGCAAGTCATAAACAATAGGAAATGCGAGGAAGTAACGATGTATATCAAAAAATATGCGATCACCCTGCTGTTAGGTACTCTCTGCCTGTCTTATACCGTGCTTACAGATTGTCTGTTCGGGTTCCCATGGTACAACTTCATGATCAACTGGCAGTTCACTCTATTCTCCATCGTAGAGAAGCTGACGGTTACGGTGCTGCTATGCCTACTGCTCCTTCCTGATTGTTACCGAGCATTCAAAAATAAAAAGCCCCGTGATTCAAGCCAAAGTCCTGGAAACGCGGGACATGGTTCATGAACCGGAGCTAGAGTCGGACTTTGTCTTTCCTTTGGAGCTTGCTCTGCGAATCAAACCGATCACAACAAGCACCAAGGGGACAGCGATTGAAAATATAGGGAGAACCATATATAGATGCTGGCTTCCTTTCATGAGATGCTCGCTATACGAACGGGCAAGAATCATCGAGTTCCCGAGCATGATTAAAGCGAATGGATAGATCAATTTTTGATAGGGAATGTTGAACAGCTCGGATGCAGAGATCAATGCGGCATAATAATACAGACTTATTTTAAAAAACACACCAATAATCAGAACCATCACGATCAAAATTTCCGTCCGTTCAATGAACTCCGAAATATTGGCTTTTCCGACCATCGTCAGCAAAGGAAAAACCGAACGCTCCACAATGTTCTCGCCAAGGACGGAAATGGTAACGGCAGAGGTTAGCGCCAGCATCGTTCCGCTGAATAAAATAGCCCAATACCCCGCCTTGATCCCGCTCTTCTGCCGGCTCAGATGTGGAAGGAGAACTGTAGCAACAATCAGCTCCCCAAACGGGAAGTGCATATTTTTTTTCACTACGGATTGAATGATGGGTTGTACGCCATTACCCAGAACAGGAAGCAAGCGATGGACTTCCACGATTGCGGAAAATACGATAACCAGAGCGCTGAATACGCCGATCAGCAGAACAATCGCCAAGAAAATCAAAGCGGTGCGCCCAAGCACCTCCAATCCTTGATGCAGCACAAAAGCGACGGTCATCACCATGATCAAATTGACAATGAGAAGCGGGGTCTCCTTAAGGGCTGCCGAAGCCATTACCAGCAACCCTCCATCTACGATATCTCTGGAGCCTGTATACAGGTAAAACACGCAGTATGATACTCCCAACAATCCCCCTAAATATTTCCCAAGCAATATTCGATAATAAACCGTCGGCAGATGATCAGGAAACATGGTGTACAAATAAACATTCAGCGAATACATCATCGTTCCGATCACCATGCCAATCAGTAGCCCAATCCAGGAATCCTTACCGGCCTGCAGTCCCATGTTCACGACAAGCGTCGTTCCGAACTGAAATAGAACCAGCAGCGAGAAGAACTGCAGCGGACTGATTTTCACCTTCACCTTTAAGCTCCCCTTTACTGGTTGTTCATGTTGTATTTAAAGGAGCGATCTCTCATCTGAGAGTTACGCACAACGGATTTCACATGATATTCCACTTCCAACTGCGGAAAGATCACATCCCACCGACCCTTCATTTTGTGCCAGGCTTCTGGTCTGGCGCGTTCTACCGTTTGACCGAATCCGAGGATATCACTATTCGCTTTCTGACACTTCTTCACGGCTGATTTCAGAATACGACCCACCTCTTGGTTAGCAGCTGCTTCAAGCGTTCTCATCGATTCCGGATTCCGCAGGTCGATGTCGCTTATCACTTCCCGGATCGAGAAATTAGGCTCAACGAATATGTGGATAACGGGTTGAAGCGGTTCTTTAAATTTCACTTCCAGCCGGGTCTTCGATCGCATGACATCCAATGCAATTTCGCCTTGTCCATGTTCAAGACTTATATTTAATGGCGTTGTATGCATTTTATCCTTGATCCACACGGTTCCCTTGCTCTCTTCCCTGGTCATCCAATCTTTAAGTTTGTCTCCTTTAAAAATAGCCAGATTGGAAATAACACCCAGGCCTGCACTCTTCGAGCTTTCGAGATTGGATTTCTTTACGGCTTGCTGCTCATCTCCTTCGATCATGACGCCGTTAATGACAGGCCCGCCGCCGGGAACGAGCAGATCCCGAATGACATCGTCTACCTCAACACGGAAGTTCTCGCTTAACTGCCTTGAGGTTAACTCAATCTTCTGTACAAGCGCAAAAGCCGTAATCTTTCCGATAGGCGTCAGTACGGCAACCACGTCTTCTGCCTTTTGTCCTTCCGCGGCAACCATTATTTCGGTTGTTAATCGAATATCGGAATCACGATCCAAATAATCGAATAGATCGATAATTCCGTTTCTGGCCACTTCGTCGGATATGACGATCAACCCCGTGTGGGCTAGCGACAGGATACGCGGCAATTTACGGGACGTATTACGCATCGCTTCAACGATCGTTTTTCCGGATGACTTGTATATGGATGTAGGTGTCGCTCCCCTGCCTGTTTTGCCGGATATTTCATCCGCGATGATGGTCTGGAAGGAAATCATATATTGCTGCTCTTCTTCCTTCCAGTCAATGCCGATACCGGCGACAATGGCCCGCTTATTCAATTCAGTCGCATCCCAGCAGCCTGTTATCGTGCTCAGGCAGCAGCACAGGAGAATGCTAATCAACCATCTGTATCTGAACATTTTCCGGCTACACCCCTAACGTTAATTACGATTGGACTCAATGGCCGGAACAGCCGTCTTCTGGTCCCCCGTATCACTGTTATCCCTTCCGGCATTCCGATTGTGTAAACCGGATGATGGATTCCCGGCTTCCTGCGATGCAGCTTCCCCTGTACCTCGATTACTGCCCGAATGAGATGCGGACAAGGCTTCCGCTTGGAGCGATTTGAAAGGCATTCGGATGACAGCGTCTTTTTGATTCCGCAATCGAAAAGGACTGATCGGCGATAAATAGGGAACTCCGAACGAACGGAGACTATTCATATGGGCAACAAGGATGATTAATCCCAGCGTCAACCCGTAAAATCCGAACAAGCCGGCCAGCACCATAAAAGCGAACCGTATCAAGCGTCCGGCGATGGATAGGTTATAGGCCGGTATGGCAAAGCTTGCAATACCGGTTAAAGCCACGACAATGACCATCGCTGGCGTAATCAGGCCGGCTTCAACGACTGCCTGTCCCAGGATCAAAGCACCAACAACCGAGACGGTCTGCCCGATGGCTCTGGGCATCCTCACCCCGGCCTCACGCAGAATCTCAAATACGATTTCCATCAGCATCGCTTCGACAAAGGCGGGAAACGGCACCCCTTCCCGTTGAGCAACCAAACTGATTAGCAATAAGGTCGGCACCATTTCGTAATGAAAGGTGGTGAGGGCTATATAAACCGATGGGCCCAGGATCAGAATAATAAAACTGAGATAACGGACAATCCGCATCACAATCGCAATATCAAATCGCTGTGCATAATCTTCGGGGGATTGGAAAAAGTGAACAAATACCGTTGGAAGGACCAGGACGAAGGGGGTACCATCTACCAGGACGATGATCCTGCCTTCCAGCAATTTACTGGCGGCATCATCAGGACGCTCCGTATTATAGATCGTGGGAAAAGGGGTTACCGTTTTATCCTGAATAAATTCTTCGATATAAGCCGATTCCAGTATCCCTTCAATCTCGATATCATTCAGCCGTTCTTTAATCTCCTTTACGATCCCGGGATCTGCTTTTCCCTTCACATACATAAGAGCTACGTGGGTATGGGTTACGGATCCGATTTTCATGGTCTCCAGCCAGAGATCGGGGGATTTTAGCCTCCGCCGGATCAGGGATATGTTGGTAGCGATGGACTCCACGAAGCTATCCTTGGGTCCGCGAACTACAAGCTGGGAGGTCGGCTCGGTAACGGATCTCCATTCTCCGCCCTGCGTGCCGGCTACGATGGCTTTCTCAGCACCTTCCAGCAGGATGACCGTGTCCCCTGACAGAATGGCCAGCATCATGTCGTTCCATTCGGTCATTATTTTGGATTCGCCCATCGACAGCCCATCCTTCATAATGTTGTCCAGGAAGGCATCAGGCTCTTCACCCTTATATAAATCAGGGGTTAAACGCAGAAGAGAATCCATTACGAAATTGTTGACCATCTCAGGATCGCTGAGTCCGTTCAAATATACAATGGCACAGTTCTCCTCAGGCTCACCGCCCAGCTTCAAACGCCGGGTGACAATATCCGGGCTGTCTCCGGACTCGGTCCGTATGCGATCGAGCAGCTCTTGTATATGGCCGGAAATCACGGATGACCCTGACTTCGAGGACACCGCCTGCTCCTCTGATTTCTTTGCGGGAATCGGGCGACGGTTTCGAGATCGGTAGCGTATCATGTCGGTACCCCCATCCTTCAAAGCTCAAGTTAACTCCATTATTTGCTTTACATTCCTTTTTCATGCGAAAGATTAGAAAGAGGGATTGGGACGCTGTAAGAAGAATTGTCTAAACATGAAGATTACATTATGTGGGGAGGTTTATAGTTGAAACGATACGTGCTGCCATTGATCATCCTGATCATGAGTCTGCTTTATATATTCTTCATTCCGTCCGAGCCCTTGCTCGTGAAACTCCTGTTCAAACTCATTCCGATGTGGCTCATCATCCTGTTTGCCTATCGGCAATTCCCGCCCCATGCCTCTAAAGTTCACTATCTTCTGTTATCGGGACTGTTGCCGATATCCGCTATTCGAACGTCTGGATTATGACCACTTATTACGCGGCCCAATTCCTGATTGCCAGAAGCATCTCGGCTTTTGACAGTCCTCGAGTACAGGCCTTAGGAAGCTCGTCCTTGAATACAACTGCCGCCCCCATAGAAAACATACATAAAAAAGCTGAGCCCGGGTCCACCCGGGCTCAGCCCTGTACAGCATGCTGGGTCCAATCATAGGAGCTGATCATGTAACATTTTTGCTCATCAATCCATACAAGAAGCCCTTAATCCCGCCAGTTCATGCGAACCTGCTTAATGCCCTCTACCTGCCACAACTGCTCGAATAATCCGTTAATTCCCTTGCTGTTAAAAGAATACACCCGGAATTCCATCGTCACCTTGGTCGAATCGTCTTCCGTCGTGTCATTATTCACGATCATGCCTTCCACCGTCATATTGGCCTTTTGCAGCAATTCGGTAATGGTACTCACATGAACCGGACGGTCTCCGGCCTCAATGATGATCTTCAAGCTGCCTGACTTTTTGATAAAAAGAAATTTCGATTCCAATTTATTTAACACCAGCGTGCTGACCAGAACGATCGCCGTCGTTATGATCGCCGGCCAGTAAAAACCGGAGCCCACACTTAAACCGATTGCAGCCGCCACCCAAAGAGTTGCCGCCGTGGTAAGACCTGAGATGATATGATTGGAACGCCGCAATATAGCCCCGGCACCAAGGAAACCGATACCGCTTACAACTTGTGCCGCCAGCCGGGCAGGATCAAACCTCGCATTGGGATGATTAATCAGTGCAGAATCAAAACCGTAAATGGAAGTCAGCATAATCAGCGTTGATCCGACAGCCACCAAGAGATGGGTTTTTAAACCGGCCTGCTTATTTCTGCGTTCCCGCTCCCAACCGATTAAACCGCCAAGCAATGCAGCGAACAGCAGCCGCATCAGCATGGTTTGCGTATCCAGTTGAAACACATCCATTCCCTAATCTCCACCCCTCTTTGTCATGTAAGGCGGCTCTTCGCTATACCATATGTTCATCCTGCCAGCGCCATAGCTCTTTGCTGGAGGTGGATATGCCAATTACACCGCTCTTCAAAGCCGTATCAAAATCCTCCAAATCGATCATGAGTCCTCCAGCGATGACGGGCACGTCCACTTCTGCACGAATCCGTTCCATGATCCGCTGACACACCATGCCCGGCAGCACTTCAATGGCATCCGGATTGGAGGCCTTAATCATCTTGATCCCGTTGTCCAGCGAAACGGAATCGAATACAAACAGACGCTGGACCGTCAACAACCCCAGTTTCTTCGCTTCTACAATCGCCGTGTTTTTTGTCGTGACAATACCGTCAATGCCCACCTTTTCAGCTAAATACTTAACCCCCGTTTTGTCTTTACCGATCCCTTCAATCAGATCAAAATGCACAAACGAGAGCTTGCCCGCCTCCCGAATCTGTTCAACGATCGATTCGATGATAAAAATATCGGTTTTGAGAATAAACACGATATTCGATTCAGTCGCCAGCACAGCAGGGAGTTCATCGGCATTCATTAATGAAGTAATAATGGGCTTACGCTTCAAGCAATACGAAATTCGTTGTGCACCTTCAACACTGGTTTTCATGTCTTCACCTCGTTGCCGCCGCAACATCTCCAATTCTCCCGTTGCCCCGGCATATTTTTGTTCATGCTCATGACTTTGCTTCATCTGCCTGCTTCACGGCAGTACCGCTGAGATAAATATCGTAGACCGAATTCAATACATAGGTGGGCTTCACGCTGCTGTCCATCAGATCGTCCCTGCTCGATACGCCGGTCAGCACCATCGCCGTACTCATCCCTGCCTGATTTCCCATCTTGATATCCGTCTCCAGCCGATCCCCTGACATCAGACAATCTTCGGCCTTCACTCCCAAAATATCAAGAGCTGTTAATGCCGTCAAGACGGAGGGCTTGCCCATGACGGTCGTGATTGTAATGCCGGCGGTGCCTTCGATGGCACCGATCATGCCGCCGCAATCCGGGACATCGCCGCCAGGCATCGGACATGTTCGATCCGGGTGGGTGGCAATCACATCCGCACCCCGTTTAATCGCCTGATATGCAAAATCAAGATGGCGGTAGTGAAAATCCCGGTCCCACGATACAACCACAACGTCGGTTTCCTCCGGCGCTGAGGCGAATCGTATTCCATTGTCCAGCAGCTCATTCTTCAATATATCCTCGCCAATGACATACACGTTTGCGCCCGGATGATGCTTCTGAAGATAATGAATCGTAACGAGCGCAGGGTTCAATATGTTGTTCAGCTCAACTTGGATGCCAAGCTTCCTTAATTTCTTCAAATAGTTTTCCCTGGAATCTATCGTTTTGTTGGTCAAAAACAATAGTTTCTTACCCAGTCCCTGCAAATAATGAATGGTTTCCACCGCACCATCAATGGCCTCAGCCCCAAGATAAATCGTACCGTCCAAATCAAAAATATACCCTGAATAATGATCCATGTTTCGTTCTCCTCTGCATGTTCAATCTGTAATTTTGCCCGTATACGTAAATTGGACATGTTCTGGCCAGATCAGTTCTGTTATGGACCCACAGTCCCCATCCGTAAAGTATACATATGACGGTGTCATCCCCTTTAGTCCTTGGACAAGCGGTTCCATGCGGATACAAAAAAATGAGAAGCACTTTGCATTGAAAAAGCCTTCATTCATCACAAATGAAAGTTCTCGTTATGCAAAGGGCTTCTCATCATCTCTGCCCAGCTCTATAACTTTATATGGTTATACTACATCCACATTTTACATTTGACAAGATGATCCTGATAAATAAGATCCCTATCGATTCATCGCCGACACGACGGAGGAATGCCCGGCTTCCTGGTCGGAACGCGATCCTGCGACGTCTTCCCGATCCGGCAGATCCGTAAACCGTTCTATCCTGCTGCCTTCCGCCACGCCCCATGCCAATTGCAATTGATCCTGCAGCAGCTCCCATTGCCTGTCGACTTCCTCTTGATTCCACTCTAAATATTCACGCATCAGCCTCATGACGGGAGCAATGGTCCGCTCGGTTTTTTGCCGGTCGAATAATAACCAGCCCGTTCTTCTTAACAGAAAATCGACTGCGGTCATCGTCATCTCATATTCCATGGAATACTCGATTTCCGCACGTAACAATCGAAGTTCGGTCGTTTCCGCTTCCTGCGAAGAGGCAGCGACCCGGTTCATCAGCTCCATCGTATTGGAGCCGTACCTGTTCATGAGGCTCAGAATGTGTTCAGGCCTGATACCAAGGGATTCACCCTGCTTGATCAACTTCTTCTGAACCTCCTCATAGGTAAAGCCGTTCAGGTCGCCCCCACTGATGGGAACCCGATCCGTCGTACAAGGAGGATAGATGGTGCCGTCGGCGTCTTGAAGCTGTCTGGCTGCAAGATTCACTACCTTTTCGGCCATTTTCCGAAATCCGGTCAGCTTTTCCGCCCGCAATGGTGATCAAACCGGAATCGGATATAAACATCTCATCTTTTCTCGATATTTCCGAAGGACCCTTTCCTTCCTCACGGACGAGCGGCCGTAAGCCCGACCATCCGGATTCGATATCGTCCGGTCCCAGCCTTGACTCCGGGAAAGCATGATTCACCGCATCGATCAGATATCGCCGATCCTCCTCGGTAATACCAGGCGTCTCAATCGCCCCCTCATAAACGGTATCAGTCGTTCCGATGTAGGTCTTGCCCTCTCTTGGAATGACAAAAATCATTCGGCCACCCGGGACATCGAAATAAGCAGCCTGCCGTATGGGAAGCTTGGCATGATCCACCACCAGATGAACGCCTTTTGTTAAGAGCAGGCGCTTTCCCTTGAGCGAATTATCCTTGAGCCTGACCTGATCCACCCATGGCCCGGCGGCATTGATGATCTTTTTGGCGTTTATCGTATAGGTCTTTCCACTCACTTGGTCTTCTACTTGAGCTCCTACTACTTTTCCTCCTCGATACATGAATTCCTGGGCTTTGGCATAATTCGCGATGAGCGCTCCCTTGGCCCTTGCAGACTTCATCACTTCCACCGTTAATCGAGCATCATCAGTTCGGTATTCATAATAATAACCGGAACCTCTCAATCCCTCCTTTCGAAAGAGCGGTTCAAGGGTCAAGGTTCTCTCGCGCCGGAACATCTTGCGCCGTTCGCTGCGTTTGACTCCTGCCAGCCAGTCGTACAGATACAATCCGATCGCGCTGGCAAGATAACCATAAGTGCCTTTTTTATAAATTGGGAGCAGCATGGGAATAGGCTCCACCAGATGCGGAGCGCTCCGGTGAAGCAGTGCCCGTTCAGAACCCACCTCACGTACCAAGCCGATCTCTCCTTGCTTCAGATACCGAAGACCGCCATGAATCAGCTTCGTTGATCTACTGCTCGTTCCCGAAGCAAAATCATTCATTTCCACCAATCCGACGCTCATCCCTCTGCAGCTGGCGTCCCAAGCAATTCCCGCACCCGTGATACCCCCGCCAATCACCAGCACATCCAGCTTTTTTGCCGACATGTCCTGCAAATATTGGGTCCGCATCTTGGCGGATAAGCTTGTGTCCACCTGTCATTCTCCTCTCTGAATTTAAAATAAGGAACCTATTCCATCATAAGAAAATTTCAAAAAAAGAACCGCTTCTGCTAAAAATGCATACCAAATACAGTACGCATTTAAGCAAAAGGGTTCTCCGTTATCTCCGCCACTTTATGCAATAAATATGATTATTCATTATAGGTTGCTTTTATACTTATGTCTACATGGAGCCTATTCAGAACCGTTAAAGCCGATTCTCACTTTTTCCGTAAAGCCGATGGAGCCATGCTTTTATATTTCTTAAAGGTTCGACTGAAATAATAAATATCATTAAACCCGGTCGCAGCCGCGATTTCGGATACGGTAAGCGGACTCTCGCGAAGGAGATAATCCGCCCGGTTGAGCCTCGTCTCATTCACATACTCCGTCACGGTCCGGCCGCTGATCTCCTTGAACAGCCGGCTGAAATGAAAGCGGCTGAGACCCGCCATGCCGGATAGGAGCTCCACTGATAAATCCTCCCGGTAATGCTCTTCGATATACTTGAATATCGGGGCAAACCGCTCCACATTCTTCATCCGCTCTACGTACTCATCCAGGGTAAGAACCGTCGCTACATAACCTCGAACAAGCAGCGTAAGCAGCCGATACAGCTCTGATTTGACGGCCAGCTCATAACCGAATTCCTGCTGTTCCAGCTCATGAATGATAGACAGCATGGAGGCTAGCGCATCATCCCCGCTGATTCGGTTCTCGAAGATCAGCCGGTTCTGGGTGATCGGCGTGATGAATTTCATCTCGGGCGCATCCAGGGAATGGCTCTGCAGCAGCGAGAAGTCCGCGATTAGCGCATAATAAAACAAATGGTCCGACTGGCTGAGGCCGTAATGCAGTTCATTCCGGTTAATGACGATCATATCGCCTTCCTTGGCGGTAAAGGTGGACGAGCCGCATTCCAGCGTCGCTTCCCCCGAAACAAAATATAGAATTTCAAGATGCTCATGCCAGTGATGATTAAATAATACCTGTCCCCGGCCATCAAACTCGCAACGATGAACCTTAATCGGAAACTGAGGATCCGGCATCGTCATCGGTTCTCGCAGTGTTTTGTCCAATGCTCTGATCTCCTTCCAGTAAGACAGCACAATTGTACAAACAAACAGCACGGTTTATCATGGTGTCTTCCTCTAAAAGCATTATAATACGAAAGTGTAATGCAGTAAATTCAGAGGAGTGAACTCATGAAATCTATTAATGTTGGCGTCATTGGCACGGGATCGATCTCTGCTATGCATTTGCAATCCTATGAGAAACATGCGAACGCGAATTTGCTCGCCGTGTGCGATTTAAATGAAGAAAGAGCACAGCGTGCAGCTGAAAAATACGGTGCTACCAAAGTCTACACCAATTATAACGAACTTCTGGCTGATCCGGAAATCGATGCAGTAAGCATCTGTACCTGGAACAATACGCATGCCGAAATCAGCATTGCGGCACTGAATGCGGGCAAACACGTCCTGGTTGAGAAACCTCTCTGCCGTACCGTTGAGGAAGCGCTTCAAGTACAGGAAGCTGTTAAATCTTCCGGCAAACTGCTTCAGGTCGGCTTCGTAAGACGTTACGACCCTAACGCTCAGATGCTCCGCGAGTTTGCAGACAAGGGTGAATTCGGGGAGATCTACTTCGCGAAGGCTTCCTCCGTTCGTCGTCTCGGCAATCCAGGCGGCTGGTTCTCTGACATTGAACGTTCCGGCGGCGGACCTCTCATCGATATCGGGGTGCATGTCATTGATCTGTGTTGGTACATGATGGGTCGTCCAAAACCGGTTTCCGTCAGCGCCAATACATACCGAAAGCTGGGGAATCGCTCTAATGTTCGCAACCTCTCCTTCTACAAAGCGGCTGACTATGACGCGGAGAAGAACACGGTTGAGGATATGGCGAATGCGATGATCCGTTTTGAAAACGGCGCCTCTTTGCTGGTGGACGTCAGCTTCACGCTGCACTCGAAGGAGAATCTGCAATCCGTTAAATTGTATGGAGACAAGGGCGGATTCGAGATTGATCCAGAAGTGGTCATCGTAACGGAGAAACACGATACCATCATCAACATCCAGCCTCAAACGGACAACAAAGGATTCGATTTCAACGCAGCTTTCCAAAGCGAAGTTGATCATTTCATTTCCAGCATCGAGAACGGCACGTCACCTCTCAGCCCGGTGGAAGACGGCGTTGAGATCATGAAGATTCTGTGCGGGATCTATGAATCCGCCGAAAAAGGGGTTGAGGTTCTCTTATGAAACTTGGAATAAGCTCATACAGCCTGTACCAGGCCATGAATAAAGGCGAAATGACCATTACTGATGTCATCGACTACGTTGCAGAAATCGGCGGAGAGCATATCGAAATCGTTCCGCTCGGCTTTAACCTGAAGGAAACGCCGGAGTTGATCGATACAATTAAATCCCATGCCGCTTCCAAAGGGCTTGAGATCTCCAACTATGCCATCGGCGCCAATTTTGCGGAATTGGATGATGCTGCATATGAAGCGGAGATTGAAAGAGTTAAAGGCGAAGTGGACATTGCGGCCGCGCTTGGCGTTAAGCTGATGCGCCATGACGTAGGCTCTTCCAAGGACTTGTCCATCACGCATTTCCTGGAGGAACTTCCCCGCCTGGCCAATGCATGCCGTATCATAGCGGATTACGCGGCAGAACGCGGCATTACAACAAGCGTGGAGAACCACGGGTATTTCATTCAACATAGCGACCGCGTCAAAGCGCTCGTTCAGACCGTTAATCACCCTAACTTCAAAACAACCCTGGACATTGGAAACTTCCTCTGTGCAGATGAGGTTTCGACTGTGGCTGTCAAGAACAACATCGGCTTGGCATCGATGGTTCACTTCAAGGACTTCTATTATCGCCCGGCTCACCGCGCGCCTGGATCCGGTTGGTTTAACACCTCCAGCGGCAACTGGCTGCGTGGCGCGATTGTCGGCCAAGGCGATATCGATATGCCGGAAGTCGTTCGCATCGTGAAGGAATCCGGTTATGACGGCTACATCTCGATTGAATTCGAAGGGATGGAAGATTGCCGTACGGGAGCTAAGTTTGGATTGGAATATCTCCGTAAAACCTGGAATGAGGTTTAAGTTATACGGACGATGGATGACACAAGGATGATATAAGGGGGATATTAGGATGTCGAAGCCTATCATGCCTAACAAAATTGGCGTTATTGTTGACAGCTTTCGGGTTGGAGTAAGAGACGGTCTTCTTAAAGCCCGAGAAGTCGGTGCAGACGGCGTACAGATCTATGCCGTTCATGGCGAAATGGATCCGGCCAACCTCTCTGCCTCGGCGCGAAAAGAATTGAAGGATTACATCGATTCACTGGGACTTGAAATCTCCGCCCTCGTGGGTGACCTTGGCGGACACGGCTTCCAGGACCCTGCTGAGAATGCGGCTAAAATCGAGAAATCCAAACGAATCATGGAGCTCGGCTTGGAGCTGGGAACCAATATCATCACCACGCATATCGGTATCGTGCCGCAAGATCATAACAGCCGCGTATATGAAACGATGCACAAAGCTTGCCTGGAGCTTAGCACATTCGCGAAGTCCATGGACGCATTCTTTGCCATCGAGACAGGTCCGGAGCCTTCGGCTCATTTGAAATCATTCCTGGATGGTCTGGGTTCCAACGGTGTGTCCGTTAACTTTGATCCAGCCAATATGGTCATGGTCACTGGAGACGATCCGGTTCAGGGTGTGTACAACCTGAAGGATTATATCGTTCATACACACGCGAAGGACGGAATCAAGCTGGCTGACTATATCGACCCTCGTGATGTATACGGCGATTTCGGATACGAGGCACCTGCCCTTGACCATGACAAAATTGCCGATATGGCGGAATCGGGCGAGAAGTTCCGTGAAGTGCCGCTTGGCGAAGGCGGCGTGAACTGGAATGCTTACCTGCAAGCTCTCAAGGATATTGGCTATACGGGGTATCTGACCATCGAACGTGAAGTGAAAGCCAATCCGGAAGCGGATATCAAGCTTGCCGTGGACTTCTTGAAAACATTCAGAGCTTAACATGTACACGATTCATTCAGTGTTCTTGCTACAGGATGTCAATGCTATTGCTTGAATAGGATGCAGTGAACTCATGAACTAAACAAGGCCAATCAGGGAATAACCTGATTGGCCTCGTTTTATATTGTCCTACTCAGTGAATAAATTTAAGATACCACTTGTTTCCCAGATACCGTCTCCAGAGCGCCGTTCGCTTTTGCGGAACGAATCTCGGCTTCAATAATTTCCAGCGAACCGGCAGCGCTCTCTGGCGTACATACCGTGACCGGCTCTCCTTGCGCAACGTGCTCAATGAAATACCGGAGCTCACGATAATAGCCGGAATCATCGGACAGCTCAGCCGTAAAGCCTGGGGCGTCTTCAGGATACACCTTCAGTTCATTATTCTCGAACACTAGCGTAGCCTCTTCCAAATTCACACGGTAACCCATATAAAAACCGTGTTCGCCGTGCAGCGTCCAATCCGCATGCGCGTTAATCACTTTGCCATCCGGGAAACTGTAGTGGGTGGATACGATATCGTACGAGCTTCCTTTAATAATCGTTTTGGCGAAAGTCGATACGCGCTCCGGTTTGCCCATAAGCCAATGAATCATATCGACGTCATGCACATGCATGTCCGTGATACAGCCACCGCTCTTGTCTCCTTCCAGGAACCAGCCTTGAGGCGGCTCCGATCCCCGGAAGAATTCGCCTGCAACGATGCTTCCATAACGACCGTCCTCTACGCATTCTTTTAAATATTCATAAGCCGGCCAGAAACGGAGGCATTGTCCGATCATGAGCGTTTTTCCTGTGCGCTCCGCTGTTTTTACCATACGCCAGGCTTCCTCGGAGCTGCCTGCGACAGGTTTCTCACACATGACGTGAATCCCCCGCTCCAACAGCATGCAGGACATGTCCGCATGCAAATAAGTCGGCAGGCATACATCCACAATATCCAGCTCTTCATGCTCCAGCATTTTGTCCACATGGTCATACAGATGATAGGGCTCCAGGTCGTATACATCACGCTCGGTCGCCATATTGCCGTTGGCTTTGCTGTCCTTAAGCTCATCGATGCGCAAATCGCAAATCGCCACCAGCTGGATGTCCGCACCCTCTTCGGCTAGTCGAACATAATTGTCGAAATGCATGCGTCCCATAAAACCAAATCCCAATATTCCGATTTTCAGCATCCTTCTTCCCTCCGTTATCCCTTGTTATGATTGGCCTTGATGCTGGCGGGCATCCGGCTTGCGCAAAGTTGGCGTACGTCCAAGAATCGCATCCATTGCATTGGATGTATTAAATATGATCTGCTCCGAGTAGTGGGTATACGCCGGGATCATCTCTGCCGTAACATAGTTGTCATAGCCGATCAAGCGCAGCGCTTCAACAACGGCCGGATAATTAACGTCTCCTGCCAACAGGTCGACAAATCCGTGCAATCCGCCTGCCTGTCTGCGGTAATCTTTGAAATGGACTTTTTTGATCCGCTCACCCAAAATCCGAATCCAGTGCTCCGGATAACCGTTATGCACAACATTGCCTACGTCGAAATAGGAGCCGACATAATCGGAACCGATCTCGTCGATGAAGGTCCGCAATTCCAGCGGCGACAGCAGGAATTTATTCCATACATTCTCGATCGCGATGGCAACGCCTGCGCTTTCCGCGTAAGGAACCAGCTTACGAATGGATTCTTGAGCCCGCTCGTAGGCATATTCGTAATCGATGACTGCTGAACCAGGAACAAAATCGACACCGACCGCCCCCGGAATCACAAGGATGGCATCCACTCCGAAAGCGGACGCGAGCTCCAGCTGCTTCTTGCAAATATCCATGGCCTTCTCACGGACAGCCTGGTCATTACTGGTCATCGGATATTCCCAATACAAACCTGTTGCCAAACCCGCGATATCCAGATCGGCCTCTTTCAACTGTTCCGTTATGGCCTGTACCTCTTTATCGCCAGCCTGAAGGCCGAGCTCTCCTGTTTGGTTTAATGACAATTCGATTCCTTCAAACCCGGCTTCCTTTGCCAATCGGATGCAGTCGGAGATGGAAGCATCTCCCGGGAACGACCAGATATTAATCCCTTTCTTCATCGTGAATCCCTCCTAGAATCAATAGGTTGATGTTGTAACACTCGTTTTCAGAAACGCATCATTTGACTTTTTCCGTCAAGTTGTAAATAAACCATTTGGATGTAATAATACTTATATAATAAATAAATATTCCACCAAATGATTTAGATAGAAAAGTGATTATTTGGACTATTCCGTTCTATTTATTATCTCTTAATAACATTTTGGAGTGAGTTTACGATGAGCGAGATGGACCTCAATTTTCCGATAAAACGCGAAGCGCCTTTTCGCGAATGGTCACCCTGCATTCACTATGCGCAGTTTCAACGCATGGCGACGGGATCACTCCCGCAGCGCAGGTTATACGATTTTGAACTGCTCTATGTATACCAAGGGGAAGCCGCTACAACGATGTACGGGAACCGCTATCGCATCGAAGCCGGTCAACTGATCTTCCTGCCGTCCGGTGTTTACCACCAGAATGAGGTGGTCTCCCATCCTGACGCGCGATTTTTGGGGATTCATTTTGATTTCTTTGATGAGCTGGACATACAGACCGAAGCGGATATGATCGTGAATGAAGCCGTGCTGGATACGGATAAATTCGCGCATGAAGCGGTTTCCTCCGCTTTTCCCCCGCTCTCTTCCCGTGTCATATACACCCCCCCGCTGCCTTGCGTTCAGATGATGGAACGAATCGTGGAGGAGTTCACCCTGCGTCCCTCCGGCTATGAGCTTGCCTGCAAAGGGCTGATGCTGGATGTGCTGGTTCAACTGCTTCGGACGCATCCTTCCCAGGCCTTGACGGAAACGTCACCGCACGATGCCAAACTGATTGAACTGATGTCTCAAATCGAAAGAACTCCAGCCAAAGACTGGAGCAACAAAGTGATTGCGGAGCATTTAATGTTAAGCCCGGATCATACCGCCAAATTGTTTAAACGCTTTGCGGGGATGCCGCCAAGTGAATTTGTGCAATCCGTTCGCCACCGCGAAGCGCGCCGGCTTCTCCGGGAATCCGATATCTCGATCGAAGCGGTTGGCGAAGGGGTCGGATACCCGGATATTCATTATTTTAGCCGAATCTTCCGCAGACTGGAGGGGATTACCGCTACCGATTACCGCAAGCTCTCAAGAATTCTGTAAGGTGTGCAGGCCATGGTCAGCACCTGCATGCGTCCTAAGCCAGCGATCCATTCGATCGAGCGCTTCGCTCAATTGATCGGGCGAAGCGGCATACGAGCAGCGAATAAAGCCTTCGCCCCCGGCGCCAAACACATGACCGGGAACAACGGCCACCTTTGCCTCTCGAAGCAATCGCTCCGCAAACTGCTGGGAGCCCAGACCCGTTCCGGTTATGCTGGGGAATGCGTAGAAAGCACCCTGAGGATCGCGGCAGCTTAGGCCGATATCGGTCAGACCCTGCACAAACATCCTTCTGCGTTCATCATAAGCCTGCTTCATCACATCCCGATCCCCGAGTCCATTTCTTAAACATTCGAGAGCCGCAATCTGCCCCATGATGGGCGCGCAGAGCGCGGTATACTGATGAATCTTGACCATGGCGCTCACCAGGCGGGAATCGCCGCAGAGGTAACCGACCCGCCAGCCCGTCATGGCAAAGGCTTTGGAAAATCCGCCGATGACGATGGTGCGCTCCCGCATCCGAGGCAGCGAAGCAATGCTGGTATGCGTGCGGCCGTAGGTAAGCTCGGCATACATCTCGTCTGAAATCACCACCAAATTGTGCGTAACCGCAAGGCGGGCGATCGGCAGCCAATCCTCGTAGGTCATCACAGCGCCTGTCGGATTGCTTGGAAAGTTAACAACGATTGCTTTCGTCCGGGGGGTAATCAACTTCTGCAGGGCATCCGCAGTCAATTTGAACTTATGTTCTGCGGAAAGCTCCAGTTCAACAACAGTTCCCCCGTTCAATTGCACAAGAGGAGCATAAGCGACATATCCCGGCACGGGAATAATAATTTCATCCCCCGGCGAAATGAGCGCCCGCAGCGTAAGATCAATCGCTTCGCTGCCGCCAACCGTGACCAGTATCTCCCTCGACGGTTCATATTGCAGCTGGAATCCGGTATCCAGATATTTCGCAATCTCTTCCCTTAGCTCCATCAGCCCTTCATTCGGCGTATACATCGTGCGGCCATGATCCAGAGCTCGTTTACAGGCCTCAATCGCACATGCAGGCGTCACAAAATCCGGTTCCCCCACACCGAGAGAAATGACGTCATCGTCCGCTTCGGCCGCATTAAAAAATTGCCGGATGCCGGAAGGCGGCATGACTTGCACCGTTGATGTTAGAAAGCTGCTCGTTGTATTCATATGCTTCTACTCCTTGCCTTCGCTTTTTCGTTCCGATAATGAAGTTTCAATGATGGCATCCAAAAGTGCGCTGAACGAATAGCCCGCCGCTTCCGCGCTTCTGGGCAGCAAACTGTTCTTCGTTAAACCCGGGAGCGTGTTAACCTCCAAAATATACGGAATCTCTTCCTTCAGGATGATATCGATCCGGGCATACACGCTGCACTTCAGCGCCTTGTAGCATTGAAGCGCAGCCGTGCGCACCCGCTGCTGAAGTTCGGCGGGAAGCTCAATCACTTGCTCATCCGCTTCGCCCTCTTCGTATTTGGATGTATAATCGAAAAATTCGGAGTTCGGCTTGATGGACACAATCGGGAGCATCTCACCGTTCAAAACCGGGCAAGTGATCTCTTCTCCCTCGACCATTTGCTCGATCATCACGAAGCGGTCCCATCGCAATGCCTCTTCTACGGCGGAGGCAAGGGCAGCCGTATCACGCACGATCCGAGTACCAACACTGGACCCGCCTGCGTTCGGCTTCACCACGACAGGATAACCGAGTCCCTCCACGTCAGCGGCGGCCAACTCCTCCATACTGCTGACCATGATCCAATCGGCTGTAGTCAATCCCTCGTACCGCAGCAGCTTCTTGCTCAAATCTTTATCCATGCAGACGCTGCTGGAAAGAACGCCGCTGCCAGTATACGGAATGCCCAGGGAGTCGAGTGTGCCTTGCACCGTCCCGTCTTCACCGTATTGCCCGTGCAGGGCAAGTAAAGCCATATCGATGCCTTCGGTTTTGCTGATCAGCTCGCGTTTATCGTTAATCTCGATCGGATAAACCTCGTAGCGGTTTTTATCCAGATGCGCGATCATCTCTTTGCCGGTCATGAGCGAAACTTCCCGCTCGGATGATACGCCTCCCATGATGACGCCAACTTTCATGATGTAGACCTCCTAAATAATTTCTTCAAGCTGTTTGCCTATGCATCACTCCGCTTGCGGATGATTCTTCCGACTTCTCCGTGCAACCAGCGATCTTTTTCTCAGACCAACTTCCCTGTAAGCTGATCATCACTCCGCATGCGGATTATTCTTCCGATCTCTGTTGCCCTCAGATTTCCACTGATTTGAAAATTCGTTGTTGAAATCCGAAGGCAAAGGAGAACGCTTCGCTTCTACAGAATAATTCCGCCTTCTCCGTTGAAGTCAAAGATCTTTTCCACAAACCAGCTTTCCCTGCAAGCTGATCATCACTCCGCATGCGGATTATTCTTCCGATCTCTGTTGCCATCAGATTTCTGCTGATTTGAATATTCATTTGTTGAAATCTGACGTCAAAGGAGAACGCTTCGCTTCTACAGAATAATTCCGCCTTCTCCGTTGCAGGCCCACGATTTCTCGGAGAAGTATTCTTTGTATGTTAATCATCACTCCGCATGCGGATGATTCTTCGATCTCTGTTGCAGCCCGTTTACATCAGCTTCCTCGCAGCCTCGCCGATGATGCGGATCCCCTTCTCAATGTTCGCGTCGGAGACGCGGGAGAATCCAAGACGCATGGTGTGATGGCCGCCGCCATCGGTAAAGAAAATGTCGCCCGGCGTGAATACCACGCCCTGGGCTGAGCAGGCTTCCAGCAGCTCCCGGGTCCGGAAGCCGGGACCGAATTCAACGAACAGGTGAAGCCCGCCGTCACCGGACAACCGCTCCATCGGGAGCCATTCCTCGCAGCAGCGGATAGCAAGCTCATATTTTCGCTTGTACTCGGCCTTCGCTCTCTTTAAATATTTCTCGAAGTTGCCGTTGTACAAATATTGAAAGAGCAGGGACTGATCCAGGGTCGACGTATGAATGCTCCGGGCGCGCTTTACGCTTTCCAAATAATGAATCAAGGTCTTGTCGGCCAGCACCCATCCGACTCGCAAGCCGGGAAACAGAATCTTGGAGAAGCTGCCTAAATAGATCACGCTGTTGTTCTCGCCGCCTGCACATGCAACAAGAGGCGCGATATGTGAGCCCGAATAGCGCAGCTCTTCGTTGAAACCATCTTCAATAACGGGAGTTTCGAACTCATTCAGCAGCCGGAGCGCTTCCAGCCTCTTCTGGTGAGACATGACGATTCCTGTAGGATTATGATAGGAAGGCACAAGGTAGACCATGTCGTACGTCCGCTCCGACAGCTCGCGTGCAAGCCCTGTCAGGCTGATGCCGTCTGGCTCCATCTCGACGCCGGTAATGGCATACCCGTGCATTTTAAAATTTTTTATGGCTGTATGATGGGTGGGATTCTCGCACAGAATGCGGCCATGCCCTTTGTTCAGGGCGGATAGCACCAGACTTAAGCCTTCCGTAAAACCACTGGTGATCAGCATATCCTTACCTTGAATATTCACGCCCTTGTTCTCCATATAACGGAGGAGGTAATCGATAAGGGGTTTATAACCCTTGGCGTAACCGTAGTTAAGAAGTACATCACCTTCAAGCGACATTCGGTCCAAAAATGCGCGCTTGACATTTGGCAGATCGAACAGCTTCTCATCGGGGGCGATGCTGGTAAAAGATATAGAGCCCTTCTCAGCGCGGATGCCGTGTTTCATCAGATCATTGGCTTCCGCAAGCTTGGCGTATTCATTCAGGCGAGGCCCCCAATCCAGCCGTTTGCCATCGGGCTGCATGGGTGCTCCGCTGATCGAAGGGACAACAAAGTGCCCTTGCCCTTTAACCGCATAGATATAGCCTTCGTCCTCCAAATCCGAGTATGCGCTCAGCACCGTATTACGGCCCACTCGAAACAGCGCGCTTAGCTCACGCGTGGAGGGGAGCTTCTGATCGGCTTGCAGCGCCCCGGTTGTCATCAAGCGCTTCATGTAATCCTTGACTTGAATATACGCCGGGCGGTCATTCGCCAACTTGAAATCCAAATACATCGTTCATTTCCCCCTTGCTCTAATGATGGCATAATTTCGGCGGCACCACTAGAACCACAGCAGGCCTCTTTCGCCTCGGGCGTGGTTTGCCGATAACCTTGGCAGAACCCCGGTCATGTCATCTCTAGGATCGGACTGCCCTTTGCGCCGGTATACCTGAATACATGCACTTTCTCTTTATCATGGAACCATACGGGATCATGCACAAGCAAGAAAGAACATTCTTGGTATTCATCTGGTAAGAAAAACAAATCGTGATGCAAATCAAAACGGTCCCACCTTCTCAAAGGAAGATGGGGCCGTTTTTGCACAGAATTTATGCGGTCTGATTGACCATGATGAATAGGCTTTATATGTCGTAAGCGCCGGTGCGGTTACTTCACAACCAAACTTTCCTTGATCTTATCGTTGATCCACTGCCGCTTCGAGAGCAGCCACTCCTGCTCCCTCGGATACGTCTTAAAGGTGATCGGCTCGTCAAGCCCTTCCTCCAGCGCCTGGAGCACAGCCTCCCTGCCGATCTGCGTCTCCAGCAGCTGAAGCGCTCTCAAATCCTGAAGCGCTTCCTGGAATACTTTCAGCCGAATGGATTCGATCGGTCCTTCCTCGCCTGGATATACCACGAAAGCATCTCCGGAAGGAAAACCGCAATCCGCATCCGTCACCTTGAACGGGTCAATGGCGCGCTTCGAGTATTGCGAGTTCCAAAAGTTATATCCCCAGTGGAGAAATCCCTCGATGTTAAACTTATACAACTGAATCCCGATGATCCGGTTTCTTGCCGAGGGCAGATTGAAGAATCGGTTGGACACATCCTTGTACTGGGAACAGCAATAATAGGTCCACAGCGGCGTTACCTCCTGATCCAAGAAAGGCTCGATGTGGTTGCTTGCAGGAATCGGGCGCTTCACAAGCCCTTCCTCATAAAACGAAATATCGGAGAGCGCGTCAATGATCGGGTAATCCGGCAGCAGCTCGTTCATCAGCCGGCTTGCATGACCGTAAGCCTCCAGATGGGACACGGACGGCTCATCGGAAACATGGAAATAGCAGCGCTGCTTAAGTCCCCGGCCTTCAATCCAGCCGGTCAGGGCCGGTATGAATTGTCTGATGAAGGCATGATACTGTTCTCCTGTCGCATCCGTCTCCCATCCGAACAGCTTCTCGGGCTTTCCGTTCACATTAGCGATAATCTTCGGCGCATGCCCGGCTCCCCACTGGGTGAAAAGATGAGAAAATTCCAGGTACTGAATCCCATTAGAATCACACAGGTCTGCCCAGCGGTCCAGCTTATCAAAACCAAACGTATACGCTCCATCCGAGGTTACGGCGACGTCAACCAGCTGCACCGTTGGCCGTTCTCCCCCCACTTCCGTATCCAGCGGAGGCGTAAACAATGGGGTCAGGATCATATTGATGCCATTCTGAGCGGCGGTCTGCATAAACTGACCGATCAACGCCCAGTGCCGTTCACTAAATATCTCCACCTCGTAGTAGTTCGCCAAACAATCGGCATGGAACCATTCCGTATGAATCAGCGTCTGGTCCGGCAAGGTTGCCGGTATCACTTCGAGCGTGAACACCTCTTCTCCAAGCGACTCGCCCGATTCCGCTTCAAAACGGATCCGGATTTCATATGTACCGCCCTTGATCTCACCCTCAGGTTGTACCGTAAACCACAGACTTCTCCACTGGTTCGGGCATCCGGTTACAACAGGCTCTGATGCGAGAGGCAGCAACGGGTCCGGATACAGCCCGGGGGCAGCTCTTAAGATAAACTCATCATGATCATGATACGTAGGCAGCTCCGATGGAACCAGGCCTACAGAACGGATGGTAATACGATCACTCAATGATGATTGCAGGTGAACCCGGATGTTTTTTAACAAACGATTGGAACGGTATGCAACTTGAAACGAGTACGTCTCATTGCCAAACGAAGACCCTCTGTCATACGAGGCCTGGGACAGTTCTTCATCGGCAAATACTTTGGACAAAGAGCTTAACAGCCGGGTCTCAAATGATACGGAATGGCTCATGCAGGTTACATCCTCTCTACAATGAAATGGGATACTTTCACGTACATCTTACACTAATCTGGATGGAACGGAAGGTAAATTTTGCGTTTTCGAACAAAAGGAGCCACTGCCCTTTTGCGATGGCCGCCTTATTATCGCACCATACCGAAATTCCGCCGAATGTTAGAATTCTTTCACCAATCCGTCGAACTCCGATATACTTCAAAGCCGGACAGACGCGGACACCATCTCGATTCCAAAATGGTAAGCCGGATATATTGAGCCCGTACAGCGGGAAAGCGGCAGATGCGTTTGCGCCCGATTACCGTCCCGGATTGAATCGTGTGCCAGTTCCCGTTTTCCATATATTCAAGCTCGAATCGCTCGATCCGCTGCCCGTACCGGTATTCAGCCAATACGATATGATCAAAATCGATCGCCCGCCCAAGGTCCAGCTCAATTACGGCGTATTCCGTGCCCTCCTCAGGGCTCCAATACGTATCCTTTCTGCCATCGACAACAAATCGAGCCTCCAGCCCCGCCTTCGTCTCGGATGCCGTAACATCCGCATCAGCAGCCAGATTGGTTTCAAATGTATTTCGAATGGCGTCACCCAGTTCCTGCAGACGCTGCAGATCGTTCTCATGAACAAGTCCGCGGGGATCCGGCGGAATATTGAGCAGAAAGGTGGCATTGCCGCCAACCGAGCCGTAATAAATATGCAGCAATTCTTCCAGCGATCGGACTTTATCGTCTTCGGACGCATGGTAGAACCAGCCGGGACGGATCGAGGTATTGACTTCGGCCGGATACCATACCAGCTCCTTCTCGCCCTGAATGACGCTCCGGCTGCCGAGATCCTCTTCGCTCGATTCATAGCGGCGCGCAAACTCCCGGTCATCGGTTTGCTGCGACTTTTCCTGGATCGCTTCATTCTGACGCAGCGACGCCGGAACGATGCTCCACTCCGACTCCCTGCAATGCCCCGCTTCATTCCCGCACCAGCGAATGTCCGGTCCGCATACCGAGATGGCGGCATTCGGCTGCAGTTCCCGAATCAGGGCGTAGTACGACTCCCAATCGTATTCCTGACGCTTGCCATTCGGACCTTCACCACAGGCGCCGTCAAACCAGACGCTGAATATCTCGCCGTAGCCGGTCAGGAGCTCTCTTAGCTGATTCAGAAAAAATTGATTGTACCGCGGCGAATCCCCATACGACGGTTCATGCCGGTCCCAGGGGGACAAGTAGATGCCGAACTTGATTCCCCCTCTCCTGCAGGCATCGGCAACCTCCTTCACCACATCCCCGTGTCCGTTTCGCCACGGGCTGCTCTTCACGGAATGCTCCGTATACTGACTCGGCCATAAACAGAACCCGTCATGATGCTTACAGGTCAGGATCAAGCCGCGCATACCGGCACTGACACAAGCGCGCACCCACTGATCCGCATCCAACTGCTCCGGATTGAACAGGGCCGGATCTTCTTTTCCCGTGCCCCATTCCATATCCGTGAACGTATTGATGGTAAAATGAAAGAAGGCGTAGAACTCCATCTCCTGGACGGCTAATTGACGTTCCGAGGGCTTAATATTGGCCGCGTATTCAATGAAATTGTGCAAGCGATAAACCTCCTATACCTCTATCCTTGGTTGTCTAATGCTTTCTGATGAATCTCCAGATACTTATCCAGCTGCAATCCTTTAAATCCGCTGACATAGGCATCCCAGTCCTTCTCGATATCCTTGCTGCCGGTAACGAATTGGGCCAGATTCGATTTCACGTAATCCTGAATCGTCTTCTGAATCTGCGCGATAAAGGTTGCGTCTTTCGGATCGATGAACACATCCGTCGGGTACACAAGCTCCGGTTGGGCAAAAGGCTCGTATTTCTTCGCAGCCAGCCACAAGCGATATTCGTAGGCTCCGTTTCCGAGCGGATCTTCCGGAGCGACAAAGGATTCGCGGAGGGAATTCACCATCAGCATCGTGCCGAGCTGCCACCAGGTTACGTCAAGCGATCCCTCTGGCACATCCCGTTTCAGCGCTTCATATGCAGCCGGCTCGCCGTTGTAATCAAGCGCGCCGGACTCCGCCTTCCGCCATCCATCTCCTTCAAAACCCCAGGAAGTCATCACGGTGCCTTCTTCGGAGAACAGGTAATCCGCCAGCTTAATGGCCGCGATCCGCTGCTCCTCCGTCGCTTTGTTCGTAATGACAAACGATCCGTCTCCTGCTCCGACGCTATAACCTGCAAGCTGCACGCCGTTCGGTCCTTTCAGCGGCGGAACAACATCGTATTCCTTATGACGGGGCTTCGCGTCGGTCGGCTCCAGCACGCTGCTGATCAGCGCATAACCAACGGCGCCGACCACATTGTCCGCTTTGTTCCCGAGCTGCTTGACGGCATCGCCGTTTTGCGTAAACGCTCCTTTGTCAATCAGTCCTTCACTGTACAGCTTGCTGAGATATTTCAAGCCTTCCTTCCATTCGGACTCAGCCGCGGACAGAATCACCTTGCCATCCTTCACGCTTAGATAGGTCGTGCCATTGTTATATATAAAAGCATTCATCAAAAAGGCATCAACTCCTCCTCCCCACACATCAAGAGAAGTAGTCATCGGAATTTCGTCGGCCTTGCCGTTCCCGTTCGGGTCCTGCTCTTTAAAGGCTTTCAGCACTTGATAAAATTCATCGGTCGTGGTTGGCATCTCTAGACCTAACTTCTCAAGCCAGGTCGTATTGATCCACATCCGCTGGCCATACGTGCAGTGCAGGCACTCGTTCACCTTCGGAAGCGCGTATATATTTCCGTCCGGCGCGGTCATCGCCGATTTTAAATAGGAGACTTCCTCCATCGCTTTTTTTATGTTAGGTGCATGCTGGTCGATTAAATCATTCAAGGGAATAAAGGCCCCCTGCATACCGTACTTGATCTGATCCGCCTTGGATATGCCGGCATTCATAATGAGCGCCGGATAGTCACCGCTTGCCAGCATCAGCAGTTTCTTATCGTTAAATACCGCGTCGGGCGTCGTATTCCATTTGAACGTAATCCCCAGCTTCTCTTCAATATGCTTGGAGAATGGATTGACATCGAGACTCTCGATGCCGGCGGACTGGGGAGCAAATACCGACAGTTCAACGGGTCCCTCTGACCCCGGAGGGCTTGCCGGTCCTTCAGTTCCTGTTTCACTCGTCTTGCCGCAAGCGGATAGAACCAGCACTGCCACGAGAACCAGACTTAAACCTATTCCAGTGAACCTTTTCAAATGAATTCCTCCCTAATATGAAATGCTTGCCCGTACTTCGCATGACGAGCTGTAATTTTGCATATACCCCCTATGTGTCCGATCATCGGAATTACCTATTCTATAGTGCCGGCATCACCTCCTTCACGGAATAAGAATCACCCTTTTAAAGAACCGATCATTACGCCTTTGACAAAATACTTCTGCACAAACGGGTAAATGATCAATACCGGGGCGCTTGCCACCACGATCAGCGAATACTTCAGCAAATCCTTCAGCCCTTCACGGACCAGCAGTTCGTTGACGTTCGTCACCATTTCGGCGCTGACGGAATTCAGGATCAGAATATCCCTCAGGAAGATCTGAAGCGGAAACAGGCTGCTGTCCTTCAAATAAATCAAGGCGTTAAAATAGGAGTTCCAATGGCCAACGGCATACATGAGTGCGAGCACGGCCAGAATCGGCTTCGATAGCGGAAGGACGATTTTAAGGAAAAAGGTAATATCGCTGCTCCCGTCCATCTCGGCCGCTTCGGCCAATTCATCCGGAATCGTTGTCTGAAAAAAGGTTCTGGCGATGATGACCTGAAACACGGCTAACGCCCCCGGTATAATCATGGCCCAACGCGTATCGAGCATGCCGAGCGACTTCACAAGAAGATAGTTCGGAATGAGCCCGCCGTCAAAAAACATCGTGAACACCAGCAGCATCATGATGATGTTGCGAACGTAAAACGTTTTGCGGGCGAGTGGATAGGCAAGCATCACGGTGAATGCGACATTCACGATCGTGCCGACAACGGCATAGAACAGCGAGTTGCCAAACCCGATCAGAATGTTGGAATTTTGGAATACCGCTTTGTAGCCGATCAGGGTCACATCCACCGGCCACAGCCACACTTTGCCCGAGGACACTGCGCCCGGAGAGCTAAAGGATGCGCTTACAATATGCAGCAGCGGAAACAGGATGACGATCAGTACGACAGACAGAAACAAATACACGATACCAAGGAAAATCCGGTCTGCAGCGGACTCCCGTACGGTTGATCTGCTCATGCGCTACCTCCTACCATAGACTTGTGGATGAAACTTTTCGGGATACGTAATTGACGATGACCAACAGTATGAAATTGATAACGGAATTGAACAGGCCGATGGCGGCGGAGAAGCTGAAGTTGGCTCCGAGCAGGCCGACCTTGTACACATAGGTAGAGATGACTTCGGACGTGTTCTGATTGAGCGGGTTTTGCATGAGATAAATTTTCTCAAAGCCTAGACTCATCAGATTGCCCAGGTTCAATATGAGCAAAATGACGATGACCGGAAACAAGCTGGGAATATCGATATTAATGATCTTTTGAAGCCGGGTTGCCCCGTCCACTCTTGCCGCCTCGTACAGATCCGGGTTGACTCCCGCCAAGGCCGCAATATAGATGATGGCACCGTAACCGGTGAACTGCCACACATCGGACCAGACATAGATTGACTTAAACAGTTCCGGCACGCCAAGGAAATCAACGGTCTCAAGCCCCAGTGCCCGGAATAGATTGCTCATCAGCCCCGTGTTGGGCGAGAGGTTCACGATCAGAATCGAGACGATGACCACCGTTGATATAAAGTACGGCGCGTATGTCACCATCTGGACGGTTTTCTTGAAGCGGCCGTTTCGGATTTCATTCAGTGCCAACGCTAACAGAATGGGGGCCGGGAAACCGACCAGCAGGCCGTACAGGGAAATCTCGAGCGTGTTGCGGACATACTGCCAGAAGAACGGAGCATCGAACAATTGCTTGAAATAATCGAACCCTACCCAGGGACTGCCGAATATCCCCTGTACGACGTTGTATTCCTTGAATGCAATCAAGACGCCGAACATCGGAACGTATTTGAAGAGGATGATGTAGACTAACGGGAAGAACACGAGCAGATAGAATTGCCAGTGCTTCATCAGCTTCTTCCTCGTTCGGTTCATGGGCTTGTTTGGCGGTAAATTCGTTGGCGCCTGTGCATCTGCAGGTACTGGGATTGCGCTGCTCATACGAGCCACTTGGGTCACCCTCCTTCGCTTTGTGTTGATCCCAAGTCTAGGGCCGACAACGCCATCCGATCAATAAACAAGATTCTCCGAATCAACGTATTTCCGCGAACAGTGGAACTTAAGGTCCGACAGGCCGTAAGGGCGAATAAACCTTTTTCCGTGGCTAAACCTATCTCCGTTTACAGCAAAAAGCCCGCGGGACGGTTCATCCGCAGGACTCTTTTGCTTGGTTATATATGCATGACCTGGTCAGAAGGATTCTCTACTTGATTCAGTACGCATGAAGCAGTTAGAAGGATCGTTAGTTCCCGTAATTCTGCTGCTTATAAGCAGCCTGCTCACGGTAATCCCCCGGTGACATCCCCATCAGCTTTTTAAACATCCGGCCAAACGAGATGGCATTGGAATACCCAACTTCGGTCGCGATATCTTGTACAGGCAGCATGGTCTCCTCGAGCAGCTTCCGGGCATGGTTCATCCGCAGCTCAATTAAATAATCCACGAATTTCTGGCCGGTCTCCTCCCGGAACAGCTTGCTCAGCGTCTTCCAGTTCATATTGAAGCGTTCGCTTAAATAATTGAGAGACAGATCCGGATTGCTCGAGTTCTGCTCCATAAACAAGCGCACCTTCTGAATCGTGTCCGCATGATTCCGGCCCTCCATGAGAGCGAGCATACTGTCGTACAGAGCGGATAAAGCCTCCCCGAACTCCTGTTCCAGCTGCTCCAATGTATCGGATGATTGAAGCGCGTTCCGTAACGCAGGCTGCCCCTCTGTCAGCCACAAATCCTGAAATTCTTTTGCCATGCACGACATCTCACGTCCGAGCGAGTACATCATGTAATCCACCAGGTTCACCACGCCGTCCCGGTCCAGCATGTTTTGTCCAATGTTAAGGATGAGGGCATTGTATTTCTCCTGCCAATCCCTGTTGCCGAGCCGGAAGGATTGAGCCATCGAACGGATCAGGTTCAAGAAATCAAAGGCATGGCCCCGCTCCTCCCCGGATACTTGGGTGTAATGAATGATTCGGTTCTCACCGAGGATCATTTTGTATTTCAATGCGGTGCGTGCCTGATCATAGGAGTCCGGGATATCCGTATATCGCTCTGTTTTCTCCCCCATACCAACGGTTATGGTCAGCTTCAGATGCTGCTCCACCCACTGGCGGGTCTGCTCAAGCAGCGTGACCACATGCTGTGCTGCGTCCTGGTCGTCCGCCATCGTCATCACGCCCAGCTTCGAAGTGGATATCCATTCTGTCCAAGCACTCGTTTCCTGCCCGGCTGCAATTTCTTGAACGACACTTTTGAGGGCAAATTTGATCAAATACTGGTCCTGCTGCGGGTACTGCTCGCAGAACAATGGATATTTATCGATTTCGATGACATTGACGATCTGTGATTCGGACAAGTCCGGCAGTCCCATGACGTCCCGCTGCTCATTCCACTGCTCCATATGGGACGGGTACTGCCCCTCCATCAGCTGCTGGAACAGATACGCTCTGCGCAGCAGCAAATCCTCCCGATGCTGCTGTTGAAAGCTGCTCGCCTGTTCCAGCATACTTTCGAGTGCCGATTCGATAAATGCGAACTCATCCTGTTTGCTGTTATGGATCAGCGCGCTCGTTTTAGACTGTGAATAGTTATGAATCCGGGACACGATGGCTTCAATCGGCTTATAGTTTCGGCGCGTAACCACTACGATCCAGACGACCCCGGCAACGCACATGAGCAAGCCAACGATAAACCAGATATTGTACAGCTGGCTGACGATACCGACCACTCTGCCTTGGGTAAGACCTCCCTCATATACCCACCCGGTATAAGGCGAAATCGCCTTGGAGACAAGCTCCCCACTCTCTGCCATGGAGGTACCGGGGAGCATGGACTGCCCTTGCGTATCCTTCATATGAATGAAACTAACATCGGGATTTACCATGCCCTGAATCATGTTTTGTATGGCGTCCACCTTGATATTAACGGCAATAACGCCTTTCCCATGGGTAACGAAGGGTGCATCTCGCACCAGGGTTACCACATGCTGCATGCTGTTGAAGCTGAACTCCCGGAAATTCCGCATCGCACTCCACTTTGCTTCACTATTGACCTGGTCCAAATAAGGCTTGAGAAAGTCATAATCCGCATAATCCTGCAAGTTGAACGAGGACGAAGTACTCAACACGAACTCATCCTGGGTCCGCACGAGCACCATGGAATCCACAAGCGGATTGGACACCTTGAACTGCTTCATGGCCTTCACCGCCTGCATGTTCAAATAGACGTTGTCCTGATCATCATGATTGAAAAATCCCGACATATCGGGGTTGAACAACAATTCCTGCACGAGCATCTGATCGATGGCCTTCAGCGAGTTGTCCACCGAACGCATCGCCTGATGAATCATCGTCTCATTGGCCTGAATCGCACCTTGCCGAGACTGTTCCCCGAGCATCTGGAAAAAGACAAAAAACACAAATGAAATCACGATAAAGAAGACCGGCATATACGATAAAAGCTGACGGTAAAACCACGCTTTTCTTCCCATAGGCATCCCCCTAAAGCGAATAATTCCTTATCTCATCGTCGATTTGAAGTAATTTCATCATAGAAGAATGAGCGGAGTTTACCAACACTTTTTTAAAGAGCGGAAGAAAAACAAGTCTAAAGCATCACGACTTCCATAGCATGGACGTGGTCATTAAACATATGTGATTTGAAAGCAATGAAGGGAGTTAACAAATTCAAAAAACTATTTGATTTTATGTTACATAATCTTGAAAAGACTATTTGTACTCCTCTTATAGATTTTTAACAAGTGCACAGCCGGCTGACATGCGCTTGAAGAACACGAACAATCATCTTATCCTCCTTTTGAAGAATAGTGCATATACACGTCTCTTAAGTTACCTGCTTTATAATATGGATACTCCATCTTCTGCTGAACTTGAAGAACTGTCTCCTTGGTCGTCAACATTTCGACCAAGTATAGCCCCAAGTCGATGGAAGCCGTAACCCCCGCACCAGTTACCGTATTACCATCACGCACAACACGAGCAGAAATCACTTCCGCACAATAAGGAGCCAGTAAATCATATGCTGATGAGTTGGTAGTAGCCCTTTTCCCATTCAGGAAACCAGCTGCGCCCATTAGCAAAGCCCCAGTACAAATAGAAATCTTATACGGTACAAGCTCCGCTGTCCGAACCCAGCTCATGAAATCCTCATCAAATCGAAGCGTTCTGGTTGATAAGCCCCCAGGGAAAAACACTAAATCAAATTCACCTAAATTAGGCAACACCGCATCGGACTTCATTTTAAGCCCCCGGTCATCCGTGATCTCCGGCCTGTCTGCACAAAACGTCCATGATACGTTTTCCTTCGCTTTCAGGATCGCTAGCCAGGTCACTGCTTCATAAAATCCAGCTAAGTCCATGCTTGTCATTCCATCGAATAACACAAACGCTATTTTCATCGCCGCTACCAGTCCTTTCATTCCTTGAAAAATAAATAAAGCGCTTGATCAAAAGATCAAACACTTTGCCCAGGCGTACGGCATATAAAATATGTGCTTCCTCGTGGTTCAATCCACTTTTACGCCAGTCACACATACCAGATATTTAATACTTAATATACATGATCTTTGTTCACATTGTAAATATATGGATTAAAGTAAAGAAGGAGCACCTGCCGCAGCAAACTGCTCCTTGTAAATTGACCTACTTCTCCCGTTAGTTGGGAAAACCATGCCTGCCAGTAATCAAAACATAACCGTTGACGATCCTTAGTCCTCTTGGAGAGAATTATGTCCTGTAAAATCCTCTTGGATCTTTTTCATTCTTTCAAGGTGTGGTTTCAACTGCCGTAGTATCTCCGCTTTATGTGACTCTATTTGATCTTGGAAAAACATGTGATGTGCGTCATCCTTAATCGACGTAATCGTTTCGTTTAACGCGCGGAGCTCAGTCGCCAATGAGCGCAAGGTTTCTCTAGTCTTGGCGTCTATTGTTTTAGGATTAGACTTCCAATACAAATAGCTTATATGGTATAACGGTGGCCATGTCCTTGCCTGAGTTGCAAGATAAAACATATCCTGCTGCATATTCGTTGTCATTGCCGTATTATTAACTGAAAGCTGAGGAACAGCATTGTTTCTGAAGGTATCGCTAAATTCAATGATTGTTAACAGTTGCTCATCGATTTCTTCCGCTTGGATCTTCGCCTTATCGATCAATTGCCGAATCTTAGCAGGATCTTCATTTTCCTTCGACTCACTAATTGCCATTAAAGTGTCAGCAAGCGGATTCATTTCAGAAGCGTGCTTTACTAAATAGACAAATGCCGAGTCGTTCTTCTGCTGATACAGTGAATAGAGGTCATTGTATTTTACAGATGATTGGTTTTCCAAATGTTTGTACATCGCAGCGTTTATTAATATGAAAATAATAAGTATTAGTACGTAGATCTTTATGTGCTTGGGCAAAGGGGACTTCCTTTCTGAAACATTTAATTGTCCTGGTAGCGTAAAACATTCAAAAGAATAGTTTAGCATGGAATTCATCACCCATAAATGGATAATATATTCCACTAAACTGCCCGTTTGCTTTAATGGGATGCCAAGATGGATTGACCTTAGGCAACCTTGTAATCGGGCATGTATTCACTTTCTCCTGAACTTACTTATTAATCATTCAATAATGAAAGAATTTGTACATCTTTCGCCTACAGGCCTGATTTTCATCAGGATACAATGGAAGCTATCAATAGGCGAGAGGTGATTAATCATGAATGCACAAACGGCACAGCCGGTGGGCAAGGTCAAGCTGGACAAGAATATGAAAGCGGTTGCCAAAACACTCAAAGGGCGCTGGAATGCTCCGTTAGCCGGCTACCTGTTCATCGCTCCCTGGCTGCTGGGCTTTCTTATTTTACAGCTGTGGCCCATTATCCAGTCCTTCTATTTATCCTTCACCGAGTATTCGCTGCTGGAGCCGGCCCGCTGGATCGGACTTGAGAACTACCAGGATATCGCTCACGACCGGCTCTTCTTCAATTCGCTGAAGGTGACATTTCTGTACGTGATCGCTTCCGTGCCGCTGAAACTGCTGGTGGCGCTGGCTGTAGCCCTGCTGCTGAACCGGAACATCCGGGGCATATCCTTCTACCGGACGATCATTTACCTGCCCTCTCTGATCGGCGGGAGCTTGGCGGTGGCCGTGCTGTGGCGCAATATTTTCGGCCTGAACGGCTTCATTAATGAGCTCGTGATTTGGGTCGGAATCGCCCCCAAAAATTGGATCGGGACCCCTTCTACCGCCCTCGGCACCTTAGTACTGCTGACGGCCTGGCAGTTCGGTTCATCGATGATTATTTTCCTTGCCGGTCTCAAGCAAATCCCAAGTGAGCTGTATGAGGCCGCCTCCGTGGACGGGGCCTCGCCGCTCCGCAAGTTCATCCGGATTACCCTGCCCATGTTGTCCCCGGTCATCCTGTTTAATCTGATCATGGGCATCATCAACGCATTCCAGATGTTCACATCGGCTTTTGTTGTCACGAATGGAGGACCGGTCAATTCAACCGAGATGTTTGCCCTGTTCCTGTACAATAAAGCCTTTGGATCCCTGCAGATGGGCTACGCCTCGGCCCTGGCCTGGATATTGCTCGTTATTATCGGCATCGCCACGGCGCTTAATTTTGTCGCGTCCAAATACTGGGTCTTCTACGAAACCGAAACGGAGGGCCGCAAATGACAGGTTCACATAATAAACAAAACTGGCTGGTCCATATGGTGATGATTGCATTCTGTTTCGTGATGTTTTATCCCGTGCTTTGGTGGATCGGAGCCTCCTTCAAATCAACACCGGAAATCAGTCTACCCACCCTGTTCCCTAAAGTATGGTTGTGGCAAAATTATACGGAAGGCTGGATGGCACTGCCCAAGTATACATTTACTCGCTTCTTTATGAACAGCCTCAAGCTCAACGTGGCGACCACAATCATTCATGTCATTTCAGCCAGCCTGGTGGCTTTCGGCTTCGCCAGGCTGACCTTCCCGCTGAAGGGGTTATGGTTTTCCATCCTGCTCATGACCCTGATGCTTCCGGGACAGGTCACGCTCATCCCGCAGTATACGATGTTCCATTCCTTCGACTGGATCAATACCTATCTGCCGCTGATCGTCCCGTCAGCCATGGGCGGAGCCTTCTTTATTTTCCTGATTGTCCAATTCATCCGCGGCATTCCGCGGGAGCTCGATGAGTCAGCAAAAATCGACGGCTGCTCCTGGTTCGGCATTTATCTGCGCATCATCATGCCGCTGACCCTGCCGGCGCTCATCACCGTTACGATCTTCTCGTTTATTTGGGGCTGGGACGAATACTTTGGGCCGCTGATTTATCTGAATACCGTGGACAAGTATACTGTCCCGCTCGCGCTCAGGATGTTCATCGACTCCCAGTCGGCCGTTCCGTGGGGGCAGCTGCTTGCCGTATCCCTGCTCTCCGTGCTCCCGCCGGTGATCATTTTCTTTCTGGCGCAAAAGCATTTCGTGGAAGGGATCGCCACAACCGGGCTGAAAGGTTAAGTTTCAGAGCGGTAAACGGATACTGTGCCGTGTTCTTTCAGCTCTTCTTCAGGCAGCGGTCAAGACGGAGAGGTTCAAGCATCCGGCTTCCGCCAACCAACATGGACATTGAGGCAGCAGCGTGAATGCAGAGTCCTCA
The DNA here is from genome assembly GCF_056173265.1 of Paenibacillus sp. QJM3NY_38. Lineage (NCBI taxonomy): Bacteria > Bacillati > Bacillota > Bacilli > Caryophanales > Paenibacillaceae > Paenibacillus > Paenibacillus sp. QJM3NY_38. The sequence continues at coordinate 5,225,722 of NZ_CM149665.1, forward strand.
TGGCTTCCAAGGGGAGGGAAAAACGCATGAATCCGTTTCGCACGTTCCGCATCGATTACGTTTTTTTCTTCAGCTTTGCCGGTTTTATCGCGGTTCTCATCACGATTATGATGATTGTCAGCTATCGATTTTCGGCAGATGAGCAAGCGGACAGCGCATCCATGTACCAGCAGGCGGTGCTGCAGCAGCTTAACAAGCAGCTTACCGACCAGATGAGCGCTGTGGAGCAAACCTCGCTGGCCGTGTCCATCAACTCCCCTCTGGTCAACTATATAACGATGAAAGGAGATTATTATGCACGCAAGAAAGCCAGCGACGAGCTGAACCGGGGTTATTTGGCGCCGATGCTGAACAGCTCGCGCTCCATGTTTTCCTTTCAGATTTATATGAAAGATCCGCTTCAGGTTGATCCCAACGCCAACATTCAATACCTCCCGCTCGCCTCGGCCAGCGGGGAGAGCTGGTATCCGGCCGTCGACAAATCCGATTTTCTCTGGATCGGCCAGCGCGAGGTCGGTTCGCCGCAGGGAAAGCAGCAGGTGATCAGCTTCGTCCGGAAAATCACCACGCTGGACGGCGTAAACCGGGGAATTTTGATCATCAATGTTCGGGTTAAATTTTTGCAGGAAATTCTGACGGAAGACAACTCCTCGGCCAGTCGACTGCTGCTCGACTCCGGCGGCCGGATGATCATGCACACCCGGATTGCTCCGCCCCCCGGGGAAATCAACGCCATCCTGGAGCGGGTCAGCGGGGACGCCGGCCATGCGCATCAGTTGTTGGCCGCCGCCGGCTCGCTCCCGGAGAAGGACATGCTCACCGTGTGGTCACGGACGTCCCCGGGCAGCTGGATGCTGGTGGAGCTTACGCCCTGGAAGGAAATCACCAGCGGGAGTGTCCGCCTCGCGTGGACGATGGCCGTGGTTGGAGCCGCCGCCATATTGCTGTCCCTGTTCTTCACGTTGTTCCTTTCCCGAAATTTCACACGGCCGATTCGGAAGCTGGTTCAGCTGATGCAGGCGTTCAATCCCGGGAAACGCGGGCAGCCGCTGCCGACGGAATACCGCAACGAATTCGGCAGTCTGTTCAGCGGCTACCGCAAGCTCACCGAGCGGATCGAAACGCTGTATGCGTCGCTGGAGCAGCACTATAAAGCGCAGCGCGAAGCGGAGATCAAGGCGCTTCAAGCGATGATTAACCCCCATTTTCTCTACAATACCCTGGACCAGCTGAACTGGATGGCGCTTGAAGCCGGCCAGGAGAAGATCAGCCACGTACTCGAGCTGATGGGGCAGATGTTCCGCATCGGGCTGTCGGGCGGCGAATCCATGATTTCGATTCAGGAAGAGCTTCTGCACGTTGAATGCTATCTGAAAATCCAGCAGTTCAAGTGGGGTGAAGGATTGGTATGGCACTTCGATTGCCCGGAGGATTTGCGGCAGCTGATGATTCCGAAACTGACCCTGCAGCCCTTTGTGGAAAATGCCGTTATGCACGGTTTTCATGGCAAACGCCAGGGCCGGATCCATCTGACTTGCGCGGAAGAGGACCGAGGCATCCGGATTCGGATTCGGGACGACGGCATCGGGCTGAGTGCCGACTGGAAAACGCGCAAACGCCATCCGACGGGCGGATATGGCATCCGCAACGTGACGGAGCGCATTCAGGTTTATTTCGGTCCGCCCTTTGGCGTTTCGCTTCGAAACCGTACCGATCCGCCAGGCACCGAAGCGGAGATCTATTTGCCAAGGCTAAATCAGCAGTGGGATCAGGAAGGGGGAGGAAACCATGTGGACCATCGCTATCGTGGATGACGATCGCCAAGTGCTCGGCGGTATGTCCCGGCTGATTCCCTGGGAGCAGCTCGGAGTTCGGCTCGTCTTGGAGGCCATGGATGGTGAAGAAGGACTTCGGCTGATTGAAACAAGCCAACCCGACATCGTCATCACGGATATTTACATGCCGGTGATGAACGGTCTCGACATGATCGAACAGCTCCGTAAGCAGCAGTATGCCGGCAAAATCATCATTTTAAGCGGGTACTCGGATTTTGATTACGCTCGTAAGGCGCTTCGGCTTCAGGTTGACGATTATTTGCCCAAGCCGGCCTCACCAACCACGATCCGCGAGGTGCTGCAGCGTGTTACCCGCGAGCTTGCGGAACGCCGTGCGCTGGAAAACAGAGAGCGGGAGCTTCAAAACCAACTCATGGAGTATGAGCCGTATCTGGAAAGGGAATGGGGCAAATCCATCCTCATCGGAGGGACCTCCTCCCCGCTGACGGATCCCTCCCGTATGCTGGAGCGGCTGGGCTGGAAGAATGCCCAATTCATGATGCTGGCCTTAGAAATCAAGCGCCAGGGACGCATGGAAGGCATCTCCGTCCGGGACTGGCACCTGTTCCGTTTCGCCGTGGGCAATACGGTGGAAGAGCTGGCCGGGCAGGATGGGCTGCGCAGCTATTTCCTGGAGCTGCACAGTCACCACATGGCACTACTGCTGTATAAGCCCCTCACCTGGCCGACAGAGGCGTTCCGCTCGGAAGTTCTGGCGCTGGCAGGGCGAATCATTTCGTCCGTGCATCGATTCCTCAAGGTCAAGCTGCACATCGGTGCCGGTCTTCGCAAGGACGACTGGCTTGCCATCTCCGACTCCACCGAAGAAGCGTTTCAAGCACTCGCCGAGCGGCACGAACCGAATGTCGCCCATCCCTGTGTCTACGTATATAGCGAAGGCGGCTTCCGGCGTACAGCGCCGCGGAACGTACGGCCGGTGCGATTTTTCCAGGAGATGACCGACGCCGTGCGCACCTTCGATGAGCCCAGGGCGCTGCTGGCGCTGGACGACTTCTTCCGCAAAGACGGCGGCGCGGCTCAGCTCCAGCCCGATGAGCTTGCCGCCATCGGAACCCAGCTGTTCGCCATCCTCTCCTTTACCCTGTACGAGTCCGGCATTCGGCTTGACGATGAGCTGCCTGTGACGGACTTGACCAAGGAGCTCGGACAAATGGAAGATGCCCAGCAGTGGAAAGCATGGGTAGCGGAAAAAGTGAAACGAATCTGTTCGCGTTACACGCCCAATGAAAACCTCAAGCATAAGGAAACGGTCGATTATATCATCCAATACATTCATGAGCATTACGCCGAGAACATCCATCTTCAGGATGTGGCCGACCAGGTGTATATCTCCAAAAACTATCTCAGCACCTTATTCCGCCAGTTTACAGGTGAAACCTTTGGCGATTATCTGACTAGGGTGCGCATGGAAAGAGCCAAGAGCATGGTTCTCGAGAAAAAACTGCTGATCGCTGAAATCGCCGAGCGGGTCGGTTACCGGAATGTTCCGTACTTCACCACACTGTTCAAAAAGCATACCGGGCGGAGTCCCACCGAGTTCCACAAAGCCTAATCCGCCGGTCCGCTTTATTCTTGGCGCCTGAGCATCTCGCCCCCCTTTATTCGATAATCGTAAAATACTGAAACGATTTGTTATTTTGTCCCCTACGAGTAGTGCCCTGGACTTGGTACGTTAAAGGAAGAAGAAGATCAGTTACTTAAGGAGGTTCATCCAATGAGAAAATCATGGCACCGTCTCGCCGCCGGCGCTGCTGCCGTGCTGTCACTGTCCCTGGTTCTCTCCGCTTGCAGCGGGATCAAGAAGGAAGAAGCCGGATCCGCGGAGTCGGGAGACGGCAAATCCATCACGCTCCGAATCATGTGGTGGGGCTCGCAGGCACGGCATGACGCAACTTTGAAAGCGCTTGATTTGTACTCAAAAAAGAACCCGGGCATCACATTCGAGCCGGAGTATCAGTCGTTCGACGGGTATCAAGACAAGCTGTCGACTCAGTCTGCCGGGAAAAACACGCCGGATATTTTTCAAATGGATGCCGCCTGGTTCAACGATTGGGCGTCCAGCGGACGGCTGGAGGATCTCTCCTCCAGCCCGGTGGACCATATCGATAAGGCGCTGCTCGAAACAGGCACCTACCAGGACAAACTGTACGCGATGCCGCTCGGCAACAACGCCTGGGGCATGGTGTATAACAAGACGATGATGGACAGCCTCGGCGTTCAGCCGCCGAAGACATGGGACGAATTTTTCGCCATGGCGCGTGACCTGAAGCCGAAGTTGGCTAAGGACCAGTACCTCACGCGGGACCTCACCGCGGACGGCGCGTTCTACATGTCGTATCAGCTGAGCATGGGCAAAGGATTCTCCATGAGCAAGGACGGAAAGTTCCATTATGACGAGGCTACCTGGAAGGATTGGATGAACAAGTGGGCGGAGCTGCGCAAGGACAACCTCGTGACACCGCCTGACGTAACCGTATCGGATAAAGCGCAGGACGCGCAAATGGACCTGCTTATCCAGGAAAAGATTCTGCTTCGGGGCGCGCATGCCGCGGAATTCGGCGGAACGGATGCGTTAAAGCCCGGCGTGATGGCGTTAACGACCCAGCCGAGGGGAACGCAGGCGGGCGGCTGGCTGAAAGCCTCCATGTACTGGAGCGTCAGCCCCAACAGCCAATATAAAGAGGAAGCAAAGAAATTCATCGACTGGTTTGTCAACAGCGAGGAAGCCGGAGAAATTTTGGGCACTTCGCGGGGGATTCCTGTCAACAAAACCGTAGCCGATGCGCTCCAGCCCAAATTTACGGACGTCGATAAAAGCTCCCTGAGACTAATCAACGAGGTGTCCAAGGACGGCGCCGCGTTTGACCCCGGCCCCGGGAATAAGGGCGGCTGGGCCAACTTCACGAAGGAGTACGACAACATCACGCAGTCGATCATGTTCGGTAAACTCAGCATCGACGAGGGCTGGGACCAGATTGTCAAATTGAGCAAAAGCCTGGAGTAATCCATGCCGAAAAGCTGCTGCTATAATTTTGGATAGAAACCGTCATCGAAGCGGTGGCACGCCAAAAAGCACCTGAAGGAATCGGGTGCTTTTTTCTCGTTTTTATTTTTACAAATCTGAGCAGCATCTCGCAAAAAATCGTCTGCAATTCGTTCTGCCTGTATAACTGTCTTTTGAATATGGACTCACGTCATTCACCAGTACATATCCCAATCTTTAAAGACCCTCACCAACGCCTCGAAATAGAAATAGTCCCCCCAAATGCAGCATTCGTCGATGCCGTTGCCAAGCGGCTTTCCGTAGACCGCATGCTGCAGAATGCCGTTGGATTCAGGGAGCGTTGCCGTCGTATATCCATCGCTTAAAGACGCCAGGATGCGCAGTGCCGCGTTCTCGTATGTACGGCGCTGCGGATGCGAGAGCGGTACATGCTTGGCCAGCTCCAGCATTCCGCATACCGATATGGCGGCTGCCGAGCTGTCCCTCTCTTCCTGCCCTTCGGTGAATATCAAATCCCAATAGCACACATCATCCTCCGGCAGCCGATTCAAATAGTAATTCGTGACTCGCTCGGCATCATGCAGCCGTGTTTCTTCCCTCGTATAGGCATAACTGAGCGGCATACCGTAAATGGCCCAGGCCTGACCGCGGGACCAGCACGAATGATCCGCATATCCTTGGGACGTTTGCCCAAACCTTGGTTCTCCGCTCTCGACATCCATATAATACGTGTGATACGTTGAGGAATCCTCGCGGATCAAATATCGAGCGGATTGCTGTGCATGGCTTATGGCGGCGCGCCGATACTCCGGTTTGCGGGTTTCCTCCGTCGCCCAATAGAGCAAAGGCAAATTCATGCAGCAGTCGATGATCATTCGGCCGCGCTGTGACGGCCTGTCTAGCTTGCCCCAAGCCTGAATGATCCCGGCTTTCTCGAAATACCGCTCCATCAGCAGGTCCGCTGCGGCCAAGGCAATCCGTCTCGCTTCTTCATTCCCGGTCAGCTTATAAGCGGCAACGCAGGACAGGGAATACAAAAATCCCAGATCATGCGTCTCCGTGGCGATGCGCTGCTCCACGCGCTCCTTATAGCTGTGGAGCTGAAGCTCCGCTATCGACCGGTACTTCGTTTCCCCCGTGACCTCATAAGCAAGCCACAGCATTCCGGTCCAGAAGGACGATGTCCATTCCGTATTGCCGATTGGCTCATAAATATGATTGCGGCTTGCAGGAGATGGAAAATGGTCCGAAAATGTGTCTAAATTCTCATCGATCTTATCCAGCACGAATTCGATGGCGGCTTCGGTCCTTTGCCGCGTCCATATCGTTGCCTCGCCGTATTTTAAAGGTTCCCGGATCGCTTCCATGGCTAATTGGCCACTCCTCTCCTCGTTTAAGCGTTACTGCCCGCTTGCGCTCACCCGATATTTGCCAGGGGTCACCCCCTCCAATTTCTTGAATGCCCGGATGAACACAACATCATTGGTATAGCCGACCAGTTGGGCCAACTGCGCATTGGTCAGTTCCGATTGCTCCATCAATGTCTTCGCCTTCTCAATCCTCGCACGGGTAATATAATCGGTGATATTGCATCGATTCATCTTTTTGAAGAAACTCGAGATATACTGCGGCGTCATGCCGAAATGGTCGGCAATCATGCCAAGTCCTAAATTATAATCGGTTAAATTCCTGTCGATGAATGCCATCATATCCTGCTGCAGCTGGATGCTGTGATCGCTATGCTCCGTATGAAAGAGACAGGTCAGTTTGTCATATAACCGCTTGGTCTCGGCCTGCATTTCATCACTTGTGGAACAACCGAATATGTGTTTTACGGGATCAAAGCTCGGGCCCAGCAGGCTTTCATGATCCGTGTTCGTCAAGTTCAGTATTTTCAGAAAGGTGCTAATGATATTGAAGAACAAGCATCTTCCCAGTTCCGGGGTCATCCCCGCCGATTTAAAGTTCATCGTATAAATATTGTCCAACAGCTTAGCGACATTTTCCGTATCGCCGCCTCTCACATGGTTGACAAGCTGCGTCTCGAATTCGATCGGATAGTAATAATGATGCTTGATGTCGCGAACATGCCCGAAGTGAATGATCGAATTTCTTCCGCTAAACATACGGTAATCCAGGGCGGCCATGGCTTCGAGATAAGCGCTGCCGATCGTTCCGTTTCCTGTGTGTACGCTGCTGACGGCAATCGTCACGGAAATATGGAAACGGTCCTCCAGTACCCGGAGCAATCGCTCTGCAATCTCATGAAGAAAGAGCTCGGCTTCCGCCTCCTCAATCGGATGGAAATTAACCAGGATCGCTACCCGGTCGCGTTCCATATCGACGGCGAATCCCTGGTGACCCGAATTTGCGATATCCGTGCCGATATTCGAGATAATAAACCGAATTTGCGTCCAACCTTGCTCGGATGGCTCCGGCGACAGCCTTGTAATATCCACGGCTTGAACAATGATTACGGCAAACTTGTCGGACTCGAAGCGGATGCCCATGGTCGCTAATGTCGGACCCCCTTGATCCCCCGCATGATCCGGATCGATGTACCCCCGAATGAGCCTTGACAGAAAATCAGCGCGGATGACGGGCGTCTGCCTGAACAGTCGCTCCCTCAGATGCCGCTGCTCAACGAGCGAGCCTTCGATCGTTTGCAATATGAAATCATATTCGTTCGCGGCCGGCTTATCCTGAATCGGCTTTCCTTGAAGAATGGCATCCACCACCCGTTTGACGGGACTGTATTGTCGGTATGCAAACCAACAAGCAATAGCCGCTCCTGCGACAAGCGATACGACAAACACCGTCAGCGCCATTCTCTTCAGTTGTGCTACTCGTTCCATGACACTGCCCATCGGCATGACGGACACATATTGCCAGCCGGCCTCCTTGGATTCCGTAAAGGTTACCATGCTGTCCGTGCCATTTAATGCTGTCTTGAACAATCCCGACGGACCGGCCAGTCTTTCCGTCACCTGCGCGGACAGCCCCGAGTCCGACGAGCTTGCAATCACGCCCCGTTCCTTATCGAGGATATAAATCTCGCTGTCGTTGGCGGACTCGATTTGGCGGAACATCTCTTGAAGCTGCTGTCCATCGATCATAATAACCAGCGTTCCGCGGATATTGGACACGTCATGAAGCGGAAGGGATTGCGCATAGGTAATCACATCCGCCGGGTTGCCATTTCCTTGGTTCGGGTTCTGCAGCAGCACATCGGAGGGCAGGAATGCCTTGTTGTGGTAGCTGCCAAGCATCGTACGCTTCCATGATTCAAAGTCCATATGCTCAAACCGGTAATACTTCTCGTAAAAGGTTCTGGCATCCGTCCGCAATCCAGGCTTCAGGATGACGTCTCCGGCCTGCAGATGAACATAGTAGTCTCTTACGAATCCGCTTACAAAAGATTGATAGCGATTTAAGTAATCGCGGACGAATTCTACCTGGCGGTACGCCCCTCCTTGATCGTGCCGATCAAGATTCAGCAAATAAGTTAGTTTAGAGTTAAACATGATTTGCTTAGCCAAAATATCCACTTCTTTAAGCTTGCTGTCCACGGAAAGCCGCAGCTGCTCCAGCATCGCCGAATTTGATCGTTCCGCATTGTTTTCCATCACGTTTTCCACCCGTCCATATAGAAAAAGCCCCACGGTCATAGGCAACAAAAGGATGAGCATATACGAAACGATCATGGTTTTCAAGACGCGTCCCCGGCTGCTCTTTCGCTTGCCGGGAAGAAGGCCGGGTATCGAGATCATGTCGCATTCCTCCAAGAAAATGTATGGAAACCTATTTCTTGAATCCTTCGCCGAACGGACCAGCAAACCCTTTAATCCATTCGGTCACCCAAGAGAGAAGCCCCCGTGATAAGGAATGTTTTCATTTTGGGAACAGCGGGGTATTTAAAGCACCTGAACTAATCGCACGGAACGAAGCTTCACGGCAGCTGCCTGCCAAATTTCCGGTCCAAAAGGTTTCGGCTTCGCAAGCTTGCTCGATAAGGTCAACGCATACGTGCCCGGATTCTCTATTACGATCCGCCCGATCGTTGAATGTATCTCGGTGTACGGATGCTGACAAGAAATGGAGTCGCTGACGACTTTATCCTCTCGGGGAATATAAGCAATCGTCTGTCCTGCTGCCCGTACGGTGACTTCATGATCATATTCCTGTTCCCAAACGGCATCGGATTTCTTGAAATTGACGAGGTAGACTTCATATATGCCGGACGACGCTGCCTTGAAGGTCCACCGGGCCTCGTTCATCCCGTTGCCTGTCGTTATTTCCGACAGTACAAGATCCAACTTAACAGCGCCGTTCGCCTGTTGGATAAAACCCTGATCTACATCGATCCTTCCCTCGAGTTCCAATGCAATAACCGATACATGGTCTTCTGGCGGAAGTTCAGGCAAGCGGATCCGCATCTCGTGATGGTCCGTTTCCGGCCAATAGCTCTGGTGCACAGGAAGACATGTGCTGGGATCCGTGAGCAGATATGCTTTGCTAACCGTATTTCTTACACCGTTCAATACCAATTCTTCCGCAGGCCAATAGCGATTGTACACATGCAGGAAGAGCGTATTCCCTTTCACCGTAACCGCTCCCCATTCCAGCTCATAAGGGAACGTGCTTGCGCTTGTGCCGTAGACCGCCTCTCCATTTCGCGCAAGCCATTCACCGACTTCCTCCAAGCGTAGAGCGGATTTTTCCGGAATTAAGCCTGTATCCGTTGGGCCGACATTGAGCAGCAGGTTCCCTCCCTTGCTTACGATATGCACCAACTTTCGGATCAGAGCATCCGTGGATTTCCACACTTGATCCTTGGTGCTGTACCCCCACGATTGATTTAAGGTCATCGGCGTCTCCCATTCCCGCGTTTCCTCGCCTTGCATCGGGATTTCGTTGTCACCCTTGGATTGATAGTCACCGAAATCAGGCCAATGGCTTACCCTGCTGTTAATCAGGCAATCGGGTTGAAGCTCGCGGATCATGTTTACCATCGCTTCGCTCTCCTTCTTCGACAATCCCCCGGATGTATCGAACCAGAGCAGCCCGACCGGACCATATTCCGTCAGCAGCTCACGCACTTGTCCCTTCGCTTTATGGTTCCAGTAACGAAAGAACGCCTTCTTCTCCAGCTCATAGTCCCATAGATTGTTAAACGTATCGTGAAGAGCATGCGGATGATGCCAATCAATGACATGGGAATAGTAGAAGCAGAGCCGGATTCCTTCCTCCCTGCAAGCCTCGGATAATTCCTTCAACGGATCCCGGCCGAATGGAGAAGCATCCATGATATTGAACGGGTCCGTCCGTGAATGATACATGGCGAAGCCATCGTGATGTTTGGCTGTGATGACGATATATTTCATGCCTGCCCTTTTCGCGCAATTGACCCAAGCCTTGGCATCAAACTGCGTCGGATTAAATTCCTTGGCGAGTTTTTCATATTCCTTTACCGGAATTTTGTTGGCATACATGACCCACTCCCCTTTGCCGAGCAGCGAATATACCCCCCAGTGGATGAACATGCCGAATTTGGCATCCTTCCACCACTGCATCCGGCTCTTGCTTTGCGTTACGATATCTAATGAGTCAGCCATCGTTCTCCTCCTATTCCTTAATGGCGCCGATCAAAACGCCTTTGACGAAATATTTTTGCAAAAACGGATACAGAAGCAGTATCGGCAATGTGGAAACGATAATCGTTGCATATTTAATGGTGTCCGCGATCGCCATCCGGTCTCCCGAGGCCTCCGTCATCATGCTGTCGGTCGTATTGGTTATGAGAATTTCCCGGAGCACGAGCTGAAGCGGGAATAGCTCCCGATCCCTCAGATAGATGAGCGCCCCGAAATATGAATTCCAGTGTCCCACGGCATACCACAGAATCATGACGGCGATAACGGGCATGGACAGCGGAATAATGATCCGGAACAGAATGATCAGGTCGTTCGCCCCGTCGATTTTCGCCGATTCCTCAAGACTTATCGGAACGGACTGAAAGGCAGTCCGCATAATGATCATATTGAACGTCCCGATCATCCCGGGGATCAGCATCGCCCAGATCGTGTTCAGCATCCCCAGGTTATTGATCAGCAGATAAGTCGGAATCAGCCCGCCGCCGAAAAACATGGTGATGACGATCAGCATCATCAGGACATTTTTGAAGAACAAATTTCTGCGGGACAGCACATATGCGCCGATCGCCGTGGCCACCAGATTGATGGCCGTTCCTGCCACGACGTAGATCAGCGTGTTCCGATATCCCGTCGTAATCATCGGATTGTTAAACACCGCCTTATAGGCTTCGAAGTTAATATCAAGCGGCGCGAACAGCAGCCCCCGGTGCTGGGCCAATGAAGCGGGATCGCTGAACGAAGCGAAGGCAACATACACGAACGGATATAAGGTGACGAAGCAGAGGCCCGTCAGGATCAACGCATTCAGACAGACGAAGGTTATCTCTCCAGCGGATCGTTTGTTAGCCATGGACGACCTCCTCTCTACCACAGTTTATGTTCGCTGACCCGCTTGCTGATTGAGTTCGCGAGTACAAGCAGGATAAAGCTGACTACCGCATTGAATAATCCAACGGCGGTCGTGAAGCCGTAATCCGTCTCCAGAACCCCTCTCCTGTAGATAAAGGTCGAGATCACGTCTGCCGTTTCATAAGTAAGCGGGCTGTACATCAGCAATACTTTTTCGCTGCCAACGCTAAGCATGGAGCCCATATTGAGAATGAAAATGATGATGATTGTCGGCAGCATGCCCGGCAGCGTAATGTGCAGCATCTGTTTCCAGCGGCCTGCACCGTCCATCTTGGCCGCCTCGTACAGGGTCGGATCAATGGTGGCGATGGCAGCAAGATAAATGATCGAACCCCAGCCTACGCCTTGCCAAATGCCGGAGCCGACATATATCGTACGGAACCAGCTGGCCTCGCTCATGAACGGAATCGATTCGATGCCGAAAAAGCCCAGAATCTGATTCACCAAGCCATCTCTTGCGAGAAAATCGAACATGATCCCGGTTACCACGACGATGGATACGAAATGCGGCAAATACGATATCGTCTGAACCGTACGCTTAAACAGCCGGCTGCGGATTTCGTTCAGCAGCAGGGCAAGGATAATCGGTGCCGGAAACGCGAAGATGAGCTCATAAATATTGATCAGAACGGTATTGCGCAGAAGGCGTTCGAAATAATAGCTGTTAAAAAAATTGCGGAAATGCTCAAATCCGATCCACTCGCTTCCCCAAATACCATCGGCAATGCTGAAATCTTTGAAAGCCATCAACAGGCCGTACATCGGTCCATAGTGGAAGACGGCATAGTATAGAATGACGGGAAGCGCCAGTAGGTAGACGTATTTGTTCCGTTTCAAATCGTTCGCAATCGTTGTCCATTTCCCTTTGCGATGCTCGAAGGGATACTCCTGGGTTGCTGACAATCGAATCCCTCCCTCCAAATCAATTTATATGGCGCCAAGAGCGGCGGAGTCTGCATGTTTCCGCCGCTTCAGGACGTTTACCGTTTACCGCTTACCGTAACGCTCCAAGGCTTTCTGCTGTATTTCCAGAGCTTCGGCAAGACCCATGGATTCAATGGTTTTCACATACTTGTCAAACTGATCCAACGGCTCGGCGCCCATGACGAACTTCAAGTACATCTCGTCCTTGTACGTGTTGATATCCGTCATGATGGAAGCGTAGCGGCTGCTCTCGGATTGGGTCGGCGTCGTGCGCGGCATTTTCTTTTCCATGGTCGGCTCTGCCCAGATGATCTTGGACTCCAGCTGATCCGGCTCGGTCGTGTATTGTTGATCGAACCGAATATCAAGCATGAACGGCCCGCTGAAGGTTGCGCGGTTGTGCTTTGACATGGACTGAATCACCGGCAGTCCGGAAGGGTCCTTCAATACTTCGGGCTTAAATATCGGCTTGCCGTCCTCCATCGCATAGCTGACGCCCTCTTTTCCGAAGTTAAACAACAGGGTGCCTTCCTCGGAATAGCCGTAATCCAGCCACTTCACCGTTTCAATCGGGTTTTTGTTGCTGGTGGTAACCGCTGCCCCGATTCCGTTAAACGCATGGTCCTTATATCCCCAGATTTGCTTGTCGCCCTTGTTCATCACAGGGTAGGGGGCTGCCACCAGTCTGAAGTTCGGATCTTTATCCTTCATGAGCGTTCCATACTTGCCAATCCCGCTGCCGGTGTATAGAATCGCTGATCCGATCTGCCCGCCCGTAATTTTCGCCTCCAGCATTTTCTCATCGGTCGTCGCAAAGTCTTGATCCAGCAAGCCTTCCTTGTACCACTGGTTCATGAGCGTCAAGAACTCCTTAAACCTCGGGTCCGTCGGGCCGTATTTAACCTGACCCTCCTCTTGGTAAAACCCGGCATTAATACCCCATGCCCCGAGAAAAGCGGTCGTTGTATCGACATCTCCTTTCGTCAGATACAGGGGAATCTCATCCGCCTTGCCATTGCCGTTCGGATCTTGCTCCTTAAAAGCCTTCAACACGTTGTACCATTCATCAACCGTGGTCGGCATCGATAACCCCAGCTTATCAAGCCAATCCTGCCGGATCGTCGGTCCGAGAAATACCTTAAGCTTGTCGTCAGTGCGCAGAAACGGGAACACATAGATGCTGCCGTCATCGGTCGTAATTTCCTTCTTCCACTCCGGATGCTCCTCGAGCACCTTTTTAAAGTTCGGGGCATATTGGTCGATCAAATCATTGAGTTTGATGATTTTACCGTCCTTGATCGCCTTCTCCGGTCCCCCCGGATAACCGGCCCATGAATATTCGATCACGTCCGGGAGTTTATCCGAGGTCATCATCAGATTGAACTGCTCCGTCGCCTGCTGGCCCTGCGGAGGATGCTGAAAATCCACTTTCACCCCGGTGATCCTCTCCAGCTCCTTATAAGCCTCGATTTCGTTGTAACTCTTCATCGTAGCGGACACCTGGCTAACGATTTGCACCCAATACGTCAGTTCCGATAGAACCGGAGGAGTTTCCGTGTCCTTCGATGCCTCCGGTTGTTCCTTGGCAGGGCCGCCGCAGCCTACCGCTGATATGGCCATGGTGGCGGCAAGCAAAACAATCCAGAATACTTTAAGCCTGTTGACCTTCATTATCATTTGCCTCCCTTTTCATTTGCTTGTTGTATGAACTTCTGGTTGTTAAGCACCACCTTACTGAACATTTTGGCGATTGAACACTGCCGTGTTTTCTAATTGTGCAATATATTTTAAAGGCAGTACATTGTCTATATTTAATCTCGGACTGACTTATTTCATGATGGATGGCCAATACAGAAAGGAAGGGCGGCCGCAACGGCCGCCCTTTTATCCATGTAAGCTGCTAGGAAAGCCGAGCTGCGGCTTCGGATGTAGTCAATGTCTCCAAGAAGAAGCTCTGCGAAGCCGGAATCATTGATATGCTTGCCCTGCTGCGCCTTAATGGCGTGCTCCAGCGAAGTCAGCGCATCTTCAGCTGCTTCGCTTCCCGCCGCCTGCTGCTGGAGATCCGCGATTTTGGCTAATAAGCTTCGGGTGATGCCATGGTTATCGATCCAGCCCTTCTCTTCCCCTGCTCTTACGATATCGTCGAGCTGTTCCAGATCGACAGCAACCTCGAATGAGTATTCGCGAACCGTGATATTCCCGGCTGCATCTTCTGCCGTTATGCGAAGGATGTGCGGACCGGCAGTCAGCGTTAACGGCTCTATAACCAGCGTTTCCGCAGCTTCCTTGTCATCCAGTTCCACGATGATGGCGGATACGCCGCTTAATGCGTCCGTGATGTGAGGTGACATGGTGAAACGCTCGGTTTGGTATACGGACTGGGTCACGTTTGTCGTGATTGCCGGCCCCGTCCGGTCGATCTTCACCGTCTTGGAAGCTTCATCGCTTCTCACACCCGACATAGCGGCCGCGCGGGCATATACGATGGTCTCGCCTTCCGCTTCCACGAGGATAGGTGCCGTGTAATCCGTCCATTTGCCTTCGGATCCGATCTTATACTGGCTTCGCATGCCCGCCGCTTCAGCTTCCGCTGTCATGGTAACGGTGACCTTCACCGATTCACGGTTCCATTCGGTTCCCGTGTCGGCCTTGATCTCGGGTGGAGCACTCAGCGTATGCGTCTCCCGCAGCCGCCACAGCTCCTGCGTAGGCATCGGCAGATTCAGGGCGTCCACGCGGGAACGAACCTCTTCTTTGGAATACGGCAGTGCCCATTTGTCAAAAAACTCCGTCAGGTTCTCGCCTGCGATTGTGGATGCCATGACCACAAACGTATCGATCTCCTCTTGATTCGTCGCGGGCAGTTCCGTTGCCGGCAGCTCCCGGTAGGCCTGATGAAGCTCAGCATAAAAGTCCCATCCGTAAGCCAGGGAAAGCTGGCGGAACATTACGAGATAGCCGAAAAGATCCAGCTGGCCCGAGCTGCCGAACGACTTGTTCGGTATATCGCTTTCGATATAATCAAATGCTAAATCATAGAAATCTTTCCCATCGGCGTTGCGAATCAATAAGTTGCTGCTGTTGCCGAATTTCTCTTGGATGTATAGGGAGTAAATATTAACCGTGATTTCACCTGTCACGTTCCAGTTCCAGGCTCCTTGCTGATATTCGTGGCCGGTCTCGTGCCAGAAGCCCCAGCCTCCCTGGGTTACTCGGGATATGTCCACGGCGTGGCCCGCTGAAGGATCGATGTGGAACATGATCGGATAGCCGGCATGCATATAACCCGCACTGATCTGACGATCCGCAACGTAACGGAATGGAAGGTCGATACTCTTATGCGGCAGTGGTTGATTCGGGGAAAGCCCCGCGACTTCCTCGGTGTAGTCCACGATCGCGTCCCACTTCTCCACTAATTGCTGTGGATCTCCAAGCTGCCTGATATACTCGGACGGAAGCGTCAGGATCACTCTGCGCCCTTGAAGCTCTGCCCATGGAGCGGGATGATGCCGAATCGTATCTTCCCATTCAGTCGAAGAGGTCTCACCAAGGATATAATACGGAGCGCGAACTCCGCCGCTGATTTCAATATCCTTCGCAACGCCCGGCTGCGGCTTGGTCGGAATCAGGTAAATCAGGCCGCCATAAGGGCTGCGGATCCGGTTCTCGCCCGGAAGGAGCGGCTTCCGCTGTGTGATGACAGGAGGTCGTTCCCATTCCGTTTTACTTGTCAAATTATCCGTGTGAGCCCCTACCTGCACATCTAAATTTTGGGTGCCTTCAGGAACATGAATCGTTACCCATTCTCCGGCCGGTGCGTATAACCCCGTGCTGATCCAATTCTTCGGAACCGTCCCTTGGCGTAAATAGTCAAAGGTTGAATAATCAAAATTCACGTGAACGGATTGTCCCGACACTCGCGGCGCGTCCCCCGGAACGGTTCCGGGAAATTGATCGGCATAAGGGGATTTGGGGGCCGTCAGGTCATTGCCGATCCGTCCCAATTGAAAAGCTAACAATGCGCTGGTATAGGGCGCTTTGGAACGGTCGAGCGGAAACGTAAGTTGGGACTCTAAGTCGCTGGCATCCTGCTCGATCACAGCATATAGCGGACTTTGCGGGGAGATGCTGCTGACGG
Organism: Paenibacillus sp. QJM3NY_38; assembly: GCF_056173265.1. NCBI lineage: Bacteria > Bacillati > Bacillota > Bacilli > Caryophanales > Paenibacillaceae > Paenibacillus > Paenibacillus sp. QJM3NY_38. The sequence continues at coordinate 5,242,210 of NZ_CM149665.1, forward strand.
TTCCGCCGGTCACCGAAGCGATGACTTGCAGCTTCTTGTCAGCGCCGGCGCCAGGCCGTCCGACGTTCACCTGATCCGGTGACAGCGTTCCAGCCTCAATCGCCTCGGCCTGCTCCAGCAGCTTTAGCGAATGGTAATTGGCGGATTGCTCCGGTGTCAATGTGGGCAAGGTTTCCGTTCGAGTCGACGCCGTATTGTTCATCAGACCAAGACCCATCCGGTTCAATAGGCGCTGCACCGGAAAATCTTCACTGAGCCTGCCCGAACGGCCCTGATATTCATTCCCAAGGAAGACGTGCGGATATTGCTCCATCACCCATCCTTTTAAGGGGACAACGACATGACCTCCTTGCGCGACGTAATGCTCGACGGCATCGACCTCGCTATCCTCCAGCGTCCCGTCAATATAAGCTACGGGGTAACGGGACGGATCCAGATGCTCCTCCGTGAATTGGTCCAACCGAACCAGATCGATCGGCACATCGGTTTCGATGATATAATTCTTCCACGTTGCCGACAACATGGGCAATCGCCCCTTGCCTTCCAACGCCTCCTGATAAGTCAACGTCTCGGAATCCTCCGTTAACCACAGGAGGATGTTGCGTGCCACCGTCTTCCGCTCATCGGTAATATCGGAGGTGAATTTGAAATAGGAGTCATCGCCTGCAACAACGACTTTGCCCTTTCCGTAGCGAGCCGCTGCAAGTATCGGCGTCGTGTCCGGGTTGACCGCCAGAACGAAGGCTTGATCTCCGATGGCCGCGACACCGCCGTTATAGGTGGCCGATACCGTCGGATAACCGGACAAATCCTTATAAATTACATCAAGATCATGCTGGGTTGCCATGCTCGCTACGGTATTCGTGCCTAATACATGAACGTCAGCCTGCTCCGTCATTCCATCCGCCGCCATCAGTGTCTTCCCTGACGGCGGAACGACTGCAAGCGTGCAAGCAACCGCCAATAACAGCTTCAACCACTTTTTAGTGTGGAAACCCATCAACCGCTCAACTCCTTTGCCGATGATTTCGTAATAGCAACGAGAAACGAACTGCTTCCGTTTCACTTCCCCCTCCCTCCAATTTCCTTTTTCCCTGCGTCCTAAATATAAAACAGCCGCCCGGAACACCATACAGTCGATATTTAAGATCGGACTGTATTTTTTCCGGGCGGCACTAACTTTCTTTAATATTTGGTTGACGGTAATCAATACGTGAAGCTGTTTATCAAGATCATCCTCTGGCTGCGGCATCCGCATAGAATATAATCGTGTAAAATTTCGTGGTTTCATTCCCAGGGTTAACGTACCGATGAGGCCGATTAGCCGAGAAATGCACAGAGCTTCCGGCAGGGACGGTGTAGCTTTCGTCTTCGCGCCACAGCTCCAGCTCTCCCTGATGCACAAAAATATATTCCTCCACGCCATCATTATGCGCTTCTGAACCATGGTCACAGCCGGGATCCATGATGACCATATAGGACTCGAATTTGGTGCGCAGGTTGTAGGAGAACAAAGGGTATACCCGGTAAGCGCCTTCGGCCTCGTGAAAAGGCTCCACGTCCTCCGGGGATACCACGGTCACTTCGGTTTCCGCCTCTTCGATGAGCGTGGTGAATGAAATGCCGAGGCCGCTGACGATGCGCCACAATACCGAAATCGTCGGGTTGGAATCCCCCCGCTCGATCTGTCCCAGCATGGCTTTGCTTACACCGGTCAACTCGGCTACGTTATCGAGGCTGAGACCCCGTGATTTGCGGATAGCTTGCAGATTTCTCCCTACTTTTTTATGAATGGGTTCCAAGTGTAACCATATCCTCCTTCTGAAACTAAGCCGTTAACTGATCTTGCTCTGATCCGCTTGCGGCTTCTCCATAAGCTTTGACACCATATCATCGGTCATATGGTTCAAATCATATTGTACATCAAATCCCCATTCTTCGCGTGCCGCAGTTGCATCGATAGAATCCGGCCATTCGTTCGCAATCGCTTGACGGACAGGATCCACGTTATAGTCGAGGCTGAAATCCGGTATATGGCGGCGGATGCTGGCCGCAATCCCCTCAGGGTCGACGCTCATCGCCGTAACATTAAAGGCATTACGGTGCTTCAGCTTAGCCGGATCTGCTTCCATCAATGCAATGATAGCGGAGATCGCATCCGGCATGTACATCATGTCAAGGTAGGTCCCTTTATCAATGTAGGAAGTATAGCTGCCGCTGCGAATAGCGTCTACATACATCTCAACCGCATAATCCGTCGTTCCCCCGCCCGGAGGGGCAGAGTGGGAGATCAGGCCTGGAAAGCGCAATCCGCGGGTATCCACTCCGAATTTATGGTAATAGTAGTCACACAACAGCTCGCCGGAGACCTTGCTGACACCATACATCGTTAACGGGCGCTGCAGCGTATCTTGCGGCGTTGCTCTTTTCGGGGTGTCCGCCCCGAATGCTGCGATAGAGCTCGGTGTAAAGAACTGGCAGGATAATGCCCGTGCCGTCTCGAGCCCGCTTAACAAACCGCCCATGTTCAGGTTCCACGCCAGTGCGGGATTGGATTCCGCCTTGGCGGACAACAGGGCTGCAAGATGGATAATCGTATCCGCGCGGTGTTCTTTAGCTGCTTCATGGAAAGCTTGGTGGTCGGTTACATCCAGTATTCGGAACGGTCCTGATTGCACCGTCTCATGATGGATTTGGCGAATGTCCGTTGCAAGAACAGCTTCTTCGCCATAAACTTGCCGCAATTTCGCCACCAGGTCTGAGCCAATCTGCCCGAGCGCACCGGTTACCATAATTCGTTTCATCACTTGTGCCCCCTTATTAGATCAGACCCAGTTCGCGTCCGATGGTTTCATATGCGGAAAGTGCGCGATCCAGCATCTCCTTCGTATGCATGGCGGTAGGCATGTTCCGAACTCTTCCCGTGCCTTTTGGCACCGTAGGGAATACGATCGATTTGGCATACACGCCTTCTTCATACAATCTGGTGCTGAATTTCTGGGTGGTTGCTTCATCTCCAATAATGCAAGGCGTAATCGGCGTTTCCGTTCGGCCGACGGAATAGCCAAGACGCTTAAGGCCTTCCTGCAGATAACGGGTGTTCTCCCACAGCTTCATTTGCAGATCTTTGCTGTTCTGCAGGATGTCGATAGCGGTAATGCAAGCGGCTACGGTACCTGGAGGGAGCGCCGTGGAGAACAGGAACGGACGGCTGCGGACCTTAAGCCAATCGACCAGATCCCGTGATCCGGCAACATACCCGCCGACAACGCCAACTGCTTTGGACAGCGTGCCGATCTGGATATCCACTCGCTCCGACAATCCAAAATGCTTCACGGTGCCTGCTCCGCCGCCAAGAACGCCTGAGCCATGCGCATCGTCCACATAAGTGATCAGATCATAGGTCTCGGCGATCTCCACGATTTCGGGAAGCTTCGCAATATCGCCGTCCATCGAGAACACGCCGTCGGTAATGACCATAATTTTGTTATATAAACCGGATTCTCTCGCTTCTTGCGCTTTCAAACGCAAATCGTCCATGTCCGAATGGTTAAAACGGATAACCTTCGCCTTGGTCAATCGGCAGCCGTCAATAATGGACGCATGGTTCAGCTCATCCGACAAAATCGCATCCCCGGCACCCATCACCGCCGAGATCGCCGCCATATTGCAATTGAAACCGGACTGATACGTCAGCACCGCTTCGGTTCCCTTGAACTGCGCAAGCTTTTCCTCAAGCTCAACATGAAGCATGAGCGTTCCATTAATGGAGCGAACGGCTCCGCTTCCGGTTCCGAAATCGGTCGTAGCCCGGATGGCCGCTTCTTTTAATCGCTCATCATTCGCCAGTCCGAGATAGTTGTTGGAAGATAAATTCACGAATTCACGACCCTGAATGGTAATAAGCGGACCATTCGGACTTTCAAGAGGCTGGATCGTATTATAGAGTCCTTGCTGCTTGAGTTCTGTTAGATTATCCTGTAAGAAAGCGCTTAACGATTGACTGGACATATGAAATTCCTCCCGTGGATCCGAAGTATCTTAACGTACATATCATTTACCATTCCATTGTATGCAAAAAGCCACTTGTATGCAATATCATGTACAAAAATATGTTATATTGCATAACAAACATAAAGAAGCCAGCCTTCCTCAACCGGAGGAAACCTGGCTTTTTCATGTTTACTCTCTTAACGTCCATATTTCGGTTTGCGGTTCAGGCAAATTCAATGAGGCAATCCTTCCTTTTCCGTCTTCCGTCAGACCTATTGCCCATTTGTCGAAAAATTCAGTCAGGTCCTCCCCCGCCGTTAGAGAAGCTATGACGGCAAAAGTATCCACCGTGCCTTGAATTTCGTCGCGAGATAATTCGCGGTAACTCTCGAATATCCGGGTATAGAATTCCCAGCCGTAAGCAAGCTGAAGCTGCTTGAACATCACCAGTCTTTCATAATTGCCGATTTGGCCGTATTTTTTAGCCGGGTCATTGTTCTCTACGAATGCGATCCCCCGATCGTAGTAATCTTTGCCGTCATTCCCGACTTTCAGCAGTTCGGAGGTATTGCCGTACTTCTCTTGGGTATATAGAGAGAACAGGTTTACGGTAACTTCCCCGACATCGCCCCACGTCCATGTCCGCTGCTGGTATTCGTGCCCAAGTTCATGCCAGAAGCCCCAAGCATTTGTTGTTATATAATCGACATCCAGCAGGTTGGCCGCATAACTGAACGGCATCATGATGGGATATCCCGCATGCATCGCCCCGGAAGAGATCTGTCCGTCAGCGACGTAACGGCGGTTCAATTGATGGGCAGTATGAGGCATCGCCCTGTCCGGATCAAGTCCAACCAGTTCATCATAACTGTCGTAGATTTCATCCCAGGTCCGCATCAATTCCTCCGGGTCGGTCACTTGGCGGATCAAATCCGAGGGAACCGTCAGGATAATACGTTCTCCCTGAAACTCGGCAAAAGGAACGGCAACCGGTCCCGTGCGAATCCGCTCCCACTCCTCGAGTGTAGTCTTGCCGAGTACATAATACGGGGCTTCCGCCGCACCGCTGATTTTGACGGTTGCCCGGAAATTCTCCTTCGCCTTTAGCGGAATGAGATAGATGAAACCGCCATACGGGCTGTTCACTTGATGGATGCCCGGTGTCAGCTTCAGGTGGTTTACGATAAGCGGAACACGTGCCCACTTGCCGGATCCCCTCAAATCGTCGTCATGCGAACCAATTTGAACCGTTAAATGCTCAACGCCTTCCGGTACTTCAAGCGTAATGACTTTGCCGGGGGGCGCATACAATCCGGTGCTGATCCAGTTTTTGGACGGAAGAGCGTGTGTGTACATCGTATTGGGAAAATCAAAGTCGACCTCGATTTCCCGGTCATTGACGATGGTCGCTTCCTCTCCGACCATTCCCGGAAATGCGTCGGCATAAGGAGATTTCTCGTTGGCGGGATCCAAGGTAAAATGACTAAAGCGGAAGTTATGCAGCGCATTCGTATAGGGCTGCTGGAATTTTTGAATCGGGAACACGGCAGGCGGAAGACTTTCGGCCTCCGATTCTGCCCAAGCATACAGCGGGGATTCGCTGGTTAACGTTTCGATTGTCTCGTTTAGTATATGGTAGAGCCGCTCCTGCTTTTTATTCGCGGGTGTACCCGGCGGACCGATCTCGATTTGATCATAAGTGAGCGTCCCCTCTTCCACTTCCTTGCCTTGCGCGAGCCGTGTCTTGATATGATGAGCGTCGGCTTGGTCATAGGTCAATGCCGATTCGCCCACAGTGGACTCCGAGCCTCTGTTCATCAGCGTCAGCCCAGCACGGTTAAGCAGCTTTTGAATCGCAAAAACGCGGCTGAGCCTAGCTCCCCTCAAATTGCCGACCTGAAGCACGGTTTCCTCGGGAGTATCGCGCGTTATTCCCTCAACACCGCTCAGGTTATCCGCCACGATGATGCCGCCCCCTAACCGTAAATATTGACCCAGCGCTTCGAGATCCTTATCCTTCATCGTCTGGTCTACATGGGCTACCGCATATTTTTGCGGATTCAGGTTTACGGAATCCCAGCTGTCGATTTTCACAAGCTCAATAGGCAAATCCGGATTAACCATGAGCTCGTCGGAGGTCGTTATCAGTCTAATCTTCTTTCCCGGCTGCTCTAATGCATCTTCATAGCGATTGGTACGGTCATTGCCTTGGCCTTGATTTGTAGAGGCATCGTCCGTCAACCACCATAAAATATTCCGGGCCAGCTTACCCGCAGCATCACCCGCCGACTCGGACAGATTGAAATACGCCTTGCTCCCGGCAACAACGATACGCCCTTTGCCATAACGGGCTGCCGAGATGGATGGAATATAATCATCGGGCACGTTGATATTGAATGCGGCATCCCCTACTGCAGCAACGCCGCCGCCAGCGAAATATGGAATCGCTTGCAAATCCTTATAAAATATGCTGAAATCGTTCTTAAGCACGTCTAACGGCGTTCCGGCCGACCAGGGAGCATCAGCCAATCCGGATGATTGAAGTTCGGTCGGTCCGGTAGCATTTGCCATTGCAGGATCTTTTACCGTCCGTTTACTGATCTTCGCAGGTTCGGCAGCTGCAATGGATGCGGTCATTAATAATACCGCGGACCCGATTACTGCGAAATTCTTAATCCGTTTCATCATCTTCATTCCTTAACGATTCCTCCTCGATTTCCTTTGATATCCTGATCGAATAGCAGATCAGTCCTAAGCTTCGATGTCATTACCTCCCCCTTGATATGTCATTGAATGGGATTTCTCATTTAGCTTAATGAATACCACTCGGATTTGAAATGCATAAAAAACACATCAATGTATCCAAAATACACAACCGGTAGGGGGCAGCCAATGGATATAAACTACCTGAAGTTGATTCAAAATTACCTGGCTAACGCGAATCTTCGCTTATCCATTGCCAAGGTTGATAAAGTGTCCCAGAACTGGCGCTTTTTTAATATGAGACCGTCCTATAACGCCCTATATTTTATACGGGAAGGGGAGGGCTGGATTAAGATCGACGACCAAGAATATCATCCCTCCCCCGGGCAAATCGTTCTCATGCCAGCTGGATCGCTTCATTCCATCTCTGTCGTGGGCGACAACACCTACAGGAAGTTCTGGTGCCATTTTACCGCCAAGGTGGACACGCTGAACTTGTTTCAGCTAATTCATCTTCCCCACGTGCTGGATGTGCCGGACGAGGCATATATGGAGCAGTTATTCAAGGAATTGATCGATGCCTATGGGAGCAGCGCTTGGACCGCCCCGCTGCAAAGGAACGAAATATTGATGAAGCTTGTCCGGCATTATCTTGACATCGTTCCCGATCGTCAACTCTCGCTGTCCATGCTGCCCGATATGCAGAAGCTGAACACGGTATTCCAGTATATTGAGGAGCATATCAACGATAACGTCAGCGTGGAACAATTGGCGGGACTTATCCATTATAATCCCAACTATTTCATCCGCTTCTTCAAATCCAAAATGAAGATGACACCTGTGCAGTATATTATTAAAGTCAGGATCGAGAAAACAAAGGGTCTATTGATGACCACGGATTTGACCCTGGAGGAAATCGGGAGAAAGGTGGGAATGGAGGTCCATTACTTATGCCGGGTGTTCAGGCAATTCACCAACATGTCGCCGGGAGAATTTCGCAACCAGATCATGTCCAACCGCTAATAAAATCCCCTGAGAGGGTTATCGGAATCCTTTTCCGATACCTCCCAAGGGGATACATGAAGAGCGATTATTTGATATCAATTCCAAATCGTCCGCATCCGCCGGATGATGCCCATGTTGAATGATAGTTGCCGCGGCATACGTGAGTCGTAATAATGAGATCCTCCGGGAATCCCTTCACCATTTCCCCATCAAAATCAAGTGGCAATCGCCTCATGCAGCGCCTCGACATAAGCTGTCGCAAGCTTGGACAGAGTCGCATTCTTATGACTGATCCATCCGACGTTAATCGTCTCATCGCAGGCGAGCGGAACCGGAATAATCTCGTTCCCGTTCAGGTCGGCGCTCAGCACCCCGGTCGAAATGGTATAACCGTTCAGACCAATCAGCAGATTGAACAGAGTCGCACGGTCATTGACCCGGATGCTTTTTTTGTGAGACAGCGTGCTGAGGATTTCCTCCGAGAAGTGGAACGAATTGTATTCCCCCTGCTCGAAGGATAAATACGGATAATTCTGAAGCTCGTCAATGGTCACAATGGACTGCTTGGCCAGCGGATTTTTGATGCTGATAAAAATATGCGGCCTCGCCGTAAACAAGCTGGTAAACTGCAGTCCTGCATCCTTCAGCAGCTTGTTGATCACCTTGGCATTGAATTCATTGAGGTACAGGATGCCGATCTCGCTGCGCAGGGTTTTGACGTCTTGGATGATTTCGTAGGTCTTCGTCTCACGCAGCGCCAATTCGTATTCATCTTGTCCGTATTCTTGAACGAGGTTCACAAATGCATTCACCGCAAATGCATAATGCTGTGTGGATACCGAAAAATGCTGCGGAGAAGGCTTTGCGTTCAGATAACGCCCCTCCAGGAGCTCTGCCTGCTCCACCACCTGCCGAGCATATCCCAGAAACTCCGCCCCCTCCTTCGAAAGTGATATCCCTTTGTTCGTCCGCTCGAATATCGTAATATGTAGCTCCTCTTCCAGATCCTTAATCGCGTTGGACAGACTGGGCTGGGAAATAAATAATCGTTTGGCCGCCTCATTCATCGAACCCCGATTGGCTACCTCAATTGCATATTTTAACTGCTGTAAGGTCAAAGCAGACGCCTCCTCTATAATTTTGAATCGAGATGCCGATAAATAACGGGTATAGAACAATTTTTTATATTTTAAAAATACACATCTCCATTTGAAGGAAAAATTTAACTCATGTCAAATAGGTAGGCTGTATCGGAATTTTCAAACCACGATGTCGAAAGATAAGGAGCTCGATAAATTCTTTATGCTGAAACAAAAAATCAAACTTATGAATTCAGTCTCACTGGCCGTCATCGTTATTGCCGGCATTGTACACCTGCTCGCTCGGAAATTTCATGTATTTGATCACACCATGACAACACATGGAATACTCACTTCTACCGAGATGGAAAGTCAGTTCGGCCCCGCACTGTACGCGCTGCTGGCTGTTCCTGTTGTTTTGTTAGCCATATCCCTAGCCGTGTATGCACGACGTTCAGATCATCCGATCATTCCGTATCTACATACGCTCATCCTAACGCTGGGAAGCATTTCGATGATTGCCGGCGCAGGCGGGCACGTCGAATTTCACTTTTCCATCTTTATGGTTGTTGCTGCATTATCCTATTATAAAAATATAAGACTCATCGTTTTGATGACAGCTATTTTTGCCGTACACCATCTGCTTGGCTATCTGGTCATTCCTGAACTGGTGTTCGGAACAACCAGTTACTCACTCACCATGCTGATCATACATGCCTTATTCTTGATCTTCACATCGGCAGCAACCAGTTGGCAAATTATCAGCACATTGAAGATCGAAACATTACTCAAAGAGGAGCAGCATCAACAGCGTGCCGCGATCATTGAAGAGATCACGTCGAAATTGTCGCAGACCTCCCTCCAATTGAATGACACGGCACTGCAGCTAAGCAGTCAATCGGGACAGAGCACAGAGATCAGTAAGCATCTCGGCGGAGTTGTTCAGCAAGTAGCCGCCGGAGCACATCATCAGTTACATGTTATGAACATGAATACCGCCGCCATTGGCGATATTGCCGTAGGAATCCGGCATGTGGCAGCTTCGGCAACAGAAGCGGCAGCTGCATCCGAAGAATCCGCCAGACAGGCAGAGTTCGGCAGTCATATGATCGGTAATATCGTATCCGAGATCCGGAATACCGGTCAATCCGTCACTAGATCGCAAGAGGCGGTAAATGCGTTAAACCACCATATTGCCCGGATCGGACATATATTGCAGGTGGTTCAAGGTATTGCAAGCCAGACCAATTTGCTGGCATTGAATGCTTCCATCGAGTCGGCAAGAGCCGGCGAGGCGGGTAGAGGGTTCGCGGTTGTAGCGAGTGAAATCCGTAAGCTCGCCGAGCAATCCTCCTCCTCCGTTGAGGAAATCACGGAGCTTATCCGGACTATACATAGAGAAACCGCTGATCTGTTAGGCAGCATCGGCCAAGTGGATCACAATATGAACACCGGGCTGCAGGTTATCGATCAGGCGAAGGCTTCATTCGAAGTAATCTATCATGCCGTCAAGCAGGTAGCACTCCAAATGCAAGAAATCTCCGTATCCACACAGCAGTTGAATACAGGCTCCGACCAAATGAATCAGTCCATACAAGAAATGACCCGGTTTACAAGTGAAACGGCGGATCATACTCATGAAATCGTCGAAGCGTTCGGGGGACATTTTGAATCCATTAAGCAAGTATCGGATGCAGCCGACATCATGACCAAGCTGGTTGCCGATTTAAATCTTATTATAGAGCGATTGAAGGAGTGAAATTGGGGAATGCCTGCATGCTCCAAATGAAAAAACAGGGACAGTCGCATGGACTGTCCCTGCACTTCGAGCTTCCTTGATGCTCTAAATATTCACCTTATACCCTAAAGCCAGTTCATCGCCGGGAAGCCCCCGAATTCCCCAGTTGTGCTGCGGCGTTTCGAATATCGTAATTTCCACATCCTGGGAAGAGATATGCAGCGAGTGCTCGATCCGTTCGAATAACAATCGAATCAGCTGTTTCTTGGCCTCCAAGGTCCGGCCTTCAAATATGCTGATCTCGATCACCGTGTAGCGATCCGTTCTCCCGTCAGGGAAGAAGAAATCCTCGCGACTCATGGGGAAAAAACGATGGAATTTCTTATCCGCCGGAAGTTGAAAAACGTCTACCACGCATGAATGTATCACTTCCGACAGCTGCTCCTTCACCGGATTCAGCCGCTCCCGGACGCCATATATTTTGATTTGCGCCATGCTCTGCTCATCTCCTCTCCACCCTACTCATCTATGCCAAGGTTACTCTACCTAATTATTTTTATTCGACCTTGATCGAAACAAAACCTCTTATCCTAATAACACATGTTGAACTAGGTATGCGAAACATTGTGCCGATCACTGTTGTTCCCCGGTTCAATCCCCCATGTGTCCCCTATTCCCCGGTCTGGAACTGCTTCTTCGCCCACTCCACGTAAGACGGATGGCTTCGAATCAATTCTTCATGCGTCCCGCTTCCCGTAATGTGCCCCTTCTCCAGGACAATAATCTGATCCGCCTCGACCACGGTAGATAACCGGTGGGCAATGACCACGGTCGTTCGTTCCACCATTAGATTGTTCAGCGCCTTCTGCACTTCGTGCTCGGAGTCGCTGTCCAGGCTTGCCGTCGCTTCATCCAGAAGCAGGATGTCCGGTTTCCGCAGCAAAGCCCTTGCAATCGCTACACGTTGTCGCTGACCCCCGGACAACTGGATGCCTCGCTCCCCAACTTCCGTGTCATATCCTCGCGGCAGTGCCTCGATAAATCCCTCCGCATAGGCCAGTCTCGCCGCTTCTGCAATTTCCTCGTCAGACACCGGCTCCTCCCGTCCATAGACGATATTATCCCGGATCGTTCCGGTCATCAGCGGGCTGTCCTGGGACACATACCCTAGCTTTCGCCGCCAGGACTCCAGAGTATAATCACGGATCGCTTCGGAGCCAAAGTAAATCTCCCCGCCGGATGGCGCGTAGAACCGCTCAATCAAGGAGAACACCGTGGTTTTGCCGCTGCCGCTGGGACCTACCAGAGGGGTGACCTTCTTGGCAGGAATCGAAAAGGATACCTCGGACAGAATGGTCTCGCCTTCATGATAAGCAAACGTCACCTCTTTAAATTCAACGTCCCGATGCCCATTCGGTGCAGTACGCACCGCACGATTGTCACTCTCCGGCTCATATTCGAGGATCAGCCGCAATCTCTCGGTGGCCGCCATCACCTTCTGAAGCTGGGAATAGAATGTGGCAAACTGGCTGAAAGGAAACATGATCTGGAACAGCAGCAGGATAAACGATACCAGCTCGCCTGCGCTAAGAGCGCCGGAAGAGACGCGAACGCCGCCGTATCCGATGATGACCACCAGCAGGACGACCATGACCATCGACATCAACGGAATCAGGACCGAGTTGATTTTGGCTTCCTTCATGCCGAATCGGTACAGGCTGTCCATATCGTCATACCCGCTTTTCTCCTCCCTCCGCTCTGCATTGGAGGCTTTCACCAGCCTGATCTCACCGATCACCTGGGTCAGCATGGCGGACAGCTGGGCCAGCTGTCCATACATGCTGATGGAGATTTTGTACATCTTTCCGCCGATGGGCATTAATATGCCGAACCCTACCGGAACGGCAATCAGGATGATGAGGGTCATCCGCCAATCCAAGTAAAACAAGATTGCAACGGCCCCCAAAACGGTCAATAGATTCGAGCAAAAGGCAATCAAATGATCCGTGATCAGGGTTTTTACTTCATTCGTATCGTTGGTCACCCGGCTCATCGTTTCTGCCGAGCGGTGCTTGTCAAAGAACGGAACCGGCAGTGCCAGCACCTTGGTCCAGAGCCGTTTACGAATTTTGTTCACCGTCTGGTTTCCGACATAGGCAAGCATATAATAGGAAAGTCCGCTCGCCACGGCTTCCAGCAGGAACAGAACGGCCAGAAAGCCGACCGTGCGAATATTAAATGAATCTGCAGCAAAATTGTCGATTAATTGGCCGGTGATGAGCGGGACGACCAGTCCCGTCACCGCACCAACCAAACTCAGCATGATGGCCAGCAATAGCACCAGCTTCGGAATACCCGAAGAACGCAGCAGCTTGATAAAATATCGGATCGTTGTCTTCGTTACCTTGCCTTTCTCTTCTACAACGGTTTGCTCCACTTTGAATCCCTCCCTTCAACGTCAATACGTCACATATAGATTTCTTTGATAAAACGGCCGGTGAACGAGGCTTCCACAGCCGCTACTTCCTCAGGCGTTCCTGTCGCCACCACAGACCCGCCGGCAGCTCCTCCGCCAGGCCCGATATCGATGAGCCAATCCGAATGCCAGATCAGGTCCAAATTGTGTTCAACCAAAATCACGGTGTTTCCCGCGTCCACCAAGCGGTTCAACAGGACGAGCAGCTGCCGGACATCACCAGGGTGAAGCCCGGTTGAAGGCTCATCCAGCAAATACAGCGTGTGGTTTTTGGTCTTTTTGCTCAGCTCCTTGGCCAATTTAATCCGCTGTCCCTCACCGCCGGATAAGGTGCTCACCGATTGCCCCCACTTCAAATACCCAAGCCCGACATCGCAGAGCAGCCGGGTCAATTCCATGATTTTCGGCCGATCCTCCAGAATCGACAGACTTTCCTCAATCGTCATATCCAAAATGTCGGAGATGGTGTAACCGTTATAGGTCACGCGCAGAACCTCTTCCTTAAACCGCTTGCCCTTACAATCCGGACAACGTACCTCCAGCTCCGGAAGGAAGTGCATATGCACTGACACAACGCCAAGTCCTTGGCATGTCTCGCAGCGCCCGCCTTGTGTATTAAAGGAAAAGTGCTTGGCCGTCAATTGACTCTCCTTGGCTTCCGGCAAGCTGGCGTACCAGTTTCTGATATGGGTGTAAACATCGGTATACGTAGCAATGTTGGAGCGCTGCATTCGGGATACCGGTGATTGGTCAACCGTAATCAGCTGCCCTACCGATTCCCAACCCGTGATGGCCTTGCAGCCGTTTGGAGTTGATTGATCGCTTCCGGATTCCGCCAGAAGATCAAACAAAAGCGTGGATTTACCAGATCCCGATACGCCTGTCACCGATATGAGACAGCCGAGCGGGAAAGAGGTCGTGATATGTTTCAGATTTCTTAAATGTGCATCCTCGATCGTCAGCAGGCTTCCGTTTCCAGCCCTGCGCCGGTTCGGAGCCGTAAGCATCGTGTTCTCCCGGAAGTAGGATCCGGTCACGGACGTGGGATTAAGGATAAGCTCCTCCAGCGTTCCTTGACCGACAACCGTACCGCCCATCGTTCCCGCACCTGGTCCGATATCAATGATATGGTCAGCGGCCCGCATCACTTCTTCGTCATGCTCGATGACGAGCACCGTGTTGCCTAGATCCCTCAGTTGTTTCAGAACCTGGATCAGTCCCCTGGTATCTTTGGGATGCAGTCCCGTTGTCGGTTCGTCCAAAATGTACAGCACCCCTGTCAGGCCTGATCCCAGAATCGATGCGAGTCGAAGCCTCTGGGCTTCTCCGCCTGACATCGTGACGACCTGCCTCTCCATGGACATGTAACCCAGCCCGACATCCATAATGCGTTTTAGTCTGACAACGGAATCATGAATGAGCGGTTCCACAATCGTTAATTGGTCCTCCGTCAGCTTCCTCAGCAGCGCCTCCATCCAATTTAAGGCTTCCCCGATCGACCAGGCGTTGACTTCGTTAATGGAGACTCCATCCACCCGGACGCGGCGGCTGTCTTCCTTCAGCTTCGTTCCGTGACAATCCGGACAGAGGTGCTCATGAAACAGGGACGCTTCACCGGACTCGCTTCCCTTCTCCCGGTACCTTCTCCATATCCCGGTGACTACCCCCTCGTACTTGCCTTGTCCTACGGACTTCGGCGGTTTGACGTCAGGAAAATGCCGGTTGAACTGCTCGCTCTCTACGCCGAAATACAGGAGATCACGCTGAACCTCGTCATAGTCCCGAAGCGGCATGAACTCATCGAATGCGAACCCGTAATACTTGGCTGCCGCTTTCAGAATGCTGGTGTTATAATCGGTAAGAGCGCTGTACCACGTTGCCACCCCGCCGTCCCTTAAGCTTAATTCCGGACGAAACACGGCTTCCATGTTCAGACTCACCGTTTGACCGAGTCCGCTGCACGTTTCGCATGCGCCTTCCGGCTTGTTAAAGGAAAAATGCGACATTGTCAATTTTTCGAGACCATGGCCGCATCGCCTACAACGAACCGTCTCGTGAGAATCGCTGATCTCTTCCTCCTCAGCCAGACCGTGATAGGCTTCTCCCTCCACATGAGGTATCACCGTATCGCCGCACGACGGACAAGTACGTTCACCAAGCTTAGAAAACAGAATTCGAAGCAGCGTGTAGATATCCGTCACCGTTCCGATGGTGGATCTCGGGTTCCGGTTCGTAATGTGCTGTCCCACGCTGATTGACGGGGATAGTCCTTCAATCGAATCCACCTTCGGCTTGCTGACCGAGTCCGACACCATGCCCATGGATTCCATGTACTGCCGCTGGCACTCCCGCTGCAGCGTATCCATCGCGAGCGTGGACTTGCCCGAGCCGGACGGACCTGTCATGACAACCAGTTTGTACTTCGGGATTTCAAGCGAGACATTCTTCAGATTGTTCTCCCGGGCACCGCGAATCTTAATCGTTCCTTCCATATATCCCAACCTCCTAAAAGTTTTGTGGAGCTTAGCTTCATTGAGAAACCTCGCAATAAAACTCGCTTCGCAAGCTTACTCTTTCGTTTTGGAAGCCTGGCTCCAATCCTTCAATTTACAAACCCATCTTACAACATTGATGCAAGTACAAAATCCCAAACGGAAAAAGGTTGATCTATCGCCGTTTTCGAGATCAAAAGCCGTCACGGAGCTTTAAGGTTTATGTATAACGTTTGATGCTGTTTCATTTGTATAAACACAGCATTGACTATATAATGGGCTACAAATAATACTTATCGTATGTTTTGAGGAGAGCGGTAACCATGCCGAAAAAAATCGCACCCGAATTTTATTTTATTGGTAACCATCCGATGCTGGATTTCGTGAATACCAAGATTGCGGTTGATGGACAACCCCTGGATTTGCTTGATACATTCGATTCTTTATTGGATTGGATGGTGAAGGCGAACCTGCTGTCCGAGGTTGAGCGCAACCTGCGCAAGGCGGTATATAACGGCGCCGAGGAGGAAGCCGGAATCGTGGAAGCCGCCCGGCTGCTCCGCGACCATCTCTTTAATCTGATTCAGCCGGGCAGCGTGAACGAGACCTCAAAGGAAGCTAGCCTGCAGTATGTCAATGGGCTGCTGAAGGAGCAAATCCTTCGCACAACACTTGTGGCAGAAGGGAACGCGTACAGCCGCAAAAGCCGGATGCTTTTTCGCAAGCCGCTGGATCTGTTGACCCCGGTCGCCGCATCTGCCGTTGATTTTTTAACTACCCATGACCTGAAATTGGTGAAAAAATGCGAAAATCCGGCGTGCGTGCTTCGCTTTTACGACAATAGCAAAAATAGCACAAGGCGCTGGTGCAGCCCAAAAACATGCGGGAACCGCATGAAGGTCGCTGCCTATCTGGAGCGTCAGAAACAGCAGCAAACGAAGGAATCTTAGATAAATCATCTAAGATTCTTTTTTAATACCCAAAATAACGATTTACAGGTTAATAATCAGAGTGTATAATTCCCTTAATCGCATTTAGATGGTTAATAAACAAAATAAGGTGGTGTTTTTCTTCTTATCATTACGACCAGTCAAAAGGCTCTACATAACAATTGCATCATAAAAATTCGTAGATAATTCAAGGAGGCATTTATCAGATGAATCATAAAATCCAGTATCGCACGGCTCAAATCGAATGTTTGGATATTTTTTACCGTGAAGCGGGGGCTCCCGGCTCGCCTGTTGTCCTGCTGCTGCATGGTTTCCCGACTTCCAGTCAAATGTATCGTCAATTGATCCCGGCTCTTGCCGATCAGTACCACGTGATTGCACCGGATTATCCTGGTTTTGGTTACAGCAGTGCGCCTGACCATGATCAATTCCAGTACAGCTTTGACCATTTCAGTCAGCTCATCGAGGAATTGCTCGCCCAATTAAATATCCAGAGCTTCTACGTCTACCTTATGGATTACGGCGCACCCGTTGGATTCCGGATTGCAGCACGCCATCCCGAGCGTGTTCGGGGGCTGATCATACAGAATGGGAATGCCTATGAGGAGGGGCTCGAGGAATTCTGGAATCCCATTAAAGCGTACTGGGAAGATCCCGCGAATCCGGATAAACGAGAGGCCTTGCGCTGGTTAACCAGCATCGAGGCAACAAAATGGCAATATACCCATGGCGTCCGTGATACGTCCCTCATTAGCCCCGACACCTACACGCTGGATCAAGCGCTGCTGGATCGGTCCGGGAACCAGGAAATACAACTGGATTTGTTTCTGGATTACGGATCAAATCCTCCCTTATATCCGGCTTGGCAGCAGTATTTCCGCGATGCGCAGCCGCCGACCCTGATCGTGTGGGGGCAAGGCGACCATATCTTCCCTGAGAACGGGGCCCATCCGTATCTGCGCGATCTGCCCGATGCCGAGCTTCACATCCTGAAGGATGCCGGGCATTTTGCGTTGGAGTCACATGGACCAGAAATCATTGATTACATCCGGGCATTCTTGGAACGTCAATCTTCATAATATGAGCTTGACAATGATATAAGCTAATTTCCCGGCAGGCTTTTCATTGGGCTGTTCTTCATGATACAATCCCCCAGAAAAAAGTATTCAAACAGATCCTTGCATGAGGTAAGGGGGACCGTCATGGGTATCAGACCGATTGATATAGCCAAGAAACTGGGGATTACCACAAGTGCGCTCAAGCATTATGAAAAATGGGGCATTGTCCCTCCCGCAAAGCGTGCCCCGAACGGATACCGGGTGTATACGGAGGAGCATGCCGCATACTTCGAATGCATAAGAGCCATGTTTCCCGGCTTCGGTGTAGACGTTACAAAGCAAGTAATGATCAAGCTGCAGGAGAAAGAGCTGGATGAAGCGCTCTGGATTGTAAACGAGGTGCAGGCCAATCTGCAGCAGGATAAAGTCCTCGCGGAGCGGACCATCCGCATTCTGGAAACCGAGCAGCTTGACGTTGTCGATGCCCGTGGGCGGAAAAGAGAGCTGACTATCGGGGAGGTTGCGGCCGAAACCGGCGTTCCGACCTCGGCTATCCGCCACTGGGAGAAGGAAGGCGTCCTGATTCTGCCTCGGGATCGGGAAAACGGCTATCGGAAGTTCGAGGGCGCGCAGATCCGCCAGATCATGATCATTCGAATTCTTCGCTCAGCCAATTACCCGCTGGAAGTCATCAAAGACGTACTGCATGAACTCGAGCATCATCAAGTTGATAATGCCAGACGCGTGCTCAAGGACACGCTTGTATACCTCAACTATCGCAACCATAACCAAATACGCGGCGTGCACTATCTGTATCAGCTGTGCCAAGTGCTGAAATTAATGTAAATCCCACTCCCTTTGTACACTGTTGTTTAACATACAAAAAAACAATCAAGGATGAACTACATCCATGATTGTTTTTTTATGTTTATTGATCCTTGATACCCCTATGTACTAGGGGGACTCGTAGAGTAACCCCGAATACTATAGAGCGCGTCTCGTTATGAAATTTGGCACGTGCTCATAGCTAACATGTGCCCGCTTATGGATTAACTTTAATGGAACCTACAGAGGTCGTCAGGGATATTTTCGCTCCCCCGCCGTTTACGTCGCTCTGCCCCCGGCTTGCTCCAGTAATCTGTCCAAGCTCGGTTTCAGTATCCAGCGTGTATTTCATGAACGGCGCAAACGTGGCCGTGATGCTGCCTGCCGATGTGTTGGCCGTCAGCATGCTGTCCTTATCGATCTGCTCAAGATCCAGTTTCACGCTGCCCGCCTCGGATACGATCTTGGAATTGCCCGTGATTTCCGTTTTGGCCAGCTGAATTTCCCCGGCTCCCAACTGGAGTTCAAAAGCCCCCTTCAATTCGTTCACCCGAATCTTCCCTACATCATTCTTGATGCGGATATTCTGCATGTCTTCCGGAACTTCGATTACATAATCTATCATGAATCCGGAGTCGCCAAATTGCTTCTGCGACCAATCCCATAAACTCTTGCTGGAGTCCTCCCTAGGGTGCGTTCTTAATTCCAGGATGTCGTCCTTGAGCGTAAAAGAAGTAGCGGCCTGCTCCGTAACCTTGGTACGAATGTTGTCATTCTTGAAGAAGCTTTCGTTAAACCACACGGTGGTTTTTACTTTGATCTCATTACCGGGTACAGCGATGAGCTCAATATTGCCTACCGCATGATCGATGGCCAATCCCTCGGCTGTCCCTGCTTCCTGAGCCGTCGTCAACTCAAACTCTTTCCCTTCCCGCTTTACTTGATCACTGATAGCTAGCGCTGAATCGCCGGCCAAAATTCCCGACTTGTGCCAATTGATCAAGCTCCCGCTTTACTGCTTCCTCCGCATTATTAGCGGCATCGCATCCTACCAGGACAGCAAATATCAACAGCGATGAGATTTTCACTGCCATCATACTCTGTTTCTTCATAAATTCCTCCACGTCCATTCCCTCTTTATGTATATGTTCATTATATCGTGAAGGAAAAAGTTAACACGCTGCCACGGACCAGTTTCTACCTGGACCTTAGTCTGGGACGTCTCCTCCGTCTTTTGTATGACGCTGCGGCATTCGAATCACCCTCCCATCGCCGCTGCCCCCAAATGTCGATTGTTGTTTTGTAACGGCTGAAATTCGGGGACAAAGGCGATGACTTTCATCTCATGGCTGGTCTATCCGCAGCACGACCTTCCCCCGAACGTGGCCGGACTCCACAGTGCGATGAGCTTCTGCTGCTTCGCTCAGCGAAAACGCCCGGAACACATGGATCTGCAGTTTGCCTTGTTCATATAACTGAACCAGTTCGGCCAATCGATCCTTGGATCGCTGACTGCGGATCGCGAGAACCCCCAGCTCTTCTACCCGATCGAAGGCTACAATCGTGCCGATGCGGCTCCGGTCGCCGACAAGCTCCAACGAGGCCAGCAGCGCTTCTTCGCCAGCGGCATCCAGCGCGGCACTGACTCCCTCTGGGGCGGCGGCTTTGACCCGGTCTACAAGGCCTGGACCATAAACAACAGGAACAGCACCCAGTGAACGAAGATAATCATGATTTCGCTCGCTTGCCGTTCCGATGACCCGGGCTCCCCAGGCACGAGCGAGCTGGACGGCGAAAGAACCGACGCCACCTGCTGCCGCATGAATCAGGACGGTATCGCCTTCACCGATTCCTAACGCCTGAAGGGCCGTATGGGCAGTTTGCCCCGATGCAGTCAGCACGCCCGCTTCTTCCCACGGCATCGAATCCGGTTTACGAACCACTTGATCTGCGTCAACCACGACATACTCCGCGTAGCAGGCGAGTAAAGACCAGCCAATGACGTCCTCACCAACCTCAAAGCCTCTGACCCCCTCACCTACCTGATCTATCGTTCCGGCGAACTCATTGCCCAGAATTTGCGGCATCCGCAATGTCACATTAGGGGGCGCCCAGCCGCTTCCCCTTATCCCGCAGTCGGCTGGCTGTACGCCAGCTGCCTTGATTTTAACTCTGATCTGACCGTTACCGGCCTGAGGATCTTCAAATTCCATGACATGCAGGACATCCGGCGGTCCAATCGTACTAAACGCCACGGCTTTCATATCGATCATCCTTTCATGAATCTCTTGATCTTGTTTCTGAGATCATTCTATAATCATCGATAGATAATAAAAAATACAAAAATGTCTATGTATACATATACTGGAGTATATAAGCGAGGACGGTGAACCGGAATGGAAATGTTACAGCTGAAGTATTTTGTAACCGTAGCAAGACTTGAACATATGACCAAAGCCGCAGAGGAGCTCCATATTGCTCAGCCGGCGCTCAGCAAGACCATTGCCAGACTTGAGGAGGATCTTGGCGCTCCGTTATTCGAACGCCAAGGCCGGCAGATCCGCCTCAATCCGTATGGCAAAGCATTTTTGGCCAAAGCCAAAGCAGCCCTGCAGCTGCTGGAGGAGGGACGGCGTGAAGTCGAGGATCTGGCGGGACTGGAGCATGGGCGTATTCATTTGGCCTTATCCAACATGGAGCAGCTCCGCGAGCCCTTAAGATTGTTTCTAAGCAAACATCCGAAGGTCAACTTTCATATCATCCAGTCTTCGATGGAGGATATGGTTCAGACGATTGAACATAACGAGGTTGATTTCTTTCTCACCTCCATGCCCATCCGGCACCCGGATATACGCAGCTTGCCTTTACTCGTCGAAGAGGTGTTCTTGGCCGTCCCCCTCACCCACCGCTTAGCCGAAAAAAATCAAATTCACTTAAGCGAGGCTGCAGGTGAATCGTTTGTCGGTTATAAAGAAGGTCATCCGTATCAGAAGATGAATAATGAGTTTTGCAAACAAGCCGGTTTTCTGCCGAAGGTCGTCTGCGAGGTGGAGGACCCCGGAACCATAGCCGAACTGGTACGTTCCGGATTTGGCGTGGCTTTAATCGGGGAATGCAGAAGCGGCGAGGAATTAAAGCTGACGAAGCTGAGCATTGACGAGCCTCAGGCCCGCCGCATATTCCAAATAGCATGGCTGGAATCCAGGTACTTGTCCAAGGCCGCGATTTCTTTCCGTGATTTTCTCGTGGAATATTACGCAGAATCACGGTAAGACGACCGCAAGGGGCTGTCCCAAAAGATCTTAAATCTTGCCGGAGGCCCTCTTCTTGCTGTTAGAAGACGCTCCGTCTACCAATCGTTTCTCCCATTGCTGTTGCCCCCACACTTCTTGGAATGGTTTGAACAAGGATGAAATGTGAGGCAAAGGCGAGCGCTGACGCTTGTCCGGAATCGATTTGTCCTCTCCGCTACGCCGTGCAGATACTCACTGGAGAAAATCTTCTTGAGCGTGCTTCAGTTTCTTGCCCAGGAGGATTACGTCAAAGACAGAAATGGCGGTACAGGACTGACCTCCCTGGAACCGCCATTTTTTGATATTTTTTCATCCATTGAGCCGTCTCATCGAGTAAGCAGACTTGCTTATGGGTCGCCCCTTAGCAACAGGATTGCCTATCTAATCCTATACTCGAATTCCATCGTCTCTAATTATCATCTTATTCAAGCCAACTTGCTACCGCATTTTAACGTCATCGCCATATTGCGCACGGTACGCTCCATATTGGCGGCGGCTTGGCTTATTGCATCGTCCAGGCTGCATACGCCGGGCACGATCGTGAACACCATATCGATGCCATGCTCAAGCACCGCTTCATGCCCGTCCGCAAGCGAGCCCGCGATGCCGATGACCGGCACTCGATACCGCTTGGCCGTCTTGGCCACGCCCATCGGCGTTTTGCCGTAAATCGTCTGGCCGTCGATGCGGCCTTCTCCCGTAATGACGAGATCCGCATCCTTCACATGCGAAGCCAGCCCCGTCGCTTCGATAACAATATCCACGCCCCGCTTCAACTCAGCGGCCAAAAATGCGAGCATACCGGCGCCAAGCCCTCCGGCTGCGCCAGCGCCGGGAATCCGGGCCACGTCGCGGCCCAAGCATGCCTTAATCATCGCCGCATAATGGGCGAGATTGCCGTCAAGCTGCTGTACCATGGCCGGATCGGCGCCTTTTTGGGGGCCAAATACGGCCGAGGCGCCGCGCTCGCCGGTCAGCGGGTTGTCCACATCGCACGCGGCCACGAAGGCAACCTGCTTCAGCCGCGGATCGGCTCCGCCCGTATCGATGCGGGCAATGCGATGCAACTCTCCGCCGCCATGGCCTATTTCCGAGCCCTCGGCGTCAAGCAGCCGCACCCCGATCGCCTGCGCCATGCCAGCGCCGCCGTCGTTCGTGGCGCTGCCGCCCAAGCCGAGAATAATCGTGCTGACGCCTTCGTTCAGCGCCGACGTAATAAGCTCGCCGGTGCCGCGCGTCGTCGTCGCGAGCGGATTGCGCTGCTCCGGCGGCACAAGCGCCAGTCCCGAGGCAGCCGCCATCTCGATAATCGCGGTCTTCCCGTCACCAAGTATGCCGTAGAACGCGGTCACGGGGGTGCCAAGCGGTCCCGTCACTTCGGTGTGAACCAATCGTCCACCTGTCGCATCCACCAAGGACTGCACCGTGCCCTCCCCGCCGTCAGCCATCGGCACATTGACGATATCCGCTTCGGGATACACGGCGCGCATTCCCTTCTCTATGGCATGACATGCCTCTAATGCGGATAAACTCTCTTTAAATGAGTCTGGAGCAATTACAACCTTCATTCTCTCCACTCCCTCTCCATCAGTCTGGACCAACTGTCTGAATCATCATTTTGCCGCAGATTACAAGAACCAGCCGAACACGCCGAACACCAATGTTGATACGACGGCCAGGACGAGACCGATTGCGGTCTCATACGGAATAAGACGCAGCCGCTCCTTCATCGCCATATTGACGCTTCCGCCCGTTGCGTGGAAGAAGCTGCCGTGCGGCATATGGTCGAAGACGGTCGCCCCGGCGTGAATCATCGCCGCAGCGCCCAGGGAAGCAACCCCAAGCCCCATAATCGTCGAGCCGAACACCGAGCTGGCGACCGCGGTACCTGCTGTTGTCGAAGCGGTGGCCAAGGACATGAACGCGCCGCTTATCGGCGCAAGCAAGTAAGCCGGCAAGCCGGAGGAGGCCAGACTGTCGATGATGACATCCTTCAATTGCGAATTCGATATAATGCCGGCCAACGTCCCCGTGCCGAGCAGCATGATAGCCACGCCCGACATTTTGCCCAAGCCCGATACCGCAAATTGATTGATCTGCTTGATGCGGCCCATGCACAAAGCCCCAACGAGGCCACCGACCGGAAGCGCGATCACCGGATCGATCACGATGCCGGCCAGCGGGCGCAGCGCCAACAGCACAATCGCCGTGATCGGAGCCATCATCGCCGCCAAGAAGCTCGGAAGCTGCTGAGCGCCGTCGTCTACGCTTTCCTGGCCCGTAATCTTCGTTCCTTTTTTGGACAGGCGCTTCGCGATCAGATAAGTGGCAAAAAGCCCAAGGACAGCCGGTATGATTCCTGCCATCATCATCGATGTCAGTGGAATATGGAATGCGTCTGCTGCCGCGATGGCGTTCGGATTCGGCGACATAATGTTGCCGGCCTTCCCGCCGCCGATCATGGCGAGCAATATCGCCATGCGGGACAAGTCTGCCCGCTGCGCAATCGCGATCGCAATCGGCGCCACCGTAATGACCGCGACGTCGATAAATACGCCGACCGCCGTCAGTACCATCGTCGCGAACGCCAGCGCAAACAGCGCACGCGTCTCGCCGAACTTGCGGACCAACGTTTCAGCAATCGTCTTCGCGCCGCCCGATTCAATCAGGACGCCGGCAAGCACGCCGGCTGCCAGGATGCGCAGCACGGCCGGAATCATGCCCTTCGCTCCATCCATCATCAAATTCACCGAATCAACCAGCCCGATTCCGCCGACGATTCCCCCGGCAAGTGCCCCAATCATCATGCCATAGGCCGGAGGGACTTTACGCAATATAAGCACAATCGCTACAACCAATGCCGTCAAAGCACCAAGCACAGTTACAGATACGTCCATAGTCAAGACCCCCTAATGTGTTGTCTCCATTCGTTATACTATTACTGTACCTGTAACCTGAAAGCGCTTCATCATGCATAAAAATGAAATAAAGCGCTTTATATAACATGTTTTTTGTTCAAATGCACAAATCATGCCTGTTCCTTCAGACGCCGTCGCTCTCCGGCTTCCTCTCTTCCAGCGCGCTTAGCCAGCGGGCCGTCATCAGCGTATATAAATCGCGAAAATGCCTCGGGTCTTTGCCGGTCGCCTCATGAATGCGCTGCAGCCGGTAGCGAAGCGTATTCCGGTGAATCGACAGCCGCTCGGCGATGCGCTGCTGCTCGCCGTTCTCATCATAATAGGCCTCCAGTGTCTGCTGCAGTTCCCCGCTCTTATCCTCCTGCGCGAATCGCCACCATAGCCGCTTCAGCTCTTCCGCCACCCACGAGGGCATAACGTTCGCTGCCACGGTCTCATTCGGCATATCTTCGCCGTAGTATACCGTCTGCTCCGGGAATATCGCCTTGCCTGCCCGCATCGTATCTTGCGCGGAACGGTAAGAGGCGATTAAGCCGTCGATGCCGGAATACGCCTTGCCAACCGCAATGCGGAGCGGCGCAATCCGCTTCTCTTCCAGCAGCCTGCGAATGTGGCGGATGCCTTCGCATATGTCGGCGTTCGGCTCCCGCGGATGGAGATGGGGCTTATACAACACGATTTGGCGCGTATTGTGAATGGCGATCAGGTCGATGGCGGGCCGACCCTCCAATATTTCGACCACCTGCTTGAGCGTAGACAACGAATTCGCGTCCTGCGCACCGGTCAGCTCCATAATGCATGCAACCCGCGCCTTATCCGGATGAAAGCCAATCCGTTCCGCCTGGAGGCGCAGCATGGCATGATCCTTGCCGTCCGCATGAATGACGGACAGAAGGAAATCCTCCTTCATCCGCTTATCCCATTGGGCTTTTTCCAGCAGATCTGCTTGCTCCAAATACATTTCCGCCGTCATTTTCACCAGCTCGCCGTACTTGGTCACCTCGTTCGGATCGCCGGTAATGCCGATGACCCCAACCACTTCGCCCTGGAAGTGAATGGCCAGGTTCGTTCCGGGCAGCACCCCTTGCAGCTTGCGGGCGCTTTCCTCGTCAATCTCGAAGCGACCCTTCCTCTCAATCGCAATGAGCGCCCCTTCATGCTTCTGATATAAGCGCGAGCGGTCGCCAGAACCGATAATCCGCCCCCTTTCATCCATGACGTTCACGTTATAATGGATCACTTGCATCGTCCGCGTTACAATTTCTTGCGCCAATTCCTTCGTCAATCTGCTCATCTTGTCTATCCCCTATCTATGTACGCCACAATATGAAAAAACGCCCTCCATCCGATAAGCGCGATGAATCGCATTCTTGCCGGGATAGGGGCATTCAGCTTCGAATAACGTTATATACGCCCTAAATGTGAGTGTTAACACGAGGAAGGGAATATTTCCTCACGAAGTGGCTGTTATTCGGTGAGGTACTATAATTAACGGTTATTTTGTCTGAGTATACGCTTTCGCGTTTCTTTTGTAAACTCAAACACCACCAGTATAGCCTCAAGAGAACGCGGGTAATCATGATTCCGTCGCTTGCGGTTGAGGACTGCCGGTGAATCGTTTGTTGGCTGAGCATTTCATGCTGCGAACCAACAAGCCGATCCTGATGGATCGGCTTGTTACTCCCTGTCTCTCCTGAGTTTGAGGCTCCCCATCCATGCTACTTCACGGTACGGTTATAATCCTGGATTTTGGTCGTAATTTCTTTCGCTGCGTCATCCAGTGCCTGCTGCGGTGACTTTTTGTTGTTCAGCACCTCTTCAATCGCACCTTCCACAATCTGTCTTGCCTCGGGAAATACGCCCATCACAGCACCTTGGGTCGCTTTAACCAGCTTCGTCTGGTGCAGCTGATCAATAGCCGTCTGGAATTGCGGGAATTTCTTCAGGTTCTCCTTTACGCTTTCTTCTTCATACGCCTTCGTGGTAATCGGGAAGTACCCGGTATTGATATGCCAGTAAGCCTGTTCCGATGGAGAGGTTAGGAATTTAATGAACTCCCATGCGGCTTTTTGCTCTGCTTCAGGACGACTGTTCATCATCCACAGGCTTGCACCGCCCACGATAACACCACCTTCTCCCGCTCCTTCCGGCTTCGGAAGGAAGCCTGTGCCTACTTCAAACTTGCCTTCCGCGCTATCCACAAGTCCCTTCAAGGCTGCGGTTGAGTCCAGAATCATGGCGACCTGACCGGCCGAAAAAGCCTTCTTGGAATCATCGGTTTTACGTCCCAGGTTATTGGCTGCCTTGGAGTCGATCAGATCCTTCCACCAAGTCAGCACCTTTACGCCAGGCTCGGTATTGACGAGCGACTCGGTCGCCAGATCGTCCCGGCCGTTGCCGTTGTTTACATACTCCGCCCCCTGATTAGCAAACAACTGCTCCATAAACCAGCCGTATATAGCAAAATTCGCTCCTACCGCCTTCCCTTTTTTCGATATGGTGTCTGCCGCGACTTTCAGTTCTTCAAACGTTTTGGGCGGACTTTCCGGGTCGAGCCCTGCATCCTTAAACAGGTCTTTATTGTAATACAGTATCGGATTAGAAGAGTTAAAAGGCATGGAGTACAGCTTATCATCAAATGTATAATACCCGCTGATGTTAGGCTCCAGCTGTGACACATCCCACTGATCCGCATCAATGAACTCCTGCATGGTTGTAATTAGCTTGGAATCGATCATAAACCGGCTGCCGATCTCGTACATCTGGACCACGGACGGTCCCTCATTCGAACCCATCGACGCCTTCAGTTTACTTAACAGGTCATCATAGGTTCCCTGATACACCGCCTCTACCTGCACCTTGTCCTGCGAAGCGTTAAAGTTGGCGACTAATTGATCAACCACCTTGGTTGTCGCTCCTCCCATCGCATGCCAGAACACCACTTTTTGAGTGCCGGCATCCGTCTTTGGTACGGGATCCGTCCCCTTTTCAGGCTCCTCGCCCATGTTAATGTTACATGCACTAAGCAGCATGATCGCAGCTAACAAGATACTTACCAACCTCGTTCTTCTCATCCGTGATTCCTTCCCCTTTCGTTCGTAAAATGTTTCCTATGATAAACCTGCATACGACAGGTCAACCACCGCACTAACCTTTCAACGCGCCAGCGGTGATTCCGCGCACCAATTGTTTAACGCCAAAAGCCAGCAGCACAAAGGAAGGGAGCAGCACGATGGTCACGCCGGCCAGAATCAGGTTCCATGACATCACCTCCGCATGCTGCAGCATAGCCACCCCGATCTGCACGGTTCGCATCGAGGCCTGGTTCGTGATCAAAAGCGGCCACAAAAAGTGATTCCAGTGCGTAAGGAAGGTATACACCGCCAAGGTGGCAATGGAAGACCGGGACAGCGGCAGCACCATGGACAGATAACTGCGGATATGACCGCACCCGTCGATTTTGGCCGCATCAAACAGCTCACGCGGGAGCTGCAGAAAAAACTGGCGCAGCAAAAACACGCCAAAAGCTCCTGCCATAAACGGCACGATCAATCCCTGGTAGCTGTCCATCCAGCCCCAAGCCTTAATGGTCAGATAATTCGGAATAATTGTGACTTCCCAAGGAATCATCATCGTTGACAAAAAGAGTCCGAACAGCAGTGCCTTGCCCTTAAAATTCAAAAATGCAAACGCGTATGCGGCCAGACTCGATGTAATAACCTGGCTGATCATGATGGCCGTCGAGACGATGAAGCTGTTCAGAATGAAGCGAATGATCGGGAAGCCGGAGATGGCCTCCGAAAAGTTGCCCAGATAGAAGCTCGACGGGAACAACGGTGGTGGAAAATTAGCTACCTCCTTCTCAGTCATAAAAGATGAGAACACCGTAAAGATGAGCGGATATAACACAATCAAGGACAGGAGGATAAGCAGCAGGTAGGTGAACAGGGACGTGATTCCGCGCAGGGTCATTGGTAATGCACCTTCTTCTCCAAAACTTTAAACTGCAGCAGCGTAAGGAGCAGAATAATCGCAAACAGGATCAGTGCCTGTGCGCTGCCGATGCCAAACCGGAAATTGACGAAGGCATCCTGATAAATGGAGTAAACCATGACATTGGTAGAGTTGATCGGGCCACCCTTGGTCAGAATGTGAATTTGTCCGAAGGCTTGAAATGCACCGATAACCGATACAATCAAAGCAAAGAAAATCGTGGGTGACAGCAGCGGCAGTACGATTTGGATAAAGGTGCGGATCGGCCCGGAGCCGTCCATTTTGGCGCTTTCGTATATTTCCTCCGGAACTCCCTGTAAACCGCTGGACAGCACAATAAACAGAAACCCCATGTTCATCCAGATCGTCATGATTGAGATCGAGATCAGAGCCCAGGAAGGATCGGTTAACCAAGGGATCGGCCCCAGATGAACGAAGCTTAGAAAATAGTTCAGCATGCCCGCCGTAGGATGAAACAACAGAAACCATATAATCGAGCCGGTCCCGACGGAAATGACAATCGGCAGTGAGAAAACAAACTGAAACACCTTCATCCCTCGCAGCTTGTTGTGGGTAATGGCGGCAAGAAACAGCGACCAGATCAATGAGGTGGGCACGGTAAACAAAATAAACATCAGCGTTACGCCAAGATTCTTATAGAATGAATCAGTTGATAGAAGCCTGATAAAATTCTCCAACCATACAAATTCAACAACCTGGCCCCGCGGATCCGTTATCGTCATGCTGAGATAAACCGATTTCAGCATCGGGTAGAACAAGAACATCATAAACAAGATGATGGAGGGTGCCAGAAATCCATAAGCTAAAGCATGCTCACCCCAGAGCCTTTTTCTTACAGCGGCGCTTTTAGGTTTCTTGCCATGTAAAACGCTTTCATTACTTGACAACCGACATTCCCCTTTCTTCGAAAATTTCTGCTTTGCCATTCGAAAAGACGCAAGGATTCGCAAAAAAGAGAACAAAAAAACACATAAACTGCATGCCGAAAAACAGACAAGCAATTGATGTGATTCTCCTCTTCTCCATCACATAGGCAGATGCTCTTAACCATCCTCCCTTCATTATTATCAATAACAATGAACATTTAGAACATTCCATGCCTTGATATTTCGAAAGTTGACAATACTTGGGAAATGATTGTAATATTGAGTAAACACTCAGTTTTCTAAGATTCGACATTACATGATAAAGGAAGCCATCTGCCTATGCCTGCAACCAATCGAAATGCCAAGAAGGAACGGATATTGAACGCTGCTCTGAAGCTGTTCTCCCAGCAGGGATATCATGCGACGACAACCAAAGAGATTGCCGCCGAAAGCGGCGTTGCCGAAGGGTTGATCTTCTACCACTTCGGAGATAAGCGGAAGCTGCTGCTCTACCTTGTGAACAATTTTTCCTTTGTTACACAGCTTCAGGAGGAGGCGGGGGAACTGTCGAAGCTGCCTGCGAAGGAGGCCCTGTTTCAATTCGGGTTGGCGTATCTTGGGTTCCTCAGGACAAACATGGATTATCTAATGCTCATTTGGTCACCGGAACTCATAAAGGATGCCGAGGTATCGAATGAGGTATCACAGCTGATCGGGGGTATTGGGACAGCAGGCAGCAGCATATTCAAACAGGCGGCGGGATCGAAGCATCAACCAGAACATACGGTTCAGACCGCGATGATGATGATGACCTCCTCCATTCTGGTCTATTGTTTGCTCCATACCCGCTTCGGACAGGAAACGCTCCCGCTCGGGGACGAATCGTATATTCGCGAGCTTGTTCGGCTGCTGATGCATGGTTTGACTGAAGAATTCTAAGTCGCCGATTTCATCTCAGGAAGGATTGAATAGAAAAGCTGATCGCAGAACAGAAACAGCACCTCTGCATCAGCTTCTTTTATCCTTTGAAATTGAGTGTACACTCAGTTTATATAGATATCGAAAACATTGTTAGATTGAAGGGAGAAATGAAGATCATGCTGTCATTCATGCCAGATTGGAGTTTCGTCATGATATTGTGGCTGCTGCCGGTTGTATTTTTCATTCACGATGGAGAAGAGATTGCCACGATGGAACGGTGGCTCAGGAAGAACAAGTATAACCCTGTGCTATCCAAAATCTCGCCCGTCTCCACTCCGTGGGATAAAAATATCACCCTGCAATTCACCTTTGCCGTCCTGCTGATCGGCTTTATTCTCACCGGCGTAACGCTCCTTACGGCTCTTAACTTCGACATAGGCAGTCCATTCAACGCGCTGTTCGCGGGTTTTGTCACGGTGTTCCTGCTGGATGGCGTGAAGCATGTGGGAGCGTCGATCGCCCTCTCGGCATACACCCCGGGTGTCATTACAGCCGCCCTCCTTGAAATTCCTTACGGGATTTATGCGCTCTATCGCCTCCTCCATGCAGACATCATAGATATGACTTCTCTCACCCTCGGAACCATCATCGCCCTGCCGATCACCTTGCTGCTGGTATGGACGGGTCTGACGCTTGGAACACGTATTGCGCCCTTTCGCCAAGACATATAGGGTGTTCCATCCATAAGCCCACAAAAAACTTGATCGGACCCATCCGTATCAGGTTTTTTATGATTAAAAGGATTACATGTCCTTGCGATAATCGTCTTTAACAGGTCTCGCTTTCCTCAACATATTAGCCAAGCGATGGCTCATAACCATTATGGATAGCCGTTTAACCGGATATGTTACGCAAAAAAACTAGAGAGGGAGATATCGATTCATGGAGGATCAGAACCGGAACAGAGGAAATGACAACCGCGTACCCCAGCCGATACGCAGCGACGGAGCAGGCGGGCCGGACTATGGCCCGCGGGATGTGATGAGGGATATCGAGAATCCCGACATGCTTGTGCCCCCGGCCACGGATGCGGGCTTGATGCCCAATCTGAAAATGTCGTTCTCCGACACGCATATGCAGCTAAATCATGGCGGCTGGTCACGGGAAATTACGGTACGTGACCTCCCGATTGCAACCACGCTGGCCGGCGTGAATATGAGCCTTACGCCCGGCGGCGTCCGGGAGCTTCATTGGCATCAGCAAGCGGAGTGGGCCTACATGATCTGGGGCAGCGCCCGAATTACGGCCATGGATGCAAGCGGCAGAAATTTCATCGCGGATGTGGGGCCTGGCGATCTATGGTATTTTCCCGCCGGTCTCCCCCACTCGATCCAGGGACTCGAGGAAGGCTGTGAATTCCTGCTGGTTTTCGATGACGGCCACTTCTCAGACCTGAATACCCTATCGATCTCCGACTGGTTTGCCCACACGCCAAAGGATGTGCTGTCCGCCAACTTCGGCGTTCCGGAGAACGCGTTTAGCCATATCCCGAAGGAACAGGTTTATATTTTTCAGGATCAGGTGCCAGGTTCGCTCGAAAACCAAGAGGTCCAGTCTCCTTACGGGAAAGTGCCGCTGAGTTTCAAGCATCGGCTGCTGGCGCAAGAACCGATTCTAACCCCCGGGGGAAGTGTAAGAATCGTGGACTCAGGGAATTTTCCGATCTCCAAAACCGTTGCTGCCGCGCTCGTTGAGATCAAACCGGGCGCCATGAGGGAGCTTCATTGGCATCCGAATCAGGATGAATGGCAGTATTACCTGGCCGGACAAGGACGAATGACCGTGTTTGCTGGGAATGGAGCAGCGCGGACCTTCGATTACAGAGCCGGTGATGTGGGATATGTCCCCTTTGCCTTCGGCCACTACATACAGAACACGGGTACGGAAACCCTGTGGTTTCTGGAGATGTTCAGAAGCGACCGGTTCGAGGATATCTCCTTGAATCAATGGATGGCTTTGACCCCTCGGGATCTGGTCCAGGATAACCTGAAAGTCGGGAACGAAGTCACCGATGCTTTGCGCAAAGAAAAGTGGCCCGTCGTGAAATACCCGGGATATTCGTATTACCCGAGGTAAGTTCCAGCCTCCCCGCGTCGAAGACATTGATCTGTTGTATTAACGTCATACAGACCTGCCCAGAGGATTTTCTTCCAAGGCGGTCTGTTATGTGCCGTCATGCGGATGTTGACTTTTCTTTCCTTCTGCCATATAGTTCATTAATGAAACTATTTCATACGTGAACTATTCGAGAGGAGAACTATCATTGAACGACAAGGCAAAGCAGTGGATCGACCGGTATGTCGATGTCTATCTGCTTGTATCGAGGCGGATCAACGCCCAGATTCGAGAGCAGCTCGGCGAGGATCTGACCAGTGACCAGTTTCAAGTGGTACGCTTGGTCAACGGCACGGATCACTGTACTTCATCCTATCTGGCGGAAGCGCTCGCGGTTGGCAAAAGCTCGGTTACGGCTATCGTCAACCGTCTCGTGGATGCCGGCATTATCGACAGAACTCGGGACGAAGCAGATCGCAGGCTGGTGTATCTGACATTGACGGAATACGGACATACGATTTTTGAATCTGCCCAGGAACAGATGAGGGAGATCGTCTCCCCTTACCTGCAGCATTTTGAAGAAAAAGATATCGAAATGTTTATCTCGATGTTCGAGAAACTCGGGCAATTGATGTTTGAATCAGGGGGGAGAAAGAATTGAAAGCCATACTGAAAGCAAGATGGGCCATTATCGTTTTGTGGCTGGCTGCCGCAGTTATGCTGTTTTTGTTCGCGCCGTCCATGTCGGATCTGGTGCGGGAGAAAGGGCAATTATCCGTACCGGACGGTTATACCTCTTCGCGCGCGGCGGAAATTCTCAAGGAAGCCTCCGGCGGCGTGAGCGGGGAAACCCTGCATCAGGTTGCGCTCGTCTTCAATAAACCCGATGGGTTAAGCGAATCGGATAAGGAGAGCATCCGGGAGGGCGTTCAAGCTTTAAACGATAATAAAGAAAGTCTCCATATCGATTCTATCAATGAACCGTTCACACAAACGGAGCTGGAAGACACGCTGATTGCAAAAGACGGCAAGACCATCATGGTCGCGCTTCAGGTCAGCGGCGGCCAGGAAGCCGTGAAAGAGCTGCCCCAGAAGGTTAATCAGGTGCTGGAAGGCGTTCAAGCCGATCATTACCTGACAAGCGAAGGCCTCATTAATGAAGATACCATCGTCAGCTCCGAGGAAGGCCTGAAGAAAACGGAATACATTACAGTTGTCTTTATTCTCCTCATTCTGTTCGTTGTATTCCGCTCCTTCGTGGCACCGTTCGTCCCGCTGTTGACCGTAGGGCTCAGTTATATCGTGTCGCAGTCGGTCGTTTCTTTTCTCGTGGACCAGTTCAACTTCCCGATATCGACTTTCACTCAGATCTTTATGGTGGCCGTCATGTTCGGGATTGGCACCGACTACTGTATCCTGCTGATCAGCCGGTTTAAGGAAGAACTCACCACGTCGGAGGATACCAAGACGGCGATCATCGAGACTTACCGAAAAGCAGGCGGCACCGTGATCTATTCCGGGCTTGCCGTATTTGTCGGCTTTGCAGCCATCGGGTTATCCAAATTCATTCTGTACAAATCCGCGGTTGCGGTTGCCATCGGCATCGCCGTTATGCTCCTGGCCTTGGTTACCGTCGTTCCGTTCTTCATGGCGGTGCTGGGCAAGAAGCTATTCTGGCCGTCGCGCGGCAAGCTGGAGCATAGCGAAAACAAGCTTTGGGGAGCGGCAGGTTCCTTCTCACTTAAGCGCCCTTGGGCTGCATTGCTTGTCGTAGCCGTTATCGTGGCCCCTTTCCTGGCTACGTACAGCGGCAAGCTGTCGTTTAACAGCCTGGAGGAAATCGGGCCAAGCTACGCTTCGGTCAAGGGCTTTAACATTATTTCGGACAGCTTCGGCCCCGGACAATCGCTGCCATCCACCATCGTGATCAAGAACGATGACCGGATGGATACGGCGGAATACATGGGACTCGCTGAAAAAATCAGCCGGGAAGTGGAAAAGGTGGATGGCGTGTCCAGCGTACGCGGGCTCTCCCGTCCAACCGGCGAGCAAATCAACGATTTCCTCATTCCCACTCAAGTGAAAACGTTAAATGAAGGATTGGGAGAGTCCAAAGACGGACTGACCCAGATTCAGAATGGACTATCCGAAGCAGGCAAGCAGCTCAGCGAGAATACGCCGAAGCTGAATGAAGCCGCGGCGGGAGCCAAGGAGCTGACCAAGGGAACCGCCGACCTCAAGGACGGCATCACGGAGCTTGGCCAGGGCCTCAGCGCCATTCAAAAAGGAATCCAGAGCGGCAGCGCAGGCGCAGGCGAACTCAAAGCAGGGCTTGCCCAGGCTGCGAAAAGCGCGAAGGAGTTAGCTGCAGCTCATGCCCAGCTACTCCAAGGTTATAAACAGCTTGATACCGGATTAGCAGCTCTTGAAGGCGGCGTTGCCGGACTTAAAGAACAGCTGGGCGGCGTTGCGGCTGCACTGAGTGGACTTGAAGGCTCCTTCACGGGACTGGAGAGCAGCCACCCGGAACTCATTCAGGATGCCGACTATCAGACCATCAAAGGCACCGTTACGCAAACGGCCGCAGGCACAGCCGAGCTGGCGGCAGGGTTAGGACAAATCTCCGAGCAGCTTAAAGGTGCGTCAGCCGGCTTATCGGAAGCAAACGCAGGCTACGCTAAGGCAGCCGCCGGACAAACGGCGCTTGCCAACGGTCTACAGCAGCTTGTGGCCGGTATCGCCGAGCTTCAATCCGGCCTTTCGCAGGCAGCTAACGGGCAAGGACAGATCGTGAGCCAAATCCCTTCCATTACAGGCGGGTTAGACCAGCTGCAGGGCGGACAGAAGCAGCTTGCCGACGGCTTTGGCGATCTTACCGGCCAGATTGGGGAACTGACGGAAGGACTGAACGCCAGCGCAGACGGACTGAAACAAATTTCGGACGGATTGCACTCCGCTCAGGATTATCTGCAGCAGATCCAGGATCTTCAGGATGAAGAGCTCAGCGGGTTCTTCATTCCGCAGGAAGCCCTGGAGAACGAAGAATTCCAGACGGTATTCGATACCTACTTGAGCGATGACCGGAAAGTAATGACGCTGGATGTGGTTCTGGCAACCAATCCGTACAGCGAGGAAGCGCTGGGCAGCGTTGAACAGATTCAATCCGCTGTAGATCGCGCAGTAAAAGATACGAAATTGGAGAATGCCGAGGTTGCCATCAGCGGCATTACCAGCACGAACAACGATTTGCAGAACATATCGAATGAAGACTACACGCGAACCGTGATTCTCATGCTGAGCGGAATCTTCATTATCCTGGTCGTGCTGCTGCGCTCCATCGTGATGCCGATCTATCTGATTGTTTCACTGGTCATCACATACTTTACCGCTGTCGGCGTTACGGAGATGATCTTCGTTCACGGCTTCGGGTATTCCGGCATTACCTGGGCCACGCCGTTCTTCAGCTTTGTCATGCTGATTGCGCTTGGAGTGGATTACAGCATCTTCCTCATGGCGCGTTTCAACGAGAACAAGTCCTGGAATGTTCAGGATGCCATTCTGCATGCCATGCGCAACATGGGTACTGTGATTCTGTCCGCTGTAGTCATTCTTGGCGGTACCTTTGCGGCGATGTATCCGTCCGGCGTATTGTCCATGATGCAGATCGCAACGGTTGTCCTGGTCGGACTGGTGCTCTACGCACTCCTGTTCCTCCCATTCTTCGTACCGGTGATGGTCCGTATCTTCGGCCGGGCTAACTGGTGGCCGTTCACCCCCAAGGAGCAGGGCGCAAAGAGCACTTCCGGACATGACGTAGGAATGTAGCCAGTACAAGGAAGATCCAAACCTGAACAATAACCACATGAGCCGCCTTTTTCCTGATCGATGACAGGTAAAAGGGCGGTTATTTTCTATGCCATTTCAATAAAAGTGAACGGAAACCTTATCCGTGAGTACCTGGGACTGCTACCAAAGAACCGAACGAACGCTTTTTGTTGGGGAATAGCTATACGATCGACACATTTTCTCGTATATTAAGAAGAAGAATTCTCGGATTTCAAACCATACCAAACCTAAAAGGGAACGTGAACCGTGCCAACACGATCTGCAAACCATACCTATCGCATTCAAACTAAAAAGATTCTTCAGTATATATTGGCCGTTGCTGTTTTTCTGTCCGTGCTCCTCAGCCTTCGGTGGTATTGGATCGAGGCCTTCGTTCCTCCTCACCATCCGAAAGCCTCCCAAGGGGTGCTCGACTTACGCAGCTGGGACCTCATACATTCCAAATCCATAACATTGGATGGAGAATGGGAGTTCTATCCTGACATGCTTGCCACAAAACAAGAGCTGGAGGAAACCAATCCGCAGCATCGATATGTGCAGGTTCCGGGAAATTGGCGGGGGAGCCAAACGAAGGAATCCGGATCTGCCTATGGTACCGGAACCTATCGCCTTCGTATTCTGGTCGATCCATCCTTAACCGCCCCCCTGTCGTTCTGGATCCAACAGATTCAGGCTTCGGCGAGCGTCGAGATAAACGGCCTTAAGATGGGAGAGATGGGCAACACCGGAGAGGACGCCAAAGACAACTATTCACCGGCTCGAAGTCCCTTCGTTGTCGATTACGCTCCCGCTAAACACACGAAAGAGATCGATTTGATTATACGCGTGGCCAACCATGAGCATCCACGCCAAGGCGGAATTGTAAGTTCCATCAAGCTGGGATCCAGCCAAGCCATTCATGATGAACGCGGACTTTCCATCGATCTTCAGCTCATTACATTCGTTGTGCTCATCCTTCACAGTCTGTATTCCTGCATCCTGTTCTTATTCAATCCGCGGGAATGGACGCTTCTTGATTTTTTTCTGCTGCTTCTCACCGCATCTGTGACGATTGTAGTGTCAGATGACGATTTACTGCTGAAATGGCTGTCCATCAATTACGATTGGGATCTTAAAATCTCCATATTGTCTTATTCCTGGCTATCTTTTTTCATATTGAAGATGACCAGAAGTTTCACCATCAAGACCCGCAGCCGATGGTTTACCACTTATGGCGTTTCCCTGCTTTTATATTCCGGATTTATTGCTATCGCTCCTGCTTCGCTTGTTTTCTGGACAGTGGAGTATAGGGTTTTTACCGTTTTTTATATATTGCCGATCATCATCTCGATCTATATGTTCGGGCGAATGGTGGCTGCAAGCCGGGATGACGCGATCTTTCTGCTCTTGGCAGCCAGCGGCGTTTTCTCCAGTGTTATTTGGGGAGCACTCATGAAATATCAGGAACTTCCAAAAGTGTATTACCCCGTTGATGTCATCGCGGCCATCATCGGTTTCTCTGCCTATTGGTTTAAGCGTTATTTCCGCAACGTCGATAAAATCAGCAAGCTCAACCGCGAATTGCAGAAAGCGGACAAAATGAAAGACCGGTTTCTGGCCCAGACGTCACATGAGCTGCGAACGCCGCTGCACGGAATCATGAGTATCGCCCAGAGCGTCTCAGACAGGGAACAGCAAAATATGGACAATCGAAGCGCGGAGGATATGAAGCTCCTTGTTAAGGTTGGACGCCAGATGTCGCATTTGCTGAATGATCTACTGGACGCCGTAAGGCTGAGGGAGAAGCGAATCGTACTGCATGCCGAGCCGCTATCCCTTCCCTCTATCGTAAATGGCGTTATCGATATTCTGAAGTATTTGCTCGAAGGAAAAGCCGTGCAGTTGAAAATGGATATAGACACATCCGAAGCCCTCCCTCTCGTTATGGCTGATGAAAAGAGGCTGGTGCAAATTCTTATGAATTTATTGCATAATGCCATCAAACATACCGAGGAAGGAATCATTGCCGTAACGGCCAACGCCAAGAACGGGCAAATGTTCATCGAGATAACGGATACGGGAACGGGAATGGATCAGGAAACACAGCAGCGGGTATTTCTGCCATACGAACAAGGCGATCCCGGATACGGCGACACCAACGGCATAGGTTTGGGCCTTAGCATCAGCAGAGAATTGGTGGAGCTTCATGGCGGGTGGATGACGGTTCACTCCGAAATCGGAAAGGGTTCGACGTTCACATTCACGCTTCCTTTGGCGGATTCGACTGACGTAGAGATGGCCCCGAACCTATCGGCTGTTCGGCTCGAGGCCTATGAAGAAATGGCGGCAAGCCGGAACGACCTGAATGACCAGCCGCTTCTAACCGCAGAAGTCCCGTTAGTGGAAGAGCAGATGAACATTTTAGCCGTTGACGATAATTTTGTGAATTTGAGAGTGCTTGCAAATATATTGATGACTGAACCTTACCACCTGCAATTAGCAACATCGGCCGGGGAAGCGCTGGAATTGCTCGGAACGAAACCATGGGATCTGGTAATCGCAGACGTGATGATGCCGCAGATTTCTGGTTACGAGCTGACGCGGAAGATAAGAGAACGTTATTCCCCTTCCGAACTCCCTGTCCTTCTGTTGACGGCGCGAAGCGAGCCCTCCGACATGTATGCGGGGTTTCGGGCGGGTGCCAACGATTATGTCACGAAACCAGTGGATCCGATGGAGCTTAAATACCGTATCCAGTCATTGATTACGTTAAAGCAGTCCGTGAACGAGCGTCTTCGCATGGAGGCCGCCTACCTGCAAGCTCAAATCCACCCGCATTTTTTGTTCAACACCTTGAATTCAATCCACGCATTGAGTGAAATTGATGTGGAAAGAATGCGAAAACTTAACGAGGCCTTTAGTTCATACCTGCAAATCAGTTTTCAATATCAAAACTCCGGCAAATTCGTCTCACTATCGGAAGAACTCGAACTTGTACGCGCATATTTGTATGTTGAGAAGGAGCGACATGGCAACAGGCTCCATGTCATATGGAACGTGGATCAAGACATTCACCTCATGCTTCCTCCATTGACGATTCAGCCTCTGGTTGAGAATGCCGTACAGCACGGTATTATGCAAATCGCTAAGGGCGGAACCGTACACATTCGTATTGAACGTCAGGAGCTTTCCACGCTGATTCAGGTCAAGGATAACGGCATGGGAATGAGCAGAGAGAAGGTACAGGGGTTGCTGGATGCTCCGCGAGAGGACAAAAGAGGAATTGGCCTGTACAATACGAATCGCAGATTGATTCAGACGTATGGGAGCGGTCTTTCCATTCAAAGCGAGGCCCGTGAAGGGACAAGCGTATCTTTTGTCATTCCCGATTCGGAGCAATAGCGTTTCTTAACCGTAATAGGAGGGTATCCCGCCAGATCTAAGATCTTGGGACACCCTCCTTTTTTTCCAATACAGACGGATCTGATTGCTGCCTGTTCTTATTCCTTCTGCCATTAACCCGATACAGATCGCCGTAAATGGAACGATGCTCCAGTCTAGCAGCTCACGATACAACTCCGATATAAAACCCATCATATCCCTTACTTCCCACTGTTTGGATCGCCGTGCCGGAAATCGCGGAGTGGGCGGACAGCATATCCATGAATTTGCGGATACCGTGCACCCGAGGGTCTGTGCTGTGATGATCGATCACTTCTCCATTCCGGATCACATTATCGCTAATAATGATCGTACCCGGCCGTGAGAACTGTAACGCCCACTTCAAATAATTCGGATTGTTGGGTTTATCGGCATCAATGAAGATTAGATCGAACGGCTCCACCTTCTCCTTGGCCAGCTCCTCAAGCTGCAGCACAGCATCGCCTACCCGGATTTCCACCCTATCCTCCAGTCCGGCCAACGCCACATTGGATTTGGCAATCTCGGCATGATGCGGATCGAGCTCCAGAGAAATCAGCCGCCCCCCATCCCCAATCGCTCTGGCCATCCAGATCGTACTGTAACCTCCCAGCGTACCGATCTCCAAAATTCGTTTTGCACCCTTGATCTGAACGATAAGGTTCAGCAGCTTCCCTTGAGCCTTAGATACATCAATCTCCGGCAATCCGGCCTCCCGATTTGCAGCTAAGACCCTCTCCAGAACCTCATCATAAGGAATCAAATGTTCTGTGATGTAATCGTCTACTTTATCCCAAGTCGCAGCTGCATCATCCTTCTTTTTCATGCCCGCTTCCTCCCTCATTCTCCATATGGATCTTACAAAATCATTGTATGTGATTTATTGTTATAGATATAATATATATTTAAAGGACTTATATAACTTAAATATATGAATGGATAGGAGTGCGGCACTCATGAATTTACATGCATTACGGCTCTTTCATGTTATCGCCACAACGGGCAGTGTTACCCGTGCT
This sequence comes from Paenibacillus sp. QJM3NY_38, assembly GCF_056173265.1. Taxonomy (NCBI): domain Bacteria; kingdom Bacillati; phylum Bacillota; class Bacilli; order Caryophanales; family Paenibacillaceae; genus Paenibacillus; species Paenibacillus sp. QJM3NY_38. The sequence continues at coordinate 5,282,920 of NZ_CM149665.1, forward strand.
GCTGAATTGTTGAATATAAGCCAACCCGCCATCACAGCCCAGATTAAAAAATTCGAGAAGGAACTCTCCCTTACTCTGTTCAAGCCGCAGGGCAGGGGCATCGGATTGACGGCAGCCGGAGCCGAGCTCGTTCCGCTTGCCAAAAGACTCTTCTCCGTCGAGCAGCAGATTGAACAGTTCTGCCTGGATTACCGCAGCGGTTCGAGGGGACAGATCTGCATGGCGGCTACCTATCTTCCTTCCCATTTTCTCCTGCCGGCCTGGCTTGCGAAATACAAGCAGCGGTACGAAGAAGTAGAAATGAGCATAACCACCACGAATTCAAGCGATGCGCTTAAGCAGCTGTTACATATGAATGTCGACCTTGCGATATACGGCGGACTGCCAGAGGAATCTCCGAATACGATACAGATCGAGGAGCTGTTCCGGGATGAGTTATGGTTTGTCGTATCCCCCGATCACCGCTATGCCAATCAGCGCATCTCCCTGGAAGAGATGATGAGAGAGCCTTTTGTTATGCGGGAGGAAGGCAGTTCAACGCGGGAACGTTTATTTGCCTTATGCCGTACCCATAGCGCGCCTCGCCCGCGGATCACGCTGCAATTCAATGGTCTGCACGAAGCGATTATGGCCGTCATTGCCGGATACGGTGCAAACTTTGTGTCCTCACTCGTCGTACGGGAGTATGTGGAACGCGGCGAACTGAGCCGGGTCTATGTTGATGGAATCGAGCTTCAAAATATTATAGCGGTCTGCACCCGCAAGCATGAACCGTTATCCGCTGCCGCCATGAACTTCGTGGATATGATCCGGAATCAGTCATAAGTTACCGTAACATTCCATTACCATATTAATGTGAAGGATAACCAAATCATTCTATTCATGACGTTAATAATCTGTTTAGTACCGACCTCATGGCAGCCTCACTGCCGTCATGTTCCACGACTTGCGCAAACGCGGCACGCAATGCCTCCGCCAGAATGATGCCCAATTCTTCGCCAGCCTCTTCTCCTGATGCTGCGGCCAGTTGACCGAGATAACGGGCAACGGGATTGTCTCCTTTACGGGGATCTGGCTCAGACAGCAATCGTCCCGTTTTAAGGCGAATCATGCTGTCGTAAGCGGTCAGGAGAGCCGATTTCAGGCGCTGATCGGGAGGGGCTGCATCGGCAACAGCTTCCATGCGATCCAATATTCGAAGTATTACGTCATCCCGAAGCAAGCCGTAAAACTTCTTTTTGGATTTGTAATGATGATAAAGAGCTCCCACGGTCACTCCGGCATCGGCAGCAATGTCGTCAACTTCCGCTTTGTGGTATCCCATCTCGGCAAAACGCTTCAATCCTGCCTGTATGAGTTTGTGCTGCGTGGTACCCGGTATAGGTATATGACTCATGTAACTCCCTCCGAAACGTTCATGTAAAGATATCTAAATTCTAACATAGCAGCACTTTAAGAGATATAATCTTGATAACTGTGAATAGCCATTTCAAAAAAACAGCTTGATTATACAACATAACTCGGTTATGTTAAATATAACCCAATTATCTTGCATCACGAAACTATATTTTATTTCGAGGTGAGAACATGGAAGGAAACGTTATTTTTTATTTTGTTCCGGTCAAAGATATCAAGACAGGCAAGACCCTCTATCGCGACACGCTCGGTTTGGAAGAATCATGGCGCGAAGGAGATTACACGGTCGCCTTCAAGCTTCCCGGTACCGACGTTGAATTGATGGTTGAACAAGTCTCGGAAGGAGGCCCGGATGCCGCCGGACCTGTTTTTCTCGTGCCATCTGTTCGGGAAATATACGAGAACAATCCCGGCAAGCTGCAATTTATCGGCGAACCGGGTGAAACTCCGGACGGCCTCTGGTTGAGTGCCAAGGATGATTCCGGCAACGGAATCTACTTTACGGATGAAAGCCTCCATGAATCCTGATCCCATTTGCGCCGCTGACACCCCTGCCCTCTTGCGTGTGACGGCGGCAAACGCCAATATCCATCGGCTTCATATCCTGTAGTAACAACAAGAACATACAAATAGGGACGTCCCGCCAGATCCTGGATCTTTCGGGACTGTCCCTATTCTTTGTCTACTCCTCTGAAGCTTGATTAGTAAATTTACCGAACGTGTTAACCTTTAATGGAGCCGATCATGACGCCTTTCTCGAAATATTTTTGCATAAACGGATAAATGAGCAGAATCGGAAGCGTCGATACAATAATGACCCCGTACTTGATCTGGTCGGCATATCGCTGCGCATACCCCCCTGCATCCCCTCCTGTTCCGGCACCGCTCGAGAACACCTGGTTTGACAGCAGAATATCCCGCAGAACGATTTGCAGCGGCTGAAGCTTCGTGTCCCGGATATAGATCAGCGCGGTGAAGAAATCATTCCAGTGCCCCACCAAATAATAGAGTCCGATGACGGATACCAACGCTTTGGACAGCGGCAAGGCCACTTTAAAGAAAAAGGTAAAATGGGAGCAGCCGTCCATGACAGCCGCCTCATGCAGCTCCTGCGGCAGTGAGTTCTCAAAAAAGGTCCGCGCAATGATCAAATAAAACACATTCACGGAGAAGGGGAGAATAAACACCCAAATGGTGTTCGTCAGACTAAGTCCCTTCATCAGCAAATAGGTGGGAATCAGCCCGCCGTTGAAAAACATCGTGATCACGAAAACAAACATAATGAGCCGTCTGGCGCGGAATTCCTTTCTGGATAGCACATAAGCTGCCGGAAGCGTGAACAGCATGTTAACCAAGGTCCCGAACACCGTATAAAACAGCGTATTCCGATATCCGGTCCAAATCCGCATATCTTTGAAAATCTCCTGGTAACCGAAAAAAACTGATATTTTTGGGGATAAACAGGACCTTCCCCGTCGATACGAGCGTTGAGTCGCTGAACGATGCAATGATGATAAAGTACAGCGGATAGGCGATCAGCAGAAAAATGATACTGCACAGAAAACCCAATGTGATCTTAAACGCTAACTCCTTACCGTTTAAACGTGTTCTCGTATGTTCATGTTCCACAACCGTTTCTCCTTCCCCGATCATTAGAATAGGCTCGTTTCCGACATTCTCTTCGAGATCGTGTTCATCGCATACAAGAATACGAAATTGATGAGCGTGTTAAACAAACCGATGGCCGAAGCCAAGCTGAATTGATTGGAGATGATCCCGATTTTATAGACGTAGGTGGCAATGACCTCCGAGACGGGAAGGTTCAGCGAATTCTGCATCAGAAATATTTTCTCGAAGCCGGTCCCGAGGATATTCCCCATGCTGAGGATAAACAGGATGATGATGGTCGGAATGAGGGCAGGAATGTTGACAAACCGGATCGTCTGCCATCGGCTGGCCCCATCGATTTTGGCGGCATCATACAACTGGGGATCCACGGTGGACAAGGCTGCAAGATAGATAATGCTGTTCCAGCCGCAGTGCTGCCAGATGTCGGAGAGCACATAAACCGGAATAAAGGTCGAGGTGGAGGCCAATAGATTGATATGTCCCAGCCCCACCGCCTTCATGAAGTGACCGACAACTCCGGTTTCGGAAGATAGCAGAACATTCAGCATGCCGACCAGCACGATAATGGATATGAAATGGGGCAGGTATACGGTAGTCTGCATCAGCTGCTTCATTCTTTTTCTGCGGATCTGGTTAAGGATGAGGGCCAATATGATTGGAGCCGGAAAGCCAAGCACAATCGTGGCCAGACTGATCAGAAACGTGTTCCGCATTAGATCCGTGAACAGGTAACTGTCGATGAATTGCTGAAAGTAAGCAAGCCCTCGCCACTCGCCGCCGGTCAAGCCTTTGCTGAAATCGTAGTCCCGAAAAGCAAGCTGGATGCCGTACATCGGGATATAGTTAAACAGCAGGATGACGATAATAGCCGGAAAAATCATAATCCACAGCTGATAATCTCGTCTGAAGGTGTTCTGTCTTTTACGGGATTCCATATCCTCCCTCCTAGTTTTGATTCATGTACTCGTCGTAATATTTTTGCATAATCTCTAGATTCTGCTTCAGGCCTGCCTTCTCGCTTTCCTTGATGTACGTGTCCCATTCAGCTTCCACGCCGCCCTTGGTCACCCATTTGGCAAAGCTGGATTCCGCAAGATTCATCACATTCGTGTTGTTCAGGCTCATGGCGTTATTGTCCATGGTGGAATACTTGATGAACATGCCGGGGAACACGTCCTTATCGGGATCCACGTCCAAGGCCGCCTCCAGCGGCTCCGATTGACCCAGCACCTCCTGCATATCGGTGCCAAGCGTCAGCTCTAAGGTATCGGGGATATAAAATGCGCCGTGGTCCGCCATCGTCGAGGTCCATTTCCATGTGCCCGGATCCATCTTGGCATCGGCCGGAGGCAGAACGGCATATGTACCGTCTCCGTTATCTTTAATATTCGGTCCGAGGGATCCGAACAGCACCTGCATGCCCACCTCGGGCGCATAAAGTTCGTTGATGAATTTCATGGCCGCTTCCTTGTTCTTGGTCTTGGCGGACATGACGATATGGTTGGTGCCATAATTCAGGGAGTAATGATCGTAGCTCCAGGACAGCTTCCCTGCATAATCTACCGACACCTTCATCGGCGGCATAGAAGCATACTGCGGTGCCAGCTGCTCGCCGAACCGGTCGGACGCCACCCATCCCCAGGTAAAGCCGACCTTGGCCGTATCCCCTTCCCCGCGGGCGATGGATTGAAATTTCGTATAATCATGTGTGAACACTTCCGGGTTAATCAACCCCGCCTTGTACAATTTGTTCAGAAACACAACCATCGTTTTGTACCGTTCATCCGTCAGGAAGTTCTTCACTTGACCGTCTTCCACAAAATAGCCCTGTCCGCTGCCGTCCGTCAGCGTAATGCCCATGCTGCCCAGGAGCACAGCCGGGTTAAAATATCCGCCGATGCCTCCCGGCCAATCCATCGGAATCTCGTCATTCGGATCGCCGTTCCCGTTGGCGTCCTTCTCTTTGAAGGCCACCAGGACTTCATACAGCTCATCCCATGTGGTCGGCATGCTCAGGCCCAGTTGATCCAACCACTGCTGGTTAATGAACTGCCTGCTGGCGGTAGCGGGCCAGAACCGCTGATATTTCGGGAGACCGTAGATTTTGCCGTCCGACTGCGTGGCAATCACTTTCGTATCCGGTTTTTCATTAAACATGTTCTGTACGTTGGGAGCCTGATCCAGCATGCCGGACAGATCCTGGAATAAACCCTGGAATTGCGCAAAGTCCGCATCCGTAATGACGTTCGGACCGATGAACAGATCCGGAATATCGCCGCTGGCCAGCATCGTCCCTTTCTTCTGTCCCCAATCCGCGGTAATCTCCTGCCATTCGATGTCCACGCCCGCCGTCTCCTCGACCTTTTGCAGCCATTCCATTTCAGCCAGCGGCTTCGTGAGCGGATGCTTGGTAATGATGGCGGTGAGCTTTACTTTTTTGCCTGTTTGATCCCCGGGTGTTTCGGCTGACTCGTTCGTGTCACCTCCGGCCCCGCTGCATCCTGTTAACAACATGGCTGTGATGGCGACGAGCGAGATGAAAACGTTTACCCTTTTCTTCATTCCACTACCTCCTGGTTTCGTTTGTTGGTCTGGTCCATGGGGGTATGCGGCCATGTATTGGCCTTGCCTTGGGACATATTTCACTCTAAACGGAGGGGAAGGGCCCCGTAAACGGACAGTTTTTTAAGCATCTTCATTTTTTGAAAGCGCTTATAATCAAACAGGTGAAAGCGCAACCAATCAGGATCGCTACAACGAATTCAAATATTGTATATGTTCAAAAAATGAAGCTGCTCAGCTTCACGAAAGCGCCTGGACAAGAAGCTTACAACGAAAAGGTTTGACAAAAGACCGCTGTAAGCTGCCTTGTCCAGCATCAGCGGTCTTCGTTTTATGCTTTATGCGTATTTCGATATTGTCCGGGGGTCGTACCCACCATCTTTTTGAAGGAACGGATAAAACTCGAGGTGTTGGTGTATCCGACCTGTTGGGAAATGGATTCGAGGGTCTCCTCGCTGTCCCGTAGAAGCTGAATGGATTTTTGGATGCGAAGCTGATCGATATACTCTTTGAAATTTTGCCCCATCGTTTTCTTAAAGTGATGGCTGAAGTTGGAGACCGACATATCAAAATAATCGGCCATCATCTGCAGCGAGCAGTTTGGATCCATTCCTTTCTCCGCTATGAGGGACAGAATCTCTTCCTGCGTTGCCGTACGGGACACGGGGAGCGTTTCGCTGATCATCTCGCACAGCTTGGCATAACTCTCCCTGATAATCCCGATCATCTGCTCCAGCGTATAACGGTGGTTAAATGCCGCCTCGGTGAGCCGAAGCAGGCTCTGGTCGTCATGACGGAACCGCTGGAGGCCGTTGAAGATGACGGTAACCGTATTGAGATACACGCTCCGTATCATATGCGGCGGCAGGCTGTCACTGCTTAAGTAACCGATCATTCGCTCCGCCAAAGAGGCCAGCATGGCCGCGTCATTCTTAAGGATCGCAAGCTCGAGGGATTGCAGGATTTCGGCAAAATAGGAGACGGCTCCGGTTTGGGGGATCTCGAGGTTATCAAAGATCAGCACGGTCCCGTTCTTCCGGATGCGAAGAAACTCCGCTGTGCGGAGCGCCTGCAGGTAGGAGAGATGGAGGTCCACCGGCAATTGGGCTGCGCTAGACTTGCCGATGCCAATCGCGGTTTGTTGGCCCGTACGCTCCAATATTTCATCCTGAAGCCGCTCTACGCAGGATTTGATAGGGAAATCGGCTGTATGGGAGCACACCAGGATCAATTCCTGCTGATAGATGCTCTTGAAGAAGTAGCCTTGGGCATCATCAGGCAGCAGTCCCTCGTAATCCCGGCAGCAAGCCAATATCTTGTCCAGCCCTGCTCCATCCGCTTCGCAGCACAACACGGCAACCGTGTAGTTATCATGATGAAACCGGATGCCGACCCTGCGGGCTTCCTGTTCAAAGTTCTCCCAGTCAGGAATATGCCCACTCACCAGCTCAAACAGCAGGTTGTCCCGCATAATCGGCAAAGATCCCCTCACATGCTCGTCCAGCTTGCTGTTAGCCTGCGAAAGCTCCTCCAACGTATACTTAATCGTATCAATCTCGTTCATCGGTTTTCGCTCCAGTGGTTCAAACACATGTACGGCGAGATCAACCAGACGGCGGATCGGCTGGTAGTTCTTCCGGATGGATACATAGATGATGAACACTTCAAGCAGCAGAATCAGCCCGACCAGGATAGCCGTATTCAGCTGAATCGTCCGAATGCCCTGCAGGGACTTAGATACCGCCAGCAAACTTACGTATTTCCAGCCATTCTTATCCGATACCGAGGACGATACCAGATAGTCCGATCCGCTGATGGTATGAATACCCGAAGAGGAAACTGACTCTTCCCCTAAGCGATGCACAAGATTCTTGAAATCATCGGAAGATTGGTATGACGTATCATTGGAGGATACCAATCGCCTTCCCTGGCCGTCTAACACAAAAAAATCGCCGCTGTAGGTTTCCGAAACGGATTTCATCATCCGGACAATCGTATCCTCCCTGACCATGATCATGACGGCCCCGGGGGAATTCGAGCCCCCTACCGGCAGCGGCTGCACGAAGGTCAGCATTCGGACCCGGTTATTGCCGGGCACGACCACATTCTCCACAGGCCTCACGACAGGAGATTGAAGATCATTCAGAGTCTGGATCATATCTTCGTGGGCCCAGTTTTCATAATAGTAACCCACACCCGGAATGGAGAGGTCGTCCAGTCTGTATGCGCTTCCAGTTTTGGAAAACAAATAACCGATGTTCTTCACATACAGCAAGGTGTTGTAAATAAACGCATCGGTTGCATTGTATTTTTTCATCTCATTGGCAATAAGCACCCGCTGGTAGTCGCTTTCCTCCGCCTTATACATCTTGAACTCCCGGTTCTGCACCAGCTCAAACGGTAAATTGTACACATACCTTGTAAACGTATCCATCGATGTCATGAACTGCTCCGTAATATGCGCATTCCAGTCCATTTCCTTCTCTTTCACCACTTCTGCCGAATAAGGATAGTAATAGAACAGGATGACGATCACGGGAAACATCAGCACAAGCAAATAGGAAATCAACAATTTTGTCAGCAGGTTAATCTTATGGATTCGCAATCGGTGACCACCTCCCTATCCTTCGAACCAAATCTGAAAATGTTATCTATAAGAATACGTAATTTTCAAAAAAAAGAAAACTCATTTCCTGTTGCACATCATCGGAAATGAGTTTTTTGATATGTGTACTATAGTTGTTGCAGCAGTCATGAGGATTGTTCCACTCCCCATTTTTCGGCCCACTTCTCCATCTCCTTCAAAGAATCCAGGAAGTCCAATCCCTTGTCGGTCAATGAATATTCCACGGAGACCGGAACGGTAGGAAATACCTCGCGTCTTACGATCCCGCTGCCTTCCAAATGCCGCAGCACATCCGTTAAGGATTGCGTCTTGATGATGGCTGCATCCCGGTGAAGCTGATTAAACCGTTTCGGTCCTTGGGCTAATTGCGCAATGACTAGAAACGCCCATTTGGCTCCGAGAATTTGCAGCACTGAACAGATATGATTGAACGCCGGCGTTTCCTGCAGCTCTACTCTAACAGGTTCCACGATCTCACCCCATCGCTAACTAATCGTAAGTTAGTCAAAATGATTGGATAATATCCAAATACTTTGCCTTCTTACATAATATATGCGTCTTACTTATAATACAAACACAAAGAGATTTCAAGTTATACCAACCCGATTGCGGCATGTGCTAGCCATGATCGCAGAGGGTATTGATCTTCTAACGAAGGGATGAAATGGATATGAATCGATTTACGATATATTTATTGGCGCTTGGGGTTTTTCTTACTGCCACCTCGGAACTGGTCGTCTCGGGTATTCTGTATGCGATCGCAGACGATCTTCATATTTCTTTGGCCTTTGCCGGCCAGCTGATTACCGCGTATTCGCTTGCTTTTGCGATCGGAACCCCGTTTCTGGTCTCGCTCACCGCTCGATTCAACCGTAAAAGAGTGCTGCTCGGCTCTCTTCTGCTGTTCATTGCCGGCAGTCTCGTTTCCTATTTCAGCACCGAAGTCTGGATGCTCATGGGCTCCCGGGTCATCCTGGGGGTAAGCTCAGGGGTGTATCTCGTAGCCGCAATGGGCACAGCAGCCAAGCTGGTACCCCCGGATAAGTTAGGCCGTGCCATCGGTACCATCGTCCTTGGTTTTAGCAGCGCTATGGTGCTGGGCGTTCCGATCGGAATATGGATCACGAATCTGCTGAACTGGCAATCGATCTTTCTGCTGTTGGCTCTGCTCAGTCTGTTGGTCACTTTTGTCCTTACTAGACTCCTGCCGGACGTTGAAGGAGACGCTCCTGTTCCCTTTTACCAGCAATTCAAAGTGCTGGGAAGTGTCTTAATCGTGAGCGCGCTGCTGCTTACGTTCTTCCGGGAATCCGGCAACTCGGTACTGTTTACGTATGTTACGCCATTTATCCAGGATATTTTCCATATCGCGCCATCAGGAATCAGTATCATAATGCTTGGCTTTGGACTTTTTGGAGCGATCGGCTCGAGGCTCGGCGGATATGGGGTCGACCGGTTTGGCCCTGCGAAAGTGATTACGCTCAGCACGCTCATTCATATCGCGGTATTCGCGCTTCTTCCGCTGCTCGCCGGTCAATCGTTCATAGGACTCGTGCTGATGGGAATCATGGTGCTGTCCATGTTTGCGGCGGGTCCGGCCGTTCAGAGTTATTTTATCCAGCAAGCACCGGGCTCTTCCAATCTGATCCTCAGCTTAAACACCTCCATTGTCCATCTCGGGTTAGCCGCAGGCGCGGGTGCAGGAGGCTTCATGGTCAATACGACATCCACGCTTCAGTATCACCCATGGCTCGGTGGATTCGTGCTCGCGCTTGGCCTGGCCGCAGGACTGGTCAGCTTCTCAGCAGGGCGGAAGACGCTGGTTCTGAAGTCGGTCTGACCTCACCTGCTCCACCATATGAAATTTGCCCAAGCCACCCTGCCAAGGGTGGCTTGCATGCTGCTGGTTCCAAAAATGGGCTCACGTATGCTTACCTACGGGAATACCGTATTTTATGGGTCAAACGCCTATTACATTATGAAGGGCAGGAATCACAGTGGCAGTCTCTTATATGGATTTCACCTCTCCATCTGTTCGCTATACTTATGATCTGAGAAACAATCAAACATTCAAGAAAGACAATCAGAATTTCATCTATTCACTCTCCGTAAAAGAATTGAACACGCTTGGGAACGCCTCCCTGCTGGATATTCACCTCAGCACAGGCAATGTGGTGGAGCCGCATATCCACCAGAATGCATCCGAGCTGGTGTATGTCATCTCAGGCGCAGCCATCGTCTCCATGGTCAATCCGTTCACGAAGGAGCTGCTGAACTTCAAGGTAACGCCCGGTCAAGTAGCCTTAGTCCCGCAAGGCTGGTGGCATTATGAAATGGCGACGGTTGACAACACGCACCTGATCGCGGTCTTTGACGCACCGGTGCCTGAATTCATTGCAGGCTCCGATCTCTTGCGATTGACGCCAGCCAGCGTGCTCGCGCACACGTACTGCCTGGATGAAGACAAAGTCAAAGACACCCTGGCACCGATTACCGATACGGTTATCATCGGTCCGCCCAAAAACTGCCCGCAGCAGGGGCAAGTGCAAGGGCAGATGAAGCATCAACAGCCTGCGTCACATCATAATCAGCACTATTACCATCAAGAAAACTCTGGTAATCGGGACTATGAGCTTCTTCAACAGCAGCAACAGCAATTCCAGCAACAGCAGCTGCAATTTCAGCGGCAACAACAGCAACAGTTGTTCCAGCAGCAATTTGAGGCTCAGGATCAACCCCAGCATGGAGCATATGCTGCTGAACCGCCGTTGTCACCACCTCATTTACAAGAGCAATTCCGTTCGCAAAAGCAATTACAAGAACAGCAGCGTCAGCAGTTCATTCAACAGCAGCGTCAGCTGCCATTTTTGCAGCGCCAGTTAATTGGAAATGGCTGGGACCAATTCTAATCAATCCTCTGGTGATAATAGGTCTTTCGAGTGAAATAGGCAGCATCACTATTGGCCAGTGATGCTGCCTATCTCTTTTTTATATGGAAATATATTATTTAGGAAGAACCGGTCCTCCCGTTATTTTCAGCTTCCGGTACGTAATCTTCTCTGGTCTTGTAACCGACATGTACCATTGAATGCCCGCTGTCAAATTTACCAGGCTTAAATAATATCCGTGCCCGGCGCCTGTATCGATCCCCAGCTTGCCATCGCCATACCAGAGCTGGTCTGGCGGTACACCTAGACGAAAAGTGGACGTATGCCCGAAAACAATCGTTTTATCCATATAACGAGGCGATTGATGAAACGGTTCACGAATCTCTGTCAATTCTTCCGGTTTCTGCGCATGAAGCGGTATATCAGGCCGAATGCCTGCATGCACAAACAAGTATTCGTTGTATTCGGTCCATAACGGCATGGCTGCTATGAATTGTTGATATTGTAACCATTGGGGAGCTGCGAAACCTGCGTGTGCCGGCAATTGATGCAACCATTTGCGTTCGTTATTTCCCTGAAGCGCAACGGCACCCGAATCACACAGCTCCTTCACATAGTCAAGAGTCCCGGCTGAATCGGGTCCCTTATTCACATAATCCCCCAGCAAAAATAGACGATCCACCTCTGGCTGATAATGGACGTGCTTCAATAGAGTTTCCAGCAGGGAACCGTAACCGTGAATGTCCGATATCGCATACACTTGACTCATGTAGCCAGCATGCTGCTTTCTGCATAAATCATCGTTTGTTCCGGTAACAACCGTATTCTCCATTCGCTTCCCGCATCTACGCTGCAATGATGAAATAGATGAATCGGCTGCTGATCTGCCGTTTCTGCGATGACTCTCCATCTGTTCCCTTCATAGATTGTCTGCATCACGGTCACCTTCAGCAAGTTCCCTTCTTGCAGAGCTTCGTCACTGCTGCAAATTTCGATCGATTCCGGATGAATCATGATGATAGCCCGACCGTCTCCATGATCCGCACCCATCAGATTTCCCGCAATCGGACTCCCGGAAATGATAGCAGCAGGACGTCCATTCTCGCTCAGTCTGGCATCCAATCGGTTATGGTATCCCATAAGCTGTGCAACCCAAGGGCTTGCAGGCCGCTCAAACAACTCCCTCGGTGCTCCCAATTGATCTATCGTTCCGTCCCTTAAAATCAAAATCCGATCCGCCACCGTAAATGCCTCCATGCGATCATGCGTCACATACAGAGTAGCAATGGATAATTCGCCGAGCAATCTGGCCAACTCACCGCGCATATCCGTTCTAAGCTTAACATCCAGATTAGACAACGGTTCATCCATTAATAACAGCTTCGGTTCTGTTGCCAACGCTCTCGCTATGCCTACTCGCTGCTGCTGACCGCCAGACAGCTGGGCCGGCAGACGGTCCAGTAAGCCCCCCAGCTTCAGAAGCGATTGGAGTCGATCCAATGTATTCGATCTGTCATGCCCATTTACCTTCCGGCGTCTCATCCCGTACTCCATGTTCTGTTTAACGGTCATATGCGGCCAGAGGGCATAATCTTGAAACACCATATTAACAGGCCGGTTTTCCGGTGGAACATAATGTTTCCCCCGTTCAACGACGGCTCCAGCCATCTCCACCTCGCCGGTATCAATACGCTGAAGTCCGGCAATCATCTGCAGCAGCGTAGATTTCCCACAGCCCGATGGGCCGAGTATGCATATGCGTTCTCCCTCCCCGACCTCAAACGTGATCGGCTTCAAGACTTGCTGCGAGCCGAATGATTTCGATACACCCTTTACCTTTAAGATCATTCCACGCTCAATCCCTTCCAAATTTGATCACGATTTATTGCGATCCAGCCATCTGAAACCCAGACGCCCTGCTGCTTGCAGCAAAATGATCATCAGTACAACTGCTCCGCAGCTAACGACAGTAGCTGCCGTTGCATAACCATAGCGCGAGAATTCAAAGGCCCGGTCGATGACCAGCGGCATCAACGAATAATTAGCCGGTTTCAGCATGGAAGCCAGGGCCAAATCGAACACGCTGGTTCCAAACGAGGCCAAGGTTGCAATCAAAAGTGACTGGCGTGCCAAGGGCAATACGATATCCCGCATCCGTTCGAACACGCTTGCCCCTTGAATGGCTGCCGCCTTCAGCATCGTGCCGGACAAATTGCCGAATGCCCCCAGCTGGACCCTGACTGCGTAGGGGATGGCACCGGCTATCCCTGCAATCACAAGCAACGAGGGGGTTCCGTATAAATGGAGTCCTAAAGGCTCCAGCCATTTCTGGTTCCATATGAAAATATAGCCAATCCCGAGCACAACGCCGGGGACCGCCAGGGATATGATGGAGAACAACTGAAGCAAGGGTTTTAGCCGAGACTCCGTAAATGTCAGCATATAAGCAACAACAAACCCGATCAGCATGCTGAATAAAGCGGCTGCGGCAGCAATGATAAGAGAATGATACATTCCTTCAAGATAACCGAGCAGCCTGTGATCCCCGGCTTGTCCCGAGAATAAATCACGGTAATGGTCGAGGGTAAAATTACCCGAAGATAGGCCTCCGCCCGCTTGTTTCAGGAGAGATACCGCCGCGCTGGTTCCAATCGGAATCCCGAGGCTCAAGAAAAGAAAGATCGTAATCAGCAAATTGTACAACCAGGCTTTGCGCGGTCTAACCTTTTCGATCTGGACGGCTCTTGCATTCAGAAAGTCGAATCTGGATTTGCCCAGGGTCACCATGAGCAAGGTCATCGCAAGGACCAGAATCAAGACGAGGTAGAATGCCAGCACCCCGGCCATATCAAAGCGTACCGGAGACTGATAGATCGCCGAGTATATCGAGTATGTCAACGTCGGAAATTTATATACGGTCGCCAAGGCGGCGGGCAGTCCGAAATCTCCGATAGTATCCATAAACACCAGGGTCCAGCCAGCCACATAGGAAGGCAGAGCCAATGGCATTTCGACGGTTCTCCACACGGTGAATGGCCTCGCGCCGTTCAGCCTGGCTGCATAACCGAACTGCCTTATATTCCACTCCGATGCTGCCGTAATAGCCAAATAAGCTAACGGAAATTTGCTTAGGGACATGACAAACACAAGTCCGGCAGGTTGAAAAATAAACGAGGTAACCCACGTCAGCCCCAGCCACTGATGAGCCAGTCCATCCGAGCCGGCAAACAAAACCCAGCCCTGCGCTATCATGAAGGATGGGGCTATTAACAATACCCAAGCCGTCATATCCAGCAATTTAGCCGCTGTAAAGTCCCACCTTGCCCGAATGGTAGCAAGCACGCCGCCAATGATCGTACCGATCGTTGCCGTACCCAGCGCCAATGTGACCGAATTCAAGAGAGACTGTTTCCACAACGGCCGATTCCATATTTCTCCGATCAAGCCCAAGCTGCTGGACTTGACCTGTCCGAAGAATAACCCGGGAAAGATGACGTTGATGAGGACGGCGAGCAGCGGCAAAAAAATCAAAATGAACAGGAGGAGGGTTACCCCGCCTCCATAGCGAGCTTCAGAAGTATTCATGTGGCCCTACCTACCTTACATTTTGGTCCGCAAACCAGGTTTTGATCTCAACTTCATGTTCCGACGCCCACTTAGCAGAAGGCAGCATAAAGGCCCCATTCGGTTCACGCTCACTTCGTGCCATCACACCTTCAGCAAGTGGCGTAAAGAAACTGTCGGTTGAATCCAGATTCGTTAACATCTGCTGTGTCTCGGGTTTTAGCATATATTCCACAAATGCCTTGGCTGCTGCCGGGTTCTTGGTATGTTTGCTGATCGCTACAACCCGCAAGCTGCCTGGCGCACCCTCGCTCGGCCATATCACCTCAATTGGCTCACCGGCAAGCTTCAGTTCATAAGCATTGTGTTCTTGAAGGGCCGCAACCTCGATTTCTCCGCTTAACAACGCCTTCCCGACAGGACCATTCTTGGGGTACACATGAAGTCCCGCTTTGAAGCGCTGCTCGTATTTCTGCTCTGCTGTCTCGACACCCCATTGCTCAAAAAATGCGGATACGAGCGGATAGGCAGGCGCTGCGACAGCCGGATCTGCATGACCCACAGGGCCGTCATAAGCAAAAAATTGCTCCCATGTCGTCGGTGCCTTCTCCGGCGTTACCAGCGTTGTGTTATAAGCGATGACGCCAGCCGCATGTATGCCGACTGGGAAGTATGATAAATCTTCGGGCACATAACTCCTTCCGCTTTCGGACAGATTCCCCAGATTCTCAGGCTCCCAGTCTGTCAGCAGGAAATCGCGATCTGCCAAGTTGCGGACCGAACCGTGCCCATCCATCATTAGAACGTCCCATTGCGGATTTCCTTGTTCAGCCTCTATTTTGGCTAATGCCTCCCCTCCTCCGTAATGCACGGCTTCCAATTTGAAACCCGTCTCTTCTGTAAACTTCGGAGCGATGTAATCCACAAAATCATTTCCGTATAAGTAGATGGTTTCCCCGGTATCCTCTGCGTCGTCTCTGGTCAAGGACAAGTCCGACTGACCGGCAGCACTTCCACTTCCGCCCGTAATCGGTCCGGTCGTTTCCTTGGATCTTACCGTTTGCTGTCCATCCGATTGCGCGCAAGCCGACAATAAGCACATGAGCACAGTTAAAGCAATGAATATCCTATGTTGAAAGCCTCTTTTTTTGTTCATGTCACCCTCCTGTTTCTGATTTTCTTCTTGGTTCCATTTCAGCATAACGCCATAGATTCATATAAAAATTATCCCTGCGTTAACAAAGAGTTAAATAATATCTATCAAATATTAGATAAGATTAATATGATCTATGATGATATGGAAAGAGAGGAAAGCAACATGAACTTACAGCAATTAAAAGTATTTGTGCTTACCGTGGAGCTGAGGAAGCTGTACCTTGTGGCTCAGAAGCTGGGCATCACCCAGCCAACCGTGACCTTCCATTTAAACAAGCTGCAGGAAGAGCTTGGCCTTGCCCTGTTTCACACCAAGTCCTATCATGTCATCAAGCTTACGGAAGCCGGTCAAGCCTTTTATCATTACGCATCGCAGATTCATTCCCTGTCTGAGGAAGCCTCATCGACCATGGATATCTTCCGCGGAACCGCTGCAGGAGTACTCGCCATCGGCAGTACCCATACTCCCGCTACCTACCTGTTGCCGCCGCTGCTGCAACAGTTGAAACTCAATTATCCGGGGTTGTCCATCCTGTTGGATGTCCGACCGGCTGCCTATATTCTCGATAAAGTCAAAAAATACGAACTCGATGTAGGCATCATATCGAACACGCAAGTGAATGAGCCGGAATTCATCGTACAGCCGCTGATCCATGATGATCTGGTGCTTATATTCGCTCCGGATCATCCCTTTGCAAGCGTAAGAGATTTAATCCCGGGCGATCTGGTCGAACATCCTTTCGTTTCACATGAACCTGGCTCCATCAGCAGACAGCTTATTGACCGCTGGGCAGACAAACAGTGTATCCAACTTCAAATTTCCTTGGAAATTTCGGGGACCGAAGCACTGAAAGCAGCCGTTCGGCACCGTCTGGGGTATGGCATGATCGCAGAAGCTGCCATACAAGAAGAACTGGCAGAGGGGAAACTCCAATCACGACCTATTCCGTCCTGGCTGCCCGAACGTCAGATTTATGCCGTTCGCCACCGCAATAAGCTGATCAGTCCGGCGCTGCGGATGTTCTGGAGAAACCTTTTGGACAATTTTGCAATTCAACGACCGGATGAGAGTCATGACAAATTTCAAGATCAATCCCGTTATATTTCGTATTCTTCAAAAAACGGTTAGAATAGTAAGGTACGGCATGTATCGAATGCCAATGTATATTGAAGGAGGATCCCTATAACATGAGCGTTGATTATAAAGCGTATTTCGCCGAACACCGCGAAACCCATCTGAATGAGTTGAAGGAATGGTTGTCCATTCCGAGCATTTCGGCTTTGTCCGAGCACAAAGGCGATGTGGCAAAGGCTGCCGAGTGGCTCGCAGGCAAGCTGACCGAGGCAGGCCTTGACCATGTGGAAGTTCATCAAACGGCTGGACATCCTATTATTACGGCAGACTATCTGCATGCCGAAGGCAAACCGACCGTGCTCGTTTACGGTCACTATGACGTACAGCCCGTAGACCCGCTTCATCTGTGGGAAACCCCGCCCTTTGAGCCGGCTATCCGCAACGGCAAATTGTATGCACGCGGAGCAACGGACGACAAAGGCCAACTCTTCCTGCATGTCAAAGCCGTCGAAGCTATTTTGAAGCAAGAGAAGGAGCTTCCGGTCAACATCAAGTTCTGCATTGAAGGCGAAGAAGAGGTGTCCAGCCCGAACCTCCCGCTCTATCTTGACAACAACAAGGACAAGCTGGCTGCGGACGCCATCGTGATCTCGGATACATCACTGCTCGCACCTGGCAAACCGGCCATCTCCACGGGCCTTCGCGGATTGTGCTCCCTGGAGTTGTCGCTGGAAACGGCCAATACCGACCTTCATTCCGGTACATATGGCGGCGGCGTACCTAACGCCCTGCATGCGATGGTGTCCTTGCTCTCTTCGCTTCATGACGAGCAAGGCCGGGTCGCTGTAAAAGACTTCTATGACGGGGTGCTGGAGTTATCCCCGGAAATGCGCGAAGAATTTGCCAAGCAGGAATTCGACGAGGATAAGCTGAAGCAGGATCTCGGCCTCGATTCCCTGTATGGTGAGGAAGGGTTCTCCTTCGTTGAACGCGTAGGAGCGCGTCCGACCCTTGAGCTGAACGGCGTATACGGCGGATTCCAGGGTGAAGGCAGCAAGACGGTCATTCCGAAGGAAGCCCATGCCAAAATTACATGCCGCCTGGTGGCCGACCAGGATCCGCAAGCGGTCCTCGACGCGATTGAAGCACACTTGCATGCCCACACTCCGGTCGGTTCGAAGATTACGTTTAAACCGAAGGAAAAAGCATTCGCTTTCAACATCGATCCGTCCCATCCGATGCTGCAAAAAGCCGCGGACGCGTTCGAGCATGTCTACGGCACGCGTGCCCTCTTTACGAAGGATGGCGGGTCCATCCCGATCGTGGAGAAGCTGTCCAGCACACTGAACGCTCCTGCCGTCATGATGGGCTTTGGCTTGCCGGACGAGAATCTGCATGCCCCGAACGAGCATTTTAATTTGGAGAATTTCGATAAAGGCTTGCTGACGATCGTTGAGTATTTGAAGCTCGTGTAAACTTTTGACGCCAACAGTTCGAAGAGTAAAATAACAATCTAAAAAAAGAATGCGTATGGCGGGATCATCGAACCCCTGCCAATACGCGTTCTTTTGTTTTTGAAAAGCTTTTACGCCATCTATATACCCGATCATTGACCTGCGGCTTCGTTTTATCGAAGAAATCGACCATGGGATGTCTCACAAAAATGGTTGGTATGCCGGGGCAAGTGGCTGCTATCACCAACAGACGGTTGCTATCACCAAAACATGCGGATTTCATCCCTAACAGCTGGCTTCTATCACTAACAGCGGCTACGATCACGTAAACATGCAGATCCAATTACTAATTTACTGCTTCTATCACCAATGTGAGCTGCTATCCCAAACAAGTGAATTCCATCACACAACTTGCTGCTGCCATCTCCAAACAAACTAATCCATCCCTAACATTCAGCTGATATCACCAAACAAACAGGTTTCATCAGCTACATACGGCTGCTCTCCCCAAAACATGCGGATCCATCACTAACAGTCGGCGGCTATCACCAAACAAGCAGATATTATCACCATGACGGCGGCTATCACCAAACAGGTGAACCCATCACCAACAGACGGCTTCCAACGGACTACAGATCCGTTATTGGCCATATTTCAGGCGATTCTCTTATCCTAACGGACACCAAGTCCGTTATTTAACCTTTTTGCTGCGGAAAAGCGGACTTTTTATGCAAATAACGGATCTCATGTCCGCAAGTATCTTAGTTTAGCTCTTTTCAGAGCAAATAACGTATCCTGTGTCCGGTGAATCCCATTTGTCATGTTATCACGTTTATCACGTTTATCACGTTTATCACGTTTATCCCCTTTATCACGTTTGCTACATTTGTCATCGAGGTTTGTGCAGCCGGTTCACTTTTTCACGTTTGTCATCGAGGTTCGCGCAGCCGGTTCGCTCATACGCGTGCCCCTACCGACCATCAGGAGTAATTATACGCATTGGTCTTTCTTCCACAAACTATGTTTTTGCGCGTATCAGCGCATATGCATGAATAGCGGTGGGGATGTTAATACAATTGGATATCGGGTATTAAAAAAAGAGAACTTCTGTACACCGCATAAGGAGGGAACATATGAGAGCAGTCACATTTCAAGGCGCAAAAGACATTCAGGTCAAACACGTAGAGGATCCATCCATTCGGACCCAGGATGATATTATCGTCCGCATCACCTCTACAGCCATTTGCGGTTCCGATCTTCATATATACCTAGGAGCTATGCCCGCGGCTAAAGATTTCGTGATCGGCCATGAGCCCATGGGGATCGTAGAAGAGGTCGGTGCCAACGTAACCCGCGTGAAAAAAGGCGACCGCGTCGTTCTTCCGTTCAATGTTTCTTGCGGCCACTGCTACTATTGTAATCATGATATGGAGAGTCAATGCGACAATTCCAATCGCAACCCGGATGTCCATGCCGGAGGGTTCTTGGGTTACACCGAACGCTACGGCAACTACCCTGGCGGACAAGCTGAATATTTGCGCGTGCCGTACGGGAACTTTATGCCGTTTGTCATTCCCGAGTCATGCGAGCTGGAGGATGAGGCGCTTCTGTTCTTGTCCGACGTTCTGCCTACTGCCTATTGGAGCGTGGAGAATGCCGGCGTGAAGCCGGGCGATACCGTGACGGTGCTCGGCTGTGGACCGATCGGTCTGATGACCCAGAAATTCGCCTGGATGAAGGGGGCCAAACGGGTAATCGCTGTGGATCGTCTCCCTTACCGGCTGCTAAAAGCAAAGCGGATGAACAACGTGGAGATCTACAATTTTGAAGACTATGATGATATGGGCGCATACATCCGCGAAATCACCAAGGGCGGCACGGATGTTGTGATCGACTGTGTTGGCATGGACGGCAAGAAGTCAACCATGGAAGCCATCGGTCAAAAGCTGAAGCTCCAGGGCGGAACGTTAAGCGCCATCGATATTGCCATCGATGCCGTTCGCAAATACGGCACGATACAGCTGACCGGCGTATACGGTTCATTGTACAATATGTTCCCGCTCGGCCATATTTTTGAACGGAACATTACCCTTACCATGGGTCAAGCCCCCGTTATCCATTATATGCCGGAGCTGTTCAAGAAGATCACCGCCGGGGAATTCGATCCGACCGAGATTGTATCCCACCGGCTTCCACTGGAACAAGCAAGCGATGCCTATCGGATATTTAACGATCATGAAGAAGACTGCACCAAGGTGGTTCTCAAGCCGTAGCGGAATCTCAGCAAAAAGATAAACCAAGCACCCCCTGTCACAACCTTTATCTTGGATAGGAGATGCTTGGTTTTTTGTGTCCCGGTTCACGGAATTCTTGAGTGAGCATTAAATTTTACCGAATACGTGGTAGGACGCTTCGACATAACCTCACGTCTCAAGGGATGCGCGTTGTCAACGGCTAACCATGCGCCGGTTAGGCTTGTCTATTCACTCGCTTTTCTGGGATTCACCCGAATGATCGTCCCACATGGATCGGATATCCAGTAGCCCTGCGAGTTCTCGTAAACCTCCACCTCATCCCTGCGATCCACCTGATGCTCTCTCAAATATGAAGCGGCCGCCTCGGGATGATCTGTAGTGACCTCTAACCAGACATCCTGCTGAGCATAGTGAGTCATGCAATCCAGCCATAAATTGTTCGGGCCGTGCTGAAAGAGGTGTGAACCATCTTTGAAGCCCAAATAAGGCAGCTGCAAAACCTCTTTGTAAAAATGCACGGTTTCCTCATACTTGTACTTCGGAATTTTAAGGGCAATATTGTTTCCGCCGACAAACCGAATATCCGCTGATGACATGAGTACAAACCTCCATCTGTTTTTTTATATCGTATCATGCTGCGGCTTCAATAAATTCTTCTAGATTGCTAAACTGTCAATGATAGGCTAAGATGACCCCGGCATCGGTTTATACCAATTGGGTATATGCGTCTCGAACCCCTCATACCAGTTCAGTACCTTTTGAGCCTGATTCAGCATAACCCCCACTTCCTGCTCACCGAATGGAATCGCCCAGTGTATCGAGGAAATCTGATTACTCGCGATATAAAGCGCCATTAATCTGAAGAATGAATCCGGTACCTCTCCACCCTGGAAATATCCGTGAATACGACCGGAAGCAAACCACGGGCTAATCTCAGCATCCCACGTAATCCGGTTAAACTCCTCCCAAGGATCACCGGAATCCGCCCGGTTGAAATCGATGATGCCCAGCTCGCCTTCAGGCGTAACCACCATATTACCGACATGATAATCTCCATGCTGAAAAGAACGGGGCCGCTCATCAAGCAAATATCGGTGCTCCTCCATATAACGAATGATGTTCTCCGCACCTGCGAGCCGGATGCCGCAGTTCTCATAATTTTTGATGTACCTATCCATCTTGGAATTATAATAAACCGCCCACGTATCAAAGCCGCTCTCAGCCGGAATGCGATGCATCTCACTCAAATATTGGCCTGCCTGAACGCCCAGCCGGTACTGCTCCTCAGAATCCAGCAATGGAATGGCGTCCCTGGCATCTTCTCCCGGAACCCATGTGAACAGGGAAAACACTTGGCTGCCATCATGGCATACACCAAAATCAATCGGACGGGACATACGCATTTCGATAGGATCCAGCTTTTTTACCGTTTCAAACTCCCATCGCTTCCTCTCGTATTGAGAGATGTCGGATAGCCGGAGGAGCCACTCCTTGCCTAGCGTATCCTGAACATAATATTTACGATCTGCCGACCAGCCCTTGTCAATTGCTTGAATGACAATCCATTCTTGAGCTCCCGGGATTTCACGAAGCGTTTCCTGCATGCTGTACCCCCTATATTCGATACCTTGCACGAGCTTTAAATCTCATACATTATAAATGAAGAAGGTTCTGTAGACCATGCATATCAATATTCGGCTAATCACTGGAATAATTAAATTCGTATCGCCCATAATCACTGACCGTAACTGTCAGGAATGGTGTAATATACTCGACTTGCAGTACACATCCTAAACCAAAGCGAGGATTACACATGAACATGAGCTTAGAGGATTTTAAGACTCAATGGTTAAAAGAGGCGCATATCACCGAACAAGTCATGAACGCTTTAACCGACGAATCGCTCAAAACCGCTATGACGGAGCACCATCGCACGCTCGGACAGCTGGCCTGGCATTTGGTGATGTCGATTCAGTACATGACCATGCTCGGTTTGCAGTTTGAGGGCCCGTCCCGCGAGCAGGAAATCCCCCATTCGGCCGCCGAGATTCAGGACAGCTACCGCCGGATCGGGCATGCCTTTCTGGATTCGGTGCAGTCGCAGTGGAGCGAGGAGGAACTTCGCGCTACCCGCGAATTCGACGGAGAGCCTTGGACAAATGCGGCATTCCTGCATTTTACCCTGGTTCATCAAGCGCATCACCGCGGACAGATGACGGTGCTGATGAGACAAGCCGGGCTGCGGATTCCCGAGCTCTACGGTCCGACCTACGATTCCTGGATCGACAAGGGCATGGACCCGCTCGTGTAGAAAAGATACAATCTACTTAAAAGTAAACATTTCGAGATCATCCCATCTGGAAGGAGCGCATCTAGATGTCCAAAGCGGATAATATGCTATCGATCCTGTGGATGCTCCGCTCGGGCAAGAAGATGACCGCGCAGCAAATCGCCGATGAGCTGGAAATCCATGTCCGAACGGTGTACCGCTGCATCGATTCGTTATGCGCCACCGGCGCGCCCATCATTGCCGATTCCGGGCCGAACGGCGGCTTTCGGATCCTCGGGCAGTTTGCGGAATCCCCGCTGATGTTTGACGCCGAAGAGCAGAAGGCATTAGTGCACGCTTCGATCTTCGCCAAAGAAACCGGCTATCCGTATACGGACGTGCTGGAGCGGGCAATCGGCAAGCTGAAGCTTTATACAAATGAGGAGCAGCTTCATCAGATCGAACGGCACAGCAGCGGCATCTCGGTTCTGCAGCCTCCTGTCCATACCGGGCTTCAGCCGTTGCTGCAGACGCTGGAGAATGCCGCAACGCAAGGACAAACCTTGAAGATGTCGTATTCGAAGGGCAGGGAGGGCGAGCGCGTTGCCCGAAACTTCGACCCCTACGGCATCATCCATTGGAAGGGTCAATGGTATGCTGCCGGCTTCTGCCATCTGCGCCAAGAGATTCGCAATTTTCGCGTGGATCGGATCATCGGGCTGGAGCTGACAGAACATGCATTTGAACGGCCCGCTGACTTTTCGGCCAAGGATGTACTGCTTGGCAGTCTTCTGCCCGATTCAGGCAGCCATGAACCGCTGATCCATGTCGTCATCCAAGGCCATGAGCATGTTCTGAATGAATTAAGCCAGCATTGGTTATTTGGACATACTCTTGTGAAGCGCCGTGATGGAGAAGCTCATTTCCAACTGGATACATCTTCGCTGATGTCCTATGTTCCCTATTTTCTTCTCCCTTACGGCAAGGCTTTAACCATTCTGGAGCCCGCTTCTCTCGTGCTGAAACTGTCAGAGATCACGACAAGCATGGCGCTCCATTACGAACGCATGTTAAGCGACATGACCAAAAAGGAAGGGTGAACCCGATGGAGAAGTTTGCGATGTACGGAAAACTGATTGCCCATCCCGGCAAACGGGATGAACTTGCGGAGATCCTGCTCGAAGCAGCAGCGATGCTTAGCGATAACGAAGACTGTGAACTCTATATCGTCAACGTTTCGGACAGCGATCCGAATGCCGTATGGGTCACGGAATTGTGGAGCAGCCAAGACGCACATGCCGCTTCGTTGCAGGGAGCCGATACGTCCGAGCTACTGCAGCGCGGGCGCCCGCTGATCGCCGGCGCAGAGCCGCTCAAGCTTAAGCCGCTTGGAGGAAAAGGTTTTTAGGCAAACCTGATCAGAAGAAAAGAGGCTATCCCCGAATCGATTTCAGGGACAGCCTCTTTTTTGCTATATATTGTTCCGATATTCCGAGGGGCTGTAACCAACCTCTTTACGAAACGTTTTCGAGAAATAGTTCGCTGATTCAAAGCCGGTGGCGTCCGCAATTTCTTTGATGCTTAGAGGGGTCGTTCTTAGCATGAGTTTGGCCTGCTCCATCCGCTTGAGGCTTAGATATTTCTGCGGCGTGATCCCAAAATGCCGTTTGAAGTACTTAATAAAATAATTCGGATGCAAATGCAGCGTCCCCGCCATCTGCTCCAGCGTAATCTCCTCATGCAGGTGATTCTTAATGTACTGCTGCACTTTGTGGAGCCTGCCCATATCTTCCATTTTGTCCGTATGAATCTGCGGCTGCTGGTGCTCGAACACGCGGGACAGGATGTCCAGCATCACCGACTTTTCCTTTAACCGCGCAGCTATGGTACCAGTACGGTGCGC
The DNA here is from genome assembly GCF_056173265.1 of Paenibacillus sp. QJM3NY_38. Lineage (NCBI taxonomy): Bacteria > Bacillati > Bacillota > Bacilli > Caryophanales > Paenibacillaceae > Paenibacillus > Paenibacillus sp. QJM3NY_38. The sequence goes on from NZ_CM149665.1 coordinate 5,307,716, forward strand.
TTCCACCAGCTGCTGGAATAATGACGGAATCTCCGCATTGCCCGATAAATCATAACAATATGGAACGTTCAACCAGGAAAACACGTCAGAATCGCCTACGGTCGCCGAGAAGTGCGACCAGTATTTAAGGTAGGGACGGCCGCTGATGACGGAGTAGGATTGCCTGGTCCGTGCCGGCATCAGAACCAATTGACCCGGAACGGGATACAGCTCCTCATCGCCGATCTTTACCCAGCCTTCACCATCCAGGATAAAATAGAGCTTGTTGTAAGACACGGTGTAGTCGAATTCCTTCCACTCCGGCCAGCACTGCGTTCTTTCGGCCTCCCAGATCTGAACCTGCATGTTCAGGAGCATCTGCTGAATGGCTTCATGTTCATTACGTTCATTCTTCATCTTCGATTATCCTCTAAAGTTATTATAATACCCGTCAGAGTTAAGTAATTATCTATTCATACTAACACATTCTTGTTAAAATCAAACTCGACAATTCCAAGAATCGGAGGTTTGAATCCATGACAACGACTACCACTCCAACCAATCAAGTCATCCACGATCGAAACCAGCGCGTGCAATGGTTCCAGAACGACCGTTTCGGCATGTTCATCCACTGGGGGCTCTACTCCATTCCGGCCAGAGGCGAATGGCTCCGAAGCACGGAACAGATGAGCATCGAAGACTACCAGACCTATTTCGATGAATTTGATCCCGTTGACTATAATCCTCGGGAGTGGGCCAAAGCGGCCAAGAAAGCAGGCATGAAGTATGCGGTGCTGACGGCCAAGCACCATGACGGATTCTGTTTGTTCGACAGCAAGCTGACCGAATATAAGTCAACGAATACCAAAGCCGGTCGGGACCTCGTACAGGAGTTTCTGGAAGCATTCCGTGAAGAAGGCCTTAAAGTTGGCCTCTACTTCTCACTGATTGACTGGTACCATGAGGACTATCCGGCCTATGGGGACCGCATTCACCCGATGCGGGCGAACGAAGCCTTCAAGCGCGATCCGAAAAACTTCGACCGATACCTGGATTACATGCATGGGCAGGTGCGGGAGCTGCTGACAGGCTACGGCAAACTCGATATCATGTGGTTTGACTTCTCTTATGATAACATGCGCGGCGAGGTGTGGCGCGCTACCGAGCTGATGAAGATGATCCGCGAACTCCAGCCGCATATTCTTATCGATAACCGGCTTGAAGGCAGCGGCGAGAGCGGGGGCAGCATCTACACTACCGATCCTTCCGTTTACAGCGGAGATTTCGCTTCGCCTGAACAGATCATTCCGCCGCACGGCGTCGTGGATCAGACTGGTGCCCCGATCCCATGGGAAGCCTGCATCACGCTGAATAACAACTGGGGCTATGCAGCCGCTGACCGCAATTACAAATCGGCAACCACGATCATCCGCAAGCTGGTGGAATGTGTCAGCAAGAACGGCAACATGCTGCTGAATGTCGGACCCGACGCGAGAGGCGTCATTCCTAAGGAGAGCCTCGACGTGCTGGAGGAAATCGGTGACTGGATGAGCAAGAACGGCGACAGTATCTATGGCTGCGCTGCCGCCGATTATCCGAAGCCGGATTGGGGGCGGTACACCCAAAAAGGCAATAAGCTGTATGCCCACGTCTTTGAGGAGTCCATCGGACCGATTAATCTCATCGGTATGGCCGACAAGGTAAAGAAGGCCCGTCTGCTCGCTGACGGATACGAATTGTTCCTCAGCCGCCCATGGAGCGCAGCGGAATTCACCGAAGACGCATTTGTGAATTTCGCGCGGCCTGAACACTTCACGTATCCGCTACCCGACAAACGCAATACCGTCATTGAACTGGAGCTTCATGACGAATCGGATCGTTCATAGCGCCAAGCTGGCCTATACCCTGGCTTACATTCTGAATAGAGCCTGACACGATGTTTTGTTACATCGCGCCAGGCTCTTTTTTTATACCCAGAAGCTCCATCATCCCTGTAGCCTCACGCAGCGTCCAAACTTAAAAAAACATATTGCAAGATAACTGTTTATACAATATACTAATTATCAATTAAACTGTTTATTATATATACAATTAAATTCAAGGAGTTGAACCTAACATGAGTAACCATGCTGTTGAGATTCATCAATTGCGTAAAAGCTTTGGACATCAAACCGTCCTGGACGGGATCAACCTGAACGTGCAGGCAGGAAGCGTATTTGCCCTTCTCGGTCCCAACGGTGCCGGCAAAACAACCTTAATCAATATCCTATCGACCTTGGTGACACCCGATGCAGGCAGTGTGCGGATCAACGGATATGATCTCGGACAGGGCAAGCAGGATGTCCAGAAGTCCATCAGTCTGACCGGCCAGTTTGCTGCCGTCGACGAAGTATTGACTGCGGAAGAGAACCTGCGGATGATATGCAGGCTGTCGGGTTTATCCGCAGCGGAAGCACGCCTGCGAACCGCCGAACTGCTCGAACAATTCGATCTCGTTGCTGCTGCAGCCAAGCGCGTGAAGACATATTCGGGCGGAATGAAAAGACGGCTTGATCTTGCGATCAGCCTTACCGTGCCGCGTCCCGTTCTGTTTCTGGATGAACCGACCACGGGACTGGACACACGCAGCCGCCGTACCCTGTGGGATATCATCCTGCAATTGAAGAGTCAGGGCATCACCATACTGCTGACCACGCAGTATTTGGAAGAAGCCGATCAGCTTGCGGACCGGATTGCGGTCCTGGATAGCGGACGAATCGTTGCTGAAGGGAGCCCGGCTGAACTGAAGACCCGGGTCGGAGGTGAGATGCTGGAGCTCCGCAACGTACACGACGAGGTGATTCACAGGATTCCGACAAATGGCAGCATTAGGGATGTCGCGCAGACGCTTCAAGAATTCACTCGCCTGCTTCCGAGCGAGACGCGTGTAAGTCTTCACAGACCAAATATGGATGATGTATTCCTGTCGCTAACCGACAAGAAATTGGAGGAAATCGTATAATGAGAGAAACAGCTTCGAACTCAAAAACAACGACCTTAGCGGTCACCCAAACCGTCTTTATCGGTCGCAGCTTACGTCACAGCATCCGAAACGCGGAGGCAATGATTACGGCCATGATGCTGCCGATTATGTTGATGCTGCTGTTCACCTATGTGTTTGGCGGAGCACTCGATCCCAGCGGACAGTATGTTGACTACGTGGTGCCGGGAATTATACTGCTATGCGCCGGCTTCGGATCGTCCAGCACGGCCGTCGATGTCTCCCAGGATATGACCAATGGCATCATTGACCGCTTCCGCACCATGCCCATTCAAAGCATCAGTGTCATTACAGGACATGTGGTAGCCAGCCTTGCCCGAAACATGCTGGCGACATTCGTCGTTATCGCTGTGGCCCTGCTCGTCGGATTCAGGCCTTCGGCGGGACTTCTGGAGTGGATTCTTGCTATCGGATTGATCGCGCTCTTCATCTTCGCCTTCACTTGGCTCTATGCCGCCATCGGCCTCGTTGCAGGCAGCCCCGCAGCGGCCGGCAGCTATGGATTCGCCCTGCTCTTCCTCCCCTACCTCTCCAGTGCCTTCGTTCCTACCGAAACGATGCCGACATGGCTGCAAGGGGTCGCAAGCAACCAGCCGATTACGCCGGTCATCGAGTCCATTCGCGGGTTGCTGACGGGTGGGTCTATTCAGGATCACATCGGCTTGGCAATAGGATGGTGTCTGTTTATCCTTGTCGGCTCTATAGTATGGGGCATGTGGACCTTTAAGAGAAAAGCTGGACGACGTTAAATATGCTTAGCCGCGATAACCATTCAGGCATGCCAGAGATCACACACCGCATACAGGGAGTAGTACACACGGTATAGTTTGCGTTTTTAAGAGCGACATAAGGAACTTCATCCCCCTTCCAGCGGCTGTCATGTCCGTCCGGGAACGATATCAACCAAACCGACTTTGATAAAACGCCCGATTTAGACTTAATCAATTAGCAAAAAAACCGATCCTCATGCGAGGGTCGGTTTTTTTACTTTATCATTACTTGTCCGACTGTCCCGGCTGTGTCTTGGTCTGGAGATAATGATCAATGCCGTCCAGAATGCGTTCTAACCCGAAATCAATGTCATTACCAATCGGATTCACTTCCTCGTTGTCTTCCGTGTAGACCCCCGACATCACAACCGGATACAGGAACGGAAACCGATCCGGCTTCATAAGCTGTTTCAGCGCTGCCGTATAATCAATTCCACTGAACTGTTCCGGGGTGGAGCCTGCCTGTATGGCGCGGTCCATATCCCGCTGCATCATGCCGCTTGATCTAGCGTAATTGCTTAACAAGAGAATCAAAGACATCCGCTCATAATCATTCAGCGGGAGATCCGTCATGAACCGCAGACCCCAATCGATAAATCGCAGATTGTTCGGCGTAATGGGAATACCCGTAATCGGAATGTCTCCAAACCAGGGGTGATCCCGGAATACCTGCATCGTCGATTTGACGTAGACCCGCATATTCTCGCGCCAGTCAGCAGAATCTTCCGGCGGAATGGGAATATCGCACGCGGTGTTCTGCATCAGCAGCAAAAGGTCGTCCTTACTGGAAATGTACCGGTACAGCGACATGGCGGTAAAACCCAAGGTGGACGCGATTCGATTCATGGAGACAGCGGAAAGCCCTTCTTTATCGGCGATATCGATAGCCGTGTCCACAATCTGCGACAGGCTCATCTCCCGTTTCGGTCCCCGCTGCGGCGGCTTTACCAATCCCCAGCTTAGAGCCGCCCCTCTGGGCAGCTTGGATCCAATATCTGGATCCATACTCTCATCGTTTGACATAAACAGTGTATCCTTTCTGCAACCTAGCTTCTGATGCCAACTGCTAATTGTTTATATTATAAACAGTATATCATATATGCTCATCCTTTTGTACTGGGTAGCATATAAGCATCAGTGCGAGGATACCGACTTGACCCACGTATAGTCAATCATGTGACAGATGCATCAAAATGTTGACCAGCTTCCCGAACGGATCGCGGACAAAAAAGCGTCTTACTCCCCAAGGCTCATCAACGGGTCCATATTCAATGGAAAAGCCTGCCCGCCTCATCGCATCCAGCACAGCCTCTAGCTCATCCACTTCGATCGACAGATCCGGGACGGGCGTGCCGCTGCCTCCCTCGGAAGCAAAGCTGATCTGTATGCTCATCCTCTCCTGCGAGCCATAAGTGGCAATCCAGCCATGATCCATTAACATATCCAGACCCAGCACATCTTGATAAAACGTCTTGGCTGCGGCGACATCCTTCGTTGCGACATTCGCGACAATGCGTTTAACTCCCAACTTGTTCTCCTCCATTCATCATGCTAAAAATATCATTGCATCTACGTTATATACGCCTCATGTAACTACACGACTAAGTATAGCAAATCCTTCCAACAAAAAAAGCTGTTGAGGTTTACTCAACAGCTGTTCGTTAACTCTCAATGCAGTTGTTATCCTCCATGCAGAAGCCCAAGGCTTGTGCTCAGACCTTTGCTTTTTCGGTAACATGGACCAACGCTCCCATAGAGGGTTGTTATTGTCATGAATGTATCCTTGAGTTATGCGGAACTTGCGGTCGGCCTGATGATGATTTCATTCACATCGACTTCCGGCGGCTGCTCGATAGCATATAAAATCGCTTGCGCAATCGAAGTCGCCGGAATGGATATTCTTCGATATTCCTTCATGACCTGTCTGGCCGTATCATCGGAGATACTGTCGGCCAGCTCCGACTCCGTTACCCCCGGCGATATTTGCGTGACCCGTATACCGCTTCCGACCTCCTGGCGCAGGCCCTCCGAGATTGCCCGAACCGCATGCTTGGTGGCACAGTAAACGGCTGCGGTTGGCGATACTTCGTATGCCCCGATGGAAGCGATATTGATAAATTGACCAAAATCCTGCTTCTGCATCACCGGCAGCCCTGCCGCAATGCCATGGAGGACGCCGCGGATGTTCACATCGATCATCCGGTTCCACTCGTCCACCTTCAAGGCCTCCAAGGGTGACAGAGGCATGACCCCAGCATTGTTGAGCATGACATCAATCCGCCCGAATCGGCTCACCGCCAAGTCGATGAAGGATTCCATTTGATCGAGATGAGCCACATTCAGCGATTGGTAAACAGCTGAGCCGCCTTCCCCATTCAAAGCGGAAGCAAGCTTCTCCAGCCTGTCCGTTCTTCTTGCCCCAAGAACCACATGGGCACCATGATGAGCCAGCAACCGGGCTGCCGCTTCGCCGATCCCGCTGCTCGCGCCTGTAATGGCCACGACTTTTCCTTTTACGTTAGACATACAGCTCTCCTCCTGATCCTGTTCTGTACTTCCAAGCCAAGCCGTCTTCTGCAATAAACACATGGTTAGTTTTCCCGGACCAATACCATCCCTGCATGATAGAGAACGCCGTCCCGAAAATCGCCGTCTGCCGTGAAACCAGTATCATCCACATATTCGATGTGATCGCCTTGAATGAAATAGCGGCCTTGATAAGCGCTTTTCCGCCGACCCCGTGCTTCATCATAACGACCGTTTGGCAGCAGTTCGTGGCGAATGTATCCGTCCTTGGTCACCCACATGCCTATATAGGGATGCTGAACCTCATTCGCTTTAAGAGCTGGATCCATTCTAATACCTCCTCATTACTCTTATCTGATCCTCTTGAGTTTCATGTATAACCGTCCTGCCTTCAACCATCGAGGATACTCTAATTATGCCTGCATGGAGTATTTATCCGGTAGCCGAATCCACCACGATTCTTGCCTATTCCTGCAAACCTTATTAAGATTAAATTAAATACCATCGGAGGAGGCTCGCCGAACCAAGATGTTAGATCATGGAGGAAGCAATCTGCAGAACGAACTTGCAGGTTACATCGAAAAATACACGGGTACGGACGGTACCCATACTACGCCTATACCCAATCTATCTTTAATACGGGCAACCGACGGGACGGAATTGATCCACACCATTCACGAGCCCGCACTGTGCATCGTAGCTCAAGGGAGAAAATTAATCATGCTGGCACAAGAAAGCTATTTTTATGACTCGTACAGTTATCTTGTCGTCTCGCTGCAATTGCCCATATCCGGCCAAGTGATTCAGGCATCACCGGAGCTGCCCTACCTGTGCCTTAGACTGGATTTGGATCGACATCTGATCTTCGACCTCATTCCATCCTGCCAAGAGACCCTTCCTAAGAAAACCGACTCCACAAAAGCCCTCTTTGTCAGCTCGATGAATCAGGCTCTCCTGGATGCCGTCGTCCGCCTCGTGCGCCTTCTGGATACGCCGGAGGATATTTCCGTCCTTGCTCCCCTGGTCACGAAGGAAATTGTTTATCGAATCCTTCAAGAGGAACAAGGCCAATCCCTGAAACAATTTGCCGTCAGCGGCAGTCATGCGCAGCGAATCGCGGCAGCTGCCCAGTTGATAGAGCGGGATTATAATCAGCCCCTTCACATCGCTGATCTGTCCGCTGCCGTCAATATGAGTCCTTCTTCGCTTCATCATCACTTTAAGGAAATCACCGCCATGAGCCCGCTGCAATATCAAAAACAAATCCGATTGCAAGAGGCGCGCCGACTTCTGCTCTTGGAAACATCCGAAGCTGCAGATGTAGGCTTTCAGGTCGGCTATGAAAGTCCCACTCAGTTCAACAGGGAATATGCCCGCATGTTCGGTTTGCCTCCGATCCGGGATATCAAGCGTCTGCGCGAGTCATTGGACCTCGGCCCTAGGCAGGTCCAGGCCTGATTGGAACAGACAGCTCACGGAACGATTTCGCCAAACACAAAAAAACGGCATGGCTGCCGTTTTTCTATTTTGGGCATCCCATGCCCTGTATTCTGTTATTTTCCCTATCCCTTCGTTCCGCCCTGCAGCCCGAAACCCTTGGACATGAACTGCTGGGAGAGAATATACATGATGATTGCCGGAATGGCGTACAGCACCGAGAAGGCGGCCAGGCTGCCGTAATCGACCATGCCATACTGCCCGAAGAACTGATAGAGCTTCAGGGAAGCCGGGAACTTCTCCGGCGACTGCAGCAGGATATACGGAACGAAGAAATTGCCCCAGCTGCCCGAGAAGGTAAATATCGCGACCGTACAAATACCCGGAACCATCAGCGGCGCCACCACCTTGCGCATTCCTGTAAACACCGAAGCGCCATCCACCCAGGCGGCTTCTTCCAGATCGCTCGGCACGGAATCCATGAAGTTCTTCATCATCCATATCCCGTACGGCATGGACGACGCGACATAAAACAAGATGACGCCAAAAATATTGTCATACAGCTTGAGCCCCAGGAACAGCTGGTACACAGGCACCATTACAGCCGTAATCGGGAGCGATGTCATAAACAAAATGGTCAGCATAAAGGGCTTTTTATATTTCATCTGATACCGGGATAGCGGATAAGCTGCGAGCAGCGCCAGAAGAACAACCAATACGGCTTGGCCAAGCGACATCACCAGACCAATCAGATATGCACGCTGGTTCTCGCTGCTGGTCATCACCTCTACATAGTTTGCACTGGTAACCCTGCTAGGCATCTTGAGCGATTGCATCGCATTCGGATCGACGGAAGCCACGAGCACCCAGAGCAGCGGCAGCACAAAGCAAATACCGATCCCCGTTAGGATCGCGTACGGCAGAATTCGATAGATTAATTTACGTTGTTTGGCATTCATATGATCTCACCTCTGGTTACTCTTTCATCGACCTGATATACAGCAGGCTTAACACAATCCCGATCATCAGCAGCAGCAGCGAAATGGCGGTTCCATAGCCTAATTGATAGTTCACAAATGCCTGATTGTACATGAAGATCGGCAGGGTCGTCGTCGAATTGCCCGGACCGCCCCCGGTCATCGCATAGATGAGTCCGAACACCCCAAGCGTCTGCAGCGTAACCAGCATCATGTTGGTTGTGATGGTGCTTTTAATGTAAGGGATAATGATGCGTGTGAAGATTTTCCACTTGGAGGCTCCATCCACCACCGCCGCTTCCTCTATTTCGTTAGGCACATCATCCAGCGCTGCTTGAAATACCAGCATCGAGAAGGCGGTGCCGTGCCAAATGTTCGCAAGAATGATGGTCAGCATCGGGACGGTAAACAGCCAGGTCACTTCCGAAAATCCAAAAAAAGTGATGATCGCATTCAGCGTGCCTTCATCGCCGAAGAAACTGTACAAGCAAAGAGCACATACAATCTCGGGCGTCACCCATCCTGCAAGCACAATCGTTCCAATCACTCGCCGAAACGTTTTGTTTCTCTGCTTCATCAGCAGCGCGATCAGAAATCCCAGCACCTGCTGCCCGATCACAGCCGAGCCGATGAGGAAAACCAGCGTGTTCCATATACTGATCCGAACCGTGGGGTCCTGGAACATCCGGGTATAGTTGTCAAGGCCGATAAACTTAAGCTCCCTCGCCGCTTCACCGGTTAACGCCAGGTTGGTGAAGGAATAGAAGAACGTTAACAAAATGGGATATATAAAAAACACGAGCATAATCGCGATTGAAGGAAGCAAAAAAAAGAGCCAGGTATACGTTTTTCTTCGTTTCGGGTAAACGTCTACGGACAGACTGCTCATGGTTCGTTCTCCTTTTCGTGCAGATGATCTGAAACACCGCTTGCCCAAGCCTCCGCGATACATGGAGCGCTTGAGCAAGCCGGTTCTGTACGTATAGCCGATTATTTCTCCAAGATATGATCCGCTCCGACAATGCGGGTGACGTCCTGCGCATATTTATTCATGGCATCTGCAGGCGATGTTCCGGTTGCTACGGATTCCACCATGGTCTGAATCTGCGTCGACACTTCCGGATACTTCTCCTGGGCCGGTCTGAACTCTGCGTTCTGCAGGTATTCGGTCGCGATTTCGTTAAACGGCATTTTCGTATATTCCGGATCCTTGGCAACATCGGCACGGACCGTGATATTCCCTGAGGACATGACAAGCTTCTGCGTATTTTCCTTGTTTAGCGCATACTTGATAAATTCCCAAGCCTCGTCTTTGTTCTTGGAGTTGCTTGGAATCGACAGCGCCCACCCACCGGCTAACGTAATCGATCCAGGGTCCTGCCCTTGGCTGGTCGGCATCGGCGCGAAGCCGAGCACATCTTTGTATTCAGGCCATGGTGCTGCGCCCGATTCCATATAGTTGCCCGTGATCCAGGATCCATCCAGTGAAATCGCCAGCTTGCCTTGCGGCAGGTATTCGCGGGAAGCCGTGTTGCCTGCCTGACCGTTCAATACTTTGGAGAGCGGTGGTCCGAGCTTCTCTTTATTGACCGTCTCCACAAAAGTCAGCGCATCCAGAATACCCTGGCTTTTTGTAATCCATTTGCCGCTGGCATCGTCATACAGCCTTTCTCCAGTTCCGTAGAGCAGCATTTCATAGGTTTGCATGGAGGTAGCTTCGCCTGTAGCCTTGCCCATGTTCATCCAGATCGGCACAACGTCAGGCGCCTTCTCCTTGATCGTACGCGCAGCGCTTAAGACCTCCTCCCAGTTCTTAGGCTGCCAATCCTCCGGAAGACCTGCCTGTTTGAAAATGTCCTTATTGTACCAGAGGCCCCTGGAGTCCGTATTGTACGGTACGCCATAAACCTTGCCATCGCTGGCAGTAACCCCCTTCTTCATCGCTTCGATGAAGGAACCGTTGCCCCAGTCTTCCCATCCGGCCAATTTATCGTCAAGCGGTTCGAGATAACCTGCGCTTGCATCAGAATTCAGGATAAAGGTATCCTCTGTCACGATATCCGGCGCCGTATCTTTTGACTTGAGCGCCAAGGCCACCTTGGCAAAATAATCGCCTTCCGAGGCCTGAATCGGTGTCGGCTTTATCTCTACGCTTTTGTCAGGGTAGCTGGCCGAAACTTCCTTGAGCCATTTATAGAACGCTCCGTTCTCGCCGATCCCGTCATCCCGAAACGTTACAGTAATGATTTTCTTGGCCGTCTCTCCATCCTTTCCCGGCTCCGGATCGCCGGTATCGGCTGGTGCTCCCTTACCCCCGGTACAACCGAATAACAAAGAAACGCTTAATAAAGCCGTCGTTACTAGCCAAAAACCCCTCTTGCCTGACTTCATACTACTCCCTCCTTTTGGCTGCAGCACATTTGATATATTATCCAAGTTCTGTATACGCTTACGAGAGCGTATATATAACTCTATTTTGAAAATAGTGCGGATATTCTGAACTTTTTTTCTCATAACGGGCGACGTGATGAACTAATTACCAGAAATAGAAAATATTAATAGATCATTCAGAGTCTATTGATTGATTATAATGTTCTGCATATTTAGGTCTTTACTTTTGCTGGAAATCCAATTATATTTGTATGTACAAACAATTAAATGAATATACTGGAACCATACCAGTAATAACCTATGACACTGGAGGTTTACTATCCATGAGTGAGCGCTTAATTTTTTTGTTGGCTTTATTCTCGGTAACCGGATCGGGACTCATAGCCGGGCTATTCTTCGCTTTTTCGTCTTTTATAATGACAGCGCTAGCCCGAATTCCCAATGAACAGGGGATCCATGCCATGCAGTCCATCAATGCAACCATTCTCAATCCTTTGTTCGGAACATTGTTTACAGGCACTGCGTTAACCAGTATCGTGCTTGCGGTCGTATCCATCATGCGCTGGGGGGAACCCGGCTCGTTGTATTTGCTTGCCGCCAGCCTGCTCTATTTAGCGGGATTCATCATAACGATGGCGTTCAACGTCCCGCTCAATGACGCACTGGCCGCCGTTGATCCGGGAAGCAATGCCGCAGTTGAGGTATGGAACCACTACCTGAAACGCTGGATGCCATGGAATCATGTACGAACCATCACCTCTTTAGGGGCGATGATCCTGTTTGTTTTTGCCTTACGGCATCTCCCTTAAGAGGGATCACGGGAATGGGGCGGCTATAATCCATAACCTTGAATGCCTCCCCATCGTTCCACATGTTATTAAATGCCGATTCAAAACTTGCGCCTGTCGCTTCATCATGAATGTTCACGGCAACATCATCGTTCTCTTCCACGGCCGATTGGAGGTAACTGAATGAACCCACTTCCACCTTCGTTCCGTCAAGCGAAACTCATGCATCCGTTGTTATAATGTCCACCGCTTGTTTGATAAAACTGTACAATTCCCCGTCCATCCCATAGGATAGTGCATCATCCGGATACTCCGCATAGTACTGCTCTGCTGAATGAATAAACTCTTCATTTATATGAACCCATGACGACATCATTTCTCTCCATATCTTCGCCAATGCCCTCACCTCGTCCTCATGAGGTGCCATGCCCTTCTCATATAACCTTCGAAATTCGGAAAGAAGCCGAGCCCCTTCAGCCTGCAATTCCTCCAGTTCGTTTTCTTTCATCAGGCTGAACCATTTCTTCATCTCTTCGGATTGCGGTGCTTTAAAATGCCTACTCTCCGTCATCCTCATCAACAGAATCGCCATCATTAAACGCTCACTAGACACGTGTTCTCCAGATAGGAACAACTTATCGATTCCCTCGATTCGACTACGCAGCTCCGTCAAAATTTCGATTTGATCGTTCAATTGAGCGAGCTGAATATCCATCATATCTCTAAGAGAATGCCCCGATTCACTCAGGGTTAATTTGATATCCTCCAATGAGAATCCTAACTGCTTCAAGGTCATGATTTGATGCAGTTTAGCTACGTCGGCTTCGGTATAGAGACGGTGACCCGCTTCCGTATTTTCCGAGGGGGAAAATAGCCCGATTTGATCATAATGGTGCAGCGTTCGAACGGTTATCCCTGTACGCTTCGCAAGTTCACCGACTTTCCAATTTCGCTTACGGATAAGATCCCCTCCCAAGAATAGTTGTACGACTCGACTCAATCATAATATAAGAAGCTTTGTTCCCCCTTGCACCTGACGCTACGTCAGGAATTATACTGCAAATAATACGATCCAAGTACATTTTCAACAGTAAATACCATCAGAAAGGACTATAGGATAAAATGCAGAATGGAAACTTCGTACTACAATCTTTAGCTTACAATCATCAAGTGCGCATTTTGTTTGTGGAGAATACAGAACTTCTTAACGATATGTGCCATCCCCCGTCAATGCACAAACTACTCAAAACAGCATGGGGACAAACCATAACCTCCGCTTGTCTGATTATAGGAACATTAAAAGACAATCAAAGATTAAGCTTAAAAATCAAGTTTAGTAATGCGTGTCATAAAATCTTTGCTGATGTAGACAGCATGGGGAATGTGCGGGGATACCTCAGTGATGAACTGGTACACATAACCCTGGATCAGCTGAATCATGGACATCTTAAAAAAATAGTCGGTGATAAGGGCAGCATTCATATTACGAAGGACTTAGGCATGAACAGCTTGTTCACCGGAATTACGGATATGCCTTATCGTAACATCATAGATGACTTGTCACATTACTATCAACAAAGCGAACAAACATCCACCGATTTCTACAGTTATATCCAATTTAATGAAAACGATGAAATTGATTTAAGTAGAGGTATCATGGTTCAACTTCTTCCCGGCTGCCCCCCGCATCGGATTCAGCAGATAAAAAAGGAGGTCAGAATGCATCAGTACATTTTGGCGGATAAATCCAACAGTCTCATGGAGATACCCGGCAAGATTTTCAAAGACATAGAGATTGTCGGGAGCATCCCGATTCAACATTTCTGTGGCTGTTCAAAAGAAGTGTTATACCCCATACTTCATTCACTAGAAAAGAAAGATTTGAAGTACGCTGTTATGAAAGCAGAACCGATTGAACTTGTCTGCCATATTTGCGGCAACAAATACGATTTCGAGCCCCATGAAATTGCCGGACTCCTCTAGCTCTCTTCATCGGTACACCAAGATCTAAACAAACTTTCTAACAGAAAACCCATGCCAACTCTACCAATTCTTCATTAGATATACTATCAATCTAGTAAAGGCGGTGGAGATATGGGGATTCTCACGATAGATAAGTGGAATCACACTTGCCAACTTGACACTTCAGCCAAGCCGCGTCGTAACATCGGATGGATTTCAAGCAATTGGAGCGGATACAGCCTCAAAGGAAAAAAAGGTGCTTACAAACAGATCTCCGCCAAATGGAATGTGCCGTTTGTTCGTCCAAGCCGTGCGGCGACCTATTCGTCTGCATGGATTGGAATAGACGGCTTCGGCAACAGCAATCTGATACAGACCGGAACAGGTCATGAATTCATAGACGGTAAGGCTTACTATTATGCATGGTGGGAGATCCTCCCGGCCTCGGTTACGATCATTCCGCTGCCGATTCTGCCGGGTGACCGGATGCATGCCAGCATCAGCAAGCGCAGTGGTTCGAACTGGTTGATCTGCCTTCGAAACGAATCCCGGAACTGGACCTTTCGAACATTACAACGATACAATGGTCCGCAGACCTCGGCGGAATGGATCGTTGAAGCGCCACAGGTCAATGGGGCTCTTGCAACAATGGCACGATTATCTCCTGTCGTCTTCTCCTGCTGCCGGGTCAATGGGAAAAGTCCAAAGCTGACTGCTGATAACGGGGGCATCATGCTCCAGAATTTAAAGGTTACCTCCATTCCCTCCGATCCGAACAGGGCAGGAGACCGGTTCGTTGTCAAAAGTATTTATTCATAATAGAGACTTGACCTTCACGCAGCGTAAAGGATTATCCTCAACATTATACGAAGCAGCTATTGCTTCGATAAGAGGAGGATATCAGTATGCAATTGATCGCCATCGATACACTAACCCATCAACAGCAGGCTCTGGAATCTGAGCCTGAGCTGCGGATCGCCGCATATGAGCAGCTTGTGAATCAGCCGCTTCAGCCGTTTATGGACACGATACGCAAGCGTATGCCTCAAGGACAGGACGATTACGATATGACGCAGCTGCTGGGATTATTTCGCTCGGCCGATCATCCGGAGGAGGCGCTCCAGGCTTTGTCTCGTTTGGAACAAGCGAGTTCCTGGAGCCGATGCAAGGAAGCCGTGATGAAGGCATATCCCGCATTAAAGCCGCAAGCTCACGGCATTGAGCTGGGAGATTTGCTCTTCACTCTGGCGCTGGGTGATCCTGAGCGGTTCGGCCCGCATCCCGGATATACAGGTTCAGGGGGAACACCGGGACAAATCATGGTGGTTGTGTGGCCGAACGATTATAATCTGCCGAGGCTCGCAGCCATTACGGCACATGAATTCCATCATAACGTGAGGCTCTCTTATGAGCCATGGAGTGCCGAGACAACGGTCGCTCAATACCTAGTGCTGGAAGGACTCGCTGAAGCTTTTGCCGCCGAAATGTACGGAGAGGATCTCTTGGGACCCTGGGTTCATGCCCTGAATGAAGATCAGCACAGCGAGCTTCTGCCGCGTTATCGGGAAGCGCTGCAGGTAACTGGGTTCAATGAGATACGAGGTTACATGTTCGGGGATTTGGAAGGGGATCTTTACGGCTTTACGAAAATGGGCATTCCACCCTATGCGGGGTATTCCATCGGCTACCGGATCGTAACCGATTATTTAAGACAGAGCGGTAAATCCGCGGTCGAGGCGACTTATATTCCCTGGAGGGAAATCATTGCGGATTCCCCCTACTTCAGGGAATAACAACCCAAAGCCCATGAACGAACAACAGCCGCTGCACGCCGGAAAACTCCGGCAAGCAGCGGCTGCTTTTTTATCATGATTCGTAAACCGGTTTTCCCTTAAACAGGACGGCCCGGCGGCGTGACCGCCTGGCAACGGCTTCGGCCGAGCAGCTGGCTTTTACGATCACCGCGTCCGCCGCATCCCCGACGTTGGGCCAGGCATAGCGGCCGTCCTGATCCAACGGCGTCACCCCTCCCGTAATAAACCCGAGAGCCTGTCCGAGCGAACGCTCATCGTACATATGGAAGCGTTCGGCCAGGGTGCCCGCTTTGTCCAGATTATCCCCTTTGCCGAACGGGGACCAATGGTCCATAATGCTGTCTTGCCCAAGCGAGATGTCTACGCCGCGGCGGTGCAGCTGCGGAATCGGAATGGTTCGGCCAAGCGGTACGGAAGAGGTGACCGAAATGCCCAGATCCGCCAACCGAATCGCCACCTCATCCACTTCGCTTGGTGAGACGTCCGCGAAAGCCAGCGCATGGCTGAGCGTAACCCTCCCGTTCCAACCCGCCTCTTCCGTAAGGTCAGCTACGCGCTTAAAGGTATTCAGCCCTACATGCGACGACTCATGCAGGTGCAGGTCAATGCCGGCGTTGGCTTCAACGGCCAGCTCCATCACGGTGTTCAGTGATTTTTCCATATTTTCATCCACTGTTGTGGGATCCAAACCACCAACAAGCGCTGCTCCGTTCCGGAGCGCATCCCTGACCAAAGAGACGGACTGGCTGCGAAGCAAGCCATGCTGTGGAAATGCTACAATCTCGACAAAAGCTTTTTCCCTGTATCCTTCAACCGCCTGCAAGGTGGCCTCTAAATTTCTCAAGCCGACAACAGGATCCACATTGCAATGGGAGCGGATATGGGTAGACCCGTAGCGCAGGAGCAGATCCAGCAGTCCCTCCGCTCTTTCCTTGGCAGTAGGCAGCAGCTCCGGAAGCAGCCTCTCTTCCTCCTCGATTCGGCTGAAGATTCCGTGAGCCGGACGGCTCGGTGCCTTCCATGGGCCTCCATAATAGGTTTTGTCCAGGTGGATATGCATATCTCTAAATGATGGGAGCATTAGATCCCCCTGCATATCCCGTGTCGGCAGTAACGTATCAGGCAAAGCCTCCGCAGGTCGGATCTCTGAGAAAGCCCCATTTTCTATTTTTACATGAAAGAGTCCCGTTTCGGTTCCGATCACGACATCATCCTCGTAGCGGTAACCTGTTTCCAGACGGACATTCAGCAGCCAATATGCAGTGCTCTGTTCGTTCATAGCGTTCATCCCCTTCTCGCTTATACCTGCCTCTATTTGCCTTGCCCTTCGTTTACAGCGTCCAATAAGATGCGCTCGATCTCTTGATATCCCCGCTCCCTGGCATGCTGCAGGGGAGTTACGCCATTCCCGTCGGGAATCCGGGCATCCGCCCCATGATCCAGCAGCAGCTTAACGATGTGCTGATATTTCTCACTGCCGTCACCGAGAATGACGGCCTCCAGCAGTGCGGTCCAGTTCAAATGATTTATATGGTTCACATCGACGTCGGTCCGGGTCAGCAGCTCTTGAACAATCTCTACATGTCCGCGGTCGGAGGCCGGAATGAGAGCCGTCCCGCCATAACGGTTCGTCAACGTCACATCGGCATCGGCTTCGATCGCGAGCCGCAAAATTTCCATCATTCCTTCTGCACCGGCATACAAAAATACGTTATTCCGTTGGTGATCCCGAATATTGATATCAGCGCCTGCCTGGATCAAGGCCTCAACCGTTCCGACATGATTGTGATAGGTCGCAGCCATCACGGCTGTTCTTCCCTGCTCATCCGTCGCATTGATGTCTGCGCCGGATTGAAGAAGCTGTCGTACTTGCTCCGTATTGCCTTGCTCGGCATATTCAATGAGTTCACGATTCATATTCTGCACCTCTTCTTTCTCCGGATTGGATTGACAGGCCGACAGGAAAAGGATCAATAGAATCGCTGATAAACGCAGCACTCGATGCTCCCTCCTCTTTCTATCGTGTATATTGGTATGCTAACATGAGACAGAACCATATGAAAAATACTTATAAAATTGAATTCACTAAGGTTTTTCATATACAAGGAGGATGCTTTCAACCTATGGACATCAGACAGCTCCGGTATTTTATTGCCATCGTGGAGGAGGGTACGATCTCGCTTGCCGCCAACCGGCTTCATATATCCCAGCCGCCCCTCAGTCAGCAGCTGAAAGCGATGGAGGAAGAGCTCGGGTCCGTCTTGGTATATCGCCGAGGAAAGCGGCTTGAAATCACCGAATCGGGTAAAGCGCTGTATAAATATGCGCTCCAGATGACACAGCTCATGGAAGAGGCCAAAGCCGAGGTTATAGAGGTCGGAAACGGCGATAAGGGCACGCTGAGTCTTGGCATCAATACATTATCTTCGGTAGAACTGCCGTCATGGCTGCATGAGTTCAAGGCAAGATATCCCCAAGTCTCGTATAAAATTCAGCAGAACGAGTCGTATCAGCTCTGTGAGCTCGTAAGAAACCGGTCGCTCGAACTAGCGATCGTCCGCCTGCCGCTTGAATTGGATGATTTCTCGATCCTTCATCTACAGACGGAGCCCTTTTATATGCTCACCTCTGAGGCATCCATCGAACAGGAGATAACCCTCTCTCTTATTGCGCAGTATCCGCTCATACTGCCAAGCACGGAAGGATTGGGCGTATATTATACGATCCAGATGGCTTTCTCGGAACAGAAACTCCAGCCGAACATTGCAGCCGAATGCTCCGACATTTCGCTGCTGCTGCGCTTGGTCGCTTCAGGTTTTGGCGTGGCGATCGTTCCCGAAACGCTGGTCAAGCAGCACCTGCCAGCATCTGTTCATGCCTTCAAAATCAAGGACACTCCGGCAGCGGCTTCCACAGCCTTGATCTGGCTGAGGGATCATCACGTCTCCAGAACGGCTCTGAACTTCATTGACTTGTTGACAAGTGCCCTATAACTGCTTACTGCTTCTATAACCGGCCGCTCAATCAAAAAGAGGACAGGGCTAATGAAAGCTCTGCCCTCCGGCAAGAAATTAATGCGGTTATCTTGTACGATACAATGAACCGGCAGCCTCGTGCTCCTGCTTCTGTCCTTGGGAGTGAAGATACAGCTCTTCATAATACCCATGGGAGTTCAGCAGTTCCTGATGCGTGCCTTGCTCCACGATCCGGCCTTTGCTCATGACCAAAATCCGGTCCGCCCCCATGATCGTAGATAAGCGATGGGCAATGACAAGGGTCGTTCGCCCCTCGGCCACAAGTTGAAGGGCGTTCTGGATCAGCTGCTCCGTATGCGAATCCAGATTGGCGGTCGCTTCGTCTAGAATGAGAATCTTGGGCTGGAACACAATGATTCGGGCGAAGGAGATCAGCTGCCGTTCGCCGGCGGACAAGCCGCTGCCGCGCTCCGACAACCGGGTGTCATAGCCTTCCCTCATCCTCATGATGATCGAATCCGCACCGATAAAGCGGCAAGCCTCGATCACCCGTTCCCTCGAGATGGTCTCGTCGAACAGCCGTACATTGTCCAGCACCGTCCCGGAGTAGAGATACGGCTCCTGCTGAACAAGGCCTACCATCCGGTGCAGATCGGACTGTGCCAGCTCCCTGATGTCGATTCCATCAATTCGAATGCTTCCTTCATTTACATCATAGAAACGGCACAGGAGACTGATAAGCGAGCTTTTTCCCGCGCCGGTGGTACCGACAATCCCGATCATCTCTCCAGGGTTGATATGGAGATCCAGGTCCTGAATGACCGGTGCCCCGCCTTCGTAACCGAACGTGATCCGATCAAAGTCAATGCGTCCCTCGACACTTGCTTTCTCGATGGCCACCGGCTTGCGTTGATCCGTAACCTCAGGCTGAATCGCCAGGAGACCCCATATCCGGTTAATCGCCACCGTTGCCGATTGCAGCGTATTCCACTGCTGGGTGATCGTGTTGATCGGCTGAAAGAATAAACGAATATACGTTATGAAGGCATACAGCACGCCGAACTCCAGCGTCGTTCCCAGGACTGCTTGTCCGCCGAGCCACGTCACGAACGCAATCGCCAGGTTGTTCAATATTTCGTAGGAGCGGTTAAACAGCACATTCGTCCGGATCTCCCGAATGTTCGCTTTGAAGTAAGAGTCGTTCCGTTCCTCAAACTGCTTCTCCTGCTCCTTCTGCTGATGGAACACTTGGATCAGATTCATGCCCGATAGATTCTCGGCCACAAAGGCCACCAGCCGGGATAACCGCGTTCTGGCCATCTGATAGGTGTGACGCATATAACGCCGGAACGCAATGGCAATCCCTGCAATGATCGGCAGCAGGATCAAGCAGTATAAGGTCAGCGTGACATCCAGCTGGAACATCAAGACCAGAATGAAGATCAAGGTGAAGCCGTCGCGGAACAGGCTGAGCAGCACCTGGTTAAAAAACTGATTGATCGCTTCGGTATCACTGGACACATGCGTAATCAAGCTGCCGCTCGGCACTTTATCGAAATAAGACATCGACAGCTTGGATATATGGGCAAACAGCCGTTTGCGAATGCTCGCTACAATGCTCTGCCCCGCCTTCTGCAGCAAATTATTTTGCAAATAGGTAAACACCATGCTGAGCAGCGATAACAAAAAATAGATAGCGCATATGAGCATCAGGCCCCGAAAATCGTTCTTGCCGACCATCAGATTATCATCGATTGCGATTTTCATCAGATACGGCTGCAGCAGCTCTGCCGAGATGGCAATCAAGGTGCAGCCGATAAACCCGGCAAAAATCAGCTTGTATTCCTTCATATAACCCGATAAAGCACGGAATGTGGAAATATACTTGGGCTTGGACTGAGGGGCATTCAGATCCGCCTTCTGGTCCAGCTGCCAATTGTTAATGGCCTGTGCCATGAAACTTCATCCCCTCTTCCTGAATGTCATGCAGCGTCCGGTACAGTCCGTCCTTCGACAGCAGTTCTTCATGCGTACCCCGCTGAACCATCTCTCCCTGATCCAGGACGATGATCTCATCGGCATGTTTCAATGCACTGATCCGGTGGGCAATGATGATCGTAGTCTTCCCAGCGCGGATATCCCGAATCGTCTCCATGATTTCCGTCTCCGTCACCGCGTCGACGGCGCTTACGCTGTCATCCAGAATGAGGATAGGTGCATCCTTGATTATTCCCCGTGCAAGGCTGGTCCGCTGCCGCTGTCCTCCGGACAGCGTAATGCCGCGCTCCCCAAGGCGGGTCTCGAACTTATCCGGAAACTCCACAATGTTGTCGTAGACCCGTGCTTTTCGCGCCGCTTCCTCGACGACAGCCGGCTCCGTGTCCCGTTTATAGAAGGCAATATTCTCGCGGATGGTCGAGCTGAACAGGAAGCCGTCCTGGGGAACATAGGCGATCCCTTCGCGCAGGCTTTTTAATGTAAGCTTCCGAATATCCACACCCCCGATCAGCACTTTCCCCGGAGGCGGGTCGAAGGTACGCAGCAGCAGCTTCATAAGCGTAGTCTTGCCGCTTCCCGTGCGGCCAATGATGCCCAGCGTCGATCCGGGCGGAACATCCAATTGAATGCCCCGCAGAACCTGTCTGGCCCCCTCCTCTTGACCATCCGCATCCTCGTAAGAGAAGGATAAATCACGCACTTCAATGCCCGGGTTCTCCTGATTCAGCTCCTTGGCGCCAGGCAGTTCCTTAATGTCTGCCTGCTTGCCAAGCAGGTCGTTTAATCGGTCAAGCGAAGCCCTCGCGCGCTGAACGACATTAATGACATTGCCGATCTGCTGCAGCGGATTCATCAGCATACGAATGTAAAGCGTCAATGCGACAAAGTTTCCGACCGTAATCCGTCCCAGAATGGTCAGGTAACCGCCGAATAAGAGGGCGATAATGAGTGAGGTAGCGCCCAGAAACGGAATGATCGATTGAAAAAGCGATGATACGCGTACCAGCCGCAGCTGCTTGTCCCGGATGCGGTCCACCGTCGTCCCAAAACGCCGCTTCATCGTGTCTTCCACCGCGAACTTCTTGGTGACACGGATCCCGCCAAACTGCTCCTCCGCCGATTCCGTCATCACACCCAGCGCTTCCTGTACCTGCAGTGACCTTCTCCTGATAATCGGTCCGAGCCAAACGACAATGACCGGAATCAGCAGCAAAGGCGCGATGCTCGCAGCTACCAGATACAGCGGTACGTTCGTGATCAGCAGCATAACGATTGTGGAGACCAGCAGGATGGAGGAGTTTACCGTCTGATTGATCCCCATGGAGATCGCTTCCCTTACCGTCGTCACGTCATTCATAAAATAACTTAGCAGCTTGCCAACGCCATTCTTGGAATAAAATCGCTCACTAAGCCCCGTAAAATGGACAAACAATCGGCGGCGGTTCATAAATTCGAAATACCGCCCCGTGTACATCACCAGAAACTGACCGATCCCGCCGATGACGGCGAAGCCGACACCGATACCCAGCAGCGTCCAGCTGTACTGCACGATACCGTCGACAGACAATAAACCATCCTTCAGTTCATCCGTAAAATTTCCCAGCACCCTTGGGAAGTTCACGTGGATGATGTTAGCAACCAAATGGCAGCAAACCGACAATACATAAAACGGCCACGTCTTCCTGAAAAAATCTCCAAGTATTCGATGAGAGTCCAATGTCCCATATCACTTCCTGTCCCGTTATTGGATTGATTAGCCCGTTACGTTCCTCCTTCCATACGTTTGCTGTGATACTCCCATATTAATAGGTTCTAGAAATAAATCAGTCCTCCTTCCCGAACGGCCATATGATTTATACAAATTCAGACATACTGAGTAACAGCAGCCGATATCATTTCAATCCAATCATCCAAAGAAAAAAGCCGCAACCATTCGTCGCGACTTTTTTAAAAGGTGTTCCTATGGATGGCGCTATCCTGATTTTCGGCTCACGCTCACACCGCCAACCAAGGAGCCGGCTCGCCCGAATAGGTCAGCGAAAGCTTATGCATAGCACGGGTACAAGCAATATAGAGTAAGCTTCGATCCATCTCGGAACGATAGTTTTCGGCGTCCGCAAAAGGAACGATAACCTGATCGAATTCCAGACCCTTGGCCATATGGGCGAAGGTGATCGTAATTCCCTCCTCAAAGCGTTCGCTGCTAAAATCGAGCAGATTCACGCTGCCCTGAAGCCCTCTGATGGACTCATACACCTGCCGTGCCTCTGAAGACGTTTTGCATATGATCCCCATCGTCTGCATCCCGGAATCTAAAAAGTGACGGCTACGCTCTTGAATGAACGCCAGCTCCTCCCGGACGTCACGACACCGGATCACCTGCGGCTCTTCTCCATGCCGTTCCACGGGAATCATGGTGCTGCCCGGATGAATTCGCTTCGCGAGTCCCATAATTTCCAGCGTGGAACGATAGCTTTTTAACAGCTCTATTGTATCGGCATGCGGAAATACGCTCTTGATATCATGCAGTGAAGTGGACGTATATACGTTGACCGACTGGTTGCTGTCCCCAAGAATCGTTTTTTTGCACGAAAACCATTTCGATAGCACGACGTATTGAATCGGTGTATAATCCTGCATTTCATCGACCAGCAGATGCTTCACCATATCGTATGACGTGTTTCCTTCCAAATGCATTTTGAGATACAGCAGCGGAAATACGTCCGCATACTCAATCGTTTTCCTTCCGTTCATGACAAACATGTCCGGTTTGTTCCTATATGAGAAAAATTCCTTGTACATGCTGAGCACATTTTGAAATTTGAACATGTTCTTGATTGAGGTTTTGACTTTTTTGGCTTCTGCCGCAGTCAGTCTCTCTCCATCCTCTGTACGAACCCGGCCTGACAGGATGGAAGCAGTCTTCTCCAATCGCTGCCTGATCGGCGTGATCATGGTGCCAAGATAACAGTCCCTGATCTCCGAAGCCGAAATACATACGTCTTTCAGCTGAATATCCGCAGCCAGGAAGAAATGCTCACCGGCATATTTCATATAAGCCTCCAGCTCATGTACGAAGTGCATGCTGGCCTTATACCGGATCCGTTCAATGGCCTGTTCGTCATCGGCGCTCACGATTTCGTTCACCTGTTCGAAGAAGGTCTGAAACTGACATAATCCCCCCAGCTCTTTGGCAGCAAGCTCCTCCATCGTTACCTCCATGATTTTCTCTTCGCCAAGCTCTGGCAGAACGTTGGATATATAATCAGAAAACACTTTATGGGGAGATATAATGAGCACATTGCTGGAAGTCAACGTCTCCTTATGGCGGTACAACAGAAATGCTACCCTGTGCAGAGCCACGGAGGTTTTGCCTGAACCTGCCGCCCCCTGTATGATCAGCTCATTCGCGGTTTCGTTTCGTATGATGGCATTTTGCTCCTGCTGGATGGTAGCCACAATATTCTTCATCTTCTCGTCCGACGTGCTGCTGAGCTCCTTCTGCAGGACGTCGTCATTGATGTTCATGGAGCTCTCAATCATATATTCCATTTGACCGTCTTTGATTTTGTACTGCCTTTTTACGGTAATTTCGCCTTGCATCCTGCCCATGGGCGCTTCATACGACGCAGGACCGACATTGTAATCATAGAACAAGCTTGCTACCGGCGAGCGCCAATCATAAATGAGATGCCCCTGACTCTCCGGATTCGTGAAGGAATGGATGCCAATATAGTAGGCACCTTCTTCTTCCGGTTCATTCGAACGGAAATCCACCCTGCCAAAATACGGCGACGTGAGTAGCTTGCGCATCTTCTGCAGCCTGGCCGCCGTCTTCTCACCCGTATCAATGGACAAGGAAATATCGACCCGGTTGGCCGCCCGTTCCGCCGCATCCAATTGGGCCATGTTGACCCACAGGTACTTCTTGGCTTCAATGATATCCCTGTAAGAATCAGACACCTTCCCCTCTAATTCCTTCGATGCCCGATGAAGCTCCTTTACTACAAACTCTAGATATTCCCGCTCTGCGCTTTCGCTTGGATTCAGCATTAGGAACCTCCCCCTCTTTGCTAAAGAATAGCTTTAAGTATAGGGGTTTCCCGAAAAAAATATAGACTTATACTTTCCGTTGTAGTATTGTGTATTTATCGTGGGTCCAAAAACACCTATACGATTTACATCAACCATAATGTCTTACATAGATAAAAAACCAGGCTGCATGCTCATGCAAGCCTGGTTTTTTTATGCCTCTTACCGCTCGTTTTTGGTTTGGTACAGATACAGCGTAAGTGGAACGAAAATAGCGATAATCACCACGCAGACCCCGATTCCTGTCATGATCACAGGCATGGTTGCCGTGCCGTTCATCAGTCCCCTGACCGTGGCTGCCGCCATGCTGATCGGATTCAGGTCGATCAGAATACCCGTCCATTTCGGCATCGTCGACGAATCCACCAGAATGTTGCTGGCGAACAGCAGCGGGTATATCGCGATCATGCTCGACCCCGATACCGTCTCCGGCCGTTTGGCCACGACGCCGATCAGGGCAAATATCCAGCTGACACCGAATGCAAAGAACAGGATGAAGGCAATGGCAAGTGCCATTTGGATGACGCTGCCCTCGGGCCGGAAGCCCAGTACAAGCCCCGTGCCCAGGGCCACGATTACGCCGATTGTATAGCGCACACCATCCGTCAGGATGGAGCCTAGCACCGAGGCCGGCTGCCAAAAGGGCAGCGTTCGAAAACGATTATGTACCCCTTTGGTAATATCCGAGCATATCGTGGTTCCGCTATACACCGTCATGGGCACGACCGTCAGGATCAGAATGCCGGGCAATAGGAATTGAATATAAGCCCCGGTTGACCCGGCCATAGCGCCGCCGAACAAGTAACTAAATATAAGCAGCAGCAGAACCGGCGACAGAACCGCGTCCATCACCAGACCAAACCCGTTGTGCTTCGTATGCTGCCAAGTTCTCCACATAAAAATTCGGATCGCCGTCAGGGCGTGGGGAGGATCGGTATCGGCTTGGCGAACAGGCAGCACACCGTCCTTATTCGCTGTATGATGGCTTACAGTCATGGCGTGCCTCCCTTCGACTTCGCGCGGGTCAGTGACAGAAAGACCTCATCCAGACTCGGTTCGCTTAAGGCGAAATATTCAATAGCTAACCCGTTCTTCATCAGTGAATGAAGGGCCTGATTAGCAGCTCTTGCATCCTTCACCGGAATTTTATGTACCAAGGGATGATCGTCCTGCAATACGGTCAACGCGTGTTCCTCATTTAACAAAGTACCCAGCTTGCGCTGATCGGCCGGCTCGTTGAATTGGATGGTTAACGTTCTGTTGCCAACGGAAGCCTTCAATTGCCGGGGCGTCCCTTCCGCAATCAGGCTCCCCTTATCCATCACGGCAATCCGGTCCGCCAACTGATCGGCTTCTTCCAGATATTGCGTCGTCAGCAGCACGGTGGTGCCCCGTTTCAAAAGCGACCTTACAACCTCCCACACTTGAATGCGGCTTTGCGGATCGAGGCCCGTTGTCGGCTCATCCAGAAAAATAACGTCGGGTTTCGTAACGATACTGGCGGCAATATCCAGCCGCCTCCGCATCCCGCCAGAGTAATGCAACACCGCGCGGTCCTTTGCTTCGCTGAGTCCAAAGGATTCGATCAGCTCCTCGCTTACGGATCGAGCCGATTTCGCCGAATAACCGTAAAGCCTTGAAATCAACATTAAATTCTGAAGACCGGAGAGTCCCTCATCCAGTGCTGCAAACTGGCCTGTCAGACTGATCTTTCTTCGAACGTGCCGGGCATTGCTTACGACATCATACCCGGCCACGCATGCGAATCCCCCATCCGGCTTAACCAGGGTGGATAACATATGAATGGTGGTTGTTTTTCCGGCACCGTTCGGACCTAACAAGGCAAACAGCTCTCCTTGCTCCACTCGCAGATCCATTCCTTGAACGACCCCAATGCCGTTATAAGATTTGCGAAGCTCTTTCGTTTCAATGGCGTAAGGCAAGTTTCACAACTCCTCCTCTTCCTATACAAATCGACCTCTAGATTGCCATGCTGCTTGCACTTAAAAATCGTCCTTATGATCACGGACCCAATCAGCAAGCGTGGCTGCCGGCCGCCCTGTGACCTGCGCTACCGTCGGTAATACCGTATAACCGATCTCGGGTGGATTTTTTCCCATTTGCACAAAAAATTCAATCGACTCCTCGTCATAGCCTTGCTCTCTCCATTGATCTCTCGCCTGTTCCTCGGTCAGTTCCACAAAGCGGATGTCCCTGCCTGTTACCTCGCTTATAATCCGAACCGCTTCGAATCGCGAGAGGGCTTCCGGTCCCGTAAGGAAATATTCTTGTCCATGGTGACCTTCCTCAAGAAGTGCGGCGACGGCAACGCGAGCGATGTCGGCTTCGTGGATTCTCGCACTCAGCGCATGGCCGAACGGCTCACGAACGACTCCTTCGTGGCGGATCGATTCCTGCCAATCCACCAGAATATTCGCCATAAACTCGCATGGCTTGAGCAAGGTCCACTCCATTCCGCTGTCTCGAAGTGCAGCTTCCACAGGCCCTTCTTCATAGCCCACCAATACCGTTACCCGCTGTATGCCAGCCTTCTCGGCAAGCTCAATAATCCGCGGATCCGTCTGCAGGGTCCCGTATGCCTCATCACTGGAAATGATCAAATGCATGGCCCTCACGCCTTGCATGGCGGGGATCAGGCTATCCGGGTCGTTGAGATTCCCGGCAACCACCTGCACACCCTCCGGCAGGTTCGCTTGCTGTGGATTGCGTGATATCGCTCTCACTTCTATGCCTCGCTGCACAAGCTGCTGCACGATATGTTTTCCAACAGTTCCTGTAGCTCCTGTTACCAAAATGGTCATATGAAACTTCCTCCTTGAGTTCTATTTAATGGTTCATGTTCATTCCCTGTTCATTGTTCATTGTTCATTGTTCTTGATCCATCATTCATAACGTTTACGGATTTCCTCCAGCTCCTGCAGCAGTTCGTCCTTCAATTCCGGCGGAGAGATGATCTCCACCTTTGCACTGTAGCTTAAAATCACCGAGATGGCATAGGCTTTGGTATAGAACACCGTTCGGACATCTAGGAATCCCTCCCCGGAGATGAAAGCCTCCGGAAATTGCTCGGTCACCCTCGGTCCGGCGGATGAATCGAAACGGAGATGAGCCTGTATGCCCTGCACCGCCTCCTGATCCTCCCGCACCAGGTTTCCTCTTGGGATGAACGTGTCGGTGGATATTTCAAGACTGGATATGCGCGATACTCTGAAGATTCGTTTCCCCCGCTTTAACAAGCAGTAGGCCTCCAAATACCACACGCCTTGTTCCCAGTACAGCTGCAGAGGCTCCACTTGCCGCTCCGAGCGGCTGCCGGATGTACTCGTATAGTGAAGGGTCATCAGGTTCGAGCGTTCAATGGCATTTAGAATGGGTCGTACCCATGCCCGCTCATACTCCGACGTGCTCATATCGAATAGAATTTGTTCATGACATCCTCCGTTCAACAGGGCAGGCTGCAGGGTTCCAAGCTTATTCAGGATGGAAGTGTATCTCCCCTTCACAGTCCCTTCGACGCCCTTCAAAAGATTGTAGATCGCCAAAAAATCGTCAACGGAGAAGTGCTGCCTCGTCAGATAGAACCCGTTCATCAATTCAAAGCCGCCATCCGCACCGGGATAGGAAGCAACCGGAATGCCAGCCTGATTAATGAGGTCCACATCGCGGTAGATCGTACGAACCGAGACTTCATACCGGGCGGCAAGCGCCGTGGCCGTCACTCTTTGTTTGGTCAACAATTCCATCGTAATGCCTAGCAGCCGGTCGAGTTTCATCGGTAACACTCCTCGCGTTTCATACTTTTTGACTTCTGAATCGAATGATAAAGCATGAATCCTGACATCTAGTATGTCAGGATTACATCTCGTTCTTGATGGAATGGGATTATTTTTTAGGAAAAGAGTAAATAAGGTGGGATAACAAAAAAAGCTCCGTGTCACGGAGCTTCCTGCATAGATTATATCAGTTCAAACTGTCTAACTGCTACTGAAACCATCCGCTGACAGCTAGCTGTTTCCGCTGTTATGCCAGCTGTTGGCGTATTAAGCGTTCCATTCGACCCATTCGCCATCCTGCGGAATTTCGATATGGGTGCGCAGTCCTTCCGCTGCCAGACGACCGGACAGCTCCTCTCTTGTCACAAGGCAGTGGTTGATCGCTTCCATATGGACCGCAACCGCCTTCGTATATGGAGCATACCGAAGCAGTTCGATCACATCACGCTCATCCATGGTGATCGGATCTCCTGTAAGAAACTATCTATTGTGAATTTTTCATATGATGTATTTTTAATATAATTTCTTTTATTTCACCGTATTCTCTTCCGCCATCAATTCCCGCGCATATTCGTTCAAATTGATGGATTGGCCGTGATTCAGCCTCGATTTCTCCGCTGCGAACGCAATCAGATGGCTCCGCACGGAGGCACTGGCCGACGTCAGGCTCTCCTGCCCGTTATAGCTCCGAACCTCCTTCAGGAAGCTCGCCACAATTCCGCTGTCGCCCCCGCCATGTCCGCTCGACTGCGAAGGAATCGTAATCTCCGTTTTCTGCCCGGACAGGAAATCATAAACCGTAATCTTGCCTTCCTCTCCCCGAAGCTCTCCGCGGGTGCCCATGATCTGAATTCTGCGCTCCTGTTCATACGTAAACCCGCACATGCTGAACATTGCGGTGGCGCCGCCTTCAAACTCCATGTTGACGACCTGATGATCGACCACATTGTTATCGCTCCGATATACGCAGCGGCCATAGTCCGTATCGCGAAGCCCCTGAATGATGTTC
This sequence comes from Paenibacillus sp. QJM3NY_38, assembly GCF_056173265.1. Lineage (NCBI taxonomy): Bacteria > Bacillati > Bacillota > Bacilli > Caryophanales > Paenibacillaceae > Paenibacillus > Paenibacillus sp. QJM3NY_38. The sequence continues at coordinate 5,337,268 of NZ_CM149665.1, forward strand.
GGCTTGGTCAGCTCCTGGGTGAAATGCCCCGCCCATCCCTTGTACTGATCGCTCAAGTAAAACCGGGGGGCCGAATATGGACAGGTCGCTTCTACCTGGCAATCGAGGCAGCGGTCGGCCGAACCTTCGGGGGCCTGCTCCTCCCGGAAATGCATCAGGGAGCCAAACGAAGTGACCTGCGTGCAAGGCCGATCCATCAGCCACGACAGCACATCCATATCATGACAGGATTTAGCCAGTATCATCGGGCTGGCCTTATCGGAATGATTCCAGTTCCCCCGCACAAAGCTGTGCGCGATATGCCAGTATCCCACATTCTCGTTCAGCTGGACCGAAGCCACCTCACCGATGGTCCCTTCCTGAATCAGGCGTTTGATGGTACTCCAAAAAGGGGTATATCTCAGAACATGGCATATGGTCAGCAGCCTGTTGTTGCGAATGGCCGCCTGCTCCATCTCAAGACACTCCTTCGGTTCCGGGGACATTGGTTTCTCCAGAAGCACATGATACTGTTTCTCCAGCGCTTGCATGGTTGGGCCATAATGCATGCGATCCTGCGTGCAAATGACGGCGATATCGGCAAGCTTCGGCTCCGCCAGCAGCGGCTCCCATGATTCATAACACTGTTCCGGAGGAATTCCGAACCTTTCGGCAAATCGGATGCGCCGCGCCGGATCGGCCTCGGCCACGGCCACGAAGGTCAACTCATGCGGGTAATCCAGGGCATAGGGGGCATAACCCCCGGCACCGCGCGCGCCGGCCCCAATCAATATGGCTTTCAATTGTGTCATAACATGTCGCTCCTTTTAGGTTCTGTACACGTGTTTATTTGGTATATCGATCTGCCGCGGACTGGTAAATAGCCAGATAGCGCTCCGAGCCCATTTTTTGCAGGTTAGCAACATATTGGTCCCAGTTATCAAAGGACTCGTTCCCTGCTATGAATTTATCCCGCATTTCATCCACGTACGTGTGAATGTCGGTTTGGATACCGGTAAGCTCGGACTGCTCATCGGCCGTAAAATTAAACGGCGGCCAGACCTTGTCTTGAGGGATGACGTACGGCTCGGCTTTTTTTGCGTTCTCTACAGAAGTCGGCAGGCCTTCCGCTCCCTTGAAATACTTCTGGGTCACGAAGCCCGGATAATATCCGCCGGGCCATATCAGATACTGCCCTACCGCCTGGTCCAGATTGAGACCTTCCGGATTGTTCTTGATGTCGTCCACGTAATCCACATTGCCTTCTGCATCTTCCTTATACGTTTCGTCTTTCCAGCCCATGAAGAACATGCGGATGCCTTCGTCGCTGTAGAAGTAATCCATCCAGCGGATCAGCGCGGCCGGATTCTTCGCTTTATCGGTAAGGACAAACATCCCGATGTTCCCCAGCGGAGAGCCCGTGGCGCTGAACATCTGATCGCCGTGCGGCCCCTTCAATACCGGCAGCCCCACATAACCCTCCTGGTTGTAGATGGCGACCGGATCCACGTTATCAACAACGCCGAGTAGGCCTTCAACGCCTTTCGCGTCCACTTCCGTGCTCTTCACGGACATGATATCCTGCTCCAGCAGGCCGTCCTTGTACAGCTTGTTCACGAATTGAAGCAGTTCCTTGTATCTTGGATCCGTCGGAATGAACCGGACTTTTCCGCTCGCCGGATCGGTATCCACGTTAATGTTCGAAGTTCCGTGATAATTGAGACCGAACGAGCCGCGCAAATAGTTGACGATGCCGGCAGTCCCCACGCCGCCCCAGGCATATTCGTCCTTCTGGCCGTTGCCGTTCGGATCCTTCTCTTTGAATGCCTTCAACATATCGTAGAATTCATCCAGCGTCTGCGGCTCTTGAAGGCCAAGCTTGGTCAGCCACTCCGACTTCACCCACGGCGTTCCGTACAACACGGACCGGAATTCCGGATCGTATATCGTCGGCAGCCCATAAATGTTGCCGTCCGGCATTGTAATCCCCTTCTCGATAACCGGATACTTTTCCATGAGGGCTTTAAAATTCGGCGCGTGTTGATCAATCAGGTCATTCAGCGGAATAAAAGCACCCTGCTTGCCGTATTTCAGCAGGTCTGTCCTTGGAAATGCGGAAGCATAGAACATTTCCGGATAATCGCCGCCGGCCAGCAGCAAGTTCCGTTTTTCCGCCAAATTGTCTTTGTGCACCGTGTCCCACTGCACCTGAATATTGGTCATTTTCTCATATTCCTGCCACAGCCTGATGTTGTTCCAGTCGGCGTTGGCAAAGAACTTTCCGGCAAACCCGGTCACTGTCATCTTGTCGTCGACAATCGGAAAACCCGTTTCATTTATCGCGGATTTCCCTTCACTCGAAGGGTCCGATTGAGCCGTTCCTCCCGAGCCTTTCGAGCTGCAGCCCACCGCCAGCGATAACGACAACATGCAGGTCAACAGAAGACTTCCCCATTGCTTCAGCTTCATCCGTAATCCTCCCCTTTTCATGTTCCATCCATATTTCCATGCAAGGAATTATCCTTTGATGGCCCCAATCATCACGCCTTTGACAAAATATCGCTGCAGGAACGGATAGAGGGCCAGCACCGGAATATTCGCCACGACCAGCACCGCGTACTTAATGCCCTCCACTTCCCTTTGCTGCTTGATCGCCGATTCGGTCGACATTTTGACCATATCGTTCGTTTGTCCCTGAATCAAAATTTCGCGCAGGATGAGCTGCAGCGGAAATTTATCTTTATCCGATAAATACAGAAGTGCATTGAAGAACGCATTCCAATGACCGACCGCATAGAACAATATGGTCACTGCGATAATCGGCATGGACAGCGGCAGTATAATCCGTGTCAGGATTTTTATGTTCGAGCAACCATCAATCGTCGCGGCCTCCTGCAGCTCGCCGGGTATGGACTGCTGAAAGAAGGTGCGCATAATGATGATGTTCCAGATGGATACGGCATTCGGGATAATCATGACCCAGAGCGTATTCAGCATGCCGAGGTTCTTGATCAGCAAATACGTAGGAATGAGTCCTCCGCTGAAAAACATCGTGAAGACCAGCAGCGCCATGATCGCATTTCGCCCGACAAAATCCTTCCGGGACAGCGGATAGGCGGCAAGGATGGTCATCGTGAGATTAATGAACGTGCCAAGCGACGTATATACCAGCGTGTTGGAAAAGCCGCTGATGATATCCTTGTTCTGAAAAATTTTCACGTAGGAATTCAGGTTAACGCCCTTGGGCCACAGCAGCATCTCGCCCCTAAGAACCGCCTGCGGGTCGCTAAACGATGCGCTGAGCACAAAAACCAGCGGATACATGACAATGATGGTGACCAGGATCAGAATCGTATAGTTGATAACATTAAAAATGCGGTCCCCTCTGGTTTCAATTTGCATGGTTCTTTCCCTCCCCTCTTTACCAAAGGCTGGTCTCGCTCACGCGCTTCGAAATAAAGTTCACGACTACCAGCAGGATAAAATTGATGATGGAATTGAACAATCCGATGGCAGCGGAGAAACTGTACTCGGCATTCTGGATTCCCATTCGGTAGACGTAGGTGGCTATAATGTCGGAGCTCTCCATATTCAGGTTGTTTTGCATCAGAAGCACCTTTTCGAACCCGATACCCATAATGCTGCCCATATTGAGGATCAAGAGAATGATGATCGTTGGCATGATGCCAGGGATGTTAATATGCCATATGCGCTGAAGCCTGGTTGCACCATCGACGCGAGCCGCTTCGTGCAGCTGGTTGTCAATGCCGGCAAGGGCAGCCAAATAAATAATGGAGCTCCAGCCCATGGTCTGCCATACATCCGACAGAACGTAAAGAGATTTAAACCAAGAGGGTTCAGTCATGAAATTGATCGGCTGACCGCCGAACATTTCAATAAAATGATTGATGATGCCGTAACGGGGCGACAGAAAAATCATCATCATCCCGACAACAACCACGGTAGAGAGAAAGTGAGGCGCATATGTGATGGTCTGCACGAATTTCTTGAACCGTTCAGCCCGAACCTCGTTCATGAGCAAAGCCAGAATAATCGGGATCGGAAAACCGACGGCAAGACTGTATAAACCGATGCCCAGCGTGTTCTTGATCAGGCGCCAGAAATAATAACTGTTGAAAAAGCGATCGAAGTGCTCAAAGCCGACCCACGGACTGCCCCATATCCCCTGCGTTGCTATAAAATCCTTAAAGGCGATCTGGATGCCGTACATCGGAACATACTGGAACAGGATGTAATAGGCGATGACTGGTGAAATCAGGGCATAAAGCTGCCAATTGCGTAAGACGCGATTCCACAGTAAGCGCTTACGTTTCGTTTCGGGAACCACGGTTGCTGCGGAGTGCAGGGGCGTATTAGCCAATGAGCATCACCTCGTATGTATGGGATTGGATTAACCTCGTTTCACCAGCAAAGCGATTCTGACTTGCCATTAAAACATGGGTATCCGCTCAACCAGCGGATCAGTTCCTTTACATGCATCGAGCTTGAAAAGTACTCGTTTATGATTTCCCTCCTTTGCTATGCAATCCGTCATATGACTAAGCTACCACCGCCTCAAGCTATCCGATTGTCGAATAAGGTTATTCCAGCTCACTATATGTTAGGTATAGTAACGCCAAATCAATTTATAAATAAGACCCGAGCAGGCGGGTGTTATTTTATTTTCTCGGAGTGTTTTTGGATATGTTTTTGGATAATTACGGACTAAATTTGGACCCATACTGGTACATAAAAGGCACCATGCGAAGGGCCTGTTTCATGAATGGGAGGAATTCTCTCTATTATCAAAACCTTTATAATACAAGGTATGAAAACGAAATCGATGACTAGAGTGAAGTTATGCGAAGAATCGTTTAGCAGTTACCAAGCCCAGAAACATCATTCCAAACATTTGGTTGATTTTCACTCATGATAATATAGCAATATGGCATTGTCAAATACTTTTTTGGACTATTTTGGCCCAAAAACCTCAATGTTTGGATGAAAAACCACAAAAAACAGCTATCGGATTTCAACCCGACAGCTGTTCAATAACCTTTATTTCATATTTTATGTTAACTAATCACACACAATATGTTAGTTAAATGTATGTTCTGGTGAAACTTGAAGACTCCCGAACAATCAATGAGCATGGCAGCAATATTTTGGTTGCCACCTTGAAATGCCCGTCCAAATAATCCACGATTGATTTGGCAGCTACCCTGCCGATTTCGTACTTCGGCACGGAGACAGAGCTTAACGGGGGCGTTGTATACTGGGCCACATCAATGTTATCCATCCCCACGATCGCGATATCTTCCGGGATTCTGCCTTGATTCTCGACAACGGCACGCATCGCCGGAATGGCCAGCATGTCGCTGGCACAAAAAACAGCCGTTGGCCATTGCTCTTTGGGAAGGCCTCCGAGCAGCTCGGACAGCTTGCTGAAGCTTCGATCCACATTCCATCCGGTATTCATCAGCCACTCCTCGCGCACCTCCAGGTTGGCTTCCAGCATAGCGAATTTATATCCAACATACCGTTCTTCGCTCTCCATCTGCTTGGAATACGCAGGCCCCCCGATATAGGCGATTCGCGTGTGTCCCTGGTCAATCAGGTGGCTTACGGCTGCCCTCGCGGATGAAATCCGGTCACAGTCTACAACCGGTACGGTCAGCCGCTCATCATTCAAACTCACTCCCATGATGGCAACGCCGGCCTGCTGTATCAGTTCAAACAGCTCCTTGTCATACCAACTGACGGCTACAATCCCCTGAGCTCCTGTCTCCCTCAGCATGAGGCGTATTTTGTCCGCATCGGCGACTTCCTCGCATGTACGAACGATCGCCGGGGGCTGTCCGAGCTCCTCCATTTTTTTATGGAAACCGGCAAGAACCGTTGAGAAATACGGGTGGTCGTCCATCAGGTTTTGGGGAACGACGCAGACAACCCGCTTATCGGCTATGCCGTTATCATGTACCCTTTGGGATGACTCTGGCAGTTTATAACCAAGATCAAGCGCCGCCTGCCGGATTTTCTGCTTGGTATCCTCGCTGACCGGACGGCTTGCATCATTGCTGATGGCACGCGAAACCGTAGATATGGATACCCCGACCCGTTCGGCAATATCTTTGAGCTTAGCCAATCGCATCTCCTCCTTCGCAAAATTTGGAACCAAATTTTCCGCCATCCATTGATCATAGCATAAACTTTCTGGTTTTGGGGCGTCAAATTGATGACTCTGATCGCTGAGAAGAAAGGAGATGTCTCATGGATTCTTTCGTTTACGAAAGTATGAAATGGTGCATTTTAAGCTATCCAACAGCACTGCGTCATCAGTGGTTATTCATTAAGCTTCCAATGGCGCGCGCCCCATGCTCTCCCGCTTTCCTAAACGGAAAAGTACAAACGACACTACCATGGCTATGGCAACGCCCCCGGCACCGATCCAGGTGATGGATGACAAGGACCATTGCTCAACGGCAAATCCTCCGATGCCTGCGCCAGCAGCCATGGCGAGCTGCATCACGGATTGGTTCAGGCCTAGCATGACCCCCGATGAATTCGGCTCCAGCTGGACGAGATTATACTGCTGTGTCGGACCGGAAGACCAGGCGGATAACGACCATATAACAAGAATTGCAAATACGGGGATGGCCGATACGGCTGCTTGAGTAAAAGTCAGAACGATTAACGCGAGAATATGCAGAATCATGCCCCCTGTTAATGTAAGCGGCACTCCCCATCGATCCGTACTGAATCCGCCGAACTTGGAGCCAATAAGGCTGGCAATGCCAAAGGCAAACAGCGCCGCACTAATCAGACCTTCGTTCAGACCGCTAACATGAAGAAGGTAAGGAGACAGGTACGTATAGGCAATAGAATACCCGCCCAGCCAGAAGAAGGTGATCGCCAAACCGAGTGCCACTTTAGGCTTTTTGAGCAGCGCGAATTGCTGGAGCAGCGGTACGGGAGCATCTCCTTTGGTGTGGGGAATCGCCTTATACAGCACGATCATGGAAACAACCCCCAGAATGGCAATGAAACCGAACACTGATTTCCATCCAAAATCAGCAGCTACGACACGGCCGAGAGGGACGCCGATAATCAGGGAAGCCGTGAAGCCCATGACAACCGTAGCGATCGAACTCGCCTGTTTACCCGGCGGCGCGATTTTGGCGGCAATCCCGAGTGCAGTTACAACGACCATTCCTGCGCCCATCGCCATAATAACGCGCGCAATTACAAACGGAATATACCCCGGAAGGGCAAACGACAATAGATTCGCGATCACAAAAATACCCAATGAATAAACCAACAGCTTCCGTCTCTCCATTCTAGCGGTCAGTGCCATAAGAACGGGGGTCAAGATCGCATAGACCAATGAGAAAATCGTGATCAGCTGACCGGCTGCGGTTATCGTAATTCCTAACGAATCCGCAATTTTATCCAAAACTCCCGATATAATATACTCCGATGTTCCTACTAAAAAACTAACGATCGCCAAAAAATAAATTTTCCAAGCACCCGTCATGATTGTATTTCCACTCCTTTAATAATATTTATATATCACGATTTGTCGATATGTTAAACCAATAAAAAGACATATCGCAATATCTAGATGTGTAGTGCGAGACAAGACTGAATATTCCTTTTTTCTGAAGGAATCATTCAGTACCTGCTCTAAATCTCCTGCTTTAAATACTCTCCAATTTCCCGGATAGCCTCTTCATCCCGCGTATAATACGTAAATTTCCCAAGCCGCTCCGTCTTGATCAAACCCGCCCGATGCAGAATCGATAAATATTGCGATGCGGTGGACTGCGTCATATTCAATTTCTCGGTCACCTGGGTTACGCATACCCCGACTTTCCTCATATCAATCCCTTCGTGGGGTGTAAAATGTTGTTCCGGTTCCTTGAGCCACTGCAATATTTCAAGCCTTGATTCATTGGACAGCGCTTTAAAAACTTCGATTGGTTTCATACGTATCATTATATCGGGATTTATCGATATGTCAACCCATTTCCCTTACTGATCCTCCGTACGAATGCCATAGCGTTTCACGGCACTCGCGTAGAACCATTCGTTTGCCGTATCCAGCGCCGTCTCTTCGTCGATCCAGCCAGATAGGACCCGCTCCCACAGAAACTCGGCAGCCAGCTTCTTCACAAGCAAAATCTTGCCGTAACTCCATTCCATGCATCGGGCATCCGAGACGATAATCGAGCTCTTGCTTGCCGGGAGTGCCTCCAGACGGTACTGCATGCTGTCCCGGTAGGTGCTCGCCCGGAAGTTGAACCACCACATGCCGCCGACATGAACGTTCGGGAAATTCCAGGCCGCCTGCACGGCATCGAGGTTGTTCAGCTCCGATGCAAGCACAAGCTCAAATTCACATCGGTACGACTCAAACAAAGCCGTCAGCTTAAGAATCCGCTCTGTATCATTAGCAGGGAACGCTGTGCTGCACCATGATCTCTCTACTCCGAGAAACAGTTGAACGAGCAGGCCATTCCGATCCGCAGCACCACATATGACGTGCAGCAGCTCCATCAGAATGTCGTCTCGCCCGCTTGCCGGCCCAATCTCCTTACGGATGTGCGAACTCGACTCATACCGCGGCAGCGTTGTCATGATGCCCGGGAGGCCGGCTTCGCGAAATCCGTCAAGCAGCAGATCAATCTCGCCTCTCACATCAAGTAAAGTCCTGGCAGGATCATTAGATTGCACGATGCGGTCAACCCATGAACTCAGCACTCCGTCAATCCGGGGGATCAATACAGCATCATCCCGCATGCCTTGAAACGTTGCATGCTCCGGATGATTCACGACAAACCGGCGGATATTCATCCGGTCTGCCGTTTGCTGTGCCCAGCCCTCTTCGGCGGATGCGTGCCGTACGCGAGCCATAGCTTCCCGCACCGAATGTTCATCCTTGATGGTGACTCCGTATAATTCACGCATAATCGAGGTGAATACCCAGTTCATCAGCGTGCTTCTCGTTGATTGATAGGCTTTTAGAAAAGCGGCAATTCGCTCCGCCTCCGGTAATTTATCCGCTTCATCCGGGTATCCCCCAGCTTGGAGCTCTCGGTAAAACCAGAAGTAATGGGCGATTTCCCAAAAGTCCCTTGCACCGAGCCGGTCACCGATAAGGTGAGTATGGGTATCGAAGACCGGCAGCCCCATGATTCGCTCGAAGAATACGGCTTGTTTGCCGCTCATATCATGCAAGCTCATATGAACATCTCCTTCTCTTCATGAATCGGTTATTTCCGGTTTTCCGAGACGACAATGCCCTTCCCTTCGTTGTAACGGTCCGTGGCTTCCTTAATGATCTCAAGGCCGCCCTTCTTCTTGTATTCCTCAATCACTTTCGGCCAATCCGAGATCGGCTCTCTGCCATAAATCATCTTGATCATATGATCAAGAACGAGCTTTGGCCCCACGTCATCGCCTTGCGGCGCGGTATCCGAATATTTGGAGTAAGCGTCCAATGCCGGGGAGAAGCGGATCGACCCTAGACCTTCCTTGAAGACCACCGTATCCATGAACTTGATCATATCCTGTCCGTCCTCGGTAAGCTCTTCCTTTGCCTTGTTGTATACCATATCGTGGACGAACCAGAACATGCTGCGGAAACCGTCTTCATCCATCGCTTCCGGCGTGGATGGAGGCGTAAACTTGATCGCGCCGTTTTCCCGGGTGAACGTTTCGCCTTCAATGCCGAACGAGAAATATGTCTCTGCCTCCGGCGTCAGCATCCAGTCAAAAAACTTGATAATGCCGATGGCCTTCTCTTCTGATACCTTGCTGTTAATATAGTAGGATGTATTGATGCTTGAATACAGCAGATGGCCTCCTGTGTTCTCCGGACCGCGCGGCGAAGCAATGATATCGACCTTGGCGTCTGGCACGGCATTTTTCAGCTTACCGCGGAATCCTGAGAGAAGCTGGGCATTGGCTGACCACATGCCGGATTTACCGCTCTCAATGTTTTTGCCATAATCACTCGAGGTCAGGGTCGCAAAATCCTTAGGAATCAGACCTTCATCGTACATGGTCTTATAGGTCTCAAGCGCCTTCGTCATATTTTCCACATCGAAGAACTTGGGAACGACCTCCCCGTTCTGGAGTTCGTACTGTGATGGCAGCACGTCGAACGCTCCCAGAATCGTGTCCGCATATTTAAAGTTCTCCCGCATTTGATACGGGAACTCCACGCCTTCCTTTTTCATCGCACGCATCACGTCCAAAAATTCATCCACCGTCTTTGGAGCAGGAAGCCCTGTCTTCTCCAGCAGATCGGTCCGGATATACAGCCCTCTCCGGGACGGGTTGGACAGCCATGCCGGTATTCCGTAAATTTTGCCGTCATAGCTTGTCTCCTGCCAGGCTTCCTTCGGCACACTCTTCATCAAGTTCGGAGCATGCTCCTTCAGCAAATCGTCAAGCGGCATAAATACGCCTGCTTCTACGGAACCGGACATTCCCTTGCTTGTAGCCCCTCCCACGTTCTGAACGACGTCAGGAATATCATTGGAGGCAAACATTAAAGTCATTTTGCTATCGAAGTCCTTCAGCGGAAGCATCGTCAGTTCAATATCCGTATTGGTCAGCTTCTCAAGCTCCTTCACCCATCTCTCTTCATTTACATCCTTCGAACGCTCGGCAATGTTTGTTTCCGCTGGTTGCCATGGACATCGTGAAAGACAGCTTGCCATCAGCGGCAGCGCTTGATGAACCGGAGGTTCCTCCATCCGCTTCCTTGGCACCATTACAGCCGACCGCCATTACGGCGATTAGCGCACTCATCAAAACCAAACTCCATTTTCTTCTCATCCATATCGCTTCCTTCCATAATTCTCACCTGAAAATCTAAAGCGCTTTCATGATAACATCCAATTCCCTTGCATTAACATGTACTTTCTTCTGATCGCATGTGTTTTCCTATGCTGGCCGTTCAAGGAGACATGGTGCTTAATAACCATTTGAATTATATTTAATTTACTAATTTAATAAAATTAGTTTACTTTGTTCAGGGTTCGTTATATACTCTCCTTGCAAGTGAGAATAGAGGAGGAATAAGACCATGAAGACCATTTTAATTACAGGGACATCCTCAGGAATCGGAAGAGGAACCGCACAGTATTTTTGGGAGCGAGGATGGAACGTCATCGCAACCATGCGTTCGCCTGAGAAGGAAATGGATTTCATTCAGCGAGAGCGTATGCTGGTCACAAAACTGGATGTTGTACGTAAGGAAACCATCGAAACATCCATCGCTGAAGGGATTCGGCAATTCGGTAAAATCGATGTGCTGCTGAACAATGCAGGCTACGCAGCCATTGGCGCATTTGAAGCCGCAACCGATGAACAGGTAAGAAAACAGTTTGATGTCAACGTATTTGGTGTCCTCCAGACAACCCAGGCTATACTCCCCCATTTCAGAATGAACGGCGAGGGAACGATCATCAATGTTTCATCCGTTGGCGGCAGAGTAGCCTTTCCTCTTCTGTCCTTGTACCATGCGAGCAAGTGGGCCATCGAAGGGTTCTCGGAGTCCTTGTTCTATGAGCTGGTTGCACAAAATATTAAGGTGAAAGTTGTAGAGCCCGGAAACGTTGCAACAGACTTTACCGGACGTTCATTGGACCTGCTGTCAGACCCTTCGCTGAATGCTTATGCAACCTATTCAGAAACGGTGCTGCAAAAACAAATGGCCAGCTTTGAAACCAACGTCTCCACACCGGAGTTAATTGCGGAAACCATTTACGAAGCGGCTACAGATACATCCTCCCGTTTCCGCTATTTATCCGGAGCAGATGCTCATTTCTTGATGGATTTGCGAAGCAAAGCCTCGGAGGAGGAGTTTATGGCGGGGATCACGCAGCAGTTCAGCTGAAAAATAGAAACCACCAGCTCCCTTTTATTCGGAGCTGGTGGTTTCAGGTAATCCGTCATAGTTCGGAAGACAGAGGCTGTGCTATCCCCCTACCTCGCACGGCTGGCAGTAAGGACAGCAAACCGAGAACAGCCAAGAACGCCCCTACCCACAGAGGCGATGCCAAGCCAAATCCCGCATCCATCGCCATCCCTCCAACGGAGGAACCAACGACAACGCCAAGGCTGATCACGGACCCATGCACCGTCGTAACAAGCGACCCCGTATCGGCAACCCGGGTGACCCGGGTCGCCATGGCCGGGTTCATGGGCACACCCGCTAAACCTACGATCACAACCGCAATCATAGCGATCACCTGGCTGTGCACAAACAGTCCGAATACCACTAAAGCCGCCGCTAGAGCGACCAACCCAATCGTAAGGATCTGCATCATATAATGATCCGCCAGTCTGCCGGTGACCATGTTGCCAAGCACCGTTGCCACACCGTAAACGCCAAGCAGGATCGGAACCGCCTGAGCGCCAAAGCCGGTAAGATCGGTTAAGATCGGCGAGAAATAACTGAATGCGGCAAAGGTAGCTCCGATAATCAGCATGCTTGTGGCATATGCAGCCCATAGATGGCGATTCTTGAAGGCGACAAACTCTCCACGAATGCCGGCCGATTCCGTTCTGGGCAAGGATGGGATCGTAAACAGCCCCACCAAGCCCGATGCCAATACCAGAACCACAACAGCCCAGAAGCTGGCACGCCAGCCAAATAGCTGCTCGATCCACATCGCCAGCGGAAGTCCGATCGCCGTTGCAACCATTAAACCGCCGAGGACGATCGACGCCGCCCTTCCACGCGATTCCGGACCGACGAGGGAAAAGCTAATCGCAAGCGAGACGCCAAACGCCGCTGCAGAGGAGATACCCGTGATCACCCTGGCAGCCATCATCACTTCATATGTGGTCGCGACAGCGCCGAGCGTCTGACCGACAAGAAAAATGGCAGCCAATATCATAAAGGCCTGTTTGCGCGGCACCTTCAACAGCCCTACCGTCAGCAGCGGTCCTCCTATAATCATGCCGGCGGCATAAGCGGTAATGAGATATCCGATGGCTGCAACCGAAACGCCGAATTCTGCCGAAAGCGAAGGCATAATGCCTGCTACCATAAACTCGGAGGTTGTCATCGAGAAAATCATAAGTCCTAATATATAAATCGATAAAGGCAAAAGAAACCACTCCTGTCTTTTATTATTTCAAAACTTCTGTAATCATCGGTACAAAAATAGGATCAATGAATCCCGTAAGCGCTCGAATAAGATGCTAACTTCGCGTACAACCAACTATTTTACCGGATAGTACAAAACTATACAAAAAAAATAAAACACCTCGCCCACTCTACATTTCGGCATGAATGAACATGCCATTTCGCTGCAAGGACGTATCCCTCCATGATCTTCGCACCATCATCGGCTCCTCTCTCCTATAGTTTCCAGCTCATTATATATATTTTGTAACGATCGGTCAATAAGTATGCTTTTAAAATTCATCTGTTACGGGCGGCAGCATACCCCACCTCTACATTAGAAGTAGACGTGAGGTATCCACCCTCCGCACCAGCTTTACGTTACCGTTATGACTTGGCCTTTGGTGAACGCAACCGTCTCATAACATGAATTATCGTGCATCCACCGGCGCTTGCACCTGCACATCCTGGCCGGCATCAAGCAATACCGCGTTAATCCCGTTAAGAAAAGCCAACGCGCTTGCCTTAATGATATCCGTATCCATCGCGCGCCCGGAATAGGTTTTGCCTTGATATTCGATTCGGATATTCACCCGGCCGATGGCTTCTTTTCCCCTGGACAGACTATTGATTTTGTAATCCTTCAACTGTACGTCCAAACCGACCAACGCTTTCATGGCGCTGTACAGCGCATCGATCGGGCCATCCCCCACCATGCTGTCCCTGAACGTCTCGCTGCCTTTTCTCAGCTTCACGGTTGCCGTCGGATACAGATCATTGGTCACGACCTGGAACGAATCCAGCTCATACAGATGACTGCTGACTTCTTCATGGGTACGGTGCTGGGTCACCAGATAAAAAACGTCATGGTCATATACTTCCTTCTTGGCATCGGCCAGCTGCAGGAATTTCGCGAACAACGCTTCAAAATCTTCGCCTTCGCCTGTCTCGAAGCCCAGCTTCTCCACCGCATTCTTGAACGCATGCCTTCCGGACCGCGCCGTCAGGATCAGCTCCATACTGTCAGCGCCGACATCCTCCGGCGACATAATCTCATAAACCTGTTTATCCTTCAGCAGGCCGTCCTGGTGAATGCCGGATGAGTGCGCGAATGCATTCTCACCCGTAATCGCCTTGTTCACCTGCACATCCAGGCCCGTCAAATGCGTCAGCAGCCGGGAGGTTCTAATCAGCTCCTTGAGCCGGATATTGGTGGAGGCCTTAAAGTGATTCTCCCGGACTTTGAGTCCCATGACCACTTCTTCCAGCGATGTATTGCCTGCGCGCTCCCCTAAACCATTGATCGTGCATTCTACTTTCTGGGCACCATTTCTCACTGCGCTGAGCGTGTTCGCCGTAGCAAGCCCGAGATCGTTATGACAGTGAACGCTGAGAATAACCTGGTCGTTCAGATTCTTCAGGCGTTCATTGATTTTGCGAATCAATTCGCCGAACTCATCCGGAACCGCATAACCGACCGTATCCGGTACGTTAATCATCGTTGCTCCGGCCTTCACGACGGCTTCGATCGTTGACCACAGATATTCAAAATCGGACCTGGATGCATCCTCCGTCGAATACTGGACATGAGGCAGCAGTGTTTTGGCGTACTTCACCGCATCAACGCCCATCTGGAGCACCGCATCCTTGGAGCGGTTGAATTTCTTCTCCACATGAATGTTCGAGGTGCCAAGCACGATATGAATCAGCGGATTTTGCGCAAGCTTTATGCTCTCATATACGGCATCGATATCGCCCTTCACCGCGCGTGCAAGCGCAGTAATGGAGACGCTATCGCCTACGGTTCGGGCGATTTCCTGAACCGCTTGAAAATCCCCTGCCGAAGACGCGGGAAAACCAGCCTCGATAATATCGACGTTCAGCCGCTTTAGCTGCTGCGCAAACTCGATTTTTTGCTGTACGTTCAGTTTGGCGCCCGGAACCTGCTCTCCGTCGCGCAAGGTTGTGTCCAATACGATAATATTGCGTTCCATTTGATATTCCTCCTCGATCATCGATCGTCCATTTTCATTCATTTATATCAAGCGGGGTTGGTTAAACCCGGAATTTAACCAACAAAAAAACCCCGCCTCTACGTATAGAGGCGGGGTTGAACCCGCGGTACCACTCTAATTCATTTTATGCAAAATGATCTTCTTCGATGGCCATCACCATCTATCCCTGTAACGGTGGAACTCCGGCTAACCCTACATGATATCAGGCAGCTGTTCATAGACGAGTTCAAAGGGAACGACATTACCGTTTCACACCTGCCAACGGCTCTCTGAAAAGTCATTTCGCTTTTACTATTTCTAATCAAAACATTTCGATATGAATTTTGATAACTATCTTAAGGAAAGAGAAGCGTTTTGTCAACCCTTTATCTTCCAGAAGCAAAAGAATGCTTTTTTACAGCAATCCGGACTTCTTCACATTCGCTAGGAAATCATGGAATTCCGGAATATTCAGCTGCTGCGCCGCATCGGACAACGCCGTAGCCGGATCGGGATGAACCTCTACCATCACGCCGTCCGCACCTGCAGCGAGAGCCGCTCTGGCACAAGGGGCCAGGATGTCCTTACGGCCCGTGGAATGCGTCACGTCCACCAGCACCGGAAGATGCGTTTCCTGTTTCAGAATCGGTACCGCCGAGATGTCCAGGGTGTTTCTCGTCGCCTTCTCGTACGTCCGAATGCCGCGTTCAATCAGCATCACATGCATATTGCCGCGGGACACGATGTATTCCGCAGCGTGCACGAACTCATCGATCGTAGCCGCAAGTCCGCGTTTCAACAGCACCGGCGTCCGAACATCCCCCGCCGCTTTTAACAGCTCAAAGTTCTGCATGTTCCGCGCACCGATCTGAATGACGTCAATGTATTCGCACGCAAGCTCGATATGCGCAGGATCCACAATTTCGCTGATCGTCTTAAGGCCGAACTCGGACGCCACTTCCTTCAGAATTTTCAGGCCCTCAATGCCCAGGCCCTGAAAATCGTAAGGCGATGTTCTCGGTTTGAACGCGCCGCCGCGCATGACGGTTATGCCCGCTTCCTTAAGGGCAGCCGCAACCTGGCGTACTTGCTCATAACTCTCAACGGAGCATGGCCCTGCGATCATTACCGGCGTGCCGCCGCCAATCACCGTATAGCCCAGCTGAATCAGTGTATCTTCCTGCTTCTTCTTCCGGCTCACCAGCAAATGCTTCTTGTGATCGACTTGCTGCAGCTTCAAGGATGCCTGGAAAATCTGTTTAAATAAATGACGCACCGTTTCATTATCGAAAGGACCTTGGTTATGCTCCACCAGAGTATCCAGCATTTTTTTCTCGCGTACCGGATCAAAATCAGGAACTCCCTGCTTTTGCTTCTCCTGACCGATCTCCTGGGCAATTCGTGCCCGCTCCGACAACAGCTCCAGCAGTTGAAGATTAACGGAATCGAGCTCCGATCTTAATTGTTCCAAACGTCCTTGACTCATCTGAAATCTCTCCCTCACCTTTTTTTTCTGGTTTATAAAAACAAAAAGACCCCCCGCCCGAAAAGGGACGAGGAGTCGTGGTACCACCCTTATTAGATATGCCAAAAAAAAGCAAACACATCTCACTTGAACCTCTTAACGCAAGGGTTACGGGTAAGCCTACCCCTCTGCACGCAACATGCAGATTATCAGCATACCAGCTCCGGAATGAACTTCAGCGGAGAACCTTCGCCCGGGCGCTCTCAGTCGGTGGCTGCCCTTTCCTGTCAGGAACGTTCTTTCGCTTACTCTTTCCATCATCGCTTGTTATAACATATCGTGTTGGTTAATTAAGAAGCATTGTATTACACCCCGAATTAAAATTGCAAGAGTTTTATTTAAAGCTTGGGTGCTTTGATGCAGTGAAGTTTAATAGAGCGTGCTTCATGTCAGTGACGAACATTCACCTTCTGCCCTTGTTGCACGGGATTTCCCCAATACGTAAACAGGCGCCAGATATATTCGAATGGTCCCATCGGAAGCCGCTTCAACCAGACCCTGCTGAAGGCTGCTTGCAGAGCAAAAATGACGACAACCATCACCATCTGCCAGATCGGTTCGATCTTTCCATACCACCCCAATCCGTAGCTGTAAAAGATCAATCCGCAAAGGATCGATTGAAGCAAATAGTTGGTGAAGGCCATTTTTCCGGGATAAGAAAATAAATCCAGCACCTTTTGCCACGTTTTATTCTGGTATAAAAGTGCAAGCGCACCGATATAGCCCAGGGTCAAGAGTGGTGCCCCAACGAATAAAACGACCGCCTCGCCCCAGGATGGAAGTCCATCCGCCAGCGACATCACGAGTTGAAGGACAAGACCCAAACTACTTCCAATGACCACCAATCGGACGATCCCTTTCCGGTTCTTCTGGACCTCATGCAAAATACGACGCTTGCAGAAGTAGGCACCCATCAGGAACATCCCTAATACTTGGGGGTAGAAGACCACCATATTCAAAATGGAGCCGATGTAATCATTCAGCCGCTGAGCGATGATCTGGGCCGTCGTCCCCTCTCCGTATATGGCTGCATCCCGCTCCTGGAAATAGATTCCTATCTGATGCGCATCCGCTTGGCTAAACGGCTCAAAGACCTGGCCAGCCGAAGGGCTCAGCAGACTTGCTCCCGTCAGCAGGACGGGAACGAGCAGCAGCAGGGATAGCGACCAGACCAGCAGCGTTCTCGGCTTGCAGCGTTGAAACAGCATCAGCAGAAAACCCATGAGTGCATAGTGGGTCAGAACGTCTCCGTACCAAATCAGAATTCCATGGATCAGACCGACTAGAAGCAAAGCCGTCAACCTTCGAGTATAGATGCGGTTAAAGCTTCGTCCTTTTGCCTGACTGCTCTCCTGTAACATCACCATGCCAAAACCAAACAGGAAAGAGAAAATCAATATGAATTTGCCGTCAACTACAATTCCGCGCAGCAGCATCAGGACTTCATTGTACCAGCCTGACCATAATTCAACCCCGAACGAAATGGTTTGCAGCGATGTCGTAAAAAACGTAATGTTCACCAAAAAAATGCCTAATAGTGCAAATCCCCTCAAGCTGTCAATGAGCCTTATTCTTGGCTGTGAATTCGTTGCCATCATCGTACCTCCTTATCATTGTGCCTTCAGGTTAAGGTACAATCATAAAGAAAGGATAAAGATACTCAAATTGACCTGTAAGTATACAGCAGCTTAAGCATCACTGCGCATGCGGATCATTCTTCCGATCGCTGTTGCCCCCAGATTCCTATCTATGCATTTAAGAATGGTTGAAATCCGGGGGCAAAGGCGACCGCTTCCGCTTCTCCAGAACGATTCCGCCTGCTCCGTTGAAGTATGGATACTGCTACTAACTTTAAGTCGTTAGATTTTCTTTATTCATTCTTTAGAAATGACGTGTACACTAACTAGATAGACCTTTTTAAATAGCTAGTTCTCGGAGGATGTAATAGATATGGCAAACGAAACGATCCTATTAGTGGATGATGAAGAAGAAATCATCTCTTTTATACAAGACGCGCTGGAGCTTGAAGGCTATCACGTACTGACTGCCGGAAGTGGACAGGAGGCGTTAATCCAGAGCAAACAGCAGCCGTCCCTGATCATACTCGATGTAATGATGCCTGATATGAACGGCATTGCGGTATGCGAGCAGCTTAGGGAAAGGACGCAGTGTCCCATTGTGTTCTTGAGTGCATGCCAAAGTGAAGTGGACCGAATTCGAGGGCTGGCTGCCGGCGGGGACGATTATTTGCTCAAGCCCTTTAGCCTTGCTGAATTAAAAGCCCGTATCCATGCCCATCTGCGGCGAGAACAGAGAATCCGCACCCACAAAGAACAGGGTTTCCTGCGCTTCCCAGCCCTGACGATCGATTGCAAGGGACATGCCGTTACCTGCAACGGGCACAACCTCGCTCTTACGAATAAGGAGTATCAGATCTTAGAACTGCTGGCGATGCATCAGGGGCAGGTCTTTTCCAGAGAGCAGATTTACGAGAAGTTATGGGGATTTGACGCTGAAGGGGACGACTCTACCATCACCGAGCATATTAAGAAAATACGGGCCAAGCTGGCCGCCCACGCACAGGACCGCAGCTATATTCAAACCGTATGGGGCATTGGCTACAAGTGGGATCCCAAATGATGAAACAGCGTTCCATCAAAAACACGTTCGCCCGCCATTTCGCGTCGATCCTGGCCTGCAGCTTGCTGGCTACGCTTGTAACCTGGGGACTGCTCGCGATGCTGCTTGGATACTTGTTCAACCATGACATCGCGTTCCCGGCCAATCATTATGAAGCTCAGATCCCTGTAATTTCGGAGTACGCCGAAGCCCGGGGCGATTCTGTCATGAGCAAGCAGGGACAAGCCGAACTGGAAAAGGTGATTCCCTCGCAGGGCATGTCCTACCTGGTAGTGTCCCTTACTGGCGAACCCCTATATGGTGATCTTCCTCTCAACGAATCACTTAGCCGGCAGAAAATACTGGCACGCTTGAACCAGACGCATAGAAGCATGAATCAAGTCGTGAAATACACTCCGGTTGTCTCCAGTGACGGAAATCTTGCAGGGGCTCTTCTGCTTGGATATAACCTGAAGGTGACGGCATCCAATCCGGAGCTGAATCCCTTGGTAACCATCGGGTCCCTCATCTTTGTTCTGACGCCTTTTCTGTACATCATCTTGTTCACGCTAATATTCGGAAGGCGATTCAGCCGACAGATCAGCACTCCGCTGCAGCGGCTTCTGCAAGGAGCCGAGCAGATTAAAGAGCGAAATTTACACTTTTCGATGACAGGGACATCGTCAATAACGGAAGTTAACCGGCTTACACATGCTTTTGAGGACATGCGTCAAGAGCTGGAGCAATCCATCGAGCGGGAATGGAGATTGGAGCAGGATAGAAGCACCATGTTTGCGGCTCTCGCTCACGATCTTCGAACACCGCTTACGATTATTCAAGGACATGTTGAGGGCTTGGAGCAGATGAACGGGGAATCGTACGAAGCCAAACGATCGCAATATCTGCAAGTCATCAAACGCAACACGACACGTGCTTCGAAGCTCCTTCAGGATATGAACACCATCGCGGAAATTGAGAAGGTCTCTTTTCGGCTTCAGCCGCTTCCCGTGGATCTTGAAGAACTGGCAGATGATAAAACCATGGAATATGCCGCTTTATGCGGCAATCACAACATAACCTTCCATACAGAGATCAACGATAATCGATTGAACAAAAAGCCCGTCCTCTTGGATCCCTATCGCATCATGCAGGTACTGGATAATCTCGTTTCGAACAGCATTCGATATACTCCTGAAGCCGGACAGATTCTATGGCGGATCGAAATCACCGAGGAGCAGGTGATGATGGCTGTTACGGATAATGGAGCAGGCTTTGGGCAGCAGCAGGATCTGCAGCAGGTATTTAAGCAGTTTTATCAAGGGGATCATCAATCCTCCAGACAAAAAGGCCATTCCGGTTTGGGGCTGTATATCGCCAAACTTCTCATTCAGCATCATGGAGGGCATATTTCTGCCGAGAACACCCCGCCTCGCGGGGCGACGGTGCGCTTTACCATACCGATATCGAGCCAAGAACCCTAAACTTTTCCAAGCATAACGAAGAGGCATCCTCCATGATCCAATGGATCGAAGCATGCCTCAACTCATTGTATGAAAGGCACTCTCTTTTCTTAGTCGTATTCAAGCAATCCTTATACCTTCAGTCGATAAATCGCCTTATTGTCGAGTCCGCGGATCATCGGTGTCCACGGCTCCGTTTCAAGTGTCGTATCCAGGGCATCCTCTACCATCTGCAGCTTGGCATCCAGCAGATCGATATGATGCAGCGCGACGGCTTCAGCCGTCTGCGGCTGAACCGGGCTCCCCCACTCTCCCAGGTTATGGTGGGAAAGTACGAGATGCTGTAGTCCCAGTACCACTTCGGAATCCAGCGCGATGTCGTTCTGTATGGCCGCTTCCACGATCCAATTGGATGCCAGGGCGATATGTCCGATCAATTTTCCCTGATTGCTGTAGTCCGTAACAATGCCCATCTGAGCGATCATCTCTTCCGGCTTTGCGATATCATGAAGGATAATGCCCGCCCTAATTAAGTCCGGATTCAGAAACGGCCGCTGCTTGCAGATGAAATCGCCAATCTCCAGCATGCGGACAATATGATAGGCAAGTCCGGCAAAATAGGCATGATGATAGGTTTTGGCAGCCGGATAATGCATCAGCTTCTCTTCCACCTTCGACACACAATACTGCACAATGCTTCGTACCTGCGGTTCCGTAATCTCATTCATCGTAAGTTTGATCGTGTGTAGCAGATCCACGGGACGGATTGGCGCAGCCCTTACAAAATCGGTTAAGGAAACGCCGTCCTCATCCGTTGCTTTACGGATTCGGCTGATTTTGACTTGAGGCTGATCCCGGTAGCTCAGCACGGTTCCCCGGATTTTGACTAATTGCATCGGCAGGAACGTTTCTTTATCCTGAATGGTCACATCCCAGTATTTGGCCGAGATCTGGCCGCTCGCATCCGAGAGAATAATGTCAAAATAATCTTTCGGAGGCGTGCCGTTGGTCTGTCTCATATTTAATTCCTTCAGCAAGTAAAATCCAACAAAATCATCTTGAACGCTAAGTTTATTAATAGGTTTCATCTGGTTCCTCCCCAAAAAATCCCGTTAAGTTAACTATAACAAAGTCCCGTGCAATGAGTCTATTACACTGGAATATTCGCTCTGCAAAATCACAGAATCATTAGCCAAACTTCAGCTGTTGACTTTGACACCAGTGTCATCGTTTAGCATGGGGTTAGACTTATTGAGAGGAGCTATAATTCAAAATGAAAAACAATACGCAAAGTCAATCATCAGTGACGATCATAGGCCTGGGACCGATGGGTCAAGCCATGGCACGCACGTTACTGAATCACGGTTACGAGGTCACATTGTGGAATCGCACAGCCAGTAAAGCCAATGAGCTTATTGATCAGGGAGCGATCAGAGCGTCCACAGTCAAGGAAGCCTTGAATGCAAGCGAGGTAGTCATTCTCAGTCTTACGGATTACAATGCGATGTACGCTATTCTTGAAAACGACTCCGACATTCTCGCGGGCAAGGTATTCGTTAATCTAAGCTCGGATACCCCGGAGAAAGCCCGGGAAGCAGCCAAATGGCTGGCCGGACATGGCGCTTCGCATCTCACAGGCGGTGTGCAGGTTCCTCCGTCGGGAATCGGCAAGCCGGAGTCGTTCACCTTTTACAGCGGACCCTTGGATGTCTTCGAGTCACAAAAGGAGTTGC
Source organism: Paenibacillus sp. QJM3NY_38 (assembly GCF_056173265.1). Lineage (NCBI taxonomy): Bacteria > Bacillati > Bacillota > Bacilli > Caryophanales > Paenibacillaceae > Paenibacillus > Paenibacillus sp. QJM3NY_38. The sequence goes on from NZ_CM149665.1 coordinate 5,359,722, forward strand.
TTGAAGTGCTGACGAGCACGGATTATCGGGGTGAAGATCCTGGGCTCGCCGCGCTATATTATCAGATCGGAATGGATATGTTCTGGACGGGGATGCTCAGTTATTTGCACGCTGTTGCAGTAGGCAAAGCTAACGGCATCACAGCCGAGCAATTGAAGTCTCATGCGATCAGCACGATGGCATCGCTGCCGCAATTCATCGAGTTCTATACGCCGCGCATCGATGTAGGAGAATATCCGGGTGACGTGGATCGGCTTGCCATGGGCGCTGCCAGCGTTGAGCATATCGTCCATACCACACATGACGCAGGAATTGACACTTCACTGCCAGAAGCCGTGCTGGAGATCTTTAAACGGGGGTTGGCCAACGGCCGTGGCGGAGACAGCTTTACCAGTCTGATTGAAACGTTCATGAAGCCCGCGGATCATGTCATTGAGCCATCCGTGCTTCTACGAGTCATTTCTAAATTTCGATTCCGGCCTGCAAAGCGGATGGTTGCCGGTTTGCAGGCCGGATGTGGATGATACAAGAAAAAGCACCTCTACAGGTGCTTTTTCTAACATAGCCCAATTTGCACTCGAGTCTGGGCTGTACTAAGGTTTCCACGCTCCCGGATGATCGTCTTGGACCAGATCCAGCTCAACGGCTCTCGCATTCGTCTCCACCTGCTCCACGCTCTTGCAGCCGGGAATGACACAGCTGACAGCCGGATGCTTTAAGCACCAGGCCAGGGCCCACTCGGCCATATTCACGCCCTCCGGCACTTCGTTCTGCTTGATCTCTTCCACAAGCTTCAGCTTGGCATTGATCTCGTCCTGGTCACGATTCTTGCGCACATTGTCGCTGAACACCGTTCCCGGCTTGTACTTTCCGCTTAAGTACCCGCTCGCAAGCGGAACTCGCGCCAATACGCCAAGATCCTGCTTCAAACATGAAGGGAGGACCTCTTCCTCCGGAGCTTGGTCCAGACGGTTATACACGACCTGAATGGCTTTGGCATTCACCTCCGCAGCCTTGTTGGTTTGATAGATATTTCTGTTGCTTCCGATAGATATGCCCAGATTGCGGATCGTTCCCGCCTGAACCTGCTTGTCCAGCATCGTCCACATGTCATCATTGTTGAACACTTCATCCGAGCCGGAATGGAATTGATACAGGTCGATGTAATCGGTACGGAGCGCTTTAAGTGACTCTTCCAGCTGAATTCGGATCTGCTTCGCATCCCAAGCGTTCTCCCATTGCTCATGCCATCGATGACCAAACTTCGAGGCAATGACCCAATCCTCGCGGCGGTCGCGCGACAAGAAATCACCGATGAAATTCTCAGACATATGATGAGGACCATAACATTCGGCTGTATCGAGCAGATTAACGCCGAGCTCCTTCGCATGCGTTAAGATGGCGTCGACTTCCTTTTGGTTGAAATCCTTCCCCCAATCACCGCCAAACTGCCAGGTTCCCACACCGACTACCGATACTTTCAGATCGGTTTTTCCAAGACGTCTGTATTTCATATACTCACCCCTACTCTTAGATTTCTGCGCCTATATCTTATGTGATATTGCAACCGTTTGCAACTCATGCTGTGGTCTCTTTTTTCTCGTCCATCACCCTTATTTTCATCCACTCGGATTGTTTAATAATAAGTCGTTATGGTGAACCCTATAATATGTAATCATTTCGTTATCATAGAACGGAATCAGAAAGGAGGATTGTCGGCGTGAATACCCGGACACTGGAGCAATGGATGCCGGACATTATAGAGAGTCTGAAAGCAAAAACACCCAATGACTTTCAGCGAATGATCGATGAATTTCTTCCTTATGACCTGGCCAGAATACATAGCCACCTCAGCGATACGGACCAAACCCGATTTCTGCAGTTTCTGAACGAGGAACAGCTGGCCGATATGATTCAGGAAATGGAGCATGACCAGCAGATCGAAGTTTTGGGCAAGCTGGGCAAAGAAAAAACAGCCATCATCCTGGACTTGATGGATAACGACGACCTCGCCATTCTGCTTGATGAGCTGTCGCCTGAGCAGAAAGACGAATTCCTCAAGGGAATGCGGGACGAGGAATCCCAATTTGTCCTGAACCTGATGAAATACCCGGCGGAAACTGCGGGACGAATCATGACCAATCGTTATGTGTGGATTCCCCAGCATTACACCGTATCAGAGGTCGTCCAGAAGCTGAAAACCTACGTCTCCATTTCCGAAACGATCAACTATCTGTACGTCATTGACCAAGACAAGAAGCTGATGGGCGTGGTGTCCTACCGTGGTCTTATCTTGGCCGAACCGGATGAATATATGGTCGATATCATGCACAGCCGGGTACTGTCCGTACCTGTGGATGCCGATCAGGAGGAAGTCGCGCAGATGATCCAAAAATACGATTTGGTCGCCATCCCCGTCGTTGAACACGATAACAAACTTGTAGGCATCATTACGGTTGACGATATTCTCGACGTCGTCATCAAGGAAGCCGATGAGGACATTCGGAAAATGAACGCCACCGGGGGCAAATCCATTGACTTCAACACCAAAGCAACCGTTGCCGCCTTTCGAAGATTACCTTGGCTGGTCCTGCTCTTATTCATCGGTCTGATCTCGGGAACGATCATTTCCCGATTTGAAGAGACGCTGGCACAGGTTGTGGCGCTGGCCTTCTTCATGCCCATGATTGCCGGAATGACCGGCAACACCGGCACGCAGTCGCTAGCTGTTATTGTACGCGGCCTGACTACGAAAGAAATGACCAAGTCGCTGGTGTACCGGCTGTTAGCGAGAGAACTGAAGGTCGGCTTGATGATCGGGGTCACATGCGGGATCCTGATATCCTTGATCGCCTACTTCTGGCAGGGCAATCTTTATCTGGGGCTTGTGGTCGGAAGCTCGCTGATTGCAACACTCATCGTGGGCACGATGGCCGGCACCATCATCCCCCTCATTCTGTTCAAATTCAAGATCGATCCGGCTGTGGCCTCCGGTCCACTGATTACAACCATTAACGATATCCTGTCGCTTGTCATCTACTTTGGTATCGCCACCCTGTTTCTTTCTTACATTTAGCCGAGCATGAGCTACTTCTTTTTTGGTTTACGGGCCAAATCGTGTGTGCACCTAGCCGCATTATGCCGCTTTTGATATAAGCATACAGGTTGCACGTTGTTGTCCTAATTATATGGTGAGTTTATCATATTTCCTTAGCAAAAAAGGGTTGCCTTACTTAAACATTACCAAAAAGTGACTAGGTCACTTCAAAGTGCGTACTTCTCAAGCCGAACCCTAACGTGCAAAATGACATTAATCAAGAACAAGACGTTAGGAGATGAATATATGAATACAGATCAACGTTCACATCATTCGCAAAAGACGGCATTGGTTGTAGGGGCCAACGGGGTGATCGGCCGCAACCTCATCGAATACCTTGCGACGCTTCCCGATTGGAATATCGTCGGCGTATCGCGCCGAGGCGGCGAATCCACGAAACGTATAAGCTATCTATCGGCCGATTTACTTGATCGCGAGGATACGGTCGCCAAATTAAGTCACTTATCGGAAGTAACTCACATCTTCTATGCCGCCTATCAGGACCGGCCAACTTGGGCCGAGCTCGTTGCCCCGAATCTGGCAATGCTCGTTCATGTTGTGGAAGCTATTGAGCCCATTGCTGCCAACCTGCAGCATGTCAGCCTAATGCAGGGCTACAAGGTATACGGTGCTCATCTCGGTCCATTCAAAACGCCAGCACGGGAGACGGATGCAAACCATATGCCGCCAGAATTCAATATCGATCAGCAGAACTTTCTTGAGGAGCGGCAGCAAGGCAAAACCTGGACCTGGTCAGCCTTGCGTCCATCCGTAGTCAGCGGCTTCGCCCTTGGAAATCCGATGAATCTGGCGATGGTCATTGCCGTCTATGCCTCGATTTCGAAAGAGCTCGGCATACCTCTGCGTTTTCCAGGTAAGCCGGGGGCCTATCACAGCCTGCTGGAGATGACCGATGCCGATCTGCTCGCGAAGGCTACAGTATGGGCCGCAACCGATGAACGATGCGCCAATCAAGCATTCAACATCACGAATGGGGACCTGTTCCGTTGGAACGAGTTATGGCCGAAGATTGCGCAGTATTTTGAGATGGAAACCGCACCGCCTCTACAGATGAATCTGGAAGTTGTCATGGCAGATAAAGAGCCGGTCTGGAATCGTATGGTTGAGAAGCATGGACTTGCGGATCACACGTATCAAGAGGTTTCCTCCTGGAAGTTCGGTGATTTTGTGTTCTCATGGGATTACGATTTCTTTGCAGACGGTTCGAAGGCCCGCCGCTTCGGATTTCATGAGTATGTCGATACGGAGGCCATGTTCATGAATATCTTTGACGAGCTCCGGCGGCGTAAGGTCATTCCATAAGTTTCTGTTTTCGAATAGCACAAGTAGAGCCGGCTATACGGGTGTATAGCCGGCTCTTTTCCTGCATGTTAATGCGTTTCCTCAAGCACCGGTTTTTCCAGAACGGTTGCGGACTCGCCATATTTTCGCTCGATATGAATATCGCCCCATCGGCACATTAAATGGAGAATTTCCTTCAAGCTCCAGCCATACTCGCTCAGTTCATACTCCACCTTGGGTGGAACCTGATTGTACGTTTTTCGTACGATAATGCCCTCCTCCTCCAGCTCCCGCAGATGCTGTGTCAGCATTTTTTGCGTGATCTGGGGAATCAGGCTTAAAAATTCGCTATTTCGTCTTTTACCGAAAGTAAGATGAAAGAGAATGACAGGTTTCCACTTTCCGCCAATGACCTCAAGCGTAGCTTCGACCGCGGTGTTGTACACTTTTTCCTTATACTCCATGAAAAGCCTCGCTCCTTCGTTCCACGATATGGCATTACCAGTGACTTCCGACCTCCCGCTTTACTTCTTCCACTATAACACGAACCCCTTCCTCAATCTGATCCAATCGTGCTCTGGAAATGCTGATACGTATAAACTTCTCGCGCATAAGGTTGTCAGATAGATAAAACAGCTTGCCGGACACCACATGAATGTTCCGCTCTTTCAGCCGCCTGATCAACCGCTCCAGGTTAACGGTCTGCGGCAGCTTAAACAGCTTATATATGCCGCCGTCGCCAGGTACGGCTTCAATCCATCCGGCTCCCTCGTATCGCTGCACAGCCGCATTCAGGGCTTGCATTCGAGTTTCATACTGGCTGTAAATCTTCTGTTTATGCCGTTCATACATTCCGTTGCTAATATAAATTTCAAGCGCCGCTTGGGACAGCAGCGACGTATCCCCATAACTTTTAAAAGCGCGGAACGTATCGAGCAAACGTTCCGGCAGGACGACGGCTCCCAGGCGTAAACCGGGGAAAATAATCTTCGAGAAGCTCTTCAAATACACCACATGCGATGTTCGGTTGTAGGCATAGATGGGATCATATCCCCGTTCCTCGCCTAGATCAGCCATATAATCGTCTTCCACGATATAAACGTCATATTTCGCCGCCAGATTAGCAATGGCCTTTCTCTGCTCTGCGCTGTAGGAGTTGCCCAGCGGATTATGGTATCTCGACATCGTATAGAAAAATTTAATATGTCCGGATCGAAATTGCTCCTCCAGAGCCTGCAGGTCAATCCCCGCTGCAGTGCGGGTGATTCCGATAACGGGCACTCCTTCACTCTCCAACAGCTGCAAATAATTATTGTAGCTGGGCTGTTCGACCAGAATGACGGACTTTCCGCCGGGAAACGGCATTTTTGTCAAAATCTCAAGCGCCTGCTGGGCGCCTGCCGTAATCATAATCCTCTCCGCGGAGGTGAACACTTGAGCTCCTGCCAAATGGGAGACCAGGGTGCGGCGCAGTTTCTCCATTCCTTGCGGATCACCATAGGTAAACAGCTCATATTTATAGGTATCAATCGCCTTGTTCAGGCAATGCTGAAAATCCAGATACGGGAATACGTTCACGTCCGGAGAAGCCGAGGCAAAATCAATCAAACTCTTATCCATGTTATTCGAATCCCCATCTTTCTGGACTACATAATAACCGCTTTGCGAAACCGAATAAATGGCGTGCCGTTTCTCAAGCTCAGTATAAGCACGAATCACCGTACTAATGCTGCACCCGTAGGATTGTGCCGCACTTCGAACGGAAGGCAGCTTCTGTCCTGAACGATATTGGCCTTCCTGAATTTTCGATTCCATATCGGTAAGAATGGATAAATATTTTTTCATGATCCCGCCCCCTCGCGACTCTTATTATACAGGATCTCACCACTGTATCGGTACAGTTGTCAAAATAGGGATTGGTTTCGAACACATCATTATCCTATATTCAAGTAACCGTTCGCTGCGTTGGGAACACCTTCCCGGCCTTAAGAATGAAGATAACTACGATAGGGAGCTGATTCATATGCCATCCATTTCGCATGCCGATTTTTTAACTACCGTACGTGAACGTCAAGCGGTAAAACATTTTGACCCCCAACACAACCTCAGCCATGAAGAGATTAAAGAAATGCTAGAGATTGCGAGTACCGCACCTTCCGCCTGGAATCTGCAGCATTGGACGTATCTTGCCATTACAGACAAGGTCACCAAAGACAAACTGTTACCCATCGCATATGGACAAAAGCAAATCGTTGAAGCCTCCGCTATCATCGCGGTATTGGGAAACCTGCAGGCCCATCAACATGCTGAAGCGATATATGACCAAGCGGTTCAGGCAGGATTCATGCCAGAGGAGGTCAAAACGAATCTGGTCCGGCAAATAATGAATTCCTACACCAATGCGCCTGAACTTGTCCGGGAAGAAGCGATACGGAGCGCCTCCATGGCCGCCATGCAGCTCATGCTGGCTGCTAAGGCGCGCGGTCTTGATTCATGCCCGATGGGCGGATACAACTCAAGCCTCTTTATTGAAGCATTCGGGGTTCCGCGCCATTTGATTCCCGTTATGCTGGTTGCGATCGGTAAGAAGTCCGTACCGGCTCATCCTTCAACCCGTTTACCCCTAGAAGAGACGGTCTTTTGGAATCACTTCTAATGGCAATCCAAAAAGATCTAATATTTTTAGGTGAAAAACCTAATTTTATTAGGTTTTTGGAGAGGAACACGTCTGATAAAATGAATACAAGCGCTTACAAAGTGATGATCCAAGGAGGAACCGTAATGAACAAGCCCGTACAGCCTAACGAACCGATCGTAACCCATATCTATACTGCAGACCCATCCGCCCACGTATTCGAGGGTAAAATTTATATTTATCCATCCCATGACCTGGATCATGAGAACACGTCCAATGATAACGGCGACCAGTATGACATGGAAGACTACCATGTTCTCTCGATGGAGAATGTGAATGCTCCCTGCGTGGACCATGGCGAAGCTCTTCATGTGAAGGATGTGCCATGGGCCAAGAAGCAAATGTGGGCACCGGATGCTGCCTTCAAGAACGACACTTACTATTTATACTTCCCTGCCAGGGATCATGACGATATTTTCCGTCTTGGCGTAGCGACAAGCTCGTCTCCTTACGGCCCCTTTAAACCGGAGCCTCATTACATCCCGGGCAGCTACAGCATCGACCCCGCCGTATTCGTGGATGACGACAACCGTGCCTATATTTACTTCGGCGGCCTCTGGGGCGGACAGCTGGAACAATGGCAGACCGGATCGCACATTCCGGATGCGGAAGGGCCTGCCGCAGACGCGCCTGCCATCGGACCGCGGGTCGCTGAGCTGAGCGACGACATGCTTACTTTTAAGGAGGCGCCCCAAGAAATATCCATCGTGGATGACAAAGGCAACCCGATTGTTGCAGGGGATGAAGAGCGAAGATATTTTGAAGGACCTTGGGTCCATAAATACAACGGAACCTACTATCTTTCTTATTCCACCGGCTCAACGCACAAAATCGTCTACGGCACGAGTCAAAGTCCAACGGGGCCTTTCGAGTTCAAAGGCACGATTCTAACTCCCGTAATCGGCTGGACGACCCATCACTCCATCGTTCAGTTCCAGGATAAATGGTACCTCTTCTACCATGACAGCTCCCTTTCCGGCGGAGCGGACAATAAACGCAGCGTCAAGTTTACCGAGCTGACCTACAATGAGGACGGCACCATTCAGACGATTGACCCGTACGACAAATAAGGCAAGAGAAAGGCTGGATTCCAAGATGTGGAGTCCGGCTTTTTCTTTTCATTTTGTGTACCGCTCCTACGCTGTCGTTGTTTAGGGATATAAGGTTATGGCTGCCATTTTTATGATATCCTGTGGTTAAATGATCACATATTGATTATAATGAGTGGTAAGAGACGAAGAACGTCCCAGCGCATTCCTAACACGGAGTGAGGCCGGGACGTTCTTTTTTTATTTAGGAGGTAGGCGGTCGAATGGATTTTGAAAAGGCACATGGGATTTTTATGCATTTCCATCTGAGGAACAGAACCGGAGAACGAAGGGTCCGTCTGGAACGAGGACATGACGAGGCCGGGGCCTTATTCTGCCAAAATGTATGGTGGCCGCTGCGTGGTGATTTCCGCGATCTACATCCTCAATTCGAGGTGTTGGATTGGCGCGGACGGTCCTATTACTGCAGCTTTGCTTTCATCACCCCACATCTGAGACTAATCATCGAGGTTAAACCATTCAGCACGTATACAACCGAGATGGACCGGCAGAAATATTGTAACGATCTGAATCGGGAAACCTTTTTATTCGCCATGGGGTATCAGGTGATTTCATTTGCTTGCGATGATGTGACTCACCGCCCGGAGCTGTGTAAAGCACTCCTGCGAATGGTTATAAACCGATATCTGTCAGAACCACATTCAACAAGCATATCTTCGGTAACAGAACGTGAAATTATCCGATTTGCATGCATGCTTGCACGGCCCCTCCGCCCGATCGATGTGAAGACACATCTGCGCCTGAATCATCGGACGGCCCTTCGCTTCCTTCATTCTCTTTGCAACAAAGGACTGCTGATTCCCGTCACCGGATCGCAAGGCAAACATGTCGTGAAATATGAGCTTCATCCTTATGCAGCGCAGTGTCTATAACTGCTATGGAGAAGGCCTCCCGAACGGATGGGCTCGCGCTCTGCCGTAAAATAAACAAGCTGACCCATCGTTCATGGAGTCAGCTTGTTTGGCAGTTCGCATCGTTCATGTGCTGCAATCCCGCCCATTACACGCCCTTTTTAAACAAAGAGAATGAGTAAATCGCTGGAGCCGCCACAATCAGTATAATGACGGGGACTATGGCGACGGCGAGGCTCGCCTTCAGAAATGCCGTCAGGATCATGAATGCTCCGCCTGCCATCCATAAATACCCCGCAAAACGATGCGTTTTATTCCAATTATCCTGGCTATTCAGCGTCCAAGGCAGCTTAATGCCAACCGTATAGTTCTGTTTGCTCTTCGGCAAATAATTGCCGATGACCACGAGAAGCATGCCCACGATAGCCGGCGCAATCGTCTGGATCGGCAGCTCGGCCCCTATGGCCTTGAACAGCGTGACCGGCATGAGAATGAGAGACAACGCGGGGATCAGCCATAGACCCATCGTTCTTAAAACCGGGGCGGCGTTCATTTTCTTAGGATCGTTGTTAAGCCCTATATTGACAATGACGTTAATAACCGCCGTAATCAACGGAAGCACAAACGCCGCAACCGCCTTGGACACATAATTATCCGGATTGCCCGCCGCGTCCCAGTGAACTGCCACCTGCTCAGGCAATTGGCTGTACAGCGTCATCGATAAAATAATCGGCAGCAAGCATATCAGCGTTGTTATAACCAGCATCGAACTATTCTTTTTCCTCATCTTGTTTCCCCCCGTTAAATTGTGAAAACCACAGCATGATTTCTTCGAAGACGGACACGTTGATCTCATAGTAAATATAATTTTTATATTTCGTTTCAAATATAAGACCGGCCTTCTTCAGCTGCGACAGATGATACGAAATGGTTGCCCCGGTCATATCGAAATGCTGCCCGATCTCTCCGGCTGACATTTTGCCGCGCTTGAGCATAACCAGGATGTCCCGTCTCACCGGATCAGATAACGCTTTGAATGTTTCCGGAAACCCCAATGTGCATCACCCATATTTCTATTTAGAATTTCATCTAAATACATTATCTCTTATTCCTGTGCCGAATTGCAATACCTATTTTGAAAAAAATCTAAATAGAAGGTAAAATGAGCATCCCGACAAGCCCCATAGCCATGATAGTAATCGTAGTTTTCCTATAAAAAACAAAAGCCCGCCACGGACCCGCATTACGCGCTGATCCATAGCAGGCTTGCTTCACGGCCTGTTTATCCAAGCACCTTCTCAAATACCGGAAAGCTTGCCGCTCTCCCTGGGAAATTCACTTCTCCCCGCAGGTCATAACCTAAGCCTTGATACAGCTTGAGCGCAGCCGTGTTCTTGGCATAGGTATCCAATCGTAGACTCGTGTAACCCTCTCGCACGGCATATTCTTCGGAGAAGGCTATCAGTTTTCGCGCAACTCCCTGTCCTTGGGCTTCCGGATCGACAGCAAGCCGATGCATCATTAAATGAGGCCCTTTCAACTGCTTCCAGTTAATGGTCTCATACTGCTCATCCTGCGATTCGTCAAGAACGATGATCCCTAAGATGCGGCCTTCGCCCTCAGCTGCAAACAACGTTCCTCGCTGCAAATCCTCACCAATGACCTCTCGGTTCGGATACTGATCATCCCATTGATCGCTGCCTCCAGCCTGCATGACCGCAACACAGCGGGCTATCAAAGCCATGATTTCTTGAAGCTCCTCTATTCGTCCTGTCCGTATGTTCATATTCATCGATGCACCTACTATTGTTTTTTTAGAACATTTTACTATGCTTGGACGGCTGCAACAACATGTAAACATGAAACTCAACGTCATCCCACGAATTACTTGGGTGGGATAATACCTTTAAAGGTTCCATTACAGATACCCTTTTATTTAAGCAATGTAAGAGTCACCTCTATTGTATTCATTACGAATGAGCGCTCCGGACGGGATTTCAACATGACGGTCAACCCAATCAGCGATACGATCAGCGCTTGGGATAAAGCTTTCGCGTCTGTGCCGCTCGCAAGCTCGCCCGATTGTATGCCTCGTTCAATGGTTTCTTGAAATATGACCGCCAGGTACATCTGATGCTCCCTTGTCAGAATTTCAAATTTCTCATCATGAGGCGCAAGCTCGACCATCGTATTGATGCAAAAGCACCCTCGGCTGCGGCTTTCGGAATATTCCTCATCAACCACATTTTCAAAAAACGCCCGAAACGCCTCCCTGACCGATCGATGGTTTTGCAGCCTGGTCCGCGCCTCGGAAGCATGTAACATGGTGTATTTGCGCAGAGCTGTTTCGAACAGCTCCTTCTTGTCTCCAAAGGCTGAGTATATACTGGGCCGCTGAATGCCCATTCTGGAAGTCAAATCGCTTAATGAGGTAGCCTCATACCCCTTCTCCCAAAATAACTGCATCGCTGCATCTAATACTTTCTCTTCATCAAATTCGCGGACTCGTCCCATATTGAATTACCTCTCGTTACATTTGATTTTAAGGAAAACTTCATGATCACAAAGGGAGCAAAGAGCCCTTTTTCATTACCAATCGGTATAATTAAGTTTATGATGTGCGGCTGCTTTTGTCAAACACCATTTTTCTGTATATTGCAGATTTATATTAAAAAATCCGTTGTCACCTTTATGCTTGAAATAAACCCGTTGACATGGATCGTAAGGATAGGATATATTTATCAGGCGATTTATCATACCGATCAGTACATATAAAATTCGAAAGGGTTGGTGCACACAATGGAAGAGATGATAGCACAAAAAGCAGTCCATGATGAAACAGCGGCGAATGCATCAAAAGGGACGGTGACCACGGCCGAATCCGGTAATCGTATGCCTCTGACTCGATACGTTACCTTATTGTTTGCGATTGCTTGCGGTATGTCCGTTGCCAATATCTACTTCGCTCAGCCGCTGCTCGATGAGCTGTCGTACGAGTTCAACATGGACTATGCCGTCATTGGAATTCTGATTACCGTCACACAGATCTTTTATGCATTGGGACTGCTGCTGCTGGTGCCTCTGGGGGATTTACTGAACCAGCGCCGATTAATTATCGGGCAAATGGCGGTCTCCATGGCGGCTCTCGTTATCGTTGGAACTGCTTCATCCGGCGCGATGCTCTTCGCAGGTTTGGCTTTGGTCGGATTGCTTGCCGTAGTAACGCAGACGATTGTGGCGTTCGTGGCGACCGTAGCTGCTCCTGCTGAACGAGGGCGAGCCGTAGGTATGGTAACCAGCGGAATTGTGATCGGGATCCTTCTTGCGCGAACCATTTCCGGAGTTTTGAAGGATCTTGCAGGATGGCGTTCGGTTTATCTATTTTCTGCCGCGTTGATGCTGCTCATGGTTTACGCCTTATATATGACACTTCCAAATGTTGAGCGTAAGGTAAAAACTCTTTCCTATTCTCAACTGCTGAAGTCGGTACTGGTGTTGTTCCTTCAAGAACGTCTACTACGTGTCCGCGCTGTTTTGGCTATGCTGATTTTTATAGCTTTCAGCATTTTGTGGACGCCATTAGTGCTGCCTCTTAGCGCGCCCCCACTATCCCTTTCGCACTCTGCCATCGGGGCGTTTGGTCTCGTAGGCGTCGTGGGTGCATTGGCTGCAGCAAAAGCCGGTAAGCTAGCCGATCGAGGTTACGGACAAAGAACGACCGGAATTGCATTGTCCCTGCTATTGCTGTCATGGCTGCCGATCAGCTATACAGAACGGTCCCTGTTTGCCTTAGTCATTGGTATTATTCTGTTGGACTTGGCGGTACAGGCCGTGCATGTCACGAATCAGAGTATGATTTTTGCATTGCGCCCGCAGGCGCGCAGTCGCATGGTTGCCGGGTATATGATTTTTTATTCCATCGGAAGTGCCGCCGGTTCCATTGCTTCGACCCATATCTATGCACAGTATGGTTGGCATGGAGTTTGTGTGCTTGGAGCCTCCGTCAGCGCTGTTGCTCTTATATTTTGGGCTGTGACCAAAGGCGATAAAGGTGCCCATTGACAATAAATTCAAACTACAATAGATCGCCCCCACAGGGTGGCGATCTTTTAGAATATCCACGAACAGTAGCAGCCTTGCCGGCCCATACGTCAATCATTTTGGAAACTCTCTATTTAGCGTTAAGAATGGCGTTCCTCAGAATAACAAAAGACACGCCGTATGGGCGTGCCTTCAACATATTCTTATGGTGTTTTCCCCAGGATCACTTCGCCTGTCGTCTTATTCCAGGACATCGGAATGCCAAGCTTTGTCGTGATCAACTCCAATGGAAACATGCTCGAATTAGCCAGGAATGGAATGCTGGCATCTTCTCGCGTCACCTTCCCGTTCACCAATACAACGGCGGGATCACTGGATTTAATGGACACGGTATTCCCGCCATAAGAGAAAGACCATACTGGAAATCGATGATTTCCGTGTTTCGGATCCGGATTCGACTGTCCGCGCTTCACTTTGATCCCGAGGGCTTCAAAAACGCTAGTATACGGTACATACAGCTTGCCTTTCACAATAGCGGAAGAACCGTAGAAGCTAACCGATTGTCCGTTTGTCGTCCAGGACAGAGGAGGCTGTACCATGACTGGATTCCCATCGTTCTCGTTAGGCGAGCCGTTGCCTTGATATTTCTCTTCTCCCCAAGCCAGCAGCTTACCTTCCTGATTGGTTGCATAACCTGAATATCCATTGCTTCCCCAAAGCGCCTTTATACCTGTCAAACCTTTCACTTGAAAAGGCTTCGCCGTCGGGTCCTTATAATTCCACTGCCAGACCGTGCCGTCATTTTTAAGCATGTACAAACGGTTGAAACCCGTTCTTATCTCTTCGATATCTTTAAGCCCCTTCACCGCAACCGGTACTTGCTCCTTCGTATTTCCATTCCACCGCAGCACCGTCCCGTTCTCATGGAGCAGGAACACTTCGGACCAGTTGGCAGCGATTCCGGTAATGGAGGAAGTAACCAGCGGTTTAATCTCACGGAACTCGCGTTCCAGCCGGTACCGATCGTAGAAGCTGTTATATACCGTTAACATATTAACGCTGCCGTCATCACCGAGAATCAGCGCCTCATGTCCGGCAACCACTATTGTTTTTGCATTTATGACTCCCTTGATTGGAAAGTACTTTACCGTCATCTTTAAATGATCATTCGGATCAAACGTCGGATTCCATATCGTTGCAGACCCATCCTTATGCAATGCGACAGAACCATGGTTTGAAATAGCCAAGCTGGCTACATCCTTAAGTCCTTCCAGCTTGATCAGCCCTCCCCGTTTTTGGAAAGGTAACAACGGATCCCCGTTAATATAAGGAGAGTAATAATCGCCCCAGGCCCACACGTCCCCGTTCTTGTCCAAGGCAAATGAAGAATTGTCCCCTGCCGCCACCTGAACAATATCAGTTAAACCCGCGACTTGCTTTGGCACCAATTGATGAATGCTAGTCCCGTCACCTACTTGACCTGACTTGTTATAACCCCAGGCAGTCACGGAGCCGTCGCTCCATGCCGCAACACCATGTCCGCTGCCGCCAGCCACGCTTACCGGTGTATGCGGTGAATCTCCATGCACAGCTTCGACAGCTCCCACACTGTCCATTGCCATACAATTGACTGCTAACAATATCGTCACTAACATATAAGCTACTCTACGATTCAATACCTTCACGTATGAGGCCTCCATTCTCGATCTTTATAATGGTATATAATACCATACAAAAGATAGTATGGAAAAAATAGTATACTTCCCGTTTTGCTTGCTGAAATCCGTAATACTTAGGGTTGCCGGATTCAAGCCTATGTCTGCTGAAACAAGGTTGCCGTCACCTGGCAGTCTGAGCACAGGAACATATAATAAATGCCTTCTCCATACTCCTCGATCTGTTCCCAATCCAGCTGCCCGATGAATATCATGCTTTGGGAACAGCAGGAGCAGGACGGATATACGGCGTCCTGTATCCAAGCCGGGTAGCCGCCGATTTGCGAAACCGCCGGACCGAGCGTCCAATAGGCCGCATAATAGCTGTTGCGAGGATGGTCCGCAAGCCGTAAGGACTTCCCCGCCGCCGCATAGCTTCTATCATCCTCCTCGGAATCAGGCTCCGGTAGATATTCCGGTTTAATATTAGCTTGGCTCCATTCGGATTTTCCGTGGAAATCCACATCCATATAGATCGTATTGTAACAGCTGCATTTCACACAGGTGCACACCCGCAGCCTCTCTCCGGTCAACCCCAAGAAATGAAGCTTCGGTTGACTGATGTCCAGATCCGTCAAGGTGGTCAGACCGCTTCCGCACCATGGACAGAGAGCGGAATTCTCCTTCAAAAATTCAACGGGTTCAGGTTCTGCTGCATAGTTGCTTTCTGATGGCACTATTTTCGCTATGGCGTAGCTGTCATGGTAGAATAGCCGGCGCTTACTTCCTTTCTCCGTAAGCTCCCAGCCCCCCTCATGCGCATAAGCTTCAGGCGGGACGTATAATTCCTCCGCCCATGATGGAGGCACGGTCCTCCATTCTTGAAATTGGTGCACGACCTGATCATCCCCGATCCAAGCCAGGGCGAGCAGCAGATGGTTGCGGTTATCCTTGTCCTGTTCCACTTGTTGAAGCAGCTCGCCGCGGCTACGGGCGGAGGCATCTTTGAACAAAATGCCGGGGTAATAGATACCGCGCTCCATCAAAGTCGGGATACAGGATTCAAGCGACTTGTTCTGATAGCAGACCAGGGACACAAGAATCTCTTGGCAAGTGTCCTCATCGCCCGATTCCAGCAGATCAAAAGCCATGGTCAGCATGCGTTCGGCCTCGCCTGGAGATAACGCCGAATATACCTCTTCTCTTTTCAGAGGATAGGGAATATATCGAATCAAAGGATCCCGCTTCAGCGGGGCATGCATGATCTTAAGGATCTCTACAGGATCTGTAATCCCTTCGTATAAGTCGATATCTCTCCGATTTTGTTCTATGTAACGCTGCCGTTCCTTACGCTCCATTTCTTGCTTGCACGGCATGCAATAACCGCCAGTCTTGGCCGCGGTTGCCGGTAATATCGTTGCCGTACATCCTTCGCTTCGGCATGGCAGCCGTTCTGTCATGCTTGCCCCTCCTTTTTCTATGGTAAGTCCATCCAGCTGGATCCCGGCTCCTATTCTATGGTAAGCCCACCTCAGCTGGATCCCGGCTCCTAATTCCTCTTGGCCATGAATCTCCACTATTAACTATAGCTTTCTTTTCATTCCCATATCAACAAGGAGCTCTCTTATAGACCCCGACCGGCAGGCTATGGGGTATCGGCATATTAGGAGCATGATGATTGAAAATCTTCTAACGTCTCCATGGAATCGTGAGCACTGCTCCCTGAGCGGACGGTGTGTGGTCCAGGACTTACTCTACATTGTTATCCCTCCATATACAGTGTGCGTTGTGAATACTCCTTGTGTATGTACTCTTAACGGCGGAACCGGTTGGCACATCGCTAAGCTAGCTCACCTTAGCGATTGCGCGAACCCTGTTCGCCACGTGGGATGTAGCGGCTCCCAGCCGTACTCCTTCCGGGCTTTGGCATTCGAAGCGCCGCGTTCGCCGCGCTTGCTCCCCGCTTGATATGCTGGAGCAGGCGCGTGCAGCGCCTCAGCATACACCGGCAGCCACGACGTTCCGGCAGCAGGCTCGTCATCTACGATATTGACCGGACCCGTCGGCCAGTCCAATGCCTGCAGTACGGCATTCGCCGCATCCTCGACATGGAGAAATGACATAACGCCATCCGTTGCTGGAAGAGCTCGAGTTCGTACCTTTTCCGCCATCACCCCGTTGGCATCGTACCACGTGCCGGGACCGTAGAACATTCCGTACCTTAGAATGACGTGGTTCGGCAGTTGTGCAACGTCATGTTCCAGCGAGATGATACCGTCTATCGTAGACTTGCGCGGCGCAGGCGCCTGGACATCCAGAGGGACGTTCTCGGTGGCGGGATAATCCCCGGGTTCATAGGCCCAGGCAATGCTCTGGGCAATCATGCGTTTAACGCTGTGGATCTGCGCGGCTTCTACCAGATGACGGGTGCCCTCCATCCGAATCCTCGCATTATCCTCCAGATTCCATTGGCTTAACGAAGTGAGCTGATGGATAATGACATCCGGCCGCACTTCCCCAATCGAGGCTATGATCCCTTCCCGATCAAAGGCATCCGCAACGATCCCCTTGGCTCCCCATGATTCAATCAACCCTTTCCGCTGAGGGTCGTGGATCATGCCTATAACTTCATGGCCAGCTTGCACCAGTCTGGGAAGTAAGCGCTGGCCGATAACGCCGGTAGAGCCCGCTACGAATATTTTCATAAATGACAACCTCCATTCCGCTGCATATGTCCCACCCATCAAAAATGGGATATTGGCAGTTTCATCTTAGCATGACGGATGGGCAGCTATAAGTACCACTTTTCATCAAGTCAACCATGCCATTTCATTCGATTGAGAGGTTATCCCGCAGTTGAAAAGAGTATAGGACGCTCGCATTTTTGACAAACGTGACCGAGCATCGTAGTTTGGCAAGCACGACAAGACACATTGGGACAAGCATGGATATAGCACCCGCCTTTTGATAAATGCACAACATTATCGTAGTATTACAAGCACGACAGAGCACGCAGCAATAAGCACTCTTCATTCAACACAAAAACGCACCACATCAAGTGGTGCGTTTTTGCGGGAACAGCCTTCTTCTATCATTACTCTTCGTCTGTTACATCACTAACTGATACTTGCATGTGGCTGTGCAGCTGCCGGCACTCCGGCTGATCACACACGCCATAGAAGGTAGCGATTCGATTCGTATCCACCGTATCGACTTCAGCGCTGCAATGCCTGCACAAGATGACGCCCATTTCCAACTTTTTAACGGAAGTGTTCATGCTTCACTCATCCTCTCCAGTATCAGATTGTTATGTTTTTTTATAATTACTTCATGTGATTAATGTACATTATAATTAAATAATACACAATATATATTCATAAATTTGTTAAATATCGTTATATATGACGTCATATTTATAGAGACAACATAAAAATCGCTCCATTTAATAACTGAAGCGCTTCATGGCCTGAACTTGCGAAGATCACGCAATCACATGCTTTTTTAATCAATTGGAAGAACTATATCGCTGTCACACATAGCTGGTTGCAAAACCCGTAAAACACGAGTTATACTAGCCATCATAAGGACGTGAAGAACACGCCGCTTCTATGCAAAGTGCCCCAATGGAAGGATTGGGGTTGCATTGTATGGAGCGGCTTTTTTTATTTTTTAGCGCGCAATCGCATTCCATCTTAATACTAAGGAGGAAAATTGAACATGTCACGGTTTGATCAACAATATGAGCTCTGGATACACACGAATATTTTGAATGAAAAGAACTCCCGCAGGCTCGAAATCCTTCATAAAGGGTTAGGCCACGGTACCGTCGAGTTTCTGCGCTCGGTGTGGTTTCCCGCGATCGGTAATTTCAATGACTTGCATCCTGAATGGGAAGTACGAGATTTCAGCAATGGTTATCGTTATTTAGACCTTGCCTACATGCCCGGTGGTGCGAGAGGAGGCATCGAAATCCAAGGATACGGCCCGCATGCCCGCGATTTGGACGTAAGAAGGTTTAAGGATTTATGCCGCCGTCACTGCTTACTGGCACTGGATGGTTGGACATTCCTTCCCATTGCCTACCCCTCCATCGTCGAAGAGCCAAAACAATGCCAGCAGCTCATTTTATCCTTCGTTGGCAGATTTGTGGCGTCAGATGTACCTGCTTCCTTAAGTTGGCTTGAGGCAGAAGCTGTCCGATTTGCGCGGCGATTGCTGCGCCCGATAACCCCATTAGAACTCGCTAATCATCTTAGGGTGAGTGACCGGCATACCCGACGCTTATTGCATAAACTGGTCGAGCTTCAGATACTGGACATAGCAAGCGGTGAACAACGAGCCCGTACCTATAAACTCCGCTTGTAACACAGTACCTGACGGTGCATGCATCAGTCATGCAGATATCCAAGAGACGAATAAACAAACTAGTGGACACCAGATCCGTTATTCCGAAAAAAACAGCCACTTTTCCCGTTCTTCCGGACTCAGAATCCGCTATTTACTTAAAAAACCACGAATTATCGCCATTCTCTATGCAATAGCGGATCTGGTGTCCTCATATTGTCCAAAATCTACCCATTCAGACGTAATAGCGGAACCTCTGTCCTCATAACATCGCAGTAGCCAAACGCGAGGACCACGCCTCATCAAAAACATCTCTAAACTCCGCTCATCTCTAAAGTCAACTTGTAACACAGTACCTGACGGGAGCACGCATCAGTTATTGCCGATACCCAAGAGACGAATAAACAAACTAATTGGACACCAGATCCGTTATTCCGAAAAAAACGGCCACTTTTCCCGTTCTTCCGGACTCAGAATCCGCTATTTACTTTAAAAACCACAAATTATCGCCATTCTTTATGTAATAGCGGATCTGGTGTCCTCATATTGTCCAAAATCTACCCATTCAGACGTAATAGCGGAACCTCTGTCCTCATAACGTTGCAGTAGCTAACCACGAGACCACGCCTCATCAAAAACATCTCTAAACTCCGCTCATCTCTAAAGTCAACTTGTAACACAGTACCTGACGGGTACATGCATCAGTCATGCAGATATCCAAGAGACGAATAAACAAACTAGTGGACACCAGATCCGTTATTCCGAAAAAAACAGCCACTCTTCCCGTACTGAACTGTGACCCGATTTGTGGACAGTTTGAAATAAACCGCCTAGAGCTTAGCTAGCAAGCAGATGACCTCTGAATTCATCGGGGGTCATCTTTTTTAATGTCCACTGGTATCGTTCTGAGTTGTAGTAGCTTATGTACTCCTTCACTCGCACCCTCACTTCATCAATAGTTTGGCAATCGCTAAAATCAACGTCGTCTTTCAAGTGACCGAAGAATGATTCCATCGGGGCGTTGTCCCAGCAATTGCCTTTGCGCGACATCGACTGCTTAAATCCTGCCTTAGCAATGAGAAGACGGGTTTTAGGATGCGTGTAGTGCATCCCTTGGTCGGAGTGCAGAATCGCTTCTGGATGAATGTTTCCATCTAATCGCTCTAAAAGACGCTGTAGCGTCCGCTCGACAATTGGAAGCTCGAGTGTTGCTGCCACGCTGTCGGCAAGGATCTGCCTGGTCGCCCCGTCCTTCACGCAGGAAAGGTATGCCCAGTGTCCGCTTCCATAGCGCAAATAAGTGATGTCAGTGAGAAACACTTTCTCAGGTTCGCCTTGGTCAAACTTTCGCTCCAGCAGGTTCGGACACGTCTTGTGCTCTTGAGTTGCCTTAGCCATCTTGCGGTAGGGGTTCGCCTGACGGATTACGGCTACCAAGCCTGCCTTTTTCATAAGCCGGCGAATCTTCTTGTGGTTCATGACAACGCCGCTTATCTGTTCCAGCCGCATCTTAATCACAAGCGCACCTGCTTTGCCGCGGAGCGCGTCAAAGTGCTGCTTGATGAGAAGGATGTCCTGCTCGTCGGCGGCAGCACGAAGTTGACGATCTTCTTCCGTCCCCAGCCACCTGTAATAGCCGCTTGGACTTACTTCCACGAGCTCGCATAGATAGCGTGTCATTCGTTTCAGGCCATATGCCCGAATGGTGCGATTTATGATCTCATAGCGCTCGGAGGGCGTCAGCGTTTCTTCTTCTGCCGATCGAGCGCTTCGAGCTTTTTTAGCATGTCCACTTGAGCTTCAAGCAGTTTGATCTGGGCCTTAGCCCGTTTCAATTCTTCTTCGGCTGACAACTGACCAGTTGGCTTGCGCCCTGTACTGCCCTTACCGCGCCGCTCTGTAGCCAAACCTTCCTCACCGTACAGTTCGAAGGTTTCACGCCACCGTTTTAAGCTGTCCTTGGGCTTCTTATGACCAATAACGTCCAGGTCGAAGCCGGCACGAATAAAGATTTCTGAAGGTGTCTGCCCCTGCTTGTAGGCTTTCAGCGCCTCCAGCTTGAATGCAGGTGTGTATGTAATGGCCGCCTCGGTCACATGGTGTACGTTTGGATTCTCCTCCAGCTTCCTCATTTGCTCCTCGGTAAAGAGCACCCGTTTCAACTTCCCCATTCTCGTATCACTCCTCGTCACATACCTTGATTAAAACACAAATGACCCACAAGAAGTCACTTTTTTCAAAGTGTCCATCTTATGGGTCACAGTTCATACTTCCGGACTCAGAATCCGCTATTTACTTAAAAAACCACGAATTATCGCCATTCTCTATGCAATAGCGGATCTGGTGTCCTCATATTGTCCAAAATCTACCCATTCAGACGTAATAGCGGAACCTCTGTCCTCATAACGTTGCAGTAGCTAACCACGAGACCACGCATCATAAAAAACATCTACTCTGCTCTTCTTTCAATTCAACTTGTAACACAGTACCTGACGGGTACATGCATCAGTCATGCAGATATCCAAGAGACGAATAAACAAACTAGTGGACACCAGATCCGTTATTCCGAAAAAAACAGCCACTTTTCCCGTTCTTCCGGACTCAGAATCCGCTATTTACTTAAAAAACCACAAATTATCGCCATTCTCTATGCAATAGCGGATCTGGTGTCCTCATATTGTCCAAAATCTACCCATTCAGACGTAATAGCGGAACCTCTGTCCTCATATTACCCTAAACCCACCCGTCCAGACGTAATAGCGGAACCTCTGTCCTCATATTACCCTAAACCCACCCGTCCAGACGTAATAGCGGAACCTCTGTCCTCATATTACCCTAAACCCACCCTTCGAGACGTAATAGCGGAATCTCTGTCCTCATATTACCCTAAACCCACCCTACGAGACGTAATAGCGAACCTCTGTCCTCATAACGTTGGAGTAGTCAATTCAATCCAGTTGATAAACCCTAAGTCCCATATAACAGAATCCGTTCAGTTCGGCACCATCACCCGGTTTTGCAGCGTCGTCAGCATCTCATCCCAATAACGCCTCATGATCTCTCTCATATAAACATCATCGAGCATCTCCTGGTGAATCGCGATGGTTGTTTTTCCAGTCTTCGTGGACAACACATAGATTTGCAGCCGGGACGGGTTGTCCCACTCCTTGCGTTTCCAAGTCAAGCGCAGCTTATGGTAGGGTACGACCACCGTAATTTTGCCGGACACGCCTTCCTTCGATTCATACTCATGCCCGACCTGCAGCTCCAGAGAAGGAACATCCCCGATCCATAATGACAGTCCCTCGGAAGACATGAGGAAATCCCAAACCCTCTCTTTTGTCGCGGCCATCGTCTTTCTGACCCCGATCTGCACCCCGGCATCTTTGGATAAGCCGACGGGCACCCGCCCCATGACCTGCTCATACATGACGGCGATCCACTCGCCCCATTCCCCGGATACCTGATGCTGCTCAACGATATGGTTTCGGATCTGCTCATGTGACCAGAGCGGGCCCACTTCCTGCCCAAGGGCCACAATCCATTCCTCCCACGAACGTTCGGTTGCTTTCATCACTTCTTGTTTAAAAATCGTGCCTGCCATCGAGCTCTCTCCTCCCTGACGCTATCTGTTGGAGTTCATTATATAATACAAACACTGACAAAGAAGGTCAGTGTTTATCTTCAGGATTGATAATATTTCAAGAGGGACTCCGCAATGTCGATCATGCCTGATTTCAGTTCCTCTGGCCCGATGATTCGAATCTTCCCGCCAAATGACAATAGGTAGTAGGCAACTTGCGTGTATAACATATGCTCATCCAGCCTGAACACCGCATGCTCCGCCGTACGTTCGACGAGGGCTTGACTGAGCAGCCAATGCGCGCATAAATCGTCCAAAGCTTGAGGGAGGCCTTGGATATGTACGGAAACCAAATGAGGATTGGATTCGGAACCTTGCCCCGATAACAAGCTGTCCAATACGTATTCCCGCGGGGAAAACGACGCCGGACGGTCAAACGCGTTGTCGGTATGCCGGATATCGCGCATACGGTCGACGCGGAAGCAGCGAATTTCACCGCGCAGATGGCAATGGCCCACCGCGTACCATTTGCTTTTCCAATGGACGAGTCCGTAAGGATCCAGGATACGTGGTTGTGTTATACCGTCATAGCCTGTGGCGTAGTCGATCTCGAGGCTGGATTGCCGGTCGATCCCCGCCTCGATCTCATGCAGTATCCTGGTAAGCGAAGAAGCTGTAGGAGGATGGATGGCCTCAATACTGCTTTCGTGGCGCTCCAAACGCTCCAGCTGTTCCGGATTCGTATATCGTTTTATTTTGGAAACGGCTCGATTAAGCGGCTCTTCGGATGGATAACCCGCTTCCCGTGCGAATGCGGCGGCATGAAGAAGCGCCTTTTGCTCATCGGCCTCAAAAAACAGCGGCTCCAGCTTGATATGCTCCGGAATGGAGTAGCCTCCATCGCGCCCAATCTCGGATACGACAGGCACGCCGGACATACAAAGCGCGTCAATGCACCGGTAAACCGTCCGGATATGTACACCCAGCTCCTCCGATAGTTGTTTAGCGGTCATTCTTCTTCGCGATTTCAGAAGCCATATCATCGCCAGCATATTATCGGCTTTAGACATCGTTATGCAGCAGCCCTTCCCTTGGAATTCTTATATGTCATCACATTATATATCACTTCCTAGTAGAAGGTTTAGAGATTTCTTCCTGCTTAATCCGGATGGTAATCACCGATCCTCCACGTTCCGAAGAGAAAAGCCGACCCTCTGAAGGATCGGCTAGTCAATGATTACATCGTGTGGCACTGCTACCGACGGTGAGTGGTCCGTGGCATGCTTGAATGTCTGTCTATATCCTTGAATGATTCCTTGCTTCATCAGCTGTCATAATCATGCCCTACGGTGAATGATGACTTTTCCTCAATGATCATGGTCCACCGTGATGACAACGCTGCCCCTCTTGCGTCCTTCATCCACGTACCGGTGCGCCTCGGCCATTTGCTCCAATGCATACCTTCTGTCGATAACCGGCTTGATCTTTCCCGTTCCCAGCAGCTCCGCTAGCAATCTCAGATCCTCCATCAGCACCTTGGCTACCCCCTGCCCTTCAACGGTTACATAGCTCCCGCCCGGGGTGAGCAAATGCTTGCATTTGGATTTTGGCAGTTTACCGACCGCGTCCAGAATGATGTCGTATCGATCTCCGGTCGTCGTAATGTCCTCTTTTGTATAATCAAGGACCCGATCGGCTCCGAGCGACCTCACCAGCCCCATATTCACGGCACTGCAAACGCCGGTTACCTCTGCTCCATAATGTTGCTTAGCAAGCTGTACGGCTAACGTCCCAACCGCACCGGACGCTCCGTAAATCAGAACCTTGTGTCCCTGCCGGATATTCCCTTTTCTAAGAAAATGCAGGGCCGTCGTTCCTCCGAAAGATACGGCGGCGGCATCGTCATAAGTCACATGATCGGGCTTTAACAGCAATAACGCATCTTCACGCATGCAGATATATTGGGCATACGTACCGAATCGCATTCCCCTGAATGCCAAGACCTGATCGCCTGCCTTGAATTGCGTAACATCCCTGCCAATCGCTTCGACTTCCCCCGCCAGCTCTACCCCGAGTATCGGTTGTCTTGGCTTTCTCAGACCCAGCACCAGCCGCATGGGAATCCTGTACAAAAGAGGACTGCGAAATCCCCGCACGCGGCAATCCCCCGAATTGACGGTGGTTGCATAAATTTTGATCCGAATTTCGCGATCCTTTGGGATCGGCTTCTCTACCTCTTGCAGCTGTAAAACATCCGGTGCTCCATAAGCGGTGCATACCATTGCTTTCATGGGTTTCCTCCAAACTGGCATTTGCAATCAGTATATCTGCCGTCAGGTACCGGGACATAGATACTTAAGTATGGTTTTCTTATGGACAGCAGTATGGTTCTCTCATGGATTGCGGTATTGGAAGGGAGATCGCTATGGATGAATATTTATGCTACGATTGTCACCTTATAGTAAACCCAGCTCTCGCGCTCGCGCTACAGCTTCGGTACGGCGCGTGGCCTGGAGTTTATCGAAAATCATCCGGTTATGCCCTTTCACGGTGCTGAGCGTAACAAAAAGCCTCTCGCTAATCTGACGATTCGATAGCCCTTCGGCAATGAGACGCAGAACCTCCATTTCCCGCCGGCTTAGCGGCTCAATCAGAGAATCCGCAGGCTGAACAAACCCAGGAACGAATACGGATGTGACTCCACGTTCCAGTCCTTCAGCCTCAAATGCATGCAGCAGTCGCTCCAGATAGTCATGGATGGGCCATAACAGCTTCTGCTCCGGCTTGTCTACAGCTCCTCTTAAGGACAGCTGCTTGGGTTTGTCTACAGCTTCCCTTAACAGCTTCTGCTTCGATTTGTTTACAGCTTCACTTAACAGCTTCTGCTTCGATTTGCTTACAGCTTCGCTTAATGGCCAGTGTTTCTGCTTATCTATCTTCTGCCTCGGTTTGCTCAAAGCTGCTGCGTTGATCAATTCCCGCATCGGCTCCCCTTCATCGATAAACATCCGGATGAAGCCGCCCGGCTCGCCCATCTCCAGCACATCCGCAATAACCTGGGCCGCTCTCCGTTTCTCCCCATGGGCGTGAAGGGCCAAAGCCTGCAGTACCATCACCTTAAGCTGTTCGTTCACCCATTCCTTAACCTCCATATCCGTCCGCAGTTGTTCGAGGATGACCAGCGCCTTCGCCGTATCCCCCTGTGACAGCAGCGCTCTGGCTAGGCTTAACTTGAGCTCAAACCTCTGGGCAAGCTGCAACGCTGAACTGACATCCCCTTGCCGCAGCAGGGCAAGCACCTGTGCCTCGGCAATATGGGGCAGCTGATGCGTGAAATGATGCTGACGAGCGAAGTGATCCGCCTTGGCTAACATGGCAGCCGCTTCGCTCATCGCTCCCCGTGTAAGCTTCAGCCTTGCGAGCAACACCTCGCAGGCCACGCCCCTGTCGATATGCTCGAACTGCCCGGCCAAGTGGAGGGCCTGCTGCCCATGCTGTTCCGCGGCATCCAGATCATTCCACTCGCTGCATATTCGGGCTAGGCCCAGATGTGCTTCGCATGCTGCCGGCAGTGGAGGATCGCCCGCCAAATCCAGAACACGCCGATACGTCTCGGCCGCAACATATAACTGATTCTCCGCTTCCTGAATCATTCCGAGTCCGAGCGTCGCCATCATGTTGATCGTGATGTGCCCAATCTTCTGACTGATGATCACGGCTTCCTGATACGCCTTGCCAGCCGCGGCACGCTCCCCCTGCAGCTGGTAGGCATACCCCAGCGTCCATATCGTCGCTGTGCGCACGGGCAGATTATGCGGACTCAAAAATTCCAAGGCCCGGCGCGATTCCGCCATGATGGTTTCCGTCTGATGTTGACTGACAGCAAGCGTGGCACGTATGGAGGCGATATGCCCTATAAGATCCCGGGTATAATCGTCCTCCGCAGCTTGCAGATAGGTTTCGGCGGCTTGAAGTTTAGGTTCGATACCGGTCATTTGACCGACCATTAACATCGCAGAAGCATGCATGACATGTAGCGCGGGCCTTGCATCCATCTCCTCCTTAGGCAAGGAATCCAGCCAATGGAGCACAGGGCCTATTGCTCCACGGAAGATCAAAGGTGTCCCCTTCCCTTCAATAAGGCGTGCGGCGCGATCCACATCCGAAGCGGCAATCGCATGCTGGAAAGCTTCCAGCAGAAGATCTTGACGTTCATGCCATTCGCTGGCACGACGATGCAATTCGGACACGTCCCTCTCACCGCCAACCGCAGAAGCACCCGTTCGGGTCAGACGCTGCCGAAGCGCATCCGAGAACAGATGGTGATATCGGTACCAGCGCCTCTCCTTGTCCAGCGGAACAATGAACAGGTTGACGCGCTCCAGGTACTCCAAGGTTTCTTGCCCGGAGATGGCGCTCAGCCGAGAATCACGAACTTCGCTCCGAAGAACGTAGTCACACAATGGACCACACAACTGCTCAAGAATGGAGGTGTTTAGCAAAAAATCCTGAATATCCTCGGGCTGCTGCTGCAGTGCTTCTTCAACCAGGTAGTCCAGTACGTCACGGTGCTTGCCGCCGAAGGATCGGATAAAGGTGGCAGCGTCATGATGGCCCTGCAAAGACAGCGCCGCTAATTGCAGGCCGGCAATCCAGCCCTCCGTGCGCGATTCGAGGAGCGCTGCATCCTCCGCTGACAAATCCAGTCCCATGGAGCGGCGCAGAAATTCAGAGGCTTCATCGGATGTGAAGCGCAAGTCTGATGTCCGCACTTCCGTCAACTGGTCCCGGACACGCAGCCGGGCCAAGGGCAGAGCGAGATCCTGGCGGCTGGCGATAACTACATGCATCTGCGGCGGCATGTGCTCGATGAGAAAATCAAGAGCGCTGTCTATCGCTTTGGAATCCAACACGTGGTAATCGTCAAGAACCAGAATGAACCGATTCGGCAGGGCCGCTATGTGGTTAAGGATGGCCGTGACGATACCTTCGAGCGGCAGAGGAAGAGGGGACGGCGCTTGGAGTTTGCTCATAATGCCCTCTCCGATTTCAACCCCGACGGTTTGCAGGGCGGCCACAAGATAAGCCAGGAATCTTGCTGGCTCACGATCCTTCTCCTCCAAAGACAGCCAGGCGACGGGCAGCGGGGAGTCTTTGATCCATTGGCTGAGCAGCGTAGTTTTACCGCAGCCTGCAGAGGCGGAAATCATAGTGAGCTTGCGCTGCAGACGCAGCCCCTCGTTCAAACGCTCGATTAGGCGGAGGCGAAGAACAGCCCTCGATCGGGGAGAAGGTATATACAATTTTGTAGACAAAATAGGCGTGGACATCATAACCCCCGTTATGCCGTCATTGCAGCATTTTTCAACATATATATTATGATAAAGTGTTCGACAGCCAACCGGTTTTCCCTCTTGTCCGCGATATTCGCTTGCTGCAGTCAAACACAGAAGCATGATTTGCAGGGTGTGGCATACGATGTATCCGAAATGCTGGAAGCCCTGTAATTGAACCCATCAATCATGCAAAAGGAGGTTTCAGATGAAAATTCACCATTCAATTCCCTGGCGTGACAATCTGTATCTGTTCAACTATCGAAGCGTACATACCGAGCCGGTGGAATATTTTCATTATCATGAAGGGTTGGAGATTCTGTACATTCACGAAGGCGCCGGAAGATATATCGTCGATAATCAAACGTACTCGCTGAAGCCCGGCACTTTGGTGTTGATTAAACCTTTTCAAATTCACCATATTAAAGTCATCGTACCGCCGAATTACATTCGCAGCCTGCTGAAAATCAAAGCCTCCGTCATCGAGCGTTTCCTCACCGCACTCCCGCAGCTGACAACCGCGGTTTCACAATTGCTGGATCATCCGTGGTCCAATCAGGTGTTTCATCTGTCGTCCAAGGATTCCATATATTTAGAAAATCAGTTTCTGCAATTGCATGAAATGCTGGCCAGCGTTCCGCCCAAGGCTCAGAAGGAAGTAGTTGCCTTGTTTTTATTTCATTTCTTCACCTACTTCAATAGCCATATTTACCCGCCGGATCGTAGCGGGGGTTTCAAGTATCCTGCTCCCGCTGCTTCGATCGAGCCTGTCGGCGCCATGGTAAGGTGGATCGGCAAGCACTATCATCTATCCTTCACGATTAACGAAATGGCTGCGGAGCTTCATTTCTCTCCCAGTTATTTGTCCAAGCTGTTCAAAGAGCAGATGGGCATGACCATCATCGAATATACGAACAACAAGCGCTTGGAAGAAGCCAGAACGCTTCTTGGCTTGCCGTCTCTAACAATCGAAGACGTCAGTAAACAGACCGGATTCAACTACCCCTCGTATTTTATCGCCATGTTCAAAAAAAAGTACGGTTTGACGCCTCTTCAGTATCGAATGCAGACGAAAATATGATATTTTCAAGCAGCAATGTGGTATGGGGATTGGATTATAATTAGAGCGCTTAAACAATGATTCTGATCCTTGTTAAGTGAGGTGATGTGTTTCGCACAGAAGATTTGTAAGGCAATTCATGCGACAGTACGGGAATCGTGTCCAAAATAGCGAGGAGGTTTCATGATGATCAAGCCATCCATGAAGTTTGGCATCGTATCCTTATTTTGCTTCATGCTTGTATTTGCATTCTACCCTGGTCATATTGTAATGGCGGCAACCAAAACGGTCCCGGCCGGTGACGTCGCGACGCTGCGGAGCTACCTAGCCAGCGCGAATCCCGGTGACATCATTGAAGTATCCGGGACCTACTCGGTGTCGGATGGAACCATTGCAACCTCCCGGAACGGATCGTCAGGCAATTACATTACGATTCGCGGCACGGGCAGCGGAGCCACCTTTCATTTCACCGCATCGGCAGGCAATGCGGCTTTCCATATCAAGAACAGCTATTATAAGCTGGAGAATGTGACGATCAACTCCAACTCCAAATCAAACAAAGGCCTGCTAATTGAAGCCTCTCACGGCTACGTTACCAATGTAACGGTCAAAAATACGACGGCAGAAGCGTTCAAGATTCGGAAAAACAGCCAGTACTGGCTTGTCTCGAACAGTACCGCCCATAGCGCGGGGCAAGGCGGGAAGTTCGGCGAGGGCTTCTATGTGGGGGATGCCGATCAGAACTGGACCACACTGCCGAATCCGGATCGAAGCGGATATATTACGTTCCTGAATTGCAGCGCCATACAGACCAAAAACGACGGCTTTGATTTTAAAGAGGGGACGCATCATATCAAAGTGATCGGCAGCACGGTTGACTTTCAGAACACGGTGCCAGAGTCGACCGTGGGCAACAACGGAATATTCATGCGGGCCAATGACGTACAGATCATCAACACCACCGTCAAAAACAATGCGGCCACGGGCCAAGCGTTCAGAACAAGCAAAACCACGGCCTCGGACGGGGTGTCCTACGGAAGCAATCTGGAGCTTAAGAACGTAACCGCATCGAATATTTCGGGAGGGATGATTTACACGAACTATACTTCGAACAAATTGTATACCGACTATACCATGACCGGTGTTGCCGGAGGACTCTACGCTTCCGGCTCCAAAACAGCGACTTCTTCCAATCCGTCCTCCTTCGTGGAGATGACGTGGAGCGGCGAAGGCGGAGATACTTACAGCTTCTAGCACAAAGATATGCAGGCCACCTTATGGGTTTTCTTCAGGTGGCCTGCTGCTTCATGTTTTCCTAAGCGAATAACATAATCCTCTCTCATCTCCAATGATCGGATTTACGAAGAAAATGGGCAGATCAACAACGCTTCCCGGATCGTCTCGGCCACAATATCCGCTGCCGTTTGTCCCGAAGTAAGGCCTCTGGTGCCTTGCCCCGCCCACAATGACATATACTCCGGATTATCTTGTCGATTAGCCACATTTCGGATGTCGCGGGTCACCGTATTCTGCGTAGGAAAAGGCAGCGGCTCTATGCCGCTCTCGTCCCATTGCCGGATGAATGCATTGCGGATTCCCCTTGCAGGCCGTCCCGAGAACGCTTTGGTGATCACCGTGCTCTCTTCCGTACTCTGAAGCAGCGCTTGCTTGTAAACCTCATGCGCACCCGATTCGACCGCGGTCAGGAATCGCGTCCCCATCTGAACGCCTTGGGCTCCAAGAACAAGCGAAGCTGCGAGTCCCCGTCCATCCATCACGCCTCCGGCGGCAATAACGGGGATCTTGACGTGATCCACGATTTGCGGTACCAAGGCAAACGTTCCGATCTGGGCCCCCATCGGGTGCTCCGAAATATCAAACGTTCCACGGTGTCCGCCCGCTTCGCTGCCTTGGGCAACGACGGCATTACACCCTGCCTGCTCAGCCAGCATGGCTTCGCGGACTGTGGTAGCCATCGCAACAACCCGAAGCCTAGCCGCTTTTGCTTGCTGCATATGAGGCTCATCCAGAATCCCGAATGCCGTACTGATGACAGGCACCTTTTCTTCGATCAGAACCGCGAATTGCTGCTCGAACCAATCCGGGGTTGCTACGCGGTCCTTGCCCGCATGGGGAATGCCAAGATCATCCCGCATCCGGTTTAACTCCTGTTGAACCTCTCCGATTCGCTCATGACGATCCCGGGCACCGGGCACAAAAAGGTTGACGGCAAAAGGCTGATCCGTCCGCTTGCGGATTTCCTGAATGCTGTCGCGAATGGCAGCCGGCTCCATATAAGCTGCACCCAACGTGCCGAGTCCGCCTGCGTTGGATACGGCGGCGACCAGTTCTACTGTTGTCGGTCCCCCGGCCATCCCTGCCTGCAAGAGCGGATAACGGATTTGGAACAGCTCGCACAGCTCGGTCTGCAGTTGAATGTTTATGATATCATCTACCTCCTTTAACACTACAGATATTATCCTATTAAATGAGAGAAACTTTCAAATAAAAGAAAAACGCCAATAGGCCAACCAAAAGATTCTGGATAACCTGGTAATATGAAAGCCGCTAAGCACATGAAACGTGTTTAGCGGCTTTTTATGGGTATTTTCGTCCGGGGAGACCGTTCCCCCGATGGTTATACCGTCTTCTAGGACATTTTCACCAAGCTGTAGTTTTTCTTGCCTTTGCGAATGATGATAAAGCGGCCGCCGATCGCTTGGTCGGCTGTCACCTCGTGACCGACGTCGCTGATACGCTCGCCGTTCATCGAGATGGCGCCTTTGGTAATATCCTCACGAGCTTGCCGCTTGGAAGGCTCGATGCCCAGATCCACGAGCCAGTCCACGATATTCTTCGTTTCCGGCGTAGCTTCAAATGTCGGCATCTCCTTAAATCCCTGCTCGATCTCATCGGCCGTAAGGGATTTAATATCGCCGCTGAACAAAGCCGCCGTAATGCGCTTGGCCTGCTCCAGCATCTCTTCGCCGTGCACAAATCTCGTCATTTCTTCAGCCAGCATTTTTTGCGCTTCGCGTTTATGCGGCTCGCTCTGCACCTTTTCGGCCAATTCGTCAATTTGCTCTTTGGTCAAGAAGGTGAAGTACTTCAGGTATTTCACAACGTCGCGGTCGTCGGTGTTCGCCCAGAACTGGTAGAACTCGAACGGTGTTGTTTTGTTCGGGTCGAGCCAAATCGCGCCGCCGGCCGTTTTGCCGAATTTCGTGCCGTCGGCCTTCAGCATGAGCGGTATGGTCAGGCCGAATGCTTTTGCTTCGGGTCCTTCCTTCTTCCGGATCAGATCCAGGCCGCTTGTAATGTTGCCCCATTGGTCCGATCCGCCGATTTGCAGCTGCACGTCCTCATGCTGGTACAGATGCAGGTAGTCGACCGACTGCAGGATTTGGTATGAGAATTCCGTAAACGAAATCCCGCTGTCAAGCCGGCTCGCAACCACATCCTTCGCCAGCATCGAGTTAATGCTGAAGTTCTTGCCGTAATCGCGCAGGAATTCGATAATGTTGATTTTATGCGTCCAGTCGTAGTTGTTAACCATGCGGATTTGATTGTCACCCTCGGTTACGAAGAGCTTTTTCATTTGTCCGGTCAGCGCGTCAACGTTAGCCTGAACCTGCTCCAGCGTCTGCAGGGAACGCTCGGTTTGACGCCCGCTTGGATCCCCGATGGTGCCTGTCGCGCCCCCGATCAGAATGACCGGACGATGGCCGGCAAGCTGGAAGCGTTTGAGCATGATGAAGGGAATCAGGTGACCGATATGCATGCTGTCGCCCGTTGGGTCCACGCCGCAGTACAGCGAGATGGATTTTTCATTCGTAAGCTCCCGGAGGCCTTCGGCATCCGTCTGTTGGTTGATCGCATCGCGCCATTCCAGTTCGTCGATAATATTCACAGTGTTAACACTCCTTTTAGTTCAGTAATTTCCTTATAACGAAACGTCCAACTCGTTGAAAAACAAAAAATCGCCCCTTGTCTGTATAGACATAGGGACGATTGTTAACCGTGTTACCACCCTGATTGCACGAATGATCTGCACGCTGCCGCGCGTCATTCATGCCGCTCATTAGACGAGATATCGTTCGTCGTTTCCGCTCGGCATTACCCGAGATACTCCAGAGTGTAATTCGCCGCCTTGGTGTGTACCGGGTTCCATCATCCCCCGGCTTTCTAGAACAGGGACCAAGCTGCTACTGGGCTCTTTCAACGTATGTCGCTTATAAGATTACAGACAGTATAGTGAATTCATAAATCAATGTCAACCTGCGTTTCGGACGGAAGTTCTACTTTCCCCGGCAGCATGGGTAAACGCCATTAGGCGAGCCCCCTTGGTATCAAGTGCGGCGCATGTAAGCACGAACCGTAATGGGAGCAAAGATGGCCACGATAACCGCGGCGCCAACCAAGGATATCGTGAGATCCCAGCCCACGGTGCCAGCGTTGGTGAGATCCCGAACGGCAGTCACAAGATGCGAGATCGGATTCATATTGACGAACCACTGCAGCCAGCCCGGCATCGTATCCACCGGCACGAACGCGTTGGAGAGAAACGTGAGCGGAAACAGCACGATCATCGATATCCCCTGCACGCCGGAGGCGGATCTTGCAATCACGCCGCAAAAAGCAAAGATCCAGCTAATGGCCCATGAGCACAAAATGACGACCAACCCCGCAAGCGCAACATAACCCAAGCCGTCCTCGGGCCGGTACCCCATAATATATCCCATCGTAAAGGTAAGCACTGTCGCAATGGTATACCGAATCGTGTCTGCCAGCAGGGCACCAGCCAGCGGTGCGATGCGCGCAATCGGCAGCGATTTGAATCGGTCGAATACGCCTTTATCCATATCCTCGCGCAGCTGAACGCCTGTGACGACGGAGGTCGTAATGACGGTCTGGACGAGGATGCCGGGAATGATGACGGGCAAATAACTCGCCACGTCACCGGAGATGGCGCCCCCAAAAATATAGGTGAACATCAGCGTAAAAATAATGGGCTGGAACGTGACGTCAAACAACTGCTCGGGCGTGCGCCGGAGCTTCAGCAGCCCGCGGTAGGCCATCGTCAACGAATTTCGAATCGTCTGACCCAAACTCGTGCGGTTCTTAAGCTGACGTTCCGTCCCAGGCTGAATCATGGTGCTGCTCATACCCGTGCCACCTCCCGATCATTGGATTCATAAGACTCTTGGGCAGCGTCTTCCTTCACGCCGTGGCCTGTGATCGTCAGGAATACCTCATCCAGGGTCGGCTTCTGCACGCTCATCTCGGACAAGCCGATTCCTGCCGTTCGCAGCTCAATCAACAGGTCTGTAACAAGACCCGCATTAGCCATCGGCGCCGTGATCTTTCCGGCTTCCGGCGATACATTGGCATGGACGCCTAACACTTGTTCCACGGTATGGCGGGCGCGATCCATGTCAACCGAATCCTCGACAGTCAAATGCAGCGAGGAAGTGCCTACCGACATCTTCAATTCATCGGCCGTACCCTCGGCCACAACCCGGCCGTAATCGATAACGGCGATGCGGTCTGCCAGCTGGTCCGCCTCCTCGAGATACTGCGTGGTCAGCAATACCGTTGAACCGGTATTCACCAATCGGCGGATCGTATCCCACATCTGGGAACGCGTCCTTGGATCCAGCCCCGTCGTCGGCTCATCCAGGAAGATGAGCGGCGGCTGGGCAATCAGGCTTGCCGCCAGATCCAGCCTTCTCCGCATGCCGCCGGAGAAATTTTTTAGCGGCCGCTTCGCGGCTTCCGACAAACCGAATTCCTCGAGCAGCTCTTCCGCCTTGCGCCTTGCCTCCTTACGCCCCAAACCAAGCAAACGGGAGAATATAATCAGATTCTCCGTAGCGCTGAGCGATTCGTCCACCGACGCGTATTGGCCGGTTACCCCGATCAACTGACGGACAATCTGCGATTCCGCCTGCACGTCATGTCCGAAGATTCGGGCCGAACCCGCATCCGGTCTTAGCAAGGTCGCCAGCATCCGGATGGTGGTTGTCTTGCCTGCCCCATTCGGGCCAAGCACACCGTAGATTGTTCCGGTACGCACGCTCAGATCCACGCCATCCACGGCGCGGTTATCGCCGAATGTTTTGACCAGTCCGTAAGCCTCAACGGCCAAGTCGCCAGGTTTTGGTTCTAATTTCTTTTTGTATGCATGCTCCATTATGATTTCCTCCTCTTCGCTAATGGATGATGATTGAATCGTAGCACCCCTATTTAAACGGAATGTAAACCGGGAAAAGAATGGGCTCTTTATGAAAATGATCCCCATTCGATAAGAATTCGCGTGTTACTCCGAATGCTTCTGACGGTAAACAAAAAAAAGCGACAGCACAGAAACACCTTCTGCACTGCCACTTTATTCTTTATCTAAACGGGAAACCTCTCCGCCAACAATCTGCCGCTGACTCGCATCTTCTTCGTCAACAGCTAAGCCTTCGGCCACTTATACAAGCGTGATTAAAGGTCTTCCCCATCCTGATCCATCGTATATTTCAACTGCATGATGATATTCTGTTCGTGATCTCCAAACTGGCGACCGAACAGATTCAGCCCTCCTTGATTGACGGCATCGGGCTTAATGCCGATACGCAGCCGCAATTTGGGACTCTCGGAAAGATTCAGCTCAGCCAATGTAACACCCGACACTTTCTCCATATCCAGCGTCGTCTTCTCATGATCGACCCGCCAAGTCTTGAGAAACCCGTACTGCGTTGCCCAATCATACCACCAATTCGGGTTCAGCTTGCCGCGCCGATCTCCGAAATCCCCGGGGCTTGTCCACATACCGATTTCAACGCCATTGACCCACACGGAAATATTCGAAGGCCAGTTATGATCATAATTGGGCGCCTCGGAACACATCTCCATGGACAATTCAAGCGATTCGATGCGGGCTCCGGCCGGAATATCCATCGGCATCAAATATTCCAAATATCCCTTGCGCAGCCAGATGATCTGGGCATTAACATGCTTGGGATGGTAAAAGCTCGCCGGCTCGTCTTCCTTTATGATATATCCGTCGGCATTCGCCATTCCGCATGTCGGCGATACTTCGCAATCGCTGTAATGGCCAATCGGCATCTCTACTTCATAGACATGCGTTACTCCTTTGGGTACCGAATTCCTCAAATTCAACGCAATATGAATATCATCATAATTCCGGCTGCAGACCTTCATGGCCCCACGTGACGCCGGAAGCAATTCCGTATTAATTAACTCAGCCGCTTCCAACACTTTGATATTGCTCGCTACCGTCGAAACGGGGAGTTTGAGCTTCTCGGCGATTTCAATGATATTCAAGTTCTTGGAATTCAAGAGCCTTAGAATATCAACCCGAGAACGTGTTGACAAGGCATGGGCTACCGTGACCAATCTTTCCGGGTCGTTAAAACCAAGTTCCAGCACAAATCTGCTCTCCTTTAAACATATTCATTACAATAATTTTACTTCTTAATGAAATGAAAAACAATCACACTGGAAAGGCTTACACCAGCCATTTTACTGCCTCTTGCCATACGGCATCATATAGCCGGACATAGCAAACCATGACTTTCATAGCCAGAAATGGCCTCCGGGAGAACCGGAAGCCATCCATGATCAAGCTAACAACTCTTTATTTATCGGCCCACTATGCCATCGGCTGTGTCCTAATTCGCAGGCTTGATGTCAATAAAGTCGATTTCTCCGTATCCCTCACCTTTTGAAAAACGTATCGTGTTCACGCCGGCCTTCAACTGAATCCGCGCCGTGGACAGTCCCCAGTTCTCCCATCCTTTATTCGTGATATGGAACTTGCTCGCCGTACCGGCATTTACGCTGAGCATGAGATGGGACCAATTCCCCCCGGCTGTCCCGTTCGCCGTGCGGGCGAGCAGAATGTATTCGCCTGCCGACGCGGCATGAACCGTGAATTCCACATAACTCTCCGGCGTATCGATATGCCCGGCCTTCATGCCTCCCGAGCCGTTAGGGCTCTGAGATGCATAGGCGATACCGCCGAATGTCCCTTCCTCACCTTCGTAACGGATATGCGCTGCTTCGCCGGAAGGCAATGTTATCGGGGCATTCGGATTCACCGGGACGCCGAGATTTGGCGTGTTGTCGGCATGCCACGTGAATTTCTGCATTCGAACCTCGCGGTTCCACCCGGCATTATTGTATTTGGCGACATGATAGAGTATCCAGTCCTCCGTACCGTCGGGCGACTTGGTGAACGAATGATGACCCGGTCCGTACAAACCGTTACCGGACTTGAATATAGGCTGGCTGCGTTTGCTCCATGATGCCGGATTCAGCAGATCGCTGGTTGCGCTGGCCGTGATGAGGCCCAGGCAATAGTCGTTCGTCCAGCTCCCGCTTGCCGAGTATACCAGATTGATGAGACCGTTTCGCACAATCACCTGAGGCCCTTCGTTTACGTGCGGGGAATGGTTCGTTTCCCAGCTGTGGGTTGGCCTTGCGATTTCAACGCGATTCGAATCGATCGTCCAGGGATTGCTCATGCGGGCGATATACAAATTCTGCCGGACATTGGTGTCGCCTTCCCAGCCGGACCATATAAAATACAGCTGACCGCCTGTTTGCAGCACCGTGCCGTCAATGGCCCATTTGTTCGTCGGGTCCGTAATCTGACCTTTGTACTGCCAGGTTCCCTGCGTCGGGTCCGCCGACGTGTTCTCCATGACATACATGCGGTGGTTGACGTTATCCCCGTCATCCTTGGCATAGTAGATATACCAGGCGCCATTGATGTAATGCAATTCCGGAGCCCAGATGCTGCAGCAGCCCGTTTCCACGACCCTCGTCGGAGCTGCATCAATGGTCGTAAGCTGTGCGGACTTCCATATGGTCACATTTCCGCCGGTCGTTTTTGTGAAGTAGTAAAAGCCGTCGGTGTGTTTATATACCCATGGATCCGCGCCCTCCTGCATGACCACGTTGTAGAAGTTATTTTGAAGCGTAGCCGCATGTGTCGCCTGACCCATAGGAAGAATAAGGAATGCGCATATCGTGAGCAATAATTTATTCCGGTAATTCACCTTCATCCTTCGTCACGTTCCTTTCGGATAATATGCAATCATACACCATGCAGAAATGAAACACCGCCTACTTCGATAACGGTCATGATAACGGCTCAGTCTTCAATCGCGGCCTTACGGGAATTGATGCGGCGAATCACGTCGGGATCGAATTTTGGACGTCTGTCATAGGTATACAATCCGTTCACTTCCTGCTCCACGTCGTACAGCTGGGTATAACAAAAACCGAACATCATCGGATGATCCAGCAGCGCATTCGTTAAGCCCGCATAACGCGTTAGAAACGCCTCTTCGGATGTCGGCCTGTCGCCGTAACCCCAAGACTTCTCGTCTTTTTGGTCCGGATTCCACCATATGCCGCCATATTCGCTGATGAAGTAAGGCTGGCCTTCATACTTCTGCCGATTCGGGAAGCTATTGTACACCTCTCCACCGTTCTTCATCGGCTCATATCGCTGCTTGAACGTCTCCGGGTTCTGGTCGTAATCATGGATATCGAAAATATCCGTCACGACATGGAAGTTGCCGCTCGTATCAATCACAGGACGCGTCGGGTCCATTTTCTTCGTAACCTCGTATACAATGCGCAGTACGTCGTTATTTTGCTTGGAGCCGTCCCGGTCCCACGTCTCGTTGAAAGGACACCAGCCGATGAGGGCCGGATGATTGAAATCGCGCTCCATCCCTTCGAGCCATTCCGGCAGAAAATGGGACAACCCCTCCGCCGTGGTAATGTCAAGCCCCCAATTCGCATGCTCTCCCCATACCAGATACCCTAACCGGTCAGCCCAATACAGAAAGCGCGGTTCGAACATCTTCTCGTGAAGCCTTGCGCCGTTAAAGCCGAGTCCCATCGAAATTTCGATATCTTTGCGGAGATCCTCATCGCTTGGCGCGGTGTAGACCCCATCCGGATAGAAGCCTTGATCCAGCACAAGTCGTTGAAATACGGATTTGCCGTTGATGCGGAAGGCCATTCCGTCCAGCATGACGGTTCGGAGCCCAAAATAGGATTGGACGGTGTCGCACACCTGATCCTGTCCTTGCAGGGATAATTCCAGATCGTACAGCCTGGCCTGACCCACCTCCCACAAGTGAACCTCCGATAATGGAATGGTAAGTTTGACGTACGGCCCGGATACGACGGCACTCGCATTCCCTACCGCTTTCCCTTCATACAGGGCGGATGCGGTCAGTTTATGACCTGCTGCGTTCCCGTTGATCTTAATCTCGAGGTGGGCACAGCCATTATCCGGGTCACCCACCAGCTTCATGTCGGACATATAGACCTGCGGCACTTGCTCCAGCCATACCGTCTGCCAAATCCCCGTCGTACGGGTATAATCGCAGCCATGCGAGTGGAAGCGTCCGCTTTGTTTCCCGCGCGGCTGGCGTCCGGAACGGACGTCATCCTCCGCACAGACGGTAATTACGTTCTTGCCCGGTATCACATGCGAGGTGATATCCAAGCTAAAGGGCGTATATCCCCCGCGATGCGATCCTACGGATACACCGTTAACCCATACTTCCGCCTCGTAATCCACAGCCCCGAAGTGAAGCAGGATGCTGCCTTCCCATGCTTCAGGCACGGTAAAATCCCGCTTATACCATACGGCTGCCATGAAATCCTTATATTCAACACCGGACAGCTTGCTTTCGGGGCAGAAAGGAACGGTGATCGTTCCGGACAGATCATGTCCCGGCTCATGGAATCCGCGCTCCTTCCCGCTTTTCCCATGATCGATTTCGAATTGCCAAGAACCGTTCAGATTGATCCAGTCGGGTCTTACCCATTGCGGACGGGGGTACTCCGGACGCGGCAGTGTTAATTCAGTCATGTTTAACTCCTTCTTATATGTTTAATTTGTCGGCATTTATCTTTCTGCCGACTGTCACCTGCGGCTTTTAGCCTTGGCTTTCCTTCACATACAGCCTGCTGGTCTCTTCCCAGATTTCATTCGGTTCAAGGCTGAAACATCCGATCTCTTCAGCTTCCAAGTCCATATTGGGTGCATTGACCAGATTGATCTGCGGCTCAGGGCAAAAGAAACCCTCGGTCGCTTCGTTGTTCCAGATCATCCATTGCTTATAGGAGGTGCCTACGTCATAGACCAGCCTCAGTTTCTTCGCCCCATCGGTAAGCTCCATCCGGTTTCTTCCGTTTTGGGGCTCGGCGGTATAATGATTGTCCATCCTTTCAAAGAAAGGATAAACACCTGCTCCTTGCATGGCTTGCTCGTTCGCCGACAGCTCCTGGTGGGAGCCGGTGGGCAGCATTCGACCATCCAGCTCCCATCGCTTCCCGACGGTCAGCTTTAAACGGTAATCCCGGGCGTCGCCTCCCTCGGTAAATGGCGCATTAACGGACGTATGAAACGCCAGCAGACACGGCATGGCTTCTTGGCCTGTATTGGTGATCGTTACCCGCTGGGATAACCCCTGCCGGCTTAAGCCGTACCGAAGCTGAATATGGAAACGGAACGGGAAGTTCCGGAATACCGGATGCCGTTCATCCACGCGGACAGACACGGTCACATAAGCCTCCTGCCCGGAATGCCCGTATTCATCGACCTCCCATGGAATATTGTACAGAAATCCATGCA
The DNA here is from genome assembly GCF_056173265.1 of Paenibacillus sp. QJM3NY_38. Classification (NCBI taxonomy): domain Bacteria; kingdom Bacillati; phylum Bacillota; class Bacilli; order Caryophanales; family Paenibacillaceae; genus Paenibacillus; species Paenibacillus sp. QJM3NY_38. Next base: position 5,400,466 of record NZ_CM149665.1, read on the forward strand.
GATGATGACCGGTTGCCTCTTCATTCACCGGCAGCTGATGGACTTTGCCGTTCCAACGGAACCGGCCATCTTGATACCGGTTCGGGGGAAACAACACCGGAATGCCATGAATCATCGGCCTTGCTTTGAACGCCGGCATTTCGTCAAGTGTCGGTTCATGCAGAAACCGGCAGCCCTTATCGAGATCCCGGAACGATATCAAATTCCCGCCGATATCCGGAAGCATGATAGCCTCATAACTCCCGGCTCTTAAATAAACTGCTTTCTCGTTATGGTATACTCCTTCATAAGCATTCGTCCCGTCCATTTCTCCACCTCCTATTGCCCTGTCATGATGCTGCGTATGGTTTCAAGCGGCGCCTTGGGCTTGCGGTCATACGTCAGCAAGCCGTTGATCTCCTGCTCGACATCCGTCAGCTGCGTGTAGCAGTATCCCTGGATCACCGGGGAAGAGAACATTGGATCCACTACGGCCTTAAGCCGGATCAGGAAGTCCTCCTCGTTCTCGGCTCCGGAATATCCCCAGCCTTCCCAATCGCTCTTCTTGAAGGCAATGCCGCCAAACTCCGACACCAGAATGGGTTGGCCTTCATAGGAAGCACCGCCAACGAATATCCTCCGGTTGGCCGGCATGGCTTCCACCGCCGACGCGGCTGATGCATACCGTTCTTCCAGCACTTCCTGGCGGCTCTCATAGTCGTGAATGGTGACCAAGTCCGTGGTCATATGCTCCCATCCATCGTTATAAACAACCGGCCTGCTATCGTCCAAAGACTTCGTTAAATGATACATCGCAAGCCCATGCTGCTGCTGACGCTTATCCAGCTGAACATTCGGAACTCCCCAGCTCTCATTGAGCGGAACCCAGGTTATGATGCAAGGATGGTTATAGTCCCGTTCGATGATCTCCTGCCATTCCGCTGTGAAGCGGCGAACATACGACTCGGAATATTCATATGCGTTGGCCGCCTCGCTCCATAACAGCAGGCCGAGCTTGTCGCACCAGTACAGAAACCTGGGGTCCTCCGTCTTCTGGTGCTTTCTCACGCCGTTGAATCCCATTTCCTTCGCCAGCTCCACATCGCGCTTCAAAGCCTCGTCCGACGGCGCCGTTAGGATTCCCTCAGGGAAATACCCTTGATCCAGCACGAGCCTTTGAAAATACGGACGGTTATTCAGGCATAGCTTGCCGTTCTCGATCGATACCTTCCGCATCCCGAAATAGCTGGATACTTGATCGACGACGTTCTCATCCTGAACAAGGCGGAATTCGATGGTATACAGGTTCGGATGCTCAGGGCTCCACAGACGTCCCAGACCATGATCCGTAAAATCACTCAAACCTATGGTGCGCAGCTGCTCCCCGTCTCGGATTGCATATTGATCTTCGGCAACCCGTTCACCCTTATACGATACGGTGATCTGCAGCTTGAGATTCTCCATCGACTTGTAACCCTCAAGGAGGGTCCGAATGCGAATTTCGTTCCGGTCAATGTCGGGTGTCATCCTTATTTTGCTCAGATGCACCGGGGATACCGGCTCCAGCCACACGCTCTGCCAGATGCCGGTCGTACGGGTATAGAAAATGCTTGCCGAATGCTCAAGCCAGTATTGTTTGCCTCGCGGCAGGGTGACGTCGCGGCTGAAATCCTCCGCCCGCAGCACGATCGTGTTGCTTCCTTCCCCGAGCGCGGCCGTAATGTCCGCCTGGAACGGCGTATGCCCGCCTTCATGCATCGCCACTAAATGCCCGTTTACCCACACTTTGGCCAAATAATCCACGGCTCCGAAATGAAGCACAATCCGCTTCCCGTTCCAGTCCTGCGGCACGTCGAACGTTCTGCGGTACCATACCACATCATGAAAGGAAGGGTCACCGATGCCGCTCAGCTTGCTTTGGAACGTAAAGGGCACGTTGATTTTCCGCGTGAAGGTAGCCTTCGCTTCCACCCGATGCCACCCTGCATCCTCGCCGATGGCTTCATCATCAAAACTGAAATCCCATTCGCCATTGAGGGTTAACCACTCTTTGCGCTGAAACTGGGGTCTCGGATATTCATTGCGAATCGTTTGTGTCTTGCTAACTTCTGTCGTCAAGATGCAACTCACTCCTAATGATTCAATCTCTATCTATACAGTTGAAGATCTAGCCTTTAATCGAACCCACATAAACGCCTTTCACGAAATACTTTTGCAGGAACGGATACACCATTAATATAGGCACCGTCGAAACCACGATCGCGCAATATTTAACCAGCTCCCGGAACGCGGTCGAACTCTGGGCGCTGTTAATTACGACTCCGCCCGCGCTGCCGATCGTGGTGGCCGTCGAATCATTGGCAACCAGGATTTCCTTCATTAACAGCTGTAACGGGAACAATTCCCTGTCCTTCAGCAGGACCATCGCGTTAAACCAGGAGTTCCAATTCCCGACCAGATAATACAGGAAGATAACGGCCAGCGTGGCTTTCGACAGCGGCAGGATCACCGTGATCAGAATGTTGGCCTGGCTTGCGCCGTCAATCAATGCCGCTTCTTCCAGCTCTCTCGGAATCGATTGGAAGCCGGTTCTTAGAATGATGATGTTCCAAGTGCTTAAAGCGGTCGGCAGAATCATCGCCCACAGATTGTTGTACAAGCCGATGTCCTTCATTAACAGGAACCAGGGTATCAGCCCTCCGCCAAAGAACATCGTGATCGTAATCAGAACCATGATAAAATTCTTGAAATACAAGTCCCGTCTGGAGAGCACGTATGCCCCCAGTATCGTCATGACCATATTGACCAAGGTGCCCAATCCAACATAAATGATCGTATTCATGTACCCCTTCAGCAGGCTGTTGTCTTTAAACACCAGCTTGTAACCGTCGAGCGTGAATCCCAGCGGCTTTAACAACACCCCTTTATGTGCCATCAAGGCGCTGGGATCGCTGACGGAGGCAAACAAGATATGCAATATGGGATAAAAACACACCAAGGTCAATGCCGTCAAAACCGTGTAGTTCGTAAAGTCGAACACGCGGTCCCCTATGCTTTTATGCTTCCTTCTTCGTTTCACTTTGAATTGCTTGATATCCTCCATAACCTTCCCTCTCTCTTACCATAAGCTGGATTCAGATCTGCGCTTCACGATGGTATTTGTCATCCATAACAGCCCGAAGTTCACGATGGAGCTTATTAATCCGACGGCTGTGGAATAACTCAGGCTTGCTTCCCTCAAGCCCCTTCGGTAAACATAGGAGGCTATGACATCCGCCGTATCATAGATCAAAGGATTGTAGAGCAGGATAATTTTCTCGTAGCCGGAAGCCATCAATCCGCCGATCGCAAAGATAAACAGGATGATGATGACCGGACTGATCTGAGGCAGCGTAATGTACCACATTTTCTTCACCCTGCCGACCCCGTCGATATCGGCCGCTTCATATAATGAAGGATCGATGGAGCTCATCGCAGCCAGGTAAATGATGCTGTCCCATCCGATGCTCTGCCAGATTCCGGAAAAGGTATAAATCGGGCGGAACAAATCCGAGTACCCGAGAAGGGACGAGTAGTCTTTGCCCGTTATAAACGAAAGCAGCTGCGTAACGACCCCTTCATTGGCCGTAAAGATGTGAATGATCCCGCATACAACCACCAGTGAAATAAAATGCGGCATATACGTAATGGTTTGAACGGTCCGCTTAAACTTGGAAGAACGAACTTCATTCAGCAGCAAGGCCAGGATGATCGGTGCCGTAAATCCAAAGACGATGCCCCACACATTCAGCAGGAGCGTATTCTTGACGACTCTCCAAAAATAGGGTCCGGAGAAAAAATCGATGAAATGCTTGAAGCCCACCCAATCACTGTCCGCAAAGCCCAGCAAAGGCTTGAAATCCTTGAATGCGATCATGACGCCCCACATCGGCCCGTAGCAGAAGATCAAGAACCACGCCACGACGGGAAGGGCCATCAGATAAACGAACCAATTCTTTCTGAGATCTTTTTGAATCAACCGTTTGGTATTCTTGGGCTCCGAGGGCGTCCGAACATGGCCTAGTTCCTTGTTTTTCTGTAATATCTCCATGAATCAACCACCTGTTCTTAATATGGAAACTATCGTTGGTTATACCGATCCAGGGCCGCCTGATGGAGACTCAAGAATTCGTCCAGTCCCATGCTTTGCGCTTCCTTCAAAAATTTATCGTAAGCATCGATCGGCAATTCACCCATGATGATCTTCGCAAAGTATTCTCCGCGCAGCGTGGATAACTGGTTTCCAAGCTCGGCCTCACGCGAGGCTTCTTCTTTCGTAAACGTGATCGGCGGCATCGCCATGCTGGTATCCATGTTCTCCGTCCAGTCCTTGCGAATATCTCCAGAATAGCTTCCTTTCGCCGTAATCAACGGGTTGGCGTGATGCTCGTCGCGGATATTCGGCCAACTGTGCCAGCGGTATTTCCAAAGCGTAACATCGACCGGCTGGCCTTCCGGATCATTGTACATGTAACTGTTTTCCGGATAATAAGGCATTCCTTGCTCATCCACCAGATGCACGGTACCGTACTCGCCGAAGTTGATGAGCTCCCAGCCTTTTTTGGAATAGTTGAAATCCAGCCACGCCATCGCGGCTTCAACATTTTCGCTCTGGGTGGTAATGGCCGCACTGGTTCCCGTTCTTTTGAAGTTTTTATAGGTGGTTGCGGATTTATCCCCTTCATTCAGAACAGGATTCAGCGCCCCCACGAAATCAATATCGTTCTGCACTTTCCAATAGCTCCACATCGTGTCAGGGGAATCCATCATGACGGCCGTATCGTCGGAAATCGCGCTTGCCATCCGTTGATTGAAATCGGCGGTGGCCCAGTCCCGATTCAGCAAGCCTTCCTTGTTCCACTGCTGCATGGTCGCGAGATATTCCTTGGCTTTCGGCTGTGCCGGGCCCCATGCGACCTTGCCGTTTTCATCCAAGAAGGTCCAGTCCCAGACGCCATATGCGCCATTAATGATGCCGGTAAAAATTTGGCCGTACGTCGAGCCGTAATTCAGCGGCGCCTTGTATCCGACTTCCTTGCTTTTTTTCAGGAATTCATACCATTCGTCTATCGTCGTCGGGACTGGAAGTCCTGTCTTGTCCAGCGCTTCCTGCTTAATTAGCATGCCGAACCAGGTCCATTCGGAGTACGGCGCGATGCCGTAGAAGCCCAGCAGCCTGCCATCGTCGGTCACGGTCGTTTTTCTTCTCGTTTCGTCCGAGTTCCGCCATGCCGAATAATTCGGAGCGTGCTTTTCCATCAGGTCGGTCAGATCGAGGTAAGCGCCATCGTTTACCCCCGCTTCGAAACCTCCCGGATAACGCCCCGGATCAATGATGATGTCCGGCAGCTCGCCGGAGGAGATCATCAAGGTAAAAGCATCCGCTTCCTGTCCGACGGGAGGCGTAATGAAGTTCACCTTAATGCCGGTCAGCTTCTCCACCTGCTTCTGAACCAAGTGATTATTCATATCCGGGATGTTGGAGTTGGCAGGCATCCATACATCCAGCACCACATCGCCTTTGACGGGATAAGCAGAATAATCGCTAGGAATGACTTCGTCAAATACATCACCGAGGTATGTATCATTGAGTGTGCCGTTGACTTCATCGATTTGTTCCTGTGTCGGTGCTTTATTGCCCCGTATGTCCCCGCTGATATCTTCGAATGTCACCTCGTTCTTCTCTGCGCTTTCCTCTTGGGTTACGGTATTGTCTGGCTCGTCACTTGCCTTGCCGCTGCAAGCGGTTACCGTCGAAATGATCAATATGGATATGAATAACAGAGTGAAATAACGCTTCATCGTTCTGTTCATGCTTAACCTCCCATGATATGAATAATTACGAGCACCCTCCGCATTAGCGCAGAGGATCTATATTCCGTAGTTTTTCAGAGGTGCCTGTTTAAAACTTGCTATCTATCATCCTTCATCTTCGCAGTGTCTAAGCACCCCCAGTCTGAAATGCAAATCTTCCTCATGGTCATTCCAATGGATCCCCTTTTTCACATGGTAATTGACGGCATTGCCAACCCCTACACACTCATTTAATACAATTATCCTGTATCTTTAACCGAAGTATAAGTTTATAACATCATTCTGTCAACGCTTTCATACACAAATTCCGTAACTTAATTTATTCATTTTTTAAAATCCGGACTTTTAATTTCGGATATTGGAAACAATCCATAGACTTATAACCCTTATGTAAAAAGGAATCGCCGTTTTAAACCCACGATTTTCGTTATGGATATGTGTGTCTTACACGTTTTACTCTCATTCGTAATAAACCCCCATTCATTACAGATAATCTGTAATGAATGGGGGTTTATCGAATTCTATGAATATTCACTTACACCCTTGCAGCATTTACCGCCCCTTGCCACTATCATCTACTCTTGGATCTTGTTATGAATCCGCATACATTATTCACCGGACGGTTTGGCCAGAGCCTCAGACTCGCCAGCGGGTACGCCGAAATCCGGAGTTCCATCCGGCTTCCAGCCGAATTTCTGGATGCGGGTTGATCGCAAGACCGTATCTACTCCAGGCGCTGGAAGCGCATGGTAGACAATCCAGTCCTCCTTGCCATCCGGAGATTGCGTGAAGCTGTTATGGCCGGTAGCATACACCCCGTTTTCCACGCTTTTGCAAAATACAGGCTCCATGGACTTAGTCCAGGAAAGCGGGTCCATCGGATCCGCAGTTTCATCCATCGTGAGCATCCCCAGCGCATAATCCTCAGACCAGGTGGTGCTGGCCGAGTATACCAGGAAGATGCGGCCGTTTCGCTGAAGGACGACAGGTCCTTCGTTAATGGCCATTCCGCCTTGTTTTTCCCAGGATAGGGTCGGGGCAGTAAGCAATACATGATCTCCCGTCAATGTCCAAGGGTTTGTCATGCGCATGATGTATATAGCAGACCCATAATCCGGGAAGTGACCGTACCCGGCATACAGGAAATAAAGCTGATCCCCTATGGACATAACCGTACCATCCAGGCCGGGGACGGGAGTCGGCAGCGCACCTTTCCATTCCCACTCGCCTTCCATCGGATCAGGCTCCCCGTTCTCCAGCACGCATATTTGGCGCGACTCGTCGCCTCCCCCATCATTTGCCGTGAAATAAATGTACCATTTGTTGTCCACATAATGAATTTCCGGCGCCCACAGGTTATGACTATGACGTCCGCCGGCTTCCGGAGTCCAGATCGTTTTCTTGCGGCCCTCCGCAAGGCCAGTTAAGGTAGCGGATTGCGTCAGCTCCAGATATCCGCGTCTCGTCGACATAAAGTAGTAATAGCCGTCCGTATGCTTCCATACCCAAGGATCGGCTGCTTGCTCTACGATCGGATTGTTGAATGTTGGTCCATGCACCATCTTCTTATCCCCCTTATCCCTTGAATTTCCTGGTTTTTGATCAACACTCCGGCAATTCAACCCTTGACTCCCTTTAGCTCCCCACACCTCCCGTGAAAAGTTAAACCCAATCTTACTGATGTCTTCCAGCCTTGTCTATACGCAATTTCACGAATATTCATCGCGTTATATTATATGACATGTTTAGTTATAGTGAAGTATGGATGGTCTATCATCAATTACCATCTGGAGAAAATTGACGGCGTTTCGATGCGTTTATTGGAAATTCGCTAGGTGCTGCACGATCAAAAAAAAGCTGGTCCCGAAGGATCAGCTTTATCGTGAAATCGATCTTGCCAAACGAAACCCAAGATCCTCAATCCGAAACGTCGGATGGCTTCGGCGACGGCATGTCGCCCCGCAGCCCCTGGCCTCTTCCGCCCAGCTTCCGCCGCGGAATACTCTGTACGAGCCGTATACAACCGGATCGTATACATCCCAGCACCACTCCCACACATTTCCGAGCATATCGTAAAGGCCCCAGGCATTCGGATGCTTTGTGCCTACCTCATGCAGGGCTCCCCCGGAATTCCCTTCATACCAAGCGATGTCATCGAGCTCTCCGTAACGATAGCCATCACTCCCGGCTCTGCACGCATATTGCCATTCCGCTTCCGTCGGAAGGCGGTATCCATCCGCCTCCCAGGTACATATAACACACTCACCATCCTTCGTGACCGAATAACATTCGTCCAGACCTGAGTGTCGAGATAGCACATTACAGAATTCAATCGCATCATTCCATGATACATCCACGACCGGAGCCTGCATGACCTCAACAAATCCGGTTGACTGTGGCATAAGCGAGAAATATAACGCCTTCGTAACGGGAACCGGCGCAAGCTGAAAAGCGTTCACTTCAACCGCCCAAGAAGATTGGATACGGTCGTCCCTTAATTGAATTTCGCCTGCCGGAATGCTCACCATCGGATATTCATTTGGATTAAATCCAGGTGCTAACAATGATCTTCCTCCCGGTTTTCATCTCTTAGTTCACCCTGCTTAACCGTTCAATCCCTTGCTGTTCAGTCTGCAAGAAAAAGAAGTCGTTCCCCTTATTGCATTCATATATGAAATCTTGCAAGCTTTGGCTCGGGTACACAGAAAAATCACCGATGATCGCCACCTTCACATGATAATTGATATACTTCTGAAGGATTTCGCCTGCAAGGCGGGTCTTCAAATCGAAGAAAGCTTCACTGAATATCGATTGATTCATTACCATACGATGGCTGCCCGTTTCATATTGCACGGTTGCCATAAGATCCAATGCAGACTGAACATCCTCAATTAATATTTCATTACTGCTAACGACCGCTATCGTTCCTCCATCGGTTTCAATCTTCTCTATATTCATAGTCACCCTCCTGTTTTGGTAAGTCTTCTTACATAATCCTCACATATGTACCGATTGTCGTCGCCGTTGGCTGGCGGAACGCTAGCAACTCGAAAAAAACTCAGACCTATAGCCATCGCCAGCACACCATAGGCAGCACTGTGTGGATCCTCAACGGACATCTGTCCCGCCCGATTACCATAATCCATGATCTTAGCGATGCCTTGGAGATCCGTCTCGTAGCTCTTCGATACAACTTCCTGCAAATTGCGATCCAGCATGGCCTTTGAGTAAAACTGGACAAAGAGCTTGGCTTGATCCGCAAGCGGAATATACATCTTGTCGACCCCGTCCAGCTGCGACACATTAATCGTACGATCCGCGTCATCGCTGAGCGGGGGAAGTATAAACTTCAGGGTAAGATCCATCATTTCTCCCGGTGTCATCGTATGCTCAATGCCTGATTCGATCTTCAGTCCATAGTACGCCAAGAACGATTTGAAGGCTTCGATCGTCAGTTGATCCTTATTCTTGAAATAATATGTGACAACTCCTTTGGAACAGTTTGCATGATCAGCCACCTTATCCAGCGTCATGCCGTCAATTCCATACATGCTAATGCAGGTTAACGTGGCATTAATGACCTCTGCCCTGCGCTTCGGTCCCATTCCTAATTTGGGCATGATTTCTTCACCTGTATCTTTGTTGATTTTATTTATACTGAACAGTCGGAATAAAAAGAGTGTACACAAAAGTAGCACATATTGTCAAATTTCTCCCAAATGCGATTTGGTGAAGCAACCGTTTCTCACCAATCCACTTGTAATCCTGTAGATTATGAATGCATCCAATGCAAAAACCCCGGTCTTTTTCAAAGACTGGGGTTTTCTTTTGGTTGTTTCATTAGGGAATCTTATCCTCTGGTCTTGATTTTTACATCGCTGAATTGAGCACTGCCCTGACTGACAAACAAACCAAGCTTGCCCCGAGGGATATTGTACATTCTCGCACTCATCGCAACTTCATCATTTAAGTAAATTTCGCAAATAGAACCGTCCATGAATACCTTGATTTCATAGGCCTGGTCGGGTAAAAGCTGAATCGGTCGTTCCAGCTCCACCTCACAAGGGAACGTTTTCCCTCCCTCTTCCGACTGCATAATCGCCCCCCGGAAGGTAAGGCGATTTCGTTGCGGTTCGAGCGTGACATAATAGGCCGTATCCAAGAAGTCTTCTGTTCGCAGCATGAACCCAAGTCCTTGTGTATGCTCGGAGAATGAAACACGCGCGGATATCTTGCATTGATCTGGGAGATCCTCCCGGGTCGTGCAGCCAGCAAACCCATACGGTGTCTCGCAGGAGAGCGAGCGATCTGAATCGATCCACGCTCCCTCAACGCGGTTAAAACTCACGGGCACCGGTTCTTTAAATGCAGCATCGACTGTTTCAGGCACTTTGACACTAAGGGTGCCATCAGGACGTTGCACGATTTCATGCACGATCAGGTTCCCGCCCCAATCCCAAGTATTGTAATCCTTGCCTCGGGAGTTCGGTGGATTCCAACCAAATAAATCGTCGTTTTTTGTTGGGTTCCATCCAAACAGATAGCGCTTCTCACCGTCTGAAACGGATTTCGCCGCATAGAAGGCTCGTCCGTCGAATGTATCTTCCTTTGGAGTAATCCAAGGGCCATTCAGGCTACGGCTCATTCGATAAAATGTTGCAAATCTTCCCGTATAAGAAGAGTAGATCAAATACCACCAATCCCCGATCCGGAACAAATCGGGGCATTCGTGTGCTCCCACGTGCAGATTTGGCGCGTACAGAGGCTCGCGATATTCCCAAGTTTTCAGATCCTTGGATGACAGCAGCGCGGTGCATCCTTTCCGATTGGTCGGCCCTTTCGCCATCGCCGAAAGCAGCATCCAATATTGACCTTCTTCTTCATTCCAGAACACGAAGGGATCGCGCCAATCGGAAAGCTCATAGATGCAGTCGTCAGCTGCAAAAGTATCCTCGGGAATGGGTTCCCAGGTCTTTAAGTCTCTGCTGATCGCATGACAGACCAGCTGCTTGCCCGGTGGAAATATGCAGTAAAACATATGATAGATGCCGTCCACTTTCAAAATGTGACCGGTGCCGCCTTCGATCTTACAGGCCCCTTCTTCCCGATAGTTCACGAAATCCTTCGTTCCAATAAGATACCAGCCGTGATCAAGGCCCTCTCGATAATTATCCCGCCAACCGTGCAGATAGAACAGCTTAAACTCCCCGTCTTCATAATAGGGAATTACATCCCCTACCCAGGCGTTCTCCGGTCGATAGAAAAATTCCTTCATTCTCATCCCTCCCGATGGTTTAAGTGGCTTAATCGTGCACCCAAGGAAACGGGCATGTACGCATCGCTTGTGCCCCGCTCCTGATACCAATAAACGGTGGCGGCATACACACATTGGTTATTGGCGTTCCAATGATTCCCCTTGTATTTCTCAATAAATCCCTCAAAGGAGTTCATGAAGGGAACATTGTCGCAAATATGAAATCGGTTGACTGAGGTATGTCCGTTCGCATCCAATTCGATGAACGGCTGGCTGGCGAAAGCACTGTCAAACATCGGGAAAGGCGGCTCGGCCGCCCAGGCATAGCCAATATAATCCTCGCTGCCCGTTCCGAACGTCGACGGAAAGGATTCGCCATCCACAAAAAACTTCTCGTCTCCTTCTCCCCACCACCAGTCGATCGTTTTTCGATCCCAAAGTCCGTACCACCAGGTTTCGGCTTCCTCATCCGGCTTCTCCCAGGTATTGTACACATGCAGATGAACGCCGCAGAACCTTCCCCGGCCTTTCGTCAGCAGCAGAGGCCAATCCGGCCAGCGATCTCCGTCTCCCTTGAAGCGCTCCGTATCCAAATCCAGATAATCATCCCGATGCCATTTGGAATGAAAACGCAGGAGGTTCTCCGCATGAGACTTGGATATAGGAGTATACCAAATCTCAGCCGAAATCTCGCATGCCTCCGTCCCGTCATTTTCAATTTCAATCCTAGCCCCTTCCGAGAATGGCAAGTACCAATAACTGTACATTTCATGTTCATTCATGCCGAGGGGCAGAGAGCGGTACGGCTTGATCCCGGGCGCGCCCCCAAAAAAATCGCCCAGCGGAGCCCATACGGAAGGGGTTTCTTCATTGTCCCATTTCATCGAGATAGCCAATTGCCTAGCCATGATACGCTGCTGTTCTTCGCTTTTGGGTCCAATGTCTGTCCTCAGTCGGATCATGGATATAGCACCTGCCCCCTGTTTATCCAAAAGCAACGCTTTGCCGCCTGCTGGGACGGATACCGTAATGCTCTCAGTAGAGAACCCTTCAGTTTTCATAAACGAGAACGTTCCTCTTTGCTGTAAAATCCGGTCTGCTTCAGCCAGTGCAATAGCAGACTCCTTGTCGAAGCTCCCGTTAAAGGCCGGAAGTTGGACCCCGGCAGGGAAGGTGGTGTACGTTATGTGATAATAAGCACCCCAACCTTTATCCAGCAACACCTTGCAGTGTTTTTGAAATGGGATGGGAATAAAGCAGTTTCTTCCGCGAGACAATGTTGGCGACAGATTCGGAAAATTGGATGGCGGCCCTTCCTGATTGAATTTTTCAAAATAATCCCGGAAGGGCTGATCGATCACGGGGGTATCGGCATGATCAATATAAATCCGGATATGTCCATCCTCGGGAAGCGCGGACCAGAATCTCCAGATGACGCCGGGACCATCCAGTTCCATGGCGACGATGCTGTCTCCTTCCTTACGAATGAAGCCTCCACCGTCATCATTAGCTCCCCAATTCTCGTATAAGCCTGTCTCGGCATTATAAATGGAGCTCCGGTCAAAGCTTGAAAAACAGCCCGATTTCTCACCAGCCTGCGGCGGTACAGCAAGCGATTCAAGATCATATAATCTCTTTACAAGGTCTTTATACGTATAAACCTGCTCAGTTTGATTCATGTAGTCTCTCCTTTGTACCTGCACGTTTTCTTGGTCATCAGTCCCTTTACCCAAATGGTAAGGAGCGCCTAAGCGCTCACATTACCAAATGGCCTGCATATCCCATATATCCAATGATTTAACCACTAGATCCCCATCTCCCCAAATCTCAAGTCCCTGAGCACTCTTACGGCTCGGATACACCCGGGTCGTCAGGCTTTTCAATCCATTAACATAAGCTTCAACCATGGAGCGGTCCAAATAAATATGAAGCTTTAGATTCTCCCCTAAGAGCTCCACATTGCCGCCCTGAATTCCTCCGCACTTTTCTCCCGGGTGAAGCGTGGTTTTTGTTCGGTCGACAGAGAACGTGGATTGGTTCATATCATAATACAGAAGGGTCTCTTCTTCTCCATCCGGTGTTCGCCGGATCTTGATCCCGAATCGTTTGGCACTGGCCGGATCTATTTCCAATTGGATCTCAAGCATATCGCCTTGAACATCCTGAAGCAGGTCATTAGCCTCAGCCAATGATTTATCCCGGAGTGATAGCCGTTTCGAGCCGCGCAGCGATTGAAGCTCCTGTATCGGCTCAATCCCCAACCGTCCATCCTCCCTCAAATACACGCTTAGCGGCAAACCGGCGTTATGAGCCCAACCCGACTGATATTCCAGTTCAAGCGTCCGGTCGCCTTGGGCTATCGTAAATATGATTTTTCTGCCGGTCTTTGGATCAACCATTCCGCTCGGACCGGTAAAATGGAAATCACCAAGGTCAATCAATTGCGGTTCCTCTTGATCCGGAGTAAATGATAGATTTTGCTTGTCAAGCTGCCCGATCCAATAGAATACTTCGACATCCGCTCCCTGTCCCACAGGGCTAACCAGTAAAAGATGCTTATCCACTCCCTGCTTGTCGCTGCCAAGGGGAAGAAGCACGGGAAGCTCCCAGATGGGTCCAAGATAAGGAAACTTCTGAATATCGGCTTTAAACAATGGCCCTTTGTATGTCCAATTCAGCATATCCTGAGACGCAAAAGCCAGAGCTGCTCCACCTTCGCCTTCGATCCCGGACCCGACCAAAGCAAACCATCCGTTTTCGTCCTTCCACACGAACGGATCCCGGAAATCCCCGTATACGCCCATGCCCTTCTTCTGTACAATCAACGGCACCGGATGCTTGACCCAATGAACCAGTTCCGGATCTCCATCCTGGGAATAAGTACTTCGTGCAAGCGCCACGCTCTGATTCGGCGAAGCACTGTCATTACCCGCCGTAAAGAACAAGACAGGCAGGCCGTCTTCATCATAGGTCGCGCTTCCCGACCAAATCCCATCTGGTGCAAGCTGATCCTTTTCAGGGGCTAATGCCACTGGAAGATCACGCCAATGCACCAGGTCCTCGCTTACCCAATGACCCCAATGAATGTGATAAAAAAATGGTCCAAGAGGGTTATGCTGATAGAATAGATGATATTGGCCATCAAAATAGATTGGAGCGTGGGGCTCGTTCATCCAATGCGCCGGCGGGCTGGCATGATACTGCGGTCTGTGCCGATCCAGAAGCAAAGGCGTCCGATCCAATTTGATCTCATCATACGCTAATTGCGGATGAGCTCCCCCGCAGGCATCATTCAACACTTGCCGATAAGATTCGGCAATCTCCTCCGAACTCAAAGCACGATTATAAATCTTGAGTTCATCTATGATACCGCTGAACATGTGAAGACTAAACACGCCCGCCCATTGGCTGCTGTGATTATTTTTGCCAATAAGCAGTTCCGTGTCTACCGCTTCGGCCAAACGGGAATGACGAGGCAGCTCAGCCGAAGCGATTTTGCTGCCGTTTAAGTACAATTTCATTTCCCCTTGCTGCCCATCAAACACAGCATTTACATAAGACCATTTGTTTTTGGGCAGTTCAAGACCGTCAGGCGACCAAAGCTCCTTCCAGTCTCCTCCTTCCAACCCGACTTGGAAGGACCAGGAGCCATGACGGAACATGCCCAACAGATAACCCTGCTGACGATCCATGTTGTAGCGGTTCACGATAGCTGACAGCTTACCATCAAATCCCCATTCATAGGAACGGGGAGCCACCCATACTCCTATACTCAATGCTGATTGATATTCTGCCGCTCGGTTCTCATCTCCCTCTTTAAACCGATGGGCAATGTATGTCGAGTAACCATCGAACAGCAGCCCGTTTCCCATGACTCCCGGTCTCCACTGCGGATTGCTGGATTCCGTAAACTCGGCTTGATTCCATACGTACTGAATATCATCCCGTACTTGAGATAAATTCTCCACGGCATTGGCTCCGATTCCTTCATCGAAGGGCCAATACATCATCAGCCCCTGATTGTCGGATGTTTGACTCACGCTTCATCCCTCCCTGATGTCTGTTTTAAGTTGTTATTGGAAGCGTGAATAGACTGAAGCGCATGGACATGGAGCGAGTTCAGCAAAACCTGCCCTGATTTCGTACTTATTGAAAGCTCATTAATCGGGGCATCCGGGAAAATTTGATCCGTCAGAACAACCAGACCTTCATTCGCATACACTTCAACCGCATTGCGATCAAGCCAGATATGCAGCTTGATTCTCCCATTTTTCGGAACCAATCCGGCGCCATGCTTGCACGCAAACGACGGATGAAAGTCCGTCATGCCCGATTGGGAACGGTCGATGAATAGCCATTGGCGATCAGGGTCATAACCAATGATCGTTTCGCTCTGCCCGGACGATTGCATGCTGATATAAACCTCGCCAGCGGATTGAATATCGATGTCCGCTTCGATTTCCAGCAAGTCATCCTTCGTCTTCAGCAAGTAAGGTGACTCAGGTGCAACCGTGAGCATATTCCAGTTCTTCGACTCTTTCCGTAGTTGCTTGATTTCCCGGACGGGCATTTGGGTTAGAACGATGTTCTCATCCCGATGGGTCAATGACAAAGCCCGCGGCAGCGTCATTGCGCCTCTCCAGGCACCGGTAGGCGTCTCGTTGGCATATTTCCAGTTGCTCATCCATCCGATGATCACGCGCCGTCCGTCTTGCTCAGGTATATCCGACCAGGTGACCCCTGCATAGTTGTCCCGACCATAGTCCAGCCACATGATATGATCAGCCGAATTGTCGTTAATGAAATTATTACCGTCAAACTCTCCGATAAAATATTGCGTTCGTGATCCTTCCGGACAGGAGGGGTTATCCCCAATGCTGATGATAAGCACCCATTTAGAACGCCCACTGTTATCGATCGGCAATTCAAACAGATCCGGGCACTCCCAAACACCATCATGCGAGCCTACCTCATGGCCGAATTCCCCTGTAAGCGACCAATCACGCAAGTTTTCTGATCCATAAAACCGAACATGGTCCCCGGCGACAATGGTCATTACCCACCGCTCACTTTGTGCATGCCAGAACACTTTCGGGTCCCGAAAGTCTACCAAATCAGGCTCGGCAAGAACCGGGTTTCCCTCATACTTGTGCCAGGTTCTTCCTTTATCGCTGCTGTAAGCTAGGCTTTGCCGCTGGCGAGGCTGTCCGGTTTCTGGACTTGTGTCCGCATGAGTAAAAATCGCAATCAGTCCATGGGTGCCCGCGAACAGTCCGCTGCTGTTATTAAAGTCAACTACACAGCAGCCGGAGAATATGGCTCCGTGCTCGTCTGGGAACAGAGCGATAGGCTCATGCTGCCAGTGAATCAGATCCTGACTTATGGCATGACCCCAGTGCATCGGCCCCCATTTATTACTAAAGGGATGGTGCTGATAAAACAGATGATATTCTCCCTCATAATAGACTAATCCGTTCGGATCGTTCATCCAATGGGATGGAGGCGAAAAATGAATTCCCGGTCTAAATCTCTCATCCATCTGTTTATTTGACTCCATGATCTTATTGATTTCATCTATCGTCGGCATTGATTGAAGTGCCCCTTTCCGTGTTGTCACTAATGCTCCGCCAGCATTGGCAAAAGTCAACATGCTGATGATTTGCTGTTTTTCTAGTTTATTTAAAGAAATATCGCATTCCAGTATTTTATATAGCAAACAGCCTAGAAAAGCGTCGCCGGCCCCCGTCGTATCGATGGTATTCACTTGGAAACCCGGGACATAACCTTCATGAGCAGCCAACCGGTAATAGCAGCCTTGTTCACCTATCGTAACGACAATGAAGGCGATGCCGAATTGTTGCTGTAACATAAGTGAGCCCTTTTCAACATCGGTTATACCCGTAATAAAGCAAAGCTCTTCTTCTGATATTTTCAAAATGTCTGCATGCTTCATGCCCCACAGGATGTTCTGCCTCGCTTCCTCCTTACTCTCCCATAACGCAAACCGGATGTTTGGATCGAATGAAAGCAGAACTCCAGCCTCCTGGGCCTTAACGACTGCCGCTCTTGTTGCTGTGCGTGCCGGCTCATGGGTCATCGACAATGAACCATAGTGCAGCACCTGGCAGTTCCTAATCCTGTCAAATGGGACATCCTCCGAGCGTAACAAAGTATCCACTCCCGGCTGCCTGTAGAAGCTGAACGATCGGTCTCCGCTGTCATCCAAATGGACAAATGCCAGCGTTGTTTTTGCTTCATCCGTAAACGAAAGCGCGCTAACGTC
Source organism: Paenibacillus sp. QJM3NY_38 (assembly GCF_056173265.1). NCBI lineage: Bacteria > Bacillati > Bacillota > Bacilli > Caryophanales > Paenibacillaceae > Paenibacillus > Paenibacillus sp. QJM3NY_38. Next base: position 5,417,835 of record NZ_CM149665.1, read on the forward strand.
GACCCCGCAGCTAAGCAACGCGCCTTGCAGCAACGAACCGAAGTGATCCTTACCAACCTTGCTGACTAAAGCAGATTTGGCTCCTAAACGGGCTAGTGCGGCTGCAACGTTAGCTGGAGCCCCTCCGGGATTGCATTCTAACTGCTCGTTGCCCCCGTCTGATCGCCCTGCCGGAGTAAAGTCTATCAATAGTTCCCCAATGGCTATTACATCAAGCACAGTTTCTCCCCACCTGTCGTTTGATTATTTATCTATTTAGATTTGCATTATAACGATCCAGCCCATTTTGATAGATTTCCATCAACTCGTTCAAACCCATTTTCTCCAGCGTCTTCACATAGCTGTCCCACTGTTCATCCACACCGCCATCAACAATGTATTTTCCTCGTTGGGTATTGACATACTTAATCAATTCGGGCTCAATTCTATTAATTTTGTCCAGTTCTTCAGGCTCAAAGAAGATACTCGGATAGTTTTCCTTTTCCATATAAGGATCATAATATTTCTCTAAGTCTTTGACGCGCTGCTGGGCTCTAGGTTCCAGATCAACTACTTTTCCCAAATCTTCGATCGTAATGACGCCAGGTCCGCCTGCGCCCGGAGCCACTTTTTGACGGAATTCGCCTGCGGAAGTACCCTCAGGAAGCGGCAGGTTCACTAATTTCCCATTCTCGTCCTTCTCGAATACGATATCCAGCGGACCCCAGTGGATTTGAGCAGCCATATATGGCTCATACTGCTGATCGATCCAACGCATTGTAATCTCCGGATTCTTGTTCTCTTTTGTAATCACGAAAGCTCCGCGTCCTGGGCCGCCACCGTTGCCGCGACCGATTAATTGATCCCCATTCGGTCCTTTGAGCGGAGACAGCAAAGCATAATCCTCACTTCGCTCCGGTCCGACCACCTCATCGACTTCCCACCAGATATAGGAGCCGAGTGTTTCTATTGTTGTTTTCCCTTTAGCCAGATACTGAGCGGCGTCCTGGGTGAACGACTCAGGGTCAATCAAGCCCTGCTTATACCATTTTTCATGGAAATATTTCAACGCTTCCTTATATTCAGGCTGCGTAGCGGTAAAGATCACTTTTCCGTCGCGTACGATTCGATGTTCCATGTTATCCGGAAGTCCGAAAGCTCCGAATATGCCAGCAATATCCATACACCACTGCATGTGCATAAAGCTCAACGGAATTTCATCGGCCTTGCCGTTGCCGTTTGGATCCTGCGTTTTAAAGGCAACTAGTGCTTCCGTATATTCATCCAGAGTCTGCGGCATTTTCAGCCCTAGGTTGTCGAGCCACTTTTTATTGATAACGTGAAAGAAGGGATTCGTTCCAAGGTTGTTCTCTTCCCACGAAGGCAGCCCGTAAATATGCCCGTCCGGTGCCGTGATTGAGGACTTGATGTCAGGCCGGCGATCTAAGAGCGCTTTCAGATTAGGCGCATATTGATCAATTAAATCTTCCAGTGGGAGGATGGTACCATCTTCACCGTAATTAACCAGCTCGTAATCGGAAAATCCGGCTCCGTAAAAAGCATCCGGTAAGTTGCCGCTGGCCAGCAGCAAATTTTTCTTCTCTGCAAAGTCGGTGTCCGGAATGTTCTCCCACTCGATCTTGACGTTCGTTTCCGCTTCCAATCGCTTGAAAATTTCCATTTCCGTATACTCCGGCGCCAATGCGGCTTTCGGGGATACCATCCTTAACGATACCTGTTCATTCACAATGGGAAGACCCGTTTTGTTGAAATTCGCAGCCTGATCGGGATTTTCTGACTGGTCTTTGCTGCCCCCTGAACATCCACTCAGCACAAACGCTCCGGCCAGCATAAGAATTCCCGCTTTTTTAAATATAGATTTCATCGTACATAACCTCCCTTTAGATCGTGGCACAAACTAGATAATTTTCTTTGTTCTTCTACTGGAGCGGTCTGGATGCAGATAGATCGATTTTGCTGCACATCCCCCCTTTCAAGTACCATGATCACATCATCCCTTGATGGAGCCGATCATTACGCCTTTGACAAAGTACTTCTGCAAGAAAGGATAGAGAATCAGCAGCGGCAGACTGGATACGATGATGACACCGTATTTAATCAGCTCCGTAACTCGCATCTTCGCGGCATAGGACTCCACGTCCACCATCATGCCGGAGTTCACCTGATTCTGAACGAGAATGTTGCGCAGCACGAGTTGCAGCGGATATTTACTTTCATCGTTCAAATAGATCAGAGCGTCAAAGAAACCGTTCCAGAAACCGACGACATGATACAGCACCATAACGGCTATTATGGACTTGGATAAAGGTAATACAATGCTCCAGAAAAATCGGGTGTTGGAACAACCGTCGATCGAAGCGGCTTCCCACATTTCATCCGGGATGGAGGACTGAAAAAAAGTCCTTACTATAATGACATTCATGATGCCGCCGGCGCCGGGGATCACAAGTGCCCAGATCGTGTTCAGCATGTGAAGATCCTTGATTAACAAATACGTAGGGATCAACCCGCCGCTAAAAAACATGGTGATTAATAAAAACCACATGATAACAGGTCTTCCAACCAGATCCTTACGGGCTAACGGGTACGCAGCAAACACGGTGACTGCTACTCCGATCAAGGTTCCAATACCCGCGTATAGCAAGGAGTTGGCATACCCGATCCAAATGGAGGAGTCATTGAATATTCGTTCATAGCCGTCGAGCGTGAAGCCCTTAGGAAATAACCATACTTCCCCCGAATAGATGAGATTGGGATCACTGAATGAAGCAATCAGCACAAAATACAGCGGAAATAATACGATCAGCATTACTACGGTCAAGAAGAAATAGTTGATGGCGTCGAACCATGCGTCTCCTCTGCTTTTTCTCTTCAATAACTGGTTCAAAGTGAATCCCCCCTACCAAAGACTGGTTTCCGTTAATTTTTTGGCGACCCGGTTGACGGTGACAATCAGGATGATATTGATGACGGAGTTAAACAGTCCGACTGCCGTAGAAAAGCTGTACTGAGCCTTCTGAATCCCCAATTCGTATACATAGGTCGGAATAATATTGGAAGTCGCGTAGTTCAGATCGCTTTGCATTAGAAATGCTTTCTCGAAACCGATGCTCATGACGTTTCCGAGTGCGAGAATCAGCAGAATGACAATGGTTGGCAAGATCGAGGGAATGTCCACGTACCATACTCGCTTCCATTTACTTGCTCCATCCATAATCGCGGCTTCATGCAGTTCCGGATTGACCCCGGCAAGCGCAGCCAGGTAAATAATCGTGGCGAAGCCGGTCTCTTGCCATATGCCTGACAAAATGTACAATGGACGAAACCATCCTTCGTCAGCCATGAATAGAATGGGTTCACCACCGAACCAGGTAATGATGAGGTTCACGAGTCCGCTGTTTGGCGATAAAAAAACATGGAGCATACCGACGAGCACAACGGTAGAAATAAAGTGCGGTGCATAAATGACGGTCTGGATAAATTTCTTGTATCGTTTGCCCAGCATCTGATTCAGCATGATTGCGATAATAATTGGAGCCGGGAAGCTAAATACAAGCGATAGAAAACTGAGTGTTAGCGTATTTTTCATGATGGTCCAGAAGTTATAAGAATTAAAAAAATCAATAAAATGTTGGAAACCCACCCATTCACTGCCCCAAATGCCCTGGCTCGGTGAAAAATCCTTAAATGCAATTTGTACTCCGTACATCGGATAGTACTTGAACAGGAGGTAAACCAGAATAATCGGCAGCAGGAACAAATACAGCTCATAGTTTCGCTTGACTCGACTCCAAGTTTTACGATTTTCTTTGATCAGGGGTTGTTGTCCCCCGGAATCTCGTGAAATCACCGTCATACTCCCTTTCTTCGTAAATGATTGTATGATATTGAAACGTTTCCAATTTAATTGAAACGTTTCCAATTTTGTATGAGAAAAACGTCACCCGGTGAGCCCACCAGTGAAACAGCCGTGGCAGCTGATGTTTTTCCAATACTAATTCATAAGGTACGGCATTTTATTCTACGGAAACAATCAAGTCGTTTCACCTTGCCTGAACATGACCGGAAGACGATAAACTTCTTGATCCAATGTTTCGCCATCGATCTTTTGGAAGAGCAGCCTGATCGTCGTACGTGCCATCTCCTCTACAGGCTGTCTGATCGTTGACAATATCGGATGGAAATACGGATGGTCCTGAATCCCGTCATATCCAATGACCTTTACATCCTCCGGAACGCGAATGCCCCGCCTACCTGCTCTTTCGATATACTTGGCGGCGAACATATCCGTAATGGCAAAAATGCCGTCCACATCCCGATACTCATTAAGAAACTCACCATAATAGGCATCGTCGTCCACAACGGGGTCTGTCTTCTCGTATATAACATAATCGACTCCCATTGTTCTGGCCTCCTGAATGAAGCCTTCTTTCCGATTCATGGTTTCACTGAAAACGGAAGTGACACTCCCCAAAAAGGCAGGCTTTCGGGACCCAGCTTTGACAAGTTCTCTTAGCGCCAGACGCCCACCTTCATAATTATCCGAAGTGACGCATGTGATTTTCTTGTTGAAATGCCTGTCGATACTGACAATCGGAATGTCATTGCTAACGTAATTTTCAATATCGTTGTACGTAATGCCGACAATACCCGCCACTTTGTTTTGCTGAAGCATATCAAGATAATACAATTCTTTTTCAGGTTTGCCGCCGCTATTGCACAGCATGAGCTTAAAACCTTCCCGATCCAACTCATCTTCAATATAATAAGCCAGTTCGGAGAAAAAGGGATGCCAGATACTCGGGAGCAGCAAGGCTACCATCTTGGACTTCCGCATTTTAAAATTTCGGGCAATCTCATTAGGAATATAATTCAACTCTTGTATGGCCTGCTCGACTTTTCTACGTGTTGCGGGTTTAACGGCGCCCGAATTATTAATGACGCGGGACACAGTTCCCACAGCTACGCCAGCTAAATTGGCAACATCTTTAATACTAGACATCTAACCCCCCACTTATTCTCTCTTTTATGGAAATCATCATAGCATCAAATTGGAAACGTTTCAATATCTTTTTTGGAAACGCTGTCGTCACTCTTACAGGGGGAACATTAGCAATATTCTTAACATGTTGATTAAGTTAAAAAAACTAGAGCGACAGGGTCAAATTAAACCCTGCCGCTCTCATATAGGTTCCGGGTAGCATTTCTACATCCGCCTACTCCGGGACTCCTAAGGCTCGAAGGTTCCGGATAGCGGTTCACAATCCTGTTACTTCCCCGCCAAAAACTCATCCAGCTGACGCTGGATCTCAGCGACATAGTCATCAATGCCCGCCGCTTTCAGCTTCTCGATGGCTTTGGGGTACTCCGTCTCAAAATCGACGAAACCGGAACGTATAGCGGCTAAATCCTTGCCTGCGACTTCTTTCAGGGCCGTCTCGATTAACTTGACCTTTTCATTGTTAAACCGGAAGCCCAATGAATCGGATCGGATAGCCGTCTCATCCCAGCTCTTGTACTTATCGATGGACTCTTGCGCCACACTCGGCCCGAACAATTGGTAATTTTGGTTTCTAAACATCCATTCATAGAAGAATTCGCTAGCGGTGAGCTTATTGATTCTTCCATCCACAATCTCGTAATCCTTGCCATCGACGCCATAGAGAGCAAACAGATAATTCTCCTGGGATTTATAAATCCAGTTCACGAACTTCATGGCGCCTTCCGGATTAGGAGCATTGACAGGTATGCCCAACACTTCTCCGCCTGCGGCTGTCACATAACGCGGTTTATCCTCGGCTAACAGATACGTCTTCACCTCGGCATCCGGCGCATTGGCTTTGATGGCATCAACGATTTCCATTTCCTTGCCCAAAGATCCTTCAACCCATAAGTATAAGCCTGTCTGCATGCGGGAGTCTCTCTCGTTATATTTGATGGTCAAATCCTCTGTATACAACCCTGCATCATACATGGAGTTATTAAACTTCGCGACTTCCTGGAACGCTTCCGTTTCATAGTAGCTGTATGCTTTTTTACTCTCTTCCCCGAATACGACCAAATCTTCTACGGCGATCCAGTTATATTGTTCATCGGTAAAATATCGGGTCAATGGTTTAAAGATAATATCGGCGGGTCCCTTCATTTCAGGAAATTTCCCTTTCGCCCTTGTTGCGAATTCCTTTAAGTCGTCTGCTGTCTTCAAGTCCGTCATCCCTACCGCTTCGAGGATATCCTGACGAACGGCCACCAGCTGGTACATGGCGGAGGAAGGTGCATAAGCGGATGGAATGCCATGAATCTTCCCATCGATCGTTGCCCCCTGAAGCTGCTCCATCGGCAGGACCTTTAGCATATCCTGGCCATATTCCTCGATTAAATCATCCAATACCATCGCTTGTTTCTTGTTGACGATGGTAGAGAGGTCCGGGAGGCCATCCCAATATAAATCGATCGGTTCATTTGCGGCCAGCATGATATCTTTTTGTTCCCAATACTGGGCCCACGGCACAAATGTAACTTCGACCTTCAAACCAAGATCGGCTGCCATCTTCTCGGCAAACTCGTTGTCCAGAAATTCGCTCATGCGATCGCTTCGCTCCCCCGGATACAGAATCGTGACGGTTTCGAGCTTGGCTGCCCCCTCTTTTTTGTCGCTGCATCCTGTCATAACCGAAACGGACGCCATCAATAAGACCAACAAGACCAGCATTGTCCTTGCTTTCATGAAAGACCCTCCCTAATAAAATAGTTTATCTATGTTAAAAGCCGATATCGGCCAGTAACCATGCAGGCGTCTATTCTTTGACGGCACCAGCCATAATCCCGTGCACGAAGTATTTTTGAATGTAAGGGTAGAGGAAAATGATCGGGCCGATCGTAATGACCGTAATGGCCATCTTCACGGTCTCCGCAGGCAGTGTAATGTTGCCTGATGCCCCTGATGGAATTCGTCCGGAGCTTATCGCATTGACGTTCGACAAGATGTTGTAGAGGAAATACTGGAGCGGAAATAAATCGCGATCATTAATAAAAATCAGAGCATGCCACCAATCATTCCAATATTGAAGCGCATACATTAATCCAACGGTCAACAGTGCGGTCTTGCTTAATGGAAGAGCGATTTTTACATAGATCGTAAAATAATTGGCACCGTCCATCTCGGCCGCTTCATATAAAGATGGAGAGATGCTTGCAAAGTACGTTCGCATCAGAAACATGTTCCATACGCTGAATATAGACGGCAGGATCAAAGCCAGAATGCTGTTTTTCAGTCCATAATAATTGACACTGACCATGTACCACGGAATGAGGCCAGCCGAGAAAATAATCGTAAAATTGCTAATGAAGGCGAGTACGTTACGGTATTTCAGCTTTTTAATCGATAGGGAAAAGGCAATCATGCTGGTAATCAGCAGCGCCCCCATCGTCCCCACGGTCGTTACAAGCAGGGTCACGCCATAGGATTTGAGTAATTTCATTCCACTATTAACAAAGATATATTTATAGGTATCCAAGCTGGGGCTTAGTGGGATGATCGAATACCCGTTTCTTGCAACGGCCTGTTCCGAAGAAAAGGACACGCTTAAGGTTAAAACAAGGGGATACAGACACACGAGCGCGAATAAGCCAATGAAACCATAGGCAAAGGCTATCACCAATTGATCGCCAAGCAATCTATTCTTTTGTTTCATCAAAATAGACCCTCTCCGTCATTTATTTTCTTAGCCGATTGGTTTGCAGCCGTAATCAGAATCAATCCCATCAAGGACTGAAATAACCCGATTGCCGTAGAGTAAGAAAAGCCCAGCGTACGCATCGACTGGTAAACATAAGTATCGATAACCGTGACTTCTTCAGCCAGGACCGGGTTGTTGCCGACAATACCGTAAATCATCCCAAAGTCCCCGTAGAAGATTCGTCCGACGCTCAGCAAGCTCAAAACGATGATCGTCGGCTTCAGCATAGGCACGGTCAAGTAAAATATCCGCTGCAATTTGTTAGCGCCATCCACCTTGGCCGCTTCGTATAAGCTTCCATCAAAATTGGACATCGCCGCCATATAGATAATGGAACTGTACCCGCTCCATTTCCAGACGCTCGACAGAATGATGATCCATTTCCAATATTTCGGCTCCGAGTACCATCTGATCGGCTCTGCTCCGAAGAACTCCAGAATATGATTGGCAACGCCCACATCGGTAGAGAAGATCCCATACAGTATCGCCCCAACGACGACCCACGAGATGAAATAGGGAAAAAACATCATGCTCTGAGCGACCTTTTTGTAGGTTTTATGCCGGATTTCGTTGATCAGAATGGCTATGCTGACTGGTATGATAATGCCTAAGATGAGACCAAAAAAGTTGATGTACAGCGTGTTATAGGTAACCTTCCATCCCATGCTGTTTTCCGAGAAAAAGTATTTGAAATTGTCCAGACCCACAAATTCACTGCCGAAGATGCCATCAACCACATTAAAATCGGTAAATGCCATCCATATTCCGGCAAACGGGATATAGGAGAACATGATCAGCACGATCAGAGCAGGCACGCACATCAGATATAGTATTCTGTTTTTCGTTATTTCATATAGAAACCCCTTAACCACGGAACCCATTCCATCACTACCTTTGCAATGTGATTAAACGATTATGCCAAAATGCTCTGCTGCAGCCTCTCCTTAAGCTGATCCAGATCGATCACGGTACCAGTAATTCTCGCCTCTTCCGCGGCATAGGCCATGATATGGCTTTCGACGGACATGTCGATAGAGGATCTGCTGCTGAAGTCGGCATTCCCCAAATTCTCCAAAAAGTCGTTCATCAGACCGGTATCGCCGCCGTTATGTCCCCCGCTCACCGTTGCTGGCCGAATGACGGTTTGCTGAACGGATTCTGCCATATTGGAGTTAAAGCGGGTGACTTCGATAATGTTCATGTTATCGTCGCCTCGAATCTCCCCGTGCTCGCACATGATTTTGAGCGTACGGTACATTTTGTTGGTGAATCCGCTTAAATTAAACGTTGCCGTTACTCCGTTCTTGAACTCGATCACGGTGACCTGATGGTCGCACACATCATTGTCGAGCCGATAAACACAGCGTCCGTAAGGACTCGTTGCGAGCGCTTGGAGCAGTCCCTCTTCGCTCTGATCCGCCGAAATGACGGTAGCGGGCCACTGGCCCCTTATAGGCAAATAGGCTTTTCTGGCATCGAATCGGCAGTTCGCTGCTACCTCACAGTCGAGGCATCGTTCCGCACTGCCTGCCGGTGCATTCTCCGCCTTAAAATAAGTCAGGCTGCCATAGGAAGAGATCCGTTTCGCTTGACTATCCACCAGCCAGGCCAGAATATCCATGTCATGGCAGGACTTCTGCATGATAATTGGACTGGCCAGATCGCTTCTCCTCCAGTTGCCTCGTACAAAGGAGTGTGCCATATGGAAATTGCCGATGTTCTCGTTGTGCTGTATGGTCACGATCTTGCCGAGCTCTTGGCTATCGATGATTTTCTTGATTTCCGCAAAGAAGTTCGTATATCTGAGGACATGGCATACAATCACTTTCCGGCCTGTTTCATTGGCTTTTCGTTGTATTCTCAAGCTTTCTTCCGGACTTGGCGAAATGGGCTTTTCCAGCAAAATATCATACCCAAGATCAAGCGCTCTCATCGTTTGCCCGTAATGATCGCGGTCCATGGAAGAAACAATGACGGCATCGCAAATTTTGCCGAGCCGATAAAATTCATCTACGGATTCAAATTGTTTCTCCAAAGGAATCTGAAACTCGTCCGCTGCCGCCTTTCTTCTGCTGTCATCCGGTTCAACGACCGCAACGATGTCCTCGCTTGGGTATGCATGCCTTGCGTAGATCATGCCTCTTTGTCCTGCGCCGATTAATGCTAACTTCAAATCCATAACCTCCAGCAAACTCGTATTTGTCCTAACCATCTTGTTCGAAACATCTATTCCTGTTCCGGAATCACGGGATCTTCCAAGGGATAATATCCTTCCGGATCATAGTCATCCCAAATATTCCTAAGCGGATCCTCATCGGATATTTCGACTTGGATCATGCCTGCCTCATAATATCCATCCTGCTGCGGGTTCTGTATATGCAGCGGGATATACGACCGGTCTTCGAAAAAGAGTGCTATACTCAGCTTATATTCTCCCGGTAACATATCCTTCAAGGGGACCATCTCATTATGGACAAGGTCCCCGGTTAACCAGGAATGCGTGGCGGCGTGCAGAGGATATTCATAGGAAACCTCCCCCTGCTGTAACTGCACCCATAACTGAAACTCCCGGTATATTCTCGAGCTGCCCTCGTTGACGAACCAGAAACGCAGCGGCAAGCTTCCACGACTATATACCGTTTCCGGATACGTCAGTCTGCGTAAAGTTAGATGATATCCAAGTCCTATATTCAGATTGGAGAGGGCGGCGTGCCAGCGATATGCCTCGCGTCTGGTATGAGGACCGCAAACGTTATCGGTCACATCAAGGACCACCTGGTAACGCTTCCATACCTTCTGCAGCCTATGTATGGCAAAAGCCTCACAGCATTCGATCCAATTCTCCTCACCGCACTTCACCAGCAGGCCAAATCCGCGGCCGCGGTCTCTTACATGTTGAATCAATCTGTCATTCTGCAGTTCGGCTAGCAGCGTCTGCGTCTCAAACGACTCCACATAAGCGTTCCATTCTTCCTTACTGTCAGCTAAGGTTGATATCAGAACGGCTGTTAAGCGTCTGTCGGAGTCGATATAACTCCCGATTTTTCGGACCAAGGCCGCAAAACAATCAGGTTCGTAACCCTGAACCCAGATCGGCAATTCCGGTACCAGGACAAGAATGGGATTATGGGCCGTACGCAGTGCTTCTTTGATCGCTTCAAGCCTGTATTCTCCTCGAACCGGCTCAAGCGCTCTCCAGAAAAAGGAGACGTATTCGAATGGACCTTGGCTTGCATCAAACTCCCGGTTCAATAAGGGTTGCGGTCGGATTTTTACGGTTTTATACTTCTCGTAATTTTCAAGCGAGTATTTCCCCATCCTCTTCTCTCCCTTGCAAATGGCTGTCAACGGTGCGATGGAATTGCTCGATGTCTGCGTCGGTTATGTACGGCCGGCTGCCAATCTTGTCGATATCCTCCCGCAATACAACCATGCTTAATGTGTTAAAACGGGCTCCCGTCTCCATATATGCCGCTGCTGCTTTTTGCAGGGAGGTTGTATATTCGCCTGGGTTTCGGGCCGGGTCTGCCTTCCTGTCCCCAAAGGCTTCATAACGCAGCATGCCGTCCCCTTCCATGGTCGGATAATTATAGAATTGTCGTTGAACGAGGACAATATTGCTTCTTTCATGATCCAGGATAAGCGACAGCCTGGTATCATAAAGCCAGCTTGAGCTCCAGAAGCCTTTGATGGGTAACTCCGGAAAGTACTGGTCATAGAATGCAGCAGCCATCTCCATGGAATTCTTCAACCTGTCCGGCGTGTACCCGGGGCCGGATGGAATGTGGAGCGCTAACAGCGTATCCCCTGTTTGAAGTACCGTCTCCCATTCCTTCTTCAGGATCGGCGTCGTTTCTCTTTCAACGAATCCCATGGGATTTATCCGATTAGCGATGACAAACTCGGCATTCTCGTGCCATTCTGAGGTGAAGTTTCCTTGAAGATCATATACATCATTGATTCCGTTCCGTTGTCCATCGCTGCGAAATTCTTCGCCTGCGTGCCGAAGCGCAATGACCTCCTGCGTGTTCACATGACGGAACATGGTGAAAGGATCCTCAAATCGGTAGGGGATAAAATAAAACCGGTCTAACAGAAAGATGGAGCAGGTATAAAAATTCATCACCCATGGAAAATCATGAACCTTGGCATCGCCGCGGAGCACCAGTTTTTCCAATTGAAGCTTCAGGGGCTGTTGAGGGATCTGCTCGTAGTAAGCTTTAGGTATGGCACGCGCCTCCAGCATGCTCATGGAAGGAACAACGCAGGCCAGCAGCAAAAGAAAGGAGTATAATTCTCCGTATTGCGCCATGCATCCTGGCGTCATATTCGTATAATGGGTCTCATCACAGCGATTGCGCAAAGTGCACATATCCTCTACTAAGAATTGGGTAAAATGAAATAGTACGTCATCCTTTTCTATCGCCTCAACCCCATGAACGAGCCATTGGCGGATAGGTTCAGGAATTTGATACTGCTCAAAGATTCCGGACAAGAACTCCCGCGGGATAAGATGGGGCTTGCCATCCGGTTTATATCGATCATATTTAGCTTCCAACCCTTCTGGCAGGTAATCAAAGTTGCAGATTGCGATACACTCGTTAAACTTCAACAGACTCTCCATTTCCTTGTCTCCCCCGTTCAACTGTTAACTTGCCCATCGGGTAATAACCGTCCTTGTTCCCCTCGATGGCCAGCTGGATATTCCCGATTTCCTTAACCCCGGTTTCGATGCCTATCTCCAACTGATATTCGCCTTCGGACATATTACCGGGTAAACCGAAACCCTCTTCCCACACAATATCTTCGTCCGGCAGCCACTCCCTAATATCCTCTCTGCTGCGCAGCGTATAGGTTTGATCTTGGCCAGTAAGCCTCACAACCAGCGGATAAGGATTATAAATCGGCGCTACTCCTACATTAGCCCACAATGCACTGATTTTTAGCTGACCGCCCGTCTTCACCAACGAATCGTACGTGAACTTTCTCAATTCAAAGCGGTATCCCATCTTGTTCAGCCAAGCCTTGACCTTCTCTTTCCACGGTTCGGGGACTACCGTTCCTTTATTGTTAAAGGATGAAATATGCCACTTCAGCGTTTCTTGAATGATATAATCCATATCCCAGCCCTGAAGATACCAATCATTCATGTGCCAGCATGCTTCAAATAGAACCGGAGCCTTCTCCCAGGCATCGCCCATCTTGAAATTCTGAATATTCTGGGGATAGAAATCCGTCATATGTGACCACTCATTTCCATGAAAGCCGCCCATATCACCCAAGCAATCGACGCGAAAGCCCACTTTGGCTTTGCGCTCCTTCATGATGCTGATCGACAAGGCATCATGCAGCAATGCTTGGAGAGGGGTTATCTTAAACCCATCCAGGTAGGCATCTGTAATGTGTTTAATGGCCTCCGGCTTTAAAAACTCCGTTCCGCCGCCTTCTCCCCAGGCCCCTACAATCGTCAAATCAACCGAGCTTATGACCGGATGTCCGTCAAACCGTGCGGCAAACGCTTTGATAAAGTCAGACCAATACAACACATAGGGTGTTGTCTCAGGATCTACTCTCCAGAACGGAAAGTCCGGCTCCTCCGGATGTTCCGCACGATACCAGGCGGGTATATCATCCTCTTCGCTTAACGCGTATGGGGAACAGCGAACCACGGCCGTACAGCCTATCGATTTGGCGTAGTCCAGCCTCTCCTCAAGAACCTCCCACCTGTACTCTCCTTGGCGAACTTCCAGATCCCGCCAGCGCACGCTGCAGAAATACACTTTGCTGTCGGGATGATTGTACGTTCTGCTGTCTTCCGTGAACTTATATTTCTTGTGCTCTTCCCCTCGATTGTCGCAGATCCGATCCAGGTCTCCCATTAACCCTGGTGCTGCCGTAAAACCTATGCCCGGGTTGTTTAGGATGTCTTCTAACATCATGGGGTAAACCGTTACTGCTTTGTTCATGTTCTAATCAACCCCCCGCCGCCTGATAAACAAACACCCTCGTTTTGTTACGTTAATATAACGTAACAAAACGACGTAAAACTTGTGATATTTCGTGATTTCATGTTATATCATCCCTGCGTATCCTTGCAATAATAATTTTGGTTTTTTTTTAAAATTTGTAGTAACACAGCACGACAGAAACATGTTATGATTGATTTTAATCGTGAATATAGATACACTTGAATAACGTAACGTTATCACGCAACAAATTACGCAACAAGACATTTATCAAGTCCATCATTGTTTACCATGTAACATTCCTATAAACTCTAAATGGTGACTATTCGTAACTAAAAAGGAGAATGTGTTTATTTATGAGTACCATTCGGGATGTTGCTAAATTAGCAAATGTATCTACCGCCACCGTATCCAGAGTGTTAAACAATGATACGAAATATAAAATTACGGACGAAACCCGGGAACGGGTGTGGCAGGCGGTTACGCAGCTCAACTATAAAATCACTTCAAGTCCCAAGCGGAAAGTTGTAACCACGGATCATTCCGACAGCAAGTCGCACATCAAAATCGGGTGTGTACTAAGCGTTACAAAGGATAAATACAACGATCCTTATTTCATGTCGATTTTATCCGGCGTGGAAGAGCGATTGCTGAGTGCGGGATATAACATTTCCTTTATTCGGACTGGAATTGAACTGAATGACAGCAAGATTTTATTCCATACATTCAGCGAACCGATTACCGGCCTGATTCTTATGGAATCGTTGAACGGTGAAACCTATGAGTATATACGCAAGCAGGTTCCTTATATCGTGGGGATTGATACCGAACGCGGGGATATCGATAATGTGGGCTATGATCATTACAATGTCGCTTCGATGGCCGTCAACCATCTCATTGACAAAGGTCACACCCGGATTGGATACATCGGGGGAAGCGGATTAACGAATAACCTGAAAGACAGCCGCCGTTACCGAGGCTACTACGCCAGCATGCATGCTGCCGGAATGTCGGTGAATCCCGAGTGGGTTATTGATTGCATGTGGGATGAAGCGGTCTGCATTGAACAAATAAATCATTTATGCAAAACCAAAAATTGCCCGACCGCCTTCTTTGCAGGCAGCGATCTAATGGCTATGGCCGCCCTCAATGGCTTGTATAACAACGGCATTTCCGTTCCTAATGAAGTAGCCGTCATAGGCTTATCTAATATTGAGGTATCCAAATATTCCAATCCCCCCCTATCAACGATCGACGTACCGACAAAAGAAATCGGCATGGTTGCCGTCGACAACCTGATCGACAGAATAAATGGAAATCAACTGCTGCCTAAGAAAGTGATTTTGCCTACCCGCTTGATCGTACGCAGTTCTACTTAATGACTGCAACAAAGACGAGATGAATATGTTCTTTGCCCATAGACCCACTGCACAAGAAGCACCCGACACGGTGCTCTTTTTTTCATGGTGGATGCGGGAACTTCAATTGGAAAGGGGGTGAAAGCTTCAGATTAGGTAGAATGATTTCTACCGTTAATAAAGAAGTTTGGATTTGCGGGCTTTATGACATCCATCATTTTGTGAGGAGGTTTGACATGAAAGCATGGGGTATCAAAATGAAGTTGACGCTTACTGTTTTTACGATGACGGCCATTCTTATTGCCTTATTCCCTTCTCCCCTCTTTATTTCGACTGCGGAAGCAGCCTCCATCGTTATCGATGGTAATCCGGGCGACTGGGAAGGGATTCCGGTTATTTCCACGAATTCGGGAACAGCTGGCGTCCTAAAGGCTGCCCACGATGACAGCAATCTGTATCTGCTTGTGGAAGGCGCCGGCCTTAGCACCAACATGGGGAGCTTCTGGCTGAATACGGACGGGAAAACTTCGACCGGATATCAAGCCTTCGGATGGGGTGCGTCCGGTATTGAATGGCTCCTCGAGAATCAATCGCTATATCGCTATGCAGGAAATGGAACCACCTGGAATTGGAATTTGTCTTCGACTCTTCCTTCTTCTCAATATGTACGTACCTCATCGACCATTGAAGCTGCACTCCCTCTCGCTACGCTTGGACTTGCAACAGGCAGCAGTGTGAACATCGGATATCTGGATAACAACTCGGATATAAACCGACTGCCAGCGCAGAACCAGTCCCTTCCCGTTTATACGCTTAAGGCAGGTAATCCCGGAGAAGACCGGATCGAATTTTACCCAAGCGAGCTGGATGATCCGCTTAATAACCCGTTTAAGGGCTGGGCACCTTCAGCGAAATCTACCCATTACCCTCAGGACCACCGTCTCGTGTATGCCGGTGTCACCTGGAAGGAGTTAGAGCCAACCAAAGGCAACTATGATTTCAATGCGATTGAAGCGTCCAACCATTTCGACTATTGGCAAAGCCGCGGAGTCAAGGTAGTCCTTCGCGTTATTCTGGACAGTCCTTCCGGCGTGCCTCACCGGGATATACCTGACTGGCTCTATCATGACATGGTAAGTCTGGGACAATCTCCAGGCAAGGCCTACCAGGATGCAACCGGAGGCATGGGAGCCGGCAACAACACGGGCTTCTCACCCAATTACAGTTCCGAGTATCTGATCGCCAGACATAAGCTTGCCATTGAGGCGATTGCGGAGCATTACGAACACGGCTGACAGCCCGATTGCTTTTGTACAAATCGGTTCGCTTGGCCATTGGGCGGAATTCCACACCTGGCCTTACATCGGACCGAACGGGGAAAGCAACTATACGGGCGCATTTCCTCCGAACGAAATATCCAATCAGTACATTCAGCATTATATCGATGCATTTGCCGATCAGGAGGATCATACGCAGCTCTTGATCAGACGAAGCGTGGAATTGGCCAAGAATAATAACAAGGGTCTGGTTCTTGGAATGTATAATGATATGTTCGGCGATCAGCCGAGCTTCGATTCCGAATGGGGATGGTACACCGGCACACAGAACGGTTATTGGGATGATATCGGCCAGCAGCAGCCAAACCATGCCAACTTCTGGGACACGCGCGTATCTGGCGGTGAATTTTACGGCGGTGCCTATGGCATGAATGCTGCACTTACAACTGGCAGCGGCTTCAATGAGACACTGCGGCAGACCGAGCTCAGCAAACCGAGCTGGCTGGGACCGAATGCTCCGGCTTCCTTGGCGCTGGGCAATCCTTTGCAGGGCAATATGGATACACTGAAGAAACGAATGGGCTATCACTTTGTCGTGAAGAAGGCGGCATATCCGAACGTGAATACCGGAGACTCATTAGATGTATCCATCGCTGTGGAAAATAAGGGGGTTCAGCACTTCCCGTTCAACTGGCCTGTTGAAATCCAGCTGCGCAGCGGCGGGAACATCGTGGCGCGTCAAACGACAACCGCAGACGTAACAACCTGGAGAACCGGCTTGCATACGGTCTCAGGCTCTATCTCCACCAACACGCTGGCAAACGGAACCTATGAGCTGGCAATCGCTATTCTTGATCCGTCTACAAACCACCAACCTGGGGTTGATTTTGCTAATACGGAACGTCTATCAGACGGAGCTTATAAGATCGGTACATGGACAAAATAACGAAAGCGGCAGACTGATATCCGAAACGATGAAAACAGCTATCGGGATATTCCCGATAGCTGTTGTTCGTCTCAGTTTCCAATAAAACCACTCTCTGGCTGCGCGCTCCACAGTTCAGGTAACCGTGTTCCTGATATGACTACACTTCACACCAAGCCTTTCAATTGGTAAGGTTCCCCTTATTTTCCCTATGCTTCATTCCGGCCCATGCTATAATGGACTCACTATTTAAGCATACGGAACAGGGGCGACTATTTCATGAATTCTCCTAAAACAGTACTGATCATTGAAGATGAACAGGATATCTCGCGCATTGTGAATGATTATTTGCGTGTTCAGGGATTCAGCACATTCATCACGGAAAATGCCAGCGACGGATTGCAGGAAGTCCGCAACCGGCAGCCGGATTTTATCATTCTCGATCTGACATTGCCTGATGCTGACGGAATTGAAGTATGCCGCAAGCTCCGTACGTTGACGGCTGCGCCCATTCTTATTTTAAGTGCCCGCAGCAGCGATACGGACAAAGTGCTTGCCCTTGGTTTCGGCGCCGATGATTATATGACCAAGCCTTTCTCGCTCAGTGAACTGGTCGCCCGCGTTCAGGCACATTTGCGCAGAATTGCAGACCCGAAACTCCAGGCATCCCCGCAGCAGCGACTGCAATTCGGCGCTCTATCGATTGATAAAAATGCCCGCAAAGTCATGGTCGGACAGCAGGAAATTTCGTTATCCGCTAAAGAATTTGATCTGCTTTACTTCCTGGCATCCAACCCGAATCAAGTGTTTACCAAGTCGCAGCTGCTGGATCAGGTCTGGGGGTATTCAGCATATGTCGAGGATAATACCATCACGGTCTACATTAGGCGGCTCCGCGAGAAGCTGGAGAGGGCCGAGATCAACTCCTCCTATATCAAAACGGTTTGGGGCGTCGGTTATAAATTCAACCCCGATGAGACGGCGTAGCCCCCATGTACTGGAAATCGTGGCATACAAGAAGGCTCTGGGCAGCCTGCCTATCTGTTATGGTTATTTTGCTATCCGTCGTCTGGCTCGCTTGGCCCTCAAACCAACCCGCTTCGTCATCCATTGTCAACCCAATTCGCGTGCTGACAAATACGGTTGTCCATAGCCTGGAGAATGAGCATGCTGACTTGCTGCTGGCCGATGCTCCGATTCGGCGGCAATTAACCAGCTGGAGTCAAGAGACAGGGATCGGCCTCAAGGTTGTATTTCCTGACGGAACGATGATCTATGACAGCGATGATTCATCCGTGCGCCATATTGATCCGCGCTTTGAACTCGACTACACGCTGCGTATTTCTGACGGCGAACCGCCCTATTATCATCTCGCTTTTCCGCTGCTGGACGCCGGCAGCAAGAGCTTTGTGGGCTACGCTCAGTTTGCTGTGCCTGCATCTGTCGTGACTGCAGTAATGCCCCCCTCCGACTCCTTTATCTATGTGCCATGGATCATGCTATCTCTGGCACTCTTGACGCTGCTTTATTTATTCTTCTCCATCGGACGTCGGGTGCAGCGTGATTGGGTTCAGCCTGTTGCCGGGCTCAAGCCTTATGCCGAAGCTATATTGAAAGGCAACTACGAGCAGCGTGCCGAATGGACCAGCGATAACGAGGTCGGGGAGCTCTATGCCGTATTTGATCTCATGCGTGAAGAGATTCGTAATTTGCATATGCAGCAAGCCGCGCACAGCCAGTCGCACAAAGAGCTGATTTCCAATCTGTCTCATGACTTAAAAACTCCGCTGGCAACGATCAAAGCCTATATCGATGCAATTCGGGAAGGTATATGCCCGGATCTGCCGAGTGTGATGGCATACCTTGAGGTGGTGCATGCGAATACGAGCAAGATGACCGTGCTCGTAGACGATTTGCTGCTGCACGCGCTGCGTGATCTGGAGCAGATTGCCGTACATCCGATTGAGCAATACAGTGCTCCAACGCTGGAGCCGATCTTGCGGGCGATGGCTCATTATATCCGTACGATGGGCGTACACTGCCAAGAACCCTCTGCTATTCCCAACGTGCTTGTCGTTATCGATGCCATACGGATCGAGCAAGTTCTGTCCAATCTCGTCACGAACGCACTGAAGCATACGGAGCCCGGGGATACGATTCGACTCGCTGTTGAAGAACACTCGGAAACATCCTGCCTGCAGATCATCGTCTCCGATACAGGGAGCGGAATTTCCCCGCAGGATATGCCTTTTATTTTTGATCGGTACTACCAAGGCAGCGTTTCACAACGAACGGCCATCCAACCGACCGAGCGCCACGGGGTCGGACTTGGGTTGTCGATTTGCAAGTATATTATGGAAGCGCATGGCGGCACGATCTCTTTTCACAGCCAACAGCAGCAGGGAACGACTTTCTACTTGACTCTGCCCCTCAGCTGACCCCTGTCATACTTTATTTATAATTTGATAACAACTGTGCAAGAATCGTTCTCTATAATTTGGTGGCATGGGAAGATAAGAGAGGAGATCAGAATATGCCTTCAAGCAAAACCATCATGCTGCAAGCTGCAAATTTATGTAAAACATACACCACCGGCAAGGAGCAGTATCATGCCATTCGGAATGTCGATCTGTCGATTTACGCGGGAGATTTTACGGTCATCATGGGGGACTCGGGGTCGGGAAAGTCCACCTTGCTGTACTTGCTCAGCGGACTTGATGAAGTGACAACCGGAGAAGTCTGTCTGCAGGGACAGCGCTTTGATCAATTTTCAGCCAAGGAGCTTGCACGCTTTCGGGCGAATCGGATCGGTTTTATCTATCAAAACAGCAACCTTGTACCCGATCTGTCGCTGTTCGATAACATTGCCCTCCCTGGATATATCGCAAATCAGGACAAGGAACAAGTACGGCAACGGGCAAATGACTTGATGGTCAATCTCTCCCTCGATAAACAGAGCAGCCGGTTGCCTTCCCAAGTATCCGGAGGGCAGCAGCAGCGGGCGGCAATCGCCAGGGCGCTCATCAATAACCCGGACATCATTTTCGCTGATGAACCTACCGGCAGTCTGAACTTCGAGCAAGGCGTTACGGTGCTTGATATATTGAGCCGGATGCATGCGGACGGTCAATCGATTGTCATGGTCACCCACGACATGAAGGCAGCCTGCCGGGGCAATCGCCTTATCTACATTCGCGACGGCAAGATCGGTGGCACGCTGGATATGGGGCCCTACAGTCCGGAACAGGCCTCCGAGCGGGAAGCGATGATCTTCGCTTATGTCACCG
Organism: Paenibacillus sp. QJM3NY_38; assembly: GCF_056173265.1. Classification (NCBI taxonomy): domain Bacteria; kingdom Bacillati; phylum Bacillota; class Bacilli; order Caryophanales; family Paenibacillaceae; genus Paenibacillus; species Paenibacillus sp. QJM3NY_38. The sequence goes on from NZ_CM149665.1 coordinate 5,438,387, forward strand.
GGAGGAGGTAGTCTGGGATGCGAGCCATATTAACACTCTGCTGGGGCAACCTGCGCAAAAGAAAATTGCAAAACACGCTGATCGCATTGCTTATTGCCCTATCCGCTCTACTCGTCAGCACCGCATTCACGGTCTTGATGAATACGGAAAATGTATTCAATGATCGCCATACGGCTGCTCATGGTGCGCACGAAGTCATAAATATGACCCGTGGGCTGCATGACGAACAGTTGGTAGCCGACTGGTGGTCCAGCCAAGAAGGCGTAAACACGTCCAGCTTAATCCCTTACAAGCCATGGACCGGACTGGTCTTTAACGGGGAAGAATTGCCCAATCTTTATCTGTATATGATCAATACCCCGCCGATGCCGCATGGGGTCAACAATCCTCTTCCCGGTACAGGCCCTGAGCATCTGACGGTTCCGGAAGTCGGCGAAATCTGGATACCCACCTCGCTTGCCTACAAATACAACATGCATATCGGCGATGAATTGCTATTCACCTCAGGGTCTGCACCGGCACAATTCACGATCGGTGCGATTGTCATTGACATATCCCATGGCGGTCCTTTCTCGACCACTGCCCGCATCTGGATGAACGAAGCCGACTATCGGTCAACCATGGGTAGCTTGTCCACTCAGGAGCAATACATGTTGTCGCTTCGCTATGCGTATCCTGAACAAAGCGAGGAATACTGGCAGCGCTTTGAGCAGGCGCTCGGTTCGCCGTTTTTAGAGGAACGCGTTTCGTTTGCCGAATTGTCGGCCTTTTATTTTATCATGAACAAGGTGATCGGCTTTGTGATGAGTTTCCTCGGACTGGTCATGATCCTCGTCGCCTTGCTCACAATCGGCTTTACGATCACGGACACAATCCTTGCCAATTACCGCACGATCGGCATTCTCAAATCGATTGGCATGACCTCCGAACGCATCATCGGCACCTACTTGCTGCAGTACGGTTTAATGACGATTGTCGCCTTGGTCCCGGCACTGATTGCAAGCCACTTCCTTTCAGATGTCATCATCCAGAATTCCCTGTCTTTCCTCAAATCCGACACAGCTCCTGTTCCCGTTCAAGCGGCAGACGTTGCGATCTGGACTGGCTGCGGCCTGCTGCTCATTATCCTTCTATGCGTCCTTGTTTATGCTTCCAAGACACGCCATATCGAGCCCATTCAAGCGATCCGTTACGGCATGTCGGAGTCTTCACATAGTCGTATCCATCGGCATGGCGCCCGCAAAAAACTGCTGGACCGATGGTCCGTACCCACGGTTATCGGCTGGAAGCATGTGAGCGGCAACAAAAAAAGCGCAGCGCTGATCTTTCTGTTGATGAGCATCACAGTGGCTGTGCTCGTCTTTGGCGCCGTGCTGGTGACCAGCATCTATCGCATCAGTGAAACGTCGGCCCAGTGGGGTTATGACGATGCAGATATCGCGATTATGGTTATCCATGCGGAAGGTATGGATCGGGCGGAAATGCAATCTTATATCCAAAGCGACCCTCGGGTTCACAGTCTGAACTGGTCCGGATCAGCCACCGGCGTCATCGCCATGGCCGAAGTGGATGACAAGCCTCAACAGACATTCAGTCTCCCTTTGACGGTCGTAGAAGGCAGCATGGACGAGATCGGATTTGCCTCGCTTGCAGGCCGTAATCCTGCACTCCCTAATGAAATTTCTATCGGAATCAATATTGCCCGTAAATTGCAAAAAGGCATCGGCGACGTACTCACGATCTACATTGAAGGCGAACCGCATCCATTGCTGATCACCGGCACTTTTCAGTCCATTTCCAATATGTCGAATGTCGCCAGGGTCACATCGGATCTTGTCGAGCAGTTGAATCCAGACGCCGGGTTTATTCAACTAAAGGACAATACGGACAGCGATGCGTTTGTGCAGCAGTTGAACGAACGTTACAGCCCTTCCATTCAAGCGCTGAAGCAGGAAGTGCTGCTCGATTCCGTATTCAAAGAAGCTGCGGCGGTTTTGCTCATTCCGATGAGTATGCTGGCCCTACTGTTCATGGCTGTCACTTGTCTTATTGTTTATACAACTTGCCGGCTGCATATTCGTAAGGAAACGAAAACATATGGCATTTATGCCTCGCTCGGCCTGACCGCAACCGACATTCGTCGTGCCTTGACAAGCGGCATTGCCGGACTGGCTGCGCTCGGTGCGCTGGCTGGCATCGCTTGCGGCGTCTACGCATTGCCGGCCGTGCTGCGCGGTCTGCTCTCTGCCTATGGGATTGTCAAGCTGCCGCTTATCATGGAATGGCCGCTCGTCATTGGGCTGACTCTGATCGCGCTTGTTATCGCCATCAGCGGCTGCTGGCTGGCTTCGCGAATCCTCCGCCGCACCTCCCTTCGCGTGCTGGTCATGGATTCATGAAGGCCGTCCATGAACAGAAGATGACCTCCGAATGTCGGAGGTCATCTTTTTACTTCTTGCCTTAATAAATCTTCTTATTTTAATTCACATCGTATTTGTTCTTTCCACTTGATAATATTTGCGATGGCATTTGTTTCACCGCCTAAATAGATATCTTCTATGGTCATTGACCAAAATTTGGGCTTGTGATCTCTTTCGTTATGCGGAAGAGGATTTGTTATTTTACCCACCTTGGTTACTGACTCTCGATTTTTCTTGAACGCTGGAAACACATAAGGCACAGAAGGTATCTTCTGTGCCTTGATTCAAATATGAAGAAGATCTACTTTTTTTTAATATATTCCTCTTGGTTTTTTAATTCCATGTAACGAATAATCAGCTTATCCAACGACTGTGAAATTGCGACAACATCTTGATGCACCAATTCGAAACTGCTGGCCACTCGCTCAAGTTCTCTTCGGAGAAGTTCGAGTTTTTTCGATACTTGTTTGAGTTCACTCTCGATAGAAATCACCTTGTTCACCCACCCCCGTCGTAACAAGTGATTGATGACAGTTGCCACAGTTATCGATAACGCGAATCAGTATATATAACTTACTTATCATTATAAATTTCGACGGTAACAAAAAAAATACCCATAATTGGGTAATCTTTATTTTAAGACAAGTTTTATGACGGTTATGTAAATTTTTTAAGAAATGCTCCTTTGTGGTTGACTCTCGTTTTTGCATAGATCTTTTTAATAAAAGTACGAACCGTGCTTTGGCTAATACCATAAATATCAGCAATTTCAGGGACATTTTTATTCTCAAGCCACCCATAGGCTATTTCTTTCTCGCGATTCGTTAATTCATATTGGTGAAAGTGAGAATAGATCAGCTCCCTTTGCAGAACGGGATCCTTTTGAGGTAATTTTTCTTCAATATTCTTGGCCAGGTGTTCAATGAGCGGTATGGCAAATGTAACTTCGTGCAAATAATGAAAACTAAGACCAAGGTAGCCTATGATCACATTTTTTATTCGAAGGGGAGTACAAACACACGCCAATTCTGAAAACACGCGATTACAATGCTCGGCCCCAATTACGACAGAAAGCGCTTGTTGTTCCATAGATAATGAAATAGCGTTGCTTCCTGCGTCTTTCATTGCCAACGAGGTCCCATTTTTTATATTATTCCTCTCGAGGAAACTTCTTAAAGAACCTGTTCCGCAATAATCGATAACGGCACCATCCGTATCTGTTATAACAAATAAATAAGGTATGGACAGCAAATTGTTCATATTCCTGGTTTCCTCTTGCAGCAAATAAAGAATTTCTTTCCGTTCAATCAACCTTTGTTTTATTTCAGTCATACTGAGGATATTAGGAAAATGATTGTTTACTTCTACCAGTGTTCTTTGACCCATTATTTCCCTTCTTCCCTTGTAAGAATAAGCGTTAAATAATGAAATCGATCTACTATTCATCGCTGCTGCATTCGACAGCTCACAGCAAAAAATAAAAAAAACCATCCATTATGAACCATAGCAAAATAGGACGGAGGCTTCCGTCGTATTCGGCAGCTGGCTGGCATCGCGGTCTGAAGCAAGATCCACATTAGCCCCTGTAGCTTTGCGTCGCCGCTTTTCAGCGGGTTTGCTATTGTCGTACGAAGAGTATGAATTTGTCGAATATCCAAACATGTTATGACTTATTCAAACTATAACTTACATTGTTTTTCATTTAATATAGGTCGTACGACCCAAATTTCCATATTTTTGTTATATTTGTCAATCACTCTTACACGTATACATAATCACTTTTTGCGCCAAGCGGGTTGATAGACCGATTTCGGGGGAGGGAACTGGTGAATCCAGTTAATGATCCGGGTCGATATCCACTGGCATACAACTGCAAGGATAATAATTTTCCAATCGATCGCATAGGCAGCGAAAGCGAATATGATTCCATTCATCCAGAACAATGAGGTGCCCGGGTTGATTCTTTTATACTTATAAATGGCTAAGGCAACATAACCGATTCCCCCATTCGATACCCTCTGCTTTATGAGGATGGCGACACCTGTTCCGAGAATAACCGAGCCGAATAGAAGATCGATCCATACGTTGCCGAACGGGGGTTCTAGGAACACCTCGAAGAAATTAACGGAAACGGACGTCACTGTTATAACAAATATGGTCCCGAAGGCACTGACACCATCAAGATAAGGGACTGTAAAGGCAAGGAAAATAAAATTAGCGAGCCACAGTCCGAGACTCATCGGGATCTCGAACGCATGGTTCAGAAGCACCGCGATTCCAGCTCCTCCCCCCGAAGGAATGGCGTGAGGAAACAAGAACATGGCCATAGCAAAACCTTGAATGATGGAGCCGGCGGTAATGTAGAAAAGTTTCTTGGAAGCATGACGATAGAAAAAGGGGCTCTTCCGCCCGGGTAGGATCTGTAAGTTCACACGGAATCATCCTTCATAGATTAGAGTAACAAGCTAGTCCTGCTTTTTTAAGTGTATGCTTGTTCTCTGGAGGGGATACCGGGATAGAACTTTTTAACGAAAATATGTATAGGCTGACTCTGGAGATATCCATAGGCAGCCCTCTAGTATTTAACATTCTCTTGTGGTTTGGTCTATGTTTAAATTACGTAACAAAATCCATCGGTTTGTTTCTCTCTCACCCCGAGTTCAAACGTATCTTGACGAAGACCCCGGCGCATCGTTTCAAGGGAAAGCACTTCGGTGGGTTGGATATTTCCCAAATGTACGTGAGATCCAAATTTGCGGAGAAGCATCGCTTGCTGCTGCTTAAGAGGTGCCTCCCAAATCAGCTTTCTTGCATCCGACACGTTGTCGATGATATTATTTATCATTTCTTCCTGACACTCGCCATGCTTATCGTAAATACCGATGCCTAGTCCAGACTCGCGCGCTTCAACGATGATAAACTCCGCGCCTACGTCTAAATCCGCTTCCATTGTATACGCTAGCATTTCGGCGTCGATGTGGGAACCGGATTGTTTTTTACCATACTCCGTATAAACCCGAAGTCCGCGTTGTTTACCTTCCCGAATGAGTTCCGTTCGTTTTTTTCGAGACATCTCAATCGTGCCGTCAGATACTTCTATAGCGTTAAATCCAAGACGGCAAACGGTATTAAAAAATGCGGGGACGACATCTTGCTGCACGGCTGTCTCAAGCAAGGTCCCGCCGGGCATGACCGTGATTCCATGTTGTTTGGCTAGATTGATCTTGTATAGCAGCATTTCCGTTTTATACAGCGGAGCCGTCCCAAAACCGAATTTGACACAATCGATGTAATCCGAGGCTGTTTCGATCACATCTGAGAACATGTTTCTACCCAGGCCTTTATCAATTACCATCGTCATCCCGCGTTCCATGACCCCGTAGGTGTCGTGGTCTTTTTTGCCGTGTTCGGGATTTTCGCGCAGCCCGCTCGGATCACATATCTCCATGGGCCAAACTGTTCGCAGGGAACTGTTCATTCTAGGATCTCCTCAATTCTTTTTGATTTAGTCGTTTAATCCAATGACATTGGCATAATATGCTCATACCCATTGACAGGTGCCCATCTTTTGTCATAGGGATTTGTCCGGTCATCCGATCTGCCGCGGCGGCTTAATCAAAAAGAACACCAAACCTAGAGTAACCAAAGATAGTGAAGACACGGTTATAAAAACAACCTGATCCGATTTATCCATCATCCATCCGAACAAGGGCGGCCCTGCTGCAACTCCCAAAAATCGCAAGCTATTGTAAAGGGACGTAATCATCCCTCGCTCACTTTTCTCAACAGCACCGGTGATCATCGTATTCAAGCAAGGAAGAAGCATTCCGGTTCCGATACAGCTGACTGTCAGCAGCCCGATAAACACGTAAATGTTCTTAAAAAAGAAAAGTGTAGCTGCCAGAGACAGGGTCATGGCAATCAGCCCGATATTCATCAGCCAACGAATCAACAGGCCATTCTTCTTGATCAAGCTTCCCGTCGTATAGGAAGTGATAACCATCCCAAGCAATGGAATGGCCAAAATCAAGCCCTTCACGACCCCGTCAATGTTATAAGGCTTGTCTTCAAGAATGTTGGATAGATAAAACAGTATGCCAAACAAAATGAATAGCCCCAGCGAACCGGCAAAAAAAGCAGTGATGAGCCAGCGGCCTTTTTCTTTAAAGATGTCCCCGATTTTTCCGAGGTACTTCCTTAGTTCTTGCTTTGAATGTTGTTTTGATTCCTTGATCATAAAAATGACGGCCAGCAACGATAGTGCACAGAACACGGGAAATGCAAAGAAGGAAGCATACCATACGATCAGCATAAGCAAGGAGCCGATGATCGGGCTGAGTACCTTGCCGGCGCCATTGGAGGCTTCGATTAAGCCCAGTGCCTTGCTCTCTGTCCCGCCATCGTATAAATCGCCGACGAGCGCCATGGCAATCGGTGCTGTTCCGGCAGCCGCTAGCCCCTGAATCGCCCTCGCTGTAATAATCACCCCAAAAGAGTTCCAAATGGCACCGAATCCTGCCAGAATACCGGCACCTCCATATATGATCAGGGCGGGTATAATAATAACTTTGCGTCCAAATCGATCGGACAAATAACCAATAATCGGAATAAACAAGCCTGCTGCCAAGGAGAAAATCGTGATGATCAAGCTGCTTTGGAATTTACTGATACCCAGTTCCCTTTGCATTTCAGGAAGCCCCGGAACTAGCATGGAATTGCCAAAAACGAGCACGATCGGGATCGTTGCCAGTGCGATAAATTCCCACACTTGACCCTTTGAGCCGGTAGAAGTTTTTGATTTTCCGGCGGATTCGCTGTCTTGTGTCTCCTCGGAGTCGGTCTGCAGGTCGATATCGCTATGAAAGCTGATATTCAGTTTTCGCTTTTTGGTCTTCTCCATGGTATCGCTCCTCGGACTTGAAGTTCGTGTAGAACAGAACATTTTCTTTATTTCCATGCTTCCTAATTATCACCACATCCGGATTTAATATTCCATCACTGCTGCTGAATCCATCAGAGGATTTGAGCACTCCTTGGGTTTGGGCAAATATACTGTTACTAAAATAGCCCATTATGCCGGGTAAAAGGGGATACGACATGCCAATACAGATTATTCAAGGACACCATCACACCTTGGACGCATCACACATCAATATTGTAATTGATGTTATAAGGGCTTTTACCGTAGCGCACTACGCCTTTATCCATGGGGTTCAGGGTATCATTCTGGCAGGAACTCTGGACGATGCCTTGCGTCTAAAGAAAATCTATCCTGACTTTTTATTGGCGGGAGAGATACAGGGTCTGCCGATTCCGGGGTTTGAGCTGGATAATTCGCCTGCGCGTTTACATGACTTCGATCTTCGGGAGAAATTTCTGATCCAAAAGACAACCAATGGAGTTACAGCCACCCTAAACGCATTGAGCACCGAGCATCTATTCGTTACCGGGTTCACAAATGCAAGAACAACCGCAGAGTTTATAAAGAGGAACTTATTAAAAGACGATGACATGATGATTAATGTAATTGCTTCGCATCCGTCAGGGGATGATGATCTGGCCTGCGCACAATATATATCGGAAATTCTCCAAGGCACTAATCGTATATCTGCCGAACAAACCATTGAGCGAATTCGAAAGTCAGAAGCGGCCGGGAAATTTTACGATATTGAAAGACCGGAATTTTTACAGGAGGATATTTCGTTTTGCATCCAAGAGATCCCTTCCGATTTTGTAATGAAAGTGAATCTGAACAAAAACCATCCGTTGATTGAAAGGTTCCAGGTGGGGGCTTCAATCACTGATTATGATGGGTACTGCCTGTGAGTTTCTGATTCGTCATCATAAGGGTATAATTTACATTGATAAAAGAACGAATGTTCGCATATAATACAAACAAACGTTCCCGTCAATGAGGTGGTTAATGATGTTGAGTATTGGGTTGAAACCAGATGAGACCCAACTGGTGAAGGATTATATTTTATTACCCCTTTTACTTGATGTGTTAGAGCATGACCGTTCGATTCTATGCAGAGCAGATTTAAAGACCCCGGAGCTAACGAATGCGATGATCGACCATTTGCAGGCAGCCGCATTATCCGATTTAGCCCAGGCTCGCAGAAAAATGCGCGAATACGCCATTAAGGTGTACGAGGATCGAAAAACAAAGCTTGGCATTGAGGTTGAATTCATCTGCAGAGGGTATCATCACAAGCTGTCCATACTGTGGGGGCTAATTGAGGCAGAGATCGAGCAGAGATCGTACACCTACCTGGGGCTAATAATCGCAGATAAGGGGAGTACGCTGTGAAATCATCTAACCGAGTAATCATGTTAGGGGATTGCCAGTCCTTTTATGCATCTGTTGAGAAAGCAGACCACCCCGAGTATCAAAACCGCCCGTTGGTCGTTGCAGGGGATCCGGAAAGACGTTCAGGCATCGTGTTGGCTGCTTGTCCGCTCGCTAAAGCAAAAGGAATAACGACAGCAGAGCGATTAGGAGAGGCACTATCCAAGTGTCCCGACCTTGTCGTCATCAAACCCAGAATGCAGAAGTATATTGACGTCTCGATGCAAATCACGGAGATATACAAGAGTTATACCGATTTAGTTGAGCCTTACAGTATCGACGAGCAATTTTTAGACGTTACCGGTTCGCTGCATCTGTTCGGCACACCGGATGAGTTAGCCAGAACCATTCAGCGTCATATCATGGATGCCACGGGTGTGTACGCTCGCTTCGGCATCGGCGAAACCAAAATCCTGGCTAAAACCGCCTGTGATAACTATGCCAAGAAAAATCCGTCCGGCATCTACACGTTGTCCAAGGACTCGCTTCCGGATACCCTGTGGAAACTGCCCGTCAGCTGCATGTTTATGGCCGGCAGCAAGATGACCCGCCACTTTAACGTCATGGGGCTGCCCACGATCGGCAGCGTGGCTCAGACGCCTCTTGCTAAATTGAAGCAGATGATGCGCCGTAAATTCGGTAAAAATTCCGATATTTCAGCCGAGATGTACTGGCGAATTGCCAACGGAATCGATGATAGCCCGGTAAGGCCAGGCACGCACCAGGTTGACCCTAAATCGGTTGGACACATGATGACCCTCCCTCGCGATTATACCAAGCTGGAAGAAATCAAGGTCGTACTATTGGGTATCTATATAAAAACATGTGTGCATAAAGGGTCTAATCTTTTAATTCTTTGGAGGAATAATATTTTTCAAGTTGTTTGATATAGAGCACAAATAAAAAATGAGCATAATTCTATCTATTTATGCTCATTTTTAGTCGAATGAAGGACGTGTTCTATTGACAAACATAGATGGTCGGAGTTTGATTCTATGACATACGCGTCCTTGGATTAAAAGAAGGAGGGATATGTGTTGAAATCATCTAAACGTGTGGTCATGCTCGTTGACTGCCAATCCTTTTATGCGAGTGTAGAAAAGGCCAAACATCCTGAGTACAAGGATCGGCCTTTGGTGGTTGCTGGGGATCCGGAACGTCGTTCAGGAATTGTGCTGGCAGCTTGCCCTATTGCCAAGTCAAAGGGGATTACTACCGCAGAGCGCCTTGGGGAGGCAGTGGCAAAATGCCCGGATCTTGTTGTTATTAAGCCGAGGATGCAACGATACATCGATGTGTCTATGCTGATCACGGACATTTACAAGAGCTACACAGATCTGGTCGAGCCGTACAGCATTGACGAACAATTTCTAGATGTGACCGGCTCGATGCATCTGTTTGCGGATACACCAAAAGAAATGGCCCGGATCATTCAGGCTCATGTACAAGCTGCGACAGGCGTTTATACTCGCTTCGGGATTGCCGAAACCAAAATCCTTGCAAAGACTGCATGTGACAATTACGCCAAAAAGAATCCATCCGGCATATATACCCTCACCAAAGAGATGCTGCCCGAGACGTTGTGGAAACGTCCCGTCAGCGACATGTTTATGGCCGGCAGTCGTATGACCCGACATTTCAATGCTATGGGACTCCTGAATATTGGAAGTGTAGCTCAGACACCTCTTGTAAAGCTGAAGCAGATGATGCGGCGGAAGTTTGGCAAGAACTCCGACATCCAGGCGGAAATGTATTGGCGCATCGCAAACGGAATCGACGATAGCCCAGTGCGATCAGGCACACACCAGGTTGCACCAAAGTCAGTAGGCCATATGATGACCCTCCCTTTTGATTATCGGGAGTTTGACCACATCTTAACTCCATTGCTCGAGCTAACAGAGTTGGTCTGTCAGCGCTGCCGGGCACTAGGGTTCATGGGGCATGTTGTGTCGGTGGGGTGTATGGGAGCTGACTTCGATCGGCCAACGGGATTTTCAAGACAAATGAAGATGGAGGATCCATCCAACATCACCAATCAGGTTTATCATTGGGCACGCCGATTGCTTGAAACTTATTGGGATGGCTTACCGATCCGGCGGATAGGCGTTAGTTTGACTCAGCTCACCCCCGACAATGAATATCAGTTATCGCTGTTTGATACTGACCGGGAGAGACAGATGGCACTTGAACGGACAACCGACGCATTAAAACTCAAATACGGTAATGCAATTGTAATCCGAGCAGTCTCAAAAACAGCAGCGGGCCAAGCGCTCGATCGATCAGCTAAGATAGGAGGACACTATAAATGACAATACGCAAAAAGCTGGAGGGTAATGGGCTGTGGGAGTCTAGTCGCATGATGCTTCCTGAACATAAAGAAACAATCATTCGCCGGCAATTAGAAGAGGGCAGGGAGGCTCGGCCCACGCTTGATCCCCAAGAAATGGAGTTAATCGAGAAGGCGTTGGCCGAATCTTTTCATGAGCACCGCACTGTTACAGTAAGGATGTTTGTTGAGTATGAAGAAAGGGAGTTAACCGGTATTGTCGTACTAATCCATACGTTCAGACGAGAGATCAAACTGTCTATCTCTGAGGGTGAATGGAATTGGATAAAAGTAGATGATATTACTTCTGCAAGCACATTTTGAAAAAGGAACGCTTATCGGCATATAGCTGATAGCGTTTCTTTTTATATTGATTAAAAGATTCCAAAAAAAATTAGGATTCTGCTAACTTATTAATCTATTTAGCGTTTATATATATGAAGGCCTAAAAATTGGGAAAAGAGGTTGATTAATCATGAAAAGTAAATTTAAAATTTCTTTGGTATCATGTATTATTTTATCTGCAATGTTAACTGGTTCTGCTTTTGCTGATCCAACAATCTCTTCCGAAGATGCCTCTCTAAGCCAATCCTCTACTGGGAGCAACGTTAGCGAGGAAAGTAATTCAGGCGGAGATTTTGAAACGCAAGTTTTTCAAGAATATGGACCTTTCGGTGGCCTATACCAATATAGCGGTGCTATACATGGAGCTTTAGTAAAACCTAACTCTAACCATAGTATGGAGATCAGAAACCTTAGAGTTTATGGTGTTAATTCAGGAAACCCAGCATATTTCACTCTGCGTGTAGCTGATGTAGATGGAAATACAATATATTCAAAAACCTACATGACAGACCAAGACCTCAGAAATAAACCGCCGATTTTGGTACCGGTTGTTAGCTATAAGAATTATCAAGTTATTATAGAATCACACACTAACAACCTTATGCAGGGGGGCTTCTATCTCGGCGTCGACGGGAACGTGTCACAGTTTTAAAAAAATACTCAGTATATTAAAAAAGAACTGCAACCCGTGAGGCTGCAGTTCTTTTTTTATTCTTTAACTTGCTTTGTTATGGTTTCTGCAATTGTAATCATTTCATCTACGTTTAGTGTGAAGCTACTCATTTCAAAATAAACATCGCCCTTAACCCATCTAAGAACCCATCCGCGTTGTTTGCTTTTCCAGGGGTAAAAAGAATAGGTAGTATTATTGATTACCGTTTGTTCTGACTGAGCTACAGGGACCATTGATCTTCGATTTTCTTCAAATATGGTCATAATTAAATCATTATCATCAGAGTCAAAATAAGCTAATAAAATGCTGTTTTCAAATTTTTTTGTTTCAAGTCTCCAACTCTTAGGCACTTCAGGATGTATTGGTTTTTTTATTCTTAATGGTGCATCATAGCCATAACCAACCTCAGGCTTCTTATCGTGAACAGGTTCAGCATGGACAACAGGATGAACTGTGAAAGCAAGCAAAATACAAATCAAAAGCTTCTTCATAATACCTCCGAAAAAGTTAAGTTTATCTTTAGTATTACAATTAAAGCTTTTTTTATGTGGAGGGATTTTAAGTATCACTATACTTTGGCAAGTAATTGTCGGCATTCTCTAACCGTAATAGCCTTTTGTTTTCAGAGAGATGGATTTGGAATTAGAACGCAGCACTTTACCACTCTTTTTATTCACAACAAATTATTTTAGTTCATCTTTGTCCGAGCTATATGAGAGTTCCTTAAAGCTTAGTTGTTCAGCTAAGGATTAATCCGATTTTTTTACTCAAATCGAGACGCAAGCCTAGCGCATCTTCCCACCATCAATTATCAAATAGCTCTGGATACATTTTTACAATATCAGCATTTAAGGCACGATCTTCTGATTTTTTATTTTTAGTGATGGATATGATTTTTTCTAGTGCCTCTTCATCCTGGAAGGTTTTATAAGTACTTTTAACAGCAACTTCAAGGTACTGTTGTCTGAGTAATTTAATTTCGTTCTCAAGCATTTTAATCTGCTTTTCCTTTATAGACAAGTTAGCGGCTAAGTCTTGATTTTGCTTGAGGATTGTATCTGACTCCTTCGCTTTTTGATGCAAAGCATTTAGCATCTGATTGAAATGAGATAACGCGCTAATCAAGCCTGATTTATTATTCCAGTATGTTTCGACAAGTTCCACAACATTAGGTAAGGGAAGTGAAGTTTCAGTTTCTGTATTTTCCAGCTGCATGGGCTCGTTAATCATTGCGATTTGTTCGGACATTCTTCTTTTCCATACAAAGCGGTTTACCCCAGTCTCTCTTTCCAAAATAGAAGGGTTAATCTTCTTCCCAGGATTTTTTGATATATATTTTAACAAGATGTCTCTTAATTGCTTATCCGTATATTTTTGTGGCGCACCTTTTTTCATAATTCGTCCTCCAGCAAATAAGAATCGACCATCGCCTTTTGATCCATCAATCTTCGCAGTTCATTACTCGCTGAGGATAGCCTTTCTTGACTAGTATGCTGATATGTCAACGTAGCACAATCGTAATTTGTGGATTTTGTGACATATCGTATGAGTTCCAATTGTTCCTTTAATCTGCTTTCAAGAGCATCAGAACAATCTTTCAACCAGGCTAATCCCTTTTGTTTGTCTTCTGGTGAGAAAAAATAAAATTCACAAAACCGGCAATCCCCAACCTGACAGCGAGATGGGTGATCCGTACAAAAGCCATGTTCCACTTTGTGCGTCTCTTGGAAATCACTTATTTGATAAATTCTACTTTTAGCAATTATGCCCTGAGTCGCAACATCCCAATTTGATCTCCATAAGTTCACACGTTTCATTCGAAGCATCTGCGCCGCGTGATGGACAAAAGATTGAGCGAAGTGATCCAAATGTTTATGATAATGTAATTGGGTTTCTAATTGACTATGTCCACCCATGCGAGCAATAGTTAACATATTAAACCCTTGCAACATCATATTGCAGAAGGCAAAATGTCTGGTATCGCCAGGCTTTATTCTTTCCAAGTCGCCATACTTCGCAGTAACGATTTCATCATAAAATCGATCAATCATATTAATAAATTGGGAAGCTCCTATCTTTTCTCGCGTTATTTCCTTTGATTTTAATTTAACGTACTTTCGATAAGCTTTATACGATATCAAGTAGGAAGATTCAGTTGCATAAGCTAATGTAAGTCGTTTATAGTCCTCAATTAATTCGAACACTTCCCGATTCACTTGGATAGTATCCGTGACCGCTAGCTTTCCTGGACGGCTGGATAAATTCTTTCTTCGAGGTACAATCATCCAATATCTATCCTCATCATCCTTCATTGTGCAGTCCCTGCTTAAAGAGTAAAATTCGACGGGGCGCATGGGAATAATCCGAGTAATCCTCCACCATAAAAAAATCGGATAATATTGCAATTTTTCTTCGTCTGAAGTACATGTTATAAAATAGTCATCCAAAGCAACATCGAAAAGCAAGATATCATGAAAATTAGGTAATTCACGTACATTGGAGACTTTCGCATTATAATTAGCACATAAGTCGCAATACAACTCAGTATGAGGATGATTATAAAAAATCAGAAACTCCTTTATACTGGTAGCCATGGCAAACTGTTTATGGTCTCCGAAATGATTTAACGTATCTTCTAAATGTTTGAGATGGTCTAATCGAAAACCTCGGGTAATTCGTATAGCCTCTTTTATTTGTCCTATATTTTGGCGAACGGTTTGCGTAGTAATGCCGTTATACATTTTTTGGACAGAATAGCATTTCAAAGCTTGATTGATTTCACCATAGATTTCACAATCAAACTGAAAAAGAAAATTACTGGATTCCCCTTTAGCCGACCACAAGAAGTCTTCAAAATCGCCTGTTACAATAAGCCCTTTGCGTTCCAATTCTCTGAACATATCCTTGTAATCGTGAAGTTCTTCTAAACTAAAGGTGACAGACTCAATACTTTCTAAAATTTGTCTATCGCTTAATTCCTCTAGGGTTCTTCTTCTGTGTAATGCAGCGTGGAATTTAGCCATTAAACTTCCTCACTAATTAAATTTTGAATAGCAATCATCTTTTCCTTTAAATTGTTAAGATCGATAAAAGTCTGAACATAGGTTTTGCCGAATTGCTGTATCGCCTGACTTAAAAGATCTAGAATTTGAAACAAAAACTTGCGGTCCCTGACCCGAACGGCAGGATACTTGGTATTTTTAATCGATACGATCAATCGATCAAGTTCATGATGAATAGAAATTAGAATATATATCTTCGGTATTGCGTTCTCACAATGTAAGCAAGTCGTTGCCGTTGGTGAAGTGCAACTTGGGAAGGTCAAGCATTGAACATGCTGCAGTTTGGCTGGCATCTCACCTTTATAGATTTTATGCAACAAAGTCATCAGCTCTGTTTCAGTAAGATTCGATAGTTGCAAAGCCAATGAATGTTTACTTTGTTGCTGGCGTACTAAGAATTGGCCAAGTTGTTCCAATTGATAAGGAGAAAGTTCTTTTCGAAACTGTTCGATCAGTGCGGTACTTTGCTCTACCTCTAACTGAGGCGCGTTTGGCATAGATAGACGAATGAGATGATGGTACAGCCATCCAAAGTGCCCTCGGTTAAACAAGTTTAAACTTACCCGTTCAATTGAACCATCTTTGTTTACTGCTTGAATATAGGTTGCAGTCGAGTTTTTATCGGTATGCCCCCTCATTCGTTGAGACAGTTCGTACGCGATATCCGCACTTCCTTTCCCCTCTACGACACTATAAAAGAAATAGGTCAAGAGAGTTCTATTCATTTTTCGACTTTGGAAATCAACAAGATCCGGCCGCTTATCGAAAAATAATCGGATATACGTTTCTTTTTCAAAGTGGACGAATCTTCTTTGGCCCAGTCTGAGTAGTTGTTGATCTCCTTGCATTCTACGATGGATTTCTGTGATCACAAGAACGGTAGCCGTGGGAACAATCATGTCCTGATTAACGAGGAAATGCCCCAGGGCACCAGTTTTGCTAATATACATTCGTTCTACCCGTTTATACAGATGGTTGATGACAGCTTGCGCTTGCTCCTTTGACAGTTTCGTTTCCCTTAGTTGATCAAAAGTCTGTAAATTGCAGACCTCCAGCTCAATATTCGGCAGCTTAATAATGTCTGATGGTCTCCACGCATCAATGACATGCATTAAGACATATAACCATGTTACAGCGTAATCCCTACTTTGGATGGCCTGCTCAATGTGAAGGTCGACATCCCTAACATAACTGTAATAAGCTAAAAATTGTTCCGGACTGTACATCTCTCTTTCTTCTATAGGAAGGGAAGTGATAGCATAACTTTTCGAGAATGAACATAGCCCTTTACCTGTGCAATATTCCAAAAAATAAATGAAAGTGCTTTTATCCCGAATTCCCATTCCAGGATTTCGAAAGATAGTTTCTAATTGTTCTGCATTCATCAAGAATACTTCAGTCTTTAGTAGACGGAATAAACGCTTTAATGTGCTGATATACTCCAGAGCCTTATTGTGGATTGTTTTGCTGTTACCGTGGCTGCTATTAATTTTTAAGATAACAAATTCACGATAGAGATCTACTGTTTTTTGCAACGTATCAGGCACTTCCAGTTCAGCCAACCTGTATTCAAATAAATCAATTGGTCCCGATAGTTCCGCTAATTCTTGTTTTCTATTTCTTTCCTTTTCAATATGTTTAATGGACTCATCAGAAGGTACCATCCACTCATTGTTATGTTTTATACCTCCAGGAATTACTCCCTCCCGAATCAACTCTGATACCCATTTTTTACTAACACCCAAACTTGCGGCAATATCAGTAGGAGGTACATAATCACTTAAAAAAGATTGCGATTCCTTAAACTGATTTATGGACTCAATAGGAATAATCCATCCCGCGTGATGATAGGGAATTTTTTGTTTTTTTGCACCCGTGAATGCACCTTCATTAGCTAATGAGCTAATATTTGCTTTACTCAGTGATAATACTTGTGCAGCTTGATCCGCGGAAAGATATCCTTCAGGTGGTGAAATCGATAATAAATATTCGTCCACACATTCTATTCGAATGTAACGAACACCATTGATGACTTCGACACCCGATAAAATGTTTCTTAATACTAATTTTCTGATCCATGATTCACTTACGGATAAATATTCAGCTGCTTCCGGGAAGGAGAGGAATCCTTCGGGAGAAGAGGACGACTGAATATATTCCTGCACAGACATGGAAGGCACTATCCAAGAACCTCTATGTTTCTTTGCCCCAGCAAATGTTCCTCTCTTAATAAGTCTGCCAACCCAAAGCTCGGAAAGATTAAGTCGTTCAGCGATCTCGGCAATAGTCAAATATTCATCGGGCATGTTTAATAATGCCTTGTAATCCTCCACAGACTTCAGAGGGATTTGCCACGAACCCAATACTTTTATTGCTCCTGTAAACGCGCCGTTTTTCACCAAGCGTAGTAGGCTTCTATAGCCTATTCCTAATTTTTCTGCAGTTTCAGCAGGACTTAAATAAGACATGTTTCTTCTACTCCAATAATCAATTTTTTATTAATTTTGGTAGGTAATCTTTATATAAATGTTGCATCCGGTTCTCAAGTTTCTTTCTCATTCGTTCCGTGTTTCCTTGATACACAAGAGATGATGCAAGATTGGAGTCTCCTCTTGGCAAAGCAATATCGTATGGATTATCAGCTTCTTCGGCTAGGAGATTTGTAAATATGCCTCTGCCTAGATGAGTGGACCATTTATATTCTTCCAGTTTGACTGCATAAATCAGATCATCTGGATTAGACGATTTCCTCAGTTGCTTCAAAAATTCTTTTTTTAATTTACTGAAGTAGGCCCTGTAACTTTGTCCTGACATGGCTTTCCCATCCCGATTTACAAATAACGCATCAGATCCATCCATAGGAGGATAATTTTCAATGTGATTACGATACAGCATCTGCAACCAATCTTGAATTGGGAATACGATTTGTCTTCTTGGTTTTTTTACACCACTTGAACCAGCACTATCTTTAATATCCATTCGCAAGGTTTTTTGTTCTAGGCGAACTACTAAACCGAATTCTCCATAAGAGCCGATAGAATTTACATCGGATTTTCGAATGTTCACAAGCTCTCCTTGTCTAATTCCTCCGAAACACTGCATATAAATTCCCAAGGCAATGGGATTCGCGGTTTTCACAGCCAGCTCAATAAAAGGTAAAATATATTGTTCAGGCAAATCATGAGCTATATGGCCTTGCTTATTTCTCGGCATTATCACTCCTTTAAATGGGGAGACCGTATATTTTTGGTTTGATTTTCCGTACAGGAGCCTTTTTTTAAAGGAACTTTCGTTAACATGAACCAACAGTTTTTTCTTCGCCAAGAACTCAAAGAATAAGGTTAAGGTTCTTTCCGCCTTTCTAAGTGTCATTCTTGATTTGTCTTTTTTCGTTAGTTCGTTCAAATAGTCAGTTCCATGAGAAAAACGAAGTTCTTTTAAAGAAGAAAGCTTATATTTTTGCTGATTATCAATAAGTATGTAATTTAAAAAAGAGCAAAGGTAATTAGCATGGAGCCTTTGAGAATTATACGCTCTATATTTCCAGTAGTGAAAAATAAACTCTGTAAGAGGATGGATGCATAGTCTACCATTCATTTTGTTTTGCAAAACAATTACAGCATGCTTATTAAGGACAGGTTCGCTATCTCGATACCTTTTCCAAAACTCAATTCCAACACTTTGTACACTAAAACGTAACTCATCAATCTTTCTTGAAAAAGGCAAGATTGAACTATTCAGGCTCATTTAAACACCCCCACATCTAATTCAGTAAATAATTATGCTCATTCATGAATTCGAAATATTTAATATGTTACCATATCATTGTTATCGTGTTAAGCAATCAATAATGCTCATAAAGAAAAGGTCCTCAAATTAGTATAAAGCCTTGATAAATCAAGGTTTATGCTAATTATTAATGCACACAACAAAATATGCTCAAAATTTTATAGATACTGCTGGAGCTGACGGAGTTGGTTTGCCAGCGATGCCGCGGTCTTGGTTTTATGGGGCATGTGGTGTCGGTCGGTTGTATGGGGGCAGACTTTGACCGCCCTACGGGATTTAGCCGACAGATGAAGATGGAGGATCCATCGAATATTACGAATCAGGTTTACCGCTGGGCATGCCGGCTGCTTGAAACGTATTGGGACGGCCTGCCGATTCGGCGGGTCGGTATTAGCTTGTCACAGTTTTCCCCGGATACGGAATACCAATTGTCATTGTTTGATACCGGACGGGAGCGGTCGATGGCACTTGAACGGGTGACCGATGCCTTGAAAAATAAATACGGGAATTCGATTGTGATCCGAGCCGTATCCAAAACGGACGCAGGCCAAGCGCTGGATCGATCAGCCAAGATAGGAGGACACTATAAATGACAACACGAAAAAAGCTTGAGGGCAATGGTCTGTGGGAATCCAGTCGGATGATGCTGCCGGAACACAAAGAAACCATCATTCGCAGGCAGCTGGAAGAAGGCCGGAAAGGCCGGCCGACGCTGGATCCGCAAGAAATGGAATTAATCGAGGGGGCGCTCGCCGAGTCATTTCATGAACACCGTATGATTACCGTAAGGCTATTCGATGAATATGAGGACACGGAATTGACAGGAATTGTCGTGCTGATCCACACGTTTAGACGGGAGATCAAACTATCCATGGCCGAAGAGGAATCACGTTGGATTAAAATTGACGAGATCATTTCAGCAGGATCATGATTTATAAAGCTAAACCCAGAGTGAGATGAACACACATAAAATACCTCTGATTTCGATCAGAGGTATTTTATGTTATTGTACATTGGTTTAAACGCGATGCTTGCTCTCCTATATAAAAATCAGATCGAGAAAAGAATCGAGAAGATGGGTTGGCTGATCCAGTCCCTTTTCCGATTCCGTATGCTGGGCTGAATTCAATTCAACCAAGCCATGAATGAACGCATACATGATGGCGGTTGATTCGGTTGGGGATTTCCGAATGTTTTCTGCCTTTTCTAAACAATTTTCTACAAGCTTAAATATCTCAAAAGCAGAATGATAAAGATCAGGATACAACTCCTTATCCCATTGCTTTCGAAACATCAAGCGGTAATGCTCCTGATGGTTAATACCAAATTCAAAATACGTACACAAAATAGCATACATAAGTTTTCGCGAATCGTTTATGCTTTCCATTGTTTTTCGAATCGTGCTGGTCAGCATCTCAAAATTTTCAATCGCAACAGCCGCCAGCAAGTCTTCCTTATTTTTGAAATGTCTGTACATGGCACTGCGGGACAAGTTCATTTCTTTACCAAGCTCGCGCATGCTGACAGCATCAATGCCTTGTCGATCAATCATTTGTCTGGTGATATGAATCAGCTTTTGTTTGGTATCGTTCATAATATCCTCTTAAGATATGGATTGTAATTTCATGTCTTAAATTTTACACCAACGCTGTTGACAGTGTCAACTTTGCAGGTATATAATCACCGTATGTTGACACTGTCAACGTATGAAATACCAAAATAGGAGCGTGGTTAGGAATGAGTCCACAGAAACAAACGGTGATCGTAACAGGCGGGAACTCTGGTTTAGGATATGAATGCGCTAAGATAATAGCTAGGCATGACAATAGTTATCATGTGGTGATCGCCTGCCGCGACGCTGCTAAAGCCAATCAAGCAGTAGATGCGTTAATTCAAGAAACCAATAATAAAAACATATCCTTTTTGGAGCTCGATCTTTCATCTTTGGCATCCATAAGGGGTTTTATAAGCAAGTTTACACAAATGGATTATCCGCCTTTATATGCACTTGTATGCAATGCAGGCGTACAGTTTATCGATAAAACGCATTATACGAAAGATGGGTTTGAAGCTACCTTTGGCGTAAATCATCTTGGACATTTTCTCCTGGCTAATATGCTGCTTGGACAAATAACGCAGTCCGGCAGAATCGTGTTAGTCAGCAGCGGAACCCATGATCCATTGAAAAAGACAGGAATGCCTGCACCTGATTTTGTAGACCCCCAAATTTTGGCCTATCCTGACCAGGCGAGCTCGAGCGGAGCTATATCTCTCATTGGCAGACGGCGCTACACGACTTCAAAGTTATGTAATTTATATTTCACCTACGAGTTGGCCAATCGAATAAAGCAGCAAACCCAAAAAAATATTACCGTAAATGCTTTCGATCCGGGAATGATGCCAGGCACGGGCCTTGCTCAAAGCTATACGCCGATTATGAGATTTGTTTGGAACTATCTTATGCCTGTTTTAACGCTATTTTACCCTAACGTGAATACGGTGCGTCAGTCCGGGAAAGCTTTGGCTGCTCTAGTAACCGATAGCAAGTTCAACCAAACGACAGGGAAATATTTTGAAGGTACGAAACAAATAAAATCCTCCGAACTTTCTTATAACAATGAAAATAGGAAACAGTTATGGGAGGCTAGTGTAGCGTTGACCAATTTGAATCAAACGGAGACGATTTTAGAAACAGGGTTTTAAGCCTTATAGAAGGTCTAACTGAATGGAATTGAAACCAAACAAAACCTCTGAGCAGCTCAGAGGTTTTGTTGTCCCTCCAATCAGCGATTGAGACCACCTAGAATTAATGGAATTCGAAACCATGTTCTGGCAATCCTTTGTCAAACGAATCTTTCAAATCTAACGTTTGTTGACTATAGTATCAAGTTTGTTATCTGGAAGCATCGAATCTTCCTCTTATACAATAAAACTAACAAGTGCACGACAAGCGAGATAACACCGTAAGGAGTGACAGACATGAGCTCACAAGCCGAACCCAAAAAACGAAAGCGCTTACGAATACGCTGGCACAAGCAGGATACGGAGCTAACCCTCTTGGCGCTGCCGACCACGATTTGGTACATCCTGTTTAGTTTCTTACCGATGTTCGGGATCATTATCGCCTTTAAAAATTTCAGGATTAGCGGCGGATTTTTGAGCAATGTGTTTAACAGTCCATGGGTAGGCTTCAAAAACTTCGAATTCTTGTTCAAATCGAATGACGCCTGGATCATTATCCGCAACACCATTGGATACAACATTGTGTTTATCGTTCTAGGGATTGTTCTGCCCGTTCTATTCGCGATTATGATCGGACTGCTCCACAGCCGCAAAGCGAGCAAAGTCTATCAGACAATGATGTTCCTCCCCTATTTCCTATCCTGGGTGGTCGTATCTGCGGTAGGCTGGGCATTCTTAAGCTTCGACAAAGGAATTGTCAATCAAATGCTCGTCAGTATGGGCAGCGATCCTATTAACTGGTATATGGAGCCGCAATATTGGCCATTCTTCTTGATTCTCTTAAATGTGTGGAAGGGCCTGGGCTATGGTATGGTCATTTATTTGGCAACCATCACGAGCATCGACAGCACCTATTATGAAGCAGCTGTTATTGATGGCGCTTCGATTTGGCAGCAGACGAGATTCATTACATTGCCCATGCTCAAGCTGGTGATCGTCATGATGTTCATCCTGGCCGTAGGGCGCATATTTTACACCGATTTCGGTTTGTTCTATCAGGTCACGCGAGACTCCAATTCGCTGTTCAACGTGGCGACCACCATCGATGTCATGGTGTATAAACAATTGAAAACCGCCACCGTAGGGATGGCATCCGCAGCCGCATTCGTACAGTCTGTTCTGGGATGCGCTACGATTCTGATCGCTAACTGGATTGTTCGTCGAATCGATCCCGATAGCGCGATGATGTAAGGAGGCAAGACGATGACACCAAAAACCAATTACGAGACGGGCCTTGAGAAGTTTAACCGTACAAACAAAGCCGTCAACCTGTTCTTCAACCTGGTATTTATTATGCTGGCCCTGCTCTGCGTCATACCTGTAATCGTTGTTCTGTCCATCTCCTTCTCCAGTGAGGAGTCCATCCGTGAGACCGGATATCATCTGCTGCCGGTTGCTTTGTCGGCCGAGGCTTACGTTTACATCATCAAGCAGGGAACGATGATTCTGCGGGCCCTCGGTGTATCCGCCCTCGTTACCGTGATCGGTACCGTGCTCGGCGTATTGCTGACCGCCTCCATGGGTTACGTTCTCTCTCGCCCCAACTACAAGCTGAGGGGCTTTCTCACCTGGGTGGTATTCATCCCGATGGTATTCAACGGCGGCTTGGTATCCAGCTACTTCATTAACACGAATTTACTAGGACTGAAAGATAGCATTTGGGCGCTTATTCTCCCGCTCGCCGTTTCATCGTTCAACGTCATCATATGTAAAACCTTTTTTAAAAGCACGATTCCCGACGGGCTGATCGAATCAGCCGAAATCGACGGCGCGAGCCAGCTGCGAATCTTCTTCTCGATCATTATGCCGATCTCGCTGCCCGTCATCGCCACCATCGGATTGTTTCTCTGCTTTGCTTACTGGAATGACTGGTTTCAATCGATGCTGTATATCGACAACCAGAACCTGTATTCCCTGCAAGCGCTGCTCAACAGCTTAATGAGCAATGTCGATGCACTTGCCAAGAATGCCGCGAGTATGGGCGTTAGCTACGCCATGCTCGTCGCAACGATGCCGAAGGAATCCGCCCGCATGGCGGTCGCCATTCTCATCGTGCTGCCTGTAGCATTCGCCTACCCTTTCTTCCAGAAGTATTTTATTTCCGGATTGACGGTCGGCGCCGTGAAGGGCTAATGACGAAATAAGCCAAGACAAGCTTGGTTTATGATAAATATCCGCATTACAACATTCAGGTAATTCAACTTCAAAAAGGGGGAAATGAAATGAAAAGAGCATTAAAGTTCATCTCTACGCTGTGCGTGCTGACGCTTATGTTGACCGCTTTGGCAGCCTGCGGCGGCTCAAAGCCTGCTTCCACAACAGACGGATCCCAAGCGACGCCGGACACATCCAAAGACTCCGAAACGACAAGCAAGGATATTCCGACGCTAACCTGGTGGACCATCGGCGGCCAAGTACCGAACAATTTCAGCAAGGCGGTCGATGCCATGAATGCCTATACGGCCGAGAAGATTGGCGTGAAGGTCGACATCAAGGTAGCCAGCTGGGGCGAATGGGACACCAAAATGAACACCATCGTGAATACCGGCGAGCCCTTCGACATCATGTTCACGAACAGCGGTAAATACAGCAAGCAAGTAGCAATGGGCGCGTTTGCCGATATTACGGATCTGGTTCAGAGCGAAACGCCGGACTTGTACAAATTGATTCCCGAAAAGGTATGGGAAGGCACAAAGATCGGCGGCAAATATTATTCCGTTCCGACGTACAAGGATTCCGCGCTGACGCAGTACTGGGTATTCGATGACAAGTATGTGCAAAAGTACAATATCGACATCAACAATATCAAAACATTGCAGGATCTGGATAAGCCGCTTCGTGACATGAAGGCCGGCGAAGGCAAAAGCTTCTATCCGCTGCCAATGACGCAAGGCGAAGGCTTGAACGGTTTCTTTAACGAATATGACGATTTAACGCTAGGCTTCCCTCCCATCGGCGTAAAAGCGGACGATGCATCGCGTACGGTTGTCTCCGTGCTGGAGCAGCCGGATGTCATGGCCAATCTGAAGCTCCTGCACCAGTGGTATCAGGATGGCATCATCAACCCGGATGCTCCGACAAAGACGGAGAACGACAAAGGCAGACCGTTCTTTGCAGCCCAGGCATTCCCGGGAGCCGAGGTCAGCTGGCAAATCAATGACGCCATTGAAAAATATAATATGGTTCAGCATTATGGGCCGATCTATACCACCAGTACGATCCAAGGCTCGCTAAACGCGATTTCAGCGAATTCCAAGTATAAGAAGGAAGCATTGAAATACCTTGAATTAGTGAATACCGATCCTAAACTTCGCAATATGCTGGCATTCGGCGAATTAGGCGTCGATTACAACAACGTCGATGGCGAAAAGGTGATTGAGCGTACATCCGATACTTGGCCGCTGGCTGCCTACACGCAAGGCACATTCTTCAATTTGGCGGTGACCAAGGGCGCCCCTGAAGATCAATGGGAACAGGTTAAAAAGCTGAACGATGCAGCCACCTCCTCTACGATCCTCGGCTTTGCGCTGGACATCACCGATCTTCAGACCGAAGTGGCGAATTGCCAAGCCGTATGGGATAAATACAAATATGAGCTGATCACGGGCGCATCCGATCCGGAGAAAGTGATACCGAAGGTCACCGCTGAATTAAAGTCAGCCGGCATGGACACGATTATGCAAGCCGCCCAAGAGCAAATCAACAATTACTTCAAGTAAGATTACAATCAGGCGCATCCCTTAATGAGGCTCTCTTAAGGGGTGCTTTTTCCTTAGATCTATGAAGCTTTGCGTAAATCGTGTTAAATTGAGATATGGCAACATCTGTTTCAACGACCTGCTGCAATCGAGGTGTCATATGGGCTCTTTTTTGCAAATCAAAATTTATCGTCACAAGTTTATTGCCTATGTCATCTTCGTCGTGGCCATCGGACTTACGCTGGGTACGCTGACCTGTGCCATGCTGTTGAATCAATGGGTTGGCAATGCCCGCATCGAGGCGGCTAATGCCTTCTCGCGTGTAGAGAATGAGCTGCAGTATGATGCCGACCGCATCGAGGCTTACATGCAGCGAATGTATTCCAATCCCGCTCTGATGGATGATGCTCGCAGCTTTTTAAGCAGCAGCGCTGAGGGATACTTAACCCGCAGGCTGCAGAACAGCCAATTCTCACAGCCGCTGGTTTCTTTTCCGGAGGATGTAAAAACCTATCTGTACAGCTGGGCGCAGGGCGAAATCACGCAGATAAGCACGCATACCGATAAGCATGGCAATGTCGTCCGTTTTAATGATAACGGAATTGCAAGCTTTACCTTCGGGCTTCCGAATACGGATGAAACTTTTCGCGATACCCTGATGAAGGGGTTCGTATATCGCAAGAAACTGTCGGATCCAACGTCAGGTTCCCAGGAATTCGGTGAGCTGCGCTTCTTGGTCAGCAGTGAACAGATCTTTAAATCCGTTCAAAGCTTCCGATTGGGTAATGCCGCTGCAGTCAGCCCTTCCGGTGAAATATATCTGATCGGGAACGAACAGGACCGGGACCTGGAGGAGTTATCCCGACTAGCCGCGGCGAAAGGACGCAGTCACGGCATTATTTCGAAAGGTGTTTTGAAGCATATCTTTTTTGTCTCCTTTCCATCCACCAAGTTTAATTTCAAATTCGTCAGCATCATCGATTTATCCATGCTCATCCGTCAGCATGCCGGGATGCTGATCACCATCTTTATGATCATATTGACGGCCATGGTCAGCGTGCTTCTGCTCATTGCATACAATATGCGGGATGATGCCCTCTTCCTGCGCCGCATCATTCAATCGATTGGACGTGTGAAGATGGCCAATTTCACGCCTAACCGCCCTGCCCGTTACCGTCGAAATGAATACGGCATGATCGCCCGGGAATTGGACGATATGATTCAGCAGCTGGATAAGCATATCCGCAACGAATATCTGTTAAAGATCAAACAGCAGGAAACGGAAATGAAAGCGCTTCAACATCAAATCAACCCTCATTTTTTATACAATACATTGGAGGTGATCCGCTCCACTGCTCTTGTCAATCAGGACAGGGACACCGCTGACGCCATTGCAACGCTGGGGACGCTTTATCGTGATATCGTCAAAAAGGGAAATATCATTTCGATTGCGAGCGAGCTGGAATTGCTGCAGAAATACTTGGAGATTATGGAGTTTAAGTATCCCGAGCGTTTTTATTATCAAGTGAATGTAGAGCCGGCGCTACTGCATATCCCTACCGTGAAATTCTGGATGCAGCCTTTGGCTGAGAATTTTTTTATCCACGGTTTTAACGCGAATCATGAGTTTAATTTGTATGTCGTTAACGGCTATGAAGCCGAAGATGGTTACGTACTGGAATTCGTGGACAATGGACGCGGTATTCCTCCGGAGCGTTTACGTACCGTTCGAAGCACAATGTCTAATCATGATGAACCTTCTTCCCATAGTATCGGGCTGCGCAACGTATATACGCGCCTTCACTTTTTCTACGGGAGCGGCTTTTCGATCGAGATTGCGAATAATGAGGAAGCTGGAGTCAGCATATCCGTGCGGATTTCAAAAGAGGTGATTGAACATGTACAAACTGATGATTGTGGATGACGAACCTCAGATTTTGGAGGGAATGAAGCGAATCCTGGATTGGAAGCAATACGGATTTGGCCGAATCGAAACCTGCGAATCCACGGAGGAAGCCATGTCCAAGGTGGTCGACCTGCTGCCGGATGTCGCCATATTCGATGTTTGCATTGGCAAGGAGCTTGGATACGAAGCGATCCGCAGGCTGAACGAATTTCAAATTCCTACGAAATATATCATTATGAGCGGCTATAGTGAATTTACATATGCCCAGGAAGCCATTCGGTGTGGTGTCAAAGACTATCTGCTCAAGCCTGTGGAACGCACCAAGCTGCAGCAAGTGATTGAGAAGATCATCGTCGAGGATCTGGGCGGTTCGATAGGTAACAGGAACGGTGAAAGCTTGAACCAGGATCCGGTGCTTGGTGTAAGCTATGGCAGCTTATCCAAGCTGGTCAACCGCATCCTGCTGATGATCAGGACAGAGTATGCTCAGAATATCACGTTGAAATCCGTAGCGGAGCGTTTCCAGATACAGCACCTACCTTGGACAATTGTTTCTTAAAGAAACCAACATGAAGTTTTCCGAATACCTCATGGCCTACCGAATGCTTCTTGCACAAGAACGAATTCAATCAACAGATGAGAAGATTTCCTACATCGCCTTTTCCGTCGGCTACAACAATCTCAACTATTTCTATACGCATTTTCACAGCTTTTTCCGAAAATCTCCTTCAGAACTGCGAGGAAAAGGGTAACAGCGAACGCGGCGAAAAAAGGAGGATATCGATGATGTTAAAGCACCCAAGGCCCAAGCGCATCTTCATGATCATCAGTCTCATAATGCTGCTGACATCATTTACAACCGGCTGCTTCCGACAGCCCGGATACAACAGCGAAACCTATGATGGGGACACGGTAAATCTGGTCTATTATACGATCGGAGAGCCTGACAAGGATCTGCAGCTCGTAAATGATAAAATCAATGAAATCATGGCTCGTAAAATCGGTGTGACGATCACCTATGTCAAGGTAAGCTGGCAGGAGTATGAGGATCGGCTGAACACACTCATATCCGCCGGCAGCCCGTTTGATATTGCCTTTGCACCTGAGTATGCAACTACCGCTATGCGCGGCGCCTGGCTGAAGCTGGATGACTACCTTGCCGGCCTGGGCAAGGAAATGTACGATGCCATTGACCCAACCTTTTGGCAGGGGGTACGGATGAACGATGGCAGCATTTACGGTGTGCCGACCAATAAAGAGTTAGCCGTGCTTGATCACTGGATGTACCCCGCTTCCATCGTGAATAAATATAATATCGACATTACCAAATACAATACACTGGAATCGCTTGAGCCGCTGCTTAGGATGATTCATCGGGAAGAGCCGGCCTACATCCCCATGGAACTGGATCGGGATTCCCACAATTTCTTCACTCTCCATGGATACGAATATATTATGAACCATAAATTGCCCTTGATGATCAAATCACTGGACCCGAGCGCTCAGGTGGTGAATATCTTCGAAACCAGGGAAGCGCGGCAGGTGCTGGATACGTTGCGGCGTTACTACAAGGAGGGCTTCATTAATGAGGATGCCGCGCTGCGAGAGCCCGGAGGACTTAAACGCGGGGCCAAAGTGTTCTGGAAATCTTCAGGCGGCGGTCCGCTCTCGGAGACGACTTGGAGTAAGGATCGCGGCTACAAGATTGTAGCCCATCCCGTAACCCCAAGCACCGTCACGACGGAATCCGTTCGGGGAGGCATCATGGCCGTGAATGCCAACACCAAACATCCCGTAGAGTGTATTAAATTTTTGAATTTACTCAATACGGACCCCGAAATACGAAACTTATTCAACTATGGAATTGAAGGCGTGCACTACACGCTGGACGAACAGGGGCAAGTCGTTCCAAATACGGACAAGGACAGCCATGGCGACCCGCTCCCGGATGCGCCTGCAAGCCGCTATTCAGGTGTACAATACACGCAGGGAAATTGGTTTATCCTGAAAACCATGGGCGGCGATAACCCGGATCCCCTCGACAAGTGGGATCAATTCCGCAAGTACAACGCTGGCGTCGTCAAGTCCACCGTGCTCGGCTTTACGCCCGATCTATCCAAGCTGACCGCCCAAACCGATAACATCGAGATGGTCTGGCATAAATATTATCCGAGCCTCATGACAGGCTCCGTCGATGTGGATACGATCCTCCCCAAGTTTAACGCGGAGCTGAAGCAGGCAGGCATAGACGACGTGCGGCAGGAAGTACAGAAGCAGCTGGATGCTTGGCGGGAAATGAGATGAGTGCTGGCAGCTTTTGCTTCGCTGAACGGAGGGAGAACAGCCATTGATTCTGGACTACGGATTTGGAGGTGTGGGCACAGCGGGTTCTCCCTCGCGGCCAAGCCGCCGGCTTGCCGTTTCCCTGCGCCCCGTCGCGGGGACGTGGGCTCCGGCTTTGGCCAAACCGAACCTCGGCATGTTGTTGTACAGGCATTCATGCTGTCCTTCCTGGACAAGATAGGTTTCGTGGAAAATCCCTACGTCCCCTCCCGTTCCAACTTTGCGGTTGAAATCCCGCCATGCCTTCAGGTGATTGGCTCCGTGACGGGCATAATGCTCCAGGTGTTCAAAGCTTCTCCAATATTGAATAAGTGTAAGTCCCCGCCCTGAAAAATGATAGGTACCGTCCATGAACCCGAGCTCCTCCTTGTTCCGGTACAGCTCCTGAAGCATCGGGGACATGGCGTTCATGACAGGCAGCCACTTATGCACCGCCCACCATTTGTTAATCCGAAACCCGATCACGAATACAACGAAGGAACCGTCCATGTGTGCGGTATATCGACCTGGAATCACTTTACCCATGCTTGCTCACTCCCCTTCCTTTACTTCAAGCACACCCAGATGCGTTTCATAAAAGCGGCCAATATCCGTTGAATTGTACAATTGAGCCGTCAGAAACGCGCCATAAAAAATGGTGAAACAGATCTGCACGGCTTGCTCCAAGGTAATATCTTTGTTGAGCCTTCCGACTTGCTCTTCTTCCTTCATGAACTGCTGGAACAACGCATACATGTTAGGCGATTGGCTTCCCGCTTCCTCGTGACGGGGAAAAAGCAGCGATACTTCCGCAGGGCTAAGCTCCGGCATGCAGGGCTGCATGTTCTGCTCCGCAAGAAAGGAGATCAGGCTCGGCATCATGCCTGGTCTTACGTGATGCTCCTGGGCTACTTGGGACAACAGATGCCGAAAAGCCTGAAACCCTTTCTTCCCTTCTGCGTCGATCTCGATGATCCGCTCGGTCAGCCATACCCGCATAAAATAAATCAGCAGATCCTCTTTGCGTTGATAGAACTTAAAAAAAGTAACCTTGGATATTTCTGCGCGCTTGCAAATGTCCTCCACCATGACCTGGCTGAACATCCGGTCCCTCATCAGGGATATTCCCGCTTCATACAATGCGATTTTGTTCTTGGCTTTCTTTAACTCCCGTAATGAGATATCCGAATCCATCGTGATTGTACCTCCATTAAATTAACTCATGTAAATAAATTAACACGAGTTAATTTATTTTGTCAATACCGCCAAACAGACAGACAAAACACCCCTAACATCAGCGACACTGATGCAGGGGTACGGCATACTTTCAAGGCCCGGATAAAAATATCAACGTTGACAGGGAGGAAATACATTTGAGGTAACTAGCTACTCCCATTTATCGTAGGCTGCGTGCAAATTGACTTCGGACAGGAGCCCTTTTTGCAGCTGTGGATTCGGAACCATTCGGTTGTACTTTATAATCTTTTGATTAATGGCCTCAAACTCTGTCTCTGGAATCGCAGTCGACTCCGGACGCTCCAAAAGCCGCTTGATGTCGGCAGCGATTTCTTTTCTCAGCTCGACCCATGCGGGCTGGTAATTCGCGTTCTTCATAATCCCGGTTAGAACATCCCCGTCTTCGATCTTAATCGGCTTTCCCTTCAACGGCGAATCGTCAAAGCCGCCTTCTCTGGCAAATTTGTCGATGGCCGATTCCAGAAGCCCGCTGCTGGTCGACATGGGACGTCGTTCCTTTTCTTCGCTATGATCTTCTTCAGAAGCAAGAGCTGAATTTTTTGGATCATCATTCCGTTCCATTTTGGTCACCTCCGTCTTACATATCAGGGAAATACATTCTTTCCTTCGATGAAATGTCGAAGATCCCCCCTTGAATTATCCAAAATATAACATACCATTTCTAAAATTAACAGTTCGTTTCAGCGTATACCGCAGATCATTTTGGATTGTCATGGTTCTTCATGATATCAACCTGTCCGCTCGTTATGCGGATCATATTGCGCTTCATAACGGATTGCTTGTGGCTGAGGGGGCTCCCTCGCAAGTCATTACGAGCACCATGATCAAAGACATATTCGGGCTTGATTGCTCGGTAATCGAAGACCCCGTGTCAGGCTTCACCCCATGTGATACCCAAAGGACGATATCATGTTCTATGATGTAGTGGATTCATTTTCTAGAAACAAGGTCTTTTACTGCACCTATTAAAGCTGCCGGGAGTAATGTAACGGTAAAAATGGCAGTGAATAAGTTATGTTCTTGGGTTTTATAAGGTGTGAACCATTCCGTAAATAACTTCGATTCAGAAAAATCGGCAAATAATGACCCTTCTTTAACTTTGAATGGGGTCCACAAGGCATTATCAAAAGCGATAAACAGTATTTGTAATACAATAAGTCCCCCTAAGAAATACATCCAGCTTTTTATCCGGGAAGAACCAGCTTTATGTTGTGTATCTTTCAATGGATGCGCTCTCCTTTTTTATCATTTATTACTTCATCATGCATCCGCGGGGACTCTTATAAGTCTTTCCTCTTAAACAGGCTTATCGTTAAGAAATAGGAGGCAATGAATACAACGACGATACCGATTAGAATCAAAAGTAATGTTTGATCGTTTATGAGGCCTTTCTCGCTCACCCTATTCATCAGCACCGCTGCAGGTTGTGCCAGGATAATTAAGGAGATCATGAATACGGCATTGATAATTCCGGCTCCTTTTTTGCTAAGTGCGTAAAAAAGAGGCATATAGATAGAGATGAGAACAAGCAGCATTCCTACGGAAACCAATAAGGACATCACCGTATAGTCCGGCTTGTCAAGCTGTGGGAATGAAAGATCAATGATCCGGTGAATCCCGTATGAAGCAATGACTCCAAACAGTGTATACACGATGGCTGTTATGTATTTGGCCAGCACGATATGTTTGCGGCTAATCGGCAGCGTGACCAGAAATTTATGGTTATGGTTTTTGATATCGATCATCGTAGCTAGGATAATGGAGCCGAAAGCCGTATAGATTCCTACAAAATAGATAGACATTTCACTTTTTGGTATAAAAGCGATGCTGAAAACGGCGAGATAGAGAAGAATCGTCCACAGTGAGCTTTTTAAAGCGATGAAATCTTTACGAAGCAAATTAAGCATGAACTCTTCCTCCCTTGGCAGTGAAATACATGATGTCTTCTAAGGATGGTTTTTCTAAAATAGCATTATTGCTGAACAGCTGCGCGGCCTTGCGTCTATTATCTACCAAGCCCTCAAACCCAAGCGTCGTCTCACGAATCCCGATAAATTCCTTTCGAATATCCGAATCAATCAGTTGCATATCGCCCTTCACGATCGCGTATCTCTCAAGCACATCATCTTTCGCTTCATTGAATACAAGTTTTCCGTCATTGACGAAAGTAATGTAGTCAGCAATACGGTCCAAATCCGTCGTAATATGTGTCGAGAAGATAATCGTATTTTTTTCGTCCTGCATCATATCCGCAAGCAGATCGAGCATTTCCCTTCTGAACACAGGATCAAGTCCCGATGTCGGCTCATCCATGACCAGGAGCTCAGCCTCATGGGATAAGGCAACGGCAAGGGCGAGTTTAATCTTCATTCCCTTAGATAAATCTTCAACCTTCTTCTTAGGGGACAATTCGAATTGTTCGAGGTAGCGGTTAAATTTCTTTTCATTCCAATGGGTGTAAAAAGGGGCGATCATTCTCTTCGTATCACGAATGGTAAGATGCTCATAATAGAAGCAATCATCCGAGACGATGCCGATGCGCTGTTTAATGTCGACTTCATGTTGAGGCATATCCAGGCCGAGTATTTTTACACTGCCGGAATCGGGACGTACCATGCCGAGCATCATCTTGATTAAGGTGCTTTTACCAACACCATTCGGACCAATGAGTCCGGTAATGTAGCCTTGTTTCACATCCAGAGATACATGATCGACTTTGAAAAGAGGGTATGTTTTCGTTAAATTTCGTAATTCGATTGCATTCATGGTGTTTGTTCCTCCTCGAACAGTAAAGTCAGATGATCGATTACATCTTGTTGACTCATGTTTAATTCCTTGCTTTCTCGAATGATATTGATCATTTTCTCTTCTAATCGCTTCATGCGCTGCTCCCTGATAAAATCTTTATTTGCCCCTGATACGAAGCAACCCTTGCCTACGACCGAGTCGATTAGCTTTTCGTTCTCCAATTCTTCATAGGCACGCTTAGTCGTAATAACACTAACCTGCAAATCCTTAGCAAGCTGCCTTATAGAAGGGAGACTGTCGCCTGCGCGCAATTCTCCACTCAGGATACTCTGTCTAATCTGGTTCATAATCTGTATGTAAATCGGATCGTTCGATGCGTTGGATAATATGATTTTTATGCCGTTCACCCCACTGCTGTTAATTGAGTGCATACCGTATATATATAATATATACACTATTCCCTCTGATGTCAATTCACCCGTCTGGGTAGTGATTCTCGTCCACTTCGATTGTTAACATAAAAAGCCGCGGATTACGCGACTTCGTATGGGATATATTCTTGTTTCCGACAGGCCATTATGGGATATGACTAAAGCAGCCGCCCCTTGTGCCAGGAGCGGCTGCTTTAAGTTTAAACCGTGCATGAACACTAGGGATGACATTGAGGATCTTGGTATTACGAACAAATTTTGATCGGTTACTTTTGTTTTCGGTCCTCATTCATTTTAGCTGTAACTCTTTTAACATCTTCTGCATTTATTTTTCCATCCTGGTTCACGTCCAGCTTCTGCAAATCGCCTACCGGTTCTTTTCCTATATGCCTTGCTACCAGCCTGATATCATGATGATCTACGGTTCCGTTTCCGTCCACGTCTTCGGGGATCGTTACTTTCGTTCCAATATGAATTCGGGACAAGTAGGTGCGGTCCGTGCCGTCCGAATAATACAGATATCCGTCATCGTCTATCGTAAAGCTATAAGCACTTATCACCTCTCGATACTCCAGGGTAACCGGATCAATCGCAATGAGCTTGGAGCCGAAGAGCGCATACAGTATACCGTCGGCATCCCATTTCAGCGGAACGGAAGACCATGCACCGTAATTGAACGATCCCGTGTGAACTTGCTTACTCTTCACAATTTCCTTATGATCCGGGTCCATCGCGAAAATGGTACCGTTAACGGCTCCCCAAATCAGCCCATCATGGGGTCCAACTGTCAGTCGGCCGATAAATTCAGGTTTATCTATACCTTCGATCTGTGGTGACCATTCCGCTAATTTTTCTCCGGTCAAGGCATTCATGGTAAACATTTTGGCTTCCTCAGCCGTCGGGTTGCTTCCGAGGCCGTTGTTAATATTCGTTGAACCGAAGATTATACCGTCTTTATAAGCAAGACCTACCACACTTTGATCTTGAACAACGTTTCGTATAACCTTCACGCCTGTCTTGTTCTCGGCATATGCGCTTGGATCAATGATCGTAACGGCTCCTCCGTTAACCCCATATGCGGATACACTCCCAAAATAGATACGTCCGCCGCCGGATGCCGCTTCGATTAAACGATCCTGATGTGCCTCAGGATCCACCTGCAGGAATTGGGAGGGATTGCCGTTACCCGGCGCTCTGGTTTGGTCATATTTATGAACATAAGCTTTGGGATACACCCCCATATACATGGCATTGTCGTGATACACCATGCTGTCGGCCTGGCCGAGGGAAATCGAAGTCACCTGGTTCTGGTCCGGATCATAGACAGCCCCTGTACCTGCGCCCAATGTGCTCATAAACAACTGATTATCCGAGCCTTTTTCAATGACGTGAATATTCAGCGGCGTGCCTTCAACGACCGGGCGCGTAGCCGTCATCTTGTTCTGCGTAACGTTGAAATAAACGATTCCCCCGCCAAATTGCATGGTAACCAGATTCATGCCGATCAGATCCGGATTCTCATGCTGATCGATTTCGACCCAATCGGCACCTCTAAGCCCGCTGCCATAGGCCATGCCGGTGGAGCCGATCTCACCCGTTGCCAAGTTGTAATATTTTAACGTGCTGTCCGCAATGAAGTAGACTTTGCTTTCATAAGAATCCGTAACATGCAGACCGGTCACATTGGATAACACAACGTCCAGCCAACTGGAAGACTCGAGATCATAGACATACATATTTTTGGATTCGGAATATCGGGCGAATATATAGCGGTTGTCAACCAGATTCATATCGTACACAAAGCCGGTTTCCTGTTGATCCATCAGCGGCTGCGCTATATTCGTTTTGCTTCCGGTCGCTAAATCCAGTTTGATGATTTGACCGTGTGCCGTACCGGCATATATATGTCCTCCTTCTTCATCCAGTGCGATTGATCTTACGTATTCTTGCGGCTGGTTTCCAAGCATTCTGCCGTAATCTTCCGTAACGGTCCCCAGACCGAGATCGTATTTAAATACCTTACCGCCGGGATAAGTACCGATATAGGCATTACCTTTGCTATCGGTAACAAGTGACCACGGGCCTTCGTCAACAAAGTCGTGAACCAGGTTGATCTCTTTGGTCTCGGTTGAATACAGCCAGAGCGTTCTATGTGATGTCACATACACATGCTTTCCGTCCGGTGTGACTTCATGGTGCCAGGCATCTCCGCCCCCGCCCTGCAAGATCGATCTATAGATCACCTTATTCGTGGCCATGTCTACGACATTGAACTGGGCAGGAGAGCCTTTTACCGTTGTAAACATAACCTTTCTGCCATCCTGTTCCCCGACGGCTCCGTCATAGATGCTGATTCCCCGAATGGGTTGGGCCAATCGTTCCGGCTCCCCATACACTTTATCCTCCAACCGTACGGGATTCGATAAACCTGCATCCATCCATGCTTGTGCATTTATCGGTTTAGCCGGGAGGATGGTTGTCATGCAAGCACACGATAGCATCATCAATAAACCCATCTTCACTTGGATACGCTTCAAATTTCCGCACCTTCCTTTTCAATAGAAGATATTTCAACCGTATAACCCTAACTTGATAGATGTTACTGAAGTGCCGATGCATCCCGAATCAAATAGGCTGCAGCTTCAGATGAAATATGCTTCCCCGTTTGGGCGTGGACTTGATTGATAAATGCGGAGATATTCCCTGTTGTGGCCTTCGCAGCAAGGCTGTTCGCAATACCAGGATTATCGATCCATCCCTGTTCAGCGAATCGATACACAAGCTCTTCCAGACTCTCGAAACTAGTGACGATCTGGAAATTCATCTCTTGAACGGATTCGTTTCCTGCCAAATCGACTGCTCGTATCGTAAGCGTGTGCTCGCCCAGAGGGAGTCTGAATAACGGGAGGGCTGAAGGATGCTCTACCCGCTCTCCGTCCAGAGTGATGACGGTTCCGTCCGTATCGGCACCCGACCATTCGTCCTGAAGTTCGAAGTCCAGCTTCAAATCATCCGCAGTGCTGATTTCTTCAGGTATGTCCGATTTCCAGCGGATTACGGGTCCCTCGCGGTCCACATGCAGCTGAAGCTTACGCGGTGCCTCCTCGTTGCCAGCTTTGTCAATGGACCGATAAGTAAGCACGTGACGTCCATCCTCACGCACATGCAATGGCGAACCATCGTAGCTGGTCCAGCTTGCTCCTTCATCCCAGGAGTATAAAGTGGATTCAATCCCGGCTCCTTCATCATAAGCCGACAGCGTAACCGTTACAGGGCTAATGAACCATCCATCCTTTCCATCAGGCTTCTCCGGATTGGTCGCAGGTTCTGTCGTTGGGGCCTGGGTATCCTCTTCTTCAGCATCGGAGACGGGAATCATGTACATTCGTGTTTCTTGCGCATAATAGATGTTTCCGTCATCCCCCAAGGTAAAGAGTGCCGATTTGATTCCCAGTTCTTTATGCTCCAGCGTGTCGGGATTCAATATGGTCAGCTGACCGTAGAGGTCGGTATAGAGCAGGCCATCGTTCCCCCATCTGAGATGGATCGGCCTCCACATCCCGTAGTCCGTGACACCCGGATAAATGACCTTGCTTTTAACGACCTCCTGCGTGGCGGGGTCCACCGCAAACAAAATGCCGTCTGCTGCTGCCCAGAGGAGTCCGTCTTGATCGAAGGTCAGCCCGCTGATCATGATCGGGGATTTATCGGCGCCCGGAATATCAGGCGTGAATTCGCTAAGCTTTTCGCCGCTAACGGCATCCCACACAAACATTTTTGCTTCCGACTCGGTTGGATCGATGCCCAGACCGCCTCTTATGCTGGTCGAGCCGTAAATCTTGCCATCCCGATAAGCCAATCCCACAATGCTCTGGTTCCGCACGACATGGCGATGAACATCAAACGTTTCGGAGGCCGGGTCGTACGCAACGAGCGCTCCGCCCAATTCTCCGTAATACGGTATGGTCCCAAAGTAGATTTTGCCTCCGCCCGTAGTCTGGACATAAGGACGATCTTGGTCTTCCTCCATGTAGAATAAGGATTCCGGATTGAGGTTCGGCTTGTTCGGATCCGTTTGAACGGGAAGCGTTGTATCCAGCTTGCGAATCTCCGCTTTGGGATAAATGCCAAAGTATACGTCATTCCCAAGCGAGCCGATGCTTTCGGCTTGGCCCATCGGATACGTCGAATGGGTGCGCGTAACGGGATCGAACACGCCTCCCAATGCGGAGGTCATGCCGCTTGTATAGATTTTGCCGCCCGGTCCTTTCTCCAGAGCCTGAATAAGTGTAGGTTGCCCTTCGGCAACCGCAGGCAGCGTCTTATGAATGCCGGACTCGAAGTTGAACAGTGCCGTCTTCCCTCCGAATTGGATCGTCACTAAAGTCTCGCCGGGAAGCTCCGGATCATCCGGAAAACGGACCCAGCCGGTAGAGCGGAAACCCGTTCCATAAGCAATCCCCGTATCCGTGACCTGCCGCGTCGTCATGTCAAAAGCTTGAACCTTCCGATTTTGGACGAAATACACTTTTCCTTCGCGTTCGGGCGACACATCAAGGCCGCCGTATCCGCTGTATACCTCATCCAGCCAGACGCCCCTCGCCATATCGTATATAATCAATGCGGTTGTTCCATTGCCGTTTAAGTAAGCGAAAAGGTAATCCCCCCTGGCATCCAGGCCATACACAAACGGGAGACTGCTTACGCCCGGTACGTCCCGAATCGGCAGTTCTGTCTTGTCCCCGGTAACCGGGTCGAGCTTGACGATATGGCCTACCGTGCCGATACCTGCATAAACGATACCATCCGCATAGGCAATAGAACGAACATACCCTTGGCCTTCTACCATGGTTCCGTAATTCGTGAACGAATTCGTTTTGGGATCGAATTTAAACACCTTGGCGTTGGGATACGTCCCGCCGTATACATTCCCTTGCTCATCCGTGACTAATCCCCAGATAGAGGTTTCGCCTGGAATCGCGGGTCCCAAATCATCAAGTTCTTTGGTCTGGGGCGAATATCGGTAAACTTTGGATTGACCTGCTATATATAGCGTTCCGTCTGGAGCAATGGTCTTAGCCCAGGAGCTGTCGGCATCCGGAAGCGGGATCGTCCGGAGCAGTTTGTTGTCCACGAGGTCAATAACGTTTAACATGGCCGGCTTTCCATTCACCGTGGTATACATGACGTCACGACCATCCTCTTGACCATAAGCGCTTTCAAAAATGGCAATCTGCTGAATAGGAGCTCCCACGGAAACAGGGTCCCCGAATTGTTTGTTGATTGACGATTGAGCTTCTACAGGCACTGGTTGCAGCGAAGACAATCCTAATAGGGTTATCGTAAGTATGATCAACTGGGTTTTGAACGGCACGATATTTAATTTCATCAAACTTCCCCTTTCGAATATGGTTTAGCCTAGCGTTTGGAACAAACGATTGCCCCTCCCCTCAATTAACCTACAGGACGAAACGGGTATGGACTCCATTTCGTACATGCTCATCATTGTAAAAATACTCAAGGGTTCCGTAAATGTCTCATTTTCAGAGATTTTGATTTTCTCCAAGTAGATTTGATGAATCCTTAAACATCACTCAGGTACGGAGGATTCAAAAGTGGTGGAAAATACAAAAGAAGTGGAGAAATCAAAAAAACCGAAACCCTTAAATAAGGATTTCGGCAATATTGTGGCAACGGTTATCGAAGCCCGCATTAAGCTCTGCGAATGGTAAATTCAAAGGACATGTCCGTCGAAGGATCGATCTGATACTCGTCATGAACCGGAGCCCCCCAGCTGTCGTCACCCCCAACCCCCATTTGCCGCCCGGCAATGGTAACAACGGTATGGTGAACGTTCGGCAGCTCATAATGATGCGTCGCGTTCTCCAGCTCAAATGCGGTATACGGCGATATATTGGATTCTACCGGTGCTGCCGATGGTGCCTCAATCGTGATGCCATGACCTTGATCGCTGGTTATGGATACCTCCCGCACGCCTGTACGATTGCCCGATTCCTGCGGTACCAAGTATGCTGAAACTTGATCCGCCGCACGATTCCGGAAGCGACACAATTTAGCTCCAAATGCACGGTCGATATAATTCTCTTCCGGCCCGTTCGCATACCAATCCAGGTTGTCGTAGTCCGCCGGTACTTTGAAGGTAAGAGCAAAGATCGGCAGCTTCGGCAATTCCGGTGCACCTTGGTACCCCGACTTTACTTGAATGCTTCCATCGGTGAACACCGTATAAGATACGCGGACCCTTACTTCCTCGGACACGCTCAGTTTATACACATAGGTCACGGTCGCGTGATCCGAGTCTTCCGTAAGCTCGCAGCTTAACATTCTCCGAGTCAGGCTAGCAGCATACCAAAGCGCAGAATCAAACGGCAGTCCGGCCCCTTTATCGTTATCCGTCATCGCTCTCCAGAAGAGCGGAGCGGGCGGCGAAGAGATCATCTCCCGTCCCGCATACTTGACGGATATGAGGGTTCCTGACTGCTTTGAGAACATGACGGAGAAATCACGCCCATGAACGCCGATGTTTACATCCCCTTCAACTACACGGAAATCATTCGCAGGCGTATCATGCGAACCCCCTGAACCTGGTTGCAGGCGTTCCGCCGCCGACGCTGACGTATTGCCAGGAGCGTCAACAGCGAGCGCGTTCTCCACTCGGAAAACAAACTGTCCAAAAGCCATTTCATAACCGGCTTTCGCCCACAACGAATCCTTCTTGAGCACGAGTGAAACGTCTAACGCATATTCACCAATCGGAAGCCCCACCTCAGGCAGTTCCAGCTTTACATATCGCTCTTCGCCGGGATCAACCTGGGTGGATACCGCTCCGCTGTAGATTTTCCTTCCCTCTACATTCACGCAATATATAACTTCATAAGCATCCAAGCCCACGAATAAATTCTCGTTTCTAATCGTGACGCCATAACGATCCGGGGTCAGCTTAACGTTCTGATACAGGAACTTCACTTCCTGCATTTTGGGGGACCATGTCCGATTCGCATAGACGATGCCGTTGCCGGAGAAGTTGTAATCGGTTGAACGATCATCAAAATCCCCTCCATAAGCCATAAAAGGCTTGCCGAAACGATCATGTTTCACGATAACTTGATCCATGAAATCCCAGATGAAGCCGCCTTGATACATCGGATATTTCTGCTCCAGCTCCGTGTATTTATGCAATCCGCCGACGGAATTGCCCATGGCATGCATGTACTCGCAGCTGATATAGGGCTTGGAAGGATCGTTTTGCAGATACTGCTCAATATCCGCCGGTTTTGCATACATGCGGCTCTCCATATCGCTCGCATCGTCATATTCCCGGTTATGGAACACTCCTTCGTAATGGACCAGCCGGCTAGGGTCCCTCTCCCGGAACAAGTTCGCGACGTTCCGAATGACTTCTCCGGCGTAAGACTCATTGCCGCAAGACCAAATCAAAATCGATGGGTGATTCTTGTCCCTCTCGATCATGGAAATGGCACGGTCCAACACGATATCCTGCCATTCCGGCCTGCTGCCCGGTATGTTCCAGGATGGCTCAACGGCTCCCATTTTCTGCCATGAACCATGCGTCTCCAGATTCATCTCGTCGATGACGTACACGCCGTACTCATCACACAGCTCGTACCACATCGTCTGATTCGGATAATGCGACGTCCGTACGGCGTTGATATTCGCCTGCTTCAATGTCTTGATATCCCACAGCATATCCTCTTTCGTAATGCTGCGTCCGCGGCGGGAATTGAATTCGTGCCGGTTGACGCCTTTGAACACAATGCGCTTGCCGTTCAAATGCATCACCTTGTCAATCATCTCGAATTTGCGAAAACCTATCTTTTGCGGCACCACCTCCACAAGGTTTCCGGATGCGTCATAGACGGATACGTACAATGTATATAAATTAGGCTCTTCTGCGCTCCACCGCTTGACCTTACCTGCAGCTAACGCAATCGATGCCGTTTCCCCGGAAGCATGGGTCTCCCCCAGGACCACTGAATTTCCTGCTGCATCCTTGAGCTCTAGGGCTACTTTCGAAGCCGGCTTTCCCCTTAGCTGCATGGTAACCCTCAGCGTTCCACTTTCATACGTTTCATCCAAATCGGTTTGAACATGCAGATCCTGCACATGAACGTCAGGTACCGTGTACAGATACACATCGCGAAAAATACCGGAAAAACGCCAAAAATCCTGATCCTCCAGCCAGCTTCCGGTGCTGCGTTGATAGACCTCGACAGCCAGCTTATTCTCGCCTTCCGTCAAGTACGGCGTGAGGTCGAAATCGCTCGGCGTAAAGCTGTCTTCGCTGTAACCGACAAACTCCCCGTTCAGCCATACATAGAAAGCCGATTCAACTCCCTGAAAAGAGATATACAGCGGACGCTGCTGCCAGCCGGCAGGAACGTTGAAAACTTTCACATAGCTGCCCACGGGATTGTGGTCCTCTGAGATCATCGGGGGTCTAAGAAACTCCTGACCGTCCCATGGATACATCGTGTTCACGTACTGCGGCTGCCCATAACCCTGAAGCTGGATATGTCCCGGAACCTCAATATCATCCCATCCTCTGCAGGATTCTTCCGTTTTATAAAAATCCGCTTGGCGTTCCTTGGCATTACGGGCGTAACTAAACTTCCAGCTCCCATTCAGACTGCGGCGCCAAGGCATCTCTCCAAGCTGTTCGGCTTCCAGCATCGATTCGTAATACCGATGATCGGAGTGCGCGGGCATCCGGCCTACCGCAAATACACCGGGGTCGGACAACCAGGCAAGACTTGGCGCGACTCCTCGTTCAACCTGCTGTTTCATCTGTTTTCCTCCATTTTCAACTTTATTTCACTGAACCTGTCATCCCAGCAACAAATTGTTTCTGCATCATAAAGAACACAAGCGCCGTCGGCAGCGTCGTAATGACGATGGCGGACATGATCAAACCGTAGTCTGGAGCATAGCCTGATCCCAGGTTCGATATCAGCAGCGGCACGGTCATATTCTCCGGCGACTGCAGCACGATCAGCGGCCACAGATAGTTGTTCCAGCTGTTCAAGAAAGTAATAATCGCTGCGGCTGCATAGGTCGATTTCATCGTCGGCATATAGATGCGGAAGAATAGGCCCAGCTCCGACAGACCATCGATGCGACCGGCTTCCATCATATCCTTGGGAAACATTTTGGTGCTTTGACGGAAGAAGAAGATGAGGAACGCCGTCGTGAATGTCGGCAGAATGACAGCCCCTGCCGTATCAATGCCTAGAAAGGGTACAACCCCCGATACTTTGGCAAACATCTGAAATAAAGGCACCATGATCGCCGCGAACGGAATCATCATTGAGGCTAGCAGAATATTAAATACGATATCTTTGCCGCGGCTGCGGTACATCTCAAAGCCATAACCAGCGGCTGAGGCAACCAGCAG
The DNA here is from genome assembly GCF_056173265.1 of Paenibacillus sp. QJM3NY_38. NCBI lineage: Bacteria > Bacillati > Bacillota > Bacilli > Caryophanales > Paenibacillaceae > Paenibacillus > Paenibacillus sp. QJM3NY_38. Next base: position 5,481,888 of record NZ_CM149665.1, read on the forward strand.
TGAAAGCACGGTAGTCACCACCGAGATTTTTGCGGAATTCCAGAGAGCTTGCCACATGTCCACGGAGCTGAACAGATTGTTGATATTCTTGACCAGGTGCGAACCCGGCAGCAGCGTCCCTTTCGTTACGTCCACGGACGGATTGGTGGCACTGACAACCATCCAGATAAACGGAAAGATGGAGATCAGGGCAGCGATAATTAGAAACAGGTAAGTCAACACGCGTTTGGTTTTCATGATCTCTTGTCACCTCCAACTTTGTTCTGGATCATCGTCAATATGACCACCATGAGTACGATCGAGTAGGAAACGGTAGCAGCGTATCCAAAGTCCGGCGTGTATTCGAAGGAAAGATTGTAAATATATTGCGATATCGACATGGTTGCGTTTCCGGGGCCGCCCTTGGTGATGTTAACCACCTCGTCAAACAACTGGAGCGTTCCAATGGTCGATGTTATGGTCGTAAACAAAATGATCGGCTTCAGAAGCGGAATCGTAATTTTGAAAAACTGCGTGAAGGCATTTGCACCATCGATGCGTGCAGCTTCATACACGGATTTATCGATATTTTGAAGTGATGATAAATAGAAAATCATATTATAGCCTGTAAAACGCCAGGTGATCGCGATGATAATCGTAACTTTGGCCCAGAACGGGTCAGTGATCCATTGAATCGGTTCCTGGATGACATGAAGATTCACCAGAAATTTATTGACGATGCCATCGGCGCCGAACATGTACTTAAAGACGACGGAGTACGCGACAAGCGAGGTTACCGTTGGCAGGAAAATAGCCGTTCTGAAAAAACCTTTGAACTTCAGTCTATCGTCATTGAGCAGCACAGCGATAAAGAGCGCCAGCACCAGCATGACCGGAACCTGAATGAGTAAGTAAATAAATGTGTTCTTGACGGCCGTAAGGAAGGTGGTATCGCTGAACAGACGAATATAGTTGTCTATACCGACAAACTGGAGATTGCTGCCCCTGCCTGATTTGAAGGATAGGATTAATGCTTGAACCATCGGATAGAAATAAAAAATACTAATCATGACAACCGGCACAAGAACAAAGAACCAGCCTGTCAGACGTATCCGCCTTTGACTGTTGAGACCCTTGTGAATATGCGGGCTCAGCCTGGCTTTTTCTGTATTCATACCACTCCACACCCTTCTGTTGATCCCATTTCATATGGATAGAAATAATAAAACCCTCGCTCCCCTTCCTTCAGCAGATGTCCACTTTACAGGAGAAGAAGGAGCAAGGGCATTTGTTGTACTGCCTGAGTGTGTTTTAACGGATTTGCGTATCGGCTTGCGTCTGGGCATCTTTCAGAACGGTTTCCACATCTTTACCGCCGAGATACGCCTGCATGGCAACGACCATAATGTCCTCGATGGCGTAAGTGTTCATGCCATAGTTCACGTTAGGAATTTGTTCGGTCCAAGCGGCAAAGTCCGATACGACTTTTTGGCCCTGGAAATACTCGTCCGCTGCAGCGTAAGCTTCCCCGCTTGCCGCGGCTTTCAGGGTGCCGATGACCCCCACTTTTGTGTTCAACGTCTGATACAGCTCAGCATCGGAAGCAAACGTCTTCGCGAGGAACTCCGCAGCTGCTTCTTTGCCATCAACATTCATGACATACCAGGAGCTGCCCCCTAGGTTCGATGCATGGACGGACCCCTCTGTTGCCGCAAGCTTAGGAAGCGGAGCTACCGCCCATTTACCGGATTGGGAAGCTTCGGCTTTGATCGAAGGTGTAATCCAGTTACCGGTCGGTACGGTAGCCACTTCACCGCTGTTGAATGCTCCAACAAATTGGCTCCAGTCCGAGTTCACCTTCACGATGCCGGAATCCATCATTTCTTTGTACAATTCAAAGGCTTCTTTCAACGCAGCATTGTCTGCAATCGTCGGAGTTTGACCATCTTCCGCCGTATACCATGCCCCCGCCGATTGGATCATCATGCGGATGAGTCCAAGATCGTTAGGATCGAGCGTAATCATGCTTTTGCCGGTTTTCTCTTTGACGGCTTTGCCAATCTCGATGTACTGCTTCCAGTCGATGTCCTGCAGGTCATCCAGACTGTAGCCTGCCTGCTCGAGATAATCCGTTCGCACGTACATTCCCGTCACGCCGGAATCAAATGGAACGCCGTACTGCTTGCCATCTACGCTGGTCGGGCCAATCTTATAGTCCGCGAAGTCATCCACTTTCACGATGTCCGTCAATTCGTAGAAGGAATCCGGATACGCTTGCAAGAAGCTCTGCGCACGGTAATCCTCAATGAGCACGATGTTAGGCAAGCCTTTCGTGGAACCGGAGTTCAACCCGGTGTTCAGCTTTTGAACGATATCGGCCTGCGCATTCTCTACCACATGAATCGTGACGTCCGGATTCACTTGGGCATAGGCTTCTTTAGCTACATTCATGGCGGCAATGTTAAATGCCGGGTCCCAAGCCCATACCGTAATTTCTTTTGGAGCGGCACTGCCTTCACCGCCAGAGCTGCCGTTACTGCCCGACCCGCCTTCCGTACCGCCGCCCGAGGAACATGCCGACAAGAGGACAACTCCGGCCAGCAGTAAGCTCATTAATTTTTTCAATGTGTTAACCCCCTTTTAAGTCTGAAAATAATAAAAGATGGAAGCGTTTTCTCTGCTACGCATCCATCTTATCATTTTGTATTCGTTTTCATTGGCACTATCTTTGTTAGCTTTGGTGCTATTATTGGATCCTGTTTTTCGCTTTCATACCGGCTCTGGTACAATCTTTAGGTTCTTGTAATATCTTTAGCTTTGGGTCAATGGTAGCGTAATGATGATTTTTGTTCCTTCACTGCGTTTGCTTGTAATGTGGATCCCGTATTTCTCGCCGTACATCAACTTAATTCGGTCATCCACATTGCGTATCCCAATGCCGGAGAACAATTGGCGTTTGCTCATCGGTGCAGGCAGCGATTCTTCCTCCGCCGGGTTCTGCTCCAGATTCATTCCGTCCCCGTCATCTACAACTTCACATACAAGCTGGTCCTCCTGAACCGCAATCAGGATCAGAATTGTTCCCTCTCCCTTGATGTTGAATGCGTGAAAGAATGCATTTTCAATAAAAGGCTGAAGAATGAGTTTGGGCATATGATAATCCAGGCTATCCGGCTCCACAAAGTAATGAACGCGGATTTTCTGACCGTAACGTACGTGATTAATATACACATAATGCTTCAGTGTCTCCAGCTCCTGCCGCACAGGTATGGTGGAATGAATATCGCTGACTGTATTTTGCAGGAGCGATATAAGCGCGTTGATCGTACCCGCAGCTTTTTCCTTGTTGCCCTGCTGCACCAGAAATTTGATTGAAGCCAGCGTATTGTATAAAAAATGTGGATTGATTTGCATTTGGAGCGCGGCCAGCTCCGCATTTCGCTGCTGCTTCTGGGTTTCCATCAATCGATCCACATAATCGTGCAGCTCATCAAGCATATAATTATAGGCGTTCCCTAATTCCTTGACTTCATAACTGCTATTGGCAACATCTACATGATGATCGAATCCGCTTGTCGGAATATTCGACATCTGTTCGACGAGCACACGGAGCGACTGCGTCATTCGCCGGGTGATCAGAAAAACAATGACAAGTGATATCGCAACGATGGACATGATTGTCAAGGTGACTGCTTTAGCGTTCACCATCTGTCCGGTCACGGCTTTCTTGTCGATCATATTGACCAAATAAAACTCGAATTCCGGCAAGTATTCCGAGAACACAATTCGTTCGTTCCCCATCACATAGGCAGATGGATCGTCCTCTCCCTCGCCCTGATCCGTTACGACTTCTTGAAGCAGCCCCTCATCCCCCATCCCGATCAACTCGGTCCTGTTGCTGGATACAATAACCCCTTCCTCGTTCAACAGCACAACGTCATTGCCTTCGCTTGTAAAATTCGCATAGAAGGGTTTAAAATTCCGGTCGCGAATGACCACGTAAAGCGTGCCATACATTCTCCCGGTCGACTGATCAAAGAGAGCTTTGGAAGCGACGAGCATGGGCTCCTTTGCGTCTGCGCTATGATCCTCGCCGCGATAAAGCTGGTATAAGATTTGCGCAGGGTGTGCCATAGTCGCTTTTGTAATCGGGTGATCCTTCAGTTCCTTGGCCGAGATAGACCAATACCAAGGATCTGTGGAATAACTTCTCCCATTCGCTCCAACGATCATGATGCCAACATCGTAAGCACTAAAGTTAGACTGGACCGACTTCATGCCCTCTGTCATCTGATATGTTTTCATCGCAAGCGCCACGGCCTCCGTCTCTCCGCCCGATAAATAACTGCGGATTGCCGCATTCTGGGCGATCATGGTGGCACCGGTTGCTATAGCGTTATTATAGGACTCCAGGTTTGACTTCATCTGGTTTAACAGCTTGCCGTTCGTGATGCTGAATGTCTGCAGAAATAATTTTTCCGACATGCTGATGGTAATGGACAGCGTCAGAAGTGATACGGTAACGATGCTGATGAGGGTCACGAGAAACAGCTTAAGGAATAAGCCCTGTTTTCTAAGCTTGTTTATGGCTTGTCCAATCATGATTCCCGTATCTCCCGCACGTCTTGTCTCCGAAACCGGCTCGGGGAGATGCCTGTCTGCTTCTTGAACACCTTGGTGAAGTAGCTCTGATCCGAATAACCCACGCTGGCGCTGATTTCGGAAATCGTATGTTCCGTTGTCATGAGCAGCTCCATGGCTTTTTCCAACCGAATTTTATTGAGGTACTCACTGAAACCTTCTCCATTATATGCAGCGAAATAACTCGACAGATACGAAGCGTTGAAGTGAAACTGCCTGGCGACTCCAGTGAGTGTGATGGGATCGGCGTAATGGTCCCGAATATATTCGAGCAGCCGGTCCATATTGGGATTAACCGACGTATTCGTCTCCCCTATCGCACGCTCCGCTTCCTGAATAAAAGCTTCAACAACGGCGATAGCCTCTCCGGCATACCTGGCTTCATCTATTTTGCGGAAATAGTCGTATTTGGCATTCTCCAGGCTTCCGGTCTCCACTTTCATTTTCCCAAGCGTGGTCGCCACGTTAAATATGAAATTCCCCAACGACGATTTGAATTCGAAAGGATCGGTACGATAATCCATCGAGCGCAGGTGGACGTATTCCAAAAAGCCGGTGAATGCCTTCTGGTACTGCTTGCGTTTCAACTGTTCCATGAAATCACCCATGTCATATTCGAGCTTCGCTTCCGGAAGGCCAGGCAAATGATTTGGTTCAATCAAGGTCCGATCCTTCAGGAAGAAGCCGTATCGCATGAGTTTCAGATAATTATCATTATAAATCTCGCCAAGACTTTTAAAGTCGGTGAAGCTCTGGCTGATAACAAAATGCGTCTCTCTCACATCATGTGCCAATTTGGAGATCAAATGCCGGAGTTCAATAACAAGCTCGTCCCACCGCACGGGATTCACATTGAGCAGAAAAAGTGCCGTATCGTTGATAAACTTTAACCGTATATACACGATCTCGGACAAAGCAAGCTGCTGAAGCCCTCGTTCCATTTCGTTTCCGAAACTCCATTTGTCACCGGAATCTTTCATGTGCTTCATATCCGCTCCAAAAAACAAATACTGTCCATAAGGGAATTTCGAATCCAGCAACACGGGATCCAGCGCAGGCTCATATCCGGTCATAAGTTTCTCGATGGCTTGCAGGATCTGCCCTTCCCCTTGATCCCCACTATGATCATCAGCCGGCTTCATGGCGACCATTTTGGCCGTAGTCTTATTTAGGATGGATAATAGATAATCTGCTTCCAGCTTTGGCTTCAGGATATAGTCCGCTACACCACTCTGAAAAGTAGACCGGACGTAATCGTACTCACTGAAACTGCTGAGCACGATGACTTCGATGTGAGGATACTTCTCCTTAACAATCTTGACCAGTTTCTCCCCGCCCATGACAGGCATTACGATATCTGTAAGAATGACGTGGGGATTCACCTCATCCATCAAATTCAGTGCTTCCAGACCGTTAGAAGCCTCACCGACGATTTGGTATCCTTCCTGTTCCCAATTGAGCAGGTGCTTAATCCCCTGCCTGACAAGCATTTCGTCATCCACAATCATGATCTTGAATAATGGTTTCATACCTGCCCCCCTTGCAGCCTTGTAACCGTTTACGATTTGCCGGATATGTCTTAGCCAACCTTCATTTCAACGACATGATCTAATTAACTCAAAGATTATGGCATACAAATATCATACACTGCAACGTACGATACGGCATACCAAAAAGTCGACCCATTTAGGTCGACTTTCTGTTTTAAGTATTTAACTACGCCCAGATTTGATATTCGACTTGCGTTACTGGGAGGCAGCAGCTTTATTGACGCCGCTGATCTGCCCACCATGCTGAACGACCAGCACGTTTTGGCCGATAAGCGTCGGCAATGGAGTGCCTTTGTATTGAACGGAGGCCAGCGTACGTCCGCTGTTTGTATCGAGCGTTAATAGCTTACCGTTTTCCAGTCTTACATAGGCGATGCCCGCATCCCCGAGGGACCATTCGGCCACTCCCGCGTCAAATGCATAGGTCTGATCCGGCTCGGTTTTGGAGCGACTATCCGCCGGGAATCGGGAGACTACAGCTTTCTTTTGAGTTTCATCATACTTTTCAATGACATAGAAATATTCCCCATCGGATACGACATCGGATGCACTTTGATCTTCCACGAAATCCACGGGTATATAGGATCGGGTAGTCATAATTTTTCCGTTGGTCAGATTAATTTCATCGATGTTCGCTGCATATCCGGCATCGATGCCTTCGGTTACGTCGCGCGTATAAAACGACTTGTCATTCGAGAAGAGAATGTCCTGATGGTCACCGTCGGTCTGTGTCCATTTTACTTTGCCGTTCTGGGCATCGACTCCCTGTAACCCGCTCGTGGTCAATGCGCCGTCGATCATCGTGGTTGCGACAAGGATTTTTCCCGTTTGAAGCAGTTTGTACCCATGAGCGCTGCCCTTTAATTTCCACTTAACCTTTCCGCTCGATGCGTTGTACGCCGTCAGCCCATACGCATCACCGACATAGATCACACCATCGGCTGCATGCAAGCTGAGGTTCACATAGCTCTCTTTCTTTCCTGGCTGGGATTGTGTTTTAACCTTCCATTGCAGCTTGCCGGTTGCAGCATTGAGCTTAATTAAACGGCCTGTCGCATCCGTAAACCATACCGATTGGCCATCCGTTACGGTCTGTGAGACGGCGGCGGCTGGATAGGTCCATCGGGTTTTGCCTGCCAACGCGTCAAAAGCAATATATTTCTTCCCAACGGTATAGTATAAGTTGTTCTTAATTAATGTCGTCTGAGGGTTAATTTTGCTCGGATCTCCCAACGTCTTCGTCCAAATCGGCTTCAGGCTATGGGAAGACTTTTCCACAGTAGACGTCGCAGATGCGACATGCCCCGGCCCTGGCAGCATGGAAGAGATTGGCGATGCGAGAAGAGCTACGGCCATACCTGTTGTGACGAGTCGAGCGACGGTTTTCTTTTGAATGGTATACATGGATGTTATTCCTCCTATGACTGAATATACATATTAAACGTTAAGATTAAGGTAAAGTTGCATAAAAATACTAAAATACCCAAAAAATATATAAATATATTAAAATATCCAAACATCAGCCGTTCAACGAATCTATGAAATGACTGCTCCAACTCAACGGGGTATTGATTCGGAGGATCAATACCATGTTGAGAGTCCGTGTGAAAACGGAATCATGCTTTCTCTTTCTGACTGGGATCAAATGTTATTGTAGTATGACCAATTAGTTTTTTCAAGAACTATTTAGTTTTTATGCAGGTATAAGAAATGACGCATTCGTTGGATAGCTAGGACCCATTAAATGCATCATCGTGGTTTAGTCGAATATAAACAGCTCCTCAATGGGCGCTCCCACCGCCCGCGAAATATCGATTGCCAGCTTTAGAGAGGGATTATATTTCCCCGCCTCCAGACGGATGATGGTCTCTCTGCGAACCCCGACCTTTCCCGCCAACTCGTCCTGGGTCATCTCCGCTAACTGCCTGTACTTTTTTAAATTGCATTTGAATGGTTCCATGGGCATCCACCTAACAATATTTATCCAGATAATAAAAAGTTATGGAATACGTCAGAAACGTAGCTGCCCAACCCGCTGCGCTCACGATGATCATGAATTCTCTTGTTCCGAAGGGAAGCATGCTGCCGATTCCGATGATAAACAAACATACGGCAGGCACCCACATGGTGATGGACCGCGCCTTCTGAGCATTTATGTAATACCGCTCATCCGGCATTTCCTCCGCCAGCTTCCCATGGAAATAGAAACTGAAAAAGCCGAAAAAACTAAAGTAAAACAAAAATGAAGGATCATGGGTCTTGAAATACTGAAGGCCGTTAAACCCCAACAAACCAAGCAGCCATCCGTGCTTACCGATTCGTACGTAACGCTTCTTCTGTCCCTTATACATTCCTGATTCCTCTCCTGCGGTTAAAAATCAAAACCATCTCTGTCCCTACCAGCAGAGCGATCATATACACAGCCGACTCCATGCTTATCACCGTGACCGCCAATAAACACATGATGAGCGGAACGGCATATTTGCGGGGATGATGCCATAAGTCGCTCTCCACCTTCCAACGGAAAACGGGATGTTTCCATTCGAGCCAAACGGTCGAAATGGCGCATTGGGCGGCAAATAACACACTAAGTACATAATACATGATTTCCAACGATCCATGAAACAGTTGCCAGCATGCTAAGTAGATCGCATATATGAATAAGTTTACTGCCAGTATAAACAGCCCATACGGAACGACTATACGTTCAAGCTGGCCGGGCAGCATTTGGATTTTCCGGTGAAGCCCGCGATTACTCGACAGCAGGATACCGATCGGCGTGTTAAAGGATAGAACCGCGAATCCCAGCGGCAGGTACGAGTCAAGATGCATCTGCTCCAGCATATACGCCATGAAACCCGCAAAGATACATAATGCGAACGTATTGTATAAATAGCTTTTATGGGATAACAGGTAGCGCACAATATACCGCAAGAACGAAGAACTTCGAACCGGAGTTGAATGACTATCCTTCATCCTCGAGTCCTTATAGAATCGGTAAGAATCCGTCCGATGCAGCACGAACCCTTGGAGGATGGTGCTGATCAGCAGTCCCGTCAAACGAAAGAAGGGCTCAGGGAGCAGACAGAGTGCCGCTTGGAGAAGCATCAAGAGACAGGCCGGAACCCTGTTCCCCCTGTTCAGCAGGGCAAATACCACGAAGGCGGTCACCCCCGCATTCAGGAAGTTCAGCAGAAATGCCAGCGCATGCATACCCGTAAAGAGAGAAACCGAGATGTAAAAAACGAGAATGTACGAAGTCTTGGTGACCAAGGTATATAGTGCTATCGCAAGAAAATAAGCTGCGTAGAACATGCTTGGCCTGAATGGAAGCATGAACGCCCCCTTCAGCTTCCTCCGGTTATCATCCGACGATAAGGTTCTTACTACCATGCCAAACGTAAATACGGAGATGGCCGTCATGAATACATTTAAGGATACGTGGTAATCGATATCCAGGCTGCTCATCGCCGCATATAAAACAAGCAGGGCTGCGGCATGCTTCCACAAACGGTCGTAGCTTGAGCCCAGGAATTTTTTGGCGAATCCATGAAATGTCGAGATCACTTGTTCAGTACCCCTCTAATAAACTCGGGATCCATGTCTCCCTGCAAAAAGGTATGACGGATCGATCCGGCTTCCAAAATGATGATGCTGTCTGATGTTAGACATAAACTCTCCAGAACGTGAGAAGAAAACAAGATCGTCCCATGTTTCCTGTACTCGTTCATCTTTTGATACAGAAATTCCGTGCTTTCGAAATCCAATCCGTTGACCGGCTCATCCAACAGCAGCAGCTCCGGGCGCAATGCAAATCCCGTGATCAGGTAGGCTTTCCTCCTGCTGCCCATCGATAATTGGCCCAAGTATGCGTTCCGGTAATTCTGAAAATGGAATCCTGCAACGAGCTCGTCCAAGATATCGTGACGGACCTCTTGTCCGTAGGATTGAAACACATGCCGTACATACTCCTCGAACGTGAAATACTCAAACGACTCGTCCTCCGAGAACACGGTATATCGATTACGTTTAAATGCAGGGCTTGTCAGCGAAGTTTCCTCGTTCTTCCACTGCAGCCGCTCCAGCGAATAATGCCGGTGAATGCCGCTCAGGACATGGAGCAGCGTGCTCTTGCCGGCCCCGTTCAATCCCACCAAACCTATGATCTGATTAGGGCCAATCTCCAAATTAAGATTGGAGATGACGGCGTCTGTTTCCGCACGGTACCAAGCAGCTAATCCCTTCATGCTTAATAAATGCCGCCGCTCCACCCCCTCATTGCTTGCCGACATTCCAACGTTTCCAGCCTGCATAAACAAAAAGAACGCCTCCTGCCAAAAATAATAGAGCCAGCGGGTACGACTGTTGGACAAGTCTCTGAATGCCAATGCCGATCCAGAGCAGTCCCATCGCGAATCGGAGAATGATTTTCATCGCAAACGCCTCTTTCAATAGTGATATATTTGTAACTTTACGTGATAAATATATCACCTTATGATCCAAGGGTCAAATGGGATCACGAATTGACATGCGTCAGGTAAACTTTTACAATACGGGACGTATATCCGTGACTAAACTTTATAAACTGGAGTGAATACGATGCAAATTCGATTGATGACCGACAAAGATATGGACAGCCTCATTGACATTTGGCTGGCCGCCTCGAAGGAGGCCCACCATTTCATTTCACCCGAATACTGGGAATCCAAGCAAAAGGACATGCGAAACGTGTATTTGCCAATGGCCGATACCTATGTCCTAGAGGAAGCGGGCACCACGGTAGGCTTTATATCGACCGTTCAGCATGCCTTGGCCGCTTTGTTCGTTCACCCTCGCGATCAGGGCAAAGGTTATGGCCGGGCTCTTCTTCAATTCGTGAAGGATCGCAGCCCCAAACTCGAGCTCAAGGTATATAAAGAGAACGGGAACGCATTTCGTTTTTATTCCCGGAACGGCTTTGCCGTCGTTGAAGAAACCATCGACGAGGATACCGGTCAGGCGGAATTCGTCATGACCTGGGAAGAACGATAAATGGCAACATGCGCCTTCATATTCAAACAGGCAGAAGGTGACCGGAATTTGTCCGGTCACCTTCTGCCTGTATTTTTTACTGAACCTTTTGGTGTCTTCAGAGCGAATTTATAGGTGAGGTCACATTAAAGGAGGAGCAAGCTTGCAAGGTTCAGACTTAACGCCGTGAATAGATTCTTTTACTTACCGGACAAATAGAGGCCAAACTCTGATAATAATGCACTTCCCACGTACGTTCCCGTGAACACGAAAACCGCAACAATGGCGACGCGCCACGAGGTTTTGCGAAGATCAACCAGCCTGTCGGCAACGGAAATGCCGGCAAACGCCAAGATCGGGGTCGTAATGGACAAGAAGTTGACGTTGGCGATGGCATCCACGAACACATCCGAAATCAGGCAGCAGATAAGCGAAACGATCGATACCCAGCCAAGAACCGGGAAGTCCTGCAAGAATTTCACCGGAGTCTTTTTCATGAGGGACGAGATCAGAACGCCAATGAAGGAAAAAAGCCACAGCACGGCCAAGCCGGCTATCGTCCCTAACGTAATATGGCCTTCGCCGTTTTTGATGAACTTCATTTGCTCCGTAAATAAAATAAGACCGACGCTAAGCAGCAGGACGAGGGCGTATTTTGCGTATTTATTCAAACCGGTGCTCATTTCTTATCACCTCTGACCATTAATTTGTACATGAACCGCTGCAGCGGCACCGCGAGAAATACCATCGTATACGTTCCGAGGAAGCTGGTAAGCAGCTGGCTCGCAGCAGCGTATCCGTTAATGGTCTCCGTCATCTCAGGAGAATGCGCGACTAGCGCGGAAGAAGAGCCTGTCATCATACTGGCGGAGCCGACGCCGGAGGACATGGCCAACGCTTCGATCGAGAAGCCGGCAGCAAGCATGATCGGCGCAAGAATGCTGAAAAACAGCGTGCCGAACAGGGTACCTATAATATAGAGGGACAGCACCCCGCGGCCTTCGTCGGAGTCAAGCGTATATTTCTCGGATATGTAAGCGAGTTCCCCTTCCCTCCCAAGTCCAAGCGTAGCGCCGATGGCTTCCCTTCTCAGACCGAGCAGGATGGCGATGGGAAGTCCGAGCAGAATCGTACCCAGGTTGCCGATTTCCTGAATGATGAATACCCAGCCAACTTTTAAAATTTCTTCTAATCTAGGCGCAACGTCGGCGCCGTATCTCGCCATAAGCGGCAGCATAATGAAGATCAGATACTTGCTGGAGAAACCGACGTTCTCCTTACTGTAAACTTTCTTCATAAAACCTTTCCGGAATATCGACAAACCGAGCACCATCGTGATCAAAATGGCGAATACGAGCGGGAGCAGGCTGATTTTTACGGAGCCCACCTGGATCGACTGAATGCCGATAAATTCGGCAACCGCGATTACAATGAGCACGAATGCAAGCAAATAGAGATACTGTAGTTTTATCTTCATGCCATGATGTCCTCTTTTCTGTTCTTAGTTGGAGCTAACTATCGATGCAAGGAGCTGCTCGTATTCGGCAAATGTACGACGGTACAGCTTCGATCGATCAATACGTCCGCTCATTCGCTCCAGCACCTGGGTTAAAAATCTCGGGAACACTTCATAGATAAACTCGGGATCGATATCCTTGAAATCGTCGCCGTGGATCGTCCCCGTAAAACCACTGTAGCCGATTTGAATGCAAGGCATCATGAAGGCCAGATCGCCGATATCTCCTGCCGCGCTGATGGCGTTATTGTTCCAAATACGCGCGATCTCCTCGTTATCCTGGAACGCCTCTAGCACGAATTCGGACAAATACCGGTCCTGAACGAACGGCAAATATCCCATCTGCGTCTTAATCTCGACTTCGCCTTGTAGGGCAAGCGCGCTGCCCTTGGCCGCATCGTCCATCTTGGAGGCCGCTTCCTTCATATAGTCGACCGACTGGGTGCGCAGATCGCTGCCCACCGTAATCCGGTTGGGAATGACGTTTGTCGACATGTCGGAGTCCAGAACTATCGGATTCATGCGAACCTTCTCACTGTCCTTCATTTGCTGCCTGCTGAGCCCTAACGCCACATTGAACAGGGTTGACATGCTGTAGGCATTTTTGGCGGAGAAAGGATCGAAACCCGCATGGGTTGCTTTTCCGGTAAACGTATAATGCTTGTATAGAAATCCAGCCAGGTCGCAGTTGATTTCGATCGTGCGCTCTGCAAACTCACCACCCATGGCGTGCACGCATAACCCGATGTCGATATCGTCGAACACGCCGAGTTTCATCGCTTCGGGTTTCCCTCCGTAATAGGAAATCTTACCGCTGGCAAGCAGTTCGTCCCTATAGGCGAGATCCAAATACTCCTCAGCCGGAATAAAAATAAACGTTAAACTATAATCAAGGGCTTCGTACGCCTTTGATTCAACATAATGTTTGTACAGAGCCAGTGCGATCGCCACCTGCGTATAATGACCGCAATTGTGTGCCGCTCCCGTCTTCTTATCCGATCGCCAATGCGTTGGAGCGTAAACGGCGTCCAATTCCGCAATAAAAGCAATATTCAGCGGCTTGCCGCTGCCGAGGGTTGTCCGAAGCCCGGTCGTACTGAATGATTGCAGCTCAATATCCGGATTTACCTTCTTCAAAAATTCGGTCACTGTTTGATGGGTCTTAAATTCCTTGTAGCCAAGTTCGGGGTTATCGAATATGGTCCGTCCAACGCCTGCAATTTCTTCGTACTGTTCTTTAAAGCTCATAGCTGCCTCCTTCTTGATGAAAATAATTCTTATGTTATTTTAATTCTCTTCATTATGTCAATAAAAATCACGTTATATTATTTTTCTATAGAGGTAATTATAATTTGATATAACTCGCCCTTCCCGCACAATGATGAAGATGGTCTGGAATTCAAAGCCTATTTTTTGCCATTACGAAAAAATTAAACCTATTTTTCTGTAAAGCGCCAAAAATATCTGGTTTTAGCTTCGATGTAAGAAAAGTAAACATGGTACGTTTTATCACAGCTCAGGAACCAAAAACCCTTGATGATATACCATCAAGGGTTTTCTTATTATGGAGCCTTGGAGGATAGAACCGCTGGCCTCAATCTTCAGATAGCGAAGTCTTGGTGACATTTACTTTCTGCCGCCGTTCCAAGAAGGACTCCCAATCCATATGTTCATTGCTTATGATTTATCATTACATTTCCTTCGAACGTATACGTCTTACCCGCCTCCGCGATAAAGGAGACGGGAGCGAAGCCGGGAGCCTCGATCTCGCATGTCCCAGACACTGTGCATTCTACGATGACTTCTGAAATCTTCGATTCTGCCCACTTGAAGCTGAACGTGAATCCGCCGCGTGCGCGCAGCCCCTTAACCTCGCCTTCGCTCCATACGTCCGGAATCGCTGGCAGCAACCGAATGATGCCGGCATGGCTTTGCAACAGCATTTCCGCGATACCGGCAGTTCCGCCGAAGTTTCCGTCAATCTGGAACGGAGGATGATTGTCAAACAGGTTGGTCATCGTAGAATGTTGCAGCAGTGCCATCACGTTGTCGTATGCGAGCATCCCGTCCTGGAGTCTGGCCCAGAAATTGATGATCCAGGCCCGACTCCAGCCGGTATGACCCCCACCGGAAGACAGTCTGCGCGTCAGTGTGGTCCGTGCGGCTTCGGCTAGATTAGGCGTGCGCTCGGTCGTGAACGCATCGCCAGGATACAGGGCGAACAGATGAGAAATATGGCGATGACCCGGCTCCTCCTCTTCGTAGTCCTCCATCCACTCCTGGATTTGTCCGTATTTGCCGATCTTCGGCTGCGGCAGCCGTTTCAGGGCAGTCTCCAGTTCGTCCTTGAAAGTCTCATCCTTCCCAAGCAGCTTCGCGCCCTCGATGCAGGCGCCGAACAGCGCGCCAATAATCTGAAAATCCATGGACGCGCCTGCACATAACACACCCGCTTCCCCACTTGAAAGAATATATCGATTTTCGGGCGAGACGGATGGGCAAGTAATGAGCCTTCCCTGCTCGTCTTCGACCAGATAATCGAGCAGAAAGAGTGCAGCTTCCTTCATCGTATCGTATGCTCTATCAAGGAAAGTGAGATCACGCCCGAATCGGTAATGTTCCCATAAATGAAGACAGAGCCAGGCCGCACCCATTGGCCAGAATGAAGCCGGCAAATACGTATCCTGCGGCGCCGTATCCGCCCAGATATCGGTGTTATGGTGGGCCGTAAAGCCGCGGCACCCGTACATCACTTGTGCGGTTACCCTGCCCGGCTCCCGCATGCGTTCGATGAGATCGAACAGCGGCTCGTGACATTCCGCCAGGTTGCAAAGCTCTGCGGGCCAGTAGTTCATCTGAGTGTTGATATTGATCGTAAATTTACTGTCCCACGGCGGCGTGAAACTGTCGTTCCAGATGCCCTGCAGGTTCGCTGGTAGTGAACCGGGTCGGCTGGACGCAATAAGCAGATACCGGCCGTAATGAAAATACAGGGCGACCAGGCCATGATCCGCTTCGCCCCGCTTTACGCGATCCAGCCGCTCGTCGGTAGGCAACCCGGCCAGCTCGACACTTCCCGGCAGCGACAGATTCGTACGGCCATAAAGTGACTGGTAATCGGCAAGATGCCGCTCCAGCAGCTCTGAGTAAGATTGATTCAGCAGGCCATTCAGATGCGACCTGCAGTGTGCGGAGGGGTCCGTTTGGCGGAAGGTCGTTGCCGCAGCAAGGAACAATGTTACGGAATCGGCGTTCTCGATTACAAGATGCTCACCGATCGTCTGGGCGGCGCCTCCGTTGCTAACCGCCTTCAAAGCGGCGCAAAAAGTGCTTCCGCCCTCCCCGCCGCTATGTCCTGTCATGACCAGTCCGTCTTCGCCCCATTTCTCGGTCTTCTCCAAGTACCTCCATCGACCGCGATTAAAACGAGCCTTGAACGAAATCGCGCCGATTTTATCGGCTGATAGTCGGATGACCAGCGCTTGATCGGGATAGCTAGACAAAACTTCACGTGTATACATGATATCTCCGATCCGGTAACGCACCGTGACGGTTCCGCGTTCAAGATCCAGCTCCCGGCTGTACTCCATGCAGGGCTCATCCTGACCCTTAAACATCAGGAGAAGATCGCCTAGCGGAAGGTAGTGGCGCTGCGTTTCCGGAAGTCCGGGAAGGGCTAGCGAGGCCAGCTCCTCCGCTTCCTTCAGACGCCCCTCCAGGATCAGTTTCCGCAGCTCTGTCAAATTGGGTAGCGCGTCCGGATTGTTCCGGTCTCGTGGGCCTCCGTACCATAGGGAGTCCTCGTTGAGCTGTAAACGCTCCGCCGAAACTCCCCCGAAGACCATCGCCCCCAGCCGTCCGTTGCCTACCGGCAGCGCTTCGTTCCATTCCTTCGCGGGCTTTGAATACCACAAGCGGTGCTCCTGTAACCGGTTGTCCATTCTTATCTCTCCTCCTCTAAAAAACTGGTTTTAGTTGATCTCTACAATGGCTTTGACCACGCAGGATTCCGGCTTCAGCCAGGCGTCGAACTGCTCTGTCATCCGATCGAGCGTACAACGGTGCGTAATATAGGCGTTTAGATCCAATTTGGAGCTCTTCACCGCCTCGGCTACGCGTCTGAAATCTTCCCGTGTAGCGTTACGACTGCTTAGGAGCGTTAGTTCCCGTGCGTGAAACTCAGGATCGTTAAACGTAATATCGCCATTCACGAGTCCGACGTAAACAAGCGAGCCGCCGTGACCGACCAGCCCGAATGCATCCGTCATCGAACGCAGGTTACCTGTCGCGTCGATGACCACGGACGGCAGTTCTCCATCGTTCCATTCGAGAAGGCGATCCTTCAGACTTTCCGTCGCAAGAACGGTATGTACTGATTTGGCCCAGGATTTGGCGAAGGCAAGACGGTCTGCATTCACGTCCATCGCGGCCACCTCGGAACCGGAAGCTGCCGCCATCGCCATGACACCAAGTCCGATTGGCCCGGCTCCAATTACGAGTGCACGCACGCCGGGATGTAGACCCGATCGGCGGAGGGCATGCGCGCCGATCGCCAGAGGCTCGAGTAGAGCCGCCTGATCCAGTGACAGCCCTTCCATCCGGAATAGATGGGAGACGGGAACAGAAATCCGCTCGCGCATGCCGCCATCCAGGTGCACGCCCAGCACGCGCATGCTGCGGCAGCAGTTCGTTTTGCCGCTTAGGCAGGCGCCGCAATGGCCGCAGTGCAGGTACGGAATCATACTGACCTGATCGCCCACTCTTAGCCCTTCCGGATTATCGCCAATCTCTTCAATCACCCCGGAGAGCTCATGCCCGAGGATGCGAGGGTAAGTAAAATAAGGCTGGTTTCCCTGGTATGCGTGCAGGTCCGTGCCACAGATGCCGATGCGCCGAATCGCAACAATCGCCTCTCCTTCGCCCCTAACTGGCTCGGGTAAATCCTCTCGATAAACCAGCCTTCCGGCTTCTTCGCAGACAACCCCTTTCACTACGCCCGCCCCTCTTTCGCTTCCGTCCGTGGACTGCCATTATACTCAGGCAGTCCGCTCGCCCAGGTCCGATTATGGACCGAAGCGAGAATGTCCGACACTTCACCCAGCAGCTCCTGGTCCATCGGCTCTTCGACCCACCTTGCGTTCTTGACGATGTTTTCCGGATTAGCCGTGCTCACCAGCGTCGTCGGAATACGTTCGTTAGCGGTCGAGAACTGCACGGCCAACTGGGCGATATCGTATCCGCGGGAGGCACAGTGTTCGGCCGCCTTCCTGCAGGCAGCTTTGAGCTCGGGATCGGCCGGGTGCCAGTCAGCGGTTTCTCGGGTGCTCAGCAGCCCCATGGAAAGCGGTGAAGCATTGACCAGGCCGATGCTGCGTTCCTCTAGCAGCGGAATCAGATCAAGCAGTGTGGTATCGTTGAGAGAATAGTGGCAATAAGACAGGATCGCGTCCACTTCAATCTGCGGAAGGATCTGCTCGAATAGTTTCAGCGGAAGTCCGCTAACGCCTGTAAAACGGATCTTCCCCTGCTCCTTCAGCTTGAACAGTGCAGGCACAGCTTCCTCTAGAATGATGCCGGACGGCACGAATTCAATATCATGCAAAAAAAGAATATCGAGATAATCCGTGTTCAGCCGCCTCAGGCTATCTTCAACGCTGTCAAAAATTCGTTTCGCAGAAAAATCAAATGTATTCTCACCATATCGTCCTGCTTTGCTCGATAGCAGGAAACGATCCCGCGGAAGCTCCTTGATCGCCTGGCCGAGTACGGACTCCGCCTTGGTCAATCCATAGTAAGGCGAAACATCAATATAGTTGATGCCTGCATCAAGGGCAGCATGCACTGTTTTAATGCTCTCGCGGTCTGACGTTTCGCGGAAGACCGATCCGAGCGAAGAGGCGCCGAAGCTGAGGACCGACACCTCGAGTCCCGTGCGACCCAATTTTCGAAACTTCATTTTGGTTTCCCTCCATCCATGCATATTGGCGATTCTTTTTCCAGACTTTTTGGCCGATTACCAGCACTGTGAGCTCAGGTTCTAAACGCTCAAAGCTTGTAGAACTCTTTCGCATTGACTCCGAACAACCGCGACTGTTCCTCTTCTCCCCAAGACTTCGGTAGAGCCCGCCGAACAATCTCTATGACCTCGTCGTACCCGGCAGCAAGCAGGCAGACTGGCCAATCGCTGCCAAACATGACTCTGTCTGGGCCAAATATCTCCAGAATGTGCTGGACATAAGGAGCGAACTCTACGTAATCCCAGCTTTCATGATCGGCTTCCGTCACCATCCCTGAGATTTTGCAGTGGATGCCTGGAAACGCAGCAGCCTGGCTCATTGCCTCTGCCCATGACTCCCATTCATCGCTTCGGATCGACGGCTTTCCGATATGATCAATGACGCCCCTCAGGTTTGGAACCTGCCTCAGCAGCTCCAGTACTGGGGGGAGTTGCCCGGATACGATCAACAGATCGATCGAAACATCATCCTGGGAGTAGCCTTTAAGCGCTTTCACAAATGCTGGCTCCAAAATTCGCGCTGCGTCGGGCATGTCCTGGATCATGATACGAAAGCCTGCAAATTTCGGGTGGCGGCTGAATCTCTCGTAATGCAGTCGGTGGTTCGGGTCGAACAGATCGAGCCAGCCTACGACGCCAAGTATGGAAGGCGTCTGTTCAGCCAGCCTCAGCATAAAGTCTGTTTCCGAGACAGTCGGGGCGGCTTGAACCAGGATCGTACCATCCAGCCCATGGACGCGTAAATGCGGCTCCAGATCGGCTGGCAAAAAATCGCGGTAAAGCTTCGGGATCTCCGGCGTAATCCATCCGTAATCCCCTCGTGCGATAGACCAGTAATGCTGATGGGCATCGATTCTCAACTTAAACAAGCACCTCGTTATCTAAATATCTTTGATATCCTTAGTTTGAATACCCTTATTGTATATTCCGTTTTATGATATTGTAATGTCTAGAACAGGCATTTTTATATCCTTTTTTGATATGACCAAGCGCCGAAAAGGAGGTCTCCATCCATGCAGCCCTACCGTAAATCATTTGCCGGAGATCCGCTGTTTCCGTTTGAAATTGTGTATAAGACAATAAAGTACCCGGACAATGAACTCCCCAATCATCTGCATGATCATTATGAACTCGTTTATGTGCACAGCGGCCAAGGGATCTTTTTCATTGACAATTGCTGGTACCAAAAAAGCGCCGGCGATCTGTTCGTTATCCCCGGCAACACGATCCATCATTCTCTACCGGACCTAGAAGACCCAATCGTCTCATCGGCGATTTTCTTTGCACCGACTCTCATTGCCGGGCCTTCGCTCGGCGATGGATACTTTCCGCTTCAATGCTATGAAATCGCCCGCAAAAAAAAGCAGTTCAAGATTGGACTGGCGGGATCACTGCGAATTGCCGCCGAAATGGCAATCAAGCAAATCGCGGACGAGTTCGCGAACCAGGAAACGGGATACCGTGAAGCCGTGCTGCTGACGATCGGCCAGTTACTTCTGCAAATTAATCGTCATCTCCTGACCGATGAAATAACCCAGCACGAAAGCCCGCGGATTGGCCCCTCCTGGATATTGCGGGCTCTAAAGCGGATTGACGAGCATCCCGAGCGAGAGATTCATCTAACTGACCTTGCAAGGGAAGCCTGCGTGTCGCCTTCTCATTTCTCCAGAGTATTCCGGCAGTTAACTTCACTGAACGTTATAGGCTACGTCAACACCAAACGTATCATTAAAGCCAAGGAACTTCTATTGTTTTCCGACGAGAATGTGAATGTGATCGCAGAGAAATGCGGATATGAGACACCTGCTCATTTTTACAGAGTATTCAAATCGTTAACAGGAGAGACGCCCGGCCAGTACAGAAACCGAAGCTAAAATAACTCCCTATTTGAAACGAGAGACGAAGCGGCGCTGCCAAGGCGTCTCAACAGCACGTGGAGTGTAGTGCTCCCGGACATAGTCGACAGCTTTATGATGGGGTACTCCATCAATCACAGCAAGACAGGCTAGTGCAGTCCCCGTTCGTCCAATCCCTCCCCCACAGGCGATTTCGACCCGTTCAACTTCAGCCCGAGTCCATGCTTCGCGAAGCGCGTCAGCGGCTGCAGCCTTGTGTTTGGGCAGCCAGAAGTCCGGCCAAAGAATCCAGCGGCTTTCCCAGGTAACCGGCGCTGGTTCTCGCCCGAGCAGGTAGAGTGCAAAAGTGGGTTGAAGCCCTGGGGGAAGTGGACGTCTTAGTGCTCGGCCGCGGACGAGTCGACCTGAAGGGAGGCGCAGCACACCTTGCGATTCGGGGTTCCATGTATCATTCATAATGTCACTCTCCTAAGGTATCATTTATCTCAAGAATCAGGATAACTTCTTCTTAAGGATCAATAAGTGACCCGTTTGATCACCAAAATACTTTCATCAAACAGTCCACTTGTCATTAGATGAGGTGGACGTTTGGAGCGAATTTCTGGATCAGGATGTTGTTCAGAACCAAAAGTAAACGCTACGGGTTGATTCCCTTTAACCTCTACAATGACATCCAAACCTTGTTTTGGAATACCTGCTTGTTTGTAATAAAAAGTGTCCATTGATTTAGGTATGGTAAAGGATTCTTCACCAACTTTTATTTTTTGAACGCGACCACCAGGAATAGACAGATACATGTTTTACACATCTATTCCACCTGAAAATCGAAAATGAATCATCTTATTCCCTTGTTTTTCCTCTGTCTTTACTAGCTTTATTGGTGGCATTTGATAGTTTCGTACGGGTGCATTTCCTACCCATGCTTTTTTATCATAGTTAAACGGTAAAATAGATTTTATATTGGATATATTCGTTGTAGCTATATATTTCTTCGTCCAATCATCTGGTGGTTGGGTTGTAACCCACTGTGCTTGTTTTTTATCCTGGTCCACGACATAGAATAGGTTACTATCTATAGGTCGATCTGCACTTGGGTTAGCTCTGAAAAAACTAATCGATAATATTACTACCGCGATTCCTATCAGGGTATAAGGTACCCATCGTCCTAGTTGGAATAGCTGTTTACATTGCATGAATAACAAAGCTAAGAGCCAAACAAAAAGTAACATGAGATAAGGTACAAGACTGACCGGAAAAAAGGTGAAAAGCAACTTGAGCAGTGGGACGAACAGTACTATGGGTAAGAAGGATATAAGGGATAACACCCATGTATTGGTATTTATTTTATCCATTTTATTCTTCCATACCACCCACCCAAGTATCAGTAGTGATACAAGCAATGGCCAAGCAAACAGATAGCTGGCACCAGGCAGAAATTGTGTTAACAAAATGAGAAATATGACACCAAGAAAGATCGCCGACAATGTCATTTCCCATTCATTTACGGTGCGTAATTTCCTCCAGATAAGGAAACAGATAGATGCCGTGATTAACAGAAATGCCCACTGATAATAAAGACTGTCATATACTGCACCACTAAATAAAGTCATTTTTTCAGCCCAAAGTGCGTTTACCCCCATCCAAATCAGTACCGTTGCGATGATCGAAGAAATGACAGTTAACAGGATAGCTAGCAAACTGATTCCTAACCCTTTGAAAGTGGCGCACTTTTTCTTTACTGCAAAGATCGTAACCATTGCAAATAAAAGTACAATCAGCCCTGTAAGGGGATAGACCCAGTAGTAAGAGTAGGAAATGACTACCCCAAAAAAGTTAAAATAAACGGCATTCTCTTTCTTAATATCATGTAATTCCAATTGACCGAAGTGCCTAGCCATGGCTAAGGCGTTTTGCCCTTGGTGCTCTAACGAACGTATATCTAGGTGTTTGACATCATCATGTGGTGTATGGTATCCGGTCCATCCATCACCATAAGCAAAATTCAATCCGGGTATTTTATTTTCATTGGAAACCGTTAAATCCGAGTCGTTTGGCATGATTTCAAACAGATTTCCTAGTAAGGATGAAGTAACAGGATTGGGGGCTGCTTTGGCAAATTCTTTTACCATCCAACCGTTTTGATCACTGGTTTGGAACATGATAGACGGACCACTTGTTCCTCTTGCCTCGAAATTAATGATGAGATCCATTTTTTGTTTATGATTTGATTTCGTCCAAAATTCCTTTGCTCCCATTAATCCTTGCTCTTCGCCATCTGTAAACACAAAATAGATATCATTTTTCAAAGGAGGACCTGATTTTAATACACGTATGGTTTCTAATAGAGCAGCTACTCCGCTTCCATCATCACTAGCTCCTGGTCCTTGTTGAACAGAGTCATAGTGTGCAGACATCATCATTGCATGATCACTGCTGGTACCTTCAAGTTTACCAATCACGTTGTACATATCTCCGCCAGTCAACATTTTGGGGTATAGAGAAGCATGATTGGAGTGTTCGATTTCTGGTCTCAATCCCATTAATTTTAGTTGTTCAACAAGATAATTTCTTACTTTTTCATTTTCTGCTGATCCGCTTGGATGAGCTGTCTTTGCTATGTGGTTTAAATGTTGGACAGCACGATCTGCTGAGAAATTTTTCGAGATGTCCGCCTTCTTATCTGGACTGGGTGGAACAATGGTATACAGGCTGATAAAGGCAAACAAAAATATAAATGATATGATCGTAATGGCTTTAAAATTTTGATTATTAGTCATGATTAATCCCTCCTTATGGTTACATGGTTGTAAGTATCATAATGAAAAAGAAAAAGACAAACCAATGGTTTATCTTACAGTTACCTTACTATACGGTAAGGTAGGTTATTTAGAAAAAATTACGCACTGTCCTCCCTTTGCCAATAAGGAAGGTTCTAATTCCGAACGAGATCGAAAAAAAAAGACAACCCTAATGGGCTGCCTTCATTCAATCGCTATTTGGCTTCAATGGCCGCGTTTGCACCTTGCGCCTAGGTTGTTCGCTATGATGAGATTGATGATCTGGTTGATTACCCGCAGCTAAGCGGAAATATGTCCCTTATGAACAGAAGCAGCTTCTTATTTCATGTCCTGCCAGCTTTTGAAATCGTGAATGGCAAAGCCGGCATAGCTTGCGTAGTGCGCCAATTGATTATGGGCGGACTGAAGCTCCTTTTCCATCACTTTATTACTTATGGAATAGAATGAGACCCGAGGACCCTCTGTGCTTTTGACCGTTTCAACAGCAACAACAATTTTCTTCTTGAGCGTGGAGGCTTCTCTCAGCATGACCTGCGCATTTTCCACGATTCCATTATTGCCTAACGCATGATTCCGATAATTCATGATGACGAGGCAATCGAACTTCTCCAGCATCCATGCGCTCATGCTGTAATTCTTCCCGGGTACATGAATCGTATTAAGCCAGTACGGAACGTCCATCGAAATTTTCAAGCCGCTGCCTTTCGTTTCTTTTTCGATCAGTCTCATATTGTCCATCCAGCTTTCAAGAATCGCCTTGTTGTGCTTTGTCCATTCGCTTAGCGCATAAGGTTCAATATCGAAATGCAGTCCCGTAAAGCTTCCTTCCGGGCCAACAGCGAAATTATAGGTTTTAACCCACGCGATGAAATTTCGAATATCCTCCTGCTTAGACTTATAGACCCATTCGGGCCGCCCCTCAAGTGCTTCCACTTGAATTCCTTCGCTTTTGGCTTTTCGAATAAAGCCCTCATATATCGCTGGATCGATATCTCTATCCACCTGAAGGTAAATAGATGTCACACCCTTCATTTTGGCGAAGCTTATCATTTTCTCTTGATCCTGTTTGATGATGTGACTGTCCCATATCCATGTTCCTTTCGGAACATTGGCCACGGAGGTCATAATGCTCACCAGATTGCGCGCGGGCTGCCACTCCACATTTGCATGCAATACTTCACTAATAAAACGCACCGGAACCATCGTGCGGCCGTTTTTGAGCGCCGCCGCCCCCTCGAAATCTACTCTTTTTCCATTCACCAGTGCATGATTATCGCCAATTACCAAAATAATCGTGTCACGGTTAAGTGAGATCGTAATTTGTTTTGAACTTCCGTCCCATTTCGTAGCAGCTCCGAGCTTGTCGGATACAAAAGCAAGTGGAACCATCGTATTGGATCTCCGATCGACGTAGGGGTGCTCATCCGGGAATTGTACATCACGCCCATCCACAGATATTCGGACTTCAGAAGCGTAAATAGCGGGGGTGAACGCAGCTAAACTTAGCATGATAGCTAACGTGCATACTAGCAATTTTCTCATGGGTGATTTCCTCATCTTTTTGATATTGTTCTTCTCCTTACTGTGCACGCGTTGTCACATAATGAGATTATACGGGATGTAATAATTGGTAACAAGAGATCAGTAAGGGAAAAGATATGCAGATTTAATTGCTGAGGCGGATGATAGTGGGGAAAAATCATGCGTAAAGTCTGCAAGGAAAAGATATCTTTAGGTTTAGTCTTGTTTAATCGGAACTTGAAAACTCTAGAGAGGGCTCATGTTGGGCAAATAAACGAAAAGCTCAACCAGTAAAAACTGACTGAGCTCATAAACAAAATGACTGCCCCCGTATGACACCCAAAACGTGAACGCAATCTCGATCGATTCAAAGCCTTCTTCCACGATATGACTACGAAGTATTTGATTCACTATGTCACATAGCACCATTTCATTGATGGAGCAACCTCGCTGTCGGCGCTTACGCGAACCAAAGTACTTTCCACCATACGAACGATCCAGTAGTCCATAAAAACAACTGGATAGACTCGTACCAGCCTAATGTGAGAACGAACTTCAGAAGATGGCCTTGAAAGCAACAATCTTCTGGAACTCAGCCATTACCTTGAACATTCCTTTCAAGAAATTCATGGCTATATATATCGGATACTTTTTCCAGCACACGCTGCGCATGTTCTGTAAATTTCAAGTCCGCAATCCGATCTTTGAACAGAAACACGCCGGTCTCATTGCTGTTTTTGCCCTGAGCTCCCTCATATAATAGGTTGGCTCCATGAGTAGGCGGAGAGGAAAAAAACTTCATAAACAGTTCAAACCCTGCGGTCAGTCCGGAATCTTTTCCTTTTCTTAGCGTGTTGTTAATACCCGGATCAACGCTGCGGATCTTGATGCCTTCCTTTGCAAGCTGCGGTGCGACGGCTTGGGTCCACAACGAAAGAGCCAGCTTTGAAGTGGCATATGGTCCATACATTTTGCGGAAGGTTTTGGGATGCTCCAATTTTTCGATCGTAAACTCCTTCGTAAATCTAAACACCTGCGACGAAGTGTTTATCACCGTTTTTAAGCTGCCGTTCTTCAACAGCTCCTTCAATTCCATCAGAATAATAAAAGGAACGACCGTCAACAATTCATAATGCAATTCGCGGCCTTGTTTCGAATAGCGCAGCTCACTTAAGCCTCCTCCGGCGTTGTTAAACAAAATATCGATCCTCTGTTCCTTGCTTTTTATTTCTTCCAAAGCGTGTCTCAAGCTGCCATAATCGGTGAGATCCTTCACTTTATAGGCTCGGAGCCGTCCGTCCTTGAGATGATTTTGGAGGAATCTATCGTCCGCCGGAAAATCCGACCGATTCAAAGTAACCACCTGCCAGTTCTCCGACAGCATTTTCCGGGTCAATGCCAACCCGATCCCGTTACTTGCGCCTGTAATCACTGCAATATGTTCTCGTTGGTTCTTACTCAATGCATATCCTCCTTCATTTAGAATTTTATCGGTTACATGTGCTCATCAGTCGGAGTCGGGCAGGAGGATCAGTTTGCCGTGGGCACTCCCGCTCTGGCTGATTTCGACAGCTGAACGCCAATCGTCGAGTTCGAAAGTCTTCGCGACCGGAATCGTGAACTTGCCGTCCGCTGCGTACCCAGCAAAGTCGCCGACAACGTCATAACGTGCGGTATGCAGTTCTCCATAGCTGGTGCGAACGCCAAGTTCAGCGGCTGCGGCGAAATCGCTGACGGTTAGGACATGCTGGGGATGCCCGTTGACGATTTGGACCAAATCTTTCAATGAACCGCTGATTGGCGCGGTATCCAGGGCGAGATCAACCGGCTGCTTTGCCAGTTCGGTCACTCGTTCGACCATTCCAACACCGTACGAGGTCACCAACGCCCCCATTGAGCGGAGCTTGTCGGCGTAGGTGGGACCAGCGGTTGCGATCACGCGGGCACCGCGCATGAGGGCAATTTGAACGGCGGCGAACCCTACCGTGGTGCCGGCTCCGTGCACGAGTACGATCAGACCCGATTTCACCCCAAGAGTATCAATGCCTCGGTAAGCGGTTTCGACTGCCATTGGCAACGCTGCAGCTTGAACAAAGTCGAGTCCGGCCGGCATGCGGAACCAGTAGTACATAATCGCTCGGTCGGACGCACCGGCGCTCGATCCATTCATGAAATCTGCCGCACCCAGAACGGAATCGCCGATGGCAACATCGGTTACGCCCTCTCCGATTGCGTCTACAATACCTGCCACGTCCAACCCGATTCCGCGAGGCAAGGGCAGTTGACCGGCAAAGTGGCCTTGGCACGTCACCCAGTCAACCGGATTTAAGCCGCAAGCGCGTACTCTCACGCGAATGCGTCCCGGCCCTGGCTCTGGGATCGCCACCTCCTCCAAGCACAAGACATCAGTTGGTTCCCCGTATTCGTGGAACCGGATTGTCCGCATGGTATTCTCCATTGTGATGTCCCCTCCATTTTGCTCTGATAAAATCATGTTCTCTGTAATTTCGAACGGTCTTCCAAGGAAAAGCAACGAAATCCTATACGATAAAGTTCACTAGAAGGCAGGGTGTCATGAACTGAAGCTATGCCCCCCTGCCCTCGCTTTAATAGTCAGGTGTGCGAACGGAGGAGCTTAGATCTGGGAGCCGCCTCCATCGACAGGAAACTCAGCCCCGGTGGTATAGGTGGCCTCAAATGCTAGGAATGCAACAGCTTTGGCTACCTCAACTGGATCGCCTAAACGCAGCATTGGGATCTGCTGTCTCATCTGTGCCTTTGTCTGCTCGGCAGCTTCTTCCGGCATTGACTTTTCCATGATACCTGTGTCAATGACGCCGGGGCTGACTGCGTTGACGCGAATTTTTCGAGGTAATAACTCGCGCGCCAGACCTCGAGTCATGGAGCGCAGCGCCGCCTTACTAGCTGCGTAAGCACTGAGCATTGGAAGACCCACTACGTTTACGATTGAGGTGGTAAGGACTACCCCGCTACCTGAACCTAGCAACGGAGCGAGTTTCTGCACGGTAAAATACGGTCCTTTGGCATTGATTGTAAGTATCTCGTCGTATTTTTCTTCGGTCATTGCCTCGAAAGGGACAAACCCCGTAACACCAGCGTTAACGAACAGGGCATCAACTGTTCCAAATTCAGCCTTCACTCGATCGGCTAATGCGGAGATATCCTTCAATGAGGCGGCATCGCTTAAGACCGCGATTGCGTTGTTGCCGAGTTGTTCACGAGCGGCATCCAGCGTCGCCTGAGTACGTCCAGTAATCAGAACGCGTGCGCCTTCATCCACTAGCAACTTCGCCGTCGCAAGGCCAATTCCGCTGCTGCCTCCCGTGATCACGACCTTTTTATCAGAGAATTTGCCTTTACTGAATGGTTCCATTTGAATCGTCCTCCCTTTGTATAATCCGTATTCGGATGATTAGGTACAGGACCGATTATATAGCAATAGATTTAATAAGTAAACTTATTTTATTAATTTTGTTCATTTAATTAATTTAATACATGAAAGGCAGCAAATTTGTTATAATAAGTTCGAGAGGCATTAAAGGGAGGCACTTATCCGTGAGAAAAGCCGTGAGTGTAGAGACATATGTAGAAAAAATAAAACCCGTTATAAGAAAAACAAAGTTCAGCCAACTGAAAGTCGACGATCTCGCAAAATATATGGATATCAGCAAAGTGACACTCTATAAGCATTTTTCCTCCAAAGACGACATCATCGAACAAGTCGTGGATTATTACATTGATTATTCGAAGAAGGCCGACACCGTTGTCAAAGACGATTCCGTCTCTTTTTTGGATCGTTTTCAATTAACATTTTTACAATCTTTGATGTGTGCCGTGTATATCTCTGATTTGTTCTTGCAAGACCTGAAGGAATTTTATCCGCACCATTTTGAGAATCTGTCCGTTGCCCTACAAAATCGGAATAAAAGCTTACAAACTTTTTTTGAATCCGGTATGGAGCAACAGATTTTCAACAGATTGAATGCCGTGATGTTTATGGTTCAAGATGACGCTGTGCTGCGACGCTTTATCGAGCCGTCATTTACGATTCAGTATGATATCACCTTGAAACAAGCGATAATGGATTTCTACTACATGAAGCAGTATCAATTGTTAAAACCTGAATATCTGAAAATCATAGACAATTCCAATATTGAAATGAAGATCGTTCATATTTTGCAAGGCATTTCATAAGTAAAGCGTCCATATCCGATTCCGTTGTGGACTACATTACTTCAACGGAAACGGCAGCCGATCGTCTTGCCGGCTGCCGTAGTTTGTTTCCGAACTATCATCCCCGTTAACTTAATGAATAGCACATATCTTCAACAGAATTTGTACTTCGTACTTTCGGAGCTGGACCGGCCAAATCCCCGCCGCGTTCCATGCCTCAGCACCGCGGGAGCGGGATCTGAAGCGTACGACTCTCTTCAGCGCAATTATTCGTCGTACCCTAGAATCATTTGGTCCAGCGGCGTACCGGCAAGCACCATTGGGTACACGTTCTCATTGGTCGGGATGACGAACTCGACGAGCACAGGTCCTGTCGTCTGCAGCGCCTCAAGCCAGACCTTGGAGGCTTCAGCCTTGTTCGTTGCCCTTAATCCCTTGATTCCGTATGCTTCCGCAAGCTTGACGAAGTCCGGACTGCCGGACAGATCAATCTGGCTGTAGCGTCGTTCGTACATCAATTCCTGCTGCTGCTTAACCATGCCGAGCACCTGGTTGTTCAGGACCACGATCTTGACCGGAATCTGATGAATCGCGCAGATCGCCATCTCCTGCGCGCACATCTGCATGCCCCCGTCGCCGTTGATCGAGACGACGAGGCGATCTGGATTGCCGACTTTAGCACCGATCGCAGCCGGGAAGCCAAAGCCCATCGTGCCAAGACCGCCCGACGTGATGAGTGAGCGAGGATGCTTAAAGCGGTAAAACTGCGCGGTCCACATTTGGTGCTGGCCTACATCGGTGGTGATGATCGCATCTCCTTGCGTCGTCTCGCTAATCATCTCGAGCACATATTGCGGTTTAATGACAGTATCCGAATCGGTATACCGAAGCGGATGCTGCACCTTATACTCTTGAAGCTGCTCGATCCAGGCGCCCGTCTGGGCTGCTTGCGCTTTCGTGTTCGCATAAGCCAGCACGTTTTTAATATCGCCGATGCACGCGAGATCTGTCTTGACGTTCTTGCCGATTTCCGCCGGATCAATATCGATATGGGCGATTCGTTTGGCCTGAGGCGCAAATCCGTCCAGTTTCATCGTAACCCGGTCATCGAAACGCGAGCCGATCGAAATAATGAGATCCGCATTCTGCACTGCCATATTCGCCGCATATACGCCATGATGTCCGAGCATGCCCAGCCACATCTCGTCATCGCTCGGAAACCCGCCGAGCCCGAGCAGGGTCGTCGCGACCGGAATCCGGGTAGTGTGGACGAATTTGATCAGCTCCTGGGAGGAGTTCGAATAGACAACGCCGCCGCCTGCGATAATAACCGGCTTGCGCGCTTCTGCAATCGCCTGAAGCAGCGCATCTATTTCTGCCGGATTCGGCTCCGGGGCTCCATGGTATCCGCGCAACTGAACCGTGTCCGCTGGACAATATGCCATCCGCTGGTTGGTCACGTCTTTTGGAATATCGATCAAGACAGGACCTTTGCGGCCCGTATTTGCAATGTAGAACGCTTCATGAATGATGCGAGGAAGGTCGAGTACATCGCGAACCATGTAGCTGTGCTTCGTAATCGGCATCGTGATACTAATAATGTCCGCTTCCTGAAAAGCATCCGTGCCCATGACAGTTGTAGATACGTTCCCCGTTATGACCACCAGCGGCACCGAATCCATATAGGCGGTTGCGATGCCGGTCACCAGATTTGTTGCTCCTGGACCGGATGTCGCGATACATACCCCAACCTTCCCCGTCGACCTAGCATAGCCGTCCGCCGCGTGAATCGCGCCTTGTTCGTGCCGGGTCAAGATATGCTTGAAGTCAGGCTGATGTACCATCGCGTCGTAAATATAGAGCACATTTCCTCCCGGATAGCCGAATACGCACTCTACGCCTTCCTGCAGCAAGCCTCGCAAAAGCACCTCCGAACCGGTGATATATTCCTCTGATGGCGTCGTTGTTTCATTCGTCATTCCTAATTGCTGTTCCATTGGGCAGCCTCCTTAGTTAAAATAAAATCCCCTCTCCTCCTAAGCAAGCTGACAGCAGTCAGCTCATACAGGGACGAAAGGGGATTTTTTCGCGGTACCACCCAAGTTTGCTGCCTTCTCACGAATGCAGCCTCATGAGGTAAGGCCGATGCCTTACCTGCGGCGCGTTAACGAGCACCATTTCGGTTAAGCCTACTTTCGGGCATGGAATGAGACCAGCCGCTTTCGGTTAACAGCTCCGAGACGACACCATACAAGGGGTTAAGGCAAAGGTTTCAGCGTTTCCTCTGCTCTCTGGGCATAAGCGCCATTGTCGGCTTTCTCTTCATCGCCTGCTGGTATGAAACAAATAACCCCTTCCTTCCCAAGGCTCGAAGCAGCTGCTTGAAGCCTTGGGACGAAAGGGGAATGTTCGCGGTACCACCCAGGTTTACTGCAATTTCGCAATTGCAGTCTCATGAGGTAAAGCCGATGCTTTACCTGCAGCATGTTAACGGATGCCAAGCCGGTTGATCCTACTTGCGGGCATGAAATCACGCCTGCTACGTTCAGTCAACAGCTCCGAGACGACACTATACATGCATTACGACGGAGGTTTCAGCAATCCCTCTGCTCTCTGGACATAAACGCTATTGCATAGCCTTCTCTTCTTCGCTATATTTGGATTTTTCTGATAATAGCACAGACTCGATTTTTTTTCAAACCGAATTGATACTAAGCTGCTTTATGATTATGAGCTCTTGTACCCGTTAAGTTTAACCCATTCATGATTGCCCTCCTATACTAAACTCTTGGAGAAGATTCAAGCTGCTCTGAATGCTGGCTCTGATAATCAATTAACAGTTGCTGCATCTTATCCACCGTGCCATCTGGATGAGGAACATGAATGGAAACGGTCAAATTAGAATCGTTCAAGTAATGAAACGAAACAAGATCAAAATTCAAGATCCCGAGATTCGGACAATGCAGCGTCTTAGGAGCATCAATAGCATCGAGAACCTCGTGAGAATCCCAAAATTCTCGAAACTCCCTGCTAGCCTGTGAAAGCGCCTCGAACTGCTCGGACCACCAAGGATCGTCGACGTGACGTGCATACCCGGCATGGAAATTAGCAACGATTCGCCGAGCATGCAGTTCCCATTGATCTCCCTTTACATAGCGGAAACGGGGAGAAGTAAACGTCATCCAGACCAAATTCCGCTCCCTATCCGACATAACCGTGAGATTCCCATTTAATGCGCAGTAGGCCTCATTCCAGGCAATGATGTTCATGCGCGCATCCATGACATTCGCAGGGGAAGGGTTCTGGCTATCCAAAAAACGTTGAAGTTCCGGTGTTACCCTAGAGGGTTGCTCCGTACCGGCCAAGGGAAATTGCTTACGGGCAAGATGGTACAGATGCCTGCGTTCCGATTCATCTAACCGAAGCACTTTCGCTATTCGATCAAGGACCTCAGCGGATACGTTGATATGACGCCCTTGTTCCAAATAGGTGTACCAATCCAATCCCACGTCTGCCAGCAGAGCTGCCTCGCTGCGGCGAAGTCCGGGTGTTCGTCTGCGTCCGGAATCCGGTAAACCTGCTTGCTCTGGGGTTATTCGTTCACGGCGTGAACGCAAAAAACGGGACAATTCCTCATAACGGTCCAATCTGTTTGCCATGGTCTCCATGCCTCCTACCCATTCATGAACGTAGGATTCCCAATCCTACGATAACTAGATCTCTTCCTAGCCTCTTCGGGTCCATTTAGACTAGTTTATGTCCTCCTTAGGAGGAATAGCAAGAATGGATAGACAGTGATGATCGGCCCCTGTTCAACTCCATTCAGACCCTATCATTGAGGTGATGAAAATGAAAGTAGCCGCCATAGTCGGAAGCATTCGCAAAGATTCATACAATCTGAAGTTAGCCGGTTATATTCAATGAAATGGAAGAAGGAGCTCTCCCAATTGAAGCAGCTCCAAAGTCGAAAATAAACAGAAACCTTGGAGGGAATAAAATGTTTGAGCATATCGTGCTATTGAAATTCAAGCCCGATGTTTCTATTGAAGCAAAAGAAAGTGCAATAAAACGCGCGCATGACTTTAAAAGGAACATTCCGGGGATCGTGGAACTTAGCGTCGGGATTAATGTTACGGAGGAAATAGAGCATATGCAGGGGTTTACGCTGGGGATCCGTGTCACTTTTGAGGATCAACAGGCTTGCCGGGATTATATTCAGCATCCCCTGCATCAAAGTTTATTGCAATCCATCGGCCCGTTTGTTGAAGGAATCGTCGTTATGGATTACCCGTTTGCTTAATGTCCCCCTTTATAACACATTAGAAAGGAGAGATTGCTGAAATGGATAAGAAGCTTGCCGGCAAAGTTGCCTTGGTCACTGGAGCATCCAGAGGAATCGGCAGAACCATTGCCGAGTATTTAGCGAATCATGGCGCTAAGGTGGTTATCAATTTTGCGAATCGTGCAGATCAGGCGGCAGAAGTTGTACAGAATATTCAAAGGAATGGCGGAGAAGCCGCAGCAATTCAGGCCGATATCAGCCGAACCGCGGTCGTTCCCTGACCTGCATCATGTTGCTCAGTTCCCCTGTCGGGAAACGAGCGGCTTTTTCTTGACCTTGAAGGTACCTTTGGCCGGATTGCTTCTTGGATTAAAAAACGCGGCGTATTTACACTCACTTGAACTGCACCTCCAAATTTATCCTTTCCGCGATGGAAGTGACATTGATCGGCTCCTGCTCTCCGATGCACGCAATGATGTGCAGTTCCGTCATATTCAAGCTGAATTCCGATTCAATATGCTTCCGGATATCCTCCAGGTATGTGGCAGTTATTCGGACTTCATATTGCTCTTTTTGCTCAAGAAACTGAACGAAAAATCCATGAATGGCGGTTTTGTTCTTTACTGGCAGTATCCATGATTATGCTGACTCCCTCGACTTATTTGTTTATTATATCATAGATTGTTTCATAAGAAACAAAAAGGCATGCTCATATTAAGATTGGGGTTGACAGGATAAAGAGTGACTGAGTACAATAATATTGTTTCATATGAAACAATATTATATATAATTTTTATCATACCCTTTTTAACAAGCAATAAAAAAGATTCTAACGAAACAATAATTAATGAAGGAGGTGCATACCTGCCAATGGAAATCGTGAATCCGAAGACATTGACGGATAAGGTTACATCTGTAATTTCTCATGTCGTGGTAACTACTGCCTCCAAACTGGCCTTCATCTCAGGTCAGGTTTCTGTAGATGAAACAGGAGCATTGGTCGGTTCAGGGGACTATTACGCGCAAGCGATTCAAGTGTTCACCAATCTTAAGTATGCATTGGAAGCCGTGCAAGCAGATCCATTGTACATTGCAAAAATGAATATTTTTGTGGTAAACCACAACCCGGAATTGATTTCGATTATTTTTGACGGGGGATTTTATGTGTTTGGCCCTAACTGGCCGAAGACAGCAAGTACCTATATAGGCGTTCAAGCACTAGCCGATCCTGAATGGCTTATCGAAATAGACGCTATCGTGATCTTCCCATAATGTTTAAGAAAAGAGGTTATTTATATGATATATGAAGTCATCCTTATCGGTGGCGGACCTGTCGGCATGATATTGGCTGGGGAATTGGCATTAGCCGGTGTAAAGGTCTGCGTCATTGAACGATTAAAAGAGACAAACTCCATATTCACGTGCGCTTACCGTCCATCCACGAACCCTTGAAATATTAGATATGCGTGGAGTGAAATCACAATTAATCAGTCAAGGCCGCTTACTTTCGAGAGGACATTTTGCCGGATTAGAAACCCCCTTGGATTTCTCGGTGTTGGATTATTCTTCCAATCACACCCTCTTTTTACCGCAGAGTGAGACGGAGAAGGTGCTGGAGGAATGGGCGCTTAGCCTTGGCGCAGAGGTCTGGAGAGAGGTTGAGGCTCTATCTGTGCACCAGGATGAGGATGGGGTTGACGTTAAGATCGCGGGACCTCATGGAGAAACAACGTTAAGATCAGCTTATGTGGTAGGTACGGATGGAGCTAGAAGTTTGGTTCGCAAGCATGCAAACATATCATTTGAAGGTACAGATGCGACCTTCACGGCTATTCTGGGGGATGCCGTTCTATCTGAATTGGCTCCTATGAGTGTCATATCCCGGATTACAGAAAAAGGATTGGTCAGCATCATGCCAATCAATGATCATATCTACCGAGTCTTGATGATCGATATGGAGAGACGTAACATCTCTAAGGATGAGAAGGTTACATTGGAAGAGTTTCGTTCATCGCTCATCCGTACGACCGGCAGCGACTTGGGATTGAACGATGTGAAATGGATGTCCCGTTTCGGAAATGCGACGCGGCAAGCGGGACGCTATCGGAATGGTCGATTGTTTTTGGCCGGAGATTCGGCGCACATTCATTTTCCGGCTGGTGGACAGGGAATGAACGTCGGCTTACAAGAAGCGATGAACTTAGGCTGGAAGCTTGCAGGAGCAATCAAAGGCTGGGCTCCGGACTGGCTATTGGACAGTTATCATACCGAACGTTTCCCATGGAATACGGCCTTACTCCGGAATACCGAGGTCCAAACCCTGCTTCTGGACGTGACTCCTCCCATCACGGAACTGCGAAGCATGTTGGCTAATCTGATTCAAATACCGGAGGCTAATTATCAAATCGCTGCACAAATTTCCGCAATGGATGTACACTATGCACCTGACGCCGAAGCGCCTTCCCATCCTTTAAATGGGAAACGGTTCAAGGATCTCAGCTTAAAGCTGAAAGACGGGCAATTGATTAACGCCTATCCGCTCCTGCACAAAGGTACTTTTCTTCTGTTGCATTTCCATTCTAATGAACAGAATAGCGGCCAATGGGAAACGTATAGCCATCTTCAAGTTGTGCATGCCTCTTTGGCTGAGGCTGACGCGGATTGGAACGACGTCCACACGGCGCTTATTCGGCCGGATGGACATATTGCCTGGGCGATTCCTCTATCCGATCCGAATCCAATGCAAACCATAAATGAAGGAATCACTCGCTGGTGCGGAAACATTACGGTTTAGTAATTCGTTTGAGGTGTGTAACTGCCTTCCCCTTACCCAGCTAAGGCAAGGTCTGTAGATGATTGAACAAGCGCCGTCCTTTATGACAATGGAATCAAGTTCTTATCTTCAGGTTGGGATAAAACTTGATTCCTTAAATCCCTCTTCCAACCCAATTCTGCAGAACGCATCATCACAGCCTTGATCCAGGCGCTTTACCACTATTTGTGATACGGTTTAACTTAACGCACCCGGTCCAGAAGCTATAATCAAACAACATGCACAGCAGGCCACCGAAGAAATCGGTGACCTGATCTGATATTATTTGTTCAACTTATATAGAAGCTTGGTTTTCAAACATCCGCATTGCCGGTTACGCTCCATTTCGTTCCGCAGCTGCAGATCGGCGACGCATGGATAATGAAATTATAGCCGGGATGAGTCCAATGGCAACGAAAGCTCCGCCAAGCAAACCAACGGATGCTAGCGAGATGTTTTCTACAACAATGCCTCCGATTACAGCCCCCACAGCCATGCCCAACTGCACAATAGAATTATTCAAACTCAGGATGATTCCCGAAGCCTGAGGAGCCATGCCGATTAAATAAACTTGTTGAACCGGCCCCGTCGACCAAGCGAAAAAGGACCATAACATAAGCAAAGGCAACACGATCATGGGCGAGTGGGAGAACGCCGTCAGTAATAATAATATTCCCGAGTGAAAGAGCAAGCCTCCAATCATCGTACGGGGGATACCCCATTTATCTGCACCGTAACCGCCAACTTGGGACCCTATGAGACTGGCCAGCCCAAACGCAAACAACCCGATGTTTACCATCCTTTCGCTCATCCCCGTAATGTCCAGAAGAAACGGCGTTATATAGGTGTACAGCATCGTATAGCCCAATATCCAGAAAAAACTGATGGAAAGCGCGACAGTGATTCGGGGGCTTTTTAATAAGGCAAGCTGTTCCCGAATAGGAACGGGAGCCTCTCCTTCCGATCTCGGAATCGCCAGCAAAAGGACCAGCATCGCGATCAAGCTCAGGGCTCCGACTCCTGTGAAGATGATTTTCCAATCATGTGAGCCCGCAATGATTCTCCCAAGCGGTACCCCTAAAATAAGTGCGAGATTAAAGCCCACTAGAACCGTGGCGATTGCGCTGCCCTGTTTTCCTGGATGAGATATTTTAGCGGCAACCGTCAGGGCGACGACCATAAATACCCCCGTGCTGATCGCCAAGATAATTCTTGCTCCAAGCAGCATGCCGTAGCCTGTAGTTGTGACCGTGATCAAGTTCCCTACGAAAAATAATCCCAAAGCCGACAGCATAAGCTTTCTTCGATCCATTTTTGCCGTGAGCGCAATTAGGATCGGGGTGCCGATGGCATAAGCAAGCGAGTAGACCGTAATCAACTGTCCGGCCGCCGCTACCGACACTCCAATATCACTTGCAAGCATATCCAAGATGCCGGCAATCACGAACTCTGAAGTTCCAACTAAAAAGCTGACAATGGCTAAAATATAAATTTTCCATGAATTTCTCATCTATTTCTCCTCTTTTCATTTCAACAGATCTAAATCTTTAGAAATCATATTTAAAAAAAATGCTCAATTCGCCGACTTCACTTCTCGGCCCAATCAAGCCTCCTCGTTCCAAGCGTTCGTGGTCTGCTTTAAGCGTTATGGCCAGATGTCTGACGTGCCAGCTCCTTACGGACAATCGGCGCTACTTTGGTCCCTAGAAGCTCAATCGTCTGCAGCAAATCGCGATGCGGCAGCGAACTGAAATCGTTGTACATCATGAAGCGAGTCAAGCCAAGATTCTTATGCAGCAGCACGATTTTTTCTGCGACATATTCGGGATCTCCGACGTAAAGAGCGCCGTGAAGGCTGCGGGCTGAATCGTACGAGTCACGTGTATAGGTAGACCAGCCTCGTTCCCGTCCAATGTGGTTCATTTGGCCAGCCATGACAGGGTAATACCGCTTAGCTGCCTCTTGTGCCGTATTCGAAATAAAGCCATGCGAATGTGTAGCAATTTGCAGCTTATTCGGGTCGTGACCAGCTTTCACGGCGGCTTCTTTATAAAGCTCCACTAAGGGTGCGAATCTTTGCGGCTCCCCTCCCAGGATTGAGAAGGCAATAGGAAGTCCCAGCAAGCCGGCCCGAACAGCTGATTCCGGATTGCCGCCCGTACCGATCCAGACAGGCAAAGGCTCCTGCTGTGCACGAGGATAGACGCCCATGTTGTCAATCGCCGGGCGAAGACCGCCACGCCAGGTCACCTTTTCGGAAGCGCGAATCTTCAACAGCAGTTCCAGTTTCTCTTCATACAATTCCTCGTAATCTTTCAGGTCATAGCCGAATAGCGGGAACGATTCAATGAACGATCCCCGTCCGGCCATGATCTCCGCTCGCCCGTTCGACAGACCGTCCAACGTAGCAAAGTCCTGATATACCCGCACAGGATCGTCCGAAGATAGCACCGTCACTGCGCTCGAGAGCCGGATCCGCTTCGTTGTAGCTGCAGCTGCTGCCAGAATGACAGCTGGCGACGAGCTTGTATATTCGATGCGATGATGCTCGCCGATGGCATAGACGTCAAGGCCGACCTGATCTGCCAATTGGATTTCTTCGATCGCCTGGCGCAGCCTCTGGGCATGCGAGACACCGCCATTTCCGGGATTTGCATGAAGGAAGGTGCTCATTCCAATCTCCATCGTATTCGTTTGACCGCTCATAGTTATTCTCTCCTTCTTAATATGGAATAGGGGGATTAGTAAAAAACTGTTGAATAATCATTCCAAATCGACTCGTTCGCTAAAATCCATTTAAGTATAAGCCTCAATCAATTCTATAGTTCTAAACTTATAGAATTGATTTCCGAAAAAATTACGCCAACAAAAAGGGCGCAAATTTTTCCGCTATTTCTCGATTGACGTTATAGTGAATAAACGATCCATTCTTGCGAGAATCAATCAAGCCAGAGTCCGTCAATTGCTTTAAATGATGCGATAGCGTCGAGCCTGCAACCGATTCAAGCCTTTCACCGACGGCGGTGAAGCATAAATCGCTCTCTTTCGCGAGCAGTAAAGCGATTTTCAACCGGGTTGGTTCCCCCAAAGCTTTATACACTTTAACCGCTTGCCCGATATCTTCTTGATTTTCTCCCACTGTATCCACCTCCCCGCATATCTTCTGCAGTTCTATAACTATCGAAATCAAGTTTAGCACCATGTCATTCAAATGTAAAGGGCAGATCTGAACCCTGCTCCTTCTACTTCGCTAATTTTATTCCTCGACGGCGATGCCGGCAGCTCTTAAATGCCCGTAGGCAACGATTCTACTAAACTGAGATGAAACTTCATCTGCAGGAAGGGGTTTATCGTTTTTAATCCACCAAATTACAATCCCCATGAAAGACGAACCGAGGTATTCGATCAGCAATTCCTTGGATATCGCTAATGGGGAGTTTCCCTGAGCAGGTTTCCACCCCTCAATTAATTTATCTTTAATGATATTTTCCATTTTCGCTTGAAACTGATAGATTCTATTCTCATCTATTAACATGGAATGATAAAAGGTCAAATTTAGAGAAATATGCTCCAGTACAGTTTGCATGACTGTCTCGAGTAGAGAAATACTGAAAGGATTCATGCTGATGGGACAAAGAACGACCGCATCCTTTAGGTCGCTCAACAATTCATTCATACATGTATCTAATAAATCAGGCTTGTTTTGGTAGTGGAGATAAAATGTGTTTCGATTGATCATAGCCCGATCGGCAATATCCTGGATCGTTATGGATTCATATCCCTTTTCCTGAATAAGCTCATAAAACGCCTTTCGAATCGATTGTTTCGTGCGCAGTATTCTTAGGTCGGTTTTCTTGTTCATTGTTTTCGTTCCCCCTACATTTATTTAGGTCGTTAAGCGACAAAGTTTTATGAGTTGTCTGTTATCCATCATAACTAAAAATATTGAATATTGAGCGTTATATTAGCCCCTATTATAATGAGCAAGAGATAAATAAACAACGTCATGTTCATTATTTATCTAATGACCAAAAAAATCCAAGGAGGATATTCCAATGACATCCAATCATCAACATGAGCTTGTTCGTAAGGCAGTCGCCGTACTGGAAAGTTTTGAGAGCGGCAACCCCGAAGCGATTACGGCTTACGTTCATCCAGATCAATATATTCAGCACAACCAGGCCTTACTCGATGGCCGTGAATCCATGCTTGGAGCACTTGATCATTTAAAGGACATCGGTACTAAGGTAAGCGTTAAGCGTACTATAGTCGACGGAAATTATGTGGCTCTTCATTCTGTATATCATTTTCACGGTCCTAAAATCGTATTTGATATCTTCCGTTTTGAGAATGGACTAATCGTCGAGCATTGGGACAATTTGCAAGAGATGGTGGAGAAGACACCAAGCAATCATACGATGATCGACGGACCGGTTACGATTAAGGATATCGACAAGACGGATGCCAACAAAGCATTTGTCAGAAGCTATGTTGAGAACATCTTGCTTGGGAAGAACCCTGACTTGCTTGCCTCTTACTTTGATGGAGATCACTACATTCAGCATAGTCCGCATATTGCAGATGGCCTTTCAGGTCTTCACACTGCTTTGCAGGCTCTGAAGGAGAAAAATGTTGAGTTTCAATATACTCATGTCCATCAAGTTATCGGTCAAGGCGATTTTGTTCTTACAATGAGTGAAGGTCTGTTTGATGGTCAGCATACCGCTTTCTACGATTTGTTCCGCGTAGAGGATGAAAAGATCGCTGAGCATTGGGACGTAATCGAGGCCATCTTGCCGGCAGAAAAACGAAAAAATTCGAACAGTAGATTTTGAAGTTTGTGTAGCTGAATCGCAAGAAAGACATCGCCGAAATTTAAGTGCGGTGCTGTCTTTCGATTCACGAATGTACTTGAGTGATCATTTTTGTAATCAAATGGAAACAGAAGCGTTGCTGCAGCAACGCTATTTTTGTTCATTGCCATGAAGTGACCGTGTAATGCAGCCATATTATATGGTGGACCTTTCACATATGAACATCGCAGTTGATAATCAACCATATGTTCGTTATAAAGAGACAAGGAGTAGTGGATCGTGAAAATGCTGAAACAAAAAATGATGTGGCTGGGAATGGTGCTCGTCCTGATCGTGTTGACCGTATTCGGGGTAGCGATGATGGGATCGGTGCTTGGATCGAAGCCAAAGGAGGTCCCGGTGGCCCTCGTTATCCTTGACCAGCCGGCAGAGCTGCCGACTGGAGGAACGTTTGCGGTAGGGGAAGTGATCCGGGAAAAGTTGCTGTCGAGCCCGGCAATGCCGTTCGTCTGGCATGTCGTGGATTCCGAGTAAAAGGCTCGGGAAGGACTGGATAAACGCGAATATTACGGAGCGATGGTGATTCCGGCGGATCTGAGCAGCGGTTTACTCTCGTTAGCAACTCACTCGCCGATTCACCCAAATGTAAAGATCATCTCCA
Source organism: Paenibacillus sp. QJM3NY_38 (assembly GCF_056173265.1). Lineage (NCBI taxonomy): Bacteria > Bacillati > Bacillota > Bacilli > Caryophanales > Paenibacillaceae > Paenibacillus > Paenibacillus sp. QJM3NY_38. The sequence continues at coordinate 5,523,538 of NZ_CM149665.1, forward strand.
ACGAGGGTATGAACACCCAAGCTTCGATGGTCGTAGGACAGGCAATGGGACAAGCGATGAAAATGATCAACGGAGAACTGTTGCAGCAGCTGCTTGGGCAGATCGGACAGCAAACGGAGCAAATTCCGGTTGAAACGGCTAAAGCTTTAATGACACCGGTAAACGTTCAGGAGGAAGTCGTGCATCCACCGGGAGTGAATAATGCGGCGGGGAATGCGCCGGGTTTGTTGACCCAGATTATATGGATCGGCAGCATGGTGACCGGAGTCGTCTTGCTCCTGGCTGCCCAGAAGGCGGTCGCCGCGGGCTCAAGGAGATGGACAGTCAGCGCGCTGCAAGCTATCGGGGGGCTTGCGATCGTCGGCATAGCCTCGTGCTTCACCATATGGATGGCTTCGTCGTGGTACGGCATGGAACTGGCGAACGCGGGGGAGACGTGGTTGTTCTTATGGTTGGCTGGATCGGCGTTCTTCTTGTTGCAATCTTCCTTGCTGAATTGGATCGGATTCCGTGCAATGCCGCTGCTCGTACTGCTGATGTTCTTCTCCGTGCCGCTCCTGAACATGGCTCCGGAGTTCTTGTCGCAGACGACGCGAGATTGGATCTATTCGTGGACGCCACTGCGGTTCGCGGCAGGAGGGCTACGCGAAGTAATGTACTTCGGCGGACTGGACGCAGCTCACTCAAACGCCTTGATTTTGTGGGGCGTCGCCGTTGGATTTTTGGTCTTGCTGCTCTCTTCCGGATTTAGGTTCGGTCGAGCGACAGATGCCGCTCCTACTTCTGTTACAAGCGATTAAAATAAAGTAAGAACAATCAACGATGCATTGTACTTCCTTTTTTAAGCTCATGTAATAATTAATTGCGTTAAATGTGCGTTAAATGTAATCCCTTTTTACCCATCTTTATTATGCTCAATATTCGTCCCCAAGACCATTTCTGGGAAGTATTAAAAAGTTATAAAAAAAGCAAAAACCCTTGATGATATACCATCAAGGGTTTTCTTTGTATGGAGCCTAGGGGGATCGAACCCCTGACCTCATCGCTGCCAGCGATAGAACGGCTTTCCGATGTGTTCCGACTAAAACCGGTACACCTTGTCCTGTCTGGGTTTTCACAGTTTACTAAAGGATCTAATCAGATACATTATGATGGTTGGGGACAAAGTTCGTCCCCAATTCGTCCCCATCTGCTGTCCGGAAGCATGAGCAGTAACGGTCAGCGCCTATATCATAAACTTGGTTACCGTGACATGTTTTTTTTGAAAAGCAAGGGATCTTGGTGGTGTAAATATATGGATGTTAAGATCACGGAGAAGTTATAGAAAATTCTAAAATAACAACAAAAAGAAACCCTTTAGTTTGTTTGTCCCAGGGTTTCTTCACCGATTTGACCGATCTCATCGGATTGTAATCGGTAATTCCGTATTAGATAATGTTATGGATGAGAGCATTTCCCTATCGTTAGATGTCTCGCCTCAAAAAACAATTATACTTCCGATGGAATTTAGAGCCTCAAGAATGTAGTACGAGTTCTGCTTCTTTATCAGAGACTACGGTTATAGTTGTTGTGCCCATAAATCTGTCTACAGATATTTCAGTGAATTTCTCAATTAAAGCATCTTTACCGTACTTACTTTCAACTTCGAGTGTTATAAGGAACACAATTTCTTTTTTTGCTCTAGTCAAAGCAACGTATAGGTAGTTCAGCATCTTATTTTGATCGCTTTTTTCTTTAAAAAGATAAGCTGCAAGGTCTGTGGTGAGTACAAATAAGCATCTATCACCTTCTAAACCTTTAATACTATCAATTGAATTTACTAATATTTCCCCACCTGTAGGCACTTCTCTTAATAAATTTAGCGCCCCACCGAGTTTGCCCATATCTTGTGGTTCTAATTTAATATCTAGATGCTTCTCGACAATTTTAAATATCGGAATATTACTGTTGGTTTGATCTAAAGTATCAAAAATAATCTTGTTCAATAAATAAACAGTTTTATCCACTTCATGTTTTTTGACCTTTGATTTTCCAACTAATAATTTTAGTTCATAATTGATGTTCTGTTCCTTTCCCTCATCATAAACATGCGTTTGGAATCTCTCGTTCTTTTTATAGATATATACATAATCCCAGTTATTTGGATTAATGAAATCATCTTTAGACACCTGACTCTCGAACTCAAAGCTCACCAAACCTAGCTCTGATGTTTGAGGAATTTGTCTTTCTTCTTCTAATATATATTGATTAGCAAGATTAACATGGAGTATAGGACATCTATGGTTATTAGCTATAAATTCAGTACGGTGCTTATAAGTATAAACAATCTCTTTAAATATACTTCTTCCTCTAAGATCTTGTTTTGGGTCTCCTACAAGATACATTTTAATTCCCTTGCTATCTAGCATCTTAATAATTTCTGCGAAATGCTCATCTATATCTTGAGCTTCATCTATAAATACCGAATCTAAATACCTAGATATTATCCCAAGTATTTTTTCACGTTTTTCTCTAGTTATTTTTTTGTCGCGAGTTTTCTTACATACAATCCATTTTGCCCTCTCTGTAACTTTTTCGACATGAATTATCTTATTAGCTTCAAGATCTTTAATTTTAATGGCTTTATATCTTGGGTTATCTGATAGTTTGTATTGAGATACTTGAATAAATTGCTGGTCAAAAAGAAGATGATTGAATGGAAAAATAATTTCTCTTATTAAAAAGGCATGAGATGTTTCAATAAATACTTGGTTCGGTATACTACCATGGAGTTCAACTATCTTCTTTCTTATACTATCTTTCGCTGCATTAGTATATGCAATAACATAAATAATTTTTCCATCCGTGACACCTTTGTATCTATCCAACACCATTCTTGCCATAGAACTTGTCTTACCTGCACCCGCTCCTGCAACAATAATATCCATTATTTTTCACCACTTTGGAGAAACTTAATGACTTTATTAATATGTTGCGGTAATTCTATATCTTTTAGATCATCCTTTCCAAAATCCTGACAAAATTTTAACATCGTATCTGCTTTAGAATTTCTCCATTTGTTAGATAAAGACTCCGGTGTATCTATTTCTGTCCAATCGTGATTTGTAATAAAATATGATTTTAAAATCTCGAAATTACCGCTTGTTTTAACAAATTCAGGTTCAAGTGTGTATTCTGTAGTAGTTGTTACAAGGATATTATTAAATTCATTATATATTTCATGGTCTTTTTGAGCTTTTTTCTGATAATCAAAATCCCTAATAATCCCGATTTTATTTGGAGTATCTTTATTAACCCTAAGCCAAATATCTAACATTTTAGTAAATCCTTTATGCAACGAAATAACTTCGATATCATTTAGGATATTGCTCTGCGAACTCAAATAGGATCTTATTAACATTTCCTCACTTGGGCCTTCAACTAATATGCATTTTCTTGAAAATAAAAATTTTAAAAAATCAAGATTAGGTTTCTTAGCTAAGTAATTTAATTGTTCTGGTTGCATAACAGATTTCAAGGAAAATGCATCCCCATTACTTACAACTACAACGTTATCCAATTCTAATTTATTTAAAAATTCAGAACTATGCGTGGATATAAACAATTGAGCATGATTACTAGAACTAACTACAGATTTTATAAAACTAGCAAGTAAATGTTCATTACTAACGCATAAATGAGCCTCTGGTTCTTCAATAGTTAGTATATTTAAGGCAATATCTGATTTGATTTCTAATGAATTCATCATAACTAATAAATAAATCAAATTCCGATACCCTAGGCCTTGAGTATTTAGATAATCATCTCCAAATCCAAGACGAACATTATTAAGTAACGAATTCATACTGGGCATATTTGGAAGTAGTGTGATCTCATTAAAAAATTCTTTTGCGTTTTCAATGTCTGAATGTTCTTGCCAGTTAAAGATGCTTTCTAACTTGCTGATTCTTTTTAATTCTGAGAAAAAAAGTTCATATGATTTTTCAACTTCAACTTTTTGAATCTCACTAAGCTTATTATGTAAAAGATTAACTAATGCTTTCGAACCTAGTTGAGTATTTTTATTTGAAAAATCATCCCTTTCAGCTGCTAAAGAGTTATATTTAAAATTTACTAATTCATTAAATGTTACTTGCTCACCGGTTGATGGTACAATTATCGAATATTTATATAATTCAATAGGCAATAAGTTCATTTTTATATTTTCAATATTATTATTCACTTTCAAAATACTAACAATATTATTAAATAACTCTTTTGGATTAGCAACACTGTATTGATATCTAATAGCGTACAATGGGGGATCACAGTCTATAGAATTTATCCATCTACGAATATAATACTCATCTGCTCCATCGGCGATAAAGTTCATTTCCACTATTACTGAAGGTATACTTTTCACGAAATCTTCTAATTCAATCTTATCTTCTATAAACTCATTTATATGTTCACTAATAAAATTAAAATACAATTCTCTAGCATCTTTATTTATATCAAACCACCCTAAATTTTTGTTAGTATTTCCAACTTCATCATTGGGAAATGGCAATGTAATAGCCTTCAGCAAATTGCTTTTACCGCTATTATTCTCCCCAATAAATATGCTCAGTTTATTTAATTCTATGTTTATATTTTTTAGATTTCTATAATTTTGAATACTTAACCTTGAAATTATCAATTTATTATTCAACCTTTCCAAATACCATATTTTTCAATTGCTATTAATTTTAATACTTACTCATTCTGAAAATCAATATGTTTTGTTGAAACCTTTCAATACCTCTATCTGTAGACTGGCGGATGCTTCAAATAAATTAGTGCTCAACTTCCTTAGAAAGGAAGGATCGCCGTGTCATTCTAATCGCTGCTCTTTAGTCATTTCTTCTCATCGGTCTGGAAGCCTGATTCATACCATCCCCATAAAATGTTTAATTATAACTGCTACGGCGTTATCATATTCTTGTCCAATAAATTCAAAAATCTCATAAGCTATTCAAAGCATTAAATTGCACGTTTATGTCTTGAGAGATTTCTAGGCTTTCTATCCGAACTATTTCAGTACCCTATGTAGCGTTAAGAATATTTCTTAATAAATAAATTATTTACGATGCAATGCTCAATTTGGAGCCACTGGTTATCTAATATAATTACTGCAAAATGGAATTTCACGTAATTATATCGTTTTCCTTTTTGATCGGCAGTTGTCGGACAATCAAAAGAAGAAAAGCTGTTGTCTCTCGACACTGCTTTTCTTCTTCGAAGGATGGTCTTTTTCATAAAAAAATCCCTTAGTTAGGACTTGATTTGTATCATATCCGAATTGCTATAATTTTCGGGCTGCCTCAAATATAAATTGGACAAATTTTTTCATAGATAACTTTTGACAATACTGTCAGTTTTGAGTTCCGAACTTAAAGCAAATATCAAATATTGGATTCAAGGTTATATCATTGCTCAGGATCAGCATGGCCCCCGCGCCTATGATACCGACCTCATTGGGCCACATGGACCGGGACTATATAAATTTGCGCTCCGCTATCCAGATTGACTGGCAGGACACGATCCTTCTTCTTCCTCTCTCTCGAGACCCCATATCACGATTTAATTTCTAGACTCCCGTATGGTTTGAAGTCTCATTTTCAAATTATTGATTCCCTCATAATACGCTTGTAGTATTGCTTCATCTTGGAGCGTTCCATTTATTTCAATACTGGTTGCCACCTCCATCTGTTCATGATTAAACAGCACAATGTATTCTGGACTAGATTCGATGTATCCAATTGGGCACTCCCACTCGCCAAATTTTGCAGCATGCTCAAACCATTGATATTTTATCATTTGAGAATTTGTATAAATATTATCTTTAAATACCAACCCTTTAGCGGTTACTAAAGCCAACCCGGTCCTAACTTTCTCATTAGTCATACTTCTTCTCTCCTTTGATTAATTTAAGAAGCTCTGTAGTACCATTATTGTCAACCACCCCTAAATTGATACTTATAAACATCGAAATTAAAATTGATATTTTTAAACATATGTCTTAAAAGTACTCATTTGACTACACTTCTATTAAGAGGTGTGGAATATGTCTTCCATTTTGAAATTGGTCGGAGCAAAGATTCGAGATATACGTAAACAAAAAGGATGGTCTCAAGAATTTCTGGGGGAAAAAGCTGGATTACACTTCTCATACATCGGTGGTCTTGAGCGCGGTGAAAAGAATATTACTTTATTAAATCTACAAAAGGTTGCAACAGCTCTCGATGTGCAAATTTATGATTTTTTCTCATATAGTAAAGAAATTACAATGATTGATAAGGAATCATTGGTTCAAGAAACTTTGGAATTAATGTTGAAACTAGATCAATCTGATTTAAAAAAAGTAAAGACAATAATCAGAGAGTTTTTATAATAACAAACGGGGCCATTAAAGGCCCCGTTGTTTTATTGTCTACGTAGAGTTAATTTCTGAATTATACCGCCATTGACACAGGTAAATTACGTATATGAATCAGCATCTCTTAGCGTAAGGTAAACATCCCGGTCAGTGTCAAAGTTGACACTCTTCTGAAGGTCTTTGATTGGTTTGATTTATTGCCTCACTATCCTGTTCCTTAAGTAGCTGCATTTGATTATAAATTAACTCACGCTTCTTATTTACAGGGAGTATCTATGATTATATCTATTTGAGAACCATCTTCGGGCCTGTTGTACATACGGCAAATTATGAGTGCATTCTTGATGCCGGCGATCTTTCCCTTTAAGAATTCATTATCGGGTTTCAATTGTAACTCTTGTTGTAACTCGGCTATGTTTCGTTCAAAATGTTCTATTAGTCCGTTTATTTCCTTCTCCAAAAGGATTCTCCTCTCTACTTGCTTTTCTCTACAGATAATTATATCAATTCTGAACCAAAAACAGCAGGAAAAGGCCCTGTGCAGGGACTTTTCCTGCTGTTTGAAAATTCGCTAAATTGTAACTTGAGCTTTACTTCTCATCCATTCTTCAATCAACTCAGTGTTAAATAAAATTCTTCTGCGTACCCGAATATGGGGAATCTGTTTTTCACGTACCATCGTATAGATGGTATCTGTAGATACTTGCAAGTAGCTAGCTAATTCGCTAACACTTAAAACTTTCTTCAATCTGTTTCACCTCCGACTATTGTTAATAGTTAATAAATTGCATTATTTTTGAGGTTATTGTAAAATTTTTTGTAATGGCAGGCATGGCTTGCAGTGATTTTTAATGAGGAATTAAAGTCCTACTATAAGTCTGTCCTTTTTCCTTTTACACCTTTTGGGATTAAGTAGATCGTTATCCTTTCATATTGGGAATAATCTAAGATGCACTTTACATTTACGAATGTGAAGTGCTTTTTGTTTTGAAGACGAACCCACGATCAACAAGCTCTCTTCAAGACGTAAATGTGTGCGATTAGGTTTAACAAGGTCCGAAATCTCACTCGGCCTTGGGCCCTCCAATTATCTGGGAGGTTGGTTTTATATTTGTCTGTATTCATTATTACCAGGGTCCGACTTTCAATAATAAATCTTACCCAAGTAAGAACTTTTATTGAAGATCAATTAACGATGTAGCATTATGTTGGGTGATCAATTTTGAGTAATAACCGTGACTTATACTCGCTTTTCAGGGCCGAACCAATACAGAAAGCACAAAAATATATAAAAAGCAACGATTCACAAATAAAAGGTGTATTAAAACGTTATTTAAGGTCATTGAATTATAAAGATATGTTGGTTATTCAGAGCGACCGCAGCCTATGGGAGCAATTATTAATGGATCCGGATCCCCTATTTAGACGTCAACTCTGCACGCAAGCTTATAAAATAACGCAGGAACAGATTTCACACAATGTATCTGGTTCTACAAAAACTGGATTTGCTTTGATCAACGAGACATTGAAACCGGATAATTTCAACACATTCGTTCTTGCAATCATGTGTAATGTGCCGTGGCAAATTATCACTGAAAAAGAACCCGTCGAGTATTCGTTTGAATCGTATACAGAATATTTCCTCAACGGGTCTGCAAAAAGGATCAGCATTGAAGCACTTTATGAAGAAAAGGATAGAGTTGGTCGCAATATATTGGGTTACTTAATCACAGATGCTCAGCGCCTGCTTGAACAGGCTACTCCCCTTACGACAGGACGCTGGGTTACAACATATCCAGAAATGGAATATTTCGAATTCCATTTACCCAACGAGCCCTCTCTTCATAAAGCCACAAAGAGAGACATCCGCAACGCCTTTCCGTTTGCAACTCATTTAGTGACAACTTACACACCATTCCGATCAGGGAGATCCTTATGGGTTATGGGACCCAAACCCGGAAGGCATCAGAAATATCAGCAAATTTTAATGGAAATAGATAGCTGGGATCTTGCAGAATTCCATGAAATCTAATGTACTTGTGTCAAACCACCTTCCAACTTGGATGGTGGTTTTTCTTATTCAAGTAAGAATGTATCGGGACATAAAATTATTTGTCCAAGCTAATAACAAATTGATCATTCAAAGTAAAGGAGAAAGTTAAAATGGACAAAGAAAAAAACAAACAATTGAGCAAAGAATTGACTAAACAGCCCCTTGCACAGTTGGAACCCTCCCAGGAAAAAACAAAAGATTTTTTTCGGCAGAATGCTTCTTTTGCCGAAAAAAATCTTCTTAACGAGCGTATTTTTCACGAACTTTCAGACGATCATGATATTAGACAGATCGATAGAAAGAAGGTGGAATCCATGCTCGAAACCGCCAATATTAGACAAAGCGAACCAGCACCAGAGTTCGTTCACCTTGGAAGGAAAGGGATCAATCGTTGGATTTGGGAAAATAAAATCTCTAGTACCATATGCCCTCCCCTACTGACATTCCTAGCTAAAAAACTAAATACGGATGCCAGTAGATTCTATCAGTATTATAAGGAAGTTTCCGAATTCATGCAAAAAGTTGCGAGTTTTCACTGTGTATTAATAGAAGAACTTGGCTCAAACCATTTTCTAGACCCCAATTGTTACGAGTATCTAAAAACAGCATACGAAAATACTAAGAAAGAACAGACCTTTTTTGTTGAGATAATTGGATACTTAAATAAGGAATTTCCCAAGCAAGTTTCGATCACTCCCTCCCAAGCTGTATCGGCAATTAAAAGATCCTTACATCCCAAAATTCTGAAATATCTGCATTCACAAAGAAAAAAGGGGATTAGCATAAACACTCAGAAGAGAAAGCTTGGTTTTTTAAATATGTTACTTCCATGGCTTTGCAAACAAATGGATGATTTCCGGGATTTTACACCTGAGAACATTCCATTTCTAAGAATTAAGGAAATGCACTTAATAGAGTTTAGATCTCACCTGTTAAAACAACTTCAAAATGGCCGATATAGCCAAATAACTATTAGTGAGTGCATTTACGTAGTCAAAGACTTTTTTCAATTTTTAAAAGAAACTTTTGGCTTTCCAAATCCAGCAGTAAGATTGAAATCTATTAAAGCACCTCGATACAAAGAACGCCAGATCCCAACTGATATTGAAATTCATCGGTTTCTACAAGTCGTTAAGATTTATTCTGATACGCCTTTGCTTGAATCCATTTCTTTTCGTCTAATGTTAGACCTTGGGCTTAGATCTAATGAAGTTGGCAAAATAGCTTGGAAAGACATCAACCTAGGTTGCAAAACTATCTGCATCCACTCTAAAGGTGGTAAGGAACATGTTCTCCCCCTAGTAGGAGAGTTGTACCAACTAGTTACAAAATTACGATTGGAACAAACAAATGGAGATTTCTTATTTGGGGATAAAACCAAGAGTTTTTACAGCCGATCACTTAGCAATTTCCATCTGTATGCGCTCATAGCGGGGTGGGATTTTCCGGGTGGCCTCCATTTGTTTCGACACATCTTTGTTACACGATTAGCAGAGACTGCCCCCCTTCCACAGCTAATAAAAGAATTAACCAGGGTCGTACGATCGGACACGGTCAGTCTGTATTTACATACCTCTCAGCACAAGCGACGTTTAAGCAAAGAAGTAAACAAATTAACATATGATATTAATGGGAGGAACCAGCATGCCCCTATATAATGAAGAATATTTACAAGAATTTTCTCTTAAGGACGAATTGGAACATATTGCAGAAAAATACGGGACCAGCCAGGTCCAGCAAGCACTTCGCCAAGTCGACTGGCTCGAACTTAATGAGCCAAATAGAAAACAGATTAATGAAGCCGCGCTCCTCACGGATGCTATAGCCTATTACTACAGTAGTGAACCATTTATTACCCTAAAGGAATCATCTCAACAAGTATACCGTTACGAGATGAATTTGTTTCTTGCTTATTGCCAAAAGAGTAAAGGGATGAATGTGACACTTCGTGAAGTCTCTACCTCCCTGTTTTTAAAAGAATATCTGAATCCCGTCAAAAAAAGGAATACGAAAAGCAAAAAGTCTGCGTTTCTGCGAAGTTTTTTGCGGGAAACCTTTGAGCATTACTACGATGAAAAAATTGATAATCTAAAGAGGACATTGAGTGTTCAAGTGGATAAAAACAAACGTCCTCGAGCCTTTAAGAAAGAACAAATTGAGGAGCTGGTAAACCTTGCCTGTTTGGGACGAGAATCCTTTCGTAACTTTACAATAATATGGACATTTCTCGGCACTGGAATTCGTTTAAATGCGTTATGTACTCTTCAAATTGGCGATATTGATCCGCTGCATCAAGAAATTTGGGTTTATGAGAAAGGCGATAAGGAAAATAAGGTCGCACGAAAGATAACAAATTTCTCCTTGGAGGTGTTATCCAAATATATTAGTTTTCGTTATCGCTCGCTAAAAGATACATCTGATTATCAGCAAAGGTATATTTTCTCGGATGATAGAGGCGTGACCCCACTTCACGACAGTACCATTCAAAAAATGTTTCAAGGTCTAATCCAAGAGTCAACATTAATACCTACTGAAGAGAAGAAGCCGTATCATCTTTCGGTACACTCGATCCGCCACTCCTATGCTCTTTACTTGTTAGAGTCTGGGGTTAGTATCTATGACATCAAAGAACTTTTAGGACATCAATGGCTAAGTTCTACCCTGGTTTACCTGAAGTTATTTGATGAAATGTTAGTCAAGGTAATTAATAAACACCCTCTCGGAAATCTAAAAATCAGTGACTTCTTTTGAAAGGACGTAGGTTATTAATGGATAGTATTTTATTTCAATCGAAATATTACTTGTTTTGGCATGAATATGTCGAGCTAACATCCAAGAAGCATGTAATCAAAGAACTAAAGAAATTCGACCAATTTTTAATATCACAAGGTTTTGAAGGTGATTTGGATTTCGATCGATTTCATGCAAGCCGACAGTATCCCAACCAGTTTCTTCCTATACAAGAAAACTTTATTGATAAGTTTGTGTTATATCTTATCAATGAGTATCGAGCGACAAAAGGGGTTTTATATAACGCGATCAGTTCACTTAAAAATTTTTTTCTTTTTTTGTACGAAATGGAGCTGATTTCACATAATCCGATGGAGAACTACCCTAATCCGTATTACAGTCGGCCAATTATAAATACGGCTTTATCAGTGGAGGAGTGCCTTGCATTACTCTATGCAGCAATGAAAAAAGATCCTTTCTTCCGACAAGATTTTGTAATGATCTGGTTTATGCTGGTTACAGGAGTTCGAAATTCAGAAATACGACTTCTCCCATACTATAATGTTAATGTAGACAATAGAATGGTACTCCTCGACAAGGGGCAAAAGGGAGACGCACGATCCACTAGCATTACTGAGGCTCTAGCATTAGAATTAAACCGCTATATGGGGCATCCATGTTATAAGGAGTGGATACATAATGGCAACAATACATTGTTTTTTAATGAAACCAGGATACTTTCTGACCAAAAACTACGTGAAAAATTGACAGAGCTATGTATAAATGCTGGCATACGTCGCATCACCCCACACGACCTTCGACGAACTGCTGGGTACTTAATGCAGAAAAGTGGAATGCACATTGTTGAAATTCAACAACAACTTGGTCATAAAATTCTTTCAACAACCTTGCGATATATTCCACCATTAGAGGAACTATCGGCGGCATTGCTTAAATTGGCTATTAAGTAAAGTGATTCGATTAACGGCGTTTTTCCATTGGCCAAGGTCTAAGTAGCGGGAAAGCAGATTTTTCAGCCCTTTCGTTTCCATTCGGAGATAAAAAGGGCATTATTTATGTTCCAGGCAATTTAATATATAACACCTATTTTCAATTGGTATTATGTAGTTGATTATTCTTCATTACCTTCATCAACTTGCCTACTCTTATTGTAGAGGTGGCAAATATGTCAAATATATATTACCAAGTAGGAAAGAAAATTAGGTTGTACCGTAAAGCAAGAAAATTGACCCAAGAGGAATTAGGAGAAATTCTTCAAATTGATCAATCCTATATAGGAAGAATTGAACGTGGGGATATAAATATTACTCTAGAAACAATTACTAAAATTGCCGATGCATTAGATGTAAAGCCTTCGCAACTGTTAGAGGAAGATCAATATAGTTCTATTGATAAATTGAAATCAGAAACATTAGATAAAATAACCTTGATGCTTTTATCTCGTAATACGTCTGAATTACAAATTGTACATATGCTTTTAAAAGAAGCCTTTTATTAAAGGAATCATCTAATAAGTAGAGTTTTATCTATACTAATTAATCTCGGAATGTATTTAATATTGCTATTAGTGAAGCTACCGAAAGTTTGGAAGCATATTTTTCCAAATCAGGATTATTAACAGTAAATCAAACAACTTTTTTATGATCTGCATGGCCTGTACGAGTATCAAATACCCTAATGTTCCTTGGATGCGATGCTCGTAAAACCAATTAACAAAATCGTACAAGCCTCTGGAATTCATCTGGTTCACGATATACGGACAAGTGCTCTTTGATGCAGAAAGAAAAGGCCTGGAGATTATAGAAGAAGAACATATTGGTCGAGTCCTGGTGGACAAGGACCGGCAACGGAACGGCGGGGTAACTCGCCGTATTCTCACTTCTCAGAAGATTGGCGTTACGCTTCCCATCTACGTGACTCGCCTGACATGCAAACGCTCACGTCATTGACGGTGATTGTTTCACCGACAAAGAACGTGAGCTGTAACAAACGAATAACCGACCCTCTTAGGGGGCAGGTCACCCCGCGCTTTTATATCATTATCACCTTGTGTCGAGGTAATTGTATGCAAATAGACAATCTTCTCAATTGCGAATATGTTGATCAAACTATTCATGGGCTTGAGACGTTTTCGAATTTCTTTGTTCATGCATTAGTTCAGGTTTGAGGTGTAGATGCCATCTTCCTTAATCAGACCAGGTATCGGTAAAGGGTTAATAGCGTCGACAACTACTCCTCCCACAATGGGACTTCTTTGGTATAACACTTGTTACATTTGTTCTTAGATGCATTAAGGCAGCGGAGATCGCCAAATGGTTTGACTGATTATGTCATGTTTTGGAGAATGCGCTGAAGGTCCGGTAGACCATCTCTAGCTCCAGCTGCAGTTGTAGAAATGGCTGCCCCTTTATTGGCCAGTTGCAAGGCTAACGATAATTTAATGCCTTGCAATAGAAATAAATTCAGTAATCCGACGAAACAGTCTCCAGCCCCAACCGTATCGCACACATTCGTCTTAATCCCCTCAATCCGAATAGGTGCCTTGCCTCGAATAATCGCTCTGACTCCATTACTCCCTAGTGTCACAATGATATTTGTGTGTGCTGACAACTCATCGATTGGATACAGTTTTGCTTCTTCGCTGTTAACGATAATAAAATCAGGATATCCCACTTCTTTAAAGTCACTCAAAATCAACTTCGATGCTGGGCAGAGCACGACAAAAACCAGCTTATTATGCCGATTAAATCTCTCCATGGTCTCTAACGAAATCTCTCTTTCCTGATCAAAAAGGATCAAAGAGGAATATTCACGGTTTAGAAGCTCAAAGTCGATATCCGTCTTGCTGATGAAATCATTGGCTCCCCTATCCATGATCATATATTTGTAATTATTATTGAAAATCGGAATATAGACCGTCCCTGATGGTCCATCCTTTTGAATGACGAAATCAGTATTAACATGCTCGAATTTAAGATCATTCAGCAAGAACTGCCCGATTTCATCATTCCCTACACACGAAAGCAATCCTACTGGTCCACCTGCCCTTGCAATAGCAACTGCGCAATTGCCACCGTGACCTCCTGCTGTCTTTATAATATTGCGAGGGACATAAGTCAGATCATTTACCGGATCATGACTGATATAAAAGTTATGATCCATGTTCAATGAGCCGAGCACCAATGTTTTTTTATCGGATAAATGCAATTCCATTAATCTCCACCATATGTTCATCGATTGCTAATGAAGAAACTTCGACTAGCGTGCTTGCCGGTTTATGGTCCAAAAAATACTTGTTCCTTACTTCATTAAATTCATGAAAAAGTTGAAGGTCTTTCAAAAATATCGTAATACTTGCCAGATCGTGCAAATTGCCCCCATTCGCCGCCAATACTTTTATAAGATTTTGAAACACATACTCCGTCTGCTCACGCATCGTTGTGCCCATTGTACAGCCGGCCCTATCGGAGGGTACTTGGCCGCTGATAAAAACAAACTTTCCGCTTCCAACTGCAACGGAAGTGGAAGCCGAATAATTTCCGATCTCTCTTGTATGCTGCTCTGGATTTACAATTTTTATCATAGGTCATCTCCCGAATGTTGAATTGATTGACGATAATTCTAACTTTCTAATTTCGATTTCATTGTCAACTCCCAACAGCCACTCGATGACGGACGCGATATCCCCTGGCTTCAAACTATCTTTTCTCGATCCAGGGGTTTTATTTCGAAAGTTAGTATCTACCCTGCTCGGGACAAGCTCAGTCACACGATATTTTTGTGCTCTTAATTCTTCTCTAACGCAATCTATGAACATTGAAAGTCCCGCTTTGGATGTGCAATACGCTGCACGATTGCTGTATGCATGATAGGCCGAATCACTTGATAAGGCGATTACCTGGAAATTATCCGTTCTGTTGAAGCGACTGTAGAAAGCCTGAAGTGAAATGAACGCACCGTTAAGATTACTATTGATCATTCCCTGCCATTCATCGATAGGAGTCGAAGTCGCTGAATACCACTCTCCCCATCCGGCATTAATAATTAATGCTCGGATTTTGATTTCTTGCTCAGGCAGCTCGTTCACTTTGCTCAAAAGCTCCGAATGGTTTGAAACATCGCACTGAATTTTTATAAAGGAATGATCTTTAAATTGGCTGACTTGTTTCTCCAGTTCATCCAAACTATCCGCGCTTCTCGAAACTGCTATAATATGGTGCCCCTTCGCATATAAGTGAGAAGCAACCTCTCTGCCGATCCCCTTGCCTGCTCCTGTAATGACGATATATTCTTTTTTAGTAATTGTATGCACAACCAGTATTGCCTCCTATAGTTAAACTCGTTAGGGAGAAAGCCGCGTAGATGCCAACTCTACCCTTCTCACGATCGTTTCATACAGACGGGGAAAATTATCATGCAAGATTTGATAGAAGCACTCAATCGATTTCAAGTAACTAAATGCTGCATCAGCCGATACTGTCGTTAACCACCGGTCTCTCACGATCTCATGGGAAAGCTTTACCTTATACTTGGCGTACTCCAGCTCTTTCTGTTGATGAACGGATATCGTAAAGTCCTCAATTAAATTCAATTCGCAAAGCAGTTTCGTGCCGGAACAGATCGAGTATACATGTGAGCCATTTTCGATGTTTCCTACAAAAAAACCTTTCACCTCAGGCTTCCCGACAAGCGCTTCATAGCTTGAAGCTCCAGGCACCACAATAGCGTTGTAATCTGTATGCCCAGTTCCAACCGTTAATGTGCGTATTTCAAAACCGCTTTTGGTATAGGCTGCACTACTTCCACCCAGATGATGAATTTCAATGGGCATATAGGATTTACATTTGTCAAGTAATGAGTTGACATTCATAAAATCTATATCATCGACACCTGTTCCCAAGACAAATGCAATCTTCATTTTTCATCCCTCTTCACAAGTAATCGGTCACCCTGTTGTTAAACGTTGCGAGCATTTAAGATTACATCATTCATTACTGCACAGAAATCACTGCGCTCCAAATGAATATGGCTGATATCTTCAAATTCATTTGGAAGCTTCGCAATCGAAACCGTATTTTGGTACCCTGTGTTTTTCAGTACCTTTACAAGATCATGGATGAATTTCCCCGTTCCACCGGGGTATGTTTGACTGTTATTGTTGTTCTCTTGGACTAAATAAAGAGTGCTAAACTTATTCAAACGGCTTCCAATCAGGCATTCAACATTCTCGGCTCCGGGGATTCCGATTCCGAGCAAAGAATGTTGGTTTAGTACCCAACAATCAGATTCGCCTTCAACAATAAATGCATAATCCAGATGACTATTCTCCTGAAACATGCATGCGTTAGCATATTCTACAATCGGTCTGTAGTCAGTAGGACTCCAATTAGAGCCACCCGCACCTCTTAAAGAGGTGCGCAGCCTCGTTCTGCCTTGTTCACCCAACAGATTGTAATAGTTGAATTCGACCACACCAGTTCTGTTGTAAACCTTGAAACGGTTGAGTACGTCCAAACTTACGCGTTTTCTATTGCTTAACTCTTCTCTTTGGATCATTGCTCCTCCTTGTGCTGGCTTTCCAATCGGATAGCCAGCATCAAATAAAGTTTAAATTATCTATATCTATGAAATTGTGACAGGCTGCAGGATTGTCTCTTCCCATTCTTTCACTTCGGTAATGCTACCTTTACCTTTATTCCTCGAAGGAGATTTAAGGAAATAAGCGGCACAGTCGATAAAGCCTCCCATTTGATTTCTTTTTGCAACGCCTGCAATGCGAACAAGATCGATAATAACGCCTGCGGCATTGCTCGAGTCCTGAACGTCCAATTTGAGGTCAATCGTAATCGGTGTCCCCCCCCAACCTTGTCCATGGATGCTCATGTAGCAAATTTTATGATCCTTCAGTTGTGTCAACACCCCTGCCGAAGGGATAACCTCGATCAGATCGGTGTTGATATTTTCGCTGGAAAGTGCATTTTTCTTGGATTCGTTCTTCAAATGCCCGTTTATCTTTAAGTTTTTGAAATCTGTGTTACCACCTACATTAATTTGATAGGCTTCAGTAAGATTAATTCCTCTTCTTGTAAGCAGTTGCAGAATTTCTCGTTGCAGAATACTCGATCCAATCTGGCTAGCAAGATCGTCGCCCAAGAGCGGAATCCCCTTTTCCTTAAAGGCATTAACAAAATTCTCGTTTCGCCCTATGATATCAGGTGTACAGTTGACGAAACCGACTCCGGCCTCCAGTGCACACTCTGCATAAAAGTTGGCACATTGCTGACTGTTGGTCGGGAGTGAGTAGAGCAATACTTCTGCACCTGTTTCTTTTAAATACGAAATGATTTTGTGCTTATCCGATTCCTCATTTTCTTGGATCCCTTTGCAGTCATCCTTCAGATGATCCGGAATTCCGTCCAATATCACGCCTGGAAACACTGGTACATCCAATTCAGGGAGCTCTACCTCCAGTTTAGGATAGTTATTCGGAGTGGCAAAAATAGCTTTGGATAGATCCTGATTAACCTTGCTCTCGTTTACATCGATGGCGGCAACAAATTCGATATCAGTGACCTTCATACCGCCAATTTGCTCCAACGATACACCTGGTAAATCAAGACTTCCATCATTCACATCTTCATACTTTTTTTGGTACAAATACACACCTTGAACCAGAGCAGAAATATTGTTACCCACACCTACAATTGCCAATTTAATTTTATCTTTGTTCATTCAAAACAGCTCCTTTTTGGTTTATATATTTGACATTATAAAAACAATGTTAAATATCTCGATAAATACAGATAAAAGCAAAGAATAAGTATTTACTTTTCTTTTATTTCATTGATCACTTTCTGACTTTTCAACCCATCTTCAAACAAAGGCAATTCCACTTGTTCGCCCTGCATATAGCGTATCCAGTAATGATATGGATTCTCGTCCAGTTGATACTTGGATGCTATTTTCTTATTATTTAAAAGAAGATCCCCATCGCCTGTAATAGGATTAAGAGTAAGGTGGATCGAACCCTTCGTACCCAATATCATAAATGTAATCATGTTAACCCCATGAGATGTACGACAAACTGTCATCGCACCTACAGCAGTATCTTTCTGATCTGGCATCTGTAAACTGAACTGAACTTTCGCAAAGTCCTCTGTAGTTGCTCTAACTTTGCCAGTTTCTATTTTTCTGATCGGGTAGACTGTTTTGAGAACCGAATGTTCAATCACTGTCTCACCGTTGGTCAACCAATACAATAGGTCAATTAAATGAACCCCCATATCTGAGAGAACACCAGACCCTCCCAAATCCTCGTTATGTCTCCATAAATAAGGAATATTCTCGTCAGCCATAAATTCCGTGTAGAAGGCTGTATCAAAAAAGTAAATATTGCCGATAGCTTTTTCATCCAACATCGTTCTCAAGGTGCGCAAAAGATTATTAAACCGCCACTGAAAGAAAATCATACTCTTGATGGGATACTGCTTTTCAAGCCGTACTAGTTCTTCACACTGGCGAAGATTTAACGCAAGTGGTTTATCGGTTATAACATGTTTTCCAGTTACCATAGCTTCTTGAATCATATCTAAATGAGTATATACAGGTGTAACAACCACGATGAAATCAACGGAAGATCTCGTTATTTCCTTATAATCAGACGTGATGTTTGGAATATGGTACCTGCTTGCAAGTTGTTCGGCTTTCTTTCTATTACTTTGAAATCCTAGCCATTGAATATCTACCCCATCGATTTGGCTTAACAACTCCAAATGTACTTCACCAAAGCCAGTTCCAATAACTCCTGCTTTTATTTTGTGCATTTACTAACCCTCCTTTGCTCTACTTATTATTTGTTTGCCGGTTGGAGCATCTTGCGAAATTCATCAAAAACCCCCGGGCTTGATACCATAAAATAATGACCATTGAGACAATCAATAATTTCAGGATCGAACTTAGAACTATAAAAACCTGCCTTGGCTCCTGCCTCAATTGCAATAAGCCTTGCTGCAGCAATATCCCATGGCTTTAATCGCTCCTCATAAAATCCCTGCAGTCTCCCACATGCAACCCAGCAGATATCAAGCGCCGGAGAACCGAGTCTCCGTATGTCCCTGATCTGAGATAACAATCGATGTAGAATGGCCATCATTTCAAGCAAATCTTCTCTTTTATGAGGGAATCCAGTACCGATTACACATTGCTTTAAGGAATTGACAGCCTTTGCGTTAATCGGTTTATCATTCAGGAACGCCCCTAAATTCTCTACTGCATAAAACAACTCCTCAAGAAAAGGGTTGTACACAACGCCTACCCGTACTTTATTGTCGACTGCAAATGCGATCGAAACGGCAACCTGATAGTGGTCGTTTGCATATCCTACGGTTCCGTCAATCGGATCCACGATCCAAGTCGGCTCTTGTATTGAAATCCCGCACACTCTTTCTTCCTCAGAAAGGAATTGGTGACCGGGGAATGCCTTAGCAATTTCCGATTTGATAAGCTCGTTGGAGATTAAATCTGCAGTCGTTACAAACTCGTATCCATTTTTAATGCTCTCATTGAACTGCTTGCGATCACGTAATTCCTTAATCTTTTTTCCTGCCAACAATGCAATACGTACAGCCTCTTTTCTTATCGCTTCCACAGACGGGTATACTCTCCTTTTTTACATAATTCTCAACAAATCGTTATATTGCTTTTCATCGTCAATATTGAAATTGCAATAAATCGTATTTTTGCAATTAGCAAGATCTGAGACCCTTCTGAAATCTTCGCAATAAATACGATTGAAATCCGACAAATTTCCACCGGCC
Organism: Paenibacillus sp. QJM3NY_38; assembly: GCF_056173265.1. NCBI lineage: Bacteria > Bacillati > Bacillota > Bacilli > Caryophanales > Paenibacillaceae > Paenibacillus > Paenibacillus sp. QJM3NY_38. The sequence continues at coordinate 5,543,555 of NZ_CM149665.1, forward strand.
ATTTCCAAATAATCATCTTTCATCGCATAGGTATGCAATGGATAGGAGAAATTCCATAACACAGACAAGGAGTAGCTTGGGGCGACTTCAAAAATCCCTGCATTACCTGATCCGTAATTAGCAATAATTATATTTTTCAAATTACCCTCGATGGAAAAGTTTTTGTAAATCAAGTTTGGCGAAATGATATACTCTCCTTGTTCAATATGTTTTTTTGCCAAACCACTCGTAATATAACTACTGAAATAAGGATCATTCCGAAAACGAATTGCGGTACTAATCCCATACACTTTATTACCGGTAATAAGACTATGCGTATTGGACATAAACCTATATCCGCCTGTAATTAATTTGTTAAGCAAAACTGACTTACCGCCACTCCCTCTTCCAACAATTAAGGATATATTATTGTCGCGATCGGCTACCGCGGCAGCCTTTAGATGAAGAGATTGATGTTGGACGGCATAATGACTTAGAAAAAATTTTATATAAAACGACCAAAATAATTTGCTAATATTCTCACCTATAGCGATATGAATTTTTCCTCTTGTTATTTTCCAAACACGCTCGCCATAATGATGTGTCAAATAAAAGCCGGATTTGAATCTATCAGCTCTGAACGATTGATCTGCAAAATGTACGTAGTCCTCACCTTTTATTGATGGCACATCACGCAAATCACACATAACTAGCTCGTAATCGCCTTCCGTCCCCTCCTCTACCTCATCACACAAATAATGAAGAGCAGCATAATCTTTATGAGGCACATACATCGCAATGTATACCGGTCCTAGTCTATAAACCTTTTTAATCAGCCCTTCTTTAATCCTATTAAGCTCTTGTTCCATAGCGCGTTCCTTTCTTCATCCGATTTCATCTCTGACAATTGGATCTCGATCCCGGAAATGAGTTTCTGCATATTTGGCACAAACACTCACAATATCCCAATAAGTAAAAGAAGGATATTTCTCTTCCATTAGCATTTTCACTTCACGCCATGAAATCCCCCTATTCTCCAATTGAACAAACTTCAACAAAAGTTCCTCACCATTTTTTTGGTCCAATGCTACTTGCTCCGCTTTTTTACGTACCTCCTCATATTTAAGCGAATGCAGCTCATACAGCTCGGCCACCCTCATGAACTCCGTTTCGATTTCAATAGCCAACGGATTCAACATAGTTTTGTAAATCTTCACACGCTGCTCTCTATCGAAAAATGCACCTATCTCACGGATTATGTCAGACGGTTCGTCCGAGACATGAATATAAGTCAACACGGACACTTGAGCGCTTTCAGCAGAATAACGCAGCTGTCCAATTTTCCTTTCTTTTGGTAAACTAGGACCCTTATACCGGCTCAATTCGTTGGTAGCGGAGACTGCTTCTTTGGAAGATTCCTTGTAGAACAACACATAAAGGCTGGTGAAGCCTGTTAAAATCATATCCATAACATCGATCCTGTCTCGTGAGGCAATGTTTAACTGATATTTCCAACACTCTCTTACTTTAAATCTACAGTACTCAAACGGAGTTATATAAATAGGCACATAGCCTTTCTCCATTATTTGCTCGACGACTGTAAAGTAATGTCTCGTCACAATGGAATCAGGCCTAAAAATAACAGGTGCTACATGATGAAGCTGATCAAAAACAGACTTATCAAAATAATGATGAATATCATCGATGGAATCCCTAAAATACGGATCAGCTTCATAAAGTTTTAGTTTATCCTCGTGTAAGGAAAGCAAATGATCACCCCCTAAAGATATGGAGCAGGCTTATGTTAAAAACGGCCCAAACGGTCCAATTCGTCAGTTTCAACAACTTTCAAAATTGAATCAATGAAGAAATCGGTCGAAGGTAGAACATTAACGCTTTTGCAAAATATAAATTTAGTAATTATTTCTGAATCAATTTAATATAAGGATTCTAGAAGTATAATGCTCTTGTGGATCATCATTTACCAGATGATATGTATCCTTATACATAAATTTAAAAAGGTTAAATCTATAAGCGAAAATCGCTTTATCAGCTTTTTTAGATGTCTCATCAATCTTCATAAAACTAAATGGCAGCTCTGCGGCAATTATTGCTCCGGTTTCTAATGTTGTAATTGAACATGATTGAAACTCACCCCTCGATTGTTTTCTTAGTACATTTGCATCTCTTAGAATAGGAGTATTTAAACTTTTAGCAGTTAACATCTTATCTTCTGTCAACACTTCTAAAATCGAATAGAGAATTTCATTTTCAAGATCACTATTGTAAACACTTATCTGGAAAAGATAGTTCTCAATATTCGTGTACATTGAGTGAGGAATATATAAATATATCTTCAATGCAGTATTCGTATAAGTTATAAAATATCTAATATCAATATTGTATCTATTTTCATAATGGATATAGTTTTCTACTTCCCCAAACCCCTCCATCTTGTTATCTGAAGAAATGTGTAATATATCTTGTTCATGAGAGAAAGCATTTATTTTCTGTATTTTCTTAATTTCAGCTTTTCTATTCTCTTCATGAAAGATTCTATGGATCAAGTTTGACTCCCAATTGATTGACTTATCATCATCGGCAAGATCTATATCTTTCTTCCAGCTTTTTAATAGCCTATCAACATCTTCTGTTTGGTATATGACGAATAAATTATGTAATACTAAAGAGATATGGTTCTCAACTCTATACTTTTTTGCAAGTTTCTTTATCATAGACCATTCTACTTTAATAGCTTTAGTTACTAGATAACGATAAAGATCAACATAGTCTCTAATAATAGTCGTACCTTGAGCGCTATAAAGAGTTTCCGAGTTTTGGTACGCATTCAAAAACATAAATAATATTAAAAACTCATTATTAAATGAATTGTATTCATGCCCTGCAATGTTTATCCTTTGTGTGTTCCAAATGAAGTCAAGGATATTTTCGTCATTGACAAAATACAGTCTTTTATGTAATTCAATTTTACTAACGATTTCATCCCGGAAATTATAATATTCAAAGAAATGATTCGTGTGTTTAAGCCTCATAATTGGATATGGTAATAGTTTTAATGGTTCTTGATCATTATCAATGTTTTCATATGGTTGTATGTAGTTCATTTTACGTAATATGTAATCCATCCTTAAGGTATCGTCTTCTTCCACAAGAATATCGATATCATTGATTTGTCGTAAATATATATCTTCATATATAACTTTTGAGAGAACTAATCCTTTAACTAAAACAAATCTAATCCTCTCTTCTTTAGAGAATTCATCCAGCCGCTTCAATTCATGAACTAGTCGATCAATTTTTGATATTAATCTTACACTCTCATTATGAAATAATTCTTTGTGAGACTCAGGAATATACATCTTGATTGCTTGATATACAAGCGGGAAGAGCCTATTTCTGCACGCTAAATCGAATAAAAACTCCCAGTCTATATCGCCAAAATTTTTTCCTTTATCAGTGAAATCTTCTCTGACAAGGTTTAAGAATAATGTTTCTGTCCTAGACAAACTCATAGCCATAGTCTCCTTAAATAAAATGTTATTTTTAGACAGTGACTTCATTTACCGAGCTAACCTCTCTAAATGCAATCTTGTTTCCGTACCATTGTGCCTGAGATTCATACATTTTAGCGTACTCACCTCCTTTACTCAGAAGCTGTTCATGAGTTCCATCTTCGACTATCTCTCCATGTGCAAAAACCAATATTCTATCTACTACTGCTGTAATACCCATACGATGGGATATCAAGATCGTGGTTTTATCTGAAGTTAAATCTGTAAAATCACTATAAAGCTCAGCTTCTGCTACAGGATCCAAAGCTGCAGTCGGCTCATCGAGTATCATAATTCTTGCATTGTTACGATAAATCGCCCTAGTTAGTGCTAATTTTTGCCATTGTCCACCAGAAAGGTTGTTGCCTGTCTCACTAAATGTCCCTAATATCTCGTCCAACCCATTTGACTGACTTTCCAATAATGTGAGTGCATTAGCTTTTTTTACTATTTCAAGTAGCTCTTCATCCGATGCGTTGCGTTCTTTATCTGCTATAGTGATGTTGTCACGTATTGATGCTTCATATCTCCCGAAATTTTGAAACACAACAGATATTGCATTACGTATAGATAAAAGATAATCTTTAACATTAAGCCCACCAATAATAACTTCACCTGTAGTTGGATTATGCATTCCACATAAAAGATTTATGAAAGTGGATTTGCCTGATCCATTCGCTCCAACAATCGCAATTTTTTCACCTTGTTTAATAGATACATTTATTTTTTTTAAAACCTGATCTGTAGAGTTCGGATATGTAAAGCTTACGTTATCAAACACAATATCAGCATTTTCGATGATTTTCGGGTTCTCTTCCAACTCCTCTTTAGGTGTATCTTGTAATTCAAAAAAATCACGCATGAATTTTATGTCCCCCAAAAATTGAGCACTACCTACAAAAACTTTAGTCAATGAAATTTGGAACTGTGAAGATAGAGTGTAAACTAACATAAACAACCCAAGTCCTAAAAGTGGATTATCATATATTTCTTTCGCGACTATTAAGAGTATCCCTATGTACACACAATTTCGTAATATGTCAGCAAAAGAGTTATAAAGTAAATATTTACGAGTTATTTCATTTTTTTGTTTTATATAACCTTGTGATACTTTAAGCCACTTCTCTTTGATCCATGGATAAATACCGTAAAATCTTACATCATTCAATGACTTGCAATTTTCATTCGCACCGGATGCCATATAAAAGAGATGTACAGACATGGCGCCTTCTCTCATGCTTTTTGTTTTATTTTTGTAATCCTCGTCTTTTTGCTTGATTGATAACAAAACAGAAGGAATACAAGTTACTACTAAAGCAATAACAATCCAAACATTAACATTAATAAGTGCAAATGAGATACAAGTTATTGCAAGCAAATTTTGAAGAATGATAGTAACCTGCTGCATACTAGTAGCCACTTGGGAACCACCAAACATTTCAGCAAATGCTAACTTGTCACGGAAATCCCCTTCATTTTCTATGTATTTATATTCGACTTGACTTGTACATGATATAATTGTGCTTTTTATATATTTTGTCGTTCGTTGTTTGTCTACTTCTAAGAAATATTCCTGTGCAGCGGTATAACCTGCTTGTAGTAAATATAATCCAATTAGAATGGTGAAAATAAGTAAAGCATCTACTATTCCGTTTTGACCTTCAGATATAAACTGTATTTCATCAGTGAATTTTCTAAGTGTACCTGATATCCATAATGGTAGAAATGCCATTATGAATCCTAAAACACTTACTAAAAGAGACATTCTGCTTTTTGTACGATAGCTTACTTTTAATGCTCTTGAAACAATTACCATTATTTTCCGGATAGACACTTCATTCCATTTATTCTTCTGTTTCAAACTTCTGGACCTCCCATGCCATTTCCATTTTAATTAGCCTTCGAATCCGTTTCATACCATTCTGCTTGAGCTCTAAATAACTTTTCATAACTTCCCTTAAGATTCATTAGTTCTTCATGAGTACCATCTTCAACAATCCTACCATTATCTAGAACTAATATCCGGTCGGCTAAACGCGCAAAACCAATTCTATGAGATACTAAGATGGAGGTCATTCCCTCCTTAACTTTTTGTTTGATTTGAAAAAACTGCTCCATTTCTGCTATTGGATCAAGCATTGAAGCAGGCTCGTCGAAAATCATAATTTTTTTATCACTCATATGAGTGCGAGAAACTGCAAGTCTTTGACCTTCCCCACCTGACAGAAGAGCCCCCTCTTTATATACTTGCTTTCCGATAAGTTGATTCATACCCTTCTTAAATTTATGAACAATACTTGCGGCTCCTCCTTTTTTTGTTGCATTATTTATCATTTGCTCATTATGTATTTCTTTTATGTTACCTAATCCCACATTTTCACCAAGTGTTAGATGAAATAGATAATAATCCTGAAAAAAAACACCTATATTTTCAGTGATGAAGCCTTCACGATAGTCAGAGTGAATCCTGCCCATAAATCTTACTTCCCCTGAATTAGGAATATATAGACCCAGAAGAATCTTGGTAAGTGTGGTTTTACCACTTCCATTGCTCCCCACTAAAGCAACAGTTTCGCCATTACGAATTTTTAAATCAATATTTTTGAGAATCGGTTCTTTCGAAGGATACCCGAATGTTACGTTTTTCAGCTCAAAGCAATATTCATGATCCATTGGAGAGTCTGCCTTAGAATTATTATTATTCCCATCAATCTTTGTAGCGCTTTCAAAAAAACGCCGTTGAATATCAAGACCATACAAGCCGTAGTCTAACTGCTGAAAGGATTTGGGCACTGAAGAGATAGCATCGGAAATGTTAAGACAAAGAATATAAATCATTAATAATATTTCCGGTCCAATTCTATTATTTGCAACTTGAAGTATTGAATATAATATCATGAGAGTCATAAATAGATAGAACCCTACTTTACTAAAGAATGTTAGTTGAGCAATGCCCGACGCTCTGTCTACTTCACTCTTCTCAATTTCATGGTAGGCACTTTCCCAACCCTTTTTGATTCGTTCTAAGCTATTAAATATTCTCGTTTCCTTAGCAGTATCCCCTACCTGGCTTAGTTTCTCGAAATAATCAGCCCTTCGCAGTTTTTCTCTTTGCTCCTTCCATACTACTCGAACTTTTGAAGAGAACCTTGAATTCAAATAAAATATCATTACAATAAATCCGCAAGTTACAAAGAATATGAATTTAGAGATGCCAAACGCAACAACTAACAGAGAAATAATTGATGTAAGCCTACCAAGTAGGGAACAACCAGAACTTGCAAGGTCTGTAAGGGAGCCACATCTAGATATGGCAGCGTAATATTCATCCGACACTTCTTTCTTCACCAATTCTGTTAGTTCAATTTGTTGAGCGCTATCCATCATAACTTCTTCCAAACCCAAATAGTAGGAATCGTACATTACCATGTACAAAAGGTCATCATTAAGTCGTACTGATAAACCAGAAATCATAAGAATTAAACCAAGTATCACAATGTCAGATACAATTGAAGTAAATGTTCCGCTTCCACTGGAAATATAGGAAGATAAGTTACCTATGATGTTCCGATTATAGAAAAGCGCAATCGCTGGTAAAGTTGCTAGCAACACACTTAAAGCCGTCCACAAGAGAAACATCTTCTTATCTATTTTCCAGGCTAGACTCAGCCCCCACTTGGCTGCTAGTATTTTATTTTTAACATCTGATTGATTTTTAGTATGCACTTTTCACATAACTCCTTAAGATAGACTATTCAGGTCCTACAATTAATTAAGCTTATTTTTAAATTCTTCTAACGTAATCCTAACTAAATAGAACTGCTCTTCAATTGATAGATCGCCATTAATTATCTTTACATCAGGGTAATACCGTTGGAATATTTCTAAATACCGATTTTTCTGCTGTTCTTGATATTCATGAAAATTCATTGTTATATCCTTGTTGTAGCCTAAATCTAGTCCCAAAGCATAGTGCGACCTTGTTCTATTTATTCTATTCATCCTATCAACTGTCAATTTAGGTGACACATCAAAGAAGAAAACAAGATCAGGCCTAATAACATTTTCATAGATACTATCTAAAAGGGGTCTTTCGATTCCTCTAAGACTATCTCTTACATATGAGGTGAATATGTACCTATCTGATAATACTAAGTTTCCTTTTTTTAAATTTGGCAGTATGACTTGCTCATATCTAAGAATAAAATCTAGAGCATGAATAAGAGAAAAAGACTTTGGGTTAAATAACAATTCAGATTTTAAGTTATCGTTAAATTCTTGAAGTCCCGGATATGAATTCCATTCAGTTGTAACAGTCTCAATATCTAATTCTTTTTCTATCCATTCTCTTATTAATTTTAGTTGCGTACTTTTACCACTTCCATGAATACCTTCGACAGCTATTAGCACCCGTAACTCTCCCCTCCAGATAATAAACCGAATAAGAATAATCCCTTGTAAGCTTTTTCTATTCCAGAGATTAAAGAAGACATTACATCAACACAAAAAGAGACAACGAAACCTCCTAATAATTAGGTGGCTCTCATTGTCTCTGCCAATTTATTAATAATTTAACTTTATATTAAGTATATAGATTTGTCAATCTATATACTTCACGTACTACAGCAACACCAATCTAGAAGCGATCATCTACAAAAACTTAAACTTTCCCAAGTTTGTGAGCTATAGTTACGCACCAAGTTTAAAAGTTTGTCCAAATCACAAAAAAGAATCCTCGGTGTTACCTATAAACTGTGACCCACAAAAAGGACACTTTGAAAAAAGTGACCCGTGACTTTGCTTTGGCACGCTCTAATTCTTCTTCGGCTGATCCCTTTTTAGCCGTTCTTCGTCCCAAGTTTTTTACCTCGCCGCTCTTGAAGAAGTCCGGCAGCACCCTATTAGGTGTAAATTTCACGCCAACATTAAACTGGTTTTTGGTTTTTACGCCCAAGGGGTCTTAGTCAAATCCCGCCTTGAAGAAAATCTCAGAGCCCATGGGATCAAACGGATGACGCGGTATCTTTGTCAACTTGCGGCTGTAAGTCGGAGTGGCAATTACAGATGGCGGGCTCATGAAGAAGGCCGTCAGCTACGAGCAGCTGCCGATGACCTCATCCCCTATTACTGGGAAATGAAGCTTCTGCTTCATCTTTTTAACTACTCCGTAAAACTACGAGTTCTTCAGACGCCTCGACGAATTCATGGATCACCTTCTTGCTAGCTAAGCAAAAGGGGGTTTCTAATAACTGTCCACTACACGGGTCACTGTTCACTATCCACCAAGAAGGGACTCTACTTTATTCTATATGACACTATCTTCAAATAGTATTCAATAATGAAATTTTGGCAATACTTTTCTATATAGTTACTATAGGAGGAATTATAAGTGGCTAGTATAGAAAAGCGTAGTAAGAATTCATATCGATTAATTGTCGAAGCTGGGTACAATACTGATGGTAAAAGAGTAAAACGCACCAAAACAATCAAAGTTTCTGGTAGGAGAGAAGCTGAGAAAGAACTAGCAAAATTCCAAGTGGAAGTTGAAGCTGGTGAGTACATCGCTCCGGAAAAAATGACTTTCTCCAATTTTGTTGATGAATGGCATCAAAAATATGCCACTAAACATCTAGAAGCAAAAACACTTGAGAGTTATTCGCATATGCTAAAAAATCATATTGAACCTACTTTTAGGAGCAAGCGCCTAGATGAAATCAAACCATTACATGTCGTCAGTTTTCTTAAGTCTCTAGAGCAAGATGGCTCTCGTAAGGATGGCAAATCAGGTGGACTTTCCTCAACATCTATCCGCTTTATTCATAGAATTTTGAAGGATATTTTTGAGAGGGCTGTGGAGTGGAAAATTATCAAGAGTAACCCAGTGTCCTCGGTTAAAAGACCTAAAATATCTTCGTCGCGGGTTGAGGTATACACTGAGGCAGAAGTTTCAGAATTATTAAAAGCACTTCACAATGAAGCCCAGCATTGGAGAATTATGATATCTCTTGCCCTAACAACGGGTTTAAGACGTGGAGAGTTACTTGCTTTAGAGTGGGATCACATTAATCTTGAAGAAGGAATCATTGAAGTCAATCAATCTTTAAGTTACGTTAATGGAGAAAACATCATAAAACCGCCAAAAACTAAGAGCTCCGTTCGAAAGGTTTCCATACCGGAAGCCTTAATTAGAGACTTGATAGAGTATCAAAAACAAACAATTTCCTCAAAGAAAAATCTAGCAGATAAATGGGAAGGTCATCCCGACCATTTCTTTGTCTTCTCGTCTTGGAACGGAAAGCCTTATTACCATACAGTACCTGGTACATGGTTTCGACGCTTCCTGAAACGAAACAATTTGAAGCCTATTCGATTTCATGATCTGCGGCATACTTCAGCAACTTTACTTATTAATCAAGGGGTGTCATGCCAAGACGATAGCAAGCCGGCTCGGTCATGCAGATATCCGTACAACCATGAATATATATGGCCATGCTTTACAATCTGCAGATAAAATTGCGGCGGATACTTTAAATATGTTATTAACCCCTAGAAGTGACACACCGAAAAAAACGACAGAGTATTTGTGAAAACTTGAATTTTCAAAAAAAGTTTTACACAAAATCTGATTTTGTACATATGTCTTTATACAAAAAAGCCGATGTCATGAAGTGACCCCCAAAAGTTATAAAACTAACGTTTCCCGTTAGCGTAGTAAACGTGCCCATACAATATACTCTTTATCCTCATCCGATGATAAGGTACCTGTCCATATTTGTTGACATTCAAGATTATTTGAATAATGATTTAACATTAGCTTTAGGATCGTAGGCATGTTTAGATTCATTATCTCCTGATAACTTATCCAATGCAGCTCACCTTCCTCACACTGAACTATGTTTCTTGTACTTGATTCACCAAAAAATATGTAGTGCTGATTTATTTCCTCTCCTTTTTGTCGAATAAGTATGTATCGTAACCTTAGGTTATCTACTTGTCCTACTGCTATGCCTGTCTCCTCTGAAATTTCGCGTAAACATGAGATTTCTGGATTGATATATTCATCAGCTTCCACGTGACATCGCTTTAACAACTCCTTTTGGTCTATCTACTTCGATACTTGCCGGCTAACCTCCTCCTCTACTATCCAGCCCGTTAGTTGAACAAAGGCAGCCGATCTCGTTAACGGCTGCCTACTTGTCTTTTATTGAACTAACGTTTCCCGTTAGCGCAATAAGGCTGTGGATGATCCGACAATAGCCAAGTGTTAAATGCTATCTTAACGCCATTAACAAATCATCAAATTTTCCTCGCCATTCTCGGTGAGTCGTCCATTTAACATCTTGATTGTCACCATGTCTCCTAGGGACAATATGGAAATGGGTGTGAAACACATCTTGTTGTGCCTCGGGTCCTGAGCTGTTGATTATCTGGACATTTTTGATTCCTAACTTTGTGTTATATAACATAGTTATCTTTTTAACAACTGACATTACTTTTATCAATTCATCTTCAGGTGTGTCAAAAATGTTCTCATAATGCCTTTTTGGAATAATTAAAGTATGATATTCATTTACGGGATTTATATCGAGAAAAGCATAAACGGACTCATTTTCATAAACCTTCCAAGAGTTAGCTTTACCTTTTACGATTTTGCAGAATATACAGTCTTCCATTAACAATCTCTCCTCCCTACCCCAGTAACAGAACATTTATCATTGAGTGACATTCGAGTATTGATTTAAAGCGGAACAAGCAAGGTTACCGAACCTTTGGATATCTGAAATATAATCAAATCCATTTTCCCCTCCAAAAGTCCAAAGACTATTTGTCATTCTCACCACCACTGCTTTAAGCTTAGGTATAACAGTACATGAACATCCTGAAGCTCCAAGAATTTGATAACTCCCTTCAGGAAGGTCCGAGCCCATTTCAGAGTTTTTTACATTCTTGTCTTGTATCCACCAGAATGATCCTAGCCTTGGTAAATGGGATGGTAACGAAGAAGGAGTTAAGACAGAAGTGAGGTTATCAAACAACTCTTTGGGAAGGATTTGTTGACCTTGAAAATATCCCTTATTTAAGTGGAAATTTCCCCATAAAGCAAGATCCCTTGTGCTTACATAAAGATTACGATCACTACCTTCATCTGATTCAAGTCTTAAAGTGGGGTAGCTATTAGGATCATTTATATCACAAACTAAAGATTCTTTACCTGCTGTTCTCCACTCGGTCTCCGTTATACCCAACGGTTCAAACACTCGCTTGTTTATTAGTTCAGCTACAGTTTTTCCGGTTGCATTCTTGATAATTGCTGCTAGTATTTCAGGTCTTTTTCCTTCAAAAGACGTACCTGCTTCAAATCTACGTAGTGCACTGTCTCCTTGAAATTGCAAACCCGTTGTCCTTGTAACTAAATGTCTAATTGTTGTGTTATTTAGAATGCTACTATCATAAGTCATTAAATAATTACTTATTGGCTCATCGAAACTTTTTATTGCGCCATCATGTATAGCGATAGCAGCTGCTAGACCTACATATGTAACCCTTGTTGAATAAACATTAAATTGAGAAAACACGTCCACCTTTCTGGCACCCTTATGGAAATGATGATATCCAGAATACCACTCATGAAGGATTTTGTTGTCTTTCATAACGCATATTGCAGCAGCCGAAGCAGCAATGCGATCTTTAATTTCATTTGTATATTGATTCAAATCATTAAAGTAATCCATTTGCTACACCTCATTTCACAGAATATTCGTTCGTATATAATGATAATGATTTCGCTTAATTTTTGGAAGGATTTATCAAGGAATCTACCCTTAGCTTTAAAAGAGGAGCGTATTCAGCTGCTACCTGTTTATTCAACTACCTGCCCGTTAGCTTAATGAATTTGCATGGAAACCCAGTTTTGACGTATATTGATTTACTCATTTACTTACGTTATTGTGTTTTGAGAAGAACTTGATAATATAAATATATAAAGCCGCATAATCAGCGGCTTCTAATGTTACTATGTTTTTGTCACCCGACGTCGAGATACTTGCACTAAGGTTTAATAGCTTTCCATATATATTTCAGTTCCTTAACGGCGATTTTTCCATTTACCGTGTTCTCACCAATCTTCCGTTCCAATTCTTCTTCATATTCTGGAAGAGTAAAGTCTGGATTTCCCGGTATACAGGATAAGAACTTGGCAAATTCAATACTATTTGGGATATATGTAATTGCTTCATTATATTTTTCGATTTCAATATTTTGGAATCTGTTTTGATGTAGATAATCTTCAACTTTATCTACACTGTTATGAATTCCAAATATTGTTCCACCAGATTTTAAAATTCTGCTATGATTAATAATTGAAGTTGGCCCTCGTCGATCATAAATCAAATCAAATTCACCATCCGAAAAAGGCATTTCTTCTTTTGTGGTAGCAAAAACAAATTCAACATTATTAGTATTACTTGCCTCCAGTAACCCCAAAGCAATTTTTAACAACTCAGTGGAATTATCAAATCCAATAATTTTTTTCGCATGCTCGGACATTTTAAGAGTAAATTCACCATGACCACAACCTGCATCCATTACTGAGTGAAATCTAGGTAACATCTCAACAAGCCGTTGTTCAAATACTTCTTCGGCTGACGTTCCTTCAGTAGTAGAAATATATCCTCCTTTATATCCGCCATTTCTCTTGGCGATCATGTCGTACCATTCTACACTCATTGAATTACCTCCAAAGGTTTATTTATGGTTGCAGCCATTTCCTATAACGTCTTTGTATTCAGGAACCCTCACTGGCATAAGCTCGCAAGCGCGGGTCCGACGGACATAGCCAGTACAGGGTTGTTCGGTTTCCTCACTTCCTTCTGCCGGCCCTAGGGCGTCAGGCCACAGCGTGAATATGGTGTTATGCGAAGTACATTACTTCTTGTATGTTAATACGTTCTCTACCGGTGCTGCGTTATCCTGCCCGTTAGTTGAACAAAAGCAGCCGATCACATTGATCTGCTGCCTTCTTGTTTTTATTGACTTATCGTTTCCCGTTAGTTTTAATGAATTGATTTTCAAATTCATTTGGAGAGCAAATATCATCATCGCGAATTAGGATTGCCTATTGAACTAGTTACTTGTTAGCACAACTAAGGGGACACCATATGGACCCCTTAGTTTCCTAATTTACAACTAGTTCTTTCTAAGTTTGTAATAATTGTATTTCTTATTATTCATCTCAATTTCGTTTTGAAATTCAAAACCACATTTTTGTATCACTTTATTCGATGGAAGGTTACGTATTTGAGCTATAGCAATGAGTTCCTCAACGTTGGTATTATCAAACAAAAACTTGATTAATCCTTTTGCTGCTTGAGTAGAGTAACCCTTATTTCTGTGTTCGTTTGAGATCCCATAAAAAATCTCTCTATTGGGCGGTGATACTTTATCTAATATTCCTGTACCGCAAACACCGATAAACTGACCAGAATCTTTGGATATTATACCCAACCGCAAACGTATTTCTCCAATATCTCCATCTTTTGATACTGCACTTAAAAATCGTTCGTTATCTGGTAATTCATAATTCTTGATCCAATCTTCCCGTTGCTCCTTGGATACATTCCAATCAATTAAAAATTCATAAAAATGAGGTTGCCAGGTAATGTTCTGTAGTTCGTCTAAATCCTCCACCTGATACTCCCTCAAAATTATATCCCTACACTCAATTGTAAAGATGTTTTTACTTATATCTTGTGAATTGCTCATTAAATATCCTCCTATTGTATAGAAGGAATACAAAGCGGTAATGAGAAGGCATATCACAAAAATGTAGAAACCACAAGGATTCACCACATCATGTGATTAAACCCACACTGTGCTCTGTACCCTTGTAATAGTGAAAAATACATATATATATCAACCATTACAAAGTTACTGGCATAGTGTTAATCCCCCTTCTAAATATATCCTGATAAATTTTAGCAAAATCTAAGAATATATTCAATGAAAAATACAAAGAATCGTTTAACTAAACTGCCCGTTAGTTGAACAAAAGCAGCCGATCCACGTTGATCGGCTGCCTTCTTGTTTTTAATGAGCTATCGTTCCTCGTTTGTACAACGATCAGATTAGAACAACTTGGCAAGTTTGATATCTTCAAAAGGTGTGTTTGTTTTGATATCAAATACCCGCACGAATGTTACATCGAAGCTTGGAAAAGGAGATAATGCTTCTCTCGCAGCCAATTTCATTTCTATAATTTCTGCTTCATTCATGCCCCATTTAGTTTGACCCAAAGTCAAATGTGGAATGAAGTGATCCAACTCTATATGCCTTTCAATAAGTTCGGGCGGTGTGGAAACCGCATCTACCAAGTTCTTATGCAGATTATATATCTCTTTCGATTCAACGCTAAGGAATGTAACCGCTGTTCCGAATGTTGCTGGTTCAGACAAAGTTAACTGAAAGATTGGAAATGAAGTACAAGTGTCTCTTATTTTTTCAAGCCAATTCATATCCTCCGTAAGTCCACTTTTGGCTTTAACAGTAATATGGGGCTCCACAGGATCCCTAAAGCCGTTATTATCCCATCGATTTCGAAATGTCTTAGCCCATTTATTACGAAATACCGAAATTTGTTCTTTGTAATCTTCAGGTGGAACGATTCCTATGAAAAACTCCATTTCTACACCCCTTTATTGGTTTACTTCGCTTCCATAAACCATTATCCAATTCGTAATGTGAATATTCCAAATTCACAGATAAGTTTCTGCTAAAGTTGTTTTCTTCCCAATGGAACCAATAATATGTATTTTTCTCGGAGCATTCTATTCATTTCGATCATCAACTTTCCGAACATTTATGTTTTTAGAGAGTATTTTCCAAGTTCTCCTTTAGTGTTAAACTGCCCGTTAGTTGAACAAAGGCAGTCGATCTCGTTAACGGCTGCCTTCTTGTCTTGTATTGAACTAACCTTCCCCGTTAGTTGAACGCATTTAAGCTATTATAGAAATCTCTTATTTATAATTTAGGTCTTCTTCGCAGTTTCAATAAGAAGATTGTAGATAAGATTTACAGCATCATTACGTTCGAAAGAACTCATATTTTCAATATACTGTTCCTGTCTTTCTGATAAATCATTAATACTAGCAATCAAGCTATCACTGTTCAATTGTTCTTCATGTAGCACTTTACAGTAACCCTTGCTTTCAAAAGAACCTGCATTTAGAAGTTGATCTCCTCTACTTTGTTCCTTAGTTAAAGGAATCAAAATCATTGGTTTCTTTAAAGATAAAAACTCGAAAATGGAATTAGAACCAGCTCGCGAGATTACAATATCGCACATGGCTAATATGTCTGGTAATTCTTCATTTATATACTCATATTCGCGGTACTCAGAATTTGAAATTGAAGAATCAAGATGTCCTTTTCCACAAATATGAATGATTCGAAATCTTTTTGTTAATTGTGTTAAAGATTCTCTAATTACATGATTGATTTTCCGTGATCCTAAACTCCCTCCCATTATTAGTATTGTAGGCTTTTTATTGTTGGAAAACCCCACGAATGCCCGTCCACGTTCCGCATTTCCCTTTGTTAATTCTTCTCTAAGAACGGGTCCTACATAATGACATTTACGATCCTTAAAGGCAGAAGCTGTTTCAGGAAAAGTAGTGCATATCAGACTAGCAAACGGACTTGCGAGCTTGTTGGCTAAGCCTGGAGTTAAATCAGATTCATGTATGATAACTGGAATCTTGTTCAACCATGCACCAATGACAACTGGCACAGAAACAAAACCGCCTTTAGAAAACACAATATCTGGCTGCAGCTTTTTTAGAAGTTGGTATGCTTGGAAAATTCCTTTCACCACTTTAAATGGGTCCTTTACGTTCTTCCAATCTAGATACCGTCGTAGCTTCCCTGTAGAGATTGAATGGTATTTCACATTAAAGTTAGATGTGATTAGTTGCCTTTCAATACCATCCACTGAACCAATATATTCGGCTACCCAGCCTGAACGGATAAATTCAGGAATCAAAGCAATATTGACAGTTACATGTCCTGCAGATCCACCGCCAGTAAAAATTACTTTTTTTATTTTAACCACCCACCGATGTTGTTTTAGTTCATTATACTCGATGTACTTTCTAAATATCTCAAGTGTTGTTAACTCGCACGTCAATTGAACCTATAAGCAGCCGATCACATTTATCGGCTACCAGTCCACTTGCTCTTATCTTAATATTTTATTGGTTATTTAAACTATCCTGCCCGTTAGTTGAACAAAGGCAGCCGATATCGTTAACGGCTGCCTTCTTGTCTTGTATTGAACTAACGTTTCCCGTTAGTTCAATATTTCATTTTCCCGATTTGGCTACCTCAATCATATCCTTCTTGCACAATTGGGTGCTATCCTTCTCAATATAAGTACCATCTTGTACCCATCGTATAAATCCGCCAATCGTGTTGTTCGACCCAGGGATAAACCGTGCTTCCATTCCGCTAATTTTAATAATTTCACAACTTGTATTAAATTTGAAATATTCTTTGACAATTGTCCTTGTAGCTGTGTTATTACTGTCATCAATATCTATTTTTCCTTTCTGCCCGAAACGTGATTATTGTGTTATTTGAAGTCCCTGGCTTCCTGAATCATCTCTTATATGATCTTATTCATTGGTAAAGTGCATAGAAATCTTTCAACACCAGTATTTCTCCTCCAAACTCATGATTTCAAATCCAATATTTTTAAAGGATGTAAATATGAAGTCATAATCACTTTAAGTTTTCAGGGTTTAATCCTTTTAAAATATCAGGTATAAACATTCCATCTTTGCGGATTAATATATCATCAAACCATATCTCTCCACCGCCATATTCAGGCCTTTGGATATTAACAATATCCCAGTGAAGCTCGGACCAATTTTCATTTCCAGGTGAACTAACTGGAACACATCCAGGTGTAAAGTGAAAGCTTCCCCATATTTTTTCATCAAATAAAGTATCTTTCATAACATTCTCAATATATGGATTAAGACCAATTCCAAATTCACCAAAATACCTCGATCCTTGATCCGTATTCAATAATTTATTAATTCTTTCTGAATCATTTCCGGTAGCATGTATAATTTTGCCGTCCTTAATTTCAAAACGAATGTTCTCGTAAGTGAATCCCTCTTTTAAAGAAGGTGTATTATACGAGATAACTCCGTTGACTGAATCCTTAACTGGCATCGTATAAACTTCACCATCTGGAAGGTTCATAATTCCTGCATCTTTAAAACAAGGCATGCCTTTAATCGAAAATGTTAGTTCAGTTCCTTCTCCTATAATTTTAACTTTGTCTGTTTGCTCCATTAACTCAATTAGATTATCCATAGCTCTATCCATTTTTGAATAGTCCAGATTGCACACATTAAAATATAAATCCTCAAAATCCTCCGTTGACATGTTCGCTTGCTGTGCCATGGCATGATTCGGATAACGAAGAATACACCACTTTGTATTGTTGTATCGTTTGCCATTGATCGGTTGAGAGTAATACTTCCTGTACAACGCCATTTTTTCAGGAGATATACCACTTAATTCACTCATATTCTCCCCAGCTCTAATAAGTATATAGGCTTGCATATCGTTTACTCGATTTAGGTCGTAAGATGCCATTGCTTTTAATTGTTCCTCAGTACAGCCGATTAATATCTCTCTTAAGATCTCATGATTATTTATTAATAGAAATGGAACTCCACCGACGAGATAAGCTTGTCTTACCAATTCTTTGGCCAAGGGAATTTCCAAACCATCAACCTCAATTAATATTTTTTCCCCACGTTGTAGCTTCACCGAATATTGAATAAGATTTTTAGCGAGTTGTTCAATTCTAGGATCTTTCATTGTTAGTCTCCTTCATAAATTCATTATGTTTATTGTTCATATTATTTCTGATAGTATTTGGATACATGTAGAGGTTTATCATACAATAATTTCGTCTAACGTTAGGGCATTCACGAACCCTCACTGGCTTAAGCAGCCGGTCGATCGAGCGCAATGATCGGCCTATTGGGTCGAAGACTTAGCCAGTGCAGGGTTGTCCCTGAGTATGCTCCCTGCTTCCACCTCGGGAGACTGATACGTGAATACGTTGTTATCAGATGTCCTTACCATCTTCGAAATTGCTGAGAGCACTTTAATATTTAACAAATCAGATTCGTTTAATAAATCCACGCTTAGTACCCTCATATCCAATTGATTCATAAAATCTATGGGCTTGTTCACGATTTTTACTAGAAGCTAAGATTATATAAGAGCATAGGTTTTCCATAGCAAAATCCTCGAGTGCATTCATGAGTTTCTTACCAATTCCACTTCCCTGGTACACAGATGAAACAACTACATTTTCTACAAGCAAGTATGGCTGACACTCACCTACAATATCTGGACAAACAATTCCCATGGCTGTTCCAACTACCTTTTCCTCTAAACATGCTACTGCAACATAGTAGTTTGGTTGCTTATGTAATAGGTCTAACTGATATTGGATCTTTTCAATGTTAGATCTCGTTCCAATAAACTCAACGAACAATTCAGACAACTCAAATGCGTCATCTTTTTTTGCCATTCTGACTTTTATGTCCACGCCTTCAGCTCCTATGGTTTATAATCTTGCAAGGATTTCCGATAACGTCTTATCTACGAACTTCTTAAATAATTCCATATGTAGAGTATTCGTAAGTTTATTAAACTATCCTGCCCGTTGGTTGAGAAAACTGCAACCGTTGGCCGCTTCCGCTGTATCGTAATTTAGCTAAAGTATCTCCGTTAGTGCATTCACTCCCTAATCTTGTTCTTCAAATTCCATCATTAACTCCTGTGACCTTTTCATTGCTTCCGTTTTGTCTCTCGCTGGTCTTGTTATCATTTATCCGTTTGATGAAGGATGGCGTCATGAAAATTTTATTTTTAAAAATGATGTGGCTTTTTACCTCCCTTCGGTGTCTAATTAATTGTAAGTTCAGGAGGAGGTACTACTGGTGTCAAGAGCTCAAGACAAAACGAAAATCCCTGTTCTTCCGGAGGAGCAGGAACACATCCAGCATTTCGAAGAAATTTATAATCAATATCAGGAGAGAATTCGAAAATATATCGCAGTAAAAACAAATTCAGCAGTTGCTGATGACTTAACGCAACAAGCTTTTTTAAAAGCAATGGAAAACTTTCACTTGTTTAAGCATAACTCCAGTATATTTACTTGGCTATTCAAAATCGCGCAGAATATCGTGAAAAACGAGTATCGTAAAAGATCACGAAATAAAGAAATAGTGCACGAAGTTATCGATTTTCAGTCCCAATCCATTTCCCTCGATATCGTTAAAGATGTTGATATCCGTCTTGATATTAGTGCTGCATTAGCCCAATTGAATGAGTTAGATCAGCAAATCATATCATTGCGGTTTTTCGTCGACTGCACTCTATTAGACATATCCAAAATCATCGGGATGCCTGAAAGCGCGGTTAAGAACAGACTCTACCGCGCATTAAACAAACTAAAAATAGCATTAAAAGAATGGGGTGACATTACAATCATGTCTATCAAAGAATTGATATCGATTGTGGATAAGAACGAGGCTTCCACCAAGAATGATGGTATGAATAAGGTATACCATGACTTATTCGAGGAATTGAAATCCAATGTAGAGCGAATTCTAACAACCTATCGTCATCGACCATCTCAGAAAATCACTATCGAAATCTATCCTGATCTGTCCACTTTTCACCAAGCAGTAGGCGAACCGGATGCGCCTAACTGGTTCATGGGTACCTACGAACACAACAAAATAAGAATCGTATCCCCACTGAACCCAGGCCCTGAACATACGTACCAATCGGTACTACGACACACGATAAGTTTGTTTACGATGTGGTTAGTGAATGATATTAATCCGTTGGCACCGAAATGGCTTACTCATGGGCTTGGCGGACATGAAGCCAAACAAATGTCGCAAGAATATATCAAGTATAGCACCTCCGAATCGATTCGAAATGAGGCTGTCCCTAGCTTTCAAGCATTAACTAACGATACGTGGGAATTCGAGAGGATGGGGGGATATGGATTCTCGTATTTGATCGTTGAATTTCTCCTCCATTCTTACAGTTCTGATGAGCTTAACAAATTCATACGCGATGCCACTGATTTTCATGGCGCATTTCAGGTATCGGAAGCTGAGCTGCACGCGATGTGGGTGCAATATTTAAAATCTAGGCTATGTTAAACTTTAATAATGATATTTGACCATAACAAAACCACCTTCTAAAAGGTGGTTTTGTTATGGTCTCCCTTAGCTCAACTGTACACTATACATTGTTCTATCTAGTACCGCCTTATAGCCCCTATCATTAAACTATCCTGCCCGTTAGCTTAAAGAGACAATTGATCGCTCTGACCAGCTGCCTTCTCTTCTTTATTCAACTATCGTTTCCCGTTAGCTTAACGACTTCCTATTATTCCAATCTTCAAGTAATATCCCGTATGTTTTTACATCGCTAAAAGTTCCATTCTTAAGTAGTGTATCTTTCCTAAGTGTCCCTTCTAGAACCATTCCAAGCTTTTTCATAACATGTCCAGATGCAGCATTGTCTGCATGGTGCCATGCTACTATTTTGTGCATGCCTAGTTCTTCAAATGCAAATCTCATGACTTCACAAGCGGTTTCCGTTACAATACCGATATTCCACCATTTTGAACCGATATAATAGCCCAAGTCGCAACGACATGACTTATTTGATATATCAAGCAAATGAACTGAACCTATCACTTCATCTTCAAACTCAATCGCCCAACGGTAAAACTCGGGATTTTCGTATCCTGATATCCATTTGGTAAGCATTTCAGCCGTATCTTCCAGCGATTCGTGAGTTTCCCACGACAAATATTTTGTCATTTGAGCATCACTTGTCATGTTTTGGTATACCGCATGTTTATCGTTCATTATAAACTTACGTAAAACCAGCCGTTTCGTTTTTATCGGAACTGTTCCTTTATGTATCAGCACAATTTATCTCCTCAATATGTAGAATTTCGAACTAGAAACTCGCAAGATTTACCATTTATTTCCATATCCTATCCTTGTTATTCACAAACTCTTTCATAATCATAAAATGGTCGGTTTCTTCCAATACTTGGACCTCGATACCATTCGGCTTTAGATTGTAAATAATCGAATCTGGATATGCCATAAGGATTGGGGAATGGGTCGCAATAATAAATTGAGAGTTTTGCAAAACAAGTTCATGGATTCGTGTCAGCATCGCCATTTGGCGAAGGGGAGACAATGCAGCCTCAGGCTCATCAAGTATATATAATCCATTCTCCCCGAATCGATGAATGAAAGTGGAAAAGAACGACTCTCCGTGCGATTGCTCATGCAAGGACTTGCCACCGTACGAATCTTTAATAGGGCGACCGAATGAAGGTTGGCTGTCCAACTCATCGATCGTCGTGGCTAAATTATAATAACTTTCTGCCCGGAAGAAGAAGCCATCCCTCGGGCGTCGCGGACCTCTGATCAATTGTATATATTCATATAAGCTGGAGTGAGTAGCCTGGGTTGAGAAGGAAAAGTTGATCGTCCCACCCTCCGGGTTAAATCCCCATGCGACAGCAATGGACTCCATCAGTGTTGATTTGCCCATCCCATTTTCACCTACGATATAGGTTACCTTGGGGTGGAAATCAAGAGTATTTAGGCTTCGAATGACCGCCAAATCAAAGGGGTAACGATTATAAGCGGGTACTTGGTGCCTCTTGAGCTGAATTTGTCGTAAATAGGAATGCTGTACATTCAATATAGTTCACTCCCTTTTAAGCCTTTAATCGTTATCCTTTCCTTTGTTGGCCAACGCTGACTCATGTCTCACCCTTTAGTTTACTCCATCAATCAAATAATACCACATACCGAAACTATCCTGCCCGTTAGTTTAACAAAGGCAGCCGATCTCGTTAACGGCTGCCTACTTGTCTTTTATTGAACTAACGTTTCCCGTTAGCGTAATAAGCTTTGATTTCAACAGAAATCATGATTCATGATGTATCTGTATCAATGCTTCTGCATGAATAACATTGTCAACAAGGAAAGCACATTCTTCAAGTGATGAGCCTTTCTCCAAATCGTCACATAGCCATATTGCAGTTTCCACATAGAGACAGAGCTTAAGTATTTTGCTCGGAATATCAAGTTGCTTAGCTAAGTCACATAATAACTCTTCAATTTCTTGATACTTCTCTGGTGATAATGTATCGCTGAACTCATTTAATATAAAACGTGATATATCAAATATAGGGTCACCAATTACTCCTTTAGGGTCAATTATGGTGTATCCCCCATTATGGTTCAAAATAATATTTCCATGATGCAGGTCACCATGAAGCAGCATCTTACGAGGATATAGAGCAGAAACCGACAAACATATTTCTTTTGCTTTTTCTATGTGTTTGAATAGTTCCATGCAGTCCTCTCGCTTGCTTAGATAGTTCACGCTCTTATCCACCCATTCTATAAAAGTAGGAAATTGAGCGGTTCTAATTGGGGCGATATGTAATCCGTTAAAAAGTGAACAAAATATAGATATTCGTTCTTCATACGGATTTCCGTGGAACAATGAATCACCAGGCTGTATGCATTCTTCAAGGATAATACCGTTCTTTACGTCAGACTCATAAACTTTGCACAATCGTCTGCCGTTATATTCACAAAGAGTATTGTACTCAGTTATTACTTCTTTACTTGGCTTACCTATTTTTAAGACTGTATTTCCAAAAAGCTCAGAACGGCATTTAAAAACGCAATTAGCAGAATATGAATGTACAAATTCAAAATCATACAATTTCCACTTTTCGGTGTATGTTACGATATCGCGTAATACCTTTTCATAAAAGCTTTCTCCAAAACGACTGATGATTTTCTCGGTTTCGTCCTGTTTAAAATAAGATATTCCACGTTCCTTCTTCCAGTCCTCGTTCACTGTATCCCTCCAAATCTATATGATTATTCTTTTCCAATACTCAACTATCCTGCCTTTTAACTTAGAAAGGCAACTGATCACTCTGACCAGCTGCCTTCTCTTCTTTATTAAACTATCGTTTCCTGTTAGCGCAACAGGCTGCCTATTGGGCAGCCTGCACATGATACCTACACTACTGGTTGTTTCAACTTATAATCCAAAATGTTCACGAACTAGTCTGAATTGTTCTTCAACACTTAAGCTAGTTGTTCTTTTAATGGTCTTGATTCCATTTTTAACACAGGCATTTCTAATGTCACGAGAAAACTTTACCATATTTTTGTTGCCGTTTTTGATTGTTTCCGCTGGTTTAGCTGTAAGGTTAATAACATCCAAAATCATCTTATGGTCTTCCCTGAAGAAATATAGCCGTTCTATTTCTTCATCAGACGTATAGAGACAAATCATTCTTTCTTTAGGAATAAAGGGTAATATTTGCTCGGGCATTATTCCTAAATCTATTATGATTGGTGTATCGGTAGGCATTTTCAACAAATCGATAACAAAAAACTCCATCATTTCTTCGATAATTTGAAAAAGCCATTCACAATGTTCATCATTGGGTTTATTAAACCATTTGTCCCAGTCCAAACCAGGATGAGG
Organism: Paenibacillus sp. QJM3NY_38; assembly: GCF_056173265.1. Taxonomy (NCBI): domain Bacteria; kingdom Bacillati; phylum Bacillota; class Bacilli; order Caryophanales; family Paenibacillaceae; genus Paenibacillus; species Paenibacillus sp. QJM3NY_38. The sequence continues at coordinate 5,567,761 of NZ_CM149665.1, forward strand.
ATATTGAAGGGCAGGGTATTCAACAGGGCTAGTGAATGGTCTATATTTTAAGACATTATCCTCTAGCGTTTGAAATCCTAACTCCTCAGCAAATTTCTTTGTCATTGTGGTCTTGCCCGCGCAACAACCACCATTTAACCAATACACATGCTTTAATTGTTCTTTCAGATAATTATCATTAACCTTCATATTTACCCTCCTCAAATTTTAATTTTGAGGAAGTTGGCGGATTCTTATCGGCTTCTATAACAGCGAAAGTACATATTAAATCCTCCTTTCCAAAGCATACTAATAACATTCGACTGTTTGGTTATTAATTCCTCTTGCATTCCAACTAAACTGCCCGTTAGCTTAACGAAAAAGGAGCAGCTGCCAAACCGGTAAGCTGCTCCTTGCTTTTGTTGAACTAACGTTTCCCGCTAGTTTAATCCTAAAAACACTGGCTCTAATGTGAAGATTACCGACTTTCTGGTTTAATCATGATGAGTAGTCCAAAAACTCGTCCTTGTTTATGCTAACCCTTGCCTACATCATCATCGAAGGAACGGCTTCACTGTCCGCATCATTTGCTCGTATCGGCTTGAGTCCGTGAATGACCGAATTAATAACGAACGCTGCGGAAGCGATAAATGCCAGACCGATTACATAGTGAGCTGTGTTTCCGCCGCCAAATAGTACATTGTAATCCAAATGCACGCTGTAGTACATCGGCGAAATATAACTCATGAATTTGAAGAATCCCGGCATCATTTCCTGCGGGATCGCAGCGCCGCAAGCAATGCTTTGAATCAAGACGAGCGGCAAATTGAGCAACATGCCCGCTTGACCTGCAATGAAGAAAAATAGGCTTGTAAATTCAATTGCGGTGAACATCTCTAGTGCATGGATCATCCAGATCTTGAAGTAAGCCTCAGTTCCATACCCCTGGACCGTATGATAAATGGAAACTCCGATTAATGGTACGATCAGCGAAAGCATGATATTTACACCTTGCAGATACATGAAGGACTTCGCTTTACCCAGCTTTCCTTTTAGCTGATTCAGTGCTCCAACACTCATCATCGAGAAGATCATTGCCCCCACATAAGAAGCCATGGATAAGAACATCGGAGCCATCTGGTTATGCATTCCCTGAGGGAGCGTATTCGTCGACACGATGTTCGGTACGACTTTATTCATTATACTGTGAACTGTCTGCTTGGCTTGCTCTTCCGTCATCTGGTAATTCTGCAGGATTTGAATAAAACTTTGCGTTTGCGTCTGGGTAGCGAATTGATCAGAGATTTGATTGATGACGCTTTGCATGCCGCTTGTGATCGTCTGCGCATTCGATTGGTTGATATAAAAGTCCAGTTTAGCCTGCTCGCTCTCGGCCGTCATCTTGGTCGTGAAATCTTGCGGGATATGAATGAGCAGATGGAGATTTCGATTCTCAAGCTCCTCCTGGGCATCCTCGAGCGTTACATCGGTTACGAGCTTAAATGGCAAGTTTTCCTTAAGCTGCGAAACAAGCTGTGTTCCCGATTTCTCATCCTCATTGACGATCGCTACCGACAGATCGCTCATATTTTTCGGAACCGAGCTATAGCCCCACATAAATATGCTGATCATTAATATTTGATAGAACACCATCATGAATATTCCCGAGATAACCGCCTTGTTCTTAAAAAACTGTTTCACTGCTAATACCTCCACTAAGGTTGAAATTTCTTAATCTGTCAAATGGACTTGAGCGCTCTCACGCGGTCTGCTGTCGAGCGCTGTGCTACCTGTGAGGTGGGCATAACCAGCTCAAATCCATGAGGTACGCCTTGATGAACATGGAGCTCGGTCGAGATTCCAGCCCGCCAGAGCTGGCTCGCATATTCAACGCTTTCATCCCGAAAAATATCAAGCTCGCCCACTTCAATATAAGCTGAAGCTAGTCCTTTATAATTCGTGTTCCGTGCTGGAGCGGCGATCGGTGACACTTGTTTTCCAGCCAAATCGTCCCCGAGCACTGCATGCCATCCAGTGTAATTATTGTCATAGGTCCACCCTGCAAAAGGAACGAGCTCTGCATCCGGTTCGATATTGCGGTCGTCAAGCATAGGGTAAATGAGAATCTGCTTGGCAAGTGTTACGCCATGATCCCGTGCAAGAATAGCCGCGCCTGCGGCGACGCCTCCTCCTCCGCTTTCGCCCATGATGGCGATACGCGCCGTGTCAACGCCAAACCCCGCTGCATGTTCGACTAACCACTGCAGCGCAGCGTATGCGTCTTCTGCAAGCGTAGTACCCTGATATTCAGGCGCAAGCCTATAATCTACAGCTAAGAATGGAACACCGCTCAACATTACATACTTAGAAACTGTAGCGTCGTTCCCATCAAGCGTACCGGCGATCATTCCGCCGCCATGTACGAATACGACGGCAGAACCGGGATTGGAATCTTTTATGCTGTACCAGCGCAGCTCGATAGAAGCCCCGTCCTTGGTCGTTAGCTTGTACGATTTTTTCTCGATTTCAGGAAACGGCGGGGCGAGAGAAGCCATCATCGCGCGTCCTGCGTTGGCCGCTTCGCGAAGTGCTTTCCAGTCTCCACGCTTGGGCGCTTGAGACTGACTTACGCTCTCTGCCATCGCAGCCAAAGTAGCTTCGAGTTCACGATCTAATTGAAATGGCATATTCATCACTCCTTCTTGTTTTCATAAGGATCACTCAGTTGTTGTTTAATCGTGCAAGCCGGCGCATTCCAGCTGTCGTTCCGCCATCAACCAGAAGATCCATCCCGGTTATATAGGAAGCTTCGTTACTACATAAGAATTGGACAGCGGAAGCAATTTCATCCGTTTCTCCTTCTCTACTTAGCGGTGTATTGGCGAACAGCACCTTCTTCATTTCTTGCTTAGAAGCTTCTTGTCTGCCCATAGGCGTATTAATATTACCCGGCGATACCGATACGATGCGCGCACCCTTCTGACCCCACGCCCAAGCTTGATCCTCGACCATTAAGACCATACCTAGTTTGGAGAGCGCGTAAGCGATCCCAGAGTTGCCCTCCGTAAACTTCTCCATCTGTTCCAGAAAATTTGAAGCAAGCGGATCAATCAGTACATGATTGTATGCCTCATTTCTCGGCACTGCATGAGCTGCCATGGAAGCCACGGCAATGGCTACACTGCCTGGTTCGGACAAAGGTAGGAACGTTTGCAAGATCAGTCCGGTCCCTATTGCATTTACTTCCAGTATTTTTCGCGAATCCGCCATCGTCGGCGACAGACCTGCAGTGTGAATGATTGCGCCTAACTGGCCGAGTTCTCTTGCCAGCGATGCCAGTTCGCTAACCTGCCGTTCGTTCGTAATATCCACCTTGTACGAGGTCACATCCTCAATGCCGGCAGCGGCCAGTTCGCTAATCGTCTGCTCGAAATGTTCCTCGTTGACATCGGCAAGCAAGAGACGTCCTTGCTTGCCCATTCGATGTGCAATTGCTTTGCCCATACAACCATTTCCACCCGTAATCACAAATACTTTATCCATCAGTTTTACCTCCCAGTGAAGATTGAGTAGAATAGTTATAGCTATGACATAAATTAAGCATAGACATATCTATTGGTCGCTTCAAACGACAATTCGATACGAAATGTCCATTTTTACAAGCAAAGGAAAGGGATCATGAAAACAATCAATGATTATACGATATCCGCTCGCTGGCTCATTACGGAAGCGTTTATGGCCCTACTTGTCGCATCTACCTTCGAAAAAATCACCGTCAATGCCATAGTTCGGAAAGCAGGCATCAGTCGCTCAACCTTCTATTTGCATTTTCAAGACAAATTCGATTTGCTTGACAAAGTGACCCACGAAATTGTAAGCGAACTGAAAGAAATATTTGATGGCGAGTGGAATCAGGAGTTCGATGAGCAATTAAAGGAAGTAAGTGACAACCAAAGTCCCCTTCCCATCACAATTGAGCTATTGGAGCATATACGGCACTACAATCATTTCTATCGCGATCGTTACCGAGATTCGTCATTCGTCATCCAGCTTTCGGAACTGCTCTGCACACGTCTAAAAACCGTTTTTCAAGATGAGACCTTAGCATTTTTTCTCGCTTACGGCACAATCGGCTTCATTGGAAGCTGGCTGAACCAAGGGCTCAAAGGCTCAACCACCGAAGTCGCATTGCGGCTCACCAATATCGCATTGTTTTCGCTGCCGCAAGTACGGGATAAGCCAATCAAACGATGAGATAACCAACAGTCCCCACCATGCCTAATGATAAGGGCTGGTTAACGACTCGAGAGATCACACTGAATAAGTCCGGATAACATAGTGTAAGACCGGTTTATTATTTTTACCGATAATCAGACTTTCTGTAGTTTGTGTGATCGGAATATTAACCGGGGTCGCTTTAGAAGCTGTTATGTTGATACGCAAGACTAAAAGAAAACTCTTCTCAAAAACAGGAGGATCGAAATAACCGCATTTAATATTGAATTCTTTGCCTGTTATAACGAAAAGGAGCAGCTGCCAATCGGCTAACTGCTCCTTACTTTTTTAGACTAACGTGTCCCGTTAGTTTTATGAACCTCTATTATGCATTTGAATAATTAATCGAGACCACTTCTGGTTAACTACGGAACGAGGGAGTACCCCAAGTACCCGAAGAAGAACTTCGGCTCGTGCTCCTAGTTTGTATCCTCCCATAGTTGAACGAAAAAAAGTATCTTTATATACTAAAAGTGAGACCTTTACATCTAAAGTAATCTTCAACTTGTTTAATTCTTTTCCAATATACTTAACAAAAAGTTCATAACGTCTCTTTAACCATTCAAATGACCTATTCATGATGTTTGTAATTATACATGTATGAGTGATCCGGTAGGACGTCCAAATTTTTTTGAAAATATCCCAACCTTTATTTCGCCTGGCACACTATTTAATTGTCAGGAATTACAGATGCAACTATGGAGGAAAAAATGGATTCAATTGGGAAGAACGGAAAAGAAGCGGCGGAAGCGATTCGGAGCTATGTCAAACCGATTTTCGGTTTTGCGTTAAACCGGGTCAAGCAGCGGGCCGAGGCGGAGGATCTGGCTCAGGAGATTATGCTGCAGTTGTTGAAATCCTTCTCCGGGGTGCGGGATATTAGATGCCTTGAGGCTTACGTCTGGACGGTTGCCCGATACACTTGGGTGAATTGGTTGAAAAAGCGTGCGCACGCTCCCCAAGCGATCGAAATCAACGGCATGTCCGAACTGTCGGCCGCCCCTTCCCGGGAGCCGCTTGACCGGCTGCTGGTAACCGAAGCTTACCGCGAGCTGCGCCGAGAAGTCGCGTTTCTGTCCGACATCCATCGCCGGATCGTGGTCATGCATTACTACGACGAGCTTAAAATCGGCGATATCGCGATTGCTCTGAACATTCCTGTCAACACGGTGAAGTGGCATTTGAGCGAGGCCAAAAAGGAGTTACGGAAAGGGATGAAACGTATGCGTGCAACAGGAACTTTAAGTGTCAATCCGGTCAGCATGGGGGAAATGGGCCATTCCGGTTCGGCCGGCAGACTGGGCGAAACCAACGATTTTCTTGGACGCGCCTTGGCGCAAAATATCGTTTACGCGGCTTATCACAAGGCGCGTACCGTACATCAAATCGCGGAGGAGCTCGGAATGCCGCCGTCTTTGCTGGAAGGCGAAGTCCGGCACCTGGCCGATTACAATTTTCTCATCCAAACCTCTCCCGGCAAATATCAAAGCAATACCATCGTCTGGGACCTCTTCGAGTTGGTCGTAGCCGGTCATCAATTCTGGCAAGATTGCGCCGCCGAAGTGGCCGATGTTCATTTCGACGCGTTAATGGAAGTTCGCCGGCAAGTCGAGGATAGCGGAGTGTACGTTCCGGACGGCGACTATAACTTCCTGCTCTGGACCTTGCTGCCCAAGAACGTCGAGGAGCAATCTTGGCGGAGCATGCCGGCGGGCGACAACTTCGATGCGGTCGCACCAATGCGAAAGGACGGAGGTCAGTATATTGCCTATGCGGCGTTGAACCGGAGCCGCAATGCCGATCCGGGTTTTGATTTGAGTAGTTACGTCACCTTCGGTCCGTCGCTCCGCTACGTCGAAGACACTCCCTTATACTTGTGGCAATTCAATACGTACTGGAGCAACCGCCAGGTGGATTGGCGTTTCCTGGAATACCGGAATGTCGAGATTTGTAATGCGTTCCAACAAGGGGAACTGCCCGACAACGAAGAGAACAGCGAGCAATATTCGTTCCTGCTGGAGAAGGGGTACATCCGCAAGACGGAGGAGGGGTACAAGTTCAATGCGGTTTGGATCGACTCTCCCCAAACGTTGGATCGGTTGAACAAGGCAATGCCGGATTTGTCCGCTCTGTATGCGCCTGCTGTCGGCAAGCTCTACGATAAAATGCTCAAGCTGTTCCTGCAAAATCAGCCAAAGCATTTGGAGCCGCAGCTTGCTTACATGGTGAGAGGCAACACCGGCGGAGGCCGGCTTGTCGCTTATATTTTGAAGCATTTGATCGATAACGGGAAGTTGAAACCGCCGTTGCCGCACCAGCAGAAGACGATTTCAACCTGGATGGGGCCGGTCAAGTAAGTCGGTTCGGAAATGTATACGAAGAATGGCCGTTCCCGGGCGGTGGCCATTTTTACACAAAACTCTGTCTGTCCAACGAAGTGATTAGGACATCGCTATTTCACCACGACCCCTCCTGAACGTATGAAAATGATTAAAAACTACCCATGACGCATGGGCGTCATGGGTAGTTTTTGATCGCAATCGTATCCGCCGGATTTCTCCTTTACCTTACGATTTTTAATCTTTCTTGTCCGTAACCAACCGTGAGAGGCCAGATGCTCCACATACTCAGCAGATCTATTCAGCAAAACTGCCCGTTAGCTTAATGAAATTGCATGGAAACATAATTAGATACTTATCTAATCGGTAATCGGACCATGTTCTTGTCCTTTACGGCAATCGGTACAAGTTCTTGTCCTTGGCTCGGGACAAGAACTTGTACCGATATAACAAAAAAACCGCTAAAATAGCGACTTTCCATGGGACAATGTTTCTGTCCTCCGACAAAGTTAGACACGGTTATTTCATTAGGCAGCTTTCTCAAAATGAGTTCGGTACTGTACCGGACTCATTTTTAATTTTGCCTTTAACCGTTTGGTATTGTAGTATTCAATATATTTTTTCAGTTCTTCCTTAAAATGTTCCACACTTTCAAACTCTTTGTAGTACAGAAACTCCGACTTGAGAATGCCGAAGAAATTCTCTATGACGGCATTGTCGTAACAATTCCCTTTTCGTGACATGCTTTGGAGAATACCTCTCGACTTAAGCGCATGGCGATACGGCTTCATTTGGTAATGCCATCCTTGATCTGAATGAAGGAGAAGTTGGTGTTCTTCCGGCAGACGCTTCAGTCCTGCATCCAGCATCTCGGATACTAGAGAATAGGTTGGTCGTGAACCCATGGTATAGGTGATAATTTCCCCGTTGAATAAGTCCAAAATGGGCGATAGATACAGCTTTTCTCCAAATAACTTAAACTCCGTAATGTCCGTCACCCATTTCTCATTTGGCGCCCCAGCCGTGAACTGGCGGTCCAGATGATTCGGTGCAATCTTGCCGACGGTCCCTTTATATGACTTATACTTTTTCATGCGAACCAGGCATTGAAGGCCCATCTTCTTCATGAGCCTCTGAACCTTTTTGTGGTTAACTTTCCACCCACGGACTGCCAGTTCATCACGAATACGGCGATATCCGTAACGTCCATCATGTTCCACGTAAATGGACTGGATTTCAGCCCCCAACTCGGCATTCGGATCGGGTTGGTTCATACGCTTTATAAGGTTGTAATAGGTGCTGCGCGGGATACCAGCCAGCTGTACGAGTGCCTTCACCGGATATTTATGCCTTAGTTGCCAGACGGCTTGTGCTTTGTCTTGTTTGGTGATTTTTCCTTGTTTCGAACTAAGGCATTCAACTTTTTTAGATACTCATTTTCCATTTCAAGCTGTTTGATACGTTCTTCGAGTGCTTCGACAGACCCTTGAACTACGGATCGTCTGGTAGACGAATTGGAATTTTTCTTCATGGATGGACGCCCTTTCTTTGTTGGCTCAAGGGCTTCTAAACCGCCTGTCTCCATCTTTTTCTGCCAGGAATACAACATGGAGAAGTCCGGAAGCTTAAACAAAGCAGCGGTATCCATGAGAGAAGCGTCTGATTGAGCCATATGATTGAGTACGTCCAGTTTAAAGCTTGCCGGATAATTTGTATAGCCGTTAGTAAAGGCAGTCTCACCATGCATCTCATAGAGCTTCAACCAATATTGGAATTGAGACTTGGTTACGCCCATTTGATTTGCGTATTCTGTCTGAGATAGAAGATCAGAGTCATACCCTTGAATTAATGCCAATTTGCTATCCTTAGTAAATTTAGTCATAAAAAAACTGCACCTCCAACTGTTAGATGTGTCTAACAATTGGGGTGCAGTACATCAACGACATCAGCTTTTTTGTTACAGCAAAATAAAAAAGCCGCTAAAATGGTATTATCCCCTTTTAGTAGACTAAGAGAAAAAAGACATCTGTTAAGATGGACTTAATCTTGCCTAACGAAGGGGATTTTTTCATGGCTAAAAAAGGACAAACTTACCGGCGGTACTCCTTGGAATTAAAATTGGAGGCGGCCCGGCTGGTCAACGAAGAACATATGAGTATTCGTGAAGTAGCGAAACGTTTGGGTATTCAAAATAAATCTCAAGTACAAGTATGGGCGGCGAGAACGAAACGTGGAATGAGCCTAGAACCTGCCACATCCAAACGGGGACGCCCCAGAACGAAGTTTTCCAGTATGGAAGAAGAGATGGCATACTTGCGAGCGGAGATTGAATATTTAAAAAAGCAGTATCCAAATCTACACAAGGAGTGACGAGTAAAGCTGCTAGATTTCAGATCATAGAGGACTTGCGAGTACGCCATCGTCTTAGTTGGCTCTTGAAGTTAGCCGCGGTTTCCCGTTCAGGCTATTACAAGTGGAGAAAAAGCTTGCACGCGGCAAAAGAACGCAGACAAAAGCAGCATGAATTGGAATCGCATCTGCTTGCCATCCATCGCATGCATCCCTACTTTGGTTATCTTCGAATGACGGTAGCTTTACGGAGGGAAGGCATTAGGGTCAACCACAAAAAGGTGTACCGATTAATGAAACAATTAGGAATCTGTTCTGTCATTCGAAAGAAGCGTCGATTCTTTGGAAAACAAGCTTCTGTGGTGAATCCGAATCGGCTTCAGCGCCAGTTTAAAGCGGACACGCCACGAACGAAACTGGTCACAGATATTACCTATATTCGTGCTGGAGAACAATTTGTGTACCTGTCTGTGATTCAGGATTTGTACAATAACGAGATTGTAGCTTGGCATCTTTCGGAACGAAATGACCTCGCTTTGGTTCATGAAACGCTGGATAGACTCCGTCAGCACGTGGATGTGAGTGGGGTAATCCTACACTCGGATCAAGGATTTCAATACACGTCAAAACCATTTAACCGTAAACTGAAACAACTCGGCATGCTAGGCAGTCACTCTAGGCGAGGAAATTGCCTGGACAATGCCTGTATCGAGTCTTTCTTCTCTCATTTAAAGACCGAGAAAATATACTTGAATGAGGCAGCGAACAAGGCGGAGGTTGAACAGCAAGTGAGCGAATACATTCTGTTCTATAACCAGAACCGATTCCAGAAAAAATTAAACGACCGTTCTCCGGTAGAATACCGGGAAACGGCCGCAGCTTAAATCATGTCTTTTTTTGTACTGTCTACTTGACAGGGTTATGACCAAAATAGCGACTTCAATGGGACCATGTTCTTGTCCCTCGACATCCCTATTTGTTTATGGATTGTGTCACAATTGGCGTGCTTGCCTCAATAAGGAAACTAGAATATGGCCGACCAGCCATCCAAGCATGCCCCGAACCACGCATCGTGCGCACGGGAGCAGTGCGCACGATGTACATAAATCAAGGTAGCCATTTCTCACGACGCGCTTTTCTTATAAACTATCTGACTTGTCCACTAAAGGTGGATATTCTTTTTTAATTATGAACCGATGCATAATGAGCCTGAAATAGAGAAGATACTCTGTGCGTTAAGTTTAATATTTGATCAGTATTGACATTGAAAGGCAGCCGGCATGAGATCAGCTGCCTTTTACGAAGAGAAAGATGGGTGAGGTCATTTGGAAGATGAGATCAAAAATATATAGCCGGGATCGTTGTCTCTCAAACACCGTTTTGACCCGAATGAGTTCAATTAGTTTAGTTTGGCGAGGGCTCATCTAGCGAGAAGCATTTTATTGAGAAACGGCCTCATTTTCTTTTCTTCAGCAATTATTCGTATAAGAGCCTGATTGGAGGCACATACCGATTTACGCTATTACGCTATACGAAGAGTTTATGGGAGAACGTATCGAACTGGTCTAGTCAAATAAATCCACATACCGGGATTGTTAAAATCTCCAGATATCTCGATGATTTCTACTGGAGACAACTTTATATGATAAGCACTGACTCCTTACAGGATATTAATGGGATCTTACATAAACATTATCAAATATCATCCCATTGTTCTTCTATTATATAGAATCCCGATTCTAAAAAGAAAACGAACCAACTATTGAAAGCTAGTTGATTCGTTTAATCATCCCTTCACCTTAATATCCGATTTGTACCAAGCAAAATTATTAATATATTAATAAGCTAATTTCTGGGTACCTTCAGAAGGGTCAATAATTCGGATCCGTACATAGCCGTTTTCTTTTGCTTGCTGCAAGTAACGCGACACAGTGGGCCTGGTTATTCCGAGCTTTTCGGCAATATCCTGCTGGCTATAATCCATATAATAATACATTTTCGCGGCTTCTATCATTTTTTGAGTTTTGACTTGATCCATTGGCGCTCCCCCTATCAAATAGCTTTTCAATTTAATAACGTTTCATTTCTTAAAACTACCTTCAAACTCACCATGCAGGAACGATTCCACCATTTTTGATGGACAAATTCAAATCTTACCTTCCATCAGAAAGTGAAACAGTAATTGAGCATCCTCTGGGTCGTAAGCCACGATTTCAATATCTTTTAATTTCGCTTCCTTTAGGAATTTGCTTAGGGCAACGTATTGGCACAACTTTGATTTTAGATTGAGCCGGTCCCCATCGGGAGTGATCAGTTCCACGACTCCGTTGCAATTGTCCAGCACGCTAAAGAATCCATCCACATTATCCACGTTGTATATTTTCATTTAGGAGCCCCAAATACCCGTTTTCGGAATTCGGATCAGCTGACCTACCCGGATAAGGTGAGGGTTATCAAGTTTATTGTATTGAGCCAGACGGTGCCAGGCCATTCCGTATCGCTTCCCAATTTGAGAAAGGGTGTCCCCGGCTTTTACGACATAAATGATATCCTTGTCGTTGTCCTTGCTTTTTGCGACATCCGGACTTTTTCTGGACAAGTCGATTTGATATTTGGCAAAACCGGATTCCAATGTTTCCAGATAGGTTATACCCGTCAGGTTTTTCAAATAACTTCGAGCCGTTGGCGACGTCTCGAATGTCACCTTGGCCTTTCCTGAAATCGGGGCAAATGACCAGTTTCCATCTGCGGATGGGTTGATCGTTCCTTGCTCGCGGATGTAATCGATAATAATTTGACGATTTTCATCCGGAGAAGCGATAATGATATTGTTTCCATCTAATCCGGGAAATTTGCCTCCCCCATTAGCTCGGTAATTATTCGTGGCTACTATAAACTTCTGCTCAGGCTTAATCGGCTTGCCGTTGTACGTCAGATTCAAGATACGACTCGTTTTATCGTTTGATACTTTCCCTTCTTTGTCATATTTGACAGGTTGGGAAACATCGATTTGATACTCGACTCCATCGATAACATCGAAGTTATACGAACGGTAATCCATATTTACGAGCGGCTGTTCCTTCGTGCTTGAGGGATCGATTTGGTGGAATTGCCCGGCAGACTTTTCCAGCCATTCCTTGAGTTGCGCTCCGTTTACCAATACGGCATTTAACGTATTCGGATATAAATAAAGATCTGCAACGTTTTTAATCGCGATCGTACCGGACGGGATATCGGTGTAGTAGGTTACCTCACCACGGGTGCCCGCCTTGAAAGGCGCTCCTGCCGATAGTACGGGGATTCCATCATATTCTGTACCTTGAATGTGCTTTTCCACGTACCATCTTTGAGCATTATTGACAATTTGAATCGAAGGATCGTCTTGGACCTGTGAGAAGTAACTGGTGATTGGCGCCTTCGTCTTTCCAACGGGACCGCGAATATATTTCAGCGTGGCCTCATGATCGCTTTCCACCGCATGAAACAAGTCTTCGTCACGCCCGGCTAGTGGATTGCCCTCTTCGTCCACGACGGCTCTGGCTTCTGACCGTTTATCAGCGACAACCCACTTGCCGTTTCTTTTTTCAAGCTTCAAATCAATGATTCCCACGTGATTTCCCCAGAAACCAGGCATGACGGCAGCGACGCCGTTAATCGTTCCCTTCTCGATGTCCACTCCTTCGATTTCCGCATATTCATCGCTTGGAAACACGCCGTGAGAATGACCGAACATGATTGCGTCGATTCCTTCTACCTTACTTAGATCGTATGTTGCGTCTTCCTCCATGTATCCGCTTGTAGTCGAGCCTATCCCGGAGTGAGGAATCGCGACAATGATGTCGGCCCCTTCAGCTTTCATTACGGGTACAAAATGGTTAGCCGTCTCGATGATGTCTTTTGTAATGACTTTACCTAGCAAATTGGCTTTGTCCCACTGCATGATCTGAGGGGGGACAAAGCCAATCACGCCTACCTTCATCGGGTGCTTGACTCCATTCTCGTCTTCAATCGTACGATCCAATATGACGTAAGGTGTAAAAAAGTTCTTGTCGTTTGATGGGTTATTGTCCTTATCGTCGATGTATACATTGGAGTTGACGTACGGAAACTTGGCTCCTTTTAACGAGGTTTGAAGAAACTCTAGTCCATAATTGAACTCGTGATTCCCGATATTGCCGGCATCATAATCGATTAAGTTCATCACTTTGTACGCCGGATGGGTTTCCCCGTCCTGCAGCACGTCGACTTTCGCTACATAATCGGCCAGCGGCGTACCTTGAATCAGATCACCATTGTCGAATAACAGGCTGTTTTTCACCTCTCCTCTAGCCTGCTTGATTAATTCTGCCGTTTTGATCAAGCCGAACTCATTCGTCTCCCGGTCTTGATAATAGTCATAATTCACGTAATTGGCGTGAATATCCGTCGTTTCGATCAATCGTAGATTTACGATCTCCGGTTCAGCGGCATGGACGGGAAGAGCGGATAAAGACACCGACACTATTAAACCGATAGAAACAACAAAGCGGAGCTTGCGAAATCGATTGGCCGTTTTCAATATATAACCTCCCATTAGATGAATGCAGTGCCCCCTTTTACGATCAATTCATAAAAAGAGGCACCTCCTCGTTATTTCGCTGAAATAATGCGGCCTTCCGTTTTAGGATGGATGGATTTATCTTGAATCAAACGTTCTTCGATAACGTCATAAAGTGTTAATCCGCTATTGAAGACATCCGCCTTTTGCAAAGATTGATATCCGTCCCCTCCGACTGCCAAGAAATCATTCGTAGCCACTTTATAAGCCGCCAACGGGTTGAGCGGTTTCCCGCCAACCTTGACTTCCAAGACGCGGGACCCCTCCGGCTTACTTGAATCATAGGTGAAAGACAAGCCGCTGACTTGCGGGAAACTGCCGGGGAGATCATCCGACTTCTCCACCCCTCTGATTCCGTTTTCCAACGCCTTCGTGATATCGTTCCCCGTCACCTCAACAACGACTAATGTATTGGGGAATGGCAGCATGGTATACAGGTCTTTTTTCGTAATATCGCCTTTCGCTTTACCTGCACGGATTCCTCCACCGTTCATGATCGCAACATCCGCCTCATGGCCTTTAAAGCTCTTCGTTTTGGCAAGCATGGCATCCGTAATATAATTGCCAAGATTCGTTTCGCCAGCACGGATGAATTCTCTGTCACCGACAAGATCCGCCTCCGTTTTGGCAATGACCACATTCATGGATTCATCCACTTTTTTCAATACGTCTTGAACCAATTTTTCGACTTTAGGATCTGCCTGAACATTCTCGTCATATTCGAGCAATCCTCCGCTGAATTGAACTAACTCATCGCGGAAATAGGTGAGATCGACGCGTCCAAGCGACTTGCCGTATTCCCAGTCCTGCACAATATAGGTTCCATTCACTTTCTCAGGGGTTCTCACTGGCGTATGGGAATGACCTCCGATGATCAGATCTACACCTTTCACGTTTCGAGCGATCTCACGATCGACCTCGATCCCTACGTGCGATACGACAATCACGTGATCCGCGTCCTGCTTTAACTTTGGAACCAGATCTTTTGCGATATCAACGGGATCTTTAAAGGTAAGGCCGACCACGTTTTTGGGATGCGTCACGATGGGTGTTTCTTCTGTAACCAAACCAAGGAAGGCGAATTTCTTTTCCCCGATATTGATCGTGAAAGTTGGAATCAGCAAGTTAGTTCCGTCCGCTTTAAATACGTTGGCGTTAATCATAGGATAGTCCAAGCTGTCACGTAGTCTCAATAACTGTTCATAACCAAAGTCAAACTCGTGATTTCCTGCCGCCATTACGTCATATTGCAGCGCATTTAAGATCGGCAATAACGCTTCCCCTTGAAACTGATTGGCATAAATCGTGCCTTGGAAGGTATCCCCCGCATCTAGCAGAAAAAAATTAGGGTTCTCCTTGCGCCAGTTCTTGATTAAAGTTGCCATTTTGGCATAACCGAACTCTTTGTTGAACTTGTCCTCCTGGATATGTCCATGTACATCGTTCGTGTGGGCAATAGTCACATGCGTGGTCACTGCGTCACCCAATGCTTGAAGGAAGTCTCCCCGGGTCACTTCCCCGGATGCCGGGAGCGTTATCTTTAATCCGAATTTTCCCGCCATGCGTTGCAGCTCCGCCGAATTTGGAATCTTGTTTCCAATCTTCAATTCGGATTTCGTGATGGCTCCTTGCGCATTAGCCCAATGCAAATATCCGCTTGACCAACCTCCTGGCTGACGATCGACTGCCACACCTTTCGCTCTGGCTATAAAAGCAATGGCCTCCGCCAAAGAAACATTGCGGTCAAGTGCCACCTCCCCGTGCTCATAACCCTGTACAATGCCTTTATCAGCCAACCAGTCTGCGTGTTTCACCGCATTGGGCGAGGCAAAGGCAGATCCCGCTAGCGTCAACGTAGCTACAAACGCAATCCATGAAACGGCAATTCTTCTTCGCATTTTCAATCGAATCTCTCCTCTATCATCATTTCTATGAAACCGTTACCATTTCAATTCGAATTCAAGTTCACCTTTTCTATTTTATCTGTGGTATCCCACCCTCAATGTCTTTTATTTTTCTCACGATTTCGCTTGTACGCTATTACCCCATATTAGAAACTTCAAGAATCAAACGCGGGATATCAATATTGTCGAGGACCCCTTCGAATTTGTCTGCACCGGGTCCGAAAGCAAAGACTGGCACCATATTACCTGTATGCCCGCCAGTATCGCTTAATCTGCGTACCTCGCGGCTTACCACTCCAACATGATTGCGTTGGGCGATCATGCTGCCGATCTCCCAAGCTACCTTATGCTGCGGGTATGCTTTCCCCTCTTTATCCTTGATGTGCTGGTTAAAGCTCGCCACTTCTTCATCCGTCAGGGAAATATTAGCGTACTTCTTGAAGACTTCTTTGACGCTTGACGGCGTCGAAGCTCCAGTTGCCTTATCCATTTTCAATTGCGCGGCCATAAACTCTGCCGAAACTTGAATCTTCTTTAACCCATCGATATCCATCGGCTCTGTTGCGGAAATACCCATCGTCTCGTGATCTGCAAGTACGAGTACAAGCGTCTCCCCGTCTTTCCTGGCCCATTCCACCGCAGCCTTGACTGCATTGTCGAACTCGATTGTTTCTTTCCAGACGCTGGTAATATCCGCCGCATGAGAAGCGTGGTCAATTCGAGCACCCTCGGACATCAAGAAGAAACCCTCCTGTTCTTTACTAAGCGCCTTAATCGCTGTCATCGTCATCTCCGTGAGTGTCGGCTCCTGGCTCTTCAAATCATCGCGATCAGACTTATAGTTCATATAAGAATCATGAAACAGGCCAAGCAGTTTGTCGCTTTTATTACTCGCTAACTCGGCCTTATTCGTTACATAACTATAGCCCTTCTCTTTGAACTTATTCACCAAATTAACGCCTTCTTGCTTATCTGGACTGAAGTATTTCGCCCCGCCGCCAAGGATAACATCTATCTCGCTGTCTAAGATTTGTCTGGCGATATCTTCCTGACCAGCACGGTCAGAAGCGCTCGCGGAGTAAGCAGCAGGCGTCGCATCGGTTACCGTATTGGTGGATATGATACCCACTTTCTTGCCAGACTTCTTAAACACATCGAGAACACTATCCACCGGCGTACCGTCCGGTTTCATTCCTATCATTTCGTTGTTGGTCTTAACTCCTGTCGCGAGGGCCGTACCGGCTGCAGCCGAATCTGTTACAATGTTGTTCGCTGAATAGGTATGCAATAAGGCTACATTCGGTAAACTTTCGATAAATAAGCGCCCTTCCTTGCCGTACTCCAGAAGACGGGCTACTTCAATCTGCCCAATGCCCATTCCATCTCCCACCATGACAATCACATTCTTCGGGGTAGACTTTACTTTCGGTCCTGCTTGTTCGGCTGACTGTACGGGCGGGCTAAACACTTGAAAAATTGATGAAGGAAGCCAAAGTTTATTGTTCTTGAGAGCTGCTTTCACCGTAGAGTTGGTACCGTTTATTACTGCCATGTCCGAGTTCAATGCATATTCGACTTTTGATGATCCTTGCATGAGCGTAACCGTCTTGGTGCTCAAGCTGTATGATATTTTAATCCCTAATAATTTTGCTGTTTCGCGGGCTGGGACCAATTCACCAGCAGCAGATTCTGGATTTGAGGGGACCATAGGTTGTACGGTGTTCTTCGCCATATTCCGATCAACTGCCACACCTTTCGCTCTGGCTATGAAAGCAATGGCTTCCGCCAAAGAAACATTGCGGTCAAGTGCCAACTCCCCGTGCTCATAACCCTGTATAACTGCATTGGGCGAGGCAAAGGCAGATCCCGTTAGCGTCAACGCAGCTACTAATGCAATCCATGAAACGGCAATTTTTCTTCGCATTTTTAATTGAATCTCTCCTCTATTATTATATGAAACCGTTACCATTTAGATCTGAATTCAATTCAAGATCACCTTTTCCCTGGATAATATACTTCCCCTAGTGCTGAAGGCGGATTAGCCCTTCCCACGGCACCGATTAATACTAGAATGGTCAAGATGTAGGGGAACATGAAAATGAACTCCGTAGGAATTTGATCCGAAAACGGGAATAGTTGAATTTGATTTTTGAGTGCTTGTGCGATTCCAAAGAACATGGCTGCAAACATGGCGCCAACCGGATTCCACTTGCCGAAAATCAGAGCTGCTAGAGCAATAAAGCCTTGCCCGGATATCGAGTTATGTGCAAAATTGCTTGTGGTCGTTAAAGTAATCGTGGCTCCGCCAAGTCCTGCAAACGCACCGCTAAGCATAACTGCAATATATCGAAGGCGGTTTACGTTGACTCCGATCGAGTCTACTGCGCCCGGATGTTCGCCTACTGCCCGGAGCCTTAATCCGATAGGTGTCTTGAACATGACATAGTAGACAATACCTACGAGCAGGAGTGCAATATACGTCGTTGGATATGCAACGAACAGCGCTTTACCCATTATGGGAATATCCGATAATACAGGGACGTGTATCTTGGTGAAGACATGATTGATCGTCCTGGTTTCACCCGTTCCGAAAATCAGCTTGACCAAATACACCGTTGTACCGAGCGCGAGAAAATTGATAACGACGCCGGTTACGACTTGATTTGCCCGGAAGGTGATGGCTGCCACCGCATGGATTAAAGAAAATACAGTCCCGAACAGTAACCCCGCAAGAAGTCCAAGCCATGGCGACATTCCACCAAGATTTGCATCCTCTGCGAAAATAACAACCACGGCAGAAGCAAATGCTCCGGCAATCATTAAACCCTCTAACCCGATATTGATGACACCGGATCTCTCGGAGATTAATCCTCCCAACGCCGCGAAGATCAAGGCAGTCGAAAAAACTAGCGTAGAATTGAACATTTCGCTTATCGTCACAATGATTTCCACCCTAGATTACCTCCTTCTGCTTACGCTCACCGGAAAAAGTTCGAAGCGCCCTGCGAATGATACCCGACGATGCAACAAAGAAGATAACCGATCCGATGATGATACGGATGATCTCAGGAGGCACATTTGCGCCAAAACTCATCCCTGCCGAACCATAAGTAAGGGAGCCGAATAAACCAGCTGCAAGGACCACACCTAGAGGATGATTGCCACCTAGCAATGCAACCGCTATTCCATCGAAACCTAGTCCCGCAGATGACGATGCGATGACCTGATAATGAAATACGCCTAAGACTTCAAAAGCTCCACCCAGGCCTGCGAAAACCCCACCAATAAACATCGCTTTCGTTACATTTCTTTTTACGTTCATCCCGGCATATTCCGCAGCATGAGCATTGTGACCGACAGCGCGCAATTCAAGCCCCTGCCCGGTTTTCCAAAGAAACGAATAGAAGAGGATGGCCGCAAGCAATGCCAGAAAGATTCCCCAATGCACCCGAGCATCGCCAAACATTTGGGACAGCCAACCCACGCTAACCTTCGCGGAATCGTGGATCATGAAGGACCGTTGTTGACCGGGTTCAAGTAAAAAGACCCTCACTATAAAATTGGATAGATATAAGGCGATCCAGTTCAACATAATGGTTGTAATAACCTCATTAATCCCCCATCTGGCTTTTAGAAATCCAGCAAACCCTCCCCATAACCCCGCCAACAGAGCACCTGTGAGCAAGGCCAGGGGCGCATGAATAAACCAGGGCGCTTCCATCGTAACACCAATGATCGTTGCACCTGTCATTCCCATGACAAACTGTCCTTCCGCTCCGATATTGAATAACCCCGTTCGAAAGGCAAAAGCAACGGACAATCCGGTGAAGATGAGCGGTGTTATTTGACGTATCGTCTCGCCGAAATCATAAGGGCTGCCGAAAACATTTCTGAACAGATAGGAATAGGCTTCGACTGGATTAAATCCCCCTAACAGCATTATGATTGCACCGAATAACAGACCGAAAATAATGGCCAATAACGGAATCGCTGCGGTATCTTTGATGAACCATCGTTTCCAGTCATTCATCCTGCATAACTCCTCTCCGATTCTTGGTCTTTCCCGCTGCCTGCCATGCGCAAACCAAGTTCTTTATCATTCGTTTCCTCCGGTCTGGTTTCCCCCACTATTTTTCCGTCGAAGATAACGAGGACCCGATCGGACAGACTCAATATTTCGTCCAATTCATAAGATATGAGAAGGACCGCCTTCCCCTTATTTCGCTGTTCCACGATACGCTTATGAATGTATTCAATGGCTCCGACATCCAAACCGCGCGTTGGCTGTGCGGCGATTAACAATTCTGGGGCTTTGTCGATCTCCCTCGCAATGATCGCCTTCTGTTGGTTGCCTCCCGATAACGCTCTTGTTTGCGTGTATATATCCGGGCTCCTGACATCGAATTGTTCCATCAGCTCTTTCGTGTGCTGATCGATCGACTTGTAATCGAGAAAACCGTAACGCTTAAACCGGGGTTTATAGTATGACTTCAAAGCCATATTTTCACGAAGGGAAAAATCAAGTACAAGCCCATGCTTATGCCGATCTTCCGGAATATGACCCATCCCTTGTTCCGAGATCTTCCTTGGCGTAGCATTCGTAATGTCTTTCCCTAACATATGAACGTGTCCGCTTTCCGACTTCCGAAGACCCGTTAGAGCCTGAATCAGTTCGCTTTGTCCGTTCCCGTCTACTCCAGCAATACCGACTACTTCTCCTTCACGTACTGAAAAACTGATTCCTTTCACCGCTGGAATTCCTTGACGCCCCTTCACCACGAGCCGATCCACCTGAAGAACAGTGCCTCCCGGTAATTGCGGCTTCTTATCCATGTCCAAGGAAACGTTGCGGCCTACCATCATTTCAGCTAGCTGCGAAGCGGAAGTTTCCGATTTCTTAACACAATCGATCACTTTGCCTCTTCGGATGACGGTTACGCGATCGGCTATCTCCATAATCTCTTTTAACTTATGAGTAATCAGAATAATGGACTTCCCTTGACCGACCAAATTTCGCATAATCTGCAGCAATTCTTCGATTTCATTAGGCGTCAAAACCGCTGTCGGTTCATCAAAGACCAGAATATCCGCCCCGCGATAAAGCGTTTTCAATATTTCAACGCGCTGTTGCATGCCTACGGAAATATCTTCAATTTTCGCATTCGGATCGACATTCAGACCATATTGACTCGATAAGTTCTCCACCCTACGGGTCGCTTCCCGATAAGAAATCGAAAGCTTCTTGCGAGGCTCGCTGCCGAGAATAATATTTTCAGTCACCGTAAATGGTTGTACCAGCTTAAAATGCTGGTGCACCATGCCAATGCCAAGTCGGATCGCTGTATTCGGACTATCAATGATCGCAGGCTTTTCATTGATTAAAATTTCACCCTCGTCCGGATGATACAATCCGAACAAGATATTCATCAGCGTTGATTTACCGGCGCCATTTTCCCCCAAAATTGCGTGAACCTCGCCTTTAAGCAAACTTAAATTAATGCCATTGTTTACTGTAATCCCAGGAAAGCGCTTCGTAATATTTCGCATATCTACTGCAGTCGTCACCTGCTGCATTCAATCACCCAGTTTCTATGAAAATCTGTTACGATAACAGTCCTATTGCATCGGAACCTTAATCTCACCATTAATGATTTTTTGTTTGAATTCTTCAACCTTATCTAATACCTCTTTTGATAGATTCGGGTTTTCTTCAGGTAAACCTACCCCATTATCCTTCAAACCCAATACCAGCGTTTTTCCGCCTTCAAACTTACCTTCAATCATTGATTTGGAGACTAGTTGCACAGCCTCATCTACACGTTTTACCATCGAAGTGAGGGTAACATCATCTCCGAAGATTAGGGATTGGTCTTTATCCACTCCGATCATCCACACTTTTTGGCCATTTTTAACCCGATCTTTCGTTTCATTGAATGCACCATTTCCCGTTGAGCCTGATGCATGGAATATAATATCAACACCATCATCATACAATGTTGCTGCCGCAGCCTTCCCGAGATCTGGTTTATCAAAAGCACCCGTGTAATTTACGTTAACTTTTGCATCCGGGTTAACAGCAGCCACGCCGGCTCTGAAACCAACCTCAAACCGTTTGATAACCGGTATTTCCAAACCGCCAATAAAACCGATTTTATTTGATTTCGTAGTAAGACCTGCGACCACTCCTACAAGAAAGGAACCTTCATGCTCTGAAAACGTAACGGATTGAATATTAGGCATCTCAACAACATTATCAATGATCGCAAACTTTGAATCTTTGTTCTGCTCGGCAGATATTTTCATAGAGTCTGCAATGATATAACCAATACCCCATGTCAAGTCAAAGCCTTGCTTGGCGAATTGATTTAAATTCGGCAGATAATCCGAATCCGACTTACTTTGAAGATATTTAACATCGACACCTGTCTCTTTGCTCAGTTTCTGCAAACCTTCCCATGAACTTTGATTAAAGGAGTTATCGTTTACCCCCCCAGTATCCGTTACCATACCGATCTTAACTCCACTATTACCTTCATCCGTAGGTTTGCCGGAACTTTCTGGTGTCATTGACTTACCACATCCGGATAGTAGGATTGCAAGCATCATTGTGGCGGCAGAGACATAGGTTACCCATTTAAATCTTTGTTTTCGAATCGAGCGGTTCATTGTGTTTCCCCCTGATTTTGATTTCTACTGTTTGAACGAGTCATTCCAAATCCTTTTACGAGAGGAGCTAGAACGTTGGCTTTGTTTCGCGCCGGTGACCTTACAACTTGCCATTGAGGAGTTCCTAAGGCCTTTTTCGTCATGCATCGCAAACTTTTACTACGATACATCCGAACTCCAATTTCTTCACTGTGGTACTACCACCCCCTTCATTGAATGGAAGATAGACAAGGATTTTGGTCTCTTTAGCCCGCTCCTATGGATGTATATTTTGTAAGATGGACTCAATTAAAACCGTGAAGTGGGTCTTCGCTTGTTCCGAGGTTTTTACAACTTCATCATGCGTTAACGGCTGGTTTGTGATTCCCGCTGCCATATTGGTAATGCAGGACAATCCAAGAACCGCTATCCCCATATGGCGTGCGACGATCACCTCAGGCACAGTGGACATTCCCACTGCATCAGCACCTAACACCCTTAACATTCGAATTTCTGCCGGCGTCTCGTAGGCTGGACCCGACATACCCGCGTATACTCCTTCTTGCAAACGAATCCCAAGCGATAAGGCCGTCCTCTTCGCGATTCCTTGCAGTAGAATACTATAAGCATTCGTCATATCTGGAAAACGAGGGCCCCAATCGATATCGTTTGACCCTATGAGGGGAGATTGTCCCATCAGGTTGATATGGTCTGTGATAACCATCAGGTCTCCAGGCGCAAAGCCTTCATGAATCCCTCCCGCAGCATTGGTGACAATAAGTGTGGACAGCCCGAGTTCTTTCATGACTCGAATCGGGAATGTGACCTCTTGCATAGCATAACCTTCGTAATAATGAAATCTCCCCTGCATCACTATCACGTCAACTCCCTGCAACACCCCGCTCACAATCTGCCCTGCATGGCCCTCAACCGTCGAAGTAGGAAAATGCGGGATATCACTGTATTGGATTCGTGTTGGCAACTCCAGTCGATTCGCCAACACCCCAAGGCCAGATCCTAATATAATGCCTATTTTGGGGATTTTTGTTATTTTACTGCGTAAGAAATCAGTAGCCTGTTCTACACGTTCTCGATAGATATGCATATTTTCTACACCTTCTATTTCCATTATTTTTTAAAGGCTCGTTCCGTATCTCTGCAATGTCCCTATTGTTGATCATTCGGCAATAAAGACTTGACTCTTATCTTTTCTGTAGCTATCTCACCTTCAATGTCTTTCATTTTGTCTCGAATGTCTTGAGGAACATATGTCTCGTATAATTGGTCACGGGCTATCCCAACCGCCCCATCGTCAACGCCTAATATTTCCGTTTCCCCATATGGGAGTTTGCCGCCGCGAACCAAACTAAGTGCCCGGAAAACGGATTCATCAACATTTTTCAGCATCGAGGTTAGCACGCTTCCCGGATACAGGGGATTTTGGTTACTATCTACCCCAATCGTATATTTCCCCGCTTCGCTGCCTGCCCTCAGGGTACCCAGCCCTGCACCTCCTGCAACATTGTAAATAATATCCACCTTTTCTTCGCGGAACTGTCCACTTGCTAATTCCTCCGCTTTCTTTTCGTTTGAGTAGTCACCAACGTATTGAGCTACGACTTTCACTTCCGGATCAATATAAGCCGCTCCTTGTTCATATCCAAATTTGAAGTCGTTGATAAGGTCGTCATTCAATCCTCCAATAAATCCGATGACTTTGTCTGAATTCGTACCTTTTAGTGAACTGTCGCTCGTCACCATGGCCGCGAATGCCCCCGCTAGAAACGAACCTTCACTTTGCGAGTAGAGCATTGAGTATACGTTAGGTGCCTCTCCAACTGAACCATCGTAGAAAATGAATTTCTGTTCCGGGAATCGTAGGGCAAGTCGTTTTACCGTTTCAGTCAGCGGGAACGTCCCTACGAGGATAATATCGTATTTCTCAGATGCAGCCAGCTCTTCCAAATCAGGTTCCCAAGCTGAGGATTCTTTGCCTCCTACTATCGTTGAGGTTTCAAATCCGTATACCATACCACTTTTGCTCAATCCTCGTTCTGCTGAGTCAAAGAAGCTCTTATCCCCAAGGTTACCGCTTACATAATGAACTACCTTGATTGATGTCTCTTTCTTTATCTTCTCCTCCTGCGATGTATCTGGCTCGTTGCCCTTCAAACCGCCGCAACCCGATAAGATCAAAGTGCATAGGACTAGTGCCATACATAACCCACTTATCAGTCGACCCATGCGTAATCCCCCTCGTTAAGGTTTTAATATTCACTTTTCTTTATCTTTAACCAGCGATTATATTAATAATATCTCACGGATCAAAGGGATAATGTAGTGAGAAAAATTGTGGGTGATGGTGTAAAAATCGTGGGATCCATCTTTTCGGGGATTGCTTTTAATCCTATCGATTGTTAATTTATTAATTACCCACTCATCATTCAAGGGAGTGTTTCGATGAAGGTTTTGAATTCGATTTTCTCTAAACTACTGATGTCGTTCTTTTTGATTTCCATTATCCCGCTCTTGCTTACTCATTGGTTCACCTATACTAATGCTAAGGAAGAGCTCAGCGTAAAGCTCGAGCGAGAAACCTTAAACATATTAGATCAAAAATTGGAGTCGTTATCGTTATTTATTTCGGATATTCAGCGCATGGGTGATGTTATGGGTTCACATCCGGCAATGTCCGATTTTCTCAGAAGGCGGGAAGTTGCTTCGAAATCATCTCAATATGCCGAATTAGACCAGTTAATCTCATCAGCACAAGCAATTCGTCCTGAAAATATAGGTATAACCATCGTGAATCGTCATGGCGTTGTTCACGCTTTCGGGTATGAACCAAGCTCCCAGATCCAGCAGCTCCAAGATGCCGACTGGTTTCACTCACAAGCAGAAACCGAATCCAACACCGACAAAATTTCAGTATCGATCATGCATGACCGTCCCTATAGTCTTCAAGAACCTAATCAACAAGTGTTTTCCGTTATTCGGCAAATTCATGATGGGAATTCGCAAAACTTTGGAACCGTTATCATTGATTTTGATATTCGTGTACTTCGCGGCCTGCTTAAAAATATTTTCATACTTGGGAATATCTATAACGATAATGCTTCTGGGGTCATTATTACGGATCGGGAAGATCAACTTCTATACCCGTATCCCGCTGGGACGTATGCTTCTCCCGAGTATGATTTTCTCCAAAAAAACTATTTCCTTATTCATCGTTACGATAAATTAACTGGATGGCATTTTACGGCATACTTCTTAAAGTCCGAACTTTACAAGCCCATTAGCACCACTAGAAATATTACGTTAACGATCACGCTGGTCAGCATCTTGGTTTGCCAGGCCGCATCACTAATAATCTCCCGTCGTATCTCTAAACCGATTCTTCATCTTCGAAGGCTCATGGTAAAGGTCGGCAGAGGAGACTTCGATGTCCATTACCCCTTCGAAAGTAGGGATGAAATCGGTGCTCTCGGAAAGGGATTCAACACGATGGTGTATCGGATACACGATCTTATCCAACAGGTCTACGAGGAACAGAACCAGAAACGCCAGGCTGAAGTTACAGCACTTCAATCTCAAATAAATCCCCATTTTCTGTACAATACGCTCGAATCTATCAACTCACTCGCACGCAAAAACAGACAACGGGAAATCAGTCGAATGATCGTTCTATTAGGCAAACTTCTTCGTATGAGTATCAGCACATTTGATGACATGATTCCATTTTCTAAGGAGCTCGACTACGTTAGGCATTATCTTGAGATTCATAAGTATCGAACCAAAAATAAATTCAACTATTCCATCGAGATTGATCCGCAGATTTATAATCTGTACACGATCAAGTGGATTCTGCAACCTGTTATAGAAAATGCAATTATTCATGGAATCTGTGCGGAGAAACCGGACAGCAGCATTGAAATCAAAGGTTGGATACAAGAGGATGTCATCTATATCAGCATTCGTGACCATGGGATCGGGATGTCGAGCGATGTTATTCAAGCCTTACAACATGATTTGGCACATCACGCCGTAAAATTAGCGAAACACGGAAACAAGGTCGGTTTATTTAACGTACAGTCACGTCTACTTCTAAATTATGGAGAGAGTTTCGGAATTCACATCGAGAGCGAACATAGTGAGGGGACGACCGTGACGTTTAAATTGCCAAGGAGGGAACTTCCATGAGAAATATCAGAATGTTCATTGTTGACGATGAATGGATCATAGCAGAAAGTTTAAGTATGATGGAGGAATGGTCGGATCGCAATATCTCCATTGTTGGCACGGCATATAACGGATACGATGCGATCCGATTTTTACAAGAGGAATCCGTCGATTTGGTCATCACGGACATTCGAATGCCTGATATAAACGGGCTCCAGCTCCTGCAATATATTTACGAGGAATTGCCCGATACGAAGGTAATTATGATCAGCGGATATGAGGATTTCTCATATGCAAGGCAAGCATTGAAATATAAGGCCAGAGGTTACGTTTTAAAACCAATCGACACGGATGAGCTGCTTGAAATCGTTGATGAAATTATTAAAGAGTACCATTCCGTCCCGATCCCATCCGAACCATTGCTGCCGCGAACTCATCATGAATCGATTGTCATAAAAGCAAAGCACTACGTTCAAAGCCATTTGAACAAGCCTATTTCACTTTCCGATGTAGCGGACTATGTAAAACTCACTCCACACTATTTCGGTCAGATTTTCAAAAACGAAAGCGGCATGCTTTTCACTACCTACTTGACCCAAACACGAATGGAGAAAGCTTGCGAATTGTTGACGGACTCCAAGCTGAAGATCTACGAAGTGTGTGAAAAAATTGGCTATCTCGATTCAAAATATTTTTCGAAGGTCTTTCAAAAAACATATGGAATAACTCCAAACGAATTCAGGCAAAATAAATTAGTTGATTCAGAATAAATTCATCTTCAATTCAATGCAGCCGTAAATGAAAAGAAACCCTAATCCTTACGAAAAAGGACAGGGTTTTCTCTACAATCTAAACGTAAGTCCCTCAAAGGACTTACGTTCTTCGTTATGCGTCTAGTCCGGTAACGGAATATCGGGCCATTCGCTCTCTTCTCCATTTGAACAACTCGGGAAACGCAATCCCAAGCATTACCAATAATACGCCCATCCATTGGAGTATGCTGACATGTTCATGCAAGACGATGGAAGATAGCATGACCGCCACAGGTAGCTCGGAGGCCCCGAGAATGCTTGTCATCCCTTCCCCGATATGCGGAACCCCTATCGCATACAGAACAGGAGGGAGAAAAGCACCGAAGAAACCAAGCAGAAATCCGAATAGGAGCAGGTCACTCCATAGTAGTCCATTAATTAGAAAGTGCGGCGGGAATAAGATAAACACTAGAAGCATTCCTCCGGTAATCATCCAACCGCTGCGATAAGCCGGATGAACCGATGGCACTGCCTTACCGCTAAACAATATAAATAAAGAATAACTAACGGCCGAGAGCAGTCCTAATCCTACACCGACCCAATTAAAATTCGCAAGACCCTCTTCTACGATTCCGGTCGCAAGCAATGTTCCTCCAAACAAGATCACGAGCGTGAGAAGTACTGTGCCATTCGGCCGTTTACGCTGACTTATGGCGTGGATGAGTACCCCTATCCACGTGAATTGGAAAAGCAAAACAATGGCCAGCGAATTCGAAATATATCGAAGCGACTCATAATATAAAAGCCCAGTGATGGCTGTAGGTGTTCCCGCCGCCATCAAAAACAATCTTTGCTTCCAAGTTAGCTTCGGTGAAGCAGTATAAGCAGCGTTCCCTGCATTCGACTTTATTTTGCGCCTTTCACGCCATTTCGTAAAGAGCACCAATCCCCATGCCAGTATAAAGCCTATAAACAGCTGGCTGCCCACCACTTCACCGAGAACATAACCCTCCCCATACGCGATTACGACGATGGTGGATAAGATGCCGTAACTGATCGCTCCGATTAATACTGATAATAAATATTTCATTTCTAGACCCTCCCCTTCTCTCTCAAAAAACAAAAAACTTCCTAACCAGGAATACAGAATCACCGATAGGTAATCCTATATTCGTAGTTAGGAAGTTAGGCTTCCTGTAGAAACCCTCACCCAAGTATCGTGAGGTTATACGAATGAGTTAATTAACAACAAAATGAATAATACAAGGTGATTTTGCATTTGTCAATAGATAGTTTATTGAGTTTAGAATGATTACCAACCCTATTTTATTTCTAAAGAGGGGGGTTAATTGATACCCACAGTCCGTTTAAGGCGTCTTGTTCTTTCGAATAGAGAACTAATCTTTCGTTTCTAAGGCTCTCTCCACAAGGCTCTTCTCGTTGTTTCACAAACCGAGACTCGTTTGTGCCCAGGCCTTAGTTGCAAGCTCAACGATCTCAGTTCAATCAGTAGCGGGCTAAACATGATCAAATAGAAAGCTATCAGTGTCAACGCCAAGTTTTTCGGTGTGTAGAGGTCGCCGTACCACGACTTCCACCCCTTCAGTTTGTTTAAGCTTGCCAGGTTGCGCGTAACTGCACGCAAGCATGTCCCGGCATAGGGTTGAACAGAAGGATCGCTAGCTTGCTACAAAAAATGTTAAAGGATTTACAGGACGACGTTTGCTCCTATTGTTGCTAAAGTGTTCCATATTTGACCATTCCTTTCGTCGAGCCTGACCATCTCAATTCTATCGGGATGGTCTTATTGGTCAAACCCTCGTTCCCTCCACCAGCATAGCGGGTGGTTTTTGTTTCGCGCGTTTCACGCACTCAACTGGCTAAGCCTAAATAAAAGCCCTTCGGGAGGTTGACTCCTCCGTCCGGGCTGATCCCCTTGGATAAGTAAACAGCGTGGGTGGGTTCTCGGTTGGGTAAATGGTGATGTTTATTTTGAAATGAGCAGCTTTGCTTTAAACGTAGACGAAATGATTACAATTGCAGAAATCATAACAAAGCAAATTAAAGAATAAAATTAAATGGCCTATCAGGCTTTATGACAATAGGCTGGTCAGCAAGGCCATGTAGGGTTTAAGATGAAGATTAGTGATAAGGAGGCTCAAGAATTGATTAGCGATTTTAATTAAACTGCTTAGGATGATTTGACCAATAAAAAATAGAAGATAATAGTTTGTCTCCTTAAAGGTAGTACTTGCTCTAATATTACAAGCCCCATTTTAGCAAGCTTAAAAAAAAAATGGATCTTCTCTTGTTTAAAGGCCGCTTTAGTTGGGAAGCGGCTACCCCTGCGATCCACTCTTTATCCGCTGCAGTCACGGGAGTCTTGAGAAGAAATCAATTTCAAATACAAGAGTGGAGTTATAATATATACGTCTTAAATATCCACATTATTCATAAGGTCCAAATTCAATCATGTTGGTTTCTTGTTCATGGAACACAACAAACAGGGGGACATGTTAACGCTGTGACCACTCCTACCGTTTTTCGACTATCTTGTTTGTATTCAATAAAACACGTTTAAACAGCTTATAGTTCTTCCTTATGGTAGTAATGAGTGTTGCAGTTAAGAACTTTAACAGCAACAATGTGATCAACACATATTCTATGTATAACCACGTCTAACATACAATTTTTTGTAATATTAAATAATGTCT
Organism: Paenibacillus sp. QJM3NY_38; assembly: GCF_056173265.1. Lineage (NCBI taxonomy): Bacteria > Bacillati > Bacillota > Bacilli > Caryophanales > Paenibacillaceae > Paenibacillus > Paenibacillus sp. QJM3NY_38. Next base: position 5,597,494 of record NZ_CM149665.1, read on the forward strand.
CAGCACCTAAAGACTCTATTTCTCCCAAGAAGACATCTCCAAGTTCAATCATGTTTAAATCCGTTGCCTCGATAATTGAGTACTGATTTAATGTTGTTTTTAAAGCAATGGCATTTGTGTCCATATTAAGCAATTTAACAATGCCCACCATAACTAACATCCCCCCATTTCTTATTTAAACTCAGGAGAGAGTATTGCACCATTGAATATTTTTTTAACACAATTCTTTTTTACTGAAATTGCTCTTTTCCCGTTCGATTAACCCAAACACATCGTTTGCATTATTCGTGCTACCGAAAAGTCTCGGATAGCACCGACTTGTTGTCTGAGAGTGAGCGCATCAGCAACCGCCACCCAATGCTCCCAATGCTGGACCATCTTCTCATCCTTGACGTATAGAATGGCGACTTCCTCGTTGTGCTTTGCAATGCCTGATTCTGAAATGCGACTGCGAACATTCGCTTCCGAACTCTCTAACTTAAGGAGAAGAACACCATCACATCCTGTTACAGACGTCATCACCACAGATTGGAATGTGACCGAAGGGTACTTCAATATCTGTACCTTTGCAATCCACCTAAATTTAGATGTTAAACTAACATTTCTAGTTAGCTTAACGAATTTTAGTCTCGAACAAATTCAGCAGATAAAATGGTTTTGTTCCAATCCACATGTATTCTGTATGAGCCGGGCTCCAATTTCAAAAATGTCTTTAAATCTGTATACTCCTGACCAGACTCCAAATCTATATAATCTTTTATTGGAACCCAACCTTCGTCTACTACTTTGTTGTCTTTTAACAGCTTATATCTTGCTCCGCCAATAACAGTCACCTTTTTTTCGCTTTGATTTTTGAAAGTATAAGTTATTTTAGTATCGGAACCTATGTTTTCTACCTTAACGGAACCGACTAAATCAGATTGATTTGTATTACTGTTTGACTCTGATAGTTCATTTGTAGAAGTATTCGTGGCTGATGGTTCAGTGTGTATTGGTTCTGACTCAGTATTTGCCTTTGTACAGCCTGCAAAAATCATGCACACTACTAAAACTAGCATTATGATGAAGCTATTCATTTTCGTCATTAATACCACCTCCTCGTTATAATCAGACGAATACTTCCTTGAATAGGTTGCTCTTAGTCAACATTCAGGTGAATTTGCCCGTAAGCTTAATGAAATTGCATGGAAACCTAGTTAGATACTTATCTAATCGGTAATCGACTCATATTCTTGTCCTTTACGGCAATCGGTACAAGTTCTTGTCCTCAAATCGGGACAAGAACTTGTACCGATAAAACAAAAAAGCCGCTAAATTGATATTATCCCCTTTGAGTAGACAGTGTGTAAAAAGCGCATTAAAGTCTACTTGGAGGGGATTTTTTTCATGGGCGAAATACGAAAGACATATGACATCGAATTCAAGCGCAAGGCTGTTGCAATGTTCCTGGAGGAAGGTCTTGGCTACAAAACGGTAGCCAAGACCTTGGGCATCGACGATAGGATGGTTCGAAGATGGGTGGCTCACTACGAGCGAGAAGGAATTGAGGGGCTCAAGGAAAAGAGAGGCACCTCGAGGGGTTCGAAGAATGGGAGACCGAAGAAGGCCAAGACCTTGGAGGAAGAAGTCCTGGGGCTGCGAGCGGAAAATGCCTTGCTAAAAAAGCTATGGGAACTGCAAAGGGGGCAAGAGCAAAGCGACGTCAAACCTACCAAGCCATCGAAGCGCTAACCAGTAACTACCCCGTGACCTTGCTGTGTGAACTGACAGGTATCGCTCGAAGTAGTTACTACAAATGGGCAGCCAGAAAGAATAATCCAACGCCCAAGCAGATCGAAGAACAGGCTCTGAAAGAGAAGATTCTAGAGTGCCATACCCAGCTAAAGGGCATTTACGGATACCCACGGGTTCGTGTCTGGCTAAAGAAAACCTTGGGCTTGAACGTCAACCATAAGCGTGTGTACCGACTGATGAAAGAACTGGGGATTCGTGCTCGGATTAGACGAAGGAAGCCATACTTTGGCCGTCGGGAGGCCGGAATTACCTCAACTAATGTGCTGAATCGGGATTTCCACGCCACGGCACCTAATACGAAGTGGGTCACCGCTGTGACCTATCTGCCAATCGGCTCTCGATTTCTGTACCTGTCGGTTATTTTTGACCTGTACAACAACGAGGTGGTTGCCTTTCGGATCGGACGCCACAACAATTTAAAGCTTGTGCTGGAAACCGTACAAGCAGCTGTACATAAACGCAAAGTAGCCAACTTACTGCTCCACAGCGACCAAGGCTTTCAGTATACCCACAAGGATTACCATGCCTTGTTGAAGCGCAAGAAAATGAAAGCGAGTATGTCACGTAAGGGAAACTGTTGGGACAACGCCTGTATCGTGAGCTTCTTTGGACACCTCAAGTCGGAATGTTTTCGACTCGACACATTCTCGACCGAGGAAGAGCTTATTATGGCGATTGAACAATATATCCATTTTTACAACCACGAACGTTTTCAACAAAAACTAAACAACCTTAGTCCAATTGAGTACCGAACTAAGGTTGCTTAAGGCTGCTTTTTAAGGCTGTCTACTTGACAGGGTTAAGTTCAATTTAGAAATTACCCTGTCAATAGACAACCTAAAAAAGCAGCCCCTTCTACTTGATGCATAAGGAGCTGCTTGCATTGTCGAACGCACGTGGGATTAACGATTTAAAGTCTGTACATCATCGCAGCCGCTTCTCCACGAGTTGTCGTTAGGATGATGGAATGCTCGATGATCAGCTTGAGTCGATTGCCATACTCTTATTTTATATATGAGTCTGATGCATGATCCGCCGTTGTTACCGCAATTTGACTGGATGAATAACTGTTCGCTGTTTCCCAGTGGCCACGAGGACATACCTTTTCGTTTTTTCGTTGCACTGAAGCTTATTAAAGAAGCCAAGCCATACCCCGCCGCTTCATACGTCCACTATTTTTGGTGTCACATTCCAGCGAAACTAAAACCCTCCCCGTCTGACTTGGCTCTAATGGAAAACATATTTAATTTCGTCCCCAATTCGTCCCCAATTCCAATAAATATGTATTTTATATTCGCTCTAAAAAAGGAAAAAACCCTTGATTATCAAGGGTTTTCTTCGTATGGAGCCTAGGGGGATCGAACCCCTGACCTCATCGCTGCCAGCGATGCGCTCTCCCGCGTAGTTCAGAAACACTACCATTTCCCGTGTCAGATAGAAACTGTGCAACATCTAATTTAAATGAAATATCAATGCGGTCCCTGAATACCATAATCTCTTCAATTATAGCTCTAAGCATTACCTTCTTTTTCTCATGGGATGCTTCTTTGTATTTTTCTGTCCAGACACTGATATCACCAGCCAATTCCTTTAAAGCATTTATTTCAACCTTCTTATTATTGGTCTCAGCATAAAGCCTATTTATCTCAGAGGTCATTGTCTCAATTACCTTTTCCTTTTCTTGAATAAGTTCATTCAAAAGTTCTGGCTTAAATGGACTCTGACCTAATATGCTTTTCGGTATTTCTTTTTTCAATGTATCAATCTCAGAATATTCTTTTTCAAGATCTTTATTTTTTTGAGTTAGTTCTCTTTGCATGAGGTCATATTGTTCCTGATTAAAATCCTTAGCATAATCTTCATAGTTTATCTTTTTTAATTGTTGTAAGTAAACCCCTACTTCTTCTTGTACCGTATCCTCAATTTTATTATTTGAATACAAAGTTTGCCCATCACAATCAATTTTCGCTAAAGCTTTCCCGCTGCATCGGTATTTTGGTTTTTTCCACTTCTTTACCGTTCCGTCAACCAATTTATAAGTTTTTTGACAATATGTTGTTGTCATCGGAGAGCCACAATGCCCACATTTAATAATGCCAACCAGTAAAAGTGGGCTTTTGGTGGTGTTTAAGCGTACATATTCATCTTTTTTTACACTTTCAGGAGATCTATTCGACCTAAGTGTTTGCACAGAATCAAAATATTCTTCATCAATGATTACCAGTGAAGTAATTTGTTTTTCTGGCATAACCCAATCTGCTCTGTCTTGTGTTGTAAACTCTCCTTCTTCAGACTTTCTTTTTCCATATGCAGGATATCCCTTGTACACAGGATTTCTCAAAATAAAATTAATAGACCCAGTATTCCATTTTGAACCAGTAGCTGTTTTAATCCCTTTTTCATTTAAATATTTTGCTATTCTATTACTTCCATATCCTTCTTCTTTAGAAAGATAGAATATCTGTTTTACTATTGATACTCTTTCTTCATCAAGAACCAGCTTCATTAGTTCTTTTCCTTTTTTATTGTATACACCCGATCTTTCTAATTTATATCCAAAAGGAGCTGTCCCACCGCGGTAAATTCCGTCTTCTGCCATTTGTGTATGCTTTTCATCAACCCGTTGAGAAGTTTTTCGACTTTCACCACTAGATTGCCAGAATCTTAAATAGTTCATAAGCCTGTCGCCGTGTTGTTCGATTTTTTGTTGACCCTCAATAACCGACCACATTTCAATTCCTTTTTTTACAAACCACTCTAGAACTTGGGGTGTTTCGTCATCTTTTCGTCCAAGTCGATCAAACATGAACACCAATAGAATATCAAATAACCCATTTTCCGCATCCTCTCTTGCCTGTTGAATCACATCACGATTGGAGGCCGAGACTTTAAACCCTGATACACCTTTCTCTGTGTATTCCTTTACTAATTTCCACCCATCATTATTATCTATAAATCCCCTACATGCTCTTTGTTGCAGAGGAATGTCATTCCCATCTAACTGCCCCTTTGTGGATACTCGATATAAACAAGCCACTCTCTTTATCAGTGCCATAAATATAACCCCCTCATCATTCATATGTACTACCATAATTATACTCGTTGTATTTAATTATGTAAAACAAAAACTTGACTACATCAGCTTCTGTATGCTATTCTATTTCTTGTGAGAAATACTGAGGGGCGTTAGTTCAGTGGGAGAACGCTTCGCTGGCAGCGAAGAGGTCAGGGGTTCGACCCCCCTACGCTCCATAATATAAAGAAGACCCTAAGGGTCTTCTTTTGTTTATTTATAAATGTAATATTTCTGACTACTAAGCAACTTTGCGATTTCTTTGTCGAATTGATCTGTGTCTTCTATGTTATTTGAAAATCTTACATTCACCCACATCTTTGTTCGCTTATTGTATCTCTTTAATCCATTTATTTTACCACTCTCTTCTATACTCGATATCTCATAGAGTTCTTCCCCTATCGTCACTGTAGATCCTAATATGTATGATTGCTGCTTACCTTCTTTTACAATACTCATTCCGTTACACCGTTATTCAACCCATACATTTCCTGTACTAGCTGCTTCACATCGTTCTCATAAAGTTTGCATGCAATCTCGTACAACTCCGGCAGCTTATTCATTACCTTATCTATGTATTCAAGCTTATTCTTTACTTTTGGTTTGTTACTCTTATTGTTTGTGTATTTATTATATTGATAGTTAAGATTTTTATGAAATTTCAACCCAAATTGCTTATACAGTTCATTCCATCGACCCTGTACTCTATTTACACCACCTTTGCGTACAACCTGGACTAGAACTTGTCTTTTTTCAGCTAGTGAAATCTCATCAACCAAGCCAATAATGACATTCTCTTTATGGTCAACTTCCGATTTAAGGAGTTTTTTCTCCTCTTCAAGTTTCTCTGTGATTTCAACTTGTTCAACGAGGGCTAAGAGTGCTTCTTTATATGTATTAGGAAGTAATTTTGTGTTTTTATTTTGTAATTCTACTTTCATCCGTTTAAACTCTTCAATAAACCTCACCTTTGCTTTCATTGCCTTTGGGGTAGTATAAGACATAGCAATAAGAGTATACGCTTCTTCGGTTAGATAATACTTTAAATACTTCTTTCCTCTTTCACTGGTATATTCTGACCCGCCAAAGTTGGCGGTTGAGAATTCTTCTTCTCCAGCTTCTATTAGTTTGCTGATTTGTGTCTTGATATCTCTCATTACCTTGTCATGCTCTTTTTCAAACTCTTGTGCCAACATCAGGCTGTCTGTAAGCAGTTTTCCATCTTTTTCAAATACTAATTGCAATTTATTATTCTTCAATATATCATTCTCCCTTTTGGTTCTTTAGTTTAATTAGAAAATCAAAATAGCGGTTATAACTAAATTTATTGAGGCTGTACAAAAGTGCAAGAGTGTACATGACCGCTATGCCCCAATTAAAATCATACTTCTTTTCAAAATTAATACCGTTCATAGAAAGAGCATCTAACATTACTTGTTCGATATCATTAAATCCGTACAGTCTGTAGTAATCAAAGTACTCCTTTAGTTTTGAACTCACCAGTTTATTTTCTACGTAGTTCAGCACTAGCCATTCAACGCCATTTACTCCTTGCGCTAATTTGTCTTGAATGATTTCTTGTTCAAGATTGATCACAATAGCGGATTCTTTTATTCCGTTGGTCATTGATTTTCTCCAATCTTCATCTTATTATCTAGACTATTGAGGAACTCAAAGTATCTTTCATAGTTATTCTTCTTTAATCCATATAAGTAATGTAAAGTTAAGTCTACTGCCATCCACCAATTACTTTGATGCTTAGCGTAGTATTCATCAGAATTCATGATTAACGAATCGACCATTATTTCTTCAAAATCTTGATTGCCTTTTTCATGTTCATCTTCAATCCACCATTGTAAGACTTCATATTTGTGCGCCTTTGGCTCCAAATTTAAAAATAGCCACTCTACACCGCCGACTCCTACTTTCAGTTTGTCGTTAATGATTTGTCTTTTTAGGGCATAGGCACCCTCATTTTTCTTGTACCATGCCTTGAAATTTGTTACAAAATCCATAACACTATCATTCTCCCTTATTATGTAATTAAGATAGAACTATAAGTAAAATTTGTTATTGCTAAAGAATTCATCAATGTGGATTTTTAGTTTCTTTTCGTATTCATTTACCATTGAATAATGGCCTGGTTTGTAGCATTGTTCGCATACATGGACTTCCTTTCTAATAATTCTGTTCTGCTTTAAACTAATTTGCTTGGGGACTGAAATAGGCAGCATTCCCTCATCTTTAGAAAGCCTCTTAAGACAAATGTCGCATTTGTAATATTCTACTCTCATATTAACCTCCATAATTACATTTATTTGTTTATGTTTATTTAATTGAAGATCAATTTCAATCGTTCTTCAATAATTTCGTTTCGTCTTTTTTCAATTAAAGGTTTTATCAGATAATGACAATCATCTTTCTCAAGTTCAATCCCTAATTCGGCAAACTGAACATCTAGAGAAATCATTGAAACTCCATTTATCCTATACGCTTCATTAACTAAAGAAGATGGCAAGCCAATATCCAATACTTCTAATTGTTTTCTAATCTGTTTGTTTCGAACTACGCTATCTTTAAACCAAACCCTATCCTCAACCTCTTTAATTTTTCTGGTAAATCCCACGTTTTTTAAGTAACTCACCTTCCCATATAACCCAATTTCATATAACTTCATTCCTGTATCAGTAAGAGTATAAAATTGATCACTTTCATCTATTAAGACTTCGTATAATTTACCTGAGATAACCCCAAGTTTGTTTTTTATAATATCCGGTAATGTATCAAATAAAACAAACTCTGCTTCCTCAATGCTTTGCACTTTCTCCAATGCTCCTTTCAATTCCCCAACCCCCTATTATTTTAATACCATCGTATTCTAATCATTTTTATTTGTCAATACTTAATTATTTTTATTTAATTCGTCGGATATCAATTCCGCCCTGAATAAGATAGGCGCGTTCGATTTCCCAAGCCAAAAAGTTTGGCAGTTCACATGCTTTGAAATCTAACTTGTTCTTATCAATAGTAATCATTTGTTCAACCAGGACAGTACTATCATCTTCAAGTCCCACCTCAGAGGCTTTAAGGTTTACATGGGTAGGCATTCTCTTTTTAGTTTTACTTGTTGTCATAGGCGCAACTAGAACAGTAGGTGAATATTTGTTCCCGACATCATTTTGAATAATAACGACCGGACGCACTCCCCCTTGCTCACTACCATCACGTCTACCTAGATCAGCTACCCAAATCTCAAATCTTTTAACTGCTTTCGCCTCAACCCCTTTTCTTTCAGCGACCATAGTCATATGTAATTCATCTCCCTAACCTATTATTTATTATCTGCTAATATAATAACCAACTAAGATTATTATAAAGCAAATATAATTAAATACAAGCGGAACATGTGTTCTTTTCATAGTTTTTTGTTTTAGTCAATTCCAGTTCATTACCTTTGAATTGGCCTTGACAAACATTGCCAGTTGTAATATGAAAAACGAAAAAAAATAGGGAACCCCATTTAATTTAATGAGATTCCCTATTTTTCTGTTCGTCTATTCATACTATTTTCTCAGCGTATTCAATACTTTGCTCTACGATAATTCGAATCAATTCCTTCTCTTGAACACTTGGTTTTACGCCGTATTTCTCTAGAATGGTATCAGTGACCTCTAAAGTAAGTGTCAATTTATCAACTTTATCGTTAGCCTCATATAGCTGCACAATGTGGTTTGCGGCAATGTCAGCAACATCAAGAGCGAAGTTGGCTTTGTTCTTATCGAGTCCTTTTACATTGACCACATCAAGAACCAAACGAACAAAGTCAAATGTATCAGACACTTGCTCCATCGTTTCTTTGTTGATGATATTACGCTTTTTCAATACAGGTACGACAAATAAACCTGCAACTACTGCTGCAAGCACAATCAAGATAACATATAGATCATTCATTATGAACATTCTCCTTTGATATTTTTATATTTAGTTAAATAGACCAGCACGATACAGAACAGTCACAAGCGAGTAGAAGTCGGCACTCCGACCTTCAGGAGTGTTAATAACTGGTTTGCCACACTGATCCTTGAGTTTTGTGAGAGCTTCTACGGCTTCCTTTGCATAGGAGGGGATATTCATTACATGTTTGTTTTCCATAGACTCTACACGTTCTTTTACATTCTTAATTGATGCACCTTGCTCTTGAGCACCTTTCTTGAGTACATTTTTACTTTTAACCAAAGCATTTAGTTCGTTCTTTAAATTTGTAACTGTCTGCTGTAGTTTTTCGAATTCCTGTTTCTCAGCTGGAGTCATAGGTTCATCATCCTTTTTATTAAGATTGTTATATGCTTCTTTGACAAGAGGAATAAGGTTTCTCTGTGCGTCAATGACCGTATTACCCTTAAGGAAGGCTGTGCCAGGACATGTTTTTGCTGAAAGTCCAGGTAGTTTAGCACCATTTACAAAGTTGTAAACCTTAACACCTGAAGAATTATACCAGGCATGATATACAATATGTTCTGTGGTTACAGGAAGCTTGAACTTTTCACACAGGGCTGCATTAATGAAAGCAATGGTCTTCTTGTGTTCCTCGGTCATCTTATCTCCGTTAATATCAAAGTTTGCCAAGTGTTCGAGACACAGAGCGCCTGTATTTGCTCCCTTTATGCCAGCAGGAGTCGTGTTAAATGGTCTACAGATAGCAACTAAACCATCAGGGAACGTAGTGATATTCTGTCCTATATCAGACCAACCATTGGACTTTACATGAAAATTCTTCATTGCTTCTAATCGAGCAAAGTGATTTTTGCCATTGAACGATGTGTAGTTAGGAGCCCATGTGTGATGATTTTGGATGAGAGTGACTTTGCGTGTGAAAGCTTGTTTGTTTAACCATTCATAAAACTCATGACGATTGAGAAGTATGAACTGTCCTTGTTTTTGCATTTTAACTCCTTTCTTAGAGAGAAGGGTGGAGGAGACTAAATAACTATATCTGTCATTCATCATGCATGTTATACTCTTTTTGTGGGATGATACGTTCGCAATTGCTTCTAGAAGGGGCTTTTAAGAAAATATCATCCTTTTATTTTTGGTTAGATTTATCTTCGCCTTTGCTTTTCAATGCTGTAATTGCAGTTTTAATTTGAGCAGGCAAGGGAACATCCAATCTAGCGAGATTCTCAGCAACACTAATCAACTCATTTCCCAGATAGAACCAAGTTGCGCCAACCATTAAACTCAAATGACCATTAAGTCCCAATAGCTTATCTACTTGGAATAGTAGGGCTATGACTATGAACATTAAGAATTTTTTGAATATCCCCCAGAAACCCTTATTGGAATTCAGTCCCTTAGTTTTATCATGGGGATTTTTTCTGCCTTCATAATATGCAGCAGCAATACCCGTCACATAATCCACAACCACAAAGATAGCAAGAGCAGTCAGCGACTGATTCCAACCGCCAAATAAAAATGTAATGATAGAACCGCCTACGGTATAGGTTAAAAACTTGAAAAGTGTAGATTCATACACTGAATTGCCTCCAATAGTCAAAATAAAAGGACTCTTCAATTATGAAGAGCCCTTTAATGGAATTCTATATTTTTTATAATTTCTCGATTTCTAAAACCCTTATAAAATAAGGCTTTTTTGTGCATGAAAAGTTGATGAAATGCCTCTTTTATTATATTTACATTATAAAGGGTTCAAGATGTTCTTTTAAATCATCTAATCGAACTCCAAAACCCACTGTGCTATCATCCAAAGAGTACCCTCTCATCATCCCAACGATTTCTCCTTTGGTATTAACGATTGGACCACCGCTATTACCTGGAAGGCTTTCAATTAACATAGATGTATTAAACCAGTTAGTACCATTATCCCAGTTTACATAAAAATTGTGTTCAATAACTTTGCCTTCCGTGTATGACAGTAGCCCCTTAAACTTCGAAGGATACCCTGTTGACAAGACAAACTCGCCTACACTTGGCTCCATTTCAGCAAGTTTAAAGTACCCTATTTTCTTCATCTCTCTAATCTTATCGCTGTCGAGTATTGATGGTTTTAAAACAGCAATGTCAGTAGAAGAGTCGAGATAAACTACCTCAATATTGTAGATTTTAGATGAATAAATGTCGTTTAACTGGACAGCGTGAACTCTATCTCCTGCGTCAAGCACATGCTTGCTCGTAATAAAATATCCATTATTAGATATCCATCCTGACCCAGCTAACCATGTAATGTAACCTTTAGAAATATAAATTTTAATAGTACGTTTTTTTGTCTCTTCTATTCTATTAATGAAATCTTGATTCTTTATATCTTTATTATACCCATATGCATGAATAAAATTGGGATTACCAATACAAAGTAAGATTAAAATTAGTGATAAAAATAGATATGGGGATATTTTCCGAAATTTATTTCTAATGTTCATGAAGCTCCTTTCTATTAGGAATAGGCGATCCAAGTATATTCAGTTGACGGGGCACCAACAGCCAGTCTAAAACCACTGTTATTTACATAAGAAACACTACCATCTAATCTTGTGGTATTTAAATTATGCGAGGAAAAATAAACTGGATAACCATTGTAGGTGTATAGGGAGGTAAATGAAGTCATTTTTACAGAAGCTGACCCTGGAGGGAAAACAATTATTGTAGAAGGAATAAACCCTATTGCAAAAATAACTTCCACGTAATGAGCAGAGGTAATAGCACCATCTCCTCGAATAAAATCTAATCGAGCCTCACCAGACGGAACTGTTCCAGTTGCATATCTCTTACTTGTGGGTATCTGACTTATCTTTGAAGCCAAAACGGCTGGCGGATCATTCACATCGGCCTGCACGCCTTTATTTGTAATATTGATTGCAATGCTTTGTTTCTCGGCTGTCGTCATTCTTTCCAGAATTCCTTGGACACCAAAGATGGCTGTGTCTTTAGGTAGGTTTCCAGGATGAAGATTTCCCTCAGCAGTCTGCAATTGGACTGTTGTTACTTTAATCTCACCGTCACCTGGGCCCCCTTTTTGGTAACCCTTTTCCGGATATACGGCTAGCGCACCGTCATCCAACTTTGCTACCCCTGTCGCTGTCCGTACACCCGTGAGATTCGGCATCGCGCCCGTTGTACCAGCAATCGTTGTATCGTTAAGCACCTTATCCGCAGGTACAGGAACACCTGCGACCTTACCTGATCCATTGTGATATCCTGCCTGAATAACTTGATCTGTCTTACCTGGAGTTATCACAACTGCCCCACGGTTCGCCATAGTGCCTGTACGTTCATTCCCGGTCATATTACTGAACTTCTTTCCACTTAACACATCTGCTGGGTTTGCGTCACCTGTTGCTCGGATAACTGCCGCTATCTTCGGAATAAGCTGCGCCCATGTTTCACTCGTGGATGCCGTAACCCCTATGGAATTGAGCGCGGCAACCACGTTGTTTTTCTGCTCAACTCCAAGCGTAAAAGTTTCATTGATTGCACTAACCAGGCTTGATTTATTGGAGGTCAGCAAGCCGGACAACACACCCACGTCAACACGCAGATTTTCTGCTAATGCTTGGATATACATCAAAGCGAAATCTTGCCGACTGTCCGTTTCGTAACCGTCCGCAGCTGCCTTTGCTAGCTCAGAGAGAGCGCCGCTTAGGCCGCGTGCATACTGCGCTTCGATCTGTGTAACATTCGCCGTTAAAGTGTATTTGTCCAGCGGAATGTATGTGACGTAGTAGTTCGCGTTAGGATCAACGTCAGCTTGGTTGCTGGACACTTGCATATTCCCGTAAGTTGCTATTTTGTCGCCAGAATGATTCAAGCTCACCCATTTTGTATCCACTTCGGAACCTTTGTAGACCGTCAATACTATTAGAGTGCGTTTGCTTAATTTAGACGAAGGATCAGCATTGATATAATACTTCCCATTGTACAGATATAACTTCGCTCTCTCCCGTTGTATAATCCCTGTCTCGACCGTAATTTGATTGCCGCCCGGATGAAGTGTGATGCCACCCTCTGCCTGTACCGTCTTTACTTCAGGTGTTGCCAGCACGTAATCCACCGAAGCATAGGCCGTCCATCCTGGAGCCTTGTTCGCTGCCACATACGCCTCTGTATTCGTGGATGGTACTGCTCCCGTTAGTAGCGATACCCAACTGGTGTACGCTGTACCGTTATTGCCCACTGCTTTCCAACCATTTAATAACGCTTTGGCAGCATTGTCAGTTGGGTTAACCTCATCCACCCATCCAGATTCAGTGTTGGAAACAGTAAATCCGAGCGTTGCTCCAGAACCTGTAGCATAGACATTACCTGCTTCAGTAGCACTAGCTTTACGTCTGTATTCAAAACCCTTCCAATCAACGAGTCGCACCGAGTCATTAAGAACCGCAATGGGAGATAAGCTATTTGTAACTAATTTATGCCCCACTTTTGGACTTCCGACTACAAGTCTAGTCGAACTATCGGCTACTACAGGAACGTTTCGCTCAATTCTACGTGTCAACTGTGCCTCGTTGCCCTTTACCGTCACCTCATCGCGTACGTTACCGACAGATGCGAGTGTTACCGGAAGAATCAGGCGCTGAGGATCGGCGGGGACATATGAAGCTGGTACAGCGTCACCAGCAACAAGCATCATGTCGTATACGTAGGCCGGGTCAGAAGTCGATGAGGCTCCCATAATAAGGAACTTAATAAGGATGCGGTTCTGTGTAGGCGTAAATGTTATTGTGGTAATGGAATGACTTGGCAAAGTGATGCTTGTATCCCGAACCTCGACAGTTGTCGAAGAGTAACCAATGAGTACTCTTGGTGTTCTGTTATCGCCAGTCCGTACTCCCTTTAGGCTTAATTTGTACGTCTGCCCCGGCACAACATCAACCCATATGCCTCGACCGTTAACATTTGTAGATCCGCTATAAATAGCTAGTTTCCCATCAATCCACGCATTCGGTTTACCCGCTGAACCACTTCCCTCGTTATAGTCATAAGGTTCACCAGGTATTAAGTTTTCCCCTAGCTTCGTGATCACCACGCCGTTAACGTGCTGCCTACCATCCACATGCGGCAGGTACTCGCGGATGTTGTCTTCCGTGATGTCTACGCCGATACGGTTATACAACTCGTCTGATACTTCGTAGACTCCGGCACCGTCAAATTGGACCCAGCCAGTAGATCCCAATGCGCTCCTGTTGTATAGGTACAGAGTTACCTCGACATCCACATCTGGAGCGACTTTCGATACGTGAGTTTTATTCTCTGAAGTGTCTACTGTGCCTCCTCCATAGACCTCCCCATTCACTACAAACCTAACCCTTGCTAGTGAGGATCCATCAGTCGAAACATCGACAACTGCTACGTACTTTTTCCCAGCTCTAAGAGTCACCTTATTAGTAAAGAAAACTCGTCGGGAGTTTACGTTAGTATCCCCAGTGACCGCGTTAATTCGAATTGCTCTATTACCGTATCTGGCACCTGTTGTGACTAGATCGACACTCCCAAGAACAGTTACGCCGTCCGGCACTCCATCGTTGTCGCTATCAGTTTCAAAGTTACCAACAGCTCCGAGCAAATTGAACAACGTATTCCCCCAAAGTTTAAACGCAGGAACAGCCGCCTGGTCTGTTGTAATGACGCTCGTACCAGGCTTCAGGGCGGTAGTGATCGTAACCTCGTTCAGTTTTCCATCCGTGTATGCTTTGGCGTTGGCTTCAGCTGTGTTGGCTTTTTCCTGCGCCCCTTCAACTGTCTCTACATTTGGTTTACCAGCTACAGAATCCCAAGTGACAGACGCTGTTGTTTGCAACATAAGCATCCAGTAAGTTGTATTTGTTGGAGCAATTCCAGTAGATTCCTTAATATTTTGATATACAGCACCATTGTAGACCACAATGTTAAGGGGTTTGTAGGCAGTTGATGCATTATATGTTCCTCTATTGACGAGACTGAGAGCACGATCAGTAGCCATTTCACCTTGAGACTTAGCATAGTCGCCTTGCGTTTTTGCATAATCTGCTTGCGCTTGGGCATTTGTTGCTTTTGTGTTTGCATTAGTGGCGGCTTCGTTGGCTGCAGTAGTGGCTGTGTTAGCATTGTCTCTTGCTGTATTGGCGTTAGCTGTAGCTGCATTAGCAGAAGAGATTGCGTCCGCAACACTAACCATTGTGGCCCAGTTTGCTGTAGAGGTTAGAGGCTTATTAAGGGTATTATCAGCGATACACATATAAATACTTTGCTTAACTGAATCAGTAACAACGTCACCAAAATCATAGCGGACAGAGGAGGAATACGTTCCTTGCCATTTCATATTGGTGATTTTTTTCCAATATGTTGCATTGGTTGGGGCGTTGCCTGTCGAATCCGCTATACACATGTATGTAGATCCATTAAAGTAGACAATGTTTCTTACTATATATGCAGTTGTTGCGGAGTAGTCACCCTTATGTACCAGTGAATCACCGACACTCTTAGCATAGTCTCCCTGAGTTTGTGCAAAAGTAGCTTTGGAGTCGGCTAAAGCTGCCTTGGTATCAGCATTGTCTCTTGCTTTATTTGCATTTGTAGTTGCTGTGTTGGCATTTGTTGTGGCCGTATTAGCATTTGTAGTTGCTGTTTTAGCAGCGTCACCCTGAGCCTTAGCATAGTCGCCTTGCGTTTTTGCGTAAGTCGCTTTAGTGTCAGCTAGATTGGCCTTTGTTTGAGCGTTCGAGGCGGCTGTATTTGCACTAACAATGACATCCTCGGTCTGCTTCATCAGACCTGTTAATTCTTCAATATTTTTTATTGCATCGGTGCCAGTATTAATAATGTCTTCAAGTGTCTCTACTACTTCACCATCTTGCTCTTTAGTCCATATTCTTGCTGAACTAACGTAATGATTGCCCCGTCCCTTGTAGATACATGTTAAAGTCTTACCTTCGGCAGAAGGGTGGAAGTGAAGGATGCCCTCAGTATAATCTACTCTATATTCGTTTTCGGTTAGGTCGCCTGTGTAAGTGTTAGGAGATTCATACATATTATTTATTCTTACTTTATTGAATGAAACGGGGATTTCATCAAGTTGAATAATGTTATTAATAACTTTCTTTGTTTCTGTTATATCAATGTAAGGATCATTCGCTGTTCCTGCACGATATTTTGTGATTGTGCTACGTTTATAATCGAACGATGACATTGAATACCTCCTTATGTATTTTTACTTATAAAAGTTCAAAATAAAAAGCCACCAACTAGGTGACTTCATCTGTTTCTTGATTCTATTATCTTATTGATTATTGTTTCAAAGTCGTCCTCATCGGTTACTCCAACATACCCTCTTAGTCGAATCCTATCGACATTGTGTGTATTTGTCGGTGAGCATTTCACATATGACTTTTCATCAAGTCCTGATTCTTTCCATTTTTCGATAATCTGCTTAAATCCATCGTAGTAAGTAGGTGGTTCTTGCGGTTCGACACTTGTAATTTCTTGAATTGTGTATTGACCAGAAGTTTCATTGATATTGATAACAAGCACTGGCCTAGCCTTACTTTGACCACTTTTTCCTTTATAATAAACTCGCGCAGTCCATATTTCGGATATCTCTGGATTCTCCTCACTCACAACAACTGTCACTCACCTTTGTAATGATCTTTTTCATACCATTCAACATGATGTTTATTGTTGGGGTCAAGTTCAATCATGCCTTCTTTTCCTGTACGAACAGGAGCATTCTGGCTGATTGAATCGAGTTTTTCTTTAAGGTGAGCATACTTTTTGCTAAGAGCAGTTGCCATATGCTTATCCTCCTTATTCTCACACATTTTACACACACCTCCGAACTAATTTGGTAAATGTATAAAGCATTGACACTAATTATTAACTCTATACTTCAGTTACCCAAATTAGAACTTCGAAGATCAAGCGTCCTTATTGTATCATGTGACACATGAAACGAAAAGGTAGGAGTTTACAGTTATTTTGATTGATAGGTAAAATCATTGTAAGAGTTGTTTGGAAAATGGTGGAGAACACTAATCAAATTAAGGTATAATTACCGATATACATAGTAAGTATCAAACAGATGTACTTTGCTTAATCAAGGAGAACATACCGACAAGGTAATCATTTATCATAGTATCACTTGATTCTTTGGGATAAGAAATATTGCCTAAGATATCTTTGGTATTATCTGAGCGTTCTATCCCAATAAAATAATGCTTATGAGTCTCATTAACATCATCGCCAGCGAATGAGAGGAGACCAATTTTAAATTCATCTGTTTGAAGATTTAAAGGGAAAGAGAACTGAATATCATTTTTATCATTGATAAATGTTTCTCCAAAATTACTTTTTACCCAATCTAATAATATAGTTTCTAAATCCATTATTAAATAACCACGCTTTCTATTAAGAGGAGGAAATAACATGAAGAAATATTTGTATTTGTTATCCGGTGTCGTACTTGGAGTAACAATCGCCAGTTCAACACCAGTAATTGCTGCTACAGTAAAGACAATAACTGCGAAGATTAATGGTACTGTAAATGTATCAGTGGACGGTGAAAAGGTTAAGTTGAACACACAACCTTTAACTTATAACAATCTTAACTATTTACCTGTAGGTGAAATAGGTAGAGCGCTTGGTTTAAGTGTAAGTTATGACAAAAAGACTGATACGATTAATATTGTGAGTCCGATAGCAGATAAAGATCAATCAATTGGTCAACCAATGCAGGATGTACCTGGATACCCAAGACCAGAAGATGTGAAAGAGGAAGTGAAGACTGTAAATCTTGGCGAATCAATTACTAAAGATGGGATTACCATGACGATTGAGAAAGTTGAATATATGGATAGAGAGGAAATCATAAATACCATTGTCTATCCTAAGGGAACCAAGATTTTTTATAAGTTAACAAATAATAGTGAATCTCCGATTAGACCAACTGGCCTCTTCGCCTTTACATTAAAAGACAGTAAGTTTGAGCAAGAGGTAAATGATTATAGCAGGATATTCGAAATAAGCAATCAGCACACTCTTTATAAGGGAGATAGTACGGAGGGTTTTTTACATATCCCTTTCCAATATGAAATATCATCTGTATCATATACGCCTGCAAGTGATAGTAAATACTTTAAACATCCTATCGGGGCGTGGGAATCACTGTAATAGCTTATGTAGTTAAGCTCCCACAAAAGATTTAATATAAATAGATGCATTTATTCGACCTAACTGTGATGAAGATAGTTCAATGGTGTGCCAGCCTGGAGTGGTAATCCATTGAGTTATATCTAAATTCCGGTCAGAACTATACCCTGTACTATCTCTCATCACGCCATCAATAATAACTTGCACCCCTGAAGCGTAAGTACTTTCATAAATTCCATAGTCTATAGCATGTGTATGCGAAGGAATGTCAACGTAGTGACTATGAGGTGCTATATAGAAGTCATGTGTATGAGACGGAATTAGTACGTCATGGACATGATTTGGAACGTAAAAAGAATGACGATGTTGACCTGATGGAACCCAAGTAACGTAACCTGCTCCAGAAACGGGATAAGTGGCCAAACGGGTCCCTTCTCCAATACCATGGTTGTGTGAACTTCCGCTATCCCAGTACTCAGTTCCAGTGGTATCACTATAATAACCACCGCTTTGAGACGTTGCAGTACTTCCACCGCCACTGTAGGTGCTGGTAGACGTGCCTCCACCACTCGATGATGTAGTTGTGCCTCCACCACCATAAGCCGCCCCCCTGCTGTACGCTCTAAATCTCTCTAAAGAGAAACTCAATTTGACCTTATCTATGCGGATCACATCGTCATCAATATAAAACTTAAGTTTTAAAGGATGCGTAGAATCTACATTATCTGCTTCTTGCACAGTATCAGTTGAAAGTATGCCATTTTGATCTATGATTGTTTTGCCATTGTCACCGATCATCTCTAAGCCGTATACGTTGGTTTTGTACTCGCCAAGTCTAACACGAACCTTTTGATTTTTATCTCTGATGGTTAACAGATTACCTTCAATTGTAAATGTACCCAGATCATCAGAAATCAATAGTTTATTACCCAGTAGTAATTTTCCGATTATTCTTTCAGCGATTACACCATCAGAAGTAACAGCTGTCTTCCATGTATTACCTCCATCAGATGATAAGGCGAGTTGACCATGTTGCATGATAAGAATCTTATTGGGCTGATTAGGATCTCGAATAATAATCCCTTTTCGAGAAATCTCTACATCTTCATTGACTCCTGCAATAATATCCCTTTTAACAGCGTTCCAAGTATTATTGATAATGGTTGTAACATCGTCAACAGTAGCCTTTGCATCGTTCCATTTATATTTACTCATATCTACAGTATTAGAAGAGCTTATTGTCTTATATAATTGCTTAATAAAGCGTTCTTCATCTGTTAGGAGGTCTTCAGCATTGGTAACTGTGACATCAATAGTTGATTCCTTGTAATTAAAGGCAATATCTGAGACATGAGCTTTTACATGTATCCCTAATTCATCGTGTTCAGCTGTTACAATATCACCAACATTTAACTTACCAACATTGTGCTGTTCAGTTAGTATTTCATAGAAATTAACTAATCCAATCTGAACTATAATCTTTGGCTGTCTGATCTTTTCAAACTCTTTCTTGCCATAGTCTAAAAGTTCTTGTGGGTCAGAAATATTTGTCTCTACTGCTTCTTTTTCAATGATAAACTGATTCAACTCTTTGATTTCATTGGCAGTAAGATTGTTTTCTATTTTCAGAAGATTACCAAGACTCACAATTTGATTATCAACTGTTTTTAATTGCGAGTTTATTGAATCGACTTCTTGTTGTTTAGAGTTTATTGCAGATAGTTTTACATTCTTCTGATTGATTAAATCTTGTGTTGGTTGACCTGTAGCATTTGCCGTTGCTAGATTATCCTCAATAATATCCAGTTCATTCTTAAGCTGACTTAATTCATTAACCTTAACAGCAAGTTGCTCCTGCAGTGTAGTCTTTTGATTGAGTAGGTTTTTGTACGATGTCTGATGCTGCTCTGATAATTGGTTGTATCGTATTAATCCCTTACATAATTCATCTGACATATAGTCACTATGACTGATAACATTGCCATTCGAGTCTTGTTGAAATGGATACATAAAATAGGAAAAGTCTTGAATGAAGTTTGAACCTAAAGGGTTGACATCCTGAATAGACATCCCATCTTTGCCAAACAATTTAAGTCGTGTACAAAACTCATCAGTATTCAACTCTTGTGAAACACTCTTCATCAGTTTGCCATACTTAGTTTTGAACCCTTTGTTAACACCATATTGTTCAGGATCGTAGAAATTAATGGTACGATTAACAGTATCCCAAACAATTAATGCCTGGAATGATGATGCGGCTTCGTTGATGCCACCCAATACAGTTCCATTAAAGTCGAATGAGCGATACTTAAGTTCAAACTGAGGATCTACATACCCAATATTCCAGATTGTGTTGATAAGCAAATCATGAACAATTTGAGTCAGTGTGTGGGAAACAACACTATAATCCTTTATAAGCTTATCTCTTAGTTCGTATCCCAATCCAAAGCAACTAATATTAACCGTGTCGCTGTCTGACATGGACTTCATAATACTGTCAATGATATAGTATTCTTTTTCAATACCTTGTTCAAAACGAATGAGGTATTTTTCTTTCACCATGTCAACATGTTTATTTCGTTTACGCTTGTTAAAATCGGTTGTATACAGTCCAAGTGTAAAACTGAGCTCGCTATTGTTTCCACGACTTAATTTACGTTTATCATTATCAACCTCATATAATCTTGCAATAGTCGTTCGTTTTAGGTCAGGCTTACAGAGATAATATTTGGGCTTTTGAATAGCATTTTTAAATTCTGTTTCTATCAATATCGTTTCTCCTAACCGTTATTTATGTACTGATAACTGAACTTTAAATTGCAATTTCCGAAAATCCGAAGAAAATTCAATCCAGATACTAGTGTAGGATACTCTCCAAATGCATCATCAAAGTGGAATGTTAATGGGATATCAGAGGTGATGTCTTCTTTATTTGAATCAATTACTATAGTTTCATTATTAAAGAGATTGATAAGTCTAAATGTACTCCCTCGGTTGGAATCATTTCGAATTGATATCTCACCGTTGCCAACTTTGGCAATGTGAACTACTGGCTTGCACACCAAATTCCTCTTGTTTTCTATTATGATCTCTGTTCCATCCGATGAGTTATTCGAGCAATCGTACCAATCAGACTCATAAACAGGAGAATAAGTATATGGGCCAATACTTCTCATTTGAATCTGTACATATCCTTGCTTTAAACTGTTATGAAGCAATTTGGTTTCACCTGTATAGATCACGTAGTACCATTTCTCAATATTGTCCGAGAAGTATAGAGGTTTATAGAATGATTGGTTTCCTAACCAATTCTCAACCGTCTGTATTTTGTCATCATCAAATGTATCCTCAAAAGCAAAAGTAAGATTCAATGTAAAAGGTCTTCGTTCAACCTCGATAAAGTAGGGGTTATCTAGTCCTCTTATTGAAACCTCTTTGATGCTTTGTTCAGGCATGAACATTTCTTCCTGCATTCCAGACTGCATATTAACATTCAATAATCCCATTTCATCACTTCGAATACCGTCATACACAAAATAGAGGCTTTCTGCAATTGTCATTTCATATATTCACCTCACAATAAAAAGAAGAAGAGCGTTTATTACCGCTCTCCTCCAAGATTGTTTAATTTAGTTTTAATAGTAGTAAAGAAACTATTAGCTCCTGCCTCATTACCATTAAGCTTTTCGATATGAATAGGCATATAAATTTCTGTAACTCCAGCCATCGCAGGTGTACTTGATTTAGGCATGAGCAAATTAGCAGCTACATTCTTCAGTTTATTTGCCATGCTACGAGCAATATCAACTGCAGTAATTAGATTGGCTGTATCGGTTTTGTTAAGGATTAATTCCTTCTCATGAGCAAGTAGGAATTTACCGCTCTTGCCCCAAGCAGGAGTCATTCCACCTGTTTCAGCAGACATAACCATACCTTTAAGTTCATCATAACGTCCATCTGGGAACCCATATTGAGTACGATATGCATTGTTTTTACTACTTAATGAAGCAATTTCATCCTGTTTAGATTTGATTGCTTTAGCATCGGGATTCTTCCCACGTTGAAGCTGAATTACTTCTCGTGTTAAATCCTCTGCTCGTTTTTTGTTATTCAGATAATCGCTCCATGCAACTTCTTTTTGATTATTACCAACAGAAGGTGGGAATTCTTCTACATTCTTAAAATCTTGGCTGAAACCATAATTAATGTTCTGCATTGCTTTACTTGTTTCAAAAGCCTGTTTTTGCAGAAAATCGAAGAAGCTTGCATACTCTCCTTTGATCTTATCCAGTTCCCCCTGAACAATTGAAGAATCTTCACTCATGAGATTCTGTTTCATGAGATAGTATTTTTCTTCATCCTCAAGAATGTCGTTATAGTACTGTTCTTTTGCTTTCTTCTCGTCATCAATCGTTTTTAGGTTCTCTTCATGATTCTTTTCAACAGCATTCTTTTCTTGCTCCAATTGGTCACGCTTTGCTTCAAGTTGATCGTTAAGATTTTGCTTGCGCAGTTCACGTTCACGATCTTGTCTAAATTTAAATATTTCATCTTCTTTAGCAGATAGTTGATCTTCAAGTTCTTTCTTTCTAGCTCTTCCCTCAATAGAATCATCTAAAGCCAATTTATTAATATCATCTTGTAATTGTTGCTGTTCTTTCAATTTTGTATTTAATTCAGTGTTATAATCATCTTCCGAATACTGTCGATCCAGCGACTCCAATTGAGCAGCAATAACGTCCTCGAAAAGTTTCAACTCTTCATTTAAGTTGTTAACTCTTTGTTCATGGCGCTTATTCTCTGCATCAGTCTGCTCTTGGTATGCTTTGAGAGCGAGTTCCTTTTCTTTCTCAAGCATTCGTTTGTAATTATCAATTACTTTATCTGCAGCTGACTCACGTTCTCTTGTGATTGTCTCGTTGACATCTTTTATAGCTGCCTGGTAGTCCCACCAATCAGTGGACAATTGATTTAGCCGTTCACTTAGTTCTTTCTTCTGGACAATAGTTAACTTTTCTTTTTTCAACTGTTCGCGAATTAAATCGGCTTCCTTTGAAGCGAGTTTCTGCTGTTCTTTTAACAAGGGAATCTGACTTAACAATTCTTTATTGTACTTTTCAGTTCCTTCGGTCATACTAGTTAGTTTCGCATTTGAAAATGCAATCTTATCACCATATGACGCGATCTGTTCATCAATCTCATTCAGAGAACTTGAAAATAATTCAAAGGTTTTTTGTTGTTTCTGTTCCTGTATCTCAAGCCACTTCAGGCTATTTTGTTCCATCAGCTTATCAAATTCGCCCGAAGTTATTTGCTTTTCCTTAACTAGTTGTTTTAATCGTTCGTTTTGATTATGTAACTCATCTTGTTGTTTAGTGAGATAACTAATCTGAGACATTTCTTCTTTACGCCATTCTTTTGATGTCTCAGAGTATTTTGATTGCTTATTCTCAGATCTGTTTATACTATTTTCGAATTTTTCAATTTTGTTGTTGGACTCCACAACAACATCATTAATAAAATCAATTACCTTATTGTAGATAGTGCTTTCTAGAGTGCTGACGGTATTAATAGCATTATTCTTAGCTTCTTCGAGTTCGCTTTTTGATGGAAGTGTAATTTTGTTTTTCGCTGTACTACTCGAAGAAACAGAAGGAACAGTAGAAGAAGAGGAGGTAGTTGTAGCAGTTACTGTACCACCTACTGCATTATAGTTAGCCAGAACTTTAGGGGCATAGTTTCTTGTTTCTTTAAATGGAATGTTATTAATTTGTCCGCTCTTTATCCATTTATCAACATTGCCTTCACCCGCATTGTAAGCATATAGAGCGAGCTCAATGTCACCATTATACTTTTTAACCAAACGAGCAAAATGAGATGTTCCACCTTTGATATTTTGCTCAGGGTCAAAACTATTTTTAACACCTAATCCTTTTGCTGTGCCTGGCATTAACTGCATTAAGCCTTGAGCTCCTGCAGAAGAGACAGCATTGGAATTAAATCCACTCTCGGTTTGAATGATAGCCGCAATAAGTTTTGGATCTACACCATATTGTGAAGCATAGTGGTTAATTATTGACGCATAGTTACCAGACACATTGGTGGGGGATGAGGAGGTGACTGTACCTGTATAACCCGAAGTACTAGCACTCTTTGAGGTAGTGGTAACCTTTGTGGAAACCAGTTTCTCTGGATTCTTGACTCCATCCTCGTACAGTTTCTTCTGTTCCTTGAGAAGAGAAATCTCTTCCATCAGTGATTTACGATACTCTGCAGAACCCTTTCTGATTTTACTTCTTTTATTGTTAAGCTTATCAAGTTCCGTTTGGATTGCACGAAGTCGTTTTTGCGTCTCTGTTAGGATCTCATTCGTTTCAGAAAAAGTGTCGTTACTCTTATCTTGTTCGCGCTCATTTTCTTTAGAAGTGTAAATGAGATCTTGAGTAGCTGCATCTAGTAAACCTAAACGGTTTTCAAGTTGATTGATTGCTTCTTCAGCAAGTAGAAAAGTTGCTTCTGGAATAGGAACAATACTTACAGAATTTGCAGCTTTCATCGCAAGCAATCCAGCACGAGCAGTATCAATAAAGGCTTTGGCTTTAGCCTTTTCTACGCTAACTACAGCTATTTCTTCTTGTTTTTTCGTTTCAATGTATTCTAGAATTTGTTCCTTACTTAGGTTAGATACATTAATGTAGTCATCGTAAATTTCTATTAAGTCGATCATTGTATCAATCGATACATGATTCGTGTCTTTTAATTCTTTTTGCGCCTTGTTGAGTAATTCTATGTTAGTTTTCGACTTGGCGACATTATCCAATTGAGATTTTAAGGTTAAAACATTTGCAGCCAGTTCACCAGTTGCTTTACTAGACTCTTTTACGCTATTTGAAAAATTAGTTATGACGGAATCAAGTTGCGGGAACTGCTTTTCAAGATAAGATAGGGTATTAGAAAGGTTTGTAAAATCGCCAGTGGCAAACATCTTTGAGAGATCCAGATTATCTTTTGAAATAGCATTAGCAATATCTTTGGACAGTTTCCTGTAGTTAGAGATGATTAATTCTTTGCTGTTTTTCGTAATGTCTACAGAGTTTATATATTCTTCAGCAGTTTTATCGAGAATACTCTTTAGATTTTGGTCATCACTAGAAAAAGCGTTCATTACACCTTGGTTTATGTCGCCAAAAGTAGATACATACTCTAATTTTGCTTCGTTAATCTTAGCATTGTTAACTGATATAATTTCATCTATTTTTGCAAAGTTAGCATTAATCAGTTCAGTGAATTTTGTGAAATCTGAATCAGTCTGATTAATTGCAGAAAAGAACTTATTAGCATCGTTTTGACTTAAACCACGGTCGGAAAATATCTTTTCGATATCACTTTGAAATTTATCTAGTTTACTTGTATCTGTTAAGTCAAAAATTTGGTCTACTGTGATTTTATTATCTTCTAGGAAGCCGCCAACGTATTCAGCAGCAACCTTTGATGCCTCTGCAAACTGAAATTCCAATCTAGATTTATCAATATTCGCTTTAGCATCTACAATTTTCTGTGTGGGTTCAGTTAAAACATCAGATGCCATCAATGCAGCGTTGTTTTGTCTAGATTTTAGTAAGTCTTTTTCTTTCTGGATTAATCCGTCAATTTCCTGTCCAGTTTTATAAACTGCCTTTCCTTCATCGTCATAATGACTAATGATTGAAGGCATTATTTCTTTCATTTTTTCACGAATCTCAAGTAGTTCTTCTTGCGTCTTATTGCCCGATTTGTATTCCTCATTCAAACTTTCCAGTTGTGAAATGTTATCTGAGGTATCAGTAATACTTTCTTTTAGTGTGTTGTAACTTTCAGTGGCCTCATCCACTGACTCTTTGGTTTTATTGAATAGCATATAGAGTGAAGTACCTAATGCTGTAGCAATACCTATCCAGCCGAATGCCAGTTGCAATCCCTTCATTGCCACTGTTGCCCCAGTTGCGGCAGTTCTTAACGTAAACAGTCCTTTAGTAGCAGTAGCCAATCCGACAACAAATTTAGCGATTGCTTGGTGCCCAAAAGCTAAAAATATTCCCGTTAGTAAAATCATTGTCGTTCCAAGATTACCAAGTATTTTTATCAAAGCAGTACCCGAGTCGATTAGAGATTTAAGAAAATCAGATTCAATACCATCACTCCAAAACGCATTTACTGCATTCTTAAACTTCGTAATCTTACCTTGCATGGATTCCAGATATATCTCATTTTCTCTTGCGGCACTACCAAAGGAGTTTAGACCAGCCTCTAATGAATCTTGAGCATCTTTCCAGTTGGCAATCATTGATGCAGCAATGTTACCTTGGTGTTTACCAGCTACCAATTCTACAAATTCAGCTTGTTGGAAATCAGAAAGACGATCCCAAACTGATGCCAAGTCTTCAAATATTTCATATGTACTCTTAAACGTGTTGTCATTCTTTTTAAGCGTTAGGCCAACAGAAGCAAATTTAGCCTCAAGCGTAGGGATGAGATCGGAAAGATCCTCACCTTCCTCACTCACACCTCTAATACGCATAGAAATTGTTTTTACAATGATACCCTGTCTTTCGACATATTTGTTTAGGGTTTAGACTGTACCACTATCCTTTAACAAGGACACCCATTGGCAGTCGTTGAGACCTTCCCATTTAAGGGCTGTGTCTGCGGATCATCCAATCCTTAATATTTTTACTTTACCAAAGACATTACTCTTTGCCACCATATCATTTCTAATATGGTTTAGTAATTAAGGCTCTAAGGAACTTCCCGCATATTCTGGGTTATTCAATATACATTACTGTATAAGGGCACTAAATTAATGCATTACCTACTCTTGCAGGATCTTGAATAGTCGTATTCGCGGCTGTAATCATGGCAACTGATTGTTCGATTGTATTTCCAGCCCCACTTAAACTTGCCGCAGAACGTCTCATTGCTTCACCGATGCCCTGTGAACTAATTGCAAACTTGTTACCAACTTCGTTATAAATATCAACGACTTTTGCTATGTTCTTACCTTGGGTATCTACTTCAACACCAAAACCTTTGATTGTGGCAATTAGAGCTTGAGATGCTTTTTCTGCTGATTCGATGTCACCAACATTTTGATAGACCAGCGTTTCTTTTGCTAGTGCCTTTGCTTCTTGAATCGTATATCCAAGTCGTGCCCATTCGGTTGTCGATTTGACCACATCTAACGTTAAGCCACCAATTGCATCGCCTATACTTTGTGCATCTTGGATGAATTGACGGTATTCAGATGCCGTATTATCTGTTACCTTTTGCAAATTGGTCATTGCGGTATCTAAGTCATAAATATATTGAATACCATTTTGCATTGCTCTGAGCGGCGCGTAGAAGGCCGTGGCAGCTGCCATCCAGATCGGAAATCTAGACATTGCCGTTTTCATCGCTTCGCCAAAACCAATTGTATGACTTGTTGCAGTTTTAGCATTTGCGGCAACCTGTTTTAATTGGGTGTTGAGTTGTTCAAATCTTGATTTAAAATCACCAACACTGCCAGCTGACTTTAATTGACCAAGTTGACTCTCAATGCCCGCTAGTCCATTACTAACACTAGAGTCTTTACTATATCTACGTTTAATGTCTGCAATTTTCGTTTCAGTATCTGCTAAGGTCTTTTGGTATTGTTGCTCTCGCTTTGCGTTTTGTTGTAAGGCAAGATAATGCGTTTTATCTAGAGCTTCTTTACGCTCCCTATCAGTTTTTAATGCTTGGTAGTGAGCCTTATCAAGCGCCTCTAATTGCTTATAGTGAGCAGCTTGTTCTTTTTCGGTTCTATCCTGTAATGCTTTTCGAGTGTTGTATTCCTCTTTTGCGATTTGTTCTCGCTGTTTATTGATTGCTTGTTCTTGAGCAACAGCTTCTTTTTGTCGTTTCAGAAAGTCATTAATCTCATCATACTTTTTAACATACCCATCTTGGTCAACGCGGACATTAAGCATGTCGCCATCGTCATTTTTATAGAATCTGTTATACCCAGTTATTTGCCCAGCTGAGTTCTTGCTGGCTTTCTGTTTAGTTAAGGTGTAATCAGACAATTCTCTTTCAAGTTGTTTAATGGTCTTACGCTGGCTTTCATATGCACTTGACTCAGATTGTATTAGCTTCTTATTCGCATCATGAACGGTTTTAGTCCGATTGATTACTTCGCCATTTTTGAGAATCTGTTGCGTTGTTTTCTCTATACTTCCATCAAGTTTCCGGTGTTCCGTAATTGTCTCTTGAACCACTTTGTTTTGTGTAGCCAAGGCAACATTGAGCTTGCTGGCTGAGTCGATAAACTTATTGATCGATTTAACGAAGCTTTCGTCAACGTTGATTTTGATGTTGAGTTTCTGAAGAGAAGGGTGTTTAGCTAGAATTTTTAGTTGATCATTAATTGACTTGACACTAGAACCCATATTTAACTCTGCTGATATGAGTATAGCTAATTTTTCTGACATGTTATATTCACTTCCTTTTAGATAATAAAAAAGAAGCGATACAACATCGCTTCTGAATAGTTTTGTGTTTTTTGTTGTTGTGTTAATTCACAAAAAAGACCGCACCATAGTTGATGCGATCTATTTCAAGAACTATTGAAATGGGGAGGGGAAAGAATTAATAAAAGGATTTGTTTTATTAATACATTGAATTCGTAGAACAAGTAATCTTATTCCAATCTAACGGATTGGAGGGTGGGTCACCTGTCAAAACAGGCGAAAATGTGTATGTAATCTGGTTGGGCTGTTTGAATTGGCTATCTAGTTTACTTTTGAACTCGACAATCTCATCAGGTGTGCCCTCAACCTCGAATCCATAAATTTTAGCCTTCATTTATACATTCCTCCTACAAATTAATCACTTCACTTTTACGTCTAGTCCAATTCTCTTCAATCCTTGATACATTGAACCGACATGTTCATTAGTATTTCTTAGTTCTTCCCTGGTTGCTTCAATGAAGTCACGAGGAACACCATTATAAGGAAAATCAAAATCATAACCTTGACCCGTAAGAACCGTCTCAGCGACATTCTTGCCATTGTCAGATCTAATGTTTTCAACAGACAGAGTGTTGTCATTCAACATCGTTACTTCCATATTGTTCTCGTCAAGCAACCCACCGTTTTCACGTTGTCTTTCGTACCCTCCGAACTCAACCGGAACAGGTTCATAGACGCTATACACTTCATCTTCAATACTTTCTTTCATTACACGTTTTACTGTGGGAGCCACATTCTGCTGAAGAGCTTTACTGAAGAACCTCCGTTGAAGTACTTGCTCCAATTCCTTCATATTCTTGACTGTTGTCATTTTGACTATCTCCTTCAGCTAAAGTCGAAGAGAGTGCATATTCACCAAGAATCTCACCGACTCGTTTACTATTCGTTTCTAGTTTTGAATATACTTTCTTGATTTCTGTTTCATTAAACGCTGCGATTACTTCACCCATAATTCCAGTATCATAGAGTACTGTGGCTACTTTAATAATCTCTTTCAAATTTCTGCTTGCTGGAATCATGGGGACATCTGAGAACTCACGCAGAATCAATGTATGTAAAATTGCACCTGTACCACGAATAAAATCTTCATCAATATTCCCGTTCTTACTTGCATCCTCAAACAGTGTTAAATAGTCAAACACTACCTTGTCTACTTCGGAGTCTCTGAAGTTCAGATTAATGGTGACTTCGTATTCATCTAAAATGGTGATCTTTTTCTTGTTATCAAGTGACTTATTAGCCTTGTTAATTGCTGCAATGGATAATTTTTTTGTCATTTTAATATCTCCCTTATATTATTTAAGACATTTGTAACAGCATACTTTTATAAAGCTTGCTCTATAAAATGTCTTATTGAAAATTAATATAGAGACAAGTAATTAATACCTGTCTCTATATATTTATTTTTAATCTTCTTCTAGAACGTCAATAATAACCATTGCTGTGGACTTGGAATCTTTCAGTACCTCTGCATTGAATGTAAATGGCTGAGGATCTCCACTTGAAGCCATACCGATAGTAAAACCAGGCAGGATTTTCAATTTTGGAATTGTGTAAAGAGCTTCCACATCATATCCCTGCTCGGTTCTCCACATTGTTGTACCTTCAAGGAGATATGTACCTGGGAAAACGTCAGCGGAAATAGTCATACTTTTAGCAGTAGCAGTGGAATCATAGTAATAATCAGCAATAATAAGGTCTCCAGCAACAACACCGCTTGGAGCAGCGAATACAGCCTCACTTCCAGTAACAGTTGGAGTCAACTTTTCACCAATAGAAGTACCATCTTTAGTTTTGAAGAAGAATGCTGGTTTTCCAGTAGCTGCTGGCTTGGACAATGTTACAATCAAATCACCTGCATCATCGACTACAGTCAGCACTTCTTTCTTATGTACTTTCTTTACACCAGCAGTAAACTGAGAACCAGTGAGGACACCAAGAGATTCTTTTGAAATCAAAGCATCTTCCATGTTCATTGTGATGTCTTTCTCAGAATCCCATCCAATCAATTTTGGATGACCTTTACCACCACGAGCATATACGGTTGCACCAGCAATCTCCATAGAACTTGTAGTCAGTGATTCAAGGTAAACCTTTGGTTCCAGTGTAACCGGATCTTTCAAAACTACATCCATAATCTCTCTAGAGCCATAACGCATAAATAAATTCCTCCAAATATAATATTTAAATTAAAAAAAAGACGAGTTATTTAACTCATCTTAGAAATCCAATGTTTTAATTCGATGTTTTTGGAATCAGCACCATGAAGCAGCGCTTGTATGTTGACATTATATTCATCAATCATCTTCATTCGATTGAACTGATCATTAAATTGATAATAATTCAATGAAAAAATATTGAATATGCTAATCCCATTTCCATTTGATGCCAAAATTGATATCAAATCCTGGAAGGTTAATTGATTATTATTATCCGAACCCTTTATCTTCTTTAGTTTCTTTTGTCTTTCTAGTATTTTCTCTCTTAGCTTTCTTGCTCTTTCATTCAATGGATTAAAGTCATCATCGTCTCTATTAACTACACAATTCTGTATCTTTAATATGACAGAAATACATTCTAACTCACTATATTCAAATAGAGCATCATTGATTTTCAAAGCAGATCCATCAGTAACAAGTTCAATGTTGGTGTCAATGAAGTATTCGAATGCTGAGAGATAATACATGAGAAAGTCATGGTTCTGAGTAACTAACAAAGCCTCTACTATAGATTGATCCAGCAAATACCCATAATGATCTGTCTCGCTTAACTTCGGCAGAATATCCTTAACTGTAAGTGAAATCAAACTCAAATTTTCGTTAAACTTATCATATGATTCCGCAATCTCGTTAATCGTCTTGGGTTGAATAGTAATTCCACAGTAAACATATGGTATGTTGGCTATTGTCTTTAGTTGAACATCGTTAACATTGATGTTCATTTAGTTAAACTCCCAGAGTTTATAGGCCACATACATTCCCATGTATTGTTCATTCACATAGTACTCATCCATTTTGTAGAATTCTGCTTTTCCTATCCCGATACCTCGTTGATCATTCATTAGTCTATCAATTTCAGAGATAATGAAGTCATATCTAAGGAAACCATGATCGGTTCTAATTAAATTGGCATGTGTGAACGCATGGAGGTAAACAAATCCACTTTTGAAGCCGTTGTTTACCTTCTTAAAGTCCCTGAACGCCATAGTGATGTAGGTTTTACCCGTTTCAGACAATGCAGGTATACGACTAAAGGGGAAGATGTTGTTATAAAACAAATCACCTGTGTCCTCTATATCCGGTTGCTCAAGAAAATTAGGTTCATTATAATATAGGGCTTTGCAAAGGTCGGCTGAATCAGCGAGTCGGTACATGATGGTTGTTTTATCATCACCTAAGTTTTGTAATCTTGACAATCGCCTCCCTCCTTATAATGCAGATTTGATTTGTAATGATTTCTCGGCTTTAATTATTCCAGTTGGATCGGAAACATGAAGAATAACAGTTCCTAATGCGTCTCCTCGCACAGTACAAGTATTGTTGGATTGCTGTGTTATTGTAGCTGCTGAGGTCGGATTGCCATTTACATCTGTCAATCTAAACGCTCCACTCATATCAATAGGCGATCCATTATCATAAAATGTACACGAATACACTTTAGTTCTTGCTCTGTATACTGTGCTATCACCTGCAATGATGACTGAGTAATTGTTAACTGGAACTTGTGATACTGTTACATCGATATTTATACTGACATTCTTGTAGACAACAGCAATTACTGCAGTACCCTCATTTATTGCTTCAATCACTCCACTAGTGTCAACACTGCATACATCATTATCAGACGAGATATAAGTTAAATCTGGTGATACAATCTCTGTTCCATTGTTTAACACCTTAACATCAAGCATCAGAGTGTCTGAGACATTCATTGATACACTGGATGGATTCACTAAGATAGAGTAATTTGGCTTTACATAATCAGCTATTCGAAGATCCATATTGTCTTTTACTGTGTCAATAATATCCGACTCTAAGATTATTTCTATCAAAGGATTTAACCGATTTATGGAGACAACCTTCCAGGCAGCATCATCGAATATAAACCTCTGCCCAACTTTAATCTCCTTGCTTTCAATGGATGAATGGATAGCAATGTTCCTTCTGTCATTGAGAAGGGAAATAACCTTGCCCTCATCGACTCCAAAGTTAGATAGATTATCGGAGTTGAAGATAAATGGATATTCAAGAAGTTCACCATTGGGGTTTTGCCATTTGAGGCTCGATACAGCAAGTCGTAACTTTCCACTCTTATAGATTTCTCCAATTTCATCGTAATGAGAAACCATCCAATATTGACCATTCCAGAAGAATGAATCTCCCACAAATAGATCCTCGTCTATTTTTGCAACAAAAGCTTTCATTTCTTGGTTATCACTATCATCGGTGATGATAACATCAATAGTCTTATTAGAATCGTACTTAGTTACATTGAAATAATTAGGAGAATCGTACATAAGTTCAGATAATTTATTCTTTGTTTCATGGATTCTAATATTTCTAATACTATCCCCATAAAAAGTGTCACGTCTAAGATACTTATCTTTATAACTCATCGAAGTTTCCTTAAATCACCATTATTATAGGTGTAATCTAATATTAACTTGTTGACTTCGCTCCTCTTAATTTCTCTTAAATCGAGTAATTGTCTTAAATGAGCAGCTTGTGAGGTCATAGAAAAATCTTTTGTAGACATGAACTGTTTAAGGTTTTCAATGGAGATGATTAGAGGGTTTAGATATTCTACAACCATCAAAGTTCCCAAGATTAGCAGGTCTTCATCGGTTAAATCTTCCATGAACCCGTTTGTATCTCGATTCGATAGATCGCTCTTACACTTTCTGAATCTAGGAATACTATTAAGCAAATATCGATACTTTAACTCATCATTACTATCCTGATCCATAAAAACTGGGTCAGAAATTTGACTTAAGAACACGTCATAAACTTCATCAAAAGTAGTCACTAGCAACACCCCAACTATTTATTAGGGTCTAGTTTTTGTCCTAAACCTTCTTCAATCGCATTGATAATATGAATATCTCTTAGTTTACCCGTAAGATATTTATCCTTAGCCATCTCATACATTAGCACTTTTGCATTTACAGACGCATCTGCAATAGTCTGATTAATTTGATCTACATCAAGCGTAAACATGTACTCAATGTCATCACGATCGATTGCATTCTTCTGAAAGCGCTGAAGATTGAGATATTCAACAACTTCATCATCTAATACTTTAATCCAACCCTTTTCAAGAAATGCACGATTGGAAGAGAGCATGGCACGAAGTTCACTAAGCTCCATTACATCTTCGTCACCATATTGACTGAATTTCCATACTTGACCTGAACGTCCACCCTTATAAATCAATGTTCCATCAACATTACTAACAATAGGAACTAGCATATTTTCATCTAGCTTTTTTCTAACTTTTCTTTCTGGTTGCTTTGTTTCTTCTTTGTCTGTTTTCTTTTTATTATTGCTCATTGATTTAGCCAAAAACGTAATCTCCCTTCAAAGTAGTAAAGAAGAAGAGCAATAAACCCTTCTTCTTATGTTTCTTTAATTAACTTATACGAGAATATAAACTCCGTAATTAGAAGCGCGCTCAACGCCTACACCATACTTCTTACGAAGAGTGTACTCCTGAGTGTCGTCTGCATTTGTTTGACCAAGAACCTCTTTAATCATAGATTCGCCTTCCATAACGAATTTCACAATTTTTTCATTACCATTCGGAAGAATGAGCAAGAAGTTATTGTCAATAGCAAACTCATCAGTACCAATTTTGTGTGCTTGAGGAATAATACCGAAAGTGATACCATCAACCATTTTAAAGTATCCGTTTTGATTGCGTTCTTTCTTCATGTCATCGGAAACATACTGAGGAACTGCTTTTTGAACAGCAAGACGAGTACCAATAACCATTGGTGTCATACCTGTTTTAGCACGAATATGCTCTACAAGCTCATTGAATTCATCGGCATCAAAAGCACCAGTAACTTTGTATGGAGAAGTCAGGCCATTGTAAGCTGCTTTAACAGCCGTGAAAATATCATTCGTAATTTCGTTCTGGAATGAACGCTCTACTCTATTAATCAATTCAACCCAATCAACCCGACCAGCAAGGAAACGTTCGAGTTCTTCATAAATCTTAACTCCATTCCACTCAGTATCGATTTGATAGGTTTCATGTTGATGAATCCGTTGACGACGAAGGTTATTTGTACCACCAGCAATTTTTGCTACTTCAAACAACTCATCGGTTTCAGGACGGAACTGAAGTTTGTCACCGAATGCTACGCTACGATAATCAACAAACTGATCAAATTGATTTTTGATTCCTTCTTCAACACGCAAATCTACTACTTCCTCAATAATCTCAAAAACTTCATTTTTATTTCTACGGAACTTTTTAGCGTTAAACTTTCCATCAGTTCCAGTTAGTTTGTTAAGAGCCTCACGCAACTTTTCGTTTGCCTCTTCTGTGGAATAATTAGCAACAGAACCTTTTGCAAGGTCTGTAGCCAGATCAATAAGAATATTACGTTCCATAATAATGTGTATCCTCCTAGTATTTTAAATATATTTATTAAACAGTTAGAACTTTAAACGCTGTTGCAGGTTGTCCATAGAGTCTGCCTTTTTCAATTACTTGGGCAGCAAAACGGGTTCCACCAGATAAGTCAGCAGCCGGAACCAGCTTTGTCTTTCCGTTTTCTGGGACCAGATATTGATTAACAACAGAGGTTCCATCAATCACGTCATCAGTAACTGTGATGATGTCTCCTTCCGTATGATGATAGGCACGAGCCGGTTTTCCAGCCTTATTAACGAAGTCGAGAAGATTTTTTTCTTTTTCGTATACAACTTCAGGGGAAGCTACAATCAAAATTTCTTCTTTTGTAACATCAGTAGGAGCAGACGCCTGAACTGTTTCTCTTCCCACGTGTGAACCTAGTACACCAATTTCACCGTTTTGTACATCTTTGTCAAATACAACACTCTCGATATTGCCTGCATAAGTAGCTTGCAATTTATCTGTGCGAATAGCCATTAATATAATCCTCCTTAGAATTTAAGCAAAATAAAAACACACTTTTGGTGTGTTGAATTAATTTAGTTATTAAATAGAACATCATACGATTTACCGGATTTCTTTTGTTTTGTTTCATCTGTATTTAAGTCGATAACTGCAGGTTGTTTCTCAAAACTAAATTTCGCCTTCTTTTTGCCAACTAGTGCAAATAGTTTATCTTGAAGTTCATCAAGCGAATATTCAGACTTTTTCTCTTTAACTTCTTTCATTTCTTCTTCGGTAAGCTCAGAAGAGAATGAGGTGAATAGTTCTGTTTCTTTAGTTTCGCGCTCTTCATTGAGTTTAGCTGAATACTGCTCTGAAACTTGAGTAAACTGCTCATTCAATTCATTGTATTTTTGTGTTTGACGAGAAATTTCACTATCTTTTTCAGTCAGTTTTAACTCATATTCAGAAGTGACTTTTTCTGTTGTCTTGGTTTGAATGTCGTCCGTAAACTTTTTGAAAAACTCAGTAGAGAAATTTGCTTCAGATTCTAATTCCATTGGAGCGTAGTTAACTTTAAATCTTTTAGCAGACTCTTTAGTAATATTAACTTTGTCTCCAGATAGAGAATAATCAAAGCCCACCAGATACCAATTCTCATAATCTTGAGTGACTACCTTATTATTTTCGGTATCCACGTCTACAAGAGCATATCTCGGAAACTCGTAACCATAAAAATCTACCATTCCAAATGTATTAATTTCACGAGCAACCTCTTCGAAGAGTTGAGAGCCAGTCAATGCAAATTTTGTTTTAACTTGCGCTTCTAATTCCTCTAAAGAGAAGTCTTCGTGATTGATTCCCTTTGCTCGCAGATCATCAATAGTTAAACTGTATTGAGCAAGCATTTCAAGGATTTCATCCACCCTTTTCCCTCCTCGATGATAATTATGTTTATTTACATCATCCTCAAAAGAGGTTGATTTTTTAAAAGAGAACTTTAATTCACTTACCATTTGATTAAATTCGAATTTAAACTTATCTTTATCTAACTCATAAGCAACAATAGATGAACTTTCGAAGCAAGGCTCTACATGTCCGTTTGGATCACTTTCCTTACTGATACCAAGAATGCATAGAGCAGAGAAGACAAATTTTTGAATCTCATAAGTCTTTTGACCATCGATTGTTGTATAATTTCCCTTTTGGACATCAATCTCCATTGATTGATTGAATTCCTGTCCAATGAGCATTCTAGCTTCTGGATATCGACCTGTCCAAAGGAAGGCATTATCTACAACAAGATAATCATTCACTTCTCCGGTATCTTCGGTTACTGTTTCCCAGTATATTTCTGCACTTTCGGGTATCAGGCCATAAGGAAAGGTTGTATTAACCCATTTAGGTCTATCCCCTGAAACGTCAATTTCGCCACCATGACCACCAAAGTTATCTACATCTGTAAAATACTCTCCGATGATTGGAACATTATAAATTGAAGGAATTGCATTCATTACTGCTTCTTTAGAAATATAGTTATTATTCCTATTTAATCCTGCATACAAAACTCTAATCTTGCACTTGGAAAAGAGGGGATTGATTGCTTCAATGTCTGTTAGTTTGACATTAAACTTTATGATATTATCCACTTAATCACCTCCTTACTGTGAATCATTGCTATCTAAGTTTTTTGTTTGCATTCCTTTATCAGAAAGATCTGATTCGTCTTTTTCGGGTGCTCCACCTTCATTAGTAGTTGCATCTCCGGTGTGTGAGGATCTGAGTGGTACGAGTTTGTCTGTCAATTGAAGCACTTCATTTTCTAAGAAAGCATTTAAATAAATTGCACTAGGCTGTGACCCAATGGTCGCCATAATTTCATTCTTAACAGGCATACCGAATTGAGCTTCCTTTAGCCTTGCCTCTCGATAACTGTTCGCGTTATGCTCAGTAGTTTTAAGAATTCTTACTCTAAACTTATATTCTGCTGATTGTGTTTGTTTTAAATGTTCATTAATCCATCTCTCAATATCTTTGACTAAAAAGAAAGCATCAGATTCGTCAACTATAATTGACGATTTTAGTCCTGTGCTAGAATTCGCGCTTGAACCAAACAATAACTCTGATACACCAGCTTCTTTCCAATATTGACTAGTCGCTTCACCAACCTTGTTTTTGTCAACAGCATCCCGATCAAAGTTTATCGCTTCAATATCCATAGGGGAAGTCATTAAACCAACTTGTGGTGGTAGGTTTGATTCGATATTGTCATGAAATACCTGGGCAAAGTCCTTATCAATCAAGAATGAGTTAACAGAAGCATCCTTATCTGTCCTCATCGGAATCTTTTGAAACAGTAGTTTATAGTTCCCAATCTCTTCGTTGTTTTTGTTTAAGGCTTTGAAATCTGCAATGTCCAACAATCCTTCAAACAGCGAAACAAATGGAGGGATAGAATGTGCATCTAAGTTAGATTTAACACATATTGCAAATGGTGACTGAATTTTTTGAAGCTTGGGCTCATTTTTACCAGACTGTATTTTACGATAAATCTTCTGAAATTCTTCTGGATACATTTCAATCTTATTAGTTGTTTTGTTGATCGAAGAGAAATCAAAAGAATAGCCCAACAATCCAGTTGAAGGATCTACGAAAGAAAGTCTGCAATAATCAGGGTTTAGTTCTTGAATGTAAAATCCATTCTTAGTAACTCTTGCAAAACCGTAGAAAATACCATCTCTATATGCAACGAGTCTTGCTTTCGTGAATTCATGTTTGATATTCATCTTTTCAACATAATCAACATTGTTGTAGTATGTTTCTTTATATTTATCAATATCTAACTTTTCAGGATTTGTTCCATATCCCTCAACTACATAGTCAAGATTAAACAAAGTAGCATAGTAATTAATCAATCGTCTATATTGAGAAGACGTATAGTACAATTGTCTACTGATATTCCTCAGTTTCTTTTGATTCTCTACATTAGACATACCATTTAGATATTTTTTGATATCCTCTTTGGTGTAGTTTCCAATAACACGATTAGATGCTGTCTCTGTATTAAGATTAATGAGAGCGATACTCTTAAAAGTCTCAATCATTTGGTTTTTCATTTGCTGCTCATCAATTTGTTGTTGAGATATGACTTCGGTCAAATTTTCACCTCCTTACCGCTTATGGTAAATACTTGGTTTTCGCATGAGAAAATACTCATTAGGGTTGTCTATAATGTTAGGCTTCTTGCTCGTTATATTTTCACGCCTTAAATTCCTTAAATGCCATGCCAACATAGCAATCGTGTATGCTCTGTCATCGCCAATCTTACTTTGTTTGTCTGGAGGAAGATCATACCTAACATTTCCGTTAGTGCTCTTAAATTCGTAAATACTCACTAATTCTTCTTTTGCAATATCTACGTTTACGAGAGCTAACTCTTCATCAAATGACAACTTATGCTGTTTTGAGTTCCCATCCTCACCCATAATATTGAGGATTCCTTTATTGTCATATGTTTCAGTAAAAGTAATCAAATCAAGATTCATCATCTCAATCAAAGCTTCAAACATTTCGCGTTTGTATTTTTGTGGCGATAGCAATTTTAGAATATTTGCAGCATTAGGATATTTATGAGCATGGACACTATATTCATCATGGTTTTTATCAATAAGACCTTTGTGTTTTACATTTTTGGAATCTGTCCAATCAGATAGGAGTCCATCGGCCCATGCTGAAATGCCAGCTCCACCAGCACCTGCATCAATCATCACAGCATCAATGTTTTCATAGTCGGCTGCTTGTGGACCATTATAATCAAGTAATATCTGCTTAAAATGATTGATCTGATCAGGTGTCTTCATTGGAGTCTTTTTTTTCTTTGCGATATCTGTGAAACATACTGAGTTTGAGATGATCATTTTATATCCAACATTGTCATCATAGATGATTTCTGCAGGTGTACAAATAGAGTTGTCATGTTGTCGAGCAGGGTCAATGGCTATGGCGAATCTTTTCTTCCCATCATTAGCTAATACAGGTATCTTTATTTCAGAATTCCTGATTATTGCCGCCCTCTTAATTATTTGTTGGTCTGATCCTTCTGTTGTGAAAATATTCTTGTATTCCCGCATTGCCTTTTCCTTATTGTCTCGCATTGCTGAATCAACAGTTTCTTGAGTCAATAGTGAAACAGGATAGAGTTTACCGTTATATGTAGCATTGATAACAACATCAGAACTGATGTCAGCAACAAAGTATCGCTTATCACCCAAATACATTTTTTTAGCAAAGTCTCTATATTTACGATAAAAATAAGTATCTGTAGAGGATGCAGAAGAAGCATATATCAACTGATTAGGGAATTCCCTCGGTAGCATAGTAACATCTACTTCCCCACCAAGACGAAAATCACTGTTTTGGGCAGTAAATGGCTCGGAAGTTGTAAACAGTTCATCAGGAGCAAAGCCGCTCTCATCATAGAAGTTTAAATTACTTCTTTTCGAACGATTGTTGTCAAAAGAACCATTCAATGACCTAACAATACTGTTGTTGTACAACTTGTACTGGAATGAAGCTGGGTTATGAGTAAAACCGTCTGTGTTTGCTGCACTCTTTACTGTCTCGTTATAAAAAATGTCAGTAAGTCCAGTAAAAGAAGCAATCTCACGTTTAGCTATTTTCTCAATCTTCATAAACATTTCCTGAGACTGAGAACCTACACCAGCTAGAATATATGCTTCAAAATTAGGGATAAGCAAGGATTTCGCCATAATAAAAGGTGACCCAAGGGTCGTTTTCCCCGCATTCCGTCCCATACACCAAAGTACAAAAGGGGTAGTCCAACTTTGCAAGAAAACATACTTCTGATAATCCAATAGCTCCATACCAAAAAATCTTTCAACAAATCTAACGGGGTATTGTCTTCCCCAGTTGACAATTTCAGCTAGTTTTAAGTATCCATCAATTTTGCGTTGAGACATGTTATTTTTCATGATGTCTCACCTTCTTTTGATTTCAACAACTCTTTACGAAGAATTCTGATCTCTTCATTAAGCTTTTCATTACTTTGCTCTAATTGTTGAAGCATTTCCCTTTGTTCTATGATCATTGACGTGTAATCATTTTCATCGAATTGTAATTGTTTAATGATACTTTGATTACTGATGTCAGCAACTTGCCTCATGCCTTCACATGTCTCAATGTTAAATACGTTTACCTCAGCTTCTTCAAAGCCTTTTTCTTGTAATAGCTTAATAACTCCGCTTAGTGTGCCTGAGCCCTTACTTTTATTATTGTTGTGATTAACAGATATCCCATTGTCTTTCGCCAATGCCAACACTGACTTAAGCATCTTCTCTTTAGAGTCAATGAGTGATTTAATTCCACCAGCATTATCAGTTACTGAAGCTATATTCGAAGTTGCAAGTGATAATGCACTATTGATTTTGTCAAGCTGATTGAATGTCTTAACAATTTCAATTACCGCTGGCAATTTAAAACTATCTTCTAAGGTACTGTCATCAAGAAAATCAACTAGTTTATTATAAAGATGTCGTTTATCTGATTCATTTTCAAATTCGAATGGATCATAACCAACCATTCTTATTACATCTTCTTTATTAGTTCGATCTAATTCGTTTGAAATATCGGCAACCTCTGTCTGCGTTGTTAATGATTCAATTTGCTCCTTTGTGCCGTTCTCATTACTATCCTTCCAGGTCAGAAATTTAAAATCTTTAAGTGCTAAGGTCTTCATGTACAGTCCGAAATGATCACTACTTTTAGCAACAGATTCTTCACCAGAAGACATCCATAAGTCATGGATAAAAGGACGGTTAATATTCATTAGTGCGTCTTTAATTGTCTGAATATTATTGTAATCTATTTGATTTTTAAGGCATTCTTTACATACTCTTATGTATCCGTCTGAGTCCAGTTTATTATAGGACTTATAAAACAAATCAAATCTCAGATAGTTATTGCAGCTTGTACACTTCTTCTTGTTTTCTACTGCTCTCCCCGTCATATATTCACCTTCCTATTTGTAACTCCCATAATTGAAGATAAAAATGAAGAGAAGGATGTGGGAGGGAGAGGCCCATTTTTAAACCAGCTTAAACAGCCGATTCCTTCTCAACAAATAAAAACAAATAAACAGACAAGTAATTTTGTCTGCTTGCGTTCTTCTTATTTGATTATTTAACTTTAAGTTTATGAGTAGTTACTCTACCCTTACCCTCTTCGATTACCATTAGGTGAGCAGCAGGGTTCGCTACCTTCTTAATTTTCAAACTAAAGTCATCTATTCCAACTACACTAGGAACTTGTACAAATTCAGTATCAATCATGCCATTAAAACCAATTGTCTTTTCGTGAGCATGGTGATAATGTCCACTAAGCATAAGATCTACTGGATGATTATAAATTCTCGAATATTCCATTAAGCTTCGCTCAAGATTCTTTTCTTCGTGTCCATGGACTGCTAATACTTTCGTTCCTAGAATATTGTTATAAGCCATCGACTTACAGTTATGTATATTTACGTTTTTATTATTATTAAGATTGCAACTTATGATATGGCTGACTACTTTCTCCATGTTCTCATGTGGAAAATCTCCACGTTGACCATTAAGGATTCTAAGTTCTGTATGATTACCAACGACAGAATAATAGTCCACTGAAGCATATTTAGAGAGTTCATTAATCCAATTGCTAATGAAATCAGCAAATTCAATTGCCGAATCAACATTCCCCATTTGAATCCATTGCAACTGACTCATACGAAGAATACCATCTAAACTGTCCCCTAGATTATATAGATGAACATGATTAATTTTATCTTGATCATTGCGTTCAACAAACTGTTCAAGGATATTCCATAGACGCTTCTGTGCAATTTGTGGGTTGTACTCATTTAGAATCTCATCCATCCAACCACGAAGTTCAAACTTAGCTGCATAATGAATGTCAGCAATAGGAAATAGATAGTCACGTTTGACATTATTTTTCTTGATAGTGATTTCTGGTACTTGAATAGATGGACGATTAGTAATTGCGTTTAGAATCTTCTCTTCCAGCAACTCGTTACGTGCATCAATACGTATAGATTTGTTATATTCAAGTTTCTCAGTCTGCAGCTTAATACGTTCCTTTTTAATATCCAATGCTGCATCCTTCATTTCTTGAACTGCCTCATTGTTGGCATACTTCTTAATACCATGCTCAACACCACTGTCAAAGTTCCTAAACCATTTACGGTATACAGATTCTGAATTGGTGAGATCAAGTTCAGTATTTAGAACATCAGCAACATCTTGCCAAGTATCCAGGTCATATTCTTCTTTATTGCTACAGATACGGTACTTATATTCATCGACTGA
This sequence comes from Paenibacillus sp. QJM3NY_38, assembly GCF_056173265.1. Classification (NCBI taxonomy): domain Bacteria; kingdom Bacillati; phylum Bacillota; class Bacilli; order Caryophanales; family Paenibacillaceae; genus Paenibacillus; species Paenibacillus sp. QJM3NY_38. The sequence goes on from NZ_CM149665.1 coordinate 5,640,486, forward strand.
CTCATCTGGTTTACGTGTAAATCTTGAATCCTTGATATTCATTAATCTTCTCCCTTGTTAATGAAGTAAATTTGTATCGTGAAATTATAAAAAGCCTTATTTTATAAGGATTTTGGTCATTTTGATACATTTGTATCGATAAACCCCTATAAGATAAGGCTTTTTTATTGTTTTTAATATGAAATTGATAAATTTAATGATAATTATCGATTAAATAATGACGGAAAAACGCTTATAAATAGAGGGATTCTGGGCAATAGGACGATGCAAAATACGATAGAAAACAGGCCAAAATTAGAGGAAATGGACAGGTTAAGGTGATGAATGAAATAGATAAATAAGGTGGGTGTGTAGATGGAAGTGCTAGCGCAAATTTTGGCAGTTTGCCAGATTTTATACTTTTTTCTACCCCCCCATACCCTTTATAGATGGTATATAAGATGTATTGTATATCATTTAGAAACCAAGCATGACCATTAAACCTGGCATTGCTTACCCATCAGATAATTGTAAAAAAATGTTGCTTTTATACTGGATTCTAGGCAAGAATATTGTTCTCTGTCCTATGGGACGCATTGTGTCCCATGTAAATCGTATAGTAACAGGCCGCGATTTCGTCAACACTTATTTACGCTATTATCATCACTTTAATACGTATCCATCTGCATCATTATACTTACTTATTTAAGTATGTAAGACTTATATACGTCATTCACTCTATCTGCCTTATCTTGACCACCCTACCTACATACATCCATAGTCCATACATCACCACATCTAACCTACGCCTTATCATGCCTTATTTACGCTATATATGTACTTTCCTACTACATCCATCTTACAACCTAAAATCACGCCTACAATCCATATCCAATTAAATAAATATTTGTATTTTATTTTTCTGTTTTTATTGTAATTTAATTATGTTTAGTTTATAATATTACTTGTAAGGGTAATCACCTAGTAAGGAGGTGAATCCATGACACAATACATACCTTACATTGCACTTCTAATCTCCTTCCTCTCATTACTCTTAGCACTCACCAAGTTCATAACTGACGAGAAGCGACTAAGAAGGAAGGAACAGGCCGAACGTCTACAGCATGAACAATCACAAATTGAAAAGAGTGTCTATCCTCCACGAAAGGACAAACACTCAAGGCACTAGGCCAACACCGTAGGGAATCGAAATTTGGTTCCCTACACCCTAACAATATTATAACTTTGCCGTTGACTATAATCAACAACAACTCGACAACTGACAACTGTTTTACCTAATAACAAAGGAGGTATAGATATGAGCAAACAATGGATGTATATACTGTTACTGATTCCACCAATCATCTTATCATTCCTGGACTTTTCAACAGGCTTTAATATTGCAGTCAAGCTGCTAAGCATACTTACCATCATAACATGCGTTATTGGACTGATTAGACACAGAAAACATAACTAAGCGAATTCGATTTATTGAACATGATTCCATGAGCCCTAGGATACTGCCTAAGGGCTTTATTGTTTCACTATGTAGACAGTTAGTATTACTGCTTAGGCTTTTCTTTTATAATGTATAAACGCACTAAAAGAGGATCATTCACCTTTGTTTAAAAAGATGATCCTCTTTATAATATGCTTATATTCAATTAACTTATGTTGTCTAAATAGTATCTAATGTTTACCCAGTTACCCTTACGCGTTTTCAAGTACAATTTACCATCCATAAGTTTACCTGTCCTATACATCTTATTGACTCCCTTCTATTCCATCTCTTCCGCACTAATTAATCTAAACTCAAGCTTTCCTTTACGCTCAATTACTTCCTGGACATCCGTCATTTTAAACAGATCCATTTCTAATTGATTAATGAAGTTTCCCGTGTATTCGTCTACACTATCCATATCCTTATTGATTCCGTTCAGTACGTCCACAACCAATTGATACATTGGATATTCCTTCAGAAAATCATTATTAGATAATCGACCCAACAATTCTTTATTTTTATTAAATGTATTGAAATGACGCTCAGTCATTTGACGCATAGCAATGTACTCATCTTGGGTGTATAGCTGCTTATGTTCCTCACTGAGTAATTCATAATCATTTAGATATTGATTCATGTTCATACCTCCTACAGCCCAACGGAAATTGTCAAATCAATTAGACTATCCCATGTCATATTTTCAATTACTAAACTATCCAATCCGGTTTCATATTCAAGTATTTTTTGCAATTCATTTTTATCATTATCAATCAAAGTAATTGAGTCCATGAACCAATATAGGGTTCTAATCATCCAAAGAATTGACCCAGTTGTAATTAGTTCATCATTGCGATAGAAAGAATAGTGATTTTTGTTTAAGTCTTCAACAATACTAAATGAGGTCATTTCATCATATTTCATGTCATAGTGCCCATTAAGAAGTTCATTATATATATTGTTATAATCTTCGATTACTTCGTTATCTTGTTTTGTCATTTCATTTAAAGCTTTTCGGATTGATGGTTTATTAAATTCGTTCATAAAGTTTTTCAGGAAATGGTGTTCTTGTATTGTAGACAGGGTTAACATGGTATCATTCCTTCACTATGGATTGTAAATCAATAGTTCTAGTACGCTGTTTCATAGTTACAACACACTGTTACACGAACCAATTACACATATAATAATGATGTCATGATGCTATGTTTAGGATTGCTTACCTTGTACTCATACAAGCGCTTCAGACCGTCTACAAACGTCTCTCCTGCCTTCACTGCATGTTCCTTTACTCTTGCCAGCATTCCGATGTTTACAGGCTCTACGAACAACTTTTCTAGTGCTGTCTTCTCATCCATCATTGCTAACTCATCCAGTGTTACGTTATCATAGTGATATGATCCAATCTCACGGGCTAACTCAAGAATTACCGATCCAGGCTTGTCACTGTCAATCAAGCTGCGTTTCTCATATTCATCTACAAACTTAGTGTAATCCTCATCGTTTTGCAGGAAGAATTTCAACTGTGCAATTACGTTGATTGCCTTTGGACTGATTTCGCAATGATTGATTACCTCTTGAATTTTAACTTGGTTTGTTTTCATATGTATCGTCTCCTTTAACCGTTTGTTTATCGCTTATGGTTAAAGTATATATCGGTTAATAGTTATAGTCAACACTTTTTTATCTATTTCCCGATATAATTTTTATCTACTTATTATATATGTGTTTATCGGCTCTTTTTTCTCGTGTATAATTGAAGATAAATAATATCAATGAAAGGAATTATCATATAAATGATTAAAATAGTACTGGATGAAACCTTATATCAGTTAGGCATATCAATGAATAAATTAGCAACAATTGCCGATCTAAGACCAAATACAGTCAATGATTTCACTAAAGGAAAAGCAAAGCGTGTTGATTTAGAAACTTTAGATAAAATCATTAATGCATTAAACCAGGTTGCAATAGATCGCAAAATTCCGAAAAGGTATACAATCACTGACGTATTGACTTATGATTCCCCGTATCTCACAATCGAAATCAATTAACATCAATTTAATTATGTTTACTTTATTGAAAAAATACTCAGTTCTGCCTATTCGTTTTCCCAATTCATTTTTAATGCACCCATTATCCATAAAACTCAAAACTCCTATAACAGCCAGCCTTTTTTGTTGCTGGCCTTTTTGTTTTCCGTTTTCTAACCTCGATCATGTCTAGGAATAAATCCTAAACACTGTCCAAATTAGAATTACTTTTTATTCACTGGATGTTCTGGTTTCTCAACCTTCACAACCACTCCATATTGATCTATTGTTACTTTTCTCATCTATGTATTGTTGACTTCCTTTACCATTCGTTCTTTCTCACGTCTATGCTGTTGTGCTTGGCTGCGTATTTTAGTTGTATGTTGAATCCTCATCACATCAGCAATGATTCGATACGCTTCTGAATATCCACTTTTATTGTATCTTTCCTCTAACCCCTTAATTGCAGAGTTACAACGATTGATACGTGTTCCAGCATCTAATTGGCCTACATAATCTCTAAAATCTTCTGCAATCCCAATAAGTTCCCTTGGTGCACAATCTCGAAACGTCTTGATTGTTCTTCCCACACTAAAACGGTTCTCATTAAATTGAGCAAAGGTAGCGAAGCCATTTCTCTTAGCAATCTCAGTAAGCTCATCAAGCTGCTCTTTTACATCGTAGTAATCATCAACCAATGATTCATAGGCTTCCCATGCTGGATCTGTGTTAAGTGATTTTGCATGCATCCTTGCACCCCTTTCAGTCCAAAGGTAGAGCGTTAATGCTTTTTTTGAACCTAAATCATTTTGATGTTGGTTGAGAAAGTCTCGTTTCTCTTGACCTGTTAGTGAGATATAGTGCTTCCCTTCGGTATATCTGGTTTTGTTTCTATTAAAATTATTGGTAAGAATTTGGGCTTCAGTTTTGTAAACTTTAGCCAATTGGCTGGTCAGTAATACACGAACACCTTTGTACTCGATTGTTTCCAATTGATCCACTTTAATCACTTTCTACATCCATCCTTTTCATAGTTAATTTATTGTGCAAGCAAAGAGGAGCCTTCAACCATTAAAGGCGGCTCCCCTTCCTTACATCATCTCAGCTCTGCTAATCTTAACTATGGGGCGTTTCACAACGTGCCCAGATTTCAGTAATTCCGTAAATTAAGTTTGCCTACCACATCATAGGCTGAAGCGTGGCCCATTGTGGCCTCAGTGTAGCCACGTTCTAAAAATGAACCAAAGATGACTGCACTATTTCAGCAGTGGGCTGCTTCACAGCAGGCCAGGTATGTATTACATTGTTCATATAGTGTTTAAATCGTTACATAGATGTTATTAAGACGTATTCATTTGTCATTAAACTGAATATAGGAATCATACCCCTATCATATGGAGACCTTTCAGGCTGTGAAAAATCCCTTATTTTATATGGAATTTTTAACTATTCCAAAATAAAAGTGTGGAGTTTTTTGACCAAAATACGTCTTTTTTTATGGGGAACAAGATAATATCTTTCTCACTTTGTACATTAGTCTGAATCTTACTCCCTAAAAGACCATTATTGAAAATATTGATAAACCCTTTATTCTATTGATATTTTGCTTATTTTAATTTTATTAATCTCTCTTAAAAGCTTGATTTCCCTTGATATATAAGGGTTTTGGCGTTATTAAAATGGTTACACTTTTTCTCATCTATGTATTATTTACACGCTGCAGAACGATAACGCATGTTCTCAACCTTCCATTCAACCATTCCTCTAATTCGTACATACTCTTGTGCTAATCCTGCCTGGTTAGAATTGTTATATGTATCAATCTTAACGTTCAAGTATGTAACTAATCGGTCACGAAGTTCTTCCATGCTGTCAATGTGATCCTTGTACTTCTTGTTTTTATGTCGCTTCACATTTTTACGCTCATAAAGAAAACGCGTTTTCTTCTCACGGTGGAAGGCGAGGAATTTCTCGATATGGTCATAGAGTTGGGTAACATTACAGGTGTCAAGATTAGCAATGAAACCATCAACGTTAAATTTTAGCTGTTCATGTGTTGCATCTTCCGATACATATACACCATTTCTACGGATATCTTCTATTGCATCTGTAACCCAATCAAAGAAATCATCTGATTTTTCTGTTCTTGCCCATCGACAAATCTCTGTAATACCACGTGCATTATAAAGTGTTGTGTCATATGCCTTCTTGTCAGTGGTGGTCAGTTTGACCACTACTGATTTATTCACAAATCTATCTTCGTGTCTGCTGTGAATTTTAGATATCGCTCTAATTGGATCATCATACATTAATGCACTACCAATTTGCTCACGCGTAGCAAAAATATCATTGTCTTCATTCATGTAAAAATCCATTACTAAATTACCAAACTTTTTTTGTTTAACCAATTTCACTTTCTACATCCATCCTTTTCATAGTTATTGTTTGTATGAGGAGGACTAGGAGTTTAAATCCCCGTCCTCTTTGTAACTATGGGGCGTTTCACAACGTACCCAGACTTCAGTAATTCCGAAAATAAGTTTTGCCTACCACATCATAGGCTGAGGTGTGGTCCATTGTGGTCACGCTGTAGCCACGTTTTAAAAATGAACCAAAGATGACTGCACTGTTTCAGCAGTGGGCTGCTTCACAGCAGGCCAGGTATGTATTACATTGTTATTCAAGTGTCACATTGTAGGCACAGATGTTATAAGACGCATTTATTTGTCATCAAACTGAATATAGGAATCATACCCCTATCATATGGATACCTTCGGGGCAGTTAAAAAACCCATATAATATATGGAATTTTTTCTATTCTCAAAATAAAAGTGTGGAGTTTTTTGACCAAAATACGTCTTTTTTTATGGGGAACAAGATAATATCTTTCTCACTTTGTACATTAGTCTGAATCTTACTCCCTAAAAGACCATTATTGAAAATATTGATAAACCCTTTATTCTATTGATATTTTGCTTATTTTAATTTTATTAATCTCTCTTAAAAGCTTGATTTCCCTTGATATATAAGGGTTTTGGCGTTATTAAAATGGTTACACTTTTTTTGATCTATGCTTCTTTACACGCTCTCTAATTTGAATTCTCTTTGTATCTTCACGGCAACTATCACAGTATTTCGTGTACTTTCCCTTTAACGGCGTCCTCTTTCCACATAACTGACACTGAACTTCTCCATCTTTAAGATTCTTTTTGATGTTCTCAACAATAATGTCCCCAAAACAAGACCAAAGTGTTGTTTTATGATCGCTGTTTTTATGTTTGTAGAGATATTCTACTAAAACGTCAACTATGTATGATAAATCTTTTCCAACTTCTAATAACTCATTCCTTATTTTGTGAAAGATATAATGATTATCTCCAGTCCAATCATCTTTTGTTTGAACGAATTCAATTTTGTGTTTCTTCAAATCATGCTTGGTGTACTCATCTATAATGATTTGTTTCAAGCCGTTGTCCTTTACCAGCTTCCTACTCATTAACACTTTGTAATCAAAGTCACCTATATTAGCAGCGTTAAAATTCAGTTTCACTTTTGGTATTATTTCTTTGAGTTTGTTTACAACACTGTTATTTACCGGCTCTACTTTGTCCTCTGTCTTATCTTTTGCATATACAAAGAAGTGAGGTAATTTGTTTTTAGTGTATTTCTTTTTTATTTTGTTAATTTCGCTTGGTAACTCTGGCTTAAAAAGTGTCTTTGCATAATCAATGACAAAGTTATTGTAAAGCACCATTATCTTGATCATGTCCAGGTTGATTTCTTCACTATTCCACATCTTAGATATATCGTTACTTACAACACCAATGTTACCACCCTTGTAAGCCGACTCTAATCCTTTATATATGCTTTGGTTATTTACTATTTCCGGCTTAGCCTTGCCCATTACATAATACAAAGGAACGATATTCTGCATATTCCTTTCAGCAATCTCTACAAGTTTTTCATCTCTACAGACTAAGGCCCGATCCCCATCAACATCAAACTGTAGAATTTTACTGATTGGATCATGGCAGCTAGTATAAACACTTTTACTTACAAACCAACGCTTCATATCTTCATTTACTTTGTTTCTTCGTATTGCATGTTCTCTGAAGAGATGTGGACTTCTCAAGCAATCTAATTTGTCACCATTATTGTAAAGAGAACAATACACTTCTCCATTCTCAAGTAGACCTTTTGGGTTTTCTATACCAAGTATAAGACGTTCGCAGAAAGCGTAAAGATCTGGGCTTATAAAAGTGTACTTTCCGTTAATGTACAGTTTACCTCCACGTGCCTTAGTGGTGATTGCCTTTTTTGCCTGTTTCAATGTTTCCTTGCTATATGTATCTTTCAGTAGTTCAGGATATAGTTCTAATGCTTGTTGAAAGTGATTCTTTTTAGTATTCCATTCCCCCACACCAAGTACTTCAAGCATTACCTCTTTGTTTGATCCAATATCTCTAATCTTCTTAACAGTTTTAGCGCTTAGTTCAATTAATTCATCGTCAGTCATGTCAGTAAGCGTCTGTAGCATTTGATAATTTAGTTTTGCATTTTTCAATCTGTCTTCTTCTTCATTACATTTGCCTGCATGGCAGTTAAATTTCTTATACAAGGTTTTGTATTCATCCCATGATTGATAATACTTCCACATTTTAAATTGACTTTTTGTGAATATCACTTCAATCTTGTCTTTGATTAAGTCGTATTCTTTACCGTAGATATCCTTTACTTTTCCGTATGGAGTTGACCTTTCTTTAAGTTTGTTTTGCTCACGGACGAACTTATCATAAGGGAACGGAATAAGTAATCCCTTGACCCAGGGAAGACGAACCATCATTGCACGTTTTGATTTCCTTGGTAAAATCATTCCACAGCCATCTGTATGTTCAATAGGTATATCCATCTCTTGTCGTGTAATTTCAAATGTTTCGCTGTCGATATAATCGACCGTACCTCGTACATTAGATTCGAAATCATCCACAACAATTACTCGGTCAATATTAAAGTCAGTCCATTCATCAGTAGCACTATTACAGAGTGCTAGATACGCTAAGTATTTATTTATATTAACTCCACCAAGTTCGTTAATCTTCTCTAAAGTGAGACCACACATCAAACTGTTTTTGTGACGTTCAAATAATTTTTCTTTAATGAACACCGTCTTCTTTGTTCGAATTTGTCCAGCACTTGCTGTCAAACATATGTATTTGTCACCATTATACTCAAAACCATAAGTAATCAGATTATCTAGGACTTCAAAGAAATAGGTTTGAACTACTACAATATCCATTGTCAGTTCATTTATCTTATTTCTTAATGTGCGTGTTAGTACAGAATCAAACACCGAGATAATGTTTTTATCGGCTACCGCATCAGATCTTAGTCTTCTTGTCGAGGAATTGGAGAGAATCAATGATTGCAGAGAATGTTTAATTAATTTATATTCTTTATTCATTTCCTTCAACTTGCCAGAAAGTTCTTTATATTCATCAGACTCAGACATGTACTCACTTCTATCAGTTTTCAACTTTTTAATTTCTCGATTCAGTTGATACATTTTTTCTTGCAATTCAAATTCATCATCTGTATAAAATGCAGCTGTGTCCACCGAATACAACATTACCTGTTTATCTAAACTAATCTCTAAAACCTCCAATTTCAAAATTTAATTTCAACAAACTAAGCGAAGCAAAATCATCAACGGAAGAGAAGGTTAAGGCAACGCCGCCAACCTGCTCTTAGATACTGATTTTATATATGGTTTTATAGTTTACTTTTATATATACTTCTTAGTGGGTAATCTGTCGTCGATATATTACCTGTAGTTCTTAGATAAATTACCTATCGTTCATCGATGTTTTTCAGTAGTTGTTCGATAAATTACCTGTAGAAATTTATATTGCAACATTTACATATTAATTAGAGGATCTAATCTTACTTCATAATGATTATTAAATCTTGAGTTGTGATGATCTCCGTCAATTGAGTATCCATGACTTTCGAGTCGATGGTTAGTTATCTTAATCAGTTTCAGCTTCTTAAGCAGTTCATTATGACTACTAACTGTTTTAGGTGACTTTATTCCTGTCTCACTACAGATGCGGACTTCTGAAGGATAACAAAAGTCCTTACGTGAATCCGACCTTGAAATCATACTCTCGTAATAATAAATCAGCCTTACACCTGCATGAGTGATTTCATTATCCCTTAGCATTTCCAATAACTTAATAGGCACTCTAGTGAAGCCTTTTTCCGCTTTAATTTTATTCATGTTTAGCTCGACCAATGTTGGCCTATTTTGGATTAGTGTTGTTATTTCGTTTTTGATATAGCCGTGAGTGTACAAATTTTTAAACGATTTTTTCAAAGTTACATTATCATTGATATTAGTCCAATACCTAAGCAATCGGTTATCTATCTGAAATGAATCCTTCTCGCTCTCTCCGTCATATGAAAACAATTTGAGTGCCAGCAACACACAAAAGTCCCTGGGATTGATATTACCGTCTCGTACAGCGTCATTCTTGATATGTATCCATTTGATTCCTGACAAGTCGTACCTCCTTATATATGGGTAGAAGCTGCCTGTAATGAGACAGCTCATATTGATATGTATTTTTACTCTGTTTGTTTATGTTTATTTTAATTAACTTTTTTAAGTTTCTTCTTTTTGTAGCGATAATTAAATTTGAGGATTTCGTTTTCGTTCTCGTTTAAACCCATCAACATTGATTGATTATAAAGGTAACCACCGTTATAAGCGATTGCTTTTTTTGCAAGGTTGGTTCTTCGCTCCCACATAATTTCCTCAAGTTTAAACATTGCTTGTCTAGGATTTAAATCCCCTTCGATCAATTTATTTGAAATCTGATGCATTCCAATGTATATGCCGTTATTTGCGTTTCTAATATCCAGGTAATCTCCAACAATTGTTTTCATGTCACTATTGGTAATTCTATTCAAACGATACTTATGTATAAGAATATGTCTAGCCACGAAATAAGAAAGAGTTTTGATGTATTCATCTCTATCTTGATCGGTTTTAATGATGCTTTGAACAGAAGGAAAATGTTCGGTAGCAAGATGAACCTCTAAAGTAATGTCATATAAATTCAACAATGACATTCTGTCTAGTTTAGTCTTTGATAGTATCTCTGTAATTTTCTCAGAAATCTTATTAACAGCGAGTTTACCGCATCGGGGGATACCCGAGAACTTAAATATATCTCTGTCACCTTGAAATGCAAAAACGAGTGCTGCACTTTCCTCAAGTATTTTCTCAAACTGACCCTTTTTAATGCTATTATCCATTTCGTCACGTCTTACAATTAGTTCATGATAATCCTTTGATTCTTGATAAATATTATTTAAATTACTCATATAATTTTTTATTCTCCCTTTTTTTAGTTGATTATTGGTCTATGACAGTGAAATCAGCATCAATGAATTTATGATTTTTGTTAATAAAAGAGTCTCTGGCATCGCCTGCAGCTTTTATCAAGGTGTCAAACATCGCAATCGCATCAGATGTGTACATATCACTCAAATCTCTTGGAGGCGTGATTGATAAAAATTTAATACTATCCACTAGCTCATATACAAGATTTTGAATACTAGACCTCTTCTTCAAAAATAGCTTACTTTCTGGTGACATATCACCGTAATCGGTTTGATTTTCTCTAAGCTTTTCTTCCAGATCTCTAGCCTGATTAATATATCTGTCACGTTCAGTCTCGATGTCTTTGAGCCTTGTTTTTATGTTCTTATATTGTTCCAGTTCATTCTTAACATTTTCTGGGATAACTTCCTTTTCAACTTCTTGACGTATAATTTGTGGAGGCTTATTTCTGAGGGACTCTATTGCTTCATTTTGAGACTCAATATCCCTTTCAAGAGCCTTTATTTGTTCTTCTTTTTCTTTTAAAGCCTTCTTAACCTCTCTAAGTTCCTTGACTGTCATATCATCAACCTTCTTGGACTCTCCAGTGGAAGGAACCACATGTTCCTGTTCGATGAACTCATAGCGATCAATTACTTCGGGTAGTGAGAGCATTTCGAAGATCTTTCCTGTCGTTAGATGCGACATCGCATCTCCAAACTGTTCGTAAGCCTGGATGAGTCTGGATGCAGTCGAAGGATCGAAGTCGCAATTGTTTTTAGCCCATTGCTTAAACTCTCCGTTCGCAAGGTCATTTTCTTTCACATGCTTCAGTCGCTTCCCAATCTCAAATACCGATTGCCCCGCGATCTGTTTGTAACTATTAATCTCAGCTGTAATTACTTGTAAATCAGCTGATAATGCCATACTCTTATCCATTTTTATTCTCCCTTATTTAAAAAATCCCAATACGTTTCAATATCATGAAGTAACTCCTTGTATGCTTCTTCCTCATGCTCTGGAAAGTCGTCTTCTCTTTCGAGTCCCATGTTTTCCCGAATACCTTCTAAAACATCCTCTTTATACTCACTTGCAGAGATAAGTTGAATCAATATTTCGGCCTTGCTCGAATTTCTTGTGTAATCGCTGTGTGTTTCTAAATAACGATTATGCATTTCTTCTGTCTTTCTCATCAGTTGGTTGATTCTTTCAAGTAAGAGATTAGTTGATTTATTAGATTTTAAACACAAATCTTTGTATGTATTAGCCGCGAATATATATGTACCTAAATTATCAACTACCTCTTCTTTAGTCGAATTATTTACAGCTACATTAGCAATAGAGTCATAATAAGATTTGAGTAATGCTGTGTAGTCGAGGTCATTTTTTTGACAGTATTCCTCAATGAACTTCAAGAACGATTTTTCCTGTTTTGCATAGTGAGATTCAATTGCTTGAAAGTACATTTGATAGAGACTGTTTATGACTTCTGATGAATAAAGTTCCCCATTTTCGAAAGCTTTCAAATCGGCACTGGTTAGTTTGTGTGATGTTGCGATATGATCTAATGTCAGTCCTGCTGCTTCCCTTAAATTCTTTGCCTGTTCACCGATGAATAATGATTCAATGCTTCCCATTTCTTAATTCCTCCATTTATATGTATTTGTTTATGTTTATTTCATTAATATGGATAGTACGAATCAATCAACTTATTCAATGCTTCAATTTTATCTTCTTTCAATTCCACTTGTCCCCTAAGAAAATTAGAAAAGTACGGCTGGTTAACTCCAATTTTGTTCGAAAGAAAACCTTTCTTAACTCCTCTATCTTCAATCAGCTTCATTACACGTTCTTGAGTCGTCATATTCATCACTCCTTTCCTTTAAGTTTTGTACCTCATATTCACAGTATATATGATGATGATTGGAATGTAAAGATATTTTTATATTTTTATTTTATTGAATTACTAAATTGCAGATTTACTACCTACATCTGCAATTTATCCACCAAGCCTAAACAGCTGATGACTGTCTTTTAATGATTACACTGATTATACCATAACAATGATCAGCAGTTTCCCTCGCATTGATTAGTGTTGGGTTATCGGATTTTAATGCAATGCTGCTATTAAGGAAATCGATATTATGATTAGGTTGTTGAAGATTGTTGACTACAATTTTCAAGGTAATCCTATTAACTGCAGTTTCGCTTCTCTTGGAACCTGAAAGACCTCCAACAACCGCTCCAACACCACCAGCCAACACCCCACCAACGAGTGCTCCACCCAATTGAGAAGACCGCGATGTCTTAGTTATTGAAGATTCATTTTCAACAATTTCGGATTCGATGATATCAGAGAAATCAATTACATAATCATTCTGTTCATCTGAAATGGCAAGTTTATTTGAATTTTCATCTATGGAGATGACTTTATTATTTGAGGTAAATTGCTGAGTTGGTGAGTAGTTTTCGATCTTGTATTGTCTATCCGAAATACCTTTTAGTTTTTCCTTATGCTTATTGACATCTGATGCTATAACAATAATCAACCAGATTATACCAACAGGAATTAGATAAAAAAATTTTGAATCAGCGTAGATCCCAAAAAGGGAACCTAGGGCCATGATGGCACTACCGACTACGATTTTCACATGAAGACCTCCATCTTGCTTAATTAGTTATATAGGAGAATTATACCATAAAATCAGAGATACCTGTTCAGGGAAAATTGAATAACTGATTGTATTATTCAATGTATAATTCGGATGTCGTAAAATCGCGATATCCGAATTATTTCTGTATTAACCAAACTGGTTAATACAGAAATATATATGGCCTGAGATTGGCGAAATCGCCAAGCAATAAAATTGTAATGTTTAACAGCTTTATATGTATAATGTTCGTATTCTCAATATGGACATTTTTGTCAACATAGATATAGTCTAAATAGAAAAAAATCCTACATTTAAAACACGAACATTATGGACATTTAACTGTATTAATGGTTGCCTTTGAGGTTTTCCGAGATTTCTCGGAAAAGTCTTATTCTTTATGGAGTATGCTCGACACACCTCATAGTAAACAGTATCGTTAATACGTCATGGCACCAAGTGACACGGCTCTAGCCTTCTGAATCAAAAGGTTAGAAATATATACAACAATTTGGATACGGCAGATACGCCGAATCCGATAACCCACAAGGGAATGTATTGAACACACACCCTTTCAGTAGCCCTCAACCTGACGGTAACTGAAAAATTACTGTTAAATATTCTTACAATTTGGATTATTCGTACCACTGAATAAATTTACCAAGAGAGTATTAAAAACTAAAAAAAGAACCATTAACCATCTATTTATGTAATATAGTTCGTTAATGGTTCTTTTTATTAAGTGTTAATATTTAGTTGATACATGTGATGGTAGTACTTTTAACATACGTGGACTCCCAGCTGAGCTAAGGCCCCGTAAGCGACTTCTATATCATATAAAAAATCAGCAGGCATGTCAACAGGTTTTTCACATTTTTTGATGACGTGCTGTATCCCTTTTACTTCTCTATATAATGTCACTTATCGATGATGAGGATGGGCTCCTTGAGAGCACCGGAAGAGCACCTGGATCACGCAGAACCCTGGCGCTCTTACAGCTCCTGACCGTCCGTATCCTTGGACAGCAGGCTTTTCAGTTCCTTCATAAACATATTGATATCCTTGAACTGCCGATACACGGACGCAAACCGGACGTACGCTACCTCATCGACCGGATACAGCCGTTCCATCAGAAGCTCCCCGATCTGGCGGCTCTCCACCTCTGCTGCTGCGGTATTGCGCAGTGCCTTCTCGACATCCGATACGATCATATCCAGCTGGTCCACGGATACCGGGCGCTTCTCGCATGCTCGGATCAAACCGCGGAGTACCTTCTCCCGGCTGAATTCTTCGCGGCTTCCATCCTTCTTCACAACAATCAGCGGCGTTTCCTCCACCATCTCAAAGGTTGTGAATCTCTTGCTGCACTGTTCGCATTCCCTGCGGCGGCGGATGGATTTATTCTCGTTGGCAGGCCTGGAATCCAGCACTTTCGTTCCGGCATAACTGCAATATGGACACTTCATAAAGTCATCTTCACTTCCTTTGTTTCAGCGTATTTTAGCCTCAATGGCGATAATGAAAAATTTACCAGCAAAACTTTTTTCTTTTATGTTATGAAAATGCGAAACCCGAGACATAATACTTTTACCAACCCAAGGAGGTGAACTTAACATGGCACAAAGCAACAACAACTCCAACAACCTGGTTGTTCCTCGCGCAAACGCTGCTCTTGAGCAATTGAAGTACGAGGTAGCTCAAGAACTTGGTATCTCCATTCCACAAGACGGATACCAAGGTAACATGACTTCCTACGAGAACGGTTCGATCGGGGGATACATCACAAAGCGTCTTGTAACCCTGGCCGAGCAACAATTGGCTGGTCAATTCTCCGGTCAATAATTGATTCTTCCTTAAAAAAGGAGTGTTGGACGGCTCATGTAAGAGCCTGTCCAGCGCTCTTTTTTCGTTAAAAGCCGTCCTTATACACATCCGTATATTGATTATAATAATAAATCACGCGCTGTACATAGTGGCGGGTTTCCCCGATGGGAATACTCTTCACATTCTCATAGGTTCCATCCCACATGCCCTTGTTGATCCAATTCTTGACGTTCCCGGGGCCTGCATTATAGGCGGCGATGGCGGCAATCGGGTTGCCGTCCATTTCCTTGTGCAGGTTCTGAATATACCAGGTGCCCAGCTGGATATTCGCATCCACTTCATTCTTTACGTTCAGCAGGTTTACCGATGGCAGCTTGGCCATTTCCATCGCCCAATTCGCCGTATCCGGCATCAGCTGCATAATGCCCAGCGCGCCTTTCTTGGACTCCTTACCCGGCTTGAAGTTCGTTTCCACACGAATGATGGATGCCACCAGGAACGGATCGACCTCATAGTATGCGGCATGCTTCCGTATTTCATCTTTATAATGAATCGGATACAGCAAGGTCATCCAGTTCGAGCTCAGATACAGAAGCGCTACAAAAGAGACAAACAGCAGAAGCAGCACTCTTTTTTTACGGAGCCACTTCATAGACTAACCAACCTGCCCCACAGGTTGTCCACCTGCTGCTGTGTTTCGGCCACTGTTCCGCTGTTATCGATGAGGATATCCGC
Source organism: Paenibacillus sp. QJM3NY_38 (assembly GCF_056173265.1). Taxonomy (NCBI): domain Bacteria; kingdom Bacillati; phylum Bacillota; class Bacilli; order Caryophanales; family Paenibacillaceae; genus Paenibacillus; species Paenibacillus sp. QJM3NY_38. Next base: position 5,656,590 of record NZ_CM149665.1, read on the forward strand.
CAGACGCTTCTTCTCCTCGATATCCATCTGACTGTTTAAACGCGCTTCTGCCGCTTCCCTGTTAAGATCATCGCGTACCATCAGACGCTCAAGCTGCAGCTCTCGCGGTACATAAACAACAGCGATCTGGTCAAGATAAGAATAATGCTCCTTGGCCTCAAGCAGCAGCGGAATATCCGCTACGACCAGCCGGTCGGGATACTGCCGCTCATACGCTTCCGTCCGTTCTCGGATTTCCTGCCGTATCGCCGGATGCGTGATCTCATTCAATACCGTTCTCTGCTCGGGATGATGGAAAATCACTTCCCCGAGTTTTTTTCGATTCAACGTACCGTCCTCAAACAGGATCGCTTGTCCAAAATGTTCGGTCACTTTACCCAGCACCGGATGACCCGGGAGCATAACTTCCCGGGCGATGAGATCCGCATCGACGAGAAGTGCTCCCTTCATGGTCAACATGGAGGACACGGTGCTCTTGCCAGTTGCAATTCCTCCGGTTAAACCGATATTCATGACTTCACCTCATAACAGCTTCATTATACCCATGACGATTAACAAAAAAGCAGGCAAATAAGAGATAAAACGCATGCCGCCCTTGGATGCAAAACGTAAACCAACCCTCATGCCCAGCACCAGAAATATCCCGCTAAACAAGGAAACAACAGCCGCGGTACCTAACGGTGAGAAGCCCAGCATGGCAGCGCCAAGCCCTGCGCCGAACGCATCGAGCGATAACGCGATCCCGAGCCACATCGCCTCCCACGGGGAAATGCTGCCGGAGTCGTCCAGATCCGCCTTCGAGGGACTGCGGAGAATTTGAATGACAACCCCGACCTTCGGAATCTCAAGAGAGAATACCGCCCGCTGAAGATGCACTTGACCTGCCGTGTTAACCTCACGTCTTGATTTCACTTGATGGTCAGATGCCTTCGTTTCCATAAGGGACTTCGAAATATCCTTACTGGAAACCGGCTGCACATCTGACTCGTTTTTTCTGCGAACTTGCTGATATAGAGACCATAAGCCCAGCAGAATCAAAATGGCGGCTCCGATCACGGACGCCACGGATGGGGATAAGAACCGCTGTAACAGCGCGCCCGCCTGCATGGAGGCGCCAAGCACCAAGCCGGAACATAGCGAGATGATTAATACAGACAGCAGCGGTATCCTTGTTTTGCGCAGACCGTATGTAACCCCCGCACCGAATCCGTCCAGGCTTAATGCCATGGCCAGCAGCGCAGACGAGAAAATATGACTGAGCACCCTTTTCCCTCCTCGTAAGCTCCACATCAAACGGCTCATTCATGAAGAAGAGCAGCTCCATGCGCTCCACATATGTTCCACATTATATGTGTAGGGATAGGAATAGGTGCACGCCTATTGGATTACTTCTTAACCGGCTGACACTTCGGGCAGAAGTGGGTCCCCCGTCCGCCAACCACGATCTTATGAATCGGTCCACCGCATGTATGACACGGCTTGTCCTTCCGTCCGTAAATCTGATGACTATGCTGGAACATCCCCATTTCACCCTGTCCATTGACATAGGATTTAATGGAGGAACCACCCGCTTCTACGGCTTCGGACAGTGTATCCACAATGGCATGATACAATCGCTTGAGCTCGGCATCCTTCAGGCTGTTGGCGTTACGCTCCGGATGAATCTTGGCTCGAAACAATGCCTCATCGACATATATATTGCCGATGCCGACCACATATGCCTGATTCAGCAGCACCGCTTTAATCTTCGTTTTTTTGCTGCCGATGATTTCCTTGAAAGTTTCGAACGTAAACGTGTCATCCAGCGGCTCATACCCCAGCTTGGCAAGAGGAGCATGCTGAAACTCTTCCCCCGTTGCAAAGAGATGCATCGTTCCGAATTGGCGTACGTCCTTATAACGCAGCTCCGTCCCGTCCGAGAAATGGAGTATAACATGGGTGTGCTTCTCCACCGGCTCCTCGGCAGAGTACAACCCGTAACGCCCTTCCATCCGAAGATGCGAGACGAGGACCAGTCCGTCCAGCAATATCCTTAAAAATTTCCCGCGGCGCTCTACACCTTCCACGGTATGATCCTTCAACATAAACGCAAATGCCTCAATATCATCAGGACGCTGAATAATCCGCGGCAGATGTACGGATACATGATCTATATGCTTACCTTTAATCAATTGGTTAAGTGTTCGTTTCACCGTTTCTACTTCCGGCAATTCCGGCATAATGTCTTCACCTCATCTCCCATTATACCGGAAGTTAGGACAGAGCGGGACCATGGTTTTGTGGAAAGGTATGGTGCATAATGCGCCCCTCTTCACGCCATGATCCCTATAAACGATTCTCTATCGGCTAACATATTGTATAACTTTACTTCGCTTCGTACCAGTTCTCGCCATAGCTGACTTCCGATTTCAGCGGTACCGACAGCTTCAGTGCCTGACTCATCACTTCCGGTACCAATTCCTTCATGATCTCCAGCTCATCCTCCGGCACCTCGAACACCAATTCATCGTGCACCTGAAGCAGCATGCGGCTCTTCAATTGACGATCATGCAGCGCCTTGTCCATATGGACCATGGCCAGCTTGATAATGTCCGCCGCGGTTCCCTGAATCGGCGTATTCATTGCTGTCCGCTCGGCAAAAGACCGCAGGTTGAAGTTGCTGGCGTTAATCTCCGGCAGGTAGCGTCTGCGTTCAAGCAATGTCTTCACATAGCCGTCTTGCTTCGCCTGCTTGACGATCACGTCCATATAACGCCGGACGCCCTGGAACACCTCGAAATACTGGTCAATGAAGGCCGCAGCTTCCTTCCGGGTAATATTCAGGTTCTGGGACAAGCCATAGTCGCTGATTCCATACACAATGCCGAAGTTAACCGCCTTGGCGGATCGGCGCATATTGGAGTCCACCTCATCCACGCCGACTCCGAACACGTCCATCGCGGTCTTCGTGTGGATATCCATATCGTGGACGAAGGCTTCCTTCAGCCGTTCATCATCTGAGATATGCGCAAGCACGCGCAGCTCGATCTGGGAGTAGTCCGCCGCCAAAATGCTCCAGCCCGGCTCGGACGGAACGAAAACCTTGCGCAGCTTGCGGCCCTCCTCCAGACGGATCGGAATGTTCTGCAAATTCGGATATTGGCTGCTCAGACGACCCGTCGCGGCAATCGTCTGACGATAGTACGTGTGCACTTTGCCCGTTTGTGACGAAATCTCCTTCAGAAGACCTTCCACATAAGTGGATTGCAGCTTGGCCAAGGTACGGTACTTCAGAATCAAGCGGACAATATCGTGATAAGGCGCCAGCTTCTCGAGCACCTCGGCATCGGTGGAATAACCGGTTTTGGTCTTCTTGATGACCGGAAGCTCCAGCTTCACAAACAGAATCTCACCCAGCTGTTTAGGCGAATTAAGATTGAATTCCGTTCCGGCGATCTCATATATCTCATAAACTAGCTTCTCGATCTGTCCTTCAAACTCTCGACCCAGCTCCTTCAAATCCTCCGCATTCACGGCAATTCCCTGCTTCTCCATATCGGCCAGAATGCGGGACAGCGGCATCTCCAGCTCATGGAACAGCGGCAGCATTTCATTGGCAGCCAGCTCCTTCTCCTGAACGGGAACCAGTTCGGATACAGCCAGGCATTTTCTGGCCATGTGCTCGCTGAGCTTCTCCATATCGGGAACCTTGTACTTTGCCCCTTTACCGAATACATCCTCATCGGCTTGAAGATACGCAAGCCCGTATTTGGAGGCCAGACCGCTAAAACTTTGATTCGATTCGGTCGGGTCCAGCAGGTAGGCAGCCAGATGAACGTCAAATGCCGCGCCGGCAAAAGCAATGCCCTGCCAGTGGAGGGCCAGATCAATGCGGTGCAGATCATATCCGCGTTTAGGGATCCCGCCATCGGCAAGCCAAGCACGAACAGGCTCGGCTTTTTCCGACTTCAGAACCTCAAACGGAATGAAGTACTGCCGTTCCTCCGTAGCGAGTGCGAGCCCGATCACCTCGGCATGATGGGGATTGTCCCCATGCGTCTCTACATGGAGTATAGTGACGTGGGCCAGGTTATCCGCAACCTCCTTAAGCCCCTTCGTGTCTACAAGGGTCACTTCAATCTTCGCTTCGGGCTTCGACTCAGCCGCATCCCCGCCCACTCCGCTTGTGCTCAGGTTTAACCGTTCAATGAGCGATTTAAACTCCAGCTTCGCCAGTGCGGGCCCTGCCGTCTCTTCATTCAACCCTGTAAACGCCATGTCATCCAGCGACTGCTCCAGCGGAACTTCGCGAAAGATCGTAGCCAGCTTCTTGCTGAGTATGGCGGAATCCGCATGCTCTTCGATTTTCTCTTTCATCTTGCCTTTCAGCTCGTCGGTGCGTGACACCACGGCTTCAACGGATCCAAATTCATGAAGCAGCTTCAGAGCCGTCTTCTCACCCACTCCTGGAACGCCGGGGATGTTATCGGAAGCATCGCCCATCAGTCCCTTAAGGTCGATAATCTGATCAGGCGTCAGGTCATATCGCTCCTTAATCTGTTCCGGTCCGTAATACTCGATGTCGGTAACGCCCTTGCGGACCATGGCGATCGTGGTATGCTCCGAAGCCAGCTGCAGCATATCCTTATCCCCGGATACAACCATCACCTTCCGACCAGCTTCGTCAGCCTGACGGGTAATGGTCCCGATAATGTCATCGGCCTCATATCCGCCGATTTCAAATTGGGAGACGCCAAGGCCTTTCAACAGCTCTTTCAGCAGCGGGAATTGTCCGGAGAGCTCGGGAGGCGTTTTCTGGCGGCCACCCTTGTAATCCTGAAAATCCGCATGCCGGAACGTTTCCTTGCCTGCATCGAATGCGACCATCATATGGGTCGGTTTGTGTTCCTCAATCAAGCGAAGCAGCATCGTCGTAAAGCCGTAAACCGCATTCGTCTGCTGTCCGCTGGCATTGGTCAGCGGCGGCATCGCGAAGAATGCCCGGTAAATGATATTATTTCCATCAATTAAAATCAGCTTGTCCATAGAACACCTCGCACCAATATTACTTCCTTTCCACATGATAACATAGGTTACCGCCAATTCCGAACAATCCGTTCGATTAACGGTGAATTCGTGATTTACGCAAAATAACCCCACAAAGTGGAGCCTGTGCTTAGATGCTTATTCCAAATACTTTGCGGGGGCCCCAAAACATATAAATGCGATTAAAGAATAGTCTCGCTTCGCTGGAGTTTTCTAAATGCTCGCAAAAAAAACGCCAGCTTTCGCCAGCGTTTGACTTATCATTATGCTATTGATTGAGGTCGGGACGATGACCCGTTACGAGGTACACCGTGCTCTCGCCAATGTTGGTTGCATGGTCGGCGATCCGTTCGATGTAACGTCCCACCATGATCAGCAGCATCGCCTGATTGGCCGAATCCGGATCGGAGGTCAGATGCGCATACAGGTCCTGCAAAATCACGCTGTACAAATGATCGACCTGATCATCGTCCTGGGCCATTTTATAAGCCAGATCCGTATTTTCCGTCAGATAGGATTCGATGGATTCCGAAACCATCGCGCGCACCAAATCCGACATCCGCGGAAGATCCACCAGTGGCTTGATCAGCTTCTGGCCTTGCAGACGGATCGTCACTTTAGCGACATCCCGCGCCAAGTCACCCATACGCTCCAAATCGCTTGCAATCCGGAAAGCAACTAAAATCCGGCGCAAATCTTTTGCCACAGGCTGCTGGGTCACGATTAGGCGGGAGCCGATGTCCATGATTTGCTCTTCCATGTTGTTTAACTGCACATCGTTCTTGATAACCGCCTGCGCTTTCTCCGCATCCAAGGTCTGCAGGGACTCCACGCTGTTTGCCAGTGCCTCCTCCATATGCTTGCCCATATCCTGCAGCAAACTTCTCAGCTCATCAAGCTGCTGATCAAACTCAATTCTCCGGATCATGTGTGATGCTCCTCCTATCTACTTTTAAGAAAGATCATTGTCGTGATAATGGCTTAACCGAAACGGCCCGAGATATAATCCTCGGTACGTGCGTCCGACGGCGTCGAGAACAGCGTATCGGTGTTTGCGGATTCAACCACTTCGCCATTCAGGAAAAATACTGTCTGCCCGGATACGCGTGCTGCCTGATGCATGTTGTGCGTAACCATGACGATGGTGTATTTGCTCTTCAGCTCCTGCACCAGCTCTTCGATTTTTAGGGTCGAGATCGGATCCAGCGCGGAAGTTGCTTCGTCCATCAGCAGGATATCCGGTTGTACGGCAAGTGCCCGGGCAATGCATAGACGCTGCTGTTGGCCGCCGGACAAGCTCAGCGCGGACCGCTTGAGATAATCCTTGACTTCATCCCACAGCACGGCTTGTTTCAAGCTCTGTTCCACGATTTGGTCCAGCTCCGCTTTATTGCGGATACCGTGGAGTCGCGGCCCGTAGGCGATGTTGTCATAAATTGATTTAGGAAACGGATTCGGCTGCTGGAATACCATCCCTACCTGCTTGCGCAAGGCTTCAACGTGGACTTCCTCGCTGTAGATTTCGGTTCCTCCGATTTGCACGCTGCCTTCAATCCGAGTGGAAGGAATCATGTCATTCATGCGATTCAGCGTGCGCAACAGCGTAGACTTACCGCAGCCCGACGGTCCGATGAACGCCGTCACCGTTTTCTCCGGAATGTCCAGATCCACGTTTTTAAGCGCATGGTACGTGTCGTAGTAAAGGTTTAATTTCTTAATCTGTATGATGGATTCCATATCTTATTCATGTCTCCTTTTTCACGATTAGATCTGCTTTATGCGTCTCTTAGATGTTCTTCGAATACTTGTTCCGGATCCACACGGCTGCAATGTTCATGATGAACAGCATGATGAGCAACAGAATAATACCCGAAGCCGCCAGCTCATGGAAAGCCTCACTTGGTCTTGATACCCAGTTAAAGATCTGGATCGGCATGACAGTAAACGAATCGAGCAGATTTTCCGGCAAGAAGGCCACGTACGTTAAAGCACCAATCATGATCAGCGGTGCGGTTTCGCCGATCGCACGAGACAAGGCCAGGATAACCCCGGTCATAATTCCAGGAATCGCTGATGGCAGCACGGCGCTGGATACTGTTTGCCATTTCGTTGCGCCCAGCGCATAAGAAGCATCGCGCCTGTTCTTAGGCACGGCGCGAAGCGCCTCCTGAGCGGCAACGATAATAATTGGCAGCACCAGCAGCGTCATCGTTAATACCCCGGACAACAGGCTGCGGCCAAGATTCATGCCGCGCACGAAAATCGCCAGTCCCAGGATACCATATATAATAGAAGGAACCCCTGCAAGCGTACTGATATTCAGCTGGATCAGCCGAACCCAGCGGCTGCGGCCCGCATACTCTTCAAGAAAGATTGCCGCGCCCACGCCTAATACAAAAGACAGCGGGGCCATGAGCAGGAGCAAATAAATCGTGCCGACAATCGGCGATTTCAGGCCTGCTTTATCCGCGATACGTGACGGAAAGTTCGTGAACAGATCGGGTGAAAGTCTGTGAACGCCATCCATCACGATCGTAACAATCAAAGCCATCAAGGCTAGAATACCGATACTGGTACAAGCCAGGAATATCATATGCAGCGTTTGGTCACCCAGACGTCTCCGGTTGATTCCTTTGCTATCCCCCAGATTCAATTGTTTCATCTAGTATTCCTCCCTGAAGCGGCGAGCGACCCACTGCGCCAATATATTAAGCAAGAAGGTGATGACAAACAAGGTCAGACCTACCGCAAAAATCGTGCCGTATTCAATCGTTCCTCGCGGAACGTCTCCCATGCTTACCTGAACAATATAAGAAGTCATCGTCTGAATGCTTTCCAGCGGATTCAGTGTCAGCTGCGGCGTAGCACCTGCAGCCACCGTAACGATCATCGTCTCGCCAATCGCGCGCGAGAATGCCAATACGAAGGACGATACAACCCCCGATAAAGCGGCAGGCAGTACAATTTTCAGTGCAACCTCAAATCGGGTAGCACCCAGCGCGTATGCCCCGTGACGAAGGCTCTTAGGCACCGCACGCATCGCGTCTTCACTTAAAGACGAAATCATCGGCAGGACCATGATGCCGACCACGAGACCCGCACTAAGCGCATTGAATATCCCCATGTCGGGAAAAATCTTTTGAAGGAATGGTGTTACCGTTTCAAGCGCAAAATATCCGTAAACAATCGTTGGTACACCAGCCAACACTTCAAGCACTGGCTTTACAACCCCCCGAACCCGGGCAGGAGCGTATTCATTGAGATAAATAGCGCATGCCAAGCCGATAGGCACTGCGAAAATGATCGCAATGCCTGTAATCAGCAATGTGCCGCCCAGCAAGGGCAGCACGCCGAATTCTTTTGGAGGGAGAATTGGACTCCATGTCGTTCCAGTCAAGAAGGACCATACCGGCACTTCTTTGAAGAAGATCACGGATTCCTGTAGAAGCGTATATACAATACCGATGGTGGTAAACACCGAAAGCATGGCACACAAGCCGAGCAGGATTGGAACGATTTTGTCTGAGAGGCGTGTTTTGCTTCGACGGAATGTCATGCTTTTAGTGTTTGCCGCCACGGGTGAAGTTTTGTTCATTCTCCTCTTCCCTTTCTATGGGTTGCCCGAAGGATTCCCTTCGGGCATGAAGTCTTTAATTATTTTGCCAACTTGTCTTTTTCTTCTTGATACTGTTCATCTTGAAGCGGTACGAAACCAACTTCGCCAGCAAGACTAGCGGCATTATCAAGGTAGAAGTTCATGAACGCATTCACTTCCGGACGCTCAAGCTCCTTATCGTTTACATAGAGCAGCAGCGGACGGGACAATGGAGCATAACTGTTATCCTTGATCGTTTCCATGCTTGGAGCTACTGTAGCCGTACCGTTATCGATCGGAACCAGCTTCAATTTGTCTTGGTTCTCTTCATAGAAGGAGAATCCGAAGTATCCGATGGAGTTCTTGTCGCCAGCAACCCCTTGTACGACTGCGTTTGTATCGGCACTGAACGTGATTTGGCTATCGTTTCTGCTTGCTTGCGCTTCACCGTTAATCGCTTCTGTGAAGTAGTCGAATGTTCCGTGGTCTGTACCAGGAGAGTAAATTTTGATTTCCTCTGCCGGCCATCCTTCGCGAACGTCAGCCCATGTTTTTACAGTGCTGTTCGGCTCGTAAATTTTCTTCAGCTCATCTACCGTTAATTTATCTACGAATTCATTGCTCGGGTTAACAACAACGGATAGTCCGTCATAAGCTACCAGAACCTCATGATAGGTAATGCCCTTGGATTTTGCTTCTTCAGCTTCACTGTCTTTAATAGGACGGGATGCATTGGAAATTGGAATCTCTCCATTATTGAAGCGTTTGAAACCGCCACCTGTTCCGCCTGTTCCAATCGGAATGCGGACATCCGGGTTTGCTGCGCCGAACTCTTCAGCAATGGCTTCAGTTAACGGATGCAATGTACTGGAACCGTCAATTTCAATCGTTCCCGACAAAGCTGTTGTGGTGCTTCCTTCATTTTGCTGTGCTGAACCGTTGTCTGTATTTTCTCCTGAAGCACCGCCGGAAGTTGTTCCTCCGCCGCATGCCGCCAAAAGCGTGCTCAGCATCAATACCAGTACGAGAATACCTGCTGGTTTACGACCCCTTCTTTTAAACAAACGAATCCACTCCTTCAAAATGGTTGTTGTCTCTACTTCCTACTTACAATATTGATAATAATCCCGGAATGTAATAGCAGTTTCTGAGAAATGTAAACGCAGTGTAAAATATTTTAATCATAGTAGAGTTATAGATTCGACCTTTCTTCCACGATCGAAGCTTCACCGGTGTTCATTCCCGCAAGCTCATCCTTGACCTGCTCCACTCGCTTCACGGTTTCCTCGGCCAGTTGATAAACCTGATTACCGGACTTCTGAACCTCTTGAACGGCGTTGTCCATTTCATTAAACATTTGGGCACCTTCCGTTACATACCCCTCGCAGGATTGGATTTCCTTCAGCGACGATACAGCCCCCTTGGCTGTATCTGCTGCCAGCCGCTGGATTTGCTCGAGCAGCTGCGATATATCCCCTGACAGCTTGCGCGTTTGTTTTGCTAGCGATTGTACCTCTGCCGCAACCACTTGAAATCCACGCCCATGCTCTCCGGCATGTGCTGCTTCAATTGAGGCATTCATGGCAAGCAGACTGCTTTGGTTCGCAAGCTCGGTAATCATGCCGGTGATGGAAAATATGCGGCCGGCATCGGCTGCGAGTTCGGAGGCCTGGCCTTCACGCTTCGTCATATCCTCTACAAGACCAAGGTACGAGGTTCGGACAAGATCCAGTTTCTCCTTCCCCGTTTGTGACCACTCCCTCATCCGTATACATTCCGAGTTTGTTCTCGCTGCTGCCGTTCGGACCTCGGTTAAAGAAGATTGAATGTTCCGGGTATGCCGGTAGCTTTCCTGCAGGATAAGTTCCCGCTTCTCTTCCGCTTCCGCTTGGAGCATACTGGACAGACTCATCAGATCCCGGACGGTGAGCACGCCTAGCAGTCGTCCTTCATCCGTGATCAGGACACAATCGTAAAATTTGGAATCCGGGCGCTGCAGGGACAATTCCAGCAGCGTTCCGACCTTCTCGAATATATCGACACGCGTCGGTTGATGGTCCGCAAACTGGTAGGCGGGCTTGGAATAATACAGATCCACGGCAAACCTGCCCATCATTCGCTGATAAAACACATCCCGCATAATCAGTCCTGCTGGTGTATCTGCCTCATCGCAATAAATAACACACGGGATACGCTGATCCTTCGCAAACACATTCAGCACATCGAGGCAGGATTCAGATTTTGTTATAACAGGGACCCTTCTTATGTATTGCCGATATAATGCGCCTGCTTCAGGCTCGCTTGCTGCTTGTCCATCAAGTACCGGCTCTACCTCCATCTTCATTCTCTCTGTCTGATTTGGTTTGGTTTGAAGCAGTGTCATGCGCCTTCACCCCTTCTTCATCTGGTCCTTTAGACGCATCTTACCGGACAAGTATTATGGGAATATACTCGAATGATTAAGGGAGTGTAAACTGCGGAAGGATAATTGCGCGGAAATGAGACATTAGACATGTCAGGATCTGACCAAAGACCCAAAAAAAAGACTCCTCATCATTTCAAACGGAATGATGGGAGCCTTTTTTCGGATTCACTACAAGTTTATAACCAACCCCGCGAATGGAGTCAATGTGTACAGATTCAGGATCGAGCTCAAGCTTCTTGCGCAGGGAACTCACATGAACGTCCACGGTTCGCTGACCGCCGATATAATCGAAGCCCCAGACCACGTTCATCAGATCATCCCTCGTTAACACAACGCCCGGTTTTTTGGCCAGGTAGAGCAGCACCTCAAATTCTTTCGGCCGGAGATTAATGCTCTGACCGCCAAGCCGGACCTCGTATTTCTCAGGATAGATTTCCAATTCTCCAAGCGAAATGACGTTTCCCTGGTGGTCTGTCGTCTTTGCTTCATCGGCATGACCGGAAACCCGGCGCATGACGGCTGATACACGGGCCAGCAGCTCAGATACACCAAATGGCTTGGTAATATAGTCATCCGCCCCCATCTTCAAACCTTGAACAACTTCCTCTTCGGCGTTCTTCGCGGTCAGAATAATGATCGGCGTGGTAATTCCGTTACTTCGGAGCTTCTCTAAAATCTGAAAGCCGTTCATGCCAGGCAGCATGACATCCAGCAGGATCAGATCATATTCATGATTCGACGCTTTCTCGTAACCTGCGGTACCGTGTTCCTCTACCTCGACTTGAAAACCTTCCTGCGTCAGATTGTAGGACAACAGCCGCGATAGTGTCGGCTCATCTTCAATAACAAGCATGCGTTGCGTCAATGTTACCCCCGCCCTTATCTTGATAATTGGACTGCTTATGCAAGTATATCAACAGAATGTTAACGGAGTGTTAACTTCCTGTATCGTGCGTTTCCTGCAGGATCGGAAGCTCAATGATGAAGGAGCTCCCGATTCCCAGCTCGCTCTCCACCTTGATGGTACCGTGATGAAGATCCACCAGATGCTTCACGATCGACAGTCCAAGCCCCGTTCCGCCTGATCCGCGTGAACGCGCTTTATCCACCCGGTAGAAACGTTCAAATATACGGGGAAGATCTTTCTTCGGAATGCCAATCCCGGAATCCTTAACAACGAACTCCACAATATCCTCGGCGTTCCTGTTACTATGCTTTTCACGAGCGGTTAATTTTACTCGTCCGCCTTCTTGCGTGTAATTGATCGCATTCGAGAGCAGATTCATAAAAATCTGGCGGAGCTTGTCCTCGTCCCCCTCCATAAACAGCTCTTCAGGGATGTCAAGCTCCAGGCTGATCCGCTTCTTCTCCGCCACGGTGCGCATCATTTCGGATATTGTATCAAAGAATGCCGACAAATGAATCGGCGAGTAATCCATCTGAATCCGCTTGGATTCGATCTTGGACAGCTCCAGAATGTCACCGATCAGCCGGTTTAGCCGTTCGGATTCGTCATAGATAATCTGGAGGAAGGAGCGCGATGTCTTCTCATCGGTCACCCCGCCGCCAAGCAGCGTTTCAGCAAACCCTTTCACCGCAGCGAGCGGAGTCTTCAGCTCGTGAGATACGTTGGCCACGAATTCGCTCCGCATGCGTTCAAGTCTGCGGATATCACTTACATCCTGCAGCAGGAACAGCATCCCGCGATAAGACTCCTGCTCTTCCTCCTGCATCATCGCAACCCCATCCAGGCGGATGATCGATTCCACCGGATAATAAATGTTGCGCTCCTCATGGAAGTCCTCCTTGCTCTCAAGGCCTTCCTCCATCAGTTTGGTCAATTCATAATGCTGCTTAAGCTCACGGTACGATTTGCCTGTTATCACTTCGGCATTAATGCCGAGCATTCTCTCGGCAGCACGGTTCACAAGAATGATCTGGCCTGCCCCGCTCACCATGACAATACCGCCTGTCATATTGTTTAGAACGCTTTGCAGCAAATCTTCATTGTCCCGTATCGTCCGCAGCTGGGTTTGCAGGCTGTCGGCCATTCCGTTAATGGCGTGCGCCAATTGACCGATCTCGTCTTTACGGTGAATCTTTACCCTCGCATCATATTCAAGACGCGATATCCGTCTGGCTACGCGCGTGATTTTCTCAAGCGGCGAGGTCAAGCCCTTGGCGACACGATAACTCACCAAGGCAGCTATCAGGAATAGCACCAGCAGGCCGATCCCCATCACGGTCCAGCCTTGTTTGACTCCCTGGTCCACTTCCTTGAGACTGACGGACAATCGGACGAATCCGTCGAAATTCTCTCCGGCCTTGACCGGAAGTGCGACGTACAGCATGTCCTGCTCAAGCGTATCGCTCCGACGAATGGTACTCCCGCGCCCCGCTTTTACCGCTTGAAGCATCTCTTCACGATAAGCGTGGTTATCCATGGTTAACGGATCACTCTCCGAATCCCCGATAACCTTACCATCCTTCAATATAAAGGTCACTCTCGCATCAGACAGTTCTTCAAGCTGCAAGGATCTTTCGGTATAATACGAAAGAGCATCCGCGCTGTCCGTATCCGGAAACTCCATCATGGTCTGCAGAAGCCGAATCTCCCGGACCATATTGTCCTCCAGCAGCTGAATGTGGGACTGCTTGAACACCGTCACCATAGCCAGTCCTGCCGCGAGCATAGATAACCCAATTAAAGTAAGCATAATCAGAGTCAAACGATTGCGATACTGCCTCATGGTCTCTCCTCTTTCTGCCGCGTGATCATTTTGGATAACTTACCGCCCGTGTGCGTCTTCGTTGGAATAACGCATGAATGATGGTTGCCGCCGGCTGCTGGAACATAATGCCAAGCACCACCGGGATGGAAGCCTGGGGTGAGAAATACGTTGTAGCCAACACCATCCCGAGTGATATATTACGCATTCCGGACGCGTATGTAAATGTAATTTGCATTTCCTGTGTCGGTCCGAGCATCGCATAGGAGCCAAAGTAGCCAAGCAAATAGCAGATCACAATCAGCGTAACGACAACCGGGATTACTACCAGCATCTCCTCCTTCATGCCTGCTGCATGGGGAGCGATGGCTGCCGCGTTCAGCATCACCACGAGCATAAAAAACAGCTTCGATATGGGCTGAGCTACAGGAGCCGACCAGTCCTTGACCCGTCCTTTGGAACCTTCATACAGCATCACCCCGATCAGAGTGGGTAATACCACCATGGTCAGCAAATCGAGAATCAGTTCAGACGCATTCCATGTAACCAGTGCATCCCCGATAAACATCTCCATCAGAGCCGGTACGACTAAGGGACTGAGTATAGTATCCAGCACAACTACCGCCAGGATGAACGGAACGCTGCCGCCTGAGCTTCCGACCCACATCACCGAGGATATCCCCAGCGGAATGATCGCGAACAGCAGCAAGCCAATCGTATAATCCGAATGCGCACCAAACACGGCCGAGCCCAGTCCATAGGCAAGCACCGGAGCAGCCGCATGGGCTAGAAAGAGCGTTAATATAACAGCAAAGGGGCGCTTCAGAACCCCTTGCAGATGACGGATCCCACAGCCTAGTGCCATCACCAGTGTAATATAACCGAATAGATAAGGAATCCAGTGAACAAAGTCCACCAAAACATCCGAGAGCAGCCAGCCTAGCACCAGCGAGCCTGGAATCAAGAGAAAGGTGTACTTTTCAAACCAAGATGCAAAGGCTAGTCCAAAACTTCTCACCTGTTTCCTCCAATGACTGAATTGACGTATTTGACTTTCATCATAAACCGGAGTGTCCGAAAACCGCAACGAAAATTCGAAATAAGGGCTCCATTCCCGTATTCAACAAAAAAGCATCGACCGGCACATGGTGGCCAATCGATGCTTCTTCAGATGCTCCGGATTAGGAGAACACCGGCTCTTTAAACATGGCCAGCTTCTCTGCCGAATCCTTGCTCACGTCGGCATGCAGGCTGTTTCCGTGCGAATCCATCGTGACGATCGCGGCAAAGCCGTCAACCTCCAAATGCCACATCGCTTCCGGAATGCCAAACTCCATGAAATCCACGCCGTTTACTTTTTTGATGCATCTCGCATAATACTGGGCGGCCCCGCCAATCGCATTCAGATATACGCCGCCATGCTCCTGCAGGGCTTGAAGCGTCTTGGGACCCATGCCGCCCTTTCCGATGACCGCGCGAATGCCGAATTTTTTCAAAATATCGCCCTGGTAAGGTTCTTCTCGAATGCTCGTTGTCGGACCTGCCGCCTTGACATGCCATCCCTCTTCATCCTGCATCATAACCGGACCGCAGTGGTAAATGACGGACCCGTTCAGGTCGATAGGAGCATCGTGATCCATCAGATATTTATGAAGCGCATCCCGTCCGGTATGCATCTCGCCTCGGATCACCACCACATCCCCAACGCGCAGGGAACGAATTTGCTCCTCGCTGATTGGCGTCTGCAGCACCACTTCGCGGCCCTTGGGCTCACTTGGACCGGAGTCTTCGGCTTGGGAAACAGCCGTTTCGGAATTGGCGTTCATCTGCACCTGACTGCCTGCTTCATACAGCCATTCCGTGATGTCTCCCGTTTCCGGCTCAACCATTACGCCCTGACGGCGGAACGCCCAGCAGTTATAAGCAACCGATACAAAAAAGCTTGCCGGCAGACGGTTCATCGCACCGATTTTGCAGCCGAGCAGCGTGACTTCTCCGCCAAAGCCCATCGTGCCGATCCCGAGCTTATTTGCATTTTCCAATATGTAATCTTCGAGCTTCGCCAAATCTTCATTAGGGTTCACATCTTCGACATGACGGAACAGCTGATGTTTCGCAAGCTCATAACCTGTCGTCCGGTCGCCGCCGATGCCTACTCCGATAAATCCAGCGCTGCAGCCTTGGCCTTGAGCTTGGTACACGGCATGCATGATGCATTTGCGGATCCCGTCCAAATCACGGCCCGCTTTCCCGAGCCCTTCAAGCTCTGCAGGAAGACTGTACTGAATGTTTTTGTTCTCGCAGCCGCCCCCTTTCAGGATGAGACGGACGTCCACCTTATCCTGCTCCCACTGCTCGAAATGGATGACAGGCGTGCCAGGGCCGAGATTATCCCCGCTGTTAGCGCCAGTCAACGAATCCACCGAGTTTGGACGCAGCTTGCCATCCTTCGTGGCGCGAATCACCGCAGAGTAAATCGCCTTCTTCATCTCGATTTGGTTCGCACCCACTGGTGTATGTACGATGAATGTTGGCATGCCGGTATCCTGGCAGATCGGCGATACTTCCTGCTCGGCCATCTCAATATTTTGAGCGATCGTTGCCAGGGCCAGCCCCGCTCGCGTTGCCGCATCCTCAGATGCTCGGCCGCGGTTGACTGCTCTTCGCACATCTCCGGGCAAATTCGTGGAGGTTTCTACAATCAGTCGATACATACTCTCTTCAAATAATTTCATAACGTTGGTAAACTCCTCTCTTTCATAACCCAGACATGATAGCAAAATAAGAATCATTATAAACTGCCAATATTGTTATCATATCATATCATTTCGCACATGAAAGGGTTTACTTCAAAAAATGAAAGAGTAGAGAAAATGTGTTGATACTCCCCCTTTTATCGACCATACCCCCTCTATAAATCTCGCATATATTGGTTAAGAAAAGGAGGTGATTGCTATGATGAAAGCCTCAATCTCTCAGGTGGTCTTTCCAAGGCTTGCCCTGTTTAGAGACGAGTTCTACAATGGACGCCGGTTTATCGTGCGCGGCAATGTAGGCATCCGTAATCTCGAGCGTACCTTCGGCGACATTGAAAGCTTGAGATTCTTCTCGACCAGCTCCAATGCCACCCTGGTCCTGTTCTCGGAGCCGAATTTCCGAGGCGCATTCAGAGTATTCCGCGGAAACACCAACATCGCTGATCTTGGCGATATCATCGGCGGCGATGAAGAACCTGAATCCATCATCAGCACCAACCGCCGTTTGACGCTCGCCCAGATCAGAGCGATCCGGGATGCCGGCGTGCTGCCTTCCGGTTTTAGAAGCATCTGATTCTGCGCAAGCTGCCCCCATATTGAAACAGCGGACATTCGGGCTGAAGTCCCGGATGTCCGCTGTTTTTTTCGTGCAAGGATGACCCTGTTGTTCCCTCAAAGGGCTTTACCCATTAATTACTTCGCCGCCATTCACGTGAATGACTTGACCACTCACATAGGAAGAGTCCGTTGAGGCCAGATATACATAGGCTGGTGCCAGCTCTTCCGGTTGACCCGGACGTTTCATCGGCTGGGTCGCCCCAAACTCGGCCACCTGATCCGGCGGGAATGTTGAAGGAATCAGCGGCGTCCAGATCGGTCCCGGGGCAACGGCATTTACCCGGATCCCTTGACCGACCACATTCATCGATAACGAGCGTGTAAAGGCAACGATGGCCCCCTTCGTCGATGCATAATCCAGCAGCTGCGGGCTTCCCCGGTAAGCCGTGATGGAGGTCGTATTAATAATCGAGCTGCCCTTGGACAGATGCGGCATCGCCGCCTGCGTCAGGTAGAACATCCCGAATATATTCGTACGGAAGGTCCGCTCCAATTGTTCTTTGGTAATATCCTCAATCTTCTTCTGCGGATGCTGTTCGGCTGCGTTGTTAACGAGAATATCGAGTCTTCCGAGCTTCTCCACGGTTTCGGTAACCGCGTCGCGGCAAAAAGCATCATCGCCGACGTCACCGGCGATCAACAGACATTTTCGGCCTTCCTGCTCCACCTGTCGTTTGGTCTCTTCCGCATCCTTATGCTCATTCAGGTACACAATGGATACGTCCGCGCCTTCCTTGGCATAGTAGACCGCAACCGCACGACCGATACCGCTGTCGCCTCCGGTAATCAGCGCTACCTTTCCTTTTAGCTTACCGGCTGCTTTGTATTCGTTACTCTCAAACTCCGGCTTCGGGTGCATCTCCGATTCGGTTCCGGGTCTGTGATCCTGATGCTGGGGCGGCAAGGTTTGTTTCGGTTGATCTTGTGGCATATGAACATTTCTCCTTTCAGGTCAGTATCTCAAACTACCTCTCATAGGATGCGTTCGACGCGGCTTCTTATTCTCATAAAAAGCCCTTCGCTATTGTTTTTACCCAGATTGTACGAGATCAAACGAAAGTGAAGCTCTTTTCGCCCAACAAAAAAGTCCCCAATGCGGGGCCTTGCTCCGAAGTCCGTTCAGATCCTTGGCACGCCCCGGTCATTTAACAATTCTATAATGTCAAAAAAAAGCCGCCCGATAAACGGAACGACTTCTCTTTCGTATGTAGCTATTCTTAGATGATATGGTTGAATACCATGAAGAAGATCATAACCAAGAGCAGCAAGGCAAGAAGTGCGCTAAGCGTACCCAGCTTGCTTGTTTCTTCCTTCACTTCACGCTTCTCGCGGATCCCTGCAAGCGCATTCTTCAATGGCTTGCTCATGATGCCTCCAATAGCAAACATCGCCAGCAGCAATACCGTTACAATGATCATCCAAGGAACCGAATACTCGCCTTGGGACATCATGTATCCGCCAGTCAACAACTGAATAACCAAGCCGTACTGAGCAAAACGGTTCGCTACTCGAATCGTATTAACGGCTCCTTCTTGAGCGCCGAGGGACAGCTTCTGAATACCGCCAACAACAAACGGCAGAATCAAGTAAAATCCTAGCGCCGCCGTACCGACCATATGCAGAAAAAATGTCACGTTCCACATAAACAATTCCTCCAAAGTCGTTAGTGTGATTTTTATTACATTAAGTTCATCGTCTCTTATTATACTGGAGAGATCATCCAAAGAAAAGCAATCCCGCCCCGAATCACGGGACGGGATTGCATTATTAGACGATTTTGTGAATCCTGATTCAATTACAGGGTCACGACCGAGGTTACATTACGTACGGATTCCGCAGACTTATCGAGCGCCGCTTTCTCTTCGGCCGTCAGCTCCAGCTCGAAAATTCGCTCAATGCCGTCTCCGCCCAGAATGGCCGGTACGCCCATGAACAGATTGTCATAACCGTACTCGCCCTCCAGAAGAGCAATAACCGGAATGATTCGTTTTTTGTCCTTCAGAATCGCTTCCGTCATTTGTACGAGGGAAGCAGCCGGCGCATAGTATGCGCTGCCGTTACCCAGCAGGTTCACGATTTCGCCGCCGCCAACCCGGGTACGCTGCACAATCGCTTCAATGCGCTCAGCCGGAATCAGCGTGTCGATCGGAATGCCCCCCACGCTGGAGTAGCGAACGAGCGGAACCATGTCGTCGCCATGGCCGCCAAGTACGAATCCGCGGACATCCTCAACGGATACGTTCAGCTCTTGCGCGATGAAGGTGCAATAGCGGGCCGTATCCAGTACGCCGGATTGGCCGATGACGCGGTTCTTGGGAAATCCGAGTGTGTTGTATGCCACATAGGTCATGGCATCCACCGGGTTGCTCAGAATGATGACCGTGGCGTTCGGTGCGTGACTCTTCACATTCTCGCATACGGATTTCACGATCCCTGCATTGGTATTCACGAGGTCATCGCGGCTCATGCCCGGCTTGCGGGCTACACCTGCTGTAATGATTACGATATCGGAATTAGCTGCATCTTCATAGTTGGATGTACCGACTATGTTGCTGTCAAATCCTTGAACGGGACTTGCTTCGAGCATATCCAGCGCTTTACCTTTTGTCGGGTTCTCAAGCTGCGGGATATCCAGCAGCACCACATCACCCAATTCTTTTTGAGCAAGCATCAGGGCGGTAGTCGCACCTGTGAAGCCAGCACCTACTACCGTAATCTTTTTACGAGTAATTGCCACGATGAATCTCCTCCTTACAGGTTTTTAATGATTTCGTCTGCGAACTCGGAGCATTTCACTTCCGTAGCGCCATCCATCAGGCGGGCGAAGTCATACGTTACGGTTTTGTTGTTGATGGACGTTTCCATGCCTTTGTAGATCAGGTCAGCCGCTTCCTGCCATCCGAGGTGCTCAAGCAGCATAACGCCGGAGAGGATAACGGAACCAGGGTTTACTACGTCTTTGTCTGCATATTTCGGAGCGGTACCATGAGTCGCTTCGAAAATTGCATGTCCTGTTACATAGTTGATGTTAGCACCCGGAGCGATACCGATACCCCCAACTTGTGCAGCCAACGCGTCAGACAGGTAGTCCCCGTTCAGGTTCAACGTCGCAATGACATCAAAGTCGGTTGGACGAGTCAGAACTTGCTGCAGCGCGATGTCGGCAATCGCATCTTTAACGATGATTTTGCCAGCTTCTTCAGCCGCTTTTTGAGCCGCATTAGCTGCATCTACGCCGTCTTTCTCCTTGATGATATCGTATTGTGCCCAAGTGAACACTTTATCGCCGAATTCAGCTTCAGCCACTTCGTAACCCCAGTTTTTGAAGGCGCCTTCTGTAAATTTCATGATGTTGCCTTTGTGAACCAGTGTCACGGATTTGCGGCCATGCTTGATCGCATACTCAACCGCTGCACGTACAAGACGCTTGGAACCTTCAGAGGATACAGGCTTGATCCCGATACCGGACGTTTCAGGGAAGCGGATTTTGTTGGCGCCCATTTCGTCTTGAAGGAACTTGATCATTTTCTTCACTTCTTCGGAGCCTTCTTTATACTCAATACCTGCGTAGATGTCTTCCGTGTTCTCACGGAAAATAACCATGTCAACCAACTCAGGGCGTTTTACCGGAGACGGTACGCCGTTGAAGTAACGAACAGGGCGCAGGCAAGTGTACAGGTCCAGCTCTTGGCGAAGAGCAACGTTCAGGGAACGGATACCGCCGCCGATTGGCGTTGTAAGTGGTCCTTTGATAGCAACGATGTACTCGCGAATCGCTTCAAGCGTATCGTTCGGGAGCCATTCACCGTATGTATTGTATGCCTTCTCACCGGCAAATACTTCATACCAGGCAATTTTCTTGGAACCGTTATATGCTTTTTCTACTGCTGCATCCAGGACACGCTTGGAAGCTTTCCAGATGTCACGGCCTGTGCCGTCGCCTTCAATAAAAGGAATGACAGGGTTGTTAGGCACCTGCAGGGTTCCGTTATCAATCGTGATTTTCTCGCCTTCAGTTGGTAATGCGAATTTTTCCAATTTCATGAGTATGAGTTCCTCCTTCGAATATGGTTCTTGTCTCTGCCATTTCCAAAATGCTCGCGTGAATAGGCACAGAGAAACCCGCCACCCGCGATTCACTCACGTTTAAGCGGTTCTCTAGCCTATTGTACATGATTGCCAGCCACTTAGCGAAGTTCTATCGGCACATATTTTTGGTCAGTCATCCCTGTATACTCTGCGCGCGGGCGGATGATACGGTTGCCTTCATACTGCTCAAGAATATGCGCGGTCCATCCGGATACACGGCTGATGGCAAAAATCGGCGTAAACAGTTCATGCTCGATGCCGAGCTGCGTATAGACCGATGCGGAATAGAAATCAACGTTCGGCTTCAGCCCTTTTTGGTTGGTAACCGTTTCGTCGATCAGCACCGACATGTCGTACAGCGTGGTGTCGCCTTTCATTTCACCAAGCTCGCGCGACATTTTTTGGAGATGCTTCGCGCGCGGATCGCCGTTTTTGTATACGCGGTGTCCAAAGCCCATTATTTTTTCACGGTTGTCCAGCTTCTCCTGAATGTAAGCCTGGGCCCGATCAATCGAACCGACTTCGTTCAGCATCTTCATGACGGCTTCATTCGCGCCGCCGTGCAGAGGACCTTTAAGCGCGCCAATAGCGGAAGTAACACCGGAATATATGTCGGACAGCGTGGCTACGGTTACACGAGCAGCAAACGTGGATGCGTTAAGCTCGTGATCCGCGTGCAAAACCAGTGCCTGGTCCAGAGCCTTGATTGAAGTCTGATCAGGATCTTCGCCTCTGAGCATATACAGGAAATTCTCCGCGATGGAGACGCCGGCTTTCGGAGCCACCGGCTCTTTGCCCTGACGAACACGGGCGATGGCAGCAATGATCGTTGGAAGCTGAGCTTGAAGTTTAACCGCTTTCTTCTCATTCGATTCACGGCTCATATCGTCGCCTTCGGCGTCATACAGAGCAAGCGCGGATACAGCCGAGCGAAGCGCAGCCATCGTATTGGTATCCTTCGGATACAATTTGATCTGCTGGATAAGCTCATCCGGAATGGCAGCATAGTCGCTCAAATCTTGTTGAAGGGACTTAAGCTCTTCGGCATTCGGAAGCTTTCCGAACCAGAGCAGATAGGCTACCTCTTCAAAACTTGCATGTTCTGCGAGATCGTCAATATCATATCCACGGTAAGTCAGAACGCCATCGACGATCGAACTAATCGCGGAGGTGGTAGCTACAATGCCTTCCAAACCCTTGGTAGCTGTCATGCAACATCTCTCCTTTATGATCGGGATAAACTGAACTATTTTGACATTCATGAAAACATTTTCATGAAGTCGGATAAAAAAGAAAAACGCGAAAAAAATTGCTATGGTCCTAGTCACAAACCTTCTCATATCATACTGGATTTTGTCTGATATGTGAACATGAGCAGCGACATTCGCCGCATCAAATTGTTTTATCGACACCATAAACATTTTTTTGAAATCACTTACAATTCCATTATACCTGTGATAATTCTCATTGTCGAATCATGAAGACAAGCGTTTTCCAACTCTTTATCCTTATATTGAATCTCCTTGCATACGTATAGGAATGAGCGTTTCTGCTCGTCCCTGAAGTGCTGCAAAGGAGTGTGATTGTTTGGAACGATTGATGCTCAAGCGTTTTGGCCGGGGAGTGTGGGTGCTGTCCTCCATCTTCGTGATTGCCTATTTGATATATGTACTGCTGCCGCTGCTTTACCCCTTCCTTCTGGCCTGGATCATCGCTTATGCCATGAATCCTTGCGTCCGCCTGCTTCAGCGGAGTTTGAAGCTGCCGCGGTGGCTCGCTGTCATGTTGTCCCTGCTGCTGTATTTCGGAGCGGCCCTGCTGATTCTCACGGCAGCTGTCACGAGACTGGTCAAGGAGCTGATCATCTTGTCCCAGTCCTTCAATCTTCATATTGATGCCTGGATGGAATGGCTGACCGCCTGGACCCAGAATGATAGCTTCCAGAATATTATCAATGAGATTAGCCGGTTCTATCAGAACAACCCGAATTATCACGATACCATCAATCAGAACATTACCCGAACGACGCAAACGATTGGCACGGCCGTGACCGACCTCGTTACCGGTATTTTTAACGGAATTCTGCAAATTATTTATTACCTGCCCAACTTGGGCACGATTCTCATTGTTGTTTTACTGTCCACGTTCTTTCTCAGCAACAGCTGGGAGCGCCATAATCGCGCACTTATCCGCATCCTGCCCGACGTCATTCGCAAACCCATGATCTATATTTTCACGGATCTAAAAAAAGCGTTATTCGGATTCGCGAGGGCACAGCTGATTCTCATCTCCATCACGGCCCTGATCGTCATGATCACGCTTTATGCGCTCGGGGTCGATTCCGCCTTCTCCATCGGTCTTCTGATCGGCTTGGTGGATCTTCTCCCCTACTTGGGCGTCGGCATCGTCCTGATCCCCTGGTCGCTGTATGCCTTTATGTCGGGCGACCTGACGCTTGGCATCGGACTAACCGTCCTGTACAGCATCATCCTGATCGTCAGACAGATTATGGAGCCCAAGGTGCTCGCCAGCAGTGTGGGACTGGACCCGCTCGCCGCCCTGCTGGGCATGTTCGTCGGGCTCAAGCTGTTCGGCATTCTGGGACTGATTATAGGTCCAGTGTCGCTTGTCATCCTGGATGCCTTTCACCGGGCCCACGTATTCAAGGACCTAAGGAATTATATTATCGGAGGCAGATTCAGATAGCAGTAAGACGAACAAGTTTGACTCGTCATAGAGGTATAGTGATGGGATTATCATAGGATTGATAAGGTACTTCATGATCATTACCGATTTCTGTTATTTCCTCGTGCTCCATAAATAAATAGACCGGCCCATGATGGGCCGGTCTTATGGGTGATTCTGCTTGTATTATCTGCGAAAGATCGTAATCTTGCCGTTTTTCATATTTTTCTTCATCCATTTCAACAGCAATATCCGATACAGCGGGCGAGTCAGCGGAAATATCAGCGTAAATCCGATCATGTCAGTTACAAAGCCCGGCAGAATAAGTAGCACTCCACCCGCAAATATACATAGGCCATCGGCCATGGAAGCACCCGGAACCATGCCTGAGTTCATTCTCTGCTTGGCATCTTCCATCGCTTTGCGACCTTCGAACCTCATCATGGCCACGCCAACCGCAGAGGTCAGCAGTGTCAATAGCAAGGTATTCATGCCGCCCACGCGATCCGCAACAAACTGAAAGCCGAATATTTCAATAGCAGGCACGAAGATCATCGCTGCCAGCAACCATTTGAACATGAAGCTACTCCTTCCTCCCCCAAAGGGTGTCCCTCAATGCATCATACAGCTTTGGCGCGCATTTATCCAGTCGGGCGGGCTTCCACTCTCTATTCAGCCATACATGACGGGTCGCGCCGGCCGTTAACAAGGCACCGGGAAGCTCGGATTCGGGAGACAGATCCATCGCCTCCAAATCTGCCTGCTCCTGTTCGCTCAGCAACCGGACCTCATATTCATAGTGTATTCGAAGCGGGGAGAAAGCAGTCATTCTGGTAAATACCGTTACAAGATCATCATACCTCGCAGGCTGGCGGTACTTGATATCAAGATCAACCACCGGGAGGAGGACACCTTCTTCTTCCATTCCGCGATACGTAAATCCCATTTCACGGATCATTTGGGTACGCCCGATCTCGAACCAGTTTAAATAATTCGCGTGGTATACGACACCCATTTGATCGCTTTCCTGGTAACGCACCCGAAATGACGTCCAGAACCAGCGGCTTAGTGTCGGTACGGATGGTTTAGGCATCAATATCACCCCTTATCTATGCAAAAAGCAATGGTCGACAGAATCATCGTCCATTGCTTATATGCTGCTATATTCAGAATCCAACGGATTCTTGACGGTTGAATTACTTCTCCTGTGGAATTTGATCCACTTTCAGGAGGTTGGTCGAACCGGAACGGCCCAGTGGCACGCCTGCTGTAATGACAACAAGATCGCCTTCTTTCACGAGTCCGGACTTCACGCCGCCTTGCAGCGCGTAATCAAACATCTCGTCCGTAGAAGAAGCCTGTTCGCCTTTAACCGGCGTTACGCCCCAAGTCAGTGCCAAACGTCTCAATGTTCTGTCTTGAGTCGTGACGGCGACGATAGGAGCCTCTGGACGGTATTTGGATACCATGCGAGCCGTTTGACCGGATTCCGTGGACGAAATGATGGCTTTGGCATTCAGGTCAAGTGCCGAGATCGCAACGGATTGGCTGATTGCTTCGGTAACGCTGGTATCTTGAGCAATACGCTGCTTCAAGAACATTTCACGGTAGTTCAGCGCGGATTCCGCTTTCTCTGCGATACGGGACATAGTCAATACGGATTCTACAGGGTATTTACCTGCAGCCGTTTCGCCGGACAGCATGATGGCATCGGTACCGTCAAAAATCGCATTGGCAACGTCACTTGCTTCCGCACGGGTAGGACGTGGGTTGCGCTGCATGGAATCCAGCATTTGCGTAGCCGTAATGACCGGTTTTCCAGCCAGGTTACATTTTTCGATCATGCGTTTTTGAACCAATGGAACTTCCTCTGCCGGAATCTCTACGCCCAGGTCGCCACGGGCTACCATCAAGCCGTCGGATACTTCGAGGATTTCATCCAGGTTGTCAACGCCCTGCTGGTTCTCGATTTTGGAGATGATTTGGATGTGCTCGCCATTATGCTTCTTCAGCAATTCGCGAATTTCCAGCACGTCACTTGCTTTACGAACGAAGGAAGCGGCAATAAAATCGATGCCCTGTTCGATCCCGAAAATGATATCGTTGGCGTCTTTTTCCGTAATGCCTGGGAGAGAAATCGCGACTCCCGGTACGTTCACACCTTTTTTGCTCTTAATGGTTCCGCCATTGACGATGCGGCATCTGATTTCGGTGCCTTGAATCTCCACCACGGTCAGACCGATCAGACCGTCATCGATCAAGATCGTGGATCCGACTTGAACATCTTGCGGCAACTCTTTATAAGTAATGGACAAACGATTCTTATCACCAAGGATTTCCTCGGTAGTAAGGGTGATATATTCATCTTGTACAAGCTCAATCGGTTCCACTTCAAGTTTACCTGTACGGATTTCCGGTCCTTTGGTGTCAAGCAGGATCGCTACCGTTTTGTTCAACTCCTCGCAAGCTTGGCGGATGTTCTTGATCCGGTTGCCATGCTCCTCGAAGTCGCCGTGAGAGAAGTTCAGACGAGCCACGTTCATGCCGGCCATAATGAGCTTCTTGGTGTTTTCCAACGATTCACTGGAAGGACCGATGGTACATACAATTTTTGTTTTGCGCATTTGGGTTTCCTCCGTTTATTCAAGGGTTCTCTATATCTCTTTTTCCAACAACTAAATCTACTACAAAAAGTCTAATTTGTATAGGAACTTTGTCATATCGTCACATACTCATCAGAACTTTTACATAATCACGTCTTCCTGTTCCGCCTTCGCAAAATCGAATTCGCCGATCTTGCGGAATTTGCGGTACCGGTCTTCCTTCAGCTCGCAGGCATCCATAACGGATAGTTCTTTCAGCTGGCTGATCAGTGCGCTTTGAATCGCGGCGGCTGTCTCTTCATAGTTTCGGTGCGCACCGCCCTTAGGCTCCGGTATAATTTCCTCAATGACTTCCATCTCGAGCAGGTCCTTAGCGGTGATCTTCATGGCTTCCGCAGCCTGATCCGCTTTGGATGCGTCCTTCCACAGAATGGATGCGGCGCCGTTCGGTGAAATGGCAGAGTAGATCGCATGCTCAAGCATCAGGACACGATTGCCTACAGCCATCGCAAGAGCACCGCCGCTTCCACCTTCGCCGATGACCACACAAACAATAGGCACCCCAAGGGACGACATTTCCCGTAGATTACGGGCAATCGCCTCGGACTGACCTCTTTCTTCTGCTGTATTACCCGGATATGCGCCTTTTGTATCAATAAACGTGATAATAGGACGCTTGAACTTGTTCGCCTGCTGCATAAGCCGCAGGGCTTTACGGAAGCCTTCCGGATGCGGACTTCCGAAGAATCGCGCGATATTGTCCTTCGTATCCTTACCGCGCTGCTGACCGAGCACCGTGACGGGAACACCGTCAAGTTTGGCCAAGCCGCCGACAACGGCAAGATCGTCCCCGTAGAGACGATCTCCATGCAGCTCGATAAAATCCGTAAAGATCAGCTGGATCAAATCAAGCGACGTCGGTCGCTGCTGATGACGGGCCAGATGCATTTTCTGGGAAGGCGAAATCGAAGAATAGATTTCTTCCTCCAAGCGACTATATCGTTCTTCCAGGCGGGCGATTTCATCCGTGAAATCGATCCCTTTTTCCTGTCCGAATTGTTTCAATTCATCGATCTTCTTGCGCATTTCGGCAAGTGGCATTTCAAAAGGCAATTCGCCTGACATCAGAATCCCCCTTTCACGGTATGCATCTCCAGCAGCTTACCAAGCATGGAGCGCATATCTTTCCGATGAATAACCATGTCAAGCTGACCATGCGCCAAGTTGAACTCCGCTGTCTGGAAATCATCCGGCAGCTTCTGGCGAATGGTCTGTTCAATAACGATACGGCCCGCAAAACCGAATACGGCTCCCGGCTCGGCAATATTAATATCGCCAAGCGTCGCAAAGCTGGCGGATACACCGCCGGTCGTCGGATCCGTTATCACTGAAATATAGAGCCCGCCGAGCTCGTTAAACCTGGACAGGGCTGCGCTTGTTTTGGCCATCTGCATCAAACTAAGAATGCTCTCCTGCATCCGGGCGCCGCCGGAGGTGGAGAAAATAATGAGCGGTAAACGCTTGTCCGTCGCAAACTCGATCGCTCGGGTGATTTTTTCCCCGACGACGGAGCCCATGCTTCCCGTGAAGAAATCAAAACTCATGACGGCTACCACAACAGGCTGGCCGAGAATCGACCCTTGACCAGTAATAACCGCATCATGAAGACCGGATTTCATCTTCTGCTGCTCGAGCTTGGCCGCATATCCCGGAAACTTGAGCGGATCCACCGAGATCATATCCGCATCAAACTCTTCAAAGCCTGTCTCATCCAGCGTCATGGCAATCCGTTCTACCGCGTTCAGGCGCATATGATGTCCGCATTCCTGACACACTTTCAAATTCTTCTCAAGCTCTTTGCTGTATTGAATGGTGCCGCACTTAGCACACTTATTCATCAGACCTTCCGGAATTTCCCGTTTCGGGCGTTCGCCTTCCTGAGGCTGCCCTGCCGTCCCAAGTCGTTCCGATGGGATCGTTGCGTATTTTCTTTTTTTCTGAAACAAGTCTTTAAACACAACTACACCTCTCCAGCCGTAAATTTGAATGGCCGCTGCAATAGCACATCGCCGATCCGTACGCTAAGCTTCGCTATGTAACCCAGATGAAACTAGGGGTGCAATATCGAATTCAACACTTCCTGTACTTCCTCAAGCTCTCCGGAGGGTACCAAAATCTCAAACTGCTGTTTGGAAAGATTCACAGGACGGCTTTGAACCAAAAAACCTTCTTCCGTTAGCCTGGTCTTGATCATTTCCGCCACCTTTGCAGTTGGCGCAATATAGATTACCGTCCACATGCCTTTCAGATCCCCCTAATCTCGTCCCACAGGCATATCCTGAGCCGATATAATGGATAATGATAACATACTTCAGTTTTTACCTCAACAAAGAGAGCAGGGGGCTGAAAGCCAAATCTATACCCTCAGGCAGCGATTCGACACCGCTCGCGCAAATCAGTCAGAACCCGCGGTATAATGCGCCGCATCAGGATTGTTATGCGCGATGCGCGAGGAAGCGGCAGCGGCGATGCCTGCAACGAGATCATCCAGAAACACATGAATCCCGTCCGTTTTTTCATTTAATATCTCAATCACGCCAATTTTTTCTTTATCCAGGTAGCCGAAACTGGTCAGTCCTATCATGCCATAAATGCTCGTGACGCCGAGCGCCATGGTCTCATCCACTCCGTAAAGCGGTTCGTCTTGCTCCATAATCGATTGCAGCGGCTCCGGCAGCAGTCTCTTCTCGGCCAGCTCATCCAGCGCAATGCCTGTATACAGTGTATACTGCACTTCGCGCTTGCCGAGCACGGCCCGTACGCTTTCTTCACACTGCTCGATGGTTAACTTCGGATGATAACGCTGTTGAAGCTTCAATACAATATCCGCGATGGAGCTTACGCTGACTCCTCTGCGGATGAGCATGCTTTCTGCCAAGTCCATTGACATCACAAATCCCCCCCGCGTCTTTGGCCGCGCTCTTTCAATCCTTCTCTATCATGAAAGAGCCTTCTTCATGCTAGTACTCGGCCAACATTACCTGTAGTGTCCTAATTGTATGCGGGAGGGATGCGAAACGTTCTTAAATTTTCATGTTACTTCACTTTAACGGTGTCCTTGCCCAGCATGCTTTCCATTTCGGCAAAAAGCTCTGTGGAAGGCTTGATTCGATAGGCTTCGCTAAGCGCAAGCACCTTCTGGCTCCGCTCATAAAACAGCACCGTTGGCACATGCCCCGGATGCTGCTGCAGGAGCTCTTTCAGCTTCACCAGCAGCTCCGATTGCTCCGCATCGGCCGTTATTTTCACAAACACACGCTGCTCAGCCTTATGATTCGATACGACGGTACGAGATTCCTTCTCGGGCGATAGGCTGTTACCCGACGCTTCGTTTCGAATAGAGATCGAATCCTGTCCACTCCGGGCGGCAAGCGGCTCCGGAGTCGGGACTGCCGATGGATTACCGGCCAAAACCGGCTGGATGCCGGCTGCACCCGATTTACCACTACGGCCGTTATTATCTCCGCCGGATCTTCCTCTGCCGCCCGCTGTTCCCCGAACCTTGCTCCGGTGAACCAGTTGACTCAAGGTTTGCGGCTCAAGCGGCGCGATTTCTTCGGCCAGCAGCTTGAAGCCTTCGTCCTGCAGTTGAACCTTCGCCCGGATCGCCAGCAGCGCGCCTTTTTCAATCAGATGCGCGCTTCGCTTCCATACTTCAGGAAAAAGAACGACCTCACAGCGCTCAATTTGATCCTCGCACTCCATGAAGGCCATCGCCTTTCCCTGTTTCGTCGTAATGGTCTTCAGTGTAACCACCATCCCGGCAACCGTTGCCATTGACTCATCTTCCGCTTCATGGAGATCCATTAACCGATCAGCTCCGGACTCCGTCAGCGTATCTTCGAAGCCGTCCAGCGGATGGCCGGACAAATACATGCCCAGCAGCTCGCGTTCGAATTCGAGCTGCTGACTTGCGGTATACGGCGGGATGTCCGGATATTCGATGTCCCAATTCGTGGTTTCCACGAAGTCGAAGAGCTGAATCTGAAGATCATCCCGTTCCTTTCTCCACTTCACGGCCGCTTCGACCGTTTCGTCCAGCATGGCAACCAGCTGGGAACGGTGTCCCTGCAAGGAATCGAAAGCCCCTGCCTGGATAAGCGACTCGATCACGCGCTTGTTGCATACGCGGAGGTCTACCCGGCGGCAAAAATCGAGCAGGCTTTCGAACGGCTTTTCGCGCCGAATCTCGACGATGTTCTCCACCGCCTGCGTGCCTACGTTCTTGATCGCGGCTAGCCCGAATCGGATTCCGCCTCCGGCCGGACGTTGGCCTTCATCATCACCGCCCTCGGCAGCAGAACCGCTCATGACCGGCGTGAAATACGTTCCGCTTTCGTTGACGTCCGGCGGCATGACCTCGATGTCGAGGCGCCGTGCCTCCAGCACATATTCGGCTACCTTCCGGTGGCTGCCCATGACGGCCGTCAGCATGGAAGCCATGAACGGAACCGGATAGTGCGCCTTAAGATAAGCCGTCTGGAAGGCCAGCACGCCGTAAGCGGCGGCATGCGCACGGGGAAATCCGTAGTTCGCGAACCGGACGATCATATCGTACACGCGGTTGGCTTCATCCTCGCTATAACCGAGCTTGAGACTGCCCGAAACGAAATGGCTCCGCTCCCGATCCAATACTTCGCGCTTCTTCTTCGACACCGCTCTTCGCAGCAAATCCGCTTCCCCGAGCGAGAAGCCGGCCATCGTCGAAGCGATCTGCATGATCTGCTCCTGATAGACGATAATGCCGTACGTATCGCCTAGTATCGGGATCAGGTCCGAATGGGGATACTCCGGCTCGATCCGGCCGTGCTTGGCTTGAATGAACTTCGGAATAAACTCCATGGGACCCGGACGGTACAAGGCATTCACGGATACGATATCCTCAAACACCGAAGGTTTCAGATCCTTCAGCACCCGCCGGATGCCCGCGGATTCGAGCTGAAATACCCCCGTGGTATCGCCGCGCCCCAGCATCTCATACGTCAGATGATCGTCATCCGGCACTTGTTCGAAATCGAGTGTTCTGCCCGTCAATTCTTGAATCCATCTCAGCGTGCGCTCTATGATGGACAACGTCCGCAGACCCAAAAAATCCATCTTGAGCAGGCCCACGCTCTCCAGATTCTCCATGGAATACTGCGTCAGCGCCGTCTTCTCGCTGCCTTCCTGCAGCGGAACCGCATCCGTCAGCGGATCGCGGGAAATGACAATGCCTGCTGCATGGGTCGAAGCATGACGGGGCATGCCCTCAACCTTCATCGCCATATCGATCAGCTCGCGCACCTTCGGCTTCGTCTCGTACTGCTCCTTCAGCTGCGGGCTTTGCTCCATCGCTCCCGCGATGCTGATGCCCAGATGGTTAGGGATCAGCTTGGCCGCCTTGTCCACATCCCCGAACGGCACATTCAGCGCACGTCCAACATCACGGACGGCCGCCCTTGCCGCCATCGTACCGAACGTAATAATCTGGGCGACATGCTCTTTCCCGTATTTATCCACCACATAATCAATGACCTCTTCCCGGCGCTCGTCACTGAAGTCGATATCAATATCCGGCATCGTAATCCGCTCCGGATTCAGGAAGCGTTCAAACAACAATTTATATTTCATCGGGTCCACATTCGTAATCTGAAGAGTGTAGGCCACCAGGCTGCCCGCCGATGAACCCCGGCCCGGTCCAACCGCGATGCCTTGCCGGTGGGCGTAGGCGATAAAGTCCCATACGATCAGGAAATAATCGCTAAAGCCCATGTTCTCGATGACGCCAAGCTCATAGTTCAGTCGCTGCTCCAGCTCGCTGCGCTCTGCTTCATCCTGCCACCTCTCCGTATTCCCGTAACGCTCTTGCAGACCGTTCAAGCAGAGCTCCCGCAAGTATTCGGCTGCATTCCTCCCTTCCGGGAGCGAGCTGTATTCCGGCAAAATCGATTTGCCGAATTCCAGCTCCAGATTGCATTGGTCCGCAATCTTAGCCGTATTCAATATAGCTTCAGGCACATGGGGGTACAATCGCTCCATGTCGCTGCCGCTCTTCAAATAGAGCTGGTTCGTCTGGATCTGCAGCCTGTCTTCATCTTCAACCGTCTTTCCCGTGCCGATGCAGATCAGGACGTCCTGAACCTCGGCATCGCTCTCGGTCAGATAATGCACATCGTTGGTCGCTACCAGCGGAATGCCGGTCTCGCGGCTTAGCTGAATCAGCTGGGGATTCACGCGCTTCTGCTCCGGAATTCCGTGATCCTGCAGCTCCAGATAGTAATCTTCTCCAAAAATCGCCTGATAACGAAGCGCGGCAGCTTTCGCTTCCGCTTCGCGTCCATGAAGCAGATGCTGGGGAACCTCGCCGCCCAAGCAAGCGCTGAGACATATGATGCCTTCATGATGGGCGGCCAGCGCCTCCATATCGATTCGGGGTCTGTAATGGTACCCCTCCAAATGCCCGATCGAGCACAGCTTCATCAAATTGCGATAGCCGGTCTCATTCTTGGCAAGCAGAATCAAATGATAGATCGGCTGATCCTTGCGGCTTCCCCGCTCCTTGCGGGAGCCTGCCGTGATATAGGCCTCGCAGCCGATAATCGGTTTGATGCCTTGCGCCAGGCAGGCTTTATAGAACGGAATGGCACCATACATCACGCCATGATCCGTCAGGGCCAGCGATTTCATGCCAAGCGCCGCCGCTTCCCGCACCAGGTCACCGATACGTGCCGCTCCATCGAGCAAACTGTAATCACTATGCACGTGCAAATGCACGAAAGAGCTCATCGTAACGCCTTCCTTTCGCCGGTACATGTATATTTGAAATCCATCCAGAAATATCTGAAAAAGTCTTTATACCATTTTATCATAATCACGCTAGGCCCGCCCATAGAATGAAACTAGGGAATACGTGGACAGGCGTTTGCCATAACATCCACCGAGAGTAGAGAGTAGAAAGGAGACATGAGGGCATGAGCGTTTTTTTATCCAAAGCGATCCTGGACTTTTTTATAGCCTTCGGCATCGTGCTGGGGGGAGCCATGGTAGGAGGCGTGGGCGCCGTGCTGTCCTTGCAGCCCCCGACCCTGACCATGGTTGAAGTGGCCGACCGGATTAAGATATGGGCGCTTGCGGCCGCGATCGGGGGCACCATTGATCCAATGCGAGTCATTGAAAGCAACGTGCTTGACGGGAATTTATCCCCTGCCATCAAGCAGGTTTTATATCTGGGTTTTGCATTTCTTGGAGCACATATGGGCAGCGAGCTGGTCAAATGGGTGTGCTTCAGCCGGAGCTGAATGATGCGCGTACCTCCAGCCCACCGCTTCCGCCCCTTCTATCAGGTCGCATCCATCTTCGTGCTGGGGATGGTTGTCGGCAGCATCGTCTACAATTCGGTTTATCATGCAGCCTACAATAAATTATGGTTAACGAATCAGGAGCAGCAGCTCAAAATAACGCAATATGAAGAAGATATCGATTCGTTAAAAAAATACAATAAACAATCCACGGTCATCAAGGAAATCAAGATCCGCAGCGAACAAAACGACAAATTGCCGCTGGATCCCGTCATCATCAAAGAGCTCGTCAGGCTTATGAGCGATGATCTGGCAGCCCTTCGCGGCCGCAACGTGTTTGATATCGACGCAGACAGCAAGCTGACGCGCTCACTCCTCAGCGACAAAATCTATACGGTCCGCGAGAAAGATTACAAGGTCCAAATCAAGACTATGCTCGTCATGGAAGGCGTGCTGCAAATCTGGGTTAGCGTTGATCATGTGGATGCAAAGTCAACCGGATCATGATACAATACATACTATTGTAAATGATCGAATCTAACATGCTTTTAGAGATTGTTCAAAAAGTCATACTTTAGATCACGAAGCAGCACATGAACACATCCCTTTAGCCACATTGCGAGCATGTTACCGAATATGAAGGAGCCTTCCATTCATGATAACTGTCATCCACTATGTCCTGTACATCATTCTCGTTCTGTCCGTGGTCGCGGCGGCGCTCTATAGCATTCGCGCCCGGCGTGTAGCCGATCCCGCTGACCGCGGCATCTATATGTCCATGATGAACCTCTGTATGGGCATTATGCTGGTTTCCCTATCGCTGGTCTGCATGTTTCTGTTCAGCGGCTCCACGCCGGCTGTCATTGTAGAAGCCGTGTTCTTGGTGCTTGGCGCATTTAATATATTTGCCGGCATAAGAAGCCGCACCTATTACAGCAGAATGAAGAATTCGAGGACGGCCAGCTAAGTTAAACTGAACGGAACAGGGGCATCCCGCAAGGTCCATGAAGACCTGCAGGATGCCCCTTTATTTGTCCGGAGTTTAACGTTAGCCGTGATCGATCGCCTGCATCGTCATGACCGCTTTTGCAATCAGGTTTGTCTGATGCTGGATCTCGATCTCCATCTTGCAGGTACGGCGGCTGATCTCCAGCAATTTTGGCATAATGACGATCGGATCCTCGATCTGCACGGGCCGGATAAAATACGTCGACAGATGATCCAGTACATGATCCCAGCCGCTAATATCCTTGGCCGCTTTAACCGCAGCTTGGCTCATGACGGTCGTGAGCACCCCTTGCGAAATCGTTCCAAGTTCTGAAGCCATTTGGGGCGTGATAAAACCGTGAAAGAACAAACGTCCTTCCTCATCCCGATCCTCTGCAATCCCATTCCAGATCAGCTGATCAAACGTCTCGCCAAGCTGAGGCTGGTTTCGCGCATCCCGCAGTGCTCCTAACACTTCTTTACGAGTAACCGTTGCAAGCAGCTTGCGGTTCCGATCCACAATCGGAAGAAAATCGATCCCTTCCCACATCATAATCTGCGCCGCAGATGCGAGCGACGTTTTCATGCTTGCCGTTACCGGATTGCGGGTCATCGCTTTCTCGATCGGCTGAGTTTCGGTGAGCCCTTCCACATCCCGAACCCCGACGATGCCGATGACCCGGTTCCATTCGTCTGTTACCGGATACCGGATTTGCCCGGTCGCCTGTGAAATCCGTTTGAATTCCTGAACGGTGACGGAGTTTTTCAACTGGTGATTCTTCGGCTTATCATGAGCGATATCCTCCACCAGCATAATTTTCTTCTTGATTAATCGGTCAAAAATGGCGCGGTTAATCATGGAGGCGACGGTAAACGTGTCATGCCTGGACGATATAATGGGCAGATGCAGCTGGTCTGCCAGCTGTTTCACTTCCCGGCTGGTTCCGAAACCGCCCGTAATCAACACGCCCGCCCCCTGCTCGAGTGCCAGGGAATGGGCATCTTCGCGGTTACCGACAATCATGAGGCTTCCGGCATCGATATATCGAATCATCGCCTCCACCTTCATGGCGCCAATCACGTATTTATGCAGGCTTTTATTAAGCCCTTCCGCACCGCCAAGCACATGCCCTTCCACAATTTCAACGACATCGGCAAACGTAAGCTGCTCGGATATGTTACGCGGCTTCCGTTCCACACGAACCGTGCCGATCCGTTCCTTCGTGACCACGATGCCCAGGCTTTCCGCTTCCTTTACCGCCCGATAAGCGGTTCCCTCGCTGACGCCCATCTCTTTGGCTAACCGCCGCACCGAAATTTTGCTTCCAACCTTCAAACTTTCAATATGCTGAACCAATTGCTCGTGTTTGGTAATCGTATCATCTCGAACGTCCAACTGTTACACCCCCAGAACACTATCTGTACCATACTGTATCTATTATATCACGTCCTATGAAGCTCCCATACCCGTCAGACACAAAAAACCTCCCCTGAAGGTTAACGGATGGGCGATCCAACCGTATCCCTTAAAGGGAGGTTTTTGTTCGTCACAGCTCTCGCTGTGATCCAACGCTTAATTCGCTTCCTGGCTCTTCTGTTCCTCAGGCCATATCAGCTCCCACTGACGCATTTTTTCCTTGCGGACCTCATCAAGAGCTTTCTGTTTCGCTTCATCTACACCAATCAGATAATAGAGATGCGAACCGATGACGAGCAGGGCAAATCCAGCCCAGACTGCACCGAACAGCGAAACCCATGAGAACCCTCCGGAGAACGAAATGCTGGGAAGGGCATATATCAGCATGCCGAGTGCAACCAATAAATATGCCGTGTGCTTAAACTTGTTCTTCTTTTTTTTCATTGTAAACGCAGCTCCTCTACTCTCTGAAATCTATATTTCTACTCTATGAGGAGCTTGCGCAATTTATGAGACAAGTTTTTAAAAATGTACCTAATTTGTGTTGAAGTTTATTGTCCGCAGCCCTAAAAAGGGAACGTCTATGGTTGGGCTGGACCATACAGATGCTGAAGACTATCCGATATAATCTTGTTTACATCTTCGATTATGACACTCAGACGGCGCTCAGCGTCGAACAAACGGCGGATGTTCAGGTTCAGGCTCAGCACCTCAAACTGCTTCTCCATCTTCTCCATTTCGTCCTGTGCCGGCATATCGCCCGACATCATGCGCTGTTGAAGTTCCATCTGGCGCTGCCGGAAATCATCCAGCATGCGTCTGCTCTCCGGATCTGCATCCACGAGTTTCATAGCAGAGGTAATTTCTTCTACTTCCTTGCTTTCCTTCATCGCTTTTGCCAAATCATGTGCCTTGTCATAAATGTTCATTCGTAATTCCTCCAATATGCTCGGCTTAAACGCCGTATTTGAATTCGCCTCTCGCCTTAATCCTTACTCCATCAAAATTCTTATCTCCACAGTATGGTCAGCATGGATTGGAACAATCCGATCACTCCGCCCAGCAGCACCCCAAGCCAGGTGATGGCCCTGAATTCGCGGCCGGACACACTCAGGATGATCTCTTCCAGCCGCTCAATCGGGAACTTCTCCACCTGCTCCTGAACGAGCTGCGGTAAGTTTACAGCCTTCATGGCCGCCGGGATACTTCGCTCAAGGAAGCCCAGCCCCTTATCGAGCAGTCCAGGCAGAGCTGCTTCGATGGCAGGCATTCGCGGTCCAATCAGCTCGCCTACGCGAAGAGACTCGATTTGCTTAATCCACTTGGACCAAGGAAGCTTGTCATCCAATGTGCGGGAGACCCAAGCGAGGCCCGGCTCACCAGCGGCATGTTCGATGAAATTCCCGAGCGGCATTTCACCGTAATACGACAGCTTTCCTGAGATAATATCCGTGATGGTCTTGCGGACCTTCTCACTCTCCAGCTGCTGAATCAGCATGGGCGTCAGCTTCTGGATCAGCTTATCCTCATCCACAAAGATCGAAGCCATCGTCCCCAGAAATCCGCCTGCCTTATCGATGAGTGAAGAAGCCACATCCGATAGCATAAGCTGCCCCTTCGCGGACAACAGCGTGCTCCTCAGCTCCTTCAGCACAATATCGGCGGCAGCCCCGCTCCAGCCCTGAATCGTTTCCTCGGACCAACCGGGAACAAGCTCCTTCAGCGGTTTTGCCTCCAATCCGTATCCGTGCCATACTGCTGCGGCACCCCGGGCTGTGAACTGGCGGGCCGATTGTTCGGCACGGACCTTCAATTGCTCCCACTGTTCGGAGCTCCATACCTTTAGCGCCAAGTCTCCGAAGCTCAGCTCCGACTGGCTCCATTCCTCCAGCTTCCGATAGAGGCTGTCCTCTATCTTACCCCGAAACACCGGCTTTCGAATAAGCTCCTGCAATCCCTCGCTTGTCACCAGGTAATCCGAGACCACACGTCCCAACGACTCGGCTATTTCGTCCTTGCGCTTTGGAATGAGCCCTGGCGTGAAGGGTACGCGGCGGCCCAGGATGATTTTTTCTTCACGGGGATGAAACAGCATTTTTATTGCAAAGTGGTTCGTTATGCCGCCAACAAAAGCAGCAACACACACGTTCACCAAAATAAACAGCCAGTTCTGCATTTTCAGCACTCCTTTTTCCCGAGCAGTACAATCACCAAGGGATATATGTCCTCATATGATGCATTACATGCAATGATCAGATGAAGTCTTTTGTCTGTTCACTTAAGTATCCAGTTGTTGTCGGAAGGAGATCCATCATGCGCAAATCCAAGATCAAATCCAACACCAAATCCAAGATATCGACTCAATTAATCCGCTCAGCCCAGCTTTCGGATAACGATATCAAGCTTGGTGACCGGCTCATCAGACAGCTCCGTATCCCGACAGATTCAAAGGTACAGCTTGCCTTTGGCTCCTTCAAGCAGGAAGTCCGCGTTATCTCAGGAGGAAAATCGAACTCGCTGGCCTTAAACCCTTCGGTATTCAGCCATTCGGGACTTCTTCCTCGAACCGTCATGAATGTCAAATATTATCCAACGGAAAGAACGCTGAAGCTCGGTCCGCTTATCGGGATCATGGTCAGCCGATATCAACCGGATGAACCTGATAAACCTTTCGGATCAATCTCAGCTTTCTGCCTGGAAATGGTCAACGCGGCCAAAAAACAGGGCGCATATGTATATTTTTTCACACCTGACATGATCGGTTCGAACCCGTCAACACTTGAAGCCATTGCTTATGACGCGGGATGGAAAAAGCTCAGCGTTCCAGCTCCGGACGTCATTAATAACCGGCTGTCTACCCGCAAACTGGAGAATAGTCCTAGCGTACAGCATTTTATGAGAGAAGTAAAATCGCGATTCGGCACCCAAATCTTTAACGAGAAATTTCTCGATAAATCGGATGTCTTCGAGGCACTCGGGCCTGATGTGAAACTGCAGAAATATTTGCCCGAATCCTATTTGCTCAGCGGTTATCCGACGCTCAAAAAAATGTGCGCCACTTATCGGACGGTCTTCCTGAAACCGGTGCGGGGTAGTCTGGGAAAAGGGATCATCCGGATATCCCGCCAAGAGAACGGCAAATATCAAACGATGACCACCTCTCTTGAAGGAAGCAAGAAGAATACCTACTCCTCACTTCCAAAGCTGTTCAGCAGCTTATCTGGGAAAATAAAAAAAACGCGTTATCAAATTCAGCAAGGGCTGGATTTGATCCGCATCAACCGGCGAAACGTTGATTTTCGCGCGCTTGTTCATAAAGACAAGAATGGAAAGTGGGCAGTGACTTTGGTCGTGGCCCGTATTGCCGGCGGAAACCACTTTGTTTCCAATCTTGCCAGAGGCGGTACGCTATCTTCCGTCAAAGACGCGCTTGCCATGAGCAGTATCCCGTTAACCTCCAGACAAACGGCCCCCGCCCGAATGAATCAAGCGGCGCTCGATATTGCTCATGGACTGGAGGCTGCCATTCCCTATCATTTCGGGGAGCTCGGCATTGACTTGGCAATTGATACGGCTGGCCGCATTTGGCTCCTGGAGGTCAACTCCAAGCCGTCCAAAGGTGAAAATGCACCGCTGAATGCCGACTCCAAAGTAAGACCGTCAGCCGTGCGGCTCGTTCAGTACTGTCAATACTTGACAGGGTTCTAAAGAAGGAGAACATTATGTCGTCAAACAAGATAGGCACCCTGGGTGTCATGGTATGCCGCAAACCGGGCTTCCCTCCCTTCGCAGAGAAGGAATTCCTCCGTGAACTTAGCTCGAAGGCCAAGGGACTCGGCATGCAGGTATTTGTTTTTTGTCCGGATGATGCCTCTTCTGCTTCTGGTGTTGAAAGCTCCATAGATAGGATACAAGGATATCAATTCAATCCAGAAAAAGGCTGGAGTTTCGGCACCTTTCCTCCTCCAGATGTCATCTATGACCGATGTCTGCACCGAAACGGTGAGGAAACGGCTGCCGCCGGGGCGTATCTGAACCGAATGCTGCAGCAGGGCGTAAGACTGTGGGCACGCGGTCTGCCCGGCAAGCAGAAAGTGCATCAACTATTAAAGCGCTCCTCCGCCTTAAGGCCATATCTGCCGGCAACCTTAAGTTATACGGGAGCCGAATCACTGAGCAGGGCACTGCTGGCTTTTGACAGCAGACTTTTCATGAAGCCTAGCGGAGGCTCTCAGGGTCGGCATACTTTGTACCTCGCTTTGACAGATCAACAGCGTGTCAGACTGCAAGGAAGGGACCGGAGCAATCGCATGTTCCAGCAGACTATTCCCGCACAAGAGATGAACGAATGGGTGAGCCGTTTTACCGGTCGACGCCGGTTTATCATTCAACCCTACCTGGAGCTTCATAACCGCAACGGAGATCCGTTTGATATTCGGTCATTGGTTCAAAAGAATAACCGCGGCAGATGGTCCATCACAGGAATCGCTGCACGGCAAGGCGTAAGCCAAGGACTGACCTCGAACCTTCACGGGGGAGGCACCGCATATCCGGCCCTTCCCTATCTAACGACCGATTTCGGAGAAGAAAAGGCCATGAAGATCATTCAGACCATCCGAGATCTGTCCGCTCAGCTTCCATCCCTGCTCGAAGAAGGATTCGGCCGACTTGGCGAGCTGGGAATCGATTTTGGCGTGGATACAAAGGGACGGGTCTGGATCCTGGAGGTTAACTCCAAACCGGGCCGCCGCGCATTTACACTAACGGGAGATGGTCACGCAGCCCGGCTGTCCGTCGAACATCCGATTCAATACGCCCGTTATTTATTGCTTCGACAACTTAGGAGGGTAAATACATGAGTTTGAATTTCGGAAATATTCATTTCTCGCAGCAGCCCGAAAAAGTCGTCTTTTTATCCGGTTCGCTTCTGAAGAGCCTGGGGCTATCAAGCAGGAAATCGATTAAGCTACGCATCGGTACCAACACGGTTTCGGCTGCTGTAAAACCGATCGATCGATCGGGGAAACACATCTATTTAAGCAACGGTGTCCGAAACGGTATCCACGTTCCGAGACAGGGCCCTGTCTATATCCATTCCCCCCGTGAAGGAGAGATCGAGCTGGGGCCCGTGGTTGGGGTTCTCTCCGACGGACCTCATAATCCATCCAGCCCCTTTGGAGCCCGAACCTCGTATATTCGACAGCTTCTTCGTGAGGGCAACAAAAAAATGTTTGTATATGCCTTTGCCCCCCGGGATATCAATTGGCAGCGCGAAACAGTTCATGCCTATATGCTCGGTTCCGGCGGCGGTTTTGTCCGCAAAACCGTTCCGCTCCCAAATGTCGTCTATAATCGCCTGCCTAGCCGAAAAACCGACTTCTCCCCTTTTACCAATCAACTGAGAGATCGGTTTCTGAAGCGCAACATTAAATTTTTCAACTGGGCCTTCTTCAATAAATCCGATGTGTACTCCCAGCTGGACGGCGACGTGCAGGCAGGCAAATATTTGCCGGAAACGCATAACAATCCTAGTCCCGAGCGGATTAAGGATATGATGGAGCGCCATAACTTTGTATATTATAAGCCCTCAGCCGGAAGCTTAGGCCTCGGGATTTACCGGTTAACCTATCTTCCCAAAAAAGGATACTTTGCGCGATATCACGGAAACGGGGGTAACACCCTTCTCAAGTTCCCAAGCTTTAACAGTCTGATGCGTATGCTTCAGGCCAAGCACGGCTCCAAGCTGCGTAACTATGTTATCCAGCAAGGAATCCGCCTCATTGAAATCGATGGCTGCCCTATCGACTTCAGATTCCATATGCATAAGAACAGCAAAAACCGGTGGTCCGTGGTTGGTATCGGTGCCAAAAAAGCCGGCCGGGGCAGCGTCACAACGCATATCAAGAACGGGGGCTCCTTGATGACGCCGGAGCAGGCGCTCAGCCGGGCCTTCGGCTCCAAAGCTCGAGAGGTGCTGGAGCGTGCCAAGGACGCCGCCATCGCGATGTCGGAGGCGATCGAGAATCATCATCCGCATCTGTTAGGAGAAATCGGGTTCGATATAGGAATAGATGATAACGAGAGGATATGGATGTTTGAAGCGAATTCAAAGCCGGGCCGATCGATATTCAACCACCCTTCTCTTAAAGGGGAAGGAAAAGCATCGGTGGAGCATATTTTTGAACACAGTATGTATCTCAGCGGCTTCCACAGGGGGAATGACTCGTGAACAACCGAGTGGAGAGTGATGGAAGACCGGTTGTAGCCATCCTGACCATGCACGATTCGCATACGATGTTCAGGGGCAACCGGCAAAACTTTCAGGAAATCATCAAGACAGGGAAGGATATGGGCTTTCTGGTCTATGTCGTCACTGTACGTGATCTGAAGCTTGATACAGGTACTGTCAAAGGCTATATCCTGAACGGCGACCATTCCTGGGAGCAGAGGCTATGCCCTCTGCCCCAGGTTATATATAACCGGATCCCTTACCGAGAGGATGAAGCCCTTCCCTGGGTTCGACGCAAAATCAAGGAATGCCAAAAACATCCCCATATCGATATCTACAATCCACACTTCTTCAATAAATGGCGGCTGTTTGCTTGGCTGAACAAATCACGATTAACCAAAAAGTGGGCACCTTTGACAAAGCGTTTAAAGGGTTACCCTACTCTATATGAGATGATGAAGCGGAAGCCCTACCTGTATCTTAAACCCGAGGACGGCAAAGCCGGGCAAGGGATCATGAGGGTACGGTATCAGAAAAACAAATCGCTGCCCTACCGCATACAGATACAGAACAACAAAAACAGCACCACCTACAAAGCTGCCTCCTTAGAGCGGCTTTGGAACCGGGTTTATCAGGAGACTAAAGGAAGCTCATACCTGATCCAGCAAGGAATCGAGCTGGCCCAGGTCCACGGTCGCGCCTTCGACCTCCGCATACTTGTGCAAAAGAACGAGTACGGCTCCTGGGCAGTTACAGGAATTGGAGCTCGAATGGCAGGCGCCAAAAGCATCACCACACATGTTCCTCGCGGAGGAACGATTGAGGATCCGGAGAAGCTGCTGCCGATGGTGTTCGGTCAGGAACGGTCCGACGCCATCCTTAGCGAGGTTAAAAAAGCAGCCGTGCATATGGCACGGCAGATTGAAAAGAGCTCTGGTCAGATCCATGGCGAAATGTCCATGGACCTCGGAATTGATAGCGAAGGCGTTCTTTGGTTCTTCGAAGCCAATTCAAGACCCATGAAATTTGACGAACCCGCGATCCGGAAAAAGTCACTGGAGCGGATTTTTCAATATTCCGAATATCTGATCAATCAAAGATAGCCCCTGCATCAGCCAGAGCAACGGTTAAGGAAGACATGAAAGGAGGGGATCATGTGGAAATTTCATGTCTATCTCTCTCAAGCCCGGAAGAATGGCCGCATGCCAGA
Organism: Paenibacillus sp. QJM3NY_38; assembly: GCF_056173265.1. Classification (NCBI taxonomy): domain Bacteria; kingdom Bacillati; phylum Bacillota; class Bacilli; order Caryophanales; family Paenibacillaceae; genus Paenibacillus; species Paenibacillus sp. QJM3NY_38. The sequence continues at coordinate 5,700,295 of NZ_CM149665.1, forward strand.
CAGCAATGCAGCGATTTCTTCCGGCGGTACAGCAACAAACGTCTAACCGGCGAAGGTTACCAGCGTCTGGCCTTGCTATCCTATGACGAGCTGCTGCAGCCCGGCACCTCGATTGTGGCAGCTACGGTTCGAAGTGATGTCGGCCGCATACCTGTGGGGATGTGCTTTGCGGCGGATTATGGGGAAGGTGCCTGCATGGTTGCTGTGCACCCTCTATACCGCAACCGGCATATCGGTTCTTCCCTGATCCGCTCACAATTATCCAAATTCGGGCGGCTGCGATGCAAAGTGGCCGCCGATCATTCGCCAAGTTTGCAAATGTGCTTTCATGCAGGGCTTCAGGCCATAGCGCTTGAGCAAGGTCCGACGGGCAAACCTACACTCGTTATGAGCGGAACCCTTCCCCTGCACCCATTCCACAGTTCTTCAGCATCTCGTGCTGACTCTGTTCAAGAAGGTGAACTTCTGTGTCAAAACCCGTCTTAGGTATTATGACGTTATACTTGGATGAACGGAAAACGCTGGAGGAGCGGCATATCTACGAGCATATGATCAGGGAAGGAAAAGCGATGGGGCTTGACGTTTACGTCTTCACCCCTGCTGACGTTAACAGTACGCAAGGCCTGATCAACGCCATGGAATACGATCCGGATCGCCGGAGATGGGGCCGCAGATGGCGCTCGTTCCCCAATATGATCTTTGATCGCTGCCGCATTCAAAAGAGCCCTCGCTTTCAACAGCTGCTGCGCTTTCGTTCACGCTATCGGCATTTACTGTTTCTGAACAGACCTTTACGCAACAAATGGACGATTCATCAAGTATTATCCACCAAGAAACGCTTCCGTCCCCATCTGCCGGATACTCGGATCGTGACCAGCACAAGCGACATCCACCGGATGCTCAACGTTCATCCTACCGTCTATTTTAAACCGATTAACGGAACGGGCGGACGCGGAATTCTGCGGATTACGAAGGTACCTGGTGTTGCGGGCACGTATGAAATCCGGGGACGCAATTCCAACCGGAGCATCATCAGACCGAAGCGAATGCCTTCAGGCCATTTGGCGCAATATCTGTCGGGCTGGGGCAATAGAGATCGATATCTGGTTCAAGAGGGGATCCAGCTGGAGCTGCCGGATGGAAGAGTGCATGATTACCGGATGCTCGTACAGAAAAATGGATCCGGTCAATGGCAGGTGACCGGCTGCGTGGGACGCGTCGGAGCGCCGAAAAGCGTGACCTCCAACCTGCATGGCGGCGGGCGTGCGACCATGATGGAAGAATTGTTAAGCAAATGGATCGCAGATCCGGCAAAGCGCGCCAGCATCCGCGAGGAAGCCGACTCCCTCGGTGTGGATGTGGCCCAATTTCTTGACGGACAGTATGGAGGCTTGTGCGAGATTGCCCTGGATCTGGCCGTGGATAAAACCGGAAGAGTTCTTCTTCTCGAGGTGAATCCGAAGCCATCAAGGGAAGTCTTCTCTCAAATCGGCGATATGGCTGCCTACCGTGAATCGATGGTGAAGCCCTTAGAATATGCACTGTGGGTGTACAGTCAGAAAAAATCCGCAAAAAATGCTTAAGTTAGATCGTAAGAAAACCGTATTAAAGAATCCAAAAAACGCGCAAAGGCTGTTTCCAAGAGGGTTGCTTGCTACCCTTGGAAACAGCCTTTGCGACTCCTATCTATCTATTCGGCTTGATCATGAAGCCTCAGCAGGTGTGAAAAAGAATGAATAACGACATCTGATCCCTTAAGCTCCTGCTCCCCGCCAAAGCCTGCATAGCGGCAGCCAATGACGGTTTGTCCGTTCTCTTTGCCCGCCTCCACATCCGATGACCGGTCCCCTACCATCCAGGCGTCCCGGATATCGTGTTCATCCAGCAGCAGCCTAACCAAATCCACCTTGGAAGCCGTTCCATGCTCTCCGGCACTGTAGACTCCTTCAAAGAGCGACATGATCCCTCTCGCTTCAGCTATGCCTTTCACATAATGCTCCAGGCCGTTGCTGGCAACAAATAATCGGACGCCCCGCCGATGAAGCTCCTCCAGCGTCTCCTTCACCTCGGGATACAATACGGCTGCTTCATTGCTTAAGCCTTCGAGCTCAAGCTGCAGCAGCAGCTCGTCTGCACGTCGATGGGCTGCCGGCGTTCCATTCGGTATGACAATCTTCCAAATGTCTTCGAGCAGCATTCCCAGACATCCAAGCATGAGCTCCTCATCCGGCGTTTCTCCTTCATAGTGCCCCTCTTCACGCAAAATGTCGAACAATTTGTGATAGGCGGGCAGCAGCAGGGTCTCCGTCTGAAACAGCGTTCCATCCATGTCAAATATCATCGCTTCCGGCTTGATCAACGTTGCAGTATTTTCCAATTTGGTCCTTCCCTTCGCTCCATATAATCTGATTCTAGTCTAATCTTTCCTCATCATATAGGAACCATATCACATCTGCAAACCCCAATTCCTCATTACTTTTGATCTTCTGTACATAAAATATGCATAACCGAGGGAGCTTTATCGTTGTTATACATATAACGCGTACTAACGAGAGGAGGATTTACATGCCTGGAACAAGGGAGTCTGAACCTGCACCGTCAATCAAGCAGCTGGAAGTCGAGCTGATCGCAGAGCTGAGCCGCTATGAGCCCCATGAACAAGCTGCGATTCTCAAGCGGATGGTGTACCGCCTAAAGAAGGGGCGATATGTCCGCAGCCCGATCATAATTGTTAAGGATATGATCCGGACGCCGCTTGTATGGCTGCTGCTGTCCATGGGAGTGATGACTCCCATTCTATTCTATATCCTGTTCGTTTGGGTATCGCTGGCGGTTGAAGGGTAAAGGCGGAACGAAGCGCTATGGTTTATATTCCGGGCGCCGCCAGATCATTAAAGTAGCGGCGTACCATGCCGAGGTAACAAACGGCAGGTACTTGAGACCCTTCAACCCGCTCTCGTCTCCTCCATATATGATGTGCGACATAACGGCAATCGCTGCATTCAGAACGACCCCGCCCGCAAAACCTCCAATTAAAGCCATAACCACCGCGGCAAGGCTTCTCATGTTCGTGCTACCCCTTCTGTTCCCGTCGATCGGACGGCAGGACACCACGCGCCGTATCCACCGCAAGCCAGAACAATCCGATGGCGATGACCGGATGCAAGGCCCCGGCGCCAGGCAGGTTGGCGGTGAGGTATTGGCTGAAGACCAATAACAACAGAACCAGCGATTTCCATTTGTACGGGGCGGGCAGTTTGCCTGCAATACCAAATATCAGCATGAGGACCGGCACGATTTCAAAAAAATGGACAAACAGGGTATGGCTTCTCCACATCGATCCATCGTCAAACAGCGCCATGCCGGCAAACAGCGTCTGAATGGCAATACAAACAACAAATATCCATGCCAGCCCTAACGATATCCATACGACCAGCGGTGTTTTTCCTACAGCTTGTTGCGTCATGTCGACACCCCTCTCTTGATTCAAATATCTTTACGAAATCATCCTATCACCGAAATGTTGCGATCTTGTGATGATGGCTTGCGGATTCCGTGAAATTTTCCAATTGCGGCTGGAAACCGTATATAATGGGGGGGATTTACGGCTGAACCTATCGAATCAAATGGAAAGGCAGGATCCTTGCATGGCACATACCTTGCTTCTTGTGGACGATGAACGAAAAGTCATTGAGTTTATGGAGCCGTTCCTCCGGCAGGAAGGATTTCACATCATTACCGCTGCGACAGGCACGGAGGCTTTGGCCAAAGTGAGGGACTTTAAACCGTCGCTGGTCGTATTGGATTGGATGCTGCCGGAACTAAGCGGCATTGAAGTATGCCGGGAGCTCAGAAAATCAAGCCGTGTCGGCATCATTATGGTTACCGCCCGGGTTGAGGAAACCGATAAGCTGATCGGGCTGGAGGTAGGGGCAGACGATTACATGACCAAACCTTTCTCCCTCCGGGAGCTGGCCGCGCGTATCCGGTCGGTCCTTCGCAGAATAGAAGGCGAAACGGTTACCGAAGAAATGCTGAAGCGCGGCGAGTTGATGATCTCGGAAAACCAATGCCGGGTATGGAAACGCGGCCGGGAAATCCAGCTTACACCTACCGAGTTCAAACTCCTCCTGACCCTTGCTTCCAGGCCTGGCGTGGTTTACAGCCGCCTGCAGCTGCTTCAGGCGGCCATGGAGGATGATATTCACAATGATGAACGGACCGCAGACGCCCATATCAGCCGAATCCGCAAAAAAATCGAAGATGACCCGGCCGAGCCCGTTTTTGTCAAAACGGTGTATGGATTCGGTTACCGGTTTGAGCAGCAGCCATGAGCGTGGGCCGCAAAATATTCATCGTCCTCTCATCGTTCATTATCGGTTTCAGCACCGTCTTCGTTCTTCTTACTTATGTCGTCATCCGCGATTCCATGGATGCCATGCTGCAAACCTCGCGCGAAGAAGAGCTGGATCAGCTACAGGAGCGGCTGCTCGGTTACTACGTGAAGAATGGGCATACTTTCCGTGCCGTTCAGGATCAGGCGTGGTTAGCGGACAGTCCCCGTTCAGCCGACCGCCTGGAAAGCATCCTTCTGACATCCGGGGAACAAAAGACCCTCTTGCATGAGGGGGAGGCTGTGGAGAAGCAGATCAAACGCCTCGGGGTAAAGCGGACATTGCATGTTGAAGGCGAACCGGTCGCGGAGCTGTATTATTATGATACGGATGTGGCAAACCTGACCAAGCTTCGGGTCGGCACGCCCACATCGATCATCATTTTGCTGGGAGGAGGCACCATCCTCTTCGTCCTGCTTTCCCTCGGGGCGGCCTACTGGATATCGCGGAGGCTCACTGCCCCCCTGCGCAAACTCGTCCCGGCTATCGAACGACTCGGTCAGGGCGAGTATGGTGTTCAGGCTCCCGTTACCTCCGAGGATGAATACGGGAGGGTCGCGGTTGCTTTCAACGGCATGTCTTCCAGGCTCGAGCAGTCCGAGATGGTCCGCCGCAATCTGGTGGCTGATGTCGCCCATGAGCTTCGAACACCGCTGACGATCGTAAGAGGCAAGCTGGATCTGCTTCAGCAGAGCAGGCAGCCGATCCAGCCGGAACTATTGCTTCCCATCCAGGATGAGTTGATTCGCTTAACCCGTCTCGTGGGCGACCTTCATCAACTATCTCTGGCCGAAGCGAAGCAGCTCCCGCTGGTTCGGAAACCCACGGATATGCTGGATCTTCTGGGTCAGATACAGGAACGCATCGAGCCAGATGCCGATGCCAAGAACTTGACCCTGCGTTTGACGAGCGCTACAGAGCACACTTCCGTTCCTGTGGATCCAAGCCGAATCACACAGGTGTTTTTGAATCTCTTCATCAACGCGGTTCGGTATACACCTCAAAACGGGCTTGTCCACACCACGATCCAAGAGGAGCCCGCTTCCGGCATGCTTCGGATTGATATTCGGGATACAGGTCCAGGGATTGAGGAGGAGCATCTTCCCTATCTCTTTGACCGCTTCTACCGTACGGACGGAGCACGTGCGCGGCATCAAGGCGGTATGGGACTGGGTCTGGCGATTGCCAAGGAATTTATCGTATCGCATGGCGGCACGATTCAGGCACAGAGCCAGCAGGGGCAAGGAGCTACATTTACGGTCCGGCTCCCCTATCATAATCATGACTCGGAGCAGCCGCACGGGATATAGCGGCCCCCCTAAATCCTATCTAAAATAAACAGACAGGCCCGGACAGATATCGACCGGGCCTGTCATTGTTTATACATTCGGATGTCGAAACGATACCCTCTCCCTAGAATATTTTTTTCGTTGCCCGATCTTCCTTGATGATCTCTACGGCTTCCCTGAAGCGGATGGAGTGGATAATTTCACGTTCCCGCAAAAATTTGAGACTGTCCTGCAGGTCCACATCATCCGTCATGTCGATGAGCCATTGATATGTAGCGCGTGCCTTCTCTTCCGCCGCAATGTCCTCATACAAATCCGCAATCGGATCGCCCTTGGCTTGAATATAGGTTGCCGTCCAAGGGACCCCGGCCGCATTCTCATAATACAGCGCATTGTCATGGTTGGCGTAGTGCGCTCCCAACCCGGCAGCCTCCAGCTCCGCTACGCTGGCATCCTTCGTCAATTTGTACACCATCGCGGCAATCATTTCGAGGTGTGCAAATTCCTCGGTTCCGATATCGTTGAGCAATCCGATCACTTTGTCCGGAATCGTATACCGCTGGTTCAAATAACGCAGTGCAGCAGCCAGTTCGCCGTCGGCGCCTCCATACTGCTCCATCAGAAATCTTGCCATTCTCGGATCACATTTACTGACGCGCACCGGATACTGAAGTTTTTTTTCATATACCCACATGGGCTCTTCCGCCTCCTTGTTCTCGCTTTTCCTCTTCATGAGGGCTGCATGCATAAGGTGAAAAAAAGCCGCAGCCCCCTTGCCATACCGTCATTGTTAAACCTGCCAAGGCCAAGGACCCTCGGCCCATTCAAACGGATACTTGGAATAAGCACGGCCAAAATTTTGCAGCGGCCCATACAGCTCTTGAAATTGCTTCGCTAGCACCGTTCTCTCCTGCGTCAGTTTATTGAACTGCTCGATGCTCTTGAGATCATTCGGATGAGTGTCCAAGAACAGATTCAGCTCCACCAGGACAAAATCCAATGCCTGAAGCTGCTCCAGCATTTCGTAATACTTCAGATCTCCAACCTGGGGTCTGGCTTCATTCACGGCATATCACTCTCCTTTAAATTTTCGCGAAGTATACGGGCTATACAAGGATGGCCATAACGTTCCGTGCCTTAGCGCCTCAGCAGGGCTAAACTGGGGCAGACCCGGCGGTTGAAACACGACATACTGGTTAACAGGTACCACATACGATCTGTAAAGCTTAGGCGGGCATGGATCAAATGGCGAATGAAACACCGGGTATACACGCACCTCTGGATTTTCCTTCAAAGGGATTTCCTCCTTATCGTTACGATCCGTCGTTATCAAGGACTCTTCGTATTTAACATATGTCTTCCGCCCAGAAAATGAACTCCAAAATGACAAAAAAACCCTCTTCCCTGGAATATTTCCGGGAAAAGGGTCTTCATGGAGTTGTCCTCAAAATTTGATTTTGATTTGGAACAAGCCCGCTTTACGCATAGCGGAATAGATAATAACGACAAGGGGACCGATAAAAAATCCGATCACGCCAACCAGTTTAAATCCGATATACATGCTGACCAGGGCAGGCAATGCGCCGATGCCGACAGCATCCCCTATGACCTTCGGTTCCAGCACGCGGCGGATCACGGTAATCAGAATGAACATGAAGATCAAGCCGACTCCTGTAAAAATATCGCCTACCGCGAGCAGGTAGATGGACCATGGTATCAAAACGGAACCTACGCCCAGAATCGGCAGAATGTCGACAATGGTGACAAGCAAAGCGATGGCAAGCGGATAGTTAACGCCTAATACCAGTAGGCCGAGCAGCGTAATCACGTACGTAAACAGGCTGAGGATCAGCTGTGCCCGCAAAAAGCCGAAAATTGATTTTTTCAGGCTGATCAGCACCTCGTTCACCTGCGACTGTGATGTCTCATCAAACAGCGACAACACTTTCTCACGCATCGTATCGAGGCTGAAAGCGAACAAGTATACCGCTACGCAGAATACAATGAACGTGACGAACAGGTTCGGCAGCGTTTTGGCAAAGGACAAAAATGTTGATGATACTGAATTGACAAGCGACCGTATATAGGAAGAAATATTCGACATGAATTCGGTAAGACTGTCGGCAAGACCCGGCGAAATGCCGTTCAGCATGTCTTGCGCTTGTATTATCGTATGCTGAAGGAATTCGTTGGCCCCTTCAAAATATTGCGGAGCCCGGCTCCAATATTCGACCAGCTGGTTAAACACCTGCAGACCGATCAAATAAGCCAGGAGCAGCATCAACAGGAGGAATAGCGTGCTTGTCACCGTTGCGGCCGCAATGCGGTTCATGCGAAGTCTTTTCATTAAGAGCCGATTTAACGGCTCCAATGCAATAGCAATCACGATGGCCAGCAAGAACGGAGCTCCAACCGTAAACATTCCGTACAGCAACAGGAGACTGAGACCGATAAAGATCAGCTGCTTAATCGACATAATCCACTTCCTAACAAATAGAGTCTTGCTAGTTCTAAATGAAGCTGCTCTCGAGCTTCTGATGAATCATGACGCGAGTTACACGCAACCGTGTAGACTCCTCTACCTCAAAGACCACCCCGTCAAAGGTGGTTTTCTTCCCGACCACCGGGTTCCCTTCAAGCTCTTTGAACAACCAACCGCCGATGGAATCCACGTTATGCTCTTCAATCATTAAACCGGTCAAATCATTCACTTCTTCAATGAGCATCCGCCCGTCCACTGAAAAGTACTCATCATACACTTCAATTTCAGGCCGCTCATCTTCAAATTCATCGTACAGGTCCCCAACAATCTCCTCCAAAATCTTCTCGGCTGTGAGAATGCCTGCCGTCCCCCCATATTCGTCCACCACGAGCGCAAGCTGCTCATGTCTTGCCTGCATCTTCCGCAGCACCTCGCTGATTTCCGTTGATTCCGATACGTCCATAATCGGTCTCATCAAGGAAGCCAGATCACGCTGCTTCTCAGGCTCCGCCAGCAAGAGATCGGTAATGTGGACAAATCCGATGATGCGATCTTTGTTGTCCGTTGCGACCGGGTAACGGGAGTGCTTCGTCTCATTGACGATCCGAAGATTCTCTTCCAAGGTATAATTGGTGAAAAGAACGTCCATGTCCGTCCTTGGCAGCATAATTTCTCTGGCTCTCAAGTCAGAAAAATCGAACAGGTTGTCCATTAATTTCATCTCGTTCTCGTCAATGACACCGCTCTTTGCGCTCTCGTTCATCAGAATCCGAATCTCTTCCTCGGAGTGGGCCGCTTCGGCCTCGCTTGCCGGCTCGATGCCAACCATCTTCAGAATCCGATTAGCGGAAGCATTCAGGACCCAGATCACCGGCAGAAAAATACGGTAAAACCAAAGCAGCGGCGCCGACAGAATCAAAGCCGTGCCCTCCGTCCGCTGAATAGCCAACGATTTCGGTGCAAGCTCCCCTAACACAATATGCAGGAAAGTGATAATACAGAAGCCCACCGCCACCGATATTGTGCCGATCAATCGCTCATCCGTAAATCCAATGCTATGCATAATAGGGGCCACCAGCAAATCTGAAATGGCAGGCTCCCCAATCCAGCCAAGACCCAGGGAAGTTAATGTAATCCCAAGCTGGGTTGCGGACAAATAGGCATCCAGCTTCTGGTTTACTTTCAGGGCAATGCCTGCCAGCCGGTTCCCTTCGCTAACGAGCTGGGTCAACCGGGATTGACGCATTTTTACCAGTGAAAATTCTGCCGCTACAAACACGCCGTTCAACAAAACGAGCAGGAAAACCAAGAGCAAATTCAAAATCAGTTTCCCGACCTCAAATTCCTCCGCCATGATGACACGCCTTCTTTCTAGGGTTCTAGTTTGTCTTTGCTTGCCTTGACTTGAAATCCACACCCCGGTAGTACATGTCGGCCACCAACAGGTTCGGCCCACAGCAGCTCACTGCATCGCAGTGACAGTTAACCGTCTGGTTCAACGGGTGTCCTGTTGTCCATTCGTTAAAAATATCGTCAAGCTTCTGTTCCTTAATATTACCAAAAGCCGGGATATCAGCAAAATCCGTTACATACACGTCGCCCGAGAATAAATTCACATTCACCCGGTTACGGCCATCCGGATCATTCCGGACCGTTACGTTCGGTTCTTGCCGCAGGCGGCGAATGATCTCCTGGTCATCATCATCGGAGCTGCAGGCATAGAAGGGCAGTGTTCCGAACAGCATCCACATGTCCCGATCCCGGACATCCAGCAAATGGTGGATGGCTGCTTTCGTGTCGTCCAAGGACAATACGGGCAGAGCGGAAGCAAAGTTTGAGGCATACATCGGGTGAACCTCGTGCCGCTTGCAGCCCATATCCTTGATCAGCTTGTGGATGCCGCTGAGTTTCGTATGCGTCCGGTAGTTAATCATCGATTCAGCGGATATGTACATCCCTGCTGCACTCAGTTTCTCCGAATTGACCAGCATTGTATCGTACATTTTGTATGCCGTTTCCTTGGAGACGGGACGTGCACTATTCGCAAACCCGACTTCATAGAAGTCGTCCCCGTTCAAATAATTGAATGAGATATGCATAACGTCCAGATAAGGGAGCATTTTCTCATACCGACTTATATCGAGCGTCAGATTGGAGTTAATCTGGGTCCGGATGCCCCTTTCCTTGGCATACTTCAGCAAGGGAACAATCACGTTATCCACCGTCTTACCAAGAAATGCCGGTTCACCGCCCGTCAGACTGATCGTCTGCAGATGCTCTACCTCGTCCAATCGCTTCAGCATCGTATCAAGGGGCAGCATCGGCGCTTCCTTCATGACAAGCATATCACCGACAGCGCAATGTTCACAGCGCATATTACAAAGATGCGTCACTGTCATTTCCACACTGGTCAGCACATGACGACCATGCTCGCGCAGTGAAGTTATCGGATCCCACGGATCATAACTCGGCGAAATGGGCCTTACGGCTGATGGAAATGGCTGTGCTGTATTACTCATGGTTCACTCACCTTATTTCTTTGAATTACCGATTCATTCAGTACAACTTACGCTATATGTACTCTACGGTTTTGATAATGTCCATTATATGATTATAACATACCCGAACAGAAGGCCTCTGTTTGATTCGGCTGGGAAATCATCCACTGTCCCCATGTTGGTCTGGGCCTTCCTTGGAAGTAAGCTTATGGGCCGGAAACATCCATCTTGGACTCCACCAATTCGCTCTGCCCATCATCTTCATAAACGCAGGCACAAGCAGCACCCGAATCACGGTGGCATCCAGCAGAATGGCTGCAGTCAGGCCTAAACCGATCGCTTTCATCACTTCATTATCCGTAAATACAAAGGCACCTACGACGACAGCCAGAATCAGGGCTGCGCTTGTAATCAGCCCGCCCGTACTCTCCAAGCCTTCGGCTGTGCTGAATTCGTTATCTCCCGTCCGTTCGTAATTCTCCATGATTCGCGAGAGCATCATGACTTCATAATCCATCGATATGCCGAACACCACGCAGAATATCAGGATCGGCAAAAGCGCAAAGATGGATCCCGTGGAGGATACACCCAGCCACTGCGCGCCAATCCCCTCTTGAAACACCCATACCACGATACCGAGTCCGGCTCCGAGGCTGAGCATATTCATTATGCTTGCTTTTAAAGGGAGCACGACCGATCGAAACGCCAATAGGAGAATGACATAGGTAACTACAAATACAAAGACCAGAACGTAGGAGATATTCTGATGGATGGCTTCCATGATGTCCAGTTTATATGCGGGGCTTCCGGTGACATAGGTCGTCAGCTCATTCGTATCCATCGTCCGTAACGCTCGGACGAGCTGCATAGTCAATGCATGGGATTCGCCATACTCCGGGATCACGGCGACGGCTGCGAAATTTCCCCTAACAAAACGATGCTGCTCCAGCTGCTGGCGGATATCTTCGCGGGACAAATATTTCGAGGCTTCCTCCACCGAACCTCTGCCGATGCTCAGATAACTCTCTACCTGCTTCACACCCGGCATCATCCTGATTTCATCCGTATATGCCTTCATTAGCTCGATGCTGCGCGAATCCTCATAAGAGGCCGGAAGCTCGACTGCTACAACGATCGAATTCAATTCACGCTTATCATAAGCCTGTGTGAGCAGGTCGTATCCATATCGGGATTCATAGGCGGGGGGAAGCACTTCGGCTGCGGGGATGGCGATATTCATGTCCCGAACCGGATAAATCGCCACCAATAGTAAACCGATCGCTGCGATAGAGATGGTCACAGGATGCGCCATGACAAATTTGGAGAGCCTTCTCCACAAACCGGAGGTCTGCCGTGCCCGAAGCGTCCGGTAAGCGGCAGGGAATAGAGGAAGCGTTTCTATACGCGGACCCAATATTCCCAATAATGCGGGAAGAAGCGTATTACCGGCCAACACTGATAACAGCACCACGGTAATGCCGCCTATGCTGAAGGAACGGAAGATCGGCAGATCTATGAAACTCATCGCCACAAAACCGATCAACACGGCTGCCCCGGAGAACATCACCGCTTTGCCGGCGGTTGCGCAAGTGACAGCCAGGGCAGTGCCCACATCTCCGCTCCGTGTCCGCATCTCTTCTTTGAATCGGCTTACGACCAGCAACGCATAATCGATGCCCACGGCCAGGCCCAGCATCGTTACGACATTCGGTAGGAAATTGCTGATCGAGCCGTCGGCCAAAGCAACGAAATACAGGATTCCCATCGTGACCACCACGCTGGCAACACCGGCTAACAATGGCAGGATCGCGGCAGTCAACGTTCCGAATACGACCGCCAGAATGAGCAGAGCTGCGGGAATGCCTATCATCTCAGCATGGATGATATCGCTTTTGACGGCTTGGTTCATATCGGCGAAGATGGCGGTATTCCCTGTTATGTAAGTATCCGCTCCCGTGATGCCCGGAACCGAGTCTCGAATCTCTTCAAACTGCTTCAAGGCTTCCGTGGAATCCAGATCCAGCAGCACCGTCACGGATACGATATGATCCTGGCCTGCCTTATGAGCTGCCATATTCATATAAATATCCCTGACATAGGGACGGGCTCGCAAAGGCTCAAGCTCCGTCAATATTCGCCGCTGTGCCGTGCCTGCCGTCAAATTCTCATCGTGCTGGCTCACTACGACAATATCCAGCGAAGCTGCCGACAATCCTAGTCCCTCTTCCAGCTTCTCAATCCCGATCTGGGCCGGACTATCCTTCGGCGTAAACCCGTTGTGCTGCAGAATGGACGGCAGCTTGAATGCAAACGGAAGCAGCCCGCAAAACAAAAGAAGCCAGGTTACAACAATGGCTTTACGGTAGCGGTATATCTGTCGCCCCCATGTATGCAGCAATGTTGTATGGCTGTTACGTCTCACGAGTCTACCTCCTTAAGTGTAAGTTTGATCTATGGTGCTCGCCCGATACCAGCGATCATAATGGCCAGTGTTTCAGACAAATCCAATTCATAAGGTGCAGATAGCGGGGTGCCTTCGGCATCGGTTAATACGCGGACAACAGGTCGATGCGGCACATGTGCGTGAATTTTGGATACCACTCCACTCTCACCCGTATGCAATTTCACGGTGATCCCTGGAGGATATATCGCTACCCGATCCCGAAACATGGCCAGGAATGACTGTTCATATAGTGTTCCCGAGCCTGCATACATCACCTCTACCGCTTCATGCGGCAATAAGGCAGGCTTGTACACCCGCTGCGTTGTCATCGCATCGTAAGAATCCGTAATCGCGATCCATTTGGCGTATTCATGAATCTCAGATCCCTTCAAGGCTCTGGGATAACCGCTGCCATCCAGGCGTTCATGATGCGACAGGGCGCAATGCGCCGATAACAACGGAATGTTCGGTTCGTCTTTCAATATTTTGAAGCCGATCTCGGTATGCTTCTGGACCTCGCGAAATTCTTCTTCGCTCAGCCGTCCTGGATGATTCAGCAGCTTCTGGGATATCCTCGTCTTGCCGATATCGTGAAGCAATGCCCCCAAGCCCAGCACCTTCAGATCCTCCCGATTATAGCCGTAAGACACCCCAAGAACCGTTGAATATAGACAGACGTTAAGCGAATGACGATACAGGTTGTAATCGTTCGTATTCATATCCGTCAGGAGAACCATGCCCTCGTCATGATCCGATATTTCATCCATAATAGACTCCATCATGCCGGAGAACGTTTTGCCTAAATGAAGGAAGCTTCCCTTCAGAGCAGCCTGGCTCTCCAGGGTCTTGAAGCTCGTCCGTATCGACTGGATCGCCTGCAGCCGGGTCTCCTCGGTCAGCAACTCCGGAACCACGATATCCTCTGTCATCGGCTCCTCGATATAGACATACCCGATTTCCAACGTGCCCAGACGGCGAATCAGTCCTGTCGTCAGCTCCACGCCTTCGGCAAGCAGAATTAAACCGTCACTATTATATATTCTCTTACCAAGAACCATTCCCGGCCTCAACGCGTTGATAGGTATAAGACGCAAAATCCGTCACTTCCTCTGCTATTCTCAAACTTGTGTGGGATATAGCGTCCAGTCTTCAGTGGATCACGATACGAAGAAGCCGGATCTCCTCCTTGTGTCTACTCCTGCTTAATGCATGATAAACAGCCAAAAAACGGCAGCGAGAACAAAACGGTAGATCGCAAAATGAGTAAGCCTTATCTTCTGTATGAGCTTCATGAAGGCCAAGACGACAAAATAAGCAACAACAAACGAAACGATAAATCCGGCAAGAAATACGCCGATCGTATCTAAAGTAAAATATCGGTAAGAATCCAGCAATTCATATCCGGATGCAGCACACATAATGGGAATTGCAATAATGAACGAGAAATCGGCCGATGCCTTATAGCTCACCCCGCTAAGCATTCCTCCGGAGATGGTGGAGCCCGAGCGGGAAAAGCCCGGCCATAATACGGATATGATCTGGTAGACGCCAATCTGAAGGGCCTGCTTGTATGTCAAATCATCCAAATCATGCGATGTCACTTGAACTTTATGCTTATTGTACCATTCTGCAAAAATCATAAAAATACCGCCGGCAACAAGTGCAAACAGCACTGTCTGCGCATGGAACAGGCTCTTGATAAAATCCCTCGCGAAAAATGCAACCAGCAGGGCCGGAGCAATTCCCAAAAATATATGAATCAGATTCAATTTTTTTTTTCGAGGCTCTTTCTTGGTCAGCGGTTCACTTCGGCTCCAGCCGAGCAGGTTCAAAATTCGATTCCAGTAAACGATCGCGATCGCCATAATGGCGCCAAGCTGAATGACAACCTCAAACGTCTTCATGATCGGAGTTTGATCGTCGTAACCGAGCACCTTGGCCGTCAAGATCATATGACCTGTGGAAGACACCGGAATGAATTCGGTTAGTCCTTCCACGATCCCCAGTATAATGGATGTGATAAAATCCATGGTCCTTCCCCTCCCTTACCTTTGTCCTCCTCATATGTATGCTCGGCCAAAGGAAGTTAGTCGGGATTGTCAGGATATCCAGCGTGAAATCATGGACTCTTCAAGCGAACCGGGCCTCGATAGCTCACTTCGCAGCAGGTCTCTAATAAACTCCGGCAGCATATATACCGTATCCTTACCAAGTGACAACGACTCGTATCCGATTTTAAAAGTGAACATGTCGAGTGTCCCCACCTTATATTCCCGCTGCGGCTCTAGCGGTTGCCCCTTCATGGAGATGTGCGTGATCTTTCGGTAAGGCTCTCCGTTCTTGTCATAGTGAATTTTCAACCCATCGACTGCCAGGCCGCCTAATATATAACCGCGGAAACCAAAGCCCATTATCTTCTTTCCGCTGAACTCCTGAAGCAAACTCTCCTCAAGTGCCTGATAGATATGTTCTCCGCGCAGCTTCACGATGCAGGGGTTAATCGGTGACGGGCACAGACCGTGCAGCATACCTGTGCTGATCTCGCCCTCCGGCAGCGGCCCGAGCAGCTGTCCCGAGTTTACGATGGCAAAATCCGCATCCGTGTGCTGCAGCACCGCCTGAGCCAGCAGGTTTGCAAACGGCGACTCCTCCTCATAGTGAATGGGCAGACTACGATCATTAACGGCAACGGCCTCCGTTAATTTCTCCCTTGCCAGCTCATGGTGCCTCATGATCGCCTGCTCTACGATGGGTTCCATCAAGTTTTTATCCACGGGGAGCAAACTTCCCTCTATACAGGTAAAGCGATCTTCAGCATGACTGCGCTGCATGACGAGGCGACCTACGTATTGTCCGAACTTGCCTGCACCGCACACGGCTGTCTTTCCAATCATCAGGGGCTCCTCGAGTATATGATGGGTGTGACCGCCAAGAATAACATCAATCCCCTCAACACTTTCTGCTAATCTTTTATCAATCGTTAGTCCTAAATGGGATAAAACGATTATGATATCACACTGGCCCTGAAGCGCTCGCACTTGCTCAGCAATAGCCTGCACCGGATCTCCGGCTTCCCAGCCTAACAATTGATAAAAACCTGCAAAAGCAGCCGTTGCGCCGGTAAGCCCGATTCGAATGCCTTCTCGTTCCAGGATCACATGCGGCTTCATCCATCGAGGAGGATTACCACTCTTAGTCTCACTAATGTTGCAGCACACAACGGGACACTGCAGTCCGGCGTATACACTCTCCAGAACATCATATGAAATGGTGAGCCCTTCGTTATTGCCAATCGTAATGGCGTCGTATCCTGTCAAATTAATGACATCCACATTGGCTTGGCCCATAGTGCCTTCGGTTTCCACCGATGCCCGGTCCATATGATCACCGATATCCAGTACGATTGCCCCATCACCGGCAGCCGCCTTTTCCCGGGAAATAAGTGCCGCCACACTGCTCATCATCTCAAAATGGCTATGTATATCGTTGGTATACAATATCGTCAGCTTCTGTTTGTTGCTTCCTAACCCCATTTGGCGGCCCCCTCCCCAAGTTCGTTATTCGATAATTTCCGGTCTTACAAGCATAACATTTTAGCGAAGAATATGGTATATTGTAGCCCATAAGAATTACGAGGTGATGAAGATTGTCAACAACCATTTCTATATTACTATTTGCAGGATTAGCTGATCGAATCGGCACAGCTACGCTTACATTCAGCGTACCTGGCTTGCCCCTTACTGCCGGGGAATTAAAGCTGCTGCTTAGTAAGGCTTATCCTGATGCCCAATCTCAGATTTCCACGGCTTTCGTCGCGGTCAATCAAGAGTATGCGCCCTCGGAACAGCTTATTCAGAGCGGCGACGAGGTAGCTCTAATTCCGCCTGTGTCCGGTGGTGACGGTACAACCCCGCAGGACTCCGGATCCAGGTCCTCGGCAGATGGGAAATGCACGATATCCTACGACCCCCTGTCCGTAGAGGCAACCATTGCCAAAGTTCATGACGATAATCATGGAGCAACGCTATCCTTTGTAGGTACAACGCGAGAGATGACCGGCCAGATGCGAACGGTTACGCTGGAGTATGAAGCATACATCCCGATGGCACTTAAAGAAATGCAGCAAATATGCGCGGACATCTTTCGACAATGGCCCGGTACGCAATGTGCGATTTCCCACCGTATCGGTACGGTCGGAATTGGAGAAACCAGTGTTGTGATCGCTGTATCCTCCCCGCATCGGAATGCATGTTATGAGGCCAGCCGTTATGCCATCGAACAACTGAAACGATCCGTTCCAATCTGGAAGAAGGAGATCTGGGACAATGGTTCAGAGTGGAGAGGCCCGCAGACCGGACCATGGGACCCAACCGTTAGGCAATAAGTCATGATTACACATTGTAAAACCATAATTTTCTTGCTAAGATAGTTTTGATCTTTTTACTTATATAAGGGCAAGAGGTGCAATGATTTGAGAGTACATGTCACGGACCTGATACCCGGTGATCAAATGCAGCATGATGCTTACAACACAAACGGCGTTCATGTTCTACAAAAAGGAGTTACCCTTCGTTTAGAGGATATATCCAAGCTACTGCAGCACGGTATCGATTACATAGAAATAAAGCCACGCGCACTGTCTGTATCCCTCGATTCTTCGTCTGAAATTTCAGATTCATACAACAAGGTTAAACCTCATTTCAATCTTGCATTTGACGGGTGCTCTACCTTATTTACGGAAGCGTCACAATCCGGTAAATTCAATGAGTCCGTTGTGGACGATGTTTTCATGCCCTTAGTCGACTCACTGAACGAGCATACGGATGTTGTCTCCCTGCTATTGCTGTTTAATGGTAAAGACGATTATACCTACAGACACTCCATTCAAGTTGGAATGTTATCGTACTACATCGCGGATTGGATGGGTTACTCCGACAAGGAAGCTTATGAAATCGGCAAAGCCGGCTATCTCCATGATATCGGCAAAAGCAAAATTCCTAGAGATATATTGGACAAGCCAGGGAAACTGACTTCTCAAGAATATAAAGAAGTAAAGCTGCACACCATTTATGGTTACGAGATGATCTCTGAATCCATGGATGATAAGGTCACCGCTATGGTCGCGCTCCAGCATCATGAACGGGACGACGCTTCCGGTTATCCACGAGCGCTCCGTGCAGACCAGATTCATCCATACTCTCACATTTGCGCTGTAGCAGATGTATATAGCGCGATGACAACGAACCGGGTCTATCAATCCAAGCAGCAGCTGTTAACCGTACTTCGGGAGCTGTATAGTCTTAGCTTCGGGAAGCTGAACGGCAAGCCGACGCATGCCTTCATCCAGCAGATGCTGCCGAACTTTATCGGTAAGAAGGTACTGCTGACGACTGGCGAATCCGGCATCATCGTCATGAACAATCCTTCGGATTACTTCCGTCCGCTTGTGAAGACCGAGGATCGATTCATCGACCTCTCCAAGGAGTATAATACCGAGATCCAGGAGATTCTTCTGTAACCGGGGTTTCGGCTAAGGCCCCTTATAAATAGTCCATATAACCGTCAGACTGTATGTTGGCGGTTTTTCGCGCGCTTTTGTGACATTTCTCACATCCCCTCACTCTTGATTTCTGGCAAAATAAAAGGCGGATCCTCTCAAGACGGGCTCACGCAACTATATAAGTCACATTGAATCAACATAATATAAACAATCCAGACATCCCCAGCATTAAAAAAAAGAGGCAAACCACTCGTGCCCGAGTGATTTGCCCCCTTGTACATAAGAAATATTTAGCCGATGGAACCTTCCATCTCGAATTTGATGAGTCGATTCATCTCAACGGCATATTCCATTGGGAGTTCTTTGGTGAATGGCTCGATGAAGCCCATAACGATCATTTGCGTAGCTTCAGACTCGCTAAGGCCACGACTCATGAGATAGAACAATTGTTCCTCGGACACCTTGGATACGGTCGCTTCATGCTCCAGCGTAATGTTGTCATTCTTGATCTCATTGTAAGGAATCGTATCAGACGTCGATTCATTATCGAGGATGAGTGTATCGCACTGGATGTTGGCTTTCGCGCCTTCTGCATTCCGGCCGAAGGAAGCCAGTCCACGGTATGTTACTTTACCGCCATGCTTACTAATGGACTTGGATACGATCGTAGAAGTCGTGTCCGGCGCCAAGTGAATCATTTTGGCTCCTGCATCCTGATGCTGGCCTTTGCCTGCTACAGCGATGGACAATACCATCCCTTTTGCACCGCGACCCTTCAGGATAACGGCAGGATACTTCATTGTGAGCTTGGAACCGATGTTGCCGTCCACCCATTCCATCGTGGCGTTCTCTTCAGCAACGGCACGCTTGGTCACGAGGTTGTAGATGTTTGGCGCCCAGTTCTGAATGGTTGTATAGCGAACGCGCGCATTCTTTTTACAGATGATCTCTACTACCGCACTATGAAGCGAGTTCGTGCTGTAGATCGGAGCCGTACATCCTTCTACGTAGTGCACAAAGCTGTCCTCGTCCGCAATGATCAGCGTACGTTCGAATTGACCCATGTTCTCGGAGTTGATACGGAAATACGCTTGCAGCGGAATTTCACATTTCACGCCTTTTGGAACATAGATGAAGCTTCCGCCAGACCACACGGCACTGTTCAGCGCAGCGAATTTGTTATCCGTTGGAGGCACAACCGTTGCAAAATACTCTTTCAAGATCTCCGGATGCTCTCTAAGAGCCGTATCGGTATCCATAAAGATAACGCCTTGATCCTCAAGATCCTTTTGCATGTTATGGTATACAACTTCGGATTCGTACTGTGCGGATACACCCGCCAGGAACTTCTGCTCTGCTTCCGGGATACCCAATTTATCAAAGGTTTCCTTGATCTCGGTAGGTACTTCCTCCCAAGTCTTGCCTTGCTTGTCGGAAGGTCTTACATAGTACTGGATATCGTTGAAGTCCAACTCATCGAGATCGCCGCCCCAGCGAGGCATTGGCATTTTCTCGAACTGCTCCAGTGCTTTCAAACGGAATTCCAGCATCCATTCCGGCTCGTTCTTGATTTTGGAAATTTCCATAACAACTTCACGCGTCAAACCTTTGCCGGTTTGAAAAATAGCTTTGTGCTCGTCACGGAAACCATATTTATACTCTTCAATTTCTGGTGCTTTTTTAGCCATTTAACTTACCTCCCTATCGATCTATTCATTCGCTTACTTCGCGTCTATTCCTTTTCGGAGTGCGTTCCACGCAAGTGTTGCGCATTTAATGCGTGCAGGAAACTTGTTGACACCGGATAGGGCTTCAATATCCTCGTACTCTTCAAAATCTACGGCCTCGCCTTTCATAAGGGAGGAGAAGCGGTCTGCCAGGCTGATCGCTTCATCCAGCGTTCTGCCTTTTACGGCGTCCGTCATCATCGAAGCGGAAGACATGCTGATGGAGCAGCCTTCCCCCGTATATTTGGCATCGGCTACCACGCCGTTCTCTACCTTAAGCTGCAAGGAAATGCGATCTCCGCAAGTCGGATTGTTCAAATCGATGGTTACCGCATCTTCTTCAAATTTACCACGATTGCGGGGGTTCTTATAATGATCCATGATGACACGTCTGTATAAATCGTCAAGTTGCATCGCCAAAATACTCCTTTGTCTGGATTAAGGCGCTAACTAATCGATCAACGTCCTCTTCTGTATTATACAGATAAAAGCTCGCGCGTGCCGTAGAGGATACTTTTAACCAACGCATAAGCGGTTGACAGCAATGATGTCCTGCACGAATCGCAACCCCCTGTGCATCCAGCACCGTTGCCACGTCATGCGGGTGAACGTCGCCGAGATTAAAGGTAACAAGGCCCACTTTACGTTCACGAGGACCGTAAATGGTAATCCCGTCGATCTCGGAGATGCGGTTCATGGCGTAGGCCGCAAGCTGCGTCTCATGCTGTTCGATGGCGTCCATTCCGATTTCCTCCAGGAAATCGATGGCAGCGCCCAAACCGACAGCCCCTGCAATGATAGGGGTACCCCCCTCGAACTTCCAAGGGAGCTCCTTCCAGTTTGATTCGTACAATCCAACATCATTGATCATTTCTCCGCCGAATTCGATCGGCTCCATTGATTCCAGCAGCGCCTTCTTGCCGTATAATGCGCCGATACCTGTTGGAGCACACATCTTATGGCCGGACAAAGCGTAAAAATCGCAATCCAGGTCCTGGACGTCCACCTTCATATGCGGTGTGCTTTGCGCACCGTCAACTACTATGACGGCACCGTGGCGGTGTGCGATTTCCGCAATTTGTTTCACGGGATGCACAACGCCCATGACGTTGGATACGTAAGCGATGGCTACAACCTTGGTCCGTTCGGTAACAAGTGCCTCGACATCTTCGACACGGATCGTGCCGTCAGGCTGCAGAGGGATATATTTCAGCGTAGCGCCAACGGCAATAGCCGCCTGCTGCCACGGTATGAGATTACTGTGATGCTCCATTTCCGTCAGGACGATTTCATCCCCGGGACCGCAAACGGAGCGCGCGTAGGACGATGCTACCAGATTTAGGGCCGTCGTCGTACCACGGGTGAAAATAATCTGTTCCGAACTCTCGGCATTAATGAAACGGGCAACCTTCTCCCTGGCTCCTTCATAAGCATCGGTAGCACGGCTGCCGAGTGTATGAACCCCGCGGTGCACATTGGAGTTCTCCCACTCGTAGTACCGCTTGATAGCATCTATGACCACCTGCGGCTTTTGTGATGTCGCGGCATTGTCGAGATATACCAGCGGATGTCCGTTGATCTCCTGATGAAGAATGGGAAATTGCTCACGGACAGAGGCGATCATTGTCCCAGCTTCCTTTCAACGAGCCCCTGCAGTTGGTCACGAAGTCCCTCAAGCGGAATTTCGCTGACAACCGGAGCCAAGAAGCCGTAAATAATCAAGGATTCCGCCACGGGACGCGAGATACCACGGGACATCAGGTAGTAAATTTGCTCCTGATTCACTTGTCCTACGGATGCTGCGTGGCCGGCTGTTACATCATCCTCGTCAATCAACAGAATCGGGTTCGCGTCGCCGCGGGCTTTCGGGCTAAGCATCAGCACGCGTTCGGTCTGTTGTCCGTCCGCCTTCGTTGCACCCTTCTCAATCTTGGTAATGCCGTTGATGATGGCTTGTGCCTCTTCGCGCATGACTGCACGGGTGATCATCTGGGACGCCGAGCTCTTGCCGAAATGCTTCGCTTGCGTGGTGTAGTTGATCTTCTGGGAGCCGGAGCCGACCGCGATGACTTTCGCATCGGATGTCGAACCGTTGCCCTTCAGAATACTCATGGTATCGCTAGCTGTATCGCCATCGTTCATCTCGCCAACAATCCACTCAATCGAAGCGTCATTGTCCAGCACCGCACGACGGAATGTAACATCGGTTGCTTCGACAGCCAACTGGTGAACGGAAGCATAACGCACCTTCGCTCCGTTTTTAACGAAGACTTCCACCGCTCCGTTATGGGTCACCGGCGCAGCCAGGGAATCCGAAATGTAGTTGTCTACATAAGTGATCTGACTGTTTGCTTCGGCTACTACCAGCACATGCGGTGCAAATGTCGCTTCGGCATCGTCTGTCAGCATAACGGCTTGAAGCGGAACATCAACCTCCACATTTTTAGGAACATAGAGGAATACCCCGCCGTTCCATACCGCAGCATGCAGAGCAGCCATCGCATGCCCGTCATTCTTAAGCGCTTGGTGCAGATAAGGCTTAACCAAATCCTCGTGTTCTTTAACCGCTGTTTCCAAATCGGTGAAAATGACGCCTTTGGCAGCCAGTTCCGGAGCCAGACTCACATATACGGTTCCCGAATTGCGTTGGATAACCAGACCGCCTTCTCTTGAACCTTCAACAAGTTTGGCTACCTGTTCAGGCAGTTCGTCAAGGGAAGCAAGTTTATTGCTCTCTTTATATTCACCATAGCTTTGGATGTTCCAGCGCTCGATGCGTTGTTTCTCCAGCTTGGGCAGTTCCAACTGGCCAGCCAGTTCCAGGGAAGCCAGACGGCTGTCTGTCAGCCAGGCCGGTTCCTGTTTACTTTCGGACAATGCCTTCAGAGCCTCAGCGTTGACCGGAAGAATGGTTTGTGTAGTCATATCGTTTCCTCCTCCCGTCTATTTACGCGTCTTGACCTACAGTTTCATCAGTAATGCCCAGCTCTTCCTTAATCCAGTCATAACCTTCTGCCTCCAGGCGCTCTGCCAATTCAGGACCACCGGATTTTACGATGCGTCCTTGCATCATCACGTGAACATAATCTGGAGTGATATAGTTAAGCAAACGTTGATAGTGGGTAATAATCAAGAAACCGCGTTCTTCGGATTTCATGGCATTTACACCGTTCGCTACAATTCTCAAAGCATCGATATCCAGACCGGA
Organism: Paenibacillus sp. QJM3NY_38; assembly: GCF_056173265.1. Classification (NCBI taxonomy): domain Bacteria; kingdom Bacillati; phylum Bacillota; class Bacilli; order Caryophanales; family Paenibacillaceae; genus Paenibacillus; species Paenibacillus sp. QJM3NY_38. Next base: position 5,723,836 of record NZ_CM149665.1, read on the forward strand.
GTCGATTTCGTCAAGCACGACAAGTTTCGGGTCCAGCATCATCATTTGCAGAATTTCGTTACGTTTCTTCTCACCACCGGAGAAACCTTCGTTCAGGTAACGGTGAGCGAACTCGGGATTCATCTCGAGCTCCTTCATTTTGCCTTCCATTTGACGAATGAACTTGATCAGGGAAATCTCGTTGCCTTCACCGCGGCGTGCATTGATGGAACTGCGCAGGAAGTCGGAGTTCGTAACGCCGGCGATTTCGCTCGGATATTGCATGGCCAGGAACAGACCTGCGCGTGCGCGCTCGTCAACTTCCATCTCCAGCACGTCTTCATCGTTAAGCAATACTTTGCCTTCTGTAACTTCATATTTAGGATGACCCATTAAAGCGGAAGCCAAAGTACTTTTGCCTGTACCGTTTGGTCCCATGATGGCATGAACTTCTCCGCCCTTCATCTCAAGGTTGATACCTTTAAGGATCTCCTTGCCTTCGATTGCTGCTTTCAATCCTTCAATGACAAACTTGGTTGACATATTAGATTCCCTCCGTTGAATAGGTAGTGTATTGTTGTCCTATATGATAACAGGATTGGACGCCCTGATTTCATAAAACAAAAAATAATTATTTATTTATAATCATTCTAAACTGATTATCAATGATTCTCAAGCCATTTTATAATAAAATATGACGTATTTCAACCGGACAAGCGTTTTGCAGACAACATTCGGACAACCGTAACAATTAAAAAACAGGCATGACCGATAGCCCGGTCAAGCCTGTTTCGTTCACCCTGTTCCCCACCATATTTGCGGTTGCTCCCGAGAGTCTATTACGGCATCCGGCACCGGCGTTATCGCGCGTTGACAGACGGTGCCCAGGTCAACATCATGAGCTCTACGGGCGCACGGCACGATAACCGGCACCCTCAGCTCTTGCAAATACAAGGGAAGAACAGGCAGCATTCTGTTGTATTCACGCTTTATCCAAGGAACGAACGCAGCATCCACATGTGCTTCTCAAGGTCAGCCTTAAATCCGGTGAACATGTCCGCTGTTGGCGCATCGCCGGCTTCCTCGGCCATTTCGATGCCTTCCGCCAGCTCCTCGGATATGGTTGCAAAGTCTTCAATCAAGGCTTGTACCATGCCGCGGGTATCCTCGTTGCCTGAAGCCTCCTGGACGGTCGCAAGTTCCAAATATTCTTTCATCGTTGCAGCCGGTTTGCCTTTAATCGACAGCAAGCGCTCCGCAACCTCATCCATTTTAAGCGTAACTTCATCATACAATTCTTCGAATTTAACATGAAGGGAGTAGAATTGCTCTCCGGTTACATACCAGTGATAATTGTGAAGTTTGACATAGAGCACGTTAAAGTTCGCAACCTGTTGATTCAACAATTGCTCCAGACTTGCGTTCTTCGTTTTTCCTGCAGCTTTGCCAGATGTAGTTTTTGCCATGGTTAATCCCTTCCTTTTCTATATGAAATGCACCCTGTACTGCGTCAAAGGAACATTCGGCAGAGCGGTGTATACCCATTGTAACTGGTACCATCTGCTAATGCTAATCCTTCATTAATATATGAGTACATCCTGTGCTTGGGCGTCTATTTGTAGTTTACCCTTAGGACTACGAAGCGAATCAGTTTCGCAAACCTTTCGTCTTGCCAAAAAATTATACAAAATTCGCGAAAAAACGTTATACTAGGTAATACCAAGCAAAAAAGTTGGCTTTGTTTTTCTTCTATTCTATTTGGGGGTGACCATCCATGTCTGCATATCATCCGCTGAACGCGGAAGAAGCTATACAATTAGCTAAAAGTATACCGGGCCGGTTCCCGGACCATGCCCAGCTCGAATGCCGCGAAATCGGCGACGGCAATCTCAATCTGGTGTTTCATGTCACCGCCAAAAATACGGCTGATAGTATCATTATCAAGCAAGCTGTTCCTTATGCAAAAGTTGTAGGCGAATCTTGGCCGCTGTCTCTCGACCGGGCCCGCATCGAACGACTGGCGCTGGAGACGGAGTACTCCATTTGCCCCGACCTTGTGCCCGAAGTATACGGTTATTCGGATGAGCTCGCCTACACCGTAATGGAAGACCTGAGCGAGTATACCATCATGCGCAAAGGCCTGATTGAGGGCAATGACTATCCGAAGTTCGCAGAGCATATCGGCCGCTTCCTGGCCAGAACGTTGTTCTACACGTCGGATCTCGGGATGAATCAACAGAAGAAGAAGGAACTTGCCGGCCGCTTTGTCAATCCGGATTTATGCAAAATCACCGAAGACTTAATCTTCGAAGATCCATACCGCGAATCCGCCAATAACAATTATGCGCAGAGCATAGCTGATGAAGCGGAAGCCCTACGCGCCGACCTGCCGCTTCACTTTGAGGTCGCGCTGCTTCGGGAGAAGTTTCTGACTCACGCACAGGCTCTTCTGCACGGGGATCTGCATACAGGCAGCATCTTCGTCACGCCGGAATCCACCAAGGTAATCGACCCGGAATTCGCTTATTTCGGTCCGATGGGATTCGATATCGGTGCGGTCATCGGCAACCTGCTGCTAAACTATGCGTCACAGCCGGGCTGGAGTCGGGACGAGCATACGCTGGCTGCCCGGGAAGCCAGACTCCTCGAGATGGCAAGCGACGTCTGGACCCACTTCGAGAACAACTTCCGCGCGCTGTGGAATGATGATCTCTTGGACGAGATGTCCCGCACGCCAGGCTATCAGGACCACTATGTATCACAGATTTTGAAGGATACTGCAGGATTCGCGGGCTGCAAAATGATTCGGCGCATCGTCGGATTGTCCCATGTTGCGGACATCGACACCATAGCCGATGATCAAGCCAGAGAAGCTGCGCAGCGCAAAGCGCTGGCCATCGGCAAAAATCTCGTGCGACATCATCGCAGCATCAAGTCATTTGAAGACATTTTAACTTTGATTACGCAAGCAACTAAAGGAAACGAGGTATCGATATGAGCGGTATGACTACCGGCAATGCCAGCACCTATGAGCCGCTAAGCTCCGTTTATTGGGGGGGAGACCATCTGGTCCTGCTGGACCAGCGATTGCTCCCGGAAGAGATTGTCTATCTTCAGCTCTTCACACCGGAGGAAGTCTGGGAAGGCATTCACTCCATGAAAGTCCGCGGCGCGCCGGCTATCGGCATCGCGGCAGCATTCGGCGCAGTCCTTGGCGGCATGCAGGTTGAAGCCGACGATAACGAGGGATGGCTGCAACAAGTCGCAAAAACTTGCGCTTATCTCGCAACGTCCAGACCGACAGCCGTCAATCTGTTCTGGGCGCTGGACCGTATCAAGCTTGCGGCTGAGAAGCTGGCAGCTTCGGATCTCGATACAGCCGGACTGAACGCGGCGCTGCTCGCCGAAGCCGAAGCCATTCGTGCCGAGGATGAGGATGTATGCCGCCGCATTGGTGAAAACGCGCTGCCGTTCTTCCAGGACGGCATGGGCGTGCTCACCCACTGCAACGCGGGCGGATTGGCAACTGCCAAATACGGTACCGCCCTGGCGCCGATGTATCTGGCTCATGAGCAGGGCCTGAACATCAAGGTGTTCGCGGATGAGACAAGACCTGTCCTGCAAGGCGCGCGTTTAACTGCTTTTGAACTGCAGCAGGCGGGGATTGACGTTACACTGCTGGCGGATAACATGGCCGCCATGGTTATGTCCAAAGGCTGGATCCAAGCGGTTATCGTCGGTACGGATCGCGTTGCCGCAAACGGCGATGTCGCAAACAAGATTGGAACGTACGGAGTAGCGGTACTTGCTAAAGCTCACGGCATTCCTTTCTACGTAGCTTGCCCGCTGTCCACAATTGATCTGAATACGAAGACAGGCGCCGATATTCCGATTGAGGAACGTCCTGCCGAAGAGATCACGGAAGGTTTCGGCAAGCGCACAGCTCCGCAAGGCGTAAAAGTGTACAACCCTGCCTTCGACATTACGCCGAATGAATATGTGACAGCCATCATTACGGAAAAAGGCGTCGTGCAAGCTCCTTATCATGAGAGCTTAAAAAGCTTGTTCGAATAACCGCTATATCCGCCAAATGTTTTATGGCATCATAAAACGGACAACCGGCCCCCAGCCGAATTGTCCGTTTTTTTACGGTTTGCATTTTAGTGCATCTGAAGTCTAAACCTTGTTATCTCCAAAAAAAGAGCGATCCGCACAGGAATCACTCTTGGAACAGAAGGCATACATGACTCATAACATGCGCAGGATCGCATCCTTGCCGGCCAAGCCAGGATGAATGCCCCACTTCTCTGCCTCCAGGGTTACCGATTCCAGCGGCGCCTCCAGCAGCTGCTCCAATGTGCGAACCCCTACGGCTCTTCCTGCGATAATCTTGCGGTCAGCAAGCTTTTCGTTAAGAAGGCCCACATCGAGTGCACCGCACATAATATAGCCGCGGGAAGTGTATACGGCCAGCAGCGTTGTTTTCGGAAGCTTTACTTCGACGCCCATAACGGTATGTCCTTCAATATCGATCGGCAGTAAAGTCACCAATATCAACAAACCTCCCCTCACGTCGGCTTAGAATTATGTTTATTCTTTTGGAACCGACATGGTGCGAATGTCTCTCATATTATGCATTCCAGCCCACACGTAATGGTGCGAATGACTCGTAAGTCATTAGAATAAAGATGAAATATGCATGACATTAGGACTATGAATATTCGAAAATTATGGTATATTTGATTCAGTAGAAACAATGTGAAAGCTGGTGAATAATAAAAGCTATGAACACAATTCCTGCCACCGACGATAACGGCTTTTTATTCAACGTTGATATTCTGGTCAAGAGTTCCTCCAACGCACTGGCTTTGCAATATTTGCTGGAAATGCTGAACGACAAGGCTGAAGTCGTCGATTTCCGGGTTAAGTCCGGAATGGAACTTGGAGAAATTATCAACACCTTGGTTCAAGCCAAGAAAGATTCCGTTATTAGCAAAGCCTCCGGGAAGATGGCTTCTGCCGCTTCTCAGATAGAGAAACCTGCGCCACCTGCGGCTTCCTCGCCGGAAAAAAAGATCGCTGCAAGCGCTCCTCCTGTCCAAACTCCACTCACCGGAAGTGATCCCTTTGAATGGATAAAAGTATACAGTAAGGACAATCGCCTTGTTCGCCTGACAACCAACCGCCACGGTAAGCAGACAAGTCTTCCCTGCCGAATTCTCAACTATGATGAAAGCAATTTCCTGGTCAACGTCTATCATGTCGATGAGAAACAGGTGTATACCTTCAAGCTCAATGAAATTGATGAGTTCAGCGTCAGCTGAGTCGGTATTAAGTCCACGGTATTCATCAAAAAACGGCTTCGCCGCCCCATAAGAAGGGATCGGTGAAGCCGTTTTTTTTAATATCAAGCATTTTTTCGGGACAACGCCGAAGACATCAGCATCAGCCAGCCCACGATAAAGGATACACCGCCGATCGGCGTAATCGCACCGAGCCACTTCAAGCCCGATAAACTTAACACGTAGAGACTTCCGGAAAATATGACGGTTCCCGCAATGAATAAAGTCCCTGCCCAGAACAGCTTCCGGGATTCGCCAAGAACCTTCGCCACAATCCCCGTAATCAGCACCGCAAGTCCGTGAATCATATGATAATGGACTCCGGTCTCATAAATGGCAAGTTCGTCCGGCGTAATCTTATCCTCCAGCATATGGGCGCCGAATGCCCCGATAGCGACAGATAATGCCATCAGGATCGAACCCCATGCGATGAATCTACGACTCATGCCTCTTCAACCCCTTTTTTCAGCGGACACCCGTGTCCTTATGTAATCAAATTAAGTGTAACGGATTCAAGGAAGCTTTTCCACCGGCATGTGAGACGCTTTGGACTTGATTTCAGGGCCATTTTGTGAAAGATTAATAAGGATGTCTTTTTATTGAAGACCACACGAACCCATTAGAGAATGAATTCTTATGTTAGGAGCGATTATGTACATGGATCAACAATCACCTGCCTCCCCATCCGAGGACCAAGGTTCACCTAAGCGACCCAAAACCACCTTTATTCCACCCGAGGATAGAAAAAACTCCCGCTTCGGCATCGCCTCATTCATCTTGTCGATCGTGACGCTGCTCGGGTATATTCTGCTCGGCGCGCTCGGCACCACGATGATTGAGCCATACATGACGGAGAACGGACCGCTCCTTGAGCCGACTCAGGAAACGCTGGAAGCGATGACCACGCTGGCGGCCGTGTTCATCATCGTGATGATCATCAATATCACCGGCTTGGTGCTTGGCGTTGTAGGCTGCTTATCCAAAACACGCAAGCGTGCTGTCGCCGTGATTGCCACCATCGTGAACGGCGTAGTCATCATCACCATCGGAGCTCTTTTCTTATTCGTATTAAATGCTTAAGGAGTACCACTTCAAGACACTTGCCTGATTCATCTCGGGTTAAGTGTCTTTTTCATGACAAACCCGGATTGATACTCACATATCGCTCTTTCTCCCGAATATAATGAATTACTACAGCCAAAAAGACGGCAACCGTGTCAAGGCAATACTTGGGAGGTGACTGTCCATGCAAAATGAAGACGCCCTGTCGTTTGTCGTATCCCGTGAAGACTGGTCGCTGCACCGCAAGGGCTATCAGGATCAGGTACGTCATCAGCATAAAATTCGTGAAGTCATCAAACGCAACCTGCCCGACCTTATTACCGAGGAAAACATTATTCTGTCCGACGGAAAGCAGATCATCAAAGTTCCGATCCGCAGCCTTGACGAATACCGTTTCATCTATAACTATCAAAAGCAAAAGCATGTCGGTCAGGGCGACGGTGACAGTCAGGTTGGGGACGTCCTTGGACGCGACCCTTCGTCAGCCCAGCCCGGTAAGGGAGAATCGGCCGGCGATCAGGCAGGGCAGGACATCGTGGAAACCGAGGTCAGCCTGGAAGAACTGGAGAATATGCTGTTTGAGGAACTGGAGCTCCCGCTGCTGCAGCCCAAGGATAAAGAGCAGATCGAGACAGAGTCCATCGTCTTCAACGACATCCGCAAAAAAGGCATCATGTCCAACATTGACAAGAAACGCACCATCTTGGAGAATTTGCGCCGCAATGCAAGAGACGGCAAACCCGGCATCCACGGAATCAGTCCGGACGACTTGCGTTACAAGACCTGGGACGACACCGTCATCCCGGAATCCAATGCGGTCATTATCGCCATGATGGATACGTCCGGATCCATGGGCTCCTTCGAGAAATACTGCGCGCGCAGCTTTTTCTTCTGGATGACCCGCTTCCTTCGCAAGCAGTACGAGAAAGTCGAAATCGTGTTTATCGCCCACCATACCGAGGCAAAAGAAGTGACCGAAGAAGAGTTCTTCACACGGGGTGAAAGCGGCGGAACCATATGTTCATCCGCTTATCAGAAGGCGCTTGATATCATTCATCACCGTTATCCCCCTTCCAAATACAACATTTATCCCTTCCACTTCTCCGACGGCGATAACCTCACATCCGACAATGAACGCTGCGTCAAACTCATCGGCGAACTGCTGAAGGTCAGCAATATGTTCGGTTATGGCGAGGTCAATCAATACAATCGCAGCAGCACGCTGATGTCGGCTTATAAGAATATCAAGCTGGACCAATTCATGTATCATGTCATTAAAGACAAAGGGGAAGTGTACGAGGCACTCAAAACCTTTTTTCGTAAACGGCAGGGAGCGGCGATCTGACCCATATTCTACATTAATAAAAGGGAAATCATGGATGGCGAATCATCCTGATGTTGGAGGAGGCAGGGACCTCCTCTTTCTTATGGCCTATTGCGATACAGCTAACAATTGGTTACCGAATCATGGATAACGAGATGTGTAGACTTATCCTTTCAAATGAAAAATCTGTTTTATTATTGACATCATAATGTAGCCGTAGCTTCACTTTTTTGTCACCTTCTGTTTTTCCTGGAATGATAGTATTAGCTATGACATCGTGTTGCAGGATATTACAGGATTCGATAAGCGTCTCCTTAATTTAAGATATCCTCCTATAAAGGAAAGGGAAGGTTTACCATGTTCCAAATGACACATTCACTATTCAGCACCCAGACGTTTGAGAATATGTCCTACATATTATCGCAGCGGCTGTTCCAGGGCGGCGTAAGCGCAGATCCTTCGAAAGGAGTGATCTCCCGTGCCGGCATCAGATAAGCCACATTCACGCTACATGCCCGGTCTTGATGGGCTGAGGGCCCTCGCTTTGATCGGAGTGATGGGATACCACTGGAATTTCGGTTTTGCAGGCGGTGGTTTTCTCGGAGTCAGTTTATTCTTCGTACTGTCCGGCTATCTCATTACGGATATTCTGGCATCGCAATGGCATCATCATCGCCGGATCGATCTGAAAGATTTCTGGATCCGAAGGTTCCGACGTCTCCTGCCGGCCATGCTGCTCATGCTGTTCATCCTGGTGGTGTGGGTTACGCTATTTGACCGATCTCGGCTGGCTACGCTTCGGAGTGAGGTGCTCGGTGCGGTTACATACATAAGCAACTGGCAGTTTATTTTTCAGCAGCAATCTTATTTCGAATCATTTGGCCCGCCGTCTCCACTGGGGCATTTCTGGTCGCTTGCCGTGGAAGAACAGTTCTACTTGCTGTGGCCCCTAATCATGTTAGCCGTACTCAAGCTATTCCCCCGCAGGGGACAGCTGTTCACTTTCATTGCTGCCGGAGCCGCGATTTCAGCTCTCGCCATGGCAGTGATCTATCAACCGGGAGATGATCCTAGCCGGGTCTACTATGGAACGGATACCCGGGCGTTTGGTCTGCTCATCGGAGCAGGGCTTGCTATCGTATGGCCCAGTTGGAAGCTGTCCACCCATGTTTCAAGGGCTGCCCGGCGCAGACTCAACCTAACAGGCGCAGTGGCAATGCTCATCATACTGTTCATGATGTGGCGGGTGGACCGGTACGATTCGTTCCTGTATCAAGGGGGCATGTTCCTCTTCTCTCTGGCCGCCGCCGTCCTCGTTGCGGTGTTGGCGCATCCTGCAGCTTCGATCAGCCGCTTGTTAAGCTGGAAGCCCCTGCTGTGGATTGGCGTTCGATCCTATGGCATTTACTTATGGCATTACCCGGTGATGATCCTGACCTCACCTGCATCCGGCACAGGCAATCTGAGTCTGCCTCAGGTTGCACTGCAAATCGCGGCAAGCGTTCTGCTGGCCGCCCTATCCTGGAAGTATGTTGAAGAACCGATACGCCATGGCGGACTGAAGAAAGTGTGGTTTAAAGCCCGCTCCATTCGCCGCCGTCCGGCTTCGATTTCATTAAGAGGCTGGGTCGTGTCGCTAAGCTCGCTCATTCTAATCGGTATTTTTTGCTCAGGGATGATGAGCAGCGTATCTTCTGCGAGAACGGTAGGCGATATCGCTGCCATGCTGAACCTTGATGATCCTGCCCCGGAGGAGCCGGATCAGAAACAAGGCGGCGAGTCCGGGGCGATGGAGCCACCGCAAGGACAAACGCCGCTTCCTGCAGGCACTGACGACGGGAACATCTCCCCTCCGCCTACCGATGCGAAGCAGCCTGGTGTTATTAAGAAGCCGGACCCTGCTAAAGAAACGGATGAAATGCCGCTTCCGAACGAAGCGACGCATTCTGGCGATGAAGATACAGTCGGAAACGAAGAGCCGGACCCTCCTGCTGGAACTGACGCTGACAACGAAGACAAGAACACCGACACAGGGAGCGAAGACCCGGATAAGGCTGATTCCGAAAAAACAATCCCGGATCAACCGAATGAAGATAAAGCGGGTAAACCTGGTGAGGAGAAGGCCGATAAACCGGATCAATCCAAGGACTCGGGAAGCGAAACGACAGGCGGAAAGAGCAATCAAACGCAGCCAACGAATAAGCCTCAAAATCCTCCGGTATCCCAGTCCACCGTCACGGCCATTGGGGATTCGGTCATGCTCGGGGTATCCCCTTATCTCGAGAAATCGCTGCCCGGCATTCACATCGATGCAGAGATAGGCCGCCAAATGCGTCAGGCCGATGACCTGATCCCTGCCATGAAGACCCAGAATTGGATAGATGGCGGCATTATCATCATCGGGCTGGGAACCAACGGCGCTTTCTCGAAAAAGGATCTGGATTCTCTTCTGCGTCCTCTGGATTCAGCTAAGCAAATTCTGCTTATCAACACACGGGTTCCGCGTGATTGGGAACAGAATGTGAACGGCATGCTGGCAAAAGCAGCTGCCCAGAACCCGAAAGTTACGCTGGTGGATTGGTATTCAGCCAGTAAGGATCATCCGGAATACTTCCGGTCTGACGGTGTCCATCTGGAGCCGGAAGGCGCCGAGGCTTACACATCCATGCTGCTTCAAGCTATCAAGAAATAAAGCGTTTATCCTGATTCTTGCCATTATTTTCTCATATCGTCGACCTGATCTCATCCTTCTATGAGACAGGTCGACTTTTTAGTTATATACGTAATCGGAAGCAGCAATATGATATAATTCGGTTACTTAATCTCATTATTTCTTAATAGAAGGCGGTGTCCTGGTATATGAACAATATCGTGTCAATGAAATGGCTGCTGGCGAGACTCTATGAACCGAATCTGGTCATCGTCGACTGCCGTTTTGCCCTCGGGAAACCGGAAAGCGGCCGAGCCGCTTACGAGGAATCGCATATTCCGCGTGCCGTTTACCTCGACCTGGAGAAGGACCTCTCCTCCCCTATCACCCAACATGGCGGACGCCATCCTCTACCGGACATGGATCAGCTTGCAAAGCGTCTCGGCCAGTCCGGCATTCAGAAGAGCAGCCGTGTTGTCATCTACGACGACCAGGGCGGAGCCATGGCCAGCCGTCTATGGTGGCTGCTGAAATACACCGGGCATGAACAGGCTTATGTGTTGGGTGAAGGCTTTACGGCTTGGAAGAACGCTTCGTATCCGGTAACGGATGAACAGCCGATCGTCATTCCGGTACCCTATGACATCAACCTTAAGCCCGATAAACTCGTCCTCGTAGATGAGGTGCGCGCGGCTTCGCAGCATGGTAACAAAACCCTCATCGATTCACGCGAACCGCGCAGATATGCCGGAGCCGAGGAACCGTTGGACGCCAAAGCCGGACATATTCCGGGTGCGGTGAACTACTTCTGGAAGGGCGTCCTGGACGACTCCGGACATTGGAAGGATGCAGGCGCGCTTCGCAAGCATTTTTCCGACATTCCGCAGGATGCCGAGATTATCGTATACTGCGGCTCCGGCGTCACCGCTTGTCCGAACGTGCTTGCCCTGGAGGAAGCCGGTTATGGCAATGTGAAGCTGTATGCGGGCAGCTGGAGCGATTGGATCAGCTATGAGGAGAATCCGGTAGCTACAGGGGAAGAGGGTTAAGCGTTCGTTTTTATTTGTATACTTAAAAAAAGGAAACGCCCGCGATCTTTGCGGGCTTTTTTAGCGTGCCCTTAATACTGAAACGTTTACCGCAAGGAATCGATTTTCCGAAGGTCGGACGGTTTTGCCTCTGCTTCGTCTTCTTCGCCGTACAGCTTCTGCATATGCTGCACATGCCCGGCCCCCCAGTCGCTCATTGTCTGGAGCACGGGCTTCATGAGCTGTCCGTACTCTGTAATCGAGTATTCGACCTTTGGCGGAATTTGCGCATACACTTCGCGATGCACAATATCGTGATATTCCAGTTCTTTCAACTGCTGGGCCAGCATCTTTTTCGAAATATCCGGAATGGCTTTTTGTAATTCACTGAACCGCATTGTACCGTTGCTCAGCAGGCGTAGAAGAATCAATGATTTCCATTTGCCCGTGAGGATTTCCAGCGCGGTTCCGAATTTGCAATACACCGTCATTCTTATTCCTCACTTTCTGATCATGCCAAGGGTTTACTTTTGGTTACCTGGTTAGGTTTAAGTGCCTACTTCCTGATTGGGCTTACTCACTTTAGTATAGAGGCAGATATCGAAATCGAACAAGTGAGGGGAAAAGAAAAGATGAATGTGACGTTATGGATCGTACAAATCATATTGGCGGCAGGCTTCGTATATTCGGGATGGATGAAAACCGTTCGTATCGAATCGTCAAAAAAAACATGGTCCTGGGTAAAGGATGTACCGAAAACTCTAGTTGTTCTGATCGGAATCGTAGAACTACTCGGAGCGCTGGGCCTTGTTTTGCCGTGGGCGCTGAACATAGCTCCGGTGCTTACGCCGATCGCCGCGATGGCTTTGGCTGCGGTCGCACTGCTCGGGATGATGTTTCATATTTGGCGAAAAGAGTACCGGGAGATCGGCGTGAATATCTTTTTTGTTGTTCTGGCGTTGATCGTGGCAATTGGAAGACTATAAAGGAACCGAAGGACCGATCTGATGCTCGCGGCCTGGCTGCATTGGATTGGACATAGAACGTGGCACTCATGGTCTAATGTGGCTCCGGCGTCTTTCGCCTGCCCAAACGTGATTGCACTGTAGGAAGCTGGATATACCAACGTGAAGCTATATTTCGGAAGATGGAGCGATTGGATCTCATTTGACGAGAACCGGGTGGCGAGCGGAGAGGAATACAAAGATTGAAATCGCAAAAAGCCCGCTACCATAGCGGGCTTTCCATTATTTTGTTGATCACCTGCATTCCTTAATCAAAATTTCCGACAGATGCTCAAGAGCCATCGAGCGTATCCGCTTCTTCTCAGGGATATTCTCATAGAGAAGATACTCTTTGCCTACTTCCGCCATTCGCTTGCGGAGTTCTGCAATTCGGCCTTTGCCGGTATCGATAAACCGGAAGTCTATCTGGCGCAGGCACTCCATTCTTGTTAAGCCATCGAATACTTCTGCCTTGATCCTTGTAGGAATCTCCTTCAGCATTAGAACCTCCAACCGGTCCGCGGTCCACAGGTTGTCCATCACCTGCAGGGATTTCATGTAATCCAGTTCGAGCTGCCGAAGATTTTATATGAGAGAAATCGCACAGGCGCTCGACTTTCGGCAGCGACAAATGGAGGAAGGCCAAGTGATCCAATGCCGCCAGGGCATCGAAATTCGTCAGGTTTCGGACGGAGGACAGTCTCAGCATGTTTATAGTCGAGTCAGGTAAATTAATGACTAATCGGTAAAGTATAGTAATTAAATGCTTGATCCAACAAGGCACTAGCCTCTTGACGTTTCAAAAGTTCTTTTGAACGGAAGTTCATGGAGCCATCAGATTTAACCTTGGTATCCGGGTCCATGATCCCCTTGAGAAATAAGCGCTTTGATGGCTTCAACTGCCCAGGCATCCGTTGTGCCACTCAGTTTAACCTTCGTTCCAGGCTCTACCTGCTTCAGGTTTTGGATCATCACCGCCGCCATTTGTCTAGTGATCGGAGAATTAGGCTGATAATTAGGCAGTCCGGCTTTCATCTGCTTCTTATTGAGTTCAATCATGTAAGGCTGTTTATGCCACCCATGGGCGCGAAGCAGCACTTCTGAGAATTCGCCTTGAGTCATCGTTCCTTTTGGATCAAAGATATGGGAAGACTTCCCGTTCATGACTTTCAAAGCCTGGTGCATTAGTCGTGGACATTGTTGCGGCAGCTGTCCGGCTGCTAGGTGGGATAATAGCGGTCGTTCCCATAGCGGATAATAACAGAACCGCGATGGTGCGAATCTTTTTATTCATACAGGGTCTCTCCTCAAAATGTATTTGCCTTATAACAACTGGCTGAACCGAGTATGGCAAATGGCTTGTCATATCAACAAGTGTCATTTCGTCACCCACAATGCCAAGTCACTTCAAAATGTCATATGACAATTAGGCACCAGGATTTATGCCCATAAAAAATGGCATCAAACCATGGATAAATATTCCACTCCTGCGGGGCATCTTTTATCGGTAGGCGTACCACCGCCGCTCTATTAATCCAGTGGAACAAGAAGAAGCTGCCCCTCCTGCTAGGAAGGGGACAGCTTCTTTTCAATCCTATATGAAACTTGAACAAGATACCGGACTATCTTAGCGTATATCCAGCAACTTCTTGCTCACGCAAACCATGACAACCCCAAGCCCAAGAAAATACAAGGGCATTGTGATTAACGAGCCATTGTGAAGAAGGCTCATGCCGCTGGTAATCAGGCTGACGACAATGTAATAACCCAATCCGAAGATCGCTCCTGCCGTTCCGAGCACATCTCCATATTGGTTCAACGCCAGACTAAGGCAATTCGGAATCGCCATTCCGATACCGAGCAGAAGAATAAAAATGCACGCTACCATCAACACCATATGCATTAGGGTGGCGTTAATTCCGCTAACAGCAAGAACGGTATGGGAAAGGGCCCCCAGCATCGTAATGATCGTGCCAATCACGATAATGCGCTCAGCCTGGAGCCTGGTCAGCAGTTTCTTCGACAGCATCGCACCCAGGATGGATGACATCGCAACAAAGATACCGAAGAAACCGAATCCGCCGGGACTCATCTGAAAAAAATCAATAAAAATAAACGGGGCCTCCGCATAGTAACTGAACAATATGCCGTTGGTGGCTCCAATGAGAAAACCGAACCCCCATATTCTGCGGTCAGTGACCAGACGCTTGGCTACGGAGAGAGTATTAATCTTCAAGGTAGCCTTTACTCTGGTTTCAGGCAGAGAAGCCCAGGTATACGCCAGAATGGCGGCACTCATTAAAACCAGCGTCAAGAACACCGCTCGGAAGCCAAGAGATTGATCCACCCAGCCGCCAATGAGCGGCCCAATAGCAGGCGTAAACGCAAGCGCAGCCGATATCTGGGCAAACACCGCATGACGCTTCGCTCCATCGATGCTCTCACGTAAGATGGTTTGGGTGACAACCGAACCGGTGCTGGCACCAAAGGCCTGAATGAATCGGCACACCAATAACCATTCGGCCGAACCGGACAGATAGCAGCCCAAGCTGCCTATTCCATAAACCAGGATGCCCCACAGCATAGCAGGGCGACGTCCGATGGAATCCGAAAGCCTTCCCCAGCAAAACACGCCGAAGGCAAAGCCCAGAAAGTAAATGCTGAGCGTCAGTTGGATTGCATTATTGCTTGCTCCCAATTGATGGGCAATATCCGGTAATGATGGTGTATATATCGTTTCACTAATTTGCGGGAAACCCACAAGGACAATCAATAGCCATATGGATGGATTTGAGATTTTTCTTTGCACAGCTAACATCCCCCTTATCATTTCAAAAAATCTCTAGTTGGCTGGCAAAGAAACTACGGGATCGGGGGTTTGCATTTGGTTAGTCTAGTAAATGAAAGCATGAAAATTCACCTTTTTTTCTGAATAAGGGGGGATATCTACCGATTATTATAGCAGAATCACTGTCAAAATACGTTTCCCTATTCTTGCTTGTACGAAGTCTTATCTGAAACATTCAACTTATGTGACGGGTTTTGTCACCCGTTCCGGGCCTAAACCGGCGTAAGCCCTCCACTTGCATTCATGTGCTACGCTTGAATCAAGAATCACTTATTCTCCGGAAAGGAAGTGTGTACGCTATGATACTGAACCATCTTAACCTCACCGTCACCGATGTAACCGCGGCAAAGGAATTTTTGCAAACCTATTTCGGACTCAAAATTGGAGGCGAGCGTGGCCAGTCGTTTGCAGCACTGTTTGACGATCAGGGGATGGTGCTGACCTTAATGCGGGGTACCGAGGTCAACTATCCCAAGACGTTTCATATCGGCTTTATACAGGAAAGCGAAGCAAAGGTAGATGAGATCCATCAGCGTCTAAGCGATGACGGCTTTGATGTCACAGCGCCTCAAAGAGCGCACGGATGGACCTTCTACGTTAAAGCTCCGGGCGGTTTTACTGTCGAAGTACTGGCCTAATGACATAGTTACATGGTACGTGAACGACTGCTGAGCGCAAAATAGAAGAGCCCGCACATTACGCGCGGGCCCTTCTCCTTCAAGATATGCTAACCCTGCCAATAAGAGTAATCCTACGCTTCCTCCTTCCCCCAATTGGACCCTGGGTTTCCCTGCTTGCATTCCTATCCTTCTCAATACAGCTCCCACTTCTCCGTGCATAACGCCGGCAAAGAATTCGCAACCTGTTCGCACTCCTCATAACCCAAGCTGCCTGAATGCGCGAACAGAATCGGGTATTCACCGTTTGTCGGCTCTTCCCTCATATCGAACATATAATGATTTCCGCTTCCATCCATGGCAAACGATACCGCGTTCGGCATATACTCCGGCAGCTCGTAAGCCAGGTTCATCTCCCTCAGATCATCCGTGCCAAAGAACTGAAAAAGACGTTCTCCCTGTTGAAACTCTCCACCGTTGGAGTACTTCAACAAGTCCAAATAGCTAGCGGGAAAACTTCGCTGAGGCAGCTTCCAACCTGCAGGATCGAGCGGCGTATATTGGTCGTAAAAGGGAGACGTTTTGTGAAAAGGATTCACTTGTCTTCCCTTGATGTCCTCCATTTCTGCCGCAGACAGCTCCGCATTCCACTCCTTAACAAAACGGGCCATTTGTTCTTCGGTGGCACCCACGCGTTTGTCGTACGCCTGCTCAAAATCGATATTCCACATCCTTGGCCTTCCTCCATCCTGGTACTTCCTGCCTTGTAACTTCTTCAAACATTATAGAGGAAATACCGGAAAAAGGAATCATGCCGCCGGAATGAGGCTCTTTCCATGTTCATGGATTTGCGGCTAAGACCGAGGTCACAGATGGGAACCTCCACTGGCATCGATGCATTGACCGGTGATCCAGCGGCTGTCCGGAGATGCCAGAAACGCAGCTATGTCCGCGATATCCCCAGGCTCACCCCATCTTCCGAAGATCGAATAACCGGCTCCGAATTGGAATGAGGCCGGGTCCTGAAGCATGGCAGCATTCATGTCGGTAGCAACGAATCCGGGCTGGATCGCATTGATCGTAATTCCGCGGGAACCCAGCTGGCTCGACAGAGAGAGGGTCAGCGCATTAATGGCACCCTTCGTCATCGTATACGCCGGAATATTGGGCAAGGAAATTCGCGTTACTGCAGAAGATAAATTGATAATGCGCCCATCGTCCCGAAGACGTGGTAGAGCCTGCTGAATCATGAAGAATGGCGACTTCACGTTCATTCGCATCACTTCATCAAAGCTCTCCTCCGTGGTCTCCTCGATGGTTTCCACTAAGCCGATCCCTGCGTTGTTAACCAGAATATCAAAATACGTATTACCTGTTCGTGCTTTCAATGTCTCATCCAGCGCCGCGTACAGAGCACTTATTCCATCCGAGGAGGCGAGATCTGCCCCTACCAAGAAAGCTTCTCCGCCAGCCCGTGTTATCTCGCTGACGACCTCTTCCGCCGCCTCATGGTTCTTGCCATAATGAACGGCTACCAACGCTCCTTCCTTCGCCAATCGTATCGCGATGGCACGTCCGATGCCTCGGCTGGAGCCCGTAACCATAGCAACTTTCCCATTCAATGTATTCATGTTCTCATCATCCCCTCTTCTTCTTTCACTTTTAGTTTTATCACAGACCCCATTTCGAAATGTTGCGCTCCTATTCTCGCCTTCCTCTCGATAAACCCCATAAAAAATGCCCCGCCTGCAAGGGGAGGCTACAACGCAGGCATTTCCGTCGTCACCTACGCTCAGTGAATTAAAATCATTTACATTCCATGTAATGATTATTATAATGAGAGTATCAAAAGAGCTGCGCAACCTGTGTTTGCATAAAGCGATTAAAGGATGATTTTTTCCTTTAGTCGCTTTTTTTGTGAGCTTGTTGAAAGTCATGGAGGTATATCGTATGAAAAAAAGAGCGTTTGATATGATCATGCTGCTTATCGGGGCATTTATTTTTGCGCTGGCCGTCAATTTATTCGTCATTCCCAACGATTTTGGCGAAGGCGGCGTCACCGGGATATCGATTATTCTGTTTTATGTGCTGAAATGGTCCCCGGCGCTGGTCGGCATAGTGATTAACGGAATTTTGCTGATTGTCGGCTATAAGCTTCTGGATAAAAAAACGACCGTCTATACCATTATCGTTGTTGCCTTTCACTCCCTGTTCCTGCACTTGACGGAGAACTGGCACATCGCTTCAGATGAGCCGGTGATCAATGCCATCTTCGCCGGACTGTTTGCCGGCGTCGGGATTGGACTTATCGTCCGGGTTGGCGGCACTACGGCAGGTACGGTGATATTGGCCCGTCTGGCTAATAAATATTGGGATTGGAATATCAGTTATGCCCTGCTGTTCTTTGACCTGATCGTGGCCGGACTGTCCGTCTTTGTAATCGGGATCGAGAAGGTGATGTTCACCGTGGTCATCCTCTATATTGGCACCAAGGCGATGGAGTTCATTATCGAGGGCTTGAATCCCAAAAAGGCCGTTACCATCATCTCGACTCATCATGACCGCATCGCGATTCGGGTTACGGAGATTATGGACCGCGGGGTGACCGTACTTCGGGGTTATGGATATTACACCGGTCAGACCAAAGATGTGCTCTACATCGTCATCAGTAAACAGGAAGTTTCCATGCTCAAAAAAATCGTCCGTGCGGAGGATAAAAATGCCTTTGTCACGATTCACGACGTACGCGACGTGTTTGGCGAAGGATTTATCGATATTTCGAAATAAAGCCGGACTTATCCTTATATGAATAAGAAGAAGATCGAAACAGCCGTTTGGGCATGTTTCGATCTTTTTTTATTATGCCGTCAAGGCACTTATTGCCAAAATAAACATCGCTGCAAAAAGCTTTTTCATGCCTTTAATCGCTGTAATTACATTCCAATTTTTCCATATAGTCAGACGTGAAACATGCCGAAAAAATTGAAGGCAAAGTTCCTTTTATTTGTATTTTTCCATGACAAATTCGGATCATTTTTTGCATTTTCGCTACACGAAACATGGGGTTATGGCTTATTAACTTACACCAAATGACAACTTTATAGAAATATTTAATGAGTTTGCAAAAAACATTTTATTGGTAATACGAGGCAAGATTCTATAAAATTCTTTTTAACTTAAAAATGCTGAGTGCAAACTTTTAATGTTTTAGTACAAATTGTCCGAGACAGGCTTTCTTTTCCAGCAAAACCGACGATTTATCACGCAATTCTACTTTAACGATTTGAAGGAGTGCATCGCAAAAGTGACTACGAATATTTCTGTTTCTTCACCCCTTAATGCCGCGAAAGACTATGTGGAATCCATCTATAACCAAGTGGTGGCCCGGGATCCGCACGAGAAAGAATTTCATCAAGCCGTCCGGGAATTTGTCGATTCCCTCGTCCCTGTTTTAGCCCAGCATCCGAAATATCGGGAACACGGTATTCTGGAACGCCTTGTCGAGCCTGAACGAATGATCACCTTCCGTATACCATGGGTGGATGATCAAGGCAAAACCCAAGTAAACCGCGGGTTCCGCGTCCAGTTTAACAGCGCGCTGGGTCCGTACAAAGGCGGCATCCGGTTCCATCCTTCGGTTTATGCCGGCATCGTCAAATTCCTTGGCTTTGAACAAATCTTCAAAAATGCGCTCACAGGCCAGCCCATCGGCGGCGGCAAGGGCGGCTCGGATTTCGATCCAAAAGGCAAATCCGATCAGGAAGTCATGCGTTTTACCCAGAGCTTCATGACCGAGCTCTACCGCCATATCGGACCTGATTCCGATGTGCCTGCCGGCGATATCGGTGTCGGCGCTCGCGAGATCGGTTATATGTTCGGCCAATACAAGCGTATCCGCGGAGGACATGAGGCCGGCGTGCTGACAGGCAAAGGCGTCATCTATGGCGGAAGCCTGGCACGTACGGAAGCAACCGGTTACGGCTGCGTCTACTTCGTACAGGAGATGCTGGCTTCGCAGGGCCTTAGCTTCAAAGACAGCCGCGTCGTGGTGTCCGGCTCGGGCAACGTCTCCATCTATGCGATTGAAAAAGCACAGCAGCTCGGTGCGCACGTCATCGCCTGCAGTGATTCCAACGGATACCTGTATGATCCGGACGGAATTAACCTCGAGACCGTCAAACTGCTCAAGGAACGGGATCGCCTGCGGATCAGCGAATACGTCAAGATTCACCCGCATGCCGAGTATACCGAAGGCTGCACGGGCATCTGGAACATTCCATGCGACATCGCGCTTCCATGCGCCACGCAGAACGAGCTGGATGAAGAAGCAGCGAAGACACTCATCATGAACGGCGTAAAAGCCATCGGTGAGGGAGCCAATATGCCTTCCACGCTGGAAGCGATTGAGCAGTTCATCAGCAGCGGCGTGCTGTTCGGACCGGCTAAAGCCGCCAATGCAGGCGGGGTTGCCGTATCCGCGCTGGAGATGAGCCAGAACAGCATGAGAATGTCATGGACCTTTGAAGAGGTGGATGCAAAGCTCCATCAGATCATGAAAAACATCTACAGCAGTGCCGTAGATGCTGCAGAAGAATATGGCGTAGCCGGCAATCTTGTGGCTGGTGCCAACATCGCAGGTTTTATTAAAGTAGCTGATGCCATGATCGCACAAGGTATCGTATAAATAAGAACAAAAAAAGCCCTGCCGCATATGCGGCAGGGCTTTTTGCAGCTTATAGAAGCTCGCTGCGGAGCTCTTCAGCCGATTTTGGAGATAAGTATCCCAGCGGGATATCAAACACCGTCTTGGCGCCTTGCTGTCCCTCTCTGCTCAAACGATGGGCAGCTCTTGCATAAGATACCAGCACACTGGCCGTAAATTCCGGATTGCTGTCAAGCTTCAGGCCAAATTCAACAATTTGTTTATTACCGCTTCCGGTTACGCCGCTGCGAATGACAAATCCGCCATGAGGCATGCCTGCATGCTCAGCTTCAAGCTCTTCTTGCGTAATGAAAGTTACGGTTGTATCGTAATCGGAAAAATAGTTAGGCATCGACACAATCGTTTGACGGATTTGCTCTTGGTCCGCGCCTTCTTCCGCTACGACGAAGCAATCTCTCCGGTGCTTCTCGCGTGTGGCAAGCTCCGGTGTTTCACCAGAACGGATTTGGTTGATAACCTCTTCTACTGGAACCGTGTATTGAACGCCCGCCTTTACCCCGGGAACACGACGGATGGCATCCGAGTGGCCCTGGCTCACGCCTTTGCCCCAGAAGGTATAATCCTTACCTTCCGGCAAAATCGCTTCGGCAAGCAGACGATTCATGGAGAACAAGCCCGGATCCCAGCCTGTCGAAATGACGCTGACATGGCCTCCGCCCATCGCCGCTTTGTTGACTTCCTCGAAAAACTCAGGGATTTTCGCGTGTGTGTCAAAGCTGTCTACCGTATTGAACATGCTGGCAAGCTGCGGTGTTTGCTCAGGCAAATCCGTAGCCGAACCGCCGCACAGAATCATAACGTCAATCTTGCCGATATATTGCTCTGCCGCTGATATATGCTCGAAGCGAGCACCGGAATTGGCCGGCATTTGCTGCGGGTCTCTGCGCGTGAAGATGGCTACCAGCTCCAGATCCGGATTTTGCCCGATGGCTTTCTGTACGCCTTTGCCCAAATTTCCATAACCTACGATCCCTACTTTAATAGATGTTTTCAATGTAATCCTCCCTTTGTCAGAACCATTTCCTGTAGCAAGATGTTTATGTACCGCTTTAAAGTATAAGTATATAGACATCACTCAAATTGTAAACTATTTTATATGGACAGGAAATTGTTTCTATCTGTGTTATTCTTATTTTCCACCGTACTATCCGATAACTTGTACAACATTTCCTTCTTGATCCTTGATTTCCGTCTTCAGGACTTCAATCCGAATTCCTTGCAAGCCAGAAAAGCTCGAAGGTGCTGACCTGCGGCAGCAATCGGCTTGAAAATTCACCCGCGGTCCGATCGTCCAAAACAAGGGTAACATCTCCATCCTCTGCAGTCCAGCGGCTCTCTTCCCCCGGCTCAAATACGACCCGAACATCCGAGCCTACAAGGCTCAGTTTGTTATCTTTCAGAATTCGGCCCTGCAGCAGCTTCCCGATAATTTCGGCCTGCTTGGCGCCTATTTGTAAGGTAGCCGGGGTTTTACTTAACCAGCCCTTCTTCCCCGGTTCAAAAGCCAGCTGGCTCACGTAGAGAAATCCGGTGTTCGAGCCCTCTTGTTTTCTCCCCCGATCAACGGCTTCCAAAATCGAAGGCACCTTCAGCAGCGAATCCCGATCCAGATCCGTTATGTACTGCGGCATATACTCCGCACAAGCTTGTAATACGCCAAGCGTATTCCATGTCTGCATCGCCTCGAGCTCTTCACGTGTGATGCCAACCATCTGCAGGAATTCTACCCGACCATTCGGCGTATCCATCCCCGGCAGCTCGGGATCCAGGGTGAAGGCGAGTGCGGTCAATTGCGTATCGGCTCCCAGGCAGATCGGCCCATTGGCATCCAAATAATCCCCCGAGCGAAAAACATTCCCGCTGTTAAACACGTATCTCCCCATGTTCTGAAGCAGATTTAGCGCCCACGCCGGCGGCTCTTCCTCGTCCTCCCGCTTAGCCAGCCTGAACGTCAATTCGAATCCGTAACCGCTCTCCTCCGGATTGTCCGACTCCTTGTCATACAGCTCGCTAAAGCCATAAGTGACCATATGCCAATGGGGAAAAGGGGCATTCGACGTATAAGCGCTGATTCCATTCAGCGGATCGGGTCCTCCAAGAGCATAAGGAATTAGGGCTCCGTAATGTTTCGGCTCCTGCTCCCCGTACAGCTTCAACAGCTGCTCGTCAATTGCGTCCCAGCCTGCGGCGTTTTCTTCATGTGTCATATCCTGTTCCCTCCCGTTATCCTGTGCATCCAAAAATATAACCATATCCGAGTAGGCCCAATCATTCAAGTCACCATCCTCTTCCGCTTCATTATATAGGACGTATAGAGGAATGAAGAAGTAACCAGCGAAGTATATAATAGAACCATCTCAACAAAGGAGCCTACATGTTCATGAAAAAAATAACGGCATTATCCGTAACCTTAACACTTTCAGCTTCGCTTATGGCCTCTTCATTAGCCTCGCTGCCGGTTTCCGTCGATGCGGCCTCCGGCAAGGAATGGATACAGATCTCCGAACGGACATCCTATTACGGTGAAGCAGCCAACGGCCAGCCCAATGGTCGCGGAACGATCAAGTGGGGAAATGGCAAACAATATTCCGGCGAATTCATTAACGGGAAGCGCACCGGAAACGGTAAGTACATTAACGAATACCAAGAAGACGGTGAATCGCATAAGGTGGTATACACCGGCCGCTGGAACAACGACAAAATGGATGGCGAAGGCATCCTGACGCATAAGGTGACATTGCCTGACGGGTCCGTTCGATGGAATCAGATCCAGAAAGGGACATTCCAGGCAGGCGTCTTCCAAAGCGGATACGATGTCATTCATGCCGTCGCGGATCCCGACTACAGCTTTACCTACAAGAAAGGCAAGGAAGCGCTCGAAATCATGGGTTTCAATCAAAACATGAAGCAAGCCTGGGCCGCCGGAAAGATGTTCAGCGTTCATTACAAAAACGGCAACATCAACAAAAAATCTTCGATCTTCCCTGCCAACTCGGCGGCTGAACAGCGTAAAAATGACGCCGCGATTCGTTATTTCAAGAGCATTCAAAGCAAAGTGAATCCTCACCTGGAACAATTTGAAGCATTGTCCAAGCAGGTTCCGTTAAAATAACCCAGCCCCATACAACCGTCAAAGAACCCGGTAACTTGCCAATAGCAAGACCGGGTTCTTCTATTAACAAAGGATATTAATCATGAATATCTATGACGCAGGACCCTTGAGGGCAAACTGCAACGTATAATGATCCGGCATCTCGACCAGAATGATATCCCCCATTAATTCGGCAATATCTCTACTGTGAGCGTCCCTCGTTCAGCATCGTGATGGTCTTATCGATTCGCCGCTGCCGGGTTTCCATCGTCTTGGCCCCCTCGATCGACAGCACCAAGCGGCGTTTATTACTGTAGGACAAACCATCGAAGTATTGTCGTGCCACCGGGTTTTGATCCAGAGTCGCGGAAAAATCATCGGGTACCGTGATCTCGCGCGGCTCGGTATCAAGCTCAATCTGAACGGTCACTTCGTCACCCGCCGCAACTCCCGCTGCTTGCCGGTTCTCTGCGCTAAGCGGCAGCATGAATACGCCTCCCATAGGGGCGATGGTACTGCGATAGGTATGCTTGCCGATGGTGACCGTAACTTGGGGTTTTTTGCCGGAACCGAGGCCTTCCACCACTTCATCCGGCACCTGAAACCCTGTTGCCGTCTTACTGCCTAGCACTATTTTCGTTCGAAATTCCATTTCTGTATCCTCCAGTTAAAAATCATGGGTTACATCTACACCAACGCAGCTTTATTGTGCCGTCCAGCCGCCATCCACAAGCAGCAAAGTGCCAGTAACGAGATCAGCTGCCGGGGAGGCGAGATAAATAACGGCTCCGGCCACATCGCCTATGGTGCCGATCCGCCCTGCCGGGATCCGTGCCAGGACGCCGTCACGAAAATCAGGGGAGTCCAAACGCTCGGCTGTTCCCGGCGTATGGATGAACGTAGGGCCGACGGCATTAATGTTCACGCCACGGCTGGACCACTCCAGCGCCAGCACCTTCGTCAGCTGATTTACGCCGCCTTTGGAGGCGCAATAGGCTGCCCCTTCCGTAATCCCAACGACACTCACCTGGGAGCTGACGTTAATGATTTTTCCGACCCCCTGCTCAAGCATGATACGGCCAGCGGCCTGACAGCAGAAAAATACGCCCTTCAAATTCACGTCCATCATCTCATCCCAATAATCCTCCGTGATGTCTTCCGCCAGCACCCCCTCTCCCAGACCCGCGTTATTGACCACGATATCGAGCCGGCCGAAATCCTTGGCTACCTGACCAAATACAGATCGGATCTGCTCCACATTCCGGACGTCCAGCTCATAGGCCTTGGCCTGACCTCCTGCCTGAGAGATTTCCTCAACCAATGGATGGAGCAGGTCCGTGCTTCGTGCCATGACGGCAACCTTGGCCCCTGCCGCTGCCAACGCTTGGGCTAGTCCATAACCGATGCCTTTGCTGGCCCCCGTCACAATTGCGATCTTATCCTGTATGCTGAAATTAGGCTGCATATATAATACCTCCATCTCTTATATCCATTCATGTTAGTTTCATTAAAGCATGATGGCTGGTCAGCAGCAATCTTTGCCCGTCCCCCTTCTCTATAAATTCATCCCGTTAAGTACTAAGAATACGTTCATTTGCAGCAGCAATAGAGGAATCACAGCCCGTGGACTAGAAATGATGAGGATCAATGCGATCGTTGTTTAGTATGGAGAGTATGGAGGAAATCCAAGTATGAACGAACAGTTATCTGAAGCGCAGCAACAAGCGATTCTTCATGTCGAATCAACAGCGGCGGGCCAGCGAAGGGCCGCCTTGAAAATGACGGAGCACATCTTGCGGAAGCATGGAAAAGATTCCGTAACGGTCGGCTCACTGTTAACCCATATCGAAAAATCTGCCCGCGTCACGTTGAATTTCCATCCGGATCGGATACTGCCCGCCGGACACGCTGTCATCGAATCCCTCTTGGCAGAAGGCATATATCATAACCAGTTCACCACGAGCGTGACCAATGGAAGCAAGACCGCTTATCCGGGCGGTGACCGCGACCAATGGGAACGGCTCCTGTTTGGCGGAGCCTACCAGCAGCCCGGTGTGCGTAACGACGAGCGGCCGAAATACGGAGGACTTAATCTTATGAATTATGCCGATGGTGCGTCTCCCCGCTTTGGCTCCTGTTTGTTGGTGCTGTCCCCTAACGTATTGAACCGCTGTACCTTCACGTTCGGAGACAGTCATGCAGGTCCCGAGTATGTAGGCACGCTCCGTCGGTGGGATTCCATTCTCGCTGCACTCTTGCATCAAGTTGAGTCCACTGGCTCGGCCCTGGGTTCCCCGAATGTGGACATTCCATCCATGCTGGAACGGCTTCTTCATCTGCCTTCATCGTATATCGGTTCTTCCGTGCCTGTCGGTCGTTCCTTGGATGATTATATTGAAGCGCAGATCCATGGCGTCATCGACTTGTCCAGCGATGTGGAGGCCCTGGTAGCCGATCCTTCCTATAGGAACACCCCAATTGGACATTTGCTTCATGCTTTATGTGAACGGTATAACCTCACCTTGTCCTGGCATCCCGGCTTCTGCCTTGCTGTACGGGATGTTCCGGATGATTTTCGGGGACCCGCCATGCCGCCGCTCGCCAAGCGGATCGATCAACGGTTTGGAGGCTCGCTGGGCATGCTGGATGCAGCCATTATCGGCAAAGCGGCTGCCCAACTGCACCATGATTCAAGCGAATGGAGCGATTGGGGAACATATGATGAAACCTTCCAGCATCTCAAACAGCTGTGGCATGTGCTCGTAAAGTATGGACATTCGTATCCGTAGACGCCAAACCGCTAAGCTGTATTTTTTGCCTAGTAGCTGCATTGGAATGATGGTTTGATTTAGATAACCGGGCTAGCGGAATCCGTTCAGCAACGGCTAGGCCTAGCAAACGCAGCTTCTTATATATTGATCTTAGAAAGGATGATGACCGGATGGATTGGGTAAAGCGGATGAATGAGGCCATAGGCTATATAGAAGAGCACATAACCGAGGAGATCGATTACGCTGAAGCTGCTCAGATCGCATGCTGCTCCGTTTATCATTTTCAACGCATGTTTCCGTTCATTACGGATGTGTCGCTGTCCGAATACATACGGAGACGCCGGCTGACACTGGCCGCTTACGAGCTTCAAAACAGCGATATCAAAGTAATTGATCTGGCGCTTAAATATGGTTATGATTCCCCGGAGGCGTTCGCGCGTGCGTTCCAGAACATGCATGGCACAACGCCGACGGCTGCACGCCAGACCGGCACCAAACTGAAGGCCTATCCCCGCATCTCCTTTCAATTCTCAATGCGAGGGGCTGCCGAAATGAATTACAGAATCGAAGAAATGAAGGAGTTTTCCGTTGTCGGTTTCAAGGAGCAGGTAAGCACGCAGCGTGCTTATGAAGACGTTCCCCGCCTCTGGATGGAGGGGCAGGAGAAGGGCATTTTCGAGAAACTATGGAACTATCGTGTGCAGGACCATCCGATCCGCGGAATACTCGGTGTTTGTGCAGACGGTGACTATGGGAAGAATGAGGATTTTGACTACATCATGTCCGTCGTATCCACGGATACGCCTCAGGAACCGATGGTACAGCGACATTTCCCTGCCGCCACTTGGGCCGTATTCGAGCTGGAAGGAGATCCAAGCGGCATTGCAGAGATGTGGAAACGTCTTTATACGGAGTGGATACCATCCCAAACTTATGATCTCGCGCCGCTTCCCGCCATCGAATGCTATCTTCCTCCGGACGAGTATAAGAACGAGTTATGGATTCCCGTGATTAGAAAGGCTTAATACAACTCCGCAGTAACGACGTATTTTTTGCTCACCGCTACGAAGATCTATATCGTGCGGTGAGCACTCCATCATTTTTCCCCGCCTATATGAAACAAGCCCAGCGTCCCCAATCCTTCGAGGACTTTCCTGTTCTCATATTTGAACAGGAATCATGATGATAAATTCGGGGTCATCCGCATAGGGATCCTGACTCATCGGATATTTTTCGAAATGCGTTAAATGGTCCGGGTTATATTCCGAGTAACCTTGTTCTTTGATCCAGGCATAGATATTGTTATAGGACTGATCGATGCGCTGCTCTTTCCGATGAGTACAAGTGGCATAGGTTAATGCGGGAACGGATATCGTAACCATCCCCTCCGGCACTTCGTCGATCCGTTCCACTTCCACGACCGCGTAGTGAATAAATCCGTCACCACCGGGAAGAGCGTGATAAGATAGCCCCAGCAGCGTGTCGGTATGCAAGGCATAGGGTATCTCCGCGAGCCGTTCTTGCATCAACCGATGCACTGCACGTATCCCGCCTGCACCCGCCTCGGCAAATGTGCCTTCCCACTTCAATCCTATCGCCTGAAAAGCTTCCTTAGTCGTAACCGCTGCTTCGTTTCGTTGATCGATTGTCATCAGTAAATGCTCCTTTATCCTGTATTTGGTTTCATTATATACTTGAACTATGCCAGAAACTGTCACAGTATAAAAAAATCACAGGAGCGATAACATGCCCAAAACCGAACGCATCCTTAAGGTCATGCAGCGGGTGTATGAACGGCAAAACTTCACTGTTGGCGAATTAGCCGAAGAATTCTCGGTATCGTACCGTACGATGCTCCGCTATCTTCATGAGCTGTCTCGTTTAGGTGTCCCTTTATACGCCAATGAGGGGAAAAACGGCGGCTACTCCATTCTGACATCGCGGCAAAAGCGAGAACGATCCGCACAGACGAATGAATCTATTCAGCGGATCATCAAACCGCAAACGCTGATCGTCGGTCTGGAGATGAAGCTTCCTTTTACGGCCTATTATATGTCCCAAGCCCTCAAGCCAAAGCTCTGGCAGGAACTCCAGGACCGTATGGAGGAAATTCCATATATCCGCAAGAAAACGTCGAAGCCCTTGTATATTGCCGCTGTTTTGAATCGACAGCAGATCTATCACTATGTAGCCGGAATCGAGGTAACGACGATTCGTGATACGCCGGAGCGGATGGTGGGTTTAACCCTGCCGACACAGGAATATGCCATGTACATCCATGAGGGGCATTCCGACCGGGAGGATACCGACCAGTCCTATGCCTATGTTATCCAGCAGTTGAAACAACGTGCCCTTACGCCAAACCCGTCGCTCTACAGCTTGGAGCTGAGAACCTCGGTACATGCCTCTAAGGCCCAAATCTACATACCTATAACCTGAATGAATCAGAGGCTTCCCAAACACATTTGTCACGGAACAATATGAGAATAAAGAATTCGGCCTTGATGATATAAAAAAGAGAGTCCTGGATATGATCCTGGACTCTCGCTTGTACTTATTAAATGGCTTTCGGATTATCGACGACTGGATTAACATCCGCATCGTAATCCACGCCATCGGTTTCAAAGCCGAACAGTTGGAAGAACTCGCGGCGGTAACCGGCAAGGTCAGTCAATTCTTCAATATTTTCGCTTGTTACCTTGCTCCACAATTCGGCTACCTCGGCCTGTACATCCTCGCGAAGCTCCCAATCGTCGATACGGATGCGACCCTTCTCATCCACCGGCGTTTCTTGCCCTTTATAGAGGCGGTCGGAGAATAGACGATAGATCTGCTCGATGCAGCCTTCGTGAAGCCCCTTCTCCTTCATCACTTTGTACAGCGCCGATACGTACAGCGGAACGACCGGGATCGCCGAGCTGGATTGGGTCACTAACGCTTTGCTGACCGTTACATAAGCTCGCCCGCCTCCGGCAGCAAGCTTCTCGTTCAATTTCAGCGCGGTTGCCTCCAGGTGATCCTTGGCTTGTCCAATGGATCCATCCCGGTAGATGGCTTTGGTAATCTCCGAGCCGATGTAGGAGAACGCAATCGTGGTCACATCAGGAGCCAATACGCCGCCTTCCGCCAGCTCATTCATCCATAATTCCCAATCGTCGCCGCCCATCACCTCTACGGTGTTCTTCACTTCCTCTTCCGTGGCCGGCTCAATCGTTACCTCCGTCACTTCACCCGTATGGAAGTTTACCGTCTTGTTGGTATAGGCCGGTCCGATCGGCTTCAATACGGAGCTGACCGTCTCACCCGTGTCAGGCAGCGTACGGCGCGCCGAGGCAACACTGTACACCACGAGATCAACCTGTCCCAGCTCTTTGCGGATAAGCTCAACCGTCTTGGCTTTGGTCTCTTGCGTGAAAGCATCTCCTGTCACGCTGAACGATTTTAAGCTTGCAGCCTCCGCTGCCTTCTCGAATGCGACCGAATTATACCAGCCTGCCGAAGCAGTCCGCTTCTCGGTTGCCTGGCTGGGACGATACACGCCTACCGTATTTGCCCGGGAGCCGAATGCGGCAGCAATTCTGGCCGACAAGCCGTACCCGGTGGAAGCGCCGATAACCAGCACATTGCGCGGGCCCTCGATGCCAGGCTGTTGTAACACATAATCAATCTGCTCCTGCACCTGGGCTTCGCAGCCTACAGGATGGGATGTTGTGCAAATAAATCCGCGTGTTCTAGGTTTAATGATCATATTTATATACCTCTCTTCCAGTAATCGTCGTCTGACACCATATGTATGGTCTTTTAAATTTCCTTTCTATTTTAACTGTTTTTTGCGGAGAGAGGAAATCTTTTGACAGGAAAACCTAGAAAACCTCTCCTTCAAATCATGCTGGCTGCAGCCAGCATCCATTCAAAAGAGAGGTTTTTATTAGCGTATATTGATAATTAGCAATCCATTATGTGACCGTTACATTATTTAAATGAAGCGTAACCTTGGTCAGCCATGACCACGCTGCCTGTAATCGCAGCGGCTTCATCCAGTGACACGAGATACACGGTATCCGCAACAACCTCAGGCTGTGTTAATTCACCGCCCATGACTTTGGCTCTCATGGAATCCAGCATCCCGGAATCCTTATAACCTTGGATAATCGGTGTATCCACTGCTCCAGGAGCAACGGCAACGACGCGAATGCCATATGGTGCCAGTTCAAGCGCAGCGGATTTGCTCATCATGATGACGGCGCCTTTTGTAGCGTGATAAGCAAACGTTCCCGGTGAAGCCAGGAATCCGAATACGGATGCTGTATTGATGATCACGCCTTTAATGCCAAGCTCTTTCATCTTTCTGCCTGCTGCGATAATACCGTAAGCCACCCCGTGCTGATTCACGTTAATGGTGCGATGATAGAGATCCATATTCTGCTCGAGGACCGGTCCAGCCCCGCCAATACCTGCATTGTTGTGCATGACATCGATGCGGCCGTAAAGCTCAACCGCTCTATCCACAAGCGCCTCGACGCTTTCTTGTTTGGAAACATCGACTTGAACGAAAGTGGCTTCGCCGCCTTCTTTTTTGATCAAATCGACCGTCTCTTGACCAGCTGCCTCATTATAATCGGCAACGACGACACGATCGCCTTTTCTTGCAAATTTAAGGGAGACCTGACGACCGATTCCGCTCGCTCCGCCGGTAATTACCGCTACACGTTGTTCTGACATTATCAATGACCTCCTAGGGTATAATAGCGTTATTGTTTGAACATTGTGTGTCCATGTCCTTGTGTTCATTGTAACGCTGCGTTATATTTAAGTAAATTTAAACCTAATTAATATTACTTAACTATAGATTAAGGATGGGGTCATATGAATCTTGAACAACTGGAATATATCGTGGAGACAGCCAAGACAGGATCGTTAACCAAAGCAGCCCAGAATTGCAACGTTACCCTTTCCGCCGTCAGCCAAGCAGTGTCCAGCCTGGAAGCCGAGTTCGGCTTCTCCTTGTTCACCCGATCGCGGCTTGGTGCCGTACCCACAGCCGAGGGCCAGCGAATCCTCCAGAAAGCCTATGCCATTTTGGAACAATTCCAGGAGCTGAAATCAGAAGCCGAAGGATATTCCAACCTGCTGAGCGGATCTTTGCGGATTGCTACGGTTCCGGTCCCCTTAACGCTGTCCATCGATGCCATTATCCAGTTCAAAAAGGACTTCCCCCAGATCAAACTCGAAATTACGGAAAAAGCGACACTTGATATTATTGAGGATATCAAACAAAATCATGCGGATATCGGTTTGATTTTTGTGGATGATTCCACCATTCATCAACACCGCGGACTTCACTTCGGCAAGCTGCTGGAGAGCAAATTCGTGGTGGGGGTAAGCCGTCAATCTCCACTTGCCATGCGGCAATCGATCACGCCCGAAGAACTGCGTAAATATCCCTTGGTTCTCTACAAGGATGACAGTCTGTTCAAGCTGATGGATGTATTCGAGGAGCAGTACGGGGAAATGGATCTGCTCTTCTCAACCAACCAGACAAGGGTCATACAGAAGGTCGTCGAAGAAAATGTAGCGGTCACGGTGGGGGTCGATTTGTCCTTCTCCAGCTTCACACCCGTACCTTCGGGAAACATCGTAACGCTGGAGCTGGAGATGCCCCCCGGCCACACTGCTTCTTCATTCGGATGGGTACAGCCCGGAACACACCATCTGTCGAAGCCGGCCTCGATCTTTCTGGACAAGCTGAAGCATCAGATTGGGTGAACGGAGCCTTTGCTTTCAATATAAAAGCCAACCGGCGTAGGCAAGGCTGTTATCCAGTCCCCTGCTCTTCGGTTGGCTTTTTTTAAAATCTGAATTTTAACGCAATGACTCGCTGAGCGTCAAACTCACCGGGCAATGATCGCTTCCCATCACATGGCAGTCGATCTCGGCATCCTTCAGCTTCTCGGTTAAACGGGCAGACGCCAGAAAATAATCGATGCGCCAGCCGATATTCCGCTCCCTTACCTTGGCCATATAAGACCACCAGCTGTATACGTCCGTACGGTCCGGGTAGAAGTGGCGGAAGGAATCGATGAAGCCCGCTGCCAGCAGATCGGTCATTTTGCCGCGCTCCTCCAGGGTGAAGCCGGAATTGCCATGATTAGACTTGGCATTTTTCAAATCGATTTCCTGATGCGCCACATTCAAGTCGCCGCATACGATCACGGGTTTACGTTCGTCAAGCTGAAGCAAGTAAGCACGGAACCGCTCCTCCCACTCCAGCCGATAATCCAGTCTGCTCAGGTCGCGCTTCGCATTCGGCGTATACACGTTTACGAGATAGAAGTCCTCAAACTCCAGCGTGATCACTCTGCCCTCGGGCTCGCTGTCTTCCTCCAGACCATAGCGAACGGACAATGGGGCGATTTTCGTAAATACCGCCGTTCCCGAGTACCCCTTCTTCTCCGCATAGTTCCAATATTGTTGATATTCCGGCCCTAAATCGAGCTCGATCTGCCCCGCTTGCAGTTTCGTTTCCTGCACGCAAAATATATCGGCATCCACCTGCTGAAAATAATCCATAAATCCCTTCGTTACGCAGGCCCGCAATCCATTGACGTTCCATGACACTAGCTTCATATCGCAACCTCCGTGGTATCCATATCGTTTAAGCGTGTTGAATCTATGAATCTTCTAAATTCTATTATGGTATCATTCACGGCTGAAACGAACAAGCAGCTACGAGCGCTTTCATCATAACTTCATAAACGGAAGATGAGACCCTGCGTGCATAATCCCGAGCCAAATCAGGAACAACATAAACGTTCGCAAAGTACGATCATTCGTACGTTCGCAATCGATGAGAACCCCACATAAGGAGGGAACACAGCATGACAGGCAGAAACAGCAAACCTAAGAACGACGGTCCTTCCAGCAGCCCTGAACGATTGGACCAATACGGTGATAAACTTGCTTCCGAGAATGAGGAAGAGTTTACTTCGGCGGCCGAGGAGCACTGTCGGGATCAGGAATAACGGATTTGATACGACTGTTGATGCACATTCGATAATCACCGCAGCAAAAACACCCATCCATGCCAAGTCGATGAATGGGTGTTTTTCCTAATCGATCGTCTGGGCAAACACGATGCCCGTCGGTTATAGCCATTCTGCTTCTCGCTGTCGTTACTCCGTCACTCCGCAGCGGTTGCCGTCTGGGTCCGTCAGGGAGAAGCCCTTGAACCCGCCAAAATCCTCAATTTCCGTCACGTCGGCTCCCTTGGCAACCAATCGTTGATGAATTTCACTTACATTCGTGGTATGCAGGTTGAAATATTGCCCCACGCCATAATCATTTCTGGGAAAAACCGGCTGCTTCACTTCATAGGACCGCACGAGGCAGAAGGAAACCTTCTCATCATTCATTCGCATGACCACCGCATTCGGTTCATCCGTATGGATCACTTCAAACCCGAGCATATCCGTATACCACGCCGTCGAACGCTTCAGATCACTGACCGGTACAAAGATGCCAACGCCGTACAAAAGGGATTTTTTCAAAAAACCTTCCTCCTCTTTGATTTGCTTATATAGCTGCTGACACATAAGTAACGAAATTTCGGGCTAAAACCAAACAGCGTCCAAATATAATGTTTTATTCCGTAAGTTTCCATACGTTTCCATCCGGATCTTCCATATAAAATGTAAGGGCTCCGCCAACCCGGCTCAATTTGCTTATTCTTATTCGCAGCTTCGTCAATTGGAGATACGAGGTACAAATGGCTTTGGGATCCCTTTTCCGAAAGGCCTCCACAAGCCCATCCAAATCCAGTCCTGCCGCTGTGCCTGCCCGGGATTTCTCTTGCAGCTTAGGTTCCATGCCTGTTTGCTGCAAGCGATGCAGCTTCTTCAGCCTGGTTCGCGCACGTCCGAGCGACACCTGAACCGTCCCTTCCGACATGAAGAGAAAATCAGCCGTCTCCCTGGCCGTGAAATCAAAAACGTCCATCAGCAGCAAAATAACCATCGCCCGTGGAGACAACCGGTCCGCTAAGGCCTCCAAGAGCTCTCTGGTGGACAAGCCGTCATCCTCGGCCGCCCTATCTCCTAACGCATCCTCGGAAACCCTCATTCCGGGCTTATCCTTCTTCAGTCGGTCCTTCCACGCGTTGCTTGCGATGCGATATAAATAGGCATTGGACAGATGTTTTCCAGGATCGGTTTCAACGGCTCGCATCACCTTTATCATGACATCCTGCAGCAGATCCTCCGCTTCCCATGGATCTCCTGAGATTCGCATACAGTATCGGTGCAGCTTCGCCTGCACATTGGATAAGTCCGGCATATACTTCGGCATCATCATTCCCACCTCGCTAACTAGTTCTGCGAGTGCCCACGTTTTCCTGCTGAATGTTTCCGCCGTTCCTGTTCCATATACGCACCCATACAAAAAACCGCCTCCCCACTAATGTGGGAAGACGGCTGATTGGCTCGATCTGACAGCGTTTATTTCACCAAACTCTCCAGCACGTTATCAATGATCTGGCCGTTGGCTATCGTACCGGTATACAGCCAGCTTGTATCTTTTCCATATTCATAGATGTTGCCGTTCTTAACGGCCGGAATATTCGCCCAGAGCGGATCTTGGAGCACTTCAGCCCCTTCGCCGTCGCTGTTAATAAAGAACAGATGATCCGCGTCGAGCTCGGCCAATTTCTCCAGGGAAATGGAGGACCAGTTGCCTGTAGCCGATGCCGAAATTTCCTTCACCACGTCCGGTACCGTAAGTCCCAAGTCGCCATACATAACGGCTCCACTGGACAATGTCTCGCTAACGACGAACAATTTACCGCCGACAAGCCAAATCGCTGCAGCAGATTCACCGCCGATCGATTGCTGGATTTTCTCCTTGGCCTCCTTTGCCTTCTGCTCGTATTGATCGAGCGCCGCTTGCGCTTCCTCTTCCATGCCAAAGATTTCCCCCACTTTCTTCAGCTCTTCGCGCCAATCGTTATTGACCTCATTGCCGATGACGTAGGTTGGAGCAATCTTCTCGTATTGACTGTACTTGTTGCCTTCTACCATGGAAGCCGAGTCCATGATCAATAAATCCGGCTGGAAGCTCGCTACCGCTTCAAAGGGAAGATCATGCTCAATCGTAGGCACATCCTTCAATGAATCCTGCAGATAATCCTGGACGCTTCCGCCTTTGACCGACCACTGCGCGATCGGGGTAATCCCTAGCGCCACCAGGTTATCCTCCAAGTAAGAAGCGATGACCCGTTTCGGCTCGGCTGGAATTTTCACCTCATGGCCCATGGCGTCTTTCAGTGTCCGTTCCGTCTTGGTCTCTGCGCCACCTTCACTTGGCTTGGCTTCGGTGCCGCCGCTCTGCTCGTTTGGCGTTTGCGCCTCCGTTGGCTCGTTCCCGGCTGCGTCCTTGCTATTTCCACAAGCTGCAAGCAGCGTGAAAGCTGCCAAGAGTCCTGCGATTATCCATATTTTTTTCTTGAACCGACTCATTAATCAGGTCCCCTTTATGTATATTTTTTCTGCTTAGATCACTAGCAATCTTGGGATGAAGTGATATAATAATAACCATGATAATGAAATTCATTCTCAATTACAATACTTTCATTTTTATTTTTTTATCAACACGAAGGTTTAGGTGACTATGCAAGCAAATCAGCCCATTAACAAATCAACCGCAAAATCCATTTACCGCCCCAAGACAGCCGCGGCCGTCATTCTGCTGGGGCTTGGTCTGCTGGCTGCCGCTATGGCATCCTCCATTATCTATGGCGCTTCGAACATTAAATTGTCCACCATATGGGAAGCGTTTGTCCGCTTCGATGCCCATTCCACCTCGCACCAGATTATCCAGAGACTGCGCATGCCGAGGGCCCTGGCAGCTGCATTGATCGGCGGTTCCCTGGCGGTTTCCGGAGCCATCATGCAAGGCATGACAAGAAACGCGCTTGCTTCCCCTTCCATTATGGGAGTCACCGCAGGTGCCACTTTCATGATGTCGATTGGGTTTGCCTTTATGGAGTCGCCATCCAACACCGTGCTCATGCTGCTATCTTTTGCCGGTGCGGGCCTTGGGGCCGGACTCGTGCTTCTCATCGGCTCGTTATCCAAACGGGGCCTGACGCCCGTCAAGCTGGCTCTGGCCGGATCTGCCGTAACCGCGCTCCTGAGCTCGATTTCCTCGGCCATTGCCATCCGCTTTAACGTTGCCAAGGATATCAGCTTCTGGTATGCCGGAGGCGTGTCGGGCGTGCAGTGGGTGAACGTGCAGCTTCTGATCCCTGTCGCCATCATTGGGCTGCTCATTGCACTCGCGCTCAGCAGATCCATTACCGTCATGAGCCTGGGCGAAGAGGTCGCTACCGGGATTGGCCAAAAAACAGGAACCGTGAAGTTCCTTGGCACGCTCGTTGTGCTGCTCCTCACGGGCGCAGCGGTCGCTGTGGGCGGAACGATCGGATTCGTGGGGCTTGTCATCCCGCATATTGTTCGCTTCATCGTAGGTCCCGACTATCGGCTGATCATCCCTTGCTCCGCTGTCATGGGAGCACTTCTGCTGGTGTTTGCCGATGTGGGCGCGCGGATGATCAACCCTCCGTTCGAGACGCCTGTTGGCGCAATTACGGCCATGATCGGCGTTCCTTTCTTCCTCTATCTTGCACGTCGGGAAGGGAGGGGGCTGTAGCGATGAATACAACGCGAAAAATCATGTCCGTGTCGATGATCCTGCTGCTGGCCATATTAGCCGTGTTTCTGTTCAGCCTGAATATGGGAACGATGAAAATCCCGCTCGCTGAGGTCATCAAAGCATTCAACGGGACGGGATCTGAGCAAAATTATACCGTTCTGATGCACTTTCGTTTACCCCGCATGGTCATTGCCATCCTGATCGGTGCGGGAATCGCCGTCTCCGGTGCTATTCTGCAGAGTGTTTCGCGGAACGCGCTGGCAGACCCGGGCATCCTAGGCATTAATTCCGGAGCAGGACTGGCCGTTGTGCTGTATATCTTTTATTTCCAAGGCAGCTCGTTCAGCTCCGGCATATGGTCTGTCTATATCATGCCTTTTGCCGCCCTATTCGGTGCATTTCTTGCCGCCTTTCTCATCTATTCGCTGGCCTGGAAGCAAGGCGTAACGCCGATCCGGCTGGTGCTTGTGGGGATTGGCATTAACGCGGCTTTCGGCGCGCTTATTATCGTGTTCCAGCTCATGATGGACCCTAACAATTTCATGCAGGCTACCATCTGGCTGTCCGGAAGCATTTGGGGCGCAAGCTGGGAATATGTCGTTGCGATCCTTCCGTGGATCCTTCTGCTGATTCCCTGGGCGGTGTATAAATCGCAACATTTGAATGTGCTGAACCTTGGGGACCACACGGCAGCGGGACTTGGGGCCACGGTAGAACGCGAGCGAAGAACGCTGCTGTTCATCTCCGTTGCCCTGGCTGGCGCCTGCGTGGCCGTAGGCGGCGGCATCGCGTTTCTTGGACTGGTTGCTCCGCATCTGGCGCGTAAGCTTGTGGGTCCCCGTCATCAGGGAATGCTGCCGGTCTCCGCGCTGCTGGGCTCGCTGGTGTTGCTTGTGGCCGATATGATCGGCAAGAACTTGATGGCCCCTTCCGAAATTCCGGTTGGATTGGTTGTCTCCTGCCTCGGAGCTCCCTACTTTATTTATTTGCTGATCAAGGATTAATTGAATGAGTTTAAAAAAAGACGGCGATCACCTCCCGAATCCATTCGGAGGTAATCGCCGTTGTTTTGTATCATGTGCTAAAGATTGATTGGCGTACATCAGCGAGTGCTATGCACTGCTCTGACTCAGCTCGGAGGCAACCTTTTTATTCCGCAAAACAAAAAGACCGCATTACGCGGTCTTTCATAAGCTGTGCAACTGCGTCACGCAGCGGCTTTATTAGTGAGCACGCACCAGGATCTTCACCTGGTTCTTCTCTTTGAGGAGAGCCTCAAAGCCCCGTTCAATAACCTCATCCAGTTTGATCCGCTGGGTGACCAGCTTATCCGCCGGGAAGAACCCTTTTTCCATCAGGCTAATGACAGCCGGGAATACGTCGCGATAACCGATGATTCCGGTAATATTCCGTTCCTTCATCACAACATCGTTTGGCACGATGGGAGCTGAAGTTTCGAATATGCTGACAATCATAATCTGTCCGCCAATCTTCGTAGAGTTGATCGCTTGATTCAGCACGGGCGGAACACCCGTCACTTCAAATGCAACATCTACCCCGCTGCCGGTACGGCGATGAAGTTCCTTAACCACATCGTAAGCCTTCGGATCAATCACGATGGCACCCAATTCTTCAGCCTTTTGTTTACGCTCAGCCGACAGCTCCACGGCGTAAATCTCGGACGCCCCTGCTGCCTTCAATGCCTCGATAACGAGCAGACCGATCGGCCCCGCACCGAATACAACTGCCCGATCCCCTGCCTTCAGCTGGCTTTGGCGTACGGCATACAAAGCAACTGCCGAAGGCTCTACCAAAGCCCCTTGTTCATAGGAGACGCTATCCGGAATTTTATGAACCATATGCTCATCCGCGGCGACATATTCGGAGAATCCGCCGCCACCGCCGGCAAGGCCAAAAAAACCCATTTCGTCGCACAGATTGTATTTTCCTTGTTTGCATGCTGCGCATTTTCCGCATGCAAATACAGGCTCAACAACCACGCGGTCACCAGCCTTGAATTTCGTAACGCCTTCGCCAACCTCTACCACCTGGCCGGAAAACTCATGGCCCATAACCACCGGAGCCTGTTCTCCAGTAAGGGTGTGAGGCGTATTCTCAGGTATAAATATAGGCCCGGCTACGTATTCGTGGAGATCGCTACCACAAATCCCGCACCATTCAACCTTGATTTTCACTTTTCCACTCGTAACTTGCGGCTCCGCAATGGTCTCCAAACGCAGATCCTTTACTCCATGCCAGCGCAATGCTTGCATTGTCTTCATCTCCTTATAGGTTCGAAAAAATAAATACAAAATAGGAAACGTTTCCGAAATCAAATATGTCACAGTTTTGACAATCTGTCAAACACGATGGACCAGAATGTATAAAAAGTCATGGACAACTGGTGATCAGGGTTCATCGACTTTTTTAAGGAGTTGCAGCTATTTATGCGTCCTCTTCCGCCGCACCTCTTTTCTTAGCGAGGTGTTCCATGAATTGAAGGTATTCTTAATGTTATAATATAGATATTACTCCATCAGGATTTAGAATCAGATTAATAACAGGAAACGTTTCCGATATAGAGAGGACTTTTTGAATATGGTGAATCCCAAAAAAGTGACGATTGAAGATGTCGCCAAACAAGCGGGCGTTGGCATTGCAACCGTGTCCCGAGCCATCAACGACAGCAAGGGGATCAGTCCGAAAACGAAAGCACGGATCATGCAGGTGATCGAAGAAATCGGATTTAGTCCGGATACATCGGCTCAAAGCCTGAAGGTTCGGCAGACGAATCAAATCGCCTTGGCCGTGCCTGACATCCGAAATGCGATCATCCCGGAAATCGCCTGGTCGGTGGAACAGACCGCCAAGCAGCACGGGTATCGGGTCGTTCAGATCAATACGGCCGGGAATGCCCGAAACGAGCTTGAAATCGTGAGAGATATCAAGAAGCTGCACGTAGACGGCTTGATTATCATGCCGCTGGCTTATCCGAAAACGCTGGGCGACCTGATCAACAAATCCAGCCTCCCCGTCTCAATCATTAATTACGGGAAACAGCTGGGAGATGAGTATAAAGCTGATATCGTCGGCCTGGCACGCCAGGAGGGCAGGCTTGTCATGGAACATCTGCTGAAAATCGGTCGGACCCGCATTGCCTACGCGGGTGCGCCCAAAGATAAAATCGAAGAGCGGTATTGGGCATATGAGCAGTCGCTAACGCAAGTCGATCCGTCTCTTGTCTATTTCGGGGAGGATTTCTCGTTTGAAACGGGGGTTCGTGCGGCGGACTATTTTTATGGCCTGAAGCATATGCCTGACGCCATCTATGCTGTAAACGATATGGTTGCCATCGGCATCGTCAACCGTTTTAAAGAGCTGAAGGTCCGGGTCCCCTCTGACGTGGCCGTCGTCGGCATCGATAACAATGTATGGACCACCGTCACGACGCCTCAGATCAGTTCGGTGTCTATCATGGGCGATGAAGTAGCCCGGCTGGCTACGGAATTGCTGCTCAAGCGGCTTCGCGAGCAAAAGTCCGGCCAATACGAACGCGTCCAATTCGAACCGAGGCTCATCGTCAGGGAATCCAGCGTGTCCGTTATACGAAACGCAACAACCGACTAGGAGCAGCAACCGAGACCATAAAGAAAGCCTGGAACGCGAAGTTCCAGGCTCTTTTTGCAGCTCTTAATAGGAATATTAGACGCTTAGTGACTTAAGGTATACAAGTAATAGCCGTAGTCGGTGGGCGTTCCCGGATGGCCGATTTGCCGGAGCATCGCGGTCACGTTCCCCCGGTGATATGTCCCGTGGTTGATCATATGCTGAATATAATTCAGGCAGCTGGCTTTGAAGTCGCCGGACGGATAGACGGTTTCCAGATTCTCATGCAGCTCGATGAACTGCCGGAATCGCGCCGCCAGATCGTCCATTAGCTGTCCTAATTCTTCGATTCGCTTACCTTCCGTTTCCGCAACCAGCCGATCGATCGAATCCTTCAGATTCTCCAAGTACGCAGGCGACATCTCCGTAACTCCGCCCGCGTTAAAGAACGACAGCCAGCCGGAATCAATGACATAGATGTGCACCATCGTGTCATAAATGGATGGAAAGACGCTGACAATCTCCTTGCGGTATACGTCTTCCGAAAGTCCCTGCAAATATTCGCAAACCTTGCGATTTGCCCATACGTGGTAATCATACTGCTGCAATATCCATGTTTTCAAATCGTTGTTCCCCTTTTCATAGGCGGGGAAGCACG
Source organism: Paenibacillus sp. QJM3NY_38 (assembly GCF_056173265.1). Lineage (NCBI taxonomy): Bacteria > Bacillati > Bacillota > Bacilli > Caryophanales > Paenibacillaceae > Paenibacillus > Paenibacillus sp. QJM3NY_38. The sequence continues at coordinate 5,765,243 of NZ_CM149665.1, forward strand.
CAGTTTAAGGGCAATTATGCGCTAATCCCCATATAAGTTTGCCCGTGAACGATAGTTGTTTTCATCTCGAACGCCTCCTGAATTTAACCTGATCCCATTCTAGCATAAATGCAGCCAAATAAGCTGGAATCATCATATGGTTCTAACAAAAAAAGGCCTCAGCAGGTTCCTTGCTACACCCTGTCACAGCCTTGATCGGCATGCCTTTTTTGCGTTCACCTAAGTCGGAACTGGCACATGCTGCAGCCGATACGAGGTAGGCGACGTGCGGTGATATTTAGCGAATGCTCTCGAGAACGTGTGGAGGTTGGAGTATCCCAGCGAAAAAGCCGCCTCCGTGACGGATACATCGGTGTCGGTCAGCAGCACCGCAGCCCGCTCCATCCGCAGCTTCATGAGATAATGGCTTGGACTGATGCCGTACACTCGAATGAATTCACAGTACAGATGCGTCCGGTGTACGCCGGCATGCTCGACCACATCCGTAACGGTGATCCCCTCCATGTAATGGGAATCCATATAATAGACGCTTTGCTCAAGCCAGTTCGATTTACTCCCTTTTTGGACCGCGGCACCCGCCAGCAGCTCAAACAGACGGTATAACCATTTCTGTCGTGCAAACTCGTTTCCGACGGTTTCGTTGTCAACGCACCTGTTCATTTGATCCAGCACCGCCTGCAGCTCACCCTTCATCGCGTTACGCACATATGGCTTGCACGCATGCAGCCCGATCCGGCTCAAAGCCATGTCGGTCAATCCTCCATCCAAAACGACCCACTGCATGCGCAGCGCCGGTTCGAGATGGCCGTTCGGCTCCCAGTAGCTGTACCTCGTATGAGGAAACAGGCAAAAGACATCCCCTGCCGACAGCGTAACCTCCTCGTCCCCGTAAGCCAGTGAAACCATTCCGTTCAGAACAAAATGCAGCGCATAATTTTCGGATACTTTAGGGCCTACGAGATAGTGGGGTTTGACCCGGTTCCGGCCTGTACGCAGAATCCTGATTCCACCCCCTTTTTCCATATCCGAAGGTATGGAGTACTTCATATCGGCATATTCGAAGACCATTTCCTTCACACGATATCCCTCCCTCACAAAAAATGTTTCCTGCTACCTTGGAACCCTGGCATGATACGCCTGCCTTCACCGCATAAAAACAACAAAGAGGCACGGCTTCATGGCCATGCCTCCAGTGATCTGGTCGACGAGCTTTGCGTTCTTTTTGCGTTGTACTCCACTCGCAATCCGAGTTTAAGCCATTCGATCGCTTATACTCCCCATTCCTTGCGCGCTTCAGCAACTGACTTCTGGGGTGTGCGTCCCCAAGCATAATGCCCTTTGGGTTTGCGGCCGATCCATCGCTCATCCACCGGTTCGGATGCAAGCTGATAGCGGGTATCCGCGCTGATACGGTAACGGTTGGTGCTGTTATTCAGCGAAGTGTGCATCATATACATTCCGAATATAATGGCGTCGCCGGCTTCAAAAGCGGTCGTCGCCCATTGCCCGCCGTAACGGTCCACAATCTCGACGGGATCCTCGGAGAACCAGCCCGTAGCGATATTGTCGCGATCAACGTCCATTTCCCCGTAGGTCTGCTTGATTTTCGTAAAATGCTGGGAGCCTAGGCACATCGCCAACGTTCCCATCTCAAGAGGGATGTCCCCAAAGGGCGTCCACATGGTGTACAGATCTTTCGTGCCTCTGCCCATATACACAACATCGTAATGAGCGCCGGTATTTCCTCCGTGGGCGACGGCGCGCGGCCACTTGTAGTCGTATGTCATCGCGGGTCCGCCCAGCAATCGTCCAAAAAAGTCCAGCACCGCCGGCGAATTGACAACGTCCAAAAACTGGGGGAAATCCGGCTGCAATTGCTCGGTGCCGCCGCCCCACATCCCCCCCTTATTCTCCGATCCGATGACGCCGTCTTCGACAAAGGCATGGGGATCAAGCCTGCCCATAGCCTCCAGCTTGCGCAAAAACTCCATTCTTGCGTTCAAGACCTGTTCCCGCTTATGGAATCCGCGAATCAGGAGATATCCATCCTCCTGCAGCCGGTTTCGCAGTGCTTCTGTATCCTCCAAAATGTCATTGCAGTCACTTAATTCCGTGAGGTATTTACCTTCCCACTCCAATTCCCTTTGTTCCGATGGTTACCTTCATAGCGAACCTCCCCTTTCTAATCCGTCAGGATCAACCTGAAACGAAAACATCCACGCTTCTAGTCTCCTTATCCTAGAGGATTCGGAAGAGGAAGTCGTTACCGAAAACCGAACTAAATTTACGCAAAACCCGTCTGCATCCGCGGTGGCCTATCGTAAGCACGTTAGTGATGATATAGGCGCTGCCGGTTTCTCCACTCCGATGGGGGGCAGCCCTCCATTTTTTTGAACCAGAGCGAGAACGAGTGAAGCTGGGAGAAGCCGACCGATTCAGCAAGCGTCTGGAGGTCTTTATCGGAGGAGCTTAGGAGCCACTTCGCTTCCGCAAGCCGGCATTGCTGCTGGTACTGCTTCGGGGTCATGCCGTATATTTTGGCAAACTGTTTGCGAAACCCGTCCTCGGACAGTCCCGCCATTTCTGCCAGGGTAGAGACATGCACAGGATCCCGGATATGCTGACGGATGTAGTCGCCGATAAACGAGATGGACAACGCTTGATGATCCGAATGGGAGTGTTCGCTCAGAAATAATAGCAGCAGCTCCACCCAAACCAGATAATTCCGAAGCGGGTCTTTCAACGGGGACGAATGGATCCTCAGCCATTCGCGAAACAACCGTTCATAACGGTCCCGATCCAGATGGGATAAGGCAATAATACGAGTGCGGTCATCCTGAATGAGCCTGTCGAACAGCTCTCTCACCTCGGGCGTAATGCCGTCGACCAAAAGCACGCCGAAGCGTATGGGGGACAAAGCGTGGAACGAATGGGGCACTTCGGACGGTATGAGAACCACGTTCCCGGGCTCTACTCTCGCTTCCCTGCCGTGCGCGCAAAAGCGGCCGCTTCCTTCCATGATCAGCGTGATCTCCAGTTCCTGATGGCTCCTCAGGCCGTCGTCTTCCCAATGTTCATCATGCGCGCCAATAAAACTTTTACATTCCATCAAGGTCGGTGTTTCCCCCTTGCCGCATGTTGATTTACGAACGATTATGATTTCAACTATACCGTCGATAAACCTTACGTCAAGTCGAGGGAGATCTGCGAGATGCACCTTTAATCAGGTAAACTCAGCATGATCAAGCTTCACCTGCGGCAATCTCATGATCCTTATAGCTGATCCAGTCGCTCCAGCTGCCTGCATACAGCTTCACATTGCGGTATCCCGCTTCTCGCAAAGCCAGCACGTTCGGGCATGCGGACAGCCCGGAGCCGCAATACACAATCACTTCATGATCTGGATCTATTCCCGCAAAACGCTCACGCTGCCGCTCAGCTCCCTTCAGCGTCCCGTCTTCATCAACCCCATCCTTCCAATAGGCGTGCACCGCCCCCCAATGCTTCTCCTTGGTTACGATTGATCATTATCGTGCCGTATAGGTATTTCGCTATATCTGCTTTATCCACGGATTTCAGCCGATAAACGATCAATTTCCTGCAGTTCTTCCTCTGTCAGCCGCTCATCCGAATGCTTCAATGTATCCGCGATATGCTCCGGCCTGGATGCTCCGACAATGGCTGACGTGATGCCCGGGCGACTAAGCACCCAGTTCAGGGCGAACTGCGGAAGCGTCCATCCCCGGTGCTCAGCCAGCGGCCGGATCGCTTCTACAATAGAGAGCGCATGCCTCTGGTTCAGCAGCAATTGCAGTCTCTGTTCGCCTGCAGCCAGGCGCGAGTCCGATGGGGGAGCTTCCCCCGCCCGGTACTTCCCGGACAATATACCCCGGCCCAGAGGGCTGTACACGATAACCCCAACGCGCTCGGACTGGGCAAAGGGAATTAATTCACGTTCGATATCTCTTGTAATGAGACTGTATTCCGGCTGTACGCTTTCGAACCTGCGAAGACCATGGAGCGCACTGATGCCATGAGCTTTGGCCAGCTGCCAGGCCGCGTAGTTCGAGCAGCCGATATAGCGGACTTTGCCTTGTCGCACAAGATCCGTGAGCGCCTCCAGCGTCTCTTCCAGCGGGGTAAACTCATCAAACCGGTGCACTTGATAAAGATCGATATAATCCGTTTGGAGCCGGACAAGGCTGTTCTCCAGCGCGCGATAAATATGATAGCGGCTTTGGCCTTGGTCATTGATGCCGGGTCCGATCCGGTTATGCAGCTTCGTAGCCAGGAGAATGTCCTGTCTTCGCTCCTTCAGCAGCCTGCCCAAAATTTCTTCCGACTCCCCAAGCTGATTTACGTTCCCGTTATCCATACCCGTGCCGTATACGTCAGCCGTGTCGATCAGATTGATTCCAGAAGCAAGCGCCACATCCAATACGGCGGCCGAAGCCCTCTCATCGATCCAACGCCCGAAAGCCATGGTCCCGAGACTCACCTCCGACACTTGAACTCCCGCTCTGCCCAGTGGTCTATACTTCATACATTGCAGCCTCCTCATAAGATTCATAAAAAAGACAGCCGAAGACACACCTCGGATCACTAGTTGATCCAAGGATGCATCTCCGGCTGTCCGGTAGAATATGCATAAATCCTATTTTTTCCGATATGTTAAGTAGGATTATTGCACCGTCTAATTTTGTCGTCAATTATTTTTCATGTTGGGTTTCCGGCCGGTTGAGACCAAGGTGGTCCCGTAACGTTCTGCCTGTATAGTCCTCGCGAAACAGTCCGCGCTGCTGGAGCAGCGGCACTACGCTATCCACAAACTGTTCGAGACCACTCGGAAGCAATGGGGCCATAATGTTGAATCCGTCGCAAGCCCCGCTTCGAAACCAATCCTCGATCCGATCGGCAATCTGCTGCGGGGTTCCGATCATCGTCATATGACCTCTGGCGACCGCGTAATGCCTGCCAAGCTCCAGAATGCTCATGCCTGATTTCGCGGCCATATCCATAATCATAATCGCCCGGCTGCTGTTCCCTTCCCTCGGCAGATCAGGTAGCGGACCGTCTACCGGATATTCAGTCAAATCCGCATTCAGCAATTGAGATAGATATTTTACCCCTGCTTCTGGCAAGATCAGCTCGCTGAATGCCCGGTGATACGCCAAAGCCTCGGCTTCGCTCTCTCCGAGGAAGATCAGCAATCCCGGGAGAACCTTCACCTCTCCCCCTTCCCGTCCATACTCCTTAAGCAACTCCTTAAACTCGCGGTAATACCTTATCGCATCTTCTTTACTCTCACAGGCCGTGAACACAACATCGGCTGTTTGAGCGGCCAGCCTCCTTCCCGCTGCCGAGGTTCCAGCTTCAATGATAACGGGCCTGCCTTGCGGAGATCTGGGCATGTTCAATGGGCCTTCCACCCTGAAAAATGCTCCTTCATGATGAACCCGATGAATCCGGGTGGTATCCGCAAAAACAGCTCTCTGCCGATCCAACACAAGGGCATCATCCTCCCAGCTGTCCCAACATGCCATCACAGCCCGCAGAAACTCCTCCGCCCGTTCATACCGCTTTCCGTGCTCCATTAATTCCACCGAGCCGAAATTGCGCGCCTCGGCATCCTTCGTAGAGGTCACCACATTCCACGCGGCTCTGCCGCCACTGATATGATCCAGCGTGGACAGGCGCCTTGCCAATGCGTAGGGCTCGTTGAATGTGGTAGATGCCGTGCCAGCTAATCCAACATACGCCGTGACGCCGGCCAGACTGCTGAGCATGGTCAGCGCTTCAGGCTGAAGAAAGCTGACATTCGTCCGCAAATCCTCGATCAACGGAATCGAGTTGTTGTCCGCAAGGAATACCATATCGAATTTCCCGCGTTCGGCTGCTTGAGCGCAGCGCCTATAGAAATCGTAATCCACGGCTCCGATCCCCGCCGAACCAGGATGCCGCCAAGCGGCAATATGATGGCCGTAATTCATTAGAAAAGCACCCAGACTTAATTGGCGTCGCTCCGCACCCATCTCTATACTCCCCTTCGCTTTATCTCTTCTAAAGCTTCACCTCTACAGAAACTTACGCTCAACCAGGTTCTCTACGTAATCACCGACAAACTTCATATCATCAAGACGGGATTGAACCTCCTTCTCCCATGTCCCGGCATCCCGAAGTGAAGCAAGTGTGACCTGATTGCCAAACCACGACTCCACCTCATCCCGCCGGATGGTGAAGGTTTGGTCTTCAAAGGCGAATATCAGTTTCTCCAAATTATCAATCATGGCAAAATTAGCAGTGGAATTATAGACCAGCAGCTGCTTCAGCTTTTCCTCTTGCAGATCGCCGGCCCTGGCCTGGAATCGGATCTCGGCCGTCAATTCCTCCGGGTACAGCTGAAATGTACGTTCGATGTCACGCATGGGAAGCGATGCATTCAAATTGATCAGGTTCCCGGCATTCCCCATATACGGGCTCGCAAAGCTTAACGAATTCCGGATATCATGCGTCAACGGATCATTCTGCTCCGCTTCATATTGAACGGCCTGTTCGTCTGCCTTGGGCTTGATGAAACCCTCCAGTGCAGCCATACCCACTACGCCGATAAGCAGCAGTATAACGATCAGCCCATTTTTTTTGCTCATGGTTCATTCACCTCAAGTTGAAGAGTTAATTTACAAGCTTTTTGGACAAGCAGCGGAATGATGACCGACGTCATCGGGATGGCATATCGCATGACGGTCACGTAGAACGAATAGGGCCCATCGATCCGCAATTCTCGCCCAAACCATAGATCGCTGCCATATTGAATCAGGAAAGAGTACATCGATACAACTACGATAAATATCGACCACAGCCACCATGCCCCTTTGCTCCATTTGGCCAATTTGCCTGCGTTGATCACAGCTGTCTGCTTCTCATACCGTTTCAGATGCCGTGACATGGAAAGATACACCGCACCGGATAAGACAACGAGACATAGCAGAAGGGTGTTCACCCCTATACCGCTTGGCAAAAATCGGGCCGGGATCGTGACGATCCACGCCAGCAAGGAATAAATAAGCGCGCTCTGAACCAGTTCATAGCGGAAACGGTAGCTGTAAACTTTTTGATTATCATCAATGAGGGCTTCAATATCTTCGATGTTATCGATGGCCAGACTGATGGCCGATTGATATTCCATCCCATTCTCCATATAATCCGTAACCCGAGCCTCCAAATTACTGAGAACCTCATTCTTCAGCTCTACCACTTCCTTGGTTTTGCGTTGATTCGCAAATAGACGGTCCACAAAGATCTCTAAGTCATGCCTGTTGGTCATTGTCTGTCAGCTCCTTTCCGTTTCCGATCAGAACATCAATAATCTCGCGCGCAGCCTTCCACTCCTCCTGATTGTGCCGCAAGCGCCCCTGTCCCTCCTGGCTGAGGGTGTAATATTTGCGCCTTCCGCCCTGGGTTTCTTCGCCCCAATAGGATAGGATCAGTCCCTGTTTCTCTAACCTTCTCAGACTGGAATACAATGTAGGCTCCTTCAGCTCAAATCGATTCCCGCTTCGCAGCGAGATTTCTTTAATGATCTGATAACCGTAATTATCTCCGTCCGATAACACACGCAAAATAAAGGTATCAATATTTCCACGTATCAAATCGCTGTTATGTAAGGATTCAATCAAATCCCCGGACCTCCTTAACAGAATAGGAATGGGAATAATATAACGCATATTACTATGCATGTCAAAGTAATACTTCACGCACATCATTTTCTTCTTTCATCGATTGACGCTTTACAAGCACTGCTATATAATTCTTGAAAGTTCTTACTACTATAAATAGAATCCCTACGATTCGATATGGGGTTCCAATCGCTTCATTATTGTTTTTAGTACGTGCAGGAGGAGACGGTTTTGCTTCATAAATACATTCGACGACTGAAATACTATATTCTCCGGACTCTCCGCATGCAAAATAGCGATCATCGAATTGCGCTCGGTTTTGCCGTTGGCTTCTTCCCTTGCTGGTATCCAACCTTCGGCATTGATCTGCTGCTGGCTCCGCTGCTCGCTCGCATGGTTCGGGCTAACATCCCTTCCGCCTTCCTTGCAGCTTCGGCAGGCTCCGTCTTGTGGCCGATCCTGTTCTATTTAAACTATAGAATCGGAGTATTTGTGCATCTGTTCACCACATTTCCCAAAACCTTTGAAATCGAAGATGCTCTCTCGGTACCTGTCCCTGAGACGGATTATAGGATTGAGACGAACCATTTTGGCAGATTAGGCGATATGGGCGTCAACTTTCTTGTCGGTGCCCTCATCAATAGCATCCTCTCTACATTGATCCTCTATATTTTACTGCGCATCTTGCTCTCCTTTTACCGCAGACCCTTGCTTCACAAAATCAAAGAATCCGTTCGAAGAGGTAAATCGAAGTCTTAATTAAAAAACTCACATTGAAAAGCGCCTGGAACCTGGTCATAGCCCCGTCAAGTAGACAATAAAAAAAGAGAAATTTTATTAAGCGGCGACTTTCTCCCGAAACTCAATCGGGGAGAGGTCGCCCAGTTTGTTTTGGAAACGTTCCTTGTTGTAAAACAAAATGTACTCCGTGATTTGGCTCCTGGCTTGCTCCAGATTCTGAGGCTTCTCCAAATACAACTTCTCCGTCTTTAAGTGGGAGAAGAACGACTCAATACAAGCATTGTCATAGCAGTTCCCACGCCTGGAATGGCTTCCTGTTAGCTTCTTCTCTTCAAGCAACTTGGCATAGCTTTGTGTTGTATATTGAAACCCTTGGTCCGAATGGAGCAAGGTAGGTCCACATTTCAGTTTCTTCACCGTGTCTGTAACGAGTTTTAAGTCATTTCGTTCGGAGAGTTCCCAGGCCACAATCTCGTTGTTATACAGATCCATCACCACCGAGAGATAAGCAAACTCATGTCCAATCCGGACATACGTAATATCCGTCACCAGCTTCTGCTCAGGAGCCGTAGCCCTAAATTCTCGATTCAAGACATTACGAAACAGGACTGACGGTTTCCGGCCAGCAAAGGGACGCTTCTTGCGAATCACGGAGCGAATATGAAGTTCTCTCATCAAGCGACGCACCTTTTTGTGATTCACCACCAAGCCTTCTTTTCCTAAAGCAGTTCGCATACGTTTGTAACCGAAATAAGGACGAAGCCGATGAATGCCCAATATGTGTGCTTTCAGATCCGCATCCCGGTCTGCTCGTTTCTCTCTAAGGATAGCGTTCTTTTTCCATTTGTAGTAACCTGCACGTGAAATTTCAGCGATCCTACACAGCCAAACCACGGGAGCCCATTTGCTTATTTCTTGAATGGACTGGCACCGGGCTTCGAAATCCAGCTTCCCTCCCCGTGTAAGTTCGGATTGAGCTTTTTTAGATATTCTACCTGCGCTTTCAGATAAGCATTTTCTTCTTCTGCACTGCTAAAATGCTTCTTCGTCCAGCGTCCCCGGTAATCCTCAAAACTCTCTCCGTTCTGGCTTTTACGTACCCATGTGATAATCTGGCTCTCACTTTTAATTCCAAACTTCTCCATAATCCGGCTGTACGCCCAACCTTCTTCCACTCGCAAACGAACGGCCTCTTTCTTCGTTTCTTCACTATATCGATTAAAAGTTTGACCTTTCTTCGCTGGCATAACAAAAATCCCCTCCGGTATCCAGTGTTTGAGTTCATTGTAACATGTCCTCTTTTTTCACTGTCTACCATCAGGGGATAATACCAACCCTCATCCCAGGCGCTTTTTTATTTTTCAGAATTAAGTTGTTCTGTCCCTGCCGGATCTCAACTCTTCTTCAGTCCCTGACCGGTTTCTCTGGAAAATCCGGTATAAGTTGCTAAAATTACGGCATTCTAAAAAGGATGAGCCTTTACTACGTACCGGCAAAGGAGGGAGAGAACGAAAATGAAACCGAAGGCGCAGCACATACTGCTTGACCCTGTTAAAGAACGGCTGGCGAATTGCGAGGACGTCATCTATCAATCCTTACGTATTCATGGATCTACCTGCAGCGTTATCTACATTGAATCCATCGTAGATATCAGCACCCTGCACGAACATATCGTTAAACCGCTGATTAAGGAAGCCGCGTTGATTCAGCATAATTTTAACGACTTCATTGACCGTATGGATCGCGGTGATATACTGTCGGTTCCATTTCAGCGCTCTTCCTCGGCGGATTATATCGCTAATATGATTGTCGAAGGCACAGCCGTAGTGGTTGTGGAGCAGTTGGCAGAGGCTTATCTATTCGACATCGCATTGTATCAGAAACGGGCGGTATCGGAATCCCAGAACGAGCTGGTGGTGAACGGGCCGCAGGAAGCCTTTATCGAAGACATTGGCACGAATTTATCGCTGCTCCGGCACAAAATCAAGCATACGGATCTCAAAACTGTGCGTTATCAGATTGGTGACTATTCCAAGACCGCCGTATATATGGTGTATATCGACGGCTTATGCAAACCCGAAGTTGTCGCTCAAGTGGACAGTCGGCTGAATAGCATATCCATCGATGGCACCTTCGGGATCAGCACCTTGTCCGAACAAATGAAGGAGGGCGTGAAATCCCCTTTTCCACAGTTCCAATACACGGAGCGACCGGATTCCGTAGCCGCTTCTTTGCTTGAAGGCAGGGTCGGCATCATGCAGGATGGAACGCCGTCGGCACTTATCGTGCCCGTCACTTTATTTTCCCTGCTGCAATCGTCCGAGGATTATTATCACAGCTTCTTCTCCTCCAGCTGGATTCGGATCGTCCGGTTCGTGTTCGCGGTTATTTCATTACTAATGCCTTCGTTATATGTGGCGATCACCACGTTTCAACCATCCATTATACCAACCGATCTGCTGATCACCCTTGCGGCATCGCGAGAAAATATTCCGTTCTCCGCTTTAATGGAGGCGCTGATCATGGAGCTGACCTTCGAAGCGTTGCGGGAAGCCGGCACCCGGATCCCGAAGCCCGTCGGGCAGACCATATCCATTATCGGCGCCATCGTCATTGGTCAGGCAGCAGTAGAAGCCGGTGTGGTGTCCAACCCGATGGTCATCGTGGTGTCCATAACCGGTATCGCTTCTTACATCATTCCGCACTTCGAGCTCGGGCTTGCGTTCCGCCTGCTGCGATTCCCCATTCTCATTCTCGGGGGGACACTCGGTCTCATTGGCGTATTTGCGGCTGCCTTCCTTGTGTATGGCCATTTGGCTTCCCTAAAGTCGTTTAATACGCCATATTTACAGCCCATTGCACCGCTTGTGTTATCGGAATGGAAGGATACCTTCTTGCGAGCGCCATCCATGCTGATGAAGAAACGGCCTAAGACCTATGCGTCATCCAACAATTTAAGGAGAAGAAAGCCATAATGCCTCTACTCAAATTGTTTAACGTATTCAAATTAGTGCTTCCCCTGACTCTGTTGACAGGTTGCGGTTTCACGATGACCAAGGTTGAAATCAATGAATCAACCTTTGTATTTGCCATGTATGTGAATAAAGGTCAGCAAGAAGACACCGTAGAAGTTACGATCAGTGCTCCCCTGCCAAATCGGCTCACGTCTGGAAGCCAAGCAGGCGGCAAAGGCGGTGGCGACCCTTATGCGATGGTAACCAAGTCATCCGGTACCGTGCAGGATGCCCTGCACCTGATTCAACGGGATCTTTCCAGACGTTTTGACTTCAGTCACACCAAGGTCGTTGTCGTCGGTAAAAGCTACGCTGAGGCGGGATTAGAGGAGCTTACGGACTGGCTGCAGCGAGAGCCGACAACCAACCTGAGTACTTATTTAATGGTCGCGCCCGGAGACGCCAAAAAAGTGGCGGAGCTGACGCCAATCTTTGAGCAGATGCCCTCGGAGGTACTCATCCGTTTTGCGGACCAACACAACATGATCACAACAAACTTAAAGGACTGCCTCTACGCCGAATCGGGCAATCAGGGTTATGCTTTGAACTATTTGTCAGCAGGCTTGAAGCCTATGGTGGCCGAACAAGAGAAACTGAAACCCTGGGCAGGCATTCAGGGCACGGCGCTTTTCCTTCATCATAAACTCGTGGCCACACTCCCGATGAAGGAGTCGCTTGCTGTCAGTTGGGCAGTAAACGAAGTAAAGGGTCCTCTGTATACCGTTTCATGGAAAGAAGGAGAGAAGGCAAGCGTGTTTATCATCACATCAAGCTCCAAGAAGTCCGTTCGCATGGTTTCGGGCCATCCGGTATTTACGGTAAAACTATACGGAACGGGTGATGTCATATATAAACAAAAGCAGAAGCAGCTTGATACCCTTCAGGTGAAAGAGCTCATCGAGCGTGAGCTCAATGATCAAATCGCCGGACATTTAAGGAAGGCTCTTCGTACATCGCAACAAACAGGAGCAGACATCCTGCAGCTTGGCATGCTGGTCGATTGGAACTATCCGGATCATTGGCACGAGGTTAGTGCCAACTGGCCCGATTATTACAAAAACGAAGTTGAGATTCAGGTGGTTACCGACATCAAAGTTCGAAACTTCGGGTCAGTGCTTAAAATGAATCCCAAATAAGGAGGCATGCCCATGCTCGCTCTTCTGTTCCTCGTATACTCCTTGGTGGAATGGTATTTCGCGAAGAAAAAGGCAAAAGCACCTCGTGAAAAATGGACGGTTCTCCTTCTAATTCTTGCGTTTACCGTCTGGAATTTATTCGCCTTGTATTCTTACGAGCGGCTGACCCCCAACCATCTGATTATGCTGCTGTTCGGTTGGCTTGAAAACATATAATGTAAACACCTATCGGCGTACTTTTACAGAGGGCTAAAATCAATAACGGAAAGGATGTACGAACCCAACATGCGCAATACTCCCTGGCAGCTGTTCCGTTTCGGATTTGTCTACCTTAACGCCATACCTACCGGATTTCTGATCAGTCCCTTATTGTGGAACTCTGCTTATTTAGGATGGGCTGCGATTCTCGGAGGCTATGCGATAAGTTTGATCTTCCTGTGGTTTACGGTAAAACTCGCCCTGTGGGATACTCAGAAACCCTGGATCGACTTCGGCAGTAAACTTGTCAGCAAATGGATTCATATCCCAGTCGTCGCTTTGGTTTTCTTCTGGTCGATCAATTACATAGGAATGGATATCGAAAGCTTCACCTTATTCTTCGACACCAATTACATGCGGGAGTCTCCTCAATGGTTCGTGCTCCTGATCGTGGGTCTGGTTGTTATGATCACCGCCAGATGGGGCATGGAGACGATGATTTATATTTCGGACGGGCTGTTTCTCGTCATTGTCCTTGCGATCGTGTCCATGAACATGTTTTTCTTCAAGGAAGCCCATTTTGATATGATGATTGCGTTGGTCAGGCATCACAATTATGAGTCGGCAGTTAAGGATGCCCTGTTCTGTTTTTCATTCTTCGCGGAATGGATCGTCTTTCTCTTTCTCGCTCCCTATATCCAATTCAATCGGAAATCGTTTCGAAACCTCGCCACAGCAGGGATATTGGTGACTATAGGCATATTGCTTCAATGGGCTTCGGCTTTACTGAATTTCGGTCCTTATTTAGGGCGGGAGATGCAATATCCGCTTGTTGAATTAATGCGTGCAGCCAGTGGGTTCCTCGGCAATTCTGATCCGCTTATCATTGGATTATGGAGCAGTTCGATGTTTTTCCACAGCGCCTTTCTCATCCATGTAAGTGTAAGATGTCTTGCCAAATTGCTTCACCTGAAGCAAATGGATGGGCCGCTGATCGCCATCATTGGGGGAACGGCTATCGTGATTGCATATCAGTATTCGCAAAATCCGATCCTCTTTCTCCAGGACTTCAATTCCTTCGGGATGGCGATGTTCTTTATTCTTATGGAGTTCATCCCTTTCTTCTATTGGATTGCCTCCCTGTTCCGCAAACGCAAACCCAAGCGTAAACAAAAACCTAAAGCCAATCATAAACCCGCTTGAATCTTGAAACTGTATCGATATCCTAATGAAAACAAAATAAGAGAGCTGCATTTGCCGCTCTCTTAGCCTCTCGATCAACCTATTTGAAGTTATACTTATTAATCTCGTCAAAAAATCAACATTTTATGAAAGCGCTTCCTACAAAAAGGTTCTTTTATTGTAAGCAATTGGCATATTATATAGTACAGTAGACCAGCTGGCAAGGGTGGCAGCAGGAGGTGATAGGCATGGGCGTGAATGAAGCTTTGGCTTTAATGATATCGTTCGCCACTCTGGTCGTCTCGATCCTTGCCTTCCATAATAAGAAATAGACCCGTCCCTTGTACAGATGAATCTATTTCTTACGTCTGGTTGCAAGCAAATATCCACCTTGCAGGTGATGATCTGCTGTGCGGGGAGTCGGCGGCAACCGGCTCCTTTTGTAATACACAAAAATATCCTATTCCGATTTTTACGGAATTATGACTCGGTGGCTCCCGAATTAAGTATTTAGGATTGGCTTTACCTCGTCTATAATCTTCTCGATTTGTTTGGAGCTTTCTTCATACATTTTTTTTGCCTTCTTACTCTTTGTACTGAGGCTGAATAACTCCAAATCCGCCTGACACTTTTTCAAATTCGCATAGAGCAGTTTCCGCTCCTCATTTTGGGGAACCTGAATCTGATCATCATACAAATCGACGGTTAATTGTCCATAAGTGTCTACCTGGGCAAGAAATACATCCTTGATCTTAGCACCCTGCTTGTCTAGTTCTTCCACCAACCACCCATGATTGAAGCCTGCGACGCGCAGCGGTTCATCCATGACTTCACCATCCATGATGACAACCTGTCCGGGCTTTTCCGGCGCTACCTGGACACCAAGATCTTTAGGAGTTAGAGGCAGATTCTCACGCGTCAGCAGAACATTAATTTCCCCGCTAGACTCCATAATGGCAAATTCGACGTCAGCGACCTGAAACACGTCTCTTTTCCGCAGCTGCTGCATTAACTCATCGGCAGACAGTTTTTCTTTCTTTAAATTATCTTCTAATATCTTGCCGTCTTTAATGAGCACGGTCGACTTAAAATCGATAAAGTCCCTTGCCTTCTTGCTCTTGATTGTCAGGAATTCAATAAGTAATGAACAGGCTACCCATACGCCCAGCGCTACTAATCCCAAATACCAGTTCGCATCAAGATCCAAGGAGATGTAGGCGGCCAAGCTGCCGATCGTAATCCCCGTTAAATATTCAAAAAAAGATAGCTGCGTAACCTGCCGCTTACCCAGCAGTTTCGTCATCAGAAACAACACAACCACAGCACATAAGGTTCTAAGTACAATTTCCAACCACTCGGCCACAATAAAGCCTCCTCATTTAATGTCTTGACTAGATAATCACACTTTAGATTATTGTCAAATATCCCTTTAGAAATCACACCATTATTTCCCAAAGCATGCTCCATGCATGTTCTTCTGCAAAATGCGTACATTATTACGCATGAAAGGAGTGATAAAAACCAATGACCGTAGCTTCCGATGTTAAAACATGTCTCTCATCCTTAAAAAGCGCTCAGGCCAGCCTTGAGCAATTTGCACTGTCCACGCAAGATCAAAATGCCAAGGATTTGTTTACGGCTGCAGCTCAACAAACACAGCAAGTCGTGGACCAAGTGGCCCAGCGGGTTCAGCAGCTTGAACAGGAAGAGCCTCAGTATAAAGGTTTCTAAACATTTGTTTTTAGTTTGCTCCATCATATGTAAGCCCATGCCTACCTCCTATCTTCCCTTGATAGGAGGTACTTTATATTGTGTTATTTATTATTGAGTTATCCTCCCCATCAGGGTAAAGTGGTAATAATGGCGACTGAATTCAAGGGGGTAGATTCGATGAAGAATGAAACGCGTCCTATCGATGTCATCACGTTCGGTGAATCGATGGGATTATTATATCCGGAAGGCACACGGGGCATAGGACAAGGAGGAAGCATGGCACAATCCTTCGGCGGTGCCGAAAGCAATCTCGCCATCGGACTTTCCAGGCTTGGCTGCAGCAGCGGATGGTTCGGTCAACTCGGCAACGATCCGATTGGAACCGGTATTTTGAAAACGCTTCGAGGAGAAGGCGTCGACATTTCCGCCGCCAGACAAACGGATGTTGCACCGACCGGTCTTATGCTGCGACAAAACGTTCGCGGTCAATCCTCCGTCTATTACTACCGCAAAGGCTCCGCCGCCAGTCAAATGACGCCGGACCATGTAGACTCCGAATACATAGCCAATGCCCGCATCCTTCATTTTACAGGCATCACCGCAGCTCTAAGCAGCAGCTGCCTGGAGACGATACGGCATGTCATTTCCGTATGCAAAGCGCATGGCGTCCTGATCAGCTTTGACCCTAACCTGAGGCTAAAGCTATGGAATATCGAGGAAGCTCGCCCTGTATTGCTGGAGCTTGCGGAAGCCTGTGATTATTTTCTTCCGGGTTATGATGAATGCAAGCTGCTGTTCGAAACAGAGGACGAGCAGGCGATCCTGGATCGTCTGCGACAGCTTCCCGGAATGTCCGTTATCAAAAGTTTCAATGGGAGCAATGTCATTGTCCACAAGAGCCACACCTATTCCCTTCCCTTTGAACAGGTGGATCAAGTGGTGGACACCGTGGGAGCAGGCGACGGCTTCTGTGCTGGTTTCCTTGCCGGTATCGCCAAGGGCTGGACACCCGAAGAGGCTCTCTCGCTGGGCGGCTTAACCGGTTCGCTGGTGATCCAAGCGCCCGGTGATTGGGAAGCACTTCCGACCTGGGAAGAGGTACAACAGCGGCGCGGAAATGCTGCTCATATCGAGCGTTAATCCCTGTTCTTTGAACGAGCCGTCTTTCTAATCCATTCATAGACGAGAAGGAGTGTGTAACATGAAAAAGCTAAGACTAATCGAACAAATTCATCATGCGGGAGTCGTTGCTGTCCTTCGCGGAGATTCCCCCGAAGAGGTTGTGGAGATTGCCAAACGTGCGATTGAAGGCGGTATCAAGGTTATCGAAGTAACCATGACCGTACCGTTCGCTACCGAAGCCATTACGACGCTGGCCAAAATGTACTCCTCTAAAGATCCGCAAGCGGATAACTATGCCATCATTGGCGCTGGCACGGTTCTCGATGCTGAAACAGCTCGAATCACCATTCTTGCCGGTGCCGAGTTTGTAGTCTCGCCGGGCTTCGACCGCGATACCATTATGCTCAGCAATCGTTACCGTATCCCGGTTATGCCGGGCGCCGTAACCGTTCATGATATCGTTGCCGCTCTTGAGCTTGGCGTCGATGTCATTAAGCTCTTCCCGGGGAATCTGTACTCTCCATCCGTCATTCCATCTCTGAAGGGTCCGCTCCCGCAGGCCAACATCATGCCAACCGGCGGCGTAAATCTGGACAATCTGCATGAATGGATCCAGGCCGGCGCATTTGCGGTCGGAATCGGATCGGATCTGACCAAGGACGCATTGAAGAGCGGTGACTTCAATCTGATTACAGAAAAGGCACGCGCTTATATCAACGCCTTTAAGGAAGCTCAATCGCAAAGATAAAAAATGCTGTACGGAACAGACAAGCCTATCAAGATTCGACTTGATAGGCTTGTCTGTTTATTTAATCCGTCTCTTTTTGAACCAACGCTTCTGAGTGAACATTCCTGTCGTAAAGCCGCCCGCTACGATCGTCAGAACAGAATACATGAAGGTGCTTCCCGACAGCAGGATACCTCCGAAACCAATGATCACGGCATCCATCAGCAAAATAATGACGCCTACATTTAGCGGCAAATATTTAGCCAGGAAATGCGCCAGCAGATCCGTTCCGCCCGTGCTTGCATTGTGTCTTAGCATAAATCCAAGTCCGGCTCCGATCAAAGCCCCGCCCAGGGGCGCGCTCAGGATGACATTTGGGGCAAAAAACCGCAAAAAACCCGGTTGCAGAGGTGAAAGCAAATCGATGATAAATGAAGATATCAGCATGCCTGACAGACTATTGTAAAAAATTTCGCGATTTAATATCCAGGCTGCGATAAACATGGGAATGCTGCACAAAATGATGACGAATCCGATATGTAGATCAAACACATAGTTAGCTATCAGAGCGATGCCGATAACTCCACCATCCAAAACTTTATGCGGGACAAGAAAAAAATTGGTCCCCATCGCGATCAGAAAACTGCCGATCACGATAATGACATGTTTTCGAAATGACACCATTTCCCCATCTCCATTTATAAGGGCATGTCTCATTTATATGCTTGCCATTTCGAAAAATTGCGGACTTGCTGTCCCGCATTTGAAAAAAATTCCACCGGGCTCGATTCGGATGCCTTTCGCTATTAATCTTTTACATAAATCAAACGCTCGGTCCGTGCCATCACCTTAGTCTTCATATAGGGATAGTTCTCATAACAATAATCCACAAAATACCCCGGCTTCTCTCCATTCCAAGGGAAAATATCATAGTGCATGGGAATGGTCAGATCGAATCCCGATGCTGCGGCAAGCTCCGCTGCCTCCCGGAAGCCCATATTTCCAACGATTCCGTCTTTCCGGCGGAAGGCATCTCCCCCGTTGATCGGCACCATCCCGATATCAATCGCATGCGCTTGTAACCTTTCAACCAAACCTGGATAAACGACAGTATCTCCCGCATGGTAGATCAACACACCCTGGATATCCACCAAATATCCAACATATCGGTGCCCAAACTGTTCATGCTCATCCAAAGTTTCATGGGCAGCCGGAATCGCCATCAATCGGAAGCCCTCAAACTGCTGCCATTCATCGCACATCGCCGCGTACAAACGCTCCGGCTCGACTCCAGCCTCTCTCATCACTTCATGACAGCAAGCCGGTGCGACAAAAACTGTCTCCGGATTCTGTTTGGCTATGACCGCAATCGTTCCCAGATCCATATGATCGTCATGCTCATGAGTAATCAGCACCATGTTTGCATTCGTGATATGCTCCGGTTTGAGCGGTGCAGGAAATGCGCGCTTGAATCCCGCTTTGCGTTCCAGATCATCGGACATATAAGGATCGATATAGATGACAACCTCCCCGCCTTTAAGGACAACGCTCTCCTGCCCCAGAAACCATATCGCCGCCATCCCTTCGGCTGTAGATGTCCGGTTGATTTCTTCGATAAGCTCCTCGGGACCTCGACCCTTGCTGTTCTGTTCCATCATCTCTATTCTCTCTCCTTCCATTTTCGATCATGACTAGATTATAACATGCGTTCATCTGCAGAAAATGATCCAACCGACTATGAAAAAAACGAGTCCGAAGTAAGCAGAAACGCCCACCCCAAACTCGTATTGTCTCATCTGTATGAATCTATTTACGCTCAAGCGGCTTCTTCCACAGACCAAGCAGCAGGCCTGATATCACCGCGCCAATCAGAACGGCCAGCAAGAACAGAAGCGCATGGTTGGCCAGAGCGGCAACAAAAATCCCCCCGTGAGGAGCAGGGACGTTGATGCTCCACAGCTGCGTCAACCCGCCGGCAACCGCCGAGCCGAGGATACAAGATGTCAGCACGCGCAGCGGATCCGCAGCGGCGAACGGGATCGCCCCCTCCGTTATGAAGGAAAGACCCATCACGTAGTTGGTTACGCCGGACTTTCGTTCCTGTTCCGTAAACTTATGCTTGAAAAATGTCGTCGCCAGCGCAATGGCAAGCGGAGGAACCATACCGCCGGCCATAACCGCGGCCATCATGGCTCCGTTCGTATTGCCGCTGGATGTAAAGACGCCGATCGCAAATGCATAAGCCGCTTTATTGAAGGGTCCGCCCATGTCGATCGACATCATCCCGCCCAGAATAAGACCGAGAATCACCGCGTTTCCAGTACCCAGATTGTTCAGAATATCAATCAGGCCGAGATTGATCCAGCTGAAGAACGGATCAAACAGGTAGAACATGATCGTTCCGGTGACAAGGAGGCCGACAACCGGGTACAGCAGAATCGGCTTTAACCCATCAAGCGCTTTGGGCAGACCGGCAAAGACTTTGCGCAGCAGGATCACCACATAACCCGCCAAGAAACCTGCCGCTAGCCCGCCAAGAAACCCCGAATTAGAATTCAGGGCCATTAACCCTCCGACCATACCGGGCATCAATGCCGGACGATCACCTATGCTCAGCGCAATGAATCCCGCCAGAACCGGAATGAGGAAGTGGAAGGCGCCGTCTCCCCCGCCAATCGTCTGCAGCAGCTGGAAGAGGGGATGATTGTCACCAGCAAGCTGCTCGATCAGGAAGGAGATGGCCAGAAGAATACCGCCTCCCACGACGAATGGCAGCATATGCGAAATACCATTCATCAGGTCCTTATACACTTTCGTGCCTATGCTGCCCTTCTCCGCGTCCTTCGCCTGCGACTCACCGCCGCCTTCGCTCCGGTAGATAGGGGCATCACCGTTCACCGCTTTGCGAATCAGCTCCTCCGATTTGCGGATACCGTCGCTGACCGGACGCTGGAGCACGGGCTTTCCGTTAAAGCGGGCCATTTCCACGTTTTTGTCGGCGGCAATGATGACGCCTGCCGCCCTGCGGATTTCCTCTTCCGTCAACACGTTCTGCGCACCCTCCGAGCCATTGGTCTCCACCCGGATCTCGACGCCCATTTCCTGGGCTTTCTTCTTCAAGGCATCTTCAGCCATAAACGTATGGGCAATACCGGTTGGACACGCCGTTACGGCAACAACAAAAGCATCCGAGGTTCCGTCAGGAACCTTCATGGGGTCAGATTCGGAAGTGACATCGGATTCCGGCGCCTTCTGCGATTCCTTTTTTGCCGCTTCCCTTCTCTTGGCCGCTTCCTTCTCCGCCTTGGCAGCTTCTTCTACTGCCTGTTTCGAATCAAATAACGCCGTTACTTCCCCGGGCGTCTTCGTATTCATCAATTGTGCGATAAATTCGGTATCGATCAGCAGCCGCGATAGCGCGGCAAGCGTGCGGAGATGGGTATTTCCGGCTCCTTCCGGAGCTGCGATCATAAAAAACACATACGCCGCCTCTCCGTCCAGCGCTTCGAAATCCACGCCCTGACTGCTCTTGGCAAACACGACGGTCGGTTCATTAACCGCTTTCGTCTTCGCGTGCGGCATCGCGATGCCGCCCCCGATCCCCGTACTGGATTCGGCTTCACGCTTCAGAATCATCTCTTTGAACAATACCGGATCGTTGATCCGCCTGCTTGCAGTCAGGCTTGCGATCAGTTCATCAATGGCTGCTTCCTTCGTGACCGCCTTCAGGTCCATGATCATCGTTTCTTGTATCATTAAATCCGTAATTTTCATGCTGGTTCACACTCCCTTGATATCCTCGTGATGACTGCCCATAGCAGGCCGCATCATAACCGCGTAATAAAGCGGCTTACCACTCCGTGATCCTAACCTGCGGAAGAAGTCGATCAATCGTTTCCCGCACAGCCAAATCGTCCGAGAACGCCGTCGCGCTACCCGAGGCGACCCCTGTCCGGAATGCCTCGATCGGATCCTTGCCCATCGCAAGCGTGCCGACGAATCCGGCAATCATCGAATCGCCGGCACCGACGGAATTACGAACTGTACCTGAGGGTACATTGGCGTGATATACCCGATCTGCCGTGATGAACAGCGCCCCTTCGCCGGCCATGGAGATAAGAACATGCTGCGCCCCTTCCTCGAGCAGCTTTCGGCCGTACTCCACAAGCTTTTCGCTTGAATTGATAACAACGCCGAATAATTCGGCCAGTTCGTGATGATTCGGCTTTACGAGGAGCGGCTTCCAGGCCAAAGCCTTCATCAGCGCCTCTCCAGTGGTGTCCATCACGAATTCGGCGCCGCACTTCCGGCACGCTTCGATAAGAAGACCATAAAAGTCAGGTCCCAGCGAAGGCGGAACGCTGCCGGACAACACAACAATGTCCCCTGCTTGAAGCTGTGACAGCTTATGAAGCAATTCATTCGTTTCTTCTTCGCGGATGATAGGACCCAGGCCGTTAATCTCGGTCTCGTCGCCATGCTTGAGCTTGACGTTGATGCGGGTATCGTCCGCGATATTCACGAAATCGGTGCGGATTCCTTCCTTGCCCAGCATCTCGTCTATATAACGACCGGTGAATCCGCCCAGGAAACCAATGGCCGTATTATCGGCTCCAAGCTGGTTCAACACCCGCGATACATTAATTCCTTTACCGCCCGGAAACTTCATGTCCCGGGTCATTCTGTTCAAACCGCCGAGTTCGATATGCTCAACTTCCACGATGAAATCGATGGAAGGATTCAGTGTTACCGTATATATCATCATGATCCCTCAATTATTTTGGTTTTCTGTGAAATAGCCTTCTTCCAGGATTCCGATAAGGACTCCGTAATCAGCGTCGCATCGTTCAGATCCAGCAATTTGGCAAAGGACACCTCACCTATTTTGCTTGAATCCGCAAGAACATAACTCGAGGCGGACAGCTGGTGGGCTCGCCGCTTAATCAAGGCTTCTTCCGGATCGGGCGTGGTGTAGCCCATCTCTACATCCACACCGTTCGTGCCGAGAAAGCAGCGGTCAAAGCGGAAGTTGTCCATATTTTGAAGCGCTATGCTTCCGATGACGGCTTTGGTATGAATTTTCATCATGCCGCCCAGTAGATAACTTTTGATTCGTTTGCTTACCAGCGCTTCAATATGGGATAAACCGTTCGTTACCACCGTAACGTCCTTCGCGTCGATGAACGGTATCATCGCCAGCGTGGTCGTTCCCGCATCGAGGTAAATACTTTCTCCATCCTCTACCTGTGCTGCCGCTAACCGGGCAACGGTATTTTTCTGTTGAATGTTTTTGAACGTTTTTTCCTCAATTCCAGGTTCCTGTATCTTTGGGCTCGGCAACGCAGCTCCGCCATGAATGCGCTTTAATAATTGACGTTCTTCAAGGTCGATCAAATCACGCCGTACCGTTGATTCCGAAGCTTCAAGGAGTTCAACCAATTCCTGCACCTTCACGACGCCCCGCTCTTGCAAGCGCTCTAAAATGATTCGGTATCTTTCTTCCGTCAGCATAATGTGAATTCCCCCTCAAAGCATATAGTAACATAAACATATCAAAAAACAATCTAAAACTTTCAAAATCATTCATAATCATTCAGGCAGACGATGAATCATTTACCATATCGCCTTGATATCCATTTTCGCGTTTCTTCCTTGTTCATGACAGTTTACCCATTATCAAGCCGGCAAGTGTCGAAACATCATATAAACGTTTGTAACCTGCCGCCTCTACGCTATATACTGGTAAATAGGAAACTCTCACAGTATAGAAGAGGTGACATGAATGGACCAATTGAAAGAAGCCTATGAGCGAATGGGTCTGCCGGAGGATGCAACCAAGGAACAGCTCGACGACCGGTACACGCTGCTCATGCGCCAAACCCGCTCACATCAAAGGCGGGAGCCGGACCGGGCGGAGGAGATCGAAGCCGAGTTTGCCGACATCACCAAAGCCTATAAATTCATCCTTGAAGAAGAGAACCGTAAAGCTTTGGAAGAGATGAATCAGAAACGGTACGGCAAATATAAAAGGTTTGCCGGGACAGCGGAGAAAACCGATCATTTCTTCCGTTATTATAAATTTCATGTGCTCGGCGGTATTGCTCTACTCGGCGTCCTCATTTATATCGTGATCAGTATTTTCAACCATCAGGCCGAGAAAGAACGGTTGGCCAATCTGCCCCCGGTTGATCTGGAAGTCATGTTCCTCGGATCCTATATGAATCAGGATGGTGGACAGGACCTCAAACCCATCGAGGATGCAATTCTGGCTCAATTCCCCGATTGGAAACGCGTAACCGTTAACATTAACTATGTACCGCCTCTGGATTCCAACAATCCGCAGGACGCAGCCATGCTGCAAAAGGCACTGCTTGTACTGTCCACAGAGCGCCCGGACCTGTACATTATGGATCAGACCGCCTTTGATTGGGTTGGCAATCAAGGGATGGTGCGCCCCCTCGAAGCGGAGGTTGAAGGCGAGCTGAAGGAACTGCTCACGCCGGAGATGCTGGTAAAGGGGAAAAATGAGGAGGACGGTTCGGAGCATGTGTATGCCGTGGATATTATGGGCAGCCCGCTCGGCGAACAACTGCCTGTCCTTAAGAAAGAAATGTTTGCGGGCATTCGTGAAGGCACGGAACGTGACGCAAATGCACTGCGCTTTATTAAGCAATATTTGGAGACCTCCAAGCAACAATGAATGCATCCATCCGCTATGAATAACAAAACAGCCTCGCTGCTTAGCCTTATGGCCAAACAGCAGAGGCTGTTTTTGCGAGCATTATTGATTCATAATCGAGCTCAAGGATGTAAAAGCATGCGTAGCAAATCCTTCGGAAGGTTCGCGGTGAGGGTTATTGACGCGGAAGATATAACCCTGTCCGTCAATCTCATCCACAATGTACATTTTGGTCAGGCTCTCACCTTCGCCTATCATATACACGGATGCATCCTCCATGACCTTATGCTTCTCATTGTCGCCAGCTTCGCGAACCTTACCGGCCTCGGCAAGCTCCTTCTTCGCTTCCAGCCTGAGTTCATCCTCGTTATAATCCGAAGGCAGCTTCGTGATCTCAACATAATAATCTTGATCCACATTCATGGTCAGCTTGTTGGTCTTTGCATCAAAGGAAAAGATATCAAAAATATACAGGGCGTAGCCGTCACCCTGGGCCAGTTTAGCTGTTTTGGTCTCTTTCATGCCCTCCAGCTCAAGTTCAAAATCTTTGGTTGCAGGCAGCTGCGCGTTCTCTGAACCCGTGCCCCCGCCTCCCTCTTCCACCGTCAGCTTGGTGAGGATCAGCTGTTTCAATTCTTCTTCGCCCTCAATGGGCTGCTCCCAATACTCATACGAGACGGACTCATCTCCCTGAAGCTTGGATATGACTTGGTCCATGCCTTCGCCCAGCCGGAACGCGGTAGGGCCCTCTGCTGTTTCAATTTCGACGGAATTGTTATCGATTTGACCTACATAAGTACCGGTTCCCTGCTTGATCTCGACTTTCGGCTCTTCGACGGGTTCAGCCGGTTCTTTGACATCATCATCCACTATGGGATTCGGATTAGCCGGCGGCTGAGAAGTTGGGTTTTCACCTCCACATGCCGTTATTGCCATCAGCAGCAATGCAGCGGTCGTTAATGCGATCATTTTGCTTAAATGCTTACGCTTAGCCATAAAACCACCTCCATTAGAATTAACGGGGAACTTATGGAATATGTTGCAACATTACAGCCTTTTTTGGAGTATGCTCAGCTCTCGACCCAAAACGACAAGAGCATTCCCTTTTCTCATCAAACAAGGTATTCTAGTAATACAAGATTCAATTAGTTGATAAAGGGAGATGTTCATGTCTGGTAAAATTAGAATTTTTGCTGACAGTACTTGCGACTTACCACCTTCATGGATAGAAGAATATAATATCGGCATCGTTCCGCTCTACGTCGTATTCGGAGAACAATCCTTGCGCGACGGAGTCGACATCACGCCGGAACAGCTATACGCCAAAGTTGATCAGATCGGCAGCCTGCCCAAAACAGCGGCACCTTCTCCGTCCGACTTTATTGCGGCCTTCACGCCATCCATTGAGCAAGGCGAGGATATCCTGTTCCTTAGCATTTCATCAGAGCTTTCTTCCACCTATCAAAATGCGTTGATCGCCGCAGGTGAGCTGCCCGAGGGCCGGGTTACCGTGTTTGATTCACGCAATCTTTCCTCCGGTATCGGCCTGCTTGTCATGAAGGCTGTTCACGCAGCCAATGAAGGTTCATTCATACCGCAAATTGTGGAGCTATTAAGCCGCACCGTGAATGAAGTGGAATGCGAATTCGTTGTCGATACGCTGGATTACTTGTATAAAGGCGGACGCTGTTCGGGCATGCAAAACATCATCGGCAGCCTGCTGAAAATCCGTCCGGTTATCAAAGTCGTGGACGGCGGCATGATCCCCGCTTACAAGGTACGCGGCAAAAAAGAGAAGGCACTGGATCAGATGATCCAGAATGCGCTGGCTCAAGTGGATAAGATGGACAATGATCTGATCGTTGTTGTACATACCATGGCCGAGGAGGAAGCCCGCTTCCTGCAGAAGCAACTGCAGGAGAAAACAGGCGCACGGCAGGTTAGCATTTCCACGGCGGGCTGCGTCATATGCAGCCACTGCGGTCCTCAAACCGTTGGACTCATGTATACCAAGAAGCCTTCATAATATCCTTTAATGGGAAAAAACAGTCCTGCTATGAAACCCTTTTGCTGCAGGACTGTTTTTTCTTTATTCAGGCTTGCCTACCGGGCGCTTGTGACCTTATTAAACGGGCTGCCTATTGGCTAAACATGCCATCCTAGACTAAAGTCTAGGTGAAACATTCCCCGTAGGACCGAGGACATCCCCATCCATTGCATGGTATTCTGGGATTAATCAATCTACAAATGGAAAGGAACGAAGTTTGTATGACGAAACGTACAATCTTGGCACCGCTGCTCATCCTGCTCGGCGCATACTTGCTCTTAAACCAAGGCGGAACAGTAGGCGCCGGTTCCATCTTCGCCACATTCTGGCCTACGCTGTTCGTGATCCCGTTAGGCCTGTTTTTTCACTGGATGTACTTCTCGCTGGTTGGACGACAGGGTATCGGACTGTTGATACCGGGCGGCATTCTGCTCACAGCCGGTATTGTCAGCCAAATCGCTTCCTTGTTTGACTCTTGGGGTTCCATGTGGCCCGGCTTTATTCTGGCCGTTGCGGCAGGACTGTTCGAGTTCTACTGGTTCGGATCACGTAACAAGTGGCTGCTCATCCCGATTAACATTCTGACCGTATTGTCGCTGCTGTTCTTCGTGGTATTCTCAATCGGACCCGTACTGAATTACCTGTCTGTCGTGCAGCCTGTCATCGCCGTGCTGCTTGTGCTTGGCGGAGCTTGGCTGATGCTCGGACGGAAGAGACACAGTTAAGCATCCGGCGGCGCCAAACCGCTAACAACGCATAAAGGCACTCCGAAGGTAAGCTAACCTTTGGAGTGCCTTTATATTATGGATACCCTGCTTATGCATTAAGAAGATGCAGCGGCAGCTAAAGTTTCACTGCTTTGAAACAGATGATGAACGCTCCGGATATAACGGACGGTTCTAGTGCCGGAGTACATCATGACGGAATGCGTTTCGGCCCGCTGTCCCGGCATAAACTTTACGCCGCGCAGGAAATCGCCAGCCGTCACGCCCGTAGCCACGAATAATACGCCTTCGCCGCCTACCATATCCTCCATCGTCAGCAGCTGCTCGGGATGCTTCAACCCCATGTCCTGGCATCTGATGAAATCCTCCGGTGACTCCGGTATGAGCCGTCCCTGGATTTCTCCGCCCAGGCATTTCAAAGCAGCGGCAGCAAGAACGCCTTCCGGAGCTCCACCTGAGCCCACATAGAGATCGACCTCGCTGTCCGTGCAGGTCTCGATCGCTCCCATGACATCCCCGTGGCTCAGCAGCTTGATTCTTACCCCGGACTCTCGCAAAGCTTTGATCATCGCGCTGTGTCGCTCGCGATCGAGAATGGATACCGTCATCTCCGACAGCGGCTTGGATAAGATCTCCGATGCTTTTCGAAGGGTGACCTCAATCGGATCATTCAAACTCAGCTTGCCCGCAAGCTCGGGTCCAACCGCGAGCTTATGCATATAGATATCGGGCGCATGCAGAAGGGTGCCTCGGGGAGCTGCGGCGATTACGGATAACGCGTTGTTCAGCCCGCTGGCCACCGTTTCCGTTCCTTCGAGCGGATCCACGGCCACGTCCATCTTCGGACCTTTGCGGTTCCCTACGCGCTCCCCAATATACAGCATGGGCGCTTCATCCATCTCGCCTTCCCCTATGACAACGACACCATCCATCGCTGCGGAATCAAAATGCTTGCGCATGGCAACCGTCGCGGCTTCATCAGCACTGTTCTTGTCCCCTCTTCCTGTCCACCGGGCGGATTGCAGCGCCGCTTCCTCCGTCACTCTTACAAGCTCCAATGCTAATGAACTCTCCATGAATGAATCCCTCCTTCAGCTTTTTTCCTTACCGATGCACCTTATTTCAGATAATTCATAATCAGTCCTGCGGATTCCTCAATCGCCTTATCGGTAACATCAATGACGGGGCATCCAAGCTCCGCATACAGCGACAGGGCATAATCCAGTTCCTCTTGTATCCGCTCAAGGGCTGCATACTGCACCTGATGCGGCAGTCCCATGACCTTTAAGCGCTCGCTGCGGATTTTGAGAAGATGCTCCGGCTCGATCGTAAGCCCGATGATTGTTCCGTTCGTGACTTCTCGGAGCTGCGACGGCGGCGACATCTCCGGCACGATCGGGAAATTGACCGTTTTGTAGCCTTTATGAGCGAGAAACATCGATAGCGGCGTCTTGGAGATCCGAGATACGCCCAGCAATATGATGTCTGCCTTCAAAATAGCGCTAACGTCCTTGCCATCGTCATATTGGACAGCGAATTCCATCGCATCAACCCTCCGGAAATAGCTGTCGTCCAGGCGATGGAGCAGCCCCGGCAGGCGTTTAGGGTAGTCATTGAACGTATCGGCAAAGGCCTGCATCATCGGCCCCATAATATCCACCGTACGAATGTTGAGCCGCACGGCTTCCTCCCGCATGACCTCGCGAAGCTCCGGCTGCACAAGCGTGTAGGCCACAAAGCCTCCGCGCCGCGCCACCTCCTCCATCAATTCGGTCAATTCATCCTCGTCGCGAACGTTCATATAACGTTTAATCTCTGTATTCGGAAGCTCGAATTGGCGCAGGGTAGCTTGCACGACCGCTTCAGCCGTCTCCCCGATGGAGTCCGAACAGATTGCTATGAAATGAGTTAATGCCTGATTCATCCGATTCCTCCCATTATTCCTCGGCTACCATGTCGAGCAGCATTTTGATAATATTCGTTTTTGTGATCCGACCGACAACCTTCCAGTGTTCCCCCGGATTTCCCGTAGTGGACGGAACGACAACCGGCAGGCTATCGATTTGATGGTTGATGATTTTCCGGGCGGCATCCAGCACCGTATCTTCCGGCTGCACGGTTGTCACGTTAGCCCGGCGGGTCATGATCAGGCTTACCGGCATGGAGGATGCCGTCGGGTTGCCAAGCGTTACCTTAAGCAGATCCTTGCGGGACACAATCCCGGCCAGATGACCATCGGCATCGGTAACGATCAGATTCCCCACGTTCTCCAGAAACAAGGATACAACGGCTTCATGAATCGTCGTGGTCTCACGCACAATAACCGGAACGCCGTGCAGATCGCCAACCTTCATTTTGAGAAGGCGGAACTTCTCCTCCCGGTCGCGCGTTCCCCGCTTTCCCAGAAAGTACCCCACCTTTGGCTTGGCATCAATATAATCCAGAACCACCAGTTTGGATAAATCGGTACGAAGGGTGGCTCGGCTGACATTCAGCATTTCCGCAATCTGATCTCCTGTAATGGGTGCATGTTTTTTTACGATATCGACGATATCCTGCTGCCTTGTCGTCAGTTCGATAGTGATCCCTCCTGCGTGCATTTCCTCTACTTGCCGATATAATACGTCATAAATAATATATATGCAACATATTTTCGTCCAAAAAGGCATAATTAGGTATCAATCATTTTTTTATACCCTATCAAAAAAGATTATAAATCCACTAAAAAAGCATGCTTCAGGAAGTTTCCTCCCCATAAGCATGCTTTGTTTACATTCCTCTCACGATTATCCATTAATTTTGAGGGTCTGTGCCTTTGCATTCCCCTTTTCCGCAATATCCATAAATGATCTTCACTCCGTCGGTTGGAATCGTGTCCACCATTTCATCACATCTGGAGCATATAATCAGGCCCCATTCCTCATTCGCCTTGCCTTTCGCTGCCTCTGGACTTGTTAACGCTTTCATAACATTTCCTCCTTATGTTTTTTCACTTTGCTGCAAGGCAGTTTTCACTTTGTCATCAAGCGGTAACTCGATTCGCCACATCCTGCTAAAGACCACTTACCAACCGTGTTCACTACATACATCCCTTTATTTTCCACTATATTCTTAATGTATTGGGTAAGAAATGAAGATATGAGTAAATAATGATTAATGTAATAAAAAACATGTTAAGTAATATGTATGACATCATGCTTCACGCCAGGATAGGGGATACCCTTAATTTGGCATCATATGATAATATATACTTCGGATTTAAATCGAAATCGACATTATGACGGAGGGTTTGGATTGAAGAACACATGGCAGCTCATTAAGAAAGGAAACACCTCATCCGCCATTGCAGCACTGGGCAACACGGGATTGGCCATAATCAAGGGGATTGCGGCGTCCGTTAGCGGCAGCGGTACGATGTTTGCATCCGCCATGCACTCGGTGGCCGATGCCGTAAACCAGGGGTTTGTATTCGTAGGCAGTGTGCTGGCCGAGCGGAAGCCGACCAAGAAGTTCCCCACCGGATTCGGCAGAGTCATAATCTGGTCTGCATGGTTGCGGTGATCGTGGTTACCATCATGGCCTACGAAACGATACTGAAAGGCTTCAAGCTGTTAAAGCATCCGGAAGAAGCCACGAATTTCTGGCTTAATTTCATTGTGCTGGCCATTGCCGTTATCATTGATGGCTCCATCCTGATGAAAGCCATGAAAGAGATTATGAAGGAAACCCGTGTTCAAGCATCCGGATTTGCCCTGCTGCCCGCCGCTTTCAAAAATGCCGGCCGTGCTGCCCCGCCTACACGGCTTGTGTTCTATGAAGACATCGTGGCTACGCTTGGCGCCCTCTTCGCGCTGATCGCCATTGTGTTCGCGCATTTCTTCAATTTCCTCATCCTGGACGGAATCGCCACGATCCTGATCGGCTGTCTGATGGTAGGCGTAGCCTTTAAGGTCGGATATGACAATATGGTCGGCTTAATCGGGGTCGCCGCTCCGAATGAAGTGGAAGATAAGATCTCCCAGATCATTCTCGGCGATCCGGATGTCCGCGACATCAATCGTCTTCGCATTCTGCAAGAAGGCCGCAACTATCATGTGGAGGCCTACATTGAACTGAAGAAAGGGATGACCCTGGCCGAGGCCGGCCATTCCAAAATGAGAATCAACGCCCTGCTGACCCAGGATCCGAACATTTCGGATGTAACCTTAGGCATCCTGGAGGACGATGGAATCAAGCTCTGGAATCCGAGCGAGACTATAGATAACTAACAGGGAAAGAGGCGTACCTCAGAGTCCGAATGGACCTTGGGTACGCCTCTTTTTTCATACGGCCTCTTACTGATTGCGCTTCAGGAATTCGACCATCCGCGCATAAGCGATTTTTTCGTTGGCCTTCTTCGTAATGCCGTGCCCCTCGTCTTCGAACACGAGATACTCCACATCACGTCCCTTCGCCCTCAAGGCTTCGACGATTTGGTCAGATTCCTCTTTGACGACACGCGGATCGTTAGCCCCTTGGATGATCAGCATCGGGTTCACCATATCATCCAGGTACGCAATCGGCGAATCCTTGATAAAACGTTCTTTATCCCGTTCCGGATCGCCTATCCAGCGTTCCATAATCGGCTTCCAGTGTTCGGGTACCGAATTGTAGAAGGTAAACAGGTTACTGACCCCGACAATATCAATGGCCGCTTTGAAATACTCCGGATTACGTCCTGCCAGCAGCAGAGTCATATAACCGCCGTAGCTTCCACCCATCACGAAGAGCTTCTCACGGTTCGAAATGCCTTGCTCAAACAGCCAATCCATGCCTGCCAAACAGTCCTTTCGCGGTCCCTCGCCCCAATCCTGCTCCACCAATTTCACGAAGGAGCTGCCGTAACCCGTGCTTCCCCGGAAGTTCGGACAGAAGATGTGATAACCTTTGGCCAGAATATACTGGAACATGGAACGGAACTGCTTGCGTTCCGAGGCTTGCGGGCCGCCATGCGGCCAAAAAACCGTATAACCGTTCGCCACATGGTCTTTGGCTCGGAACAGGAGCGCTTCGATCTCCATGCCGTCAAAAGAAGGATACGTCACAACCTCCGGTGTCACCATGTCCTCGTCGGTTAATCCAGTCAGGACATTCTTCGTGATCATGCTCCATGCGCCATCCGCATACCGGTAAATGTTAAGCGGCTTCACGGCGCCGCGGGCAAGCAGGTACAGATTGCCGGACTTTGTCACGTTCAACTGCTCCACAATATCCGATGGAAGAGGAATGGCGGTTAACGCCCCGCTGTCGAGCGAATAGGCATACAGTCGATCCTCCACCCCTTTTTCCGTGACGATATAGAGAGTCCGTGAATCCTTATGGTAGCGCAAGAGCTGGATGCTCTCCCGGTCGATGCGGCACAGAGGTTCAAACTTCTGCTGAGGAATGTCGTAAGTGGCTACATATGAAAATTCCGATTCGTAATCCGTTGCGAAAATGACCTGGTCATTGCTGGCGAACAGCACATCACCCGAGATGTGAACCTGATCAGGGGAAGGTGTCAAGCAGAGCGGCTCGCCGCCTTCACGCTTCACGTAACTGACATAGTAGGTGTTGGCATACATTTTCGTATATGCGATAGTTTTCTCGTCGGGGCTCACGGCACACATTTCGGTCGACGTCACCTCGCCTTCATGCAGCAAATGATCCTCCTTGGTGTCCAGATGATATACGCGCGAATTGAGGAAGGACGGATTCCCCTTCGATGTGACGTAATACAATCGCTTGCCATCCTCCGACAGATGCACGAAATAATGTTTGTCATCCGCATCGGCCCCTTCGAACAAGGGCATCGGCTCGCCGCCGTTCCAGCGAAGCGCATGAAACTGATAGTTCTCATTCCCGTCACGGTCAAACGCCGTTAAGATATGTCGCCCTTCCGGGTCCAGCTTGATAAAGCTTGCGATCTGGTCATTGTATGTAAGCGGATAAGGGTAGGACGTCTCCCCTTCTAACTCCATGGCCCATAAATTGAACTTTCCGTTCAGGCTGCTGCTGAACACGAGCCGTGACTCGTCTGCGCTAATTCCAAAGGTACGAATGCCATAAGTTTGAAAAAATTGCTCCACATCGGGTTTAGGAAATTCGATCATTCATTTGCCTCCCTGACCTCATCTTATTATCCAGCGGTTAATAAATGGAGAAGTCTGCCAAACCGCTGGATTAATCCCATTATAACGCAAAGTTTTCCGAGGAGCATCGTTACGTGGTCTGGCAGCTCGCTACGTCTGAGGAACGAGACGGGACTCTTTTTTCGCAGAAGCCCGTACATATTCCCGGCATCCCCTCGTCAGCCCGCATATCTGCAGCAAGATTCCATATAAATGATAAGAACCATGTTTTTAATAACGAAGGGGGGATTCTCGTGCACCAAGACGAGATCGCGGAACTGGAACGTTCCATTGCAGAGATTACCGAGATCGCTACAGGCTTTGGCCTTGATTTTTACCCTATGCGATATGAGATCTGCCCGGCAGACATCATATATACTTTCGGCGCATACGGCATGCCTACCCGGTTCAGCCACTGGAGCTTAGGAAAAACCTTCAATAAAATGAAGATGCAGTACGACTTCGGCCTTAGCAAAATCTACGAGCTCGTGATCAACTCCAATCCATGTTATGCGTTTCTTCTGGATGGCAACTCCCTGATTCAAAATAAACTCATTGTGGCCCATGTCCTTGCACACTGCGATTTCTTTAAAAACAACGCCCGTTTCTCCGTCTCCAATCGTAATATGGTTGAAAGCATGTCGGCTACTGCCGAACGCATCTCCCGTTACGAGATTGAGCACGGCACGGAGGCGGTGGAGCAGTTTATCGACGCTGTACTGGCGATTCAAGAGCATGTGGATCCGCATATCATAAGACCGGATAAACTCGATAAGCAGCGGTACAATGCACGGCGGGTGCTGGAGCGTAAGGAGGAAGCCAAACGGCAAAAGCCTCCTGGCCGGTACGATGATTTGTGGGATATGGATGATGACGGCGAAGACAAAGCCGATAAATCACCGGCAGCACCCAAACGCTTCCCGCCCGAGCCGGAGAAAGACATCATGTGGTTCATTCAGGAGCACTCCGATATTCTGGAGGATTGGCAGCGGGACATTATGAGTATGCTGCGGGAGGAAATGCTGTACTTCTGGCCGCAGATGGAAACCAAAATCATGAACGAGGGCTGGGCTTCGTACTGGCATCAGCGCATTCTGCGGGAGATGGACCTGACCAGCGAGGAAACGGTGGAATTCGCCAAGCTCAACGCCTCGGTCGTGCAGCCGTCGCGCCACAGCCTGAATCCCTACTACCTGGGTCTGAAAATCTTCGAGGATATCGAACGCCGCTGGGATCGGGAGAAGATGTTTGATGTGCGCGAATACGACTCCGATATTTCCTTCCTGCGCAATTATTTAACGAAGGAACTCGTGGAGGACCTGGACCTCTATGTCTTCGAGAAAAAAGGACCGGAGTGGAAAATCACCGATAAGGCGTGGGAAAATATCCGCGACCAGCTGGTCGTCTCCCGCGTAAACGGCGGCTCGCCGTTTCTCGTGGTAACCGATGGCGATCATCTTCGCTCCGGTGAGCTGATGATCAAGCATCTGTACGAGGGCATAGAGCTTGACCTGAAGTATATGGAGCGCACCATCCCCTATGTTTACCGGCTCTGGGGCAAACCCGTGCATCTGCACAGCATGATCGAGGGCAAACCGATCCTGTTCTCCTACGACGGCAAGAAGCTCCATCGGCGATTTATTTAACAACGCAGCGCTTGAAGGGCATGATGGGCCATAGAGCAGCAGCACCCGCGCTGGGGGATTCCTCCATGCACGGGTGCTGCTGTTGTTTAGGGATATCCTTAATCCGTTCGCTTCTTGGATCCCTGTTATACACTTACCTTCTGGGATATGGCTCCCTCTTGGACATCGTGCTTCTGAACATCATATTCATGCTGAAGTGATTCCAAATCATCGGCCAGCTTTTCCATCATTTTCACAAAAGCAGCCAATTCCTGCGAGCTTGCCGCCTGATTTCGTGCGTTCAAGGATGTTTTCTCTGATTCCTGCTCCACAAGCCCCAGCTTGCGGATAATGCCGCTGACCTTGTCCTGAATCTCGTCCATCGCCTTCTTGGAATGGGTGGCCAGCTTTCGAACTTCCCCGGCAACCACCTCGAAGCCTCTGCCTAATTCCCCGGCATGAGCAGCCTCAATCGCCGCATTCAGACCGAGCAAGTGGCTCTGATCCGAGATTTCCCTGATCAAACTTCCCATCTGCTCAATATGCAGAATTTCTTCGCCCAGCTCGGAAGTCAGCGTATGCGCTTTATCCTGTGCTTCCGCTGTTTTGATCGCATTGTCTGCCATTAACGCCGCGCTTTGATCCAGCTCCACGATCATGGCCGTCAATTCTTGAACCGCGTTTGTAATCGCTTCCAACATTCTTTGTTGATCCGATACCAAATTGTTGATTTTCTCTTTCTCTTTCATTTCGTAAGCTTCCAGAACGAGCTGGGAATCCAGATTAAACATCTTGCTCAGGGCATGCACCACTTGGATCCACTGATCCGGTACGATTTGCTTCAGTAAATCGGTAGCGATATCCAGATAAACCATGTAGCTTCCAAGGTAATAATCCGTTTTCAAGCCGATTCTAGAGTGAACTTGTCCGATCTTAATCCGTTCGGCAATATAAGTTTCATCCACTCTTCCTGCCGCAAGGGACATCCAGTATACCCGCTGGGTCTCCTTAAGCCGTTCCACCGTCGAGGTGCGCTCGATAATCTGCATCAGCTGCGGCTGCGTCCCGATCTGCGCGTAAAACCGGTTAACGACTTCTTCAACCACCTTCGCAAACACGTCGCGATGAATGGCCAGCAGCTCCAGCCCTTGTTCATCCAATCCGATATACTCCAACTGTTGGCGTCTTTTCGGGGAAACATCAATCATTTCGATAACTCCACTCCTAAATAGCGTGATCCATATCACAGGTTCAAGTACTTAGGGTCCATTATAGACTATATTTACCATACGGACATAATGCCAAAGTCCTAATTGTGTGTATATTTGCACTGATCAACCGGCCATTTCATCCCAAAGCATGAGAAACCACCCTATCTTTACAGGTGGTTTCTCATGACATTCCGTTATTCTATCCGATATTACCGGTTCAACAGACTGCCTACATAACGCAGCAGCTCGTTCGCGCATACCGGGCAATACCCATGCTCCTCGATCAGTCTGGAGCTCACCTCGTTGATCCGTTTTAACTGCACGGCATCCGGCGTTTTCGTCGAGGTTGTAATCTTGACGATATCCTTCAGGTCGGTGAACAGCTTCTTCTCAATCGCCTCGCGCAGGCGCTCATGATTGTGATATTCGAACTTTTTGCCCTTTCGGGAATAAGCCGAGATGCGAATCATGATCTCCTCCCGGAAAGCCTTCTTTGCGTTTTCCGAGACGCCGATCTGCTCCTCGATCGAACGCATCAGTCTTTCGTCCGGATCCATCTCCTCATCGGTTAACGGATCGCGGATTTTCGTCCAGTTGCAGAATGCTTCGATGTTATCCAAATAATTCTCGAACAGCGTCTTGGCAGACTCCTCAAAGGAATACACAAAGGCCTTCTGAACTTCCTTCTTCGCCAGATCATCATACTCCTTGCGTGCGGCAGCAATAAAATTCAGATAGCGCTCCCGCTCCTCCTTGGCAATCGAGGCATGCTGATCCAGCCCATCCTTGATCGCCCGCAGCATATCCAGCGCGTTAATGCACTGAAGATCCTGCTTAATCAAAGCACTGGATATCCGGTTAATGACATACCGCGGATCAATCCCGGACATGCCTTCTTCCAGATATTCATTCTGCATCTCCTTCAGGTCCGCTTCTTTATATCCTTCAACTTCTACCCCGTCGTACATGCGCATCTTCTTGATCAGATCCATGCCCTGCTTCTTCGTTTCCTTCAGACGCGTCAAGACGGAGAATATCGCGGCAGAACGAAGCGCGTGCGGCGCGATATGGATATGCTTCATATCGCTTTGGCCGATCAGCTTCGAGTAGATCTTCTCCTCGTCGCTGACTCGCAGGTTATACGGAATCGGCATGACAATCATCCGGGATTGCAGCGCCTCGTTTTTCTTATTGGCAATAAATGCTTTGTACTCGGATTCGTTGGTGTGAGCCACGATCAGCTCATCCGCGCTTATCAGCGCGAACCGGCCCGCCTTAAAGTTCCCTTCCTGGGTCAGGGAGAGCAAATTCCACAGAAATTTTTCATCGCATTTCAGCATCTCCTGGAATTCCATCAGACCGCGGTTCGCCTTGTTTAACTCACCGTCAAAACGATAGGCCCGCGGATCCGATTCCGAGCCGTATTCCGTAATGGTGGAAAAATCGATGCTGCCGGTTAAATCGGCAATATCCTGCGACTTGGGATCGGACGGACTGAATGTACCGATGCCGACGCGGTTCTCCTCGGAGATTAATACCCGCTCGACTTCCACCTGTTCGATATCTCCGCCGTATTCGGTCTTGAGGCGAAGCTGGCAGGCCGGGCACAAGTTGCCCTCGATTCGGACGCCAAGCTCCTTCTCGATTTCCGGTCTGAGCTCCAGCGGAATCAGATGCAGCGGCTCTTCCTGCATCGGGCAGCCGGAGATCGCGTATACGGCTCCCCGATCGGTACGGGAATGCTTCTCCAGGCCGTGCTTCAGCAGCGTGACCAGCGTGGATTTCCCGCCGCTGACAGGCCCCATAAGCAGCAGTATGCGTTTGCGCACATCCAGCCTGCGGGCCGCGGAATGGAAATATTCCTCAACGAGTTTCTCAACAGCCCGGTCGAGACCGAAGATTTCCTGTTCAAAAAACTTATATTTTTTCTGGCCCCCGCTCTCTTCGAAACCGTAGGATTCGATCATGTCATATACACGGGCATGTGCCGTCATGGCTGGAGAGGGATCCTTCTTAAGTATTTCAATGTATTCCCTGAATGTGCCGCTCCACGCCAAACGGTCGCCTTCTGCCCGATACGATGCTATGCGTTCGAAAATATCCATTTCGCTACCTCCTATGAGTCTGTTTATGGGGATTGGCTTCCATTCCACAGCGTCATTAGAAAACATTCCATTTTCGAAAAAGTGTATTACATACCTATGCGACTTGCTTGGAATAGTTGACCTTATTTTCGAAGTCATGCGCATGCAAATTTATCTAACCACCGGTCCATTCTACACTCGGGTACGCCATGCGAGCCGTCCCCATGCTATACTGAAATTACATTAACTTGACATTAAAGCATCTTTCGAATAAAAGGAGAGTCATCATGGCGATAAAGCATGAAGCCGAGCTGTACGCTCCCCTGAAGGCCTTTTTTGAACTAAACGGTTATGAAGTGAAGGGTGAAGTACGCAATTGTGACCTTGTCGGCATGAAAGAGGGCGCCGATGAACCGCTGATTGTGGAGCTGAAAAAAACATTCAATCTGGCCCTTCTGCTCCAGGGCATCGAGCGGTTGAAGCTAACTCCGTACGTTTACCTTGCCGTCGAGAAGAGCCGGGCGAAGAAAGGAGCCGTCAATCAGCGCTGGGCGGAACTGACGGGGCTCTGCGGACGTTTGGGACTAGGACTCATTACGGTCACCTTCTACAAAACTAAAGCGCCCTTCGTCGAGGTGCTCTGTGAGCCGGAGATAGCCGTACAGAAGGGACGGACCGCCATCAGGCGCAAGGAACGCTTGCTGTATGAATTTCGTGAGCGCAGCGGCGATTACAATACGGGCGGGGTGACGAGAGCGAAGCTGGTTACCGCTTACCGCGAGAAGACACTGCGCGTTGCTGCTGCCATGAATGCGGCGGAAGTGGAGCAGCGAAGCTCGCGCGAACTGCAGGAGGGGCATGAGCTTCAAGAAGTTACACCAGCGGTGCTGCCCGGTATTTCTCCCGCGGCCGTTCGCGATCGGAGCGGCGTGGGATCGGCGGCTGACATTCTGCAGCGCAATTACTACGGCTGGTTCCGCCGGGTGAGCCGCGGACGCTACGTGCTGACACCGGCCGGCGTACAGGCTCTGGCAGACTATGCTTCCGTATTGAAATCATAAACTCCGGATGCAGACCCTTGAACAAGTACATATTCGCCCATGAAAAAAAGCTGCTGATTCTATTCCGAACCTGAAATCAGGTTCAATCAGCAGCTTTGCTATGTTATACACGATTCGCATAAAGAAGCCTTCCATGTCTAATTCCGGGCTGTAAATTCCATCACGGCTTCGCTGATGAGATTCATGCCGAGCAGCAGTTCATCCCGCCCCGGATGCGTAAAATTCAGCCGGATACACTCACGGGTACGATCTGCCGCCGAGCACATCGAGCCTGGCAGGAAAGCGGCTCCTTTTAATAGAGCGGCTCTTAAGAGCGCATCCCCATTCAAGCCCGGAGGCAGCTGTACCCAGAGAAACATCCCCCCGGGAGGCACCGCATACTTCGAATCCTTCCACGCGCTGCGTTTCAGCAGCTCCACCATCAGCTTGAGCCTCGTTGCGTATTCCCGATTGAGCATGCAGATATGGTCCTCCAGCTTGAAATGCTTCGATTCCAGCAGATGGTGCAGCATCCGCTGGTTCAGCATGCTGGATTGCCAGTCGGCCATCTGCTTCACGGCCGTCATCATCTCAATCAAGCGCCGGTTCCCGGCAGCCCATCCCGTACGCAGCGCCGGCGCTACCGTTTTACTGAACGAGCCCACATACAAGACATGTCCTCCCTGCGGCTCTTCAAGTGAGAAGATGGAAGGAATTCGGGGCTTCGGATTCTTGGCGTCCGCAAAATAAAGATCGCCGTAAGAATCATCCTCCACGATAAGAAGTCCATGCGAGACACACAGCTCCAGCACCTGCTGACGCCGCTCCAAGCTCCACATCACGCCTGTCGGATTGGTAAAATTGGGCGCAGCCATGAGCAGCTTCGGCTTGTGCTGCCGGATCATGGCCTCCAGGTGCTCCGGCAGCATCCCGTCTTGATCTCCCTCCACAGGCACGATGACCGCACCTTGAAGACGCAGCACCTGGAGCAGTCCCGGTGAGGTGGGGTTCTCCACCAGCACCGGATCGCCCGGGTCCACATACACCCTGACCAGCAAATCGATGGCCTGCTGCGTGCCCGTGGTCAGCAGAATATGCTGCGGCTGGACGCTCAGGCCTTTACGGCGGGAAAAGTCCTCGCTCAGCCACTCGCGCAGCGGTCCATAGCCTTCTGCCTCACCGTACTGCAAGGCGAGCGGGTCCTCGGAGAGCACCGAGGTCGCCGCTTCAGCGAGTGAATGCAAAGGAAATAACTCTTCGGCCGGCAGCTCTTCTGCCAAGGAAATAAAAGAATCCCGCTTCGCAAGTTCCCTGATATCGCGCAGCGGGGATGACAAAAGGGTCTGTGCACGGGAAGCAAAGGAATACTGCATGGAAGTCCCTCCTCTAACCGTTATCAAAACCTCGGTTTTGTATTCAGGAGCCTCTTAACAACCTCTAAAAGGTATTCCTGATATGTATATATTATACCTTAATCCTGCATTAGGCATATATTTGCCTGCCTTGACGGGTATACAGCGCATACTTCTCGATCGCCTGTGCACGGGTGGATACCCCGAGTTTCACATAGATTTTACGAAGGTAATTGTCAATCGAGCGGCGGCTCACCTGAATTTCCATGGCGATTTTGTCGTATGTAATGCCCTGGACAATCCGTTCCATTATAAAAGCCTCCGTCTCGGAGAGCTGGAGTCCGCCTTCGTTCATTGCAGAGGCCGTTAACGGCCAGATGCCTTGCCTTACCCAATCGAGCGGCAGCGAGGCAACGCCTTCCCGGAGTCCGGTAATCATATGTATGAGCTGAAATGTGGATGCCTGCTTGGACAATAGGCCGCTTGCCCCGCGGCTGATCAAGGATTGCAGCAAAGGAAGGCCATCATTGTCGGTCATAATGACGACATGGGTCTTCGGGGACAGCTGCTTCATCTGCTCCAATACGGCTTCCGAGGTATGTTCCGACAAATGATAATCCAATAGTACCAAGTCAGGAAGCAAATCCCCGACCATGCGAAGCCCTTCTGAATCCGAGGATGTCATTCCCTCAACGAGCAGATCCTGCTGCTCTTCCAAGATCAATTTTGTTCCCAGCATGCTTGTAGGTTGACTGCCGACGATAACTACCCGCCAAACCTGATTCATTTTCTAATAGACCTCCTGTATCAACAAACTTGAATCTCTAGTATCTCTATTAAGTAAGCGCCGTCAATTTCTTACATATCCGGTATTGCGAATCTTCGTTGTTTGCAGATATGGATAGACGCAATTTAGAGCCGTTATACGTATAGAAATTAGGTTAATTAATCCTATAGGCGCAGGGCCTTTGACGGTATGCATGGCGAATGTCTTATATGTATCCTATTTGATAATCAAATCTATACAGATTGTATCCCACTCTATCTTTCTAGGCAATCTATTTTTCATAAAAACAAGTGCTATTGGTTCGTCTTTGCGAAAGTAATTCTGACATGTTAGAATGAAATTTGGAAAAAATGATAGTTTTTGAGGGGTGATGAAATGCCAATGTTGGAGCAGGAACACAATACCCCCTATAAATCCCGTGAGGAAGTGCAGCAAAAGGGGCCATCTACCAAATGGTTCTGGGTATTTTGGATTGTTCTCATCGGGCTGGGTACCACCGCAGCCTACCTATATAGCAATCACTTGAAGGAGCAAGTTGTGGTGCAGCTGCAGCAGGATACGCGCCAGGAAATGGCGTCATTCAAAGCAGAGTACGACCAAAGGTTTAACGAGCTGGTTCAGGAAATGGACGAGATGCAGAGCAAGGTTCAGTCGTTTAATGAGCTGCTGACCTTTACCAAGGATCAGGCTAGCGGCAAAACGGACAACAGCAACAAGCTGTACAGTCAACTAAGCCAAGTTGAGAAACAGCTGAAAGAGCTGGAACGCAAGATGGAGCTGCTGAAGTGAGAACACTGAAGTATATCCGTCCCAAGCAGTTAAACCGTACGTTTATGCTGGCCATTGCACCTTTTATCGGAATGCTGCTATGTATGTGGTTCATTACGGAACCGCCGCGCCTGTCGCACGACACCGCCGAGTACATACCATCCGGCAGCATATCGGAACAGTCCGCCGTGATCAAACAGGATTTGGATCAAGCCGCTGTCTATGCGGAACAGACGATATCCTCCATTGAAAAAACGGCCAAGCTCTATCGGCAAACGACCGCCACGGTAGGAACCATTCTGCAAACAGCGGAAGCACAAGCCGCGCGCCCGGAGCAAATCTATAATCGACGGATCACAACCAAATTGGGTGTCCCTATTGAAACGGTCAACAGTGACCGGATTCGAATCGAGTTGTACAAGATCAATCCGGGCACCTATCACGGCTATGCGATGAAGGTCAAACTGAAGGATCCTTCCGCGATGAAGATGTCGCTTGGCAGCGAAAGCGGCAGAC
The DNA here is from genome assembly GCF_056173265.1 of Paenibacillus sp. QJM3NY_38. Taxonomy (NCBI): domain Bacteria; kingdom Bacillati; phylum Bacillota; class Bacilli; order Caryophanales; family Paenibacillaceae; genus Paenibacillus; species Paenibacillus sp. QJM3NY_38. Next base: position 5,807,735 of record NZ_CM149665.1, read on the forward strand.
CCGGGTCCGTCGAAACCACCATGCGCGCCGTAAGCCGGCATGGTGCGGTCGCGGGAATTAATGCCGGTGGATACGCTGACGGGAACGGGGGCAGACATCCACTGAGCACGACCTATTATGATGGCAAATACGTCTCGGGGTTTCAACCGAGCTTCAAGGATCTTGCCTTTGTCGGCATGAGCAAATCCGGCAAGCTGATCGGTGGCAAGTTCTACAGCCAGAGCGAGCTTGACCGGCTCGATCCCATGTTCGGTGCTACCTTTGTCCCCGTGCTGCTCCAAAACGGCAGCAAAACGACAATTCCCGAGAAATGGAGAACGACCCCCGGCCGGGCACCGCGTACCGTCATCGGCAACTATAAGGACGATCAGCTGCTCATCCTGGTTACCGAAGGATATGATGAGAAGGGCAAATCGGGAGCCACGCTGCAAGAGCTGCAAAACAAGCTTAAAAAGCTGGGCGTGATCGATGCTTATAATCTGGATGGGGGCGGGTCCGCATCCCTAATCCTAAACGGCCGCGTCGTGAACAAACCATCGGACGGAAGTCTGCGTCCGGTACCTACGCACTTCTTATTTTTCAAATGATAGAATCGGCCCTCATATTCTCGTTTATTTTTTGGCTCAAGGTGGTTATAATAAGGTTAGCTTAGCAGGAGGTGGCAAGAATGTCGTTCTCATTAACATTTTGGATCGTCATGCTCGTATTCGCCCTTTACATGGTTGGCATTTGGACCGCGGCATACAATGATGATAAAACCAAAGGCCTGTAAGGCGTCTCCCTCGTATATCGGGGGAGTTTTATTTTTTGAGGGACAAAAAAGGCACCGCTCATTAGCGATGCGCAAAAGGTGATTCATTTTAAGGTCCTAGGCATGTTTCGGAAGCTGCTGCATTTCGGACATGCATTGTGAACAGATATAGCGTTCTTTAAACTCGCTTACTCCGTCCATAGAACCACAGAAGACGCATTTCGGACGATAGCGCTCCAATATGATATGGTCCCCCTGTACAAGAATTTCTACGGGATCCCCCTCGTTCATTTGATATCTCTTGCGTAGAGACTTAGGCAGAACGATTCTTCCCAGCTGATCCACTTTACGAACAACACCAGCAGGTTTCATAACGATTGTACACCTCTTTCATTTTCAACAAGTGATTTCTGACACCACAGTTCAGAACTGATAACAAGGGCCTAGTATAATAGTTCGATAAAAAGTTGTCGAATCCTGCTGGAAATTAAGAATTTCTTAGTTTTTTTCAATATCATCTAGGTATACTGGATGATATTACCCAAAAAACTCAAAGTTTATCAAAAATTATTCCATACCCGGGAAATCCAATTGACGCAGTGCTTCATATACCATAATGGCTGCAGAGTTGGATAAATTCAAAGAACGCACCTTATCGGTCATCGGCATGCGAATACAATGCTCGCTATTCGCGGCTAGCAGCTCCGGCGGCAATCCCTTGGTTTCTTTGCCAAACACCAAAAAATCCCCGTCTTGATAATCAATGTCCATATAACGCTTAGTTGCCTTCGTCGTGGCGTAGAAATAGCGTCCTTCCGGATAAAGTGCCTGCAGCTCCTCAAAGGAATCATGATATTCAATATGTACGGCATACCAGTAATCCAGCCCGGCCCGTTTCAAGGTTTTGTCATCTGTATTGAAGCCGAGCGGACGGACCAGGTGCAGATGTGTGCCGGTTGCGGCGCAAGTTCTGGCGATATTGCCCGTATTGGCTGGAATTTCCGGTTCGACTAGTACGATGTGTAATGCCATGTTGATAAGTCCACCTTTTCTTCTGTTTTATTTTTATTATAACCGATTCCTTCCCGATTTCCCGGGGTATCCAGAAATAACCTTCCACGTAAATCGGCGGAAGGTTATCATGGTGTAATCTTATATGCTATTAGCTGTGACTGTTCTTAAACTGCTGCATGAATTCTACGAGCGCCTGAGCGCTCTCGTACGGAACGGCATTATAGACCGAAGCCCGCAAACCGCCGACGCTGCGATGACCTTTCAAGCCGACAAAGCCTGCTTGCTCCGAAGCCTTCACGAATTCCTTCTCCAGCTCTTCGGAGGCAAGACGGAAGGTAATGTTCATATCGGAACGCACCTCTGCATTCACGCAGCCGCGGTAGAAGCCTTCGCTGTGATCGATGGCATCGTAGATGAGTGCGGCTTTCTTGCGGTTCATCTCTTGAACGCCTTGCAGGCCACCCTTCTCCTCAATCCACTTCAGCACTTCGTTGATCATATAGATGCCGAATGACGGCGGCGTATTGTACAGCGAGTTATTTTTCAAATACGTATTGTAACGGAGCATAGTAGGCAGATGTTTAGGAGAATCTGTAATCATATCCTCTCTAACGATCACAACCGCAACGCCGGATGGCCCCAGGTTCTTCTGGGCACCCGCATAAACCATGGCGAATTGGTTCATATCGAACGGGCGGCTGAGAATATCGCTCGACATATCACAGATAAGCGGCACCGAGCCGGTATCCGGGAATTCCTTAAACTGCGTGCCCTCAATCGTTTCATTGGACGTAAGGTGGAGATAAGCTGCATGATCCGACAGTTGGATGTCCTTAAGGCTAGGCAGAGCCATGTACTTGCTCTCCTCGGAAGAGGCCGCCACATGAGTTTCGCCGATCAGTTTGGCTTCTTTAATCGCCTTGTCAGACCAGCTTCCCGTCATTACATAGTTCGCAACCTGGCCTTGTCCCAGGAAGTTCATCGGAATCATCGCAAATTGTGTGCTTGCACCGCCCTGGATGAACAACACCTTGTAGCCGGATGGATTCCCCAGCAGGGACAGCAGGCGCTCCTGCGCTTCGTTATGCACAGCTTCATACACAGCACCGCGATGCGACATTTCCATGATCGACATGCCGGTATCTCCGTAATTGACGAATTCGGCCTGGGCGCGCTCCAATACTTCAAGCGGCAATGCAGCAGGTCCTGCGTTAAAATTGTATGCTCTCTTGCTCAAAAGACTCTCCACCCTTTCTCTACTATGAATGCTAATTAACGCTAATCATAGCAACAATCCCATAGACCTTCAAGTGTAATTATTCACATTAAATTGTCCGGCTACCAACAGAAGAATTGATACTTTCTGCTCCAGGTTCTCTTTTCTCCGGGAGCCAGGCTCAGTTGAATAAACACTTCCGGCGAGATGACATGGCCCACCCCCCACAGAGCCATATACGCGACCGGAAAATCACTGATCTCCCTTACTCCCGCCCTGCTGGCAGTGTGCGTTAGCTCCCATGAATAAGGAAACTCGCTGCCGTTAAAGCCTTGTATTCTTCCGTAAAAAGGCTTGCTCGGTCTGGCGTTCCAGCCTATCTCGCAATCCTGAACGGATAACAGATCCGATGTATAATCCGATTCGACCTCCGTAAAACGGACAGGGACCGGTAACTTCAGTTTATACGCTGGTCCTACCAGCTCCTCGTTAATCCCTATGAAATTATGAATATACTCCTCCGTATCGATCCTCTGGCTTCCTTCATTGCAGAGCTCATAGTCTATCGTTAAGGCCGTGTCCTGAATCGAGATTTTCTTAACGAGTTTTGCCGCATACCCCTTGACGTTCCTGGGATGAATCGTATAGGTGAGACTTACGTCATCCGAAGTCATATCAATATCGAAAGGTTCCACCGGATACGTATACTGAAAGTGATACGGGTCCTCGCTGACCCGTTTAAGAATCCCCACCCCTAATTTAGGGAACCCTTCTCCTATTTCGGCCTCTGCATACCCCATCCCCTCATGCAGTCCAAACTCGTTGCACAATCCAGACCCGCCCTGAGCGTTAAAACCCTCCGCAAACTCGTGTACGCAGAATGTGTGACCGCTCTTGGTTAATTTGACCTGGGTAATGAAACCGGTCCGGTCAAAACGCGTGCCTTGATAACGGCCGATTTCCGCAATATCAACTTCCAATTGTCCGTTTGCTAATTGATGTCCCAAAACAATCGCTCCATTCATGATGAAGAAGCCCCGGCCGAATTGCCTGCCAGGGCTTCCGAAATATTGTATGCTCGTGTGTCAGGCAAGCTCGACAAGAATCCGTTGACACTCGTCATCGGATAACGCGGACAGCAAGCTGCGATCCAATTCGGCAGCCCCCTGCTTCTGACTGCGCAGCTGGACCTTCTCGCCGTTCAGTGTAACCGATTGAATCGTATAGCTTCCGTAATCCAGCCGCTTCGGATTGCTGTATACAATCTGAAGCACTTTACCCGCAAACCGCGTATGCACAGCAGCAGTACCGTCGGCTCCGAATTGCGAAGGTCTGAGCTTCGGCTCCAGGAGCAGATGTCCCAGATTTCCTTTCACTCCAAAAACCTCGGTCAGCATGGTGAGCAAAAGCCAGCTTGCCGACCCGGTAAGATAGGGATACATCCCTCTCCCCTTCTCGTTGATGTACTCGGGAATACCCGGATACATGCGGCTGCGTTCAAAGTCATTGCTTAAATCGTAAATCGATTGCAATACCTCGTATCCCTCTCGGACAAAACCTCTCTTATAGAGAGCGTTAGCGTACATGACGCTCATATGACTGAACATGGCCCCATTCTCTTTATGGCCGAAAGCGAACCCGAAAGCCCTCCCGAGGTTTTGCTGAATCTCGCCAAAGTTCGAATTCAGACGGTAGCCGATGCACGGATCTTTTAAATACCGATCAACCGCCTTCGTTATTTGCCCTACCTGTTCATTGTCCGCTATTCCGCCCATAATAGCAAAGACCTGACCAGTGAGCGTCATCCGGACGCCAAGGGGATGGTCGCCTTCCACGCGCTCTCCATCGTTATTGTAGTAACCGTTAAACCACGAATATCCTTCTTCGCTCGTCATCCATTCTTTGTCGCGCAAATGCCGGATGATCCAGTCGGCTTTCTGTTTCAAGTCCTGCACAACATCCGCCACGCTAAACTTTCGTTTGTTTCCGGTCACGGAGACTTTAACGGACTCATAATACTGATCAAGCAGCCCCAGCTTCTGCTGCACATCATCGTATGAGACGGGAGCCGTTAGCGAATCGAGCAGCACGGCCATTTCCTCTGCTATTTCAATGGACTCCACGCCTTCGCTGTCCCGCCATGCCAGCAGCAGATCGCCAAGCTGCATCAAATTGCTTGCATAGAACGCAGTAAAGGCTACGCTCTCGCCTCGGTCCGGGGCAAGGTCAAGACCATCATTCCAATCTGCCCCCTCAAGCTTGATGTTATTGTGCTCCCCTACATTAAAGAACGGAACCAGATTCTGCAGCAGCATATGCTCCAGTATCGTACCTTCATATACCTTACCGTCCACGGTTAAGAGTTGATTCCCGTGCTCAGGCAGCCATCCGATGTCCTTCTTCTGGCAGCGTTTCACGAATACATCGCGGAAATAGGTCTGCGGCTGCATCAGGAAATCCAAATCCCCGCTCTGATCCATATAAAGCAGCGTGGTCATGAATGGCCAAGCGCCGTGATCCATCCACACGCGCGGTATGTTGTTCCGGTCAGCGATGAACTCACCGGGCTTCGTCCCGATAATCGTTGCATTGCTTCCGTCAATCCGTACACCCGCGTAATTATTAAGCAGCAGATACCGTACCTCGGACGGTTCCATGATCATCAATGCCAGGCAGTCCTGCCATAGGTCACGCCATCCACGTCCCCCACGGCCATAGTCATGATAAGGAAGGAATGAATTGCCATATAGACGCCTCAATATCGGCTGCAAGGTTACCCATTTCATCCACAGGTCCTGCTGCTGGTCACCGGTCTGGAAGGATACGGTATTCAGTTTATCATTCCAATAGGCTTCATTCTGCGCAAGCAGCTCATCAAAACGTTTCTCCGATAAATACGTTTCGGCAAGTCTTCCAATCTCGGCGCGCCCCTCCGAAATGACCATCGCCATAACATAAGCCTTCGATTCACCAGGCTGCAGTTGCACCCCCGCAAACCGCAGGCCTCCAACGGCCTCGTAACCCTCCAAGGAGTCTCCTGCTTGCGCCACCGCTTGCTTATTGGCAATGACCGCCTCTGGCCAATCGAGCGCGCCGCCTTCCCCAATAAATTCTTCAAGCACCGGAAAATAACCGATCGGCTCCGCACCGTCCGCTTCCGCACCCAGCACACTGTAGGATACATGATTGATACGGTGACCCCGCTCGTCAAATGAGAGAGCGGGCTGTACTTCAATCCCTTTACGATGGACAAAGATCCGGTGAAGAAGGGATGTCACGTGGCGATGGTCCCGCAGGTCGTCTGCCGAACGGCCATACAGCGGAATCGCCGCGGTAGGGGTTAGTTTTAGCGTCTGCTCGCCTACGTTGGTCAGCTTCACTTTCATTAATTCGATTGGGTCATCCGTTACCGGAACGAAACTCGTTACTTCCGCTTGCAGTCCGGCCTCTCCGTTAATCCGCGTCAGCTTATGCCATAAAAACCCGGCTTCCAACTGGCTTTCTTCTTCCTCGTTCATGAACCGGCTTGCATTCTGCTTGGCTGAATTGCCGGTTACGGACCATGCGCCATGCCCGTCAACATGCACCCAAAAGTTACGCGCGGACTTGGAATTGTGAAGATCCTCCACCGAAACGGGCGGCATGAAAAACGTATTATGGCTGCTGGTCATTTCACCGTGAAGATTCGGCGTGACGGCCGACATCATGCCGGCCTCATTCACTAAAGGAAAATATAAATAATTATGATGTTCGGGATGACTTATCTTAAAGACACCCTGGCTCCCCTCAAACTTCCATCCTGTTGATTTCATATCGCGATTTCTTCCCCTCTATGCCTTTAGGATTTGACGGCTCCCGCCAGCGCCCCGTCCACCAGATATTTCTGTATGAACGTGTACAGAATGATCAACGGTGCGGCTACGATCGTAATTCCGCATGCAAGCAGCGGCCAGTTATTCCCGTATTGCCCCCTGAATTCCTTCAGGCCGAACGTAATGGGATAATTGGACGGACTCGGGAGATACATGATCGGGCCGACAAAATCATTCCAGATTCCGATCGCGGTCAGAATGACGCCCGTTGCGATAACCGGCTTCATCAGCGGCAGAATGATCTGGAACAGGTAACGGACATAACCGGAACCATCCATTCCTGCGGCCTCATCCAAATCGCGGCTAATCGACTTGATGTAGCCGACAAACATCATGAACACAACGCCCGTTCCCGTCGTTTTCAGCAATATATAACCAAGCTTGGTATCATAGCCGAAGAACGAAACGCTCTCCTTGAAGGACAGCATGAGTTTATACTGGGCAACCATCGGATTCGGAAGAAACTGGGACAGCAAAAAGAACATATAAATAAATCCGCTCCACATCACATATCCGCGTGCGACCGGAAACGCCGCAAACAACGACACGATGATGGTCAGCAGCGTCGCCGCTACCGTATATATCAAGCTGTTCGCAAAATAACCGGCGAAATTGCCTTCAGACCATGCTTGCGTATAATTGCTCCATTCCATGTTCTGAACGATCCCGATCGGGTTGAGCAGATACTCGTTGAAGGATTTGAGCGATACATTGAATACAAGCAGCAGCGGAACGACATATAGAATCAGCAGCAAACCTACGACGGCGTAAGAAAGAATTTGCGTGGTTTTGGAATTTCGCATCAATACTCCACCTCTCTCTTACGCGTCTGTCTGACCGCCACCACAACAAAGAGGAGAATAATCAGGAACTGAACAACGGATAACGCTGAAGGAAGGCCCATTTCCAAACTTCCCCGGAATGTCTCTTTGTACACGTCATACGCCATCGTCCTTGTATTGAAGCGACCGTCCGTTGTCGCCAAAATGATATCAAAGGTCGACATGGCGCCAATGATGGATAACAGCATGTTCACCGTGAAGGACGGTGCGATCAAGGGGAAGGTAATATGACGGAAGGACTGCCACTTGTTGGTGCCGTCAATATGCCCCGCCTCGTATAAATCTTTAGGGACCGATTGGAGCCCGGCCAGAAAGATCAGCATGGAATAGCCCATGTACATCCAAATCTGGACGAAAATAATATAGCCGAACGCATGAGTGAAGCTTCCGAAGAACATGTCCTGATAGCCAAAGAGCGCGTCGTAGAGGCGATTGACCGGTCCGTTTAACGGATCGAACATCATTCCCCAGATCAGGGCGACGACAGCTACGCCCAGAACCACTGGCAGGAAGAATACGGCACGATAGAAGTAATCGCCTTTCAGGCGCTGGTTAATGATGACGGCGATAAACAGAGCGACCCCGTTCTGCACGATCGTAACAACGAACATAAAGATCAGGGTGTTTACGATGGAACGCCACCGCTCTCCTGAGTTCCCCGAGAAAAATAATTCCTTATAATTATCCAGCCCGACAAATTGGTACGTGCTGCCCGGGAGGTTCTTGACATCGGTAAAGGAATAGATGACCGTCAGGATCGATGGTCCAAAATAAAACACGATGTAAAGCGCCATCGGTATCAGCAGCAGCAATAAGGGGATGAATCGGTTAAACCCTTTTCCAAATGGATACATCTCTCTCACCTCGCAAATCCCATTTCAATAAATGTCGGGGCCTGCTGCACAGACCCCGACTACAGTATGGTTCATTCTATATAGGTCTCTTTATAATAGAAGAAGCTTTATTTTGGAGCGGCAGCTTCCCATTCTTTTTGTTGAATGTCAGCCAGCTCTTTTGCTGTTTTGTATGGGCCGCCCGGTGCCAGGAATTCCGTATGAACGCCTTCTGCAGCCAGATGCTCGCCGATATTTTGACGGTTAATCATCATGATTTCGTACGCCAATTCGAACTCTCCGAGATATGGAGTCAGTTCATTGTCAATAAAGTCGCTCTCCGTCTGAATGTTATCCTGTGTCGGGATGAAGCCGGCAGCTTTCACGAAGGTCGTGTAATTTTCCGGCTCGGAGAAGAACTCAAGCCATTTTAGAGCCCCTTCCTTGTTCGGTCCCTTCTCGGCAGCATACCAGGTTACGTCATACTTGCCGACAAAGGAGGAATTCTTGGCTGCATCTTCCGTAGCCGGAAGCGGGAAGTAACCGAATTTCAGCTCCGGATTCGCTGCTGCGACGGTTGGAGCGTCCCAAGAGCCATCAGCCAGCATCGCTGCTTTTCCTGTGGCAAAATAGGAAGGCGCTGTTGCGTAATCAATCCCCATGAATCCGTCAATCATGTAATTGTCTTGAAGCGTCTTCATTTTTTCCAATACTTCGATGGCCTCTTCATCGTTGTAAGCCGTCTCGCCTTTCCAAACGCCTTCAATCCATTTCTGCTGATCTCCGCCGCCCAGAATTTTAGCTTGCAGGGCGAAAACAGGAAGTTTCAATGGCCATACGTCTTTACCTGCAACAACAATCGGGGTAATGCCTTTGGCTTTCAGGTCATCGTTCAGCTTGATGAACTCCGACCATGTTTTCGGCACGCTCAATCCGTTCTGTTCGAAGATTTCCTTATTGTAGAACAGGCCGGACATCGCAACCTTGCCCGTTGGGATTGCATACACTTTATCTTTATAAGTTCCGGCTTTTTCGATATCGTTAGCGTTATAATTCTTAACGAAGGCTTGGTCGGACAAATCGGCGATCAAGCCTGTATCGATCCACTGCTGCCAATCAGGCACTTTCGCACCCGGTGTCCATTCCTGCGGGGAGAGTCTCATACCCGATAAATCAGCCAAAACGTCGACGTCATTAGCGGTAATTCTCGCTCTTTGCGCCTGCTTGTATTCGTCATCGGGACCCGTAGTGGTATACTCGATCTTATACTCGGGATATTTCTCTTCAAATTTCTTGTTAATCTCTTCAACCGCTTTATTGATGTTATCTTGTTTCCAGTGTAAAATTTTGATGACCTTTTTATCACCTTTCGCAGGTGTGCCTTTATCGGCCGAATCGCTGCTTCCGCAAGCCGCTAGCGAGAAAGTCAGAGCACCCGCCAAAAGTATTGCTGATAATTTCTTAATCATTTCTTTACCCCCTGAAATTAAAGTGCAATTCATTATGAAACCGGATTCATCATTTTCGCTATTTCTCGTCCAGTACCATCTTGATGTTACGAAACATTCATTATGAATTTTCGTAATTTAGCGAAATATACCGAAAGCGGTTTCGCAAGGCCTATTATTACTCATAATTTTTTGTTTGTCAAAGCTTTTTTTCTCTTTGTCGCAATATTTCATTATTGAACATATTTCAGTATAATTCCTTTCTATCACTAGCATCACAGCTATTCTCTTCATTGACTTACCTAGGTAAAGCAGATACACTAATTTACGAAACAGTTTCGGATATGTGCTGTATACGTTGCAACCAGATTGGTTAATACTGATCACAATGGTAGGCTCCATCGATATATTTTCCGTTATCACTCCATCGGATCATATAGAATCGTGTTCTTAAACAACATGTTTCGAGCAGAAAACACGTATAGAACGGCTCTTTCTCTCCTTAACCTTACACATACAGATCATTGGCAATCATGATTAACGAAAACTTACGAAAATTATGAAGTGACATCATAAACAGAATAAGGGGCGTTTCGCATGGCGTTAAACATTAAAACAATCGCTAAAATGGCCGGGGTATCCGTATCCACCGTCTCCAAGATTATCAATAACTACAGTGACGTGTCCGAGGAAACCAAAGCACGGGTGTTGGAAATTATGAAAGAGACGGGATACACCCCTTCGAACTCCGCGAAAACATTAGCAACCAAAAAATCCAATTTAATCGGCATCATATTTGCGGGAAAGCTGAATGTCGATTTTACCCATCCTTTTTTTGTTGAAGTTCTCAATTCCTTTAAGAAGCAAATGGGGGTGCTCGGTTACGATCTGCTGTTTTTTTCGAATGAGAAATTCCAAGGGGATGACGCCGACTACCTCGGCCGATGCCGTCATTATCAGGTGGATGGCTGTGTCATTATATCCGGCGAGGAAATCGAGCCCTCCATTAAGGAGCTTGATGAGAGCGACATTCCGTGTATCGGGGTTGATATAGAACTGTTCGGCGAAATGTCGGGGCATATCATGTCGGATAATTACAAAATGTCCTCGAAGGTCGTGGAGCATTTCTATCTTCAAGGCCTCAGAGACTTGGGGTTTATCGGAGGCAGCAAGGAGTCTGAAATCTCCAACATGCGTGAGGCCGGTTATCGTAACGCCATGGAAAGCTTCGGACTGCCGGCCCGTACGGAATGGTTCCTGAACGGTGAAGATTTTCATGAGGCAAGCGGATATAAAGCCATGACACGGCTGATTCAAGCGGGTTCTCTCCCCCGCGCGATCTTTGCAGCCTCCGACCAGATCGCGATTGGAGCCATCCAAGCGCTTCAGGAACATGGCCTGAATGTCCCTGACGATGTATCGATCATCGGTTGCGACGATATTGAAGCGTGCAAATATACAACACCCAAACTAACGACGATTCGGCAAAATAAAGAGAAAATCGGCCGCCTGGCAGCGCTCATGCTCTACGACCTTATCCATAAGCAATCACCCGTGAGCTCCTTCGTCGTCGAGCCTGAGCTCATCGTCCGTGAATCTTGCGGAAGCAATACGCATAACTATGGTTACTTTTGAGAGTAAAGCTTTAGTGACGGGTATGTTTTAGCTAAGAGCAGCGCTAGTAATGCATGCCTTTGAAAATAGCCCTTGATCTCATTTGGCATGGTAATCCGCACCTAAAACCTAAACCTAGCGAGACTTATATGTGTACAAAAAAAAGCCCCGGGCATCATGCCCGGGGCTTTTTAACGTTGTTTATTACAGATCGTAGTACAAGGAGTACTCGTGCGGATGAACGCGGATATTAACCGCTTTGGCCTCGGCACGCTTGAACTCGATGAAGTTCTCGAGGAATTCTTGCGTAAATACGCCGCCTTCTGTCAAGAATTCATAGTCTGCTTGAAGTGCATCCAAAGCTTCATCCAGGGAACCCGGTACGCTGCGGATTTCTTTCTTCTCGGCGTCAGACAATTCATAGATGTTTTTATCGAATGGTCCATATCCGAGTGCGGTTGGATCGATTTTGCGCTTGATACCGTCCAAGCCAGCCATCAGCATAGCGGAGAATGCAAGGTAAGGGTTCGCCGTGGAATCCGGTGTACGGAACTCGATGCGGCAGCCTTTAGGTGTTACCGCTGCAACCGGAATCCGCACTGCGGCAGAACGGTTGCCCTTCGAGAATACGAGGTTAACCGGCGCTTCATAGCCTGGTACCAGACGTTTGAAGGAGTTGGTGCTCGGATTCGTCAAAGCGATCAATGCAGGCGCATGGTACAGAATACCGCCGATATAGTGGATCGCTGTTTCGCTCAGGTTCGCATAAGCGCCTTTCTCGTAGAACAATGGGGTGTCGCCATCGAAAATGGATTGGTGAACATGCATGCCGCTTCCGTTATCCCCAAACAATGGCTTCGGCATGAACGTAGCGGTTTTGCCATATTGGCGCGCTGTGTTATGCACGATATATTTATAGATCAACAAATTGTCAGCTGTTTTTTTCAATGTATCGAAGCGGAAGTTGATTTCCGCTTGGCCGGCAGTTGCTACTTCATGGTGGTGACGCTCAACGCGAAGTCCTGCTTCATCAAGCAAACGACACATTTCGCTGCGGATGTCTTGCTGCGTATCCACAGGCGCTACTGGAACATATCCGCCCTTAACGCCAACTTTGAAGCCAAGGTTGCCGCCTTCTTCCTTACGGTTCGTATTCCAATGCGCTTCCTCGGAGTCTACGAAATAGCTGGAGCTGTTCATGGAGCTTTCATAGCGAACTTCATCAAACAGGAAGAACTCGGATTCCGGTGCAAAGAATGCCGCTGTTCCGATACCTGCCTCCTGAAGGTATTGCTCGGCACGAGCTGCGATCCCGCGCGGGTCACGCTCGTAAGCATCCCCTTCCGGAGTATAGATGTTGCTCATAATGTTAAGCGTAGGATGTGCTGTAAACGGATCGATATAGCAAGACTCCGGATCAGGCATCATAACCATATCCGATTCTTCAATGCCGCGGAATCCTGGAATAGAAGATCCATCAAATGCTACCCCGTTCACGAATGTTTCTTCGTCTACTTCTGAAGCCGGCAAGCTAATATGATGAACCCGTCCCGACAAGTCTACAAAACGAAAATCGACCCACTCAATATTGTTCTCTTTAATGGTTTGCAATACTTTCTCTACCGACATGTCTCTTCCTCCCAATTTCCGAACATTAAGACTTAAACAGCTTAACAATGTTCATAATCTTTCGATTTCTTTTCGTCATTATATGCCGGGAGATAACCTGACGTCAATACCTATGTAAGGTATTTTTGAAAACAATGTTAACTTATATGACATAGAAAACCAGTTAATGTAAACTCAGAAAAAAGACACCTGCAAGCTCTTTGCAGGTGTCTTCTCAATTAGATTTAAGAAATGGTGAACCTTGACTAGGTTCTTAACGCATCCCCGTGGTTGCAAGCGTTACTAATCAAATGCTATACGCGCGCAAATTCAGAAGCAGGCGCTTTGGCAGTCGCAAAGCTTTTGCCTACCAGTGGGGCCAGCTGCTCCAAGTCTTTAAGCAGTGCGGCGAATTGATCCGGGAACAGGGATTGAACCCCGTCACCTGTCATGGAATTATCCGGATCTGTATGCATCTCAATAATAAGGCCGTCTGCCCCCGCCGCCACGGATGCCTTGGACATCGGTTCCACTAGCTCGCGTCTTCCCGTTCCATGACTCGGATCAGAGATGACCGGAAGATGACTCAACCCTTGTAAAACGGGGATGGCAGATAAATCCAGCGTATTGCGGGTGTAAGTTTCGAATGTTCGGATTCCACGTTCACAGAGCATGACATTCGGATTGCCGCCGGCAAGAATGTATTCTGCTGCATTCAGGAATTCATCATAGGTTGCACTGAAACCTCTTTTCAGCAAAACCGGCTTGCCGCAGGTGCCCAATTTCCGAAGCAGATCGAAATTTTGCATATTGCGGGTACCCACTTGCAGGATATCGGCATACTCCGCACATATATCCACGTATTCGGGTGTCATAACCTCCGTAATCGTCAGCAATCCATGTTTTTGCCCGGCTTCGGCCATCATAATCAGGCCTTCCACTCCGACACCCTGGAAGCTGTATGGACCGGTACGAGGCTTAAATGCGCCACCTCTAAGCACTTGTCCTCCTGCTGCTTTGACAAGCTGTGCAATCTCGTCAATCTGCTGCGGCGATTCCACGGCGCATGGACCACCCATAACGACCAGATTGCCGCCGCCAATCTTGGTGCCTTTAATATCAATGACGGTATCATCCGGATGGAAATCACGACTCGCAAGCTTGTAGGACTTGGAGATTTTAACTACATTCTCTACGCCCTTCATTTGGCGAAGATGCTCCGCAAGCTTCGGGTTTACGCTGCCGATCAGCCCGATCACGGTACGATCCGCTCCCTTGGATACATGAGCCTGGAGTCCTTCCTTCTCAATCTCGCTTACAATATACTGAACTTGTTCCTCTGATATTTGATTGGATGTAATAACGATCATAATAAAACCTTCTTTCTGAATATATTCCATTTTATTGTTGGATAGTCACTTTCGCGCTTGTTCGCTTTTAAGCTTTTATGCTTTTAACCGATAAAGTAAATATACAAAAAATATCTCCCCTCGTCAAGCCCATTCTTGAAGCCTGAACGATCGGGAGATATAAATCATCTGTTACATCAATGTTTTGCTGCGTCCTTCCGCTACGGTTCGCTTCACGAGGGGGATCACAATTCTTACCGTCGTCCCAATACCGGCACGGCTGAATAATGTAACCCCGTATTCGCTGCCATAGTGAAGTTTGATTCGTTGATCCACATTCCGAATGCCGTATCCGGCATTGGTTAGATCCTGTCCGCCTGTATTGTCCAGAACTCTGCCGGGCGGGAACCCGACGCCATTATCGATAATTTTAAATTCCAGAACATCTTCCAGCACTCTGGCGGTAATTCGAACATGTATATAATCCCCGGTCCAGGCATGCTCCAGCACATTCTCGATAAAAGGCTGCAAAATCAGTTTCACGGTTTCATACCGGACCACTTCCGGCTCAAAATCATAAGTAACCTGCATGCGTTCGTCGTATTTAATCTTTTGAATATCCACATATGCCTGAGCCTGTTCCAACTCATTCTTCACAGAGATGATATTCCGGCCATCATTAAGAGACAGGCGATAAAACTTCGCTAAGTCCATCACCATGCGCTGCAGCTTATCCAGCATCCCAAACCGCGCCAGACGGCTGATGGAGGATAGGGTGTTGTATAGGAAATGCGGATTAATCTGCGCATGCAGCGACTCCAGTTCCGCTTGTTTTTTCTGAAGGTCGGCCAGATACACCTCATTAATCAGCTTGCCGATATTGCTGCCCATATCATTCAGGGCTGAAGCGATATGTGTAAACTCATCATTTCCCTTGAACTGAGCCCGTTTATGAAATGCACCTTCCTGAAAAGAATCCAGAACAGAGACGATCTTGGATACGCGTAAGCTGAAGTACTTGGATATCACGATGCTGACTATAAAAAATATAGCAATGCAAATGAGGCAAATAAGCAGGGTGAGGTTCCGGATTTTCACCGTATCTTTCTCCACGATTTCTGCAGGAACGACAGCGATAAGATTCCAGCCGAGCACGGGAATCGGCTTACGAATAAGCAAGTCTCCATTATTGCGCAGCTCGTTCTCCTTAAATACGGTTGTCTGTACCCCGCCTGAAGAAAGAATGACTCTACCTTGCGAATCCGACAAATATAACGCTGTCCCATCACCAATTTTGTTATAATCCATGCTTTCGAACATATCTTCTAGACTGACATTGATTCGCACGAATCCAATCTCCTGCAGCTGTATAGAACTGATGTCGATCAGCCTGCGCAAAAGTGAAATGCGACCGTTGCCCGCATCATTTTCAACCTGCTTCCATTCCAGCGTCGATCCATAGTTTTCCTCTTGGGGGTAGAGCTTGTACCAGGTCTTATCCACCAGACGCTCATACTGATATATATCAAATAAACGCGTGTTGGATTCAAGCGGATCAGAGTAACTATAATTATTATAAATTTCCCTTAACTCTTCATTCCGTAAATAAATAGACAGCCAAATCTTGGAGTTCGCTGTGTTAATCGCCGTTTCCAACTTCGGAATCAGGACATTAACCATCGTATCGTAACTTACCCATGTACTTTCTGAATAACGCAGTCGGTTATTAAAGGACGAATCAAAGTAGAGCATATCGGAAACGCGGACGATGTCTTCCATTTTATACGAAATATTATCACTCATTTGGTGCAGGGTACCCTGAATGTTATTATACGTTTGTTCTCTAATCGATTTGATAAATACCTGGTTCGCGATATTTCCTACAAGCAATACCGGTATTATGATGAATACACAGTAAGAAATCATTAATTTGAAGCCAAATGGTATCTTGACCCGGATACGCTCGAATTTCCCCGCCAAACCTAATCACAACCTCATTACAAGCGGTATAGTAGTATGTTAAGAGTGTTTACGCCTATACTCCAATGGTGTCATTCCATACATCTCTTTGAATTGACGACTAAAATAGGGCAAATACTGGTAACCTGTTTGAGAAGCCACTTCATATATTTTAAGTTTCGTGCTGACTAATAGATCTCTGGCTCGCTCCATACGAATCTTGATCACATAATCACTAAAATTATAACCGGTTTCTTCCTTAAACAGAACACCTAGATAGTTTGGAGAAAAGGAAAAACGGTTCGCCATATCCCGGAGCGTAATATTCTCGTGAACCCGCTCTCGTATATTATCAATAATCTCCTCAACAAGGCGTCCATTCTTGGACGATTTGCGAAATTTCAATTGCTCCGATATCTCAAAGACTTTCATTCTTAACCACGAGAAAATATCGTCCATCGTTTCAAATTGCAAGAGTACATCGAGGTTTTTCAGTTCGATTCCCAGCATCCGAAACAGGTCTTCATGCATCGTATGCAAATGCGCGTCCAACTTCAATATAATGTATACTCCAAGATTTCGAACCGTAAATTTGGAGCGGATATTGGATGCTAGCAGTTGTATGGCTTCGATTTCATCGTGGATTTTGACGATCTCATAATTCGTCATAGCGGTAAATAAAGAGTCCAGCCTGATATCGAGGCTTTTGGCGTCCTCCCGGTCCTCTGTCGGCACTTCGTTATAAAGTATCCATTTCCCTTTTCCACGAAACATTTTATAGTCAAGGGCACCCTCTGCCATAACGTAGGACGGATGAAGTTCTTCAAGCCGATTCGCAGTCCCTCCCTCACCTACGGTCACGGTAAGGGGATACTCTTGGCCTAGCGCCGTCAGTAATGACTGAACCTCTTCCTTGTCTTTTGTCGTATCCATGAGTACTGCCATCCGCTGATCTGTCACCTTGCATATATGCCTGAATCCGCAACTCTCCAGCTGCTTATGCAAACTCGTGAAGTACTGCTCATTTAATCCACTCGGATTCTCGACCTCGTAATGATTGCTCCGCCAGGAGCTGACATCATCCACTTCAAGCAATATTACTCGCACGGGCCAGTTCATCTCATGAAGTTGGTATTCCCGCTTAATAATACCCAGCATGGCACCGTCATAAGGCTTCTGGAGAATTTGCAGCAGGTACTGATTTTTGAGAATCGGTACCATCAGTTGATAAGCCCGTTCTGTTTCCTTGCGGTCATGGAGCCTGTCCAGCTCAATCCGAACTTTGGTCAACTCTTCAATCAACTCTTGGTCCTCCATGGGCTTCAGCACGTAATTACAAGCGTTTAATGCGATTGCCTGTTTAACATAACTGAAATCCTGGTAACCACTCACGAAAATAACCTGCAATTCATCATGTATCTTCAGCGCTTTTTGCGCTAATTCAATACCAGTCATATTGGGCATGCGTACATCCGTCACTAGAATGTCGATATCCTCTCGTTGCAGGACTTCCCATGCTGCAAATCCGTTATTGACCGAATCAACCACGGTCATTCCAAGACTCTCCCATGGAATAAAGCTCCTCATGCCCTCTAGGTCCAATATTTCATCGTCAGCCAGCAGCACTTTATAGATGGGTATCCTCTCCCCTAAATTTCGATAAGGGTATGCTGCAGATGCAGCATACCCTTTCGGTTTACGTTATTCTACTTTTGACCCTTCATTTGAGCCAAGTTTTCTTGCCATTTCGTTGTTTTGAATGCAAGAAGTTTATCGTATCCAGCTGCTTGAGCATCCGCTTCTGCTTTGTCCAAAACAGCCAGTACTTCAGCATCGTCCTTCGCAAACAGCGCCTTCGCTCTAGCTTCTGTGTAGATATCTTCTACACGCTGACGGATAATACCTTCTTCGCTTTCTGGGGCCGGATCAAGATTGATGAATTCCGTTGCATTTGCTTGAGTTTTCCAAGTTATTTCATACTGCCAACGAGTTGACCAGTTACGCTCTTCTTCTGGCAATGTGCTTTCGTATTTCGCTTTTGCTGTATCAATAAATACCGTGTTTCCGTTCCACTGGAGGTTTGTTGTTTCCGCTTGCAACTTGCCAAGACCCGCAGCATCCGTAACATATTTCTCAGTAAACTTAGGCGTTATACCATCTTCTTCATATCCATCCCAATATCCGCCTTCCGGTCCCCACATTAACAGTGTTTGACCTTCAGGACCTGTATACCAGTCCAGGAAAGCAAAGATCGCTTCAGGATTTTTTGCAGCTTTCGTAATAACGCTTACGTTCCAACCCAGTTGAGTATAGGTTCCCGGGAAGATTTTATTCTTGTCCAGACCTTCCTTATGAATCGGCCAGATCATGAAATAACCGGCTTCCGGATCTTTGGCAACGAGTTCCGCATGTGCGTTCATTGCATTTTCAGTCGGGCTGGAAGCTGCATATACAGCAACGCGGCCTGTCATTACTTTTTCCTTGATTTGATCAGCGGTTTGAGTCAATGCATCTTGAGAAATCAGTTTATCACGGAACAGCTTCGCTGCATATTGCATCGATTCGCGATATGTTGGATCCGTAAAGATCGAAGTCAATTTATCTCCGTTAGGCACACCACGAATGGTAATCCAACGTGTCATTGCATTCTCTTTGAAAGCAGAGTACAACACATCAATCCCTTGTCCTTCAATACCTGGTTCATAAGGAACTACAGCGTTTCCGTATTTCGCCTTGACAGCTTCCAGGTATTTAGTCAAATCGTCCGTTGTTTCCAGCTTAGGCTCGCCAAGCTCTTTATAAATTTTACTGTTGACTACATAACCAGCATTACCGTTCGGCTGGCTGGTGTACCAGTTAGGGAATTGATACAGCTTGCCGTCAGGGGAACGAAGCATGTTGATTCCCGCCTCACCCAACCATTCCTTCAAGTTCGGATATTTATCCAAGTAGTCATCATAAGGTACGAGCATGCCGTTCTCTCTCAATTTTTCAACATCCGATCCCCGCTCCAACCAAATCACATCAGGAAGCTCGTCGGAAGCAATCATCGTGTTGAATTTTTGTTGAGCATTACCTTGGGAGTTAACCGCTTTTACATCGACTTTTTTATTCTCTTTAATCCATTTCGTTGCGGCATCTTCTCCCCATGTTGGCATCGTGTACCAGTCATAGTGACCATAAAAGCTAAAATCAAGCGGTTGCTCACCCAGTACAAACTTGTCTGATGCTGCTTCTGTTGGCGGTGTTGTGGTTCCATTGTCGCTAGGAGTCGGGTTAGCTGTCTTAGTACCACCGCTGCATGCTGACAGCATTAAAGCCGCTGCTAACAACGCAGTAACCGATGTGGCCAAAGATTTTTTTCTGAGCCTCATTCTCTAATTTCCCCTTTCATAATTCCCCTTGATATTTATGTCTAAAGCTAAGCTTCAAACAACAGGATTGCTTGCCATACATGTGCTACTCTTTCAACGATCCCACCAGTACTCCCTTAACAAAATGCTTCTGTACAAAAGGGTATACCATGATGATCGGAACCGTAGCGACAATCATTGTGGCCATGGACAAAGATTTCGTGGTCACACTCTGCATTCGAGATAAAGCGGCCTGAGATGCCGAGTCCAAATTGCTCATCTGTTCAGACATAATGTTGGAATTCAGTATTTGACGCAATATGGTCTGAATGGGCAGCAGTTCTTCTTTATTGATGTAAATACTCGGTAAGAACCATTCATTCCAATGTGATACTGCCGTGAACAAAGACAATGTTGCAATAACCGGACCTGATAGCGGCAGGATAATCTTGAAGAATATTCCCCAGTTGCCCGCCCCGTCAATTTTTGCCGACTCTTCCAAGCCATTAGGCAACCCTGCAAAGAAGGTACGGAAAATGATCATGTTCCATACACTTACCAAACCGGGAATAATGAATACCCAGAACGAATCCATCAAGCCCAGACCACGAATCAGCATGAAGCTTGGTATCAAACCACCACCGAAATACATGGTGACTACACACATAATCATGTAATATTTACGACCCATCAGTTCGCGTTTGGTCATACCATAAGCGAAGATGGAGGTCACTAGAATCGAAGTTATGGTTCCCACGATCGTTCGGGCTACCGATATTCCGAAGCCATTCAGCAGGCGTTTATCCTGAAATACGATGCCGTAGTTTTCCAAAGTAAAATCCCTCGGCCAAAATGTGACTCCCCCAAGCGATGTATCGGCTCCTGAGTTAAAAGAAACCACAAGAGCGTTCCAAAAAGGATAAAACGTCACAAAGGCCAAAAATGTTAGAAAGATATAAATCATGATCATCATGAAACGATCACCGAATCCTAAACGCACCAAGTCTAACCGCTCCCTTCATCACCATGTTCGTTTACCATAGACTGTTACCTGATCTGCGTGCTACCACGTTGGCAATGGTCAGAAGCATCACGCTGATTACCGCTTTGAACAAGCCTACAGCCGTTGCATAAGAGAACCGGGAGTTTTCAATACCAATTCGGTAAACATAAGTATCAATTACATCTGATACCTCTCTTAAAACAGGGTTCTTAGCCAAGAGTAAAATATCCTCAAATCCTGCATTGAGCAGGTTACCTATTGCCAGAATCATAAAGATGATAACGACAGGCATGATGGACGGTAATGTAATCGTAAAGATCTGTCTGAATTTGCTCGCTCCATCCATATCCGCGGCCTCGTACATATGGGGATCTACACCCGCTACAGCCGCCAAGTAAACGATGGAGGAAAACCCAATTTCCTTCCAGAGCCCTGTGGTCACCAATATCCCCCAGAAGTATTCAGGAATGGATAGAAAGTTAATAGGTTCTTTAATCAAGTTCATTTTTTCTAATAGAATGTTTACACTTCCATTATCGGTAGACAGCATGGAAACCACAAACCCTGATACGATAACCCAAGATAAGAAATGGGGCAGATAACTGACGGTCTGCACCAATCGTTTGAAGAACATATGGCGGACTTCATTAAGCATCAGCGCAAGCAGGATCGGAGCTGGAAAGCCGATCAAAAACTTGAGTAAGCTGATAACGATGGTGTTTCGCATCACGTTCATAAACTCTGGAGACTCAAAGAACATCCGGAAATGCTTCATCCCAACCCAAGGGCTGTCTCCCATGCCTTTGAAGATATTAAAATCCTGAAACGACATCAGAATACCGTACATCGGTATATAACTGAAAACAAAAATGAGTGCGAGAGCGGGAAGTACCATTAACTGAATATCCCACTGTTTAAAAAAGCGAATAAATCCATTGTCTCTCTTCCGTTTTGGAACAGTATCCTGTTCTACGGATATTTGCGCCATGTCCAACCCCCCGTGTGTTCTATGCCATGAAGTTTGCCTGATGTCTAACATTGTAGAATAAACTATTCCATATAAACATTTGCCTATTCAACGAAAAATGATATTATTCAATCGAAAATTAAAACGCTTACAGCTTATGGGATATTTACGGAGTTATGAGAAACCCCAAAAGAGCTCCTTTAACGGGGCAGGCAGTCTATTTCCATCCTGGCGTCTTAATCCCGGACATAGAAAATCCCCTTGCGTCAATAGGGTCAAGTTCATTTCATATGAACAGTTGTTCCACCATTCACTACAAGGGGAAGTATCATAAGCTCTATCAACATTTAGCCGAGCGATCATGAAAAATGATACTAATCAATTATTAACGGCAGAATACACAATTCCAAGCATATGGCCATCAACTAT
Source organism: Paenibacillus sp. QJM3NY_38 (assembly GCF_056173265.1). Lineage (NCBI taxonomy): Bacteria > Bacillati > Bacillota > Bacilli > Caryophanales > Paenibacillaceae > Paenibacillus > Paenibacillus sp. QJM3NY_38. The sequence continues at coordinate 5,829,993 of NZ_CM149665.1, forward strand.
GACGATGACTGGATCATATTAAGGACACACCGAGATGAACAAAAATACAACGGTTGCGATTGAACGCAACCGTTGTATTAAAATTCTTATGACTTGCTCTTCACCCGTACAGGCGGAAGCAATTTATTCATATTCACCGTGCGCTTGATCTCCCAGGTTTCCGGCTGATCATGTTCATACTGTTCCAAATAGGCGATGACTTCCTTGGTAATCGGGGTCGGTGTTGATGCCCCTGATGTCACAGCCACTTTGCCTACGCCTTCAAGCCATTCTCGTTTAAGCTCCGTCACATCGCCAATGCGGTGAGCCGGTACGCCGGCTATCTCTTCGGATACCTGTGCAAGACGGTTTGAGTTATTGCTGCGCGGATCCCCGACCACGATGACCAAATCCGCCTGGCCCGCTTGCTCGGCTACCGCCTCCTGCCGAACTTGTGTTGCAAGGCAGATTTCATTATGAATCTCCGCTCCCGGGAATTTATCGAGCAGACTCTTCATAATATGCTTGATGTCCCATTGACTCATCGTCGTCTGGTTCGTAATGATGATTCGGGACGAATTGACCTGAAGCTGTTCGATCTCTTCTTCCTTCTCGATCAGATGCACGTGATCCGGTGCAATCCCGATCGCGCCTTCCGGCTCGGGATGTCCCTTCTTCCCGATATAAATGATCTCATACCCGTCCGCTGCCTTCTCCCGGATCAAATCATGGGTCTTCGTAACATCCGGACATGTTGCGTCGAGCGTGGTTAACCCTTTATCTCTCGCAAGCTTGCGTACTTCGGGAGAGACCCCGTGTGCGGTAAAAATGACGGTCCCGCTCTCCACCTGGCTCAGGATTTCCATCCGGTTCGGACCGTCCAGGGTAATGATGCCTTCATCCTCAAAGGATTGCGTGACATGACTGTTATGCACAATCATGCCCAATATATAAATAGGCCGAGGAAGATCCAGATTCTGGGCCGCCTGACGTGCCAAGACCATAGCGTCAACGACACCGTAACAGTAACCTCTCGGTGATATTTTCAAGACTTCGATGATCCTCACCTGCTTTCCGTTGTCATACGTAAAGTATCCAGTCTATTATAACCTATTCCAGCGGAGGAGCAAAGACGACGGGCAGCCAGACGATAAAGGTGCTGCCTTCTCCTCTTCGGGTAACAACCTCGACAGAGCCCTTGTGCTCATCAATAATCCATTTGGCGATGGATAAGCCAAGACCGGTCCCGCTCGTGATGCCTCTGGACTGATCCGCGCGATAGAAACGCTCGAATATAAACGGAACCTCATCCTTATCCATGCCGATCCCCGTATCCGAAATTCGCAGCCCAACCTGACCCTTGTACAGGACGACATCCAGGCTGACTTCACCCTCCGGCGTATACTTGAATGCATTCTCAATAAAGATGAACAGCATCTGCTGCAAGTAGTCCTTATTACCTTCTACATAAACACCGTTTAGGACAGACAGCTCTCCGACATGCCACTCAGCGGTTTTCTCGAGGAAATGAGCGCGCCGTGCGACCTCCTCTACCAAAGGCTGGAGCGGCACCGGATCCAGCTCAAAGGTCTGGCCGGTATCAGCCCGTGCCAGAGATAACATATCGTTCACCAGCCGGCTCATCCGCTTCGCTTCATCGGATATATCTCCCACAGCTTCAAACGAGATTTGCTTGATCGTTTCTTCGTCCATATTCGCTCTCTCACCAGGGGCTTCCGTCCACATCTTCTGGAGGAGATCCACATTTCCCCGGATGGTGGTCAGCGGCGTTCGGAGTTCATGGGAAGCATCCGATACAAACCGGCGCTGGGCCGCATAGGCATCTTCAAGCTCTTTGTAAAAGCCCTCCGTCCTCTCAAGCATGCCGTTAAACGTGCCGATTAATTGCCCGATCTCGTCCTCTGGCCCATCGTATTCGATTCGTACGCTGAGGTCGGTTCCCTTCTGGATCTGCTCCGCCGCCTCCGTGACCTTGCCGATCGGTTTCATGGATTTCCGGGCGAGGAACAAGCCTAAAGTTGAAGCAATGACTAGGGTTGCTGCGGACCCCATGATGAGGATGGATTGAAGTCGGTCCAGGGTTTGATCAATGGTTCGCGTATTTGCTCCGACTTGTATCCAGCCGAACAATTTCCCTGAGTTTGTTTCTACAACCTGGTTTTCGAATACCAAGAATGTATTACCGTTCACAGTAACACGCTTAAACGCATGTTTAGTTGAATTTAAAGCTTTCTCTACAGAAGGAACGTCAAATTCGATACCGCTGAACGCCATATTCTGGGACTGCCATAATTTACCATTGTAAAATGTATAGGTCTGCACATAGAGATCTGCCTCCTCCAAGCTGATAGCGGAGGATCTATTAGGCAGAACTTCCACCGCCCCTTGCGTAAAACCAATTTTATTAGCTTGCTGTGCAATCCGCTGTTTTAACTCCTCATACGTATACAAATGGACAAAGCCATACACCGCCGAGCTGAAAATCAGCAGTGTCACAAATAAAATGCCGGTATACCATGCTGTCAGTCTTAACCGAATGGACATGCTAGTTATCTCCTCTTAAAATATAGCCGGCTCCGCGGATCGTCTGGATCAGCCGTTTACCTCCATGTTCCTCGGTCTTTTGCCGGAGCATGGCGATGTAAACCTCCAGCACATTGGACTCCCCGCTGTAGTCATAGCCCCATATTTTATCCATGATCAAATCGCGGGACAGCACCCGCTTCGGATTTTGCATAAACAGGTGCAGCAGCTCAAATTCCTTGGCGGTGAGCTCCAGTCTTTGCCCGCTGCGAATGACTTCCCTCGCATCGGTATCCATCACGAGATCCTCGAAGGTCAGTCGGTGGTTAGAGCTATCGTCCCCGGTTTTGCGGCGCAGCAAGGCCCGTACTCGGGCAAGCAGCTCCTCCAGCGCGAAGGGTTTGACTAAGTAATCATCCGCTCCGGTATCCAATCCCTTCACCCGATTCTCCACTTCATCCTTCGCCGTCAGCATCAGCACCGGTGTCGTGCTTCCGCCTTCCCGGAGTCTGCGCAGCGCTTCAAATCCATCGACCTGAGGCATCATGACATCCAGAACGACAACGTCCGGGTCCTCACTCAAAATTACTTTTAAACCTTCCGCTCCGTTGGATGCGGTCAGGACGTCATAGCCCTCAAACGCAAGCCCCCTGCGCAGCATCGAAATAATCTTGTCATCATCATCTACAATTAATATCCGGGATCGCATAGCGGCATCTCCTCTATCTTCTAGCGTTAAATTTAGTACGACGTTACAATCCCATTATATCGGTCGTCTCAAGGACAAGACAAGCGGAAGGGAACGGTCCCTTCCGCTTGTTGTCACGCCTATCCAGGGTTACGGTTGCTGCTGTTGTTGCTGCTGTTGGGATAGATCAAACTTATTACGGTCCCCGATTGTCAGCGGCAAATCAATCTTCTTGCCGTTACGAACCACATTCAGCGTAATTTTGTCTCCGACTTTCTTCGATTGTATGAATTCAGTCAAATCCTTCGAGGTCGGATATTTCGTCCCGTCCACGCCCACAATGATGTCATATTGACGCAGGTCCGCTTCATAAGCCGGCGAACGGAATACAACGCTGTCAACGTAAGATCCTTCCGTTACGTCGGTACCCAGGGATTGGGCAATTTGTGGAGTGACTGTTCCAAGGCTTGCCCCGATAAACGGAACCGGCTCTTTCGGCACTTCCTCATTGTTCTTCAGGTATTCCACAACTTCCTTGATCGTGCTGGAGGGAATCGCAAACCCGATCCCTTGCGCTTCCGCGCTGACGGCTACGTTCATCCCGATAACCTCGCCCTTCAGATTGAGAAGCGGTCCACCGGAGTTACCCGGATTAATTGAAGCATCGGTTTGCAGAAGATGCTCGTAATTCCGTTCAGCTTCGCCATTCGTCCCTTGAATATCGATCTCGCGTTCCTTCGAGCTAAGTACGCCTGCGGTTACCGTATGCTCAAAACCGTGCGGGTTACCGATGGCAACAAGCCATTCACCAACCTTCAGCGAGTTGGAGTCCCCTAGTTGCACCGATGGAAAATCGGCCCCTTCGATTTTCAGAACGGCCAAATCGAGCTCATAGCTGGAACCGAGCAGCTTCGCTTCATAAGGCTTTTTGGTACCCTGAACCGTCACTTGGATCACATCTGCGCCATGGATCACATGCTCATTCGTCAAAATGTATCCCGACTTCTCAAAGATGAAGCCCGAGCCGATGCCTGAAGGCTGAAGCTGGGATTCCTGACCTCCGTTGTTACTGCTTCCACCGTTTCCGCCATTTCCTCCCTGGCTCGATTGTCCGCCGCCAAAGAAGTACCAGAACGGATCATTCATGTTCGGATTCGTGCTTTGACGATTGCTGCTGTTTACAAGCGTCTCGATCAGCACGACGGCTGGACTCGCCTGATCCACAACAGCCGATACATCTCCTTGACCCGAAGGAATCATGGCCGATGCCGTAGTAGCTCCGCCGTTATCATCAACGCTAGCTGAAGTTTCTTGGGCTGGCTCCGATGAATACGCCGCATCCGGCGTAAACAGATTCGTTCGGTCCGCGGCAAACATCAGGCTTGAAATAACAAGGACTCCAGCCAAGAAGGACAACAGCACCGTCTTCACGGAATTTTTAGGCTTCTGGCTGTAATTCCATTCTTTGTTTCTTTTCATCGAATCCATAGAGCCGCCGCCCCCTTGACTTCCGGAGGAATGTGACTGTGAGAAACCGGAGGATGGAACCGGTTTAACCGGCTGCGGAGCGGTAACCTCCACTTCCTGCGATTCCCGGCTGTGATATGGTCGCTCTGTCTGCTGATCATCGCGTTCATTGGGTATGGACTGAAACGGTCCGTAAGAATAGTAATAAGACGAATTCTTCGTGGATGCTTCCTCACGTCTCGGTGCTTCATTGTTATTCGACTCATTGTTCATTCCCTCATCATCCGGATACCCGTAGCGCTTTCTTTGGTCGTCCATAGGTCTACCTCCTATTTAAAATCACTTGCTTCCAAGTGGTTTAATTGATTAACTGTTCTTATTGTGTACTATAAACCTTAATAGTACCTTAAAAACAATTAAAAGGCAGATAAAAAGAAAGACGGGCGGCGTCAAGGGAATCTAAATTCGAATGGAATCGCTATATTTTGACCCATCCCTTCCGATGGGCATAAATCGCCAATTGCGTGCGGTCTTCCAGCTCACACTTCATCAGCAGATTGCTGACATGGGTTTTAACCGTTTTAATGCTGATATGCAGCTCTTCGCCGATCTCTTTGTTGCTCTTGCCCTCGGCAATGAGCAGCAGCACTTCCTTCTCGCGCTCGGTAAGCCCCGAATCATCGCCGTTCACCATATGTCGGCGGATCCCGCGGGTAAGTGCTTCCGACACGTCTTTGGTCATGACCGGCATGCCCCTGAACGCTCCCTGAAGAGCGTAGATGAGTTCGTCAGCCGAAACGGTTTTCAGTACATAACTGACAGCCCCCGCCTCAATGCACTCAACCACAAGCTCATCTTCAAGAAAGCTGGTCAGAATCACAATCTTCTGGTCCGGGAACTCGGACATGACCGCACGCGTGGTCTCTGCCCCGTTCATCACCGGCATCATCAGATCCATAAGAATGAGATCAGGCCGATCTGCCTCATCTCCATTTCTTAACATATCAACAACCTCTTGGCCGTTAGCTGCCTCTCCGATCACTTCAAATCCCGGATCCAACGACAAATACGTTTTTAATCCCATACGAACCATATCATGATCATCCGCCAGCAATATCCGAATCGTACCCATAATGATGTTGTCCCCTCTCTACTCCACTGGCTCAGCCAGCTCTTCCTGTTCCTTGCTCTCTTCCGCAGCCGGTCCCTGATTGCCCTCTGCCTCAAATAGCGGAATGTTTACGCGAACTGTTGTTCCAGCACCCTTTTTGCTTATGATATCGACCTGGCCACCAAGCTTTTCGGCTCGCTCACGCATCGTGGACAGCCCGTATGAGCCCTGCTTGCCTGCCACCTCGTCAAACCCAATCCCGTCGTCGCTGATGCTTAAAATAACGCGTTTCTGATCCTCACGAAGCGACATGCTGACAAGGCTTGCACCGGCATGTTTCACAATGTTGGCTACGGCTTCCTGGATAATCAGGAACAGCTGATGCTCAATTGCATCGGATACCCCGCCGTAAAGTTCCACATCCTTCATGCCCTTCAGGCCATTTTGGCGGCAGTAATCCGGAAACCACCGTTCGAGTGCCTCCTCCAGGGTTCTTCCTTCCAGTTCAACAGGCCGAAGCTGTGCAATCAGCGCCCGCATCTGCTTCTGTGCCACATGAGACATCTCAATCAACTGACCGAGCACTTTATCGCCGTGCTCCGGGTTTCTCTTCAGAACCGCCGGAAGCGATGAAGCCGACATATGAATCGCGAACAACTGCTGACTGACCGTATCATGCAAATCCCTTGCCATCCGGCGTCGTTCCTCAAGCACCGCGGCTTCCGCGGCGATCTCTTTCTCAATGACATCCTGCTCGCCTAGGCGCTGCAGCAGCTTCATCTTCTTCTCCAGCGCTTCCGTCATACCGTTAAACTCATCATATACTCTGGCAAAAGAACCGTCTTCCATAGCCGGCAGCCGCACGTTCAGATTTCCTTTGGCAACCTGCAGCATGTTCAGATGGAGCAGGTCCAGCGGCCGCTGAATGCGCTGCCCCGCGATGTATCCCGCAATCCCCGTAAACAGAAGTACACCGACCGTGTAATACACCCACAGCCGGTTATCTTCAATATGTATGTAGCCGGATTGGTTTGCTGTATACAGGAAAACAGCAACCCCGGCTCCAATCAACAGAAAGTAAAACAGTATCACCCATTTGGTATTTTTCAATATTCCCATCATAACGGTTACCCTACCCTATTCACTTTGACATCACCGATAAATACGCTGACGGTGATGCGTATTTTCTTACCGGCTTCCCTGTAATGCGGGCTTTCCAGTCCGGCATTGCTCATAAAGCCGCTGCGGCTTTCCTCCAGCACCTTCATATCGCCAATGAAGGAGTTGGTCGTGACATGAATGCCGACATCCGAATCATTAGGAACAAATACCTTGACATCCCCGATAAACGCCGAGATGTTGATTTTCGTTTCTCCGTAAGGGATTTGAGCTTTGGTCAGATCCAGCACCGTATCACCGATGAACTGGGAGATATTTGTCGGCTTCAGCTGAAAATAATCTTTTCCCATATGCACGTCCCCGATAAAAGAGGACTTGTTCACCGCATCATGGCTGTGCCAAGATTGATGATGGTGGTGTTGATGTTGGTGCTGTTCATCCTTATAATCCGATCCGTTGCCGTAGCTTTTGCCGTTATCGTCAAAATCCACATGAACTCTGAACTTGCTGCGATCCTGATGCTCCTGGCGCGGGCGCTCCTGCTGCTGTCCCTGCCAGCGGTAACCCTTGCCCTGCTCATGAAAATCCGGTGATCCTGGTTCGTGATCGGGCAGGATATCCTCAGACTTGTCAGCCTTGTCTGGCTTGCCAAATCTCCGTTCGAATTCTTCATCCAGGGAAGAATCCAGCGGACGCGCTTCAGGCGGATCGGGAATGTCGTAATCGTCGCTACGATGCGAGCTGAAGTCATCCGGACTTGGCGGTGATGGCGGCGGCGTATGAGGTTTCGGTTTGAAAATGACCTGCAATCCAAACCCAATCAGCATAATGGGAATCGCATATTTGATCAGATCGCCAAACGAGAAGTCAATCAAATCCAGGTTTCTTCCAAGAAAATACGACCCGATAATGATCGGCACAACGGAGCCCCATAGTGCTCCTCCACGGGCATAAATTAAGCTTTGCAGCCCGAACCAGATGATGAACACCGGCCAAAAAGTCGAGAATATATAACCAAGGTCCACATGTATCATATCAAGCTGATTTAGAAGAAACACCACACCAATACCGATGAGCAGCAATCCGTTGCTAAGCTGGCTCCATCCTTTTCTACTCATGGTCATCCCCTTGCCTTCCAGTTCTATTTTTTCTTAACTACAGTGTACAACATATTGCGATGAACAGGTTAGCGGCGGTGGAATGAAGTTGATCTCGGTCTAGAGACTGAGTCCATGGATAAAAATGGGAGGAGAGCCATAATAAAAGACCCCCGCTAAAGCGGAGGTCTTATTTTTGCACGAACGGGCGCTGGCATCTACACCTTAACGGTTTGCAGAATGGTCCCCTGGTGTGTTCAGTTCGCCAAACTCAGCATCAAACTTCTCGTTCGGTTTTTTGTAGTTCTCTTGAACTTTGGAATTCCCTTTTGGGTTGCTGGCTATGCTGGTATCTTCAGCAAACTCAGCGTTAAACTTTTCATTCGGCGTTTTAAAGTTTTCTTGTACCTTGTTCTTTTTAGCCACAGTATTCACCTCCCTGTTCATATGCAATACCATCATCCTCTTCAGGGGTTTGGCCCCCGAAAAGTAGTATGTGATGAACAGGGAGGCATTATTCTTAAATGTTTACTGCCAATCTACGCGCCAAAATCACCCTAAATGGCTTCTTCCAAAACGGATGCCGGCAGGAAACGATAGGTCTCGATCGCGTTATCCAGGGTTCTGAGCATTTCCTCCGTGCATTTGCCGCTCCCGGTTTTAATGACCTGTACCTCGACGTCCTTCTTCCCCCACTCCTTAAACACTTGTTTGGTTGTGGAGAAATAAAGATCGATTTTTTGCCCTTTGATCGCTGATCCGATATCCGCTACGATTCCATAACCATAGCCCGGTATATAGAGAATACTGCCAAGCGGAAATACATCCGGATCCGCGGCAATCGTTGATAGCGTATTTCGATCCCGCTTCACCTTCACCCCGGAATAGGTAATTCCATATTGAGGATGCCCGGGTTTCTTCCCGGTCGATTCATAACCTGCCGTATAGCCCGTAGCGGTTACCTTCACCGTATGCAGCACCTGGTCCTCCCTAGGCGCAAGCACGGGCATGGATTCGCGTTTCTTGCCAGGCACGCTGGCCTTAGGCCCCGTATCCGGAACATCCAAGTATCTATTCATATCGCTAAAACCTGCTACTCGAAGCGCATAGAAGCGAGACATTTCCACGTAATCGGAGCCTTGAAATTCCCCGGACGGATCATACACATTTCTTAAGTCTGTTGAATCATAGGATTCGCTTAGAATCAGATTATGGGCATCTACTATTGAAGAACCTGCACTGAACAAGACGGCTGATAAAATAAAACCAGCAAAAAACCTCTGCCATTTTTTCCATTGGATCATGTGAGTACCTCCCCCTTACTAGCGAGGGTTCCCACTTCCCAAAAAGAATATACGTGATGGCAGAGGTTTGCATGTCCCTACGTTACTTAACCTTATAGCTAAACTTAAACGACGTGGGTGTTAATTTCTTCACGAAGCTTGAGGATGATCTCGTCGAGCGGCTGGGCACCAATATCCCCTTCGCCGCGTTTGCGAACGGAAACCGCGCCCGCATTTTTCTCGTTCTCGCCAACGATGAACATGTAAGGAATCTTCTCGAGCTGCGCTTCCCGAATCTTGTAGCCCAGCTTCTCGTTGCGAAGATCCGGCTCTACGGAGATACCGGCGAATTGAAGCTTCTCGGCCACTTCCTTGGCATAATCCTCAAAGGCATTGGAGACCGGAATGACTTTCACCTGCACCGGTGACAGCCACAGCGGCAGCGCACCCGCAAAATTCTCAAGCAAGAACGCAGTGAAGCGTTCCATGGTGCCCAGAATACCGCGGTGGATCACGACCGGACGATGCTTCTGGCCATCGTCGCCGACATATTCCAGTTCAAAGCGCTCAGGCAGCAGGAAGTCGAGCTGAACGGTTGACAGCGTCTCTTCCTTGCCTAGAGCCGTACGGATCTGAACGTCGAGCTTCGGACCGTAGAAGGCAGCTTCGCCTTCGGCCTCATAGAACGGCATATCCAGGCTTTCGACGACTTCGCGCAGCATGCGCTGGGACATTTCCCACATTTCATCATTCTGGAAATACTTCTCGGTATCCTGCGGATCCCGGTAAGAAAGACGGAAGCGGTAATCATGGATGCCAAAGTCCTTGTAGACCGTCATGATCAGCTGAATGACACGTGCAAACTCTTCCTTGATCTGATCCGGACGGCAGAAAATATGCGAGTCGTTCAACGTCATCGCGCGCACCCGATGCAAGCCGGTCAGTGCACCGGACATTTCATAGCGGTGCTGCATGCCAAGCTCAGCAATACGGATCGGCAAATCCCGGTAGCTGTGCATATCGCTCTTATAAACCATCATATGGTGAGGACAGTTCATCGGACGAAGAACAAGCTCTTCGTTGTCCATCTCCATTTTCGGGAACATATCTTCCTGATAGTGCTCCCAGTGACCGGAGGTTTTGTACAGCTCCACGTTTCCGAGCACAGGCGTGTACACGTGCTGGTACCCGAGCCGCTCTTCCATGTCCACGATATAACGCTCCAGGGTACGGCGCAATTTCGCGCCGTTTGGCAGCCAGATCGGCAGGCCTTGTCCTACAAGCTGAGAGAACGTAAACATTTGCAATTCCTTGCCCAGCTTACGATGATCACGCTTCTTGGCTTCTTCCAGCAGATGAAGATGCTCATCGAGCTGCGCTTTTTTCACAAACGCCGTACCGTAAACGCGCTGAAGCATTTTGTTCTTGCTGTCGCCGCGCCAGTATGCGCCCGCCACGTTCATGAGCTTGAATACTTTGATCTTGCCGGTTGAAGGGACATGAGGTCCACGACAGAGATCAAAGAACTCGCCTTGCTCATAGATCGTAATAACGCTGTCCTCAGGCAGGGCATTGATCAGTTCCAGCTTGTACGGATCCCCGAGCTCGCCGAAGATGCGCAGCGCTTCCGCACGGCTTACTTCCTTGCGGACAATCGGAAGATTCTCGCCGATAATGCGTTCCATTTCCTTCTCGATCTTTTGCAGGTCCTCCGGATTCAAAGGCTCTTCCAGATCCATGTCATAGTAGAAGCCGTCCTCAATGACCGGACCCACGCCCAGCTTTACTTCTTTCGCTCCATACAAACGCTTGGTCGCTTGAGCCAGCAAATGAGCTGTACTATGACGCATCACTTCAAGCCCTTCGGGCGTATCCTGCGTTACGATCTCGATCAAAGCTCCGTCCTGAAGCGGTGTCGAAAGATCCACGACGATCCCGTCCATTTTTCCCGCGACCGCATTCTTTCTAAGTCCGCTGCTGATTGAAGCAGCCACATCCTCAATACTGCTGCCCGCCTCATACTCCCGTACGGAGCCGTCAGGCAATTTAATGCTAATAGCCACCTTGTATTCCTCCCAAGAAAAAGAATTTCACGTTTCTTCCATATATGAAGGACGCGTTAGTCTCCCCGCGAAGACAGGCATGGACCGCTGAGGTGCCGCCTGGACTTCAACGAAAGATACCGGAACATGCAAAAAACACCCGTCCCGCGAAGGGACGAGTGTTATACCCGTGGTTCCACCCTAATTCGATCTCTCCATCACCTTATGTACCGGGTACATAAACGATTAAGATCCTTCATCAGCATTGAGTAACGGTCATGAACCGGTGAAGCCTACTCATCCGCATTCATCATGACGTGCGGGTTCGACGACACAGCTACAAAGGGGTAAATCAATGGTGAACCGGAGGAAATTGCAGCCGAGGTTTCCTCTCTCTGAGCGGTCAAATCCAAAATTGATTCATGTCTTTGTCAGAGCTTTTACGTGAATTTATCAGTAATTATAATCCTGACCGCTTCGATGCGTCAAGTCATCATTCGTCCGCTACCGAGAAGCGCGCTGCATTCGGGACAGCTGCAGCATACTTCGGCGCGGTTATCAAAGATGTGGGCCAATGTCACGATGACGGGAAGCTCAGGCTGCCTCGTGTGGATAATCATGCGGGCCGGAGATACCGAAATCAGCGTACTGACCACCATATCTTCAATCTCCATATCCTGGTCCAGCCTTTCCATAACGAGTCCTTCATCCCGAGGGCGTTCAATCGGGCGAAGATTGCCATCCAGCAGCAAGAACTCTTCCTCCCCCTTATGAATGACATGAACCAGCGGCATTTTGGGCTCCTGAAAATAAACAAAATATTTCAGCAGGCTGACGAACTCCTCGTACTGCTGATCGAGCATAAATTCATCCACAGCATACTCCGCCATCTCGCGGAGCTCCTGTTCATAGGACTGAAGCCGGAAGGTCATAAAACCATCCAGATTAAGCTCAGGTGCCTCGTTCAGGCATTGATATATGCCTTCCGACAGCTTGCGTCTGCGGCTCTGCCAGAAGTCCCCGGACGGGCCTTCCTCTTTTTGCAGGAGCATCAAAAACCACTGCAGAATCCGCCCCGCTTCTTCCTCATCATCAAACTCGAATTCCGAGAACATTAACCGTGCAGCAATCTCCTGCTCTTTCTCTTCCATAATATAAGCAGTGACTGCTTCGGCAGTGAGCCGGCGCAGCGTGTCGGCCGATGCGGTCCATGAGGACAACGGAAGCTTGCCGGAGCACGTCCAAATCACGCGGTCATCCGAAGCGCTGAATGCGAATTTCAGCTGCTTGCATTGTTTATGTAGCTCTTTCTGCTTGTCTGACAATATACGGTGAAACGCCTTTTTCTCGTCTTCCGTCCGTGTACCGACAGAAATGCTGAACAGTTCCATGGAATCACTCCTTTCGAGTTCCCTTTTCAGTATATGGGGACCCGGTCGGGGATATACGGAACTCCTGCTTGGAAAAACAAGCAAGTCCGGAAAATATCTGATTAACGGCCACATCCTAAATATGACCATCAACGCACATCTCTCTGATGTAAATTAAAAAGGCGGACCGAGTTGCTCGGCCCGCCTTGCGGATCTTCATGAAGTATAGAATTAGTTCTGCATGACGAAGTCGCGCTCAACGGTGCTGTTATCTTCGAACACGCGCAGAATATCATACCGGGTGTTGCGTTGAGCCGGAATGTTGCCGGTCTCCCGGATCAATTGAATAATCGATTCAATATTGACCTTATAGACGGCTCCTGCGGAAGAAACCACGTTCTCCTCCATCATCGTGCTGCCAAAGTCATTACAGCCGTAGCTGAGTGACAGCTTGCCGATTTCAGGTCCCATCGTTACCCAGGACGACTGCAGATTCGGAACGTTATCGATCGCCAAGCGACCGATGGCTACCGTCTTCAAGTACGCCTCCGGCGTTTCACGCTCGCGCTTAAGGTTCGTATTGTCCGGCTGGAACGTAAATGGAATGAAGGCCAGGAAGCCTTTGGAATCATATCCGTTCTGAATGCATTCATCCTGCGCATCACGTACGCGAAGCATATGTAACGCACGCTCTTCCATCGTTTCGCCCAGACCGATCACCATGGTAGCCGTCGTGTTCATGCCGACTTTATGGGCCGTTTGCATGACATCCATCCACTGGCGCCATGTGCCTTTCAGACGACTGACCTTTTTGCGGATACGATCATCCAAAATCTCGGCGCCGCCGCCAGGCAATGAGTCCAGACCCGCGCTGTGAAGCTCGCGCATCACCTCTTCGAGCGTAAGCCCGGAGATCTCCACCATTTTCATAATTTCCGCCGGGGAGAAGGAATGCATCGTGATGTTAGGAAACCGCTTCTTAATGTTGCGTAGCAGGTCGGTATAATAATTGAAAGGCAAATCCGGATTGACGCCGCCCTGCATCAGAATCTCAGTACCGTTCACATCCTCGGTCTCCTGAATCTTCTGGAAGATTGTTTCATCGGGCAGTACATAGCCCTCGGAAGAGCCGGGTCTGCGATAAAAAGCGCAAAAACGGCAGAATACATCACATATGTTTGTGTAATTGATATTCCGGCCGATAACAAATGTCGTGATAGGATCCGGATGCAGACGCTTTGTCATCACATCCGCCGCATGACCAATTTTCTCAATCTCATCACTTTCAAAAAGCGTTACGGTATCTTCCAGGTTCAAACGCTCACCGCGTAAAGCTTTATCCAATATACGGTTTACCGCACTCATTCTTGCAGCCTCCCTACTTAGAGCAAAATAACAAATCACCAGCAAAACTTTTTCTATCTCATCCTACCACAATCCGGCATTAAAAACGACATCCCGTCCGTGACAGGATGCCGAATTCTATGATTTGGCAAATCTTTAAATAACGTTCCTTGCTCTCACGCAAACCATTAGTAACTGGCAGCAAAAGCCCGATCCAGATCAGCAATCAGATCGTCCACATCCTCGAGTCCGACCGAAAAACGGAGCAAGCCATCCGTAATTCCGCGTTCATGCCGTACCTTCTCGCCCATGGCTGCATGCGACATCATTGCCGGATACGACAGGATGCTCTCCACGGCTCCGAGGCTGACCGCTACCAGCGGCAGCTTCACATGGTTCAGCACCTGCTTGGCGCGTTCGCCTGAGCCGACGTCAAAGGAGATGACCGCGCCATAACCGCTCGATTGCTTCTCATGGACCTCACGTCCCGGATGATTCAAGAGGCCAGGGTAGTACACTTGCTCAATGTCGCTTCTCCCTTGCAGCCAGGCCGCCAGCTTGGCTGCACTTTGCTCGGAGTGTGCCATACGTGTGCTGAGCGTTTTCATGCCGCGCATAAGGAGCCAGGAATCCTGGACCCCAAGCACCGTGCCCAAACCATTTTGCAGCTGCTTCAGTTGATCTCCCAGCTCCTGGGTTCTAGCTACCGCGAGACCTGCCAGCACATCGCTATGCCCGCCAAGGAATTTGGTCGCGCTATGGATGACGATATCCACGCCGAACTCAATCGGACGCTGGTAAAACGGCGTCATGAACGTATTATCCAGCAGGGTAAGCAGGCCATGCTCCTTCGCCCAATCCGTCACCGCACCAATGTCGGTAATTTTCAGGGTCGGGTTCGAAGGGGTTTCCATATAGACGGCTTTCGTATTCGGTTTGAGGGCGGCCTTCACCTGATCCAGATCGGTCATGTCCACGAAGGTGCTCTCGATGCCCATACGGCTTAAAATGCTGGTAAGCAGGCGGTAGGTTCCGCCGTACACATCCTCCGTCACGATCATGTGATCCCCCGAACTGAGCAGCATGAACGAGCTGGAGATCGCTGCCATTCCGGAAGCATAAGCAAAACCGCGTACGCCTCCCTCCAAGAGGGCGATATAATCCTCCAGCGCCTGCCTCGTCGGATTGCCGGAACGGCTGTAATCGTGTTGCGGCGGGTTAAAGATGTCTTCATGATGAAACGTCGAGGCTTGATAGATCGGAACGCTTGAGGCACCGGTTGCCCGGTCGATTTCCCCGCCGAAATGCAATAGTTTCGTCTCGAAACGGAGTTCTTCTTCGTGTCCCCGTTTAGCAGATAACTGCTTGGTTTGCGTTTCCAAGCCGGATGGACCTTTATCGATGCTCATTCTCCCGTGCTCCCTTCCAATTCAGCCATGGCTGCGTTCAGTGCAGCATCCAAATCCGCGATCAGGTCATCCGCATGCTCGATGCCGACCGAGAACCGGAGCAAGCGGTCATCCACGCCGATCGCTTCCCGAATCTCAAGCGGGATGTCCGCATGGGTCTGGACGGCAGGGTATGTCATCAGGGACTCGACGCCCCCCAGGCTTTCTGCGAACGCAATCAGCTTAATGTGCCGCAACACGGGCTCCACATAGCGGGCGTCCTTCACCTTGAAGGAGAAGATGCCCGTGTTGCCGCTGGATTGACGATTCTGGATGTCATGTCCCGGATGGTCCGGCAGGGCAGGATAATACACCTCGCCGATCGCCGGGTGAGTTGTCAAAAACGTTGCCACTGCGGTTGCATTCGTCTCGTGCCGATCCATGCGCAGCGCAAGCGTCTTCATTCCTCTCATCAGCTGATAGGAATCCGTCGGGCTTAAAACCGCGCCGATGGAGTTATGAAGGAAAGCCATCTCCTCCGATAGTTCCTTGCCCTTCGTTACGATGATCCCCGCCAGCACATCGTTGTGTCCTCCCAAATACTTGGTGGCGCTATGTATAACGATATCCGCCCCGAGCTCGATGGGTCTTTGGAAATACGGAGTAAGCAGCGTATTATCCACAATGCTGATCAGTTGATGGTGCCTTGCCCATGTACAGACGGCTTCGATATCCGTAATCATCATCAGCGGATTGGTCGGCGTTTCGATAAATACAGCCTTCGTGTTGGGCCTTCTTGCCCCTTCCAGCGCATCCAGGTCATTCGTATCCACGTACGTAGCCGTAACGCCGAACTTGGACATAATCCGCTCCAGCAGCCTATACGTGCCACCATACAGATCCAGCGATACAATCAGATGGTCCCCTTGACCGAACAAAGCAAAAATCGTCTGAAGGGCAGCCATGCCCGAGCTGCAAGCAAAGCCGGCATCGCCGGATTCCAGCTCGGCGCAGGCGTCCTCCAGTACCGACCGGGTCGGATTTTTCGTACGGGCGTAGTCAAACCCCGTGCTCTGGCCTAATTTGGGATGGCGGTATGCGGTAGCCTGATAAATCGGAAAATTCACGGCTCCGGTTACCGGTTCTTGCACCGAGCCGATCTGTGCCAGCCGGCTCTCTATATTCAAAGGTTTCTTCTCCATCACAAACTCTCCTCCCGTATACGGCTATATTTGCGGACCAATATCGTATGGCGTTTCCTGATATACATAGTAATTGAGCCAATTAGTAAATAATAAGTTTGCATGCGCCCGCCATATGGACGGAGGCGTCCTTGTGGGATCATTATTCGGGTAATAGTTGCGCGGCAGTTCGATGTCCATGCCCTTGGCAACGTCCCGGTCATACTCCCACTTCAGAGAGTCCGCATCATACTCGGAATGCCCTGTGGCAAAAATCTGCTTTCCATCCCGGCTTGATACCAAATAAATGCCTGCTTCCTCGGACTCGGACAGGATGACCAAATCGTCAATGCCTGTAATGTCTTCGCGCCGAACTTCCGTATGACGGGAATGCGGAACAAAGAACATTTCGTCAAATCCGCGGAGCAGCTTGGTACATGTTTCATTGATCGTATGTGGAAATACGCCGAAGCATTTTTCCTCAAGGCTGTATTTCGGCACGCCGTAATGATAATAAAGTCCGGCTTGCGATGCCCAGCAGATATGGAGCGTGGAGGTCACATGCGTCTTGGTCCATTCAAAAATTTCAGTAAGCTCATCCCAGTAATTCACTTCTTCAAACTCCAACTGCTCGACCGGAGCTCCTGTAATGATCATGCCGTCAAAACGACGGTTCTTCACTTCTTCAAAGGTTTTGTAAAATGATTTCAGATGCTCAGCCGACGTATTCTTCGAAACGTGCGAACTCGGGTGAAGAAGGACAACATCCACCTGGAGCGGGGAGTTACCGATCAATCGCAGCAGCTGGGTCTCCGTCGTTTCCTTGGTTGGCATCAGGTTCAGAATAGCGATCCGCAATGGGCGGATATCCTGATGAAATGCGTGACTCTCATCCATGACAAAAATGTTTTCTCCAGCCAGAACTTCCTTTGCCGGCAAGGCATCCGGAATTTTAATCGGCATCGTGGCTCACTCCTTCGAAATATGAAATGATACATCCATAAAAAAGCTGTGAGAAAGAGCGTTAGACTGTATAAACGCAAGAAGACCTTTCTCAAAGTAGAGAAAGGTCATCATATACGTATCACAATGCGCCTCTCTCATCTGTCAGACTATACAACGGCTTCAAAGAAGCGTCGTATCTCCTGCAAGAATTAGCACCGTGCGATGTTGCCGCCGGTTGCCGGGTTTCATAGGGCTAGTCCCTCCACCTGCTCTTGATAAGATTTCGCTTTATTCAGTTGTCTTAAATTGTTCGTAATTGATACTTACTTTAAATCATTCCCAATTTTTCGTCAAGAACCTTTTCATAAAGTCCGTCACACTTCACCGAAGGTTTCCATACCCTGTACCATGGCCCTTGGCTGCACCGGATTTCAACTTGAAAGGTCCTACACCCGGCGTTATACTAGACAAGTGCTGTTTAAAACCGAGTATGAAAGAGGTGACATGGAAGATGGACGGTGACCCGAGCCAGAAACTGGATGCACAAGACGCACAACCGCATAGGATTAAGATCAGCTTACCGGCAGAGGGCGGCGTTATTTTTCATGCGCTTTTTATCGTATTCTAACCTTCCTTGATTATGCCCGTATACCGGTGGGCTGATATCCTGTGCCTTTACTGCTTAACCAAGCAGCTTGTATTTGACAAAGGAGTGATATCAGATGAAAATCCGGTTGGTCGATTCGGGCGTATTTACCCCTATTGATGACATCGAAATGACGCTGACACCTCCGGCCAGCGGCTTCTACTGGCTGGATGCGGACGTGGATGATTTAGCCGAACTGCAGCCCCTCTTCTCCCTGCATGATCTTGCGGTTGAGGATTGCCTCAGCGAAGAGGAGCAGCGTCCCAAAATTGAAATATACGAGAACCACTATTTTATCGTCGTGAACAGCATCCGGTTTGACGACGAAGAGATTTTCCTTCGGGCATTGAATGTTTTCCTGGGCAGACATTTTATTATTACGGTGACCAAGCAAAAGATCCACGAGCTTCGCACCGTTAAACCGCTTCTCTGGGAGGATGAAGTCAGCACGCCTGACCGCTTCCTCTATCTCTTGATCGACCTTGTGACGGACAACTATTTCTCCGTCGGGGACCGCATCGAGGCGCGGATTGAAAAGCTGGAGGAAGACATTCTGATGCATACCAAAAAATCCCACCTCAGCGAGATCATCGGTCTGCGAAGCGAGATTCTTTGGTTGAAAAAGGTGCTTGGACCGCAGAAGGAAGTTATCAATACGCTGAACAAAAAAGATCTCCGGCTGATCGATGACCAGCTGCAAAAATATTTCAGCGATATCTATGAAAATGCCGTGAAAATTTCCGAAACCTTCGAGACCTACCGGGATCTCATGGGGAACCTTCGAGAGGCTTACCAATCCAGTATCGCTAATCGGGCCAATGAAATCATGCGCGTGTTTACCGCCATTACAACGATCTTCATTCCACTGACGCTGATTACGGGCATTTACGGCATGAACTTTGACAATATGCCTGAGCTTCACTGGGAATATTCTTATTATGTAGTTATAGGCGTCATGATTTCTGCCGGTGCTCTCATGTTTTATCTGTTCCGTAAGAAAGACTGGATATAAAAATACCGACAGAATCAGGACGGAACTCCTTACCACTAAGGAATCCGTCCTGATTTCGTTCGTGCGGTTTAGCCTGCGTTCGCTTTACCAGGTTCTTCTCGCCGGAAGCGAATCCGTATCAGGCGCAGCCGCTCATACAGCTTCTCCGTTCCGCCAATCTCTTCTACCTCTCCATTGTGGGCTTGTCCTTCTCCATATACCCGTTGTAATACGGGTTTAAGAAATGTATCGCCCAGCTCCTCAAAAGCCTTCCATACCGTCGCCTGCTCTGTAGCCGTCATCGTATTCAGCTCAACCTCCAGCAGCTGCTCCGTATCATAACCTTCCTTCTCAAGACCTTCCAATTCCTCAACCAAATCTCGACGAGTTAACGAAGTGCGTTCTTCCAGCTCGGTCAGCGAAGCTCCCTCGGCTATGCCAAGCAGCATCGTACGGCGAATTCGGAAGCGGTCCAGCTCTTGCTTGTATCGCTGCTCCTTCTGCTTATACAGCCAGGACAAGAACACCTCTTCCTGCAGCTGCTTATCAACCCAATCCAGTGGAAAGGTTGTGGTTCGCTCGATTTTCGTCGTGATCTCCAGCCACTCCGCCCCATGCTCTGAAGACTTGCTGATCCCGATTCCCGGAAGCTGCAGCAGCTCTTCCTCATTCTGGGGGATGAAGGCGCTAATCATGCGCAGCACCCGATTGCTGGCAATGAAATAAGGTGCTTTTCTTCCGGAGGCCGCCTTTCTTCTGCGCCAGGCACACAGCTCCGTGTACAGCTCCTCCGAGCCATACAGCTCACTGTAGCACTGCAGCTTCTGCACACCAAGATTCTTTCCTCCAGTCTCTCCCGGTTCATGGAAGACCCCCTCCACAAGCGGCCGGAACCCCTCTCCAAGCTTCTTCGCTAATTGATGTCGGTACACGCATAATAACTCATTCCACGAACTTCCTTCATACCACTCATCATCGGATACTTCGCCGTCCGGTTCCATGTTCCGCCAACCGAGCCGCCATCCTCCCTCTTCCTCACCGATCCAGACTTGAGCAGAACGGAGGTGACCTGACTCATCCGCTCCGCTCATCTGATTCATGAATACAATTTGCATCCCTCGAATACCTCCCGTTTACGCATTCAGCACAACGATGGAACAACGCAAAAAAGCACCTCTCCTCCGCCGCAGCGACAAAGAAAGGTGCTTCCCGTTCCATACGTTATACTGTTGAATTCATAATACCATAATCTGTAATAGAATGAAACCCATTTTTGCTCACTCTATATAAGAATAGAAGTTAAGCTTGAACGCTCTTGGCCTCATTTACTGCCAGCTTGGCCAACGCCAATGCACCGCAGAGACCCGCATTATCGCCGAGCATCGGCGGAACGATGAATTGATCAATCCCGTCATGAAGGCTTGGATGCTGTACATATCCGGCAAGCAGCTCCTGAAGCTTCGTGCGGATCAGCGGGAACAGCTGCTCCTGCTTCATAACGCCTCCGCCCATCACGATTCGCTGAGGGGACAGAATGAGGACATAATTCATCAGCGCTTGTGCCAGATAATAAGCCTCCATCTCCCAAGCCGGATGATCCGGCGTCAATTCCACACCGGGAACTCCCCAACGTTTGCCAAGAGACGGTCCGGCTGCAAGCCCCTCCAGACAGTCTGCATGATAAGGACAGGTCCCTTCATATTGGTCTTCCGGATGGCGGCGCACATAAATATGCCCCATCTCCGGATGAGACAATCCGTGGATCAATTCACCAGCTACCACGGCGCCTGCTCCTACTCCCGTTCCGATGGTGATATACAGACAGCTATCCAGTCCCTGGGCAGCGCCCCATGTATATTCTCCAAGAGCTGCTCCGTTTACATCGGTATCAAACCCAATCGGAACATTAAAACGCTCTTCCAAAGCTTTGACAATATTGTAATTGCTCCAATGCGGCTTCGGTGTCGTTGTAATGCAGCCATAAGTCGGGCTGCCCTTCACCGGATCAATCGGCCCGAAAGAACCGACTCCGATCGACTCTATATCCTTATCAGCAAAAAAGTTAAAGACATTTGCCATGGTTTCTTCAGGGGTTGTTGTCGGGAAGCTCACTCGCTCCACAACCGTACCATCCTCCTTACCCACGCCGCAAACGAACTTGGTTCCTCCTGCTTCAATTGCTCCAAGTAAACTCATGCTTCTTCCATCCTCTCCACGATGTGCTGTGCCTTGTTCTCTATATAGTTGCTAACAAGCTCTATTCGAAGCATATGTAAACATTGTGCTCCCGTCAAGTCTGCCCGCCTCTTTCTCTGCTTCTGCCCGTTCCTGACGCGGCCAGTAACAGCCATGAGAACAAAATAATGACCGCCGTCCACGCCCACGCCAGCCCGCTTTCGCCATTGCTTACCGCAACGTAAATCGCCGTGGGCAGCGTTTGCGTAACGCCCGGTATATTGCCTGCAACCATCCAGGTTGCCCCAAATTCCCCTAAACCTCTGGCAAAGGCCAGTATGAACGCCGAAATTCCCGCCCTGCGAACAAGCGGCAGCGTAATCCAGCGAAGGACCTGCCATTCACCGGCGCCAGCCGATCGCGCCGAATCCTCAAGCTCCGGGTCCACGGACTCAAAGCCCACCCGCATGCTCTGATACACAAGCGGAAACGAGACCACAATAGCCGCTATGACCGCGGCTCCCCAACTAAAAATGATGGGTCTGGCAAACAGCCATTCAGCAGCTGAACCTATCCAGCTGTTTCTGCCCAGCATGACAAGCAGAAGAAAGCCAACCACCGTAGGCGGAAGCACGAGCGGAAGCATCAGCAGCGTTTCTACCGCCGTCTTGCCGACAAACGAGCGCCGGGACATCCAGCGCGCTGCTGCTGATCCCAGTATAAATGCTATGATGCTGGACAGCAGTGATGTTTTTATCGACAACCATACCGGCATCCAGAACATTTCGGTCGTGGTCACGGCGACGCCTCCGCTACCTCAAATCCAGCCTCCGCGAAGATATCCCTGATCTCGGGCTTCCGCATAAATTCAAGAAGCGCCTCAGCCTCCTGCGGATGCTTGGCATTACCGGGAACCGCTGCAGGATATTCGATTGGTTGGTGCTTGTCCGGATCGACCTCAAGCGCAAGCATTGCCTTGGTGGAACTCTTCAGATCGGTTTTGTACACAAAACCGGCGTCCGCATTCCCCGACTCTACATAAGCCAGAACCTGCGTCACGTCCTTGGCATACACCGCCTTGGATTCCACATCATCCCAAAGGCCTTCATTCTGAAGAGCCTCCTTGGCATATTCTCCGGCCGGTACCGTATCCGGCTGCCCGATAGCCAGAACGCGCATCTCGGGTTTTAATAGATCCCGTAATTGCTTTACGTTCTGTTTGCCGACAGGCTCAATCAGCACCAATGCATTTCGAAACATCAACTGAACCGCATCGGATTGCACGATCCCCTTCTCGACCAATCGATCCATCGGCTCCGTTGCCGCGGATATAAACAAGTCTACGGGGGCCCCTTGCTCAAGCTGTTGTCCAAGAGAGCCCGAACCGCCGAAATTATAACGCAGCGTAACATTCGGAAACTCCGCTTCAAATCGTCGTCCGGTCTCTTCCAGACTGGATTTGAGGCTTGCTGCTGCCGAAACCATAACTTCCACCTTCTTCTCGGCCCCCGAGGGCTGTTTAGAGGTATCGGTTGAAGGAGTCTGGTCGGAGGCGCATGCCGATACAAGAAGCAGCAATGCCCCGAGCAGTAATCCGGTCAAGATTGATTTTCTTCCGAAATTAAACCGTCTCCGCATGACTAGGAAACCACCGCCACCCCAAAAAGATGACCGAGGCTCTTCATCTCAAGCTCCTCCAGTTTGGTTAATGCACGTTCGTGATCCACGCTTAAGCGGCACAGATCCAATTCGCACTCCATGGGAACCTCGCAATGGATTTCGGCCAAAGCCCGGGACAGATGCAGCATTTCCAGATCCGCCTCGATCTTGGTGCGGACCCCTTTGGTCAGTGAATCAAGATTCGCAAGAATGCCTTCCACCGATTCATACTCCTGAATCAACTTGACTGCCGTTTTCTCGCCAATCCCGCGAACGCCCGGATAATTATCGCTCGTATCTCCCATCAGGCCTTTCACATCGATAACCTGTCTTGGAGAAAGTCCTTTTTCCGCGTACAACGTTTCCGGGGTATAGTGCATATAATTGCCGTGTCCCTTTTTCATAATAATGACGGAAGTCGAATCGTTTACGAGCTGAAGCAGATCGTGGTCCCCCGACAGAATCTTTACATTCATGCTGTCCCCGTACCGTCTGGCCAGCGTGCCGATGCAATCATCGGCCTCATAGCCCACGACGCCCAGGTTCGGAATTCCCAGACATTCCGTCACATCGCGCACCAACGAAAACTGCGGAACCAGATCATCCGGGGCTTCCGGACGATTGCCTTTATACGACGCGAACTGCTCTGTTCGAAATGTTTTTGATCCCATATCCCAGCAGCACGCCACATGGGTAGGCTGAAATTTATCGATAGCATCCCACATATACCGCAGGAAGCCGTAAATCGCGTTGGTCGGCACTCCCGCTTTGGTTCGACGGATATAGCCGCTTGACGCGGTTGCATAATAAGCACGAAATAATAAAGCCATCCCGTCTACAAGCATTAAGGATGGTTGTTGATTGGGTATCACAGTCATGATCGCTCCTAACTTTAACTTCTCTGATATTACCTTAAATATACCTTGTCATTATACCATATCCCTATATAGACTTGGGCTTGTCATAAGGTATTTCTTTGAATTTCCTATCTTTGGCTGTCCATAAGAAAACGTTTATTCTATCGACCGCATTTAGCGGAAGCTTTTCTTACGAGGATGCTAAGCCTCGGATGTTTATACTTTCTTATCTCTTTAAACAAAAGAGCATCCCGGCGGTCGAAAGACCTTGGGATGCTCTACCTTCTTCAGCAGGAGAATGTGTACATGCCGGATCATCTTCTTCAACATCGGGGTGCATCAGCTCTTGTAACCAGCCTCTATTGAGCCTGTCGTCGCTTCCGCGAAAAATCCATTCTACTTCTGCCATGACTCCTGATATTGTTCCGCTTTAAAGCCGACGGTCACTTTACTGCCGTCCGTCACGATCGGACGCTTAATTAATCTCCCGTTGGACGACAACAGTTCAATTTTCTCTTCATCGGAGAGCCCAGGCAGCTTGTCCTTCAGATTCATTTCCTTGTAGACCTCGCCGCTCGTATTGAAAAATTTCTTAAGCTCCAGACCGCTCTTGTCGATAAGGTCGGCTAGTTCTTCCTTCTGTGGCGGTTGTTCAAAAATATTTTGAAGTTCCAGCTCATGTCCTTCGTTCTGCAGCCATTTGACCGCGTTGCGGCATGTCCCGCATTTCGGATATTGATATACTTTCAGTTTGCTCATTCGATACGTTCTCCTTCTTGTGTTGTTTTGAACCTACTTAAGTCGCCTCATCCGCGAGCATGTTTCTCAGTGCGTTCATATCCTCAGGAAGCGGGGCTGTGAATGTCATCGTGCTCCCCTCAATCGGGTGAATTAGCGTCAGGCTCGCTGCATGCAGCGCCTGCCGGCCCATAAAGTGGTCCAGCCTCATGATCGTTGCGGCTTCCAGGCCTGCTGGACCGGCAGCAAAGTCCGAATCCGCCCCGTCTGATCGTAACTCCCGATCGCTGTAAACCGGATACCTGTACATCTGATCTCCAATCAATGGACAACCGATGCTAAGCATATGCACCCGAATTTGATGGGTACGGCCCGTTTCCAGCTTTAATTCCACCAAGGATGCGTAAGGGTAGGTTTCGGATACCTTATACCGCGTTAGCGAAGGATATCCTTCGGGAGTTACGATGCGGCGGTGGGGCTCTAACGGGTCCCGATCAATCGGACCGTCAATATCGCCCGAGGGCAAAGCAGGCTTGCCATGAACAAATGCTACATACCTCTTGTCAACCGTGCCGGCTATCATTTGTTCGGAAACATGCTGGTGAATATATGCATTCTTCGCAATCACCAACACGCCGGAAGTCTCCTGGTCCAGCCTGTGAACCGCTCTGAACCGGTATTTCCAGCCCTTCTCCTGCCAATAGTGAACGACGCCGTTCGCCAGCGTGTCCGTATAATGCCCGTGCGTCGGATGGACAATGATCCCCGCCGGCTTGTTCAGGACAAGCAGATGTTCATCCTCGTACAGAATATGAAGGTTCATCGGCTGGGGCAGCATATCGTCCGATCGTTCCTGCTCCATCCGGATTTCGATCAGATCTCCGGCATGCACGTTAACGCTAATGTATACACGGGCCCCGTTCAGCATGATGCCCTGCTCAGTCAACTTGAGGCGCGACAGCAACTTACGGGATACCCCCATCCGTTTTTGCAAAATGGTCTTAAGTTGCATGCCGTCTTCCTGTGGGGACACGACATAACTGATAGGCGGATAATACAAACTCATGAATTACCGAAACACCTTTCCGCTTCGCTCATATTCGACATCCGGAATCCCGGCGTGCACATTGGCTGCCCGTGCAGTCACGAAGAAATAGTCGGACAAACGGTTCAAATAGCGGCGGACCTCCGGATTGATTTCCGTGGTTCGCTGCAGCGAAACGGTCAACCTCTCGGCGCGACGGCATACGGTCCGACATACATGAAGCAGCGAAGACAACGCGCTTCCGCCTGGCAAGATGAAACGCTCAAGCGGAGGGTTCTTCTCCTCGAAAGCATCCAGCCATACCTCCAGATTGTCCACAAGCTCGGCGCTTACCTTGAGTTTATCCTCTCGAGGTCTCGCATAGGCCAGATCCGAGCCGCAATCGAACAGTTCATGCTGGATTCGAACGAGCTGAAGATGCAGTTCCTCAAAGTCGGCTTCCTTGGCCAAAAACACGGCCTGACCGACAAAGCTGTTCAATTCGTCAATTGTGCCATACGCTTCTATGCGCGGGTCATCCTTGGGCACACGACCGCCAATAATTGAAGTTTCCCCTGCATCTCCCGTTCTTGTATATACCTTCATCACATTATCCTCCATTTCATCGTCCGATCCTTATTCATGAACACCATATATTTTAAGATTATAGAATTTATAGTTTCAGCGAAGCTGAGCAATTCTATAATCGCAAGAAAAACTTCCTTTAACCGCGGTCTGTCTTCTGAGAAAGTACGTCGATAGACGTTTTTCTTATTATGCTCCACTATAGCATAATTTCGGATCAGGGTCCCTCTGCGGCGGAATAAGCCCAGGCCCATCATGATTCCGGGACATTTTTTTTCATCAGAGGGAATCTTTAGACGCAAACAAGGCTGATCCGTAAGGCATCTAGCCCCAGGAACAGCCTTGTAATATTCAATCAGATCGTATTTTATAGTTTCTTTTTGGGATGGGCCTTCATATATTCGTTAATCTTCAAGTCCAGCAAGCTGCTGATCTCGATGACAATCTCCGACGTGAAGGACTGCTCTTCCAAAAAAATTTGTTCCATCTTTCGGCGAAGCATATGAATTTCGTCTTCCAAGGTAATTTCCTGAGGAGTGGATTTGGCTGATTTAATTGACCATTTACCGTGATTATTGTCTTCAGCCGTATAGTCACCACGGTAGTTTGACAATTCATAATCACAAAACACTGGTGATCCCTCCTTGGAAAGTAAAATTCTGCCCCCAAAATAAAATTATAACATATATTTTGCCAATGGAAAGTAATTTTTTTGTTAATTCAAGGAAAAAGTTCAACGATTTCCTTGCCTACTTTATTTTTTCCACAAAATTGCCCATTCTCTCCAAGGCCTCATTCAGTTGGGCAATGGATGTAGCATATGAGCAGCGAATGAATCCTTCCCCGCCAAGACCGAATGCGGTGCCCGGTACGGCAGCCACTTTCGCCTCGGTCAGCAAGCGCTGGGCAAATTCATCCGATCCGAGTCCCGTTCGCTTGATGCTTGGGAACGCGTAGAACGCTCCCTGTGGCTCGTGGCAATCCAAACCGATCTCGCGCAGCCCTTGAACCACGAGTCTGCGCCGCTGGTTATAGGATTCAACCATTCGGTCCTTTTCCCCCATGCCGTTACGCAATGCTTCGAGCGCGGCGACTTGCCCCATTGCGGGTGCACACATAACCGTATACTGGTGGATTTTCAGCATGGCGCCGATCAGATCCGAATGAGCACACACATACCCCATACGCCAACCTGTCATAGCAAATGCCTTCGAGAAGCCGCTCACCAGAATGGTGCGGTCCATCATGCCTGGCATCGAGGCAAAGCTGACGTGCTTGCCTTCATATGTGAGCTCAGCATAGATTTCATCGGAGATCACAATCAGATCGTGTTTTTCCACTACTTCCGCAATGGGCAGCCAATCCTCATAGGTCATGATCGCTCCTGTTGGATTGCTTGGGTAACACAGGATCAGGATCTTTGATTTGGGGGTGATTTGCGCTTCGAGCGCCTCGGCCGTCAGTTTGAAATGATGCTCTGCCGTCGTTTCAATACCAACGGGCACCCCGCCACCGATTGAAGCAATCGGCGAGTATGAAATGTAACACGGCTCGGGAATCAAAATTTCATCTCCGGGAACAATCAAGGCACGCAGCGCCAGATCAATCGCTTCACTGCCGCCTACGGTTACGATCATTTCATTGGCAGGATTATAGGTCACGTGGAAACTGTCGTTCAAATATTCCGCGATCGCCTCCCGCAGTTCCGGCATACCGGCATTGGACGTATATCCTGTAAACCCGCGCTCCAATGAATATACGCAGGCTTCTCGTACATGCCACGGCGTTACGAAATCAGGCTCACCGACACCAAGTGTGATAATATCTTTATTTCCACTGACGAGATCAAAAAACTTACGGATTCCAGAGGGTTGAATGTCCCTGACCCTGGGCGCCAAATAGGAGCTCATCGATTTCCTGTTATTTTCTGCAAGCTGCTGTTCGTTCACAATCATAGCACACGCTTCCTTTACGGCGAGATCAGGAGACGATTGTCTTCTTGACGTTCTTCAAAGATAATCCCGTCTTGTTTATATTTTTTCAAAATAAAATTCGTTTTGGTCGATAGTACAGAATCGATAGGTGACAGTTTCTCCGAAACAAAGTTGGCCACCTCACGCAAGTTTCCGCCTTCCACTTCAACAAGCAAGTCGTAGGCGCCAGACATAAGATAGACCGACTTCACCTGCGGGAATAAATAAATCCGTTCCGCAATTCCTTCAAAGCCTCTTCCGCGCTCAGGTGTAATTTGAACCTCGATCAGCGCCGTAACCTTCTCGTCTTCCACCTTGCCCCAGTTGACTACGGTCGCATACTTAACAATGACGTGATCTCGTTCAAGCTCAGCAATGGAGGTCTTTACTTCTTCCTCATCTACACCGAGTAGAGTAGAGAGCAGAGCCGGCGATCTTCTCGCGTCTTCTTTCAGCAGATCAAGCACCTTTAGTTTCAATTCGCTAAGCTCTTCCATATACGTATCCTCCAGCACTTATTCCGAATAACCGTTCTTATAGCATGATATATCGGAACAGAGATTAATACTTATATTACAATAACTTACACGGGATGTGCAAAAAAAAATACCGATGCATGCCGGCAGCAATGGCTGCGGGGGTCATCGGCTCATAGATTGAGTTAACCATGGGATCATTGGGTTACATTATTAGAAGCAGGCGCTACATTGGTGGCATGCGGCGCTACATTCGGGTGATGCGCGAACGCGCCCATGCCGGAAGTTTTTTGATTAATGGTTTCCCGAGTTTTTTGCAGCGACTGCTGCGCTTGCTTATGCTGCTTGTCCACATTGTATTTCAATGCATGCCGAGGCGCGGTATACATATTCTGCTGCTTCATCATATTAAAAAACTCGCCTTGCAGTCTCAGTGTATCCGCAGTCAAATCTGTAAACATTTGGCGCACCTCAGGGCAAGAGGCTTCCGTCGTGGCTGTCGTATACTCTCGAACGGCACGTTTCAGCTCTCCCAGAATAGGGCTAAGCATATCCTCTTCGGGCAGGTATGAAGATCCATTAGGGGTTACCATAAGTCGTTCCTCCTTAACAATTTTGCTTCCTGGTCTATACATCTCCTCTTATTGAGGCTGCGTCGGCGCGATATTGCTGTGAATTTGCAGAGCGTTAACCAAGGTGTCCAGATGCTGCTCATGGCGTTTTACGAATCCCAGCAGCGCCTGCTGGATGGCTGGATTCTGACTGGCTGCTGCTGTCGCGGCACAATGCTTGGCCAGCATGGTTTCGTTGGAGATGCAATCCGCAATATAGTCCAGTTCTTTTGAGGTCAGAGGCTGTAATTGCTGATTAGGTGTCATCTTTGTGTTTGTTCCCCTTTCCATTTAGGTTGCACAGGAGCTAGTATGCCACCTATATAAAAATCTATGTCGTGAGATGTCATTAAAAACGAAAGGAACGTCCAAACTAATAACGATGTGACAATGAGGGGTGAGGGACATTTTACTGACCGGCGGAATAACGCCCTGGAAATATTTAAACACTGAACCTGTAAAAAAATACCCCAGTCTATCAGAACAGCTCAGCTGTGATGTGCTCATAGTCGGCGGCGGTATAAGCGGCGCGCTGATGGCCTACGTGCTGACCATGCAAGGCGTGGACACCGTCCTACTGGAGAAAAAACGCGTGTGCGAAGGCAGCACATCCGCCAATTCGGGGCTGTTGCAATTTTCTAACGACTGCCCTCTATCTGATCTGATCCAACAATTTGGTGAACAACGGGCTTCCTCCTTCTACATGATGTGCAGACATGCGGTACGCCGGATCACCGAAATCGCAAATCATCTGTCCAGGGATTCCGGCCTGATCACGCGAAGCAGCCTCTACTATGCCAGTACCCCTCAAGATGTCGGCATGATTCGGCATGAGTATGACCTGCTCAAACGGAAGGGCTTCGATGTCGAATACTGGGGCCGCGAGCATGTGAAGGCTAACTTCCCGTTCTCAAAAGAAGCGGCCATCTATGCCCGCGGCGATGCCGAAGTCGATCCCTACCGTTTCGGGCATAATCTTCTCCAGGATGCCAGCGAGCATGGGCTGCGAGTTTACGAAAATAGCGAAGTCAAAGAAACACGGTATACCGATAGTGATGTCACCGTCTTAACCGATAAAGGAAGCGTTCTGGCCAAGAACATCATCTGGGCCACCGGGTATAGCACCCAGGAATGGAAGCCTGATTATCAAGCGGAGCTGCTCAACACCTATGCCATCCTGACGGAGCCGGTATCCGATCTGTCTTCATGGTATGAGCGCGCATTCATATGGGAAACAAATCGCCCTTATCTCTATTTCCGGACAACGCCGGATCAGCGAATCATAGCCGGGGGGCTGGATGAGCCGCTGCCTCCTTCTGGCAAACCAGAGGAGTACGCTGAACCAAGAAGCCGGAGATTGTTAAATGAAATTCATCAGTTGTTCCCCCATATGACGGATTTGAAGATCGCTTGCAGTTGGGCCGGCGTATTTGCCACAACCAAAGACGGCATCCCGCTGATCGGCAGGCACCCGAAATATCCGCACAGCTACTTTATCGAGGTGTATGGCGGAAACGGGACCGTATACAGCATGATCGCTGCGGATCTGCTGGGCGAGACGATAGCAGGACGTGAGCCCGAAGAACTGAAATGGTTCTCCCTGACACGGCCAATGGACCTTAAGACGTCATAAAATAATAGAAGGTATCTCCAAGCAGGCCATGCAACCTTGGAGATACCTTCTTTGCGTGTGTACGGATTGCGCTCTCACAGTCGTTCAGCAAACCGTTTGTTTAACTAGCGGAATTCTTTTGACCCGAGGGATGTCATTAGCTTTAGGTGACTTGACCTTTGGACGGGAACAGCTTACGTATAAACAGCCACGATCCGATAGGGGATGCCCCCAGGAACAACAGCAGCAACGTCACCGTTAACGTGTCCTGTCTAAATGACAGGACAAGAATGAACACAAGCAGGCCCGTAATTCGGCCTATGGTTAAACTGAGCTCCCGCAGCACGACCAGTTCCACCCGCTTCTCCACGTTTTCCTGATTTACTCCCATAAGATCAAAGCTGGCGGATATAGCCGGCATCATGTACAGCGGAATGAACAGCGACGTCCCGATTCCCAGCACCAGCAGCGTCGTATAGTTGACCGCAACCAGCAGCGGTAAAATGACCAGCAGCATCAATATGGAACCTACCAGCATGCCGGTTTTACGGAATTTGGGCTTGAACCACTTCCCGCAGGCCCAGTAGCTGACCAGCGAAACCGCCGAAGTAATCAATGCAAACTGCCCCAGCTTCGACTCCTGATCCGTTGCCACAAAAACAAGGAGCGTAATAAGGAAGGAAAATACACCTTCCCTGATTCCCTGAACGGCCAAGCCGAATACCGCGTATTTCCATACGCCGCCCTCCTTGAGCCGGCTCAACCCCTCCAGCCAATGATAGCCGCTTTGGACCGGCCTTTTTCGCAGAAAAAAGCTCAGCACCACCGTCACGGCGAAGATGACCATCGATACGGTAAAAATAAAACGATAGCCTTGATCCCCACGCATCATCGTGATGATCCAGCCCGCCAGCCACGGACCGATAATCCCCGTGATGGAGCCCAGGAGTCCGATCCAGCCATTAAACCAGTCCCGATTCTCCGCGCTCGAAACCTCAAAATAGACCACATTAAAGGCTAACCAGAATAATCCTAATGACACGCCGAACAGCAAGCCGAGCGGCCAAATATAATGGACGGCGTCCCGCCCTGCCCACAGAACGCATAAATAAAACAGGCCGGACACCGCAATTCCCAGGCGAAGCGCATTCATTTTGTTATGCTCCTTCACCCATTTGCCGGCGGCCCAGAACGTCAAGCCCAATGCCACCTGCTGAGCAATCGTGAACCAACCGAGCATCGTATAATCCTGGCGGCTTTTCCATAGGTATACGTTGAGGAACGTACCCGACAATGCACTCGATAAGATAAACAACCCATGAACGGATAACAGAAGTATAGCCTGGGGGTCCTTTGTCAACTTCATATACAGTTCCTCCCTCGCCCTCACACTTGAAGTCCAAGGTATTTTACCCCTCTCATCCCCACTTCATGAACAAAAAAAAGGAAACCGCCGATAGCTGTTTCCTTAAGTTCGCACGGATCGGCACACAGCGCCTTTCCGTAAACGCTATTCCTTTTTATGGATAAAGCTCTTGATCATCCGAAGCCGGTCATTCTCTGCCAGATTATACTGTACATGGAAGCATCCAGGGCACACATATACGTTCAAATCATATGGCGGCTGAAGGATAGGGCCTTGAATCAAAGCTGCGTTAACCGGCTGGAAGCCTTCCCCGCTCACGTGCTGCGTTCCGGCATGAAGCATATACTCCCGGCAATGCAAGCACTCGGGAACTTCCTCTTGCTGGTCCAGAATCCCCTCTACGGTCTCCTCAAATGCAAATAGGTCGTGATCCTCCCCGTACTTATCCACGGTTCGAAGCGAGGACAGCGATTCCTGGTCGGATCCCCAAATACGTTGAAGATCAACCACTTCCTCATCGGAAGCCTCATAATCCTCTTCATATTCCTCCGGATCGTCTTGTGTTTCCTCGTCATCCAATGCGATATTCAATGTGCGGTAGCCTTTCAGCTCGTTCGCACAATGAGGACAAGTATCTTCGGGACCTATCTCTTCATCCCACACAATCTCACTTTGGCACCATGGGCAAACCGTCGGTTCCATCGATCATTCATCCCTTTCTTATTCAAACGGCCATGGATGGCCCTGTTCACTTTATTTTTATTGAGACATCAAGTATACAATACCCGCCACAAAAAAAATCAAGGCAGCCGCAAACAATATCCGCGGTAAATATTTCATCGTCCTTTTCCTCCCGAAGCCCTTAAATGATGCTCGCTCCAATAATGTAAGATAAAGATACGGTGATAAGAAGTACGATCAAGCCCACTGCTCGATTATCCTTGCTAATCTCTTCATCGACCGAAAACACAGGCGTCAAGAACTCAAGCAACCAATAAGCCAATAAAAGCAGTATAAACCCGAAGAACGACCATTTAATCATGCCATAAATGGACGTATTGGCCGTTATGCTGTACCGCATCACGTTACAGATGCCAAAGATCTTCCCGCCGGTCGCCATGGCCGCGGCAACATTTCCTTTGCGTATTTCATCCCAGCAATTGTACTTGGTAACCAATTCAAAGCAATACAAGTAAACAATAAGTGCAAGTATCGCAACCGAGAAATAGCCTACGAGCACCCCGAGTGGATGGGTCAGCAAATGATCAATCGCTTCCGTCATTACCTTATTTCCTCCCTGATATAAACGGGATGCGGCACCTTTCGCATCCCGTCGTTCTAAACCTTATGATGATATGTTATACGATTGAAGGAGAAAACGGTTCCTGATTTCTTACTTTCCTTACTTCAGCTCGGCAATGGTGACGCCATTGCCGCCTTCGCCGTAATTACCTAAACGATGACTCTTAACATGCTTGTGCTTGCGCAAATAATCCTGAATTCCGGTTCGCAAGATCCCGGTGCCTTTGCCATGAATGATGTAAATCTGACCCAAGTTCCCCAGAAATGCCTCATCAATGAACCGATCCACCTCAATCAGCGCTTCTTCCAGATTTGCGCCTCTTAAATCCAGCTCATTCCGGATGTTGGTATCGCGAGTCCGTTTCAAGACAGTCGCATGCTGTTTCGGCGCCTGTTTAGCGTTTGCTGCCGGATTCGACAGCAGCTCCAAATCATCCAGCGATACCTTCATCTTCATGATACCGAGCTGAACAACCGCCTCCTTCGAGCCGGCCATTTCCACGACATGCCCTTTCTGATTCAGGCTGTATACCCGAACCTCGTCTCCAGGCTCAATGCTACGCTGCTGCTTCGCAGTACGCTGGCCAGCCGTCTTCTTGCCTTGCTGCGGTTCGGCATCATCCAAACGCTTTCTGGCAGCAATCAGCTTATGCTCCTTAACGGAAGCCCCTTCTTCTTGGGCAATCTTACGCAGATCCGCGATGATTTCCTCGGCCTCATTCCGAGCCTTGTCCACGATCTGTCTCGCCTCTGCACGAGCTTTATCAACCAGCTTGTCCTTCTGCTCTTCCAGCTTCTGAAGCTCATGCTGGTGACGAAGACGCAGGTCCTCCATTTCCTTCCGAACCTGCTCCGCCTTCTCACGCTCTACTTCCGCGGTGTGACGGTTCTCTTCGAGGGATGCAATCATATGCTCCACCCGTTGATCCTCTTCCTTAACTTCGCCACGGGCAAATTCCAGAATGGATACCGGCAATCCCAAACGTTCTGCAATGGCAAACGCATTACTGCGTCCAGGTACGCCTACCAGCAGCCGGTAGGTCGGGCTTAGGGTATTGATATCGAACTCCATGCTGGCGTTGATCACGCCTTTGCGTTCATATGCATAAGCCTTCAATTCAGAATAGTGCGTCGTCGCAATCATGCGGCAGCCCATGCGGTGGATATGCTCCAGGATGGAAATCGCCAGGGCTGAACCCTCCGCAGGGTCGGTTCCTGCTCCAACCTCATCAAGCAGCACCAGACTCTTCGGCGTCATCTGGCTTAATATTCGGATGATGTTCGTCATATGGCTGGAGAAGGTACTGAGGCTCTGCTCAATGCTTTGCTCATCACCAATGTCCGCGTAAATTGCATCAAACACGCACATCTGGCTGCCTTCTTCGGCTGGAATAAAGAGTCCTGACATCGCCATCAGGTTTAATAACCCGATCGTTTTGAGCGTAACCGTCTTACCGCCGGTATTCGGACCCGTGACGATGATGGATGTATAGGAATTGCCCAATTCCACATCAAGCGGCACAACCTGATCCGCTGGAATCAGCGGATGTCGGCCTTTACGCAGCTTAATATAGCCTCTGTCATTCATTCTTGGCAGTGAAGCCTTCATGACATGGGCCAAACGAGCCTTGGCAAAAATAAAGTCGAGCTGGCCGATCAGATCCAAGTCAAGTGACAGCAGCTCAGCCTGTTCGCCGACCTGGGCGGTCAGCTTCTGCAAAATCACTTCGATCTCCCGCTCTTCCCGCATTCGCGTCTCGCGCAGCTTGTTGTTCATGGCTACGATGGATTCCGGCTCAATAAACAGCGTCGCGCCTGACCCGGACTGGTCGTGCACGATACCGCCAAAATGCGAGCGATATTCCGCTTTAACGGGGATGACAAAACGGTCGCCGCGTATCGTAATTAACTGGTCCTGCAGCATCTTCGCCACGGATTGCGATCGAATCATGGACTCCAGTTTCTCGCGAATGCGAACTTCTCCGCCCCTCAGCTCCCGCCGGATCTGGGAAAGCTCAGCGCTTGCGGAGTCAAGGACCTCAGCAGCATCATCAATACACAGCCGAATGGCGTCTTCTAGGGGCTTTTGCTCCGAAATAAGATCACTCAGATTATAGAGGATCTCAATCTTCTCGTCCTCATGAATCGCCGCAATAAACCGCTTGATTCGGCGTGATCCATGAATCGTATTCGATGTAGCCAGCAATTCATGGGGACTGAGCGTCCCTCCGATTCTGGCCCGCTTCAAAGCATCATTGATATCGGTAATCCCGCGGAAAGACGGATTGCCCTTGAGCCTGTCTACGGTGTAGGCCTGATCGGTAGCCGCAAGCAGATCCTTTACAGCCTCCAGGTCGGTTTCAGGCATTAACTTTTCAGCTCTTGCACTTCCCATAGAGGTTTGCGTGTATTGTATTAATGTATTTAAAATTTTCCGGTATTCTAAAGTTTGCAAAATCTTGTCATTCAAGAAGTTCACAACTCCTCTCAATCAATGCATATATTATATCGAAAGTGATGGGAATTCGCCAAGGAATCCAAAATCCTTCCACACATAACCGACGGTCCTATTGAACAAAATAAATTCTGCGTAACATTCCAGTCTTATTCTAAGGAGGCAGGTACCATGCAATTTCTCGGGCACGTTGTTCGATTTATCGTTGCCGCGCTCGTTCTTATGGTTGTCGGATGGATTGTCCCCCAATTCACCGTCGGCGGATTCGGAAGCGCCCTGTTGCTTGCACTCGTTATCGCCCTGATTGGTTGGGCTATTGAGGGCATCTTCGGCAAAAAAGTCACGCCTTTTGGACGTGGCATCGTGGGCTTCCTAGTGAGCGCACTCGTGATTTACCTTGCCCAATTCATCGTTGGAGGCGTTAGCGTCTCCGTATTGGGCGCCTTGCTTGCTGCATTGGTCATCGGGATCATCGATCTGTTCATTCCGATTTCCACCCCTTTTGAAGCAGGCAAAACCCGCAAATAGAAGCACCCCGCTTCAGTTAGAGGATTCCTCTGGAACCCTCTAACTGAACGAACCGATCGGCAGCTGCATTACTCCACATTAACCCTCTGTTGCAATTTGCGCAGGGGGTTTTCATTTTGGGTAAAGCTCCATTCTTTTATTTCCATCTTCCCCTATATTATAAAGGAAATCCATATCATCGTTTGAAACCGTTCACGTTCACCAATTTTTCATAACACATATGTGCATCCACTCTTTTTCTGCGCTATCATAAAGATTGGAAATTATATTTCACAATTATTTCATAGTCAGGAGAGGTTATAGTGAAAAAAGGCATAGCTTTACTTGTTTCATGTATGCTCCTTTTTGTATTGGCTGCCTGCGGCGGAGACCAGAAAGAGTCCCAAGGAGGTTCCGGGATCTCGGATACTGGCGTAGCACCGGAAGCTGAACTCGTCATTAAGGGCACCAATTTTCAATTCGACCAAGAGGAATATCGTCTCAAGAAAGGGGTGCCCGTCAAGATCACTTACGAGAACGAAGACGGCAACCACGGCGTTATGATTCCTGCACTTGGCCTGCAGCTGGACCGTAAAAACAACTCCACTGTCGTTACGCCGGATGAGGCGGGAGAATTCGAAGTTTCGTGTTCCATTATGTGTGGAGCGGGTCACAGCAAAATGATCTCCAAACTTATCGTCGAAGAATAGTAGACCTGCTCACGAAAATAAACCTCCGGATCGCCAGAGTATCCTCTGTCTAATCCGGAGGTTTTTTCAGGTTCAATTCTTCGCCATGGCCTAACGCTGATCCTGCTCAATCAACTCGATCCACTCATTATATTCAACTTGGAGCTTCGCATACTCTTCCTTCAGCTTACGGTGTTCTTCTTCAAGCTGCGCAGATTGCTCCGCCTTCAATTCCTGTTCTGCCTGGAGCAGACGATACTGGTGCATAACCAGCTCATACTGTTCACCTAAATCGGAATACTGCTGCGCCGCTTCATTCTTCTCGTCTTCCAGACGCTCACAGGCTTGGCGTGCGGATGCGATTTCCTGCTGCCAGGTCTGGAGCTCTTCTTCGAGAGCAAGCTTGGTTCGTTTCCACTCATCGCGCTCGGCGGCCAGCTTCTCGCTGTCCTTGGCAAGCTGCTCCCGTTCCGCCATCCATTGCTGGTATTGCTCCTGCCACTGAACGGCGCGTTCCTCCGAATCTCTCAGCTGCTCGGCGAGTTCACGTGCGCGCTGTTCACTGGCAGCTGCCTTCTTGCGAAGCTCATCCAGCTGATTCGACACCGTATCGTATTCTTCTTCCAGCATGGCGTACAGTTTGCTGGTCTCTTCCTCTCGGGTTCCCGCTTCCTTCGTGAGCTTCTCCAATTCTTCATGGCGAAGCTGCAGTTCCTTCAATTCCTCTTGGGCACTTCGGCGCTCGGACATGCTCCGGTCAGCTTCGTCCTTCATGACCTGGATTTCATCCTGAAGTCCCTTCATTCCTTCTTCCAGGCTCTCGTTCGCTTCCATAAGCTCGACAATTCGCATCTCCAGCTCGCCGGTTTCCTCTTTGCGCTGATCAGCCAGCGTACGCCAGGATTGAAGCTCGCTGCTTAGACGCTGCAGCTCTTCCTGCTGCTTGCGGGAGGTCTGATTCGCATCCACCACAAGTTTCTGCAGACGACGGCGCTCTTCCTCCGACTTGGCGGATTCCTGCTT
Organism: Paenibacillus sp. QJM3NY_38; assembly: GCF_056173265.1. Taxonomy (NCBI): domain Bacteria; kingdom Bacillati; phylum Bacillota; class Bacilli; order Caryophanales; family Paenibacillaceae; genus Paenibacillus; species Paenibacillus sp. QJM3NY_38. Next base: position 5,868,240 of record NZ_CM149665.1, read on the forward strand.
CAGTCCTTCGAGCTCCTTCGTCAGCCCCTCCACCTTCGTACGGAAGGAACGCAATTCCTGCGAAGAGGCTTCGGCTTGCTGCCTGGACGATTGGAGCGCTTCCTTCAGCTTGTCCGATTCCGCTTTTACAATACCCAGTTCCTTCTCCGCGGACGACAAACGTGATTGGAGCTGACCACCACGCGTTCGCTGCTCGGCAAGCTGCTTCTCCAGATCCTGGACGGTCCTCGTATGCTTTTGTTCCAGATCCTGCACGTTTTTCGCATACTTCTGCTCCAGATCCTGCACGGTCTTCGAGTGCTGCTGCTCCTTCAGGAGCGCCTCTTGTTTATAGGTACTCTCCTGTTTCTTCAATTGTTCAGCCAGCTTCTCTTCGGCCTGCTTCGCAGAAGTCCGTTGACTCTGTTCCAGCTTCTCGATGGCCTGCTTATGAGTGAGCGTCAGCTGCGAAATTTGCCCTTCATAGCGGCGCTTCATATCTTCAATAGACTGCTTATGGCCGCTCTCCAGCTTCTCACGCTGCTCCTTAAGACGCACCTCAAGCTGCTGCTTCTCCTTCAGCAGTTCCGCCACGCGGTCCGATTCCTTCTGGAGCAATTCCTTCGTACGCTCTGACTCCGCGGTTAGATTCTCCTTGGACTTCCTGTATTCCTCAGCCAGCGTTGTCTGCTCCGCCAGCTTGCCCTCGAGCTGCTCCAGTTGCTGACGATGTCTCTCCTGCTGCTCGATTTGAAGTCCTTGCACCTTGGCAAGCTCCGTGCGCAGTTCATTCCGCTCGGCCGTCATCTGCTTGGCCTCATTCTGAAACTCCAGCTTCTGCAAAGCTTCTTCAGCCATATGTACTGCAGCTAGGACGGCAATGCGCGGGGTATCCAATCGAGAGTGCGCCTTGGATATGGTACGCATGCGGTCATCTACATAATTCGCTACCTGTCTGGTATAATCACTGCTACTGCCAACGAGTTTATAGGAAGTTCCGTAGATGTCTACGGTAACGCTTTTACGGTCCGATGTAGTCAAAATTGTGCCCTCCTTCTATTATGTGTAGATTCTATGATGTCTGAAATGGTCTATTCTCTACATTCATTATATATGAGATAACATCTGTAGACGAACCTCAAGAAAACAGACCGAAGTTTGGTATATGATAACACAGTTTTGTGCTTATAATTATGTACCCTGCGGGCGTCCTGATGCAAATCCCAGTTCAATTTAGAGCAAAAAAGCCCGCATCGAATCCCTGATGTAATGGATTCGATGCGGGCGTTCACAATTCCTGCTATTTTCTTAATTCTGCGCCAAAAGTTTGCTGAAGGGCAGCAACCGCTTTTTCCGTGACGCCGGCAACCTCTTCATCGGTCAGGGTTCGTTCCTGATGACGGTACGTCATGGAGATGGCAACACTCTTCTTGCCCTCTCCAAGCTTGCTGCCCGTGAAGACGTCAAACACCTGAATCTGCTGCAGAAGCTCACCTGCATTCTCCTTGATCACTTGAATCAGGGAGCCGGCTTCAACCTCCTCATTCACGACGATGGCAAGATCTCGTTCCATGCCCGGAAATCTAGGCAAATCGCGGTAAACGACGCGGGCGTTGGTCAGATCATACAGCGGCTCAAGCAGAATCTCAGCGGCATAAGTATCTTCCAAATCCAGCTCCTGCTGTGTCTTCGGATGAATTTGTCCAAGTACGCCTAGCAGCTGCTTATTCTCGCCTTGACCCGCATACACGGAAGCGGAACGTCCCGGATGGAAGCCAACCGGTCCGTTAGCCTCGTAAGTGATATCTTCCGCGCGAATTCCAAGATAGTCGAGCACCGTTTCGAGCGCACCCTTCAAATCGAAGAAATCCACTTTGGCCGGCTGGACATTCCATTGCTTGCTGCCTTTGCGTCCCGACAGCAACAAACCAAGAACCGGACGCTCCAGCGGCTGCTTCGTCAACGTCTTCTCATGTGTATGGAACAGGTTCCCTATTTCAAACAGGGCCAGGTCCGGCTGCTTGCGGTTATGGTTGTACACCGCGATATCCAGCAGCTGTGGGAGCAAGCTGGTACGAAGGACGCTGCGGTCCTCGCTCATTGGCATGGCCAGCTTAACCGCCGTGCCATCTGACGACAGGGATGTGAACATTTCGGCTTGCTCCGGATGGATGAAGGAATAACCCAGAACCTCCTGGAATCCGCTATGCGTCAGCAAATGGCGAAGCGAGCGGCGGATGGCCTGAGCGATCGTCAATGAACCCGGTGTCGTCGGACCTTCTATGGCCGTTGTCGGGATATTGTCATATCCATACAGACGGGCCACCTCTTCAATGAGGTCTACGTCAAGCACGATATCGCCGCGACGGGACGGCACTTGCACATCCACTAATCCTTGGCCCGCATCTCCGCAAGGGAAATGCAACCGGGCAAAGATCGTTTTTACCTCAAGCAGGGACAGATCCGTTCCCAGATAGCGATTGAGCTTCTCCAGCGATAAAGTAATCACGGTAGGCTCGGAGTCCGCACTGCCTGCTTCGACGATTCCCTGATGAACAGCGCCGCCGGCATATTTCGCCATCAGTGCCGCTGCACGGTTCAGTGCAGGAATGACTGCGGCGGGATCCACTTCCTTCTCGAAGCGGGAGCTTGCCTCTGAACGCAGTCCGAGCTGACGGGATGTTTTGCGGACGGTTCCGCCATCAAACTTCGCCGATTCCAAGAAAATATTCACCGTGCTGTCCGTTACTTCGGATTCCAGGCCGCCCATAACGCCAGCCAAGGCCACTGGCTTGCCGCCAGCTGTAATCACCAGCATATGCGGCTCCAGACGACGCTCCGTGCCGTCCAGCGTCACCATCGTTTCGCCAGCTTCAGCCATACGCACGTGAACCGCGCCATCCTTCAGCTGATCAGCATCAAAAGCATGCAGCGGCTGGCCATATTCCAGCATCACATAGTTCGTAATGTCCACGATATTACTGATCGGGCGCACGCCTGCCGCCATCAAGCGGTTCTGCATCCACAGCGGAGAAGGACCGATCTTTACACCGGTAATGTAGCGTGCCGCATAATGGCTGCACTGTTCGTCAGCGCCAATCGTAACCGAGATATGATCGGCCGCTGCATCTTGAACCTCCAGCATTTCCTTTTCCGGATTCGGAAGACTTAGCTCACGCCCCAGTATGGCGCTCACTTCGTAAGCGGCTCCCAGCATGCTGAGACAGTCGGAGCGGTTCGGTGTCAGATCCAGTTCCAAAATTTCATCGTTCAGACCCAGCACATCCACAATCGGTTTGCCGATTTCCGTATCCGTCGGAAGTACCAGAATCCCTTCCTGCAGCTCTTTAGGCAGCAGTTTGTCATTCATGCCCAGTTCCTTCGCCGAGCAGATCATGCCTTGGGAGAGCACGCCGCGCAGCTTGGCCTTCTTGATATCCATACCGCCAGGGAGCTTCGCGCCCACAAGCGCCACCGGCACCTTCTGGCCCGCATCCACATTTTTGGCTCCGCACACGATCTGGAGATCTTCCTCCTGACCCGCATCCACGATACATACATTCAGCTTGTCTGCATCAGGATGCTTCTCCTTGCTCTTAACGTAGCCGACGACCACTTTATTAATGCCTTGATTCCGTTTCTCGATCACATCGATTTCAATACCAGCCGAAGTAATGCGGCTCGCCAAATCCTCTGAGGTTACGCCTTCGAGCGAAATATAATCGGACAACCAATCGGTTGAAACTCTCATTGTCTATTCACTTCCCTTTATCGTAAAATTAGATCCGCGTGAACTGATTCAAGAATGCTGTATCGTTGTTGAAGAAGTGACGGATGTCATCCACGCCGTATTTCAGCATCGCAATCCGCTCAACCCCCATACCGAAAGCAAAACCGCTGTACTTCTCAGGGTCATAACCGCCCATTTCAAGTACCTTCGGATGAACCATGCCGCAGCCTAAAATTTCAAGCCAGCCTGTTTGCTTGCATACGCGGCAGCCGCTGCCGCCGCATCTTACACAGGATACGTCCACTTCCGCGCTCGGCTCCGTGAACGGGAAGAAGCTTGGACGCAGACGGATCTGCGTGTTATCGCCAAACATCTCCTGCACGAATTGCAGCAGCGTTCCTTTCAGATCACTCATCCGAATGTTCTCGCCGATGACCAGGCCCTCGATTTGGTGGAACTGGAACGAATGCGTCGCGTCATCGTCATCCCGGCGGAATACGCGTCCCGGGCAGATGATTTTGACAGGCGCTTTACCTTGCATCGACAGCATGGTCCGGGCTTGCACCGGGGATGTCTGAGTACGCATCAGCAGATCTTCCGTCAAATAGAAGGAATCCTGCATGTCACGTGCCGGGTGATTCTTCGGCAGATTTAGCGCTTCGAAGTTGAAGTAGTCCGTTTCCACCTCGGGTCCTTCTGCTACCTGGTAACCCATCCCGATAAAAATATCCTCGATATCCTGGATCACCTTGCTCAATGGATGAACAGCGCCTTGGCTGAGCTTGCGGCCCGGAAGGGTTACGTCCACCTTCTCTGCACGCAGGCGCTCTTCGGTTTCCTGCTGCAGGAATGCTTCCTGCTTGCCGGAGATGACTTCCTCAATCGCGCCCCGAACGTCATTGGCCACCTGGCCGATAACAGGACGCTCTTCTGCGCTCAGCGCTCCCATTCCGCGCAGGATTTCCGTCAAGGCCCCTTTTTTGCCAAGGTATTTCACCCGCAAATCATTCAGCTGCTGCGGATCGGTAACATCCTGCAATTGAGCCAATGCTTCCTGCTTTAATGCTTCTAATTTTTCCTTCATGGCTATTCGCACACCCCTTTGTAAACTCCATCTTCGTACTGAAAACAAAAAAAGACTGAAAACAAAAAAGGCCTCTCCTCCCGAAAAGGGACGAAGAGACCGTGGTACCACCCTTGTTAACATGTTTCATACCCTAACCAAGGCGGTAAAAGCCTTAGCCCCGAGTATGCCTCATCATGCTCACTTGACCGACGTAACGAATCGGACCCGTTATCCCCTACTGACCGGCAGCATGCCGTGTTCAAGGAACTGCTCCGGAGCGAACTTCACCAGCCTGATTCTTTGAGGGACACTCTCAATCTACGGTATCCCTTCCCTGTAAAGAGGCACTGACTACTTTTCTCCATCAACGCATTTGTTACATATGCAAATATATAGGGTTTATTATATGCAACCTTTCGGGATATGGCAAGTTTCATTTCCCCATTTTAGCCCCATCCGGCTGATTTTAATCGCGATCCCTGATCTTATTCCGACTGAAGCCTAGCCAGCTCAGCCCGAAGCTCCCTAATCTCAGCAAGCCAGCTCCCCTCGTCCCCGGGTTCAAGATCTTCGGCTGACAAGCCCAGTAATTCCTGAATCCGGTATTCGAGCCCCATCCGCCGGTTGTCCTTCTCCGTATCTCCCTTGATCACGCCGGTCCGCGAGGCCTGCTCTTCCTCCTCGTCCATACTTCCCTCGAACCAAACCGGATCTTCCCTGGGCGTCAGCGTAAGCAGTCGGTTCGCGATTTTACGCACAAGATACCGGTCATGGGATACGAGCGCAATCGCACCCGGAAAACTCACGAGCACTTGTTCAATTACCTCGCGGGTATCCACATCCAGGTAATTCGAGGGTTCATCCAACACAAGCAGATGCGCACCGCTGAAGTACAGCTTGAGAAAAGCCGTTCTGCACTTCTCTCCCATACTCAGCTGCCCCATCTTCTTAAACACATCGTCCCGTCTGAAGAGGAACGAGCCCAGCAAAGTACGCGCACGGCTCTCCGTCATTCCCGGAATGACAAGCAGACTGTCCAGCAGCGTGGTTTCGGGTTCCAGCCCCTCAAGCTCCTGTGAGAAATAACCAATCTTGACGGAAGGATTACGGGTAATCCGGCCTTCATGCGGTTCGATTTCGCCCAGAAGCAGCTTAAGCAGTGTCGTTTTCCCGCTCCCGTTAGGGCCTCTTACGGCCAAACGGTCGCCGCGGTTCAGATAGAAGGTGAGCTTATTAAAAAGCGGTTGATCTCCATATCCAAAACAGATATCCTTCACTTGAACGAGGGTACGACCGCCGAAAGCCTCCCCTTCCAGCTCCATGTTCAGCTTGGGACCGTTTCGCGGTTTATCCACACGCTCTGCTTCCAGGCGTTCCAGCGCTTTCTCCTTGGCATGATATCTTGAGATGTTCTTCTTGGCCTTGGCCTTGTAAAAGCTGGCGGTGATCTTGACGTCATTCACGTCCCCGGCCGCGTTATGCGCTTTATGGAACCATTCCTCATATCTTCGGATCGATTCCTCCAGCGCTTTGCGGGCCAGCTCCTGCTTCCGGTAAAGCGTCTCCTGCTCGCGCAGCTCCCGTTCCTTTTCGCGGCGGTAATCCGTATATCCTCCCCGGTAACGCCGGAGTTCCTCCGAGGTCAGCTCACATACAGAGGTTGCTACCCGGTCGATGAACTCCCTGTCATGGGATACAAACAACACGGTGCCTTTGTAGGATGATACCAGCCACTGCTCCAGCCAGACCAAGCTCTCACTGTCCAGATGGTTCGTGGGTTCGTCGAGCAGTAAAAATTTCGGTGCCGATACAAGGAGCCCTGACAGCATGACCTTCGTCTTCTGGCCTCCGCTCAGCTCACGGTAGGACACAGGCCATACCTCCGGACCGATGCCCAGCATCGTCATCGCTTTCTCCACCTCGGTCTCCCACTGGAAACCGTTCTGGGACTCGTAACGCTCCAGCAGATTGCCATATTGCTCAAGCAGTGATTCCAACTCAGCAGCGCTGCCGCCATTCATCTGCTTCTCGACGCCGGCAATCTGAAGCTTCAGCTGCCATAACGAAGGGTTACTGCGGCTGCGCACCGTATCGATGGCACTCCGATCGATTTCGTCCGGCTCATCCTGCTGCCTGAGCCAGCCCCAACGCTCTCGTGGGAGAATCGTCTCCACAACGCCTGAGGCAGGTTCGAGCTCGCCGGCCAGAATCGAGAGGAGCGTGGTTTTGCCGGTGCCGTTGCGCCCGTACAGCGCAATCCGCTCTCCTTCTGCCACCTCCAGCTGAATACCTTCAAACAACGGTCTCCCTTGGAGCTCCATACTTATATCTTTCGCTTTTAGAATCATGGTCATATCGCCTCATCCTCTCTCTTTGGAAAAAACTAAAAAACCGCAAGCGATGGCCTGCGGCGGATATCATGAGAGAGGATTTGTTCTGATCTGAGTAACGGGACGAACGCGCGCCACAGCACACTTCCTTCGGCTGTTCATTCCAGGCCAGCCCTGACGGTATGGAGATGTTAGGCTCTATACCCTCCGCTGTCAGCGAAAGCTGCAATCCGTTCCGTATATGTGATTGTTTTGCACAAGAGTACCACTTTCGACATAGCAAAAAGAGGTACCCCAGTCACATTGTTCAGACACACCAAATCTCTCCCTCTACCGCCGTAGAGAAACGCCTGCAAACCACATGCAGTTGTTTTTAGAGAAAAGGGTGTCTTACTTCATTGGACTAGGTTACCTCGCATTCTTGGAATGAAATTATGGCCATTATAACAGATATTCTTAAGAAGTAAAAGGGTTGATTAGCGGAACTTCTACATATTCGAATTCCTGCTATCGCCTGTTTATCGGGTCCCATCTACAATTCGAAAAAAAGCAAACAAAAAAACCCTTGTCACCAAGGGTTTCCGGTTCTAACGTAAGCGGGTGATGGGAATCGAACCCACGCTACCAGCTTGGAAGGCTGGAGTTCTACCATTGAACTACACCCGCATATATACCTACAAAAGTGACGCTATGACTCGGTGCATATCCCGATTACTTCTGTGAGGTCCTAAATCTTAAGCGAATCGGGACGACACGATTTGAACATGCGACCCCCTGGTCCCAAACCAGGTGCTCTACCAAGCTGAGCTACGTCCCGATAATAAAGGTGCTGTCTTTTGAAGACAAAAATAAATATACCATGCCGAACGCGTAATTTCAACATGTATTTTATGGAAAATGAATCGCGATATAAAAAGCAAACAGCATCCTTCCAAGGAGGGAAAGATGCTGATTACCTTGACCTGATACGAGCAGGGCTACAAAAGCACCTTGCCTATTTTTTGTCGAAAGTCACTTCCGGTGTCGTCAATTTATCATAAAAATCCACAATTTTGTCTTTATCGTCCGAAGCACGGAGGGCCATGGCGGAGCGTGGATGTTCATCCAGGGTGCCTGTAATCATGTAAGGCATGATATAACCCCACTCTTCTTTTTCACGAAGTGGAATCATGTAGCGCTCGATAATATCCAGTACCGGACGCAGCTCATACTTGGTGCCTTTCAGATGGGTAACCAGAAGCTCGGTCGGACAGTTGCCGGCCGCACGTCCCATCCCGTATACGGATGCATCCAGAAGCTCAACGCCAAGATCTGCAGCGACCAGCGTGTTGGAGAACGCCAGCTGCATGTTGTTATGGGTATGAACGCCCAGACGTTTGTTCGGCAGATGTGTCTTGAACTTATTCACAAGGTATTCCATATCTTTATGATCAAGGCTTCCGTAAGAATCGACGATATATACAACATCCACGACGCTCTCCCTGATCAGCTCAAAAGCTTCCAGCAGTTCGTTCTCCATTACGTTGGAGAGGGCCATAATGTTGAGCGTAGTCTCGTAACCACGATCATGGAAGGTCTGTACCAGCGCAAGCGCCTTATCCACGTCTTTAATGTAGCAAGCGACACGGATGAGATCCAGCAAGCTTTCCTCGCGCGGCAAAATATCGTCTTCATCCACACGGCCGATATCTACAAGCGCGGACAGTTTGGTTTTACCTTTATGAGGAATGACTTCTCTGAGGAATTCATCATCCAGAAAACGCCAAGGGCCCGCCTGATCAGCGCCTTTCAGCAGTTTAGGCGAATTTTTATAGCCGATTTCCATATAGTCCACGCCAGCCTCATTTAGGCCCGCATATAAATTTTGTACGAATTCTACACTAAAATCCCAGTTATTTACCAGTCCGCCATCGCGAATGGTACAGTCTACAATCTTTGTCTGACTACTCTTAATCATCTAAGCTAAACTCCTCTCGGCAATTTTTCTCTTCATCATACTTGAATGCCGGTTGAAAAGTAAAGCAAAAACGTCCGAAGGACGGACGTTATTCAAAGGGTACGGGACGGCCGCTGTCTCTTCAATTCATAACAAACGCTTCAATTGGCGACCTGGGCCTGCTTGAGTATCCAGTCGGTGATGGTGCGGACGAGCACGCCGGTTGCCCCTTTGGGATCCACGCCCCTCTCCTTGGATAGGTATGCCGTACCTGCTATGTCAAAATGCACCCAAGGCAGCCCATCTGCAAATGTCCCCACAAAAAGACCGCCCGTTATCGTCCCGCCTTCTCGGCCCGTTTGATTTCGCAAATCCGCCACCTCACTCTTCAATTTATCCCAGAACTCCGGATAGGATGGCAGCGGCCATATTTTTTCGCCGGCCCTACGGGAGGAGGCAATAAGCTCCTGCAAAAAAGTCTCATCATTGGTTACGGCCCCAGTGGCGATATCCCCAAGAGCCGAAACGACGGACCCCGTCAATGTAGCTACGTCAATCAAACGCGAAGCTCCAAGCTGCTTGGCATAGGTAATTCCGTCCGCAAGTACGATACGGCCCTCGGCATCCGTATTCAATACTTCGATGGTGCGACCGCTCAGTGTCGTGACGATATCGCCGGGTTTAAAGGCACTACCGCTCATCACATTCTCCGCTGTCGGAATCACCATCACTACATTTACTCTGGGGCGAATCCGTCCTAACGCTTCCATAACGCCCAATACGGTAGCTGCCCCGCCCATATCACTGATCATATCCTCCATTCCAGATGCCCTCTTCAGCGATACGCCACCGGTATCAAATGTAACCCCCTTGCCAACAAGTCCGACAACATCCTCCCACGTCTCCCGTCCCTGATAACGGATCGCGATCATGCGCGGTGGATGGATGCTGCCTTTGCCTACGGCCAGGAGGCCGCCCATACCCTTCTCGTCTATGGCGTCCTCGTCCAGTACCTGGGCTTCGAAGCCATACCGTTTCGCCAACTGAAGCGCCTTCTGGGCCAGGTCTTCCGGCAGCAGCATATTGCCGGGCAGATTCGTCAGGTCTCGTGCCAGGCAGGTTGCTTCTCCAATCGCTGCGCCTAATGACATTCCCTTCGTCCACCCTGCTTCAAATTCTGAATCCATATCGCCTTCTATATAATAGAGGATTTCTTCTAAATTCGTTGGCTCGGAAGCATCACGCTTATAATGCGGCTTCCGATAGCTTCCGAGGATAAACCCTTCAGTTAAAGCCTGAGCAGCATCTTGCGGAGTCTGTTCGGCGGTAAAGTTAACCATCGTATTTGGAATTTGAATGGCGGCACTGCGTACACCCGATCTCCCGGCTGCTTTAACTGCCTGTGCTGCAAGCAGCCGCAGCTGCTCGGATGTCAGAATTCCTTCGGGACGGCCCAGCCATATTAACAAGCGTGCTCCGCCTTCGATGCTCTCGGGCCATACGAATGACCGATTCGGAGTGCCATCAAATAACCGATTCTCGACCAACTGTTTGAGCAGTGGATCCCAGGACTCGGAAATGCCGCCTTCCGCCGCTTGTTTTTTCGTAACGGGAACCATGATGGCATCGGTATGCACTTGCCCGGATGATAAACTGCCCTTTAATGTCCACTTCATGCGTTCATCTCCTCCTAAAAAAGAAAAAGCCATTCCATCGGAACAGCTGCTCTCGTATTCATTTCAGGCACGTATTGTACAAACTTAGACTTCCGGAACGTCCAGCTTGGGAAAAGTAATCACAAACTCCGTTCCGGCACCAACCTGGCTATCCACGGCAATCGAACCGCCATGGTTTCTGATGATACTGTAACTTACGGATAATCCGAGCCCCGTTCCACTCTCCTTCGTTGTGAAGAACGGGTTGAACAGGTGGTTCAGTGTATTCTGATCCATGCCGCCGCCGTTATCCGATATGCAGATGTTGATATGTTTCCCCGTATCGCGGGCTGAAATATCAATCACGCCGGTGATGTTCTCATCGTGATGCTCATTAATCGCATCCAGGGCATTTTTAATAATATTCAGAATCACCTGTTTGATCTGCTTCACATCCACGTATATAAACGCAGGCGGGGTCTTATCGGTATGCAGATTAATCTGGCATCCCTTCATTAAGGCTTCACTTTCAGTTAGCAGAACAACTTCCTTCAATAAAGAGGATACGGACACAATCTTGGTTTCTGGAGCCGAGGGTTTGGAGGAATTTAGAAATTCATATATAATATCATTCGCACGATCGATCTCCGTAAGTATAATTCTGGCATACTCGTCCTTACCTAAACTTACGAGATGCGGACGAAGCAGTTGGATGAAGCCACGGATGGAGGTGAGCGGGTTGCGTATCTCATGGGCAATGGAGGCCGAGATTTTTCCCAGCATGGCCAGCTTATCGTTCTGATAAGCGGTTTGCTCAATTCGTTTGAAGTCGGAGACATCCTTCACGCTGATCAGAAAATCGCCTTCCATCTGGTCCCCATAAGTCATTGTGATCAGCCACGATCGGCCATATTCATCAACCAATTCATGAAATCTCTTGCGGTGGAATACCGTTTCCCGAAAAATGCGAAGTATTTTTCTCTTCTTAAATCTGGAGAGCTGGGGATGTCGCAATAGTTGGGTCAGCGTACAGCCAGTCAGCGATTTACGGGATACACCTAACAATTTTGCCATCTGTACATTAACAAATGCTAACACACCGTCACTATCAAAGAGGATGATCCCGCTGTCGAGATTCTCCAGTATGTTCTCATACTTGTTCCTAATAAGCTGGCTGGAATGAAATGAACGAATTGCCTGCAGCTCAGATTCACGGATTTGACTCAACAAGATGGCTCCCCCTTTTCATGAAAAGTTGAACTCACCAAACCGACAAAAAACCTTGCAAACATCAGCTTGTCCGCCTTTGAATCAGAAGCAGCCCGAATCTGCTTCCTTCCATGATAGTCATCGAGACAAAGAAACGTCAATCAGAAATCCTGTCGAAAAATGGGAAATTGCATAAAAATACCATACATCGTGCTTATGTATTTCTGCTTATGTAGTGTATCTAACACCTAATTCCAAACAACAAACAACTAATATAAACATTACCCCCTTTTGTATGATTTGAAACATTAAAAAAGCCCCGGGTACTCACGAGGCTTTATTAATTCCTGGATTAAGGCTGCTTCTGGAGCCGGAGCCTGCGCTGACTCATCACGGCAAGCCGTCTTTTCAGTTCGCCCTGCCACTTCTCATCCTCCATCCATTTGGCAACCACCAGGAGATCTAACGACATATCAATCTGACTCTGAACCACCGTTAGCGGATCCTCCGACTCCCGGTTGACAACATTCTCAAAAATCGCATCCTCATCTTCCATCACATAATCCTGAAAATCCACCTGGGATGCTCCGTCACCATGGGCATATTCAGCTAATATTTCATACTCATTCTCAACCCGATGATGTACCTCCACGCGATGGCAGACCGGACAAGACAGCAGGGGAACATTATGTACTTGAGTGCGATAATGCTTCAGTGTACCCTTTGTACCCATCATACTAGCCCCACAGCAAAAACTCATATCGTTCACCCTCCTTTTGTGGATTCTCAACCGTTTCAAAATATTGTATTCGCTTTCACTCCCGCTAATTCCTTCATGAAAAGAACCTCGATTAAAATTTTAGGCACGATTCCCTAAACATAAGTCCGTAAGCCTATATATTTAAATTTAAATTATATATCAACGCAAGAGCGGTTCTCTAAACAAGAGTCTTCCCCTATTTCATCCATTAAAATCAGAGGTGAAAAAACCCCCACTACCTGCACATAATGTCAGATAATGAGGGTTGCCTTAACTTTAACGAAATGGAATTACAGGTTGCTGTCGCCTGGTTTCCAGTTCATAGCGCACAATCCGCCGGATTGAAGTGCTTGAAGAACACGAAGCGTTTCTTCTACACTGCGGCCTACGTCGTTATGGTTAACAACTTGATATTTCAATTCGCCTTCTGGATCGATGATGTACAAGCCGCGCAGAGCAACGCCTTCTTCTTCGATCAGAACACCGTAGTCTCTTGCTACGTTTTTGGTGATGTCGGAAGCCAGCGGGAAGTTCAATGCTCCCAGACCGTTAGCTTCTTTAGCAGTGTTGATCCAAGCTTTGTGGCTGTGGATAGAGTCAACACTTACACCCAGAATTTCAGTATCCAATGCTTTGAATTGATCATAAGCATCGCTGAGAGCCGTGATTTCAGTTGGGCATACAAAAGTGAAATCAAGCGGATAGAAGAAGAATACGAGCCATTTGCCGCGGTAGTCGGACAGGCTTACTTTACCAAAATCTTTACCGTCTCCTGATACAGTTTCCATTGTAAAATCAGGAGCCGCTTTACCAACCAAACGTTCTGCCATGATTGAATTCCTCCTTAACATATGTAAGAAAATACGTGTATTTCCTACATGCTATGTTCCTATGAACATTTAATAGAAATGTTATCATTGAGGCTAATCAAAGTCAAGATTGTAGACGTTACTTTATTATAATTATTATAAATAAGGATTTTCTTTGAACGAATGCTTCCTCTATTAACGGATAGCCGCAGCGATCAAATCGCCCATTTCTGTCGTACTGAGCGCTTTGCTCTTATCCACAGCAATGTCTGCTGTACGATGTCCGGCATCAAGCACCTCGGCAACTGCGCGTTCAATTGCGTCTGCCGCATTCTCGTAGCCGAACGTGAGGCGGTACATCAGCGCTACGGACAGAATCGTTGCGATCGGGTTTGCCAAGCCTTGGCCGGCAATGTCCGGTGCCGAACCGTGTACCGGCTCGTACAGGCCGAAAGCACCCTCGCCCATGGATGCGGATGCCAGCATGCCGATGGAACCTGTCAGCATGGCTGCTTCATCGCTTAGGATGTCGCCGAACATGTTCTCGGTTACGATCACGTCAAAGCTGGACGGGCGACGCAGAAGCTGCATCGCGCAATTGTCTACCAGCACATGCTCCAGCTCCACGTCCGGATATTCAGGAGCGATGCGGTTTACCGTTTCGCGCCACAAGCGGGACGTTTCCAGCACGTTCGCTTTATCGACGGAAGCCAGCTTCTTCCGGCGCTTCTGTGCAATCTCGAAGGCTTGATGGACGATTCGCTCTACCTCAGCCGTATTGTATACGCAAGTATCTACAGCTTCTTCGCCACCAGCACCTTCGCGTCTGAATTTCTCGCCGAAGTATATGCCTCCTGTCAGCTCACGAACGACCATCAAGTCAGTGCCTTCCAGAACTTCAGGCTTCAATGTGGACGCATCCTTCAAGCAATCGAAAATGACAGCCGGACGCAGGTTGGAGAACAGGCCAAGCTCTTTACGGATGCCAAGCAATCCGGTTTCCGGGCGAAGCTCCTTCGAATTGTTGTCCCATTTCGGTCCGCCTACCGCACCAAGCAATACAGCATCGGCGCTCTTACATACTTTCAACGTTTCTTCTGGCAGCGGCGTCCCTTTCTCGTCAATGGCAATGCCGCCAAACAATGCATGTTCCGTCGTAAATGAATATCCGAACACCTCTTCGGTACGTTTAATGATCTTCTCCGCTTCAGCCACTACCTCAGGACCGATGCCGTCTCCGGCGATTACTGCGATTTTCTTCGTTTCTGCCATTCTTCGTCACTCCTTCATTTATATATACACTGGTCGTATTTAATCATCTAGTTAATGTTGTAACATACTTCCCCCTTGATTGACCAAGATATAGAAACTATGAACTTAATTCGTTTTGCCTATAAGTAAGGGGAATGTGATCAGGGAGAAGGCAGCGCCGAAGAGTTTTCCAGAAGCATCGAAGAGGTGATATCGTCGAGAGCGACTTAGCGAGTGAGGCTTAATTCGTGGGTGCTTTATCGGGGGCGGCTTTATGCGAGAGCGGTTTTTGCGAGACTTCGAAGAATTAATGAGGGAAGGCTCCGAGTACGTATCGTTCCTCCAATCGCTGTTGTCGCCGAATTTCTTTGATTGTAATGTTGCGGTTGAAATTCGGCTCCAAAGGCGACCGCTTCGCTTTTCTGGAATCGATTCGTCCTCTTCGCTGCTTCGAAGCTAATGAATTGGGAGGTCACTGTAGAAGAGCTCATCTCCCTGACCACAAGGGTGGTGGGAGTTGAAGAGCCGCCCTATGCATAAGCATGGGGCGGCTCTTCAAGGTAACATCTTGAAAGACTTCGTTACTCCTGGGCTTTCTTTTTGCTGTGTGTTTTGCTCCTACACATGTTATTACTCACTTCTTACTTCTTCCCCCTACTCCTTCATCCTTGATCCTACTCCTTGCCCCTGCTTCTTGCTTCTTTAAAATTAACGTTCCCCCACGCCATTAGGTGCTTTATGCGAGAACTGCTTTTACGAGACTTCGGAGACTTAATGCGGGAGGCTCCGACTACGTATCGTTCCTCCAATCGCTGTTGTCGCCGAATTTCTTTGATTGTAATGTTTCGGTTGAAATTCGGCTCCAAAGGCGAACGCTCCGCTTTTCCGGAATCGATTCGTCCTCTCCGCTGCTTTGAAGCCGAACGGATTAGCAGTGCAACCATATTAACGTTTCCCAACGCCGTTAGTTACATTTTTCTTCCAATACGCTACAATAGGGGTGAATTTGTCTTATACCCTAAACGACCAAGGAGTGATCATCGATTATGCAGTACACTGCTCTAGGTAAATCCGGTATGAAAGTAAGTCGTCTGTGTTTGGGGACGATGAATTTTGGTCCTGCTACGGATGAAAAAGAAGCCTTCCGCATCATGGATGCTGCGCTTGACGCCGGCGTCAATTTCTTCGACACGGCCAATGTCTACGGCTGGGGCGAGAACTCCGGACTGACCGAAACCATTATCGGACGCTGGTTTAGCCAAGGCGGGGGCCGCCGCGAGAAAGTCGTTTTGGCTACCAAATTCTACGGCTCCATGAGCGATCCTCTGGATGGTCCCAACAATGAAGCCGGGCTGTCGAGCTATAAACTTCGCCGTCATCTCGAAGCGTCGCTAAAGCGTCTGCAGACTGACCATATCGAGCTGTACCAAATGCATCACGTCGATCCTTCCGTCACCTGGGACGAGCTGTGGGGCGCATTTGAGGTTGCGGTTCATCAAGGAAAAATCGGGTATGTCGGATCCAGCAATTTTGCAGGCTGGCAGATTGCGGTTGCGCAAGCCGCAGCCCAGAGCCGTCATTTCCTCGGCCTCGTTTCCGAACAGCATAAATACAGCCTGACCTGCCGATTGCCGGAACTCGAAGTGCTTCCCGCTTCGCAGCAGCTTGGGCTCGGCGTCATTCCATGGAGCCCGCTGGACGGCGGACTGCTGGGACGCAATGCGCTTAAGAAAATCGAAGGCTCTCGCAGTGGCGGCAATGCGGAGCGCGTGGAGAAACACCGTTCGCAGCTGGAACAGTTCGCCTCACTCTGCCAGGAGCTCGGCGAACCGCAGGATAACGTCGCCCTTGCCTGGGTGCTTAAGAACCCGGCGGTTACGGGACCGATTATCGGACCGCGCACGCTGGAGCAATTCGAAAGCTCCCTGCGCTCGCTTGAGATTAAACTCGATGAATCCGTAATGAAGCGTCTGGATGAAATTTTCCCGGGTCCGGGCGGAGCCGCTCCGCAGGCCTATGCCTGGTAAAATAAGGATAACACCGAACGAAACGCTGTCTTATCTCGTTGATCAGCTGCATCAAGACGGTATCGGCACACTCGCATGAGAGTTAAAGGCTCGGTGCTAGTTTTTGATACCAGCATTCATGGCCGGCCAACAGCATCATAAGATAAATAAAAGAGGAGCCGCTTTAACAGCGGCCCCTCTTTTTCTTTTGGATATCTCATGCAGCCCAAAACGATGCGATCAGAGCTACCATGTACTCTAAGTATGGATTACAGCGTAGCGCGCTCACGCCGGCTAAACGTTTTGCGTTTCTCGATCAGGACGTTAACCGCATCCACGTAAGCTCTTGCACTTGCTTCCAGAATGTCGGTGCTCAAGCCGCGGCCTTGCGCAGCCACGTCGTTTTGCGACAGCACGACATGCACTTCACCTTGAGCATCCTTGCCGTGCGTTACCGATTTGATGGAATAATCCGCAAGCGTAACCTCTTCGCCGGTCACCTTGTCGATCGCGTTATAGATCGCGTCGACGGAACCGTTGCCCTCGGCCTCTTCCTCAATCGTTTGCTCCGCAGTCGCAATACGAACCCTCGCCGTCGGTGTGGATTCGTTGCCGTAAGCAACAAAGATCGTTTCCAGCTTGAACACTTCCGGCGTATCGATCAGTTTCTCTTCCAGCAGAGCCAGCAGATCCTCATCGGATACTTCCTTCTTCTTGTCGGCGAGCACCTTGAACTTGGCGAATGCGTCATTTACCTGTTCTTCGCTCAGCTCATAGCCCAAATCCAGTAGCTTCTCCCGGAAAGCATGACGGCCAGAGTGTTTGCCTAACACCAGCTTGCTTTCTTTGAGCCCGATAGACTCCGGCGTCATAATTTCGTAAGTCGTCTTCTCTTTCAGCATGCCGTCCTGATGAATGCCGGATTCATGAGCGAACGCGTTCGCGCCGACTATCGCTTTGTTGCCTGGCACGACCATACCGGTCAGCTTGCTCACAAGGCGGCTCGTGCGGGCGATTTCCGTTAGTGCCAGCCCCGTCTTCGCTCCGAAAAACTCGGAACGCGTCTCCAGCGCCATCGCAATTTCCTCAATGGCGGTATTGCCTGCACGTTCACCGATTCCGTTGATCGTTCCTTCGATCTGATCGGCCCCGTTCAGAATGGCGGCAAGGGTATTGGCCGTCGCCATGCCCAGATCGTTATGGCAGTGCGCGCTCAGCTGCACCTTCTCGATATCCGGAACATTTTCCTTCAAGTATTTGAATATAGCCCCGTACTCCGAAGGATTCAAATAACCCACGGTATCCGGAATATTAACGACATTGGCGCCTTCCCGTACAGCCATGCCAACGACCTCGGCCATAAAATCCAGCTCCGTCCGGCCGGCATCCTCCAGGGAAAACTCCACTTTGGAAAAGTATTTCTTTGCGTAACGGATCGAAGCCTGCGCCGTTTCCAGCACCTGCTGCTTCTCCATCCGCAGCTTGAACTTGCGGTGAATCGGGGAAGTCGCCAGGAATACGTGTATGCATGGATCCTGTGCTCCCTGAAGCGCTTCGCGAACCGCATCGATATCACTCTCTCTGGAACGTGACAATCCAATGACCGTGACGTCTTTAACCGCTCGTGCCACTGCGTTCACGGCAGCAAGGTCACCAGGTGACGCCGCTGGAAACCCTGCTTCCATGCGGTCGATTTTCAACTTTTCGAGTTGAAGGGCGATTTCCACCTTTTCCCGAGTGTTCAAATTCACGCCAGGAGACTGCTCTCCATCTCTCAGCGTTGTATCAAAGATATAAATCTTTCGCATGTCGGCACCTCCTTGAAGTTTATCGCTTGACGTAAACATCCGGCGGCAGGTTGACTTAATCCCCTGCCGCCGGCTGCTTTAATCTAACGGGTCCCATGCAGCAGCACCATCATCTCATGGTTGACTGCTCCATACCCGGAAGAATTCTTATGAATTCTATATATTCTTATTTTTTGATCCAATGCATCATTTCGCGAAGTTCCGCACCAACCACTTCGATCGGATGCTCGGACTCGTTGCGGCGGGTAGCTGTCAGGAAAGCACGGCCCGATTGGTTCTCAAGGATAAAGTCGCGAGCGAATTTACCTTGTTGAATATCGGAAAGGACTTCTTTCATTGCTTTCTTCGTATCTTCGGTTACCACACGAGGGCCTGTTACATAGTCGCCGTACTCCGCTGTGTTACTGATGGAGTCGCGCATGCTTGCAAGACCACCTTCATAGATCATGTCTACGATCAGTTTCAGTTCATGCAGGCACTCGAAGTATGCCATTTCCGGCGCATATCCAGCTTCAGTCAACGTTTCGAAACCGGCTTTAACCAATGCGGATACACCGCCGCACAATACCGCTTGCTCACCGAACAAGTCCGTTTCGGTTTCTTCGCGGAAGGAAGTTTCGATAACGCCTGCACGAGTACAACCGATACCTTTTGCATAAGCAAGACCGATCGCCTTGGCTTGTCCAGTTGCATCTTTCTCGATTGCAATCAATCCAGGTACGCCAAAGCCTTCAACATACGTACGGCGAACCATGTGTCCTGGGGATTTAGGCGCAACCAGAAGGACGTCGTTGTCTTTAGGAGCTACGATCTGACCAAAATGAACGTTGAAACCATGAGAGAACATCAGTGCCGCGCCTTTTTTCAGGTTTGGCTCGATATCGTTCTTGTACACCGCTGCTTGCGTTTCGTCCGGCATCAGGATTTGTACTACATCTGCACGGCTAACAGCTTCGGCTACAGGAAGCACTTCGAAACCATCGTTTTTCGCTTTGTCGAACGACTTGCCTTCACGAAGACCAATGACAACCTGAAGTCCGCTGTCGCGCAGGTTTTGCGCTTGAGCATGACCTTGGCTTCCATAACCGATAACCGCGATTGTTTTGTCTTTTAACACGCTGAGTTCTGCATCTTGTTCATAATAAGTAGTAATTGCCATTTGTATAAGTCCTCCTTTGATTTTAAAGACCCTTCATGATGAGCGGGTATCTCAATAGACCGTCCCTTTCCCGATCTGCTGAGACACCCGCTCATGCCATGCAGGTGTCTAACGCTTATATTGCAATAACTTTGTCATCCGGATAAAAGAAAAACGTAAAATCATTACGCGTTACCGCGAATCATCGCGGTAACCCCGGTACGGGAAAGCTCCTGGATGCCATACGGCTTAAGCAGCTCGATCATGGCATCGATTTTGACGGTATCGCCAACCACCTGAACCATCAGGTTGGCTGTGCCGATATCCACGACGGATGCGCGGAATGTCTCGACAACGCCCATAATTTCCGGTCTGGCCGATGGCTCGGCTTTTACTTTGATCAGGGCGAGTTCCCTGGCTACCATCGGTTTCGAGCTCAGGTTAATGACTTTAATAACATCGATCAGCTTGTAAAGCTGCTTCTCCACCTGCTCCAGCGTCGTTTCATCACCGGTGGTTACGATAACCATCCGGGACAAGCCGGATTCCTCCGACTGCCCCACGGTAATGCTCTCGATGTTAAAGCCCCTGCGTCCGAATAACCCGGATACGCGCTGCAGGACACCCGGCTGGTCGTTCACTAGTACGGCAATGGTATGTTTTGTACTCATCTTACGCATCCCCCATCAGCATTTGATCGATTGTCGACCCTTGCGTCACCATCGGATACACGTTCTCGCCTTTCTCTACAACGAATTCAACGAGGACGGGTCCCGGTGTTTCCATCGCTTCGGCCCAAGCACGCTGTGCTTCTTCTTTCGTGGTAGCACGAAGTCCTTTGACACCGTAGGCTTCAGCCAGCTTGACGAAATCAGGGCTGCCTGCCAGATCGATGTGGCTGTAACGGTTATCGTAAATGAGCTCCTGCCATTGACGTACCATACCGAGCACCTGGTTGTTGATGACAACGATTTTTACCGGAATGTTGTTGATGGCACAGATGGCAAGTTCTTGCGAACACATCTGCATGCCGCCATCCCCGTTGATCGAAATGACCAGGCGATCCGGATGCGCCATCTGGGCACCAATCGCGGACGGGAATCCGAAGCCCATCGTGCCGAGACCGCCGGAGGTGATCCAGGAACGCGGCTGGTTGAACTTGTAATACTGAGCGGCCCACATTTGGTGCTGGCCAACGTCAGTCGTTACAATCGCTTCACCCTTTGTCGTATCGTTCAGCATTTCGATAACCCATTGCGGCTTCAGCACCGTATCTGAATCGACGTAACGGAATGGGTATTCGGCTTTCCATTTGCTGATCTGGTCTCTCCACGCATCTGCTTTCGCTGCGTACGGAACGAGCGGATTCAGCATCTCAAGCACGGTCTTCACGTCTCCGACAATCGGGATATCGGTTGGCACGTTCTTGCCGATCTCAGCCGGGTCGATATCGATATGAACGATTTTCGCATGTGGCGCGAAACCATCGAGCTTGCCTGTAACCCTGTCATCGAATCTTGCCCCGATATTGATCAGCAGGTCCGACTGCTGAATACCATGGTTTGATGTGTAGGTTCCGTGCATACCCGGCATTCCCGTCCACAACTCATGGCCGCTTGGGAAGGCACCCAGACCGAGAAGCGTTGTCGTGATCGGAATCCCGGATTTATTCACGAATTCGTACAGCCCTTCATGAGCTCCGGAGTAAATCACGCCGCCGCCGGCAAGGATCATAGGACGCTCGGCTTCCTCAATCGCGCGGGCTAATTTATCCAGCTGAAGTTTGTTAGGTACCGTCCGAGGATTATATCCTCTCAGTTGAATTCGTTCTTCCGGCTGGAACAGCGTCGTTGCGGCGGATACATCCTTCGGAATATCGATCAGTACCGGACCTTTCCGGCCGGTTGAAGCGATATGGAAGGCTTCGTGAATCACCCTTGGCAGATCCTTTACATCTCTTACCAGATAGCTGTGTTTCGTAATCGGCATCGTGATGCCCGTAATGTCCGCTTCCTGGAAAGCGTCCGTACCGATCAGGGTTGTTGCAACGTTACCGGTTATCACAACGAGTGGAACGGAATCCATATAAGCTGTTGCGATACCGGTCACAAGGTTCGTTGCCCCCGGTCCTGAAGTCGCTATGCACACACCGACTTTGCCGCTTGCGCGAGCGTAACCGTCAGCTGCATGAATGGCGCCTTGTTCATGACGGGTCAAGACGTGATTGAAGTCCTCAAAACCATACATGGCATCGTAGATGTACAGGACCGCTCCGCCCGGATACCCGAAGACGCATTCGACACCTTCGAGCAGAAGACTCCGAAGCAAGATTTCCGATCCGGTAATCACTTCAGGCTTCAACCATTTCTCTCGTAATTGTTCTGTAGACCGCACTTCTGGAGTTTGCGCGCTCATCAGTCATCCTCCTCTCAAATATTGGCACTCTTCCTTCAAGCAACAAAAAAACCTTCCGTCGCCACACCCGGAGTATCTCCGTGTGAGGGACGAAAGGTTTAGCTTCCGTGGTACCACCCATGTTTGCCCTACACTTCGCAGTGTAAAGCCTCAGCAGGTATGAAGAACATAATGAACACAGCTCTTCAATATCTGCAGTCCGTAACGTGGACTAAGACGATTCCCCCTAATAAACGCTGTTACGACTTAATGCGATAAAGTCATAGCGTAGCATCTTTCAGGGAAACAGCTCCGAGGTGAGCTCGTATAAAAGGGGTTTTGGTGGTGGTTTCAGCTGATCCATCCACTCTCTGAGCAAAAGAGCCCTTTAAACTTCGTCCTCATCATTGCCGATTGGATATATTCGTTAAAATGTTTAGAAACATTATATGATTCATTCATTCCAGAAGTCAACACATTTATTTTACTTCCGATGAAAGGTTTTCATTCACAATTGGAACAATCCCCTCGCTCCCTTGATGCAAAACACGCTCTTAAACCCTGCTACATATGATAAATGGAGCTATCCTTAATAGCGGTGAAGGGAGGAAACAACACGATGATCCGCTATCGAAAACCGGAGCAGGATGATCCGATGATTCTACAACTCATTGAGTCCCAACTCGTCCCGCTTTCCCATATGACAAAAAAAGAGTTGGACATCATCCGCAAGGATATTCCCTCTCGATTACGACGCGGCGTGACCCTTGTTGCTTCGCCTCAGGATAACGATAAAATCATTGCCTTTATCCATTTTATGATGCACGGCGAACTGCTGTATATCGATATGCTGGCCGTCACATCCACCGCACAGCGAAGACGGTGGGGTGTCCGATTGATGGAGCATGCCGAACGTTTCGCTGTATCCCGCGGATGCAAACGCGCCAAGGTCATGGTGGATATTGGAAACCAGACCGGCCTTAACTTTTACCGAAAGCTCGGCTACACGGTTACAAGAATCATCGAACCGAGCCGCTGTTATGAGCTAGAGAAGGTTTGGTTCCTCTAATTACCAGAAGAAACCTGGCCCAAAGCCTGGCCCAAACGCGCCATACCCCGGTCCGAATCCGCCGCCGTATCCCCCTGGGTAGCCTCCCGGATATCCACCGAATCCGCCACCATAGCCTCCACCGAACGCATAAGGTGCCGTCCCAATGGCAAGAAGGTCAAACAATGCGAGCGGAAGAATCGCCTTGGTTCTCACCTTTTTCCCCTTGGTTGCCGGTTCTACAAAAAGGCGGTTGCCGGAAACGCGTACCAGCTTGCCTGTCACCATCGTCCCGTCCTTCTTATACGCTACGATCTGTTTGCCCACATATGATTTCACTTTTGCCTTGCTGACAGGCTTGTGCATAAGATCCCTCCTCAGGTAATATACATTCAATTTATTCCGGAAGGAGTTCCCTTGCTTGTTTCATGGCCCTTACGATCGTTAAAGATAGGTAAAAAAGCTCGTCCTGCTCAGCATTCAGCGCTTACGATTCTTATGTATGACGGACAGGAGTGGAAAATTTAAAAAAACCGCCGTAATATTACGGCGGTTTCTTCATACACGTATAATTAAGCGTTCACTTTTTCTTTAGCTACAGTAGCCAAAGAATTGAACGCGTTCAGATCATTAACAGCCAGATCAGCCAGCATTTTACGGTTAATGTCCACGCCAGCAAGCTTCAGACCATGCATCAATTTGCTGTAAGACAGACCGTTTTGACGAGCAGCCGCGTTGATACGAACGATCCACAATTTACGGAAATTACGTTTCGTTGTACGACGATCCCGGTATGCATAAACGAGGGATTTCATTACCTGCTCGTTCGCTGTTTTAAAAATGCGGTGTTTGGAACCGAAATAACCTTTCGCAAGCTTCAATACTTTTTTATGTCGACGACGAACGACAAATCCGCCTTTAACTCGTGCCATATCAAAAGACCTCCCAATAATTGTTGTTTACTATTTCAAGTTAGCCAGACCTTGCTTCAAACGTTTAACATCTCCAGGCGCCATAACTGGGCTATTGGACAATACGCGCTTCGCACGCTTGGATTTGTGGGAAAGCAAATGGTTTTTGTAAGCTTTATAACGTTTAACTTTACCAGTACCAGTAATCTTGAAGCGGCCTTTCAGGCTGCTATGTGTTTTCATTTTAGGCATTGTAGTACTTCCTCCTCTAATTTCTCTTAGGCTTTTGGAGCCAAGATCATAATCATGCTGCGGCCTTCCAATTTCGGTTGACGTTCAATGACGCAGAGATCCGCCACTTCCACCTTCACGCGCTCCAAAATCTTCTGACCAATGTTAGCATGGGTGATTTCACGACCACGGAAACGCACGGAGCATTTCACTTTATCGCCGTCTTTCAAAAACTTAACGACATTGCGAAGCTTGGTTTGATAATCATGCTCCTCAATGTTGGCTCGGAACCATACTTCTTTGATATCCACAATTTTCTGGTTCTTACGTGCTTCCTTCTCTTTCTTCTGCTGCTCATAGCGGAATTTACCGTAGTCCATGATGCGGCATACCGGCGGTTTCGCCTGAGGGGCCACGTTCACCAGATCCAGATTGAGATCAATTGCCATTTGCAGTGCTTCACGAATCGGCTTGATCCCGATTTGCTCACCTTCGGCACCAACCAAACGTACTTCCTTGGCCCGAATCTCGTCATTGATCATATGTTCCTTACTGATAGTCCTCCACCTCCAAATTACTTGTTGTTCCTGTTTGCAAAAAAAATAAAGGGATGACGGGTTAATCACCGACATCCCTATTTGATACTCATCTCACAAATGAAGTTAAATCCATTCATTGATTTCGTGATCAAACCAGCCAACACATGTCGGTCAGGTGAGAAGCGGCGCTTCTGCTTGCAATCAGATATTCTGTTTAACAGACTACGATAGTATAACAGGTCATCCTATCTTCTGTCAACACAGATGGAATATAAATATTGGATTAGCCTTGTTTGCTTTGAACTTCTTCAAGGCGTACAACCCGGGTATGCTCCGTATGACTCCACTGCTTGTTGTTCTGCGTGAAGAACGCATATACCGTGATAGGGTACCACGACAGCAGGTAAATCGGAAACAGCACCAGATACAAATACACCTTCTTGTATTTCACCTTCTCCAAAACCATCGCGATCATGAACGTGAACACATTCGCCGCGATCGCTGTAAAACTAAGCCAGAGCGGTAAATAACCGTACAGGTTCGCGATATTCGGACCATCGAAGAATGAGCTGTCAACCCAGATGATGGCCGTCAACAAGAAAGTCAGCAGTACGATGTAAACGTTGACTCCGTACAATGCCAAGTCCAGCTTCACGAGGCTGCGTTCTTTAATGGCACGCCACAGCAGCGGGAAGAAATAACGGCGGGCAACCGTAAAGTGACCCTGCATCCAGCGCAGACGTTGTCTGGCGGAAGCTTTAAACGTAAGCGGCTTTTCGTCAAATACCTTCGCGTCATAGTTGAACTTCGGATACACGCCGCGCATAACGCTGCGCATCGTGAACTCCAAGTCCTCAACCAGACTGGTTGCGCCCCAGCCGATCTCCTTCAAGAGATTGGTCTCAAAGCACATTCCTGTACCGCCGAGGAAGTTCGCCATGTTGAGATTGCTGCGGGAAAGCTGCCACAAGCGGTTGATATACCAGTAAGACACCCCGTAAGAGGCAGTGATCCAGGAATCCTCAGGATTCTTGGTATCGATATATCCCTGGATAACTCTTGCTCCAGAGCAGAGATCATTGTTCATTTCGTTCAAGAAATTCGGAGCGGCCAGATTATCCGCGTCAAACATGACAACCGCATCATACTGGCGCGGCATTGCCCAGAGCTCTTTCAGCATCCACTCGATGGCATAACCTTTGCCCCGCAGATTCTGATTCGTACGCACGCATGCGTTCATCCCGTGGGCACGGACGATCTCTGCAGTACGATCTGTACAATTGTCGCAGATGACAAATACGTCGTACAGATGTTTCGGATAATCAAGCTGTTTCAGGTTCTCCATTAATGCACCGACAACCTGTTCTTCGTTGTGCGCAGCAACTAACACTGCAAATGATTTATTGGGTTCAAACTGTTGTTTCTTTTTTCTTTTGACCAGACCAAACAAAGAGAATACGAACTGGTACACACCCACCGCGGCCAAGAATAGTTGGAGCGCGATAAAGATGGCGTCTGTCATGATTCTCCGTTACCCCCTTTTTATAACCCGAGAATGTTTGTTATTTTTTTCTCTCTAAGTTTTTCGCTTTTTTTTGTTGTTGCTATGACCCTGTGACTTGTGTCTGTCCTTCTAGTAGCCTCGGTGCCGCGGGGCAACTTCGCACGTCATACACGATTTTCCACACTTTTTAATCTTTTGTCAAAACCGTGGAATGCTCTAATTTACGGAAAAACTTCGTAAAAGAGCTCAGCTTGCAATGTCGTTTGCCAGCAGGCTTCGTTTCAAACGGCTTTAGTTCTTATTTTCATCCGTTTCCTTGCTTTTTATTTCTCTTGGCCGCCTATTTTTTCTTTTTCGACTTGTCCGCCAATAAATAAACGCAACAGACACCCAAAAAGTTTTCGTTTTTCAATGCTCTTTCTCTAATAAACTTTTTGATGTCCGTTTGAATCATTGTAGCGGCATCTCATACTCAAGTCAAAAGACCACGGACCCTGATTTTCTACAAAATGCGCGCAGCTGACTAACTCCTTAAGTAGCAAGGCGCCAGCGAGAAGCTTGCCGAATAAAGTTTCCGTTTCCGGGACCAAAGTCCCTGAAACACAAGTGGAGAATGGTTGATTTCTTTTCCCAAAGTCGATATGTTAAAGTTAAAGAATAACGCTGCAGAACGGGTGAAAAGTAGTGGCTAAAAAAAGAGTCTTGCTGTTATCTGAAGGGTTCGGTGCAGGCCATACACAGGCTGCTCATGCACTCTCCAGCAGCCTGCGCCAGTTATCGCCTAGCGTTCAGACCAAAGTTCTCGAGCTCGGGAGCTTCTTGAACCCTAAAATCGCTCCACTAATCATTTCGGCCTACAGAAAGACGATTACAACTCGCCCGAGATTGGTCGGGTACATGTATCGCCATCAAAAGTCCTTTAACCGCTTTACGGCTTTAGCACTTCACCGAATGTTCTATACAAGCACCAAAAACGTGGTTAGACAGCTCAAACCCGACATCATTGTGTGTACCCATTTTATACCAAGCGCGGTCATCTCGCGTTTGAAACGACTGGGCATCGATGTGCCTCTGTGTACCGTTATTACCGATTATGATGCTCACGATACATGGATCAGTCCAGAGGTTGACCGATATTTCGTGTCCACGCCGGAGGTGAGGCGAAAGCTGCTCAATCGCGGGGTGTCCCAAGCTAAAATTCAGGTTACCGGCATTCCGATCCATCCCGACTTCTGGACGCATCCGAGCAAAAAGGAAATCAGGGAACGATTTAAACTGTCCGATATGCCTACCGTGCTTGTAATGGGCGGAGGCTGGGGCATTATGAACGACGAAGTGGTGCATGAATTTCTGACCCGATGGCGCGACGAAGTCCAGATCATATTTTGCCTCGGCAATAACGACAAGGGACGCGAGGAGATGGAGAACAACCCCCGGTTCCAGCATCCGAACATCCGGATTTTGGGCTTTACGCGCGAGATCGACAAGCTGATGGAGGTGTCGGATCTGCTCGTTACGAAGCCTGGCGGGATGACATGCACCGAAGGCTTGGCCAAAGGAATCCCGATGCTGTTTCATCAGCCTCTTCCGGGGCAGGAAGAAGAGAACTGCCAATACTTCACCGCGCAAGGATTGGGCGAGCCTATCCACTCGCTGGAGGTTATTGGCAACTGGATGAATAAACTGCTTCATCAATACGATATGATTCAACAGCAACGGGCGCAAAATTTGCGAGACATCGAGCGATTCCATCCGATGCAAAGCGCACGCAGCATCATCGACATGCTCGAAAACGAAAAGGTGTACTCCTAAAGAGGGAGCACACCTTTTTTTGCGCGGTTTTCCGCAAACACGTTATCGAATTGATAGTTTTCCTACTATTATAATAGATGCAAGCGCTATCATTGAAGGAACTCTACCATATAGACGTTATTTACCGTATTTTTCAAGACGATTCTTATGGTAGGAAGCAAGTGCTTCCTTGCCAACGATGGCCTCGCAGCGATGTATCTGCATACCTTGACCGACAAATTTCGTCTCGTATTCGGTCATCACGTGTTCTTCGTTCAGTCCGTCCCGATGCAGATCCAGCGAAATATTCGTCATTTGCAAACCATAATCGGCAAATGCATTCAGAGAGAATTCAAAAAGCGTAACCGAATCGGTCTTGAAATGAATCTCCCCACGCTCGTTCAGGATTTGGGAATACTTGTCCAAAAAACGCGGATGCGTCAAACGACGGCGGGCATGCTTGGATTTTGGCCACGGATCGCTGAAGTTTAAATATAAACGTTCGATCTCGCCGGGTTCAAAAACCTGCTCGACGTTCTCGATATTAAACAGTGCCAGCTTCAAATTCGGCGGGGTATCGACACCATCCTGAGCCCAGACATTGCGTCCCTTTTCGCTTGCGCGGCGAATCAGCTCGTCGTACATGTCCACCCCGATAAAATTCACATTCTGATGTTTGTAACTCATCTGGCTTATAAATTGACCTTTGCCCATGCCGAATTCGACATGGATCGGGAGGTCATTGCCAAATAATGAAGCCCATTTCCCTCTATATTGACCGGGGTCCAAAACGACCAGGTCTTCCTGCTGCTCCAGATTTTCCCGTATACCTTTTCTTCCGCGTAAACGCATGTCATACCTCCGAAACTTTCCAAGTAAATTTAGAATGATAACCCGATACTGCATTTATTGTGACGAAGTTAATCCCAAAAGTAAAGGCCCCATAGAAAAAGGAACCTATACTCTGCTTAACGCAAAGGCTTTAGGTTCCTCTTTCTTATATTTGGAATTGGGGTTCCGCGATGGTTAAACTGTGAATAGTCTACCTTTCATTCGACGTAAAATCAAACGTCTTCTCAAAGGCGGCCCGAATCTTGCGGCGTGCCGAAGCCTTCACGTCCTGGTTGGAGTTAAACTCCACGCCGGTAAGGGCTAAAGCTTCGTTCGGGGTAAGCTCCACAGCGATTTTGTCTCTACTGTCATTCTTTACTGTCGATGAATTCATTCGTAATCACCTCACGGTATTATTGTATCCATGACGTCACACAAATATGAATCCTATCCGATATATACCCATGCCAAAATTGCTTGAATCATATTTTTATTTTTCTACTTTAAATATACCAATTATATGCAATTCATTCAAGTAACAACATCTTAATTAGGCTTGAAGACCTGTATATAACGCAAAGTTTTATTTTTTGTTACAATGGACATATCTGCTTAAGTATAAGTTAAGTAAAACATGTATACTTTGAGGCACGGCTATACCTGTCTCTATTCATCTTATGCGGCTATAAAGGAGCACACATGAGTACATCACTTAGACCCGCCCCAACATTATGGGGCGACAAACGATTTCATACATGGAATTACGAGATGCGCAGCCAATTCCAGGAAAAAGTATTCAAGGTTATGCTGGATGCGGGCTTTACGTGCCCGAACCGCGACGGCACGATTGCCAAGGGCGGGTGCACCTTCTGCAGCGCCCGCGGCTCCGGTGATTTTGCCGGACGACGGCGGGACGATCTTGTTACCCAGTTCAACACCATCCGGGACCGGCAGCACCAGAAGTGGCCGAGCGCCAAATACATCGGTTATTTCCAAGCCTATACCAACACTTATGCTCCAGTAGAGGAGCTTCGGGAGTTCTATGAAGTCATTCTGCAGCAGCCGGGCGTTGTCGGTTTATCGATCGCTACACGCCCGGATTGCTTGCCTGACGACGTCGTGGAATACCTGGCCGAGCTGAATGAGCGAACCTATCTCTGGGTGGAAATGGGCCTGCAAACGATCCATGATTCCACCTCCGAGCTGATCAACCGGGCCCATGATACCGAATGTTATCTGGAAGCGGTCGAAAAGCTGCGCAAGCATAACATCCGTGTCTGCACACACATCATTTATGGTCTTCCGCAAGAGGACCATGAGATGATGCTCGCCACCGGCCGCGCGGTCTCCAAGATGGATGTGCAGGGAATCAAGATCCATCTGCTGCACCTTATGCGCAAGACGCCGATGGTGAAGCAATATGAGGCGGGGCTGCTGCGGTTCCTGGAACAGGACGAATATATCAGCCTTATCGTAGATAGCCTGGAATTTTTACCTCCCGAAATGATCGTCCACCGTCTGACGGGAGACGCTCCACGGGATCTCTTGATCGGGCCGACGTGGAGTCTCAAGAAGTGGGAAGTGCTTAACGGCATTGACGCCGAGCTCAAGCGCCGGGATACATGGCAGGGTAAATTGTGGGGGGGATCCTGATGGGCTTCCTCTCGGTTTTGAGTTTTGCTCACAAGCTGGTGTCCGAAAGGCTGCGGCCTGGAGACATTGCGCTGGATGCGACGGCGGGAACCGGGGCCGATACGCTGTATCTAGCCAAATGCACAGGATCAAAGGGCAAGGTGTACGCTTTTGATATTCAGGAACAGGCGCTGCAGCTGACTCGTGATCGGCTGGACAAGGAACCGCCCGGCACCCTTGCGGAGGTTACCCTTCACCATCAGAGCCATGCCCATATGGGAGAATGCGTACCTGAGTGCGAGCATGGCCGTATGGGTGCGATCATGTTCAATCTCGGTTACCTTCCGGCAGATTCATCAGATAAACGGATCATGACGGAAACCGCCAGCACACTCACGGCTCTGGAAGCAGCCATCGAGCTGCTCCGTCCCGGCGGCATTATCACCATCGTGCTGTACCCGGGCCATAAAGGCGGCGATGCCGAAGCGGACGCCGTGCAGGCCTGGGCGGCGGAATTGCCCCAGCACAAAGTGCAAACGATATTGTATCGTGGTCTTCAGCGTTCCGAAGCGCCATATCTCATTGCACTGGAACGGAAGAAGCCGATATGATATAAGTTCTAGGAGAGGTCCCGCACTTACATCCATAGAATATTCCAAACATGATGAAAGGTAGATGATTACTATGACAAAACCATATCCATTATTGTTCCAACCCGAATTTAAAGAGCGTGTGTGGGGTGGCCGTGCCCTGGAGCAATTCGGCCTGGATATTCCTGAAGGACATATCGGAGAAGGCTGGATGATCGCCGACCACCCGAACGGCACGACCAGCATTGTGAACGGTGAACTTGCCGGTCGCGGCCTGGATCAGGTTCGGGAGCAATTTGGACGGGAGTGGTTTGGCAGCAAAGGATTCTCCGAGGTTAACGGACGTTTCCCCCTGCTGATCAAGCTGCTTGACTGCAATGACAACCTCTCCGTTCAGGTGCATCCGACCGATGACTATGAGGGGCTTCCGAAAGGCGAGCTGGGCAAGACAGAAATGTGGTATGTGCTGGATGCGAAGCCGGACGCCAAAATCATATACGGTCTGAAGGAAGGCGTTAGCCGCGAGACGTTGAAAGAGGCCATGGAAAACGGCACGGTTATGGACCAGCTGCAAGAAGTGTCCGTAAAAGCCGGAGACACGTTCTACATACCTGCCGGTACGGTGCACGCCCTATGTGCTGGCGTTGTAGTGGCGGAAATTCAGCAAAATTCGGATACAACCTACCGGATTTTCGATTATAATCGACCAGGCCTTGACGGTAAGCCGCGCGAGCTTCATATCGAGGACTCCTTGAATGTGACGGCCTATGAAGGATCCGGCGCGACCACGATGAGCACGGAAGGAACCGCGCCTGGAGAATGGCTTGAGCTTGCCAAATCTCCCTATTTTGTTGTCGAGAAAGGCGTTGTTAACGGTGCCTGGTCCTTGTCCACTTCCGCGGAAAGCTTCACGATCGTCGTGGTATGCGATGGTCAAGGAACCCTCAGCTGGGATAACGGCTCCATTGAGTATACGTCCGGACAATGCTTCCTGCTGCCAGCTAACCTGGGTGCATATACGCTGGACGGGCAATCTACGGTTCTTCGTTCATATCTTCCATAAACAGGGTATAAAGTATTGAAATAAACCATTCGTTTTTGTGGAGGTGTTAGGCCTGAAATGCAAACCGACACGTTTACGATGCTGAATACGCAGGGCATGCATGTTTTTGTATATCAATGGCTGCCGGAGCCGGACCAACCCGTTCGTGCCATCGTGCAAATTGCGCATGGCATGTGCGAAACCGGCATACGATACGAGGAGCTTGCCGAGTTGCTTACAGCACACGGTTACGCTGTGTACTGCAACGACCATCGGGGTCATGGACAAACGTCCGGCCTTACACTTCTCGGCGATGCCGGGGAAGACGGATTCGAAGGGATGATTGAAGACCTGCTGCTTCTTGCTTCCGAGCTTAAAAAGCGCCATGCTAGTGTTCCACATTACTTGATGGGTCACAGCATGGGGTCTTTTTTGACCCAAAAGATCATGTGTTCGAACGGCGAATTATTCGACGGATTCATTCTGTCCGGCACCAATGGTCCACAGGGACTGCTGGCGTTCGGTTTGAATCTGGCAGCGGCACAAATGCGCCTTCAAGGAAACACGCACCGGAGTCTGATGCTGAACGCCATCGTGTTCGGCCCTTACAACAAAGGTTTCGGCCCTATTCGCACTCCATTCGATTGGTTATCCCGGGATGAAACGGAAGTGGATAAGTATATCAACGACCCCTACTGCGGTCAGGTATGCAGCGCTCGTTTCTTCCGTGATTTCTTCAAGCTGCTATCCCAGATCCATAAACCTCAATTGATGGAATGCCTTCTTAAGGATAAGCCGGTCTACATTTTCTCGGGCGAGGATGATCCGGTCGGACACCGCGGTAAAGGCGTACGGCGGTTGATCGAAATGTACCGGAAACATGGCATCCAGGATCTTGAATACCGTTTGTATCCCGGCGGCCGCCACGAAATGCTGCATGAAATCAACCGGGATGAAGTAGCGGCACATGTTCTCGACTGGCTAGAACGGCACACCTCGGAATCGCATGGGACTAGAGACGCCACGAGAATCGAAACGCGTATGTAAAAGAATGATGCAGGACGAATTAATAAGGGGGTGTCCCAAAAGGTTAATGGACCTTTTGGGACACCCCCTTATCTGTTGTGACGCTGTGCATATCCATCCTTAACATAAAATTCCTTAGTAAATGTAAACCCTTTTTAATTCGACAAGCTATTCGTCAAGTAAGTAAACCTACTTAACAGAAAGCCCAGCCCCTTACTCTTCCTCGTTCGGCGTGCGATCGATGATCAGCTGCGTGACCTCGGTGTACTCGCCATGCTCTACTTCATCCTCCGTAGCCTCTTCGCGCAGATCATCATTGGTTTCCATACCCGGCGCAATGGTGGGCTCATCCTGCGGATGCTGTTCCCGCCCCATCTGTTTCCCGTTCATAAACATCCCCTCCTCATCGGTTGATGCGATTAGAATACCGATCCTCAGGGTGTTTTATTCCGGGACGCCCAGGTTACAGTCCATTAATGATACGAAAGGGGGCGTGATCACAGCTTCAATCCAATCAGTCCCTATGAGTCCCTACCGATCCATGATCCTTAGAAGAAAGTTATCTCGCCAAAACGGCAAGTCGCTCACATCAAGTTCCGGTAAGGAGTTGTCCTTCGCTAACTCTACTTTGCCTGCTTCGCTAACTCCACAGGCATCGTGTAGTACTGCGGCTGTCCTGTTTCGTTCTGCTGATACAACACCAACAGCATCGTTGCATGGTCCGAGCTGTCCGGGAGTCCAGTGCCACCCTGGATGGCATCGCTGAGGTTAAATGGCAGCACCTCGATCATCGCATGTTTCTGCAGATCGCGCTCCGTGATCCCCAGATCGGCAAAACCGTCGGACAGGGCCGCAGGCTCCTCTACGATTTTGCGGACATTGGCGGTCCATTGCGCTTTATCCTGGGTATGATCCCACCATATTTTCCGAGGCTTATACTTATGGCCCAGGAAATAATCGAACTTCATGAGACCGGAGACAACGTCCATATGCGGGGTCTTCCGATCTTCAAGGAAAGCCGTTAAACGCGTAAACAGGTCCTCGAGCTGATGGCCGATTTTTTGCCAGCCCTGTCCTTCCCAGTAGTCTCCAAACTCTTGGAAGAAATCAAACGGCGACGTAAACTCATGCTTCATCAAATAATTCAGGGTGTGATCCATCCGGTGCGCATTCCAATACTTCTCCAGCACATCCTCCAGTCTCTTCAATCGGACGATATCCGAGAAGGGAAGCACGTCGCTGCCGAGGATCTCATACGGAGCATGATCCATGTAGGTGTAATTATACTTGTCCGCATCGATCCGCAGCCCGGTTCCGCGGAGCATCTTCAGGAAGCCTAACTGCAACTCTTCCGGTCCAAGTGCAAATACGTCGTTAAACGTTTTGCGGAATGTATCGTAATCCTCTTCCGGAAGACCTGCGATCAAATCCAAATGCTGATCGATTTTGCGGCTGTCCTTGATCATGTTCACCGTGCGCGACAGCTTGGTGAAATTCTGGCGACGCTTCACCAGCTCGTTTGTCGGATCGTTGGTCGACTGCACCCCGATTTCAAACCGGAAAATGCCGGGAGGCGCATTTTTCGCCAAATAATCCAGCACCTCGGGACGCATAATATCCGCCGTGATCTCAAACTGGAATACGCAGCCGCCATGGTTCTCAATCAGAAACTCGAACATTTCAAGCGCGTAATCCCTCTTAATGTTAAAGGTGCGGTCTACGAACTTGATCAATTTCGCTCCGTTCTCGATTAGGTAGAGAATATCCGCCTTAGTCCGTTCAATGTCGTAGTAGCGAACCCCCACCTCAATGCTCGACAGGCAGAACTGGCAGCTGAAGGGACAGCCCCGGCTGGTCTCAAAATAGACAACCCGCTTCCCGAGATGCGGGATATCCTCCGGAAAACGATGCGGGGAAGGCAGCTCCGCCAGAATGCTCTTCGGTCTTCCGGGATTCACAATGACTTCGTCCTGTTTGCGGTAAGCCACGCCATAAACGAAATGATACTTCCGGTCCCCTTCAATCGTTTGCAGCAAATGGTGGAAGGTCTCCTCGCCTTCACCCATGACGATAAAGTCGACATTGTGCAGCCGTTTCATCCAATACTCCGTATCGTAGGATACTTCAGGTCCGCCCAATATGATCGTGACCTCCGGCATAATCTTCTTCACGATATCGATCACTTTAATCGTTTCTTCAATATTCCATATATAACAGGAGAATCCGATCACATCCGGCTTGCGCTGGAACAGGTCGGAGACGATATTCATCACAGGGTCCTTGATCGTGTACTCCGTCAGTTCGATATCGAAATCCTTCTCGCTGTATGCCTTCAGGCAGCGAATGGCCAAGGAGGTATGAATGTACTTGGCATTCAAGGTTGATAGTATGACTTTCATGATAGGGTCCACTTTCTTTCTACATAATGTAAATTTATTAACCGAACGGTTTATTCTGAGTGATGGAACGGAAAAAAGCCATGATTTCCGCCTGTCATGCAAGCCTATTCTTCATAGTCAAACAGATCGTCCCCGTCATTCGACGCACTCTGACCATTCAGGAAGAATTCCAGGAACGGACGGCCGTATTTACGGAATTTCACCTCACCGACCCCTTTGACATTCAGCATCTCATCCTCGCTCTGCGGGCAAACCACACTCATTTCGCGCAAGGTTGCGTCATTAAAAATGATGTAGGACGGCACATGCTCTTTGCTTGCCAGCTCACGCCGAATCAAACGCAGCTGCTCGAACACCGTCTCGTTGACGGCTGACGGCGAATAATCGCGGCGGCTGCCGCTTCGCTGGCTGCCTGCGGCTTTGGAAGGACGCGGAACGCGCTGCATCACTTCGCGCTGGCCTTTTAACACATCGGCGGCCTCGCTCTGCAGTTTCACGACAGGGTATTGGCCTTCCGTCAGCGCCAGGAACCCTTCCGAGATGAGCACATTGATCGTCTCGGATATCTCCTTCTCGGTCCGATTCGACATCACGCCATAGGTCGGAAGACGGTCAAAGCCGTACTCCAGCACTTTTTTCGCCCGAGAGCCCTTCAGCACGGAGGCGACCGTGGACACACCAAAGCGTTCGCGCATCCGGTGGATGCATGAGAAAATTTTCTGCGCATCCACCGTGATATCGACAAGTTCCCGGTCATCCGTGCAGGAGCTGCACGTACCGCAGGGCTTATCCTCATGCTCTTCCCCGAAATAATCCAGCATCGCGCTGCGCAGGCACCTTGTGGTGTAGCAGTAATCGATCATCTGCTGCAGCTTCCGGTAGTCGTTCTGCTTGCGCTCGCCCTCCTGGGGATTCTGTTCAATCAGGAATTTCTGGGTCATGATGTCCTGGGCGCTGAACAGCAGTATACACTGGCTGGGCTCGCCATCCCGTCCGGCACGACCTGCTTCCTGCACGTAGGACTCCATATTTTTCGGCATATTGTAATGAATGACATAACGGACGTTGGATTTATCGATCCCCATGCCAAATGCGTTCGTTGCTACAATAACGCGAATATCGTCATAGAGGAAGGCCTCTTGGCTCTCCGCTCGCTCCGCGTCACTCATGCCGGCATGGTATCGACCGGCTAGAAGCCCCTTAGCTTGAAGGCGCTGGCATAAATCATCGACCTCTTTGCGAGTGGCGGCATAGATGATTCCTGGCTGGTGGGTATGCGATGCCGCATAGTCCAGAACGAACTCCCGCTTGTTCTCACCGCGAAGCACCGACATCTCCAGATTGTCGCGTCCAAGGCCCGTCACGAACACCTGCGGCTGTTCCAGTCGAAGCAGACGCTGCATGTCTTCCATAACTTCTGGCGTGGCCGTGGCCGTAAAGGCCGCCACAATCGGACGGTTCGGGAGCCCTTTAACAAAAGGAGCCACCGAGAGATAGCTGGTCCGGAAATCATGCCCCCACTGGGATACGCAGTGAGCTTCATCGACAGCCACAATCGAAATGTCAAGACCTGCCATCTCCTCCCGGAACCAATCCAGTTCAAGCCGTTCCGGGGCGACATATAACAGCTTCAATTCTCCGCGCTTGGCCGCACGTATGCGATCGTTCACTTCCTTGCCGCTGAGCGTGCTGTTGATATAGGCAGCGGCCACACCCGCTGTCGTAAGGGCATCCACCTGATCCTTCATCAAGGAAATCAAAGGCGATACAACCAACGTGAGACCCGGACACAGGAGCGCCGGGATCTGATAACAGATCGATTTGCCTCCGCCCGTCGGCATAATCCCGAGCGTATCTTGACCCGCCAGTAGACTGCCGACGATTTTTTTCTGGCCCTCCCGAAAATCAGGATAGCCGTAATATTTCTGCAGATAATCCCGCGCTGTATCCATATTCATCGATTCTCTATCATTTGTTTCCACATTCATGGATAAAAACTCCTTAATTCTCCTTGGTTTTCCGTTTCGAAAAGCCTGTATCCTTTAAGTTTAACGGCCTTTCCATGAATGGGCAACCGAATCGTAGAAGGAAATTGCATTCGACGAAGAGAACTTCATAAATGTGGAAAAAGGCATGCTATCATGTAGAGCCCAAAAATTGAAGTTGGTGATCCTAATGAATGACGCACATACGGAAGCCGTAAATCAAACCATTCAATATATGAAGGAGCATCTGGACGAGCCCATGACGACCGAGCAGCTCGCCGATCTTGCGGGATACAGTCCCTACCATTTCTCCAGAGTATTCAAGCGAGTAACCGGCATATCGCTCAGGCAATACCTGTCCGCGCTCCGGGTTGAATCCGGCAAAATCGAGCTCCTTCAAAGTCCTTCCCTGCTCGTAAAAATCGGAATGCGCATCGGTTTGGCAAGTCCCGGCACCTTCAATACCCGCTTTAAGCAATTTGTCGGCCTGTCTCCAAAAAAGTTCCGCACCACCACGGAGTCTCTGCATCGTTATGTGAATCAATATGAGCACAAGCCATTAACCTGGGCAGAGGAAGAAAGACATGCTCTGCCCCGGATTCATTGCCGGATCGAAGCTCCGGAGGCGTTCCGCGGCATGATTTACGTTGGTCTGTTCCCAAGACCCGTGCCTGATCAGAAGCCCGTGTCCGGTACGGCGGTCAACCTCAAGAACCGGACCTGTACTTTAACCGGCATACCAACCGGAACGTATTATGTGCTGGCAGCGGGCATTCCCTGGAGCCTCAATCCCCGGGATTATTTTCTGCTGAGCAAATCCTTGCGCGGCAAGCGGGAGGAGCCTGTCCATATCGACGAAGAAACCGATCTGGCCGTAAACATCACCTTGCGCGAGCCTCTGCCCTACGACCCGCCGATTGTTGTTAATCTACCTCTGCTCTTGTTCGAGAAGGATCGGAAATAACAGCGCAAGGTAGAAGAATTTTTGAATCGCATGTCCCTTTATAATGGAATTGCTGGAAGCGTTATTAACGGAACAATGAGCACGATATGTTTGGAGGAATAGACATGACCATTATTCAAGAAACCATAATTCAGGCCGACGTGCAGCTCCTCTGGCGAGCATGGACGGAGTCTGCGAGGATAACCGAGTGGTTTGCGCCGGCTGCGGAAATTGAACCGAAGGCGGGCGGGAAATTCGAGCTTTATTTTAACCCCGCTAATCGTGAATCGATGTGCACCGCGGGCTGTACCATTTTGCAATATGATGAGCCGCATACCCTGGTTTTTGAGTGGAAAGGACCCGATCCCTTTGCGGAAACGATGAATCAGGGGGAATTAACTCAGGTCAAGGTGTCTTTTAGACCTGAACAGGACGGCGGCACGAGAATTACCTTAGAGCATACGGGCTGGAAGGATACCGAAGCGTCACTGCAAGCCCGGGAATGGCATGTGGATGCATGGAAGGGCATGCTCGCCAGCTTAAAATCCAGCATCGAATCCGGTGAAGGCATTCTATGCTGCCAGTAAGACAACCCATGGATTAGAGGAGAAGAGGAACTATGCCCAATCTTTGTGTTCTATCGATTAATGTAAGTGATATGGATCAAGCGACGCGATTTTATTGTGATATTCTGGGATTCGAAATTTCCAAGGTGTATAATGATCAGATCATCAGTTTGAAACATGAAGACGTTTCCCTTGTTCTGCAAAAATGCGACCGTCGTACGAAAACCGATTACCCGCATGAAGCTCAGGTTATTATCGGACTTGAGACGGCTGATGTAAGCGCGGCGATTGCGAACTACAAATCGCAGGGTGTAGAGGTCATCTTTGATACACCGCAGCCGTGCCCTCCCGGTCTATACAGCGCAATCCGGGACCCTTTTGGGAATGTAATTGAACTGCTGGAATTTACGGAGTAATCATGCCGTTTGAGAAGGACCATGGTATCGGCAATACGAAGTGAAGTCCATATACACGCTCAAAGGATATGCTGCATGTAGCAGGTGTCCTTCTCGTCTTGAGGTCAGCCGGGGATTACCGGTTGGCCTTTTTTGAGTTTTGAGTTTGGAGCAGCCGATACTTGTCTCTATCATCCTTGACCCTCTGTTAATGTTAAACCCGATCCGGGTAAGAACATATTAATGTTAATTCCGAAGGCGAGGCATGGGCAGATTAGGAATCGCTGGTTTCGGAAATAATAGGTACTCGAACTGATATATTAACGACACAAGGGGAAATTCATATGGATATGACACCAGAACAACGCGTTACCCTGCACGGGTTCAATAACCTAACGAAATCGCTCAGCTTTAATATGTACGATGTCTGCTATACGAAAACCCGGGAAGAACGAGAGGCGTACCTTGAATATATTGATGAGCAGTATAACGCGGATCGGCTAACAAAAATATTAAGCCATGTGGCCGAAATCATCGGAGCGCATGTCCTGAACATTGCCAAGCAGGATTATATCCCGCAAGGCGCCAGCGTAACGGTGCTTGTATCCGAGGGCCCTGTCGTAGAGGTTCCGGAGGAATCCTATGACGAATCGCCGGGGCCGCTGCCGGAGAATGTAAACCTTCAGCTCGACAAGAGCCATATTACCGTCCATACGTATCCGGAATTCCATCCCGATGAGGGAATCAGCACCTTCCGGGCCGATATCGACGTGTCAACCTGCGGGGAGATTTCACCCCTGAAAGCCCTAAATTACCTGATCCACTCCTTTGATACGGATATTATGACGATCGACTATAAAATTCGAGGCTTCACGCGGGATATTCACGGGCACAAGCTGTTTATCGACCATGAGATCAGCTCCATTCAAAACTACATTCCGGACGAGGCCAAGGAGCTGTTCGATATGATTGACGTTAACGTATACAAGGAGAACATCTTCCACACCAAGTGTAAGCTGAAGCAGTTTGATCTGGACAACTATCTGTTCGGTTACACGAAGGATAAGCTATCCGAAGCCGAGCAGCAGGAAATCACCGAGCGCATCAAACTGGAGATGGACGAAATTTATTACGGTAAAAACATGGACCGCAGTTACTGATGGTATGCACTCCGATACGCTGCCATCAAACGGATTTGATGCAGGAATATGCAAAAATCAGAAATCAGGCCGGGCTCATAGGAGCCCGGCCTGATTTGCAATTTCTATCGCTTCGTCCCGGTTGCGGACGCCCAGCTTGGCATACAAGGTTGAGGCATAATTCCGTACGGTCCCGTCTGAGAGATACAATCTCATCGCAATCGCCTTGTACCGCATGCCTTGGGAGAGATACTTCAGAATCTCCATCTCCCTTGGTGTCAGATCGTATAACTTCAGCGTTGGAGACAACGCCGTATCGGCTT
This sequence comes from Paenibacillus sp. QJM3NY_38, assembly GCF_056173265.1. Taxonomy (NCBI): domain Bacteria; kingdom Bacillati; phylum Bacillota; class Bacilli; order Caryophanales; family Paenibacillaceae; genus Paenibacillus; species Paenibacillus sp. QJM3NY_38. Next base: position 5,909,206 of record NZ_CM149665.1, read on the forward strand.
CAATTACGGATGCAGCGCCACCCTCTTCCTTCATGAAATCGCCCGCTTCCCCATCGAAGAGTTTCGCCGAAATCGCCGGATTCATCAAAGTTCCGCCTCGATACACGGTGCGAATGTTCTCAGCAAGTTCACGCGGCTCCATCGACTTCAGTAAATAACCGTCCGCTCCGCCTCGCATCGCTTCGGCAGCTTTGGCCCTCTGCTCAAATGAAGTGAATATGATAACCTTCACTGACGGCCAACGTTGTTTGATCAATCGCGTCGCTGTAATCCCATCCATCACGGGCATTTCCAGATCCATCAGCACCAGATGGGGGTTAAGCTTCTCACACATGTCCAAGGCAAACTCCCCATGTTCCGCACGTCCTACCACTTCAAGGTCCTTCTCCGACTCCAGAATGATGCCGAGACTCTCCCTGATAAAAGGTTCATTATCCACCAATAAAATTCTGATGATTTCATCCGCAGGCTCCAAGATTCTAGGCAAGCTGCAGGTCACAACGGTTCCTTCGTCGGGAGTTGAATAAACCGTGACTTGGCCTTGAAGGCGATAGGCCCTTTCCTTCATGGCACTTAAACCGAAACCTTCCTGGACTTGCACGGTTCCACTGCCGTTATCCAGAATTTCAAGCCGGGTTTGCTGCAATTCGAATTGAAGCACGGCACCAATCCTCGTCGCATTACCGTGACGAACACTGTTGGTTAAAGACTCCTGGAGACAACGATAGAAGGTCATTTTCACCTGCCGGGATACCGGATACTCTTCACCAAGCACTCTAAATCCTGCTTTTACCCCGGTGTCGCGCTCAAAATCCTCCGTTACCTGTCTCAGTGACTGCACCAGGGGAAGCTGTTCTTGCGGTGAGTCCAGCTCATGCAAATACCCTCTGACCTCATCCAGGCTTCTCCGTGTCAGTTCCAGGAGATTGGACAGCTTACGCTGAGCTGCCGCATTGGTTTCCGTGGAACGCAGCGTTTCCAAGCCCATAATGACCGCCGTATACGTATGGCCCATCGTATCATGCAGCTCCTTGGACACGCGTTCCCGTTCTTCCAGCAGCGTGACCCGCTCGACCTGGGACAAATATTGCTCCAAAATCGTATTGTGTGTTCGAATGATTTCGTTCTGGCGATAGTTGGCCATTAACAGATGAAAGGCAAATCCTAACGCAAACGCAAAAGCGACATGCTCCATCATCAGCATCAAATCCGTTGATGGGGCGTACAGCTTGATCAGCATTGGAACCAAGATAGCCGCAAGGGGGCCTGTCCATCTGTATGTAGTTCCATAGCTGTTCGCTGCCATCAGAAAAGCCGGAATGATAAACGACAAGTAAGCCTCCGGGAATAAGAAAGTTAAATAAACGGCGATTCCCCCCGATAACAGGAACTCCGTTATCAAATATGCTTTATGGTTTAGAAGCAGACACAGCCAGGGTATCGAGAAAGCTGCCATTTCCCACATGACAACGAGCCATAACGATACGGTAAACTGGTTCCGGAGCTCCACAAACTTTATGATCAGGGAGATGCAGCCCATCATGCGAATAAAGAGCATGGCCCAGTCGTACCACTTCCATTGTTTCACTATATCAAACAAAGCTTTCACTCCCTGCAGTTCCTTGGCGGTTCCTTCCTAATATGACACGGCCCCCACAGTGTGTCTACCTCCAAACCGAAAACATCCACTGCGTGTACCTGCCGCTCCATCTCGCCGCTCCCTTAGCGGCCCATGACCCTGCATAAGTAAACAGAACGCCGACTCCCATCATAAGCAGGGATTTGGGCAAGGTATCGATGCGAATAGGCCCTACGTTGATATCCGCAAAAGAACTGATACATGGGGCCAATATCCATAGAATGGGAACGATAAAGAATATAACGGCACTGAACAAACTAACGATGCCAACGATAAACTTCAGCATGAGTACCGATACGGCTTTCCAATTTCGGATGTCCACCAGTTCCACCTTAGCCTGACTCCAGAAGGAGCCGGATGATGTTCTCTTCATGACAGGCTCGATCGTTATGTCCGTATAGAACTTCGTCTGGATCCGATCATAATTCATGAAGGTCCGGGACGTTCGCATAACAAAGGTAAGAATCGGTATCCCGATCAGGGTGAAACTCATGCCGAAGCCAAAAAAAAGACCCACAAGATAGTAACAAAAATAAAACACCCCGGTTCCAAAAGTCAGCATCAAAAAACAAAAGTTCAGCAGGTACTCCCTCAGCCATTTCCTCATAGATTTTAGACTCCTTTCAGGTCTTCATGACCTTGATATTCCTGTATCCTACTGTCCCCGTTGTCATGTGCAACAGTGTCAAAATGTCATATGACACTCCATATCAAAGAAATGACTGCCAGAATAAAGTATGGAGACGAGCCTTATCTAATCACTCACTGAAGGAGTATGATATCGATGAAATGGAACAATCACAAGTTGAGAACGGCATTGGTTCTTGTATCGACGGGAGCTTTAACGGCTGTCACAATAATGGGAAGTGGGCCTCTTATCCCCAGAGCCTCGGCACGGAAGTGGAGTCGTTGATCCGGACACCCGTATCCAAAAAGACGGGCCCCGTCCATTTCCGTTCCAAGCAGTTGCTGCTTCGTCAAGAGGCCTCTGCTCTGCTGGACAAGTCTTTTAACTACTACGCCCTTCCGCTAGCCTCGAAATAAATGAGGGAAGTGGAAAAGCCCTGCACCCCTCGGTGCAAGGCTTTTCATTTCTTCCCATGGCGCTTGTGTTGCCAAAGAAGTAACCGGATAACGGTGCTAAAATTGAACCGAAAATCCGTTGAATCGGTGAATGCCCGTTCCAAATCGGACAAGGTCTTTCTCCCGCAGCTCTTGAACCGCCTCTTTGACCACGACCAGCCATGCCGGATCCAGTCCAAGTGTATTGTGAGAACCATAAATGCGCTTTACACCATCGAGATTCGCGATCCGCTCCAGCGAGTTTACGAGATCCTGCGGACTTGTCGTCGGATAAAAAGCATATACCGGCGTCTCATCATACAATAAATCCCCTGTGAACAAGTACCCCCGGTGTACATCAAATACCGCGATATGTCCAGGCGAATGGCCCGGCGTGTGGTAAATAACCAGACTCCGCTCGCCAAGCTCGATGACATCTCGATCCCTTAGAATACCGGTCGGCTGCCCCTGGTAAGGGGTATAGGTTGCCGGATCGAAGGAAGCCGGTACCGGCCTCGTGATATCGCGCGAAATGTCCTTACGGATTTGTTCAATGGACAGCTTCTTAATCCCGCTGACGAGCCAGTCCTCCTCAGCCTCGTGCACATAAATCTCTCCGTACTGCCCGTGACTGCCGATATGATCCGCGTGAACATGCGTGGTTAGCACCACAACAGGTAAATCCGTCAGCTGATCGGTCATCCGCCTCATGTTGTCGATGCCAAGTCCCGTATCAATCAGTGCGGCACGCTCACTTCCGATCAACAGAAACGAATGCACCTTCTCCCAATGTCCGTATTCACTGATCGCGAACGTGGTCTCATCCAGCTGCGATACGGTAAACCATGCATCATCGATAACGACGTTATGTTGATAATTCTCCATATGTAATGACTCCCCCATCAAGGATTATCGAATGGTGATATCCTCCTGATCATCTTGAAATGCGATCAACGACATATAGTAATTTTTCTCTTCCGTGGACACGGGCGTATGGCCTGTTTCGGCCGTCTCCATCGTGAAGTGTTTATTCATGAGCTGCTTGAACTCATCTACAAAAGCATGGAAGCTCTCCTTTGTTGCATGAAAACGGTAGGTCCCTGCAATGTTTTTCCGATAGTGTTCGCTCGTGCTGTCCAAAGCAAAAGAAGAAGCCGGCGCGCTTTCGATTTTTGTCCGGGTAACATCGAGTGTCTCCATAAATACCTGTCTGGACGTTTCCACCAAATCCAGGCTCGGCAGCAAATGATCCTCCGGTATGAAACGGCTTGCGACGGCGCGATAGTATTTCTGCACGATACCGTTCTTCTCTTCCTTCCGGACCACGTGAATGATGCCGTGCTTCTCCAGCTCCTTCAGATGAAAGTAAATATTGTTCCGCGTAATGTCCAATACCTCGGCTAGCTGCTGTCCGGTGTAGGCATCTTTCACGAGATTCATCAGTATTTTGGTACGCAGGGGGTCGGCAATCGCTTTGAGCTGTTCATGCGTTTTAATTCTATAAACACCAGTCATTTTATCTTTAACACCTCCATACATTTTACCGGTAAAATTTATTTTACTGTACTTTGTGTTTCATCCTATCATGATCTTTATCCGTAGGTCAATCTTGCTGCCCCTACGATTTTTCGGCTATACCAGATTGGAGCCGATTGCGAGTCAACGATGATACCATTTTGGCAATACTGTTATAAAACGAAGGAAATCACGCAGAGATCCCGTCTTATACATTTAGCATGCTCCCCTTAAGCAGTTGAATTGTGATATATTATCCACAATCGTATGTACGACATTATGACGTTCAAAGGATGTGCCTCATGTTTGACCCGACAATATTTGAAAATTTAAAGGTTGGTATCGAAAACGCGGTCTATGATCTCGACAACCTCGATGAAATCATTCGTGTTACCGATCGGAAGGATCTTTTGGATATGGCCACGTTATCCCGAAGCTTCAACCTCCGGTTCGAGCTGGCAGCGTCATCCACAACTTCAGCCGAAATTTGCCTGGAGACCGGACTCCGGGATTTGGCCGCTGAGATCTTGGAAATTCCGGAAGGTCAGCCAGCCTGCGAGCTGAAGCTCCGCTTTTATAAACATATCTCTGATGCTTCCATAGCGTGTCCGGCTATTGCCCAGATCATAAAGGAGATATGGAATCCGGAGCTTCCTCCGCTGCAAACGATACGATACACCTACAGCGATCCGGTGCCGCTTCACAACACGATCGAGCTTCGCTTTCCCCGTAGGATCAACGAGGAACAGATGGGAGATATCCCGAATATCTTGGAGTTCATGCTTCGTACGCTGGGAGAATTAGACCCGATATAACTTAAAGATAACCGAGATTTCTCATAAAAAAAGCCTGCCCGCGATCATCGCGGACAGGCTTTTCAACTTATATTATATTAAGCAACAACCAACCGGATCCAGATATCCGAAGGATCTTGAACGGCCCAGACGCCATCGTGCTGCTCCAAGCGCAGTCCCGCCTCGCGGATACGGCCGGTTACCGCTTCAAGCTCCTCATGGCTCGGAAGCTCAATCGTATAATCTTCCATCCCCGCGGCGCTCCGTGGTGTGTTCGGTACACCGATTCCTGCCCACACATTGAGCCCGATATGGTGATGGTACCCTCCCGCAGATATAAACAACGCAGCTCCGCCATAATGGGCTGTCAGCTCAAACCCCAGAACATCGCAATAAAATACGCGGGCATCATGCAGGTTGGACACGTGGAAATGCACATGCCCGATAACCGTCTCTTCAGGGAGTCCATACCATTCCTTGTCCTTGGAGAGAGCCAGCAGTCCTTCTACATCGACAGGGTCGGTAGTCATCACATATTCCCCGTTGGCATCACGCTTCCAGGTATCCCTTGGTCGGTCGGCATAAATCTCGATGCCGTTTCCGTCCGGATCATTAATGTACAATGCTTCGCTGACCAGATGATCGCCTTGACCGACAGAAATGTTATGCGCGATCAGATTGGCAAGCGCAAGCCCGAGCGATTCCCGATTCGGAACCAGAATTGCAAAATGGTACAGACCTGCCGTCCGGGTCTGCGGTCTCACCAGATCTTGAATTTCCTCTATAATCAGCAGCGGCTGTTTGCCGTCTGCCGTCAATTCGGCAACACGGCCATGCTGGCGAAGCATTTTCAACCCGACGACTTCTGTATAAAAGCGTACAGATTGTGCCAGATTACTGATCCGCAGAGAGACCGGGCCAAGCTTTGTGGATGGATGTATAATAGCTGTCATATTCTCACTCCTTGAATGTTGTTGTTCGTTCATTCCATATATTCAGGTCAACGTCAGGTTTAACTTGTAATCAAATCAGTTACATCTTGCTTGTAATCATTATAGTTACAGGACATCCTTGTTGTCAAACCCAGTAATTTACAAGCGAATTGAAGAGTCACCAATGGTTAACCAAAGAAAACGCCCATCCTACATAAGGATTGAGCGTGTGATTTTGGCTTATTCACTTGATGTTCCATTCGCAGAGCTATAAATTTTCCGGACAATCTCTTCCAAATTCACCTCATGCAGCGTGTTCTCCATGGCCTTCTGGGCGGCAGAAAAAACCGGGACAATCGCCGTTTGAATATGTTTGCCAACAGGACATTTTTTGTCCGAATTCTCATGAATGCCAAACAAGGAATCCTCCTGCACGACATGTACGGCATGATAAATATCCAGCAGCGTAATCTCGGACGGATGCTTTGCCAGCTTCGCTCCCGCTACGCCAGGCTTAACCTCCACCAGGCCCGCTTTGCTCAGCATGCCTACGATACGCCGGATAACCACAGGATTCGTGTTCACACTCTCCGCGATATAATCTGAGGTGCTGACGCCAGCCTTATTCATCTCCAGCACGGAGAGAATATGAATGGCCACTGCAAATCGGCTGCTTATGTTCATGTGACCCCTCCTGACGAACCAAATCTTCAGATGACTATCATATCATGTAACCATCATAGTTACATTAACCCTTAAAGTCAACGGTGAAGCCGCCGCCTCTTAATCCAAAATCAGGCATTTGATATACAAATTTCAAATCTTTATGGGATATAATGTAATTTTATGTTGATTTTCCCGAGCTTTTCACTATAATTATCACAACACGTATTGGTAAAATCAACCTATTCAAACATAATCCAGGCATCCCTGCATGATCCAAAACATTCAAGGAGGAAATCCATGGATCCCAGCCAACATCGAAATGAAACGTATACTATCAGACGTCCTCGAAAGCCCAAACGCCGTCTCAAACTCAAAAAATGGATAGGAATATCCTTATCTATACTGATTCTCTTAGGCGGACTAGGCTATATTTTCAGAAAAGAATTGTCCTGGATAGCGTTTCAGGCTTTTTTCGCGAAAGATATCAAACATACACTGGACAAGTCCTACAAACCTGTTGGTCCTTCTGATTCGCCCGAGCCTATTGCGGAGGCAACGAAGCCATTCTCGGTTTTGCTTCTGGGCGTTGATCAACGAGAGGACGAGCCTGCCCGTTCCGATACCATCATCTTCTCTGTCATCCGACCTGACCTTAATAAAATATTACTTGTCTCCATTCCGAGAGATACCTACACCGAAGTCATCGGCAGGGGAGTCACCTCCCGAATCAACTCGGCTTACGCCCACGGCGGCGCGAAAATGGCCATGGATACGGTTGAGCATTTGTTTCAGCACCCTGTCGATTATTATGCAGCCATCAATTTCCACGGATTAACGGATATCGTCAATGCATTGGATGGGATTAAACTCCCCATCGATAAAGTCATCGAGAACAAGAGCGTCCGTCATATCAAATTGCGGATCGAGCCGAACAAGCCGATTTACGATGGCACAGATGCATTAAATTATGTCAGGTACCGGGAAGATTCGGATTTCAACCGCACCATGCGCCAGCGCATATTCCTCAGTTCCTTAATGGATCGGGTATTTGAATTGAAAAATATAACCAAAATCCCGGAGCTGATTCGTATCGGAGGCAGTAATCTCACGATGGACTTAAACTCCGATTTCATTCTCAAGCTGGCCGAAAACCTATTTTTTAATGACTCTCCACCGACATTTGAGAATTACATGCTAAAGGGAAAAGATCTAGTGATCCGCGGCGATTACTTCTATGATCCGGACGATTCGGACATCCGGTATATTCAAGAACTGCTTGCCAACTGGTCTGATGAAGAGACCAAGCTGGAAGATTTGATGATCCCAGCTGCGAAGTAAATCTGATCACACGAGGATGGATGAATCGCCTGACTAAGGTAAAGCTTGCTATGAAAAAATGCCGATCCATGATAAAAAAACCTCTCTTTCGCGTATCACGAAAGGGAGGCTTTTTAACGAATACCATCTGCTCCTTCTAGAACATCGGAAATACGTATTTGATAAGGAAATACAAAAATCCAAAGAAGATAATCAGATAAGCCACATACTTAATTAACGTAGATGCTACCCTGCTGGAGTCATTCCGCTCCTCGATATTGCGGGTCTCGATCTCCACGTCTCGGTCACGCTGCCTGCTCATAGTCTCCACCTCCATCCGATTCTTTAGTTGCAGATGATGGTTATTTCTTGACGCTTACTACTCTTTACACACACGTCTGGAGATTGAACCAAGCTTCAGGTCGGGAGATGGCAAGCCTAGAGAAAGCCGATCATGGCAGGCAGAACGATAAAGGAAGCCAGCGTGGTCCACAGTATGCACCTGGATACCAGCTTGGGCGCGGCATCGTATTGTTCAGCAAGGATTACCGCGTTCACGGCTGCTGGCATCGCCGACAAAATCAGGATGACCGCAAACAAGGTTCCCTCAATGGATAAAATCACGAGCAATCCCCAAGCCACCAATGGGCCCACCAGCATTCGCATCGCCATGCCCGACCAGAATCCGCGCTTGGAGACGGCAGAAGCTCCGCCATCCCGAACCCCGACCATCTGGGCTCCCAGTATGACTAGAGCGAGCGGCGCATAAGCCGCGGACAGCATGGTAACGCCGGTATTCAACCCTTCCGGAAGCTGGAAGTCCGTCAACCGGAAGAGCACGGCGAATGCCGCCGCGTAGACCGAGGGGAGCGTAAACACCGATTTGATCGCCTTTGCGGCCGAAAAATGAGATCTCGCTGCCAGGTACACCCCTAATGTATTCATAATGATAATCTGCACAATGACATACACAGAAGCTTTATCCAGCCCTGCTTGCCCGAAGGCAAGCAGGACGAGGGGAAGCCCGTAATTCACGCTGTTGGTAAAAATAGTGGTCAAGGCGAGCCCCGATTTCTCTGTCTGGGACAAGCCCAGCATTTTGCCGGCCAAGGCACTCAGCGCCCATAGCGCGATCACATTCAACAAACAAAACGCAACCGTTACCGTGACCTCATTCGAGGTAATCGAAGCCTTCTCCAGCGTTTCGAAGATCAGAGCCGGGCTCAGCACATATAAAGACAGGGCCGAAAGACCCTTGGTTTCAATGCCCTTGAATCGCTTGAGCAGTGCTCCGCCGATGACGGGCAGCGATATGGGTAGGAATACGCCATAAATCGTAGCTAAGAAAGAAGAGATCATGAGGTCCACCTTTATGCAAAGTAAAAATTCTTGGTCCGCCGCTGTTGTCTTTTCAACTAACATATCCCGTTGGTTGAGCCATAAATCATCGATTATTAGCACTTTGGAAAACTGGCGATCCTCTGACGGATTTACAATCGCCAGAATCTGATGATCCACCCGACCTTTTCGTCGATCTTTACCTTTACGTTGATCTTTACGTTGCTTCAAGTGATGGCTTCTTTGTCATAAGGTCGACGACAGCATCGGAAGCATGCCCCGGACCACGCCGTGCGCACAGGGGACAGCGCGCTCGGTGCGTGAGCACAGGGGGCGCCGCGCTCGGTGCGTGAGCACAGGGGGCGCCGCGAACGGTGTACAGTCATTAGTGCGGCTCCGTGCGGACCGTGATTCCGCTATTTGCAAACAAAGGTACTAAAATTAAGATTAAGCGGACACTCGTTCCGCTATTGCCGGCATATCACCGAAAAAAACAGGAAAAAGCCGAGAATAACGGATTCTGTGTCCGCAAAGCATTAAATTTGGCACTATTGTTGGCAAATAGCGGACCTCCTGTCCGCATCTCTCCGCGCATATTGCACATCATCAGCGCACATTGCCTTCATTAGTGCATATCTCACATCATCCGTGCATATTGCACATCATCAGCGCACATTGCCATCATTAGTGCTTATTGCCATCATTAGTGCATATTGCCATCATTAGTGCATACTGCCATCATTAGTGCATATTGCCATCAACAGTGCATATCGCACATCATCCGTGCATATTGCACATCATCAGCGCGTATTGCACGCCATCCGTGCATATTGCACATCATCCGTGCATATCGCCATCATTAGTGCATATTGCACATCATCAGCGCATATCTCACATCATCCGTGCATATTACACATCATCAGCACATATCGCACATCTTTCAGCGCATATTGCACATCATCCGTGCATATCGCCATCATTAGTGCATATTGCACATTATCAGCGCATATCTCACATCATCCGTGCATATTACACATCATCAGCACATATTGCCATCATCCGTGCATATTGCACATCATCAGCGCATATCGCCCATCGATTGTCCGATGTTTATATTATTGAATCGGTATTGTCATTTCCCCCTCTTTCGGGAAAATGGCGATATTTATAGGTGACAAAGAGCGGCGGTGATCCGGATTCAAGACCGGGAATTCGGTTACGTTCAGCATTATTGTTTGCCATCAACTAACTTCGTCTCCGTATCTTCCCTAAAAATAATGTACCTGGATCATTCTCTCTACATCCTAACCCATACCTCAAGCATTCGTCCAAGATTCAAAGACTATAGGTTTAATAGGCTTAGGCTCTCATTATGCCATCTTCCTGATGACAAACGACACCGTGGTTCCTCTGCCCCTTGTGCTGTCAATCATGAGTCCTTGCCCATAGACTTGCTTCAAACGCCGATCCGTGTTCATAAGGCCGACTCCTTTGCCGGTACGCTGCCCACTCCCCAGCATCAAGCGGAGCTTCTCGGGATCCATCCCGGCACCATCATCCGCAATAATGACTTTGGCGGATTCAGCTTCACTTACGATGCGAATCGTTACGGTCCCTCCCTGGGTTCGAGCCAATACCCCGTGAACGACAGCATTCTCCACAATCGTCTGCATGGTCAAAGGGGGAAGCTTCCACTGCTGAACAGCGACTTCCTCGGAAATATGCCAACGGACACGCAGGCGTTCCCCAAACCGCTCCCCTTCGATATACAGATATGAGCGAACCAAGCCAAGCTCCTGCTCCAGCGGGATAAAACGCTCCAAGTTGCTGATATCATAGCTGGCTCTCAGATAGTGGCTGAATTCTCCAATCAGCGCAACCATCCGAGAAGGGTCAATCTCACTAAGAGACGCAATCGAATTTAAAGTATTGTGCAGAAAATGCGGCTGAATTTGAGCCTGGAGCCAAGCCGCCTCCATATGCAGCCTTTCCTTAATGGAGCGCTTCAGCTCCAGCAGCGCGCGTACCCTTGTTTTTAATTCCAGATGATCCACCGGTTTTATCAAATAATCGTTAGCTCCGGAAATAAAGCCCATATGAATATCTTCAGGGCGATTTCTTGCAGTCAGCAACAGAATTGGAAGCTCCGATATCATATACCTCTGCCGAATCGTCCTGGACAATTCATACCCTGACATTTGGGGCATCATCACATCAGATATGATGAGATCCCATTCTCCCTGCTCCAATAAATGAAGGGCTTCCTGAGCCCGGGTAACGGTCACGATCTGATACCCTTCGTTTTCAAGCAAATGACGGATAACGTTTAGGTTAACCGGATCGTCATCTACGATGAGCAGCCTGCCATCGGTTTGACGAGAACGCTTCTTAGCCTCGGATTCGGCATCATCCTGTTCGTGCTTATCTGACATGTTAGATAGCCTCTCCTTCTCTTTCTCTGAATTTGTAGCCAAGGAGCCGGCAATAAACTCCTGTTTATCCGTATTCTCCTGCCTCATCATATCGTCCACTTTCAGCGTAAACGTAAAGGAACTTCCCTGCGCCGGAGCGGATGACACGGAGAGTTCCCCGCCATGCAGCTCAACCAGCTGCTTGCAAATGCTGAGTCCAAGCCCCAAGCCGCCTCCCGCTGAGGCAAAGCTGGAGTCTCCCTGCTCGTAAGGAAGGAATATCCGCCTTACTGTCTCTTCGTCCATCCCCATCCCCGTATCAAGAACGTGGACGCAGGCCCTTCCATTAACAACATCGGCAGTCACCGCGATTCGGCCTGGCTCCGTATATTTGATTGCATTGTGAATCAGATTGAATAAAATCTGAACCAACCGGCTTTCATCTGCCCATACCTTGGGAAAGGAATCCTCGATCTCGCATACGAGCTCGATTCGCTTGCCCTCCGCCATCGGACGGAGCATATCCAGCGCGCCTTGTGCAGCCGAACCGAGATGGATGCTCTGTACATCCAGCCGGATCCGCTTGTCCTTCAATAACGAAACATCCAGCAAGTCATCCAACAGCAGCGACATCCGCTTACCAATGCCGGTAATCAGCTCCAGGTGATTGCGATCCTCTTGCTGAAGTGTACTCCCTTTGCGTTCCAGCAGCGTTTGCGCCATATTAATCATGCCATGCAGCGGATTTCGCAGTTCATGGGACGTATTTGCCAGAAATTCATCCTTTTTCTTGTCTGCCCGCTGCAGCTCCTCTGCCTGTTCCCTCAGCACCACAGTGTTTCGGGCAAACCGGATAAACCAGAAGGAAGCAAATCCGAGAAACGCAACGATCAGGTCAATCGGATAATAAGGCAGTTCCTTAAAATACCGAAACCTTAAAATTCCGCTTACGATAATGTTGCAGGAAACCGCAACCGCCGACAGCAAGATAAATATGGCCGCTTCCGTCCGCTCGCTGACCGCCTTCCTGGCAATCGAAGGCAGGAACAGCACGGAGCTTATTAATACCAATGATAAATAAGTAGAGAGATGTACCATCAGATGAAACGGAAGCAGCAAATAAGCGACGGCATACGAAACCACAAAGATTGTATAGGCCCGGTAAAATCCTTCTTTGATTCTCGGCCGGAGTAAATGCTTGGTGCACAGAATCAAACATAAGGATATAGCCACATAAGCAACAACCTTAAGCTTCACTGACCATTCGAAACGGATAGCAGGCTGCCAAACGAGCAGGAGCTTATCGTCGTCAACCAGCGTAGCCAGCAGCGTAAACAGTATAAGGGCCGCAAAATATTAGAGGCCTTTGCTCCGATAGCCGATCAGATACAAAATTAAGACATACATAACATGAAGAAATAGCACTACGCAGACCAGCAGCTGCATGTTCTCCGAGAACGCTTTTCCCTTCATCACCGCTTCTGCAGTCCCGAATTTGATTGGCAACCTAATCCCGCCTGAATCGGCATATTGGTAATTGCTTACTTCCAGGATAATATCCAGCTCGTCTCCGTCAGCCGGGGGGATGAGTTCGATATGGGGAACGATTCTTGCCACATGGGTCTTTGGCGTATCGGAGGGATGTCCGGATTCGTACAATAACTCGCCATTGACATACAAACGATAGGCTGTACGGATATCGGTGATCCAGAGGCCGTAAGTTACGTTACGTTCCGGTACGAGCAGCTTGAGACGATAAGTGCCGAAGCCCATTTGGGACCCGTACTCGTTTACGCCTTCCCATGGACCGGGAGCCTTTATCCAGCGCGGATCGGCGACAGGCTTCCGCTCCCCTTGAGACCATCTATCCGGGCCCATCCATTGATTCGGATAAAAGGTCCACTCCCCGTTCAGCGCGACCGTATTGCGGTCATCCGCCCGCCAATCCCGAAGATCCAGCACTCCTTGCTGAAACGGAACTTCCTCAGGGATCATGATGATTTTAAAATAAGCCAACCGCACAGAGAGTAAAATAACAATAAACAGAAAAGTAATCCCCAGCAGCCTTCTGCTGGAGATCGGTTTCGATTTCGAGTTTGAGTTCGAGTTGGAATAGGTCGACAATAATAACAGTCCTTTTAACATATTGTAAAAAATCAACACCCCTACACAACTGTCCATTATTTTACATCGTTACGGAGCTGTTGTCTGTTCCTTTTCCATAAGTCCAATAACATAAGCGGGCCGGGTCAGGCCGCTATACAAACGATAATGTCTTGCCTGGACGCTGCAGCGGCTGGTACGGACATAATTCCGCAGCGGATACATACTTCACCGTATAGTAAGAGTAGAATCTTTTTCTACCGGATGCTTCATAGATCCACGAAAAAAAGTCAAAAATCGAATCATCCACCCATTTTCCGTTGTACTCAATCAACGACCGCAAATAAGGAATTTGGAGTTTCACTCCCCCGTCCCACATAAAGATAAATGTGTTAACCTCGGCATTTTTTTGCAACAAAAAATGAACGGTACGCTCATCCAGCAAATACTTTTCCTGACCACACAGAAATACCGGACCCTCATCCGTAGCAACGATGCCAATCCGCTTGCCGTTGAAGTGAGCATAGAAGCCTCTGCAATGCTGGAGGTCCTTCTCCGCATCAAGCTCGAACTCCCGGAACGTTCCAAGCTCCAATCCCATGGCCTTATGCAGCGAAGATTCCTTAAATTTCCGAATGAATTTCATAACCGAATCATGTACCTCCCGATTGTTATGGTTCACTCCACAGTATAGGAGACCGTCCTCTACAATTTCTGAACAACACCGGGGGAACCATAAAATCAGGCAAGAATATACCAAAAAATCACCGGTCGAACAACCGGTGATTTCATCTCGAATGCGTCTTTGGCTATCTCATCTATTTCATATTGGCGGCTTGAATTCCATTGCTCCATTCGTCGTACCATTTCACAATGTAAGGGCTTGGCTCCTCGCCCATCTCATCTTCTAACACCTGACACAGAAGACTGAATAGACGGTGCACCTGGGCCGGATTATCCTGCACAGCATATATTTTCATCAATGAAAAATAGGCCTTCTCCTCCAGGGGATGCTGCCTCTGGATCGAGAAGTAGCATAATATGGCTTCATCGATGCGTTCCTGATCCACATACCATTCCGCCATGGATAAAGAAACGCTAAGCCACAGCTCCTTCAGCCTTTGACGCTCTCCTTCTGCCCACCAGTAGTCATATTCCTGCAGGTAGTCCCCTGTGTACAACTTCATCATTTCAATATGTCGCTCAATCGATTCAGCCGAAACGGAGGTGTTTGACATAAACCAATTCTCCCACTCCTCAATGTCCAGCTGCACGCCTTCCATATTCAGCACATAGCCTTCCGTCGTGTTGGTGATTTGGAATCGGGTATCATAAGGCTCCAATGTTTTTCGAATATGATAAATGGCCGTGTACAGCTGGGGATAGGCTTTATCCATATCAAACTCCGGCCATAACATATCGATCAAAGCCGACTTTCGTACAAGCTGTCCTCTATGCTGAAGCAAATAAATGAAGATCTCCTGAGCCCGGGTTGTCCGCCAATGAAGCAGAGCAAATTGCCCCTGCTCATTCGGCTGCTCGATCATAACCTGGCGGAACATTGTCATCCGAAGGTTGCGATTGGAATCCATGACCTCTTCCGGCCTGGACGCAATGCGGCTTCGCAAACGCTCCATCGTTTTGGCGACTCGATCAATCTGGACAGGTTTAACAATATAGTCTACGGCATTCAATTCAAAGGCAGTGACTGCATATTCGTGATACCCCGTCACAAATACAATACAAAGATGAGGCTTCTGCTCAAGCAGCTGCTCTGCCAGCTCAATGCCGTTTAATTCCGGCAAGCTGATATCCAAAAATACGATATCGACGTCCCTTGCGAGAATTTCTTTTCGTCCTTCAAAGGGATTCGTATATGTACCGATTACCTCTATAGACATGGTATCCAGTTTTAACAGCTGACGTTCTAAATACTTCAAGGCCAACGGTTCGTCATCTACGAGAATTACCTTCATTCATATTACTCCTTGGATTGGAAAAATACGGTCACATTTAACTATATTGATTCCTTCGCATTGTTGCAACAAGCGAAAGCAATGTTTATAACAATATACTCGTTATTTTTTCTCTTGAAAAACTCATAATTCCAAGTATAATACTTGGTATAAAGATGATTAGAAGTTTGCTAAGGGGGCTTTCAACTTGGATCAATGCGATAAAGAACCAACATCTCTGACCCTCGATGATTATCTGGACCTTCTCAATTTGGCTATTCGCTTGGAAGATCGGAAGTGGCAAGCAGACATTGTTCGTACACTTCGTCATATGTTGGAACCGCAGGGCAAGAAGCAAGCGAAGTCGGAGGAATGTACGGAACAAGAACTGTGGCAATGCTTGAACCAAATCAATGACCGGATGTTTGCCCTTTACAATGAACTGAAAGCAACGGATGATAAAGATATGCAGCGGAAGCTGCTGGACCAAATGTGGGAACTTAAAATTGCCCGGGTTGAGGTTTTCCGTAAAATACG
Source organism: Paenibacillus sp. QJM3NY_38 (assembly GCF_056173265.1). Lineage (NCBI taxonomy): Bacteria > Bacillati > Bacillota > Bacilli > Caryophanales > Paenibacillaceae > Paenibacillus > Paenibacillus sp. QJM3NY_38. The sequence goes on from NZ_CM149665.1 coordinate 5,925,475, forward strand.
CTCGATATATCAATAGCAAACAAAGACGATAACCCCTTCTGGAGTATCGTCTTTGTTTGCTATCTGACCCTTCGTTATGATAAATCCAAATAATAATTAGCAAATTCTTCATCCTGCACATACCCTGCGGATTCATACAAATGCTGAGCTGTCACGTTATGAAGCTGCGTGGACAGGGTCAGCCCCATGGCTCCGGTCTGAAGGGCGTGCGCTTTGGCTTGATGTAGCAGTTTCCTTCCGATACCAAGCCCGCGATATTCGGAGTCCACGAACAGATCATTCAAGATCCACAACCTGGACATCGATAGCGATGAGAAGGATGGATATAACTGGAGAAAGCCAGCCGTAAACAGGTTTTCTCCTCTATTGCAATCCGCTAAATACAAAACGGAATCGCCCAGGTTCAGCCTCTCCCTGATATATTCCTCGGCCCCGTTCAAATCATCTTCCCGCATATAGAATTGCCGATACTCATTAAACAGAGCGGCTGCCTTGACCAGATCCTTCTGTTCCGCTTGATATATATGAATCTCTGCTTTCAAATCACGCACTTCCTTTACATCCGATGTTCCCCCAAGTGTACTAGAAGTCGATCAGGGTTTGGAATGCATAAAATCACGAACGGTTTGCACGCAACTTCATCTTCAAGCATCCAGGATGGTGTCATGATTTCCGGATTTAACAGCATTTGAAAAACTCCACGGCATCCTCTTCTCCAAAGGGACGCAAGTGGAACCGCTCGCCTTCCAGTAACCGTACCGGCTTCGAATTTTGTTATGGTTGAGTTCACACCATGAAAAAGCTGTCCTCTCATTTACTAAAAGGACAGCATTTTGATATGTTAGTCTTAACGTATCGACACTTTAAACTGCACGACCTACAATGACCAAATCCCGCTTAATGCCGTCAAGCTCCGCAACCCCGGGGAGAAGCCCCCATTGATCAAAGCCAAACTTCATCAACAGCTTAAGGCTCGGTTCATTATGGCCGAATACAAATCCGACCAGATTACTGACGCGAAGGCGCGGGCACTCCTCAATTGCCTTCTGAATTAATATGCTTCCAGCACCGATGCCGCGATATTTCTCGTTTACGTATATGCTGATCTCAGCTGTGCCGTTATAGGCCGGACGGCCATAAAAGGATTGAAAGCTCATCCATGCAACCATTCCGTCATCGGACCGCATGACCCACAGCGGACGAAAATCGTTGCTGTGCTCTTCGAACCAGCGTATACGGCTCTCCACCGTGACCGGCTCCAGATCGGCGGTTACTTTTCTGCCTGAGATCGTCGAATTGTAAATGTCCACAATGGCCGGCAAATCCTCTTTGACGGCATAATCGATACGGTATTGTTGCGTCACGATGTCCTACCTCCGAATAGATGCGTAGTCTTTATTACGAGATCTATTGTACAAGAGGCAGCGGAAAAACGCTTCTGTTTTTTCAAGCGGCATTAATTCACGAAGGTGTTTCGCACACGCTTGGAGCGAGTGAAATACGGGATCCAGATACAGGCGTACAGAATGGACCGGGTAACTTCACGCATGAATGTCCCATCATCCCCCTGAGCCAGGATTTCGATTTGGCTGACTGCGACATAGTCCACTATGCTGGTCAGCAGACTAAATAAAATATAACCGATCATCAATTTGGGAAACGCCCTTTTTTTGCGATAGAGCAAAAATAAAGCAAAGACTAATGCAATAATAAACAACACATTAACTACGGTCTCAAAAAGGATTAGCTGGACAAGCGATTGATTATAAGCAGCCGATCCTTTATCGGTAATCATACTCCATATCTCCGGCTCGAACACCGGGAAAATATGATTAAACAGCAGGTATGTGATCGTGATCAATGAAAAATACATAGAAATCTGGACTAATACAAGCCATCCGCCAAGCCCTTCCACTTTAAGTTTTATAAGGTATTTGGGTGTCTGGCCCTGCGGTGATGAATCAAGATTGTTCTCCTGAACTTGATTCGGATCCATTCGAGTGTAATTCCCCCTATATATTATGTAATTTTTAACTCCAAAACATTATATAGGAAGATCAAGCTCATAATAAAGGAACACTTTACTTACGTGATTGAACGCGATAACCTAACATTAATAGCGTGAGAACCGTCTTCTGATGATGAAAGGAATGAACAGAATGAACGAACGATTGCAAAGTTTGCTACAATCCATGAATACACAGGGCTGGGATCATGTCCTTGTGACAGACCCCAAGCATGTTTACTATTTGACCGGATTTGCGAGTGATCCCCATGAGCGTTTCCTGGGCCTGCTCCTCTCCTCTGCGAATGATCCGGTGCTGATTGTCCCCGCATTGGATGCCGACGCGGCAGCGGCCGCTTCAACGGTTAAGCATATTGTCACGCACCAGGATATCGATAATCCGTATCTCTTGCTCAAGCAGCAGTTTCAAGGTGCAGTCGGTACGCTGGCGCTAGAGAAGGATCAGCTTACGGTCTCCCGTTATGAGCAGCTGCAGCAGCATCTGAACGCGAGCCGGGTCGAGGATGTTGGCGCTGTGCTCCGGGAGCTCCGCATTCGAAAGTCGGCCGATGAAGTGAAGATCATCAAACATGCAGTAAGACTAATTGAGGATGTTCTGACGCAAGGCCTGGCCCAGATCAAAATCGGCGTCAGCGAGATTGAGGTTGTGGCAGAGCTGGAATACTTAATGAAAAAAATGGGTGCCGATGCTCCGTCCTTCGCCACAATGGTATTATCCGGCCCTAATACCGCCTTGCCTCACGGTGTTCCCGGTACGCGCCGGATCGAAGCAGGCGATTTGCTCATGTTCGATATGGGAGTTTATGCGGGTGGTTATGCGTCGGATATTACCCGTACCTTTGCCGTAGGCGAGCTGAAGCCTGAAGCCGTCAACATCTATGAGACGGTTCTCGCAGCGAACCTGGCCGGCATTCAGGCCGTAAAACCCGGCGTAACCTATGGCTCGATTGACCAAGCCGCTCGCAAAGTGATTGACGACGCAGGGTACGGCCATGCTTTTGTACATCGCTTGGGGCACGGGCTTGGCATGGATGTTCATGAATATCCGTCTATCCACGGTTTGAACCAGGACATTTTACAGCCCGGGGCTGTATTCACGATCGAGCCCGGCATTTATCTGCAAGGCGTAGGCGGCGTGCGGATCGAGGACGATGTGATCGTAACCGAGGATGGCGTCGAGGTGCTGACCTCCTTCCCGAAAAGAACTGACTAGCATCGGATAATTCCATTTTCAGTATGATAAAAAAAAGCCCGGATATCGTTTTATTTACGGTATTCGGGCTTTCTCTATGTACCAGAAGAGCCATCCTCCGGCAGAAACAATGCCTCCAAGATGGCTCCCATGGTTACGTTCTTATGCCTGAACCATATCCAGTTCAATGTTGTCGTCGTTATACACGTCTTTATCCACTTCATTCATGACTTTCCCGGTAATCACGCCCGCTGTCATGGAGTCATTCACGTTCAGTGCCGTCCGTCCCATATCGATCAGCGGCTCGACGGAAATCAACAGGCCCGCCAAGGCAACCGGCAGGTTCATCGTAGAGAGCACGATGAGCGAGGCGAAGGTAGCCCCGCCTCCGACACCCGCCACGCCGAAGGAACTGATCATAACGACCACAATCAGGGTAAGGATGAACGACCATGAGGTCGGGTCCACGCCGGCTGTCGGCGCAATCATGACGGCCAGCATGGCAGGATAAATGCCCGCGCAGCCGTTCTGCCCAATCGTGGCGCCAAACGATGCCGAGAGATTCGCGATGCCTTCCGAGACACCCAGCTTTTTGTTCTGGGTCTGCACGTTAAGCGGAATCGTAGCCGCGCTGGAACGCGACGTAAAGGCGAAGGTCAGCGTCGGGAATACCTTTTTCACATATTTAAGCGGGTTGAACCCGAATATCGCCAGCAGTACCAGATGGATAATGAACATGGCGATCAAGGCCACGTACGAAGCAAGGACGAAATCGATCAAATTCATGATGACCGCAAGGTCGGTCGTGGCAATCGTTTTGGCCATAAGCGCCAGAATCCCGTAAGGGGTCAGACGAAGCACCAGCGTCACGATGCGCATGACCACGCCATACACCGCAGAGATCATATTGCGGAACGTTTCCGCCTGCTCCTTGTTTTTTCGGTCTAACCCGAGAACCGCGATCCCGATGAATGCCGAGAAAATAACGACCGCAATCGTCGAAGTTCTTCGTGCCCCCGTCATGTCGGCAAACGGATTGCTCGGAATGAAATCCAGGATCTGCTGCGGGAGCGTACGGCCCTCAACATCCCCGAGCCGTTCTTGCAGCAGTGCACCCTGCTGCTCCTCCGCAGCACCGCCTTGGATATTGACGGCGGACAAATCGAACGCCAGCGCGGTTGTAATCCCGACTGCAGCGGCTACGGCTGTCGTCAGAAGCAGCACCGTGATGATAAGTCCGCTCATTTTGCCCAGATTCTTTCCGCCCTTCAGCTTCATGATAGCCGATATGATTGACACCATGATCAGCGGAATGACCATCATTTGCAGCAGCCTGACGTAGCCGTATCCTATCAAATTAAACCAATCGGTGGATTTCACCACCACATCGGAGGTCGAAGTGTAGATGAGCTGCAGTGCCACTCCGAACAACACACCCAGTCCGAGTCCGGCAAACACGCGTTTGGTAAACGAGATATGCTTTCTCTGCATCCAGTACAGAATACCGACCAGCAGAATCAGAACAAGGACATTGATGATAACCCAAAGCGTTTCCATCCTAATGATTCCTCCCATTCTTTAAATAAGGATATATGTGCTCCATCCTCATGTCATAAGTGCGCTAGTATGTATTCATATCCATTACAGCCCACTCTAAACATATCATTACCCGATTGAGAAAATTCCTGTCAAAATCGTTAGTTTCCCATCGATGCGGATTATGTCGACTATGTTGATCGGATTACCACTGATATCACCCTACTATCATATCATGTAAACTTCAAAAGGAGAACCACAAATATTAACAAAACCGTTTCAATCAGTTCATTGAGCGCTCCATATGTATCCCCCGTCAGTCCTCCAAGTCTTCGGCTCATCCGTTCAGCCGTTAAACTTCCAGCTGCCCAGGCTATGAACGGAATGACAAGGATTCCTCCGACTGCAATCGTCCAAAGATTAGTCTCGCCTGCCGTGATCCATAGGAAGCCTACAGTAACTAGCGTTAAAAGAGCAGCCATTACGCCCGCCAGCGATCTCCTTCCGGCCGTCAATCCGTGAAATAGAGCGGCAAGCCCCTCACTTCCCCGTGCCATCGGCCAGCGATACATCGCATGGACCATAAACCAGCGGCTCCAAACCGGAGCGAGCACCAGCAGCCATGCCTCTTGTTTCCATGCCCCGGCTGACAAATCCCATACAGACATGATCAAGGAAGCCTTCAGAAGGAGCAGCAGCATACACGCCATGACGCCCATCGCACCCACACGGCTATCCTTCATGATTTCAAGCATCCGTTCGCGCGACCGATGGCTGAGCAGCGCATCCGCGCTGTCCATCCAGCCATCGAGATGAAGGCCTCCGGTCAGCGCCACCCATACAACCAGCAGGATGACGGCAGCAGGAAGGGAAGGCAGCACATAGCTTAAGCCCAGTCCCAATCCGCCAACGATAAAGCCTATGACCGCCCCTACCAAAGGATAAAAAACGACGCTCCGTTGCTGCACTTCCGGGGTAAAAGGAATTTCTCTCCGCACCGGCAGCCTCGATAGAAATTGAAAAGCGGCCGCAGCCGCTTCGATCATCTTGCTCATATGAGATACTCCTTGCTCTTGATTTCCATTGGAATTCCCGCCGTCACCAAAAATACTTCATCGCATATCTGAGCCAGCCTCTGATTCATGATCCCTGCCCAGTCGCGATATATTCGGCCTAGCGGAAATTCCGGTACAATACCCGACCCCACTTCATTGGTTACCAGAATGACCATGCCGGGGTAACCCTGTACCGCTCTTGCGAGTCTGCCGATTTGAAGTCCTAACCGTTCTTCCATTGCAGCACTTCCTTCAGGCTCAGCTTGCAGCAGCACGTTCGTAAGCCACAGCGTCAGGCAGTCCACTACCACCGCAGGGGCATCCGAGGCAGACTGACCGAGCGTTTCCAGCAATTCAGGCAGTGCAACAGGCTCCTCCACCGTCTCCCAACGATAGGCTGAATCCTGCCTGCGGTCTTGATGAATCCGGATCCGTTCCCTCATCTCTTCGTCGTAGGCTTGCGCAGTCGCCACGTACGTTCCCGACTCCGATCGCTTCATGCACAGCTTCTCCGCGAATGAACTCTTTCCGCTTCTGGCCCCGCCTGTTACCAACACGCTTCCACGATGGCTCATACGGCCCCTCCGCTGATTCCAGCGCTCTCAAACGTCGCCATCTCGTTCACGATCCTGCACGCCGCCTCGACCAGATGAAGGCACAGCACCCCGCCCGTCCCCTCGCCAAGACGCATGTCCATTTGCAGCATCGGCTGGAGTCCGAGCTCTTTCAGCAGAAGAACATGCGCCTGCTCATGCGAAACATGAGAGGCAATCATATAGGAGAGAGCGTCCGGGCAGATGCATTTAGCAACCAGCGCCGCCGCACTGGATATGAAACCGTCAATGATAACAGGACAACCGTGAGCAGCCGCACCCAGGATCAGTCCAGCCAACCCGCCGATTTCATATCCTCCAACTTTGGCGAGCACGTCGAGGGGATCATCGGCATGAGGTCTATTAACTTGTATAGCCTGTTCCACCACTCGAATCTTATGCAGCAGCCGTTCATCCGTTACGCCGGTTCCCCTCCCCACGACGTCAGAAGGCTGATTGCCGGACAGAACGGAGAAGATCGCCGCACTCGGTGTCGTATTCCCAATGCCCATCTCTCCGGTGACGAACATTTGCGTTCCTCGCGATACCAATTCGGCAGCAACCTCCGCACCGGCTACAATGGACTCCAGTGCCGCTTCTTTTGTCATCGCAGGCCCTTTGGCCATATTGGCGGTTCCTCTGCCAACGTTCCGCGACATCAGCTTCTCATGGTTCAACTCGATCGCGACCCCGATGTCCACACAATGAACGTCTGCCCCCGCCTGACGGGCCAGCACATTCACAGCCGCCCCTCCATTCAGGAAGTTCATGACCATCTGGGGCGTTACCTCAGCCGGAAAGGCGCTGATTCCTTCTTCACAGACTCCATGATCACCAGCCATGACAACGACGGATTTTTTGGTGAACGACGGTTTCATATTCCCTGTAATGCCCGCTAATTGGATCGCTAGCGATTCCAGCTTGCCCAGACTGCCCGGAGGCTTCGTCAGCGTATCCAAATAAGCGGCTGTTTCGTTCTGCACCTGGACATTCAGCGGTTTTATGTTAGCAATGAAACGATTTAAACGATTCACGATGGTATCCGTCAATGAAACGACCTCCTCATATCTTGTTCCTAAATCTTGCATCCCCGCCCGGAACATGCGGCAGCATCGGTCAGGACCACGTGCTATTTGCCGTTAACAGCACCTGCGGAGCGCCATTCTCGGGATGGGCCACAATCGAGGGCTCCACCCGGAAAATTTGGCGTATATACGCCGCTGTCAAAACTTCTTTCGGCTTACCAACCCCCGCGATCTTTCCCTGATCAAGGACCAGCAGCTGATCGCAAAACTGGGCTGCCAGGTTTAGATCATGCAGTACGCTGATCACGGTAATTCCGGACGAGCTCCGCCACTGCGCCACCATATCCATAAACTGAAGCTGATAGCGGATATCCAGATAAGTCGTTGGTTCATCCAGCATCAGCAGCGAGGGTTCCTGGACCATCACCTTACCAAGCGCGACACGCTGACGCTGGCCCCCGCTTAACTCGGTAAGCCGCCGTTCCTCCAGACCGTTCAGATCCAGCTTTCGGATAACGGCCTCAATGAGCGGCGCTGCATCCTTATCTTCACGACCAAGCCAGTTTAGAAAGGGGAATCTCCCCATCTCCAGCACTTCCCGGACCGTAAAATCGGTAGGGTCAAGCCCTTCCTGCTGAAGCACCGCCACGATCCGTGCAAGCGCCTTTCGGGTATAGCGTCCAAGCTCCTTGCCCCGAAGGGTCACGCTTCCTGTCGTGGGACTCTCCACACCGGATAACAGCTGCATGAGGGTGGATTTACCGCTTCCGTTCGGACCGATGATCCCCCACCATTCCCCTTCGGCAATATGAAGGTCCACACCTTCAAGAATCGGCACCTTGCCATAGGCTTTGCCAAGTCCTTGAGCTGTAATCATGATAAACCCTCCCTGCGCCTTTTTTTGTTCCGGTATAGCAAATACGCAAAGAACGGAGCGCCTATGAATGCCGTAACTACACCCAGCGGTATTTCCGTTGGTGCCAGCACGGACCGTGCCGCCGTATCGCACCAGACCATGAACACCGCGCCGCCCAGAGCCGACAGTGGAACAATGACGCGGTAATCGGAGCCGGTGATCAGCCGGATCATATGCGGTACCACAAGTCCCACGAATCCAATCACGCCGGAAACCGACACGGCTGCGGCGGCGAGCAGGGTAGCAACGATGAGCACGCTGGTCTTCAGCCGATCCACATTCAAGCCCATATGGGCGGCCTGCCGTTCCCCCAGCGATAAAATATTAAGCGCTCGCGACCTGCTCCATAAGTATATAAAACCTGCGATAAAATACGGGAAAAGGATGGCCGTATACGACCATCCACGCATGCTGAGGCTCCCCATCGTCCAGTACAGGATCTGGTTTACCGTATCTTTGGACATGACCGTCAGGAAGGAAACGACGGCGCCCAGAAACGACTGCATCACCACGCCGGACAGAATGAGCCCGTGGATCGGCAGCTTCCCTTGATCCCTTGCCAGCAGCAGAACGACCCATAAGGTCCCTGCTCCGGTCAAAAACGCTACAAGCGGGAGCGTGTAACCTCCGGCAAAGGAGTATTCCATCCCGAAAAAAATCAGGGATGCTGCGCCAAGCGCAGCACCCGAGGATACACCGAGCGTAAACGGATCCGCCAGCGGATTGCGCAATACCCCTTGAAAGGCGGCTCCGGCGACGGCCAGGGAGGCTCCTACGAGCATCCCCAGCAATATGCGCGGCAATCTCACCTTCATTAAGATTTGCTCGGATGAAGCTTCCCAGCCCGGAACGATGGAATCGCCGATTCCCGGCAGCCGATGCAGCAGCATCGCCCCAATCTCTCTCACAGGCAGGTGCACGGAGCCGATTCCGAGACTGACAACCAAGGTTAACAGTAATAGGATGATGCCGGCCGCACCGAATCCTGCAAGTTTTTTACTCATGGATTCATCAGTTCCGGATAAACGGCCTTCGCCACTTCAATCAACCCTTGCGTTACACGGGGACCCGGACGGCTTAACAGATTCGCATCCACGGATATGACCTGATCGTTCTTGATGGCTTCGATCTGATCCCAGCCGCCGCGCTCCTTAATCAGCTGTTCCAATGTTTTCTTGGTTGCTTCGTCAACGACATCGTCCGTGTACAGTATGACGTCGGGGTTTGCAGCGATAATATTCTCCTCGCTGATTTCGAACCAGCCTTCCGCTTCGCCGGCTGCGTTAACGCCGCCAGCTAAGGTGATGATCTCATCCATAAACTCGCCCTTGCCGACGGTCCATCCTGGAGAGAATTCCACATACACTTTTTTCTTGTCTTCATCCTTCACGGATTTTACGGCATCCGTAACGGTAGTCAATTCCTGCTTCATCTGATCCACGACCGCTTTCGCCTCCGCTTGACGGTCCGTAATTTGCCCGATCAGTTCGATGTTCTCCATCACGGCATCAATGGTTTTCGGATCATTGACGAACAGGGTCACGCCAAGCTCACGCAATTTCTCGGCATTCTCGGCATTCATCGAAGCGGCGAATACCACATCGGCATCGGCTGCAATAATAGCCTCTTCATTTACTTGGAACCCGCCCAATTTCGGCTTGGATTTGGCAGCTTCCGGATAATCGTCATTATCGGACACGCCCACAATTTCCTCATCCAGGCCCAAAGCGAACAGTTTTTCCGTCTCGGACGGTGTCAGGGATGCAATTTTGACCGGAGCCTTCTCAAACGTCATTTCAACCCCGGTTGAATCCTTAACGGTCAGCGGATACGTCGTTTTAAGCTCTTCGCCCGAATCCGCAGGCGCTTCGTTATTCTGCTCTTCCTGCTGTGCCGGCGGCGTTGTATCCTTCGGCGCCGCTTCTTCGCCTCCACAGCCGATCAAGGCCAGAGCCATCAGTATGGCTACCAGAAGTACGGACCATGTTTTGTTCAATGCTTTCATCTCTTGAAATCCCCCTATACATAATTGAGAACCTGGCGCTGCGAGTTTACATTCCTTCGACCGATCCTTACCGGGAGAAAAAAACATCAATCGTCATACTCCAAAGAAGCAAAAATCCCTGACTCCTCGTAAACAAGGAATCAGGGATTACGTTTTAACATAAGGACATCTGGACCACCGTTCACAGATAGCGCCTTAAACTTCCGCCCACACATGCTGCATGGGTCCGGCAAACGTAATCCTCTCCTCGAAGGACCGTCATTCATTCGCCGAGGGCAGGTCTCCTGACTTGCAGGCTGTAACGACTTCTCCGCCTTCCCAAGCGCTTTCGGCTCAGTGGCATATGGAGAAGTCCCTGCTTCACAGTGGCGGGACCGTGCCGGACTTGCACCGGCTTCCCTATTAACCCGGCAGATGACAATAAATGCCTTCTGTCCGGGACCCTCGCAAATAATATGAATTTATGTATGTTAGGCCAAGCATGGTTTCTCTGCCCAAGATTATAGGCGATAAACCTCCCTCTTACAACCGAAAGTTTCGGTCATTTCAAATGCCTTATGATACGGATTTATCCCGTTATCGCCCATTCCGCACCGATATCATACGATTTCGTTTAATCGCTTAACCGTACGCCTAGCCAGCGTTCTCCATCCCAAGTCAATTGCAACTGGAGCTCCTCCCCCGGCGACACCTGCGTCTCCCAGAATTCCGTATGCGGAAGGGCTGCTGCCGCGATCTGCCGGATGACGCCCCCATGGGTGACCACAAGCACATCAAGCTCCGCCCTCTGTGCTCCAAGGACATAACTAACTGGCATTGCCATTGTCTCTGCCTCTGCCTCTGCCTCTGCCTCTGCCTCTGCCTCTGCCTCTGCCTCTGCCTCTGCCTCTGCCTCTGCCTCTGCCTCTGCCTCTGCCTCTGCCTCTGCCTGCACAAGGGTATCCGGATCTTCCTCTACATGCAACAGTTCCTTTAAATCCAAATACATTCCGGTCAAGAATGTCTGAATCCGGGAACGGAACGCCTCCCAGCTCTCCCCATTCGGCGGCGTAACTTCTGCGGGGTTATCAATCCAGCGCCGATAGGAGATATCCGATTTCAAATCCTCGTAGGTTTTCCCTTCCCAATCTCCTAAATCGAGCTCGCGCAGCCGCGGATCATACACCACTCCCGGTATAATCCTGCCCAAAACTTCACCATCAGGAATGGCAGTCATTTTGGAGTCCGATAGGATAACATTCAGCGTCTGTCTGCATCGAAGGAGATCGCTGCAATAGATCCGGACAAAGTGCCTGGTAAAAAACCTATCCCGCAGCGGGAGGAGCTGTTCTCTTCCCTCAACCAGGATTCCCAGATCCTCGTGGCCGAGATAACGGCGTTCCTCGTTCCACAACGTGCGGCCGTGACGGACCAGATGCAGGGTGATCCTCATAACCATAGGCTTCCTCCGGCTGCGGCAACAAGTCCAAGCACCAGGGTACCCAACAACGTAAACAATACCGATACGCCCAGCAGCAGACGGTTTGTCACCCGAATATGCTCCGCTTTAAGCGGGCGTTCGGGATCCCCCATATAAGCCCGGAACGAGATCACGCCTTGATAGGAGTTTTCTCCCCCGAGACGAACCCCCAGCGCACCGGCAACGGCCGATTCCGGGAAGCCGCTGTTCGGACTGGGGTGCTTTCGCGCATCTCTTCTGACCATCTTGATCGCTTTTTTCCATTGCAGCGACAACATGGCAGCCACCATGGCCAACAGTCCTGCCGTCAGACGCGCCGGTATCCAATTGGCGATATCGTCCAGCCTTGCGGATGCCCAGCCGATATGCTGGTATTTGTCGTTTTTATATCCGACCATGGAGTCGAGCGTATTCACGGCCCGGTAAGCCATCGCCAGCGGCGCTCCCCCGATCAGGGCAAAAAACAGCGGAGCGATGACCGCATCCACGATATTCTCCGCAACCGTCTCCACCGTTCCCCGCACGATCTCCGGCTCATCCAGATGACCGGTGTCTCTTCCGACCACCATGCTGAGCGAGCGCCTGGCCTCCGCGATATTCCCGGAGCGAAGATGGCCGTAGACCTCCAATCCGGCTTCACGCAGCCCCTTGATGGCAATCGTAGTCGCAATAAGCACGATCTCTACTCCCCACGCTAGCCAAGGATGAATCGCCCCGCACAGCTCCAGCAGCAGCCATGCCAGTACGAAGGAGCCGCCGGCCACGATCACCGGCAGCAGAATGCCCGCTCGCTTCAGGCTCTGAGCGGTAGTCGCCTGTTGGCGTATCCAGCCTTCAACCCGGCGGATGGCTTTCCCCATGCCAATGACAGGATGGGGAAGCCATCTCGGATCTCCGATCAGCAGATCCAGCACGACCGCTGCCCAAATGACCCACACGACAGTCATATCCGGTCCTCTCTTTCGGTGACAATGCTTTCCGTAACACTCTCGTAGACAAGACGGCCGATCATGCCGCCCAGATCGGTGGCAGTTCCGGCATAATGGTGGTTCACGCCATAGGCTGCATTGCCGCTGACCCCAAGGACCATCGCGTCCGTCGTCGTTCCGGTCGCAACGGCTCCGGTCTCATGATCCTTCACGCCCAGATCATACAGTGCAGCGGCTTTCGCTTCCGTCGCCGTCAGCATCGCGTTCACCATGCAAGCCGGCGTCATCATCCCGTCCACCATCAGCATGATATTAATCGTGCCCGGCTGGTAGGCCGCAAAGGTCGTACGGCTCGACCCTGCGCGGGCTGCATTGCCCACGCCGGCGGTGGTGCAGCACAGGATAGAAGACTGTTCACTCCGCTCTTCCCGGATGGCAGCATACTTCAGTTTCACCGCTGTCATCAATCCAGTTGTAGATTCAGCCGGATAACCGTGAACAGCCATAAAGTTAACCATATCGTTCACAGGGTCGCTGCAATCGTAATGCTTGTCCACATAACGGTTTACGATATGATCCAATAGCACGAATCCGCCGCCGTATATGGCGCTGCTTATGGACGCAGCCGGCTCCGGAAGCGAGATCCGGATATGCGGATGCTGCCGCTCCGATTCCAAGGACACTGTGGCTCCCGGCCATGCATTCGAGCAATACGGACGCGTGTTGCCTTTCAGAAAAGGTACTGCCATGTTTTTTCTCTCCCTGCTCCTTAAATATCTGAACCAACTGTACCTGTAGCGTTCTTCATATAGCTCTGCTGCTAGACATCCCTATGTCACGCCAGCAGAAGGATTTCCAAGGACCTCCGCGGTTATGGCCAGCAGCCTGTCATTAGCTCCGGCATCCTTAACGGCTAGCCGGATATGACGCTCACCAAGGCCCGGGTACATGGCGCAGCTGCGGACAAGCACGCCGCATCTGCCCATCTCCGACTGAAACCTCTCGGCACTCCATGGCCGCGGAAGCTCAATGAGCAGAAAATTGGCCTCCCCCGGCGTAACGTCAAGCTCCATCGCTTGTAACCCCCGTATCAGCTTCTCTCGCTCTGCGCGAATCAATTGCAGCGTAGCCAGTTCATATTCCCTGCCGCTGCCAAGACAAGCCTTTCCGGCAAGCAGCGCCAGTCCATTGACGCTCCACGTCACCTGTTTGCCTGCCATCTTGCGTATCACGTCGGGATGCGCGACCGTATATCCGAGCCGCAGGCCCGGAATCGCATAAAACTTGGTCATTGACCGGACAATGATCGTCCGCGGATAATCCTGCAGCTCCGGCATCAAGGTCTGTCTGTCCTCCGGCGGAATGAAATCGATGAAGGCTTCATCCAGCACCAGCCAGGTCCCTTCTTGCTCTGCACATACCGCTATTTCACGAATATCCTCCAAGCTGTATTGAACCCCATTCGGATTGTTGGGCTGGCCCAAAAACACGAGATCCGTACGAGCCAACAGCTCCATCACATCCGCCTTGTCTGCACGCCAGTCCCTCTCCGGATGCCCGCACACGGAGCGGATGTCCGAACCAAATTTCAAGGACAATTCCCGATATTCGGAAAAACACGGGTCAACCACGCCCACAATCCCTGGCGTCAGACCCATCAACAATAGCGCCATGCACTCTGCCGCTCCGTTGCCGACAAGGATTCGTCTGGTATCGGTGCCTAACTCAGCTGCGAGCCGCTCCTTGAACCTGCGGTGTCCCGGATCCGGATAACGAATGACCGCACTCATTCCCTCTTGCAAGGCCGTAATAACCCCTTGCGGCGGTCCGAGCGGGTTAATATTGGCGCTGTAATCCAGGAAAGCCGAGGCTTGCCTTCCGAATGCAGCAGCAGCCGTCTCCACGTCTCCTCCGTGGCCATACACCTCGATCAAGGGTTGTTTTTTGTCATTCATAAGGGCTCCTCCTGTTCCATGTCCTGGCTCTTGCAAGCCCTGCCGTTATGTAATGCCATCATTATGTCGCTACCGTCCCTGCCTCGTCAACATGGAATGCTTTGTCTCTGCCTTAAAATTGGTTTACAATAGTCTGGAAGCACCACATTTTGATTTGTGACGACGGAGGATGCTATGCTATTTATCGATAATCAGGGGATCCACGATCCTTCCATTAACCTAGCGATTGAAGAATATGCCTTGAAACACTTGTCCATGGACGAGAGCTACCTTCTTTTTTATATCAACAAGCCTTCCATTATTATCGGAAAGCATCAGAATACGATCGAAGAGATCAACCAGGAATACGTTCGTGACAACAACATTCAGGTTGTGCGCCGGCTGTCCGGGGGCGGAGCCGTATACCATGATCTCGGCAACCTGAACTTCAGCTTCATTACGAAGGATGACGGACAGTCCTTCCACAACTTCCTGAAGTTCACGCAGCCGGTTATCGACTTCCTGCAAAAGATGGGCGTGCCCGCCGAGCTTAGCGGCCGGAATGACCTGCAGGTCGGCGAGAAGAAAATTTCGGGGAACGCGCAGTTCTCGACGCGCGGACGCATGTTCAGCCACGGCACGCTCATGTTTGACCTGAACCTGGATGATGTCCAAGCCTCGCTGAATGCCAATCCGGAAAAATTCAAATCCAAGAGCACCAAATCCGTCCGCAGCCGCGTGGCGAACATCAAGGAGCTGCTTGGCTCGGATATGACGATTGAACAGTTCCGCGCCGAGCTGCTTCGCTCGATTTTCGGGATGGAGCCGGATCAAGTACCGCAATATGTCCTTCAAGAGAAGGACTGGGAGATGATCAACCAGATCTCGAAGGAACGCTACCAGAACTGGGATTGGAACTATGGGCTATCCCCTGAAAGCAACGTGAAGCATGCCAAGAAGTTCCCGGTGGGCATTATCGATATCCGAATGGACATCCGTGAAGGACATATCGGAGAGATCAAGATTTACGGCGACTTCTTCGGCGTCGGCGATGTCGCTGATATCGAGAACCTGCTTCGCGGCAAACGGTATGAAGAAACAGCGGTGCGCACCGCGTTATCCGGCATCGACGTCAAGTTTTACTTCGGCAACCTTGAGCTCGACGATTTGATCGGCTTGATTTTCCTAGAGGAATAGAGCCGGCTCGTATTAAATAAGCCTCCCGCCCGTATGCTGCAAAAGGGTGAGAGGCTTTATTTTTCATTTCAAACAGGTATACCTCGGATCAAGAGGAGGTCATAAACACATACCAAACGAGGACCAGCGTTAACACAATGCAGGCATTCTCTACCGTACGTCCCCATTTGCTTCCGGTGCTCATGATTTTCAGTTTAATTCTCCATTTGAACGGAGGAAGCGGGCGGATTCCGCGATTGGTCAATGCATCTGCAAGCAAATGAATGGAGTAGGATAAACCGCCGGCAAACCATAGGCTTTCCCCGCCGATCTTACCCTGCGATGCAAAATACAA
This sequence comes from Paenibacillus sp. QJM3NY_38, assembly GCF_056173265.1. Classification (NCBI taxonomy): domain Bacteria; kingdom Bacillati; phylum Bacillota; class Bacilli; order Caryophanales; family Paenibacillaceae; genus Paenibacillus; species Paenibacillus sp. QJM3NY_38. The sequence goes on from NZ_CM149665.1 coordinate 5,941,676, forward strand.
TAGGCCCGTCCATCCGGCAGCGGCATAGACGGTATGGGTCAACCCCCGGTGGGTCACCAAGGAGCCTGCAATGAGCACGCTGCCTGCGATCGTGTTCCAGGGGCTGAAGCCCTGCCCGAAGGATATCAGTCCGAGACCGATCAGGAACATGACGATATGGCGCAGGGTCCGGCTTGGCAGGTACGAAACCACCCCGATCAGTCCGGCCAGGGCGATGTTCCAGGGGGCATACTCCTTGCCGTAGAAGACAACAAAGATGGCTGCGCCGATCATGGCCAGCTGTAGGATTCGCAGCAACCCGGAAGGAATCGCCTTGCGCACCAGCAGAGAGTTGGGCTCGTCAATATCGGGAAGCAGCGCGCTAACCAAAGCCACTGCGGCAGCCGGCAATGTGACAGGCACTCCGCTCATGCCCATGACGGATAACGTGACCCCTGTGCTAATAATCAAATGAGCTCTGCCCATCATGATGACAATCTTCCTTTCTAAGCTGCTGACTAAGGGATCGATGGATCGCTTGCCGACCTTCACGTCCGATAGCCCAGGGTCATGAGAATGTACGTTCGGTTCATTAGTATAGCAAAATCATCCTCTTTTTGTCTACCCCTTCCACTTGGGTTAGGCCTAAAAATGGTTGTCCGATTCTCTGATATGGGATACAATTTGATCACTTGCCCAAGGTTACGACCGGGGACGAATGTACGGGAATCTCATCAGGAGTTTCACATCTTCAAGAAAGGATGACTACCGAGTGAATCGCTCACGAATTGCCGATCTCAGCCTGCTTCTGGTGGCCATGATGTGGGGATCTACGTTCCTCATCGTTCAGCATGCGGTCCGCGTGCTCCCGCCGATGGCTTTCAATTCGGTCCGCTTTCTGGGAGCGGCCCTGCTCCTTGCATGGATCATCACCCTCTTTTACCGGAGCCAGTGGAAGCTAATATCCGTCAAAATGCTGCTGCATGCTTGCCTGCTGGGTCTTTTTTTATTTATAGGGTACGCCTTTCAAACCGCGGGCCTTCTGTACACCACCACGTCCAATACAGGCTTTATTACCGGCTTGTCCGTCGTGCTGGTCCCTTTCATATCCTATGTCCTGCTAAGGCACTCCATCTCCAAATTCACCTGGATCAGCGCCTTGCTTGCCGTGGCAGGGCTGTATCTGCTTACCTTCACCGGATCCGGCATGAGCCTGAATAAAGGGGATTTGCTGGTGCTCGTTTGCGCCATCGGTTTTGCGCTCCATATCGGTTACACGGGCGTTTATGCCGGCCGATATCCCTCTTTGCTGCTGGCGGCGCTCCAGATGGCTGTCGTGGGGATATTGAGCTTAGCGGCATCTGCGCTAACCGAGCATGTCGGCAATGTGACCGACCTGATAGGGAAGCTGACCCAGCCGAACGTGCTGTGGGCGCTGGCTGTATCCATCGGACCTACCAGCGCATTTGCCTTCTGGATCCAAACCGTCTGTCAAAAATATACGACGCCGTCCAGGGTGGCCATCATCTATGCAACGGAGCCGGTATTCGCCGCGCTGACCGGAATCCTGTTCGCCGGAGAGCGGCTTACGCTCATCGGCGGCATCGGTTGTCTATGCATTTTGGCAGGAATGATGATTGCGGAATTGAAGTCTGCGCCACAGAAGGTACAATAGAGTTAAAGACAGAGACAGAAACAAAAGGAGAGATACCCATGACAACTTACAAATTGATGGCCATCGACATTGACGATACCCTGATCAATGACGATAAGGAAGTAACCCCCGGCGTCCAGCAGGCGCTTGAGCAAGCCGTAGCCCACGGTGTCGTTGTGACACTGGCAACCGGACGTGCCTATGCGTCCGCTCAAGCTATTGCCCGTCAAACCGGACTCAACGTTCCCATTATCACCTACCAGGGTGCCCTGATTAAAAATCTGCTCGACGAGAAGGTTCTCTACGAACGCTTCGTACCCGTCGATGCAGCCGTGAAGCTGTATGAATACTGCGTAGAGCACAATCTCCATCTGCAAACCTACATCGATGACAAGCTGTATGCCCGTGAAGAGAATCAGAAGCTGATCGATTACTGCGCCCTGAACCGGACGCCGTATTACATCGAGCCTGATTTTATGAAAATGGTTCAGCAACCGACCCCGAAAATGCTCATCATTGACGATCCGGACTATCTGGATGAACTGATCCCTGTATTCCGTGAGCTGCTGGGCGATGACATGCACATTACCAAATCCAAACCGCATTTTCTGGAGTTTATGCATAAGGAAGGCACGAAGGGACATGCGCTCACCTTCCTGGCCGATCATTTCGGCTGCGATCTCAAGGAAACCATCGCTGTCGGCGATTCCTGGAACGATCACGAGATGCTGGAAGCCGCCGGTCTTGGCGTCGCCATGGGCAATGCGATCGAGCCGCTTAAGGCGATTGCCGATTACGTTACGCTTGGGAATAACGAAGACGGCGTGAAACATGTCATTGATAAATTCGTGCTCAACCAAGGTTAATATCCGGAACAAATAAATCTGCGCAAATAAGCCTCCATGGTATCCATGGGGGCTTGTTCATGTCCATAAAAAACGCAGCCAGTGCGTTCCCTAACCGGTCACCTGGGATGGCGCAAAGCCGCCGCGGCCTGTCCGTCATTCCCGATCCGGGTTAAACGTTAGAATCGGCTTCAAAAGCGCCGCATCGTTGAACTCCAGCAGGCCTACCTCCATGCAGAGCTCCATCAATTTATGAATGCCGTTGTATTGCTGCAGATTCCGTTGATGGATGACGGACAACGCTTCGCGAACCATTTTTTGGGCCTGCTCAATGCTCTGATGCTCCACGGCCTGAATAATCTCCTTGATACTCTCCAAGTAATATACGGTCCGCCTGAGCGAGCGGATCAGCAAAATCTGCCTGACTTGCGACGGGGTGTACAGCCGATATCCATTCTCGGGGTTTCGATCCGGGGTGATCAAGCCTTCCTTCTCCCAGTGGCGGATGGCGGACGATTCCACGTTGGTCAGTTCGGCGACCTCGCCGATTGTCATTTGGGGTTTGAGCTTTTTATCCTTGATGATGTTAAGTTCGGGATTCTCGAGCAAGGCTAGCGTTTCGTCCGCAATCTTTTTTTCCTGCAACAGTTTGACCTGCTCCCCATTCACGAGCCAGAGGGCTTCATCCATCTCCCTCTTCTGAATGTGGCGAATCACATCATAAGTAACCGCGTAACCAAAGCCCGGAAACATGGCGCGCAGACAACGGAAGTAAGCCATATGCATTTGCGTGTATAAACGGTAGCCCTTCTCGTTCCGGGCAGGAGGGGGTACGACCCCCCAAGATTCATAATGCCTTAAAGCACTCGTGCTGATTTGCAGCTCTTTGGCGATATCTTTCGGCTTGTAGTAATGCATGCCGTTCCCTCCCCAATCACGATTGAGAACCTACTTTACCAGAATCGCAAGCCATTGGCAAACCTTAAATTAAAACATTAAAGTGCTCTGAGAATGTCTGTTGGATGATGTCCTCGGCTTGGTTGGATCCGCTGCAAGACATCTTCTCACTTGCATCAATGTTGTATATTGAGTGGTGTAGAGGCAAGATAAACTTAATATTATCCGCGGGAGGCGATTATGATGAACGTGAACATAACCGAGGAGTTTCCACAGAATCAAGAATACATGGATCTAAAAGCAGTTACAGGGCTGCCTGAGGTTGAGATTTCGGCCATAGCGACGGCGCTAAACCGCAGCGTGCTGTCCCTTCTGGCCAGAGACGACAATGACCGGCTGATCGGGATGGGAAGGGTCGTAGGCGATGGTGCTTTCTATTTTCAACTGGTGGACATTATGGTTGCGGCCTCCCACCTTGATCAAGGGGTTGAAGAGATGATCGTGTCCGAACTGCTCTCCCGGCTGGCAAAAATAGCGCCAAGCGGAGCCGAAGTCACCGTCATCACCGACGTGCCCGGAATCAAGCTGTACCAACATGCCGGCTTCAAGCTGCTGTACCCTGATCGATACGGCATGGCCAGGTCATTGTAAGAGAGAGCCCCGGAAGCACTTAAAGCGGCAATCCTGCCGCATTTTCACGCTATAGGTCTCGGCACGGGAGCAACCGAGCCCCACGCATGCCCGGCCTACGCTATATTTTTCATTTACTCAGCTTTATTGTCATCCCCGTCCTCGCCACACGGACTCCCTCCGGAAGAGGCAGCTCCTTCCGAACGTCGACGTCATGAGACATATGGGTATACACCGTTTGGCGAGGCTTCACCTCGGCGAGCAGCTCTGCCGCTTCCTTCATGTCATAGACGGAGCGCGTCTCAAATTTGGCGGTTTCATGAACAAAGCTGGTTCCGAGGACCAGCAAATCCACGCCATTCAGCGGCTCCTTTTCCGCAGGGCTCAGATTAATCGAGTCGGAATTGTATACCCAGACGTACCCGTCCTTCTGAAACCGATATGCATAAGAATATCCGTTCTGTCCATGGTTTACCTTCCAGCAGGAAATCTCCCAGCCGCCCAGTGAAAAGCCATCATCGACTGGCGTCATCTCCATCTGTCGCGGAAGCCATGGATACTGGCGGACAATTTGCTCCAGCACCTCGGCAGGGGCGTATAACCGTCCCTTTTCCCTCTGCCATCTGCAGGCATCGCTCCATTCCGGCAGGCCGCCGATATGATCAAAGTGGGCGTGCGTAATCAGCATATCGCTCATCTTCCGCTTTCCCAGCCCCTCCATCATAGAGCGCCAATCCGGACCGCAGTCGATCATGAAGGACGTTTCATCGCACTCCACCATAACGGCAGAGCGCAAGCGCCGATTGTTCCCCGTATTCCGGGCTTCCGTGCATACCTCACAATCGCAATATACCCGCGGAACGCCCATGGCATCTCCCGTTCCCAAAAAAGTCAATGTATCCCCGCTCACATGACATCCCCCATTTGTGTTTTATAGATTTGTTCTTGTTTGCGTAAACCTTGTCCCTATATTGTATAAGCGCACCAAGAAAAAACAAAGACCGCCCGGATCATCCCGAACGGTCTTTCGTCTTAAACGGTATCATAGCAATTCATTAAGCAAATGAGGGCTTATTATCGTCAACAGCTCCGCTGATGACCTTGACGTATTTCTTATCTACACCTTCCACAGAAGGACCAACATATACACTGTTCTTGCTTGGTCGTCTAACCGAGCGCTTCCGGGATTTCAGCGTACTCATCATCGGTACGGGTCCCCGAACCACCCAGCTGCTGCCATTGGCGGACCCCTGCGGATGACCTGACGTTCTCTTCTTCTCATTCCTGCTCACGACGAATCCCCTCCAACTAAATGCCTGATGGTACGAAGCAGCTCACGATTCTGTTCTACAACCTCCGCGAGATCTTCATCCGTAAGAATCTCATGTCCCGTAAAATGCACGGACAATACATGATTTACACCTAAAGGATAGCAGAACACATACACCTGCGCAACTTCCTCTTCGTGATAAAATGCCCATTTTCCACTATTATAGACATCTATCACGTAAATCGACTGGTTACTTGGCGAATGTTCCTTACTCCCATCGAACGGGAAATACCGTCCTCTACCTACATTACCCCCAATTTGGGCAATGCCTTCATCTCTTCGGCCCCAGAAGGCGGCCCCGGTCACCCTGAAATCCCCTGCAGTCGGCGGGAGCAAGGAATTTCGGACAGCTTCACTCAGTGCATGATATTTTTCCGCTTCATCACTCACATGCACATTTCGGTTATATTCCCAGAAAAAATGCAGCACGCTTTGCTTGCGCCTCAGCTCCGCATCCTTCTGTTCAATCACGGCGCTCGGATTGTTGTAGAACCCTTCGGTTTCGATCGCGCTCAGAATATGCCCGCAAGCGACATCGACGGCGGATTTGTAATCGTCATCGCTTCGCAGTTCATATTCGAGCAGCGTTAAGCCCTGCAGGTCGGAGAGTAGATGGTAATCCTTAACGATAACGTCTTGAACGGAACTGCTGTCTGCCTCCACCTCATCCGGGATGATGCAGTACACCCTTCGCCGCCCGAGCCTTCCCCAATACAGCCCCATCTCGAACAGCGTGTTGTCGCGGGTAACAAATACATGTTTGCCTCGAATGAGTGCCACATCATCCGGAGAAAAGACGAACACACCAAAATCACTGGACGTCAGCTGCTTCTCCAAAGCTTCCATCGTATACATGTTCGCCCCGAACGTTCCGCCGTACCAAGGTGTCACTTGGGCGGACCGTTTAAGCTGTTCGTGGATCGCCCTTGCATACTTGATGGCCTCTCTGGAAGAGCCTATGAATAAATTCGGCTTCGGTATGGTCATAGGCACATCCTATTCTCCCTTTGTTATACATTTTAGTCTTATTCGACCATTATAACAAAGTTGCCTATTTTTGGGTGAAAATTATGGCAGGCGCATGTTGGTATAGTATATGCTACGGTTTCAAAACAGACCCCATAAATAACCATGCACCCGTGTCCCGATCTTCAATGGCGAAGAAAAAAGGGCGGTCGACATTCATGACGATCGGCTCGGTAGGCTGAGCAGCACTTGTCTCGACCCCAACCGCTGTGATCGCAGCGGCCTCTGTGCCCTTCTCACTGACATCCACCACCGTTTTGTGTTTTACCTTGTCAATCCAAAATTTCTCTCCATCGGCAGCCATGGCGCTAAAATCAGCTGCATCCCTGTCGAATGCCTGAATCATCCCCAAACTTTGAAGCGCATCCGGGAGCTCGAAGGTCTGTTCTACCTTAAATTTGGGCAGCCCAAGCTGGATGGTCTCATGCGGGAAATCACCTTTCCAGACGGACGTATCCTTCCACAACTGCTGCTGCAGCTCATCCATGGATGAGGATTCCTTCGGCAGGATGACCAGCATATGCATGCGGCCATCTCCATAAGGGATGCGGATCGCCTGCCAGGACTCCCCTTCTTTGTAACTGTATTGCCCTTCCCGCTTCATCATCGGAATTTTTTGAGTGGTGCCGTCAGAAAGCGTGAATTCTTCATCCACGGTATTCGCCGGATCAAATTCATCCATCCACCCGCCGTTAAAATAAATGGCATTGATGAGAACCGCAACGCCGCCCGGTGGCTTATCATATATCGAAGGAATCATGCCGCTCGTCTTGTCGTTCACCCACCGATTTATGGCATCCATTGCATCGGCATGCAACAAGTCGGCCTCCTTAATTTCAGCACGATAGCTATCCTTAACGGCCTGCAAATACGTCTTCTTCATCTCAAGGCCAGGCTGGTACCAAACGGAATTGGCCACATTCAGCACGACGCCTCCCCCGTTCTCCAGCAATAATTGCAGCTGGCGGTTCCCATCGTTGATATCAGCCACGTTCATGCCCTTCCATCCAAGTACGTCGGACATCTCGGCGGCCGTACCGCCCGCTGTCCCGTTATAGGCCAGTGCCAAAGCTTGCGTAACGCTGTACGGAGAAATAATCAGATTATCGCTTCTGTACTCCGGGTTATTCGATAACGCCTGATGCAATCGTAAGCCAAAATCATTCTGCGCTTCCACCATGCCGGTATCAATCTTGGTCAATACCTCTTTACGTTCCTCAGCGGACAATTCCTTCACTTTGGGCTGCATATCCACAATGGCTTGCGGTTCCCCTGACTGAATATCGCTGTCCTGAGCGCAAGCGGTAAGCCCCATAAGTAAACAAAGGCCCGAGAGTACCATTCTTTTTCGCATAACCTTGTCCCCCTTCAATCTCAGATTCTTTGTCTATCTGCTATTGACGGAATGGCCTCACCTAATGTTTCATATAAAGGATCATTTATCCAAATTTAGTTGGCAACCATCTTGTTCACCGTTACAATGTAGAGAACCCGGACCGTACTTAAGCATGTACAGAATACAGAGCGAAAGGAATTTCTACATATGCAAAAAATTCGCCTTGAAGGCAGCAAAGTGACGCTTAGATCCAGGAAACCCGAGGATACCCCGGTTTTATATAATCTGATCTATGGCACGAAGAATCCGGAATGGAAAAAATACGACGCTCCTTATTTCCCGCTCAAGCAGATTTCCTACGAAATATTTGAAACCCAGTGGAACGCCGACTTCGAAACCGATCAATTTCCGAGTGATTTGCTCATCGAAGCAGGGGGAAAGACGATTGGCATCGTCACGTTCTATTGGGAGCATGAAGCCTCACGCTGGCTGGAAGCGGGCATCCTGATATACGATCCGAGCCATTGGAGCGGCGGATACGGTACGGAAGCGCTGTCGCTGTGGGTGGAATGTCTGTTTCAAAATCTCACCATCGCTCGTGTCGGCATCACCACCTGGTCCGGCAACCCGAGAATGATGCGCTGCGCGGAGAAGGTTGGCATGCAGCTCGAAGGCCGTATGCGAAAGTGCAGATATTACGAGGGCGTCTACTACGATTCCATTCGCATGGGCATTCTGCGCGAAGAATGGGAAGCGCGGAAATTGAGCGTGTAGGGCAAGGATTGTACGGCACCATCCGTTTACATGGGAAACTTCCAGTACATGAGGCGTTATCGCTTAATGTTCTATATATACAAATAAGAGCCGGCCAGGAGATCCTGGACGGCTCGCTTTTTTGTCTTTTTTGATCGACGGGTCATTTGCGAAACGCAGTTCAGCACGCGACTGCCCCTCATGAACCCTCAATCGCTCCCGTTTGCCGCGAGCATCATAGACCGGCCAGCACCTGATACCAGACTCCGCGCTTGGAATACAGCGTCTCGCGCACCTGATCCCATCCACCCAGATACTCGATATCGAATAACCCCGGCGGATTGGAAAACTGATCCTTCGTCTGTTCAAACACCGATTCTTCAACTGGACGGAACCCATACTTCACAAATATGCTCTGCGCCTCCGGCGTGCGCAAGTACTCTACGAAAGCTGCCGATACATCCAGCGTGCCGTGTTTTTCAGCGAAACGCTCGACGACTGCAGCCGGATTCTCGATCAGCATCGTGTGCTGCGGCACAACGATATCATACTGGACGCCTTGAGCAATCCGGGCGAGCAGCTCGTTCTCATACGTGACGATCACGTCGCCGACCCCGTATTCAAAAGCCGCCATGGAAGCCCGCCCGCTTTTATCGAGCGATTCCACATTGCGGTGAACCGCTTCAAGGAAGGCTTTCGCTTCGGCAGGGTCACGCTTTCCGTTCTCTTCCGATTGTTTCAGCCCCGCGCCGTAGATTGCGTTAATGTCCCACTGGGCGCCGCCCGAGGTCTTCGGATTCGGATACAGCACCTTGACGTCCGATCGGGTCAGATCGTCGAAATCCCGTATTCCTTTCGGATTTCCCTCGCGCGTGCCGAGAACGACAATCGATCGTGTCACCATGCCGTTATACGGCTGAGATTTCCATTCCGGGTCCACAAGCCCTTCCCGAACCAGCTTGTCGACATCCCCTTCCATGGCAAGCAGCGTTACGTCGGCCTCAAATCCGCCCGTGATGGCACGAGCTTGTGTTCCGGAAGCCTCGTAGGATTCCTGAAACCGAATGGTTTCTCCCGTCTGCTCCTTCCACTGCGCTTGAAAAGCAGGGATGATCTCGGACAGGGCATCTCTGGCCACGCTGTACGCGCCCAGAACGATCGTTCTCTCTCCCGCTCGGGATATCACTTCTTCGCGATCCGGCGGATCACTGGCGCATCCTGCCATAAAAAAACTGAAGAGAAGCGCCATGCCAACCAGCAGGAATGAGGTGCGTTTCATATTTAAGATCCGCATGAATGAATCCACTTCCCTTCGGATATTTAGAACCATCAGATCATAATTGGCATCGGGTCGACCTTCAGTCGATTCTCCTCGATCCAGCTGTGCTCTTCATTAAAGAGATAAGCCCGGTGAACGAGGACCCGGACCTCTTGACCCGGATACAGCGTTTCCTTCTCTAGTGAACGGTAGGTGATCAGCTTATGTCCCTTAACCTCCACCTCCACCAGCCATTCGCTGCCGCGGAAATGCAGATGACGGACGATCCCCGTCTCCGTTGCGGACAACACGCTGAAATCATGCTTGCTTCCAATCTCGATGTATTCCGGACGAATCAGCGCACGCGTCGCATTCTTGTTAGCCGCTGCTTCAAATCCCTTCAGCTCGGCCGCGCTCGAAATCACGGTGGATTCCCCTATGAATGAAGCGACAAACGGCGTCTTCGGCTCCTTGTAAATATCCCAAGGCGTCCCCTTCTGCTCAACGCGTCCCTGATTAATAATCATAATTTCGTCGGCGACTTCAATCGCCTCATCCTGGTCATGCGTAACAAATATCGATGTAATGCCGACCCGCTCGATCAGCTCGCGAAGCCAGGAGCGCAGCTCCTGGCGGATCTTCGCATCGATGGCAGCGAACGGTTCATCCAATAAGAGCAGCTGCGGTTCAGGTGCCAGCGCTCTGGCAAAGGCTACACGCTGACGCTGTCCGCCCGATAACTGGTGCGGATAGCGGCTCTCGAAACCTTTTAAGCCGGTCAGCTCCACCAATTCCATTACCCGGTCCCTGATTATCGCCTTGGGAGTCTTCTTCACCTTCAAGCCGAAAGCGATGTTATCAAACACGGTCATATGCTTAAACAAGGCATAGTTCTGGAATACAAAGCCGATGCCGCGCTCCTGCGGCGGCAGATCATTGACCACTTGGCCGTGAAAGGAGATTTGCCCGGAGTCCGGATTCTCAAGCCCGGCCAGCATGCGCAGGATGGAGGTTTTGCCGCCTCCGCTGGGCCCCAGAAGTCCAATCAGATGTCCCTTCTCAATCTCGAAGCTGACATCCTTGACGGCATGAAACGTACCAAAATGCTTGTTCAGATCGCGAACCTCCACATGCATATCAATGCACATCCTTTCTTTTTTTGGCCCATTCCATCAGCAGCAAGAGTCCTACCGAGAAGGCAGCCAATACCAATGCGACGCCATTCGCCGCAGCCACGTTAAAATTCTCCACATCCTGGTATACTAACGTTGTCGCCGTTTGAGTTTTATTCATGATATTACCGGACACCACCAGCACCGCACCAAACTCGCCCAATGAACGGGCCACCGTGAGTACCAGGCCATATACGACAGCCCACCGGATGGAAGGCCATGTTACCTTTCGGAACGTTGTCCATTCGTAAGCCCCCAGCGTCGCTGCCGCCTGTTCCTGATCATTTCCAATTTCCTGCAATACAGGCATGACCTCACGAACCATGAGCGGAAACGTGACGAACAGTGTGGCGATTACCATACCTGGGAAAGCATACACCACTTTAAACCCGATCCCTTCAAAAAAACCGCCGATGATGCTGTCGGGTCCGAGCAGCAGTACAATCATCAAACCGCCAATGACCGGCGATACCGCATAGGGCAAATCGACAATGCTGTTCAGAATGCCCTTGATCTTTCGGCTCAGCCAATTCGCCCGTACCAGGTACAACGCCATCATGATGCCAAACAACGCATTGAAGAACGTAACGAATACCACTATAAGCCCCGTCATCATCAGGGCATGCAAGGCTTCCGGCCTGAACAAACCTTCGGCAAACCCGCTCAGCCCTTTATCAAACGCACCGATCGCAATTCGGGACAGGGGGATGATTAGCAGAATAATAAATACAGCGTACGTAAGTCCGATCCACAGACGTCTCAAACTCGTCTCCCCCTCTGCTGTACGGCATTGATCACCCAGAGGATGATGAAAGAGAGGGTAAGGAGCAGAATAGATACCGCAGCTGCTCCAGCAGGATTATCGCTCTCGACCTCACCAAAAATAAAAACCGAGGCAATAAGTGTTCTTCCCGGAATGTTGCCGGCCACCAAGACAACGGCCCCGAATTCGGCTAATGCCCTTGAGAATGCCAGCATTCCTCCGCTGATAATCCCGGGCAGCATCGACGGCAGGATGACTTTAAAGAAGGTTCTCGTCCTGGAAGCTCCCATCGTATAAGCCGCTTCTTCCTCCAGCGGGTCGAGCTCCTCCAGCAGCGGCTGAACCGCACGGATGACAAACGGAAACGTGACAAACATCATCGCTATCACAATCGCGGGCTGGTGGAATACAATTTCAAAACCCAATTTCTCTGCCAAACCACCGAGAAAGCTCCCGGGGCCCAGCAGCAGCAATATCATCAGACCGCCAACGGCTGTCGGCAGTGCAAAGGGCAGGTCGACCAGACTGTTCAGCAGCGTCCTTCCCGGAAACTTATATCGGATAAGCACCCATGCAATCATCGTTCCGATAAGCACGTTGATGAAAGTAGAGATGACGCCCAGCTTGATGGTAAGCAGCACAGCCTTCCATGCTATCGGATCCATAATGCTCTCCGTAAAATGACTCCATCCTGCAGAGAATGATTGCACATATACCCCAAAGATCGGCAGTACGATCAAGGCAAGAAAATAAAGCAGTACGGTACTTCGAAACCCCCAAGTCCAACCTTTATGACGAATCCATGTTGTCATCTCGTATCCCTCCCGCCTCCGGATGGCATTCCGGTCGACACTTTCGCAAACCATCTTTATATTTCCTATTTGTATACTTGGTTTTCTTTACACATACTTTACCAAAAGCGGAATCCCATCGTCAATCCATCTTTTGCACTTTATCGGGTAAAATAAAAGAAATGGCAAATAATGAGGAGGTATCTACATGCTGTATACCGGTGAATTGGATACGCAAGGTCGAGATGAGATGAGGGATATTACAAGGGAGATCCACTCCTATGTGAAACAAAGCGGGGTCCAGCAGGGAACGGTCCTGATCTACTGCCCGCATACGACGGCGGGGATTGCCATCAATGAGAATGCGGATCCTGATGTGAAACGGGACGTCCTGATGTCGCTCGATGAGGTCTATCCTTGGAATCATCCCAAGTATCGCCATGCGGAGGGCAACACCGCTTCCCACCTCAAATCGATCACCTGCGGCCCTTCCCAGACCGTGATCATTCAGAACGGGCACCTGCTCCTCGGACGTTGGCAGGGCATTTATTTCTGCGAATTCGACGGACCGCGGCAGCGCCAATATCATGTGAAGATCATGGAAGGATGATCCCTCAAATAAGATGTTATGTTGACGCCAGCGTATGTATAACAACACAAAAAGCAGACAGGCACATGCTAGGGGGCGTGAACCTGTCTGTGTTTTATTCATTAGGTGATTGACGTTTCAACGCTAGATCGTTGTAACGGATTGAAGCATCAAGCTGCGCGTTTTGACCGTATTTAAACATCAGACCCTGCTGTACAAACTCCGGCATAACACTTTGATATGGGTAAGAGCGGCTGGTTTAATCTCATCAAAACCAATTCTGTCCTGAATATAATACGATATAAATCCATGCAGCGACAAAAACAAAGTCAACGGAACGGTTCGCCGTTCTTCCTCACTGTAATTCTCCTCAAGCAAATACTGACGGACCAGCATAGCAAACATTTCAAAACAGCGTCCCTGCTCAGAGCGACAGTAGGACAGCAGCTCTTCGTCCCGAATCATGAACATGATTTCGTACTGGTAAGGATTATCCAGACCGAAACGAACGAATTCCAGCATCAGCTGCTCCAGCTTCGATACCCCGTCACAGGGAGGCTTTCCCGAGACTTCCAACAGCAAATCACTTAGATCATTAAAGTCCTTCATGACAATGGCGTAGAAAAGCTCCGCCTTTTCCTTAAAATGATAATACAAGGAGCCGTGGCTATAACCCAGATGCTGCCCGATGCTTCGCATCGATATGGCCCTGTATCCTTTGGTTATGAACAAATGCCTGGCTGCTTCCAGTATCCGCTCTCTCGACAACTCGCGTTCGACTGCTCTTCTTGCCATATTATTTTATTCCCCTTCAATAAAATAAAGCCGCTCTCCCTCTGTGATCAGGGACTGCCCCTGTGTCAAATCCACCATCCAAGACATAAAGCTCTCCGCATCACCATCGAGCGGCAAGCAGGTCAAGGTCACCGTGTCGGCAAAGTTTGTCTCTCCCATACGAACGCCTCGGTTGCGTAGCTCGTTCTCCACTTTACCCAGCCAGGTATAATCCAGCTCCACGAAAATCTCCCGATGAAGAACCCTTGTAATCGGATCGCCTGACTCAATCGCAGCCACGGCTCCGTCGGTGTACGCCCGGATCAATCCGCCCGCACCCAGCATAATGCCGCCAAAATAACGCGTGACCACAATGGCTACATTCTTCCGCCCCTGATTGCGGATCACCTCGAGAATTGGCTTACCAGCCGTTCCGCTCGGTTCCCCGTCGTCCGATTGCTTCTGAATCTCATCCCGCTCGCCGATCATATAAGCGGAACAGTTATGGGTAGCATTCCAATGTTTTTTCTTGATCTCTTCAATAAAAGCGACGGCTTCCTCTTCGGTTTCAACCGGCATCACATGCCCGATGAAACGCGATTTCTTGATGACGATCTCTTTGGAGCCCGCCTGACGTACCGTTTTGTAACGATCCAGCATGAAACTACAACCACCTCTATATTGCCAAGAAAGCAGTCCACGGCAATGATATGCCAGCGGACTGCTTCCTTCAGCGTCTTACGTCTAATCCAATGAAAGTGTCAGGTTATTTGGAAAGTCTAGCTTCCAATTCGGCCTTCTCTTTCTCATACCCAGGTTTGCCGAGCAGTGCGAACATATTTTTCTTGTACGCCTCTACGCCCGGTTGGTCAAACGGGTTGACACCCAACAGATAGCCGCTGATACCGCAGGCCTTTTCGAAAAAGTATACCAGATATCCGAACGAATAGGGAGTGAAATCTGGAATTGTCACAATCAAATTCGGAACTTGTCCGTCTGTATGGGCCAGCATCGTGCCTTGGAAGGCCTTTTTGTTAACAAAATCCAATGTTTTCCCGGTCAGGAAGTTCAAGCCGTCCAGATCGTCCGGATCCGATTCGATCGTAATATGCTCGGATACGTTCTCCACCTGAATGACCGTTTCGAAGATGTTGCGGCTGCCTTCCTGGATAAATTGACCCATGGAGTGCAGATCCGTAGAGAAATCGACGGATGCCGGGTAAATCCCCTTGTAATCCTTGCCTTCACTCTCGCCGTAAAGCTGCTTCCACCATTCCGATACAAAATGCAGGGAAGGCTCGTAGTTCACGAGGATCTCGATGCCTTTGCCTTTACGGTAAAGCGCGTTACGAACCGCCGCATATTGGTAAGCTTCGTTCTCGGCTACGTTCGGGCTGCTGTATTCCTTGGATGCGTCAGCCGCGCCTTGCATCATTTCTTCAATGTTGATGCCTGCCGTAGCAATCGGAAGCAGACCGACCGCTGTCAGCACGGAGTAACGTCCGCCCACATCGTCAGGGATGATAAAGGACTCGTAGCCTTCTTCGGTAGCCAGCTTCTTAAGGGCGCCCTTCGATTGATCCGTCGTAGCGTAAATGCGTTTGCGAGCTTCTTCTTTGCCGTATTTCTTCTCCAGTTCCGCACGGAAAATACGGAATGCGATAGCCGGCTCTGTCGTTGTGCCGGATTTGGAGATGACGTTGACGGAGAAGTCCTTGCCTTCAATCAATTGAAGCAGGTGAGTCACATAAGTGGAGCTAATGTTGTTACCCGCAAAATAGATTTCCGGTGTCTTGCGCTGGTCCTTCGACAGCTCATTATAGAACGAGTGCGAGAGCATTTCGATGGCCGCGCGTGCCCCGAGATAGGAGCCTCCGATTCCGATAACGATCAGGACGTCCGAATCGTTTTGGATTTTGGCAGCCGCTTTCTGGATGCGCGAGAATTCTTCTTTATCATACTGCGTCGGCAGGTCGATCCAGCCCAGATAATCGGAGCCGGCTCCCGTACCGTTATGTAACTGGTCATGAGCTGTGCGGATCGGCTCAGCGAAATAGTCAACTTCGTGCTGATTGACAAAAGTCAGTGCTTTACTGTAATCAAACTTGATTTTTTTAGACATGCCTTAAACCTCCTGTGAATTTAGAAATAGGATACTTTAATTTAATAAAGACCGCAAGTTTCGCAGGCCAACTGTCATCTATTCTTCATGCGCGGATCTCCCTTGCGCTTCCATTCCTCACAAACGCTGGCTTCGTTTCAGGAACCCATGCTAAGATAGAGTGGATCAGGAATCCATAATCGAAGGTGATATAGCTATGAAAAAAATCGGGTTTATCGGACTGGGCACCATGGGCGCTCCCATGGCCTCCAATCTGCTGAAGCAGGATTACGATGTGACCGTGTATAACCGCACCCACGAAAAATGCCGTCCGCTCGCCGAACAGGGAGCCTCCATTGCGGAGACGCCTCGTGAAGCGGCTGATGGACAAGATCTTGTCATTACAATGGTAAGCAACGACCAATCCATCCGCGATGTATTCTATGGAGAGAATGGTCTGCTCGGCTCCCTGACGAGCGGGATGACCGTCATTGACTGCAGCACGATCTCCGAGAGCCTTGTCAAGGAAATTGCTTCCGCCGTATCCGGTCTCGGCGCTTCCTTCCTGGATGCCCCGGTAACCGGCAGCAAGCCTGCAGCGATGGATGGAACCTTGGTCTTCATGGTTGGCGGCGATGCCGCGGTCATCGAAGCTCATGCGGACGTATTTGACACCCTGGGCAAAAAAGTCATCCACATGGGACCTAACGGAAGCGGCGCTGTCGCGAAGCTTGCGCATAATACCATCGTGGGCATTAACAATCTGGCCCTTGCCGAAGGCTTCGCCATCGCGGCGAAATCAGGCATTCCCGCTGACAACTTCCTGGAGCTCGTGCAGCTGGGATCAGCCGGCAGCAAAGCGGCTGAGCTGAAGGGACGCAAAATTATCGAGGGCGACTTCAGCAACCAGTTCTCGCTTGCGCTCATGCTCAAGGACCTCAAGCTGGCCTCCTCGCTCACCGATGGCATCGGAATGCCTTCCCCTATGCTGAATCTGGCCAAGAGCCTGTTCCAAGCCGGTGCCAGCGAAGGTTATGGCGAAGAGGATCTTTCCGCTGTCGTGAAATGCTATGAGGCCTGGATCGGCCAGAAGATCGGCGAACAACAGCAGTAATAACAAACAAGCCGTGCTAAATCTTATAATGGCTCCTTCTTGCTGGTTTTCGGTTCATCCGGACCAGGAGGAAGGAGCTATTTTTTTGGTCATTCCATCATTTCCCTCTCGGAAAGAAACTTTTTGCATTTCACTTCCGTCTACTATGCAAAGGGAGGAATTACAACATGAAATGGACCAAAAGATTAAAAGCAATGGCAGCTGCTGTCATACTAACCGCTGTTCTGTCTCCTGCAATAGCCGGTACACCTGCTTCTGCCGCAGCCAAACCAACCGCTTCGATTAACAATGTTACCGCGAGCGGTGAAGTGCTGATCAAGCAGGGCTCCACCTTTGTTACCCTAACCGATCTCAAACCTCTGGGTAACTACGTCATGAAGTACGACAACAGCAAGAAACAGGTGACGATTCAGGGTGACCACCGAACGGTGATTCTCACAGCGGGAAGCACACGCATGGAAGTGAGCGGAGTTCAGAAGACGCTGCCTGCAGCCCCGCTGCTCCATAAAGGCAAGACCATGATTCCCCTGAGGGCCGTAGCCCAAGCTTTTGATGCTGACATCGCCTGGAATGGTTCTCTAAAGACGACATATATCAATAAAGCAGATGCTGCTATGCTCGCTGACTTAAAGAGCTCCGATCTGGCCACCGCCCGGAATGCTGCAGCCAAGCTGCCTTATTCATCCCAACTGCAGAAACCTGAGCTGGAAATGCTCCCTGTGGAAATGCAGGGCGTGGATTATTATTTTCCAAGAGGCAAATCCAATCGCTTCTTCCTGGTCGATAACGACATCGCCGAATATTACGAGATCCAGGGTGGCGTCAAATATTTGAAATGGCAAGGCAAGCTGGATTACTCCGCCAAAGCGGCTGCGAATCAGAACCTGTTCTTCCTGCCCCCGGTTCAAGCCGAGATCGGTAAGCAGCCGGATGCCAGAAACTGGACTGTAGCCGAATTCGCATTCCGTTATCCTTCCGGCGTCACCAGCTACAAACTGCTCGACCGTAATCAGGAATGGAGCGAAGGATACGTAGAGCTTGATAACCGGGCTCCCGGATATAAAGGCGAGATCGTGACGATCCCGGAGGAATAAGTCCATTATAGCAACCAACGTTAACGGCATGCGTTGATATCCGGCATTGACAGTAAGGGTTCAGAGCCAACGGCTCTGAGCCTTTTTGATGTTTATTTACGGACACAAAGTCATGTGGAGCGCTAAAACTATTACATGGTCGGATAAGAGCAGCAATAATCCGTAACGGTGCGGATTTCCAGCTTAAAGCTTGAATTGCCCGGAACGTTAAAGGTCGCAGACCCTTGAATCTCTAACCACTCCTGCTCTCCAGGCAGCAGAACACGCAAATCGCCCGACAAAATCTCCATAATCTCAGGGCCATCCGTTCCGAATTCATAGCTTCCCGGAAGCATGATACCGAGCGTTACCTTCTCGCCATTCTCCAGCAGCACCGTACGGCTGGTTACCTTCCCCTCATAGTAAACGTTGGCTGCCTTTGTGACGGTAGCATTCTTAAATTGTGACATCGACAAACTCTCCTCCTCCAACATCGTTATGGCTTAATATATGGACGGCACCCGCATGATGCGGGTGCCGGAAAATCAATATAGAGTTAGATCCACTTGGATTACAGCAAGCCTTTTACGCGGCTAACCACGTTCTCAACGGTAAATCCGTATTCGGCAATGACGCGGTCGCCAGGAGCCGAAGCACCAAATGTGTTGATGCCCAGGATGTCGCCTTTGTCTCCGACATAACGCTCCCATCCGAACGGATGAGCCATTTCAATAGCCAGACGGGCTTTTACGTCAGGAAGCAGCACGGAATCTTTGTATGCCTGATCCTGGCTGTCGAACAGATCCCAGCTCGGCATGCTGATGACGCGTACGGCGATTCCTTCTTCAGCCAATGCTGCTTGCGCTTTAACGGCAAGCTGAACCTCGGAACCCGTTGCAATGATTTGAGCCTGCACGTTGCCATCCTTCGCGTCAGCAACAACATAAGCGCCGCGTTTGATGCCTTCACGTGCATGATCCGCCGTGCCTGCAAGGATCGGCAGATTCTGACGAGTCAGCACCAGCGCTACCGGACGGTCTGTGTTCTCAACCGCATAAGCCCATGCCGCGGAAGTTTCGTTGGCATCCGCAGGACGGATCACCGTCAAGCCAGGAATGATGCGCAGGGAAGCCAATTGTTCAATCGGTTCATGCGTAGGACCGTCTTCACCGACAGCGATGCTGTCATGAGTCAGTACATACGTAACCGGCAGCTTCATGATCGCAGCCAGACGTACAGCCGGACGGAGATAATCCGTAAATACGAAGAACGTACCGCCGAAAATCTTCAGTCCGCCATGAAGAGCGATACCGTTCATGGCACCGGCCATTGCGAATTCACGAACACCATAATACACGTTGCGGCCTTCGTAGCTGTTCGCTGTGAAAGAGGCCAAGTCGTTCAAGTGAGTCATCGTGGAGCTTTCCAGGTCAGCTGATCCGCCGAGCAGCTGCGGTACGCCTGCAGTCAACCCGTTCAGCGCTTTACCGGAAGCCACGCGAGTGGATACCGCTTTGTCATCCGCGCTGTATTTCGGAAGGTCTTTGTCCCATCCTTCAGCCAATTCGCCGGATTCACCGCGCTCGAATTGCGCCGCCAGCTCAGGATAAGCTTCTTTGTATTTCGCAAATTGATCAACCCAAGCTTGATAAGCTGCAATGCCGCGCTCTTTCACTTTGCCGAAATGCTCGCGCACTTCCTCAGGCACATAGAAATCCTCTTCATATACCCAATTATAGAAATCCTTGGTCAGCTTCGCTTCATCAGCTCCAAGCGGAGAACCGTGCGTACCGCCATGGCCGCCTTTACCTTGTTTGTTCGGGCTGCCGTAACCAATGACGGTCTTCACTTCGATCAGCGTCGGACGGTCCGTATCGGCTTTCGCTTCCTCGATCGCTTTCTCGATCGCAGGCAAATCGTTACCATCTTCTACGCGCAGCACTTGCCAGCCATAAGCATCAAAGCGCTTCGCTACGTTCTCGGAGAATGCCAGGCTGAGCTCGCCGTCAAGGGAGATATCATTGGAATCGTACAACATGATCAGTTTGCCAAGCTTCAAATGACCTGCCAGGGAAGCTGCCTCGGAAGCCACGCCCTCCATCATGTCACCGTCGCCGCAAATCGCATACGTATAGTGATCCACTACGTTGAAGCCGTCTTTATTGTAAGTCGCGCCCAAATGAGCTTCAGCCATTGCCATACCTACAGCCATAGCCACGCCTTGTCCAAGCGGACCTGTCGTTGCATCTACGCCGGCCGTGTGGCCGAATTCCGGGTGACCCGGGGTTTTGCTTCCCCATTGACGGAACTGTTTGAGATCCTCAATGGACAAGTCATAACCGCTCAGGTGAAGCAGGCTGTAGAGCAGCATGGAGCCATGGCCTGCAGACAAGACAAAACGGTCGCGGTTAATCCACGCCGGCTGGTCCGGGTTATGGTTCATCGTCTTCGCGAACAGTTGGTAGCCCATAGGTGCAGACCCCATCGGCATGCCCGGATGACCGGAGTTGGCTTTTTCGATCGCGTCGATCGCCAGTGTCCGGATCGTTGCGATGGACAGGTTGTCGATCGTTTGGTTATGTTCAGTTGTCATGATTCGTCCTCCTCAAATCTTTTCCATAGTAAGCTTCGAAAATGAAGGCTTCTTACGTCCCTCCAGCCCCAATCCACATGGTATCAGAGCAGTTAGGAATGTTGAGAATATCATTTTGACTCTTATTGTATCACCACACGTCTTTCATTTCCATAACGTAATTGTCAAAGTTGTGTAAAAGCCGCCAGGGCGAACGACATCCCCCTTGCATTATTTCCCTTAATAGTCCGGTTATAACCGGATTCGACATCCGTTAAACGATTTTACGGACATCGGCGGCATGGAAAAAGTTACTTCATTCGACAATTAAAAAAGCTTCGGCCGAAGCTGCACATTAGACAGCTTCGGCCGAAGCGTGAGGCGGCACATCAGCGCGTGCCGCGTTTTTTGGCTTTAAGGAGGCGATCCATGGAGGAGCCTCCTTCCGGAGCCGGCCCGGTCTCCCCGGGCCGGCCGCTGCCGTCCCCCTGCGCCTTCGGCGGCGGGGGCGGGGGTGGCGTGGGCGCGCTTCCCTTGCGCGCGCCCTGGCTTGCGGCCGGCTTCGCCTGCGCCGGCCGCTCTTCCCGCAGCGGGGCATTCACCCGCTGCGAATCGCGCGCCTCCGGCGGGGCCTTGCGGCCCCCTGCCGGAGCTGCGCCAGCTGCCGGGGCGGGGTTCCCGCCCCCGGCGCCCTGGCCCGCGCCGCTGCGTTCGCGCGCGGGCGGGGCCTGCGGCGGCGGCTTCGCGGAGCTGCCGCCGTAGAACTGGGCGGCGCGGGCTTTGCGCGCCGCCAGCCGCTCGAGGCCGGCGTCACGCCCGGCCTCGCCGGCAGGTGCAGGCCGCCTGCGGAGCAGGGCGGCCAGCCTAGCGCCGATGGCGCCCCATGGCAGAGCCAGGCGCCGCACGGCGATGTCGGCGACCCACAGCAGCAGGGCCGCCGCCAGCAGCGGATAACTCCAATCATGGAGCTGCATCCGCGAGGCCGCCTGCCGGTCGAACACTTCGGCCGGGTTATCCCAGGATAGTACGCGGCCCCCGGTTATCTCGGCCAGCCGCTTCATGGCTTCCTCGCCGCTGCCGGAAGATAGCCGGTATTCCGGCGAATACGGCACAACAAAACCGGTGCCCGGCGCGGCTTGCAGCGGCTCTTCCCCGCTCGCGTCCTCAAGGGACATGAGGAAGGCTCCCGGCTTGGATACGTTGACGAGTCCGGTATAACGGCCGGGCGCCTCCTGAATGAGCACTACCGTCTGCTCGCCGGCTTCATCGTCCCCGATCACCGCATTCAGCTTCTCCGGCGGATTCTCGCCCTCTGCCATAACATGGAGCTTTACTTGGTTGCCGGCCGTCTCGGTAGTCACTTCATAGGGCGACGACGTAAACTGCGGGAATGTCCACTTCACGATTTCGGTCAACGTGTTGGCAAAGCCGGACCACGATACCCATTCCTTGGACCACTTTCCGCTTAAATCGCTCGTCCATGCCACCGTTCGTCCGGATCCGTACTGCCAGCGTGACAGGATCGGGTCCGGCTCCGGACTGGACAGAATCGTCTGGGCGGAAGACTTCGGCGTTGTCGCTACATAACCATACAGCCCCGGAACGCCCTGCTGGAACAGGCTCGTCCAATCGGCCGGGTTCTGAACGGCCGGGACAAAGGGTTTATCCACGATATAGGATTTGGCCAGCATGACGGCCTCCCGGCTGAATACCGCCGGCAGCGTCGTTTCATCCTCAACGAAGTAATACCGGCCTTTGGCCGCATCCGCCAAGGATTGAAGCAGGTTGGTGTCCGCATCCATCCCGACCGCCACGGAAGACATCGTGATTTTGTTCTCCACCATCGTATCGGTCAAATCCTGATAACCGGAATTCATGGCGGACTGCCCGTCGGTCATCAGAATGATATGTCTGCGCTGGGTTTTAATCTTCAGCATTTCCTCAAGCGCCGAGGAAACGGCAGGATAGATGTTGGTCCCTCCCCCGCTCGGAATCGACTGGATGCTGCTGAGCACCTCTTCCTTGTCCCCGAGCTTCTGCGGCGGAACGACCCACCACGGCTGATCGTCAAAGGCGACAACGCCGACCGTATCCTTGGCTCTCATCAGTTCCACCGTTCGCATCGCCGATTCCTTGGCCAATTCGATTTTGTTGCCGTCCATGCTCCCCGAACGGTCGATGACGAGTATGAGGCCCAGGGATGGAATCTCCCGTTTGCCTTCCAGCTCCATGGAGACCGGCAGCGCCTTTTCGATCGGGGTTTTAAAATATCCGCCCATCCCGAAGCTGTCCTCGCCGCCCGCCATCATAAACCCGATGCCAAAGCTGCGGACCGCCTGCTCGATCAGATCCATCTGCTTGCCGCCAACGTCACTGCCCGAAACGTTATTAAAGATGATACTGTCGTATACGGCATACTTGGCCGCTTCCAGCGGGAGCAGTTCCGGCGGAATCACCTCGGTGCCGATCATGCCGGACTCGAGGGCTGCCGTGATATTCCCCGACGTTCCCGGGGTTCCTTCCACGATCAGTACGTTCGGCGGACCTTCCACCCGGGTGAAATCGAACGCAGCATTATTGGCGGACGCTTCATCCCCGTCCATGAAGATTTCGGCACGGTAACGGTGAAGTCCCGGACTCTTGGCCAGGCCTTTCACGGCATACCGGTTCTCGCCCGGGGTGACGTCTACGCGTTCCCGGCCGATCTCACGGTTGTCCTCGTAAATGCGCAGCTCACCGGAGGTCTTAAACGTGCTGCGGATCATAACCTCCACATAGAAAGACTCCGCTTGATACAGCTTATCCGGTACTTTCAGTTCCTCCACCGCAACGTCACGGATGGCCTGCTTCGGCGTCGGAAGCACATCAACCGCAATGCCCCGGTCCTTCAGCAGCCTCCCGGCCGCTGCCATGCTGCCTACATTCTCTTCCCCGTCCGAGATCAACACAATTCTGGAATCGCTGTTGCCCTCGAACAGGCTCCCCGCAAGCTGAAGACCGGACTCCAGCCCCGTAAACTGCTGCTCCAGCAGCGCATTAAGAGAGGCTCCTGCATTCTCTGCAGAGGTTAACCGCCGTTCTACAGCGCCCTCAAGCCCCGTAGAAACAACGGCCGTGCCATCCTTCTCGCCTTTTGCCGTGAGAGAATCGTTAATCCAGCTCGCGATCCGGGCTGAATCCCCCATACTGTCGGAACGGTCGGCCAGATATACAACCTGTTTATCTCTCAGGACGGTAAAGCCATGCAAACCCGAAATCATAAGAATCAATAATAGAATGACGCAGGTTCTAAAGAATAAAGCCAGTTTCTTCCGAAAGCCGTTTAATCGAAAATCCGATTTGTATGCATAGTAGAGAAATAATCCTGCCGGAATCAACAGCAGCAACAACCATGGTTGGCTAAATTGAACGCCCACGCTGGTACACCCCCCATTCTGCTGCGATCACAGCCAGTGCCAAGACAAGCAAGCCATGGCATTAACGAGCCGGCGCGGTTTGCGGTTTCGTTGCTGTCGGATGTCCCGGCATGCTCTCCCGCTTCAGACTCATCCAAGTTCGGAGCCGCTTGACTTACGACCGGCCCCTGATCGTTGCTCCAATCCGCCTCGTATGGATCCGCCGTCACGGCCAGCCAGAACCTAAGCTTCTCACCCGCTTCATTTTGCTGTTCAAAAGCGTACAGCCCCGGATATTCCGGCACAAGCTGTACCGGCGATATCCCTTGCTCATTCCGGAGCGCTTCCGCAGCAGGGATGCCGCCAGTAAGAGCAAGACCGCTCGCAGGTACCCATTTTGCCGCTACCGTATCCGCCGCAATCGGTATATCCGCTTGCGCGCCAGCCATATAGCGGCCAAGGCCGCTTCCCTTGCCCGAGGTCATCCACTCCAGTGCATTGCTGACCATGACCGGGAACTCCGGCGATAACGGAAGATCACTATCCTGTAGCAGGAAATTAAACGACAAGCGCGGTCGCCCGTTTTCGCTTCCCGCATAGACGATCGGTTGATCCCCCAGCTTTATAACGGGCTCTCCCCAGGCAGGGGCCTGTTCCAGTAGCGTGCCAAAATAGACGCCTGACAAGGTTACATAGGCGGTCACTGGATGCTTGGAAAGCACGGCGCGCCCCCCTTGGTTGCCGACTTTGGCACCTTCTCCGCCGATCGTCCAGAGCGGCGTTTTGGCGGCCAGTTCCGCCCACTTCCCTTGCTTGAACCCTTCCGGCACGTCCCCGTCGATGACGAGCAGATCAAATTCGCCTTCGGGCACGGGCGGTACATCCGCAGCTGTGCTGCCCTTACCCGCCTCCTTATCCGCACTGCCATTGTCCTCGGCGGTCTTGTCTTTGGACTCGTCCAAAGCAACCCGGGTGACTTCGGCTCCGCTTAGCTGCAAGGCCTTCTCCAGAAACAAGTTGCCCGAAGTCAGCAGAAGCACGCGCGAAGATCCATGACCCAAACCGAATGCCAAGGATTGATTGTCTGCGGCATATCCGTCATCCTGCGACAACTCAAGCCGGTACACTTCCGCAAACGGCAGATCGGAAAAGGATTCGGTTAATTTTTTACCAGGCTCCAGTTCAAGCATCTTGCTGGTCAATAGCTGTTCATCCCCGTAAAGATTCACTTCAGCCGACATCGATTCCTTGGCATTCGTGCTGAGGACAGCGACCGCCCCATAGGATGAACCTGTTTCACCCTTGGGTGAAATGCCGAATTGGTCAATGGACACGTTAAGAGGGAGCTCCCCCTGCACCTTCTCTACGGATACCGGAACCTGAAACGTTATGGGAGCCGCATCCTGCTTCCAGTAGCTGTCCGTAAAAATAACGACCTCTGCATCCCGCTCTTCCCGTGTCAGAGCGGAAGCGAGCGATAAGGTTTCCCTGTAGGATGCCTGGCCGTAATAGGGCCGCAGCCCATCCACAGCCTGATCAATGACGGTGCGGTCGCTTTCATGGGAGACCAACGTCATGGGACTTGCTCCCACGGACAGGAGGGTGATTTCGCTCCGTCTCCCTTGGTTCTTCACGTATTCCTTTATTCGTTCCTGCATCCATTGCAGCCTGGATGCGGCTTCGCCTTCAGCCGATGGCTGAAACTGCGCGCTCATGCTGCCCGAGGTATCGGCAACGATGACCACGTGGGCGCTGCCTCCGCCAGACACCTGCAGAAAAGGCTGCATCAGTGCGAAGACCATCAGCGCAGCAGCAAGCAGCTGGAGCCACAGCAGAAGCCGGTTCTGCAGCTTCTGCCACGGCCTGTTGGCCTCCAGGTTCCGAAGGACCCGCTCCCACAGCAAATGGCTGGGAACGGTTGTATCGACATATTTTCGTTTGAACATATACATAAGCACGATGGCCGGCAGCGTTAAACCGAACCATAGACTCAGCCAAGATTGAATCCCCAACGTGTCCCCTCCTTACTCCCGTGGACCCTGACTAACACGACTTGGACGTTTTCTCAAAGCATCGGATGAAGGCCTGTCATCTGTTCCTGTTTTATTTCAATGAGTTCTCTTCTTGTTTCTTCTATATAGATCACAAACAGGTGCTCGTGAAGCCCGCATTTCATAGATGTGTATTCACCGGTGTTCCCCGTCTATCAGCTTCCCAAATACGTATGAAGTTCGGCAGATGCTTGGACACGGGGCCCTGCAAGGGATCCCGCTCTATCCAGTAACCAGGCCAGCTCCCGCAAGCACCCCGAACATCGCATCCGTAAGCGGCATGTCCGCCGGAATGAGCACGTAAGACATCCCCCGATCCGCGCACACGCGGGACAGCATCGTCCGGTACCGCTCCAGCTCCTCTTTGTAAGCATCGAGCACTTTACCCGTCAACGCCACTTCCTTGCCGCTCATCGTTTCGCTGTCAACCAATCGCAAATCGCCGGTCAATTTAGGTTCCAGTTCTTCCCTTGACAACACATGCACCAGCACCACTTCCTGCCCGGTGCCGGATAAAAGGGAAAGCGCCCTGAACAACTCCTCCTCGCCGCCCTCGAGCCAAAAATCCGAGAACACCCAGGTCATCCCCGGCTGCCGGGGGAGTGCGCCAGGAACCGCAAGCGCTGCGCCCAAACTGCCCTCGCCTCCCGTTTCTGCCCCTTGCAGGAACGAAAACAGGCGATGGGCCGAGCCCTTTCCTCTCATGATCGGAAGGCGCGCGTTAATCGAACGGCTGTAACAGGCGATCTGCAGCCTGTCGTAAGAGGACAATGCCATGTAGCCGATGCTTGCGGCGAGTTGACGTGCGAGCAGCCATTTCGGACTTTCCTTCGTTCCTGCCGGATCTGCAGCAGATAGTTCGGATGACGATGACATGACAGCCCCCATCGATGCCGAGCAATCCACGAATAGACTGACCGTCAGCTCCTGTTCGTCCATGAATTGACGCACGAATGCTTTTCCCGTACGAGAATAGACGCCCCAGTCAAACCTGCGGACATCATCGCCGGGTGCATACACTCGGTAATCGGCGAACTCGAGAGACGATCCGAGCCGGCGGGATCGCCTCTTTCCCTGCAGCGTCCCGGCAACCCGCCGCTTGGCACCCAGGCTCAGGCGCTCCAGACGCGGAAGCCATTCCGGAGGAAGCAGGTGCCCGCCCCCGCTCACGCGGATGCCTCCAGCGCTTGCAGAACCTCCTGAATGACATGGTCTGTCGTAATGCCGAGCGCCTGCCCCTCGAAATTCAGGAACAAACGGTGGCGCAGCGCAGATAAAGCCACGGCGCGAATATCCCCTGTCGATACATGCATCCGCCCGCTGCACAATGCACGGACCTTGCTCACTGATATGATGGACTGAATGCCCCGCGGTCCGGAACCGAACTGGACGTATTTTCGCACCGCCTCCGGGGCCGCTGCCTCTTCGGGATGCGTCATCATGAGCAGACGAACCGCATAGTCCAAAATCTCCTCGGCAACCAGCACTTCCCGGGCTCCGCGCTGGATTTCCAGCAGCTCGTCGCCGGTCATTTGCCGTTCCACCTGGAATTCGTGGGAGGATGTCGTTCGCTTCACGATTTCCTTCAGTTCATCCGCGCTTGGATACGACACTTCGATCTTCAGCAGAAAGCGGTCAAGCTGCGCCTCCGGCAATGGATACGTTCCCTCGTTTTCCAGCGGGTTTTGCGTGGCAAGAACGAAGAAAGGTTTTGGCAGCTGGTGGGTTACCCCACCCACCGTGACGGTCTTCTCCTGCATGGCCTCCAGCAAGGCACTTTGGGTTTTGGGCGTGGCCCGGTTAATCTCGTCGGCCAGCACAATGCTGCTGAACAGCGGACCCTTTTGAAAGGTCATCCCGGTGTCCCCATGCTGCCCGAACGACAGGATATTGGTACCCGTTATATCGCTCGGCATCAAATCCGGCGTGAACTGTATGCGGGAAAAAGACAGCTCCAACGCTTCCGACACCGTGCGGACGAGCATCGTTTTACCGAGACCCGGAATCCCCTCCAGGAGGGCGTGCCCTCCTGCAAAGATACACCAGAGCATTTGCTCCACAACATCCTGCTGCCCGACAATCACCTTGCCGATATGTTCCCGCAGGCCTGATATTTTCTCCATCCATTCCTGTGGTCTCACTGCTATATCCGACATGGACGAAACCTCCATCTTCTTGGTAAAGTTCAAGTACTCATTCTATATAAGTTGAACTAAAGATTCTTAGCCTGAGCATCACTACGAATGCGGATTATTCTTCCGATCACTGTTGCCCCCAGATTTCTTCTATACATCCATAGCATGGTTAAAATCCGGGGACAAAGGCGACCACTTCGTTTCTCCAGAATAATTCCGCCTTCTTTCGTTGAAGTTCTTCTTTTCTTTAGTTTAATCTATATAGCTTTTCGTTATCGGTTCCTCGATCCCCTACGGATTCGGATTGATCTGTATGAAATACTCCTCAACCAACCCTTGCATCTGGTCAGGCAGCGGATTGCGATCTAACGTTTTGCGCGCTTCGGTCTCATAATCGCGGTACACTTCCTCATAAGGCCTGGACATACCCGGAACGGTCGGCGAAACGCCGCCCTTCTGAATATCTCCGCCGCTGCCCTTGATCTCGCCGGAATCGTTCTGCACATTGCCGCTGCCCTTGAAATCCCTAGGGATCGTCACAAGCTCGCGACCGCCTGAGCCGAAGCCGGCTCCGCTTCCGGTTCCGCTTCCCGATCCTCCGCTGCCGCCTGAGCCGGAGCCTGCTCCTGATCCAGAGCCGCTCCCCGAACCGGACCCACTGCCGGCGCCTTGACCTTGACCGGCCCCGGAGCCGCCTTCCCCGGAGCTTCCCTCCGAGCCTTCGCCTTCTTCTCCCGAGCCTTCCCCGGATCCCGCCTGCGCCAACGCCTCCGCACTGCCGCCGTTACTCCAGGCATCCGATACCGACATCCCGGCAGCCGTCATCTGATCGGCCAAGCTCAGTCCTTGCGAAGCAAGGGAGGACGCCAGCGAAGCGGCGGATTGCGATTGACTGTCGGATGCGGCTTTAGCTTGGGCCGCTTTAGCCAGCTCCTCGGCCAGCTGCTGGAGCGCTTCTTCCAGCTCTTTCGGCAGCTTGCCTTCCTTCAGCGAGTCTGCCGCTTTCTTGAGCTCTTGCTCCAGCTTCCCGTCCTCCAGCTGCTTGGCCGCTTCCTCAGCCAACTTTTTCAAAGCATCGGCCAGCTCGTTCTTCTCTTCCTGGGACATCTTTTTCACCTGCTCGGTGAGTTTCTTCATTTCCTGCTTGAGCTCATCGGCCATGCCCTCGGCTAGCTTTTTCCCTACCTGGGACAACGCCTTCTCCTGCTGCATTTTTTGGGCCAGCTCCGACAATGCCTTCGCTTTTTCCTCCTGCTGTTTCGCCATTTTCTCCAGCTCTTTCATGGTTTCTTCCAGCTTCTCCAGCGCTTGCTCGGGATGCTTCTCACGCTCCAGCGCTTTTTTCAAGGCATCCAGCTTCTCCTGCAGCTTCTTCCTGTCAGCAGGATCGATCGTTTCTTTCTGGAGTTCTTCCGCCAGCTTTTCGGTTTTGGCTGCCTGCTCCTTCATCCAGCTCTGAGCTTCTTTTGCCGCTTCTACCTTCTTATCCATCGGGTTTGGAACAAAAACAAGGATGAGCACGGCAGCCAACGAAGCGCCACAGATCAAGAGATGTCTTTTACGGTTAGGGTAAGGAAGACGCTCCGGCAATTGCTCTGCAAAACGTGCGCCATAGCGCTCCGCCTGCTCGCGCTGCCATTTTGCGGCCTGCGACTCCTCTTCTTTGAACGATAGTGCCGTCACCATCATGTCACTTCGCTCCGCTCCGTCAGGAACATGATCCATCGCAGAAGCAGCCTCTTCGATCGGAATCCGATGCAGCCATCCCCATAACAAACCCACGAATCCTGCCCCGACGGGAATGGCGACGGATGCAACGGGAAGCCAGGCTATGGGCACGAATCTCCCCAGCACCAGAAGCAGCAGCAGTGCGGCAAACCCTGCCATCAGTCCGTATAAAACATACGTTATGACGCGGAATCGCTGCAGCCGCCGTCTCGCGGCTTCGATAAAACGCATGATGTTGTCCATTGCTCTTCCTCCTTACCCTGCTGTTATGCTTTAGGTTACGCTTCGTCCCGCGTCATTTCCGATATTTGCGGGAGCTGTTCTTCGTTCTTATCCTTACGCTTCCGCCTGGCGACAGGACGGATATTCCGTACGGCAACCCACAGGGCGAGAACGATCACAACCGAATAGACGATGAAAAATTCCAGCCACAATTCAATGGGAGCCTTGCTGTTCAAGCTTCCTCCGTGCAGCAGGAACACGTCTTTTGAGAAGGACGGGTTAAACAAACTCATCATCGCCCCAGCCGGATTCAAGCCCAGCAAATATCCGACCCAGGAATAGCTGCCTGGCG
The DNA here is from genome assembly GCF_056173265.1 of Paenibacillus sp. QJM3NY_38. NCBI lineage: Bacteria > Bacillati > Bacillota > Bacilli > Caryophanales > Paenibacillaceae > Paenibacillus > Paenibacillus sp. QJM3NY_38. Next base: position 5,972,216 of record NZ_CM149665.1, read on the forward strand.
TTGGCGCCTGCCCGCTTTGATACATATTCTGCTGTTCAATTCCCATGAAGAACAAATACAGAAGTCCTGTTATAAGGAAGATAATCAGTCCCGCACCGTAGGTGACAATAATTGCGACAATGGTTCTTTTAAATAAAGTCGAGAACATCACCCCAAGCGAACCGAGCAGCAGCATCACGAATAAATAAAAAACAAAGACGGATATGAGCTGTTTCGGCGAAATCCCCCCATACAGGAAAACAATGCTGTATACCGGCAGGGTGGCCAGCACGATCAGTGTCATGAAGCTGAGTGCCGACACCAGCTTGCTCAGCACAATCGTGGCCGAGCTCTGCTGCGTTGTCAGCAGCATGCTCAGCGTTTGCTTCTCCCGCTCGCTGCTGATGACACCGGCGGTAAGAGCGGGCGCCATGAATGCGATGAGGACAAGCTGGGCAAAACTCAGCACGTAGAACATCATTTGGCTCATCTGCGGATCGAATCGCTGTGGTCCCCGCTGTCCCAAATATAAGAAGAGATAAATGAAGCCCATCGCAACGGCTCCGAGCGCCAATACATAAAACAACACCGACAGCATGGAACGCGTAGAACGCATCCGCAGCCGAAATTCCTTGTCAATGACCGGATTAATTAGCTTTCTGCTCCAATTCATTCGCGGGACCCTCCTTTGGTAATTTCGAGGAATACATCCTCCAGATTGCTCTGCGCTTCCTGAAACGAGACAATCGGAATTTCCCAGGAGACCACCTGTCGCAGCAGAGCGCTCTGCTGCGTGTCATCCCCGCCGTAATGAACATGGACGCCGGTGTTATCCGTTAATACCGACGTGACAAACGGTTCGTCCCGCAGCTTCTCGGCCAATTCCTCTTCACGCTCGAGCGTGCGGATGTGGATGACTTTTTTCACGCGGAGACGGCTCTGAATATCGGCCACCTTGCCTTGGGCAACCATCTCGCCGTGCTCGATCACGCCGATTTCATCCACCATCTCCGCCAGCTCAGGCAAAATATGCGACGAAATGATTATCGTCTTGCCCATCAGCTTCAATTCCTTCAATATTTCACGCATCTCGATCCGCGCCCGCGGATCCAGCCCCGAAGCCGGCTCATCCAGAATCAAGACGTCCGGATCATGCACCAGGCACCGGGCAAGGCATAACCGCTGCTTCATGCCCCGCGAGAGACTGTCGACGTAGGTATCCGCTTTGTCGCTCAGGTTGACCAGCTCCAGGAGCTGCGGAATGAGCTGTTCCCGCTCGGCGCGCGGAATGCCGTAACTTGCCCCGTAAAAATGCAAATATTCGGTAGACTTCAGCTGGTCATACACGCCAAAGAAATCGGGCATGTAGCCGATCCGCTTGCGGACCTCCTTGGGATGCTGGGTCACGTCGAAGCCGCCGACCTTGGCAACACCCGAGGTTGGCAGCATCAGGGTGGCCAATATGGACATCGTTGTGGATTTGCCGGCTCCGTTCGGACCGACAAATCCAAACACCGTCCCTTTTTCGATATGAAGACTGATGTCCTTCAACGCATGGAAAGTTCCGTATTTTTTACTCAGGTTTCTAATCTCGATCATTGAGTGGCCTCCCCCTTCACAGACAGCTCCGGCATCATAAAGTTGGTCTGATCCTTGGCGGTGATCATGAAGCGGATCCGATTCCCCACGATATACTGCTCCGGATTCTTGGTAATGGTAAACACATTGTTCGCGTCTGTAACAGGCTCCCATGCGCTCTTCTTCGAGTTCCAGATCTCCATCGTAACGTTGTTGTTGAATTTGGTGCCTTTCACGGACAATTCCGAATACTTCACGTTGCCTTCCGATATTAACGGGAACTCGGCGATCAAGCTGCCCTGTCCCATTTCAACTCCATGAGGGTAAACCCCGAACATCGGCGCATTCACCTGCGATATCTCGGGAGACAGAAAGCCATAAGGAATGTTGATCTTCCCGTTCAGTCCCCAATCCATCTCCACCGGCTGTATCCAGAAATTGAGCTGATCACTGTCCACCTCAGCGCCTTTCAGCGTATAATTCGTCAAATGGTCCTTGCTCCATCCCAAAATGTAAGCATCCCTGTTGACCATTCTGTTGGAATATCCGTATTGGGACATAATATCGCGCTCACGCTGTTTCGGATCATTCTGCGAATAAGGGTACAGCATCCCGGACAAGTCACCGCCCGTAAACTTGATGATTTGTTTCGGGTCCTGAGGAACGGCTGCAGCATCCCCCTTCTTGATATCTCCCAGCTTGTAGGCTTTGCCCCCGACAACCAGCACAACCTCGGTCAAATCGTTAATCGTGTCATTGGTGACCTTACCGTTTAATTCTCCTTTGGCATCCAGCTTCAAATCCATGCCCAGACGCCCCATCTCCTCGGTTCCTTGACGGTCCACCCAGACCTTGGCTAATGACCATTGGGACATGTCGCGTAGCTCCAGCGTCGTGGACGCCTGCTCCACTCGGACAAAACTCTTATTCTCGCCCATTCCTCCAAACCTGGTCTGGGACTGCCCCGTTTTCAAATACGTATTCTCCGGAAATTCCAAAGCATAGTTCCCGCTTCGAGGCGTGAAAAATGCGGAAGCCGTCGATTTAACCGCATCCCCCTGACCGTTTAGTTCAATCAAGTTGATGGTGTGCGCGAGTTCCCGCGTCTTGTCCGATGAACCGACCACGTAAACGGAACCGCTCGCGATGACGGCAATGATCGGGATCAAGAACCACGCCCATTCCCGCTTGTCCGCCTTCTTCAAGATATAGTAGAGCAGCGGGGCAACGACGACCGCATAAATAATGAGCATCCACAGCAGCAGCGTGAAGGAAGGCATCTTCAGTGATGGAAAATACTCCAGAACGTAATTCAAACTGTCCATCAGCGAATTGTAGTACATGCCATTCTGCGCGCCCACCATGGGAAGGTTATTGCGCAATATCGATGCCCAAGCATCCGGATGGCCTGCCCATGAGCTCACCGGCTCCATGGCCAGATCATAGGCCGCATATTGAACACTCCCTTGGCCATAGCCTTTCGAGGCAAACAAAGGTTGTCCGTTCGCTTCAATTCCGATTTGAGCGCCTTCCACCGCTTTCGCTGTGGAAATGGTAAATGCCCCATCCAGGTTCAGCGGCTTCCCGCCAAGCTTCTCCAGCTCAGCCAGCGAATGAACGGTGGTGGTTCCATCCGCAACGACCGGCGTGATGTCGGCAAACGGTGCCGCTGTTTTGGCATATCCCGCGCCGCCGGCCAGAATCAGGGTGCCGCCGCCATTCACCCAATCTGTAATCGCCTTGCGTTGTGGCTCTGACAGCGTATCGGAAGCAAAATTGTTGATCACGATGACGTCCAGTCCGTTCAGCAGCATTCCATCCGATGGAACGCTGGCGTTCTTAAGCGGGAACACGTTCACGCTGTTGCCCTTGCCGTTAAGGACATTCATGAAATTCATCGTATCCGGATCATCGGATAACACGGCAATGAGTGCGCCTTGATACGGAGAAGCCTGCACGTAATTTTTACCTGAGGCAAACGGAATCTGCTTCCCCTTGGTATAAGATCCTTCATAGAAGAGGATCTGGTTATTATCTTTATTCAGCACAGCCCCTGGAATGCCGATCACGACTTCCTTCGGCGTATCCTTCGGCAGGTCCACCTGCTGGACGTAGGAGGTTTGATATCCGAAGCCATTGTAGTTCTGAATCTGCACGACCACGTCACCGGATATATCCCGGTCACTGGTTAAGGTCAGTTTGAGCGGATTCCATTTATCATGTTTAATCTTGCCTTGATAACCCATTTCGGATTGAATGCCAATCTTCGCTCCGTCGGCGTAGACGTTTCCGGCCGGGAACGAGAAGGATAACGTTGCAACAATCAGCAGCGCCACCATCGGCAGCAACATCCACGTTTTTTTTGTATAAAACGACAACTGATGATTCCCCTCTCCACATATAAATTGCTTTCTCATGACAAATGACACCTATGTTCAGAAGACGTATGTAAAGGTTCTCTTCACAAGTTCAACTATATTGACGAGTCGAATCTATAAAAAGTTTGACGTTTCCTTCCATAAATAAAAATCCCACTCCAATAAGAGGAGCGGGATCAAGGGGTAATCCATTGCAGCGTTAAAGTGTTGGGCTGCTCCATTGTACTATCTATGATGAATCGTCCGAATACAGCCTCATATCTTACTTGTATCTCAGGCATATGCCCGGTTACTCTGGCATCGCTCGCCATCGTGTTCGTGCTGTTTCCGAACCTGCTGGCTGTCTTCCTGTCTGATCATACACACGCTTGCAAATCTTTTGCAGACCGTTAGTTGAATACAACCGTTTTATTGTTATGCACCAGAATCCGATCCTCGACATGCCATTTGACGGCTCTTGCAAGCACCACGCGTTCGATGGTACGGCCAATACGCTTCAACTCGTTGACATCATCCCGGTGGCTAACGCGCTGCACGTCCTGCTCAATAATCGGCCCGCCATCCAGCTCTTCGGTTACATAATGGGCGGTTGCTCCGATAATTTTCACCCCGCGGTTATAGGCTTGCGCATAAGGCTTGCCGCCGACAAAGGCAGGAAGGAATGAATGGTGGATGTTGATAATCCGGTTGCGGTAATGTTCGATAAAGGTTGGCGAAATAATCTGCATATAACGCGCAAGGATAATCACGTCGATATCATCGCCGATCACATCCAGCTGACGCTGCTCCGCTTGAGGCTTCGTATCCGCCGTAACCGGAATGTGGTGATACGGGATACCGAACGATTCCACGTATTCCTTCATATCCAGATGGTTGCTTACCACCAGCGCGATATCCGCGTCCAGATCGCCGGCCTGCCATTGCCACAACAGCTCTACAAGGCAGTGATCTTCTTTTGAAACAAAAATCGCCAGCCGTTTCTTACGGACCGCATGGTAGATATTCCATTCCATACGGAATTGATCGGCAACTTCCCGGAAGGACTCCTCCAGCTGGGGAAGCTTCGTGTTCAAATCCTCCAGATCAAATTCAACCCGCATAAAAAACATGCCGCCGGCCGGATCCATTGTATATTGATCAGACTGGACGATGTTGGCGCCATGCTGGTACAGAAACTGGGAGACCGCCGCCACAATTCCCGGTCCATCCGGACAGGAGATCAGCATGCGGGCACGATTAGGGTACTGACCTGCCGCAGACGACAGATCCTTCTTGATGTGAATTTCCATGAGACTTGGTGATCCTCCTTTTAAATCTGCAATTAACGTCAATCGGCCTCTCAGGAAAACATGCCGCGACTTGCGGACGTTATCCCGAAGAATGCCTTAGTATTCTGATTATAAAGCCATTTAATGAAGCTTATGAAGTCAGGGAAACACCGGACAACCAAGCGATCAGGCGCTGATTGATCTGCTCCTCCGAAAGGTCGGACAGCAGGCCGGCTGCCATGACCATATCATACAGACGCTCCATCGGTTCGCGAGGATCCGCCTTTTTGGCTTTGGCATCATTCTTCAGAAGCGTCCAGGTATCCAGCACGAACGAACGGGAGTCGATGCCTTCCTTCGCAAAGAAAGCACCCAGTTCTTCTACTTGCTGAGCAAAAGTCGGCCCGAAACGGCCTTCCACATCCCCGCGCAGAAGCGCAATTTCGATCTCATACATCGGACGCTGCGTTTTCGGATCTTTACCGATCCACGGCGTCTCCAGAATGAACGGTCTGCCCTGAAGCTTCTCATGATGAACCACTCTTTGAATGGCTTCATAGCCGATCCATCCGGTTCCAATCGGCGTATGACGGTCTTTACCCGCTCCACGCGGATTCTTGCTGTCATTCACGTGCACGACCGTTAACCGGTCAAGTCCGATCAGCTTGTCGAACTGCTCCAGCACGCCGTCCAGATCATTTACGATATCGTAACCCGCATCATGAATATGGCAGGTGTCGAGGCAGATGGCCAAGCGGTCATTGTACTTCACCTTATCAATAATGGAAGCAATTTCTTCAAAACTGCGTCCCATCTCGGTGCCTTTACCTGCCATCGTCTCCAGTGCAATCTTCACTTCGGTCTCATCCGTACCGCCGAGCACTTCATTAAGGCCTTCGGCAATTCGGTCGATGCCGTATTCAGCATCCTTATCGGTATACGCACCGGGATGGAGAACGATATTCTTCACGCCGACCGCATGCGTACGGCGAATCTCCTCTTGCAAAAAGCTTACCGCCAGCTCAAACGTGTTGGGCTTGTACGATCCGAGGTTAATAATGTACGGCGCATGGACCACGATCTCCTCAATGCCGCTTTCCTGCATGGCGGCTTTGCCTTCTTCGATAAACATCGAATCGATCGGCTTGCGGCGCGTGTTTTGCGGCGCGCCGGTATATATCATGAACGAGCTTGAGCCATATGACGTGGCTTCAGCCGTCGCAGTCAGCAATCCCTTGTCCGAAAACGACACGTGGGAACCAATTTTCAACATGCTGCATCCCCCTTTTTTAACACACAATTACACCTATTTTAGCTTGTATATCGAAATAAATCTAGAAATGCGTTATAATTCTCATGAAAGTGTCATGTGACAATAATCGTTGAGGTGATATACAGATGAAGAGCACAGGGGCCGTCATGGGCTATTTGTCGTCCAGTGCGCCGCCGTCATGGTTCATGAACTCCATTGCCTTCTGGGGATGGGTCATGCTCGGGCTGATGGGCATCGGCGGATTTTTCATGTTCCGCAAGTTTCTGAAAGTGCTTCCCAAGGCTGACGGCAAATCGAAGCTCGATTGGCAAAATTACTGGGTAGAGCGAAGCCGCCCGCTGTGGACGGATGAATCCAAAGCATTTCTGGACGAGCTGGTGCAGCCTGTTCCGGGACCGTTCCGGGATATCGCCAAACACTCCATTGCAGCCGAAATCGGCAAAATCGCCGTCGAATCCGGCGCAACCGAAGTCACCCGGGATCACTGCATCAAAGGTTACATCGTGGCTACGCCGAAGCGGGATTACAAATTCCTGATGAATTTCCTCCAGAAGAAGGAAATCGACTACAAGCCTTATCAGCATTTAATTAATAAGTAATATTTTCTGGCCCCCTTCTATGAATTGTGAAGGGGGCTTTTGATATCTTTCTGTGTACCTTACATCTCAGTTTCCTCATATCGTTTGTAACCTCCGTCTTTCATATAACCCCCATTTATAGTATTAGTTCTGAACAACTGGGTGTTATGGACCATCCCATATAGATTTGTTATCCATGTTTGATTTAGATGGTTATTTTTTAGCCCCATTGATGTAAAACGAATAGGGAATATATTAAATAAAATGTTAATTATATTATCGATTCCATATAAAGCGTTTTTATGGTGTATTATGACATAAGAATTGTGTTAGATTTGAATATCCGGCCGGATTTCAAATAAATCACTTTTTTTAGTAGGAATTAACCTTGTTTAAAAATAAGAAAACGATCAGTCTATTCTTATCCTTGATTTTGTTGTTTTCAGTTGTTGCCCCGGCGTATGCTCAATCCGAAGAATGTGATTGTGAATCTACAGTTGTCTACACTAATACCGAGAATGGAATGTCGGTTGTTGAAGTGAAAAATAATAATGACGGTAACACTCATTATGCTACAGTTTCGTCAGCAATTAGTATAAATAGTGAGGCTAATCTCGCTCTTCTAGCAAATAATAATGAATCTGTTGTTGTAGAAAGAACATATTTTCAATTCGAGAAAAATCTTGAAAAAGCTATAAAGACTGATAATTCTGCTCCTGCACAGGGGGAGATTGGGATTCAGAGTGGATTTTGGAAAGGAAGCAAAATATTTGGAGTGCAGTCAAGGGGTTTGGCTATAAGGTTTATATAGCTGCCGGTGATGCAAGCTATATCTTAGGATTAGGAGTAGCAGCTGTCGGTGCATTATTTGGAATACTAGCAGCCATAACAGCAGGCTTTGCTGCTGCAATTACTGCATTTGTTACCGGACTGATACTCACTGCTTATCAAGTAGTGAGAGACGAAGACATGTCCGTCACATTTGAAATGTACGAACGTGATTTGGTAAGATCCATTGTTTGCCTTACTCTTGGTGATGAAGTAGGAAAAACAACAGTGAAAAATATACTTGGGCATTTCTTCTGGCCACGTGAACTGCCAACAAAATGCTTCTAAGTTATGATGAAAACTAAGAATAAGGGAGTCAACTATGCAGGCACTATTACGTACTCTTCCGGTTCTCATTTTGATTATTTTAGCTATGGTTTGTATATTTTGGATTCCTAATTTATTTAAGAGTTGGGGCTTATCATCGAAAGGTGTACTGTATGTTCAGCTAATTATTCTTGGGACATATTTGGTTGGTTATTTCACTTCGGAGATCACTTCATATTTAATTAAACGATCAAACTAGATTGATTTAGAAAGGGATCATCAAAGCGGTGATCCCTTTTTCCTAGTGCTTTGGTTTAAACAAGATCCAGGATTCACCCATCACTCACCCTTCGATAAGATAAATGTCTACTGTCGGCTATAAGCCTATTCCTTAGTGAGTCGGCCGGAGAAGCGGGAATGTACCAAGTCACTCTAAACTTGGTGAACTGCTTGATAAACATGGAGTCTCTGCCCTAAAGCTATAAATATGTTATCAGCCGCTTTCTGCTTATCTTCCTCACTGGGCATACTGTATCGCAAATCATATCAGCTGAACTATAACCACTAAGACTTTGTATTACTCCTATGTCTTCACCTGCTCTTACAAACACAGTTATAAAGCTGTGTCGAGTCTGATGGACATTATGCCCATTCTGCTTCATAAGATGTTGGATACTTCTGATACTAATAATTTTTGTCTATTGCTTATAAATAAAGCAGGATGACTGTCTGTTCGTTGTTTAAGATATTTTTTTAATAGCCCTTCTCACTTCCACGTTTAATGGCACTGTACGCTCGTTTAGATCAGCGTCTAGACGATCTAGAACAAAAAATTCCGACACCCTAATATCAGTCATAAATAACGTCATAAGAATAGCGTTATCTCTCTTATTATCTGTACGATCAGTATCTCTAATTAATTTATTTCGTTCGAGTTTATTTATTGCTTTTGGTGCTTGTTTCTTTATATCAGCAACTTTTACAACAGAAATATCCTCTATAGCATCATTTTTTCCTGCCCATCTAGAAAATGTTATTATTGCATTCCATAATTTATTAATAGTGGATTTCCTTGCTAATAAATAATCTATATCGATGAGATCATTCTCTTCAGCAGTTCGGTTATCTTTTTCAGAAAACGAACCTGAGGTTTGAGCTTGTTTGATCCAGCGATCCAGTGCAGATGGGCTAAGCTCATACTCTCTCGCAATGGCTGCTCTTGGCTTTCCGTTTTAATACTGCTGAACCATTTGTCTTTTGAAATCTGCTGTAAATGTGCGTCTTTGTTTTGGCATAGTAGATCCGCTCCTAATATTATTCTCTTCATTCTACTAGCCCCTATTTTTAGTGTCCAACTAAGTGTAGATGATCCAATTATATCTATACAAGTAAGTATGTCCCTTGAATATTGGCTTCGGAAATAATTTAATCTCTTTCTTCTACTATACAATCCCTTATCAATATAAACCCCTGCGCAGGGTAAACATCCATCCGGCAATAATGAAGGCCCCCTCCATCAGAGGATATTCTTTATATGGCACCATGGACTCTCCCGTCTACACCGTACCGTTTCTCGAACCCAGATCCTTCACTACATATCTTCCACTATCACGCCAAAACTCGACATGTGCCCGGGAAGCCCCTACGCCCTGAATATAGATGAGATCTTAGCCAGTTAAATTAAATAAATACACCATTATCCCTACAAGCAAAGGTCCTATCACTAAAAACCCGAATATCAGGGCAATAACTTTTAGAGTTCCTGATATTCCTTTTGACGAGTTCAAGATGTCTAGTTTATTATTGATTTCTTTTAGTTCTTTCAATATTTCTTTATTAAGATCTTCAGACACATCAAAGTCCTCCTTATACGTATGAATCAAAAACACAAGATATATTTTCGATTAATCGTTAAAAAAACAAACTTAGTTACATAGTCGGTGCATTTTACCATAATCATCATACCAGATGTTTTTATAAATCTAGTAAAAACAAAAAAAACCAAAAGCCCCTACACCTTTGGTTTTCTGCAATAATCCAAATTTTCTCTAATCTTCATAGAATAATAGCTTCGCAAATCTTACTCCTACTAATCCCTTATCAATATTACCCCCTTCGCAGGGTAAACGACCAGCCGGCAATAATAAAGACATCCCCCTCCATCAGAGGATATTCTTTATAAGGCACCATGGATTCCCCTTTCAACACCGTACCATTTCTCGAACCCAGATCCTTCAGGACGTAACCCCCGCCTTCCCGCGAAAGTTCGACATGCGCCCGTGAAGTCCCCACTCCCTGCGCGACGAATTGGGCTACGTCAGGGGATCGGCCGATGATGAAATGGGGCTGATATAGTTCAATCCGCTGCGGGGCGGCTGCATTCGGTTCGTTTAGCTCGAGGTAAGCACCTGCTGAATACTGCACGGCTGGACGGGCTGCAGCATCCGGACTTAGTAGGACGGTAGCTCCCTCACCTCCAGGGAACGAAAGCACCTCCGTCCGTTGGGACAACTGGGCATAATAATCCCCCACTTCCCCATATGGATCCGCGGCCGCAGCTTCTGCCTCAGATGAACGCGAATAAGCATGGCCCTGCGGAGATTGTGCGGAATATCCCCCTGAATGGTGATCTCTCTCGGAGTTGAATGGAGATTTAGGGGCCCGCCATCTCCAGTTCTCTTTCCCCTCCTCAAGCCCTGCTTCTGCTTTTCCAGCGTCTGTTTCCGAGTTATCCCCAAGAAGACCCGATAAAGGGTCCGCCTGAAAACGCGGGACAGACTTCCACTTGGAATGCTCCTGCGGACTAAGCTCTGTTGACTCGAACATGGGCAAGGAACCGGACCAATCGCCGGATCTCCGTGAGAGCAGCTGGAGTTTACCTGTCCAGCCAAGCCAGGTTACCGCAGCAAGCAGAATCGTAATACCTACCGACAACCCCAGCATCAATGGAGTAGGCTGATTCATGTAAAGCAATCTCCAAGCTCCCGCTGCGGCGAGCAAACATCCTAACATAATATAGGTGCGAACCGGCGAAGTCTTCTCATTATCTGAAGCTTCTGAATTTGTCTCATCCGTATGAGGCAGCCACGAAGGAGTGGAACCCAATGGGCTTCGACCCGCATGAGAATTCATTTCCTCGCTCTTGTCTCTCTTCCCGAACATCTCATTCGTACGTTCCTTCAGACCTTGAATTAAACTCTGTTTATCTGTGTAGATGTCACTCTCCATCTGTGGCACTGCTGTCCGTCCATGAGTCGGTTCTGCAAATGCGAATGAAGGCTTGGAGCGAATGTTGCTTGATTGACTATCGGTATAGGGCGATCCTTGATTCAGACCTGAAGGCACTGCTGCATTTGCTTGAGTTACAGTACGATGGTCTTCACCCTCTCCGGCTAACAGTTCAATCACAAGCTTCTTAAGGCCCGGCAGATTGAAGCTCTGTTCGCTGCAGAACGACATCAGTGCCTGTATCCCTCCCCCTTTTAGCTCCGTCACCGATGCAAGCAACCTTGTCATTAGTTCCTTGAGCATAAGCGGAAGACGAGTGCCGCTTGCTTCGATGGCTGCAACCGGAACATAAGTTAAATATAAAGTGCCAAGATGTAAGGAACCTTCAATAAACAGATAATCCTCATGAAGTATGTAATTCTCCGGCTGAAGCATATACAGCTTGCTGTCCTCCAGAGCCGTGACGATCTGCAGCAGCAATCCAAAATATTCGGTCAGCGTCATGCGCTCGCTCTTTAACGTTTGAGATAGCATTTTTTTGCCGGTGATATCATACTCCAGCGTTACCTTATAATCGACTTCTTTCATATGCAGCTTCAGAAAATGAGGGATTCTCGACGAACGGATCATCCCTAGCTGTACATGATTAAGTTCTGATGATTGGATTCCTTCAGCCCGATCCAGCACCATAATGGTTCCACCGTTCTGCATAAAATCCGCCTTTAATCCGAGCATAAATTCCCCCTCCTACAAGTGCAGTACCACATACGTGCTGATTACGCCAGGAAGGACGGCAATCATAAAAGGGAATCGCAAGTGTTCCTCCTGGCTGTTCCGCCATGGCAACCAGCTCTTCATCACAAAAACGCCGGCGATACTGCCAACGACAGTACGTATTCGCTTCATCGTTTCCCGACGCCAGAGCAGGATAAGCAAACCGATGACACCGGCAAAAAGGACAGAATACATAATGCCCTGCAAGGTAAACCATAAGCCGGTCCAGGCACCAATGCCCCCAAACAGCTTAACGTCACCCGCTCCTACAGCCCCTATAAAATACATGATCAACAAGATAAGAAATCCGGCTCCAAGCCCCTTCAAAGAAAAGAGCAGCCCCTCCCACCCGTCCAGAACGCCATGATAGACAGGGCCGGACAGCATAGCCGAAACAGTTAAAACATTCGGTATTTTCATGGAGCGAAGGTCTGTAATGAATGCGGCGATCAAATAAACAGCACAAACACCAAAAGCAACGGCCATAAAACATCATAACTCCCTTGCTAAACTATTCACTGGAATAGCCGTGGTAGGATTTTAACTATGGATGCACAACGAACGATTCTTCGAATGACTCTCTTAAACGCTTATTTGAAAGACTTCTTTGAAGCACTTCTCTGAAACGCTTCTTGGAACACTTGGAATCCTTCATCTCGAACTCTTGCTATCAAGCTTCAAGAACCCGACCGCGCGACCACCGTAAACGGCACCTCAATCCGCTGCCCGTCTGCTGTCTCAACGACAAACAGCCACGTTCCCGGCGTTGTATTAAAGCCTACGTTCCATTCCCATTCGATATAGCCGTTCTCGTCCGCGGTCTCCCAACCCAAATATTTAGCCGTACTCTGACCGCTCTTATAATAGACTGACAATTGAGCACTGCTGCCCGGCGCCACTCGTACTTTTACCTTAGCCTGCTTGCTGGCAACGGCCGGATTCGGCTTCTCCAACAGCTCAATCGCCCCGTTTGTCCCGGATCCATCCCCTGAACCCGTCCCTCCTTCACCGGTATCGCCAATCCATAATCTCTCCTGAGCTTTTGCCTGCAGCACGATGCGTTTGTTCAAGAAAGGAACCCGGATCGGAAGGGCGTAATTCACCTCAATGCCGAAATAGGGACTCGCTCCGCTCTTCAAATTGGGAATGTGAACATTGGACACATGGATTCGATCATAATCCAGAAGATGTTCAGGCATGAACGGTTTCATCATCGGCTTGACCACGGGATCGAGTACGGCTTCCACGGTTTGGTTCTTAAGCTGCTGCAGCGGCTCCTCGCCTGACGCTACAGCTTGCGTGATCCACTCACTAACAGGAGCAGGAAGAGAGTCGCTGTAATTCGAAACCCAATCAGAAAGCGACAATTTGGGAATCTCCCAATGAGATGTGCTTGGTGAGCCTTCTCCTGTTCCACTACCACCAGCATTAGCCTGCACGGCTAGAGAGACAGGATACATATGAGCCGCGACAGTTTTGACCGTATCCGATACGGTACTCTGGAGCGCTGTCGATATCAACGTCATTTGCACGATATAAATGAGAAAAATAACAAAAAACATAAACATCGGCAGCACAAGTGCAGCTTCCACGACCATGCTTCCTTGTTCCGATGACGCTTTACCTTTACGGAGAGGTGTCTGTATTTCCGATAATCGTTTCATTCAACTACCCCTAATCCTAATAGGAAAAATCCGCCTTGCGCTTCACCATGTAACGACTTCCCTGAACTTCGTCCCCATCGCTTCCAAATACAACGCCGATCGCCTTCGTCACCCCTGGAAGAAACCATAAACGCATGGCCGTCCTGACCTCTCCTGAAGCATAGGTAAATCGCTCCGCAGGATTGGTGCCGGTGTTCAATCGAATCAACGCCAACATGCGTGACAGCTTCTTCTCGTTATTGCTGTGAATAAGCAGAAATATTCGCAAATGATCTCTGTAAGTGAGCTCAATGGGGGCATACTTGGATAGCTGAACGCTCCCCTTCTGACACAACTGGATCATATCCTCTATGGCCTTCTCAATCCCATACAGAATGGCCGCCGCCAAAATCGCCAGCGGATTTCCTAATTTACTATTCACAATGAATCCTTCCATCGTCCGGACCGCGAGTCTGGAAGAAAAAATCTCTGCATAGGCCGCAGATATATTCCCAGCGGGGTTATGAAATCCGTATAGAATATACTCCACTTCCTGGTTCCCAATGTCGAATTCCTGGACGACATCTCCGCCGGTGTTGGAACCATCAACCATTCCGGTTAATTTCCCAATATCAAAATGCTGATAATAATGAACGGCGTATTCATTTTGAAACAGTTCATCCCTGACACCGCCAAGCACGTTCCCCATAAATCCAAACATACCGTCCATATTATCCATTGCCTGTTTACCGGCATCATACGGATCATCATCCATAGGCTTTCCCTTACTCATGCTGTCCGCTTCGGCATTAAATTGAAGACTTTCGTCATAGTACTGCTGGAGTTCACGGAACTCATCCATAATCGCCTGATGTTGTCCATTCAACCCGTTAATTGACTCAATGACTTTGGATGCCTGCTTCAGCTTCTGATTGGCCTGCTTCTCCATCGCCTTCCGTTCCTTGTCCGATGTGCGGAACTGTTCCAATGACGCCTGCTGCCGATCTATAATATTCCCACTGCCTGATGCTCCATAATTAGAAACAAAACGCTCTAATGTGCGACTGGCTTCAAGCACCGTTCCCTTCATTCCTTCTCCCCCTAGAGAAGACTGAAGAGTGGTTACTGCACGTCCAACTTGTTGGTATCGACTCTCCTGGCTGTCAATCTCTTGCCGGAAGCCGTTCAAGAATTCATCGCTATGAATCAATTTGTCAGCTTGCTTCCGTATGGATTGAATCATCTCCGCTTCTGCCCCCGAAGAATCGTTAGACCCTGGCGTTACATCATTCGTGACCTGATCATATCCCCTATTAGATGAACGATTCTCGGAATCCTTGATGACCTGCTTCATCTCTTCATTCAGATTCCTTGCTTCCTCCCATAATTGATGTGCATCTGAGAGCAGCTTGTCATTCTCCCTCTGAATTCGGCTGGCCTCCCTCGAAATCTGTGAGCCAATGGAAGAAATTCCGCTCCGGTAAGCCATGAGTAGAAGCGTATACTGTTTCTCCTTGGGAGGCCTGTCCGCGTCCTCCTGTTGTTTATCTTTATAATCCTCATACTGCGATGCCCCGTCGGCAGCGGTTTGGATGCTGCCCCCAAGCGAGGTATCGTTGATCGCTTGTCCAGGCGGATCCATAACCAGCTTCGAAAGCTGGATCGCATGCTCTCCTGCCTTGCGCTGCTTTGCCAGCATCTCATCCAGCGCCGCTTCCCGCTTGTCATACAGCTTGCGCAGCTTCTTAAGCACATCGACGGTATTGGAAGCTTCTTTCATGGACTGCGATAAAGGTTTGAACTTACCCACTAATTCCAAAGTGAAATCTATCGGCGCTTTATACTTCATGTCCTCGATGATCTGTCGGTTGAAGATGTCATAAGTGCCCAATGGACGCTGCAATTCAAGCCCCGAGCTATCGAGTTCCATCGCCATTAACCGAAACGCATCGCTGCGTTCTCCCGGGTTCAAGCTGTCATTCAGCACATTTCCCATAATGAGGTCGCCGCTGGTGCCCCCAAGGGCATACAGTCCGTATTCCTTCTGCAGCTGCGGATCGTAGGATGACATCACGGAGCGTACGGCTGCTCTTGTCAGCCTCTCGCTTTGCACCTTCATGGCCGCGATACGCGAGAAATCAATGAATATGGCTACAAACATAAATACGGCTGCCAGGGCGATAATCAAAAAAACAGATACAGATCCATCGGACGATCGGCCCCCGTCTCTCCTTCTCCGACTAGACCGTGCTTTCCCATGCTTCGTCATGACTATCGCGAACCTCCGAACTTTTGTAGAACTTCTCCTGCGGCTGCCTTATCCGTTCCATTTCTCCCGCCTTGAAACTTCGATCCGTAATATCGCATTAGATCCACCGTACGAATAAATTCAACGGGATCAACCACAATCGATTGTGAGTTGACCTTGATTTGGCCGCCATCGTCCAGCATTCGGCTGATCGGCGTCAGAGAGACCTGTTCGTTTAACGACGTCGTTACCTTTCGTATGAGCAGCTGATTCGTATAACGCATCTCTCCAGCCATACTGGAAGGCACGGCCATGCCGCCCTTTGACATCTTAAGCTCGGGCAATTTTCCGCTCTCAGCCTCGCTCTGCGGCAATGTAATTGACCTCGTACTATCTCCCCCTGCCAAACCAAATAGAGATCCGACTACGTTATCATCCGTCAACCGCCAATATAGCGAATCATATTGTCCCTGCTCTACGGATCCCGTGGCTGCAATCTTATGGCTGTTATCCCAGTTATACGCAGTCCGCTCGGATGCTGCAGCTGAAGCTTGGACCAGCAAAGACTGTTGATAGATGTACAAACATAGGAACAGCAGCAATACCGTCACCATCAACACGATGGGAAGAACCAGGGAGGCTTCCACCGTGAAGCTCCCCGTCTCGTCCTTCCATCTTCTCTTAAGCCGATTATTCAAGGAACTCTTTGCTCTTGTTGTTCACGTTTTTAAACAAGTTGTTCACCAAGGCCGTAATCTGATCTTTAAATATAAGGGCGATAATCAAAATAACGACTAGGATCAGGATCATCTCAAGCGTTCCGATCCCTTTCTCATCCTTCCAAAAAGCTTTCATCCCGTTCTTCGCCATGTTTAACATCATATTTCGCACACCGTTCCCTTCTACATGTTCATCATCATAAATGCAGGCGCTCCGAGCAAAACAATCACGATCATGAAGATGACCACCATTGGCAGTACCAGCTTCGAGGAGGCCTGCTCGCCCCTTGTTCTTGCAATGGCCTTGCGCTTCTCCCACAGCACTCGGGACAAATCCCGCAGTGCCAGGACAAAGTCATTCCCGCCGCGCCGAAAATTAAGCAAAACGGTTGTTGTAAATATCGATACTTCCTGAACGCCGCACCGTTTATTGAACTGTTCGAAGGCTTGCTGGAACGGATGGCCTCCCTCCCATTCAAGCACCATTCTCTTCAGCTCAGCATACAGGGGATGGTTTGCGTTCTTGTTCCGTTCCACGCAATGAATGATCGCCCGCTGCACCGTCTCGCCGGCCCCGACAAGCAAAACAATCTTGTTCAGAAGCTCCGGCAGCTCCATCACGATATCCTGCTCACGCAGCGTGACCTTTTTATGGAGGTCCTTCACCAAAGCGACGGGCAGCAATGCCCCCAATGCCAATCCAGCCAGAAGTCCGATTGCATCCCCGGACAGCAACGACCACAAGCAGCCGCCGATCAAAATAAGCCATGTATA
The DNA here is from genome assembly GCF_056173265.1 of Paenibacillus sp. QJM3NY_38. Lineage (NCBI taxonomy): Bacteria > Bacillati > Bacillota > Bacilli > Caryophanales > Paenibacillaceae > Paenibacillus > Paenibacillus sp. QJM3NY_38. The sequence continues at coordinate 5,989,751 of NZ_CM149665.1, forward strand.
CGCAAGTGCCTCGGCCATAAACAACAACGTCATTTCCGCGCTGTGCCGCAGACCATGGATCTTCTGGACTGAGCCCTGCATCCGATAGAACACGATCGGAAAACGCATCGGAATCTTTCCCTGCTCCAGCAGGAACAACAGAGGCGGTGTTAACCGCTGCAGCCTGAGCCCATCCATGGGCACTTTGCTGAGACGATGGTATCGTTCGCCGCACATTTGATTCAGCACCACCCAACCACCCACAAGCAGAACCATCAGCGCACCGGATATCCATGTCAGCATCCCCGCCTCACCTCCTTACACCTTGATATTCATCATTTTGGTGATCCATAAGAAACATCCTCCTAAAGCCGCCAATGCAAAAGTAGAGATCATGATCCCCGATCCGCTATACATGGGCTCCATATAATCGGGAGACGTCAGGTTCATGAACAGCAGCAGCAGGAACGGCGCAGCCAGCAGCGCCTTGGATTCGAACCGCTTCTGGGCGATCATCACAGATATCTCCTGCTGAATATCCAGCTTTTCTCCGATGACTGAAGAAGTTCTCCGCACGACTTCAACCAGATCGCCGCCTGTGCGTTTGCAAGTTGAGAAGACATCGGCAAAATTCGTTAGATCCTCCATCCCCGCCCTCTGTGCAAAATCTTGCAGTGCCACTTCGATAGGCTCGCCGTACTCCAAACGGGACACAATGACTTTGAGTTCGAAGATCAGATCGCTACTGCCTCCGGGATCCAGCAGCAGCAAGTCCTGAACGGCATCCCTGAATCCGTTCTCCACGGAGCGGCCGGCCGACAGAGACGAGGACAAGGAGTAGAGAGCTTGCTTGAAGTGAAGATTCAGCGTCCTGCGTCTGCGTTCCAGCATAAACCGTCCCCAAAATTTAGGGATCGTCAGACCTGCCGTTCCAAGCAGCAGCGACAAAATCAGATCGTGATAAAACAGATAACCGATGGAGAAAAACATAAGACCGCCAAGGATAATGCATCCCATTCTCTGTCTCATCGAGAGATGATAGACGCCGTAATCCGGAAGAGTGTTGGTTCCAACTGGAGCAGCTTGCTCACGCTTTCCAGCTCCATTCCTCCTCTTGATCACCCGCTCACCTTGACCCTCTTCCGGGGTCAAGACCGAACCTTCAGATCGCTTCATGACGTCACCTCCATCATCTTCTGCAGCGGCCAAGCCGTAATCCCGGCCATATGAAGCTTGTCCGCCGATTGAAGCGGATTGCCGCAAGGCTCAAGAGACCCAATCACCCGGCCGCCCGATTCGCCCGTTTCACGGAACCGGTACAGCGGATTCAGCACCACCTCGCCATCGCTCATTCCGATCACTTCGCTAATCTCCGTTACGCGTCGCGATCGATCCCTAAGCCGGGATAAATGAACGAAAATATCGATCGCCGAGCTTATCTGCTGACGGACTACACTGATCGGAAGATCCGCGCCGCTCAGCACCATCGTTTCCAAACGGCTGATCATGTCCTGTGTGCTGTTAGCGTGCCCCGTCGACAGACTTCCGTCATGCCCGGTATTCATCGCCTGCAGCATATCCAGCGCCTCGCTTCCCCGCACCTCGCCCACTACGATCCGATTGGGGCGCATCCGCAGCGAGGAACGGATCAGATCGCGTATCGCGATTTCTCCCCGGCCTTCCGTGTTAGCATTCCGGGTCTCCAGCGACACGAGGTTCGGGACCGTCACGATCTTTAATTCCGCCGAATCCTCAATCGTGATGACACGCTCATCAGGCGGAATATACTGCGATAATGCATTCAGGAAAGTCGTCTTCCCCGAACCCGTCCCTCCGCCTATAAAAATGTTGTATTTCCCCTTAACCAGTATCCGAAGCTGCTCCGCTGCCTCCTCTGTCAGGGCGCCCCTTCGTACCAGGTCCTCCATCGTCATCGGCGATTCCGGAAACTTACGGATCGTCATGGTCGGCCCTTTCAGCGCTATGGGAGGAAGCACGATATTTACCCGCGAGCCATCCTTCAATCTGGCGTCAACGATGGGCGTGGATTCGTTCACCACCCGGTTTACCGTACCGACAATGCTCTGAATGATATCCTCCAGGCGGCTCTGCGATTCGAATTGGAGCGGCAGCTTCTTCACCTCCCCATCCTGCTCGATGAATATATCCTGGTGGCTGTTAATCATAATTTCCGTAATTCGAGGATTATCCACTAAGGGTTGAAGCACATCCAACCCGCGAAAAGAATCAAATACCCTGCGCACCAGCCGCCGCTTCTCAGCGGCTGTCAGTTCCATGAGCTCGCGTCTTCTCCACACCATTTCCTCGATACGGGCCATTAATTCCGAATTGTTAATGCTCGCACTCATATCAAGCTCGGAACGAACCTGGTCACGAACCGACTTGAACGGATCCTCCATCATCACTGCCCACCACCCGCTTGCAACGCCATGATACCCGAGCCCTCCAGCAGCTGCTGGCAGAGCTTCAATACCTCTCTCTGATAGATGGGTGAGGACAACAGCAGTTCTTCCCGATGAAGCTGTTTCCATGAAGGAATATAAGGCAGTACGCTGTCTATGCTTATATCCTTGCGGGGGAATCCGTTAACAAGTTGTCCTGTGTACCGATTGACAATGAATTGGCTCCGCTTCTTCAGGCTCCCGAAAAGCGCGGGATCCTCAAGCTCCAATTGATCCATCCACACACCGCTCTTATACATACTCATGAGATCATCTAATAAAACCCAGATTAGCACTCCGGCCTGTTCAAGAACCGCCTGCATTCGTTCTTCCATGTATCCCTCGGTATCCACGACAATGACATCATATTGATTACACGATACGAGGGAAGCCAGCAGCAAAGCCGTATCCTCCATGGTCATCTCCGTGATTTCCTTCACGTTGAAGCTGGGCTCAAAGGAATCGCACTTCAGGCCATGATGTCTGATGATATAAGGGGTTACTGACAAATCGGTCCCCGAAGCCGTTTCTTGTGAGGCCTTAATGTCGTACAACAATCTTGAAAAGCTCCCCTCCATGCCCACCGAACCGGAAGGAAATAATGCACTGCTGTTCACCGTCTCCAAATTGAGATAGAACACCTTTAATCCCAGCACGCCCAGCTGCTTCGCCATGTTCATTGCTATCGTTGACTTCCCGCTCCCGCTCAGGGGAGATACAATCCCAATCACCGAGGTTGTTCCGACATTCAATTTCTCCAGCGCTCCACCGCTTCGCTTACAGTGGGTGATGATGACTTCCATCAGCTGAGGCAGCGGTTGATACTTGAATGTACTGCTGCCGCCCTCTACAAGAGAAGAAGATGAATGACCTTCACTTAGAAGCAGCCAAGGAACCGAAGTCTCCCCCCGGTTAAGCCAGCTCTCCAGCATTTCCGTATCCCCCACGACCAGATTGGGCACTTCCCCCACTTCCATATAATGTAGAAATGAATCGATGCGGGTAAATGCGGTTACCTGAAGAGCCGATCCGTAAGAACTTCCATGCACATAACTCAGCAGCGGTTCAACATACCGGGAATCCTGCACTGCCAGCACAAGTCGGGCCGGTATCATAAAGCCAATCCCTCTCTTCTGTAACAACGCCAAAAAGCACCGTCCAAGGCCGCAATATGCGGTCCATGAACGGTGCTTCCGTTGTCTGTTATAATTTGACATTAGAATATCACAGTTGCAGAAGAACGGCAAGATATTATTTTGATATACAGATAGCCCTTATTCACTATTGTCAAAACAAGGATATATGTCCTACTATATAGGCTTAGAACGAATGTTCTCTATATAAGAACTACTTATATAGAACCAACATTACATAAACTCCTAAACCATCTGAACCAAACTTCCAAGCCAGGAGAGTGACAACAAGTGAACAAACGAATGTTAACCGCTGTGCTAACCGCCTTGCTGCTATTATCAGGCTGCAGCCAGCCGCTGATGTCCCCGGCGACATCAAACGAAGGAACCGCAACAAGCGTTAAATCTGAAGCCAAGACCAACAACACCAGTACAACGAATTCCAAACAAACGACCTATCCAACCGATGATCTGAATCTTCCGCGGGCAGCCGTGGAACTGGTCAAAGCCGTTGACGGTGACACCATCAGCGTGATGTTCGAAGGGAAGAAGGAGAATGTCCGGATGCTCCTGATCGATACCCCCGAGACGAGTCATCCGAAGCTGGGCGTACAGCCATTCGGGCCCGAGGCCAAGGCTTTTACGAAGGATCTGGTGGAACAAGCCGACCTTCTTGAATTGGAATTTGATATCGGTCCGAACCGGGATAAATACTCCAGGCTGCTTGCGTATGTATATGCCGACGGAAAAATGGTCCAGGAATCGCTGCTTGAAGAAGGGCTCGCCCGCGTGGCCTATATCTACCCGCCCAACACCCGCTATGTGGACAAATTTGATGATTTGCAGCGGATCAGCCGGGACCAGGCGCTCGGGATATGGAGCGTAGAGAACTATGCCCAGGAAGACGGCTTCCATCCGGAGGAGCAGGACAACACAAACAACAAGAACAACAGTAGCCGTAATAACACAGCGGCAGCCCAAGCTCCGAAAGAGAACAGCCAAGCGTCCAAGCAAGGCTGCGACATCAAGGGCAACATCAACTCGAAGGGCGAGAAAATCTACCATACTCCCGAATCCCCATACTATGAGCGCACGAAGCAGGAGCAGTGGTTCTGCAGCGAGGCAGAAGCCGTCCAGGCCGGTTTCCGGGCCCCGAAGTAAACTCATCTGATATATGAAATGTACTCTCATGTTCATCTTATATAAATTTTAGCTTTAATTGAAAAGGAGCCACCAGCCATGGGGAACAAGAAACCTCCAGCAATCCAACCAAATGAAAGTCAACCGTCAAATCCAAGCTCTGCCGCATGGTACAAAACCGTCTGGAGATGGCATTTCTATGCCGGCATCATTTTTGCTCCCTTTCTGATCATCCTGGCGATCACCGGCTCCGTTTACTTATTTAAGCCTCAGATTGAACAAGCGCTATATCGGGACTACTACACGGTAACCCCTCAGGTTGAACGGGTAACGCCCAGCAAGCTGGTCGGACAAGTGAAAGAGCTCTACCCTGACGCTACGATCACGAAATACCGCCCCGGCGAGTCGGACTCCCGATCTACAGAGATCAGTTTGACCTCAGGGGGCGAATCCATGACCGTCTTCATGGACCCTTATACGGGAGAAAAGATTGGCGAGCTGAAAGACAAAGACCGCATCATGGACAAAATCGAGGAATTCCACGGCGAGCTGATGGTCGGGACCGTGGGGGACCGGATCGTGGAGCTAGCCGCCTGCTGGGCGATCGTGCTGATCATTACCGGATTATTTTTATGGTTTCCGAAAAATAAAAACAAAAGCAAAAAGAAAAGAAGCCTCGCGGGGATCCTGTACCCGAGGCTCGGCAAGGGCAAGCAGATTCTCCGCAGGGACCTGCACGCCGTTCCCGCCTTCTGGATCGCGGCAGGCATGCTGTTTCTCATTATGACCGGCTTGCCCTGGTCAGGCCTGTGGGGCAGCAATTTTCAAACCATGGCAACTAACACCGGCGCTGGTTATCCCCCTTCCATCTGGTCAGGCAGTGCGCCATCCTCCCATGTGGTTCAGACGAAGGAAGTCGCAGAGGTCCCTTGGGCGGCCGAAAATCTGGAGGTACCTAACTCCACCATCTCCGACTTTACGCCGCTTCCAATCGAAGATGTCATGTACGTAGCCCGAAGCGAGGGGATCCATCCTAGCTACACCATCAGCATTCCACAGCAAGCGGACGGGGTGTACACGTTGTCGGCCTATCCGCCGAAAGCCCAAGATGAGGCTACCATGCATATCGACCAGTACAGCGGCGCGGTGTTGGCGGATTATCGCTATGACCATTACGGGGTCGTTGGTAAAGCCGTTGCCCTAGGCATTACACTGCATAAAGGAACCCAATTCGGTATCGTTAACCAAATCTTCAGTTTGCTTATATGCATAGGAATCATTTTCATTGCGGTGAGCGGTCTGTACTTGTGGTGGAAGCGAAAACCGGAGCATGGACTGGGGGCGCCAAAAGCACCCGAGGTTAAAGCCAAGAACATGAAGGTATTCCTTCTGCTTCTCATCGCTTTGGGGATCCTGTTCCCGCTTGTGGGCTTGTCGCTCATCATCGTGTGGATCATCGATTATGTTATCGTTCGGAGGGTACCGACGATCAAGACATTTCTGAATGCCTGATTCAGTCTATACTCTAACTACAATAAGGGGTGGCGGTTTCATGATCATGAAAAGCCGTTTTATATTATCCGCACTGCTATCGGTCCTGCTGCTGAGCGCTTGTTCGGCCAGTCCCGAAGCAGTCAACCGGTATGAAAAAGAAATCCCGCTGATCGCCGAGGTGAACATTCCGGAGACGTTATATGTTCATCAACCGGAGACCATTGAGATCATTCTCACCCAGGATGGCCAAAGGGTACCTGGTGCGGATTTTGTCCACTACGAACTGTGGAGCCATGACGGCTCCCTGCGGGATCCCATGACGGATGCGGTAGAGGTCGGTGATGGCGTGTATACGGTAACCAAAACCTTCGATAATGAGGGGCTGTATTTCATCAAGCTGCACAGCGGAAATAACGGTTCCATCATCATTCCCCAGAAACCGTTCGCGGTCGGCAAACTGTCCGAGGCCGAGCTTGCCTACCTGCAAGCAGGAACTCCGACATTTCAAGAAGGTACGGCAGAACATCATCATTAATACAAGTGGATTAGGACAAGAACCGGCGCCGAATGTCCGGCGTCGGGATCATGCATTCACTGGATTGCCCAAACCACCGGTAACGGTTCTTCGCTACCCAGCGGTACACCAGGTTTCGTAAGAACGGGGGAATCAGAATCAGGATATACGACAGCGGCCAAGGAAAGCGAAGACGCCGCGCAATCCGAAGAGCTCCCGTCGACCTTGTGTAATACCTCCCCTGTTCAATCAGCACCATCGTTTCCGTAGTATCTCCACGAAGCCCTCCCTGCCTCAACAACTCCTGCCCAATCTCGGATTGCAGCGAAGCGAAGCGAAAGGCACCGGCAGGATCTCTCTTGATAATGAACTGCGTCAGACCCTGGCACAAATGGCACACGCCATCAATCAGCACAATCGCATATTCCTCATGATTTTCGGTTGCACGATCCTTCATATTTTCCTCGCTCCTTTCAGGCAAGCCATAAAAAAGAAAAAACGCAGGAGCCCTCTCCTACGCTTGATCAAGTACGCTTATTGGTTTATTACTCAGCAGCTTTGTTCAGCCACTCGCCGTCTTTCATCTGCTGGTCGAATTCGTTCGAGAATTTCTCCATGCATTTGCATATGAAATCCTTACGACAAACCGGGCAAGGTACTTTCCCAAGTCGGCTAAGCGCAGTCAGTTTCCATTCCGGGAAGCGGTTATAGAATACGCGAATATCCGTTCCGTCAGCCGTGTGGATAATGAATTCGTAAAGCCCTTCTTTTTCATTGCTTCCAGCTGTGGTCACATTTGCAATCTGCGGTCTGTATGGCATGTTCATCACCCGTTTATTTTATTTAAATTCCCTATGACTGGTTTGTACTTTCTGGTACTTAGTCATATTAAAGAATTTTAGGGGTGATGTCAACCGAAGAACACATCCAGGATCGAGCCAAGCTGCCCCCTCTTTTTACCTTCTAATATATCCGGGTTGAACACTTCCACATATCCGCAGTTCGTGCAGGAAACAAATAGGAAATGATTGTGCTGAATATCAAACATCTTGCTCAGCCCGGCCCCTGACATCGAGACCTCTTTCGTCTGGCAGTGATTCCCTCCGCATTTGCTGCATACAAACCGTTCCTCTATCATTTGTTCAATACTCATCTTAAGCGCCCCTTTCCAATTCATAGCTTTAACTGAAATACGGAGTATCATGTAAAAAGTTTCATATTCCGCATCGTAAGCCGACAAAAAAGGATGGCCCTCCATTTCAGAGGACCATCCGAATTCCTTTATGGTTAGCTTACGCTTAACTCCACGTCAATGTTGCCTCGGGTAGCCTTGGAATAAGGGCAGAACGCATGCGCCTTCTTCGCGAGGTCCTCCGCCTGGCTTCGTTCGATTCCCGGCATTTCGATCTTCAGCTTCACCGCAAGCTTAAAACCGTCAGCGCCATCGTCCTTTCCGATCATGACCTGAGAATGGATCACGACGTCTTTGAGCTCGACGCCCTCTTTACGGGCGATATTAGCCAGGGCGCTTTCGTAACAGGCGCCATAGCCGGCCGCAAACAGCTGCTCCGGATTGGTTCCGTCACCGCCCGGTCCTCCAAGCTCCTTCGGCATGCTTAACTTGTGATTAAGAACCCCATCGGTAGATTCAACAGAGCCTTCACGCCCTCCAATGACTTTTACATCTGCTGTGTATAATGGTTTCATGCTCGTTCATCTCCTTCATGCCCTATTATGGTCTCTACATGTACTCTTTAAACTTGCAGCGGAAATTGAAACGATAATTGGGCAAACTCGCATAAGAAACAGCATGTCCCAACTTGCGATGCAAACAAAAAAGCCGTTTATCAGAGGAAGAATTCCTCTTGATAAACAGCTTCTTCATAAAGTATGCGGTAGAGAGGACTCGAACCTCCACGGGTATACACCCACTACCCCCTCAAGATAGCGTGTCTGCCATTCCACCACTACCGCATGTTGTAAGGGATGTTCTGTAGCGAACATTCCCTATTATACTGTTCCATCACACAAAAGTAAAGAACCAAATTGTGGGTCGTCAGCTTAGGTTCATAAGCCGCTAGGTCTTGTCGTTTCGCTTTTCCTTCCGGTATGCTGAAAACTCGATATATTCCCGGATAAACTCCTTCTCATTCTCTGCCAATCCGGACATGATGGGAAGATCGGATGATCCCGGCTCCACTTCATACTCCCCGCGCGCTTCATTGACTCGGGTAGGATTGCCCTTGCCAATAATCAACCAATCCAAGCTTACGGAAAAGAATGCAGCTATCTCAATCAATTTATTTGTACTCGGCGTTGTTTTCCCCCTCTTCCAATCACCAAAATTTCCTGTGCTGATCCCGAGGGTTTCACAAAACGCCTTCTTGGTCATACCTCGGCTTTCTATGAGATGTTCGATTCGTTGGTAAATAGACTGCATCAAACAACCGCCTTCCTAGTTCTCTTTGAAAGAAAATTACTTATGTACGTATTTTTCTCTTGCAAAACCACTTATTTACGTGTATAATCAAATATATATTGCCTAAATTATACCATAGTACTCATGGATGGTTGTATCTTTTACTCATGAGTCTATTCCGTATGAGGAGCGAGTCATTTGCCCTACGATACCATGATCACATCCTGGAATAATGCGGTTCATTCCTTGAACAAAGGATTGATGATCATTACGCCGGATGGCATCATAGACAAAATTAACGATCCACTCATTACCATGGCCGGAAGATATGGTGTTTCCCCTGAGTTTGGATGGCAGGGGGCATCTTTTTTTAATCTCGCTTCCAAGTCCCTGAGTCTGGCTTCATTTGATCATTTTTTCCGTGAGTTGGATTTGCCCTCCGTAAGAGATGTTATGCTGGGGAAGCATTCTGATTATTCCTTTGAATATGCCGTACAATGGAACGGCCAAGAGAATTGGGTTTTATGTGAGGTACTGCCGCTGCTTATCAACAAGGACAGCCGTATTCACGGAGCTATGATATCATTTACGGATATTACGAAGTTCAAACGCAAGGAGCTGCTGCTGGAACAAGCGCTGGCTCACAGCTTTCCCCTTCCCGGACATATTCCCATCTGCGCCGTATGCAAATACGTTCACCACGCGGAAGAGTGGGAGCCTGTGGAGAGCTATTTGGAGAGCCGCCTCCCCATTGAATTTACCCACGATATCTGTCCGGATTGCATTCGCAGATTGTACCCAAAGTACTCTTCCATCCTTGATGATCCGGAAATACACGATTAACTCTCTGCCTATAAACAGCAACGCGGAATAAGCAGCTTCATGATCCGGCTTTATCCCTGGATATGAGGCTGCTTATTCATGCTTAAGGCATTTTTCTCATATTACGCGTTCACAAAACGAAGCAGAGGGCTTACCAGAGCAGGCAGCACCGAGACGTGGCCTTCTCCCTCAATTTCATGAAACGTAGTCTCCAGCACCTCATCATGCCCTTTGAGGAATGCATAGAGTTCCCTGGCGTCTTGAACCATGGACGGCTTCTCCTCAGCTCCAACATACAGACGCAGCTCTTTACGCTGTCCGCTCTGTTGTAAACGGAGCTTCCCCTCTTCCCACCGTTTGTACAGCGCGTAGTTCTTCCACCACACCGAGGGACAAGCCGCAATATACCGCGAAAAGGTCTCAGGTCTGGTGAATAATGTATACAAGGTGAAAAAACCACCGAGCGAGTGCCCGAACAGCGCCTGCTTCGAACGATTCACCGCGTATTGCCGCTCCACGGCCGGCTTCAGCTGAAACTCGATGAAGGTAAGGAATGCTTCGACGCCGCCTGTTTCCGGCCAATCCAATCCGTTAGGGCGGACCGGCAATTCATGGTCTTCAGCATATTCAGTAAAGTTGTAAAAACGCTCGCTGCTCACGATCGGACTGTCACTATCAAAGCCGATCCCGACAATAAGCGCCGAGGGAATGCCGCGGGGGGTCCGGGATTGCAGTCGGATTGCCTCCGCAAGCGTTCCGAAGGTCGCATTGGCATCCAGCGAATATAATACAGGATAACCGCCTTCAGGTGGTGGTCCCATCGGTTCGGCAATGAAAATACGGTATTCGCGGCCTGTGACGTCGGATTGCATGGACCATGTCACCGTTCCCGGTATGCAAAACAGAGGATCCTTTTCGTGGTAATTGCAGTTAGCTCGCACAATCTCAGATTCTTGGTCATATTCTTCCTTGACGAACAACCACCGCAGCGCATCCGGAAATCTTCTGGCCATAAAAATGGGATCATGGGTCCCATCAGGATCTACCGCCAGTTGGAGCCGCTCGGGGCTCCCCCCTTGTTCGATCCAGAATCGATGCGCCTCGACGTTATTCGGATACATATGTTTCTGCGCATTGTTCTTATATGCGCCTTCCAACTGTCCAACGGACATATATACCCTCAGCCCGGCAGGCAATTCCCCCTGCTCCCTGATGTAACCCATAACCCCGTCATACCATAACGAAGCCGACAGCATCCCGATCCGTCCGAAGGTCTCGGGACGCCAATACCCCGCGAACATCGAGATCAAACCGCCAAAGGAACCACCAATGATGGCTGTATGTTCGGGCGCTGCGAGTGTACGGTACTGTCTGTCTATGTACGCCTTGATGACATCCGCCACCTCATCGACATAAGCTCTGCCCTCCCCGCCGAAAGGCGGATTGCCCTCCAGCAGCGGCTCGGCCGGCCAAGGCGTGTACTCACGGTTTCGATTTGTTGACGAAATCCCGACCAGGATGACCTCGACGAGTTGGCCTGCTGCAAACAGATGGTTCAGATAATTGAGACAGTCCGTGAACATATCTCCTTGATCCTGTACGTAGGCAACAGGATAAGAACGGTCCGACTCATGATAGGAAGGAGGCAAATACAGTGTGAGTTCCCTGTCCTCAACCACCAGCTGTTGATAACGATTCATGTGATCCTCCCGAAAGCTGCTTTTATTTTCGCATACGAATTAATAGATAGATAAAATATGGAACCCCAATCACGGACACCACAATGCCTGCAGCCAGCTCGGCCGGAGCGAATATCGTTCTGCCGATGAAATCGCCTATGACCACAATCGCCATGCCTGCTATACCGCTGATCGGGATGATATGCCTGTGCCGCAGTCCAACCAGCTGCCTCGCCAGATGCGGAGCGATCAGACCGACAAACCCGATGCTGCCGGATACGGCAACGCTCGCGCTGACCAAACCGATGCTGCATAGAAGCAATACATTTTTCTCCCGTTCAACGGTTACCCCGACACTCTTCACGCTTTCCTCGCCCAGCTGGAACAAATCGAGCACTTGAGAGCGGAGCCAAATGACAGGCGGCAGCATGATGAGCCAAGGAAGCATCGTGACCACGAACTTCCAGTTAGCGCTGTGAAGGCTGCCGGCCAGCCAAGCTACAGCCATCTCATAATCCGATGGATTCATTTTGAGCGAGAGGAACATCGTAATAGCACCAAAACCGGATGCAATCGCAATCCCCACAAGAATTAGCCGCTGCGGATCCAGCTTTCCGTTTTCTCTGGCGAACATAAATATGGCCGTAGTTGCCGCCAAACCGCCAGCGATACCGAACATCGGCATCATCATAACCCCGAACCAGCCGGTCATCGTGATCTGCCCTTGCAGCAGGAACATAAACAACACAACCGCCATGCCTGCGCCTGCATTGATGCCGAGAATGCCCGGATCCGCAAGACCGTTGCGGGTAACCCCCTGGATAACTGCACCGGCCATACCCAGCGCAAACCCGACGAGAGCACCAAGCACAATACGAGGCAGCCTGAACTCGAACACAACGAGATCGAAATCCGAATTGGGATTCATCCGGAGCAAAGTTTGAAACACTTCCTTGATGGACATATCAAACGTCCCGTTGGTGAGACTGAAATATACGGCAGTCAATACAACCAAGATTCCTCCAGTCAGAACCATCGGGAATCGGTAATAGGTGTTACGCACGCTGAGCCCCTCCCCTCGTCTTGATCAAATAGAGGAAGAAAGGAACCCCGATCAACGAAGTTATAACACCCACCGGCGTCTCAAACGGATCATTTACAAACCGTGCGAGAATATCACATAATGCAAGAAACATGCCGCCAAGCACGCCCGACACCGGTATGATCCATCGATAATCCGAGCCGGACAGAAAGCGGGCAATATGAGGAATAATCAAACCTACGAAGGCAACCTTACCCGCCAGCGCCACAGATACGCCAGTCAGAATCACAACAGCCACCATCGCAAGGGCTTTAATCAGCCACGTATTCACACCAAGCCCCTTGGCCGTCTCGTCCCCGAGCGACAGCAGCGTGATCGATTTGGATAATACAACGGCAAGACACAAACCAACGATTGCAAACGGAATGCTCAGTTTAATCAGTTCCGGGTCCATGGCATGCAGCCGGGCATTGTACCAGAAGCTGATATTTTGCGATATCTGAAAATAGGCCGCCAATGCCTCTGCGGTACCGCTAAGAAACGTCCCGATTACGGTTCCGAGAATAGCCAGTCGAACCGGGCTGAGTCCGCCAGGAATAAGCCATGCCAAGCCGAACACCACGGCCGCTCCGATGGCTGAGCCGATCAGCGAACTGACGATGTACATATTGGAGCTGGCGTTCGGGATAAATACCATGAACAGTGTCACCGCGAAGACCGAACCATCCGATACCCCCATGATGGATGGGGACGCCAAATAGTTCCTTGTCATTCCTTGCATTAAAGCGCCTGATACCGCGAGAAAAGCGCCGATAAGCATGGCACCGACAACTCTCGGCAATCGGGAGCTCACAATAATCTGATGATCGATGCTCTCCGAATCAAAAGCAAAGATGGAATCCCAAACGGTATCCATCGTAATATTTTTGGCTCCATACAGGATGGAGGCCGCTATGAGCAAGAAACAGACTGCCGGGGCCATCACAAGGATGACAGCCGGCAGTGATTTTTTGAACCTCATGAACAACACGCCTTATAGGTTTATACTGAAATGTTGGATGTTACTTTGTCAGGCTTTCGACTGCAGCTTTCAGAAACTCGATTTTGCTGTACGCGGTTCCGCCTTGAGCCAGTGGATCCACCACGTTGACAAAAGCGGTCCCGTTCTTGAATGCATTCAAGTTCTTCATGATCGGATCATTCTGAAGTTCTTCCAAAGCATTCGGCGTATCCTTATTCTCATCTGGCGAGAATTGGACAAATACATAATCCGGATTCATCTCTGCAATTTTCTCTTTCGAGATCAGTTCCTGTGCTTTGGCTGCCGCTACTTCAGCCGGTACTTCAATCCCCAAATCCTCATACAATACCGGGTTAAAGAACACGCCTGCCGGATAGATGTACATCTCGCCCGCACGAATCCGAAGCGCCAGAACTTTCTTGTCCTTCAGGCTATCTCCAATCGTCGCTTTGACTTCTTCCAAGCTCTCTTTATATTTCGCGATTGCCTGTTCCGCTTGTTCCTGTTTGCCGCTTAACTCGCCGAGCAATTTCAGGTTGCTCTCCCAGTTGGTCGATATATGGGAGTACGGAATCGTGGGTGCAATTTTATTTAACTGTTCAATGACTTCAGGCTTGGCTTTGGACGATGCCAAAATCACATCCGGCTTCAAAGACAGGATCGTTTCGAAATTCGGCTCCATTTTCTCGCCAACCGACTGGGCGTTCTTCGTAATCGATTCAAACATCGGCGGGAATTTACCCGAGAAGCTAATGGCCCCAACCGGGTTTACTTCCAGCACAATGGCATCCTCCATGGCTTCAACGGCACCGGTGATAACGATGCGCTCCGTCTTGGCCGGAAGCGTATATTCCTGATCGAGATATTTCACAACTTTAGTATCGGACGATGCTGGAGCCGCTTCTTCTTTCGCAGCGTTTTCCTCCCCGGCTGTGTTCGCGCTCTCTGCTGCATTATTCGCGCTAGCTCCGTCTGTATCTTTAGCCTCGCTGCCTCCACCGCAGGCGGACAGTACCAACGCAAATACCAGCAATAACCCCAAGACCCATTTCATTCGTTTCATCTCTCTCCAATTACCCCTTCCATGATCTATGATCACTCAATAATTGATAATGATTATCATTATTGATCATAGTATAGGATTTGCTCTCTTAGTACCATGGACAAATCACCGGATTCCTCATGGACAATTTCCGGAAAACAACCGAAAGGCTTCCTCCGCCATCTGCTCCATCGCAATGGGAGAGTACTCGCGCCAAGGGTAAGAGGATAGTTGGTGCAACGTTCCGTCTCGCACCGCAGTAATGGTCATCCACTCCGGCGTTGCCTGCAGTTTTCTCCAATTGGCCAGCGTTTCGGAATCCTGACGGATCAAGAGCAGCATATGGTCTGCCCGGCTCTCCTTGATCTGCTCAATCGTTAAACGTCCAGCCTCCTCCCAGTCCACAGACTTAGCCGGCTGAAAATTAAAATAATCAAATAATAGTTCCTTCATGCCCGGATGACTGTAAGCCATCAGTTCATCCTGACGCAGGCGTGCGGTCAAAAGCGTGCGTTCTTCCATCATTTCAGCGGGGAGCTTCCCACGGTAAGTCGATATTTTATGATGAAACGTATCGATCCACTGCTCTGCTTCGTGCAGCTTGTTCAGCAATTTAGCGAGCCCTAACAGATTAAACTGCCACCCTCCCTGCTCTTCCGGCATTTCGTAGAGGGGGGCAATCAGCCGAAGCTGCTCCTTCTCCCAATCTTCCACCCCCTGTGCACAAACGATGAGCTCCGGACGTGCCGAGGCCAGCTTCTCCAGATTCGCATATTTATTATGATTCTGGCGGTATGCATCCAGATGAACGGGGATATCCGGCCCAAGCATGTTATAGTAATGCTGTGACCACTTCGGATGAAGCGGAGCCGCGTACGGCGTGAAATCCAGCGGCATGGCGTAACCCAGGAGGGCCGTCGAGCCGTACATCGCCAGTTTATTTTTCCTTGTTTTTATATACACCGAGGGGGATATCCCGAATGCCTTCTTAAACTTGCGGCTAAAATAAAATTCATCCTTATACCCCACCATATGCGCCACTTCACGCAGCAAAGAATCCGAGCCCAGCATCAACTGCTTCGCCTTGTTCAAACGAACATGCGCCAAATAATCCATCGCGCTGTGCCCATACGTCTTCTTATATACTTCAACAAAATATTTGGGACTCAGCTCCGAAAGGCTCGCCAATTGTTCAATCGTTAAATCTTCATCATAATGTTCCTCGATATACTCCTTCACCCGCTCCAGCGCTTGCCGCTTATCATTCTTGGAGTAAGGGCTGCATTCGGCAATCATCGTATATAGCAGCTCTTGAAAATCCAGCTGAACCCTCCACTGCTTCATGGGCTCCTTGCTGTGAAAATCCTTATACATCGACCGGCAGACGAGATTCAAGCGGTCCGGAGAGCTGATGACAAAGATGCCGTCATAGGGCATGAAATCGGCGCAATCCACCTCATGCAATCGATCGCAGCCTGATATCCCTTCCATGAAACTATAATGAAGGATCGCGACCGAAGCCTGCTCGTGCTCCTCGGAACTCCTGTAATCGGCACTCGTAATTCCGAAAGTAGCCCCCGCTGCACAACAATAAACGCATCCCTTATTCATACGGGTGATTTGCTCTGCCTGTTGTAAACAGGGTTCTCCGCTAAGCGGGATAATAAGGGCTGGCTGCACTGCCAACTGCTGCTCCAGGGAGAGCTCTTGCCCATGAACAATATCCATATTCCATAAACGGGCCGTGAGCCCGCTGTATTCACGCGAATCTTTTTTGCTACTGCTATTCGTCGACAGGTTTAACATATGTACAGACCCCAACCTTAAATGAGAATGGTTATCATTATCATATAATTATCACACACCGTCCCAAAAGTCCAGCACGATCTTCTCTCTTTTCCACCTTGTCGCACGACGACGTTAGACAAAAAGAAAGCAGCCACGCGCTCCCTGTCAGGAAGCCGTAGCCGCTGCTTTTTAAATATTGGGTATGAAGGCGGATCCTTCGCATGAGAGAATTTCAGTCCCCTCCAAGAAAAACCTCTTCTCAAATACGCCGGATTGTCATTAGTTCCCCCGCTGGCGCTGTCTTGCTCTTGCCTCGCCGCCTTTGCGGCCCGCTTCTTCACGGCTCATCTTGCCGTCTCCGTTGCTGCCGCTGCCGCTTCTGGCTTCGCCGCCCTGCTGTCCAATCTCTTGATAGAACTCACGTCCGTGGGATTCCGAGGTAGCCTCGCCGCCTTTGCGTCCGATATCCTCATAGAATTCCCTGCCATGGGAATCGGAAGTCGCTTCCCCGCCCTTCTGGCCGATTTCCTGATAAAATTCCTTATCATGGGAGTTTGAAGTGGATTCTCCTCCCTTTTTACCGATGTCCTGATAAAACTCTTTGTCATGGGAACGGGAAGTTGCTTCGCCGCCCTTCCGTCCAATTTCTTGGTAGAACTCTTTGTCATGGTTGTTCGCAGTTGCTTCTCCACCTAAACGTCCTGCTTCTTCACGGCTCATCTTTCCATTGTTGTTATTAGCCATTCTGAATCACTCCTTATAGGTAATTTGAAGTTGTTGCTCGTCCACGTTATGATATTAAACTCCTGACCAGAGATGAAACATCAATTGTGCATAAATGTGCAATGAAAATCGATCAAAACCGTGATGAATCCTATGTAAACCTTGATATAAGAAAAAACTATCGACGTACATTCATAAGAAGACAGAACTCGTTTAGATATTATTTTCTTGCATATCAGGTAGGCCATGCTTAGAAATTTATACATTTGAGATCTTAAGCGCAAAAAAAGCCCCGCACAAGGTGCGGAGCTTTTTCTTCATGTTCGTATGCGGTAGAGAGGACTCGAACCTCCACGGGTATACACCCACTACCCCCTCAAGATAGCGTGTCTGCCATTCCACCACTACCGCATAATATAAGGAGTACATCGTTTCGTTGCTTTGTAAAAAATGGTGAGCCATGAAGGGCTCGAACCTTCGACACCCTGATTAAAAGTCAGGTGCTCTACCAACTGAGCTAATGGCTCTCGATGACAATCATGCTGCTGCCATATAAGAAAGTGGTGACCCGTAGGGGATACTCTCTCTTCGTTCGAGACAGCGAAGCTTATCCTAACGATGATTACGCTCCGACGAACCGACGGCGTTCTCATCCCGAGGTTATATAGAAAGTGGTGACCCGTAGGGGATACTCTCTCTTCGTTCGAGACTGCGAAGCTTATCCTTACGATGATTATGCTCCGACGAACCGACGGGGTTCTCATCCCGAGGTTATATAGAAAGTGGTGACCCGTAGGGGATTCGAACCCCTGTTACCTCCGTGAAAGGGAGGTGTCTTAACCCCTTGACCAACGGGCCACTTTAACCACGTCGCCGTGACGACAAGATTGAGTATAGCATAATTCCAAAAATGCTGGCAAGCTTTTTTTTCGTAAATTTTAAAATTTATTTTTGGAGCTTTTTCGGCCAATAAATCAGCCTAAAAATTCCGGTGTTAACTCCACTTCTTGAACGCTATTTCCTTCTCGCTCCACATGGTATGCATGTGCATTTTCCCTTGAGCTTACGATTCGCTGCAACCGTCCGTCCATAAAATGTATTGCAACCCCATCATGGGAGCTTTCTTCGATGTAACGCTCAACAAAAGAGAGAGGGGTACTCTCCCTTCGGTCGAGACTGCGAAGTATTCCTAACGTTGCTTAGGCTCCGACGAACCCTAGGTCAGGGTTCTCATCCCTATGCAAAAAAGCCCCCGATCACTTGGTGATGGGAGCTTTCTTCGATGTAACGCTCAACGGAGAGAGAGGGATTCGAACCCTCGCACCGCTTACGCAGTCTAACCCCTTAGCAGAGGGTCCCCTTATAGCCACTTGGGTATCTCTCCATATGGCTCCCCGAACAGGACTCGAACCTGTGACAACTCGATTAACAGTCGAGTGCTCTACCAACTGAGCTATCAGGGAACATTAAGTTGGATATAAATAATTTATCATGACTTTATAGGGGAGTCAAGCTTCAGGAGTGTAAGGCGTCCGCTGCACTTTCCGCACCGATACCGGGCGGGATTCATTTTCCGTTTACGCAGATATTCGGTTCCGCAGACGCTGCAGCGTAGTTTATATCGGTATGGTTCCGGTTGACGCCGGCCCGCGGCCTTGCCCTTCGGCAAGGATTTGCAGAAACGGCTCCCTCCAACGGCTTGCAGCAGGTTTTTGAAATCAGCGTCCCGATGCCGGTATCCCCTGCCCGCGATATGCAGATGATAGTGGCATAGCTCATGCTTGATGATCTTCTCCACCTCTTCCTTACCGTTCGTAGCAAGCTGATGCGGATTAATCTCGATGTTATGGCTTTTCATGAAATAACGGCCGCCTGTTGAAGACAATCGCCGGTTAAACGTAGCCTGATGCCTGAACGGAACCCGGAAGCTTTCCAGCGAGATTTTCTCAACCCATGCCTGCAGTTCTTCGTTACTCATCTCGTTGATCGTCACCATGTCTGATCCTTCCTTTTGCCTTATAAATGCTACTTGAATTTTAACTTCTCTCTGGGCTACACTGTCAAGTAGAAAGTATGGAGGGAGAACCTGCAATCATGCCGAACATGCGCTACGTTATTTTAAAAGGACAGGACGAGCTGTTATTTGTCGAAATGCCCAGTGACTATGCTTACCAGCTCAGTGCTTTAAATTTACGCCTCAATAAGGAAATCGATAAACTCACCGCCGCAGGCAAACCTCAGCTGCCTCTTGCTGTAGCCGAATGCGACAATCTGGATCTGCTTCAGGAATCGCTGAGCATTCAAGGTGGTCTGGAATACATAAATGAGCTTGAGCAGGCCTTTGCTTCCCTTAAGGAAACGGAATATCCGCTCATCTCATTGCTTACCGAAATTCGTGCTCTCCAAGCGCAGCTTGAGCAATGGTACGAGGAAGAAGCGTTATAATCGAGGTAGACCTGCACGCTTTGGGCTTTTTCCCCATATGCTATCCATACAGATGGAATTAGCAAGAGGAGGAGATACCCTTGCCGCAATGGCTCTGCAATCAATTGACACGCGCTTTTCGCAAAAAGGACAGACGTCAGATCAAGCTGTTGAACGAATGCTGGTACTTTTACCGGAATTCCCCGGGCGAAGAAAACTCGAATGCCCGTTAGTGCACTGCAACCGATCCATAGGTATGACAATAAGCCGGACGCCCTGTCCGGCTTATTTTTGCATTTATTATGATGGCTGAATGGACGAATGTTATACTTATAGATCGCTGCGTTTAGCTGGCCAGGAGCCCTGAAGCTTCCGGAGAAAAACAATTTGTCCCGTATGATACGCATCATGCATGATTAAGCTAAGTATTCGCTGCGGCGATTCGATGATCTCCGCCTCCGTCATCTCTTCCATCTTCTGTCGTAAAGCGGCATGAACATCCTGAAGCTGCTCCCGGGCCGTATTCCATGCCCCCTCACTTGTGTCATGAATGAGAAACGTCTCGTCATTGCCGATTCCTTCATTAGGAAGCGGCGTTCCTTCCAATCTCGCGAGCAGACGCTGCTTGTAATACAGCAAATGCTGCACGTTCTCCCAAATGGAATTTGCCGCCTGCCCTTCCGGTTTCCACAAAGCCTGCTCAACTGTTACATCCTTCAGGGCAGGAAGAATCGGCGGATACCAATCCTCCTGCCCCATCGCATAATCCCAGTTTTGGAGCAGCAGTTCCTTCATGTTCATAACCATCGCCTCCGTATCAAATTTGTAACCAGCATAAATCAAATAGAATGTTACATAAAAATTAACACACTTCGCACCCCATTACAAGTAACTAGCAACATTAATATTTACTTGTTACAATAATGAGATGAGAAAGGATGAATTTAATGTTATGGGATGATTTTATAAACAGCGAATGGCATGACTGGAGGGGCAGCGGCCGATCCGAGGACCGGCTTGCCCGAGAGGATTGGCTCACCGATTTCATGAACCAATATCAGCTTCAAGTCAGCCTGCCCCTGACCCCGGATGAGCTGGGGCAGTTGAGGGAGCTTCGTTCCTTCCTGTTAACGTGTGTTCAACACATCGTCGCGGGGGAGTCACCCTCTCCCATGGAGATAGAGCAATTAAACCGCTGGATGGCTGCTGGACCCGTTATTCGTCATCTGGAGATCGATGAGGAACAAAATTTGGCGCTGTCCTATATCATCCAAAATCCTGGCCTGCAAGCAGCGGCTGCCGAGATTGCAGGCTCCTTTGCGCAAGCCACCCAGCAAGGCGAGTTATCCCGGTTCCGCATCTGCACGAATCCCGATTGCCTCTGGGTATATTACGACGACACGCGTAACCGTTCCAAACGGTACTGCGACGATAAAATGTGCGGCAATCTGATGAAAGTCAGACGATTCCGGGCGAAGAAAAAGCAGCAATCTTCGAACAGCGAGGACTAAGCCGAATGCTTATGCTGCGCGCAGTATACCTCCACATCCATTTTAAAGAAACTGAGGTGAGTAATCATGAGCATCAAAAGGGTGACTCAAGCAGAATTGCCTTGGGTCAATCAACATTACGAGCACATCGGCTTTCAGCCAAGTTCACTGGACAATGAAATCATTGCCATCGTCATGTCGCAAGACGACTACGCAGGAGTCGGTCGATTGGTTAGACTTAATGAACACGAGGCAGAGCTCGGCGGTATTTATATTTTGGACAAGTTTAGAGGCCAGTCCCTCGCGCACGAAGTCGTCTCGTTTCTGGTGGAAGAATCAAAGAGACTAGGTTTAAAGACGGTTTACTGCATTCCGTTTGAGGAGCTGCAGCATTTCTATAAGAAGTTTGGTTTTCATGAAGTCGATGTAAATGCTCCCGCAGTCGAACCCAAAATTTCAGCAAAATATCACTGGTGTCTCGAAAGATACGATAAAAAAGTACTGCTGCTAAAGCTGAGCCATGGCTAAGCCTACCGTGAGGACATGCCCCATTAGCTATTGCTCCAGATCAAGAATGATACAAAAAAGAGCCGTTCTCCCCAAAGGGAACTGCGCCTCCAAATGTTAGGTGATCTCTAACAACTGGGGTACAGTTCAAGGGGTTACGGCTCTTCTTCTATTTTACACAGCAGTTCCTATGACTGATCTTTCGGCTTACGCATCGTCAATCCGACACGGCCTTTCTTCAAATCTACATTCAGCACCCACACGGTAACGTTATCCCCCACAGAGACAACATCCATCGGGTGTTTGACAAATCCATCGCTTAGCTGGGAAATATGCACCAGTCCGTCGCTCTTGATGCCGATATCCACAAAGGCGCCAAAATCGATGACATTGCGTACCGTTCCCTGCAGCTCCATTCCCGGCATGAGATCCTCGATCTTCAGTACGTCCTGACGGAAAATCGGCAGCGGCAATTCCTCCCGCGGATCGCGTCCCGGGCGCTGCAAGCTGTCCAGTATATCGCGCAGCGTCGGCACGCCAACCTCCAGCTTCACGGCAAGGTTCTCCGGCTGCTGGGCATCCAGCAGTTCAGCGAGTTCCTTGCTTCCAAGCTTGTCCAGACTTACCTGAAGCTCTTTGAACAAACGGTCAACCACCGCATAGGATTCCGGGTGAATCGGGGTACGATCCAATATGTTCTCGCCTTCCGAAATCCGCATAAAGCCCACGCACTGCTCATAGGTCTTGGCACCGAGACGCGGAACCTTCTGCAGCTGCTTCCGGCTGACAAACTTCCCATTCTCTTCCCGGTATTTCACGATATTTTTGGCAATCGTTGCATTGATGCCGGCCACATAGGATAGTAGTGACGGCGAAGCCGTATTCACATCCACCCCGACATGGTTAACCGCAGACTCCACGACGGCCTTCAGGCTCTCCTCCAGATGCTTCTGGGTTACGTCATGCTGATATTGGCCCACGCCGATCGATTTCGGATCGATCTTAACCAGCTCGGCCAACGGGTCCTGCACACGGCGGGCAATCGAGGCCGCGCTGCGCTCGGCGACATCCAGGTCCGGGAATTCTTCCTGCGCCAGCTTCGAGGCCGAGTATACGCTTGCTCCCGCTTCATTGACGATGAGGTATGCCAGCTCAGGGTCAGCAAGTTCCGCAATGACTTCTTCGGCGACGAACTGTTCCGTTTCACGGGATGCCGTACCGTTTCCAATGACAATCAGCTTGATGCCGTATTTGGCAATCAGCTCCTTAAACTTCGCCGCGGCCTCCTGCTTCTTGTTGGCCGGCGGCGTCGGATAGGTTACGGCCACCTCAAGCAGCTTGCCCGTATCATCGACCACTGCCAGCTTACAACCGGTACGGTAAGCCGGGTCAACGCCCAGCACACAGCGTCCCTTCACCGGCGGCTGCAGCAGCAGGCTGCGCAGGTTCCCGGCAAAGATGGAGATCGCCTGGTTCTCCCCTTTTTCCGTCAGCTCTCCGCGGACTTCCCGTTCAATCGATGGAGCAATAAGGCGCTTGTATGAATCCTCGATGACCGCCGTAAGAATGTCCGTGACGGCTGATGGACCTTTAAGCACCTGCTTGCCGATGTACGCGTGAATGGATTCGGAAGGAACATCCAGCCCTACCTTCAGAATATTCTCGCGCTCTCCCCGGTTAATGGCCAAAATCCGGTGCGGCGGCATTTTCTTCGCCAATTCCCGGTAATCGTAATAGTTCTCGTATACGGATTCCACTTCGGTATCCTTCGCCTCAGAGGTCAATATGCCGTGGTCCAAGCTGTATCTGCGAACCCAGGAACGAACGGTTGCGTCATCGGCAATATTTTCAGCCAGTATATCCATCGCGCCTTGCACGGCCTCTTCTGCCGAAGCCACACCCTTCTCCTCATCCACATACTTGGCTGCCTCAACCATCACATCAGCCTGCTTCGGCTGCGACCATATCCACTCCGACAGCGGCTCAAGCCCTTTTTCCTTGGCAACGCTTGCCCGGGTTTTACGCTTTTGCTTATACGGACGGTAGAGATCTTCTACCTCCTGCAGCTTAACGGCGGCCGTAATCGATGCCTTCAGATCTTCCGTCAGCTTGCCTTGTTCCTCTATGATGCGGATGACTTCCCGCTTACGGATCTCCAAATTGCGCAGATAGCCAGTCCGCTCTTCAATATCACGTAATTGGTTCTCATCCAGTTCGCCTGTCATTTCTTTACGGTAACGCGCAATAAACGGTATGGTATTGCCCTCATCCAGAAGTTCAACGGTCGTGCGCACCTGTTTTTCGGACAATTGAAGCTCCTTCGCGATCTGCTTCACGATCCGTTTCGATTCTTCCTTGCGAATCTGTTCCTCATTTACTTCCACAACAGCTTCTAATTCAGACAATGATATCCCTCTTTCTTCAATGAAACTATATTTGCTATTATCCCAAACTTAAGCGCTCATTTCCACTACATCGCTCACTTCATAAGGCTTTAAGCTGCTTTTAATGTCAATTTCATCTGATTTTAAGATTAAATTTATATTCTTAGTGTACGAAAATGCTGCTGCCGGATATCCGAACCTCATTACAATTAGGGGGTCACCTAAGATGAATGACAAACATGCGATTGCCTGGTCCGTTGTCTGCCTTTTGTTTATCGTTGCGGCGGTTACAACGGCCTACATCCTCATACCTACAAACGCGTAAACCGCTACTCTCTTAGTTCATGCATCCATTGCCGTGCCCTTCGAACATACCCTCCATATAAAAACCCTCAAGGAGTTAGTCCTTGAGGGTTTTTAGTCATAACATTCTATGTGGAAAACGTTAGCGCTTGAATGGAATCAAAAATCAATCAAGCCCAGACTTATTTGCAGGGAATCATCCACCTTACTCATCATTTCATCATCAAGATGGGTGATTTTGTCGGTTAGCCGCTGCTTATCAATCGTCCGGATCTGCTCTAGCAAAATGACGGAATCCCGGTCAAATCCATGCGACGCCGCGTCGATTTCGACGTGAGTCGGCAGCTTGGCTTTTTGAATCTGTGCCGTAATGGCTGCAACAATCACAGTCGGACTAAACCGGTTGCCGATATCGTTCTGAATGACAAGGACTGGCCTTACGCCGCCCTGCTCAGAACCGACAACAGGTGATAAATCCGCAAAAAATACGTCGCCCCGTTTAACGATCACTGTCTACACCCCGCTTACTAAGCGGTCTAGAGTGTTGTCTGCATCTTCCTCCGCGTGAAACGCCTCAGAAGCCATGGTCAGGTTAATTTTGGCCATTTCCATATAACCCCGCTGCATGGATTCACGAATGTAACGTTTCTTCCGTTCATTCAGGTACAACTTCATGGCTTGCCTAATAAGCTCACTGCGGTTGGAATTTTCCAGCTGAGCGATCCCGTCCACTTCCTGCAAAAGATGATCCGGTAAACTGATCATGATTCGTTTGGTGTTCTGCATATTGGCCACCCTCTATTACACCCCCACAACCTTCTCGCCCTGTGCACCAGTATTACATTATTCAAGGAAAATTATACAAAAGAATATATATGCCGAAGGTATATCAAGTATGCTGCATATCATTATAAACTACAATCGACACTTTCGTACAGACTTAAACGACATATTCCTAATTCGGGAAGGTCTGTACTTATTCCTTCTTTCCTGAATAAATTACTTATGGTGACTTGACTTTTTAAAGGTTGCTCCAGAGTGCATTCACGGTCTTCACGGGTATATCATTGCGTATATACTGACGTGGTACCCGATGGGCAATCATGCAGACGACCTCGTAGTGGATCGTCCCCAGCTTGGACGCCAGCTCATCTGCCGTGATGCATTCGTCAGACTGCTGACCGATGAGTACAACCTCTTCACCAGCTTTAATTTGTTCCGCCTCATCGGCGAAAGGTTTGAGCGATACCATACATTGGTCCATACAGATGGTTCCGACAACAGGGACGCGGCGGCCGCGTATCAGTACTTCCACTTTACCGCTCAGCATACGAGAGAAGCCATCGGCGTAACCGATGGGGAGGGTTCCAATCTGCTCTTCCTCCTCCGTTACATACTTCGTCCCGTAGCTGATACCGGAATGCGGAGGTAAATTTTTGACGTAGACAAGCTTTGTCTTTAACGTCATGACAGGGCGGAGGCTGACTGTCTTTCGATTCACCTCATCCGAAGGATACAGTCCGTACAAGCTGATGCCGACACGAACCATATCATAGGATAATTCGGGTGTATCAATTGCAGCAGCGCTGTTGCCCGTATGTATGAGCGGGATATGGTAGTCCTTATCCCGAAGAGCGTCCGCTACGCCCTGAAAACGGCGGTACTGTCCCAATGTATAGTCTTTGTTCTTTTCATCCGCTCTTGCAAAATGGGTAAACATTCCTTCGACAACAACCTGCGGCAGTGAAAATACTTCTTCTATAAAAGAAATTGCATCTTCGCCTGGAAGCAGGCCCAAACGACCCATTCCGCTGTCAATCTTGATGTGTACCTTGAGTGGCTTCTCCGGCTGGACCGGCAGTGCATTAATCGCTTGGAGCACTTCCGAACTGAACAGGGTTATGGTTACATCATGCTCATAAGCGATCTCTACAGCCTCCGGTGGTGTATAACCGAGCACCAGGATCGGGCTGGATATGCCTCCTTGCCGAAGCTCGAGCGCTTCATCCAGGAAAGCTACGCTTAAGTAAGCCGCCCCCAATTGCTGAAGTTCGCGTGCCACTTCTACAGCTCCGTGACCATAGGCGTTAGCCTTCACACAAGCAAGCAATTTCATGTGGCTTGGCAGCGCCTCACGAAAAGCGTTATAGTTGGCGCGCAGATGGTCCAGGTTGATCTCCGCCAGGGTAGGTCGATATATCGCTTGCAATTCCAGTCACCTTCTTACCATTTTGAAAAAAGCATTATGCTTTACATTAGATTAATGGTAATGTTCCCGGGGGCAACTGTCAATTGAGGCAAATTGCTTATTTATGAGGCTCGTGGTTCCCCCCGGGTGCGAAACTTGGTGAAACATCGGAATATCTGCAAGAAATAGTGATGAGCCCACGGATGGAGTTCCTTTATTTGGAAAAGAGGCGAATGGCCTCATTGTCGGAATTTTGCCCTCCTTCAATGCTCGGTATCCGCCTACTTCGTATTATTTACCCGATTCTCCCTGCATGGAAGCAGCGACTTTCTTCATTTCTTCAACAGGCAGATTGGCGCTCGTAATTCGGTATTCCACGCCTTCCGAATTCCAGGTCAGCGTTCTTTGCTGATCGCCGGTGAGCAGGCCAACTGTTGTGAAATCGATATACACGGCCTCGCCCGGTACGAGGGAAACCGCACGATCCACCGGTCTGGATTCCATAATCGTGTATTGATACACGCCGTCATACTTCAGAATAACCGCATGATCCTTGCTCTCCGGAACTTCCATCGTGTCTTTGTTTGTGACCCCTGCAGGCACATATTCCGGATAGATGATGCCGAAGGATCCCATATCGCGACCCGAAGCCGCTTCCGTCAAACCTTCGGTTCCCTGAGTGCCGTTACCTTCCGTACTGGAAGCCACTGGTACCCCGTTCTCGTCCACTTCCGCCATGGTCCCCTTCGCATCGTTCATGGCACTTAGATTCTTATTCGTATCAAATGAATCCTTGGTCAGGTTCGTATCAAAGGTAAAGGTGTTGAATTTCACCTCAACGACCACATTTGCTTCGGAATCCGACACTTGTACCTGTTTCGGCGTGTAGTTGTCCTTGGCGAGCCAAATCTTCTGACGAATCAAGGAATGGCTGTGGTAATTGGCGGCCACATCAAACACGTAACTATCCTTATCCTCGGCAAACTGACGGGTGTTGTCGTTCAGAATGCTGCTAAGCAGCGTTTGGTACAGATATACCTGTCCCTGATTATCCGGCCAGTCGCTCTTGAAGCGGAAGCTCTTGTTTAAGCTCGGCGTCAGAACGAACACGCCGTCATCGTTGCGAAGCACGATTTGCGTAATATCCTTTTGTCCATTGGTTAAGCTGATCCGGTAATAAGATGGAGACTGGTACCATACCTCAACCTGATACTCCTGCGGCGCCGAACCGGTATGTATGGTCATAACGCCCGCTCCCTGGTAAGCGCCCTTGGCACTTTCCAGCTTATCAGCCACCTTGCCCAGATCCTTCACAACGCTGTCTGCATTCTTCTTCCCGCATCCCGCCAGTATTGTTGTTAAGCATAATACTACCGCGAGCAGCACCCATGAAATCCGGCGCATGTCATCATCCCCTTCAACACTTGTTTTGACTTGATTGATACATGTCTATGAGGGACTTGGTCACATTATGCAGACTAGCCTGACAAGCATCGCTGCGTTGGGATGCGGCGGGCGTTTACACTTCGCTTAAACGAAAAAAAGAGCCGAGGATGAATCCGTCGATTGCTGATTCATCCTCGGCTCGATATATGAAAATAATCAGTACAACCCCTCTTCTTATTGGTCTCTGTAAGTATAGAAGCTGATCGACCTTAGCCAACTCTAAGGGGCTGTGTGCATAGAAACGGACTTCTCAGGAGCCGTATTCGTATAAGGCGCGAACCATTCTTCATCTACATTGTCAGGTGACGGAAGACTACGGGTGGTCGAGTCAAAGATCCAGAAGAACCCTACACAGAACACGGCGATTCCGCATCCCGCGATAATGGAGGAGCTTGCCGCAACCACGCCAAGGGCACCTCCGATCAGGCTGCCAAGCGGCATGGCAATTCCGCTGAGTCCGCTAGCTGCCGCAAACACCGTGCCCAATCTTTTCTCGGGTATTGCCTTCTGAATGACCGAATTGATGATAACGTTCGTAATCCCTCCGGGAAACCATGCCAGACCGTACACCAGAACGACAAGCCAAGTCCAAGGGGTAAATACGCTGAGACACCAGGCAGCGCCCGATAAACAGAACGCTCCGGCAAAAATATATCCAAGGGGCAGGCGCTCCAGCTTCAAATATGGAGCCAGGATCGCTCCCAGCAAACTTCCGAAAGCCTGGGCCATGAGCAATATACCGTAGACGCCGGCTCCGCCGAGGCTGTCGGCAAACGCTGGCATAACCGTAAAGGTAGCGCCGCCCGCAGCATTGATGACAATCATCCCCATTTGTACCCGTGCGAGCGGGGTTGCCAGAATGTAGCGAAGACCTTCCTTCATGTCCGCCCAATAACTTTTAAGGGCATTACGCTTAGGTTTTGAAGTTACGGTATTGTTCATTGATGTTTTATTATCGTTGTTATCCGAAGTTTTGATAGATTTCTTGATTTTCAGTTGCGAGAATAACAGCGCTCCGATGAAGAATCCAATGGAATTCCATAAGTAAAGGGATACTGCGCCCAGCACAATAATCAACACGCCGGATATTGCGTTGCAAGCGACATCGATGCCTTGATAGGCTAAGGAGAACAGCGAGTTGCCTTGCGTCAGCTGCTTTTTATCGAGAATTTTGGGAAGGGCCGACATTTGGGCGGGATATACCCACATATTCAGCGTGGACAGAATCGGTGTAATCGCCAGTACAACGCCGACCGTCAGAAAGTCGAAATAAAATGCAAGCGGAACGATCAACAGAAGAAGCGCCTGAAATAACTGGGTGTACACCAGAAGCCCTCGTATAGGAACGCGGTCAATCATCGGACCGGATAGCAGTTGAATGATTCGGGGAAGAATCGAGAGGAGGCCGGCAAGCCCCGTATACAGCGTCGAGCCTCCGAGATCGTACACCAGCCACATGGCCGCTACCGCGTACAGGCTGTCGCCGATATTCGTAAGAATTCGGCCAACGAACAACAGCAGGAAATTGCGATTTTTTAATATTTCCATAGAGGAACACTCCTTGATTAAAAATTTAGTAGTTTTGGAGAGAAGAGGCTAAAGAAGCCCCTTCCTAATCGGACGTTTCCGTCGAAACCACGTTGATCCCGACGGCATACTCCTTGCTGTCTTTCCCTTTGGTCGTGAGGGTCTTGTTCACCCATTTTTCAAGCAGTTCCTTGAATTCCTTTGTCATCTCTTCATATTGGTCTGCGTCCAACTGCAGCCTCAAGCTGATCCTTGTACGGGTCGCCGCTGCATAATCTTCGGCAAGGACCGGGTCCATCGTTTGCGTTCCCTTGGTGTTAAACCACTTCGCTTTGGATTTATAATATTTCTCTACGATGCCGCCAACCGTCCGGGTCTCCACCAAATCTATCAGCCCGCCGTCATATAACTTCTGAATATGATAGTGGATGCTTCCCGGCGAATCTCCCAATTCATCTGCTACTTGCTTTGAGGTTTTGGCCGTATCCAGTATGGTTCCGAGAATTTTCACCCGCTGGGCGCTCCCGAGCAGCTTTGCTTGTTCCACCGATATTTCGATGCTTTGATTTTGATCTTGTTCCATAGCGCAACACTCCATTCTAAATTTATTCTAATTACGTAAATTAAACTGTTATTTTCGTTCATTCCATTTTAGTTTATCATTCTAATTTTCTAGATCGTTATGACACAATAATAAACCACCTATTACCATTTGTAAATAGGCGGCTTATAAATTGTTTATTTTTTTCTAAACGGGTTTGACCATATGATAATAAACATGCCCGTTAATCATGATTTCCTTATCCGTTTTATATCCTCTTCTGTCGTACAAAGAATGAGCGCGATGATTGTCCGTTACCACAGCGAGAGCGATTTTACGATACGTAAGCTCCTTTGCCCGGTTCTCTGCATGATCTATGAGCGCCGAACCGATCCCCTTTCCTCCAAACTGCGGAGAAACAGATAACGTATCGATATAATACTCATCCTCGTCTGCCTCTTTGTCCAGCGCTACGGAAGGGTCATTCTTCAGTTTCCGCAAACGATCCAGAATCGGACGATCCAATTCGGCCGCTTGATCCCCGCCGTAAGCAACGATAATGCCCGCTACCTCGCCGTCGATCTCTTTCACGGCAGCCTGACGGTAACTGAGCCTGCCCCCGTCTGCCCGGAAATATTGCTCCAGCACTTCAAGCACTTTCTCTTCGCTGTCTTCCCCTGTTAATTGATGCGCCACATCGTGCAGTGCGTCGTACAGCAGCCTTACCGCTGCAGCTGCATCCTGTGGTCTAGCTGATCTGATGCTCATGCCTATTCATCCTCCGATTACAATTCAATGCAATTTCATCATTCAAGTACCCCAGTCCTCAACCTCATAAAACAGCTCCATCTCGGACGATGCTGTAAAAGAACGTCGTTTCACTTCAGGATCCCCGATCTTCTCGTGCAGTCCAAACCCTCTTGATACCTTGAACGTAAAAGACAAGCCATGTGGTACCATTGCACTCCCTCTATATATGCCAACTCCGCAGTACGGAATCTCAAATCCGGCATAGATCGTGGAGGAAGCCGGTGTGGAAGGCGGTACCTTCACCTGAATCGTTATTTTCACAAGCTCAGGCAGTTGTTCAACGATCGTAATCTCTTTATCTGCGCTCAAGCTTCCCTTGTGCAGCGTAACCCGGGTACTGCCGGATAGCCGAGGCTTCATCGTCCCGTCCGTCAGCAGCGTGAGCAATTCAGGATCCTCAACATGATATGTTCCATTCATCAACGTTTGCACAAATCCGCTGTCGTATGTAATGACCGGATTCAGTTGTTTGACGGGTCCGTTTACCCCTACGACGCCATCTCCATACAGCTTAATCGAGGCCGGTTCTCCAATATCGCCGAAAAAATACAACAGCGGCCCCTTCGCTCTGCCTGCCCAATCGCTTTGGCTGTGAGCCGCCCCCGGATCAAGGAACAGCATGAGATCTTCTCCCGGCACAAAGCCGTCTTGGATCAAACGTTCTGCTTCCTCCCGTGCGTATTTTTCCATGAAGACCCCTTCCGCGCCGCCCATATCAAGCCATATCTTAAGATTGGGATGCGTCCCGTATCTTTCATAAAAGGGATGTTCCTTAAGCTCTCCCTGAGCATCAAAATGAGCTTTGACGAAATAAGGCGACATGACCGCAATGCTTCCGAACACGTCCGGTCTTCTAAAGCCGATATTGTAGGTAACGATCCCGCCCGCAGACGAACCCATCATGGCCGTGTGCTGAGGGCCCCTCAACGTGCGAAAGTTCTGGTTGATATAGGGTATAACTTCATCAATAATAAATAATTCGTAGCGTTCACCGGCAAACGGGGGATCAAACACCTCATGCATCTTTGGATTGTCATGGAAGTATTCATTCAGTCTTTGATGGGGAACCGTTGCGATGCCAACGATGATAATCTCCTGCATCCGTCCTTCGGAAACCAGCCGATCGGCGGTGACGTGCATATCCCAAGAACCGCCTCTTTCATCCGCTGAAAATACATGCTGCCCGTCATGCATATAGAGTACGGCATAATGCTTCCCCGTATTCTCATGATAACTGGGTGGAAGATATACATACAAACTTCGGGTATTGCCTAAGTTAACCGATGGAAAATCTGCAATTTCTACCATTCTTGAGGACATACTGACCATTCTAACCCCTCCTGACTATTTTTGCACCACATGCACTTGCATAGCAGTTATTCATCCAGGCGATGCCAGATAACAAAAAAAGGCACAACCCGATAAAATCAGGTTGTACCTCTTGGGTAAGCATTGCCTTACTCCACATTATACTGGGGAATTTCCCCATTTTCAATATCAGGATTCACCTTCAGGCGGTTCTTTCGGCACATACTTAAAGATATCGCCATCCACAAAAGTATCAATCAATCGTTCCAGCCATTTATAGTAAGCAACGGCCTCGCGCATCTTCGCCTGATCCTCTTGCAGCACCGCTGCCAGCTCTTCGTCATCTTCATGCGTTTTACGGAGCTTCTCCGTTTCGTCGAGCGCTTTGCGCAGGACCAGAATGTTGCTCTCCACCGATTTACGCCATTTAATATCGAAGAAATCCAAGAAGGTCTGGTACCAGTCATACTCCACTTCATACAAATCCTTGCGGGAACCCTTCTCCCACACCTTGTTTACCATTTTATAATCGAGCAGCGTCCGCACGCCTGTACTCATGCTAGTCTTGCTCATTTTCATTTCCTGTCCCATTTCATCCAGGTTCATCGGCTTATCCGCAAAATAAAGCAGTCCGTATAAATGTCCCGTTGAGAGTGGAATGCCGTACA
This sequence comes from Paenibacillus sp. QJM3NY_38, assembly GCF_056173265.1. NCBI lineage: Bacteria > Bacillati > Bacillota > Bacilli > Caryophanales > Paenibacillaceae > Paenibacillus > Paenibacillus sp. QJM3NY_38. The sequence continues at coordinate 6,022,605 of NZ_CM149665.1, forward strand.
AATCCATATTTCGTCCAATATTTTCAATGACACGCTTACGAATCTTATGCACGGCTGCCTGCCGTTCATCATCTAAATGGTACAAGCCCATGCTTGCAGCCTCCTCTATCTGTAGCCATCCAAGAAGTCATGTCAACATAACAAAACTAGGTGGACTCGAAGTGTAGTGTGAACGATCTCCATGAAATCTAAACAAGCCGAATCCACACACATTCTCTGATCTATTGTAGGGAAAGCTATTTTAAAAGTAAAGAAGATCGCTCTAGAGGATATCGGAGTATATGGGAGCATTTTAAAGGATAACTTTGTACAGTTTTTACTGTACGTACTTTACGTACGGATATAACGTTTGATACTTTACGTATCGGTTGTTACAATGGGTGACATGGGTTTACGAGACGACAGGAATAAGAAGACTCGGTCAAATGGACGCGTCTCTATACAATAAAAGGAGGAGTACTTTTGGCTATTCTGCAAGTTAACAAAGTCAGCAAATTGTTCGGCGCGAATCCGGAACAAGGAATTCAATTGCTGGAGCAAGGCTGGAGTAAAGCGCGAATTGCGAAAGAAAAGAACATAACGGTTGGCGTTAACCGTGTCAGCTTCGATATCCACGAGGGCGAGATTTTTGTCATCATGGGGCTGTCAGGCAGCGGTAAATCTACATTGGTCCGTTTGCTAAATCGGTTGATTGAACCAACATCGGGCGAAATATTGATCCACGGCAAGGATCTCCGAAAAATGAACAAGGAACAGCTGCGTGAAGTAAGACGCAAAAAAATCAGCATGGTGTTCCAGAAATTCGCCTTGTTCCCTCATCGTTCGGTTGTAGAGAATGTGGAGTACGGATTGGAAATTCAAAAGGTAGACAAAAGCAAGCGGCACGAAGCGGCCATGAAGTCGCTTGAGCTTGTAGGCTTGAAGGGCTGGGAGGAAAAAATGCCCGATCAGCTTAGCGGCGGCATGCAGCAGCGTGTCGGGCTCGCCCGCGCGCTCGCTAATGATCCCGAGATTCTGCTGATGGATGAGGCTTTCAGCGCACTGGATCCGCTCATTCGCAGAGACATGCAGGACGAATTGATCGAGCTCCAGGATAAAATGAAAAAAACCATCGTGTTTATCACGCATGACCTGGACGAAGCTCTTCGAATCGGCGACCGCATTGCCTTGATGAAGGACGGTTCGATCGTACAGATCGGAACGCCGGAAGAAATCTTGACCCAGCCTGCCAACGATTACGTTGAGCGGTTCGTGGAAGATGTGGATCTGTCCAAGGTGCTTACCGCTTCACGCGTTATGCGCCGTCCGGAGACCATTACGATGGATCGTGGACCTCGCGTTGCGCTGGAGCTTATGCGTGAACGGGGAATCTCGAACCTGTTCGTCATCGACCGTTCCAAGAAGCTGCTTGGCGTCATTACGGCCGAAGATGCTTCGGATGCCATGAAGAATAACCGCAAGCTTGCGGATATTCTTATTACGGACGGTCCGAGTGTCGGACCCGATACATTGCTGAATGAATTGTTTGAGATTACGAGCATGGCTAAAGTACCGTTGGCCGTTGTGGATGAGAATAGCCGATTGATGGGCGTTATCGTCCGCGGTGCTGTTCTTGGTGCCTTGGCCGGAGAAAGCAAGAGCGAGGAGGTGACGCAAGATGCCTAAGATTCCTCTCGCTAGCTGGGTTGATTCCTTGGTTGAATGGATGGGAGACGTCTTTTCCGGGTTCTTTGACGCCATCGCCTTCATCATTGAAAACGTCGTGCAGCTCTTTACGGATTTGTTCATGCTGCCACATCCGTATCTGTTCATTGTCATCCTGGCCGTCATTGCCTACCTATTAGGCCGTCTGCCGTTGACATTGTTCACAGCCATCGGTTTTCTGCTCATCGATAACTTGGGTTACTGGTCACAGACCATGAGCACGCTCAGCCTGGTTATCACGGCAGCCTTGATCTCCGTTATACTGGGTGTTCCGCTAGGTATATGGGCGGCCTACAGCAAGTCGGCATCCCGCGTGATCATTCCGGTTCTAGATTTTATGCAAACCATGCCGGCGTTTGTATACTTGCTCCCTGCCGTTACATTCTTCAGCTTGGGCGTGGTTCCAGGGGTTATCGCTTCGGTTATTTTCGCCATTCCGCCAACGATTCGCCTGACCCGTCTTGGCATTATGCAAGTATCAGGTGAACTGACGGAGGCTGCGGATGCATTCGGTTCGACTTCCGGACAGAAATTGTTCAAGGTTCAGCTCCCGCTGGCGATGCCAACCTTGATGGCCGGCATTAACCAGACCATCATGCTGTCCTTGTCGATGGTCGTCATCGCTTCGATGATCGGTGCCCAAGGTATCGGTGCCGAGGTCTACCGGGCCGTAACGCAGCTGCAAATTGGTAAAGGGTTTGAAGCTGGCTTGGCTGTCGTCATTTTGGCGATTGTCCTTGACCGCTTTACACAAAATATATTTAAAACGAAAAAAAGGGGTGCTTAATTTGAAGAAACAGAAGTTTTGGTTGCTGCTCAGTTTGGCTGCTATTCTGGTTCTGTCTGCTTGCGGACAGGGCGGAAATAGCGGAACGGATGGAACGACGGACAAAGGGGCTGAAGGCGGTTCAACTGCTTCCCTCGGTGAACAAGTGAAACATGAAATCATCGGTATTGATCCAGGTGCAGGCATTATGAAAGCGACCGCAGCGGCTATTGAGGAATATGGATTGACCGACTGGAAACTGGTCGAAGGCTCCGGAGCTGCCATGACGGCAACCCTTAACAAAGCCATTAAGAATGAGGATCCGATTATTATTACCGGTTGGACTCCGCACTGGATGTTCTCCAAATATGACCTGAAATATCTGGAAGATCCGAAGAAAGTATTCGGTGAAGCGGAAGAGATTCACACCGTTGCCCGTCTTGGACTGAAAGAAGATCATCCGGAAGCTTACAAATTCCTGAGCAATTTCAAATGGACGTCCGACGATATGGGTCAGATTATGACGGCGATTCAAGAAGGTCAAGACCCTGAAGCTGCCGCGAAGGAATGGGCGGACAACAATGCGGAGAAAGTCGACGCCTGGCTCGAAGGCGTTCAGCCCGTTGACGGCAAAACCTTCAAATTCAGTTATGTCGCTTGGGATTCCGAGATCGCCAGCACCAATCTGCTGAAAGTGATCATGGAAGACAAGCTCGGATACAAAGTTGAGGCGCTTCAAGTCGAAGCAGGCCCAATGTGGACCGGCGTTGCCAACGGTGACGTGGATGCAACCGTAGCAGCATGGCTTCCGTTGACGCATGCAGACTACTGGGATAAGTTCAAGGACCAGGTCGAAGACCTTGGCGCTAACATGGAAGGCGTAAAAACCGGCCTGGTGGTTCCGTCTTATGTGGAAGCCAATTCTATTGAGGATTTGAAGTAACGATGAAAGCCATCCCATGGTTTGTGGGATGGCTTTCTTTTTTTGGTGGTCAAGATTAGTCGGCCTGTTCTGGGAGGATGTATCCGTTCCGGTCGCTGTTGAAACCAGGAAAACGGGATGATATTCTTGCGGTATTTTCCCGGTTTCAAAGGCGAACGCCAGGTCTCCTCCACGCATACATCCTCTGTTCCTAAGTACGGCCTCCAATCTTTCCACCCACCAAAAGAGAGCCATCCCTTTCGTCTGGGATGGCTTTTTTTGCGGCTGGGCGCGGGAGGGGCTAAGCTGACCACTGCTACACGGTCAGCTGCCTGATTCACTGCCGGGCATGCTGTGACTCCTCTGGACTCACAGGCTTGCCGGCTCGGCTTGAGAGTCTGACCTGTTCTACACGGTCAGACTGGTTTATTGCCGGGCATGCTGTGAATCCCTTTGGGACTCACAGGCTTGTCGGCTTGGCTTGAGAGTCTGACCTGTCCAACACGGTCAGACTGGTTTATTGCCGGGCATGCTGTGAATCCCTTTGGGACTCACAGGCTCGCCGGCTCCGCTCGAGAGTCTGACCTGTTCTACACGGTCAGACTCATTCATTGCCGGACGTGCTGTGAATCCTCTTGGGACTCACAGGCTCGCCGGCTCCGCTCGAGAGTCTGACCTGTTCTACACGGTCAGACTCATTCATTGCCGGGCATGCTGTGAATCCCTTTGGGACTCACAGGCTTGCCGGCTCGGCTTGAGAGTCTGACCTGTTCTACACGGTCAGACTCATTCATTGCCGGGCATGCTGTGAATCCTCTTGGGACTCACAGGCTTGCCGGCTCGGCTTGAGAGTCTGACCTGTTCTACGCGGTCAGACTCATTCATTGCCGGGCATGCTGTGACTCCTCTGGACTCACAGGCTTGCCAGGCTAACTTCCTTGCCCTGTCGGGGGCTTGCAGCTTTCCCCGTACGGCCTCGACATTGCACTCCTTCAGCTCGTCCCTCGCTCACAAAAACGATCATGCCCACAGATGGGCATGATCGTTTTTCTACTATATAAGCACTACTCTTTTATCGTTACCGTCACGGGAGAGTATTCGGCAATGACGGTTTGTCCATGCACGGATACGCTGCCCTGCGGCGTAAGGTCTTTTTCGGTCATGATCCCCAAAGCGATGGTGAACTTATTGAACTTGATCGGGATGTTTTTCTCCCGGCGGATCTCCTCGCCGTTCACGTAGAAGATCGCTTCGTCCTCGGCACGGTTATACGTAATTTTGTACGTGTTGAATTCCCGCGGTGTAAAATGCGTATCTTCCTCTTTGAAAATGCAGAAGTAGCGGGTCTTGTCCGATTCCGGCACCTGCACGCCCGGGAACGGCAGAACGGCATACACGCTGGCATACTTGTCGTTCGAAGCAAAAAAGTCCAGTGCTGCACCCGTGCTGAAATCAAGCAGATTCAACGATACGTAGCCGTCATACAAGTCGCCAGGAACCGTACCCTGGGTGCGTGCCCGAATCTGCAGCTCGAACGTGACCTCGCCGGATTCCGGCACATCCACCTCTTCGTTGGAATAATACATATGCTTGGCATTATCGAGAATTTGGATTTGATCATTCTGGCGGCTGAGCGGTGCCCGCACGTACAGGATTCCGTTGCGGACGATCACGACTGCATTCGGCTCGCGATATTCCCAGAATGAACCGTCCGGCAGCGGAAAACCGCCGATCTTCCAAGTCCCGGTCTCGGACAGGATAGAGTGAAAATCACCAAAAACGCGTTGTTGTTCCATCTAATACCCCTTCTTCCTTACAAAGTCTGAATGATTCCTTGAATGATCAATGACAGGATCAGCACGCCGCCGCAGCGCATGGTGGTCATCGTTGACGCACCCATCAGCGGTAAATACGCTTCGGAACGGTTGTTGTCCTTCAATCTTCCATAGACAAGATACAACGGAATCATCGTAAGCAGTGCAATCAATGCGTAAGGCGGGAGCGCCCCGGCCAATACGCAGGCTATCAAAGACAAGCAGGCCAGCAGCAGCAGAACTCTCGAGAAGCTCAGCGCTCTTTTTTCACCCCATACCACTACCAGGGTCTTCTTCCCGGCCTGACGATCCGCCTGCCAATGCAAAAAGTGATGATTAAACAAAATCAGCGTTGTCAGCAGCCCAATGGGCAGTGACAGCAGCAGCGCCCGAACATCCATATGTGAGGTTTGAACGTAGTATGCGCCCATCACCGGCAAAATACCAAAGGATAGCAAAATCGCAATCTCGCTGAAACCCTTGCCGCGGTATCCGAATTGAATCGGCGGTGCGACATAGAAATAAGCGATCAGCCCGCCAAGTCCGCCAAAGATGAAGGCCCACCAACCACTAATCAAACTAAGGATAATACCGCTCAGCGCCGCAATCCCAAACAGCGTCCAGGTAACGATCTCGAATTTACGGAGCGACCAGACGCCCTTCGTAAGAAAACCGGAATTCGTAGAGATCGCATCTACATGCTCCTGCGCTTCCGTGTCCGTTCCGTTCTTATAGTCCCACAGATCATTCACCATATTGGAGAACAGATGGGCAGCACCGCTCCCGATCAAGGTCAATAAAAAGAGGCCTATATGAAATTCACCTGTCCATACATAAGCCCCGAGTGCTCCTAAAGCAACCGGAATCAGCATCACGGGAATCACTTTGATTCGGGAAGCTTTTTTAAACTGTTCAAGGGCATCCACTTGGTTATGCTCCTTTCCTTCTATAATACAGAATAGAACGCCTGCAGACAGCTGCAGACGTTAACGTTGTGAAACATGGAACTTGCATAAATAAGAATATCATAATTGTCGAACTTTGTAATCCGTTTGTTAGAACTTGGCTACGCAGCCATTATACCGATGAACGTTCGATCAGCTCGAAGGCAAGCTCCTTGCGAATCGGCTCTTTCCGCTCCCCTTGAATATGCGCATACAGCATTTTGAAGGCCTCCGAACCCATATCAAAGAGTCGGTTATCAATCGTGGTGAGACCCAGCATTTTACCGATCGGCTGGTTATCGAAGCCAATGACAGCGAGCTCTTGCGGAATGGACAGTCCTCTCTTCTCAGCTTCATAGATCAAACCCGCGGCCACATGGTCACCCGTTACCAATAAACTACTTGGACGTTCCTCCATAGCGGACAGTCGATCCATGATTGCCGCACCGTCTTCCAGATCGATACAGCCATCCAAAATCCATTCCTGGCGGTAAGGCTCCCCGATCTCTTTAAGGACTTCTTCATATGCCACTTGGCGTGCTCTCGTGCTCGGACTGTCCAGTCTTCCCACCGTGAAGCCGATGCGTCGATGTCCTCGCTTTATCAAAAATTGCATGGCACTGCGAAATGCCTCAGCATGGTTTATATATATAGAAGAAAATAATCGTTCGCCCGCATCCTGACAGCATACAATCGGTCCATAAGCACAATAGGCTTCGATCTGTTTCGGGGTCACAGCCGATGATAAAATAATAATGCCGTCAATCTCGCGGTTTCGCAGCATCTCCAGCACTTCCACTTCCTTATCCGGCGCATACCCGGTTTGGCACAGGATTAGGCGATAACTAGCAGCAAGCGCTTCTTGGCCAGCTCCCTCCATCAGCAAGGAAAAGTAGGCATGATTAATAAACGGCAGCATGATAGCAATATTCATCGTTTTCCCTGTAATCAGATGAACCGCGTTCATATTCCGGGCGTATTTCAGCTGTTTCATGGTCTCCAACACGCGTGTCCGCTTATCTTCTCTGACATAGGGATGATTGTTCAGCACCCGGGATACCGTTGACACCGATACGCCTGCCAGCTTGGCAATCTCTTTAATGTTAGCCACAATCCATCAAGCCCCCTTCGTCCACTGGTTCCTTCCTGATACTATCATGATTGCTTTCCCTATTCAAAGGGAGGCAACCCGGAGTAAAGAGCTGTGATGCATACGAGTGCACACAATACCATGCATTGCTTTTTTTTGATACGATTACACATTATCACCCCTATGGAGGTATCGGCATGTCAAAACTGTTCAAGACACTGGGAGCTATATGGCTCATCGGCGGTTTTATCGGAGGAGTCATCGTTCATATCATCATGGAAGGCAATTGGTTGACCGGAGCTACTTGGCTGATTAGCGGTGCAATCTTAGGCGCACTATTCTATACAGTAGGTGAAATCCATGAAATCGTGTGGGAAAATAATGCCCTGCTCCGGGAAGTGCTGCACCGTCTTCCCAAGCAGCCTGGCGATCAGAAACCACCCCTTGGTAATTCCAGGGCTAATCTCAGCGCATTGAAGGGTTATAAGATGAATGCAAAAGATGAACAACGATAAAAAGAAGTCTTGATCTGGTATGCTTTTCATACTTTACACTGAGGTTGGGTGGAAACCTTCATTCATTGTCAGCGTGACCGGCAAGGGCGTGATGGCAAGAGCAAGGCTTCTGCCTTTTTAGCATGATACGTGAAACTTGGATCTTGTCCATTACGTTATCCTTGTCAAAAGGAGCTGATGGAAGATGGAGACGTTCGGCAGAGGCTGCCTATACATTATAATGGGTATGGTTGGATTGTTACTGCTTGCCATTCTATTGGGGACGACGATTACGATCCCCTGGTTCATCTTCATTCCGCTTATCATTATTGCCTTTGTTATAGCTGCATCCAAGAGCAAACGCAAGGATGATGATTAAGCGAACCAGCGGATAAGCCGCCGGATGCTAGAGAGGTGCTACGCGTCGTTTTCGGACCCATATACGAGTTGAGACCCGAACAACGCTTCTCTAGCCACTGTGCATGAAAAAGACTCCCTTCATGGGAGCCTTTTTCATTCTATATGATTCGATCATTCTTTATCTTACTCGTTCGTCGCTAACCCTATTATAAATGAATATCAATAGAGACGCTTGTTGTAACTGTCCTGTAATCCCCAAGTAACCGACTCCTCCGTCACACTATCTTGATTCACATGATCCGTAATGATCTTGGACGGATTCGGCAGCTGTTCGCCTGATGTCCAGGAATCGGGATTCCACGCTTGCGAGCGTATGAAGGCTTTGCCGCAGTGCATATAGCATTCCTCAACCGAGACCCCAATGCCAAGCCATGGCCGTTTGCCTTGTACGCTAAGCCGATCCAGGATGTCTTCATCCCTTACCAAAACGGCACTGCCGTTGACTCGCAGGGTCTCCTTCAAACCCGGTATGACAAACACGATGCCTACCCTCGGGTTGGTCAGGATATTTCGCAGCGAATCAAAGCGGCGATTGCCCGGCCGTTCCGGAATAACCAGACAGGATTCATCCATCACATGCACAAACCCCGGTGCATCTCCCCTGGGTGAAGCATCGCAGTAACCGGATGCGTCCGAAGTAGCCATAAATAGCAGCGGACTCTTGGCAATGAAGTCTTTGCAGTGATGATCCAATCGATCAATCGCTTTATGTTTGACCACGTGATTAGACTCGCCGAACAGGTCCCGAAGCTCCTCCTCCGCTGTAATGATGGACTGAAAAGGAACTGTTGTCATCATAATCATCCTCCTTGTAGTTCCCCATTCTTATAAGAAGACAAGCAGCAAAATACCGACGACAAAGCAATAATAGGCGAAATATTTCAGGTTTCCGCGCGCCATGATATTCATGAGCCATTTCATCGCAACATAGGTACAGATCAATGTAGCAATGAACGCGATCAGATAAGGAATTAGCAGCGAAGAAAAGTCGGGATCCGATGTGATATCCGACACGCCCAGCACCATGCCGCCGAGACTTATAGGGATATACAGCATGAAGGAAAACCGAAGCGCTGTCTCCTGCTTCATCCCGACAGCGATCGACGTAATGACGGTCGAACCGGATCGGCTAATACCCGGGATCAACGCAACCGCCTGGGCCAAACCTACGATAAGTGCGTCCTTGAATGATAGATCATTGTCCAGCTTGCGGCCGCGAAGATTCCTTATCAGCCAAAGGGCGACCCCCGTGAACAGAAGCGCAATACCAACCGTATGTACAGAAGCAAATATTTCTTCGATCTGATCTTTGAACAACAGACCGATAATGACAGCCGGAATCGTACCTATAACAATATACAGAATGAACAAGAAATCGGATTTATACTCCGGTTTTCGTGTGCGCAAATAATTTAGGCCGTTCACGATCAGTCTCTGCAAATCCTTGCGATAGATAAACGCAATTGCAATCAACGAGGCCGCATTGGTTAACATTTCGAATGACAGCCCATTCTGCTCCATGCCCATGAGTCTCTGGGCGACAATCAAATGACCGCTGGAGGATACCGGAATCGGCTCCGTAACCCCCTGCACAATACCCAGCAGCAAGTACTTCAACCACAAGATGACATCTTCCATAACTCTCCTACTCTCTTTACAACATTTGTATGGCTTATAAAAAACACTAGTCTATCATAGCCCAAAAAAATAGCAACAATCAAACCACGAGCGGGCCAAAAAAGGTAGGTAAACAAGAGAAGCCCCTCTAACCACGGAATTAGAGGGGCTCCTAATCTATTGTTAAGAGGTGATTCCATCATAAGATCTGCAGCTTAATGAAACCTTAAAGCTTCATTAGGGGGACATAAAAAGTTGTAAGTACACCAGTGATCAGTTCTTATTTCCCTGGCCGAAATACACATCGTAGATGATAACGATAACTCCATTATCGGTTTTTACGCCCACACTACCGGCGATATTCTGCAAGATGATTACGTCACGATGCGAGGAGTGCCGGCAACATTTTATTCATTTGAAAATATAGGTGGCAGAACCACGAATTCCGTTCTTATCGGTGTGTCCACGATTGAGAAAACGGAATCGTTTGTTTCGTATAGATGCTCAATTATACGGTGATACCTAGACATAAAGAAAAGCACCTTTAGCGGTGCTTTTCTTTATTCTTTATAAATGACCAAAATATCGTACGTTCCGTCGGCAGACGAAAGCTTAACATCCTTGACATCATCAGGATGGATATTATACAGAAACTCATTAACCTGTTCTTGCAAATCGTCCAGATTGGAATCGCTAAAGAGCTCGACTTTCAACGTTTTTAGCATGTAAGCACCCCCACATCAAACTTCGACATAAAGTGGGTTTTTCCCTGCTGGAGTTGAGTAAACCGGGCGTTTCATCCCTCTAAGATACACTGGCCATTTTAACGTCTGGTTTCTCATACACGGCTCATCAACATCTAAATTATGGTATATTGGTGGAGTCGTTGTTCGATTTCAGAGGAATTATGATAAAAACATTCTTGGTGGTGAACAGGATTATGCAAGTCAAGCACAAACAAATCATTAGGATTACTGCCTTACTGATGTTACTTTCTGCCGTTCTCTTCTACGCCATAATTTATATGATGGAACGCCCTGGAGGATTGTCGGATCGGCGCATGTCCCGCGCGCTCGGGCAAAAAGTTACCCTTCATATCCCACTCGGGAAGACCCCGGATAAAGCGGTCGAACGGTTTAGAGGTCCATCGTCGATGGAAGTCATTCACCGAGAACCTGTTAAAGGGGGCAACCTTTTATTTATGAGACGATATAATCAAACGGATAGCAGCAATCTACAGGTAGAGTATGTGCGAAAAACATGGATTGGATGGAAGTGGGTTTGGGGCGGGGGATTCGGGATCAGTGAATCCCTACAATCAAAATCATCATTCAACTATATGAGCATGCCTAAACTAGATCATATCTCAACCCCCTTTCCCATGGTTTTTGGAGATATTCTGAATCCTTCGATCAAGCATGTAACTGTCAAGAGTCAGAATAATGGTACATATCAAGCTAAACTGGCGACCGTGGGAAATGAAAAAATGATCTGGTTCGTGTTTTTGCCCACGGCCATTTCCACACCTTTTGCTATCGAGGGCTTCAATGAAGAAGGAGATCTCATAGCTCGCAAAACAATAACCGACCCGAGAGACAGCGGCTCGGTCAATTTAGAAAATGATTAGAAGTTAGTCCGGTGATATTAAGGATGTATGATACTTTTGATTCGACACTCGTCAATGAAGGCGCAGCTAAGCAGATCAAGCTCATACCTATCTGATCGAATTTCGTACCCTGTCCGTTTTAGCAGATGCTGAAAAATAACTCATTTCCACGACGGAAATGGGTTTTGTTTTTGCTTTCTCCTTTTCTGCTTCTAAAGCCTCACCTTGACTTTGTTCTGAACATTCCTGGCGAGGTCTCCCTTCCTTCAGCTTGATATCAATAAAATCAACGATCTGCTGAAGTGAGGAGATTTGATTCACGATACTTTCTCGGTGGCTTTTTAATTGATCCACCAACTCCGTATATTCCGCGGAATCCGTGTTGGCTGAGGCCGCCAAAAACGGCCGCATCGCCTCGAGCGGCATGCCCGTTTTTTTAAGGCAAGATATCAGCTTGATCATATAGAAGTCTTCTTTTCTATAGACGCGATGCCCGTTTTCCTTCCGATCCGCCCGAGGTAGTAGCTTAATCTTTTCGTAATATCGAATCGTATCCTCGGAAATTCCGGTTTGCTCGGCGATTTGCTTGATCGTATATGTTAGTTCTTCCACTTCGTCCCCTCCCGAGATTGCATTTTGACCATTATACATCTTGGATCCGACTCCAAGTCAAACTTATTCCTACCTCTTTTCCCCGGGCACCTCTTTTGTTTTCGCATCTTGACTTGGATTCGACTCCAGCTTTTATGATGAGCTCTAACAGGGAGAAATGTCCTGACCATATAAAGGAGGAAATGTATATTGGACTCGAATCGACGTGACATTTCACGCGGTTAACCGCGCCTAGTGCGCATCAGATTGGAACTGCAATGATTAAAAAATAGGAGTGTACATCTATGGACCGTAAATATCAGCCTTTAATGGAGCCGTATTGTTTTAAGAATGGTATCCAAGTAAAAAACCGTATCGTTCATGCACCGATGACAATATCTTATTCTAAGCAAGACGGTACAGTATCTGATGAGTTAATCGCATATTACGAAAGTCGTTCAAATGGAGTTGGAATCGTTGTCACTGGGAGCACCATAATCACACCCAACTCCAAGGTATTTGGCGGCGAATTAGCGGCTGATCGCGATGATGTGATCCCAAGTTTACAACGCCTGGCAACAGCCATTAAGAAGCGCGGGGCAAAAGCCATTCTGCAAATCTTTCATGGTGGTCGCGAAAGTTCGCCAGAATTGGTACCGAACCGTGAGATTGTCAGTGCGAGTGCGGTTGCTAAAGAAGGATCGAGCGTGATCCCTCAAGAACTCCAAGAGAAAGAAATTGTGGACATTATTCGAGCATTTGGCGATAGCACTCGCAGGGCAATCGAGGCTGGTTTCGACGGTGTGGAAATTCATGGGGCAAACCGATTTCTTATTCAACAATTCTTCTCCCCATACACAAACCGACGCGATGATCGATGGGGAGGAAATATAGACAAACGTATGGCATTTCCACTCGCTGTTGTAGATACAGTAATAAAAGTGGCGGATGAGTATGCAAAACAGCCGTTTCTTGTGGGGTATCGGTTATCGCCAGAAGAAGAGTTGGCGCACGGTATTACCATGGCCGACACACTTATATTGGTGGACGCCCTCGCAAATAAAGATTTGGATTATTTGCATGTCTCTTTAATGGATTTTTGGTCTAAACCTAGACGTGGCGTAGAGGACAATCGCTCCAGAATGGAGATTATTAACGAGCTCGTGAAACAAAGAGTTCCCCTTATCGGCGTAGGATCGATCCGTACGCCCGACGAGGCGCTTAGAGCGTTACAATCGGGAGTTCCATTTATTGCGCTTGGGCGAGAACTGATTATCGATCCAGATTGGGTTGAAAAAGTAACTCTGGGTAAGGAAAACGAAATTCGTACAGGGTTAACTTTAAATGATCAAGAAAAATTAGGGATTGCGGATTCGTTATGGCTGAAAATCATCAATACTCCAGGATGGTTCCCTATCTCAACTAAAATTTAACAGACTGTAGCTACATCACAGTGTAAATGCTACTGCTCTTAAAGACATATATATGTTTGTGACCTTATACAAGAAAAGAGACCCCTCGGTGGTATTATCCCCTGATGGTAGACAGTGAAAAAAGAGGACATGTTACAATGAACTCAAACACTGGATACCGGAGGGGATTTTTGTTATGCCAGCGAAGAAAGGTCAAACTTTTAATCGATATAGTGAAGAAACGAAGAAAGAGGCCGTTCGTTTGCGAGTGGAAGAAGGTTGGGCGTACAGCCGGATTATGGAGAAGTTTGGAATTAAAAGTGAGAGCCAGATTATCACATGGGTACGTAAAAGCCAGAACGGAGAGAGTTTTGAGGATTACCGGGGACGCTGGACGAAGAAGCATTTTAGCAGTGCAGAAGAAGAAAATGCTTATCTGAAAGCGCAGGTAGAATATCTAAAAAAGCTCAATCCGAACTTACACGGGGAGGGAAGCTGGATTTCGAAGCCCGGTGCCAGTCCATTCAAGAAATAAGCAAATGGGCTCCCATGGTTTGGCTGTGTAGGATCGCTGAAATTTCACGTGCAGGTTACTACAAATGGAAAAAGAACGCTATCCTTAGAGAGAAACGAGCAGACCGGGATGCGGATCTGAAAGCACACATTTTGGGCATTCATCGGCTTCGTCCTTATTTCGGTTACAAACGTATGCGAACTGCTTTAGGAAAAGAAGGCTTGGTGGTGAATCACAAAAAGGTGCGTCGCTTGATGAGAGAACTTCATATTCGCTCCGTGATTCGCAAGAAGCGTCCCTTTGCTGGCCGGAAACCGTCAGTCCTGTTTCGTAATGTCTTGAATCGAGAATTTAGGGCTACGGCTCCTGAGCAGAAGCTGGTGACGGATATTACGTATGTCCGGATTGGACATGAGTTTGCTTATCTCTCGGTGGTGATGGATCTGTATAACAACGAGATTGTGAAGAGAAGAAGCTAACAGGAAGCCATTCCAGGCGTGGGAACTGCTATGACAATGCTTGTATTGAGTCGTTCTTCTCCCACTTAAAGACGGAGAAGTTGTATTTGGAGAAGCCTCAGAATCTGGAGCAAGCCAGGAGCCAAATCACGGAGTACATTTTGTTTTACAACAAGGAACGTTTCCAAAACAAACTGGGCGACCTCTCCCCGATTGAGTTTCGGGAGAAAGTCGCCGCTTAATAAAATTTCTCTTTTTTTATTGTCTACTTGACGGGGCTATGACCACCAGCGAGGTTCTTTTTACCGATGCTATCGGATTTCATCACGTGTTTTCGTTAGTGTTCAGATATGTGAAAGGCAACACTACGGCAGAGTGATTCTGTCGGACACATTGAAATGTTTTCTCGAGTAATAAGTTGTCTCTGAGGACGAGGATCCAGACCATCCGATCTGTACCAACTCTCCGCCACTCAAACTTAAACCTTGTGAGCGTCCGTTTGTAACAGATGTCTCTGCATATCCACTTACAGCTATTACGAGATTTCTATCGTTTTCCAAAATCGGTTGTACATAATTTTTGTTAATGGTAAAGGTACCACCCGAATAAGGACTTAAGTATGCTGAATCTTCATGAACTTCTTTGAATCTATAGTAAACTGAACTGCTAAATTGGAATCTAGTTACTGTAGTCAGAACCCCAGCTTTAGCGTAGATACTTCCTCCAAGATGTATAAGGTAGTAGTATTCACGGTATTCAGTACTAGTAGATTGTATTCCTACCTTGCTGCTCTCTGCTTTCCTAATTTCACTTACAGATTTCCCTGTTAGTTCTGCTTTACGTTGGATAAATTCCTCTTCAGTCAACACCTTATAATTGTTGGATTCAGTTGGGTTCAACAAAACATCTCCTGCTTGTGGCGCTACTTCTTCGAAACCTGAGGCTCCAACGCTTCCAACTGCTAAACTGCTGAATAAAGATGTTATTGCAAGTAGAGTAAGTAGCTTCTTTTTCAAATAAATGTACCTGCCTTTCAAGAATGAGAATTTTATTATGAAAGCTGGCCAGCATTTCAAACATTTTTAAAACCAAGTATGTATATTGGAATTTCTAAAATTAATTTAGCATAATTCCCCTTTTTTGTATATAGGAATTTATAAATTTTACATATATATTCTTCTGATGTATTTTTATTACATGTTTTTTTCTGGAATTACCATAGATTCCATCCAGTTGTTGAACTAGCTGGAATCCCACGTCACTTCTCTTTCTCAATTATCTTTAATTGCTTTTTAACCTCACTAATTTGTTCATTACACCCAACAATCAAAGTTAAAAAGTTCTTACGTAATCGATTCATCATAACTGCCACTTCCTCTCGTGTAACTGGTGCACCCGGTCGGCTACCGTCCACATAACCGTTCTTGATCATCTCTTCCCAATTCGCAGCTGCCCATGGACTAACCACATTAACATCACTCGTTGGGTTGCCCACTGGTGGTTTTCCCTCCTTCTTTTTTAAACCCAGGTACTTCGCTATCCCGTTTACATGGCCATCGATAAAAGCAACAATGACGTCCTGGCGCTTCAGCTTGGCTGCATCGTCTGCCACATCGATAAACAAGTTTTCAGTCAGGACTGCCGGCATTTTGGATTCACGGCACATGTGCAGGTTCGCCGCTTTCTGACCACGATCAGTCACGTTATAAGACTTCAAGGCTGCCATGATCTCGGTATGAAGCAGGTTCTGCATGGACCGGGAAGCTGCTGAAGCATTGGAATACCTGAAGGATTCAAAACCGCCAGCTCCACCACCGGCGTTACAATGGATGGAAACCAGTAAATCCGCACCTGCTTTGTTAGCCGCGTCGGTCCGCTCTTTGAGCTCAAGGAATACATCCTTTGACCGGGAGAGTTCTACCTGTACTCCATCGTAATCACGCTCCAGCTGCTTTTTGATTTCAAGAGAAAGTGTTAGAACAATATCCTTTTCTCGTAGCCCGTTTTCGGATGTTCCCGAATCCTTACCACCATGGCCGCCATCAATCCATACCTTCTTCATGACTTGATCCCTTCTTTCGTCTGCTTCACTGCCTGGTGACCAAATATCGCAAAAGCTCCGGAGAGAATCCCCTGAATAACGGCTTCAACTGAAAATCCAAGAATCCCGATTGTAAGCCACACTGCAACGATCAGAACAATGTAGACGATGCTCCAATCCGCAACCTTTGGAGTTTTCTTCAGAACCCCACCAATAACCCAACATGCCGCCACTACGATTAGCAGCCGCGGATCGATCAATTCAAAAATCATGTTCCATTCCATATTCATTCATCCTCTCAATTTTATTTAAGACCACCGGCGATAATAAATGCGGCTATTGCCAAAACAAAAGCCCCGGCAAACGTACGCCAGAGCCATTTTTGATTGTCTTCAATTTTATCCAATCTATGGTGAGCTGACTTTGCGGATTGCAGAGCCTCAACAGCCGTTTCGTTCGCCTGAATTGCTCTATCTAACTTTTCATCCATGTTATCAACCTTGGTCTCAACACGGGTAATTCGCTGAAGCATTTCTGTTTGTACACCGTCCATCTCTTTACCCTCCCCTACTCTCTCCCTATTCTTCTTGCTTATCAGATGATTGCAACTTGGCGAGGGCCTCGCCGATCGCAAGATCAACTGCTTCTAAGATTTCGATCTGCCGACCTGGATGAGCATCAAGCATAATATTCACAACAGCTGCGATTTCCTCTACGGGTGCAGATAGATCGATCTGCAGCTCCACCTTTGTAACCTTAGCCATATGACACCTCCCTTCAGGCAAAATCATGACCACCCGTCCAACGGGTGGTTTGCTCTCGGGGTATAACCCCTTGTTGCCAAACTGCGCCTAAAGACGCTAGCCTGACCATAACTCTGTTCAGGCTCATTGTTATTTGTCACTTTCACTTACCAGTTAAACTGGTTTATTTCTTTTTGCCCCTGTTGCTGCTGAATGGATCTTCGTACTCTTTTACACTCAACTTATCCATGGCTTGATCATGTGCCTCTTGTTCACGAATGTACTTCGCTACTGTTGCTTCATTCAAACCTACTGTACTCACATAATATCCTTCTGCCCAAAATTTTCGATTCCCGTATTTATATTTTAGTTGTGCATGCTTCTCGAAGATCATTAACGAACTTTTCCCCTTTAGATATCCCATGAATGATGACACTGAAATTTTCGGTGGGATAACCACCAACATATGGACATGATCGGGCATCATGTGACCTTCTATAATTTCTACTCCTTTGTACTTACATAAGCGTTTGAAAATTTCTATTAAGTCTCTTCTTACTTGATTATAGATCTCTTTCCGTCTATACTTCGGGGTAAATACAATGTGGTATTTGCACATCCACTTTGTGTGAGCTAGGCTGTAGCTCTTGGTTGCCATTTGAAACCATTCCTTTCTTTGAGCCTGAACATCTCAATTTTATTGGAATGGTCTCAGTGGTCAAACCCTCAATCCCTCCACCCGCATAGCGGGTGGTTTTTTGTTTCGCGCGTTTCACGCACTCAACTGGCTAAAGCCATAATAAAAAAGCCGCCCAGGGATGGACGACTTAATAATTCTAATATTCACTTACTTCAAAATTAATCTTAGTATCTAGAGAGGAAGAACATGACCATTTTACTGAGGTTCGATTTGACAAGTCAAAAGCCAAAATTACTAATAAAAAGCTCTATTGGCCATTTTCATTGTGTTTGCTATTAATATCTATTTATTTCGAGCCAGGTTTACATCACTCTATTGGAACCACTATGAAGCGTATATATGATAGTGGACTGGCGAATACCAAAATATCTTTTGATAGATATAGTAGCTATTTCAGATGAGAGATCAAATAAAAAATCAGATTCCAACCCATGGTTCATTCCTATTTCTTAAACGAATTCCATTATTTGTGTTAAATTTAAATTGAATTACATTATCTATTTGGTATAATATAATCGACTTACTATATTTTACATAATAATTCAAAAAAAAGATGAAAGGAGGTCGCTAGGTAATACATTGTTATAGAAATTCTGTTTTGATTTTTCCCCGAAGATTTAATTTTTTTCAATTCTAAACGAAAGAAGGATGAAAATGTTTAAAAAAGCTGTTTTATTAATTTCGCTTTCTTTGTTTATGGCGATCACACCACTTACACCACTGGCTAGTGCAAACGAAATCCAAGAAACAATAGTATTAAACCCCAATGGTCTATCCATACCACAGGAAGTCATTCAAGATTTGAAAGAAAGCAATCCTGATGCTGGATTAATTACTATTTATGAATATGGTGAAGTTCAAAGCGTTCAAGATAGAAATATACAAAGTAATAACTCACCATCGGCCCTTCTTCCTCCAACATATGTTTATAGGATTACATCTAGCAAAAGTGTTACTCAGTCAGATGTACTTGTCAAAGATGAATTCAAATTCTCTGTGGCTAAAGGTGAGGACGTAACATTATCCCAGACATATACAGGTTCTCTAAAAGGCTCTATTTCAGGTTCTCCTTGGGATAAGGGTGCTATCGGTGCCGAAATAACTATTACAGCACAATACACAAAAGGAACAAAATACTCAGGACCACCTGAATCCTCTATTTATAATACAAGAGAATTCAGAATGAAGTTTTATGAGGAGCGGGGTACCTGGAGACAAATTAGAGACGCCATCAGCACTATAACCCAAGAGGTAATTGCTACTGAAACTAAAACTGGCAACTATAATAAGCCAACCCGTTTCGTGTCTTATAGTCTTGACAAAACAGTAAGATGAATAAGCGTAAACACACAATAGGGATTATCACCATTCTGTTACTTCTAGTTTCTTTACCCATAGGTTCGATATTAGGAAATTTATCTCTTATTTTGGTGGATTTAACACCAATGATGCAAGATGTTTTCATTCTTTTATCTGTAATAATTTGCATAATAGCATCGATTATTTTTTATATAACTTTTTCAAAAGAAACTGAAAATTGAAGTACCCTAAACACTGAGAGGGTGTCACGAAAGTCACCAAAATTGACTGAGGGACGACCCTCCCTCCTTTTTGCCTTTGAATATTAAACTATTAATCCTCATGTGTAATCAATGATGATCGTATCGTTAGATGAATTTTTAGAAATGAAGCATACTTTCAAATCGCTAATGATCCTGATAATTGAGAAACCTCTTGTTCACGAATAATTAAATAGAAGAAAAGAGAAGAGGTACGCCCCGGTCATATGCCGCATTCATGCAGCCGTGCGTGTCATTCTCGCCTTTTTCTATGCTCCTATCGTAACATGGCCAAATCATCAGGTGGTCTTCAGCATTTCCCGATTTCCCCCACTTTGTCGTCAAAATTCTTTGCATATTTCCTCAAAGAATCGCATCAACTTTAACGTGTTGGCCATGCTCTCGATGCCTTCGCTGATCCGCCGGTCCACGGTGCTATGCGCAACGCCGCGCTTCATAAACAAAATGGTTTCCTTCCGGCTGTACCCTTGCAGAAATCGAAGGTCGATCGCTTGTTTTACTTCGTCTTCGAGAATCTGACTGTGGGCTCTACGTATCATTGAAGAATAAATTCTATATTGTCCGTAAACCCACTTCTGTTTTTCGGTCAAGATTACAGCGTTCGCCGTCTTATCCGCATGGAGATCTTCCTGATCGATGCGACGAGCTGCTTCTCCGTCAATTGCTACCTGAGCTAATTCTTTCTGGTATTTTTCGAAGTCGCTCATGAATAGCTGCATGGATTTAAAATTGCTGAGGTAGAATTCCGTCGTTTGGATCTCATCCTCAGATGCTTTAGCGAAAAGTTCCCCTTGTCCCCATGCCATCGCCATTCCCCTCAATCCCCTTTGTGATATAATCGGTGAGAGGAATATATTACCGATTGACCCCCGACCCGGCCAAGGATTAGGGGGTCTTATTTATTTTCTGATCTTTCGGTGTCACTTTCCCCAGAAATCTTTATAACAATCCGAGCAGACCTTCATTTTGTTTCCATTCACTTGGTTTTTCATCACACACACTGCTTCTTTTTCCTCACATAGGTCACAAATTGGTTTTGGCTGATCCATGTTCTTCCTCCTTTGGGTAAAGAGTTGTTAGCGCCGTTCCTGCTATGCTCAATGCCTTTGCATGATGTTCTTCTTTGTATTTGTATCCTCCGCCTAAACCTTCACCCAGTCCAAGTCGTACTATTTTCTCCAGCGCTTCCTTTAGTATCTGTTCACGGGCTTCAACAACATTTAAATCATCATTTAGATCCATTAAAAGATTTTTATATCGTTCTGCTCTCCGCTCTGCCTTGTCTGCACGTCCTTTATTTATGACTTTAATTGCGCGAGGACCGTCGCCCTTTTTGATGTAACCTTTCTGATCCAATTTCTCAACAAGTTTGAACGCTGTAGATGCTGAGCTGCATTTCATCCCCAACGTGATTTCACGAATAGAGGGTGGATAACCGTTTTTATTCACAAAGTTTTTGATAAATTCCAGAGCATCAGCCTGCCGATTTGTCAGTTTCTTTTGTTCTCTCATGCCGACATTCCCTCCCAATTCCAGAGTCCCTGCATACCCTTTTCAGGAATCGGCTCTGCCAAGCATTTCACATCAGACATTTCCCATGCATATCGGCCAGGGGAGTAAAAACCGAACTTATCCTCTTTTAAACTGACACGCTTGTCTTGCCCGCCTGTTCCGTTGTATAGCAGCGGCATTCCACTTTGATAGTCGGTTCCGATTGACCAACACTCAGTTAGGTTTGCAATCGCAACAACTGCTCCGGTTGGCAGGTTATCGACTGAATACCCATGCCGCACTAATGCTGCCTTGATTTCTGGCACCTCGCATGCTTCCCGATCGATCTTCTTGCCGGCGTGAATTGCTATCGGGCCGCGGTGCTTTGTAGCCCAGCTGCGAGTCTCATTGCCCTTTTCCAAGATAGCAATCAGCGTCGCCCAGGGTTGAATTATGGTTATGGCCTTCATCCGTTATCTCTCCTGCCCTTCCTTGTCTGTGAGCCAATCGCAGTATTTCTGTATTTCTTCCTTGTCTTCAAAATAAGTCCACGGTGTTACTGCTGCATATGAGGTCCCGTCTTTGTACATTTGATGTGGCGTGACCCGTTCTTCACGTTGTTCATCGTAATATCCGACTTTAATTCCGTATTCAGGCGAATAATGCTCAATATACGATGCAGCAACTTCTCTGATTTCGTGCTTTGTTGTATATGTCTTGCAAGAACAATCCTCTTTAGCTGTTCTTCCTAGCGGGGTCTTATACTCAACCTGTCTGTTGTCATCGCAAAGGTTGCATTTAGGCTCATAGATTCGGTTGGAATCAACGGTATAAATCATTGCCTTGTAGTCTTTCAGTAATTCAGTTAAACGCATTTTCTTTGCTTCCCTAAAAGCATCAAACTTTGCGCGTTCCAAATCATCTTTTTCGCGAGTTCGTTCGAATTCGATTTCTCGCATTCGTTCCTTGACCGGCTTTAATTCAGCGTTTTCTTTCCGAAGTCGAGCCATTTCTGCCTTGTATTCATCTTTGACAGAGGCCATAAGCGATGACTTAAACTCATCAACTTGCATTTCGAAATCAATCGGTTCGCTATAGAAATCATCATAGTCGTTCATTGTTATCAGCTCCTTGATGGGCTGCAGCCCTTGTATTATCGAACCCACTTGAATCCTTTGTAATGATCTTCAATAAGATATGCCTTGCCACCCGGGACAAAGTTATTCGGCTCCACTCGCAATGCTCCGGATCTTGTTTGAACAAACCCATAATCAGCAATCTCTGCACTTGCAGCAACGACCATTTTGATTTGCTCAATGCGACAGCCGGATTCAATTAGCGGATTCAAAGCCTGATCAATCAGCTGAATTGCTTTTGGTGAAATCGCCATCCTATCATCTCCTTTGTGAGAAGATTCTTTCCTGGGATTAGAACAGGGTTAGCTGCAGTGGTTGCTCATCCTGATTCGCTTTTTGTGTTGCCTTTATTGGTTTAATAGCTTCTATCTTCGCTTTTCCATTGATCTCTTTTCTACCTCCGCCAATCATCTTGTCCATTGCTTTGAAGATTCTCCGGTAATGCCAAACGTCTGAGAAAAAGAGGGGAGTATACCAGACATCATGATCCCTTAAGTCTTCTATTACTGGATTGCTCAATGTATCCCCTATAACCACATATCCAGGGCATCCGAGCAGTGACAGCTGAATATAGCACATAAGTGCAGCAGTCTGGTCGATGTCCTGGGCAACGAAAAGAATATGATCCTGATAATTGATGCCTTTAGCCATGACTGCATTTGCAAAGCCGATGAGCGTTGCTCCTGCCCCACATGCAGGATCATTGACACTGATGTATCCTTTCTTACTTATCTGGCCGTCAATTTCTCCAAGTTGCATATCTGCCATGAGCCTGCACAAAAGATACGGTGTAAAAAATTGCCCTTTCCAATGGTTGCTGAGCTCAAGTTGCATAAACAAGTTGCCTAGAAAATCTTGTTCATGATCTGCATCCAGTGCATCCACAACGGATGCGAATAATTCAGGAAACAGCCTTTGTTCTTTGGCATCATACCTACCTATCCGATCTAAGTAATACTTTTCCCGCTCCGCAAATCGTTCTTTATCAAATCGGTTGGATATAGCACAGGCGGACATGTATATGAAATCACTCCAAACCTGCCAACTTTGTTGCTTATAGGTGATCTGTTTAAAGCAGTCAATGAATCGTTTTTGATGACTATTTAATCCCGATATACCTTTCCTCATGTTGATTCACTACTCTTTCTAGTTCTGAACTTGATCGGCTTCTTATGCGATGCTGGAATGGGTTTTCCAACAATCTGTGCCAACTCATCCGGACAAAGCTTATAGTTCATGACTTTACTCGGGGGTGACCCCTTCAATTCATTTTCACGATTAGGTACCGATGTTTTCATGTTGCTTCCCCATCCCACAAGAACTGACGTTCTGTTAAAACCATGTAATTAGGTACCCCGGTCTGCTGCGACCGGGGTTGTTGACTTTGAATGCTATTAAGCGGCTCCACCGTCTCTCATCATCTTGGTGACCATTTCCTTATACTTCTTCCACTTCGGTTGAATTTGGCTAGAAGGGATGCCAGCAATCTTTGAAATCTCAACCCATGTCTTACCCTCATTCAGACGCTTTTCCAAGAACAATGGGAAATCCAACGGGATATCTTCGAAGGAAGGACGTTCTTTCAGGATGAACTGTTCCAGCTCCTCCTTGCTAATCTCTTCATCGAATGCCTGAGTCTCCTCAGCCTCAGAAACACCATCAGTTGCAGTATCCTGATCAGAGTCCTCGAAGGTCATTTCCTGCCCATCCGATTTTTCCTCATGTTGCTGTTCTTGCATCCATTCCGGAAGATCAGAACCTTCTTGTGTTGAACCCTCACCCATGATTTCCTTTTCATCATTCAGTTCGCTGCTTTCCTCTGCCGGCGGTGGGTCCCCTGCAGGATCCTCAGCTTTTCCATCACTGTGTTCAGTAGCTCCCTCTCCGGATTCTTCGAAGTCCAGTTCAACCTGATTTTCATCCTTTTGCTCATCCGACTGCTCAACAGATGTCACCACACCGGAAGCATCTGTTGTGACTCGACGTCCTGTCCAAGGTCTATACATGTCTTCCTCATCGTCCCCAAAGTCTAAGGCAGCCTGCGGATCTCCCAGGAAAACATTGATCTTCTCACCTTGGTTGGTACTCAAGAACAAGAAATTTTCTTGAACCACTTTGAGGGGCAAAGTCAACTTGATTTCAACATCCGAATCCCCGACTTTAATTCCTTTTCCCATAGTTGCAGTGAATTTGGCGAAGTTTTTAATCATATTTAAGCAGCTCCTTTAATGAATTTTTGATGATAGGCCCAACAAAGAGCAATAGCATCTGATGGATCAAATAGCCGTTCTCTTACATCCCCAGTCTTGTACTTCCCTTTTGGATCATCTCTTTTGTACAAAACTGGTATCGCAATTTCGTCATAATCCAAATCAAACAACATCTGCATTTCAATAGCGACTGTCTCTTTGTCTGCATTTCCCTTACCAGTTTGCATTTTAAGCTCAGACGGACGCACTTCTGCGATCTTCACACCAAGATGTAGGGCTGCCAACGTAACCATGGAATAAGCTCCTACCAAAGCAAGCACACTATTGGCATTTTTGAAATGAACTGGCCTTTCTAAAATGAGCACATGAGGCCTTTCCTGCTTAAGCATTCGAAATGTATCCTGATATATCGCATCAAGTACGTCTGGCATTTTTATCTTGCTGTAATCCCGGATCCCGAAATCGAGGGGCTTTCCGCGTCCCATGGTTGCCCATCCTGCGTAATTTGTTCCGTGGTCTATAGCCATAAGCTTCATTTCTAACTACCCCTTCCTTCCGTGCTACACCTAGTAGTACAAAAACTTCTCCGATTAAACGTCCTTTATCGTCATAGATGATGTCATAAGGTGTATCCTGAAAATACGGATCGATTCGAACTTCACTGCGCAAGCTTCCCGCCTCCTATCTCGATAGCGAGCTGAAATTCTTTGACACCCTCATCAATCTCTGAAGATTCCATGTCTGAAAACTCTATAAGCAGCTCCTGACGATCAGGAACACTGCCAGTGTGCATGAACCGATGTCTCATGTATTCGAACACGCTCCACTTGCTCCATGGACTCCCCATCATCCTTCCTCCATTCACGCCCAACGGCGCTTATTGATATCGGCCACCTTGTTTTGTTTTGGTGGCTGCGGACCGGGATCCGAATGCACCCGATCGTAATTGACGAATTTATTGAATTGCTTCAGGAACACCAGCTCCACAGTACCCACTGGACCATTCCGTTGTTTAGCGATGATGATCTCGATGATATTTTTCTTTTCGGATTCCTGATTGTAGTAGTCATCCCGGTATAAGAACGCAACGATATCGGCATCTTGCTCGATCGAACCGGATTCCCGAAGGTCACTCATCATCGGCCGCTTGTCCTGTCTCTGCTCTACCCCCCTGCTGAGCTGGGAAAGTCCGATGATTGTAACTTCCAGTTCCCTCGCCAACTGTTTCAAAGTCCGGGAGATTTCGGACACCTCCTGCTGCCGATTCTCCGTTCCACGGCCTCGACTGGTACCGGAGATCAATTGCAGGTAATCAATCACAATCAGCCCAAGCCCTTCTTGCTTCTTCAACCGGCGGCATTTCGACCGAATGTCATGAACCGTGATTCCTGGGGAATCGTCTATCAGGATATTCGTTCCGCCTAAGGCTCCAGCAGCTGCTGCCATCTTGGTCCAATCCTCGGACCCCATATCACCCATCTTGAGCCTACTTGCCTGGAGATTGCCCTCTGCGCTGACCATCCGTGTGACCAACTGTGCGGCTGACATCTCTAAACTGAAAATAGCGACAGGTTCCTCAATACGGGCGGCCACGTTCTGAGCGATGTTCAAGGCGAAGGCTGTTTTTCCGACCGATGGACGCGCTGCAACGATAATTAAATCGTTCTTCTGCAAACCACGATGATCCAGTTTAACGATGATGATAAAACCACAATTGCCCTCGATGATATTGCAGATTTGATACCTCATAAAGAAAAATTGATATTAACTGCAGAGCGCTTTATTTAATCTTTCTTAGTTCCAAAAAGCCCCACCATCGGGCTTTTCTTTTTACTCATGATACGAACATACATTCCTAACAAGAAAGGTGAATCCTGGGACAAATCAGAACCTAACGAAAGATATAAAAAGCAAATAACCTAAACGTCCCTCATAGCCGGAAACGGCTATTATTTTTACAACTAAACCGAACATACATTCTAATCAGAGGTGCAATTATGTTATTTTCCCATTATCAAGAGACGACACTTGAGAAATCAATATCTAAACACTACAGATTGCATAGATTTTGGAGTGCCGAAGCACTACTGGATATTGATCGTATCGCAGAAACATTTGATGTTGACCTGAGGTACGATACATGCAAATCAGTTTCTGATAACAATGAAAAAATCATAATTCTTGATAAACGATTAACTGGTTTACAGCAGCGCAAAATTTTCTTTCACGAATTGTGTCATGTGTTACGACATGCAGGTGATCAACGTAAAATGCCCGCACTCTTCCGAGAAGGTCAAGAAGCTGAAGCTGAAAACTTTGTGTTATATGCGTCTATGCCTTTCTATATGATATCCAAGCTAAAAATACCCGATCGCCAAGATGAGGGTGTGCAATTTCTATCATCTACTTTCAAAGTGCCCTTAAAGTTGGCGAAACGGAAGCTTGAACAAATCCAGCGAAGAGAACTTCAAGGAATACTAATTCTTGAGACAGCCAGGCAGCTCTTAACGAACCATGCCATTGAAGAAACACAAGCAAGTCTCGGGGAGACAACATTCTATGCATACTATGATCCAGCCGGAGATTATATAGAACCTTCCCAAATCATTATTCAAGTCGACAAAGAGACGTTGGTGTCACAAGAAGAGCTCCTCTTCGATTTAGGAGGACCGTTCGAAAGAATAGAGGAAAATGAGTTGCAATATTTCTCTGATTCCATACCGGTCAAATTTCATGACTTGGACTATACCAGTGATGGACGTATTAGCTTAAGGCTGAGCCATCTCGCAAGCAGATATTATAATTCAGCATACAAATTCATCGTACATAGAAAAGATATTGATCAGATCTTGAATTTTCATGGGGCATTATTTTAGGAGGTCGATGGAATAGTGGCTAGCTTTTTCAAGGTACCAGCAAAAAATAAACAAGGATTTAGTGGGTATGTATAAAGGATGGCCCGCCCTATCCTGTCACCGGAAAACGTAACCAAATCAAACGTCGAGGAGATACGAAAAAACAAGCCGAAGAACGAGTCGATAAAGCGATCCATTCATTGAAGGAAGATGGTATCGACACTAAAAAGGTCAAGAATTTCCCTTTCAAAAAAGTCGCATTAGAGTGGCTCGAAGAATACTCAAGGGGGAAAGTAAGGAAAGGAACTATCAGACTCCGCAAAAATTCATTAGCTATTTTGAACAAATATATAGCAGCAGTAAATATTGATAAAATTCCGCCTAAAAAGCACCAACATATATTAAATGATCTATATGATAAGGGCTATTCGAAGTCGCACATTGAGGGTGTACACGTCACGGCCAATTTGATATTTAATATGCAATCAAAGAAAAATACCGTAAAGATAACCCCGCTACTGGCGCAAAAATACAGGAGAAACCATTAACCGTTGAAGAGATCGAAAAAAATCCTATCGAAGAAAAATATCTTGAGAGGAGAGAACTAGCTGAGTTTTTAGCCACAGTGAATCAACATGGCTTGCCCTTCGATAAAGAGATGTTCCACCTGTTAGCTTTCACGGGAATGCGACCAGGCGAAATGATTGCTTTAAAAGAAACTGATTTCTTCTTTGATACAAATCAGTTAAGGATCACGAAAACATTATATAACCGGATAACAATTATATTAAATATGAGCTTACTCCACCAAAAACAATTGGTTCAATCCGGACAATCGACGTGGATCCAGTAATCATGAAACTTATAAAAAGGCATATTACAGAGCAGAAGAAGCTCAGAATGACCGTCCATAATTTCAATCCAAATTATCATGATGAAAAATTTGTGTTCTGTAACGATGATGGCTATCCAATTATTCAGAAAACAGTGATACGTCGTATGGAACGGTTAATTCGAAAAACATCAATCAGTAAAAAGGCAACACCTCATATCTTTCGACACACACATCAGTATGATGGCTGAAGCAGACGTTGACCTTAAAACAGTAATGAAACGGGTCGGTCACGATGATCCAAAAACAACTTTGCAAGTGTATACCCATGTGACTGAAAAGATGCGAGAAAAATCGATGAGCAAGATGAACATTCAATTTGCAGACATCCTAGCTGGCCTCTCCTCGCAAGGAATGTGACCTTTTTGTGACCTTATACAAGAAAAGAGACCCCTCGGGGTCTCTTTTTCATTGATATGACAGGCTTTTGGGGCCTATTGTTACATCATGCCGCCCATTCCACCCATGCCGCCCATATCAGGCATAGCTGGTTTTTCTGGTTCTGGCTTGTCAGCGATAACCGCTTCGGTTGTCAGGAACATCGCCGCAACGGAAGCTGCGTTTTGAAGAGCGGAACGCGTTACTTTCGCAGGGTCAACGATACCTGCTTCGAACATGTTCACCCACTCATCCGTAGCAGCGTTGTAGCCGATACCGATCTCTTCTTTTTTCAGACGCTCTACGATAACAGAACCTTCTTTGCCAGCGTTTGCTGCAATCGTGCGGATTGGCTCTTCCAGAGCGCGCAGAACGATATTCACGCCTGTTTTCTCGTCGCCTTCTACTTGAACAGCAGAAACAGCGTTGTATACGTTAACGAGCGCCGTACCACCACCGGATACCATACCTTCTTCAACCGCAGCGCGAGTTGCGTTCAGGGCATCTTCAATGCGCAGTTTGCGTTCTTTCAATTCCGTTTCAGTAGCCGCGCCGACTTTGATAACCGCTACGCCGCCAGCCAGTTTAGCCAGACGCTCTTGCAGTTTTTCTTTATCGAAATCGGAAGTGGTTTCTTCCAATTGGTTGCGGATTTGCTTCACGCGAGCTTCGATGTCTTCTTTGTTGCCAGCGCCATCCACGATGATTGTGTTCTCTTTGGTTACGCGCACTTGACGAGCGGTACCCAATTGATCGATGGAAGCTGTTTTCAGGTCAAGACCGAGCTCTTCCGTAATCACTTGGCCGCCAGTCAATGCAGCGATATCTTGCAGCATCGCTTTACGACGGTCACCGAAGCCAGGAGCTTTAACAGCGACAGCGTTGAACGTTCCACGCAGTTTGTTCACGATCAGCATCGCTTGCGCTTCGCCTTCGATGTCTTCCGCGATCAGAACGAGCGGTTTGCCTTGCTGTACGATTTTTTCAAGGATCGGCAGGATCTCTTGCGTGTTGGTTACTTTTTTATCGGTGATCAGGATGTATGGATTCTCAAGAACAGCTTCCATTTTATCCGTATCGGTAATCATGTATGGAGAGATGTAGCCGCGGTCGAATTGCATACCTTCTACAACTTCCAGCTCCGTCAAGAAGCCGCGGGATTCTTCAACGGTGATGACGCCGTCTTTGCCCACTTTATCCATCGCTTCTGCAATCAGTTGACCAACTTCATCGTCAGCTGCGGATACGGAAGCGACTTGAGCGATTTCCTGGTGGTTCTTAACTTCTTTTGCGATGTTTTGAAGTTCAGCCACAGCTGCTTTAACCGCTTTGTCGATACCCTTGCGGATGATCATTGGGTTTGCGCCAGCTGTTACGTTCTTCAGACCTTCACGGATCATAGCTTGAGCCAGAACCGTTGCCGTTGTTGTACCGTCACCGGCAACATCGTTGGTTTTGGTAGCTACTTCTTTAACAAGCTGAGCACCCATGTTCTCGAATGCATCTTCCAGCTCGATTTCTTTAGCGATGGTTACACCGTCATTCGTGATGAGCGGACTCCCGAATTTCTTCTCAAGAACCACGTTACGGCCTTTCGGTCCGAGTGTTACTTTAACTGCATTTGCCAAAGCGTCTACACCGCGAAGCATCGAGCGACGGGCGTCTTCACTGAACTTAATGTCTTTTGCCATGGTATTACATACCTCCCTAGTGGATTATGAAATAGTGAAACAAAGATATATTCAGGCGTTCATTAGCCTAAGATCGCGTGGATGTCGCTTTCTTTCATAATCAAATATTCTTTACCTTCGTATTTGATTTCTGTTCCAGCGTATTTGGAGAAAATAACGCGGTCGCCTTCTTTAACTTCCAAAGGTACACGTGCGCCGTCTTTCAGGGAGCCACTGCCTACAGCAATAACTTTACCTTCTTGCGGCTTTTCTTTAGCAGAGTCAGGAAGTACAATCCCGAATGCCGTAGTTTCTTCTTGTTCGATCGGTTCTACCAATACGCGTTCACCTAAAGGTCTGATCATGAAAAAATAGCCTCCTTTAAATATGTTGTGATGCTTTTTTCAAAGCTTTATGTATTAGCACTCGACAACCCTCAGTGCTAACAACCAACTTTATGATACTCAAGTTGTCTTAAAATTTCAAGTCCTTTGCATGATTTTTTGATCATTTTTTTGCAATCCGGACTTAGGGAGGGGTTGTCCCCAAACCCCCTTCTCCATTGTATCCATGACCAGCCAAAATATGCCTGAGTCTTAAGGGACGCTGTACGGCTGGAACTATTGATCCAGTCATCATTCTACGAAAATAAAACAGCCCGAAATCAGGGCCTTCCCTTGGGAAGGGTCCCTCTTTCAGACTGTTTAACGTTCAGCGAAATATCCATCCCCTTCGGATTAAAGCCTAGGGTCGATTTCTTTTTCTTTCTCCATCTCGAACAGCAGCTGCATCGCAACCTCTTGGTAATCCCCGTGGCTCGGGGAAATCTCGTCATACTTTACCCCAAGCAGGCGCTTTCCAAGCTGATGCTCGGCGATCGAAGTGCGGAGCTTCTTGTGTGTGTTTTTTTGTTTCAACAGCTTCGCGTATTTGTGCGGAAACCGGTAATCGTAACCGTAAATGATCGAGAGGTATTCGGGATTTCGCACCTTCAGGTAAGGGGCAGCGTTCTCCCGCTCCTCTTCCGGTTTGATCACAACGCCTTCCATTCGGTTCCGGGTCGTCAACGTGGAGAAGAACGCCTCCGCCTGTTCATAGCTCTCCCGCTCGCGCAAATCCAGAACCAGAATCTTGTCGTCATTCAGGAAACGGAACATGGCCGAGGTATTGATATCAGGCGTGACTTCTTCTCCGGTATCCCGAATTTGTTTCAGAATGGCGAACGGCTTGTAGTCCAATTCCGCGTCCCCCGCATAAAGTTCGAGCTGCTTCTTGTACATGCGATAAGCTTCCTCATGCTTCTCGAGCGGCACATAAGCTTTCCGAACATCCCGTATATATTTATACGATTGATAGCTGCTCGAGCCGTGCTTCTCTATAAGCGCGGATTTGGATAGTCGAAACTGTTCATGCTCAAAGCCGCTTGCGTCATAGGCTGTGAGCAGCTGAGCGTAAGCCTCTTCAAAACCCGTCTCTTTCAGAAACCTTGTTTCCGACTCAAGCGCAGCCGCAATCGGTTGAAACTGCCTGTCGATCAGGCCTTTCCCGAGTGCCTTCCATGGCAGCAGCTCCCCATCCAAAAGCATCATCTCGATGCCTTCGGTCTGCATATGAGGCGAGAATCTCTCCAGCAGCCGTTCGTACACCGAAGATAAATCAATCCCGCTGATTCGGTAACCGTTACGGCTGGCGGCATAACAGCGCTCCAGGTCCCGGAACAGATAGATGCTGCATCTGGAGCCCATGTATTTAGGCTGGAGCACCACATGTTCAATCCCTTGGTCCTTGTAATAATCGAGTCCTCTTGCAAGGGACTCCAGTTCTCCAGTAGCCAAATCCTTATCCGCCGGCGACATCGTTCCGGAAATAAAATTGATTTTATGCTCCGCGCAATACAACAATCTTCGCTGGGCTTCGCGGTCTAAATCCCGGAGATCGATGCTGCTGCGCTCTGATCTGGCAAACAAATCCGGTAATTGTTCATGAAGGAACGCAGGATCTTGTTCCCTAAACGGCGACTTAAAGCTGCGATAGACCGGTTTTTGGCCGATTTGAACGGCCGTCAGCATATGCCCGTGCACGCTTCCCGTATCGATATGAATTTTGTTCTTGATCCGAAACGGTCTCACCGCGGCGACATGACCGAACACATGGTAAGGATGATTGCTGACCGCTTCTTCGCTTAAGAATAGAAGCTGCTGCTCTGTCGTGACTTCCGGGTTGCTCCGATCCAGACGGAAGGAACGCTGATGGCGCAGGGAATTCGAGTCGAGTTTGCCGACATATTTATTCCGGCAAGGAGCATGGGTTACGTAATAGGAAGGTCCGTGCTGACCCACATATCGATAAAATGGCTTAGCCCGGCCTACAAGTTCATCGAAGCGCTGGCGCAGCGCTTCATCTTGGCCTAACGTTTCCGTAGAATCAAAGTAGGAACGAAGCAGCTCCGGCTCGGCCCCCTTGATCTCTCCCTTCAGGTACTTATAAACGAAGTTCTCATGATTCCCCATAACGAAAAGGAAATGCTCCATATTGTCGTAGAGGAAATCGATCATGGCCCGGGTTTGCTTCCCTTTGTCGATCCAATCCCCGGCCAGAATGATCCGGGTGTTTCGCAGTTTCTCCGGAACGGATAACTTTCCGTCGATCGTCCCGTAACCATAACTCCTCAAAAGCCCCTGAAGCGCGTCTACACGCTCGTGCACGTCTCCGATCACAATGTATTCCATATCCTGGGTCAGAATCGAGGACAGATACTCCTCTTTATTGTCCACAATCACTTCGTAAGCGGGTTTCGCCAACCCCTCCTTGTCAAGGAAATCCTTCGTACGCACTTTATGAATGGCATCGTATCCTTCCCGTGCGAGGACGGGGAGCACCTCCTTTTTCAAGCGGCTAATATGCGTGGATATCAGCTTCTTGGAGCGATCGGAGGCGTAATAATCCTCCCGTTTCCGGTAATCAAACAGAATGGCTTCCACACGGTAGTTGTTCTCATGCGCGATTTCAAGAACCTTGCTCCGGAAATCATCGGCCAATGCCGTTGTATCCACTACAACAAAGTCAGCCTGAATCGGAAAAGAAGTTGTCAATCTAAGCCGCTCAAATAATAACTGAAACGCATGCGAGCTCGCCTCCAGCATCACCTGATCGTATTTATCATAATCATAACCGAGCAGCTCCTGACGAATGGCGTCCGATGATAGGTACTGGACATTGCTCCTGTAGTTGCGCTCGGGGTATTCCCACTGCAAGGATGGAATCAGGATTTCCTTCGCAAACGTCGTTTTTCCGCACTCCGTCGGACCGACCAGCATAAAAATCGTGTGCATTTTGGTATGCAATTCCATAGCCTTACTCCCCCTTCCTCGTAACAATCATTCCCTGCGTTGTATGCATGCCGTCCACACTGTCACCGATCATCACATACTCATATTGAACGCCCAGATTCTGCAGGATTTCGTCACACCACGATCTAAACTTCTCCTGCCCCATTTCCCACTTATGATCATCATGCCTGAAACCATCGAGCTCATAATACGGGTTGAAATCGGCATTGGGCGTCGTAAGGATCAGCTTCTCGAACCGGATCTCCTGCACGACTTGACGGATGAGGTCCGCCGCTTCCGCTTCCGGCATATGCTCGATCACTTCGGTCAAAATAACGTCTACGGACTCATTGTCATACCCCTCAAGAAAGTGAGCGATCGACGGAAAGGTCACCAGATTGTCCAGCCCCTTCGCTTCCGCTTTACGCTCTACCACTTCCAGCAAAGCTTCATTAATATCTACCGCATAATAGGTTTCCTCTATTTTCCCGGCAAAAGAAAGGGCGTAAAAGCCTTCACCGCAGCCGATATCCAATATCGGCTTGTTGAATGGCAGCATTTGAGCGATGTAACTTCTGCGCTGCATAGCCGTGTTTCCATATGCAAAATTGATGCTGTATCTAGGCGTAAACTCAAGCTCCTGCTTGAACTGCTTGAATCGATCCCGATTATTCAGAAAATTGCGCACGAACAGACTTCGTATGTAATAGGGGGCATCGATGACATTCAGACTGCGCATGTGCTTTTCAAGCACTTTATCCGAGGTATCGAGATACTCGCTCCCGAACATTGCCAGGAACAGGCATAGCACATTGACCGTATGCAGCAGATGGTACAGGCTCTTCCCGGTGGTTATGGTGAGGGCATAGCTTTTATGGGCCTCGTGCCGAAGCGAGAACAAGTATTCCTCAAGATGTTTTTGGAAAAATTCAATATAACGCGTCTTCTCTATATGAATGAGATTGATGTAAAAAACATGCTCGTGTCCCTCCGTGTCCCGTTCATCGTGCTTTTTGAAGGGAGCTGCAAAAAACTCATTAATGGCAGCCAGCGGAAACAAAGGTGTGTTATAACGGGACACGTTCAAATACTCGAAGCTCTCCCCTTGGTGCTGTTTGAAGGATATCTCGTTATCCGCATCCTTGAAGTAGACGTTAAACGCAGCTGACTCGGAATACCATCCGTATGCCGTTCCTTGCCTCACGCTCCGAAGCTGCATGCCGGAGTTCGGGTTCTTCTTCATGAGAAACGAAAACTGCGGATTCGTTGATGTAACCTGTATAATTGCCAAAATGACTCTCTCCTTTCGTCAAACCGTGAATGACTGCGGTCCGCCGGTTCCCCATGCTTCAACCAGCGCATTCCGAAACAAAGCATCCAGCCTTTGATCCAGATCCGTATCTTGATGCTTCTTATCCTTGGCTAGCAGCTCATATTCGTTCAATTTCTCTTCAATGAATGCATGTATGTTAGGAAGCCTCGGTTCAACATTCATCTCTTCACCTGAACGTTTGCGGAGAAGCAATTGATCAATCTCCTGTTTCAGCGCACTTCCCTGATCTAATAGGCGATTCGTAAGCAGCTCGAATTCCATGGGAGGCATCTCGTTGTAGGTTTGAATCCAGCCGCATGCCAGGATCGGACGCAGGACATAGAAATATTTTTTGATCTTAACGTCTCCCCCTTGCAAATACATCCGGTAATTGCCTTTAGCCATGTTCAGGTAGTGGTGCATGCAAGATTTAGGCGAGAACGCAAGCGGAGATATGCTGCGGATTTGCTGGGCGATGCCAAGCGTCTCCTTATACTTGATGGGGGACTCCAGCCATTCGAGCAGGGGCGGATTCGACTTGCGAAAAAGCCCCAGCGCTTTTTTCAAATCCCAACCGCTCATATCCAGCCTGTCACTGATCGGCCGCTCAATCACATCTCGCTTGTCGAAGATCGATAAATACCACTCCACGGGTCTGATATAGATAAACCTTACGTCATAATCGCTGTCTGTCGACGGAAAACCCCAGGCCCTGCTGCCTGATTCGCAGGCATACAGGATAAGGACGCCTTCCTCCCGCTCAATTCGCTCAAGTTCTTGCTGAATCGTCGAATTCATTTCCTGCGATATATTCATATCTGGTATCTCTCCTTCTGTAGCTGCCGTCTGATTTCCGATAACCTTATTGTCCTCCACACGTTCCAATTTCAACAGGGCGAAAGTATGGCGATAACAAAAAGATGTTATAATTTCCATCCTTTATGCAGTTCCCTTTCCTTGCTACAATAGTTACAGACAGCATCACGTACGATCTAATATATGACTTGAAGGAGGGCGCCATGGCTCGGGAAAGCTTCGATAAAGAAATCCAGTTCCTTCGCATTCTGGCGCTGGCCGGAGGAGCATACAACCGGCAACAACTGGCCGATCGACTCGGTATTTCGGTACATACCTATGACAAAACGCTTCGAAATTTAAAAAATAGGATTGAATCGCTTCAGCCGCAGCTCTCGGAAGAACAAAGTCTCACCCTCTCCGAAGGCCTGCGCTATTCATACTATGAAACCGCAGATCCGCTCCTGCTGCTGTTGTTCCGCGGCAAGTCGCTTAAGGCATCGGAAAGCTTGAGGCTGTCCACGATCCTCACCCAGCTGCAGCATCAGCAGTTAACCGCCAAAGAACTAATCGACCTATGCGGCGATCACTTGCCTGACGGGGAGTCTCTGCCGGATGAGAAGACGATCCGCGGAGATCTCAGATACCTGGAGGAAGTCGGAGTCATCGTGAAGACAGGCACAGACCGGCCTTACCGATACAGGGGCGCCCGTGATTTGATCGATTCGTTGTCGGATGACGAGCTGCTTGATCTCTACGACTATGTGGACGTCATGTCGAATACGCAGCTCCCGTCCGTGCAGGGTTATATGCTCAGGGATAACTTAAAGCGGGCTTTGCGGAAGCGTGATATCGCTGCGCACTCAACCGCTGCTTATATTTATAAATATCATTATCCTTCACGCATATTGGACGAAGCGCATCTGCATACCATTTTTCAAGCCATTACCAAAAGAGCAAGAATCCGTTTCCTGTACTTATCACCCAAAAGCACTTCACGCTATGCTTCCCAAAATACGAATCCGCTGTTCCACAGGGAGTCCAAAGGGCTTCGGGAAACGGTGCTGCCGCTGCGCGTGATATATGACCATCAATACGGCCGTTGGTATCTGATCGGTTATAACGGCAGACAAGGTCTCATGAAGTTTCGTATGGAGGGATTGACTCAGATCGAAGAAGGCGATGTGGTTGAGGAAGAAGTCTTCCAGCAGCGCCTGGAGGAGGTGCTGGCCGAATTCGAGAATAGTTGGGTTACCGATACCCGTAATCCCACCAAGGTCGTGGCCAGATTTTTTAACCCGGCGGACAGCAAAGTGAATTTCGTGCTGAACCGGGTTAAGGCGCAAGGGCAATGGGGGACCGTTACGATAGAATCCGACGATTCATTCCTATATGAAATCGAAGTGAACGGCACCAGCGAAATCAAGCCCTGGCTCCGGAGCTTCGGCTCCAGCTGCGAGGTGCTCAAGCCCCGCTCCCTTCGCATGGAGTTCATCAAGGAATGGAAGGAGATTGCCGCTTATTATGAGCCAGAATCCATTCGAGAAAATTTTTAATTATCAGATTATGACGCGGCTTGAGGAAACCGACTCGATTGCCATAACCGCTCAAGAACGGGGATGGCTCAAAATGATGCTGGTGCACCCTGAGGCAGCTAACGCCTTTACGCCTGAAACCTTAAAGCGTCTCGAAGAAATCCTCCACATGGAGCATAGCGGTGCCGAGATGAAGGAGATTATCCTGGAGAAGGCCAAGAGACAGGAACGAAGTGTATATCACCCGCATCTTCGCATCTTGCGAAGAATGATCATGCAGGATCAGGGCTTTCGCTTAAGCTATCGAACGAAGCTCGGAGAAACGCGCAGCAATCAGTCCGGTTTCCCGTTCAAATTAGAGTATTCCATGATCAAACGGGAATGGATGCTGATCTGGTACAGCAAAAGCCGAAGAGGACTCATGTACACAAAGCTCGATCATATTCTATATATCCAAGGGACATCACTTCCGCCTTTTCGAATCGATCGCATCAAGGAACGGCTGCAGAATCTGATGGAGAATCGCGAGAAGCAAGCCCTTATTGAAATCCATCGGCGATACAATGGGGAATTGTCACGGATCCTGTACGCTTTCTCCTGTTTTGACAAGACCGTCCATTATGATGAAGATTCCGACACCTACCGCATTAAAGTCTGCTATTTGAAGGATGAGTGCGACTTTCTGCTCTCCCGTATTCGCTTTCTCGGACTGCGGGTGAAAGTCGTGAAAGGTAGCACGCTGCAGGCCAGAATGCAGGAAACCGCAGCGATGGCGCTGGCGAGATATGCTCAAGAGGAAAGTTAGGACGATATGAATAGATCCCTTTGAGACCTGGGCGAATGCACTTATGAAATTGATTACTAACCATTCTATCCTTGAACCAAAAAACAACCCGCAAACCATACTCCCGTGGAGTGGGTTCATGCGGGTTGTTCTTATTCTATACGATCCTATTTTGCAAAAAAAACGTCACTGTCCATCCTCTTCATCTACCCGTATGTACCGGCTGTCCCGTTCCATATCCGCCTCTAACTGCTTGCGGTAGATCACGGAGGACAGAAACACGCTGAATTCGTACAGCAGCAGCAGTGGAATCGTGACCAGGAAATCCGATATGAAGTCCGGCGGCGTAATGACAACCGCGATGAATACGAGCGCGAAATACGCGAGTTTGCGCATTTTTCGAAGCCGCAGCGGATTCAGAATGCGAATTTTCGTTAAGAACATCACCACAAGTGGCAGTTCAAACAGCAAGGCCAGCGGCAATACGAGATTGAACATAAAATTCAAGTAATTGGTAATTCCGTAGGTTTCCTGAAGCCCCATGCTCTGGGTAATCGTTGTCGTGAATGACAGCGTCATCGGAAACACGACGTAATATCCGAACGTGATCCCTACAATGAACAGAAGAAACGCATAAGGTACATAACGAATGGCCGCTTTCTGCTCTTCTTTGCGAAGTCCCGGCTTGACGAACGCCCACAGCTGATAGAAGATCAGCGGAACGGAAATGACAAGCGAGAAAATGGCAGCGATTTTCATATAGATCCCGATACCATCCCAGAAGGAGAAGGCGTGCAGTTCAAAGTTCTTGGCTTCTTCAGCCGCCGTCAAATAATGATAGATCGGGTCCGCAACAAAAAGCCCGCCGATCAAACCCGCTACGAATACCACGAGCACAATAATAATTCGTTTGCGGAGCTCGCCCAAATGCTCAACAAGCGCCATATCTTTCACTTGCTCCGACAAGTTAACCACCACCCTGTATGTGACCCTGACAAAACAAAATCCCTCCCGAAGGAAGGGACTTCAAGCCTTGCTTTATTTCTATTCCGGAAGACGCTTGTCTTCAACCTTGGTTGGCTCAGCGACAACGGCTTGTTGGGGAGCCTCTTCTTTCTTCTTCGCCGGTGCATCGTCAGCAATAATCTCCCGCGCACCGTCCTTAAACTCACGGAATGTTCTTCCGACCGCACGTCCAAGTTCAGGAAGCTTGTTCGGTCCGAACAAGAGCAGCGCCAAAATAACGAGCAAAATAATACCCGGCACTCCAATTCCACTCATATCTATTCTCCTCCTCGTCCTGCTCAATGCCTTTAAAAGGACTTCAGGATGATCTAAATCCGTCATGCCTTGCACTACAACAGGTGTTAACTAATGACCATAATCCGACTACAGCAGTTGAAACAAGCTCATATACCGCCATCATACCATAATGTAAATCACATATACAGTCTAGAAACGTGACAGATTATTTACATAATTATCTAATAAGATGTCCCTTAGAGCTGCTCCCGATACTGGCCCGTTACCATTAGCAGTGCCTCCGGAAGCTGATCCATAACCGCCGCCAAATTCTCGTGCACACCTTTGGGCGAACCCGGGAGATTGACAATCAAGGTACGGCCGCGGACGCCGCATACGCCCCGAAACAGCATCGCGCTCCGATTCTTCTGCATGACGGTAGCGCGCATCGCTTCCGCAATGCCCGGCACTTCGCGTTCGATGACCCGCTTGGTCGCCTCTGGCGTAACATCCCGGACCGCCAGCTCTGTTCCACCAGTCGTGAGGACAAGGTCCACTTGATAATAATCCGTAAGTTCGATCAATGCCGCAATAATTTCATCCGGCTCGTCCGGTACGATCCGATATTCAATAATTTCTCCGCTCAGCTCTTCCTCCACCAATTCCCGGATCACTTGAGCGCTCGTATCCTCGCGTTCCCCCCGCGAACCTTTGTCGCTCGCCGTCAGGATCGCCGTTTTCCACACCATCTGCCCTCTCTCCTTCCCACTCGTCCGAATCTCCTATCTCTATGCAATCCTATGTTGTTTCTTGTATGTAATCCCCGCTCTTCCCTCCGGTTTTGCTTACCAGGTAGGTCGGGCCGATGACCATGTCTTTTTGCAAGGCTTTGCACATGTCATAGACCGTCAGCGCAGCGGCGGAAGCTGCTGTCAAAGCTTCCATTTCAACACCGGTTTTGCCTGTGGTCTTCACAGTCGTTTCTATATATAACTCATCTCTAGCATTATCGCTGAACTCCACATTCACGCCGGTCAACGGCAGCGGATGACACATGGGAATCCAGTTTGACGTGTTTTTGGCAGCCATGATAGCCGCAACCTGCGCTACGGCAAGCACATCTCCCTTGCCGATCTTCCCTTCCTGGATGCGAATCAGCGTATCCGGGTGCATACGAACCGTAGTCTTCGCTACCGCTGTCCGGGCGGTTACATCTTTATCACTGACATCCACCATGCGTGCTCTGCCTTGGCCGTTAAAATGACTCAATTCCATCTCTTATCCCTCCGCTGCAGGTCTGGCTGTTTCCGAATGTCCTAGTTCCGTAACCAAACCGTCCAATACCCGATCATGTTCTTCCATAGGGACATGCTCCAAGACTTGAACCTCGTAGCCAATTCCCATCCACAAAGGTTCACCGATCTGAGCGTTGTCTTGTGCTCCCTGAATAAGCCTGTCCGAGAGCCGGTCATAATAACCGCCTCCGTATCCAAGTCTTCCGCCATTCCTGTCAAACGCAAGCCCGGGCACCCAGATGATATCAGGTCCGGGATGATTCCATTTCTGCGACCGCAACGGATCTGGCTCTGGAATACCGTAAGCTCCGGGAATCAGCTCATTCCATGCCTGAAGCTTATACAATTCCATCGAACGGTCTTGGGGCAGACTTCGGGGAACGATAACCTGAATCCCCTGCTTCCACGCCCA
Organism: Paenibacillus sp. QJM3NY_38; assembly: GCF_056173265.1. Taxonomy (NCBI): domain Bacteria; kingdom Bacillati; phylum Bacillota; class Bacilli; order Caryophanales; family Paenibacillaceae; genus Paenibacillus; species Paenibacillus sp. QJM3NY_38. The sequence continues at coordinate 6,063,357 of NZ_CM149665.1, forward strand.
TTCAACCAGCGGCCGGGAATCCAGTTCGGAGCGAAAGGGGACATAAACCATCATGCTCTGAAATTGAAACCGATTCATGACCTCTGAAGCAAACTTGCAGGCTTGCTTCGAACGCTTCGAACGCTCTTGCCCGGATAACTCATCCCTGCGTAATGTCATCACTTTGCGCAGGGCTTTCTTTGCGGATACCCGCTTCAATTCTTCCTCAGGGTTCAACACGTGATCTTTCCTCTCACGCTTATAATTAATTTTAGTTTACCACTGTTCCTTCCTTTAGCCAAGAATGCCGGAAGTCGCCAATCATGGTCGATTGTTCGGCCATTTTCATGTACACTTACTTTAAGATATCAGAACGTATACACTTCAAGGCATGACCACACTGAGAATGTACGTCGGTAAACGTTTTTCTTAAGAGATAAGAATGTATTTACATCAGAAGCACCCTCCTTATCTCGCAAGAAAAACTTCCCCTATAAGCGGTCTGTCTTCTGAGAATGTACGTCGGTAAACGTTTTTCTTAAGAGATAAGAATGTATATACATCAGTAGCTACCTTCCTTATCTCGCAAGAAAAACTTCCGCTATATGCGGTCTATCTACTAGGAATGTACGTCGGGAAACGTTTTTCTTAAGAGATAAGAATGTATTTACATCAGAAGCACCCTCCTTATCTCGCAAGAAAAACTTTCCCTATAAGCGGTCTGTCTTCTGAGAATGTACGTCGGGAAACGTTTTTCTTAAGAGATAAGATTGTTTATACATCAGAGGCTACCCTCCTTATCTCGCAAGAAAAACTTCCGCTATACGCGGTCTGTCTTCTGAGAATGTACGTCGGGAAACGTTTTTCTTAAGAGATAAGAATGTATATACATCAGTAGCTACCTTCCTTATCTCGCAAGAAAAACTTCCGCTATATGCGGTCTATCTACTAGGAATGTACGTCGGTAAACGTTTTTCTTAAGAGATAAGATTGTTTATACATCAGAGGCTACCTCCTTATCTCGCAAGAAAAACTTCCGCTATACGCGGTCTGTCTTCTGAGAATGTACGTCGGTAAACGTTTTTCTTATAATGAAGAATTAATGGTACAAACATATAGAATGATGGAGGTTTCACATAACATGCTGCTGCAAGCCAATGGCATTACGAAATTATACGGAGTTACGCCCGTCCTTGACGGGATCAATCTGCAGGTGCTTGAACGCGAAAGAATCGGTCTTGTCGGAGTCAATGGAGCCGGGAAATCGACCCTGCTCAAAATTTTGGCAGGCGAGATGTCTTATGATGGCGGACAAATCTTCAAGGCAAAGGAAACCACCGTTGGTTATCTTGCCCAGAACAGCGGGCTTCAGTCCGATTCGTCGATATGGAACGAGATGCTGGATGTCTTCGCTCCCCTTTTGGAGATGGAGCGCGAGCTGCGTCAGATGGAGGAACAAATTGCCGACCCGAAGTTGAGCGAGGATCCGAAGAAATATCAGGAGCTTCTGGATCGTTATGCGATCCGTTCGGACTGGTTCAAGGATCAGGGCGGTTATGAGATCGAAACACGTATCCGCAGCGTCCTTCACGGCATGGGATTTGGCAGTTTTTCGCCGGACACCTCCATTGCCACATTAAGCGGCGGGCAGAAGACAAGGCTGGCCCTTGCAAAAATATTGCTGCAGGCACCTGATCTGCTCATGCTGGATGAACCGACGAACCATCTGGATATCGCGACCCTCACCTGGCTGGAGGATTATCTGCGCGGCTATTCCGGTTCATTGCTGGTCGTTTCCCACGACCGCTATTTCCTGGATCGTCTTGTAACGACTATCGTTGAGATCGAACGCCGTCATTCCAAAAAATATACGGGCAACTACAGCCGGTATATTGAGCTGAAGGCAGCGGAATACGAATCCCAACTAAAGCAATACGAGAAGCAGCAGGATGAGATTTCCCGGATGGAAACCTTCATTCAGCGGAATCTGGTCCGGGCCTCTACGACCAAGCGCGCACAGAGCCGTCGCAAAGCGCTGGATAAAATGGAACGGCTGGACAAACCGCTGGGAGATCTGAAGAAAGCACACTTTTCTTTTGAAGCCGAGTATATGTCAGGTAAGGATGTGCTTCATGTGCGGGATCTGGCGCTTGCGTTCGAGCAGGACAAGCCATTGTTCCGTCAGGTTTCCTTTGATCTCAGCCGCGGGGAAACCGTAGCTTTAATCGGACCCAACGGGGTGGGCAAATCGACGCTCCTGAAATGCCTGATCGGTACTATGAAGCCAACAGCCGGATCGCTGCAATGGGGTACAAAAGTCAAGATCGGCTATTACGATCAAGAGCAATCCGAGCTGAATCCAAGCAATACGGTTCTGGAAGAGCTATGGGGCACCTATCCGCATATGGAGGAAGCCCGCATCCGCACCGTTCTGGGCAACTTCCTCTTCAGCGGCGAAGATGTGCTCAAGAAGATCAGTTCCTTAAGCGGCGGGGAAAAGGCACGCGTATCGCTTGCCAAGCTGATGCTCCTGGAAGCCAACATGCTCATCTTGGATGAGCCGACAAACCATCTGGACTTATTTGCAAAAGAGGTTCTTGAATCAGCACTCATGGATTACGAAGGCACTTTATTGTTCATATCCCATGACCGTTACTTCCTTAACAAAATGGCCGAGCGCATCATCGAGCTTCATCCGGACGGCATTCAACATTTCCTGGGTAATTATGACGACTATACGGAGAAAAAGCAGGAAATTCTCGATATGAATGACGAACCTTCCGAGCCGTTTGCTCGTCACACCCTGAAACAGGAAGGAAAAGCCGAAACTGCCATCGAGAAACAGGGAGCCGTTTCCTTTGAAGCCGAGAAACAAGCCAAACGGGAGGAACGGAACCGTCAGCGCAAGCTCGCAAGTCTGGAAGAGCAAATCCATGCTTTGGAATCGGACATAACCGAGTTAGAGGCCGAGATGACCCTGCCGGAGATCTATCAGGATTATATGGCACTCCAAGAACGCCAGCAGTCGTTAGAGGAGAAAAAGAGTCAGCTTGAGCAAATTTTTGCCGAATGGGAGTCATTGCTGGAAGATTAAAAAAAAGTTCACAAAAGTGTTTCAAATGGAGTTTTGCATTTATACACAAACTTATCCCCAAGAATGGTGCATAAGTTTACCATGAAAATGGCCGAAACGGCCATTTTTTTGTTGTTATACGCGCACTCCTGGTCCTATATCCAGCTTTATCCACTAAGTTATTCACATTATCCACAGTTTCCACCGGAAAATTTGAAAATCCTGTCCCCTCTTTTCAGCGTCTTGCAAAAGACCGATTTATCGACATTTTTCTCGCTTATGCACATTTTTTGGCGAATATGTGGATAACGTTGTTCACAACTTGACAGGGTTATATGTCTTATATATTGGACTTCTATATAGACTTATCTATTGTTATCGGCAAGTTTTATCGAGCTTGATTATGAAAAAGCGACCCTCCTCCATCCGGTTCGGAAGGTCGCTTATGCCATCAATCATAGAAGCGTTAGACGCTAAGGTTCCCTATTGAGCTTTTCGTCTAGACCGACATCAACGCCGAGTTGCATGCAGCAACGTATGCCAGGCCCGCCGCCATAACGATATCCTGATGCACAGCCGTTCCTCGGAAGATCTTGCCCGCCTTCTCAACCGTGACCGCCGCTTCGGCATGCGCGTCTTCGCCGCTGCTTAACGAGTGGAGCTCCAGATCTCCAAAGCGGATATCGCTGCTAATTCCTTGGCTGATTGCCGAGATAACGGCTTGCACCGGACCTTGCGCCACGCTGGAGTAGGTGGCTTCCGTTTGCTCGCTCAGATGACGCAGCGTGACGGCCGCGACCCGGCTGCTGCCCGTTCCCGAGATGACCTGTGCCTCGGCTAGCTCATATACTTGGGCTGGTTTGCCCAAAGTACTGCTCACCATTTGCAGCAGCTGATCATCGCTGACCACCTTCTGACGATCAGCCGTCTCCTTGAAGGTATCGTACAAGGACTCCATCTCGTCTCCATCAAGCTGAACACCGTACCGGGCAAGACGATCCTTCAGCGCATGACGACCGGAATGCTTGCCCAGCACAATCATGCTCCGCGGAATCCCCAGCTTCTCCGGATCCATAATCTCGTAGGTGCTTCGATCCTTCAGCAGACCGTCCTGGTGGATGCCGGACTCATGCTGGAAGGCGTTCCTGCCGACTACAGGTTTATTAAAAGCGATCGGAAAATGCATCGCGCCACTAACGAGACGAGATACTTCATACAGCTTCTCGGCCGTAATGCCCGTCTCTGCCCGCAGCATGTCACCCCGGGTAGATAGAGCCATGACCAGCTCCTCCAGTGCGCAGTTGCCTGTACGCTCGCCTACCCCATTCACGGTAACCTCGATTTGGCTGGCGCCATTCTCAATCGCGGCCAGGCTGTTGGCCACAGCCAAACCAAGATCATTGTGGCAGTGGGCGCTATAGGCGACCGTCTTTCCGCCACGAGCGCCTTCCCGCACACGTCGGAACATCTCGCCGTATTCATTCGGAAGCGCATATCCCACCGTATCGGGCAGATTGATTATCGTTGCACCCTCTTCAATGACGGCCTCCACCATCTCAATCAAGTCGTCAATACCGGTACGCGAGGCATCCATCGCCGTAAATTCCACCACGTCGCTGAACTGCTTCGCATAAGCTGTCATCTCACGTGCCCTTGCCACTACATCCGGACGACTCATGCGCAGCTGGTGGCGAAGATGGATGTCGGAAGACGAAATAAACAGATGGATTCGCCTTCTGGCCGCATCCTGGGTGGCCTTGACGGCAGCATCAATATCCCCTTTAACGGCCCGCGCGAATCCGCATATCTCGACCTGCTGCAGCTGTCTCGAGATGGCCTGCACAGCGGCAAACTCCCCGGGACTGGACACCGGAAATCCGGGTTCCATCACATCAACGCCCAGCTCAGCCAGCTTTCCGGCCAGCGCAATTTTCTGTTCTGGCTGCAGGCTTGCTCCCGGGGCCTGTTCCCCGTCCCGCAACGTTGTATCGAATATTTGGATGGTTCTCATGGATTCACTCATTTTGCATACTCCTCCTTGGTATTGGTATAACCCGATTTCCTACGGGAACATTGTTTAATCTGTTCCATATGTTCGCTTTACGTCCGCACGTCGACTTGCGTCCGCATCCCACCCTGCTGCTGCCGGCAGCAAAAAAGCCCGCCATCTCTTCATATAAGAGACGACGGGCTTAGACCCTCCGTGGTACCACTCTAATTGACGCGCCTAAGTTCGCAGCTGTTCTTCCGCGACATATACACGTCCACTCATGTCCATCTCCTCATACCGGCCGGTCATGAAGAGAATGGACGTCCTGATGACGGAGGAAACTCCGTAAGAGAGTACAGCTGCATTCAGGGTCGTTGGGCTGACTAACTCCATCAACCGATGCTTGCTGCTGTTCCCCTCTTCCGCTCCCGGGCGAGATTCGAAGGTTGCTGCCGCTGCGTTACACCAAACTCGCAGCTCTCTGTAGACGGCTCCCTTTTACTGCTCCCGTTCATTGCGTTTATTCGATATGTTGTTATGCTGACTATCATATCCTTCGGATCACTATATCCGGAGATTCCGCTTTTATCTGCGGATTGGAAGTGAAGCTCTTTATCAGATTGATTCGTATTTAGCTGTCCAAGCATGCAAAAAAGCCTGCCATCTCTTAATCAAGAGACGACAGGCTATCCTATCGCGGTACCACTCTTGTTGACTCTAAGCTCCCGGGAACATCCTGCTGTCTCCCGGACCTAAAGCCCCCTCAGATCGCCAAATCACAAATGATCTGTGCGCAGCCATTCTCACGGAGGCCATTCCGTAGCAAGGTCAAACTCCGCAATTCAATCCGTGCCTGACCGGCACTTCGCTGCGCAAGGTTCCCCAGCTCCGCTCCCAGGTGAGTTCAGGTCCCTCTCGTCTGCGTTGCACCGTCCCGCAGCTCTCTTCATCCAAGGTTCACCTTACTGGTCCTGTTCTTCGCGTTTCAACATTCTGGAATTTGATCAAGATTATACGTCCTATACAAAGACGTGTCAAGCGTCTCTAGTTTGACGGCTCCGCCCATAGCTCCAGCGACATTTGCGGGTCGGCTTTCATATCGAGCGGCGTAAAGCTCTCCTGCTTCCATTTCAGATGCGCCGCGGCAGCAATCATCGCTCCGTTATCGGTACAATACTGAAATGGCGGGATCGTCAGCAATATCCCTTCCTGCTCGCAGCGTTCAGCCAAGGCTTTACGGAGTCCGCGATTGGCGGCAACGCCGCCGCACAGCAGCAGCTGCTTGGCATCATATGCTCTGACCGCACGAACCGCCTTTTCCACGAGCACTTCGACCACGGATTCCTGGAAACCCCGGGCTATCGCTTCCGTCCGGACTTCCTCACCACGCATTTTGCTCTGATTGACGACATTTAATACAGCCGATTTCAGACCACTGAAACTGAAGTCGTAGGAATCCGGCTCCAGCCATACGCGGGGAAGCTCTACGACCTCCTCAGCCTCCAATGCCATTCGGTCGACATGCGGACCCCCGGGATACGGGAAGCCAAGCGCCCTCGCCACCTTGTCGTACGCTTCGCCAACCGCATCATCCCGCGTCCTGCCGATCAACTCAAAGCTGCCTTCGTCTTTCATGTAGACCAGCTCGGTGTGACCGCCGGAAACAACCAGCGCCATGCAAGGGTAAGCGATATCGCCCACAAAACGATTGGCATAGATATGACCCGCAATATGATGTGTTCCAATCAGCGGCTTGCCAAGCGCAAACGCCAGGCTTTTAGCAGCCATAACGCCAACGAGAAGCGCTCCAACCAGGCCAGGACCCTGCGTTACGGCGATCGCCGACAAATCCTTCATTTCAATGCCGGCCTCAGCTACGGCTTGTTCAATAATGAGCGTGATACTCTCCACATGCTTGCGGGAAGCCACCTCGGGCACCACCCCGCCAAAAGCTTTATGCGTCTCAATCTGGCTGGCAATGACACTGGACAAAACCTCGCAGCCATCCTTTACAACGGCAACCGAGGTTTCATCGCAGCTCGTTTCTATCGCCAATATGCAGCTGTGCTGCCGGTCTACTCTTTCTTCATTCATGATAGCCTTTGACTTCCTTCCTCGCCATCGTCCTCCCGATAAGGGGGCAGATCTGCCCACATGATGAGTGCGTCTTCCTGATTATCGGAATAATACCCCTTCCGGACACCGGCTGGTTTAAACCCTTTTTTGATATATAAGTGCTGGGCCACGTGATTGGATACCCGGACTTCCAGCGTCATTTTCTCCATTCCCATATAGGCAGCCGTCTTCATCAATTCCGTAAGCAGACGATCGCCCCACTTGCGTCCGCGGTACTGCTCCAGCAGCGCAATATTTGTAACGTGCGCTTCATCCACGATCGTCCACATGCCTGCATATCCTACCGTTTTGCCTTCGTACTCCATAATCATATAACGTGCAAAATGATTCAGTTTCAGCTCATTGTGAAAAGCTTCCTCGGTCCAGGGCACGGTGAACGCTTCGCGCTCCACCACGAGAACCTCCGGAATATCCTCCAGGGTCATCAACCGAAAGGACAAACCGTCTTCACCATCTACCGGCTTCTTCTGCTGATCCATGACGAATCCTACGCTCCCTTCACCGCTTACGCAGCAGGTTCGCTTCCGCTTCGGAAAGCTGTGTATAATTGGGTACCAGCGTATGCACATCATCCGTTTCACCGGCGAGCAGCCTCGCTGCGCCCAAGTACCCCATCCAGCGGCCTTCGAGCGAGTACGGATGAATATGCAGCCGTTCTCCGAACCCCGGCTCAAGCCTGCGGGCGGTTTCGGCATGGAGTTCCACTTCCCCAATAAACCAAAGGCAGACCGGGCGTTCCTCTTCAGGCAGCTTGCTGATGCGTTCCTTAATGGCTTCCACCCAGGATTGCATCAGGCGAATACCGTCTGCCTCCAGACGTATCGGCGCACTCTCCTGACTCTCTGAATCGGCAGCGAATAATGCCGTGTACACCTGCCCCCGTCTTGCATCCAGCAGCGGAATGATCCAGTGGACTCCCGCCTTTGGCTCGGCTTCGTTCCATCCTGACTTCAGGCCCCCCCATGCAAGGGCATGCAGGCTGGATACCCCGACAAGCGGGATGCGATTAGCCCATGCCAATGTTTTGGCAGCCGTTACCGCAATCCGGATCCCTGTATAAGATCCCGGCCCTACTCCCACGGCAATGCCGTCCATCTGGTCCATGCCGAGGCCTGCTTCAGCAAGCGCCTGTGCCATCACCGGATGCAGATGCACCGAGTGATTGCGGTCTGCATTCGTGTTCACTTCCGACAGCAGCTTGTCCTGCTCCATCACGGATACCGCCAGCGATGCCGTAGACGTATCCAGCGCCAAAAACCGCTGCTGCGGCTTCGTGTCATTGTTGTTCATTCCAGCTACCCCATTTTTCATTCAAATCCCGGCACCACTCACTATAGGGCTCGCCCTGGCTTGAAAGTGTGATGGTCCGGTGCGTTTCGCCTGTTGTTTCAAGCTGGATATGCAGATACCGCTCAGGCAACAGCTCAGTGACCAGGCTGCTCCACTCCACGAGACAAACCCCTTCGCCAAAAAAATACTCATCCAGCCCGAGCTCATCCGCTTCATCGATCGACAAACGGTACACATCCATATGGTAGAGCGGCAAACGCCCCTCATATTCTTTAATAATCGTAAATGTCGGGCTATTCACAACCCCGTTCACACCAAGGTGCTGTGCAAATTGTTTGGAGAATGCCGTTTTTCCTGCTCCAAGATCCCCGTCCAGTCCGATGACAGTCCCTGGCTCCGCTCTAGCGGCCAGCCAAGCAGCAAGCTGCTCCGTCTCCTCCAGACTGCTTGAAATCATTCGAAACTGGCCCTCCGTACGGCCAATGCTCACTGATAACCCACCCTTTACTTAGTTTGCCCATATCTCAAAATACTTGATCTTCATTATATCGGTCCTCCCAACCCGCTGCAAGAACATGAGTTTCGCCTTCATAACTCAATTGACAAAAGAAACGCCAAACCAGGTTTCAAACACTGACACTATGTAGTCAATCATCAGACATTATAGTGAAACCATAACGATGATAAAAAGATTTGAGGAGGATTATAATGAACCCCACGAATGTATCGAATACAGCCCCATTTTCTGAAGAAACCATACTTCCATTTCGCATTCAAATTCCAGAGTCAGACCTGCTTGACCTTAAGGAACGTTTGACCCGCACTCGCTGGCCTGATGACCTGGAGGATAATCACTGGGAATATGGCACGCCGCTGTCTTACCTGAAAAAGTTATCAACCTATTGGAAGGATGTTTACGATTGGCGTAAATATGAAGCCATGTTGAATGAATTCCCTCAATATACGACCATCATCGATGGGCAAAACATTCACTTCCTGCATGTTCGCTCCCCTGAGCCTGAAGCACTTCCTCTAATCATAACCCATGGCTGGCCCGGATCGATTGTAGAGTTCACGCGTATGGTGGAACCGCTCACCAATCCCGGCAAGTACGGTGGGAATTCGTCCGATGCATTTCATCTCGTAATCCCGTCCCTCCCGGGCTTCGGCTTCTCCGGGCATACAACCGAACGCGGATGGAACATCGAGCGTGTCGCTAAAGCGTGGGATGAATTAATGCGCCGCCTAGGCTATGAACGATATGGAGCACAGGGGGGAGATACCGGGAGCATGGTTTCAACGGAACTTGGCCGGATCGCTGCAGAGCGAATCGTTGGCGTACATTGTAACGGTCTGTCTGTGTTTCCAACCGGAGATCCGGCTGAAAGCGAGAACCTTACAGCTGTAGAGAAACTTCGCTATGATGAATTAGCCGGTGGTGGATTTGAAGGGTCCGGATATGCCATCCTTCAGGCGACCAGACCCCAGACGCTTTCCTACGGCTTAACGGATTCCCCTGTTGGGCAGCTTGCATGGATAGTAGAGAAGTTTAAGGAGTGGACCGATCCAACGGCCGATCTTCCCGAGGATGCGGTAGACCTTGAGCTCCTTCTTACGAATGTCTCGATCTATTGGCTGTCAGCAACGGCAGGCTCCTCCGCAAGAATTTATAAAGAAAGCTCGAACAATTGGGGAGCACCGGCACCATATTCCTCGGTACCTACCGGTGTGGCAGTCTTTCCCAACGATCTCTCCATTCGCAGTATGGTCAAGCAGCAGTACAATGTCGTCCATTGGTCAGAGTTCGACCGCGGCGGCCATTTTGCCGCATTGGAAGCTCCTGATCTGCTGACTGAAGATATCCGGTTATTTTTCAGAGAGATTCGTTAACGGCAGGGTCAACACAAACACACCTTATCCGGGTTCCAACTTACGGAGTCCCGAGTAAGGTGTATTTTTTCGTGTTTATTAAACAGTTTCCCGGAATTCTAGAGGCCCTGCAATAAGCTATTCGCCTTCTTTTAGCCGGTCTACGTCTACAGTCAGCGTATTGGTCGGACGGGAGCCGACCTGGACGGTGGCCATTCCGTTCTGCTGATCCACATGCTCGATCCACACGGACTCCCCTTCCAGGTTGACCTTGTAGATATCCTTGGAGTTGAAAATCTCTACGGCGCGCTGTATCTCCATACGTTTAATCCTCCTTCTCCCTATTTCTTGGCGATTCGTCCACGATGTCCATCGTATCGGTTGTGGAAGGGCCGATCAGCCCATTATCTATGGTGACATTGCCTCCGCCAAGGCCTTCGTTGATCATCCGGTCAATATCGAACATCGTAGATTCCCGAGAGATCTCGCTCTCCTCCGAGGTCAGGCTGTTCCAATCCACCATGTCCCCGTTCACCGATTCTGCAGCGGAATGATCCGAGGCCCTGTCCTTCTGTATCTCTTCCGACGTGTGGGTTTCTCTAGGCTCCGTCATGACGAAAATTACCTCCTTATACAGGCAGCGTTCAACGTCAATATGCCACAAACAGGTTCTAATTATGCAATCCTGAGCTATAACTCATACTAGAGTCTTTTTTTGGGCACACTGATAGAGGTAGTACAAAAAAGTCATAGTAGTCGTTATTACGTATACTACACGGTCATACCCAAACATATTAGAATTTGATAGGAGGTTTCATAGAATGCATACGGTATGGAAGGGCGCGATCAGCTTTGGTCTGGTGCACGTCCCTGTCAAGATGTTCTCGGCCACGGAAGATAAGGATATTTCGATGCGGTACATTCACAAGGAGTGCGGCAGCCCGCTCTCTTACATCCGCAAATGTCCGGTATGTGAAGAGGAAGTGGCCTGGGAGGAAATTACGAAGGGATACGAGTATGAGAAGGGGAAATTCGTGCTGTTCGAAAAAGAGGAATTGGAGCAGCTGGCGGAACAGAACAGCAAAAATATAACGATTCTGGACTTTGTGGATCTGACCGAAATTGACCCGATTTATTTTCAAAAGACGTACTACCTCTCGCCGGATCAAGCAGGCGCAAACGCATATCGGCTCCTGCTGGAAGCGATGAAGCAGTCCGGCAAAATCGGCATCGCCAAAATCGCCATTCGCTCGAAGAGCAGTCTGGCGGCGATCCGGGTGCTCGATGAATGCTTGTCGATTGAGACGATTTTCTACCCGGATGAGATCCGGCCAATCTCCCAGGTCCCGAATTTGCCTGAAAGAACCGAGGTCAACTCCAAGGAACTCGATATGGCCAAATTGCTGATTGACCAGTTGTCGACTCCCTTTGATCCTGAGAAATACACGGATGATTATCGCGAACGTCTGCTGGATCTGATCAACAGTAAAGTATCCGGTGAAGAAATCAAAATTGCCCCTGCTCGTCAGGAGACCAACGTTGTCGATCTGATGGCTGCCCTCCAGGCAAGCATCGAGGCTGTAAAGCCGATCGGAACGGATCCGGGCACCAAACCGAAGCCGCGTAAAACGACCCGGAAGACGGCAGCCAAAGAACCTGCTGCCAAGGTCAGCGGCGGAGAAGGCGAGCTTGACGCACCGAAGCCGAAGCGCCGAACAACCAAATCCAAGAAATCCGACTCCACATCCTAATCCGTATGGGACAAATGCAGAATCTGCTGCCCAAAGAGCCGATGGCACCGATCTCGACGGATCAAATCACGACGGGCGAGGATTGGGGTTATCAACTGAAATGGGATGGTGTGCGCATACTCGCCGGACTTGACCAAAACCGCGTATCGCTATATTCCCGCAAGCTGCTCGATAAAACGTCGCTGTATCCCGAAGTCGTTCAGGCATTATCGGGCTTGCATGAACGGCGTCTTCTTTTGGATGGTGAGGTTGTCTATTTTCATCCAGAGCTGGGTCGTCCCGTGTTTCAGAAGGTACTTCAGCGGGAGCGATCGCGTGCGATCAGCACGAACGCTCCTCTGTTTACTTATGTTCTCTTCGATATTCTGGTGGACGGCGACCAAGACTTGCGTAAGCTGCCCTATCTTGAACGTCATCACCGCCTGAAGGAGATTGTTTCCGACACGCCGGGCCTGCTGATCGCAGATCTGTTTCTTGAAGGCGAGCATTTATGGAATTGGGCCGAAGCACGGGGATGGGAGGGCATTGTAATGAAGCGCCTTTCCTCTCCTTATCGTGAAGGCAAGAAACACCGGGATTGGTACAAGAAAAAGATTGCCGTGAACATGACAGCCACCGCCGTCGCCATGATCATCAGGGAAGGCCGTGTGGCCAGCCTTGTCATTGCCGATGACGATGGCAATTACATCGGCCGTGCTTCCCTGGGACTGAATGAGCAGACGAAGAAGAGGCTGCTGCAATATGCCGAAATGCATCGTGCTGACGCGGTATGGAGTATGCTCCATACCGACCTGAAGAAGGAACAGCTGGCCTGGCTTAGCCAGCCGCTTTCAGTTCAGGTCACATTTCTCGAGTGGAGTCAGGATGGCATGATGCGCCATCCCAAACTCGTATCGATTGAGGGGGTGTAAACCATATGGCTCGTACCGTCAAAGGCACCCTGACGATCGAGGGACAGGAGATTCAAATTACGAATCCAGACAAACCGCTTTGGCCGGAAGTCGGCATTACCAAAGCGATGTATCTGCAAAAGCTTGCGGCCATCTCCCCGTTCCTGCTCCGGTACTGCCGAGGCAGGCTGCTCACGACCATCCGGTATCCGCACGGAGCCGAAGGCGAATCCTTCTATCAGAAAAATGCGCCGGAGCCGCTGCCTCCTTTTGTTCAGACCTATGTGCACGAAAATATTAACTACGTGCTGCTCAACGGACTGCCGGAGCTGCTCTGGCTGGGGAACCTGGCTGCGCTTGAGTTTCACCCTTCACTGCACCTCGCAGGCAGCAATCTGCCCTGCGAATGGATGATTGATCTGGATCCAACGCTGCCGGAGGAGCCGCGCATCATGGAGGCGACTGCCATTGTGGGGGACGTACTGAGCTCGTTGGGTCTGTCCTCCGTCCCGAAAACATCAGGTGCTACCGGGGTCCAGATCATCGTTCCCATTCAGGAAGGCATTACGTTCGATGAACTTCGAACGGTCGGCCAATTCGTGGGGCAATATGTAACCGAGAAATTCCCCAAGCTGTTCACCATTGAACGGCTGAAGAAGAATCGCGGCGATAAAATCTACTTCGATTATCTTCAGCATTACAGCGGAAGGACACTCGCCGCTCCTTATACCCCGCGGGCCCGGCGGCTGGGGACCGTCTCTACGCCGCTCACTTGGGACGAGGTCCGTCAGGACGTTTCTCCCACGGAGTTTCATCTGCTGAACATCGAGGAACGATTAAGAGAGAAGGGGGACCTGCTGCAGACCCTGCCTCCTCAACCGATAGAGAACGTCATCCGACATCTGAAGCCACAAGGAAAGGCAGCGTCAAAAAGGAAAGGATAGCTGCTCAACATCCGGCATAAGCTCCTCCCCGGAGACCGGTGCGGCCGGTTGCGGCAGCTTCCTTGGCTTCACAGAAACAGCAGCCAAATCTTGCGCTGAACGAAGATGATCGCGAGCGCCTTCCACCTGCGCCCCGTCCTCTTGAGAAGTCCCGCTTCCGATCGTCCCGGACTGGCTCACGCCAGCAGCAGATGCCCCCGGGGTCAGTCCATTCAGTTCACATTCGTTCAGCAGCCTGGCTGCCATCGACTTGAAGGAGCGTACGTAATGCTCTTCGGCATATGCGCCCTGCGCATATAACTCACGGTAAGGCTGAACCACTTCAGGAAACTGGTGTTTCAGTGTTTCGATATACCATTTCTTCACATCGCGTGAGAGTCTCAGCAGCGAGATCATGGCAAAGGAAACGCCCCTTACCTTCGCCTGCGACAAGAGCTCCCTCAGCTCCGATTCCTTATCCGTCAAAAAGGGCAGCACAGGCGCCACAAACAAACCCGTTCTTATGCCTGCAGCCGATAATCGGTGGATCGTATCGAGCCTGCCCTCCGGATGAGGCGATGCCGGCTCCAGCTTCCGGATGATGTCCCCATTCAGCGTGTTGAGGCTCATGTTGACAGATACATTCTCCATCCGGGACAATATGTCCATATCCCTGAGCACGAGCGGAGATCGCGTTGTAATGCTCGTGGAAATGCGGTATTTAGCTAGCAGCTTCAGGCACTCCCGCGTAATGCCCTCCTTGCTCTCGATCGGCTGATACGGATCGGTTGCCGTACCGATCGTAACCTGTCCTATTGATCTTTGCATCGCTTCAATATCATGATCAAACTTCTTCGCTGCACTCGATAACTGCTTCTCCAGCGCTTCCGCTGCATTCGACTTCATAAAGATATGATGCTGAAACTCATCCTCCGCCCCCATGCCGATGAAGGATTGGAAAGCGCGAGCATAACAAAAGCTGCAGCCATGCCCGCACCCGCGGTACGGATTGATGGACCAATCGAAGGGCATCCTCTCTTCCTTCACTCTGTTTAAAGTCTGTTTGGTGGTTATACGTTCATAATGCGTACGAGCCATTCCTCTTCCTCCCCTCTGATCCTGTATTACTATCTTGAATTATTTCATATTTTAACAAACATATGTTCTTATTATAAGTGGATTTTACTGGATTTACAAACCAACCTTCAGTGCACCACATGATAATCGGTTGAACTCCGTCCATTTAAGCTTTATAATCATTAAATATCATGTGATATGTATCACCTGTTTTACATATAAATTAGCTAAGGAGTTGCAGACAGTCATGGCACCGAAAACGAGGTTCACCAAACAAGATATCGTGCTAGCCGCATTTGACATTGCCCAGACCGATGGGATCGAGTCCATTACGATTCGTAAAGTAGCTGAACGTCTGGGCAGCTCCATCGCGCCGATCTATGTCAATTTCAACGATGCTGAAGAACTGATTCAACAGGTCGTCGATAAGACCTTCCAGGTAGCCCGTGGATTGATTACAGAGCAGAAGTCCGGTCAGCCTTTCCGGGATATCGGCATGGCAAGTCTCCGATTCGCCAAGGAATACCCTGTGCTCTACCGGGATTTGATAATGAAGAACAATCCCCACATGAAGAATACCCCCGAACAAATTCGTGAGGTTATCGGGTTAATGAAGTTAGATCCGGAGCTTGCGGGATTTTCTGATCAGGAGCTGCAATCTATTTTATTGAAAATGCAAACCTTTCAGACAGGTCTCTGTATCATGCTAGCCAATGATCTGTTCACGGAGAGCGTTGATGACGACAAGATGATCCATATGATGGACGAGGCTGCTCAAGATTTCATACGTGCCGCTCGTTTGCGGAAACAGCAAGAGAAATGAATCTGCGTTAGGTGTCGATACATTTCGATCTATAGGAGGTATACGGAGAATGGGAAGAGCCCTGGAGCAGTCGCTTCTGGATGAATGGTTGGAACGGATCGCCAATAAAAAGAATGTGTTTAGCACGGTTCTGTGCGTCGAGGACCAGGAGCAATCACTATCCCTTGTCAGCAGCGGCGGGGCAATGAAGACTGAAGACCGCTATTTCATTGCCAGCGTGACCAAATTGTACGTGACAGCCGTAATATTGAAATTACGATCCGAGCAGCGGATTGGGCTCGATGATCCTATCGGCAAGTACCTCCCCGAAGAGATCATGGCGGGACTGCATAGGGTGGAGAACAAGGATTACTCTGAAGAAATCACCGTCAAACAGTTAATGTCCAACACGTCAGGCATCCCGGACTATTTTTCTGGAAAGGTCTTCTCCGACCTCATCGCCGGGCATGATCAGGCTTGGAGTCTGGACAAAACATTGGATGCCGCCAGACGGCAAAAGCCCAGATTCAAACCTGGCCAGAGAAATAAAGCCCAATATTCCGACACCAATTACCGGCTGCTTGGCCGAATAATCGAGAATATCAAGGGCGAACCCATTCAGAACGTATTCAAGGAGTACATTTTCGACAGGCTGAATCTGATGCAGACGTATTTTTTTCATGATCCCGAGGATACAAGCCCCGTTCCTTTCTATTATAAGAAAAAGCGTTTGGACCTTCCTCTGTACATGGCGTCAATCGGAGCGGAAGGCGGCATCGTCTCAACGGCAAGGGAAACGATGATGTTCCTGCGCTCCTTTTTTAACGGGAAACTGTTTCCGATAGGTGATCTGGATGAACTCCAGCGACAATGGAACTTTCTCTGGGCACCGGGCCCCTTTTTCTATGGCACCGGCATTTCAAGACAGCCGCTATCTCCAATCAGCCTGGGACGGGGACTCATCGGTCACTGGGGTCAATCCGGCGCATTTGCCTTCCATCATCCTGAATCAGGACTCTATTTCACCGGAACCGTGAACCAGGCTGTCGGTCAATCCGCGGCTGTGCAGGCAATGACAATAATCATTCGCCATTATGGGCGGGAGAAGAAGACGC
This sequence comes from Paenibacillus sp. QJM3NY_38, assembly GCF_056173265.1. Taxonomy (NCBI): domain Bacteria; kingdom Bacillati; phylum Bacillota; class Bacilli; order Caryophanales; family Paenibacillaceae; genus Paenibacillus; species Paenibacillus sp. QJM3NY_38. The sequence goes on from NZ_CM149665.1 coordinate 6,080,252, forward strand.
TTCACTTGCGCTCAGACACCCCTTAAACAAAAAAATGCTCCACCCGTGTTAACTCTGAACATGGGTGGAACATAGCACTTCATGGTGATTAATGTATGGCCTTCTTCTTAAAGCGGCCGCCCTTCACATCATGGATGTTACCGATGGCAACAAAAGCCTGGGAATCCCAATCTTCCACGATGGATTTGAGTTTCGCTTCTTCCAAACGGGTGATGACAACAAAGATAACCTTCTTGCTGTCCCCGGAATAAGCACCCTCTCCATCCAGATAGGTTACGCCGCGTCCCAAACGTTGGGTTAACGCATCACCGATCTCCTTATGCTTATCACTGATAATCCATACCGATTTGGATTGATCGATGCCTTCGATTGTAATGTCAATCAGTTTAAACGCCAGGTAATAAGCAATGAGCGAGTACATGGCATGATCCCAACCGAAAATAAATCCAGCACTGCCCAGAATAAATACGTTAATGAACATCACGATTTCCCCAACAGAGAACGGTGTCTTCTTGTTGATCAGAATGGCTACGATTTCCGTGCCGTCCAAGGAGCCGCCGGACCGGATTACAAGACCAACCCCGACCCCGAGCAGAACGCCGCCGAACACGGCCGCTAGCAGCGGATCGATGGTAATCGGATCGACGGGATGCAGAAAATAAGTTCCAATGGACATGATCACTACAGCGAACAGCGTGGATAATGCAAAAGTTTTCCCGATATGTTTATATCCCATAAACAAAAATGGAAGGTTGAATAAGGTCAGGAATATACCAAGCGGAAAATCCGTGATATGGGAAACCATAATGGATATCCCGGTAATGCCTCCGTCAATAATTTTGTTGGGCACCAGAAAGATCTCCAGCCCTACTGCCATTAGTACCGCACCGAAAGTTAAGAACACCAGACGACGGAGAAGCTTCAAGGTGGTTGAGCCTGCCTTGGGATTCTCCGGCTTCTGCTGCTCCGCTTTCACTTGTGCAAGAATCTTCACATCACTTGACATAAATCTCCCCCGTTCAACTTATGAAAAATAAGCTAATTTATATTTATAAGTGAAAACCTTATAAATATTCTATCATATAAACAAATGCTGGACATAGAACTTTCAGGCTTCTTCCTGAATTTCACTTTACCCTGCATTCCGCGTAAGATGTTAAAGCTAAAGCATGGGAGACAGCATCCTACATAATATTTCGGCAGCTTTCTGCCATCTTCCGCGCTGACGAAACACCTCCGGATCCATAAGCCTGCTCTGTTTAAGATCCTCCTTAAAATCCGCAACCAACCGCTCTATAGGCAGCTGATCAAACAGCACGGCGGTCAGCTCGAAATTACAGAAAAAACTCCGCATATCCATATTCGCCGTACCGACCGAGCCGAGAAGCTCGTCCACAATGAGCACCTTGGCATGGATGAATCCTTTTTCATACTCGTAGAAGGTAACTCCCGCTGCCAACAGCTCTTCCACATAGGACAAGCTCGCCATTTTTACAAAACGGGAATCGGCACGATCCGGAATAATGATGCGTACATCCACACCACTCACCGCCGCCGTCTTCAGCGCTTCATATATTCCTTCATCCGGAATGAAATAAGGCGTAGTGATCCATATCCGTTCTTTGGCTACGGATATCGCCCCAAAGCACATCTCCTGGATGGCATTCCAGTTCAGATCCGGTCCGCTGCTCAATATTTGCACTTGTTCATCCCCGGTGCATTGATGCTCCGGGAACAGCCCGAAATCCGCAATGCGTTCTCCGGATGCGAGCTTCCAATCATGCAAAAACACATTTTGCAGGAAGTAGACCGCATCTCCCTTTACCTCCAGATGCGTGTCGCGCCAGTAGCCCATTTTCGGATATTCGCCCAGATAGTCGTCCCCGACGTTAATCCCGCCAAGAAAACCGATTATCCCATCCACCACGACGATTTTACGGTGATTCCGGTAATTGATTCTGCGGCTGAACATCGAAACCATGGCGGGCAGGAAGAAATAGAACTCCACTCCCGATTCCTTGAACCGCCGAATGAACGTTTTCTTAAGTTTATAACTGCCAAGCCCATCACAAACCAGGCGTACCTTGACGCCTTCTTGCGCCTTTCGGATCATGACCTCCTGAAACTTCGTGCCGATCCGGTCATGACGAAAGATATAGAACTCCACATGGATGTGGTCTTTGGCCTGTTCCATAGCACGCAGCATGGCATCGTAAGTCTCTTCTCCATCCGTCAACACGCGGCTCTGATTACAGCCTGTAATCGGACTCTCCGACAAGTGATTGAGCAGATTGAACAAACGGTCATTATGATGAAATTCCGCATTGTTCATGCCTTCCTTGTTCCAAACAACGGCGGCCCGATCCCACAGGTGTCCCCTAAGCTCCTGAAACAGTCTGGAGCCCCGCTTGCGAATCTTCAATCGCTTCTGATAGTCCCTAGCCACAAAGAAATAGAGTACAAACCCGATCAATGGGAGGCAAAATAAAATAAACAGCCAGGCCACGGCCTTGGACGGATTCCGAAACTCCAGCAACAGCACTGCAACCATCTGCAAAATAAAAGTAATAAGTGCAACCAGAAGCCACACCATACCGGCAGCCTCCTCACCATGAATAATAGTCGTATTTTGAATCGATTAACTACACTACATCATTGACCAATTCCATATGTATTTATTCAATTACCCAATGGCGCACCATACTGAATAAATTCTCTTAATTAATATTTTTTGACATGTTCTTCGAAAGAATAGAATACATACTAGATAAGGAGCTGGCCAAGTCTAGCGGGTACCATGATCCATAAACGATGTATGGAAGGGAGATGCCATGAAAACCACACACCGTAAACAACGCTTAACCTTGCTGGTGCTTCGGGATGCCCAGCATTCAGTCAAACAGATCCATCTGTCCAAGCCTCTAATGATAGCGGTGCCCGCGGCCGCTATTTTGTCCATCGCCGGACTGATCGTTTCCCTGCAGATCCAGTCGGCCCAGACGATCTCGGGGCTGGAGCAGCAGCTGATGCTCAAAAACCTGGAAGCCTTAAAGATGGAAGTGACGGTTACCGACAAGGAAGAAGCCATAGAACGTCTAAACAAAGCCATCATTCAGCTGTCGGGCGAAGCAGAGCAAACGAAGGTCCAGATGGAGCGCGTTCAGCAGCTGGAGCAGGAGCTTCAGCAGTTTATTCAGAAGCACGGCAGCTTGTCAGGACAGACCTCCTCCATCACGGCTGAGGATAAGCAGCATGTCGGAGGGGAATTCATTGCCGTTCATGAGAATGGAATGTTAAGTCTCGCGAAGGAGACTCAGGATGATTTTGAAGAGATTCAGCAGTTGATTTCTCGCATGGAGCAGCATATTCCGCGTACGCTGGATCAGGCTCAGGAAACCCAAGAGAAACGTGAAGGCACACCCTCTCTATGGCCGACCACCTCTAAGCGGCTGACATCGAATTTCGGTTATCGGAGCGATCCTTTTACCGGGCGTTCGGCCTATCATGCCGGCATCGATATTGCCGGTAAAACCGGCGATCCGATCTATGCCGCCGGTGCCGGTGAGGTGACGGCAGCGGAACGCAGCGGAGCTCGAGGGCTTTATATCGTCGTCAAACATCCAAATGGACTGGAGACCTGGTACATGCATCTGGACAGCCTGGACGTGTCGGTAGGCGATTATGTCGATCAAGGTGATACCATCGGCAAGCTGGGTTCCTCCGGGCGAAGCACAGGCCCTCATCTTCATTTTCAGGTCGTCAAAAACAACCAGACGATTGACCCGTTGCCTTATCTGCAGTAACAACATCCAATCTTGGTGAGGAGGAATATAATATGAAAAAGAAAAACAAGAACAAGCGGGCTTCAGAGAGAACGGATACGCTGATTGGGCCGGGAAGCGAAGTGGAAGGTGTGCTTCAATGCGAAGAAAACCTGCGGATTGACGGCCGCTTTAACGGCTCCATCGAAAGCCAAGGCTGTGTCACGATCGGCGAAGAAGCCATTGCCCGCTCCAATATCTCCGCTCGGGAGGTCATCGTGGCCGGCAAGGTGTATGGCGATGTAACGGCAGAAAACAAACTGACCATTACGCCTACGGGACAAATGTACGGGGATGTTTACGCCGCTTCCCTGATCGTTATGGAAGGCGGACTCCTGAATGGGGCTAGCCGAATGGACCATCCAACCTCCAATCAAGATGCTGCAGAGTCAACGGACACCACACTGCCGCTTCAGCGTTCGGAAGCAGGTTAACCTAAGCGTATGGACGACCACTCGAACCCGGCAGTTTTATATAGAGCGGCTAGTTCTTTCAGCCGACATCATCAAAGAGCCCCTTCCCATCCATGTTCACACGGGCAGAAGGAGCTCTTTTCTTATTCATAAAATTAAGCTGCAACGTCTCTCCTCGTAAAGGCCAACCAAGAGATGAGCATGAACAACAAGCTATAAACAACCAGAATCGTGATGGAGAACCCGAGCCCCACTCCCCCCGGTCCGACCGGCGACTGAATGTAACCGCTCAGGTCGGTGTGGAGAAAGAGTAAGTACTTCGCCCATGCAAACCGCTCCGGATTAAAGATAAAGCCGAAAATATCCTTGGTGAACAGCACCAGCAGCGATAAGCCAATCGCCAAACCGCCAGAACGAAACACCGTAGAAAGCATAAACGCAATCAGCGAGATGACCAGCGCCTGGGTCGTATCGGTCAGCAGGAGAAGCAGCGAATTGTTCATCGAAGATCCCTCGAATCCGCCCGACAATCCGGTATTTCCGGAGAATAACAGCAGCGACATAGCGATCCCTACCACAGCCGTGATTCCTGCACAGAGCAGACCGAATAGAATCAGAGCGGTGAATTTGGACAACAGAATCTTCCCTCGGCTCCATGGCCGAATCAGCAGCAATTTGATGGTCCCTCCGGCAAACTCCCCTGCCACGATATCCGCCGCGATGATTACCGTGAAGATCGTACTCAGGTAGATGGTGAAACTCTCCGTCCATGTGAATACGGTCCAGACATCCATCGGCGCATTCGTAAAGTACAGCATGGTAGGCATAGCCACATTAAACAAGAGAAGAATCGCCAGCATGACCCATGTCCGTACGCGATAGTAAATTTTCATATTCTCATTGGCTACAAGACGGGTAAAGTTATTCAACAACGAATCCCCCTCCCGTCATTTCCAAGAATTGATCCTCAAGGGACCGGGTCACCGGCTGTATGGCATAGACGCGTATGCCGGCTCCGACCAATGTCGCGTTGATATCCGCAATCATATTCTCGTCACCGCGGACAATGATTCGGTGATCGCGGGCTGACGCTTGGAATTCTTGGAGCAGCGCCGCCGCTGCTTCCGCGTCATTGACGGTAAACGCCGTCTCTTCAAACACACGCTCTCCCTCAGCCGTCCGCAGCTGCCGGATATCAATCAGCTTGCCGTGGCGTATAATGCCAACGGTATCACACATCAGCTCCATCTCGGACAGCAAATGACTGGAGACGAATACGGTCGTCCCTTCCTCCTGCGTCAATCTGCGCAAATAATCTCGCAGCTCCCGAATGCCCTGCGGGTCCAATCCATTCGTAGGCTCGTCCAGGATCAGAAGCTTCGGCCGGTGCAGCAGTGCCTGCGCCACGCCGAGCCGTTGGCGCATCCCCAGCGAATAGGTCTGCACTTTCTCATGAATCCGATTCCCGAGCCCTACGAGTTCCACCACCTCATCGATACGTTCCTTGGTAATGCCCTGCATCATGCGCGCAAAATGCTTCAGGTTGTTATAACCAGACAAAAATTTATACATCTCCGGGTTCTCGACAATCGCGCCAATCTGGGCGGCTGCCTGCTCATAATTCTTCTGTATGCTGTAACCCCCGATGGTAATATCCCCTTGAGTGATGGACATCAGCCCGACCATCATGCGAATGGTTGTTGTCTTGCCAGCCCCGTTCGGTCCAAGAAACCCGAAGATTTGCCCAGATGGGATATCTAAAGTCACATTATCCACCAAAATCTTGGACGAGATTTTCTTCGTAACCCCGAGCAGTCTTACCAGCGGTTCCTGCTTCATGTAATCTATTCTCCTTTGCCCTTGTATCATGCAATCTCCACAATTATACAATACTAGAGCAAAGGACAAAATTGTTGAATGCATGACCCCTATATTTGCTGTTATTGGAGCCGTCTACTCGCGATGCACCAACAAAGCCGATTGACACGCCTTGCAGACTCCCGCCGGAACATTATGCTTATAGAATCCGGTTTTATACAAGCTGTGGCTTTGTGCAATAGGAAGCATCCGACAGCAACTGACGCAATACATCATCACTTCTTTCATCCCGTCATCTCCTCTTTCGGGATAGATGCATCTATATCTATGCACAGTATGATACAAAATGTATCCACTACAAAAATTCTATATAAATTGTTACTCTTTGTCAAACCTAAATCAAGCAAATTATGATAAGACTACAGGACCTGGGATAGCCATGATTATCGGAAAGATAAAGATACATTTTTTTCTAAATTTTTAATAAATGATACAATATGTATTGACGATCGATGGAATTTAAGATACATTTTGTATCATATTAGATGTTTTATATGATGTAGGTTTGCTCTAAATTAATGGAACTTGTAGAGAGGTGATTGTGAATGTCATATGGATCTCGCATTGCAAAATTGCGGGAGCAAAAAGGTTGGACCCAGGAAGAGCTATCCGAACGTATTGGTATCAGTCGGGCTTCTTTATCACATTATGAGAAAGATCGCAGAGAACCAAACTTGGAAACGCTAACAAGATTAGCGGACGTATTTCAAACCACGATTGATCAAATCATTGGAAGATAGTCTGTTCAATCCCCCCACTAAAAAATAATCAAAATAACCTAAAACTTCGATATTCTACTCCACACACAAAAACCCCCTTTACTCAAAAAGGGGGTTTTGTGTTGAGAATCATTCCATATACGCTTGTAACGTAGACGTTATCTTTTCTCTTTCTTGATCACCGACGATATAATACCATATTCCATTCATTTTTTGTCCATGGCCTGCGATTTCAACCTGCTCAACCTTTTTCAGTTTTTGACGGTACTCTGTTACAAACATCTTCATCTCTTCAAACGAAATATCCGTTTTGACGCTGTTTCCAACGTTATCCAAAAGCGATTCCAGTTTAAAAACAGTCGAAATCCTTATCAGCTTATTTAAGATCCCCTTCAGAACCTCCCGTTGCCTTGCATTCCTGCCTAAATCCCCCTTAGGATCTTCAAACCGCATACGCGAGAATGCCAATGCTTCCTCACCGTTTAAGTTCAACTTCCCTTGATCAAAGTCATAGCCTGCATATTCGAACCGCATATGGTTATCCACGGTGACTCCACCCAATGAATCTACAATGCTGGAGAAGCCCTCCATGTCCACTTTAATGTAGTAATCGATAGGGAATTGCAAAAAATTCTCCACGCTGCTGATCGACATCTCAACGCCTCCAAAGGCATAGGCATGGTTAATTTTATCCACCGTTCCATGTCCTACGATATCAGTCCTGGTATCACGTGGAATATTAAAAATAAGTACTGACCCCTTTGCAGGGTTTACTGCCATTAATATCATGACGTCGGATCGTCCACGATCATAGGGCCTTTGGTCTACGCCCATAACCAGAACAGTAAATGGATCAGCGTCCTTCATGTTTTTCTCTCCGAGCTGAACAGTCGTCCGATCATGTACGAATGTTGGAACTACAGGCGAAGGCTCCCGCTCTTCGTAAATCCGAACCGCTGTCGACTTAATGGATTGATACGTATACAGAAGATAAGCTGAAGGCAGCAGTATAAGAATAGCCAGCAGCCACAGGACCCATTTCCTTGTCATTTTCATCCAGTGATGCCTCCATTGCGTTGACCTTATACTGTCCCGTTAAAGGTCGATGCTGAATCACGACTTAAAGCATAAATAAATACAGTGAAATCATCTTGAACAAAGATTAGGAGAAGGGAAACCAGCAGAAATATGTATCGAGGATGTTTCATGATTACAATGAACTAAATATACAACTCCGATTCGAGATTAGATAAAAATCCACATATGAAATTATATAATGAAGTCTCATTATTAGTAGGAGAAAAACAATGATATTCTAAACCTATCCCTCATCATGCATACGGATTTAAGGTAAAAGAACTAATGACCAAGCAACGTAAATATAGTAGAATAGCAATAAACCATGATAATGATGCATCGGGATTCCCTGTTCGCTGCAGGCTATCCATGAATTACGTTTCAGTTATAGAGACTCATTTTATTCGACTCGCTGTGACTGAACATCATTCGGTTCAACATACCCACGATACGGGTCTTTTTATCGCCGTCTGTATGGAATTCAGTATGATACAATCGGCGTCCATAAAAGAGCCCCCTTGATTCAATGTGGCCCGAAAGCAGAATATGATCCACATTATCATCAATTTCGTAACCCAATATAATACTAGAATGAGTCGGTATTTCCCAAGGACATAGGAATACAAGACCACTGGGCAGCAGCTCTAGCGGTGTAACGGAATGACTTTTCCCATGAATGGTTAATTGCCCGATCTGCATGACTCTAATCCTTACCGTAATTTGGTGTTGGCGTTCTCGTAACATTGGAGGTAACCCATCCGCTCCTTATTATAATTTTTTGGTATGGGACATTTCTGCACTGGATAAAATGATACTAACTGTACCCAAACCTTTACATTGCAGATACAATATGTATCTCGTTAATGTTTATAATACGATACACATTGTATCTAGTCAATAAAAAGTAGTCTTTTTATGTATATAATAAATCGGCAGTTTTAACTTTATTGATCTATTCAATTAACTTCTATAGATACAAGCCATTCGAAAGGGGGATCAATGCGTGAACTACGGAGAACGAATATCTGAATTACGTGAACAGCATGGGTGGACTCAGGAAGAGCTCGCTACCTCTGTCGGTATTACACGTGCTGCACTATCCCATTATGAAAAAAATCGGCGCAAGCCCGATTTCGAAACATTGACCCGCCTGGCAGATCTGTTTGACGTATCCATAGATTATCTGATCGGGAGAACGACACAGGAAAAAACGGTGCTTGATACGGAAGTTCGATCGTTTGTGGACGGACTTGAACTATCCGATGAGGATTTATTGGAACGCTTTAACCTTACGGTGGACGGTCGCAAGCTAACCGAAGATGAAGCCAAGCGATTTATTGCATTTGTTCGCATGGAACGAGCCATGAAATAATGCTCATGCCCAAGAACTACAAAATCCCCGCCGTGTAGGATACGTTCATCGCTACATGCCGGGGATTTTATTGTCTTCATAAGATCATATCTAATCTTTTCTTAATTCCTCCATTTGCAGCCATTTATCAGGATGGATTCCCAATTGAGTCATGAGCTTATTGATGTCGATGTTCGTTTTCTGCTGGTCAAGCCGCTGCTCGGTGCTTCCGGAGCCTCTCTCCTTGTCCACACTCATTTCCACAACTACCTCGCTTATCTATAATTTCCTCTCCATCCCAGCTGCCAATGCTTGTTGAAATTACCATGTATACAGCAACAACCTATTAAACAACTTACTTACCAATATTATAACGAACGAATCCACATGATGCTGTCGTCTTATGGAGCCTTTGTCCTATGCTTCCGGTTCTAATTTTGTCGAATTTTCTTTTGGAATATTTTGTTGAATATTCAAATTTCTCAATGATACTAGCGTAACTTACTTATATATGAAAAAAAACCACATTGCATTCATTAAAGAACACAATGTGGTTTCAGCTGATATAACGTCAGATATTAGTTCCCTGTACGAGCCAACTCTTTCATATTCGCCTCAAATGCGGCGAGAAGCGCAGCTTCACCTGCCAGCCCTTGGTCTTGAGCCTTCTCGATATGGAGCAGCATGCGTTTGTAATCCTTCGGAATGATACGGACAAAGCGGCTCAGCGCCTGATCCCAATCCCCTAGAATTTGCTGTGCAGGCACACTGCCCGTGTACTGCTCATGCTGCTGAATAAGATGATGGAGTGCTTCCGCTTCTGCGGTTTCCTCTACGCGCTCAAGGAGTACCATCTCCAGATTGCAGCGATCCACAAAAGTTCCTTCAGGATCATAGACGTAGGCCACGCCGCCGGACATCCCAGCCGCGAAGTTCCGTCCGGTTTCACCGAGAACAACTACCCGGCCGCCGGTCATGTATTCACAGCCATGATCGCCGACGCCTTCAACCACAATGCTCGCACCCGAGTTACGAACGGCAAAGCGCTCGCCGGCAATGCCTCTTACATAGGCTTCGCCGCCTGTAGCACCATAAAACGCAGTATTACCGGCAATGATATTCTCCTCGGCTTTGAAGGTTGCTTTCGGTGAAGGCTTCACGATCAGTTTGCCGCCGGAAAGGCCTTTACCGATATAGTCATTCGCATCTCCTTCAACCGTCAGTGTCATCCCTTTCGGCACAAAGGCACCAAAGCTCTGGCCTGCGGACCCCACGAAGTTAAAACGAATCGTGTCTTCCGGCAATCCGGCAGCGCCGTATTTGCGCGTGACTTCACTGCCTAGAATCGTACCCACTGCACGATCCACGTTTGTGATCGGGAAGGTGCCTTCCACCGCCGCTCCCGATTCCAATGCAGGCGCAGCGCTGCCAAGCAGCGAACGCATATCCAGCGTTTCTTCCAGGCCATGATTCTGTCTTTGACTGCGATAGCGAGTGCTGCCTTCCGGAAGCTCCGGCGTATACAGCAATGCGGAGATATCCACGCCTTGCTTCTTCCAGTGATGATCTGCTTTGACGGCATCCAGGCAGTCGGTACGTCCAATCATCTCATTAATGGTGCGGAAACCCAGCTCTGCCATCAGCTCGCGCATGTCTTGAGCGACAAAGCGCATAAAGTTGGCAACATGCTCCGGATCTCCTGTAAAGTTCTTACGCAGCTCCGGATTCTGAGTGGCTACGCCAACCGGGCAGGTGTCCATTTGACAGACACGCATCATGATACATCCGATGGCAACCAATGGTGCCGTAGAGAACCCATACTCTTCGGCTCCAAGCAGAGCCGCTACCACCAAGTCGCGCCCGTTCAGCATTTTGCCATCCGTCTCGAGCACGACGCGGTCACGCAGATTGTTCATGATGAGCGTCTGATGGGTTTCGGCAAGGCCAAGCTCCCAAGGCATACCGGCATGACGGATCGAGCCTTGCGGCGAAGCCCCCGTACCGCCATCGTAACCGCTGACCAGAATGATATCCGCGCGGCCCTTCGCAACACCTGCAGCGATCGTACCCACACCCACCTCGGATACGAGCTTCACGTTGATATCCGCACGCGGATTGGAGTTCTTCAGGTCGTAAATAAGCTCTGCCAAATCCTCAATGGAGTAGATATCATGATGCGGCGGCGGCGAGATCAGGCCAACACCCGGCGTCGAACCACGAACCTCGGCTACCCAAGGATACACTTTACGGCCCGGGAGCTGTCCGCCTTCGCCCGGCTTCGCGCCCTGCGCCATCTTAATCTGGATTTCGTCCGCGTTCACCAGGTAGTTGGAGGTTACGCCGAAACGTCCCGAAGCCACCTGCTTGATGGCGCTGCGGCGGGAATCGCCGTTAGCATCCGGGATGAAACGGGCTGGATCCTCTCCGCCTTCACCCGTATTGCTCTTGCCTCCGATGCGGTTCATCCCGATCGCAAGGCTTTCATGCGCTTCCTTGCTGATCGAGCCGAATGACATCGCGCCCGTTTTGAATCGGCGCATGATGGATTCTACGGATTCAACCTCATCCAGTGGTACCGGCTCGCCGACCGGCTTGATTTGGAGCAGTGAGCGCAGCGTAAGATGCTGCTCATTCTCACCTTTCACAAGCTCTGCGTATTTCTTGTAAGTTGCATAGTCATTGGTGCGGACCGCCTGCTGCAGCAAATGGATGGTTCTCGGGTTGAACAAATGCTCTTCCCCGTCAGCTCTCCATTGATATTCGCCGGCTGAATCCAGCGCTTTATCGTTCCCGTCCTTATCGGTAAAGGCACGCTCGTGATGGGCCAAGGCTTCCTTGGCCACTTCTTCCAGACCGATCCCCCCGATACGGGACGGCGTCCGTGTGAAATAGCTTTCTACGAAATCTTCTTTGAGGCCGACAGCCTCAAAGATTTGGGCTCCACGATAAGATTGGATCGTGGAGATCCCCATTTTCGATAAAACTTTAACGACGCTCTTGCTTGCCGCTTTAATGTAATTCTTCACGGCTTTCTCATGCGAAATCCCGCGAAGCATGCCTTCCGCAATCATGTCATCCAGTGTTTCGAACGCCAGATACGGGTTGACCGCGCTCACGCCGTAACCGAGCAGCAGCGCGTAATGATGTACTTCGCGAGGCTCACCGGATTCAAGCAGGATCGCCACCTTGGTCCGGGTTCCCTGACGGATCAGATGATGGTGGAGTGATGATACGGCAAGCAGCGATGGAATCGCCGCATTGTCTTTATCCACCCCGCGGTCCGACAAGATCAAGATATTATGGCCCTTGGCGATGACCCGGTCCGCTGCCTCGCAGAGGGTATGGATCGCCTGACGAAGCCCTTCTGCTCCTTCCGCTGCCGGGAAGAATATCGGAATGGTCATGGACTTGAAGCCGGGACGGCGAACGTGGCGCAGCTTCGCAAAATCTTCATTCGATAGCACCGGCGAATCCAGACGGATGTGACGGCAGCTTTCGGGCTCGGGCTTCAGCAGATTGCGCTCCGGACCGATCGTTGTTGCCGTTGAAGTGACCAGTTCTTCACGAATCGCATCAATGGGCGGGTTCGTCACCTGGGCGAACATCTGCTTGAAGTAGTTGAACAGCCGCTGCGGACGGTCGGATAACACTGCAAGCGGTGCATCGTATCCCATGGATGCGACAGCTTCGGCACCCGTGATCGCCATCGGCTCGATGACTTTGCGCAGCTCCTCATACGTATAACCGAAGGCTTGCTGCAGCTGACGTACATTTTCATGCTTCGGATCCGGCAGTTCCGGCGCGTCAGGGAGATCATGAAGCTCTACCAGATGCTCATCCAGCCATTCAGAGTATGGAAGTTCCGCGGCGATGCTTGCTTTGACTTCTTCGTCAGAGATGATCCGACCTTCCTTCGTGTCAACGAGCAGCATCCGGCCGGGACGCAAGCGGTCCTTGTACAGCACGTTTTCCGGCGGAATATCCAGAACGCCCGCTTCGGAGGACAGAATGATCAGATCATCCTTTGTTACATAATAACGGGATGGACGCAGTCCGTTCCGGTCCAGGGTAGCCCCGATCTGAACGCCGTCCGTGAACGCCATCGCAGCCGGGCCGTCCCATGGCTCCATCAGCGTGCTGTGGTATTCATAGAATGCTTTTTTGGTCTTATCCATGCTCTCATGGTTGCTCCACGGCTCAGGAACCATCATCATGGCCACATGCGGCAGGGAACGGCCGCTGAGATACAGGAATTCAAATGTATTATCGAACATCCCGGTATCGGATCCGTCCGGGTTGATGACAGGTTTAACCTTCTCGAGATCGCTTCCGAACAGTTCATGCTCGAACAGCGACTGACGGGCGTGCATCCAGTTTACATTCCCGCGCAGCGTGTTGATCTCGCCGTTGTGAATCATGAAGCGGTACGGATGCGCGCGTTCCCAGCTTGGGAACGTGTTCGTACTGAAACGGGAGTGAATCAGCGCAATAGCGGATTCCAATCCCTCTTGCTGCAGATCCAGGTAAAATTCCCCTACCTGCTCCGTCGTTAACATACCTTTGTATACGATCTTCCGGCAGGACAGGCTGGATACATAGAAGCTGTCGCCTTCGGGCTTTCCGCTGTAACGGATAGCCAGCTCGGCGCGGCGGCGGATGACATACAGCTTGCGCTCGAACGAGAGATCATCCTGAATGTCGGAACTTCGTCCGATGAACACTTGGCGGACGTACGGCTTTGCCGCTTTTGCGGATTTACCCAGCATTTCATCATGGGTCGGGACATCACGAAATCCGAGCAGGGTCTGGCCTTCTTCAGCAATAATCGAAGCCAACTGATCCTCATGGGCCGAGCGGACAGCAGGGTCATGGGATAGGAACAGCATGCCGGCACCATAATGCCCGGCTTCCGGAAGCTCAAAGCCCAGCTTCGCTGCTTCGGCGGAGAAGAAGGAGTGAGGAATTTGCAGCATAATCCCAGCTCCGTCACCGGAGTTCGGCTCGCTGCCCTGTCCTCCGCGATGCTCCATATTAGCAAGCATGGTCAGCGCGCTGCTTACGATTTCATGGGATGGCTTACCCTTGATATGGGCAACAAATCCCATACCGCAAGCATCTTTTTCAAACTGCGGATCATAGAGGCCCTGTTTCTGGGGAAAATCAGTATGTTTCATAAGATGCAACCTTTCTTTGTATAGAATAAAATGCTGCTGATCAATAACGGAAAACATAAAGGTTGGACATCAATCCTCTCCTGCAGTGTGACACACTGTCTTGAGGTGATGCAGTATTGTGCAAAAGCGGCAAGGGGTAACATTTACCTGACACGTAAGATTTATTAGTTCTATATATTTTATCACCGTCATACAGTGCAGGCAATTCAAAGTTTTTATGAATTTGATAAGAATTGTTTTTATGAGAGTTATCACAATACACAGTTAAAACTTATGTAGAATAGTGCAAAAAAACATGCAAATAAAACATTCCGAACAGGCGTTTTTGTTCACCTTATCTCATTTCCACGACCATCCGCTCATCTTTTTCCCTTCACCTTCTCTCCAACGGGAGGGGCAAGTGATCATCATCACCATGATCCAATATAAGATGATGCGACTCTAAGGTCGGTTCTCCATGGCCACGCTCACGCTACACCCGAGCATCAAAAAAAGGACTTCCCCAAGATCTGCTCGACCATCGGGAAAGTCCTCTTCCTTCATATAATAGATATCTTGCTTATGCAGTCAACGCTGTATTGGCGTCTGCTGCTTTCTTGTTATTTCGGGTAACCAGGAAGTACACGGCGGTCAGTGCCAGGAATACGAGACCGAATCCAGCCAGCACACCCACATTGGCCCACATGCCGTCGAAACTTCCTGTGGATATGACGTCCTTGTAGCCTTTTACGCTGTAAGTCATCGGCAGCAGCGGATTCAATGCCTTCATCCAGTTCGGAATCAGCTCTACCGGGAACGTGCCTGCGCTTGTTGTCAATTGGAGGATCAGGATAACGATGACGACGAAGCGTCCAGGCTGATCCAGCCATGTGACGAACATTTGCACCAGGAACATGAACGACAAACTCGTAATGATGGAGAAGAGATAGAAGAGCGGAACGCTCTGTACCTCAAGCTTCAATCCGTACAGCATAACGACCGATGCCAGAAGCGCTTGAATCAATCCCATACCGGCAAAGGACAGCGTACGGCTGACAAACCGGTTCCAGCCCGATGCATTCGGTACCGACGCACTGCGGATCGGCAAGATAATCGTACAGAGCAGAGCTCCGACAAACAAACCGAGCGACAGGAAGTATGGTGCGAATCCCGTACCGTAGTTCGGCACTTCGTTCACTTTGTGCTCTTCAACCTGTACCGGTCCGGCAAACATGGTGACCGTTTCGTCGGTTGTTTTGATATCGCCTGTCTTGTCGGCAGCCTCGTTCAGCTTGCCTGCAAGCTCTCCGCTGCCTTCCTTCAATTCACTCATCCCGTTTACCAGCTCACCGGCTCCGGAATCCAGCTTTTTCGAGCCGTCGGCAAGCGTTGTAACGCCACTTCCGAGCTTGCCCGCTCCTCCTGCAAGCTGCTGTGTGCCTTGCGAAAGGGTGGCTGCTCCGCTTGCGAGCTGTTTACCGCCAGCTGCTGCTTCGCTCAGCTTCGTGCCGAACAGCTTCATGCCGTCAACCAATTGGCTTTGGCCGGCGCTCAGCTGTTTGGCACCAGCCAGCAGCTCTTGACCGCCAGCTGCGAGCTGTTTGCCGCCTTCAGCCAGCTGATTCGCTCCTGCGCTCAGCTTGCCTGCGCCTTCCTGCAGCTGCAATGTGCCTTGATTCAGCTCGGCTGCGCCTTGTGCCAGCTGTTTCTGACCGGCATTGAGCCCGCTTGTGCCGTTGGCAACGGATTGGCTTGCAGCCAGCAGCTGCTGAACCTCCGGACTTTGCGCCAGCTCCGGATTGCTTTCAGCCAGCTTCTTCATTCCGTCTGCAACGGCCTTGGCGCCTTGCTCCAAGGAAGCCGTAGCCTCCAGCGATTGATTCAGCCCGGTTTTCAGGCTGCTGCTGCCTTCATGAGCGCTTTTCGCGCCTGCGGCAAGCTGGGCCGCCCCTGCCTGATTGGCTTGGAGGCCATCATTCAGAGTGGTGCTGCCGGCTGCGGCAGATTCAATCCCCGCTTGCAGCTTGGCACCGCCCTTGCTAGCTTCCTCAGCTCCCGCTTGCAGCTTGCTGTGACCCGCTTTAAGCTGATCCAAGCCGGAAGCGAGAGTGCCGGCTCCTGTGTTCAACTTGCCCGCACCGTTATTCAGCTCCTGCACGCCTTTGGTCAAAGGCGCGATTCCATTCTGAAGCTCCTGTGTGCCGCTGACGAGTTTAGCCAGATTTTCCTTTAGCTTCACGGCACCGTCATCCAGCTTCACGGCACCTTCGGATATCTTGGTTGCACCGTCTCCAGCTTCGCTCAAGCCATCCGATACCTTGGCTACTTGATCGAACAGGGTTTCCGTATAGGCTTCCGTCACTTTCGCGGACACCTTGGACTGAATCTGCTTCACCGCAGATCCGCCGATCTGGGCCGCCAGGAAGTTGTAGCCTTCATTCGGCTCAAATACGATCTGCGCAGGCTGCGGATGTTCATCCATTAAGGTTGTTGCCTGCTGGGAGAAATTCTCGGGGATGCTGATGGTCATGTAGTACTTGTTATCCTGCATGCCCTGCTCCGCTTCCTGCCGATTAACGAATTGCCAATTAAAATCTTTTCCCTTCTTCAGCTCGGCAACCAAATCCTCGCCGGCGTGAAGCGTCTTTCCTTCAAAAACAGCGCCCTGGTCGTTATTGACGACCGCAACGGGCAAATCCTCCATCTTCCCGTACGGGTCCCAGAAGGCCCCGAGGAACATACCGCTGTACATGACCGGTATGAACAGCACCGCGATGATCGGAATCAATATTTTTTTATTCCGAACGGCAGCCCCAAGATCTTTTGCAAATACAGATAATGACTTCATCCCAGTCTCTCTCCTTTTTTCTCTAGATAACCAGCCGACATGAATCTGCATCAGAGCAGATCACATTCCAGTACAAAATGACCAATATCCTCAATCAGTCAGTTTAGGCCAAAAAAAACGATCCCTGGCAAGGAAGACGATCCCTCAAAGCCTAGAGAGTCCGCCTTCCTCATCACGAAGGAGGTTCCTGTATTCTTCTTATGAAGTAGCCTTCAACCCGTCAGCCAAGAACACCATCATATATTCCTTGATCTGTTCCTTGCTTAGCGGCTTGTGAAGCTGATTGAAGTCCGTCGTGAGGGCAACGTACAGTTTCAGCATCACGAAGGATACCACTTGAGCATCCAGCGGCTTGAGCTCACCGATCGATATGGCCTGCTCCACAATTCCCTCGAGATATCCGACGATCCCGTTCTCCACTTTCGTCAATCCTTCATGCGCCTTCGGCGTGCCAATATCCCGCACCTCTTGCGATAGCTTAATGAACAGCTCATGCTCGCCTCGGAATTCAAGCAGCGCATCCAGCACCCGATACAGATTGTCGAAGAAATCTCTGTCCTTCCGGATCTCCCGCTCGGCAATACGCTTCATCTCCATAATGGCCGACAGCAAAATCTCGTCAAACAGCTCATCCTTATTCGTGAAAAACGTGTAGATCGTACCTTTCCCTACATTTGCAATCTTCGCCACCTGTTCCATCGTCGTCGCTTTATATCCGAACAAAGCAAACGACTTGGAGGCAGCATCCAGCACCTGCTTCCGACGGTCTACAGCTGACATGCTTACCCCTCCTTCTTGATCTTTTAGATTGGCCTTCAATTCAAAACTGACCAAAATACTTTTTCGGTCATTCGGTCAAAAATCACTTTACCAGATAATCGGTGGCATTGCAATATCTTTTCGTTAAATTTTTTAATATTCTGAATGCAGGGTTCAAATTTTATCATGACGTCTAATGTAAGGGTACACTCTGACTCCCAGCCGTAAAATAATTGAAATGCTTTTCCCTTTTGCGCGTATACTTATGATGCATACTCTTTTTTTTCGCGCCGCTCTTCAAAAAATGATTCCTGTTTTGTAAGATAGAGGGAGAAAGAAGTAGGTGAAACCATGCGATACACAAGAGTGCTCCTCTTTTCCGAGGGTTTCGGCACAGGTCATACGCAAGCAGCGTATGCGCTGGCTGAAGGTATACAACGGATGAATCCCGGCATCCACTGCCGTGTCATTGAGCTCGGCAATTTTTTGAATCCAACCGTGGGGCCGTTAATCTTATCCGCTTATCGAAAAACCGTCAGCACCCGTCCGCGCCTTGTCGGCATGCTGTACCGTTCGCAATATAAGAAATCGCTAAACCGTTTGACGCGGCTCGCGCTGCACCGTATATTCTACGCGCAGGCTCAGCAGGTCATCGAGCAGCTGAAACCGGATCTTATCATATGTACCCACCCCTTCCCTAACGCCGTGGTCTCCCGCCTGAAGCGTCAGGGACTCGAGGTTCCGCTCTATACGCTGATTACCGACTATGATGCCCATGGCACCTGGGTCAATCCGGAAGTGGATGAATATCTCGTATCAACGCCTCATGTGAAACAAATGCTGCTACGGCGGGACATTCAGCCCGAATTCGTTCATGTGACCGGCATTCCGGTGCATCCCAAGTTCTGGGAAAGGGGCAATCGGGAAGCGCTTCAAGCCGAGCTTCAATTAAAAAACATGCCAACCGTACTGATTATGGGGGGCGGTTGGGGTCTCGTATTCAACAAGGAGCTGCTCAGCAAGCTGGCCAGCAGGGCCGATGATATCCAGCTGGTCTTCTGTATGGGACAGAACGAGAAGCTGGTTGCCAGCATGCGTGAGGACCCGATCTTTCAGCATCCCAACATTCATGTTCTCGGGTACCGCGAAGATATACATAACCTCATGGAAGTGTCGGATTTGCTCATTACCAAGCCAGGCGGGATGACGTGTACAGAGGGAGCCGCCAAGGGAATTCCCATGCTGTTCTATGAGCCTATCCCGGGACAAGAAGAAGTGAATTCCCATTTCTTTGTCAGCGAAGGCTATGCGGAAATTTTGGACTCTCCTTCCGTGATCGACAAATGGCTGAACCTGCTGTCCGATCATTATGATCAGGTGAGTAAGAAACGTAATGGAGCCGACCGGCGGCGCATACCGCATCTGGAGCCCGACCACTGCGCCAGCCAGGTAATGGGATTGCTGACCGAAGGGCGCATGCCCGATCGTCGTGAGGAAGCCATCAAACTGTTGGCGGACCAGCCCTGATATCTATAGCATGCTCTATAATTCCGCTTTGAACTTTTATATGAAAAATCCATCTATATTTCCAGCGTTTCTCCAGCCTTCAATGGATGTCCCTGAATGCCTGTTTTGGCTAGTTCGTCGCAGAAGGCCCCTGCATCCTGTTTAATGCCCGGGAACGTGTCATAATGGACTGGGATTACATGCTTCGCACGAATCCACTGTGCAGCCAACAGGGCGTCCTGTGGGCCCATCGTCAATAAATCCCCAATCGGCAGCGCAGCTGCATCAATTTGCTTCATCTCTCCGATCAACCGCATATCGCCAAACAAACTCGTATCGCCCGCATGATAGAATGTTTTCCCGCCCATCGTAAGAATGACGCCACCAGGCTGCCCTGCATAGATCCAGGTGTCCCCTACCGAAATGGATGAAGAATGAAAGGCCGGGGTAAACTTCACCTTAAAGCCATCGAATTGCGCGCTTCCGCCGATGTTCATTCCATGGGATTTGGCGCCCAGGCTGCCGCAATACACGGCGAGTTCATAGACTGCGATAATCGGGCAATCATTCTGCTTCGCAATCTCGATGCAATCGCCAAAATGGTCGGAGTGCCCATGCGTCAGCACAACCGCATCCACCTTTACGTCCTTGGGCTCAATGCCGGAGCCTGGATTCCCTGATAGCAGCGGGTCGATGATCACACGAACTCCGCCTTCTTCCACCAAAATGCTAGAATGGCCGTAATACGTAATATTCATGCTTAAACACACCTCCTACATCCTAGTTTACCCATATGGGCACTACTTGTAAAAAGAGTGATTTCCTATTTTTTTAACAAATGTTCTTGAATGATGTACCGTCAGGTCCTGAGCCAGCTTCAAAGACAGGAAGAAGTACGTATCGTCCTTTACCTCTTTTTGGCCATGAAGTGCCGCATTCACGGATTTAATCGTCTCTTTGTTCGGCTTGACACGTTTAAGACGCCCGTTCGCTACAGGACTAAATTGGTGCTTTTGATAGATGACATCGGTAATCGTATCGGGAAAATTAGCGGACCGCAGCCGGTTTAAAACAACGTTAGCAACGGCTACTTTGCCTTCGTACGGTTCGCCTTCCGCCTCTGCCATGACAATCTTCTGGAGCAGAAGCAGTTCTTCAGCTGACAAATCATAGGTCCAGGTCGCTTTGGCTTTCTGATCCTGGGTTAACGTATTTGTTCTTGTGAAGAATAAAGTTGTGGGGGGTGTTAAGCTTTCAGTCTGAGATTTGACGACATGCGTCCCCTTTTGTTTTGCCGGTTTCCCGTCCGCAGCCTGAGATTTCGATGGTTTCTTTTTCTCATCTGCAGCCTTCAATGCTTGTTGCGAGTTCCAATATCCGTTTTCAGCCAAACCTATGCCTTTTGTATTTGAAAAAGCATGACTCTTGCTCCCCGGCTTATTCCACTCTTGGAAAACAATTGAAGACAAAATATTGACAGGTTCCCTATCCTGCCTGGTACTCGCGTCTTTTACTAATAGATCAGGGTCATTTACAAGAGCCGGGGCAGCCGTAACGAATTTCGGCATATCCTGCTGCTGTTCTTCCCCTTCCGCCTTTGTCTGCATTCCAAGTAAACTTATAAGAGACAAACTCACAAAGAGCGCTCCGATGAGCAGCGCAACCCAGCGATTTTGCCGTAGCACTTTCATAACCATATTTTTCCTCCTATGATGTCGGCACATTCCTACACTATGTAACCACATTTTTAGGCGTTGAAAACATGGTAATTTTATGAACATTCTATTTTCAGTTTCAGAAAATGGTCGAAAGCCGCGCCACACCTACTGTTTCGTACATTGGAGTTGCATGCAAATTTGTTCGAAAAAGAACGAGCTGCTGCACTTCCCACTGGATGGGCCTGGGTCCTGTTCCGATAACATCCAATGAAAATTTGTGGTTTCCTTGAAATTTCCGGCCAACCGTAATATGCGGACGAAACGGTCGCTCCTCCGGGACAAATCCGAAAGCCTCCATCCTCGATACCACCGATTGCTGAAGCTGAGACAGAGCATTCAAATCCCCGCCGACTCCCGCCCATAAAATTCTTGGCGAGACGCTTGCCCCAAACACGCCGGCATCATAAAGGCCAAGCTTGAAGGGCTTATGCTCCTTAGCGACTTCCTGCAGCGCCGCTGTGAGCTCAGTTATGCGATTTGACGGCGTATCGCCTAGAAACTGTAAGGTTATGTGGTAATCCTGCGGATGAACCCATTTTTTAAAAGTTACCTGCTCCCCCAATGTTTCCGTCCATTCCTGAATTCGGGACGACACCTCCGAAGGCAGATGGACGGCAACAAATAAACGATCCATAGCTCCCTCAGCCGAATGGCTCAACTAAGACACTTCCTTCCAATCTCTTTTATCCTAAGCAGCCGCTTGGCCGCAATAAGCACCATGTTTTCTTGGTTCGTTTATAGTTTGAGCAACAATACCTAAAAATAGTATGAGGGGTGCATCAAATTCGCCTAAAAATATGATGAAGCTTCAATTTACCATAAACCGGACAAAAATTCATGTACAAATTTTCCAATCGGGACAGTTCGTCCATGCGCAAAATGATGATTTCTGATAATATGTTCCCAAAGAGTTTAACACTTTTATTCTGGTTTATATCACATTCCTTAGGAGGTAGCACCATGCCGAAAATCGTTGCCATACACGACTTAACCACGGAACAACAGCAAAAAATCAGGGATATCGCCCCTCACTACGAGCTGCTGGTTACGAAAGCGAAAGAGCTTACGCCAAGCATCGTTCAGGATGCCGAAATCATGATTGGCTGGTCACGCTCCGTACAGGAGGATATATTGTCTGCGGACAGTAACCTGAAATGGATTCAAGCATGGTCAGCCGGTGTCGATAAAATGCCGCTCAAAGAGCTCGAAGAAAAGGGCATTCAGCTTACCAATGCCAGCGGCGTACATAGCGTTCCGATCACGGAGCATATTTTTGCGATGATTCTGGCCTTCACGCGCAACCTTCATCTAGCCATTCGACAGCAATCGAACAACAAATGGGATACGTCCGGCACGTTCACGGAATTGGCAGGCAAAACCATCGTCATCGTCGGCGTCGGCCAGATCGGCAGTCATACAGCGCGCGTGGCCCAGGCGTTCGGTATGCGGACCGTCGGGGTCCGTCATTCCGGCAAATCCGATCCTTATGTGGAAGCGATGTATAAGGTCGATCAGCTCGATGAAGCGCTGGCTGAAGGTGATTATATCGTGAACATCCTGCCGCTCACGGATGATACCCGCGGACTGTTCAATGAGGCAAGATTCTCGGCGATGAAGGACTCCGCCTTCTTCGTTAATGTGGGCCGGGGTCAAACCGTAGTAACCGAAGACATGATTCGGGCACTTCAATCCGGAGCCTTAGCAGGTGCTGGACTGGATGTCTTCGAGGAAGAACCGCTTCCTTCAGACCATCCGCTGTGGTCCATGGACAACGTCATCATGACCCCGCATATGGCGGGCGATACGGATCGCTACGGCGAGCGTGCCGTGGATATTTTCCTGGAGAATTTGCAGAATTATGTAGGCGGTAAGCCCCTGTCGCGAAATGTAATCGACTATAGCAAGTCGTACTAAGACCAGGTAACAAGTTCTTAAACACAGCTTTTATCCTGCTCTCAAAGGAGCCGGGAATCGATCGTGCAACAAAGACCACAAGATCTATACAACAAAAGGAACGTCCCGAGGTTTTCATTCCTTCCGGGACGCCCCTTTTTATCTACATTTATACGCAATGGGAGAGAGAATCGATGCAGCCGTATACGGAACGTGTAATTGAAGTGATCCGGAGCATTCCGGAAGGATATGTCATGACGTACGGACAGGTGGCCAGACTGGCCGGCAGCCCAAGGGGCGCACGACAAGTCGTCAGAATACTTCACACCCTCAGTCACATTCACAAGCTGCCGTGGCATCGGGTCGTCAACGCAAAAGGAGAAATCGCCATCAAGGACGATGAATCCAGACTCATGCAGGAGCTGTACCTCCAGGATGAAGGCGTTGCTGTCAATCCCAAAGGCATCATCGATTTAGAGAAATATCGTTATGACCCTGGAGAATAGATAGGTGGCACCACTATTCGCACAACCAGATATCCCTCACAAAACTCCCCTTGCGGGTCGTGCAATGACGCAGGACCTTCCAGCCCGTGCTCATCAGCAACTCGTGTAATGGCTCTGTGCTGACGATGACAGCTCGATCTGACAACCGACGTAAGCTTTGCAGCATCTGCAGCTTCTCTCCCTCCGGGAAAACAGAACACAGATTATACGGCAGATCCAGGATCGCGGCATCATAATGCCCTTGCAATGTATTCATATCCTGAATGGCAACTTTGTTGTCATCATAACCGTAGTGCCTCAGATTCACCCTCGCTCCCCGAATGGCAAGCGGATTGATGTCACGCCCCTCGGCCGCGATTCCCATCGAGAACGCCTCGATTAATACATTCCCCATGCCGCAGCAGGGATCCAGGAGCGTCACTTCGCTTAATCGAGGAACTGCCAGGTTGACCAGTGCCCTCGCGATGCGCGAGCTGAGGCCTGTGGAGTAATTTTGCGGCTTCTGTTTATGCTTCAGCCATGCGCGTTCAGGTTCATGAAGGAGTCCCAATCTCCAGATGCCGCCTGTTGATATCATACCGAGCGTGACATCCGGGGCTTTCATCTGTGCAATTCCTGTAGTTTGGCGGCCTACCACCCGCTCATACCCGCGTGATTGTTCATAACTGAACCGATCTCCCGCCTTGAGACAGACGACTTTGAAGCTTGCGTGGTTAAGATGAATGCGGTCTGCTTGCTCGGCCATTTCTTCGATGGATTCTCCAGTCATCCTGACGTCGATACAGGCTGATAAGAACGGGCTCCGATCCGGATCAACCCATTGCTCGCTTACCAGCCAATCCTCACCGTCAGGCTCATGACCGAACAGCTCCGTCAGCTCCATCAAGCACAGCTCACGCTCCGTTTCATGACAGGCATACGTGTACAGATAAGTGGACTTATCGCTTATGAAGGATGGACCAAAAGTAATGTCATTATCGTTTGAATGCATCATTTAATTTCGTCTCTCTTCTATTATATATGTGCAGCAGTTGACTGCTGCTCCATTAACAGCCGATAGGATTCCAGCCGTGCATTGTAATCACTTACCGGCGTGACGATCAGGAACTCGTCACACCGATACTGCTTTGCCATATGCTGCAGTCTGTTTCGCACACTTGCAGGCGTGCCGATGATCAGCCGCTGGGATGGGCCTGACGAATCGGAACCGGACGGGGCCGGATCTCCGGATTCTGACGCTGAATTCCCTTGAGGATCCCCTTCATGGATCGTGGCTGCTGTTCTGCCACTGGAATGTGTATCGCCGCCGCTCCCACCAATTTCTGCTTGTCCGATCGCAGCCAAGACTGGGCTTTGTTCATGATCGGCCGTTTCCTTACGGCCCGTCGATACGCTGCCCTGCCCTGGTCGGGGTATTTCCGCGGCAAGCTTCTGCGCCTGTTCCTCCGTCGCCGCGCATACCACGCTTACCGCCACCATTGCGCGCGGTTCATGCTGATGAGCGCTTGGCCGATAAGCTTCCCTGTAAGATTGGAGAACTTCCGCCCCGTCTGTATCGCTCATAAACTGGCCGAATACATAGCCCGTACCGAATTCAGCCGCATAACCCGCACTCTTCGTATTCGTGCCGAGCATCCACATTACGGGCGGGGTTACGGGCACCGGCTTCGCAGCAACCGGCACGTCTTCGTAGCGATAACGATCCTCCAGCAGTTCGGTTAATGCCCGAATCCGCTGTGGCAAATCCGCCACATGACCCAGAAAATTTCCGCTGAGCGCCATACTCGTATGCGCCGAACCTCCCGGCGCCCGCCCAATCCCGAGATCGATGCGTCCGGGGTACAGCGCTGCCAGCATGCGGAAATTCTCCGCCACCTTCAGCGGGCTGTAGTGGGGCAGCAGCACGGCCCCGGAGCCGAGCCGAATGCGCGCGGTCCTAGCGCCGATATGGGATAGCAAAATCTCGGGCGATGCACAGGACAAATGCTCCAGATCATGGTGCTCTGCCGCCCAGTAGCGCCCGTAGCCCCATGCTTCCGCATTCTGAGCCAATATCACCGCCTGCTGCAAGGCTTCTTCGAACGTACTCTCTCCAAAACGCGGAACCAGATCAAGCACGCTCAGTTTCAATTGGTTATTCATACAATCCCCCTTTCCGTCAGCATTTCAACTTCCTATAGAATAGAATGCAGGTTCATTAGCAGGTGGTAGCTGAACCATTATCAACGCAACCACACACCTGCTCGCCGCTGCTAATCCAAATCGTAGATCGAGCCTACCTTGAGGCCATACAGCTCGTTGTAGATTTTCTCGGCAAAAGCGTCCGTCATGCCCGCGATATAATCAATCACCATATGCTCCCACGTCCAGATCGGCTGCGCCCGCTTCTGGTCCGCTTCATAGCGCTGAAGCCAGTCGGACGGAATGATCGCCGTTGAGGCGACAGGATCCAGAAAAGCATCCCACAAGCGCTTGATGATCCATTCGCTCCGCTTCTGCAGGCGCTGCACCCGCAGGTCGCGAATCATGGTCACCCAGGCAAAACTCTTCAGGACGCTGACTGTACGTAGCATATCCTCATCTTCCACGCCGTCTTTGACAAACGTCACCTTTTTCCAATCCCCGTTCGTAATTACGCCCAAGCTGCCTACAAACAGGCTAACCCAGTAGGCCTTGACCTCCCGTCGGGTACGGGAATAGTCATTCTCGCAGGTCGGCATTTTCTCGTTCCAGATTTTCAGAAACTCGTCCAGCACCAAATCCACTTTCGGTTGGATCTGCTCCTTGGTCCATCCCTTCCATACCTCATCTTCCAGTGTCATGATCTTCTGCACGATCAGTTTGTTCAAGTGACTGTCCCGCAAAAAGTGTTCATGCACCTCGATCTTCCCGGCTTTGATGCCATCCTCCAGATCATGCGCGGAATAGGCGATGTCATCGCACAGATCCATCAGCTGCGCTTCGAGCGTTCGATGCGTGCCGGGAATTTGCCACTCCTTTCGGATATGGGAGATGTATTCCCATTCATGACGGTACATCCCCTTGTGATTATCCAACCCGGAGAACGGATATTTATTGATGCCAAGCAGCACCGCATCGGACAGATTGAGTCCGTTAACGTTCTCTCTTTTCTCCAAAAACATGATCAGCCGAAAATTGTGCGCATTCCCTTCAAAATGCTCATACTTGCGCCGCATCGCCTGCTGTACCTCGGCTGCCTGCTCCGGTGTCGGCGTGCCCGGCTGACGTGTCAGCTCCTTCTCGGTTCTCCGGTCAATATGTTTCTCCAGAATGCCCTGCAGCACCTCTTCGCCCTTGTGACCGAATGGAGGATGCCCAAAATCATGCGCGATCGCCGCGCATTCCACCACCTCGGGGTCAATCATCAGCCCTGCGTTCTCCGCCTGTTCCGGCATCACTTCAGGGTAATTGCGGGTCAGGCTTCGCGCTGCTTCACGCGCAATCTGTGCAACCTCAAGCGAATGCGTTAAGCGCGTCCGGTAATAATCGCCGGTGCCGGCACCGAATACCTGTGATTTTCCTTGCAGCCGGCGGAACGTCGGCGAATGGATCAGGCGCGAATAATCCCGCTCATATACCGCGCGCGAAGCATCCGACTTCGTTTGCTCCGGATATTGGCGATGCTCTCTAAGCTCCTTCAGTGTCATTTATCCCACTCCTGTTTTATCTGTATAGGGTCGATTCGAAATCGTTCGTTCTTTAGATTATATGCCATCCGGCAGCTGAAAGAAAAATATGATTCCCAAGTAAACCCGTTCCTCCTTGTATACCCGAATCGTGTCATACGTTATCCACCAGACACGATATTCCCGTCAGGGTGGTGGAGCAAAACATTAACAAGATGATTTGCAATCTCCAATACGCTATTTCGCACCCACAGGAGGCAGAAGCATCAATAATTCCTCCATTATGCAAAAATGCCAAGCGCTTATAGGATTAACACAAGACCTGTGCGCGCATTCTTGCTACGTTGTTAGGTAAGCGCTGTCATTCCTGTCTTAAAGCGCACCACGGAAAGGAGGGAAATGATAATTCATAAGGGTTTTCACCATTATACGGGAGGGATTGCTGTGAAACGAAGGCATGCTTTTTCGAAAAAACTAACGTTCTGCCTACTCAGTGCAGCCATAGTGTTTGCTCCTCTGTTTGAAGGACGCGGATTGGCCGCCGGAGAGAGCGAATACTCGGTTTCCGCATCGGCAAGCAGCTATGACTCTCGCTGCGCTTGCGATGCATCCAAAGCGGTGGACGGCAGTCTTAGCACACGCTGGTCCGGCGAAGGTGACGGCAGTTGGCTGAGGCTGGATCTAGGATCTGTCAACCCGGTTTCAATGGTTAAAATCGCGTTTTACAACGGAGATTCGCGCAATTTCACCTTCGATATTCAGACCTCAACCGATGGCTCCAACTGGATTCAGGCACGGAACACTGTCACTAGCGCTCAAAACAACCAGCTGCAATCCTTCCCCATCCCCGTCGTGGAAGCCCGGTATGTACGCATTGTGGGCTACGGCAACACCTCCAATGACTGGAACAGTTACACTGAGGTCGAAATTTGGGGAGGTACTGCGGATGGAGGAGGTGGAACCCTTGACCCGGCTAAACCCCCTTCGGGCAACTTTGACCTAACCAAATGGAAAATCACCCTGCCCGACGCGTCCGAGATCCAGGCCGGAACACTCGCCAGCGGGTATGTGCATCCGGATTGGTTCTATACCGATCCCGTCACCGGCGGCATGGTATTCACATCGCCTAATATCGGCGAGACCACCGCGAACAGCACTTACACCCGATCCGAACTTAGGGAGATGCTGAATCCGTCGACAAACAGCGCCTCCTCATGTGCCAACAACTGGGTAACCTCTACCTCCTCCCCATCCATAAAATCTCAGGCAGGCGGCGTGGACGGAACGATGAATGCTACCTTACGCGTGGATCATGTCTCCGTCAGTGGGAACGAAGCCGATAAAATCGGCCGCGTCGTGGTCGGGCAAATCCATGGCCCCAGCACCGAACCGATACGGCTCTATTACCACAAGCGTCCTTCGGACAGCAAGGGTGCCGTTTATTTTGGAACCGATGACCTGGACAACAACAACACCTGGGTGAACATTCTCGGCGGACCGAACCAGCTAAATCCTGCAAACGGCATTGCCCTTGGCCAGAAATGGAGTTATGAAGTCAAGGTGACCGGGCTTCTTATGACAGTGAAAATAACCCCTGAGGGCGGATCGGCCACCACCGTGACGCATACCCTCCCTAGCGGTTATAACGATAAGTATCTGTACTTCAAAGCCGGCGTCTACAACCAAAACAAATCGGATACCACTCCTGATCAATCCGATCATGTCAAAGCCACCTTCTTCTCCCTTACCCGCATGCACCGCTGACATCCACTAGCCTAATCCCATCCCGGGGCAGTCAAACGACGGCTTCCGGGTTTCTTAAACGAGCTTCATACACCCATATTGAAAAGCGAGGGATGAAATGTTGAAAAAGAAACTTAACCGGATCTCATGCCTGATCCTCTGCCTTCTGATCGTAATGAGCATCATGGTTTCACCAGCGCAGCTTATGGCCGTATCGGCACAACCTGCGGCAGAGGTTGATCTTGCGGATGAATCTTTTGCATCGAATTCCGATCCCCTGCCGGAACCAGAAGGGCCGGATATTCTCTTCTTCTCCGATAATTTTGATTCGGAGCGCTACGGAACCACGGGTGGTGTCGTCATTCCGCTGCCTTGGGTTCAGACCGGGGATGGCGGGAGTAAAGCCAAAACCTCCGTATCCAGCAGCGCGCCGTCCACGCCAAACCTTATGAAGATCGATGTAACCGACTCCGTCTATCTGCCTGTCAATACGACGGGGTATGGCAACATTAAGCTGAGCTATTATACGCGAGCCTCATCCTATGTCAGCGGAAGCATTGTGGCCGAGTGGTCCGGTGACGGCGGAGCGACCTGGAGCACGCTGGAGGAGTTTAAACTGGCCCCGGGAACGCCCGAAGCGCCGCGCAGCGAATCCAACACGCTGAAGACTTGGACGCTGCCGCCGGAAGCAAGCAGCAACCCAAATGTACGAATCCAGTTCCGGGTAGGTGATCCGATGAACGCGAATATGTACATCGACAGCGTCTCGCTGTCAGGCCAGGCCATCCCCGGCATTCCGCCTGCGGTCGATCCCGTGCCTGAACCCCCGCCGACCGAAACCGGCCCATACCCTGCTCCGGAAGGCGTAACCCTTTATGAGGATGTTCTGATCGGCAAAGCCGGCGACCGGGACCTCTATACGTCCATCGCTGTTCCGAGCACGCCGCCAGCCGAGCCTATGCCGGTCATGATCTACATTCACGGCGGAGGCTGGAATAAAGGCGACCGCAAAAACGCCCTGGGCAGCATTTGCAACTATGTCCTTAAACGCGGGTACATCGGCGTATCCTTAAGCTACCGCCTAACCCCCGAAGCGCCTTACCCGGCCCAAATTCAAGACGTGAAACTGGCCATCCGCTATTTGCGCGCCCATGCCGAGCAGTACCACATCGATCCGAGTCGTATCGGCGTTTGGGGAACTTCGGCGGGAGGGCATCTCGCTTCCCTGCTGGGAACGACCGGAGACCTGACCATGGAGGATACGGTTACGCTGGATACCGGAGATACGGTTCATCTGCCCGATATCGAAGGCACGGGAGGCTGGCCGGAATACTCCACCAAGGTGCAGGCTGTGGTGGAATGGTACGGACCGGCCGATTTCACGACTGATTTTGCTGACCGCTACAGCTCGGTCACGAAACTGCTCGGCGGGCATAACGCCCTGTCCGTTCCGATTGAAGCACGGCTTGCCATGCCGGGAACGTATGCCACTCCTGATGATCCGCCGTTCTGGATCCGCCATGGAGACGCGGATGCCACCATCCCATATACCGACAGCGTGACCTTCGCCGATCAGTTGACCGATGCCGGAGTGCCGGTCGTGGATTTTGAGATCGTGCCCGGCCAGGGCCACGGTTTTACCGGAGAAGCCAAGGCAATCGCGGATGCCGAAGCTTGGGCCTTCATGGATCAGCACGTGAAGAATCTGGAGGTAACGACACCGATCCTCTACAAGGACGGCTACACGCCGCCTGATCCGACGGATCCTACAGATCCAACCAATCCAACGGACCCGACCGATCCTACAGATCCCTCTCCGGGCGTTCCCGTTGAGGTTGGCCGTTTGGGCCCTACAGACGATGCCCTAATCGACAGCTCTAAACCTGATACCAATATCAACTCGGCTACCGGCACAAGTATCGGACTTCTCAGCGTATCATCCGGTACAACCAACAAAAAGGTTGTCTATTTCAAATTCGATGCTTCCACCCTGAGCGACCCTGACTACCGCTACGAATTTCAGGTCGCTGCGAAAAAAGGCACCAGCAACACGAATCTAGAACTCTCCCTTTATGGAATCGAGGACACCGCTTGGAATGAAAACGATCTAACCTGGAACAATGCGCCCGTGAACAGCCTCGATCCGGCCGCTTATGTGGGATCGTTTACCGTAAAGGCCGAGAATAGCGGCCGGCCGGAGGTGTACAGCGTCGATGTGACGGATTATGTCCGCAGTCATCTAGCAGATGGCAGCGTATCGTTTCTCCTTGCGGATGCGGCCCAAACCGGTGTCAGCGTCAATATCTATACCAAGGAAGCCAACGGCTCCAGCAATCCAAGGCCTGTGTTGGTCGTAAGCGAGTTGGTGGATTCTAGTCAGGATACGACGCCGCCGTCCTGGCCGCACGGAAGCCGCCTGTCCGTCAGCAGTATCGGCGAAGATTATGTGCACCTGGCATGGCCTTCGGCGGAAGACAACAAGTTGGTTGCGAAGTATAACGTTTATCAAAATGACGTCAAAGTAACGGAGCTGAGCTCCGACATCACCCGCTATGAAATAGAAGGACTGTCTCCGCACACGGAGTACAGCTATAAGGTCGAGGCCGTGGATGCCGCCGGAAACGTCAGTCCGGTTCCGCTTACGTTGTCGGTTACGACGCTTAGCGCTCCCTTAGCCCCTTGGCCTGTGACCTCGGTCACGGCAAGCGGCAGCGATGGCAACATCGAGGATAATACCTTGGACCAGAATCTGTACACCCGCTGGTCTGCCGCCGGCGACGGTCCGTGGATCATGTACGATCTCGGCGAGGCCCGGGACATCGGCTACCTGGGCATTGCCTTCTATAAAGGGAACGTTCGCGCTACGGAGATCGATATCGAAACCTCAGATGACGGCGTGTCCTGGTCTCCCCTGTTCAACGGTTCGAGCAGCGGAACCACCACCGCGATGCAGCCTTTTAACGTTCCGGACACGAGTGCACGTTACGTGAAGCTGACCGGGCGCGGAAATTCGGACGGCAGTGCCTATACGAGCCTGACGGAGGTCCATATCTATCCGCCTTTCGCTAACGGGGATACGCCCGTGGCGATCATTCCGGATTTTGTGCCGCAACCACCGGAAGGAACCGTCCCTTTTACCGCTCCCGGCATGAAAAATGCGGACGGGAGCAACCATCCGGTGCATCAGGCTTTTGTTGCTACCGGAAGGACGTTGAACGTGGTCGATTACGGAGCAGATCCTGCAGACAATGCTTCGGACGATCGACCGGCAATTCAACGAGCGATAGATGAAGCAGTCCCGGGAGACGAGGTGTTTTTCCCGAATGGCGTATACAACTTAAACAGTACTCCAGATGGCCTGACCAATCTAATACTGAAATCGGAGGTCAATTTACGGGGGGAAAGCCAGAACGGCGCGATCCTGAAGACCTCGCTGAACAAGGTCCGGAACAGCACGATGCTGAGATCCGCCAAGCAGCATGATCTGACCATCTCCAATCTGACGCTGACCTCCGCTTGGGAAGGTCAATATACGACCGATCACAGAATCAACAACCCGGATGCCGGCGGTCCGGACATGATGATCATTGCCGCTAATTATGGCGAGACGCCATCGTACAACATCACGATCGACAACGTGACGATCGAGAAATTCAGCCGCATGGGTGTCCGCATCGAGAACAGCCATGACATCGTTGTCCGCAACACCACGTTCCGAAATGCCACGGACCTTGGACCGGGCGGTGCCGGGTACGGTGTATCCATTCAGGGCGTGCCAAAGGTCGACCGCAATGGGTTTGCCAATGATACCAGGTGGAATCTGGTCGAGGACTCATCCTTCGAGGGACCTTACCTTCGTCACGGCGCACTCATTCAATATGTGGCCCATAACAATGTGATCCGGCATAATGAATTCCACCAAGTCCGGCTGGATGCAATTGATCTGCACGGGGAGCTGGAGTATTTTAACGAGATTCACAATAATCTTATCACCGACATGCCGTATGGCGGCGGCATCGGTATCGGGAATACCGGGGGAACCGCCCCGACCAATCACAGTAAATCCGGCCCGCAAAACTATGTTCACGACAACATGATCCGCAATGCGCGGGAAGGCATCGTCGTATCAATGGGATCGCCGGATACCATCATCGAGAACAACCGGATCGAGAATACCGCCGATATTCCTAACGCGGCAGGCATCAACATTTTGAACGGGCCGGGCACGATCATCAAGGGCAACACGATCCGCCAGAACACCGCCGAGCATTATTGGGGCATCCTGCTCGAGCACGACAACGGGGACACCAACGCGGGAGGCATCGGAGCCGGAGACCCGGAGAACGTGCAGATTCTGAACAACACCATCACCGGTAACAGCAACGGGATTCAGCTCAAGGCAGGCCGGAATATCAAGCTAAGCGGCAATGCGCTGGATAACATAGGAGAGAACTTTACCGCCGCACCGGGTGTCACGTATACCGATCTCACCGTGGGCTTGGAGTACAGCACGACGGCCTCGACGAATGGAGACGTTGTTGCAGCCTTAGTCTCGGAGAGTCCAATTACCGTCATTAATAACGGCGGATCTCCAACTTACAAATTTACCGAGAACGGTTCATTTACCTTCGAATATGAGGATGCAGACGGCAATGAAGGCACCGTTACGGCAACCGTATCGAACATCGATAAAATCGCCCCGGTGCTTACGGTTACACTCTCGCCTTCCGTACTAAAAGCGCCGAACCACAAAATGGTCGATATTCACGCTGACCTCGAATCCAGCGATGAAGGCTCCGGCGTTGCGTCAGTCGTGCTGACCTCTATTACCGTGGAGAGTGCGGGCGGCAAGGGGCATAGCAGAGATACATCGGAGATTGTGAACGGTAAAGATAAGGATATGGGTAACAGGGAAAGCAAAGACAATCGAAGCGCCGGGGGACGGGATATACAAGATGCCGAGTTCGGCACCTATGATACCCATTTCCGGCTGCGCGCAGAGAAGTCGGAGCGTGGCCAAAGCCGAATCTACACCGTTACTTATACTGTGACGGACCATGCGGGGAATCAAGCGCAAGGGGTGGGGACGGTGAGGGTGAAGTGAGCTGGGTTGTATTGTTAAGTAACAAACGATGAGGAGCATGTTATTATGAGTTTACGTAGTGAATTATTATTAAGGTGAATGCACGGACAGGAATTCATCGAACAATCAAGCATGACATTCGTCGGAAGGGTAAGGAATGTTCGAATTCACTAATAACGAACGATTCCGGGAAATGAATAACCGAATCTACTAGTAAAACACTAACTGATATATATCTACCCATACAACAAAAGCTGCCCATACCGCTCTAACGGTTGGGCAGCTTTATTGTTCAAAATAACGCTTCATTATATAGATGTGACCTGAGAGAGCAGTTTGCACGTTATATTCTCGGTTCACTTACTCGGTCTATCGAAAAACCCCAAACGGTGCAGCACGGTCATGATTCGATAAAAATCAAAACTCCCCTCAGGATCATGCAATACTTCTGCCTGCTGTGCAGCTTGTACTGCCGGTTCTGCCCAAGCAGGAACTTTAGCCGGTTTCTCTGTCTCTACGGCCTTGAGCCTTGTGTTCAACTGCTTCATGGTATTGCTCTGCTCCTCTAACAATTTCATAGCAGAAGCATATTGCTTGCTAAGCTGCTGCATCTGCTCTTGTGTTTTTTGCAGCTCGGCCGTCAATTGTTCAATTTTCATGCGTTCCTCCTCCTCTGGATTAAGCAAATCATATTGATGGAGCAAATTCTGTTCCATTAAGGCGATGAGTTTTTTCGGATAATTAGGGTCTGTAGCGTAACCCCCCCTCCAAATCTCGGTCGCCGCTGTTTTATAATTCGCCCATAACACGCCATGGTAACGCTGTGGCTTGTCACGTGTGCCGTTCAGGATCAGTCGGGTATGATCGGCAACCGATTCACTCCAGCTGTTATACTTACGAAACTGGGCTTGGGTCGTATAGGGTGTCTGCCCCCTGTATTCGGTTGTCTGCATGGTGACGCTTCCCGCCGGACCGGTTCCTTTGATGCCAAACAGATTGTTTGCTTTTTGCGTTAGACCGCTCATTCCCCAATTGGATTCCAAAATTGCCTGAGCGAGCGTAAGCGAAGCAGGCACCCCGTACTGGCGCATATCCTGGGTGGCTATAGGTGCCAGCTTGGCTATAAATTCAGATGGTTTCATCCTTTTTCTCCTCCTTTCGTGCGGTTGGCTTATCCCCTTCTTCGGATTTGATCTGGAATACCTGTACCACATTACGCAGGGACTGGGGGATCGGTACCCCCATTCTCCCAACGTTCTCAATAATAGACAGCAGCTCATTCGCGAGATAGAAGAAGATCACCGTATTCTGAAAATAATTCATCTCTCCCAGCACCCGGTCCACCAGATGCATCAGAGCGATGATGAGAAAAATGGTCATTTTGCGTGCAATACCAGTATAACCAATACGGCTGCGCAGCTCGCCGTTCATCCAGGCCGCGCCCCAACCGGTCAACCAATCGATCACCACGAACCACAACAACAGATGCAGCGGCAACGACCATCCGCCCCAGACGTACCCTGTCACGGCCCCCGTCCCCGCCACCAGCATCTTAAACAGCTGACCGATCTGCTCATACATAATTGTTCCTCCTTTTATAATGGTTTGGAAGGTGTGAAAAAGCCCTCGGAGGAGCCGAGGGCTTTTGTTGTTGATTTACTTGGTCGTTCTGTGCATGCTATCTCCTAGCTAAACTTCACTCCGCATGCGGATCATTCTTCCGATCGCTGTTGCCCCCAGATTTTCTTATAACTTGATAGATAAGGTTAAAATCCGGGAACAAAGGCGAACGCTCCGCTTCTCCAGAATGATTCCGCCTTCTCCGTTGAAGCCTCTTTTATACTAGGGGCCATTCATAGCAGCATTTAGTATGCCTCACCAGTGATGACTTCATATTCTTCCGAGGTTATCACGCCAAACGCGACATACTGTCTCAATTGAGGCTTCTGCGCCCACTTCTTTTCATAGTAGTACTTCAATCGTTCAAAATCGTTTTCGAACATCGTCTTCCGCTCCTTTCTCGATCAGCTATTTTCAAGCGACAGCAACCGCAATTCAAGTCCCACGATTTGAGCGCCCTGTGCCTCGTTCTGCTGACGCAGCTCCAAGGCCTCCAGTTCCCACATTACCATCTCGTTCCCTAAGCGATCCATTTCATTAGGCTCTACTGGTTGAGGTTTTGTTAACTCCTCGATTTCTTCCGGGGTTAGACCTTCGATCCAAAGAGCCGGCGCTGGTAGAGATTCGAGGATCGGCATGTCACCGCGTTCATCTTCGGGTAATACCGCCCACTCGTCATAGGTTTGCTGATACTCAGTCAGCGCGGCATCAACAGCGACACGGTACGCCTTCCATGTGTTAATGTCGAAACGTGGACGGTACAAACCGGGAGTAACCAGGATACTGACAATGTACCCGGTGATGACTGGTTTCGGCGTTTCCCCTGGCTGCTCAACTTCTGACACTTCTACCACTTGATCAACTCCATCTTGATCGGGTAGTAGCGGAACAATTTCCGCATAAAAAGGGACGACACCAGAAAAGGCATCGTCCACAAGCGCATCCTCTAAATAGAGGCCGTCTATATTTACTTTAGGTACGGCTTTCATGTGACACCTCCTTTTATTGTTCGGCTGGAAATGAAATCCCATCAAGATTGATATTGATATTCCCGCCAGTTTCTATATTTACATAGCCATTAGGATTAATGGCAACATACCTCGAATTATATGAAGCATCATTAACTGTGGAATACATTGTTTTTATTGGTCTATATCCTGAAGGTAAAATAAAAACTGAATGTTCCGTAGTATATCCGACTGTCCCATCTGAAATTCGACCGGAAATATAAACTATTCCATTTTGTTCTTTGTATCTAACAGGAAGTTCTAAATTAGGGCGCTTCCATCCATTTAATAATGTTGGTGTAATCCATCCTGATATGTCTTTGTCGGCCTTCTTATTCATCAGCATGGATACAGTTGTCGCGTTCTGCTGCACGACGTCGGTCAATTCCAGGAGCATTGACTTTTCGTTGGCTGCGTAAGATCCGGTGAAAGGGACGATAGGTGAATGATCATCCGTAATGTAAGTAATGCTGTAGGGTACCGAAGGGTCATAAGTCCCTTTTAATCGCGCCCACGGTCCATTATTCTGCGGGTAAATTGCAGGGTCTACAGTAATATTCAAGTTCCAATTATCTTTCTGAGTTGCCCTGTACACTGCTAAAATCTTGTTTACCCTTTTCTTTGTCCGGGATGAAATATACACCGCTGTATTTGACGGGTTGTTTATATCAATAGCCCCGCCATTATTTGCCGGATCGGTAGGTTTCGCACTCTCCCGAAGCACGATCCCCCTTCCAACCTCGATCTGATTATCACCCTCGTTAAACGTAAGCATACCTTCGGATACGATAGGCTCGACCGTTGGCGTGGCGAGTTGATATACGAGTTGATACGGCGTATACTCCGGAGCTTGAGAAGTCGGTAACGTTCCTGTACCTTCAATAAAAGATCCATCAGTCAAGCGTCGTCTTACCCAACCTTTCAATTGTCCTGCAGTACCATTATAGACACTCGTAGTGGCTCCGTTTGCTGTATCATACATTTTCCAACCCATAAAATACGCCTTAATCTCGTCGGCTGTCGGTGTGTAGTTGTCGCCCCATCCGCTGTCTAAGTTGGAAACGGAAACCTCGAATAACTGACCACTAAAATTAACATAATAGCGATCCGCACCATAGTCTGGAATTGCTCCATTATAACTGATTAAAACTTTTCCATCATACTTAGTAACCATACATACAAGTGTAAGTCCGGCAACGGATGCGTTTATCTTTTTATAACTCGGATACGATCCCCCAGCTGCAATACTCCAACCAAGTGTTCCATCTAACACGATTTTCTTCCACTTCACCAGCTTGAAATACTGCCCGTCCTTTTCGAATACTTCGTCAGCATTCGCACCTGTCAGTGGATCAGCGTATAGATCCGTCTGGAACGCTAGCATGGCGTCTCCGCGTGGTTTGAAGGGTTTGGCTTCGGATGATCCAAGCGTAAGCATAGGGTTCGTGGCGAGTATATCGTAAGCAGGCAGTGAATTTCTATCTACCCCATCTATCTCAGCTTGTAAATCGTAAGCGTATAGATGTATGCGAACTACCCCAGTTCGAGGCCCAGTAAATTGGACGCTATAAGGGCTATCATCGGCTGGATTCCTATCTACTTTTACGAGGTAATCCATAGTACTGGCGTTTAAACCACTAAGATCATGAACGGCAATGTAGTCACACTTTAAAGATCCGAATGATAGTGTGTACAAAATGCCGGGAACAACGGGTATGTCAACATATATTACTTGTGCTGGAGCTGATAAGCTGAAGACTGTGTACGGGTCTTCAGTATGGTAAGGTTGGCGACTAGTCCATTCAAAAAACGGAGGCAACAAGTTCTCCCCGTACCGGATCGCATACGGATT
This sequence comes from Paenibacillus sp. QJM3NY_38, assembly GCF_056173265.1. Lineage (NCBI taxonomy): Bacteria > Bacillati > Bacillota > Bacilli > Caryophanales > Paenibacillaceae > Paenibacillus > Paenibacillus sp. QJM3NY_38. Next base: position 6,118,846 of record NZ_CM149665.1, read on the forward strand.
ACGTGCAGGCTGAACGCTATCGACGTATGGATACTTGGCGGCAACCTGTTCCGGTGTCATTGTTGCAATAACCGCGTACTCAGCAGGGGATACCTCATACAGACGAACAGCATCAGCGAAAAATGTCCCAGCAGCACCCCAAATAAATAAATCCTTGTAGTTCTCGGCTGCGCCTAGTAAAAAGAAGTGGGTGCTCCATGCTTTCCCTATTATGGTATCAAGTTTATCCCCTCTGGATCCCCATAATTCGGCGTGAATAGGAAGGTTATCAAGCGTTTCTGTCTTAAAATCTGCTACCAATAGGTATTGACCACCTGTTTTCAAGTGCGTCAATGATGCGAATTTGACGCCTGCCGCTGCTGCTGCACCGTTCACCGTCTGTACCACTTTAAAACTACTTGAACCTTGCGTCTTGTCTCCTGATAGAGTAATTGTAGTTGTCGATGCTCCCAGCAGATGCACGCTCGAAGTATTCTCGCACGATCCCGCACGCCCCAACAAATTCACCAACGTCCGCCCCTTAATCCCACTCAACTTAAAAGGCGCGCTCCGCTCCGCGTTCACGATCTGAAGCCCGGGCTGCAGTACGACTTCCCTGCGCTCTTCCGTGTCCAGTCTCTTTTCTAAAGCGCCGATGGCCTCGCTGGTTTCACCCGCGAACCGATCTACGGCATCCGCGTTCTGATCAATATACTTCTCCAGATCGAAATACGTCGTGGACGGCGAGGTTCGATCGATTTTGTTCAACCCGATATTCGGCGTAACCGGATTCGTCATTTAGGCTCCTCCTCCCAACAATCTGTCTTGTGTCGTTGCTGATATTTCCTCAAACGTCATGCCCTCCACCTCGGCAATGGTGAGATAACGCAAAGCGTAATCGACCGCCATATGCGCGGGTTTGATTTCCTCAATGGCTGATTTTAGATCACTTAAATTTGGCGGAATACCCAGCGTATCTCGAAAATGAATTGTCACTTTATACTCCGCTGGCTGGACGGATACCTCAATGCTGCCCCGCTCATAGGCTTGCGCCACATTTTTGAGCATGCTGGCGGACACCTTGCCGCTTCCCCGCATCTTCGAGATGATAACCGAGCGCCGCTGCTCGATCGGCTTGGAGAGATTCACCGGAATGTTCAAGTCCTGCTCGAACCGGGATAACGCCCACGTAGCAGTTTCGGGATAATACTGGTCCACCTGATCCTCCAGTTCCTGCGCTAACTTGTCCAATTCAGCCCCTTCTACCCCGGCAATGCTTTTCATTTCTCGAACATCGTGATAATAGGACGGCAGGTAACCCAGCCAAGCTTCGGCTTTACTCATCGGACCGTCACCGTCCCCAGGACAGCCACTGCTTCCGGTTCGATCGGAAGGCTGTCCGTTCCTCCGTTCACGGTCAATACCTCGTAGTCAATGACAGACGGAATATCCAAAATCACGTTGGCAATCCGGTTATACCGGACCAACGGGTCGGACATGGCAAGGTCTTTCAGATACTGGCGCACGCCTTGCTCAATCGCTGCCTGCACACCATCCAAGCCGGCCCCATCGAGCAGCGTAACCTGCACTTCGATATGGACTGGCACTTCAGCAGCCCCCACAACGGTGACCACCGAACCGACGGGAGCCGCCCCTTCTCCCATGCCATCCATGGTCGGATCGATATGCTGCTGCACCAATTCCACAACGGAAGGTGTAGGCGATCGCATCTCGTTATCCAGCAGCACCACCTTGACGGTGCCCGGACCATTCCATAACGGAAAAGCCTTAGCCTTTCCAACCCCGGCTTTCTCCCTCGCCCACAGTTCATACTGATTCCGGTTTGCACTGGTCACGGGTCGGGAGATTTTTTCGCGGTATCGGTCATACAACGCTTCATCCGATTCGGTATCTTCGCCAGGTACCCAGAGCTCCATCAGCTCCGCCTTCACCAAGCCTTCTACGTATTCCAGCGGAAGCAGCGAGCCGAATCGGCGGTTACCTTCCTTCCCGCTTGTCTCGCATTCCAGAACATATTGCCCGGCATCCAGCCGGGTGATGACTTTGTAATTCAGCGGATCCAATGAAAAACGGCTCCCTATAGGCACATCCACCGCGGCACCGTTATTGCCCGAGAAGTGCCCCAAAAGCTGTGCTTTTGTAGCCTGCTTCCGGGTCAGCCCTGACCAGGCAATGCTCCGATCCAAAAATTCGCCCGATGCCGTCGCGGCAAATTTCAGGTTCATGGAGTACCCCAATTCCACGTACATCTGGGCAAGCTCAGCCGCAGAGGGTGCCAACGCATCGTAGATGATACTGCCTTCCCTTTTATCCATACCATCCGGGATTCGATCCATCATCCGCTGCAAGATTGCTTCGTACGTCTGTTCCTCAACCATCCTCTCTCACCTCCTTGATCATATTGAAAGCCCCATACACGCTTCGGACCGTAAATTCCGCAACCGCCTGCTCGCCCGTAAAGGTAATATTCATATCATCGACCGACAATACGCGGTCATCCTGCAGCAGTGCTTCCTTGATATGCCGCTCGATTTCAGCATAGGCCCACAGCGGGTCGCGGCCAATGACGGAGTCCAGCTCCTGCCCATAGTTGCTGCTGTAGATCAGATGTTCAAAACGGCGCGTCTGAAGGATTTTTACCACAGCCTGTTTAACAGCCTCAAGACCGTCAATGTGACCTGATATCCTTCCTTCTTCCAGGTTCAAGTCATACGTCAGACTAGACTGCTCCAGAGTTTCCACAATCTCGCTACCTGGCTCCAGTGTTCCTCCCTGCGGAATCATGACGGCTTCACCAACCGATCCAGCACGAGATACGTTTGGCCGCCTTGGTAACGAATGAGCAGCACCGTGTCACCGATCTCCAGCCCTTTTCGAATCACATATTCCGCGCCGCCAATGTTCAGCTTGTACTCGGTCATCGATTCTCCGATAACTAAAAAATCCTCCGTCAGGCTGAATCGCTGATCCACGTTCACCTCCAGAGGATGGATTGATGTGACTGTACCATACAGCACCGCCATCGGGTTTGTGCTCCCCACGGCGCTAAGACTGGCTTTTTTGATAATATCCAGCATCCCTGCTTACACCACCTTCATATTTAGCGACATCGTGTGCGTACCGTCCGAGAATTTATGTGTACACTCATCGATGAGATACGGCTTCAAGCCTTCTTCGGGCAGATTCACATAAATGGTGTTTCCGGCACGGACCCGCAAATCCCCGATAGCCTCAATGGACAGCGTCTGCTGCTCCCTGTTCTTCAGCTCCAGTAAATTTTGCGCTAGCTGTTTCAACTGAGCGGGATTCATGTTCTCGTCAGCAACCTCGTATAACTGGAGCAGGCCCCATTGGGCAATGTTTTGTCCGTGCTGGTAAAGGTAAACATCCCGCTTCCCCGTCTGCTTGTTGTCCCGCACGACTTTGATGCGGTTGTACGTCTCGTTGTCGATGCTTTTTTTATATGAAAAATCCGTCATGAGGCTGTCTTCTCCCACCGCTAGCATGAGCAGCATGTCGTTGATGTTGGTTAACGTCAGTTCGCCATACCGATCGTAAAACATATAGTACTGCTTGGTCGCGATTAATGTGGAATCCAGAGCCTTGCAGATAATATCGATCAGTTTCTTGTCCGCTTCCAGCATCGCAGGGATCGTATGGCCGGTATCGGCCAGCGTGCCTGTCTTCAAATTAAAATCCTTGGCAATCTTCCGGATGATATCCTCCACCTTGGCATTCGTGAACCGGTAGGTGTCGTTGCTGGACAAGTAGCGCAGCTGATCGTAAGCCATCACCTTGACCTGGGCGTCCATGCCCCACTCCTTGGAAAAAACATACCCATAAAACAGATCCTTGTTATCCTTGCGGAAGCGCACAATGTCGCCGTTTTCCACTTCGAATGCCTTGCTCTGCGCAAGACCATAATTCACATAGTTGATATCCAGACTCGCCGGCTTTGCCTGACGGCTAGTTTTCCACGTGATGTCGGTTACGATCTGCCCCAGATCCCACACGCTTCCGTTCTTGCGGTCAATCATCAGTTCAATCATGGCGCCACCTCTTTAGGGAATCTTGAGAACCCGGCCGACGGCCAGCTTCCGGACCTCATGGTCCTTGATTCCGTTCAGTTTTTGGATGTCCGCATGACGGGAACCGCTGCCGAGCAGCTTTTGGGCAATGCTCCACAAGGAATCGCCTTTGGCAACTGTATAGGAGGTTGTTTTTTTGCGGTCATCCGGTCGGTCTTTCTTCTTCACGGCTGCCGCTTTTTTGTCTTTTACCGGCACGACTTTACGCGCCCCGTAGAACACATAGCGCTTGAGCGTAATTGAGAACTCGATATCTTCCGGTGAACCGGCCATCGTATTCCAGTTGAAGCTTTCGATGGATGCCGCTATGTTGATGCCAAAAGACTTCATCGCTCTCACCACATTCTTGCCATCCGTACCGCTCAGCGGATCGGGAACAAGCCCCGTCATGACAAAGCGAACAGGTCGACGGGACTCCATCCAGCCCTTAATGGTATTTACGTATTCAATCGGAAGCTTCAGCTTTTTGTCAGAACCTAGATGTACAAAGGGATACACTCTCCCCGGGAAAAAGCTCTCAAACGAGATCTCCGTCAGCTTCGGATGCAGAATCGCATTTACTTCGCCAAGCCCAGCTACCGTATAGGATTTGCCTTCACCGCTATCCTTGACGTCAAACCGCTCAGGATTCACCGGAAATCGGAAAACTTCCTCCTGGTTATTGAAGCTCAGAAAAAATCCATAATCGCTCATGCTACAAATACACCCCCTCGGCACTGGACACAAACTGCTCCTCCAGCGTCCGGTTAATTCTCGACATGATCGTATCCAGATCAGCTCCGGAATTAATATCTCCCGTCGTCATCTGTACGGTTGGCGTCAGGGTGATCATATTGCTGATCGCATTCACTTCTGCCAAATCGCGCATCACTTTCAGATCCTCGCTCGCCACGTCCACCGAGTTATCCACTTTACCAATGGAATCGATGCTGCCACCCGCAGGGGCTACCGGGATTGGAGCCGTTGGCATGGCGGGCATAGCAGGCATGGACGGGGTCGGGGTTGCTTTTGGAAGAGCAACATCGTACCCGGTTTTCCCCGTGTTGTACTGTTTTAAAATATCCTCGTTGTTCTTGCCCAGGTTCTTATCCGGCATGAATTTATCCTTAAATGTATCCATGGAGAAATCTTCTATGCCTTTCTGTCCGGTGTCTTTGAAATTCGTAAAGTCCGCCTTATACTCAATCTCTGCAATCTGCTTGGTATCCACACCAAGGACCTTTCCAAAAAAGCCCGCTACCGCGTTAACACCCTTAATTATCCCGTTAATAACTGAAATGACAGTATTAACCGTGTTTTGCGCCAGATCGACAATGAAGCCGAATACGTTGCTGAATATCTGCTTAAGGCCCAGCGTCACCACTTTCCAAGCCCCGAATGCGGCCATAGCAGCGATAACTAAAGAAATTAATAGCATAAGAGGATTAGCCTTAACCACCATATTAAATAATCTCATTGCACCTGCCGCTATATTCGTAACCGTAGCCATCACAGTTTGTGCTGCAGTAAACGCGTAAGCCGATATTCTCCCCATGATCATCCCTGCATTTAACATCGCAAAAAAAACACCCGCTAAAGCGATAACAGGAAGCAACCCCATAAATATAGTGACCAGATTCCATATGGTGTTACCGACACCAGCAATCGTAGCTTTAATGAATTCCCAGGCTGGAGGGATCATTTGCGCTACCCACAAAAACCCCTCAGCAATTACGGTTAATCCTATGGATATAGCATCAATAAAAGGCTGGAAAGTCCCGTTTTCAAAAGCTGCATTCAACATATCCAGAATTGGCATGATTGCAGCTAATGCGCCACCCCCCATCTGAACAAAAGAATTGTTGACGGATCCCATTAGTTGCTGCCACTTATTAACAGGCGAATCCAGCATGGCATCCATAGCTTCCTGTGTCATCCCTGATTTTTGCAGCAGTTTGTCCATGGTTGAAAGAAATGCAGTAAAATTCCCTTTAGATGATATGATTTCTGCATTAAAGCTTTTAATCTGGGAATCAGGAATATTAAAATCTTTAGCTAGAGAGCTGGTATCGCCACGCATCGCACTCATAATCGCCCTTGTTGCATCTTTTGAACTCTTGCCGTCTGTTGATAGTGTGCTCATTCGATCAGCGAAGCCATTTAATTGCGCAATTTGATCTGAGTTTTTAGTCATTGACATGAACGTTAAAGCATTATTTAACGAATCATTAACATCTAACCCGGTTTTCAATGCATTCTGTTTGACGTTCTCGAATATAGCTGAACCTACCTCGGCATCACCAGTCTTAACTTTAAAGAAGTCTTCCGTTACTTGTTCTTTTACTGCTGGAATAATCGTCATTTTCGCAACAAAATCGGCCGCTTTATATGCGGATTTTAACAATTTAAAAGCATTCCCAAGCTTACTGGCTTTCTTTTCCCCTTGCTCAATCCGTTCATTAAGCTGCTCTTGTTCTGCTGCTGCCTCAGCAATTTGATCAACAGTTTGTTGAAAGCTGTTTTCAAGCTGTAACAGCTGATTCACGATCATTTCATTAGCCAAATTATTTAAGCGCAGGAGTGCATCCTTTACACTCGCCATTCCTTCACCCCCTTTTCTACAACCTATCTCCGCTTCCGGACTCGCTCGCGCTTCTCCTTCTCCACCCGCATCGAGATCATGGCATAGATGGCGGCCCGTTCCCGGACCGTCATCGCCATGAGCTGGTGAGGAAGGATGTGCAGTTCATGGAGGGCATAGTACGCATAATTAGCGTCACCATCGCCCTCTTTGATTAGTTTTTTACGTCATCTACCAGTTCGTTCATATCCCGGTCAAAACCGTTCAGGGCTTGCACCCGCTCACCAAGCGCGGCGAACTCGCCGGGCAGCAGCATTTTGCGGAGCAGGGATTCTGCACCGAGCACGCCGTACGATTTTTGCAGCTCGCTGTTTTTCAGATCCGGGTAGATGACGCTCGATACCATCAGTTTCGCCATATAGTCGTTCGGGTCGATTTCCGGCGTGAATACACCGTTCTTGCCCTTAACCTTACGCGTAGCCGCTTTGCGGCACTCCTGGTTTTCTTCCTCCGTGATGCTGCGCAGCTTCCAAGGCACAGGGCTCCCTTCAGCATCCTTAAAACGAACAGAGACCACGAATTCCTCCGTGATCTCCGCAGACGACTGCCCAGCAAAAAACATACTAAAATCGCTCATATCCTTCCTCCTCATTCAATATTAAGTATTAGGCCAATGGGTTAAACGGCGTCTCAATCCGCACATTCTCAAACGTGAAGGCCACTTCTTCCTCCAGCGCCTCCGCTTCGGTGTCGAGAGAAGCCATAATCACGCTGTCGAGGTTGACCCCTTCCAAAATCACTGTCTGACGCCCTGTGGTCGATCCCGGATCCTCATTGCGCACTTCGATCATGAAGTAGGCGTCTTTCCCTGTTTGGATGTATTCCATCATCAGCTCGCGAAACAGTGAGGTCACATAATAAATGGTCATCGTGCCGCTGCCCTTCCAGCCAATGGCTTTGTGCTGTACGGCGCGTTGGCCCATCGTTTTCAGCTCGGCTTTTTCCTTCTCCACCGTAGCTTCCAGTGTTTTAATGTAGAACATTTCCTCCATACGCTCGCCAATCTTGACGAATGCCTTGCCCTCTTGCCCGGAAATCGTGTCGTTCGCCCGCAAAAATGCCATCTTAGACCACCTTCACTTTCATGTATACTTTTTCAATTGCATCCACTGGCTGTACCTTAATATCCACAAACAGCACATCGCCTTCCGTACCCGGCGTCACCACAATATCCTCGTTCGCATCAAAATTCTGGATGGCCCCGATATTCTGCAAAGATGCAAAATACGCCGCACATTCCGCCCAAAACAGCGTCCGGCCATCCACATTGTTATCTACCTTCCCAATATAAGACTTCTCAAAAATCAGCTTCAGATCATTCGCAATGCCATCCAGAACGCGGACCACCCGGTTTTTGGAGAAATGGCGCGCTTTGGCCGGCTCAATCGATGTAAAACTATTAATATCCTGCTCTACCACGGCCTTGCCTCCGCTGTAGCTGAACAGAAACTCGCCATTCGTGAGCGCCGCTTCAATCTCCGTATGGCTAAGACGAACATCGGTATCCACCGCTTCATCGTAAGCCGCGTACGTTAGGGATTCGTTTACAGCTGCCGCAGCAGTAGCACCTGTGACCCAAGCGACCGCCTTCACCTTGTCTACTACGGTGCCGTCGGTGAGAACAACGCCATTTTTTACGGAGATGACGCCTTCATAATCCGCAGCCGGATAGTCAGACAATACAGCTTGGACCTTCTTGCCTTCTTGCTCGCGAAGCCGCTTGGCGAACGCGGTATACAGGGACTTGAGCGTTGGGTCCGCAGACAACAGACCTACAGTCTGGAAGTCTTGGACCTCAAGCGCGGCAAGGAAGTCCACATGCTCTTGGTTCGTCACGGTGCCGTTAGCGCCGCCAGTCAGAGCAAATCCTGCCGTAGCCGCCATATCGCCGGTATCTGGTGCGAAGGCTACGTACAGGTTCGGCTGCAGTTCGGCTGCACTAGCTACAAGCTGCTTGTCCACTGCTTTGCCACTCAGCAGGGTGCTGACCACAAACTTGCCGGGATCATCCACCGCGTTCTCAACGACGATCTGGAGATCGTTGCCGCGTTCGCCGCCGTAAAGTGCAGTTACTTTCAGTCCCGCAACCGAAGCTGCTGCCTGGGTGCCGCTGTTCAAACGGTACAACAGAAGCGTGCCAGCGCGCTTAAGTACTTCTTTTACCGTAAGCAACTGTGGAGCTGTGATATCATAACCCAGCACCTCTACCAGATTTGTGCCTGGTTTGATCGTCAGGATATTATGAGGCTCTCCCCATGGAAGTGACAAGCCCAGTGCCGCAATCCCCCTTTCACCTACCCGCCCGATCGGCTGCTCATGCGATGAGATTTGGGTGTATACGCCTGGTCTTACTTTGTTTGGTGTTGTCCATGTTCCTCCGGCCATTTAGATGACCTCCTTTTTCAAAAATGTGGTGAGTTGCTCTTTCGCTTGCTGAACGGTGTACGTTTTGCCCTCTTCAAGAATGGCGCTCAGCACATCCTTTTCGCGATTACTGAATTGATTGGATTTTGCCAACTGTTGCTTGTTGAACGCCGGTGCTGTTTCTTTTTTACTCATTTCAATCCGCCTCCCTGTTTCAATGTTTGCATCTTGCTTTCCGTTTCGACCTGATCGGTCGTCAGCTGAATGACATACTCTGCACGAAAATATCCCTCTCCCGATGTCCCATCATTCCCCGTTGGTCGCTCCCACGCCACTGATGAAGCCCGGCAAGGTCGACCTTCGACTTCAAGGTATGTTAAGGTCTCCAGCATCTGGTCCATGATCATTGCTACCGGCTTCCCTTCCACCGGTGCGTAAGAGATGCGGAAACGAAAACGAGCCGCATATCGACTTGTCGATATCGGCTCGAACTCGGCTAGGGTTAGCTCAGTTTGGAGGTATGGGGCTGGTGGTAGTGGGTCGGCATCCTCTTTAGTGATGAGGGGGATGTTGGGGAAGGAGCTGGATAGTTGGTATGCTAGGGCATCGTGTATGTGCTGGGTGGTCATGCTGGTGCTCCTTTCATAAATATTGTTCTTCATGTTAGACAACGTACCCATTAGATTCGTGAAACTTAGACAATAAATGATTAAGACTCAATAACGTGTACTCCTAAACTTCTTACTCATATGCATACCACCGAGCATCTACACTGCCACTGACAGGTAGTAGAAACGATCCGTCTCTCACGTAGGCTTGTGTGCCATCGACTCTGAATATTTCCATCCCAGCATAAACTGCTTGATAACCATTAACATACATACCGTCACGATAGAGAGTGGATTGTGCATGACTATAATTGTTCCCATTGTTTATAAAGTATAAAAAAATACTCGAAGGTTTAAAACCTAATCCAGTTACAGAGATATAAGACCTCCAATAATCTGCTCCATCTCTATCGGTAAGATAAAAAGGTTTTGTACTACTACTACTCACAGTTCCACTTGCGGACCTAAGCATATAGTTGGGTGTAACGTAACCTGAACCATTATGATATCCTTGAGGTATAGTTATTCTTGAGTCTCTTGATGAAGATAGTATTTGTGCCCCTCGGTTTATCATTGTGCCTGTTACTACTCCGCTTGCATTGGATGCTGTTTTTCCGGCAAGTATGTCCCCAGCCGTAGCATTCCCTGTCGCCTTAATAACCCTCGCCATCTTCGCTACCAGCTGCGCCCAGGTTTCACTCGTGGATGCCGCTACCCCAATGGAGTTGAGCGCGGCAACCACGTTGTTTTTCTGCTCAACTCCAAGCTGCTTTGCCGCAGCTGCCTCAGTGTATGCAGAGTCAGCCTTAGATTGAGCAGTAGCTGCTGCTGTCACACCTGCACTTCCCCGATCATACGCAGCCTTCACCGCCTTCTCCGTAGCCGCCACATTCTCCCGCGCCCCATTCGTGGCACTGGACAACTGCACGATCCCCTTTTGAATCAAAGATGCATCCGGAATTTCCACATCAATATTCCCCAGATCCACTCTGACCTGCCCCACAGCCTCATCAACCTTATCCCAATTTTCATTCAGCATCGTCTCGATGTTAAAGGTCTCATTGCCATCCACCATCGGGTCTTTCTTCAATAATCCTAAATTCGGTGTGTTACTGGACAACTCAAACACCTCCTGCAAATTTATTTAACGGCGTCTGCCCCAGCTCGCCCAAAGTCATCACGTCATGAATATCGCGTATGAGCAAGTAGTTGAACGCATACGCCACCGCCAGATGCGCCGGCTTGATCTCCTCGATCGCCACCTTCAAATCCTCCAGATTCGGCGGAATGCCGAGCGTATCCACGAATTTAACCGTAAAGCCCCATTCCTCGGGCTGAAAAGATACCTCGACCGTGCCGCCGTCGTAAGCTTCAGCCACGTTTTTCACGAGCGCACCGGAGAAAGTCCCCGCTCCGCGCAGCTTGGACTCCAGCACCGCCCGCCGCTGCTCGATCGGTTTGTTTCGGTCGGTGGGAATTCCAAGCTCCATCTCCCAGCGCTCCAGACCCCAGGTGGCTGTACGGACAAAGAACTGGTCTGCAGCTGAGTTCAGCGCCTGATAAAGCGCGTCCAACTCGCAGCCCTTGGCATCCATATCGGATAACATGACGCGGGAGGTTTGGTAATAGGCCGGTAGAAAAGAAAACAGCTCGCGACCGCGCAAGCTGTTCATTCGGGTATTATTCACTTACGCTCACCGTCCCCAGCACCGCCACCTGACCGGAGCCAATTTCGATATTTTGCTGCTCGGTGTGGCCGTTAATCGTCAAATCCGAGTAGTCGACGATAATCGGGATATCCAGCAATACGGCGGCAATCCGCGTATACCTCACCAAAGGGTCCTTCCGGTTAAAAGCGATCTGCTGTAAATACGTTCGAACGCCATCCTCGATCAACTTCCGGATTTCGTCCATCGTCGAAGGCAACTCCTGCGTACGCTGCACTTTGACGGAGATATCGATCGCCACCTCCACCGCAGGCATCACCGTGATAACCGGACCGGCTGGAGCAGCGCCTTCGCCCTGTCCATCCTGGGACGGGTCGATGTACTGCTGAACGGCATCCACGATATCCTGGCTTGCCGCACGCTTGTCCGTGTCTATGAGATACAGCCCGACGGTACCGGGTCCTTTCCACAACGGCGCTACTTCCACGCCGCCAACGCCCGCAATCTCATTGGCCCACTGCATGTACTGCGCCTTATTGCCGCTCGTTCCCTGACTACGGACTTTGGCGTAAAAACGCTCCAGGAGCGACTGATCGCTTTCGGTATCCGTCCCGCTCCGCGTGGGCTCCGGGTTCGTAACCGATGTTACGCCGCTGACCGACGTCATCATGAGCTGAATGACGCCTGCGGGAACATTGCCGTTACTGCCCGGCGTGACGGCTCGGATCGGTGCCGTGCCGGTACCCAAGTCACTCAGCGTCACGCCTGATGTGGTCACATACTCTACCGAGGATTCCCCGGAGCCCTCATCGGCTGGCGTAGCCACATAGGTTCCGGCAGGCACGGTCGTCCCCGGCTTCCCGGTAAACACAACGCTACCGGACGAAGCGACCGCTTCCCGCCGGGTAATCCCATGCTCTGCCGTCCTCAGATCTAGTTCGGCGGAACGGATATCCGGACGATCGCTTGCCACGGTGCTTGCAAAGCCTCGGCGCAGCAGCTCCTGTGCCCACAAGGCGGCTTCGGACAGCATAAACGCGACCGGCGCCTGCGCATCCCAAATAAAAGAGCCCTCCGACTTGTCGATGTCCGAAGGCACTTTGTTCAGCATGCGGTTCATAATGTTCTCTTCCGTCTGATCCAACAAATATAACGGCAAATCTGCCATCAGATCACCACGCTTTCTATAATTTCCGTTTCATCCCGGACGCTCGTAATGCGGCAGCTGAAACGGCAAACTTCTCCTTCCCAGGCAAAAAGGAATTGATCCACGCTCTCCGTCCGAGCGTCCGCCAACAGTGTCTCGGTGACCATGCGCTGAATCTCGCTTTCTTGCAGAGATCGGTCATAGCCTTTGCCGACCAGCTCCTCCAGCTCACTGCCGTAATCGCGCGTATAGATCAAATGGCGGTATCGCGGCGTACGGATCGCTTTTTCGCACCAGATGACCCAGGCTTCCTTGTCGTCCGCAACCGGAATCTTTCGGGTCGGGGACATCACGAACTCGCCGGCTTCAAAGTCATACCGCCAGCTTCGTCCAAAAACAGCCCCGTCCCCTTCCAGTACCTCCGGGTCCGTCGTATCCGTCCAAATCATGTCATCGCCTTCCGGGAATAAATTAGCCACTACTGCTCACCACCTTGCACACGACCACCACGTCATTGCCGCTGTTGACCCGAACGACGAGCACGCGGTCCCCCGGTTTCAAACCTTTTCCCAATTCAAAAAGGGTATCTTCAACTTCGTTCTCTTCGGCATCAAATGTCATATCCTGCTGCTGGCCCCCCAAAGTCACGGTGCCCTTAGCCGAATAACGGGGCAGGGAGAGCATTCCCGGCAGCTCCGCTACCATATAGTCCTGAAGCTCATGCTTGAAATCATCCAGCTTGAGTCCCGTCGAGGTTATCGTGCCGAGCACGGCCCCTACGCCGCCCATGGCTTGACGGGTTTGCTTGTTCATTGAGGCGTATAAGGAGGACGCCAATTGTCCATAGGGGTCTTTATTCAAGGTAAAACCTCCTTTTTACATCGTCATAACTCCCCAGCTCCAGCATCATGCTTCCGGGACTGCCCAGCTCCCGGCTGACGGAAATCACGAGCAGCTTCATCGAGCCCAGCATGACCGCATCTCCGGCGCGGATCGTATTGACATCGGGTGCATTCAGGGAGATGGTCTCCCGAATCCCTCTCAGTTTGCTCCGGGCCAACTGGCGGGCTGCCGCAGGCGACTTCACCTCATCATCCTGAATAATAGCCTGGAGTTGTCCGTATTTGGCGATATCCTTCTCCTCGATGGCCATCACCTTGGAAGGAACTTCTTTTCCGGTCTCGCTTGCGGCTGTCGCCAGCACTTTGACCTTAGTTGCCGCGCCCTCCAACGTCCGCGATTGCGTAGTATCTGTGATAGCCTCGAGGATGTAGACCTCTTTGTTCGTTCCCAACTCATACAGTTCAAGCCCTGAAGCGATCATCCGCGGATGATACAGCTTGCCGCCGGCTTTGGCCGTCTCACGCAGATCAGCGAACATGCTCGCGTAAATCGACTGCGTCCGGTAAACGGAACGCCCCAGCTGCTTCTCGGTATCGGGCAAAACCGCAATTTTCAGGTTCCAGTCCGCCGCGTACTTTTTGAACCGCTGGGTAGCGGTCTGCTTTGCCGGGAACAGATATTCATCCTCCGATTTGTCCAGATATACCGTCCGATCGTACAATGTGAGGGTCATCCGCTTCACCCCGTTATTCGAGGTTTCCACTTCCCATACGACAGCCGGGTGCAGCAAAGGGACATAATCCTTTTTACCATAAGGAATCCCGCTGATCCGGATCGCCATTCCCGGTGAAATCGGCGGCATATCCGGCGTTACGACCAGATTGACGGTGCCCTGATAAGCGACTTGTTCAAGCGAATCCCGTAGACTGATAGCTTCCACCAAGGGAGATAAATCGTATTGATCCTGCAAAATCACCTTGTAACTCATGACAGCACCAACTTTTGGCCAGGCTTGATGGCGTTCGGATCTTTACCGATTATTTTCTGATTCAGCTTGTAGATCTGGTTCCATTTCGAGCTGTCCCCGAGCTCCAGCTTGGCGATTTTGGAGAGTGAGTCCCCTGACTTCACGGTGTACGTCTTGTTCTTTTCCTTCATGTCGGCCCGGGGCTTTTTGTTCGTTCCAGATGCCCCACTGCTGCCTGCTGTTTTGGCCACCTTCATTTCACTCCATGTCCGGAGCGTGATGTCAAAATACACATCCCCGATCTCCCCGCCACGAAACGTGGACTGATGGGAGGCGATGTACACCGGCACGTTCACTGCCGTCTCGGTAATGACGAATTGCAGGGGCGTTTTATACGTCAAAAACTCGTTAAGTTTATTCATCGCGGTTTGCGGTTTAATATGATCCTTCTCTTCTCCTTTGCAATAAGCTGCATCATACTCTTGTGGAAAAAAAGAAGAGAACGATATCTCCTTGATCCGATGGCCTTGCGGAAAATCAAACTCCCCATAGTTGAGAATCGTCGCCGTTTCCAGTCCCTTTTGGCGTGAAATGGTCACCTCTTCGGGATTCACCGGGAATAGGAACGTCATGCCTTTTCCGTTCTTCAAAAGAAACTCCACCTGGGCCCCCTCCTTTCTGTATGGATGCCTTCGGACCCGCTCCATGCCTGCTGTTAACCATCATCTTCAATAGGCCATCGGAGTCGGCTTCCGGTTCTGCGCCGCTTTGCTGAATTCGGCTCTCAGCCGCTGTCCGATCAGAAGGATCAATCCTTCCACATCGATTGGGTGTTCCTCATGCACCGTAACCTGCACCGCGCCTGGAGGAAGATTGTAATTCACAGTTGTCTCCGTTTTAAAGTCCATCAGCAAGCCGGATATCGTGCTCATCTGCTCCGGGCTGATCTGAACAGATTGCGGGGACGTCGGCTTCCCTGCAAAAGCTTGGTTTTGCGCTGCACTCGCGGGTGGACCAAAAGATCCACTGCTTGAAGAATGGCTAGGCGACACATACGGGCCGTATGTCGGGTTCAATGCTGGATTCGGCAGCAGCGGCTTGCTGAAATCAGCCGGCGCTGGTTTCGGAATGATGGGAGCCGGAAGGGCAGCGACACTAGAAGGAGTCTCTTTCGGTTGAACGGCTTCCTTGTCTTTTTTCCCGAAGGAAAACGTATTGGAGAACCACTTCGATACCTTCTCCTTACCTTCTTTGAACTTGTCACCAATCCCGGAAATTCCGCCGCCAACCTTCTCGCCAATAAAGCTTCCTACGGTGCCGCCGAGCGTTGAGCCGATCATCGTACCTGCAACTGGAATCACGGAGCCAACGATGCCGCCGATCGTGCTTCCGATACCTCCGCCGACGGTGGAGCCTATGGCTTGGTTTCGTTCTTTTCCCGGTTTAGCGGTAGCGATTGCGGTCGCATCGGCTATATATCCTAGCGGGCCGAGGGCCCGTTTGCCAAGCCCCTTCAGCAAGCCGGAGCCTAGGCCGCTTTTGCCGGTGCCTGCTGAGATATTTGAGGATGGGCTACTGGAAGGGGCCGCGTTTGCAACTGTATTTCCACTACCCAAATCTTTTACCATGTTAGCAGTTGCACCGCCACCTGCATCTTTAGATCCTGATACAGTACCGCTCTCACTTCCCCCAAATAACGCACTTCCGCTTTTCCACAAGTCCCTAGCTCCACCCAGAATGCCTGCCCCTGCATTACCAACTGTTTCTACCAAGTCTCCAGCAGCGGCAATTGTTCTCCAACCTCTCCCTTTCCTCTGCCTCCTACCTCGCTCAGTCCTGGATTCATTTGGAAGGTTATCCGAATTGGAATTTCCTTTGTTGGCGTCGGCAGTCTGATTTCCAAGCCAAGTATCGCCAACCTTTCGAGTTTTGTCTGGTAATTCGCCTAGACTTTTTACGCCGCCTCCAAATGTTTTAGTTGCACTAAAAAGATCAACCACTTTATCCAGTTGGGTTTTCGGTTTCTGTCCACCAGACCCGCTCCCGCCGCCTCCAAGCTGAAGCGACCCAAGCGCAGCCGTAAGCTTATCCACCGCAGTCGTATTCGCTGTCAGCGCAGCGATCATCGGAGAAAAATCAAGCCCTGCCGCCCGCAAATCCACCTGAACGCTCGCCTCGATCTGCTTCTGCACGCTCAGGTTTAGATTCGTATCAATCTGCTTCTGCACATTCAGCTTCACATTCGCTGAAGCTTGGATGACTTGGGACTTCACCCGCTGGATTTTGGCAAGCAGGTTGTCCAGCCCCTTCGAGGCGCTGTCCTTCAGCACGATTTCAGGTGCCATGCGGGTACGTCCGATTCGCATGACACGTCCCTGGATCCGCTCAAAATAACGCTCCATCGCCCGCAGCTCGCGGTTGGCCTTGATCACGTTTTTCGGATCGATGACCAGATTCATACGATAGTTCATGGCTTCAGCCATTTCATTTCACCTCCTGTTCACTTCAAACTCTGACCGGCCATGCCCTCGATCTCCTCCTGGGAGAAAGCGAGCAGCAGCAGGCGCTCGCCTCGCGGGAGCCGCCAAAAATCTCCGGGACGAAGGTGATGCCGGACCCACAGATGATACAGCATCGTCGTCATTCCCCCGGAGCCGATCAGTTTTTTAGGTCAGCAATCTCAACTCCGAAGCCGGACAGCTCCAGCACTTTATCGCCTACGGCATCCAGCTCTCCGGCCAGCAGCATGCGGCGAACCGCCTGCTCTCCGCCCGACAGCTTCAAGCGGCTTGTAATCCGCGGATCGCCCCAGCCGCTCAGCGTCAAACCCTTCACCGACAGACTGCTCGTGGCCTCGGAAATTAGCAACGCATTAAACGTCTCCGTATCCACCTTCTCATCCACCGCACCCTTTATCGTACGGCGAACGGTACAGCGCTCGCGGATGCTGTCGACCTTGCTCGAAGTCAAACCCTGCAGCACCATCTTCATATCCAAACGCTTAATGCGTACCGTTTCCTCTGGCAGCTTCTCGGCTGCCTCAAACAGACTGTCCAAAATTTGCTCTTCGCTCATGTTCTCGTGCAAGCTCATGCGTGTATCTCCTTTACTCATAAAATAATAGATTTCATCTTCCTATTTGTAGCGGGCGACGCCCGCCCGAATCAGGCATTCCTTACCGGGCGAACCCCCGCTTTACGCCGCACTTGACCTTGATAATAAGAAACCTCTTAATCTCCCTGAATCGGATCCAACAACTCGTACCCCTCGAAGGTAAATGAAGTTTCCTCCTGCACTTCTTCACCGGCTGTCCAGTTGGCCAGCTGGATTTTGTCCGGCATGCAGCGGATCAGACGAACACGCTCATGGCCGTAGGATTCGGGATCATCCAGCTTGGAGATGATATCAAATTTGGTGAAGCCGCGGGAGATCATATCGGAAGTAACCTTGTAACCAGTCATCGTGCCGGTTCCTTTTTTGCTGCCGTTTTTGTGTACCGTCCAGTCGTTGCCGACCAGCTTTAGCTCGCGCTTCTCCAATTCCACGCTGGCTTCCAGCTTGTTAATGTGCGTCTGCCAAACCCCGTCAATATACGCCTGCCCGTATGTCCCCATAATGACTCTTGAAGCATCCAACATATTAAGTTCCTCCTCGATTTCTTTAAGTTTTTATAAGAAAAATGTTGATCGACGTACTCGTTATTGCACGTAAAATGTACCGAACAGCTGCTCCATGACGTCGGTCAGCTTCACGTTCCACTGCAGGAAGACCTGATCCGGCTCCGGCGTGTTCACGGCGGAATCGCCATAGTACGCCAGATCGAGAATGACGTCATAGCCGTCCGGCTCGATGACATTGCTGAGCGACAACGAAGCGAGATATTCCTTTACGGCGCCGATCAGCGCCAGACGACCTTCCTCCGTATTGTTCACCTTGCCGATGTAGGTCTGCTCTGCAGCCAGCTGCAAATCCGCATGGATCGCATCCATCACGCGGATGGAGCGGATTTTTTTCCAGGCATTGTTTTGGCCCTCAGCCGGATTCACCAACGTGTTAATACCGCGCAGCGCCTTCACCTGACGTCCGTCGTAGAAAAGCACGAATACGCCATTGCGTACGGCCTGCTCCTGCTCGGAACGCGTCCAGCGGCGGGTCACATCCTCGAATGGCGTTACCGCATATGTAGCGGATTGATTCAAGCGTTGACCCGCAATAAGCCCGGCAACATAAGCAGCCGTCAGGGCAGAACTGTAGTTCACGCCGGACAGACGCACGCCCGTACCTACATTGATAATCCCTTCATGGTTCAATGCAAGCGAACGGGCCGCCGCCAGTTTGGCTGCATCCTTGGAGGTATCGTCCGCAGCGCTTCCGCCGAATACGGCCATCACGCCGCGTCCTTCGTGACGGAGACGCTTCACCCAGGCCGCAAAGCTCTGCAGCAAAGCCATATCTGCAGCATAATCCAGGGCAAGTACGTTGAATTCCTGGCCTTCGACCGCATCCTGCATTTCGATATAATCTGCATTCGTCAGGCCGCCGTTGCCGCTCTTGCCTCCGGACAGCACAGCTCCGTTCACATCGGCAGGTACGCCGGTCGCCTCCAGTGCGGTAGCCGTTACCCAGAGATTCTCATCGTCTTCATTGATCTGCGCCGCAATCGAGGCTGCTGTCCCGTCCAGGCTTGTATAGGTGCCAAGCAGTTTGGCGCCTTCATAGAGGCGAAGCTCACGTGCGGCCGGGTCGATCAGCGACGGCTGCACGGTTACGGAGAAGCCGTTGCCACGACTGCCCGGATATTTGGCCTGCAGCTTCAACACGTCCGAAGGCGTAGCTTCCGCATTTTGCATCGTTACGCTAGCCGCTGCCGCGGTGTTATCTGCCAGGCGATAAGCCAGCAGTTTCTTCGGCCCGCCAAGCAAGGCCAAATAGAGCGTTTCGTAAGCCGTAGCTCCATCCTGGCTATCCGCGGAATACAGCTCGGAAATCGCGAACTCGCTGCCGATTTCCACGAACTCGCGCACCGGCCCCCAGTTGGCTTTAACCGGCACGACAACCGTACCGCGGGATCCGCCTTGGATAGCCGACGCGGCGGCCGCCTTGAAATTCATATACAAACCCGGAAGTACCGGTTTATTTGTGCTTTCCCATGTTCCACCTGCCATGATTAGTCCACCTTCGCTTTCATAAATTGTTGGATTCTTTCTTTGACTTCGGTTACCGTGAACAGCTCTCCGTCTGCCCCATACATGGCACCCGCGAGCACTTCCGCCCGAACCTCGAACAGTTCCTTGGCGTGTGTTACGAGTTCATCTAGCGCATATCGCGGAGCGCTGATACTGCGGGCTTCTGTCTTGAGTGTTTTTTTTACAGCCATTGTGACCACCTCACTTTAAAATTGGATGTACGTTAATGCGCCTGATCAATGCAGCTTCCTCAGGTGAACGCATCTTCCGGTGCGCCAGAGTCAGCTTCAGCTGCCCGTCCAGAATGGGATCGGCCTGCATATCGGAGGAAATCTCCGCAACGGATAAATAGCGGCGATTCTGTGAATCCAGCATCAGCTGGACCTGGGTACCAAGCTCCTCCACCAGCCTTGCAGCCGTGAGCTGCTCGTCCGCGGAATCAAGGGCGGCAATATGCCCGGTAAAGGTTTTGCGAACTTCGAACATCGAAGCTCCCGCCATCTTGGTCTCGCAGCCCGTCATCCGCCATAATACGGCGTGATCTTCCCGTCCTGCCGGCCATGCCGAATGATAGATTCTCCAAGGATCACCCAGTACTTCTCCTGTCCAAGCTGTCAAGGTATGCAGCCACTCGTCGGGTTGTCCGGTCGAATCGGCCCCGGATGCCTGAGGCACATAGACGCCGAATCGCATGATCCGGATCATTTTGCCTGAAACAGAATCGAACTTGTCGGCTTCCGGCACACCCAAATAATGAAGCTTGAATGCATTCCCATCGGCTCCGATCACCCGCTTGCGATGTAGTCCCGGGATTAGAAGTTCCACCCAGCGATCTAACTGAAGCAATTCGGAACGATCCGCATACAGCTTCAATCGCACCACCTGCCGATATCCTGCCCATGAGGATTTCCAAACGTCCTCTCCCAGCGTCATGACGCCATAGAAAGGCTCACTAACCCCTTCCGGCGGATGTACGTCATATATTCGGCCTTCTAGCTCGGGAACGATATCTAGAGCGGCCTGCTTGATCGCCCCTCTCATTTCGCAGATGGCCGGGTGGCTTCCGGTCGGTTATGCGATAGCCAGCTTCTTGCGACGCTCACATGCTTGCGCAACACGGCCCCCTCCTTTCCTTCATATATAGAGAATCGAAAATGAAGCAATCGAAGCCTAAGGCCGCAGCAAAAAACCGGTCCTCTCAAGGCCGGCTCACATCTACACTGTGTGTGTTCGGTTTGCTTTGTTTAACTTCATTTCCGATAATACAATCTTACACCCCTAAATCGGATGCGCTGACGTCTAATGGGACGGATAATGCGGAACTTAAAGTGGAATGTCGGCGGAAAATAGCGCGAACCTATGTTCGTATTTAGTGCTGTTTTCCTGTTTCATCCTAGATTCTGCTTCATGGTGCGGCATCTTATCTTGAAATAGAAAAAACCGGAGGGCCTCATTGAGGTCCTCCGGTTTAGGCTCGGTTTGATTATCCATCTCGGCGAGTATCAGCTCATCTTGCTCTTTGCGGCTTTCTCCAACTCCTGCAGCTTCAACAGCCCCCTGTCTGCTAAAGCCAGTGCCAGTTTATAGAAGGCCCGCGTGCGGATCTTGGTATACGTATCCTTGCTGACTGGCGGTTCGAGGATATGGTTGTACACTTTGTAATCGAATACGTCGTCCTGTTTCATGTACCGTTCCCGAATCAGCGTCTGCTCTCGCTCGCCAAGCCGTTCCACGATTGACTCGATGATCTCGCAATACTGCTTCCTGGCCGCAGGCATATCTACATTATATATAGCAACCGCTGCTGTTTGGTCCGAGGTTACGTTGGTCGGTCCGTGGAATCGTTCCGTGTAGGATGCCGTGACGCTCGTCTCCCTGACTTCGAATGTAATGGTTTTATAGATACGATATTTCTCGAATATCGCTTCAACAGCACTTTGGGTCTTTCTGCGATCCAATTCCGGTAAAAATGGATTCATTAGGAAACACTCCCCTTTGGATTGTCATTGTCGAGGTTTGCTTTGCCATTTGGCAGAAGGTTGTCTCATTACATGTGTTCGTATTTTTCATTAATATACCACTATTTGGAGACTGGAGTAAACCTTCAAAAGGCTGAACTATTCACGGGAATATGGAGCGTACCTTTCATATCCTTGCCTTTTGGCAATAATACTCTCTTTTATTTTACCTGTTGGCAAAGGCGGGGGATGTGTTTATACTATAAGTAGATGTTTCAGATGGACTATGGTGAGGAGTGGCCGGAACGTGGATCACATATTTGGATCATACTTGAAAGAGATGAGGGAGAACAAAGGCTGGAGCATCAATCAGCTGGCCCAAGCCGCCGATATCAGCGGATCACAAATCTCCCGGATCGAGAATGGGCTGAGGGGCATCCCCAAGCCGCAAACACTTCGCAAAATGGCAGAGGCACTCGAAGTTCCCTATGAAGAGCTGATGAATAAAGCAGGTTATCTGCAGCAGGATGCTGCCAAGCACGAGAACATCTCGGCTCCCGCTTGGGCAACCTCCAGGGATAAACGGGATTTCAAGAAAATGCTTGAGGATGACGGTGAGCTCATGTTTGACGGCGTCCCTCTGAACGAGGAGGACAAGCAGCGCATCAAGGACGTTCTGACCGGACTGTTCTGGGAAGCCAAGCAAATGAACAAACGCAAGAAATAAATCTACATGGATAAGGAGATACATACCGATTACAACGATTCAACCAATCCCAATATTGCAGGTGAACCGGCATGGATGATCATTTACAACCCTTAATCCGTCAGCTGATCAAAAAACATCATACCAACTGCCCTTTTGAAATCGCGACTTCCTTGGGCATACATATTCGATTCGCAGATTTAGGCCAAACGACCAAAGGGCTGTATTTCCGTAAGCTGAGGCGGAGATTCATCGTCATCCACAATCAGCTGCCGTCGCCATGGCAGCGCTTCGTATGCGCGCATGAGCTCGGGCATGACCGGCTCCATAAGGGTATCAGCCGCTTTTTTCTGGAGGAGCATTCTTATTTCAGTCCGGGCAAGCTGGAGCGGCAAGCGAACCGCTTTGCCATTGCCCTATTGACGGCGGGTTTGACTCCCGGACCGGGCGAGTCCTTACACGAGTTCTATCTACGAGCTGGCATTCCACAAGAAATGCTATATTTTTTTAGATTTTAAACGAACATATGTTCCTTATTTGAGTGAAGGATTCCAGATGGCCCTCCTACGAACAAAAAAACAACCCGCTCTTGACATGACGTCAAAAGCGGGTTGTTGTGGAAGCGACGCCTCCCTTGGATAAGAGGTTAGCAGCTAAGGACGGCAGCAGGTCTCTTCTATATTCCGTCCGTTTTACTCCGTTCAAATCGGTTCAAAGATGGCTACCTGTCGTTTGCCCACCTTCATATGCTGAATCCTTTGAAACCGGTCATGCTTTAATTTTTGCCCTTTGTCGGATATGACGGCAACCACGGAGCGGCCAGGATCCAGGATGGAATGAATGCCGTTAAAGAAATCCTTCACCGGCTCATCGCTTCCGCCGCCCCAGCTAACCAGGTCACCATAAGGGAGATCGGTCATGACGATATGGGTTCCCTTGCAGGAGGCCAAGCTTTCCTCTGGTTGGGTTATATCAGCTTGAAAACAAACCATCTCTTCCAAACGCGACGACCTTAACAGCTCCCTCAATCGGCCAGCGCTTTGCAGCGCATCCTGGTGAGACGGCTTCTGATACAACGCCAATAGTTCTTTCAACTGTTCGGTGCGTTGTTCCAGCCCCTCTTCGCGGAGCAGCGACAGGTTTTTCGCGGCTATTCCGAGCACCTCTGCGTTAATGTCAGAGCCGATCACGCGATGAATGCGCTGCCCGTGCAGCAGCCCAACCACCGTCAACAGATACGCCCCGCCGCAGCAGGGATCGAACAAGGTATACGGCCCCTGTACCCCTTTTTTTTCCAATAGTTGAAAGCACCGCTGGGCAATCTCGCTGGCTAGTCTGACAGGAAACGAAGTCGTTCCCTGCGCATTATACAGAACCCGGCCGCTGGCGAAATCCTCGTAGCTGCGCTGGGCTGATTCATAGATATATTCCATTCGAATGATTCCTTCCATCCGGCTAAAGCCTGAGTAATTTCAAATAATCCAAATACAGATTAACATCCCTTGGCCCTATCTCAAAATCCGGTTCCGGCTTGGGAGGTGATGCCATGGAGGTATACCAAACATTGACGCTAATGATTTCGTTCGCGACGCTGGTGGTGTTCATACTTTCGTTCCATAAGAAAAACCGTCTATCGACGTACATTCACAGAAGACAGACCGCGTTTAGAGGACGTTTTTCTTGCGATTATCGAATGAGTTCAGCTTCGCTGAAAACTTATAAATTCTATAATCTTAAAAAGAAATAGACCGCCCTTGGTCAGGATCACGGTCTATTTCTGATCGGATTTCCTATAGCCGGCCGCTCTTATAGCGGTACGTTGTACGCCGGGATCGTGTTCGCGCACGGTCCCTTTTACATTCTATACACATTATAACGGAGTTTATTCACAAATGCCAAGCCTGGCTTGAAAAATCGCGCGAATGATCGGCACCTGCCGCCTCACTTATCCAGATGGGACATATAATCAAACGCCGTCGTGCCGTACACATTCTTGAAATGCCGGTTCAAGTGGGCAAGATCCGTGAAGCCGCACTGGGTAACGGCCTGATATACATCCCGGCTGTCCTCGATCAGATGTTTGGCGCGCTCCACTTTGCAGTTCAGATAATACTGATAAGGCGACAGCCCCGTATTTGCTTTAAAGTAACGAATGAATTGATACTTCGACATCCCGAACTCCCCGCTTAATTCATCCAGACGGAGAACATGATCCAGATGATCCTGCATCATTTCTTTGGCCTTCCGCGTAAATATGCTGTCCTTCCGGCTATCCGGGTTCAGAATACTCTCGTTAAAATGCCCTGCCAGACCCAGAAGCAGCTCGCTGCTTCTAGCCTCCGGCTGACCCGTGAAGATCGACCTCGTCACATCCAGAATGCTCTTCCGCAACCCGGCGTGATATACAATCGGGGATTGGAACCGGACGATATCCTTTTTCTGAATCAATTCCAGAAATAGCTCCGGATGAATATAGATCATCACATAATCGATGCCCGTTCGTTCCTGCGACCAGCCATCATGATTCTGCTCGGGATGGAACAGCATAACCCCGCTTTGGTAAGAAGCCTGCTGACTGCCGTCCAGCGAGTACTTCTGAATGCCGCGCAGCGTGACGCCGAGGGCGTACTCCTCGTGATAATGCTTTTTATATTTGAAATCCGTCAGGCTCGCGGACAGCGCCGTAATGCCCAACGCTTTTTTATAGATAAACTGCTCCATCTTCCATCACCCCTTTATGAGCTCCGGTATGCCGGATACGACGATTGCCGAGTACAGCAGAAACAAAGCCAGGATCGTGTTGGTCGTTCTCCGATATTTTTGCATAATTCCTTGAAAAAGGCTACCGCACACGGCCCAGGTCGTATACGCGGACAGCCCGATTAACGATACCGCGACAACAAACGCCGAGATGACAGGACCTGCCGTATAATACGGCATGACGTAGCTTGGAATGACCGTCAGCGTAAACAATACCACCTTCGGATTGAGAAACTGCATCAGAAAGCCGGACGTGAAGGACGCCGTTTGATTCGTGCCGGACTTGGATACGTCCATGGTATACACCTGATACGTGAGATACAGCATGAACAAGCAACCTACGATCCGCAAGATTGGCAGTACGATTGGCATGCCTGTTGACAGAAGCTGGCCCAATACCACGGAAGCCGCGATTAATAAGAAAAAAGCGATGGAGGCTCCGGCAATGTAGCGCAAGGTCTTCTTCATGCCGGAATTCTGAACCGAAGACAAAATGACGATGTTGGATGGCCCCGGCGAGAAAGCCACGATAAAACAGTAAATAAAAAAAGAAGACAGGTTCATGATGATAGCTCCTAACAAAGGAATTTCCTTTGTCATTATAGAGCTGGAGGCGAAGCGGGGCATAGTACATTATTGCAGCGGAACTAGAGCCGCACGAATACGGCTCTTCCCGCGGATTCCGGTTTCTTCTATCGCCCTTAGTGACCAGACTGGTGCGTCTTCGGTTGTTCCTGCGCATGCGCGCTGCCGGATAGATTCAGCAGAACGACCCCTGCGATGATCAGCAGGATCGAGAATATTTTCAGACCGTTAATCTGCTCCGCAAAGAACATATAACCGATGACGGTAATGATCATGATGCCAAGTCCCGACCAGATCGCGTAAGCCACGGATATTTCAATCTGCTTCAAGCTCAGCGTCAGGAAGCTCAAGCTGCAAATATAGAATACCACCAGCAGCACGCTGGGCAGCGGTTTGCTGAACCCCTCCGACAGCTTCATGTTCAGCGTCCCCGCCACTTCAAACAGAATAGCCAAACTTAAATATAACCAATGCATAATCTCAAGACTCCTCCCGTTTCTCTGCGGCAATCCCGAACAGCAAGATGTCCATAACGGACTGCAGCAGCTCCCCTAGCGGCAATTGATGCTTCACCGTCGCCCTCGAATCGTAAATCTGATGGAGCGATCCGAGATACAGATCGATGAACAGCGGCATATGAATTCGTTTGATGCTTCCCTCGGCCATACCCTGCTCCATCAGCTCGGTGACAATGCCCCATTCCTCTCGGAAAAAGGTGTCCAGCTTCTCCCATTGCGCATAATGCGTGCGCTTCAGATCCGGCAGCATCCCCAAATCCATCTGCTCCATCTCCTGGGGCAGACAGATTAGAATCTGGTGTATCTTCTCCAGAACGGTAAGCCCCTCATCCTCCGCAATTTCACGTTCGCGCTGCTGGATGTGCCGGATCATCCCGTCAATGATATGTTCAACAATCTCTTCCTTGGATGAGAAGTGCTCATAGATCGTCCGTTTACTAATGGCAAGGACGCGGGTCAGATCACTGACCGTAAACGTAAATCCTTGCCGCTGAATTAAGCGGATCGTTTCATTCAATATTCGCTCGCGCAAGTGACTAACTCCCCTTCTGGTACCATAAATACTATATCGGTACCACTAGTATTATAACTCCTTGATCAGCATGAAATCCAGACATGATTTTTTAAATATAGCGGGGCAGAAGATAGCCCGTACTTTCTCAGAAGGCAGACTGCTCATAACAGATATTTTTCTTGCGATAGAAGGATGGTTAGCATTTGAAGTTTGAATCTCATAACAAAAAGAGCCCGCTTACGTATCGTAAGCAGACTCTTTTCGATTTCACCAATCCTTTAATCAAACCGCACGTCGCCAATGCCGAACCATGGAAAATATCCGGCTGCGGCATAAGCGAAAGCGGCCGCAACTGCGAGTAATCCGATAACCAGAAGGTCATAACGCGAATAACGCGACGGGTAATAATACGTCCGGGACTTCGCCTGATCGCCGTCGAATTGCTTGGCCTCCATCGCGGCGGCCACCCGATGGGCCCGGCGGATGCTCTGTGCCAGCAGCGGCACCACATACAGTCCTGCGCGGTTCACCATGCCGCGAATTCCGCGGATCGGGCGGACTCCTCGTACCTTCAAGGCTTGGCGGCGGATCACATATTCCTCCCACACCATGGGCAGCAGCCGGATCGAAGCCATGAAGCTGTAAGCATACTTGGGTGCAAGCCTCAACTTCTGCATCAGGCTGTAGAATAAATCCACCGAGGACGTTGTCGTCACGAGCAGCAGCCCCTCCGAGGCAAAGGCAATTCCCTTAAAGCCCAAATGCAGCCCTCGGTAGAAGCTTTCTTCCGATACCCGGAACAACCCCCACTCCCACCAGATCGTTTCTCCCTTACCGAACAGCATCATGGAAGAGGCGGACGATATGAAGGCAAGCAGAAACGGAATGAAGAACAACAGCATTTTCCAAGGCTTCACCCCGCTGAGCACCACGAGACAGACCATAAAGATCAACGCCTGGTACAAAACAAAATCAAGATCATGGGTTAACACCGTCATGAAAAACAGCGCACAGATCAGACCCAGCTTCACCACCGGATTCGCCCGGTGCAGCCAAGTGATCCGCACGGGATTCCATATGTTCATGCATTCACCCCCGTGAGGCGATGATCGGCCGTGGTTAGATTTTCGCGAGTCTCATCAGTGCCATTCACTCCGCCCGCCTCCCGTCCGGATTCCGTCCCGGTACACCAGCGCGGGGAAGGCATGCTCGAGGTCAGTTGTCCCTCGCGGATTTCCCATATATGCGTGGCGACCCGCTGGGCGACCTCCATTTCATGCGTCACCATGAGAATGGCGGTTCCCGCACGGCGCAGCTTCTCGCACATCTCCAGAATCGCGAATGTATTCCGCGCATCCTGTCCGAAGGTCGGCTCATCCAGAAGCAGGACGGACGGCTGTCTTGCCATGGCCGTAGCCACGCTCAAGCGGCGCTTTTGGCCTGTCGACAGCTGGTACGGATGCCTGGCCTCCAAGCCATTCAATCCGAAACGTTCAAGACAGCGCTCGGCCTGCGCCTTCGCTTCCTCCGGCGGCACATGATCCACCAGCAGCGAGTAAACCACCTCATCACCGATGCGCTCCGTCAGGAATTGAAGCTCCGGATTCTGAAACACGAATCCGATTTGGCGCAGCTGCTGCTCTCTCTTCTTCCGCACCTTCCTGCGCTTACCCTGAATGACCTCTTCCCCGCAGAGCATATAGGTCCCTTCGGCGCGAAGCAGACCCATCAAACTGAGCAGCAGCGAGCTTTTGCCTGCTCCGTTCGGACCTACCACCGCAATAAACTGTCCCGGAAACACCTCGGCCGAAGGGAGGCTAATGACCGGTTTATCCCATCTCATTCCCCTGAAATTCGCCAATTGAATGACAGGCTCCCCACATTGAGCGTACGGCGGAGCAGCCTCATGCAGGAGATTACGATTACCCTGCTCATCGCCAAGCGCATCGACCGGAGCAAATAGCTCTCTGCCCGCCCGGGTCTGCGCATAATCTTCCCATACGCCGGGATACCAGATTCCATAAGCTTGGAGTTCCCGCTCGTATTCTGCGAATATCGCTGCTGGAGGACCTTCGCCCAGAATCACGCCATCCGGGCTGAACAGCACGACACGATCCACGTATCTGGCCATTTCTTCGATCCGGTGCTCCACGATGATCAGTGTCCGCCCATCCGATACGGCCTTCACCGCGGACCAGATTTGCTCCCTTCCTTCCGGGTCGAGCAAGGCAGATGGCTCGTCAAGGAACAGCACCTCCGGCTCCAGCAGCAGAGCCGAAGCCAGCGCTAACCTTTGCTTCATGCCTTGGGACAGATGCCCGATCGGCATATGAAGCTCCTCAAGATCAAGCCCCACCTCGCGGAGCGCCGCTTGCATCCGCTCCTTCATCTCATCACGGGGGACACTTAGATTTTCCAGTACGAAAGCCAGCTCTTCATCCACGTACGGCATGCAGAACTGGGTATCCGGATCTTGAAATACATACCCCCAAGAGCGCGGAACCAGCTGCGACTCGCATTTCATCGGCACCTCCGTTGCGCGGGGAATCATCCCGCTAAGCACCTGCAGCAGCGTGGATTTGCCGCAGCCGCTCGGACCGAGCAGCAACACCTTCTCCCCTCGGACAGCCGAGAAGGAGAGGTCTTTGAACATCAGTCGCTCCTCGCCCGGATACTTCAGACGCAATCCCTCCACATAGACCGCCGGTTCCGGAACCATCTCAGCGGACTGAGCCGGAACCAGGCTAACCGTGGCATTAGACATGGCGCGGATCATCCAGTGCTTCGTAATCCTTCTTCGACGCAGGACGCAGCAGGGATGTGACGCCCGTGCGGTCCAAGGCTTTGGCCAGCAAGAGCATGAGCAGGCCTGCAATGACGGCACCGCTGAGTACCCGCATACCGTATTTGGCCAGGAACATCCACGTCTGCAGGTCATCGGTATAGCTGTAATAGAAGTCCATGATCATCGATCCGATGGCTGCGCCTGCTCCGGCAATCGCCAGCGTCCACGCCGAGGTGCTCCGATAACGGAACGCCGCGAATACCAATTCTGCCCCAAGTCCTTGAATGAGGCCATACAGTAGCAGAGTCAATCCCCAGCCGCTGCCAAACAGCACTTCCACGTGGGCAGCCGCCACTTCCGCAATGATGGCCACTCCCGGCTTACGGATTAGCAAGTAAGCAAGCGTGGCTGCAGCGAACCACATTCCGTATAACAACTCATCCGCTTCAAAGAACAGCGGTTTTAACAGATTGTAAACCGAACCCCAGAAGTGATAAATGACGCCAAGCACCAGCGATACCAGCACCGTCACCAAAATATCGCTTAACCGCAGCCCTTTTCGGGGCTGAACCCCCAACTTCTCTTGCATAGATGTTCCCATAACCACACATTCCCCTCTCCACCTCTATTTTTGTGTAAGCACAACAAAAAACCGTCTGGAAAAACGCGCAGACGGAAAAATAGGCCCTATGTAGGCAGGGTCGGATATTCTCTACGCTGGCATTACCCAGTTCAGATTAACGGTCAACAGCGGATAACAGCTGCAATCTCAGCCTGATTCACTCAAGCCCCCGTATTCCCTATTCGGTTTCATGTTAATCTTAAAATACACATTCGTTCTCCAATTAGCAAGAACCTTTTTTCAAAAATGGCTATTTATTGATTTCCAGCTCATTCTATGTCAATATCAGAGTGATTGGCTTTTCCACCAACGTTTATTGCTGACACCTATGCACAAAGGAGAATGACATGGCTAAACAATTGCTGCGTCTGATGACTGAGCTGTCCTCCCGCAAGTGGCTGTCCCGAATCATGGGGCATTGTTCCCACAGCCGGCTGAGCCGTCATCTAATACCTGCATTCATACGAATTTATCAAATTCCGGCGCATGAAGCGGAGAAAGAAATCCACGAATACCGCTCACTGAACGAATTCTTTTCCCGCCGGTTAAAAATAGGCCTGCGCGCCATAGACGACACCGCCGATGCCATGGTAAGCCCCGTCGATGCCACGATATCGGCGATGTGCGCCGTCAACGCCGGCACCATTCTGAGCGTCAAGGGACAGGATTATACCCTGAGCGAGCTGCTCGCCAAATCACCGAGAATGGAAAACTACATCAACGGTTATGCATTTGTATTGTATTTAAGCCCAACCGACTATCATCGCATTCATTCCCCTGTAACCGGTGTTCAGGCGGAAAGCGAGCATTTAAAGGGACGCGTTTACCCCGTGAACGATTTTGCGATGACCCATATCCGGCATGTGCTCAGCCGTAATGAGCGCCTCATTACCTATATTGCGCATGAGTTCGGCGAAGTTGCCGTCGTGAAGGTCGGAGCCATGAACGTAAGCAGCATCCGTTATGCCGACGAGAACGTGAAGAAATACGAGATCGGCGATGAACTCGCGTACTTTGAATTCGGCTCTACCGTCGTGCTTCTGACAGAGAACGGCACGTTTACTCCGCGCGGTGACCTGGAACCCGGCTCCAAGGTGAAGATGGGAGAGCTGCTTGGTTTGCTTCACCCGTCTCCATCCAGAAAAGGGTAACTCCATTCACCTTATCAAGCTTCACCAAGCATCGCATGACAAGTTAAGGCCATGAATCATTCGCTGCATGAATGATTAACGCCGGTCCAGCATCCGATAAACGATCCGCTGAAACAGCCGATCCGGCAGTACGCCCTTGATCCATGCGGTCAGCCGCGTACCTCTGGGCAGCGTATAGCGGAACCTCGGTTTGGACATGGACGCAATGTTTGCCACAAACCTGGCTACCTCCTGCGGATCTCCGCTTCCCCTGGCTGTCCGCTCGGAATAGTCCAGCACGCCCTTCAGCAGACCGCTGTAGGGTGATCCTTCCTTTACCGTAAGCTCCCCAAAACTTTTATTCCAGATCGGCGTGCCATAGGCACCGGGCTGAATCAGTACGACATCGATGCCAAAGGGCATCAACTCCATGGACAGGCTCTCGCCGAACCCCTCCAGCGCAAATTTGGATGCCGCATAGGGACCATAACCCGGAAAGCCGACCACGCCGCTAATGCTGCTCATGAGAATGATTTTGGATCGTCCGGTCTTGCGCAGCAGCGGGAGCATATGCTGCGTTACCGATACGGTCCCGAAAAAATTCGTCTCCAACTGCTTGCGCCAGCCGCTGAGCGGTACTTCCTCCACCATGCCGCCTACCGCTTCGCCAGCGTTGTTTACCAGCACGTCCAAGCGGCCGAATTTCTGCTCTAACTCCCAAGCAGCTGCCTTGACTTGCTCCTCCAAGCATATATCCAGCTGGAATACGTGAATGCGTTCGACAACATCTGCTTGTTCGGCTCGGGTCATCAGCTCTGCAGCCGCCTCCGGTCTGCGCAGACCCGCTGCCACGTCATAGCCCGCTTTTGCCAGTTCCAAGCTGATGAGCAGTCCGAACCCGCTCGACGCGCCCGTGATCAGCGCAACCTTTCCTGCTCCCGCCGTTACCACCGGATCACCGCTTGCTCCGCCAATGCCGCTCTCTCCGTCACACCCGTCACCCTTCCGTTATCCGAACTGCCTGTCCGGTCCATTAAAACCCTGCGTTTAGCGCTTTATACATATTCCTAATATAACAAATTTTCGCAATGCCAACAGAGTCCCTATCCGTATATGCATCCTTTTACAACGTAATCAGACATACTCCCTATTCCCATGTGCATCCATTAAATAGAACCACAAAGTGGAGCCTATGCTTCGATGCTTATTCCAAATACTTTGCGGGGACCCCAATACATATCAAAAAAAGGGAGCCATTTAGCTCCCTTTCGCGTTCATCCAGAAAAAAGCGTATATGATAACGGGATTCCACGTCCCCGTATGTAGGCCTAAGTCTCGTTAAAACCACACATTCTGATGATCCTGAGTCATTGTCTTCATGCGGCGCAAGCGATTTCTGAAAATACCGCAGCCACCGCGACTGAAGAAACGTCCACGCACCCGTCTTCTTGGGCTCATTCCTCTCTCCCCCCCTTCATAAGAAAAACGTCTATCGACGTACTCGCATAGAAGACAGACCGCATTTAGCGGAAGTTTTTCTTGCGATATCAGGAAGGCTCATGCTTCGAATTTATACTTTCTGATATCTTAGAATGAAGCTGTATGTCGTTTTTACCCTAAATCGCTTGCTATGAAACCCATTTGCCCTTCGACCCACCAGGTAAGTTATGGAAGGGCGGGAAATCACCGAATCTCGGATGGGCTCTTGCCCGTATACTGCTTAAATTGCCGGCTGAAAAAGAATATGTCCCGGTACCCCAGCGCGTCGGCTACCTCCGTTACGTTCATCCCCTGATGCAGCAGCAGATGCTGCGCCCGCTCGATCCGCATCTGAATAATGTAGGATTGTACCGGCGTGCCGATCAGCTCCTTGAACTTGATCGAGAAGTAACGGGGGGACAATCCCGCTCTGGCCGCCAAATCCTCGACCCGATGGGGAACACCCGGGTGCTGGCGTACGTAATTCGCGATTTCATGGATCGCCTCGGACAGCTGATTGCTTGCTTTTTTGACCACCGGCTCCGCGAGATCTGCACGCAGCAGATGAATCATCAGCTGTTTCAGAATTAGCTGCCCCTCCTCCAATGATCCATAGGGCTTGTCCAGATACAAACGCACATAGCGTGCAAGCAAATATTCGAAATCCATCGTTTCCGTCAGCTTGCGATAAGATGCCGGAATCTCTTGGACCGGGTCGGTCACGTCAAAATGGATATATGTCAATACGAGCGGCTTCTGCGGATTGTGCGTCGCGCTCGTATGATCTCCTGGACGGAACAGGAAGCAGCTTCCTTTTCCCACGGCAAAGGGCTCGTCATTAAGCTCGACCGTGCCTTCGCCGCTCCATACATAGAACAAATCGTAGTTCTGCATGGGCCTTTCGCGTTTTTGCCATTTCCAGCCCGGCTCGCACACGATTTTGGCAAGCGCAGGCATGATTATAAACGAAGACGGCGATGCATTCAGCATCTCGTCATAACCCCCTCATCTCATTCAAAAATTGACCTCTTTTCCATCATACCCGTTTTTTATGTTTTTTGCATGTCCCGCCATGCCTGCGCCATCCGGGCAACCCCTTCTTCGATGCTGGATATGCCGAGATGCGAGAAGCCGAAGCAGGCGGCAGGCGGTCCGGGCGTACGATGATAGGCCGCTGCATCCCGAAACATGACGCCGCGCTTGCGGGCAGCTTCCTGGAACAGGGCATAATCTTCCGCGGAGCGCAGCCAATTCGCGTAAACATGCAGGCCGGCATCGCCGGGATGAAGACGAAACAGTTCGGAGGCATGGGTATCCATCGCCTGGCGAAGCGCCCCATATCGTGCGCCGTACAGCCGGGTCATTCTTCTAAGATGCCGACCGTATCCTCCCCGTATAATAAAGCGCGCCAGCGCGCGCTGCTCCAATACGGATGGTGAGATCGGCTCATACAGAGCCTTGGCCTGCACGACCGCCTCAACCAGGCTTGGGGGCAGCACGGCATACCCGATGCGGAGCCCGGTGAACATCGTTTTGGAGAACGAACCGACGAAGATGACACGTCCCTCGTTATCCAGCATCCGCAGGGGCTCAATCGGCTTGCCGCCCCACCGGAACTCGCTGTCGTAATCATCCTCGATAATAAAGGCCTGTCGGCTTCGTGCCCAATTCAGCAGCGCCCTTCTTCGCTCCAGCGGCAGGACCGCGCCCGTCGGGTATTGACGGCTGGGGCTTACGACAAGCAGGCCGGCGTCCCAGTCACGCGGTATCAATCCCGCATCGTCGACGGGGGACGGCAGCGGAATCCCGCCGCTCAGGCTTATGCCCCGGTGAATTCCCTGATACCCCGGATCCTCCATCACCACGTGATCGCCGGGATCAACCAGCAGCTGAAACATCAGGACAAGCCCCTGCATGGAACCGCTGAAGATCACGATATGCTCGGGATCGGCCTGTATGCCCCGCGTAAAGCGCAGGTGTCCGGCTATCGCCTGACGCAGTTCGATATCCCCTTCCGGCGGCGCGCCGTTCCGCAGTTCGGCTCCCCCACTTCCGCCTGCGTAGGATAACGCGCTACGCCACTCCGAATAGGGGAAATCCTCCATGGGCATCCTCGCATTCGCGAATGAGATCGTACCCGGGGGAGGCTCCTCCAGCAGCTGCTGTGCCGAGACATATTCCCCGCTCTGACTCATCAGGCGTTGTCCCCAAGCGGAGAGCACCGGCGCTCGCTCGGCCAATGGCTGCTGGTCTGCCATGGCAGCAATCCCTTCGGCCACGTAAGTTCCGCTGCCCTGCCGGGATACGACGTAACCCTCGGCCATCAGCATGTCATAACACTGCGCGGCCGATCCCCTGGACACGCCGTACAGCTTTGCAAGCTCCCGCGTAGCGGGAAGTCGGGTTCCTTCCGGCAGCTTGCCACTATGAATGGCCGCGCGAATTGCGTGGTATAGAGCCAAATATTTATATCGATATTGTTCCACATAGCTCTCGAAAGGCAATCCCAGCTCCATAATGACGGCTCCTCTATTGTTATACTTTAAAATTGGACTATATAAATTACTCTAAATTGGCGCTTTTTACTTGTCAATGTTCATCGTATGCTGTTAATCAAAATGATAGGGGGAGCGTTTAACCATGAGAAGAGACGAATTTACGATGGAGGATCAACAAGAAATCGAGGACTTCCTTAGCGGCATGAGCTTTGGTTTCCTTGGAACAGCCGATGAAGAGGGAATTCCGCGTGTAACGCCATTGAACTACGCGTATGTTAACGGCGCGTTTTATTTTCATGGCAGCCGGATGGGGGAAAAAATGGACCATCTGCGCCGGACGCCCGCCGTGTGCTTTACCATCGCCGATGAGTATGCCCTGATCCCTTCCTATTTCTCCGATCCGGAGATGGCCTGCCCGGCCACGGCCTACTTTAAAAGCGTAACGGCTGTCGGCGAAGTGGTAATCGTGGATGATCTGGAGGAAAAAGCCCTTGCGATGGAGGCCCTAATGACTAAACTGCAGCCTGAAGGCGGATACCGCGCCATCGACGCGAATGACCGGGCTTATATCCCCAGACTGAAAGGGGTAGCCGTCATCAAGCTCGCTCCGCAGCGAATGAGCGCCAAATTCAAGTTCGGCCAGAACCTGAAGCCGGATCGGCTCCAGGCCGTAGTCGAAGGGCTTGAATGCCGCGGCAAGGAGCGGGATGGAGAAACCGCCGGACTGATATGCAAGTATCACCCTGGACCGCGTTAAAGCATTACAATTATCCGTGACGGTTCCTGGGGTAGGTGGTATAATGTTAGGCAATGAAAACGTAAAGGCATCTTGTCACCTGCACTTACCTTAACCAAAAGTATTCGGAAGGAAGGAATCAGTTCATGAACCCATTGGTTGGTCAATTGAATGGAAAAATGCAAGCCGGCAATCCGCATGTGTACGACATGCTCTCCACACTCGGCAAAGAAATCTATTTCCCGAAAGAAGGCATACTGAGCCAATCTGCGGAAGCGACGAGCCATGCGAAAAAATATAACGCTACGATCGGTATTGCAACCGAAGGCGGAGTCCCGATGCATCTGGGCGTCATCCAGGACAAACTTTCGGCTTACCAGCCGAAGGATCTGTACCCGTATGCCCCACCGGCAGGCAAGCCGGAGCTGCGCTCCGTATGGCGAAACAAGATGATTCAGGAGAACCCTTCGCTTGAAGGCAAGAGCTTCAGCAATCCGATCGTTACGAATGCGCTGACGCATGGTCTTAGCATCGTAGCCGATTTGTTCGTGGATGAAGGGGACGCCGTTATTTATCCCGATAAGAATTGGGAGAATTACGAGCTGACATTCGGCATTCGCCGCCATGGCATTCATGTAACCTATCCTCTCTTCACAGATGATATGAAATTTAACGCCGAAGGACTTCGTCAGGCTCTGCTGAGCCAGAAGGATAAAGGCAAAGCGATCGTTCTCCTGAACTTCCCGAACAATCCGACGGGTTATACGCCTGGCGCTCAGGAAGGGGCCGCCATCGTGTCCGCGATCCAGGAAGCGGCCGAAGCTGGTATGAATATTGTGGTTGTTACGGATGATGCGTATTTCGGATTGTTCTTTGAAGATTCGCTGAAGGAATCGCTCTTTGGACGTCTGGCAGGCCTTCACCCTCGCGTGCTTCCTGTGAAGGTTGACGGAGCGACCAAGGAAGAATTCGTATGGGGATTCCGTGTTGGCTTTATCACGTATGCGGCAGAAGATAAAGACGTGCTGGACGCTCTGGAGCAGAAGACGCTCGGCATTATTCGCGCTACGATATCCAGCGCCTCCCACCCTTCGCAAACCTTTGTGCTGGAAGCGCTGAAGGCGCCGGAATTCCATGAACAGAAGGAAGAGAAATTCGCCATCATGAAAGGCCGCGCCAACAAAGTGAAATCCATTCTCGACAGCGGCAAATACGGCGATGTGTGGGAATACTATCCGTTCAACTCCGGCTACTTCATGTGCCTGAAGCTGAACACGGTAAATGCCGAGGAGCTCCGTTCCCATCTCATCCATGAGTATGGCGTAGGAACCATCGCCCTTGGCGAGCATGATCTCCGGATCGCCTTCTCTTGTATTGACGAGGAGTATTTGGAGGATCTGTTCGACCTGGTCTACAAAGGGATTCAAGATCTGCAGAAGGCTTAGTGATCAGCTGCATCCAACAACATAACCGTTCAAGCATAACAAAGACCGGGGAGAATCATCCCCGGTCTTTGTTTTTTCTTCTGCCACAAATAAACGCTCGCCCATACACATAGACCATTAGCTACATACAATACCGTGTACTACAAATCAACGAACTGAAAGGGGAATGAACATGGGTGCAGTTGAAGAAGTAAGATACGGCGGCGGATACGGCGGTGGATACGGAGTTGGAGCAATCCTGGTTCTCTTTATCCTGCTCGTTATCATCACTCGTTCTTTCTGGGTGTAACGACAACTAGATAACAGCCTAACAGAAATCGCAGGTCGCCACACCACGCACTGCGATTTCTGCAACCGGAATAACCCATACTATAATTACAATAGAAGGCCGGGACGTTAACGTCCCGGCCTCTTCCCGTTTATTCGTCGTCATCATCTTCACGTCGGCTCTTCCGGGCAGCAGCGCTTCGGAACAGAAATACAAGCACGATCCCTGCAGCCAGCGTACCCAATATACGTCCGGGGGCACTCAGGATGTCCGGAATGAGTGGGAGCCACAGGAGGACAGCCCAGAACAGCTGCACCTGGAAGATCAGTTTCCCTTCATTGTCGCGGCGCGTACCTTCCGGAAGCGGGTAGACATGCAGCCAGAACGATTCCGGGTGAAGCTTTCGCAGTGCAGACAGTTGGAGTCCGATAATCATTAGGCTGACCAGATACACAATCGCCGATACCAGACTCTCCCGGGTTGCCCACACCAGAAAGGCTCCCAACAGTCCGACCCGAATCAGTATGCCCAGAATATCACTGCGCGTCAGGCTCTTAATCAGAAGAAAGCGATAGGCGCTTTCCTTCTTCCACGCCAAGCCCTTGCCCCATCCGGACAGCCATTTCCGCGCATGGACACGCTGCCCGCGCTGAGGCACATTCACGAACCAGCTCAACACCATCATCACCCGGCTCGCCTGTCGCTCCTCAACGGCGATTAATCGTTCCCAAGCGACCAGGTACTTGCCGGGTACCGACAAGGCGGCAATATACGTGAGGCCGAGCAGCGCCATGAACAAGAGGGCGCGGCCCGTTGGATGCCATAACCAGGCGGCTAAGCTCAGCGCCGGAATGATCCAGCGGAGTGCCCGGTAGGCTGCTGCCGCGTTCCTTGACACCATAAGCTGCTCCTTCCAGCTGCCGAAGCTGGAGAGCAGTTTAAACAGCGTCAAAACAACAAACGTAGCCAGCAGCGGTTTTGGTGAAACATCGCTGCGTATGTATAGAGGCCATAGGATTAACATCACCAGTCCCAAACCGATGATTTTATAAATGACGCCGCTGAACCATGCTGTACTGAAGTATTTCTTCATCCGGGATTCCTGCGGAATGAGAAACACCGTATCCGCCGGACGCAGATAGGTACGGATGCTGCTGTTGATCATAAGGGGCACAAGGAAAATCATCATGATCCAGCGAATCGGCAGATCTGGCGGAATCTGCTGCAGTAGTGCAGTATACCAGGCAGCGAATGCAATCAGCAGAAACAGAAATACGACGGCTACCCCGCTCTGTATGACATAACCCAGATAGGGGAGAACTTCACCCCAAAACTGCCCGCGTCGTTTGACATACAGCTCACGCAGGTTCATTCGCCTTTACCGTCCTGAATCAACACATTAAACAGCTCCTCCAGCGACATCCCCGGCCTTCCGGCTTGGTCCTGAATTTCCTTCAGCGTTCCCTGAGCAATGATGCTGCCGCGGTGCAGCACGATGAACCGGTCGCAATAATTCTCAATCGTGGAGAGAATATGGGAGCTGAGCAATACCGAAGCGCCGGACGCCTTCAGCTCCAGCATGAAGTCAAGCAGCGAACGTATCCCGAGCGGATCAAGCCCAAGGAAGGGCTCGTCAATGATGTACAGCGACGGTCTGGCGACAAACGCGCACATGATCATCACTTTTTGGCGCATACCCTTGGATAAATGCGTGGACAGGCTGTCCATCTTCTCTTCCATGCGGAACATCTTGGACAGCTGCTCCGAACGCGACTCATAATCTTCACGGGATACGCCATAGGAGCGCGCCGTAAATTCCAGATGCTCGCGTACCGTCATCTCCTCATACAGCAGCGGGGATTCTGGAACAAACGCCAAAGCGCCGTGATAAGCTTCGGAATGCTCTGCCCGGCTCTTCCCTTGCACCTGAATGCTCCCTTTTTGCGGGTTCATCAGTCCGAGAATATGCTTCATCGTGGTGCTCTTGCCCGCCCCGTTCAGGCCGATCAATCCTACCATCTCACCCGGTTCAACCTGAAAGGTTACATCGTGCAGAACCGGTCGGTTCATGCTATACCCGCCGCTTAATCCTTGAACAGACAATACCGGCTGTTCACTCATTATCGATCACCTCTTATTCTGAAAAGTCCGGTCCCTGTGGATGTCGACCACATCCGTTGAATCGGACCCGAAAACAACATACCGGTTGCAAGCTCCGCATGGATGGAGCTTGCAGCCATTAGCTCCGTGGAGGCTTATTCTTCAGCCATTTTGGAGCGCCCTTGTTCTTGCGGTCCCGCTCCCTTTCACTCTGACGCTCACCCGATGCCTTACCGCTTCCCGCCTTACCATTGGCGCTGGTGGAAGCAGGCTTTCGGGCCGGTTTCTCTTTTCGGGCAGTACCTCCGGCTGACCCACGTGGACCATGTCCTCGATCGGCTGCTGGTGTAGCACGAGGAGATCTAACCTTCCCGCCATACAGAGCGCGTTCTTCAATTGATATACCCAGCTCGCGATTGAACTTGCGCATGATGAACGTCTGACGGTCCGTTACGAGCGTTATCGCCATGCCGCTCCGACCCATGCGTCCAGTACGTCCTGCGCGGTGTGTATAATGCTCGGCGTCAATAGGCGGATCGTAATTGATGACCATGCCGAGTCCTTCAATATCAAGTCCGCGGGCAGCGACATCGCTAGCCACCAAGAGCTTGGTACGCCCTTCTCTAAACGCATTCAAAACCCGGCTTCTGGTCATCTTGTCGGCATCACCATAGATGGCAGCCGCATTTAAGCCGAGGTAGTTCAGCTTCGCTTCAACCTCTGCCAAATTCTCCGTGGCATTGACGAAGACAATCGCACGGTCGGGATTGTAATGCCGGACTATGCGGCGCAGCATGTCCAACTTGTCACGCTCTTCGGTCACAAAATAATAATGCTCCAGCGCGGACGGTGTCCGCTGCTCGGGATCAATCCCGATTTCGACCGGCTGATCCATCTCCTTCTTAACGAGCTCTGCCGTCTCCGGACTCACCGTGGCGGATAAGAATACCAATTGACGATCACGTAATGCACTGCGCAGAATGCGATCCACATCGCCGGCGCCGCCCAGATTAAATACCTGATCCACCTCGTCCACTACGATCGTGCTTACTTGGTGCATCTTCAATTTCCGGATTTCGATCAACTCCCGCACGCGTCCCGGCGTCCCTACGATCAGCTGCGGATGCAGCTTCAGCTTCTCAATCTGACGCTTGGCCGCGGCGCCCCCGATGAGACCGAGCACACCGATTCCGCGGGCTTCCCCGTAACGCTCGCTCTCTCTCACAATCTGTACGGCAAGCTCTTGTGTCGGAGCAAGAATCAATTTCTGTGTTCCCTTGATCTCCGGATCGATGCCCTGAAGCACAGGCAGCAAATAAGCAAGCGTCTTGCCTGTGCCTGTCTGGGAAGTCGCAAGCACGTCCTTGCCTTCGAGTATGGGCGGTATAGCCTCAGCCTGAACGGGAGAAGGCGTGACAATGCCAAACTCCGTTAATCTGGAGGACAAATCCTCGGCTATTCCTAATGTATGAAATGTAGTAGCAGTCATATGTTAGTCCATCCTTTTTTTAGATATCAGAAGTCTATAATTCCAAAGCGCGTCTGCCTGATATCGCTAGAAAAAATCTTCCGATACATGTGGTTTGTTTACTTCATACGGTGGTAGCAGGCGTGTTTCCTACCAAGTTTTGATCACTCTTTTTCATTATATGCCAAAACAGGAGTCCTCACCAAATCAAACATCCTAAACGGCAGTGAACAGCACTTTCAAACATGGCCAATTCGAATGGCTCGATTACCGACCTGGCTAAGGCAAAAGAGAAAGAAATGACTTGGCGGCAGCAGA
The DNA here is from genome assembly GCF_056173265.1 of Paenibacillus sp. QJM3NY_38. Classification (NCBI taxonomy): domain Bacteria; kingdom Bacillati; phylum Bacillota; class Bacilli; order Caryophanales; family Paenibacillaceae; genus Paenibacillus; species Paenibacillus sp. QJM3NY_38. Next base: position 6,160,226 of record NZ_CM149665.1, read on the forward strand.
TAACGGAATGCCTCGAAGCGTTGCAATTCCTATGCTGCGCTCGGGAATCGGAGGATGGAGCGGCACCTCGATCAGCTGTCCTCCTTGCAGTTCCTCGTTAGCATAGTCGCGAATGACAAAAGCCAGTCCAAAGCCGCTCCGGGCAAACTGAACCAGCAGCTCAATGCTGCCAAGCTCGAACTCGGGTTTCAGCGTCACTCCCTGCCGCTCGGCATATTGATCGACATAGTTTCTTGTGCTCCCGCCCCTCTCCAGCATAAGCAGCGGGTAGTTCCCGATATCGCGAAGGGACAAGGGGTGCTGTAACTGTGCCCGCTCCACAAATGACTTGCCGGCAACTAAACAATCATGGATCGGCGAACTCGCGCGAAAATCGATTTGTTTATCGGTGGCCGGTAAATGAACGATGCCAAAATCAATCTTCCCTTCCTTGAGAAGGGACAGCGTTTCCGGGGTTGTGCGGTTGGAGATGCGGATGCGTATATCCGGATAAGTGGCGTGGAAATACTCCAAATGCGGCAGCAAATAATACTTGCACAACGTATCGCTTGCTCCAATATTAATTTCGCCGCTTTGCAAGTTATGCATGTCCGCAATCGCCTTTTCGCCGATCTCGATAAAGCTGAAGGCCTGCTCGATATAGCGAAACAGCACATCACCCTCCGACGTGAGTTTAACCCCCTTGGTTGTCCGAAAGAACAGCGGCCCTCCGATCGTTCCCTCCAAATGCTTAATGGTATGGCTGACGGCCGGCTGGGTGATATGGAGATGCTCCGCTGCCCGCGATAAACTGCCAAGCCGGGCGGTCCAATAAAAGACACGATACCACTCCATATTGATTTCCATTATGATTACCTCGATTTTATCCTATGATAACGGGAATTCTTAACGAAAGATCAGCTTAGAATTCACCTGTTATCCGTATTCTTCTCTACAGAATCGTATAACATAAATGAAACTAATGTCTACTATTACTAATATCAATTTTATTTATGATAATTCAGCTCATATAATGAGCCCTGTAAAGAAAAAGACCGTAGGAGGCGAATATGCTTTGACAGTTACAGCCATAGTAGGAGCCAATTGGGGAGATGAAGGCAAAGGAAAAATGACGGATGTTCTTGCGGCGCAATCGTCGTATGTCGTCCGATTTCAGGGAGGGAGCAATGCAGGACATACCATTATTAACGATTTTGGGAAGTTTTCGCTGCACATGCTGCCGTCAGGTGTATTCTATCCAAACGTAACAAATATCATCGGTCCGGGAACCGCTTTGGATATGGAGGTATTGATCAAGGAGCTGCAGGAGCTGGAAGCAAGGAACGTCCCCGCCCCCAAACTGTTTATATCGGAGCGCGCCCAAGTCGTGCTTCCTATTCATCGGCTGCTGGATGAACTGGAAGAAGAACGGCTCGGTGCCCGGGGATTCGGTTCTACGAAACGCGGGATCGCGCCATTCTATGCTGATAAATATGCAAAGCTGGGCATTCAGGTAGCTGATCTGTTCCATCCCCAGAGGCTTCGTGAACGGCTCGAGCAGATGCTTGCCATCAAGAACGTGCAGCTGCAGCATCTGTACGGGAGAGATCCGCTAAGCGTTGAGGAGATGACCAAGCAACTGCTGGAGTCCTTCCAGTTCCTGTCTTCATATATCAAGGATACCACCACGATGCTGCAGCAAGCCTATATGAAAGGCGACCCTATTCTCGTGGAAGGCCAATTAGGGGCACTGCGGGATCCGGATCACGGGATTTACCCGTTCTCCACCTCCTCCTCCACGCTGGCAGGTTATGCACCGGTCGGAGCTGGACTGCCGCCGTACGCCATCAGCCAAGTCATTGCTGTGGTTAAGGCTTATTCAAGCTGTGTCGGCGCCGGCCCGTTCGTGACCGAGCTGCATGGGGATGAAGCGGATGAGCTCCGCCGCCGTGGCGGCGATGCAGGCGAATACGGGGCAACGACTGGCCGGCCAAGACGAATGGGATGGTTTGATACGGTAGCCACCCGTTACGGCTGCATGGTGCAGGGAGCTACCGAAGCCGTTCTCACTAACCTTGACGTCCTGGGGTACCTGGATGACATCCCCGTATGCGTTGGCTACGAATTAGAGGACGGAAGCATCATTGACCATTTTCCGGTAACGGCCGATCTCCAGTCTGCAAAGCCTGTTCTGAGAACACTGAAGGGCTGGAAATGCGACCTGTCGCATATCCGATCCTTTGACGAGCTCCCGGAAGCCGCACAGCAATATGTGCAGTTCATTGAATCGTCCATTGGCGTTCCTATCAAGACGATATCCGTCGGCCCGAGACGGGATCAGATTATGATGAGATAACCGGGTGACGGCCTTCGTTCACTTGATTTGCGAAGCCATCCAGTATCCGCTGGACTCCACGGGGATCGCTCAGCATTGGCAAATGGCCGGTGCTGAGGCTTTCCACCCCATCTGCAGACAGATTGGCTATCATGCTTTCCTGCGTGGATAATCCGAACTCTTTGTCTTGGGTGAGCTTCACATAAAGCTTTGGCACATCGGGAACAGACGCTTGAACGCGATCCGTATAGACTCTGCGGGATTCCGGAACAAACTCCGCTGCGATTCGGGAAGCCAACTCCTCCGGCAGATCACTGCACAGCCCATTACGGATTGCGGATTCAGGCGGCTTCGTGCCAGCCGTTTTCAGGATGATCGGCATGATGGCCCTCAGAGGAAACGGAAGCACCGAAACAAATGAACCTCCGCGCTTAGGAATCGCGGCACCGATGGCTACAAAACCGGCAACACGGCCTGTGAAACGGGAGGCCAGCTCCATAGCCAATACCCCGCCCAGGGAATGCGCCACAATGACAAACTTGTTCGTCTCCCACGTTCTCACCTGCTCCGCCATATGGTTTACGTAATCCTCCAGCCCCAAATGATGTCCCGAAACCACGTTCCGATCCCGCAATGGGTATTCCACTTTCAAACACGGATGACCCAGCCCTTCCACAACGTAATCCCATACTCCTCCGTTCAATCCTGCTCCGTGTATAAAAACAAATCCCAGCTCTTCTTTAGTCATGTCTTGTTTCATTCTATATTCTCCTCCCTTAATGGACCCTGCTCCAAGGATTCAGCGTGAACCCTTGCTTCTTGAGAACATCATATCTTTTAAATAAGACAAATATTGTCTTATTTAAAGAATAAGATAAAATAAATGATATGAGACGGAGGTATTCCTATGCAGAAATCCCAGCGCCTGATTCAATTAATGATGATGATCAATGCAAAAAAATCGTTTACGGTAAAAGAGCTGGCCGATGAATTCGGGCTCTCCGTAAGGACCCTGTCAAGAGATTTGGATGAGCTGAGCGGGCTCGGCGTTCCCATCTACTCCGTGCAAGGCCGAGGGGGCGGATACAGATTGCTGCAGGAGCGGATGCTGCCGCCGATCAGTTTCACGGAAAGCGAGGCGACCGCCATCTTTTTTGCGTGCCAATCCTTAAGCTATTTCAGCACGCTCCCGTTCGGTGACGGAGCCGCCACGGCCCTCCACAAGTTCTATCATTATTTGCCGGCAGATACCAAGGAGCAGATTGACCGTCTTAAGGATCGCGTTATGATCCACAGTCCATTCCGTGCGATGTCCAGCGAGATTTTACAAACGCTAATGGAAGCCATCATGGTTCGGCAAGTGGTCACCATCTCCTATCGTTCATCCGCAGGAAGCAGTCAGCGGCATATTCAGCCTATCGGCTTGTATGCAAGCTCGGGCTACTGGTATTGTCCGGCCTACTGTTTTACTCAAGAGGATATCAGACAGTTCAGAGTCGACCGGATCATTGCTGCCAGCTTCAATGAGTCCATAACGATCCGTCAAGATATCGCCAGCCAAACGCTGCGTGACATACCGGAAACCGGGGATGGGGAAATGAAGCCGTTTGAGGTACAATTAACTTCCAAAGGGGTTTGGCTGCTTGAAACGGATACTCGCCTTGGCCCCCATATCCATAAGAACAAGGATGGCAGCGGAATTATTCAGCTTGAATTACCAGCAGCCGACATCTTCTTCTATTCGGACTATGTGTGGCGTCTCGGAGAGGATGCTACCATCATCTCCCCAGCTGAAGCCGTTCAATGGACCCGCGAAAAAATTGAATCCATGAGGCAAAGGTATACATAAGGGTAGATCAATTCCGTATACAACATTTAAGGAGGAGAACATGCATGAGTGCAGAAGTTGATTCTTTGATCCAGCGGATAACGGAAGAACTTCGGGAGGTGCCCGGCGTTATAGGGATCGTACTCGGGGGGTCCAGAGCCAAAGGAACCGCCAAACCGGATTCCGATATCGATATCGGCATTTATTACGATGAATCACAAGGATTCAAGGTAGAGAACATCGCTAAGGTGGCGAAGAAATTAGATGACGAGCATCGGGAGGGGATTATTACTTCATTGGGTGAATGGGGTGCCTGGGTTAACGGGGGCGGTTGGTTAATGATCGAGGGCTATCATGTGGATTTCTTATTCCGTGATGTACACCGCGTATCCGGCATCATCGACGACTGTTCCGCAGGCTCAGTATCCGTGCATTACCAAACCGGACATCCGCATGCTTATCTGAATGTGATGTATATGGGGGAAATCGCGATTTGCCGCATACTGTGGGATTCGGATAACCGAATACAGTCGCTGAAAGCCAAAACGGCTCCTTATCCAAAAGCATTAAAGGATGCAATCGTTGGCTTCTTTACCTTCGAAGCATCCTTCTCCTTGATGTTTGCGGATAAAACAGCTGCCAGCGATGATCTTAGCTATGTAACCGGCCACTGCTTCCGCTGCATTTCGAGCTTGAATCAAGTGCTGTTTGCCAAAAATGAGTTGTACTGCATCAATGAGAAGCGTGCGGTGGCCATGATCGAAACCTTTCCCATCAAGCCAGCCAATTATAAGCAGCGCGTGGACCGAGTAATCACACTGCTCTCATCAGATGCAGAAAAAACAAAACAAGCCACTGCGCTGCTTCAGGAGCTTGTTGCCGAAACGGAAGCGTTGTAGCGCCGCAGCCGTTATTTCTTATTCATCCATTTGTAAGACACGCGGTCTGCAAACCTCGGAAACAGCTGGTACAGCCTTATGCCCAGTGAGGCCAGCCTCGGAAGATTGAGTTCTTCCTTGCGCTTTCTCACCAGCTTCACGACCTGATCCGCAACATATTCGGCCTTCATCATAAACCAGCTCACATTTTGGACATAACCGCCTGTCGGATCGGCCAAGGAAAAAAACGGGGTATCGATGGGGCCGGGGTTTACAGTAGACACGGTTATGCCTGTGTTCCTCAGCTCCTGCCGGAGTGAATTGCTGAACCCAAGCACGGCATGCTTCGTGGCCGAATAGGCGGTGGATTTAGCCGTTCCGATTTTTCCGGCCATGGATGCAATGTTTACGATATGGCCGTCACCCCGCTCCAGCATCCCCGGCAGCACGGCTTGCGTACAGCGCACGATGCCCATATAATTGACGTCCATCATGTCCTGAAACTCTTCTTGGCGCATGTCCATGACAGCTTCGAACTTGCCGTAGCCGGCATTGTTAATCAGCACGTCGATTCTGCCATGGCGACGAAGAAGGCCTTCCATGACAGATTGCACCTGCTCGGGGCTCTGAACATCCATAGTTGCAAGCTCATGGGGGCCCGGCATTCGCGCACCCACCTCCTGCAGACGTTCTACCGAACGTGCACACAGCACCACATATGCTCCTTCTGCAGAAAGCTTCTCCGCGATCAAAGCGCCGATTCCGCTGGATGCTCCCGTTACGACGACAACTTTATTTTTTAACATGATTTCATTATCCCTTTCTTCGCCGGCACACCTCATGATTCCTCATTATTGACAGAGACTTGCATGCACGGCTATTGGGTTCATTACTCCTATTTTATGAAATCATGACTTGAATATCCAGCTCCCCGATTCCTTCCATTCTCAGCGGAATACAAAGGGCTTTCTTCTGAATAAGACTTGACGTGCTATCCGATTTCATTACCTTGGGAGGCGTAATATCCACGCTGACGCCCTGGTTCGATAAAATGGTGCTGGCATTGCCGCTTATCATGTTTCCGAGCTCTGAAATCGCACTTTGCCCCATCTCATCCATCTCGGTAATGACATAACCGCCCATCATCACCGATACCATCTGCAGAGCTACCTGCTCCTGAATTCCAAATACAATGTCACCGTTCATTTGGCCTGTCATGCCAATTTGGATCCAGATATGATTCTCCAAATATCCGATCTCTTTGACCCCAAGATTCCCCGTGGAAGGTGAAACCTGTATGACTTGTTCGATCACGTGTCGTGCGGACTCTAAAAAAGGATTGATGACTTCCGCTTTCATTCCTCATTACGCCCCTTTCACTGGGTTGTTGGTCAGGGTCCCAAAGTCCCACCTATATATTTAAACATTATAATGGATACCTTGTAATAAATCATCACAAAATAGCGACAGCCCTCATTCCAACAACTGTATTTCCATGTCAGCTATCGCTTGAAACGCTTTAGTACGAAGATATTCCTTTCGCTTAAACGGGCCTTTGGTCTCACCTTTTTTCTATGTCTACTTTACTATTATCGGAAGGTTTCCCCATCTTTTAATAATAATTAAATGGAAATTAAAATGTTTTTCATTTTTTCGGCCGAAAACAACCAGGTTTGCTCCCTTCGTTGCTCCACCGGGAAGAATAACCTATAATTTAAATAATACAGATTGCACGCGATAGATGAGCGGAAGAATATATCAAGTAAGGAGGAAGGCTATGAACATCAGCCAATTGGAAACGCTTATTACCATCTCCAAAACGATGAGCTTTCGCAAAGCGGGAGAGCTTCTTAATCTGACACAACCGGCGGTATCCGCCCAGATCAAGAGCCTGGAGGAAGAATTTAAAACAGTGCTGGTGGACCGGAGTCAGCCCGTAACGTTAACCGACCGGGGACAGGTCTTCGTGGACCATGCCGAACAAATCCTTGGGATCGTCGATGAGCTGAAGCAGCGGCTATCCGACCTTGATCAAACTCCCCAGGGTCATATTCAGCTGGGTACAACCACTTCCATAGCGATTCAGATCCTGCCACGGGTACTTTCCTACTTTCAGGATCAATTCCCTCATATTAAAACAACCATTCAATCCATGGCCTCTTCGCAAATCTACCACAGCGTGGAGAACGGGCTCATCGACATCGGGATCGGTTATCTGATCGAGCGCAATCCCAACTTAAGCACATCCATTCTGTACTACGATACCTTTGAGCTTGTCGTATCCCCTCAGCATCCGCTAGCCAAACTCTCCACGGCAAGCATGGATGTGCTCGGCGGAACCCCCCTGATTCTGCTAACGCGTGATACCGTTGGCCGCCGCTTCGCAGACGACGTAATGAAGAAGCACGGCATTGAGCCTCAGGTTGTTATGGAACTGTCTAGCAGCGAAGAAATTAAACGGATGGTCGAGATCAATTTGGGCGCAGCGATTATATCGAAGCAGTCCGTCGCGACGGAGCTGCGTAACGGCACCCTGCAGATTGTTCCCCTGAGCGAGCTTGAAGTCAGCCACCCTGTCGGCGTAATCTATAAGAGCGGACGATACGTCAGCTCCGCTATGCGTCAATTCCTCAGTGACCTGAAAGGCATGCCCGAAACACAGTTCATCAGCAGCGAATAACGCCGCATCAAACCTAGAATAATAATCAATCAAGCGTTATAAAGGAGGTCAACATGAAATTTGATCTGCACACCCATCATTTCCGCTGCGGTCACGCAGACGGCAACATTCGAGATTATATCGAGGCAGCGATTGCGGCAGATTTACAGGTAATCGGAATCTCGGACCACACTCCATACTTCGGGAGCCCGGAAGAGCAGCCTTTTCCGGCCATCTCCATGGCAAAAGCGGACTTTGCGGGGTACGTACAAGAAGTTCTGGACTTAAAACGGGAATATGAAGGTAAAATCAAGGTCCTGCTGGGCATTGAATCCGATTATTTTCCGAATCATGCCCAGGTTTATCAGCAGGCATTAACGGCCTACCCTTTTGACTATATCATCGGCTCCATCCATCACGTCAGGGATGTTAGCATCTTCAATAAAAACCGCTGGAAGAAACTGACCCCGCAGCAGCAGGTTGCGGATAAAGAGGAATACTTTAATCTGATCCGCCAATTCGCGCGAAGCGGCATGTTCCAGATCATCGCCCATATGGATGCCATGAAGGGGAATTATCCGCTGTTCTCCGAAATCAAGGCCGACGAAGCAATCGAGGAAACGTTGAAAGTCATCGCGGAATCGGGCCTTGCCATCGAGATCAACACGTCCGGCAAAACCAAGCTGTGCGGCGGCTGGTATCCATCCAATGCCATCTTGGAGGTCGCGCACCATCACGGCGTTGACGTCACCTTCGGCTCCGACGCTCACAAGCCGTCAAGGGTCGGAGATGAATTTGACGAAGTCGCTAAAGTGCTCAAAGAAATCGGATACACGGAATTGGTATATTTCGAACAAAAGCAGAAGGTGACCGTACCTCTTTAATGGGGTACACCTCCTTCTGTTTTTTTGTATTTTTATAGGAAGCACAGTAAAATAGGCAAAAAAAAGTGGACCCGTTACCGGGTCCAAAACATAATATATATTCTCAAAAGGGGGTCATGTGATAAGTTTAACCCGCGGCTGTTAGAGTTTGATAACAGGTATATTTCATTTGTGTAACAAATTCCAAGTGATCCTTTCATCTTGAAATGTTCAGATCACATATTTCAGTCCCATTATGCCATGGAACGCAAGGTAAGCACCGTAAGCTCAGGTTTGCACAAGAAACGAAAAGGAAGCTGCGTCGTGCCGATTCCCCTGTTTACATAGAGCAGCATTCCTTGCGAACCTGTAGTATATAGTCCTTGCACATAACGCTTTGCCCCGGGCGGTGTGATCACCTCGCCAATCCAGGGCAAACGGATCTGGCCCCCATGGCTGTGCCCCGACAGTTGGAGATGGAATGAATAGGCCGCAGTCGTGTCTGCATAATCCGGCTCGTGCATTAAGAGCAGCTTGAACATCCCGTCGGGTAAATCTTGAATGGCCGCAGCCGGATCCGGCTGCCCCCAGAATACATCGTCCAAACCTGCCACGGCGATGACAGCACCCTCCCGCCTCAGCTTCACGGCCGTGTTCCGCAGCACGTGAAATCCGGCCTCTTCCTCCAAAGAGATTAGAATCTCCACGTCTTCGTAATCATGGTTACCCAATATGGAAAAAAGACCGAGAGGAGCTTTCAGCTCGGTGAACGGTTGAATGGCAGCCCTCATAGCCTCTGTATTGCCGTCCACCATATCCCCCGTGAAACAGATCATGTCCGGTTTCTCTTGTTGAATGGCTTGTACCAAGCGTGCCACATCTTTTGCCCCGGTGTGAAAGCCCAGATGCAAATCGCTAAACTGAACGACCTTCATCCCGTCAAAAGCCTTGGGCAGTGAAGGAAGCGCCAAAGTCAGTCTTGTAATGTCCAATTGATGAGGCTCCCATAACGATGCGTAAGCCCCGCCTGCAACGCCAACGCCGACCACGGCGGAAACACCCATCTTCAGAAATTGGCGGCGCGACATCTTCGTCTGCATGACTTCTCGCTTTCCCCCTTCATGGGCTGTGCCATGGGAGGCTGCCGAGGATGGATTTCTCATAGATGGACATCCTCCTATATAATAATAAAGAGTACAGACTTTATCGTCCTTATGGTTATTCATATACATAGAATAGCAACAGAAAGGGGTTTACATATGACTGTTAACGATTCGATCGCAGCATTAGTTTCAGCTCAGCGGCGTTTTTTTCATAAAGACATTACCAAGGAAGTGGATTTCCGTCTGCAGCAGCTAACCAAGCTGCGTCAAGTTCTGATTGCCAGGGAAAACGATATCATGAAGGCCCTTCGCAAAGACCTGAACAAAAGTGAACAGGAGGCCTTCACGACGGAGATCGGCATTGTCTATAAGGAGCTTTCCTTTATCATAAAGAATCTGAAGCGCTGGGCCAAGCCGCAGCGAGTCAAAACCGCACTGACGCATGTAGGCAGCAAGGGAATGGTTTACCCTGAGCCCTACGGAACTGTACTGATTATTGCTCCCTGGAATTATCCATGGCAATTGGCCATCTCTCCGCTGATCGGAGCTTTGGCCGCCGGGAACACCGCGATTATAAAGCCCTCCGAGCTGACGCCTAACGTATCCGGACTCATTACGTCCATCATCACGGAGACGTTTGAGCCGCAATACGTGGCTTCGGTGGAGGGAGGACCCGAGGTAAGCACAAGCTTGCTGGAGCAGCCGATGGATTATATCTTCTTTACCGGCAGCACCCATGTCGGCAAAATCGTCATGCAAGCCGCCGCCAAGCAGTTGATCCCGGTGACGCTGGAGCTTGGAGGCAAAAGCCCCTGTATCGTCCACGAGGATGCCCCTCTGGCCCTGGCGGCAGCACGTATCGCATTTGGCAAATATACGAATGCCGGCCAAACCTGCGTCGCGCCGGATTATGTGCTCGTACACAGCAAGATCAAGGAGAAGTTCATCGCGCACCTGAAAGACGCCATCACTTCGTTTTACAGCGAGAACCCTCTAACGAATCCCGACTATGGGCGCATGGTTTCGGAGAAGCATTTTGACCGGCTGTCCGGTTTTCTGAACAATGGAACCCTTCGCCATGGCGGGAACCGCTCTAAGGAAAACTTGCGCATCGAGCCCACCGTTCTGGACGATATCACTTGGGATATGCCGGTTATGGAAGAAGAGATTTTCGGCCCCCTGTGTCCGATCCTGACTTATGAGGATGTACACGAAGCTGTCCAGGCGATTCATCACCGTCCCAAGCCGCTCGCTCTTTACTTGTTCACGGAGAATGAGGACGTTCAGGATTACGTGCTCTCCTCGGTTTCTTTTGGCGGGGGATGTGTCAACGATACGCTGATGCATCTGGCCACTCCCTTCCTTCCATTCGGGGGTGTCGGCGAGAGCGGGATGGGCGCCTACCACGGGGAACACAGCTTCCATACCTTCTCTCACAAGAAAAGCGTGCTCAAGCAGACCAACCGGTTCGATTTCAAATTCCGCTATCCTTCCAAGAACGGACTCGGCATTCTAAAAAAGCTGATGAAGCCGTAGCTTTAACTAAGGTCTTGCTCACTTGACCAATAGCACAAATAAAAAAGGCGCATCGTCAAAGATGCGCTTTTTTACATGGATGAATGCTTTCTTCGATGCGGCTTATTGGCCTTCGCTTTCTCTTCACTGCCAGCCACATCCAAGCCGTCATCGCCCGGCGTGAAAATCCGGCGCAGCGTTCCCAGCATGGACAGCGCATACGCAACGGTAATGAAGCTGAAGGCAATCTCCAGCACTACGACAAGCCGGGACGTATTATCGATTGGGGCTACATCGCCATACCCGACCGTCACAAACGTCGCCATGCTGAAATACAGAAAGGTAATGAACTGGCTCAGCAAATCCTGGCCGATATTCTCGCCTTCGAAGGAAGTGCCTCCGAACAGCTTATAGATCGACATATACACCATCGTGAAAAACAAAATGCACATCCCCGCCGCCATGCTGATCCGAACCAAGGTTGTTTTCATATCAACATGCTGATGGACGGAGTCTGCAATCTTGTCGAATATGTACAGCACATAGAAAATAACGGAGCATAATGCAAACAACAGGATCAGAGCGCGCATGCCGCCATCTCCGGGCACCACGTTCATCAGATCGATCCACCCAAGCAAATCTTCAACAGATACCAGGACATAAATGAGCAGTGGAGCAAGCAGCAAAGGCCTGCTGGACCACTTCTTGTCCATACTGTAGAACAAATAAATCAACAGCAGGAAGCCCGTCAAATTGAGCAGCCACATCCACCATGACATTTTCAAGTCCCTCCTTTGGCTTGAGGTCTGAAGCTGCAGACCGTACCATTACACCTTTATTACCCTTGTAACGGTATTTATGCACCTGGAGGTCGCTGGTAGTTTCGCCCCTGCTCACTTTATACAACGTTCATGTCCGGCCCAGCCCTCATTAAAAAATAGCGCCAAAACACGCATGCGAGACGAACGAGAGCCGTGCAACTGCCTGCTTTAGCATCTAACGGTTCTTCTCCAACCACTGCGCGGCATGGTCCACCATGGTCCGCTGTTCAGCCAATACGCAGTCTGCCTTTCCTACACGGCCATGCTTATATGCACCGGGGCACTGCGCTTCAAACGAGGCTCCAATCGCTTCAAAATCGTCGGAATGATAGTTGATATCCTGGAATGCCTCCCACTCTGTAATTCCCTGTACCCTGCGTACTGGCGCGTGCGCGGTCACCACCTTCTTGCCTGCCCAGTCCGCGCGATATTCGCTAAGGTGGAAGGATGTATTATTGGCATAGCCGCTGCCCAGCATAAGCACGTAGGCCCCAGCTTCATATAAACGCGCCAGCGGCGAGACTTCTCCCAAGCCGTAATTCAGCGAATGGGGTTGCATAAGCGCCTTCGCATCCCTGCCGCGTGCAGCAAACGAAACATGCGGGTGTAGGCTTCGGATGACCCCTTCTTGCTTGCGGAACACTTCCGGTATGATCCCCATCCCTGATGTGACGGTCAGAGCCGGATCATAGGGAGGCATGCCTTCGCGGATCAGATCCCACCATTTCGGGTCGGCCGGAGGATTCCCCCATGTCTTCGGATCGGTTAAGTTCGCAGACTGCGTCGGCATCACCAGTGTCCCTTCATCGCCCAGTACGCCCTCCAGTGCCAGTATAACCGCCTCCGGACCGCCGACGATCCATCCGCCAAGGCTCTTAAGCGAGGAATGAACCAGCAGGGTCATTCCCTTCCTTACGCCCAGAGCAACCAGGTCATCGCTAATATCTTTTATCGTAATCGGTCTTTCAATGATCAAGTAACTCACCTCGATTTCAATATCCTAAAAAAACACATGATTTCTATCATACAACAAAAAAGCGCCTGTACCGAAGCCATGCCCCGGTCAGACGCCTTGGTGTTAAAATTAACCGATTAAACGCTAAGCCAGCGCTTAAACAGGTGTTTGGTTGTATCCTTGTTCATTTCCGCAATCGACGTGGTCAGCGGAATGCCCTTCGGACAAGAACGCACGCAGTTCTGCGAGTTGCCGCAGCCCTCGATGCCTCCGTCCTGCATTAGCGCTTCCAGACGCTCTTCCTTGTTCATCTCGCCTGTCGGGTGAGCATTGAACAAACGAACTTGGGAAATGGCGGCTGGTCCGATAAAATCCGTTTTTTCGTTGACGTTCGGACAAGCCTCAAGACATACACCGCATGTCATGCATTTGGACAGCTCGTAAGCCCACTGGCGCTTCTTCTCCGCCATTTTGGGTCCGGGGCCAAGGTCGTAGGTGCCATCGATCGGAATCCACGCCTTCACGCGCTTAAGCGCCGTGAACATGCGGCTGCGGTCGATTACCAAGTCTCTCACAACCGGGAAAGTCTTCATCGGCTGAATTCGGATCGGCTGTTCCAGCTTATCGATCAGAGCCGCACACGCTTGGCGCGGCTTGCCGTTAATGACCATGGAGCAAGCTCCACACACTTCTTCAAGGCAGTTGGAGTCCCAGCATACAGGTGCGGTCGTTTGGCCCTGCGCATTTTTGGGATTGCGCTGAATTTCCATCAGCGCACTTATAACGTTCATGCCGGGACGGTACGGAATTTCGAATTCCTCAGTATAGGATTTCGTCTCCGGATTGTCCTGACGTGTAATGATAAACTTAACGCTCTTTGAGGCGGCTGTCGTTTGAGACATCGTAAATCCCCCTTCCTTCTTACTTGTCTTTCGAATAGTCGCGAATACGCGGCGGGATTAAGGAAACATCCACTTCTTCGTATGAAATTTGCGGTCCATCAGGCGTCCAGGTCGCTTTGGTTGTCTTGAGGAATTCTTCATCGTTACGATCAGGGAATTCCGGCTTATAGTGAGCCCCACGGCTTTCGTTCCGGAGAAGCGCACCCAGCGTCATGGCCTCGGACAGCTCCAGCATGTTCCACAGCTGGCGCGTGAAAGCCACGCCCTGGTTGTTCCAGTTGGAGGTATCCGTCATATTGATATTGCGGTAACGCTGCTTCAATTCCTTGATTTTGCCGATGGTAGCTTCAAGCTTGTCATTGTAGCGAACCACCGTCATGTTGTTGGTCATCCATTCGCCGAGCTCTTTATGGATCACATAAGCATTCTCGGTTCCTTCCATCTTGAGCAGGCCTTCGTATTTGGTCGTTTGCTCTTTCGCAGCGCGATCAAATACTGTGGAGGAAACATCCTCAGCGGACTTCTTCAGGCCTTTGACATATTCAATCGCCTTCGGTCCGGCCACCATACCGCCGTAAATGGCGGAGACCAGGGAGTTCGCTCCCAAACGGTTCGCACCGTGGTATTGATACTCGCATTCTCCGGCTGCGAACAGCCCCGGAATGTTCGTCATTTGGTTGTAATCGACCCACATGCCGCCCATGGAATAATGGACTGCCGGGAAGATCTTCATCGGGATTTTACGCGGATCATCGCCCATGAATTTCTCATAGATTTCAATGATGCCACCAAGCTTCACGTCCAGTTCTTTCGGATCTTTATGGGAGAGGTCGAGGTAGACCATGTTCTCGCCATTGATGCCAAGTCCCATATCGACGCAGACGGAGAAGATTTCACGCGTAGCGATGTCGCGCGGCACCAAGTTTCCGTAAGCTGGGTATTTCTCTTCGAGGAAGTACCATGGCTTCCCGTCTTTATAGGTCCAGATCCGTCCGCCTTCGCCGCGTGCCGATTCCGACATCAAGCGGAGCTTGTCATCGCCTGGAATGGCTGTCGGGTGAATCTGGATGAACTCGCCGTTGGCATAATGAACGCCTTGCTGATAAACGGCACTGGCCGCTGTTCCCGTGTTGATCACCGAATTGGTCGTTTTTCCGAAAATAATACCAGGACCACCGCTTGCGAGAATGACTGCTTCAGCTTTGAACGACTTGATCTCCATCGAGCGCAGATCCTGAGCAGCGATACCGCGGCATACACCTTCGTCGTCGATGATCGCATTCAGGAACTCCCAGTTCTCGTACTTGGTCACAAGACCCGCGGTTTCCCAGCGGCGAACCTGCTCATCAAGCGCATAGAGCAGCTGTTGTCCGGTCGTTGCGCCGGCAAACGCAGTCCGGTGACGCTTCGTTCCGCCGAAACGGCGGAAATCGAGCAGGCCTTCCGGCGTACGGTTAAACATAACGCCCATGCGGTCCATCAAGTGAATAATGCCCGGAGCCGCTTCACACATCGCTTTGACCGGAGGCTGATTCGCAAGGAAGTCGCCGCCGTACACCGTATCGTCAAAATGCTCCCAAGGAGAGTCACCCTCACCTTTCGTATTCACGGCGCCATTGATGCCGCCTTGCGCACACACGGAGTGAGAGCGTTTAACAGGTACAAGTGAGAATAGATGAACGTGAGCTCCTGCTTCTGCCGCTTTGATGGTTGCCATCAGCCCGGCGAGGCCGCCGCCCACTACAATAATATTAGATGCCATTTTTCGTTCACTCCCCTTAACTTAAGACTGTCTTAACTACATCGATCGCTGCCGTCGCCGCCTGGAATTCGGAGCCGCGGAATGCTGTCATGGCAAGAACAAACAGCACGCTCATCAATACGAACAAGCCCATGCAGATGTAAGTGGATACCTTCTGCGCGCGCGGACCGACGGTAATGCCCCAGCTGACGAGGAACGCCCACAGGCCGTTAGCGAAATGGAAGGTTGCGGAAACAACGCCGATGACGTACAGAGCAAACAGAACCGGATTGTTCATGATGCCGTGCATCGTGGCGCCCAAATCGTCATGCGTGATTTTGCCGATCATGATTTGGAAACGCGTATCGTACATATGCCAGATAACAAAAACGAACGTAATAACGCCGGTGATCCGTTGGATGGTAAAGCGGATGTTCCGTTCATAGTTGTAATTGCCCACGTTGTTATTCGCCTGGTAAGCAATGTATAACCCGTAGACGCCGTGATATAGCAGTGGCAGCCAGATCAGGAACAGCTCGAGGAAAAATACCAGCGGCATGCTGTTCAAAAAATGGACCGCGCTTGCGAAGCCTTCCTTTCCACCCTCGAAAGCCTTAAAGTTGGAAATCATATGGCTGAGCAAAAATGCTCCAAGCGGTATGACACCGAGTAAAGAATGCAGCTTTCTGGAATAATACCCTTTCATCAGTTGACGTTCCCCTTTCCAATGTGCAGCGTTTTCATTTTCAATCTTTCCTATTTTCAGAACAATTACACTTACCCTGTCCTAAAGAGGTTGTTCACAAGGCCCGCTTTGGATTACGAAGTGAATCAGGAAGCCACTCGGCATCTAAACCGACCTTTATGAACTAGCATTAAACCGTTGCAACGACAAAAAGCTGCCGATTTCGGCAATCGTGTGAACAACTTGTGTCATGTTTCATGTTACTCCTTTTTTTCTTATAATGGAATTGCAATATAATTATTAATCGTTATAATCTATACGCATAAGCAATGTTTTGCACGCATGTCTATTTTATATAGGAGGAATTCCATGTTCGAAGAACTGGACATGTTCGCCGTCGTTGTAGAGCAATCCAGCATAAACCAGGCCTCCAAGCTGCTTAACTTGTCCCAGCCGGCCCTGTCCCGGAAAATAGCCAAGCTGGAGGACCAGCTCGGGCTGCAGCTGTTCAACCGCCGGGGCAAACGGCTGGAGCTTACCTCCATCGGACAGATCGTCTACACCTTTGCCCTGGAGCAGCGGCAGCAGCAGATCAAATTCATGCAGACGTTGGCCCATTACCGGGAGGGGGATCAGATCTCGATCAACTTGGGAGCCAGCCTGACCACCCTTCAGACGACCTTGCCCCCGCTCGTTAACGCATTCATGGAGCGACATCCCGCGGCCGAAATCAAGCTGATTACCGGTAAGACCCATGAAATCGTTTCTTATGTAAGAGATAAACGCGTCGATGTCGGCATTGTCGCCTCCTCCATCAACCAGCCCGGATTAAACTGCATCCCGTTGTTTGATGACCATCTGGAGCTTGTCATCCCATCTTCACATCCGCTGGCGGAGCTCGACGATGTTGGAATCGAGCAGCTCCAAGGCTTGCCGATGATCATTTTCTCGACTGGAACCTGGTATCGCAAGCTGACGGATGACCTGTTCCACCGCTGGGGCATTATGCCGGATATCCGCATGGAGATCGACTCCTTCGAAGCGATCGTCAGGCTCATCCCGACCTGCAAGGCGGCCGCACTTCTGCCCAAATCCTATCTCAGGCCGCAGCTGCTATCCGACAACGGGCTTGTCGACATTCATATTCCGGCCCTCATTGAAACCCGGCGGACGACTTCGCTGATCTACGGCCAAGCCTCGGATTTAAGCAAGGCAGCCAGCCGCTGGATTGACGAAACGGAAATTCTGTTCCGTAAGCTGGAGGAGGATAAAACCAAGAAAACCTGACGATATGCATGACCGTCAGGTTTTTTTCTTCTATATTTATTTTTCGAGCATATTCACGACCTCAGACTCAAAGCGATCCACATTATCATTCGAACCGATAACGACCATAATGTCGCCGGAGTTCACCACGTCCATGGCTGTCGGCGCTACGATGATGCCGGATTGTTTATTCAGGGCCACCACGCTGACACCGTAACGAACCCTCGTATTGAGCTCGCTAAGCGTTTTTCCGTCCATGCAGTCCGTGACCGTCATCTCCACAATCAGATAGTCCTTGGATAATTCGATATAGTCAAGCAGATTGGGCGTGACCAGCTGGTGAGCTACCCGGATCCCCATATCCCGTTCCGGAAAGATCACCCGGTCCACGCCCAGTTTCTCCAGCGCCCGGCCGTGCAGCACCGAAATCGCCTTGGCAACGACCATGGTGACACCAAGCTCTTTCAACAAGATGGCGGATAAGATGCTCATCTGAATATCGTTTCCGATCGCAACAATGCCGCAATCGAAGTTACGGATACCGAGCGATTTAAGCACCTCTTCATCGGTAGCATCCGCTACCACCGTGTGTGTCAGCAGCTCGCTCATATCCTCGACAACCTCTTCATTGCGGTCGATGCCGAGGACCTCATATCCCTGTTCCATCAGCTCAAGCGCCAGGCTGGCGCCAAATCGTCCCAAACCGATGATTGCAAATTGCTTTGGTTTCATGTCTCTCCTGTACTCCTTATCCAATAATCATTTTGCCTTCCGGATGACGATATAATTCTTTACCCTTTTTTGGCCCCAGTGCATAAGCAAGCGTCAAAGGCCCCAATCGTCCTGCAAACATCGTAATGCTGATCAAAACCTTCCCGAACACCGTCAGATCGGGCGTTAAGCCCATGGAGAGACCCACCGTACCGAAGGCGGACGTCGTTTCGAATAGAATCTCCAGGAAGTCCCCTTCCTCTGTCGTCGACAGAATCATCGATACGGTCAGAACGAGCAGCAGTGCCAGTAATGCAATGGTTAGTGCCTTCAGCACCCGCTCCTGGGCCAGGCGATAACGGAACATGACGATGTCTTCACGCCCGCGCATCATGGCGATGACCGCCCCCACCATAATGGTGAAGGTTGTTGTTTTGATACCACCCCCGGTTGACCCTGGGGATGCTCCGATAAACATCAGAATAACGATAAAAAATTGCGTGGCCTGTCTAAGCCCCGTAATATCTATAGTATTCGCGCCAGCTGTACGCGGCGTTACGGATTGGAATAATGCGCCGAAGAATTTTCCGCCCCAATTCAGGGAGCCGAGCGTCCTCGGATTGGTGAATTCAAAAATAAGAATGACGATAAATCCAACCAGCAGCAAGGTAGCCGTCATGGTGAGCACCACTTTGGAGTGCAAGGAAAGTCTCCGCTGTTTCCGGAAATCAATCAGATCGGATAATACGATAAAACCGATGCCGCCCGAGACGATCAAAAACATCACGACAACGTTGACTACAGGATCATAGACATACCCGGTCAAACTCCGAAAATCGCCAAACAAATCGAAACCGGCGTTGTTAAACATCGTGACCGCATGAAAAACGCCATAATAAATTGCTCGGCCGATCGGCATATCAAACGCCCAGCGGATCGATAGAATCAAGGCACCGCAGGCCTCGATGATCAGGGAGTACAGGAGCACTCTGCGAATCAGCCTTACGATTCCTTCCATCGAGGACTGATTCATCGCTTCCTGCAGAATGAGGCGATCCTTGAGCGATATGCGCCTTTTGAGAGCCAAGGCAAACAAAGTGGCCATCGTCATGAATCCGAGCCCGCCGATCTGGATCAGCAGCATAATCACGATCTCTCCGAAGGAGCTGAATGTCGTTCCTGTATCCACTACAACCAGACCCGTTACGCAAGTTGCCGATGTCGAAGTGAACAAGGCATCGATAAATTCCAGCGGTTCACCTGTACTTGTGGATATCGGCAGCATTAACAGCGCCGTCCCGATGAAAATAATAGCCGCGAAACCAAGCACGAGAATCTGCGGCGGAGACAACCTGAGCCAGTTCAATTTAGAGTTCAATCGGTCACCTTCTTAAAAAAAATCAAGAAAAAAAGACACTGGAAAACGCAGTGCCCTTTACGGTCTGGTTCCTGTGCTGCAGCCTACGAGGTTAGCTGACGGATTCGGGCATTTTCACAGGTCGCCCTATTCATTATTCTGGGAATAATGAAATTCACCCCAATTACATGGTTCCCCCATTTTCAGTACGAAATTCGGCTGGAATATTCGGTTCCTTGAAGCATGATGTGATTATAACGCAATCCGGTACGTAACCCAATGCCGTTTTTCACCCAAAATATCTTTAAAAGAGCGCGAATTGGGCATATTCAAGAATACAAGCATAGGGTTCTCTAACGTTTTCGAAACCTTTCATTCATTTTCATCGATTTGTTTCATTATTCCGGATATTGGGATAAGCTGCTTATGACTTTCATAACTATGTTATATTGACTCTATGCGTTCTTAATCAGGCATATCGAATACCAGTGGGAGTATCAACTTTCTTAGAGGAGGAATTTCATGAATCGTGCAAGAGAGCCCTTGAAGCTGAAGCCCAATCTGAAGCAGCTCATCGCGCCTGCCGCAGTCGGCCTGATTCTGTTCCTATTATTTCAGGTGTTTCCGTCGACGAATTCGGATTCTACCGAGATGGCATCTCCGAATATCATATCCAAGGAGCAGGCTCGGCAAGCGGCTTCAAGCTTTGCTCAGGAGTTTTTGCAGTTTACGGCTGCAAAAACGGATGACACGCTGGTTACATATCAATCCAAATCGGAACTTTACGGATATCTGGCGAAGGAAAAAAGACTTTCGGAATACAACAAAACCTATGAAGCCAAATATCCCTATGACGTATACCGCGTTCGCTTCAGCGAGCCGGGCGGCGATGCCCTCAACGTGGACGTGCACATGCAAAATTCAGGCATCGTCGGCTTCTCATACGATTACACCCGCTCCAGCTATGACCGGATTGAGCTGAACAAGGGCGATGTACAAAGGCGGATGCTGCTTGTTGTTGAGGACGGCATGTCATTAGCCGAGAAGCAGGCTCTTGCGGAGCCTTGGCTCCAGCGAGCGGGCTATGATCCTTCGCAACTGGAGCTGGTTACCCGGGAAGGGGAACCCCGGCTCCGGTATGTGGATCCGGAATCCAAGATCGGCGATTCCAGATTGGAGCACCGTTTCACCTTCGAGCAGGGGAAATTACGCTCCTATGAGCCATCTTTTTCGGTCCCGGCCGCCCATTCCGCCTATGTCAACAAGCAGACCCAAGATGCCACGCTGCTGACGCTCGCAGGGTATGGCCTGTTCACCCTCATCCTTGGCATACTTGCGATTGTGTACAGCGTGAAGACCAGAGCCTACACGTCGTTTAAGCGCGGCCTGTTCCTATCGGCGCTGCTGTTTGTCATTCAGATGCTGAATACGTACAATCTGATTCCCGTTTTCAAATCCGAGGGGATGTCGCAAACCGGCATACTCGGGATGATGATTTTCTATGCGGTCTATTCGCTCATCTTCTCAGCTCTGCTCTATTTCTCCCTTGTCGGGGGCAGCGGGCTATGGCTCAAAGAAGACGGGCTCAATCCATGGCCGCGCGCCAAAGAACCCGGATACGGTCATTATGTGCTGGACAGCATGAAGCTGGGGTATATGTGGGCTTTCATCCTGCTTGGGGTCCAATCCATTATCTTTGTCGTTCTGGGCCTGACCTTGAATACATGGTCCACTACGGATGCCACACAGTCGCCTTACAACATGCTCTATCCTTGGCTCTTTCCGCTGATGGCCTGGCTGGCCGGCATATCCGAGGAGGCCGTCTATCGGCTGTTCGGCATCAAAATGCTGAAAAAGATCGTCCGCAATACGTTCGTGGCCAGTTTGATCACCTCGATCATTTGGGCCCTCGGGCATACACTCTATCCGATATACCCTGTAATTTCCCGGCCCATTGAACTGGTTATCATCGGCTTGCTGTTCAGCTACATCTTTTTGAAATACGGGTATTTGGCGGCCATGTTCTCCCATGTCATCTTTAATAGCATCTTGATGGGCATTAGCCTGATCCTGCTCAAGGATACCAGCAACTTGCTGATGGGTGCTTTCTACATGGTGCTTCCGGCGATGGTCGCCTATGCGATTTACCGTTTCAATCCAACAAAAAAAGAGAAGCCGTATGTCACGACTCCTCCTCACGAAGTGCATTAAGAATTTCCGTTGCTAATTTCTCACCAATTGAAAGAGGCTTGAAGTCTTCGACTGAAGCCTCTTTTATTTTTTTGACTGAGCCAAAATGCTTTAACAGCAGCTTGCGGCGCTTCTCTCCAATGCCCGGGATGGAATCCAGCTTGGAGGATACCATCGATTTGCCGCGCTGTTCGCGGTGGAAGGAAATCGCAAACCGGTGAACCTCATCCTGAATGCGCTGCAGCAAATAGAACTCCTGGCTGTCCCGGGGAAGCGTAACCGGCTCCGGCGGGTCTCCGACCATGAGCTGCGCTGTTTTATGCTTGGCATCCTTCACAAGCCCGCAGACCGGGATAAACAGCCCCAGCTCATTCTCAAGCACATCGATGGCGGCGGAAATCTGTCCCTTCCCTCCATCGACCACAATCAGATCGGGAAGCGGCAAGTTCTCCTTCAAGACGCGCTCGTACCGCCGCCGGATGACTTCACGCATCGTATCATAATCGTCCGGTCCCAGCACGGTACGGATCTTGTACTTCCGGTATTCCTTCTTGTCCGGTTTCCCATTGGTAAATACAACCATGGCCGATACCGGATTGGTCCCCTGAATGTTCGAGTTATCAAATGCCTCGATCCGGTTCAGCGACTGGAGGCCGATCACTTCGCCCAGATTTGCCGCGGCAACCGAGGTGCGTTCTTCATCGCGTTCAATCAAGCGGAATTTCTCGTCCAAGGACACCTTCGCATTATCCGATGCCATGCCCACCATCTGCTTCTTCAAGCCTCGCTGCGGCACATGCACCTTCACGCCGAGCCATTCCTGCAGGGCGGCAGCCCCTCCGGCTGCATCCACGATGCCCGCAGCTTCCGCCTGCTCCTCCTGTGCCTGGGCAAGGGCAGCCTGCTGCGCATCCAATGTCCCTGCGGAAAGCGGATTCGCCGAATCCACGGCTTCCTCTGGGCTTCGCACACCTGCATCCGCAGCCGTTCCCGTAACCGGCTCCGAATCAGCCTGCTCTATCAACAGAGGCTCAGGCAGCAGAATTTCCTGCGGCAATGCAGGATTATCACTGTAATACTGGGCAATAAAAGACATAAAGTCGCTGTGCGCATCGCCGTAGAACGGAAAAACGGATTTGTTGCGCTGCACCATTTTCCCTTGGCGCATGTACAGAATCTGCACGCACATCCAGCCTTTATCCACAGCATAACCGAATACGTCGCGGTCCCGCGTATCCGTCGTCGTAATCTTCTGCTTCTCCATCAGCGTATCAATATGGATGATCTGATCCCTCAGCTCTTTGGCTCGCTCGAAATACAAATCCTCCGCGGCCTCCTGCATCTTGCGCTGCAGCTCCTTCTTGATCTCCTCATGCCCACCGCTCAGAAATGAAGTAATCTCCCCGGTGATCTGCTCATATGCAGACTTTGGAATCTCCTTCACACATGGAGCCAAGCATTGCCCCATATGATAGTACAAGCACACTTCTTTCGGCATGACGCCGCATTTGCGCAAAGGGTACATCCGGTCCAGGAGCTTCTTGGTCTGCTGTGCCGCATAAGCATTGGGGTAGGGGCCAAAATATTTGGCTTTATCTTTAAGCACCCTTCTGGTCACTTCCAGACGGGGATGCTCTTCATTCGTTATTTTAAGATATGGATAGGTTTTATCATCCTTCAGCAGCACGTTGAATCTCGGCTGATGGGTTTTGATCAGGTTGCACTCCAGAATCAATGCTTCCATGTTGCTGCCGGTTACAATGTATTCGAAATCGCGGATTTCCGAAACCAGCATCTGGGTCTTCCCGTTATGGCTTCCGGTAAAATAAGATCGTACCCGGTTCTTCAGGACTTTGGCCTTGCCCACATAAATAATCGTGCCTTCATGATTCTTCATCAAGTAACAGCCGGGCTGGTCCGGCAGCAATGCCAGCTTGTGGCGAATATTCTCCAGCGCCTTCTCCTGCTCCTGAAGCTGTTTGGCAAAATCGTCCATGCTGTCCCTCCTCTCCAAGGAGATTATATAGTATTAACCATAAATATAAAACACTATGAATAACCACACAAAGCGCCTCCGGGTTTCACCGAAGGCGCTGTATGAAAGCAGATGGCGGTCTAGGACCAAGCCTGCTTATTGATGTTTTGCAATGATGCCTTTCAAGGCTTCTTTGGAGTTCAGACCTACCACTTTATCGACAGGCTGGCCGTCTTTAAAGAAAATCATGGTCGGAATGCTCATCACGCCGAAACGTGCTGCGGATTCCGGATTCTCATCCACGTTCACCTTAGCAATTTTTACATCATCGCCGAGTTCTGAAGACAATTCGTCCAGAATCGGAGCAAGCATTTTACAAGGGCCGCACCATGGCGCCCAGAAATCAACTACAACCGTTCCTTGACCTTCAACTTCATTCACGAAGGTTTGGTCGGTAACATTGACGATAGCCATTGTATTCTCCTCCTCACAGGATAAGATCAGGTATAGTGCGAATCATAATTGTCGAATGGGTCGACGAATTTAGTATACCACAATCGGCCGGAAAAAGTGAAATATACTCACCTAAAGAAAGAGGATTTCACGGGATTTTTATGCAATCTTTACAAATGATTTGCGCATTGGGTATACTACTAGTAACAAGTCGGGTGACTGTCAAGTTTTTCGAGTTGGCACGGCATGTTCACCTTTTGAGGAGGCAAGCACCATGGATGTAAACGTACGCGTTAACGATCCACGGGAGCACATCAATGAAGAACCACGCAATGACTTTGGCGATTTGATGATGGGCTTCGTGGGGATGTTTGGTTTCATGACCATCATCTTTTTCGGATTCGTCATTATCAAGTTCTTGGTCGGCTAATACTTGATGACTCCTTGTGCGTAAATAAAAAGTCTGATCCCTGCCGCGTTCCATACGCTAACGGGATCAGACTTTTTACAATTCATGGGGGGGTCCAAAGGAAGCTTGCTTGCAATACTAGAATTTACCTCGCTGGTTCTCCCCGAATAGATGAACGACATCCACAAAAGGCGCAATCCGGTTCATCAAGCGCTGACCTTTGTGAAGCTCCTCGCCATCCTTGCTCGTGAAGCTCAGATGCTGTTCAAGCCCGTCGAGCGGATAGTTCGACGTATAGAAGGTCGGCAGCCGATTCATCCGGAAATTCAGGATGGAGCCGAGGACATGATCCCGAACCCACGGATTCAAATTCTCCGCTCCGATATCGTCAAAGATCAGCAGATCGCAATGCTTCATCGTCTCCACCATGTCCTTCAGCTTCTGTCCGTCCTGCATCATGGTCTTCAGATCTTCCACGAAATCAGGCATATACACGATAACGCCCGAATGGCCTGCTTTCGCGAGCTCATGCATTAGGTAGCCCATCAGGTAGGTCTTGCCCGTACCAAACGAACCGGTGAGATACAGGCCGCGCGGAGACAATCCATTCTCCTTCGTATCCCGGATGTACTTAAACACCTGGTGCACCGCAGGTGCCCGCAAGCGGTCCTTCGCCATAATCTCCATGTTGTCATAACCTTCGTTCAAGGCATGCTCATCGACATAAAAGCTACGGATCCGTTTTTTGATCTGATCCTCATTGGTCTTCGCAATCTGCAGGGGACACGGCGCCTTCCGCTCATAGATCTCCACGGTTCCGTTCGTCCGCTGGATATCCAGCTTGCTGAAATGTCCCTGGAAATCATTCGGACACCGGTCCAGACCCGGGCATGCCTTGCAGTGGGCCTGATCTCCCGCATATTGGTACAGTTTGCTTAAATTCAAACGAATGACCCGGTCATCGATCTCCGGGTATTCGCTCCGCAATGCTTGAATCAGAGGATTCCTGAGCAAATCTTCCATAATCTGCTCGGTTCTGCGCCGGAGCGCAGGACTTTTCATGCTTTCCAGCAGTTCACCAAGGGACTCCATCACTAGTTCCCTCCTCTCTTAAGCAGGATTCTTTATCCGCCCTTCTTGCTGCCAGCCTGCATTTCTGCCGCAAATCGCATCATTTCTTCGAATTCCTCATCCGATACGGCTTCCGCCTGATCGGATTCCAGAGCCACTGGAATTTCCGGCTTCACCTTTCCGCCTTTAGCGTATGTACGCGTACGTTGTGTGGTCGCCTTCTGCTTGCCTTTCATCTTGGCTTGATCGCGTATATACTGAACAGCTTTCTCATAGCTGTTCACCTGCTTCAGCAGCATATTGGAAGCAATGGCCTCCACGAAATTGCGGTTGATGCGCTGCTCGCCGCCTGCGGCCATGAGTGACATTAAATAATGAATGAGTACGTTGATGACTTCACCCGGCAGCTTGTAACTCAGATCAATCTTTTCGAAAATGTCCAGGAACTGCGCTGGAACCGAGCCCGGGAAGAAGGTCTGCAGGAGCCGGGTATAAGGCTCGTTGCGAAGCATCATATTATATTGGTGGATATCGCACTTCGATTGGAACTGAGTGGGAACCTCTACATAGTATTCCATCTCTACCGCATGCTCCTGTGCCGGCTCTTCCGGATCGGCCGTCATCTCCTGCCGCAAGGCAACGACCTTGCCTGCCGTAATCTGCCGCTTCTCCTGCATCTTCATTCCCTGCCTAAAGTGAAGACTGGCCTTGTGCTGAAGATCATCCAGCACGACCTCGCCATGCTCGGTAAATATGCCGTCCTCGTCCAACAGGCGGCACAAATCCTGCGTGCTGAGATCGTATTTCCGCACCACGTAATTCACGATGCCCATCTGCTCGTGGTCGTAGCGAAGACGCTCCACAAAGACCCGATTACGGGACTCACGCGGGAAACGGAGAATAATGTCCGCATAGTTCAGACCTTCTCCTTGCGGATTTGGCGGCGCCGTGGACTTCCGTGACACCGCGACCTCTTCCAGCGCTTGCTCCAGTTCATAATCAATGACATGCGTGTTCAGCTCAAAAATATCATAAAAGGGAACCGAAATGTTCTCCTTGTTGAAGGAAATACCGGACCATTCAAGGGGTTCCTTGCTCCAAAGCTCTTCTCTTAACGACAGCACGGCGAATTTCCCCACCTTGTCGCGAAGCAGCAGTGTCAGATGCTGAGTGTTAAAGAACTCCGCTGGACTGAGCGGTGCTTGCAGCTCATATTCATAGATATGGTCATCCGTTTCCGGGACAAACATCCGGCTTGTCTGGAGTAAACCTACCGCTTCCAGCTTCGAGGTTTGCTCAATGAGAAATCGGCGTCCTTTTTCACTAGGCTCAAGCCCTAATGTCAAGAATAATCTTCGCTGCTGTTCAATAGCCGAGTAACCCACCTTCTCCACCGGCACATGCGATACGAGAAGACGGTACAGACTGACAGCAAACGCGCCAACCATCGGTTGATAAATCGAACCAAGCATTTTGTCATCCAGGCCGCTTAAACAGAAGTCACGGTATACGCAGTAACGGTGGTTCTCGGTAAAATGTAAAAAATTAGTCATGCGCATCGTTTATGCTCCCCCTGTCGCCCAAAAATAGACTTCCTCTATTCTATCATAAATCCGTCGTCTCGAAGTCGGTTCTTTCGCATCAAAAATTCTGGAATTCTTGCACCCGCCATTTGCATGCTTCCACAAAATAATAAATGACGGCCCCCAGGTATTGCAGAGCCGCCATCAACACTACATTCAATTTGCGCCAAGCGCGTTAAAACATTCTAAAGCCTTTAATACGCAATGTCTTAATGGTCCATCCGCTCATGTAGGCACCAATCAGACCTGCAACTCCCGTTAAGTAATCCACCAGTTGGAAGGATCCCACGTGAGTCCAGAACGACATTTGGCCCCGATCCCACAAGCTGTATACAACGACCGGCAAAATGACAATCACGAACAGAAAGCAAGGAAACCAGGTCGTCTTCATCAACATATTTAGGATAAAACCGATACCGAACATCATGACAAAAAACAAAATCATCAGCACGAGCACAGGAATAAATTGAAGCATGATCGCTGTTTTCACCTCTTCTTTATCACCTACGCGTAGCAGCTATTCTACTCTATTGCAGCAAGAAACAGCACACCAAGCTTTAGCTAATAGCTAGTTTACTAAAAATAATGTCACAGATCAACGAACAATCGTGAATACATTGTGTCGGCGTTTGCCCTTCCGACTGCGCTTACAGTACAATATAGGAAGTTAATGCAAGCGGCCATCCGCTTCAATTATAACGAACATAACGTTTAGGAGTGATCACATGAACGAAGCTGCAATGACGCTTGAGGGCTGGTATGCGCTGCACGATTTCCGCACCATCAATTGGCCGGCCTGGAAAGCTGCAGATGAAGAAGTACGTGCTTTTGCGCTGGACGAGCTGAATGCATTCCGCGAGGAATGGGATGCCGTCGAAGCTGCCCAAAAAGGCAGTACCGCTGTATATACCATCGTCGGTCAGAAAGCCGATTTTGTATTTATGCTTTTGCGCGAGACGCTGGAAGAGCTGAACGCGATCGAGAACGCCTTTAACAAAACAACGTTCGCCCAGTTCACCACCAAGGCTTATTCTTATGTAAGCATTGTCGAGCTGAGCAACTACCTGGCCGGCTCCTCCGATGAGGATCCGATGCAGAATCCGCATGTCATTGCCCGTCTGAAGCCGGCCCTGCCAAAATCGAAGCATATCTGCTTCTATCCGATGAACAAAAAGCGGGATTTGTCGGACAACTGGTACATGCTCAGCATGGACGAGCGCAAATCCATGATGAAGAGCCACGGGATGATTGGCCGCGGTTATGCCGGCAAGGTCAAAC
Source organism: Paenibacillus sp. QJM3NY_38 (assembly GCF_056173265.1). Lineage (NCBI taxonomy): Bacteria > Bacillati > Bacillota > Bacilli > Caryophanales > Paenibacillaceae > Paenibacillus > Paenibacillus sp. QJM3NY_38. The sequence continues at coordinate 6,188,783 of NZ_CM149665.1, forward strand.
AGATCATCACCGGTTCCGTTGGATTCGACGATTGGGAATGGGGCGTAACCTTGTTCAGCGACGACGCGCTTCAGTTCAAGAAGCTCGTGTACGAAATGAGATTTGACGAAGTAAGTGCGCGTTTCGGCGAGTTCGGTCCGTTCTATGTCGGCAACCTGCTCGATCAGGCTTCATTTACAGATTTAATGAAGGTATAATTCCTTCTGCATAAACAGCATGTACAAAATATCCCCACAAAGTGGAGCCTATGCTACGATGTTTATTCCAAATACTTTGCGGGGACCCCAAAAAACTTATAATGTCAAAAAAGGGATACTCTCAACACGAGAGCATCCCTTCTTCTATTCCTCACCGTCGTCTTCATCTTGCTCTTGCTTGCGCAAGGTTTCAAGATATTCAGCCGTCGCCCGGTCCCGGGCACGCCCCTTATCCTTGAGCCGCTCAATAGCAGGAAGTATGAGAATGTCGACCTCCTGCTGAATGGTGTAAGCCAGATCGTACCGCTCCTGCGACTCCAGATAGGAGCCTACCTCCATGAGAGCGTTATAACGATCCAGCTCATCTCTGGTGAGCAGCCCCCGTACTTGAACGCTGCAGTGTCTCATTATAGAAACCTGCCTTTTTTCAGGACGAGCGGAATCCCTCCAATAATGAAGAGGTAGCGCAGATCCACCAACTTTTTCAGCTGGGCCGCTTTCCATCCCTGATATTTCTTATCCCCGACAACCGCAATGCCTTCGCCCCGTCCAAGAGAAGCTACCGTGCCTTTGTTATGGAACTCGAATTTGCGCATCGACTTGTCCCGAATTGCCGCAACGATATTTTGGGCACAGCACACGCCTTGCTGCATCGCCATTTGGGCGGTTGGCGGATAAGGTCTGCCTTCCTCATTAAAAATCAGGGAGTTATCGCCGATAATATAAATGTTCTCGTATCCGGGAGCACGCAAGTATTCATCAACCTTGACGCGGCCTCGCATCGTTTCGAAACCGGCTGCTTCCACCAGACGGTTCCCGCGGATGCCGCCGGTCCATACCACCGTTGCCGCCCGGATCTCTTCGCCATTGTTCAGAACGACTCCGCCTGGCAGGCATTCCTTGATCGCAATGCCCATCTTGAAGGTAACGCCTTTCTTCTCAAGAACGCTCATGGCGTACTCCACCAGTTCCGGTGCAAACCCCGGTAACGCGGCAGGAGCGGCTTCGACATTATAGATGTTCACCAGCGTCGGATCGACGTCGTATTCCTTGCACAGTCTCGGAATGCGGTCCGCCAGCTCGGCTACAAACTCGATGCCGCTGAATCCGGCTCCGCCAACCACAAAGTTAATGCGCTCCTGCGGTCTGCGCTCATTTTTATATAAAGCAAACTGATACTCAATATGCTCACGTATCAATCGTACCGAGTTGATGCTTCGGATCGTCATCGCATGCTCTGCGAGTCCTGGAATCCCGAAGGTTTCCGGCTCTCCGCCGAGTCCAATGACAAGATAGTCATAGGATAATGTTCCATCTTCAAGAATAACCTTCTTATCGTGAAGGCGGATTTCCTGAACCGAGGATTTGACCAGGTCGATTTTGAATTCGTCGATCAACTTGGAAATGGATACCCGGGTATTCTCAATGCTGTCTGTTCCTGCTGCCGGCATATGCAAATGCGTTGTAATATAATGATAATCATGGCGATTCACCAATGTAACATCGGCCTCATTATAATTCAGCTCTTTTTGCAGCCGCTGCGCTGTCAATATGCCTCCGTAACCCGCGCCAAGGATTACGATCTTCGGTATGCTGCTCATTCTATTGCTCCTTCCAGCTTACTCTTTATATATACAGTATGGTGCACATGTTAACATTCTGTGAAATTGCATCCAAAAAAAGAGAAGAGCCCTAATCAGAGCCCGTTTCAACATTTGACCTGATGGTTCATTAAGGTTCAAAAACAGCTGTAACACTAAGGTTTCCTTACTTCGGCTACAGTTGACAATATATAGGACTACCCTGTAATGAACACAAGTTATCACGTTAATCATATGCATAAACTATGCAAATATCAAGAAATTTTTTGCCATATAATGTGCAAATCATTCCGCCATTTATCCCCTTACTTACTAAGTAAGCGTATCCATTCCAATGTTAGGTATTTTAACTCATTTCTCGTCTTTTCATGCCGCTTCGGGACGATTATAATAGGTAAGGAATTCGTGAATCAGCTTTATCCGGACAAGAACGTCTGTCTGATTCGAATATAAACTCATTTTATGGAGGTGCTTACCGCATGACAACGATGCCACAAGACAGCAATATGACGGATCTTTTGATTATCGGTGGCGGACCTGCAGGTATGTTTGCTGCTTTTTACGGCGGAATGCGCCAAGCTTCGGTAAAACTTATCGAGAGCATGCCTCAGCTTGGAGGCCAATTGGCTGCGCTGTATCCTGAGAAATATATTTATGACGTAGCAGGCTTTCCGAAAGTAACCGCTCAAGAGCTTGTGAACAATCTGTCCGCCCAAATGGAGCTTTTTAAAACGGACATTCGTCTTGAAGAGAAAGTACAAGCTGTGGAAAAACTCGAAGAACGTCATTTTGTCGTAAAAACGAATTTGGGTGAACACCACGCCAAAGCTGTTATCATTACAGCCGGTGTAGGAGCGTTCCAACCCCGTCGACTGGAGATTGAAGGGGCAGAAGCATACGAAAAGACCAACCTTCATTATTTCGTCAACGACCTCAGCCGCTTCAAAGGCAAGAAGGTTCTCATCAGCGGCGGCGGCGACTCCGCGGTAGACTGGGCGCTCATGATCGAGCCCATCGCCGAGCAGGTTACACTGGTTCACCGCCGTGACAAATTCCGTGCCCATGAACATAGTGTGGAGCAGCTCATGGCATCGAAGGTGAACATCATTACACCAACCGAGATCACCGAATTGCATGGTGAAGATACGATTACGAAGGTTACGCTTTCACATATTAAGACCAAAGAGACGCAGGAGATTGAAGTCGACGATGTCATTGTCAATTTCGGATTTGTGTCCTCTCTCGGTCCGATCTCCGAATGGGGAATCGCCATTGAAAGCAACTCCATTGTGGTGGATTCCCGTATGGAAACAAGTATCCCGGGCATTTTTGCAGCCGGCGATATTACCACCTATCCGGGCAAGGTCAAACTGATCGCTGTTGGATTTGGTGAAGCACCTACCGCCGTGAACAATGCCAAGGTTTACTTCGATCCTGAGGCCAGATTGGCACCGGGCCACAGCAGTAACATGAAATTGTAAAGGCAGCTAGAATTTTTAACTTCATCTACATCCATATTCATAGAAAAAAAGGTATCTTCGTTCCGAAAGGGGTTACACCCGCCCTGGAACCGAAGATACCTTTTCTATTCTTCAAACCATATGTAGAACTTGGTTGAAAGCTCCCACATTATATACGTATCATGTCGTAAGTTATCTATTCTATATACGAAAAATCTGATTAATGCAGGATGCTGCCGGAATCGGTGTCCAAGTTCCGTTTATGAATTTCGGCTAGCAGTAGAGTGATGAACTCTCGTTCCAACTTCAACTCAACAGCCATATGATAGGAATCGAGAAGCATCTCATCCGTCAACATAGCCATCCCTCTCACACCCCTTCCTCAAATTTCCTGAATCTATCATATCAGACATGCTAAAACGGAACAACTGTTCGCTTATCCACAACCTCTTGTGGAAATCCTGTGTATAATTTGTTGGTAAGTGTAAAAAACAGGGTCATATCAAAGTGGATTATGGGGATAAATGTTATACACAGGATATAGGGAACTTCTACTATAAAAAAAATTGATCAATTATAATATCGGTAGATTGTGGTTATTTTTTTATTACCCTATTAAAAAATCATATAAACGTCTCAAATTGGGAAAATTAAACAAAAAATTCAGCTTGGTCTTGTATTTACCTCCAAAATCCAAATCTTACCCTCGTTGTCTAGTCCGTAATCAAACCCCAGCTCCCCGATTCCTGGAAAGCGGGATTCCAGTATCGTTATGCACTGCCTGGTTAATTGGCGCATTTCATTGCGCTTTTCCCTCGCATTAATGTGGGGCAGTGACAGCCGGAGTGCAGGACCACAACGAAGCAGCGTCCCCCCTTTACAAATATTCGTCACAAAAAGCCCTGGGCTCGCGAGCCGCCCAAGCATGGCCCGGAATTCCCATCTCCCTCGATCCTTGACTACCTTTACACGGTAATCCAGCGGACGTCCCTGAATTCTAGCCAAATGAATGCCCTGCTGTATCATGTAGCGCCGTCTCAGCCTCATCCTGCTCAGTACGTATAACAGGGAATTCAATGTATCTACATGAACAGTACGCCTCTTATGGGTTACCAAGTATCCCGTTCCGTCTTTTTGTATTCGGATGACTCCGTTACCACCGGTTCCTATAATCGGCTTAATCACGACCATTTCGTGTTCGGCCAGCATTGAGACCAGGGTATCCCCTCCATACGACTGGGTAGCCGGAATGTAGGGAGCAACCTGCGGATCGGTCAGCAGCGCTTCCGTCTTCAGCCACTTGCTGGCCAGTTGTCTTCCCGCCATGCTGCTTTCGCCTCCTTTTATTCATGACATACGTTATCCTATTCCCCTATCCGCGCTTTGTCTTGGATGATTGTCCGTGATGGTATGCCTAATAATCGAGGTTCTTGCTGCCTCGCGGCAGCCTCCCTTTGCAAATGCTGTGATCTATCGTATAGTAAGAACAGAGCTTTGTCCGTATTAAATCCATCACCATGGATACCTATAAAGGAGGCTTTGTCACCTTGGCAGCGTTGTTTGAAATATTGTACTGGATTGCCATTGTCGGCATGTCGGTTGCCCTGGCAGCCATCACCGTTCTTATCTTTGTCATGGGCTTCAAGTTCATCAAGGATAAGCGCAGAGGGCTCGGAGCGGGCTGCATCGTATTTTCGCTTGTGGCCGCCGGCATGATCGTGCTGATGCTGAACGATACCTTCTTCTTCCCGGTCTGAATAGGAAGAACCCCAAAAAGCAGCCTCTCCTTATCGCGGAGTTGGCTGCTTTTTTATGTTCTTGGAAAGGAAGCCCAACCATCGAGTTTATTTATTGAATGGTTCTCTAATTTCTATTTTATTGACCGTGATTTTCTCGGGGTCATATTGGTCTCCTTCTGCTTTACTCTCAACTTCTGCGAAGACCACATCACCAACATGATAAGTTTCCGCATTTTTTACCGGTAACCAAAAGCCGTCTACATAAATACATGCTTCCTTTAGATTTATCTCTTCAACGGTCCCTTCAATATGGAAGAGATTCTTCTCCCCCGCGCATCCTACTAAAACCAAAAATAGGAGTAACCGTGCGATAACCTTATTTCTCATGAGCAGGATTCCCCTTCATTTAGTTATATAACTTTATTATAAAAAACGACCTCCATAACGGTTATACACCGTCATAAAGGCCGTGATCCACAATCCCAAAACGCTAATTTTAGGGTTGTGTTTTATTCCATATCGCGATTGAGGTCTGCGTATTTATCGGTGCATACCGCAATCATGGCGCCTAGCTTCCGCAAGTCTTCCGATCGTCACATCCGAAACCGTTAACGCTAAAAACCCGCTGATTAGCAAGGCTCCTCGTTCGGTTTGCCCGCATCCGTTGCCGTACGGAATGACGAACCACAGCCGCAAGTGACGGTGGCGTTCGGGTTGTGGATGGTGAAGCCGCCGGTCATGCCGGATTCCTCAAAGTCGATTTCAAGACCGTTCAGGTACTTCAGATCGTCCTTCTCGACAACGACTTTCATGTCCTGCAGGTCCATGTACACGTCAGCTTCCGTTTCTTGATCGTCAAAGCCCATTGCATATGAAAAACCACTGCAGCCGCCGGCAGTGACACCCAGTCGAAGGAACATATTGGGCGTTTCCTGTTCAGCAAGCATTTCTTTCAAACGTTCTGCAGCTGAGTCGCTGATTGTAATCATAGGTCACCCTCCTTTTCGTTCACTCTTTCAGTATACTCCTCTTCGCGAATTCGCTCAAGGTTGTTATGATGGCGTTTGATATGTAATGAATAACCTATTTTCAATTCCTCTATTTGTGTTGCTACCCCGAGGGGTCAGGTTTATAATAGGGAAGGAACATGGGCGGCAACTGTTGGATATTTGTCACATCCCTCAGCTAAAAAAGCGGCAAAGGTTATGGCTGGTCCACAGTTGTATATTTTTTCACAAACTTACTTATTTATTCAGCCCATTATTGATGTTTGTTGTTATACCACTATAAACGGACCGTTCCCTTAGGGGAGTGATTCACTTTATGATCGCTTTTTCTGCTGGATCTTCTATGCAGTTCAAGTGTGAACAGGAGGATTGAACATGTCCACAATTGTGACACCATTTACCGATCAGAGAATGGCGGAGATCGTTGCGAAAGTCCAAAACGGCGAACGCCTGAATCTTGAAGACGGTGTGTATTTGTACCAAACCGATGACCTGCTGACCCTCGGGCAGCTGGCTAATGAAGCAAATTTGCGCAAGAACGGGAAAAAAGTTTACTTCATTGAGAACATGAGTCTCTATTTTACGAATGTATGCGAATCCCACTGCGCTTTTTGCAATTTCCGGAAAGATCAAGGCGAGGAAGGCTCCTACACCCTCTCCGGCGCTGAGATGATCGAGTATGTCGAGCAGCATATTCATCCCGGGATTCGTGAATTTCACATCGTTGGCGGACATAATAACCATGTGCCGTTCCAGTACTATGTAGATTCCCTGAAGGCATTGAGCGCGCGTTTCCCGGAAGTAACCCTGAAAGCCTATACCGCGGCGGAGATTGAATTCTTCACTCGCATTAGCGGACTTAGCACGAAGGAAGTACTTCAAGAACTGCAAAAAGCGGGTCTTCAGTCTTTAACGGGCGGCGGCGCCGAAATTCTGTCTGACCAATACCGTCAGAAGATGAAGGTGGATAAAGCCAACGTAGATCAATACCTCGACGTTCACCGTACCGCACATAAGCTTGGCATGAAGACGCACACGACCATGCTGTACGGATCGATCGAGAGCCATGAGGACCGTATCCGCCATATGCTGCAAATTCGGGATCTTCAAGATGAAACCGGTGGATTCATGGTATTCATTCCGCTGTCCATGCAGCCGAAGAATAAGAATGCAGGCATCATGCGCCGCAATTCGGCCTATGAGGATTTGAAGACCATTGCCATCAGCCGTCTGATGCTCGATAATATCGACCACATCAAAGCGTACTTCATTAATATCGGACCGCAATTGACTCAAGTTGCTCTCAGCTTCGGCGCTTCCGATGTCCATGGTACGATCCTCAAAGAACGCATCAGCCATGCTGCAGGAGCCTTGACTCCGGAGGGGCTAACACGCAAAGAGCTCGTCTGGCTCATCCAAGGCGCTGGCCGGATTCCGGTTGAACGCGATACCTTCTACAACGAGATCAAGGTTTACGAATAAGTCTTACCAGCAGGATTTAAGCAAACGAGAGACGTTCCAAAAAACGGAAAACAGGTTAAAGAGATAATATAGCGTGGGTAACCTAAGCCGCTTCCAGCGGCGTTTTTCTTGCGAATCGGCGCTCACCTTCTTATCTCTTGAGAAAGGAAGAAATTTATGAAAAAGCTCGTCATTCTCGGCGGAGGCTATGGTGGTCTTGCCTTAATTCAAGAATTATTCAGCAGCTATCTTCCTCCAGACGTGGAGGTCGTGCTCATCGACCGCATGCCATACCAAGGACTCAAAACCGAATACTACGCGCTGGCAGCAGGCACCGTGGCCGATACCGCCGTTCGTGTTAAATTCCCGGTGTATGACCGCCTCCAAATTGTATATGGTGAAGTCACATCCATCGATCTGGAGAAGAGGCTTGTTAACCTGACGAACAACGATCCCGTGGAATACGACCAACTCGCCATTGCTTTGGGATGTACGGACCGATATCATGGCGTTCCGGGCGCTGAAGAATTCACGTTTAGCCTGCAATCTTTCTCTGCATCCCGGGAAACCTATTTGCACCTGAACAACCTCAGACCTTATGGTCAAGTTCATATCATTGGCGGAGGCTTAAGCGGCATCGAACTCGCTGCCGATCTTCGTGAAAGCCGGCCTGACCTTAATATCGCCATTTTGGACCGGGGACAACGGGTACTTTCTTCTTTTCCTAACCGTTTGTCTGCTTATATTCATCGCTGGTTTGAGGAACACCATGTGGATATCCACAGCGGGGTTTCCGTATCCCGAGTTGAGAAGGATGCCGTGTACAATCTGGATGTGCCTATCGCAACCGACCTAGCCGTATGGACGGCGGGCATTCAGCCCGTAAAAGTCGTACAGGATCTCGATCTGCCAAAAGACCGCAGCGGACGCATACTGCTGAACGAGTGGTATCAGGTTCCGTCCCATCCGGAAGTGTACGTGATCGGCGACTGCGCCAGCCTTCCGTTCGTCCCAAGCGCGCAGGCAGCCGGGGCTCAAGCCGAGCAAGTGGGACATGTCATGAAAGCTTTATGGCGTGATGATACGCCAAAGGTATCTCCGCTGAAGCTCAAGGGAACCCTCGGCTCCCTCGGCAAACATGCGGGCTTTGGACTCATGGGCAGCACGTCGGTGCTGGGACGGGTACCAAGAATATTGAAGAGCGGCGTTCTCTGGAAATCCAAGCGTCATTACTAGTAACGAACAGGCTGCAGACGCTATGTTCTTCCTCACGGAAATGTCAAGTTAAGTCAGTTCTCCTCTTCGCTGTCCTGAAAGCTCTCCAGCTTGGCTATGACAACGTCAAGCAGCTCTTCAGCCGTGGGGGCCTCGACCCATTCGCCATCCACATAAGCGAAGGGCATCAAGTAGCACTGGCCGCAGCTGGTCAGGCAGCCGTATTCGATGACTTGACAATCGTACTTGGCTTCCAGCGTCTGCAGAACTTTATCCGTGCCGAAATAGGAATTGCTTGTGCAAAACTCAATGATAATGGACATTGTTATTAGACCTGCCTTAAGATTGGCATTTTATTTTGCCGGTTTATGTACTATAATATAGGGAGGAAAGGAGTTGAACAAGATGAGTGAAAACACGCAAACCACTGTATATGATGAAGTGGCTGAAGTGCTTGATAAACTTCGTCCGTTCCTGCAGCGCGACGGCGGTGACGTGGAACTGGTTGACGTTGAAGACGGCATCGTTAAGCTGAAATTGATGGGTGCATGCGGTAGCTGCCCTAGCTCCACCATTACTCTGAAAGCAGGGATCGAACGCGCCCTGGTTGAAGAAGTAGAAGGCATTCAAGAAGTAGTTCAAGTATTCTAAATCTTCTTTAACTATAAAGAGTCTTGGTTTCCCTCGTGGAACCAAGACTCTTTTTTTTGAGATTAAAAAATATATAAGTTTTCAGCGGAGCATAAGCAATTCTTTAATTGCAATGATATGTTTTAGGGAGCCCCGCAAAGTACAAAAGAAGTTGGAATAACCATCGAAGCATGGACTCCACTTTGTGGGGTGATTTTAGGTTATTCCGGTTTAATCAACGGACGGATCGGATCCAGCCCGCCGGATATATCCATGATATTACCGGTAATGAAATCCGACTTATCCAGGCATAAATATTCGATCACCCTGGCGACGTCCTCCCCGCTTCCCGATCGTCCGCGCGGGGTCAGCCCGTCTTGGATGCCCGATACCTCATCGATGGTCTTCTCCTTGTTGGCTCCGCGAATATCCCCCGGACAGATCATGTTCACGGTGATCCCATACGGGGCTTCTTCCACCGCAAGCGTCTTCGTAAAGGATACCAGGCCCACTTTAGCGGCAGCGTAGGCTGAACGCTGAGGCCACGCGCGGGCTTCTCCCGCATGTCCGAATCCAAAGTGGATGATGCGTCCCCACTTTTTCTCCCGCATGGCAGGCAGAACACGGTGGTCCAGCAGCATGACGCCGGTTAAATTGCCATTCACCATATGTACGATTTCGTCGCGGCTGTACTCCGAGAATAGACGACGTTCCCGAATGAACGGACCTGCGTTGTTCACCAGGATATCGATGCTTCCCAGCTGCTCCTCCGTCTGATCCACCAATGAATACAGCTCACGCTCGCTGGCGATATCGGCTTTAATCGCAATGGTTTTGACACCAAACCCCTCGATTTCGCGGGAGAGCGCCTCCGCTTCATCCTTGCTGTTTACATAATTTATAGCCAAATGACATCCCTGCCGGGCTAACGACAGCGCCGTCATTTTCCCCAATCCTGTCGCACTGCCTGTAATCAGCGCCACTTTTCCCTTCAAGGCTTTCCCTCCTCAGATGGATATCCTTCCTTCAGTATAAAAGATTTGATAAGGCCTAACAACTTGCAAACCCGGCGGAGAGGGCCCATTAAACAAAAAAAAGAAAGGACTCATCCATAAAGACACACGGTCTTTTGGATAATCCCTCTCTTCTCGGATACGATGAAACTTATGTTCAGCATCATTGAGCCTTGGTGCTCGAATTAAAATGCCGGAATGACAGCACCTTTGTACTCTTCTTCAATAAAGGTCTTCACGTCCTCGGAAGTCAGCGCCTTCGCCAATTTTTGAATGGCATCGGAGTCTTTGTTGTCCGGACGAGCTACCAGCAGATTGGCATAAGGGTTCTCTTTGTCTTCGATAAAGAGCGCATCCTTTGTTGGATCCAGTCCCGCTTCAAGCGCGTAGTTCGTGTTGATGACAGCCAGATCCAGCTCATCGAGCATACGCGGCAGCATCGCGGCTTCAACTTCTTTGAACTCCAGGTTCTTCGGATTTTCCACGATATCCTTAGCGGTAGCTTCAAGCTTGGTTTCATCCTCCAGCTTAATGACGCCATTCTTGGACAGCAGGGTCAATGCACGGCCCGCATTCGAAGGATCGTTCGGGATTGCTACAACAGCTCCATCCTTCAGCTCATCCGCTGATTTAATGGATTTGGAGTAAGCTCCCAGCGGCTCCACATGCACGGCGATCACGGACTCCAGGTCCAGTTTGCGCTCTTTGATTTCATTATCCAGGTAAGGCTTGTGCTGGAAGAAATTCGCGTCGATTTCTTTGGAGTCCACTTGCGTATTAGGCAGAACATAATCCGTGAATTCCACGATTTCCAGGTTTACGCCTTCTTTTTCAAGTGCCGGTTTGATATGCTCCAAAATTTTGGCGTGCGGTGAAGGCGAAGCGCCTACTTTCAAGGTTACGGTCTCTTGAGCGCCGCCTCCTGTTGTTCCCCCTGGCTCAGCCGCGTTATCCGCAGGCTTGCTGCCGCATGCTGCCAACACCGTAACCAAGGTCAAGCTGATCAATGCCAATGTCCATTTTTTCATTTCTAAAACTCTCCCTCCGAAAAATATATTATTTATATATTGTCTTCCTTGAAGCCTCATCAATCCCGTTATTTTCTTGTAAAATGCCGCACCAGACGATCCCCTGCCATTTGCAGCAGCTGTACCAGCACGATCATCAACACGACGGCCAGGATCATAATCTCGGTCTCATAACGGTAATATCCATACTTGATGGCCAAATCGCCCAAACCGCCGCCCCCGACTTGACCGGACATCGCGGTATACGATACCAGGGTTACAATCGTGATCGTCATCCCAGCCAGCAAGCCCGGACGAGCCTCCGGAAGGAGAACCCTCCATATGATTTGGCTTGTCGAGGAGCCCATGGCATGAGCCGCTTCAATGACCCCTTTATCCACCTCATTCAAGGCGGTTTCTACGAGTCTGGCGAAGAAGGGCGCAGCGCCGATCACGAGCGGTGGAATGGTTCCCAGCACGCCATACGAAACACCCACAAGCGATTTGGTAATCGGGATCATCGCAACGATCAGGATAATGAACGGAACCGAACGCAGGATGTTCACAATGAACGACAGGATCGAGTAACCGAAGCGTACCACACCGGATGTGGATCTAGCGGCCATGTAGAGCAGCACGCCAATCGGCAGTCCGATAATGAAGCTGAACAATGCCGATGCCCCTAGCATCCGCAGGGTATCCAAGGTTGCCGTCCATATTTCTTTCCAGTCGATCTGGGTAAAATCGAGTCCGAACATTAATGAATCACCTCCACGTCTAATCCTTGTTCCAGCAGCTTCCGGATCGTATCTTCGATGGCACGCTCTTCCCCTTCAAAACGGACAATGAGCTGGCCATACGGCGTTTCTTTGATCGTAGAGATCGTGCCCTGCAGAATTGCAAAATTCACGCCCGTCTCATGCACAGTATGGGACAGAATTGATTCGTACGTTTTCGATCCAAGGAACGTAATCTGCACCGCCCTTGAAGGTCCGTTTGCCTGTCCCTGAATGGCCAGCCGGAGCGCTTCGCCGCTGTCCATCTCCTGACGGATAAATTCCTGGGTTACCTCATGCTCTGGCTTCAGAAACACTTCCGTTACCGGCCCTTGCTCCACGATGCCGCCCTGATGAATGACGGCGACCCGATCGCATATGCTCTGAATCACGTGCATCTCATGGGTAATCAGCACGATCGTCAGATGAAACTTTTTGTTAATGTCCAGCAGCAGGCGCAGGATCGAATCCGTAGTCTGCGGGTCAAGCGCAGAGGTCGCTTCGTCGCACAGCAGCACTTCCGGGTCGCTCGCGAGCGCTCTGGCGATGCCCACCCGCTGCTTCTGGCCCCCTGATAGCTGGGACGGGTATTTGTCCCGATGCGCCTCCAAGCCAACCAAAGCCAATAACTCGGATACTTTGCGTTCCAGTTCGGCCTTCGGCGTCTTGATCAGACGCAGCGGAAACGCAATGTTATCGTACACCGTCGCCGATGACAACAGGTTAAAGTGCTGAAAAATCATGCCGATTTTGCGGCGTTCCGCCTGAAGCTGTTTCTTGCCAAGCGACGTTAAGTTCTTACCGTTCACCCACACCTCGCCCGAGGTGGGACGCTCCAACAAATTGATACAACGGATCAATGTACTTTTACCTGCACCGGAGTGTCCGATCACTCCGAAAATTTCTCCTTTTTCAATCGACAAATCCAATTCGGACAACGCAGTTGTTAAAGTTCCGGCTTTTCCGTACTGCTTCGTCAATTGCTTGAGCTCAATCAATCCGATAATCCTCCTTTTTCCGTAGCTTCATATCTATTTACCCAAAAGAAAAGAGCCTCTTTTTGTAGAATCAAAAAGGGCCCTCTTTACGTAAAAGTCAACGCCTTTTCTCATCTGTCAAAGCCAAGGATATCCTATAGCTTTGAAGGAATTAGCACCATGTCACTCCAAGCGTCATCGCGTTAAGCAATTACACGCTTAGAGTCGGTTGCCGGGCTTCATCGGGCCTGTCCCTCCGCCTCTCTCGATAAGAAAACATCGATATGAAATTTTTCCGATTAATTTGATCTGATTTGATAACATTTAATGAATGCAATAGTTAGTATAGAATCTTTTCAGGTTTTTGTCAAAAGGAATTTCATGGCGATTTTGTGCCTAAGTCCTGACTCCATTTTTCGCCCAAAGCTTGTTCGTATATTTATAAGAGGCCGCCAGACTCCGGCATACCATATCAACACCCTGTTTGAGATCGTCCAGGTGCTGGCCGATATCCTCCAGCTCGATCTTGTCCGACAGTCCTTGATGACGCTGCCACAAATCATCCTGCATCTCGGAATTCATGTAATGGATTTCGGCATTGCGCCGTTTCCGGAGGGTGTTCAGCGGTGTTTTGTAACGATCCTTGATCTCCTCCAGCTCTTTGGCCAGCTCTCCGTGGGCCTTCAGGAATTTAAACTGCCGCAGGACCGTAAAATAAGAGAAATGCGCTTTCACCTTGGAGGTTTGAAGATCATACAAATCGTTCAACACCGTCCCCAGCTTGTCAAGGATCGAGAATACGCGGATGAAGCCGTTTTTGTAAAAATACACATACCGTTGATATTCTCCTTGCTCCTGAATCGACATGTCATCGATGTAACCCGATTGGATCGATTGACTGAAATGCCTGGCCGCATTCCAGCTCTGTTCCAGCTCATCCAGGGAAACGATCAACCCCCGGGTCCAAATCTCAAGCTTGCGAAAATCATGCGTCGGATCCTGATTTTTCTCCATTTCCTTCTGCAGCAGCCGGGTTGTTTGGACCATCGATTCGATGGCTTCCTCAAGCAGGCCGTTATTCTGCCGGGGCTGTTCCCCAAGTAACATACGAAGCATGGCAGTACCCCCTCGCGTCATCAGATTAACCTTGGTTCTTGGATCGCTATTTGCCAAAATAGGGATTCCACCGCGTATCAATCGTTTTCACGATATCCTCACGCAGGAATAACTCATCCGGGTATCCCGGTTTCATTCGTTCATCCATAACCAGGGGATTGTTCTTATAGGATGCCCCCGAAATGACCAGACAACCCCCATCTCCTTGAGATCGGACAGGTCGAGCGGATGGCTTGGTTATCATCGGCTCCCCCCTTACTATACAACAAAGCCCTCGAGGCAAGCTCGGGGACTTTGCATAAACGATGTTGTCTGAAATTCGATCTTTTTTGTTTCATGGTTTTTGCTTTTTTTCTTATACGATCTTTTCGCGAGGCATGCTATGATCCGGCCGCATTTCGGCTTTAACCGGTCTGCTGAGTTGCCAAACCCTGACACTTAAATAACACAGTACGCCGAATAAGGCGGAGATCAGCAAGGTATGCCCCAGTGCGGAGAATACGTAAACCTCCTCGTTATGCATCGTTGCCATAATGAGGGCGCCGCTGAACACCTGCAGCAGGCAGAGCACGGTTGCCGAGATGCCCAGCATCTGGATCTCCCGGTTGTCGCGGTTGCGCCAATATGAAAAATGCCCCATCACCGCCACAACGATCAGCAGCAGAAGCGCCGCCACGCGGTGCATAAAGGCAATGCCTACCCCTCCGCTCAGTTCCGGTATCACTTCCCCGTTGCACAGCGGCCAGCCGGAGCACCCTTCCCGGGAATCGGTATGGCTGACGAATGCACCGATATAAACCACGATGTAACTGTACAAGGCTGTGCCCCATACTAAATTGCGGAAGCCCTTGCTTACTCGAGGCAGACGCTCCAAGTCTAGGGGCCCCTTCGCCTGTTCTACCCGCCGCATACCCAAAGCCAGCATGACAGAGCTAGCAAAGGCAATCAGCGAGAAGCCAAAATGCAGCGCCATAATCGCAGCCGATTGAGGCTTAACCACCGCAAGAGCACCCATGATCGCCTGTACAATAACGAATACCGAGGTCCCGATAACATAAGCCATCAAATCCCGGCGATCCCGCTTGTACTTCCAGAACGCAATCAGCGAAGCGAGCGCCGCCAAACCCGCCATTCCGCTGACCGCCCGGTGGGAATACTCAATCATGGAGGATACCGTGTAAGCGGGAACAAATTTACCGTTGCACAGCGGCCACTCCTGACCGCAACCGAGTCCCGAGCCCGTCTTTGTCACAACCATGCCACCGAACGTCGCGCAGAACATAACTAAGCATGTTATGTAACTCAGCCATTTTAGTTGTTTATCATTCAATTATCTCACCTGCTGCTCCTAATCATTCACTATTTAAACCTTTACAGGATCGCATCGTACACAGTCCACATTTCATTATACCTGATTCTGCCGCTACGGTCACTTGAGCGATTGTGACAAAATGTTCAAATTTGAGAAAAACCTTCATGATCCAGGTACTTGACTTCATCGCCCTACTTCTATCCGATATGTAAAACAACACCGCCGCCAGTTATCAATCAAGGCGGCGGTGCTATGGTCACTCTTACTTATGAATCGTACTGTATACGTCCACGGCACGCTGCAGGAAATCTTCAATTTCCTGGCGCGATTTGCGGAGTTTGTTAACATAGCGAACCAGCTCGCGTCCATCGGAGTATGCAACAAAGCTGGGGATACCCAAAATATTTTGCTGCTGACTCACGTCACCGACAGCATCGACGTCAACCTCTACCAGAGTCAATTGGTTTGAGAACTTCGTCTCAACCTCCGGCATGAATGGATCGATAAACTTGCAATCGCCGCACCAGTCTGCTTTAAATACGGCAACAGTCAGTCGCGGAGACTGGATTGCAACCTGAAATTCTGCTTCCGAAGTGATTTTTTCCATTGATTATCTCCCCTTTACGTCGAGTTCCTTCACCCTTAGTGAATCAAAATGTTGAGTGGAAGTCAAATTTTAGAGCATACTGACATTATGATGTTCACAGGCAGGGATTAACCATCAGAAAGTGCAGGTGACCCCCGAATGCACTCGAACGGAGTCAAAAATAAAAAAAGCCAGGGCAAAGATGATGTATGGTCATGGGCGGCAGCCATTCCGCAGGCCCTGACAGAATCATGGTCGGGGATGATCGCGTCATGGCGATTCTCCTTAAAGCTCCGGACAAGCAGACACGAATTGCAATGGGACCCTGCAGCGGTAAGGGGAATTCGCGTAAAGCTCAAGGAAATCCTCTCCTCCCATCCCTATCTGCAGCAGAGCGTTTCCCCGTTTCCGTTGCCTTCCATGCAAGGGTATAGCGAGATTCGGATTCATGAACCAGGTGCAGATGTTCAGCTATCACAAGAAGAGCAGCAGTTGATTCATCATATTCAAGAGGCCACAGCTGCAGCCAACCGGAGTAACGTGACCCGTACGCAAGCCTATTGGGACTGCTATGTATCACATCCTGAGCTGCATTGGGCCTTTCTGGCCCACATGGTATCGCGCAATGCCGGGTGGAATATGAGCGATTTGAAAGGCGGATTGATGTCTGATCTCATGGATTCGACATTCAAGAGCAATCTGTACCGTTTCCTGGAGCGCTGCAATGCGCTGATCTTCCAGGACGCCTACCCCCAGCTGCTTCTCTATATACACAGTCGAAATAAAGGCAAGCCCCTATTTCATTTACTCCCCCACTTTCATGTTTCGTCGTTTATGACACCGTTCTGGGAACAGTTCTGGCAGGATCAGAGCAGTTCGCTGCTTACGGTGGCACTCATCATTAATGAGCAGAACTATATAGAGGGGCGTGTGGCGAGACATCCTTTTTACCAACAACATATTCTGGAGAATCCCTTCTTTCGGATGCATGAGCTGACCCGGTTGAATCAAATCGTGTTTCCGCTGGGTCTAGTCCGACGAACAGAGTCGGGGGAAAGCGCTGGGCCAAAGCCCCTATCCCCAACCAGGCCGCTGGCCGGACTTACCATCCCCAAGTTTGACGACCTGTCCATTCGGATCAAGGCTGGCCGTTCGCTGTATGCTTTATTGTTTGGGTATGAGGAGATTTACCGCGCTGTGCTGGCCTTCGCGCGATCCACCAAGCACCAAGGATCGCGCGCTGAATACTGGCCGGCCTTATTTACGCCGACCCTTGATCAAGCCATGAATCATGGCCACGCGGGATCTGACCTCATCACTTCCGAATGGCTCCCGGGTGGCCAGCGTCTATACAGCCCTTATCTTGAGGAGATCTGGGAGGATGAACCCCCCGAGCCGATTCCCCGGTACGACTGGTTTCAGGGCCGGGCGATGTTTAGGCATATCCGCAAACCGTTACGGCCGCTGCTGCCGGATATTACCCACGCCCATCGGGCCGCTCTGGAGAAAACCTCCATCGTGCATGATGTGTCTGATCAGTTCCATCCGCATTAAAATGAAAAGAGACCGTCCCGATACTGCAAGGAAGGTCTCTTTTCGGTTCTATTTACCACGATAAGTGCGTGTTCAAAAAGGTCGATTTTCAGCACCGAAGCTTATGCTTCCGATGTGCGTTTTTTCAAAACGCTTCAGTTGGATGAAGCTAGGGAGTGAGGAGTGGAGCTACACGTTTTCGCAGAAAACGACTTCGAAAGCAGCCGCTGTTTTGGGTACGTGAGCACCTGAAATGTTTCCGCAGGAAACATGCTTCGGAAGCTTTTACTTAGGCCCGGCTGAATTCAAGATTCGATGCCGAGCTGCTTCCTGATTTGCTTCGTGTTAGATATAGAAATTATGAGTTATCAGTGGAACTGATGAAATTCTATATCGCAAGAACCTATGCATCGCAGTCGCTCATCCTTGAAGCGGCCTCGATAGAGGTTTTCTTATCAAAAGCGGACTTTTTGAACAACCTCTATAAGTGAAACTAAGTCTATGTCTTTATCCCCGCTCCCGCATACGTGCAGGCTGCAGTCTCATAAGCGGACGGAACACCTTCTGCAGTAGGCGCGGGTAACTGCTCAGCTCCGATTGCCGCAATACGCCAAACACCACCAGCAGGACAAGATATATAATGACTACGGCCACGCCTACAACCAGGCAAGTCAGCAGGAATGCCAACCGTGCCGGCATGACATCGACCATTTGAATACCGGCCAGATTCAGGCCATATCCGATTCCCCCGGCAGCAATCACCGTCAGTACGAAGCCCGTCCAGCGTTTGCCCAGGATGGAGAAGGATACAATCCCTTTAATCGATCTTATATTCAGTATCGTAATGACAAGGAAACAGAGCGCCGTGCTCCCTATGATCCCGTAGATCCCAAAGAAGGGAGCTAGCAGGAAGCTGGCTGCAAGCTTGACCACAACCCCAACCATAACGTGAATCATCGAGAGCTTGGCCTTGCCAATTCCGAGAAGAATGGAATTTGTGGTCATCATCGTGATTTGGAAAATCGTACCGAATGTCAGAAATCCAATTATCCCACTGCCGCCCAAGGAACTAAACAGCAAACCATTAATGGAATAGGATGCCACGCATAGCGCAATCACCATCGGCATGCCTGTTAAAATGGCAATACGCATAGCCAGCGATACTTGCTGTTCCAGATGCTCCTGATCTTTCTTCGCAAACGCTGCAGAGATGATCGGAATGAGCGAGGTGCTCAGGGCAATGGCTAGAATCGGCGGAATCCCCGCCACGCTCTGTGCCCGGTTTCCTAACACCGCGAGAGCTGCGGTCGCTTGTCCTAAGCCAACCTGCCCAATCAACAGCGGCTTCACAATGGAGCTGTCAATGAAGTTAACAGCCGGAACCGCCAGGGAAGACAGTACAATCGGTATAGACAACGTGAATATATCCCGGTATATCCCGCCAAGCGGGATGGAGCGGTCCGCTGCCGGCATCTTGAGCTCACGATCATTTCGGCGAAGCTTTACCGTAAAGTACAGCATGACGGCAAATGCTCCGATACTGCCGAGTACGCCCCCGAAGGAGGCGCCGGCTGCAATCCAGGTATCATCGTAACCCATCCGCAGCAGCACATAGGCCAAACCGATCGCTGTCAGAACCCGTGCAATCTGCTCGATAATCTGCGATATGCCGCCAGCCGTCATATTATTGCGTCCCTGGAAGTATCCCCGCATCATGGCAATGGCCGGAAACAGCAGCAGCGCTGGGGCAAGTGCCTGGATGGCCGCGGCGGCCTCCGGCTGCTTAGCAATATGGGTAGCATAATATGGGGCTCCGAAATAAAGCAGCAGCGTCATGACAACGCCTGCTGCTCCGGCAAAAATAAGCGCAGCATGATAGACACGCCGTGCCTCCGCTGGCTTGTTCAAAGCATGACGCTCGGATACCATTTTGCTGAGCGTGCTGGGAATGCCGGCCGTTGCTACCGTTAACAGCATTAAATATACGTTATTGGCGATCGTAAATGAGGCATCCCCTATATCGTTCAACATATGCTCCAGCGGCACCCGCTGGACAAGACCCAGCACGCGGGCGACCAGCGCAGCAGCGGCCAAGATGATCGTGCCTTTAATAAATGACTCTTTCTTTGACAAAACCGTACCCTTCTTTCTCCTCCAAAGCGCCTCTTACAGCGATTCCTAAGCGTCTATTAGAAAATCCAAATGAAGAAAATAACAATCATCGCGAGCTGTAAAATAACCTTCACCACAATGCTGCTGAACAATCCAATGACCGATCCGAATCCAACCTTCATGGATTTGCTCGGTCCCGAACCTGACAGCATTTCACCCAAAAATGCTCCCAGGAACGGTCCGATAATCAATCCAAAAGCGGGAATAACGAACGGCCCGATAATCAAACCGATGGTGCTGCCCCATATCGAGGCTTTAGAACCGCCGAGCTTCTTAACCCCCCAGGCGTTAACCGCATAATCGGCAATGAAGAGCACCACCAGAATGATGGTCTGAATAATCCAGAACCATGAATTGTAATGCTCGAATGTAAAGAACCAGCCGTAAACAAACAGCGCCAGGTAAATGGCGACAACCCCCGGCAGAATAGGGTAAATCGCCCCGGCCATCCCAATGATAAACAGAGCGATAACGATAATCCAGCCCAATATGTCCATCAACATCTCACCTTTCGATCAAAATATGATCCCTGATGACCTCAACGATGCCGTCCTCATTGTTGCTGGAAACCACAAGGTCCGCTTCATCCTTAACCGTCTGCTGGGCATTGCCCATCGCCACGCCGAGGCCGGCCTGCTGAATCACAGCCAGGTCGTTCAAGCTGTCCCCTACGGCTACGACTTCGGACATGCTAATGCCGAGCAGCTCGCACACCTGTCCGATTCCGGTCGCTTTGTTAACGCCTTGCGGATTGATTTCCAGGTTATCCGGCGAGGAGTTCGTGATCTCCAGTCCGCCCATATCCAGCAGGCGCATCAGAATGTTGTGACGCACCTCATGATCATTCGTGGTGTAACCGAATTTCAGCCATTCCTGATTCGCGATATCGTCGGTCCAGTTCTCAGAGTTATACAATCTTTCTACTGAATACGCCCAGAACCATGATCCGGTTTCAATGGCCAGTGCGTGCATTTGCTCCACGAGCTCACTGTCAAGCAATGCGCGGCGATGTAATTCATATGGCGCACGCCATACCTCGCCTCCGTTCACCGTTACCATCGGTGTCGTCAGTTCAAGCTGTTTGGCATACGGATACGCATCCTGAAACGGCCGGCCTGTCGAGAGACAGACATGAATGCCGTGCCGTACCGCTTCCTTGATCCACTTCACCGTTTCCTCAGACACTTCATGATCGTCCCGCAGCAGCGTACCGTCCATATCCAGTGCCAACAATCGATATTTATGTTTCATGGTATTAACCCCCTTACGAATCACAAGCAAACATAACGACATTTTACCACAAAAGGCATGGCGTCAAAACATTCCCCTATGAATAGCCGCCCCCGGACATGCCAAAACTGAGGTAACGCTAGCCTCAAGTAGTATTTCCAAAGCTCTCGAACAAAGCGCACGACCCTTGAAATAAATGAGCAATGTAAAAGAAAGAAATTGATTTCCTTTATGCTACGATATTACTAAAGACAACCCCGAAAGGAGTCATAAAATTCATATGACCAAACTCAATGAGACCCCTGTCGTGACGGCAGAGATGTTGATTCGAAGACCCGTTTCAGAAGTATTCGAGGCTTTCATCGACCCTGAGATTACAACCAAGTTCTGGTTTACCAAAAGCAGCGGCAAGCTGGAGGAAGGCAGCCATATTCGCTGGGATTGGGAGATGTATGGGGTACATGATGACGTGT
Source organism: Paenibacillus sp. QJM3NY_38 (assembly GCF_056173265.1). Classification (NCBI taxonomy): domain Bacteria; kingdom Bacillati; phylum Bacillota; class Bacilli; order Caryophanales; family Paenibacillaceae; genus Paenibacillus; species Paenibacillus sp. QJM3NY_38. The sequence continues at coordinate 6,210,288 of NZ_CM149665.1, forward strand.
ACGTTCAACATATCGAAGTCAATCGCCGCATCGCGATCGAGTCTTCAGACCAGACCAAAACCGAGTGGACATTCACGCCACGGGGCGATCATGAGACCTTCGTTGCCATTACCCACTCCGGATTTACAGGCAGTGCGGATGAAATAGTACAGGGAGCTATTGATTCCATGGGAGGATACACTATGGTACTCTGCGGCCTCAAAGCGCTGCTGGAGTTTAACATCGTCTTGAACCTGGTGGCGGACAAAGCCCCGGACGCCCATGTGTAACGGATAAAGAAAAGGCAGCCAACCCATTTAGGGCTCTTGGCTGCCGTTTTGTAAATATCCTCTTATTCGTTACTGCCATCCCCATTCTCACCCTCGGTTTTTTTAGGGTGAGGCGTACCGTCCAGGCCGTAAATCTCGTCATACGCGTCGAAAATTTTACGGGCAACCGGCGCGGCACTCTGGGAACCGAAGCCGGCTTCAGGTATGACCACGGCGACGGCCAGCTTTGGATTTTGCCGTGGAGCAAAGGCGATGAACACCCCGTTTTCCACCCGGATCCGAGTACCGTTTTTATAAATATCCTGCTCGGATGTTCCTGTCTTCCGTGCAAAATCATATTTAAAATCTTCAAATGCTCGAAGTCCTTGCGTATTCATTCCTGCAATGACTTCATTCCAGTACTGCTCTGGGAATTCCGCTTTATTTAATACCTCGCGTTTGAATTCCTTGATCAAATTGCCGTCCTGATCCACAATCTTGCTCGCAAGCTGCGGCCGAATGCGTTCTCCCCGATTGGCAAGCGTGCTGGCATACTGCGCCAATTGGAGCGTCGTATATTTACCGGACTGTCCGAATGAAGCGTATGCCATGGCAGCCAGATAACTTCCCGCCTGCTCGATATTGGTATACTCGATGATTCCTTTATGCTCCTTTGGCAGACCGGATTCGGTAGATACCCCAAGCCCGAATTCCCTCATGTATTCATCCCATATTTCAACGGATTTGGAGCCGTATTTGTTATACAGTCGTTCTCCGATCCAGTCAACCATAAAGGCGTTGGAGGAATGTTCAATCGCTTTTCTCGCATTCAGAGATCCATAGGCTTTACCGCCTGAGTTCCGGACTCTCGTATTATCCTTACCGAAAAATGCTGCCCCGCCATCATAATAATAATCGTTCGGTCCGAATAGTTTCTCATTAAGTCCTATCAATACCGTCAAGGGCTTCATAGTGGAACCGAGCAGCACAACCGATTCCAGATTGTTGCCGGATCGACCGGAACTGTATGGAGAGATCGTCCCGTTGCCGTAATACTTCATGACGGTTTCCCAATTAGCATCATCGGTCCCATTCTCCCACACATTCGGGTCATAATCCGGCATGCTGGCCATGGCAACAATGTTTCCGGTGTCCACTTCCATCGCTACGGCATACCCCGTTTGCGCATTCGGATGCGTTTTACCGGAAACCGGATTGGCGTGAAGCCATTTCAGCTGATCAATGATCGCCTGCTGCGTCACCTTCTGGATATCCTTGTGGATCGTCGTATGGATATTGTAGCCCTTCTCCGGGGCGATCATGGTCGGCACCCCGTCCGCCATGTTCTGCGGATTAATCGGAATGCCGATATATCCGTTCTTGCCGCGCAGCTCATCCTGGAACATCATTTCGAGTCCGTCTACACCGACCTTCTCCTGCTCCGTGTAGATGAGTCCCGGATCTTTTTGCTTCTTATTCTGCTCATCGATCTGTTTATACTTATCCAGTGTCTTATTTCCGCGGAATTCTTTCAAATAACCAATCGTTTGAACGGCGATTTTGTCCGGGTTGTATTGACGCTGACTCTCTTCGACAACCTCGACTCCAGGATATTCATTTTTATGCTCCATAAAGTAAGCCACTTCTTTGGTCGAGAGATTTGCCTTTATGCGTCTCGGCTCATAACCCGGCTGCTTGTTGAACTCCAGGTCCATCGCTTTGATCACATCATCCACCGTCAGCTTTTCGGCTTTTGGATCACCATACTGTTCGAAGACCTTGACCATTTCCTCGGCCAGCTTTTGGATCTCCGGACGGTTCTTCTTCCCTCGCTCGGATGAACTGTAATCCTTTAACAGCGTTAAATACAGTGCTTGGGAGGGTGTCGAGTAGGCAAGCGGCGTACCGGAAGCATCAATGATGCTGCCCCGGATCGGCTGAAGCGGGAAATTTTTAACCTGCCCGCCGGTTTCGAGCTCTTTTAGCTCAGGCCCCTCAACGAACTGCAGTATAGCAAGGCGTATAATAATGACACAGAATATGATAAAAGTGCTGAAAAAAAATAGATTAACCCGCAAGTTAAACTGACTGCCGGCATCTTGTTCTTCTTGTTTGCGCTTATCCGGCCTAAACCCTTTCACGTATGCTTCTCCCCTTTATCCACAATCACATAAACCCATATTAACATAAACGCCCCCCCCACTTCATCTGGAAGGGCCCTCCTGATGGGAAAAGGCGGACTTCCCTTGTTCCAGAGTCCGCCTTTCTCCATATCACACACACGATCAAAATACCTGCTCCTTAATATGCGTCTCATTAAAGCGCGGCGGGTTAAACCAGTTTCCGCTCTGTGCCCAGGTCGGGTCCAGCGGTATCCATCGCTTCTCTTCACTCAAGTAGACCTCATTCCAGGCATGCGGACCATAACCGCCTTGACCATTATATCCCCTGCCGGTGACGACCCGGACTTTCAGATCCTGAGACCGGGCCATCATGGCATACAGACGGGCATAATCAATGCACACCCCTAACCTTGTATCGTACGTATCCTGCGGTGTCTGCTCTTTCCATATCCGCTGCTCTTCATACAAGGTCACTTTGTCGTGATCATATGTTATCCGGCTGCCAACCCAATCATAGAGCTTTCGCGCTTTCTCTTCATCGGTTGACGAATCCTTCACGACATGGGCTGCCGTCTGCTCAATGCCCTCGGGAATCTTGTGGTCGATGACCTCATACTTCCGCTGAATGATCCCGTTCAATTCTTCCTGAACGGATTGGGTAAAGACCGGCAGCTTCTCGCGGACGAGAGAGCCCGACAAAGGCTCTATTACTGCCTTCGCCCCCTGTTGATAAACGGGTGAAGCCTCAACGTACCGGCTAAAGCCGTGATCGGGATTGAGACTGACGTAGATGAATAAGATCGCAATAACAATAATGCTCCGCGCTGCGCCCATGATGACGCCGATTCCCGCACCTGTTAGCCGGCTCAGCAGCGATGCCGATGTATCTTTTCTCGTTTCGAAGAGTCCCAGCCTGCCTCCCATAATCAGGGACACGAGCAAACGCAGCATAAATACGATCAGGGCGTAACTTAACATAAACAGCACCGCAAACCGCAGCAGCGGGAAATCCGCCAGCGATTTTACGGCTGTATAATAAATCTGTTCCCAGAAGCGCAGCTCTCGATTCGGTAAAGTGGAGACCGTACCCAGCCAATCGCCTGCCTTAGGTGATAACCATAATGTAAAAGGAACGGAGATCGCAAGCCCGACCAGGCGCAGCACCGCATCCCCCAGAAAAAAAACAAGCTTCCCGGCTGACCGGGAGGCTCCGCGACTCCATCCCTGTATTAGTGAAAAAGCCACAATCAGCAGCAGCAAGATGGTGATTCCGTTCCCACCCAGCACACTATCCTTCCATGCCGACATCAACGGTATCCCCTCCTCTCCCCATGATGTCTTGTCAACCGATGTAATCGAGCTGCAGCACTAACAACGCTGCCGCCCTCGTACATTCGCTTCCGATTGCGTTCTATCTTTTTTATTTAGAGGCCGTATTGCTCTTGGCATCGTCGATAAAGCTCTGAATTGTATCGTTGATATCCCACTTCCCTACCGAAACTCCGCGGAAAGTCACTTCAACCTCTTCGGAACCGGCGCTTCCTTTCAGCTCCAGATTGGGAGCTTTAATGGAGTAGGTACCGTCCTCATTCGAGGTATATTTCGCTTCCTTCGCTTCTTTCATCATCATGTTCAGCGCTTCTTTTTTTATCGTATCTACCGTTTCTTCCTTCACCGTGGTTACAACCTCGCCGATTTTATCTAAGGAAATCCCGCTGTACACTAACAATCCCACGATGATAAGTACGGCCAGCGCCCATTTAATGACGGTTCTCACTACGTTCAGCACAATAAACAAGACAATTAAGGCGATGGCAATGACCAGCCAGTTTTGTTTGAGAAATTCAATCCAGACCTGAGTATCCAATACAATTCACTCCCGTTCATCGTTTCAAAAGCGGCGGTTCATGGCCGTCTTATTAATTATACATGATACCCCGCAAAGCTGTCAGCCAACCGGGTCTTTTCACAAAAAGGTATAAGCTTGCCCTTTCGAACGTACAAGTAGTAGTAACAATATCAACTTGCCGGATAGGAGGGTGCCATATTGAAAACCGCTTTATGGCTCTATATGTTTTTGTTTCTGGCGTTTTTTGATTTGCATGCTCAGTATCCTGTACTGACGCCTTTTGCCATCTCTCTTGGCGCAGCCCCTACGTTTATCGGCTGGATGATGGGCATTTATGCTCTGACCCATCTGCCTGGCAATCTGCTTGCAGGCAATCTCATCGATCGGCACGGCAGCAGACGCTACATTATTTTTAGCTTAACCGCCGCTGGTGTGATCCTGCTGCTCCAGGCTCATGTCCAATTGCCCTGGCAGCTGCTCGTGCTCCGCTCGATCAGCGGATTCGTTCTGGCCTTTTTGTCACCGGCCTGTCTGGCACTGCTTGCGTCACTCTCCCGGGATCCTGTTACGCAAGGCAAATATATGTCCGGTCATGGCGTAATACACACTCTTGCCTCTGTCTTGTCCCCGGCCGCCGGCGCTTTCATTGTAGCCAAAGCAGGATTTTCCGGTACATTCCAGAGTCTGGGCTGGCTTTTGATTTTCACCGGTTTGATGGCGTTTCTCAGTCTCCCGAAACCTCTGTCAGCCACTGCTAAGGATAAAGGTCAGGCTGCTGTTCCGATCAACAACGGGGCACCGGCGCGGCTTCCTTTTAGCTTGCGCTTATATTTGATTCCGTTTGCTATCGCATGCTCTCAAGGAATCCTGTTTTTTGAAATACCGCTGCGAGAAAGCGGGCTGGCAAGCATTATGTCCACCGGACTTCTATTCTCCGTCATTAGCCTTGGAGCTTTGGTCACATTAAGCATGCTGTTTCTTAATCGTTATGCGCCCCATATCAGAGTAGCCATCGGCGTATTGGGGCTGGCGATTTGCTTCTACGCTCTGGCCGCAGCTCATCATGTACCGATTATGATCATCCTGTTTGCACTCGGGCTAGCTAAAGGATTGCTGTTTCCGGCGTTATCCTCATTGTTCATCGAGCTAAGCGGCGGAGGCAGACTCGGGAAGGTATTCTCATTTCAATCCATCGCCATGTCGCTTGGTTCCTTTGTCGGCCCGATTGCGGCTGGACAGCTTCGAACGGTGGTGTCACCTTATTTCATCGCGTTTCTGATGCTGATGACCGTTCTGCTGCTGCTCCCCAAACGCAATCGTGAAGCCCCTTTAACGGCCATCTCACCGGAAGCCCCAATCTCAACCGTCTAAGGAAGCTGTACCTGCTTGAGTCAGCGCCCAAAAAGATGCGGATGGGCCAACACACAGTCCATTTGGGTAAATCCACATAAGATACAGTGTGGCAAATGACCACGTACATCTAACCAAGGGGTGAAGTAATCATGAGTCATGTTCATCATCATAAACATTGTCATACAGGAGGCCATGGAAATTCTGTAGGGATGGTTCTTGTATTGTATATTCTGCTCGTCATTATCTTGAGCTGTTTCTACTAGAATACATGGGTTAACCTTGTTGCGGCCATCCAGTGGATGGCCGTTTATTTTGCCTGCTTTGCATGATCGGCAAGAAACAAGTTACACTATACATACACCATTCGACATAACCATCATTCGACGGCGGATTATCATTTCCCGGGGAATGCCGCCAAGGATCTCCGTATCATGACAGAGGTGAAAAAAGATGCCGATATTCATCATCGTAGAGGGCAAGAACGACAGGAGTCGACTACGCCGATTGCTGACATCAGATATAACCATCTTGTGCACGTTCGGAACGTTAAACACCGCCAAGCTTGAAAGCCTTCATAAACAGGTGAAGGATCAAGAGGTCTATCTTTTTATGGATAACGACAGCTCCGGCAAGAAAATTCGCGGTGCCCTGCGCGACATCTTTCCTGATGCCGAACAGATTTATACGCGCCGGGGTTACGCCGGAGTTGAAGGAACGCCTGACGAGTACCTGATTGCCCAGTTAGAGAAGGCCGGGCTGGAAGAGTTCATCATTTACCCGCCTCCTGCTGAATTCTGATGACCTTGTTTTAAAATAATAAAAAGGCGTCTCCATCCTTAACGATAGAGCGCGCCTTTTGGTTTTGCCTATAGGTTATTCCTTAATTAAAGACTTAATGTCCTTCACAATATCCTCGGTCTTCACTTGGGCCGGGTCTGCTGCATTATAAGTCTTCCGAATATTGTTATCCCGGTCAACCAATGCAATGGAATTGCCATGCGTGAAATTTGTCGAGTTATTGCCGAGCAGCGGGATTTTGAAAGAGTCCTGCATCAGCTTCCGTGTTTCCTCCTGATCTCCACGAAGGAAGTACCAGCCGCTATAATCAGCATAGAAACGGTCCCCGAATTCCTTAATCTTCTCTTTTGTATCGGTTTCCGGGTCAAAGGAAATGGACACGAAGTTAACCTCTTTACCGAAGAGGCCCTCTTTCTTCAAGTCTTCCTGTATTTGCGAAAGTACCAGTGTCGTAATCGGGCATACATCCGGGCAGCTGGTGAAATAGAAGTACATAAGCTTCACCTTGCCTTTGGTATCATCCGATGTGATCGTCTTTCCATCCACATTCTCCATGGAATAAGCGGCAACCTCACGAACTATAGGAAACTTTTCTTTTCCGAATCCCAGCGAATTGTATACCAGGTAAATAGCTGCTATTACACAGACAGCGAGTAGTACCCAAGTCCATTTGTAACGTTTGAATGCATTCATGACCTTCCCCGTTCTCCCTTCGTCTCAGGCAATCCCTGTTCTTATCAGGTTAAGTGTAGCGTTTAAGCCCTTCCACCTATTAAAAGGTGGTATTGAGTATGAGAACGATCAGGCTCAAGGTCAAGTAGTTGATGGAGATAATAAATACCTTTTTGGACCAAGCTTCATCGTCCTTGGCACGGAAACCTTGGAGTGCGGCGTAGAGCCACCAAACAGCCAGGAAGAGTCCGATAACCAGAAAGAAAATACCGGCGTACCCATACGTGTACATCAGAATAGGGATCGGAATAAGCAGCACCAGGTAAGGAATCATCTGATACTTCGTGCGTTTAATTCCTTTAACAACCGGCAATAACGGGAAGCCCGCTGCGCGATACTCTTCAACGCGGCGAATGCCCAGCGCCCAGAAATGTGGCGGCTGCCACAGAAACAGAAGTGCGAACAGCAGCACTGCAGCCATATCTACGCTTCCTGTCACGGCCACATAGCCGATCACCGGAGGCATCGCTCCGGAAATAGCGCCTACCGATGTGCTCCATGTTGATGAACGCTTTAACCATAATGTGTATACCACAACGTATACGAACATTCCGATCGCTCCGAATATCCCTGCCAATACCCCTGAGAACAGGAATAACATAGCTAGTCCAACGATCCCAAGTATGATGGCATACCAAAGAACAACCTTAGGTGTCAGCCGTCCGGTTGGAAGTGAGCGATTCCGTGTGCGCTCCATCTTCATGTCGAGCTCTCTGTCGAAATAGTTATTGAAAACACAGGACGAAGCCATAACAAGCACGGTTCCGAGAAGTGTCATAATCATCAATCCAAATTGGATATCCCAACGCGATGCTAGCCAAAATCCGGCAAAAGCCGCTATCAAATTTGACCGGATGATTCCGGGCTTCGTCACCGTGATAAAATCTTTCCAAGTCCCCGCCTTATCGGGAGGTGCAGGCGCTGCCGAGGCAAGTGCTGCGGATTCTGAAGGAGCCTGGTATCTCAAGTGATTATCCACGTGTAAACGTTCCTCCTTGTATCTGTCGTTATGGAGGAAGTACTGCCTCCGCTATAAAGTTTATCATATCATTAGTAAAAAGTGTTTAGCAATCCTTCGGAATTCGATCCATCTATATGACAATTCAGTGACATTTGGAAGCGATCTATTCTTGACGTTATGCCGTTGTTTAAGGCACAATTTGTCTATGTAGCAAAGGTGAGTGTCGATCCCGTAATATGAATACAAAGCCCGGAGCGCAATGATAGCGCTCCGGGCTTCCATACTCACGTTATGAGAAAGAGATTACAGCGTGCGGCCAGACCCCGAAAGAGCCTGTTCAGCTTGCTGTACCAAACGTTTTGTAATGTATCCACCCAGGGATCCTGTTTCACGGGAAGTATAGTTACCATAGTAACCGTCCTGAGGAATCGTTACGCCTAGTTCTTGAGCAGCCTCGAGTTTCAAACGTTGTAATGCTGCAGTAGCTTGAGGTACAACCAAATTGTTGCTGCGGCGTGCCATATTAAATATCTCCCTTCACTGAATGTCTGTTATTCCAGTGCAAGCTTGCAAACTTATTATGGCTCCTTCTTGCAACGTTATACGTATTTTTTGAATTTTTATCTTTGGAGGTTTTTTTCATATGAGTAAAGGCTTATCCCTATGGTTCGCGGTCTCTTCCATCGTCCTGTTGACCGCCTCCGCCATATCCATCAGCTACAACGGATTTCTGGCCGTCGGTCTGGCGCTGCTCTCCATCCTCAACATAGGCTGGGGATTCATTATCAAGTCCAAACGCAGGCCTTCTTAAGGAAGCACCCTGCTTATTTACGAGCCAGAAAGCCCATCTTGTCCTTGACGCCATCCAGTATTTGAGCCGCAGTCTTCTGTGCCTGCTCTGCTCCCTTGGCCAGAATGTCATGGATCTCACCGGTTTGGCGAATTTCGTAGTATCTGTTTTGAAGTGGTTCCAGAGCGGCTACTACAACTTCGCCAAGCTCCTTCTTGAATGCCCCGTACATCTTTCCTTCAAAACGCGCCTGTACTTCCTGCAGGGATACTCCGGAGCACTCGGAATAAATGCTCATCAGATTGCTAACCTCTGGTTTAGCGGACGGATCATAGACCACTTCGGCCCCGGAGTCGGTTGTAGCCCGGCTGATTTTCTTGCGGATTTGATCCGGCGTATCCAGCATCGCAATATAACTGCCCTCAACCGGATTACTTTTGCTCATCTTTTTAGAAGCATCGTCCAGCGACATAATTCGTGCGCCTACCTCCGGAATGAACGGTTCCGGCATATTGAAGTAGGAGCCAAACCGATGGTTGAACCGTGCAGCTAAATCGCGCGTGATTTCCAAATGCTGCTTCTGGTCATCCCCTACCGGTACCAGATTGGCATTATACAGCAATATGTCTGCAGCCATGAGCGCTGGGTAGACAAACAAACCGGCTCCTACGGAATCTTTCCCCTCCGATTTGTCCTTGAATTGTGTCATTCGTTCCAATTCGCCCATATTGACCATCGTTGTCATGATCCATCCCAGCTCAGCATGCTGAGGAACATGGGATTGAAGAAAAATATTAGCACGGTTCGGGTCGATTCCGGCTGCAACGTACAGTGCCGCAACCGATTCGGAGCGATCTCTAAGCGAGCTTGGCTCCTGCGGTATCGTAATGGCATGCAGATCGACGACCATAAAGTAACAATCATGCTCATCTTGGAGCTTAACAAAATTTTTAATGGCTCCGATGTAGTTGCCCAGTGTCAAATTGCCGCTCGGCTGAATTCCCGATAATACAGTTTTCATGACTAGCCCTCCATTTATTTACAATATTCTTTTAATCCAAAGTCTGCCCCGCTCAAGGAATTATATATGAACGCAAAAAGGCCTCACATCCGCAAGGGACGTGAGACCGTGGTGCCACCCTAATTCGCTGCAGTAAACTCTAATACTTAAGCTGCAGCCTTCCATTCTTGTAACGGAGAATACCCGGCCGGCATATTAAGGAATATCAGTATAATCCCTGTTCAGCCTGGCACTCAAAGGTCCATTCAGCAAAGCGGATCCACCGGTTCACATCAACCACCGGCTTTCTGAAGGATGGGCCGCACCTGCTTACTTGTCCTTGTCATCGTGTTTCAATCATTTTGGATCACTATTACATGCAATGATAAAACTCTTGCTCTCCCTTGTCAATTCCATTTTGGAATCAAGTCGTCCGATGTTTTGAAGCATTTCTTATACCCTTTCCACAAAAATCTGTTATGATGTGGTTAATCGTCCAGACCATGATTTCTGTTAGTAAAGGAGCATCGATATGAATCAAGTGACCAAAGGCCAGTGGAATGGTTACGACACCTATATTTTAAACAGCGGCCGTCTTGAAGTGACTCTCCTTCCTCGTCTAGGTAACAATGTCATTGGAATTAAAGACCTTGAAAATTCACGCGAAATCCTTCGAAAACCAGATGAAAGTGAGCTTGCCTTCTATCTTCAGAAGCCCTATCACTTCGGCATCCCGATGCTCATTCCGCCAGGCCGGATTTCCAAAGGCCAGTTTGAGTACGGCGGAACATCGTATCAATTTGATCAAAATACCGCGAACGACAATCATATCCATGGTCTCCACCGATCACAGGCTTGGTGTGTCAGCGACATAGAGGAAGATGATGATGGGTGCGCCGTTTCGACAGAGTTCATATCATCGGATGATCCGAAATGGATCGCCCAATTCCCAGTACCGCTGAAGCTGGAAATGACCTTCCGTCTTCAGGGCGCCCGCTTATCGCAGAGTCTTCGTGTAACGAATCTGGGTTCCAGCCCTGTCCCGTTCGGGATGGGTTACCATACGTGGTTCCTGCTTGATGGTGAGCCACATCGCTGGACGCTGGATCTGCCGGTAGAGGGTATTTATACCTTGAATAATGAACTGATCCCAACCGGAGATTTTTCACCGCTTGGCCATCTGGAACAACTGAATTCCGGACTAAACCTGAAGGAAGCCGACCTGGATACGATATTAAAGATTCCAGAGGGCAAACCGGCTGAAGCCATGCTTCAACGGGATGATGGTTATCAAATTCATTATTCGGCTGACCGCGCCTTTTTCAAGCATTGGGTGCTCTATACGAAAGGCGTCGCTGAGGACTTCCTTTGCATCGAGCCGTATACCTGGCTTCCGAACGCGCCCAATTTGAATCTGCCGAATGAAGAAACCGGACTGATTCATCTGGAACCGGGGCAGACCGTGAACCTGAATACCCAGATCAGCATCCAAAAAACAACACCCGAGGCGGAGCAAGGGTAATAGCAAATCCCCGGTGAACCATAAGATCTTCATATACTTAATGTTTCAACAAGAGCAGCCCTTTGTTTCAAAGGGCTGCTCTTGTTTGTCTAGATAACGACAATTTCATTCGGATAATTTTACCAGCGAATGATCTGCCTCCAGCACGAATGAGATTCCTAGGATTCAGTCATAATATCCACATACAACATCAAAGGAGGTGACATGACATGGCTCAAGGTCGTTCTTCTAACAATCTTGTCGTACCTCAAGCAACTGCAGCTCTTCAACAATTGAAAGTAGAAGCTGCTCAAGAACTGGGTGTGACGCTTCCACAAGACGGTTACATGGGTAACTATACTTCCCGTGAAACAGGTTCTTTGGGAGGTTACATCACCAAACGTCTGGTTCAATTGGCTGAGCAGCAATTATCGGGTCGTTCGAACCTGTAATTCGCATCTCTTCCCTCCAGCCGTAATTAGAAAGAGGCGATCTTCTCCCCAAAGATCGCCTCTTTCGTTATATGTTCTATATGATAAATGATTTCAGGATTCCGAAGCAGCTTCGGCATATGTATTACGAGGGTACCGAATCATCAAGTTTGCCATGTTATAGTTGGATTCAAGGACAGCATCTACAACAACAATGCCTTGTCGTACCATAAATTCATAACTGATTTCGCCGTGTGTCCAGTGGCGTTTATGTTTCAGACTTTCAAGCGCCATCGTACGAAAAGAGAATTGTTGAGCTTCACTTAGCCCCTCCTCAAGTGGAGCTATGACTCCGTTACGCCCAGCCAATGGATTGTGCCGTATGCCAAATTTACCAATTACATTATTTCGTATTTGTACAAATACTGTCCCTGAACTAAGACCTCCCAACTCTTCTTCCAGCTCTTTAAAAACGATGTCCAATTGTCTAGCCAGTGATAATTGATCTAGTTTTACCATCTCTTCTCCCCTCCTTTATTAGTAAATCTTCCCTATTATTAGGGCTTATGACTCATTATAGGGTAAAGGAATCAATGTATCAACAATATTCAACACATTTGGGTATTTATTACTAAAATTGCACAAATAATTTAGGTTTTGGCCCCTTTTTTGCGTCAACTTTCATTCTTTTACGACAAAAAAAGAAGCCCGAATCGGGCTCCTCCATAGGTTGGAAATTGCATGTATTGAGAGGTAAACGTCCTCCAAGGAAATTCTTATCTGTTATTCCGATGATAATCAACAAATCACGCCATATGCTCCGTCATTTGCAGGAATTGTCTAATGTCGGATACGCAGGAATCTGCTGCACTCTGCCAGAAATCGCGCTGGGTCAGATCCACATTCAGGTGTTTCTTCGCCAGATCCTCCACGGACATCACGCCGGTGTCACGAAGAAGGGCATCATATTTGTCCGCAAAGCTCGGCCCTTCTTCCAATGCCCGAACATAGAGGCCCGTACTGAACATATAACCGAAGGTGTACGGGAAATTATAGAACGGCGTCCCGGTAATATAGAAATGAAGCTTGGATGCCCAGAAATGCGGATGGTATGATGTCAGAGCATCACAATAGGCTTCCTTCTGCGCTTCCACCATCAATTCCGATATTTCCTCGCTGCTGAGCAGACCGCTCTTCCGCTTGTCATAGAATCGAGTTTCGAACAAGAAGCGTGCATGAATATTCATAAAGAAGGCTACGCTGTTCTGAATTTTCTCTTCCAGCAGGGCCAGCTTTTCTTCTTCGCTGCCGGCTCCCTTCACCATCGCATCAAAAACAATCATTTCGGCAAATGTAGATGCCGTCTCGGCAACATTCATCGCATATTTTTGGTTAAGCACCGGAATTCCGCCCATCAGATGCTGATGATAGGCATGGCCGAGCTCATGAGCCAGGGTCGAAACGTTCGAGGCCGTTCCGCCAAACGTCATAAAGATTCGGGTCTGGCCGCTTGCCGGGAAGGAGGTACAGAAACCGCCAGGGCGCTTGCCGGGACGATCCTCCACCTCAATCCAGCTCTTGTCGAACGCCATTTGCGAGAAATCAGCCAATCTCGGGCTGAACTTGCGGAATTGCTCCACAATGTTAACAGCTGCATCGTCATATGAGATTTTGGTTGCGGATGTGCGCAGCGGGGCATCTACATCAGTCCAAGACAAACCTTCCAGACCAAGCAGCTTCGCTTTGCGGTTCAGGTATTCCACAAGCACCGACTTCGTGTCTTGGATGACCGCCCACATGGTATCCAGGGTCTCACGGCTCATTCGGCCAATCGCGAGCGGCTCCTTCAAGACATCCTCCCAGCCGCGGTTCTCGTACAGCTTCAGGCGGTAGCCGGATAAATGGTTAAGGGTATCCGCACAGTAATCAGCGGAGTCTCCCCATGCCTGCTCCCACTTTTCAAACATGGATTGACGTACTTCCCGGCGAGGATCATGCATTTTATTAAATGCCTGTCCTGCGGACAACATGACCGTCTTACCGTCTTCCTCATAGGGGATTTGGATTTTCTTAACGATGGTATCGTAGAACTCTCCCCATCCATGATAACCGTCTACGCCAAGCGATAGAGCCAGGCTCTCTAACTCGGGACTCATCTTGTCTTTGGCGAGATTACGGCTTTCGTTCAATACGAAATCAAGCTCGGACACCTTATCCGTACCGGTCCAAGCCGTCCAGAGTTCGTCATTCATACCACGGAGAACGTTATCGAATTGGTTCTTAACCGATTGCAGGGTCGCGGACAACGACGTTACCCGTCCGGATAATTGAACCGCCTTCTTGTCATTCACATTCTGCGCGGTCAGGCAGCCCACGAATGCAGAGACTTCACGGATGCGGGCATAGGCACTCTGAAACTGCTCAAGGAAGCGCTCAAGGCTGGATGCGCCCTCCATGGTTTCCGGAACGGTCAATGCTTTAACGGTTTGCTGAAGATTATGTACATCCTGCTCAAGTGCCTCAAGAAAGCTCACGAGCTGCGGTGAGGAAGAGCCTCCGGGAAATATCGATTCCAAATCCCAAGTTTGTTGAAGTGCCATTGAACATTCATCACCTTTCAAAATAAAATATGAATTCAAGCGGAATACCATTTGTGTGGACTTAGGGAAAAGTGTATAACTATATATAACTCAATTTGTGTTATCACTGTAACAATCAATTTACTGCTGGAGGAGCTAGAAGCCATGAGACCTTTGCAAATATCACCGGAGACGGCGGTTACACTGTCCAAGCAGCTGGGCGTTCCGCTGGAACAGCTGATGCATATGCCTCAGCATATATTAATGCAGAAAATTGCCGAGCTTGCCAAGAATGAAGAAGCGAAAGCAACGAAAAAAGACGATGAGTCACCATCATCGGAGAACTCATGATTCCTTTTTCCAATACTTGGCCCTATGATGTCGTTGGAAACGACGTATATGTACACAGCTGCCCATTCTGCGGAACCGACAATGTATTGCTGCCGATGAAACCCAAAGAGCTGATAAGCGTAAGGGAAGGGAAAAAGAAGCTGCTGATCTTCCCCTGCTGCCACAACAAAGTAACCGTGCTGGACAGCGATATTCGACTACTTGCTCACGGATCAGCGATTACGCTGATTTTGCCGTAGAGCATGAGTTTAGCTATTCGTGTTAGTCCAACAGCCTGCTGACCCACCCTTCAGCGGGCTATTTGCATTATGACTCTGCCTTGAGTGCCTCGTTCTTCTGCTCCCGTATCTGCTCGGATATCAGCTTCCATTGCTCTCTGGATGCGCGTATCATCGCGGCGTCCATAATCTTGTCATCCTGGACCACTCTGGAGAACCATTGAACCGCCTCCTGAAACTGTCCCAGCCTGCGGTGGATCTCTCCGATCAGATACAGCAGCCTAGCATCATTCGCCCCTACCCCTTCCAGCTCGAACACTCGAACATAGGATTCCAGGCTATAACTCAAGAACCGCTTCTCTTGATCCTCGTTGCCCTGATACCGGTACAGCCAAGCGATATGATGCAGCAGGCTGGCCACAATGCGATCCCGCTCCCCGATGACTTGGGCGCAGAGGAGAGCCAGCTTGTACGACTCCAGAGCATCCTCCAGATTACGCGAGCCGCCCATATCCCTCTTCTCCCAGCGGCATCCGACTTGCTCGTGAAAGAGCGCCTTCTGCCGTTCGTTCAATTTCAGGGTCGAGTTTTCCGTGGAGGCAAAACCGCATTCAGGACAGATCCGCACCACGTAAAAATCGGGATTCTCCGATTTATAATAAGCGCAAAAATCCGTATCGGTACGGTATGCCTTTTTAAAGCTGGGTCTTACCCTGGATGTTTCATATTCATGCTCACAGTGCGCGCAAACCACCTTGATGGAATACAAGGGTTCCAATTTCACGCCATTCGCCATCCCTTCATTCGTGTCTAATTCCTGTTTCGTAATAGGTCTTTGGAACTAAGGAGTATTCACGAAATGGTGGGCGGGGCCGGACAGACGCTGCAGCACAAAATCACGTAATTCATCCTCCACGCCAATTTCGATTAGGGCTCCTGCCATGCAGCCAAGCCATTCTTCGGCATGGCGATCCGTAATCGGGAATTTCATGTGCCTGGCCCGCATCATCGGATGTCCGAATGCTTCCGAGAACAAGGCTGGGCCTCCAAAAAACTGGCTCAAGAACATATATTGCTTCTCCATCACCGGCATAATATCTTCCGGAAACAATGGCGAAAGCAGCTCATTTTGCTGCACTCTCGGATAAAAAGCTTCGACGAGCGAACGTACACCCTCGGCACCCCCGAGGTTATCATAGATGCTTAAGTTCGGATTCATATCCGCTAATCTCCCATCTTTTTTATGTTACGCTTTCGATTGGATGTACCTATCCATTATACCAAAAAAACAACAAAAAAAGGCGCTAAGCAATGGTTAGCACCTTTTAGAACTTATTAATAACTGCGCCAGTCCTCTTCACTCTGGACGAGAGAAGCACGTATAACATAAACGAAGGCGCATACTAGGATACCTGCGACTATGCTCATGATCATCACTCCATCCAAACATAATACGAAAGATGTGCTTTGATGTTTTTTATTATAGCACAAGATCCCCGAAAATAAAGCATAATTGTAACCGCTTTCTCATGTTTTTTATACTGTTTGTCCTATATCTTGCATAGATTTTTAACAACGGACCTATATTTCCATCATTCACATCGATGCCAGGGGGCGTATTTCTTATTATGACCATGAAAAAAATGGGCTGGCTCTTGCTCGTGACGGCACTGCTCAGCGTAATTGTCCTAATGGCTTTATTTCCCGAAGCGGCGCTTCAATCCGCACTCCGTGGCCTGTCGATATGGTGGGACGTGCTGTTCCCTTCCCTGTTCCCGTTCTTTGTTATTTCCGAGGTGCTGCTGGGGTTCGGCGTAGTCCACCTGATTGGCACGCTCCTGGACCCTATGATGAGACCGTTATTTCGTATTCCGGGGGCCGGAGGATTCGTTGCAGCAATGGGATATGTTTCAGGATACCCGGTCGGTGCCAAATTAACCGCCAAGCTATGGGAACAAAAAATGGTAAATCGGGAGGAAGGTGAGCGGCTTGTCGCTTTCACCACCTCTTCTGACCCTATATTTCTAATTGGTGCCGTCTCCATCGGCTTCTTTCATGACCCCAAGATCGGTTTGATCCTTGCCTTGTCCCATTATGGCGGAGGTTTCCTTGTGGGGTTGATTATGAGATTTCATGGCAGGCATGAATCCAAAACAGCAACCGATTCACTCCGCCTGTCCCAGGCTAATACAAGCAGACTCAAGTCCGCCCTCCATGCTATGCATGCGGCGCGTGAGCAGGATGGCCGGGACCTCGGCACCCTGTTAAAACAAGCGATACAATCATCGCTTCAGCTTATTATCGTCGTCGGCGGGCTAGTGGTTTTCTTCTCCGTGTTTCTTGAACTCTGGACCCGCGCCGGTGTTATGCCTGCGCTGACTGAAGTCATCAGTTTGCTGTTATCTCTGGTTGGGATGCCTGAATCCTTATCCACTGCCATCGTAGGCGGATTATTTGAGGTCACACTCGGTGCCCGATATGCCGGGGAAGCGGGGGCTGCAATTCCATTGCCATACAAAGCGGCGGCGGCGGCCTTTATATTGTCATGGGGCGGCTTGTCCGTCCATGCCCAGATCATTAGCATCCTGAACTCTACCAACCTCAGATATTTCCCTTTTGTCATTGCAAGACTGATTCATGGTGTGATTGCCGCGGTCGCTGTATTGCTGCTGTGGAGAAGTGTCATGGGATCTTCGATACCGACCATGGCCCTTCCGGCTGTTTCGGATTCCGCCCTAAACGGGTATACCCATATTATGGCGGCTTTCTGCATCCTGCTCGGTTTCCTGATTGCGGTTGCGTTGTTTATTCAGATCATTCGAGGACTGCAGCAGAAAATCCGCAAATTCCCAAGGTGAACATTGTGTTCTTCTCCAAGATTGATTATCATCTTTATATAACCTTACAAAGGAGCTTATCAACTTGAGATATTATGTTCTGGACCGCGGTGACCCATTGTCTGTCGAGCTGACCCAGCAATTTCACAAGCTGGCGGAACAGCGGGGGTTTGTGCTGGATGCAGAATCTCCGGAGATTGTGGTCTCGATCGGCGGAGACGGTACGATGCTGCATGCTTTCCATACTTTTATAGACCGTATTCCTGACCTCGCTTTTGTCGGTGTCCACACGGGCCACTTGGGATTCTATGCTGATTGGAAGGCCGATGAACTGACAGAGCTAATTGATCATATGAGCGGGGAAGGCGAACACGGCAACGTGAAGCCGCGCCTCGTCAAGTACCCCCTGGTTCAACTGGAAATTCATAAGAAATCAGGAACGTCCTCTTACATTGCTTTAAACGAATTCACGCTTAAAGGCGTTGACGGTACCGTTGTCGCGCAGATTGACATCAACGACGTAACCTTTGAGATGTTCAGGGGAGACGGGATTTGCGTGTCCACCCCATCCGGCAGCACGGCTTATAACAAAAGTGTCGGCGGAGCGATGGTGCATCCTTCCATCGATGCTCTGCAGATCGCGGAAATCGCCTCGATTAACAATCGGATTTTCCGTACGCTGGGCTCACCGCTGCTCCTGCCTAAGCATCATCATTGTGATATATTCTCGCGTAAAGAACAGCGTCTGCTGCTAACTATCGATCATGTGAATATCTCGATTGACGACCTCGTATCCGTGCGCTGTCAAGTGGCGGAACAGCAGGTCAGTTTTGCACGCTATCGGCCGTTCCCGTTCTGGAATCGTGTCCGTGATGCATTTCTTGGCTAATATTAAGAAGAACGACTACCTAACAAAAGAACGGCCACCATTACTGGTGACCGTTCTTTTTTATTGCGCCTGTTCAGCCGGAGGATTAGGCTCCTTGGAAGGCTTTGCGTCCTTTTCTTTGGATTCCTTAGGATCGCGTGGCTCGCGTCTGGATTCCTTCGCTTCGCGCCGCTCGCGTTGGTCCTTGTGCTCCTTGCCCGGTTTGGGGCCATCCTGCTGGGTTTCCTTGCTTCCCTTCGCTTCCCCTTCCCCCTCACCCTGGGTTTCCTTGGGGGATGATTCACGAATCTCTACAGGCTCTTTGGAATTGGCATGGTCTTTGTTATCCTTCTGCTCCTTGGTTTTCTGAAGCACGAAGTGAGCACAACCAAAATTGCAGTATTCGTTAATGTAATCGGACATGCTGGAGAAGGTAGAGTCCTTGGCAGCTTTAGGATGATTATCCCGATAGAAACCTTTAAGCCGAAGCTGATTGTAACCCCAGTCTCCCACGATGTAGTCATAACGGTCCAGCACCTCGCTGTACCGCTCCCGGAAAGCTTCCAGATTCCAGCCGTTTCGATGGTCCTTTAACACTTCATAACTTTTGTTTCCGATAACGATCATTGAAAGCTTCCCCTGCCTTTCCAAAGGTTAAGACTGCACGGTCTCTTCCTTGTTGCGTTCTGCAGATTTCACTTGCTCGTGTGCATGATAGGAGCTGCGCACCAGAGGACCGGACTCCACGTGGCTGAATCCGCGCTTCATTCCCTCTTCCTTCAAGATCGCAAACTCCTCCGGCGTATAGTATTTTTCCACATTCAGATGCTTTGGCGAAGGCTGCAAATATTGGCCGATCGTCATGATATCGCAACCCACCGAACGCAGGTCGTCCATCGCTTCCAGAATCTCATGCCATTGTTCGCCGACACCTAGCATTATGCTGGATTTGGTCGGAATCTCCGGCTGCATCGCCTTGGCATTCTTCAGCAATTGCAAGGAACGGGTGTACTTGGCCTTGGCACGTACCCGATCCGACATTCGCTCGACCGTCTCAATGTTATGGTTCAGAATGTCCGGCTTCACATCCATTACGATCTTAAGCGCTTCTTCGCTGCCCATAAAATCCGGAATCAGCACTTCCACAGAGCATAACGGCAGACGTCTGCGAATGGCTTTAACCGTTTCAGCGAATATGTAGGCCCCGCCATCTTTCAGATCATCCCGTGCTACGCTTGTTACTACGCAGTGACGCAGGTTCATCTGTTCCGCCGCTTCCGCTACGCGTTCCGGCTCCTGAAGATCCAGTTCCGTTGGAAGACCCGTGTTGACAGCGCAGAATCGGCAGGCGCGGGTACAAATATCACCCAGGATCATGAAGGTTGCCGTACGGTTAGCCCAGCATTCATAAATATTCGGACAGCGAGCCTCTTCACACACCGTGTGCAGTGTCTTGGATCGCATCATGCTTTTGATTTCTTTATAATTATCGCCAGTAGTCAGCTTGATTCGAATCCAGTCAGGTTTTGGCTGTTTGGTTTTAGACAAAGAAAAAACCTTCTTTCGAATTTATTGATGTAACTCAAGACATACCCCATCGTTTGCTGTCCCATATTATATCATGAAAACCATCATATTACTTGTTTCGCATCGATATGAGATTAATCTAGTTGCGGCATGGATAAAAATCCTTGTTTCGATTCACCCTACAGTGTAGGCATGACTGTCCGTCCTTAATTATGACAATCCAAAAGGAAGGAGAAGGACACATTGAGGATTTTCCAACCATTGAGCGCAAGCGGTATTATGATTCGCTGCACTGCTGCAGCTGTGGCTGCCTTGACAGCTGCCTGCTGCATGTGCGGGCCTGTGTCCGCATCCGCCTCTGTTGCGGTCAGCACCGCTGACGATACGGTGAAAACATCGGATGTTAACGCCATTTTTGCAGACCGGAAGTCGTTATATGATGAGATTTCCACCGTTACCCAAATTCCTTGGTATCGCCTGGCTGCCATTGACCAGTATGAACGGACACTAACTAGAGTCCACCCCAAGGATCGCAAACATCCGGACCGGACGCTCGGAATCTTCATCCCCTCCACAAGATGGGCCGGGGCGTTAAATCCCAATCAGGAAGATGTAAATCCGACGTCGATCAGCGTGTTTTCCGGCATCGGGCTGGATGGGGATGGAGATGGCAAGGCGGATCCGAATAATGATATCGACCTGCTATATACCGTTGCGGCAAGGCTCGCCCCCTACGGTCATGCTGCCGATGACTTCAGCATCGGACTCTGGTCATACTACCAGAATACGCGGGCTGTTCAGCGCGTCATGCAATACGCCAAAATGTACGAAACCTTTGGAAAGCTGGACTTGTTTGACCATGCATTCCCTCTCCCAGTCAAAAGCAACTATTCCTACCGAAGCACATTTGGCATGGGACGCAACTGGGGAGGCAGAAGGGTTCACGAAGGAACGGATTTGTTTGCCTCATACGGAGTCCCCGTTCGAAGCACCTGTTACGGCGTTGTCGAAATCAAGGGCTGGAATAAATATGGCGGGTGGCGCATCGGCATCCGTGATTTGAACAATCATTACCACTATTACGCCCATCTGCAAGGCTTTGACAAAGGAATCTCGCTCGGGGATGTCGTTAAGCCGGGTCAAACCCTTGGCTGGGTTGGGAGCTCCGGTTATGGCAAGCCGGGAACCCAAGGCAAGTTCCCTCCACACCTCCATTACGGCATCTACCGGGATACCGGATTGACCGAATGGGCATTCGATCCTTACCCGCTGCTGAAACACTGGGAAATGGAAGAAAAACGCTCGAAGAAAAAAACGCGCTCCTGAGTTCAACCCAGGGGGCGCGTTTTCTCCGTTAAGGACCTCCATAACTGCGAAGTGAATCATGGAGCAGGCTTCCATATGCTGGCGCCAAATTAATGAATCAGCGCTCTTAGCCTCCAGTGTTGTTTTCCCCCGTCTGCCCGGATAAGTCTGCTCCGCCAGGTGAAGGTTTTAGAGGTGTCGTTGTTCCATCTGGAGGATTCGTCGGCGGAGTTACAGGCGAGATTTCCTGCTCCGTATTATGGCTATTCTCATTGGTAACGGGCGGCGGTATCGCTATGCTCGGCGCGCTTGCCTTATTCTCGCCGACGGCCTTTCCTTGCCCGTCATAATAATACATCGGCACATCGCCGACCACGAGCAGATAAGAAATGGGAATATCGGTTTCCACAATCTGCGGCTCCATGTCAAAAGGAACGACAACCGCTACCTCTGTTACAATGTGGACGAATACCTCCACCAAAATCATATTAATGCCCGCACCCTGCTGCCTGGTATCCAGTTGAACCTTCACCGCTCCCTGCGGTTCGATCTTCAAAGGAATTTGCGGACCGAATGAAGCGATAATCGGGCTTTTCAGCACCTGTCCCAAGGGAATTTGCTCCTTACGCTTATGAATATCGTCCAGTGTGCTCTGAACAACCTCCGTTGTATGGGACGTGATTTTTAAATGCTCGGCATAATTCAGCATGAATCCCGTCACTTTGCCCGAGCTGTCCGTTTTCCAGTTGACCAGATTATCGAAATCCTTGCCCTGCGTCACCTGAGAGGTGATCGCTTTATTGATGGCTTCAGTGGCAATCTGTTTAACCCTGATTTGGGCTAAATGCATGATCGGCGGCCGCAGATTCTGCTCAATATACATAAAAAACTCAACGATCCCAAACACAAGGAGCAGAGCGCCGATCAGCCACCACTTTTTCGTGCTTCGTCTTTTGGCAGCCTGAGGACGCCCTCGGCTCTGCGGTACGGGCCGAAAGCCTCTGCGTGGTGGTTTATAAGCTCTCCTTGGTTTAGGCCACGACAGCGACGGAAAGGCCAAACGCCTGCTTCCCCATCTCTTTCGTCTCATGCTTGGTCCCCCCTATTTACGCCCCGAGGAGCATGTTTACCATGGCAAGCTCTCCTGTATAGAGGGTATGCGGACAAACGGCAAAAAAGAAGAGCAAGGATGGGATCCTCACTCTTCTTCCTTATGGATATTCAATTTCAAGAAAGACGGCAAAGAGGATCTACTTGTCGTTCTTTGGATTGTCTTCTTGATCCTCCACATAATATTTCAGCATCGACAGTTTATTCTCCCAGAAGCGGTCGAAATAAGCGAGCCAATCCTTTAATTCCTTAAGCGGTTCGGCATCCAGCCGATAGCGCGTTTCGCGTCCAACCTTGCGGTCCTGCACAAGGCCCGCTTCCCCCAGAATTCGGAGATGCTTGGAGACGGCAGTCCGCGTCATGGAGAAGTGCCCTGTAATTTCTTTAACCGGCATTTCCTTATCACTTAACAAGCCAAGCAGCTTACGGCGTGTCGGATCTGCGATAGCTTGATAAACATCATGCTTCGGAGCGGCTTGCGACATGGATTAGGCCTCAACGTATCCCGCAAGCTTCTGAACAATGCCTGCCCAGCCGTTGTCCATACGGCCCCGCACGATATCGTGTGCTTCCCCGAACTCGGTCACTTGATCCGCTGTCCATCCGCCGTGAATGAGCGTAAATTCCGTATGATCTCCCTGCTGTACCAGTTCGAACGTAACACTCCAATCCTTGCCCCAGTTAAAAGATAAGCGGTTAGGCTCGTCAATAAGCGTGACCTTGCATGGTGAATTGCCGAAAGGGCCTGCATTCAATTGAAACTCAAAGCCTTCCACCGGCTCAAAATTGTTAGGCATAAACCAGGCTGAAATTCCTTCAGCCGTTGCCACGGCTTTCCACACCTTCTCGATGGGTGCTTTCAGCACCAGCGTATGACGAATATCCGGCAGCTTGCCGTTTGATGGGTTGTCCATATCACATAAACCTCACTCATGTTTAATATTATGAAACCGTTTGGTTTCCCTTATTGCATTATAGGACACCAAACGGTTTTACGTCAAATAGCAATATTCACCTGTACCCAATCAGCACACCCTATTGTCCAGCCTCCCTTAAAGCCTCGTAAACCAGGCAGCTTGCCGGCTTCTCATGGCCTAGAGCTCGCTAGGACTGAGCCGGGTAGGTCTTGTTCAAGAAGGCAATCGATTCGCAAATCAGCTGCTTTAGGACTTCCACATCAATATCCGCCACTTTATTAATATACACGCAGCCTTTCCCGGCCGTATGTTTACCGAAACTCGGCAACAGCTCCTCCCGCTTCTCATCGCCCGGCGCAAAATACAGGCTGATCTTCGCCTTGCGCGGCGAGAAACCTACCAACGGTGCATCGCCTTCGTGCCCGGTAGCGTAGCGGTAATGGTAGGAGCCGAAACCGATGATGCTAGGGCCCCACATCTTGGCCGGAAAACCGCTCGTCTCCTCAAAAATCTCCAGCAAACGATAAGCATCCTCCCGTTTTTTTGGCGAATCCACTTGCTCTATAAACTCCACCACGCTGTGATCCGTTTCTTTTGTTTTTTGCTCGTACATTGGGGTTTAACTCCTTTCGAGTACTCCTGTTATTATGACCAGCCTTATCAAAAATAAGAAAAACCTCATCGACGTTCTTGTTAGAAAACAGACCGTATTTAGAGGAAGCTTCCTTGCGATATAAGGAGGTAAACCTCTAATGCTTACTTATCTCTTAAATAAAAAAAAAGCCGGAGATGATTAGCCATTGATTTCTAATCACTTCCAGCTTCGTCGAGGAGCCGCTCCGGTCTTTATTGTCCTGCATATTCTCTTTGCCGTAAAGCCTCGTACATCAGCACCGACGCTGCCATAGCCGCGTTCAACGATTCGGCTTTCCCGGGCATGGGAATACGGATCGCATCGTCCACGAGTTCCGCAACCTCAGGTGAGACACCGCGCCCTTCGCTCCCAATCACGATCCAGCTTGTCCCTTTGAAATCATACTCGAAGCAGGAATGTTTCCCTTCCAGCAGGGTTGTAACCAATCGGGCCCCCCGTTCCCTGGCTTCCGGCAAAATGCTTAGCAAATCGCCTTCGAGCACCGGTAGGTGAAACAGGGATCCCATGGTAGAGCGCAGCGTCTTGGGGTTGTACAAATCCGCGCAGCCGCGTCCCAGAACCACGCCAGCAGCCCCTACGGCATCTGCGCTTCGTATGATGGTTCCTACATTCCCCGGGTCCTGAAGACCGTCCAGAACGATGACCAATCCGTTCTCGCGCAAGATCAGGTCCTGCCATTGACGTGCTTCTTTGCGGACCACGGCAAACACCTGCTGCGGTGACGGCGTGTCACTGACCTTCGAGATGACGGCATGGGATACGCCAATCCATTCAGCACCTTGTCCTGTATCCGATATATGACGAAGTTCCTGGGGAATGCCCTTCTCCACATCATACGCAACACACTCGATGTCCACTCTGGATGACAGGGCTTCCTGTACGAGATGAATGCCTTCCACCACATACTTGTTCTGCTTGTCTCGATGTTTTTTCTCCTGAAGCTGTGCCCAGCCCTTCACTCTGGCATTCTGCGGCGATAGTATCTCCATGGTTAATCCATCCGTTCTTTACTTATATATAAAACCGAGTCCCACTCAACCCAGCATACCCGCTTGCGGACAGCTTACTTCGGATAAGCAAGCTCCATCTTCGTTAAGTTATTCTTGTGCCCCACAATAATGAGAATATCGCCTTCCTCAATCCGGTCATCCGGACTTGGAGAAATGTTCATATCCGCATCTCTTCGAATCGCCATGACATTGCAGCCGAATCGTGCCCGAATATCCAGCTCTATCAGATTGTGACCGACCAGATCTCCTGTAGCAAGCATCTCCATAATGCTGTAGTCGTCCGACAAATCGATATAATCCAAAATATTCGGTGACACCAGATGATGGGCAACCCGCAGCCCCATATCCCGTTCAGGGAAAATCACCTTGTCCGCACCGATTTTGTTCAGCACTTTTCCGTGCAGCTCATTCTTCGCTTTCACGATAATGGCCGGTACGCCAAGATCCTTCAAGATCAGCGTAGTCAAAATGCTGGATTGAATATCCTCCCCGATCGCCACGACAACCACATCAAAATTCCGTATGCCCAGCGCCCGAAGCGCATCTTCATCGGTCGAATCCGCCGATACGGCATGCGTGACCATACTCGCGATTTCCTGAATGCGCTGTTCGCTCGCGTCTACGGCTAATACATCAAATCCCATGCTGCTCAATTCCTTAGCAACACTCGTGCCAAAACGCCCCATACCGATTACTGCGTACTGCTTCTTAGCCATTTATATATCCCCCCACGAGCCTAGGTCATCCATAATCATAATGATAATAGTATATCATACTGTCCCGAATACTTGAATGTAACTGCCCCGGAACGGGCACATTACACAATGACCCTTTCATAACAAGGAGGAACATGTCCATGTCCATATTGTTAGATCTAAGGCAGGCCGTCATTCATAAAGTCCACAATCAGGACGAAGAAGAGCTGCGCTCCATGATCGAGGGTTCCGTTGACGGGCCTGAAGCTGCCCTGCCGGGACTCGGTGTAATGTTTGAAATGATGTGGAAAGACATGGATGCTACCCAGCAGAACAGCCTTGTCTCTTCCCTCCATGATCATCTGAAAACCGTTACGCCCGGCAACCTTCAAGGATAATTTCATGGTCAACAAAAAGGAACAATCCCCTAAGCTGTGAACGCTGGGGGATTGTTCCTTTTTGCTGCATATTTATAACATCGCTTACGGAGCGGTCTCAAGAAACTGGGCGGTTGGATTCTTGTCGATGGCGGTTCTCATCGCATACTCATTTTCGAACAAGACAACATAGTTATCCTTCTTGTCTTTGACCAGCGTTGAGTTTATCCGGAACTTGGACGGATCAATATTGTCGTCCACGATCCAGCGGGCGAACTGATACGGCATGCGTTGAAGCTGGACATCAACGCCGTATTCTCCCTTCATCCGGTACTCGAAGACTTCGAACTGGAGCTGTCCGACAACCCCGAGAATGGTCTCGTCAAAACTCACGGTGCGGAATACCTGAATGGTGCCCTCTTCCGTCAGCTGATCAATCCCCTTCTGATATTGCTTATGCTTCAACGCATTCTTCACCGTTACTTTCGCAAAAATTTCCGGTGAGAACGTTGGAAGCTCGTCGAATACAACTTCACGACCTTGACTGAGTGAGTCCCCAATCCGGAAAATGCCCGGGTCAAACAGACCGATAATATCGCCAGGGTATGCCTCCTGCACAATATCTCGATCCTGCGCCAAAAATTGCTGCGGCTGCGCCAGCTTGATTTCCTTGCCTACCCGAACATGCTTCACGCTCATACCGCGTTCGAACTTGCCCGATACGATTCGCAGGAAAGCGATACGATCCCGGTGAGCCGGATTCATATTGGCTTGAATCTTAAATACGTATCCGGAGAACTTCTCATCTGTGGGTTCCACCACACCCTCCGTACTGCGGCGCGGCTCCGGCTTCGGCGCAAGCTGAAGAAAGTTCTCCAGGAAGGTCTGGACGCCGAAATTGTTGATCGCACTGCCGAAGAATACAGGCGTTAGCTGACCCTGCATAACTTTTTCCAGATCAAATTGGTCTCCGGCAACATCCAGCAGCTCGAGGTCTTGACATAACTGATCATGCAGGTAATCGCCTGCCATCTCGCGAATGATCGGATCCTCATAACCTTCGACCTTCTGTACCTTAATCGTGGAATGGTCGTCGCCCTGGAACAATTCAACCTGATTTTTAACCCGGTCGTACACGCCGCACAGGTCACGCCCGGAGCCGATCGGCCAATTCATCGGTACGGAGCGGATGCCGAGAACCTGCTCAAGCTCCTCCATCAGATCAAACGGGCTGCGCCCTTCGCGGTCGAGTTTGTTGATAAAGGTGAAGATCGGAATGCCCCGCTTCGCACAAACCTGAAACAGCTTGATGGTTTGGGCCTCGACCCCTTTGGCTACGTCAATCAACATGACGGCGCTGTCAGCGGCGGTCAGCGTACGATAGGTATCCTCACTGAAGTCTTGGTGACCCGGCGTATCCAATATATTAATCCGATGCCCTAAATAATCAAATTGCATAACAGACGAGGTAACCGAGATTCCCCGCTGCTTCTCGATCTCCATCCAGTCACTCGTTGCATGCTTGCTCGCTTTGCGAGCTTTAACCGATCCAGCCAGACGAATGGCGCCCCCAAACAAGAGCAGCTTCTCGGTCAGTGTTGTTTTACCGGCGTCAGGGTGGGAAATAATCGCAAACGTGCGGCGCTTATCCACTTCCTGCTGCAGTTCATCTATTTGCTTTGCCATTTCACTTATCCCTTCGTAACTAAAGTCATGTATATCATTGTACCACAATTTATACGCAAATCATCCCCATGCGCCATGCGCATGAGGATGATTTTTAACACGTAAATTTTAGAAAATGATCTTAGTTTTTCAACCACACCACATTATCCTCAAGCTGACCGTTTACCGGCCACCAGTGGAATCCGTCTTCCTTCAACAGCTCATCCGCTTTGTCAGGTCCCCACGATCCAGCAGGATACGATTCCAGCTCGCCCTGGTTCTCTCTCCATGCGCTGGCGATACGATCCACGAAGGACCATGCCGAAGCCACTTCATCCCAGCGCGTAAAGTAGGTGGAGTCTCCACGAGCAGCGTCATGCAGCAGACGCTCATACGCTTCAGGAGAGTTAATGCCCACGATGCAGCTTTGGCAGAAGTCCATCGCTACAGGAGCGATCTCGGATTCAGATCCCGGCTTCTTCGCGTTAATCTTCACGTAAATGCCTTCCATCGGATTGACGCGAATAACGAGCAGGTTAGGCTCCAGGGAATGCTTTTGGCCCAGGTATACGTTGGTTGGCATCCGTTTGAACTCGACAACCACCTCGGTTGTCTTAACCGGGAGACGTTTGCCCGTACGGATATAGAACGGTACGCCAGCCCAGCGGAAGTTATCCACGAAGACTCTAGCGGCAAAATAGGTTTCCGTATTGGATTCCGGATTCACTTTGTCCTCTTCACGGTATGCCGGCAGATCTTTGCCGCCAGCGGAACCGCTCGTATATTGGCCGCGAACCACGTTGTTCTTCACTTCTTCATGCGTGGCATACGGACGCAAGGAGCGAAGCACCTTGACCTTCTCGTCGCGGATATCCTCTGCGAGCAGTCGGCTAGGCGGCTCCATCGCAATCATGGTCAGCAGCTGCAGCATATGGTTCTGGCCCATATCCCTTAGAGCGCCGGCATGATCATAGTACCCGCCGCGTTCTTCGACACCAACCGTTTCACCAAGCGTGATTTGGATGTTGGCGATATGCTTGTTGTTCCACAATGGCTCGAAGAAAGCATTCGCAAAACGTATAACTTCGATGTTCTGTACCATTTCTTTACCCAGATAATGGTCAATCCGGTAGATCTCTTCTTCCTTGAACACTTTACGGATCTCTTCGTTCAGCTTGGCAGCCGACTCCAGATCGTAGCCGAATGGCTTCTCGATCACAAGACGGTTCCAGCCTTCTCCGTCGAGCATACCGCCCTTCATCAGGTTAAACGATACGCTGCCGAACAATTCCGGTGCAAGCGCCAGATAGAACAAGCGGTTGCCCGGTATATTAAATTTTGTTTCCAATTGCTCCGTTTGTTCGCGAAGCTCACGGAAACCGTCAATATTGTTAATATCTAAAGATTTATATTCAAAATGTTGTGCAAATGCATTCCATTCACTATCCTGTTCCGAACTATATCGGCAGAATTCCTGAATTGAACGATACACGTCCTCCCGAAACTCTTCCTGGGTGCGCGGACGCCGCGCCACGCCGATTACCGCAAAATCCTCATCCAGTTTTCCTTCACGATAAAGACTGTAGATCGCCGGAAACAACTTACGTCTTGCCAAATCACCAGTCGCTCCAAAGATGAAAAATACAGCTCCCGGTGTCTTCATTGTATCTAGATTTTGATTTTCAGCCATGGCTCCTCATTCTTTCTATGAATTATAGTGTATTTTTATGCATCGGCACTTAACTCGATGTGATGACATTTTAGCATATTCATTTCAAGTATGCTATCTCATTCCGCATTTTTTCATCCGAGTTTCAGAAATCATTTTCAATATTCTATTGTAATGACAGGAAATCCGATCGTTATTCTACTACTTTTCTTCATCGAATCTTCATGCACCGCGATCTGCATATGAATCGGCGTGTCGCCACTCATCACAAAAGCACCCAGTGAAGGAACCTCATATGAACGGCTTTGTGTTGTGTCATCTGCATAATCCTCAACGGGGCGAAGCGAGAGTTTTTGGGCTACAGCCTCTTCTACCTGAGCCATCGTTCCATCAACGCTAGCCGTCTCCGTTGCATATCCTTGAATGGACGCATTCCAGGAGTTCGGTATGCCTGCTTGCTTCATCATCTCTTGAATCTGCTGCTGTAGGGTCATCATTTCCCGGGACTGTCCACCCGCTTCTCCTACAAGCATGGCTCTGACATAACTATGACCCTCCTTCGTGAAAGCCCAGTCCAGATGCAGCGATACACCGGAGAGCACGCCTTCTGCTTGGAATACCTCATTTCCCTGAAGCTGGGACGTCGTAATCCCGGAGAGCCCCATTGTACGAGCCAGCTGCTCAGCTGTTGTCTTAGCTTGATCCTTGGGTATGGAATTTATCATTTCACCTTGAATTTTTACCGTGAGGATTGCCGAAGGCTCCATATGCTCTTCCCCAAGCGCTGCCAGAAGCGTTAGATCGCTTCCTGCAGTCCCCCCGGCTCCAGTTGTTCCATTGACACCTGCTTCTCCCGTTCCGCCCGAAGCTGAAGTTGACGCTTCCCCTGCATGCGGAGCGGATTCGTTTCGATTGCTGTCCGCTGTTCCCGCAAAACCCGCCATCATACCTGCTGCCCCGCACAGCAACAACATCATCACAATGATCTGTATACGCATCTTCCGCATGGTCAGTCACGCCTCCCCGTCCGAATCTATCAATCTAGTAAAAGGATGGCCTTGGCACCACGGATTTATACCTCGCTTTTTAAAAAGATCCTCCATCGGGCTGTATGTAGAGATTCCTTCTTCCCTGTCAATAAATAAAAAAAAGCTCCCGCCGGGAGTCTTTAAGTCTGTCTCTCTTTGTTTACATGGATATGTTTATAACTCACGCATCGCATCATGGATCTGCTTTCGTACCATGTTCAACAACTCAGCATCTTGATATGTTTATGTCACGACCATCGCATAAAAAAGAGCCGGCATTTCTTACTCAGCCAGCCCATTTTTATAAGCGTAGATGGCAGCCTGGGTTCGATCCTCTACCCCCAGCTTGCCTAAAATATTCGTTACATGAAACTTCACGGTTTTGATGCCTATAATCAAATCATCAGCAATATCCTGATTCGACTTGCCCTGCGCCACCAGTCGCAGCACTTCCATTTCCCGGTCCGTAAGGTCGTTATGCGCCGGAGCTTCATTTTGCGGATGCCGGAATCGATTCATCATCTTGGAGGCAACCTGCGACTCCAGCACCGACTGCCCGCGTGCGGCTGCACGTATAGCATCAGCTACTTCAGAAGCACGGGATGTCTTCAATAAATAACTGAACGCACCTGCTTCAATAACCGGATACATCTTCTCATCGTCCAGATAGCTGGTCAGTACAATGACCTTAAGATTTGGAAACTGATTCATCAATTGGCGCGTCGTCTCGATTCCATCCATTCCGTCCATCACCAAGTCCATCAGCACCACATCAGGATGATATTCCTGCGCTAAGCGTATCCCTTCCTCGCCGCTGCCCGCTTCACCAACCACCTCGATGCCGTCCTCTGTACCAAGCACAGCCGCTAAACCGATCCGGACCATCTCATGATCATCCACCAGCAGCACCTTAATCGGCGTTTCCATCTACATCCCCCCGTTTGCGTTCTTCGTTTATGAGTGGCACAACGATCTCAATTCGAGTCCCTTTACCCGGTGCTGTTATGAATTGTACCGAGCCCCCGATCTCCGTCACCCGTTCCTGCATCGTCGATAGACCGTAGGAAGTCTGTTTCTTGTCATCCAATTCAAATCCGATCCCATCGTCCCGCAGCATCACCCGAACGGTGTTCTGCCTGCGGTGAATACGGATATCCATTTTCTCTGCTTTCGAGTGTCTGAGGGTGTTCGACATGGCTTCCTGGATAATCCGGAACAGATGATTTTCGATCCCTTTGAGCAAATGTATGTCATCGTCCATTTCAAACGTAATTTCCATAGGTACTTTGATTCGCAGTTCCTTAATCAGTTCACGCAGCCCCTGCTCAAGTGCCTTTCCTTCGAGATAAACCGGCCGTAGATGAAGAAGAAGCGCCCTCATCTCGGACTGGGCCACAGCCGACATTTCCTCGATCAGAGCCACCTGGCGCTGCGCTTTGTCAAAATCCTTATCCAGCGTCCTGCCCACAGCGGTTGCCGTCATCGAGATGGCAAACAGCTGCTGAGAAACCGCGTCATGGAGCTCGCGCGCCAGACGCTGCCTCTCTTCCACAATCGCCGTAACCCTGGCCTGCTCGGCAAGCTGGGCATTGTTCGTAGATAACCGCTGCAAGGAAGACACCTGATCCTCCCAGCGTTTGCTGATCTTCACCAGCTGTTCTCCAAGCCGGCCCACTTCGTCTTCGCCGATGTCCGGCATTACGTCCGTAAGGCTGCCTTTTTCCCAGTTCACCAGCGTTTCCCTCACAAGATCGACCCGTCGTTTTACCCGGTATCCCTGGAAGAAGCCATAGATCGCTCCCAGCCCAATCGGCAGCAATACGATGGTAATGCCGGCTTCGATCCGGTTCTTCCACGTCTCAAACGGTTGAAGATAACCATATGTATATAATAAATATAGGACAACGAGCATGACAACCAATCCCAGAAGGGTCCCCTCACGCATACTTCGGGTAATCATATTTGCTTTCTTTTCCGTTTCCACGGGGCAACCCTCCTGAATGGTTTACACAAAACTTACGTTTATTATGTCATTCTTATATTCAAATCTCCGCCTAAATAAGAAACAATAAATTTTACTTTATATTCACTGGTCTCATAATTGGGTGATTTATACCGCACGCGGTTTAATATGCCGGTTTCCTTCCGGTCGTCCATATGAATGGAGCCAAACAGGATGGATGCTTCGATCTCCACCCCATAATAGTCCGGGATCATCAGATCAATATCCCCCAGCATTCCATGGAACATCAGGACCGTTTGGCGTTCCTCCGGAAGGGCCAGGGACAGATCCACATCCGCCTCTCCCAGCACATGCCACACACTCAGACTGCGCATCACCCACGGAGCCCGGTCCCAATCAAAGTTGGACATAAAGTTCTGCTTCTGAATGTACTTCGTCGTGGTATGAGCTCGTTTGGACTTGCCATAAAAAATACCTAGCGATATCAAGCTGATGCCGATAATCAACATGAGATGCTCCAGCAGCAGCAGTACGGCACCTACTCCGAGCAGAATGTATCCCTTCTTCACATGTCCATGTTTGATCTGAAGGACACCTGCAAACATGAGTAACAGGGCGACAATGGTGAAGAAACCAAACCACCGGCCGAAAAGCATAATAAAACCCAAGCTGATTAAACCAACTGCTATCCAGCGGTTTCTGTCCATGTCGCACCTCCTTGATGACCAAGATATAAGCTCGGAAAAGCCATATCAGTGAGACGTTCCCCACTGTATGGCTTTGCCTGTACTATACGACAATCTCATTCGTATAGCATATCATATGAACATGGTGTTCGAATACGGTTTAATCTTATTTTGCTGACTTGCTAAGGAATTACTCGGACTTCGAAGAATTCCCCATTTTGTTTTTCAAAGCTTGCAGCTGCTCATCCACCTTCAATTGCTTCTCAGCGTCCACGGGGCTTGTGTATACTGCATTGTTAGGACGGTATGGGGCGCGAAGCACATCAGCTTCTGCTTCCATTTGCATGATTTTTTCCTCCATGCGATGGAAGCCCATCGAAGCACTACCGCTTTCGATTGTGTGCAGGCTGCTCACTTGAGACATTTGCTTCTTCGCTTTAGCCATTTGAGCGCGGGCTACAAGCTCATTGCGCTTGTTGCGCATTTTGTAGAACTCGTCTTTCATTTCATGCAGCTGAGCTACAAGTTCTTTTGCTTGAGTCTCGGATTGCAGGTGCAATTCCACGTACTCGGTTTCTTTTTGATCGAAATAGATTTTTTCTTCAAGCAGCTTGCGAGCCACTTCTTCTTGACCATTCTTCAGAGCCAATTCAGCTTGAGCTTCACGTTGTGCCGCCATCTTCACAGCCTCATCGACGCGCTGCTTCATACGACGCTCATTAGCCATTTGCTTCGCAACCGTTACCTCTGCTTCATGAATTTCTGCCTCCATGTCGCGCAGGTACTGGTTCAACATTACGATCGGATCCTCTACTTTATCCAGCAGTTCATTCACCGATGCTTTCGTCATATCCTTAATTCTTTTAAATACTCCCATGTTATTTATCTCCCTTCTCATAGTTCGAAAGTTTTTTCTTCAATTCTTCGATTTCTTTTTGCATTGCTTTTCTTTCAATATCCTTCATCATCGCATCCAGATCGGAATCCGTTGACGCGTTGTTTCTTGCACCATTGGGACGGTCATATTTGGGACCAAAGCTACTATGCTCATTAGGATAGCCTTGACGTCCATAAGAATCATTATAGCTGTTGTAGCCTGGTCCAGGGCCCGGATGATCGTTGTAACGGTATCCGCCGCCATGTCTGCCCTGTGGACCATACGGATCGTGATAATACGGCTCCTTAGGTACTACAAGGGATGCAATCAGATAGATCAACAGCGTTGTACCGCCTGTAAAAAAGATACTGACTACAAATATGATTCTAAGTAGGGTAGATTCGACTCCGAAATGATCGGATATACCGCCGATCAACCCTGTGAACATTTTGTCTCGGGTGGAACGGTACAATCTAGTCATGGTTACTCCTTTCCGCTGTTATTCAGCTTTTGCTTCAGGCGGGCAAGTTCTTTTTCTAATACAGTGGAGACCGATTCACCAGCCTGTTCCATGTATTCCTGCCCCATGCGGCGTAAATCGCGAAGACTTCTGGCTTCCAGTTCCCAGTCGCTGATACGGTCTTCGAGGCGATTGAACATCTTCGGTACGTCATGACCGCCGCCGTAGGAGCCCGTACGTTCATTCATTTTCTGCTGAAGACGAAGGGTTTCCACTCGGGCAACATAATATTGACGTTTGCTGTATACCGTCTGATATTCCATCCGCAGCTCGCCGAGCTGCTCCTCGATTTCTTTTAGCGACTCCAGGCTTGAGGACAACAGGCCTTGATACTGCTCGATCTTTTCCTCGTAGATCAATTTCTCCTGCAATGCCAGCTTGGCAAGATGTTCTTCGCCGGCCTTCAGTGCAAGCAGTGCCTGCTCTTCGCGTTTATATCGCATGGATTCGGCTTGATCCACCTGCTGCTTCAGCTGTCTGGAATGTACTTGGCATTGCTGCTGCAGCTTCTCAGCCTCAGCAATGTCCTGTCTGGTTGAATGTAGGAACTGGTCGATCAATCGAACCGGATCCTGGCTCTGCTCGAGCTTTTCATTCAATGTTGCTACGGTTATGTCTCTTATCCGCCGGAAAACACTCATATTGGCTTAGCCCTCCTCATCTATCATGATCTGTTGTTCATGCATGTTATTTAATGTAGTGGTTATTATCAATAACGGGGTCTACCATTCTTCAACCGGGACACCCCGTAAATGATCAAGATAACTCCAAAGATCGGACCGATCAGCCAAGACAGTTTACCCATCAACCAGATCACACCGATACCGAGAATAACCCATCCCATCAAGGTGTTACCTCTCCGGATCCCGTAGTATCCCAAAGCGACCATCAGGATTGGAATTAGAAGACTGAACAACCATCCAAGCAGAGGACCGAATACTCCAAGGAGAACCAAGATCCCTACACCAATCAACAGGATACTCATTCCATTTCCTTTTGAATTTCTCATTTATACACCGCCTTTCTGTTGTTTGATCGTTGTTTCTTTTGTTCAACCTTATGACTCTATTCTAGGTAATTTCGAGTTTCGCTAAAACGGCCTGGGGACGGTTTTTGGACCTAGACCTAAGGCGGGGCCTTCTACAGACCTACGTCCAACCCTGCACTGGATCGATGATTCGATGGGTTAGCCTGTGTAGATGAGTTCATCTGGATAATCTTTGTTTTACCTATAAAGAACGTGGTTTCTAATGATAGTTTAGTTTTTAGGAGTGTAGCTCGAGGAAGCTCCGAAGGTGATAGAAAAGCCCTCGCGATTACTGGAGAGGTAACAAGAAGAATGGAGTCTAATATTAAAATCACGAAGAAGCCATCGATGTAGATGCAACAAAAAAAGGAATGCAGACGTTTAACGTCTACATTCCTTTTGGATGATGCCGGTGAAGGGACTCGAACCCCCACGGTTTCCCTCACGATTTTGAGTCGCGCGCGTCTGCCAATTCCGCCACACCGGCTTACATTATGGCGTGCCCTAAGAGATTCGAACTCCTGACCTTTTGATTCGTAGTCAAACGCTCTATCCAGCTGAGCTAAGGGCACATAAGTTTGTAATGGAGGCGCCACCCAGATTCGAACTGGGGATAAAGCTTTTGCAGAGCTGTGCCTTACCACTTGGCTATGGCGCCAGAAATAAAAATGGAGCGGACGACGGGAATCGAACCCGCGACCCTCGCCTTGGCAAGGCGATGCTCTACCGCTGAGCCACGTCCGCAAACATAAAAATCAATGGCTGGGGATATAGGATTCGAACCTATGCATGACGGAGTCAAAGTCCGTTGCCTTACCGCTTGGCTAATCCCCAATATGATTTTGTAATATGGGGCGATCGAGGGGAATTGAACCCCCGAGTGCCGGAGCCACAATCCGGTGCGTTAACCACTTCGCCACGACCGCCATATTGAAACACTGTGATACGATTGGCAGGGGCAGCAGGAATTGAACCCACACTAACGGTTTTGGAGACCGCTGTTCTACCTTTAAACTATGCCCCTAAAAACTGGTGGAGGATGATGGATTCGAACCACCGAACTCGAAGAGAGCAGATTTACAGTCTGCCGTGTTTAGCCACTTCACTAATCCTCCAGAATGGTGCCGGCGAGAGGACTTGAACCCCCAACCTACTGATTACAAGTCAGTTGCTCTACCAATTGAGCTACACCGGCATATAAAGTTATAAAACGTACATGGTGGCTCGGGACGGAATCGAACCGCCGACACGAGGATTTTCAGTCCTCTGCTCTACCGACTGAGCTACCGAGCCTTAAAGCTCTTCGCGAACTTTGACGGAACCCATATCGGATACTCATCTCATCCCAAAGTTGTAAAGAATGGCGGAACTGACGGGATTCGAACCCGCGATCTCCTGCGTGACAGGCAGGCATGTTAGGCCTCTACACCACAGTTCCACGAGGCATTATCGCTATTGCGATATAAATTGGTTGCGGGGGCAGGATTTGAACCTACGACCTTCGGGTTATGAGCCCGACGAGCTACCGAACTGCTCCACCCCGCGTCATTATAAAGGTGTATAAATGGTGGAGGCTGAGGGGATCGAACCCCCGACCCTCTGCTTGTAAGGCAGATGCTCTCCCAGCTGAGCTAAGCCTCCGTAACAAAGCGACTTTTATCATATCAAAATCTGATATAAGAAGCAAGTGTTTTTTTAAAGAAAGTGGTGACCCGTAGGGGATACTCTCACTTCGTTCGAGACTGCGAAGTCAATGCTTACGAAGTTATCCTCCGACGAACCGACGGGATTCTCATCCCCTGATGCAATTAAGAAAGTGGTGACCCGTAGGGGATTCGAACCCCTGTTACCTCCGTGAAAGGGAGGTGTCTTAACCCCTTGACCAACGGGCCTTGCTTAAAATAATAGTGGCGGAGAGAGAGGGATTCGAACCCTCGAGACGCTTTTGGCGCCTACACGATTTCCAATCGTGCTCCTTCGGCCAACTCGGACACCTCTCCATAAATGGCTCCCCGAACAGGACTCGAACCTGTGACAACTCGATTAACAGTCGAGTGCTCTACCAACTGAGCTATCAGGGAACAATATTCAATTCAAGTGATTGATCACCTGAAAACTAGATACGAAACGATCTTTGCAGCACATTAGAATTCGTAGCATTCACCCGATGTGGTATCGGGGTCCCCGGAAAGTATTCGGCGTTGCTTCAAAGCTTCGCTTCACTTTTTGGGGTGATTTTGGATAAGCCCTCGACCGATTAGTATTGGTCAGCTCCATGCATTGCTGCACTTCCACCTCCAACCTATCTACCTCGTCGTCTTCAAGGGGTCTTACTAATTGGGAAATCTCATCTTGAGGGGGGCTTCACGCTTAGATGCTTTCAGCGCTTATCCCGTCCGTACGTAGCTACCCAGCCATGCTCCTGGCGGAACAACTGGTGCACCAGCGGTACGTCCATCCCGGTCCTCTCGTACTAAGGACAGCTCCTCTCAAATTTCCTACGCCCACGACAGATAGGGACCGAACTGTCTCACGACGTTCTGAACCCAGCTCGCGTACCGCTTTAATGGGCGAACAGCCCAACCCTTGGGACCTACTTCAGCCCCAGGATGCGATGAGCCGACATCGAGGTGCCAAACCTCCCCGTCGATGTGGACTCTTGGGGGAGATAAGCCTGTTATCCCCAGGGTAGCTTTTATCCGTTGAGCGATGGCCCTTCCATGCGGTACCACCGGATCACTAAGCCCGACTTTCGTCCCTGCTCGACTTGTAGGTCTCGCAGTCAAGCTCCCTTATGCCTTTGCACTCTTCGAATGATTTCCAACCATTCTGAGGGAACCTTGGGGCGCCTCCGTTACTCTTTAGGAGGCGACCGCCCCAGTCAAACTGCCCGCCTGACACTGTCCCCGTACCGGATTACGGTACCAGGTTAGAACCTAGATACGATCAGGGTGGTATCCCAACGTCGCCTCCACACAAGCTGGCGCTCATGCTTCTTAGGCTCCCACCTATCCTGTACAGATCGTACCCAAATCCAATATCAAGCTGCAGTAAAGCTCCATGGGGTCTTTCCGTCTTGTCGCGGGTAACCTGCATCTTCACAGGTATTAAAATTTCACCGGATCTCTCGTTGAGACAGCGCCCAAGTCGTTACGCCATTCGTGCGGGTCAGAATTTACCTGACAAGGAATTTCGCTACCTTAGGACCGTTATAGTTACGGCCGCCGTTTACTGGGGCTTCGGTTCACAGCTTCGGATTGCTCCTAACCGCTCCCCTTAACCTTCCAGCACCGGGCAGGCGTCAGCCCGTATACTTCGCCTTACGGCTTCGCACAGACCTGTGTTTTTGCTAAACAGTCGCTTGGGCCTTTTCACTGCGGCCCCCTCGGGCTATTCACCCTACCGAGGCACCCCTTCTCCCGAAGTTACGGGGTCATTTTGCCGAGTTCCTTAACGAGAGTTCTTCCGCGCGCCTTAGAATTCTCTTCTCGCCTACCTGTGTCGGTTTGCGGTACGGGCACCTTCACCTGACTAGAGGCTTTTCTTGGCAGTGTGAGATCATGACCTTCGCTACTATAATTTTCACTCCCCATCACAGCCCAGCCTTATCGATGTGCGGATTTGCCTACACATCAGCCTCACTGCTTGGACGGACATCCATCAGTCCGCGTCACTACCCTCCTGCGTCACCCCATCGTTCATAACGGTTTACGGTGGTACAGGAATTTCAACCTGTTGTCCTTCGATTACGCCTTTCGGCCTCACCTTAGGTCCCGACTTACCCTGAGCGGACGAGCCTTCCTCAGGAAACCTTGGGCTTTCGGCGGATCAGATTCTCACTGATCTTTTCGTTACTCATACCGGCATTCTCACTTGTATGCTGTCCAGCGCTCCTTACGGTACACCTTCAACCTACATACAACGCTCCCCTACCCCTGATGCATACGCATCAAGCCATAGCTTCGGTGGTGTGTTTAGCCCCGTTACATTTTCGGCGCAGAGTCACTCGACCAGTGAGCTATTACGCACTCTTTAAATGGTGG
>NZ_CM149665.1:6255000-6535000 GCF_056173265.1 Paenibacillus sp. QJM3NY_38
CAGGGAACAAGCTCTGATGACAGCAGCCATGCAAAACATGAAGAAGATGGCGATCCATCTGGATCGCCTGGAAAACAGGGGGTAATCCCCCCATTTCCCCTCTTGAAGTGACTACTTAGAAAGGGAGAAACCCTGTACTTTGAAAAAAGTACAGGGTTTCTCGACAATCTGAGGAGGACTCGCGTCCTTCCTTAGTCGGTGTAGTACCGGATGGCTTCTGTTCCGTAAGACCGAACTCCTCTCCACATCGGAACTTCCTTCACAAGCGATTGATAGACCAGCTTGCGCATCACGATCGGCAGCTCCTTGGATACAGGTGCCAGCTCAGGGTGGAGAATAAGCTCCTGTATCGTCCAGGGATTCCGCCGGCTTCTTAAAACGCGGAGCAGCAGCGCTGCTGAGCTCTCCAGCTTGGATATCATGGAGAATTCATAGGCCAGCAGGGCCAGCTCCACTCGCTGGCCGAGCGTTTCCGTACTGACCGTAAGTTCTTCATATAATTTGCGGACGGGTGTGTTCAATCCTGTAATCTGCTCCCAAACAGCTGATTCCGGATGAATTCCCCGCTCGATCAGTTCAAGCTGTCCCCAATGATGCAGACCTTCTAATAGAGTATGGTAAGCATCCAGGCCACGCTCTTCCTTCAAGAGCATCTTGGCATCCATATACTTTTGTAAGAAGTGGGCAAATCCAATAAACAATTTTTGCTCCCGGAACGGTTCAGCAAACCTGAGGAAATCACGGCGCAGATTGGACAGGCGATCTTGGTCGTCTTTTATGATATCTCCTTCTAGGAAGCATTTGATCAATACTTTATGTGTGCCGCTCAGGAGTTCCCGATGCAAATCGTCCAGCCCGATGCTTATCACCTGGCAGCGTTCCCCGCCTACAATAGAATGCTGGATGGGAGGCTCATCAGGTGTTCCGTCATACACGACAACAATATTGACCTCAAAATCGTAAACAAGCAATCCTTGCTGCCTTTTGTCCGAATTACGGTATGCTATCGCCCCTACAGCATCCTCATCAACCGTATTTCCATAGTAAAAAGAAAAGTTGGTTAATTCCACGTTTCCCTCCATACATTCCTTGGCGAATTTCAGCCATTTCAGTTATAATGTAATTCTACATGTCCATGTAAGTTCCTTCTTTTAGGAGATAAGATCTTATGAAGGCGATAAACGAATATATAAGATTTCATTTCTCGGTTCACGTTATTTCATAAACAACTATTTGAATGACAGGAGTTTTCGAGCCATGATCTTTAAGAACGCAAAAATCAACGCCTTCCGCACTTGGGGATTGCTGCTGACGATGCTGGGTATGGGCCTTATGGTGCTTGGTACAGCCGGAATCGTATTCTTCGGCCAAGCAGGCAAAATATTTGCCGGAATCGGATTGGTGTTTGGCCTGATTATGATGCTGGGGAGTCTCGGCATTTACTTTTGGGCGGGTATGCTATCCACAAGTGCTGTCCAAATTCAGTGTCCGGAATGCAATAAATTGACCAAGATGTTGGGTAAAACCGACCGCTGCATGTTCTGCCATACGATTTTGACACTGGATCCAAGTCAGGCCAACATCACAGCAGAAGAGCTTGAAGCCCAGCAGACCAGATCCTAAAGTGATTTGCAGAAACCTGCTACTCAATAGGATTTGCAACCTGTAAGACGATTTAAACATATAAAGAACCCGGTTATCCTCGTGATAACCGGGTTCTTTATTATGATATGAAAATAAGTCCTACTAATCTTTATTCATGTATCGTCTTCAGAACATGCCAGGTTTCCGGAATGGCAAAACTTCGGTTCCACGAAGCAATGCCGCCAAGCTTCAGCTTTTTGGCCATATTCACTCGGGATTGCAGAGAAGTGCCGTCCTCCATCCATATTTTCTTGATGGATTCTCCCTCCGTGAATTGGACATAATTCTGTCCTGTACCGGCATCAAGCGTACCTTTCACCTTCTGTTCCTTAAGCAAGGCCTGCAGCTTCTCCATTCCAATCGCTTTGGAGGACACCTTCGTCTCTCCCGCTTCGCTTGTTTCCGTCCAGACCCGTGTATATAGCGGTACGCCCAACACCAGCTTGGATGACGGTACCGCGTCCTCTTCCATGATTCGCCTTACCGACTGCTCGGCCCATGGCAGCGAGGATACGGATCCCGCTTTCGGACTCGCGGCCCAGTGCTCGTCATAAGCCATCACCATCATGTAATCAACCGTCTCTCCGAGTCGTTTCCGATCGAGAAAGAGCGACCACATCTCGCTGTTCGATTTTGGCGTAACATCGATAGAAACGATAAGCCCTCTGGCTTTGGCCAGCGGCTTCATCTCCCGGACGAACTGAACGACATGATCCTTATCTTTGGTATGAACATTTTCAAAGTCGATATTGATTCCGTCGAGTTTATATTGTTTGGCATAAGCCAGCATCTGCTCGATAATATGCGATCTTCTATCAAAAGTAGACAGCGCCTCGGTTGTCATATCCGGATCGAAGCTGTTGTCCATCAGACCCCAAACCTCCATGTTCCTGTTATGGGCCCAGCTTACATACTGCTTAACGGCTTTAGATTTGACCGTGCCTTCACCATCCACAATGCTAAACCAGGTCGGGCTGACCACATTGACACCGGGCAGTTCGCCAATGCTATCCGTGCTTGGATTTTTGTTATAAACAGCTTCCCATGCCAGATTGACCGACTTGTTCTTCCATTCCCGCTCGGCCCGCGAAGGAGTCTGCGCAAGCATCGGAATTTCCTTTACGTCCCCTAGTTTAACCTGCTCTTTAGGAACATATCCCGTATACCCGTTATCTGCCTGAACGAATAACCGCCCCGCTTCTTCACGCCATACGCGAAGCCGCTCACCGGCCGGCATGTCCAGTACAATCGGAGACTTCTTCTCCCCGCTCTCACGTAGAGCCACGGTTTCCTCAGGATTACCGGGTGCTGCTTCGGCAAGCTGAATCGAATCCCCCGCACGCATCAGAATAATGGCGCCTGTCGCCGAGTCTTCGTGAACGGTCACGCCATAATGCTGTTTGAGCGGCTTAATCGGAACATAGGCAATGCCGTCAATCAGCTTAGGTGCGTAGGGAATGGTAACCGCCTTGCCATTCAGCTCGCCCTTCGTGCTCTCCATCTTCATGCGGAATACGGATTCCGAAGTCGTTACAAGGACGGATTCTGTTTCTTCCTCATAACGAATGTTGGCATCCACGCTCTCCTGAATAACCGTTATCGGCAGCAGCAGCTCTTCGCCGGAGCCCCGGGCAGGCTGTTCCTTTAGCTCTCCCTGAACAAAAATCGGCTTGTCCATTCCACGCCAATCCGGCACGGTATAGGTCTGGTTCGGAAATAATGTGGTGACAACCCACCAAGCGCCAGCCGCGATCAACAACAACCCCAGAAAGAAAGAGCCCCCTCTCGTGCGCCTCTTCTTTCCCCGATATCTTCTTCTTGCCAAACTACTCCCCCATTTCACTCTCGCTCATTACTAACTCCTTGACGCCGAATAGCGCCCTTAAAAATAAAAACGTGTGGAATGGTTCATTCCGCACGTTTATTTATAACAACCGGCGTCTATTGGCAGGACTTGCAGAGCCCATACAGCTCCATTCGTAGTCCCTTTACTTCAAACCCGGTGCTTTTCTCCGCTTGTATTCCAACATCTTCAAGGGACGGATAGCTGAAATCTTCAATTTTACCGCAACTCTGGCATATGACATGATGATGATCCGATACGTTAGCGTCGAAACGACTCGAGTTGTCCCCGTAGGTCAGCTCACGCACCATGCCGGCTTCAATAAACATTTTTAGATTGTTGTATACTGTGGCTACGCTCATACTAGGAAAATTAGGTTCTAGAGCCCGATAAATATCATCCGCTGTCGGATGGCCCATAGATTCCACCAGATACGTTAAAATTGCATGACGTTGCGGCGTGATACGGACACCGGTCGTTTTCAGTTGTTCCAGCGCATGCTGTACGGACGTTCCCATGGTTGCCCACCGCCTTTAAGTTTAACTGGTTTTTACAAAACCTATAACGTTCTTAGACTTCATTGTACGGCGTTTCTTGGAATGTTGTCAATCCGGCAGAGGCGTCCAGCCCCCGCTGTTCCGGCCTTCCTCCTGTTCCGGATAGCTTCGGAAGATGTTCAGATTACTGTTTCCCTCTATATGAATGGAATGTTCGCCTGTACCGGATTCGCCGGAAATGGTTTTCTGTTCAATTAGAAGATTGGGCAGCGTTGTCAGAATTCTGCCATAGCTAATCGTCCCTTCAAGCTTGTAATCACCCTCGAGCGGAACGTGAAGGTTCATCTCACCAACCGCACTATACACATTCCAATCGCCACCAATGCGGGATGACCGTATAGCCACTCCACCATTGAGGGATTCAGCGCTTAATTGCGACTCTGCCCCGCTGATCAGAATGTTGCCGTTTCTCGTCTGAACCCGGATATGATCGTTCGTTCGCTTTACCGTCATATTCCCCACTTGCGTGGTCAAATCCGTTTCGCCCGTAATGTCGACGGCCAGCATATTCCCCCGGTTAGTCGACATTTTAATATGACCGGTAACGCCGCGCGCCGTCATGTCGCCATTTAAGGTCTTGCCCGTAACATTTCCGTAAATCCGATCCATCGTAATGGGCCCGTTACCGCTCTCCAGCAAAATATTCTCAATCGCTTCCACGCGGTTTAGGGTTATGGCACCGTTCATCGTCCGTATCTCAAAATTGAATCGTCGATCATCCGGAACCGCGATGTTCACA
The DNA here is from genome assembly GCF_056173265.1 of Paenibacillus sp. QJM3NY_38. Lineage (NCBI taxonomy): Bacteria > Bacillati > Bacillota > Bacilli > Caryophanales > Paenibacillaceae > Paenibacillus > Paenibacillus sp. QJM3NY_38. The sequence goes on from NZ_CM149665.1 coordinate 6,259,784, forward strand.
TTCATACGGGGCTGCCGTTTACCCGATTCTCCATAGGCCTTCCCCTTGGACCGAATCGTAATCGTCTTGCCTTCCCCCACTTCGATCGTCGACTGCTCGGCGATCGCTTCGGCTAAACCGGGCTGCTCCTGATCGACCCATACTTCCGTCTCCACCTTGATATCGTCTACATCCTGCCTTGTGATGGAGATGTCCCCGTTTAAGTGATCGACGATGATTTTCTCGGTTTCAAGTTCAACGGGAATCTCCAGTATCGGCTTCTCGAACCGGTTACCTTCAGCTTCGCTGTAATCCACTCCCGCCGCCGTCAAATTCAGGCTCACCCGATTCCAGAGATGGAGAAAATGCTCCTGCTGGGAAATGACGAATACGGAGGCCGTAACAGCCACTGCCAGCAGAATCCCCCTCAAGTCAGGCCGAAACCGAAATTCTTTGCGTCTGCCCAAGAGACGCGACAGCGTGTACCTGACTATATATTCAACGCCGAGCAGGATAAACAACAGCGGCCACCAGCGCTGGAGCATAAATATATAATCCGTGCCTCTCCACTCGTCCAACAGCAATAAAACGCCCGTGCATACAAGCAGCAAGGCGGCTGTATATCGTCCCACTCTAATTTTATGTTTCATCCGTCTCCTCCCCTCATCGGTTATCACCGTACCACTGTATGCGTTATAGGGATTTGCCCTTGTCTCTTCGGTGGCGGAGAGCTTCCCGGATCCCCGCCCATATCCCGATAACGATCAGCATGATAGCAGAGGCTTCCGCACCATAATCGCGGATTCCTGCCTGCAGCCAAGGCGGCTTCTGGTGAAACAAAATGAGCAGCGCCCCGGTAACAACCAACATGAGGCCAAAAGCGATTCCCCGCTCACCCCGGAACGGATGATTCCGTCCTGATCCGTCCTCGGAAGCAGCAGCCGCTGCCTCACCGCGTCTTTTTCGGGAAATAATATATTCCGCTGCCTGCAGCACGTCATACACGTTATAAAAATACCCCACCGGTATCAGAAGACCCAGAACGACAAGCAGCGGTACATTGATCTGCATTCCAATGGAAGAAAAATATAAAAGCGCCGATATGTCCAGCAGCAGCAACATTATAAATGTTATCCCCTTACGGTACATACCGAGGTACAAATGACCCAGACCCGGAATGAGAGCGGCTAATAGAAGTGCGTATAATTTACGCTTTTTTCGCTGCAGCCCCGGGTGTCGCCTAACCTGGACCTGATGCCGTTTCTTCTTGCTGACTTGGGTTTGTGGTTCGGGTGTTGGATTCATAACCTTCTCGCCTCCTTCCAAACATCCTGGGACAGGCGTTGTTTTACGATGTTTTCTTTGATAGTACCCCAACAAGGAGCTGAAGTAACTGGCAAAAAACTGGATAGACCGTCCGCAGAAAGCTGGCAAAGCTACAAAAAAACGGCACCGCCGGTGGTTCAGCAGTAGCCGTTTGTTATGCTTCATTCCCTACCCTATTCAGCCGTTACCATCGTTACATGGCCGATTCCCCGCAACTGCCGGGTGATCTCCATCGGTTCGAATTTGCGATCGGTCAAGACCTGCAGCGAGATTTCGAGCCCTAATACCGCAGGCTGCAGCTCCCCGTATGCCGCACCGCTTCGTTCGTTAACGATAAGCTTCTTGATCACGAATTCCTGTTCCTCCAGAACAGCGGATATGTCATCCAAAATATTCGGCGTATTCGCTGCGTGGACAGTAATCAGATGCAGTTTGCTGCCGCGGATGTAACGCTGCTCCAGCTTATTGAAGACAACCAGATTAAGTAGAATTAACACCGTCGATACGATCGAAGCAAAATAAAAGCCGGCCCCAATCGCTAACCCCACGGCCCCCACAACCCAGATGGACGCAGCAGTGGTTAGTCCGGTAATGGATTTACCTGTAAACAGAATGGTACCGGCACCCAAGAAACCGATCCCTGTAATGACGGCCGTTGCCAAGCGCGCTGGATCAATCCGAACGTTAATTTCGTCTACAAAATCGGAGAAACCGTAAATGGATAACAGCATAATAAGCGTAGAACCCAAACATACCAATATATGCGTGCGCAGTCCTGCAGCATGGTTCGAACGTTCCCGTTCAAAACCGATCAAGCCGCCAAGCAGCATAGCCAGCAGCAATCTTAATAAAATGGATACATTATCTATCACCCAAGGATTATTCAAAAGAACGATACTCCCCTCACGTCTGCTTCAGTCGCTTATGCTTTATCATTCATTGTATATGAAGATGGAACTCGGTCAATTCCACACCTGGAGCAACCTCAAAAGCGTGATTTTTAACAAACCCGAATTTCTCATACAAGGTTACCGCAGGCGTATTGCGCGTCCCTGTTGAGACTACGAACATGGGCGCCTCCTTATAGGATTCCAACACGTGGCGGATTAATGTCCCGGCGATCCCTTTGCGAAAATGACCCGGATGGACCATCATTCGTGATATGGTGACCTGCTCCTGTTCCGGCTCGACTGCGATTGCTCCGATAAGATCGCCTTCTTCATTAATATAACCAAAAAAGGTTTCCCCGCTCGAACGGATCGTATCGAAGGTATCCTGCAGCGGAGGGATTTCCGAGAATCCGATTAATTCAGCTTCCAAAGGGTACGCCATGTGCTGCAGACTCCATATCTGCTGGACGGTATCCCTATCCTCCAAAGATAATGCTCTTATCATATATTCATCCCCTGACCAAGTTATTATAAGAAAAACGTCTATCGACGTGCGCTCAAAAGAAGAAAGACCGCGTTAAGCGGTAGTCTTTCTTGCGATATCAGGCAGCAGACCCTCCGATGTTTATACTTTCCGATATCTTAAAAAGGAACTTGCCCCTGATGCGGGGCAAGCTCCCATTACCTAAAAAACAATTCGAAGAACATGGCGGATACACGTTGATTATCCGTTCAGCACCTCTACCAGCAGTTTGTTGGCCAGCGCAGGATTGGCTTTTCCCTTACTCTCTTTCATCACTTGACCCACCAGGAAGCCGATCGCTTTCTGTTTACCTGCCTTGTAGTCCTCCACGGATTGCGGATTGTTTGCAACCACCTGCTCGACAATGCTCTTGATTGCTCCTTCATCGCTGATTTGGACAAGGCCCTTCTCCTCGACGATTTGCGCAGGCAGCTTGCCGCTCTCCAGCATCTCTTTGAAGACGGTTTTGGCGATTTTGCTGCTGATGGTTCCCTTCTCGATCAATCCAATCATCTCGCCCAGGCCTTGGCCCGTGATCTTCACTTCAGACAGCTCCAGATTGTTCGAATTCAAATAACCCAGCAAATCTCCCATGATCCAGTTCGATACGGATTTAGCATCCTTCGTATAGTTCAAGCTGTCCTCGAAGAAGTCGGCGAGCAGCTTGGACGACGTGATGACCGCAGCATCATAATCCGGCAATCCATACTCCGAAGCATAACGTGCCTTACGGGCATCCGGAAGCTCCGGAATCGTTGCACGAACGGCCTCTTTCCACTCTTCGCTAATATGCACCGATACCAGATCCGGGTCTGGGAAATAACGGTAGTCGTGCGCCTGCTCCTTCCCGCGCATGGAGAAGGTTTTTGCCTGCGCTTCGTCCCAGCGGCGGGTTTCCTGTACGATCACGCCGCCCTCATCGAGAATTTCCGTTTGCCGGTACTGCTCATATTCCAAGCCGCGCTGTACGCCGCGGAAGGAGTTCATATTCTTCAGCTCGGCCTTCGTGCCGAGTTCCTTCTGTCCCCATGGACGAAGACTGATGTTAGCGTCGCAGCGAAGCGACCCCTCTTCCATCTTCACGTCCGATACGTCGCAGTATTGCATAATCGCACGCATTTTCTCCAGATAAGCTTTGGCTTCCTCCGGCGTCGAGATCTCAGGCTCAGACACAATCTCAACCAGCGGCGTTCCTACGCGGTTAAAGTCAACCAGCGAGGCATAACCGCCATCCACGTGCGTGAGTTTACCGGCATCCTCCTCCAGATGGAGCCGGGTTATCCCGATTCGCTTCGTCTTTCCGTCCACCTCAATATCGATCCAGCCGTTCTCACCGATCGGCTGATCGTATTGGGAAATCTGGTATGCTTTCGGGGAATCCGGGTAGAAGTAGTTCTTGCGGTCAAATTTGCTGACATCGCCGATGGTGCAGTTCAGCGCCATCGCAGCCTTCATGGCATATTCCACAGCCTGGCGGTTTAATACAGGCAGCACGCCGGGATGGCCCAGACAGATGGGACATGTATGTGTGTTCGGCGGGGCTCCAAACGCAGTGGAGCAGCCGCAAAATATTTTGGAATTCGTATGCAGCTCTACGTGCACTTCCAATCCGATAACCGTTTCATATTTTGATGTAGACATCGATTGTTTCCCTCCTTCTCTGCCGCCGGTTTACAGTTCAGGCCGCCGTTTGTGGTGTTCAGTATTTTGCTCATAGGCATGCGCGACGCGCAGTACGGTCGACTCATCAAAGGCTTTGCCGATAATTTGCATACCTACAGGCAGTCCGTCCGCGAACCCGCAAGGAATACTGACTGCCGGCACACCTGCCAAGCTGACAGGAATCGTCAGGATATCATTCAAATACATCGTCAGCGGATCGTCCACCTGAGCTCCGAGCTTGAAAGCCGTAGTCGGAGCTGTAGGTCCGATGATGACATCATATTGCTCGAATACTTTATCGAAGTCCTGCTTGATAAGTGTACGGGCTTTCTGTGCCTTCAAATAATAGGCGTCGTAATAACCCGAGCTAAGCGCATAGGTACCCAGCATGATGCGGCGTTTCACCTCATCGCCGAAGCCTTGGCTGCGGGACTCATGATACAGGTCGATCAGGCTGCCTGCATTGTCGGAACGAACGCCATAGCGCACGCCGTCAAAGCGTGCCAGGTTCGAAGAGGCTTCCGAAGAAGCGAGCAAATAATATGTTGCTACCGCATAGTCGGTATGCGGGAGGGAAACTTCATCCCAGGTAGCGCCCAGCGCTTCGAGCACCTTCAGTGCGCTCAGGACGGTTTCCTTCACTTCAGCGTCAACGCCCTCGCCCAGGTATTCCTTAGGCACAGCAATGCGAAGACCGGTAACGTCTCCGGATAATGCGCTCAGATAATCGGGCACGTCCACTTTGGCAGATGTCGAATCCATCGGATCGTAACCGGCAATGGCTTGCAGGACATAAGCGGAATCTTCCACATTTTTCGTCAAAGGTCCGATCTGATCCAGCGATGATGCAAAGGCAACAAGGCCGAACCGGGATACGAGGCCATAGGTTGGTTTCAGTCCCACGACACCGCAATAAGAGGCAGGCTGCCTGATGGAGCCGCCTGTATCCGACCCCAGTGCAAAGTAGGCTTCACCTGCAGCTACGGCCGCAGCCGAGCCGCCGCTTGATCCGCCAGGTACCCGCTCTAAATCCCATGGGTTGCGCACGGGATAGAAGCTGGAATTCTCATTGGAGCCTCCCATTGCAAACTCGTCCATGTTCAGCTTGCCGATTGTCACCGTATCCGCTGCACGTAGCTTACCGACAACCGTTGCATCATAAACCGGTGTGAAATTGGACAAAAACTGACTAGCGCATGTGGTGCGAAGTCCTTCTGTCACGATATTATCCTTGATTCCGACAGGAAGCCCGAACAACAGTCCGCGCGTTCCCTCTGAAGCCAGCCTCTCATCCAAAGCCTTGGCGGATGAACGAGCGCCTTCTTCGTCCAAAGTAATAAATGCCTTCACCCGATCCTCACGTTCGGAAATACGAGTAAAAGCTTGGTCAACCAGATCGGTTACGGAAAGCTCCTTATTCTGCAGCTTATTATGTATCTCCGTTAACTTGTAATCAAACAGACTCAAGTGTGTATCCTCCCTTCAGGCTATTCCAATACAGCAGGTACTTTAATTTGATCGTCTTCTTCATCCGGTGCGTTAAGCAGCACCTTCTCGATAGGCAAGCTCTCGCGTACCTCGTCTTCTCTCATGACATTGCTGAGATGAAGCACGTGTGTAGTCGGCTCAACACCTTCTGTATCCAATTCATTTAACTTCTCGGCATATTGTAAAATCGCATTCAGTTGGCCGGTAAACATCTGCTCTTCTTCAGGCGTCAAATTCAAACGGGCCAGCTTCGCTACATGCTGAACATCCTTATCGGTAATGCTCATGGCTTTGCATCCTCCTTCATGCCCCTATCCAGTTAAAGGGGTAAAGTCTGTCACGACAACTTTTCTCATTATATTGTAGAAGCATGCAAGATTCAATCCAAACAGCTTGATGCTTGCTGCTTCGGAGCTACTTTTCCATTCCATCAAAAAAGAGTCGGCCTCAGCCGACTCTTCTAAATCCAAGCACGAAGATTCACTTGTTTGATGAAATCCGCCTGGGATATTGCTTCCTTGGTTTCTTCTTCCTCTTCAACACTTTCCAACTCGCCGTTCATCACTTGATGAAACAGCTTCTCATTATATGTCGACAGGGCGAAATCGATGAGCGCTTCCCGCTCGACCCGCTCAGCTTCCTGCTTCAACACGATTGATTCCAGCTCGACATCATCTGCCGGAACAAAAAAATTACGGTTGAGGCTCGGAATCCGAATGACGTAATCGAACGCATTGTCCGGATTTCGGTCATAGGCGATGATATAACCGTATTGACCGATTGGAAGATTCTGCTCAAAGGCGTCCGCAACGATTGTAATCTTTTCCCCTAAACGCAGCATCGTCTACCTCCTGAGTTGTCTATCCTTTTTTAAGAGATAAGAAAATATAAACTTAAGAGGCTTATCATCCTTATCTCGCAAGAAAAACTTCCGCTAAATACGGTCTCTCTTCTGATAACGTACGTCGATGACGTTTTTCTTGTCTTCATAGTCTACTAAAAAAAGATAGAGATGTCCATGTGATTCAGATAAAACCTGAATCTCCCATGAAAACTAGGATTGCGGGGACAGCGGACTCCTTCTAAGCAGCCTCGCGGCAACGATAATCGACACCGCCATAATCAGCATGGCAACGAGTATCGGTGACCACGCGCTGCTCCCTGCGCCAAGAATTCGCTCAGCGGCCATGCTGCTTAAACGACCCGGGCTCCATAGAACGCGGGAGGGCAGCAAACCGGATAAGAGCGAAAGTACGCCAGCAACTGCCAAGCTGATGAAGGCCGCAGCCGGCCCGCGAAGGACGGCACCGAGGGGCAGCACAAGCGTTACGATCCAGGCCAGCCATACAGCATATAAGCCCCCGCCGCTGGTAACCGATCCCCATTCCAAAGGACCGATGAGCTGATACGTGTAATATGCAGCACCGCCAAGTCCAATCGCAAAAGAAACGACCAGCAGCGTCATCAAGGCGGCCCATTTGGCAGACATCATGGGAATCGTGGATACCGAACGGGCGAGAACAAGCTCAGCCGTGCCGGTGGCTCGCTCCCCTGCTACCGTGTTCATTCCCGCCAGCACAAGCACCAGTAGGCCGATGGTGCTGAATTGGCTCAAGGTTGATGCCATAACATTCTCGGCGGACGGGACGGTAAATAATGCCGCCGCTTCCGGTGGCAATTCCCCGGCCATGGTCAGGATATCCGGCAAATAATAGGTGGAAACCGGCTGCATAATGCCAAGAAGCAGGAAGACTGCAGGCACCCAAATCCATTTATAGGTCCGGCTTGCCTCGAGCATTTCTTTTTGATAATAAATCCAGAACGACTTCATGAGCCCACCACCTTCATAAACATATCCTCGAGCGAAGACGTGCCTGCTTCAAAACGAAGCAGCTCGATTTCGTCATCGGCAAGCTCCTTGATTAAAGCAGCCCGTGCAACATCCATATCCGTCACCATCAGCTTGGCGCCGCGTTTGCCGAGTTCGATCTCATGCACATAAGGACGGTTCACAAGACTGTCGAGCCAAGCAACCTCCCGCTCCCCCGGTTCAACCTCAATTGATAGGACCGGCTGGCGATATTTCGTGCGAAGTTCGCTAAGCGCGCCTTTCTCCGCAATTTCCCCGTCTACCATCAGTACCATGTCATCGCAGATTTCCTCCGCATCGTGAAGCACATGGGTTGAGAACAGAACGGTGACTTCCCCGCGCAAGCGGCCCAGCAGGTCCATAACCTCACGACGCCCGATCGGATCAAGCGCCGATACCGGCTCGTCCAGCATGATCAGCTCAGGCTTATGCACCAGCGCTTGAGCAATGCCAAGCCGCTGCTTCATTCCGCCGGAGTAACCGGATATTCGGCGTTTGGCCGCCTGCTCCAGGCCAACCATTTCGATGACTTCCCGACTTCGCTTATTAGCCTCTCGTCCGGATAATCCCGACAGCTTGGCGCTGAAAGACAAGTACTCCATGCCCGACATCCAGCTGTAAAACTTCGGATACTGAGGCAAGTAACCGATCCGGTGACGCCAGCCGTTCGTTTGGGTATCGGCTGAACCATATCGGATCTCACCCCGGGTTGGAGGTATTAATCCGGCCAGCATCCGCAGTGTAGTTGTTTTGCCGGCACCATTAGGACCAAGCAGGGCCGTACAGCTTCCTCGCTGCAATTCAAATGAAATGCCCTTAACCGGCGTGATGCTTCCTATGCTTTTCGTCAATTCATGAATGCTTAAAATTTTTTCCGTCAAGCTTCCCGCCTCCCTGCAACAAAATAAGCAACGCTGCCAAGAAGGTTACCCAGCAGTATAATCAACACCCATACCCATCTCGGTCCACGTATGTTTGCTGGCTCTGCCCGAAACAAAGATATCAGCCCCGTTACTGCGAGAATGGCTTGCAGTGCAAGAATCGGCCAGATCAATCCCCAATTAATTTCCATAATAATCCCCCATGTTCCGTATATAATGAAGAAACTTAAGACTTGCGGTCATCTTTGTGGATGACGAATATCCAGTAAAAGAGCAGCGGCATCGGCATTGTCGTAGACCCCCATATCCCCCAAAACCAAGCCATCTTGCCAAGCCCCCGCTTCCTCGCATCCAAGAAAAGCCATGTCCCTTGAATCAGCACAAGCACAACGGCAAGGATGATCACTCCCAGCGGACTCTCGTTAACTTCATTCATCAGATCCCCTTCTTTCCGGCAGATCTCAGACTCTTGGAAAATACAAGAACGGAAATCCCGGCAACCATGCCGAACCCGTGAATAAACAGTAGGATCTTCGGCGCCGCCAATGCAGCCATCAATCCGCCACCAACGATAAAGAGTGAAATCAGAAGAAAGAGCAGCAATTCGTATTTCATCCGCCGCCGCTTGCGCTCCAAGGTATGAACGGCCAGCGTATGCAATCCTTCCAGGGATGGGGATGGCGCATCCTCAAACAATTGATCCACCCGCTCCATTTCTCTGGTAAATCCTTCAATCCATATTTCGTCCTCATGCTCAGGTCCTTTGACCATCGTCACCCATCTCCTTTCGCAGCTGTTTGATACCGTAGGCTGTTCGTGATTTCACCGTTCCTTCGGGAATACCAAGCATCGTTCCGATTTCATCATAGCTATAGCCGTAATAATGCTTCAGCAGGATGGCAATCCGGTGATCCTCAGATAAGCGGGATAATCCATTCAGCATATCCGTCCAATCTTCTCCCCGCCGCTCCATCTGCCAGCGCATCCGCCTTGCCGACTGAACCGCCTCCTGCTCCAGCCATTTCTTCTCCCGTTTCTTTCGCCGGGTGCTATCGATGAACAACCGGGTAGCAATGGTAATCATCCAGGAGGAGAAGGATGAAGTCCCGTTATAACGGTTCATATTCTCCATGCATCGAACAATGGTATCCTGTGCAGTATCCTCTGCAACCATCGGGTCCATCGTCACTTTTAGCAAATATTTATAAAGAAAGGAATAATGCTGCTTGAACAGCAGCGCCATAGCCGCTGCATCTCCTAATTGCGCTTGTTGTATCAAACCCTCTTCATCAGGGATCATGAAAAAATCATCACCTTCTTTCGCATTCCAAACGTAATACGATTAACAACAGCCAATCGTTCAAATGGAGTTTTATATTTATCCTGTACCGAATGATATCAATTATTAAAACCTATCATGACGGTAAGAAATTCATCGATATCTGTAAAAAACTCAAAAAAAAGCAGCCGACTAAAAATCGGCTGCCCTCTCCAATAGAAAGAATCCATTCAGTTCATGATGAGGGTGTCATGTTCGCATGTCGATCTATTGATTAAATCGTATAACCTGCAGCCGATGATGCCATGGCTGCTGCGCGATCCCTTCATCCTTCACCAGCCTGTCCCAGACAACTGAGGATATTTCCGTCTGAATCTGCCGGTGGAACTCCGGTTGTCGATCAATCGCTTCGCTTCTTGTAACACTCCCGTTCAACAGCGATAGATGATCTTTCCTCACTGGCGCTTCCCCCTAATCACGTCCATGCCAAAAAACTCCCCATAAAATAAAAGAACGCAAACCGGGATGAATTCCACAGTCTGCGTGCTTCGCAAGGGTAACAATTAATTAACCGTATTGTATCAATGTTGTCCAGGTTTGTCCAGACAAAGTTTCCCGATTTATGTCGGAAGCTATCTTATCGTCTGGCAGGAACGTAAGGATTCCGCTGCTTTTCATAACCGATGGTTGTTCGAGGACCATGGCCGGAATACACAACGACCTCATCCGGGAAGGTATACAGCGTATTTTGAATGGAATCAATCAAATCACGTTCACGGCCTCCAGGAAGGTCCGTTCGCCCAACCCCGAGACGGAACAGCACATCGCCGGAAAACAGATCATTTCCACACTTGAAGCTTACGCTTCCCGGGGAATGTCCCGGTGTATGAAAGACGCTGAAGGTATGTCCGATGAGCTGCAGCTCAAGTCCATCCGCCAAATCGTACTCAGCCGGCTCGGTGGACAGCGGTTCCGTTACCTGCGGCCACATCATCGAGCCGTTAAGCTTCGGATTGGTCAGCCATTCACTCTCCAGGGTGTGCAGGTAAACAGGACAGCCCTTCAGCTTGCGGATCTCCTCAACGCCCCCCATGTGGTCAAAATGCGCATGGGTCAGCAGGATCGCTTCAATTTCCAAATCGGCTATTCGCTTCACAAGCGGCCCTGGGTTCATGCCAGGGTCGATAATGATCGCTTTGCCTTCAACAGGTCCTGTCAGTAAATACGCATTCGTCTGTAGCGGTCCTAAATTAAAGGTTTCAATATGAAGTGTCATGATTAGAACCCTGACATCAGTTCACGCAATTCCTTAATGATGGCAGCGTGGAACTCATACCCTTCCCCGTAGGCTTGAAGAATGCTTTGCCGCGTGACGGCAAGATTGTCCTGATAGTCCGACGCTTCGCGATCCGGATTGTTCTGCTTGAACTCAATCATAAACTTCTGAACATGCGCCGGACGCGGTCCCCACGTGCCGAGAACATGTCCCCCGGTATCCGAAATGATAACAACCGGAATGGAACGGGCACCCATGGTCAGGAACTGATCCATGACGTCCAGATTCTCTTCCATAATCAGCACCTCCGTCTCAATTCCCGCGGTCTCCATCGCGCGAAATACGACAGGGATATTGCGCGCAACATCGCCGCACCAATCCGCTGCCAGAATGAGGACCCGCAGATCATCCCTGAAATTGAGGCTTTCAAAAAACTCTTTATCCTCTTCACTCTCCCAGACAAACTGTGCATATCCTGCCTTGAACGTCTCCTGGTTCTTCTGCATGCCGTCCATAAATTGCTGTGGAGATATGCCTGTCCCCAAATGATTTGCCATATTCATACTCATTCGTTATTTCGACCTCGCTTTCGATGATTTTATCCATTTTATCAAAAAATAAAGAATCATGACGGCCAATGCCCCCAGCAGAATTTCCTGCACGTACGGCCCTGCCTTCTCGTCAATATGCTCCCATTGATCGCCCAGAAGCAATCCGAGGTATAAGAATAATGCCGTCCATGGGATAACGGCTAGGGTGGTCAACAGCGTAAACCTTCCCACAGGCATCTTGGATATGCCTGCCGGTATGGAAATCGCATGCCGTACCACCGGTACAAACCGTGCCGTAAATATAACGCCGGTACCATACTTGCCGAACCATTCTTCAGCGTAATCGATATGCTTCTTCTTAATCAATATGTACTTCCCGTACTTCTCCAAAAAGGGCCTGCCTCCGTAACGGCCGATCCAATAAATAAACAACTGTGCGAGCACACCGCCAACAGTGCCAAAAATCATGGCTCCGATAAAGTTAACTTCACCTAGGGATACCAGATAACCGCCATAGGCAAGTACGATCTCGCTTGGAATGACTTCCACCATTAAACCTATCATGATTCCAAAATAGCCCAGCTGCTGGATCCATTCAAACAACCTGGCTACAGCCTCGTATAAGAATTCCACGCTTGTCCCCCGCTTTCTTCCTGCGTTGATTTCTTATACTAGCCTATTCTAACACAGCTCAGGACATGCCTTCTACTGCGCCCAATTATAGGCGGCACAGTGACTTTCGCCCGTTTCGGGACATATGGTGAAGCAAAGGAGTGAGTTACGCATGCATTCTCCCCATGCCAAACAACCGGGCAGCAAGCCCCCCTCCCCGCGCGGTATACGGCGGGCCTGCAGCAAAGAATTATACCGCACGACCAAACGTCTCAAGCTGTACCTTCCTCCGGAATCCTTGAAGCAAGGCGAAGAATTGTATTACCGGAAGGTGATCGGCAATTTGATCTGGATCCACGAAAACTACAGTAATAAGAAGCTTTTGTGCGACTGGTGGGAAAAGGAAGTCTGCGGCGAACTGGCCGAGCTATGGGAGGTTCCGGAACGTCAGTTGGCCTCGGCCTTCCGGGATGCCTTCGGCGGATAACACTGCGCTTCCTTGTACTAGCAACTATCCTGAACGGGCAGGCACGCGATAAGCCGCTATAGGCTGCTACACACGTTAGCGGCGGGAAGGGATATCTGCCTGTTCAGGCTGCCTAGCCGCGTGCTTTCGTGTTCCCCCATTCAACGTTTTTTCCAATCGTGTGGTTTGCCTTACCGCAAGTATAGACAGATCGAATTCCCGGTCATTCCGATAAGAATCCATCTCATGAAGATTTGCCGCAAGGGAACGATAGCGCTTCAAGATATTCAACCCGGTCCGGGCCGCTTTAACCGATCTGACGGATTCACCTGCCGTCCGGTGCCAATCTGCGAGGGAAGCCAGCTTCAGCACGGCTCGGGTTTGTTTGACATCATTGAACCGATCCTGATCGATGGCCGCTAGATACCAAGCTGCCGCTTCTTCCGATTGGCCTCGGAGCGAGTAAGCCTCTGCCAGCTTCCAGCTCAGCTCCGGGTGATTCGGTGCATACACCATACTTCGCTTCAGCAGCGGGATTCGCTGGCTTGGGGGAAGCCAATCCGCCAGGCACAATGCTGCCTCCGTGTTGGCGGGGTTCCACTTTAACGAGGATTGGAGGAGCGCTGTTTGCGCTCCCGGCGGTTCCGAAGCGGCCCTTCGCTCTTTGACCTCGCTGATGCCCAGCGCAGCAGCGAGAAGAACCCAGCCCGCGAGCAGAATGATCGCCGTAACCCGGAGCAGTGACAGCGACTGTAACGGCGGATATTCCCGCTTCGTTTTATAAACAGCTAGCCGCTTCCTCCCTATTTTGAACCGTTTGTGTCTTTGAGTTGTATGAGGTCCGTTTTGCACTTCCTGACCAGAAGGAGTCGTAGCGAAGCCCATTACCGTAAGCCACAACAGCAGCAGCCATACCAGCCCAAAGCTCCAGTCAAAATCCACAGTCGCGTGCACGATCAGCACGAGGACAGCGGGCATAAGCCGGGAGCTCACAGTTATAAGCCTTGCCACCATAAAGCTAACCAGAACAAGGACAAGCAGCAGCCCGATCACTCCCGTATTCAGCAGGACATCCATATATCCGCTGTGCACCTCGGCACCCACATAGGGCTGGGACTGTATGGCAAGGTAGGACTGCCGCCACGTCTCCCCTCCCCGTCCCAGCCACAGCGACGACCGGGCCAGCTGCCACGCGTCGCTGTATAGGAGGCGGCGCGCGCTCAGCGTTGCCGCGCCGCCAAGTGTCCGATCCTGCACCTGATGCAGGATCAACGCTCCGGCTGCGGCAGCCAGCAGCGCCGCAGCTCCCAGGGCCCCTGGCGCGGCATACCGCCGCCGCGGGCCCCCGCTGTGCCGCCAGCGGCACAGCAGCAGGCCGGCGAGGACGCCGCCGGCCCAAAGCCCGGCCAGCCACAGCAGGCCGGGCAGTACGGCTGGAGCCAGCTTGGCATCAGCCAGCTGGCGGTACAGCAGCGCCGCGCTCGCCAATGGCGCGGCGGCAGCCACCAGGAGCGGCGCGAAGGCACGCCGCTCCTTAGCGAAGCCGGCCGCGCACGCGAGTGCGGCCGCGAGCCAGGCGCCGCGCGACTCCGTCAGGAGCAGCGCGGCAGTGTAGGGCAGCAGCGGCAGCAGGGCAGCCGCTGCGCGGAGCGTGCCCGTCCGGGACCGCAGGACGGGCGGCAGCGCGAACAGCCGCTCCAGCAGGAAGGCGGCCATCACGGCCCCGAATGTGTTCGGGTACTGAAGCAGGCCGCCAAGCCTCGCGCCGGACGCGCTGATGTCCGCATCCGCCGTATGATAGATCCCATACGGCAGCTCCAAAAGCCCATATACGGCAAGCAAAGCGCTGCCGCACAGCACAGCGCCCAACAGATGCCAGCCTATTTGCATCAATCGTAAGCCGTCACCTGTACGGCTTATACGCCAGGCAACAGCCGTAAAAGAGGCATAACTTCCCCACAGGATGATCTCCTTCATCGTGCCTTCCAGTGAGAGCGGCCGCCCGATCCCATGAAGCACGTACATGAGAATCATGCCGCAGATGCACCCCAATACCACTCGCAACCCTTTATCTAAATTAACCAAGCCCAATATCGTGCCCGTGCCAGGAATTCCCCGGCCTTGGATTCCATCATGCCGTTTAGCTGCCATCATAAGCAGCAGAAGCATCCCAAATCCTGCTCCGACCCCATAGACATCCCCGTCAAAAAACATCCCGCTCCGGATACCTGCCACAAAGACAAGTGCAATCAGCATCATCCCGCAAATACGATGCAGGGTCCTCCATGCCATGAACCAGCGCCCCCGTTCCGATGCATAACCATTCATCCCCGGCTGCTCCTTACAGGGCATCCGTCCTTCGTGGCCAAACCATCTATTAGCATTGTGGGCAAGGACATACGTTGTTATTCTTGAAGCAGCGGCGGGGAACTCATCGGCGCTATAAGGCCGCTTGACCCCCGAAGTTTATACTTTCTGACTATCTAAAAAAGCGATGAAAATGCAGTCGCACTTTCATCGCTTTTTCCGGAATCCGCATGATGTGATTTTACGTATCCGGCAGCAAGTCCTTGCACGCCCGTTCCAGATATGGCGAGGCGCTTAAAAAATCGCGGAACGCGGTATATTCCTGCCACAGTTTATCCCGATCTCCCGCAGAACCGCTAACCGCCCGGATCAATATATTCTTCGGAGTATGTTCCATATCAATAAACTCCAGCAGCTGCGTCTTGTAACCCATCAGATCGAGGAGCTTGGCTCGAATGGCGTCCGTGGCAAGGGCCGAGAAGCGTTCCTTCAATATACCGTGGGACAGCAGCGGCTCCATAACAGGGCTTTGGACTTGGGAGAACAGCTCATGCTGGCAGCAAGGGACCGACAGAATGACTGAAGCGCCCCAACGAACCGCTTTTTCCAGTGCAGCGTCTGTCGCCGTATCGCATGCATGCAGCGTGACCACCATATCCACCTGCTCCAGTTCGTCATATTCCGCAATGTCCCCGACAAGAAACTGCAATTGGGTGTAGTTCAGTTTTTTCGCCAGCATACTGCAGTGTTCGATGACATCCGCCTTGAGATCCAAACCGACAATATTCAGCTTTCTGCGCGCGGTTACCGCCAAATAGTGATATAAAGCGAAGGTCAGATAGGATTTGCCGCAGCCAAAATCAACGATCGTCAGTGGACGGTCCTCCGGCAGGTGGGGAAGCACATCCTCAACCATCTCCAGGAACCGGTTGATCTGTTTGAACTTATCGTATCGGCGGGCAAATACTTTGCCCTCTTCACTCATGATGCCGAGTTCCACCAGAAACGGAACAGGCTCTCCCTCTTCAAGGATATATGTCTTTTTCCGGTTATGGGACAAATCTGTCTTTGTCTTGGAGGGGGATTTGGTCAGAATCGAAACCTTGTATTTCTTCGAGATCAGAACCTGATAGTCCGCTTCCGGCGTATACATCATCGCTTGCCGGAATACATTCTCGAACATGTCAACCAGCACGGCCTCCGCCTCATCGGCCGGCACGTTCTGATGGGTGACTTTGGTTCCGGAATAATAGGCAAACTGATAGTGCAGCTTGTTCTTGAGCTCTACGGGCTTAACCGTTACTTTGCTGTAGGTCATGCCTTCCCGCTTGCGGAGCTGGCTTAGCGTAGCCGTGATCAATGATCCTTCTTCCATGATGTTGTGAATCAATTTTCTTAATGCATCCAAAAGGTACATCTCGCTTTCTTTATATGATAGACAGGTTAATCCCGCTTAGGTCAACGACTTGTCGCCGTTCACCGCTTCATGCGGAAAACGACGCTTAAGCTCATCCATTCCTTCATGGACTTCCTCCAGCGGAAGCCCGCCCTTCGCCAAATCCTCAGGCAGCTTCAGCTGCAATCTTTGATAGAACTGCACAGCTTCGCCATATTCCATCTTGCCATTATCCAGCAGTTGGTAGAGGGTGTTCTCCGCTTCTGCGTACATCCCCTGCTGCTCCGTATACGCATAGTAATCCCGCATCGCTGTTTCTGGCCATGCATACGACCTTAAACGTTCTCTCACCATACCGATCCGTTCCGTCAACCCGATCAGCTTCAAATCCGCTCCTTGCAGGGCCGACTTCAAATATAGCTGAAAGACCTTGGTATAGAGCATAACGGCTTCTTCTTCACGCTCCAACTCAAGCAGCAGGGACGCTTCCTCTTCCATTAGCCTGGCGGCGCTTTGCAGCTTGTCCGCTTCCAGATAACCGTGACTGCGAAATAGCTGCTCAATATCGGCAGCGGACAATGAGCGAAGCAGGTCTGAATTCAACCGGAACTGCCGTTTGAAGAGCTCATCAATCTCCCATAGCGCTTCTGTGTGCTTCCGCTCCTGCTTAAGCGAAAACACCTTGGCAATCATCTGTGTCATATCCTCAATTAGCCTCACGAGATAATCCCTACGAAACATGCACTCGCCCCCAACCTGCATCCGTGCCGGATGCAGCATATTGTTGAGCTGATCTAACCTTCCGGTAATTCCCGCTGCCGAGGAACTTAGGACCGGTACCTGTCAGCTACCGTGAATCCCCCTGCAGGTGCATTCATGCCGGGTCTATTGCCAATCCGGATCACGATTAAATTGTAGGCTATCCGGGGCCAGAATTCCAGTAGCCGCCCTTATGCCCGTTCAGGCTTTGTTTAACGGTATCCGGACACGAAGGAAGGTCCATTGCAATTGCAGCCCCACAATACAACAAACGGATACCCCGCAATAGGAGTATCCGTTTATTATAAACGATATGGATTTATTCTTGCTCCAGCCGTCCCATGAAAGAAGATATGACCTCGCCGAGCTTCTCCGGCGTCTCCATCATACTCATATGTCCTGCGCCCTCGATTACATATTGAGTCACGTTGTCATGGTCTGTCGTAAAGGTACGCTCTGCCGGAATCAACCCGTCCTTCTCCCCTGCTACCAGCAGGATAGGCAGAGTGGACGCCGAGAGCACATCGCGTCGGTCCGGACGCTCCCGCATCGCCAGCGCCGCTCCGATTGCTCCCTGAGGTGGCGTTAGATAGCCTATCTCCTTCGCCCGCTGAATACATTCCGGCTTGTTATCCTTCGTATCCGGAGCGAATAAGCCGGGCACCAATCCGTCAACAAAAGCCGTAATGCCCTCCCCTTGGATGGTGCTGACCGCTTTCACCCGTTTTTCCTTCGCTTCATCCGAATCCGGATAGCCCGTAGAATGGATCAGGCCAAAGGCGTTCAAACGAGAAGCGTAACGCTGGGCAAAAGAGAGCGTGATATAGCCTCCAAGGGAATGACCGAGTAGAGCTGCCTTCGGAATGTCGAGCTCATCCATCAATAGCAGTACATCGTCTGCCATCTGTTCAATGGTATACGATCCCATCGGTGCATCAGACCGCCCGTGACCACGGAGATCCGGTACAATGACTCTGAAGCCTTGAAGAAATGGCAGTACCTGTTCCCAGTAGGCGGAGCTTCCGCAGAAACCGTGAAGCAGAATGATCGGCTCTCCTTGTCCCTGATCAACATAACAAATCGTGCTGCCGTTGCATTGTACTTTTTCCATAGCGATACCCTTCTTTCTATTCAGCGGATGCCATGTGGTAGACACCCATTATTTTATAAAGAATGATCTATTATTAAACAAAAACAACCCCGGCTGAAACGCCATGTCTTACGGCCTAAGGCCAAAGGCAATAGCGGCTTGCTTCGCTATCTGCTCCGCCATCCCCATGACTTGGTATAGGGACGTCACTTGGAGAGTCCAATACGGCTTCGGCCCATGGACGTTCACAACCGCTGCCACGCTGTAGTCCCCCACTGCCGGAAGCTTCCCGCCGACGGATTGGGCCGGTGTCAGCGGACCTTCGCTTGCAAAGAAATAACCGACGGAAGAAGATTGTCCCAAGCAAGCATCAATAGCAATAACCACTTGATCCTCGGGTATACTTTGAAGCCTTGCCTCAAGATTGAAAGCGTCACAAGGTTCGGGCAGCGTGCCGATCACCTGCGGGAAACCGTATTCCGAGAGCCGGCTTCCTGTTAGCGGTCCGAGTGCATCTCCTGTGGAACGGTCAGTGCCAATACATAAAAATACGATGCTCTCCAGCGCATGCCGCTGCGAAATCGTCCGAAAAAAATCCGCCAGTTCATGCCCCGACATTTTAGCTTTTACAGCCTGTACGCCTGGCGTCTTGCCGGCTTGTTCGCTCATGACGGACCTCCTCCTTGATTACATCGCTTAAAACCTTGCTTTTTACAGCCTAAAAACCTTTTTTTCCTGATTTTAACCTATCTCTGTCTCCGATGGCAAAAACATTGGTCGAGCCGCATGGTAACATGGTACAATACAGGGATGAAAATCGTAAATCCGCCTATGAGAGGATGGTGTTAATCCATGGATTTGAGTGAAAAATCACAAGCTAATGTCGAGTATATGATTGAACAGATTAAAACCAAGCTTCGGATGGCTACAGGTGCTGCCATGCAAGCCTCTGCCTTCTCGGTTAACCAATATGATGATATTTATGATTTGTACGATATGGTCATGAATAAGCAAAACCTGAGTATATCGGAAGTGGAAGCAGTTGTATCGGAGCTCGGGCAGCTGCGCGGAAACCAGTAGATCATCATTAACCCTTTTATAGCAAAGCCCCCGGAACTTCGCTGATCCAAGCGATGTTCCGGGGGCTTTGTTGTCCTTCTCTACGGCATATCGATCATCACCACTTCCGAGATCCCCTCACTTGAGTTCCCTCGAAATGTCAGCTTATGACGCCGCTGTATCCTGGCGGCATCACCCGCAGTAATATCAAACTTGCCGTCTTCCGACGATATTTCGACTTGACCGCTAATGACGTACAGGTGCATTCTCCGATCCCCTGCCAGGCTGTACGTCAGTTCTTGTCCTGTCTCCAGTATGGTACTGTATATCACAACATCCAGCGATTGGGGCAAGCTGGATTCACCATTGCCCGACCCGATGATCGGAAGCATCTGGTTCAACTGCTGTTCCTTTGTAAAATTGCCTTGGTGGTGACTGGTCTCAAGATCCGGCTCCGCAGGTAGAAACCACATTTCCAGGTAGCGTACGTCCTCGGACGAGGCATTCTTCTCTGCATGGTACACGCCGGTGCCTGTATTCACGACATGAATCGAACCGGGAGTCAGCTCCATTTCTTTCCCTGTATCATCTTCATACGTTAACGCGCCTTCCAGCACCAAATGGACAATGATCAAATCATGATGAAACCTTCGATCAAAACCCTCCATCGGTTTAAGCATATATTCATTATGCGCCAGCAAGCTTCCAAAATGCTCGTTATGCGGATCCGTATAATCCTCGAATGAAAAGCTGAATTCACTATGAATACCGTCTTTATGGGTAGTATGTCTTTCCGCTGCCGTCATGATCTTAATCATGGCCGGTCACCTCCGCCTTTTTTACTATTCAATACCCCGGCGGTTTCCGGTCTAATCAGTCATGCTTAAGCTCGGTTCAGCATAAACGCGGTTTCCACCCTGCCTACTTTCAAGCCCCCATCGTTGCATAAATCTTTGGGATACGCGGATTTCAAGCGATCGATGGTTGTTTTGTTGCTATACCCGATTTGCTCCAATATGGACTCCGCTACCCAGCCCCATTCTTCTTCTGATCCATCTGCAATTTTGAACGAAATGCCGAGCCGCTCCTTCTTCAGTCCTAAGCAGTACACGCCTTTAAAGCCTCCTTTGGCCACAATATTATCGTCTTCCAAGAGAAGGGTGTCCACCTTTTGATTTCCTGCCACCATATAGGGAGATGCGTGCATAGCCTCCGTGATTCGGATGACCGCCCTTTTTGTTGGCTCATCCTCGATAAGGTCCGGGGATGCAAGCTTCATATAGGCTGTAGCCAAAGCGCGAAGCGGCATGGCGAATACCGGCAGGCCGCAACCGTCCGTTCCCAATCGGATATCAGAGGGAGCCAGTCCCGACAAATAGGAGACCGTCTGAAGGATCTCCTGCTGCAGTGGATGTTCCGGCTGATCGTATCCGAGCAGCGGGTACCCTTTCATCTGACAATAGGCCAACATGCCATAATGCTTGCCGGAGCAATTATGGAACCATTTGCTCTTGTCTCTCTGGTCTCGCAGAAGAGCCTCTTTATTTTTCTCATCCAGCGGCCAGCTCGACGCGCAAACCATATAAGCTTCACTAATATTGACCTTGCGGGCAAAGCCTTCCAATACTTCGGTATGAGCCGGCTCCGCCCGATGCGAAGCCGTCATGATCGCGATTTCCTTATCCGTCAGCCCATAATGGTCAGCAAGCCCGCCACGGATGGAGGGGATTGCCTGCATCGGCTTGGCCGAAGAACGCGTAAATGCGATATATTCCGGATCTCCCGCGTATGCCTGTATGCTTCCTTGTTCATTAACAATACATATATGTCCATTGTGGACGCACTCCAATATGTCCGCCCGATATTCCTTCACTAATACAGTGTCCATGTTAAATAACTCCTTCTATAACCGTCTGTGACCGTATTCCTGCACTTAAAAACCTGTGTATATCTGGCACCTATAATCCTCGATAATTCGGGGATTGTTGCAAATCTGTATTCAGTATAGTACAAAAATCTGCAAATAACAGCAGGCGATCATTCCGTAGGGGACGGACACTTCATTTTATCTCCCGTTTAACGTTGTCCTGTTTCACGATGTGGCCTTAGGTTTAATTACGAGATAAGCAAGCCCACTCGAAAAACATTGCTCTTTAAAAAGGAGGCGATCGTATGTGGGGAATCATCATCAGCATCGTAATGGCAATCATCATCGGGATCATCGGGGATGCACTGGTTGGTCATGAAATGCCGGGCGGAATTATCGGGTCCATGATCGCTGGTTTCGTAGGCGCATGGCTCGGACCATGGCTCTTCGGAGCATGGGGGCCTGTCATCGGCGGATTTGCCATTGTGCCCGCTATCATCGGTACAGCTATCTTCGTATTCTTGCTCGGTCTTGCTGCCAAGCTATTTAGACGTACAGCCTGATTCTCGTGTCTATATTCTTTTTATATTAACTAAAAGGAGTGAAAGTTATGAATCACACAGAACAAGAACATCCAGTACAAAGCGGTTCCACATTCTTCAAAGGTGCTTTCATCGGTGCCCTGGTCGGAGCGGCGGCAGCTCTGTTGTTCGCTCCAAAGCCAGGCCGCGAACTGCGCGGGGATTTGTCCGAGAAACTGAGCATGGTAACGGATAAAACGAAGGAAGTTGCTTATACCGTAGGCGATAAAGCTTCTGAGCTTGCGAAAACCGTGGGCACCAAAGCCTCCGATGTGATGGCCACCGTAAATGAAGGCCGCCAAAGCATTATGTCCAGCGTCAAGGAAGCATCGGCAGACGTGTCCAGCGAGGTTTCAAATGCTTCCAAAGACGTAAAGGATAAAGCGATGGACACCTCTTCCGATGTCAGCCGTGAAATGAAATCGACAACGAATGTTTAATTCGTGAGGTCACGAATAGCCAGCTGACACAGCTGGCTATTTTTGTGCCAGATCGTGACAGTCAGCTTGTAAGCATCATATGGATTGATAAGTGAAATGAAACGGCGTTTCTGCCTGGAAAGCGGGGATATCTTATGAGTAAAGCGAACCCATATCATAGCGGCTCCAGCTTCTCGACCCGGAGCGGCGATCGTTCGACACGACGCAATGAGCCACGAAAGGAATCAGAATCAAGCATGGAAAGACGCTCCCGGGAAGCGGATAATATCCAGGAGCACCCCTTTGAACTGCGTCACGAAGTGAAGAAACTGAACACGCGTCTGGACAAAATTGCCAACACATTGGAGAAATCCGAAATGAAGGATATGATCGAGAATTACATGAATCCCAAGAAACGCATCATTGCCAACCTCACAGCCGGACTATCACGGGGACTAGGCTTAACCCTTGGCACGGCGCTCGTGCTGGGTCTTCTGGGTTACATTCTCAGCTTCTTTGTCAACGTACCGATGATTGGGGATTTCATCTCGGATTTGCAAGGATATATTGATCAATCCCGATCCTAGTGTATCTTTATTCGCATGAAAACGCCCGGTGCCTAAAGAGGTCACCGGGCGTTGTGATCATTGTTGCTGCCATTCATGGATCACCATTATGCCTCAAAGATTTTTGTTGCTGGACTTCACTTGAAGCAGGTCTCCCGTCCATCCCTTCGCACGCATCCAAAGATACATGCCTCCGGTCCATAGCAGGGTAAAACCGCTGACTACCGCAAATCCCCAGAACGTCTTAATGGCGGGCAAATTTTCAAAGTTCATCCCCCAGATGGCTCCGACCACGGTTGCGGGTGTGAGCACAACCGTAAAAATCGTCAGCGTCTTCATAATTTCATTGCCGCGGAACGCGGAGATGGCATCGTCTATCGATACCAGCGTATCGATTTCTCGCTCATAATGATGAATCAGCTTCTCCATTCTTTCCACTCGATGCAGGAGCTGTTGAAACGAGCGACTGCTATCCAGCTCGCCATGATACCCTTCCTTTGCTGCAGCGATCAGTTCCTGAAAAGGAATGAACAGATTGCTCCACTCCAACAGCTCAAACCGGGACGTCAGAATGCTGTCCATTAAGGACTTCCGGTTGCGCGTGCGCATATCGCTTTCGACAAGACGCAGGTTATGCTCGAAATGATCCATTCCCGCATGGTAATAATGCAAAATGGCCCGAGCCAGCACAAACATGCCGTCGACGGGCTTTTGGCATTGATGAAGCATGGAAGCTCTTTCGGACTTAGCCATCACGCTTCGGGTATGGTCATCCAAATTGATGGTGATCAGCACTTGGTCGTCCGTATAGAAATAGAACTGTTCCGACTTGTAATGATCGGCATCATCCGTAACCTTATACATCATGGTTCCCATAATGACCGGCTCCACCCCATCCTTGAATCGGACGGATAAGTAATTTCGTTCCTTTAACGTTGAAGCCTGATCAAACCATTCGGCTGTATAAGGATAGCGCGTCCGAAGTTCACCGATCCAGGAGGATTGCCAGTTATCCGTTCGAACATCGTACCACTTCCATCCCCCCGCAAAAGTATAAATATCCTGACCTTCCATCCTATCCGGCCCCAGCATGTTTTACTGCCACTCCCTTCTGTAAATACAAAATCGCAAGGTTCCAAAAAGGCACGCTTTCCTGTAATGGAGGAAGCGTGCCTTATGTTGCTATACGTCTGTTACTGTTACTACGAGGCTTGTCCATATCAATAAGAAGAATTGGACATGATCTGCTTCAGTTTTTCCGTTGCCCGCTTCTGGATACGCGAGACACTCATTTGCGACACGCCTAACCTCTGAGCGATAGCTCTCTGGGACTGTCCCTCCTGAAATGCCAGCAATAGCACCTTCTGCTCTTGCTCCTTCAACTGGCTCATCGCCTGCTGAAGATCCATGCGCTTCTCAACGGAATCAAAATCATTCACATCCGAACTGATTAGCTCTCCAAGCGTCGCTCCGGTTTCTTCCTGGGATAATGGGGAATCCAATGATACATAATGATAGCATTCACGTCCGGCCAACACTTCAACCGTTTCCTCAACGGAAAGATCCAGGTAGGATGCAATCTCATTCACATCGGGAGATCTCTCCAGCTTCACCATTAGTTCATCAATTGCTTGCTGAACCAAGGCACCCTTTTCCTTGATTCGTCTTGGTACTTGAATGTACCATGATTTATCGCGGAGAAAGTTTTTCATATGACCGATCATGCTTTTCATGGCATAGGGCTCAAACGGAATCCCCAGGCTGATGTCATATTGCTGCAGAAGACGAATTAATGCCATTTGGCCAACCTGATACAAATCCTCGTACAGGTCGGGCCGATTCCGGGCAATCTTGCCTGCCGCCATTTTGACCATCGGTTCATATTTCTTAATCAGCACCGTTGCGATATCGTTATCCTTCGTTTGCTGATATTGTTCAATTAAATGAACAGCTTCATCTCTGGACTCTTGGGGAGTCGCTTTATCACTCATACGGGCTCCTCGCTTCTTGCGAGACGCTTCGTCAGCGTAACCTCGGTTCCCTTTCCAGCCTGGTTTGTCACGCTTACCTCATCCATAAGCGCCTCCATCAGGTAGAAGCCTAGTCCTCCGATTTGGACCTCGCTTAGATCTTTATCATGAAGCGTACGGTTGCCAACCGCTCCCATACTGTCGAAACTCTCCCCTTCGTCTCTGACCGTAATGGATAGCGACTCGCCGGTCACTTGAAATAAAACCTCCACCATTCCGCCTTCCTGACTATAAGCATACAAGACCGAGTTATTACAGGCTTCCGACACCGCAACCTTCATATCTTCAATCTCTTCATAGGAAAAGCCCATCTTGGAAGCTATTCCATACAGATTCAGTCTTACAATATCCACGTATTCAGCACTGGCAGGCAAATTAAGCGTTACTCTTTGAACATCTGAATTCATTCTTTTCGATCCTTTCCTATTGGGAATTCTTCTTACGACTGAAAGAACTTCGCAATACCCGTCATATCGAACAGCTTTTGAATTTGCGGCGGAACTTCCTCGACTGCAAAGCGTGCTTCCATGCCATGTCTGGCTTTCAGTATCGACAGAAGAATACCAATACCCGTACTATCAATATATGTCATGTCCTTCATGTTGACGATCAAGTCTACTTCGGAATTGCCGACAAGAGGCTCCATCACTAATCGAAAATCAGGAGCGACGGACAGATCAAGTTCACCGCTCAGAAATACCGTGCATACGCCCTCGTTCATCTGGGTCTTAGCATTGAACTTATCATTCGTTTTTGTATTCATAGACACTCTCTCCCAATCATTTGTTTTCCCTTTACATAACCCGTTATCTCGCTTGTTGAAACAGGTTAAAGAGGGTTATGGGCAAGCTAATATATGGAAATCGGTTTCCCTACTAACCGTTGATGATGCGAACAGGGCTTGCGGGCATATCCCATCCCTCCGGTTCTACCGGTACATACCGGGATATCAGGTGCTTCACACAGCTGATTTTGACCGGCTTGCTGATGTATTCATTCATGCCCGCGTCAGAGCAGCGCTTCTGAATCCCGTCCATCACATTCGCCGTCATCGCAACCAGAACGGGAGCCTCAGCTTCCGGCTTCATCTGGCGGATCAGTCGTGCCGCCTCAAGACCATCCATTACCGGCATCTGCAAATCCATGAAGATCATGTCGTAGACTTTAGGACCTGCAACCATCTCAACGGCCTGTCTGCCATCCTCCGCCATATCCGCTTTCATCCCCATCTTTTCCAGCATACTGTCCATCAGTTTTCGATTAATCGGATGATCGTCCACAATCAGGATGTTCGGTTGCCTCTCCCCATGCACACGATATTTTGCCGAACGCTCCTCTTCCCGTAATCGTTGATGCTCTTCCTCATGCGTATGAACGCAGATCGTAAACACGAAAGTGGCTCCCTTGCCTTCCTTGGACTCCACTGCGATCTCTCCGCCCATCATTTGTACGAGCGATTTACAGATTGCAAGCCCTAGTCCTGTTCCACCGTACCGTCTTGTCATTGAGGAATCCAACTGAGAGAACGGCTTGAACAACCGATCGATTTTTTCGGATGAGATGCCAATTCCCGTATCCTTGACCGTGAATTCAAGGGTTAATCGGTCTTCTTCAGTTTGGGCAAGCGAGACAACCAAATACACACCACCCTCATTCGTAAACTTCACGGCATTGGATACCAGATTCACCAATACTTGAC
This sequence comes from Paenibacillus sp. QJM3NY_38, assembly GCF_056173265.1. Classification (NCBI taxonomy): domain Bacteria; kingdom Bacillati; phylum Bacillota; class Bacilli; order Caryophanales; family Paenibacillaceae; genus Paenibacillus; species Paenibacillus sp. QJM3NY_38. The sequence goes on from NZ_CM149665.1 coordinate 6,286,360, forward strand.
GAAGGCGTCCCATATCACCGAATATGATCGCAGGAATTTGATCCTCAATGTAATACGTGAGCTCCAGATTCTTCTTGGAGGCTTCTCCGGAGAACAAACCAAACACTTCCTGAACGCAGGACTTGAGATCAAACGGATATTCCTCCAGCTCCATTTTGCCTGATTCCATCTTGGAGAAATCCAGAATGTCATTAATGATGTTAACCAAGGCATCCGCACTGTTTCGGATAATGGCTGCATATTCCCGCTGCTCATCCTGAAGATCGCTGTCCATCAGCAAATCAATCATCCCGATGACGCCATTCATCGGCGTACGGATCTCATGACTCATCATCGCCAGAAATTCCGTTTTGGCTTTGGCGGCAATCTCCGCTTCTTCCTTGGCCAGCACAAGCTCTTGATTAATTTTTTCAAGCTCCTGGGTCTTCTGATGCAATTGCATGGACTGAATCTTCAGCCTGTTATTGGTCCGGTACATATCGACAAAACCCTCGATCTTGGACTTCAAGATTTGAGGGATAAAAGGTTTAACCATATAGTCGATTGCCCCTGCGGAGTATCCTGCAAAAAGATGCTCCGCGTCCTTGCTGTTCGCGGAAATGAATATAATCGGAATATCCTTCGTCTTGTCTCTCGCCTTGATCAGCCTTGCTGTTTCGATACCGTCCATGCCGGGCATTTGTACATCAAGAACAATCACGGCAAAATCATACTTCAAGAGATATCGTAAAGCCTCTTCCCCCGAAGTAGCTTTAATTAGCGTGTATTGTTCGCTGTCCAGAACAGCTTCGAGCGCAAGTAAGTTTTCAGGGCGGTCATCTACCAACAGAATATGAATCGGTTCGTGAAACCCCATGAGATCCTCCTACAAAACTCTATTTAATCTTCCGGTATATTTTCTCCACCCGGTCCAGCGTCTCATAAGCTTCACTATAATTCGTAAAGTGTATGGACTCTTTAGAACCCAGTACGAGAATACCAAAATGGCTTAGACTCTCGTGAAATAATCCGTGTACGTGATCCCTCAGCTGATCATTAAAATAAATCATGACGTTCCGGCAAAAAATCACATTAAACTCGTTAAAGGAACGGTCTGTTGCCAAATTATGCTCGGCAAATATCATGTTTTTCTTCAAAAACGGTTGGAAAATAACCGAATTGTACTTCGCTGTATAATATTCAGAGAACGAGCGGGTACCGCCCGCCTCCATATAATTCTTGGTATATTGCTTCATGCGTTTAATGTCGAATACGCCTTCCTTTGCCTGCTGGAGCGAACGCGAATTCATGTCCGTCGCATAAATCCGGGACTTCTCATACAATCCCTCTTCATGAAGCAAAATGGCCATGGAATACACTTCTTCTCCGGTCGAACAGCCTGCATGCCAAATCCGTATATAAGGATACGTACGAAGCAATGGAACTACAGACTGCCTGAATGTCAGGAATAGCTTCGGATCCCTGAACATTTCCGTAACCGGAATCGATAGATTATATATAAGCCGCTCAAAACAAGAACGGTCGTGAAGCACTTTATCCTGTAGGGCTGATATGGTGGACACGCCCTCGGCATGAACATGATGCCAGATTCTCCGCCTCAATGAGGGAATGGCGTAATTGCGAAAATCGTAACCATAGAATCGATGAATACCTTCCAAAAGAAGCTCAATCTCGATCTGTTCCAGCTCACGTTCGCTTTCCTCTGTTAACAGCAGTTGTTCTGATTCCATATGGTCACTAGATGACATCACGCTTGCACCGCTTTCCCCGTGTTTATTTGCTACTTGTACTTTACCCACAAAAGCGGCTTACGAATACAACCAAACCCTCATAAGCGAAAGAAGTTGCTCCGTTTGTATCGGTTTCTTCATATAATCGGAAGCTCCCGCTTCAATACATTTTGCACGATCCTCTTTCATGGCTTTGGCTGTCAGGGCAATAATCGGCAGTTTCTCGAATTCCGGCATTTCGCGTAAACGCCGCATCGCCTCATAACCGTCCATCTCCGGCATCATCATATCCATTAACACCAGATCAAATTCCGGATGATCCTGAAGCAGCTCGATGGCTTCCCTGCCGTTTTCCGCAAAGGTAACTTCCATATTGTAACCCTCCAGCACGCTGGAGAGAGCAAACACGTTGCGGATATCATCGTCCACCAGCAGAATCTTCTTGCCTTCAAACAGCTCTTCCTTATTGTGCAGCTTCTGCAGGATTTTACGTTTATCTTCCGGCAAATCAGCCTCGACCCGATGGAGGAACAGCGTCGTTTCATCCAGAAGCCGCTCTGGCGATTTCACGTCTTTGATGATGATCGACTCTGCATATTTGCGAAGCTGCATCTCTTCCTTCGAATCCAGGTCCTTGCCTGTATAAATAATGATCGGCAGATCCACCAGGTTCTCATCATCGCGGATCTGATCCAGCAGCTCAAAGCCTGTCATATCCGTCAGCATCAGATCCAGCACCATACAATCATAGCGCTGTTTGCGAAGCTCGCTGAGCGCTTCGGCGCCTGTGGATGCCGCCGTAATCGATACATCGTCATGACCAATCAATTCAATGATCGAATTCCGCTGTATGTCGTCATCCTCAACAATCAGGAGATGTTTCATCGATTTTTCCGCATAGGATTCGATATGCGTAAACGCGTCCTCCAGCGCTTCTCTCGATGACGGCTTCTTCAAGTAAGCGATCGCACCCATCATTAATCCTTGCTTCACTTCATCCACGACCGAAATGACATGCACTGGAATGTGGCGCGTAACCGCAGAGCTCTTCAGCTCGCCCATGACAGACCAGCCGTCAATAACCGGAAGCTGGATATCCAGGATAATGGCATCCGGTTTGTACGACTTGGCCATCTCCAGACCGATATCCCCCTGCAATGCAACCAAGGCCTTGAAGCCGCGGCCTCTGGCCATATCCAGAAGAATTCTGGCAAACTTCACGTCATCCTCGATGATAAGCAAGACTTTATCTGTCGGTCCGAGCTGATTGCGATCGTCATCCACTTGTACGGATGGCTGAACCTCTTTTGTAATCATCTTCGCTTTCGGTACGATCAGATTACTCTCCGTGGGTGCCTCAATTGCTGCAGCTGCTTCCTGGTTACTCTCTACCAAATCCGGATGACTGGCTGGCAGGAAGAGCGTGAAGCAGCTTCCCTTGCCTTCTTCCGATTCAACCAGAATGCCCCCGCCCAGCAGACGGGAAAGCTCGCGGCTGATAGATAAACCAAGCCCGGTTCCCCCGTATTTACGGCTGGTTGTGCCGTCTACCTGCTGGAAGGCTTCAAAGATCAGATCCGTTTTATCCGCCGGGATGCCGATTCCGGTATCCCTGACAGCAAAGGCCACATAATCCGTTTCGGCATTCAGATAAAGCGGAAGCTTCTCCTTGTCGGCCTTTTCCACATGCAGCTCGACGGAGCCGCTATTGGTAAACTTGAAGGCATTCGACAACAGATTGCGAAGAATTTGCTTCACGCGATGGCTGTCCGTGACAATGCTCTGCGGAATATCTTCACTGATATGCACACCCAGGTCAATATGCTTGCGTGATGCCACGGCGGCAAAGTTCTGCTCCACGAAGGCTTCAATATCCGGAAGCTGAACGTCCTCATAATGGATCTCCATTTTCCCGGCATCCACTTTGGACAGATCTAGAATCTCATCAATCATTTTGAGCAGATCGGAGCCCGACATGTATATGGTCTGTGCATATTCAATCTGTTTATTGCTCAGATTTCCATCCTTATTCTCCGACAACAGCTGTGATAATATCAGCAGACTGTTTAGCGGGGTCCGCAGCTCGTGAGACATATTAGCCATGAACTCCGACTTATACTTCGTTGTAATCGAAAGCTGCTTCGCTTGCTGCTCAAGCTGCATTCTCGCCTTCTCGATCTCATCGTTCTTCTCTTCCACTTCCTGCACCTGTTCCTCAAGCGCACGCGTCTTGGCAACAAGCTCGGTATTGTAATGCTCCAACTCTTCCTGCTGGCGCTGCAGCAAGTCTTCGGAACGCTTGAGGGCATTGGTTTGCTCCTCCAGATTTTCGTTGGTGCGGCGAAGCTCTTCTTGCTGAGTCTGCAGCTCTTCCGATTGAACCTGAAGTTCTTCGGTCATGGCCTGCGATTCGCGCAGCAGCTGCTCTACCCGCAGACGACCTGTAATATTGTTTAGAATGATGCCAAGCGATTGACTCAGCTGAGATAAAAGCTGCTCCTGCAGTGATGTTGTTTCTTCAAAGGCTGCCAACTCAACAACACCCAACACTTCATTCTCAAACAGAATCGGATAGATCATGACCGATATCGGCTTCGATGATCCCCAAGCGGATTCCACCTTCATGTAATCCTCCGGCGCACTTTTCAGTACGATCGGTTTCTTGTCGAGCGCAGCTTGACCTACAAGCCCTTCCCCGATCATGAAGGAAATCTTCGGCTCTTCGCCGCCTTCATGGGCGTAAGAACCTTTCATCTCCAACTTATTCGGATGTTTGTCTTCTTGACGAATATAGATCGCTCCATAATGAGCACCCAGAATCGGCGTAAATTCGCTGATAAACCGCTGACCGACTTCCTCCAGGGAATTGATCCCCTCCAGCAGCTCCGTGACTCTGGCCATATTCGAGTTGAGCCAGGACTGATCACGCTGCGCCTGGAGATAGGTTTCCTCGATGCGCTGCTTCTCGATAATATCTTCGGACAGGTCTTTAAATACCCGGGCCACATCGCCAAACTCATCCTTGGACGTAACTTTAATACGACGGATCGCCTTCAATCTGCCTTCTCCAAAGCTCTTCAACATCATGGAGACTACGTTGATGCCTCGGGTAATGCTTGGAAGAATCCATAGAATGACCAGCATTCCTAATAACAAACCGCCAGCCATGATATAGATAAACATTTGGACAGAGCGGTCATATGCTGCTTTCGCTGCTGTTATATCATCATTGATCTTCTGGTTCTCGTAGCTGCTAAGCTCGTTCAAACTCGTCAGCATCTCTTCCTGGACAGCTTGTCCGGTCGAATTACGAAGCAGATTAGCTTCCGTTGCGTTGCTCTTTGCCAGCAGCTCCAGTGTCTTATTTTGATAAACGATATATTGATTCACCGCACGCTCAATCCGAACTAACAATTGTTGCTCTTCCGCGGCATTTGCACTTTCTTTGATCGCTTTAAAATACGTTTGAGCTCGTGCTGTCATCGTTTCCAGTTCCTGTTCGGACACAGCATACGTAGACTGATCATTGCTCAAGATCATGTTCGTAAGCTCTCGAGCCATATCGTTGACTTCTCCGCGCATTGCGCTGGAGTTTCGTACCTTTTGGTAGCGATCCTGATAGATCTGGTTCAATTGGTCGTTCATATAACTGATTCGGTCATAACCAATCAAGGTCAGAACCAGCATGAGCGCCAGCAAAGTCGTAAAACCAATGACTAACTTGCTCCTAAGCTTCATTGATTGGTTTCCTCTCCTTTTTTAAGAGATATCCAAACCAGGCATTTATCGTCCTCTCGCTCCTGCGATGGATCATCCACAAAATATTGCTTCTTCATCTCATCTTCTCTCCAATGATGACGGCCTCCCAAATGCTCCTTCAGATAATCCAGCTTCTCGTCATGACCGCCCTCCACCAGTTCGAGCAGGCCGTCCGTATACATAACCAAATGTCCTTCACCTTCATATTGAAAGCTTCTTGGCTCCATGTCTTCGATCCGGTCAAACAATCCCACCGGGCAGCAGCCTTGATCCAGGGTCATCACATCCCCGCTCTCTTGAAAGAAGAGAGCCGGCGGATGCCCTGCGTTGACGTAGTCCACCCGCTTTAAACGGGTATCCACAACAAGATAGATCGCTGTAAAATAGTACTGTATCAGCTGTTCGCCGAGGTTTAACTGATTGAACCTGCGGTTCAATTCCTGAACCACCTTCTCCGGTTCGACATAAGTCGTCACCGTGTCCTTCAGAACCGAAGCGATGAACATACAAAATAGGGACGAAGTAATCCCGTGTCCCATCATATCCAGCAGAATCACGCCATAACGGCCATCACCAAGCGGGTACCATGCGTACAAATCTCCCGCAAGCTCTGCCGAGGGCTGGTACAGCGCATGAATCTCAAGCTGATCATCTTCGATTGGTGAGCTCAATACGGCATTCTGAACCATGGCCGCAAGCTTCAATTCGGCCTGGACCCGCTGTTCCCTCTCAATATGCCAGTCTTTCTCATGCTTCAACCGGAGCGCCAGGCGTATGCGTGCCATCAGCTCTACCTTGTTGATCGGTTTCGTTACGTAATCGGCGGCACCGGCATCCAGCGCTTCGGCCAGCTTCTTGGAATCCCCGACGGCGGTAACCATAATGATCGGTATATCTTTCAAATGCTCGTATTGCTGAACTATACGGCATGCTTCTATTCCATCCATCTCGGGCATCATCATATCAAGCAGGATCAGATCGATGTCCGATCTCCGGGGATGGAGTTCTTGGCTGCGATCGCCGATCCCCAGATGCTCCAGCATTTCCAGGGCTGAAGATGCAGATAGAGTGTTCTGGTAATTTTCTTTCTTTAAGATTTCTCGGATAATAATGACGTTAGTCGGATTGTCATCTACGATTAATATTCTCATTGCCCTCTCCCTTAACGTTTCGGATTATACGATAGAAATCCTTTTCCTACTATTATACTATAATAGCCCTCTGATCAATTGCCATAGAAAAAGGTTCTAAATCTTGAATCTTCCACTTTTACTAGGTATATGGAACATTCTTTTAAAACATAGATAAGGAATGAGACGTCAAAAGTCTCATTCCTTATCTATGTTTTAAGTCCTATAACGCCTACCATCGATGCTGTCATAAAGCTGAACTTTCGTTGCTATATCATCAATCTTTTTTAGCGATAACAAGTACTTTGCCTAGATCCAGCTGTTTCTCATAGAATCCAGCCTCGGCCTCCGTGAAGCCTAGCGATACAATCTTGGCGCGGAGCTCATCGCCGCGGGACCGGAACAAATTCGCAAAGGCGTCAAACACGCCTTCTTCCTTGATGCCCACGTTATTGGCATCGGATGCATCCACGATCCGGCTTGTCTTGTCCGAATCATGAGCCAATACATAAATCCGATCATGATCGTAACCGGACTGCCGCAGGTTCTGAACCTCCTGAACCGCTTGTGTACCATTCTCAACGACTTTGGCATATGACTTCGTATTGGTAAATTCCATTGTGAAAACCTCCCCTAATAGTGTAAAACCTTGATTTAGGTTATAGTCCATTTGTTATTAACCTTATTTCTTAAGGTTGAAACAAATTCAGTCGCTATAATCGAAAAATAAATCAATTCCTGCAATTTCGCCGGAGTCCCGGTCAATAAATACCTTAAGCGCTTGATGGTTCTCAAGGTACACATCCCCGTCCTCCGCTTTAAAATACGGCTTACCCAGAGATGCCCTAATTTGATCGTTTGTCATACCTATACGCTGGTCTTCAACCTGAAAGGATACGGCAGATGGCTTCACATGAACATATTCCGTGTAACCGTTGCGGACCCCAACCTCCATATCTTTGTAATCCAGCTTGGTAATTCCGGTCAGCTCTTCATGCTCAATTCTAGCCGGCGTTCCCAGCTTGCGAATGACATCGTGCTTGTTATCCGTTAGCGAAATCCCGTTTAAAGTTCCATAGCTCTCCGTAGAGTTGTCGCTGGTTTGTGCTTGTCCAACATCCGAAGCGGCATGAATTATAGGCGGTGGCGACATCCCGGCAGAAGGCTGCGGCTCTGCCACGGCACCCCCACCTCCGGAGTAAATCAAGAGCCCTACCATCAACAGTGCGACATTCCACATGCGACCTCCTCCTTTCTTCAGCTGTCGGAGCTATACCCGGGTTTAGCTTTCTTACGTTTATCTGGCTTTTTGGCGACGGAAGCTGTTCCACAGACCAACCGCTGTATCCACGTAGGCTAACCAGTTCCGACCGCGTGACTTTTCTTCTGCTTCGGTATTCTGATATACCGCATCATAGGATTGGAACGTACGATCCTGAGCCGTCAAAGGCACTTCCGTACGGGCAGGCTGCTCTTTCTTCTGCTCCATCCGGGATTGCTTAAAACGGCTAACCATGCCGGAGGATACCTGCTTCACCGCATAGGTGACCTCGCTTAAAGCTTCTCCCAGATTCTTGACGGTATCCAGCACCGGATCGATCTGTTTCATCTTATGCTGAACATCCACCGTAATATCGTTCGTATTCCGGATGGTCTGCTTCACTTCATAAGTTAATTCGTCAACCGTCTTTTGAACATCCTGAAGGGTTTCGGTTACCTTTTCGAGCGATTGTGTCGCAGCCTTTAATGTCTTGATTAAAAAGAAAACCAGAACCGCAAATGCTACGGCAATAATGGCAACACTGATTTGGGTTAGCATACGTTGTCCCTCACTTTCAAGTATGTTGGTTTCGGATACGCAATAGTTACCCTATCCCCCAGCCCACGAAACAAAGAGATCGCTGCCAATAATGCCATTGTCCTACAGCTTGTTTCATCCCCTGCCGCCCCGGTTAAAGAACACTACGAAGGGCGCTGTTGGCAACGGCTAAGCGGCTCCCTACCGAGCTTCAAATTGGATATGTGCCGTTTCTTGGAGCATCATGAGACTACATGCCTATATCCAATAAAATCGATGAAGAAAGCAGGGTGAATAGGATGTTAAAATGGTCCGTAATTTTTCTAGTTGTTGCACTGATTGCAGGGATCTTTGGCTTCTTCGGCATCGTTGAGGCTGCTGCCAGCATTGCGAAGGTGCTGTTCTTCATCTTCATTGTCCTGTTTGTGATCTCTCTCTTTACCGGACGCAGACGAAGTATGTGACGCTGTCGCATACTAAAGCCCATGCATTGAATATACACAGAGGAAATGAAAAAAGGGTGCCCTCCGTTTGATCAACGGATAGGACACCCCTTTTTTTGCGCTGCGCAAAATCGGATTGGGTTATACGTTCGTTGCTGCAGCCTCCTGATTTTCTGAGGTTTTCGGCTCTTCGGCCGGCTTGGTCTTCTTGATAAAGAAAGCCAGGATGAAGGAAGCGACGCTGATCCATGTCGCAATAACAAAGGCATAGTTAATGCCATAAATGGTTGCTTCATTCCCCAGCTTAAGCAGGTCGGCCTGATTCTTGGGATCAAATAACCCCGATTGCATCAGAGCTTCCCCTTTGCTCTCTGCCTGGGTCGACATGACGGTAACTAGAATTGCCGTTCCGATTGAGCCGGAAACCATGCGCAGTGTATTGGACATAGCCGTACCATGAGCGTTCAAGCTCCGCGGGAGCTGATTAAGTCCCGCCGTCTGGATCGGCATCATGAGCATCGACATCCCGAACATCCGGGCCGTATAGATGACCATGATGTGGCTGTAAGACATGGTTTCGGTCAAATTACTGAACTCCCACGTCGTAATGACCGTAATCGCCAGGCCGATAACAGCCAGCCATCTTGCACCAACCTTATCGAAGATCGCTCCCGTAATCGGTGACATGATCCCCATCAGAATGGCGCCGGGAAGCATGAGAAGTCCTGATTCCACCGGCGTGAATCCACGAATCTGCTGAAGATAAATAGGCAGCAGGATCATGCCGGCATACATCGCCATCGTGACAATGACATTGATAAGGGTAGTTAGCGTAAACATATTGTATTTGAATATCCGGAATTCCAGCATCGGATTGTCGGTCTTCATCTCCCGCCATACAAACAGGATGAGGGCAATCGTGCCGACTGCTAGGGTCGTAACAACCGGCGTGCTGGACCAACCGTCATTCCCGGCATCACTGAAGCCGTACAGCAAACCGCCAAAGCCCAGGGTGGACAAAATGATGGCGATCATGTCCAGCTTCGGCCGGCTGACCTCGGTAACATTTTTCAGGAAGAATACCCCGATTAGCGTAGCAATGATCGAGAAAGGCAGAATCATGTAGAACAGGACACGCCAATCATAGTGCTCCACAATATATCCGGAAAGCGTAGGTCCGATGGCAGGAGCAAATATCATGGCGATCCCCATCATCCCCATCGCCTTCCCGCGATTCTCAATAGGGAATATGTTCAGAAATACAACGGTCATAAGCGGCATCAAAATACCTGCACCGGCAGCCTGAACGAGGCGTCCGGTAAGCAGTAACGCGAAGTTGGGGCTGACCGCGCACAGCAAGGTGCCAATCGTAAACAGCGTCATCGCACTAATGAACAGCTGCCTTGTCGAGAAACGCGCGATCAGATAAGCGGTAACGGGAATTAAGACCCCGTTCACCAGCATAAAGCCAGTGGTCAGCCACTGGGCTACGGTCGGTTTAATGTTCAAATTCTCCATGATGCTCGGCAGAGCAACATTCATCAATGTCTGGTTAAGAATGGCGACAAAAGCGCCAATCATAAGTGCAGCAATGATAGGGCCTTTCTTAACAGGCTCGCCGGGGCGAGCAATGGTATGGGTACTCATGTGCAGCCTTCACTCTCTTTCTAAGTAAAATCATACATTTAGCATGTTTGTTCTATGTGGACATCTGACCTTGGATGTGCTCAACATTCGTCAAAATTTTGCTGTACAGGACACTCAACTGCTTAACCTCTTCGTCCGTTAGAAAACCATATAACAAATCGCTCAACTCGGCACGTTTATTGGCCAACTGCTCGATCAGATCCCTCCCGAGCGGCGTAATCTCCAAATGAATGACCCTTCGGTCGGCTGTATCCCTTGTTCGGCGCGCGAATCCGCCCTCGATCAATTTATCGGATATGCCCGTAACCGCCCCGCATGTCACATGAATGGAATCGGCCAAGTCCGACAATCTCAATGCTCCCTGTTCATGAAGCATCTCCAAGGCGGTATACTGCGTTCTGCCTAGTTTAGGAAACCCTTCCTTCTGCCACTCATGATGCACAGTTCGAACCATCTTCTTAAATAGCATCTCCAACTCCAGAATTTCATTCCGCATGGACATGTATTTTTTACACTCCTTTAAAAGGTCCAGCACTTCTTCAATAGAGACCAACCGACTTCGTCTCTATATACTTTAGTACTAAAACATTTATTTCTAAACATTTACTGATTATAGTGGGGGATAATCATAGTGTCAATGTTTACATATATATTTTTTTCATAGTTTTTTTCTGAAAATAACGACTTTTCTCTTGAAAAACACAAAAAAAGACCCAGACTTGGTTTCCTTGTCTGAGTCTTTAGCCGATTCCCTTGCTTTACTTAAACAGCGACGGAATGGACATCCAATCCATCGTAAAGTTCAATTCCAAGCCGTCGGACAGAAACTTCACATTCTTCACAGTTACCAGATCCGGTAAATAGTCCTTGAGCGAAATTTGTATCGGCTCCAGCTGGAACATATTCAAAGGGATCTGGGCTCCCCGAATCGTTGTTGATTCATGCGTCAGGTGAAGATAGCTTCCCTCGGCAGACATCTGAAAGCGCAGCACTGCACCAAAGGGAAGAACCCCCCATTGCCCATTCATATGGGCTGTCATTGTGGTGCCATTCATCACGAAATCAGCACCTGTAATATCGACGCCCAGGTCATGGGTGCTCATATATTTTACCATGTTCTTCTTGCTGAGTTCTCCGACTTCTTCCGTACTCAGCAGCATACGGGTATCCCGATTTGACACCATGGTCATCAACTTGTCCTTGAAATCAACGGATCGGTAGCGCATATCCAGCGATTGTGTAGGATAAACAAACCAGACCAACGCACCGATAATCACAAGCAGAAGGACAAATATACCCAGCAGGAAACGTCCGGCTCTTTTTTTTCGACGTACCATCTAAAGTCCCTCCTCCCATAGGATATCCCTGCGACAACAAGGCTTTTCCCATCTCCAAAGTATATAGGAATCCTTGAAACTTGTCACGATTTGAGAAAGGTACCCAAATTTCTTGATTCAAAACATCCAAATCGTGGTTATTACGATAGTGTGTTAAAATAGTATATTAAAATCATACTTCGGTCCCAAGGAGGAATTATTCCATGAAAAAAACTCTAAGTATTACTGCAGCCCTAGCACTCACCCTGTCCCTGACCGCCGTAGCAAGCGCAGATCCGATTAGCGGGACGGTATCCGAGACTTCTGGGCCGGCTCCCATCTCGACGGAAGAGCCTATTATCAAACCGGAAGAAGTAGTACTGGTGCCTACACCTATGATCGAGATTGCAGAAAGAACCTACTTCTATAACGCTCCAAACGGCGAAAAGCTTGGTGCCTTGGCTCCGCAAAAAATCGACACAACCGGCAATCGAACGGGTGTCGTGCTTGGCGGGGAATGGGTTGAAGTTTATACATGGCTCGGTAAAGCTTGGATTTATGTACATTAATCATGTATGACTGCCGGACTTCATGATTCTTCATGTATCCATGCAGGTTAAATGGCAGGTCAAGATGAACTTGACCTGCCATTTGTATTCGTACCCATCGGTTATCCCCTAGGACGATTCCTTAGGCTCCACGTGAATATGGACGCTCATAATATTGTGAATCTTCTCCATCTGTTCTTCGATACGGTCACTGATCTGATGACCCTCCAGAACACTGATATCCGGGTCTACCTCGATGACAACATCCACCAGTACATGATTGCCGTGAATTCGGGCTTTCATGTCCTTAATCCCCTCGACACCGGGCGTACGGGCAATCGTACTACGCAAGTCCGACAAACGATTTTCATCAAAACCGTCCGTTAAACTATAGGTGCAATCCCTGAATATTTCCCAAGCTGTTTTGCAAATAATGACACCAACCGCTACCGCTGCTACGGTATCCAGCCAGGGCAGGCCGAATTGTGCGCCAATAATACCAACAGCTGCCCCCACACTAACGAGTGCGTCCGATAAGTTATCCTTGGCTGCAGCCATGAGTGCCTGGTTATCGATTCGCTGCGCGAGGTTCCGATTGTACCTGTACACGCCAAGCATCGCCACGGCACAGACACCGGCTACGCCGGCAGACCATAAATTCGGGATTTCCTTGGAACCTTCAAAAAATGAACGAACGGCTTCAACCAACACTTGGATACCAACGACCGCCATGATAAAAGAAGCAACCAAAGCCGCAATCGTCTCCGCCCTTAAGTGTCCGTACGCATGATCGGAATCCGGCGGTTTCTGGGAAATTCGCAGTCCGATCAATACGGCGAGCGATGCCACGATGTCCGTCAGGTTGTTAAAACCGTCGGCAAGCAAAGCACTGGATGCGAATAAGTATCCACAAAATATCTTGAACGAGGATAACACGAGGTAGGCGGCAATGCTGATCCAGGCCCCGCGTTCCCCTTGTTTGATGTTATCATAGGCATTCACTTTATTACGTCTCTCCTTTGCTTGTCTTTCGCAGCCGTCAAACGATATCCATCATTATCCATATTTAATCCTAGCAAAGGTCATTCGTGTGGGTCTAGAGAAACATAATTGCTTCGGTCAAAGAACCATGGACGTAGAAAATGGTATTAATCATTGTTACCCTTGCCGGGCGATTTAAAAACGAATAAAATGAGGACAAGCGAACACGAAGAGGAGGGTGATACTATGCCCGAGAATAATGAATCACGTAAAGTGAATTTAGCCGATGCAATCCGGCAAAAGCTGGAACAGAAAAAACAGCAGAATGCGTCCGCGAATAAGCCCGGACAATTCCAAGCCGGTTCAGCGCAAAAAATGAAAAGCCAAAACAACAAAAAACCAAACAACCAGCGTCGTCGTACCGGCGGTTCGTAGAAGAGCCCGTTTCGTGCATAACGCAAAAAATGCTGCACCTCCCATACTTGGAAGGTGCAGCATTTTTTAAATGGATCGGGCGAGATGAAAGCTCACGCCCTCATCCTTCGCCATATCCTATTTTCTTAAGCTTCAACCGGGTACATGCTATCGCGAAGTCCCTTGATCTCTTCACTCTCAAGATACTCGTCATAACTCATACTGCGGTCGATGATGCCATTAGGCGTAATCTCGATAATTCGGTTGGCAATCGTCTGAATGAACTGATGGTCATGCGAGGTGAATAGAATCGTTCCGTCAAAATCGATCAGACCATTGTTGAGTGCCGTAATGGATTCGAGATCCAGGTGGTTCGTCGGCTCATCGAAGATCAGCACGTTCGCGCCGTTCAGCATCATTTTGGCCAGCATGCAGCGAACCTTCTCGCCCCCGGACAGTACGCTTGCTTTCTTCAGCGCTTCCTCGCCCGAGAACAGCATGCGGCCAAGGAATCCGCGCAAGAATGTCTCATCTTGATCCTTGGAATATTGGCGCAGCCATTCCACGAGGTTGATATCAACACCGTCAAAATAGGCAGAGTTGTCTTTTGGGAAATACGCCTGGGTTGTTGTTACCCCCCAGCTGTATTCACCGGCATCCGCCTCGGTTTCACCGGTTATGATCTGGAACAGCGTCGTTTTCGGCATCCCATTCGGTCCAACAAATGCGATTTTGTCGCCTTTGTTTACAACAAAGCTGACATTATCCAGCACCTTTTCCCCATCCATCGACTTGGTGATGCCATCAATCGTAAGCAGCTGCTTGCCCGCCTCGCGTTCAGGTTTAAAATGAAGGAACGGATATTTACGGTTCGAAGGACGAAGATCCTCCAACGTAATTTTGTCGAGCTGTTTCTTACGGGAAGTCGCCTGCTTCGATTTGGAAGCATTCGCCGAGAAGCGTTGAATAAATGCCTGCAATTCCTTGATCTTCTCTTCCTTCTTCTTGTTGGCATCCCGCTGAAGTTCAAGCGCCAGCTTGCTGGATTCATACCAGAAGTCGTAGTTGCCGACATACAGCTGAATTTTACCGAAATCGATATCCGCAATATGCGTACACACCTTGTTCAGGAAGTGACGGTCATGGGATACCACAATAACGGTGCCTTCATAATCCATAAGGAAGTTCTCAAGCCACTGAATCGATTCCAGGTCCAAGTGGTTGGTAGGCTCATCCAGCAGCAGGTTATGCGGACGGCCAAACAAGGCCTGCGCCAAGAGAACTCGTACCTTCTCGTTACCGCTCAGCTCAGACATCTTCTTATCGTGCAGCTCACGTGGAATACCGAGACCGATCAGGAGCGCTGCCGCATCCGGCTCTGCATCCCACCCGTTCAGCTCTGCGAATTCGCCTTCCAGCTCACCCGCACGCATGCCGTCTTCTTCGGAGAAATCGGATTTCGCATACAGCGCATCTTTCTCTTTCATGATGTTATACAGCCGGGCATGACCCATTATAACCGTCTCCAGGACGGGATACTGATCGTATTCATAGTGGTTCTGCTTCAGAACCGCCATCCGCTCATTCGGTGTCATATGAACCTCGCCTTGGTTCGGTTCAATCTCACCGGAGAGGATTTTCAGAAATGTAGACTTACCCGCCCCGTTGGCGCCGATGAGGCCGTAGCAGTTGCCCGGGGTGAATTTTATATTGACATCTTCAAATAGTGCTCGTTTGCCATAGCGGAGCGTTACGCCGCTTGTACTGATCATTAAGCATTACCATCCTTTATCACTATTGGTTTCAGCACATTATAGCATAAGTACGACGGTTATCGAAGCTTCTGGATGATATAAAACGGTTTTAAACAAATATAACCGCCTGCATGCGCCTTTTCTCAAGTATATAGAACTCGACAATCAAAGCCTCTATTTCTAGTTTAATAGAAAAGAGGCTTTTCTATTAATGAAAGAAACCAGTCGGATCAGGTCCCCCTCTCATACGTTATATTATTCTGATATGAAAGGAGGGGCCATTATGGGCAACCAGCTTTGCAATCGCCTGGCTCGGATCATTGGGGGCACAGGAAGCGTCACCAATGGCGCGTGCGTTGTCTCCACGCTGCGGAGGCTAAACGTGAAAATATTGGGACGCCGCAGCCGTTCTCCTTTGACACTGCCTTTCGCGTTATCCTTTGAGTCCAAAGACTCCCGTGGCCGCACGTTGAATCTGGGGGAAACCGTTATCCTGGAAAAAGAAATCAATCCGTTCGCGGCGGAACTGCTGAAGCGCGGAATAAAAGTAACCGCCATTCATAACCATTGGCTTTTCCAGAGCAATCCATTCAAATATATCCACTGGGAATCGATTGACGATCCCGTGCAGTTCGCTGAGAAAAGCGCTGCTGCCGCAAGAGCGGTCGGCATTCTGCCAAAACGCTGACGTTTAGAAGCAACTGAAAATGGGCCCGAAAGGTTATGAACAACCTTTCGGGCCTCTTTGGCATTCTATGGTGTATGGTGTATGGTGATGGAAATCGCTTGCACGTTTCGGTTATGATGTCACGCTTCTTCGCTCAGGCTGAACCTTGAAGGTCTCTCCGTACTTTAATACGCGAATTCGCTCCTTGGCGATCCCCAGCCGCTCGCGTTCCGCCTCCATCCGATCCAGCGCTTCTCTTGCCGTGTCGTCTGCCAGCTTGAAGGTGCCGTAATGCATCGGGATCATCGTCTCGGCCTTCACATCCTGGAACGCCTGCAGGGCCTCTTCCGGATTGACGTGCTGCGATGTCATGAACCATTCCGGCTCATATGCCCCGATGGGCATCAGCGCAAGGTGAATGTTGAAGCGTTCTCCGATCAGCTTAAAGCCTTCGAAATAACCGCTGTCTCCGGCAAAATACAAATTCGGCGGAAGCAGGCGGGTGCCATCCTCCGATACAGGTTCGTTATTGCATGATGATTCATCGGAAGAAGCCGAATCCACGCTCGCATCCTGCAGGACAGGCTCCATTACGAACCCTCCCCAATGGGATGTATTCGTGTCAAACGGCGTGCGCCGAGTCCAATGCTGTGTCGGCACAAAGGAGAATTTCACGCCCTTGATGGTTGTGGATTCCCACCACTGCAGTTCGATCACGCGGCGAAAGCCTTTGTTGATCATTTTGCGACGCAGACCAACGGGTACAATGATCGTGGTGTCCGCACGGTACAGCTTACGGATCGAGGCAACATGCATATGATCATAATGGGAATGCGAGATCAGAATGACATCGATCGGGGGGATCTCATGAATGGGAAGCCCTGGTTCTCCAAGACGCTTATTAAATCCCATTCTCCGCGCCCATACGGGATCAGTCACGATGTTCAAGCCTTCATATTGGATGAAGAACGTAGCGTGCCCGATCCAGGTAACGGAGGTTTCGTGCCGGTTGCTATGCAAATACTGAAGATCCGGCGTCAGGTTCGGAATGCAGTAGGAATAATCCTTCTTCTTCTGACGACGTTCGTCGCGCCACTGCTTGAATTGTTTAAGTGTTTTATCCGTGCTGACGTTATCGATATTGTTATAGCGAATTTTTGGCATGCAGCCTCCTCCTTCCATTACCCTGTATTTTACCCCGTATTGACCTCTCCGCTCAACTTTGCGCTTGTTGTTCTTTTTACACCGAACGTTTCGTGGCGAAACAACCCGGAATTGCCTTTATCCAGAATCAATCCGATGGATCCTTATACTTGACGACGTAGATCGCCATAAAGGCTACAGCAGCCAGTACGGTGAGCAGCGGTGCTATGAAAATGGCGAAGTCCTCCACTTGTCTCATCCCTTCTTCGCGGATTTGCCGCGAATGTAGTTTGCATCGAACAGAAACAATCGCATCAGCAGGATCAGGGAAGGAACCAATACGCAGAAACCCAGGATAAATGCGGTAATCAATGCGATCGCCATCGTATCGTTGGTTATGCTCTCATGAATATGGATGTAATCATAGAGAATATACGGCAGATGCGAGCGTCCATATCCGTACCAAGCAAAGGCAAATTGGAGCATGACCATAATAAAAGCGATGCCGAGCCGGATTCGTTTCCATACGAGGTACACCGCAATGACAAAGCAGATGAACGACGCGATAAACATCCATGCGATATCCAGCATCTGCCCAAAATGCACCGGATTCTGATGGTTAATCTGGAAAAACGCGAATACCGAAGCCAGGATCGTCGGACCGCTCCATCCCAGCGCATAACCCCGGACCACGCCGAACGCTACCTCATCCCCCGCACGCTGCGCGTAATAGGACAGGAACATCGCCGAGATGTACAGAACGCTCACAAGCGCAAGCAGGATGACCGACCACGTGTACGGATTCGTGAAGAACGTATACCAATGAAGCTCTACCTTCCCGTTATCCATATAGATAATGCCGCCTTCCGAGATGGCCAATATCGTCGACAACGCTGCAGGGATGAGCAGTCCCGTTGCCCCGTAGAGCCCCATATACACGATATTGTTCCCGGTCTGGCTGCCATACGTGTGATAGGCGTAGTAAGCGCCGCGGATCGCCAGCAGCACAAGGGCCAAGCTGCCCGGCACAAGCAAGGCGGTGCCATAATAATACGCAGCATCCGGAAAGAATCCGACAAGTCCGACCACAAAAAAGATCAGGAATACGTTGGTTACTTCCCAGACGGGAGATAAATACCGCTGGATGATGTTATGAATCTTGTTCTCGTGTCCGGTGAGCACGCTGTAATAGCTGAAAAATCCGGCACCAAAATCAATCGAGGCCACCAGCAAATAGCCAAACAGAAATGTCCACAGCACGGTTATTGCCACCATTGCATAGCTCATTTGCGGTCTCCCCCTTCGATTTCGAGTCCCAGCAGCCGGATTTCCTCTTCCGCGCTTTTATTCCGGAACAATTGGCTTAACACGCGAATCGCGGATACGGATAGCACCAGATACAGGATTATAAACAGCACCAGCATCCAGCCGACGCTTGTTGAAGTGGTTGCCGCATCCGATACCTTCATGTATCCCCGCACAATCCACGGCTGCCTTCCGATCTCGGCAAGGAACCAGCCCAGCCATATGGCTGACATCGATAGAGGCCCCAAAGCCAATATACTGAGCAGCAGCCATTTTGGATAAGGCCTTTTGCCAGGAAGTTTCTTTCGGAACATATACAGGAGCGGAATCAGAACGATCACGGCGCCGCTGGTCACCTTTAGATCGAAAAAATAATGCACCGACATCGGCGGTCTCTCATTCTCCGGAAACTCATTCAGTCCAATGACCTCCGTGCTGGGACTGTTTCCCGCCAATATGCTTAGCGCGTACGGAATCTTCAATGCATACTTAATCTCGTTATTCTCATCCAGAAAGCCGCCGTAAATGAGCGGGGCTTGCCTCATCGTTTCAAAATGCCACTCGGCCGCCGCCAGCTTCTCGGGCTGGTATTTAGCCAGAAATTTGCCGGAGAAGTCTCCGATCATCACGGTGGCCACAGCAAAAACAAAGGTCGACACGACGGTGAGCTTCAGCGCTTTCTTAAAGTAGATGTGCTTGCTTCCCCGCAATATACTGAAAGCGGCTATGCTGGCCAGCGCAGCGGCGCTTGTCGTAAAAGCTGACGCCAGCACATGGCTCACCTTGGTCGGCGTCGCCGGATTGAACATGGCCACGAACGGATTCACATTCGTAAATACCCCATCCACCAGCTCGAAGCCCTGGGGCTGATTCATAAACGCATTCATGCTCGTGATAAAAAACGCTGACGCGGAGGAGCCGATCGCCACGGGAATAAGCAGCAGCAGATGGGTCCATTTATTTTTGAATCGATCCCATGTATAAAGATAAATGCCTAGAAAGATCGCCTCCACAAAAAAAGCAAAGGTCTCCATGAACAGCGGCAGCGCAATGGCTTTACCGGCGACGCGCATAAAGGTGGGCCATAACAAGCTGAGCTGCAGGCCGATGGCGGTACCTGTCACGACGCCGACGGCCACCGTAATCACATATCCCCGCGCCCAGCGCCGGGCAAGCAGCGTATAATGGTTGTCCCCTGTCCGAATCCCCCTCCATTCCGCCAGAGCCAGCATAATCGGAATCCCCACGCCGATGGTTGCCAGAACAATATGCACAAACAGGGTCAAGCCGGTCAGGATCCGGCTCATCAGTACGGGATCCAGTGAAGACATCAGGTTCACTCCTCGGTTTCTTTATCCAAAATGTTCCATATAGCGCAGATACCCTTTCACGGCACCGTATAGCATAATGGCCGCAACAATAAAGCATAGAATCGCAAGCTTTCGCTCCTGCTTCCTGTGCATCCGTTAGCCTACCCTCCTTCAGAGGTTGTTAAAAAAGTCCGCTTTTGATAAGAAAACCTCTATCGAGGCCACTTCAAGGATGAGCGACCGCGATGCTTAGGTAGGTTTTCTTGCGATACTGAATTTCATCAGTTCCACTGATAACTCATAAATTCTATATCTAACACGAAGCGGATCAGGAAGCCGCTCGGCATCGAATCTTGGGGGCGGCCCTCTAACATGTGATTCTTTGAAAACCCAAATGCTTTACAATCCCATCATTATCAGTTTTACAAACCTTTCCTCTTTTTATCCAAAGTCCGGTCATTTTGTTTGAATCCTTGCCATGATGTTTTTTCCGGCATGGAAAAGAGGTACAATAAGAGGATAAGGAGGCGAGATAAACCCATGAAAATTACATTTATTGAACCAACCCCGAGCCCGAACTCCATGATGCTTCGTCTTGACGAAACGCTGGAGCCCGGGATTCGAAGAACATATACACTGGATAACGAACGGTCGGCTCCCCCCTGGATCAGGCAGCTGCTCCATATCCCGGGCGTAAAGAGCGTTTTTCATACCCTTGATTTCATCGCGCTCGACCGCAAAGGCAACGCTGATTGGCCTTCCATTCTGGGCGCCGTTCAGGAAATATTCGGTCAGGAGGGGCTTGCCGCCGGACTCCAAGAAAATGCGGAAGATTTTGCTTTTGGAGAGGCTCAAGTGTTCGTCCAGTATTTTCGAAATATACCGATGCAAATCCGTGTCAAAAGCGGGAATCAGGAAGAACGCATCGGTCTGTCAGAGCGCTTCGCCAAAGCGGTGGCCGCCGTCGGAACCACGACACTCATCAAGGAGCGCAAGCTCAAGGAGTACGGCGTGCGCTACGGCCAGCTAGCTGACATCGCCCGTGACGTAGAGCAGGAGCTTGAAGCTGCCTTCCCGCAGGAGCGCCTCGATAAGGTCGTTGCCCAAGCGATTGCCCACGGTGCCAGCGACGAGGATTTCGTCGAGCAGCGCCGGAAGCTGACCGACGAGGAAACCGAAGCCGCGCTGCAGGATGAGGACTGGCGCGTCCGTTATGCTGCACTGGATGCACTGGAGCCAACGGAGAAACACATTCCGCTTCTCCGCCAAGCCCTTCGGGATCCGAAGATGCAGATCCGCCGGCTCGTCGTTGTGTACTTGGGCGATCTGCGCACCCCTGAAGCGATGGAGCTCCTGTATGAAGCCATGCGCGACGAAACACCGGCCGTTCGCCGTACCGCAGGCGATACGCTGTCCGATATCGGCGATGCTGCCGCTACCCCGGTCATGATCGAATCGCTCAAAGACAGCAGCAAGATCGTACGCTGGCGTGCAGCCCGCTTCCTGTATGAAGTAGGCACCGAAGAAGCCCGCTCCGCTCTGGAGGAGGCTGCCAATGATCCGGAATTCGAGGTTAGTCTGCAGGCACGCATGGCACTGGAGCGCATCGAATCCGGCGAAGAAGCAGCCGGAAC
The DNA here is from genome assembly GCF_056173265.1 of Paenibacillus sp. QJM3NY_38. Classification (NCBI taxonomy): domain Bacteria; kingdom Bacillati; phylum Bacillota; class Bacilli; order Caryophanales; family Paenibacillaceae; genus Paenibacillus; species Paenibacillus sp. QJM3NY_38. The sequence continues at coordinate 6,307,939 of NZ_CM149665.1, forward strand.
CGTATGGCAGCAAATGGCCAAACGGAATCAATCGTAATTGCATCTGCGGAACTGCCTTAGAACCGTAAAATTTAACCATTGCTTCTAACATGGAATGTGATTTATACTAGGACTCTCTTGTTAGAATTGAATATACAGATAGCCTCATCATTCCAAGATGAGGTAGAGGTTGCAGACATGATCAGTAGTTGTGCCGAGGCGAAGAGAAGCCGGTGAAGCACATTGAAAGGCATGAATGCCGAAGTGCAGGGTATACTCTTGTATTCTGTGCTGGGGCCGTTGTCGAAAGAGACGGAACTGTCACGGGGATTTCCCCGTGTTGTGCTATCTTCATGGAGGGTATGATGCGGATACGATAAAGACCGCAGGTATAGGACCTGCGGTCTTTTTGTTCTAACAGGGTATATTGTAAATATCATTTCTTAATGTATAGAAGGAGTGTTCGATCTTGAATCGCAAAAAAGCACCGGCTGCTTCGCTCAAGCAGAGCTTTAAAGCCCGTCATATGACAATGATCGCCCTTGGCGGATCGATCGGTACCGGCCTCTTCCTGGCAAGCGGAACGGCCATCGCCTCTGCCGGCCCAGGCGGAGCGCTCATCGCCTATGCCGCGGTGGGCCTCATGGTTTACTTTCTGATGACCAGCCTCGGCGAACTCGCTACGTATCTTCCGGATTCCGGCTCATTCAGCACCTACGCCTCCCGGTTTGTCAGCCCCGCCTTCGGATTTGCCGTCGGCTGGAACTTCTGGTACAACTGGGCCGTTACCATCGCCGCCGAACTCGCAGCGGCGACGGTTATTATTAAATTCTGGTTCCCGGACAGCCCGTCATTTCTGTGGAGTCTTCTGTTCCTGGCGATTATGTTCGGCTTAAACTTTCTATCCGCCAAAGGATACGGCGAATCGGAATATTGGTTTGCTATCATTAAGGTGGCAACCGTCATTATCTTCCTCATCATCGGAGTCATGATGATCTTCGGTATTCTTGGCGGTGAAGCCGTGGGATTCACTAACTTTAGTCTCGGCGACGGGCCGGTACACGGCGGGTTCTTCGCGCTGGTCGGTGTGTTTATGGCTGCAGGCTTCTCCTTCCAGGGAACCGAGCTGATCGGGGTCGCGGCCGGCGAGAGCGAAAATCCGAGAAAACACGTCCCTAAAGCCATCCGTCAGGTGTTCTGGCGCATCCTGATCTTCTATGTTTTCGCTATTTTTGTCATCGGCATGCTCATCCCTTACACCCATCCGAGCTTGCTTCAATCCGGGGTCGACAATATCGGTGTCAGCCCATTCACCTTGGTGTTTGAGAAAGCCGGCCTTGCGTTTGCGGCTTCCGTAATGAATGCGGTCATTCTCAGCTCCGTGCTGTCGGCAGGCAACTCGGGGATGTATGCCTCAACCCGTGTCCTGTATGCCATGGCGAAGCAAGGAATGGCTCCGAGATGGCTGAGCCGGCTGAACAGCCGCGGCGTACCGGTTGCGGCTCTAATCGTAACCTCTGCCGTAGGCATGCTGGCCTTCCTGGCCTCCTTCTTCGGCGATGGCGTAGTCTATGTATGGCTCCTGAATGCCTCCGGAATGTGCGGATTCATTAACTGGCTGGCCATTGCCGTGAGTCATTATCGCTTCCGCAAAGCTTATGTCGCCCAAGGAAAAGACCTGAAGGATCTGCCATTCCGTGCACGCTGGTTCCCCTTCGGTCCCATCTTCGCCTTCCTGCTCTGTCTTGTTGCCATTATCGGTCAAGGCAATTTCAGCGGGGAGATCGATTGGTTAACGATCATTGCCACTTATGTCAGCATTCCGTTGTTCCTCTCCATCTGGTTCGGCTACCGCTTGATTAAGAAGAGCCGCATCGTACCATTGGACGAGTGCGATTTGAGCACGAACGTTAAATAAGTTAAACCGGACATACCAAAAGCAGCTTCCCTCCCATACTTGGGAACGGAAGCTGCTTTTTTTGGGATACGGACATATTACCAAATGATCTGCACTCTAAGATCACCTGTGTTCTCAAATGCATGATGATAGTATTTGATAGAGCCGAGATTGCTCTTCATCTGCACTTGCTGGAGCACATTTACAAGCTCTCGCTCGCTGCCGTCAAACCGGAACACCAACTTCTGGCTGCCTTCAGCCTTTGCAGCTTTAACCAGGGGTTGGAGCTGTGCGTAGGAGCTGACGATGGAACGGGCATCATAGAGCTGATATTCCAAATCCCGCTTCAATTGTTCGTATACTTCGGCTCTCGAACGATCCTTCGCAGCTAGCCCGGCCAGCGTGTTGCGGTAAAGCGTGCTCGCCTTCGGATAGGATTTCACCCAGGTATGATCGCGGCCCATCTGTTCATCCGTCCGGAGATAGTACGTATAGGATACCTCGTTGTCGCGATCCGGCACGGGATCGTTCCACGTCGTGTCCAGATGGTACCATTTGCCGTCCAGAAGAACCAGATTCCAGGCATGAAGCTGGCCCTGCGGATTATCGGAGGCATAAGCCGTGCCCTCTACGATTTTGTTCTGGATCCCTGCTCCCTTCAGCAGTTTATGCGTTAACAGGGAATAGCCCTGGCATACCGTGCTTCCGGTGTAGAGTCCGTCATAGGCCGTATATTTTGTAAGCGTGGTATCATACTTCAAGTTCCGGACAACCCAATCGTGGATGGCTTTCACCTTCTCATGATCATTCATGCCTGGCTTAATGATCCGCTTCAAAATGCTGTCGGCATTCTGGTTCACGTAGTTCGTCTGCTCCGCAGTCTCGCGGTAACTCAACCGAACGGTAACATTGGCGGAACTGGATGTCCCACGATAGTCGTAGCTATAGCTAGCGATGGTGTAGTGAATATAAGGATCACTGGCCATCGCCTGATCAAGTGCATCTTTAAGCTGCGATTTCAGCGATTGGGTCTCCCCCTGGTAAACAAAACGCACCGTCGATTGCCTGTCGCTCATCGCTGTCAGCAGCTTCTGTTGAATCCCATCGACCGACTTCACGACCGCTTTGTTGGAGGTGGCATAGACATCACTGAGATTAGCTGGTTCAGGTACTGCTGCAACGGTTACCGCCAAAGACCCTATGAACAGTAATTTAACGATTGTTCCTCGGCTTCGTTTCATCGGTACACCCGCCCTTCATCTTCCTCATCCGTATGCACCATTATTGTAACACATAACATCAGGGCTTATGGGTTCTAGTTTTGTCGACCGGGCACGAATATCAAATGCTACCAATAAAATGAGGACAGGAAAGAATCGCTGCGTCCCGCCAGCTTCGACATGCGGACGAGTACCTCTGCAGCTTCCGCTCGCGTCACCTCACGCTCCGGCAAGAACTTGCCATCAACCGCCGGGAGAAGCCCCAGCTTGAGGGCGATCAGGGCTGCGCCTTTGTTAGTAATGGCGTCGGCATCCGATATTCCCTGCACATCGGTTGGCAGGATAAAGGCTTTGGACAGCTTTTCGTAATTCAGAATACGGGTCAGCGAGCTTGCCAATTCATCCCTTGTCAGCTTGCGGTCCAGCTGCAGTGGGCTGTCCGGATCATAAGGAATCCAGTTCTGCCCGATCAGCACCTGAATGGCCTGATAATACGGATGATCCGGCTGCAAACCCGCGTATGGGTCCATGGTAGATCTTCCATACACCTGCTCGTAGGACGGACTCACCGATGCCGCCACCAACTGATACCATTCGCCAAGGGTAATTTGGCGATCCGGGTATACCTTTCCGTCCTTGTCCGGAACCAACACCCGATATTGCACCAGCTCCTTGAGAGCCGCTTCCGCATCATGCCCCGCCGCATCGGTAACCGCCGGAATATCCTTGCGGCTCATTTCAGGCGTAATATCGCGCCATTCTCCGTTCTTGGCATCAAGCGGTACCGCAATGCCGCCATAAGCCGCCTTTTTGTGTGTCGGATAATAAATCAGCTTAATGAAAGGCTTCATAATCTCATTACCGTTCATTGCGTAACCGCCATAGTAACCGTATTTCAGCTTCAGCTCAATCTCTTCCAGATATTTAGCTTTTGCCTGCTCCGCACTGACGGCCGGCTTTGCGTCCGTTGGCAGCTTGGACAGGACAGCTTCGGAATTCACACTAAAGCCCTGGATTTGCCCGTCGGCCTCAATCGTGAGATTCAGGGAATCACCCATGACGCGAATATCACCGACATAGCGCTGAAATGAAAATTGATAATTAAGGGTTTTAGTGTCTTTGCCCATTTTATCAACGGATGTCAGCTTCCATTCCTCGGCAGCATTCGGCACCAGCCTGCTTACCGTCTCGAATGCGAGATTCTGCGCAGCCTGCTTCGAAATCGGGCTCTTCACTTCCGGAGCACCGGTTCGGTCAAAACGATATCGGTTGTAGGAGTAAATTTGTCCGGTCTTGGCGTCCACCTCTGCGGATACCATCTCCCCTCCGCCCATGGCGGAAAGATGGTTCTCGCCCCATCTTATATTCCACGTCTTGATCTCATTATTGTTCCATCGGGTACCCAGTGACTTGGATTCTGTCTTCAAGCCGGACGGGAGTTTGATCTGTGATTCCACCCATCTGGCTGCTGTATCTCCGCCAGCGAATGGAGCCGTGATTGGCTTGAAGATCTCTTTGGACAACGGAATCGTGCCGTTCTCAATCGAGGTAAACTCACTTTCTTCCCCCGAAAAACTAATGAACTTGCCTGTATTGGCATCCATTGAATTCGCTGATTGATCATTAGGTATGTAACCTAAGAAATAATTGCCTTTGGCGTTGTTATATAAATGATCAGGTACATAAGCCAAGGAGACCTGGAACTGATCCTCAAACAATTTACGAATGGAGGCCTCATTCAATTTCGGTGTGGATGAAGGAAACTCTTCATTGACTTGATTGCGGGAATAGTTAATGGTATTGCCCTGTCCGTCCAGCGTGATCGAAATGCTGTTCACATCCGATTCAATTCCGTTCACCGAGGTCTGGAAATAAAAATCAACCCGCGGCGGACTGAACAGCGCCGTCTGCATCCCGAGATAAGCCTCATTCTCCTTAAGCTCGCTGGCCTTCAGATCCGATACATGGCTGCCGATCCATTTCAGCGCCTTCTCCTTGGCTGCTTCGCGGGTTATCACCGGTTTGTCGCTACCTTGGTTCAACAAGGAACGAGGGATATAAATGTTAATAAGTTCACCCGTGACCGCATTGACCTGGGCATTGAAGCCGGAGCTTGTGTTCCCTTTGGTCAATTCCATTTGCAGATCCCAAGCAAGTGCGCTCGATCTCATGCCATCATTCTCCAAGAACTGCACATTCGATACTTTCACGTTCTTTAGCTCCGGGAAAGCCTTCTTGATGATGTCTTCCGCCTGCTTGGACGAAATTTTTGCACCTTTCGGTATTTCGTTATCCGTTACACCTTCCGAACCGGTGTTATCGCTGCTAGTCACGGCAGTTACCGTATCAGATACAGCGACTCCGCTGCCCGGAACGAAATTGTCTCCCCATACCGGCTGCGCCAAACATAACATAGCTGTAGCCGTAACCGCACACACGGTCTTTTTTACCCTTACCTTCTTCTTACCCGATGGATTCACTTGATTCGCTCCCTTCCATTACTTGAACCTAACCATGCCTTACTTACACATGATGATATCCTTACAAGTGACTGTACTCGGCAGCAATGACATAACCAAGCTACCTAAATAATACCATAACTTGTCTATATATTCCTTATGTAGTAAGCTTCCAAAACATAACCAACATGATTAAGGATGAACAAAGTGTAACTATTTCGATCCGCTTCTTACAAATGGGAATACCCTATGGATCACCACCCTAACCAAGCTGCGCAGCTTCAACAAAAGCCGCGGTACGACGCCTGATCTCCTCCATATTTCCGGACGCGAGCGCATCCTTCGGGAGCAGCGCGCTGCCTAAACCAACCGCAACTGCACCTGCATTAAAATAATCCGCAAGATTATCCAGCGTAACGCCGCCCGTGGCAAGCAGCGGAATGTGATTCAGCGGGCCCTGAAGCTCCCGGATAAATGACAAGCCCAGGCTGGCCATGGGAAACAGCTTCACGATCTCGGCGCCGGCTGCGTACGCCGCAACGATCTCCGTAGGCGTCATCGCCCCAGGCCATACATCAATTCCTTGCTCCAAAGCATATTCGATGACGGAAAGATCCGTGTTTGGCGAGATCAGAAATTGCGCTCCGGCGGAGACCGCCTCCTTCGCCATCTCCACATCAAGCACGGTTCCCGCGCCTATATATACAGCGCCGTCATACCGAGCACGCCAATCCTGGATCATATGTAAAGCGCCTTTCGTATTCATGGTCACTTCCATGAACCGAATTCCGCCTTGGGTCAACCCTTCTCCTACGAAGTCGGCCTGTTCTCTCGTAATGCCTCGCACGATGGCAACGATTTTCTCGCGTTTGAGCTCAGCTGTCAATTTCATTGTCTTCCCCCCATTTCTATTTACACTTCCGGCACGTTCCTAAATCGCATATGCTGCAACTTCAACCTGCTTCAAGTATATGCGGTCCACAGCGTTCACGCAAAAAAAGCAGGCCGGGAAACCTGTATTCCCGACCTGCTCTTCTATAGGGTTATCCCCGGAATCCGGACAGCTCTGCGCCAAGTTCACGCGTTGCTCCGTATACGCTTTGATAGAGTCCAAACAATTGGTCATAAGCTTGAACCGCCTGCGGATTGGGAGAATACGAGCGTGCCGGCCGCAAAAACGCCTTCGCGCAGTCCTGAAGGCTTGGGAACCAGCCGCAGCCGTAGGCTGCGAGCATCGCCGCTCCCATAGCCGGGCCCTGTTCGCTTTCCAGCTTCACGATTTCAGCGTTGAACACGTCCGCCTGCATTTGCAGCCACGTTTCGTTCTTGGCGCCGCCCCCGATGGAAATGACGCGGTCGATCCGCTTGCCGGATGAACGAAGGATATCGATGGATTCACGGAGAGAGAACGTGATCCCCTCAAGTACCGAACGTGCAAAGTGAGGCAGCTTATGTCCCGCATCCATTCCGATAAAGCTGCCGCGAATGGTAGCATCCGGATGCGGCGTGCGTTCACCGACGATATACGGCGTGAACAGCAGCCCTCCGCTGCCAGCCGGGATGCTTCCGATATCGCTTAACAGCGCGTCAAAGGAGACATCCGGCGCAAAGGTATCCTTGAACCAGGTCAGGCTGTATCCCGCAGCCAGGGTCACGCCCATGATATAGTAAGCATCTTTCTCGCTATGATTAAAGAAATGGACCTTCCCTTCAAAATCCACCTCGCGACGCTCCTCATAGGAGAGTACCACGCCCGATGTACCAATGCTGCACATCGTCTGTCCTTCTTCGAGAATGCCTGCGCCGATGGCGCCGCAGGCGTTGTCCGCACCGCCAGCAAATACCTTCGTATTTGGCAGCAGAGCGGCTTGCTCGGCGATCTCAGGGAGCAAGGTGCCGCACTGCTCGAAGGATTCGACCAGCGGTGGGCATAGGGTGTGCGGCAACTGGAAGGCATCCAAAATGTCGGTGCTCCAAGACTTGCCCGCCACATCCAGCAGCAGCGTTCCGGCTGCATCGGAATAGTCCATTGCGTATTGCCCGGTCAGGCGGAAACGTACATAATCCTTAGGCAGCAGGAACAAGGCAGCCTGTTCGAGCAGCTCCGGTTCAAACTCCTGCACCCATAGAATCTTGGGCAGGGTGAAACCTTCCAGCGCGCGATTGCGTGCAATCCCTAGCAGCTTCTCCTGCAGGGTCTCCTCGATACGACGGCATTGCGCCGTTGTGCGCGTGTCATTCCACAGGATGGCCGGCCGCAGCACTGCACCCTCACCGTCTACCAAGACCAGACCATGCATCTGGCCTGAGAAGCTTAACCCCTCAACCTCGGATGGGTCAATGTTGTTTCTGCTCATTAATTCCCGTAACGACAATACCGTTTTGTCGACCCAATCCTCCGGTCGCTGCTCGCTGTAACCCGGTTTCGGCTGGCTCAGCGGATACGACTCCGAATGCTCGGCGACAACCTTGCCGCTTGGGTCCACCAGCACGGTCTTCACAGCACTGGTCCCCAAATCAACTCCGATAACGTAACTCATCTATATCCTCCTTCGTCTCCTCATGAACCGAACATGAAAACATCGTTGGCACTTCCCCCGGCCGCACGATGCGTGATCCAAGGTATGCTTGGATGGCTGTCGACCATAGCTCGCTATAGTTTCCTGATTGAAATAAGTACACCGGCTTCCTTGGAGGGAGCCGGTGAAGGTTTGGATTTCATGGTACAAGCGCTAAAGAGAGTATCGATTAATTTGCAAGAATGTACTGATTCAGAATCGCTTTCAGCATTTCTTGACGTCCGGATTCGTTCTTGCGCGGGGACTCGTTGTTCAGCGCGTACTCTGCAAGGGAAGCCAGTGTAGCCTTGCCGGATACGACGTCTGCGCCAATGCCTTCGTTAAAGCTGCTGTAGCGCTTCGCGATGAAGTCCTCGAATACGCGGTCTTCGATCAGCTTCGCTGCCACTTTCAAGCCTTTTGCGTAAGTGTCCATACCCGCGATGTGCGCATGGAACAGATCTTCCGGCTCGAAGGACGGACGGCGAACCTTCGCATCGAAGTTCACGCCGCCGCGGCCGAGGCCGCCGTTCATCAGCACTTCGTAGAGCGTCAATGTCGCGTCATAGATGTTAACCGGGAATTCGTCCGTATCCCATCCGATGAGCATATCGCCTTGGTTCGCATCGAGGGAACCGAGCATGCCGTTGATGCGTGCTACGCGAAGCTCATGTTCGAAGGTATGACCAGCCAGCGTGGCATGGTTGGCTTCGAGATTCAATTTAAAGTGCTTGTCGAGACCGTATTTCTGCAGGAATGCAATTGTTGTAGCCGCATCAAAGTCATATTGGTGCTTGGTTGGCTCCTTCGGTTTAGGCTCGATCAGGAATTGGGCATCAAAGCCGATTTCTTTCGCATAATCCACCGCCATATGGAACAGACGCGCCAGGTTATCCAGTTCAAGGCCCATATCCGTGTTGAGCAGGGTCTCATAACCTTCGCGGCCTCCCCAGAACACGTAGTTCTCTGCGCCGAGGCGTTTGCCGACTTCAAGGCCTTTCTTCACTTGTGCTGCCGCATGAGCGTATACGTCCGCGTTGCATGTAGTGCCCGCACCATGCATGAAGCGTGGGTTCGTGAACATGTTCGCCGTGTTCCAGAGCAATTTCTTGCCTGTGGATTTCATGTGGTCTTCAATCGAATCCACGATCGTATCGATGTTGCTGTAGAACTCGCGCAGGCTGCTGCCCTCAGGCGCAATGTCCACATCGTGGAAGCAGAAATACGGAAGATTCATTTTCTCCATGAACTCAAAGCCTGCCTCAACGCGTGCTTTGGCGAGGTCCATGCCGGAGTAGTTGCCCCAAGGGCGAACCGCAGTGTCAGCGCCGAACGGATCCGAACCGCCTGCAGTCAATGTATGCCAGTAAGCCATGGCGAAACGGAGATGCTCTTCCATCGTTTTGCCGGCCACTACTTCTGTCGGATTATAAAATTTAAAAGCATAAGGGTTGGTTGATTGGCTGCCTTCGTACTCGACTTTGCTAATGTTGTTAAAATAGGCCATGAATAAATCCTCCTATACCTTGTTAAGGTGTGGTTAACGCTTACAAGGTTATCCTAACACAGGATTTCTACTTTGTCTATTGGTTAAACAAAGTTATTGCCTTACAACTTTTTCAAAATCGGTGACACCTGCTGTTAGGATTATTTCTACAAAAATCAACACATCTCTGTTTGGCTCACTGCCTAGATTTCCTGCAAATTCATATTTAAATGTTATGACGATGGAAACCCCCGGACAAAAGATTAACGCGCACCCGGGCAGCGTTACGGGCTGTTGCAATTTCCGGGCTTTGCCCCTAGACTATGAGCATATCAAGTCTCCGAAACTTATCATGATCAGGAAGCAAGACTAAAAGGATGAATACACATGGCGAATATTACCGGTGACCAGGCTCTGGTCAAAAAAATAAATACTTCGATTATCCTCGATACGATACGTCAGTACGCCCCTGTCTCCCGAGCGAAAGTCTCCAAGCTAACCGGACTGAACAAGGCCACCGTCTCCAATCTCGTACAGGAGCTGTGCAGCAACCACCTGGTCCAGGAGATCGGACCCGGCGAATCCAGCGGCGGCAGGAAACCCCAGCTGCTGCTGTTTAACGGACAAGCCGGTTATGCCGTCGGCGTGGAGCCGCGCGTCAAGCAAATGACCGCCGTGCTTACAGATCTGGAAGGCAAGATCCTTGCCGAAGAAGATACCGCCCTTGGAGGACATGACGTGGAGTCGGTGACGCGGCTGATGGTTGGTCTGATTCATGGCCTGATGCGGCAGGCCCCTCCCTCCCCGTATGGGATCATCGGGATTGGCGTAGGCGTCCCTGGGATGGTGGACGGTGACGGCACCGTCCTCTTCGCTCCCAACCTGGGATGGGACATGGTGCCGCTGCAGAAGCAGCTCGAGCAGGAGCTGGGACTTCCTGTAACCATCGACAATGAAGCAAACGCGGGTGCCCAGGGCGAGCTGCGCTTCGGAGCTGGCCGGGACGCCCGCCATCTTCTCTATATCAGTGCCGGCAGCGGTATCGGTTCCGGCATTATCATTAATGGCGAGCTCTATAAGGGAGCCCGCGGATACGCTGGCGAGAGCGGCCATATGTCCATCGAAGCCGATGGACTGGAATGCACCTGCGGCAACCGCGGCTGCTGGGAGCTGTATGCCTCGGAGAAATCTTACGACAGCAAGGGTGCCGCTCTCCCGTCCAGGCGGACATCCGAGCTGATTCACCATGCAGCGCGTGGCCATGAGGAGACCATCCGGCATTTTGAAGAGCTTGGACGTTATCTCGGCGTCGGCATTACCAATCTTGTCAACGGATTCAATCCGCAATCGGTCATTATCGGCGGTCCGCTGTCCGACGCACGGGCCTGGATTGAGGATACGCTGCGACAGGTCGTAGCCCAGCGCACGCTTCCTTACCATCGTGAGCTGATGGAGATCCGGTTTGCCGAGCTGGGCAGCCGCTCCACCCTGATCGGCGCGGCTTACTCCGCCATCTCGCAGTTTCTGGGGCCGATACGAGTCTCCATGCCGATTCATTAAAATTGACGATATTTTGTCGTAATTAACATCCTGCATATTAAGGAAAATCCCGCGATTTTCCGCTATAATTAATCTCGTCCTGTAATTTAAATCACGGTTCTCCTCATGGAGATGCCGTGTGATCGTTATACTAAAGGGAGAGGAAACGCTCAAATGACCTATGTAAGCACTGCGGAAATATCGCCGGAAATGTTTGTGACCGTATTGCTGTTTCTCCTAGTTATCGCACCTTTGTTCAGTCTCGCCATCATGCGTTTTTTTCAAGGCAAGAAAAAAGCCGGCTTCATTCTCATCGGCTCCGGCGTGGCAGCTTACGTCGTATTCCAGATCATCATGAGTCTGTTTTTTAGCAAGTGAACACGATCTGAGCGTACGTTTGGCAGCATATCTCGGCAAACAAAAAAGCTCCTTCCCGAAAAATCGGTGAAGGAGCTTTTTATCATATGCAAGCAATTGGCTTGCCATCATGCTGATTAGATTAAGCTTCGGGGTTCAACGCTTTGTTGAACTGGAGCTTATTCATGCCAAGAATGCGGTGCTCGCCGATGATCGTGAGCGGTACTGCGCGAACGCCCATATCCCATACTTGCTGCGCGAATTCGTCGTTTTGCTCGATGTTTCGCTCTTCAAATTCGATGCCTTGATCGGACAAGAAGCCTTTTACTTGTTTGCAGTGCGGGCAGTTATTTGAAGTATATACAATCACATTTTCCATGGTTGATCAGTCTCCTCTACTCATGATTAGGCTCTGCTTAAAGCCCGTTCGATCTCTATCTATCAGTTTACAACACAACAGCGTTGTGTTCCAAGCTCTCGATATATTTCTCCGCATCCATAGCTGCCATACAGCCGCTTCCTGCCGCGGTGATCGCTTGTCTGTAACGGGTATCCTGCACGTCGCCGCAAGCAAATACGCCTTGGATATTCGTCTCGGATGTTCCCGGGGTCGTTACGATATAACCGTTCGGATCCGTCGTAATGTTTCCGCCGAGGAAACCGGTGTTCGGATGATGACCGATGGCCACGAATACGCCGCTGACTGTAATCGTCTCCTCTTCGCCAGTTTCATTATTGAGCACTTTGATCCCTTTGACGCCTGTCTCGTCCGCGATGACTTCCTGCGGCGTGCGGTTCAGGGCCCATTCGATTTTCTCGTTAGCTCGGGCGCGGTCCTGCATGATTTTCGATGCACGAAGCTCCTCCCGACGGTGTACCAGTGTTACTTTGGATGCAAAGCGGGTCAGGAAGTTTGCTTCCTCCAGCGCGGAATCGCCGCCGCCGACAACAACGATCTCTTTGCCGCGGAAGAAGAATCCGTCGCATGTTGCGCAGGTACTTACGCCGCGTCCTACATTATCCTGTTCTCCAGGAATGCCGAGATATTTGGCCGTTGCGCCCGTAGAGATAATCAACGTTTCGGCAATTACCTCGCCCATACCGTCTACGTCCAGCTTGAACGGACGCTCTCCGAATTCCACGCTGTTCACCCAGCCTGTACGAAATTCTGCGCCAAAACGTTCAGCCTGCTGACGCATATTGTCCATCAGTTCAGGACCCATGATGCCTTCGGGAAAACCCGGAAAATTCTCAACTTCGGTTGTGGTGGTCAGCTGTCCGCCAGGTTGCGGACCTTCAATGACGAGCGGGCTCAAGTTGGCGCGAGCCAAATAGATTGCAGCCGTAAGGCCGGCAGGGCCTGTGCCTATAATAACGGATTTGTACATATCGTTTCCCTCCTATATATGGAACGCTTAATTATAATCATTATAAATTAATATTAATTATGGTTATATCGGAGCCGTCTGTCAATATGTCACATCACACCCCATTCCAAAATATTGTTAATCCATTCTTCATAAATCGAAAAGTAATCCAATATTTTGGGGAAATGGACTTCTTTCCCCCAAGAAGGCGGCGATCTTTTCGGCCTGGAAACGTTTACTTCGCAAACAATCGTACGCAGAGAGAGGGTTATATGAATCTAACGGCACCCCAAGACTCCCCCGCTCTTTTAACGAAAGGAAGATGAATGTTTGATGAAAAAAAGGACAACCCTTGGCAGCGAGTCCTTGCATGTCGAGCCTAGCAGCGAAGAGCTTGGGAGAAATCGAGATCGGCCACGGCCATTGAGGGCGAAACTCGGCAACTACAAAAATCCCCCTGCACTCGCCATGCGAAGTCAGGGGGATTCTTGGTTAAGGCATCATTGCTTCAGATCCGTCCGATTATTCAATATAATCGATCCTGCGCTGATCCTGAGGACTTGAATTATACCGGTTATCCGACAGATTTACATATGGAAGTTCGGGCAAATCCTTTATGAATTCCGGCTCGCTCAAGAGTTGGTTTCGACTTAAATCCAGGAACCTTAGATTTTGCAGCTGTCCCATCTCCACTGGCAGCTCCTTCAAGCCGGTATAATTAATGCTGAGTACTTCCAACAACTTCAACCGGCCGATCTCGGACGGTACCTTTGTCAGCGAAACTTCCTCTCTCCTGATAATATCATTCGTAGGTCCATGATAACTCCCGCATGCGATATTCAAGCGTTTTAACTTGGTAAGCTGACCGATCTCCGATGGAATATCCATCAAATCCTCCGTATAGACTGTCAAATCTTCTAATTCCGTTAGACTGAACAGGGCAGCAGGTAGTCTGGTGATATAACTTTCGTGGATCATAAGTTCCTTCAGTCCCTTTAACTCTCCAATGCTCTCGGGAATTTCTTTGATGCCAAACCCGAATATTTCAAGTTTCCGAGGCTTGTGAAACAATACATCCTGCCAGAATGCTTCAAACTGCTTATGTTCAGGCCGACTTAGAAACAAACCCGGAACCATGGCCGATATTCTCGCGGCTTCTTCTTTGTCAATCTGAAGTCCTCCCATTCTTTCATGAGCCACATTATAGAGGAAGTCCTGTCCGTTGCTATCATAAAAGTTTAAATCTTCCGGTAAAAGGGAATGCTGCCAGGCAAACAGATCATCCGCAGCCTGCTTCAGCACACGGGCAGCTTCATCACAGCATCGATATGTATAATAAGTCCCTGCTCCGTACTCGATCCCATTGTACCGGCTTGGTGGCTCCTCGTTGGATCGCTTCAGGATTTCCTCTTCACTAATCGAACGCTCTTCGATCAGATAAGGCTCAAGCAGCGAAAACACGCGCTCGGCTTCCTCCATGAGTCTGAACTTCCCACGCCTTGCCAGCATGAATACGGCTGATCGCTCCATCGCATAGTCAATCAGCCAATAATAAGCCTCGCCCCTCGGAGCGTCGTAAAAGGATGCCATATGGCTATCACCTCTCATCTTCCTCTATTTAAGCAGCCTGTATATTTCGCCACTAACAAAGGAATCCCCTCTTCTCACGAATGAAAAGAAGGGGACTTTTAACACAAGATACAGATTCGATTTAACGGTTAGTGCGCAGCAGACGAAGCCCGTTCAGTATCACCAGAATGGTGCTTCCTTCGTGACCGATGACACCCAGCGGCAGCGCAACGCCTTGAATGAAATTAGCTGCAATCAGCGTCAAAATCACGGTGATGGCAAAGATCATATTTTGCTTCACGATACGCTGAACCCGGCGTGCCACCTTGACGGTGCCGGCAATTTCATCGATATTGTCATTCATCAGCACCGCATCCGCTACCTCCAGCGCCGTTCCGCTTCCCGAAACGCCCATGCCGATGCCCACGGTCGCGGTAGCCAGTGCCGGTGCATCGTTCACTCCGTCCCCAACCATGACCACATGGCCGTAACGGGCCCGAAGCTCCTTAATATGTGTAACTTTATCTTCCGGCAGCAAATCGGAGAACACCATGTCTACGCCGCTCTGCTTCGCAATCACGTCCGCCGTCGCCTTGCGGTCCCCCGTCAGCATCGCTACCTTGATGCCCAACTGCTGCAGCCGCTTAACAGCCATTGCCGCTTGAGGCCGGACCGCATCCTGCAGAGCGATCATGCCCGCGATACAGTCTCCCTTCAGGATCACGGAAACCGTCTTGCCTTCGGATTCCAGCATGTTCCGGATGGACAGCCAGTGCTGGCGATTCTCTTCAAGCGCGCTCACCTCCTTTTGCGCGGAAGCTGCACCGGAATGCTGATCTATAGTCGGCTGATCCAAGATATCGCTTTTTCCTATTTTCCAAGTGATTCCTTCCACTTCCGCCTGCATACCCCATCCAGTTATGGACTGTCCGTTCTCTACCTGCTGCAGCTCGGCCCCCTCTTTCTCAGCCGATTGGACAATCGCTAAGGCAAGAGGATGCTTCGACATTCTTTCGATAGAAGCACTGATGCCGAGCAGTTCATGCCGATCCCAGCCTTCGCCTGCGATAAAATCCGTAACCACTGGCGCACCGAGCGTCAAGGTACCTGTCTTATCAAAAGCGACAACCGCCGTGCGTGCCATATTCTCGATATGGGCGCCGCCTTTGAACAATACGCCTTTTCTGGCGCGATTAGAAATTGCCGACAGCATCGCAGGCATGATGGAGGATACTAGCGCACAAGGGGAGGCTACTACGAGAAACACCATCGCTTTATAGAAGGTCGTATCCCAATCCCATCCCAGGACGGGAGTAGCCAGAACGATCAGGGCCACGGTCGCAATGACAACGACACGGGCATAAATCGATTCGAACCGCTTGATGAACCGCTGCGATTCCGGTACTTCGTTCTCCGCTTCTTCCACCAGCTTGATAATCTTGGCAAACAACGTGGATTCCGCCGACTGGGTAACCTCAATGTACAATACGCCTTCCCCGTTTAAGGTGCCTGTGAACACCTCATCGCCTACGGACTTATCGACCGGTACGGATTCCCCGGTAATCGAAGCCTGGTTGACGGAGGAGCTGCCGCGATAAATTTTGCCGTCTGCCGGAATAAGCTCGCCCGGCTTTACCAGAATCAGATCGCCGATCTCCAGCTTGTTGATGGATACCGATACCATCTCTCCCTTCTCAATGCGAAGGGCCGTTTCCGGCTGCAGCTCCATCAAGGACGAGATATCCTTGCGGCTTCTCTCCATGGTATAACTCTCAAGCGCGCCGCTGAGGGCAAAGATGAAGATCAGCATCGCGCCTTCATTCCAGTACCCGATCGCTGCAGCTCCCATAGCGGCAGCAATCATCAGCAGATTCACATCCAGATCGCGCTCCTTCAGAAGGGTCTCCACACCTTCTTTCGCTTTCACCCATCCGCCGACGGCATAGGATATCACATACAACACAACGGAGAGCGGCTCAGACCATTGGCTGGTCAGCCAAGCCACCAGCATCAGCAGGCCGCTGCCCAGCGCAGCCACGACCTCCGCGTTGCTCAGCAGACTGCGTATATCCCACTTCCCAGGCTGCCGCGGCTCACGAGGATCGGCTCCATTTTCTATTGTCGATATGTGTCCAGTCGTCGTTTGACTTTGTATCCATTGCATAACCAATCACCTTCCTAGTTGAGAATGAGATCCATTATTACTACCCTTAAAATGACACATGCTGCCCCGGCTTCGCCGGAGCAGCATGCTAAATGAGAATGAGAATCATTTTTGAACTTATACAATTTATTTTCCTTCGTACAACTTTATAAGTATCATACTCACTTCATCCTCATTTGTAAACCATATTTTTCACATTTTTTAAATACTGAAGAGTACCTATTGGCGTCCCCTGTTATTGAATATAAACCTCTACACGTAAAAAAGCCCTTGCGTTCTCTCCGCAAGGACTTCTCTTTAATCCATCACCTATTTTGTTAAGCGCTCACATTCCATCACTCGACAATCGTCGAACATCTGCGGCGCATCTCCAGCCTCGCACCGGTTATTCGAATGGCTGCAATCTCTGAGGACTGACAGCACACCTCGTGTATGCCCTGTCGGTAAACCATCCGCAAATCCGTGGTAGCCACCCCATTGATCCGGAGCGTTAATTGCGGCTTCGTTCGCTTAATTCGATGGATCATCTCGGAGAAAGCCGTGACCCTGTGTCCTGCCTCATCCGACGATCCGGAATTCTCCGTCCCCTCCGAATCGAATACAATCACATCGGCCAAACGGGCAATTTCCGCTGCCGTTGCTGGATTCATCCCTTCTCTGAGAAGCGCACCATAACGAATACGCACAAAACGTCTTTGATCCATAAGGGTCTGCTCTGCCACTTCTTCGATAAAATTATGGATCGATATGAAGTCATCCGCGTGTGCCGGACGTACAGCCAGGAGCTCTAATTGGCAATCTACGCCCTCCTCGCTGCACTGCTCCATAGCCCGGAACAAGGACTCCAGCTGAGCATCCTGCGCTTCACGCAACTCCATCGTGTTGGAAAGCCGGGCATCGTGCAGCAAGCTGACCGCACACCTAGCTCCATCCGCCGCCTGAAACACCGACACCCAATAGGTCATCCACAGCATGATAAGTCTCCGCCTCAACAGAGCGCTCTTCTCTGCGCTCCGCGAATTCAACCACGCCGTGTAAACCTCCTGCAGCAGGCCATGCTGCACAGCATCCTCCCCGCGTATCAGCCCGATTCCCTGAGCACCTTGGCTGATATCTCGTGCAATGGATTCAGGGTCTGCGGATCGGCTCATGACTTTTAGTCTTCGGTTCCTGTCACTCCACCCCAGCAGTCGGGTCAAGGAAGGTCTGTCCGTGCCGCTATGCCGAATCCCGGAAACCCTGAGGGCTTCTTCAATATCGTCAGGCGATGCCAATAACAGCAATACCTCCTCATGGGTCACTCCTCCTGCCATTGCAAAATGCTTCAGCAGATCCGTCTCGGGAGAAATCTCGTTTGCCACAATCTCTTCAACTCCGATGAACTCTTGATCTTCAAATCGACGCTCTCCCAATTCACTGCGTGCTCCCCATTGCCTTTCCGTCATGGTTATCCTTCTACTCCCTTTCACCTTGAATTGGATAAACGCCTCCTTACAGAATATTATGAAACAATTGGAAATATACAGCCCACGGAATAAACACCGGCTGAAAATAACAAGACGGAACAAACCAAGCACCCTGCTCTCCTTATACCGGATAACTGCGCGAGGGTACGGATGCCTTTCTGTTTATCCTCATTTCAAGAACTGAATAAAACCTATACAATGAAGGAATGAATCCATCCCGGAAAAAGGAGCGCAGAGCATGAGAACCGATTATGACCATTGGGAACCGATCAGCGTATCGGATGCCGTCAGAATTTTTGCTGAAATCCCTGCTCATTGGTATATCGCCGGAGGCTGGGCACTGGATTTATATTTGGGGGAGCAGACCAGGGAACACGGCGATATCGATATCCTGATCCTGCGCGAAGAGCAGGCCGCCATTTACGCAGCATTAGCCAAAGAATGGACACTGTACAAAGCGGATCAAGGGACCTTATCCCTCTGGGAGGAAGGCGAATATTTGCACTCGGTTGGCGATGTATGGGTAAGCCGGAATGACGAAGCCCCATTTTCATTCCAGATTATGCTGGTGGAGACCGAACAGGACAACTGGATTTATCGCAGAGAACCGTCCATTCGAAGACCACTCGAAGATATATCCTTAAAAACAGACCAAGGAATCCCCTATCTGAAACCGGAGATACAACTCCTGTATAAAGGGGGAAGCAAGAATATCCGTGAAAAAGACGAACGGGATTTCAGGAAGGCCCTGCCCTTCCTCGATCGACAGGCTGCAGGATGGCTTACCCAAGCGCTGCGGACGCAGTTTCCGTCAGGTCATCCATGGCTCGACAGCATGGATACAACCCCGTAGGCCTTGCGACAACAAAAAAAGAGCACCTTCCTCCATATACAGGAAAGTGCTCTGAGTTTATTTGAAATCCATCAGTCAGCCTTTACTCCTGACTTGCCGCGATGGCTTGACCCAGATCGTACAAGATATCATCGATAGACTCGGTCCCGATCGACAGACGCAGCAATTCCGGATTGACACCCGCCGTAAGCTGCTCATCTTCCGTCAGCTGCTGATGTGTCGTGCTGGCCGGATGAATGATCAGTGACTTGGAATCCCCGACGTTGGCCAAGTGAGAGAACAGCTTCACATTCTCGATCACCTTCTGACCTGCCGCTGCCCCGCCTTTGATACCGAAGGTCAGGATAGCGCCTTGTCCCTTCGGCAGGTACTTCTTCGCCAGCTCATGCGAAGGGTGACTCGGCAGCCCTGCATAGCTCACCCATTCCACCGCCTCGTGACTCTCCAAGTACTTGGCAACCTTCAGCGCATTCTCGCTATGGCGCTCCACCCGGAGATGCAGCGTTTCCAGTCCTTGCAGGAGCAGCCAGGAATTGAACGGGGACAGCGATGCGCCGATATCCCGCAACAGCTGCACGCGCGCTTTAATGATATAAGCGATCGGGCCTACTGCCTCTGTATATACTACGCCGTGATAGCTTGGATCCGGCTGCGTCAATCCTGGGAACTTGTCATTAGCCGTCCAGTCGAATTTACCGCTATCGACAATAACCCCGCCGATGGAAGTGCCGTGGCCGCCGATGAATTTGGTCGCGGAATGAACGACGATATCCGCTCCATATTCAATCGGGCGCAGCAGATACGGGCTAGGGAAAGTATTGTCGACGATAAGCGGAATGCCGCTCTCGTGCGCGATGGCCGCAACGGCTTCCACATCCAGCACATTCCCCTGCGGATTGCCGATCGTTTCGGCAAACACGGCCTTCGTCTTGTCATTGATCGCTTTGCGGAAATTCTCAGGATCCGTGGAATCCACGAAATGCACCTTGATCCCCAGCTTTGCGAGCGTATTGGAAAATAAATTATAAGTACCGCCATACAAACTCGAGGAAGAAACAATTTCATCACCTGCGCCCGCAATGTTCAGAATGGAGAAGGTGATGGCTGCCTGCCCGGAAGATGTCGCCAGTGCGCCGGCACCGCCCTCGAGCGCTGCAATCCGCTTCTCAAACACATCCGTGGTCGGGTTCATAATACGCGTGTAGATGTTGCCGAATTCTTTAAGCGCAAACAAATTCGCCGCATGCTCGCTGTCTTTGAACCCGTAGGAAGTCGTCTGATACAGAGGGACAGCGCGGGACAATGTGGTCGGATCAAGCTCCTGACCCGCATGAACCGCTAAGGTTTCAATGGAAAATTGGCGTTCTTCTGACATGGGTGTTTCCTCCCTTTTCTTCATATGGAAAGTATGATCATTTCATAATTTCTCCCATTCTCTCATACTTTCTCTCGTTTGAAAAGAGATATAACCCACTAAATTTATCGGAATATTTATTATACATTCTTCTGCATGCACCCGTAAGTCTCCCTTACTCCTTGTCCTCCTTATACACTCTACCCCATCCATATCCGGCTTCCGGGGATGTATCCTCGGGCATGCCTGGCAAGATCAGACCGCCATCAATGCGGAGGTTAATGCCGGTAATATAGGATGCTGCATCCGAGCAGAGCCAAGCAATCGCTTCCCCGATATCCGAAGGCGTGCCTAGCCGTCCCAGCGGGATTTTTCTGCCCAGCGGCTCGTCCTCTGCCGATTGGTCCGGCTTGTGAACGGTTGCTCCCGGCGCCACGCAGTTTACGCGGATGCCGTGCGGAGCCCACTCGAGCGCCAGCGATTGTGCGGCACGTATAAGCGCTGCCTTCATGCCGCCGTAAATGCTGTCCTTGGGATAGGCTCTCTCTCCCCGGGAGGACGTGATGAAGATGATATTGCCCGGAATTCCCTGGGCGATCATCTCCCGAACCGCATATTTGCTAAGCAGCATCGGCGCTCGAAAATCGAGATGAACCGTCATGTCCAGCGCGTCCTCTTCAATCTCCGTTAGCTCGTCATATAGGCCGATCCCCGCATTGTTCACCAACAGATCAATCCGGCCAAACTCCTCGATCGTCTTTCGTATCGTATTCTCCGCTTCGCTGCGAACGGTCAGATCACTCTGAATAATAAGCGGCTCCTTGCCGTAGGTATGGCCGATATCCTCCGCTACATCCACGATTCCTTCTTTGCTCGAATTGTAGGTCATCGCCAGCCGATATCCTTTTTCAGCCAGCACCTTGGCAATCCCTCGTCCGATTCCGGCGCCTGCACCCGTTACCAAAGCCACCTTCTCCATTCCTTGATTACTTACGGTTCCCATTCAACTCGCTCCCTTCTCCATCCTCCATTCATGCTACGAGTTACGCCGCTGTTCAGCAATTACGCGCACCGTGCCTACCCTTCCTTACCCTGTTCTGAAACGGATGATTGGCTTTCGATAGATAAAGTCGGCATGACGGGCGTTCATATGGTAAATATTTGAATCCAATGCCGAGGTTTATACGTAGTGTATATTCATATGGCTTTCCATATACGATAAACCAAAGGAGCGTGTACGTATGAGTTCTGAGATGTGGATTATTGCGAGCGTTCTGGTCGCCGCATTCCTGATCATGATTCCCGTACAGTACCGGTATATTGCAGCGTTAAAGGAAGATCCCCGAAGGCAGGGGGTCGATCAGGAAACGTATTACAACAACATGTCGTTTCAAGAAGAACAGCTCCACTACAATACGCAAGTCTTGTTTTTGCCTTCCACGATGGTTGCTTCATGGATTTATAATTGGAGGCATAAAAGCGGAAAAACGACCAAGTAGGCGGCTTTAAACGGATGAAAACGCAAAAATCATCGCCCGAATGAAGGCGATGATTTTTCATGTCCAAGCTATACTCAGCCGCGTCTGGCTAAGGCGTTCATATGTAGGAAAAAGGTATCCTCCAGCGTAGGCGCCTTCTCCACAAATTCGGGCCCCGGCTGCTTTTTCCCCATCAGCCTTACTCTCATGTGATGTTCCGTCATTTGAAAATGAATCAGCAGCTCCTGTGGTATCCGCTCGAAGGCTTCCAGATCGATCTCGCCTTCCCAGACGCTGGACGCCACATTCAGCTTCCACTGGGTCGGTGAACCGATATACCGGATGCGACCGCGGTGTATCCATATCACGGTATCCGCCGCCTCTTCCCATTCGTTCAGCTCGTGGGCGGCCACGATCACCATTCGGCCCCTGGCGTACTTGGTCAGGTACGTGATAAGGAATTTACGTTCCTCGGCGTCCATGCCGTTTAACGGCTCATCGAGGAATAGAAAAGAAGGAGAAGCCAGCAGCGCCTGTACGACGGCAATGCGCCGCTGCACCCCTTGCGACAAATTCTTGACCTTGCTCTTGCGAAAAGGCTCCAGCCGAAAGTCCGCCATCAGCCTGTCAATGGCCTCCGGGTTATAGACGCCCTTTAACTCTGCCATATAGGTCAGCAGCTTGCCGACCTTCATATCTCCATACAGCTCGATATCCGCCGGGACATAACCGATTTGGCTGCGGATTAGCGGCAAATGATCCCCTGCCCTGCGCCCGCTGTACAGGATCTCGCCTGCATCGGGGGCCTGAAGCGTGGTCAGCAGTTCAATCAGGGTGGTTTTTCCGGCGCCGTTCGCCCCGACGATGAGGTTAAGGCCGGATTGAATCTCCGCTTTGTCGATTTCAAGCCGGTACGTACCCGCCTGTCGTTCCAGTCCTTCCAGCCTAATCATTGGCCATTCTCCAGGCTCCGTTCAGCTTCAAGCTGCGTCCGTAGGAAGAGACGAGCAGAATCACTCCGATAACAAGCAAAGCCATGTCCGTCATCATTTTGCCGCTCATCGAAACGCCGTGATCCACGATTTGTCCTTGAATCACGATCCACATGCCGTAGACCAGGACGGCCGAGATCAGTGAGACGACCATGCCTTTGCGAAACAGCATATACATCGCAGCACCACCCGTCACCAGCAGAATCCCCATCCACTCCAGGATAAAGGGTCCGAATAAAAAGCGGGAGGTTTCCGCCTGGATGGATCGCAGCCCGAGCGCGAGGGTACTCAGCAAGGCCATTCCGATGACGATACCGGTCACAAGCAGCAGGCGGGTATACAACACAAGAGCCGGCGGGTATGGGGTCAGGGTCTCCACGGCCCGCATCCCTTTATCCCAGGTTCGGCTGCTGAACAGCATCGATACAATCAGAAGCAGCGGGGTAATCAACGGAAAAATGCCGCCGGGCAATCCGGCAAACTGATCCAATGGATACTCCGGATCGATCAGCAGAACCAACATGCAGAATACCGCGCCTGCCGTGAGCAGAATGGATCTTTGATTCAATCGGATCTGGCTCCGGAGAATCTGTTTTAATGAGGGCGGGTCGACCTGCGGATTAAAATCCAGCTTGGGGGACTCGGGCTCAATCCTGAGCTGATTGAACTCTCCCTGAAGAGACGCAATGAGCTGCGCCGTCTCATCCGGTGACGGCGATGGAAGAGCAGCGCGTCTAAGCGGGCCGCGAAGCTCGTCTTCGAGTCTTCTCAATTCATTATCGAATGGATGATCCATGGAGATACACCTCACTTTCTTTTACTTTGCTCTGCGAATCCGGCTCTTCCGACTTGGAGCGGTTCCTTACCTGTTCCTGGGGACTCGTCTCCCGCGTCCTTCGGGACGGATGAACGGGTACCAAATCGGAATGCTCCATGGACAATGTTTTCTTTAGCTTTCTCAAGCCGTTATATAAATGCGTTTTCACCGTACTTAAGGGGAGGTCGACCAGGTCGGCGATTTCCTGCAGCTTCAGATCATGAAAGAATCGAAGAGATATGACTTCCTGTTGTATATCGGGCAGGCTTTCCAGCGATGCTGCAATCTCGAGCGAGGTTTCCTGCCTTTCCACGAGTTCTTCCGCGCCGGGTGCAGGGTCGTATGCATCCGGCATCTCCTCACCCGCCAGACCTTCAGACCTGTAGGATGCGCTTTTCCAATAATCCTTGCACATATTCAGAGCGACGCGATAAAGCCAGGAGCGAACATGTTCCAGCGTGCCGTGCTGCTTCAGATGCCGAATGAGCCGGATAAACGTTTCCTGAACGATATCCTGGGCTTTTTGCCTGTCGGCCAGCCTCTGGGTCGTATAACTGAGCAGCGGACCATGGTACCTCGTCACCAGCATTTCAAAAGCTTCCTGGTCGCCGGCAGCCATGCGTTCGGACAGCTGCTGATCGGAAATCATGCCTTCCCCCCCTTTCTATGTGCATTCTAATCTTCCCATTATATCTATTTCTCAATTATAACCGACCGTGTGCATGTGCATAGTCGTCATTATTTGACATTCAACATGGCATTCCATTTCTGCTGCCACTCTTTGTACGTAATCGGGCTCTCCGGATTTAAGTACGAATTCCGTTCGGTGCTCGGGAGCATCAGCCCTTGCTGGTAAAAATGAACCAGCAGCTCTTTGACCTGCTCCCCTCTGCCTTCTTCCAGCGCCCTTCTGACTTGCTGAGCCATACTTATCCCTATTTTGTTTTGAGGATCATCGCCGTCCCCATTCTTGAACAACAGTTGCTGTACCGACCGAAGATTTCCGTAAGCGGATCTCAGCTGTTTATCGCTAAGCCCTTTCTCTTCCACATAATACACATACCAGAAAAGACTGCTGATCTTCCCGCGCACATCTCGTTCGGGATGTTCAAAATAATAATTAAACCCATCCTGGTTGCCAAACAGAATCGAGTTCATCCATTCGCCCGACAAGTTTGAGTAGTTATATGTGTACTGGTTCGAGGACAGAATCAGACGATGGTCCACCCGGGGATAATCAAAACCTTGACCTAAATATAAGATCTTGTCGACGTTGCTGTTGAACGCGGGTACCCACTTGGAGAAATAGTCATACTTTTTTTGCATATCCCGCAGCATCAACACGGATGCCTTCTCCAAATATGGGGTTGTCACGACGGTAATCGGGAGATCATTCCGGCGGATTTCCTTCCAGAACCGACCTCCGTACAGGGAGATGTTCTGCTCGATCCCCCTATCTTCAAACCGCTGGTAGCCGGGCCTCCGTTCCAGTTCCTGCATCCCCGTATACAAGGGAACCGGATACCCTTCCACCTCCAGCTTCATCTCACCGAAAGAATAACGCATCCGGCCGAATTCCCAGCCCAAATAAACATATTTCGGAGGACGGTCTTCGTTATCACTCTTTAAATATACATGCTGATGACCCGGAAGCGGATACCACGCGATAAATCCATCCAGTTTAACTTCGGGACCCACACTGTAAACCGAAAATTCCTCACGGGAGTACCCGGACATAAAATCCATGACCTTGCCCCTATATTCCAGCTCGGCTTGAATGTCTCCTCCCTTGGCATCGCCAACCATCCTTACCGATAACCGATCTCCCTGTCTGCGATAAGGAGCGTCAATACCTTGAAGTTGGACACGCTCAAGCTTGAACATCCGGTTCAGGGTTAACGGAAGCTGCCTCATGCCCGATAATTCGGAGGCGGGTATCGTTAGCTTCGCCATCACGCGAAGTTCATCGTTTGGCAGCCGCTTCAGCTTGATATCATAAGAAGAAACATGATAAAAGGATCCATCTTCAGGATCATCGATATAAGAAACCGTAGGGTCTTCAAGCTTCGCATCAATTTGGGCATATCTTTCCGCCCATAGCGTGCCGTAGGGTACCGCTGCAGCTGCCGTCAATACGACAGCCCCCAGCACCGCGAGCCATCCCGCTTTCAGCAGCATCGTGGGGCGCTTGCGGTTTAACAAGAATAAACACACCGTTAGCAGCAGGAACGTGAAGGCAAGAACGAACCCCCGGGAACTCATTAAATCTTCGCCAAACAGGTCGTACCCCCAATTCTCGTATTCAAACCGATTGGATTGAAGGAAGAATTGGTTGAGGTGAAACACTTGGGCCGGCATCCATCTTAATTCGCTGATAATATAAATTTCCATGAAAAACGTTCCGAACATCCATGCACAGAAACCAATCAAATAAACGATCCGATTCGGAATGCTTGCCCCGAGAAGCATGGCGAGTGCGAGTGTCACCATGTAGGAAACCTCATACTGCACAGCAAATTGCATGGTATGCATCATCGCAATATGACCGGCGATTCCCTGGCTAACCGACAGGATATAGAATATAACCGACGTCGACAACGTGAACAGGGAAAAGTACAACAGACTGACCACATATTTCGACGACAACAAGGTAAAGAAAGACACGGGCAAGCTGTGATTCCATTCAAAGGATCGACGGCGGACATCCCGGCGAATGGACAAGATGCCGATTAACATAGCCGGACCCAGGGTCATCGTATGACCCAGCATGTGGAAGGAATAAGCCGCCGTGTACAGATTATGGTTCGGCCCGTTGCCGCTCGCCGCCTGCAGCATCATAATGATGAACAGAATCGCATAGATAATCGGAAGCGAGGCAAACAAAGGGTTGCCGAACAAAAGCCGAAGCTCAAGAAGACTGTGCCTCCACCATTTATGCATGGCGATCCCTCCGCAGCAGGCTTAGATACCCATCCTCCAGGGTCGGATCCGCGGGAAACGCCCCTGCAACCGGAGCCGCTTGACCGATAAACCGGCAGAGGACGCCTTCCGGAACGGTTCGGGTAGACACGACGGACATGGGATCAATCAAGGCAAATTCGTCCGGGCTCATCACCGCTTCCCATACTTGGCCCTTCCCGCAAGCCTGCAGTTCAGTCAGGCTGCCGTTCATGGCCAATCTCCCCTTGTTCATGACTGCGATACGCCGGCAGTTGCTTTCGATATCGGCGACGATATGGGTGGATAGCAGGACCGTCCGGTCGATGCTAAAGCGGGTTAACACATTCCGGAACCTGACACGCTCCTGGGGATCCAGCCCGGATGTCGGTTCGTCAACGATCAAGATATCAGGCGATCCCAATAATGCTTGGGCAATACCCAGCCTCTGCTTCATTCCCCCGGAATAAGTGCGAACTTTTTTATCAGCCTTTCCCTGGAGATTCACCATCTCGAGCAGCCTGGAGATTTCCTTCTGCCTGGCACTCCGTTCCGTGATCCCTTTCATAGCCGCCACATAATCCAGATAATCCCGGCCGGTCAGCTGCGGATAAATGTGAAAATGCTGCGGCAAATACCCGATCATCTGCCGGATCTCCTCCGGCCGTCCAATCGATATCCCGTTCACTCTCACCTGCCCGGAGGTCGGCGTCAATAAGGTTGCCAGAATGCGCATCAGCGTGGTTTTGCCGGCGCCGTTGGGGCCTAGCAGACCCGTCATACCTTTATCCAATTGTAGAGAAACATCCAAGAGCGCCCAAGCGCCCTTGCGATAGGTTTTTGATAGATGCTCAATGGTAATCATTCTAGAATCCTTTCACCATTAACGATTATGGCATAAGCCGCGCGGTTTACGTTACTTGGAACGAACCATCGTCTCAAAAAGTTTGGCATTTCCAATCTTTTGACGCCAATTCATATATAAGGTACAAAAAAGCCCGTGATCCTTAAAGCGGATTGCGGGCATGATCTATATTCACCTGACGTCAGGCTCTTATTCAGTTATTATAACATGCAAAGATGGGGTTCATCCGTAAACCTTCAGGCCGTAAATATTTCATGTCCCAAAAAATTAACGGGATGGATCATTCACAGGCTTATTTCACCGATCGTTACCGATGAGCCTCATATTGGTTGGCACGACTGATCGCCTGGATCGATTGGATGTCCTGCGGCGATAACTCTTCCTTATTTCCCGCCGCCAAGTTATGCCGCAGCTGTTCAAGCGAGCTTGCACCAGGGATGGTGCAGGCAACTGCGGCATGGGCCAAAGCATATCGAATAGCCAGATGGGATAGATCCGTGTCACCGCCAACCTCTTCAAGCTCCTTGAGTACATCAAGCAGCTCATTTTTGCTGTAATCCAGATAGCCCTTCTCGGCTTTGGCTTGCCCACGGTCCGACAATATGCCGCGGGCAACGGGTCCCCGTGCAATGACGGATATTCCGTTCTCGGCAAGCAGATCGAGCACCGCTTCCTCCGGTCGCCGGTCCAGAATGCTGTACTGGCTCATGACGCTGACGATATTGGATTTCGCAACATACTCGCGGATGACGTTCGGCCGGATGGACGAAATGCCATAGTATCGAATCCACCCTTCCCGCTTCAGCTCTTCAAAAGCTTCAATCGTCTCGTCAATAGGATCATCTAACGTCCCCCCATGAAGCTGATACAGATCGATATAATCCGTACCCAATCTGCGGAGGCTGTCCTTAACGGCGGATTTGATGTATTGCTTGGAAGGATCCCATACCCAGCCATCCTGTCCCGGTACACGACGGTTGCCGACTTTGGTAGCGATGATCACATCCTCGCGCCGGCCTTGAACCGCTTGGCCTACCAGTTCCTCGTTACGGCCTTCGTCGTACAGATCCGCTGTGTCCAGAAAATTCACGCCCCGGTCCAGCGCTTCATGGATAAGCTTCACGGCTTGTCCCTTATCCGTACCCAGTGACATACAGCCCAGCCCGATTTCGCTTACATACAATTCCGAAGATCCCAGCTGATTGGTTCTCATGCTTGATCCCCTCCTCTTCCCTATAATGAATAAGGTTCTACTTCTTTACTTACCCTAAAATATCGATCCAGATCTTCAAGGCCGTAACCGCAATGAGAAGTGCCAAGGCGTATCGCAGCAGTCGGACGTTCATCTTGCGACTGATGATGGCGCCGATGGGGGCACCCATCAAGCTTCCGGCGACCGCGAACAAGGACGGCCAGATCGGAATGTCGCCAGAGGCGATTTTGCCGATAACGCCCCCGACCGCGGACAGAAAGACGATCGCGAGTGATGATGCGATGGTGATCCGCGTCGGTATCTTAAGGATCGTCAGCATGATGGGGATCAGGATAAAGGCGCCTCCAGCGCCGACAATCCCAGCAATACCGCCGACGATAAAGGCTGCGCCCATCGCAATCCCTGAATGATAAGTCACCTCGCTAACCGACCTGTTTTCCATGGTTGCCCGGGTCGGCACAATCATCAATAACACAGCGATAACCGCCAGAAAACCGTAGATCACGTTAATCGTACCGCTGGTCATCAGCATCGAGGACAGACTCCCGATCAGACTGCCAACCAGAGTGCTGATTCCCATCTGAATGACCAATGGCTTGTGAAAGTACGACTCACCGCCACGCGAACTCATCCGGTTGGTGATCATGCCTGACAATGAGGCGAAAAATACCTGCAGCATGCTGATGGACGCCACTTCCTTGGAGGTAAAGGCCTCCAGTCCAAACCAGGAAGGAACGTATAGCAGCAAGGGAAAGTTAATGATCGCTCCGCCAATTCCCAGCAGTCCTGAGAAAAAAGAACCGATGATACCTATAAAGATCATGACTACAAGCTGCACTATCAAGGTGATCGATCTCCAATTCAATTTAATATCGTAACGGCGCACATTGCTATTGAATGTGCCCCGTTGTTGATTTATAATAAACCCAAGTATTTATATCGGAAATAAAGGAGGTGTATGGTGACCATGTTGAATAAGCTGAAATTCCTTTTTCAGGACCGTTGTCCTGACTGCGAGCAGAAGCTGATTTCCAGGCAGGAAGAGATGGCTACGATCAAGCATTGCCCGGATCACCACTACACCGAAGAAATATATAATCAGCTGGGAGTTACGATTGTTTATCATCCCAGCAAAGATAACAGTTAAACTTGGTTAACTCTTGTTAACAATTACGGGCAGAAGTCTTTTGCGCTTTATTCCGTTCCCTCTGCCCATTCCCGTCCGGCCAGCCTGACGAGAAGCAGAACCGCGATCTCGGCAACCATCACAACGAGCGAGCATACAAAAATCACAGGGATCATATCGCCTGAATCCAGATTTAAGATGAACGGATAGGCGATAAGCCATAGCAGCTGCGCGGCCATAAACAAGTGCCCCCGGAGGCGCGCCTTATGATCCAATCCGGATTCGGCGTCTGTGGAATAGGCTTGGATGCCTCGGCAGATTCCGAAAATCAATACCATATGCAAGCAGACGGCAGGCAGATGAATCAGCAGTTCCTTCACCGATTGCATTGGCATGCTGCCTGTCCCCACCTCAGGAAACCAGAATAATGAAAGAACCGACCAGATCAGCAGCATCCAGGCTGACAGATGCCCTGCCCTAAAATATCCGTTTAACGACTGGAGCCGCCATAATCCCGAAGCCATCAGCAGGTATCCCAGCATATCCGGCAATACATCCACAAATTCGATCATCAGGTCGACCAGTACAAAGAGCAGCCCCCACACGATGCGATAACAAGCGCTCCTCATGATCCCTTCCTGCTTTCCCGGACAAATTCCGTCATTTCATGTTCCGTCGGACTTGGTTGATAAGGAATCAGCGTATCTCCATACCATTGCCGCCCGCCTTCCTCCACATAGGTGGTTCTCAATATCAACTGATATACCTGCATGCTGTTCTTAAGCGAAGGCATATTATATTGGTGGCTGATTCTAATGGAATCCCCTTTATTAATCTTGAGTGGAAGCTGAATCTCATCGATAGATTCTCCTCTCAACTCGATGTGCGCTTCCGAAGGCTGTGACTGGTAACTAGTGCCCGGTATTTGTCCGGAAATGTCGGCATGGATTCGAAGATCCCCTCCGTCTGCGATATCCAGCAATTTAGAAGAGAACGCCGATAACTGAAGGTTCCGCTTCATGACGGCAGATTCGTAGCCCGAGTTATCGGAAGAAGATCCGCCTGACGTCCACGATATCGGATGTTGTTCTTCCTGATCATATACGCCAGGCCATATGTAAATCTCCCCGATATCCACTTGTTCCGAGGTTCCATCGGAATATAGCGCGGTAATCTCTCGAACGAGAACCGGTTCCTTAAGCTGCTCTTCTTCTTGCGCTTCTTCCTCAGGAGCGGGTTTATTTAAGTTCACCATCATTTTGCCTAAGTATTGCCTCTGATACTCTGCATATTTGGGGTATGGCGTTACGATCTGTTCGGGATAACCTTCGATCCGGATGGAGCTTAACGTCTTGTCTGATCGTTTGTCCTCTACATAATACAAGTCAAATACGCGGCCTCCCCCTTCCCTCGTTTCCACATGATGCTCAAGGAATACGGTTCTTCCCAGTTGGTTGGCTTCATAATACCAGACATTCCCGACCCAGCTGCAGGCTACGAACAGGATGGCGAGAACATAATACCATTTCTTGCTCATGGCCCCTCCTTATGTATCATGCGATTGTTCCATATTATTTAACTATATTAACACGTAAATAGATGAAGAGGGTTTGATCAGCGTTAATTTTTCATATGTCTGACGGAGGAAGCCCATGAATTTGAAATAAGGTTACGCCATCATGGACAGACTATCTGAAGCCACCCTAAAACCAAGGAAGGTGTTCATGATGAATCCATCGATCGAAGAGGTCACCCGTTGGCTTCAATCCAAAAGCAATCACACTCTGCACATATCCAAGCAAGAAGAGAAGGATCAGGATCAGATTAAAATACAGCTGGAGCGTTTTGAACACCAGCAGCATCAAGAGCAGTCCATCGACGGTTATGGAGACCGCCATGCGCTCCTGCTGCACGGCCCCGGCGTTGTCATCACGGCCGGCCATGAAGCGCCGCTGCCAAGCGATGCCTTCGTCATTGGACTGGACGGGTTAACGGCTGCGGACATCCAGGACCATCAAGTGGTGCTCACTACGGACCGGAGTATCTATTCCATCACCACAACCTAAAGAGCAGCCGGAATGAAACAGCAAGAACCGCCAGAGTTGTTGCAGCTCTGACGGTTCTTTTGGCTTTATTCGCTTAATGATGGATTCATATTATATATAACGCTTGCGCTCGGGCGCAGATGGTACCCTTAGTTTTGAGTCAACAGCTTACACTCGCTCGAATCTCCACATAAAGCTCTGGAAATCGCCATGCATCGCGGGAATGGCCAATCCGGCGTTCATCAGTCGGTCTCCGCCGTAGATATTCCCATCCTCCACGCACCGATAGTCCCCTTCCGGATCCAGCCCTGCCGTGCGCAGCCACACAATCGGCTCATTCGCCTCGCTTAAGATGCGGAAATAATACAGCACCGCTTCCGAGCGATCCTCGGAGACGATGGTCCAGGCTGCTTCGTTCCCTTCGAACGGATTCCGAAGGCGATAGAAATCCCCGAACTGCACCAGATGCCGAATCTCCTTGTACAGTTTCACCTGTTCGCGGACCTCTTCCTTTTCCTGCTCACTGAAGGCCGTCAGGTCAAGCTCATATCCGAAATTGCCCGACATCGCTGCATGGCCTCTCGTACGCAGCGAAGTATTCCGAAACACCTGATGATTCGGAACGGCGGACACATGGGCTCCCATGGAGCTAAGAGGATACACAAGGCTCGTTCCGTATTGAATCTTCAATCGGCTGACGGCATCGGAGTTATCGCTTGTCCACGTCTGCGGCATGTAATACAGCATCCCCGGATCATAACGTCCGCCACCGCCGGAGCAGCTCTCAAACAAAATATGCGGGAACTCGGTCGTCAGCTGCTCCATCACCCGATACAACCCCAGCATATAACGATGGGCCGTTTCCCGCTGGCGCTCAGGCGGCAGCGCAGCCGACCCGATCTCCGTCATATTCCGGTTCATGTCCCATTTCACATAGGTAATCGGCGCACTTTGCAGGATGCTCCGAAGCATATCGGCCACCGCATCGCCTACTTCCTCACGGGAGAAGTCCAGGATCAGCTGCTGTCTTCCTTCCGTTCGCCGGCGTCCATCCACATGCAGGCACCAGTCCGGATGCTGACGGTACAGATCGCTATCCGGGGAAATCATCTCCGGCTCAAACCACAAGCCGAACTGCATATCCAGATTGCGGACCCGCTTCACGAGATCCTCAAGGCCCTCCGGCAGCTTGTTCTTGTCAACGACCCAATCCCCAAGGGAAGTCGTATCATCATTTCGCTTGCCGAACCATCCGTCATCCAGCACGAACAGCTCGATACCGAGATCCCTTCCGGCGCTGGCGATCTGCTCGATTTTATCCGCATTAAAGTTAAAGTAGGTCGCTTCCCAGTTGTTAACCAGCACCGGGCGCGTGGCATCCCGGAATTGCCCCCGGCTCAGCCTTGTACGGTACATCTTATGATAGCGTCTGGACATGCCGCCGAGGCCCTCCGCCGAGAAGACCATTACCGCTTCCGGCGTCTGGAACGATTGTCCCGGCTCCAGCAGCCAGGAAAAATCGAATGGATTCAATCCCATCGTGACCCGGGCTGTTTCGTATTGATCCACCTCAACCTGCGCGGAGAAGCTGCCGCTGTATACAAGGCTGAAGCCGTACACCTCACCATGCTCTTCGCCGGCGCCTTCGGACAGCAGCGCAAGGAACGGATTATGGTTATGGCTGCTTGAACCCCTGCGACTCTCAATTCCCTGCATGCCGGGAGATAATCTTCTGCGCTGCACATGGCGCTCTCTCGCCCATGCCCCATGAAGATGCAAAAGATCATAACGGCTATGATTCATATCCACGCTGGCGCTCATGGCACGCAGCAGGGTGATGTTCTCCTTGCTGTCATTACGGAAGGACACGGAACGCGTGATGGCGTCGAACGCATGCATGACCGTATAAGACAAATAAATCGTCAAGCCGCTTACCCGATCTAGCAGTTCCAGCTCCAGCGTATCCGCCTCGGCATCCTGTTCCGTGTATACGGCAGGCAAGCCTTCCAGCTTCGGTTTGCCGCTGTATATCCGGTGACGGACATATTCCGCTTCGGTGACCGTAGCCCCGTTAGCCAGCTGTACCTGATACGCAGGCTGCCGGAAATCGCCGCTGCCGTAGCCCGGATATTCCTGAGGCAAGCTGTCCAGGGAAAAGGAAGCGTCCTCGCGAAACGGCGTGGGCGAAAAGGATGCTCTTCCCCGGCGCTCCAGTAAATTGCCGACGCGGTTATCGCGAATCCGGCGCCCCCAATAGGCATGCGCCGGATAAACGCCCCGCACAAGCTCAATCACGTAACTTGACCGATCGCTTTGGAGATGGAACACTCCCAGATCTTCATGAAAATGTATACTCACTGCTTTTTGCCCCCTAACAAGGTCCGAGTTAAATCTCCATGGTCCTTCTTAAGACCTTACGGCGGCCGTCCTTTCCAGAATCATGACGTCCCTTCCCGGAATCGTAACATGGCCTGAAATCTGCCGGCTGCCCAGGAGATCGAATTGATTGGCAGAACCTGCATCAAACGTCATCTCTTCGGCATTGTGGTTCATGATGAACAAGTAGGAGTTCCCCTCCTTCACCCGCTCTACCACCTCTACTCCGGCTGGTGTTTCAAGTAGCGGCTTCACGCCCTGTTCTTCGCACAGATTGGCGAGAAATCCCTGCAGGAACTGCGAATCCGGACTGCTCGCCACATAATAGGCCTGACCTTCGCCAAAAACATTCTTCGTGAGAACAGGCGTGCCTTTATAGAAGTCGGATCCGTACTCCGCCAGAACCTCCGCTGTCTCCGCATGGATGATGTCACACAAAGTTCCACATGGATAACTTCCACGCAGCGACCCCCAATCCTGCTTCATGTTGATCTGATTTTGCTGTCCGGGAAGCAGGGCATCGATCTCCTCGGCCCAGATGCCAGTCACCTTGCGCAGCTCGCCGGGATGACCTCCCAGGGTCACCAGATCGTTCTCATTGACGATGCCGCTGAAGAAGGTCGTCACAAAGGTTCCGCCCCTGGACACAAACCGCTCTACTCGCTGGGCAACGCCAGGCTTAACCATATACATCACCGGGGCAATCACCACATCGTACTTGCTCAAGTCCTCCTCAACGCTGATGATATCCGTCTGGATATTCAGCTGGTACAGCGCATCATAATACTTATGAACCTCATCCACGTAATTCAGCGCTTTGGAAGGTCCGCTTGACAGCTCTAGCGCCCAACGATTCTCCCAATCATACATAATCGCTACCTTGGCGTCCGAACGGGAATCGAGCAGCTTGTCTCCGATCTGCAGCAGCTCTTGCCCCAGCTCCGCGCATTCCCGGAAGACCCGGGTATGCTCATGTCCCACATGCTCGATCAATGCGCCATGGAATTTCTCGCATGCCCCGACGGAACGGCGGAGCTGGAAGAACATGATCGTATCCGCGCCATGCGCTACGGCCTGATAACTCCACAGCCTCATTACGCCGGGACGCTTAGCGGAATTGTAGGGCGACCAGTTCTGAACGCTCGGAGTCTGCTCCATCAGCATGAACGGCTGTCCGCTTTTCAGCCCGCGCATCAGATTATGCGACATCGCCGTAAAGCTTACCGGCGTATCGATCGCGGGATAGTTGTCCCAGGATACCACATCCATGTGCTTCGCCCACTCGAAGTAATTCAGCTCCGGATAAAATCCCATCAGATTGGTCGTGACCGGAATATCCGGCGTAACCTTCTTCAGCTCATCTCTTTCCAGTCGGTAACATTGCAGCAAGCTGTCGGACTGGAAACGGCGGTAATCCAGCGATATCCCTTGGAAGAAGGTTCGGTTTCCGCCGAATTCCTCGCTGAGCGCATTCGGTACCACAATCTCGTCCCATTCGTAAAAGGTATGGCCCCAAAAGCCGGTATTCCATGCGGCATTCAGCTTGTCGAGCGACCCGTAGCGCTCTTTCAGCCAGACGCGGAACTGCAACTCGCAGTTGTCGCAATAACAATACCCGCCGTACTCATTCGAGACGTGCCAGATGACCAGTGCCGGATGATCCTTGTAACGCTCAGCCAGCTTACGCGCCATCAGCACCGAATATTTGCGATATGTCGGGCTGTTCGGACATGAATTATGGCGACCGCCGAATTTGCGTTTGCGCCCATCGTAGTCAACACGCAGGATGTCCGGGTATTTCTTGGCCATCCAGGCCGGATGCGCCCCCGTGCTTGTTGCCAAGCAGACATGAACCTGCTCCTCTGCCAAGCGGTCCATAATTTCATCAAGCCACGTGAAATCATAGCTGTCCTCATCGCGCTGCGTTTTCGCCCAGGAGAATACATTGAGGGTCGCCACGTCAACACCGGCCAGCTCGAACATCCGCAGGTCCTCTTCCATCGTTGCCTTATCCCATTGCTCGGGATTATAGTCCCCGCCATACCATATCTTGGGTAAACGTTGATTAATCATCAAATTGCCTCCTTCTTCGTTCTTCTAGCTAGGAAAATCGTAACGATCGACGTAATTTGAATCTTAAAGAAAAGAGGCACCATCCCAAGTCTTGTCGGACAGGGATCATACCTCTTATGATGATTCGCTAACTTGGATTAGAGTGCTGCTCCTTACTTTTTCAGACTATCCCAGGATGTCTGCATATCCTCAAGCATCTTGTTCGCATCGGATTTGCCGGCGAAGAAGGCCTGCATCGCACCGGAGAATTCCTGTGCTACACCGTCAGGGAACTTCGCGGATTGTCTTGGCAGTACTTTTCCAGCCTGCACATACTCCCACACAGCGGAGCCGAGGTCACCCATATCCTCAGGCGTTGCTTCGATGGTCTTCAAGGCCGGAATGAATTTGAATTTTTTGACGATGTATTCTTTACCGATATCGGATGTCACAAACCAGTTCAGGAAAATCTTCGCTTCTTCCTTCGACGCGGAATCCTTGTTGATGACCAGGTTCGCAGGTACGCCTACGTTCAGCTTGTCATTCAGCTCCGCATTGTCGCCAAGCGGCATCGGCAGGTAGCCAAGATTCAGGTCCGGATTGATGGCATCAATCTCGGTTTGGGCCCAGTTGCCGTTCTGCATCATGGCTGCTTTGCCGGTAGCCAGCAGGGAGATGGCCGTATTGTAATCAGTGGTCAGCGGGTTTTTGTTCCCGTGATCCAATGTCAGCTGCATCAGCTTGGCCCACTCTTCGAACTTCGCATTGCCCGCGAATTTTTGCGTGCCGTCGTTCAAGCCCTGGATAAAGGCATTCGGATCCTCCTGCTGGGCAAACGCCGGGTTAATGCCTTGGTTACCGAT
This sequence comes from Paenibacillus sp. QJM3NY_38, assembly GCF_056173265.1. Taxonomy (NCBI): domain Bacteria; kingdom Bacillati; phylum Bacillota; class Bacilli; order Caryophanales; family Paenibacillaceae; genus Paenibacillus; species Paenibacillus sp. QJM3NY_38. The sequence continues at coordinate 6,344,971 of NZ_CM149665.1, forward strand.
CAACCACCATTCCTGATAAGCATTAGCAAAAGGGGTTATGCCTGCCGCTTCCAGCTTCTTCGCGGCATCTTCCAGTTGGGCATAGGTTTTAGGAAGCTCGGTAATGCCCGCTTGCTCAAACAAATCTTTATTGTAGATGTAACCCCATCCTTCAAGGTTCATCGGCATGCCGTATACTTTACCGTCTTTGGTCATCGGCTCTTTCGCCATGTCCACCAGATCGTTCACCCAAGGCTGATCGGACAGATCCTCCAGGCGGTCAATCCACATCTCCATCTCGGCGTCGCCGCCATTGGAGAAAATATCAGGCGCATCGTTGGATGCAAATTTCGTTTTCAGAGCAGCACCATAGTCTGCACCGCCGCCCACGGTTTGAATATCCAGCTTGATGTTCGGATACTCCTTCTCGAATTCAACCTTGAGTTCATTCAAGCCGTCTACGATCTCGGTTTTGAATTGGAAAATCTTAACGGTTTTCACTTCGCCGGAAGCTCCATCCGAGCTTCCGCCCTGGCCTTCCTCCGACTTGCCGCCGCAGGCCGCAAGCAGCAGCGAGAAAGCCAGCAGCATCACGAGTGATAATTTCATTTTGTTCATCTTTACTACCCCCTAGAATTGTTTATATATAAAGATGGAATAACCGATTTGGGAGAGCCGGGCTGCCTTTACCCCTTAACGGAGCCGGCAGCAACGCCTTCAACAATGTACTTCTGTAATGACAGGAAGAAGATGATAATCGGCGTAATGCCCAGCACGAGCGCCGGCAGCGCCATATCCCATTGCTTCGAATACTGCCCGAAGAAGGCAAAGGTCGCAAGCGGAATCGTCCGCAGTTCCGGACTTTGCAGAATCAAGGACGGCAGCAGGTAGTCGTTCCATACCCACAGACAGTTCAAGATGATGACCGTCACCATCATAGGTTTCAGCATCGGCAAAACGATCCGGGCAAATACTCTGAACGGAGAAGCTCCGTCGACCGTGGCGGCCTCTTCGATTTCAAGCGGAATGCCTTTCACGAATCCGTGGAACAGGAAGACCGACAACGGGATGCCGAGTCCCAGATAACTGAGAATCAAGCCCACGATGCTGTTGTTAACGCCCAGGAAGTTAATGACCTGCAGCAATGGAATCATAATGGATTGGAACGGAATGACCATCGCCGATACGAACAGCATGAACACGATTTGATTGAATCTCGTATTGGATCGAACCATTCGGTAAGCCGCCATCGCACTCAGCATGGCGATGATTAAATTACTGATAACCGTGATGATGACGGAATTCGCGAATGCTTCCGGGAAGCGGGTCATTTCCCAAGCCTTGCTGTAGTTGTCAAAATGAAAAGCGGTTGGCCAGTTGGCCGCGTCGACCATAATATCGCCCAGCGATTTGACCGAGTTCACCAGCAGGAAGTAAAAGGGCGCCAGGAAGATCAGCGCTATAATGACCATCACAATCTGCAATACGATCGTGGAAGCCGACATAGGAGGTTTCTTCGATCTCATTTAAGCTTCAACCTCCTTCTGCTTCGTTAATCGGACTTGAATGAGCGTGATGACGGCAACGACCAGGAAGAAGATCAGGGACTTGGCCGTCCCGAGTCCATACCGGTTGTTCAGGAATGCCTCATTGTACACGTTCATGGCCAGTGATTCCGTGGAGCGGTATGGCCCGCCCTTCGTGAGGGACAGGTTCAGGTCGAACATTTTGAAGGACCAGGATATCGCCAGGAATAAACATACGGTGACCGCCGGCATGATGAGCGGAACGATGATGCTCTTAAGCACTTGAAACCGGTTCGCTCCATCAATCTCGGCAGCTTCCATGACTTCCTTGGACACATTCGTAATGGACGCGATGTAGATGACCATCAGATAGCCTGACGATTGCCATACAAAGACCATGACAATGCCCCAGAAGCCGGTCACTTCGTCTCCCAGCCACGGAAGATTAAAGAACGGAATCCCCGTAGCCTCGCCAACGGTGGCAAAGCCCTTTATGAAGATGAACTGCCAGATGAAGCCCAGCAGCAATCCGCCGATCACGTTCGGCATGAAGAAGATCGTCCGCAGCCAGTTGCGCGCCCTAATATTTTTCGTTAAGAAGTAGGCCAGGAAAAAACCGACCAGATTCGTTAGAAGCACGCCAACGATCGTAAACTTGGTGGTAAACCAGAAGGACTGTGCGAATGCGCTGTCATTTGTGAAAATCTGTTTGAAATTGTCCAGCCCGACCCATTCGACATTCCCCGAGACACCATTCCAGTTGGTAAACGAGTAATACATCCCCATCACAAATGGGATAATGATCGTAATACCGAAAAACAGCAGCGCGGGTCCGATATAAACCAACTGCTGCGTCAAGGCAGCCGTTCTCTTGCTGTTCATGTAAATCCCCCTCCGCTTGTCCTATCGTTTCTCTATCCATTTCTCTATGATTTAATTATGCTAAGATGAAGACCCTGGGACTACCACAGGATGTGAACTAAATGGTATAGAAAATTGATCGGCGGTGAATTTATTGAACTGGAATTGGAACAGCATTCGCACAAAATTGATTACCTTTATGATCATGGCCACCATCATTCCGACCACCATCTCCATGATCATCAGCTATGTCATGACCACCAACTCGCTCAAGGAACGGGCCGTTGTTGAAAATATGAACCTTCTCTATCAGGGACGGTTGAATTTGGAGAGCTATTTGGAAGACATGAACCGTAATTCCCTTACGGTTTATTCGGATCCGGATTTTTTCCGCAGCCTTTATTATAGTCATGAGAACATCAATGCCAGCGGCAGGCAGTCCGCCACGCTGCAGTCCATTCAAAAAGCCATCAGCGGCTCCAGACAGGTCTATCTTTATGTCGACGGCAAAAGAGAGGCCACATTGTTCGCCCAGGATATCGCCAGAAAAACAAGTGACGTCAACCTCTATCCCGAAATTCCCGATCTTAGTAACGATACGGTGGTCTTGCAGCCGCCCCATCCCCTGCACACGTATGGCTTTCAGTTAGCTTATCCCTACGAGGCCGATAAACAAGTATTCACGATGTACCGGGTCATAGAACGCGTCCCTTCTACCGAGCGATTAGGCATTCTCGCCATCGATATGGATATGAACTTCCTGAGCCGGATCAGCAATCAGCTGTTCCAGCCCGAACATGAGCAGCTGTATATTACGAATGAAGCCGGTTATATCATGTATGCCGGCCATGACGAGAGGCTTGGACAGCAGCTTCAAACGGAATGGTACGACACCATCAAGCAGTCCGGCAAGAAGGAAGGCCATTTCGAGTATAACAACAAAATCTATCTGTATAACAATATCAAAACATCGATCAGCGACTGGACGATGATTAAGGAGATTCCTTCCTCCTATATTCTGAGCAGCGCGGACAAAGCAGCCTTCGTCAATATTTTGCTGATCGGCGTGTCCCTTATTCTCATCATCGCCGCCACGATCTGGATTTCGGTCTATATCACGGCGCCGATCCGGGAATTGGTGGGCCTTATGAGCCAAGTCAAAAGCGGACGAATGACTGTGGATATCTCCTCCAATCGCAAAGACGAAATCGGAACCCTCCACCGCAGGTTTGGCAGCATGATGGATACGATCAACAACCTCATCCTGCAGGAATACAAGCTGAAGCTGGCGAACCGGACCAACCAGCTCCGGGCGCTGCAGGCTCAGGTGAACCCGCATTTTATGAACAATGCGCTGCAAACCATCGGCACCCTTGCGCTAGAGCATGGCATGAAGAGGATTTACTCCCTGATCTCCGCTCTTGCCCGGATGATGAGATACAGCATGTACAATACGGACAAGCCGGTCACCTTGGCTACGGAGCTCGATCATATTAAGGATTACGCGGAGCTGCAGAAGGAACGATTTGAGAATCAGTTCGACTTCCGTTACGATGTGGATGAGTCGACTTTGCAAGTGTTGATCCCGAAAATGCTGGTTCAGCCGCTGATCGAGAACTTTTTCAAGCATGGCATGAACCCCTTGGCGGAAAACAATTACATCGCGCTAAAAAGTAAGCGCCTGTCGGCCTCCATCGTGCAAATCACGGTTGAGGACAACGGAAACGGAATGCAGGATGAGCCCTTTCAAACTCTGCAGGAGCATTTGCTTCGGATGGAAGAGATGGATCTGGAACAGCTTCAGGTTCTTTCCGAAATGGACACGGAAGACAGCAGCGGGATCGGACTTATCAACATCATGACAAGGCTGAGACTGTATTATCGCGGAAAATCCAAGTTCAGCATCGAAAACAACAAGCCGCATGGCTTTCGAGTTGTACTGACTATAAATGTGGAAGGTGAAACGGATGAAGGCATTGATCGTGGATGACGAGTCACGCGTGCGTAAAGCCATAAGACTGCTGGTCCAATGGGAGACGCACGGGATTACCGATATTGAGGAAGCCGCCAATGGCCTTGAGGCGATGGAGCTGATTCCGGCGTTCCGACCGAGCCTCGTGCTCATGGATATGCTGATGCCGCTCAAAAACGGCGTGGATCTCATGGAATGGATTCATAAAAATTACCCGGATATCAAATTCATTGTTATCAGCGGGCATGACGACTTCGAATTCGTACGCAACACCATCTGGTACAGCGGCACGGATTATATCCTGAAGCCCATTGAGGAAGCCGTTATCAACCAAGCGGTAGCCAAGGCGACGGCCGCCTGGAAAGCCGAGGAACGGGAGCGCCTTGCGGCGCGGCAGCAGCATGTTCAGGTGAACGAGTACCGGCCGGTCTATTCCGAGAAGCTGTTATCCAGCCTTATCGATGACAAAAGCGCCCATTCCCAGGTGGTCCATCGCCTCAAGGATGAAGGCATCGTACCGGAGCAAACGCAGACGATACGACTGGCCGTCATGCAAATGGACAAGTCAGACCACGCGCTTTATAGCCGCTTTGGCCATCATCAGGATTTGCTCATGTTTGCCCTGCTCAATATTTGCAATGAATTTCTGCAAAAGGACCGGATCGGGATCGCCTTCCGTCACTTTGGTTCACCTCACCAACTGGTTATTTTGCTGTGGGATCAACTTGCCACACTTGCCACGCTGCTACAAGAGATCAATAACGGGATGCACCGCACCTTGTCGCGCCACATGCATTTTGGCGTGAGTCCCGACGGTCAATACCCGGCAGACATTCCGGAATTGTATGCCCGATGCTCGTCTGCCCTGCATCAGCGCGATTTAACGGTGCTTAATCACTTTATCCATGATACAGAGGAGCAGCGCCGATCGGGCGTTGACCATCATAAAGGCGTGCAGTTCAGCGGGTATGAGGATCCCTGGAAGCTCGCCATACTTAGCGGCCAGCCCGCTCCCATAACCGAAGCCGTAGAGTCATTCATCGCAGCTATTCGGAAAAGCGGCGTTCTCACGCCCGAGCTTCTGGAGCGTTGGGACCGCGATATCGAAAGATTCGCCAATCACGTCATTCATGAAACCGCTAACCCGTCGTCTGAAGCTTTGTTGAAATTGTACAAAGAGGAAAGCGCCACCATCGAGCGGCCAAGCCCGGACAAGTATGTGTGCTCGCTGTCCGAGTGGCAGCAGTATTGGATTGAATTAATGAGCCTGCTGGCCTCGGCTGTGCAGACTCAGAAGCAAACGGGTAAGGACCTGATCCATGACATTACGGCATTTATCGAGCAAAATTATCAGAACGACGTGTCGCTGTATGATATTGCAAATCGATTTCACGTAAGCCGTGAGTACATTTCCCGCAAATTCAAGCAAAGGCACGGCATTAACATCCCGGAACATCTGAACCGCATCCGCATCTCCAAGGCCAAAATCCTGCTGCAAAACCCGGGCTTGAAAATGGCAGCGATTTCCGAAATGGTCGGCTTCAAGAACGAGAAATATTTCAGTCTTGTCTTTAAGAAGCAAGAGGGCATTTCGCCGAAGGAATTCCGCAAGCTGCATGAGCAGGAAGCGTAGACTGGGCAGCGGTTTGCTGCTAAAGGCAAGCAGCCTGAGTTGGGCATATAAAATAAAGCAGAGAGAGCATGGGAATCCCCTGCTTTCTCTGCTTTTTTATGTGAACCCTTAGAGCGATTAATGCCCTCGCAGAAACTTCATGCACTCCTTCTAGCCCAGCTGCTTCTCCAAGATCATGACTCCGCGTGCCGGCACTTCGCAGGAATCTCGATGCTCCTCTCCTGTCAGCAGGTCAACGTAGGTCTCCCCTTCCAATGGCACGAGTTTGCTCTCCGGCATGTGATTAAGTACAAAGGTGAACTCCACGCCCTCCTTCACGCGTTTTGTCACCTCAACGCCTTCCGGAGCCTTCAGGACGGGCTCAATCCCATGGTCATTGCATATCGTTTGCATCAGGTCCTTCAGGAATTTAGGCTCCGGACTTGTGGCCACATACCATGCCTTCCCCTGCCCGAAGGAATTCACGGTTAACGATGGCATCCCCTGATAGTAATCGGAGCCGTATTCGGCAACGACTTCCGCTCCTTCAGCATGGATCACGTCGCATAGAATGCCGCAGTCGTAGGTGCCCTCCAGTTGTCCCTTCCGGCCTCGCAGCACCATCTGATTCTGCTGGCCCGGAAGCAGCGCATCAATCTCCTCGGCCCAAACTCCCATCACCTTGCGCAGCTCGCCCGGATAACCGCCCAGCGTCACCAGATCATTCTCGTTCACGATCCCGCTGAAGAAGGTCGTCACAAAGGTTCCGCCCTGCGATACAAAGGCCTCCACGCGCTCTGCAAATCCCTGCTTTGCCATATACATCACAGGTGCGATGACAACGTCATACTTCCGGAAGTCCTCATCCACGCTGATCATATCGGTCTGAATATGCAGCTGGTGCAGAGCATCATAATATTTATGGACCTCATTCACGTAATTAAGGGCAACGGTCGGACCGCTCGACAGGTCAATGCCCCATCGATTCTCCCAGTCGTAGATGATCGCAACTTTGGCGTCGGAACGGGCATCCAGGATTCGGTCCCCCAGCTGCTGCAGCTCCTTGCCCAGCTCCGCGCACTCGCGGAATACGCGGGTATGTTCATGTCCTACATGTTCAATGACCGCTCCGTGATATTTCTCGCAGGCTCCGATCGAACGGCGCAGCTGGAAGAACATCACCGTATCCGCGCCATGGGCGACCGCTTGATAGCTCCACAACCGCATAACCCCAGGTCGCTTGGCAGAGTTATACGGCTGCCAGTTCTGGACGCTCGGCGTCTGCTCCATGAGCATAAAAGGCTGCCCGCCCTTAAGTCCCCGCATCAAGGCATGCGCCATAGCCGTATAGCTGTATGGCGTATCCAGAGACGGGTAGTTGTCCCAGGATACAACATCCATCTCTTTGGCCCATTTGAAGTAATCCAGCTCCGGATAGAAGCCCATCAGATTCGTGGTCACCGGAATATCTGGCGTGATCCGCTTTAATTCATCCCGCTCCAGCTTATAGCAGTCCAGCAGGCTGTCCGACTGGAAACGGCGGTAATCCAGGGATATGCCTTGGAAATTGGTCCGATTACCGGACCACTCCTCGCTTAATGCGTTAGGTACAACAATGTCTTCCCAGTCGTAGAAGGTATGTCCCCAGAAGCGGGTATTCCATGCCTTGTTCACGGCATCCAGCGTGCCGTAGCGCTGCTCAAGCCAAGTCCGGAATGCCGCAGCGCAATTATCGCAGTAACAATATCCGCCGTATTCGTTCGATACGTGCCAGATCAGGACGGCAGGATGATCCTTATAACGATCCGCCAGCTTGCCGGCCATGGCTTTGGCGTATTTACGGTAAGTGGGGCTGTTCGGGCAGGAGTTATGACGACCTCCGAATTTGCGTTTACGTCCCTCGTAGTCGACGCGCAGCACATCCGGGTATTTACGGGCCATCCAGGCCGGATGGGCCCCTGTGCTGGTTGCCAGACAGATATATACCCCGTTCCGGTACAGCCGTTCGATCGTCTCGTCCAGCCAGACAAAATCGTACGTATCCTCATTCGGCTGACTCAAAGCCCAGGAGAATACATTGACGGTGGCCACATCGATGCCCGCCAGCTTAAACATGCGGTCATCTTCCTTCCACGCTTCTGCATCCCATTGCTCGGGATTATAATCGCCGCCATACCACATTTTGGGTAACTTTTCGTTAATCATTTAGGGTTCAGCTCCTTTAGCTTTTTAATTCCGAATCCAGTTCGCCATCAACAAAGCATTCTACACTGTACGATCAATCGTGTTCGCGGCTGCCTTCGGAAGTCGCTGGCGTGATCAGGTATATCCCTCCGCTGACCGTTTCAAATGAGCCCTGCTCATCCATCGTCACCACACTTCCGTCTTCCCTTTTAACGGCGAGAGGCACGGAACAGCTAATTCTACAGACTCGGCCATGCGTAGAGATTACGCGCGCAGACGTTAGGATGCCTTCGCTCCATTCCATGTCCACAATAAACCCGCCGCGAGCCTTTAATCCTCTTACGGATCCTGCTGCCCACGCTTTCGGCAGCGCCGGCAGCAGCTGAATAGTGCCCAAGTGGCTCTGGAGCAGCATTTCCACAAGTCCGGCCGTGCCTCCAAAATTCGCATCGATCTGGAAGGGAGGATGGTCTCCAAACAGATTAGAATGCATGGAACGGGAAATCAGCGTCCGGACATAATCATATGCCTTGTCCGGCTGCTGTAGCCGGGCAAACAGGTTGATCAGCCATACGCAGCTCCACCCCGTATGCCCTCCTCCATGGTCGATCCGCGACATCAGCGTACGATAAGCGGCTTCCGCAAGCTGCGGCGTATCCTGAAGGGTAATGTCGGATCCGGGGTACAGCCCATACAAATGCGATACGTGCCGATGTCCGGGCTCCGCTTCCGGGTAAGGCTCGCTCCATTCCATCAGTTTGTCCTCGGCATCAATGGCGTAAGGCAGCAGCCTCGCTGCCGCTGCCCTCCACTCCTCCCGCAGCTCAGCATCCTGGTCCAGCAGCTGTGATGCTTCAATACAATTCTGGAATATATCCCGGACTATGGCCATGTCCATAGTGGAGCCTGCCGACACGCTGCAAGGCAGGCCTTCCGCGGTAAGAAACTGGTTCTCCGGCGATGTCGATGGGCTGGTCACCAGATGCCCTTTCCCGTCTTCAATAAGCCAATCCAGGCAAAACAATGCCGCATCCCTCATAAGCGGATAAGCCGTTTCCCGCAAATATTCGAGATCCGGTTGGAATTGGTAATGCTCCCATAGATGCCGGCACAGCCATGCGCCGCCCATTGGCCAGAAAGCCCACATGGCCCTGCCATCGCTCGGGCTGGCCATTCGCCATAGATCCACGTTATGGTGGGCAACCCATCCACGGGCGCCGTAATGAATCTTCGCCGTCCGGGCACCACTTACACTAAGCTCCCGGATCATCTGGATCAGCGGCTCATGACACTCGCTCAGATGCGTCGTCTCTGCGGGCCAGTAGTTCATCTCAGTATTGATATTCGTTGTATAATCGCTGTTCCATGGCGGCTGTACATGCGGGTTCCATATGCCCTGCAGATGTGCTGGCTGTGTACCTGGCCGAGAGCTGGCAATGAGCAAATACCTTCCGAATTGAAACATCAGCGCCTCGAGAGCAGCATCCTTCCGTCCTTCCCGGTACGCTTCCATCCGCTCATCGGTGGCTAAAGCTTCTATGGAACGTCCATTCTCTGAACGGCCAAGCTGAAGCTCCACGCGTCTGAACAAGGCTTGATGGTCCTGGACATGCCGTGAACGCAATTCTTCAAAGCCACGCCGCCTCGCGCCCTGAAGCCTCTCTCTGCATATACCGGACGGATCGGTTCCTCCAGAACCCGGAGCTCGATCGAAGCCTTCAAAATTCGTGGCAGCCGCAATCAGCAGCGTGACGGAGCCAGCGCCGTTGATGCGTATACCGCCGCTGTCATCCACCGTAACCTGCCCGCTATCCGTTAAGGCCAGCAGCCGCATTTCATACCGTATGCCAAGCCCGTCTTCATAGAGCACCGCCCCGGGGTGATCACCTCTGTAATTCTCAGCAATATGGGTGGGAGCGTGTCCATACAACACCAAGGATCCGTCTTCTGCACTGCGGGTATCATGCCGCAGCGGTGAACGAAGCCCGATCTCCAATTGGATGGTTCCGGCGTTCGTGCTCGTATAACGAATAACCGCTACCTGATCAGGCGCACTGATGAATACTTCCCTGCTGAAGCGACCATCGGAGCCGCCGGCTCGAAAGTGAGTAGATGCAATCCCTGTATCCAAATCCAGTTCGCGCCTATAGTCCGTCCAATCATCCCCAATTCCGCTCTGACTGATAACCAGATCTCCTAAAGGCAAAAAGGACTCCGTGTTTCTGCCGACCATCTTGCCCTCAATCAACTGTTCGGCTTCGGTATACTTTCCGAACGCAATCAGCTCTCTTGCCGATGCCAAATGCCGAAGAGCCTCATAATTATTCGTGTCCCGGGGAAATCCGGACCAAAGTGTATCTTCATTCCATTGAATGCGTTCTTCCTGTACGCCCCCGAACACCATGGCGCCAAGACGGCCGTTTCCAATCGGAAGCGCTTCTTCCCACTTGGCCGCGGGCTTCCGATACCACAATGTTGAGGCCTGCTGCTGTACTGAATTCAGTGTAATCCCCCCTTATTCCAATTTGATAAAGGTCTTCTCGAAAAACAGCTTAAATCCTTCATCTTAGGTTGTATTTATTCGAATAACTTAAGGCCCGCCGCTAGCAGCAACTGCCTTGAATATCGGCAAAAGGGGCCGCATACAGCCGGCCCCTTCTATTCGCCTCTATCCTAATTATTCCAGAGTTCCACGCGTTCGCGTACCAATTGGGTGTATTCCTGCTCCATCTTCTCGGCGCCGGCATCATTCAGTTCTTTGATGAACTGATCATACAGCGCATCAAACTTCGCCGGATCGGCAAGAATGACTTCCGGAATCCGCTTCCGGGTAATCTCTTCCACCTTTTTATAGGTGATATTGATGTTGGAGTCGCTCGGTACCGGAATGTTGTAAGCAACGCCCCACGGCTTTACTTCAAATTCCTCTTGCTTCGGCCACAGGTCTTTCCACATTTCCGCGCCGTACGCTTTCAGCGTTTCCTTCGCGGATGGCGTATAGTTCTCTATGATCGTCTCCGGGAAGTTCGTTGTGTAATAGTTGTCCGTCGAATCCTTCACGCCGTCGCCGTAACGAGGGAACATGGCGTTGTACAAGCCGATTCCTGTTTCCTTGGTGAAGTTGGCGTTGTCATAGGTTTTGCGCTCTTGGACGTCCTCAGGAATAACGCGCTTGCCGTCCACCACGTTGTAATGTTCGCCTTCGATACCCCAATTCATCAAAACTTGCCCTTCTTCGGAAGCCAGATAATCCAGGAACTTGATGATTCGAACCGGATCCTTGGCGGATGTCGTAATGCCTACGCCCCATCCGGCGACGTAACCCGTGTCTTGGAACGTTGCATCCTTCGTCGACTCATCCAGCTGGATCGGGAATCTCGCATAGGTACGGTTTTCCTTGCCGGAAGTTCTCAGTGCATTCGTTGCATTGCCGAAGCCCCACTCCTGATCAATGACGCCAAGGACGCGGCCGGAGGAAATTTTAGCTTCGTATTGGTCCGTCTTCTGCACGAACGTTTCTTTATCCAACAAGCCCTCGGCGTTCATATGATTCAGCCAGCGGAAGTATTCCTTCTCTTCCGGCCGCTTGTAATGAAGCTTCGCCTCGGTTGTTTCCGGGTCGATATAATACTCGCCGTCATCCGACACGCCTGTCGCGATAAACGCCGGGTTCGTTACCGAGATCATGATTCTCCATCCGTCCGCATTCAACGTCAGCGGAATCGTCGGCTGGCCGTCAATGGTCGGGTGTTTCTCGGCATACTCTTTCAGTGCGTTCTCATAATCCTTCACCGTTTTCAGTTCAGGGTAACCGAGTTCTTTCAGCACTTCATGCTGGATCTGGAACGTGCCGCCGGCATCAAGGGCCTGATGGTCCACCGCTGCAAGTGTCGGGAGGACATAGATGGCCTCATCCTCATTGCTCCATTTCAGACGGCTCATATATTCTCCATACACCTTTTTGATATTCGGCGCATGCTCTTCGATCAGATCTGTCAGATCAATAAACGCTCCGGAATCCACAAACAGATTGGCGTCACCCTTGGCAAATACCAAGTCCGGATATTCCCCGCTCGCCACCATCAGCGGGAGCTTCTGATTGGAGCCGTCCACCGCGTATTCGGCCTGGATCGTAATGCCGGTTTTCTCAGTCAGCTTCTTGCCGACCGCATCCTGCATGTTGGCCCAGTTTGCATTGGAATCCGCGCTGTAATACGTCATGGTCATCGGCTCGAGCTTCTCTTCCTGCTGCGTATCGTTGCCGCCGCTGCCTTCTTCGCCGCCGTTTGCGCTATTGTTGCTGTCGCCGTTGCCGCATGCCGCAAGAACGAATGTGGCCATCATCATGATCGCGAGCAGCAGCGATAATCTCTTCTTATGTTTCATTGCTATACCCCCTAAATCGATTTTTAATCATCTATCGTATAACAGGACATGTTGCCTGCTGATACCATACTTGCGCTTAGCTTTTTACGGCTCCAAGCGTCATGCCTTTCACAAAATACCGCTGCAGGAACGGATAGACGAGCAATATGGGAACCGTAACCACAATCGTGATCGCCATTTTGATCGATTCCGGCGACACCTGCTTCACGATTTCGGCCATGTTCTGCCCCGACATCATGCCGCTGGTTTGTCCCTGCGTGCTCTGCAGCACCTTCATCAGCTCGAATTGAAGCGTCGTGAGATGGGGTGCGTTGCCGTTATAGAGATACGTATCGAACCATGAGTTCCACTGCCCGACGGCCAGGAATAAGGCGATGGTAGCCAGTACGGGCTTACAGAGCGGAAGAATGATTTTGTAATAGATCGTGAAATCGTTGGCCCCGTCAAGCTTAGCCGATTCCTGCAGCGAATATGGCAGGCTGTCGATGAAAGACCGGATAACGAATACGTTAAACGCGCTTACCATGCCCGGAATGATGTAGACCAGAAACGAATTCATCATGTTCAGGTCGCGGATCAGAATGAAAACTGGAATCATTCCGCCGGAGAAGTACATCGTCAGCGCAAGAAAGGTCGACATGAACTTTCTTCCCTGAAAGTCCACCCTGCTGAGGACGTAGCCCAGCATAGTGCCGCTTAACAAGCCCAAGAATGTTCCTGCCAGCGTACGGAGAATCGTAATTTTGGCCCCTGTAATCAAACCGTCGTATTTGAAGATCTGCACGTAATTCTCAAGCGTAAACTCCCGCGGCCAGAGATAGATCCCCCCGCGTACTGTATCTACGGAATCGTTCAATGATATCGCAAGAACATTCAGGAACGGATACAGAGTAACGATCATGACCAGTGTCATAAAAGTAAAGTTACCAATATCAAACACGCGGTCGGAGAGCGTGGGCTTGAATGCTGTTTTGGTTCGTGCCATGCTGCTTCCCTCCCCTACATAATCGATTGCTTCGTGAATTTTTTGAATACGCCGTTAGCGAGCAGCAACAAGAGGATACTCACAATGGAGTTGAACATCCCGATGGCCGTACCGAATGAGAAACGACCCATCCCAAGGCCATAATTCAACGCATACAGATCCAGCACCTGGGAATAATCCACCACCAGCGGGTTACCCAGCAAGAACTGCTTCTCGAAGCCGATGCTGATCAGATGTCCGATGGACATGATCATTAGAATTGCAATCGTAGGGGCGATGCTTGGCAGCGTAATATGCCATATTTGGCGAAGTCGGCTCGCGCCGTCAACCTTGGCTGCTTCGAATTGCTCCTGATCAATGCCTGAAATCGCTGCCAAATAAATGATCGCGCTCCAGCCCATTTCCTTCCATATATCGGAGCCCGTTACGATGTACCAGAACAGGTTCCCCTGAGCCATGAACTGTATGGGCTGATCAATGAACCCCAGCCACATCAGCAGCTGATTGACAGCGCCTCCATCTGTGGACAGCATTTTGGTCACGATACCGGCAACCACGACCCAGGACACAAAATGCGGCAGATAAGATATCGTCTGTACGGTCCTCTTGAATACGCTTCCACGAAGCTCATTCAACAAGACTGCGAATAGGATCGGAATCGTGAACCCAACGATCAATCCCATGAAACTCATGGCGAGTGTATTCCGCAACACCAGATAAAACTTATCGTCCGCGAAAAGTGCTGCGAAATGGTCCAGGCCCACCCATTTTTGCTCGAATATCCCTTTGCCCGGCCTGTAATTCTGGAATGCCATCAACCAGCCCCATACCGGCATGTAGCTGAAGATGAACACAATGACGATGAATGGAAGCGACATTCCGTACAGTACTTTCTGCTCTTTGAAAGTGGCCCAAAAGCCTTTCTTTTTCTTTGCGGCAGGTTGGATGCTACCTTCTGTCTTTGTTACCGCTTTCAAACCAACCCCTCCTCTCTTGTATATCCTGATGATAAACCAAGCTGGGGCAGGGAAGTACCCGAAGGATTGGCTTAAAAATCATATAAAAATTAGACATTAACGGTGGGTGGAAAAATGCGAAAGACCTTTATGCCGCTCCGTGTCCGGATCGTATCTCCGATCGCTGTTAAATCCGGGAAACTTCGGATGGTAGGGTAAGGTTGTTTCCCGGCTTTAAAGGCGACCGCTGTCGCTTCTCCGATACGATTCCGGCCCCTCCGCTCTATGCTTCGCAGCATTTGAATTCCCCGATAATGCCTTGGGAAGGAAAGGGGGAAAACAAAAAGACGCGTACCTTAGTCGCGTCTAAAGGGCACGATATGAAAGTATTTATGTTTAGTCTGGTTGTAAGTGAGAATGTGGCGACTGATTACAAGTCCAGCTCCTTACGGAAATTGGATGGAGAGGTACCGACGTATTTTTTAAACTTGCTATGAAAATAGTCGACATTCGTATACCCGACCTTCTCCGCAACCTGATACACCTTCATGCCCTGCTTCAAAAAATCCTTGGCCTTGTCGATCCGGACCTTATCGAGGTACGTATTGAAGTATTCTCCGGTTGTATTTTTGAACATCTTCCCCAGGTATGCGCTGTTGTAATTAAATACGGAGGCCAGTGTTTCCAGTTTAAGATTCTCATTGTAATTACGCTGAATCAGATCCATGATCCGCTTCATCTCCTGATCCCGTCCGCCATTGCCCGCCTGCCAGATCAGCTCCTCCAGGAATTGGGACGAATGGCGGCACAAATCATAGGCTGTGCGCTGGCGGAATATCGCCGCAATCCGATCCGAGTATTCCTTCGTGCGGGACTGCAGCTCGGTATGATGCTGCATCAGCTTGTTGTGGACCCCGGTCAGAAGCTCCACGAAGGCGCTTTTCATCCTTTCCTCCGTATAATCTTCATTCACCATGGCATACGCTGCAGCATGCAGCAGCTTCCGCTGCACCTCCACATTACCCACATCTACGGCGTAATAGAGCTGTTCCATCAGCTGCTCCGGATCATAGGGCTGCCGTTCTTCATCCGTTATGCTGCCGGCAAACCGCTCGGATTCAGGGAATAACAACTCGCCGGGAGCATGGAAGAAGCGTTCGCGAATCCGTTCCTTGGCACAACGGTACGAATCCGCCACATCTTCCAAACGGTGGACCTGACGGCCCAAAGAGGCCGTTATCGCCGTGCCAGCCCGACTTGCGGCTTCCTCCACCATATGCAGCAATTCTTTACGCCCACCTGCCGTCAAGACCGGCGTGTGCATTAGGACGCCGAGCTGTCCATGCATGGAAAAGACCGCGCCGTGGCCGTTCTCTTCAAAAGCTTCGATCAGCTGGTTTTTCAACCGATCATCGGCCCCCTCAACGGATTCATCGTAGCCGTTATGATGAACAAGCAGCACTTGGTAGTGGTTCCATAACAGTCCTGATCGCTCGGCCATATTCCGCAAAGCTGCCGGATCGGGATTGCCCTCCGGGTTGAACCATGTCTGAATGAACTGCTCGCGGCTCATATCCGAGGCTGCCCTATTCAGTGCCTTCCTCTCCTGTTCCTGCTCGATGGCTTCTTTAATCTGCAGCAAATACATGCTCAACTCGTCCTCATCCACCGGTTTCAAAAGGTATCCGTCCACGCGGTGGGACATCGCCCGCTTAGCATAATCAAAATCGGCATATCCGCTCAGGATGAGCAGATGAATCTCGGAATCCAGGTTTCGGATGGCTTCGATCAGCTGCAATCCATCCATTCCTGGCATTCGGATATCAATCAGCATCAAATCCGGGTTGTACATCCCGTGCTTCTCCAACGCTTCGCTTCCGTTCGCTGCGGTTCCAACAACCTGGTACCCAAGCTCGGTCCATGGCACAATGCTCTTCAGCCCTTCGCGCAGCTTGGGTTCGTCATCCACGATTAATACTTTCATCATCGCTCTCTCCTCCTGTCGGGATACTGAATTCGATACGTGTTCCTATGCCCGGCTCGCTGTAAATGATCAGACCTGCATCAGGGCCGTAGGTAAGCTGCAGACGGACATGAACATTCCGGAGCCCGATCCGTCCTCCGTCCTTCTCATCGGTATCGTTCAAATAACCGTAGATCATCTGCAATCTCTCCAGGGTTATGCCCGCCCCATTATCCTCGGTAATCACGAGCAATTTCCCTTCACTTGCCGAGACCCTCACCCTGATGAAAGTGCCCTCTTCTTTGTGATCCATCCCATGTATGACCGCATTCTCCACAAGCGGCTGTATGATCAGCGGCGGGATTCTTACCCGATCGGCTTCGGGATCCACCAGAAGTTCATATTTCAGACGATCCTCATAGCGGAACTTTTGAATATCCAGATAACACTGCACCATTTCGATCTCGTCTTTTATCGTTGTTTTTCCGCTGCCGATCTCAAGATTGCTTCGCATCATTTTACCGAGCAGCCGCACAATCCGGGCGATTTCGTCCTCACCCTTGAGATGTGCCTCCATGCGAATAGACTCTAAGGCATTAAACAAAAAGTGCGGATTGATCTGACTGGCCATCATTTTGAATTTAATTTCGTTCTGCTTCTGTTCCATTAACCTTTTCTGTTCATTGGACTCCTGCACTTCGTTCATCAGGTCGTTAATGTTACCCACCATGGAGTTGAATTGGCGGGATAACTGACCGATCTCATCCTTGCCGTCAATTTGCATGGCAACGCCGAGGTTACCGGTCCCTAACTTCGTAATATGCTTGCTGAGACGCAGCAGCCGGTTAGAGATCAATGAAGAGAAGCTATAGATCAGAAGAACGGCCAGCAGCAGGCTGATGATGATGACCGACATCGCCAGCTTGCTGATCCGATTGGCGTCCGCCACGATGCTATCAATTGAAAATATGGAAATAATGCGCAGGCCGTTAACCCCGGATTCCGTATTTAACGGTTCAATCAGTACCTTGGAGGCTTCGTCATGGATAACCGATTCATAGCTTCCGCTCGCATTGTATACAACCCCGCTGGTATCTTGAATCTCGGCTAGCGTTTTCCCGTACAGCTCCGGACGGTTAGCGGCGACAATATTGTTCTTGCTGTCCACAATAATGGTATCAAACGTTTCCTGGCTGAGGATCGTGTTCAGCATACCCGTATTGACATTGATCACAAGCACGCCACGGTTGTCTTTGCTTCCAAGATCAACCCCCTTGATTAAGCTGAGGTACACCTTCTGATCGCGTTCATCCATAATATAATCCCAGTAAATGACGCCAATATCATCCTCGGCTCGCTGATACCATTCCGTTCTCTTGATCTCCTCCTCGGGATAAAGAAACTCCCAATTGTTCAGCATGGTGGAGTTCTCGCTATAGAAACGGATATTCGATATTTCCTTGTACATCCGTATCGCCTGCTGTAAATCAGGATACTCCCTGTAAGCCACGAATACGTCGTATACGCTTTCATATTGCCGACTGGCAAGATTTCTCAGACGCTCGTCGTAGGATAGCCGATAGGATAAATCGTCTGCCACGTTGATGACTTCGGTTGACCGTTTCTTGACCCGGTCCACGTTCTGGTAAGCTTGCTCCAACGCATTGTTGAAGGCAAATTTGCGGAGCTCGCCCGTAAGGAATATCCCCACGATGGCTACCGGTACAAAGACCACGACAACAAAAGACAATATCAATTTGTTGCGGATTTTCATGTCATTCACAAGTTGAATGAAATAGGATAACATCGGACCGTCTTCGCTCCTGTCCTTTAATCTTCGGCAAGCCCTTTAAAAGAAAACGGTTACAACCATTCGTGAATAAACCTGCCGCAGGCCTATTATATCAGCACAGCCGTCCTTTCACGGCCAGCTAAAATATGGAAGAAGCCCGACTCCAGCATAATGCTGGTCCGGGCTTATCTTCGCTATGCTTTTTTCCTTATATCGAGCAGGTGTACCCAGAGCTTACCCTTCCAGAGTTGCCGTGAAATTCACCGCTTGTTGTCCGGCTTCCACTTGAATGCTGCCTTCTTGCAGGCTCACTCCCGAGCCCTCTACAGATGAGACGGCTCCGGTGTCATGCAGCTTCACGAAGAATGGCTTGCCGCTGCCTTCCACCGTAAAGTCGATCCGGCTGCCCGCACGGACCGCCCGCACAATCAGCTCGCTTTCCCCGTTCATGTTGCGAACGGTGACCGAAGCTTCGCTGCCGTCCTCCAATGCATACAAGCCAAGCTCAACTCCGTCGGCATAGTCATATTCCGGACGGGTGTCGTTTGCGCCCAAAGCCAGGAACGAGTTGCCGCGTACAAACAACGGTAATCCGAGGAAATCGTACGTTTCCTTGCGCCAGGTTCCGCCATCCACCGTTTCTCCGGTTAACAGATGCGTCCAGCGGCCCTTCGGCAGATAGTACTTCACGTCGCCGTTCTCGCTGAACACCGGTGCCACAAGCAGGGAATCTCCCAGCATGTATTGACGATCCAGCATTTCAACGGCCGGGTCTTCAGGGAATTCCAGGAACATGGCGCGCATGCTTGGCACCCCTTGCTCCGATGCCTGTACGGCGGTATGGAACAGATAAGGCATCAGACGGCTCTTCAGCTTCGTGAAGAAGCGCGTAACGTCCACAGCTTCTTCGTCATAAGACCACGGCACCCGGTAAGAGCTGCTGCCATGCAGACGGCTGTGGCTGGACAGCAAGCCAAATGCCAGCCAGCGTTTAAACACATGCGCCGGAGCCGTATTTTCGAAGCCGCCAATATCATGGCTCCAGAAGCCGAAGCCGCCGAGACCGAGGGACAAGCCGCCGCGCAGGCTCTCCGCCATCGATTCATAATCCGCATAGCAATCGCCGCCCCAGTGAACAGGGAACTGCTGTCCGCCTACGGTTGCGGAGCGTGCGAATACCGCCGCCTGATTCTTCCCGAATTTCTCCACCAGCACATCAAAGACCACTTTGTTATAGAGCTGGGTGTAGTAGTTATGCATTTTATGAGGATCGGAGCCGTCAAAATACACAACGTCCGTCGGAATGCGCTCGCCGAAATCCGTCTTGAAGCTATCAACGCCCATATCTGCCAGCTCACGCAGGTATCCTGCATACCATTCGCATGCGTCCGGATTCGTGAAGTCCACCAGCGCCATACCCGGCTGCCACAGATTCCACTGCCACACATCGCCATTGGCTTTCTTCACGAGATAGCCTTTTTCACGGCCTTCCTCAAAGAGACGCGAACGCTGCGCGATATATGGATTGATCCATACGCAGATTTTCAAGCCTTTTTCTTTCAAACGCTTCAGCATGCCTTCAGGATCCGGGAACACCTCTTCATCCCATTGGAAGTCCGTCCAGTTGAGCCCCTTCATCCAGAAGCAGTCAAAGTGGAACACTTCCAGCGGGATATCGCGTTCCAGCATACCGTCAACAAAGGAGTTGACGGTCGCTTCGTCATACTGGGTTGTAAAGGAGGTCGAAAGCCACAATCCGAAGGTCCATGCCGGCGGCAGTGCCGGCTTGCCTGTCAGGTTCGTGTATTTGTCCAGCACGCCTTTCGGATCAGGCCCGTCAATGACAAAGTACTCCAATGACTCGCCTGGCACGCTGAACTGCACCTTCTTCACTTTCTCCGAAGCCACTTCAAAGGATACGAGGTCCGGTTGGTTGACAAACACGCCATAGCCTTTGTTCGTCAGATAGAACGGAATATTTTTATAGGCTTGCTCGGAGCTTGTACCGCCATCCTGATTCCAAATATCCACGACCTGGCCGTTCTTCACAAACGAAGTGAATCGTTCGCCAAGCCCGTATACCCACTCGCCTACGCCAAGATCCAGCTCTTCGCGCATGTAAGTCTGTCCGCCATCTTCCACGATATGTGCCATGGATTTGGCTCTGCTGCCGGTGATGCGTTCTTCTCCTCTATAGAAGTGAACCGACCACTCCGGACCTTTCTTGATCACGACGCTCAAATTGCCGCTACGAAGAACCGCTTCCTGATCGTTCTCTTCAATGACCGTATGGTCACCTTCCTGTTTGTACAACTCGAATGCAGGTCCTCTATCTCTTACGCCCGCATAGTGAACCAGCTTTACGCCGATGACGCCGGGTGCCGGAGAATGAAATTGCACGGTGATCAGCTGGGCGTTAATCGTTGCTCCTCTGCCCGGAATCGGGGCCGTGGAGGCATAGGCTGTCAACGTATCTCCTTTTACCGCAAAATCATAAGCCTGAACCGCTCCCGAAACGGAATATCCTTCCCGGATAAGCCAATTGCCGTCTGTAAATTTCATTTTTTAATCCGCCTTTCTATATTATGAAAATTGAACTTTAAGATGAAAGCGTTATAATATCATTATACTGATCTATTTTAAGCCGATCTAACAGTATTCCATTGTTTTATAGCACAATTTTGATATAAGATGACATCATTCAAGCGGCAATTCATTCCAAGGAGGTACATCATGGATCAATCCTTTCGCCAGTCCTTAAAAGAAAGCACTGTTCACGGGAATGAACGCTTCCCGTTTGGTGCCTACTGGTATCAATTTGCCCCCGGGGCCCATGTGGTAGACTCCCATTGGCATAAGGAAGCGGAAATTTTCCACGTGCTGGAAGGCGAGGTTCTGTTTCAGATCGACTCGGAATACATCCCTGTCCGGGCGGGTGAAGCAATATTTATCGATGGAGGAGATCTCCATACCGGTCATGCCCGGGGCGATCAAGGATGCAGCTTCTGCGCCATGGTGTTCGATCCCGGCATGCTTGCCAGCAGCAGCTACGATCTTGTACAAGAAGGAATGATTGTTCCCTTTCAGGAGCGAAGAGCCACCTTTCCGAGATGGATGACATCCGAGACCGATGAGCAGCTGCTTCAGCATATAAAGGAAATGACACGGCTGTCGAAGCATAAACCTGCCGGTTATGAGGTCGCTATTAAGGGACATCTGTTTCTCATGTTGTTTCAGGCCGCATCCTCTGGCCGACTGGTCAACAGGAGCCGGAGCGAAGCAGCGGATATGGTGAGAACGGAACGATTGAAGAAAGTCATTCTCTACATCCAGAATCATTATCACCGTCCTATCCGGCTGAGTGAGCTGGCTGATCTGATCCCGATGAGCGAAGGCCAGTTCTGCCGTTTCTTTAAATCCATGACCGGGCAAACGCCCGTGGACTATATGAATTCCTATCGCGTTCGCCAGGCTGCTGAACTCCTTCGTCAGCCAGACAATAAAATATCCGACATCGCACTCGATGTCGGATTCGGGCATATCAGTTATTTTGTTCGGGTCTTCCGTAAGATCATGGACTGCACGCCTTCGGAGTATCGGAAAAAATTATAATTTCGGCAGGCTTGGTATGGTCTGATTGCAATCTCCCGGAAGCGGCAGGTTTCGGCATACGTACTGGCCCGCACTGTTCTCATTCGCTGCGCCTGACGGGGCGGGCTGATGAACACGCTGTTTCCAGAGCTGCCACAGCATGAATCCATCATTCGCCCTACCCTTATTTTTTATATAGTTCACCATCGTTTCTACATTATAATAGGGTGTTGCGATATTATTCTGACCGTTCATCATGTCGGCATCGTATACCGTGCCCGGCGCGGCATTCAGTTGCAGGACGGCCCCGCCGGATCCCTCCGGCGCAATTTGCATGCCCATGTTGATAGGTCCATTGTATATTGCCTTATACGATTCATAACCTTCACGCGGATCGTAATAAATACCGCCATCGTAGGACATCAGATTGATGAAGTCGATCTTGCCGCCATGATCCTTAACTACGCGGTACATGGTACCGCCAAAAGGAGATCCCCATTGGACCTTGCCTTCCTCAAACGGCGTTCCTTTCACGTAATAAGCGCCCGTAGACCAACCGGCGATGGAAATCTGCAGATTCGCGTTTCTTGCATGGATTTCATTATAGAGACTTGTAATAATACCCGCGATCTCTCCATCCTTGGTGCAGCTGAACTGGGAGGCTGTTCCTTTGTTGCAGCTGCTGCCGCTGGATTCCCAGTCAATGTCGACTCCGGCAGCGCCAAGATCGAGAGCCAAATCCACAATGTTCTTGGCATTGAATCTGGACCACTGTGAACCTTGGCTGTATGACCAGCCTCCTACCGAGAGGAACGCTTTCGTTCCGCGTGCTCTCAGTCCGGCGATGTTGTTACGCAGATCCTGAGACTGCTGGGCTGTAAATTTACGTTGACCGTTCGGGGTGGTCGCCCCTTCCACAAATTCCAAGCCCGCAACGGCTTGATCAAACGCGTAGGACCCTTGAATATACGTGGTATCCGGCCTTACGAATGCAAGATTGAGATGGGTGACGTAATTGGGAATGCTCGCGGTCGTCAGATCGTAAATACTCGTGTTCCAAGAACTCGCATAAGCGACATACATACGGTCACCAGGCAGCGGAGGATCTACAGGAGGGTCTACTGGCGGATCCACCGGGGGATCGACGGGCGGTGTCCCGGGAGTGCAATTTCCAAGGTCCTCCCATACACCCCATGGTCCTGTCGTTCCAGGCACCTCGCCCTGTGTCCACCATTTCGCTTTCCAGGCATGGCCGTTGAAGGATACGATATTCCCCCCGCCATATACGGCAGAACTGCTCCATGCAGGCTCCGTACATGCCTCAGCGGCTTGAGCCTTGTGCACAGGGAACATACCAAGCACCAGCACGGCGATGAATCCGAGAATCCATCCTCTCATCGTTCTGGACAACCTTGTCATTCATCAAACAACTCCTTCGCCAATTGATTTTGTTTATTAAAGCGGTTTCAAAGCTGGTGAAAGCCTCGTACCTTGCACACCTCCTAACGCATATAGATGAAATGATATGACGCACTTTAAGTGTAACTTGGTCATTTTTTGTACAACAAGGATAAGATTTACTTATTCAGGGGCAAAATCCTATACCCTGGCCAATCAGCACTTTTACGCAAAAAAAGCTGTCACACTGCGGATTACCGCGAATGTGGCAGCTCTTAAATAGAAAGCATAGTTAACCCAGACTCCGATTTAGGGTATGATGATAGCAACGTGTTATTTCTTATCGTTGATTGATCTCTTTGTACCGCCTTGCAAACGGACATTTCGATAGTGACTCCGTGTTATCCCGCAAAAAATATTGCTTCCATTCATAGTTATCCTCCGCCCCGTAGAGTTTTAAGTCAGGGTGCGGTGGTACGGGATCATATTGGGCCAATCGCTGACGAATCAATCCCTTGGTGTGCTCTGCTTGCCTTGTTCGGGCATTGAACTGCTTCAGAACCCAACGAGGCGTAAAAGCAAGCATCATGTAGGGAAAGGATCTGCTTTGGCGAAGCTCATGCGCCGGTGTAGCGCAATAAACAAAATAAGGCTCGCCTGCAAAACAAAATTCCCATAGATGATCCGTCGGTTCCTCCGGCAGATCCGTAGGCCAAGGTTCCGTATCATATTCGGTTGTTCGGCTTAAAAGCTGCCAGAACAAGCGCTCATAATACTGGGTGCCTTCCAGGCTATCGCTGCCATGCTCCGCATCGATCATGACGACAAGTGAAGTATAAGGCCCAAAGTCCCTGGATCCGAGCCCGAACTCGCGCAGCAGAGCAGCCAGCTGTTCCGCCGCAGCCTGTGATTCACCCTGATGAATAAAGCCGTATCTAAAATGATTCAGTGCATGTCCTTGCACAGCCGGAATGCAGGGGAATTTGGCGTAACGGTCCGTCATTTTCTCGGTCAGCTTGGTTATCGCTTTCCGCTGCCATTCCTCATGCAATCCATGGGCAGCATCCATATGATCCAACCTCAATAAACCGCTCATTACCAGTCCTCCTCTTCTACAGCATATAAGAGTGAGTAAAAATAGGTGACTGTCACGAGCGAAATGCACATGAATTTCGAAAAGCGTTTCCCAAAAGCTTGAACTTTCTGATATCTTAGGTAGAGAAGAAATTAAAATGACCAGGCTTATGCCTTAATTACCATAGAGAGGATTCTTTCACATTATGTCTAAACCCCTGCTAACAGATAAGATTCAAACTGCCAAACCCGCCAAAAAACCGAGGCCTTCCGCTCCACCCGTGCGCATCTTTGCGCTGGGGGGACTTGGCGAGATCGGCAAGAACATGTACGGTGTGGAATTCAAAAATGAGATCATTATCATCGATGCCGGCCTGAAATTCCCGGATGCCGAAATGAGCGGCGTCGATTACATTATTCCGGACATTCGTTATTTACTTGATAACAAACATAAAGTAAAGGGTATGTTCCTGACCCATGGTCATGAAGATCACATCGGGGCTATTCCCTATGTGCTTCGTCAAATCCAGATGCCGATCTATGGCGGGGCGCTGACTATCGGCCTGGTTCGTGCGAAGCTGGAAGAGCACCGCCTGCTTGATCAGAGTGATCTACGCGTCTTCCATGAAGACGAAACGATTGCATTCCGTCATCTTTCCGTTCATTTCTTCAGAACCACCCACAGCATTCCGGATGCCTTCGGGGTCGTAGTGGAAACACCGTACGGGCCGATCGTACATACCGGAGACTTTAAATTTGATTTTACGCCGGAGGACAAGCCTGCCAATCTGCATAAAATTCTGCATATCGGCGCACGGGGCGTCCTGGCCCTGATGGCTGACAGCACCAATAGCGAGCGGGACGGGTTTACCCCTTCGGAACGCACCGTCGGCGATTCTATCCTGCGTCTGTTCCGGGAATGTCCCGGACGGATCCTGTTTGCTACCTTTGCATCGAACGTTCATCGTTTGCAGCAGGTTGTTGAAGCTGCCATCCGGACAGGCCGCAAAATCGCCATCGTCGGCCGCAGCATGGAGAAGGTGTTTGTGATCGGTCAGGAGCTTGGTTATATTCGCGTACCGGACGGTATGATGATTGATGTAAAAGCCGTTAACCGTTATCGCGACGACCAGGTGCTGATTATTTGTACAGGCAGTCAGGGCGAACCTAATGCGGCGCTGACACGCATCGCTTCGGGTGCCCACCGTTCGATCCAGATTCATCCGGAGGACACCGTTATTTTCTCGTCTTCACCGATTCCTGGGAATACCCAGAACGTCAACCGCAGTATCGATCTCTTGATGCGGGCAGGAGCGGAGGTTAAATACGGCTCCATTCTCGATATCCACACTTCGGGTCACGGCTGTCGCGAAGATTTGAAGCTTATGATCAGCAGCTTGCGTCCCAAATATTTTGTGCCGATCCACGGGGAATACCGGATGATGCTGAATCATCGTCACCTCGCCGTGCAGGTTGGGGTTCCTGACAGCAACGTTTACTTGATGAACATCGGGAATACGCTTTCCCTATTCCGCAACTATGCGCGTAAAGGGCGGAACATCCCCTCCGGAGATGTCTACATCAACAATGGTGAGCTGCGTACCCATGAGAAGGAATTGCTCGAGGAACGGGTACAGCTCGCTCACGATGGCGTTGTCATTGTCGCTATCACCATTCATCGCGAGACCCGCAAGCTGCTCTCCGGGCCGGAGCTTATTACCCGCGGGTTTGTGTATATGCAGGACTCCAAGCCTCTTCTGCGCCGGGCTGAAGCGATGCTGCGCAAGCAGCTGAACAAAGCTGGTGAACAGCGTGAATACAACCGCGCTGCCTGGGAACAGATGACGAATAACACGCTCAATCGTTATTTTAAAAGGGAACTGGGCCGAAGCCCGTACATTATGCCATCCATTATGGAAGTATAAGTCTCATTGACTTTGAGCCTTAACTGTATCTCAAACATAAAAAGGGTGGAGCCAAGGTAATTTGAACCTTTGGATCCACCCTTTTCTTCCGATATCAGAAAGCATCACTTCGAAGCATGTCCTGCTGTTTGCAAGAAAAACGTCATTAACGGGGCTCTTTAGCCTTAGTCCGCAAGCTCCAGCCCTTTCGTTTCCTTGCCAAGTACCAGTACGCCGAGGGCACCGATCAGGATGGTCACAAAAAACATCACGAAAATGAATTCGATAGGGGTGCCATTTTGCTTCAGCACACCCACGAGCAGCGGCGCAATAACGCCCCCGATCCGTCCGAACGAAGTGGCAAGCCCTACCCCCGTTGAACGAACCTTCGTCGGATAGAGTTCCGGACTGTAGGCATATAAACCTCCCCATGCTCCCAGATTGAAGAATGACAAGGAAATGCCTGCTGCGAGCAGCGAACCTTCCGTGTTGGCGTAGCCAAACCAGATTGCGCTAAAGGCCGTTAGCACCAAATAGGTAACGAGCACGAATTTCCGCCCGAACTTTTCTATAAAATACGCGGCCGTAAAATAACCCGGCAACTGGGCAAGCGTCATAATCAGCACATATTGAAAGCTCCTGACCAGACTGAACCCTTTATCGACCATGACGGTCGGAAGCCACAGGAACATGCCGTAATATGAAAATACGACCGTAAACCACAGCACCCAGAGCATAATGCTCGTACGCCGATGTTCCACCGACCAGACCGAAGCCACTCGCTGCCCGAAGGTCAGCTTACGGGTAACTTTGGCTTTCTGCTCGATATACCTTGGCGAATCCTCGATGGCACGCCGCAGATAGAGCGCATAAAAAGCAGGCAGAGCTCCAATAACAAAGGCTGTCCGCCAGCCGTAATCCGGGATGACGAAGTAAGCAATGAGTGCGGATAGTATCCAGCCTGCCGCCCAGAAGCTTTCCAGCAGCACAACCGCTCTTCCCCGTTCATGAACCGGCATGCTTTCCGATACCAGCGTGGATGCAACCGGAAGCTCTCCTCCGAGTCCGAAGCCGGCAATAAAGCGCATCAGACACAGCATGATAAAACCGGTAGCCAGCGCGGATAGACCACTCGCAATCGAGAATATGAGCAGCGTCCACAGCAGAACATTTTTCCGTCCATATTTATCGGCCAGGAATCCTGCCATAGCCGCGCCGAATACCATTCCGATCGATGTGGTGCTTGTCAGAATACCTACCTGCTGTGAGCTCAACGACCATTCCGCTGCCAGTGCCGCAACAACAAACGAAATCATGCCGACATCCATCGCATCGAACATCCAGCTGGCACCCGCACTGAACAGCAGCTTGCGCCGCTTCGGTTCTTTTAACAATTGCATATTGCCCATATTAGCCGCCCCCTCCCCTATATCTTTCTATAATGTAGAGCGAACCATACGTCTGGTCAAGCTAGATTATGCTAAGCGGCAGGGTAACCTTTATGGTTGTTCCCTCCTGAAGCTTGCTGGACACGTGAACCTGCCCCTTGTGGTCCTCGATCATTTTTTTGCTGATCATGAATCCCAGGCCATTCCCTTTCTCCTTCGTCGTGAAGAACGGTTCCCCTAGACGGGAGAGGATCGCTTCCGGAATTCCGGAGCCATTATCCGTGAAATAGATGGCCACGGTGTCGTCATCGCCTATCTCCAGCCGAATGGTCAATTTCCCGCCACCCGGCATGGATTCCACCGCATTTTTAATAAAATTGATGAACACCTGCTTCAGATGATTCACATCACCTTCCACATTGGCCTCTCGCTCTCCGAAATCCGTTATAATCTCGACGTTATGTATGATGGCCTGCGTATTTAGTAGCGTAATCACTTGGTCCAGGAGCTGCCGGATATCGGCACGCTCGAATTTCACGCTTTGCGGTTTCGCCAAAAACAGAAGCTCACTGACGATCAGCTCGATCCTTTCAATCTCCGAGGAGATAATATCGAAATACTCATCCTTCCGGCCAGCGCCGGAGCGAATGAGCTGCACGAACCCTTTAATGGATGTCATGGGGTTACGAATTTCATGGGCGATCCCTGCCGCAAGTTGACCGGCCATGGACAGCTTATCGGACTGGATCAGCCGCTCCTCTTCTTGGTGGGCCGCCTTTTTCATGTCGGTAATATCCGTAAAATGCGCCACATAGCCGAGTGTAGTTCCTTCCCTGCTGCGAGCTGTGCTTAGCATACAAGATACCCACCTGATATCGCCTTGTTTATGTATCAGTCTCTTCTCCAATTGCAAAGAAGCGGTCTTACCCGACTTTAGCTTCTCCATTCTATCTTTGTCCTTATTCACATCCTCCGGATAAATCCAATGGTAATAGGGATGATGCAGACACTCTTCCGCCTCATACCCCAGCATGACGCAAGCAGCGGGATTAATTTTGATAATGCTCCCCTCTGAATCGATGAATACCGTTCCAATCGGCGCTACTTCAATCGCTTGGACCATAAAATCATAGCTGAGACTTTCACTATTCATCATCGTTTGGAGATCCTCCTGTCTTTCATTGTTCCATCGTTTTACCTATTTCGAGATATCGGATTGCTTCTCCTTTCCTATCGCCTATTGAAAAATATAAATAAAGCAAACCAAAGGATAATTTGGACATGAAGCGAATATATTGTTATGAGGTTTCTAATTTTTGGTGGCAATCCCAGCGCTATTCTAGTGAAATTGAGAGAAAATGGTTTTTTTTGACTTGAACGCTATGGCTTTTTCGTTTATTGTGAAAGAAAGCAAGTCATTTACAATTGCTAGTCGTTAGGACCGTTAACAAAGGAGTTTGCGAGTATGTACACGGAACAAGATATTTGGATTGTGCTTACAGGCACGGGCACCTGGTTCAGCAGAATGATCCAATATTTCACGAAGGCCCCACTCAACCATGCATCCATCGCGTTTGATTCCGAATTACGCGAAGTGTACAGCTTTGGGCGAAAGAAGGCGAACAATCCGTTTGACGGCGGTTTAGTTCGCGAAAATCTGCGCGACCCCTTCTTCTACACTTCGGAATGCGCGGTTTATCACTTCCGCGTCAGTAAGGAAGACTATCAACGCATGCACAACCTTGTCAAAGAGATGATGCGTGATCAGGACCGCTACAAATATAATCTGCTAGGGCTGCTGGGTATATTGTTTCGGATTCATATTGATCGTGACGATGCTTTCTTCTGCTCCCACTTTGTTGCTACGGTGCTGGAGCAAGCAGGCCTGCGGCCTGTAAACAAGCCTTGTCATCTCGTAACGCCGGAGGATTTCTCCCATTCACCGCAGTTGAATGAAGTCTACCGTGGACCTCTCCACGGGTATCTTGCTCAAGACATGACATCCCCGCTGTCCCCATCACCGACGTTTACTCCTGTGACAACGAAAGGCCGAGGCAAGTTCTTCAGATTCGGAAAAACGGGTTAATACCGAAATATTTAGCTATCATATAAATATGTTTCTCTGATACCTTGGAAAAAAGCAGCCGGGCTCTCACCCGGCTGCTTTTTTATATGATTCTCACGGGAGCGTAGCCACCACGTCAATGTTCAGCGTTAAGCCGATGGAGTCTGGTCCGACGTCTGCTCCAGTACCGTCTTTTCGACCACAACTGGACTAGATTCACCAGCAGTTTCAGCGAGCTTTTCCTGCTCCATCTTCTTGCGCTTGCGTTTGCGGTTAAAGTACACACCGATCAACAGAAGCGGAACGGCAATAAGCGCAATGTATAACGATACGTCCTTAACCATGCCTTCTGCCGCGTTACCGTACAGGTAAAACAAGGTGCCTACAACATAAAACTTGGTGGCTCTGCCCACAGCGGCATAAGCCAGAAGTCTCCATAACGGGAAGTTCAAACACCCCGATAGAATCGTGAACACCTTAAAGGGCACCGGCGTGAAGGAACCAATCAATATCGCGGCCTCGCCGTTTTTCTGAAACATGTTCGTTGCAGCGTCAATCCACTCTTTTTTCAAAATCTTGTATAGTACCGACTTCCCAAGCAGCTTTCCGATTAAATAACCCAGCGGCGTCCCCAGCAAGCACCCGATAAAACCGTACGTTGCGAGCCACAGCGCATCCTGCGGGTGCATGATGCTAAGCGAAACCTGCAGAAAAAAAGCGGGAACCGGAAAAATTACAGCATCAGCAAACGAATGAATAAACAATCCCCATGGACCAAAATTTTTCAAAAATTCCAAAATGTCCTGAAACATGTCTCAACCCCTAAACATTTTCTTCCTGCTTCTATCAGACCCTTTATAAATTATAGCACATAATTATACTGGAAAGGACCTAAGCGGCTCTATCCCTGTGTAAAAACCGCGTAAAACGAAGCATGCCATAGCTCCTATACACTATATGCAGCGAGTTCAACTAACAACAAAAAAACCTTTCTTCTTGGAAGAAAGGTTTTCGGTCACTCCTGCAAGCCGAATTCCATGCATGAATAAGCTTGCAAAAAAGTGTATTTGGTTTAATTTGCAGATAAACTGCGGTGCGCGGAATGTCTTGTCGGACCTACGAACTCATTCAGCGGGAAGCCATTGGAGATGGCTTGGGTAATGAATGCCTTCGCTTGCTGTACCGACTCGCGAACAGTCAAACCTTTGGCAAGATTAGCCGTAATGGAAGCGGATGACGTGCAGCCTGCACCATGGGTGTATTTCGTTACAATGGTATCGGCCTCGAACCATTCAAAGCTGTTTCCGTCATAGAGCAGGTCCATCGCTTTGCCTTCGCGGATCTTGCCTCTGTCTTTAATCAGCACATTCTTCGCGCCGCGCTCATGAATGATGGCCGCCGCCTCCTGCATTTGATCCAGGGTCGTGATCGGGCCGGACTTGGCCAGCTGGGACGCCTCGAACAGGTTTGGCGTTACCAGATCGGCGCGCGGGAGCAGGAACTCCAGCATCGCTTCCGTATTTTCCGGCTGCAGCACTTCATCCGTGCCTTTGCAAACCATCACCGGATCGATGACGATCCGCTCCAGATTATAGCGATCGATATACTGGGACACGAGCTCGATGATCTCTACGGATCCGAGCATGCCGGTCTTCATGGCGTCGATGCCAATGCCCTCAAGCACGGTTTTCAACTGCGTTTCTACAATATCCAGCGCCACCGGGGAAACCTGATGATCCCATGTCTTTGGTTCCATGCAGACAATCGTGGTCAGTGCGGTCATACCGTATACGTCAAATTCCTGAAACGTCTTCAGATCCGCCTGGATGCCAGCGCCCCCGCT
This sequence comes from Paenibacillus sp. QJM3NY_38, assembly GCF_056173265.1. Classification (NCBI taxonomy): domain Bacteria; kingdom Bacillati; phylum Bacillota; class Bacilli; order Caryophanales; family Paenibacillaceae; genus Paenibacillus; species Paenibacillus sp. QJM3NY_38. The sequence continues at coordinate 6,376,450 of NZ_CM149665.1, forward strand.
CGTGTCCGAGCCGGCTACGGTTAGTGCTTTTCGTATCGTCATGTTCCATGTTCCCTTCGCTTGTAAAATGATTACTCTATTATAAGAAAAACTGGGAGTGGCGTCTATTCGCAGATGTCGAATTCTGCATGGTACCGCATCACTCCGCATGCGGTTTGTTCTTCCGATCGCTGTTGCCCCCAGATTTCCCTTGAATCACGATATATATCGTTGAAATCCGGGGGCAAAGGCGAACGCTTCGCTTCTACAGAACAATTCCGCCTGCTCCGTTGGAGCATTTCTTTTTTAAGACCTTAATGAAAATTCACTTGTGACTATTCTCAGATGTCGAATTCTGCATGGTACCGCATTACTCCACATGCGGTTTGTTCTTCCGATCGCTGTTGCCCCCAGATTTCCCTTGAATCACGATATATATCGTTGATATCCGGGGGCAAAGGCGAACGCTGCGCTTCTACAGAACAATTCCGCCTGCTCCGTTGGAGCATTTCTTTTTTTAGACCTTAATGAAACATTCACTTGCGACTATTCTCAAATGTCGAATTCTGCATGGTACCGCATTACTCCACATGCGGTTTGTTCTTCCGATCGCTGTTGCCCTCAGATTTCCCTTGAATCACGATATATATCGTTGATATCCGGGGGCAAAGGCGAACGCTGCGCTTCTACAGAACAATTCCGCCTGCTCCGTTGGAGCATTTCTTTTTTAAGACCTTAATGAAACATTCACTTGCGACTATTCTCAAATGTCGAATTCTGCATGGTACCGCATTACTCCACATGCGGTTTGTTCTTCCGATCGCTGTTGCCCCCAGGTTTCCCTTGAATCACGATATATATCGTTGAAATCCGGGGGCAAAGGCGAACGCTTCGCTTCTACAGAACAATTCCGCCTGCTCCGTTGGAGCATTTCTTTTTTTTAGACCTTAATGAAAAATTCACTTGCGACTATTCTCAAATGTCGAATTCTGCATGGTACCGCATTACTCCACATGCGGTTTGTTCTTCCGATCGCTGTTGCCCTCAGATTTCCCTTGAATCACGATATATATCGTTGATATCCGGGGGCAAAGGCGAACGCTGCGCTTCTACAGAACAATTCCGCCTGCTCCGTTGGAGTCTTTCTTTTTTAAGACCTTAATGAAACATTCACTTGCGACTATTCTCAGATGTCGAATTCTGCATGGTGCCACATCACTCCGCATGCGGATTGTTCTTCCGATCGCTGTTGCCCCCAGATTTCCCTTGAATCACGATATATATCGTTGATATCCGGGGGCAAAGGCGAACGCTGAGCTTCTACAGAACAATTCCGCCTGCTCCGTTGGAGCATTTCTTTTTTTAGACCTTAATGAAAATTCACTTGCGACTATTCTCAAATGTCGAATTCTGCATGGTACCACATCACTACGCATGCGGTTTGTTCTTCCGATCGCTGTTGCCCCCAGATTTCCCTTGAATCACGATATATATCGTTGATATCCGGGGGCAAAGGCGAACGCTTCGCTTCTACAGAACAATTCCGCCTGCTCCGTTGGAGTCTTCCTGTAGGCACAATCTCGGATGCGTCTGTATACGGATTGCCTGAACACAGCCTCGTAGCTTGTACATCCGCTTACCTCCATAGGAGCAACGCCCCTACGGAGTCGCATCTTATTGCTCCGTCAAGATCACCGGGCCATCCTTGGTAATGGCAAGCGTATGCTCATACTGCGCGGACCATTTGCCGTCCACCGTTCTTGCGGTCCATCCGTCTGAATCGATCTTGCATTGATATGTGCCTAGATTCAGCATCGGTTCAATGGTAATGACCATGCCCTCTTTAAGACGCGTCCCGCGGTTGGGCGGGCCGTAATGCGGCACCTGGGGCTCCTCATGCATATTTTCGCCGATGGCATGCCCTACGAAGTGGCGGACGACCGATAAATTTTGGGATTCCGCATAGGTTTGAATCGCATGTGAGATGTCTCCGATTCGGTTGCCGATCACCGCTTGCTCAATGCCAAGATACAGGGATTTCTTCGTTACATCCAGCAGATGCTGCGCTTCCTCGGACACGTTTCCGACCGGATAAGACCACGCGGAATCAGCGAGCCAGCCATCATACTTCACCACCATATCAATGGTAACGATATCCCCGTCCTTTAATGGCTCCTTGCTCGGAAAACCATGGCAAATCACGTCATTAACCGACGCGCAGGTGGCATATGGATATCCGTGATACCCCTTCTGCTCCGGTGTCGCGCCGCGCTCTGCCAGAAACCGCTCGACAAATTGATCAATCTCCAATGTCGTCACGCCCGGTTTAATCATCTTGGCAATCTGCCGGTGGCATTCGGCGAGAATGTCCCCTGCCTTATTCATCTTGGCGATTTGTTCTGGTGTTTTAAGGATTATCAATCCTGCTCACTCCTTCTCATATGGCTGTTATCTCCTATTCAAATCAAAAAGCCTTAGCTGACCGAAGATTCTGAAGGACAGGCATCTGCCTCTCCCCACTCCCCGGCCAATAAGGCTGATTCACAATCACAAGGTGTATCTGCTTTCTTCTGGTCTGTATCCAAAAAAAGAAAAGCGAAAAGCGCCCTACCTCATCTTATTCTACTCCTAAGCCAAAGGAACCTCAATCATTTCCATTAGGAATACCTGTCTTTCGGTTTACACGCGGGCAGGCACGGGAACCGAGGCGTATGCTTGTTGCATCCTCGGAGGCAGCTTCAACTCGGCTGTAACCCAGAAAGTCATATGGCTCTCAATGACCATGAACAGAATCAGGGCACGCAGCATTTTATCTAACTTCGAACTTCATGTATCCAATGACAATCGTTTCTCCTCATATCATAAATATAATGTAAGGTTGCGCAGAAACGATAATTTTACACGCGAGATCACAATTCCTTTCTTTTTTTCCTAGGTTCATTATATCAAACGGGCCGTTTCTTTAGCTTTCCACTTGTTTCCGGCAGCGTCATGGCAGGGCAACGGCAGCCAAAACCACATCAACTGCAAATGCAATATCGCAAGCTCTACCTTTAATACGAATCCAAAGGCAGAAGGAAACAAAAAAACCTTTACCCCGTTTATCGACGATAAAGGTTCCATCTTATCAGAAATAGCTGAAAGATATGTTCGTGCCACGAAATGACGACTGTGCTCATCTGCTGCTCCCCTTCACTTGAATTACAAGAGTTACAGCATAGCTGTTTAGCCGCGCCAAAAGAGTTGCAGAAATTTATACATTCCCTATATATTTCTCTTATTCTTCCTCTAAAAATAGAGCCCTCCTCCCGCTGCCAGCAGCACTGCTGCCGCTATCCACAAGACGGGCTTCAGTAAGAATGGAGATGGACCTGCACCCCGACCTTCACCTGGAGGGTGCCCCTCAGCAAGGGTATCAGGCCCTGATTCACTCGGAGCAGATGCATCTTCTGGAGGATATCCATCTCCAAGCTCAGTTAGCTCTTGGCCTGCGGTGGAGAGGAGCTTCGTACCATCACACATCCCTGTTCTGAGCTGACCCGATTCGGCAGACGCGAACACCAGGAATTCGCTTCCTACGGCAAATTGATCATAACCGCAGCTGGCTGATGACACCGCCGTTGTAAGCTGCGTCATTCCAGCTAATTCGCCCTTCCATACTTCCGTTACTTCTAACGTAACATGGACCGGATCTGCGGATGACATCACCAGCTTCGCCTTCGGGCCAACCAGCTTGGTCACTTTGCCTGCAAATACCGCTGCACTCCGTTCCAGGCCCTCCTCAACCGTAGGCGGCCCCGCACAGGAGCAAGCAAATACGTTGGCTGGTTTGACCGCGTACAGGCTCATGAGCAGCAGCAAGCAGCTTAGTATGATAGCCATGGATTTTCTCATCAATGAATCACCTCAATCCTTAGACGGCCCCCTCCCCCAAAATGTTCCAGCTGTGTATCCATAAATACACCCAATCTGGGATCTACCTCCGCAGATCACGGTGAGGCGGCGCTGGACGGCAAGATCTAAAGGGGAAAGGGCATCCAGCAAGAGGCTTCATTGTCATTGGCTATTTACTGGCGATGATCAGATAATGACGCTCCGTAGGATACTCGATTCCTTCCACATGCAGCCCTGCTTGCTCCAACATATCCTTCATCACATGTGGATCAACCCGATTCGGACGGGGAACCCGCTGCTCGGCTGGGTCCTCCTGCCACTCCAGACACAAGCATCGCCCTCCTGGCCGCAGCACTCTTGCCATCTGGCGGATGGATTGCTCCAACTGCTCGGTAATATGAAGGATCAGGGAGGCAATGACTCGATCCACAGCTTCATGCTCAAAAGGAAGACTTTCCAGCAGCCCCTCCATCACCTTAATATTCGCAAGTCCCTGTTCCTGTGCACGCCTCCGCATCATGTCCAGCATGGCCGGCTCGGTATCCAGCGCGTAAACCGTCCCTGTCGTTAACGAGGCTGCCGGTATAGAAAAATAACCGGTACCTGCCCCGATGTCAAGGACATCCACCTCGCCGCTCACTTGGAGCTTTTCCAGCAGCGAAGATGCCGGTAACTCCTTCTTCCTTTCCGGACTTTCCAATCGGTCTATGAGTGACGGATCAAAGCTCTCTTTCATGGTATCGCTCTCCTCCTCGCATGATTGCATTTTGCTCATATGTACGTTTATGAACCCTGTGAGGGGAAAAATCCCCCTGTCGATCTACCATACCGTTGATAGGAAACGATGTAAACCGGTTCGTCGCTTAATCACTGTAACATCCATATTTTTTTCACTATATCGATCCTTATATGACTGTACTGATAAGATTTACGCTGTTTGAGAACCATTTTATATAATAACTGATCGCAATGAACACGCTGAATGATGATAAATCAGACTTAAAAAAGGCACCCCCACGATCATAATGACCATGAAGCTGCCCCATTTGTACCATTCGTCACGGCTTATCCTCAATCAGCACCTGCTCAGCCAGAAAATCTGCAAGATGAACGGCCTCTACGCCATTTTGCATGCCGGCACGCTCGATCCCCCACTTCATCTGCAGCAGACATCCCGGGTTCGAAGTTACGATGACCTTGGCTCCGGTAGCCTCCACATGTTCCATCTTGTGATCCAACAGCGTGGTTGACATTTCCGTCTGGGTCAGATTATAAATGCCGGCTGAACCGCAGCATACCTCAGCCCCCTGCAGCTCGCACATCTGTACGCCCGGAAGCTGCTGCATCAGCTGGCGCGGCTCTCCTTGCACCCGCATCACATTACGCAAGTGGCAGGAGTCCTGATAGGTGACAGTTATGGCCTCTTTCTGTGCGCTTTTCGCATGAACCGGCGTAAGCGGCCTACCGAGGCTGTGCAGCAGCTCGGAAATATCCTTCACCTGATCTGCAAAAAGAACAGCCGCTTGCTGAAGCCGCTCATCCGGTTCGGCATGCATCAGATGATCATATTCCTTCAGCAGGGCACCGCAGCCACCCGCATTGCTTGCAATGTAATCGACGTTCGCTTCTCCAAAAGCCCATATGTTCCGGCCGGCCAGCTGTTTGGCATCGTCCATTTCACCTGCATGGGCATGCAGCGCACCACAGCATACCTGCTCCTCCGGAATGACAATCTCGAACCCGGCCTGACGCAGCAGCCGTACGGTGTTCACGTTCGTGGATGCAAACATGACGTCCATAATGCAGCCACGGAACATGCCGACCCGGCCGACCTTAGATCCGGCCGCAGGGATAACCATAAGCCCCGAACTGCTGTCTGTCTTCTCGCGGCGGTAGGGCAAGCCAGCCTTGCTCCACAGCTCTTCCAGGCCATCGCCTGTTACGTCAGGCAGCGCCTTTTCCAGCTGCTGAAGATGGTCGGGAAACAGTTTCATGGCCCCGGAGCTGCGCGCAAACTTCTGCAGCCCGGATTTCTGATAGAACGAAAGTGTCTTTCCGATCAGCTTCAGTCTACCGCGATGCGGGAATATCCCTTGCAGGAACGTCTTTCGGACGACTCGTACCGGCAGCGAATAAGGCTTCTCCGCCGCAATGGCCGCCCGGGTCTGCTCGATCAGCTGACCGTATTTCACGTCGGAAGGACAAGCAGGCTCACAGGCTCTGCAGCCCAGACAAAGATCCATCTGGCTACGAAAGCTTTCATCCGGTTCCATCAAACCATCCACAACCGCTTTCATAAGCGCAATCCGCCCGCGCGGGGAAGCAGCTTCGAGCCCTGTCTCAAGGAATGTCGGACAGGCGGTCTGGCAAAACCCGCAGCGCATACAGTTTGTCAATTGATCCTCATCCAGCGTCAGCTTCAGCGATTGTGCAAGCTTCTCATGGGTTGAATTCATGCGCTATCGCCTCCTCTCACGATGTTTCGATCTTCTGATCCTGATCCGAGATCGAGCCCCGCTCTGCCTGCTCCGTCCGCTCCTGGAAGACAATCCGCTTCCGGGTTTCCGCAAACAACTTGCCGGGATTCATGATCTGATGCGGATCGATCGCATCCTTAATGGATTTCATCATTTGGATGCCGGCTTTGCCCACCTTCCATTCCAGGTAAGGGGCCTTCACGATACCAACGCCATGCTCGCCGGTAATGGTACCCCCCATGGCAATCGCAGCCTCAAAGATTTCGGCGAATGCCTCCTCCACGCGGTGAATCTCTTCCGGGTCACGGGCATCCGTCATCGCGGTCGGATGCAGGTTGCCATCTCCGGCATGGCCGAATGTGCAAATCTGCACGTCGTATTTCTGTGCGATACGCTGAACTTCAAGCACCATGTCCGCAATCTTCGAACGCGGAACCGTCGCGTCCTCCAAGATCGTGGTCGGCCGCAATCGGGACAGCGCCGCAAGCGCGCTCCGCCTTGCCTCCATTACCTTCGCACCTTCTTCCGGTGTCTTGGCGATGTTAAGCTGAACCGCCCCGGAGGCGAGACATATCTCTTCCAGCTTCTTCAGATCCCGCTCCACATCATCGATGCTGCCGTCCTGCTCAATCGCCAGCATCGCTTTGGCGTGTACCGGCAGTCCGATTTTGGCAAAATCCTCAACCACCTGGAGGGTCGGCTGATCCATAAATTCCAGGGTACACGGGAAAATATGATTCGCTATAATATTCGAAACCGTTCGGGCCGCCGCGTTGAGATCGTCATAGACGGCAACCATGGCCTTCCTGTAAGAAGGCTTCGGAATCAACTTGACCGTGGCCTCGGTCAGAATGGCCAGCGTACCGCCCGATCCTACCAACAGTCGGGTCAAATCGTACCCTGCGGCGTCCTTCACCAGCTTGCCGCCTGTGCGCAGGATGCTCCCGTCCGGCAATACAGCCTCCAAGCCGAGTACGTAATCCTTGGTCGTTCCATACTTCAAGCCGCGCAGGCCACCAGCCCCCAGAGCGATGTTGCCGCCCATCGTGCAGATGATCATGCTGCTTGGATCCGGAGGATAGAATAATCCGGTCCGTTCAACTGCCAGATGAAACTGCTTCGTATTCAGACCCGTCTGGAAGGTCGCGGTAAGATTATCGGCATCGATTTCCAGCAGCTTATTCATACGGGTCATGACCACGATCAGGCCGCCCTGAAGCGGAATGGTCCCGCCGCACAAATTGCTGCCTGCGCCCCGCGTAATCACGGGTATGCGATGTTTTGAGCAAATTTTGACGATGTCGGAGACCTCCTGCGTACTTCCGGGAAAGATAACCCCGTCCGGCATCGCTTGATATAACGGCGTAGCATCATAACTGTAAGAAACGAGGCTCTCCGGATCATCCTTGAACCACTTTCCGCCAACCACGGCGGCCAGCTGCTCGCGAATGACAGATTCCAGCATGTTGTTTCTCCCCCTCCCCTATAGGGTTTGACTGTAATAAAGATAATCCACTAATTAACCAATCGGTTCCAACATCATCTATGAACATCGCTAGGCTCTTCCGTTTGCTGGCTTTAATGAAGGTTTATGGCAGCGCCAGCTTCCCCATTACGGTCGGTCTGTTCGCTCCGGTAGCTGCCGGCAAATTGTTAGGAACGCCGAGCATGAAGTCATTGCCCAGCAGCGCAAAAATCACGGCTTCCTTGGCATCGTCATCGAAGCCCAGCGCCTTGGAGGTCATCACCTTCTGCTCCGGCAGTAGCTCTCCTAACATCGAGAGCAGCGTCTTGTTATGGGCCCCTCCGCCGGTTACGATCACTTCATCGATTGCGTGGCGTGGAAACACGTATTTCACATAGCTATCCGCAATGGAATATGCCGTAAACGCCGTGGCCGTGGCCATCGTATCCTCATCTGAGAGGTTCCTGAGCCTGGCTTGCTCCAGAAACGAAACCGCATAGTTGTGACCGAACAGTTCCCTGCCCGTTGATTTCGGCGGTTCTGCATGAAAATAGGGGTGCGCCATCATCTCTCTTAACAAATCCTGATCCGGGTTGCCTCGGGCAGCCCATTGCCCGCTGTCGTCATACACAAGCTGCCCTCCGGATAGCATTTGAGCTACGGCATCCATGATCATATTGCCGGGTCCGGTATCATAGGCCAGCACATCCGAAGGATCCGCCCCTGCGGGCAGCGCCGTGCAATTGCCGATCCCGCCGATGTTCTGCAGCAGTCTTCCCCGCTCCGGGTGCCGAAACAGGATCAAATCTCCGTATGGCGCAAACGGGGCTCCTTGCCCCCCAACCGCCATATCCGCCGGCCGGAAGTCTCCTACCGTAAGTTTGCCGGTGTGCTTGGCGATAACGGAAATATCGCCAATCTGTAAAGTCGAAGCGACAGCATAAGGATCCCCTTGTTCGGGTATGGGCTGATGCCAAATCGTCTGTCCATGAGAGCTTACCAGATCCACCTCATCGATTCGCATGCCGGCATCGGCAACCGCTTCCAGGACAGCCGCTCCAAACTGATACCCCAAGTATGCATTCATACTGCAAACAGCAGCGCTATTGGAATTCTCTTCACTGCACAAATCGCGCAGCCGCTGACGGAGTTCCGGTTCGTAAGGCTTGTTATAGTAATGCAGCAGCTCAACCGATGCCTCGAAGCCGCTGCCGTGTATGCGGACGATGGCCGCATCGATCCCGTCAAGCGAAGTACCCGACATCAAGCCGGCCACAACGGTAGGCCTTCCATCCTTCCATGGCGAGAACAGCATGCTTTACGCCTCCCCGTACAGCAGATACGGAGCCCGCATCGTTCTCCACTGCTCCGCATCCTTGCCCCACTCGGCAATCATGCGCTGAAGTCCGGCTTCTTCGGTGATATGCCGTCGAACTTCCTCACTGCCCGTCAGCAAATCAATAAAGTACCGACTACGTCCTTCCGGCGGGCTAAGCCACTGGAACTGATCCGGGTACATCCGGCTGACCAGGTGAAGCAGCACAAGGCCTGTGCGCACAGCCTCCACTTCTGCCGGATGAGTGACAAAGAGCATCACCCCGCCGCAGCCTTCGCCCTGATGCTTCGAGAAGGTAGGCGTCATGTACATGGAATGGGCATGAACGCCTGGCAGTCCGTACGCGTTGAACGCCTTCGCCAGCTCTTCCCCATGGACCCATGGAGCGCCGATCCATTCAAATGGCCGGGTCGTGCCCCGGCCTTCCGAAAGATTGGTCCCTTCGAAGAAGCAGTTCCCGCTGTACAGCCGTACCGTATCCATCGTAGGGATGTTCGGTGACGGCAGTACCCACGGCAGGCCCGTGTCGGTATATTCCATACCGCGCGTCCAGCCTTCGAGCCCAATAACATCCAGATCGCAGCCTGTTCCCCGCATGTCATTGGCCATGCGCGCGAATTCGCCAATGGTCATCCCGGTGCTAATCGGAATCTGCCATCCGCCCACCATGGATTCATATCCCTGCTTAAGGAAACCTCCTTCAACACGCTTGCCGCCCAGCGGATTCGGCCGATCGAGGACAAGCAGGCTCTTCCCATGCTCGGCGCAGGCCTCCATGACATACAGCAGCGTTGTCATGTACGTATAAAAACGCACGCCAAGATCTTGAATATCGAAGATGACCGTATCCACGTCCTTCAGCATGTCGGCGTCCGGTTTACGCCGCGAGCCATACAGGCTGTACACCGGCACGCCGAATACCGAGTCCACTTCATCATCGACGCGCTTGCCTGCCTGCAGCTGGCCGCGCAGCCCGTGCTCGCAAGCGAATAAAGCCGTCAACTCCGATTCGGGCAAGCCTGCAATCACCTCGATAGATGAACGAAAATCCGACGTGAGCCCCGTCGGATTCGTAATGACGCCAAGGCGACGACCCGTGATTTTCTCATGCTTGATGTCCGGCAGCACGTCAATTCCGCTTCGTACGTTACCTCTTGTCATATGCTTACACCTCCTGCTTTCGAGGCTATGACACCGTCCTCCGCCGGTTTGGCCTCTTCCGGATTCAGTACATTATACGTAACCTTATGCTGGTATATGGCCCACATGCCGTTAAACAAAAATCCGAAGCCAACGACCGTAACCATCAGTGGAATTGCAACGCAGAAGGCTTGAAAGCATGCGCCCAGCGTATACGCCGGAAACTTCAGGAACAGCTTCACGCTGTGGGCCATGGCCTTGAAGATGCCCATCCCTTCCTGAATGACAAGCTGAAAGGTGTAGAATTGGGAGATGAGCGCCATGATAACAAAATAGGTCTGGAACACGCCAATCGCAAGATAACCGATTCCCTCTTTGCCCCCGTAGTACCACCAGGTGGACCACAAGATGAGCACCATCACCACGAAGAAGAAACCCATGACTACCGCAGGTCCTAATCCCTTAAGCGCACCTTGAAACACATCCTTGAGTCTCGACTTGCCCCGTTCCGTTCTGCGGTGATACGCATAACAAACTCCGTAAAACAACGGCATGTACAGAACCGGCAGCAGCACCAGCGCTGTCCATAGCGGAACGAACATAACCACCGTAACGAGCACCAGCGAGGTAATCATGCTGTATAAGGCCACCGCCGTAATCTCACGGTAAATCTCAACCCCGGTCTTCTTCAACACATCATTCAGCTTGCGCATAGCTTACCTCTCCTCTTCGTCGTTGTTTACCAATCGATACGCTGCTCCGTCTCAGGATCGAAGAAATGCACTTTATCGAAATTGAAAATGAAGGTTTTGTCCATGCCCGGATAACCCGTCGTTTCAGGGTGAACCTTCGCCGTAACCGTCCGGTTCCCTACGCGGAAGTACACCAGATTCTCCGAACCCAAATGTTCGACGACCTGGACCTTCGTGGAGTACTTGTAATCCAGATTGGTTGTGCCCGGCATATCCTCACCCGTAATATGCTCAGGGCGGATCCCCAGGATAAGGTGCCCGTTATCGTATTTGCTCAGCGCATCCGCCATCGAATCCGGGATGGTAAATGTGCCGCCTTCCATCCGGAGCACGTTCCCTTCCTTCTGCACATCGATGAAGTTCATCGGCGGGGAGCCGATAAAGCCAGCTACGAACATATTTTGCGGATTCGCATACAGCTCGGTAGGTGATGCGATCTGCTGGATAATTCCGTTGTTCATCACGACGATCCGCTCACCGAGCGTCATCGCTTCAACCTGATCATGCGTGACGTATACAATGGTGGCTTCCAGGCGCTTGTGCAGCTCGGACAGCTCCACCCGCATCTGGACGCGAAGCTTCGCATCCAGGTTCGACAGCGGCTCGTCAAACAGGAACACCTGCGGATCGCGCACGATGGCCCGCCCTACCGCAACGCGCTGACGCTGTCCGCCGGACAGCTCGCGCGGCTTCCGGTCGATCATCGACTCCAGGCCGAGAATGGTGGCTGCCTGCGATACCTTTTGCTCAATATAAGCCTTTGGCTTCTTCAGGTTCTTTAAGCCGAAAGAGAGATTCTCGCGAATGGTCATATGGGGATACAGGGCATAGTCCTGAAACACCATCGCGATATCACGATCTTTCGGGTGAAGATTGTTTACCACTCTGTCGCCGATGATGATATCCCCGGACGTTTGTCGCTCCAGCCCGGCAATCATGCGCAGGGAAGTGGTTTTGCCGCAGCCGGAAGGACCGACGAAAACAACGAACTCTTTATCATTGATCACAAAGTCCGACCCCGCTACAGCGGTAAACGTCCCTTTGTTGTCGTCTACAAATTCTTTTCGTATATTGCGGAATTCTACGCGTGCCATAACTTTGCCTCCTTCTAGCCTTTAACGGCTCCAATGGTGATGCCTTGCAGGAAATAGCGCTGAAGCGAGAAGAACAGGATCATCATCGGCAGTGCCGCGACGGTTGCTCCAGCCATAAGTGCGCCGAAATCGGTCGTGTCCGCATAGACGAAGGAAGCAAGACCGACCTGAATCGTCCTCATCTCCGTCGAGTTAGTCACGAGGAAGGGCCAGAAGAAATCGTTCCATGATGCAACGAACGTGAAAATTGCCAGCACGGCGAGACCCGGTTTCGCCATCGGAAGAATAACCTTCCAGAAGATGCCGAATTCGCCGCAAGCGTCGATACGCGCTGCATGAATCAGAGAGGTAGGCAGTGATGACATGTACTGCTTCATCAAGAAAATGTTGCCCACGCTTACAATGCCGGGAAGAAGAATAGCCGTATATGTATTCCCGAGATCAAACACGTCAATCATCAAAATATAGAGCGGAATCAGCGTCACCTGCGCCGGGATCATCATCGTACTGAGCAAAATCCAGAATACCGCTTTGTTCCCCGGAAACTTCAGCTTCGCAAAAGCATAACCTGCGAGCGAAGCCAGGAATACGTTAGTCACCGTCAGGATGGATGAGATCAATAAGGAGTTAAAGAGCCACCTCATGACGTCGGTTTTGCCAAAAAAACGCTCGTACGGGGCTACGGAGAATACCTCCGGTATCATTTTCGGGATAAACGATGCCGCTGACTTGGTGTCCTGCACAGAACCGATCAGCATCCAGTACATCGGAATGATCGTCAGAACGCTCCATACCACCAGGATGACCGAAGCCACAATCAGCATGATCACTTTTGATCTTGATTTCATAGGTGCACCCCCTTTTAGCTTCAGAAATAAACGTTAGTACTCCACGTCGGACGAGAAGTACTTGAACTGAATGATGGAAATGACAATAATCAATGCAGCCAGTACAAAAGACTGCGCTGCCGCGAGTCCAAACTCGTAGAAGTTGAACGCCGTGCTGTAAATCAGATAGGCGATCGTTGTCGTCGCGAAGTTCGGTCCGCCCTGGGTCATCAGGTACACCGAGATAAACACCTGGAAGGACGTAATGACGCCCGTCACCAGCAGGTATAATGTGGTTGGTTTCATCAGCGGCCACGTAATGCGCCAGAATTTGGACCAGCCGCTGGCATGGTCGATGTCCGCGGCTTCATAGAGCGATTTGGGAATCCCGCCCATGGCGGCCAAATAGAGAATAATGCCCGCGCCATGCGAACCAAGCCAGTTCATCAAGATAAGTGAGAAGAGCGCGGTGTTCGATTTACCGAGCCATATGACCGGGTCCAATCCGAACAAACCGATAAAACGATTCAACAGCCCGGCATGCGTCGGGTCGTAAATCGCGAGCCACACGACCGAAATGGTGACGCCGGAAGCAACGGCCGGCAGGTACATTGTAGCCTTAAAGAACGTTTGCCATTTGTTCTTCATCTGGAAAATAAAAAAGGATAAAGCATACGTAATGACAATGTTGACCGGAACCGTGCCGATCGTGAATATGACTGTATTCTTCATGGATTTCCAGAACACTTCATCCTGTACCATCCGTGTGTAGTTGTCCGTTCCAATCCATTCGGAGCCCATTACGCTGTATTCCTGGAAGCTCATCAGAAAAGCCGAGGCGACAGGGTAAAGCGTAAATATCAAGAACAACAAGACTGGGGCCAGAATGAATAAATACGCCCATCCATATTCGCGTAGATACCCCTTCATGGGGGGGACGTGATGGCCGGGCTTGCGCCGGGGCAGTCTGCATTTGATTTCCTCCTTTGCGCACAGGTGAAGTATTTTCATGAAGCCCTTATAGAGCCTTGAGCGATTGGTTTAAAAAGGGAGTGCCCCGATCGTTCCTGCTAAGGACAACGGGACACCCCCTTATAACTTCAATTACTGTCCTAAAATTTGTTTGCCTTTGTCCTTGAAGTCTTGTGCGATCTGCTCCGGCGTCTTCTCACCCGAGAACAGCGCTTGGATATTCGGCTTCACCACTTGCTCCTTAAACTTCTTCTGGTTACCTGAAGCTTCTGCATCAAGGTTCAGAGTCACCGGAATTTCCTTGAAGTTTGCGAAAATTTCCGCTGCCTTAATTGTAGATTCCGTACCGAGTCCTTTACCTTCATAAAACTCCGCCTGGGATTTACGTACGAAAGGCAATACCAATTCATTGGCGGAATTACCGGCTTTCGCCCCGCTCAATCCTTCCATGATCAGGAATGTGTTCTTTGCATGCTCTTCGCCTTTATCCTTCTTCTGCTTGAACGCTACGTAACCTTCACCAAACATGGATGTCTTCCGCTCAGCCCCGTCATTATGCGGAACCGGCAGCAGAACGAAGTCGATTTTCGCCCCTTGGACCGTACCGCTGTCAATATCCTTCGCACGGTTCTGCAGCATCACGTCATAGTAAGGGATCGCCTTGGACACGATCGCGGCTTCCTCGGCGTAGAACAGGTCCATCCGTTTTGCCGGCGTAATCGCGGCAGTCTCGGCAGGCAGATGACCGGCTTTCATCAGATCCGACACGAAGGTCATCGTATCCAGAATTCGTTCGTCGTTCCATTGGAACTCGCCTTTATCGTTCAGCACGTCCGGCATGCCGTTGCTGCGCGTCAGCATTTCCATGAAGTCCAGCGAAGTGCCGTCCGTTACCAGCGCATATTGCGTATTGCCATTAGGAAGCTTCTTGGTCAGCTTCTCGGCAGCTGCCTTGAACTCGGTCCAGGTCCAGCCTTTCTCTTGAATGGCCTTCCAGTCGATTCCCGCTTCTTCGAGGATTTTCTTGTTGCCGCCCCAAGCCCAAAGGGATTGGTACAGCGGAAGCCCATACTGCTTGCCCTGGATTTGACCCAGTTCAAGCGTTCCCGGCAGGTAGTCGTTTTTGATCTCGTCCGTAATATAAGGGGTAAGCTCCAGGGCAAGGCCTGTATCCACATAAGCACCATCCACCGCGTGGAAATAGAGATCAGGCGGGTTGCCGGCATTCAAGGCCACATCGAACTTCTTTGGACCTTCGGCCCAGGAGAGCACTTCGGTTTGGACCGTAATATGCGGATATTTTTCTTTCAGATCCGCTACATGCTCTTTCAACTCATCTTCGTATTTACCATGTACCGGATAAGTCCAGACAACAACCGTATCCTGCTTCGGTGCGGCTTCACCGTTTCCTTCCGAAGTGGTTCCTGTTCCGCCTTCCGGAGCCTTCGCCCCGCCGGAACCGCCGCAAGCTGCGGTAAACACGAGCATTAAAGAAGCCAACAATGTAAGCCAACCTTTTTTCTTCATGTACTACTCCCCTTATCATTTATATATTTGTGGTTTTCGTAATGAACTACAACCGCTTGATCGCTTGCCGGCTCTCATCCAGGTATTTCACTGAATTCTCGTAATTCCGGCTGGCGACGCCAAGATATAAAATATCGATAAGATTAAGCTGCGTAATACGAGAGGACATCGCGCCACTGCGAATCTCGTTCTCCGTGGAGGAAGTGTACAAGGGAATGTCCACCGATCGGCTCAAGGTAGAATCGCCGTATTTGGTAATGCCAATCGTCTTGCATCCCTTCTCCTTCGCAATAGCTGCCGCGCGGATTACTTCATCCGTTTCACCGGAGTAGGAAATGCATACGGCCGCATCATCTGGAGTCAGCAGCACCGCCGAGGTGAGCTGAACATGAGGGTCCGGAAAAGATATGCATACCTTATTAATCCGCAAAAATTTCTGTTGGGCATCCATCCCGATCAGATTTGAAGCCCCTACCCCGAACATAAAAATGCGCTTCGACTGATCGAGGGCCAGAACGGCCTCTTCCACCTTCCCTTCCTCCATAATCTTCATCGTATCCCGAATCGATTGAATGTTGTTGTTCGAGACGTTCTGTATAATTGCAGAAATGCTGTCATTGGGCCGGATATCCTGATACCCGGTGGCTAATGGCTCCTGCAAGTCTCCGGCTACCTTCAGCTTCAGATCCTGATAGCCTTTGAAACCCATCGTTTTGCACAGGCGCACAATGGCAGCCTGACTGGAACCGCTTCGGACTGCAAGATCCGCGACCGACATCTGTATCATCTCTGCCGGTTCCTGCAAAATGAAGGCTGCAACTTTGCGCTCGGACGGATTTAATGAATCATACACCTCACGCAATCGAACCAATCCGCCGTTCATTTCTTGCCCCCCTTTACAAATCATCCTCTGACGGTCACTACTATGTAATATTACTTTACACATCTCGAATGAAAGCATTACTGGTATCGCTTTCAATATCAGTGGATTGAGTTCATTATAAATTGTATGAAATTATATTTCAATACTTAATTAATGATTTAAAATTTTATTTTACAACACTTCTGTTTTCTCCTATACTGGATATAGAAAGCGAAGTGGTTCAATATGGAAATTTTTATCGGTGTTGATGGTGGCGGTACCAAGACTGAAGCAACCGCTATCAATAGCGCTGGAGAAGTGTTGTCCCGGTATACCGGAGGTTCCACCAATCCTTATATTGTAACCTTTAATAAAGCGATGGAGGAACTCCGAACGGTGTTGGATGGGCTTCTGGCACCTCTTTTTGATAAGTCATTATTATTCACATCAATATGTCTTGGGATGTCAGGTGTGAGCTCTGCAGAAGAACGGAGCCAAGTTCAGTCTTTCCTTCATTCCTATCTCCAGCAGCGGCAGCTCTCGATGCATATTTACATGCGCTCGGAAGCCGAAATTTCATTAATGGCCGTACTGGAACGGCAGTATGGAATCCTTGCGATCTCGGGAACCGGATCCAATACCTACGCTATAACCAAATCGGGAGACATTCACCGCGTCGGTGGCTGGGGACATCTTCTTGGAGACGAAGGCAGCGGTTATCAGATCGGACTTCAGACTCTGAAAACTGTCATTAAGAGCCATGAGGGCATTTTGCCACCCACCATCATGAGCAGCCTGATTGTTGCAGCCTATCCTCTCCAGCATATTACCGATCTCAAATCTTACATTTACCAGCCCGCTATAACGAAACAGGATATCGCTTCCTTCGCCCGCTGCTGCATAGAAGCAGCCGAAGCCGGTGATGAAGCGGCAGACCGTATCCTCCGGCAGCAGGCAGCAGAACTGGCCGATACAACAAGCGCTCTCATCAGGCAGCAAGCTGAATTCGCTGAGAGTGAACTCGTGCGGATCGGCTCGATCTTCAAACATTCGCCATTGTTCCGGGAAACGTACGCCGGCATTCTGCTATCGCGTTATCCCCGCCTCCGGTTCCCTGAAGGAAATCGTGAACGTACACCCGCCCATGGTGCGGCTCTGTTAGCCTGCAAGCTATTTACAGACGGCGTCTCTGACTTGCTGTAGCTTTACATCAGTGCCCGTCCATATTCCAAGGCAAAAAAGGAGACCTGTCTCATGACGAATATTCTAAGTCAATTGACAACCGAACAGCCTCATGAAAATACGCAGAACATTGATCAATTGAGCTCAGAACAAATTATGATCCTCATCAATAACGAGGATAGCCTGATCACGGATGCGATCCGCGAGCTTATTCCTCTTATAGCCAGAGCTGCAGATCTCGTTGTGGAAGCTTTCCAGAAGGGCGGCAGATTGTTCTATATAGGTGCCGGAACCAGCGGCCGAATCGGGATTCTGGACGCCTCCGAGTGTCCGCCTACCTACGGAACAGACCCTTCCATGGTGCAGGGATTGATCGCAGGTGGTTTCAGAGCCGTGAAGGAAGCTATCGAAGGTGCCGAGGATAGCGAAGAGTTAGGTGAGCAGGATATCAATGAAAACGGTATCAACGAAAAGGATGTGGTCATCGGCATCGCTGCAAGCGGCCGCACGCCCTACGTTCTTGGGGCGATGAGACGTGCCAAGGAGCGTGGAGCCGTTGTCATCGGACTCTGTAATAACTACGAATCGCCGATGCATCAGTATGCGGAATTTGTAATTGAGGCTGTTGTCGGACCCGAAGTAATTATGGGCTCCACGCGCATGAAGGCCGGTACTTCGCAAAAGCTGATTCTGAACATGCTGACAACGACCGCCATGATTCGAATCGGCAAAGTGTACAAAAACCTGATGGTCGACCTCAACCCGTCCAATAACAAGCTTGTGCACCGAGCCAAACGTATCATTACCCTGGCAACCGGAGCATCAGAGGATGCTGTGGAGAAGGCGTACCATGAAGCCGGCGCCCACGTCAAAACCGCTATCGTGATGCTGCTGGCTAATGTCAGTGCCGCGGAAGCGTCCAAACTGCTTGACGGCACCAGCGGATTTGTGCGCAGCGCGATCGATATGAAAACGACGAAGTAATTTCAAGTGTGAGCTTCTATGGCCTATGATGAACATCTAACGTAAAATGAAACGGGATATCCTCAGATCATGTTGATCTGGAGATATCCCGTTTATTCGTTCGCCATTATACTTGTAGTCGTCACCATGTGATGGGCTGATTGGTCTCGTTGTTCTTTATTGTCCATTCATGCCCTTATCGGATCATTTCAGTTATAACCTCACTCGTGAAGCTGGGTCTTTGGAACGCGTAAATTCATCGACCCTGGACCGACTTCCATCCTACCTGTTGTTCACTCCACTCCCACAGACGAGCGGCGAGCTTCGGATCCCTTGCCTTCTCGGTGATTTTGGCCGGTTTGCATTTGACGTAGTATTCCCCCGTCACATGCTCCACTTCAGGACTTGAAGCCAAGTATATCGCTGTCCGAGCTCCTTCAAGCGGCGTTAAGAAGAACGGGCGAAGCAGCTTGTGAACCGCATTGCCAAAGCCTGTGTCCCTGTTAACGCCAATGCTGGTGCTGACGGCACCGGGGTGGAGCGTATTGACCGTGACCCTTGTCGGCTGCAGCCGGCGCGCCAGCTCCTTCGTGAATAAAATATTCGCCAATTTGGACTGCGCGTACCCTTTGGCCACATTGAATCCCTTACCGAGATTAGGGTCATCAAAATGGATGCCGCCCACTTTATGCGCGCCTGAGGATACGTTCACGATCCTCCCTTGCCGGGCATGCTGAAGAGGCTCCAGCAGTTCGTTCGTCAACAAAAAATGCCCCAGATGATTAACCCCCATCATGGCCTCATATCCGTCCTGCGTCAATTCCCGCTTGATGGTGACCACACCCGCGTTGTTCACCAACACATCGAGTCTGTCATATTTGGCCTTAAAGTCGGAAGCAAACGCTCTGATGCTATCAAAGGACCCCAAATCCAGCGTCATCAGCTCGATGTTCGAGCTGCCGCTCTCCTGCTGAGCTTCGCGAAGAGCCGCTTCGCCCCTCGATTGACTACGGCAAGCCATGATCACATGCGCTCCGCTTTTTGCCAGCTCCACTGTCGTAGCCAAACCCATGCCGGAGTTCGCCCCTGTTATCATGACGATTTTGCCTGTCATATCATTCATGCACAACCTCCTGTTCGTATCCTTCTACCATTGTAATAAGAAAAACGACTATCGACGTACTTTCTCAGAAGACAGACCGCATTTAGCGGAAGTTTTTCTTGCGATATCAGGAAGGTCCATGCTTCGAAGTTTATACTTTCTGATATCTAAAGAAAAACGACTATCGACGTACTTTCTCAGAAGACAGACCGCATTTAGCGGAAGTTTTTCTTGCGATATAAGGAGGGTAAGCCTCTGAAGTTTATACTTTCCTATCTCTAAAAAAAAGCCCCGCCACCAACATCCATTTGGAGACGAGACTTCAATAACGCACCGGAAAAAGCTTATGTCAGACTTATACGCCTCAGGCGGCGCCATTCATGGCAAGTATGATGGCAGCCAGACCGAAACAGAGATTCAGCAAGCACAGAAATACCAATGTCTGCTTCTGATTGAGCCCCGTTGCCAGCAAACGATAATGCGCCTGCGATGCATCGGCCTGATAGATCGGCTTGGACTGAAGCATTCTGCGGATGACCACAATGATATTATCGAAAATCGGTACGCCCAGTGCGAAGATCGGAACGAATAAGGACGCCAGGGTTGCACCTTTAAACGCACCATCCAGGGCAATGATCCCGAGTATGAACCCCAGGAAGGTTGCACCGGCATCCCCCATAAACACTCGGGCCGGCGGCTTATTATATCGTAAATATCCCAGCGCAGCACCTACAAGAATGACGGCAAGCAGCGCGGATTCGCCTCTGCCCAGCGTAATCGCCACAACAAACAGCGTGCCTCCGGATATGGCGGAGAGCCCTCCAGCAAGACCGTCGATGCCATCCGAGAAATTAATAACGGTCGTTACGCCAAAAATCCACAAAATCGTTAAGATGAGCTGCAGCCATTCCGGCAGGTTAATATACTGACCCGTAAACGGATTGTTGAATCCTTCAAACGCGATGCCATAGCTGTATACAACAACGGCTGCGCTGACCTGTACAATGAGCTTCGGCAGCGAGGCCAGCTCCTTGCCCTGGGACTTATACCAATCATCCACAAGTCCAATGCCAAGAATAAGAGCACTACCGATAAAAATGCCTACCGCTTCCCTTGAAATGGCGCCGGTAAGCGCAAAATAAGTGATGAAAAATCCGATAAATATGGCGACCCCCGCTGTCAGCGGTATCGGCTCGCGGTGTATTTTCCGCTCGCTGTCCGGTCTTGGCTTGTCCACAAAATCAAGCTTGATCGCAAGTTTACGAAATGGCGGAATCAGCACCAATACCAGCACCATGGATATGACAAACGCTGCAAAATAGAGCATGGTTTCCTCCCAATAAATGATGAATAATGGAGAACATTGCATTCTAAGTATATGACTTATAGCGAACTCTATCAACCTATCAAAAGAAAAAGACTGCTGCATCAGTAGAATTTCTACTTAGCAGCAGCCCTCCCGGACTCACAGGTTAAGACTCCTTCTTCACCGCAAGTCCAATGATCATAACGATAAGTGCCAGCAAAGCAATCAACTGATCGATGGTCATGGCCAAAAGCCTCCTTCAAGCAGGATGGCTCTTGCCCGGGCTACACATCTCCCTCTCCCGTTAAATGCCTTACGTTTTCCCCACTACCATCTTATGAGGGCCCCCACCCGTTTTATGACGGGCCGCCAAAAAAACCTGCTCCCGTTCATAAAACGCGGGAAGGCAGGTTGTATTGGCATAGCTTGGAATATGAGCACGGATATGGTGATGAGATGAGCTATTCGTACGGAGCAGCAGTGCTCATCCCGATGCTCCTCCGTGTTTCGAATATGACTCGCTACGGATTAGGCTTCCCTTACTCCGTCACGATGTCATAAATCAATACAGGCGCATCCGCATGATCTGCAATCCGAATGCTTTCATACAGCTTCTGCTTCACGTCATCCACGTTCTCGCGATTAGCATGAATGGTTACAAGGGAATCACCCTTCTTCACGGCATCGCCGACCTTCTTGTTCAGCATCAGGCCTACAGCCAGATCAATCTCGGATTCCTTCGTCGCGCGGCCGGCTCCAAGCAGCATCGCTGCGGTACCGATCTCATCCGCTACCAGCTCTGCGACAACGCCGTCCTGCTGGGCAGGAAGCTCAATCAGATATTGCGCCTTCGGCAAACGGTCCGGATGATCCACCACGGACGGGTCCCCGCCCTGGTTCTGAATGAATTCCTTGAACTTCTCCAGTGCCTTGCCGTTGCGGATAACCTCTCTTAACATCTCTTCGGCATCTTCAAGCGAATCTGCCTTCTGCGCAAGGTAAACCATCTGCCGGCCCAGAGCCAGGCACAGCTCCTCCAGATCCTTCGGTCCCTCGCCGCGAAGTGCATCGATCGCTTCCTGCACCTCCAGCGAGTTGCCAATCGCAGCGCCAAGCGGCTGGCTCATATCGGAGATGACCGCCATCGTTTTGCGGCCTACGTTGTTGCCGATGCTGACCATGGCGTGTGCCAATTCCTTGGCATCCTCCACCGTTTTCATGAACGCGCCTGCGCCGGTTTTAACATCCAGCACAATCGCATCCGAGCCGGCGGCGATCTTCTTGCTCATGATGGAGCTGGCAATCAGCGGAATGGAGTTGACGGTGGCCGTCACATCCCGGAGCGCGTACAATTTTTTGTCCGCTGGGGTGAGGTTTCCGGTTTGGCCGATGACGGCGATTTTATGTTGATTCACAAGGTTCACAAATTCGTCTTTGCTGATCTCCACATGGAAGCCCTCGATGGATTCCAGCTTGTCGATCGTTCCTCCGGTATGGCCGAGGCCGCGTCCGGACATCTTCGCTACCGGAATATCCAGAGCCGCTACGAGTGGAGCCAGTACAAGCGTCGTCGTGTCGCCTACGCCCCCGGTGGAATGCTTATCGACCTTGATTCCCTCAATTGCGGACAGATCAATCGTTTCGCCGGAGTTTACCATCGCCATCGTCAAGTCCGCCCGCTCCCGGTCGGACATGTCCTGGAAGTATATCGCCATGTTCATGGCGCTCACCTGGTAGTCGGGAATGTCTCCCTTGGTATATCCGTCGATAAAGAAATTGATCTCTTCTGTTGTCAGTTCCTTGCCGTCGCGTTTCTTCGCAATTAAATCAACCATTCTCATCGTACATTCTCCTCACTGTTTGCGATGATTGTATTCCTTGGGCATCACTACAAATGCAGATCCTATCGCTGTTGCCCCCAGATTCCTTAGATTGTTAATATTGTTGGAATCCGTGGGCAAAGGCGACCGGTTCGCTTCTCCAAAACCAATCCGCTTTCTTCGTCGGGACTGTTTGATTACAACGAAATCGCCGTATCCAGGGCCACTTCCATCATCTCGTTAAACGTCGTTTGCCGCTCCTCGGAAGAAGTCTCTTCCCCTGTGAGCAAATGATCGCTTACGGTCAGGATCGTCAGGGCGTTTACGCCGAAACGTGCGGCAATCGTGTAGAGCGCCGTTGTCTCCATTTCCACGCCGAGAACCCCATGCTGCATCAGCTTCTCCACCACGGATTTGTCCTCGCGGTAGAACACATCGGACGTGAACACATTGCCGACATGCATCTTCAGGCCTTTCTCCTTGCCGCGCTCATACGCACCCAGCAGCAGCGGGAAGCTGGCGATCGGGGAGAAATCATAACCGTTAAAGTGGTGACGGTTCATGCCGGAATCCGAGCAAGCCGCCTGGGCCAGAATGACGTCGCGCACACGAACATGCTCCTGCATCGCGCCGCAGGTTCCGACACGGAACAAATTTTTTACGCCATAATCCCGAATGAGTTCATTGACATAAATCCCGATGGAAGGCACGCCCATGCCCGAACCCTGCACGGAGATGCGTTTTCCTTTGTAGGTTCCCGTAAATCCGAGCATGCCCCGCACTTCGTTGTAGCAGGTCACATCCTCCAGATACGTCTCGGCAATAAATTTAGCCCGCAGCGGGTCGCCTGGCAGCAGAATCGACTCGGCGATATCTCCCGGTTTCGCTCCAATATGTGTACTCATGTCCCATTCCTCCACTTGTTCGATTATTTCAAATCATTCAAAAAGCTGGTTCCGTTCTCCGGCAGCTTCACGCCGAAGTTGTCGGCAACCGTGGCGCCGATGTCGGCAAAGGTTGTGCGAAGCGGCAGTTCCTTGCCTTCCGTAAAGCGAGGGGAATATACAAGCAGCGGCACGTATTCACGCGTATGGTCCGTGCCCTTGTAGGTAGGATCATTGCCGTGGTCGGCCGTGATGATCAGAAGATCATTCTCCGTCATTTTCTCGAACACCTCAGGGAGGCGCCGATCGTAATCCTCCAACGCTTGGCCATATCCTTTCGGATCGCGCCGATGTCCGTACACGGCATCGAAATCCACGAGGTTCAGGAAGCTCAGACCCTTGAAGGATTCACCCAGGGTTTGCACCATTTTATCCATGCCGTCCATGTTCGATACGGTTCTGACCGCCTTCGTAATGCCTTCGCCATCATAAATGTCGGAGATTTTACCGAGGGCGATGACGTCAAGACCAGCATCTTTCATCTCATTCATCGTGGTACGTCCGAAAGGCTTCAAGGCATAATCATGCCGATTCGCCGTACGCTTGAAGCTTCCCACCTCGCCAATGAACGGACGGGCGATGATCCGGCCGAGCATATAAGGATCTTCCAGCGTGATTTCGCGGCAGAACTCGCAGATTTCATACAGCTCTTTCAGTGGAACGATATCCTCATGCGCAGCGATTTGAAGCACGGAATCCGCCGAGGTATAAATGATCAGCGCTCCCGTTTTTACATGCTCTTCGCCAAGCTCTTCGATAATCTCCGTTCCGCTGGCCGGCTTGTTGCCGATGACCTTCCGTCCGGTCTTCTCTTCGATCCGCTGGATCAGCTCGTCCGGGAACCCGTCCGGGAATACGCGGAATGGCGTATCAATATACAAGCCCATGATCTCCCAGTGCCCCGTCATGGTGTCTTTGCCATTCGAAGCTTCCTGCATCTTCGTATAGTACGCCCGAGGTTTATCCGCGGCCGGAACTCCTTCGATCTCCCGGATATTGGACAGCCCGAGCGCTGCCATATTCGGCATGTTCAGCCCGCCGCACTCGCGGGCAATATGACCCAGGGTGTCGGATCCGATATCGTCAAAATCAGCCGCATCCGGTGCTTCGCCGATACCTACAGAGTCCAATACAATTAAATGAATTCGATCAAAACGTTCCATATCCAAGTGATCCCCCTCATATATGAGTTTTTACATCAAAACTATCCATAAGGCTCGCTTGTTGTTATCCTTCCATGACTTGCTTACAGGAACAGTCCCGCAATCGTTGCCGACAGCACGCTCACCAGCGTTGCGCCGTACAGCAGTTTGAGGCCGAAACGGGCAACCACGTTCCCCTGCTTCTCGTTCAGGCCTTTGACTGCGCCGGCAATGATGCCGATCGAGGAGAAGTTGGCAAAGGATACCAGGAATACCGATACGATTCCCACAGTGCGTTCGGACATATCCGTGAAGTTGGCCAGGTCGAGCATCGCGACGAACTCGTTCGATACCAGCTTCGTAGCCATGATGCTGCCTGCATCCACTGCCTCTTTCCAAGGTACGCCCATGACAAAAGCAAACGGGGCAAAAATGAATCCTAACAGCTCTTGGAAGGTAATCCCGAAAATCATATCAAAGATGCCGTTGATCATCGCAATCAACGCAACGAAACCGAGGAGCATCGCAGCAACGGTAATCGCTACCTTGAAGCCATCCATGATGTATTCGCCCAGCATCTCGAAGAAGGATTGCTTCTCCTCCTCCTGCACCTCCAGGATATCCTCATCCTTCTCGACCTTGTAAGGGTTGACGATGGAAGCGATGATAAATCCGCCAAACAGGTTAAGCACAAGCGCGGTCACCACGTAACGCGGCTCAATCATCGTCATATACGCGCCGACGATCGACATCGATACGGTGGACATGGCGGAAGCACACAATGTATACATCCGATGCTTCGGAATGAGGGCAATCTGTTTTTTTACCGAAATAAACACCTCGGATTGCCCCAGAATCGCCGAAGCTACCGCATTGTAAGACTCCAGCTTGCCCATGCCGTTGACTTTACTCAAGACGAGACCGATATATCTTACGATAAACGGCAGTACCTTAATATATTGAAGTATACCAATCAATGCGGAAATAAACACGATTGGCAGCAGGACATTCAAGAAGAACGGACCCGCACCTTCATTGGCAATGCCGCCAAACACAAACTCGATCCCGGCTCCGGCATAGTCAAGCAGCGCTTTAAACGTATTCGCTATCCCTTTAACAAGATACTCGCCGAAATTCGTGTTCAGCAGAAAAAATCCAAGGATCAGCTGCAGCACAATCATGACAGCCAGCGGACGGTAACGGATGCGGCGCTTATCATTGCTGATAAGGAACGCAAGACCGAATACGACCAGCAAACCTAGTATGGCGATTATAAATTTCATCGTCGTTGTTCCCCCATAGGTGTTTTTTTTGATATGACACGTCTACCGAATCATCGAAAACCGGATATTTGCAACATCATTTAGTAGGAAGAGCTGGATTGGCCGCCCTCCATAATTTTCACGCCGGAGCTGGCACCGATACGCGTTGCGCCTGCTTCGATCATGCGGTCCATATCTTCCTTGCTGCGGACGCCGCCGGAAGCCTTCACGCCGGTGTTCTCGCCAACGGTTTTGCGCATCAAGGCTATGTCTTCCGGTGTGGCTCCGCCCGTGGAGAACCCTGTTGACGTCTTCACAAAATCCGCTCCCGCTTTCACGGACAGCTGGCACGCACGTACCTTCTCTTCTTCTGTGAGAAGGCTTGTCTCAATAATAACCTTGACCAGGGCTTTGCCCTTTGCTGCATCCACTACAGCCTGAATATCGTTCAGCACAAGCTCATCGTTACGATCTTTGAGCGCACCGATGTTAATGACCATATCAACCTCCGTTGCCCCGTTAGCGATGGCATCCTTCGCTTCAAAAGCTTTTACTGCGGATGTCGTAGCTCCCAGAGGGAAACCGATGACCGTGCATACTTTGACGTTGGTGTCCGCTAGCTGCTCAGCACAGTAGGATACCCAAGTCGGGTTCACGCAAACCGAAGCAAATCCGTACTTTTTGGCCTCATCCGTAATTTTCGCAATCTCGGCTTGGGTTGCATCCGCCTTCAAGAGCGTGTGGTCGATCATTCCTGCTATATTCATCTGGTTAAAACACTCCTTAATCTGTTTTTTTAGTAACTTGTAAAAGCGCTATCATAACGCTTAATCCTTTAGACGGGACCATCATATCACAGCCTTGAACATATGTAAAATACATATTGAAAATATGTTCATTCCGATTTATGGCAATGATATTTATCATTGTTAACTAAAACGACAATCCATCATTCAGGAATAATCTAACAATTCCCTCCGTTTACTATGCTCTATACCCGATCAGGGTAAACAGAAACAAAGAATCGGCCTCCTATTAAGCAAGGGTCATTCAATTTCTGCGCACAAAAAACACCCCGTCCAGGTAAGTTTGAAGCCGTAACCGGTTCGAATCTCCCTGAACGAGGTGCTGTAAACTTTGACAATATGTCAAACTTTTTATGATAACAAGGCTTGCGCCGTAAACTGGTCCGTCACCAGGATGTTTGCATATTTGCCGATCAGCGCGGCTCGAATGGCATCTACCTTACGCTGCCCGCCTGCCACGAGAATGGATTTCTCCTTGTGGCGCAAATCTTCCAAATCGATGCCCACCGTACGGTTGTTGATATCCTCGCTGCACACCGTGCCCTCCGCATCAAAAAACCGGGAGCAAATATCGCCGGCGCCGATCCGCTGCAGCAGCTTCTGTTCCTCCTTGCTAAGATAGCCAAGTCTGAACAGAAGCGCATCCTCATGAACGGTACCCACCGTGAACATGGCGATGTTCGCTTGTTTGCCTAATTGGATAATCCGCTGGATATGCCGGTCCCTCTCCACCATCTCTTTCAGCTCGGTGGTGTCAAAGATGACGGGCAGCGGCAAATATCTCGCCATCGTGTGGTACGCCTCGGCAAACAGATTGACGATCTCTGCGGCATACGTGTTCACATGCGAATGACTGACGCCGCCCTTCAACTGCACGACCTCGACGCCCCGAACGGGCTTCTGCTGCAGCTGAAGCGCCACGGCATGCATGGTCGTTCCCCAGGTCACGCCGATGATGTCGGCATCCTGGACCGTTTCATGCAGGTAATCGGCTGCCCTTTTGCTGATATGCTTCTGGATTTCACGGTATTCATTGATAGGGGAATAACTCACCAACACCTGTTCCAGGCCGTACTTCTTCTTCACTCCTTCGCCCAAAGCGTCCAGGTCCTCGAGAGGGTCCACGATGCTGATCTGCACGTAGCCCTGCTCCTTGGCATGCTGAAGAAGCCTGGAGACCGTGGGACGTGAAACGCCGAGCCTTGTCGCGATATCCTGCTGGCTGTAATCCGACATATAATACAATCTTGCCGCCTCAATGCTAAGGCGCTGTTTATCCTGATCCATGATCCAACCCACTTTTATTATGTCGTAATCGAATTGGGTCCATTATACATCGTTATGCTGATGATTTCGATAGCGGACGTCGTTATGAACAAACAAGCGCCCGCTCAACGGTTGTATTCCAGATGTCTCAGGGATACACCGTTGATATGGACGCTTGCAAAGGATCAGCCTATACCGGCTGAACGTATTCGAGCGGAGATACCCGGCCATAGGAGGTCTTCGCGCCCTGGATCGGCGCCGCCCAGGCCACGGCATTGGCAATTACCTGTTGAATTTCAGGTTGATGGTAAGTAGGGAATGCTTCATGACCCGGTCTGAAATAGAACAGCTTGCCGCGTCCGCGCTTGTAGCAGCAGCCGCTGCGGAACACCTCGCCGCCTTCGAACCAGGAGATAAACACCAGTTCATCCGGTGCCGGGATTTCAAAGCGCTCACCGTACATTTCCTCCTGCGGAACCTCGATATATTCTCCAAGTCCGCTTACGATCGGATGGCTCGGATCGATGACCCACAACCGTTCCTTCTCGCCGTCATCGCGCCATTTCAACGCGCCTGTGTTAGTGCCGAGGAGGCGCTGGAAAATCTTCGAGCCGTGACCGGAATGCAGGACGATGATTCCCATGCCGTCCAATACGCGCTGGCGCACTTTTTCCACGATATCATCCCGTACTTCACCGTGAGCCACATGCCCCCACCAGATCAGAACATCCGTTGAAGCGAGCACCTCATCCGTCAAGCCGTGTTCCGGATCATCCAATACGGCGGTGCGTACGACGAACTGAGCATCTTTTCCCAAAAAATCGGCAATCGTACGGTGGATGCCTTCAGGGTAAATCTTAGCGATCTGTTCATTATGTCTCTCGTGCCGGTATTCATTCCATACCGTTACATTGATATTAGCCAAGGGTAGTGGCCTCCTTTAATATTGAAATCCAGCGACCTCTTATACATTCATCCCAAGTATAGGCTGTGTTACAATGAACGGGAATGTGTGAAAGTTACTCTTTTTGTACAAAAACGACTTCGCGTTTTTTTGGGGAGAGGGTGGAATTCGTGCTATCGATGAACGCTGACTATGTGCCAAGAATCAAACTGATGGGATTTGTCTCCTACAAGAACCCCTGGATTCATTTCAAGCGGAACACACACGAGTATATTCTGTATTTCGTGAAGAGCGGCGAGCTTCATATGCGGGAGAACGGCGTTTCCCATGTGCTGAAAAAAGGCGACTTACTGGTCCTGGAACCGCATCTGGACCACGAGGGAACCCAGAAGCATCCCTGCGACTACTACTATATTCACTTTGAACACCCCGATATTCGTCAAGCGCCCGAGCGTCCCTTACCCTTGCTGGCCAAGCAGTGGATCATGGGCGAGAACGAGACGGCAGGCAAGAACGACAGCAGGCAGCTATATTTCCCCAAGACCTGCACGCTAACCCAGAAAAAAAGCCTTCATCATATGTACCATGCCCTCGGCGAAATGCTGCAGCTATATAGGCGGAAGCACTTTAACCGCAGTTTGACCGCGATCAAATTCATGGAAATGCTGATCGAGCTGTCCCGGGAGAGCCTGTTCGATGAGATGGAGAAGAACAGCCCACATACCAAGTCCTATATGAAGGTGCATGCGCTGCTCGACTACATCCATGAACATTACGCTGAGAAAATCATCAGCTCGGATATCGAACAGCGCTTCGAATGCAATTATGATTACATCAATCGGGTATTCGCCAAGCTTACCGGTCATACGATCATGCGATATGTGAATCAGGTAAGAATCAATCATGCGAAGGAATTAATCGAGGCCACGCACCTTAGCTTCGGTGAGATCGGGTATCTGACCGGCCTGGAGGATCCGTTCTATTTCAGCAAGATCTTCAAAAAATACGTCGGCATGTCCCCGAATCAATACTATAAGCAGGTCCGCGAGAAGGAATAAGCTTGGCTTACCCGTTTTCTGCCTCCCTGCATTATAGTCGTCGTATCGTCGTGGATAGAACCAAGCAAGCGTTTAACGGTTGACCTTCGGCGTTGGGGATAACCCGCCACCCCTCCAAGTTAATAGGGAGTTATCCTTGCACTTCTCCACATTTGTTCACAAACGCTGGATAACTTCCTTGTATTAAAAGATCGGAAATTCAGTTTGTGCGGAACGAACGGGGATAATGTTCATAACTCTGTGTATAACGAACTTATTCAAGATGTTATGCACAGTTCTTCCGGTGTGAGGTAAGTCTTCTGTGTTAATTATCCACATGCGTTGATTTGGATTTTTCCGCATGAACCCGGAATCATGGCATATAAAAAAAGCGAGAACAGGGAAGCCTCCTCCCTGTCTTCGCTTTTTAATAGTAAGGTGCCCGTCCGCTCATAAAGACGTCGATATCTAAAACAACCTTTTATATAGCTTCGAACGGCTTCCTTCTGCTGCCCTCGTTACTTGCGCCCGTAATCGGCCTTGATCTCGCCCCAGCTCTTCGTTTGCCATTTCAGAACCTTGTTCTCATATGTATTGGTTCGAAGCCAGTGCTCGGCCCGGTCCACCAGATCCCAGATCTCTTGGGTTGACGCGTCGCGCGGAAGCGTGGTCGCCACCTTCTTCTGCTTCAGCCATTTGATTGCATTCATGGAATCGCTGTACACCGTTTTGGTGCTGCCGATTTTCTTCAAATAAGCCAGCGCGTGAACGATGGCCAGAAACTCGCCGAGATTGTTCGTTCCCTTCGATATCGGTCCGCACGAGAACAGAATATCTCCCGTCTGCGTATCCACGCCTTTGTACTCGACGGGTCCCGGGTTTCCTCGCGTCCCCACATCTACGGAAATGCTGTCATAATCGATCTCACCCGGTTCTTCGTCAGCAGATGCACTGCTTCGCTTGTAGTTTTTGGAGCCTGAACTGCCCGATTTGCCTCCAGACTGCTGCCCCCAGTAATTTTTATAACCGGCCGCATATGCCTGTTCCGCTTCGCTTCGGGATTCGAACGCCTTGAACTTCGCACCTGTAAACTGATTGACCTGCTGTTGGCATTCGCCCCAGCTTGTATAAATTCCGGGCACTTTACCTACCCAGACTACATAATATTTTTGCTTCGCCATTATAAACCTCCATTCCGAACTAACCTCTCTAGCGTACTATATCACATCCTCCGAAACCAACAAAAAAAGCGCCATCGTCTCCGATCCGCTTTCTGTGTTTGATCTTATTCAATTGTTCCTGTTTCGTCGGCTTTACTCTCACATGCTGTGACAGCGCACTGTAATCTTCGTTGGTCTTTCTCATTGAGACGGCTGACCATGTTCCGGCACGTTCCGCTTTGCGGAGCGCTTTTTGCGTTTTGGTACGGGCCATAAGGCTCACACTCCTTGTATTATAGAATTCCCTTATATTGTACGGCAAAATGGATGGGAATGGAACAAAAGGCAGTCTGGGATTTCCTCTCCTTCTTCATAAAACCTATGATATAATACGGAATCATTGGAGAATAGATCCAATTAAGATAAGAGGGGTTGAAGCGATATGAAACTAGAGCGGCTCATATCCATGATTTACATGCTGCTGAACAACGAGATCCTGTCCGCGTCTGCCCTGGCAGAGAAATATAATGTGTCCCAGCGAACCATATACCGCGACATTGATGCAATCTGCGCAGCCGGCATTCCCGTTGTATCGTATCAGGGAGTGAACGGCGGTTATGGCATTATGGAGCAATACAAGATGGACAAAAGCTTGCTTGGCTCCTACGATGTCAGTGCCTTGATCACCATCCTGCACAGCATGTCCACGGTGTTTGAGGATGAACGGGCCATGGATACCATTCAGCGTCTGCAGACCATCGATCGTTCCGCCAATTCGGCATCGCAGGGATTGTCCATGGATATCGGGAGCTGGCGCTCTTACAACGAAAGCCTCCGACTTCTTCGCCGCGCCATTACCGACAAGCATGTGATCTCCTTTCAATACATAAGCGCCAAGAATGAACGCATTCACCGTAAAGTCGAGCCCCTGCGACTCATGTATAAATTCGGCTCCTGGTATTTGTACGGATTCTGCAGAACAAGGGCCGATTACCGCGAATTCCGAATTTCGAGGATATCGGAGCTGTCCCCCTCCGCCGAGCCCTTTTTGCACCAGCATTCGGAGGAGCACACGCACGGTCCTCATCTTCAAGAGCAAAATCAGCACGACCGAGGGGAGCAGCATCCCTGGGAGCCTTCATCCGATGCGATGGAAGTCATCCTTCACGTATCCCCCCGGGCCTTGGCGAAAGCGATGGATCAATTCTATGATGTGCAGCGGGAATTTTATGAAGACGGCTCGCTCCGTCTCACGTTCAAGGTCCAAGATCCGGATTCCTGGTGGTTCTGGTCAACCCTGCTGAGCTTTGGCGAGGATATCGAGATCATTGAGCCGGCTGGCTTAAGGACGCTCATGCAATCCAAATTAGAAAAAATGCTGCAGGTATACGCAAAAGTATGACAGTCCGCTGTCATACTTTTTTATTTACAATGTTCCCAAGAAAGCAAAAACGAAGAAGCCAAAGGGGACGATCACAATGAATTATCCTGTAAAAATGTATGAGTATCATGTATGGGCCAACCAAGCGATATTCAACCGTCTGCTGGAGCTGCCGGGGGAATTGTACAATCAGAAAATAACGAGCATTTTCCCAACCGTATCCGAGGCGTTGATTCACATTTACACGGCGGATCTTGGATGGATCAACATTTTGTCGGGGATGGATATGAAGCAGGCTTTAACAGAGGCCTTCCAGCTTCGGGAAGAGCTTGAGTCCATTTCACTAGAGGACCTAAACCTCCGGTTTATCGAACTATCCGAGCGATTCGCGGCCTTTCTGGGCCAAAATCCTGACCTGGAACGGATCATCCGATTGGATAATCCTTATGCCGGGATCCGGGACACCCGCCTCTCCGAGATCATACTTCATGTCGTGAACCACGGCACCTATCATCGTGGAAATATTGCTGCCATGATGCGCCAGCTCGGAAGCTCCTCCGCGATGACCGACTACGCTTTTTTTTGGTACCAGAGTGAACCGGAGTTGGTCTTGCCTAAATAACTCGCAGCACCAGCGGCAATCCCCTGATCCGAAAATTCCATGCCGGTTCAGCCCGGCAAAAGCCTGCTCCGAACGGGTTCGAAGCAGGCTTTCCTGTTTCCTGTTTCCTGTTTCCTGTTTCCTGTTTCCTGTTTCCTGTTTCCTGTTTCCTGTTAAAAGCGTGTTACAGTTTGCGTCCTTCCGTCAATCGCACCCAGAAGCCGCCTTTAAAGCTCTTCGGTTCATGGGAGATAATGAACGCCTGCGGCGACATTTTGGATAGTGACTCCATCAACCGCCGCTCATTCTTCCGTTTCACGAGAACTTGAAGCACGAGCCGTTTGCCATCCTTGCCGTCCGCTTCCCAGGCAGTCACGCCATACCCCTTCTCCCGCAGGTTCATCGCCAGGTTCGTCTCAACGGAATTCACGATAACCTGTACCACGATGTACCCGAGTGCCAGATACTCTTCGATACGACTGCCGGCATATACGCCAAGACCGAAGCCCAGGCAATAGGCCGCCATATTAAAGGGATTGTCCAGATTTTGCAGGACGAGATTAAGGCCGAGCAAGTAAACGAATACCTCCAGCATGGCCAGGAGAGAGGCGATCCCTCTCCTGCCTTTGATCATCAGAATCAGACGCAGCGAAAAGATTGAGACAT
The DNA here is from genome assembly GCF_056173265.1 of Paenibacillus sp. QJM3NY_38. Taxonomy (NCBI): domain Bacteria; kingdom Bacillati; phylum Bacillota; class Bacilli; order Caryophanales; family Paenibacillaceae; genus Paenibacillus; species Paenibacillus sp. QJM3NY_38. The sequence goes on from NZ_CM149665.1 coordinate 6,410,317, forward strand.
AAACCACGTTGATGCCGATGATGGAGCCGATAAGTGACAGCGAGATCATAAAGAATCGCGGGTGGCGATGTACTCTGGCCTTGGCTTCTGGCCCGAATACGGCTGCTTGACCTTATTCTCCACGCTGTTATAAACCATGAAAATATTGCTGCGCGGCATCGGCGTAATATTGCTGTTCGAACCGTGCATAATATTGCAGTCAAAAATCACAATTGAACCGGCTTTGCCGACAGGCGTGTCGATACCGCTTTTCTGCACCATGCGTGTCAGGCTGTCATGATCCGGAACGCCGTACTCCTGTTTGCGCAGGGAATCCTTGAAATGATTCTCCGGCGTTTGGCCGATGCAGGCCACGAATTCCTTATGCGATCCAGGCACAACCATAAGCGGTCCGTTATAAGAGTAGTTATCCTCCAGAGCAATGGAGCAGCTCAAGGCTCTCATACGAGGCATGCCATCCTCAACATGCCATGTTTCGAAATCGGAGTGCCAATAGAACTCTTTGCCCGTGAAGCCCGGTTTGTAATTAATCCGCGATTGATGGATATACGTCTCGCTCCCCAAGAGATACTCCATGATCGCCACGAGTCTCGGATGCCGGGACAGCTTCTTGAACACTTCATGGCTCTCATGCACCGCAAAGACCGATCGAACTTCGTTCCCGCCCGGCTCCCGGATCACTTCATCCTGGTTCAGCTCTCTTGCCGATACCTGTAAACTTCGGGCTTCCGCCTGATATACCGACAGCTCTTCTGGACCAAAGAAGTCTTCCAGAAATAAATATCCGTTGCGCTCATAGAAGTCGGATTGCTCCTGCGTTAACGCAGCATCCGGCGTCCATTCCGAATGTACGACAGGATCCTGTCTCTTTAGGATCCGGGGTTCCGAATGCACTCTTGAAGGATAAACGTCCAGTTCTTTTTCCTGAAGGGCCGACACATGATTATTACTCATCGCATATCATCTCCTTAGTCTGAAATTGGGGCAAGCAGCGGGTAGGTTCCTTCCTTATCGTGAACTTCCGCGCCGGTAAGCGGCGGATTGAATACGCAGACCATTCGCATCTGCGAACGAGCTCTCAAATAATGCTTCTCGTGACCGTCCAGCGCATACATCATGCCTGGGGAAATAGGGTACGTTTCACCCCCGACAATCTCGATTTCCCCCTCGCCTTCGATGCAGTACACGGCTTCGACGTGGTTTTTGTACCAGATCAGCGTCTCCGTTCCCGCCTTGATGAGGGTATCATTGAGAGAGAAGCCCATGCCGTCTTTTGTAAGCAGAAGCCTTCTCGAGTTCCATGTCGTTGTACCAATGTCATCCTTGGTATCCACGATCTCTTCCAAATGTTTAACAATCATGACAACCTCTCCTCTGCTGCTAATTGTTTGATACTGCTCTCAAATATCCCCAATCCCTCTGCCAACGTGTTCATTTCAATCGTAAGCGGCGGCATTAGCTTTGCCACTTCGCTGTACGGACCGGACGTTTCCATAATCAGTCCATGCTCGAAGGCCAACTCGGACAGCCTGCCTGCGAGCTCCGGCTTATCAAAAGCAACCCCCTGAATCATGCCTCTGCCGCGGATTTCGCCGCCGAGCTGAGGATAATCCTTCACAACGCCTTCCAATGATTGGCGAATCCGATTTTCCCTGATGCCGATATCAAGCTGAAAATCTTTCGTTTTCCAATAATTCAGCGCTTCGGCTGCTGCAACGAATCCGAGATTATTGCCCCGGAAGGTACCGTTATGCTCCCCCGGCTCCCATATATCAATCTCCGGTTTGATCAGCGTAATCGCCATCGGCAAGCCAAAGCCGCCAATCGATTTCGAGAGGCATATGATATCCGGCTCAATGCCGGCATCATCAAAACTAAAGAACGGACCGGTTCGGCCGCAGCCCATCTGGATATCATCCAAAATCAGCAGCATTCCCTTATCCTTGCAGATGCGCGCAAGCTTCTGCAGCCATTCCTGGCTGGCGGCGTTCAATCCGCCTTCCCCCTGCACCGCCTCGACGATCACTGCGGCCGGCAGCGGAATTCCGCTTCCCGGATCATCCAGAAGTTTCTCCATATATGCCATCGTATCCACGTCGTCACCAAAGTAACCGTCATACGGCATAAACACGGAGTGACTTAGATCCACGCCGGCACCCTGGCGCTTGAAGGAGTTGCCGGTTACCGCCAGCGATCCGAGCGACATGCCATGAAAGGCATTCGTGAAGCACAGAACGGTGCTGCGCCCTGTCACTTTACGGGCGATTTTGAGCGCGGCCTCTACGGCATTCGTTCCGGTCGGACCGGGAAACATCACTTTATGATCCCACCCGCGCGGCTTCAGGATGACCTCCTGAAATCGGGTCAGAAACGTTTCCTTCGCACCCGTAGCCATATCCAGGCTATGCGTGACGCCATCCTTCAGGATGTAGTCGACTACCTTCTCGCGAATCTTCTCATTGTTATGTCCGTAATTCAAAGCCCCGGCTCCCGCAAAAAAATCAATGTATTCATTACCCTGCGTATCCCACAGCTTCGCATTTCGGGCCTTGTCAAAAACCGTCTGAAAGCTCCGGCAATAACTTCTTACTTCCGATTCCAGCTTGTTAAACACAGTAAGCTTCGGTTTCTCCATGACTTGGTTGTCCATAGTTCCCTCCATTTGTTTAAATGTCATTGAAAAAGGGGCCAATCACGAATAACGGCTCATCTTCATGGGACGTTCCATCGGGGAACATCTCTGCTCCATAACCTACGGTTACGGTGCTGGGAATGGATTTCTCCTCGGCATAACCGAGAAACAAACGACGGGACGCCATGTTACTCGGCGATACCGTAGCTTCAATGTAACGGACGCCATGGCATGCCTTCTGATTCATCAGATTTGTCAGCATTGCCTTTGCAACGCCTTGCCTCCGATGCGAATTAGCAACGGCCACTTGCCATACGAACAGCGTCTCCGGATTGCGAGGAGAACGGAAGGCGGAAATAAAACCGATGATATCTCCTTCATGCTCGGCAATCATGCAGGTATCATGGAAGTAATCTCCAAGCAGCATGTAGCAATAGGGGGAGTTCAGATCAAGCGATCCGGTGTCGCGTATAAGCTCCCACACCCGGGTACCATCCCGGGCTTTCGGTCTTCGGTAAACAATTTCGGTATCGGTATCCACAGCCATTCTATACAATCACCTCTTTCCAGAACTAATTTCCGTTGGAACGGAATCGCTGCAGGAAGCTCTGCAGGCGCTCGCTCTGGGGATTATCGAATATCTCCTCCGGCGTGCCCTGCTCAACGATCCTTCCCTCGGCTCCGAAGATGACGCGGTCGGCTATTTCCTTCGCAAAATCCATCTCATGCGTAATCAGCATCATGGCCATTTCGCCTTCCTCCGCGATTTCCCGGATCACCTCCAGCACTTCGCCGACCAGCTCCGGATCAAGCGCCGAGGTCACCTCGTCAAAAACCATAACCTTCGGCCGCATGACCAGTGCTCTGGCGATGGCAACCCGCTGCTTCTGGCCCCCGGACAGATTGGACGGGTACATCTTCAATTTGTCGGCCAAACCGACCTTACTGAGCATGGAGACGGCCCGCTCCTCCGCCTCCTCCTTGGATAAACCCAGCACTTTGCGCGGGGCCTCCGTCACATTGCGAAGCACGTTCATGTGCGGGAACAGATTGAAATGCTGGAAGACCATGCCGACATTGCAGCGCATCCGGTGCAAATGCTTTTCATTGGCCCGAACCAGCTTCCCTTTCTCTTCCATATGCCAGAGCAGCTCGCCATCAACCTCAATGGTTCCTTCGGTGGGTTCTTCCAGCGTCATCAGCATCCGGCCCATCGTTGTTTTGCCCGATCCGCTCGGACCGATCACAGCCACCTTTTCTCCAGGCTGCATCTCCAGATCGATGCCTTTAAGCACCTGTAGATCACCAAACGACTTGGTCACGCCGGTATATTTCACAATCGGCTTTGTACCCGTAGCGATAACGGGATTTCCCTCCTGCTGCGGCACCTTCGACGCTTCCGCTTGCTCATCGATCACAACGGCATTCAATTGATTCCCTCCTTTTATTTTCCACGCTGCAGATTCATGCGTTTTTCCAGCCTTTGCACAAGCAATGAGGCGATATAACTGATGATCAGGAACAGAATCCCGACCATCGTATACGGTTCAAATGCACGAAACGACTGCGACACGATATTTTTGGCCGTCAGCATCATCTCCACAAGCGTTATGGCGCATAGAATCGGCGTCTCTTTAAACATAACAATCAAATAATTACCCAGTACCGGAATGATCGGCGGCACCGCTTGCGGCAGGATAATACTTCGCCAGGTTTGGGCTTTCGTGTAATTCAGTGCTGTGGCAGCCTCCCATTGTCCCTTCGGCACTCCCTCGATTCCGGATCGGTACACCTCGGACAGATATGTGCTGTAATGCAGCCCGAGACCGATCACCCCGGCATAGAAGGCCGGAATGGAAATTCCGGTAAGAAGCGGCAGACTGTAATACAGGAAGAAGACCTGCACCAGCAGCGGTGTATTGCGAATAAATTCGATCATTCCCTTGGTTATTAATGACAGCACCTTAAATCGGCTCCGCGCTGCAAAAGCAAGCAGCAAGCCGATGACCAATGCCACCGCGAAAGCGCAGATCGTCACCCATACCGTCATTTTTAATGCACTCAAGAGCTGGGGCAGGATATCCCATACATAGTTCCAATCCCACATGACTATAACCTCCCCGCTGTCCATTTACGCTCCAGCAGTCGAACTGCCAGCGAAACAAGCGTAGCAATGACAAAATACATGAGGAGCAGCAGCACCAGAATCTCGGTCGTCCAGGAGATGTAATTATTGCGGAGCACCATGGCCTGATACGTTAAATCCGCCATCGTGATGAAATAAACCAGTGAGGTGGATTTGATGAGCTCCACAAGCTGATTCCCGAAGGGGGGAAGCATTCGCAGGGACGCTTGAGGCAATATGACATTCCACAGTCTTTGCCAAGGCTTCAGATTAAGCGCTACAGCGGCTTCCCATTGTCCTTTCGGAACGGCCAACACGGCGCTGCGAACGATTTCCGAGCCGTATGCGCCGAAGTTCAGCCCGATCGCGAGGATCGCAGCCAGCATTTTCGGAAGCTCGACGCCGATGAACGGAAGGGCGAAATACAACCAGAACAGCTGCACCAGCAAGGAGGTCCCCCGAAAGACTTCCACGTACACGGCTGTCAACGTGCGAATGATCCACAGCTTCGACAGTCGGCATAACCCGGCTGCAAAGGACATCACGACCGCAAGAATGGCTGAAAAGAAAGCAACTACAATCGTGATCTCCGCCCCTTTCAGCAGCGTAGGGAGAAAATCAATCCACGAATTCGGCATGCTATTCCCCGCAAAGGGCAGCGGCCGTCATCTCGCCCGGGAGCTCTTCTTCTGTGAACCCGAACTTCTGCAAAATTTCCAGCAGCTCGCCCGACTCCTTCATTTTTTGAAGCTCCGCATTATAAGCCTCCTGGAACTCGGTATCCGCTTGGCGGAAAGCCGTAGCTCCATAACCGCGAACGCTTTCGCCGTCGATGACCGGCTGTTCGAAATCAGCCACGCGTTCGATGCTCTCGTCGCTGGCCGAATCCAGCATCGCCTGCAGGGACGGCCCCGTCATGGTAATTGCATGCACCCGGTCTGCCTGAAGGGCGCTAATGGCCGAGGCCTGGTCGGGGACCTGCACAATCCGGTCCGCAGGAATGCCAGACTTTTCCATATAGCCGATTTCGACCGCACCGGTCATAACGGCGACCTTCGCTTGGTCATGATTGGCAATATCCTCATAACTTCCGAGTCCCAGCGGATTCCCTTGCTTCACCGCAATGGCTTCCCCGATGCTGTACTCCGGATTAGCAAACAATACGGCAGAGCAGCGATCCGGATTAATGAACATGCCTGCGGTAATTAGATCAAACCGCTCGGCCTGCAGTCCGGCAACCAGCGATCCGAATTCCGTAAGCTCTCCCCTCATTTCCTTGATGCCAAGCCGCTCCAGAATAACCCTCGCAATTTCAACCGCTTCTCCTGTCAGCTCCCCGTTGGCCTCTTTATAGGCATAAGGCTTCTCATTCGCAAATCCCACGGTGATATACCCCTGCTCAATGGCTTGCTCCAATGTACTCCCTTTGTCACCGCAAGCCGCAAGCGACACCCCCATAATCAATGACAACATCAGTACAACCACTCTTTTCAAAACTTTCCACAACCTTTCATTATGACTTTGGTATGCTTAAAAATGGCATGTTGAAATTGCCCATGTTAACACATATGTTAACTGGGATTTAACCTATTCAGATACCTTGCATGGGCCGGACCTTCAGGGAAGATGATTCATCCATCTCATTCCACGCTTAAACCCAATGCCATCTGATCGATTTAATTGCTTTTGGTTAAACATTTGCAGGCCTTGCCCCTCCTCTTTAGCAGAATACAAAAAGACCACCAAACAGGGGATTTAGACATAGCTCCGCCAGCAGGGGGTCAAAAAATAGAGAAAAGGCCCCTAAAGAGAATTAAGGGCCTTTGTTATGAACATCCATTATGTATGCAAGACCCATCCACTGCTGACGAGGTTAGCTGACGGACTCGGGTAAGATGGTACCCTACACTCGTGATTCCAAGTGACTCGCCCCTGGTGAAACTGGTTCCCCCGCTTTCCGGAAAATGTATGCCGGAAACTAAGCGTGTGTCCATGATAAAGGGAACTTCAGGAAAAGTCAAACCCCTTTAACCGCTTTTTCTGGAAATTCAGAGGCGGAAATGCCGTTCTTCCAGGGCCTATGACAAGCATGAAAAATGCCTCATTCAAGCCTCTTCCCCAACGATACAGGAATTTTATCCCAGCCTCATTTTTCGCTATATAGCAGGCATTTGACATGCCTCCCTTACTCATTCATGTGGTGGATCGTTTATGCCATGAATTACATTCGGATTGTGAAAGCTTTCCCCACACATTTACGGCGCAAATTTTTTTTTTGAAACGCTGCGTTACAGAGCCTATGAATATCGTAGGGAGATCCGAAATTCATCCTATAGTTTTGCTATTCGTCAATAGATGAATGCCTCCGGGGCTAGCGTACATTCTGGAAATTATAGGTGTTTATCTATCATTTATGCGCTATTAACCCATGCCGTACCGAGAGTATTTGCGTAGTATAGAACAAATCTAAAGGAGGTGCTTCATTTGGAACGTTCTTCTAGAAAGAGAAAATTGTGTGCTCTTAAAAAATAGAGAAAAAAGTCATTCATGCGAAGAAAAAGCATTGCCCGTCTCATGGTCATGGTGATCATAAAGGCCATGGCGGTGGCATGAAAAAGCGTCGATGCCCAAGAGCTATCCGTGGACCTGTAGGTCCTCAGGGTCCGATCGGACCGGTTGGACCGGTCGGACCTATCGGGCCTGTGGGACCTGCCGGACCGACAACCGGTATTGCAGGACCTGCTGGACCTGCTGGACCAGTCGGGCCTGTCGGACCTGTTGGACCTGTCGGACCTGCGGGACCTACTGGAGCTACTGGAGCTACTGGGGCAACAGGGGCTACAGGAGCAGCCGCAGGAGGAGCCATCATCCCATTCGCATCCGGCATACCGCTTGCTCTGACCACCGTTTTAGGCGGATTAGTTGGATCCGTTGGTCTCGTAGGATTTGGTAACTCGGCCAATACGTTTACGCTGGCTGGCGGTACGATTGACCTCACTGGAGCTGCTGGAACTCTGCTTAACATGGCGTTTAACACGCCACGTGCCGGTACCATCACTGGCATCTCCGCTACCTTTAGCACTACTGTGGCGCTTTCCCTGCTGGGAACTACGGTTACAATTACAGCACAACTGTACAGTGCGCCGGCTACAAGCAACATTTTCGCACCGATACCAGGCGCTCTTGTTACGCTGGCTCCGCCTCTTACGGGCGTTCTCGCTCTCGGTACGGTAAGCAATGGCTTCGTAGAAGGCCTGGCTATTCCGGTGCCGGCCAATACACGCCTGTTAATGGTATTCTCGGCAACCGCAGCTGGCGCAACACTTGTCACTGCAGTGGCAGGTTACGGCAGCGCTGGTGTCAGCATTATATAAGTTTCGTTTTCCACCTGCAAAAAAAGCCCCGATTTTCATATCGGGGCTTTGCTTCATTTACACGGCTGTATATCCGCCATCCACCAGCAAGCTCGTGCCTGTAATGAAGGACGCATCTTCACTGGCGAGGAACAACACGGCTTTAGCGACTTCTTCCGGCTGTCCCAAGCGGCCCATCGGATGAAGGCCAACCAGGTGCTGGGTGATCGCTTCCGTTCTTCCCTGAATAAGAGGAGTATCGATATATCCCGGACATACGGCATTAACCCGGATCCCTTTAGGTGCATAATCTGCGCTCATCGACTGGGTTAACAGCTTAACGCCTCCCTTAGCGGAAGCATAGGCGGTAACGCCCGCTTTTCCGACATGGCTATGGATTGAGCCGCAGTTTACGATCGCCCCTCCGGTTCCTTGGGATAACATTTGCTGGATTACATATTTATCGCACAGGAACACTCCTGTCAGATTAATATCAATCGTTCTTTGCCAGTTGTCCATCGACAACTGATCGGCAGGAGCATCATGAGCAATGCCTGCATTGGCGAACAATACATCGACACGGCCAAAATGCTCAACCGTCTGCTTCACCATATTTGCAACTTCCTGTTCTTGGGTTACATCCGTTTTAACGAACAGCGTTTCAAAGCCTGCCCCTCTTAATTCATCGGAAACTGCTTGTCCCCGGTCCGAATAATCCGCGATAACAACCTTGGCTCCCTCTTCCACAAAAAGCCTTACCGCTGCTTCGCCGATCCCGCTGGCGCCTCCCGTCACAATGACAACCTTGGATTCAAACTTCATTTGTCGACCACTCCTATTTTGTGAATTCATCATATCAGCTCCACATTCATGTAGAGTTTGCATACTTCAGGCATGATATTCCACAAGCCCCTTTTCTTTCTTAAACCTACGTAGTATCGAATGACGGCATATGAATTCATAACTTGATATTCGCTGCGTCCTAACCTTTTTATCCGCCCGTCCGTTGTTATACCGGCCGCTCGATCGTAAACATCTCTCCCAGTGCAGAATAGATGTTTCCCGCCATACGGCTCACAGGCTTCAACTTGGCAGCGTCAATCCGGCCTTGCTCGTATAGCTCCTCCGAAACATGAAAGCGGACTACGCGGGCAATCAGCAGATCGGCAGCAGGCAGTTGATCCGCACCATTCAAGGTAACGATCTGCTCCAGTACACATTCCATACGAATCTTGGATTCCAGAACGCCGGGAACCTTAACCACCTCGCTTACGATCGGGGTTAGATTGGTTCGGTCAAGCTCACTCTCGTCCGGAGGTAGGTTCGCCGCCGTTTCGTTCACGGCTTCAACAGTATCTTCGTCCACGATGTGGATGACAAGCTCGCCGCTTTGCATGGCATTTCTCGCTGTATCCTTCGCCGTGCCGTTCTTCCGCTGAACGGAAACGGACAGCATGGGCGGATTACTCGTCAGAATAGAGAAATAACTGAACGGCGCGGCATTCAGCACACCGTCCTCCGATAACGTCGTAACGAAAGCGATCGGCCGCGGAACAACGCTCCCGATCAGCAGCTTGTAGATGTCCCGTTCGCTTTGAGTATTCGGGTCTATGGATATCACTTGAGTTGCCCCTCTCCTGTATTTTTGACTTGTATAGGCTCCAGTCCTTCCTCAATACGGGCTCGCTCCGGTTCAAACCAGACAGGAAGTTTCAATTGCTCCCCCAGCGAGTCCAGATCTTCATCCACCGTAAACCCGGGCGGATCGGTTGCGATCTCAAACAAGATCCCCCCTCGTTCCCTGAAATATAACGATCTGAAATAGTTGCGGTTCTTAATCTCTGTTGGCAAAAAGCCATGTTGTTTCACCCACTCTTGCCATGTAACATGCTCACCATCATCTTGGGCCCGCCATGCGATATGATGGGTCGTTCCAGCGCCTCCGGTTCCCAAAGGGATATCCCGCATCGGCAAATCGATCACGTTGCCGAAAAGGCCCGCAGCTTGAAACCGGGCATAATTAACGTCCTCTCCGATGTAGGTCAGTCCCATGACCTGCTCCAGCGCCTTCTTCGTTTCCTCCCAATTGCTGCTGAACAGAACCGCACCGCCGAATCCCTTTATCGCTGTATCCGGAGTTATATCGTCCACGGACCAGCCGTTATTCGGTCCGCCCTCCCGCTCCACAAGCTCAAGAGAAAGTCCATCGCGATCAGAGAACTGAAGATAATGTTCGTTAAACCGAAATGCTTTCATGACAGGAACGCCGAATCTCCGTAAACGCCCTTCCCAATAAGGCAGGGCACCTGCAGGGACGACAAATGTTGTATACCCAACCTGTCCTCCTCCACGTATCCCTCTTCGTGAAGCAGAAGACGGAAAGAAGGTGATAATGGTCCCCGGGTGCCCCGCCTCATCCCCGAAATACAAATGGTAAACCTCAGGCGCATCAAAATTGACCGTCTTCTTCACCAGTCTTAGCCCCAGCACAGCTGTATAAAAATCAACATTTCTCTGCGGATCCTGCGCATAAGCGGTAATATGATGTATGCCTGCCGTTTGTAATGCCATCTCCATCGACTCCTCATCGTTTCGTATCCATACCGATGTTTCCCTACATGATTTTCGGTTCGTATGATGAAATATAGTCTTTAAATTTAATATCTTTAATTAAAGATTATATTTTTTTCATACCATTGTCAAGCGGCCCTTCATATCTCAGGCAGACAAAAAGCCGCCAAGAACGATTCCACGCTCTTAGGCGGCTCCAGCATGCAGCTGCGGCCACATGCCTATCCCTATGCTTTTTGCCATTTTTCCTTAAAGAACAGCTGATACACTCTGGTTACGATAATCTTAATGATCATGTAAATCGGTACCACCAGCAGAATCCCTATAATTCCGCCAAGATCCTGTCCCACCAAAACCAGAATAATGATCGTAATGGGGTGGATTGCCAGCTGTTTGCCGAAGATATACGGACCAATCAGGTTATCCTGAATCTGCTGGGCGGCCAGAATGACAACAAGCGACCAGATCGCCGTCCCCGGGGACTGGATGAACCCGATAATCACGATCGGGATCGAGGAAAGAATAGCTCCGATAAACGGTATGAAATTCGCAATGACCGCGACAACCGTCAACAGCAGCGCATAAGGCAGGCCAATGATCAGGAAGCCGAGATACATCAAGACGCCCAGCGCCAGATTGATGAGGACCCGGCCCACGATAAACCCTTTGAGCGCGTTATTGATTTCATCCAGCACCGAGCCTCCTACTTCCTTGAATCGGTCAGGCAAAAAGCTGACAATCATCTCCCCGAACTTTCCGCCTTCCTTCAGCATGTAGTACAGCATGATCGGGAACGTAAATAAAACGATGGCAAAACTCGAAACAAACGAAAACAGGTTCATAATATAATTCGTGAGGAACGTGAAGCCTTGGTTCAAATAATCAGTTAGCTGTGTAAGCGGATTTGCGTTCTCCGGGAATATATCCTTGAAGAAGCCGTTATTCTCCCATTCCTGTAGCTGCTCGCCAAGCTTTGCAAACAAAGCGGGGGCATTCTGTACAAGGGCCACGATCTGATCCCGCAGGGATGGCCATACCCCAATAATAAAACCTGTAAGTATGCCTGCAAACACGACATATAGGAGCAGAATGGCCAGCGAGCGATTTAGCTTGCGCTTTTCGAGAAAATCAACCAGCGGCCTAAGCAGGTAATAGAAGAATCCGGACAGCATCAGCGGCACGAGGATGATCGAGAAGAAAGAAAGCACCGGTCTGAATATAAAATCCACCAGCGATCCCAAATAAATAATAATGAGGACCAGGATCACGGCGAGACATAATTTGAAAAACTTGTTCATTTTCAGCAAAAAGCATGCCCCTTCTTCTATTTTTTTCACCATCGTATCATGACCACGTGTGCATATACAAATCGCTTGGGTCTGCACTGATATAGGATGTCGGATCGTATCGCCATCGCTTTTATTAACCATTCGGTTCACTTCATCCTGCGGATATATACTTCTCCTAACGCCTCACGTATAATATGATGGATTGCAAGGGCAAGGATATAGTTTAGGAGGATATTATGAACCTGCATGTTACATCCATCATTCTTGGTCTGATCATCGTACTGAATATCGTGTTCTCCATGTTCGTCGTGTTCAGGGAACGGCGGGATGCCGGCTCCACCTGGGCATGGCTGCTGGTGCTGTCCTTTATCCCGATTCTGGGCTTTGCGCTGTACCTGTTGTTCGCCCAAAATTTAAGAAGAATCCGTCTCTTTCATTGGGATGATCTGCAGAAAACCGGAATCGAGAAGGTATTGCTGTCTCAAATGGAAGGGATGAATAACGGAGAATACCCGTTCAGCAATCAAGCGGCTGCGGATAGCAGCGATTTGATCCATATGCATATCAACGAGAATCAAGCGATCCTTACGGACGACAACCACGTTGAAATTTTCACGGATGGACGCAAGAAATTTGAACGGTTGTTTCAGGATATTGAGGAAGCCAAAGTCTACATACATATTCAATACTACATCATCCGTCGCGACGAGCTGGGCAAGAAGCTGATATCCCTGTTGACCAAAAAAGCAAAAGAAGGCGTGAAGGTCCGGGTTCTGTACGACGAGCTGGGCTCGCGTCAATTAACCAAGGGCTTCTTCAAAGCATTTCGCGAAGCCGGCGGAGAAGCAGAGGCCTTCTTCCCGTCCAAGCTGCGCTTCATTAATCTGCGTTTGAATTACCGAAATCACCGAAAGCTGGCTATCATTGATGGCGATATCGGGTATGTCGGCGGTTTTAACGTTGGGGATGAATACCTGGGTCTTAACTCCAGGTTCGGGTATTGGCGGGACACCCATCTGCGCATTCAAGGTGAAGCGGTTTATGCGATGCAGGTTCGCTTCATTCTCGATTGGAATCAGGCTTCGCACCATCACGATATTTATTATGAATCGAATCTGTTTCCCAAGATCGATTCGCCTGGCAATGTCGGGATTCAGATTGTGACCAGCGGCCCGGATTCCAGGTATGAGCACATCAAGAATGGGTATATCAAAATGATTTCGTCCGCCAAGAAATCCATTCATATTCAGACGCCGTATTTTATCCCGGATGCCAGCCTTCTGGATGCGCTCCGCATTGCGGCGCTGTCCGGCGTCAAGGTTCACCTGATGATTCCCGATAAACCGGATCATCCCTTTGTCTACTGGGCGACCTTATCCTATATCGGGGAAATGCTGAGAACCGGGGCTAACGTGTATCTCTACAATAACGGCTTCATTCATGCCAAGACAATCATCATTGACGAGAAGATTTCTTCCGTCGGCACGGCGAATATCGATGTTCGAAGCTTCAAGCTGAATTTTGAAGTGAATGCGTTCCTGTACGATGAGAATTTATCACAACAGCTGTCCCACATTTTCCAACAGGATCTGCAAGTATCCAGCCAGCTTACGATGAAGCAGTATCTGGAGCGATCAAGATGGATCAAGTTCAAGGAATCTATCTCACGCTTGCTGTCCCCTATTCTGTAAAACTAACCATAGCGCTGCCTCAACATTTAGCAATTCAGAAGAAATACGGGAGACACAGACCGTTTATACTGAAGCCAAGGAAAACAAATTCATCATTTTAAATCTGGGAAGGATGTTGAACGTGGCTAAACTGACACCGTATATTTTCTCTGAGGATGCAAAAGCGCAGGCTGAGTTTTATACCCAAGCACTGGGCGGGGAGATCCTGTCTGTGCAAACGCATGGCGAGATTCCCGGAACCAAGGAAGAGCTTAAAGACAAGGTCATGCATCTTAGTCTGGTAGCCGGGGGCATTCCGATCTTTATGTCGGACTCCATATTCCAAACTCTGGAGCGCGGGAACGGGATTCACCTGAGCCTGTCGTTTGAGAGCGACGCTGAAGCACATGAAGCTTTTGACCGCTTGTCCCAGGGTGGTAAGGTGCTTGATCCGCTGAAAACTCAATTCTGGGGAGCGCTGTTCGGGTTGCTGGAAGACAAGTTCGGCGTATTGTGGCAGGTAACGACCGAAGTCCAAGTCAATTAATGTAAGAAGGCCCTTCAAGTTTCACTTGGAGGGCCTTTTCTGCGTTATTTATACGGAACTCCAACGATCCACGACTTCCGCTGCGGCCAATCGGCTCGTGTGCAAAATATTTATAACATCCAGCGTGGCGCGGCCTTGTGCACGAATGATCTCATAATCCGTAATACCGAGGAATTCGAACATGGATTTCAAATACTTATGCGAATATTCAATCTCACGGTACCCATCGTTCTCTGTATATATGCCGTCGCTGCCCTGAATGACCACAACGCTTCTTCCGTCGGTAAGGAGTCCTTCGGACCCGCTTTCCGTATATCTGAACGTTTCCTTCGGAATGATGATATTATCCATATAATCCTTCAGCTTGGAAGGGATGTTAAAATTGTGGAGCGGCATGGCGATTACATACTTGGATGCCCCCTTGAACTGCTGCAGGATCTCAGCCATACGCCCCATTATTTTCCCTTCATCCTCGGTTAACGGCTCCCCGCCCTCTAGCTTTTCCCACCCGTTCAGCAGATTCGCGTCAATGGCGGGAATGAATTCCCGATATAGGTCGATCTGTTCGATTAGGCTGGCCGGATTCTGCGCTGCATACTTGCTTACGAAAAACCCAAGCACCTGCAAGCTCAAGGATTTCTCGCTTCTTACCCTCGGATGTGCATTAATAACGAGTACGCGTTCCATATAGACAACACTCCTTTTATTTTGTGGTCAACCAAAATCAACAGCTAGCTTGCCAGTCTGACTCACCTCCCGATTAGAATGAACGCTTAACACGCATCATCTCAAATGATTTTCCTATATCAATTTGTTTGTACATACAATTATTATTCCGCGAAGATAAAGACCTCAGTCCTTATTCTCCAATTGATCACTCACTTCGTATAGATGCAGTGATAATTCATCACCTTCGGCATGACCTAAAATAGCGCCATAACGACTGCGCAAATTCATCCAGCACTCGTGAATCACTTTCTCCAAAGCCTTTCCTTTATCGGTTGTATAGATCAATGACATCCTTCCTTCCACCCGATTATAAACCAGCCCTTTAACGGCCAGCTTCTCAACCAGACGGGTTACGGTAGAAGGCTGAAGGTGAAGAATTTCGCCTAATTCCTTCTGCGAGATCCCTTCCTTCTCATATACAGCCATAAGCAAATAAGCATATGTGGGTGACAATCCGCTTGCTGCAAACTCGTCTTCGGCCATCTTGGTAATGACCCGGCTAAGACGATTGGCTGTGAAGTAAAGACATTCCTTGATATACGTATTTAACATAACGGCTACCTCTTTCGCTAAGTTCATCCTGTTGAATCACCTTTAATTGTTTGCACATACAAATATAACGGATTTCCAAATAAAAGTAAAGCGGCAGATTTCCCCCATAACCTCGGAGACCTCTGCCGCTTCATTTTACGGGATGTATGCTGCTTCATGTTGAAGATACATCTGCTTGCTGCAATGCTTCTATTCGACCTGGCTCTGATCCATATACATGACTTCCCACAGGTGTCCGTCCGGATCCTGGAAGCTCCATCCGTACATAAAGCCATGATCCACCGGATCATTGGAAGGCGACCCTCCTGCGGAAAGTGCGGCATTGACGATTTCGTCCACCTGCTCCCGGCTTTCGGCGGATAGTGCCAGAATTACTTCCGTTGTGTTCGCGGCATTCGACAGATCCTTCTTGGTGAACGTCTTGAAATAATCCTCGGTGAGCAGCATGGCAAAGATGTTATCGCCGATGACCAGGCAAGCCGCGTTTTTGTCCGTAAATTGCGCGTTAAATTCAAAACCGATTTTTGAGAAAAAGTCCTTCGTTTTCTCCAAGTCTTTCACGGGTAGGTTCACAAAAATATTATCGCTTTTCAATGCCATTTCGAATCACCTCGTCGATTTGATAGATTCATCTTAGCATGAGCAGCAGCACGGCATTTCTCTTCAATTGCTATGTTCAATAAAACACAGCAGCGATTCAGCCGGCTATAACTCCATATCAAAAAAGAGGATGCCTCCAGGCAGTGTTAAAACTCGCCTGCGAGACATCCCATTTGTATTACGAATCCATGTTAATTAGATAAACCCACTGCCCGCAGCAATCTCATGACGGTTACCACCGTCTGAGCTTTGGTTACATGGGATTGCGGATCCAGCTTGGAGGCGGATATGCCTTGCATAATCTTCTGCTCCACAACGAAGGCGACGGACGACTTCGCATAGGATGAAACCTTGGCGTGGTCTTTAAATTTGTTTAACAATCCTTGGTTCGCTTCGTTCTTCTTGCCGGCATAATTCAGCACATTACTTAGCATAACGGCCAATTCCTCACGCGTAATCAAGCTGTTTGGATCAAAGATATCGCCTGAGCGTCCCTTCACTAACCCTGCCGCTTTCGCAGCTGCAATCTCTCTGGCATAGCTGGATTTCGGATCTACATCCTTAAAGTTGGAGTAACTGTCGTCAGGCAGAATACCCAGCGCCTTCACCACAATGGATATAATCTCGGCACGGGTAATATGTTGATTACCGCCGAAAGATCCGTTATTTTCTCCAGATACGATCAGCTTGGCAGCAGCCTGCGTCACGTCTTCTCGTGCCCATGAAGGGATCGCGTCGCTAAACCGGATATCTTGCTGAAGCAGGGCATAAACACCGCTGCCGGTTTTCTTGATTTCAACCGTTACCGTACCGTCCGCGTTAACTTTAAACAAGGTCGGAACGGATCGAAGCTCATGGATACCTGGTATATAAACCACTCCGGTGGCACGTTTTATATTTATCTTTTTCGCATCTACAGTAACAAATTCGCTGACATGGGTTTTGCCGAAGTGCTTCAGCTCGGTCGTTGTCTTATCCGCGTTGATTTGCTCAAGCTTGAACAACAGCGGAGTGGCTAGCACTTCTCTTCCCTTAATCAGTTTCTCCACGCCCGCTGCATCGGCAGCTTCTGGAGAAACAATCGAGACTTTCACAGAGCCGGGAGCCGGAATCAGCGAAGCCGGAATCCGGTTTTCTGTCCCGTTCACGATAATGGAGAGACTTGCCTTGGCTCCTTTTTTCGCAACGGCAGCGATGATTTCTTGCGGAATCTCAACCTCAGCCTGCTTCGCACCTGCACCCGCATGGATCTGGAAGTTGGAGGAATCCGAAAGGTTAATGCTGTTAACAGCTGCAGCCGTAGGTAGGGTCACCACAGCCTTATCGCCATGAAGCGTGACCTTTGCCTCTAGCTGATCTTTGGCTTTAGGCGGTTGTGGCGTCGAAGGCGTTGGTGAACCAGATCCTCCTGACCCGCCGGAGCCCTCAGATCCGCCGGAACCGCTGCTTGATGTTGTTACACTAAGCAGATTCGAAGCGCTGGAGACGCGGTTAATCTCATCCCCCGTTCGATCTACTGCAAGCACATGAATCTTGTAGTTCGTCAGAGAGCTAAGGCCATTCACGGTGTAACTATTTTCTGTAACCGAGCCTGACAAAGCATGATTCACATATACTTCGTATGCCGTTGCACCTGCCACAGCTTCCCACTTCACCTGAATGGAGCTTGCGCCAACACTTACCTGTGAGAGATTCGCCGGAGCCGCAAGTGCTGAAGCATTGACTTTGCCGTCGATCGGCAAGTCGTGAATGAGTTGAGTCGTCAGCGTTTTGTTGCGGTCCCCGCTGATTTCCCAGCTCATGACGCCTGCAATATTCAGCGATTTCACGATAGAAGCGGTGTACTTCATGGTGTTCTTATCGTTGTAGGTGATGAACACTTTATTTTGATCGTTGTACAGGTAAGGCACCTTGGCAGATTCGTTCCAATATCTCTTATAGCCGTTCTTGTCGACGTAGTTATTCTCGAGATCGCTGAAATCGAAAATGGCAGGTTCCCACGATTTCAAATCAGTCCCGCCCTTGTTGCAAGTCTGATACTGACCGAGTGGCCCGCAGCCATCCCATCCCTTCCCATAGTAAGGTACTCCCACAATCAATTTATGCTGTGGTACCCCGCCATTCAGATGGCCTAACAATCCGCCAAGCACATGATTTCTTGGAGCGGATGATGTTGGAAGAGCTTTATCATAAAATAATGGTGCATTATGATGACCCAATGGATCATCTTTACCGCTGTAGTCATAGGTCATAATATTAATGAAATCCAGATACTGGACAGAATTCGCAAAGTCTGCGTTAACGGTAAAATTGTCTCCCTGCCCTGAAGCAATCGTCAGGAGATAATACTTCCCGTCCTCTGATCCGGCAGCATCCAACGCCTCGCGAACGGTCTTCATTAACAATGTGAAATTTTCTTTATCCTCCGGTGCCCTGGAGTTCGACTCTTCCCCTTCTTCAACAGGATATTCCCAGTCAACATCCAGACCATCAAACTTATAATCTCGTAGGAACTTCACAGCAGAATTTGCAAAAGTACGGCGTGTTTCTTCCGTCATGGCTACGTTAGAAAAATTATCAGACCATGACCAGCCGCCTACTGAAACTATAAGTTTCAAATGAGGGTTCGATGCCTTGATGGATTCGAAAGCTGCGAAATTCTGAAAATCAAATGTCGGATCTCCAATTACAATTTCTCCGTCATGGACGTATCGATCCTGTGCAGGAATATTAGGATCTTCGCAGGCTCTCGGCCCGCTCCCGTATTTTTTCCAACATATATCGGCGAAGGCATAGTTAATGTGGGTGATCTGTGATACATCCACGTCACCAGGATGAAAATTACGAAATTCGGTACTAGCTGACCAAGAAGTGTAGTACGTAATATTGTTATAATTGCTGCCAGGCACTACCGACACGGATTCGCTTTCTGGCGAAGTCCATAGACGGTTATGGCCCACGACCTTATAAGAATAGGTCTTTCCTTCCTCCAGTCCAGCAGCTACATACCGGCTTCCGCTACTCGAACCAACCTTAACTCCATCCTGATAAATATCATAGCTTGTGGCTCCGGGCACCGGTGCCCAGCCCAGTGAAACCGTAGATCGTGTAGCCGTGACTACCTGTAACCCTTGAGGTTGAGCCAGTTCCCCCCATTTAAGGGTAACAGCATTACTATTGGCGGATGCTTCCAAAGCTCCATTTACGCTTCTCTGTGCACCTACTTTAAAAGTATAAGTTTCTCCTGCTTCCAAAGGTCCATAAGTAGCCGTGGTAACGGAGTTTTCCCAAGTGCCGCCTTTCCATGCTCCATTAATATAAATGTCATAAGCTTCGGCTCCGGGACTCGCCCCCCAACTCAGCGTAACCGTATCTTCCGTTACATCGTCAATTTTAAGATGGCTTGGAGGAGTCAACGGTGCATCTTTATATTCTGCTTCGTCTTTGGTTGTGGTGAATTCCAATACATTGCTTTTGTGTTCCTTTTTCACGTCGCCGTCCCACGTAATATAGATTCTGTAGGTCGTTTCAGGTGTCAATCCGGTCACGGCACGGGTCCAATAATTGCCCCATGCCAGCCAACCGCCTGAATCCGCGTCCCACACCTGTATATTGTTTTCACCTTCGACGGGTTTGAAATCCCATTGAAATATCGCCATATTATGAGAGACACTTTCAATACGAAGATTCTGAGGTGCCAGCGGATCCTGAGCATTGCTCAAGGCTTTATACGTTGAGTTCGTTACTGTCGCAGGCTCTAGGCCGGAGTTACCTGTGGAAATATCTGTAGGAACGTCTGTGGAAACGTCTGTAGAAGGAGTGCTTTCTGCCGCATAGGAAGCAGGCGCATTAAGCAGTGGCGTAAAAATGAGAATAAGGGCCAAGAAACACATCACCCATTTCGGGTGCTTTTTCGTTAGAAAGGGTGTCACCGTTTTCACCTCTGTTGATTAAATTTCGATTGCAAATGATACAGCATTTCGATGGATGTCTGTCCCTCGGTGTCATCGGGTGGTTCTTTGATGACTTGCCTAATTTCGCAGATCGCTCAAATCAAACTTCTATTGAAAGCGGTTACTAATTTTTCCAGCTCAACTATGTAGAGTTCAGTCCCCCCTTTCTACTCATGATGGAATCACTGTCCGAGCCCTCTACTACAGCCTCCTTTCATGAATTCATTCGAGTTCAATAAATATTCATATATTTGTATCATGGAACCTACACTATCGATTGAGAAGGGATAGATTTCCATAACCATGGGATAAATTCTTGTAATTTTATATTCTGTTAATAAATTCAACTGGATTGCATCTGTCAGGGCCTGCAATCTTTACAAATGGAAAAAGAGCCCTCCAAGGACTCTATTTCTTTTATTTATGCAATGATATCCAACCGATTCATCGAATCGAACTTAAATGCTCGTGCTTTAATTTCCATATACCATCGGCATGGCGAACGAACACATTCGTTGCTCTCCCGCTTCCGGACATAAATGTCCCCTGATGATAACCCTCGAAGTGGTAGGTATAGACAGATACCGCCGTATGAGCATCGCTCGCGATCCACTCTACATCCTCCGCCCGGTACACCTCATCCTGAATAACATGCCAAGCATGTTCGAAATAGGCCCGAATCTCATCCAACGTATGACAGCTCCTGTCCGAAAACCAATAGACCGCTTCTACGTCGAGCAGCCGGGCTACATTGTCAAAATCATGCGTATTCGTGGCCGCTATGTATGCCTCAAGTGCCTTTTGATATGACATAGTTCCACACCTCCCATCTCTCAACTATTGCATGTCCAACAATCCAGTTCCATTGTTATCACAATTCCAACTCATTCACATCCAGAATACCTTATTGTGAAGCCTGCATTCCATAAAAAATTCTCCATTCTATGGTGTGACTCTGCTTCTCACTTTATTTCAATTCTCATTTTGTATCTTCCTTACAAAACTACATCAACACCGATTTCGCCTTTGTTTATGGTATTATATGGAGCAGCGGAATCTAGTACATTCAATATGCAAGTACTCTTTTGGATCTTATTCAAAAATAGTGGGTGAACGCCAATGATGAGTATCGCGCAATTCGCAGCACGCACGGGCATGGTTCCCAGTGCCCTTCGCTTCTATGAATCCAAAGGCATTCTAGTTCCGGCTGAACGGCACGATAACGGTTACCGGTTCTATGGATACCATCAAATTCAGACAGCCAAACTTGTAAACAGTCTCCGTCAGTCGGGAATCAGTCTAGGGGATATTCGCTGTTTCCTGGAGGCCGATGAAAGTACGCGTATCCAGCTTCTTGAACGCTGGCGGCGGGACGCTGAAGCACGTCTACTTTCGATTCAGATTGCGAGTCAATATCTAAATGGAATGGAATCGGATCATGGCAGTCTGCATCTCATCAATTGGGAAGAACCCTTAACCGTCATATGGCAGCCGTTTTTGGTAGACAAGCCAGTGAACTCCTACTCTCGAGAAATGAAACAAGCGGCTGCCAAACTCCGTGACCTCAACATTCGCACCCAAGGCTCCAGCTTGATCAAGGTGATAGATTCCCTCCCGCACGCGGTCCAGATTGAAGTCGGATATCAAGTCATAACGGAGTCCTCTCGGAAGCCACCCCCTCTCCCGACTTCTTCGGAAGCCTATCTGGAGACCATCCCTCCTACCTTGTTCATATCGGTGGATAGTTCATGGGAGGATACCTTCATCTGCATGCGAACGATCCGCTTTCTCCAGAAGTTCGGCTTCGAACCTGCGGGCAAGCGGCTGGAACGGCATTTTCCCGATTCTTCAATATTCGAAATCATGATTCCTGTAATGCAAACTCGCTTCACTTGACCTTCAAGTTACTTAAAGGTTTATACTAGGATTGTTCCATTTCCAAAACTTTCTTGTAGGAGGATCAAACGAATGGTTGGATTAAGGCTGGATGATTTTGATGGAGGTTTTATCGTGGCCCCCTGGGATCGATTCAAGGAACTCATCGATTGGTATAGCACACATTTGGATCTGAAAGTGACATACGAAGAGGATTACCCGGTCGAAAAAATGGCCACCCTTACTTTCCCGGCACTGGGATGCATACATATCAAGTCGGTGGAACATGATCACCCGCATTTTGCAGTAGACTGGGGACAGAACGGGAATGTTCGCTTCTGCTTCACCACAACGAATCTTGAAGCTGCACACGCCTATTTTCGCGAACGGAATATTCAAGTAACCGATGTGACCCAAGGTTCCTTTGACCGTTCCTTCGATTTCTTCGATCCGGTAGGCAACCGATTAACGGCAATCGAACCGGAACCAGGTACGGAGGCATTGGTTGCTAAGGCACCGGACGCACGCTTTCCATTCCAAGCGATCCCCCGCTTTGGCGTAGACCGACTGGAGGAAGCCATCGCTTGGTACGAGACCAATCTGGGCAGCAGGGTCGAACGGATCAGCGAGGACGGAACCTCCGCAACCGTTATCATCACTAACGAAGGCGCACCGGTCTATCTGGAAACCGTTCGGATGGACCGAACGAAGAGCGCGTTCACTGTAGCTGCAAGGCCTTATTGGGTAATCCGGAAGAAGGCCGACTTTTTCGAGACCCATAAACGTTTGCAGGAACAAGGATGGAAGGTAACCGATTTTGCCGGAAATCCCAAGTTTCTTGTCCTGTTCCATACCTATGATCCATATGGCAACCAGATCAATGTCTGGTGTTACGAGGACTGTTAGTCATAAAAAAAGGATAATTTCACATATCCACGGGAATCCCTCATAATGACCATGACAGTTGAATGATCCAACTAGTTCTGACCGATCTTCATAATCGGATCCATTCATGAAAGGGCTGCGAGCATTCCAGCAGTTGATCGCAGCCCTTATATTGCAGTCGGGATTAATAGATCATTGGATTGTCCTCAACACTTGGTTTGAAAACTTGCCTTTCCTTCCAAAACGGCATTCAAGAACTTCTTCGATTTTTTCAATCGCTTCTGGATCTCTTCAATTTCCTTGATTTTTTGTTCAATCATTGCCGTCTTAGCCTCGTATGACAAGTTAAGTTGTTGATTTACCAACAAACTTAATTCTTCTATCGAAAAGTCTACGGATAAAAGTGTCTTCACATCATCTAGAAACTCTACAATGTCTTCAGAATAAACACGATAATTATTTGCATCTCTTTTAACATAGCTGTCCGGAATCAGGTCCTTACGTTCATAGAATCTTAATGTTGATATGGGCAGACCCGTTAATTTTGAAACATCGTTTATTTTCATAATAGGACCTCTTTTATTTCTTGCTATAAACCTAGGTTCATAGTTCATAATACGAAATATGATAACGAATGACATCTACAAAGTCAAAAAATCTATGTTATCAAAAGGAGAGGTTCTATGTTTAACCATATTCAAAACAACGATTTCGCCAATATCGTTATGGGCCGACGTTCTGTCCGTAATTATGATGAGAGCATTAAAATATCGAAAGAAGAGATAAGCGACATGATTTCGGAAGCCAGCTTGGCTCCATCCTCGGCAAATATGCAGCCTTGGCGTGTAATTGTGGTCGATACTCCAGAAGGAAAAGAAAAGCTAAGACCTCTTGTGAGGTTCAATACGTTACAGAATGATACTTCATCCGCCATGTTATTAATTTTTGGCGATACCCAAAGCTATTTATATGCTGAAGAAATTTACAATACAGCTGTGGAACAAGGAAAAATGCCTGCTGAAGTACGAGATCGTCAACTCGAAACCATTCTATCCCTGTTTCCGACACTATCAAAAGAAATGAAAGTTGAAATTGCAAAAGTCGATAGCAGCCTCTTTGCCATGCAGTTCATGTTAGTAGCTCGTGCACATGGGTATGATACGAATCCAATGGCAGGCTTTGAAGCTGATCAGTTAGCAAAAGCATTCGATTTAGATGAAGAACGCTATGCTCCAGTCATGATCATCTCATTAGGAAAAGCCAAAGAAAATGGGCATGAGTCCGTTCGATTAAGCTCTGACAAGATTACATTTTGGAGGTAACCATTATCCGTAATCGATTCACCATTCCTTCTTCAAAAATAACATTAGACTCAAATTGCAGGTTTAAGTAAACGAAAAACTCAATCCAAAAGAAAAGGCAGCCGATCATTGTGATCGGCTGTTTTGGCTTCACCTAAACGAATATTTCATTCCATGAATTATATTTTATTTGTATAAATGACTTTGTCCACATCGTGTCTAACGGTTTTATGACCTTGTTTAATTCCTTTCCCAATGGCTATAAGCATCACATCTTCATACCTAGCAGAAATCTGTAAGGCCGACTTTAATTGTTCGGAATCATACCCGGACATGGTAATCGTATGAAGACCCGCCTCGTTCGCCAGTAAGACTAACGACATGGACGCCAGGCTCGCGTCTCTTACTAATTCGAGCTTTAAATCTTCTTTTGATTTATTTAAATAATATTGGATAGCCGCGTTGGCTAAATAGTCTCTTAATGATGCGTCAAAATAACCCTTTTGGAATCCATCTTCATGGATATTGATAATGTTTTCTTTTTCAAATGCTTGATAATCGCCCAGTACAACGATTAGTGCGGACGCTTCTACTACCTGTTGCTGATGAAAGGCAATGGGGAGTAACAAGTTTTTTAGCTTCGGGTCGTCTATAACCAGGTACCGTGTCGCTTGAATATTGTTTCCGTTGGGCGATTGGCTGGCTCCTTCAATCAAAGCAGCCAACGTTTCCGATTCCACTTTATAATGGGGATCATAATGTCTGACAGAACGTCTTTGTTCCAATATCTCTCTCACACTCATTGTGCTCACTCACTCCAAATGTTTTATTTGCTTCACATTCCGATTATAATGGACCGTACAGTGGCAGAAAATAACGCACAATAAAGTGGGTTAGCCACCTTTATGTGCCTATTTAGGAGGATCCATTATGAATGGTCTCAATACGGGAATCAATATTTTTATGAATACGGTAGGAGGAAAGTGGAAATGTTTAATCCTCTTTTTCCTGAGTCAAAAACCAAGGAGAACCAAGGATTTCTATCTGCTCATGCCAACCATAACGCAGAAAGTTTTAACCGAACAATTAAAGCAGCTGGAAAGAGATGAGCTTGTCCGAAGAGAAGTATTTAAAGAAGTGCCACCTAAGGTAGAATACAGTTTAACTGAGCTGGGCCAATCCTTCGTGCCTGTATTAAATACAATGTGTGAATGGGGCAACACCTATGCAACCGTACAAAACCTTGAAACAGAAGAACAAATCTGCTCCCAGCATAAATAGACGGTCGTGCTTATAAAGAGGCGTCGAAAAAAAACGAGCAGACGATCATTCGTCTGCTCGTTTTCTATATTAAACTCCTTCATCCGTCTCATTCTCCGGAGTCTGCTCTGGCTCTTCCGAAAGCGCGCTTTCGTCGGACAAATCATACGAGACGCCATCCACAACAACCTTCTCGACTAGGGACACGTCAAGCGGCTTATCCAGCTTCACGGTGACCTGACTTGAATAAGTCTGGTTTTCCTGAGCGTCACCAACGCTCTCCGATGACTGCACAGCTTCACCTTCAGCAGGATCAGACGAGTCTTCCCCTTCTGCTGTCCCAGTATTCGGGTCCGTTTGATTTTCCGTTGATTCAATCTCTGTTCCTGATGGATCGGCTTTTGCTTCGCCTGTAGTTTCATCCGCGCATACCCGCGTTAATTCAGGGCTGGCAGCTTCAAACAACGTGCTTGCATCCTTGCCTACAATCTGTAGCTCGTCCACATTGAAATCCCGGCAAGCCGCCGGCTGTTTAAAATGGAAACTCAGCTCGGTCCTGCCCTCCTGCTCGCCTTCCTCCACCACCGTCGCCGTCAGTAACGGCTTTTCAGGGACGGTATCGGAAGAAGCCGGAGGTGCGGTAACCGGAGGGGTAGTGACCGGATTCGGATCGGCACTGCCATCCGCAGGTCCCTTGCCGTTTTGGATCATCATGAAGACAGCGCCAGCAATAACGATCACCGCAAGCAAAGATGAAGTGATTTTCACGAACCGCGAATGCTGTCGAAACCATCGCACCAACGGCGAAGCCAATTCGGCCCTAACCTTCGTATACACCGGTTTAAGGATTGGAGCGGGAGAATTGAAATACGTTTTCGCATATTCCTTATTTTTGAAGGCTTCACGATCATAGGTTTTGAAATAATCGACGATGGCGGTGGCATAAGCGGGAACAAGTCCCCGCGGTCTAACGAATACAGGTTGCTCGGCAGACCACTTCATATACTGGTATACCACTTCCGGACTGTTGCCGTATCTGTGCAAATAATCAAGCAGGCCCCGATAGTCTACGGCACTGGAACGAATCTCCGTGCAAAAGGCTAGGGTAATGCTATCAAATCGGGATGGCACCACATGGTTCTGCAGCCATTTCCGCATGATTTGCTGGGTTCGTTCCCGCTCCTCGGCTGACAGATCCTCCAGCACCTCCACTCTTGCCTCTTCTCGGCTGGACCATTGGTGAAGGGCCAGCATGACCGCGGCTTTGGACCGAATCCGGGAATCAAACCGCTCTACCCAGCCCTTGAACTCCTTCGGCATTTGCAGAAAGCCGATATCCAGCAGCTGTTTCTGGCTTAATTGCTCGGGCTCCAACTCACGCAAGAGGAAAAGGTTTGCCGCATATATCAACCGGTCTGCAAATGCAGTCCCGCCTTGGTAACGACCGATTCCCTTCTGAGGATGGTGCTCCAGCGAATCCAATTGGTCCAGTACGGCGTTGACCGCTCTCACCGGATCCGAATCCTGCTTAAGCTTATCGACAAGCTGGGCTTCGGCTAACCTGATGTAATTCTCCTGTTCCAGCAGGAGCGGGTGGTTCCGAACCCACAAGCCGATCAGATCTACCAAGTCTGTAGGCGACGCCGCTTGCTGCATGCGCTTTTTCATGTACGGATCGAACATCAATGCCGGCAGTCCCGGATTGGTCAGCACCCTGGCGTAGAAAGCTCGGCTTAAGGCCGGGCTGCCCTCCAGCAAGTCGTAAATCGCCTCGGTCACATCCTGACGCCGCTTCGATAAGGCGTTATTTAATGAGCGGATAAAATATTCCACAATCAGATCATGATGCTGCCGGGGATTGATGCCGTGATAATCCCTAACGAAACCGGCAATGGCTGCATCCGGAACATGTCCGCCTTTGACAAGCTCGAATTCCTGGGCAAACAGGGTGTGGAACAGTTGATCCAGCCGTCCCTTAGAAGCAAGGGCGCCTGCCGGCTTCAAATAAAGCAGAATTGCGCGCAGCACGGCATGTTTATGCTCATGGTACAAGCCCTCTTGGCCTTCTTCAATCTGGAACAGCACACATAAATTATCGTAGCTGTCCAGCAAGATCCCCAGACCCGGCTCCATATCGGCAAGCATCTGCTCGGCGAAGGCAAAAAAGCGCTCGGAGCGATCCGGGTCCAATAGCGTTTCCCATGCAAAATCAAGATAAGGCTGCTCGGACCATTTCAGATCGGCATTGATGACCCTGCCGGCAGCGAGCTCAAACAAATAATCCTTCTCGATGCTGCGGTCGCTTAGACGCAGGCTGCCCTTCTCCACGAACATAAGGTGAAGTCCCTTCTTGCTCTGCGGCTCCTTCGCATAGGTTACGAATCCAAGCACCTGGCGCAGCGCATAGGGCAATCGGCCAAACAACACAAAGAGCAGCTGCTCCGCCTTCGCGGACAACTGTTCCACCGGCACATCCAGAACGATATATACCTTTTTCTTCCCGGCAGCCGCGGATATGCATGCATAGAGCAGCTGCTTGAATACCTTCTCGTCGATCCCAAGCTCCTGCAATAAGGCTGGCGCCCTCTTATAGGAAATGGCGGCTTGAGATTCGGCCTGAACCGGAATGGCAGGAAGCTGCGGCAGATCAACGCCTTCTTCAATATCGTAGTGATCGGCAAAGGAAGCCTGCAGCCAGGACTGGTAAGCCGAATGCTCATCTTCAAGGAAACCGTCCGGAATGACATAGTGATGCGTAAAAAAGGCACTGCGAAGTCCCGTAAAATCCGCAGGCTGAAACACGCTTCGCCCCAGCACCGTTTCTCCTGTTTCCGTATGGAACAGATGAAGGGCGGCCGGATAAGCCGCCGCTTCCCTCTCGCTTCGTGCCGTCAGCTCGGCAGGAGCTTCGTATTGGCAAAAGGGATGCAGCACCTTTTTGATAAAGGAGGCCTCCAAGCCGGACGAACGGGCCACTGTATCAAAGCCTTCGGCTGAACGGAATATGCCCCGGCGCTCCCGCGTGTACATTTGCTGTTGTATGGTTCGGGATGGGAAATCCGGCACTAGTCTTCCCTCCCCTGAATATACTTCAGCTTGTACAAAAGCCAGATGAACGGTTCATCCACCCGAATCGGGCTGACCACGCTCTGCAGCTTCTGGTCGACAGGGTTGCTGCCGAGAGCCGACACGGCAAAATATGCAGTATTCGAAAAGTATACATCCATCGTCCCCTTGAACGGACGGTCCACCTTCTCGATAAAACGGCGGATCTCGCCGTCAATATTTTCAAACTCGGTCAAATTCATATGCTTGCGGTGCACCACATTGTTAAAAATGTTGCTGTTCAGCTTCACATATTCGCCATCCTCGTCCTTAAGCGCGTGAAGCATGTCGCTCTTGGTCAGCACGACGGCCGTTGGAATATCCGTCTTGCCCTTGTCCTCATAAGCGATGAAATCGCCGAACATCGTCAGCACGACATCCCGCGGCTCATCATACTGGGACACCCATTCACCGGGCTGGTCACCGAATTTCAGACGGATTTTCTCCCGGATGGAGCGGATTTGGAGCGGATCCACCATAAACAGAATACCCGCGGAATTCTTGATATGCTGTCCATGGAGACCCAAATAATCCTCGTCCACCATGCCCTCGCCCGCCACGTCAAAAAATACGAGCGTTAACGGCGGCTTGGACTCGTCCTTGAACACGAATTGGAAAATGAAAGGCTCCTGCATCTTCTCCTTCTGCGTAGACGCCAGCAAATCTCCCCGCTCAAACAACGGCTCCTCATAGCCGGTACGGAACTTGCGGCTGATCTCGGCATTCAGCGGCATGCAGGCCGCATCGAAATGATCTGCCGTCGTATGCTGCAGCGTATGAATGAGCGAAGTCATATAGACCGACTTACCCACTTGCGAAGCACCGATGATCGAGATAATGTTGCTTGGCACCTTTCCGGCGGTTACTGGAAGCTCATTGTGGCATTTCGGGCACAACCGCCTGCGAGTGACGACGCCGTAACGGTCATTCAATCCAACCAGCACGTGATCCGAATAAATATGCTGCTCCTCCGGTATGTCGCTCGGACGGATAATCGCTTCGATATCATACACCGAATCCAGCCCAAAGCGTTCACGGTACCGATTCAGCTCATCATCTTCCCCAAGCGCATAGTCCTCGTCATCCTCTCGGTCGTGGGCAGCCCGGAAGACAACCTCCTTCGGAGCAAACTTACTGAAACAGTAAGGGCACACAATATCATAGAACAGCGGCCTTGGCTCCGGCTCCGGTTTTTTCTTGAATATATCAAAAATGCCCATCTTTCGTACCTCCCTCTGAACCCTATGAATTACACACTGACGCGTTCATCGTGGTTACTGTGTGTTCGATCTCTCTATCTATAAACGAGCTCATACCGTTGTCCATACTTCTTGCCATCCGTAAAAAACAAGCGAACATAATCGTTCTTGCCCACCTCGATCGCAGGCAATTCGTTGCGTCCCGCTGCAAAATCCGTAACGAAAGGGTACAAGATGCCGTCTTCCTTGTTAACCGGATAAGCCCCTTGCTTCTTTACGTAACATAAAACGTCCTTGGGTACCGGCACTTCCGCCGTCACCTGAATTTCAATCGTCTTATAGGGCTGCAGCCAGCGGCTCTTTTCGCGGATGGAGTATTTCAGCATGGCTTTGCCGGTGCTGAACTGAATGCTGTTCGCTTCATCCGGCTGCCTGATTAAGGCCATCTCTCCGTCTTCGGAAGACATGGCGTACACCGTGTACATAATCTGACCTATTCCGTCCACCCGATCCCGATACCCATTGTTCGCCTTGTACTCGTCTCGGGTATACAGACGCAGGCTGCCAGACTCCAAAGCCCCAGCGGGCGGACGAAATCCATCATGCATCTCGCGGTGAATGTATACCGCCTGAAGACCTGGCGGCCAGCTCCAGCGGAGCGTACAGAAACCATCTTCCAACTGATAGCTTAGTCCCTGAATGACCCATTCTCCGGGCTCCGCATTTTTAAAACGCATATCGAACGCCCCCTGCTTTAAAATCCTCGGCTTGTTGAATCATTCGGCCGTTGTCCTCGTCCCGTTCGGCCCGGCCGCTGCTCATTACGAATGATCCTGCTGTTCTCCTTAACCGGGATCACCAACGTAAACAAGGCGATGACTCCTGCTAGGATGAAGCAGGCCAGCATACGAATGGAGGCATCCCCCACTTCTCCCCCGGATAGGCCATATTCCAGAACAACGCCAGCGAGCACGCCGGATACCGCTCCGCCGATGCTGAAGCTGAGCGCGAGATGGCGGTTATCAAACACAATCCCGAGGGCAAGGCCCATGGCAGCGCCAATGAGCAGCATCGCAGCGATTCTTACAATCTGATAATAAACGCTATCTTCCATAACATCCGTACGTTTCGTCAACAGGGAACGATCCCCGACATCGTCATAGATTTTCTGGAAAACAAAAGACAAATCTGCCGCGTTCTGCACATCGTAATATTGCCCGCCCGTTTCGGCGGCAATCGTCTGAAGCAGTTGGGCACCGTCCGGGTTAACAAGGCTGAGGCCAATCGTATTCACCGCGATTTGCTGCTGCTTGTAGTCCGCAAGCACACGCGCATGATCCGTTTCGCTAAAGCCGTCCGACAGCATAATGACCATGGCGGTTCGAGCGGCATCATGGCTCTCTTGGATATGCGTCATGGTATCCTCCAGCGCGAGACTGATGTCCGTGCCACCGTCGGTCGTTGCCAAACCGTCGATTTCCGCGATGATCTCATCCCTGGTTTCTTGGTTCTTCACACGCGTGAACGGCTGCAGTAACGTTGTTGCATGATCAAACACCATCACCGATACACGGTTATCCTCGTCCATGCGGTTGATCAGATTTTTGGCCGCCGTATATCGGTCCTGATTCGGGTCCGTCTCTTTCATGCTGCCTGAATTATCAATGATCAGCACGATGTCCTTCACGGGCTTGGCGCTGCCCGGGTTCAACTGATACACCCACTCAAACAGCATACCTAACAGGAACAGTGCCACCAAAGTGGATGGAATCAGCAGCTTCCATGATGTGCCTGTATATCGCTGTTTCCATGAGCTCCCATTCAAACGAGGGGAGATCAGTTCTGCGATGAAGCAGGCCAATCCGATGCACAAGGCCAAAATTCCGAAATAGATTCCTGTAACCACGATGACGGGAAGCCCTGTACCCCACTGGCGGAGCAAAAATTCCCCAATGGCAAATCCGATTCCCCCACCGACTAGACTAAACAGCAGCAGGAGAGGGTTTATTTTTCGTTGCACAATACACGCCTACTCTCTGTATCAGAATCTAAGAACGCTAGCGCAGCTCGGGAAGTTGCACCGGTTCCATTCCATGAAATTCATAACCGTTTGCCGTATAGGTCTCGTAGTAGGTTCTGCCATTCCGGTAGTACATCAGATCCTCCAAGTGGAAACCTCCCATCAGGTTCAGCTTCTCAACCCCGCTTGAGCGCTTCTCATGCACGATGCCAAGCTTGTACACCCTTAAAGCTTCATCGGCGTGGATCGCGTAACGGACGAATTCGCTGTCGGCATCGCCGAAGAAGTATTTCTCCTCGTATCGATGCTCCTGTGTATAGTCAAGCAGTCTAACCAGCGTAACGGAGTTCTCCTCCAGCATCCGGTAAAGCACCTTAAACAGATCTTCCTTGGCAAGCACCTGTTTGTTATTGTAGTCGATGGTTACGTTCGCCCGCCGCAGCAGTTCTTCCTCGAAAGTCTGCACGAACGGCTCCGCCGTCAATAGATCCCTCAAACAGACCCGGATCATGCTCGACAGGATCGGTTCGATCCCTTCATGCGTAACGATGGAGAGATTGCCGACATACCGTTCCTCGAAGAATACGCTCTGGCCGCGCTTGCTCTCCAATTCCAGCATCAGCTCTTCCGTGACCAGGCCATAATACTCCATCAGGTTCTGGCCGATATAATCATCTGCGGTACGGATGCTCGACTTGACCGCTTCCAGCAATTCCGCTTCGAGCTGGTCCAGCATGTTCGCCTGCTGCTTGTACTGACGGTAAATCCGTTCGAGCTCCGTCTCATACAATCTGTAAAGCTCTAGCTCCGTTTCCAGCTGCAAAAGCTCATATTTGCGTCGATAAACCTCGCCCACGAAATATCGAATGAAATGGCGCACATTCTGTTTATCCCGAAAAGGAAGCTTCTTGAACGGCTGACTTTCCACGCTTTCCTCATAATAGCGGTTGAGTCCGTCCTGCTCGCTCTTCAGGAGGCTGCCGAGATCCCGGATTCGGGAACGAACCGCTTCAAGCAGCATCCCCTCTCCCGCCTTGTCGCTCGTCCACTTCACGATTTGATAACAACCGATTTGCGGGTGATCCGCCAAGGTTCGACGAAGCGCACGATGAAGCTCCTCAGAAGTACTCATATCTCTAAGTCTCTTTTGGACCTCCAGCTCGTAATTGCTGTGAAAAAATTGCCGGCAGCCATCCCCGAACAATGCCTCTTCTGCTTCACGAGTGTTCATCCGCTTCAGCCCGGCATAACTGACGGGGTGTGACATCATACCCTTTAGCCCGTCCAGATGCTCCGGGTTGGGCAGCATTAAATCCGCTCTTGCCGATACGGCCTCCGGATTTAGACCAAAGTAGGTCAGGCATTCATGAACCTCCGGTTCGGGCCCGCCCTTCATGCGA
The DNA here is from genome assembly GCF_056173265.1 of Paenibacillus sp. QJM3NY_38. Classification (NCBI taxonomy): domain Bacteria; kingdom Bacillati; phylum Bacillota; class Bacilli; order Caryophanales; family Paenibacillaceae; genus Paenibacillus; species Paenibacillus sp. QJM3NY_38. The sequence goes on from NZ_CM149665.1 coordinate 6,443,383, forward strand.
AGAAGAAGTCCGCGGCACAGATGATAGAGCACCGTTAGCGCAATCGGCTCGTTTGGTCTCTTCACCCGGGCAAAGCCGGCGGAGACAAAACCTTGGCGGCCGGATTCGGTCATGATATTGCTTTTGAACGACGTATTGTTATAAATACCTCTGATGCCGTCATAGGTTTCATCCTTCTGCTTCCGGTTCTTAAGCAAACCCAGATGGCAGATGATATCATAGATATCCTGCATGCCTGCGTATCCGGTTATGCCGCGTTCATTCTTATCGGACAGCACATAGACCAGATCAAACAGCGGCGAGGCCGGGTGAACGACCGGAATGGTCAGCCCATCCTCCGTGACCTGCAGCGGCGCGGAGAAGCTGTATTCCCGGCTCTGCATCAGCTCCAACTCCCGCAGGAAGGCAACGCCCACAGAGCTCGCATAACCATAGGAATCAATCTGCTCCCTTTCATTAATGAGCGCATACATATCCATTTGCACCGACTTGAATGACTGCTGGAAGATGGATGCGGCCAGTAATGAAATTTCCGGTATAAACACATTGAACGGGTCGTCGACCCGTGTAATGACAGACAGATGAATCCGGTCAAAGGATGAATAGCTGCGTCCATAGTCTGAAATGTGGTGGCTCAGCTTCCGAATCGCTTTATTCAACCCGGCCAGGTGGCGCTGGTCCCGATGGAAGCCCTGATACAGCTCCTTGCGTGCGGACTTGGATGAGCCGTCTGACGCTGGCAATTGCAGATGATACCGATGAAGGCGACCGAAGGAGTCGGAGCCTTTCGGCTCCCGATTTCCGCTCCGGTCCGTTCCCACATGAAAATAAACGACGCTTGCGCTGTTATCCCATTTGCGGTCATGAATTTCCATGATCGGTTCGATGGCGGACGCTGTCTTGTCGCCAATGAACAAGTATACCTCCGGGTAGTGGATGCTGCTCTGATCATCCTCCTTCAAGGTAAGCTGCTCTTCCGATTTGGCATAACCGGCAGCATACTGGCGAAGAATTTCCCTCATCGTCTATTTCAACCTTCTTCGGATGTCGTTTAATTTCGAAGATACCTGTCTGTAGAACTGGTATCGCTCTTCACCGTCCGCAAGCTCCACCTTCTCGTATTCGAGCCGGTCGCGCGTTTCCAGGAACCGCTCGGCCAATTCTTCCAGCTTCGTGAGCAGCGGCGTAATGTCCTCGGAAGCGGTCAGCTCCTGATCGCGGCGGGAGGATTTGCGAAGCAGCGTGCTGCGGCTTTTCTCGTCCAGCTGACGGAAGTGCTTGTAAACTTCATACTCCACGTCGTTCACGCTTTTCAGCAGGTTGGCAAACGGCTCCCAGGAATCCTCCTCCGGATCGCGATCATAAACGAAGAGCGCACCCTTCTTGGTGATCGTCCCGGTGTACAACGCCTCGATGAATTGATCAAGCCATTTCTCTTCATTCTGATTGTCGCTGATCAAGAACTCGAATTCCGTGATTTTGGCCGCAATGGCGGCATATTTCTTCAGCTCTTCCCGCACAATGCGGATCATTTCCGGCGAACGGATCAGATTCTCCTTGGCCATATCCTCGTTGATGCTGTTGAAAATATCCTTGGAGCCAACCCGCTCCAGCCCCTCGTTCAAGAGCCGCTTCAGCTCGGTCCATGCCCGCTTCACTTCTCCAAGATTAGGCTTGGGACTATCAAGCTGCAGATCATAAGCGCGAAGCAGCTCATTCAGGTCAAACGGCTTCGTAAACACGACCGCATAGCGGCTGCTCGTATTCTGGTCAACATCCTTCTGAATGACGACCTTATACTCAAGCGCTTGGCTGAATTCGGACCGAACCCGGGCATTGTACTCCTGAACCCGCGGGTTGACGTAGGTATCCCCCCAGGATTTTTCGGGAATCGGCGACGGCAGGTACGTCCAGTTGTTGCGGTCCGTCTGCACCAAATGGCGTCCAACGCCTTCCTTGTCCATGATCGTGCGTTCGTAGCTCTCCTCATAAACCTTCAGCGGCGTGTAGACGAACAACGGCACGCCGTTCTTCGTATTCAACCAGAAGATCCGGTTCTTCACTTCGCTTTCCTTCACGGTGAAGTGAGACTTCCCGACCGAATTGTTCTGATAATTGCGAATCCCCTTCAGAATGCTTGGCGCCTGTACAGGCACGGACACAAAGCCCCACGAAGGGAAGTACAGATTGCCTGCGCTGTTGCTCAGATGGAAGACCGGCACGGCTTCGTCATCCAGCTTGCTGGCGATGTTGCGCTCAACAAATTTTTCGATGGAATCCTCCTGCCCGAATTTCATGACGAGGAAATCCTCCATCGAGCGGGTGATCAGATCGCCGAATTTATCGGTAAGAAACTCCGAAATGGATCTGACGATATCGATCTCCTGCTCCCGCGTCCAACGATTGGCATGGCTCAGCAGTTCCTGCGCGAAATCGCGGATGAGATCGTCCACATCCTTCTGATCCATGATTTTGTTGATCACGTCGGAAATGTCGGGCACACTGACCAGGTTCCAGTAATACGTCTTATTCCCTTTATGATCCTGCTGCTCTTCCCCGTTGACGAGAATGTCGCCGTTCTTGGCGAAGATGGAATTCAACGCATTCAGAATTTCCGTATACACGCTGTAAATCCGGTTATTCTCCTGATTCAGCAGATCGTATAAATCCTCATAAAATTCAATCATCTGCTCGGTGCGTTCCACATCCGCTTCCAGCCAATATTCGTTGATTTTGGCTTCAATGTAGATGTTTTTCTTCTTATCCTTCGAGACAAAAGCGCTCTTCGCATCACCCAGGCGTTCGATCGCCTGTTCCCTGGCCGACTCGATGTCACGGGGAATGCGGGTCAGATTCTCGCGCAGCGCCTCGATGTAGGACAGCAGCATCTTCAGCAAGCTAAAGCCCTTCTCCGTATAGATCAACCGCGATACGTAGAACGGTCCTTGCTGCGGATGCAGGAACATGCGGCGGATTTGATCGCTGAACTGAGCCACGATCTCGCCCGGCAGCTGCTTCTTCGCTTTGATGTATTCCTCGCGGGCTCTGGCCAGAAAATTCTGCTCCAGCTCCGTATCCATATTGATGACCTGGTTCTTCACTACGTTCGCGTAGCTGAGCCGCTCGCTGTTCTGGTATCCGGGCAGCGGCTCCGGCACGCGGGACTCGAAATTCTTCGTCATCGAGTCCAGATCGATGCCCAGCTTGCTTGCGAATTTCTCGACGTCCTCCTGGCTCGGCGCTTTCTCGAACATGGTTTGCATTTTACCGAAGACGCGGTATGCCAGATACGTCGTCATCTCTTCGATGGGCAGCACGGCCGAAGATGCGCCGATAATGTTGTAATCGTAATTGGCAGGGTATGCCTTGTTCATCTGTGCGATATTGGTACGGATGTTGCTGATATAGTCGTGGATCGCAAACTCTTCGCCGGATTGCTTTTCCTCGCTGGCCATGAAATTCGTGATGTTCTCAGCGGTGACGTTCATGCAGTAATCATAGGCGTTTTCCAACAGCTTGCCTTCCGTATTTGTAGCGGAAATCAGGTGACATAGATTAAACGGAGGCAGCGGAGAATTCACATTCAGAATGTTGCCGTACTGCTGCTTGAACCGCTCGCCTCTGGCATCCACGTTCATCCAGTAATCGAGCTCTTTGAGTGCAGCGTAACCGTTCTTCTTGATGTATTCGCGCGTATGCTCGCTCAAGCTTTTGTTCGCCAGATTAATATCCGGCGTAAACAGATAGCCAAGGGTGTTCACGCGGTCAATGCCGGCAGAGCCGTGGTCGCGTTCGATAATGCCGCGGACGATATAGGCGATGTCCAAGAAGCAGCCGCTGCCCGTACCGCCGGACAGTCCCGTCAGCAGGAAAACCATCAGCTTTTTGTTCGTGCCGACCGACAGCGTCTTGATCTTCTTGTCGATCGCCTGCACCACTTGCGTAATCTTCGTGAACAGGAGCAAACGGCCCGCTTGGCGTACGCCTGCTGCCCCGTTCATACCATCGGTAATGCTCAGCTCTGGCGACAGCCAATCTGTAATGTACGGCTCCAGGATGCTGCGGTTCTGGAGGAGGCCTCCAATCTCGGCATTGGAGAGAAGCACGAATTCATTGATCGGATCAAGCCCGATGCCTTTATAGCGTTTATTCTTATCCTGTTCGTTGGTCTCAAAAGCCAGAAACTCCACATTATCCGGCTTGTCCATTCTCTTCTTGGACAACGGATCCTCCGGCAGCTTGAAACGGCGGTTAATCTGATATTTCAAGCGCAGCAGCGCATCGATCCCCGTCCCTCCAAGTCCAATGATAAGGATCGGATTGTCGATGGTATCGACCCGTATTTTCTCGCTGACAATCCCGCCTCCAAGTGAAACGTCAAGCTGTTGTATATGTTCTCTAACTACCGGTTTCATAAATTCCCCTCCTGATAGGTCATGGCTTTAAGAGGTTGTTCAAAAAGTCCGCTTTTGATAAGAAGTGAATCAGGAAACAGCCCTTTTGAACGCGCACATTAAGCCAAATATTCAAATAATATCGTTTTGTCCGCCTGCTGCAGGGAAACTCTCAGCCGGTCTCCGTTCTTAAGCTCCGTGCCATTCGATGCATCCAGCGCGCGGCCGGATTTCTCAATCACGGCTGAAGAATTGTTTTTAAGTATAATGCGGTCATTCTTGCCCGGCATGAACAGGATCTTCTCGGTCTCCTTCAGCTCCGGTGCAAGCTGCAGAAGCTGATGCAGATTGAACTTCCCTTTGAACGAAGTCAGCTTCTTGTATTGCGGGAATGTCTTCTCGCCGGTGTTCTCGTCCCTGATCTCGATCACGATCTGACCGACAAAGCCTTTGTTCGCTCTCTTAATCGCGCCGAGTATGAAATATGCAGCCGCTCCAACAAGGAGCAGCGCCGCGATGCCAATGATTACGGGCCATAATGGAAAAGGTTTCGCATCCTCGCCCGCAGTCATCTCCTTCCCACCGCTTCCGGAGCCCGCGGCTGCCGCTTTTGCACTTATCTTCACAGGCGCGCTTTCGCGGTAGAAGCTCTGCTCCTCCGCCCGTACTCTCAGCTCGTAGTCGTGCTTCTGGGGAAGCTTGTAATTCCCTTCAAAGCTGCCGCCTTTGTTCTCAAGTTCGACCTCTGACTCGTCACCGGTATCCAGATCCTTAACCAACAGCTTGGCCGTCATATTGCCATACTGTTCCTGATCCTGCAGCTTCTGTCCATTGCTGACGAGATGGGCCTTAATATCGATCGTGTCTCCTGCCTTTACCTTTGAAGGTGGCGGAGGGTCCATGATCAGCTCCAGATCGTAGCTGAACACGAGGTTAATGTCGATTTTATCTTTAGATACGCCCTTCACCTGCAGCTTCCAGTCACCTTGCTGCGGCTTCAGCAGCTTCAGCAGCGAATAGGAATTGGAGGTGGATCGCAGTACATTGGCTGAAGGAATAGTCTGCTCAGCGCCGGCAGGATCAACCAGCTTCACGTCCACGGGGCTTGAAGACATAATGGAGATGTTCGCCTCCAGCACGTTCGCATTCGGTACATTGACCGTGACTTCCTGATAGCTTCCATTGCCGGTAATCGACTGTACCGGAACGATCTTGAGCTGCTGGTGGCTGGCAAAAATCTCGCTTAATATTTGCGGAAGGTCATCCGCCGAACTGGTAGTGAAGGATTTGCCCCCCGTTTGGTTTGCCAATTCAGCCAACGTTTCTTTATTCAGCTTCCCGTCGGCATTCAGCCCGATCGTATAAATCGGGATGCCGCTTCCCTTGGCCTCCTTGACAGCTTGATCTAACTGGTCTGACGCTTCCTGGCTCGTCTTGCCTGTGTTTGGATCCAGGTCATTGTTACCGTCGGCCAAAACAACGATCATCGGCGCATGCGCCGGGTCCATTCCCTGCTTCAGCACTTTCACCGCTTCATCGAGACCTACTGATATATCGGTGTACGGGCCGCGATCAAGCTGATCGATAAACTCCTTCAGGTCCGTTTTATCCGCCTCCGACTGAATTTCAAGCAGGGCTTTCTCCCGCTGAATCCGATCGGTATAGGAAACAACGCCGACCTTGTCGCCGGTGGTGGCCAGCATATCGATAAACATCTTCATCGCTTCGCTGCTGATCCTCTCCGGATCACTGTTTTTCATCGAGTTGCTGGCATCCATCACCAGTACGGCATCAATCTTGGAGCCTTGCGAGGCAGCCACTGCCTGAGGCATGGTTCCTCCGCTCCAGGTCAAGATCAGCAGCATCGCTGCCATCAAAGAGAGCAGCCATTTATTTTTACGTAACATTGAATTACTCCTTCATCCATTTAGTCTAGCATCAGGTGGATGCCTCGGTTCGTTTGTCAGACCATGAGTCTAACTGTAGGCAATAAGTCTTAAAATTACATGAAAAAAAGCTTAAAAACAATAACGGGAACATCCATTTCTCTGGTGTATTTATATAGAAAATACCATGCTAATCACTAAAATATACCAGCACTATGTCCATATGATATAATTATACCTGCCAAAGTTCAACATAATCAGTCGTACCACCCGGACTTAGGACACAAGCCTCACCCGCCATTTTCGAACAAATATGATGCCGAAAGGAATAGATATATGATTACATACGGATGTCTCGGGATTTTGTTTCTTTTTGTCATCATCAAGATCACGGCCTACTTCAAGCGTAAGAAGAACGCCCCGACACCGGAGCAGCTGCATCAGACTCTGCTTGAAGTGGCCAACTCACAGAGGGAACAGCATGGATAAGAAAAAACCCGTACAACTTCGCCCCTATAATAAAACGAGATATGTCTACCAAAAGTTAAGGGTTTGCAAACATTGCCACCATTTCACGATTCTTTGGGAAGACAGCTGCGCTCACTGTAAACGCAACGCCCTTGTTCCCGTTATGGAACTTGCAGAGAAAATGGCCAAGCGTTCCATGCAGAGTGACCGACTTCTCTTCTATATAATAGGGCTCTCTGCCGTGCTTCTTAGTCAGACCTTCTTGCAGATCGTGATCTCCTTTGCTTGTATGGTGGCCCTGCTTGTATGGTTATGGCTGATCCAGCGGCGAGTGCTGCATTCCGAGACCTTGCACGCTCTGGACAAGGTTATAAGAAGTCAGCGAAAACAGATTCTTGAAGGCCTTGACCTGAACAAAGCGACGGCTTCTGCCGCCATCAAGGAAGATGCCCAGCTAGGGTATGAAATCGTCAGGGAAATTGCCTTTTTGGTCCGAAATGACCGCATCCGTCTTCAGCAGATCGTCCTCCTTCAAAGCTTCAGCCTGCGCAGTGATATGGAGCTTGAGCTTGAGCCGCTGCTGCTGGATGAGTTTGATCCGGACTTAGCGGCCTATATCGGTGAAATCGCCAAAATTAAACGTGAGCTGATTAACAGTAAAGCCATCCGTTACCTGCTCGCTCATGAAGCTGATATTTTGCGAATGGAGCATGGCAGACAGATTATGATCGACGCCGCCGGGGCAGCGGTACGGAAGAAAAAATATATCGATACCTTCCCTGATTTTATTAGTCGCTATGCGGACGGACTTCCGAGATATCGCTTCCTCCGCTTGTATCAGATCGTACGCCGCAATCCCGGCTTGTCGTGGAACGGCCTGCGGGACCGGGTGTCGGCCATTTATAATGAACACTACCGCTCGGACCCTGATTTTCAAAAATGGGATTAGAGGGGCTATACCGTTATGACGATGAAAAACACGCTAACCCTGCGTAATTTGTATCTTTTTTTATGTATAGTCCTTCTGCTGCTGATCGGATATAAGGGAATTCATATCTATCAGAAAATCGAATCGATGGCGCAAGCAGAGCTATTGTATGCTCAGAAGAAGCTCGTTCAGGCAGAAGAATGGTATCAAAAAGCGCGAAATAATCACTCCCTTCTATATAAAGAAGAGCTGCTTGCCTCAAGACTGCAAGAGCTTGAACCCATTACTTCCATGAAGCAGAGCCTTTCCTCGCTTGATCATCGATTGAGCCGGGTCGGGGAAGCAGGCGATTTTTCCGGCTTTATGAACGTGTATGCCGAATTGCTTGACGCGGAGCTGAAACTTGCCGGGCAGCAAGGAGCTTATGCTTCCTACTACGATGAAATTGCTGCGTTTTACGGAATCCCCGACGATGTGAAACGGATATTCCTGCAGTTCATTGGTTTGTTTAACCGTCAGGCCGACGAACTGCTTGAAGAGCAGCAGTATGACGACAACAGCTTCAAATGGAATTTGCTCCGTATTCCCGATTCATTCTACGGCGGAGAGAAGCAGAAGAATGACAAGCTGCTCCGTTTGTTCCAGCGTTATGACGAAATGGTTCTAACTCGTCTGGCAGGAGCCGGACAGTATACCGACCTGCTAAGTTGGTCGCAATCCATGGGTTCCGAATATGCCAACCGGACAATATCGGCTGCCTGGTTGAATAGCAAGACCGATGAACTCGTGTATACCATGCTGCAAAAGGATGTCCAGCGAGAGCGGCCCTCCGATTTTGCTTCGCACGCCATGGGGTATCATGACTACCTGGAACGGAACGAGCGGAAGAACGCGGAAATCATGGCGTATATTCAGAATCAGATCAATCGGTGGATCGCAGCGGCTGATGGGATGGTACAAAGTCAGAACTACGAGGAAGCGGTAGCACTCTATGATGCGCTGTCGGGATACCAGGATATGAGCGGTAAACTGCAAGCTGCCGAATTGGCCTGGACGATCCACGATCCGATTCGTTTGTTTCAAACGGCGGGGCTCAAAGGCAGCTTCAGCTACGTAAGCGGAGGCGGGAATCGCTTCGGAGGATTGGCCTATGCCATTGGAGTCGATGAGGGAAATATCATCTATTTAGCGGTCTTGAATGCCGATGAAACGGTGCAATTATTCCAAAACCATGATTACCCGTCCGACATCGCCATTCAACAGGTTTCACTCGAGGAATCGCTTAGCACCGCGAATCATCCGGCTATCCTAGTGGAGGGCGATGCGGGGGCCGGTCTGGTATTGTATTCTGCCTATGAAGCCAGAGATGCCAATCTGACGCCGCTGTTCCAGTTCACGGCGGAAGGCTACCAGGTCCAGCCGGATAAGTCTTTGCTGGTCACCAATCTGGAAGGAGCAAGCCCGGACGAGATCGCCATCTTCGAGCGTCAGGGAGACCAATACGGATTCACAGGATATCAGGTTCATTATACCGACATCGATATCGCTAATATCGAGAAGTATCCGAATGAGATGGTTCGCTTCTCTGTCCATATCCTGGAGGGTGGCTATGGCGAAGTCATTGCAGAACGCGATGGATACCATGTCATTTTAAGAGGGGATCTGGATTTCCCAGCAGGGAGCGCAACTCTAATCGGAACGTTCAGTGGCGAGTATCAGCAGCTGGAGATCCCGGGAAGCCAGAGTTCCACTACTTCAAATCCCATTGAACCGGAGACCGAGCAGGTTGACGGACACAAGGGAGACACTATGGATGATACCGAAAATCCAAGCGACGCCGTCACTACCGAGGAAATCAATCCGGGTGATCTCCAACAAGACCATAACGGAAGTAGTGACAGCACCGTAATCGGTCAGATCACGCAGGTCCCTGTCATTCAGGTGGAATCGATCGAGTAAGTATAACAAAAAGGCTGCGTCCCTTATCTTCAGGGGCACAGCCTTTCTGTTATAATTATAGATATCAATCGTTATAGGATAATCCCTCCTTAAATTTTGAATGAATCCAAATGCGAGAAACCCTGTGCCTTTGAGCAAGTACAGGGTTTCTGATTATCGGACGGCGTAACTCTATAGTTCAATTTTAATTACATACATGTTACTCAGGTCTCGTGTCTGTCAGTAGTTCTGCCCATTCAAGAAGCTGATCCACCTTATTTTGGGTACTTTGTTGCGCAGCCATCAGGCTGTATCTCAGGCCCTCCTCATCCCAGCTGATGACTTCGATTTCTTTTATATATTCCCCTTTGTGACCTCTGACGATCACCGGTTCTCCAAACTCTTCTTCCTGATCCTCGTTCTCGGGAGATTTGAACACGGACAGACTTAAAGGTGTCTTCCCTTCCTCCAGATAATTTATCATCACTTCGGTTCGCTCCAACTCTCCGCTACCTTCAAACATTTCCACAGATATTTGATTGAAACGTTCGGCAGGGAGCTGCAAGAACGAGTGGCCTAGAGCCGCCTCTGCCTCTTCAACCGTCACGGCTTTCGGACCGAAGTCCTCCATTGAGATCATTTCAACATTCTCCGGAAGCTCCAGTTTAAATGTATCAGTAGTAAATTCCGGAGATTCATCCAACAGCTTATATGCGAACTCAGATGTGATATCTCCTGTTGTGACTTTGGATTTAACGACCATCCAGTTTTTGGCATTTACCCAGTACTCCTGAGAACCAATCAACGTGCTTTTACCCTCTTCAAGCGGAGTCGCCTTGATATGATATACGTCATTCCCAAGCCACTTCTCTTTCGCCACTGGTTCAATGGAGTGGGTACTCCGCATGCGTTCAAGCTGGCTCAGCATTTTCTCTTTTGGAGAACTTTTAAGGGGCCCAACCACCTCGGCATCCATAATATAAGCTGTATTTCTGGCTTTCTCATAGACAATGATCTGATTACCATCATTCACGGACACACTTTGATCGTTTCCCTGTGTAGCGATCTCGTTACGCATATTGCCGTTCTCTGCGTTATACCATTCTTTAATCGACATAGATTCCGTTCTCTTATCTCCTTCGATAAGGTTCATCTCAGCTTCGGCATAGTAAGAGAAGGGCTTCTTATTCTCTTCAATGGCTTTTTCCACCATTTCTTCACCCGTATAAGCCAATGCTTCTCCTGTCTGACAGCCTGTCATCAGTGCACCTGACAGTAGAGATGTCCCTAGAAGGAAAATCAACTGTTTTCTTTTTAATATGTTTCTAACCCTTTTCTTTGTCTGTATCATATTCTCAACTCTCCTTATCTGAAATAGGCAATCCGCATATGACGAGCGTTCCGTACGGCGCCTCTGATAAAAGCATAATCGTTCCTTGGTGTTGTTCAATCGCCATTTTAGCAATGGTTAACCCAAGCCCGAAGCTGCCTGAACCCGCTTGATTTCTGGAAGTTTCCCCTTGATAGAAAGGTTCGTACAGCATCGCCTGAATTTCCATGGGGATGTGCTCTCCATCGTTCTGAATCAACAACAGAATTTTCGCTTTTTCTTGATTGAAGTGCTGATGCACAACAGATTTAAACGGTGGGAATACCCACTCCGGAATCTCAAAACAAGTGGATACTGCGCCAAGGTAAAGCTTTCCTCCCTCTGGCGTATACCGGATAGCATTGGAGATCAGGTTATCCATCATCCGCATCATCAGTTGAGGATTTAATTCTAATTCACCGCTAACTGTAAGAGTTGATTCCAAATGTATGTTTTTAACCGATGCGAGAGGTTCATACCCCTCCAGCAGCATTTCCATGAATTCCGAACTGTCCACCTTAACGTGCATTTCCTTTGTTATTTTGGATTCCAAGGAAGCATATAAATTCAAATCATCCAACATATGCCTCATCCTGTCGGCCTGTCCGATCATGAGCGCAAGGTATTCCTGACTTTCCTCTCTTGTTAACTTTAAATTACCGAGCTCTTCAGCATAGGCCCGAATGGAAGTGAGCGGTGTTTTTAAATCATGGGACAGAGCAGCTGTCATGAAAGCTTTCTCTTCCTGCTGCTTTGAAAGCTTTTCACGCGAAGCTTCGATTGTCTTTCTCATTTCCACAAAGTGATTCATAAGCTCTTCCATCTCACCACCGCCTCGGTATACAGACTCAGGCACCGGTTCCCTTAAGGCAAAAGCTCTCATTTGTTTTGTCAGCATACGCATCGGTAAGATCAACTTACGCCGGGTGAGCAACAGAACGATGATAAACAAAGCCGTTATAAACAGGCACAGTAAGCCAGCTACCCATAGACTCCGATGTCTTACTCCTTCTTTCCACTCATTCCTGGCCAGCGTGATCCGGTATATTCCTGCGATCTCACCATCAACGAACACGGGTTTTTTCATCACATAACTTCGCGGATTGATTTGCGTCTGGTACAATTTTGCGTACAGACTCTCAGTGGTTTGAACAAATTCCGTATACTGACTGTCAATCATCGATGAGTAAATAAGCACGCCGTTTGGGCTAAATAATTCAATCTTTAAAGCATCACTCGTCAATGCGTTCAATTCGCGCTCGTCCCGGGTAGAATTGAAATGATAGAGTTCAGGTTTTTGCAAATATGTCTCTGCTGCAGATATCTCCTTCGAGGCTGACATGTAATCGGCGAACGAGCGTTGCTCATCCAGTTTCCCAATAAGCTGGTACAGCATGATTCCGGCTGCGAGGGGGAGCAGCATGAGCACTAGAAAAGCAATAAGCAACCATGTCCTAAGCTTCATTATAAGAACTCACCGATAAAACGATAACCGCTGCCCCACACCGTTTGAATATATCGGGGTGTTCGTATATTTTCTTTAAGCTTCGCCCGCAGGCTCTTAATATGCACAGTGACCGTATTCCCGCCGTCCACTACTTTTTGCTGCCAAACATGTTCATATAGCTCGCTTTTACTAAAATGACGCCCCGGATGGGTGGAAAGCAACAGTAGCAGTGACCACTCCTTACTTGTAAGTGCCAGCAATTCATTTCCATACATAGCCTGTTTCAAAACTGGATCAACGGTAAGTCCACCCCGATAGCATAACAGGTGAGATTTCCCTTCCTCGCTCCCTTGGTATTTCCGGAATTTCTTCAGGTGGGCCTCCACCCTTAAAGTAAGCTCAGTCAAGCTAAAGGGCTTGGTGATATAATCATCCGCTCCGAGTCCAAATGCTTGGATTTTGCTCTCGTCTTCACTCCTCGCACTCATGATCAGCAAGGGAACTTCGCTTTTCAACCGAATGTTTTTGCTCAGTGTAAAGCCGTCCATTTCCGGCAGCATCAGATCTACCAAGACGAGATCATATTCTCCATTGCAGAAATCCTCCCAGCATTCCAGCCCTGTTGTTGCCCACGTTACCGCATAATTCTCACGGCGCAAATGATCTCTCACGACCCTACCAATTCCGGAATCATCCTCAACGATTAACAGATTGCCCTTATGTTCTTGATATTCATGGCTGTTCTTCTGCTCCATGCTTTATCCTCCCCTTGCTATCCATTCTAGTTCGATTTACTGGTGGGTTTGAAAAGTTAATAAATTCTTTATAAATCGAACAATTGATTCATAAATATCTTGATCAAATCAAAAAACCGCTTTTTTCGCGGCTTTGGAAGACAGTATTGTTATTTAAGTATACTGGGCCAACCTGCAGTTTCGCCAGCGAAGCTGCAGGTTGGAGTTAGAAAGGAACAAAATCTACTATACATCCTTGATATTATTATATTCGTATCGGATGGCCCATTTTGTAGGAATTTCAACGAATACATAGATTTACAAGCAATGATTTTCCGGTATCTTCCCTTCTCCATTTTGGTTTCCATAAGACGGCCTATAGCGAGCCGTCCGGTAAATCCCTAAAAACGACTAATGGCTTCGCTCTCTAAAATAAAGGGCGAAGCCATTAGTTATTAATGTTTTGATGTAATTCTAGCTGATCCTAATTTCATTTTAAAACAAAGTAGCCGTTTGACATTTATATCTTCTGATACCAACTCTATTGTAATAATGCTAACTTTATTGTCACCAGAAAAGAGTGTTCGTTTGGAATAAAGGTTGATCATTTCCTAATCGTGTTGCTACATAATCCGAATTATGCATTGACTTCTATTTTATTTTTCACAAGTGTTATTCTGCATAATTCAGTTCAAATTCTTCTCTTGTCATCCCATAACAAATACCATCATAATAGGCACCTTAAGCGAAAATGATATTCCTTAGTCCGTTGTATTTAATTTTTGATAAGAAAGTTCCAAAAAGAAGAAGCGAAGACCCATCAAAATCATTTCTGTGGCATATCCTTTGCCTCTATATGATTCAAATAACGGTCCTGTCCAATAAGTAACTGCCATTTTAACTTTTCCCCCGTTATTTGTATTTCAATAATTGAAAACCTGTACATTTTAAAATAAAAATCCCATTTCATAGGTGACGCAGTTACACGGTAACGGATTCCGTATACGTCTCATTTCCATGCCATGGATAGCTTATCCGGGTTAGCTGACAATCGATATGGAGATCAAGAGGACAGAGGATCCGTAATTTAGATGGAATCGGCCCATTATGGAGTTCACGCGGACACAGGATCTGCTATTGGACCACAACCACGGGTTAATCCACCAAATAACTCGTAATAGCGGATCTCTTGTCCGCATGTTGCTGCGAAATGGGTAAGAACAAGGAAATAGCGGAACCAGTGTCCTCAAATATCTTATCTCGATAGACAATAACAATGCCGGTGGCGATATCAAACTTAGGATTCTGTACACTCCCCCTCTATAAGAAAAGCCGAGCAAATGTCAGGAAATAACCTGCATCTGCTCGACTCTGATATGACTTTCCATTGCTCAATATAACTTTAATTTGCTATAACATTATATTTGCATTCTACAAGGGTCGTCGTGAATAAGTTAAAAATTCTATGTAACTGAACCTTCATGCAGTTTCTCATTTTTTTGTCGTCAACACAGAATTAAAGTTTGTAACCACTCTTTTTCAGCAGGAAAATAAAAAATGTAACTAGCCATCCTTGAGAACGTGTCTATTCAAAATCGTTGAATACTCGGCAAGATTCTGTGCTTCTTGACTAGCTACTGGGTTCCGGGTTAAGTGCCACCAATAGTCTCAGTTTTTCAAAAAACAGTCATATTTACCATGTATTTCTTTCGTTGATGCTTTAGATCTGTCGGTCACTTTGCTTCCATTAAACTAATGAACAAAAGTGAAGAAATAGTTTTTTCATCTCCATACGGCTAAATCTTAGTCCATTTCTATTCCAACGATTCTTTAAATATCTTCTTCCATTAACTCATCTAGCACCATCTGGTCAAGTATTCTTACCGATTCTTGGGCTAAATCGTCTGGAGCCCCTGTACGAAAATAGGAACGCACTTTTTCAGCAATTTTTTGGTCGCTTTTATTAAGTTTGTACTCCCCAGATTCATACATCACACTACAGCCTCTTTTTTTGAGTTCTTTTACTATTCCACTCATATAATATTTAATTAATTCTTTTACTTTGGTTCGAGGAGTTTTCGCCCATAAATCCCATATAGGTATTAGCTCTTTACATATTTCCTCTATGGAAAAATTTATATCAGCGAACTCAATATACGGACAAATTCTAGCAGCAATTATCATTCTGAGATTTTCCTCTACAACTTGCCTTCCATATTCATCTTTTAGATTAACCTCAGGATCTAAAGGAATTATAAATGGCAATGATTCTTTTGCAACACAAATTTCCTTATAATGACCAGTTTCATCTTTAAATAATAAAGTAATTTCACTATCATCAACACTTATCCCACTAACTTCATATGGGAAATAACTAAAATTTGTTTCAGTAATAATTTCTGATATGTCACTCAATACCTGACAATAAGCTTCAATGTGCTCTCGATCTACAGAGTACAGTAACTTACTGTTAGAAGACCTTGTAATACCCAAATATCTACTCAGATCACTATCGTTTAGGCATAAATAACCAAAGGCTTGCCGGTTGTCTCGATCATTTACGTCAAGGGAGATATCTTTTAATTTACATTCTACTATAAGTAATTGCCTATCTGTGCTATGCTCAAAAATCAATTCCGGTACAACAACTGAGTTAATTTTTGTACCAATTTTTTGAATAACCTTATGCCTAGGTTCTACAGGAACTGGCAACTCCAGGGAGATATACTTGAGTTTATAACCTTGTTTATAGAAATACGGGTTAACATGTGAACTACTCGAATAATTCATACTTAAATGTATAAACAAATTTAAATGATGTAAGGCTGAGAACGTTGTCATTCAGTTAGTGACCCTCTCATAAAGTAATCATAACTTTGATCACCAATAAAAACACTTACACCGGGATCAAGATACCGTTGAATATTTGTTACTAGTCGATGAATTGTGT
The DNA here is from genome assembly GCF_056173265.1 of Paenibacillus sp. QJM3NY_38. Lineage (NCBI taxonomy): Bacteria > Bacillati > Bacillota > Bacilli > Caryophanales > Paenibacillaceae > Paenibacillus > Paenibacillus sp. QJM3NY_38. The sequence continues at coordinate 6,459,497 of NZ_CM149665.1, forward strand.
TTCCGCATGTACCTGTAGGCAATATCACCACAAATTCTTCTCTGGATAACTCTAATAAGACCTTCTGCCACAAGTGTATATCTGTTCCATAAATATGCACTTTATTATCGTTAACCCAGATAGGCTTGCCAAGGATTCTAAAGGGCTCCTTACCTGTACGAAATGTATACTCAATAAAATTGTAGAACACATGCTCTTTTAACGAACGAGAAAATTTAAATACTATTGGGCTGCCTTTTATCGAAAGTCCTTCCGTCTGGTCATTTTTGTATGTATCAAAGTTAATCCATGTTGTTTGCTCTATAGCTTCCGTAATTTTTTGGTATTCGATAATTGTATTATTAATTTGATATCTGTGATCCTTAAAGCTTTCAGACCTATTGGTTACTTTACCATTCCGATAAAAATCATGTCCGCCTTTTCCAACATAACTAGGAAATCGTAACAAACCCACAGAATAAAATGCAGGAAAAAATTCACGAACTCCATTAATCTTAGAGTTTAGTTCTGCTAACTCCTCAACTAAGGTTATAGCGGTGACCCTTTGGTCATCATAACTATTTTCCTCGAAATTTTCCATATCAATCTGGTGAGAATAACGCTTACTCATTGTGTTATTATCAAAATAACCATCAAATTCAAATTTCATCTTTATATACCTATGGGGCGAGTGATCTCTTTGAATCTTTTCCCAAAACAAGTCAAATAACTTTCCAGATATCCAAAGACTGTCTAATAACGGAATTTGCTTAACCAAGTTATTAGTATAAGCATCAGAGTGTTGTGCTTTATCGACAGAATATAATACAGAAAAGCGCGAGTTTATCTCCTCAATGAACCCGACAGTTTCTGATCCCTTATCCAATTTAAGCATTGCCTCATCAACTTTACTGACTTCGTAGCCTCGTTGACTGTATATTTGCTCGGTATCAATTCCTTTTTGCTTAGTGAAGGTTTCAAAAATATATGATTTTAAAAGTGTATTCACTGTTCTGTTTGTGTTCAATTGCGACTTGATATCTGATGCATAATCATCAAGATAGGAAAAGATTTTTTCTCTCGAATTGAAATTCTTTTCCACCATCACACATTTACACCTCGATAAAAATTAGATTTTATAGTAGCACAACAGCCTTCACCTAAAGGTGAAGGCTGTGTTTGCGCTCAATTGCGCGGGACGCTAAGGTCCAACAAACCACTTTTTTGATGCAGGCGCTCGATTGCGCGGGGCGCTGGGGCCCAAAATATAACATGAGTTACCTCGGTACAAATTATACACTAATTTCTCCCAATCTTCAAGCTCAAGTTTGTTAAACAGATTGTTCGAATTTCTCAAGTTTTTTCAGTAATTCTTCGTTCAGTTTCTGAAGCCGATCTAGTTCTGCTCGAGTGTCTTGGTGCTCCTGTTGTTCCTTCTCTAAGGATTTAGTAACAGCATCGTGTTTTTTATGGGTTTCCGGTAGAAAATATTGGATGATTTTCTGATCAATCTCGTCTAATTTAATATCTCTGATTTTGCTTTTTGTACCGTCAGGCAACTTATGTTGAAAAATTACTCGTCTTTTATCAATCACTTGCAGCGAATCAAGGCACACCCCGCAATCATGCTTCAATCCATCAGCTACGTTAAGGTCAACAGTAAAAGCGCTCTTGTCATTAAACCGAGGTGTAGAGACCGGTGCAACCAACATCCATCCTCCATTGTTGCCATTATAAGAACCATCATAAAGGACTACGCAAGGATGGGCAAAGGTTAGCTCTTTATTAAAATGCCCAAACAATTCTGCCTCCACAACATGCCCTCTTGATAAATGGTTATTAAACCATTTTATCGTACGAGTATCTTTGTCTTCCAAATATTTTTGTAACCCTACCATCCACTTAATACCGTAATCCAATTTGTAATCAAGCATAACTCTATACAACCGATCTAATGCCTCACGTATAGCAATAATTGTTTCGGCATCAGTTTTTACAACAGGCAACGGAGAAATACCTTTAAGTGCCTCCAATTTATCTTTAAACAACTGCCTCATCTTAATTTTTTCCCCCAAGCTACGTCAATACTCATACCAAAATATTCGACAAAAGCTTGCAAATCCCTCCCCCTTATTTTTATTAAATTTTCTAATAGTACGGCTCAATGGAAGAACACTTATTCCGCCAAAAAGTTCAAGGGTGTGGTATGCACCACACCCTTGAAGACATCATTCTATAGTGTGAATTTATTCTTAATTCACTTTTATCCCGTCTGAATAAACGAAACCACAATTTAACTAAACGTCTCCAATAGTCCGGTAGCGTTAGATCATCTGGAAAGAACACCATCAATCATTGTGCGTAATGATCAACAGTTGTATTTAAACGTGGTTTCCATTGACAAGAACACCAAGCCTACATGACAAGCCACTGTAAACATCTTTTTGGCAATGTAGTAATTAAACAAATTCATCAAAACTTGCCGTTAGCCCCGCATCCTTCAGCGATTGTGCAGCAGCAATATCCTTCTTTAGACCTTTATTAACTACAGTAACCGCATCTGTTTCCACAGACATTATGTCTTTTTTTAAGTTTCTTTTTTTACTTTTTCCACCAACTTTAGATTGAGTGCCTAACTTGCTCGCTTTCTCAGCATACAATTTCTTTAATTCCATTACATTAGTAAGATCGGTATCAAGTATTTCACGCCCAAGTTTCTCCGCTTCTGCCGCACCTAGTCCCAAAATTTCTCCAAGCTTCATGAGCTCAACTAAGAGGTCCATATTCTCACGTAGATTCTGAGCCCGGCTATGCTCAATTGCCGCCTTTCCATATAATTGAACAGGTTCTTCAGCTTTTAATACGTAGTGATTAATGGATAACCACTCGGGCTTAAGGTCCTTAATCCTACTAAGCCTATCTTTGTCACCACTTCTTAGTGCTCGGATCATTGGTTGAATTAATTTCAAGTTTTCACTAGCTGCCTTTTTGATCATTTCAGCAGTTATTTTTTCCTTTTTCTTAGCTATCGCTTTCCATTGAGCATGCATAAATAGTTTAATAGCAATATCCAAAATCCCTTGGGATTCAGCATATAAAACATTACTCAACTCTACTGTTCTCTCCGCAAAGTGCTTAGTCCACTGGTACTCCCAAATCGAATCCAGCAGAATCTCCCACTCTTTCCCTTGTGTTAGACGGTCAAGCACCATATCTCCCATACCTGTTGCTCTTCTTGCTTGGGCAAACACGCTCTCAAATAGATAGGTAGCTCTTCCCGTACCAATAAGGACAACAGGAATACCCAATACATTAACCAATTTGGTGAAAAAGTTAAGGGTCCGTTCTTCTCCACCGGTCCTTGATAAATTTAAATTTTGTATTTCATCGATTACCAGTACACCTAAGCAATGCAGTGCCGCGATTTGAGCCATGGATGCTGTTAGAGTTTCCGCTGTGGAACGCTCCTTCACGTGAATACTCGTGTAGTTCTCTCCAAGGATAAGATCTATCGTATGAAAGAAATCAATACACAAGCTCTTTAATGAACCATCAGAGGGACATTCTAGCTTTAACCAATTGAGTTGCTTCAGCATCCCCATCCCTTTGATGCTCTTATGTAGTATCACCTGAGGATAAGAAAGCAAGGTTTTCTCTACGGAAGTCGATTTCCCAATCCCGCTTGGGCCAATAATACAAAACCCATTTGATGTAGGCCGATTGCCAATGATGTTGTATCCCTCTTCATTCGTTCCCCTTTCGAGCAGATTATGAATCCCTGTTGAAAACTGTCTTTGAAAAATCGGCAATGACGGATTACGTGAAACATACCCCTGACGTATCATTACTGAAAACCGGGTCTCCATATCAAAATGGATCGGTAAGGGTTGCAAAAAGTTTTGCAACTGATAAACACAGTGCATTCGGATATGTGCCGGCCAATCCCGCTGCGATGGATCAAAGTCAGGGTACTGGGCAAAAGTGCTGATAACCTCACTGGCAGCCCTAATAAGTGGCTGTGCCTCTATGAGGGGGTTTCCCTTGTATGCGGGCACCTGTTGTTCAGAATAATTTGCCGTGACTTGTGTCCCCATTAATACAGGCTTTCCTTCAATTCGTTTCATCCTTCTTCCTCCGGTCGATTTCCTTCTTGAGAAGAGCGAAGATTTCATCTTCCTCTTCCTTGCTCACTAGCTTGTCTGCTGCCTGGTCATTCGGTTCCTCTTGCCTAAACGGTACTACCTTTCGATTAGCCTTTACCTCTGCTTCTTCACCAAGTTTCCAAATCACTTGCGATTTACTCTTTTGATCAAGTCTATTCTCATCCGTCATACGGAAAATTTCTGCCTTGGATAAATCCGGATCCCGCAATGCATCCGTTATCTTCGTTTCCTTATCAATGATTGGGTCAATTGCCGCAAACGTTTCAGACTTTAATGCCTGCTGCTCAGTCTGACTCTGTTGTATATTAGCCCGTTCAGAGATATGGAGTATTTCAACTTCCCTCTCACTTAACCCTTTGAAATGTTGATGATACTGGGGTAATAGATCGCATTTGATAAAATTCAGACCATCTACACCTGGCAAGTAAATATAATCAAGATTTCTTGGATCATATTTAATTTTGATGGTCCATACCCCACTGTTTCGGGCTTTTTCAAACCATCCTTCCTCTATTGCCATCTTACATGTATAGCCTAACCCCATTTTTCGAAAATAAATGCCTCTATCATAGGTGACCGAAGCAACACCATCGGGCAAAAGGTTCAAACGAATGATATCTTTTGGCTTATCGTGTAACCCAACATAGCGATGCTTCATACCCCAATTCCATAAGTTGATTGGAGTAGGTACCAAACCAGCCTTCACCATATCCTGATCTAGAGGATAGTCTGGCAAAATAGAGTGATTATACTCTCTAATCAAGTAAATGATAATTTGGGTATAAGCTTCCAAAGAAAGTTTAGCATCAAGCCTATAATCTTTCTCACCGCGTTCTGGAACTCCCTTCTCTACTCGGCCTGGTACCATTCGAGCCCGATTATCCATAATGCGAAAATGCTGCTCAACAAATGGTTTAAAATCTCCTCGATAAGGCGGAGTATTAGAAATAGCCACCCCTAAGTTTTCGATACAATCTTCAACATAATCACTTTCGAACTCACCACGGTCTGCTAAAAGACGTCTAGGCAAATAGAGACTTGGCCATTCTTCTATTGTCATGTTAATTCCAAATTGCGCACAATAATCAGCTTTATTCGTACTGGCATTCTCCAGGGCTATAATTCCCGTACGCCAGCTCATGTGATTCATACCGACTGAAAATCCAGCAACTAATCGACTAAACACATCTTTTACATAGTAGACAATAGGTTTACCTATATTTAAACGATTAAGCGAGTGAACTAAATGGTAGTTTCCAATCGTGGCGTCGATTTCATATTCAGAGCCTGGGCCAAAAGCTCTAGCCGAGGCATTTCCTGTAGCAGACCTTTTAGTTAGATTAAAATTCCGCTCGCCGTAACGTTTCTTTAATGATTCTCTTACCTTTCTCTCTTTATAGTAGTAATATTTAAATTGTTCAAATCGGGGTAATGTTTCACTAGGAGGGAGGATTGGAACCTTAATACCATTTTCATAAACATAACCTATATTGTAAAACTCATATATCATACGATCGTAAGCATATTTTAATGGGTTTTTCTTTCTTGTGTGATAATGCCTTGTAATCGCCAAACGAAACAATTGAAGATCTTCTTCCGTAATATTGACTCCTACGATATGGTTTGGATCAAGCAATGTTACAGCAGGCTTTCGCCCCCGTTTAATCCCGGTCTTTGACACGCGAGATTCTCCAGGACCACCGCAGTTTCTAAAGTCGCATAGTAACGCTGTTTTCGTTTTCCCACCCAGCCAATATTGCCGTAGTTTGCGATAAATTTGTGTTTTATGAACTTTTACATTTTTAGCCTCCATACTAGCAATGAATTCGTTTATCATTGCGCCACGAAGTCTTGGATCATAGATATCCGGCTCCTCCATCACGAAGTCATGTATCAACGCCCACGCTTTGTCACGAGATTGAAGGTTTTTCTTACTTGGTTCTTCCATTGACACAATCTGGCTGTAGGGATCAACTTCAAGGATTCGACCCTTTATTGACGAAAGGTCTTCTTCTATACTTTGGTACCTTGTCCATTCAGGAAGGCTGGACTTGTTATCCAAGTTAATGATTGCGACCTGTTGCTTATCTGGCGATATCCATAATATTCGCTCTGTTCTAATAACTCTTCTCTCGTCATCAAAGTATTCAATAACTTTGTTTTCTATAATCTCCATAGTGCCCTCCTAACCTATTTCGGGCAGTTTACGTAGTTGATGAGATGACAGAACGCTTTCAGAAATCTCTATGATTTCCGTTGGTACTATTTTTTTATACATATCCACCTTCCAACGTTTAGTCGCAAGCATGTGCTGCACAATAAACATAGATGCTCCCGTGGATAGGCCTGTTTTATCATCAAATTCAATGGTAATGGCAGATAAGGGCTTATTTCTTTTCAAAATCTCTGTTAGTATATTTGGAGCTAGAATTTCAATAAGTGTTTGATTTAGATCAGCTGGAGCAAATTCGAGATCCCTAGATCGATGTAGCCACTCCACATTATGTACAAAAGCGCGCGGGATTTCACGGTCGGTAACAACTCTCCAGTCAATTTCTAGTTCTTGGTAGTAACGTTGTTCGATAGTAAGCTTCTCAACAGTTCTTATACTTAGATCGCTCGCATGTTTCAACGTACGTGCACATTGCGAGTCTTCTCCTACAGACAACATAAAGTCAGTTGTCATCACGATTGGCTCCTGAGTTTTTGGATCCTTCGGATGATTAATACCTAATTCCTCTGCAATTTCTATTGTTCTTTGCAAAGGTAGCAGTGGATATTGTTCTCTTATATCCGTTATTTGATCCGCCCAATCCATCATATAAAAATAGGATCGCTCGAAGTTGGACATGAAATGATGAATCCTTCCGACTGTCCAACTTTTTATTCTTGTAACTACGCCGTTCGAAGGCACATCGTGGATTGTTAACCATGGCTCATAATCTTTACCAAAGCCTTGTCCTCTGCCCATTTTTATCCTTCTTTCTATTTTAGCTTTTGTCCAATCACGATTTCTCTTGGCCATTATTTTTTCCCTCCTGCATCTCATTAATAAATCTAGTTATATGATTCTGAACCGTGATAGAGCAATCTTGAAAAGGCAAAGCATATTTAAGAAAATTCGAAAGCGATACTGCTCTCTGTTCTCTTATTAATAGATTTGCTGCTATTGGAATCCTTCTGATTTGATAGGCTTCATAAGATTCAGTCAATTTCTCTAAAGTTTCTACTGTCATTGGTAACTTTTCTTTATTATTTGCGATCCTTTTCTTGTCTAGATTAGATAATTGTCCGAGAATTGTGTACGGCAGAATCCTCCTCGGATGATTTTTTTTGTATAACTCGTCCACTACTCTAGTAATCTCTTTTGAAAGCCGTTCGTCTACGGTCGGCCAATTTATTGAGTTATAATAGGATTCTTTTTTTCTACTAGGAACATTATTATTAACCCAGTCAGGCTCTTCTTTTATAAGCTTGTAATACTTCTTACCAATTATTGAGGCGATCTCATTCCTTTTTAAGGTATTGTCGTTCATCACCAGCTCAACAATTTTTTCCTTTATATCTCGAAATGGATCAGATGATGGCGGACTATGTTTTATGCCTTGGAGGTCCATCTCCTTAGCATATCTAATTTGATTTCTTACATATCTGACTGTTTTACCGAGTTTGCCAGCTATTTGAGTTAAATCTTCCTTCGAATCTGCTGCGGAAATCAATGTTTCACGGAATAAATCGCCATGATCGACAATATGAACATCACTCGTGTCCGTATACTTTGCATATTTACAACCACAGTTTGGACATATAAAAGATGCGTAGAGGCGCTTTCTTCCCTTATGACTGCTGAAATCCGTTCTACACCGAGTAATAACTCCCACATTAAAACTTTCGCAAAAAGGATTAATACATTCCCACGGGCCGTGTCCCCAATATAAGGGGGATTCAAGAACCGGCAGCTCATAATTTATAAATCCTTCAGCAGAACCATATAGAAATCTCATCAGTAAAAGGTTTATAAGAGGATTTTTCTCTCCCGCACCTCCGTATGAGAAAGAAATCCTTTTACTTAAATACTCCTCAGTTACTCCAATTTTCCCCAAATCATCTAGCTTATAATAGGAAATTAAGTCCTTATATATGTCCTTGTTTTTATATTTCTTTTTCTCCCCCATCAAATATCCTTTTAACCATAGTACCGTGTCGTATTTATGTTTTGTTACAGCTTGAGGGTGATTCGTAGCTTGTAGTAATGTTATACAATCTATCGCTAAATCATATAAAAACGTATTAACTTCATTTCTTTCTGTTGTTATAGGTGTTGGAGTCCTTCTACAATGGGGACAAGTATCAGAGGTTGGTTGATATAAATTACGAAAATCAGCTAATAGTTGATTGCAGAATGGACAACTCTTAATTAAATAAACCGAATGCAAGGGACATATATGAACAAATTCGAATTGATGAACTCGATGAATATAGCTCTCCCCGAATTCAGTGGTATCGGAGATAAGGCACTGTGGACAAAACTTATAATTTTTTTCGTAGAGAGAAATTAAATATGTTCCAGCATGATTATTTTTTTTCTTATAGAGCATGGACTCAAGAGTTAACTTTTCTAGATCCGAAGGTAAGAATGGATAGTATAGAGGGAAAAAGGTATGATTAAATATGATATCTTCTGCTGTCATAAAGTAATTCGTCTTTTCTACGAATAGACTCAAATTACTTGGGTAAATGCTAGGGTAATGCGAAGTAGATTCAAAAAAATCAATTAGTATTCCTTGAAACGAATTTGATGCCGCTGCACCGACTCGTGATTTATAACGAAATAACATGCTTCGAAAATCTTCATCAGGGTAACCCGCTGGAAAAAATGCCTTTTCTCCCATACTACCTCCTATTAAATTGACAATTTAATAGGTAGTATGCCCAGAATTGTTTATCTTAAACCTACTAGTTCAAGTTTTAAATAGTCTTGAACTCTACTTGAACATTTGTTAGTTATAGATGCTACCCTCCTCACCTTCCACTCCTTCAATTCATTAGTTTCGCTTAATAGCTTAATAGCCCAATCTATTCTTCTTATCTGAAAGTCCTCTATACTTTCAGTAAATCGATGAATTATCCTACTGGTTTTAGGCAACTTTTCCGGATAGTACACGATTGAACTATGGAGTTCTGCTTGTTTTATAAGTTTACTTTTAGTGATTCGCGTCGGCTTTGCCTGAGACAAAAGCTCTTGAACTGATATAACTACTCTTTCACTCATTTCACCATCTCTCTTCTGCCAGTTTACCCTTGATGTATTTTTTGTTATTAATCTCTGTTTTAGTGTTATTCTCCTCATAGGAATAGCAGGTGGTAGTTCAATTTTTTCTTTCCGAATTCCTTTGAGAAATCGAACAAAGGTTTTGGGATCTACACCTAACCGTTTGGCCTTCTGTCTCAGTGAAAGATCAGATTTTAAAGAAAGTTCTTGGGCTGCTTGTAACCAAACAGAGCCGAATGATTCTATCCTTCCCCTTTTATATCGATCCTCAGGGAATAAATCTGGCCCAGTCCTAATGTAGACAAAGCCACAATCACAGTGGAAATGGCCTGTTGGTTTCTTTGTCTTGCTGCCTGTTGTTACAGTACAGTGTTCAACAACAGACTCCAAGTAGTGTGAAGCTGCTTTGTTTAGGCAAGGCCAAGGTGAATCACCGAAGGGCCTTGGCTTTCTTAAACTTCTTACATGGTCTAGAGTAACTCCCAAAAATTTTAGTAACAATATATGTCGCAATGGATGGCAGTTCTCTTTACTTTTTCTAATAACTTTATGCAGCCACGAATCTCCATCCCCTTCTTTGATGTTGCTTTTAAGTTTTGTGAGGAATAATGGGCTATAAAATTCCATAAAATCAGAAATTAATAGCTTAAATCTTACTCTACCAGTTGGAGTCATATATCCTCTTTCGTCCAATCGTTCTAGATATAAAGCTCTCATGGTGTTCTTATTTAAGAACTCATCATACTGCGACTGCAACAGCTGAGAAGATCGCTTGGCGATATCAAGAAGTAATTCTAAACCACTATCTTCAATCTCCTCTATTCCACCCAGTTGATATACAGTATTCAAATCAGTCAAATTATGCTTACCTCTTGATGTAGATGAACCTATTTTAGAATTAGTAAGTAATGAGCAATGATCGCAACATATGCTTACACCGGGTAGTTGATGGACTCTTCGCCAGTATGTTACCCCGTGAGTTTCTAAATCATTTTCCACACATTTTTTGCAAAATCTAAGATATTTAGCTTTAGGTATCGAACAGGCACTTATGCCAAGTGACATATGAATTCTACTTCCATGTGTACTGGATAACATGTATTTCTGTATGCTACGTGCAGTTTCTTGGGGAAGAAACGGGTGATAATAAGGGTAAGTTGTGTGTTTTAATATCAATGTTTCAACATTCATACCACCATGAGTCAACTTGTCACAAAAGTACGAAAGATGACTTGGGAGGTCTGTAATTGCACAGCAAGAACGAACGCCAAATAAATTTTGGATATGAGATTTTTGAACCTTGTTCCCAATGTTACGCTGGTACCTCGCACAAGCGCTGTATAGCAGTTCGTCTTGGTACATTTCTGGAAAATAACTAAATTCCATACCTTCACTCCCTTCTATGATATTGCTTATTAGAGATACAAGATTCATGAGTTCTTTAGTGCTGCAGCCAAAATATCACTCGCAAGTATTCTAGACCCGCTGATCCCTTTTAGGTATTTCAATGGGCCATCGGCGCCCCATTCTATTCCTTTTAATCGTTTTACACACTTCAAAATAAAGTTGTAATCCACTTTTCCAGGTTGCATGGTTAACGCTGTAGAGAAAATCTCAGCTCCAGCAATAGCCAGTGCATTAAGGCAAACAATGTGTGTTAAACGATACTCTTTGTAATTAAGCCATTCTGCATTAAATTGCTCTTTAATCGCATTAAAATAAATTAAGCTGAATGTAAGCTTTTCATCTTTACTCAAGCTTGAAACCACATCTGGTTTGGTTAAAAACTCTAATACTTTATAAAGATTTTGGAGCGTTATATGACGACCTGATACCCTTTTACCAGTAACAGTCCCAATGAAATGAAACGGGCTATCTCCTCTTGTTATCAGTTCTGTAGCAACCCAACTATTCTCATCGGCATGTCGATGTAGGTACTTACTTAAAGATGTGCCAATACCTTTTGCTTTTGTATTAATCGTATCGAATAGTTCAATTTCTTCATCTTCATCAAGATAATGAAAAGCTAAAAATGGGACATTGATTTCTGAATTTGTGTCTTGTGTATAGCGCTTTATTCCACCTAAGCGATGCTGCCCATCCATCAGGGATGCCTGACCTTTGCATATTAAACGTCCACAAGCGGTTCGCGATTTGTCATAAGGGTTAAATTCCCACTTAGATTCTGCATTTAATAAGATCGGTGTAAACAGTGCGTTTTCTCCTTTGGAGAGGTATAAGGCAAAATCATTACAACGTTTATTATCCACCGGTCTTTGGTAGCCCTTCCCAGATGGATGATCGTATGGTTTTACATAGGTAATTTGTATTGCTGAAGAAGCTGAAACATTTCCGAGATAAGCTACCTTACCACGCATTTTATATTGCGTAACATTCTCTATAACTTGGTGATGGGGCAATGATGTCATTTGTTATTTCTCCTCTTATAAATGATTTTCGTATTTTAATTTTAGGATATATATATCCTATTTTCAATTGGAATTATGTAGTTAATTATTCTTCAATCCCTCCACAAACTTGCCTACTCTTAAATAGAGGTGGCATGGATGTCAAAACTATATATTCAGGTAGGAAAAAAAATTAGATTATATCGGAAGGCAAGAAGCCTAACACAAGAAGAATTAGGAGAATACTTAGAGATTGATCAGTCTTATTTAGGAAGAATTGAACGAGGGGAAATTAATATTACTTTAGATACACTTTATAAAATATCTAAGGCTCTTCGAATACATCCTGCTCAACTTCTCGAGGATGAAAAACACGTAAGTGATGAGGATTTAAGAACTGAAATTTTAGATAAAATAGATACATTATTAATACCTTTAACAAATGATGAGCTTCAGAGGGTACATCGATTACTAATAGAAGTATTAGAACTAAAAAATACAAAAAAAAGCAAACGTTGAATTAATTTAGAACACAAAACACCCTCATTGAACTAATTGAACTGTGACCCATAAGATGGACACTTTGAAAAAAGTGACTTCTTGTGGGTCATTTGTGTTTTAATCAAGGTATGTGACGAGGAGTGATACGAGAATGGGGAAGTTGAAACGGGTGCTCTTTACCGAGGAGCAAATGAGGAAGCTGGAGGAGAATCCAAACGTACACCATGTGACCGAGGCGGCCATTACATACACACCTGCATTCAAGCTGGAGGCGCTGAAAGCCTACAAGCAGGGGCAGACACCTTCAGAAATCTTTATTCGTGCCGGCTTCGACCTGGACGTTATTGGTCATAAGAAGCCCAAGGACAGCTTAAAACGGTGGCGTGAAACCTTCGAACTGTACGGTGAGGAAGGTTTGGCTACAGAGCGGCGCGGTAAGGGCAGTACAGGGCGCAAGCCAACTGGTCAGTTGTCAGCCGAAGAAGAATTGAAACGGGCTAAGGCCCAGATCAAACTGCTTGAAGCTCAAGTGGACATGCTAAAAAAGCTCGAAGCGCTCGATCGGCAGAAGAAGAAACGCTGACGCCCTCCGAGCGCTATGAGATCATAAATCGCACCATTCGGGCATATGGCCTGAAACGAATGACACGCTATCTATGCGAGCTCGTGGAAGTAAGTCCAAGCGGCTATTACAGGTGGCTGGGGACGGAAGAAGATCGTCAACTTCGTGCTGCCGCCGACGAGCAGGACATCCTTCTCATCAAGCAGCACTTTGACGCGCTCCGCGGCAAAGCAGGTGCGCTTGTGATTAAGATGCGGCTGGAACAGATAAGCGGCGTTGTCATGAACCACAAGAAGATTCGCCGGCTTATGAAAAAGGCAGGCTTGGTAGCCGTAATCCGTCAGGCGAACCCCTACCGCAAGATGGCTAAGGCAACTCAAGAGCACAAGACGTGTCCGAACCTGCTGGAGCGAAAGTTTGACCAAGGCGAACCTGAGAAAGTGTTTCTCACTGACATCACTTATTTGCGCTATGGAAGCGGACACTGGGCATACCTTTCCTGCGTGAAGGACGGGGCGACCAGGCAGATCCTTGCCGACAGCGTGGCAGCAACACTCGAGCTTCCAATTGTCGAGCGGACGCTACAGCGTCTTTTAGAGCGATTAGATGGAAACATTCATCCAGAAGCGATTCTGCACTCCGACCAAGGGATGCACTACACGCATCCTAAAACCCGTCTTCTCATTGCTAAGGCAGGATTTAAGCAGTCGATGTCGCGCAAAGGCAATTGCTGGGACAACGCCCCGATGGAATCATTCTTCGGTCACTTGAAAGACGACGTTGATTTTAGCGATTGCCAAACTATTGATGAAGTGAGGGTGCGAGTGAAGGAGTACATAAGCTACTACAACTCAGAACGATACCAGTGGACATTAAAAAAGATGACCCCCGATGAATTCAGAGGTCATCTGCTTGCTAGCTAAGCTCTAGGCGGTTTATTTCAAACTGTCCACAAATCGGGTCACAGTTCAAATTATGAGGGTGTTTTATAAGATTAAAATCAAAAATCATCTGAAAGATCTAATACTCGATTACATACATCACATTTAACTTTAACCACAAGACCAAGTCCTGTAGGTATAAAAGTATATGCATATTGCGCACCTGTTACATCAGTCGCTTTGCAGGAGTCCCATTCATTTATTTTTTTCTTCATTTGCTCATTGATTATAAATTTCATTCAATCCTCCAGAAATAACATTAATTTCTTTATCTCTATTTTATTATATGTTTTTTACATATTCACTATATTTGAGTCAATCCTAAATCCCCCAGTATTTTATTATTGATCCATTGTTCCTCGTATATTTTCCCAGTTCTTCTTTTGAAAGTTGTTTTAGAATGTTCTCAAACTCAATCATGATAGAGGCAGCGTCCATTGAGTCAGGGTAACCGACTTTATCGAATGCTGCTATCAATGAGCCTCCGCTTTGTTCCCCCTCCCTTCTGGGAGTTATTTTTCCCGCTTATCGGTGGAACAATTTGAATGGTGGCTGCTAACAGTTTTTTCTTGGGGTAAGGGCCGCCCTGTTCATTGATTTCCTGCTCAAAATGAGATTCGTTGGCTGCATCTAGGCCTAGTCCTACACCGACTGTTAAATCTTCGATTTCTCGACTGCTCCAGCAACCTGTGGTCAAGATGAGTAGCAGAGCTATAGCGATCAGAAGCGAGTATTTGATTCGTGTTCAATCAGGTTTGGCTCCTTTCTTGTGGCAAAACTGGTGAGCAATGGCAACGGACATATTACAGAAGCACGCATCAACGCTCTTGGTTCCAATAACGGGAAGCTCCATATGCGATATCCTCAATGCTCCTCAATATCACACTGTGTTTCCGGACCGTCAACTTGAATCGTTGTATGTTTAATTTTAAATTGTTCCTCTAGAATGCGTTCAGCCTTTTTAAGGACCACGGCACTATTTTGTATATCATTCACGACGATATGACAGCTAAGTGAAGGGAAGTCCGACGAAATAGTCCAGACATGCAGATCATGTACCTCGATCACATGTTGAATGGAACTAAGGATATCTTGAACTTCGTTGACATTAATATTGGATGGTGCCCCTTCCATGAGAATGTGGATTGAATCTCGAGTCACCCTGAAAGCACTCACGATGATAAGAATGGACACCAATACGCTTGCAATCGGATCCGCTAAGTTCCAGCCGAAAAACATAATCAGTAAAGCAGCAATAATGGCTCCAATGGAACCAAGCAGGTCACCAATTACGTGAAGAAAAGCACTCCTTATGTTAAGATTTTCGGACCTGTCACCCTTCATCAGAATATAGGCAGCAGCTATGTTAACAATCAAGCCAATGGAAGCAATAATAATCATACCTGAACTCATAACTTCAGGTGGCTCAGAAAATCGTTTATAAGCTTCCCAGAATATATATAAAGAAATTACGATTAAAGTAATTCCATTAATAAATGCAGCTAAAACCTCAAATCTTTTGTATCCGAAGGTTTTATATTTACTGGCTCTTCGCTCCCCAAATATCATAGCAAAATAGCTTAATCCAAGTGCAGCAGCATCGCTCAACATGTGACCTGCATCAGAAATTAAAGCAAGGCTGTTAGTCATGAAACCGCCAATGGCTTCAACAATCATATATGCTGTAATGATAATAAAAGAAAGTCTTAAGGCTTGTTTATTCACGTTTTTACCATGACTATGTGAATGACCCCCATCTTGGGAATGGCCATCATGACTCGAGTGTTGAAGTGCAGCGCTTTTTGGTCCCATTGATTTCAACTCCTCATGCTCATAGTGTATTCAAACGATTTATGGGTTCGTAATACAGGGTTCCCAAAATTAAACTAAATTACGCTGGTTTGTTTTCAACCTTCACCTCTTACACATTTTCGTTAATATTCTTGTTTAAATACTTACCTTTTTTAACAGACAACAGAAAAAGAGCCTAATCGTAAAATGATCAGGCTCTTTTGGGATAAGTAATTTCATTTAACTAACAATATAAGTCTTAACTCAGGATACTAAGGTCATAAATCCTACAAATGAAACAAATGTAAATATAACTGCACAAATCAGAGCAGCGTAAGCATTCTTATTTTTCTTAAACAACAGGTACATTGAAACAATACTACAAAGTGCCACTATAAAGAGGAACACAGATATCGGACTCCATGTAATTTCAACTGGAACCCGCACTCCTTCTCCTTGGATCAACCACATATATAACTTAGATGCTGATGATTCCATCAATTGAGGATTTAAATCATGAGGGGCTGGCTGCTGATTCATATAGCCTGTAACGGTATAGATCAGTAGAATAATGATTCCCTCGACCAGCACCCACTTTTTAGGATTGAAATCCGTATGGTTTAGCTTCCTTTTTACTAAGAAACCGTTCAAGAAAGCAATGACCAAAAGTGGAATCACGAAAAGATGTTTTAACAATAAGGATTGACCATATGAAGTGATCCAAGAGTTCACATAATCAGGATCTGTTCTCATATTTAAAAGTAATCCGGATACAAGGATGATAACCATAGCGATAATTGCGAGCGGATGATACCATCTTAAAAACGCCTTCCACTCATCTGCTTTATTGGGTATATACAAGCCGGCAACGACCAGAATTCCTGCCCAAACGCTTACAGAAAACAAATGTAAAAATTGTGTCCAAAAACCTATGATTCCAAAATTGGACGATGCATGGCTTGACCACGATAGAGTCCCGATAATACCGATCGCTACCAAGAATAACCCCGTAAGAGCTATTTTATTGGTTCCTTTACTATTAACTCCTTTGTTCACCAACACGATACTGATAAATAATCCGGTGAAAATCACTGTCCAAATATATGCTTTCCCTTCTGAGAAAAACAGCATGACATTCTTAAATATAAGTGCAAAGCCTGCATCATCTGAGAAAAAGAGAACAATTCTGAGAACCGGTAGGAACGAAAAGATCGCTACTCCTACTGCTGCTATGATTAATAATTTGGCAGGGAATTTGACTTGTGTATGAACACGTGGGACGATAATGCCCCCGAATAAAATAGCCAAGCAACTATAAAGTATGGGTTCCCCTATCCAATACCAATTCATTTTTTCCTCCGAGTCATTCCTCTTCCTACTCCAGCTATAATCAGGATAATCACAATACCAACCACAAAATAAATCCAAATATTATTTTTTTCCGTTTGATTTATGTCCGACTCCGTATTCGCTTGATTACCGCTTGCAGTTTCGGATGTCACCTCAGGAGTTTCCTCCGGCTCAGAAACACCCTCTTGATCTGCTATTTCCGGATCATTCGCATTGGTTTCTGTAACCGGCTCCTTTGCTTTTATATCGACAATAAAGTCATATTTTCCTTCTATAGGGTGACCGTCTTTCCCAACAATTCTCCATTCAATGGTATACGTACCATTTTCAAGAGCCGTCCCATCCATAATATGCCTTGTCATCGTTTTCCCCTCAATCGTAGTTTGATCAAGAGGCACTTCCTGTTTCGATTCATGAATGATTTTAAAAGAGCTAAGTTTTTCAATATTCGTGTTAAATTGCAGTGATACATCCTTAAGTTCCGTCGTTACGGTTTCCCCTTCTTTGGGTGATGACGTTTCCAATTGAGTATGTGCAAATATGGTAGTTGGGAAGGCAAAAACAAGAGCAAAAAGCATACCTATTATTACTTGCTGACCTATTTTCTTTATCATAATAAAGCAACCCTTTCAAATTTAAATTAACATTGCTATCAGACTAACACATGAAGATATGTTCATTCAATAATGTTAAAACTCTAATTCTGACAAATTTAAGACAGAGTGAATTTCTTATGCAGAAATTCACTCTGTTAGATTGTTGCGCACTTCTTAGGAACGAATTAAATACATTCCATGATGATGATAATTCCCATTAATATTGGCACGACCAGGGAAGCATACAATGCTTTCTTTCTAAACACCATCACTTGTAATTGACGCTCAGGGTCCATCAGCTGCTGAATTCGATAATTTATCGCGGTATGCGAGAAGTGCACGCCATAACCCGGAGTTTTTACGGTTTGATTCTTGATTAAATCAAGAAGTACATGGCCTAAAGGCGTCTCACTCCCCATCTTTGCAATTGCAAATCGGTCTGCATTCAGTTCCATCCATATTTGATAGTATTGGACCAGCTCTCTTACGATCGGTACATAAATAAGGCTCTTCGAACTGATGCATAACATTACATTATGAAGAGGATGCCGCCTTAAACAGTGAAACGATTCATGTAAAATAATTGCGTTAAGTTTCTCTTCATCGAAATGGTTAATAAGACCGCTAGATAGCACGATGTAGGGCTTAAAGAATCCTGATGTCACGGCAATCTTTCTTGAATCTGAGACTACTTTGATCTTACAATTCAAATCTACGTTTTTTTCTGAATAGTAAATAGACAAATCAGGCAATTCGTTAGAACTAACGAATTTACCCCAACTTCGATATAGAAAAAATTGTTTTATGGTTTGATAACTAAGAATGATGAGCGAATACGCAATAAAAGCATTTATAAAAATCTCATGATTAAACAATGCATCTCGAATGGTAGACATCATCAATGGGGTAATATCGGAATCAAAAGGCACGTCTTTAATTTGGTGAAGGACATTGTAACCCATCTGAAGCAAGACAGTTGCACAGATTAGTAAAGCAATGGTTAAGGATATTTTCGGATTATGACTAAATTCACTTGGTTTATTCATCTCGTCTCATTTCCTTCAACTTTAGCTCTAATTGTTTGATTAAATCAGGGTCAGCACTGTCTAGATTATCGATTAGATTTTTGACCAAAAATGTACCAAAGTCCGCAAAGAGGCTGTCTGTAACAGCTCGTGTCTGCTCAGTAATAAACTCCTCTTTCGTTTGGGGGGCATAAAAATGTGACACCTTTGCCCGCCCTTTACCCGTTGATTCTCTAATGAGATATTCCTTTTCCACCAGTCTTGTCATGACTGTCATTACAGCGTTTTTTGATATAGGAGTCTCATCATCAATCATCTCGTGAACTTCTTTTATTGTGACTCTACCTTTTGCCCATATGATATCCATAATTTTCGCTTCTAACGAGCCAAAAAAACGATTAAGACCTTCCTCATCCATGTTAATCTTTTTTATTCGCATGATAATCCACCTTTTCCAAGTTGATTAATATCATAGTATGATGATTTAAACCGACTACTATACTTTAAATCATCTTTGGGGATATGCCAATAACACGCATTCAACTGGATGGGGATCCTTTTTATAGGAATAAAAAATATCTTAATCGGTCTCGGAACTAAAATCGACGAATAGCTTTACCCAGACCTGAATATGCGCTTAAGCAAAATCATACTGCCTTACGTCAACAATAACGGCTCGAAGGTAACCATTGTGAGAAGTTTGAAGATGTACATCTTCTGCGTCACTTTCCGTGGAATAAACCGCCACAAAGTCCCCTTTTTGAAAGTAGCCTAAACCATCATTGAGATTCCCTTGGCCTTCAACGATAAACATGGTCATGACTCGAAACGGTGCAAGGGTTAATGACATTGATACCCTGTGCTCAAGTTCCAAATCTATCATGGAAACATCTGTTTTTAGAACAATTGGGGAATTGTCACCAATGATCTGACGAACTCTCACACCTCCCTTTTGTTTCACAGAAAAAGCACTAGACTGATACCCACGATGGCGCGGAAGATCCCTAACACTTTGAGAGCGTTTCGGATCAAACCATATTTGAAATCCATGTGCTCGGGGACCTAAGAAACGCTCTTGGTGACATAACCCCGTTGCAGTCTGCAGTACGTGGACTCCCCCCCGACTAACTCTATAGACCTTCCCTTTCACGTCATCATGTTCCATTGTTCCCTGAAGCATGTAAGTCAAAATTTCGAACCGGTGATGATATTGTATAGGGGAACTAAAATAATCACTTACTCGAAACCAGTTCCAGTAAAACAGAGGACCCACTTCCTTTTCGTCCGGTGTTTTGCCACAACTGACGGGTATATGACCGTTTAATTGTGCCCCCCATTCCATAAACCCTTGATTACGAGGTGGATAAATGTGAATGTTCATATATAGCCCCCTGTTAAAACAATTCAACTCGTATGAATGAAGAATACGCCACCAATAAGCATTCAGGGAGAGATGCTGATTTACTTATAGATAAATGTTACATTGAAACCAGCGGCTACTTATTGAAATAACAAGAAGTAGTCGCCAACCAGTGCAACATCTATAGAGAATTGCACATTGATTCAGATATCAAATTAGTAATAACCCCAGATTAATGTCAGAAGTGTACCGAATACCGTGACTAAAGCAATGAAAATCCCATAATACAGACTTGTATATATTGATTTCTTATCTTCCGTTTCACCAGCATGCATAAACACAACTAATTGTATAGCTGCCTGAATGAACGCTGTAACAAGAAGAATAGTAGCCCCGACGGCGAAGGACATATCCAAAAAGTATACCGTAAGAGCAGCAGCGATCAAGACAAGTGAAAATACAAAACCTATCACTTGTTTTCTCGGAAATAACTCTCTCATGTTCACATCATTCCTTTCAGGAAGACGAAGCTAAAGATGAAAATCCAAACAACGTCAAGGAAATGCCAATACAGCGAGAAAATGAAAGCTTTATTCGTGGTTGCCGGTGTTAATCCATGCTTTTTGATTTGAAGGATAATGAACAATCCCCAGGCTAAACCTATCGCAACATGCGCCCCATGAATACCTAAGGTAGTAAATAGAATCGCAGTAAAACCGCTAGTCTGGAGAGAAGCCCCCTCATGAACGTACACAAAGAAATCATATATTTCGACACCTAGAAAGCCTAATCCGAGAAGCAACGTAATCAGAAAAAATGTGATCATGGCTTTTGGTCTTCCTATGCGCATAGCATGTATGCCTAATCCGATTGTAAAACTGCTTGCCAAAAGCAAAATAGTTTCAATTATTACTGGGGCGATTTCAAATAATTCAGCACCTGTCGGGCCGCTGCCTGTTCGATTAACTAGTGTAAAATAAGAAGCAAACAGCGTTCCGAAGAGTGAGATTTCAGCCCCAAGAAAAATCCAAAATCCAAAAATATTGAGTCGATTTTGTTCTGTTCCATATTCTAGTGGGAGCGATGGATCTGTTTTCATTCTCTAACCTCCCCCAATCTTTTTTCAGTATCAATAATTTTTTCAACTGGGATGTAATGTCCATCATCTTTTTCAAATGAGCGATAAGCCAAACAAGCAAAAATTCCGATTGTAGCTGCAATGGCGACGCCCCACATCGCGAACACTAGTGCAAATCCCCATACGAAGAAAATAATCGCCATGATGAATGGTAATCCGCTATTATTCGGCATATGAATTTGATCTATTTTATTTCTGAAAAGTTTGAATCCTTTCTTCTTATAATCCCAGAACGCTTCAGTTGAATTTACCGTTGGAATTACAGCAAAGTTGTATTCAGGTACTGGACTGTGTGTCGCCCACTCTAATGATCGAGCGTCCCAAGGATCAGCCGGAATATCTCTTGATGCAAAGCGAGTGCTGTAATAGATGTTATACACGATAAGTACAAATCCGATTAAAAGCCCAATTGCTCCAATAAATGAAATCATATTCCACAGACCAAATCCGGTAGACTCTGAATATGTGTACATTCGTCTTGCCTGTCCGTCCAAGCCAGAGATAAACATAGGGAAGAAGGTTACACAAACACCTACCGCAATAAACCAGAATGCCCATTTCCCAATTCTCTCATTTAGCATAAATCCGAACATTTTTGGCCACCAGTAAGTAAGACCCGCAAGCATCGCAAAAACGACTCCTGGAATAATAACCAAATGGAAGTGAGCCACTAAGAACATGGTGTTATGGTACTGATAATCCGCACTGGCCATTCCCAGCATGACGCCGGTTACTCCACCAATTGTGAAAATGGGGATAAACCCTAAGGAATACAGCATGGGAACCGTAAAAACAATTTTTCCTTTTCGAAGGGTGAATAGCCAGTTAAATATCTTGATCCCCGTCGGTACGGCTATAGCCATGGTCGTAATCGAGAAGATGCTGTTCACGAGCGCTCCCTGGCCCATTGTAAAGAAATGATGTACCCAGACTAAGAATGAAAGAGCAGAGATGGCAACCATGGATATTACCATGGATTTATAGCCATAGAGATTACGTCGAGCAAAGGTAGAAATAATCTCACTATAAATACCGAATGCCGGCAGGATTAAAATGTATACTTCTGGATGTCCCCAAACCCAGAACAAATTAGCCCAAAGCATGTCCATACCGCCATCTGCCGTTGTAAAGAAGTTGGTGGCAAATAGTCGATCCATTGTCCCCATGATGAGCGCAATGGTTAGTACGGGAAACGCAAACACAATAATAAGGTTGGTAATCAGCGCAGACCATGTGAACATAGGCATCTTCATCAAGGTCATACCTGGTGCTCTCATTTTTAATATCGTCGTGATAAAGTTGATACCCGTTATTAAAGTACCAATGCCCGAAATTTGAAGAGCGAACATATAGTAATTCGTTCCTACGGACTGGCTAAACTCGTTCCCGGCAAGAGGGAAATAAGATGACCAACCAGCATCAGGAGATCCACCGATTACAAAAGAAATGTTAAATAGCATGGCACCGGAAAAATATAACCAATAACTTAAAGCATTCAGCCTCGGAAATGCAACATCCCGAGCGCCAATCTGAAGTGGCACCACAAAGTTCATTAAAGCCATAATGAATGCCATCGCCATAAAAATAATCATGACAACCCCATGGGTTGTAAATATTTCATTATACTCTTGGGCTCCAAGAAGATTATTATCAGGTACGGCCGTTTGTGCACGCATCATAATCGCGTCTGCGCCGCCTCTGAATAACATCAGCAGAGCAGATATGAGATACATGATACCAATACGTTTATGGTCAACCGTGGTTAGCCACTCACGCCATATGTAACCCCATTTTTTATAGTAGGTTAAGCCAAAGATTATTGCGAAAACGGTAAGAGCTATAGCAACCATTGAGGCATAAATTGTCGGCCCCGGGTTGGGGACGGCAAATCGATCGAAAAAATCCATGCTCCTGTCTCCTTTCTGCTGAACTCAATGGTTCATGTTACTCATATTGCTTTCATCAGGATTCTGTTTGCCTATCTCTTCAGTTGGAGGATCACCTTTAGAATCCGTTTCTTTGGTTGAAGGATGGTGCCCTGCTGGAGGTGGTGAAAAGCCTAAGTGTGTTCCTGTAAATGTGGACTGTCCAAGATGTCTTGGTTCGAGCAGTTCGTTAAATTTCTCTTCGGTGAGAGGTTTAGCTGTTGCTTTAACTTCAGTGACCCAATCATCATATTCTTCTGGAGAAAGTGCTTTTACGCTAAACGTCTGTTGAGCAAACCCTTCACCAGAGAAGTTAGCATTACGGCCGGTGTATTCACCTGGCACATCAGCTGCAAGATTTAAAGTGTTTACCATATCAGCCATGGCATATTTCTGTCCACCGAGCTGGGGAATCCAAAAACTCGATATGGGTCCGTAAGAATACAGTTTGAATTGAATCGGTCTGTCAGTCGGGATAAATAAGTAATTTAGGGTTTCGATATCTTCTTCAGGATAACTAAAATGCCATTTCCAGTTGGAAGAAGATGCGTATATGACTAAAGGCTCCTCCTTATATCCTTTAGGGATAGCCTCCACTTCATAAGTGGATTTCACCGTTACAAACGAAAGGAAGGCTACGATTAATATGGGGATCGATGTCCAGAGTATTTCGAGTTTGAGACTTCCTTCAATATGAGGAGGTTCATACTCTTCACTTTGCTTAGAGGCTCGATACTTCCTAATAATCAAAACATAAAGCGCAATCACAACCAAAACGACAATCGCCATGGTCCAAATAGATATCATAATGACATCAGCTGTTGTACGAGCTTGTGGTCCCTTTGGATCTAAGACCTTAAGTGGCTCACAACCGGTCAGAACAGTGGCAAAAATAAAGATCAATGATAAAGCTGCCCATTTTATTTTCATGAAGTACCCCTTTCTCATAAATTCAAGATATACGTTTTATGGTTGTCGGATCGTACTCATTAGTTATCTTTCCTTCACTCCTCGCTGTCGACTTATATGTGCTTAAACCATTGTATATAATTTAGACTACGCATTGTAGTCTTTTATGCGGAATGTCATAACTCTTTCACGCTTTATTCACCTTTTCAACACAGATCAGCCTCAGAATATTCACAACCATGCTCTTTATTGTTAGATGGTTTATATCCTGATGCCAGGAGATAGCATCCGAAGCTGGCTATAGGACTGCTATGGTTAAGAAATAAAAAAAGAGCCGCTTAGGGCTCTTTGAGCTTAACTCTTCATGACACGAATTGCGTTTAATACAGCGAGGAGTGTTACCCCTACATCGGAGAACACAGCTTCCCACATCGTTGCAATGCCAAAGGCTCCAAGTAACAAGAACACGGCTTTGACACCCAGCGCAAAAATAATATTTTGCCACACGATTCTTCTTGTCCGCTTCGCTATTTGAATCGCTGAAGTGATCTTGGATGGTTCATCTGTCATAATGACGATATCTGCAGCTTCAATGGCTGCATCAGAACCGAGACCCCCCATTGCAATTCCTACATCAGCCCTAGCTAATACTGGTGTATCGTTAATCCCATCTCCAACAAAAATGATTTTCTCTTTTGCTGTCTTCTGTTGATCCAGCTTTTCAATTTCTTCTACTTTATGCTGTGGAAGCAGCTCAGCGTGAACCTGATCTAATCCGAGCTTGCGTCCAACATCTTCTCCTACAGTTTTGGAGTCACCGGTTAACATAACTGTCTTCTTAATGCCCAGTTCTTTCAATGAGCGAATAGCCTCTGCAGCATCCTCCTTCACTTCATCCGAAATGACAATATATCCTGCATAAGCTCGATCAATACTAATGTGTACGATAGTACCTAAATCTTCAGGTTGATCAAATGGAATTTGTTCTCTCTTCATTAATTTTGCATTACCAGCCAAGACTTCTTTTCCACTAACCTTTACTTGAATGCCATGACCAGATATTTCATTGTATCCTTCCAGTTCTTCTTCACGTGTTTCCTGACCGTATGCTGCTCTTATAGATTCTGCAATCGGGTGGGTAGAGTGCATTTCAGCATACGCTGCATATTTGAGCAACTCCTCTTTAGATATTGCCCCGATAGGTTGGATATTGGTGACGGTAAATGCCCCTTTTGTAAGGGTCCCTGTCTTATCAAAAACAACGTATTTTACATCATTAAGAGCTTCGAGATAATTACTTCCTTTAACCAATACCCCTTTTTTCGAAGCAGCTCCAATACCACCAAAAAATCCGAGCGGAATTGAAACAACTAAAGCGCAAGGACATGAAATAACTAAGAATACTAAAGCACGATAAATCCAATCAGAGAATGTGGCTCCACTTATAATAAGAGGAGGTACCACAGCAAGCAATACCGCAATAATGACCACCACTGGCGTATAATAGCGGGCAAACTTTGTTATGAAATTTTCTGTTGGCGCTTTTTTACTGCTGGCATTCTGAACTAGATCCAGAATTTTCGAAACTGTAGATTCACCAAATTCCTTGGCAACCTCCACAGTTAAAACCCCATTTTTGTTTATAAATCCACTTAAGACATCATTGCCTGGTTCAACTTCCCGTGGAACCGATTCACCAGTTAATGCAGAGGTATCCACTGCTGACATCCCTTCAATGACCCTACCATCCAAAGGTACCCTTTCGCCTGGCTTTACGACAATAAAGTCACCGATCTTAACCTCTTCCGGAGATACACGTTTTGTATCGCTACCTATTTTAAGGTTTGCATAGTCAGGTCGAATATCTAAAAGAGCACTGATTGACTTTCTAGAACGATTTACAGCGATCCCTTGGAACATCTCCCCTACCTGATAGAACAACATCACGGCGACACCTTCAGGGTATTCCTGAATGGCGAAAGCAC
Organism: Paenibacillus sp. QJM3NY_38; assembly: GCF_056173265.1. Classification (NCBI taxonomy): domain Bacteria; kingdom Bacillati; phylum Bacillota; class Bacilli; order Caryophanales; family Paenibacillaceae; genus Paenibacillus; species Paenibacillus sp. QJM3NY_38. Next base: position 6,485,402 of record NZ_CM149665.1, read on the forward strand.
CAAGTGTTGCTATTGTCATAAGGAAGTTTTCATCAAAAACCTGTCCGCGAACAATATTTTTGGCTGCCCGAAGGACTATATCTCCACCTATAACAATGTAAGCTACTACAAACAGTGCAAATTCTAAATAACCGGAGAAAGAAGACAATAAGCCAACCGCTGCAATAGCGGTACCAAACAATAAACGAATTAACATCCTTTTCGTATTCTCATTTCCATGGTCATGAGAATGTCCGTGATCATCTTCATGACCGTGAGTGTCCTCTGAATGTGATGCCCCTGCTGCAGATTTGTTCTTTTCAATCACTCGGATATGAGGCTCTAGTGTTTTCACTTTCTCCTTGGCTTTTGATACAATGTTTTCAACCTGTCCGGTCGCAGTTTCCATCGTTAGTGTCTTCGTTACAAAATTAACGGAACAGGAAGTTACACCTTCAATTTTCTTAACACCATTTTCGATTTTCATTGCACAGTTAGCACAATCTAGTCCCTCTAATATCAATTCTTTTTTAACCCTTTGTTGTTGAGCTTCCATCGTATGTTCTCCTTTCCACCAATCTTTCCGTAAACACATGAACAATTATTCATATGTTATTTAAACTCATTATATTCAAATGAAAACTTAGTTGTCAATTATTTCGTACAATCTCCTCTAAATTAGGTGAAGACTTTTAAACACATCAAAAAAAGCACCAGCAGCTGACTGCGGGTGCTTTCATGTTAATCTCCATGCATTGTATGTTGTAGGGTTTGTGTAAAAATTTGCTCGATGTGCGTATCATCCAATGAATAAAACACCGTCTTGCCCACTTTACGACGTTTTACGATCCTCATATTACGAAGGTATCGCAGTTGATGCGAGATCGCTGACTGTCCCATCTCGAGTAATACAGAAAGATCATGGACACATAATTCTTTCTGCAATAAAGCATTGATCAATTTAACCCGAGTAGGGTCACTGAATGCTTTAAACCAGTCTGCCACTTGAACAGCTGCATGCTCATCAATCATTCCGGCCCTAACTTGTTTTAAATCAGCCTCAGACCCAAAACATGATGTGTCACAATCTTCAATCAAGGGATCCTTCTGCTCCATTCTGTAATCACCATCCTATTTACCATTACCACTTATTTTATAGCAAAGGCACAAAAAACGAAAGGATTACGATTAACAAACCGAATTTTGTCAGAAGAAAGTGTCCCGAACTACTTCTACCCCATTTTTATTCTCTCAGCAGGTGCTCAACAATTCGCTGAGCATCATACTTCACCCATCCAAGCAGTGCTGATCCTCTAGATGTTTGCCACGGTAAGCCAACAAAGTAGAGCCCTTTTACAACAGATACACCTTCTATATGATCGATATACCCATCTTTAAATGCCGCTTCTATATCTATCCAGTGATCATCACGTTTAAAACCTGTAGCCCAGATAATGTTTTCGATATGTATGGGAGATTCTTCGTTCTGAAAATACACCTTTTGATCTACTATCTTTTCGGTCCTTACATGAAGTCTTATCCTTCCTTGTTGAATGAGCAGCTTTAACTCTTTTCCATAGATCTGTTCTGGCATTGCATGCAACCATTTACCTAACTTACTTTTGCGGTTTGCTGTTAAAAAGCCCACCTTGTCGAAATACCAAAAAATACTCTTCCCGAAAATATGTAACGGTTTATACTGGATCTCACCGCTTGCAGACAGATGCACTTCAAAATCATCTGCCAACTCACTGGCAATTTGGGCCCCAGAGTTTCCTGCTCCTACAACAAGAACAACCCCTTCCTTGAGTTGGTTCTTATTTCGATATTCAGAAGAATGTAATTGTATAACTGCATCACCAAGCTTGTCATGAAAAGAAGGTACTAGTGGCTTCTGAAAAGGACCGGTGGCTACTATAACTTTTTTTGATCTAAATGTACCCTCCGATGTGGAGACTTCAAAGATTCCATTGTTCATGGTTAATGATGTAACTTGTGTATTACTTTGAATAGGAAGCTCTAAACGATTCGCATAATCTTTCAAATAATCGGCAACCTCATTTTTATGTGGTAAACCCTGAGGATCACCTTGAAAGGGAACACCTGGTAGACTATTATACATTCTTGGCGTAAACAGATGAAGAGAATCATAGCGATCTCTCCAAGAGTCACCAACCTCCTTGTGACCATCAAGGATGAGAAAATCCACAGATTTTTGTTTGAGATAGTAAGCAGCCGCAAGCCCGGCCTGACCTCCACCGATGACAATAACATCTAACATATAAAGATTTTACCTCCTATAGTCGTTTTATTTAAAGTATCATATGAACATTCATTCATCAATTGCATTGTTAAATTTCACTGATCATAAAAAAACAAGTCCTCATTCTCATGGACTTGTTCATTAAAAACCATTTAGTTGTAACTTCCGACCATCATCGTGTAACTCTTTTGACTAATGGTTCTTCTTGCTGTTACATAACGTTGTTTGTAATAGGATTCTGATAGGCTACTTATCCTTACACCCTTACTACTGGACGAATGTGCAAATTGACCATTACCGATATAAATTCCAGCATGAGATATTCCCTTGCCACTTGTATTAAAAAAAACTAAGTCCCCCGGTCTCAGATTAGCTTTAGACACGGGAGTGCCAACTTTGGCCTGGGCTTTTGATGTTCGTGGTAAATCTAGATTGAATTTATCAAAAATGTACAGAATAAAGCCGGAACAATCAAAACCACTTGAAGTTGTACCTCCCCATTTATATGGAGTTCCAACGACTTTACTTACTTCAGTAGTCAACTTAGGTTGATTATCTGCATACGCACCGGTTGCTCCCGAAGACAATATAATGGCAGACCCTAACAATGACAGTAAAATTTTCTTCAAGATGTTTTCTCCCTTCAATGCCTACGGAGTTAGCTGAGGGTTCGGTAGAAGGATCCCTATACTCCCTGTACTACAAGAATAATTCACCCAAAAATGGTTCCCCCGTTTTCAAAAACGAAACTCGGCATAATTTATTAATATTTTGTAACCCTACATAATGTAGTCTATTTTTTTCCTATTGTCAATCTTATCTTAATAATTCATTAAATCCATTAATAAATGTTCATATTTGTTCAAATCCCCGTATCTATCGGACTTATTCATCACATGTATTCGAAAAGAATTCGTTTTGAACGCAGAAACAAATAAAACAATATTGTAATACTTTTGCAAAGGCTCGAAATTTAAAATAGCAGTTGAACCAAGTTCGACTGGCTCTTGTATTAAATTTATCAAGATCTATTACTGGCGATTGGGTCTGCATATCGTTCCTGATGTTTTCTAAACCTTCGGTGTGCCATGAGGCAAATAGCAATTAGGATAATCAAGACACTTAACAACTGCGAGACACGAACTGTACCATAACTCATTTCGCCTTCCTGGAACATAAGCCCCATCGGTGACCAAAGTAATTTCATCAAATCTGCAAGCCAGTTAGAGGCAAACCAGGCTAAACTGTCGGTACGCAGTCCTTCGATAAAAAACCGTCCGATGGAATACCAAGTGAAATAAGTCAAAAATAATTCTCCTGAACGTAGAAAAGGCTGGCGTCTCAACCATAAGAGCAACAACAAACCAACCAAATTCCAAATGGACTCATACAGAAAGGTCGGATGATAATAGACACCCTCGATATTCATTTGATCGACAATAAAGTTAGGCAAGTGTAGTGTTGTCCTAAGAAAATCCTCAGATACTGGCCCTCCATGAGCTTCTTGATTTATATAATTTCCCCAACGCCCGATCAATTGTCCTATAATCAAACCAGGAGCACATAGATCTGCAATACGCCAAAAATTATAGCCACGTATACGAAAGAAAAAAATCATAGCAACGATCGCTCCGATTAAAGCTCCGTAAATGGCGATTCCACCGTTCCATATTTTGAAAACGTCCCAAAAGTTATCGCGGTAATCTTCCCACTTGAATATGACATAGTAAGCTCTAGCCCCGACGATAGCCGACGGCACGCCAACTAGCACCATATCCAAAAAGAACCCTGGATGGATCTGATACCGCTTGCCTTCTTGAATAACAACGATTAGACCAATGAGAGCTGCTACGCTTAAGATAATTCCGTACCAGTATAATTGGATTGGCCCTAATCGAAATGCAATTGGACTAATCGCATCGAACAAACCCTTTCACCTCAATCCCATATCGTTAGTAACCGATAATATTGAGTAGTTCATAATTAATGATGAAATTTCGATTAAACATCCTATATTTAAATAAGGAAGGCGATACATGTTGAACAATGATTCTTTTCTTTCACTTCTCAAGCCTAGGATTATCATCTTAAGCTCACTGTTACTGTTTACTATGATTAGTATCGTTTTTCTGACGGATATCTATTTTATTCATTTCAACAAAACCGTTCATTTGATAGCACATTATATCAGTCCGTTTATCATTCACTTACTGTTATCCCTTTTTGTAAAGAACAAGGTGTCCTGGTTACTTGGTGCAACGCTGACAACTATTATCTCACTAGTACTGATTCTAGTAGTCGTTTTGGTGTTTTTTTAGCTAGGAACCTAATCTTGGACTCACACCAGTCTCAGATCTTGTGAGTGCCATTAAAATTGTAATTAAAATAAATGCTACTAAGGCGAGAAAAGGAATGGTTATAAAACCGAACCAGTTAATGTATTGTACATTACACGGCACCCCGTTCGTGCAGGGCTTGATTGCTGCAAATCCAGGGACCTTCTGCTCCAAATAATGAAATAAGGAAACGCATGCTCCAAAAATCGAAAATGGAAGCACATATTTTTTTATGCTTGTCTCACTGTAAAAGGCCGCAATTCCAAGAATGATACTGAGTGGATACATTAGTATTCTCTGATACCAGCACAATTCGCAAGGAATAAACCCCCTTATCTCGCTAAAATAGAGGCTTCCAAGCGTTGCTGTAAGTGCTACAACCCAAGCTAAATATATTGTTTTGTCACGTACCACTACTCGATCCCCTCCCATCTACTCCTTCAGTTGCGCATTGATTAAGGATGATATCTCCTCATAATCAAACGGGTTCGTTACCATAACATTATTGATCATAATCGTGGGTGTTTGTTGTACATTATATTCACGGACTAATTCCTCATCTAAAGCAACTTGGTCTTCGATCTGCTTACTTCCCATATCTTCTTTAAGCTTCGCTAGATCGATATTAGGTGTATATTCTTTAGCAAGCTCCAGCGCCTTTTCTGGGGTTAGCCATGCGTTATCATGCTGCTCTGTTTCAGGTTGTGCATTAAATACTTCATGATGAAATGTCCAATATGCGTCAGGATCCTGCAGTAGTATTGCTTCTGCAGCAAGTGCGCCTGTTTTTGACTCATCACCATGAAAAAGAACATTAATATAGGAGAATGATGCTTTTCCTGTTTCGATAAAGTCCTTCGAGAGTTGTGGCATTATATTCTCTCCCCAGGCTTTGCAGGAGGGACATTTATAATCTCCAAACTCCACGATAGATACCTTTGCGTTTTTGTCACCTAGAGTAGGCTGGTTTTCCGTGGCCGGTGGGTTGTCAAATACCCCTTCCGAACGATTTGATGGTTGGCTGTTCTGGTTTAACAATACCAAAGCTACCACCAGGCCCACAAAAATGATGGTGAAAATAACTAGATTTTTTGATGATTTCTTCTTATTATTCATGTTTCACCTCAGCTATTTATTCGTTTAGTTGCTTTTTTTTTTAGATGTTTGCTTACTTGCCGTTTTATATGTTTATCACCGCCTTAATTCCAGATCTCGAACTACATCAAAAACCTGTAAACCCGCCGTATAGCCCGATTAACCATATGGTGATTTTGGTCATTTGATCTGTGTAAAGCAATATTCCGGTAAGAACCATCATCGCCCCGCCAATTTTCATCATTAGTGAAGAATATTTTGAGATCCATTTTAATCTGCCAATAAAAAAGGCCATAATGAGAAACGGAATCCCAAACCCTAATGTATATGCACTTATGTAACCCACTGCCTTCTCAGGGTTTGTTACTCCCATAGCTAAAACGGCTGAAAGAATGGGTCCGATACACGGTGTCCATCCTGCAGAGAATGATAATCCAACTAATATCGATCCAAGATATCCTGACGGTTTATGCTTAAATTGAAACTTCCTATCTTTCATTAAAATCTGTAACTGAATAACTCCTAGCATGATTAATCCCATTACAATCACTAATAATCCACCTAATTTTTGAATCAATTCGCGATTATTCGAGAACAAATCTCCTACTAAACTGGCTGATAACCCTAATGCGAAAAAAATGACAGAGAATCCTAGCATAAAGCATATGGTATGAGCAAAAGCCTTCTTTTGCATGATCCCCTTACCATCCTTTAACTCCTTAACAGAAATTCCGGTAATGTAAGATATATAGGATGGATAGAGCGGAAGACAGCAAGGAGATATAAAAGACAAAAATCCTGCTGCAAATGCTATCCATAGAGTCAAGTTCTCTGGGCCCATGAGTTAACTTCCTTTCTACAACGAGAAGCCATCAATAATCGTAATTAATAGTTATTACGTTGATTCGGTGAGTCATATACAGCTTCAGCAACTTCAATGGGGTCATCATGTTTCTCCTTTCGGTACCATCTTGCAGAAATGATTGCCAGTGTGACTACAAATGCTGCCTCTTGCGTCATTTTCATAATAATTCCGCCTAATTGCTGATCATCAATTGGACTCAAAAATGAAAATAGTTGGGGAGCATTCACATATGGATCATAGAGAATGTTGCCGGCAAAAATTATGGCTACACATGCTGGATATAACAGGATTGAATTCGCTGCAATATACCCTAACTTTTTTACATTCGATAGTTTATCAAGTTCTGGTACAGGGCACATAAGTGGCCACCACATCTGAAATGATGCAATTACTAACAAAACATGATATAAGCCTCCTAGGAATGGGATCTCCATCAGCTTATTAAAAACAACTGGGAAATGATATAAGGATAAAGCAGAGTTAAATAGAAACATGGCTAAGATAGGTTGATTAAAAAATGAGAGAAACTTCGAGGAAAACTTGGAATTTAATAAAGGGCGTATTAACCATGATGGCGTACCTAAATAAAAAAACAGCGGCATAATAAAGTATAATAAAGCTTGCTTCAGCATGTGAGCGCTAAATAACACATGATGACTAAACGCATTGATGGGACTTCCAACCGCTATATAAAACGTAAACAAACCTGAAATAAACAATATTTTTTGTCTGGTTTTAACTGGTTCACTTTCATAAAAGCGGTTACGTAATGGACCAACATATAACAAGTAGATTACAGATAATAAAACGGTTATAAAAAATACGAGCGGACCCCATAATTCTGAAAAACTAAAATGTGTTAATACACTCTGGTTCATCAATGGCAAAACTCCTTTTCCATATCAAACAGTTAAAAGACTACACAACATAGTATATTACAAATTAAAGATTACTGGTTATTACAATTGTTTGTCAACTTACTGAACTGAATATAATATGTGTATTTACCATTTAATTTTAGGACTCGACAAGGAAATGAACAAAGAAACGGGAAGATCTGCACTCTAAGTGAGTTCAATCTACCCGTTTCTATTCGTCAATTAATATGAGAAATCACAAAATTTACAGATTCATTTGAACAGAACTGGTCCTCTTTGGATGATTATAGGCTCAAAACTGAATACTTTCTGACTGATGGTCTACAGCTAGCTTTATCAGCTGCTTTAACTGCATATCTTCTAGTGAGTAAAACACAAGTTTTCCTTCTTTGCGGTATTTCGCAATCCCCATATTTCTAAGCAGTCGTAAATGATGGGATGCTGTCGCCATTGTAGAACCAATAATATTGGCCACATCGCAAACGCACAACTCATCCTCATCGCATAAGGCATAGGCGACTTTTAACCGTGTAGGATCGGCAATGACCTTAAAAATTTGGGACATATTTTGAAAATCATGATTACTCAACTTTGCTTTAACACGTCTCACTTTATCTTCATCGTAACAAAATATATCGCAGGTATCCTCTGTTGACATGTGTAACACCTCAATCTCATACTCATTTGAGTATTATCATATTTCAGTTACGGATGGTTGTCAAAAAGCCAATATACAGCAAACTAAATATGAATAGGATGTCCAAGAGCCACTTCAGCTGCTTCTGCAGTCAATTCACCAAGTGTTGGGTGAGCATGTATTGTAAGCGCAACGTCTTCTAAGGTTGAGCCCAGTTCAATGGCTAATGCGATCTCCGGAATCAGATCGGATGCATTGGTCCCTACAATCTGTCCACCTAACACCAGGCCTGTCTTCTTATCCCCTACTAGCTTTACAAACCCTTCAGCTGAGGTCAAAGATAAGGCGCGTGCGTTTGCAGCTAGTGGAAACTTACCCGTCAACACATCAAAGCCTTGCTCTTTAGCTTCGTACTCGCTTAGGCCGACCGAAGCGATTTCCGGATCAGAAAATACAACGGAAGGAATCACTTTATAGTCAAAAATACTTGGAAGTCCTGCAATGGCTTCTGCTACGATTTTCCCTTCATATGAAGCTTTATGAGCCAACGCCGGTCCTGGAATAATATCTCCAATCGCGTATATATGTGGTAAACTGGTTTGACCTGACTCATTGACTTCAACAAGTCCTCGTTCTCCTATTTTGATACCAATTTTATCGAGACCAAGTTCACCATCCGTATTGGGTCTACGACCGACTGTAACCAGTACATAATCAGCCGTCGCTTGTCTTTCTTCATTATTTACTGTAAACGATACGGTGACTTCTTTCTCCATTTGCTCAGCTGACTGTGCCATCGCATCCGTATACACAGTCGCACCCAACGAACTTAAGTTCTTACTTATAATGCGTGTGATATCCTTTTCGAATCCTGGCAATATGGTACTGGATCCTTCTAGTACCGTGATTTCTGTTCCGAATTTTGCATACATTTGTCCAAGTTCAATACCGATATAGCCTCCACCAATGATAATGATACGCTTTGGAATTTCAGTGAGGCTTAAAGCTTCCGTCGAGGATAGGATACGTCCTCCGAAAGGAAATGATTTTAATTCAATCGGACGAGAGCCTACAGCGACGATACAGTTTTCAAAATGAACATGATAGCTTTCCTGCTTATTAGATACTTGTACTTCACGGTCACTAATGAATGTTGCTTCCCCTTTGATAACCGTAATTTTATTTTTCTTCATCAGCGACTGGATACCTGACTTCAGCCGATCAACGACTTCCTTCTGCTTCCATTGCTGAATTTGGGAGAAGTCAATTTCAATATTCCTTGCTGTTAATCCGGGTATTCCCGAATTATGCATATGCTCGTGTTTATGTGCTGCCGAGATCAACGCTTTGGACGGTACACACCCGCAATTCAAACAAACGCCGCCTAGTTCAGACTTTTCAACCAATAATACTTTCTTCCCGAGCTGAGCTGCTCTGATTGCAGCCACATATCCACCTGATCCTCCGCCAATTACCAACAATTCAAAGTGCTGATTTGCTTGATTCATCCTAATCTCCTCCATCTCGTTTATAAAAATTTTGTATTATTAATTCCATAAGCTTCTGACAACATCTAAAACATCACCATGAAGCATGATGGATATACCCAGAACGATAAAAACGATTGGAATGATAACATTACCGTACTTTTGCAATATCTTCACAATAGCTGGGAAACTCGCTAGACGATAACCCAAGAAACACCAGACAGCTACCATAACCAAGAAAACAATCGAGATATAGATGAGTGAATCACTACTTTGGGTTGTAAAAAAAGGGATATATATTCCCAGGTTATCTCCACCGTTTGCAAAGGTAATCGCTGCTACCTTAGCAGTCAATGGACCAAAAAAACGATTACCGGATAATTGAGACTTTACATCACCCAATTTCTCGAGTGCTTCCTCTGCTTCATCTTCCTCTTTGGTAAAGAACATTCGAATACCAAGATAAATAGGTATCAAACCAAGGAACCCAGCCCACTCTGGTGGTAGAAAAGTAAAACCAAAGGCGCCAAGAAGGCTCAGTATCACTAAAAGTCCGAACCCAAGGTACTGACCAATCACAATTTGCATATGACGCACTTTATCAATTTGGGCAAAAAAGATCATGAGGATAAAAATATCATCAATGTTGGTTACGATAAAGGTACCAATGGCCGATAAGAGTTGTGTAATAGACATGGATGATTCTCCTTTCTATATGGGGCTTAACTACACTTCTTTGCTTTATATAGCGAAAGACTCCCATATAAGGTTGTATATTGTGTTGTTTGCTTTATCGTATGGAATCCAGCCTTTAGGATAAATCCAGGTAAAAGTCCCTTTACATTATCCGTGGTGGTTGAAAATCCATCGAGGATCTGAATGGAATAATATGCAACACGCATAATGCCATTTTTCGCTCTCCCCCAATCGGCGATATGAAGCTCTCCTTCTGGTTTAAGTACTCTGAATATCTCCTTTAATGTTTGGAGCTTGTTTGTTGTGGTTAAATGATGAAACATTAGACTGGTGACCACACAATCAAATGAGTGATCAGGGTATGGTAATTCGTACGAGTTCCCTTGATCAAACTTAATATTTACATACCTCTGCGCGGCCTTTGCCTCTGCAATTCGAAGAACATCGGGATCAATATCAAGACCGGTGACCTCTGATTCAGGATAGCTTTGTTTTAATTGCACCGTTAATGTACCGGTACCACACCCAAGATCAAGTATTCGTTGTCCTGGATAACTTTGAACTTGTTTGATTAATTGGTTTTTAAATGTAGACTCTCTCATCGTCCAACGTAATACCGAATCGTAAAAAGACGTGAGCCAGTGAAAACGTAGAGCCGGAATATAATCCGATTTGGTTTTGTCGTTTCTCCTCTTCATTGATCTACCCCAATTCATTGAGAAATCAATAATCAAACAATTGTTTGAATGTGTGATTATAATACACCATTATTTTCTATTAGTCAAATGTTCGTTTGATAGTTTCCTGCACAAAAATGGATTATTTCCTGATCGGATTATCTTGTCACAAACGAAAAGACACACATACCAATGTGTGCCTTTTTAAATGAAAAGAAGCTGTAATATTACTTCGCATGGAGAAAAATCTCGCATCCAAATAATGTAGAGCCAAGAATCTCCTTGGCCCCATTAGAAAAAGCGACCTTCCTGAATTACACGTTGAAGTCGTAACTGTGTGTTATTCTTTCACACGCATGAGTCGTAATCCATTCAATGCAACGAGGAGAGTAGCCCCCATGTCTGAAAGAATGGCAATCCATAACGTTAACCAACCGGGTATAACAAGCAGCAAAGCGATGAGCTTGATGGCTAATGCAAACGTAATATTTTGTTTGATTATCGAGAGCGCATTTCGGCTTAGTTTAATTGTGAAAGGCAGTTTTCTTAGGTCATCCCCCATCAAAGCCACGTCTGCAGTTTCGAGTGCCGTATCAGTCCCAGCTCCGCCCATGGCAATCCCGACTGTTGAAGCAGCTAGTGCGGGAGCGTCATTAATACCGTCTCCAACCATGGCAACATTTCCGTATTCCGATCTCAACTGTTTAATGAAGTCTAGTTTATCTTGAGGTAACAATTCGGCCTGTACATCCGACACGCCGACAGTCCCAGCGATAGCCGTGGCCGTACCTTTGTTGTCACCCGTAAGCATAATGGTTTTTTTAATACCAAGTTGATGTAATTTTTGAATAACACCCTTACTGGAATCGCGAACTTCATCTGCCACAGCAATCACAGCAAGAATATTCTGTTCTGTACCAACAATCATGGCCGTTTTCCCTTGATTTTGGAGGGACGAAACCAATTGCTCTTGGTCAGGAGTAAAATGAACGGTTTGCAGTTCCTTAAAGAGTTTTGGATTTCCAATATAATATGTCGTTCCGTTAACGCTACCCTTAATGCCCTTGCCTGTTATGGATGAGAAATCCTCAACCATAATGTCCGAATAAGAAATATTGGATTCTTCTGCTTTTCTCATGATCGCAGAGGCGAGTGGATGTTGAGAACGATACTCCAAGGCAGTAATGATAGAGAGCAAATCTTTTTCATTAGCAGCTTTATTCAATACATTAAAATCCGTAAGAACAGGAACACCTTTGGTGAGCGTACCGGTTTTATCAAAGGCAATTGCTTTTAAAGCACCCATTTCCTCCAGATATACGCCGCCTTTGATGAGAACGCCCTTCTTCGCAGCATTCCCAATGGCCGACACAATAGAAATCGGCGTGGAAATAACCAGGGCACAAGGGCAACCGACAACAAGTACGGATAAGCCTTGGTAAATCCATGTAGTCCAATCTCCACCGAAGAATAATGGTGGGATCACAGCGACTAATGCTGCCACAATCATAATGATTGGTGTATAGTACTTCGCAAATTTGTCAACAAAGGCTTGCGATGGAGCACGTTCACCCTGTGCTTCCTCAACTAAGTGGATAATTTTTGCAATCGTCGTGTCATCCACAAGTTTGGTTACTTTAACTTCAAGCAAACCTTCTTCATTTAATGTACCGGCAAATACGTCATCATCTACTTTTTTCTCTACAGGGACTGACTCACCCGTAATTGCTGCCTGGTTTACTGCAGAATAGCCACTAACCACAACACCATCCATGGCTATCTTTTGTCCAGGCTTAACGATCATGATATCGCCTAGAGCGATGTCATCCACATGTATATTCATCTCCTGCCCATTACGTCTCACCAGGGCTTCTTTTGGTGCAATATCCATTAGGGAACGAATGGACTGTCTTGCGCGATCCATCGAGAATCGTTCAAGAGCTTCACTTATCGCAAAGAGAATGACTACAATTGCTCCTTCCGCCCATTCCCCAATAACTGCGGCACCAATAATAGCAACTGTCATCAGGGTTTTCATATCAAACTCAAAACGCATCAAGTTTTTAAAACCAACTTTAAAAAGCGAAAATCCGCCGATCACGATAGAGGCAGCAAAGAGCAAGGATGTAATCAGGTTTTCCTCACCGTTTACCATTAAGGAAAGGTATCCGAAAACAATCAGTAAAGCCGCATTCAATAACGTGCTATGCTTTTTATAAAATGGTTCCTTTTCTTCTTTGTTAGAGTCTGCTGTCGCTTCCCTTTGAGCCTTTTCTGGAGCAACCTTAAGATTCTCAAAAGCACCGGCCTTTTCAAGTTCTTCGATCGTTGTGTTACCATACACGGAAATTTTGGATGCACCGAAATTCACCTTGGCATCTTGTACTCCCGGAAGCTGTTTCACATTATTCTCAAACTTCCCTGCACAATTCGCACATGTGAAGCCTTCTACACGGTATACATTTTTTTCATCTGTTGATTCAGCCATATTACTCAACTCCAACAACCTCCTTCTGATGCTCAATCGCGATACGGATGATTTGTTTCAATTGGGCATCCTCCATTGAATAAAAAACAAGTTTTCCTTCTTTACGATATTTCGTAATACCCATGTTCCGCAGCAGCCGTAAGTGATGAGATGCCGTTGCCATAGTAGAACCAATAATATTTGCAACATCACATACACATAACTCATCCTCATCACAAAGTGCATAAGCCACCTTCAGCCTCGTTGGATCTGCTAAGACCTTGAATACTTGAGCCATATCTTGAAAATCATGTGTGTTTAGCTTTGCCTTCACTCGATTGACCTTATGCTCGTCATAACAAAAAATATCGCATGTATCTCTTGTTTCCATAGATGCACCACCTCACTCAAATGATTGTTTGATTATTATAATAATCCTGCGATCATATTTTGTCAAAAGAAAAACCTTAATTCTGTGAAATTAATGTACAAACAAAAAAAAGCCTGATTCATAGGCTCTCTTCAAAGTAATTTTTGTACATGTAACTTGATGTCGTTTATTATCTTTATTTTAACAGGATCCGTTATTTTGAATTTTCATTAAACATTCCGACCAAGAAAGGCATTTGCAGTTTAATCCGTTATCTAGAATCTTTATCATGGCATTAATTTGTTTCTTCTTTTCCTCAAGTTGAGAGCGTTTCAACTTCGCCATATGCTCCCATCGATCTGAAAGAGAATCATCCACTTCAAAACCTTCTAATAAAACGACAATTTCCTGTATTTTAAATCCTGTATGCTGGGCGACCTTAATAAAATTAATGCGGTCAAATAGCCTTTCATCATAGCGGCGCTGACCGCTTCTCCGTTCTGGAGCAGGTAGCAAACCGACCGATTCATAATAGCGTAAAGTCGACGTATTCACACCAGCCTTTGCCGCCAACTGACCAATGCTAAGCTTTGTCATTAAATCCACCCCTTGACTTAAAGTTAACTTTAAGTTTTATGATTTAATTATAACTCATTCTGGATAATGAATTACTAATCTTAGGCTAACACGAGATCAATATTGTACTCGCGGAAACTTAGCTCGAGGGTGGAGCAGCCTAGAGCATTGCACATTTTTGAACCTTATGAGTAGCTGTGTGTTGGCTCTCCTTTTTGAAATATCGGTGCAGTTATTTCATCACCGCCGCCATAAGGGCAACTAAATCAGTTCGTATAAAGGTCAGGATGCATTTGTAATTCTTGTGCTATTTTGAAAGGAGCTAAAAGTATGACTAAAGAAATACCTATTTCATGTTGTCACACAGTCTTTACAAAGGATGAACGATTTGAATACAAAAGTATTTGGGGCAAATTAGAACTAAGAAGGCTCAGTATTACGGAGATTGAAAAAGGATACCAATATCTTTTCCCTGGTGATTCAGAAACCCTACGGCTTTTAAATGAATGGATTGGCATGGAGAGAAGATGCTGTCCATTTTTAACTTTTACGGTGATTGCAAACAATGAAGAGAACCGATCAGGCTTCAATTAACTGGGAACGAGGAAGTAAAAGCATTCTTACGAAATGAAATTGATGAAAATATAAAAGCACTTACTACGTTGAGCAAAGAAACGAATAGCACCTGTTAACCTTATTTCCGATCGTCTTTGTTGAGCTTTTAATTCTTGACTAGCCATAGTAGACATGATAATTTCGGCTTTAGTATAGACATCAAAAACAGTTGTGAAGTTTAACGTTATTATTTTGCGATAATCAAGCACAAGTGAAATGAGGATTAAAATGGTCTCAAGAGAACAGTTAGAAAAGAATCAAGTATGGCTTTATGCTCTGGTATTAATTCTTGCTACTGGAATAGGTTTATTATGGCCTGAAACAAGCGCAAGTTTTGATCGTGTGATTTCAATTGTACTTGCCATATTAATGTATGGAATGTTTACGCAAATCCCTTTTTTCCGCTTAAAAGAAGCACTATCAAATCGACGGTTCATTTACGCACTACTTATGATGAATTACATAGTTGTACCTATTCTAGTATGGGGATTAACACGTTTTCTTCCCGCTGACCCCTCCCTGCTATTGGGTGTATTTCTAGTATTGCTTACTCCGTGTATTGACTATGTCATTGTTTTTACACATCTCGGTCGTGGGAACGAGAAACTCATATTAGTTTCGACACCCTTACTTTTTGTTACCCAAATGCTTTTATTACCTATTTATTTATGGCTTTTTATGGGCACACAGGCAGCAGAAATTGTGAGTGTTGGACCGTTTCTCGAAGCATTCCTAGGTCTTATTGTTGTTCCTTTAGTACTTGCACTACTTACACAATGGTGGGCAAGAAAACAGCAAACGGGAGAACGTTTTCTTGATGCTACAGCATGGCTCCCTGTGCCTTTTATGGCACTGACTCTTTTTGTTGTTGTTGCATCGCAAATCAGTAAACTATACACTTCATTTGAATTTATTAGCAAAGTGATTCCAGTCTATGTAGCATATATGGTCATTACTCCAAATATTGCGCGTATCGTTTCTCATATATTCCGTTTGGATACCGGAGCAGGACGGGCACTTATTTTTAGCGCGGGGACTCGTAACTCGCTAGTAGTTCTTCCTTTTGCTTTAGCTCTACCTGAGCCCCTTAACGGGTTAGTGGCAGCAGTAATCGTAACACAAACGATAGTAGAACTTATTGGGGAATTGATGTATATTCGTCTTGTTCCAAAGGTTCTTTTACGAGAAAATAGTGAAAAGAAGCTTACAAAATAGCTGTATTCTCATCCTTGTGCTCATTCAATTCACAAAAGGAGTGTTGTTAAAATGGATTGTTGTGAGTCATTCAACAACAATACAGGAGTCGCTAGAACTGACTGTCCTTCCTGTAGTAAAAAGGGTAAGAGCATACAGCTCATTACGCTTAAATCATTGTTAAAGGCTTCTGCTCTTGAAAACATTGAGCCTAAGAACTCTTACCTTTTTTGCTCGAGCTCTACTTGTTCTACAGTCTATTTCAGCACCAACCATTCGCAAATATTCGTTGAAAGCGACCTGAAGGTACCTGTATACCAAAAGAACCCGAGTATGAATGTGCCCGTTTGTTACTGCTTCGAATGGACGAGAGAGCGACTTCTTCAAGCGACAGGCGCCGACCAACAACCTACTAAACAAATTAAAGCACATGTTCAGGCAGGTCGTTGTGGTTGCGAGGTAAACAACCCCCAAGGTTCTTGCTGCCTAGGAAACGTGAACATTTATATAGGGAGTCTTAGCAGGAAGTAATCCACGCTAAGTAGAAAAACTGTTTTCGCATGTTATATTTCTTTATAAGTTAACAGCCCTCCCTGATAACAACTTCATAAAAATTATCTTCTATAGGGAGAGACTTCCCAGTCCCATCCCTTTAGAAGATAGTAAGAAACCTTCAAAACCGATAGTATTTTATTTATTTCTTCATCCCAGCCCGCTTATTTCTGATCTGCGTGTAATATCTAAAGTCCTCATTCTCGAAACTATGCTTCAAATATCTTTTCGAGGGATTCCCTTTGGGTCGGCTTTATTTGAATAATGTTACGAATGCTCTTGGCCTTTCCCTCAGCTTCGGCAATGGTTTGGGCCTCTCCCAAGGCTAACAAAGTTCCAATGGCAACGGTTCCTGTTCTTCCTTTACCTCCCCCACAATGAAAAGCAACTTTTTGCCCACTGTGATAGGCACTAACTACTTCATCGATCGCCTTTTTAAATAAAACCTCCTCGCTCTCCGCTGCATTATCACCCAAGGGGATCTTAATCCATTTCACGTTGGCATCTGTTGATGCGCACTCCGTGGCTTCTTCTCGAAGGTCTACCACAACTTGGACACCTTCCTGTTTCACCATTTCTTCAACATCAGCGGCTCCACCCATATAGATCTTATCTTCATGTAGTGCATGGTATTTCTTCTCCATGTTCTTCGTTGCCTCCTATTTTCGAACTAGCAGCAGCTGCTGCTGCCGCCACTGACGATTAATGCAGGACCTTCTTCATCCTGGTCAATATCCAATGTAACATTCCGTACGATGTCGGCAATCGTTGGATCGAGAGCCACTTCTATATGATTTATACGCTCGACAATGTCATTTTCCTGAGCTTTATCCAGCGTCAGCTGATAACTTGGACCGCAGCACCCAGCTCCTGCATTAAAAAATCTTAACGTCGTTGTCCCAGCTTCTTTCATCATCTCTTCGATATAAGCTCTAGCCCCATCCGTAATGATCATGATGATCACTCCTCACTCATATAAGTAAAATCTTACCCGTCATTATTTCTCCGTCAGTTTTTTGAGCCGATCATATCCCTTAATTTCCTCCGGTTCCCACGGAATAATCACGCTGTGATTTGCCGATGCTTCTTTAATTTGTGAGATCCATTGTGCCTCCGAACCCGCACGACCTTGTAACACCGGATCCGTGGTCTGCGTTGCAGCGAAGCTCTGATTGATCGCCCACCATTTTGTAGGGATATTAGCTCTCTTCAAGTCCTCGTTCAATCGCGAAGCCTCGTAGAATGGCGTGGCCTCTGCCAAAGTAACAATAACCACGCTGGTCTCCTCAGGGTTTCGCAGGCGCGGCAGAAGATGCTTCACCGAATCAGGAATGGCCCCAGAAGAACGTTCAATTTCCTTATGGTACTCTTGCGTTGCGTCCAATAACAGCAGCGTATGTCCCGTTGGAGCCGTATCAATCACTACAATCTCATCCTGTGAACGCTCAACCAACTCTGCAAAAGCTCTGAAGACAGCAATCTCCTCTGTACAAGGAGAGCGTAAGTCTTCTTCCAAATAAGCAAGACCATCTTCATCTAAGGAGTCGGCATTTTGGCTCAGTACTTCATTACGGTACTTTTCCAGTTCGACTCTTGGGTCGACTCGACTCACCGATAAATGGTTGTTTCCTTCCTCATCTAAAATGTGGTTAAGATGTGCGGCAGGATCGGTTGTGTTCAGATGTACTCGATGTCCCTGTTCAGCTAAGCCAACCGCAATGGCCGATGCGACGGTTGTCTTTCCCACACCGCCTTTTCCCATCGTAAATACAACACGTACTCCGGATGAAGATATGTCACGGATGAGTGAGCTTAATGGTGGTGCTGAAATCTCTTCCACGTTTTCATGGCTTAATGATTGTTCTATGGGTGAAAAAAGTTGACGCAAATGGGATAGTCCGGTTAGGTTATATGGAACTAAAGGTATTTCATAATGGGGAATGGTCTTTAAGTTCTCCGGCATCGCATCCAACGCGATCAGTTGACGTTTATAGAACGCTTCTGAAATAGGATCTGGGTTTGAATGAAGAATAAAAGTACCGTTCATAACAAGAATCTGATTACTCATTCCCGTCTCTCTTAATTCGGATGAAGCACGGGCAGCTTCCAACAGCGGTGAACGATCTGGACGTGTCACCAACACGAGTGTTGTTTGTTGTTCATCATTCAGAGTTGCCAGTGCGTTGCTATAGAGTTCCTTCTTCGACTCCAGCCCTGCTAATGGGCCTAAGCATGAAGCACCGTGTGTACTTTCATCTAGAAATCCACTCCAAGCGGTAGGAAGTTGCAACAACCGGAGCGTATGCCCTGTTGGGGCGGTATCAAAAAGAATATGGTCAAAGCCGGCTTTCAGCTCTTGATCGGTCAATAGGGTTGAAAACTCATTAAACGCTGCAATTTCAACAGTACAAGCGCCTGAAAGTTGTTCCTCCATCGTAGCAATCACGGTATCCGGAAGTTTGCCACGGTAGGGATCAACGACCTGAGCTTTATATTCACTTGCTGCCGTCTCCGGATCTAAGTTGGCGGCATATAGGTTAGGTACTCCCTGGATCTGAACAGGATGATTGGATAACGTCATACCGAATACGTCTTGTAGATTCGACGCAGGGTCTGTGCTGACAAGCAAAATCCGCTTACCCGCATCTGCGAGTGATATGGCTGTCGCGCTCGCGGTAGAGGTCTTCCCTACCCCGCCTTTGCCAGTAAAAAAGAGATAAGGCGTTAGTGGAATATCATTTGGATGAAATGATCTAGTCATCATAGTGCACCTACTTCCTTCAATCATTGCTTCGTTTTGAGCTCAATACGCATTTTCGGTTTTTTCGCCAAATCCGTCTCTGCCAATCCAGTCCACGCACACCATTCCTCCATGGAGGGGTAGCCTTGGATTTTCGTGACCTGACCGTTTAACAAAACTACCGGCAGAACTTCCGGGCCTTGTTCAGTAAGCAGCTGATTGATAACACGGTTCGTAACAAATGCATCTGGCTCACTTGCCAGGTTATAACGAGCAACATCGATGTTCTTGCTTTTTAGATTGTGGACAACGGTTGATACGCGAATCAATTCAGGGTCCACGCTTGGCCCGCATACTCCTGTAGAACAGCACATGGCCGGATCATAAATTTCAATGGATATCATGTCGTTTCCCTCCTGTAATAAAGGAAGCCGAGAAAAGTTCCCGGCTCCTGCATTCTATTTGATTACTCGCCGGTTTCAGCGAACTTTTGAATACGCTCGCCGATTTGATCGCGAACGCGCTGAAAAACAGCCCATTTTTCTTCGTCGGTACCCTGAGCCTTGGCAGGATCGTCAAATCCCCAGTGCTCACGGCGAACATGAGGAGGTGTCATCGGACAACGATCGGCAGCATCACCGCACAGGGTGACCACCAGGTCGGATTGATTCAACAACACCGGATCAATGATATCCGAAGTTTGGTTCGAAATATCGATCCCCACCTCATTCATTGCATTGACCGCATTCGGGTTTAAGCCATGAGCTTCGATGCCGGCGCTGTAGACATTCCAATCATCTCCCAGATGTTTTTTAGCCCATCCTTCAGCCATTTGGCTGCGGCAAGAGTTGCCTGTGCACAAGAAGTAAAGTGTCTTTTTTTCCATCATCGTTTCTCTCCCTTGAATTAAAGTATGGTAAGCCAGATATATAAACCTAAGAGGGTTATAAATAATGTTGGGATGGTCAGTATGACCCCTGTCTTAAAGTAGGTCTCCCAGCTGATCTTCACGCCTTTGGTCGAAAGGACATGCAGCCAAAGCAAGGTGGCCAGTGAACCAATCGGTGTAATTTTGGGACCTAAATCGGAACCAATCACATTCGCATAAATTAAGGCCTCTTTAATGGCAGCCGACGTGTTTGTCGCATCGATTGCGAGTGCATCTATCATGACGGTCGGCATATTGTTCATGATGGAAGAAATAAAGAAATAATCGCAGCAATGAAGCCCATCCCCATGGTTGCAGCAAAAAGTCCTTGATCCGCTACGCTCTGTATGACACTTGCCAGAAGATCTGTAAGACCGGCGTTACGTAAGCCATAGACCACAACATACATACCGATCGAGAAAAATACGATCGCCCACGGAGCCCCTTTGAGTACTTCTTTGGTTTGCACAGCCGGACTTTTTTTCGCCATCAACAGGAAGAATATCGCGATAACACCAGCTACGATCGACACGGGGATACCCACAAATTCACACACAAAGTAACCGATCAGCAGCACGCTCAATACGATCCATGATAAACGGAACATCTTAGGATCTTGAATTGCCGTTGAGGGTTGTTTAAGCTGCGTCCCATCGAACTTTCGCGGGATGCTCTTGCGGAAAAACAAATAAAGCACAAGGATACTAGCTACTAATGAGAACAGATTGGGAACCAACATACGACTGGCGTATTCGATAAACGTAATTCCGAAGAAATCGGCCGATACGATATTCACCAGGTTGCTGACTACGAGTGGTAGCGAAGTTGTGTCCGCAATAAAACCACTTGCGATGATAAAAGGAAATACCTTCTTCTCGTCAAAATTCAGCGCTCGTACCATGGCAAGCACAATCGGAGTTAAGATTAGAGCCGCACCATCGTTTGCGAAAAAAGCAGCGACAACAGCTCCAAGAACGGATACATAGACAAACATCCGAATACCGTTTCCTCGAGCAGCATTCGCCATATGTAAGGCGGCCCACTCGAACAAACCGATTTTATCCAAGATCAATGAAATGATAATGATCGCGACAAAGGCGAGCGTTGCATTCCATACGATCTGGGTGACATCCCATACATCCTGAAAGTCAACGACTCCCACAAGCAGCGCCAGTACAGCACCACCACATGCAGACCATCCAATGGATAGATTTTTAGGCTGCCAAATGACAAAAACTAAGGTAACAAGAAAAATGATGCTAGCCAGGACAACAGAAACCAATGTTCAAACCTCCAATTATGCGATGACTTAAATACTGTAATGATCAATATATAACTATATCCTTATATAAAAAACAGAGATAATATCTAGCATCACTCAACCATATGCTAAATATTCTTATTAATCACATGCACAGTTAACTTCCTTATTCATGGATGATAGTAATTCTTGAGCACTTGGCATCTCATTTAGCACGGCTTGGATATATGGCTTGTCATCAACATTCAAGGAATAATAAACCCATTGGCCACGACGGGCTTCATTTACAATCCCCTGAGACTTAAGCTTTCTTAAGTGCTGGCTAATCGCTGGCTGAGACATGTCAAAAATATCTACAAATTCGCAAACACACCATTCTTTTTGCTTAAGAAGCGTTAACATAGTAAGCCTTGTTTTATCTCCAAGCAGTTTTAGCTTCTCGGCAATTTCGCTCATTTGCTCCAATAAGATTCACCCCATTCTTGTAAGATAACATCATAACCATATAATTTAATGCTTATATCTTAAACGAAAGAGTGCTTGATTTCAAGTGTCTAGAATCTGCTTCCAATAATTTCTCATTGAACAACACAAGTGAGCACCCTTCCTGCAATTGTGATGGTTTGAACGATACTTCAGCTCTTACCGCAAGTAGGTTTTCCACGAATGCGTTAATAAAATCTTTTCATATTATCGCTAATAACAGCAAATTATATATCCGAATTCCCGCCCCCTCTTGGGGGGCAGGTCTCCCTGCCCTTCTTTCATCATCACCTTATGTCTATCACAATTCGTTCATTCATTTGTCTAAGCATCCTGGTTTTCTACGACATGTTCCCCAATGGAATCAACTTACATCGCCGTAATCGAACTAACCAAACAATAAATCCAGAATCTTTTCATTTGCCTTTCTGTTCTTTCCGATATAAGGGTAGCAGTGTATATGGATCGCTGGATTGAAGTTGATTTCTATGATGCTGTAATTGGTATCGGTTGCTTCTTCCTCTAAAGAATCAATCATCATATCTACACCACATATGGTCGCTCCTGCAGCTTTAGCTGATTGAACGGCAAGTTCCTTATAGCTGTTTGGTATTTCATCCGTAAAATCGATACTGTCTCCACCCGTACTAATGTTCGAATTTTCTCTTAGATAGATAACCTCCCCTTGTTGGGGTATATCGTTCCAACTCATAGAATGATTTTTCAAAAACATCTCTTCTGCTTCCCCTAACTGAATTTTCTCAAGGGGAGTCTTATACCCTTTACCTCGAAGTGGGTCTTTATTCTTCTCATGAACAAGCTGTTCGATCGTGTGGACACCGTCACCGACGACATTTGCTGGGACACGATGCAGGACCCCTACAACCTGATCCCCCATGACCAGAAAGCGATATTCCTTTCCTGTCGCTCTCTCCGTTTTGGCTCTTACGTACCCAAGTAATGATCTGGCTTTCACTCTTGATCCCGAACTTCTCCATGATGCGGGTGTAGGTCCAGCCCTCTTCCACCCGTAAACGAACGGCCTCTTTCTTGATTTCATCGCTATAACGATTAAAAGTTTGTCCCTTTTTCGCTGGCATAACAAAAATCCCCTCCGGTCGACAATGTTGAGTTCATTGTAACATGATCTCTTTTTTCACTGTCTACCATGAGGGGATAATACCAACAATAGACATGATAAATCCGTTTTTTACATAAGACTTAGCTTGTTCTCCCTGACCGGCCCCCATACAATGTGAAACCTTGATGCCCGTACCAATCGTTATCATGGTCGATAACGCAATCGCTAAATTAATGAAGAAGCTTGCTGTGCCAATTGCAGCAACCGGACCGCTTCCTAGCCCTCCAACCCAAATCATATCCACAAGACCGTAGGTTGTAGATATAAAATTGGTTGCAATGATGGGAATCGTCAATTTCATTAAAGTAGACATAATAGGACCTTGGGTCAAATCATTCGTGCCCTGCATGATCTAGTTGCTCCTTCTTGCTCTCATGTTAATGTAAAAACCGACCACAAGGGTCGGGGCAGAAAACGCTTGTGACTGAGTCAAGTTGTGCCGTATCGTTTTCAGTTCGAATTAAATTTGTTATCTTTTTTTAGTGAAATTCAATTCACACATAAGCATACACTTATACATTAGCCAGATCTGTGACTGATTTTATAAATGCGGATTCTGCTTCTAAAAATCGTTCGCTGTCTAGAGCAGCCATACATCCTGTACCTGCTGCTGTAATCGCCTGACGGTACTTCGGATCCTGTACGTCACCGCAAGCAAAAACCCCAGGAATGTTCGTTTCAGTTGTTCCAGGTTTCACACGAATATATCCAACTGGATCGGTATCAATCTGTCCCTTCAAAAATGCCGTATTGGGCGTATGACCCGTCGCAATAAAAATTCCGTTGGTCTCGATGATTTCTTCATTTCCTGTTTTTATATCCTTGACGCGCAGTCCGGTAACTCCGCGATCATCGGCAATAATTTCAGTGGATTCTTTGCTAAGAGCCCAGCTTATTTTAGGATTTTGTCTTGCACGTTCCTGCATAATCTTCGAAGCACGCAGTTCATCACGACGATGAACAATCGTTACCTTGGAAGCGAACTTCGTAAGGAAGTTTGCTTCTTCCATGGCAGAATCTCCTCCACCCACGACAAGCACTTCTTTATTTCGGAAAAAGAAACCATCACATGTCGCGCATGTGCTTACGCCGCGGCCAATATTCTCCTTCTCCCCTGGTATACCGCCAAGTAAATTCGCAGATGCACCCGTGGAGAGAATGATCGTTTCAGCTTGCAATTGACCCAGCCCCTCGACGGACACTCGAAACGGACGTGAAGAGAAATCCACTTCATGCACCCAACCATTCATAAACTCAGCACCGAATCGAATCGCTTGTTTTCTCATATTATCCATGAGCTCGGGACCCATGATTCCATCAACAAATCCAGGGAAATTCTCAACTTCTGTAGTTAATGTCAATTGGCCTCCCGGTTGTGGTCCTTCAATAACAAGCGGATTCAAATTAGCTCTAGCTAAATAAATGGCTGCCGTTAAACCTGCTGGACCCGTTCCTATAATGATTGATTTGTACATCACTCTTCACTCCTTCGATTGGTTGACCAGGGAGGATCTTGTCTTCCGATTCTCCCCTTCTCTAATTTTTAATTGCAGCTCGTTTTAGCAGATGAAACTGGCATGCAACAATCGTTGGCATTCGGCGCACTGCTAATACCACATACGCCGGTCTCTGGCAGCTCTAATTCAACCTTGGATGCAGCTTCCAGATCGCCATCCAGGTATGCTGCAATGGATCTGACCTGTTCGTAGCCCGTTGCCATAAGAAAGGTTGGCGCTCGGCCATAACTCTTCATTCCAACGAGATAAAAGTTCTTGTCTACATGGCGCAGCTCCTTTTCACCATGAGGTCTTACGGTTCCGCAACTGTGTACATTGGGATCGATAAGGAGCGCAAGTGCTTCAACACTCTCCGTTGCAGGATCAATGCTAAGTCTAATCTCACTCAAGAATGAGAAGTCCGGCCGGCTTCCTGTATTAACGATAATCTCATCGATTTCTTGTATCTCCTTACTTTCACCATTTGCAGTCCCTTGGATGTGAATCCTTCCATCGTGTTTGGAAATCTTCTCGATCATAAATGGAGTAACCACCTGGACTTGGCCGGCATCAATCAGCTGATGAATGTGGCTTCCAAGTGCTCCTCGAGCCTCTAACTGGTCATTCTCTTCTCCGCCGTAAGCTTCTTCCACCGATTTCTTTCTCATCACCCAAATAATCTCCGTATTCGGATCCGTTTCTTTAAGCTTGGCTAGATCCAGCAGTGTGTTGATCGCAGAGTGCCCGCCTCCTACGACTGCAATGCGTTTTCCTCTGTACTTCAGCTCTTGGTCAGCTGATAAATCTGGAATCCCATAATAAATGTGATCTTTCAGATCACGCTCTTCACGTGTCCATATCCCATCTGCATGCAGCGGATTCGACTGTCCCCATGTCCCGGAAGCATCAATGACTGCCCTAGCTTCAAAGCGTTCCGTGGAGTCGTTTGTTTCAACATAAAGTACGAATGGCGCAGCTTCACGATTAGCCGATTTCATTTTATCTGTGTTCTTTTTCGATATGGAGATGACTCTGGAATTTAACTTGATATAGGGCTCCAGTTCAGGCAGCTTCGCCAAAGGTCTCAAATATTGATGAACGATCTCTTGGCCGAATGGTAATTCCGTTAATACTGGAGACTGCCAACCTTGTTTACGCAAAAGACGCTCAGCGGCTTTATCGATGTTATACTGCCACGGTGAAAAGAGACGTACATGTCCCCATTGTAGAATGTTCTGACCAATGCTAGATCCGGCTTCAAAAAGGATGAATTTTTGTCCTCTCTCCACCAAGTGAGCCGCTGCTGCCAAACCAATCGGGCCGGCACCGATAATCGCGACCGGCAGGTTATTGCTATAGGGCGCATGCTCCTCCTTCACAGTCTCTGTAGTGTTTAACGTTACTTGGGGTGTACAACAAGAAGATGAGGCTACCTTAAATTCAATGTTTTTCATTCGTAAGCCCTCCGATTTGATATACATCAATTTTTTTTGATTTATTAACTAAAAATGAACCAATGTACTTGCAGCAGTCTGGAAAAGACACACATAGAATTCAGTTCGTGCTATAAATGAATTCTAATCTCTTTATTTGCATATTGCAAGTATAAGCTTGAAAAGCAGTACAATAATGAAATAAGACCTTTGGACTTTATGAGCAGCATCCATTCTGTTTGTCGTCTATCGAACGAAAAATGCAACATAACTCAGGTGAAAGCAACCGATTAACTACAGCATGATTTAACTCATAATAGCTCCAAGTCCCTCTCGTCTCGAGAGTGATCATCTGGGCATCGAGTAGGATTCTTAGGTGATACGATAGCTTGGACTGAGGCATTTCCATGATTTCCATCAGGTCACAGACACAAACGCTACCTTTTTGACTGAGCTCATGCATGATCTTCAGTCTTTTCTGATCTGCCAATGCTTTGAATTTAGTTTCGTATTGGGCAAAATCAACATTCACGCTGGATGGCTGGATAACGTTCAGTTCTTTGATCATAAACTCTTTACCTCCATTTAGCAGCAAGGGCAACAAGCAGCGGTTGGTTGAACAGTGATAGGTGCCGAGATGTTCATCGTCTGTCTCAAGTGTTGTGAATTCAACCATTTCCACATTTGTCGTGCCTTCAACTCAATTTCATTTTGTTGATATTCAATCAATTTTTCCATCATGTAGTGATTCATCATTGGACGCCCCACCATTCATCAATAAAATTTGATGAATGAAGCATATCATGAAATAATTGTATGTTCAAGGACTAAATCAAAATATTTTGATTAATAATCGTTCGCCCAACTCATATGATATGGATCCCGTGTTATATTTGCATGTTGCAAATATATGTTGTATAACTATGACAAGAGGTGATTCGAAATGGAAAATGCTCGTGAGTTGTTTCAGATCATGACCCGAAGATTTGGTCTTCTAAATAAAACCTGCTGCAGCGTCGGAGGAAATGATGTCTCGTTAGTGCAAAGCCACATCTTGTATGAGATTGACCGGCAGCACAACCCTTCGATGCAACAAATCGCTGAAACTTTGGGAACTGATATTACAACGTTTAGCAGACAGGTCCAATCCTTAATCAAAATGAATTTAGTGAAAAAAACTCAAGATCCACAGGATCGAAGAGTTTATACACTGGCACTTACGACGGAGGGAAAGTTTATTGCGACTACCATTGATCAACAAATGAATGACTATCTTAACGAAGTGTTCTCATATATGACCGAGTTCGAAAAAGAAACCGTGCTACACTCCGTTAAGATTTTCAACGAAGCAATGGCTAAATCCAATAAATGCTGCGGTCCATTATCTGAATAATGAATTTGATTTGTAGGAGATGAATTACGATGTTGCTCCATTCTTACGTTGCAGAGCATTTTAAAAAAAGTGACCTTCCCATTCAAAAAAGCCGAGAGATAACCAATAAAGAACTCAATAGAAAACAAACACGTATAGCCTTCTCGTTTTCAAGACAACCACGCATAAATACCTGCTGTGTCACCTGCTGCTAAGCTTATATTTCCTATATAGGAGGAACTAACAATGAAAACCACTTTGATTAGAGCAGCAGATACTGGCGACGTGGAACGTATATTGCACATTTATAATCAAGGAATTGAGGATCGCATTGCGACACTAGAAGTTGATCAAAAAGATATTGCATATATGAATAACTGGTTCCAGCAACATCAGGATCGCTACGCTGTCATTGTAGCTGAGTATGATAATGAAGTAATCGGCTGGGCTTCTCTCAACCCTTACTCGCAACGATGTGCTTATGACGGTGTTGCCGACCTATCCATATACATTGATCGAGCTTTTAGGGGCAAGGGGGTTGGAAGCATTCTTCTGGAGCGTCTAGAGGAGATTGCTAAAGAGAAAGACTTTTATAAAATCGTGTTGTTCACCTTTCCCTTTAATCATGGTGGTCAAGGCTTATATCATAAGCTTGGTTACCGTGACGTTGGGGTTTTTGAAAAGCAAGGGATCTTGGATGGAAAATATGTGGATGTTAAAATCATGGAGAAATTGTTGTGAATATTAAGTTATTTAGATCCCCTGATTCGGATCTTCAGGCTGATTCTGGTCTTATTCCACTCTTGTCCAGTTCCTCCTCCGCCAAACGGATATTGGCGCGCATCCGCTCCAGGGTGCGAACGACCCGCTCCAGATCCTCCACTGCATGCCGTCCAACAGCTTCGCCAGGAAGTCCCGGTGTGACATCCAGTACAACTTCTGAGGTATATCGGTTCCGTTTTTCTATAGTCTCATTATAACTTGTTTATCACTCTCCCGTGTCTCGGCCTATGGGAGCATTATATATTTTACTGTAATAATGATCGCCAACATAATTTCTAATTGTAAATATGTATTTTTGAGATATACAGTATTATCAGTAAATATATGACACTTTTGATATAAGTGAGTTTTGAAGGGAAATTGCCTCAACAAGATGTAGAGCATCTAAAGACTCGCCCCTCCATGGCATGGGAGATAGTCATCAATAAGTCTTATTTATTGGTCCCATAATACAGAGAGGGTTAGTAAAGACGAGCTTAAATAGCTTGCAGCAATACCAATGAGTTAGGGGGTAGCGTCCAATAGGGGGGATTTAATACCTAACTCTTGTTTGCTGCCCAAGCAAACAAGAAAGGACCCCCTGCTAACTCGGAGGTCCTTCTCATTTAGAAAATATCCATACTAAAATACCGTTCTCCCATATGCGGAGCTGACCCGCTTCCCTTCCCCAGCCTTACTGCTACGCGCAGAGCCGCGGATAGCGATGCGCCGGAGGACTATCCTACCATTCAGGAGCCGTTCCTGCTGATCGTCCAGGTCGACGACGCTAACGGCCAACTCCGTATGCCCTTGCTCATGTACCATGATCTTAAACCGCTGATGCCCGCCGACCATATTGCCGGTTCTCTCATTCCAAACAATTGGCTCACCGTAACCAAAGTTTTGAATGGACTGCTTTAGATTATCATATCCCGGATCTCTCGGTTGTAGATCCACCTCGGGTTGTAGGCTGCTGCATTGATTTGTTCTATCTGCTCTGATGTTCATACTCACTACCTTCTCAGTTTTTATGGCAAGAAGAAAGGGACAAGCTGTATCAGCTCATCCTTTTTCACTAATATTAGTCCCAAAAGCTTCTAAATTAATTGATACTATTTATTTACTTGTGTAATGGAACAATAGCAAACTATAGTTCCCTATTATTCTGAATAGCCTCGTTTTCAATAGAAGGTTCAACATGGACATGTACATATGAAATATCATGTACCAATTTCAATTCGTTTTCTACGCGAGTCGAAATTTCATGTGCCCTTAATAAATCTAAATCTGCTTCCACAAATAGAATAATATCTACACTAGTATTACTGCCATAAGATCTGGCCCTAATGTCTTTAACACCCTCCACACCTTTAACAGCCAAAACTGTTTCCTTATATAAATCAATTTTTTTCTCATCATAGCCATCTGTTAAATGATGTGTTGTATCACGAAAAATATCCCAAGCAGTTTTACAAATCAAGAACCCCACGATTACAGCTGTTAAAGGATCCATCCAAGGTAAACCAAACTGAGAACCGATGATTCCAATTACTGTACCAATGCTTACCCATGCATCTGAAATGTTATCTTTCGCTGCAGCCATTAGCGCCTGACTACGAATCTTTTCGGCAAGTTTTTTGTTGTAGCGATAGACCAAATACATAACAGCCGCACAAAAAAAACCCGTATAAGCTGCTACTAAATCAGGGGAGTCTTTCCTTCCTTCAAAAATTGCGCCTACTGCTTCATAGAGTACTTGAAGACCCACCGCCATCATTATAAAAGATGCAACTAACGAAGCAATACCTTCTGCCTTCCAGTGACCATAAGTATGATCTCGGTCAGCAGGACGTTGAGAAAGTCGGAGTCCAATTAATACAGCAATAGATGCAACAATATCTGTCGCGTTGTTCAGCCCGTCGGCCTTCAATGCTTCTGAATCTGCAGTATAGCCGATGAACAACTTTAGGGATGATAATAGAATATATGCGGCGATGCTTAAAATCGCGCCCTTTTCACCCAATTTTAAATTATCATATTTCAATTGATCCAACTTGAGATCCCTCCTTTCATTGAATAACATTAATCATGAAGATTATGTTACCAAGCAGGGATCATGTGGGTCTAGAGAAACGTTTTTTCTATGGGTCTAGTATATTTCGGATGCTAAAAACAATGGCTGAAACAAAAAAAAATTTCCTTAACTCAACAATTAACAGCTTCCGTTTTGTTTTATTCAATGAATTGAGTTGAGTTGGTTTTCAAGTATGCAGGAACAACAAACAGGAGCACATGCAAACCTTATGCCCTTCTCTGCTGTTTTCTAGACCCTTGTCTCTCTATCCCATTCACTTATGTATTTTGACATTCAGAATAAGCTAACCATCGTCTAGGAAAGCTTTAAGGGGGACGATAAACTACCGCCCCCAAACCAAGGGAATGATACATGGGTCTGGCATGCATCACAACAGGCGTTAATTCTTATTAATTTAATCAATGTTCTTTACGTGCCGTTGTGTGATTAAATCCAAAAAGTTCCCAAGATAATAACCAAGAGAATAAATAATACCAGGACAGTACCTACTGGATTCCCATATCCGCTGTAACAAGGTTTTTCGTAACTCACCGATATTTACCTCCTTGCATTGTAGAATGGTACAGTTTATGAGCACAGACGGCCTTGGACTGGACATTACGGCAATAATGATCAGAATGTGCTAATGTAGCAGGGATAGGATTGGGAGGGGTTCTTCACACATCGCGGTCTACTGAAGAAATGATTCGTCCCCGTCCACTCACCCCATACGCACCTCTTACACTTATCTGGATGTTTCGGCTTATACCGTAGTCGCAGCAGCTTATTACCTTTTCCGGCCATGTCGTCGTTCCTCTCGATTTCGTGGCGAGCTGCCCGCTGTGAGTCTGACCAACCATTCAATCCATTTCATATAACCGTCACTCTCCTGTTAGAAAATAAAAAAAGCCGTCCAGGAATGGACGACTGCTATCGATTTATGTACGCATTTCTGCGATATTATTACGCTTTTCGGCATTCACATACTGCTTTTAAAAAATGGCGACCGTACCGGCCGCAGCAAAAACGCCTTCCAAGGGAATGGCGGGACCAGTTGTTCCTCTAATCACGTGCTTGTGTTGATCATTAGATGAAGTTTGGGCATGATAATTATGGACGTGTGGAACGCCACTTGGGGCTGGTTCAGATACACCGACGTAATGATGGCTTCCCTTACATTAAAACAAGATTTCTTTCTTGTTAACCTTCATGCCACACAATGACCGATCGAACATGTCAAGAATAAATAAGAATCGTTCGGCTTCACGAAAAACGTGATCTGCTAATAAAGGGTGAATGATACTTTTGATTCGACACTCTTCAATTAAGTCGCGCGCAGTCTTCTTAAAATCGCGCAATGATTTGACTGAAACGCGGTTTTCATCAACAAATTGACTTAGTAATGGATGGGTTTGCGATTGTGGACGCATGGAACTTAAGTCAATGGCTTGAAACATCAACGTATCAAAATCTTGGCTAAACTCCCTTGCTTGTTCCACTAATTTTCGCTCGGATGGATCAAGCAGATGACCTATAAATTTTGCATGGTCAGCCATGATTTTAAGAAAAAAGACATTTTCATCGATAATCGCATCAGGTAATGGTTCAAGTCTCCCGCTATTGAGTTCCTCTAACCGATTTCTAAAGTAATTTGCTTCTCGGCTAACATGATCTACAAGCAAAGGGAAATTTGTTCCCCCAGGGAGTTGGCACCTTAGTATAAGCCCAAGTACCTTTCTCTTAAATGCCCAAATGTGTGAAGCGGCAGTGTGAACTTCTGAATTAAACTGTCGAATGGTTTGTGGATCAGTATCTGCTTGATATGAATGTGATCTTCTTTCAATCTCCTCAAAGATGGCATGAAATTGATTAGCCTCATTAATTAACTGCGTGTCTTCACATCTAAATCCTAGTCGAAGAAATAAGGAATGTTCTTTCATAATGCGTGACCAAAAACGTATTTCGTCTAATGACCTGACTACAAAAGGATCCGACAAATCATATCCCACCTTTCGGCACACTAAATAAGACGACCATTTAAATATGCTTGATATCAGGGATATGAGGATGGCATGTTCCAATATGCTATCGGAGAATAATAAATCACGATCAATTAAGGTGAATTTATAAAAGCTTCTCAAGCAAATTGCCTTCTGAGGCAGGAAAATTATCAAGTGTAACATATAAGAAGTACCACTGTAAATCAGCCATGTGATGTTCAACATAGGGTCACGTTAGAGTCAATTTGTGTTCAGTTTACGGAACAAAAATTCCCCTTAAGCAACTTGTTTTCTCAGACTACACGATCTTTTCAATGCTCTATTTTTAAAGATCGCGGCAATCAGTTTTAACCCTTCTTATTAGACCTTTTCCTATGTCATCAGTCTGATCATATGATAATTTGTGCTCAATAGCTGAGATCAATAAAGGAACGACAATCTTCTACGTAAAAAGCCTGTCGGTTTGATTGACCGACAGGCTCTTTAGTATTTAAGGGCATAGACTTAGCTGCAGTAACATCAATAGGTTAGCACGAATCCCTCTTTCAATCTTCGATTTTATCACATCAGTTATTTAAATCTCATAATCCTTCCTTTTCTCCGTGCTTCTACAGATGTGTTTTCTTAGTTAAAACAGTTTTCTTCGGTAACGATAAAATTTACCCACCTAGGAACAAGGTACTACCAATTGTTATGGATAACCTCAAATCTACAAACTCTAGATAAATTCTACAAGTCGGGCGATGGTGCTGATAAAATTGATTTTACGCACGATGTAAAAGTGCTTTTCATAAAATAATGGTCCCGAAAGTCATTAACGGGACCATCAAACTACTTCATAATTATAATGTAAATTTCACATCTTTAATGTACAATTCACAACTATATTGTCATCGAACAGAAGGCTAAACAAATTCTACGCGAAATTAATGAAAAAGAGGGTAGCCTCGGAAATTACTTCCTTGGTTCCCCTCTAAATGCAAGAATAATCCTTCGTGTGGCTCCACACTTTTTTATCATAGTTACATTCTTTTTTTTTCAGTTACATTCTTTTTTTATTAGTTACAACCTGTATTATTCAGTTACAAAGAATATTTAACACATTCACGTCGTGTGTCGTCCGCTCCCTACCTTACTCCACCGTCACGCTCTTCGCCAGGTTACGCGGCTTATCGACGTCGTTGCCACGGGCAAGCGATGCGTAGTAGGCAAGCAGCTGCAACGGTACGACAGACAAAGCTGCCGTCAAGATCGGCAAGGTCTTCGGAATGGCGAAGGCTTGATCAACGGATTTCAGCAGGCCGGCCACATGCTCTTCATGCGTAATCGCCATCACTTCTGCACCGCGGGCCTTCACTTCCTTGATATTACTCACCGTTTTCTCCATAACCGATTCCTGGGTTGCCAAGGCAATAACCGGAATTCCCTCTTCAATCAGGGCCAGCGTACCATGCTTCAGTTCGCCGGCAGCATAAGCCTCGGAATGAATGTAAGAGATCTCCTTGAGCTTCAGGGACCCTTCTTGTGCTACGGCGTAGTCCTGACCACGACCGATGAAGAACAGGTTCTCATGCTCCGCAATTTGCTCGGCATATCCCTTGATTGATTCTGCGTTGGTCAGCATGGACTCTACCTGTTCAGGCAGTGCTTCCATCGCTGCAATCACTTCAGCCACAGCGTCTTCGGTCATCGTATCGCGTACTTGAGCCAGGTACAGACCAAACAGATAGAACGCAATTAACTGAGAAGTATAGGCTTTCGTAGATGCTACGGCGATCTCCGGTCCAGCCAGGGTGCCAAGCACATCGTTCGCTTCACGGGCAATCGAGCTGCCTACTACGTTCGTGATGGCCAGGACATGAGCGCCATGGCTCTGTGCTTCACGAAGCGCTGCCAAGGTATCTGCCGTTTCACCGGATTGGCTTACAACGATAACCAAGGTCTCTGGCGTAACGATTGGCGAACGGTAACGATACTCGGACGCCACGTCATTCTCAACCGGAATGCGTACCATCTCTTCAATCACGCTGCGTCCCACAAGTCCGGCATGGTAAGCCGTACCGCAGGCGACGATCTGAACATTGCGAATGTTCTTAATCTGTTCCTGTGTCAGCTTCAGCTCAGGCAGAACGACTTTACGTCCGCTCTCATCTACACGGCCCAGCATGGTATCCCGGTATGCTTTTGGCTGCTCGTGGATCTCCTTCAGCATGAAGTGATCGAATCCGCCTTTTTCCGCTGTAACGGCATCCCAATCGACACGAATCATTTCCCGAGAAATAAAGTTCCCCTCAATGGTCATTAATTCGACAGCATCTGCGGTCAGCAGAGCCATCTCTCCATCGTTGAGAATATATACGTTCCGCGTATATTTCAAAATAGCCGGAATATCAGAACCGATGAAGTTCTCCCCTTCTCCAAGACCAATAATAAGCGGGCTTGCTTGACGCACAGCCACTAATCGATCCGGCTCATACTCGGTCAAAACGCCAAGGGCAAATGCGCCTCTCATGTAAGAGATCGCCTTCTGCACGGCCTTAACGATATCCCCGTCATATTCACGGGCAATGAGATGGGAGATAACTTCGGTATCGGTCTCCGAAACAAAGTGGTGTCCTTGGCTGATCAGCTCTTCCTTCAGCTCCAGATAGTTCTCAACAATCCCGTTATGAACAACGGAGAACTTCTGGCTTTCATCTGTATGCGGATGCGAATTCACGTCCGACGGCCGGCCATGCGTAGCCCAGCGGGTATGACCGATACCTGCAGTTCCCACGAGTGGGGCAGACTCCAGTCTCTCCTCCAGATTGGCAAGACGTCCTTGCGCTTTGGCCACACGCAGCCCTTCATTCGTAAACACGGCAATCCCTGCTGAATCGTATCCGCGATACTCCAGCTTTCTCAATCCCTCGATCAACACCGCTTGCGTTTTCTGATTTCCAATATATCCGACAATACCACACATAGTATGATTCCTCCGTTCGATTTTTCCCTATAATAGTAGGCGGAAATAGAACACGGCAGCATCTGTGCGGTATCAGGAAAGAAGAATGATTTATTCAATTATCAACGTTCAAAGATCCAGCATGATTTCGGCTGCTAAGTTGAACAGACATGAATGCACTCTTCTTCCACCGCGCTGCCCTGTTCTAAATCGCACATTCATGTTTTGTATAATTCCTAATAAGAAGCACCTGCGAATCCGTTGTAAGAACGGTCGCCCATTCCTTTTCCGTGATTCGCTTACGGTTGGTGCATAACCGAGAGGTCCCCGCCGAATAATCCGAACACCTCTACCTCGTCAACTTGCGTTCTGCCGTTTGGTTATCCCTATCGTAGCAATAACCAATCCCCGCGCAGGTACAAGCTCTGGCGCTTATGAAGCTTGAAGCAACCTCACAATCCTCGCTTTCTATTCTTGAATGACATCCTTTATTATATTCATGCTATATCACTTTGGCAACTCGGCTGTTTCCTAGGTGCTCCAAGCCCTGCGTATAATTAACCCCATGAATGGCATCGAATGGCCTACCCTCTCAAGCAATGCCGTAATTCACACTCTTTGCTGACAGGACAGGGGGTGTTGCGCTTTCATTGACTGGCTTCATCGAAAAGCAGAAGGCCAGTGAACCGGATCTGCATAGTTCACTGGCCCTGACAAAAATTAGTCTGCTTTCCTTGAAAAATACACCCTTAGTCTTACGCCAATTCCCGCTTCACCACGTCTGCAATCTGCGTTACGTAACGGTCGAGCTCTTCTTTGTCCGGGCCTTCGGCCATGACGCGAATGAGGGATTCCGTTCCCGATGGGCGAACCAGGACACGTCCATTATCCCCCAGAATGCCTTCGATTTCAGCAATCGCAGACTCAATAACGGTATTGCCTTGGTACTTGCTCTTATCGCCAACACGAACATTAACCAGCACTTGCGGGTACTTGCGCATGCTGCTCTTCAGCTCATGCAGAGGCTTGCCGGAGGCTACCAACGTATCCACCAATTGAATTCCCGTCAGAATGCCATCCCCTGTTGTATTGTGATCCAGGAAAATCACGTGTCCTGACTGCTCTCCACCCAGGTTATATCCGCCACGGCGCATTTCTTCCATCACGTAGCGGTCACCGACTGCAGTTTTAGCGGTTTTCAGCTTCAAGCTGTCACATGCCTTATAGAAACCGATGTTACTCATAACGGTCGAAACGATGGTGCCTGCCTTCAGCTTGCCGGCACGGTTCATGGCATCACCGCAAATGCACAGAATGAAATCGCCGTCTACTTCCTCGCCTTTTGCGTCAATGGCAATCAGGCGATCCGCATCTCCGTCAAAAGCCAGACCGAGGTCAGCGCCATGCTCGAGTACAGCCTCGACGAGTTTCTCCGGGTGAGTCGATCCACAGTGATCATTGATATTCAGGCCATTCGGCTCAGCACCGATGGTAATCACATCCGCACCCAGTTCACGGAAAAGCTTTGGAGCCAGCTCATAAGCTGCGCCATTAGCACAGTCCAATACGATTTTCAGGCCGTCAAACCGGTTATTCACCGTCGTTTTCAAATATTCCAGGTATTTATACTTCGATTCGTTATCAACCAGCAATTCACCTAAATCAGCCCCGATTGGCCGCGGCAGATTATCCGTTTCCGCATCCATCAGCTCTTCAATCTTAAGCTCTGTCTCATCCGACAGCTTGAAGCCGTCTCCACCGAAGAACTTGATGCCGTTATCTTGTACAGGGTTATGTGAAGCCGAGATCATAACACCCGCATCAGCTTTCAAAAGTCTTGTGATATACGCCACCGCTGGTGTACTTACGACACCCAGACGAATGACATGTGCACCGATTGACAGCAGGCCTGCAATCAAAGCCGACTCCAGCATAGCCCCCGATACGCGAGTATCCATGCCGATGATGACAGTTGGCTTCTCTTTATCGCCAGTGAGCACATAACCGCCGCAGCGACCGATGCTGTAAGCCATTTCTGCAGTCAGCTCTTGATTCGCAACTCCTCTTACTCCATCTGTACCAAAATATTTCCCCATGTTTTATATACTCCTTTATCTACTCTTCGTTATTATCCATCATTGGACGTTTCTGACCCCGTTGTCCCATCATTCGATCCGTCTCCCGGCGGATGTGATGGGGTTTCTCCTGATCCGGAGTTATCCGTGTCTTCATGAGTAGGAGGCGTCTCCGGATCCTCCTCCTGATCATTGCCTGTTCCTGTTCCTGATCCCGTTCCTGGTGGAACAGGCGGCTTGTCTTCCATTCCCTCATTCTTCGAGGTGTCCGGCTCCGTTGTCACGGGCTTGGAGTTATCCTTGAGCTCTACCTTAACAACAGGACGTTCCGAATCCGTGCGGTTAATAAAGTTAGGAAGCGTGATCTGCAGCGGAATTTCGTGAACGCCGGCTTTCAAACCGGTTGCATTCGCTTCAGCTCCGATATCCGTCGGCTCCAGGCTATTGAGCAAGTCCGGCGCTCCGGTGAGCGTTAAAGATATGGTCTTCGTCTTTGGATCCGAAATGACAGCATCCAAGCCGGTGGCAACCCCTTTTAACGTTATCGGAATCCCCGTAATCACCCGTTCACCATGCGATACCGCCGTAACATCCACCGTTACAGAGCTCGGCTCGATTTTCTCAAAACCTTCAGGCGGCGTCAAGTCGGCCGTAAGCACTGTTGTTCCCGAATTTCTAACTTCTCCCAGATTGATCGTAGCTTCAATATAGGTCTCAGCTCCTGCCAGCGCCTCTTTACTGCCAAACAGCTTCACTTCTTTTACCTTCTGTTCCACCTTGGATAGGACAAACCCTTCCGGCAGCCGTCCGGTATATTGAAGCTCCAGCGGCAGGGTGACAAAAGCAGGCTCGATCGGCACTTCAGCTGCTACTGTAGCAGGCTCAATGACCGCATCTTCCATTGCGTTGCCTTCTTTATCATATGCTGTAAGCTTGACTCGTTTCTCCGTAATCTTCTCTTTGGCACCATCAAGCTCCACACTACCTTTGACCTGCCCCAGATTCGCCATTGACGATTCAGGCAGGGTAACCGTGACTTGCCTTGGGTCAATCAGCACGGGTGTTCCGGCCCGGTAATCTTTAGCAGGCTCGCCTTTGGTTCCAATACTTACCGTCACGGATTTCGACACTCTCGCCTCTACCGTCACCGTAACAACCGAAGGCTCCATCGATACCATCTCCACGCCACTCGGGATGGAGGGCGTTAGCGGAAGTGTGTGCGTACCCGGTTCTTTGACGTTGCTCAAATCAAGCTTCACCTTATAATCGTCGGTCAAAAGCGAAATATTGGATTTCTTTCCCCGAACTTCGAGATTTACACGGTCTTTATCAATCCCTGTTAACGCATATTCGCTGTCATCAAATCCATAAGTCTGAATCTCAACGCCTTCAATGACTTTGGTATCATAAAAAGTCGTTGGCGGTGCAGGCGTTCCGCTGTCCATATGAACCATCGCCCACAATAAAATACTGACAGCGAGTGCAATGAGCTTGCTTGCCGTGTTGTTCTTGATCCATTTATCCATTGCTGCCGTCCCCCTTCCGTTTCCAGAAGAACGTGCGTTTCTCCTTAATGGACGCGGCAGGCCTGAGCTCCTCATACAATTTGGAGATGAGGGACTCTTCCTTAATATCTCGAACCACCTGTCCATTCAAGGCCAGCGATACTTGCCCAGTCTCCTCGGATACGACAACCGAAATCGCATCCCCCACCTCACTGATTCCGATAGCGGCACGGTGTCTTGTTCCCAGTTCCTTACTGATAAAAGGATTCTCTGATAGCGGTAAATAACAGCCAGCCGCCGCAATTTGACCGTTCTGAATAATGACAGCTCCGTCATGGAGCGGCGTGTTCGGTATAAAAATGTTAATAAACAATTCCGAGCTGATCACCGATCTCATCGGAATTCCTGATTCTACATATTCATTCAGGCCCGTCGTCCGCTCAAAGACGATCAAAGCCCCTATTTTGCGCCGAGACAAATAATTAACCGCCTTAATGGTTTCGCTGATTAACTTATTGGTCTCCTCGTCAATATCCGCCGTCCGCCCAAACAGCTTGCCTCGTCCGAGCTGCTCCAGACCACGTCTGAGCTCCGGCTGGAAGATGATAAAGATCGCCAGCACCCCAAATGTAAAGATCTGATTCATCAGCCACTTCAGCGTATACAGATCAAACCAGGTGCTGAGAGCCCAGATGACCACCAGCACCAAAATCCCTTTGAGTAGCTGGACCGCCCGCGTCCCGCGGACGAGCAGTATCATCTGGTATATTATATAAGTAACGATAAGGATATCGATGATATCTTTAATGGTTTCACCCCAGGTCATATCTGTGAAATACTCCATACAGCAACCCCCGTCATTTCCTTTAAGTGCGGGCCCAAAAAATCCGGTTCCTCGAAAATGAATGCTAAGATTCGATTTCACCGAACCAGCTCTCCATTTTCCTTCGGATCACACGGGGACTTTTTGAACTTCCTTTTTAATAACGCATGAGACTTATATATGTAGTATGTACTCTACACTCTCTAGGTTATAACGTTAATCTTTCCGATGCAAGCGGACGCCCTCTGCTTTCCATGAAAAAGATCATAAAATCAACAAAAGAAGCGCCGTCTTTTCACAGAAAAGAGGCGCTTTTATTCAGTAGGCTTCAGGTTTCACCTAGCGGTAAGCGGCATCTGTAAACAGAGTGGAGATCTTGTACCAGATCCAGTCCATCGCCCGATCTATGTCCTTCACTTGACCTGCTATATGTGAGGTGGAAGCCTGAAATAATTCTCCGTCAATGACGGTCACATTGCCATTCACTTGACCGTAGACCTTCGTCTTTCCGTTCTCGACTGTAATATCTCCCGTGATGATTTGATCCGGAGGAATAATGACGGTATCTCCTTCAATCACCAGCTTTTCGAATTCGTCACTCTTTACAACCAGCTGAGTATCCTGACTCCAAAAACTGATTGTGCTGAAGAGCATGACAACCAAAAACAAAGCTGCAGCCGTGAGCGCAGGATGATTCCTAACCCATTTGACCCAAGCTTTTTGTCTCTTGGGCTGCGGCAGCATGCCCATTATACGTTCCGTTAAATCATCGGATGGCTTGGTCGCATGATGAGTTAAGGAATAAAGAAGCATATCGGTATGCTCCAGCTTCTCGAAGTAATTCCGACAGTCAGCACAATCCCGCAAATGTTGCTGCAATTCCAGCTGCTGTGGGTCGGACAAGTCATTATCCAGATAATCATGCATCAAAGAGACGGCTAATTTGCAATCCATTTGTGAGCCAATCCTTTCATTCAATCTCTTTGCTGGGTCCCTTCCCCATAGGGGCATAAGACTTGCTTATTGTTCATACGTGCCGGAATCAGGGATGTTTCAATTTTTTTAAAAGAAAGTCAGAAAAAAATTTGCAGAGACTAACTTTCTGGCTCCGCAAGAAAAAAGCGCCCTTAAACGCGATCTCTCTTCCTCAAAGAACGGCGATAGGCGTTTTCCCCTCACAATTTGTACTCTAATTTTTTGCGTAAAAATTCGCGTCCACGATGTACACGCGTTTTGATCGTTGTTACAGGCAAGTCCAAAATCTCGCTAATCTCCTGCAGAGATAAATCCTGAATGTACCTTAGAATCATGATTGTCTTGTACTTGGCAGGAAGTCCGTCAATCGCCGTATGAATAATACGCTGTGTCTCGGATAGCAGCATTTCACTCTCCGGTGTACGATTATCGCTCGGGATCAAGGAGTAGCCATCCATGCCTTCGCTTTCATTCAGTTCGGCGTCCAGCGAGAAAGACGGCTTGCGCTTGCGCAGCCGATCAATGCTAAGATTTGTACCAATTCGGTATATCCAAGTTGAGAACTTCTGATTCTCGTCGTATCGATCAAGGTTTTTATATACTCGCAAAAAAGTCTCTTGTACGACATCCTCAGCCTCATGGCGGTTACTCAGCATCCGGTAAGCCAAATGAAAAATCTTGTCTTTATAAAGCTCTACGATTTCGGCAAAAGCTCTCTGGTCCCCTTTTCGGGCCAGCTTCGCCAGTCTTACATCCAAATTGTCCACCACAATTCCCCCAGAATGGTCTGATGGGTAACGTCTAAAAAGCATCATTCAAATCGTAATTCAACTGTTTCTAAAAATCAACAATAATTCAAAAAGAATCCCTATTCTCTATCAAAGACAATCCTGCTGCAGCCGATACTTTAATCATCAGGGATGATGCTGCTATAGATGAAAAAACGAGGTTCCTTTAGGGAACCTCGCCTTATACTATCCCTTTTAAACAACGTTGTCATCCTGTACGGATCAACCTGTATTACGAAGCCCCGCCGCAATGCCGTTGATGGTCAGCAATACTTCCCGAAGCAGATCCGGATTGTCCTGCTCCTGCTCTCTCAGCTCGCGCAGCTCGTTAAGCAATTGAACCTGCAAATAGCTAAGCGGATCCACGTAAGGGTTACGGAGTCGAATCGATTCCTGCAAGACCGGCTGGTTATCCAGAATATCCTGTTGTCCCGTAATCTTAAGAACAAGCTCTTTCGTCAAGTTGAACTCATCCAGAATCAGACCGAAGATACGCTCGCGGGCTTGATCATCCTTCGTCATCAAAGA
Organism: Paenibacillus sp. QJM3NY_38; assembly: GCF_056173265.1. Lineage (NCBI taxonomy): Bacteria > Bacillati > Bacillota > Bacilli > Caryophanales > Paenibacillaceae > Paenibacillus > Paenibacillus sp. QJM3NY_38. The sequence goes on from NZ_CM149665.1 coordinate 6,527,417, forward strand.
ATACTCCTTGGCGATGATCAGATCAGCCTTGGCAAGAGCCATCTGAAGGGTATCGATCAGTGATGTAAAGAACGGATAGCTCGTGTACATCTTCTGAAGCACCTTCATATTCTCTTCCTTGCCCTGGTAGAAGCTCTGTAAGCCCGTACCAGCCGCGTACCATGCCGGGAGCAGGTAACGACTCTGGGTCCAAGCAAACACCCAAGGAATGGCTCTGAGGTCCTCAAAACGGTCACTGTTCTTACGCTTGGATGGTCGGGAACCGATATTCAGCTCTCCCACTTCAGGAAGCGGCGTGGATTCCTTGAAGAAGCTCAGGAAATCCGGATCACGGAAGATCAGATCCTGATATTTCTTCTGTGAAGCGGCCGATATGCTCGAGGAAATCTCTTCCCACTCTTTTTCGGTCGATTCTTTTTCAGGGTAACGGGCATTAAGAGAAGCCGTTATAAGTGCTGAAGTCGCCTGGTCCAAACTGCGGTAGGCAATTCCCTTCAAAGAGTAACGGGAAGAAATAACCTCGCCTTGCTCCGTGATTTTGATGCCACCCGCAATCGTTGATGCCGGTTGAGCCAAAATGCTTCGGTTCAGCGGCATACCGCCGCGTCCAAGCGATCCGCCGCGTCCATGGAAGTATTTCACCTTGATGCCATACTCATTGGCTACAGCCGTAATATCTTTGAGTGCTACCTGGAGCTCCCAGTTCGCGGTAATGGCACCGCCGTCCTTGTTGCTGTCGGAGTAACCCAGCATGATTTCCTGAAGCTCATTCATGGCGCTAACCGCTTCCCGATAGATCGGCAGGTTGAAGAGCTTACGCATAATATCAGGTGCGGCATGAAGGTCTTCAATCGTCTCAAACAATGGTGCAACCTGTAAAGTAGCTATTACAGAACCATCATTGTCCTTGCGGAAAAGTCCGACTTCTTTGGCAAATACCATCACTTCCAGAATGTCGCTTGCGCCCTCGGACATACTGATCAAATAACTTGAAATACATTTCACGCCGAACTCCTGCTGCGCACGGAATACGGTACGATATACTTCAAGACATTCTTCGGTACTGTCGCTGTACTCTTGATAAGGCGTAGTCAATGGACGAGGATCATTAAGCAGGTTATTAAGCAGCTCGATCTTCTCATCTTCACTTAACTGGGCATAATCCTGAGTCACATTCATTTTACGAAGAATCTCGGCCATGGCATTTTCATGCTCTTGGCTATGCTGTCTGATGTCCAGCGTTGCTGTATGGAAGCCAAATAACTCCGCCTGACGAATCAGTTTTTGAATATACGTGTCTGCAACATAGTCAGCAAAATGGAAACGCAAGCTTCGATCAATGATATTCAAGTCCTCGATAAATTCCTCAGGGGACTGATAACGCTCGCTGCCCGTCATGTTCTCATCAAGAATATGACTCATTTTAGCCAGCATATATACCAGTTTTACACGATAAGGCTCTTTCTCATTGTGCCAAATTTCCATCTTCTTCAGTGTTACATGCTCGCGGTCTTTTTCAATGGATTGAAGCAATTCATCCGAAACGCTCACGATGGATGAGCTGAAGCTGAGGTATTTCATGAAATCACGCAAAATCCGTTGGTATTCACGAATCGCTAGCTTCCGCTGCATTTCAAGCGTTTTCCATGTTACGTCCGCCGTCACTGAAGGATTTCCGTCCCGATCGCCACCGATCCACGAACCGAAACGCAAATAGGTTGGAACGTGCCAATGGTGACCCGGATAATATTTACTTAGGCAGCGCTCCAGTTCTTGATAAACCTCTGGCAGAATGTGAAACAGAGTCTCGTGAAAATAATACATACCGTTTCTGACCTCATCAAGAACCGTCGGCTTACGGTCACGAAGCTCGTCGGTTTGCCATAGCGTAATCACTTCATTCAGTAGTTTTTCCCGAAGCTGCTCTCGTTCGCGGAATGTCAGTGTCGGGTTGTCGAGTTGCATCACATCGTCCGCTATCCGTTTATGAATATCCAGAATAGCCCGACGCATCGCTTCTGTTGGATGAGCTGTCATTACCAGCTCAAGGGATAGACTTTCGAGAATTTCTTGAACTTCTTCAAACGTAATATTGCGCTCTTTCAAATCCTGGACCGCACTTTCAATGGAACCCGGTTGAACACTCTCCCCGGCGGAACGCTCGTAATCGCGTTTGCGGCGAATGCGATGATTCTGCTCTGCGATATTAACCAATTGAAAATAAATGGCAAACGCGCGAATCACCTGATGGCGAATGTCGGGCTCCAATGTGCTGATGATCCTTTTGAAATCTGCAAACAATTCTGGCAAGAATACGGATCGCAACGATTTACTCGTTTCACGAATTTTCTCAACTATATCTAAAAGCTCATTGCCACCTTGGTGGACAAGAACTTCTCCAAGAATATTGCCAAGGAACCGTACATCTCGCCGCAGCAGATTGTTGGAATTGCTCTTTGCGGTTACTGTAAGTTCAGTCATGCTACTCCTCCCATCTCAACCCGTTTCAGCAGTTTGTCTATAGGACGTAACGCCTTCCTAACATCATACAATAAAAGCGCATGAAAATCTGCATTTTCCAGGCGAAAAAATTAGCCAAATCGACAAAACTCATGATATTGATATACCCATATACCATGGACATTAGTCCTATAAACCTTGACCTGCCTATATTCTTTAGCACATTAACACTTCGCAGGATAGTCGTATGAATATGTAAAAAAACATCACACACGGTGATGTCCTGCTTATGTATGGAGCGGGTGATGGGAATCGAACCCACGCTACCAGCTTGGAAGGCTGGAGTTCTACCATTGAACTACACCCGCATATCAACCCACAAAAGAGATGCTACATCTCGGAGTATAATCCGATTACTTTTGCGGGGCTTAACTCTTAAACAAATCGGGATGACACGATTTGAACATGCGACCCCCTGGTCCCAAACCAGGTGCTCTACCAAGCTGAGCTACATCCCGATATTAATCTTTTTTGAAAAATGGCACGCCCTGAGAGATTCGAACTCCCGACCTTTTGATTCGTAGTCAAACGCTCTATCCAGCTGAGCTAAGGGCGCAAATGGAGCGGACGACGGGAATCGAACCCGCGACCCTCGCCTTGGCAAGGCGATGCTCTACCGCTGAGCCACGTCCGCATAAATGGTGCGCGTGGAGGGACTTGAACCCCCACGTCAAAGACGCTAGATCCTAAGTCTAGTGCGTCTGCCAATTCCGCCACACGCGCACAAGATGAAACAATGGTGAGCCATGAAGGACTCGAACCTTCGACACCCTGATTAAAAGTCAGGTGCTCTACCAACTGAGCTAATGGCTCGCATTTCAGGGCCCCCGAAAAGTATTCGGAATCACCTTCAAAGCGTAACTACACTTTTTGGGGTAAAGTGGCTGGGGATATAGGATTCGAACCTATGCATGACGGAGTCAAAGTCCGTTGCCTTACCGCTTGGCTAATCCCCAAAATCGATGAGATACTTCTATTGTGCTGATTCTCGTTAGAATCATGCACGAAATGGTGGAGGCTGAGGGGATCGAACCCCCGACCCTCTGCTTGTAAGGCAGATGCTCTCCCAGCTGAGCTAAGCCTCCATACAATATGGAATAAAAAGTAGTGGTGACCCGTAGGGGATACTCTCACTTCGTTCGAGACTGCGAAGCCTCTGCTTACGAAGGACATCCTCCGACGAACCGACGGGATTCTCATCCCCTGATGCAATTAAATTAGTGGTGACCCGTAGGGGATTCGAACCCCTGTTACCTCCGTGAAAGGGAGGTGTCTTAACCCCTTGACCAACGGGCCGCAATTTCATAATGCATGTCCAATTCAAAAACGAATCTGGAGCTTCCAACCGGGATCGAACCGGTGACCTCATCCTTACCATGGATGCACTCTACCTACTGAGCTATGGAAGCAAGTGGCTCCCCGAACAGGACTCGAACCTGTGACAACTCGATTAACAGTCGAGTGCTCTACCAACTGAGCTATCAGGGAATATATCCGCTTGGCGACGTCCTACTCTCCCGGGACCCTTCGGTCCAAGTACCATCGGCGCTGGAAGGCTTAACGGTCGTGTTCGGTATGGGAACGCGTGGAACCCTTCCGCCATCGCCACCAAACGGTTCAGATGCTTGATCACCTGAAAACTAGATACGAAACGATCTTTGCAGCACATTGAAATATTTTTGGATAAGCCCTCGACCGATTAGTATTGGTCAGCTCCATGCATTGCTGCACTTCCACCTCCAACCTATCTACCTCGTCGTCTTCAAGGGGTCTTACGAATTGGGAAATCTCATCTTGAGGGGGGCTTCACGCTTAGATGCTTTCAGCGCTTATCCCGTCCGTACGTAGCTACCCAGCCATGCTCCTGGCGGAACAACTGGTGCACCAGCGGTACGTCCATCCCGGTCCTCTCGTACTAAGGACAGCTCCTCTCAAATTTCCTACGCCCACGACAGATAGGGACCGAACTGTCTCACGACGTTCTGAACCCAGCTCGCGTACCGCTTTAATGGGCGAACAGCCCAACCCTTGGGACCTACTTCAGCCCCAGGATGCGATGAGCCGACATCGAGGTGCCAAACCTCCCCGTCGATGTGGACTCTTGGGGGAGATAAGCCTGTTATCCCCAGGGTAGCTTTTATCCGTTGAGCGATGGCCCTTCCATGCGGTACCACCGGATCACTAAGCCCGACTTTCGTCCCTGCTCGACTTGTAGGTCTCGCAGTCAAGCTCCCTTATGCCTTTGCACTCTTCGAATGATTTCCAACCATTCTGAGGGAACCTTGGGGCGCCTCCGTTACTCTTTAGGAGGCGACCGCCCCAGTCAAACTGCCCGCCTGACACTGTCCCCGTACCGGATCACGGTACCAGGTTAGAACCTAGATACGATCAGGGTGGTATCCCAACGTCGCCTCCACACAAGCTGGCGCTCATGCTTCAAAGGCTCCCACCTATCCTGTACAGATCGTACCCAAATCCAATATCAAGCTGCAGTAAAGCTCCATGGGGTCTTTCCGTCTTGTCGCGGGTAACCTGCATCTTCACAGGTATTAAAATTTCACCGGATCTCTCGTTGAGACAGCGCCCAAGTCGTTACGCCATTCGTGCGGGTCAGAATTTACCTGACAAGGAATTTCGCTACCTTAGGACCGTTATAGTTACGGCCGCCGTTTACTGGGGCTTCGGTTCACAGCTTCGGGTTTAACCCCTAACCGCTCCCCTTAACCTTCCAGCACCGGGCAGGCGTCAGCCCGTATACTTCGCCTTACGGCTTCGCACAGACCTGTGTTTTTGCTAAACAGTCGCTTGGGCCTTTTCACTGCGGCCCCCTCGGGCTATTCACCCTACCGAGGCACCCCTTCTCCCGAAGTTACGGGGTCATTTTGCCGAGTTCCTTAACGAGAGTTCTTCCGCGCGCCTTAGAATTCTCTTCTCGCCTACCTGTGTCGGTTTGCGGTACGGGCACCTTCACCTGACTAGAGGCTTTTCTTGGCAGTGTGAGATCATGACCTTCGCTACTATAATTTTCACTCCCCATCACAGCCCAGCCTTATCGATGTGCGGATTTGCCTACACATCAGCCTCACTGCTTGGACGGACATCCATCAGTCCGCGTCACTACCCTCCTGCGTCACCCCATCGTTCATAACGGTTTACGGTGGTACAGGAATTTCAACCTGTTGTCCTTCGATTACGCCTTTCGGCCTCACCTTAGGTCCCGACTTACCCTGAGCGGACGAGCCTTCCTCAGGAAACCTTGGGCTTTCGGCGGATCAGATTCTCACTGATCTTTTCGTTACTCATACCGGCATTCTCACTTGTGTACTCTCCAGCGCTCCTTACGGTACACCTTCAACGCATACACAACGCTCCCCTACCCCTGATGCATACGCATCAAGCCATAGCTTCGGTGGTGTGTTTAGCCCCGTTACATTTTCGGCGCAGAGTCACTCGACCAGTGAGCTATTACGCACTCTTTAAATGGTGGCTGCTTCTAAGCCAACATCCTGGTTGTCTGTGCAACTCCACATCCTTTCCCACTTAACACACACTTGGGGACCTTAGCTGATGGTCTGGGCTGTTTCCCTTTTGACAATGGATCTTAGCACTCACTGTCTGACTCCCGGATATAAGTCTATGGCATTCGGAGTTTGACTGAGCTTGGTAACCCTTGCGGGCCCCGCACCCAATCAGTGCTCTACCTCCACGACTCTTCATTCCGAGGCTAGCCCTAAAGCTATTTCGGGGAGAACCAGCTATCTCCGAGTTCGATTGGAATTTCTCCGCTACCCCCACCTCATCCCCGCATTTTTCAACATACGTGGGTTCGGGCCTCCAGTGCGTGTTACCGCACCTTCACCCTGGACAGGGGTAGATCACACGGTTTCGGGTCTACGCCCACATACTATATCGCCCTATTCAGACTCGCTTTCGCTGCGGCTACGGCTTCTCGCCTTAACCTTGCATGGGAACGTAACTCGCCGGTTCATTCTACAAAAGGCACGCCATCACCCATAGATCGGGCTCTGACTTCTTGTAAGCACACGGTTTCAGGATCTATTTCACTCCCCTTCCGGGGTGCTTTTCACCTTTCCCTCACGGTACTGTTTCACTATCGGTCGCTAGGGAGTATTTAGCCTTAGCAGATGGTCCTGCTGGATTCATACGGGGTTTCACGTGCCCCGCACTACTCGGGATCCGTCTCGGAGGGAATATACTTTCGGCTACAGGGCTTTTACCTCTTATAGCGGGCCTTTCCAGACCTCTTCGCCTAATAAATTCCTTTGTAACTCCATGTGAGACGTCCCACAACCCCAGAGAGCAAGCTCTCTGGTTTAGGCTGTTCCGCGTTCGCTCGCCGCTACTGACGGAATCACTCTTGTTTTCTCTTCCTCCAGGTACTTAGATGTTTCAGTTCCCTGGGTATGCCTCCTCGCATCCTATGTATTCAGATACGGGTAACTAGCTATTACACTAGCTGGGTTTCCCCATTCGGACATCCCCGGATCGAAGCTTGCTTACAGCTCCCCGAGGCAGTATCGTTGTTCGCCACGTCCTTCTTCGGCTCCTAGCGCCTAGGCATCCTCCGTGTGCTCTTAGTAGCTTAACCAATTGCTCCGGTTATTGTGCTCATCGCTCTGTTGTCCGTTTGTTTCCTGATCTACTAAACGAGTTAATAGGTGGAAACGAAACTTCCAAAGGATCGATGATCCCAAAACCTTCGCGCTACTTTTTATTAAACTTGATCAATCACTTGACACAAGTTCAGCTAAAAGGATATTTCTAATTGCGCAAATTCGTTTCGTTATCTAGTTTTCAAGGATCAACCCCAGTCTTTCGACCGGAAGATTATCATATCACATGATATCTCGCAGTTCAACCTGCAATTTATGGAAGTGACATGAAAGTTTATGGTGGAGCCAAGGGGGATCGAACCCCTGACCTCCTGCGTGCAAGGCAGGCGCTCTCCCAGCTGAGCTATAGCCCCATAATTTCACTTCAAAAGTGAAGTATGGCTTCGAGGTTCATTCCGATCAACTACCGGAGGCCTCGTCACTTATCTTA
>NZ_CM149665.1:6537500-6615000 GCF_056173265.1 Paenibacillus sp. QJM3NY_38
CTTGCCTATGTATTGGTGATTAACCGTATTGGCGGGATCTCTAAACCGAATGAATGCTGTCTGCGCATGATGATGAACGTCCTGTCCACGCAGCTCTCTCTTTACTCTGCTAAGCTGCTTTATTAGGTATGCACAATTTCAGGGAAAATTATGACATCAGCCACAACGTAATTGTGCTTTCGATTATTGCCGCAATGAGCAGCAGCACGACAACCCATAAGGATGCAGTACCCAGCTTGCGCCAAAACCCGCGCCACTCCGCACCTATCCCGCTTCTGCGTTCGCCTCTCGCCGTTATACTTCTTAACACCAGCCCGCCAAGAGCCAGGCCATATCCACAGGCAATCACAATGACCGGTATCTCAATGATCCCATGTGGCAGCAGCCCTTTCACAATCAGATCAAACAGACTCTCTCCGCTCTCCCCCACAACCTTCAGTAAGAAACCTATCACCATGCCATTAATGACCAGGAAGAAGAACGGTATTACGCCAAGCAGCAAGCCTGAGAACATGACCAGCACGCTCTTAATGCTGTTGTTAAGAAAGATAAAGACAAAGAAATTCCATTCGGGATGATCGGAGGAACCGAGCTGCTGGCTTATCTCTCCTAATCCTTGAAGCTGACCAAGAAGGAATTGCTCGAACCCCTCTGAACTTGCCCCCGCCACGATTCCGGCGATAAATAAGACCGCTGCCAAGAGCAATGCCTTCCGGATCGATCTTAAATCTCTGAGAAAAATGCTAAAACGTAACATTCGCTACCTCCTAAATTGGTATAACTCGCAAGTACGAGCATATGTTGAAAGTAAACAAGCTATTGCACACTGAAGGGAGAGGGGCGCACGTATTATGAATTCTTTTTATGTATTCAACGGCAGAAAGATTAAGCGGTTTTTCTTCGTCCTTGCCGCGGCGATCTTTGCAATCGGCGTTATTTATGTGGAGAGTGACAACATCTCGGTCTTCTCCGAGAACAACCCGTCAGCGATTTACAGCGTGTCTACGGATAAGAAACAGATCGCGTTAACGTTTGACATCAGCTGGGGCGAAAAACGCGCAGAGCCTATTTTACAGGCCTTAAAAGACAATGGAGTTCAAAAAGCAACCTTCTTCCTGTCTGCGCCATGGAGCAAAACGCATCCCGATATCGTGAATGCCATTAAGGAAAGCGGATATGAAATCGGGAGCCACGGCTTCAAGCACGATAATTACAGCACGCTCACCGATGAGGAAATTCGCAAGCAGATTTCTTCGGCACATACTATTTTAACCGCAATGACCGGACAAGAACCCAAATTAATACGAATGCCTAACGGGGATTTTGACAAAAGAGTGCTCGGCATAGCCCAGAGCCTTAACTACACGGTGATCCAGTGGGATACCGACTCCAGGGACTGGAAGAATATCGGCGTCGACAAAATTGTGGACCGCGTCGTCTCCAAAGCACATCCGGGAGACATCGTGCTGATGCATGCCAGCGACTCCGTGAAGCAAACACATGAAGCTCTCCCTCTCATCATCAAGGAACTGCGCAATAAAGGCTACGAGTTCGTTACGGTAACCGATCTGCTTCAACAGGGCAGCGCCCAAGGCACCGAGGTTCGTGATCACGCTTCAGTGCAGAAGAGCATCGAGGATGCAGGCGGACTTTAAACTCTCGAGAGGAACCTTTGTAATTGAATAATGTTTAACAAAAAAAGAGCTAAGGTGTTAGCTCTTTTTTTCGTCTTGTGTAACTTTATGAAGCGTCAGAATTTGGTATGCATTACAGATTAGCAATGGTACCACCATAAAGATCGTGGCGTTGCTGACTCCAATTTGCAGTACACCGATAATCTCCACAATGGAAATGGCCATCATGAAGAAGAGGGTCGGAATCCATGCATTAGCGTTTGTGCTCTTCACTTTGAGATAAGCAACAACAACGGCAATAACCAAAATGGAAATACCTAAAATCAAATCCTGCTGCAGGCTAGTGGATCCGCCGACAAAGGTACGGAAGAACATTAGCTCCAGCAATGCTAGAACAGCCAACACAATCTGAATGTACTGCCAAGTTTTTCGGCGGAATATGCCTATCCCCATATAATTTAAAGTCAGGTACGCAAAAAAGCCCATCTGGGAGTATACGCTCACCAGTGCCCCAGAGCCCAACAAAATCAGCGGGTATATCAATAAATCGGCCATTCCCGTAAATTCGATCGCGCCATTAAACAACTGCAGGATCAGACCTACAATTAATGCCGCCACTGCCCCGACGAGCAGCGTTTTCAAAAACAATTTAGACCACTTTCGTAAGCTCAACTAACTTCCACCCCCACAGATCATTATTTTACCAACGTTCACAATAAAAAACCATTCTGAATCCGACATATTTCTGCAAATCCATCACATACTATGCGAAGAACCGTAAGAAAAACATCGATCGAGCGTACTTCACCAGAGGACCTACCATAATGCTGCGGATGTTTTTCTTGCGATTATCGAATTTGTTCGGCTTCGCTTATAAATTCAATGATCTTGAAAAAGGAGGACAACGGTAATGAAGTGGCCGTTATTTCGTTTATGTATTATCGTCTTCGTTGCTGCCGTGGTGCTTACCGCTTGTGGTGCAGAACAAAGCTCGTCCCCGCAGCTCGGATATAAAGAAATCAAGTCCATGGTGGTCGACATTCTGAAAACCGACGAAGGTAAAAAAGCGGTAGAGGAAGCGCTTGGCGGCGGATCCGGCGGCTCCTCCGGAAGCGGCGGATCCATGGGGATGCGGATGATGTCCGCCCAGTCCGGGGATCAAATTCGCATGGCCGTTAAGGATACACTGGTATCGGAGGAATATAAGAAGGAAATTGAGAAGATTATGACCGATCCGCAATTCGCGGGTGATTTTGCCAAAGCCATCAATTCCGAGAGCAAGCAGCTGCATATGCAGCTCATCAAGGACCCGACGTATCAAAAAGCGATTCAAGATATGTTAAAATCTCCTGACGTGATGAAATCGTTTCTTGAACTGACCAACACCCCGGATTATCGCAAACAGTCCATGACCGTGATGCAGGAAGCTATGCAGAACCCGCTGTTCCGCATGGAGGTGCTGGAACTGCTTAAAACGGTCGTAAAAGACGAACTTCAGCCTAAAGTGGAGAAGAAAAAAGAAGGCGAAGGACAAGGACAAGAAGAGCAAGGCGGTGGCGGCGGTGGTGAAGGTGGCGGTGAAGGCGGCGGCGAAGGAGAAGAAGGCGGCGGTGAAGGCGGCGGTAGTTAAGCAGCATCTCCCCACCTCTCCCATAAACATTAACAGGCTCCCTAACTAGGGAGCCTGTTTCATTATATGCGTATTGACCATCTAGATGGATTCCTCAAGCTTGGCTGCAATCCTTGCGGCTATTTCATCGTAAATCCCTGCGCTCTCGGTACCTGCCTTATACACCGACGGGGAGAAGTCCGGCTCTGAAGGGTGGTTATCCGGCGCTCCTAACGGAAGCTGCGCGAGCAGCTCGGTATGAAGCGTCTCAGCAAGCTTCCCTCCGCCTCCACGACCAAATACATAATCCTTCTCCCCGCCATGGGAGCAGACATAATAAGACATGTTCTCGACGACGCCTAAGATTTCATGATCGGTCTGCAAGGCCATGGCACCCGCTCTGGCAGCTACAAACGCCGCCGTAGCATGCGGGGTGGTTACGATGATCTCTTTGCTCTGCGGAATCATCTGATGCACGTCCAGCGCCACGTCCCCTGTTCCTGGCGGCAGGTCCAGCAGCATGTAGTCCAAATCTCCCCAAGCGACATCCGTGAAAAATTGACGCAGCATTTTGCCAAGCATCGGTCCGCGCCAAATCACCGGACTATTCTCGCGGATGAAGAAGCCCATGGACATCACCTTGACACCAAAACGCTCAACCGGATGGATGACACCCTCCTCGGTTACGGACGGCCCCTCTTCAATGCCCATCATATCCGGTACGCTGAAGCCATAAATATCCGCATCAATCAAACCTACCTTCTTGCCTTGCCGAGCCAAAGCTGCAGCTAAATTCACCGTAACGGTGGATTTACCCACGCCGCCTTTGCCGCTTGCAATCGCAATGAAATGAACACCGGATTGCTCGCTAAGGAGCATATTCTGTTCCATGCCGGCGGCATGTCCTTTTGTCAGCTTCTCGCGATCGTTATCTTCCTCCCGGTCTGCTCCGCTAACGGCATTGTCCAGAGGGCGCATGCGGATATGGATATCCTCTGCCCCCATAGCTTCAAGAATTTCTCTGATCTGCGCCTCCAAGGAAGCGCGTACATCTTCACTGCTGTAAGTCACGGATAATCGGACCGTGCGTTCCTTCACAACAATATCCCGAATACGCTGGAGCTCCATTAGGCTCTTCCCGGTTTCGGGATCGCGTAAAGGCTGGAGTATCTCCTGTACCGTTTCTCTAGTCAGCATATAAGCACCTCTGCTCTATGTAATGGAATAGACAATGTTTCGATATTCCTGTCTATTATACCATTACTCTGCAGCTTGTGACGACTCGCTGGCGGACTCTCCGGAGGTATAACGTAAAATGCCATTGTACACAGAAGCTGCGACCTTTCTCTGGTATTTCTCATCACGCAGCAATTCGGATTCCTCCGGATGGGACAAGAAACCGACCTCTACCAATGCAGAAGGCATGCGCAGGGCTTGAAGCAAAAATATCTTATCATCCGTTTTGGCCAAACGCTGCGTATTCTCCAGGTTATGCCGGATTTCAGCCTGAATCCATTCGGCAAGTTTTTTGCTTTCCTCATTATTTGGAGGGAAAAAGGTCTGCGCCCCTCTCCACCGATTGGACGGTATGCTGTTCAGATGCATGCTGATAAATAGATCCGCCTTACTGTCCTCGATCATCCGCACGCGTTGTTTGAGGTCTTCCGTTTTACGCTTGGAATACCCCTTTGTGCTTTCTGCAGCCAGGTCATAGTCTCCTTCTCTTGTCATAATAACGAGCGCGCCAGCCTGCTGCAAATAATCACGCAAATACAAGGCGATGGCCAGGTTTACATCCTTCTCGATGACACCTTGTCGGCTTACCGCCCCGCCATCTGGGCCGCCATGTCCTGCATCAAGGGCAATGACTTTGCCGGCAAGCGGCAAACTCCAGGTATTCGACGTTTTGGCAGAGGGGATTTCGTATGTTACAACGATAATGAGCAGTGACAGCAGCGCAGCTCCAATCAGGGTTTGCTTGATTCTCTTCAGCGATATCCATACCGTAACCTTGTCCGATCTCCGCCTAGACATAACAAAACCACCTCGTCCCATGAGTTGTTCTACTCCATCATATGGGACAAGGTGGCTATTTATGCCTTTGTTAGACCGTAATCTGCTCTTTCATGCCTTCGATCAGCACTTGCGCGACTTCGGGGCGCGTAAATTCCGGTGGCGGGCACTGTCCTTCGCGAAGCAAGCCACGAACCTTCGTTCCCGACAAGGTCAGATGATCCTCCTTCGGATGCGGGCATGTTTTGCTTGAAGCCATGTTTCCGCAAGTGGTGCAGAAGAAGCTGTGCTCAAAGAACAGCGGGGTAATACCCAGCTCTTCTGCAGTAAAATTCTTGAAAATTTCCTGAGCCTCATACGTGCCGTAATAGTCACCGACTCCTGCATGATCCCGGCCAACGATAAAATGGGTACAGCCATAGTTTTTCCGCACCATTGCATGAAATATAGCTTCTCTAGGTCCCGCATAACGCATGGCAGCCGGAAATACGCCCAGGAAGGTGCGCTCCGCGGGATAGTAGTTCTCCAGCAAGGTCAGATAGCTCTTCATTCGCACATTGGCAGGAACGTCATCCGATTTGGTCTCTCCTACAAGCGGATTGAGGAATAATGCGTCTACGATTTCCATGGCGCTCTTCTGAATGTATTCATGTGCACGGTGAACCGGATTACGTGTCTGAAAGCCAACAACTGTATTCCAGCCCTTCGCTTTGAACTGTTCCCGGGTCTCTGCCGGATCAAAATAAAACTCGCCAAACCGTTCCGGCTGCGGACGATTCAGCACTTGAATCGGCCCGCCTACATAGGTTGAAGGACGTTCGAAAAGTTTCTTCACGCCTGGGTGCTCAGGATCATCCGTCTTAAATACTTGAACAGCCTCAGCTTGCTGATCCACCTTATAGACGCTCTCAACATCGATAACGCCATAGACGACCCCATCTTCTTCGCCTACAAGTGCCGCCTTCTCGCCGACGGCAAGTTTAGCCGCTGTAAATTCATCAACAGCCAGTGTAACCGGTATGCTCCAGACCGTACCGTCCGCTAAACGCATAGAGGAAACCACAGACTTGTAATCCTGCTCGTTCAAAAATCCTTGCAGTGGCGAAAATGCCCCGACCCCGATCAAATCCAGGTCCGAGATGCTCCAAGCGTTTACAGGGATCTTATGAAGAGTGCCGACCTGTTTCAATAAATCTTCACGCTCTGCCCCTTGGGCTACCCGCTGTACCAGCGTACCACCATGAGGGAGTATGGCTGTCATGAATAATTCCTCCTTCTTATGCTGTAACTTACGATCCTAAGTCGATTTTGATTGGTTTATTTATGAAGTCCGCATTCGGTCTTCTCATGGCCTGACCAGCGTCCAGCGCGTGGATCTTCTCCTGGCATAACCTGTCGTGTGCAATGTTCGCAGCCAATACTCGGATAATTCTGATCATGCAGCGGGTTGTAGATAATATCGTTAGCTCGGATGTAGTTCCACACATCCTCGCTAGTCCAGCCTGCGATCGGATTGAACTTCACCAAACCGAACTTGGTATCATATTCAATCTTCTTCGAATTCGCCCTGGTAGGGGCTTGATCTCTTCGTATTCCTGTAATCCAAGCCTCATATTGAGACAGAATCCGAGTTAATGGTTCTACCTTTCGGATGTTGCAGCACTCAGTCGGGTTGACGCTCCATAATGCCTCACCATGCTGAGCCGCTTGCTCTTCCGGCGTAATGAGCGGAGAGACCCGCACGAATTCCAGGCCATAACGTTCGGCCATACGATCCCGCGTTTCGTATGTTTCCTTGAAGTGAAAATCGGTATCCAGATAAAAAATATCCGTCGACGGGCTAATCTTTTGAATCATGTCCACCAATACCACATCTTCTGCTCCAAAGCTGCAAGCAAACGTTATATTGGGAAATGTCTTGATCGCATATGCGATGACTTCCTCAGCCGATGCATGCTCAAGCTCTTCTGCTTGCACTCGGATCAAATCCTCTTTCTCCAGCAAATTCATGATTGGATGCCTCCCCCGATATTAATCCCGATAATCCTACTGAAATAATATGAATTAAATACAGTATAAAACATTCCTAATAAATGTCAACCATCAAATCGTTACCATGAAAAACGAAAAAACCCTTCCTGCATAAGCAGAAAGGGTCTTTTTTCTCTTCGATTTCCAAACATTTTGACAAATACCAATCTTAGTCTGTTGTTGCTACGGATACCTCTTTAGTTCTAGTACCTGCGCCGGCACTCTTCCCTTCCGAGTCCTCGGATTTGGGAGCGGATGCCTGATTCGTCGTTCGCAGCGGAATCTCCTTTAAGAAGAATACGAGCAGCAGCGCGACTACGAGGACTAACGTACCTGTGAGGAACACCATGGACAATGTATTTCCAAGCGCATCGCGGATACTTTGTATCATTTGCGCGAACAAAGGCTGTACATCGGCAGGAAGACTTGCCTGCGTTTGTTCAATCAGCGGTTTATTCATCAGTGTCTGCGGATTAGCGAAGGACAACATCTGCTGTGCTAGCTGCGGATCCACCGAGCTAAAATCCGGTGCATTACTCGACTGAAGTGCTTCCTTCAAATTCTTCGTCAGACTGTTCGACATAACCGTTCCCATAACCGCGATCCCGATTGTGCCGCCGAGATTACGGAACAACTGGGATGAAGCTGTTGCTACACCGAGCTCATTGTGGGGTACCGCATTCTGAGTAGCCAGCGAGAATACCGGCATACCCAAACCAAGACCGATACCAAAAATAATGGTACTAACTACAGTAAGCCAAATGTTGTCCATGAACACCATAATGCCCATACCGACCATCATTATTGGAACTCCAAGAAGTGCGTACCGTTTGTACTTACCACTTTTAGCAATGAGTTGACCTGCTATAGCACTCGTACCCATCATGAAAATCGACATCGGGATGGTTACATAGCCGGCATAGGTTGGTGAGATGCCAAGCACACCTTGAACATAGAAGGAAATATAAATCATGGCACCCATCAGACCAAAGTTCATAAAAAATCCAATCAGATTAGAAACCGTAACGACACTATTTTTGAACAAACTAAGTGGCAATACCGGTTCCTTCGCCTTCATCTCCACCAAGATAAAGATAAAAGCTGATACGACTGAAGCTGCGATGAGACCAATAATCTGCGGTGATCCCCAAGCATATTCCGTACCTGCCCAAGAAAAGGCCAGCAGTAAAGGAACGATGGACGTTGTAAGGAATAAGGAACCTAAATAGTCAATGGACTGGCCAGGCTTGCGTTCAACCTTCGGAAACAACGTCCAAATCATGATGAAGGCAACTACACCCAGCGGCAGGAAGATCCAGAATAACCAACGCCATTCGATGTTATCGACCAGATATCCGCCAAGCGTAGGACCAAGGACACTGGAAAAACCGAATACCGCGGTCATCAGCCCCATCCATTTGCCACGTTCGCGCGGTGGAAATAAGTCCCCGACCGACATAAATGCGGTTGATTGGATAATACCGGCACCTATACCTTGAATACCGCGATAAATAATGAATTGATACACGTCTGTTGATGTACCCGTCAGGAAAGCCCCTAACATAAAAAATAATATACCTATCAAAATAAACGGCTTACGTCCGAACATGTCGGACAGCTTACCTACCAATATCGTTGCGATCGTTGATGTTAACAAATAAATATTGATGGTCCATGTGTAATAATCCATGCCATCAAGAATGGCGATAATCCGCGGCATTGCGGTGCTCGTTATCGTCTGGTTAATGGCTGCGAAGAACATCGCAGCCATGATCGCAATCATAATTGAAACTTTACGTTTAAGCGTTAAATGCTCCATGCTCCACCTCTACCCGTTGTTGTGATTATCTTTATCTATGTTTGACAGCATCAAGGAGAAGATTCTTCTCAAATGCTGAATGTCTTCCTCAGAGAGAAAATTGAAAAACCCCTGAATCATTTCCTTCTGATCCTTCTTCACTTTCCTAATTACATCTAGACCTGGTTCCAAGAGTGTGATATTGACAACTCTCCGGTCATCCTCTGCACGCTCTTTCTGCAAGTATCCTTCCGCAACCAATTTATCCGTTAGGCCGGTTATAGCTGGCGGTGTTAAAGACAAAGCTTCTGCAAGCTCCGATACCTTCAGTGGCCCTCGCAGCTTTAATACATACAGCACCTGAAATTGTGGAAAGCTTAAGTTGTACTTCCCGGCGCTCGACTTGTTCCATTCCTGATGAATGTTCTTCAGTAGTGCCCGGAACATCGACGATACCTTAAAAATCTCTTCATTGCGATCCAACCATATCCCCCCTTCTCTGCTCCGAAAATTACTTATTTAATTAATGATTAAATATTAATTATTTAAGTACTTAATTAATTCGCAATTAATAATATATCTCTATTTACATATCAAGTCAAGTGGTTAACGATGTAAGATCATCCCTATCTACATCCATCTATCCGCAGGTTGTGCACAGCATGTGAACAACCGGTTCTAGATTTGGCCAATATAATCCGACTGTCTTGTCCATCCTGTGAATATCTTTGTGGACAACCGCTTTCTCTAAACATAAAAAAGCCCTTGACCATAATGGCCAAGGGCTTGGTAAGTCGGAAATATTAACGCTTGGAGAACTGAGGCGCGCGACGAGCTGCTTTAAGACCGTATTTCTTACGCTCTTTCATACGAGGGTCGCGAGTCAGGAATCCAGCTCTTTTCAGAGATGGACGGAATTCTGGATCTGCTTTCAGAAGAGCACGGGAGATACCGTGACGGATTGCTCCAGCTTGACCGGAGATGCCGCCACCGTGAGCGATGACAAGCACGTCATATTTGCCCAGTGTTTCTGTCAGATTCAAAGGTTGTTTAACGATCAGCTTGAGTGTTTCCAAACCGAAATATTCATTAATATCACGTTTATTGATGACAATGCGTCCTTCACCCGGTACGAGGCGTACACGTGCTACCGAGTGTTTACGACGACCTGTCCCATAGTATTGTACTTGTGCCATGAAACTGTCCTCCTTTTTAATTAACCGCGAAGTTCGTAAGCTTCTGGTTTTTGTGCTTCATGTGGATGTGCTGTGCCTGCATATGCTTTCAGTCTCAGCTTCATTTTCTCGCCCATGCGAGTTTTAGGAAGCATGCCGTGAACCGCGCTTTCGATTACACGCTCTGGGTATTTCGCAATCAGGTCTTGAGCTGTAGTTACTTTCAATCCACCTGGATGCAGGGAGTGACGGTAGTATTTTTTGTTCTCCATCTTTTTGCCAGTGAGGTGGATTTTCTCGGCGTTGATAACAACCACGAAATCCCCTGTGTCAACATGTGGAGTGAATTGAGGCTTATGTTTGCCGCGGATCAGAGCCGCAACTTCACTTGCCAAACGGCCAAGCGTCTTGCCTTCGGCATCAACGATGTACCATTTGCGCTCAACTTCATTTGGCTTCGCCATATAGGTGGTACGCATGTATAGTTCCTCCTTGTATTCGTCCGAAAATCATCATTAATTTTCATTATTTATCTTCATTCATGTTTAAAGCATTGTCATGGTGTTGCAGTCTTGCATTCGGCATTTTCTTAACCGGGGCTGTGGGAGAGCCGTTAAGAAAACACAACTTATATAATACAGGATTACGCCCACTTCCGCAAGTGTTTTTTGGTTTTCCACCTTACACCATGCGTGTTATTCTAACAAGTCGCCCATCACATCCAGAAGCGATTTCTTCTTCTTTATGTGATCGCCTTATCCGTAGTCTGATATCGACGGGCATTGAGGTTAATCCTTTCCGGCGATATCATACTCCACTTCCCATAACATCAGGCCCTTGCCCATGGCTGTTGGACCGGCTGCTGCCCGGTTTTTGGCTTCCAGTATGGCCAACATATCATCCGGATGGCGCTTGCCTTCCCCTACCTCAATCAACGTCCCCATAATGATCCGAACCATATGCTGCAGAAACCCGTTCCCGGATACGTACGTATGAATGACTCCTTGATCTCTCGTGCCTGGACGGCACATTGACGTATCCTTCTCGATCCATGCATCAAAAATAGTACGAACGTGAGACGGCTTCGTCGACTTCCGTGACGCAAACGTTGTATAGTCATGCGTTCCAATCAGATGAGAAAGTCCCTGCTCCATGGCTGCGATATCCAGTTTTCCATGATGATGGATCTGGTACCTCCGATTGAATAGATCCGGATATTGGTTTGCATTGATGGTAAAACGATAGGTTTTGCGTTTCGCTGCGTGGCGGGAGTGGAATTCCATCGGTACCTCCATCGCATCGGAAACCACGATATCTTCCGGCAGCCAGGTGTTTAATGCCATACACCAACGCTCAACGGGAATTGGAGAAGCTGTGTAGAAATTAAAAACTTGGGCACGAGCATGCACCCCAGCATCTGTCCGGCCAGAAGCCGTAATCTTGAGCTGTTCACCAGATAAACGGCGGATCGCTTCCTCCAAATAGTCCTGAATCGTGTGGCCACCGGGCTGGGTCTGAAAGCCGTTATAATCGGTACCGTCGTAACTGACCTTCATCAGAAGATTACGCATTGCTGACCTCCTGAGTATAGCGGAAGTTTTCTTTCGATTATAGAGTGCCATCAGCTTCGCTGATAACTTATACATTCTACATCCATCAAAAAAAGAGCCCCATAGGAGCTCCTTTTCATCATGTTAAGCCGAACCCTTCGAGTCAGCCACATGACTAGAAGGTCCCCGTTATTGTTGCCCATGGAGTAGTCGAGACGAGTCGAACCAGATGATCGACTATATCTCGCACCACTTCCCGTTCATGGCTCCAAGAATAAACATCTACAGAGCCGGGCATACATAACTACAGTCACTTCAATGGAACAAAGCTATATTACGCGCGATCTACCAGTTCCAAGTAAACCATTGGAGCTGCGTCACCACGACGAGGTCCCAGTTTCAGGATACGAGTGTATCCGCCTGGACGCTCGGAGTAACGAGGAGCGATTTCGGAGAACAATTTTTGAATTGCATCTTGTTCACCGTCTACTGTTTCACGACGCACGAATGCAGCTACTTGACGACGAGCGTGAAGATCACCTTTTTTTGCTTTTGTGATCAACTTCTCAGCGATCGAACGAACTTCTTTCGCTTTGGCTTCAGTCGTTTGAATGCGCTCATATAAGAAAAGGTCGGTTACCAGGTCACGGAACAACGCTTTACGCGCACTGGAATCGCGGCCCAACTTTTGGTATGCCATGTGTTTTTCCCTCCTTTGCTAAGCTAAGCCGAATCTATGCTATTCTTCCGTACGAAGTCCCAGGCCCAACTCTTCAAGCTTCTCTTGTACTTCCTCCAAGGATTTGCGTCCGAGGTTCCGGACTTTCATCATATCCTCTTCGGTTTTCGTGGTCAGCTCTTGTACCGTATTAATGCCGGCACGTTTCAAGCAGTTGTAGGAACGAACGGAAAGATCCAGCTCTTCGATCGTCATTTCAAGCACTTTTTCTTTCTTGTCTTCTTCTTTCTCAACCATGATCTCAGCATCCTTCGCTTCGTCGGTCAGACCTACGAAGAGGAAGAGATGCTCAGTCAAGATTTTCGCGCCGAGACTAACAGCTTCTTCCGGGCGGATGCTGCCATCCGTCCAAATTTCAAGCGTCAGTTTATCGTAGTTGGTTACTTGACCAACACGCGTATTTTCCACACCGTAGTTAACACGGCTAATCGGAGTATAGATCGAATCGACGGGAATGACGCCGATAGGCTGGTCATCGCGTTTGTTCCGATCCGCCTGGACATAGCCACGACCGCGACTGGCAAAAATACGCATATGAAGTCTTGCACCAGGGCCGAGCGTTGCAATATGAAGATCTGGATTCAGAATCTCCACATCACTATCCGCACGGATGTCACCAGCAGTAACAACCCCTTCACCCTCCGCATCAATCTCGAACACTTTCTCTTCATCGGAATGAATTTTCAGAGACAAAGCTTTCAGGTTCAGGATGACCTCGGTCACGTCTTCCATGACACCCGGAATCGTGGAAAATTCATGCAGTACGCCATCGATTTGAATCGATGTGACTGCAGCTCCCGGTAGTGAGGATAACAAGATGCGGCGAAGCGAGTTCCCCAGCGTCGTGCCATACCCTCTCTCCAGAGGCTCAACAACGAATTTCCCATAGGTTCCATCTTCATTGACATCAACGGTCTCAATTTTCGGCTTTTCGATTTCAATCACGCAAGTACCCCTCCTTCAAACGTCGCTCCTATATGAAACTGTCATCTTATCCAGTAATCCATGTAGTAGTATGCCTAAACAACCATTATTAGCAGATTGCAACGGATTTATACCACATTAACAGGATGACTTCATTATACGCGACGACGTTTTGGTGGGCGGCATCCGTTATGTGGAATTGGTGTAACGTCTTTGATCAGGTTGACTTCGAGACCTGCTGCTTGCAGAGAACGAATTGCTGCTTCACGACCAGCACCAGGACCTTTAACCATTACTTCCACCGCTTTCATACCGTGTTCCATAGCCGCTTTGGCAGCTGTTTCAGCAGCCATTTGCGCAGCGAACGGGGTCGACTTACGGGAACCTTTAAATCCAAGGCCGCCGGAGCTTGCCCAAGAAATCGCGTTTCCGTGAGGATCCGTAATCGTTACGATTGTATTGTTGAATGTGGAGCGGATATGAGCCACGCCACTTTCAATATTTTTGCGGTCACGACGTTTAGTACGTACGACTTTTTTTGGTTTAGCCATTGTCTATTATCCCCCTTTCTTATTTCTTCTTGTTCGCTACGGTACGACGAGGACCTTTACGTGTACGAGCATTCGTTTTAGTACGTTGACCACGAACAGGCAATCCACGACGGTGACGAATACCGCGGTAGCAGCCGATCTCCGTGAGACGTTTAATATTTAAGGAAATTTCACGACGCAGGTCACCTTCTACCTTAACCATACCATCGATCGTTTCGCGCAATTTGCTGACTTCATCTTCTGTCAAATCACGGACACGAGTGTCTGCATTGATTCCAGTTTCTTTCAGTACTTTCTGGGAAGTCGTTTTACCGATTCCGAAAATGTAAGTCAAGGCGATCTCAACGCGTTTGTCACGTGGCAAATCCACACCAGCTATACGAGCCATTTTACGCTACACCCCCTTCTTTAACCTTGTTTTTGTTTGTGTTTCGGATTTTCACAGATAACCATTACGTTCCCTTTGCGGCGAATGACTTTGCATTTTTCGCAAATAGGCTTTACAGAAGGTCTTACCTTCATGCTAATTACCTCCTCCAAGTTTTACGTTGTAAAACCAGCTTCGAAACTAAAGTAGTTTGTTACCGCTGCTGAGTTTTACGTCAGTAAAACCGCTTCGCAGCTTTCCTTAATTCCCCAGGGGAACCTTGAATCTATTTACGGTACGTGATACGACCTTTGGTTAAATCATACGGCGAGAGTTGAACAACCACTTTGTCTCCTGTAAGGATACGGATAAAGTGCATCCGCAGCTTTCCGGAAACATGAGCGAGAATTTGATGACCATTCTCCAGCTCGACTTTAAAGGTAGCATTCGGCAACGGCTCAATGACCGTTCCTTCGACTTCAATGACATCTTCTTTAGCCACAGTTAGTCTCCTTTCTGATCTGCCTTGGATTTATCGGATACAAACCGGTCCAGTGCGAAACGCAGCTTACCGTTTGTAACCCGACCGCTTTCTTGCAAACTGTTTACCACTTCACTGCTAATGTAGGATTGAGGTTCAAGATGAAGAACATTCTTCTTCTTGGCCCCGTCAAACTTGCGTTTGTCCCCATCCGCGATCCACACGAACCTGCTGTCCTCAATCGAAACGATAACGGCATACTGTCCGGCATCTCTGCCTTTCAGTATCTTAACAATCTGCCCGGGCTGAAGCGTGACTTCATTATTCATGTTATCACCCTATTCCGGCAGCTTCGTCAAAATTTCCATGCCATCCGGCGTGACTGCTACCGTATGCTCGAAGTGAGCACATAGTGAGCCGTCTACCGTTACAACCGTCCAGTTGTCTTCCAGCGTCTTGACGTTCCGCTTACCCGCATTGACCATCGGCTCAATCGCGAGCACCATGCCCGGTTTGAGTCTTGGTCCGCGGTCAGGGATGCCATAGTTCGGAATTTGCGGATCCTCATGCAGATCGGTACCCACACCATGACCAACGTATTCCCGGACGACAGAGAAACCTGCATCCTCGATATGACGCTGTATGGCATGAGAGATTGTAAACAAGCGGACATCGGGTTTGATTAGCGCAAGTCCAGCATAGAGCGATCCTTCCGTTACGTCCAGCAGACGCTGGGCCTCTTCGGAAATCTCTCCTACAGCGTAGGTCCATGCCGAGTCACCATGGTAACCCTGGTACTGTGCACCGATATCAAACGTAACGATATCGCCCTCGATTAATTTGCGTTTGCCTGGAAATCCATGCACCAATTCTTCGTTGACTGATGCGCAAATGCTGGAAGGAAATCCGTTGTAGCCTTTAAAAGATGGCACAGCGCCTTGGCTTCGAATGAACTTGTCGGCCATAAGGTCAAGTTCCCCGGTCGTAATGCCCGGTTCTACATGAGCTGCAAGGAGTTTGTGGCATTCCGCCACGATCCTTCCTGCTTCTCTCATCAAGCTCAGTTCCGTTTCGGATTTACAAATGATCATTATACTTAACCTCTCAGTATAGACGCAATTTGTGTTGAAACCGCGTCGATTTCCTGATCACCATCGATTTGACGCAAAAGACCTTTGTTCTCATAAAACGTGAGGAGTGGTGCTGTTTTGTTGATATATTCGTCTAAACGAATGCCGACGCTCTCTTCGTTATCATCGGAGCGCTGGTACAATTCGCCGCCGCATTTATCACAAATGCCTTCCTGTTTAGGAGGATTAAAGATCACATGATAAGTCGAACCACAGTTTTTGCAAATCCGGCGGCCGGTAAGGCGAGCCAGAAGCTTTTCCCGATCAACTTTCAGGTTGATGACATGATCGAGACCAGTATTCAAGCGGGCGAGAATCTCATCCAGCGCTTCCGCTTGCGAAAGGGTTCTTGGAAAACCGTCCAATAAAAAACCTTTTTCGCAATCGGACTGCTGCAGACGCTCTTCCACAATACCAATCGTTACGTCATCCGGTACCAGCAGACCCTGATCCATGAATTCCTTCGCTTTAATTCCGATGGGAGTTCCTTGTTTGATCGCGAGACGAAATGCATCGCCCGTTGAAATATGAGGAATACCGAATTCATTCACGATGTTTTCTGCTTGCGTCCCTTTTCCTGCCCCAGGAGGACCCATGAATAAGATGTTCACCTTACGTCACTCCCTCCCCTTGATTGACTAGCAAGAACAACACAATAGGCGCCGGGAAGCGATACAGACCACTCGCCGGAACCTATCGCCTATTTATTGATAAAACCTTTGTAATGACGTTTGATCAGTTGGCTTTCGATCTGCTTCATCGTATCCAGTGCAACACCGACCACGATCAAGAGGGACGTACCACCAATCTGAACCGTACGCGGAAGACCTGCAAGTGATCCAAAGAACACCGGAAGTACGGAGATCACGGCCAGGAACAGAGCTCCTGTCATGGTCAGACGGGTCATAACCCGGGTCAGATACTTCTCGGTAGCTTTACCAGGACGAATGCCCGGAACATAGCCGCCGTTCTTCTTCATATTATCAGCCATTTGGTTCGGGTTCATCTGCACGAAGGTGTAGAAGAACGTGAAACCAATGATCATGAGCACATACAGTACCATTCCAAGCGGGCTGTCATAAGCCAGATTCTCCGTAACCCATTTTGCCCAACTCTGGTGAGCCCAGAAGCTGGCAAGGATAACCGGGAACTGCAAGAGTGACATCGCAAAGATTACCGGAATAACGCCTGCTCCGTTAATCTTGAGTGGAATGTGTGTATTCTGTCCGCCGTACATTTTGTTTCCTACAACACGCTTCGCGTATTGAACCGGAATCTTACGGATACCTTGCTGAATGAATACAACACCGGTAATGATCAGAACCAAAATCAGCAGGATGATGACACCCTTCAGAATGTTCATAAACACTTGACCATCCTGAATGAAGTTCGATTCGATCGTTGTCCGAATGTGCATCGGGATACCAGCAGCGATACCTGCAAAGATAATGATCGAAATACCGTTACCGATTCCGCGTTCCGTAATCTGTTCACCGAGCCACATCAAGAACGATGTCCCTGCGGTAAGCACAATTGCGATCACGATAAAGTCGATAGTGGTTGCTCCAGGCACCATATCCATGCCATACAGGCGGTTAAACCCAATAGACATCGCTAACGCCTGGATCAAACCCAATATTACCGTACCATAACGAGTAATTTGAGCCAACTGTTTCTTCCCGTGTTCCCCTTGTTTGTTCCATTCCGCAAACTTTGGAATGACGTCCATCGACAGCAACTGTACGATAATGGACGCAGTAATATATGGAAATATCGAAAGGGCGAAGATCGAAAACTGCGATAGTGCGCCCCCCGAGAACGTGTTAAGAAGACCGAACAACTCATTGCCTGTCTGATTCGTCTGGGTAAAAACCTCTTTGTTAACACCGGGAACCGGAACAAAGGATCCAATACGGAAGATGATCAGAACGAATAAGGTGAACAAAATACGCTTGCGAAGGTCATCCACACGCCATATATTTTTCAGGGTCTTAAACATTAGATCACCTCGGTTTTACCGCCGGCAGCCTCGATCTTCTCTACCGCAGATTGAGAAAACTTAGTAGCTTTTACAGTCAAAGAAACGGTAACTTCACCGTTGCCAAGAATTTTGATTCCGCTCTTTGTATTGTTAACAATACCGCTCTCAACCAAAACTTCTGGAGTCACTTCAGTACCTGCTGCAAAGCTGTTAAGTTCTTCGATGTTCACAATCGCGTACTCTTTCCGAGTTGGGTTTACGAAACCGCGCTTCGGAAGACGACGATACAATGGGTTCTGTCCACCTTCGAAGCCTGGACGTACACCACCGCCGGAACGAGAGTTTTGTCCTTTGTGACCGCGACCCGACGTTTTACCCGTGCCGCTACTAGTACCGCGTCCAACGCGCTTGCGCTCTTTGCGGGATCCAGGTGCTGGGCTCAGCTCATGTAACTTCATCGTTCGTTGCACCTCCTTAATATGTCCGGGAATAAACTGCCCGGGATTAACCTTCGATTTCTTTAACAGAAACCAGGTGATTTACCTTCTTGATCATTCCGCGAATTGCAGCATTGTCGCTTTGAACCACGGAATGGTTGATTTTGCGAAGTCCGAGTGTTTTCACGGTTGCACGCTGATCCTCTGGACGACCAATCACGCTGCGTACGAGGGTGATTTCAAGTTTAGCCATGAGATTCCCTCCTTAACCCAACAGCTCTTCGACGGATTTGCCGCGAAGCTTGGCAACATCTTCAACACGCTTCAGGCGGGACAACCCTTCCAAAGTCGCATTGACCATGTTCATGGAGTTCGAAGAACCTAGAGATTTTGTCAAAATGTCGCCTACGCCAGCCAGTTCAAGTACTGCACGAACCGGTCCGCCAGCGATAACCCCAGTACCTTCAGATGCCGGCTTCAACAATACTCGGCCTGCTCCGAAGTGACCTGTTACGAGGTGAGGAATAGTTGTTCCAACAAGTGGAATGTGAATCAGGTTTTTCTTAGCATCTTCAATACCTTTGCGGATTGCATCCGGTACTTCGCCTGCTTTACCGATACCTGCTCCTACCCAACCTTTGCCATCACCGACAACTACCAGTGCACTAAAGCTAAAGCGACGTCCGCCTTTTACAACTTTAGCAACGCGGTTAATGTTTACTACTCTTTCAGTCAGTTCTAAAGTGTTAGGATCTACACGCAAGTCGTTTACCTCCTTTTGAAAATATCTTAGAATTCAAGGCCTGCCTCGCGAGCTGCCTCTGCAAGTGCTTGAATACGTCCATGATACAAGTATCCACCACGATCGAATACGATCACTTTGTAACCTTTGTCTGCAGCACGTTTTGCAACGAGTTCGCCGACTTTACGAGCGGATTCAACGCTTCCGCCGTTCTTGATGTCGTTAGCCAGTTCTTTATCCAGCGTAGAAGCTGATGCCAAAGTCACGCCAGCCACGTCGTCGATCAATTGAGCATAGATGTGTTTCGAAGAACGGAACACGTTCAGACGTGGACGTTCTGCTGTGCCTTGGATTTTCTTACGGACACGCAGGTGTCTTTTCAGACGAGCTTTGTTCTTGTCTTGTTTCGTGATCATGCTTCCATTTCCTCCCTTCAGTTTTGCCTTAAAAGCTTCACTTTTAGACGCATCGGGTAAGTGTGGGAGAAGAAGTAAGTTATCCACCAGGTGAATCCCCGGTCAGCTAACTTATTTCTTCTTACCAGCTTTACCTTCCTTACGGATAATGCGTTCACCTTCGTATTTAATACCTTTACCTTTGTATGGCTCAGGCTCACGTACGGAACGAATCTTAGCAGCGTATGCACCTACGCGCTCTTTATCGATACCACGAACCGTGATTTTTGTGTTTGCCGGTACGTCGAACTCGATACCTGGCTCCGGTGTAATTTCAACTGGGTGGGAGTAACCCACGTTCAGAACGATTTTATCTCCGGATTTGCTTGCACGGTATCCGACACCTACCAACTCAAGGTTTTTCGAGAATCCTTCAGTTACACCGTTGACCATATTCGAGACAACGCTGCGGGTCGTGCCGTGAAGAGAGCGATGTGTTTTGTTGTCGGAAGGACGAACAACATTGATCTCGTTGTTTTCTACTGTAATTTGCATGTCTTTATGCAGTTCACGAGTCAAGGTACCTTTAGGTCCTTTAACAGTGATTACAGTGTTATCCAGTGTGACTTCCACACCGTTTGGAATAGCAATTGGTTTACGACCAATACGGGACATTCATTACACCTCCTATCTTGTGACGTTGATTACCATACGTAGCAGAGAACTTCTCCGCCAGCTTTGGATTGACGAGCTTCTTTGTCGGTCATAACTCCCTTAGACGTGGAGATGATCGCAATACCCAAACCACCAAGTACGCGAGGTACTTCGTTGCTCTTCGTGTAAACGCGAAGACCTGGTTTGCTGATTCTTTTCAGACCTGTGATTACACGCTCGTTGTTGGAACCATATTTCAGGAATACACGAATGATCCCTTGTTTATTGTCTTCCACAAACTCTGCATCACGGATGAAGCCTTCACGCTTCAAAATGTCAGCGATTTGTTTTTTAATCGTCGAAGCAGGCATTTCTACTGTTTCGTGGCGAACCGTGTTCGCGTTACGAATACGAGTTAGCATATCTGCAATTGGATCGGACATAGTCATGTAGGATAAACCTCCTTCCCGTTTATAAACTTCTTACCAGCTTGCTTTTTTCACGCCAGGAATCTGGCCTTTATAAGCTAATTCACGGAAACAAATTCTGCAAATTTTAAACTTCTGCAGTACCGAATGTGGGCGACCACAACGTTCACAACGGGTATATGCCCGTACTTTGTATTTCGGTGTACGTTGTTGTTTAACTTTCATCGAAGTTTTTGCCACTTAGCCTGACACCTCCTAAATAGTTTCGGAGAAAAGGACAACCGTCTTATTTCGCGAAAGGCATGCCCAGTTGAGCAAGCAGTTCACGGGATTCTTCGTCGGTTTTAGCAGTCGTTACGATAACGATATCCATACCGCGAACTTTATCCACTTTGTCATACTCAATTTCAGGGAAAATGAGTTGCTCTTTCAGACCGAGCGTATAGTTACCGCGTCCGTCAAATGCTTTGGTGGACACGCCTTGAAAGTCACGTACACGTGGAAGTGTAACGTTGAACAGCTTGTCGAGGAAGTAGTACATACGCTCACCGCGCAGTGTTACCTTCACACCGATAGGCATGTTCTCACGCAGTTTGAATCCCGCGATGGATTTCTTCGCACGGGTGATAACCGGTTTTTGACCAGCAATCAGCTGCATGTCGTTCACAGCGGAATCAAGCACCTTCGAGTTAGCTACAGCGTCACCTACACCCATGTTGATGACAACCTTCTCGATTTTTGGTACCTGCATTACTGTCTTATAGCTAAACTTCTGCATCAGAGCAGGAGTTACTTCGTTCAAAAAACGTTCTTTCATTCTTGCTGCCATGATTCAAGGACCTCCTTTCTAAACCGTCTTATTTATCGATAACTTCTCCGGATCTTTTTGCTACGCGAACTTTTTTACCGTTGTCCAGTACTTTGTAACCGATACGGGTTACTTTTCCGCTCTTCGGATCAACGTGCATAACGTTCGATACATGGATCGGAGCTTCCTTCTCGATGATACCGCCTTGTGGGTTCATTTGGTTTGGCTTCTGGTGCTTCTTAATCATGTTCACACCTTCAACCAAAACACGATTTTCACGAGGGTACGCTGCGATGACACGGCCTTTTTTGCCTTTGTCTTTACCGCTGATGACGATAACTGTATCATCTTTTTTCACGTGCAGTTTGTTGCTATGGGATTCCAGAACTTTTTTCACTTTAGGCATTCGTTACACCTCCTATGACTAGCCAGTTCAACTATTTATCGGGTTCCCGAAAAGTTACGTCACTTTTTGGGGTGTTATTAGATTACTTCCGGAGCCAAGGAAACGATTTTCATGTAGTCTCTTTCGCGAAGTTCGCGAGCAACTGGTCCGAAAATACGAGTTCCGCGTGGGCTTCTGTCGTCTTTAACAACAACAGCTGCATTCTCGTCAAATGAGATGTAAGATCCGTCTTTACGACGTACAGAACGTTTCGTACGAACGACTACCGCTCTTACTACATCACCCTTTTTGACAACGCCGCCTGGTGTTGCTTGTTTGACGGAACATACGATCAAATCACCGATTTGAGCTGTACGACGACCAGTACCACCCAATACGCGGATACACATCAGTTCCTTCGCACCGGAGTTGTCAGCAACAGCTAAACGTGTAAATGGTTGAATCATTTAAATTTCCTCCTTCCATCAAAAACTGATCATATCTTAGATGATAACCGCTTTTTCAACCACTTCTACCAATCTCCAGCGCTTGTCTTTGGAGAGCGGACGAGTTTCCATGATTTTAACGGTATCTCCGATTTGAGCTTGATTGTTCTCATCATGCGCTTTAAATTTTTTCGTGTATTTAATGCGTTTGTGATACAAGTCATGCTTCTTATAAGTTTCAACAGCTACAACAATGGTTTTATCCATTTTATCGCTGACAACTTTACCAATTTGCACTTTACGAGCATTGCGTTCTTCGCTCATTTGTTAGCCTCCTTCCTGAATACAGAACAGCGAGTTTCTGTTTCATTAACTAATCCCAAGTTCTCTTTCACGGATAACGGTTTTAGCACGAGCTATTTCTTTGCGAACGTCACGGATCCGAGTCGGGTTGTCAAGCTGGCCTGTGGCCAATTGAAAACGGAGGTTAAAGAGTTCCTCTTTAAATCCGGCGATTTTTTGCTCGATTTCTGCAGTGGTTAAGTTGCGCAGTTCATTAGCTTTCATTTGCTTCACCACCCACTTCTTCTCGTTTCACAAACTTCGTTTTAACAGGCAGCTTGTGAGCGGCGAGACGCATCGCTTCGCGGGCGATTTCCTCGGACACGCCTCCAAGTTCAAACATGATCTTGCCTGGTTTTACAACGGCAACCCATTTCTCAACGTTACCTTTACCGCTACCCATCCGCACTTCGAGAGGCTTTTGAGTAATCGGCTTATCTGGGAAAATCTTAATCCATACTTTACCGCCACGACGAATGTAACGAGTCATCGCGATACGAGCAGCCTCGATCTGACGGTTCGTGATCCAGCCTGGTTCTGTAGCTTGCAGACCGAATTCGCCGAAGTTCAGTTCAGTACCGCCTTTAGCTTGACCTCTCATATGGCCGCGCTGTTGTTTGCGGTGTTTTACACGTTTTGGTACCAACATGATTAGTTGCCTCCTTCCTGAGCAGCTTGTTTCTTAGCCGTAGGAAGAACCTCTCCACGATAGATCCATACTTTCACGCCGATACGGCCGTAAGTCGTATGCGCTTCTGCTGTACCATAGTCGATGTCTGCACGAAGCGTATGAAGTGGAACAGTTCCTTCACTGTAGCCTTCCGTACGAGCAATCTCGGCTCCGCCAAGACGTCCGCTGACCGATGTTTTAATCCCTTTAGCTCCAGAGCGCATAGTTCTTTGAATCGCTTGTTTCAGTGCACGACGGAAAGATACACGACGTTCCAGCTGTTGTGCAATGCTTTCAGCAACAAGAATAGCGTCCAGTTCAGGGTTTTTGATTTCAGAAATGTTGATGTGAACTTTTTTACCGCCGGCAATTTTAGTCACTTGTCCGCGCAGTACTTCTACTTCGGAACCACCTTTACCGATAACCATACCTGGCTTCGCAGTGTGGATCGTCACGTTCACACGATTAGCCGCTCTCTCGATTTCGATACGGGATACAGCGGAGTCTTTCAATTTATTTTTCAGGTATTCACGGATTTTCACGTCTTCCAGCAAAAGATCACCGAAGTCTTTGCCTGCATACCATTTGGATTCCCAATCACGGATAATACCGATACGGAGTCCTACTGGATTTACCTTTTGGCCCACACGTTTTCCCTCCTTATTTTTCAGCTACCACCAAAGTAATGTGGCTGGTGCGTTTATTGATCCGGCTTGCACGTCCCATCGCACGCGGGCGGAAACGTTTCATAGTCGGTCCCTGGTTGACATAAGCTTGCGTCACAACCAATTTAGTTACATCCAAAGAGTAGTTATGCTCAGCGTTAGCGATAGCCGAGTTCAAAAGCTTCTCAACAACCGGAGATGCAGCTTTCGGAGTGTGACGAAGAATAGCGATCGCTTCGCCGACTTGCTTACCGCGGATCAAGTCAACAACGAGTTGAGCTTTACGAGGAGCAATACGAATCGATCTAGCATGTGCTTTTGCTTCCATATGTTTAACCTCCTCTCAAACAAAGAGCTTCATTAATTATCTTCTTGTTTTCTTATCATCTTCATGACCTTTGTAAGTACGAGTTGGAGCGAACTCACCCAACTTGTGTCCTACCATGTCCTCTGTTACATATACAGGTACATGTTTACGGCCATCGTATACTCCGAACGTGTGACCGATAAATTGCGGGAAAATAGTGGAGCGGCGGGACCAGGTTTTGATCACAGCCTTTTTGCTTGCGGCGTTCATGTCCTCCACTTTTTTGAGCAGATATCCGTCAATAAAAGGTCCTTTTTTCAAACTACGGCTCATATTGAAATCCTCCCTTCACCAAATTGTCTCGTTACCTTCGAGCCTGTCACGAAGTTATGCACAATCGCGCATTACTTCGTGCGGCGGCGAACGATATATTTGTCAGAAGCTTTACCTTTTTTACGTGTTTTGTAACCAAGGGTTGGTTTACCCCATGGAGACATAGGCGATTTACGTCCGATTGGAGCGCGGCCTTCACCACCACCGTGAGGGTGATCGTTAGGGTTCATGACGACACCACGTACTTCAGGACGTTGTCCAAGCCAGCGGCTACGACCAGCTTTACCGATTTTGATCAACTCATGGTCTTGGTTACCCACAGAACCGATAGTTGCACGGCAAACTTTCAGGATGCGACGAACTTCACCGGAAGAAAGACGAACAGTTACGTACTTATCTTCTTTACCGAGAAGCTGAGCTTCTGTACCAGCAGCACGAACCAATTGTCCGCCTTTACCTGGTTTCAACTCGATGTTATGGATAACGGTACCTACCGGAATGTTTTCCAGTGGAAGTGCGTTACCGATCTTGATGTCTGCACCCACTCCAGATACTACTTGGTCTCCAACTTTCAGACCTTTAGGAGCGATGATATAACGCTTTTCACCATCTACATAGTGAATCAGAGCGATGTTGGAAGTACGGTTCGGGTCGTATTCGATTGTAGCAACGCGACCTGGAATGCCGTCTTTATTCCGTTTGAAGTCGATGATACGGTATTTACGCTTATGTCCGCCGCCATGGTGACGAACCGTAATTTTACCTTGGTTGTTACGGCCAGCTGTTTTGCTTAGCGGAGCCAGCAACGATTTTTCCGGCTGATTCGTGGTGATTTCTTCGAAAGTCGACACGGACATGTTGCGTCGAGCCGGGGATGTCGGTTTATACTTTTTAATAGGCACTGAATTTTCCCTCCTTACTTAAGAAATTCTTATTCAACCGATTCAAAGAACTCGAGCGGTTTGCTGTCTGGAGCCAAAGTCACGATTGCCTTTTTCCATTCGGTTGTGTAACCGGAATAACGGCCATAACGCTTTGGTTTAGCAGGAACACGCATCGTATTCACGTTCGATACTTTAACTTTAAAAATAGATTCGACAGCTTGCTTGATCTCGGTCTTGTTAGCACGGATATCCACTTCAAAAGCATATTTCAGCTCTGCCATGTAGTCAGCCGTACGTTCCGTGATCACCGGGCGCTTGATTATATCGCGTGGGTCTTTCATTACGCGAGCACCTCCTCTACCTTCTGAACTGCTTCCTTCGTAA
Organism: Paenibacillus sp. QJM3NY_38; assembly: GCF_056173265.1. Lineage (NCBI taxonomy): Bacteria > Bacillati > Bacillota > Bacilli > Caryophanales > Paenibacillaceae > Paenibacillus > Paenibacillus sp. QJM3NY_38. Next base: position 6,563,364 of record NZ_CM149665.1, read on the forward strand.
TGATCAGTTGATCGTACGACAGTACGTCAAGAACATTAATGCCGTCAGCCGCTACGAATTTCACACCAGGAATATTACGAGCGGAAAGGGCTACATTATCATCATAGCTTGGAGCAACGATCAGAGCTTTACGGCCTACTTTCAGGTTGCTAAGAATGTTAGCAAACTCTTTTGTTTTCGGCGCATTCAGCGTCAATTGATCCAATACGATAATCGCGTTGTCAATCACTTTGGAAGACAATGCGGATTTGATAGCCAAACGACGGACTTTCTTAGGAAGTTTAAATGTGTAGCTGCGCGGAGTTGGTCCAAATACCACGCCGCCGCCTTTCCATTGTGGAGAACGGATCGAACCTTGACGAGCACGGCCGGTACCTTTTTGTTTCCAAGGCTTACGTCCGCCGCCGCGTACTTCAGAACGTCCTTTTACTTTGTGGGTACCACGACGAAGGGAAGCGCGCTGCAGCAATACTGCGCTGTGCAGTACGTGTGCGTTCGGCTCGATGCCGAATACAGCTTCATTCAATTCTACTTCGCCAACTTGGCTACCGCTGACATTATAAAGTGCTACTTTAGGCATTGTTTGTTCCTCCTTTCTTTAGGCGATTATTTCTTCACCGTTTCTTTGATTTGAACGAAACCTTTTTTAGGTCCAGGAATGGAGCCTTTTACAAGGATTACGTTACGCTCTGCATCGACTTTAACAACTTCGAGCTTTTGAATCGTAACTGTCTCATTGCCCATGTGACCTGGCAGGCGTTTTCCTTTAGGAACTCGGTTTGCCTGGATCGAACCCATGGAACCTGGTCTACGGTGATAACGGGAACCGTGAGACATTGGTCCGCGGCTTTGGCCCCAACGCTTGATTACACCTTGGAAACCTTTACCCTTGGAAATACCCGTTACGTCAACAAATTCGCCTTCTGCGAAGACATCAGCCTTCAGCTCTTGTCCAACCTCGACACTCGCGAGGTCAACACCGCGAATTTCGCGAACGTAGCGCTTAGGCGCAGTGTTTGCTTTTTTCGCATGGCCTGCTTCTGGTTTGTTAGATCTGTTCTCTTTCTTATCAGAGAAACCGACTTGAATCGCTTCGTATCCGTCGTTTTCCAGATCTTTCTTTTGAAGAACAACACAAGGACCTGCTTCGATAACCGTTACAGGAATTACAACACCCTCAGGGGTAAACACTTGAGTCATTCCGAGCTTTCTACCTAAGATACCTTTCATGTTGACACCTCTTTTCTCTTCTCTAATTCGTTATGCAATGCTTACAGTTTGATTTCGATATCTACACCGGACGGCAGGTCCAAGCGCATCAAGGCATCCACAGTTTGTGGAGTCGGGTTCACGATGTCGATCAAGCGTTTATGTGTACGCATTTCGAACTGTTCCCGAGAATCCTTATACTTGTGCACCGCACGGAGAATGGTAATTACTTGTTTCTCAGTTGGCAGCGGGATCGGACCGGATACACCAGCACCCGAACGTTTTGCTGTCTCAACAATTTTCTCAGCGGATTGATCAAGAACTCTGTGGTCGTATGCTTTCAAGCGAATACGAATTTTTTGCTTTGCCATTTTATTCCCTCCTTCTATCGCCCAATTTGGTATCGGACATACTCCGCGAAAATTTTCCAACCACCTGCCTCATGGCAAAGGGGCCGGGTGTGTCGGTAACCTCTCGCATCATCGCAACGTCGCAGAACAACATTCACTATTATATATAAAAGATAGGCGTATTGCAAGCACTAATTCATAATTAATATGCATTTGCATCATTAACCGAAAGTTGCAGGACTTGGTTAATAGATTCCGTCGCTTCAGCATATCATATTGTACCGAGTTCTCTCTTCTATATAATAGATTGTTCCGAATCTAAGTAGCTAACATCCATTTGGATATTGTAATCGGGTTACTCGGACTGACCTCAAAAAGGAAAAGAGCCTGATCCAAAGGACCAGACTCTTATATCAGGACAACACATTGTTACTCGTTACAATACACTGTTGCTATATTCAAGGCTGTTCGTAAGCCTTAATTACTTAATGATGCTAGCAACGGAACCAGCACCTACGGTACGGCCGCCTTCACGAATGGAGAACTTAGTTCCTTCTTCAATCGCGATTGGGTTGATCAGGTTAACCGTTACAGTGATGTTATCACCAGGCATAACCATTTCGGAACCTTCTGGCAAGTTGATCACACCAGTTACGTCCGTTGTACGGAAGTAGAACTGTGGACGGTAGCCAGTGAAGAAAGGCTTATGACGTCCGCCTTCTTCTTTGCTCAGTACGTATACTTGAGCTGTGAACTCAGTGTGTGGCTTAACAGAAGCGGGCTTAGCAAGTACTTGACCGCGCTCGATTTGAGTACGTTCAACACCACGAAGCAATGCGCCGATGTTGTCACCAGCTTGAGCGGAATCCAGCAATTTACGGAACATTTCTACGCCCGTAACAACGGATTTCTTAGTTTCTTCAGCGATACCAACGATTTCGATCTCGTCACCAACTTTGATCGTACCACGCTCTACACGACCTGTAGCAACGGTACCACGACCAGTGATGGAGAATACGTCCTCGACAGGCATCAAGAAAGGCTTGTCAGTGTCGCGCTCTGGCAATGGGATGTACTCGTCGATTGTTTTGAACATTTCAACGATTTTTTGTGCCCATTCGCCATCTGGGTTTTGCAGAGCTTCACGAGCGGAACCACGAGTGATCGGAGTGTCGTCGCCTGGGAAGTCATACTCGCTCAGAAGGTCGCGAACTTCCATTTCAACCAATTCCAGAAGCTCTTCGTCTTCAACCATGTCGCATTTGTTCAAGAATACAACGATGTAAGGAACGCCTACTTGGCGGGACAACAGGATGTGCTCGCGAGTTTGCGGCATTGGGCCGTCAGCTGCGGATACAACCAGGATAGCTCCGTCCATTTGAGCAGCACCAGTGATCATGTTTTTAACATAGTCAGCGTGACCTGGGCAGTCAACGTGTGCATAGTGACGAGTATCAGTTTCGTATTCAACGTGAGCAGTGGAGATTGTGATACCGCGCTCGCGCTCTTCTGGAGCTTTGTCGATTTGGTCGAATGCTACAGCAGCACCACCGTAAGTTTTGGACAATACAGTTGTGATTGCAGCAGTCAAAGTTGTTTTACCATGGTCAACGTGACCGATAGTACCGATGTTAACATGGGGTTTCGTACGTTCGTATTTAGCCTTTGCCATTTGAACAATTCCTCCTTAAGGGGATATATATGTTAGGCCGGAAGCGGAGTTAACGGGATGTTGATCCCGCCTCCTATCCAGCAGGTAAAACGTTATTACTCTCCGCCTTTGATCTTAGACACAATTTCATCGGAGATATTCTTAGGAACTTCTTCGTAGTGGGAGAGTTCCATGGAGAACACACCGCGTCCTTGTGTACCGGAGCGAAGGGTAGTGGAGTAACCGAACATTTCGGAAAGAGGTACTTTCGCACGGATAATTTGAGTACCACCACGGGAGTCCATACCTTCGATACGTCCACGGCGGGAGTTCAGCATACCCATTACGTCGCCCATGTATTCCTCAGGCACGGTAACTTCAACTTTCATGATTGGCTCAAGCAGGACAGGCTTACACTTGTCTTTAGCTGCTTTCAGAGCCATGGAACCGGCGATTTTAAACGCCATTTCATTGGAGTCAACATCATGGTAAGAACCGTCGACGATTGTTGCTTTAACGTCAACAAGCGGGAAGCCGGCGAGTACACCGTTCTTCATTTGCTCTTCAATACCTTGTTGAGCTGGACCAATATATTCTCTTGGTACCGAACCACCGACAACTTTGCTCTCGAATTGGTTACCGCTACCTGGTTCCAGAGGTTCGAACTCAACCCATACGTGACCGTATTGTCCACGACCACCGGACTGACGAACGAATTTACCTTCAACGCGAGCTGGAGCACGGAATGTTTCGCGGTAAGCTACTTGTGGTTTACCCACGTTAGTTTCTACCTTGAACTCACGACGCATACGGTCGATGATGATGTCCAAGTGAAGCTCACCCATACCTGCCAGGATCGTTTGGCCTGTTTCTTCATCAGTATGTGCACGAAGAGTTGGATCCTCTTCCGTCAACTTACCGAGAGCCACACCCATTTTATCTTGGTCAGCTTTTGTCTTAGGTTCTACTGCGATTTCGATAACCGGATCAGGGAAGTTCATGGACTCCAGGATAACCGGATTTTTCTCATCACATAGTGTATCACCTGTACCCGTATCTTTCAAACCTACGGCAGCTGCGATATCTCCGGCGAATACTTCGGAAATTTCTTGACGGCTGTTCGCATGCATTTGAAGGATACGACCGATGCGCTCGCGCTTACCTTTAGTTGCATTCAGTACGTAAGAGCCGGATTGCAGTACACCGGAGTATACGCGGAAGAAAGTCAGCTTACCAACATAAGGGTCCGTAGCGATTTTGAATGCCAAAGCCGAGAACGGCTCTTCATCGGAGGAATGACGGATAGCTTCAGTTCCATCTTCAAGGGTACCCTTGATGTCTGGAACGTCAGTTGGAGCCGGCAAATAATCGATTACGGCATCAAGCATCAGCTGAACGCCTTTGTTACGGTAAGAAGAACCACAGATAACCGGGAAGATCTTAACTTCGACAACACCTTTACGCAGAGCAGCTTTCAACTCAGCAATGGTGATTTCTTCACCTTCAAGATATTTCATTGTCAAGTCTTCATCAAGTTCTGCTACCTTCTCAACAAGCTCGTTGCGAAGCTCTTCCACTTGATCCTTGAATTCTGCTGGAATTTCGGTTTCTTCGATATTTTGACCGAGGTCATCCTTATACATAAAAGCTTTTTCCTCGATAATATCGATGATGCCAATGAAATCATTCTCTGCACCGATTGGAAGCTGAATCGCTACCGCATTCGCTTGCAGACGCTCTCTCATATCTTTAACTACGTTCAAGTAGTCGGCACCGATAATATCCATTTTGTTTACGTATGCGATCCGCGGAACTCCATAACGGTCTGCTTGTCTCCAAACAGTCTCCGACTGAGGTTCAACGCCCTCTTTCGCACTGAATACACCTACTGCCCCATCCAATACACGAAGGGAACGTTCAACTTCTACTGTGAAGTCAACGTGCCCCGGGGTGTCGATAATATTAACGCGATGACCCTTCCAAGAAGCGGTAGTCGCAGCGGATGTAATCGTGATACCGCGCTCCTGCTCCTGCTCCATCCAGTCCATTGTAGCTGCACCCTCGTGAACTTCCCCGATTTTGTGCGTACGGCCTGTATAGAACAAAATCCGCTCTGTAGTGGTCGTTTTACCAGCGTCAATATGCGCCATGATCCCGATATTACGTGTATTTTTCAAGGAGAACTCTCTTGTCGCCATGCGAATAGTCTCCCTTCAAAATTAGAAGTATTAATTAGTTGCTGAATCCTACCAACGGTAGTGAGCAAACGCTTTGTTCGCTTCAGCCATTTTGTGTGTATCTTCGCGTTTCTTAACGGAAGCGCCTGTGTTGTTGGAAGCATCGATGATCTCAGCCGCCAAACGCTCTTCCATGGTTTTCTCGCCGCGGTTGCGGGAGTAGTTTACGAGCCAACGTAATCCAAGGGATGTACGTCTCTCTGGTTTAACTTCGATCGGAACCTGGTAGTTAGCACCGCCGACACGACGAGCTTTAACTTCCAATACTGGCATGATGTTCTTGATAGCTGCTTCAAACACTTCCATCGGATCATTACCAGTACGTTCCTTGATGATGTTGAACGAATTGTAAAGGATGCTTTGAGCAACACCTCTTTTACCATCCAACATGATGCGGTTGATCAGACGAGTCACCAGCTTGCTGTTATACACTGGATCTGGCAGCACGTCTCTTTTAGTTACTGGACCTTTGCGTGGCATGGATATCCCCCTTTCTTCAGTCATGAGTCATGTTACGAAAACATGAGCATCAATTAGCTTTTTGCTTTAGGACGCTTCGTGCCGTATTTGGAACGAGCTTGCATCCGGTTGTTTACACCAGCGGTATCAAGTGCGCCGCGAACGATATGGTAACGTACACCCGGAAGGTCTTTTACCCGTCCACCGCGAACCAATACAACACTGTGCTCTTGCAAGTTATGTCCGATACCCGGAATGTAAGCCGTCACCTCAATGCGGTTCGTCAAGCGAACACGAGCATATTTACGAAGTGCGGAGTTCGGTTTTTTCGGCGTCATTGTGCCTACACGAGTGCATACACCGCGTTTTTGCGGAGCGCTCAAGTCGGTCTCCTCACGTTTCAAAGCGTTAAAACCTTTTTGAAGAGCTGGAGATTTCGATTTGTAAACTTTAGCTTGACGGCCCTTGCGAACCAGTTGGTTAATTGTTGGCATGCTAGCCACCCCCTTCCCGTATTTATCATTCGATTACAAACCCCGTTTAAGTCCACAGACCCAGGCGGTTCATAAAAGAACAAATGAAAAGTTTTTGCCGAGAGAAGTAACGTCTTCTCCAACAAAAACGATTTCTCAAATCATGATTTCAAGACTGCTACCATAGCTGCACCAACTTCAATACCGCATGCTTCTCCAAGCTCTATCATCGTGGGTACATAATTGATATGCACGCCATTCTTATCACACTCGGATACGACTTTTGAAATCAAACGTTGGTCGCAATCTTCAGCCACATATACCTCTGTAGCCAAACCGGATTCAACGGCCTTCATCGTTTGTTTGGTGCCAATCTTGATGTGTGCATCCTGTAATCCTTTATCATTAGACACAAGTCATTCCTCCAAAAGAACAGGGAACAAAGAAACTATTCACGCACCTTTGCTATATTAGCATCTGCCCTAATCGATGTCAAGCTATTAAATCAGGAAAAAAGAAACTTTGGGACGAGGAGGTCTTCCGCATCTTAAGATACGGAAATCTCCTCATCACCTGACTGTTTCTTAATCTATAGAAGCTGTTTCGAGTTCCTGACTTTCGTCATTCACATCGTTTTGTCCCTCGAACTTCACGCTGCGATAACGGTTCATACCGGTACCTGCAGGGATCAGTTTACCAATGATAACATTCTCTTTCAGACCAAGCAGCTGATCGACTTTGCCTTTAATGGCAGCGTCAGTCAACACGCGAGTCGTCTCCTGGAAGGAGGCTGCTGACAAGAACGAATCCGTTTCGAGAGATGCTTTTGTAATCCCGAGGAGAACCGGTTTAGCAACCGCTGGTTCTTTTCCGGAGAGAATAGCGTCTTTATTCGCTGTCTCGTATTCATGCATATCCACGAAGGAGCCTGGCAGCAGGTTCGTATCTCCCGCATCAACGATACGGAATTTACGCAGCATCTGTCTGATCATAACTTCAACGTGTTTATCGTTAATTTCCACGCCTTGGTTACGGTATACGCGTTGAACTTCCTGAAGGATGTAGTTCTGCACGCCGCGGATACCTTTGATACGAAGCATTTCCTTCGGATCAATGGAACCATCGGTCAGTTCATCCCCGGCTTCAATTTGCTTGCCTTCACTTACGCGCAGACGGGAGCCATAGGTAACAGCGTAAACCTTAGTCTCAGCTTCACCTTGTACTTCGATTTCACGACGGTCCTTCGTTTCGCGGATCTCTTTAACCACGCCGTCGATCTCACTAATGGTCGCTTGACCTTTAGGATTACGGGCTTCAAAGAGCTCCTGGATACGCGGAAGACCTTGTGTAATATCATCGCCGGCAACGCCGCCCGTGTGGAACGTACGCATCGTGAGCTGTGTTCCCGGTTCGCCGATGGATTGAGCTGCGATAATACCAACCGCTTCACCAATCTCAACATGCTTACCAGTAGCCAGGTTACGGCCGTAACATTTTTTGCAGACGCCATAACGTGCACGGCAGCTCAAGATGGAACGAATTTGAAGCTTCTCAACGCCAGCTGCTACGATTTCCTCAGCTTTGTCGGAGTCAATCAATTCGTTACGGTTCACGATAATCTCTTTCGTTTCCGGATGACGGACAGTTTCAAATGCATAACGTCCCTCAATACGGTCGTAGAGATCCTCGATAACTTCTTTACCGTCCTGAATACGGCTAACGGTAAAGCCTTTATCCGTGCTGCACTCATCTTCGCGAACGATAACATCCTGGGCTACGTCAACAAGTCGACGAGTCAAGTAACCGGAGTCAGCGGTACGAAGCGCCGTATCGGCAAGACCTTTACGCGCACCGTGCGTGGACAGGAAGTACTCGAGTACCGTCAGTCCTTCACGGAAGTTCGATTTGATTGGGAGTTCGATGATACGACCCGACGGGTTGGCCATCAGACCCCGCATACCGCCAAGCTGAGTGATCTGCGATTTGTTACCCCGTGCTTTGGAATCTACCATGAGCATGATGGAGTTAAAGCGGTCCATCGATTTCATGAGTACATCCGTGATATCATCCTTGGTCTTAGACCAGATATCGATAACACGATCATAACGTTCTTCATTCGTAATCAAGCCGCGGCGATATTGGTTCGTTACCACTTTAACCTTCTCGTCGGACTCTTTCAGAATTTCATTTTTCTCGTCAGGTACGATAACGTCGGATACCGCAACCGTTACGCCTGCACGTGTGGAATAGGTGAAACCGAGCTGCTTGATTTTATCCAAAATCACAGAGGTCTCCGTTGTATGGTACGTTTCGAAGCAGCGTGCAATGATGGAACCCAGATATTCCTTACCAACAGCACCGCTGATTGGCAGTTCCTGAATCACTTTTTGAATATCTGCACCCTTCTCGTATACGAAATACTTCTCAGGCGTGCCTTGCAGCAGGTTCGTACGAGTCGCTTCATTGATGTACGGGAAGCTGGCAGGGAAAATCTCGTTAAAGATAATCCGGCCAATCGTCGTAATCAAAATCGCATCCTGCTGTTTTTCCGTGAAGCTGGTTTTGCCAAGAGCTTTCACCGGAATCGCTACGCGTGCATGCAGACCAGCTGCTTCACGCTGATAAGCGGAAACCGCTTCGTTCACGCTGCCCAGAATCATGCCGGTACCTTTTTCTTCCTTGTTATCCATGGTCAGATAGAAGGAACCCAGTACCATATCCTGAGAAGGCGTAACAACCGGCTTACCGTCTTTCGGGTTCAAAATGTTACCCGATGCCAGCATCAAAAGACGTGCTTCAGCTTGAGCTTCAGCAGACAAAGGAACGTGAACCGCCATTTGGTCACCGTCAAAGTCAGCGTTATACGCTGTACATACGAGCGGGTGAAGACGGATCGCATGGCCCTCAACCAGAATCGGTTCAAATGCTTGAATACCGAGTCTGTGAAGCGTCGGTGCACGGTTCAGAAGAACCGGATGCTCTTTAATAACCTCTTCGAGCACATCCCATACTTCTGGACTTACACGTTCTACTTTGCGCTTCGCACTTTTGATATTATGTGCAAGGCCTTTATTGACCAGTTCTTTCATAACAAACGGCTTGAAGAGCTCAAGCGCCATTTTCTTAGGCAGACCGCATTGATACATTTTCAGGTAAGGACCTACAACGATAACGGAACGACCGGAATAGTCAACCCGTTTACCGAGCAAGTTCTGACGGAAACGTCCTTGTTTACCTTTCAGCATGTGGCTGAGGGACTTAAGCGGACGGTTACCAGGACCTGTGACCGGACGACCGCGGCGGCCGTTATCGATCAGTGCATCGACAGCTTCCTGCAGCATGCGCTTCTCGTTTTGTACGATAATATCCGGCGCGCCGAGATCCAGCAGTCTTTTCAGACGGTTGTTCCGGTTAATAACACGACGGTACAGATCATTCAAGTCAGAGGTCGCAAAGCGTCCACCATCAAGTTGAACCATCGGGCGAAGCTCCGGCGGAATGACCGGCAGCACATCCATGATCATCCACTCCGGATTGTTGCCGGAGTTACGGAACGCCTCAATTACTTCCAGGCGTTTGATGGCCCGGTTGCGGCGCTGACCCTGTGCAGTGCGCAATTCTTCCTTAAGGAACTCAAGCTCTTTGTCAATGTCGATGTCTTGAAGAAGTTTCTTAACCGCTTCAGCACCCATGCCTGCTTGGAATCCGTAACCGTACTTCTCACGGTAGCTGCGATATTCCTTCTCGGACAACAGTTGCTTCTTCTCCAGCGGTGTATCTCCCGGATCGGTTACAACATAAGATGCGAAGTAAATGATCTCCTCCAGAGATCGTGGGGACATATCCAGAGCCAGACCCATACGGCTTGGAATGCCTTTGAAATACCAAATATGCGATACAGGAGCCGCAAGCTCGATATGGCCCATCCGTTCACGACGGACTTTAGCGCGTGTTACTTCAACGCCACAGCGATCGCAGACTACTCCTTTATAACGGACACGCTTATACTTACCGCAATGACATTCCCAGTCCTTCTGCGGACCAAAAATCCGTTCACAGAACAAGCCTTCTTTCTCCGGCTTCAATGTACGGTAGTTAATCGTTTCCGGCTTCTTCACCTCTCCGCGAGACCAAGAGCGAATTTTTTCCGGTGAAGCAAGACCGATTTTCATGTACTCAAAATTGTTAACGTCCAACAAGGAGCAACCCTCCTCAACCTAGTCCTATTTATGTGCTATACGACCATAACACCACCGCCGACTTATAAGCCGACGGGGGTGAATGATTGACCGTTATTCCACTCCGACTTCAGTGCCTTCCAAGTTAAGGCTCAGTTTATCACCTTGAGCATCGTCTTCGTCATCGAGTTCTTTCATCTCGATTTCCTCTTCATTCTCGCTCAGGATTTTGACATCCATACCGAGAGACTGAAGCTCTTTAATCAATACCTTGAACGATTCAGGAACACCCGGTTCCGGAACATTCTCGCCTTTGACGATGGATTCGTAGGTTTTCACCCGGCCGACCACGTCATCCGACTTGACGGTAAGAATTTCTTGCAGCGTATAAGCAGCACCGTAAGCTTCAAGTGCCCACACTTCCATCTCACCGAAGCGCTGTCCACCGAACTGAGCTTTACCACCCAGCGGCTGCTGCGTAACGAGAGAGTAGGGTCCCGTAGAACGGGCGTGAATTTTATCATCAACCATGTGCGCGAGCTTGATCATGTGCATGACGCCGACGGTAACCTCACGTTCAAATCGTTCACCCGTCCGTCCGTCGTACAATACGGTCTTACCATTGCGTTGCATGCCTGCTTCTTCCATCGTATCAAACACGTCATACTCGCTTGCACCATCAAATACCGGCGAAGCTACGTGAATGCCAAGCTGGAGCGCAGCCATACCCAAGTGAACCTCGAGCACCTGACCGATGTTCATCCGTGATGGAACCCCTAGAGGGTTCAACACAACTTGGACCGGCGTGCCATCTGGCAGGAACGGCATATCTTCTTCAGGCAAAATACGGGCAACGACACCTTTGTTACCGTGACGTCCGGCCATTTTGTCACCTTCGGAGATTTTACGTTTCTGTGCGATGTATACGCGAACCAGTTGGTTAACGCCCGGCGGCAACTCGTCGCCGTTCTCACGTGTAAACACCTTCACGTCTACGATGATTCCGTCACTACCGTGAGGAACGCGCAGCGAGGTATCGCGCACTTCGCGAGCCTTCTCACCGAAAATCGCATGCAGGAGACGCTCTTCTGCCGTCAGCTCGGTTACACCCTTAGGCGTTACCTTACCTACGAGAATATCTCCGGCGCTGATTTCGGCACCGATGCGGATAATTCCGCGCTCGTCAAGGTTCTTCAGCGCTTCTTCACCTACGTTAGGAATATCACGCGTAATTTCTTCCGGTCCGAGCTTCGTGTCACGAGCTTCGGATTCGTACTCCTCGATATGAATCGAAGTGTACACATCCTCTTTGACCAGTTTCTCGGAGAGAAGAATCGCATCCTCGTAGTTGTAACCTTCCCAAGTCATGAACGCAACAACGACGTTGCGGCCCAGTGCCAATTCACCCATCTCCGTGGATGGACCGTCTGCGAGAATGTCACCTTTTTTGATGACATCGCCGCGTTTAACGATTGGACGCTGATTGATGCATGTTCCTTGGTTCGAACGCATAAATTTGTGTAATTTATGTTTAATAAGATCGCCTTTGACTTCTTGTCCGTCGACATTTTCCACACGGCGGACCCAGATTTCATTAGCGGATGAACGTTCAATAATCCCGTCATGTTTGGATACAATACATACACCGGAGTCTTTCGCAGACTTGTGTTCCATTCCGGTTCCGACGAGCGGAGCTTTAGGAATAAGAAGCGGAACAGCCTGCCGCTGCATGTTGGATCCCATCAGCGCGCGGTTGGAGTCATCGTTCTCAAGGAACGGAATGAGCGCCGTCGCTACCGACACGACCTGCTTAGGCGATACGTCCATGTAGTCTACACGGTCGCTCGGCATAGGAAGGATGTTATCGGACTGCTTGTTATACCGGACGATTACCATTTCGTCAGCGAAGGTACCATCTTCGTTGAGTTCGGCGTTCGCCTGGGCAACGATGTAGTTATCCTCTTCGTCTGCAGTCAGGTAATCGATTTGGTCCGTTACTTTACCGGTCTTCGGATCCACCCAACGATACGGAGCTTCAATGAAGCCATATTCGTTGATGCGCGCAAACGTCGACAAGGAGTTGATCAGACCGATGTTCGGTCCCTCCGGCGTCTCGATCGGACACATACGGCCATAGTGACTGTGGTGAACGTCCCGCACTTCAAAGCCCGCACGCTCACGAGTCAAACCACCGGGTCCGAGAGCAGACAGACGACGTTTATGCGTCAGTTCCGCAAGCGGGTTGGTCTGATCCATGAACTGGGACAGCTGGGAGCTGCCGAAGAACTCTTTAATCGATGCGATAACCGGACGTATGTTGATAAGCGCCTGCGGCGTAATCACGTTTGCATCCTGAATCGACATTCTTTCACGAACGACACGTTCCATACGGGACAAACCGATACGGAACTGATTTTGAAGCAATTCGCCTACAGAACGCAGACGACGGTTACCCAGGTGGTCAATATCATCCGTGTTGCCAATCCCATGCAGCAGGTTGATGAAGTAGCTGATGGAAGAAATGATATCTGCCTGTGTAATGTGCTTCACCGATTTATCGATGTTTGCGTTCGCGATGACCTTCACGACTTTGGCATCCTCGATCGGCGAGAATACATCGATCGTTTGCAGCGGGATATCCTCGCTGTCCATCACACCGCCGGTAACATGATAATTCTTGAAGCCTACGCTCTTCTCAAGGTAAGGCATGATCTCGTCCAAAAGACGGCGGTCTACGGTTTGACCAGCTTCTGCAATGATCTCACCCGTATCGATGTCTATCAAACTTTCTGCCAAACGCTGATTGAAGAGACGGTTCTTAATATGAAGCTTCTTGTTGATCTTGTAGCGACCAACGTTAGCCAAATCATAACGCTTCGGATCGAAGAAACGGGCAACGAGAAGGCTCTTCGCATTCTCCAGTGTTGGCGGCTCGCCCGGACGAAGACGTTCATAGATTTCGATGAGCGCTTTTTCCGTAGAGTCGGTGTTGTCTTTATCCAGCGTATTTTGAATATATTCATCATTGCCCAGAAGATCCAGAATCTCGGCATCTGTACCAAAACCAAGTGCACGTAAAAGTACCGTTACAGGGATTTTACGGGTACGGTCGATCCGGACATAGATAATGTCCTTCGCGTCCATCTCCAGTTCAAGCCAAGCGCCGCGGTTAGGGATAACTGTTGCAGTGTACGTTGTCTTACCGTTTTTATCCACTTTTGTGCTGAAATAGACGCTGGGAGAGCGAACCAACTGGCTGACAATAACCCGTTCGGCACCATTGATAATGAATGTTCCGGTTTCCGTCATTAACGGGAAGTCTCCCATGAACACTTCCTGCTCCTTGACCTCTCCGGTCTCCTTGTTAATGAGCCGGACTTTCACGCGGAGCGGCGCCGCATAAGTAACGTCGCGTTCTTTCGCGTCATCGACGGTGTATTTCGGTTCTCCAAGGCTGTAGTCAATGAACTCTAGTACCAAATTACCTGTGAAATCCTGAATCGGCGAGATGTCCTGGAACATTTCGCGGAGTCCTTCCTCCAAAAACCATTCATAAGATTTTTGTTGGATTTCAATCAGGTTCGGAACTTCGAGTACCTCGTTAATACGAGCATAACTTCGCCGAGTGCGTCGACCATATTGAACAAGATGTCCTGCCAACTTAAACTCACCCCTCATGTCTACTCACTTTAAAAATTTCATTGCGAACCTCTGTTTGTAACACTATAATGGAACATACAGAGGACACTCCCATAAATAGAGAAAAGCCCTTATCGAATACCTTTTCGAAAAAAGAGCAGCTTATCCATGGTTATGATAATCATCTCATATCCTGTAGATTTGCCCAAAATGTACATATTATACGTCAATATGATCGACTTTATGCATCTTTCCGCATATTAAGTCTTGACATTTCAGCCAACTAAAGACAAAGAGACCATCCTAATACTGACATTTTATAATAATACCATACCAGCATACCCAAGTCAACAGCCTAGTCGAACTATTTTAAGAAGATTTCGTCGCTTTGAATATCCGGTATCCTTTATCCTTCGTTACTTCCTCAACATGATGAAATAGACTCTCCAGCTTCGCTTTGGCTGAAGGAGCGCCTTGCTTCTTCTGAATCACAACCCACAGCTGCCCATCCTCGCGCAGATGCTTCCACGCTTCTTCGAATATGGCATGCACCGTCTCTTTCCCGGCACGAATCGGCGGATTGGTAAGAACCACGTCGAATTGCTGACCCTGCACCGCAGCAAACAAATCGCTCTCCAAGATCGTCACATTGGATATACCATTACGTTTCGCATTCTCCTTGGCTAATTCGACAGCACGGCTATTAATGTCGATCATCGTCACATGTCCTTGGGGTGCCATTCTTGCCGCTGACAGACCGATCGGACCATATCCGCAGCCTACATCCAACACCTCAGCATGCTGATTAAAGTTCATAGCCTCTATTAATACCTTGCTCCCATAATCTACGCCACTCTTAGAGAATACGCCCGCGTCACTGAGAAAGTTGAAAGTCTGCCCCCGAAGCTCCGTCTTTAACTCCTTACGGTCATGAGCAATTTCCGGCTGATTCGAGTAATAATGTTGATTCGGCATCATTTCCTCCGTCTTGAATCAAAGTCTGCCGCCTAAGATATTTCGCTCTTAAGCGCTCTTATCCCAGTATAACCTTTCTTGCGGAGAATCAGTACCTTGTGATCTCCCCGCCACAATAACAAACCCCTTGAACAAATATTCAAGGGGTTTGATTCTTGCTGACGTGAATCTCAAGAAGTTAATTACTTAACTTCTACGGATGCGCCTGCTTCTTCCAATTTAGCTTTAACAGCTTCTGCTTCTTCTTTAGCTACTTTTTCTTTCAATGGTTTTGGAGCGTTGTCAACCAGTTCTTTTGCTTCTTTCAAGCCAAGACCTGTGATTTCGCGAACCACTTTGATTACATTGATTTTGGACGCGCCTGCGCTAGTCAGGATTACGTCGAACTCGGACTGCTCTGCTTCAGCAGCTACACCAGCGCCACCTACAACAGCTACTGGAGCTGCAGCAGTTACACCAAATTCTTCTTCGATTGCTTTAACGAGATCGTTCAGTTCCAGAACGGACATACCTTTAATTGCTTCCAAGATTTGCTCTTTGCTCATTTAAGTTGAACCTCCATTTATTATTAAGATTTTATAGTTGTTGTTACACAGCTTCAGCAAGACAAAGCTTATGCGCCTTGTTCTTCCTTCTCAGCAACAGCCTTAACTGCAAGCGCGAAGTTGCGCACTGGAGCTTGAAGCACGCTGAGGAGCATGGAGAGGAGACCTTCGCGGGACGGAAGTTCTGCCAGAGCTTTGATTTCGCTCTCTCCGATTACACGGCCTTCTACTACGCCGCCTTTCAATTTCAACGCGTCGTTTTTCTTAGCAAAATCGTTAAGGATTTTTGCTGGAGCGACAGCGTCATTGGTACCAAATGCAACAGCTGTTGGACCAGTCAAGACTTCGTCCAGATCAGTCAGCTCTGCTGCCGCAGTTGCACGGCGAAGCAGCGTGTTTTTCAGCACTTGGAACTCGACGCCAGCTTCACGAAGCTGTTTACGAAGTTCAGTTACTTGCGCAACGTTCAGTCCGCGATAGTCAGCAACTACTGTCGATACGCTCTCGCGCAGTTTAGCAGCAACGACATCAACCGCTTCTTGTTTCGCTTGAATCACTTTTGCGTTTGCCAATGATTACACCTCCTGGTTGTATTAGTAGCGTAAGAGCACCAAGCTCTCCGCTCTTCCTACGGGCACTAAAAAAGCCTCCGTAGAATCACGAAGGCCTGATGAATCATCATTTGGCCGGAGTAACCGGACAAATTGTTGACGTTCTATCATAACACCTCGGTAGGAAATTAAGCCTGCTTAGGGCACCTACTGTCTACGGTAAGCATATTCAACTTTAAGGGTCAGTCTCGAAGACTCACAACTGTTACATAATATCAAACCTCATCGACCAATGTCAATGGTAATATTATCTGTAGACGGTTGTGTTCACGCGAGCGCTTGGTCCCATTGTCGAGGAAACAGCGATGCCTTTCAGGTATACACCTTTAGCAGCAGCTGGTTTCGCACGATTCAATGCATCGATGAGAGCTTTGAGGTTCTCATTCAATTGAGCTGCATCGAAAGACACTTTACCGATCGGCGCGTGAATTTGACCTGCTTTGTCCAGACGGTACTCGATTTTACCGGCTTTGATTTCTTGAACAGCCTTAGCAACATCGAATGTAACCGTACCAGCTTTAGGGTTAGGCATCAGGCCTTTACCACCGAGCAGACGGCCAAGTTTACCGACTTCACTCATCATATCAGGTGTAGCTACGCAGACATCGAACTCGAACCAGCCTTGTTGGATTTTGTTGATCATGTCTTGATCGCCAACAAAATCAGCGCCAGCAGCTTCTGCCTCTTTCGCTTTTTCACCTTTTGCAAATACCAGAACGCGTTGTGTTTTACCTGTGCCGTGAGGCAAGACAACAACACCACGAACAGCCTGGTCTTGTTTACGCGGGTCTACACCCAAACGTACAGCCGCTTCAACAGTTTCGTCGAATTTGGCAGTTGCAGCCTTCTTCACAAGCTCTACAGCTTCCAAAGGCTCATAAGTTGCTTCGCTGTCAATCAGCTTCGCAGCTTCAACGTATTTTTTACCGTGTTTAGCCATGTTTGTTTTCCTCCTTTGTGGTGTTAGCGGAAATTCCTCCCACATAATCCGAACCTAGTTCGGTTTCAATCAAAAGACAATTAGTCTTCGATTGTGATACCCATACTACGGGCAGTACCTTCTACCATCTTCATTGCAGCTTCAACAGATGCAGCGTTCAGGTCAGGCATTTTTTGCTCAGCGATTTGACGAACAGCGTCACGCTTAACAGTTGCAACTTTCTTCTTGTTAGGCTCGCCGGATCCTTTTTCGATCTTAGCAGCCACACGAAGCAGAACAGCAGCCGGTGGAGTTTTAGTGATGAACGTAAAGGAACGATCTTCAAACACCGAAATTTCAACCGGAATGATCAGACCAGCTTGATCAGCAGTACGTGCGTTGAACTCTTTACAGAATGCCATGATGTTGACACCCGCTTGACCCAATGCAGGACCTACTGGAGGAGCCGGATTCGCTTTACCTGCAGGAATTTGCAGTTTCACAATCTTGATAACTTTCTTAGCCATGGTTGACACCTCCTTGCATCAATAGTGGTAGCGGACGCTTTGACACGCCCTCCCACAAGAAACCTGAAGAATTAAATCTTCTCCACTTGAGTATAATCCAACTCCAGCGGGGTTTCCCGTCCAAACATGTTGACGTGAACTTTCAACTTGCTCTTTTCAGCCAAAATCTCTTCCACGGAGCCCACAAAATTCGCAAAAGGACCAACCTTGATACGAACGGATTCCTTGATGTCGAATTCGATCTTCGGTTTCGGCTCTTCCATGCCCATATGCTTCAGAATCTGTTCTACTTCTTCTGGAAGCAAAGGCGTCGGTTTAGAACCGGACCCTGTCGAACCAACAAAACCGGTCACTCCTGGTGTATTGCGGACAACATACCAAGAATCATCGGTCTGAATCATTTCGACCAAGACATATCCCGGGTAAACTTTACGCATGACGGTTTTTTTCTTGCCGTCTTTGTTTACGATTTCTTCTTCCATCGGAACAAGAACGCGGAATATTTTGTCCTCCATGCCCATGGACTCGACACGTTTTTCCAAATTGGCTTTGACTTTATTCTCATACCCAGAGTAGGTATGAACTACGTACCATCTTTTTTCCATATCAAGCCACCTGGGACCCTTCTAAATTATCGCTTCGATCACAGCGGAAATACCGATGTCTACAACCCAAAAATAAATCGTGACAAACACAATGGTGCCGAGAACAATTAAAGTATAGTTCGTCAGTTCTTTACGATTGGGCCAGCGAACTTTTTTAAGTTCCGCCCAGCTTTCAGAGAAAAAGGAAAACAGAGACTTGAAACCACGTTTCACGCCGACTACACCTCCAAAAGAAAACTATCTGGTTTCGCGATGAGGAGTTTGCTCGTTACAGAACTTGCAAAATTTCTTCATCTCCATGCGGTCGGGGTGATTTCGCTTGTTTTTGGTGGTTGTGTAGTTTCTTTGTTTGCAGCTTGTACAAGCCAAAGTGATAATTACCCGCATGATGTGCACCTCCCGAAGACGTCCTTCTTTGTCAGAAGAATCGATATTGATCCTAGTAGAAACAACCTTGTTCTCATCGAAACCCGGTTATTTCTGCGAGATGAATAAAACCGTTGTTCCAAAAGCTGTAACAACGATCCATTCATAAAACACGCGAATTTAGGCCTACCTAAAACACTTTATCACAAGGATAGCGCCATTTCAAGCCTTTTTCTCTCTGATTGCGGGCTGCAATAAATGCCATTGCCAGCTAAACCAGGGAATGAGTCCCCGGAATATTGTAAACATCTCGCTGTAAAAAACTGTGGCGTTTCACAGTCTTTGTCCATCCTGCATAGCATTTAGTCTATATCCAGTATGTTCAATCTTCCAAGAGATGAAACACCAAATATTACACATTTTGCGTTTTGCGAAAATGGACATCTTGGAATTTCGTCCTATCATATCTGCCAGCTAAAAATAAATGGCGACAAAGTATAAAAAAGATCCTTCGCCGGCCATCCTGATTCAATAACGATCAGGCAATTAAAAAAAGGCTCTGATTGAGCCTTCTGCTTCTTATCCGACACTTGCTATTAATTATCCCTGACTTCCAGATAACGTTCAAGCTTTCGCTTTACTCGCTGGAGTGCATTGTCAATCGATTTTACATGACGCCTTAAATCTACCGCAATCTCTTGATAGGATCGACCGTCCAAATAGAGCATCAGGACTTTCCGTTCCAGCTCGCTTAAGATCTCTGACATCTTGTCTTCCAGGCCGACAAATTCCTCTTGATTGATGATCAGTTCCTCCGGATCGCTTACCGCAGTACCGCAAATGACATCCAGCAGCGTACGGTCCGAATCCTCATCATAAATCGGCTTGTCCAATGAGACATACGAATTGAGCGGAATATGCTTCTGTCTCGTAGCGGTCTTAATTGCCGTAATGATCTGCCTGGTAATGCAGAGCTCGGCAAAGGCCTTGAACGAGGACAGCTTATCCCCTTTAAAATCACGAATTGCCTTGTACAGCCCGATCATGCCTTCCTGGACAATATCTTCCCGGTCAGCGCCAATCAGAAAATAGGAGCGGGCTTTAGCACGTACAAAATTCCGGTATTTATTGATCAAATACTCCAGCGCCCCGCTATCACCCTCGCGGACCGCCTCGACAATGTCTTCATCGCTTATCACATCATACCCTGACAACATGACTTCCTTGAGGTCCACACTCAATAGAATCCCTCCGGCCCGGAACGCACGGTAGCCCGTCACTCGCTTGAAATATATGACAAGTATATATGATGTCTACTAGACCGTCAACTACGTTCTACCTAAAATAGACCGATAATAACATTTAATGTAAACTTTTTCATAGATTCATATACCGTTTTCATTCTCCAAATGAGCCGACCTCTCGTCCCTATTGTGTAAAACAGTTCTATTCCCTTCGCCAGCGCTCGAACGCCTGTCTCACATCCGGCGGTAGCTTCCCGTCAAGTGTATTCCTGCTCTTGGTCTGCTCTTTCGTTATTTTCTGCTTCACTTCGCGCTCGCTCTGCTCCACCTCGTTAAGCAACTCCCGGGCGGACAGCCGGAGTGCTCCCCGAGCAAAAATCACGTGCTGCTCAATTAAATCACTGGTCGCCACATAAATTTTTCGCCGGCGGTGGCTAAACTCCCCGACTAGCCGTTCAATGCACTCATCGGCGGTTTCTTTCTCCTTCGTAAAAAACACCTGAACCTTGCCTTGCGTGTAGGATTTCCCCAGTCCAGGAACACGGTATGCGTCAAAAATCACCACGACTCTGAGGCCTGAGAACGCCTGGTAATCCGCTAATTTCTCCAGCAGCATGTCTCGCGCTTCATGCATGCTGCTATTGGCGAGCTTCGCAAGATATGGCCAGCCGCCGATCATATTATAACCGTCGACCAGCAGCACATCCCGCCAATCGGCCATCATTGCTAACCTTGAAGGCGGCGACGGCGAAGCACTTCGTACATAACGACACCTGCGGCAACCGAGGCGTTAAGCGAATTGATCTTTCCGGCCATCGGCAGTTTCACAAGCACATCGCATTTCTCACGGATCAGACGCCCCATCCCTTTATTCTCATTACCGATAACGATAGCAACCGGCCCGTCAAAAACATCGGTGTCATACAATTCCTGAACGGCATCAACAACGGTCCCGACAACCCATACACCCATTTCCTTCAGCTGATCGATGGTTTGGCCCAGATTGGTCACCCTAGCTACGGGCACATACTCCACTGCGCCGGCAGATGTTTTGGATACCGTTGCCGTTACTTGTGCGGATCTGCGCTTAGGCAGTATGACGCCATGAGCACCCGTGCAGTCTGCCGTCCGGAGAATCGAGCCCAGATTGTGCGGATCCTCGATCTCGTCGAGAAGCAGCAAGAAAGGCGGTTCGCCTTTTTCCTCTGCAACCTTCAGCAAATCCTCCACTTCCACATAAGCATAGGGTGCCGCTTGCGCAACCACGCCTTGATGCTGAACTCCCGGAACCATCTGATCCAGCTTGCGTTTGTCCACATGCTGAATGACAATACCCAGTTTCTTCGCTTCCGCGATGATCGGCAGGGTCAGGTGCTTTTGCGCATTTTCGGCAATCCATATTTTGTTGATCGTACGTCCTGATTTGAGCGCTTCCGTTACGGAGTGCTTACCAGCTACTACTTCCTCTTCTTGCAACATGTAGTTCTCCTCCTGCATATCAGCCGGCGTCCCCTTGCGGAAACACCGGCTGTATCGTTTCAATGTGATGCGATATTGTCTAACGGTCTATTTAACAGCCCCCTCAATATACTCGATGCTCTTCCCTATGAGCTCACGGAGCCGGTCCTGCTCACCCGTATAATATAAATACCCAACCAGCGTCTCAAATGCCGTTGCATGCCGGTATTCGAGGACGTCGGCATTTTTGGGGATGCTGCCAGATTTGGCGTTGCGTCCCTGACGCACAATATCGCGCTCTTCTTCCGTCAACTCCGGATCCAGATAAGCCAATATTCGGCTCTGTGCCTTCGCCGACACAAATCCTGTTGCGGAACGGTGCAAGTGATGGGGGCGGAGATTCGCTCTCGATATCAAAAACTGCCGCACCGCCACCTCATAAATGGCATCTCCGATATAGGCAAGCACGATGGGCGGGATTAACCGGGCCGGCTTCGACGGCGGAAAATCGAACCAGCCTACTGCGGGATCATGAAACTCAGGCCCGCTCATTTACGCCGCCAGCGCATACCCTGCGCCGTATCCTCAAGCACGATGCCTTCATCCGCCAGCTTGTCGCGGATTTCATCCGCTCGGGCCCAGTTTTTATTCTTCCGGGCTTCGACACGTTCGGCAATCAGAGCTTCAATCTCCTCATCCAGCAACTCATCCGTGCCTGTATTTACGATGCGCAGCACGCCGTTCATTTCGTTGAAAGCGCGCAGCACTTCATGCAGGTCCGCCGCAGGAATCGAGGCTTCCTTCAACAGCTGATTCGCCTCGCTGGCCCATTGGAACATGGCGGTGATGGCGTCCGGCGTGTTGAAATCATCCTGCATTTTCTGGTGAAATTCGACAAGGACGGCCGATATTTTATCCGCAACTTCCTGGCTTACGTTATCGTCCTTCGAACCGATCGCGGTACTCAATCGATGCTCGATATTAGCCGCCGCATTCGCCAGACGTTCCACGCTGTTCTGCGCCTGCTCCATCACCTCATCGCTATAATTCAGCGGATTGCGGTAATGGGTGGACAACATGAAATAGCGGATAGCTTCTTTCGTATATTGTTCACGAAGTTCCTTAACCAATACACCGTTGCCTAACGATTTCGACATTTTCTCGTTATTGATGCGGATATATCCATTGTGCATCCAATAGTTCGCCAGCGGTTTCCCTGTCAGTGCCTCCGACTGCGCAACTTCGCATTCATGGTGTGGGAACTGCAGGTCCTGGCCGCCGCCATGGATATCCAGCGTATCCCCGAGATAACGACGGGCCATGGCGGAGCACTCAATATGCCAGCCTGGACGGCCGTCGCCCCAAGGACTGCTCCAGTAGATCTCTCCAGGCTTCGCGGCTTTCCATAGGACAAAGTCTTCCGGATTTTCTTTCCGCTTATCCACCTCAATCCGGATACCGAATTGCAGCTCGTCGAGATTTTGCTGGGACAGCTTCCCGTAATCGTCAAACTTGCGGGTCCGGTAGAATACATCTCCCCCGTTCTCATAAGCAAAGTCGCGGTCAATGAGTTCCTGGATGAATTCGATAATGTTCTCCATATTGTCCGTTACCCGTGGATTCAATGTCGCTCTTGGTATGCCAAGACCGTCCAGATCCTCGTAATAGGCGTTAATAAACTTATCCGCGACCTCCGGAACGGTCGTCCCGGTTTGCTCCGCTTTCCGGATCATTTTGTCATCCACATCCGTAAAGTTCACCACGTAATTCACATCATTACCCTGGTTCTCAAAGTAAGCTCGAACCACGTCGAAAAAGATCATCGGCCGAGCATTCCCGATATGGATATAATCGTACACGGTAGGACCGCACACGTAGATCTTTACCTTTCCGGGTTCCTGAGCAACAAACGTTTCTTTCATGCGGGTTAGCGTGTTATAGATTTGCAGTGCCATAGGTAACATCTCAATCCTTTCATTCCATCGCTTATTGTTCCTTCACGGCTTACGGGCTTACTCTTCTTTGGCCGAAGTCACAACGGCCTCGGATACCATGCCTTTAGGCTGGTTTCGTTTGCTCTCATGAAGCTCCGCCCGGAGCTGATCGATCTCCTTCTGCATCGAGCGGAGCATATCAACAATCGGATCGGGCAGATTCGTGTGATCCAGCCGGTCGCGCACCCGCTCCCCGTTCTGTTTCACGATTTTTCCCGGATTGCCGACAACGGTGCTGTTTTGAGGAACAGGTCTTAATACGACTGCATTGGAACCAATGTTACAGTTATCCCCAATCGTAAAGGAACCTAGCACTTTCGCCCCCGATCCGATGACCACATTGTTGCCGATGGTCGGGTGCCGCTTGCCTTTTTCCTTACCGGTTCCTCCAAGCGTAACCCCCTGGTAGATCACCACGTCATCCCCAATCTCACAGGTCTCTCCAATGACAACCCCCATCCCGTGGTCAATGAACAGCCGCTGCCCGATACGGGCTCCCGGATGAATCTCGATCCCTGTCATAAACCGGCTGAACTGGGATATCAACCGGGCCAGCGTATACCATCGCCGCTTAAATAATGCATGAGCTACCCGGTGCGCCCACAGTGCGTGAAGCCCCGAGTAGGTGAATACCACTTCAAAAAGTCCCCGGGCAGCCGGGTCATTCTCGAACACTGTCCGAATATCCGATTTCATCTGTTTAAACATGAACGCTCCCTCTTTCCCCTCTTCCAATCGCGCATGCAACTTGCTATCCATCGTTATTCCTGTAAATAAAAAACGCCCCTGCAGCTTATCGCTGCAGAGGCGCTAGACCGCGGTTCCACTCTGCTTAGAACCGGCACAAGCTTCCTCCCTTCGTCAGGGACGGATTCTACCGATTCTCTTCATG
Source organism: Paenibacillus sp. QJM3NY_38 (assembly GCF_056173265.1). Classification (NCBI taxonomy): domain Bacteria; kingdom Bacillati; phylum Bacillota; class Bacilli; order Caryophanales; family Paenibacillaceae; genus Paenibacillus; species Paenibacillus sp. QJM3NY_38. Next base: position 6,587,696 of record NZ_CM149665.1, read on the forward strand.
TCATTAACGGCAGACGACCGGCATGATCTAACGATTGTGTTCGCTTCAACCATGCAGCTCACAGGTGCATTTCCGCTGCAGGCGACGGGACAACTCTCAGCCGGCAAATTCAAGTGGTCCTTGTCTTCTGCCGATTGTCCTCTCTGGAACGTGCCTGTTTTACGCGTACTTCTCCTGATCGTAGCTTTTATATGTTTAATATTTGTTGATCTAGTTGATGGCAACAACGACAACGCTCTATAGAACGCTGCGATTCCGGATTGTGCTTCCGATCGCTGTTGCCTTCCGATTTCTTTAACGATTATTACTTAGGTGGAAATCGGAATGCAAAGGCGAACGCTTCGCTTCTACAGCACAATTCCGGCCTCTCCGCTACTTTCGCCGTAAGAGTGACTGCTACCAAACCTTAACCTAGATCAAAGAATACTTCACTTATAGTTTGGTGTAATTATAACTGATGAGATACGGGCTGACAAGGAACGTTTATCGAGGAAGCCGCCCGAATTATGCGCCTTTGATCTGAGAACGCAAACGGTCAAGCACGCGATCCCTGCCAAGCAGCCAGATCGTCTGGTTCAGGTCGCGGCCATGGGTTTGTCCCGTCAAGGCTACGCGGATCGGCATAAAGAGCTGTTTGCCCTTAAATCCGGTCTCCTTCTGAACTTCCTTGATCAGCGCCGCAATCTTCGGAGCGTTAAACTCATCCGTCTGCTCGATCTTCGCAAGGAATGCCGACAATACGACTGGTACCTGCTCGCCGCCCATCACTTCAATCCCTTCGGCATCCAGCTCCAAATGCGTACGGAAGAACACTTCCGACAGATCCACGATATCCGAAGCCGCCGTCAGCTGCTCCTGATAGAGCGCCACGAGCGCGCGTGCCCACTCCTCTTGCTCGGCCGTAAGCTCGGACGGCAAGCGGCTGGCTTTTTGCAGATGCGGAATGGCTAAATCGGCGATCCGATCCGGATCCGCGTTCTTGATATACGTGTTGTTCAGGTGAGCCAGCTTGTTCGTATCGAATACCGCCGGGCTCTTGGACAGACGATGCTCATCGAAGATCGAGATCAGCTGCTCTTGGGAGAACACTTCCTCTTCCCCTTCCGGAGACCAGCCTAGCAGCGAGATGAAGTTGAACAGCGCTTCAGGCAAATAGCCAAGCTGGTCATACTGCTCGATGAACTGGATGATCGATTCATTACGCTTGCTCAGCTTCTTATGATCTTCGCCCACGATCAGGGTCATATGTCCGAACTGAGGCGGCTCCCACCCGAAGGCTTCATAGATCATCAGCTGGCGCGGCGTATTGGAGATATGATCCTCCCCGCGGAGCACATGGCTGATCTTCATCAGATGATCGTCTAAGGCTACCGCGAAATTGTAGGTAGGAATGCCGTCTTTTTTGACGATAACGAAGTCGCCCGTCTCTTTGCTGTTAAACGAAATCGTACCCTTCACCATATCATCGAATGTGTAGATACGGTCTTCCGGAACGCGGAAGCGAATGCTGGCCACACGGCCTTCAGCCTCAAACGCCTGACGCTGCTCTTCCGTCAACTCCCGGTGCTTCCCGGAATAGCGCGGCGTTTCGCCGCGAGCCATCTGCTCTTCCCGCTCCTGCTCCAGCTCTTCTTCCGTGCAGTAGCAGCGGTAAGCAAGCCCGCGATCCAGAAGGTCCTGCCAATATTGTTTATAAATATCAAGACGCTCGGTCTGGCGATAAGGCCCGTACTCGCCCCCGACATCCACGCTTTCATCCCAGTCCATGCCCAGCCACTTCAAGTATTTCAGCTGGCTTTGCTCTCCGCCTTCTACGTTGCGTTTTACATCCGTATCCTCGATGCGAATAATGAATTTCCCGTTGTTTTTGCGGGCGAATAAATAATTGAATAATGCCGTTCTGGCATTGCCGATATGTAAATGTCCCGTTGGACTCGGTGCATAGCGCACGCGGACTTCTCCGGTCATTGTAAACCCCTCCGCTTCCCTATTCTTTCAAGATTCCTAGCTCAAAAAATTCCCTTATTGAACACATACTTCAAGATGATAGCACACCTTTTACGAGGCAGACAACCGATTGCGCGGCGATTCCTTCGCCCCTGCCGGTAAACCCGAGCTGCTCGGTAGTGGTCGCCTTCACGTTCACCTGATCCACCTCAGCATCCAGCGCTTTGGCGATCACTTCCGCCATCTGCGGAATATAGGGCGCCATCTTTGGCTTCTGCGCAATAATCGTGGAATCGATATTACCAAGTGTATACCCGCGTTCCTTGGCCATGACCCATACCTGCTCCAAAAGCTTCAGGCTGTCGGCGTCTTTAAAGGCAGGATCGTTATCGGGAAAGTGGCGCCCAATGTCGCCGAGCCCAAGCGCCCCCAGGATCGCGTCCGTTACGGCGTGCAACAGCACGTCGGCGTCGGAGTGCCCGAGAAGCCCTTTCTCATAAGGAATCGTGACGCCTCCGATGATGCACGGCCTTCCTTCTACAAGCTGATGTACGTCAAACCCCTGTCCTACTCGAATCATTCCATGTCCTCTCCCTTACGTTTCTGTAAAAAAGCCGCATATTCCAGATCCTCCGGCGTGGTGATTTTAATATTGCTGTATTTCCCCTCCACCACGGTTACCGGATGTCCTGCCCGCTCCATCAGCATGGCATCGTCGGTGCCTGTAAACCCATCCTTCGCCGCTGCCTCATGGGCGGACAGCAGGTCGGAAAGACGAAAAGCCTGTGGGGTCTGAACGGCCCACAGACTTTGACGGTCCGGGGTGCCTGTAATCTGCCCCTTACCGTTCACCTGTTTAATCGTATCCTTCACGGGAACCCCAAGTACCGAGGCGCCCTCGCGGATTGCCGCATCGCGGCAGGCTTCAATCTCTTCTTGCGTTACAAACGGCCTTACGCCGTCATGTATCATTACCCATTCTGAAGAAATTTGCTTGATGCCTTGGTATACGGACTGCTGCCTCTCGCTTCCCCCCGGGATTACAGCGGACACCTTGCCCAAACCGTATTCCTGTATCCAGGATTCGCAGCGATGGACATCCTCCATCCCCGTCACAAGCACAATTTCCTGCAGCCATGGTATCCGGCTGAATGCTTCAAGCGTATGAACGATAATGGGCTTTCCGTTCAGAGCCAGGTACTGCTTGCTCTCCCGGGTGCCCATCCTCGTTCCTTTTCCCGCTGCTACAATGACAGCGCCGAAGTTACTCATCAAGCACCAAACTCCTGTCTCACCCAACACGCCCTAAACGGACGAATAGCGGATATGTATATCCCCATCATACCCCTTTACTGGGCTTTTTCCAACAGTTTTGGTTTTGCGAAGATCATTCGGCCCGCCGAGGTTTGCAGTACGCTGGTAACGAGCACTTCCATCATCGTGCCGATGTACTCGCGACCGCCCTCCACGACGATCATCGTGCCGTCATCCAGATACGCGACGCCTTGACCATGCTCCTTGCCGTCCTTGATAATCTGTACCAGTATTTCTTCCCCTGGCAGGACCACCGGTTTGACCGCGTTAGCGAGATCATTAATGTTCAGGACCGACACACCCTGCAGCTCACAAACCTTATTTAAGTTAAAATCATTGGTGACCACTTTGCCTTGAAGCACTTTGGCCAGCTTCACCAGCTTGCTGTCGACCTCAGATATTTCCTCAAAGTCGCCTTCATAAATGAGTACCTTGACGTCCAGTTCTTTCTGGATTTTGTTCAAAATATCAAGGCCGCGCCGGCCGCGATTTCGCTTAAGAAGGTCTGAGGAATCCGCAATATGCTGAAGTTCCTCCAGAACAAACTCAGGAATGACAATCGTTCCTTCGATAAATCCGGTCTTGCAAATATCCGCAATTCTCCCGTCAATAATGACACTCGTATCCAAAATCTTATGTTCCTCTATGCGCCGGCCCTCAGGCTCAGCGGCTTGGCTCCACTTGCCCGACATCCACAAGGACGCCAATTCATCCTTCTTCTCCAGTCCAATGCGAAACCCGATGTAACCGCCGAGCAGCGTAATGCCAACCTGCAGCAGCTGCCCTGCTTGTCCAAGCAAGGACAACCCCGGTGACAGCAATAGCGACAGCAGCAGGCCGCTCAACAGTCCCGCTGTACCCGCAGCCAGCTCATTCATCGGAATCCGGGAGAACGAAGTGATCAGGCTGTGCAGCCATCTCGTGACCCGATCCGCTGACAGCACGCCGATCATGCCAAACAATAATCCTCCAAGCACCGCGAAGGCTCCGCTTCCCGCTGCAAATAAACCTTGTCCAAAAATAGGCGAGAGCCCTGAGAAAGACCGTTCCATTGTATGATATAACGTATACCCGCCCCATGCTCCGCATAATACTGTAAATGCTAAAATAGCTTTTTTTAACATGAGCTTCCGCACACCTCCTTTTTATACCTGAATATCTTTGCTTCTATTTTCCAGTATGGTCCAATTTATAAAGTCGTAATCGTGCCGACCCATCTTTTTTTAAGATTATCGAATGTAACGTTTTTCGGTGGAACCCAATAAATTGGATAATCGCAAGATAAACATCCTCAAAAACGCGGTGTCTCTTCTGTTGAAGTGCATCGATTGACGTTTTTTTTATAATATTTCCATATCCCCATATTCTACCGGTTTCGCCTACCCCCATCAGGCTTTGACGTGTACTGACATCAACCTCACAAATGGAATTGACCGCCTGCAGACACCTGAAATTGGTTGAAATCGCCTGAAGTAGTGGAATATAATGAACTCAATTCATAATATCGAGGTGGATGTATAAATGAGCGCTCCTAGTTTACAGGCTTTTCAGGACCAAGTTTCCGAATTGTTGCTCCGTCACCGCAGTCTCTTGGATGTTCTGTCTAAAAATGGTCAAAGCAATGCTTCAGTCAACCGGGCCGTAACCAAGGCCATCACAGAATGCGGATGCATCGAGCTCCACGCTACGAAGCAAACCTTCGATATCGGTGCTGATCTCGAATCAGCCCGGGAATTAGCCGGCACGCACGTCGAAGGCCATCTGTGCGAGAATTGCCGTGAAGCGGTAAGCACCGAGCTTGGCCGCAACCTATTTTATATGTCTGCCCTTGCGAATCTTCTGGACATTCAACTGGATGAGGTTGTTGTCAAGGAGTCGCAGAAATGCTCCACATTGGGTATTTTCAACCTGTCGTAAGACCGTTACCATGATGACGGTTCGTAACGGCAAGGCACTCCATGCATACAAAAAAAAGCATTTATCTCGCTGCGCTAGCAGGGAAATAAATGCTTTTTATTTGGAGATATGTCCGAATCCGGCTTATCGGTCAGAGGATTGATAGGCCTCATCTGAATTGGGATCATCTTTTTTGCGACGTTTTTTGCGGTTCAGCCTGCGGAAATTCTGCTGCAAGCCATAACCTGCGTAAAGGACCAATGGCAAGAATATCAGCTTGGAGGTCTGCTCTGGTAAGAACACGGCAACCATAACTGCGCCAATGATGACGAGCGGCGTAAATTTAATCGCTGTTTTCGGAATGCCAATCTTCTTGAAGTTCGGGTATTTGACTGCGCTAACCATGAGATAAGAAAGCAGAAGTACGGCAATAATCATATAAGTTGCTGTAATCTCTTCATGGAATAACGCCAAGGTTGCCAGCACGCCTCCCGCAGCGGGGATCGGCAGGCCGATAAAATATCCCGGTATGCCCGGACGAACATTAAATCTTGCAAGACGCAGTGCGCCGCACATCGGAAATATGGCGGTCACTGTCCAAGCCAGTGCTGTATTAATATCCGTAAACGCTACGGTATACATAATGAGTGCCGGTGCTACGCCGAATGAAATTACATCGGATAATGAGTCAAGTTCCTTACCGAGCTCGCTTTGGGCATTTAACGCCCGAGCTACCCGACCGTCCAGTCCGTCAAGGAGCATGGCAATGATAATCATAATAGCCGCCATACTCGTTCGACCTTCCGTCGCCAAGATGATACCAATCATTCCGAGAAACAGATTACCTAAAGTAAACATGTTCGGAATTGATTTCGTCATTTTTTATTCACCTCATTAATGTTACGTACGAACATCGATTGTAGGTCTTTTAGATTTGTCTGTCAATGAATACTTGTTCTTGCAATCGCTTCAGACCTTCTTTAATGGTGCGTGCGCGAACTTCGCCAATCCCGTCCACTTCATCAAGTTCATGGATGGAAGCGGTCATAATGCTGGATAAATCATGGAACTGATCTACCAGATTACGAACGATCACATTCGGCAGGCGCGGGATTTTGTTCAAAATTCGGTAACCACGCGGCAGTATTTCTTCCTCCGATGCAGCGGCGGAAGCCGGATAACCAAGAAGCCTTACAATATGATGAATGTCCAGCAGCTCCTCATCCGTTGAACGCTTCAGCGCGAGAATGATCTCGCGGATCTTCTCCTCGCTGTACTCCCGGGCATAGTCCGCATACAGCAGCCAAGCCTCTTCCTCCATATTGCTCACAAGCTCATCCATCTGCATGCTGATCAAGCGGCCTTCGTTACCGAGCTCGTTGATATAACGCTTGATCTCCTTCTTGATGCGGAGCACCATCTCGACGCGCTGTATCACATTCACGACTTCCGGAATGGTAACCAGTTCTTCAAATTCAGATGCCGAGAGGTTGGTGAGTGATTGATTAAGCACCACGCGGTATCGCTCCAAGGTCTGTATAGCCTGATTGGCCTTGGTTAGGATAACGCCGATTTCCTTCAATGCATACCGCAGCGATCCTTGATACAGCGTAATGATGTTTCGGCGCTGCGAGATGGACACAACCAGCTTGCCTGTCTGTTTCGCTACCCGCTCCGCTGTTCTGTGCCGTATCCCTGTCTCGATGGAAGAGATCGAGGAATCCGGAATCAGCTGGGTATTCGCATATAAGATTCGTTTCAAGTCTTCACTCAGGATGATGGCGCCGTCCATCTTGGCCAGTTCGTATAAATAGTTTGGCGAAAAATCGCAGTTAATGGAGAAGCCTCCGTCGACAACTTCCATTACCTCCGGGCTGTAGCCTACAACGATCAGGGCGCCCGTCTTCGCCCGCAGCACGTTCTCCAGTCCGTCGCGAAACGGCGTTCCCGGTGCTACCAGCTTTAGCAAATCATTCATTTTGTCCAGTTGGCTCGTTTCTTTCACCTTCGTATGCCCCCTAATCTAACGCAACCGCTAATGCATCTGCAACGGTGTTTACTCCTATAATTTGTATTCCTTTCGGATGCTTCCATCCCTTCAAACTCTTCTCCGGCATGAGTACGCGCTTAAAACCCAGCTTTTCGGCTTCTCTTACCCTCTGCTCTGCTCTTGAAACGGCCCGAACCTCACCGGTCAGACCCACCTCGCCAAAAATAACGTCATACGGCTTGGTCGGAATGTCGCGGAAGCTGGACGCTATGCTGACCGCTATGGCCAGATCCACCGCAGGTTCGTCGAGCTTCACACCGCCCGCTACGTTCAGATAGGCGTCTTGGGTTTGCAGGTACATGCCCATCCGTTTCTCCAGCACAGCAATGATTAGATTCATGCGGTGGTGGTCCACCCCTGTGCCCATCCGGCGCGGTGACGGGAAGTGGGTTGTGGAGATGAGCGCCTGCAGCTCGACCAGAACCGGGCGAGTTCCCTCCATGCTTGCAACAACGGTTGAACCCGCTACACCTAAAGGCCGTTCAGATAAAAACAGTTCGGATGGATTCCCGACTTCCCGAAGTCCATCCTCACCCATCTCAAAAATGCCAATCTCATTCGTCGAACCGAAACGGTTCTTTACCGCACGAAGCAAACGGTAAGTATGGTGACGCTCTCCTTCAAAATAAAGCACACAGTCCACCATGTGCTCCAGCATCCTTGGGCCTGCAATTGCGCCTTCCTTAGTCACATGACCGACCAGGACGGTCGCTATGCCTTTCACCTTCGCCAATCGCATGAAGCGTGCCGTACACTCCCGAACCTGGGAAACGCTGCCCGGCGCACTGGTTACCTCCGGCAAATACACCGTCTGAATGGAATCAATGACAACAAAGCCGGGCTTTACGTTCTCAATGGCTTCCTCAATCGATTCCAAATTGGTTTCACAAAGGACAAACAGCTCCGGGGACAGCGCCCCGAGCCGATCTGCACGCAGTTTGGTCTGGCGTACGGATTCCTCACCGGAAATGTACAGAACGCGTATACCGTTCTGGGCCAACCGATTGGAGGCTTGCAGCAGCAGCGTGGATTTGCCGATGCCGGGATCACCGCCGACTAACACGAGTGAACCTGGAACAAGCCCGCCGCCGAGCACACGGTTCAATTCCGCTATGCCCGTCTGGATTCTGGGTTCTTTACCGCTTTCTATATTTATGATCGAAAGAGGTTTTTCTTTACTATGAAAAAGAGGGGAATTCATCCCCTGCGTCTTGATTACCGTCTCGGTCTCCTCTACCATGGAATTCCATGATTGGCAGCCCGGACATTTTCCGAACCATTTGGGCGCTTCATAGCCGCACTCGGTACAGAAAAATTTCGTTTTAGTTTTTGCCATGTGAATCTCCTTTATGTCGCACATCATTTGTCGGATTCCGTAAAACCCTGCAAAATCAGGCATTACTCAAAGTTTACCATTTCTTATAATTCAACGTAAAGGTTAATTGGAAACTTTACGCGGGATGAGAAGGATTTGTTTCAAATTTGAAGGATTGGGGGCGAATCAGCATTATTTTTTGCTGATTATTAACGAATAAAAACCGTGTCCGCTTCGCTGCCGGATCGTTCTTACGATCGCTGTTAAAACCAGGAAACTGGCATTGAAATCAAAAGTGGTTTCCCGGTTTTAAAGGCGAACGCTTTCGCTTCTTCAGAACGATTCCGTCCTCTCCGCTAGGTTGATACATGAGGATCTGTTCTCCTAATTCGCTAATCACCCCTATGCCTAATTAATTTACCGATTTAAACAGCCTCAGTCATTTCATTTACATAACTTCTGAGCATCCAAGTTTCTGCCCCATACAAAACCTTCATCTTCCATTAGCCTTAAAATTAAAACCCCCGCTGGGTTTCATTCCAGCGGGGGTTGAAGTTACATTATTCAGTTTCGACTGATGCGGCAGTGACGCTTTCGTTCTTGTTCACCACAAGCTCGCCATTAGCCTCATCAATTACGAGAGAGTCACCCTTGGCCACAGTCCCTTTCAGCAGCTCCTCGGAGAGGCGATCCTCGATGTGCTTCTGGATAGCCCGGCGCAGCGGGCGGGCACCGAAGGCCGGATCGTATCCTTCCTTCGCAATGAAGGCCTTCGCTTTGTCTGTGAGCTCGAAATGCACCTCGAATTCCTTCAGACGCTTGCGCAGCTCGTCGGACATCAATGTCACGATTTCAGCAATGTGTTTCTCTTCCAAAGAGTGGAATACGATGATCTCGTCAATCCGGTTCAAGAACTCCGGACGGAAGCTCTTCTTGAGCTCATCCATCACTTTGCCTTTCATGTTGTTATAATCGCGACCTGCATCCGTCACCGCAGTAAATCCAAGCGTTGAATTTTTCTTAATCGCTTCCGCTCCCACGTTGGAGGTCAGGATGATCAGGGTGTTCCGGAAGTCCACCACGCGGCCCTTGGAATCGGTCAAGCGTCCGTCTTCCAGCACTTGAAGCAGGATGTTGAATACCTCAGGATGCGCCTTCTCGATTTCATCGAGCAGGACAACGGAATACGGCTTGCGGCGTACTTTCTCGGTCAGCTGACCGCCTTCCTCGTAACCTACATATCCCGGAGGCGCTCCGACGAGACGTGACGTGGAATGCTTCTCCATGTACTCGGACATATCGATTCGCACAACCGCATTCTCATCTCCGAACATCGCTTCAGCAAGTGCGCGTGCCAGCTCAGTTTTACCTACCCCTGTAGGACCCAGGAAGATGAAGGAGCCCATTGGACGCTTCGGATCTTTCAAGCCTGCGCGTGCCCGGCGAACCGCACGGCTGACCGCTTTGACCGCTTCCTCTTGACCGATCACGCGGCTGTGGAGGATTTCTTCCAGATTCAGAAGACGCTCGGTCTCTTCTTCTTTCAGTTTATTTACAGGAATACCAGTCCAGTTGGCGACAACGTCGGCGATATCCTCCGGCGTTACCTCGGAATCGGTACGTCCTTGTTTTTCTTTCCATTGATTCTTCGTGATTTCTAGTTCTTCGCGGAGCTTCTGCTCCGTATCGCGCAGCGCTGCAGCCTTCTCGAATTCCTGGCTTTGGACAGCTGCGTCTTTCTCTTTGCGGATGTCCTCCAGATGTGCTTCCTGATCTTTTAGATTAGGCGGTATGGTATACGTATGAAGGCGAACTTTTGAACCAGCCTCGTCAATCAGATCAATCGCTTTATCCGGCAGGAAGCGGTCCGTAATGTAGCGGTCTGACAATTTCACAGCCTGCTCGATCGCTTCATCCGTAATTTTCACGCGGTGATGCGCTTCATAACGGTCACGCAGTCCATACAGAATCTGAATGGCTTCCTCAGGCGACGGTTGGTCCACCGTGATCGGTTGGAAACGGCGCTCGAGGGCAGCATCTTTTTCAATATATTTGCGGTATTCGTCCAGTGTGGTTGCTCCGATGCACTGAAGTTCTCCGCGTGCCAATGATGGCTTAAGGATGTTGGAAGCGTCAATCGCACCTTCTGCACCGCCTGCACCGATCAAGGTATGCAGCTCATCGATGAACAGAACGATGTTGCCCGCTTGACGAATCTCATCCATGATTTTTTTCAGACGATCCTCAAACTCGCCGCGGTATTTCGTACCGGCAACAACTGAGCCCATATCCAGCGTCATGACGCGTTTGTCACGCAGTGTCTCCGGAATTTCATTGTTAATGATGCGTTGTGCCAGACCTTCCGCAATCGCCGTCTTACCTACCCCTGGTTCACCAATCAATACCGGGTTGTTCTTCGTACGGCGGCTTAGTACCTGAATTACGCGCTCAATTTCTTTGCTGCGTCCAATGACCGGATCCAGGTTGCCTTCTTTGGCAATGGCGGTCAAATCGCGAGCGAGACTGTCCAGTGTAGGCGTGCTTACGTTTTGCGGCGTGCCATGATGGCTCGATACCGCTTCGCTGCTGCCAAGCAGCTGCAGTACTTGCTGGCGAGCTTTGTTCAGGCTAATGCCCAGGTTGTTCAGCACGCGTGCTGCAACCCCTTCACCTTCACGAATCAGCCCCAGCAGAATATGCTCCGTACCTACGTAGGTATGACCAAGCTTACGAGCTTCGTCCATGGAGAGCTCAATTACCTTTTTCGCTCTTGGCGTATAGGCAATGTTGGTAGGCTGCTCCTGTCCGCGTCCGATTAATGTTTCGACTTCATCCTGAATTTTCTCAAGACCAAGTCCAAGTCCGATCAGCGCTTTGGCTGCAATGCCGTCTCCTTCACGAATAAGTCCTAGCAGGATATGTTCTGTGCCGATATTGTTGTGCCCCAGACGTACCGCTTCTTCCTGAGCCAATGCAAGCACCTTTTGTGCACGTTCCGTAAATCTGCCAAACATCATAGTATTGCACCTCCACGTTTCAATTAATATATTGAACCTCGCGGATTTCGGTGTATCGTCAGCAATGGGACGCTTAAACCGTCATCCAACTGTAAAACGAGTATAGATCCTTAATGGTTACCCAATGTTTCTCTGATGAGCTTAGCCCTGTACATGTCGCGTTCGGAAGGAGTCATGCCCTCTCCATAGGTCTTCTGCAAAAAGCCCGGCTGCGTCTTCACATTCAGTTCATTCATGACCGGGATTTCCGGACCTTCCAGAAGGCCGAGATCCACACCAAGCCGAACATCGGACAACCGCTGGGCCGCTTCCTTCGAATCCATCACCGCTGCATAGGACAGTATGCCATAGGAGCGCATAACCCGATCCGTAATCCGGAGCTTGGATTCACCCAAGAGCCGGTCTCTGGCATTCTTCTCATGCTCGATGATCTGCAGGGCGACGCTGTGAAGATTCTCAATGATCTCCGACTCGGTTTGACCGAGCGTAATCTGATTCGAGATTTGAAACAGGTTGCCTAATGCTTCGCTGCCTTCGCCGTAAATCCCTCTTACAGTCAAACCTACCTGCGATACAGCCGAGAGAATCCGGTTAATCTGCTGTGTCATAACAAGAGCAGGCAGATGCATCATGACCGATGCGCGAAGGCCGGTTCCGACATTAGTCGGACAGCTGGTAAGATAACCTCGCTTATCATCAAATGCATAATCGATCTCGGATTCAAAAACATCATCCAGCGCCGTCGCACGTGCCCATGCCTCACGAACCTGGAATCCGGGATATAAACACTGTATGCGCAGGTGATCCTCTTCATTGATCATAATGCTGACGGATTCATCTTCCGTAAGGATGACTGCACCGTTTCGGGATTCATTCGCCAGATTGGGACTGATCAGATGCTTCTCAACAAGAACCTTCTTATCCAGCTCATCAATCTCACTTAATTTAATTACATGTAAATCCCCGAAATCCTGCAAATCGTCCTTATTCTTCAGCACATTCGTCAGGCGCTCTAGCACTTCTCCTGACTGCTGATCCGTTGCCAGCAGCGGGAAAGGAAGATGCTGCAGATTGCGCGCCACCCTGACACGGGTGCTGATGACAATGTCGGAATCCTGACCGTTTCCGCGCATCCACTCGCTCAGCGCCGAATCGGTAAACCGGAGATTAGACATCACGCATTCCTCCTACTAAAGTGCAAAATCTTACAATCTTATCCCTGAGTTATATTCCGCTCCAGCTCACGGATTTGGTCCCGGATCTCGGCAGCCGATTCAAACTCCTCCTGCACGATCCGAATTTGAAGCTCCTTCTTAAGCTCATCGATTTGACGTTTGATCTGAATCCGGCCACCCGTACGCTTCGGCACTTTACCGACATGGGATGTTCCCCCATGGACTCGCTTAAACAATGGATCCAATCGATCCGAAAAATATTTATAACACGAGCTGCAGCCGAACCGGCCAAGCTTGCTGAACTGGGAATACGTCATACCGCATTCTTCGCACTGCAGCGTCTGGGCCATTTTTGCGCCGGGGCTCTGGCCCTTGCCTGAAGGATCCAGATCCAGAAGACCTGACAACAAACTGTGTATAGAAAAACCATTCGACGTACCGGGGATCAATTCCCCTTTTTCGCGGGCACAGGTTTCACAAAAATGAAACTCCGTTTTCTCCCCGTTCACAATTTTGGTGAAATGAAGTGTCGCCGGCCGTTTACCGCATTCTTGGCATATCATAATCCGATGCCCCCTTACACAGACTCACTTACCTAATAAAGAAATAAGCATCGCCTTCATAATCCTTGCACGCAGCTCATCCCGATAAGGAAGCTTCACATTCAGGCACTCCCTTGAAATGGCGGCCCGCATCAGGCTGGCCTCCCGCTTCGTTAAAAAACGGGACTCCTCCAGCTGGTAAATCAATCCTTCAGCCACCGTCTGGTCAATCATGCTGCCAATGGTATGATGAAGATGCTGCTGGAGTGCAGTATGCTGGGGAAGCTCGATACGTTGGATGCGTATGTACCCGCCCCCGCCGCGCTTGCTCTCGACAAGAAAGCCCTTCTCCAGCGTAAACCGTGTACTGATCACGTAGTTAATCTGGGAAGGAACGCAAGAAAATTGCTCCGCCAGATCGTTGCGTTGAATTTCAACGGTACCCTCCGGACTTTCCTGCAGTATGCTCTTCAGGTATTGTTCGATAATATCAGAGATATTACGCATTGGTCTGTTCATCCTCCACTGTTTGAAACGTTAAGACGGATAGTGATCTTACACGTCCGCACAGAGCCTTGCTTATACGTTAATTTTAACCATAATCAAAACCAGCGAACCCTCTCGTTGACTTTGACTTTCTTTGACTTTGATCTCATTATAGCACATTTTTTCATTTTGCCAAGAGGTACTTCTCAATTTATCGCGCTTTGCCTTTATTCTTATTGTACCCAGTTCTTTGATCGCTTATAGCCTCTTCTTCAAGAACAATTCATACAAAGGGCAACAAAAAAGAAGCAGCCCCCATACCGGTGAAAACCGGTTACAAGACCACTTCTCCATATCATAATCCTATATCGTATCAAGCTTTAAGCGTCATAACTGATCAAGTAGTGCTGCAGCTCCGTATTGTAATAACCGATGCTGTATTCAATGATGCTGCCTGTCCCGTCATAAGAGGTTCTGAGCCGCTTCAGTAACGGAGAGCCTACACTTACTTCAAGCAAAGAGGCAGTCTCTTCATTTGCCACGGTTGCCAGGAAACGGTCGCGGAAATTCTCAAGCGTAATTTGACTTTCCTCGATGCGGTCATAGAGAGACGGCAGTTCGGTGGAACCGAACTCTTCACCCATATCCACTTGGGATGACACGTAGTGAGTGTAGTAAATAAAAGGACTCCCGTCCAGTAAATACAATCGTTCAATAAGCAGGCACCGCCCCCCGAATTTTAAGAACAGTTCGCTATCCGGCTCATTAAGCACCCATTCCGTCTTCAGGTGACGCTTCCGAATCTGGTGTCCTTCTTCGACCAGAATCTCGGTAAACAGCTTGCCTTTGGAAAGCTTGGAGAAGGAAGTATTCCGGGTCACAATCGTTCCTACCCCGCTCCGCTTCTCTACATACCCTTCCTGATACAACTCTTGGATCGCATTGCGGACCGTCATTTTACTAACGTTAAATTCCTGCTCCAGCTGCGGCTCGGAAGGAATATGGGAGCCGAGTGGATATTCCCCATGCAGAATCCGATCTTTTATGATCTTCTTGATTTGCAAGTATAACGGACCGTTCTTCCGCGTGATCGACATGCTTCTCCTACCTTTCCACATCAGACATATGATGACTCATTGCCTGAAGCACTTCGCGTTCGTTCGCCGTCGGCGTATCCCCTGTTACGGTATGGGCAAGCATCGCCGCAGCTGCGGCAAAATCAACCGTCCGATTCGGTTCATAACCCTCCGAGATCCCGTGGATCACCCCGCTGGCGTAAGCATCACCCGCGCCGATACGATCGTGAACGGAAAACGTCAACGTTTTGGAAAAATGAAACGCTCCATCCGTGTAGAGATAGCCTTGCAGAGAATGGGTGTTATCCCCGTTGATCTTGCGGTGGGTACCCGACGCAACCGTAATATTATACTTCGCTGCCACCTTCGGAATCAACTCCTGCAGCTGTTCGTTGCGATCCTCCCGGGTCGTCTCCATGCCAAGGACATAGATAGCATCCTTCTCATTCATAAAGACGATATCCGCCAATGTCAGCATTTCCTCATAGTGCGGCTTGGCAAACCCATAGCGGTCTGTCCCCCATAAAGAGGGACGATAATTGCAATCGAACACAACGGTTCCCCCGTTAGCCTTAACTTCACGAGCCAGTGTCTTCATTTGGCCTCGTACCGTGTCATTCATGGAAAGAGTTATACCGCAAAAATGGACCATGTCTATCTTTTGGGCAATCGCACCGAAATCGTACATGGCATCCTCTGCCGTGTTAAAGCTGCTGCCCAGCCGGTCCGTATAGGTCACGCGTCCGGGTCTGACACCAAAGCCATTCTCCAAAAAGTACATGCCAACATATTTGCCTCCGCGGCTTATGAGGGAAGTATCGATGCCAAGCTTGCGCAAGTAGGAAACCGCCGCTTCGCCAAGCGGGTTATCCGGCAGCGTGCTGACCAGATAACCGTTATGACCGAACCTTGCCACAGCCGAGGCGATGTTTACCCCCGTGCCGGAAAAGGAGTAATTCAAATGGCTCTCTTGAGCCAAGGAAGCATATCCCGGTACTTGAAGACGCATCATCACTTCGCCATATGCGGCAATCGTCTTAGGCATATTGATCAACCAGCGCCTTTAGCTTGCGATGCAGCTCTTGAACATCGCTAATGATTGTATCTCCGCTTGCCGAGTCGATAATCGAGGAGTACACGTGCGGGATGACCTGCTGCACTCCCGCTTCGAATGCGATGCGCACGATGGCTTCAAAATTCTCTTTATCAATCCCGCCTGTTGGTTCAAGCGCGAATCCTTCCTCCGCACACGCCTTCGCTACCGCACGGTACTCATCTTCCAGCTTCAAGCCCTGCATCGGAAAGTACTTCAGTGCGTTACCGCCCATATCGCGCACCAGCGCGATGGCCGCTTTTACAGGTACGATGGCTTTGTCCGATCCGGCAGCGCTCACCGGTCCGGTTGAGATATTCACGTAGCCCACTTGACCCGAAGGGGACACGAGGCTGTTGATCCAGCTTTCTTTGCCATCCAGATTGGCACGTGTAGCACCGACTGCCGGGAACACCTGATTGATATGCGTACCCGGATAGCTCTTCACGATCTCGGCAACCACCGCAGCTTGGCGGTTATCGCCGGCACCCAATCCGATCGATACCGCATCTTCGATAACGGCGCCGTACTCCTTCATCGCAATAACGGCCTCTTGTGCGTTCGGGTAATTTTTGGACAATACGCCGACCAGCACATGCCCTTCCGAAGCTTCAAAAATTTCCTTCGCGTTCTGAATGCTGCCTGCAAGTACGTTCAATGCCGCGCGATTTCTGTAAAGACGTTTCTCCATATTTGCCATCTTAGTTTCCCCCTGCAATCTGCTGTATTCTCGTTATAATGACTTGCAAATCATCCCCGGAAAGCGAGCGAGGATCAATATCAAAATACCCCTGGCGAACGCCGTAATCCCTGGTGTATACAGCAATATCGCCTTCGCGAAGCTGATCGTTCATGGACTTGGCACTGACCCCGGCCGCATTTTCATCGACTTTCACGCGCCCCCTATAGATCGCCCTTCCCGCTTCGTCCTGAACAATGCTTACCTCAATGCCCGGCAATTTCGATAAGGATTTCATTTCCTCCAGTGCCGCTTTCTCCTGCTCACTCTTATCTTCCTTCACCATATACTCATCCAGCGCCTGAAGCAGTCCAAACGTCGTTTCCTTGCCAACCTTCATGCTGCGCCCAATACCATGCAGCTGCGCTTTTACCCACTCGACGTATTGACGTTTGCCGCCGACAATGCCGGAGGTCGGGCCTTCAATCGCCTTGGATCCGCTGTATATGGCCAGGTCCCCGTATTTCACATACTTCTGGATATCCTCTTCGGCAGCAGCATCGATAATCAGCGGAAGTCCATGTGCCTGGGCCACTTCTGCCGCTTCTTCCACCGAAATCATATTTTTCTGTACGCAGTGATGGGATTTCACATACAAAATGGCGGCTGTATGCTCATTAATCGCTTCTGCGATATGCTCCTTGCGCCCTTCGTTGGCATACCCAACTTCAACGACCTTGCCGCCCCCGAGATAAACCATCGTTTCAACAGGTGCACCATACTGCACATTATGTCCCTTAAACATGATGATCTCGTTCTTCGCGATCGGCTCCTGGTGCAGTCGGTCACTTCGCCTGCGATTACCTTCGGTGACGATTCCAGCCACGGAAAGCGCGATTCCGCTGGAAGCGGAATTGACAACGACCGCAGCCTCGGAACCAAGGATGCGCGCCATGTAATCGCCCGCCTTATCTACCAGATCCGCGATTTCCACGTAACTCTGCCCGCCGATCCGCATCGCTTCCATGACGGTATCCGTCGGCGCCGATACACCAAGAATACTCATGCGCCCGCTGGCATTAACCACGCGTTTCAACCCGTATTTAGCATGTAATGAATGATCCATTGACTACCACTCCTCTGGCTTCGATATATCGATCAGCGATTCGGGTCTCCCCTTCGGAATCCGTTAAACTCATAGCGCCCTGCTGCAGGGCAAACAGCGTCAGGTGAGCGGCATCGCCGGCCTGAATTCGGCCAAGCTCCGGACGGCGCAACCATCCTGCTGCATGGTCCGTTACCGCTGAGACCACCTCCTGCAGGCTGTACCCCAAATACAGGAACTTCGTCATGACATTAGCCAGGCTGTAGACCGGGCCATGGATGCGATTCCCGCGATAAATATCGGTGCTGATCGTGTCCGGCTTAATCCCTTGGGCCTTGGCATACTCTGCCACCAAGAACGAGAAGCTTGCCGTTCCATGGCCCACGTCCAGATGAACGCCGCGAGCTATCGCTTCCACCAGGGCAGGGATCGGCTTCCCGTCCGAATCAAATAAATTGTTGGCTTTGCCGTTCAAATAATGAGTAATAATGTCGTCTTTCTGAAGCAGCTCCAATACTTCCTCAATCGGAGGTGGCCCTGACCCGATATGTACCATTAGCGGCAGTGACGTTTTCTCCGACAATTTTCTTGCGAGTCGAAGCGGTTCTACCCCATTGTCCCTGACGACGCTTTTGCTGATTCTGGCCTTGAGTCCAATGACCAGATCCGGATACGTGTTTACCGCCTTTGTTGCCTTCTCGGCATCGATCCATTCCAGACTGGACAACTCGTCGACCCGCTGCAGACCGATATGCGAAATATTCAGAAAAGCAAACACATTCGTCTTGGACCTTGCAACCTCGGCTGCCAGTTCTCCAATCGTATCCGCGCCGCAGCTTCCTGCGTCGATTATGGTGGCAACCCCTTGCTTAACGCCGATCTCGTCGATGGCATCTCCGTAAGGCTCCAGCTTGGCGACCGCATGGACATGCATATCGATCCAGCCGCTGGACACATATAGACCCGTACCATCAAAACTGTTGGCACCCTGTGCCGTGTTCGCATCCGTTATTTCGGTTATGAACCCGTTCTCCATGACAATGTCAAAAGGTTCATCATCATGGACCGTCTTTACATTGCGTATAATAAAACGCTGTTCCAATATCTTCATAGCTTCACTCCTTCAGCCTTGCCGGACCAGCCTTGGATCCTCTTATCCCGTCGGTTTACATTGTGTAAGTTGAGTGTCGTGGTTATAGCATAGCACAGAACGAGCGCTACGTGAATATAACGTTATAATGTTTAATCGCATTTCTGTATTTATCCCCTTTTCACAGGATCTAATGGAGGGTTCCACTCTTGCTCAGGAAGGCTATGGGTAAGGTTCTAGTTCTGTCTTGCCCCTGTTATCTCCTTCCATACGCAAAAAAACTGCCCTCGATAGGCAGTCTCTTTGTTCGTCATAGTCCAGACCTTGTTCATTCGTTTTCCTGATTTCCAAGTATCTTTTTTTGGTTACACCTCAACCTTCCGGTCGATGAGGTAGACCGTTGCATACACGATCAACGCGGCCAATATCACTTCAAAAGCAAGCGCCCCCCATGCTAATGTATATGGCACGGTCGATACCGTAACGTCTGCTTTCTCGAAAAATGAAATGCTAGCCATAGGACCGGCCCACGCTGCATCTTCTCCGAAAAGCATTTGGCTAAGCCAGCCAAGTACGTATTGCAACACGAAAAACACCAAAATGCCGATCCATGTACTGCCCTTCTTCGAAATGCTCCTGGACACAGTAATTGCAAAAAATATCGCAATCATCAAATAGATGAACTTCCATACCATCAGCAGGGCAAGCCCGATATAATACGAAACGGGAACATCAGTGAAATTGATGTATTCCCAAATGTCCGCTGCGTTCAAGTAGTACCATAAATGCAGAGCCATCAATATCCCAAGTGCCAGCAAGCTTACACATGCCAGTAAAAGTGATGAAACAACATTCCACACGGAATGTACGGGGAGTAAACGCCGGTGATATGCCTTTATGTTATAGCCGAAGTTCTTGCCAGTGACCACAAGAAGCAATACACTCACGGAGCCATAAGCCAGCATGCTTAGACCCAACATTATTCCAAGCTCCCAATCTCTTATCGAGCCTGCTACCGTGATCGCAATCTGAACGATGAGAAGGATCGCAAAGGCGCCGAGCAGCGTTGTCGAATTTCTCTTCCAGTCGTATTTGAATAGTTTCATCATTCCGCATACACCTCTTTAAACATCTCATCCACACTTTTTCCGTGTTTTAGGCGGATGTTCTCAACTTCGTCATGCATAACGACTTCGCCGCCCTGAATAAAGATCACTTCATCAAATATCCGCTCAATATCCCGGACCAAATGGGTTGAAATGATAATGCTGCTGTCTTCGTTGTAGAACTCCACAATCGCATCCAAAATTTTGCCCCGGGCTACCGGATCCACTCCGCCAATCGGCTCATCCAGCATATATAGCTGCGCTTCACGGGACAGAGCCAGTGATAACTGCAGGCGCTCATTCATTCCTTTGGATAAGGAACTGATGCGGTCATGGGTCTTTAAATTCATGAATTCCAGCATATTGCGTGCCTTCTCCATATTAAAGTCCTCATAAAAATCTTTGAAATATGCCACCGCATCCGATACCTTCATCCAGGATTCCGTCACGGGCCGATCCGGCATAAAGGAAACGACGGCTTTGGTTTCCAGGCCGACCGGTTTGCCATTCACGTATGCGCCGCCCGTTGTGGGCTGGATCAACCCAGCGGCTATTTTCATAAGCGTACTCTTTCCGCTGCCGTTGGTGCCAAGCAAACCAATGATTTTTCCACCGTTAATATCCAGATTAACATCATGTAATGCTCTGCGGCCGCCGGCATACGTTTTGGTCACGTTCTTTACCTGTAACAGATTTTCCACTATGGTCTCACCTCCGCTTTTTGGATCATGGCTGCTTCACAGCATCTTCCACGATCGTAATGATATCCTGATCTTTAAAGCCGAGCTCCTGCATGCCGCGTATAAACCGTTCCAGCAGATCGCCGGCCATTTCTTTTTTGATTTCCATGATTTTCGATTCCTCGCTTGTTACGTATCGGCCCAATCCCCGCCGCGTCTCCACAATACCCTCACGCTCCAATTCCTGAAAAGTTCGCTGCACCGTGTTTGGATTTATTTGAAGCTCACTCGCTAATTCTCGAACCGATGGGATTTTATCACCGGGCTGCAGTTTGCCGATGATGATTTCTTTCTTTAAATACGTCATGATCTGTAAATAGATCGGCAGATTATTGTCGAATTCTATACTCACTGTCGGGTTGCTCCTTTCCGCCGCTCTACCTCGAACTCAGGTCCCTTATGCGACATCCCGTTTTTTAAACGTAACAAAGCCTATCGCAAGAAACAAGAGGAGATATGCAGCGAGCATCATCATTGAGAATGTTAAACTCATGCCTGGAATCGGAGAGCTTGTGCCTCCGCTGTATATGGAAAGGTCCACGTTCAGGAACAGCAGGTATTTAGACCAGGAGTAACGCGCAAGCAGCTGTACCACCATACTTTCCATAATGACCATAAACATGCCGATGCCGATTGCAGGACCGGTAGATCTCGTTAGAATGCCTACCATAAAGGTTAGCGTTACATAAACGATCGTATACACCAGGTTGTTCACCGCTCCAATGAACACATCGCCAAGCGTAACGGAGCCGACATCCATGCCGAACGTAATTTGACCTGTCAGCACGGCTACAGCAAACATGAAGGCCACCAGTGTTAAGATGTAAATCAATACGGCCACATATTTCGATGCCAAAATTTTGGTGCGGCTCTGTGCACGTATAAGCAGCAATTTGATTGTTCCCATACTGTGTTCCTTCGCTACGGCTCCTGCCGTCACGACAATGGCAAGCAGGGTCAGCACTTGCCCCATTCCCTTGGTTGTTACAGCTATCTCGGCAAATTCATAACCGGTACTGCTCCCACCGGAAAACTTATAGAGCAAGAACGCCGTGAAGACCACCATTCCGGCCAAAAGCGCATATGGCAGGAAGAAGCTGCGTTTCTTAAACATTTTGAGCCATTCATTCCAGACGAGATTTCCAAAGCTACGCAATGCGGTTGCCTCCTGTCCATTTTAAGAATTCTTCTTCAAGTGACGATTTGATCTCTTCTACCCGGTAAATCCGTACCCGTGCATCACACAGTGACTGGATCAGCGAAGGAATATCTTCTTCCTGAAGTTGAAGGGTAATGATTCCCTCCTCCAGTTGGGTGCTCCGCAATGTGATGTTTTGCAAATGTCTAATCGTTTGTTCAGCCATGGTCGCGTCATTCACGCGGAAGCTTACTGTAGTAAATTCTTCATTAACGACTGTCCCCCCGATAGAACGCTCGGTTACGAATTTCCCCTCCTGGATAACGACCACACGGCTGCACATCAGTTCCATCTCCGACAGCAGGTGGCTGGATACGAGAATCGCAATTCCCTCATCTTTGGCGATTTGCTTCAAGTAATCCCGCATCTCGCGGATACCGGCAGGATCCAGACCGTTCGTCGGCTCGTCAAGAATGAGGATGGATGGATTATGCAGCAAGGCCTGCGCTATTCCAAGCCGTTGGCGCATTCCCAGGGAATAAGCGCGCACCTTCTTGTGGATGGCATCCTGGAGCCCAACAAGCTTAACCACCTCCATAATTCTCGTGATGGTCACTCCCTCAGACATCCGCTGATACTGTCTCAGGTTGTCATAACCGCTCATGTACGGATAGAATTCCGGATTCTCGATGATGCCCCCGATATGCCGGACGGCTTGAACGAAGTCCTTCTTGATGCTGTGCCCTTTTACCTGTACATCGCCATGGGTCATCTCGATTAACCCTACAATCATCCGAATGGTTGTTGTTTTGCCCGCGCCGTTCGGTCCAAGCAAACCAACGATTTCACCGCGATGAATATCAAAGGATAGCCCATCGACGATGTTCTTCTTGCCAATCGTTTTGGTGACCTGATTGACGGTAAGCACGACGGGCCCTTTCTTGGCATCTTTCCTATTGGTGGAGGCCGTTCCACTGATTCCATCAACCCATTCCCCTGAGGCATTCTCTATATTCGTTGTCCTTTTATTTGAATCGTTTCCGCTCATGTATTAGTTACACTCCTTTTTGTATCGGTGTTATAGTTAAATAGTACACTAGTGTTTTGGTTCTGTAAAGCCTAATTTTTTGTTTCATATTTCGTATTGACATCCATGGGTTGGAAAATTATACTTAACCCATACATATAACCAAAAGGTTATATTTTGAAGGGATGGGGGATTCCAATCATGAGTGATATGTACCGCGCCATTTCCGATCCCATCCGAAGGAAAATCCTAAATATGGTCGCTCATCGAGAGCTCCCTCAGTTGGAGATCGTGAAGGCATTCCATATCTCACAGCCCGCCGTAAAGAAGCATCTTGCCATCTTGCTCGAAGAGGAGCTGTTACTAGAACGAAGAGAAGGCAAGTATTGCTACTACCGATTGAATACCCCGAATTTTCAGCGAGGGTATGCGGAGCTTCAACAAGAGCTTGGCTCTATTCTGGAAAATAAGTTAAGCAGACTTAAACAATATCTTGAGGAGGAATCATAAGAATGGACTCTATTTTCAACCATGCTAAGCGAGAAATTGTCATCCGTACAACACCCGAGCGTGTATGGAAAGCATTGACCGATCCACAAGAACGCAATCGATGGGAAACTCGCCATTGTGAGATCGACCTGAAGGTCGGCGGTCACATCGCCCTTGATTACGGCTGGGGCGTATCCTACACCGGTACGATTGAGGAGCTTACCCCTTACCGCAAACTCACGCTCAAGGGAGAAGACCAGGAGCTTACCATTTGGACCATTGAACCACATACAGAAGGCACCTTGGTCCGCATCGAGTATACAGGATTATGGTCTAATGAGCGGGAGTATATGATGATGGATAACATGGCCTTTGGTACATACCGATTCATGCGGAATATGAAGAGCGTGCTGGAGACTGACCAAGATATCCGCTCCACCTTCTGGTCCAGCTGGATCGGTATGAATCATTATACATACCGTAATGACGGCATAGAGGGCGTCAAAGTCGTTGAAGTGATTGCCCACACACCTGCAGACGGTGTCTTGGAGGAAGGCGATATCATTACGAGTGCTGCCGGTCAGGTCATTCGCCGTTACGATGAGCTGGAAGATAAGGTCACCTCGATGAAGCCTGGCGAGCAGGTTGTCATCGGTTTTATCCGACATGGCAACCCTAGCAGCGCTACACTTACGGTGCTTCCTTATGGACAGAGGAACGTGGTTGAAGCATAAGTTATGAAGTGTACTAAGTAAGGAAGTACATAGGGGCGGCAACTATCCTAGAACGGATCGTCACCGACTTCAGAGGGAACACAGAGCGTGCATGAGGTATATGAGGATACAAGCTGTTTGCTGGCAAGCGAGGGCAATTTCATCGGTCATGATTTTATTGTTAGTTCAAATAGATATCAAAAAGGCGATCCTGCCGGGATCGTCTTTTTGATTTTTGAATCTGTTGTTTGGAGAATGTAGCAACATCCAATCAGTACAACTTCATAGCCAGTACCCGTCTTAGTAACTCACCAAATGTGTAGAAGCGTACTCAGCGCTGATCAATGGGGAACAGCCCCAAGTTATCTGCATATAGGAAAAGACCGCTATCGATTGCTCAATAACGGTCTTTATGGTTGTTCGCTTGGCGACGTCCTACTCTCCCGGGACCCTTCGGTCCAAGTACCATCGGCGCTGGAAGGCTTAACGGTCGTGTTCGGTATGGGAACGCGTGGAACCCTTCCGCCATCGCCACCAAACGGTTCAGATGCTTGATCACCTGAAAACTAGATACGAAACGAAATTTGCGTTGATTAGAATCCGTAGCATTACCCGATGTGGTATCGGGGTCCCCGGAAAGTATTCGGCGTTGCTTCAAAGCTTCGCTTCACTTTTTGGGGTAATTTTGGATAAGCCCTCGACCGATTAGTATTGGTCAGCTCCATGCATTGCTGCACTTCCACCTCCAACCTATCTACCTCGTCGTCTTCAAGGGGTCTTACTAATTGGGAAATCTCATCTTGAGGGGGGCTTCACGCTTAGATGCTTTCAGCGCTTATCCCGTCCGTACGTAGCTACCCAGCCATGCTCCTGGCGGAACAACTGGTGCACCAGCGGTACGTCCATCCCGGTCCTCTCGTACTAAGGACAGCTCCTCTCAAATTTCCTACGCCCACGACAGATAGGGACCGAACTGTCTCACGACGTTCTGAACCCAGCTCGCGTACCGCTTTAATGGGCGAACAGCCCAACCCTTGGGACCTACTTCAGCCCCAGGATGCGATGAGCCGACATCGAGGTGCCAAACCTCCCCGTCGATGTGGACTCTTGGGGGAGATAAGCCTGTTATCCCCAGGGTAGCTTTTATCCGTTGAGCGATGGCCCTTCCATGCGGTACCACCGGATCACTAAGCCCGACTTTCGTCCCTGCTCGACTTGTAGGTCTCGCAGTCAAGCTCCCTTATGCCTTTGCACTCTTCGAATGATTTCCAACCATTCTGAGGGAACCTTGGGGCGCCTCCGTTACTCTTTAGGAGGCGACCGCCCCAGTCAAACTGCCCGCCTGACACTGTCCCCGTACCGGATTACGGTACCAGGTTAGAACCTAGATACGATCAGGGTGGTATCCCAACGTCGCCTCCACACAAGCTGGCGCTCATGCTTCAAAGGCTCCCACCTATCCTGTACAGATCGTACCCAAATCCAATATCAAGCTGCAGTAAAGCTCCATGGGGTCTTTCCGTCTTGTCGCGGGTAACCTGCATCTTCACAGGTATTAAAATTTCACCGGATCTCTCGTTGAGACAGCGCCCAAGTCGTTACGCCATTCGTGCGGGTCAGAATTTACCTGACAAGGAATTTCGCTACCTTAGGACCGTTATAGTTACGGCCGCCGTTTACTGGGGCTTCGGTTCACAGCTTCGGATTGCTCCTAACCGCTCCCCTTAACCTTCCAGCACCGGGCAGGCGTCAGCCCGTATACTTCGCCTTACGGCTTCGCACAGACCTGTGTTTTTGCTAAACAGTCGCTTGGGCCTTTTCACTGCGGCCCCCTCGGGCTATTCACCCTACCGAGGCACCCCTTCTCCCGAAGTTACGGGGTCATTTTGCCGAGTTCCTTAACGAGAGTTCTTCCGCGCGCCTTAGAATTCTCTTCTCGCCTACCTGTGTCGGTTTGCGGTACGGGCACCTTCACCTGACTAGAGGCTTTTCTTGGCAGTGTGAGATCATGACCTTCGCTACTATAATTTTCACTCCCCATCACAGCCCAGCCTTATCGATGTGCGGATTTGCCTACACATCAGCCTCACTGCTTGGACGGACATCCATCAGTCCGCGTCACTACCCTCCTGCGTCACCCCATCGTTCATAACGGTTTACGGTGGTACAGGAATTTCAACCTGTTGTCCTTCGATTACGCCTTTCGGCCTCACCTTAGGTCCCGACTTACCCTGAGCGGACGAGCCTTCCTCAGGAAACCTTGGGCTTTCGGCGGATCAGATTCTCACTGATCTTTTCGTTACTCATACCGGCATTCTCACTTGTATGCTGTCCAGCGCTCCTTACGGTACACCTTCAACCTGCATACAACGCTCCCCTACCCCTGATACATACGTATCAAGCCATAGCTTCGGTGGTGTGTTTAGCCCCGTTACATTTTCGGCGCAGAGTCACTCGACCAGTGAGCTATTACGCACTCTTTAAATGGTGGCTGCTTCTAAGCCAACATCCTGGTTGTCTGTGCAACTCCACATCCTTTCCCACTTAACACACACTTGGGGACCTTAGCTGATGGTCTGGGCTGTTTCCCTTTTGACAATGGATCTTAGCACTCACTGTCTGACTCCCGGATATAAGTCTATGGCATTCGGAGTTTGACTGAGCTTGGTAACCCTTGCGGGCCCCGCACCCAATCAGTGCTCTACCTCCACGACTCTCAATTCCGAGGCTAGCCCTAAAGCTATTTCGGGGAGAACCAGCTATCTCCGAGTTCGATTGGAATTTCTCCGCTACCCCCACCTCATCCCCGCATTTTTCAACATACGTGGGTTCGGGCCTCCAGTGCGTGTTACCGCACCTTCACCCTGGACAGGGGTAGATCACACGGTTTCGGGTCTACGCCCACATACTCAGTCGCCCTATTCAGACTCGCTTTCGCTGCGGCTACGGCTTCTCGCCTTAACCTTGCATGGGAACGTAACTCGCCGGTTCATTCTACAAAAGGCACGCCATCGCCCATAAATAGGGCTCTGACTTCTTGTAAGCACACGGTTTCAGGATCTATTTCACTCCCCTTCCGGGGTGCTTTTCACCTTTCCCTCACGGTACTGTTTCACTATCGGTCGCTAGGGAGTATTTAGCCTTAGCAGATGGTCCTGCTGGATTCATACGGGGTTTCACGTGCCCCGCACTACTCGGGATCCGTCTCGGAGGGAATATACTTTCGGCTACAGGGCTTTTACCTCTTATAGCGGGCCTTTCCAGACCTCTTCGCCTAATAAATTCCTTTGTAACTCCATGTGAGACG
>NZ_CM149665.1:6617500-7272722 GCF_056173265.1 Paenibacillus sp. QJM3NY_38
ATATAGCAAGCATTTTTAAAAGAAAATATGTAAAGTTTCGCATAACATCGTTCCTATCAAGATTTATACCTTATAGAGAACGATATCTAACCCTGCCTGCCGGCGACCTTGCTTTAAATTTGCTCCATCGTAGACTTTAAATTCATGAAGTATCATCTCGAAATGTAATTGATTTCCTATAGAAAAGGTTTTAAGGTTAGTTCATCGCTTTTTCCGAAGCCCGACTACATACATAAGAAAGGAGTTCGCCGAATGGCAGACAAAAGCATCGCTCTCCAAAAGCCCACAGATACTCCAAGTCCTGCGCACGGAGAGGCAAATCAGGCTACCGTATATAAAATTCTAATCGCCATCAGTTTCGTTCATTTGTTTAATGATTCGATCCAGTCCGTGATCCCTGCTATCTTTCCTATATTAAAGGATAACCTACTGCTTACCTTTACGCAGATCGGCTGGATCTCCTTTGCCATTAATTTTACTTCATCCATTATCCAGCCGGTTATCGGGTATGCTGCGGATCGAAGACCGACACCCATTCTGCTTCCGATCGGTATGTGTTTCACGTTTGCAGGCGTATTCATTCTTGCGTATGCACATACATATATCCTTGTTCTGTTCGCGGTCGTTCTGATCGGATTAGGCTCGGCGACCTTTCACCCTGAAGGAATGCGGGTGGCTCATATGGCTGCAGGTATGCGAAAAGGGTTATCCCAATCGATCTTTCAAGTAGGAGGCAATGCCGGGCAATCACTTGCTCCGCTCCTGACTCGATACATTTTCGTACCGTTCGGACAGTTTGGCGCGATTGGCTTCACCTTCGTTGCCGCGGCTGGTATCATCGTGCAATCCTATGTTGCCCATTGGTATCACGGCATGCTGAAAGCTGGTTACACGTTTAAAAAGAAAGCTGCAGGACGCACGCTTGATCCCGCGCGTCGCAAAAGCGTACGCAATGCAACGCTGGTTCTCGTCATTCTCGTGTTTATCCGCTCCTGGTATGGCGCAGCCATTAGCAGCTATTATGCGTTCTACCTCATGGATGCGTACAAGATCACGATTGATAACGCTCAGATTTATATTTTTCTATTTCTCGCATCCGGAGCTGTGGGTACCTTCTTCGGCGGTCCGCTGGCCGACCGCTTTGGCCGCCGCAACATGATCATGCTCTCCATGATCGGCACAGCACCCATTGCGTTGATTCTGCCGTTCGCCTCCCCGTTCTGGGCGGCTGTATTGCTGCTGATCGGCGGCTTTGTTCTATTGTCCAGTTTCTCGGTCACCGTCGTATATGCCCAAATGCTGCATCCGGGCAATATCGGTACGGTATCCGGGCTGATTACCGGGTTTGCTTTTGGCATGGGCGGGGTCGGTTCGCTTGTGCTCGGTAATCTCGGGGATGCTTGGGGAATCGGCAATGTTATGATCGCGATCGGCTTCTTACCACTGCTTGGTCTGCTTGCCCTGCTTCTTCCCGGTGATGATAAGCTGGACCAGTGGTCGAAGGAATAATCGAGATTATGGGAAAAAGACACTCATCGTGCTGCACAATACGTGCAAGCGGTGAGTGTCTTTTCACTTTATTTTTCTGACAAGTTTAATGAACCAGTACAGGAATATCCATGGGAGCACGTACTTCGTCAGCCATTCGATGCTCATGCGAATCATTCCAGCAGCATCCTCAGCCGCGATATCCCCGAGCACGGTAACCATAATAAAAAATAGAACTATTCCAATGGTTATATAGAAGACAGTGCTATATCTCATCCCTATCCTCCCTTCACCTGATTTCACAAGCATATTATACATTACAGGTTGTCTAATCAATATTTTTGTTGATGGTTCGAATAAAACGGGACCTCCTTAAAAGGCAGCAAGGATGTTAGCGTTGACGTATTGATGTATCAAAGCAAGCGCATATAAAAAAAGGAGATGCCCCGTCAATTCGCATGACATAGAGCAGCTCCTCTTTTGTTCACTTACAATTGTATTTTAGTTGAAATAGCTTCGCCTTCATTAGATTTTGTTCAGATAATCCAGCAAACGGTACACAATCACAGATACCTGAGCCCGAGTGGAAGTCTCACCCGGTCCGAAGCGGTTGCCATTCACTCCCTTCACCAGACCTTCCTTCACAGCAAAGGCTACGGCCGCACGTGCATCCTCAGAGATTAAGTTATTGTCATTGAATGACAAGGAGCCTGCATCGGAATCAATCTTCAGCGCTTCCGCAATCATGACCACCATATCCTCACGGGTCAGCGGATTTTTCGCTCCCGCTTCTTTGCTGCGTGTTTCCCAATCGATGCCTGTTTCAAAAATACGATCAAGCAGCGTCGCAAATTCGGCGCGAGTCACTGCATTATTTGGCGAGAACCGGCCTGCACCTGTACCGTTCGTGATATGCTGCGAGGCAGCAACCTCGATCTCATCCTTAGCCCAGTGGCTGACGATGTCGTTAAAGGTCACGTTATTCTCGGCAGCCACATATGAACCTGGACCGTTAACACGGAACGTGATCGATCCACGCGCAGTCGATTGCAGCAATCCAGCGAATTGCAGGTCTCCTTTTTCCGACTGCACGTAGGCACCTACCTTGCGCGCATCCTTCACTTTTGTTGGGTCATAGTTCAATGTCAGCAAAAGCGGATGTTTAAACTTGTCTCCGTGTTTAACCGAAACGATCGGGGATACAGCGTTCAATGTGTTTCCGGATCCCGCTTTGCTTGCAGCTACGGAAACCGCTAAGCTGAATCCGCTGCTCGTTGTGAAATCATCCAAGGCATCAGCAGGAACCGTCAGGCTAAATCCGTTACCCGCAATAACAAGCGGTTTGCCGGATGCTTTCAGTTTATCCACGGCAGCCTTACCGAGGGTAAGGGCTACATCGCTATATTTGCTGAAATCAAGCTTCGATACATCCAGCTTCACTTCCTTGCCGTCTCCGGTAATTCCTGCTGTAACCGCTGCTTCAGACAGAGCGGCCGTTGCAGACTCGGTACCATCTGCATTTTTCTTCGTGGTTACTTTGGCATCCCCTGAAACTTCAGGAGTCGGAGTGGTTGGAGTTCCTGTGGATCCCCCACCGGAGGACGAGCCGCCTCCACCGCCTCCTCCAGAACCGCCACCTGGGTTACCTGGATCCGGATTCCCTGGTCCAGGCGCGCCCGTCAACTGCAAAGATACGGAAGCCGTTCCTTGAAGTCCTTGACGGTCCTTAACGGAAAGCTCAACGGTATAGTTGCCAGAAGACAATCCGTCTAAGGCAATGTTAAATGCACCATCCTGTTCAACATCAAAGGCACCTTGCTTGGCGACCGTTTTGTTAGCTCTTTTAATGACATAGCTGGCATCCAGCCATTCGCTCACATCAAAATCAATTGCCCACTCATCCCACAGAGCCGGAACAGCCGTTACATAGAGATCATCGACCGTGCCGGTTAATGCAGGATTACTCTTGCCAGAAATTTTGACATCCGCGCTCGTGTTAATGATTGGTGCTTTGGTTTTAACGAAGAATGGAACAGTTGCATAATCGGAATAAACGATTCCATCCGTACCAAGGGATAAAAGCTCTATCGAGTACAGACCGTCCTGAACCTCTACCTCTTTCTCGGTCTCATAATCGGCATACTTCCCGTTCCAGCCGATCGTAAACGAGGTGTTCGCATCAAAATAGGCTTCCCCTCCGAATATTTGGCCGATAATACCGTCGCCGTCAACACCCGCGCCCGGATTAAGACTGTCATACAAGTCCACAATGACGATCTGCATCGGATTGTAAAATTCGAAAGCCAGGTTGAGCTTGCCCAATTCACCCGTCACGGTCAACGGAACATGCGGTAAGTAATTCTCTTTGTCACTGTAGGCTTTTGTATATTTCACACCTGTGATCTCAAGGTTAAAGTACGCAACGTAAGGAACTGAATAGGTGTAGGCTCCATTCGTAAAGGTAATATACCCTTGTTGTTCTGATACGCCCTCTATCCCTTCCGGCACTTGAAGGGTTATTGTGACCTCTTCTTGACCGTTTAGGGTGAAGGTGCTTTTATCGGTTGTAACACTTACTCCCGGCGTGACCTGTGTGTTATTGATTTCCACGTTAAAAGTCCCGCCCGCATTTCCAATACTCTCTACCTTTATTTTTTTCTGAACGGTCTTGGCAGCTTTGCCCGTGAAATTACCGAAGTTGATGCTTCCCGTAATGTTATCCTGCTCTTTACTTGTTCCGTTCTCCTGATACGAGGTCTTGTCCAAGACCTTCACCAGAGCCTCTGCCTGGATGGTATTAAGTGCTTGTACGCGCCCGGCTCCTTGATCCGTTACATCGTAGGATTCGGTATTCAGCACTTTGGCGTTATTCATCATTGCGACTTTGACGTCGAATGGAGTCCAGTCGTTGTGCTTCTCCAATATGAGAGCTGCAAGCCCTGCCACATGCGGGGATGCCATACTGGTGCCCGTGAAGCGATCATAGGATTGACTGTAATCTGCATCGGCAATGTCCCTACCGTACGCCGGAATGGATGACAAAATGCTGGTTCCCGGTGCAACCACGTCAGGTTTAATGTCCAGCGTCTTTTTAGCCGGGCCGCGGGAGCTGGAATCATTGATTTCATCGCCTGCGGTTCGGTTCTTGATAAAATCCGTAAAATTCACTTTCATATTCGGGTTGGCATCGAGCAGCGATTTGATATAATCCCCGTCTTCTTTGCTCATACTAAAGGTTGGAATGAAGGCAAAACTGTCTCCAAGCAACACACCGATAGGTCCAGGGTTCTGGTTGAACACAATAACACCCTTCGCGCCTGCCGCCTTAGCATTGGCAATTTTTTCGACGAAGGCAATTTCGCCGCGTTTAATCAATGCGATTTTGCCTGCAACATCTTTATCTGCGAAATCCTCTGGCTTACCCAGATCCGCATAAACCAGTTCGAAATCGCCATCCAGGGCAACTTCAGGATCTTCGGCCAGATTCCAGGCCATTAATTCAAGCTTATACGTTGCATCTGACACCGTGATCGGAGCGGCATCGTCTGCCGAGGGCAGTTCCTTATCCTTGACAGGTTCAACAGCTTCCTCTTCCGTGACCGGCTCCTCTCCAGCTCCTTCATTCGGTAAAGCCGGCTCTAGATCTTGCTCCGTATCGACGGAAGGCTCCGTCTCACCCATAGCAGCGGTGTCATCCGTCGATGTTGGCCCAGCGGCTTCATCTGCCTGCGCTCCTACATCCGTCTGCTCTTCAGGCGTAACGGGATGTGTCGGCTCAGCTCCAAGCTCCAACGGACCCTCATTGTTATCAATTGGCTCACCCGGCAATTCCGAATCCGTGAAAAAGTGCGCTGTTGCCGCAATTTCGTCACTTGGGCCCGTTGAGTTTCCTACCGTAATCGGAAAAGCCGCCGCCCCCGGCGAGCCAACCGTCCAGCGGTTAGGCCCCGAATTGCCGCTTGCAACGACTGGGGTGACACCGGCCAGCGCAGCATTATTGAGTGCTACGGACGTCACATAGTCCGGATCATTGCGTGAATTGCCCAGCGAGAGGTTGATTATATCCATTCCGTCCTGAACGGAACGGTCAATACCACCCAGTACCCAGCTGGAATAGCCGCTTCCGTATGGCCCAAGAACACGGTAAGCATAGATATCCGCTTCCGGCGCAATGCCCACGACTCCATATTCGCCGGCATCACGGGCCCCGATGGTACCCGCTACATGCGTTCCGTGATCCGTCCAATACGTACTCCCCCTGTCATCGACCTGTGGGGGATTGGAAGGGTCATTCTCCCAGTCGAGCGGAGTCGTCTCATAGGGATCGTTATCATTGTCTACGAAATCATATCCACCCTTATAAGCATCCTTCAAAACAGGGTGTACGTAATCAATACCCGTATCGATAACGCCTACTTTAATGCCTTTACCTGTATAACCGAGATCCCATACTTCCGGAGCACCGATGAACGGCCCCGTATCCTTCATGTATGGATTCACTTCGCCCTTCGGTCCAACCGTTACCTCCAGATCGGGATATACGCCTAGAACGCCAGGGAGATCAAGCAGCGCTTCAACCTTGCTGCCGTCGATCTCCATGGACACTCCGTTGAATGCGTAACTATATTGCTCCGAAATTTCGTGCGTTATATTCTTCGTGCTCAGGCTGCGTATAAAAGTTTGCTGCTCCAATTGCACCTGTGCCTCAACCTTCGCCTCTGCGGAAGAACTAAAGGATTGACCCTGAATAGAGGAAAGCCCTTTGGCTAAGGCCACCGGCTCAGTAGACAGCTCTACAATGACTCTTGTAGGACCCCCGGCAGATCTCTGCAGACTTTGATCAAGCACCGGAAACTCCGCAAGCTTAGCTCGCTGTTTCAGAATATCCTTTATCTGCCCAGCTTCATCGGCGCTGAGCTGATTGTCCAGCTCGATCTGCCGTTCTGACGGAGCGGCCCCAGCCGCTGGTGCAACGAGTGATAGCGTTAATACAAAACTTAGTAGTGCGGACCATAACTTTTTACTCAAGGCTTTGCCCCTCCCATAAGATAGATTTCCCAATCACATTAGGGTCTGGGATGTCATCAGCATATCTGCGCTGCCTAACGATGGTATCCACTCCTTTCCGCATAAGACTGACCCGTGGTAAATTATTCTAGAATCAAAAATTAGATTCCTTCATCCTTTTCTGTATGCTTTTGTTAAATTCAGTCGAATGTTTAGGAGCTTTTGGCGAATGGTCGAAAACGTCATAGATTCATAGAAAATATGGCTTACATCGCAAGTAAGGGAGAAGTCAGGGAACCGGGGAAAAAGAAAAACCGAGGCATCGATAGCCTCGGTTCACATGGAGTTGCAACTGATTCTGCAAGATATATCCAAGTTGTATTATGATTCGTCTAGCAATCGCACGAACTCTTCTTCATCCTCCAGAATGTCGATGCCGAGCTGCTGGGCTTTCGCCAGCTTGCTGCCTGCTTTTTCGCCTGCAATGAGGAGGTCGGTTTTCTTGGACACGCTGCCGGTGACTTTGGCGCCGAGCGCTTCCAAGCGTTCGGTTGCCTCTTCGCGGGTCAGCAGATGGAGGGTGCCTGTCAGCACCACCGTTTTGCCGCTGAAGTAGGAATCCGTGCTGAGCGGCTTCGGTGCTTCTGGCGCTTTCGCTTGGACACCCAGCGAGAGCATCTTCTGAATGCTTGCTTGGGCAAACGGGTCCGCGAAGTATCCAGCGATGCTTTCGGCCACGATGCCGCCCACGTCCGGCAGCTCGACCAATTCTTCTGCGGTCGCCGCCATCACGCGGTGCAGATCACGGTAGTGATCGGCCAGCATTTTGGTTGTGGATTTGCCGGTATTCGGGATACCCAGTGCAAAGAGGAACGATGCAAGATCCCGCTCCTTGCTCTTCTCGATGGCATCCAGCAGATTCTGGGCTTTTTTCTCGCCGAAGCGCTCCAGCTTCAGCAAACTGTCAAACGACAGCGTATAAAGATCAGCCGGTTCTCTTACACCCAGTTCATCATATAACTGGATCGCGGTTTTATCGCTGAACGTTTCAATGTCCATGGCGTCCCTGGAGGCAAAATGCGTGATCCGAGCCACGATTTGCGGCTTGCACCCCGTCTTGTTGTTGCAGAAGAGGTGGGCGCCGCGCTGCTCCAGCGGGAATCCGCAGGATGGACACTGTTCCGGATACAGGATCTCTTCTCCGTCCTGCTCCTCCGTTACTTTGCCGAGGATCTCGGGAATAACGTCATTCGAACGGCGAATGAAGACTCGGGAGCCCAGTGCGAACTTGAGGTTCTTGCGCTCAATATCCCCGATATTGTTCAGCGTACAATTTTGCACCGTGACCCCGGCAAGCTCAACAGGCTCTACACGCGCTAACGGCGTGATTTTTCCGGTCCGCCCCACATTCCAGGTTACCGACTGCAGCACGGTCGTGGTTTCTTCCGCTTCGAATTTATAAGCGACTGCCCAGCGGGGGAACTTATCGGTATATCCAAGAGCCTCGCGGATGCGGAAATCGGTCACCTTCACCACCGCTCCGTCAATGAGGTAATCGAGTTCGGTACGGCGTTTCTCGATATCGGCCAATTGCTCCATTACATCATCAAACTGTTCAAAATAGAAAATGTACGGATTGACCTTGAGCCGGTTCTCGCGCAGGAAATCCATCATCTCCTTGTGATCGGCAAAGGTGATTCCATCCGAATAACCTACATTATAGAAGTAAGCGTTCAGCTTACGCTCGGCCGTTACCTTGGGATTGAGATTGCGGAGCGCCCCTGCGGCGGCATTACGCGCGTTCTTGAGCGGCTCGGCCGCGGTTTGATTGTATTTGTCCAGCACGGACAGGTTCATGATACCTTCGCCCTGTACTTCAATCGTACCTGCCGTGTACGGGATCGTCATCGGCACCGACTTGATGGTTTTCACCTGAGCCAAAATACCTTCGCCAACTGCACCGTTGCCCCGTGTTGACGCCTGAACCAGCTTGCCGTCCTGATAGGTCAGATTCAGCGTGAGCCCGTCAAACTTCAGCTCCAGTGCATAACAAGGCGCCTTGAGAGGATTGCCGGGATTCTTCGTATTATAGTCATTGACCAGCCTGACCACGCGATCATGCCAGGTACGGAGCTGCTCGATGTTCTGGGCTTTATCGAGACTCCATAACGGAGCCAAATGGCGGTGCGGGGCAAAACCCTTCAGAATCTCCCCGCCCACCCGCTGGGTCGGAGAATCCGGAAGCGTCACTCCGGTCTCGGCCTCCAACGCTACCAGCTGGTCGTACAGGGCGTCATATTCCTTGTCGCTTACAAGCAGCTGATCCAGCGTGTAGTAATGGTAATTGTAATTGTTCAGCTCCGCAATGAGCTTCTCCATCTTTTCCTTGAAATCCATGCAGGGGCAATCCTCCTTCAATAATATAAGGCCATAATAAGTTGCGTTACGTTATGTGGACTGTCGTTTAATCATTGTATTACATTGTTGTCCAAACATCCTGCTCTTAAAAATGAGCAACCGCCATCACCCGCGGTTATTCCACCTTCGTAATCGGCGCGAAGCCGGCAAGCAGACGTTTCACGCCCACAGGCGCCGGGAATGCAATCTGCAATTCCATGTCGTTGCCACTACCTTTTACCGCTACGATCGTACCGGTTCCCCATTTGCCATGGGCCACTTTGTCGCCGGCTTTAAATTCCCCACTGCCCGAAGCCGCAGCCGGACGGGATGACGCACCAGTTGTCATCGTCACCCGGCTCTTCGGCGCAGCTTGCGCGGAAGCGGTCGATCCGCTGAGGGAGAGGTCCACGCTGCGGCCGCCGCCAAAGTTGCTGCCTCCGCCTCCGCCGAAGCCGCGACCTGCGTAAGATCCGCCCACATTGCTACCGCCGCCGCGGCGGTATCGGTCATGTGCCATCTGGGTGTCTTCCTTCAGCTCTTCCGGGATTTCCTCCAGGAATCTCGAAGGCATGTTCGCCGTCGTGCGGCCAAATAAGGTACGCATACGTGCACAGGATAGGAACAACTGCTTCTCGGCGCGCGTGATGCCTACATAAGCAAGTCGGCGTTCCTCTTCCAGCTCTTCGTTATCCATGAAGGCACGGCTATGCGGGAATACTCCTTCCTCCATGCCGATGATGAACACGACAGGGAACTCCAGACCTTTGGCACTGTGCATGGTCATGAGCACGACAGCGTCGTCACGATCTTCTTCGTCATCGTTCATCGAGTCGATGTCCGCGATCAGCGCAAGATCCGTGAGGAAGGAGATGAGCGATTTATCCTCGTTGTTCTTCTCGAACTCTTGCGTAACCGACAGAAACTCGTCGATGTTCTCAAGGCGGGATCTGGATTCGATCGTATTCTCGTTTTGCAGCTCGAGCCGGTACTCGGACATTTCCAGTATTTTTTCCGTAAGCTCGGTGACCGACAGAAACTCAACCATTCGGCTGAGCGCGGCAATCATGTCGTAGAAGCTCACCAGCGCATTGCGCGTCCGTCCGGCAAAGCCGAGGTCGTCCACGATTTCCAGTACCCGGAAAATTGAGATGCCCCGCTCTGCGGCTGCAGCAGCCAGCTTCGCGACGGTCGTGTCGCCGATGCTTCTTTTTGGCACATTAATGATCCGCGTTAAACTGATATCGTCGTCAGGGTTGGAGATCAGGCGTAGGTAGGCGAGCAGGTCCTTAATCTCTTTGCGATCGTAGAACTTGATGCCCCCGACGATCTGGTACGGAATATCCGACTTGATCAGAATTTCCTCGATCACCCGGGACTGCGCATTGGTCCGATACAGAATCGCGTGGTCCTGATAGCTTTTGCCGGCGGTAATGCTCTTACTGATTTCCGAGGTAACAAAATACCCCTCATCATGCTCCGTATCTCCACGGAACACCTTGATCTTCGGTCCTTCACCCTGCTCGGTCCACAGATTCTTCGGTTTGCGGCCTGTGTTCAGGCCAATCACATTGTTGGCAGCGTTCAAAATATTCGCTGTAGAACGGTAATTCTGCTCCAGCAGAATCGTCCGCGCCTCGGGATAATCCTGCTCAAAATTCAGGATGTTCGTGATATCCGCGCCACGCCAGCGGTAGATCGACTGATCGCTGTCCCCGACAACGCAGATGCGGTGATGGCTGTCTGCCAACATGCGGCAAAGCATGTACTGCGCCCGGTTGGTATCCTGATACTCATCCACGTGAATGTACTGGAACTTCCGCTGGTAGAAGTCGAGAACCTCCGGCACTTCCTTAAACAGCTGGATCGTGGTCATGATCAGATCGTCAAAATCGAGCGAGTTGTTGCTCTTCAAGCGCTTCTGGTATTCGGTGTAGACCTTGGCTACAAGGGATTCAAAATAGTCTCCGGCTTTCTGTTCATACTGCTGCGGGGAGATCAGCTCATTCTTGGCCGCGCTCATGGCCGCTTGAATTGCCTTCGGCTCGAATTTCTTCGGATCGATGTTGTGCTGCTTCATCACGTTCCGAATAACGGACAGCTGATCCGTCGAGTCTAGAATACTGAAATTCGATGTAAAGCCAATCCGTTCAATGTCTCTACGCAAAATCCGCACGCACATCGAGTGGAACGTCGATACCCAGATGTCCTGACCTTCCCGGCCGACCAGCTTGGATACCCGCTCCTGCATCTCACGGGCTGCTTTATTCGTAAACGTAATCGCCAGGATGCTCCATGGTGCAGCTTTGCGAGTGGCGATCAGGTACGCGATCCGGTGTGTCAGTACCCGCGTCTTACCGGAGCCGGCACCTGCCATAATGAGCAGCGGTCCGTCGGTTGCTTCAACGGCTTGGCGCTGCTGTGGATTCAGCCGTCTGACGGCTTCGTGTATATCAATGGAATGCATAGTATTGCCTCCTAATAGGTGTAGATTTGATAAGGGAGAAACTTGGTTAACGATGAAAAGCGAAAAAATGGGATAGGGTCTGGCTGATAGATAAAATTTAAAGAGAATGAATATAGATATATCTGTATCTGAGACACTGTGAGTTCTGCTTGCTTGGTTAAATGGAATATAAAATAAATGCATGCTTAACCGTCACAAGGCAGATGGAGAAAACACTATTGTAGAGCCTGAGCTGGCTTAACGCGCCTCTATATTTTCGGGCAGATCTAAAACAGAGACAAGTCAGCCCTTCACGGCCTTGACCGTCTCGAGCGCCTGCTCCAGATGATCATACACAACGTTGCCAACAACGATCGTATCAGAGATAGCAGCTGCCTCCGTCGCTTGCTGGGCGCTCGTTATTCCGCCACCGTAGAACAAACGGGCGTTATCAAGCGATCTTCGAACCGTACGGACGGTCTCCATATCCCCATATGCGCCACTGTATTCCAGGTACACGATCGGCAGATTCATCAGCTTGTCCGCAATCTGGGCATAAGCGGCGACAGTGCTCGCTCCAATCGAAGTTTCTGCTCCGGTCAGCTTCGCCACCGCGGCATTCTCGTTCAACACGATATACCCCTCGGTCACAACCAGATCCCACGGGATCATATACCCGTAGCGTTCGATTCCTTCGCGATGCCGGCCCATGATCCAGGTTGGATCCTGCGTATTCAAAACCATCGGGACCATATATAGATCAAATCCGGGTACAACGGCTTCCAGATCGGATACTTCCTGCACGCACGGCAGCTCGTAACGCCGAACTCGGGACAGCAAATCCACGGTATTTTCATAAGTGACTCCGGTTGAGCCTCCGACCATAATGGCATCGGTTCCTGACAAACATACCGCATCAAGGGTCTCGTCATCGATCTCCTTGTCGGGGTCCAGCTTAAACACATGCCTCCAGGATTGTATCATCTCTTTCAAGCGTCATTCCTCCACGTTCACGGGTTACTATTATACTAAAATAAGTCTATGCTAGCACGGTAAGCAAGTCAATTTATGTTCGCATAAAATACGAACATTTTTTTGGTAATTGTCATCTATCGGTTCAGCCGATATACGAACCGCGCCGCTGGAAAGGGATTTTGGCGGATACCTAGTTTAGAAATGCGTCTACCGACGTACAATCCCAGACCGCATAACGCACAATCCCAGACATATAGATGGTGGCTTTCTGTGATATTAAATAGGCCAAGCATCCAAGTTTATGCTTTCTGATAGCATGAAAAAGTCCGCGTCTTTTTGGAAGACAACGGACTTCGATGTTCAGCATCACTATATATGAAGAAAAGCCTATTCCATAGGCGGACCATGCAACATAAAATAAGCCGTGCAGCACTATGTCAGTCACTTTTTTATGGTATATCTCAAGCTGTTCTGCTCTAACTCGGGCTCTGTCAGCAGGTCCGAGTAAACGCCATACACGCCCCATTTTTCATAACTATTCACGGTGTTGGTGTCATTGATGGTATGGACATAAGTCACGGCACCCGCTTCCTTCAGCTTGGCTACGAAGTTCGGGCTGACCTTGTACTCCGGCATGGTAACGGCGTCAATGCTGTTTTCCTGCACGAAGGCCGTGATCTCGGCGGGTGAATCCTGCGTGGCATACAGCGTATAGATAATCGACTTAAACGGATAGATGTCCATGACCATATCGAGCATCGGCTCATTATATATTTGGATGACCACCCGATCCAGAAGTGCCGGGTTCCTCTCATTAGCAGCGTTTACAATCTCCTCGAACAGGTACTGTATATCCCGGTCCTTCTGCTCCTTCGTATCCGTCACGATGTAGATATCGGGATGACGTTCCATCATATCCATAATCCCCTCAATATCCATCGGTTGGTATTGCTCCAAAATCGGCGTAGTAATGAATTCCTCATGGCTCAGGCGGGCCGCCTGCTTATCCTCGGGGAGTTTCTCCTTCTGACCCAGCTGCTGTGTCATGCTCTCCGTCCACTCGTGCCTGGCTGCGACTTTGCGATCCTCCGTCAGCATCAAATCAATCTCGAATACCCGGGTGCCTTGCTCGTAGTTAACGACCATAGCTTCGTAGGCGTTCGTGTAGGGCTGTTCCCTGATACTTCCCATGGCATGAGCAATCAGGCGATAGGCCGCGAATCCTTGCGGTTCTTCCTCTTCCAACTCCAGATGAGTCAGAAGCAGTATCATAATGGCGGAAAATAATAGAAGGACAGCTGCGATCCGTTTCATGGTATCCCCACCCCTTGTTTCGTTCATCGCTGTTGCTAGGTAAATACCCG
Organism: Paenibacillus sp. QJM3NY_38; assembly: GCF_056173265.1. NCBI lineage: Bacteria > Bacillati > Bacillota > Bacilli > Caryophanales > Paenibacillaceae > Paenibacillus > Paenibacillus sp. QJM3NY_38. Next base: position 6,631,178 of record NZ_CM149665.1, read on the forward strand.
GTTGAAGGGTGGGCAAAACAAAAAAACGCCACTTGGCGGCTGCCAAATGACGTCTACATTCATTAAAATCAGTATGCGTTCTTAAATCCGTTGCGGATCGTGCGCAGAATGATTTTGATATCAAACAGAATGGACCAATTCTCGATGTAGAAAATATCGTGCTTGATCCGCTCCTCAATCGAAGTATCCCCGCGCAGGCCGTTGCTCTGCGCCCACCCCGTGATGCCCGGGCGTACGTGGTGTTTCACCATATACTTCGGAATTTCCTCTTTGAACTGTTCAACGTAATAAGGTCGTTCCGGTCTTGGGCCCACAACGCTCATATGTCCGAACAGGACATTAAAGAACTGCGGCAGCTCATCCAGACTGGTCTTCCGGAGAAACGAACCGAACTTGGTGCGGCGAGGATCATTCTCCACCGTCCAGCCCGTATCCGGCGCCCCTTCCGGCAGCGGCTTCATCGAACGGAATTTATACATATAAAAGTTTCGGCGGTTCAGCCCGACCCGCTCCTGCTTGAAAATGATGGGTCCCCGAGAAGTCAAACGAATACCCAGGTAAATCCCGATCATCACCGGCAGGGTCAGGATAATCGCTACTAAGGAGAATACAATATCGAATGCTCGCTTAAACAGTCGGTTTGCCGCTAGATCCAGCGGGATATCACGCACGTTGATCATCGGCATCCCCGCAAAGTTATCAAACACCGGCCGTGCCGGGAGGTAATCGAAAAAGTCCGGGATAATCAGCGTTCGGACACCGGCCTTTTCACATGCGGCTATGATCTCCGGGTATTTGTGGTGCGCATTTAGCGGAAGTGCAAGCACGACCTCGTCCACGAGCTTTTCGTTTAACACCTTATGTAGATCGCCGACCGAACCGAGAATAGGTTTATAATCTTCCCCCTCATTTTCATTACTCGTATGTATATCTTCAATGAATCCTATAACCTCATAACCAAGTTCCGGATACAATTGCAGGTTATCGTAGAAGCGTTTACCCAACGTTCCATTTCCAACAATTAATACAAACTGGCGATTGTAGCCCTTTTTGTGAAAATAGTATGCAAATCTTTTAAGAATATAACGATAAAATATGTTCGTCAAAACGATTAGCGTCATATATATCGCTAAATACCAACGAGAAATATCCACTTGTCTCACAAAAAACATTAAGCTAAGAAGAGCAAACATACCAATAAAGTGGATATGAAATATTTTTATAAAATCATCAACAAATCTCTTTTTCTTCTTTGAGGAATATAAGGAGAGCATTATTCCAACAACCAAAGCTATCCCACCATACACAAAGCTCCATGTTGCATAAGTTGTATAGGGGAGAGGATTTTCATAAATAATCCAGCCGCTCTCGAATTTAAGCCACCATGCAAACAGGAAAGAAAGTTGGATAAAAACGAAATCGATGACCATGAATAACTTAGTCATAAAAACCTGATTTTTATAAATCATGATTTTGGTCTCACTTCATCGTAAGAGTCACTTGTTATTGAACGTATGCGATTCATGAGCAGTGATATTAACATTTTCACAATAATTCCTGTATATACTCCTCCGTTTATAAGGATATTGTACCTCTTGCGGTAATGTTTGCGATAGAAAAGAATCATGGAACGATGAAACTCATAAACAATTTTGTAAGGTTTACGACGAGCGCTGGCACCTTTATAGTGCACAATCGTCGTACGTGGATAATAGTGGACACTCCATCCTGCCTGCTTGATACGATAGCACCAGTCGATATCTTCTCCATACATAAAAAAATCCTCATCCAATCCACCAACTTCCCTAAATGTCTCCAAACGAACCATCATGAACGCTCCAACTAAACAATCTACTGGATACTCTGTGTCAGGATCAAGATATCCAAGCTGATATTGATTGAATCGGGGTTTATTCGGAAACAACCTACTGAAACCAAAGGCGTAGTAGAAGGAAGATGAGGGAGTAGGAAAGCCTCTTTTACAAGCTTTATCTAGTGACCCATTAGGAAGAATAATTTTACAGCCTGATGCACCGATGGTTAAGTTTCGATCCATAAATGCAACCATTATCTCAATCGTATTCTTCTGAATTATCGTATCAGAATTTAAGAGAAGCATATAGCGTCCTTGTGCAATTTTCAATCCTTGATTATTCGCTCTAGCGTAACCAACATTATGATTATTAACAATTAATTTCACCTGCGGATATTGCTCTCTAATTGTCTGAACTGAGTTGTCTTGAGAATTATTATCTATAACAATGACTTCATATGTAAATTTATCAGTTGAGGCATATACAGATTGCAAACAATCAACCGTTAACTTACATGTATTGTAGTTGACAATTAAAATGCTCACATCCATTGCATAGTCTCCTGGGAAAAAATAGTTATATGTGTAAACATTATAACACAGACAAACATTCGAGGATTATATACTACTACTAAAAAATCTATATGTAACCCGTCAGAACTAGAATCCTAAAAAGAAGTTGTTCCAGAACAGACTGACGAAACAATTTACTTTCCATCAAAAACTTCATTTTTTGAAATAGATGCTTTCTAGGGGAGAGGAAAATCTCAAGTTGATACTTCTTTTCATTATCCAACTGATTGCCATATACCCTTTTAAATTCTTCTGCTTGACGCTGTAATAAATGTTTCCCCCTATGTTTCATAAAACTCCTGTATTTCCGCTTAATATTTCCTAACGGTGAATTAGTGCCACCAACTACGTTATTATCATGTTGACGATATAACATTGATGGTTGCTTGTCATAGATTGTATATCCAAATGCTGAAACCATGAGATATAGCCACCAATCATGCATAATGACTTCTTCAGCATTAACTCTTGGCCCGTTTACAAATTTATCCCTTGCTGCCTTGTTAAGGATAATTGTTGCCCCAACGGCTATATTTTGAATGATTGCATTATAAAAAGAAGGTGGTTTAGCAGGGGCCATTGGCCATATACCTTGAATATTTAATGCTTGATCTACTAGCTCGGTCGATGTAAATACCATAGCGGGTTTACCGTCTAAAGGTTTCAATAATTTCAAAGCCGATTCAACCTTATGAGTCTTCCAAACATCATCTTGATCACATAAACAGTAGTAATCGGAATCATCATCTGACCTATACAATAAATCAAAGAAACTTTTCACAACGCCCATATTATCCTGTTTATAAACAACAATATTCTCAAACTGATCCATTCTAAACTGTTCTATGCACTTTATGGTGTTGTCTGTCGATCCATCATCTCTAATTAATATTGACATATTTGAATGAGTTTGATGAATAATACTTTCTAGTTGCTCCTCAATATAATGCTCTCCATTATAACTAGACATAAGCACTTGTACTTTTTCCATAGTAATAAGTTTTGATCTCCTTAATTTAATTATATAAAAAAGCCTTGATCTATGGGATCAGGCTTTCAAATAGTGAAATCAGGTTCTCATATGAACTATATAATCACGCACTGCTTCTTCCCAGGGTCTTAATACCTGAAAGCCATTTGTTCGGATCGCAATATTATCCATCACAGAATATTTTGGGCGTTTTGCGGGTCTTGGAAACTGCTCTGTTGTGCAGGGTTCTAGCATTGCAGTTATCTCTGTATCACGTATATTGTTGGCCTCACTAAAAATCACTTTAGCAAATTCATACCAAGTACAGGCGCCATAATTTGATGCATGGTATATTCCATATTTCTCAGTATGAACAAGTTCATGAAGAAATCGAGCTAGGTCCAGTGTATATGTTGGCGAGCCTTGTTGATCATTCACAACTTGCAATGATGATTTCTCCTGTCCTAGTTTCAAAATGGATTTCACAAAGTTGGTACCGTTCGAACCAAATACCCAAGAGGTTCTCACAATAAACCATCGAGTAGATAAATTTTGAACAAGTAATTCTCCCGCACGTTTGGATTTCCCATAAATACTTTGAGGCTCCGTATTATCGTATTCATGATATGGCTCATTATTACTCCCATCGAATACATAATCCGTACTCAGGTATACCAACTTAGCCCCAATCATTTGGGCAGCTATTGTGACATTTCTCGAACCATCTGTATTAACGAGATATGCTTCATCAATATTTGCCTCTGCTGCATCAACCGAAGTGTAAGCAGCACAGTGAATAATACATTCTGGCTGATATTTTGAGATAACTGATTTACACTGATTCAAATCGGTAATATCCATCTCAGCTCTTCCGCAGCCGTATACTTCTGTTCCTCGTTCTCTGAAAAAGCGAACAACATCATAGCCGAGCTGGCCCTCTGCTCCTGTTACAAGAACTTTCATTTTTCTTCACCTATTCGGCTATTATACTGTTTCATAAAATAATCTTTGTATTCACCTGACTGAATTTTGTTCCACCATTCTCTATTGTTCGAATACCATTGAATAGTTTCTTTTATTCCCGTCTCCAAGTTATACTTTGGTTTCCAGCCGAGCTCTTTTTTTATCTTAGTAGCGTCTATGCCGTACCTGCGATCATGACCAGGCCGATCCTTGACATGCATAATTAAGGATTCAGATTTGCCTAGCTCCATTAAAATAGTTTTTACAATATGAAGGTTGGTTTGTTCATTATTACCACCAATATTATAAACTTCCCCAACAATTCCCTTTTGGATAACTAAATCGATAGCGCTGCAATGATCCTCGACATATAGCCAATCACGAATATTCATACCATCGCCATAAATAGGTATGGGCTCGTCGTTCAATGCACGAGAAATCACAAGTGGAATTAACTTCTCTGGAAACTGATAAGGACCATAATTATTAGAACAACGAGTAATATTCACTGGAAGTCCGAAGGTTTCATGATAAGCACGGACCAGCAGATCACTACCTGCCTTGCTCGCAGAGTAGGGGCTGTTAGGTGCTAATGCAGTCTTCTCTGAGAAAAGTCCGGTCTCACCGAGGGAGCCATATACTTCATCCGTTGATATATGAATAAACTTTCTTACGTTATGTTTTATTGCAGCGTCTAATAATACTTGAGTACCTAAAATATTCGTATTAACAAACGCATCAGGTTCATGTATACTTCGATCAACGTGGGATTCCGCTGCAAAATTTATAACCATATCTAAACCCTGCTGAAAAACCTTGTCAACTTCATGTTTATCCTTAATGTTCGCCTTAATAAAGGTATAGTTAGACCTATCATGAACACTTTCCAGATTTTCCAAGTTGCCTGCGTAAGTGAGTGCATCCATATTAATAATGTGGTAACTAGGGTAATGTTTCATCATATACATTATGAAATTGCTACCTATAAAACCTGCACCACCAGTAATAAGTAATTTCATAGTAGCCCCCTACTCAAAAATCATGTGTGCATCCTGTAACAATGGATGTTGTTGATCTTTAACTGATAAAATTGGATTTGATGTTGGCCAAACAATCCCTATCGATGGGTCACTCCATAATATTCCACAATCGTGATTGGGGGAATAGTATTCGTCTACCTTATAGAACACTTGTGTATTTGGCACAAGCGTACAAAAACCATGGGCAAAGCCTCTTGGCACTAATAATTGCCGCCTGTTCTGTTCACTCAGAATAACGCTTTCCCATTGGCCGAAAGTAGGTGATTTTTTCCTAAGATCTACAATTACATCAAAAATTGCGCCCGAAAGTACTCGCACTAACTTTGCTTGTGTCTTCGGTAATATTTGATAATGTAGGCCGCGTAGCACATGAGCTTCAATTGATAAAGAATGATTATCCTGAATAAATTGGTTATTCACTCCATGTTTTCGAAATAGTGCTTCATTGTAGCTTTCCATGAAATAACCACGAAGGTCTTGATGAACTTCTGGTTCTAAAATAAGTGCACCATTTAAGCTAAGAGGAGTTACCTTCAAAACTTCACCCCCTTAATTTTCTTGAAAATTATCCGAGTACGAAATCCCTTGCCAACTCATTCGCTCTCGCAAGTGAACCATGTGTCCCAGCATCGGTCCACCAACCATGTAACACTTCAAACGTTAGCTCCCCACGTTCAATATATGCATTATTTACATCAGTGATCTCCATTTCACCCCTAGCTGAAGGTTTTAAAGATCTAATGATATCAAATACAACGTTATCAAACATATATATTCCGGTAACAGCATAACTTGATTTAGGCTCGTTAGGTTTCTCTTCAATAGAAATTATGCGTCCATCTTTAAGTTCGGGTACACCGTATCTCTTTGGATCTGGTACTTGTTGAATAAGGATTTTGGCGCCCACTTGTTGTTTCGCAAACTTAACAACAAATTCTGAAATATCATTTGAAAACACATTATCACCAAGTATAACCACCATTTTATCCTCACCGATAAACTGTTCTGCCAAGCTGAGAGCTTGTGCGATCCCACGAGCCTCGTCCTGCACTTTATATGTGAACGATACCCCCATCTCTTGTCCACTTCCAAGCAAGTTTACAACATCCCCCATGTGTTCTTTACCAGTAACAACTAGGATGTCCGTAAGTCCCGCTTGTTTTAGTTTATAAATCGGATAAAAAATCATGGGGTACTTACCCACAGGGAGTAGGTGCTTATTGGTAACCTTAGTCAAGGGAAAGAGCCTGGATCCGTTCCCACCTGCCAAAATAACAGCTTTCATAAGACCTCCGATTCATCATTTCAGAATTAATAAGAATTACTAAATAACTCCTCTACAATCTTTACTACTCTTTTATCCCATGTATGTTGCATAAGAAACTGCTCAATTTCATGAAATGAAGGTATAAGAATTTCACTCTCGTTTAGCTTATGTACTAAAGTGATGAGTTCTTCTTGATTGGAATATAACTCTACGAAACCATAAAACTTTTCAATTTCTTTATAACTAATAGAGATAACAGGTTTACGAAAGCTAATATACTCATAAATTTTCACCGGATCCACCGATCTTACTAATTCATTTATTTTAAACGGCATAATAAATGCATCTGCTTCATTAGCATATAACGGTAACAACCTATGATCTACAGATCCAAAGTATCTTAATCGAGGATGCTGTTCTATATTTTTAGTATCTACAGGGCCTACTAAAGAAATTCTAATATTCGAAAATTCCCGCAAAATCGTATGGATCGAACTAAAATCAAACCAATCCCCAATGGTACCGATATACATAATATTGATATGGTCTTTAACAGGGAGAGTGTTTATATTGTTTGAATTTTCTATCCATTCTTTGCATACCCCATTGTTTATAATTAAAGGTTCCACCTTTAATTGATCTCTATATTTTGAACATATCTTATTTCGAAGATACGCCGAAGAAACAATAATCATACCTGAAATACCAATTAATTCCGATTCTAATCTTTCAGCATTAACCTGCTTCGTAGACCTAATTGGATAGAATTGAGGAAAGTCATCCATACAATCATAAACTATAAATTTTCCTTTTAATTTATCTACCGGGAGGTATTCGAGGATCAGTGGAGACGTAATCCATACAAAATCATACAGTTCTAAATCATCAAACTTATAATAATTTAAAAAGTTCTCAATTCTTTTAATAGATTTTACTCTGCTTGAGTACGGCAATTTTCTTATAATATTCTTTTTGTGCAACTTATTAAAGGTCACAAGGTTATCAACATTATTTGAAGAATCATAAAATTTATTTATATAGAATAAATCTACATCAAAATAGTTTGTCAGTTCCTCATAAATAAAATGCGGACGTTGTTTAATCCAATTCCAATCAACATGCATCAGATAAGCTATTTTTAATTTGGCCAAAACATCTCATCTCCCGATATTGAAAGTGAGAAATATTAATCCTACAATTGTTATTATAAATTTGCTCTTAATAATTTTGTAATGACTTTTGCTTTAGCGTCCCAAGTATTATTAAGTGCATCTTTTTTCAAAAGACTAAGATAGGTTTCTTCATTCTTAACGTTAAGACTGTGTTCAATTAATTCGATGAATTGTTCGTAGTTTTGCGCAATTAAGACAGACTCATATTTTCTACATTCCGGTAGATCTGTTGCTACAATCGGATGTCCCAGCGCCATGTATTCGAACAGTTTAATTGGAGACGTGGATTCTGTTATCTCATTTAATTTAAATGGGATAATAGACACGTCAAACCAAAAAGCATAACGTGGTAAATCCTTATAGTCGACTGGCCCAATGACAGAAATATTCCCGTGTTGTTCCAAACCTGATTTTTCCATGGTTCCATCATAATTCCAACCTATCAGAAGTATCTCATATTGTGGTTTTTGCACTGCCAATTCCTTAACTAATTCATAATCAAACCAACTAGCAAATGCGCCGTAATAACCAATAACAGGTCTTCCACTAACTGTAATCCTCTTTATTTCTTCAGGAACATCCTCAGGCTGAAACTGTTTGCTGAAATGATCGTAATCAACACCATTCGTAACCATTTCCATGTTATTAGATCTAAAATCCTTTACTTCTTTATAAAGCTTGTCCGCTGAAGCAACTACAATACACTTTTCATTTTTTAATATTTGCTTATGTTTGTCCCATACATATTCGGGGACCTCTCCTGAAAGTTCTTCATGGATTTCATCTATGTATTCATATAAAATCAAATCACCCTTATTTAGACATTCATCAATCATCGTATTTGTAGGGTTCATATCAGTGGAATACAGATGTAGTATCTTTCTTGAGTTTAATTCCATCAACAAATCGAGCCTATTGGTTAAATAACAGTTATCTTGAATCTCTTCAAAACCATTTACATTATCATAGCTGTTGGGAGAACAGTAAAAATACAGGAAATTTTGACTTGACAGTTTCAGCGCAAGATGTTGAGGCCTTTGAAACAAGGGGATATTCCAGTCAACTAAGTATGGAAACACGATAATTGGTTTATCTTTATGTTTTTTCATTATCCTTCTTAGTTGCATATGGTGGTCTATAGAATGAAGCTTCCTATTCTTTAAAACCATTTTGTTATAAGCTTTCTGTAGAAAAGTTTTCATTCCTGAAGTTCGAATGATTCTAGCTGATTTGTGAACATATCGTAATGAAGAAGAATCTCTAATTTTATAATAAATATTGGAAACTTTCCAAAAGTCAGATTGGTATATCTGAGTTAGCTGTTGCTCTAATTTCAGATTCGTTTGACTTAGTAATCGGTTTTCGAATTCAATATCTTTCGAATTTTGTTGTTCAAGCTCCACTAATTTCGACTTTTCTCTTATCTCAGCAAATAGAGCGTCTCTTTCCTGGGTGAGAACATCCACTTGTTCTTGTAATTCGTCGAACTTAATTCTCCCTTTTTTCGACTCCTCTTTTAAAACGCTGAGCTGATTCTCAAATCCTTTAATTAGGCCTATATTGCCATCCACTGATTCTATATTAAAGTTATTAGTATTTACTGTTTCCTCATTACAATAAATAAGCACTATTTGCTTCCCCATCCAATAGTCATCCTCATAAATTGTACAATCTATTTCCTTAAAATATGCTAGTAAGAACCCCCCAAGTCTTATGGGAAAGCTTTTATAATCAAAAGTACAAAAATGCTCGTCGCTAGGAGCATCCTCCTGGAAAGGGAGCAGTAATACCATGAATTTATTACAATTTGTTGTTAGCTTCTCCATGATGCTTAATGGATCTTTAAAATGTTCCAAAGTATTAGATGAAAAAATCACATCATATTCTTGTTTAAACTCAAAAATATCCTCCGTTTCGAATTTTATATCGGGGTAGTGAGATCTAGCTTTAATTATAGCTTCAATTGAAAAATCAATTCCTACAACTACCGAATTGAAGAATTGCTGCGAAAGAATATGAGTTGCATCCCCCTCCGCACAACCGACGTCAGCTATACTAAGGCTGTTATCCTTAATCTCTTTAATCAGCCATTCCGGAAATGCATCAAGAGCAACTTGACCGAAAAATGCTGTTTGGCTTCTGCCCCTGTTCTCCTCCCAATTCGTGATAAACCTGTTGTTCCAGTAATCTTTACTATTTATAATTTCATTACTCATAACAATTACTCCTTAATCGTATTGTTAAAGTTAGAGAACTTTTATAGTCTGCTCGACTGGAACGTTAAAAAGACCAAACAACTGCTTTCTGGAACTCACTTTAAAATATAAGGCACCTTCAATATAATCATAGTATTCAGGCACTGAGCTTACCCTATCCTCTAGTGCAGCAATCAAGATGTAGTCACCTTGATTCAAATAGTTATGAAGTGTAAACGAAGCCTCAATGATACAATCGTTATTCTTAAATAATTTCACACCGCTATCAAAGGTAGTTGAGACAATTAAATCTAATCCGGTTGTATTTTTTATAGAAAAGGCTACACTAAATGTATCGAGATCAACTTCAGGAGGAACAAATGCGGATATTTTTATCGTAAAAGGTTCCCCTGCCTCAAGTAAATCTGTATCATGATTAAGGTAGTTTGAAAGTGTTACCGATTTGATTAGCCCTACATTTTTCCCCCATCTATTAATAGGATTAAATTTAGTTTCAGTCATTTGATAATTATTCTTTACAAATTCATTACTTACTAATTGTTCTTGATTTTCATTATTCATATATTCAACATAACTTGCGGTAACTTCGAACGTTGTTCCGATTTTCTGTAATTTCCCCTCATTTATCCAAATAGTTCTATCACAAAAATTCCTTACTGAGTATATATCATGACTCACAAACAATATTGTAATCCCTTTTTCTTTCAGCTCCTTAAACTTATTAAAACATTTAGTTTGAAAACGCACATCGCCAACTGCCAGTGCTTCATCTACAATTAATATTTCTGGATCTACATTAATGGCGACTGCAAAGGCCAATCTAGCAAACATTCCGCTGGAATACATTTTTACAGGTTGATTAATAAATTCGCCAATTTCTGCGAATAATAAAATATTCTGTACTTTTGCATCCATCTCCTCTTTTGAAAACCCCATTATGGTTCCATTCAAATATATATTCTCCAACCCCGTAAATTCTGGATTAAACCCGGCTCCGAGCTCTAATAAAGCCGAGATTTTTCCACTCACAAAAACATTTCCTTGTGAAGGTGTCAAAACCCCTGTAACAATTTTCAAGAGCGTTGATTTCCCAGAGCCATTTTTTCCGATAATCCCAACCGTTTCCCCTTTCTTAACTTCAAATGACAGATTATCTAGTGCAAAAAATTCTTGGTGGTATCTCTTGCGGTTTAAATGAAGAGTTTCCTTTAAACGTTCAATTGGCTTATTATAGAGTTTATAGACTTTAGAAACATTAATTACCTTGATTGAAATGTCTGAAGACATACGCTCCCTCCCTATAAAACATCTGCAAAATGTGGCTTGAGTTTCTTATAAAGGAACATACCTACTAAGGAGAGAATAGCTACAACTCCCCAAAAATATAAGGTTTGATAGTGATGGTGCCAAAATCCTATTTTGTGGATCAATGAATCTCTATATCCCTCAATAATATAGAATAAGGGATTGAATTTAAACAGAATCTGATATCTCTCGGGAACAACATTAAATGACCAAAAAATAGGAGTCATCCAATAGAAAACTTGTAAGAGCATTGTAATAATTTGGCCAAAATCTTTCAGGAAAATAACAAGAGACGAAGTAATCCATGATAAGCTCAGAACCAAAGCAATAGTACAAAATAAATAATAAAACACTTGTAAGTGATATAAATCTGGAGAGTAACCGTACAGAAAGAATACTAGAAACAATACCAACACAAAAAATAAATGAATAAATAATGAACCGATAATTTTAACTAGGGGGAGAGCACTTACTTTAAAAACAACCTTCTTAACAAGATAACTATTTTCTATTATAGAACCCATTGCGCTGGTTGTGGCATCAGCGAAAAAGAACCATGGTATAAGTCCGGATATCAGCCATAATACAAACGGAAAATCCTCTACAGGGGTGCTTTTAAAGCCGACCTGAAAAACAAACCAATAAATTAATATCATGAAAGTAGGCTGTATAAATGCCCATGTAATACCCAGATAGTTTCCTAGGTATTTTGATTTAAAGTCCTTTATCGCCAAACTGAATATTAGCTGTCTATATCTATACATATCCTTTAAAAATATCTTAAAGTTCTCAATCATCTTCTACGTTCCTCTCTAGCGTGTTGGGCGGCTTTAAACAATTTCACTCGACGATATATTATTTCGATAAACTATTCGCCAAACCATGATAAAATATCTCTGCATAGGAAAGAAGAGGGGGTTTTATGTTGTCGAAGCCAGTATACGTTAAAAAAAACACCTCGTCGAGAAAAGATACGCATTATATATCAAAATTTTGGTTGTTTAAAATAGGTTTCATCCTGTTCCTAGCTTGGACGCCGTTCCAAACTGCTCTATTTAATGGACAAATGCTAGAATTTGAGAAACCGATTTTCTGGGCTGCTATCTTAGCTTGTCTACTAATAATTCTCTGGATTGCTTATTCCTATAAAAGCATACAACTAAAAGATCAAAGAGATTGGCTAGCTGTGAGTGTGCTTTTACTTCCCGCAACTTACATACTCTCACTCGTTAGCGCCGCCTCCCATGTTCTTGCTATGAATATGGTCATCATTAATTGTATCTACGCAATTATGTTTATTATTGGTTTATACGTGTTACGCGAAAATTTGGGGAATCGAATCATTCAAATCACGATTATGACGGTTTCATACCTTATAGTGGGATTCGGCTTGCTCCATTGGTTCGGGCAAGGTAAGACTGCGGGTTCCATTGCAAAATGGTTTTCCAATACCGTTTTAAATGGCACATACACCCATGCCGTCATGACTGACTCTAACGGTCTACGTCTCACTTCCGTATTCCAATACGCCAATACTTATGCGGCTTTTCTAATGGCATTCCTTTTCGCAGCAGTCTTTTTCGTTACGACATCTCGAAAATGGTACGGGCAAGCCTTTCATAGCTTCATGCTGGTACCCATCATTGTATCGCTGCTCTTGACGTTGTCTCGGGGCGGTCTGGTGATGTTACCTGTTGTATTTGTTTTGTTACTCCTATTCCTAAAGCCAGCTAAACAATTATTGTGGATCCTATACTGCGGTATAGCAGGCGTAACTTCACTAATCATTTCCAAACCGGTAACAGAGCTGGGGTTGAAGTTAAATGAAGCCTTTAGCAGCACTGGTGCCCTTAAAGGATGGGGCATTTTGCTTGGTGCTTCCGCTATTGTAGGAATTCTCGGATGGGTCATACAAAGTTTTATTGCTCCCAAACTTGAACAGTCGTTAGGCAATTGGTCGGATAGAAAAACCTCCAGCTTATGGATTCCACTCGGTTCCGTTGCAATTGGAGGCCTGCTGATTTTCCTATTCATCGGTGCTGGATTGAAAAATATACTACCGCAAAACATCAGCGTCCGACTCGAAAATATTAACTTTAATCAGCACAGTGTTCTGGAACGTTTTACATTCTATAAAGACGCCATGAAGGTACTCGCTGACTACCCGATCATCGGAGCCGGAGGCGGAGCATGGGCTTCACTCTATGAGCAGTATCAGAACAACCCATATACAAGCCGTCAAGCGCATAACTTCTTTTTACAGTACTTGATCGAAGTCGGAATTGTCGGATTCGTGATATTCATGTCGTTTATCCTGTATATTTTCTACAAGTATATTCGCGGTTATATCAAGGGTAATGAAGAAGAGCGCAACAGCCATTTTCTATATTTCATTCTCGTTCTATCGATACTGATCCACAGCATTTTGGACTTTAACATGAGTTATGTGTTCATGGGAATTCTTGTATTCCTGGGACTTGGCGGAATGGCTGCCGTGATGGATAATAAACCCGTGAAAAAATGGAGCCTCAAAGATTCAACCGCTAGAGGTGTATATAGTGCAATCGTCGGGCTTTGCGCTGCTCTTGTCATGATTACATCCATCCGGTATGTACAAGCCGCCGACTCGGGAATGGAAGCACGCAGAATCGTTCAGGTTAGCACTTCATTTGAGGAAATTAAGGCTCCCCTTGATAAAGACTTGAGCATACGCCCGAGCCATCCCGACTCGGTACTGTTAACCGCATCACTCTATCAGACAATATATAAGCAAAATCAAGATGAGAATTTTTATAGCGCATCTGTTGATCTACTAAATAAAGCGTTAGGAGCTGAACCATATAACAAATCTATGCTTAGTCGATTAATTGAAAGTTACGAAATGAAACAGCAACCGGAGCAAGCCTATGAAGTACTTATCAATAATGCCTATAAATTTAAATGGGACATTAGCTGGTCCGAACAGATTATCAATAAAGGTTATGATCTTGGGATGAAGGCACTTGGAGCTGGAGACGCAGCAACGAAAGACAAGTACTTCAAGCAAGCAACCGAAGCATTTACCAAGGTTCAGAAAGGTATTCAGCATTTGGCTACATTACCGGAAGGACAATTGCAAGGGCGCTCATTTGAAAACACACCAGAGATGATCCTTCATACAGGCAAAATGCACTTCATGTTGAATCAACCGGAGCAAGCATCAGAAGCACTTAAGCTGGGCATACAGGAAGATCTCTCGCAGACAACCCAACAGGAAATTGTACGTTGGTATCTGGCAGCATTACAAAAACAAAACTTGAGTGATGATGCCCTTATGGGGAAACTAACCCAAGTTGATCCTAATGCGAAGGACAATGTTCAACAACTTGCTAATCTTCAATTCTAATTAAAAAGGAGGCAGTTCGTGGTAGAAATCTTCTACCCAACTGCCCCCTTTTTTTCTTATGTTATAAAATCGCTTTTACCGAACTTTCGCCAAAACCCCGCTTAAATATGCAATCAAATCATCTTTCAAATCTTCCCGTTGCAATGCATAATGAATGCTGGTTTCAATAAATCCCAACTTCTCGCCGACATCATGGCGCATCCCGTCAAAATGATACGCATAGATCGGGCTCCGATGAGCTAAGTTGGAGAGAGCATCGGTCAGTTGAATCTCACCGTTCTTTCCAGCCTCCTGATTCTCCAGCAAATCGAAGATTTCCGGCGGCAAAATATAACGGCCCATGATGGCTAAGTTGGAAGGCGCATCGGCACGGTAGGGCTTCTCTACCAATCTTGATGTTTCATAGATTCTATCTGATTTCTGAAGTCCATCTACGATCCCGTAACGGTCCACTTCGTTCCAATCAACTGGCTGTACGCCAACTATGGCAGATTGGTAGGTGTCGTAGACTTTCATCATCTGCTTGAGACATGGAGTCTCTGACTCTATAATGTCATCGCCTAGCAATACCGCAAAAGGTTCATCTCCAATGAACTTGCGTGCGCACCAGATGGCATGACCCAGCCCCTTAGGCTCCTTTTGACGGATATAATGGATATCTGCCATGTTGGAGGGCTTGCGCACTTCTTCGAGGAGGTTCCATTTCCCTTTCTCAGCTAGGTTATGTTCCAGCTCAAATGAAGAATCAAAATGATCCTCAATCGCCCGCTTCCCCTTACCCGTCACAATGATAATGTCCTCAATGCCGGAAGCAACCGCTTCCTCGATGATGTACTGAATGGTCGGCTTGTCCACAATGGGGAGCATTTCTTTCGGCATCGCTTTCGTGGCTGGAAGGAACCGCGTACCAAGTCCAGCGGCGGGTATGATCGCTTTACGAATGTTCATCTTATCTTCTCCATTCCCGTAAGTCTCCACATATTGATGACATTGTACCATGAGTTCGGCCAACCCATCGATTAAAATCGGTTTTTGTCAAAGGCAGGCAACTTATTGTCCGTAAGTTTAGCCGCTTAGGCCGCGTTACCTTTCTCTTTCACCTTATTGGTTTTGATGCGGTTTTTTCAAGGTAGGGCCGATAACTGGAAATCATACATTCCAATTTTATCCATGGAAATGACCAAGACCCCTCCGATATACTAGTACGAAACTTCGATGGACCAAAAAGCCAAAGGAGCTGGTTACTGATGAAAGAGAGAGACGTCTATTTCGATAACCTCAAATTCATACTGATCCTGTTGGTGGTCGTGGGGCATCTCATCGAGCCGTTTAACGGCGAAGCAGCGATGGGAACGATCTATCAGTTCATTTACTCGTTTCATATGCCGCTGTTTATTTTTGCGGCCGGTTATTTCGCCAAATGCATTCATTCCCCCAAACAATACGTCGGCCTGCTGTCGGGACTGGTCGTGCCGTATTTCATATTCGAGACGCTCTATACCTTGTTCGACTATTACATGCAAGGCTTGGATCGGCTCGATTTCACGTACTTTTACCCCAATTGGATCCTGTGGTTCCTGTTCAGCATGATGCTGTGGAAAATGCTTCTGCCGTACCTGCTGATGCTCAAATACCCGCTCGTCGTCTGTTTCGCGATGTCCATCATGCTCGGGTACTCGATCGATGTCGACTATTACGCGAGCATTTCGCGCACGCTGTACTTCCTACCCTTTTTTCTCATCGGATATGTTTTCAAAAGGGAATGGCTGGATGCTTTCAAGGCCCGGCCATTTCAACTGCTATCGATCATCCTACTCGCCGCCGGACTTGTCTTGCTGTACGTCATATCGCCGATCCTGCCAACCAACTGGTTCTACGGGGCGATGCCTTACCTGGAGTTCGGCTTGGACTCGTGGTATGCAGGCTTCTACCGTATGATCACCTACGCTTTCACCGTCATCATGGGACTGTGCGTCCTCTCCCTCATTCCGGAGTCGGATACGGCCTTCACGGACCGTGGGGTTAATACCATGTACGTCTTTTTGCTACACGGGTTCATCGTCAAAACGATGTTGCATCTAAACTGGTTCGAAGCCTTCCGTTCCGGGGGAGGCAAGCTGCTGATGATCCTGTTCGGCGTACTCTTAACCTGGTTGCTATCCTCGTCCTGGATCAAACGCGGCTTCGGTTGGATCGTCGAGCCGAACGTCGGTTTTCTGTTTAATTATCGATCTAAGCACCGCCATGAACGAGCTGAAACGAAGCGTTCCGACGCAAAAAGGAGTGATGCCTAACCTGGCATCACTCCCTCATATTATCTCGGTATAAACGCAATACGCGTGCTGCTTCCTTACTTCACCAACTGCCCCCGCGTTACGCCAAGCTGGTTGGTCGCCTTCAGCTTCTTCCACACCTGGGTGCCGCTAATCTCGCCGCGCAGGGCACGGTTGTAGAGATCGATGACCTCGTGGACCTGCTCCGATGTTTCCTCGAGGAACTCTACGCGGTAGCTGGATACGCCCAGCTCCATGAAGTTGGCCAGGTACTCGGCGCCGGATTG
Organism: Paenibacillus sp. QJM3NY_38; assembly: GCF_056173265.1. Taxonomy (NCBI): domain Bacteria; kingdom Bacillati; phylum Bacillota; class Bacilli; order Caryophanales; family Paenibacillaceae; genus Paenibacillus; species Paenibacillus sp. QJM3NY_38. The sequence goes on from NZ_CM149665.1 coordinate 6,648,442, forward strand.
CTCGATGGCGTTGTACACGGTGTTACGGCAGCCTTCATCGACCCGTACCGGATGGGACATGCCGATCCGGTCCTGCAGGGATACGCGGCTCTCTTCACAAGGACGACCGCAGTTCGTGAAGTCCGTTCCTTCGCTGAGGAACGTACAATACACGCAGTGCTCCGTATGGAACATCGGCAGATGCTGATGGATGACGATCTCCATCTTGGACGTGTCCGCCTTCCCAAGAAGATCCACCATCTGCTGGATGTTCAGGTCATAGGAAGGCGTGACGGTGTCGCATCCGGCTTCGGCGAACAGGTCAACCGCCTTGTGGTTGGCAATGTTCAGGGAGAAGTCGCCGATCAACCGGGGATGCTTCGCCCCCGGGTTCTCCATCCGGTGGCGCAGGTAGAAATACAGCGCACCGGTGTTGCGCACCAGCACGGCGTCCGGCTGGAGGCGCAGGATGTTGTTATGGTAGCCGTTCTCACCCGGCATGTGAATGCGCGGCGTTGCCAACGCAATCTGCTTGCCGGCTGCACGCACGGCTTCCACCGCTGCCGGGAACTGCTTGATGAACTCGAAGTCGGCGTAGATCATCTCGACGCCGGCCGCAAGCGCAGCCTCCACCTGCGGGAGGCTGCGGCACAGCGCGGTGAGCTTCGCCTCACCGCGAGCCACGGGCGCTGCGGGCACAGCCGCATTGCCATACACCGACACCGCCCGTTTCACGTACACGGGCGGCTTCGGCCGCTCGCCAGCGAGCAGCTCCACCGCACGGCGGCGGATGCTGTTGAGCTCGCGAATCGGCACGATGACGTCGCCGTACAGGTCGACGTCAAGTGCCTCAAGCTGGAACACCGTTCCGCCCAGGCGGCCAAGCTGCTCCTCCAGGATCTCCTGGCTGAGCGGCCGCTTCTGGGCAATCTCCAGTTCCAGCTCCGAATCCACCTGGACCGTCGTGCCCTTCTGCACATCGGTCCACCAGGTCGACAGCGGCTGTCCTGGACGGCCGCTGACACGCACATGTACCGGGAATACCCGGTACGACTTCTCCGTCTCGTACGTCTGACGGAGGCGCTTATCCAGCGCCGGATCGTTCGTCTTCCATATCCGGTCGCCGACATGCAGTTTTCGCAGGTCCACGTCACTCCGGCCGGGAACGATATCGACGATCCAGCCTTCCTGCGCTTCACCCTCCAGCTTGACGCCTTTGCGGCGTACGTCGTAGACGCGTCCGCCTTCTTCTTTTTTCGTTGGGTCGCCAGCATCGAATACGATACCGTCCCCGCGCTTCAGTGGCGCGTCCAGCTTGCAGACGACACCGTCACGCAGAATCTGCTCTACCCGGCCGAGGTACACGCCGCGGCTTTTCGGGAACGTACCCTCGACGAGCTTTTTATTGTTCGTTCCATCCAGGAAGCCATGGGTGAAGCCGCGGGAGAAGCTCTGCTGCAGCTCACGCACCTCTTCCTTGCTCGGTCTCGCATCCTCGCCGTCAAAATACCGGTCAATCGCCTTCCGGTACTTACTCACGACGTTAGCCACGTATTCCGGGCTCTTCAAACGGCCCTCGATCTTGAAAGAAGTCACGCCCGCTTCAATCAGCTCCGGCATCAGATCGATCGCCGCCAGATCTTTCGGTGAGAGCAAGTAGGCAACGTCGCCCATTGGCTTCTGCTCGCCATCCACGATCAGATCGTACGGCAGACGACAAGCCTGCGCGCACTCTCCGCGGTTGGCAGACCGGCCGCCCCACATTTCGGAAGTCAGGCATTGGCCCGAATAGGATACGCATAGCGCACCATGCACGAATACTTCCATTGGGAGCTTCGCCTGCTCCCCGATCTTCTGGATTTGCTTCAGATTGTTCTCGCGTCCCAGTACGACACGTTCCATATTGAACGGCTTCGTGAACTCAACGGCCTCCGGCGACGTAATCGTCATTTGCGTAGAACCATGGATCGGGAAATCCGGGGAAATCTCGCGAATCATTTTTACCAAACCTAAATCCTGCACGATCACCGCGTCCACGCCGGCATCCACGCATGCATCGATCAGTTCCTTGGCATCCTCCAGTTCGTTCTCGAACACCAAAATATTAAAGGTTAGGAATCCCTTAACCCCATAACTGTGCAAGAAGGCCATAATCTCGGACAGCTCGTCCATCCGGAAATTGTTCGCCCGTGCGCGCGCATTAAATTTCTCGACCCCAAAAAAGATCGCGTCCGCCCCATTCGCCACCGCGGCCCGCATGCAATCCCAATCCCCTGCCGGTGCCAGCAGCTCCACGTCTTCTCTTCGTAGTGCTTTCGTGTCCATCTATATCCTCCCAGGCCGGTTCAAGCCGGCGTGCTGTGTACTACTATTCTTTCATTGAAACCTGCAAGCCATACTCTATTTTCATAGAACAGGCGTCCGACATCTATATCAATTGATTTTGTAAATACTTTGAAAGCTTTTCAACTTATCTAGTTTACCAAAAGTCCGGCTTATCTTCTACCTGCTAACTTGATTTCCACACTTTTGATAGTGTTGCCATAATCCGCATAGCACTTTGTTTCGTAAAAACAAACAAGCCCTCCCATCGGAAGGCTTGCCTCACATCATCCGCAGCGACTACTACTGGCGCATGATCACCGTGCGGGGCTAGTGTTGTTATTTCTTTCTTTTGCATATGGGGATTACTTCCCCTTTCCTTTATCAGGGAGCTGGGATACTGCATGTTGATCCCCATATCCTGAAGTCAGAGCCTCCTTAACATCTCAGCGGATGACAGCCATCCAAGAATGCTCCAACCAACAACCACGCACCGTGCGCACGATGTACAAAACTTTGGAACGGAATCGCCCCAACCGTCAACTGGTTCCAGGATTTCTTCATCATAGGTTTGCCAGTGCACGACCTGCCCTCAAGTTTGTCAATACATCGTCCTGCATCACGCCCCCTACTCTTATTCCGCACCCTCCAGCACAAAATCCATGCTCGCCAACCGCTTGCCGTTCACAACAATGTGAAGACGGTGATCTCCGGAGTAGAAACGACGCGTGGAGATCGGTTTAAATGACTGCTTCTTCTCGACCTTCCAGATTCCCGGCCCATAGATCTTATCCGAGCATTTATAGCGTTTCGGCGCAAGCTTGCCGCTTGCCTTCATATAATCGATCTCATAATCGATGCGGAGCGCCATCGGATTGCCGGTTTCGTTGACCACCTGAAAAGCGAACTCCAGATCATCCCCCATCGCGATCACGGAACGCTTGATCCGCAGCTCGCGCACCTCAAGTCCCGCCAGCTCTTCAAGCTCCTCATACCCGAAAATAGCTAGTGCCCGGATATCCCCCTTCCGAAGGAGCGAACGCAGTGCATGCCGTACGATCCAATCCGTTAACGGATGTTTGCCATACCATTTGGCGGCGATCTCAAGCACAAGCCCTGGATGATCCTTGGAGATATCGTTCAAGTGATTGGCGACGCTTTTTCTAACGTATAAGGAAGGATCCTCTTTCAACTGCTCCAGAATCGGCAGCGCCGGACGCGGATCCTTAATCAGGGCCGGCAGCTGCGGCGCCCAAGGCAGGCGTGGTCTGCAGCCTTCACTCGCCAACCGGCGCAGATGCTCGTCATCGGACTGTGCCCATGTCATCATCTGAGACAGCATCCGTTCCTGATCCTGGATGATAAAAGGTCGAACCGCAAACTCCGCCGTGGAAGAATGCGTGAATACCGCCAAAGCCTCCATCGAGGTCTCCAGATCCTCCATCCCGTTCACTTCAACATAGTCAGGGAAGAACACATATTCCACGCCTCTAAAATGCGGGGCTACCTGCTTCAGAATCTGAACGGCTTCCGGGTAAGAAGCAGGCAGCGTGTCCGTTAAGGCCAGCGTAATATGCCGGATGCGCTGCTTGAACTCCTCCTGTCCCCAGGCTTCATTATGAATCAGCTCCATGAACCGGTTCGAATCGAATGCCGGATAAACCTCCTTCAACCGGTCGGTCACTTGCTGGAACAACGTATTTGAATATAGATCCTTCAGCGTTTCTCTCATATAAGATCTCCCTAGAAAAATAATTTTTACGATATTGTATCCACGTCTCATGGAATCCTGAAAGCCCTTTATTTATGCGATAACCCGGCGGTTCCAACCCTTCTCCAAAAGAGCCGCCGACCGCTCTAACCCCGTTCCCCGCCTCTTCCCAATCCAAAACTTGTGGTGTAGGATGAAGTTGCACGCCTTTCGCTTTAGCGCGGCAGTCTGGTTCATTCCAGTTTGCTAAATTAGTGGGGCGTTTTGCTTTATCCGAATTCGGCCTCCCGTTGTTGGGGCGTCACAATGTATACATGAACAACTTTCTTATCTCTACAGAAAAACGTCTATCGACGTACTTTCACAGATGACAGACCGCAAGTAGAGGAAGTTTTCTTTCGAGATAAGCGCAGCGCCTTCTCCAAGATCCGACGATAAACCGACGGATTCTGCTGCAGGAACTCCTGCAGCTTCTCGGTGAACAAGGACTCAAGTCTCGAAGTTTATACTTTTGCTATCTCTAAAAATGTAATACATACATTATTACCCCATTCAAAAGACAGGAGGCGAAGCTCGAAGGATTATAACAAATCGCACATCAGGAGATGAAGAAGACATGGAAAGCTGGAAAAAGAATTTATGGATATTATGGTTCGGCTCATTTATCGTTTCATCAAGCTTCTCGATGGTCATACCATTTCTCCCGCTTTTTCTGATTGAGCTCGGCGTTACCAAGCATACGGAAATGTGGTCGGGACTGCTGTTCAGTTCCGCTTTTTTTGCGGGCGCCTTGTCCTCTCCCTTCTGGGGAGCCGTCGGCGATAAATATGGACGCAAACCGATGATTATCCGCGCGGGGCTGGTGCTCTTTGTCATCTATATTCTGATGGCATTCGTCACGAATGAGTATCAGGTGCTGATTCTCCGCCTGCTGCAAGGCCTACTCTCCGGCTTTATCCCGGGTGCAATCGCCATTGTAGGCACCAATACCCCCGAGAAAAAGGTCGGCTACGCCCTCTCCATGATGTCCACGGCAACCGCAACCGGCGGCATTATGGGCCCGATGATCGGAGGCACCCTGGCCTCCCTGTTCAGCAACCGAATGGCATTCGGATTGGCAGGGATGCTGTGCTTCGCAGCCACGCTGCTTGTCATATTCTGGGTCAAGGAAGAGAAATTCGTGCCCAGCAAAGAGCGCGTCTCCGTCATAAACACGTTTAAGGTCGCCGGACATAACAAGGCGCTGTTGACCGTGCTCATGCTTACGGTGCTGACGCAATTCTCCGTCATGACGATCGAGCCCGTACTGCCGCTGTATATCGCTCAGATCGGCGGCTCTTCATCACATACCTCGATGATTGCCGGCTTTGTGTTCTCCATCGTCGGGATCGCCAGCATCCTGTTTGCGGCCCGCTGGGGACGCTTATCCGATAAAATCGGGTTCCAAAAGGTGCTGCTGATCGGTCTGCTCGCCGGCGGAATTGGATCGCTCGCCCAAATCCTGTTCAGCAACATTTGGGCATTCTCGGCCATCCGCTTTGCTTACGGCGCCTTCTTCTGTGCCGTATTCCCGGCACTCAACGGCCTTGTTGTTAAACATACGCCAAGCGAGTTCCGCGGGCGTGCATTTAGCCTCAACCAGACAGCCAACCAGATTGGCGGGATGGCCGGCCCGCTCGCGGGCGGCATGATCAGCGGCATCTTTAACATTCACTCGGTATTCTTAATGACAGGCGTCCTAATGCTAATTACAACCGCCATTACTTATTGGACGATGCGGCCTTCGCGCCGGCAGCCCGTTGAAAAAGGAACACTCTCTTCATAAAGTCTCACTACTTTGCGCACGCGGGGTGTCATTCATATCACGCGTGCGTATTTCATTACGGATTTAAATTGAATCATCGGGGTGCTTATATAGTCCAACATCGTTAACTCATAATCTAATCGCTCGAATGTCTACAGACTTCATTACATTATTAATGTCATTAATATTTAATCCTGCTAATAACGGCTTCGCTTACGCATGATTGCCTTTCACAGCAGCATTCTGCCTCGCTACACATCATTCAGTTCATTGCTGCACCATTCAACTTGTCACGAGCAATATGAAATCGGCGAATATTCCACTAGCGCGCACATCTTGCCTGCACGCCTATTCTCCTCCGCCACTTTACACATGCATATGACGGTCCGCTTCATCCCACGGCACCGCATAACCGCTTCCTTTCGCACAAAATATCGAAGAGGAGCTGTATTCCGGGTCCGCATTTTTATCGTATCCTTTACGTTCAATGACCTCGGCCTCGTTATGGCACCGGCCATATCCGCCGTAAACCAGGGATATTGCACCTCTTCCCTTCGTGTAGGCGGCTAATTCCATGCTGTAATTCATCATGGTCGATACGGGAGCCGATCCTGTGACCGACACTTTGTTTCCTGCCGTTTCCGGCGGCTCGAAGCTTGCCTTCGCCTGGGTCAGATCCGACATCAACCGTCCGATATACTCGGCATCCACCTTTACCTTGAAGTGATAGTAAGGCTCTAGAAGCATATTGGCTGCCTTCTCCAGCCCTTGGCGTAACGCACGGTAGGTGGCTTCCCTGAAATCCCCGCCGTGCGTATGCTTGTTGTGCGCCCGCCCCTTCAGCAGGGTAATCTTGATGTCCGTGACGGGTGAGCCTGTAAGCAGCCCGTGATGATCCCTCTCGCCGACATGCTGGGCGACCAGATGCTGATAATTGACCGGGAGCACATCGGGATGACAAGCATTGGCGAACACGATGCCGCTGTTCCGCTCCCCAGGCTCCAGCCGGAGGTGCACCTCCGCATAATGCTTCAACGGTTCAAAATGACCACAGCCCACAACCGGCTCCGTTATGGTCTCTTTATATAGAATCTCCGGTTCACCGAAGGTGATCCGGTAACCGAACCGCTCGAGCACGATGCGTTCCAGCACTTCAAGCTGAATGATCCCCATCACATGGATATGGATCGCCTGAGCATGCTCATCCCACTGCACAGACAGGGAAGGATCCTCCGCATCCAGCAGACGGAATTCGCGCAGCATATCCTTGGGATGAATCGAGGAGTCGAATTGCACCTTCGACTTCAGTGTCGGTACAAGCTCATATACCGTCCGGCCACCACCCAGAGTCCCAAGCCCATCCCCTGCCGCAGCTGAAGAAATACCCGTAGCGACAAACAGATCACCCGCATGCACCTGATCGACATTCGTCACGCGCCCCCCATTAATCAAACGGATATGCGTCACCTTCTCCGTGATCGCCTCCGTTCCGGAGAAATAAGTCATTTCGTCGCGCACCCGCAGCGTTCCGCCCTTGGCTTTGATATAGGTCAATCTTGCGCCCTGTTCGTCATGGCGAATCTTATATACTCTTCCGGCAAAATCAGCCCCGGGATCATAGTCCGTAACCGTCAGCAGATCCAGCTGATGCAAGAAATGGGACACACCCACGTTCTGCAGAGCTGATCCGCTGAAGCAGGGGAATAGCTGCCCTTTTCTTACCATCTGGGTCATCGTATCCAGCCACCGTGAAACCTCATATCCCTGTTCCATATATAGCTCCAGCAGCTTCTCGTCCCGCTCCGCGATAGCCTCAATGACCGAGGATTGCATCACGCCTTCGTGCAGCATATCCTCCTCTGTGATCATACAGACGTCTTCGGTAAGCTCACTCCGAATCTCTGCAAACACACGCGCCACATCCGCGCCTTCCCGGTCGATTTTATTAATAAACAAGAACGTAGGAACACCATGCTTGCGCAATAACTGCCATACCGTCTCCGTATGCCCTTCGACACCTTCCACGGCACTTATAACGACGACGGCGGCGTCCATGACCTGAATCGCCCGCTCCATCTCCGGCGAGAAATCGACGTGACCCGGCGTATCGATTAAATAATAAGTGGACCCGTTAAAATGCATGGTGGCCTGATCGGCAAATACGGTGATGCCCCGTTCCTTTTCAATGTCATGCCGATCAAGAAAAGCACTCTGATGATCCACGCGGCCGCGCTCCTGAATCGTATCGGTCATATATAACAACTGCTCCGCCAACGTGGTTTTGCCTGCATCCACATGGGCGAACATGCCTATCGTTTTTTTCATCCGCTTATTCCCTCTTCTGTAAGCCGGTTTAATTACATATCCTTTGCTCTCTCGATTTAATTTTACCATATCAGATCGCATGAGCGGCACATATGTTCTATATTTTCGAGGGAGAGTCGCTCCTTTTCTCTATATGTGCGTGTTCAAAAAGGTCGATTGTCAAGCACCGAGAAGGTTTTGAACAACCTCTATAAACCAAAATAGCTGCCTGCCGGCACCCCTATGGATGCAGCAGGACAGCTATCCGCGTTATCAAAAATATGATTGCCCACTAAAATGTGATATGCGTTTTATATTCCATCCTTCGGACTACTTCACCAGCTCAAACGAGGATAGCGCACGCTCCAAAGCGGCTTGCTGCATGTCCGTAGCATTAGCATCATTCAACGTTGTCGTAATCGTGTACGCGATATTTCCGCTTTCAAAGACAATCTCCTGGGTGGTAAAGCCAACGCCGTTCTTCACCTGATGCACCTTGAACAACACGGCAGGCACACCGGCAAACGTGATCTTATCCTCGCCAAGCAATTTCACCGTCGTCCCTGAAGCCGTGCTGGCTTCATTATAATAACGCTTCAGGTTGCTGACGATGAAGTCTGCGGATGTATCCTTCTGAGCATTAATTTCAAACCCGCCTCCGGCAAATCCATATTCGACCGTTCCCTGCTCGAACTGATCATTCAGCGGTTCCCAGTACTTTGGAATGTCGATATGATAGCGGTACGTTTCGGAGTTTTTGCTCCGCATCTTGGTTTTATCGGTCAGGTAGCCTTCTTCGCCAATGCGGCCGAAGTTCTCAGGTACCACATCATAATCGATCTCGATCGAATCCAGCACCTTCTTCCAGTTGGCAGCCGTCTTCTCTTGGCCATCCGGTACCGCATATTCCAGATAATAACGGTAGCCGTTCTTCTGGATCATCACTTCATATTCCGTCACCCATTTATCTCCGAAGTTGTACCGAACCTCTTGAATCTGCCCTTTGACGCCCGAGATCTCCACCGGCGTAAGTCCCACGTATTCGTATGAATCTTGGACGAAGGATTCCGACAGCCAGTCTTTAAGCCGCTGCCCCCAAGCTGCGAGCGTGCCCTCAACCCCTGTCGGTACGGATGTCACCGAGACGGACAGATAACCTTCTCCTTCGCTGCCGTATAACATATCCTTATTGTTGATTTCCCAGCCTGCAGGAATGCCAAACCATATGCCGTATTCCTCATTCCCAGCTTCGCGGAGCCCACCGACGATGGAAGAGACGTCTTTTAATGATTTGTCTCCCGCCTGGTAGGTCGTTCTGAAAGAACCCAGCAAGCTCGCATGTTTGTCCATATCCTTATAGTGAACCGCTTCCGCATCGGCAAAATACAGCTCATAGACGCGGTCATTGGCATAATACTGCCGGCCTTCCCATAGGACGCCGTCGATATCGCGGGAAATGACTCTGGCATACGGCACAGCTCCGCTTGCGACCGTCTCTTGGTGAAGCACAACATCTCCGGAATCGTTCAGTTCTTTCAGGAGCCGTTCTAACAGATCGTCCGGACTCAGCTTTACTTTCTGGGAGGAGGCATGAACCTCAAGATAATAGCGGCCCGTAGCATCGTTGAAAGCCGCACCGCTCTCGTCGTCCGTTCCTCTCCCAACGATCATCCAGGAAGGATAATTCATACTCCATTCATAGTAGCTATTTCCGATTCGAGTCTTCCCAGTCGTATTGTTGATTTCGCCCTCGTCATGCTTCTCTTCCTTATCCGTGACCATGAGGCTGATGGACAGCTTGCCTTGGGAGGAGCTTACCTTGGCGCCAATCCCCGCGGCAACCGGACGCAGCGGTACCATCAGCGTTCCGGACACCATCGTCGGTTCTACCGGCAGCTGTACCTTTTTCCCATCAATCCAGGCAGTCTTGTTGTCGATAACGAGCACAACCGTATGCGGTCCTTGCAGCAGTCGAACCCGGTTCTCGCCCTCCAGCTTGATCTCGCTGCCAAACGCTTTTTTAAACACGCCCAGCGGCACCATCAATACGCCCTGCTTCAGCTGCGGCTTGGCAATCGTATAGGAGGTGCCATTGACCGAAGCTGAGCTGCTGCCGCTTTGCACGGTCAGGATACGCTTCTCCGGCACAACGTCATCTCCCCATACGGGAAGGGATAATGACGTGAATAGCATCAAAGCCGATAAGGTACCAGCTGTCATCTGCCGCAAACGCTGGCTTGACTCCGTTCTTACTCTCTTCACCATTACTCGGCCTCCCCAACGCTTGACGAAGCAGCTTGATTACCATCCTGGCTGAGCGTCAGTTTTACATTTACAATATCTCCATCCCGCTGCATCAGCAGCTGAACCTGCTGGCCTGGGATGAAGGGCTTTAACCGTTCGTTGATATCCACGACGGAATAGATGCGCTTTCCGTTAATTGCATATAACACGTCATCTTCTTGGATTCCAGCTTTTCGGGCTTGCTCGGACAGCACCTTCGTAACGGTCAATGGATCGTCTGAAGGCAGACCCACAATGGCGGACCAGCTTTCTTCCAGTTCCAACCCAAGGCTGGCTCTTCGAACCTCGCCGTATTCCAATAAATGATCCACAATATAATGAACCGTTTCCGCAGGAATGGAAAAGCCCATATTTTCAATGCCAACGGCGGCAAACTTCTTGCTGTTGATGCCAATGACCTCGCCTTTCAGATTGACAAGCGGCCCTCCGCTGTTGCCCGGGTTAATGGCGGTATCGGTTTGAATCAGGCGATAAGAGCCGTCGACGCTCCGGTTCAGGCCGCTTACCACACCTACGGATGCCGAGTTTCGTAACGAGAAAGAGATTGGCGTACCAATGGCAACCACCGTTTCTCCAACCAGCGCATTTTGCGCGGATGCGGCAAATTTGGCCGGCTTCAGAGACTTGGCGTTTATTTTGACTAAGGCAATATCACTCATAGGATCGCTGTATACGCCCTTGGCTTTATAGGATTTGCCGTCTGACGTCACGACCGTGATTCCGGTAAGCCCGTCCACTACATGAGCGTTCGTAACAATCCAGCCGTCTGACTTCCAGATCACCCCCGTACCGTGCGCCAGGTTGTATCTGTCATCCACTTCGCTGCTTCCTTGTGCTGCCTTTCCGATAATGCCAACAACCGATGGCGACATCCGGCTGATAACCTGAGGCACCGCATGTTGTTCATATGTACTCTTGGGCTTAGCGCTTGCTGCAGCCGCAACGTCTGTATGCATAACCGCATTCCCGCTTCCTGCCATAATGATGGCCCCCAGCAGTAAAGCCGTCGATCGTTTTTGCCATTGTATATTCTTCAATTCTTTTGTTCCTCCCCCGGTTCCATCCTCTACCCAACCAACCTGTACTCCTCAATTTATCATGTTTTTCCATTTGTAGCCATTGCTTCTAGACCTATTTCTTTTACGGTTTTCCTGCGGACCGTGTAACTTTTCCCCGAAGAAACAAAAAGACGCCTCCACACTGCGAACAGCAGACGGGCGTCTTGTTTGTATGTATTTCATTACATTCGTCATATGAAGCCGCTTTAAATAAGGTACTTAAGACAACCTAATTGTTAAACCATCCTGTAATCATGGCATAGTCAGAGTACAAGAACACAAATAAGCTGACGAGACCGAAAGCGATTGCGAATTTATTTTTTTGGCGGGCCATCAACAAGCGAACCACACCAACAAAGATCAGAATCGTAAACAGGATCATGAAAATATCAAATGTCTTAAATGTCGCGCTCGCATCCGATGCTGCTGCAAGGATCATGAAACGTACCTCCTCGTGGGTTTCTTCTCGGGCAAATTTACATATCTTCTTCTATGTTATCCATGTGCCCGTCCAGATGCAAGCCCTCCGCCCCTAAAAATCAAAAAAAGTCATAGAATTTTCTCATTTTTAACCAAATTTTCAGATATTAGCATGACTTTCATCACGGCAGAGGTTAAATCAAGCTTGCGTAATGGATTCAGGCATAGGCTGCTTCGTATATCCAAGTACTCCGAACAGGAAAACATTCACTCCTGTGCCTCATACTCCTCAGGAGTCGATACCTGCTCTGTTGCCGTTTCCTCCTCCAAGTCTTCACTTGGCAGCGCGACGGAAGGATCTGTGATCGTAATCCGATCCTCTGGGTCCTTCTTGACCTCCAGCGCAACCTCATTGGACGATTCGCTGCTTACATTTAATTCGTTCACAGCAACGACATGGATCGCATACCGGCCGGACGGACCTACTAACATATTACGGTTCGGAATAAGATATGCACGGCTCACTAACGGTTCCTCATTCAAACGATACAGTACTCCGTCAGGTCCTATGTAGTATACATGATAGATTACGCCTTCCTGCACATCTGTCCAGGTTAAACCAATGGATTCATCTTCCTCATTTAGGATGGCCTGAAGACCGGATATTTTATTCGGACGGCTCGAAACTTCGTTAGAATAACCACTCTTGCCGAAACTGTTCACTGCCTCGACCACATAGTAAGCCGTCTCCTGAAAACGCACATCGGATGTTGCGTAACTGCCTGTCTCCACATTCGCTCCGTCTGACAATAATGTATAACCCGTCCCGGACTTCTCGCTGAAATAGATATTGTAGGTTTCCCCTTGCCGCTCTGTCCAGGTTAATTGAATCTGCCCCTTCTCATATCGGAACTTCAGATCCGTCGGAGCAGTTGGTGCCGTTGTCGGCAAATCCGGCTGAGATGCCAAGTTCTCTGTCCCCGCATGGGACTGTGCTGTTCCGGGAACGGAAGGCGTTGTGGATGTTGATCCCGATGATGAGGTTACGATACCATGGATGACCGGGTGAGAACTTTCTGGTAGTGTCTCTACCTCATCCTCCGCAGTATTGGAGCTGATGTGCTCCACGGCTTTCAACCACTTCACGGTAAGCAAAGCCGCTTCTTCCTGAGTAACGATGCCCTTGGGATTCCAAGCATCGGCCGCGGATTCCTGAAAGAGGCCTAACTCCATGGCCAGTTCGATAGCTTCCCTAGCATAAGGGCTGAAGGAGCCCTCATATAACTCCAGCTGCTTGGCTTCCTCGTCCGAGTTTTCATTATCAGTAATCCCTTGCAGAGCTCTTTGATACAGCACAGCCATATCCTGACGTGTCAGCGATTGTCCAACTCCAAACCTACCGTTCCCTACCCCTTTCACCAGCCCTGCATGAACCGCACCTTCGATGGCGGAGAAAGCATAGTGATCGTTAGGTACATCCTTGAAGGTAGCCACTTCCGGCGGTTCAGCCGCGCTCAGGTTTAGAGCATTGACAATCATTATGACAAAATCCTGCCGGCTGATGCCCACTTTCGAATGGAGATCCGCTCTACCGTCAGCAGGCTGGAGTTCTCCTTCGGTTAACCTGTGAATGACTTCCTGTGAATCGAAGCGCCCCCTATCTGAGACGGGTATGGGTATACCATCATCTGCTTGAACGCTATCGGATGAGTTTATGTATAAAGCACTTGCTGCCAGAGCTATCAGAACGGAACAGGTGATCCTCTTCATACAATCCCTCCAATTTTTCGCAATCATCAAGATCATACCATATCCTGGAATGCGAAGATATTGGAGGATGATATGAAAATAAAAAAAGAGCCCCCATTCATGCACGGGGGACTCCATTATTACGCTAACCTTGTTCATCTGCTGAATATGAAATGCAATAAGGTGTGTGCTTCACAGTTCACTTCCAGCATGGGACAGATTCGTCTAAGACACTGCCAATTCATGCGGTCTCCCTTGCAGAAGCAAGGGAGCAGCTATTAACGTGCCGCTTCCACCTTGTGCAATTCCTTAGTTCGCTTCGTATCGCGTTCCAGGATTGGCTTCAGGTACTTCCCTGTATAAGACTCGGGTACCTTCACCAAATCCTCAGGCGTTCCGGTAGCGATAATGGTACCACCGCCGCTGCCGCCTTCCGGACCCAGGTCGATTAGATAGTCTGCTGTCTTAATGACATCCAGATTGTGCTCAATGACAAGGACGGATTCCCCGGATTCCACCAGGCGATGAAGGACAACGAGCAAACGGTCGATATCGTCCACATGCAGGCCGGTGGTCGGTTCATCCAGAATATACATCGTTTTGCCTGTGCTGCGGCGATACAGCTCGGAAGCCAGCTTCACGCGCTGGGCTTCACCACCGGACAGCGTGGTGGCAGGCTGACCTAAAGTAATATAACCCAGACCGACATCCATCAGCGTCTGCATCTTCCGGTGAATCTTCGGAATGTTCTGGAAGAAATCCGTTGCATTCTCTACGGTCATCTCCAGTACTTCAGCGATATTCTTGCCTTTATATTTAACTTCCAGCGTTTCGCGGTTGTAACGCTTGCCCTTACACACTTCGCAAGGCACGTAGATATCCGGCAGGAAGTGCATCTCAATCTTGATAATGCCGTCTCCACGGCAGGCCTCGCAGCGACCGCCCTTCACGTTAAAGCTGAAGCGGCCCTTCTTGTATCCACGAATCTTCGCTTCATTCGTCTGGGAATAGATATCCCGGATATCGTCGAAGACGCCCGTGTAAGTCGCCGGGTTGGAGCGTGGTGTACGTCCAATCGGTGACTGGTCGATGTCAATGACCTTCTCGATATGTTCCAGACCCTTCATCTCGCGGTATTGCCCCGGACGGACTTTGGCTCTGTTCAAGTCACGAGCGAGCGTCTTGTAGAGGATCTCGTTGACCAGTGTCGACTTGCCTGAACCGGACACACCGGTTACCGCCGTAAAGACGCCAATCGGAATTTTCACGTTGATATTCTTCAAATTGTTCTCTTTCGCACCTTTAATCTCGAGCCAGCGTCCATCGGTCTTGCGGCGCTTGCTGCTGACCGGAATGAACTTGCGGCCGCTCAGGTACTGGCCCGTCAGAGAGTTAGGGTCGTTCATAATCTCCTTCGGGGTTCCCTCCGCGATGACCTGGCCGCCATGAATGCCTGCGCCTGGGCCGATGTCGATGATATAGTCCGCGGCCATCATGGTGTCTTCGTCATGCTCGACCACAATGAGCGTATTGCCCAGATTCCGCATATGCTCCAGCGTCGAAATCAGGCGGTCATTATCCCGCTGATGCAGCCCGATGCTGGGCTCGTCCAGAATGTAAAGAACGCCCATCAGGCTGGAGCCGATCTGCGTAGCTAACCGGATCCGCTGCGCTTCCCCACCCGACAGCGTTCCCGCCGAACGACTGAGAGTCAGGTAATCCAGGCCTACATTGACCAGGAAGCCCAAACGGCTGTGAATCTCCTTCAGAATGAGATTGGCAATCTGCTTTTCTTTCTCGCTAAGCTCCAGGTGATCGAAGAATTTCAGGGATTCTCCGATCGACAGGCTGGTGACATAGGCCATGTTGCGGTCATTGATCGTAACCGCCAGGCTTTCCTTCCGGAGACGATGACCTTTACAAACATCGCATGGCTTGCTGCTCATATATCCTTCGATGTATTCGCGAATACCCTCGGAACTGGTATCGCGATAGCGACGTTCCAGATTCGGAATGATGCCCTCGAAGGTCACATGCGCTTCCTTGCGCTGACCGAAGTCATTCTCATAACGGAAGTGAACCTTCTCATTGCCCGTGCCGTACAACAGTTTATTCATCTGTTCCTGACTAAAGGTACTGACCGGCTTGTCCAGCGGAATGCCGAAATGCGCGCAGACCGATTTGAGAAACTGCGGATAATAAGTCGACGTGCCCCCGCTCCATGCAGCAAAGGCGCCTTCCTCCACGCTTTTGCTCGTATCCGGTACAAGCAGCTCCGGATCCACAATCATCTCGACGCCAAGTCCGTCGCAATCCGGACAAGCGCCGAATGGAGTATTGAAGGAGAACATCCTCGGCGTCAGTTCTTCCATGCTGAAGCCGCAGATCGGGCAAGCAAAGTTGGAGCTGAACCGCAGCTCCTCCTGACCCATGATATCAACCAGGAGCTGACCGCCTGACAGGTTCAGTGCCGTCTCGATCGAATCGGCCAGACGTGCCTCTATATCTTCCTTAACTACGATCCGGTCCACAACCACCTCGATCGTATGCTTTTTGTTCTTCTCCAGTTCAATGCTTTCCGACAGATCGCGCAGCTCTCCATCGACGCGCACCCGAACGAAGCCCTGTTTCGCAATATCGGCAAACAGATTCTTATGCTCGCCCTTGCGCCCGGAAATGACAGGCGCGAGAATTTGCAGTCTCGTCTTCTCGGGATACTGCATTATGCGGTCTACCATTTGCTCGACCGTCTGGGAGGTAATCTCCACGCCATGCTCCGGACAGTGCGGGTGTCCCACCCGGGCAAACAGCAGACGCAGATAATCATAGATTTCCGTTACGGTACCTACCGTAGAGCGCGGGTTGCGGCTCGTCGTTTTCTGGTCAATTGATATCGCCGGCGATAGGCCTTCAATGGAATCGACATCCGGTTTCTCCATCTGTCCGAGGAACTGGCGTGCATAAGCGGACAAGGATTCCACGTAACGTCGCTGACCCTCGGCATAAATCGTATCGAATGCGAGAGAGGATTTGCCCGAGCCGCTAAGCCCCGTAAGAACGACGAACTTGTCACGCGGTATCGTGACGTCGATATTTTTCAGATTGTGTGCACGTGCGCCTTTGATCACAATATTTTCACTTGCCAAACGATATCATCTCCTACTCCATATGGCATGCATGTGGTGCTTATATTTTCACAAAGAGAACGACCACTTAGGCCGTCCCCCCTGTCATTCATCTCTCCAAATTTATTCGGCTTGCAGCTCCAGCAGCGCATCACGAAGCTCGGCCGCACGCTCGAACTGCAAATTCTTCGCTGCTTCCTTCATTTCGGCCTCGAGACGCTGGATCAGTTTCTGACGATCTTTCTTCGACATCTTCTGTCCTTCGCCCACCAGATAATCCGCCTTGCCCTCCGCAACCTTGGTTGCTTCGATGACATCGCGGATCTTCTTGCGGATCGTTTGCGGCGTTATGCCGTGCTTCTCGTTGTAGGCAACCTGGATGCTGCGGCGGCGCTCGGTTTCCTTGATCGCCCGATCCATCGAATCGGTGATCTTATCGCCGTACATGATAACTTTACCTTCCGAGTTCCGGGCTGCCCGGCCGATCGTCTGAATGAGCGAGCGGTCCGAACGGAGGAAGCCTTCCTTGTCCGCATCCAGAATCGCTACCAAGGAAACCTCCGGAAGGTCAAGACCCTCCCGTAGAAGGTTAATACCCACCAGCACGTGGAATGTACCAAGCCGCAGATCGCGCAGAATCTGCATCCGTTCCAACGTCTTGATATCGGAGTGCATGTAACGAACCTTGATTCCAATTTCCTTCAGATAATCGGTCAGATCCTCTGACATTTTCTTCGTCAGGGTCGTCACGAGCACACGCTCGTCACGTTCCACCCGGTCATGGATCTCGCTAATCAGGTCATCGATCTGCCCTTCAGTCGGACGCACATCGATGATCGGATCAAGCAGGCCTGTCGGCCGGATGATCTGTTCAACCATCGTATCGCAGTGCTCCATCTCATACGGTCCCGGCGTGGCCGACACGTAGATGATCTGGTTCACTTTCTCCTCGAACTCCTCGAACTTCAGCGGCCGGTTATCCAGCGCGGATGGCAGGCGGAAGCCGTGATCGACCAGCACGGTTTTCCGTGCCCGGTCACCGTTATACATCGCGCGGATTTGCGGGAGCGTAACGTGCGATTCATCAATGACAAACAGCATATCGTCCGGGAAGTAGTCAAGGAGCGTATATGGCGTAGCACCAGGCTCCCGGAAGGTCAGAGGGCCGGAGTAGTTCTCGATGCCGGAGCAGAATCCGACTTCCTTCATCATCTCGATGTCGTAACGGGTACGCTGCTCCAAGCGCTGCGCTTCCAGCAGCTTGCCTTCCGAGCGCAGCAGTTCAAGGCGTTCTTCCAATTCGCGTTCAATGTTCACGAGCGCGACCCGCATCGTCTCTTCACGGGTAACGAAGTGAGACGCCGGGAAAATGGCGATATGCTCGCGTTCTCCAACCAGTTCGCCCGTCAAGACGTCGATCTCCGTGATCCGCTCGATCTCGTCTCCGAACAGCTCGACGCGAACGGCCTGTTCCCCCTTCGAGGCAGGAAAAATCTCGATGACATCCCCGCGAACGCGGAAGGTACCGCGAACGAAGTTGATATCGTTCCGCTGATACTGGATATCAACCAGCCGCGACAAAATCTCATTCCGCGGCTTCTCCATGCCTACCCGGAGCGATAGCAGCATTTCGCCGTATTCATGCGGCGAACCCAAGCCATATATGCAAGATACGCTCGCCACAATGATGACATCGCGCCGTTCAAACAGCGAACTCGTTGCAGAGTGGCGGAGCTTATCAATCTCTTCATTAATGCTGGAGTCCTTCTCGATATACGTATCGGAGGAAGGGATATAAGCTTCCGGCTGATAGTAATCGTAATAACTCACAAAATAATCCACGGAGTTGTTCGGGAAGAATTCCTTAAACTCACTGGCCAGCTGTGCAGCCAGCGTCTTGTTATGCGCAATAACGAGTGTGGGACGGTTTACTTTGGCGATTGTCTGCGCGATCGTAAACGTCTTCCCCGTTCCTGTTGCACCTAGCAGCGTCTGATGTTTTTTCCCTTGGCGGAGTCCTTCGACCAACGCATCAATAGCCGTGGGCTGATCGCCCTGCGGCTGGAATTCAGACTGGATCTCAAAGGATTTGGTACTGACAACTAAATCGCTCATTGCCCTTCATCACCCTCATACTCTAAAATGAAATTCATGCTAAAAGATATGTCGAAACTTCCCGATGATATACTATGGGAAATTAGTGGTGTCTACGTAAGGAATAAGAATATTTGTTCCCGTCTCATTATACCCTTTACGTTTTTTTGATGCAAACAGTTTAATTAAATTTTAATAAGTTCCAGCACGAATGTTCCAAGCCTCAGCTTCCTTCCGTCCGGCTGCTCCGGAATCCATGTTGGACAAGCTTGAGGCGAACCGATGATTGTTAATTAACTTCCTTAAGGAGATGATACAGCGTTATGGATATTACGATTATTCTTGGCATTCTCGCCGGCTTGGCCGCGTTGATCGGAGGGTTTTTATGGGAAGGCGGGCATCTGAGCGGCCTGCTGCAAGGTGCGGCGGCGCTTATCGTATTCGGCGGCACCATCGCCGCCGTCATCGTCAGTTTCCCCGCTACCCGGCTCCGTACCATCCCGGCTGCCCTCAAGCTGGCCTTCGGTCGCAGCAACCGTTCGTCGGACGAGCTGATTGACGCCATTGTCAATATGTCGGTTACAGCCAGAAGAGACGGGGTGCTGGCGCTGGAGCGCATCTCGGCCGATCACGAGGACCCGTTCCTGCGGGAAGGCATGCAGATGGTCGTGGACGGCAACGACCCGGAAATGGTTCGTCAAATCCTGGAGCTCGATATCAATGCCGCCGAGCAGAAGCACGAAGGATATGCCAAAATTTTCGAGTCCGCCGGGGGATATGCTCCTACCATGGGGATCATCGGTACCGTCATGGGATTGATCCACGTGCTGGGCAGTCTGCAAGACCCAACCGGTCTCGGACCTTCGATCGCAGTCGCGTTTACCGCCACTTTATACGGTGTCGCGAGTGCCAATATTATCTTTTTGCCCATTGCGTCGAAGATTAAAGCACGTTCCGAAGAAGAAATTGCAAATATGGAGCTGCTGCTCGAAGGAATTATGGCTGTTCAGAACGGAGAACACCCGCTGTTGGTTCGTAAAAAGCTAGCCTCCTTCGCTTCCGCAGGCACCACGGACATTCCGTCCTCAAGGGGGATCGCGCATGAGACAGCCGAATAGACGGCGCCGTCATCGCAAGCAGGCGGAAGGCGACCAGCGCGAACGCTGGATGATCACCTATGCCGACCTGATTACGCTGCTCCTGATCTTTTTTGTGGTGATGTATGCCATGAGCCGGCTCGATACGGAAAAATACAAACTCGTCACCCAATCCCTGCAGGCCACCTTCCAGAGCGGAGACAGCATCCTGGAGATGGGCTCCGGCATTAGCGGCACAGCCGATACGGAGAACCATAAGAATCCTCCGCCGAAGCCTGCTGCCGAAGAGGAGGGCAACGAGGATAAGGATACGGCGGCGGAACCGCTAACCGAGCGGGAGCTCGCTTTCCGTGCCCAGGAGGAGGAGCTGGCGAATTTTATGGGGCTCATTCAGCAATACGTGAAGGACAACCAGCTCGAAGAGGATATCTTCATCGCGGACGAGCCGCAAGGGATTGCCATTACGCTGAGCGACCGCTTCCTGTTCGATGTCGGCAAGGCCGAGCTTAAACCCGGAGCCGCTCCGGTTCTGGGCAAATTAGCCAGCCTGTTCAGCGATTTAAACACCACGGTGAGCATCGAGGGGCATACGGACAATGTGCCGATCGGCCGCCACTCCAGCTACAAGGACAACTGGGAGCTCTCCGGTGCCCGGGCGATGTCGGTGCTGCGGTTCTTCCTCGATAACAGCAAGCTGGACCCGGAAGGCTTCCAATACGCAGGCTATGCCGATACAAGACCAGCCGCGGATAATGCGACTGCCGAAGGCAAGCAGAAGAATCGGCGGGTTGAAATTACCGTTCTACGACAGCTTAAGGAGTAGGAAGAGGCGTCATGCGGCAAAACCCGCCTCCCTGCCCTGCCTTGCCTCACGAAAACCCTTATCCCATCGTCACCTATAGTAAATAAGCGCCCGGCAGACTGAATGGACATGCATTCAGATCTGGCCGGGCGCTTTCGTTTTTTTTCAAAAAAATGATTCGATCACTGACAACTTTCCTAAGAGCCATGCGGTATCCAGCATACCCGTTTATGCGCCGTGCCCAACTCCGCTCTCGCTTGGCCGCAGGATAGCAGAACCGACGGCAAGCAGAATGATCGCCATCAAGCCGAGAACGGCCAGCGGCAGGGCGATATCGGATAAGGTGCCACCGGTGGCCGCTATCTCAACCGCCTCAATGGCCCATTTTTGCGGGATGAAGTTGGCGATTTTCTGCATGAACTCCGGCATGATGGCAAGCGGCCAGAAGCACCCGCCCAGCATACAGGTCGGCGTGACGATCATGGAATTGATCATGGCCGCATTCTGCCCGTTCCGGATCAACCCGGCCACCGTGCTTGCCACGCCTAACGATACCAGCATAAAGGCCATCAGAATAAGGAAGTGCAGTAATAAAGGAACTCCGTAATCGTAACGGAGCACATACCGGCTCAGCACAAGCACGATGATCACCTGCAGCGAGCCGACCACCAAGCTGCCCAGAAAATTGCCTAAAGCAATCTGATAGGCACGCACTGGTGCCGTGTACATGCGGGACAGCGTTCGCTGCCTGCGGTCATCGATCATCATCGAGACCACGCTGGAGATGAGGGTCATCATGAACATCAGGGTAAAACCCGTTACGTTGGATAGGCCTGGCTTGGCGTACAGATTCAAATCCGTGACCTCCGTATCCACCCGATTCATTGCGGATTGCTTGAGCACATCTTGCAGCATCAGCATTCGGTCAACATCCGGCTCCGAGGTTACCCGGATCAAAGCAGCTGTGCCGCTCAGACGTGTGACCGCAGAGTCTGCCGTCATTCGTATCATCACCGAAGCCTCCGAAGTTGAGACCTCGTATATCTGAACCAGCGGCTGCTGTCCTTCAATCAACCCATCGCTGAAGCCCTCCGGTATATAAACGCCTACGGTGCTTTTATTCTCCACCAAGTCTTCTCTCAGCGTATTCTCGGATTCGGACTCCTTGAGTACGTATTGGCCGCTGCGCTCCAGCTCATTCATCAGATACTGACCTGCCGGGCCTTCATCTTCATTCACATATGAGACCAGGATGCTTGCAGCCGAGGTCTGCCCCAAGAGAAACACCGTCAAGGTAACGACCACGCAAGGAACCAGCAGGTAGACGATCCAGCCTCTTTTTCGCCCCAGCGTGCGTCGCACCATATGCCAGGCAATGGTTAGGCTATGCATGGTATCCCACCTTTCTGTACGTAATCATGGCTGCAGCTGACAGAGCTGCGGTAATCGCCGCCAGCATGCCGAGGCAGGTGACGATCAAGTGCACGTCGCTGTTCAGCATCATCCGCAGCATGCTCTGCATGGCCCAATGGTTGACGGTGAAGGAAGCGATCTTTTGGAAAAACTCCACGGGAAGCGGCATGAATCCCCCGCTCACAAATGTCATGGCGATAATAATCGCCTGCATCAGCCCCCTGGCTCCTGCCGCCGTTGAGGAGACCAGGGTGATAAACGTGGCAATGGTCATGGACGATAATGTGATTAATACGCAGACAACGATAAGCAGCAGGGGGTGGGGCCCCCATTTCACGCCGTACAGCCACATGGAACCAAGCACAATGGCTGCTGCCTGTACAAGCGTGATCAGACTGCAGCCGATAATTTTACCGGCAAATACGGTTCCGGGGGTGACGGGTGCGCTTTGCAGGCGATACAGGGTCCTGCTTTCCCGCTCTCCCAGCAGGCTGCTGCTTGCCATCAGACCCGAATACAACAGAAACATAATCAGCATGGAGGCAGCGTAGTATTGGGCTGCTGAATATGTGGCTCCTTTCTCGCCCAGTTTCCCGATGGTTACGTTCGGGCCAGACGAGGTTTCCACAGATGCTGCCGCTTGAGCCGCAAGAACTTGATCTCCGCCCATAACGATAACCTCAGCCTGTTTGTGATTGGCATCTGCGATAAAGGTCTTAAAGATCGTGTCTGCTACCAGGTTGAGATTACGGTCTCTTCCGGGCAGCAATTCAAGCTTCACGTCCGCCCCCTGGCCCATCCGTTCATCAAAGGATGCGGGGATCACCACCGCGTAATCGACCTCGCCCCTGCGCTGCTTTCCTTCAACCTCTTCACGGCTGGCTGCCATCTCATGAACGAGAATCTCCTGGATCTCCGGCGAGCCGGTTAGAGCCTGAATACTCCCCGGCAACTGGCCTCCATCCGCAGCATCCAACACAAATCCCACTCTGACCGATGGCTGTTTAAATTCCTGATCGTTGCCGAACCAGCCCGAGAGCGCGTTTCCCAATATAAAAATAAGGATGAGCGGCAGCAAAAACTGGTTGATCAGCACCGTTCGGCTGGTAGCCATCCGCTTCAGCTCAAACCAGGCGATAATCATCGTATTCATCTTCGGTATTCCTCCTTCATGGATTCCTCTGCACGTGTCCCTTATGATCAATCGCGAAGCGTGCGCCCGGTCAAGCTGAGAAACAGCGTTTCAAGCCCCGGCTCCTCGCACTGCAGGGAGCGAAGCGTCGTATGGTGTTTACTGCAGATGAACAAAATATCCTGCAGCTCATCCTGAGCTGACGGGACATAAACTTCGATCTCATTATCATTCTGCGTGACGCGCCGAACGCGCGGGTGAATGGTTAGCTCCTCCACCATTTCCGGTGTGACCCCATCGGCAGTAAGAATGATTTTTTCCTCATGCGCAACGCGTGCCCGAAGCTCCTGCTGCGTCCCGCAGGCGATAACATGGCCTTGATCCATAATGGCCACCCGATCACTGATCGCAGCAACTTCCTCCATGTAATGACTAGTATAAATAACGGTAGAGCCCATGCGGTTCAGCGTCTTCACGGATTCCAGGATATGATTCCGGGACTGTGGATCAATCCCTACCGTAGGCTCATCCATAATGATCAGCTTCGGACGGTGCGTGATCGAGCATGCAATATTCAGTCTTCGTTTCATCCCCCCGGAGAAGGTGGACGGCTTTTCCTTCGCCCGATCCTGCAGGCCGACAAACTCCAGCGCCTCTTCCACTCGTTCCTTCAGAAGATGGCCGCGCAGTCCGTATAATTTTGCAAAAAAAGCAACATTGTCCCAAGCCGACATCTCTTCGTACAGAGCCAGATCCTGCGGCACCAACCCGATTCTCCGCTTCACTTCCAGCGGCTGCTCTTCAATCGAGATGCCGTCCACCTTGATGCTGCCCTGATCCTTGGGAAGGAGTCCACAGATCATATTGATGGACGTGCTTTTGCCCGCCCCATTCGGTCCCAGAAGCCCAAAGATTTCCCCTTCGTTCACTTCCAGGTTCATATGATCCACCGACAGCTTGTTTCCATATCGTTTCACGACATCCTTCATCTGCAGAAAGACCGCCATCTTCACCATCTCCATTTCTCAAATCTCTCGTATCCATTTGTTGATTTTTATTCTATCTGGAATCGCCGGATTTTTAAGGTAGAAGAAGTCACTTTATAGGGTGACGAAAGTCATCTCCTTACTGAAAACATCCATGTGATATAATGATGCCAATGGTTTGAACGGTTTGATTTCACTAAGGAAAAGGGTTTGATCGCACGTGACATCCCCACTCACCTATCTAAGGTATGGCTTCATTCTCCTTCCGGCCGCCGCGGACATCTTTTTGCAGCAGCTCGATGATTACGGGGCATACATGGTGTACATATTGCTGTTTCTGGCGATTTCGGTGCTAAGCCGCTTTTTGCCATCGCCTACTTATCTGAAGGCAGCCGCTCTGCTGGAAATTTCACTATCTCTGTGGCTATGCCATCAATACGGCTTCATGATGGTGTTCCTATCCATCTCCACCCTATGTGTTTATTTGCCCTTGTTCGAGCGGCCAGGCAGGCTATGGGCGGCGTTCGGTCACCTCCTGCTGCTCAACATGGCTATTATCGATTACGATGCGCTGCTGTTGACGACCGCCAATCTGTTGTTTCTGTTCATGACGGTAACGTTCAACCACATCCATGAAATGAAGCAGAAGGAAGCGGATCATATTCAGTTATACGACGAGCTGAAAAGACTGCATTTCCAGCAGGACGAGGCCGGCAGACAATTGCTGCAATTCGCTCATCAGGTAGAGAGTGCGGCGCAGGCAGAGGAGCGCAACCGGATCTCCCGCCAGCTGCATGACGACATCGGCCACCGGCTGATTCGCGTTAAAATGATGATGGAAGCAGCCCTCCTCACCGTTCCGCATGATTCCGCGCGCGGCATGGATATGCTCCGTCAAATCCGTGACCAGCTGGGAGAGAGCATGGAGCAGATGCGAACGGCCGTGAAACAGATGAATCCGGTCCGGCGGATTACAGACGACTATTCCCTCGATCGGCTCCTGGAGGAGACAGGCAGGCAGACCGGGATCGAGACCGAGCTTATATTACAGGGTTTTCCCTATCCGCTCTATCCCAGTCAACAGGTGGTGTTATACAAAAATGCCCGTGAAGCTATCACGAACGCCATCCGCCATGGCGAGGCTAAACGGGTCCAGATCATCCTGCATTACGGGGAACAGGACGTCCGGATGGAGGTTTCCAACGACGGTGCAGTCCACAACCCGGCAGGCGACGAAGCTTCACCGAACCGTCAAGGTATCGGAATGAGTGGCATGCTCGAACGAACCCAAGTGGTGGGTGGAACGCTGGAGGTACGGAGAACCGTGCCTTTTACCGTCATCACCCGGCTGCCTGTCTACCGGAAGCGTGAAATTATGTAATTTAACAAGACGCAGTATCTTATTTTATCGAAAAGGTCGTGGACATCCATGATATCTGTTTTAATTGTAGATGATGATCCGTTCATTCGGGAAAGCTTGAAACTGCTGGTGGGGATGGACCCGGATATCGCAGTATCGGCTGTCGCAGAGCACGGAGAGGAAGCGCTGGCTTTGTTGGAGGAGGGACTTCCTGTCGATGTCGTGCTCATGGACATTCGCATGCCGGTATGTGACGGCGTAGAGGGAACGCGGCGGATTCGTGAACGTCACTCGGATGTACGAGTGCTTATGCTGACCACCTTCGATGATGATGAATATATTGTCGAAGCTCTGCGGAACGGGGCCAGCGGTTATCTGCTGAAGAACATTCCGCCGGACCGGATCATCCAGGGGATTAAAACAGTGAATGACGGAAACATGCTGATTCATCCCGATATCGCGCGCAAGCTGACCGGCATGCTTCGTCCAACGGCGCAGCCCGCCCCTAAATCTGCTGAGCTGGAACAATTCGGACTGACCCCGACCGAGAAAAAGGTTGTCGTCCTTATTGCGGAAGGTCTGTCCAATAAGGAAATTGCCGGACAGCTTTATTTAAGTGAAGGTACCGTCAAAAACTATGTCACCGAAATCTTGGGAAAGCTCAATCTTCGGGACCGAACGCAAATCGCCATTTTTTATTTAAAAAAAGTGCAGGGCTAACTCCATATACAGCATTTTGCAACCAAAAAAGCGGGTCACTGTCCGATATAGGACAAAGGCCCGCTTCCAGTATCATGAAGAATGGAAACCTGTTTCTTCGGAACCGCCGGTCGTTGTGCTGCCGGAAGAACTCCGCTTGCTGCGAATATGAAGTTTATTCGCCAGCAGCGTGATCAAGCTTACCGGCTTCAATCTCACCGCTATACCATCTCTCGGATCAGGCGCCACGATAGCTCCCAGCTGATGATGATCCCCCGCGTAAATCGCACGCTGCAGGAACTTGCTCTCCCCTTGATGATTCTGAACCTCCAGCTTACAGAAGGCCGAATTCTGACGAAGGGCGCTATGCAGCTGTTCCTTACTATGAATCAGTTTACCGTTCACCTTCAGAATCGTCTCTCCGGCCAGAATGCCCAGTTCGCTTGCCGGACTATTCGGAAGCACCGCGAGGACGCGTAGTCCACGAATCGGATGCACAAAGATCGGACTGCGCTGCTGCTCTTCATAACGGCTGTACCACACCAAGCCCTCGTGCAGCAGTAATGCCGCTAGTGCAGCCACGATAGTAAGCGGTGTCCACCACTCGGCAAGCAGGCTCAATGCCAGCACAATCGCTCCATAGAAAATGAGCCGCTTCGATGTGATTCCTGCCTTCTCCTGCGGGAGCATGCTCTGCGTCATTTCCCCGAAGCCAATCACGACCGGGAGCGCCATCATGGTAAAGCCTGTGCTCCAGGCATCACCGCCGAAGAATGGCGTCCAGGGCAGTACGCTGCCTCCGCTTACCGCCGGAACAAGGAGGAACAAGGGCAATGGCCAGAAACTCTGCATATGATAGCCGCCAACGAGCTTGCCACGCTTCCCCTCAAGGAACAACGGTGTAGCAAAACCCGAACCCTGTATCCTGACAAGCAAGGCTTCGGCAAAATGCAGGACGGCGGATAAAGCCAGCAGCGCGGGAATGTCCAATCCAACAATCGTTTTGGTTACTTGACTGATCCAGCCATCCGGCTGCCAATTCGGAAACCAGCTTAATCCAAACTGAATGATCCCAAGAAGGCCGATGGAATAAGCAAAGCATAAGTACCGGATATGAAAGAGCATCAGGATCAGGGAAGTCACCCATATGCATATAATGGCTTCCAGGCTTAAGGATATCCCGAGGAAGGCCACAACGATGGACACGCCGATTCCTGCCAGCAGCCCGCCCAGAAACGTTCGCCATGTCTGCAACCCCCAGGAATGCAGCTTCACATGGAACAGCTTACGCTCCACCAGCACCTGCCTTCGGTAAAACAGCATCACAAACAAAATCGAAATATAATAAAAGGGCTGCGTCAGCAGTTGTATGCCTGCATCTATCCCATACAAAAGCAGTTGTTTCAATGTCTCCAACAGCTTGCCACGCTCCTTTCAGCTTCAAGACGCTTCAAAGCTTATACTTTCTAATACTTAAAAGAAAAAAAGAAGGCTAACGTTCAGCCTTCTTACTTGTTCGACGCCTGAGCGGCGATTTCCTTCCGAACCTCGGCAATTCCGCGATTCATTTGATTATCCTCTTTCGGATCCTGAATCTTCTCGATCAATGCGGCTTCCAACGCCTCGGCTGTGGCACCGTTAAGGATACCGTCCGCTTTCAGCTTGTGCTTGCTCTGGAAGCTCTTGATCGCCTTCTCCGTGTTCCGGTCGAAATAGCCATCGGCACGCCCAGTCTTATAGCCAACGGCTTCAAGCATGATCTGCGCGTTCTTCACATCCGTGCTATTGGTGTCGTACGTATAGGTTTTCTTCTTATCGATTGGTGCAACGGTAAAGTATTCCGGCTGTGACACCTGAATATCCGGCTCAATTCCCTTTTCATGGATCCAGGTACCGTTTGGTGTCAACCATTTGGCAATCGTTACCTTGAGCAGGCTTCCATCGCCAAACTGCTTATCAAAGCTCGTTTGCACGGTTCCTTTACCGAAGGAATGCTCACCCATCAAGGTAGCTCCCGCCGATTGCTGCAGTGCGCCCGCCAAAATTTCGGAAGCGCTGGCGCTGCCCTTGTTCATCAGCACCGTAATCGGATAGGATTTCGCCTCACCGTTCGAAGGATGCTTCTCCCGCTTCTTATTCTTATCCTCTACCTGAACGATCAACTCGCCTTTAGGTACGAACTGCTCTGCAATGTCAATGACAACGGACAGCACGCCGCCTGGATTGTTCCGGACGTCGATCAGCAGTCCCTTCATGCCCTGGCTTTCCAGCTTCTCGAGTTCTTCCTTAAAGCGTTCGCCTGTATTCAGCGAGAATTGGGAGATCTCAATAACGCCGATTCCGCCCTTCTCCATCCGTGCCGATACGGTTTCCAGATCGACGTCATCACGAACGATAACATACTCGATCGGCTGCTCGGAGCCAGCACGCTTGATCTGAAGAACGGCCTTGGAGCCCTTCGGACCGCGAATCTTGTTGACGGCCGCGTTCAGCTCAAGGCCTTGCAAGGATTCGCCATTGACTGAAAGGATGGTGTCCTTCGCCCGAATGCCGGCTTTATCCGCGGGAGATCCCTTGATCGGAGACACAACGACCACACTGCCATCTACAGAGGACACCTCCGCGCCAATCCCCGAGAAGGAGCCCTCGATGCTCTCTTCAAACTGAGCTGCCGTTTCTTTTCCCATATAGTTGGAATATGGATCCTCCAGCGCTTCCATCATCCCATTGATGGCGCCGTCGATCAGTTTCGACCGATCGATATCCTTGTAATAATTGCTTTCGATGAGGTCAATTGCTGTCCCCAGTTTTTTCGCTTCAGACTGCTCCAGCCCATTCCTGTTCGCTATACTGGCCAGCAGCCCCTCACCGTCTCCAGTCTGGCTGGGAGCGGGCAGCTGGGTCAAAGCCATCGTTAACAGCACGCCGCATAGCATGGCAGCTATGACCAGAAAGACAGCCGTTCGTTTTTTCAGCAAGTACTTCACCGCCTTTGTACGTTTCAACTGCTACACACACGGGGAATCCCGTCCACCTAGTATATGATTGGCTTGCCGGGAATATTTATACAGCGGTCTGAAGGTTATATGGTATAAGTCCTGAAATTTTGTTACAGATAAGGCGAAGGATTCACCGGCGATCCATTGACACGAACCTCAAAATGAAGATGCGGTCCTGTGCTCTGACCCGTGGAGCCTACTTCGGCAATCTTCTGCCCTCTGGACACCTTGTCGCCTTCACTGACTTTAATGCCGCCGTTGCGGATATGTCCATACAAGGTCCATACGCCGCCCCCATGATCAACAATAACACAGTTTCCGTAACCGCTCCACCACTCGGCCAAAATGACCGTGCCGCTCTCGGCTGCGCGGATTTCAGTTCCCTGCGGAGCGGCGAAATCCTGGCCTGTGTGCATCTTGCCGACTTCACCCGTTACCGGATGGACCCGAGGCCCATAACCGGAGGACAGTCTGGCCCCGGAGACCGGAATGGCGAATGGTCCGCCGTTCCCCGTATATCCCCCGCCGCCTTTACTGCCGCCGAGGGTAGTCGCCTTGGCTCTTTTCGCCGCAGCCGCTTTGGCAGCCGCCGCTTTACGTGCAGCTTCCTCAGCCGCAAGCTTATTCTTTTCCTTCTGCAGATCCGAACGTTTGCTTGCCAGGGCAACCAGCATTCTATCCTGCTCTTCGGTCAAGATGTCCGCATCCTCAATTTCCTGATCATACTGGGCCAGTAGTACGCGCTTCTCCTGTTCCTTCTCGTTCAGGATGCTCTTGCGGTCCTCCATTTGGCCATACAGATCCTTAGCGGTTGCATACTGTCCTTCAAGTTCCTTCTTCTTGTCAATGACCAGCAGCTTGTCCTGCTTATGCTCCACCAGCAAATCCTGGTCCTGGTTAACGATCGTCTTCAAGGAATCCGCACGCTCAATAAAATCGCTGAAGCTGGTCGAGGAGAGCAGCACATCCAGATACGATACTTGACCATCCATATAGATGAGGCGAATTCGGGATTCCAACAGCTTCTCTCGGGAGGCGATGCGCTCCTCCGCCGCTTCAAGTTCCTTGGTCGTTTTTCTCAGCAGATCCTCTGTCTCCTCGATCTTCATGGAGATTTTGGTCAATTCATTGCTGACGATGCTGATCTGCTCCAACACATATTTCAGATTCTTCGTTGTTTTCTTCTTGTAATGCTGAGCTTCTTGTTTATTTTCCGCTGCTTTGTTCTTCTGCGCCCGAGCTTTCTTGACCTGCTCCTGAAGCACTCTCAGCTCTCGATCTACATCGGCTGAAGTCTTCTTCTCGGCTTGTCCGACGGTCGGTTGGATCATAACAGTGGCCAGTAATAAGGCTGCTACTCCTGCGGCGATCTTCTTCAAGTTTCGCTCCCCATCCTTTACCTTGTTTTATACTTTCAAAAATTTACGTATCGACATGGTGCTTCCCCAGATGCCGATGACAATGCCCAGCCCAACAACAATGGTGCCGATCGGCAGCCACAAATCTCCTAGAGGGATTAAACTTTTGGCTAACGTCAAATCCGTTTGCGATGCGGCGTACAGGCGGTTGTAGCCTACAAACAACAGCGTGACCGTCACAATGGAGCCCATCAGGCCGATCATCGCGCCTTCCACGAAGAACGGCCAGCGAATGAAGTTGTTGGTCGCGCCGACAAGCTTCATAATGCCGATCTCGCGGCGACGGGCCAAAATCGTAACCCGAATGGTGTTCGAGATCAGGAACATGGACATCAAGCCGAGTCCCGCTACGAAAATAAAGCCGATATTCCGCACCGTCTTCGTAATCTTGAACAGGGTTTCTACCGTGCCTTCCCCATACTTGACACGCAGGATCGGCTCCTCCGTATACTTCTTGTTCAGGGCGGTAATCTTGTCGGCAACAAAACCGACCGTGGTCGGTTCAATAACGGAAACCTCGAATGCATCCGGAAGCGGATTCTGGTCCGCCTCGCTGAAGCCTTCCACCCATTCCGAGCCCAGGCTTTCCTCAAGCTCCTTCATGCCCTCTTCCTTGGACACGAACTTGATGGCGCTGACCTCCGGCATGGCCTCGAGTTCACCCTTAATGGTCTCGCGCAGCTTCTCATCCACGTTGAGATTTAAGTACGTATTGATTTGCACATTGCTATCTGCTTTATCGGCTAAAGCGTTCACATTCATGACTAACAGCATGAAAACGCCCAGTATAAACAAAGACACCACGATGGAAGTGACGGATGCGACCGACATCCATCCGTTCCGGAAAACGCTCTTCGCCCCTTCCCGCAAGTGCCGCAAGAAGGTTCTAAAATTCATACCCGTAATCTCCTCTCTGCTGGTCACGGACGATCTGTCCGTGCTCAATCGCAAGAACGCGTTTACGCATGGTGTTCACGATATCCCTGTTGTGGGTAGCCATTACGATGGTGGTTCCCCTGAAATTGATTTCATCCAGCAGCTGCATGATGCCCCACGAGGTTTCCGGATCCAGGTTACCTGTAGGCTCGTCCGCAATAATGACGGAGGGGTTGTTCACAATCGCTCTGGCGATTGCGATCCGCTGCTGCTCCCCGCCGGAGAGCTGTGAAGGCTCGCGGTTCGCCTTGGCTTTCAAGCCCACCAGCTCCAGCACCTCCATGACCCGTCTCTTGATGAGACGCTGCGGCGCTTCGATAACCTCCATGGCAAAAGCTACATTTTCGTAAGCAGTCAGCTTGGGCAGTAGACGATAGTCCTGAAAAATAACCCCGATATTTCGGCGAACATAGGGAATTTTGCGCTGCTTCAGCTTCCCGATATTAAATCCGTTAACGGAAATTTGCCCCTTGGTAGGCACTTCTTCTCTATAGATAAGTTTCATAAACGTCGATTTGCCCGCACCTGACGGTCCGACAACATAGACGAATTCATTTCGATTGATTTTGACGGAAACTCCTTGAAGCGCATGAGCGCCGTTCGGATAAGTCTTCCATACGTCCTGCATTTCGATCACTTCATCACTTCCCAATCCTTAATTAGCCATTATACTTTCGACAGTTTCCATCGAATTCCTTTAAAATCCATGAAAAATCCTCACGACATCGTCTATTGTAACAAATTTGTTACCTTTTGAGTACCCGAAAGTTTAAGCCCACCGTGACATATACATGAACAAGTGCATGAACTGCGGCCAATACGAAGTTAAGAAGGTGGTTTCGAATGAAAAAAATTCATCTTGGTCTCATCATTGTCATCAGTTTCGGTCTTCTCCTCTCCGTCGGCTTCGGTCTATTGACGATGTACGTGAACCAGAAGGAACTCCCGAAGGGGGTGGTTCTCTCCGGTTGGCAGGTAGGCGGCAAACCATCAGACGAGGTGCTGTCGGAGCTGGATCAACGGCTGCAGACGATGACAGCGTTGAAGGTGGAGCTGCAATCGGACGCGCTTAAGGGACACACGGAAAGCTTCACTCTCCGAGAGGCCGGAGTTCAATTCAACGCAGCCGATTTTCAGGAGGCTATCGCCAGGTTGTCCGAAGGATCACTATGGGATCAAGTTCTATACCGGCGTAACTTTCAGCTGGAATGGCATATATCCACGGACTGGGATCGCGATGTGTTAAAAGGGAGGCTGAGCGAAGAGTGGCAAAAGGAACGCTTCGGGGAACCCGTCAATGCGGTACGGAGCATATCCGAAGATGATGTTGTCCGGTACACTCCGGAGAAAACGGCATACCGCATCGATTGGCCGGCATTCTATGAAGGGTTTGGCGCTGTGCTCCCGAATGAGTCTCACTTCACCGAGCCGAATCCCGAAGAGATCATTACGGTTTCGCTGCCTCTCATCCGTCAAAAGCCCTCCGTTACCGTAAAATCGCTGCAGGATGAAGGGATTGAACGCAAAATCGTTGAATTCTCCACCAGTCTCGGATCCAGCGGGCCTGGACGCGTTCATAACGTGACCGCCGCTGCCAAATCCGTTGACGGCATGATCCTAAAGCCCGGCGATGAATTCAATTATGCTCATATTATTGATACCGCGAAAAAGGAATACGGCTTTGAAGAAGCCCCTGTCATCGTGAACGGCAAGCTGGTCCCCGGAATCGGCGGCGGAATCTGCCAGGTATCCAGCACGGTGTATCATGCCGCCCTGCTGATCGGACTGGAGATCACCGAAAGGCGCAATCATTCCCTTCCGGTCAGCTACCTGCCCAAGGGGCAGGATGCCACCTTCGCGGAAGGGGCGATCAATTTCCGTTTCCGTAACAATACAGGCAAGCATCTGCTTATTTTATCGGAAGTATCGCACGGTAATTTAACGCTGAAGATGTTTGGCACCTTTCCGGAAAATACGGAATATGAGCTTGTGTCCACCACCGTTGAAACCTTGCCTTCGCCAGAGAAGGTCATTCACAATAACTCGCTGCCGCCAGGTCTCAAGCAGGTGGTTCAGAACGGGAAGCCAGGCTATGTGGTTGAAACCTACCGAACCAAGAAAGTAAACGGCAAGGTTGAAGAGAAGATTAAAATATCCAAGGATACCTATCGCCCCCAGAGCAGCATCGTTGCCATCAATCCGACAAGCGAGGTCCAACTGCCGGAAGCGAATGATACACCGAAGGAGGAAGTGGTGGAGGACGGTATCAGCGCACCGTAAACCTGGAGATAAAGTTGAAAACATCGACGTCCACTCTATCAATTCCGTTCTGCGGCAAAAGCCTTGAGGATTTTCGATTGGTCATACCAACGTAGTAGAAACATGGAACAGCCCGGATTCGCGAATAGAACCGCGAATCCGGGCTGTTTGCCTTGCCGCTATTTAGTGTAAGACATCGATTTTATAAAAGGTCCCTACTTCTGCCATGGCATCTGCGCTGAAGGCCTCGTATATTCCATCTGTTCGGCCTAAGGCCTGAACGTGGGGAGGATCGTTTCCCCCTTAAAACCGCCTGGACGCTCTGACCTCGGCTTCCGGATGCTGTGACAGTTCGTCTCTGTACTCCACTTGCCGAATCTCGCAGCCTTTGCCTAGGATCACCCGATTACCGCGGACGATATCAGCTTCGACATACTCGAGATCTAGGACGTCCCCTTCAATAATACGAGCCTCCAGACGTGTTCCCTTTAAAGACAAGGACAGCATTTCCCAGAGCCGCTTCCCTTTTTTGCGAACCGTTATTCGATCTCCAACGATTTCCTGTGCAAGGCAGTGACCCAATACTCGGATATCCGCTGTTCCAACATGCAGGCGGCCATCGATTTTAAAGCCTCCCTGGAACGTGGCGAATTCACTCCGTACGTCACCATGGCTTCTCAGGTGTCCGGTCACCTCAAGCTTCTTCGATTCGGAATCTCCGTGAACGCTGCAATGCCCCCCGATGTAGATGGATCGGCTGCGCAATCCTTCCTTCAAGCTCAGGCTGCCGGCTACATTCAGCTCCTCAGACTCCACGGCCCCCTTAATGGTTCCCGAACCGTTCACGCGAATCGTACGCGCAGCGACGGCGCCATTGACGCTCATCGTTCCATTGCCTATCAATTCCCGGCAATCCAGATCTCCATTTATCTGCCCAGCACCGTCAATGCGTACCTTGTCGTATTGGCCGCCGCTTGAACTTCCGGTTCCCGTAATCTTCAGATCGGATAGCTTGTCGTCATGTGGTATCATGAGTATCCTCCATATTCACAAAGTAATCACTATCTATATCTAAACTGCTTCATCACAACAATTACCTTAATAAATGTCCACCCTCCACCTGGTGGAGCCATAATCTCCCTCTAAGATACCACAACCCCGCTAATCATAGAACAGCCCGATGGCTGAACTTCGCCTCGGTCTCAAGACCGAGACGAAGTATGCATCTTATCCCATCCATTACAATTCCGGCCCGAGCAGCCTTTATATCCCCGAGGATTAGCGAGGTGGCCAAACGCAGCAGACTGTACATCCGTTCACGCCCGCAGAAGCTGGTTCAGATTTGCTTGGAGGAAGGGAGATCGATTGTGATATGATTTAAATAGACTCGTCTTTTCGATCTCACATTTACAAAAGTGAAAGGGGATACATAACATGGCTCTTATGCAATGTCACTTCTACTCGGAGGTACTCGGTCTCAGCACGTCCATGACCGTTATTCTCCCTCAGCAAACCTCTTCGCAGATCGGTATGACCAATCATGCCAAAAAGGGGCTGCATCCGACGCTCTTCCTGCTGCACGGCCTGTCCGACGACGATTCCATCTGGCTGCGCAGAACCTCCATCGAACGCTATGTGGCCGAGATGGGCATTGCCGTCGTTATGCCGCAGGTGCACCGCAGCTTCTATACGGACATGGAATACGGCGGCAAATACTGGACCTTCATCAGCCAGGAGCTGCCAGCCATTGCCCGTTCCTTCTTCCCGTTATCCCACGCGAGAGAAGATAACTTCGTCGCTGGCTTGTCCATGGGCGGATACGGGGCATTCAAACTGGCCCTTCGCTGCCCCGAAGCCTTTGCCGCAGCTGCCAGTTTGTCGGGCGCGCTCGATATGGCGGGTCATGTCCGGAGGAATGAGGCCTTGTTTGAACATCAATTAGTCTACGGAGATCAAGATATTACCGGCACCGACAACGACTTGCTGTGGCTGCTTCAGGAAGTCGATCGATCAGAGGGGCCTAAGCCGCTGCTGTATCAATGCTGCGGAACCGAAGACTTCCTCTATGAAGACAATCAAGCATTCCGCAAAGCGTGCGAAGAAACCTCCTTCGACCTCACCTATCTGGAAGGCCCAGGCGGTCATGATTGGGGATATTGGGATACTCACATTCAGGATGTGCTGAAGTGGCTTCCGTTGAAAGCCTGATGAATAAAGATATGCATGCAATCCTACGGGCGGCAGTTGCCCCTCTATTCGGTTTATCCGTGGCAATGGAGTACGCCGCCTCTGCGATTCGTCCATACTTTTCTGATATCTTAAAAAAGGTGGATCGGCAAATGTAATGTTTGCCGGTCCACCTCTATTTTTTCACGCTGCGAATTCTGTATCGTTACTCTGCATTCCCTTGACGGAGACCCAGCCATTCATCCGTAACCTGTAGGGTCTGCACGCTGCGGTCAATGGCTGCCTTCACCTGCTCGGTTGCCGTGCCGCCGTAAACGTTACGCGCATTGACCACCGTCTCCGGTTGAAGCACGCCATAAATGGAGTCGTCGAACAGCTCCGAGAACTGCTTGAACTCATCCAGCGTCAGGTCCAGCAGATACTTGTTGTTCTGGATGCAGTACAATACGGTCTTGCCGATCACTTCATGCGCTTGACGGAAAGGAAGCCCTTTGCCGACCAGGAAGTCCGCGATGTCGGTTGCGTTGGAGAAGTCGGTATTCACCGCTTCGCGCATGCGCCCTTTGTTGACCTTCATCGTGGCAATCATCGGAGCAAACAGCTGCAATGCGCCTTCCAGCGTAGCCACCGTGTCGAACATGCCCTCTTTATCTTCCTGCATATCCTTGTTATAAGCAAGCGGCAGCGACTTCAGCACGGTGAGCAGACCCATCAGGTTGCCATATACCCGACCGGTTTTGCCGCGGACCAGCTCTGGTACATCCGGATTCTTCTTCTGCGGCATAATGCTGCTGCCCGTACAGAACGCATCATCCAGCTCGATGAAGTTGAACTCGGTGCTGCTCCAGAGTACCAGTTCCTCGCTCAGGCGGGACAAGTGCATCATGATGATGGAAGCATCCGAGAGGAATTCCAGAATGAAGTCGCGGTCGCTGACCGCATCCAGACTGTTCTCGTAAACGCCGTCAAACCCAAGCTGCTCCGCCACGAAATGACGGTCGATCGGGAACGTCGTCCCCGCAAGCGCGCCTGCCCCGAGCGGCAACACATTAATGCGCTTATAGCTGTCGATCAGACGGTCGATATCCCGCTGGAACATAGACACGTAAGCCATCAGATGATGCGCAAACAGAATTGGCTGGGCACGCTGCAGATGCGTATAGCCCGGAATAATCGTGTCCAGGTTATCCTTCGCTTGCCCGATTAATGCGGTTTGCAGCTCATGCAGCATGCCGGTCAGCGCCACCACGCGGTTACGCAAATACAGATGCATATCCGTAGCCACTTGATCGTTACGGCTGCGCCCTGTGTGGAGCTTGCCGCCGACAGGTCCGATTTCCTCGATCAGATTCTTCTCGATGTTCATATGGATATCCTCATCCGAAACGGAGAACTCGATGCTGCCCTCACGGATGCGCTCCAGCACCTTGTTCAAGCCAGCCTTGATCGTCTCCACATCTTCGGCCGGCACGATGCCGCATTTGCCCAGCATGGACACATGCGCAAGGCTTCCCTGGATATCCTCCTCAGCCAGCTGCTTATCAAAACCGATGGATGCCGTATATTCCTCTACCAATGCGTTGGTCTGCTTCGTAAAGCGTCCGCCCCAT
Source organism: Paenibacillus sp. QJM3NY_38 (assembly GCF_056173265.1). Lineage (NCBI taxonomy): Bacteria > Bacillati > Bacillota > Bacilli > Caryophanales > Paenibacillaceae > Paenibacillus > Paenibacillus sp. QJM3NY_38. The sequence goes on from NZ_CM149665.1 coordinate 6,686,210, forward strand.
AACTTGCTCACAACACTTGCCCCTCTCTGTTTAAGGCAGAGGGCCGCTTCCCGCTTAAGAAGTCCCATTGATCCCGGTTACGCGAGAATCAACGGAGCTCCCTTGCATGAAAACGGCCTTCAGCCTGTTCATTATTGTAAACTTATTGATTCTGGTTCACGCCGGTTGCCACTTTCAAACGCAGTGCGTTCAAGCGGATAAAGCCGGTCGCATCGCCCTGATCATAAGCTTGCGTTGGATCGGCTTCCATCGTAGCGATATCCGGGTTGTACAGACTAACCGGACTCTTTACGCCTGCGCCGATAATGTTGCCTTTATACAGCTTCACGCGCACCGTACCGGATACGTTCTTCTGGCTCTCGGTTACCAGGGCCTGCAGTGCCAGACGTTCCGGCGCAAACCAGAAACCGTTATAAACCAAGGTGCTGTAACGGGTAATCAGGCTGTCGCGCAGGTTCATCACTTCGCGGTCCATCGTGATGGATTCCATTTTGCGATGAGCGGTGAACAGGATCGTTCCACCCGGCGTCTCGTAGACACCGCGGCTCTTCATGCCTACGAAACGGTTCTCCACCATATCCACGCGACCGATGCCGTGCTTGCCGCCCAGCTCGTTCAGCTTCTCCATCACTTGCAGCGGGCTCATCGTTTCGCCGTTCAGCGCAACAACATTCCCTTGCTCAAACGTAAGCTCGAGGTATTCCGCCTCGTCCGGCGCATCCTCAGGCGATACGCTGAGCAGGTACATATCCTTGCTGTCCTCTGCGCTTGCATCGAACCAAGGATCCTCCAGCACGCCGCTCTCATAACTGATATGGAGCAGGTTGCGGTCCATGGAGTAGGATTTCGCCGCGGATGCCGTTACCGGAATGCCATGGGCTTCTGCGTAAGCGATCATCTCTGCGCGACCCGGGAAGGAGTTACGGAACTCCTCGATGCGCCAAGGCGCGATTACTTCAATGTCCGGTGCCAAGCCGGCTACGCCAAGCTCAAAACGGACCTGGTCGTTCCCTTTGCCCGTAGCGCCGTGCGCAATCGCCGTCGCGCCTTCGGCACGAGCGATATCCACCATGCGTTTGGCAATCAACGGACGCGCGATGCTGGTACCGAGCAGGTACTGCCCTTCGTACATGGCACCCGCCTGGAACATCGGATAGATGAAATCTGTTGCAAATTCGTCGCGCAGATCATCGATGTATACTTTGGAGGCGCCGGTCGCCAGCGCTTTTTCCTCAAGTCCGTCCAGCTCTTCCTTCTGGCCGATATCGGCCGTGAAAGCAATGATCTCCGCATCGTAAGTTTCTTTCAGCCATTTCAGAATAACGGACGTATCCAGGCCACCGGAATACGCCAGCACGATTTTTTGTTTTGCCATCGTTAAACTCCCTCTCTTTGTTACTAACAACCCTGTCGTTCATTATACTAAAGATAACGTCCATTGACGCATTTTCATAGAGAATGTTCGCTTGCCATCAACGGCATTATGCCATCAAAGCAACCATCAAAGCCTTCTGGGCATGGAGACGGTTCTCGGCCTGATCAAAAATGACGGAATTGGCACCGTCGATCACGCCTTCACTGACCTCTTCGCCCCGATGGGCCGGGAGACAATGCAGGAACAAGTAATCCGGCTTCGCCGCCTTCACAAGCTCCTCATTCACCTGGTAGTCCGCAAACGCAGCCTCCCGCTGTGCCTGCTCCTCTTCAAAGCCCATGCTTGCCCATACATCCGTATAGATCACGTCCGCATCCTTCGCGGCTTCGATCGGGTCTTGCGTAATCGTAATTTTGCCACCCGTTTGCGCCGCGATTTCCTCGCTCAGCTTCACGATGCTGGCATCCGCCTCATAGCCCTTCGGACTGGCTACGGCCACATGCATGCCCATCTTGGCACCGCCAATCAGGAGCGAATGCGCCATATTGTTGCCATCGCCGATAAAGGCCATTTTGAGACCTTTCAGCTTACCCTTGTGCTCCAGCACGGTCTGCAAATCGGCCAGCACCTGACATGGATGCGCCATGTCGCTCAGGCCGTTGATAACCGGAATGGAGGCATATTTTGCCAGGTTGACCACGTTGTCGTGCCCGAAGGTACGGATCATCAAGCCGTCCAAATAACGGGACATCACCTGAGCCGTATCGCTGATCGGCTCGCCGCGTCCGAGCTGAATATCGTTTTTACTTAAAAAGAGTGCATGTCCGCCCAGCTGGAACATCCCAGCCTCGAATGAAACCCGCGTCCGCGTGGACGACTTCTCAAAAATCAACCCGATCGTCTTGCCTTTCAGCGGCTGATAGACTTCGCCGTTCTTCTGCTTGCGTTTGATCTCAATTGCCGAATCAAGCAAGAACTGAATCTCTTCCGTCGAGTATTCGTCCAGCTCGATCATATCCCGCCCTTTCAGGCTTAATTCCTTCACTTGTCCGCTAGTGGCCATATTCTCCAGTCCTCCTTAACCATGCTGTTATTGTCCAAAATGTCACTGCACGATTCTTCTATGCTTGGCTAACCGCCGTATGCTCATGTATAAGTTCCGTAACAATCGATACCGCCTGGTCGATCTCTTCTTTAGTGACGTACAGATTCGGAAGCAGCCGGATCACATTCGGTCCTGCCGTTACGAACAGCAGCCCGCGGCTCTGCCCTTTCAGCACCAGCTCGCCAACCGGCTCAACGCATTCGATGCCGATCAGCAGACCTTTACCCCGGATCGCCTTCACAAAGGGATGACTGCCGAGGCTCTCATTCAGCTCCGTCATCAAATATTCTCCGGCTTCGGCCGCACGCTGCGGCACATTGTCCTCCAGCATCGTTTCGATAGTGGCCTGGATGACGGCGCTCGCAATCGGCGTGCCGCCAAACGTTGTCGCATGGCTTCCTGCCGTGAAGGCTTCGCGCAAGTAAGCTTTGCCCAGCATCGCGCCGACCGGGAATCCGGAGCCGAGCCCTTTGGCCACAGTAAAGATATCCGGCTCAATGCCGTAATGCTCATGCGCAAACAGCTTCCCGGTCCGGCCCATGCCCGTCTGCACCTCGTCCACGATCAGCAGCAGTCCATGCTTCTTGCACAGCCCGGTGACGGCTTGAAGGAACTCCGGCTCCACCGGATGCACGCCGCCTTCCGCCTGCACCATTTCGATCATGATCGCAGCGGTGTTATCGTTAATGGCCGATTCCAGTGCCGGAAGGTCATGCAGCGGAACGCTCTTGAAGCCTGCCGGAAGCGGAAGGAAACCTTCCTTTACCTTATCCTGGCCGGTGGCCGTCAGCGTAGCCAGCGTCCGTCCATGGAAGGACTGCGTAAACGTAATGACCTCGTAGCGCCCCGTTCCCTTCACCTTCTGATGGTAGCGGCGCGCCAGCTTAATGGCCGCTTCGTTCGCTTCCGCCCCACTGTTGCAGAAGAATACCGCATCCGCGCAGGTGTTCGCTGTCAGCAGCTCGGCTGCTTTTTCCTGACCGGGAATGTGGAACAGGTTCGAGACATGCCACAATTCATCCAGCTGGGCCTTCAGCTTCTCTTTCACTTTTACCGGGGCATGGCCGAGGTTCGTTACCGCCAGGCCCGCCATAAAATCAAGATATTTGTTGCCTTGAGCGTCCCATAACCAGCTTCCTTCCCCTTTGACCAGGGCGATTGGGTATCTGGCGTACGTTTGGAATAACGAGCTTTCATTAGCGGCTTTGATGCCGCCTGCTGCTTCTTTTCCCATAGCCTTCACACTCTCCTTTGCATTTGGCATAGCTTCGTGTTTCACGTTTGAACCGTCCTACGATATGAATATCCATTAAGCTTAACCAGCACTGCGAATTCGGATCATTCCTCCGATCCCTGTTGCCCACAGATTTTTATGGAATCATGTAATCAAGGATAAATTCCGTGGACAAAGGGGCCCGCTTCGCTTCTCCGGAATGATTCCGCCTTCTCCGTTGAAGTTTTTTTATAGTTCCGGTTTGAATATCAAACCGTGCCTTATTACATCCGCACGATGCGTGTTCCCAGCACTTCTCCGCCAAGCACTCGGCTCAGCACGTTCGGCTCGCTTCCGTCCACGATGACAACCTCGCTCACTTTGCCGTGGATGCAGCTGATGGCCGCTCTGACCTTCGGTATCATGCCGCCGTAGATTTCGCCTGTCCCGATCATATCCTCGATCTCCTGCACGGTCACGGTTGGAAGCACCCGCTTCTCGCCGCCCGATCCCTTCATGATCCCGGGTACGTCGGTGACTACGATCATCCGGCGAACCCCCAGGTGAGAGGCAACGGCACCCGCCGCCGTATCGGCATTAATGTTGTAGCGCTGACCGGACAGATCCACCCCAATCGGCGCAACCACCGGCATGTATCCCATCTCCAGCACGCCGCTCAGGATGGATGACTTCACGAACGTAACGTCGCCGACCCAGCCGACCTCCGCGTGGTTCGTCACCGGTTTGGCCTCGATCAGCCCGCCGTCCGAACCGGATAAACCGATGGCAGAGCCGCCTACGCTTTGAATCCGTCGTACGATCTGCTTATTGATGGTGCCCGCAAGCACCATCTCCACAACGTCCAGCACATCCTCCGTCGTCTTGCGCAGCCCGTTCACGAACTCGGTCTCGATGCCAAGCTTCTCCAGATTGCCGGAGATCGCGGGTCCGCCACCATGAACGATAACGGGATTAACTCCCTTTTGCTGCAGATTCTTCAAATCCCCGAAGAAGCTGTCAGGAAGGGCTGCGAGCGTACTACCGCCGCATTTCATCACGAACGTATCCGCACCTGATGTTTGAACCGGCAGCGTAACCTTTTGATCGATCGTGCTCTTCATATCCGTCTCCTCCGTCCTACTGAATGTTTGATTATCTAAGTACGATAAGCCGCATTAATGCGGACATAATCATAAGTTAAATCACAGCCCCAGGCCGTAGCCGAGCCATTTCCGATATGCAGCTTCACGTCAATATCCACGGTGTCTCCCTGAAGGTAAACCAGAGCCGCATCCTCGTCAAAAGCAACGGGTCTTGACTGCTCCAGCACCGAAATCGGGCCTATGGCAATATCGACCGTCTCCGGATTAACCGGACGGCCCGCACGGCCGACAGCCGCAATAATGCGTCCCCAGTTGGCATCTGCGCCGAATACGGCGGATTTGACCAGGCTGGAGCCAATGATCGTCTTGGCAATTGCTTGCGCGTCATCATCGCTTTCAGCACCGTCCACGCGAACCTCGATCAGGCGGGAAGCTCCCTCTCCGTCACGCGCGATCGCCTTCGCCAGCTGCTGGCAAACATAATGGAAGCCAGCTGCGAATGCATCCCAATCCGGGTGCTCCGGCGAAAGCATGTCGTGCCCCGCCATGCCGCTAGCCATCGCGACAAGCATATCGTTGGTGCTCGTATCGCCATCCACCGTAATCATATTAAAGGTCAGATTGGTCGTTTCGCGCAGCAGCAGCTGCAGCGCTTCCTGACCAATGACCGCATCTGTCGTCATAAATCCGAGCATGGTCGCCATGTTCGGATGAATCATCCCCGACCCCTTCGCTGTTCCGGCGATAGTCACCTTCGTACCGTTAACTTGAACGGTCACGCAGGCTTCTTTTTTCACGAGATCGGTTGTCAAAATCGCTTGGCTGAAGCTCTCAGCCCCTTCGCTTCCGCCGCTGAGTCGTGCAGGCAGGCCGGCGATCCCCGAGGAAACGCGGTCCATCTTCAGCAGTTCCCCGATGACTCCCGTTGAGGCGACGGCCACATCGTTCTCGTCCAGGCCGAATTGCGCAGCCGTATTGGCACGCATCGTGTAAGCATCCTCTTCACCCTGCTTACCCGTACAGGCATTGGCATTCCCGCTGTTCACGACAATCGCGCGAAGCTTGCCGTCCTGCAGGCTTTCACGCGTTACCTTCAGCGGTGCCGCTTGAAACAGATTCGTCGTATATACAGCTGCCGCCACGGCAGGCACGTCACATACAATGACACCCAGATCGTTACGGTCGGTCTTCTTAAGTCCACAGTGGAGTCCGGCAGCCTTGAAGCCTTGCGGCGTTACGATGCTGCCCCCATCAATAATCGCAAACATATTCTCTCCCATGTCTGTATCCCCAGCCGCTTACGGATAAATCGGCGTAAACGTAAGTCCGAGGCTCTCCTCCCATCCCATCATCAAATTCAGGTTCTGGATTGCCTGACCGGCCGCACCCTTCACCACGTTGTCAATGACCGATATAATGGTCACTCTGTTCGTACGCGCATCTACCGCGAATCCGATGTCGCAGTAATTGGACCCGCTGACTTCTTTTGTCGCAGGCCATACGCCCAAGTCCCGGATTCTCACAAACTTGCGATCCTTGAAATACTGGCGATACAGTTCAATAAAATCCTCTTCCGTGTATGGACCATTCAGCGTGGCATACATGGTGGTCATGATTCCCCTCGTCATCGGCACCAAATGGGTGGTAAAGGTAACGGTAATCGGTTCGCCCGCCACCTGAGTCAATACCTGCTCAACCTCGGGAATATGCTGGTGTTTATTCACCTTATAGGCTTTGAAGTTCTCATTGATCTCGGCATAATGCGTCATCAAACTCGTTCCCCGGCCTGCACCGGACACACCGGATTTGGCATCGATAATAAGGGAAGAGGCATCAATCCATCCCGCGCTGATAGCCGGAATCAGCCCGAGCAGCGTCGCTGTCGGATAGCAGCCCGGATTGGAGATGAAATCGACATCGCGGACCTCTTCGCCAAACACTTCGCATAGACCGTATACGGCTTTCTCTAATAGTTCCGCACTCGGAGCCGTATGCTTATACCACTGTTCATACGCTGCCCCGTCTTTTAAGCGAAAATCTCCCGACAGATCAATGACCTTCAGGCCTGCATCCAGCAGCTCCGGCACCAGCTTGGCACTGACCCCCGAAGGCGTGGCCGCGAACACGAGGTCTGCCACCTCAGCGATTTCCGCTGGGTTAACACCATCTAGGTTCTGGGTCATGATATTTGTCAAATGCGGAAAACCGTCCGTGATCGGTACCCCTGCAGTTGAGGACGAGATTACCGATGTAATCTCAACGCGCGGGTGTGCTTGCAGCAGCCGGATCAGTTCCACGCCACCATAGCCGGTAGATCCTACAATAGCTACTTTTACTATGTTTGTGTCCGTCATTTCTCCTCATCCCTCTCCCCAAGGAACAGCTGAAGGACCTTATGCAAGGTCCCATTCATCCATCCTTCATCTGTACTCCATGCTCATCCGTTTCCTTCACCCGATCGATCACGCTGCGCTGATGCTATCCTCATCATATGATGGGTTATCAAAAACCACGCGTGTCTACTGGTGCTTCTTGATATCTTTTTTGCTTCAAGAAGCAGTCAAGCTGGTGATGATCTTCTTCGGAGTTTTTTGTCTCCTGCGTTAGCACACGCTTTATTCCTAGGTATTCATTGACTTTATCCGTCTCATAAATATGTATTATTATACGACTGTATTCATATAAATACAATGGATTATTCAAATTTGATCCCAATTACAAGTTAAATCCGTTTCATACAATGACTAAAGTGCTGATTCATATTCTTCTTTTAGAATGGAATATAATTTGAGGTCCCAATGCCGCCCTTTGGTCTTAATCCCCTTCCTCAACGTCCCCTCATAGGACATGCCGATCTTCTCCATAACACGCTGAGAGCCGATATTCCCTTCTATGCAACGAGCTTGGATGCGCACAAGATCCATTTCACCAAATCCGAGTTTCAATAGAGCAGAAGCAGCTTCCGTCATGAGACCTTGTCCCCAACAATCCCGCGCGAGTACATATCCAATCTCGGCACTCTGCTGTTCCGGCTTCCACCATACGAAATCCACCGTCCCGACCAGACGTCCGTTCTCCTTTAGCTCGATCCCCCAAGGGGCAATATCATGCTTGGCATACTGGACCAGTATAAACTGGATAAATTTCTTACTGTCGTTGATCGAGCGGTGAGTTTCCCATGTTACGTACTTGGCAACCTCATCATCAGAGGCATAGGCATACATCTGGTCGGCATCCTGCATCGATATTCTGCGAAGCCGGAGGCGCTCGGTTTCCAATACCGGCAAATTAGCAAAGATCTGTTCGATTTCCATAATCTCCTACCCCCTGAACAATATTAGATACCATTATATGCTCTTTACTAGAAAAATAAAGAAAAATTCATGGACGATAGTCTGACCCTACCCTAAAGGCCGATCCCATAAGAAAAACGACGATCGACGCACTTCACAGAAGATGACGGCGTTTAGAGGAAGTTCTGCTTGCGATATCAGGAAGGCTCATGCCTCGAAGTTTTGCTTGCAACTCAACGAACAGTTCAGCTTCGCTGAAAACTTATACATTCTATAGTCCACAAAAAAAAGAGACGGTGATATACACCGCCTCTTCAAGTGCCGAGAACCTCTCGACACAGCTTTTATTGTTTTACGCCTTAATATTGCGGAAGCCCTCACCCAATACCTCATGGGCATTGCTAATGATGACAAACGCATTCGGGTCCACCGATTGTACCACCGTCTTCAGACGTGGAATTTCACTCTGTCCGACCACAACCATCAGAACCGTCCGGTGTTCACCCGTATAGCCTCCCTCTGCGGTCAGCTTGGTTAATCCACGGTCGAGGTCCTCGAGGATGGCCTTGGTTATCGGCTCCGTATGATCGGATATAATGTAAGCCACCTTGGTGAAGCTAAAGCCCAGCTCAATCGCATCAATCACTTTGCCTGTCACGTACAGTCCAATGAGTGCGTACAACGCCTGCTCCAGCGACAGCACGAGGGCTGCCGAAGAGATCACAATCGCATCCAAGAGCACGACGCAAAGGGAGAAGCTGAGGCCGCTGTATTTTTGCAGGAGCTGAGCCACGATGGTCAATCCACCGGTTGAACCCCTGCCGCGATAGACCAGCCCCATGCCGATCCCGACGCCGATCCCGCCATAGATGGAAGCCAAGAGGGGATTGGAGGTTGGAATCGGCCAGTCCTTGGTCAAAAATACGAACAATGGCAAAACCACGCTTCCCAAAAGGGAACGAATGCCATAGTCACGTCCTAGCAGCCAGAAGCCGAGCACAAACAAGGGGATATTGAGCGCCCACTGCGTAAAGGCCGGTTCAATACCGAGCCATGCTTGCGCGAGAACCGACAATCCGGACACACCGCCTGAGGCGATGTGGTTGGGCAAGAAAAACAGATTAAATGACAGCGCCATAATAAAGGAGCCGATGATGATAAAAACGGTGTCCACCGTCTGCCTGAGGGGACCGTTGATCGGAATCAGGGGTTCTCTTTTTCTTTTGTTAATCGATGGATTGCCAGCGGATTGCGCCATAGTTCTTCAAATCTCTCCTCAACGTCCTACTCGACTTCCTGCTTGATCTGGCTGCGCAAATATCCATCGATAAAAGCATCCAGATCCCCGTCCATGACGGCTCCTATATTTCCGGTCTCCACCTGTGTACGATGGTCTTTCACCATGCTGTACGGATGGAAAACATACGAGCGGATCTGGCTACCCCATGCGATGTCGGACTGCTCGCCGCGGATTTCCGCCAATTCCTTCTGCTGCTCTTCAATCTTGCGCTCGTAGAGCTTGGAACGAAGCATGGTCATCGCACGCTCACGGTTCTTAATCTGGGACCGTTCATTCTGACAGGTTACGACCACACCCGTTGGCAAGTGAGTGATCCGTACGGCCGAGTCCGTCGTATTGATATGCTGACCACCGGCACCGCTCGCACGGTAAGTATCAATCTTCAGGTCCTCCGTGCGGATGTCCAGTTCAATCTCATCGTTAATCTCCGGAACGACGTCACAGGACACAAATGAGGTATGGCGACGGCCGGAAGAATCGAACGGGGAGATCCGAACCAGGCGATGCACGCCTTTTTCGGCCTTCAAATACCCATAAGCATTGTAGCCCTTAATGAGCAACGTCACGCTTTTGATTCCCGCTTCATCCCCAGGCAAATAATCCAGCGTCTCTACCTTGAAGCCGCGTTTTTCCGCCCAACGCGTATACATGCGATGCAGCATTTGGCCCCAGTCCTGCGACTCGGTACCCCCCGCGCCCGGATGCAGCTCAAGGATGGCATTCATTTTATCGTAAGGCTGGTTCAACAGCAGTTGGAGTTCAAACTCTTCCACACGCCCAACCAGGTCCTTGATCGTCTCTCCAATTTCTCCCGCAAGAGAGTCATCGCCTTCTTCATCCGCCAGCTCGATCATCACGACGGCATCGTCGTAATCCGCTTGCAGCTTCAGATATTGATCCACGGATGACTTCACGGCATTCATCTCGGCAATGAGCGCCTGCGCTTTCTCATTGTCGTCCCAGAAATCCGGGGCCGCCATCTTCTCTTCAAAGTTCTCAATCATCTCCTGCTTTAAATCTAAGTCAAAGAGACCCCCTAAGATTGGTTAGTTTCTTGCTAATTTCACGCAGGTCCTGCTTCACACTTGGATCGATCATGAGTCCTCGTCCTTTCTTATCTTCATGTAATAATTTCAGTATACCCTCTCCTGTATGAAAAACGTTCCATTTCAAGAGAAAATCCATGTCATATCGCTTCACAACAGGTTTCGCTGTTTATTCAGATAAACTCCCTTAAGCGCAACAGTGATTCCGGATCACGGTGGAATAGACCACAATCACCCGGTTCATCTGCCGCTCTTAAGGGAGTTGAAAAGTTCGCGCCCATATTCTGGACGGGCTTATAAGGATCACCGAAATTGTCGGTTTTAGCGAAACTGAACAAATTCGATCATCGTAAGAAAATGATCCTCTACACGCGATCCGACTGCTGTAAAAGCGTGTCGATGGATGCTTTTCTTATATTATATTCATCGCCAATAGGCCGTATCGCTTATGCGTTCTGTCCATGGCAGTGCTTATATTTCTTGCCGCTGCCGCAAGGGCATGCATCATTCCGGCCGATCTGTTCAGCCACTTGGACCGGACGCTTCTCGGCAGGTTCGCTGCTGCTGTTCGTGGAGACTTTGTTCTCGTCCACAACGGCTTGACGCTCCTGATTCGTCGCGATTTGGGCCTTCATGATGTACGTCGCCACTTCTTCCTGGATCGTCGCGATCATGGCATTAAACATTTCGAAGCCTTCGAATTGGTATTCGCGAAGCGGATCGGTACCGCCGTAAGCACGAAGGTGAATACCTTGACGCAATTGGTCCATTGCATCGATATGATCCATCCACTTACTGTCTACCGCACGCAGCACGATAACCTTCTCGAACTCGCGAACCATTTCTTCGCCGATGGCTTGCTCACGCTCTTCGTACTTCTTCATCACGCGATCGAAGATGTACTCGGTAAGCTCTTCTGCTTCTTTACCCCACAGATCTTCGCGGGTAACGGCACCCTCGTCCAGCAGCTTGCTGTTGACGTAGTCTGCCACTTCTTGCAGTTCCCAGTTCTCCGGAATGTCATCGCTGCAGTGAGCCTGAACGACACGATCAATGACCGGCTTAATCATCTCTACAACGATTTGCTTAATGTCTTGGGACTCCAAGATCTCGCGGCGCTGTTTGTAGATGATCTCACGCTGCTGGTTCATGACGTCATCATATTGGAGAACGACTTTACGCATGTCGAAGTTATTGCCTTCTACCCGCTTCTGCGCGGATTCAACCGCACGGGTAATCATTTTGCTCTCAATCGGCTGGTCTTCTTCAAAACCAAGACGCTCCATCATGTTCAGCACGTTGTCCGTACCAAAACGTTTCATCAACTCATCGCCGAGGGACAGATAGAACTGAGTCGACCCCGGGTCACCCTGACGACCGGCACGACCACGCAGCTGGTTATCGATCCGGCGCGATTCGTGACGTTCTGTACCGATAATGTGAAGCCCGCCAATATCCTGCACGCCTTCACCAAGCAAAATATCCGTACCGCGTCCCGCCATGTTCGTCGCGATCGTTACCGATCCCGGCTGACCGGCGCGGGAGATGATTTCCGCTTCCTCCGCATGGTACTTCGCATTCAGAACTTTATGCTGGACGCCTTTGCGCTTCAGCATTTCCGATAAACGTTCGGAGTTCTCGATGGAAACCGTACCCACCAGAATTGGCTGGTTCTTTTTATGGCGTTCCACGATCTCAGCAACGACCGCCTTAAACTTGCCCTCTTCGCTCTTGTAAACCACATCCGGCATGTCGATACGCTGATTCGGTTTGTTCGTAGGAATTTGCAGCACTTCAAGGCCATAAATCTTCTTGAATTCTTCTTCCTCGGTTTTCGCCGTACCGGTCATACCTGCCAGCTTGCGATACATACGGAAGTAGTTCTGGAAGGTGATTGTTGCCAGGGTCATGCTCTCGTTCTGAACCTCGATGCCTTCCTTCGCTTCAATCGCCTGGTGGAGACCGTCGCTATAGCGGCGTCCAGCCATCAGACGTCCCGTGAATTCGTCAACGATGACCACTTCATCGTCGGTAACGACATAATCCACATCGCGGCGCATAATGACGTTCGCTTTCAGCGCTTGTACAATGTGGTGGTTCAAGGTTACGTGGTTATGGTCATACAGGTTGTCGATCCCGAAGGAACGCTCCGCTAGCGCCACGCCTTTTTCGGTTAAGGCCACGGATTTGACCTTAATGTCTACCGTATAATCCTCTTCCGCAGTCAGACGCTTCACGAAGCGGTCAGCTGCAAAATATAGCTCGGTCGATTTCTGAGCTTGTCCCGAAATGATGAGCGGCGTACGCGCTTCGTCAACCAGGATAGAGTCCACTTCGTCAATGATACAGAAATAAAGCGGACGCTGAACCATCTGCTCTTTGTAGAGGACCATATTGTCCCGCAGATAGTCAAAGCCGAACTCATTGTTCGTCCCGTACGTAATATCGCAAGCATACGCCTGCTGTTTATCCGGGTGTTCCATACCGCTCAGGTTAACCCCGACCGTCATTCCCAGGAAGTTATATATTTGCGCCATCTCTTGGCTGTCACGCTGTGCCAGATAATCATTGACGGTTACCACGTGAACACCTTTGCCAAGCAGGGCATTTAAGTAAACCGGCAGCGTACCTACAAGGGTCTTACCTTCACCGGTCTTCATCTCTGCAATTCTGCCTTCGTGGAGGGCCATTCCTCCGATCAGCTGCACGTCATAGTGACGCTTGCCGAGTGTCCGTCTGGAAGCTTCACGAACGGTCGCAAACGCTTCAGGAAGCAATTCCTCCAGCGTCTCACCTTTCTCGATCCGCGCACGGAACTCTTCGGTTTTAGATTGCAGCTGCTCATCGGAGAGCTTCTCAAAATCCGGTTCCAGTTTGTTGATTACATCGACCGTCTTCATGAGACGTTTGACATCACGCTCGTTGGTGTCGCCGAATATCTTTTTGACAAGTCCTAGCATGGTTAACCCCTTTCGTGCAAAACAAGTGATAGAATCAACTTCATTAAATGCCAAAGGGTTAAATGATGAAATCGATTCATTGATTCCTTATGATGGTCCCATTTCATGCAGGCTAAAAAGCCCGTCCCATAAAATGAGGGTTTGCATAAATTGTAACAGTTTGTAAGGGATGCCGCAACAATATGTGCTATTACAAGAGGTGTCTGTTACGCGAAGCCTTACTCTATGAGACGCGGGAGGGCTCAAAAAAGTTGCGTGGTGCATTTACCCAGCCATAACCAATGGAAGTATATTCATTTCATAAAATGAAACTCTACATCTAAATGGGTGCCAAATATTCATCGCCCATTGTCCGAAAATAACAAAGACTCCGCCCCAGAACTATCGCTGAATCGTGGCTAACCGAACGTTAATCCTCTTATATAGGAAGCCCTTAAGACGTTGTACCTGAAGCTGTATGAGAAACGGCCCCCAAGTCCTCTATGAGCCAACTCTTATTAAAATAATGGTTGCACTATTCAGCACAGACCCGATGGCTTACCATCAGATGCCAGCGTCTTTACGATGCCTATCGCATCAAAACGTATTTATCCAAATAAAGAGCCCCACCCGCTTACACGGATGAAGGCTCATCTTACATTTCAATTTCATTTCACCGTTTTTAAATTCGAACCGGGTCCAGTTTCCTTTGCATTCTGCTTGGAATGCCGCTAAAGCTTAGTCCCGCTCGATCAATCCGTACTTGCCGTCATCACGCTTGTAAACGACATTTACTTCTTGTGTGTCAATGTTGGAAAATACGAAGAAATTATGGCCTACCATGTTCATCTGCAGGATCGCTTCTTCCACGTCCATTGGCTTCATGGTAAAACGTTTCGTACGGACAACTTCGTAATTGTCCTCGTCATACTCGACTTGCTCTGCCTCCATCTGACTGGTTGCTGCTCCGTTCGCCGCAATGAGCGTCTTCAATCCGCCCTCTTGCTTGATCTTACGGTTCAGCTTGGTTTTGTGCTTGCGAATCTGACGTTCCAACTTGTCCACAACAGCGTCAATGGAAGCGTACATATCGTCGCTTCGGTCTTCCGCACGCAGTACCACGCCTGTGAGCGGAATGGTCACTTCCACTGTGTGCAATCCTCGAATGACATTCAGGGTGACATATCCTTCAGAGGTGGGGGGTGCATCAAAATACTTATCTAGCCTGCTGAGTTTCTTGTCAACATAGTCCTTCAAAGCATCGGTCACTTCAATTTGTTGACCTCGGATAGTGAATTGCATTGGGCACTCCTCCTTTGCACCTTCATTATAGCATTTTGTTAAGGCTATGTAAAAAGTCAGAATTGTGAATTTTAGCACAATATTTATCGAGGTCGGATACAAAAAAAAGACCCCGGAAGTTCCGGAGTCTTGGGCTAGCGAATCTCCAATTGTTAACCATCGATTACCGTTTATGTAGGTCGGCTAAGCCGGGATGATTATAATTTGATTACGTTAGCTGCTTGCGGGCCACGAGCGCCTTCAACGATCTCGAATTCTACGGATTGTCCTTCTTCCAGAGTCTTGAAGCCCTCGGATTGGATCGCGGAGAAATGTACGAATACGTCGCCGCCGTCCTCAGTCTCGATGAAGCCATAACCTTTCTCTGCGTTGAACCATTTCACTTTACCTTGCATGCACTAACATTCCCTTCATTGTCAAATAAAGTGTGACACTAATTGTCCACATTTCCGACTATAGCACCCGACTTATCCAGTGTCAATTACCAAGGAAAAGGTTTTCTTTTGCAGAAAACCGGGAAAAATGTCGACTTGGCTTCACGACTGAGTTGGCGGGCGAAAATAGTTTGCGGACAAAATAGGTTTATGGTTATTTAACCAGGGAGAGTGGGCGTGAAACATGAGGTAATTAAAATATAACTTACTCATATATGTAATCATTTAAAGAAAGTAGAGACTTCACCTGAATGTTTAAAATCCGGCGTTAGCTGAATATCATATTACAACATATTGGCTCAATTCCTGATAAGGATCTGCTATACTATCCTTCAGTTCACGGATCGTCTCGGCAACAATATCTCTAACTTGATCCGAGGTGATAAAACGGTACTCTTGTTCCAGAAAAGCAAAAGTACGGGTTAAACCGAGATTAGCCACAATAAAAGTCACAATATCTGCTTTTTCGACAGATGTTGAGTCCCATACCTGAATCAGCCAATCATCAATATTTTGTCGAATTTCCTCGTCCAACAGCTCGAAAGTATACCACTGTCGATACGTCAATTCTTTCAATTGATATAGAGCACTATCTAGACTGATGGAGCCATCCCTTAAACAATTTAAGAAACGAACAAAATACAACCTTAGCACACTGACTTCCATGCGCTCCGGTAAATCTGCGAATTCCACAACGATCCCTCCATAGCCCGCGAAATCTTTTTCTTTATCATTGAATATTACCTAACTTCCTGCAGATACGATACACGTTACCTAAAGACATGCGCCCGCTGGGATTGCGATTAGGAATTTCAATGGAGTTTAAGAACAGCGCTGTGCAAGATTGATCCGTAACATCTCGATATCGCTCCTGCTCTATATATTCGACTAACGCCTGTACAAGTTCTTGAGATAATCTGTGGTTACATCTGACAGAACCCTTCACAGATATAAATGCCGTAGATTCGTTTTTTAGTGCATAGGCATCGTTCGGTTGCAAATCCTCCAGATTCATAGCGATCAGTTGAGGGATCGACACTTCCATACTTTGTATCATGATAAGAATCGCTTCATCACGATACGGACGAATCCCCTTCTTGCCTATGTACTTCCTGGCCCTCGGCCATGTCGATTCGGTTAATGACGAAGAAAGATATATCTGCTCCGTAGAATACTCACTTGGACGAGTCAAAGTCCACTGATAGAATTTCGTCACCGCGGTCCTGTAAGCCTCCAATTGCCTCTGCTGAACGGTACCTCTTCGAATAATCGCCCGACTCATATGATGAAGCCATCGTTCTATGATATCGGGACTCATCTCTGGATACCATGCATTCAACATAAAATCAATAAAGCGCTGAATCCTCATTCTCTCCAGTTGCTCTGATTTACCACGCAGCTTGGGAAGAAACCCATCGGTTATATATTCATCTAATAGAAGAGTCAGGTCATCTTTATGATGAGCTCTCATGCTTCATCCTCTTTTTTATTCAAATAGTATATGGATGGTTAGATCTTAAGTCTCAAACAATTATTTTCCTGAAATCTGAACCACCTTGTCCATTAGCTCTGATTTCTTGGCAGAAATCGCCTGTTTGTATTTGTTCTCAGCCTTCGTGGCCAGACTGTTATCAAGACCATTTGCTTTTAATTCGTTTTTCATCAGTTTCAGTTGATTATAAAAGGCCCCATCTACCTTCTCCTGAAGCTTGTTGGCTGCACTCGAATAGGTAGAAGAGATATCAGCTAAAGAACGACCAGATTTGTAATCTTTAACGGCATTAGCTGCCAACGTGTCCAATCTGGAGAGTGCAATATCCTCCAGTCTAGCAAAAGCTACAGCATATTTGTTCTCAATCTGCTGTTCTTTATCCACCACTATAGGTGTGGTAGTACCTTCTTCCTGACTTGGGCTTGTCTCGTTCGTTGGTGGGTCATTGTTCAGTTTAGAGTCAGCAGTTCCCTTTCCTCCGCCTTTAACATTTCCTGACTGGCTTACGTCGTTGTTATTTGGAGTATCCTTATTAGGCTGATTATTTGTGACTGCTTCCGTATCCATTTCACGTTCAAATTCAGAGAAATCAAAGAAATCTTGTTCCACACCGATATCTTCAGCTTGAATGTCACGATGTGTCAGATGATGGATTCCTGCCCAGCCGCCTCCACCAATAATTAAAAGAACGATAAGAGTGATCCATAAAGCTTTTTTGGATTTTCTTCTTCTTTTACGTTTTCTTCTTTTTACTTCGCTCATGGCTGTACCTCGCAGACATTTTTTTGTGTTTCAGGCCAAAAATTTCGCCCTTTAGATCCAAGCAACCACGTCACACTATTAGCTTATTTCATCTTATAATAATCCACGTACCAATCTGCAAACTTTTGTAATCCTTCCTGGATTGAGGTTTCAGGCTTAAAGTTTACAGCTCTATGTAGTAAATCTGTTGACGCGTAAGTAGCCCGTACATCACCTGGTTGAATAGGTTCGAAGATTTTCTCGAAATGTACTTCTCTACCTAAAGCTTTACTCAAAGCCTTCTCTAGAGTTGTAATAAAAACCATCAACTTCTCTGGGTTATTGTTTCCGATGTTGTAGACTAGGTGTTGAACTTCTCCTTCAGGTGGATTATTCAATAAACGTTCGATTCCTTCAATGATATCATCTATATAAGTAAAGTCACGATACAGATCATTATCAAAATCGCCATTATTGAATATTCTAATTGGCTCACCAGCAAAGTACTTTTTAACAAATCCGAAGTATGCCATATCCGGTCTTCCCATAGGTCCATAAACAGTAAAAAAACGAAGTCCAGTAGATGGGATCTTATAGAGATGACTATAAGTATGAGCCATCAATTCGTTGGTTTTCTTGGTGGACGCATATAGTGAAACTGGATTGTCCACAAAGTCCGTTTCTTCAAATGGAATCTTTTTATTGGCTCCATAAACAGAACTGGATGATGCATAAACTAAGTGATCTACCGGATAATACCTGCACGCTTCAAGAATATTATAAAAGCCAATGATATTACTCTGAATATATACATCCGGGTTCTCTATTGAGTACCTTACACCTGCTTGAGCTGCAAGATTTACAACCACGTTTGGCTTATGCTCTTCAAAGGTTTTCATCACTAACTCCTTGTTAGAGATGTCTCCTTTAATGAAGTTAAACTTCTTACAAGCTTCTAATTGACTCAGTCGAGTATATTTAAGGTTAACATCATAATAATCATTTACATTATCAATACCAATCACGTTACAACCTTGTTCTAATAACTTTTTGCTCAAGTAATACCCAATAAACCCTGCCGCCCCGGAGACTAAGTAAGTTTTGTGAGGATCAAGATTTTTGTAATTCAAGCTTCTTCGACTCCCTTACATCTTCTCTAGACGCTGCCTTTCTCCCGATCGAATAATATTCAACGCCGGCGTCCTGCATTTCTTCGACGGAGTAGATATTTCTACCATCATATACTAGAGGAGTTCGCATCAGCTTCTTGTATGTCTCAGGGGTTAGGGCTTTAATTTCTCCCCATTCAGTAAAGATAAAACAAACATTCGCTCCTTCTAGAGCCTCTTTAATATCAGGAACATACGTGATGCTGCCTCTGTCACGCTTTCCTTCTGGATAAATTTTATTGAAATTCTGAGCTCCAACAGGGTCATAAGCATAAATGTCGGCGCCTTGTTCCAATAATAGCGGTATATTCTCAAGGGATGCGGCTTCTCTTATATCGTCCGTTCCAGGTTTAAATGTTAGTCCGAGCACAGCTACTTTAAGACCATTAATGGTGATAAGCCTTTTACTAGCTTTTTTAAATAGCATAGTTTTCTGCTCCGTATTTACATCAATGGCAGCCTTTACGGTCTTAAGTTCATATCCATGCTGTCTAGCAATGTACTCTAACGCCTTGGTATCTTTAGGAAAACAGGAACCTCCAAAACCAATGCCAGCATTTAAGAACTTACTTCCAATTCGTTCATCGAAACTCATCCCTTTTGCAACATCTTGAATATCAGCTCCAACTAACTCACAAAGATTAGCGATATCATTCATATAGGAAATTTTCAAGGCTAAGAAATCGTTGGATGCATATTTAATCATCTCTGCTGATCTTCGGTTTACGGAAACGATCGGTATATGAAATGGCTCATAGAGCTGTGTAAGCAAATCTTCGGCCCACTTACTCTCAGTTCCAATAATAATCCTGTCCGCATACAGAGTATCATGCACAGCTGATCCTTGGGATAAGAATTCGGGATTAGACGCCACTTCTACTTTCAGATCGTTCACCAAAAAATCCTGGATGAATTGCTCCACTTTATCATTCGTTCCAACCGGGACAGTTGACTTCACAACAACTAGACAGTCCTTTTCTACCGATTCTGAAATCTGTCTTGCAACAGTCGCTATGTAGGATAAATTAGCTGACCCATCAGGTTGTTCTGGAGTGCCTACACCGATGAATATCGCATCCGCATCCTTGTAAGCTGTTTGGTAATCTGTTGTGTAATTAATTCTGCCTGCACTATAGTTTTTTTTCATTAACTCTTCCAAACCGGATTCGTAGATTGGAGACACACCTTGTCTCATCTTCTCAACTTTCTTTTCGTCAATGTCCACACAAGTTACTTGATGACCTACTTCGGCAAAACACACGCCAGCGACTAGGCCAACATAGCCTGTTCCCGCTACTGCAATTTTGTACATAAATATCTTCCTTTCTTATACCTTTTATTAAAATAAATATTGTTGAACAAGATTAGACAAGGTGTAATTAAATTAGGATGCTTATGATTTTTTATATTGTGCAAAAATTAAGGGGGAAGATTCACTGTTCTCATATATACTAAATGGTTTGATTCCTAAGCACTTTTCAAAAACCTTTGCGGAATCATTTTTTTTCCAAAACCAACTAATTCTAATCTAGTACTAGGAGAAAGGCAAAGAAAAAGGGCATAAAGAACAGCACATAATAATATAGAAAAGATGCTCCATAATAGACTATCACTAATAGTTCTCAAAAAATATCCTATTGTCCCCATTGCAATAGTAGCAATAATAGATGGTAATACATTTTTTAATGTCCAAAGTATAGGAGTTTTCATTGCAATTTTCATTATTGCAAGATGAACCATCACAAACTGGATTCTTATTAAAGACCTAGAAAGTACTAATATCCAAAAACCGTATTTTCCAGCAATAATACAAGTTGGTATTAATACTATGAGATGTAATATTTGTGCTAATAATGATAATTTGGGTCTACCTTTCGCTCTATATACCTCGCTGCAAAAATTACCAAATACAATCATTATTGCACTAGTTAAAGCCCAAATACCTATAACATCGTTCGCTTCAGCCCATTGGCTACCTAGTAATAATTGTGTTGCTAGGTCACTATATAAAAAAACACCTACACCTAAAGGAAATACTAGCATGGCTATAAGTCTTTGAAATTGAAAAAACATTTTATTAAATTTATCTACATCATTTTGTAATCTTGATAAGGCTGAAAATAATACTGGAACAATTGCTGCTGTAATTAATGATAATAATGAATTAACCATCATTGTAGAAGTTTTATATATTCCTACGTAATATTCATTTAAGAAGTAAGCAATGACAAAAGTATCAACCCACACAGTTAGCCAAATAGAAATAGATTCTATTAATGTCCAAACACTAAAAGACAGCATTTCTTTTAGTGTCTTGAAATTATAATATAGTTTAGGCTTCCAATTAGATTTTATAGTTAGAAGTACTGCATTAAAAAGTTGCATACTTATCATCCCAATAATTAGGGACCAATAACTGAACCCCAAAAGGGCTAAAGGTATTGTAATAACAAAAGGAAGCATTATCGTGATTATCCGAACAGTAAAGAGTGTTTTAAAGTCAAAATCCCTTCTGAAAAGCGCCATTTGAATACTCGAAAAAGAGGTTAAAGGCAATTGAATACAGGCTACAATAATCACTAAACCAAGTGATGAATTTCCTAGCATTGTGGCAATCTGTTTATTAAATATCGTGACTATTCCCCATAATACACAGGAAAAAACAAAATTCGTCCAAAAAGCTACATTTGCATTGGTATACTTTTCTTCTTCATTTATAAATTCTCTTTGAACTAAGTATTTCTGAAATCCTGCATCGGTAAACACATCTACAAAACTAATAATCATCGTAATCGTAGCAATCACACCAAAAGCTTCCGGTGCAAGAATTCTTGCCAATATTATGTTCGTTAAAGGTACTATTACCTTTGCAATAATCTCAGTAATAGATGACCACTTAGTTGCACTAGCAATTTTTCGCCCTAGCTGCTCATCTTCCAATTCCCATTTCTCCATTTCAATTAAATTAAACCGGTTAAGCTTCTCTTATTATTAGTAATACATAAAGGTTCAATAATTGAATATTGATCTTAGTTTACACTTCATTAAGGTTTATCCAATTACCGATTTCCTCCTCAAACTCAATAGGTTTAATTTTGCCCATACCACTCTGATGGAAAAATGTTATTTCACCAAATATAATCTTTTCGTTAATATAATAAAAATCAATCCTTGCATGAGGAAATCCAGCTGATAATTTTCTACTCAATTCAATCATGTTATCTAATTTAAAGGGTTTATCCACCTTTATAGACAGTTCCTTAGGATAAGATATTTCAGCATCTAAAAGATTCCAACCCAAATCATATATATTTCTTCTAGTTTTACTTTTATCGGTTATACTAAAATCAACTGAAATAAACTTGGGTTCACCATTAAAACAAAAGAAACGGTAATCTCGAAGTTCAACTCCGGCTTCTTGCTCAATAAATTTCTCACAAATAATTCTTGGTTTTATATCTTTGTATACCCACTCACGGTTCTGCCAATAATAATTATATTTAAACCAACTTCTCATCTTTTTGAATTCTTTATTCCAATTAAGTTTAGACTTGTCTTTACATATAATATTTAAGCCTGAACCATGAGTTCCTTTTAGGACAAAAGAGTTAGGTAATTTATTTAAATCAATGTCTTCGATAGATTCAAAAACTCCATGAAGTTCATTCAAATACTCTTTCCCTATTCTCTCTGCTACAATTTTGCGCACCATATATTTATCTGCACATTTTGTCGCTAATGGATCATACCAATTCAACTTTAGCCACTGCAATTTATCATTATATTTAACTGGATTATCTATTTCAATTTCTCTTCCTAATCTCTCTTTAAATTTCTTATTTATTAAACCTTTATCTGAAATAAAATACCTATAATAAATCTCTTTAGATTTATAATATAGATTAGCAATTAGCTCACTTTCTTTTACTATTTTTTTCAAGTATTCAGTCATACCTTACCACCTCAGAAGTTTTATTCTTTTACAGTAAGACCTGAAAAAGTTTAACTATAAATACCACACCGCCTTAACAGACCTTTTGGAATCTGAATAATTGAAGAACAACTCTCACTAATAGTATAAAAATACATAATATGAAGACAACATAAAACCAATCCTTTAATAACAAATGGAAAAAGCTCCTTGCCACTGATATAAAGGAATGCAGCGCAGATAAAACAAATAAAAATCTGAGAGGTGTAACATCATATCTCATACCTCTATCCACATATATTTAATGATTTAATGATATAATCTAAAATTATCATAAATATTGGTGCAAATCCTCCCAAAAGGCCATCTCAATACCTTAATCGAATAACAAATTTATATAAGGCAATCCAGCACTATCTATCTCAATTGTCAAGAAAACATATATTTTTACAATCAAATATGATAGCAATCCTATCTTTATAGGGTAATAGTGAATTTTCTTCAATGAAGTAACAGAGTATACTTTTAAAAGAGAAGGGATAAGAGTATAGAGAATAGGTATAAAAAATAACACCATTCTATATAAAATAGAAAATTGTATTTGTAATGGTAAAATAAGCAACCCAACTGGTAGAATCACTATAAGAACTTTATTAAAAGGGTTTATTTCTACCATTTTTTCAAACTTAAAGACTGACAACAAAAAAACGATCAATATCATTATATAAGTTTGAATGGCTATTCCGTTCTCATTACCATATACATAATATTTACTATTTGTAATAAATGGATTGGCTATTCTCAATACAATTACCGATAACAGTGTTCCTATTAATACATAACTGACTAACCTTTTAAAACTTATATATCTTCGATTGTTTATCAAGATAAATATAAACGTCACTGGCAACAAAATTAGAGCAGAAACATGTATGGTAATGGCGATTATAGATAGTAAAACAGCCCTCTTATATTTCTCTTGATAAAGAGAGATATAAACTACCATTCCTATGAACACAGCCAATATAACACGAAGTGTATTAAAACTATTAATAATCAAAGCTAATAGAAGAAATATTGATAGAATCGAGTACCTATTCCAGATAATATGTTTTACATATTTCACCAAGATAACAAAAATAGCTGAATATATAAAAAGTAGAACTACCCTATAATCAGCAGTAATTTTACGGAATATCCAAATTATAGTGGCGTAACCAATTTCATATTTCTGGAATTCTAATGCCATACTCCAAGATCCATCTGAACCTAAAAAATATTGTTTATACGCATAAGCATCTAATCCTCCTATTCCTACATCTATAACCCTAAATACTGTAAATAAAATGAAGACTATATAGATAATAAGCAGAATAATTTTACCTGTAGAGGCGTACACAAATTTTCCATACAATCTATTATCAATTTGTGATTTTGTTACAAAAAATTTGTTAACTACAAATATAGTAATTGTCATAAAAATAAGAATAGTTAAATATGGTAATATTAGCACCCGGAATCTCCTCTACAATGTTAAATTACAAAGTAGTCTATATATAAATGAAGATATACTTATTCTCATTACAAAATCTTTTTTGCTCTTTCCTTTAAGTATTCACTCCATTGCTCATAAACTGTACTTGGATTAACATATATCTTCTTAGCTTCTTCTGATAATTTGATACGAAGTGAGTTATTTGTCATCAACTCTTCCATCGCATTTTCTAATCTCAATTCATCTCCCACGGGTATAAGAATCCCATTTTTCATATTATTAATTACAAACGCCGGTCCGCCCGAAGGACAATCAGTACTAATACATGCTAGTCCTAGTGCCATTCCCTCCATCAATGCATTGGGCAACCCTTCAAAGTCTGACGCCATAACAAAGATCTCTGCACTCTTAATTTTTTCATGGAGCTTTTGAGTTTCACCATGCAGAAATATTCGATTTCCTAGATTAAGATCATTAATTAATTTACTAAGGTAATCTCTCTGACTACCCTCACCATATATATTTAATGTATATTCACTATTTTTATGAGCCAGTTTTGAAAATGCTCTAATTATCAAATCATGCTTTTTTTGTGGAACTAACCTCCCAACCGAAACTATCTCTTTCTTTCTATCCTTAGTCTCAAGAGAGTCAGAATTTAAAAATATCGGATTTGGTATAACTACTGATTTTCTTTGAATATACATATTGAAATATTGTTTTGCCTGATGTGTTTGGAACACTAGTCCATTTGCAAATGGATAGGTCAACGCTCTTAGAAATTTCCTTATCCTTTCTGGCGGCATATTCTTAGGATCATTTCTTTCAGAGACCACTACTGGAATACCAGTTCCCCTTGCAGCAATAATAGTTGCAATATTTATATGCGTTAGAAAAGACAATACTATATCAGGTTTAGTTGTTAGTAAGATATCCCTCAGCTTTCGTATAGCATCTATTTCGTTTTTTCGATCAATCCCGTTTATTATGCTAACTCTACTATCAATAGTATAAGAAATGTCCTTACGGCTAATTGCAACTAGCCTAACTTCATCGCCACTCTCCGCAAAATGATTCGCCAGATTACTCATAACTCTCTCAGCTCCTCCAAAAGAAAGAGCTCCTATTACGAGAACAATTTTCATTATTATCTTCTCCAAACACACATTAATACTTTTATTTTATTTATCAGCATGGATTCTGGATTCAGTAAGCCTTTTTAAGTTAGTATAGAACTCCATTCTTCTAATATCTAACTTATCCGAGACGTATTCCCCTGCCCTGATAATATTCTCTTTACTCATCTCATTTAAAAAAATAGGGTTATCTATCAATTCTAAAATTTTATTGGCAAACCCCTCTATATCGTTACAATCAAATAGATAATTACTATTCAGCAATTCTGGAATACCATTAACTGGAGTTGATAGGCACGGCAATCCAACTGCCATCGCTTCAATTAAAGCTCTTGGAAGTCCTTCGGCCATTGTTGGAAATACGAATATATCTCCTTCTAACAATATATTTCTTACTTCTTGTGGAGTTGATAACAATCCTGTAAATGTTACATGCTTTTCAACCCCCAATTCTCTGGACATTTGTTCATAATAACTCCTTTTATCTCCATCACCTATAAATATAATATTTACATCATATTTTTTTTCCCGCACCCTTTTTAAAACTTTTAATAAAGTACTGTGTCCCTTAATATCACTATTAATACTGTTAGCAGTATGCACTATTGTATATTGCTTTTTTTCAATATTATAAATTCTAGGTTCTGTTAGGTATGAGGATGGTAGATTTATAGTAGAGTAATAATTTTCAAAATATTCAGATGTTTCACCGTGTTTGCTTGCATAGGAAGGATATCTCTTCTGTAAATAGAATTGAGTTACATAAGAAACACCATTTCCTTTCATTGTTGATTTCTTAAGCTTATTAGTATAAAAATACTGAGCTATTTTATTTGAGCTATATGCATCGAATGGATCAGCAACTATTTCTAATGCATAAGGTTTTTTTTTACGTTCATAGTATTTAAGCACCATTGAAGCAGCAACAGACGGTAATCTTATTAATGCACAATCTGGTTCTTCAGCCGCCTTCTTAGCTGCCTTACAAAATGAATAGTAATTATAAATATATTGTTTCATACCACGCATATATGGCAATTCGATTACTCGTAAATTTGGACCATCCACTCTTAGATAACCCTCTACTTCACCTAACTCAGCAGACTTTGTTCTAGAAACAACCGCCACCTTTTCAAATACTTTTAAATAACGTGTCCAAAAATCATATCCATAAATAGTCTTGCACCAATATCTCCCATCAGGTGTTTTCGAAAATAAAGAATCAGCTGCAACCAGAAGCTCCATATTTATTTCCCCCAGATAACCCTATTTACATAATTTGTATAGGACAAAATTATTCTAAGTACCTTTTCCGATACATTAGGCATAGAATAATCAATCACAATTCTCAGAGTTCCTTTCTCCTGTTTTTCTAGTATTTCAAGCCCTTGTAAAATACGTTCCTTTTTCAATCCAACCATCATGACAGCCGCTTCCTCCATCGCTTCCGGTCTTTCATGTGCTTCTCTAATATTGAGAGCTTTAAATCCAAGAATAGAGGACTCCTCACTTATTGTCCCGCTATCACTTAAGACTGTTTTTGACATCACTTGAAGTTTAATATAATCATTAAAACCTAAAGGTTTCATCGTTTTAATTAAAGGATTGAATTCGATTTCTTTAGCCTCGATCATTTTCCTAGTTCTAGGATGTGTGCTCATAATCAATGGCATATTGTACTTTTCAGCAATAGCATTTAAACTATCCACCAAATCTAAAAAGTTACCCACTGAATTGATATTTTCTTCTCTATGAGCTGAAACAACAAAATACTTTCCTTCTTCGAGACCTAACCTCTCTAGTACATCTGACTTCTCGATGTCATCTACTCTAGAGTTCAATACTTCATACATGGGACTTCCTGTTTTAATAACTCGATCCGCTGGAAAGCCCTCTTTTAGTAGATACTCTCTTGCAATATCACTATAAGTTAAATTTATATCAGCCGTATGATCGACAATTTTTCTATTTGTCTCCTCGGGAACTCTTTGATCGAAGCATCTATTTCCTGCCTCCATGTGAAAAATCGGAATTTGCCTTCTCTTTGCCGCAATTGCACACAAGCAACTATTCGTGTCTCCCAGTACCAAAAAAGCATCGGGTTTTACTTCTTCCATGACAGGATCTATTTTCAGTAATATATTCCCAATGGTTTCAACTGCTGTTCCGTTAGCTGCATTAAGAAAATAATCTGGTTTCTTTAAGTTGAAGTCCTTAAAAAACACTTCATTTAATTCATAATCATAATTTTGTCCTGTATGTACAAGGATATGTTTAATAGCATCTGATTCATCTAGTTTTTGTATAACGGATGACAATCTAATAATTTCTGGCCTAGTTCCTACGACTGTCATGACTTTCAATTTATTCACAATTTAGACCTCCAAGAAATTAGTGTCTGGTTTTTCTGGGTCGAAGCATTCATTTACCCACATAACTGTTACTAGATCTTTATCTCCGACATTAACAATGGAATGAGTATATCCTACAGGAATATCTACAACCTGCAGCTTATCATCACTGACTCTGTATTCTATTATTTCATCAGAACCTATCTTTCTAAAACGGATTAGGGCTTCACCACTAACTACTAAGAATTTTTCATTTTTAGTATGATGCCAATGATTCCCTTTTGTAATCCCTGGTTTCGACACATTTATAGAAATCTGTCCTCGATCTGGAGTCCGTATAAATTCTGTGAAAGACCCTCGATGATCACAGTTCATTTTAAGATCATAAGAAAAATTGTCCTCAGGTAAAAAGCTCAAATAAGTACTATAAAGTTTTTTCGTCAGTTCATCACTCATATTTGGTACTTCTAAATTTTCTCGACTTCTATTAAAACTAAATACACGATTAGCTAATTCCTTAAGCTCGATGGTATATGTTACAGGCACGACACAGTAATCATTTTGGGTTGTTGGATTCCCTTGCAAAGCATTTAAAAATTCTTCTAATACATCATCTATATAGCAAAGAGTCATTTTAGCTTCTGGGTTATTTATCTTAATATCTAAATTTCTCGCGATGTTATAGCAAAAGGTAGCGACGACAGAATTGTAGTTTGGCTTACTCCACTTTCCAAATAAGTTAGGAAGTCTATAAATATAAATTTTCGCATCTGTTTCTTTATAATAATTAAATAGCAATTCTTCTCCAGCTCTTTTACTTGTCCCGTACGGGTTATCATATTCAGCTTGAATTGAAGAAGTTATAAGAATCGGCGCTTTATTGCCATGATTCTTTAATAACTCTAGCAATTTAGCAGTAAATCCATAATTCACCTCCATGAACTCTCGTTCTTCTTTCGGCCTATTAACCCCGGCCAAGTGAAAAACAAAGTCACATTTTCTTGTGTACTCTTTCAGTAATGAAGGATCACTTTCCCGAGTGATTTCAAATATTTTATGCGATTCATTAGATTTTAGTTCAGCAATAAGATTTTTCCCCAAGAAACCATTAGCACCTGTCACAAGTATATTCATTGATTGATTCCACCCTTTAGTTCATTACAGGATTTTTCGAATTCCATTTTCTCAATTCATTTTGAACATATTCTAATTGTAGTAATTTTTCTTTGATTTCTGAGATGCCAAGAATTCGAGTGTTATCAGAATTATATTCTTCTATGTTTGAAAGCTTCTTATTTCCCTCGAAAAAGTACTTATCGTAATTAAGATCTCTTTGATCGGCTGGAATTCTAAAAAAACCTCCGCAATCCTCTGCAACTACAAACTCTTCTTTCGTTAGGAGAGTTTCATAGCGCTTCTCTCCATGACGAGTGCCGATTATTATTATTTCGTTATTGACATCAAACAATTCCAGTAATGCTACTGCAAGATCTCCGATTTTACTTGCTGGAGATTTTTGAACCATAATATCTCCTGCCGAAGCATTATGAAATGCAAATATAACCAAATCAACTGCCTCTTCTAGACTCATAAGAAACCTGGTCATGTTAGGATCTGTAACTGTTAAGGGCTGACTATTTTTAATTTTTTCAATGAATAATGGAATCACGGAGCCGCGTGAAGCCATTACATTGCCGTATCTTGTACCGCAGATGAGAGTTCTATCGGATGATACCGTCTTTGATTTTGCAACAAATACTTTTTCCATCATTGCTTTAGATATCCCCATGGCATTAATAGGATATGCTGCTTTATCCGTTGAAAGGCAAATTACCTTCTCTACCCCATAATCAATAGAAGCTGTTAATATATTATCAGTACCTATGATATTTGTTTTGACTGCTTCTAACGGAAAAAATTCACACGATGGCACTTGTTTTAAAGCCGCAGCATGGAAGACATAATCAACTCCATGCATAGCATTCTTTACACTTGCAAGATCCCTTACATCTCCAATGTAAAACTTTAATTTTTCATTTCTATATAAGTTGCGCATATCATCTTGTTTTTTTTCATCTCTGGAAAAAATCCGAATTTCTTTTATATCACTTTTTAAAAACCTCTCCATCACAGCGTTACCAAACGACCCAGTTCCACCAGTTATTAATAAGGTTTTATCTTTAAACATAACCTGCCTCTTTTCATATTATTTAAAATGGCTAATTATAATTTCATATGAATGCTTACTTGTATAGTTATTCTCTAGATATTTTCTAGAGTTAATTCCCATTTCTTTTCTTAGTTCTACATCACATAACTGCTTTATTTTCTCATTAAATTGTTCAACATTATTACTCTCACACCAGACCCCAAAGCCCCCCGTCTCAATGACTTTTCCAATATCAGTATTTATGTCAGTTGCTGATAAAACAGGAATTGCTGCCTGCATATAGGAAAGAAGTCTTGATGGGAAATTCGGAATCGTAAAACGTTTATCTAATAAAATCAATCCTACATCACATGAGTTTACCAAAGCTTCGTAATCCTTCTTTGAAAGTTGTTGAAGTAGTTGAAAATTGGTTGGCTTCATACTATCAAAATAGGTTTTCAACTTAATAAATTCTGTTCCTGAGCCAGCAATAACAAAGTAAATTTTATCGTTATTTTCATTTGCCTTTAAACAGTCAATTAAAAAGTCAATACCTTGGGGTCTTCCAAGATTCCCCCCATAAATAAACACCGTACGATCAGGCGGTATTTTATATTTTCCTCTTACTTCATTTATCTCATATACATTTTTTTTCATCATTAGAGGTTCTATACTATTTGGACATACTTCAATTTTATTTGGATTTATTCCAGAATTATTATTTAATAAAAAATCCACATTTGCTTGGGACATACATCCAATATAGTCCGAGATTTCATATAACTTGTTCTCTTTGAATTTGAAATACCAATACAAAACGCCTCTAATTCCGGATTTTTTAATTATTCCGAGATCTACTGCATTTTGAGGAAAAATATCTTTTAACAATAAATAAGTTATGGCATTATCTCTTTTTTTCACATACTCAATAGCCTTTTGCAGTGTTATGGGAGGTGTAGTATAAAGAATCAAATCAAATTTCACATTCGAAAAATAACTTTTTATCCCTCTAAGGAACTTAGACTCAAGAGTAAGAGTTGAAATTCCCTTTTCTATTAAATTTGTTTTTTGAGTGTTTCCTATCTGTAGTTTCAGTATCTTATAATTATCACTGGAAATTAGTCTTGTAGGTTGTTGCTCCCTTTTTTCAGTTGGGGATATAATGTACACTTTATGTTTGTCTTTTATAAACTCTCTCATTAAATCAGTGTATATTCCACTTTCATCAAGTGTTGAAAAATCTAAAAGTGTTAAAAATAATACATTCATACTCAAACTCTCCTAACTGGAATACCTACATAAACTCCAGGTTCAGTTATGTCCTTTATTACGACAGAGCCAGCCCCTACATTGCAGTGATCTGTGACTTCCACATTATTACTAACTACACTTCCAATCCCCAACCATGTTCCATTCCCCACTTTAACTGATCCTGCTAAATGCGCTCCTGGTGAAATATGAACAAAATCTTCAATATGATTATCGTGGTCTAGGGTCGAACCAGTATTAACGATGCATCCTTTGCCTATGACAGTACAGCAGTTTATAATTACGCCTGCCATAACAACCGTTCCCGTTCCTAATTTAACTTCTGATCCAATTACTGCATCGGGGTGAATGAGCACTGGAATCCTAACCCCTAATGATTCAACAATATCATATAGCTCTTTTCGTTTGTTATTATCACCAATACCCACAAACATTTCGTAATCATTGATATATTCAGATAGATTACTGGTCGATCCTATTACGTTTATTCCCATGAAAGTTTTAGTACTACTATCGTCTAAGAAGGCAATACTCTGCCATCTCCCCATTTTTAAAGCAATATCAGCAACGACTCTCCCGTGCCCACCCGCTCCAATAATAAGAAGTTTGTTCATAGCTGCATCTTTCCTTTTGTTCCTTTAAAGGGTTCTACTGTAGCTGCAACTGTTGTTGAGTTAATCCCCTCTCTCAGGAACACCTTCTTTATCGTTAAGAGAATAATTTTCCAATCATTAATAAAGCTTACGTTATCAACATATTCTACATCCAAATTGAATTTCTCATCCCAACTAATTGCGTTTCTTCCGTTCACCTGTGCCAGGCCAGACAATCCTGGTCTTATTTCATGGCGTCTTTTTTGGTGTTCGTTATATAGCGGTAAATATTTCACTAAAAGCGGTCTCGGTCCTACAAACGACATGTCACCCTTCAAAATATTCAAGAGTTCTGGTAATTCATCAAGTGATGTAGACCTTAAAAACTTACCGAATTTTGTTAGCCTTGCGCTGTCAGGAAGTAGATCTCCGTTGCCATCTCGATCATCTGTCATCGTTCTAAACTTATACATCATGAATATCTTTTCATTTAGACCAGGTCTACTCTGCTTAAATAATACCGGGCTTCCCAACTTTAATCTCACAAGTATGGCTACTATAGAATACACCGGAAGTAACAGTATTATAGCTATCATTGATAGTACGGTATCCATAG
Source organism: Paenibacillus sp. QJM3NY_38 (assembly GCF_056173265.1). Classification (NCBI taxonomy): domain Bacteria; kingdom Bacillati; phylum Bacillota; class Bacilli; order Caryophanales; family Paenibacillaceae; genus Paenibacillus; species Paenibacillus sp. QJM3NY_38. The sequence goes on from NZ_CM149665.1 coordinate 6,718,262, forward strand.
GTCTTTTGATAAACCTTCTGTACGTATTCACCTTTGACTTAGCCATTAATTCGTCCACAACTCCTTTATTACCTGAACAACTCTCTCTAAATCGAGCTCCGTCATCTTTGTATCAGAAGGTAGACAAATACCATTCTGAAATAATGCATCTGATATACCATTTCCTATATAATCAAAGCGTTCAAAAAACGGCTGCAAATGCATCGGCTTCCAAACAGGCCTGGACTCGATATTCTCTTTCGCTAAAGCATTCATAATATCATTCGGTCTTACGCTACCGGTTAAGATCATTGAGCTCAGCCAGTAGTTCGGGCTGTCCCATTCATTTACAGGCATGAATTGTATTCCCTCTAACTGATCAAGCTCTCTTTTATAAAATTCAAAAATGTACCTCTTCTTCTCAACCCTCTGCTCCAATACCTTAAGCTGTCCTCTTCCTATTCCAGCAACAACATTACTCATACGATAATTAAATCCTAATTCGCTATGTTGATAATGCCTAGCATGATCTCTTGATTGAGTTGCCCAAAATCTTACTTTAGCAGTTCGCTCTTCATCATCAGAGACAAGCATTCCACCACCGGAAGACGTAATAATTTTGTTTCCATTAAAAGAGAAGACGCCATAATCGCCAAAAGTTCCGGTATGTTGTCCTTTGTAGTAAGTGCCCAATGACTCCGCGGCGTCTTCAATTACTACAACATTATGCTTGGTGCAAATATCCATAATTTTATCCATATCTGCAGACAAGCCATATAAGTGAACAACAATTACCGCTTTTGCCTCTGGATATTTAATAAAAGCTTCTTCCAAAGCTAACGGACACATATTCCAAGTTTCATAATTACTGTCTATAAATACTGGAATCGCATTCTGATAGATAATCGGATTTGCAGTGGCAGAGAATGTAAGTGTCGGGCAAAAAACAATATCATCTTTTCCAACTCCCGCAGCCCTTAAAGCTAAGTGAATAGCTGCCGTTCCAGAGGATAAAGCTGCCGCGGCTGTAGAGCCAACTTTATTAGCTAATTCTCTTTCAAATCCGTCTACGTTTTCTCCAAGTGGTGCAATCCAGTTGGTATCAAACGCTTCTTTTATGTACTGCATCTCATAACCTTCATCGCTCATATGTGGAGAAGAAAGGAATATTCTTTCTTTTGCTGTTGTTGACCCCATCACTAATACTTCCTTTCTCAATTAGGTTAATGCTTAGTAAGTTAGGACTTATTTGGATCAAAGTCTTTTACCAATTAACTACTAAATCACTAATAAAATATCTGATTATCCCTGCTATATTTGATTGGGAAATACAATATAGCAGGAAGACAGATCTGTTATCATTTCAGACTTTGTTGGAGCATTTACGGTTATATCAAGATAATATTCGAGAATAGTTACCGATCTCTTCTTTCATATACTTAAACAGCTGCTCCCGTAAATCCTCACGCTGCAAAGCAAACTCCAGTGTTGTCTTAATAAACCCTATCTTGTCTCCAACATCATAACGTTTTCCATTAAAATTGAAAGCATGAACAGATTCCAGCTGGTTTAGCAGGGACAAAGCATCAGTTAATTGAATCTCACCGCCAGCCCCTGGCTTTTGATGAGTCAGAATCTGAAATACCGTTGGGCTCAATATGTAGCGTCCCATAATTGCAAGATTTGATGGGGCTTCATTATCCTTCGGTTTTTCGACAAGTCCTTCTACCTTATAGAGACACTCACTGATTTGCTGACCATCCACAATACCGTACCGGGATGTTTCCTCCCAAGGCACATGCTGAACACCTATAATGGATGACCCCAATTGTTCGTACTGTTCAATCATTTGTTTTAAACATGGCTTATTCGCTTGAACGATATCATCACCGAGAAGTACTGCAAAAGGCTCATCTCCAATAAATTTTCGGGCACACCACACGGCATGACCTAAACCTTTTGGTTCCTTTTGCCGAATATAATGTATATCAGCCATTTTTGAGGATTTCTGGACTTCATCCAGAAGAGCAAACTTTCCTTTTTCGAATAAATTCTGTTCCAGCTCAAACGAATGATCAAAGTGATCTTCAATAGCTCTCTTTCCTTTTCCCGTAACAATGAGGATATCTTCGATACCCGACTCGATAGCTTCTTCAACGATGTACTGAATTGTCGGTTTATCGACGATAGGCAGCATCTCTTTAGGCATTGCTTTCGTCGCCGGAAGGAATCGAGTACCTAGACCAGCTGCAGGAATAATTGCTTTACGAATCTTCATGTCCTTCATCCATCCTTTTATCCAGGAAGAAGCTTGCTTATCCAGCAAGCCCTTCTGCCAATTGTTTACCTGCTTCAATCTCTTCCTGGAACGCTTTACGATATTGATTAATAATGTCTGTGCTGTAGCCATTGCCTTTGAGTTCACTCTCTGCAGCGCCAACGATATTTTCAAATCTGGCCGTCAAGCTGTTAAGCTGCTGTTGACCTTGTGCTAGCAGTTTTTGCTTGGTACTCTCATCGGAAGCAGATAGATATTGCTTGGCCAAATTCAAAAGCGTTGATTTGCTTTCTGCTTGAAGTGATTGTAACTTTGATTCTGTATTACTGGTAATAGATTCATAAGACATTTTGTTTTCACCACTTCCACTACCTCCTGTTCCCGGCGATCCGGTAGCTGGTGTTTCCGGTTGAGTTGGCTTGGTTTGTGTATTCGTTCCATTACCATCGCTTGTCCAAGATCCGTCTGTAGGGTTCTCCGTATAAATTTGGGATACACCCTTCACGGTTTTGGTAGTAGCGTCCCACTTAATGGATACTCCTGCTGACTCGGATACGAAGCGAATCGGAACATACAATGTTCCCTTGTACATCAAGCTCAGTTGGCCCTTAGGCAGGCTTTTGCTCTCCCCATTAAATACATAATTGACCTGCATTGGAGCTAGCACCTTATAGTCTGTTGATGATGGATTTTTCGTAGAGCTAGCGTTAATCATTTTCTCCTTAATAGAGATTAGCTGCGCCGGTGTTGGATCGGTTATGGTAACCTTCGACTCCTTACCGTTCCAGTTAACATTCTTTTGCACAGCATAGGAAACAAAACGCAGTGGCACGTAAGTCGTGCCTTTATAGATGAAAACAAACTGTCCGGCTGGGGGGCGGAGCTCCATTCCATCAAAGTTCATACGTACATCCACAGGTTTTATTTTCACGTTGTTAGCAGCCGTCGCTGTATATGCCGGAATAACACCGAGTATCATGATGACTGCTAATAATGCGGTTAAATGTCGGAATAAGTTCTTCTTCATGCGATCCCCACCTTTATATTAGTTTTATTACGAAACCACTTCGTACATCGGCACCAGCTTATCGATCATATCTCTGATGGAACCAGAATCTTCCGAAATAACCTTGTGCATTCTCTTGATTTCCAGTTCCAGTTGATGACGGCTTAGATCACTTGGCTTGCCGATGAAAATACGGTTATGCTGAGTGGCTGTAACATTCTCTTCGTCTGTCAGCAATTCTTCGTAGAGCTTCTCACCCTCACGAATACCTGTAAACTTGATCTCAATATCCTGATAAGGTTCAAAACCTGATAAGCGAATTAAATCTTCTGCTAATGTGAGAATCTTTACCGGATTGCCCATATCAAGAACGAAGATTTCACCGCCTTTCGCGAGCGAACCTGCCTGAAGTACTAGTTGTACCGCTTCAGGGATGGTCATAAAGTAACGTACCATTTCGGGATGGGTCACCGTCACCGGCCCACCATCCAGGATCTGCTGCTTAAAGAATGGGATGACACTCCCTCGGCTGCCTAACACATTCCCGAAACGGACCGCAGCAAACTTCGTCTGACTGGTTGCGTTCAGGCTCTGAATATACATCTCGGCGATCCTCTTGGTCGCACCCATTACGCTAGTCGGATTTACCGCTTTATCCGATGAAATCAATACGAACCGTTCCGCTTGATAGAGATCCGCACAATCTGCAACATTTTGCGTTCCGAACACGTTATTCTTTACAGCCTCTGATGGATTTCGCTCCATTAATGGAACGTGTTTATGCGCTGCCGCATGAAATACGACTTGTGGCCGGAATTGTTGAAATACCATGTTCATTCGTTCCCGATCTTGGATATCTGCGATTATGGTCTCTAGCACAATGTCAGGAAAGGTTCTTCTCAACTCCATCTCAATATTGAAAATACTGTTTTCCCCATGCCCCAGTAGAAGAAGCTTGTTCGGTTTAAATAACGATATCTGACGGCACAGCTCAGACCCGATCGACCCACCAGCCCCCGTTACCAGGACCACTTTATCCTTCACATAATTCATAATTCCTTTGAGATCGGTGCGAATGGGATCTCTGCCGAGCAAATCTTCTACACTGACTTCGCGGATTTTGTTCAGGGAGACCTTCCCGGAAATCAGATCGTTTAGTCTTGGGATCATTTTTAGTTTAACGCCCGTATCCTTACATATTCCTGCAATCTCGGATATTTGTTGCCTGCTGGCAGAAGGAATGGCAATAATAATCTCCTGAATATCCTTTTTTTCTACGATTCCTGGTATGTTTTCTCTGGTTCCTAACACCGGGGATCCAAGCACCTGAAGTTTGTACTTCTGAAGGTCATCGTCGACAAAACCAATCAACTTCATGCCAAGCTTGGCATTTCTGAGCTCCCTGGCTATCAGGATACCGCAGTCTCCTGCACCTACAATCAAGACTTTCTTGAAATCCTGCTGATCTGAGTTCTTCAACTCTCTAGGTACCACTACTCTGACCAAAAACCGTATCCCTCCTGCTAAGAGCAAAACAGACTGCAGTGTGCGAATGATTACCGAGAACGGGACACGTTCGGGAAGCAGGATCCAGGCAGCCAGATAAGATACTGCGCTACCCAGAATAACAGCTTTGAATATAGATTTGATCTCTTCAATGCTTGCATACTGCCAAGCCCGGCGGTAGAGGTGGAAATAATAAAAGCTTAGTCCAAACCCGATCACCGAAATAACAGAGAATTGAAGCATCTGGAGCTTATATTCCGGCGTAAAATTATCATAGAAGCGGAACAAATATGACGTCACTATGCTGAAGCAAACGATTATAATATCTATCAGGAACAGCGCTACTCGATCTTTACGCAACTTCATGGTTTTTCGGTGCCTCCGAAAAATTTTTTTATAGACTTCATTTATAGAGATGTTTGCATGAAACAGCGCTAGTTAGTTTCCATAGTAGTAGTAGTAGTATTCCTCACTGGTCTTGCGCTTCACATTATTTAACACCACGCCCAGAATTCGAGCATTCACACGTAGCAGTGTTTCCTTTGCTTTGTTTGCAATATCTTTCTTAACCTTTCCTGAATTGATGACCATAATCACCCCGTCACTATTGGACGCAAGCAATTGAGCATCCGTAACCGCAAGAACAGGGGGCGTATCAATCAGAATCACATCAAACTGCTCACGCAGTAGTTTAACTAGATTCGCCATGCTTTTGGAGCTCAACATCTCCGCTGGGTTCGGCGGAATGGGACCTGCTGTCATGACGAACAGATCCTCTACATCTGTTAGCTGAATAACGTTCTCTAGCGGATCCGAGTGAGACAGATAAGAGGATAACCCCTCACGGTTGGACAGCTGGAACGTTCGGTGTACTGTCGGCTTTCTCATATCGGCATCAATCAACAGAACCTTCCGATTGTTTTGAGCATAAGTGACAGCCAAATTGGCAATGACGGTCGATTTCCCTTCCTCCGGCCCAGATGAAGTGACCATAATAACCTGTGTCTGCTCATCCACGGAGGAGAAATCAATATTGGTCCGCAGCGAGCGGTACGCTTCAGAGATTGGAGAGCGTGGATTGGTCTGCACGATCAAGTAACGCTGTTTATTTTGCAATCGTGACATTATTATTTCCTCCCTTCGATAGCGCGCCAGCTCCCAGGGCCGACTTGGATGACTTCTTGTCTTCCTCACTTACCCGTGTAATCATGGCCAAAGTCGGAATATCCAGAAACTCTCTTACATCTTCTTCAGACTTAATGGTGTCATCCAGATACTCTAATACAAACGCAATGCCCAATCCCATCATGAGTGATAGAACGAATCCAATAGCGAGATTCAGAACAATATTGGGTTCAACCGGTTGAGGCCGTACCGTTGGTTCGGTTTTCGCCTCATTAAGAATCGACACATTCTGCACATTAAAAATAGACGGAATTTCCTTTTGAAATACTTTGGATATCGCATTGGCAATCTCCGCGGCTTTCACATAGGATGTATCCTTAACCACTACCGTCATAACCTGTGTATTATTCACAGAGCTGACATTGACCATTTTAGACAAGTCTTCTGTCGTCAGCTGAAATTCGGGGTAGTTCACCACTACTTCATCCAAAATAGCAGGAGTCTTGATGACCTCCTTATATGTATTGATCAATTGGATGTTGGTATTGATCTCGTTAAGATCTAATTGGTTTGCCGCCGATTGATTCGGTGTCTGATTGACAACAATTTTTGTCGAAGCCTCAAAGACCGGCTTCTTGATAAAGATACTGTATGCCCCTACGAGCGAACATACCAAGACAACAATAAGGACGATCAACCAGATTCTCTTTCGGACAATCCGGAAATAATCCCTTAGCTCCAATTCACGTGACACGCAATTTACCTCCAGCTGTTATAAAGTTCACTTCCTAATTCCCTCAAGGATGGAACCTGTTCCACCCTTATTCAAGAAAAGACACCTTCCTCCGTCTACGAGTGAGGAAGGTGTCGTTCATGCTGGATTATTTAAAATTCATCGTACGATAGATCATCACAGCTGCTTCAGCCCGGGTTGCATTGTCATTCGGTTTGAACTTGCCGTTACTTCCGATTACAAGACCTTTCGAAGCCGCAAAGGCAACACCTTGTTTTAACGTTGGATTAATTTCACCTGCATCACCGAACTGGTTCAGCACGCTCTCCAGAGCGGATTCATTCCCCAGATCTTTGGATACCTTGAGTGCACGAGAGATCATAGTTGCCATCTCGGCCCGTGTAATCTTGGCATGTGGTGCAAAGGATGTACTAGAGCGCCCTTGAATAATACCTTTCTCTGCTGCTGCAGCCACATATGGTGCAAACCAGTCACTTGTATTAACATCGGCGAATGATTCTGTAGCCATGCTGTTCTCCAGGTTCAAAGCACGAATCAACATTTTCGAGAATTCAGCACGTGTCACTGAGTCCTGTGGAGCGAAGATGCCATTCGATCTTCCTTCAATCGCACCTTTAGCTGCTACAACCTGAATCTGACGTCCAGCCCAGGATTGAACACTTGCGATATCCGTAAAGGATACTTTGTTCTCTACTACCGCATAAGACGAGAAGGCATCACGTGGTTCTACGATAAACTTGCCATTCCCCACACCACCGTGGAACTCCAGCTTGTTATTCACAATCTTAACAACAGACAGCAGTTCTTGATCCACATTAACGTCCCGAATTGGAAGCGTTATGATGATTGGTTGACGGAATGTCGTAACCTGTTTACCGCCTACTTGAAGACCAAATTCATATACATCTGAAGCCAGCTTCAGCTCGGTAATAGTCGTTATTGCTGCATCTGATTTCTTAGTTATCTGCAGCTTCAATGCATCAGCGAATTGCTGGACCGGCAGTGTCACCGATAAGCTGTTCACCACGATCTCAATCTCCTCAATACCCGCTGCTTTGGCAGCTTTCACAATGCTGTCTGATACCAGTACTTCCAAAGACTCATAGTTCACGGAGCCCAGATTAACGATCAACTTAAGTTGGTCTTGGTTATTCGCCTTAGCTTTGATCGCGTCGATCAACTTAAGAACGTAGTTCTCATCCAGATTCACTACCGCTTTTCCGCCTACAAGCTGAACCCAAGCCGAAGCATCCAGAGTCAAAAGTTTATCCAGCGGTCCATCGGGAATTGGAGTTGTGACGCCACCACCGCCACCTCCTGGAGTAGCGCCGCCACCACCGCCACCACCTCCACCACCACCTGTTGGTGGAGGGGTTGTTCCAGGGTTCTCGAGATCAATATTTTCAGCAGCCAGATAAGCCATGGCCAATACTACCGTTGCTTCCTTCACTATGGCAGGATCCAGGCGATCTTGAACACTGGATACCGAGCCTGCAATATCGTTCTCTGTGATCCCCAGATTGTTCAGCACCTGAGAAAGGGTCTGGTTACTCACCGGGGTGTTTAATACACTGCGGAAGGAGTCACGGATTAGTGCATTACGCGCTTCACTGTTGTTCAGCAGATTATTCAGTTCTGCCAAGGTCTTGTTCTTCACAATCGAGACCAGCTGTTTCTCCACACCACTCGGCCCGAAAAGGAAACTCGCGAGATCATCCACCGTGAGGTTAGGAACCCCTCCTGCTTCTCCAATCTTCTTAGCTGCCTCCACGTACTCCGGATTCGTCCGGATCGCGACCAGATTGTCATACTGTGGATCGAAAGACAGTGAAGTCACGGCTTTAAACAGATCGTAAAGCGTAGTGTCAGAGACACCAGCGGATCTTGTCGCGGACAAAAGTGGCGCGAAGCTTTCCTCAAAAGCAGCAAAGTTCACTTTGTTGTCTACTTCCAAGCGGAGCGCACGAAGCTTGGTCTTGTCTGCGTCGCTCAAATGAGCGTAAATCCGGTTCAACTTGTCCTTTACATAATCCAGATTGTAATCGGCAGCCAATACGGCTGTGCTTCCTACATATTTGGATAATGTTTCATTACTCAGCGGGATGCCCGCCAATGTTGCAGCCGCCATGCTGACTGCAAGGGTCGATACGGTAATCTTTTTTCTGAGTGTCACGATTCTCTCACCTCTGTTATGTAATAGGTTTCTTATATTTATGCTACAGTCAGCCTTTGCGACTAACCAAGTCATAACAACCTGGTACTTACCGGGATAATCCGAACATAGTGGAAAAGACCCTGGATAAACGTTTCCTTCCAGATGATCTTGTCGGGATCTCTATGGTTGGGATGGTTTCATTCCTGATCAGTCTTGTTGCATTTTCTCGGAAGTAATTTGCCGCTGCTGATCCCAGCTTCTGTTCAATCACCTGATAACTCTGGGATAAACGAAAAGGCCTGCGTACCGGATCATGAGCATCTGTCGCTATGAAATGTACCAGGTTTTTCTCGCAAAAGTCCAAAGAAATTCTCTGAAGCTTACTGCCTCTATCTCCAGTAACGGACTGTGCTGTTAACTGACCCAAAGCCCCTAGATCTACCAGTCTTCTCAGACGTTCAGGTTGGCGTACAATCTCGGCATTCCGTTCTGGATGTGCTATAACCACCTGGATGCCGAGAACAGATAGTTCGTAGATCAGTTCTTCCGTTGTCTTCGGAATGTGCGATGAAGGCAGCTCCAATAGCATATAACGGCTGTCATGAAGGAGCATCAATTCTCCAGTATCCCAGTGCTCCAGCAATTCATGATGTAGGCGTATTTCTTGCCCTGGCAGAATAGTGACATCCAGCCCTTCCTCTCGCAACTTAGCATTCAACAGATCAACTGATTCCAGAACGTTGGAAGGCTTATTCACATATCTGCCATTATGATGATGGGGAGTTGCAATAATCACACGAATCCCATCCTCACGGGCCTGCCTGGCCATGACCACAGACTCACCCCAGTCACTTGCCCCGTCATCTAGAAAAGGAAGGATATGACTATGTATATCAATCATGTAAGAAACCCCCTCCAAATATTGGTCGAAAAGGGTAAAGATTATTAACTTTTGTTAATAGATTACCTCAATTTTCCTCTATAAGCTACTTAATTGTACCAAATTGTAACAAATTATGAAAGACCTTAGGTCAAATCTCCTATTAATTTATCAAAAACTACGACAAAATTCAGAGATTTCAGAAAAATTCACAAGATATATGTAAATAATTGAAATAATATATCGTAAGTGCGATTAACTTTAGTTATCTTTTTCGTTCTTAGGCTAATCTATATATTTATTTTATTTTTTTGAAATTTCTGCATAGATAGTAAGCTAGACATACACCAGCTGCATTAATAAGCATATCCAGAATTCTGGCATCCCGATTAAAAAAGGGTTGTACCAGTTCGGTCAGAACGCCATAGCCAATGGCCCATATTACTCCCGTTCGGTTACGTCCAAAGTTAGTCATTAATAGAGAAAGTATAAAGAACCCTGAAAAATGGCCAATTTTCTGAATGATAAATGTTTTCGATTTAAAGGTGTACAATTGCCATAGGTCTGACCAGGTCGGTTGGGGATTCAATTTGAAATGAATTTGAAAATCTGTAAGGATCGGTTTGACGCCTTCACTGCATGTTCCAATGAATAAAGCGACAAGACAGATTAGAGTTAAGAAGACTCGCATGAAATACGTACCCTTTCAAGGTTTGGAATGTGGTTGTTAGTATACCACTCCATATTCGTATGGTAAATATTTCAACAACAATTCATAGTTTCGCTGGAACTTCCCCTGTAGTAAATGAAAGGCTTCCAAAATAGCCAAAGCCATCACCCTTACAACAAAGAAAAATGCTAACTTAAGATTTTAAGTTGCTAAAAATAAAAAATAGAAGAAAATAAGCTATTAAAAAAGCGAGGGGAGTATACTAAAAAGCCCAATCCTAGCTTGCATGAGAGTTGTAGCTGAAATCAAATACTCAAAAGTAAAAGTGACTTACAATAAAGAACCTTCCAAAACAAATCGGCGACCTATCCCCGATTGAATTCTGTAACCGCTCATAGAGGTTATAGGCGAGCAGTTTGATTAACAAGTCGAGTTCATTCGCCCCAAAATCGCTGGGCGCAATCCGGTCAATGGAAAACCCGCTTTTGGCTTCCTTGATGTAGTTTTCCATGCAGCAACGTTGCTTGTAGAAACACCATAAAACAATCCGCTCCCGACTCGAGGTTGGTAACGATTGCTTCGTACCTCCAGTCCATTTCGAAAATCAAAAGTGACTGGCCATCATCGACCACCTGCGCTTTTCGGATGATCGCGACACGACGTGTCTTTTTCCAAGAAGGGGGCCTTGTAGATGAACATAATGCCTTCGATGACCCAGTCCTCATCGTCGACAAAGCGTTTCCAGTAACGACAGGCTGCGACTTCCGCAGCAAGACGCTTCGTTCACTTCAATTTGCCAACATAGCCGATTCGTCTGCTTTCCCACAAATGGTAAAAGTCTTCGCCTCCGGATCCCTTATCGAATTTGGCGTACTTCATCGGACACTCGTCGATGAGGTAGAACGTCTGCTCCAGGAAGGAGGCACGGTCCGTGGAGGAGTGCGTATTTTTTGCCCGGAGAACGGCATTCAAACATAGGCGAGATTGCCCTTCGAAAGCTAGCAAGGGATGATAGCCTTTTCGGCCAGGCTTATGCGGATTTGTTCCTTTGGCCGCACCGGATTGATCGCCATACACGGTCTCCACAGTGGAGTCTAGATCCAAGATGAGTTTCGACGGCAGACAATGCCGAATAATGTCCTGATTGATTTTACGTAAATCAAGTAAAAGGTTCGGACAAGTCTTGCGCAGTCGCACCAATTCTTTGTAAAGCAAGGAATGGTGCGGACATCGTCCGCCTAGAAAACGTCGGATGAGCGAATCATGTTACAGCTTTCGAAAATGAAAGATCCGCTCGCGGCCGAGCATCCAGCCGACGTTCAGATAGAGCAGAATTTAATGAGAATTCCGTCTTGATTTTGTGTATGGGTGTGGTAGACTTCACCTAAAGGGTGCTCCTCTCTTTGGATAATGTTGTTTTAGGCAAACACCATTTTACCAAAGATCTGGAGCACTTTTTTTTTATGAGGGTTACTTTCGAAATTCAGGTTTATTTAACCAGCGAGGGAGGGGGCGAAACATAATTATTCCAGATCAGTGCCATGCCGCTTTTTTTTAGTATTCTTCTCGATCAGTTATGATTAGATAGTAAACAGACTGTATATTTTAAGTAAAATCGACCATGAATATAGCATCATTTAATTTCGACCTAGGTAATGCTAGAGAAAATAAAACAAAAATGGCAACTGTTATTAAAACATCTTCCACCTATTGGTATGTAATTCACAGGTTCAATTCTTACGATCCATTAAAATACTATCCATGGGCCCACCGTAACCCTCATAAGCATTTCGCTGGGCCTTAGCTTGATTACATTGTCTTATCGAATCCTGCGCCTCAAGGCGTAACAGATTCATACGTGACATAATAACATCGTCATTCTTCAAAACATCCAGGACTCTCTCGTTTTGAACAACAGAGGGAGTTGCAATCTCAGCCAAACCAATCAATTCATTGACGATACCTTGTCTACGATCAACAAACCTCTCGATCTCCTCATAGGATAAATTCGATAGTTCCTTTGTTACCTTTAGCGTCTCACTCTCCAACTCAGTAATAAGCCTATCCATCTCTATGCCATCAGCCATTCACGATTTCACCTTGTCCTACCCGATTGCCCTGAGGTGTTTGGGATAATGCAATCTTAGAAGCTTCAGCCCACGTCTGGCGCAAATCCATAATATACCCCAGTGCCTCTTCCGCTTTTGTCTTATCCTTCTTTATATTCGCCTCAATCAACAGATAGTTGGTGTATTCATAGAGAATATATAAATTTTTGGAGATATCAATTGACCGATCTAACGTTGACATCAACTCACTAATGATCGTCTGAGCTTTACCGAAATGAAGGTTGGCCTTCTCGACGTCACGCGCATCAATCCCTTGGATAGCGGTACGTATAAAACGGATTGCCCCATCATACAACATAACAACAAGATGCTCAGGCGTTGCCGTCTGCACCGATGATTGACGGTATTTCTCATAGGGTGAAGTTATCATATTGACTCCCATCCTTCACTTGGTTATTTGAAGTAATTAGCAAGGCTCGACGACTGGGACTCATATTTACTCATTGCCGTCTCCATGGCGGTGAACTGTTTGTAATATGCAGTTTCTGCTCGTGTGAGACGACTAGTCATATCTTCTATACGTGTATTATAATTTTTGAGCAACTTGCCCATAGAGCTTTCGGTTTTATATACACTATTCAAATCTGTGGAGTATTTATTTGTACCAGCCTTCTCAACCAGCTTATCAAGTGTCTTGTTCAACTCATTAGACAGTTTATCAAAAACACCTGAATCAGGCGCACTTGACGGACCTTGGAATAATTCCATGATTCTCTGCGGATTATCACTAAGAGCTTGTTTCAGCTTAGCTTCATCAAGTTGAATCTTACCCCCCTCATAATACTTTCCAGTTGTAATACCTATGGAGCTCAAATCCCCCAAATTACTTGTAATAATCGTTCGCATGGAAGAGATGGTTGATTTAAGAATTTCATCATTTTTAAGAAGGCCACTTTTTGCCTTATCTTCCCAGAGCTCAATATCTTTTTCTTTCATTTCCTTTTTCTGTTCATCTGTAAGTGGAGGAAATCCTCTGTATTTCTCTTCCCCTACCCTTTTGTTCATTAGGCTCAGTAAACTATTATAATCTTCAATAAATGCCTTTATTGTGTCCATAGCTTTCTGAGGATCAGTCTGAGTTGTAATGCTAGCTGGTTTATCGGTGGCGGAACCCGATGGATCTACTTTTGGATCCGGTTGATCAACTGTCGTTGACAAGAATGTTAATTGGATTCCATTTATAGTGTAGGAATTACTATCTCTTTCCACCATTGTTCCATTTATAAATGCAATTGAACCCTGACCGGTTTTAACTGGATCTGCACCTATACCTCCAAAAAGTCCCAACATGGTATTTCCAACTGCATCGATGCCATCTAATTTTCCCTCTTGACCATAATTTTTTGAAGAGATTACTAATTTACCCGTCAATTCATCAAATGCAGCCACGGCATCCGCTTTACTGTTACTATTTATTGTAGAGACAACAGCAGATATGCTTGTTGAGCCATAAAACGTAAAGCTCTCTCCGTTTATCTTTAGTGAGTATGAATTATCCTTATAATTGCCCTCGGTAGGAACCTCTCCATTCTTAATCGCCTCGAGATCTCCCAATGTAGTTTTAGAGGTTACGTTCTTCCCCGCAGTCACTCCATTAGTTTCTAAGCTCGTGCGAGTAGCTAATTGAGTTACGCTGACCTTCATGGGAATGCCATTGTTATTGGGAGAAGCCTCGGCTTTCACAGCTTCTAAATTTCCTGTCACCGAAGCCTTTTGAGTATTCATCTCTGCGGAATTTCCGTATTTCCACAACTTATTGTTTCTAAAGTCAACAATCTTACTATTAATTTCCCTATAACTGTCTCTCGTCCATTGCAAGGTTGTTTTTTGTTGATTCAACTTATCCAGCGGAATCCGCTTGGCTGTCATTAAAGACTTTACCATGCTGTCGATATCCATACCGGAAAATCCGTTAATTCTCATGTATACAATCCCTCCAGTTATACCTTTTCGTCGATCAATATTCCCGCGATCTCCATCATACTGGCTACCAAATCCAGCGTCCGCTCAGGCGGGACTTCGCGGATTACATCTCCAGTATCTTTGTTCAGAACTTTCACCATTATTTCGTTGGTCTTTTCGTGTATGCTGATATCCAAAGTTGTTTCAGGTCCCTGGAGGGATTTCACGGCCCGTTCAATCGTACGGATTAGCTGCTCTTCTCCGATGGACACTTTAACACCTTGCCGTTCCTTCTCTGTTAACGACATAATATCTTTAGCTAGTGACTCTTGATTAGCAGTCGCATTATTTGTGTTCGTTATTCCTTGCGACTGAGTCTGTGGTTGTAAAGACGTACTGGCAGAAAGAGATAACTGCACATTCATTCTTATTACCCCCGGCAACGATTCGATTTTAATATATATATCGGATCAACTATTGATATTATTTAGGTCAGATTGGTCTACAACCTCATAAATGTGTATTATTCATAGTTATCAGAAGTCTTATCAGTCATATTCATACATTAATTTCCTGGTAAGGATCCTCTAAAACAGCGTCAAAATTTATGTGTAAATGTAGATGTCCTTTTCTCGTAGAAACTACCGTTGTCTTTGTTAGTGAACATTTCTAGTGGTTAATTGATTATACATGTTTCGAAGAATTCATAGGTTATAGGTTATGGACAACCCAAGATCAGCGCTAATGGCGATACTCATTTGTTACCTTTTTAAGTGAAGGGAATTTATTAGTTAAATACAAATAAAAGAGACCCTAGGTTAGTCTAGGGTCTCCTTAATAATCTATAAAGATTAACGAAGCAATTGAAGTACGCCTTGTGGTTGTTGATTAGCTTGTGCAAGCATAGCTTGTGCAGCTTGAGCAAGGATGTTGTTCTTCGTTTGATTCATCATTTCTTTAGCCATATCCACATCGCGGACACGGGATTCAGCTGCAGTCAAGTTCTCGGAAGAAGCGCCCAAGTTGTTGATTGTGTGCTCTAAACGGTTTTGGAAAGCACCAAGTTTAGAACGCTCGCCAGAAACTTGTTTCATTGCTTCGTCTAAAACTTTCAGTGCATCGTTTGAACCTGTTTGTGTTAATAGGCTAACATCTTTCACCAACTTGTTATTAGCTTTATCTCCAAGCGTGTTAGCACTAACTTCGTTAACATCAATTGTCATGCTTTGGTCTTTATTTGCACCGATTTGAAGTGTTGCTCCACCGCCAGCAACCGTAATAGTTGCGGAATCAGTTGCTGCACCTTTAGCAATAAATTCAGCTCCGTGGAAACCTACTGATTGGCCTATTCCTGTTACTTGCTCAGATGCTCCATTTGGACCAACTACTGTAGCAACTGCATCTACACCAGCTGTAACAGCACCACCGAAATCAACAGCATCAGCTCCACCTACTGTAATACTTGCATTAGAGCCGAATTCTGTTTGATCTAATTTAACAAAATTAGTACTTACAGTCGCTTGTACACCAGTTTTATCTTTGTATTCATTAATTTTATTTACAACATCTTGCGTAGTTGCAGCTGTCATACCCGAAAAGTCAATTTTAATACCATTAATAACTAGCTCTTTGCTAGAAACGTCTACAGGAGCAGTATTAAGGTCTAAAGTACCAGCAGCAGCACTTGCTTTTGTAGCAGCTGTATCGACTGTAACAACATAATCACCTTTTGCTAGGCCCGTAGCGGATGTAATGTCTACTGCATCCTTATCAGAAGAAGTTCCTGTAACTCCCAAGCTACCATTCAAAAGTTTTTGAGTGTTGAACTCGGTTGTTTCGGAAATACGATTGATTTCAGATTTCAACTGTTCAACTTCTTTTTGAATTTCTTTTCTGTCATCAATTGTGTTTGTATCGTTACCGGACTGTACTGCCAACTCACGCATACGTTGAAGAATGCTGTGAGTTTCGTTCAAAGCGCCCTCAGCTGTTTGAATCAAAGAGATACCGTCTTGCGAGTTACGGGAAGCTTGATCCAAACCGCGGATTTGACCGCGCATTTTTTCGGAAATTGCTAGACCCGCAGCATCATCACCTGCACGGTTGATGCGAAGACCTGAAGACAGTTTTTCGATGTTTTTGCTAGTTGCTGCAGTGTTTGCACCCAATTGACGGTGAGTGTTCAAAGCTGCGATATTGTGATTAATAATCATAGTAATATTTCCTCCCTGAAATAAATGATCCCACGTCCATGTGGTTTATTGTTCACTACCGGTGAGGTCGGCCGCCCCTCAGTAGCTCTACTATATATATCGTCAGGAAGAGGAATCTTTTTATAGCAGCTTAAAGTTTTTTTTCACTTTTTGTTGGAGTCATCCAGCCTCTTAATTAATGCATTCAGATTCACCTGTGTTGGCATAGCAGATTCGCGGTTGGATTGCTGAATAGCCTGATATACTTCTTTACGAAAAATATCCACATCCTTGGGAGCAGAAATGCCGATGCGCACGTTATCGCCTTCCACTCCAAGCACAGTGACTTCAATCTGATCTTGAATAACGATAGATTCCCCCATTTTGCGTGATAGAACGAGCATCTTAGGCACCGTCCTTTCTATCCATTGCGTTAGTACTTTCACCAGCATCAACCCACAGAAGATGATTTGTCCGGTATGGGGAATTATGCAGAACGACCTGTCTTCCCAGCCTCAATTCTGTGTTCATGATGATCGGTGCCAGAAGATTCAAGCTGGAATACTCAACAGGGTCCTTGATCGTAACGATACTGCGGACATATATTTGATCTTCTTTTAACGCAAGCTCCTTACTCTCGCTCTCCTGCAATTCAAATTCATAATCGGGATAAAAAACAAAGGGATCAGCGATAACAAAAGCCAGTTCCTTCTCTTTCAAAGATTGAAGGTAAGCGAAAGGTCCCTGTTCTAATGTCAGAAGAGCAAACCTGGTTTCCTTTTCAAATCCAGGGATCCCCTTGGGGAACTCATAAGTTTGTTCTTCTGTGATCTCCAGACTGCCCCACGTTGAAGTCTCTATAAGCATATTGTTTACCACTCCTTAAAAATATAAAATACATAAATGAAACAGAAAAGCCATAGACGCAATTTCAGTCATCTACAGCTCTCAAACAAGTTTATAATTGAATGTCCAATTCAGGCGGTGTAAAAGATACAGAAGGATACTGTCTCATATAGACACGTACATCCCCCATCTGATACAACGTTTCTGGCCGGTTCACTTTCACTTGAATATCTGTCGAACCCTCGTGATAAGTAATATCTGGAGGTCTGGTATTTATGCGGACGTCCACATTATCCATCGATGCGACACCCCTGAATTCCGGCATACGGGGAGTCTGCCAATCTCCACCCCAAATGGCTGCAATCGAGTTTCCCGGTTGATGAATCGCAGCCATTCGATTACCAAGCTCTACTCGATGAGCTATTCCCTGCAAAAAGATCTGCTGGATCCCCGAATATATTCGAGCATTCATCTCCAAGGGATTACCACCATGATATGCAGCCCAAGCTTTTGACTGATCTATAGACAGTTCCGGTTGATGCTTGCGAATCTCCCACTGACCTTGTGTGGTCTTGATTTGTAGATCAGCCTTTGCTTGGCGTATGGAAAATTGACCCGGTTGAATATCCAACCCTATGAGACCTGGGGTCTGATGAATTTGTAGAACAGGCCGCATGACACTACCCTCCTCAGAATTATCTCAAAAAATCAACCAGAGATGGTTGAATAATTTTTGCACCGGAAGAAAGGGAGGCATTATAAATGTTCTCCTGAATCTTTGATCTCATGATTAGTTCTGCATAATTCGCATCTTCTGTCTTCGATTGCAGTTCAGTCAAATTAACCTCCAGGTCTCCTAAACGACCTTGCATGAGTTCAATTCGATTGGTTTTGGCCCCGACCTCAGCTCTTGTACTTAGAATTTTCTCCATACGTGAATCAATGTTATCCAGCTCATCGGATATTTTATCATACTCCCCATTGGCAAGAGCATCACTAATCCGATCCATCAGCACAAATACACTAACCTGCCCTGATCCAAAAACTTCCGTTCCAGTCACATTTATAGAAAGCTGCACACTCTCGCCGACCATATACTGAAGTTCACCTATGTCTGTTGTTACGGAAGCAGCCCCGGATGTATCCGAAGTACCATCAGCGTTGGAAGGAAAATCATAGGGCTTCTTATCATACTCCTGACCATTAAAGACATACTTTCCATTCAACTTGCTGTTGGCTATGTCAACCAGTTGTTCTTTCAATTGCCCCATTTCTTCCTTAATGCTGTCTAAGGCAGATTGCGGATTGGTTCCGTTAGCAGCTTGTACACTCAATTCTCTGACCTTTTGAAGTACATTGCCTGTCTGGTTTAGGACAGTATCATTAAACTCTAACCAGGAAATCGCATTGTCTACATTTTTCTGATACTGTTCATTAGAAGCCAGTTCTGCTCGGTATCGCAAGCCATAGGTAATGCCCACTGGATCGTCTGAAGGTTTGTTGATCTTGCGGCCCGTTGCCAACTGAAGCTGTGTTTCGTTCATTCTCTGGGCATTCCGATTTAAGTTCAACATCATTTGACTGCTCATCATATTGGATGTAACTCTTAACATACTATTTTATCCCCTTCCCTGTTAGCGGCCTACTACACCAGTAGAATTAATCAATTTGTCCAGCAACTGATCAAATGTCGTTAAAAAACGGGAGGCTGCGCTATAGGCGTGTTGGAACTTGATCATATTCGACATTTCTTCGTCCAGCGATACCCCACTAACCGATTGACGCCTGCTTTCCACTTGCTGAACCAAGAAAGTGGAGTTCTCCGTCTGACGTGAGGCTTCCTGTGCCTGAACACCCAGTTGTCCAACCATGGAACTGAACATTCCGTCAATAGTTGAGGTGCTTGTCCCCCCAGGTATAGTAAACGGTGAGCTTTTTAGATTTGTGAGCATGTTAGCCAGATCATTATTACCTTTAATGACTGAGTTCCCGTCACCCGAAAGACGCATCGATGTCGCTATTTTATCTGGATTATCCGAAATCACCTGGTTCAACCGGATGTTACCAGCAGTGATGTCTGTACCTCCATCTGCCGCTGTGAAGAATGGCACTCCCTTGTCCGTTGTTCCGTCCATGGAATACCCAAGCGCGTGCAAGCCATTAAAACCTTTCACCGTGGTTGAGACATCTTTTTGTAATATGGCTCCTTTAGGAATCGATTGCCCTGCGGTGATAAGGCTTATTTGTCCATTAACAAGAACTTCCGCATCGGAGGTCAGAACTGTTCCTTCCGGAGGCATTGCACCCGCAGGTAACGTCACTTGCACGTCTCCATTCACCAGCGTGTTCGCCATCGAATTAAGCTGATTCCGGCAATCGACTACAAAGAGGTCCTTGGACACCATCATCCCATGTACTTCTCCGCCTCTAAGATTACCACTGCTAAAGGCGGTATTTAAAAATGCACTGTCAACATTAGCCGCTACTTCAGCTCCCTGCACAAGCTCTTGTCCGCCTAACGAAATGTTGTATCCCACTTCAGAATCAGTCACTGTAATATTGACAATCTTGGATAGCTTGTCTGTCAAAAGATCACGTTGATCCCGCAGATCGTTAGCATTGTCGCCCAGCCCCTCAATACGGTTAATCGAACGGTTGAGATCTGCTATCGTGGTAAGATAACTCTGAATTTCGTTTGCCTTGATTTCCACATTCTTATTCAAATCTGCAGTCAGATTATCCAGTTGTCGACTCATATGATTAAGCGCATCTGTCAGAGATTCCGCGGTTTGCTTTACAATTTTACGTGCTGTCGGGTCCTCAGGGTTCTTGGAAAGCTCTGAGAAGGAATTCCAGAACTTATCCATCACCTTGCGGATACCCGTATCGGAAGGCTCATTGATAATCGCCTCCAATTTATCCAGTGTATCGTATTGGATGTTCCAGCTGCCAAACGAGCTGTTCTCACCACGGAACTGATCATCCAAAAACATCTCACGGATACGCTCAATATCATTAAACTCAACGCCGGTACCCATCTGTCCTGCGACAGTGGAACGCGACAAACCGTAGGCTTCCATCGGAAGGGAAGCTTGCATCTTTACTACTTGCCGGGAGTACCCCTCCGTATTGGCATTAGCAATATTATGACCTGTCGTTCCGAGTGCGGCTGTCTGCGTAAACAGGCTCCGCTTGGCTGTTTCTAATGAATGAAATGTAGATCGCATGATAAAATCCTCCTGTTTACGCTCGGGTATCGAAGAGGCCCGGTCGTCCTGTACTGCCGCCTCTTTCAGACGGATGGTGATATGTGACCTCGTCTTGTATTGACTTTCCAGTCAACATATCGAGGGAAAAATCGATAAAGTCAAGAGATTGCACCAACAACTGTTGATTCAGATCATTCTTTATCTTAAGCTCTTGAAGAGTGCGGGATAAGCGTGACTGGACATCCAACAATTTCTTTTTCTCCTCCGGGTCGAATACAAGCCGTGTTAGTTCAGTAACTGTTAACTCCAACTGCGACTTAATTCCCCGACTCTGCAAAAAAATATATGCAGCTTCCACGCGGTCCCGTTCCAGTCGTTCAATCTCCTTCATTCCTTTAGACTCCCGATTCAGCAGCTGAACTACAGTGTCTACATCGTTCTGGATAATGGCTTGCTTCTTAGAGTCAGCCACAGCCAGCATCTCAATATATACCATTTGGAGCCGCTGAAGGGAGTCAGTTATTGCCTGTATCGTTGTATTCATGTCAAACATCCTCAGTTCTCAGGAAACTGCTTGAAGTAAGGTAGCAGCTTTTCCACTAGTTTGTCAGCACTCACGTGATAAGTCCCTGATGAGACCTGTTCTTTCAGCGATTGAATTTTCTGTGCCCGTTCGGTGTCTGTTGTTTTATCCTGAGCCTGAAGCATCTCCATAGCTTCCGCGGAAATGGATACTTCGTCTTTCCTACGGTTTTTCTTCTGTTCTTCTTGTCGTGGCATATCCATATTGCGTTGATAGGAACTAACACCACCAACACGTCCTGTCTCGTTAATTTTCATTTCGCTCACCTTCCTCTTTATAAAGGTTGTATGAAAGTTAATTTATGTTCATTAGATGAATTCATTATAAAACAACCGATAACCTTTACTAAGATTATCGGCGGATATTGAAACATATTTAATAGTTCATTTGTATCGTTTGCTTAACGGAGTTTATCTATAGCACTGTAGGCGCCATTTCCTCTACGATAATCATCCGACCCACTCTTATCATCAGATGCAGCCTGTCGTAGTTCTTT
Source organism: Paenibacillus sp. QJM3NY_38 (assembly GCF_056173265.1). Lineage (NCBI taxonomy): Bacteria > Bacillati > Bacillota > Bacilli > Caryophanales > Paenibacillaceae > Paenibacillus > Paenibacillus sp. QJM3NY_38. Next base: position 6,739,972 of record NZ_CM149665.1, read on the forward strand.
GGTTAAGCGCGCTCGGCAAGAATCACACATATTACTTTCACGGATTAAGGTCCCACAAACCTCGCAAGGATAAGTCATATTGGGAGCATCAGCTACCGATATTCGCCCTTCCTTGATAAAGCGGGTAATTTGACGAATTGAAACCCCTGTCGCTTCGGAGACCTCATTTATTGTAGCCCCTTTTTGTTCTCTTAGAAATTCAACGCAGCGTTCGTATTCCCGTTCAATATCCTTCAGACAATTGCCGCACATTTCCTTGAGATTCAACGCGTATAGCTTCCCACATCTAGGACAATTCCCTATGTTCATGATAAACCTCCACTGGCATAATATATCCCTATACCTATGCTCCCAATTATATCATATGCTCTATTCTAACGGATACATATGAATAGTTCCATCAGCCCATTTTCGTGCACCATTTATTTTTAACACACAATTCTGGAATTTAAATACATATCTATATTATCGGATGGATCTAAACTTAAATTAAGAACGTGCCCATGTTAGAGAGAATACCTCAATTGGTATCTGAATAGTAGAAGCCCATCGATGCAACATCCGAGAACAAGCATTAACTGTACTGCCTGTCGTATAAATATCATCAACCAATAAAATTCGTAGGGGTGTAATGATTGAATTTTCTTTCATTCCATCCTGCAGATCCGTTGAACCTGAATTTACAATCTTCTCTACGGCATTTATATTAATCATGAATACATCCTTCATATCTTTAATACGCGTAGCTCGATTCTTAAAACTTTGCTTATCAGAGTGGCGTTCTCTAGTAAGTAATTCTGCGTATGGAATAGATCTCTTCAAGGCTATTCCTCTACCCAGTACCTCAGCTTGATTGAACCCTCTTTCCACTAATCGTTGTCCACTAACTGGTACGGATGTGACGATATCTATCTTCCAAAATAATGTTTCGCCCTGCTTCGTGTCCTTATTGTCCCAGAATCGAGAATGCTTCAGGCTTCGGTCCTGATACTCTCTAATCATAATATCAAAAGCCTGATCTAACATCATAATCAACAAGGGAGCATATCTCTCCTGACCACGGTATTTATATTGGGCTAACCACTCACGCATTCTCTCATCATAGAGAACGGCACTGCGATTAGCTATAAAATAACGGCGCTCATCAGACGACCTGCTGCAATCTGGACATCCGATGCCTCGTCCACATCGGATGCATCTTGGAGTCAAGATCCATGGAATAGCTTTGAAACATGCTTCGCAAATACCATACGGTTCTCTTAGTGAAGCTGTTCTTTTCCCACATGTTAAACAGTTCACTCCAACTGGCGCAAGTAAACTCTGAATATGACTCGTAAAATTTTTGAAGTAACCTAGCATTATCGAAACTCCCATCTATAGCAAAAAATCATTCTCACATAAATCTGTTACTCCCGTAAATACCCACCCTTACGGGCGATTCTGTTCATCGCCTTAATTTGCCGGACTGCCGAGCTTTGGCTCCGAGTCCATTGGGGCGCAGCAAATACCACACGTCCTGCCGGATCATCCTTGGATCGGCCCGCGCGGCCGGCCATTTGAATCAATGCAGCTTCGTCAAAAAGCTCACTGTCCGCATCTAAAATAAACACGTCGCTCTTCGGAACCGTTACCCCGCGTTCAAGAATGGTCGTTGTTACAAGCAAGCGAATCTCACGGTTACGAAAGGCCATCACTTTGCTTGTCCGTTCCGGATCAATGGATGAAGTCCCTTCAATCGGCATATTGGTTATGGCCTTTCGAAGCAGCTCCAGAATTGGAGAAATATGCTTGATGCGGGAAACGAACAAGAACACTTGAGCACCACGGGATAGAGATGCGCTCAGACTGCGAACCAAGAGTGGGGGAAGCTTTTTTTCCTGTAGACAGCGGTTCACCGTCAAGATTTTCAGCTTTTGTGGAACGGGTAACGGATGACCGTGGAAGCGTGCGGGGACTTTGGCATGTGGCAATCTGCCTGCAGCCGCCTCATGCTGTAATGGCGTTGGCGGAGTGGCTGATAGGTAGATATACTTTCCCCCTATTTTGCAAGCGCCCTTGGCCGCGAAATCCAGCATCGGATCGTTATGATATGGGAATGCATCAATCTCGTCGATCACGACCAGGTCAAAAGCTCTCTTGAAACGCATCAGTTGATGCGTCGTTGCCAGTGTGACGCTCCCCCTCTTCCAACGGTCCGGACTTCCCCCATATAACGTGACCACCGTCTCCTCGGGAAAAGCCTTGGATAAACGTGGTGCCAGCTCCAGCACCACGTCCCGTCTTGGTGCAGCAACCAACACGCGTCCACCCGCATCCAGAATAGATTGCAACAGCGGAAAGATCATTTCCGTCTTTCCGGCACCGGTCACCGCCCAGATGAGAAACCGGGCGGTGACCGCGGAGCCCCCTGCGGGCGGCTCCGCCAAAAACCGCAGCGCAGCGCCAGCGGCGGCGCTCTGCGCTGCGCTAAGCCCCCACCGGCCCAAGGCCGCGGTGGGGGAACCCCCGGCCGTGCCCCGCACGGCCGATCCCGCTGCGCCATGCAGCAGCAGGGCACAGGCGCGGCTGCGCCCCATCGCGAGGCAGGCCTCGCAATAGGCGCAAGCCGCCGAGCCGCACGCGGCGCATGCCGTGCGGCTTCGGGCCTCGCTGCCGCATCGCCGGCAGCGGGGGGCCATGGCCCGGCGGCGCAGCCAGCCGGGCGCACTACGTGGGGCGGGCTGATCCAGCCCCGCTTCCAACCGCAGGCGGCCCAGCAGGATGCCGAGCTGGGCCGCGGAGCGCCAGTCGCCGGTATCTCCGGCGACCTCCGCCAATAAGGCCTCAACCTCGCCGGCAAGCAAAGCTCGTCCTGCCATGCACTGAATCAGCAGCTCCGCCCGCTGCATCAACAAACCCCAATCCTCAGCCTCGTTCCTATCCTCGATAGAGTAATTTACATACGATCCGTCCAACATCTGAATCCCCTTAAACAAAACACTCCACTGCGTTCTGCTTCCTTCAGGCTCATGTAATAAGAACGAACTTAAGTTCTGGTACAAATATTTCTGCCAATCCGATTTCTCCCATTGATCCATGTCTTGGATAGATCGAAATCTCTCTTGAATAACAACCGCCCATCCAAGTGGAACCCGTGTTGATAACAGCACTAATGACAGGGCTCTCGTCTTCTCATCCGTCCATCTATTCACTTCACACCACCATCGAATATCCACCCGCATATCCAGCGAGAGATAACACTCCCATTTCTCTGTTGTTCGAACGGCATATACGGCAATCTGCATGACATCAACTCCAATATCGAGACATATAAGCTGGTAAAAAGCCGAGTGCTGGTTACGTTATTAAGAAGCGCCTACTTCAAGATTTCATATCTACAGCTACCAACTCCTATGCTGAGAACATTACATTATGAAACAGATCCTTCTCACGCTGTCATATGTTGAATCTGTCACCCCTTCTTTTAGCTGCCTTATTCCCAATTCTCCAGCTCGGGTACACGTACCGCTACGAGGGACAGTCAATCACATAGAACCAAGATCGGAGTTGAGTGCAGGAGGTTCAGTGAGGTTCAGCCATAGACAAAATAAGAACAAACACGCTTGGATGTGGCAAAGCCGCTCCTCTCCCCAGAAAAACAAAAAACACACCCCTCGCTTACGCTAGGAGTGTGCTTCACGCCTTTAACAATATGAATACGAACCTGGTAACCAAAACAACTTGCAGATGTTTATCCCTGTACATATGGAATTCGAACAGCCTCCATCGGGTTTCTTAGATCGATCCGTATCACTTCTTCTTCATTCGGATCGGCATCCACTTCCCGTGATGCCGAATCATCGGACCTCCAAGTCCCATATACCAGTTCAATTCCGGACAAATGAGTCAATCTCTGGACAATCTTCAGTGTATCATCGTACGACTGATCATCAAGGACGGTGACACGCACGCGCGTCCCGCTCAGCAGGGCATACCATGAAAGGGCTCTCAAATACCATTCCACCTGCCGCTCATGGTTGGACGTGATCAGCACATAATGCTTACGCCGCCCCGTTCCTTCACCGGCTCTTCTGAGTTGACGGGCATGCACAATATGAATCAGAGCTACAGCAATCCCGTACACCGCGAGTATCCACAGCAATTGGGCAACCATGAGACTCACCTCCTTCTCTTATCAACAATATATGCTGATCAGGAGGGGACGGTGACAGTGATTTAACCAGAGCCCACACGGAACTTTATGGGAACGGCTCAAACACCGTAAGCAGAACATCTGTCGCAGCTTGTCTTCACGGAAAGACCAGACCACCTTTTGAAATATGTCTTATTGCGATACCAAGATGGCCCACTTCGAAGTTTATACATGCCTGATATCTTAAGAAGAGCATCATCGATGTAAATTCACGAAAGACATACCGCATGCCTAATTAGATTTCCTTGCAATATCAAAAAGACCCATACTTCGAAATTTATACTTTCTGATATCTTAAGATGAATAACTATGTAATGACCTTCACGAAAGGTCGACCTCGCTGAATAAGTTCTTCTTATCATAATCAAGGTTGTTCAGCTTCGTTGGAAACTTTTAAATTCCATATCATAACAAAAAGGAACCGCCCTTGGCAGTTCCCTCCCTATGTAAGACGCGTCCGTGCATTCGGATCGGCGATTACAACGTCACCCAGCCATATTTGATCGAGTTGATAACCGCTTGCGTACGGTCGTCCACTTCCATCTTCTGCAAAATGCTGCTGACGTGGTTTTTTACAGTTTTTTCACTAATGAACAGGTACTCCCCTATCATCTTGTTGCTCTTGCCTTCAGCCATTAGTCTAAGCACTTCCGCTTCGCGCCTTGTCAATGGGTTATTCTCGCCTGCCACGAATTTGACTCCAGCCTCACGCGAACCGCTCTCAGCCATAGCGCCTGCTTCGTTTACATAAGTCATCCGACGGAGCTGTTGAATAAGCTTGCCCGTAACCTTCGGATGGATAAATGCATATCCCTCATGTACCGAACGAATCGCATTAATCAGTGACTCGGCTTCCATATCCTTCAGGAGGTAACCGTTTGCTCCCTTACGGAGCGTTTCAAACACATAACTTTCGTCGTCATGAATCGACAGAATAATAACTTTGATCTCAGGAAACATTTCACGTAGTTTCTCAGTTGCTTGAACGCCATTTTCGGTAGGCATGTTGATATCCATCAGCACGATATCCGGCTTCACTTCATTACAGAACTCAAGTACTTGAATTCCATCGCCGCATTCTCCGATTACGTCAATGTCGTCCTCCATATTCAGTATACGCTTCAGACCCTCCCTAAATAGCTGGTGGTCATCCGCTAGTAATACTTTTATAATCGTGTTCTCTTTTTCCAAATGTTCCATCCGATTACTCCTTTCTCTTTTCTACGTTCGTCGGGATATGAATCACGATCTTGGTTCCTTGATTCTCAGCTGAATTGATCTCCATTCTCCCTTCGAGCAGCTCAACCCTCTCCCGCATGCCAATTAACCCAAAGTGGTCCTTGCTTTTCTGCTCCAGCAAATCGACATTGAATCCCAGGCCATTGTCCTGTACAACGATTTTGACCAATTGCGCCTGGTACGTGATTTCAACAAGCACATAAGTCGGGTAAGCATGTTTTGCAGCATTCGAAAGTGCTTCCTGCACCAACCGGTAGATGGCAGCCTCCATCGCAGAAGAGAGACGATGCTCTTTTCCCCGTGTCTCGAAGATCGTGCGGATTTTCGATTTCTCTTCATAATCATGCACGTATTTACGCAGTGTGGGGATTAATCCTAGATCATCGAGTGCCATTGGACGCAGATTGAAAATGACTTTTCGCATTTCCTCCAAGCTCGATCGAACCTGGCCCTTCAAATCTACTATTTCGTCCTGCACCATCTTAAATTCCTGCTTTGCGAGCATTCTTTCTACAATTTCCGTCCTAAGAACCAGATTCGCCAGCAATTGTGCAGGTCCATCATGAATCTCTCTGGAAATGCGTTTCCGTTCCTCTTCCTGCGCCAAAATAATTTTGAGACCAATGACCTGTCTGTTTTTCGCAGATTCGATGATTCGGGATACCTGCCCCAGCTCTCCGGACAAGTATTCCAATACCACGCCCATCTGAGATCCGATCGATTCTGCACGCTCCACGGAGTTCTCGACATTACGAACCCGCTTCTGCAGCTCATCTCGTCTTGCCTTCAGATACATTTCCTTTTCCCGGTAGATCATGAGGTCAAGCTGAAGCTGCGTCGCTTTCTCATACGCCTGCTTGATGTCCTCTTCCTTGTACCGGACAAAATCCCGGCTGACCTCGGTCAGCCGGATCCGGGAACGGCGGTAGTTCAGCTCCAGCTGATCTACCTTCTCTAGGGTTTCCGTCGTTTCTTTTAATGTCCGCTGCAGTTCATGATTGAGAGACGCGAGCTCCTGCCGCGACGCCTCCAATATTTCGAACATTTGGTATTTGCTGTCCTCCATCACTTTGATGGCATTTTTTATGACACGGTCGATGGCATCGGCTTGATAATCCACGCACTCTACTCCATTTCTAACGTTTCATATACATATCATACCATATCACGATTCGATCGTAACGGTCTTCGTGTTCTTGTCCCATTTTACTTTAAGGCCTAATTGCTCGGAAACGAGACGAAGAGGGACCAAAGTCCTACCGCCTTGAACCATAGGTGCTACAGCCGCCGAACTGCGCTTACCGTTTAGAATGAATTCCTTCTTGCCGACCGTCAGTTCCATGAGCATGCCGCCCCTCAGGACACCCACCCGCTGAGCGGATTGGTTCCAGGTTGCTTGCCCGCCGAACGCGTCGAGCACATGCTTAATCGGAACGTAAGTCGTTCCATTCTTCAAGATTGGCGCCGAATCAATTGCCACTTTCGAACCATTCAGCATAAGCGATTTTTGCCCAATGGTCATGACCGCCTTGCCTGTTGGAAGACCTTCATTCCCGGATAGGGACGGCATCGTGAAGCGGATATCGTCAAAAGATACAGCTCCTGTCAATGCACGCTCATCCTGGCCTTCTTCCACGTTCACCACATACAACCGCTTCATCTGTGCCGGGAATGCAATGTTATATCCGCTGAGATCGATGCTCAGTGTCTTCCAGCCGCTCCAATCAATTGCCTTAGCCAGATCGACGTACACGGTTTTCCCATTATTATCCTTGAGCTCGGCGCGCAGCCAGTTCAGGCTGTTATCTCCCTCCACATCGATGGTCATGGCCGTTGCCTGTGCAGGGATCACTTTGCCAGTTGCGCCATTCAACTCGGCGTAAGCGTACATTTTTTGCCCTAATCCGCCTGTCATATCATAGGTCAAGTTCAAGACTTTAGATGATGCTTTTGCTCCGCTGCCATTTTTGATCGCTGCAGCCCCGGTAACTGCCGGCACATTGGTCGTGAACTTCACCGGGTAATTCACATTTTCGAAGTTCTCCCACGTGCTCTCGCCCGCCGCCGACAAAATAACGACCGTGCTAAAGCCGTCATAGCGTGCGATCGCATAACCGACTTTCGTATTGCTGTTCACGGAGGATACGGTCAGGCGGCCGTCTTTCACGCTGCCTTTAAATCCGATAAACTCCCATTTCAGCGCACTGCTCGGAACCTCCAAGCTTTGACCGTTGCCTGTTACGGCCGTCACCGGCACGGAAACGCTCGTTCCAGCCTGCAGCGGTGCGCTTGATACGCCGGTAGTCAATGCAACAAGATCATCCGCGCCCAGCACTTTGACTTGCATCGTAGCTTTCGTGCTGCCGCTTACTGCCGTCAGTGTTGAGGTACCCGGCTTTGTCGCTTTTATGCTTTGTCCGTTGACCGCTAGATTGCCGTTGCTGGACTTCCAAGTCGGTTTAATCGAACCTGCCTCAATTGGATTATAGTAAGTATCATAGCCCTTCAGTTCATACGTGCCGATCTGGCCGATCAGGAGCGTGTTGCTTCCGCTTACTTTTAAGCCCTTCAAGCTGCCCTGAGGTGCCGTGGAGAACACGCCGAGTGCGTTAACGATGCTGCGCTGCGTGGTGCCGTATTCCGTATTGAAGGTCAGCTGCGTGTTCATCTCGGCAAGTGGACGGTTTACCATCGTTGTCGATCCGCCGCCGTCCAGGTTCATTCCCTTCCATACTCCAACCTTCGTCATGAAATCCTGAAGCTGCTGCAGCGTCATGCCTTTGCTGTTATCGTTGCTCTCCGTGGCAATCAGGTAAGCGTAACGCCCGTCTTTGGAGTATCCTACGGCTGTACGTGCCCTGCTTCCTCCAATCGAATTCACGTTTCGCGAGAATGAAGTTGCCTTGCCGTTATCCACCAGTATCGTATGGCCGCCAATCATCATTTGGAGTGTAGATGGGTCCAGTTCTTTACCTGATTTTTTGGACACCAAAGCATAATCGGCTTCCAGCCTTTGTCCGACTGCCAGATTTTGTTTCACGAACTCTGCCGCAGCCCCATGGGTTCGCAAGATGTAGCTTCCCTCCGGTATCGCTGTTTGCAATCCTGCCATTACTGAAATATCGGTGATGACCCCATCCGTTACCATAACCTCCGTAGGCGTTGTCGAGCTGTTCTTAGGACGCTCAATAGCCTTCCAAGCGCTGGTGTAGATATAAGCTGAATTCGCATGGCTATACGTTGATCCGGTGCCCTCAGGAGCATATGATGTTTTGTTCATACCCGCGAGTGGGAACGAGGCTCCATTTTCAGCTGTAATACTCCCCGAGAATGCAAACTCATCCAGAATTGGCGTTCCATCGTTCGTTACTCCAAAAGCATACATGCCTTTCAGTTCCGATGGGGTTGACATCAACTGACCGTTCGATACTTGAGCACCCATCGGAGCCCCTTCGCTGCCGGTATTAAAAAAGTCACCGTTAATAGCAGCAACCGCTCCGTTCTCCTTAGCCATTCCGCCCGTGCTTTGTCTCGTTGTAAATTGATTCCCTTGGCCTGTCATGACATCCAGTTTTACGTACTTGTTGTTCAAGTCCACTCGAATGACATTGGCCAGCGATTTTGCGCCAGTACTGTTGATATACTGATATTTCATTAAAACCGCACCGGAAGTAATGATTTCCTCACCAAGCTTCTTAGCCGATGTTGATGCCGCATAAGCTACCGAGGATGTTGATAGATTCCCTATCACTGGTATTCCGCTGCTCAGCACAGGACCTACCCAGATGACCCCTGCCAATGTAATAATCAACCATTTCTTGCCTACACCATATGTTGTAGACTTCAGTGTTTTCCCCTGACTAACCATGTAATCGTAACTCTCCCATCTCTCGTTCAACACGGATGCCGAACATATAAAGTCTCTAATTAATAGACTTCATTTTTGCGGAAAAGTTACGAATTTGTTATAAAAAAACACTTTCGCGTATCGTACACCAAGTCTTGTACAATTTGTAGCGGCATTTTTTAGGAGTCTATGTAAATCAATCCTATGTTACTATATTTTCTTGCAAAAGTAACTAGTTTGTCATAAATTATATTCCTGATTTTCCATTTATTAAATGAAAATCTGATAACGACAATAGTTCATTAGCTTTTTTAATTATTGCATTTTTGTCATATTATCTGGTTCAGCTGAGTTGAATCTCTACTCTTAAATAGAAAAAAAAGCAGAAAAAAGGCATGCACCGATTTTTTTCAGAAGAAAAATTAAATCAGCACATGCCTAAATTTTATATCTGTTACATATCTTAAAATTACCTTAGTTTACGCCAGCTTGTTCTTTCAACGCTTCCGCTTTGTCAACGCGCTCCCAAGGAAGATCGAGATCCGTACGTCCAAAATGTCCGTAAGCAGCGGTTTGTTTGTAGATCGGACGGCGAAGATCCAGCATGCGAATGATTCCAGCCGGACGCAGGTCGAAGTTGTTACGCACAAGCTCAACCAGCTTCTCTTCGCTCACTTTACCTGTTCCATAAGTATCTACACTAATCGACACTGGGTTAGCGACACCAATAGCGTAAGCCAATTGAATTTCGCACTTGTCGGCAAGTCCTGCAGCAACCAGGTTTTTAGCCACGTAGCGAGCCGCGTAAGCAGCGGAGCGGTCAACCTTTGTAGGATCCTTACCGGAAAATGCACCGCCGCCATGACGAGCGTAGCCGCCATAGGTGTCCACGATGATTTTGCGGCCTGTCAGACCAGCGTCCCCTTGTGGTCCACCGATTACGAAACGGCCGGTTGGGTTAATGAAATATTTAGTTTCTGCGTCCAGCAATTCAGCCGGTACGACAGGAAGAATAACTTGTTCTTTAATATCCTTCTGGATTTGCTCCAGCGTTGCTTCTTCGGCATGTTGAGTCGATACTACGATCGTATCCACGCGAACTGGCGTATTGCCATCATACTCAACCGTTACCTGGGTTTTACCGTCCGGACGCAGGTATTCCAGCGTACCGTTTTTACGAACCTCGGACAACCGACGAGCGATACGGTGAGACAATGCAATCGGAAGAGGCATCAGCTCTGGGGTCTCGTTCGTTGCAAAACCAAACATCAGACCTTGGTCACCAGCACCGATGTTCTCGGTTTCCTTGTCCACTTGGGAAGGATCACGATTCTCCAGTGCAGCGTTTACCCCCTGTGCAATATCGGCAGATTGCTCATTCAGCGATGTCAACACCGCACATGTATTGGAATCAAAACCGTATTTTGCACGGGTATACCCGATTTCCTTCACGGTATTGCGTACGATGGATGGAATATCCACGTATTCAGATTTAGTGCTAATTTCACCAATGACCAAAACAAGACCAGTCGCCACGGAAACTTCACAAGCTACGCGTGCGTTCGGATCGTTAGCCAAAAAAGCATCGAGTACCGCATCAGAAATCTGGTCACAGATTTTATCCGGATGTCCTTCAGTTACGGACTCAGATGTAAATAAACGTCGCCCTGTTAAAGACATGAGATCAACCTCCCATATGAATAGTATGTGATATATCAAGAGGTCCTACACAAAAAATGAACCTTTTCCGACAGGAAAAGGTTTGAAATGTACAATCCTCAACATGCATATTAACTTATTTGTTACCAGGTGTCAATCCAGTAAGTAAGCTGTTTTTCAAGGATTTTCTTGGGTTTTTCAATCATTTCAATCAAGAATAAGTTCCACTTGTAACTGAAAAACGACTACAGTCTACCGAAGAGACTTTGTTCAGCGTTTCGAACCAAACGTTTAGTGATCTCTCCACCAACGGATCCGTTCTCACGGGATGTTAGATGTCCCCATCCAGGACGACGGCTGGCAGATCCACCTCCGATGGTTCCTAACTCAGAACCAAATTCCGTATCGGCTCCATTGGAACCGCTACCATATCCTACAGGCAATCCAAACTCTGCTGCAATTTCGTATTTCATTTGCTTCAGCATTTCACGACTCTCCGGTACCACTTGACGGTTACGACTGCTGCGTGCCATGAAAATACACCTCCTGTATTGGTTTTTACAGAAGTATTATTTGTCGATTTCAAGGCACTCACACGTATAAAACGTTGTCACAACTGGCAATAATTATAAGAGAATTATACCGGAAGAAAGTTATTGCAATGCAACTCGGAGGATAAAAGCAATACCAGTAGGTTCTAACGCCCCTAGTTGTCGATCACTATTTAATGGTGTAACCGCCGCGCACCATGACAATCAGATTGCTTGTCTGTCCTTCTTTCACCTGGATACCGCGACCTTCACGCGGGAAGGAAAGCAAATGGTTCTTGGGCGCCGTTTCTCCATTTAACAGGTCTTTACCGTCCGTTAGGTCCGCAACGCCGCTAGCGACTTCTGTGTAGATCACAGCATTACCTGAACGCACGATGAACTCCGTTCCTGCGTCGGCAATTAGAATCTTGCCTGGCTTCAGCGCAACGTTCTTGACTTCATCAGCACCTTGGGATGGCTGAGTTGGATTTGTAGGGTTTGTTGGGTTCGTAGATCCTCCACTACCGCCATTCAACGCTTGCTGTATTTGTTGGTCTACGTAGCTCTTGGTGACGACTGGGTCGTCGGTGGTGCCTGGGGTGGTGCCGGCGCCAGTTGCAGTGTTGCTGTACACTGAGCCAACCCATACACCCACGCCGATAGCCAGCGCGAACAGTGATACTTTCATATAAGGTTTCATACGGGGTTCTTATTCCTCCTAGGTTAATTCATCTCTATTTAACTATAGAGAATAATCAGAACCTCGACAAGTGAAAACTTCTTGCTCTTAGTTTTGCTGCGAGGTTGTTAGCAAACATCATAGCATCTGTGATTTTATCCAAACAAAAAAAGTCTGTCCCTAAGGACAGACTTTCTTAACTTTGATATTAGTAAGCAGAGGTAGTGATGCTAATTGTTTTATTAGGAGCCGCAATATTAGCAGTGAAGACTACATCATCACCATTAGCCGCAACAGTGTACCCTGGCAGTTTACCGCTAAATGCAGTTGCGATCAAACCAGCGATAGTTGCTTTAGAGTCACCTTCGGCAACATCAATTGTTACTTCTTTGTTAACTCTGCCATCTGTAAACTTCACTGTGTTTTTCCCATCTCGGGTAGCACCTGCAGTTACAGTAAGTGTAGCCACCTGTTGAGTAGCAGCCACTGCTGCTCTACCTTCGATCGCAGTAGTGACTTCTCCATTAACAGATCCTAACAAGCTGATTCGAACATTTTTAGCTGCTGGAGCTTTTGTAGTAAAGGTCACTACAGAACCATCGCTTGTAACATCATAGTCCGCTGTTAAAGCAGTATTAAATGCAGTAGCGATAGCAGTTGCTACAGCATCTAAATCATCACCAGCTGAAATTGTAATAGTTTCACTGGCAGTGCCAGATCCATCATTGAAACTTACTACCAAATCGCCAGCTTCAGGAGTTCCAGTAAGGGCCAATTCATTCACTTGTACTTGGCCAGGATCCGCAACTGCACCAGGAGTAGTGTTAGCGAAAGATGTTCTAACGCCTGTTGGAGTAGTTACAGTACCAGATGTTCTGTACTCACCTGATTTACCTGCAAATTTATCAGGTTGAACAGCATTGCGAATAAATGTTGCATTATCTTTCACACTAACAATGTACACAATGTTATCAGGATTGTTATCTTTGAAAGTAATCGCCAACTTATTACCCTCAACAACCTCAACTCCATACTCATCTACGGCTTTCAGCGCATCACTATCACTAGGTTTGTCAGCACGTTTAACAAGAAGATTTGCTGCCATGCCTGCTTTATCTGCAGTAGCATCAAGATTTGTTGTGAATGGAAGTTTTACAGTACGATCAGTTTGAATAAGAACTGTATCAGTTGAAATCGCAACCTTCGGAGCCACTTCACCTACTGTAGTTACGTTTACAGCACCAATTTTCTTACCAGTGTAAGTTTGAATGGCGTTATTGCTTACAGTAGAAACGCCGCTACCTGTAGATACATCAGAATTAGTTTTCAGAGTGACTTTATTGCCACTGATAGATACTGATGTTACTGTTGTTCCTTCAACTCTAAAGTCGCTAGCATAAGCGTTAGCGATAGCTTTATTAAATGCAACCTCAATAGTTCTGCTGTCTTTTTGAGCCGCAGAATTTGCTGTCAATGCTACCTCATTCAAAGGATCAGTAGTAATCCAACCAGTAGCCTGACCTGTCTTGGACTTCAGTCCAGCAATGCTTACAGATTGAACAGTTCCAGGGAATGTTACCTCTGTTCCTTCAACGTATTGAGGGAATACCAATACAACTGATTTACCATTCTCGAACACATTCACTTGAACATCACTTGGAAGAGAGATGTTTTGTGGTGTAGCAGAACCGTTTTTCACGAATCCAATATAGTAATTAGCACGATTATTCAATGTAGCAAGGTCAATCTCTCTATCGAAAGTAAGGGAAACAGTACGGTTAGTATTGTTAACATCTACACCATAAGCTTCCAAGCGCGGTGCTGCACTGTCACTTGCCAAGAAAGTACCTTCATAAGTTACCATAGTGTTAGCAAGAGCTGTTCTGTCCTTAACATCAGATACTTTCAGGTTATAAGTACCGGACAATTTAGAGTAGAACTCTACATTGTAAACTTTATGATCAGATCCAGCCTTTTCATGTACAGCTTTAACAGGAATTACATCACTGCCTTTTTTAACAGAAAAGAATTTGATGTCGTTAGCACCAATTTGAACCGGCTTATCAAAACGTACTGTCAACTGATTAGCTACGTCCGTACCAAAAGATACATCAACCACTTTAGGTTGAACAAGGTCAACAGTAGCTGTTACTTTATGCTCTTTTTGAGCATTTGCATTACCAGAATAATCCTTCACTTCAACAAACAGAGTGGATTCATAGCCTGGCAGACGGTTGGCTTGATCAAATTGCACTTCGTAAACATTAGAAGCGATTTGAGTTACCTTACCAGTCTTTTTGCTATCTCCATTCTTCCAGTAGAAGCTGTCATTTGTTACAGAATTCGGATCAATTTCTTCATCAAAAGTAACAGTTACTTTTTCCAAAGTAGCAGAGATCTCAGTTACTTTAGGTCCTTCAGAATCAACTGCTGCTGTGAAATCAGTGCTTGCTGCCAAGGATTTCAGACCAGCGTAGTCTTCAACCAAAGAAGTTGTCAATTTGTGCGCACCTTCAGAGATAGTTCCTGTGTAGTCACGCAAGATCACTTCTCTTTCGTTCGCACCAAGAGTTACAGAACCAACATAAGCTTTATCATCCAATTGGAAGTTGCTGCTTGTTGGGGTCTTGATCGGCTCGGAGAAAGTTACTTTGATCGCTTTAGTACCCAGAGCTTTTACTTCTGTTACTGTAGGAAGTGTGTTATCAGCAGATGTGAAGGAAACTTCACCTTGCGGCACCACAGAACCTTCGGAATTCTTAACGTTTTTAACTACAACCTTGTAAGTTGTACCTTGAGTGAACGTTCCAGCGGAAGTTGTGTCTAACAGGATACGAGCCGTTTTACCGTCTTCCAGCAAAGATACCGATTTAACTTTTCTCGAGTTGGAATCAACAGTGTAGTTATTTTTGTCAGTTGCAGTAGCTTTGTCTACTTTACCGTCAAATACTACATCAACTTCTTTCAGGTTAACGGAGCTTGCAGACTCAACCTTAGTAGCTGCTGTTACAACCCATGTTACACTTTCAGTGTACTCGTAGTTGTTATGTTTGAACTTAACTTCAGTAGCTGTGTTAGCTTTCAGAGCTGTTTCCAGTTCAACTTTCACTTCTTCGTTGTTAGCAAGTTTGAAAGTTACAACTTTACCGCTCTCAGTAACATCATAAGAAACTACTTTTGGTTTTTGTTGGGACAGGTAGATTGTGTAAGCAACTTCAACCAGTTGGGAACGGGAAGCGTTCGCTTTAGGATTAGCTTTAGCGTCTACCAGACCAGCGTTGATTGCTGCTTGAACATAACCTTTAGCCCAGTCAGAAGCGTTGTTATCAGTTTCTGTTGGAACTTCAAGTTTCTGAGCAGTAACGAGAACCTTCGCCATTTCTTGAACGGTGATTTTACCGTTGAAGTCGAAGATCATTTTCGTTGTGTTTTTACCTTCCATCAGACCAGCAGCGTATACTGCTTCTACATAAGGAGCTGGCCATTTGTCAGCTTTGTAGTTTTTGTCTTTGAAAGATGCTTTGCCTTGAATTGGCTCAAGACCCATGATGCCCACGAGAACTTTTGCAAATTCAGCGCGAGTCATTTCTTTGTCCAGGCCAGCAGTACCGTCTGGATATCCAGTGAAGATCCCTTTTTCTTTCAGTACATCAAATTTCTGTTGTGTGTTAAGCGCATCGTCACCGAATGCAACAGAAGCAAACATGGAGAATGCCATTGCTGTAGACAGTGCTACGGATAAAATTTTCTTCATAACCTTTTTTTCTCCTCCTTGAATCATCACTTGATTGTTTTCTTTAATTTGGTAGCTCTTATCACTCATTTGTCCTGCACCTCCTTTCTCGAGTTGAGCGTAAATCATAAATGATGTCTGTGACGATATCACAGAATCTTGTTAACGAGAGAACACTACAAACATAGATTCCTAATCCTACCTAGGTATTATACAACGAGTCCCATACTCCGTAAAGAACATTTTTCTAATTAATAGACAAGTTTCTTGTTTCGGATAATCTTGGGTTCCTCATTGGGTTCTACATTATAAACGTTTAATTTCCCGAAAAGTTGCGGCAGTTGCAAAGTTTTTTTAAAAATATTTCTGAAATTATTTTTGAATCGCATAACAACGACTTAATTACATTTTACGACAACAAAAAAAGACGCCTTGTAGGCGCCTTCTGTAGAATACTATCGAATCTTCATAGCAAGCTGGATAATACGTGCACGCATCTCTGGATTACTGTGCAGCGTTTCGTACATCAGATCAATCTCCGCTTTATTCGTACGATATGTTTTGTCATGTTTTATTGTTGTATGAGACCACTGGATCAACGCATTCTCTGCTGCTGTCATTTCGTTAAATGAATCATGAAAGCCTGTCTCAACAACGAGTCCCTCCATGACTTCCTGAGTTATCTCATCATGAGCGGCACGAGCCAGCTCAATCTTCTTCTCCATTACTTTGGCTTTTTCCTCGAACTTGGTCTTCGCCTTCATGTAGTCGAGCTGCGCTTTTGATAATATCGGCTTCATAAATTCATCTTCACCCTCTAAAAATAGTATGTGCTTCCGCTATTGTAGCGTATTCTACACAAAATTACAAAACAATGTAGTTGGAAATAGGTGCCTCGATCTCTGACGATAGCTCTAACACCAAGGCCTTATTGAATTAGCGCCGCCCGATTCCGTGGGAATCGGGCGGCTTTCCATCATATATCTTTTTCTTAGAGCACTTTTAATTTTGCCATCATTCTTTTTACAATCGTTGCGGTATCCGCACGGGTTAACACCCGATTCGGATCGAATCGATAAGTTGGTTTTTTCTCGCCTTCCCGCATCGAATTCGGAATGCCCGTGATGATTCCTGCCTTCGTTACTGCAAGAATTGCTGGATAGGAATAACTGGACTTAATCGTGTTAGCATCAGTGAACTGCTTCTGCAAGCTGGCTTTGTCCTTCTCGATATCCCCCAACTTTAAATTCATGGCACGAGCCAATATGTTCGCAGCCTCTTCACGAGTCAGGACAGCATTCGGTCCGAACACTCTTGGGCCCGTACCGCGAATAATGCCTTTGCGAGCCGCAGTTTCAATGTACCGGTAATCCCACAACGGAGTTATGGTATCCCCAATGTCATCAAAGGTCAGCTTGTCCACATCCGTGTCATAATCCAGCGGAATATTCAGCGCTTTAACCAGCAGTGTTGCAAATTCACCGCGGGATACTTCATCGAACACCCCAAAATTATTCGTATAGGAAGCGTTCATGATCCCACGTGCGAGCATAAGCTCAATGTCTGCTCTTGCTGTCTTATGTGCAATTACATCATCGTAACTATAACGCAATGACATAACTACGTAATAACCAAAACCGTTAAACGGTGCCGTGACAGTGTTCTTCTTGGCATCTACTTTACCCCCAAGGTTCACCCAATGGGTTCCGTTACTTGAGTTGTTAGTCGGATTCAGCCAACCAATGGCCAGATTGTCTGACGCTGAGTTCACGAGTTTGCTATCGTATTTTAACGTGATTGTCCCGGGTTGCGTTGGTTCCATCCAATCTTTAGCTGTTAACCGGTGCATTAAGTCATTACTTCCTCGTGTACTGTATGGATGATCAGCCTCCGTCAACTCATACTTATCCAAGTCAATGGCAGCTTGATTGATGTTATCGAAATATCCTGCGTCCACCCAATACAGATTCGATGCATGTCCAAAGTGATCTACAGGGCGGAGCATCGCCTGGATACCTGTGTTCGGCCTGATAAAATCAAGCCTTCCATCTTGCTCCTCCTCATTGGATACTTCTCCAACACGATTGTACTCTTTGAGAGTACGTCCATCGACCGGATTAGCTATGCCGAAGATGATATTACGCTCATCAAAAAGGTTGATGGTCGGTGCGTCATCCCCTCCCAAAGCTTGTCTTAATACCGTGCCCTTCGGAACATTCATAACAAGATTGCCATCGAATACGGATACCTTCCCTGACTTCGGCAAGCTTGTCTTGTATTGCGCACCTTCTGAAGCTTCATTTGAATAAGTAATATCGAATGATCTATTCTTCTTCTCTTCACCGGTTACAATCGTATACTTGATCGTATTCTTCCCTTTTTTCAAATTCTTGACTTCCAGTCTAAAAATACCGCTGTTTGTACTTGATTTCACCATCTTTTCCTTACCGATCAGAATATCATCTGCACCATCCGCCAAGATGCTTACCATTACGAAATTTTGCTTCACTACACTTTCCTGCGGAAGTTTAGGTGACAACAGCAGTGCATCCGGCACTTCTCTTGTAAATTCAACGGTTTCGGAGGTTGATGTAGACTGTATACGGGAACCGATCGTGACGGCTTGAACCCCTGTCCTTGGCAATTCAATCTTGTTCAGAACCACAATAACTTCCTTGCCATTATCAATAATCGTGTAATAATCCGAAGGATTGTTTCCAGCTATATCACTAAGAAGTTTACCACCCTTAAGATTCCATTGAACTCCTTCCTTAGTAAATGCAGCATACAATCCGCTGCTTGGATGGCTAAGATTAATCGTTATTTCATCGGTATCCTCAACTGAAAAAGTCAGTCCGAGACTTTTCTCGTATGTTGAATACTGCAATTGTCCTGTCTCTCTAAACACTTCCTTATCAATATTACTGCCCGGATTAGGAACGCCCATCGCATTCACGAACGGGGTTATATTCTTGATAACCGAAGCGTTATTATTGAAGTAAAGCACCGTAAACTCTGTCTTCGGTGTACCAGAATCCGTCGTTATGGTGATTTTATTAGGGCCGGGCAACAATTTAAACAAGTCAGATCTCAGGCTCTTATCCACACTGAAACGCCCATCTTCCACCTTTACAATTTCACTGGTGCCATTAACCCTCACTATAATTTCTTCAGGGTCAAAGTTTACCACACGTCCCTTAATGCTTGTGAATTCTGATTCCGGGTCTTTGAAGACTTTATTATTATACAATTCGTCAACTTCAATAAATGGCGCCGACAGGAACGTAATTGGCAATATTCTAGAGTCAGTTAATTCTGTCCCATTAAAAAGCTCAATAACTAATGACTGTTCTCCTGAAGGGAGACTTCTAATAATGAACGTTTCTCTACCATTAATTGTAGCTATGGGGTCATCGTATACCAGTCCATTTGCATTCGCAGTTGTCCTTAACTTGAGTTCCCCGCCATTTTGAGTAGTAACAGATATATACAGTGGCAGTTCGCTTACTGTCAGACTGCCTCCTTCAGGGAATTTGGATTCGGTAAAGCCACTCCCATCAGGTAATAACCGATGAATCTCCTGAATTACCGGGGAACCATCACTGCGATACTTGAAAGACAGTTCCCTTACCTTCCCGCCTACAATAACCTTAAGTACGTATTCGCCATTATTATTCAGTTCTATATCGGCCGAAGTCCTAAACTTATATCTAACCGTGTCGCCCTTTACACTAGCATTATCACGGTTCAACTGAATAACTTCATTAGCGTCGGCCATTGGTGTATTTTTGTTATTAGGACTGAACAATTGGATCGTTGCTTGAGTTGCTGTGTTATCCTTATCTACTATAATTTCACCGGACAATCTACCTCTATTCACGGTGATGACCTCTGAAGGACCGATACTTTTCTCAGCGAACTCCGGTTTGTATAATGTAATGCCTCCTGGTGGATGGTACACTATCTGTCGGACTATAGTCTGTTCCTTCGAATCGGATCGTGCGACAATCACCAATTGGTTGGCACCATCATTCAGACGAATACCTCCAGAATAATAGGCATCCCCACCTCCCGCAAACATGGTAACACCGTTTACGGTCATGCTCTTGCTGCTATTCGCGGCTTTTACCGAAATACTGATGGTTTGCCTTGTGGTAATGACAGGGTCCGGAGACACTGCCGGATCCGGCAATACAGTCCCGTCAGTTAGAGAGACTTCATAGATCGCAGGCGCATCCGTATATTTAATATAACCGTCCTTACTGACGGATTTACCCAGATTGTTCACACCCGAGATCGTAATTTTATTGACTCCCGAATACAATCTTACATTCACTAATTTAAAAGTGCTGGCTGCCTCATCCACTACTGGCTTAGATCCCTCTCCAGAAGGGAGACCTTGGTCATCCATGCGCTGTATGTTGTAAGTGATGGAGTTGGGAACGATCCCCCAGTAAGTACCAGTAATGTCAACCGTCCCCCGGTTTTCAGGAGTTGGTGTTTTTGAGTCACTGCTTATACTGTCAAAGTAGAAAAATCTTGCTCCGTCTTCATCCGCTGCAGCAGCCGGTAGTGGCGGCACCAAAGTAAATAATAAAGCCACGGCAAGCATCAAGCTGACCCAGGACTGTAACTTCGTTTTCACGCCTCGCTCTCCCTTCTGCTGACCTTCCAACCCAATCGACTCTTGTTTCGTTTTGGTCACTATATTCCCTCACTTTCCAAAATCACATGTTAAATTTCCTCTAATTAATGTATCGGCAACACAACCACCATTATTTAGAAAATACACAAAAAAGCCTCACCCTTTTTTTGGGCAAGGCTTGTCTATTGTGACACATCATGAAAAAGAATAAGTTCTACTTCGTGCGGCTTTCGGGATTTGCCTTCATTCGCATACGGTTAATCAGACCCAGAATCGGCCGTTTGGTCTTGCCGACCAGTCCGATAATTTCAGCACCGATCTGCATGAAACACATCATGACGCAGATCACGACGAAGGTGACCCAGTTGGCTTCATACAAGGCAGCCGAAGATTGAATGACGGCCAGTACGCCGAAAAATGCGGCAATCACGTAAATGATCAACACCGTCTGGCGATGACTGAATCCAAGCTCGCGCAGACAGTGATGCAGATGCCCCTTGTCCGGAGCGAAGATCGGTTTCTTCTGGATTTTACGACGAATGATAGCGAAAAACGTATCGGACAACGGAACACCGATAATAATCAGCGGCGTAATGAAGGATACAATCGCAATCTGTTTAAATCCAAGCAGGGACAGCATGGCCAAACAGAATCCAAGGAATAACGAGCCCGTATCCCCCATGAAAATCTTGGCCGGATGGAAGTTGAAGAACAGGAACCCGATAATGCTGCCAAGCAGCAGCAGACAGAGCAAGGCAACGGTGGTGTTGCCCATCAAGACGGCCATGACCAGAATCGTGCCGATTGCAATACCCGAAACACCGGCTGCAAGTCCATCCAGTCCGTCAATGAGATTAATCGCGTTGGTTACGCCGACAATCCAGAAGATTGTCAGTGGAATCGATACCCAGCTCTCCAGCATGGAGTACCGGTCCTGGAACGGTATATTTACAAAGTCCACGGTAATATTAAATCCGAATACAACTACGCAAGCAGCTGCAATTTGAGCCAGAAACTTCACTTTGGCCGAAAGTTCAAATCGATCATCCAAGGCTCCGATCAATACGATCATGGAACCGCCGATCAGAAATGCCTTCATAAAGTTGGCATCCCGAGGCGACAGGCTATCCGGAAGAAAAGGAAGAACTGCAATCAGTCCAAGAATAAAAGCCAGATAGATGCCGAGTCCCCCGAGTCGGGGCATGATCCGGGTATGAACCTTGCGGGCATTAGGAACGTCAACGGCACCAATCTTAACCGCAAACTTCTTCACAAGCGGCGTTAAGAGCAGGGCGAGCGTCAGCGATACGATAAACCCGATGATGTATATCATTAACATGTAATCATTCGACCCCCAATAAAAGTCTACCGGTTGAATTATACTCCCTTCGGGTCCAAAAACCAATACCAATTTCCGGTGAAATCCCGGATTTCCCCCACAGAAATGAGCCATTTAGCTCGATTTCGTTACGTTTTCTTTCTCGCGCAGCACTTTCACTACGAATTTCGGCAGCGCAAGCATTCTTTTGTAACGGGTGGGCTCCTTCAGAAGGCGGTAAAACCATTCGAGACGAAGCTTTTGGAATACTTTCGGCGCCCGCTTCAGTTTGCCGGAGATAATATCGAAAGATCCCCCGACTCCCATAACAACCGGAACCTGAAGCGCTTGTTTATGCTGCGCAATCCAAGGCTCTTGGTTGTCCGCACCACGGGCGACAAACAAAATATCCGGTGAAGCTGCCCGAATCTGCTCAATGACGGCAGCATCTTCGTCAGGTCCAAAAAAACCGTCCCGGTAGCCGCATATAATCGCAGCCGGATATTGCATTTGTAACCTTTCGGCAGCTTCCTGAATCACTTCGGCAGTGGTTCCCAGCAGAAAGAACTTCCATCTATAGGTTTCCCCGACCTTCAACAATTCATGTAACAGCTCAAAGCCGGTGACGCGCCCCTCCAGCGGTTCGCCGCCCACACTGGCAGCCCAGACGATCCCCGTCCCATCCGGAACGATGATTTCGGCACTTTGCATCATCTGTTTATATTCCGGTTGGTTGACGGCCGTCATCACCATGATCGGATTCGCCGTTATGACATGGTGGGGCTGTCTTGACTGAACAGCCTCGGTCAGGAACTTCACCGTATCTTTCATACTAAGCTTGGAAAAAGGAATCTCGAACACCGATACGGTAGGAAATGGATAGGTCTGTTTCATGTTTATCATCCTCTATGGCGTAAATATTGGGCAATGTGGCGTGCAGGCAGCGCAGCCTCTTGTTTCAATACGGATATCTGCTCGCCGTGCTCCGCCTTCCATGCCGCTGCATCGTCTAACAGCTTCAGCATCTGATCCTTTAACGCATCTGCGTCAAGTGATTCACTGCTTCCCGCAGGTTCGCTGCCCAGCCGCTTCAAAAAGTGATTGATTTTCGGATCATAGGAAATTCCGAGTAACGGCACACACTGATTCGCGGCATAGATCAGGCTATGCAGACGCATGCCCAGTATCATATCACAATGGCTGACCTCTCGCAGCATGTCCTGCGGCTGCTTCTCATCACGATAGAAACTGATAATCGAACCATTCTTGGAAATATCGCCAATGCCGCTAGCAATAAACTGCGAAGCCTCAAGATCATCCGGCTGATGAAAAGGGAGAAAGCGAAGATGTACCGGACGCTGTGCGGCTAATGCTTTTAAACCTTCCGTAACAGCCTTCAGCTCTTTGCGTTCCGGGTGCCAATATCGAACCGAAATACCGATAACCGGCAGAGATCCTTCCCCTTCCGTTTCGCGATTGGATAATGAGGACTGCACTAAAGCTTCTTCGAATGATTCACGATGTTCTTCTATAGAAGAAACTGATGCGACATCGTTCTCTTCTAACCCCGATCCCGGGTTAAAATCACGCTGAACATCCTCACCCTCTGGCAGCGGCATGCCCATCACCGGATCGGGTACGACGTGAATGGCTTCCGCAGATATTCCCATCGACTGAAGCAGTTCACCTGACTGAATGTCACGCACCGAGATGTAGGTGCATTTTCGGAAGATCGAGCGAATCATCGGATAAAACAGCTTACGGTTGACAGGTCCGACGCCCTGCGCATAAATAAACGTCGGTTTACCAAGCCACTGCGCGATCTTGAGGACGCCCAGATAATACGGGATTGTCTTCGGGCTGGTGGCATCCTGCAGCAAGCTTCCTCCACCGCTGATCAAACCGTCACTGTCCTTGATTGCCTGTCGAACTTCTCCCAGCTTCATTCGGTGAACGGATTTTACCCCATAGGCGGCCGAAGTCCAATCCGGGTCAATGGAAAGTACAACGGGATTGATCTCAATCCCCGTTGCCTTACCCTCCTGCTCCAGAGCGGTCAAGATGGATTTGAGGACCGCTTCGTCACCGCTATTTTTGAATCCGTAGTATCCGGAGATGACTATTGTCTTAGAAGTGGAGACCATCGTTTCCAGATCCTTTCTGCCACTTGCCATACCAATATCGCGATCAATCCGATAATCAAGCCGAGTCCAAGACCCAGTACAACGCGAATGGCCGAAATATAGAGTGGCGTGTGAATATGCGTGAATGTTCCGACCATCGACAGCTGCCCCATTACACCGATAATGAGCAGATAAACGGCATGACGGTATTTAAATGACAGGAACACGCCGAGTACCATCATTGGATGGGCAAGCAAGAACTCCTTATTACGCGGACGTACGCCAAACGTATTTTCCAGGAATGTACGGAATGCCATTTCGATCGACGACACAGAGCCTGCATTACCTGTACGGGTGAGATAGTACCAACCGACAATAGCCACAATGCCGGCTGCGATGACCCATGTCAGCGAGATCGGTGCTTTAAGCAGTTTCAGAATTGAGCTATAAGTAGATCCGCCTCGGTACAGAACCACGTAGATTGCAATGAGTCCTATCGGCGCTGCAGCCAGCAAGCTCACGCCGCGGAACTGATCCAGAACGAGCATATAGGTCACATTATTCAATAACGCAACAACGATTGGTACGGCTGCAAGCGACAAGATCGTGGTCTTTATCAATAGTACGATCGAATGGGTCACTCTTCGGCCAGAACTCATGTCCGGTATGCTCTGCTGCGTTTCATTGACTTTGCGAATCGCCAGAATGACGGCAACCGTTGGAGCACTGATCGCCGCAAATAAAGCCAAGGCCTGTTCAAGCAAGGTAGGCTTCAGAACATACAATCCCGCACTGCCCAAAAGCCCGATCAGGAAAGCGGCAATCGTTAGGAACGGAATGTAATAGGAAATCATGAGCGTGATCAGAGCTAGGGCTCCCACGACAGCCCCAAGCTTGAAGTAACGCTGCAAGGAAGAGTCGGTTACCTTAAACGGCTCTGCAGGACCCATGGTGAAGCCATTGTCCTCGATCTGTTTAATGGCCTGACCTGTACCTGTCAAACTGTCAATCAAATTATCCAGCGGGTGAGTAACGGATGCTTTGGTCATATCTCGGCTCGGCTCCGCGTTTAAATAGAACATTCGAATGTTACGATCTTTGGAAGCCAGAGCAAAACGGTCTCCAATAACCTCAGGCTCCAGATTAGCATCCCGCTCGCTTAAGGAATAAATACGGGTTACATTGTAATCTGTTAAATAAGCAAGTTTCGTAAATCCTTTTTGCGGACGCTTGATATTCTCAATCGCCACGAGGCCGATGCCATGTTGGTTCAAAAGCTCGCCAAAGGAATCCAAGCTTTTCATGTCTGCATCATCATTGAAGCCTCTTGCGGAATCACCTTCAAACAAAATTCGTTTTACGCCGTTGTCCGCGAAGTACGCCATCAGCTTCTCCATATAGGCCTGGTCATACGGAAGACTGTCCGACAGACGCGGCACAATGTTAAAGCCCTTCTCTCGCAGCATACCAATGGTAATCGGGTCTGGAGACAGCGGCTTAATCACCGCATTGGAACGCGGAGTTTCCAGCACCAACCCATCCACTCCACGATCGAACTGCCAGGATCTTACCGGAATACCCAATCTCGTGTAGGTTTCTTCGATAATGGGTTTAATTAAAGTCGCGCTTTCCTCGTTCAGGAATGAAACATACGTAAAATTCTCATTCGGGGAGACCGTCGTACCTGTCAGATCAGCGACCTGCTGCCCGTCATATACCGATATTCGCCGCGATTTCACCAGCTCGTCCAGCGTGCTTTCATAAAGCGCCATACTGATTACGCCGGCTTCTTTCAGGCGATCCAGCTGCTCAGATACAAAATCCTGCGGCTTGGATTGATACGCCGCGACATCCAACAAATCCCGATAATCAAACACCAGCTCTACATTCTTTGATGTTGATTCTGTTTGCAGTCGGTCATAACCCACCGGCAGGGCCGCTGCAACGCCAAGAACAACCAGAATCCACAGCCACTTGCGGGCTGCTGTGTTCCAGCGTTTCCAATTCTGAACCACGAAAGTACCTCCTCATTGAACCTATGGAAATTTACGATGGAGGGCAATAGCTCTTAGGAGCCTTGCAGCAACCATCGTAAATTTCCTTCGTTCTCTTCTCTCATTCAATGTATTTATGTTTAAGCGTCTACCCGGGCCATGACTTGAGCCGAGAGCGATTGAATTTTGCGATTCGCATCGGCGAGAGATTCGCCGCGCACGGCAAAATACACTTTGATCTTCGGTTCGGTACCGGAAGGTCTCAGGCAGAACCAAGATCCGTCATCAAGCAGATACTTTAACACATTTTCCTTCGGCAACCCGTCCAGGCCTTCGGCATAATCAAGCACCTGCTTAACCGGCACGCCTCCGACTTCCCCTGGCGGATTATCGCGCCAATCGGACATCTTCGCTTGAATCTGGGCGACACCATCCTTACCTTTGAGCGTCCGAGATTCCAGTGTCTCGAGGAAATAACCGAACTGCTCATACAGCTCCTGCAGGACATCGTACAGCGTCTTGCCTTGTCCTTTATAATAAGCGGCTGCTTCGCATATGAGCATCGAGGCCAATACGGCATCCTTGTCGCGGGCATAATTGCCAGCCAAATAGCCGTAACTCTCCTCATAACCAAACAGATACGTATGGCTGCCGGACTCCTCGAACTGGGTCATTTTCTCACCAATGTATTTGAAGCCTGTCAATGTATTAAAGACGGTGGCACCATAATACTCGGCAATCGCCGCCCCCATCTCACTCGTTACGATCGTCTTGATAACCGCACCATGATTAGGCAGCTTACCCGCTTCCTTCAATTGCCCCAGCAAATAGTGGATCATAATCGCGCCGGATTGATTGCCTGTCAGCACCACGTACTCGCCCTGGCTATTCTTCACGACAGCCCCCATACGATCCGCATCGGGATCCGTCCCGATCAAAATGTCAGCTCCCACTTTCTCGCCCAGCTTCATCGCGAGGGTAAAAGCTTCCCGCTCCTCCGGATTCGGGGATTTGACGGTGGAGAAGTTAGCATCCGGCTCGGCTTGCTCCGGAACGACATGAATATGCTTAAAGCCGATGCTCTTAAGCACGCGCTCTACGGGTGCTTGCCCTGTGCCATGTAACGGCGTGAATACGATATGGATATCTTCGCCCAGCTTGGATTCGATAAGATCCCGGTTCACGCTGACACTCGCCACCGTATCCGCAAAAGCCTGGTCCTCCGCTTCGCCCAGCCAAACCAGCAGGCCTTGAGCCTCTGCATCCGCTTGAGACAGCCTCTTAACCGCAGAGAAGGAATCCACCTCCTGTATCCGGGCAATCACGTTCTCTGCTTCGTCCGGTACCAACTGGCCGCCTTCACGGTTGTACACCTTATAACCGTTGTATTCCGGCGGATTATGGCTTGCAGTGATGACAATCCCTCCGGTAGCACCCAAGTGACGCACGCTGAATGACAATTGCGGCGTTGATCGCAAGGATGGATACAGCTTCGCTACAATCCCGTTTCCGGCCAAAACCAAAGCAGCCTCTAACGCAAATTCCGGCGAGAAATGCCGGGAGTCATGGGCAATGACAACCGAAGGCTTGCCCTCGGCGGTGCCGTGAGCCTCCAGGATATATTGTGCAAAGCCTTGCGTTGCGCGGCCTACCGTATATTTATTAATCCGGTTGCTGCCTGCACCGATAACACCGCGCAGACCGCCCGTGCCAAATTCCAGATCACGATAAAACCGTTCCTCAAGTTCTTTGGTGTCGTGCTCGAGTGAACGCAGTTCCTGTTTCGTCTCCTCATCTACATAAGGATCATTCAACCAACGTTGTACCGTATCGATTGTTCTCTGACTCATCTCTGACATGAAAAAAAGTCTCCCTTCCTCATCCAAACAAGAATAGTCTGAAAATTACTCCTTATCCGCGAGAGCAAACATAATTTCTCCCTCGGCAACTACACGTCCATCCACTGTAGCGGTTGCTTTCCCTTTACCGATCATGCCCTTCAAACGAATGATCTCGACTTCCAGCCGCAGCGTATCTCCCGGTACCACTTGCCCACGGAAACGGAAACCGTCAATGCCCGCCAAAAAGCCAAGCTTTCCCCGGTTGCTCTCTACATTAAGAATCGCAACAGCACCGACCTGCGCCAAAGCTTCTACAATCAGGACTCCCGGCATAACAGCATATTCAGGGAAATGGCCGACAAAAAAAGGCTCATTGATCGTCACGTTCTTGATGCCGACCGCTCGTTTGCCGTCCTCAATCTCCACAATTTTATCGACCAGCAAAAACGGGGGGCGATGGGGAATAATTTCTTGAATCTGTTTGATGTTCAACATAGTATTAAAATCCTCCTTATGTACGTACCCGCCAAGCACAGCGTTTGAAAAGGGTTGTTCGTTCCATTTGCTGCCGCTGTGCCGCTTTCTCAAGCCGCGGGAGGTATTATTACGGCTGTATCATGCTTTCTCTTGAGGTTTTCTTAACGAATTTCAGATCATGTGCATAAAAAGAAGGATCTGCGGAAAAAATGATGGATATCCTTCACCGCTGCAGAAGTGAAGGTTTTAGATAAGGGGCTTTCTCCCATCGGACACTTGTGTGCGAGGAGAGGGCCCTTTTACAAGTTTTTTGGGGTCCCCGCAAAGTATTTGGAATAAGCATCGCAGCATAGGCTCCACTTTGTGTGGTTATTTTATATACATCCGTCCATTGTCATGAAATGACAAAGTTAATACGCAAGTCCCATCCCATTATACCGTTTAACCCCAAAAAAAGAAAACTCCCTTAAAGGGAGTTTGGCATCTAATCTCAAGACATTGTGTTCACCCTGACCTAACGTCACGGTGCGAAAATCAAATCAAAAACATGCTTCCATGTGCCCCATTCAAACACTTCACTGAACTCCTGATCGCCGAGGACAACATATCCGAAGACCATGCCTCCGAATAATGCCAATACGAGCAATACAGGAATCATGATACGGACAGCGATTTTCCATCCGGATGTCTTGGATCGTTTTTTGGCATTTGATTCACTCATGATGCCCACCTACCCTCGCATTGTGTTGGCAAGGTTCATCATGGTATCGCTTGAACTAAGCGCACGTGCTGTCAGCTGGTAGGCCCGCTGAACTTCCATCATTTTGGTCATCTCGTCGGTCAGATTGACATTCGATTGTTCCATAAATCCGGACAGTACCTTCGATTTAAGAGGCTCGCCTGGAGCCGCCGGTGTCAAATCGAACACATCGCCTTCCGCCAAACCGTTTCCTACGACGAACAGGTTATCGCCGACAGCGACCAAGCCCTCCGGACGCTCAAGCTCGACCAACTTCAAGGTTGCATAAGGAGCCGTACGTCCCGTGGGGGTTTCCACGATAATCTGCCCTTTCTCGTTAATGGCAACTTTCCCTTTGGCCGGAAGTGAGATTGGCTTATTGTTCACGTCAAGTACAGGATAGCCTTGTGAATTGACCAGGAGCAGGTTGTTAGGGTTACTGGCATCCGGAGATACATGGAATCCACCTTCGCGGGTATATCCAATCGCGCCATCTCCCTGAACGGCAAACATGGCTTGTCCATCAATCATCAGATCAAATGGATTTCCGGTTTCCTTCATGGCTCCCTGCTCCATGTTTTGCACAACGGAAGATAGTCTCATGCCATACCCGAGTGTATAGCCAAGCGGTGTCGCACGGCCCGTCCGGTCGAAATCCTTGTGATGCCGCTGAACCTGCGTCAGCACATCTTCAAAGGAAGCCTCCTTTTTTTTATAACCAGCCGTATTGACGTTTGCTATATTGTCCGCAATGACATCCAATCGCTGCTGGAGGGCATTCATCGACACCATGGCGCTAATCATCGAGTTGTTCATCACTTACCTCCCGTGGGCTCACATTTTCATACAGCAGTTGTGCTGCCTGCCTACTTACAAACACAGCTTAGACTCGGCCGATCTCATTGACCGCCTTCTCCAGCGTTCTGTCGTAATACTGAACGATTTTTTGGTTTGTTTCATACGCGCGCAGCGCAGCTGTCAATTCAACCATCGATTGCGTCGGATCCACGTTGGACCCCTCGATGAATCCCTGGCGGATGACTCCGTTATCACCGGGTGCCATAAAACGCACTTCCCCGTCCGGATCGGCCATACGGAACACGCCATGACCTTCACGAATCAGTCCATGAGGCTCGCTCACGATGCTTACTCCGAGAATGATGCCTGTCCCATTGCCTTCTGCGTCCATGATTTCTCCTTGCTCATTCACTGTAAAGTTACTCGCCGAGCCTGTCAATACAATCGGTCTGTTATTGTTATCCAGAACCTGATAGCCACCATCGCTCAAGAGGCTCCCATTCGGGCTAACCCGGAAGCTGCCATTACGGGTGTAACGGATATCCCCATTCTCATTCTGAACCGTAAAAAAACCTTCCGGCCGGTAGATCACCTCGCCGTTCTCATCCACGTATCTGCCGGAAGCATCAAAGGGATAAGGTTGGCCCGTTGCCGGATTCTGTACTATAAAAGAGGATACCAGCGCAAAGTCTGTTGACTTGCCCGTTTCACGGAGCGCGCCTTCCGTATAAAGCGATATGCTCTCCTCAGCGTAAACACCCGTGTTGAACTTACCGAGCTTCCGTCCTGCATTCGTCGAATCATTGCCGCCGATCATGGAGACAAGAACTTCAGGGAACGAACGCTGTACGCTGTTGGTTGCCTTGTAGCCTGTCGTGTTGACGTTAGCGATGTTCTGCGTCACCGTATTATGTCGCTGCTCCTGAGTCATCATCCCTGAAGCGGCTGTATATAGACCTCTTAACAATGAAGGCACTTCCCTTCCATTAACGAATCATAACAACCTTAATCGATATAACGACCGCTACGATGACGGATTGTACTTCCAATCGCTGTTGTCTTTGGATTTCTTGTTACCATCTTGGATTTGGTTGAAATCCAAAAACAAAGGCGAACGCTTCTCTTTTCCATTACAATTCCGCCCTCTCCGCTGTTATCAGCGTGTATATAATGCGGAGCAGATCGCTAATTTCATCGTGGTATTATACCGATTCGTATCTATATTCATGTTGTTCCTATCATCTATATCGGAAGGTTAGAACTTTTTCTTTACGACCTTGTCCAAATTATCCAGCATAATTCCCGTTCCCTTAACCACACAATGCATCGGATCCTCCGCAACAAGCACCGGCACCCGCAGCTCGTCCGTTAACAGCTCGTCCAAACCATGAAGCAGTGCGCCACCGCCGGTCAATATGACGCCGCGATCGATAATGTCCGCCGACAGCTCCGGCGGGGTCCGCTCCAAAACAGATTTGGCTGCGAGTACGATCGATGACACCGGATCCCACAGTGCTTCCTGCACCTCTGCCGAAGACACCGTTACAGTAAACGGCAGCCCCGATACCATATCGCGTCCGCGAATATCCATCTCAGCTTGTCTACCGCCTGGACGAACCGTTCCGATTGCTACCTTCAAATCTTCTGCCGTCCGTTCCCCGATCAGCAATTTATATTTATGCTTCACATACTTCGTGATCGCCTCGTCGAACTTGTCCCCCGCCATTTTAATCGAAGAAGCGGTGACGACATCGCCCATGGACAGGACGGCCACATCCGTGGTGCCGCCCCCGATGTCCACAACCATGTTACCGCTCGGCTGGAAAATATCCATTCCTGCGCCAATTGCCGCTGCCTTCGGTTCTTCTTCAAGGAACACATCCCTTGCGCCGCTGCGCTCAGCCGCTTCCCGGATCGCCTTCTGCTCTACCGAAGTAATGTTGGTCGGTGCACAGATGAGGATTCGGGGCCGGCTGTGCCAACTGCGCGCGCCCACGCGATCAATAAAGTACTTCAGCATCGCTTCCGTAATTTCGAAGTCGGCGATGACCCCGTCCCTCAGCGGGCGGATCGCCGTAATGTTGCCGGGAGTGCGCCCGACCATGCGCCGTGCTTCCTCACCGACGGCAAGGACTCGTTTGGTGTCGGTCTCAATAGTGACAACGGAAGGTTCGTCTAACACTACCCCCTTCCCCTTTACGTGTATGAGCACGTTCGCCGTTCCGAGATCGATTCCAATATCCTTGCTCAACATCATGAAAAGCCCCCAAAGTGTTATTTTATGGTAAAAGAGTCTGTTCGCTGTACCGAACCATCCTTCGACATAATCTAGCAATCGATGATGATCTTCGGCAAAACAGGTCCCATATTTCGATCCTATACCAGCTTTTAACATATCATACTTTAGGGGAGGGATTCAACGTCAATCTAGTGACCTAAGCCCTAAAAATCAGGATTTCGCCGTGGCCACCGGTTCGCGGTTGCTGCCGGTTTTTTTGTACTTGATCTTGGTAGCTTCTCCGCCTCTCAGATGGCGGATGGATTTGTGGTATTCGAGAATGTGCTTCACCTGATCCGCCAGGTCCGGGTTGATCTCCGGCAGACGTTCGGTTAAGTCCTTATGCACCGTGCTCTTCGACACGCCAAATTCTTTGGCTATAGTTCGAACCGTATGCCTCGTTTCCACGATACAGCGTCCGATCTTAATGGTCCGCTCTTTGATGTAATCGTGCACGCTCCCGCCTCCCTACTGTGTGGATAGTTTGGTACATTATATGAGGGGCATGACGGGATATTCTCGGTTTCAAGGGGTGACAAGCTTACTTGGACCCATTTATTTTCTGGACATGCCTGTGACGGACAAGTCTAAAAAGTCCAAGAAACAAGGCCCAGCAAGGGTTGGACTTGCCGTCCGAAACCGCAACAAAAAAAAGACAGGATCACAAGATCCTGCCCTCTTCATGTGCGCGGTGGGCGCATGGCTACAAAGAAATGAAATTATTTTTGCGGAAGCACGCTCACAGGGTTGACCAGTTTCCCGCCCTCGTACACTTCGAAGTGCACATGGTTGCCGAGATCCTTCTCAAGCTCACTGCGCCCGGCAGTCGCGATGGAATCGCCCTGCTTCACTTCAGCGCCTTCCTTCACTTTCACTTCGTTCAAGCTTTGGTACACGGTTTTCGTGTCACCTGACGTAATTTCCACAACGTTGCCGTTAACCGGATGATTCTCGACCCGGGTCACTTTACCTGTCAGTGCGGCACGAACTTCAAACATCGTGTCATCCGCAGCAGCCAGGTCGATTCCCATATTCGGCGTAAAGGTGTCATTATACTGTACCATCGCCTCTTGATGCGAATCCGGGTTCGTCTCGTCAAAGTAAGGCTTGACGATGCTGACTGCCACGTCATCGGCTACCGGCCAGATCATCGATTGCGCATTGGCCGTCACTTCTACAGCTTCTCCGTCATTGCCTTCCGTTGCAGCAGGTTTCTCTGAACCTTGTACGGATTCCGATACGGTTGTTGCTTCCTCTTGTGGGTTCAGCGTCTTTTGGCTGGCGTCCTGGTAGACCCACACGAGGGTTAGTATAATTGCCGCTGCTGCTAAGTATGCTGCCGGGAACACCCACCGTTTGGATAATGCTTTCTTCCACGAAGATGACGGTACCGCCGAATCTCCTTGCACAGTTTTAGGAGTTTCTTCGTGGGGTTTACTATTTTTGTTCTGTTCATTCATTTGCAATCACCTCAGTAACCATTGTTACCGGGGGCAACTCTTTTATACGTTATCTAACTATTATTTTTTTGAGAGGTTGTTCAAAAAGTCGTCTTTTGATCACGAAGTGAATCAAGAAGTAGTTCGGCATCGAATCTTGAATTCAGCCGGGCCTTCCAGTGCTCACGTACCCAAAAAGTACGCTCCGCTCCTCAGGCCCTAGCTTCATTCAACCTTCTCGGTGCTGAAAATCCGACCTTTTGAATTTCCACTTAAAGAGAGAAGATTTGAAGTTTTGTCAAAAGAAATATTCGTATAGTAGTGTGCCAGAATCTCTTTCGCTTCATATCCTTCGCGGGCCATGCCCTCTGCTCCGTACTGGCTCATGCCCACGCCGTGACCGTTGCCGTAGGTCGTTATCTCAATCTCGCTGTCTTTCATATGAAGGGTGAATTGGCTCGAACGAAGCCCCAGCTTCTCTCTCACCTCGCGACCGGTGAACTTCTTGCCGCCAACCCGTACGCTCTCAATTCGATGACCTTGCGTATATGAGAGTACTTTCAAAAAAGAAGCTCCCCCATCCCCGCCTGCCGATACCGGTACGGCTCCATCCGTCAGACCAAGCTTTCCTATGAATTCCGAGCGGGGCATCGTGATCGTTGTCTTGTACTTCGGTGAAATCTGTTTATCCCATGGACTCTCCACACTGCGCAGGTAGGGAATCTCGTTCTTCCAATAATCCTCTGAATTTTCGGTATAACCGTTACTGGTGGAGAAAAAAGAAGCGGTAATCGGCTGACCCTCATATGTCATCACCACTCCTGCCGTTTCCTTTACCGCTCGCTGGAGCTTCGCCAGCTCGGCTTCCTTCCCGAGCCGCTGCCATTCCTTCGTCAATTCGTCTTGGGCGATGTAAGCCTGGTGGCTGACCGTATCGGTCACCACGGCCTTGCCGTCCGGCACGCCGCTGCGGTCGCCGGACGCCAGCCGCTGCACGATATAGGTCCGTGCCGCGATGGCCTGGGCCTTGAGTGCCTCCAGCTGGAACTCGGCCGGCATCTCGGCGGCCAGGACGCCGACGAGATATTGTTCCAGCGGCAGTTCCTCCACGGTATCCGTCTTGGTTACGTAGACGGATACCGTGGGCTCTTCCGCCGCCTGCGGCTCGGCGGAAGGCAGCGGGGCAGGCCCCGGCGGAAGCGGCTCTGGTGCGTTGTTGCCGGGGGCAACCACCAGCAGAGGCAGCGCCAGCGCCAAGGCCAGCAGCACCGCCACCGCCCAGACGGCTGGGTGCACCCGCACCCGCCGCCTTCCGGCGGCCGGGCGCCGCGAGGCAAAGCCGCGGCGCCCCCAACGCGCAGGCCGCACACGGAACGTGCGGCCGCCGCGCGGTACGCGGCCCGCTGCCGCTGGCGCGGCGCCGTGCGCAGGCGCGCCAGCGGGGCTTCCGGGCGGCGGCGTATGGGCCGCCCGTGGGCTGTGGCCGGACTCGCCGAAGGCGTCCGGCGCTCTCCCCGGGCCGCGGTGCCCGCGCGGCCCTTCCTGTATATCCTTTTTATCCGGATTGGAATCATGGCTATGTTCTTCAGTCGATCCGGCTTTCTTCTCAAGTTCTCCGGGAAAGTCCCACTTCAATACGGGAGCAGCCGATCCCTCGGATGGTACCTGGTATGATTGAGAATTTCCTTCCTTCAAATCGTCTTTTGAATCAATCGCTCGTTTTTTTCCTGCAGAACTCACATTCACCCGAACCTTTGAATCTTTCATTGCACTTCCCCCCTGTGCCTTTTTCCCCTGGTATATACTCTTGTACATGTTCCTGCACGCTCTACTTATACTTATGAGACACGGGCATTTGATAGAACTATTCTAAGAGAAAGGACAAAGTCACATGGATGAAGAACGGGGTCACTGACTGCAAGCAAGCTAGCAAAGAGTCTGCCAATCAACCGGGAATCTCAACATAAGAGAATGAATGATAGCCTATGGTGATGCATTACAAAAAGAAGGAGCTTCGCCCTTATCGGCAAAGCTCCTTCTCCTATACTCTATTGTGGTCTATCCTGAGTCGCCAGATCCATCCTGTTGTTTACACCCAGGTAGGTTGAACTTTGAAAACTTTTGCGTCTTCTGTTTCGCCTGCCACTTTTTTCGAAACCTTCTCCGAGCTCTGGTCCTCCGTTGAAATACGCCAGATATCCGCGCCAAGTCCAGACAGCTTTTCCGCTAAATGAACATAACCGCGATCGATATGCTGTACGCCGCCAACTTCGGTAGTCCCTTCCGAGACGAGCCCGGCTAATATCAAGGCAGCCCCTGCACGCAGATCCGTTGCGGTTACTTTGGCTCCTTTAAGCTTAGCTCCGCCCGTAACGATCGCAGAACGTCCCTCAACCTTGATCTCCGCATTCATCAGCTGGAATTCATCCACATGCATAAAGCGGTTCTCAAATACCGTTTCCGTAACAACACTTGTACCTTCGGAAACCAGCAAAAGCGCCATCATCTGGGACTGCATATCCGTTGGGAAGCCAGGATAAGGCAAGGTTTTCACATCAACCGACTTTAATGGTTTGTCAGCGATAACGCGAATCCCATTCTCGTCCGGTTCAATGGTAATCCCCATCTCTTCCATTTTGGAAATAACCGGTCCAAGGTGGTCCGCAATGGCTCCTTCCACATATACATCCCCGCCCGTGATCGCAGCCGCAGCCATGAAGGTGCCTGCTTCAATCCGGTCAGGAATCACGTTATGCTTGACGCCATGCATCTGCTCAACGCCCTCGATCCGAATCACACCCGTGCCCGCACCGCGAACTTTGGCACCCATCGCATTCAGGTAATTCGCTAAATCGACAATTTCCGGCTCTTTCGCCGCATTTTCGATTACCGTGATTCCTTCAGCCAATGTAGCAGCCATCATAATATTTTCAGTAGCACCTACGCTGGCTACGTCCAAATAGACCTTCGCCCCACGCAATCTGCCATTGCTTTTAGCTTCAATATATCCTTGTCCGAGGCTGATCTCTGCCCCGAGAGCTTCAAATCCCTTTAGGTGTTGGTCAATGGGTCTTGTGCCGATAGCACATCCCCCGGGAAGCGAAATCCGGGTTCGTCCACAACGTGCCAATAAAGGCCCCATGACCAGAAAAGACGCCCGCATCTTCCGCACCCATTCATAAGGCGCTTCACATGTCGTTATGTGCTCTGCATTCACACGTATCACTTCATCCTGATATGTAATGCCCGCACCAAGCGACTCCAATACTTTACTGATTGTAATTACATCGTCAAGAGGAGGCGCGTCAATAATAACACTTTCCCCAACTTCCCCTAGTAGAGAGGCAGCGATGATCGGAAGAACTGAATTTTTTGCTCCGCTGACTTTGACGCTTCCGGTCAGTCTTTTGCCACCGCGGACGATAAATTTGCTCATCATGGTTTCCC
Source organism: Paenibacillus sp. QJM3NY_38 (assembly GCF_056173265.1). Classification (NCBI taxonomy): domain Bacteria; kingdom Bacillati; phylum Bacillota; class Bacilli; order Caryophanales; family Paenibacillaceae; genus Paenibacillus; species Paenibacillus sp. QJM3NY_38. The sequence goes on from NZ_CM149665.1 coordinate 6,776,950, forward strand.
TCCGCGTCCATAATTTTCCTGATTGCGTGTGTTAGTAATTAGTTGTTGCTAATTCCCTAACTTTCATCTTAACATTAGAGATTTCCGCTAAACAAGCGATTTTCGAACTATTTATGACATCTGTTTCGGTGTCCACATCAGGTTTCAGAAATCCATGATGCCACCTTATGAAGCATCTGTTATCCGCAGTATGGACCTACGAAAGGTACCATGACCGACCAGCACTTGTCAATGCATAACAATTACCGGGTGAACATTATAGTCCGGAAGTCATACCGTCCGCCCGATCAATTTCTTATTTTAAGTGTTAACATAATAAAATGCGTTTATTCGACATCTTCTCTCCAAGCAACCTAACAGAGATATAACCATTCATGCCGCAATTAAAACAGACGAGTAATATATCGCCAAACACATAACCAACATGCAACAAATGTTTGATTACTAGCTGCAGCACCTCGTGTTATGTATGACGCTCATTCTCTGCGTTAAAATATATATCGGATCATTTGACTCCATGTAATATAGTCAATTAGGAATTCAGCCACGAATCGTCCAAGCACCACCGCCAGCAGCAAATGCAGCAGCTTTCCCTGCGGCCCTTTTGGATGACGGACAATCAAATCCAGCTTCAGTTGTTGTAATGCCCACCAAGCCAGTGCGATACAGATCAGCGAAATGACAATAGACAACAACCCGTTAACACCTACAGCACTGATTGAATTAGATAAATCCTGGTTCATACTCCCTCCTCCTTCATAAATTATCCTGCCCTGTTCAGGACCGACTCTTCTATAATACTTGGCTGGAGGCTAAGAATCCAGCACTTTCTATACGACATTTCCTCGGAAATAATTAAGTTTATCGACAACTTCCCAAAACGATCATGTATGCGCTATTAGAGGAAGCCTGATTTTCCATTTATTACACTTGAAAAATACATCCAGTAGCCAAAATCATAGTATAGTTTTATATTTCGAACTTCTATTTATACCGATGATATAACAAAAAAATACCCAGTCTTTGAAAATAATAATGTTCACAGACCAGGTATAGCTGAAATAGGGTTACAAAAGGTGAATATTTATGCATCAAATAAATCTATGCCTCAGGTCCTTTCTATAAGTAATCGATGGCTGTGGACCCAATCACGCCACCAATCAAAGGTGTATACCATCGGCCCCATTGTCCCAATAGAAATATCCACCCTATATGTGATTTGGGAGAATCGAGTACTTTCATAACAAATATGGGATTTCACCTCTCAGTAATAGAGCACAAAAAAGACAGCTTGGCTGTATCATTACAGCAAGCTGTCCTCGTTCACCTTATTAGTTCCGCGTCACTTTAATCCGGTTCATCGCTCTTTGCAGAGCCATTTCCGCGCGACGATGGTCAACTTCATCTTGTCTTCCCTTCGCATTCAGGCGGGTCTCCGCTCTTTCCTTCGCGGCTTCCGCACGCTCCAGATCGATTTCTTCCGCTTTCTCTGCGCTTTCCGCCAGGATGACAATCTTATCTTTGCGGACTTCGACGAAACCGCCTTGTACCGCAAACGGGGTTCTCTGGTTACCGATCTTCACATAAACTGGCGCTATCTGAAGCGGCGTAACAAAGGAAATATGACCAGGTAAAATGCCCAGTTCTCCCTCGACCCCACGCACCGTAACACTATTCACCTGCTCTGAGTAGACCAGGCGGTCCGGCGTTACGATTTCCAACAAAATGGTGCTCACTTCCATCCCTCCTCACCGTTTTCCGCAGAAAACTCGCGCAGCAGACCTCACAGACTCGCAAGAAGTACTGTTCCGGTCTGCCGATCACGGAGCGTCAGCTTACAATGTTTTAGCTTTTTCAACTGCCTCTTCAATCGTACCTACGAACAGGAAAGCCGCTTCCGGAAGGTGGTCATACTTGCCTTCCAGGATCTCTTTAAAGCTGCGTACAGTTTCTTTAACCGGTACATATTTACCCGGGATGCCGTTGAACTGCTCGGCAACGTGGAAAGCTTGGGAAAGGAAACGTTGAACACGACGAGCACGTCCAACAATCGCTTTATCTTCCTCGCTCAGCTCATCCATACCGAGGATCGCAATGATATCTTGAAGCTCATTATAACGAGCCAAAATTTTCTTAACGCCTTGAGCGACGTTATAGTGCTCTTCACCAACAATTTCCGGAGCCAAGATACGGGAACTGGATGCAAGCGGATCTACCGCAGGATAGATACCCATCTCGGAAATTTTACGCTCCAGGTTCGTTGTTGCATCCAAGTGAGCAAACGTTGTAGCTGGAGCCGGATCCGTATAGTCATCCGCCGGTACATAGATAGCCTGGATGGATGTAACGGAACCTTTTTTGGTAGAGGTAATCCGCTCCTGCAAGCGTCCCATTTCGGATGCCAGCGTTGGCTGGTAACCTACCGCGGAAGGCATACGACCGAGAAGGGCGGATACTTCCGAACCCGCTTGAGTAAAGCGGAAGATGTTGTCGATAAAGAGAAGTACGTCTTTACCTTCTTGATCACGGAAATATTCCGCCATTGTCAAACCGGTCAACGCTACGCGAAGACGGGCACCCGGAGGCTCGTTCATTTGACCGAATACCATCGCGGTTTTGCTGATAACGCCGGAATCGCTCATCTCGTGGTAAAGGTCGTTCCCTTCACGAGTACGCTCCCCTACGCCGGCGAATACGGAAATACCGCCGTGTTCTTGAGCGATGTTATTGATCAATTCCTGGATCGCAACGGTTTTACCTACGCCGGCACCACCAAACAGACCGATCTTACCGCCTTTTTGGTATGGAGCAAGCAAGTCGATAACCTTAATCCCCGTTTCAAGCATTTCAGCTTGCGTGGAGAGCTCATCGTATGCAGGAGCTTCACGGTGGATCGGGTTATTAACTTCGGATACTACATCGCCTGCATTATCGATCGGCTCACCCAAGACGTTAAATACGCGACCGAGTGTAGCGGAACCTACAGGAACCGTGATCGGTCTGCCCAAATCCACAGCTTCGATACCGCGAACGAGACCATCCGTGGATGACATCGCGATACAACGAACCAGATTATCACCCAAATGATTGGATACTTCCAAAGTCAAATCAACCGAGCGGCCGCCTTCCAGCGTTGCTTCAATCTTGACAGCATTAAAAATCTCGGGAAGATGACCGCGCTCAAATTCAATGTCAACTACAGCACCTGTAATGCTGACAACGCGTCCTTTTTTCATTGATTCGTTTTCCCTCCTACCCGCTCACCTCTAGCGGTGAACGATGATCGTAAAAGCGGCTTATTCATGACATGGCCGCATATCCGTAAAGTACTAAATTAAGAATTCAGAGCCGTGCATTATTGCTGAGCGTTTGCTCCGCCCACAATCTCGGAAATTTCCTGCGTAATGGCAGCCTGACGAGCACGGTTGTAAGTGAGGTTCAACTCGTTGATGATCTTGCTTGCATTCTTCGTTGCAGCTCCCATAGCAGTCATCTTCGCACCCAGCTCACTTGCCTTCGCATTCAGCATCGCACTGAAAATCAGTGTTTCCGCATATTTCGGAAGCAGCACCTCAAGCACGCCTTCAGGAGACGGTTCATACTCATAACCCGTCAGGTTCTCGGCGCTGCCAATGTTCTCCATCGGCAGAAGCTTGGAGATCTCCTGGAGCTGAGTCAAAGCATTCACGAATTGGTTATAGCACACGTATAACTCATCGATCTGACCCAGCTCATATTGATGAACCGCCGCATTAGCGATGGTCTTAATATCTGCATAGGTCGGACTATCGGATAAATCGGTGAGTTCCTCAACAACCGGAAGTTCACGACGGCGGAAATAATCCCGTCCTTTACGTCCGATTACAAACAGGCAATACTCATCCTTGGACTGATGGCGTTCTGCGATGAAGTTCGATACTTTTCGCAAAATGTTGGAGTTTGATGCACCAGCAAGACCGCGGTCGGAAGTGATCACCAGATAACCGGTTTTCTTCACTTCACGCTTTTCCAGCATCGGATGGCTGATTCCCTTGGTTCCAGCAGCAATGCTGCCAACCACTTCTTTCAGCTTCTCGGAGTATGGAAGTGCGGAGGTTGCCTTCTCTTGAGCTCTTCTCAGCTTGGCGGCAGCAACCATTTCCATCGCCTTGGTGATCTGCCTTGTGTTCTGAACACTCTTGATCTGCCGCTTAATATCACGTAATCCTCTTGCCATGTTTTCACCACCTTAAAGCTTTGGCGAAGCCAAAGCTAAACTTCGTAAGCAAACACCTTGCTTTGGCGAAGCCAAAGCTAAACTTCGTAAGCAAACACCTTGCTTTGGCGAAGCCAAAGCTAACTTCGTACGCGTAGACTAAGCTTTGGCTAGGACCAAAGCCGTACCTTTTGTAAAAATCACTTTGGTCACAGCCAAAGCTACATTCCATATGATGAAAGAGGATGCCGGGCTTACCCCGGCTCCCCTCCTATTACTTACCTGAGGAGCTTAAACCGAAGCGGCAAAGCCCTTCTTAAATTGATCGATTGCCGCTTTCAATGCGTTTTCGTTATCGGACGTCAGATCCTTCGTATCCGTAATGGATTGAAGAATTTCCGGTTTATTGCTTCCAATAAAAGCAAGGAATTCGCTCTCGAAACGACGAACATCAGCAACCTCGATATCATCGATATATCCTTTAACGGCTGCGTACAAGCTAACCACCTGTTGTTCTACGGATAACGGCTGGTTTACACCCTGTTTCAGGATTTCCATCAATCTTGCACCACGGTTCAAACGAGCCAAGGTTGATTTATCCAGATCGGATCCGAACTGGGAGAACGCCTGGAGCTCACGATATTGCGCAAGATCCAGCTTCATGCCGCCTGCAACCTTTTTCATCGCTTTGATCTGCGCGGAACCACCGACACGGGATACCGAAATACCGACGTTAATCGCTGGACGCTGACCGGAGTAGAACAACTCAGACTCCAGGAAGATCTGTCCATCCGTAATCGAAATTACGTTGGTTGGAATGTATGCAGATACGTCAGAAGCCTGTGTTTCAATAAATGGCAGCGCGGTTAATGAACCACCACCAAGCTCATCGTTGAGCTTCGCTGCACGTTCCAGCAAACGGGAGTGTAGGTAGAAAACGTCACCCGGATAAGCTTCCCGACCCGGAGGACGACGGAGGAGCAAGGACAACTCACGGTATGCTGCTGCTTGTTTCGACAAGTCATCATAGATGATAAGCGCATGCTCGCCCTTGTACATGAAGTACTCACCCATTGCGCAGCCTGCGTATGGAGCGATGTACTGCAGTGGAGCCGGCTCAGAAGCCGAAGCCGTAACAACAATCGTGTACTCCAGTGCGCCATGACGGCGAAGCGTTTCAACAACCTGTGCTACAGTGGATTGTTTTTGCCCAATGGCTACATAGATACATTTAACACCGCTACCTTTTTGGTTCAGGATCGTATCGATTGCAACGGTGGTTTTACCCGTTTGGCGGTCACCGATGATCAGCTCGCGCTGTCCGCGGCCGATAGGTACCATCGCGTCGATCGCTTTAATACCTGTCTGCATAGGCTCATGTACGGATTTACGGTCGATAACGCCTGGTGCGCTGCTCTCAACTGGACGGTAGGCAGCCGCTTCGATCGGGCCTTTGCCGTCAAGCGGTTGACCCAGCGGATTGACAACGCGTCCTAGCAGAGCTTCACCTACAGGAACCTCCATAATACGTCCCGTACGCTTTACCTGGTCGCCTTCCTTGATTTCGGAGTATGGTCCCAGGATAACGACACCGACATTGCTCTCCTCAAGGTTCAGCGCCAGACCGAACACGCCGTTCTGGAACTCCAAAAGCTCCCCGGACATCGCGTTCTCCAGGCCGTACACGCGAGCAATACCGTCACTTACTTGAATTACCGTACCTACTTCAGAGACAGTGATATCGGATTTATATTCTTCAATTTGACTTTTGATTAAAGTACTGATTTCTTCAGGTCTGATACTCAACGTTTTCACCCCTATCTACTATGCTCGTCTATTAAAAGACTTTTCAAGACGTTCGAGCTTCCCGGCAAGACTTCCGTCATAAAGCTTGTCGCCAATAACGACTTTCAGGCCGCCGAGCAAACTCTCGTCCACAACATTGGTCACCCGGATATTCTGATGCGCTAGCTGTCCGAATTCCGAAGCTACCTGTTCTTTTTCCTGATCGCTAAGCGGGTAGGTGGAGTATACAGTGGCGTCCGCCAAACCTAAGCTCGCACCTTGTATCTTCACATAACTGTTCAGCAGTTCAGCGAACATTTCTGTACGCCCTCTGTCGAGAAGCAATTCGATCGTGTTCAATACAGGCTGCGATACCTTCCCTGCCAACGCCTGGCTGATTACGTTCATCTTCACGGACTGGGGAATATTCGGCGTGGAGATGAATTTCTGTATGTCGGCATCGCCTTCAATGGCATGCACAACAGCTCGCAATTCCTCTTCCACTTCCAGACCCTTCTGCTGCTGAGCCGCCACTTCGAACAGCGCCCGCGCATACCGCTTGGCTGCTACTGTATTTTGGCTCATGGTCTGCCTCCTACCTCTTTAAGGTATTGATCCACCAGTTCTTCTTGAGCTTTGTCATTCTTCACTTCCCGTTCAATCAGCTTGGTAGCGATTTTCACGGAAACACTGCCGATTTCACTGCGAAGCTCGTCGACGGCTTTCGCCTTCTCACTCTCGATTTCGCGTATGGCATCCACTTTGATGCGATCCGCTTCCTCTTTTGCCAGTTCCAGAATCTGTTCAGCCTGCTTGTTACTGGTCTGCTTGGAACGCTCGATGATTTCGTGAGCTTCTTGACGAGCCTGATTTAGCGCCTGTTTTTGTTCTTCAACATAGACATGTGCCTGTTCGCGAGTTTTAGAAGCTTCGTCCATCTGGCTCACAACCAATTCACGACGTTGCTCCATGATTGCAAATAGTTTGCCAAAAGCAAATTTATGAAGCAGTACATACAGAACTCCGAATGCAAGAATTGAGATTACAATATTCTCCCAAAGTACTACCATGTGAATGAAGTCACTCCTTTCCGTTAATGCGAAGTGCAGTTCTTAACAAAACGAAGGCGCGGATGGCATCGGCCCTCCCCGCCAAACCGTTGTATTCTTATTAAGAAAACATGATCAAGAAAGCAATAACGGTAGCAGCGAGTGGAACTACCTCGACGATACCAACACCGATAAACATAGTCGTTTGCAACGGACCGCGAGCTTCCGGCTGACGAGCGATAGATTCTACTGTTCTACTTACGATCATACCGTTACCCAAACCTGCGCCAAGTGCGCCCAAACCTACTGCAATAGCTGCTGCTAAAAATTCCATTGTTAAATATCCTCCTTAAAGTTGGTTCAAATTTTGGTTAATATAATATATCTCTTTCGAAATTGCCGATATGCCGGCACGTTTCGGCCGAGCTTATTAATGCGCTTCTTCTTCGTGAATCGTGGTTTGTGCAATGTAAACCATGGTCAAGATGGTAAAAATGAACGCTTGCAATGCACCGATAAATATACTGAAGCCCTGCCATACTGCCAGGAATGGAATGCCGAAGTATCCCATCTTCAGGATTACCGTGATGAGTACCTCACCTGCAAAGATGTTGGCAAACAAACGGATCGCCAGTGCAACCGGCTTCGCAAGGTTCTCAATGATGTTCAATGGCAAAAACACCGGGAACGGTTCAATATAGTGTTTCAGGTAATGCTTGCGGTTCAGCTTCAGACCCAAATAGTTCATAAGGAAGAATACGACGATCGCCAGACCCGCAGTGATGGATATGTCTGCTGTCGGCGATTTCCACCAGAGAACGTGAGCCATATGACCATCATGAAGATCTTTCGTCGCTTCGATCGTCTGCCCAAACACTTGAAAGTTAGCAGGCAAGTCTGTGATGATAGCAAACGGCAATCCAAGCACGTTGGCTACGAAGATGAATATAATCAAGGTCAGGCCCAACGAAATGTAAGGCTTCCCTTTTTTCAAATCCATAGCGCTGGCTACGATGCCTTGCACAAATTCTACGACCCACTCCATGAAGTTTTGCATTTTGGAAGGGTTTTCGACTGATAGATTTCGAACGGCCAACCTCGCAAGCACAAAGACAATAATCCCCGTTACGAGCAGCATAATGACGGCTGATAGGTCAAGTCGAAATCCACCTAAATCAATAATCGGTGAATCATGCATGAAATTGTTTTCACCCCTTTCCAATTAGCGCTGATCAATTCTTGGTTCTCAAGCTAACAATAATGCTGACTGGAATGGTCAACAATTGGGGAATGAACAGACCAACGATAGTCGCGCCGAGCGACACTTGTTCAAGCTTGGCCGCCATCATCACAATCAAAAACGCGATACAAAGTCTTGTGACATATCCAAAGCTGAACCGTCTGCGCTCTTGACTGACCGCCAAGTCCGCAAGCTGCCTCACTTTAATGGAAAGAAAGCGTACGTTGAACAAGCCGCCAACAATACCCAGTATCAGGCCTGATACCTCAGGTCGATAATCCGGATATAATGCCCATCCCAGAAATAAAGCAGATAATAAGAGTATCGATACTCTAGTCACACCGTTCACAATGGATGTTGTCAAATCATTCACTTTGCGCCCCCAAATACTTCTTAATGAGAAGAGCGATATTCAAAATCCCTACAAAGAGCCCCGAAAGCGTACCAATGGCAAGCCACACTCTGGGCCCGTCCAAATGATTCATGAGCCATCGCCCGGTAAAAAAACCGATGAGAATGTAAGCGGCAAGCAAACCGCCTGCCCCGCTAATGTATAGCGCTATCAACCAAGGGTTATCTTGACTTTTCGGATTTTTCATATGAACCTCTAATCCCAACTCATTTTACTGAATATAACAAGAGTTTGTCAATGAATCGATTTGATGGATTTACCGTGTAAAATCGGCGTTTTGAGCAGTCTAAATTGCGCAAAACGCCGCGGTAACCGTACAGTTCAACTGTATGCTGTCCCCTTGCTCATCAGAATACGGTAAACTATACCTTTGTGAACATTCTGTGAAATTCTTCTGGACGCTCTTTTCGGATGCCGAAATGGTGCAAAATCGCATTGACAATCCGCTGTGAAGCTTGTCCATCGCCATACGGATTAGCAGCTTTGCTCATCTTTTCGTAGAGCGCCTGATCGGTCAGAAGAACCTTAATGCGTTCATACACATTCTCCTCCTGGGTGCCTACCAGCTCCAGGGTACCGGCTTCAATGCCCTCCGGACGTTCGGTCGTATCCCGAAGCACCAGCGTCGGCACGCCGAATGACGGAGCTTCCTCCTGCATGCCGCCGGAATCCGTAATGATGAAATGCGTATGGGTGTAAATATTGTTCATATCCACGACATCCAGCGGATCAATCAGCTTGATGCGCGGGTGATCTCCCAGAATGCGATGAGCCGGCTCTTTAACAGCTGGACTCGGATGTACAGGATATACGATGGCAATATCCTCAAATTCATCGGCAATGCGCTTTACCGCTTCAAATATTTGACGATGCGGCTCCCCTTGGGATTCGCGGCGGTGTGCCGTCATCAGGATCAAGCGTTTGCCCTTCGCCCAGTCCAGAACCGGATGGGTATAACCTTCGCGCACCGTGTACTGGAATACATCCGTAGCCGTGTTACCCGTTACATAAATGCGGGAATCCGGCTTGTTCTCCTTGCGGAGATTCTCAGCGGACCAGTCCGTCGGCGCAAAGTGAAGATCAGCAAGCACGCCGGTCAGCTGACGGTTCATCTCTTCCGGATAAGGATTCAGCTTGTTCCATGTGCGCAGACCCGCCTCCACATGGCCGACCTGAATCTGCTGCAGAAAGGCTGCATAGCTGGCCAGGAACGTTGTCAGCGTATCGCCGTGCACCAATACAATATCCGGCTTGGCTTCACGCAGAACAGGCTCAAGACCCTCCAGGACGCGCACGGTGATCTCGTTGAGCGTCTGACGGTCCTTCATGACATCCAAATCATAATCCGGAACAATCTTGAACACATCCAGCACCTGATCCAGCATTTGCCGATGCTGCGCAGTAACACAAACGACCGATTCGATATGCTCAGGGTGACGTTGAAGCTCTAGAATTAGCGGCGCCATCTTGATGGCTTCGGGGCGGACCCCAAATATCGTCATCACTTTCACTTTTGACATGTTTGAAAATACCCCTCTTTGCTTGTTTTCAAATATCAAGACGTACGAGTGACTGGCTTGACTCTTATTTCGTGCCGTACAGCCGATCCCCTGCATCACCAAGGCCCGGTACGATGTAACCATGGTCGTTAAGACCCTCATCGAGAGCAGCAACATAAATGTCCACGTCCGGGTGAGCATCATGGACAGCCTTCACACCTTCCGGTGCAGCCACGAGGTTCATCATCTTGATCTGGGTACAGCCGCGTTTCTTCAGCACGTCGATAGCAGCGATAGCGGATCCGCCCGTCGCGAGCATCGGATCAATGACGATCAATTCCCGTTCCGTCACATCGGTTGGAAGCTTCGTATAATATTCAACAGGCTGAAGCGTTTCGGGGTCACGGAACAATCCGACATGCCCTACCTTTGCCGCTGGAAGCAGCTTGACAACGCCGTCCAGCATGCCCAGACCGGCGCGCAGGATCGGAACCAAGCCGAGCATGCGGCCGGAAATGACTTTCCCTTGGGTTTCAGCTACCGGCGTCTGCACGGATATCGATTCAAGAGGAACCTCCCGCGTAATTTCATAAGCCATCAAAGTCGCGACTTCGTCTACCAATTCGCGAAAGTCTTTTGTGTTAGTCCGCATATCGCGGATAAATGTAAGTTTGTGTTGAATCAACGGGTGATCACAAATCACCAATTTTCCCATGTCTGGTCCCTCCGGTTTGAGTACAAATGTTATTTCAATATGGGCGTAAATAGTTGTGAGCTCCATAAATCCTGTCTATTATATCATTCCCTATAGTCAATTGACACCTGCACGGGTCATGTTTTATTCCATGAGTTTTTGACCTTATAACGGAATCGGATCTTCTTCTGCCCTGAACCTAGGTTTTCCATTCTCGCCTATATTGATGCTAACCGCGAAAGGACCTGACTGGGAAAATAAGAGCATAGCAATCTGGCCAGAATGTTCATAGCTCCTAAAAGGACCCCACCTGCATCAGGCGGGGTCCTCTTATCATAGACTTCTTATGCGAAGGAAACTGTGATTAATATTTCATTTCAGCATAGAGAGGATATTGATCGGTAAGCTCAGCCACCAAACGGCCTGCTTTTTCAAGCGTTGCCTCGTCTTTCGGCTGCTTCAAAGTCATGGCAATAATTTTCGCGATTGTAACCATCGCTTGCTCATCCATACCGCGGGAAGTAACCGCAGGGGTACCAATACGGATACCGCTCGTTACGAACGGGCTGGTCGGATCAAACGGGATGGCATTCTTGTTCACGGTAATCCCGATGGAGTCCAGAACCTTCTCCGCGTCTTTGCCGGTGATGTCCAGATTACGGGTATCCACCAGCATCAGGTGGTTATCGGTTCCGCCGGAAACGATGTTCAGGCCTTCCTCGATCAGGGTATCGGCCAGCACTTTCGCGTTCTTCACGACATTCTCTGCATACGTCTTGAAAGACGGATCTAAGGCTTCGCCAAGCGCAACGGCTTTGGAAGCAATCACATGCATGAGCGGCCCGCCTTGTGAGCCGGGGAATACCGCTTTATCAATCGCTTGCGCCCAAGCCTTTTTGCACAGAATCATACCGCCGCGAGGTCCGCGAAGCGTCTTATGCGTCGTTGTCGTTACAAAATGGGCATGCGGAACCGGATTCGGATGAAGACCTGCCGCAACGAGTCCTGCAATATGAGCCATGTCGACCATGAACAACGCGCCTACGTCATTGGCGATGGCAGCCAGCTTTTCAAAATCAATAATGCGAGGATAGGCACTTGCACCCGCCACGATCAGACGAGGGCGATGCTTGAATGCCGCTTTGCGGACTTCGTCGTAATCGATAAGGAACGTGTCTTCTTGCACGCCGTAGGCAACGAAATTGTACAGAAGGCCGGAAGCGTTAACCGGGCTTCCGTGAGTCAAATGGCCGCCATGGGCCAGGTTCATGCCGAGCACGGTATCTCCAGGCTTCAGGGCTGCCAAGTATACCGCCATGTTCGCTTGGGCACCGGAGTGCGGCTGAACGTTGGCATGCTCGGCTCCGAACAATTCTTTGGCGCGGTCACGGGCGATATCTTCCACGATATCCACACGCTCACAGCCACCGTAATAGCGTTTGCCAGGGTAGCCTTCCGCATATTTATTCGTCAGCACCGTCCCCATTGCTTCCATAACCGCTTCGCTGACAATATTCTCAGAGGCAATCAGCTCAATGTTGCTGCGTTGACGCTTCAGCTCCAAATCCATCGCTTCCAATACAGCCGGGTCACTCTTCCGCAAATGTTCCATCATGTTCATATCCTCCCATAATCCATCGTTATTTTTTCTTGCAAACTTAAAAACTACAAGTAGTCATCATTGAAAAAGCGAGTTCTCATTCGAATCAATCGCACAGCGTGGAATCATCCCTCTGCTCGAGTCGGTACACCGCACGTTCTCCGCCGATCAGCTTGGGGCGGGTATAAGCCGCAGTTACGCGCGCCTCCCCGATATAACGCTCGGTCGGCCGGAACGGAACCGCCACTCTCCGCAAATGCATGCCGATCAGCGTCTCGCCGATATCGACACCCGCATGGGCTTCAATCGATTCCGCAAGGCAGGGCTCCTTCATGCTGCGGTAAGCTGCAGAAGCCATCGACCCGCCCGCACCCGGAATGGGAACTGCCGCCACTTCCGTCAAGCCCAGCCGCTCGAGCAGCTCGCGTTCCATGACAAGCGCACGGTTCAGATGCTCACAGCATTGATAGGCCACCGCGAAACCGAATTCCGCTTGAACCGCGGCAATGCCCTGGAGAAGCCGCTGCGCCGTTTCAAGAGCGCCGCCCGTACCGATTCGGCGTCCAACCACTTCACTGGTGCTGGCTCCGATGACCAGCACTTTACCCGGGCCTAAATCGGCCGCTTCGGCCAGTTCGCGGACAATACGCGCTGTCTGTTCGTTCAAGGAAACCTTGGAGATATCCGTCATGTCACAGTCCTCCCGATGATTTTTTCACAGAAGATGCTTCAATCCCATATCACGATAGCCGCAGCTGTATTACGCGTTCACTTATCGCGATTCATTCTTCAGGTAACGCTCCTCGATGGCCTTGATCTTGTTCACGCGGCCGACATGGCGCTCGCCATGACTGAAATCCGTCGTCAGCCATGCGCTGACGATTTCGGCAGCAAGTCCGGGACCGACGACACGCTCACCCAGCGCAATCACGTTGCTGTCGTTATGCTCGCGCGTCGCTTTAGCTGAGAACACATCATGTGTCAGCGCGCAGCGAATGCCCGGCACCTTGTTGGCCGCAATGCTCATGCCGATCCCCGTACCGCAGATCAGAATGCCGCGGTCCGCTTCACCCGAGACGACCTTCTCGCACACCGGAAGGGCATAATCGGGATAATCCACGGAATCGGAACAGCCGCAGCCCAGATCCTCCACCTCGTGGCCAAGACCCCGAATGACTTCCATTATTTCCTCTTTCAGACGAATGCCGGCATGATCCGTACCCAATGCAATTTTCATCTATGAAAAACCCCCTCGTATGTTCGCTTTTGCGTTTTAGCTTGTTTCATTATAACCCAAATCGGGCGCAAAAGACGAAAAAAGAGCAGTCGGCGCACGTATTGTGCTCCAAATGCTCTTTGCCCAGGCGACCGGCCGTATATTCCGATGCTCCATCGTGGTTTCATCCACTTCGTCGCCAGTTACACCGGATCATTTGTTTTTCACCTTCATCTTAAAGCAATACCCTGCGAAAGGCAAGTGGCTTTTTAGCCCAATGCAAGGCTTCATATCTCTAAAGGCAAGGCTTAGTTATACCGATCCGCTTCCAGCTTGTCCAAAAGACGGAACAACGCCGTCCGTATCTCTGCGGCCGTGGCTTCATATTCCTCCCGCGAGCCTCCGAAAGGGTCGGAGATATCGAAGCTCGGGATGCGCTGGCGCAGCTCGATCAGACGCTCCCGGTCACGGTCGCTGACATCGTGGCCCAGAGATCTGGCCAGCTCAAGCGCTGCATACAGACTATCCTGCTCCCGCAGATCGTCCAGCACCCGGCGGTCATCCTCAACAAACTCTTTCAGCGTGTGCATCTTGTCTGCGGCGTGCGGGAACTGCCTTATAGCATACTGCTTATGCGACTGGGTCAGTGTCAGAATCAGGTCCGCCCATTCTACAAGGTTCGCGGTCAACGGCTTGGACACCAAGCGATCCTGGATATCCTGGTCTCGCAGGATGGATTCCGCATGATGGGACACCGGCATTCCATCCACGGCCGAGACACCGGCGGACTTCGTTTCCAGCGGAATGCCCCGTTGTTTGGCAAGCTTGCGCAGCATGCCTTCCGCCATTGGACTGCGGCAGGTATTTCCCGTGCAGACAAACAATATATTTTTCACGGTCCGTTCCTCCCGTTCGTAGGTTCTTTGGGGTTATTGTAACAAATATTGCGTCAAAAAATAAACATGGTGCCAAAGATAACCAAAATCAGTCCGCCCAGCATTTCACCGTACTCCCCCAGCTTATTGCTTACCTGACGGCCAAGCAGCAAACCGAGAATGGACAGCAAACCGCCCACGACCCCGAAGGAAATTACGATTAACAGCACATCATCCACAAACATTCCGAGCGAAACGCCTACCGAGAAGGAGTCGATGCTGACGCTAAGCGAAAACAGCAGCATGCCTAAAAATGCGGTAGGATGTATTCGCTGTCCCTCTCCGCCCCGCAGGGCGTTATACATCATATGCCCGCCCAGTAAAAGCAGCAGCCCGCCGGCTGCAAGCCCTGTGACGTGGCCCAGTAACATGCCAACATAGCGGCCGGCAAATAAGCCCAGCAGCGGCATCAGCATGTGAAACAACGCGATCATAAAACTGATGCCCAGCATATGGCCTAAGCGCATACCGCCTCTCATTCCAACTCCGATTCCAAGCGAAAATGCGTCTAGCCCGAGTGCAACCGCCATCAGCAGAATCGCCGCAAGCTGTCCCGATTGGACAGACGCCTCCAGCATGCCCATTCCCCCAAGTCCCATGGTCTTGTACACCATATGCGGACAAGGGGTAAATGATGCCAACAGCGTTCATGCGGCAGCTTTAATTCACGTCGATGATGTGGTGTCCCGCGGCCTTCAGCAGCCGGTTCATGACGGCTGCTCCGAGGCCCTGCTCCGGGCACGCTTCGGCCAGGATGAAGGTTGCGCCTTCATCATCGAACCGGCGCAGGCCGGCGTACAGCCGGCGGGCCGCTTCCTCCGGCGCGGCCAGGCTGCCGAGCGAGACGGCAACGTCCGCGCGGTAGTGACCGATGTGCTCGTCAAACGACAGCACGCCGGTCACCTCCCCGCGCCGGGCAGCCGCCTCAAGCTCGGCCGCGATGCGTGCCGACACCGCGTCGGCACGCGGGCCCTGCACCACGCACATCGCACCCTTCGGTGCGTAGTGCGTGTACTTCATGCCCGGCGAGCGCGGCGCCGGGCTCTCCGCCTCCCCGGCGGCGCGATGAAGCGCCGGGTCCATGCGCACGCTTGCCGCAACCGCGGCAAGCTGCTCGGCCGTGACGCCGCCCGGGCGGAGCACCGTGACGGCGCCGTCTTCGCCGACTTGCACCACCGTCGACTCGACGCCCACCCCGGCAGGGCCGCCGTCGAGGACGCCGTCGATCGCCCCGGCCAAATCCTCCAGGACATGGCTGGCCAGCGTCGGGCTTGGCCGACCGGAACGGTTCGCGCTCGGCGCAGCCAGCGGACGCCCGGCGGCGCTGATCAAGGCCAGCGCCACGTTGTGATCTGGCATCCGCACGGCAACGGTATCGAGCCCTGCCGTCACACGAGGGGATACGGCACCCGGTTTAACGGGCAGCACCAGCGATAGCGGCCCAGGCCAGAACCTTGCCATCAGCGCCCTTTCTGTCTCATTCACATGACGGACCAAACCGTCAAGCTGAGTTAGCTCTGAAATATGCACGATCAATGGATTGTCCGACGGCCGGCCCTTCGCGGCAAAGACACGCTCGACCGCTTCCGTATTACCGGCGTCTGCGCCAAGCCCGTAGACTGTTTCCGTCGGAAAGGCCACGGTTCCGCCCCGCTCGAGCATCTGCCCCGCTTCCTGCAGCGCCTGCTTCGCCTCCTTCTCCAAACTCAAGCTCTCCCTGGAAAGCGAGTTCGATACATGCCACACCTGGGTTGAATTTGCAGCAGCCTCGCGGAAGCCGTTATCCCGCAGCTGGCTAGGTTCCATGCCATTCCCGTTCTGTTCCATTCCTATCCCAAACTTTCTGTATATGAATTATATAAACTCCAACGCATGTGTTGCCTATGCCCCAAAATAAAAAGCGCTTTTCGTTCTTCAGTCCCGTGCCGGTTCCCATTCAAACCAGTCGCGCCAAAGAGAAAGCACTCTTCTAGAGGTTGTTCAAAAAGTCCGCTTTTGATAAGAAAACCAATCGAGGTCAATTCAGAGCTGAGCGACCGCGATTCGGAAGTAGGTTTTCTTGCGATATAGAATTCCATCAACTCCGTTGATAACTTATAAATCCTATATCTAACACGAAGCGAATCAGGAAGCAGCTCGGTATCGAATCTTGAATTCAGCCGGGCCTAAGTGGATGCTTACGAAGTCATGTTTCCTGCGGAAACATCTTAGGTGCTCACGTACCCAAAACAGCAGATGCTTTCGAAGGCGTTTTCTGAAAACGTGTAGCTCCGCTCCTCACTCCCTAGCTTCATCCAACTGAAGCGTTTTGGAAAAACGCACATCGGAAGCATAAGCTTCGGTGCTGAAAATCCGACTTTTTGAACTCGCACTTCTACTTCAAAGTTTATCATACCCGATCAGGATTGAAAATCAACTCGTTTATAATCCTAGAACAAGCTTACCACCCAGTTCCAAATGCCAAGGAACATATCCCACAAGAAGAAGCGGACCTCCGGTTCACTGTCGCCTGCATTCTTCGGTGTTTCCTCTTGGGAAGCCTCGTCGCCGGCCTCTGCTGAAACCGTTTGGATACCTGTGTCAACAGGCTGCGCCGCCGCATCCCCGCTGCCACCATCGATGAAACAAAGCGGCGGGAACAAGACGCACCACCAGTTCTGCCCTTGACCTTCACCTAACGTAATCCGCAGCGCATCGTAATCGCCGGCCGGATACACCGTGCCCCCGTATAACTTCGTCGGAAACGGCACAACGCCAAGCTCTACGGTGTAACTGTACGTAATCCCTCTTTTCTTCAACTCTTCACCCACCAATTGGCGGATTTCCGGAAGATGCTGCCGGGTTAATTCTTTGGCGTCTTCCAGGCTTTGCGGGTTCTCCAGCTGCAGGACCCAGAGCTGCATTTGCTCAACGACCGAATCACGAATCTCTCTTTTGACCAGCTGATCGGACGGGCTATCGGAATTCGCCAATATGCGAAGTCGTATCGATTCCTGAGGGATCGGACCGCCAACAACGGAAGCATCAATCTGCTGTCCTTCCCAAGCCATGATGACCATAAACATACAGGATAAGAGCACAACCATTTTTTTTACGATAATTCGGAGGGTTTCACTATAATTTTTCATCTCGGACAACCGCCTCTCTATGAACGAAACTCTATGATGCTATCAGTATGTCCGCAGGCAAAAGATATAAACGTTGAATCTAGCAATTTCGATAAAAATTCATAGATTGGTGCAGCATGAACCAAAAAAAGATGCGATCCCCAGTCGGAATCGCATCTTCGTCAAGATCGGTTATTCAGTTCGTCTCCGTGATTATGGAGCTTCCCGCAAAGAATAGCTTACGCCTGCTTAGAAGCCGCCGGGCGATAGGCATGCGGATCCGGCATATCTTCCTCCACTTCCTGGCCATGGAGCTTGACGCTCATGGCGACCCCGAGGCTCGCCATACTGATCACAAGGGATGTCCCCCCGTAACTGATGAAGGGCAGCGTAATCCCCGTCAGCGGCATCAAACCGATAAACATGCCGATATTCTCGAAGATCTGATATAGGAACATGGCCACGATCCCTATAATGAGAAACGGCCCCGCACGCTCCCGGGATTCCAGGGAGATCAGGATCAGCCGATGGATCAGGATGAAATATAACAGAAGCAGAACGGATGATCCGATAAACCCGAATTCCTCGGCAATCTGCACAAATATGGAATCAGAGTACGCATAAGGCACTCTGCCCGACTGGATCGACGATCCCTGCATGTAGCCCTCGCCGCTCATGCCGCCCGAGGCGATGGCAAGCTTCGCATTCGTCGTATGATAGCTGGCCTTGGCGGTCGCTTTCTCCGGATACAGCCACGGATCAATCCGCTCCACCCAGTGCGGCTTCAAAATTTTCGATTCCAGCAGCTCATCATGATAATGAATATAGGCCTGAGCGCCGCCGAAGGCCACGCCTGCCACAAGCGCAAGCCCAATGAGCGCATGGGAGAACTTGACGTTCCCGATCCAGAGCAGCCCCAGCAAAATGACGACATAACTGAGCGCGTTACCCAGATCATTCTGGGCCATGACGAGCACAAAAGGCACGAATGCCAAAAGTCCAATCGGAACAACGTCCTTCCAGAAGGACAGCAGCGGTTTGTTTTTGCGCACCAATACAAAAGAAAGGAAAATAATCAGGATCAGCTTGAACAATTCCGCCGGCTGTATACTTAAACTGCCAATGTAAATCCAGCCTTGGGCACCGTTGATATCCTTACCGATAAACATGACGAGGACCAGCACGGCCAAGCCGCCCAAGTAAATATATTTAGCATATTTAATCAACAACCGGTAATCCAGCAGACTTATTCCGAAAAAGGCAATGAAGCCGACAATATAAAAGGCAATCATGCGAAGATGAGAGCCTTCGAATTTGGTGTCAACGGTTGTGCTGTATATCGACGTAATGCTGATACCCATCATCAAAACCAGTACGAAAACAATAACGTAATCCATCTTCTTAAATTTTTGAAGCATGCTTTATGGTCCCCCTGTGCCCGAAGCAGTTAGCCCCGGTTTGCCTATACAGGCATATAACGATTATTCGAAAAAAAAGTTTGACACTGCTTATCGTTGATAGAGACGAAAGCCTAAAGGCAGCACTGCGATGGAGCGTTTCAATGAGTATGCCAGCCCCTATGAAATATTCTAAAAGATTTCCTCCTCTAATACAATTCACGGGCCCTCCTGTAGTTACCAGCAAAAAATACAAAAGAGATGCTGCTCTCGATAGCATCTCTCTGAATCTAAATCCCAATAAACCGAATCAAGCCTGTTTGGGCGGAGCGGAACGGTACGTTTGAGGATTGGGCATATCCTCCTCCACTTCCTGTCCATGCAGCTTCACACTCATGACGACCCCGAGACACGCCATATTAATGATGAGTGAGGTTCCGCCATAACTGATGAAGGGCAGCGTAATCCCGGTCAAAGGCATTAATCCAATAAACATGCCGATATTCTCAAAGATTTGATACAGCAGCATGGCAACAATACCGATGATTAGAAACGGACCTGCTTTGTCCCGACTTTCCAATGATATCAAAATTATCCTGTGAATGAGTATGAAATATAACAACAACAGAACGGAAGAACCGATGAAGCCATATTCCTCTGCAATTTGCACAAAAATCGAATCCGAATACGTATAAGGCACACGTGAGGATTGTACGGAGCTCCCCTGCAAGTACCCTTCCCCGCTCATACCGCCGGAAGCAATGGCCAGCTTGGCGTTGTTCGTATGATAACTCGCCTTCGCGGTAGCTTTTTCGGGTACCAGCCATGGATCGATCCGTTCCATCCAATGACCGCGGCTCTCCATGATTTTCGATTCTTTAATTTCATCATGATAGTGGATATAGGCCTGGGCTCCACCAAATGCAATCCCTGCTACAAGCAGCAATCCGATAAGAGCGTGCGAGAACTTCACATTACCGATCCATAACAGCCCAAGCAAGATGACAATATAACTTAGTCCATTACCCAAGTCATTCTGCACCATGACAACGGCAAACGGAATAAACGTCAATAGCCCAACCGGTACGATGTCCCGCCAAAAAGACAACTTCGCTCTGTTCTTACGGATAAGAATATAGGTGATAAATATGATCAGCACCAGCTTAAACAACTCTGCAGGTTGAAAATCAACGATACCGAGATTAATCCAGCCTGTGGCATTATTTTTGGTCTGGCCGATGAAGGAAGGCAGCAAAAGGGTTAATAACCCTCCGATGTATATGTGCAGTGCGTATTTATTCCATAAACGATAATCAATCAAGCTGAGTCCGAAAAAGGCTGCGAATCCGAGGATATAAAATATCGCCATCTTGATATGGTGTTTTTCGAATCCGATGGTGTCGAGCGTGGCACTATATATCGATGTAATACTGACAACCATTAGCATCAACAGTACAAAAACGATAACAAAATCAATCTTCTTGAATTTCTGAAGCATGCTTTGGTCCCCCTGTGCCCGGAGCTGTAAACACTGATTTGCCGATTGAGGCCATGTAACGATCTGAACGACAACACCCCATTTAATCGGCTCAGCCCATCATCTATTTTAAAAGATATTCTTCCAGAACACAATTAACGGGATATTCCCAAGACATGCCTGTCAATGCCCGCCAAATCCGGCACCGTGACGATTTCCTTCCAGTGCCCTGCACTCCGTAAAAGCTCTGCCACATCCCCGGCTTGGCCCATGCCCAGCTCAAAGGCAATCATCCGCGGCGGCGTTGACAGCAAGGGCAGCTGCTCCATCATGATCCGGTACGGATTCAATCCGTCCGGCCCCCCATCCAGTGCCGTTCGCGGTTCATAGTCTCGGACTTCCGGCTGCAGTCCCTCGATATCTTCCGCCGGAATGTAAGGCGGGTTGGAGACGAGGATGTCCGGCGCCATGCCGGCGAACGGCTCCAGCAGGTTCCCCTGCCGGAACTCGACATCGGCATTCAGATGCTTCGCATTACGCGCAGCAACCTCAAGCGCATCAGGCGAAATATCACTCGCCAGCAAATCCCACGCCGCCTCCTGCAATGCCAACGTAATGGCAATGGCCCCGCTGCCGGTGCCGATGTCTATGGCCTTTAACCTTTTTGACCGCGGAGTGAGCTCCCGTCCATACTTCAGCACCGCTTCCACGAGCAGTTCCGTTTCCGGACGCGGAATGAGAACCGCCGGCGTAACTTCAAACGGCCGGCCGTAGAACTCCTGCTCGCCGATAATATACTGCGCAGGGACGCCCTGCGCCTTGCTATTAATGACGTCCTCCAAGGCGTGGCGGCGATCCGCCGGAAACGGCTCCGCGAGCGCCATATAATATGAGGTTCCCGACAATTCCAGCACATGCTCCAGCAGCAGCTGCGCATTCCGCTGCGGCTCCATCACCCGCATGCCATCTAAAAAAGAAGAAGCCTCCACAAAGGCTTCTCTTATGCTGCGCTGCGGCGTCAATTCAAATCTCGTCCGCTTCAATGCGTTATACTCCTTTTTCCATCGCTTCAGCCTGCTCCGCAAGGGTCAGCGCCGAAACGATCTCTTCAATCTCCCCGTTCATCACTTGATCCAGCTTGTGAACGGTAAGTCCGATCCGATGATCGGTTACACGGCTTTGCGGGAAGTTGTACGTACGGATCCGCTCACTGCGGTCACCTGTACCTACTTTGCTCTTCCGCTCACCGGCATACTTCGCTTCTTCCTCTTGGCGCATCATATCAAAGATACGGGCCCGAAGCACCTGCAGCGCCTTCTCCTTATTGGAGTTTTGCGATTTGCCGTCTTGGCACGTAGCCACGATCCCCGTCGGGATATGCGTTACGCGTACCGCCGACTTGGTGGTGTTAACGGACTGACCGCCTGCACCACTGGAGCAGAAGGTATCTACGCGGATGTCCTTGTCATGGATTTCGATGTCCACTTCTTCCGCCTCCGGCATAACCGCCACGGTGGAGGTGGAGGTATGGATACGCCCGCCGGATTCCGTTGTCGGAATACGCTGAACACGGTGCGCGCCGCTCTCGAATTTCATTTTGCTGTATGCGCCGCGGCCATTGATCATGAAGATGACTTCCTTGAAGCCGCCCAGATCGTTCGTGTTCACGTCCATGAGCTCAACCTTCCAGCCTTGAGTATCCGCATAACGGGTATACATCCGGTACAGGTCGGAAGCAAACAGCGCCGCCTCGTCGCCGCCGGCAGCGCCGCGAATCTCGATGATCACGTTCTTGTCATCGTTCGGGTCCTTCGGCAGCAGCAAAATCCGAATCTTCTCCGCCAGCTCTTGCTCGCGCTGGGTAAGCTCCTCGATCTCCATTTTCACCATTTCGCGCATTTCGTCATCCAACTTTTCGCCCTGCATGGTTTTGGCAGCTTCGAGCTCTTCAATTACATTTTTATATTCAACATAAGCCTCATAAGCAGGCTGTAAATCGGATTGTTCTTTGGAATAATCCCTGAGCTTCTTGGAGTCATTAGCGACATCGGGATCGCACAACAGCTCACTTAACTTCTCGTAACGGTCCGCAAGGGATTGTAATCGGTCCAACAAAGGAATTCACCTCTCTAAGATATATTCCTGAATATATTCCTTTTTGCACTCCATTTCGCATATCAATGAAGTGTAAACGACTTTTTATTTTACCATGAAACGACGCATTTGACTAGCAGGCAGTTGGCCGCACGGAAAGGTTCTCCCCTTCAAAAAAACCACGGTCCCATGCACAAAGTGACATGGAGCCATGGCCTTTGAATCGTTCAATTCCTACACATTAAAACGGAAGTGCATTACATCGCCGTCATTCACAACGTACTCTTTGCCTTCCAGGCGAAGCTGTCCGCGTTCCTTCGCGCCGTTCATCGATCCGGCTGCAACGAGGTCATCGTAAGCTACAACCTCTGCACGAATGAAGCCGCGTTCGAAGTCGGTATGAATCACGCCTGCCGCTTGCGGAGCCTTCGTTCCTTTGCGGATCGTCCAGGCACGTACTTCCTGCACGCCTGCCGTAAAGTAGGTGTACAATCCCAGAAGACTGTAAGCAGCCTTGATGAGACGGTTCAAACCGGATTCTTCCAGACCCAGCTCCTCAAGGAACATCGCTTTGTCCTCGCCTTCAAGCTCGGCAATTTCAGCTTCAACCTTCGCGCTGATCGGAACCACGATCGCGTTCTCCGCAGCCGCGAAATCACGAACCTGCTGTACATAAGGATTGCTGTCGGCTTCCGCAACGCCGTCTTCGCTCAGGTTAGCCGCGTACAATACCGGCTTCAATGTCAGCAGGTGCAAATCGCGAACAATCAGCTTCTCATCATCGCTCAGCTCCACGCTGCGTGCCGGTTGATCGTTGTAAAGGGCTTCCTTCAGGCGCTCCAGCAGTTCTACTTCCTGAGCATACTGCTTGTTGCCGCCCTTCATGTTCTTCTTCGCGCGGTCAATCCGCTTCTCCACGCTGTCGAGATCCGCAAGGATCAGCTCCAAATTAATCGTCTGGATATCGCTGACCGGGTTCACTTTACCGTCAACGTGGGTAATGTTCTCGTCTTCAAAGCAGCGAACAACATGAACGATGGCATCCACTTCACGAATATGGGCAAGAAACTTGTTCCCAAGACCTTCCCCTTTGCTCGCCCCGCGGACCAAGCCCGCGATGTCCACGAATTCAAAAGCGGTTGGTACCGTTTTGTTCGGTTGAACCAGCTCGGTCAGCTTGTCGAGGCGCTCATCCGGCACTTCCACAACACCGACGTTAGGATCAATCGTACAGAACGGATAGTTGGCCGATTCGGCGCCCGCTTGCGTGATCGCATTAAACAATGTTGATTTGCCGACGTTTGGCAAACCGACAATTCCTGCTTTTAAAGCCATTTATGTGACAACTCCTTATCAGGTTTACTTCTATATTTGTAAGTATTACACAGCTTCGGTTCTTACCGCCGAAGCTACTAATCGTAAGCTAAACAATCTTATTAATTATAGCAGATACCCGATAGACTTCAACACGAATATACTGCCATCGCTTTAAGGCAGATTCCGCCAATCACCCCGGCCATTCAAACGCGAATCAGCCGTTGGGTTGACTTCAGCGCATCGATATTCCCTGCGCCGATTCCGAACATCGCCGTCCGCAGCTCTAACTCCACCTGGGCAAGCCGCTGATCCAGCGCTTCCACCGATTCGACGGCCGATCCCAGGAGTCCACGCCCGAAGCCTGCCAGATCGGCGCCAAGCGAGATCGCTTTAGCCGCATCAACGCCGCTTTGCAGCCCGCCGCTGCCGATAAGCGCACAGGTTGGCGCAGCTTCGCGCACCTCCACGATGCATTCCGCGGTAGGATTGCCCCACCCGGCGAAAGCCTCAGCCGCAGCGCGGCGAACCGGATCCGGGCTGCGGAATTTTTCAACCTGGCTCCATGAGGTACCGCCCGCACCAGCCACATCGATGAAGGCTGCCCCGATATTGAGCAGGTTCCGCGCCGTTTCACCATCGATGCCCCATCCGACTTCTTTAATGCCGACCGGTACCGAAAGCGTACGGCACAGATCCTCAATTCGCCTAAGCAAACAGCCAAACCGTGTATTCCCTTCCGGCTGAAACACCTCTTGAAGTCCGTTTAAATGAAGGACCAGCATGTCCGCCCCCGCGATATCCACCGCCCGCTGACAATCGTCAAGGCCAAAGCCATAGTTCAGCTGCACCGCTCCAAGGTTGGCGATAACCGGAACGCTCGGCGCACTCTCCCGGACACGGAACGTGGGAGCAAGCTCTTCCTTCTCCACCGCAGCCCGCACGGAGCCTACTCCAAGTGCCCAGCCGCGCCGTTCCGCTGCTTCAGCCAGACGTCTATTAATCTCTCCGGTGGCCTTGCTTCCCCCAGTCATGGAGCTGATCAGAAATGGGGTTCGTACGGAAAAACCAAGAAATGCAGTGTCCAGCTTAATATCTTCAAAGTCGATTTCCGGCAGTGCGGAGTGACGGAAGCGGTAACGTTCAAAACCGGTGGTTACCCCTACGGAGCCAACTTCTTCATTCAGGCATAAGCGCACATGCTCTATTTTTCGCTCGCCCGTAGGCACTTCCGGCACCAGCCTGCCCTCGGGTCTTTCCAAACCTCTGCCTGAAATGGTTTCAGCTGTTTGACCCGCAGTCTCGTTATGTTCTGAATTCATCCCGTGCCTCCTTATCCACTACGCTCATCCTTTAGATAAGCCATATATAAGCATATCATTGGCATCAGGTTATCCCGTCTGCATGATACGCACATCATCCATTAGCAAAAAGTATAAACGACTCGGTCTTGACCCATTCTACCGCATGTTTTGAAAAAACAAACCCGAATATCATTCTACCCCGGCTTCCTAGGATCAACTCCGTCTCCACGTCTCCATATCTCACACTTGCTGAATTGCAGAAACGAAGAGTGCGTCAGAACGGGACTTTCATGTTAATTAACGGTATACAACAGCGATAGGAGGATGGGCTATCTTGGGTTTCCGCCATTTCATTCATAACCGCAATTCAGAAAATCTACCTACAACCGATTCAGGCACGCTGTTCGTGTCAGGGAAACCGAATACCAAAAGCTCCCGAACGCGAACAACGAGTTTCATCTGCCTTGTCCTTCTTATACTATGGCTCATCGGCGTGATGATCTATCAGACTCATAAGCCACTACCGAAAGGGATCTCCTATGAAAGCCCGCTGTACCAGAGCGACGTTAAAATGTGGACCGACCTGACCTACCCCGGACCGGATGGTCAACCGGTACATGATCGCGAAATCGGACCCCGCATCGGTCAAATTATCGACGAATCCCGAAAATTCCTGGTGATCGATATGTTTCTGTTCAACGGCTACACTCATAAAGGTCAGGAATTCCCCGAAGTCAGCGAAGAGCTTGCCCATCGCCTTGTTGCCCATAAGAAGAAATATCCCGATATGGATATCTTCTTTATTTCCGATGAAGTGAATACCGGGTATGGCTCCTATTCGCTGCCGGAATTCGAGGCCATGAAGGCTGCCGGCATTCATGTAATCATGACCGATGTCGACCGGCTGCGAGACTCCACGCCCGCCTATTCTGCCGTATGGCGCACATTCTTCCAGTGGTTTGGCCAGTCGGGCACGGGGACACTTCCCAATCTGATGGCAAGCGAAGCACCCGATATTACGGTGCGCTCCTATCTGAAGCTGCTGAACGTGAAGGCCAATCACCGTAAAGTCGTCATCAGCGAGAACACCGCGCTGGTCACATCAGCCAACATCCATGACGCCAGCGCGTTCCACTCGAACATCGCCTTCGAAACGAGCGGGGACATCATCAGGGATATGCTTGCAGCCGAGCAAGCCGCCGTTAACCTTACAAGCCCGATCAAACTGCCGGAGTATGAGCCGGGCTCAAAGCCACCTCTGCTGCCTTCAGGTCAAGCTAACGATGTCGATGTTCGTTATTTGACGGAAGGGAAAATTTATAAATATGTTCTGGAGGCCATCGAGCAATCACAGCCCGGGGACACGCTCTGGATGGGGATGTTCTATCTGGCTGACAGCAAAGTCATGGACCAGCTTCTAAAAGCTTCGGACCGCGGCGTTGATATACGCCTCATCCTGGATCCGAACCAGAACGCCTTCGGCCGGGATAAGATCGGCATCCCCAACCGTCCTGCTGCGGCCGAGCTCATCAAGAAATCCAAAGGGAACATCTCCATTCGCTGGTACAACACCGGTACGGAGCAGTATCATACCAAGCTCATGTACATTGCCAAACCGACGGGGAAATCCGTCATTACCGGCGGGTCAACCAATTTTACCCAGCGGAATCTGGCCGATCTCAATCTGGAAAACAACTTGTGGATAGCCGCGCCTAAAGATCATCCGCTTACCCGGGATCTGAACCGTTATTTTCATCGAATATGGTTCAACGAAGGCGCAGCCTTTAGTCTCGAAGCCGAGGCTTACCAAGGTGAAACGACATGGATGAAGGACATCCTGTTTAAACTGCAAAAATGGCTGGGATTCACAACCTTTTAACAATTCCTTCAATAGTATGTATGTACGCGCATGAAGGGCCGGTCTAGGCCTGAATGGCCAACCTCCGCTTGGCCTACAGCAGAGGTGACATCAGTCGGGCGGCCGACTCCAGCAGGCGGGTCATGATTCTCTTTTTACGGGTATGATTGCGATCGTACAGGAGGGCGGACTCCAGGTCCTGCTCGAAATCGGACACCAGCTTGCCTACACTTTCCGTATGAACGAGTAAAGCGTTAACCTCAAAATTAAGGTGGAAGCTCCGCATGTCCATGTTAGCCGTGCCAATGGTTGCAACCTCCCCGTCAACGATCAGCAGCTTCGAATGCATGAACCCTTTTTCATATTCATATACCCTTACCCCGGCGTCCAGCAGATCCGGAAAATAGGAATGGGAAGCCAGAAAGGGCAGCCATTTGTCCGGCTTCGACGGAAACAAAATCCGTACATCAAGACCGGACAGGGCAGCAACCCTGAGCGCGGTGAATATGTCTTCATCCGGTATAAAATACGGCGTAGCCAGCCATACCGACTTGCGAGCCGACACAATCATGGAGAAGAAAATGTTCTTCAGGGCTCTTCGCTCATTGTCCGGTCCGCTTGCGATAATCTGAACGGCGCCGGCACGACTCTCCAGTAAATCCGGTGAATAATATATCGGCTCACTCGGCTGCTCTCCCGTCATGTACTGCCAATCCTGCAGAAAGACAACCTGGAGCGTTCTGACAGCCTCTCCGCGAACAAGCATATGGGTATCACGCCAGAAACCGAATGCCTTGCTGCGGCTTAAATACTCATCCCCTACATTCAATCCGCCAACGAATCCGACACTCCCGTCAATCACAACGATTTTGCGATGATTGCGGTAATTTACACGGCTCGTGAAGAAAATCGTCTTTGGACTGCCGAATACGGCGACCTGTACACCCGCATCCCTCATCTCCTGCAAAAAGGAAGGCGGCAGCTGCAAGCTGCCAACGGCGTCTACCATAAACCGCACGGCAACCCCCTCTCTCGCCTTCCGAATTAATATTTCCTGGATCTGCGTCCCGATCGCATCCGGACGGTAAATGTAATATTCCATATGAATGTGATGCGCCGCTTGTTCCAGCTCCGCAATCAAGGCTGCAAATGTCTCTTCCCCGTCGGTCAGCACCTTGGTATCGCTCGAGAAGGAAATCGGCGTGCGTGCCAGGCGGGTAGACAGCTGAAGGAGCTGCTGCACTTCGGGCTTAAAGCAGGAGATGTCCGGGGTGTTCTTGCGGAGCACTTCGCTGGTGTATACCAGAACGTCCTTACGTGCCTTTTTGTCGTATTTTCTCCGCTTAAAATAGTTCTGTCCAAACAAAAAATAAAACACAAGCCCCACGATAGGGACTAACGCCAAGAGCAGAATCCAGGCCATCGTGCTGGTGGGATGACGGTTCTCCATAAAAATCATGAAACCGATGGATACTACGGTTAGCGTGGAGAATATCCCGATAATGGTCCCGGTCGTCTTCCCGAAATAATCCAGGCCAAAATAATAAAACGCGAACAAAAGCGCGGTAATCAATACAGCCTGTATTCCCTTTCTCATATCGTATACCCCTTGTTCTTCATCGTTAAATGTCTCTATGTATGTACGATGCTGGTCACACCATATTCTACATGATCTCCCCCAGGAACTAAAGACTGTTCTCCGCGAGCTGACAAGGGACCGATGCCCCAAAATAAAATATTGACAATGGTAACGCCATTTGTTAAAAATATAACTAACGACCGTTAGTTAGGAGGAATGTTATGAGTGCCGCCGATATTAAGCAATCCGCCCTTGCCCACTTTGCCAAAAACGGTTACGAAGGGGCATCGCTAAAACATATTGCAGACGACTGCGGGATCAAAAAACCGTCGATTTACGCCCATTTTTCGAGCAAGAACGATTTGTTTCTGCAGGTGCTTCAGGACGTATTCCAGCGTCAAGAGGAGTCGATGGTGGCCTATTTTCTAAACCATGCCGATTGGCCGCTGGAGCAGCAGCTGCACGGATTTCTTGAAAGCCGTCTCCAAGCCTATCGTCTGGATGATGAAGTACGGTTCTTCATGCGAATGGCCTTCTTTCCGCCAAGTACGCTGTATGACGAAGTGATGGCGATGGTGTATCCGCTGCTGGATCAACAGGAGCAGAACTTGTCGAGACTGCTTGCCGCGGGCTGTCCGGAGCATGGACGTATCATCCGTCATCCGCGCAATGCGGCGATTGCCTTTATGACCTTGGTGGATGGAATCCATCTGGAAACCGTGTACGGCGGGGAGGAACGGGCCATGAGACGTCTTGCCGCGGCTTGGCCTGTGTATTGGTTAGGGGTAACAAACAAAAATACAAACCACAAGTGTTAAATCTCGGTGAAGTGACGCATCATAAGCAGGAAGTTCAAGTCGACAAGAATTTGTAAGTGTAAGTTTACTGTTGTTTTTTTTCATAAGAGGAGTGAACAATCATAATGAATCGCAACTGGATTTTTGTGCTGCTTGGTGGATTGGTCGAAATCATATGGGTTATGGGTTTGAAGCATTCCTCTAACATCTGGGAATGGATTGGAACCATAGCCGCCATTGCAGTCAGCTTCTATCTTATTATCGAGGCAGCCAAACGGCTGCCGGTCGGAACGGTGTATGCCGTATTCACGGGAATCGGCACAGCCGGAACGGTCGCTTCCGAAATGCTGTTCTTCGGAGAACCGTTTAAACTGCTCAAGGTGCTTCTGATCTGCGTGCTGCTGGCAGGCGTGATCGGCCTGAAGCTGGTTACGGCGGATCATGCGGAACCGGAGGTGAGTAAGTAATGGCCTGGGTTGCTCTTGTATTTGCCGGATTATTCGAAATCGGCGGCGTCATCGGCATCAAAGGCGTGTCGGAGCGCAAGGGATGGCAATATGTACTGATTTTGGCCTTATCTTTTGCCGCCAGCTTCACCCTCCTCTCCTACGCCATGACCGTACTGCCTATGGGTACCGCTTATGCCATCTGGACGGGAATCGGGACGGTGGGAGGCGCCATTACCGGAATGCTCCTGTTCGGTGAACCGAAGGAATGGCGGCGCGTGCTCTTTATCGCCATGATCCTGTGCTCGGCCGTCGGCCTGAAATTGATCAGTTAGTTACTTTTGTAAAATTTCATAAGTTTTCAGAACCTAACGTAAAGGACGACCGTAGTAAAGTTGAAACGGTCGTTCTTTTTCATATATAATAATTCTTGACCTTATGGTCAATCCAAGAACCGCAAAGTTCTCAAGTGAGGTGAGCTATTGATTGGCTGATAAAACGGCAGAAAAACGACAGCAAATTCTCATCACTGCGATGCAGCTGTTTTCCGCGAAGGGCTCTTCGGTTACCTCCATGCAGGAAATCGCCGAAGTATGCGGGATGTCGAAAGGCAGCCTCTATCTTCATTTCAAGTCCAAAGAGGAACTGGAAAAGAGCATTTACGAGCATATCGCAAGCCGGATTAAAGATGAGATTCTCCGGGTCGACCACGATCCGCTTCTCGCGCCCAAGGAGCAGCTGCGCAAGCAGACGGAAGTGCTTCTGATCCATTTTCTGGAGATCCGGGAATTTCTCCTGAAGCAGTTCCATGATCAGATGCCGGGGAAACCGCCTTTTGACAAAGAAGACATGCAACAGGAAATGCTGGCTGCATTGCAGTGGTTTAACAATAAGCTGAAATCCATTTATGGGCCCGAAGTAGAGCCATACACATTGGAAATCGGCATGTTTATGGGCAGTATGCTGGGTTCGTATATCCGCTTCCTGTTCATGCCCGGGTTCCATTTGAATGTGGGAATCACCGCTGATCACCAAATTCAGCTGCTCGATGATATTGTGGACAGTATTCTGCGCAGACGGCCCGAGCCCCTGATCCCGATGGAGGCGGTAGGGCAATTGGGCCAATTATGCCAAACCGACATTCGTACAACTCGTCACCCGCTCATCGTCATTAAGGCGATGAAGAATGAACTAAAGAAGATTCAGGTAGAGACGGATGTCCGGGAAGATGCGATGGAGTCGCTCAATATTATGGAGAAAGAACTGCTTGCCCTCCAGCCCAGCCGGGCCGTTCTGAAAGGAATGCTTGCTAACTTGGAGGGAATCGAGGAAATTGAAGCATTGTTTGCGGAGCTGAAGGGAACCATTGTTACCGTGCTCGAAAGCTATCTGACACCCGGTGGAATGATGCAGGGAAATTAGTCTAAGTTAGAGACATAGAGTTTTGGAGAGGAGAGAGAATCGCCTAATGAAAGGAATTATCAATTTCTCGCTTCGCAACAAGTTTGCGATCTGGCTGCTGACCATCATCGTCAGCTTCGGTGGGTTATACAGCGGACTGACGATGAAGCAGGAAACCATTCCGGATATTAACGTCCCGTTCTTAAGTGTCACCGCGATCTATCCGGGCGCAGCCCCTGAAGGTGTTGTGGAGGATGTCACCAAACCGCTCGAAACGAGACTCCGCAATATTGACGGCGTCAAAACCGTAACCTCCACATCCATGGAGAATGCAGCCAACGTCATGGTTGAGTTTGATTATGGTAGTGATCTGGACAACGCTACAGCCGCTGTTCGTGAAGCCATAAACGAGGTAAAGCTGCCCGATGACGCTCAGAAACCTACCATATCCAAATTCAGCATGAGCTCCATGCCGGTTGTCTCCCTAAGTATTGCGAACAAAGACAACATGGCATTGGATGAATTAACACGCATCACAGAGAACGATATCGTTCCGGAGCTGGAGGATTTGGACGGCGTTGCTTCCATCCAGGTAGCTGGCCAATTCGTGAACGAGGTACAGCTTAAGTTTAATCAGGACAAACTGAACGAGCTTGGCTTGACGGAGGATACCGTCAAAGGTATTGTGCAGGGTTCCGCGCTGTACGTTCCGCTCGGCATGTTCGAAATGGACAAATCCCAGAAGGCCGTTGCTATTGATGGCGGCATTATCGGCATTGACGATCTGAAAAATATCGCTATTCCGGTTATTCCGGGCGGCGGCGGTGCAGATGCAGCTGCCGGAGCCGGCACTCCGAATGCCGGGGCAGGTCAACAACCATCGCAGCCTTCCGGTGATGCAGCTGCCGGAGCCGGCGCTCCGAATGCCGGGGCAGGCCAACAAGGTGCTCCTGGAACCGGTGCTGCTGCAGGCGGACCAAGCGGTGCTCCTGCCGTTCCAACCGGCATTCCAACCGTAAAACTCAGCGAGATTGCCAAAATTGAAGTTATTGGAACCTCGGAATCCATCTCCCGCACCAACGGGAAGGAATCAATCGGTATCCAAATCGTGAAAGCAAACGATGCCAATACGGTTGACGTTGTCAATCAGGTGAAAGACAAGGCAGAAGAATTGAGAGGCCTCTATCCTGGCATGGATCTGACGATCATGCTGGACCAAGGCAAGCCAATTGAAGACTCTGTTCATACGATGCTTTCCAAGGCATTATTCGGCGCATTGTTCGCCGTTCTGATCATAATGGTATTCCTGCGCAACATCCGTTCGACGATTATATCGATTATTTCGATCCCATTGTCCTTGCTGATTGCGGTGCTCTGTCTGAGACAAATGGATATCACCCTGAATATGATGTCGCTCGGTGCCATGACCGTTGCCATCGGCCGGGTTGTCGATGACTCGATCGTCGTTAT
Organism: Paenibacillus sp. QJM3NY_38; assembly: GCF_056173265.1. NCBI lineage: Bacteria > Bacillati > Bacillota > Bacilli > Caryophanales > Paenibacillaceae > Paenibacillus > Paenibacillus sp. QJM3NY_38. The sequence continues at coordinate 6,809,819 of NZ_CM149665.1, forward strand.
CGAGAATATCTACCGGCGCATGTCCCTCTCGACCGAGAAATTAACGGGCCGGGAGCTCATCAGCGCCGCTACACGTGAAATGTTTGTGCCGATCATGTCCTCCACTATCGTAACCATCGCGGTATTCCTGCCGCTTACCCTGGTCAGCGGTATGGTCGGAGAGCTGTTCATGCCATTTGCATTGACGATGGTCTTCGCACTGCTCGCTTCCCTGGTCGTAGCGATCACGCTCGTGCCCGCTATGGCGCACAGCCTGTTCCGCAAAGGCTTGAAGAACAAACATGATCATGCGGAGAAACCGGGCGCAATGGCCCGCGGGTATCGTTCCATTCTGAAATGGACGCTGAATCACAAAGCCATTACATTCCTGGCAGCCATCGCGTTATTAGTAGGAAGCTTGTTCCTGACGAAGTACCTTGGCGTTAGCTTCATTCCGGAACAGGAAGACAAATATGCCATGGTGACTTATTCTCCTGAACCTGGCGTCATGCTGGAGGATGTGGAGGAACGCGCATTAAAAGCGGAGAAATTGATCCTGGATCAACCTGGAGTCGAAACGATGCAGTACTCCATCGGTGGAAGCAATCCGCTTGGTATGGGATCAGCGAATTCCGGATTGTTCTATATTATGTATGACCCGGACACGAAAAACTTCGAAGATGTCAAAAAAGCCCTTGTCGAAGATCTTGCCAAGGAAGTACCGGACGGTACTTGGTCCAATATGGACATGGCAGCCGGCGGCTTTGGCGGCGGCCAGTTAACGGTTAACGTCTTTGGCGATTCTCTGGAGCAGATCAAGCCGGTAGCTGATCAAATTGCAGAGCTTGCCAACAAGGATACAGCCACTTTCGAGAATGCAGAAACCAGCTTGTCCGAAGCGTTCGAGCAGTATACGCTGGTTGCTGACCAAGAGAAGCTGAGCTCCCTTGGCCTGACCGCAGGACAATTGGCAATGAAGCTGTCTCCCGTACGGGAACGTCCGGTCTTGACCGAAGTCAAAATTGAGGACAAGACTTACAATGTTTACATTGAAACGGACAGCAAAACCTATAAGAGCATCAAAGAAATCGAGAACGAAACCGTCACCTCTCCACTCGGTATCGAAGTGCCGATCAAGGACGTGGCCAAGGTGGAAAAAGGAACGACTCCTGACTCTATTATGCGCATCGACGGGAAAATGGTTGTGACCGTCACAGCCGATATCCTGTCCAGCGATGTTGGGTCGGCCTCCACCAACCTGGAGACTGAAATGAACAAGCTTGAGCTTCCAGACGGCGTATCCGTCCAGTTCGGAGGCGTTACCGAGCAAATCAACGAAACCTTCGGACAGCTTGGACTCGCCATGCTGGCAGCCATTGCGATTGTATACTTTGTGCTTGTGGTTACATTCGGTGGCGGTCTCGCACCGTTCGCCATCCTGTTCTCGCTGCCGTTCATTGTCATCGGAGCCATTATCGGTTTGCTTGTTACAGGCGAGACACTGAACGTGTCTGCACTCATGGGCGTACTCATGCTGATCGGTATCGTCGTGACCAATGCGATTGTATTGATCGACCGCGTGATCCATATGGAACGCGAAGGCATGAGCACCCGCGAAGCCCTGCTTGAAGCCGGCGCTACCCGTCTTCGTCCAATTCTTATGACGGCACTCGCAACGATCGGCGCTCTCCTGCCACTCGTATTCGGTTGGGAGAACAGCGCAGGCATCATTTCGAAAGGACTCGGCATCACGGTTATCGGCGGTCTGATCAGCTCGACGCTGCTCACACTCGTGGTGGTACCTATCGTGTACGAGTTCCTGATGAAGTTCAGCAAAAAAAGAATCGAAGATTAATTAGAACATCAAAGCCCCGGCTTCCTACATTAGGAGGCTGGGGCTTTTTTTTGGATGACTATGATATTGTCCTGGCTCGTTAATGTACCAGCACAGCTTCCCTGGAATGCTTCCACGTCTTCAACATGTTCAGATCCTGTGCGAGGAACTCCTCGAGCAGACTGAATACCGACTGATAAAGCGGGCTTTCCGTGGAGCCTTTTAGATCCTTGCAGAGGGATGGCACCCATGACAACAGATGCTCCTCCAGAAACTTCTCTTGAACCTCCATCAATTGCAGCATGCTATGTTCACAATACGTATTGTTCAGCATACGGTCATGAAGCAGTGTCATAAATTCCAGTTCAATGGCTATATGATCGTCCGCTTCCCCGTGCAGTTTATTAAAGGCAACACCGACGGATGCATAACAATCGGCTAAATCCTGAGCGCATCCATCCTTCGTGTAATGAGACTTTGCCGCCTGACGCTGTTTGGACTGCTGAAGCAATCGGCGGTATTCCGCCCCTTCGTATTCGCAAATCCGAACCAATTCCTCAGGTGAGCGTCCACATAAATAGGTCAGCAGGTCCGTACCGGCCTTCGAACACTCCGCAGCCTTGCTAATTCCGCTTCCGCGGCTCCATTCCGCAATCATAGACAAGCTGGGCCAATTGCCCAAAAAATCGATGAGCAGCTCGTAGACCGTACCCCGGTTTTCAAGCCATCTGTGACAGACGTCAGGCACCTCCAAAGTTTGAACAGGTGATATCGCCATATCGAACCTCCTATTGGTAACCTTTCTTGTTGGATGTGATATCCTTGACAGTATATCTTAGATGAACGTCTAATGAAAGCAGTTTGAAATGATTTCCGAAAATTTCGGAAAAATCAGGAAACTTTCGGAAATCTAGAATGTCACTACTCGCTTTCAAGGGGAGAAAGCTTTTGTCCACAGCTTCAATATACTGGATCCCGAAAGCGTTTTCTGTGATACTTCTCACAAATCCTTGAACTTATCCACGCAGCTTGTCCGGCTGACATGACCCTTACAATGCATTGACTCCCGTTCGGGGAATGGCTACAATGTGACCATGCATGCTATAAAGGGGGATTTCCATGATCGAACCGCTTAAAGATTCTTTCGGTCGGGTCCATGATTATATTCGTATCTCGGTGACAGATCGATGCAATCTTCGATGTGTCTATTGTATGCCGGAAGAAGGGATGGAATTCCAACCTCCCGATCAGATTATGAGTTATGAAGAGATCGCAGCGATCATGCGCGTCCTTGCCCCGATGGGCGTCTCCAAAGTACGCCTTACCGGCGGCGAGCCGCTGGTACGCAAGGACCTGGAATCCTTGGTCCATATGATTGCTTCCATTGAAGGAATTCAAGATATATCCCTGACTACCAACGGGATCATGCTCCCCTCCAAAGCTCGCCTGCTTAAGGAAGCCGGACTTACCCGAATCAACATCAGTCTGGATTCGCTTCATGAGGATCGCTACGCGCGCATTACGCGCGGCGGTCAAGTGCGTAAAGTGCTGGAAGGCATTGAAGCCGCTTATGAAGCCGGCCTGGATCCCATCAAACTAAACATGGTGTTAATGAAGGGCTTCAACGAAGACGAAATTCGCGACTTTATCGCGCTGACGCTCGATCGTCCCCTACATGTCCGCTTTATTGAATACATGCCGATCGGGCAAGCGTCCGATGCCTGGCGAGATTCGTATCTGCCGCTCAGCCGGGTATCTGAAGTGTGCCAGGAGGCGGGTTGGACCATTCAGGAAGAGCAGGGGCCATCCGGCAACGGACCTTCACGAAATATGAAGGTGGTTGGAGCTACAGGAACCTTCGGTCTGATCCATCCGGTCAGCGATCATTTCTGCGATTCCTGCAACCGCCTCAGGCTGACGGCTGACGGCCACATCAAGGCTTGCCTGTACTGGTCCGACGAATTTAACGTGCGCCGCGTCGTCGATGATCCTTCCGCGGTGGCAAACCTGTTCCGCAAAGCGCTGGGTTCCAAACCGTTGAATCATGAAATGGCGCTCGCGCTCGAGAAAAAAATGCAAAGCCATACCCCAACCGTCCGGCGTATGTCACAGATCGGCGGGTAAACCGTCGGCTGTGCGTATAATAGCCGAAGGCAGTCATATGGTTGTAATTAAAATCCCCGCCAAGCATTTAGCTGGCGGGGTTATTTTTTAAAATAAATACCGTTTCGTCGTGCTTTTGCACACCTTTATTCAGCTATAGAAATCTACTATCTATCCTCAGGCAAGTCGGCATTCATCAGGCCGGCTGCTGCCTCGTATTCCCCAGGCGTGTTCATATTAAATAAAATTTTGCGCGGATCAAGGCCCGTAATTGCCTCTAATTGCTCCTCGTGCACGAAGACGGCATTCAGCTCCTGCACCCACTCCACCATGCGAAGTTGTCCCTTGATCAGCCTGCGTTCAAGGCCTTCTACGATTTCTTTGCGATATACCGCCAGCAGCGGATGCACCCTGCCTTCTACAACAGGAATTACAGCATCGGCTGTGAGCTGCTGATTCGCCAGATTCAGCAATCCCCGAAGGAAACGCTCATGGATATGGGGCATGTCGCACGCAGCGACCATATTCCATGTGCTTTGGGATGACTTGAGCGCGGCATGAAGTCCCGCCATCGGGCCTTGCCCGACATAAAGGTCGGGAGCGCATTCCAACCCGAGAAATTGATAAGATTCGGGGGTATTGGTGGATAGGATGACGCGGCCGCTAACCTCGTCAAGCGCCTGGACCGTTCGCTCGATCAAACTCATTCCCTGCATGGGCAGGAGCGCCTTGTTTCTTCCCATTCTCCGGGAGGCTCCACCTGCAAGTACGATACCCGTCACCTGATCTGGCGAAAGGCCGACATCTACGGGTTGACAGCTCATATGTTCTACCAGCCTTTCTTACACGTTGTAAAAAACTCGATTCAGTTTATAGGTTAATAACCAGAATAATGGAAAATCATTTAAAAGATGGTTTGTATCCCTTTTCAATGCGTGATACATTGAAAGGGAAAGCGGCTTTTTTTCGATGCCGCGATTGTGGATTGTATTCGGTTTGAAAGGAATGACCTACTTGCGGAATATGGACAACGCCCAACCTTCGCTGATATCGCTCAAGCTGTTCAACTTCTTCATTTACGGAACCATGGTCATCTTCACCGGTTTCTTCCAGTTATATTTGCAAGACATCGGCATGAGCAAAATTGAAATCGGCAGCCTGATGGCGATCGCGCCATTTGTGTCCATCTTCGCCAATCCGTTCTGGGGATTCTGGGGTGATCGGGCGGCAAACATCAAGCGGGTGCTGCTGATCATGATGACCGGTACGCTGCTGCTGGTTCAGCTTGTATTTCAGGCGAATACCTATGCAATGATATACATGACAATGATTTTCTTTTATTTCTTCCAGACTCCGATGTTCTCGCAGACAAATTCGCTGATTCTAACCTATATTGAGGGGACGCAGCAAAAATTCGGCTCGTTCCGGCTATGGGGCTCGCTTGGATGGGCACTGACGGCCATCGCTGCAGGGCCTGTCATCGACCGGCTCGGGTCGGGGCGCATCGCCATCGTGTTCTCGATTATGCTGCTAGTGGCGGCCGTGTTCATGTTTACGCTGCCATCCATCCAGAAGACGACAGCATCGGCATCGGTCAGCCTTAGAGGACTCAGCAGACTGTTCCTGAACTCCTATTTTGTCTGTTTTATCCTGTTAGGCATTATGGTATCCATCCCGAACACAGCCAATAACACTTTTATGTCCCTTTACATCCTGGAGCTTGGCGGTACCAAGCAGATGGTGGGCCTTGCGATCTTCTTCTCGTCGATATTTGAAGTGGTGATCTTCATTCTGTTTGACCGCTTCCTGAAACGGAAAATCAATGTCCTGGTCGGCTGCCTGACGATTGTCAGCCTGCTCTTCGCCCTCCGCTGGCTGCTGATGGCGGAAGCCAACAGCGCGCTGGAGGTGGCCTTCATCCAGCTCCTGCACTGCGTAACCTTCGGCGGCTATTTCTATGTCGGCGTGCAGCTGACGATGCTGTTTGTACCGACGCCGTATCGCGCTTCCGGACAAGCGATCTATACCTTAAGCTGGAGCGGCATATCCGGCGTCATCGGCGGTCTCGCCGGCGGCTGGATGTTCCAGAACTTCGGGGCGCAGATCATGTACCGCACCGGCACGATGCTTGCCATTGTGGGTGCCATCGGTTTTGGCTGGATGTGGTACAACCTTCGCAAGCACGGGTATCAGCCGCTGCATCCGGACGATCTCGATAGCGACGAGCTGGAGGAGTACGCTGCGAGTTAGATCGTGGTCCTGTACGCAAGCCATCAACGAGATGGTACCATCGTAAATATAACAAGACTCGAATGAATCCTGTAACGGAATCTTCGAGTCTTGTTTACGTTATAGAGCACAGGAGTCTTCTTCAACGCGCCTATGCCGTTATTTTGATTTAGTTCTTCGGAAGCTGGAATGAGCTCTTCAGTGAGACCACGCGGTTAAATACCGGACGGCCTGGCTGCGAATACTTCGAGTCGACGTTGAAATATCCATGCCGGAAGAACTGGAACTTGTCCTGCGGCGCAGCATCCTTCATATTCGGTTCCACGAATCCCTGCACGATTTGCAGCGAGTTCGGGTTGATGTCGTCCAGGAGGGACTTCTCGGCAGTTGCTTCTTCCGCTTCGCCTGCAACCTCCTGCACCAATTCGGCTTCTTCCTCTTCGTCCTTGAACAGCGGTTCGAACAGGCGGAATTCAGCAGGTACGGCCTGTGTGGCTTCCACCCAGTGAATCGTTCCCTTCACCTTGCGTCCGGTAAAGCCGCTGCCGCTCTTTGTCTTCGGATCATACGTGCAGTGGATCTCGACGACCTTGCCGTTCTCGTCTTTAATGACGTCATTACACTTGATAAAATACGCATGCTTCAAACGGACCTCGTTGCCGGGGAACAAGCGGAAATATTTGCTCGGAGGATCTTCCATGAAATCCTCCTGCTCAATATAAATCTCGCGCGAGAACGGAATCTGGCGAATCCCCATCTCCGGATTCTCCGTGTTGTTCTCGGCGTCCAGCCATTCGATCTGACCTTCAGGGTAATTCGTAATGACCACCTTCAGCGGGTCCAGCACAGCCATCGTACGCGGCGCCTTCAGCTTCAGATCCTCACGGATAAAGTGTTCCATCACTTGGCGGTCCACCGTGCCGTACGCCTTCGAAATTCCCGTCTCAAACACGAAGTTGCGAATGGCTTCAGGCGTATACCCCAAGCGGCGAAGTCCGGAGATCGTCGGCATGCGCGGATCATCCCAGCCGTCCACCACATTCTCGTCGACGAGCTGCTTCAGCTTGCGCTTGCTCGTAACCGTCTGCGCCACGTTCAGACGCCCGAATTCGTACTGATGCGGCGTGCTGTCCATCTCGCATTCCGCCACAACCCAATCATAGAATGGGCGCTGATCCTCAAACTCCAGGGAGCACAGGGAATGCGTAACCCCTTCAATGGCATCCTCCAGCGGATGGGCAAAAGCGTACATCGGATAAATGCACCACTTGTCGCCTGTATTATGATGATGCGCGTGAGAGATCCGGTAGATGACCGGATCCCGCAGATTAATATTGGGCGAAGCCATGTCGATCTTGGCCCGCAGCACGCGCTCGCCGTTGGCGAATTCCCCTTTGCGCATCCGCTCGAACAGATCCAGATTCTCTTCCACGCTGCGATCCCGGTATGGACTATTATGCCCTGGCTCGGTCAGGGTTCCGCGCGTTTCGCGGATTTGGTCAGCGGATTGGTCATCCACATAAGCTTTCCCTTTCTTAATCAGCAGCACGGCACGATTGTACATCTCTTCAAAATAATCGGACGCGTACCGCAGCTCTTCCCAATCGAATCCGAGCCACTTCACGTCCTCCTTAATGGAGTTAACATACTCAATGTCTTCCTTCACCGGGTTCGTATCATCGAACCGCAAGTGCGTCCGTCCGCCGAATTCATCGGCCAGTGTGAAATTGATCCATATGGCCTTGGCATGTCCAATATGCAAGTAGCCGTTCGGCTCCGGCGGAAAGCGGGTAACGATTTCCTTGACTTTACCGGACTTCAGGTCTTCGGTAATAACATTTTTTATGAAATTGGAGGGGGTGCCCCGATGGTTCTCCACGTTGATCAACCTTTCGTCCTGTAATTTCTGTCTATCTCCTGTATAAACGTGTTTCCCTTAAATATACCTGTAATGCCGCGATTGTTCAAGGAATTCGGCACCTCCGTGCCGCAAGTTGCCAGCTTGCCATGAGGATTCGGCAAGCAGTCTGCTCCCAGCATCTTAACCCGCACACAGAAGATTCTCCCACAACCGAAAATGCTGGCGAAAATCGTTTTGACGGGGGCTGATCAATAGGGTAGCATGGAGAGAAAAACAGCTATGAAGGAGGCCTGCAATCATCTTATGAAACCTACCAAATTCCCTAAAGAACAACGCGAACAGCTGATTGGACTGGTTCAGGAATACTTTGAGACCGAGCGCGGCGAAACCCTCGGCCATCTAGCCGCAGAGGGTGTTCTTGATTTTTTCACGGAGACCTTAGGGCCTCATCTATACAATCAAGCGCTCAGCGACTGCAGAACGGTTGTCAGTCAGCGTATGATTTCCCTTGAAGAAGATATTTACGCATTGGAGCAAAAAGTGAAGCGGACTCGTTAAAGCTACATACACTTCACGAGTGAACAAAGGAGATACCTTATGTTTGGATACACATTAGATGACCATGTTGAATTGCGCCCGCTTGCCATAGAGCATGCACGGGCGATGTTCGAGATTACCGATCGTTCCCGGGACCGCCTGCGCAAGTGGCTTCCGTGGGTGGATGCCGTCACCGAAGTCAACGATACCGTCAATTATATCAAAGGCGCCATGAAGCAAGCGGCCGAGAACGGCGGCTTCTCGGCCGGCATCTGGGTCCGGGAGGAGTTGGCAGGCACCATCTCGTTTCATGAGATCGATTGGAACAACCGCTCGGTCAGTATCGGATACTGGCTGGATCAGCATTTCACGGGGCAAGGCCTGATGACAAGCGCATGCCGCGCGTTCACGGATCACGCGCTAATGCGCATGGGCCTGAACCGGGTGGAGATCCGCTGTGCAACGGCCAACCATCGCAGCCGGGCCATTCCGGAACGCCTGGGGTTTGTGCTGGAGGGAGTCATAAGGGAAGCCGAGAAGCTGCCCCAAGGCTATGTTAACCACGCGGTCTACGGCATGATTCAGAGCGAATGGAAGCGGATGAGGTAATCTCTATATCCGGAACAAAACCGGCTTGAATCCTACGATAAGGACGCAAGCCGGTTTTGTTGTCTGTATGTGTTCTAGAATATAGGCTGACCTTGGCTTAGAAGCCTGGCAAGAACCATCGTCTCACTCCTGATTCTCCCGCAGGGTCTCCAGCCATTTGCCGAATTGCGACTTCAGGCTGGCTGACAGCACATCGATCTCCAGCATGCGGGACAATCCGCGTTCATCCTTCCGTCCATCCTTCATCATGCGAAGCACGTCCTGCACCGTTATGCCGGAAGCATGGGACTCAAGCTGAGTGACCGCTGAATCGGCACGGACATCCCCTTCCTCCAGGACTCGAAAGTAAAACCCGCTGTAGCCCGTATTCAATACTCTTGCCGGCATATCTTTTACGCCATGCTTTTGCGACAGCTTAAAGCAAGGATATCGGGGCTGGCTGACCTGTACCACCGCGTCGCCTATCCGGTATACATCCCCGATGCAGACCCGATCCTCCAGCATCCCCCGCAGCGTCAGGTTTTCGCCAAAGGCAGCATACGCCATCTGTTTGCCCAAGGAGTGTTCCCAATAAGGATAATGCTCGAAGGGGTACGCGCACACCGCCTTATCCACGCCGCCGTGATTGACGAGATCGGCCTGACCATCCCCCTCGAAATTCAATGAACTTAGGAACAAGGGACCCTCCACAGGCTGCTTATAGATTCCCGTGGACAGGTCCTTTCCCTGGTAATCAACCGTTACAGGCTTTCCCACATTCAGCGATACAATGCCCATAGTCATGGAAAATAACCTCCGCCTTCTTTTCTTTTCATCTACTATATGCAATAGCGTATGCCCTTGTCCAGAAGCCGTTTTAAGTGGCGGGCCAAATAACATAAGGCCAACCAGAAAACCCTGGTTGGCCTTAACATACGAAACAGCCCGGCAAGCTGCCGGACTGTTCAACCCTATGACCTTCATCTCTCTGCCGCTCGGTAACCGGCCTAGAGGGATACCATAATGTGATCAATCATGATAAGAAGCAGCACATTAAGATATCATCGACGTAACGTCCATCCACATAAAACTCCTGAATCAGCCTGCCCTCTTCCTGAAACCCGCAGTTCCTGTAAAAAGCAAATGCGCCAGGATTGCTGGACAACACCCGCAGCCTCAGCTTCAAAATGCCCTCTGCGCGCGCCATATCCTTCACAGCATCGATCAGCCGCTGCCCGATGCCCTGCCGTTGATAAGCAGGGTGAACCGCGATGTTCAGCTCCAGCACATGACGATTACTGTGAAGGCTTGTGGGCGACCGGAATCCGATGTAACCGCACAGTTCCCCCTCATGCAAGGCCACGAGCTGTGTGCCTGGCGGACAATGCAGAAGATAATGATCTCTTGAGTTCCACTCCAATGGGGCAGGGGCCGTATTGCGATCCCATACCAGTTCATCGAGTTCCATGAGTGCAGCTGCATCCTTCATCTCGGAGAACCGGATGGTCAATGTCTCTTGACCGGTCTTCATCGCCATCCCTCGCTTTGATAACCATTCCCTCTATTATACCAGACCGGTTTGCTTCTTGCAGACGAGTTTCACGGGTCAAGAATTATTGTTCATGAATAGAGGCATAAATATCCACGACAATCGGTGCCGCCCTCTCCGGCCAATCGCTTGAAATCCGCGCCTAACATATCGGCTCCCTTCACGCTAAACCTTAGACAAAAAAAGCCGCAAGCCCCGAAGAAGGCCTGCTGCTTAATCCTCTATCCTGAAATTATATCAACTATTAAAACCTGGGCTATGCGTTAAGGTGACCTGTATTCTTGTCATGAGCGTCTTGATGCAGCGGAATGTCCTTACTAATCCGGGCATGTACGGCAAATGACAGGAATGACAACACGGCAACACCTACAGCCAACCATGCCACCGGCGTCAACCCTCCGCCGTCATACATCGTTCCCATCGCATAAGGCCCAATCACCCGGCCTGCGGCACCCATGCCGCCTGTCACGCCGATATAGAACGGAGCCGCTTGTCCTGCACGTTCCGAGATAAAAGCCGGGATCGCAGGCGAAATCAGCATTTCCCCCAATGTGGCCAACACCATCGCCAGGATCATGCCCGGATAACTGTGCACCGTCACAATGACGACATAAGCTGCCAGATAGAACAAAGCGCTTGCCGTCATCTGACTGCTCTCCGTACGGGCCGCCCAACGCTTGATGGCATTCGTGAGCGGCTGCGCGGCAAAAATGAGGATCCCGTTCAGCGTCCATAAATAACCGTAGGCCGTCTTGGACATCCCCTCCGAGATGATGAACGGAGACACCCCTGTATTCCAGATGGAATTACCGAACCACAGAAACAGAGAACCCAATCCCATAAAGAGATAGATTCGGGTGTTCCCGAGCAATGCCCAAGCGCCGGGGCCCGCCGGCAGCGGACTCTTGGGCTGGGGATGATGGGACCCTTGCGATGCGCCTGTTCCGCCCAGCTTCGTCAGATAGGACAGGAAGAAAATCGCAAATCCGAAGGACGTGACGCCATTTAAGACAAAGCTTAAATGATACGATATCTCCGCCAGGAAACCGCTCATGGCCGTTCCCAAGGCTACGCCGATATTATTCGCAACATAAATGACATTAAACAATTCGCCCCGCCGATCGGCAAACCGGAAGCCGATAAATGCCTGTATGGCTGGCATCGATATCGCGTTACAGAATCCGATGAAACCCATCATCGCGATGAACAAGCCCCATAGTCCATTAATGAACGGAAGGGTGAACAGTCCGAGGGCATTCAGCAGCAGCGAGCCCACAATGAGCTTTTTCACCCCAACCCGGTGGTACAGCGCACCGCCAAGGAGTTGACCGGCAATTCCCCCCATGGATTGAATCAGTATGACAAAACCCGCATCCTTCATGCTTCGTCCCAGTTCATCGAATACATACATCGTTGTCAGCGGCCACATCAAGGACCCGCCTGCAGAGGCAACGAGACTTGCAACAAGAAAACCTTTTACTTCCTTAGGGTACTGCTCCAACCATTTCATGTTTATTATCTCCCAGTAGCCTCGCAGCAGTATATTTACGCATATAACCTAAAATAGCCCCACAAAGTGGAGCCTATGCTCCGATGCTTATTCCAAATACTTTGCGGAGACCCCAAAAAACTTTATAAATTCTAATATGTTAAAAAAAAGCCCATGCGGGCTTTTTCTAATTATTCTTCAAAAAAGAGGCGAACGCCGTCTTTTTGCTGTCCTATAATCCTGTAAGAATGAACATTGCTTGTCACTTCTTATCGCCCAAATCCTAGTATCGCTTGAGAGATCCATTTTTAGCAAGCACACTCATTGACGCTTTACCATAACAGCGAACAGGACGCTAAACAGCGGATCCTCAATTGTTGAAGAATCCCTTGGTTCAGAGCTCCCCGTCTACCCCGCCGCCTTCTTATCGGGGTTTGAATTTCTGGATCTTGCAGGTATGCGTATTTGAACCGAAGTCCCGATTCCGACTTTGCTGAAGATGGACACGCCGTATTCGCTCCCATAATGCAGCTTCACCCGCTGGTCAATGTTTCGAATCCCGCAGCCCGTGTGACTATGATCCTGGGGATCCAATATCTCTTGGATTCGTTCCTGCTTCATACCCAGGCCATCATCTATGATTCTGTACAGGATATCATCGCCTTCCTTTTGGACTGAAACCCGAATATGAATACGATCTCCACTCCAAGCATGCTTCAGCACATTTTCAATGAAGGGCTGTAAAATCAGTTTTATAGTCTCGTAAGGCCATATATTCGTGTCGATATCAAAAGTGACTTCCATGCGCTGACCATATTTTACTTTTTGAATATCCAGATACGCATTGGCCTGCTCAATCTCTAAAGCGATGGGTATCAATATTCTGCCTGAATTTAAGGTAAGCCGATAAAATTGTGCCAGCTGCACCACCATATCCTGAAGTTTCTCCGTCTCCCCGAATTTCGCAAGCTGATTAATGGAGGATAGCGTATTGTATAAGAAATGAGGATTAATCTGCGTTTGCAGCATTTCAAGCTCTGCTTCCTTCTTTTGTAGCTGGGTTAAATACACTTTTTTTATTAACGCTTCGATATCCTCGCCCATCGCATTCAAGGCATTCGCAATTTGAGGGAACTCCCCCTTGCCCCGATAAGCGATCCGTTTATGCAGATCCCCTTCCCGAAATGCATTGAGTACCCCTACAATCTTCAGGATTCGTTTAGAGAAAGATCGGGAAATAACATACCCCGTATATGTAAATAACACTACGCAGATGATACAAATGACTATCAAAACGGTTCGTACTCTCTTCGCTTCCTGTTCAATAATATTAAGCGGAACTTGCGCAACGATCTTCCAGTTCTTCTGTGGCAAATCTTCTTCGATGATCAAATAATGCTTCTGATCGTGTGCTGTTAACCCCGTAGGTTCATTTACTTTGACGAGGGTGTCGTTATTATCTTCAACAGATGGGCCAGAGGTAAACACCACATTCCCAAAGGGATCCAGTACCGATAACATACTTCCGTCCCCAAGTTTCGCGTAATCTACACTATCGAACAGCTGCGACAAGCGCACACTGAACCGCATGATTCCCACTTCTTTAATTTGCAGCGGATTGTTCATATCCACCATTCGTCGAATCATCGAAATCCGTCCATCCCGCTCATCCTCTTCCACCTGCCTCCAGATCATGGTTGCATTGTATTTCTCTCCCGGCAGTGTGAAATACCAAAACTCATTGGAAACCCGGGTCATATGGTAAATATCATAGGTTTGTTCGTTGAAATCTTGGTTGATTTCGTGATTCCAATTTTTATACTTCTCGTACACCGTTTGATTATGAAAATAGACGGATAGCCTTAAATTAAGGCCAACCGCCTTTGCAGCGCTCTCTAGCTTTGGGAGAATCACATTGTTCATACGGACATGATTCTCAGCACCCGATAAATCCCGGCGGATGCTCTGAATGAATGCAGGATCATCATACAATGTCGCCGATGTCTGGACGATATCATCCACCTTATAGGCAACGTTATCCCGAATCTGCTGAAGCGTCCCCTGGATGTTGACGCGGGTCTGTTCGCGCATAGTCTCATCATACATCGAATGCGAAATATAAAAGTTTACAGAAACCAATAGCAAAGTAAAGACCGTAAAAGTCAGCATGAGCTTATAACCGACGGGTATATACCCCAGCTTCTTGCCGTCTGTTCCGGATGATGAAATCCAGTGATTGTTCATCCCAATTCTCTCTTTCGATATTCCATGGGTGTCATGGCGAATTTTTCTTTGAACTGCCGGCTGAAATAAGGAAGATAGCGGTATCCTACCTGATCGGCGACTTCATAAACTTTAAGGCCAGGCTGTTTTAGCAATTCACACGCTTTTTCCATGCGCAGTTGTACAAGCAGTTCATTAAACGTATTTCCTGACCGCTCTTTAATCAAAAATCCGATATGACTCGGCGAAAAAGAAAAATGCTGGGCAATATCCTTTATCGTTATATTCTCACTCATTCGTTCTTTCATCGTTTGGATGACACTGCGGATGAATTTACTATCCTTGGAATTGGATTTCTCATATAATCTTTCGGAAATTTCGAATATACGCTGGATGAACCATGAACGAATATCGCTGACGGTTTCGAACTGCATCAAGATATCCAGATGATGAATATCCATGCCTAACAGGTCAAACAAGTCTTCATTGCGACTGCTTAAATATTGTTCGAGCTTCCATATAATATAATTCGACATATTATGCACGGTAAAACGGGAGCGCAGACTCCTTATAGAGCCGAATAATTTTTCCAGTTCATCACAGATTTGAACCAGCTCGTATTCCTCCATTGCCTTTAAGAGGACGTTCATGCGTTCATCAAGCATCCTTGCATCCAGCATTCCCGGCTCGGCACTGACGTCTTCGTACTTGATAATACTTCCCTTGCCCAGAAACATCTTGCCTTCCACCGCTTCAACAGCCTGCCTATACGACAGGTGAAGTTGATCCAAGGTGCGTACGGGTTCACCAATGCCCGTTGTCATGGATGTCATCAAATGCTGCTGAACGCTATCCATCAGTGTGCTTATCGTTGGAGTAGCGTTACTGTCCTCCAGCAGTATCGCTACTCGTTGCGAAGACAGCTTACAGTAAGGAAGCATGCCGCTCCCACTATCCGTAATCGCCTCTTGAATACGTTGCAGGAATATTCTCGCCAATTCCCTCTGTGAGGAAAGGCTCCCCGCCTGACGCCATGAAACATTATCGAGCTCCATGACTGCGACGCGAACCGGCCATTTCAACTGGTCGAATTCATAAGAGATACTCATCTTTGTCAGTAATTCTTCCGATTCTTCCCGCTCAAGCAGACGTATAAGAAAATCGCTTTTGACAATGGGGATCATCTCCTGATAAGCCATCTCCACCTCGCGCTGCTTGTTTTCTTCATCTAGATCCCGCTTTACCTTGATTAAGGAAGCAACAAGCTCCCTATCGTTCATCGGCTTGAGAACATAACTGTAAGCCTTCAATAAGAGTGCTTGCTGTACATAGCTGAATTCCTGATATCCGCTGACGAATATGATTCGCATGTTAGGTTTATGTTCAAGCGCAATCCGTGCCAGCTCGAGTCCAGACATATAAGGCATATTGACGTCACTGACTAAAATATCAACATCTTCGCTCTTGATAATTTCACATGCCGACAATGCATTATTGACACTCCCCACTAACTCCATATGCAGATCGGACCAAGGAATGAATCTTCTCATGCCTTCGAGATCTAGTTCTTCATCATCCACAAGCAGCACCTTGTACATAGAACCCCCTCCAGACAATTATGTTCGCAAAACAGAGATATCCCAAAGAACCTTATGGATTCTTTGGGAAGTCCCCCCTGACATTACTGTGTTATTATTTTCCGTTCAATTTAGCTAAATTCTCCTGCCATTTGATCGTCCGCCATTCCAGAAGCTGACCATAGCCCAAATCCATCAAATCCTTGTTTCCTTGATCGAGAATTTTATCAACCTCTTCGTCGTTCTTCGCCATGACGGACTTAGCATAGATTTCGAGGAAAAGTTCATCGACAGATGCTTTGATAATGCCTTCATCCGAATCTGGAGCCGGATTGAGGTTAACAAATTCTGTAACGTTTAATTGAGTTGGCCAAGTAATCGTTTGTTGGTAACGTGTTCTCCAGTCCTGCTCTTCGAAGGGGAGATTCTCCATGTATTTATATTTGGCAGGGTCAATATAACTCGTATTACCTACGAACATAACAGGCTCATTCTTAGATTGAATTTCTGCTACTTCTGCCGGATCATAATTCTCGGTGAAATTCGGCTTACCATCTTCATCGAATCCGTCCCAGTTCTTTCCTTCTGGACCGAAGAATTGGACGTTCATCCCTTCCGGACCTGTGTACCAGTCGAGGAATGCGAAAATCCCTTCAGGGTCCTCAGCAGCCGTTGTAATATAGGCAGCATTCCATCCAAAGCTTGTGTAGGTGCCTGGATAAATCTTATTCTTATCCAGACCTGGCTTATGAATAGGCCAAATCATGAAATACCCGCCATCCGGATCTTGTTTGATCAATTCAGGGTGCGCTTCGCCTGCCATCGTTGTGGGACTTGCTCCTGCAAATACTGCCACTCTGCCTGTCATGACTTTCTCCAAAATCTGATCTTCCGTTTGGTTAAAGGCATCTTGAGAGATGAGCTTCTCTCTGTACAGTTTAGCAATATATTTCTGAGCCTCTCGGAATACCGGATCTGTAAGTACTGACGTCAGTTTTCCGTCTTTTGGAACCGCAAGCAAGCTAGCATTCAGATTCGTGTAACTTGCTCCCTCTCCGAAGGCCGTGTATAACACGCCAAGTCCCTGTCTTTCCTGTGCACGGTGCGGCTCGAACGGAATGATGCTGCTGCCGTACTTATCTTTAACTTTCACTAGATAATCATATAGATCGTCCGTTGTTTCGAGCGGAGGCTCGCCCAGCTCTTTATAGATTTTCTTGTTAACTACGTAACCGGCGTTACCGTAAGGATTGGATGAATACCAGTTAGGGAACATATACAGTTTGCCATCATCTGAACGTAACATGTTCAGATCGCCCATCCATGTCTTCAGGTTGGGATACTTATCCAAATAATCATCATAGGCTACCAGTTTTCCTTCTTTGCGGAGTCTCTCCAAGTCTGGATGGTTCTTGTCTGTCCAGATCATATCCGGCAGGTCGTCTGAAGCCATCATCGCACTCAGCTTTTGCGTATGTGCTCCAGCAGCCGCAATCATGTTGATTTTCACTTGTTTTTCTTCACTTAAATATTTACCGACAGGCGTGCTTTCCCATTTAGGGAAGTCCGAGTTCTCATAGTGAGAATATGCTGAAAACTCCAGCGGCTTCTCACCAAGTACCCATTTGCCGTCACGATTCCCCTCTGCTGGCGGATCGGTTTTCTTCTCGCCATCATTGTTTGCTGCCGGTGGTGCTGGAGCTGGAGCTGCCGATTTTCCGCATCCCGCTAGAGCCGTAACCATTATCAATAGCAACGAGACCAATACGAGCAACGGCTTTTTCGTCTTTCTCATTCACTTAACCCCTCTCATTAACAAAAATATATATGTTCAAAGCTATTCGCCTTAAACCGTTCGTCAACTACTCCTTCAGCGAGCCTACCAGTACACCTTTGACAAAATACTTTTGCACAAAAGGATAGACAAGAATGATCGGTAAGGTCACCACGATCATCATCGCCATTGTGAGCGATTTTGAAGTGATTTGCCTTGCTTGATCCAGTAGGGCAACAGAAGCGCTATCGAGCACGGAGCTTGAACCCGATACAATATTGGCATTCAAGGTCTGCCGCAGAATCGTCTGAATGGGGAGTAAATGATCACTGGTGATGTAGATACTCGGCAGGAACCAGTCGTTCCAGTGTCCAACGGCAGTCAACAGAGCCAGCGTAGCGATAACCGGTCCGGACAATGGGAGAATAATCCGAAAGAATGTGCCCCAATTGCTGCAGCCGTCAATATGGGCTGACTCTTCCAGCCCTACGGGAAGACCTCGAAAGAAGGTCCGAAAAATAATCATGTTCCACACACTGATTAAGGATGGAATAATAAATACCAGAAAGCTGTCCATCAGACCGAGTGAACGGATAAGGAGATACGTTGGAATCAACCCTCCACCAAAGTAGAGGGTGAATATAAAGAACAATGTGTAATATTTTCGTCCGATCAGATAAGTTCGGGTCATCCCGAATGCGAGAAGCGCTGTCATGAATATGGAGGTTGCGGTGCCGATTACGGTACGGCTTATGGATATGAAGAACCCGTTAAGCAGTCGGTCGTCCTGGAGTATGATTTTATAATTTTCGGTTGTGAATTCTCTTGGCCAGAAGGTGACTCCGCCCTTTGCGGTATCGACACCTACGTTGAAGGAAACAGCCACCGCATTCCAGAAAGGATAGAGTGCCGAGAAGGCTAATAAACTGAGGAACACGTAAATCACGATAAGCATGACCTTATCACCAAAGCTAATTCTTTTTAACATGCCGTACCTCCTGAGGGCTGCTGATTGTTACCATAAGCTATTACCAGATCTTCGAGCCAGATAGTTCGCGATCGTAAGCAGTCCAACACTGATAATCGCCTTGAACAATCCGATAGCAACCGCATAAGAATAACGGTGTGACCCTAGGCCTACTCGATAGACATACGTATCAATAACATCGGATACCGGCCGCAGCACCGGATTGGATGCCAGGAGCAGGATGTCCTCAAAGCCTGCATTGAGCAAGTTGCCGATCGCAAGAATCATAAAGATAATGATGACCGGCATAATCGAAGGAATCGTAATCAGGTAGATTTGCTTGGACTTGCTTGCACCGTCGATGTCGGCAGCCTCATAGAGAGCAGGATCAATACTCGCAATCGCAGCCAGGAATACAATCGAGTTAAATCCGATCTCCTTCCATACGTTGGCCGAAATCAGGATCGACCAAAAATACTCCTTTAACGAAAGGAAATTGATCGGTTCATCAATGGCCCCTAGGCTCTCCAGCAGAATGTTGATGCTTCCGTTCTCCGTTGATAGCAAGGCGGTGGTGAACCCTGCCACAATAACCCATGATAAGAAATGAGGCAGATATGTAATCGTCTGGACGACTCTTTTGAATAACATATGGCGAACTTCATTCAATAAAAGTGCCAGTACGATCGGTGCTGGAAATCCGATAAAGAATTTCAATAAACTGATCACAATCGTGTTGCGCAAAATCCTTTCAAACTCGGGGGCGGCAAAAAAAGCTTCAAAATGTTTAAAACCAACCCACGGGTTATCCCAAATTCTCGAGCCGGTGAATAGGTTATAATCCATAAATCCGGTTATTACGCCGTACATAGGCAGATAGGCAAAAATGAAAACTAGAATGACGCCGGGTATCACCATGAGCTGAACATCCCATTGCTTCATGAATCGCCTAAGAAAATTTTTACTATGGACTTTTGGCTGCCGGGCAATGGGCGATGGTTGCTGTTCTGCAGTAGCTTGCGGCATAAGTTATCCTCCCGTTACGAAATGATGTAAAAGCACGCCGGGTCTCTGAATATTTACCGTTTTCGAAACCGCTTGCAATTGACTTAGTATCATTCTACCTATGGAAATATTTTGAATCTATATAATAAAACCCCGATTTTTTATACTTCTACCGGAATGTTTCACCCTTTCCAGCCAACAAAAAAACGTCTATCGACGCTTCCTCAATAGACAGACGCATTTAGCGGAAGTTTCTCTTCCGAGATAAGGGGTTACTAAGCCTCGGATGTTTATACTTTCTTATCTCTAAAAAAAAGACTGCCTTGAGGTCATATAGACCCGCAAGACAGTCAATGTATTCATCTTTATGCACCGGTTATTTTAGTACTGACCTCGACCACCGTTGAGAAGAAGGTAGCCCCTTCGCCCATATCCGACAGCCTGTCGGGTGTAAGGGCATTGGCACGCTGTTTGCGGCCCTCGCCTTCCCACCACAGGCCTTGGCTGACAACGGTGCCCGGCAGCATTTTATCCGTTACCTTGGCCCGAACTTCATAGGTTCCGCGGTCGTTGTATACCGTAACCATGTCTCCGTCCTCTATACCGCGTTCCTCTGCATCCTCCGGATGGATCTGCAGGGTTGGCTCCTTCTCCAGCTTCTGATGCTTCTCCACATTCGCAAAGGTCGAATTCAGGAAGTTGTGGTTCGGCGGCGAAATGAACATAAGCGGGTATTTGTGCCCGCGGCCGCGCCTTACACCGTCATAACCTTCCTTGAGCGGAACGTAGGTCGGAAGAGGCGGAAGACCTGCTTCCTCCAACTGCGCGGAGTAAAGCTCGATCCGGCCCGAAGGCGTCGGCAAACGATCCAGATATGTTTCAAGCGGCGTCATATCAAGCTTCACATAGCGGTGTTCCTTTAGCTTGTCCAGCGTGACGCCGTTCAGATAAGGGTTATCCGGGAAGTCGAGCGCTCTTGCCATCATCTCCTCTTCCGTCTCATGAAAGGCCGGGTCAGTGAACCCCATAGCCCGCCCCAGCATGGAGAACAGCTCTACATTGCTCTTGCTCTCCCCAAGCGACGGGATGACCGGCTCCTGCAGCTGAATGTACTGATGCCAGTAGGAAGCGAACAGGTCGGTATTTTCGAACGAGGAGGTTGCCGGGAGCACGATATCCGCATACTTGGCCGTATCCGTCATAAACAGGTCATGCACAACCGTAAACAGATCCTCCCGTGCAAACCCTTCCCTTACCCGCTCGGTGTCGGGAGCGACAACCAGCGGATTGCTGCAATAGACGAAGACCGACTTAATCGGCTGTTCGGTCATGGCAAGCGCCTCGCCGATCCGGTTCATGTTAATCGTCCGGGAATCCGGATTCGGCCGGAGATCGGGACGTTCGAGCGCATCGCTGTCCATGCTGTTGTAGCCGCCGTTCGACTTGGCGGCCCCTCCGCCCCGCTTCAGCCATTGTCCGGTCAAGGCCGGAAGCGCCGCGATGCTGCGCACCGTCAAGCCCCCATTGTCATGATGCTGAAGACCGTTACCGATATGAATGTAGGAAGTATCCGCCCGGCCGTACAGCTCGGCCAGCTTCTCGATATCCTCAACTGGAATTCCGGTAATGGAGGATACATGCTCTGGTGTATAGTCTTTCACATGCTCACGCAAGGCTTCATGACCGATCGTATACTGCCGGAGGAATTCCTCGTTCACCATACCGTCACGGAACATGATGTGCATGAGGCCGACGGCCAGTGCCGCATCCGTGCCCGGAAACAGCGGAATGAACCAATCCGCCCATTGCCCCGTCTGGTTCTTATGCACGTCGATGACAACGACCTTGGCACCGGCCTTGCGCGCTTTCTCTGCCAACACCACCTGATGCATATTGGTGCTGACGATGTTGCCGCCCCAGACGATGATGACATCGGCATGGACGGTATCCTCCGGGACGGTGCCTCCATTAAACCCCATAACGGATTTCCAGCCCTCATTGCCTGCGGAATTACAGATCGACTGCTTCAGCCGGCTGGCGCCCAGCCTGTTGAAGAACCTCCGATCCATGCCGTCCACGCTTAATATCCCCATGTTGCCGTAGAAGCTGTAAGGCAGTATGCTCTCAGAGCCGTGCTCCTCGATCAGCTTCTTGTAGCGTTCAGCAATCTCCTGAACCGCTTCATCCCAACTGATTCGCTCGAAAGCTCCCTGACCTTTGGGCCCTACCCTCCGCAGCGGATATAACACGCGCTCCGGATGATACACCCGATGTGCCATATTACGGACTTTATTACAGATGGCTCCCTGCGTAATCGGATGATCCGGATTACCGGTAACCTTCACGATTTTTCCGTTCTCTTTATGCAGCAGCAGGCCGCAAGTATCGGGACAATCCAACGGACAGACCGCCGGAAACACGCCGTTTTCCTGATGAATCATCGCTTGAGTCATTTCGTCTATTCCCCCTTGTACACGCTGAATCATATCCCTTTATCTTAAAAGAAAATCAGGGCTCCAGTAAAGTCTTACATTTTTTTCTGCATCGGTGATTCACTCTACTTCCTTCCGGGTATATTCCTATCAAGAGCAACGAAGAGGAACCCAGACCCTTTCTCTTCCTTGCCAAATCATGGACCACTCCCAAAAATTCGCCATGCCCATGTCTCCTCCCCCGAGACCGGCATGGCGAATTTGTTTTATATGGCATTATCCATACCGTACAGGGGAAGGCAAGCGAATCCGACTACCAGGTTCCGTGATCATCCCGCAGTTCATCCCCAAGAAGGGCTGGCATAACTTCCTGCACAATCAATCCAGCTTGCTCATCCGTGCACATTTACTGTATCGGAGAGATGTGATTATTACGACTGTGCCTTACCATTTTAAAAAAATAGGGGGCTTGTTCTTTTGCGCCTTATACAAAGAGTCCGCTCCGCCAACAACAAAAAAGCTGCGATCATCCGATCCCTTCTTAAAGGATGGGTCCATCGCAGCTATTTTCCACTGTTTGAGTATTGCCAGACTTACGGTATTAAGAAACATCTCTACGCAGAATGAACCTGTTGAGCAGTGCCGGTAGCCGGAGCGGAAGGCAGCGCAGCATCTTGTTCGCCGCGTGGAATGACCTCAACCTTATCATTCTTCTTCAAATATACGGTCCCGTAGGCAGCCCCCACAAACAGCGCGCCTCCGACGAAATTGCCAAGCCAAACCGGAATGAAATTTATGAAATACTCACCCCAGCTGTAATACCCTTCAAATATCGCGGCCGGAATGAGGAACATGTTTGCCACCACGTGCTGAAAGCCGATGGCTACAAACGCCATCGTCGGAAACCAGATCCCGAGAATTTTGCCACTCATCTGGTCCGATCCGTAGGACAGCCACACGGCGAGCGCTACGAGCCAGTTGCAGCCGAGGCCCGACAAGAAAGCTTGCAGGAAGCTGTCGTCCAGCTTGTGTCCCGCCATATCCACCAGCTTCTCCAGATAAACGCCGCTGCCTGTCAGACCGGTCACATGACCGAAGAAGTAAGCGACAAACAACGCCCCCGCCATATTGCTTACCGTGACGAGAGCCAAATTCCGTATCATCTCCTTCGTGGAAATCCGCTTCTTGAATCTGGCCAGGGACACGGCCATCATGTTGCCCGTCAGCAGCTCTCCGCCTGCGAGCAATACAAGAATCAGTCCGACAGGGAATATCGCCGCGCCTATAAAACCGGCAATGCCTCCCCAAGCCTCGGACGCCCCGGCAATCACGCGAATATCCAGCAAAAAGCCGAGCGCGATAAAAGCACCCGCCAAAAATCCTAATATCGTTACGTTCATGACGGAGTTATGTGCTTTTTTCACCCCGTTCTCCACGGTGATCTCCGCAATGCGATCAGGCTTGTTATAGGCCATGGCCGTTCCCCCATTTCTCCCGCATTCCGTCCTGAAATCTCTCGAATGCAGCTTCTGATGTTTCTGTCACAGTTACAGTTACAGTTACAGTTACAGTTACAGTTACAGTTACAGTTACAGTTACCCATATTGTACCGCAGCCGCCAGAGCAAGAACGTGAATTATATCACGACCTTGTGCGTCAGGATCGGACAGCCTTGTGTTCTGGCTGCCCTTGATCACGTTTAAGATCAATCATACGCTCAATTCGAGCCAGCGGTACTTATAAAAATAGCGGTGCCAGGAAATAATCCCGACACCGCTTGGTTGGTGCTTTTACCAGCCCTCTTGTTCTAAACCAGCAAGCTTATGCCAGCTTACAAGCAACAAGTTCTAAACCCAGCCTATGCCAGTTTACCAGCAACATGTTCTAACCACTATCCTACGCCTCGACGGCAGCCTCTACCCCAACAGGCGTTTCCTTTTCCTGAGCCTGAACGTTCGAGATCGGAAGCTTCATACTAATCAAGGACGACAGCAGGAAGAGCGCACCTGCCGTAAAATACACGACCACAATGGAGGTTGCCGACATATACCATCCCGTAAACCCGGAGCCAATGAGCAGCATGCCGGTAAACAACGGCGTCATCACGCCATTCAGCCGACCGATGAATTTCTCTTCCACCTGCTGCATCATCACGGCCATCAGAACCGTCTGCGCCATCGCCATCAGCACCCCAGTTGCGAAGCGCATCGTGCCGGTCAGGATCGGCCACTGAGACAGCACCTCGACAAAGGTCGAGAGGCCAAGGAAGGCAAGCCCGGCGAACAACAAGTAGTTGCCTTTCACTCTCCCCGCAATGACAGCAGCCAGGACGCCGCCAATTAACATACCTAGGCCCTCTAGCGCGGTGAACCACTGAACGCTGGACATTGCCAACTGTAAACGCTCCGTGATGACAAAGATATCAAGCGGCTGAACAAGTCCACTGCCGAGCGCCAATAAAACGTAGACCACCAGCAGCACCTTCAACAGCCGACTGGAACCGATATAAGTGAAGCCCGCCCTCATGTCCTTCATAAAGGAACCGGTCGATTCCGAATTGTTAGAGGGTTCATCCACACTGGAAGGAAGAAACATTAGCACGATCGCCGAAGCACCGAATAGAACCAACAAGCTGATTAATGATGCCTGTAATCCAAAAGCTTGATAAATCGTCGTACCGACCATCGGCCCCAAAATGATAAACAGCGACATTGAGGTCTGGGACAAAGCCGTGGCCGCGGGCACATGCTCAGCCGGCAAGCAGCGCTTGATGAGCTTCATGGACGATGGCTGCGAGAATTGTGATACAACAGCCGAAACCAGGGTCACCGCAAACACGGCCTGCCAATATCCCGCATACACAACGAACAGGATAAGCAATATGGATAAAAAGCTCAGAATGTCCCCCCAGATCATCGTTCGCTTGGGACGCCAACGGTCCGCCAGCACGCCGCCAATCATGGAGATCACAAAGATCGGCGCGTATTCAATTACGGTAAGCAGCGATACGGCAACCGGATCATGGTTGCTCTTCTCCATAATGAAGAACAACAATGCCATGTTGCGGATCCAGATCCCGATATTTTGCATGAAATCCGAAACCATCAGCAGCACAAACGCGCGGTTGCCAAACAAATGCCTCATGTTTTATCCCCCTAATTAAAACCGACTATTCGGTTTAAATATATTTATGCGGAAACGCCCGCCCCGCTTGCAAATCGAGAAGAAGCGTTTCCGATAAATCCTCCGGTACACTACGATCCTCGGCTAGATAACACACCGTTTAAAAAATAAGTGACTCCCTTGCGGTACAGCTGCCTTGATTCCTCCTGGGACCGTTCAAAGTGCGACACCGACATCCCATCGAGCAGCGATGCAAATATGATGGATATTTCCTCTACATCCTCTGCAGGTATTCGCCCTTCGCTTACTCCTTCCGCTAAAATCTCGCGGTAAAGCGTGCGCGGACCTTGCAGGATGGCCAGCAACTCGCCCAAAATCGTCTTATTCTCCGGCTGATTGATATAGAATTCCTCCGCAATCTTGGTCAGCGGATTCTGGAAGTCGTCGACCATATGATCGGCAATGCCGTACAGCTTCTCCTCGAAACTGGCGTAACGGGCTTTTTGATCGTCCCAGGCTTCCATCCATTCCTGATTCTGCTTCGCCAGCAGCTTGACGAACAAATCTTCCTTGCTCTCAAAGTGATAGTAGATGCTTCCCTTACTGGCACCCGTATACTTGACCAGTTCATCCATGGATGTTGCCGCATACCCGCGCTGGATGAACAGTTCCTTCGCTTTATCCAGAATCATGTCGCGCTTTCGCTGCGCTTTTTCTGAAGACATCGATGTAAGCACTCCTTGCTTGGAAATAATAGTCCGGAATTCACGTACCAAAACCTGATTCTCTTAATAAAAATGAATCTGTGAAGATGATGAACACCGCTCACAGCTAAAAAACCGACTGTACGGTTTAATCATACTGAAAACATTCCCGCATGTAAAGCAGCGTCTTCACAATCACATAGAAAAAAGGACCTTGCCTCAGCAAAATCCTTTCATCATTCGTACATCCCGAAACCAATATTATTTTTTTATTCCACTGCCCAAATGGCTCTTCCTTCTTTCATCGGATCGCCATAACTCAGTTGCAGTCCCTTAACCCCCTGCTTCACTTCGTACGGTATTTCACCTGTCAGCTCGCCGCCTGGGGCAACGGTGCCGTCCAGCATTTTCACGTCATCCGTAATGGGAACCGTATAGTTAAGATCGCTCGAATCCGTCAGGGAAAAAGACAGTGCGGAAGAGATGACCAGCGGCTCCTGGCCATTGTTCTTCACGGTAATGTCAACCACCTTAAACGTATGGCCGGGCTGGGGCTTCAAATATTCATCACCCTCGGATTCACGTACGCCGTTCAGCGTAATGACCGTGCCGTGATAATCCACCGTATCGCCCACTGCGGCAGGTTCGCCGATCGGCTTCACCTCTGCGTTGTCGGCCGGTTGGTCTTCACCTTGGGGTTCTGCAGGCGGCTGTTCTTCAGACGTCCCCGTCTGACCTGTCCCCCCACTGTCCACAACAGCCGGCGGAGTCTCTGCAGGCGGATCAGCCTGATCATTGGAACAAGCGGCAGTCAGCAGCATGGAGAACAATGCAGCTGAGGCCAACATTACTTTTTTATTCATACTTTATCCTACCTCCTGAAAGTCGAAATCTACATGTCCGGATATTTTCCAATTCGCTGTCAAAATCCATAATCCTTCAAAAACAAGAAAAAGACCCCCGAATCAGGGAGTCTTCTTGGTGAATCAATTACGAATGTACCGGTGTTTTTGTTTCGACCGCCGGCAATGCCTGCAGTCCAGCCGTGTTAAGGAAATTCCACGGTTTATTGTAATGCGGCTGGAAGAAGAAGTCGATGAAGGCCAATTGATCAATCGTCATCCGATTCTGTATGCATACCGACAGCGTGTTAATCGATTGCGTCATATCCACTTTGGAAATGACCTGTGCACCAAGCATGCGGCGGCTGTCTTGCTCATATACCACCTTCAGCGTAACCTCTTCGAAGGTAGGCATGAATTCCGGACGGTAATGATCCGTAATGGTGACCGTCTCCACCTTCAAGCCTTCGTCCTTGGCGGCTCCTTCGGTTAATCCCGTCGAGGCAATGTTGTGTTCGTATATTTTCAATCCCGACGTACCTTGCGTTCCCATATAAGGGGTTGTCGGCGACACAAGATTGCGTGCAACGAGCGTACCCATCCGGACTGCATTAGTAGCCAGTGGAATGTACATCATTTTACCGGTCGGGTTATAGTGCACGGAGCAGCAATCGCCTGCTGCATATACATCCTGCTTGCTGCTTTGCATATATTGATCCACGACGATGGCGCCATTTTTCAGCATATCCACCTGCCCCTTCACCAGCTCCGTATTCGGACGGAAGCCGATGCAGAGGATCACGAGATCCGTGTCGATCTCACCTTTGTCGGTGATGACCTTGTTCAGCTTGCCATCCTTGCCTTGGAAAGAAGTCACAGTCTGGCCCAGAGCCATCTCAATCCCTTTTTCACGGAAGGATTCCTCGATCTTGCCGCTAAATTCCGGATCCAGATATTTGTTCAAAATGCGGTCGGCACTATCAATCAGGGTAACCTGCTTGCCGTTCTGTTGGAAGGCTTCAACCAGTTCCACGCCGATATAACCGGCGCCGACAACCGTAATGTGTTTCGCTTCCTGCGCTTTTTCAATGATCGCATTGGAATGATTGTAGTTTTTGCAGAGCAGAATATTATTCAGATCGATGCCTTCAAGCTTCGGTACGATTGGCCATGATCCGGTTGTGATAATCAGTTTGTCATAGGCATCATCAAAAATTTCTTCTGTAACCAGGTTCCGAACTTTCAAGCTTTTCTTATCCGTATCCACCGAAATGATCTCATGCTTCATCTTGGTTTCAACACCCAGCTCGTCGAGCTTCTGAGGCGAAGAGTAGAACAGACCGTCAGGGTCTTTTACAACGCCTCCAACGTAAAGCGCGATGCCGCAAGACAGGAATGAGATGTTATCATTGCGTTCATAAACGGTGATCTGTGCTTCCGGGTAAAGTTTGGCGGTATTCACGATGGCGGACGTTCCTGCATGGGTACAACCGATAACTGCTACTTTCATGGTTTTTCCTCCTCCAAGTGTGAAGCTGTATATTTGATTAAGATGAGCTCTTTTGCCTGGATTCATGCTTGGTAACGCTTGTTGAGCATGAATGCGGTGACTGGTAATATTATTTGTGAATGTTTTCACTTCATGCCTTTATTATAATGTGATTAATTTCACAGTTCAATAGGCAATTGCGTTATTCACACATTGTTCATAAATTCACATGGTTGGAATGATAAAAGATGTTGACCTAAAGAGCATGATGCTCATGATGTTCTCATCGCCAATACTCAAGATTAGATCAAGAATACAGGTTCCGTATCAGGGTAAGCTATAAGGGTCCAGCCTCATGAAATTCAAGCGCGTTCCCCCTATCCTATACGTTCTGCCTTGGAGGATCTTGCTTGGACTGGTCTAACGGAATGTGCCATAAAAATAAAAAAAAGACTGTTCTCCCCAGAGGAATATCCCCGAAGAAAACAGCCCTGTTAATGTAATCGTTACTTTCTGCCACTAGCCAAGCAGAGATTCAATGGCGCCCTTCATCGATTCCGGCGTATCTCGCGGTTCGAATCGCTGAACCACCTTGCCCTCGCGGTCTACCAGAAACTTTGTGAAATTCCAAGCGATCTCTCCGCCTTCGTTCGGTCCTGGCTGCTCGGATTTCAAATATTGAAATAACGGATGCGTATCTTCCCCGTTCACGTCAATCTTCGCAAAGATTGGGAAATTCACGCCATAATTCAATTGACAGAATGATTCGGCCTCTTCACTTGTACCCGGCTCCTGTCCGCCAAACTGATTGCACGGGAAACCAAGAACCTGCAGTCCTTGCTGGCTATATTGGTCATACAGCTCCTGAAGCTCTCCATATTGCGGCGTAAGTCCGCACTGGCTTGCCGTATTTGCAATAACCAGAACCTTGCCTGCATACTGATCGAGCGAGACTTCCTGACCCTTGGTATTTGTTGCATGATATTCGTAAACTGACATCTTCGAATCTCCTCCCGGCTTGTTTTGAATGGATGGCATGCTTCCAAGCTCTACAGCCTAGCCAATCTCCTTCCATCATATCGAATAAATCGTCTTAAACCAAATTTTAGTCCAACGCCTCTACCCCGCAGCCCGGAAATCCATTATGATGAATATATGACCTCTTCAAACAAAATTTACATAAGCTAATAACAGCTGTTTAATCAGCAAGTAAGCAGGGTAATGATTTAAGGTTTGGAGAAATATTGCAATATTCCGTATTTCAACAACAGTAAGTGAGGAAAAGAAATGAAACTGTATCCCGAAATGTTTATATCACCATGGCATCTCATTGTCATTGTGCTGGCACTAATTGCCTTCATCGGCTTAATCAAAGGGGGTTATGACCGAAAGACCGTGCTTCGCAGCACTGGGTTATCGACGCTGGCCTTCTATTTTATACTGACGATCCCCATTGGTCTTATCACCCAGGAATCGCTCTACAAAGAAGAAACGATGCTGACCGATTTGGATCAAAATTTTGAGGACAAGAAGGCGGGTTCCGAGCTCCAAAGCTTTGAAGACTACATCGTGGTCCACGCCGGCGCTTATAAAAACGAGGATGATGCGGACATTGAGATCTATGCCGGCAACTACCATGATAGCCAAACGTTTCATGGTCACATCACCCTTTTCGTGTACGATAAGAACGATGATGAAGTCTTCACCGAGATGTACAAGAACGTAACCCTCGCCCCCGGCGAGAAGAAGAAGCTCGACACCGCCTTTACCAGCCAG
The DNA here is from genome assembly GCF_056173265.1 of Paenibacillus sp. QJM3NY_38. NCBI lineage: Bacteria > Bacillati > Bacillota > Bacilli > Caryophanales > Paenibacillaceae > Paenibacillus > Paenibacillus sp. QJM3NY_38. Next base: position 6,839,900 of record NZ_CM149665.1, read on the forward strand.
CCTATGGAAACCTACAGATACCGATACGAAACGCACCCCCAAATGTGAAGGGGTGCGTTTTTCTTGTTTTCGTATTACGTTGACAGATGATCTCCGGGCTGAATCCCCGGCTTATCGTTGTCGGAAAGAGGCTGATTCGCCCCCGGCATCGGCGGCAGATTCTTTGCATCCCGACCTTTGCGCACATGCCGGATGCCCAAATAGAAGAGACCGACCACAGGCAGTGACAGCATGGCTATAGCAAGGAGCATGCTGGACATTTGGTACGAGGGATCCGTTTCGATCTCGGAAAAATCCAAAAACATAAACGATATAAAGGTAATCAACGAGAACATGATGATCTGGAGCCAGCGCATCCATTTCACCAGGAAGAAAAACAGGATCGCGGAGAGTGCAACAAGTAAAATGGGGAATAACGGACGTTCCGGGTCCGCGTTACCCAGCTCTGCCTGGCGTGTCAGCCAATAACCGATAGCGAACTGAACCGGAAAAATCAGCCAAGCCAGCAAACCGGTTCCACGGAAAGCCGATCTTCGCTTTTGCAGCGTCTCTTCGTACTCGAGGAGTTTCATCTCGTATTCCAGCTGATTAAGCTCCTCCTCCGTCAATTCCCGGTCTTCCTTCTCATTTTCCTGTACCAGACGGTCCAGGTAAGGCCGGAATTGCCGTTCCATATTGCCATCAAATTCGGCACGCTCTAAATCCTCGTCCTCGCGAAGCAAAGACGCAACCGATTCATCCCCAAGATCATGAATGATGATGGATGTCAGGTATAAGGGAATGTCCCCTCTGCCGATAACCTCCAGCCACCGGTTGGCCTCCATCGGATCCGTGAAAGGAATGGCCACCGCCCGTTCCGTCTGCCCTTCTCCCGCAACCAGATACATAATCGGCATTAACTCCGCCATAGGCACGGATTCGGTCATTTTGCTCTTCTTATAAGCATAACTGAATTGAAAGATGTATCGACCATAGTATATTTCCTTGATGTCACCGATTCTAAGGCTCCCCTTCAGGGAGTCTTTCGTTTCCGGGTCCCATCTCTCATATTCAATAAAATCTTCGTATAACAAATACTCGTCCAGATGCGTATTGTTCCAGATATGCCCTTTCAGGCTTCTGGACAGACGAATCATCATGAAGATACCGGCGGGTATGGCAACCAGACTCATCCAGGTCCAGACATTGGCCCAGAGGTACAGCAGCATCAATGGACCCAGTGTCAGGGCCAGGCCAAGCAGTATTCCCAGCACGTGCATTTCAAATGTAATCACCCAATAAAAAGGCTGCATTTTGGGCTTTCTCTGCTCATGAATCACCAGAGACATTCAGGCAACTCCCCCTACTATTATTTCATTTGTTTCTATGGCTCACATGTAACGAGGACATTGGAGATCAATATGGAGCAGTTCGCAGGATGTACCAAATAGTATGTTAAGCCAACGGTAGAACGTGCGTCCGGCAGTGTAACAAAAGAGCTGTAATTGCAAGTGTTGCCGAGCGATGGATCAGCTTCCTGCGTTCACTCGCAGCCTAACCTAACGGACTCAGAAGACCTTATTTCGCAAAAAATGGGGTTTTAAGCGAATCGAACGGACAGAAGATCCGTTATTCATCTGGAAAGACGATATTTTGGCTGTTTCAAGGCCAAATAACGGTTCTGGTGTCCGCTATAACGATAAATGGACCTCATTACAGGGAAATAACGTATCTGATGTCCGTTAGCCTCGGCGTTCGGCAGGGTTCTGGCCATCGTCATAGCGATTTCGTAGCACCTGAGTACCATTTCATTGCACCTAGATACCATAACATCGTCCCGGATACCATATCATTGCATCTAGATACCATAACATTGCCCCAGATACCAAATCGTTGCGCACCCAGATACCATTTCATTGCACCGCACCTCGATATGATACCAAAGCGGCGGCGGACAGCACGTCTAGCTTTGCATGCATATTATGTATAGAAATTAATATCCACCTCTACATCCCTACATCCTTACATCATTACATCCCTACATCCCTACATCCTTATAAGTATGCTAATTACTACTCTTGAACCCAAAAATCCTTCCGCGGCAAGTCAGCCGGGAAGGATTTCCATCTCACGCTTTGCCTTATGGAGCCGTTCGTTTCTGAGCCAGCTTCACAAGCAGATGAGCCAGCTGATGCTGCTCCGCTTGGGTTCCGACCTTCCATAACTCCTGAAGAAGCTTCTCTTCGGAATTACGGGGCTCCTCGTTTGCAGCCAGATAACCAGCCACCTTTTCTGCTGCCTGCGCCAGCTGCTCTTCATTCAATCCAATGCTCTCGGCAAGCTGAATTCGCTTGTTCAAATAGGATTGGAAGGCATCAAAATCGGCCAGGATTCTCTCCTTCTCCCCATCATCAATCCGGTCCATTGCGTCACTGACCTTACTCACATCCAGCTCACCTTGCTTGTTCACTACATGATTATGTTCAGACATGGTAACGCCTCCTTGTCATTGACTGGGTAACGCTCTCTACTTAAACGGGATCTTCCGGATTGAAACAGATGCTTCCTGAAATTTTTCTGGAACTTCTAGCGGCTTCGTCCACCGCGCCGGCCACCACTCTGGCCTCTTGCAGCACGGCCTTCAGAGGATCGGGTACCGCCCTGTCCGCCGCGACCGCCTTGATTTCCACGCCCCTCGGTTCTGGACGGTCCACGGCTGCTGCCACCGCGTGTTCCGGCCTGTGATCCACGGCCTTCGCCTGCACGTCCCCCGTCACGACTGCCACTGCTGCGACCTCCAGCCGACAATGGTCCGCGGCCTTCGCCTGCACGCCCGCCGTCACGACTACCGCTGCTGCGGCCTCCAGCCGCAGATTGTCCGCGTCCCTCGTCTACACGGCCGTCACGGTTTCCTGCCCGTCCGGATCCACGTTCATCTCTGCGTGACGATCCGGCCCTTCCTCTGCTCTGCTCGCTGCCGCGGCTCCGCCCTGAACCCGTACCGCGATCCGCTCGGCTTCTGCCTTGGCCGCGTTCCTGATCGGCTTCAAGCGAAGAGATGTTTCTAGCTTTTCCCGCTCTGCCCGTATCCCTGCCTGAGCCGCCCGTGCTTTCCCGAAGGCCTCCAGCACTGGAATCATAGCGGACTCGCTTCAAGCGCAGGGAAATTCCTTCCTCGATGCGCTGTAGATCGTTAAGATCCTTACCGGCTGCAAACGTGATAGCCATCCCGTTTCCACCGGCCCGTCCGGTCCGTCCGATACGATGGATGTAACTTTCAACATCATGTGGCATATCGTAGTTAAAGACATGCGTCACGCCCTCGACGTCAAGCCCTCTCGCGGCAACGTCCGTTGCCACCAGCAGCTGCAGCTTGGCTTCCCGGAATCGCTTCATGACCGCTTCCCGCTTCGCTTGGGACAGGTCGCCGTGCAGCTCGTCCGATTGATACCCATGGGCCAGCAGCGCCTCATTCAATGTTGATGCTCTGCGCTTTGTCCGGCAGAAGATAATCGCGAGAAAAGGGTTATGCTCCTCAATCATCGCGCGCAGGGCATCCTGCTTGGAACGGTCTGTACACTCGACCACAACCTGCTGGATCTGCTCCAGCGGAATCGGGGAAGCCCCCTTAATGACAATATCGACGGGGTCTTTCATATAGTTGCCGGCAAGCTGCTTCACGCCGGCAGGCATCGTGGCCGAGAAGAGCATCGTCTGGCGCCGATACGGAAGCGCGTGCATCAGTGCCTCCACCTCATCCAGAAAGCCCATGTGCAGCATCTGGTCGGCTTCGTCCAGTACCAGTTGCTTCACACCACCCAGCTCAAGCGTGCCCCGGCGTAAATGGTCCAGCAACCGGCCCGGTGTTCCGATGATCAAATGTCGGCCGCCTTCGAGCTTGCGCAGCTGTTTCTCCACGTCCTGACCGCCATAGACCGCCAGAATTTTGATCCCGTCCGGCTCGCCGGCCGTCAGCTTTTTGGCTTCTTCCGTAATCTGCAATGCCAATTCCCGTGTCGGCGCAATAATGAGCGCCTGCGGGTACGCCCGCTTAGGATCGATCTGCTGCAGAATCGGCAGCATGAAAGCCAGCGTTTTACCTGTGCCGGTCTTTGCCCGGGCGATAACGTCCTTTCCTTGCAGCAGCAGCGGGATACTCTCTTGCTGTACCGGAGTCGGCACGGCAATTCCCTGCTCCTTCAGTTTCCGTACTCTTTGTTCGTCAATGCCCAGCTGTTGAAAGTTCGGCAAACGTTCCACCTCATTTAAATTATTTAGCATCTGTTGCGTCAAATCAATTGGATTTAGCAAACAAACATACTTACATATAAGTCCGACAAAATGTCGATCGAATTCGTTTCTAAGAAGAACAAACGTTGTCGTTGTATTTCTTTTCAACTGACAAAAGACCCTGACTTTGGTAATGTCTATGATATAGAAATCCAGTTTACACCAACTAAGGAGGTGTCCCCGATATGCATACCATACAGATCATTCTGTCAGCACTCATCCTGATGATTCTGTTCGGCCTTATCAATCTGATGATGAATTATATTTCAAGACGCGACGGGGAGCCTACCGTACCCTTACGAAAGAAGCTGTGGCTTATCCCGCTGTTGTCGGCCTTTATTATTATACCGTTAGAACTCTTTGCGATGTTATATGCCCGGTGGTTCCCCATATCAGATCCATCCGGATCAGGTGAAATCCTGGCTTACGGCGGTCAAGGCGTATGGCTCGGCTTCTCGCTCACCATCCTGATTGGGTTCCTGATCTTCGAAGGCATCCTTCATCCTTTGGTTATCACCCTGCTAAGACTGCTGCTTCGCAAGGATAGCTCCATCTATATCAAACAGGCGGTTACCGTTGTGACCGACACGGTTTTGCTGTACATAGCGTCTCTGGTCGTGCCCGGCATTCCTGTCGGCGGCTGGCTGCAAGCGCTTCTTATTGCCTTATTCTTTCACCTCATAGAATGGATCCTCATCGGAGTCCAGACTTGGGTGCAGCAGCGCAAGCGGGCAAGAGCCGAATCTACCTAGAACCTGCCGGATTTGAAAATGGCATATAACAGCCATGCAACCATGAGCAAGGCCACAATGAATCCGACTTCAATCACGGGGAATCTCCACAGCATCATCGGCTCTCGACTGAGCGACGAACCGATAATCAGACCCACCATGATGATGCTGAAAGCCAGAAGCACAATGCTGAAGGAGAGCCGGTTACTGATCTGATCCAGCTTGCGCATTAGGGTTTGCAGTTCGGGAACACTGATCTCCACCCGCAGTTTCCCCTTGCTGATCAGGGCCGACAGCTGCCTGGCCTGTCCGGGCAGATCAAGCAAACTCTCGGCAAGTCCGCTTACCCCGTCCAGCACCTTCCTGCTGATCCGGCGGGTATTATACCGCTTCTTCAATAGCTTTCGGCCAAAAGGCTCCGCCATATCGATAATACTCAGACTCGGGTCCAGCATCTCGATGACCCCTTCGAGCGTCAGCAATGATTTGCCAAGCAGCGTCATATCCGGTGGCAGCATAATCCGGTGCCGCTGGGCAACGGCAAACAGATCCGTCAATGCCTTACCGATACGCACTTGAGCGAAAGGCACGTCATAATACTCTCCACGCAGCCGGTCCATGTCTGACCGGAGCGAATCCATGTCGCAATCGTCCGGGATCAAACCCATTCTGGAAACCGCCCGGATCATCCCTTCCGAATTCCGCCGCATCAAGGCAATAATGAGTCCGGACAGATGGTCCTTCATATCTTCGCTGAGATGTCCCACCAGCCCAAAATCCAGAAAGACCAGCTTGCCGTCCTCTCTGACAAGTAAATTCCCCGGATGAGGGTCGGCATGAAAAAATCCCTCAATAAATATCTGCTGCAGCATGCCATCGATCAAATGTTCAGCGATCGCCTTCAGATCATGTCCCTTGTCCACGATCTCCTGCCTCCGGCTTAAGGTGAGGCCATCGACATACTCCATCATCAGGACTTTAGATGACGTGTACTCCCAATAAATCCGCGGAATGCGGATATATTCATGCTCCGGCATCTGGGAGGCTATCTTCTCTGCGTTTCGGGCTTCATGGCTGTAATCCAGCTCGGCCATCATCGCTCTGGCAAACTCGTCAACGATCCGGTCCACACGGTACTGCTTCACCCATTCCCAGTGGCGCTCGGCAATCGAGATTAAATCCCGCAATATCTCCAAGTCACGGCCGATCATCCGGGCTACACCGGGCCGCTGAACCTTGATCGCTACATGCTCTCCGGATTTCAGCTTCCCGGCATGGACCTGCCCAATCGAGGCGGCTGCCAGCGGTTTGTCTTCAAACTCACTCAACACTTCATCGATCGGCATGCCCCACTCTTGCTCAATCAGCTCCCTTGCGCTCGTAGAAGAAAATGGAGGCACCCGTTCCTGCAGCTTCACCAATTCCTGGATAATATGGTCAGGCAGCAGGTCCGATCTTGTACTCGCCAACTGCCCGAGCTTCACAAAGGCGGGACCAAGATCCTCAAGCACTCGCCGGATGCGTTCCCCGAGCGTAATCGTCTCCGGCTGTTCCCTGGAACTCCAGCGGACAGGCAGCGACAGAACATGAAACAGTCCCATCTCCTCCACCATATAGCCAAAGCCATGACGCATGAGCGCCATGGCGATTTCCCGGTAACGTCCGGCATGTCGAATTCGGACCGCCATCTATTCCTGCCGCGATCCTTCCAGTTCTACAACCTTCTTCTCCAGAGTAGCAATGCGCTGTTCCAGGCTGGCGACATCACTCTCTTTGGGAACATCCAGCTCGGACAATACACGCTGCACCTGTTCATAAATATAGTTCTTGATCTGCGACTGCTCCTCTTCGCCGCGTTCGACGAGACGGTTCACAAGCGCTTTGGACTCCGCAGGAGCAAGCTCCCCGCGTTTGACCAGATCATCCACGATTTTCTCTACTTTTTCCTTGCTGACCACGGTAAGGCCCAATCCTAACGAGATGGCTTTCTTAAAAAGATCACTCACGGTACATCCCTCCCGGTCGTTGTCTGGTTCCATTATAACCTTTAACGCTGGTAAAAACATCTATCCTTGGACTTGCTTTCATAAGTATAGAGAAGCTGCCTTATCAATTTCCCCTGATTTCACATGAAATATGAGGGGAATCCGGCGGATAACAAGAAATTGCATTCCAGCCATGCTTATTATGTAAAATACAATTAAAAAAACGAACAGGCGGGAAAGTAAATGATCCCGCCTGTTCGCTTATGGTGTTATCTCATGCAGTTGAAGAATGGCTTAGTCGTCATCCCCGTCATGATCGTCGCGATCATCATGATCCCCATCGTGATGGTCATCATAGTCATCATCATGGTCGTCATCGTCGTCATCATGGTCGTCGTATTTCTCATACTCTGCCTTGATCACTTTACCGCTGATCGCATGGACTTCTACGTCAGATGATCCGTTTGCCGTCTTCACTTCGACGTCATACACCCATCTGCCGTCATCTTGGTCCAGATCCACTTCCACAGCCGTACCGCCCTTAGCGTGTTTAACTGCGATAGCGGATGCCTTGCCGGCACCGATCAGATTGCCTGGAAGGTTATCACGATCATCATCATCGTCATCCCGGTCGGCTCTTACGCCAAGGGATTTGCCGGTATAGGCATCAATCCATACATCCACGTCCCGGTTATTCTGCTGGATCTCCACATCGTACACCAGCTTGCCCTTTTTTCGGTCTATATCAATGCTCTCCACTTTGCCGCTGGCAGCAGCCAGTGCCAATTGCTCCGCTTTTTCCATTCCGATCAGCTGCTGCTGTTGCTTCGTTGCTGCCTGAGTTCCCGCTGCAGTCGTCTGTCCTGATCCTGCCGCCTGTACAGCGTTATAACCGTATACTCCACTCGCCGCGATAGCTACGGACAGTGCGCCTGCCCACCATATTTTTTTCTTCATCATATTACGCCTCCTCATTCTTCTCTCCTGTTGATCTCTACAAAACCAATATACCGTCTCAACATGAGAGCTTTCGGAGAGAAAGATTAGAAAACGATGAGAAAACGCGGACAAGACCTCTCATTTATTCATCGTCGTCCTCATCATCCCAAGTCACCGTCATGATCTTACCGGTAATGGCATGGACTTGAATGGTCGCTTCACGCCCGTCCGCTCTCTCAACCTCCACCAGATAGTAACGGCTGCTCTTACTCTCGCGATATTCCACATCTTCCACCGTTCCGGGTACCTTGTCTAAAGAAAGCTTGATCGCGTATTCTTTGGTAATCATCGTTGCAGGCGGTTCCGAAGTGCCGCTTCTGTTTCCGCTTTCCCCGCCCGCAGCTCCCTCCGCTGCTCCCTTGCCACCGTTATCCGCTGGCTCGGAAGGAGGAGTGTCTGGATCCGGTTCCGTTGGCTGATCCGGTTCCGTTGGCTGATCCGGCTCCCTTGGCCCAGCCGGTTCAGGATCTGGCTTCACAGCGGTCTTATCCCGCTGCTCTATGGACACGATATCACCTTGACGAGCATCCACCGTCATCTCATATGTTCCGGTACCCGACTGAAGCTCTAAACGATACACCCCGCCGTCCAGCGCGGTCTTCGTTATTTCGCCGCCAGGATATTGGGAGAGCACCTCCTCCACCACTTCATCCATTGACATAGCGGAAGTAGAACGGCTAAAAGGACTCCATACCGCATTCACAATAATCATAATCGCTACCAGCATCACGATACCCAGCAGCAGACTGACTTTTTTACGCATCGAATCACCTCGGATACAATCTGTCTTTACCGTCAGTATAGCGCAGCATAGTTAGAATACGATGAGAAAAAGGAACGTTTTAGCCTTTTATTTCGATTCTTGCAGCCGGATCGTGGCGGTTGTACCGACACCCGGCAGACTATCCAGCTCAATCGAAGCCGAGATGGCCTCAGCGATATCCTTCGCCAAGGACAAACCAAGACCGGCCCCCCCGCCCCGGCGGGTACGAGCCTCATCCACCCGGTAGAAACGGTCGAACACGTGCTCCAGCTCCTCTTTGGCAATGCCGATTCCGCGGTCGATGACCCGGATATAAACCTCTGAAGATTTCTTGCCAACCTGGATGACAATATGTTCGTCACTGTACTTGCGCGCATTATCGAGCAGAATGAACAAGAGCTGCTTCAGCCTGCGGCTGTCCGTCCAGCCGAGAACCTCGCCATCAGCTTCAACCTCCACCGTGCGGTTATAGGCATCGCGAAAGGCACGCGCAGATGACTCCGATAATGCCACGAGATCCACCTGCTCCATCTCGACCTGCCATTGATCCTGATTGCGGGCAAGCAGCAGCAGCTGCTCCGTCATCTCCTTCATCCGAATTGCTTCCGAATGGATCGCTTCCACGGATTCCATGAACAACTCCGGCCGGTCCAGACCTCGTCGCTTTAACAGACTTGCGTAACTCTCGATGATAGTGAGCGGCGTCTTTAACTCATGGGAAGCGTTGGACACGAATTGCTCCTGCCTCGCATGATTGCTCTCCAGCAGCGTAATCATGTCGTTGAACGCAGCCCCCATCTCCACCAATTCATCCTTCGATCTCTCCTTCAGCTCGATGCGCCGGAACCGCCCGCTTTGCCGGATCTCCCGCATCGTACGGATCAAAGCCGTAATCGGCTGTACGATCAAACGTCCCAATATTCGCGTCGAAAGGATGACCGGAACCAAGGCAATCGCGGTTACGGCAACCAGTACGATGCGCAGCACTTGGAGCGTCTCCATCGTAGCGGCAAGACTGCGGGCCACCTGTATATTAACCACGACCCCGTCTCTCCAAATGATAGGCAGGGAAACCATCGTATACCGGATATTATCATACTCGACGACCTTCACCTGCTTCTGCGTATCGTACGGCAGCTTAAGCTCATCCATATCCTCACCTGAGGAAGTCACTGAAGTGGACGGATAGCTTTCATCCGGCCCGAGCAATTGAATCTTCCCGTTCAGAGGGACATAGCTTCGTAGAAGATCGCTCGCCGGAATCGTATCCGCGGCTTTGGCCATTTCCCGCGAAATTCTAGAGTCCTCCGCTTCCGCTTGCTCCAGCTGGCTGTCCACCGTCATTTTGCTAAACACATAGTACACGGATAAGTTCATGACTATCAGAATGGCCGCCATCAGCACCGACGAATAGAGGTGGATTTTACTGCTCAGCTTCATGGGGTCTCTTTGAGCACGTAGCCGACGCCGCGGACGGTGTGAATGAGCTCATTTGCGCTATCATGATCGATTTTCTTGCGGACGTATCGTATATACACATCGACGACGTTGGTGTCGCCGTAATAATCGTATCCCCATACGGCAGCGAGAATCTGCTCGCGGTTCAGCACCTGCCGTTTGTTCTTCAGTAAATAGACGAGCAAGTCAAATTCACGCGGCGTCAGATCGATCCTTCTGCCATCGCGAATGACTTCCCGCGTGCCTTCGTTCAATTTCAAATCCGCTGCCGTAAGCCACTCTCCTGCCGCCTGCTCTTCCGGATCCTGCTTACCCTGAAGCCGCAGCGCAGCACGAATCCGCGCCAGCAGCTCTTCGATCTGAAACGGCTTCGTTATATAATCATTGGCTCCTAGATCAAGCCCCGATACTTTATCCTCAACGGAGCTCTTGGCTGTCAGCAGCAGCACGGCGGTGTGCGAGTCATGGGCACGGATCCGCCGCAGCAGCTCAATCCCGCTCATTCCGGGTAGCATGACATCCAGCAGAATTAAATCCACGTCCTGACTGCGGTATGCCTCCAGCGCATCCAGCCCGTTGTCTGCCTTGGTGACCTGGTATCCTTCACTTTCCAGCTCGATTTCAAGCAAACGGGATATTTTCGCTTCATCCTCAACAATTAGTATCTTCCCGCTCACGCGCGTCCCTCCTGCCCATCATTTCGAAATGCCTTAACCCGGAACCCGCGCCGCCCACTTGGCCGCTTGCGTAATCATTAAACGCAGCTGAGGCTGGAGAAAGGATGGCTCGTGGTGGCCCGGCATCAAGAAAACCACGCGTCCGATGCCATACGTATGGCACCAGGCGGCAGGCCACTGCTTCCCTTCATATTCATAATGCAGCAGCACGGTTTTTTCCGTAAACGGACTGAATATGAATCGGTAAGGCTCCTCATCGAGCACAAAAGGTTCCACGCCTTCCGTAATATCGTGATCGGTCTCCCCTGGAACGAAATACAGCTTCTCCATGGGCGGGTGTCCGTCAAAACGGGCGCCGATCAGCTGCGCCAGCTCATAACGATTGGCCAGCGTAACGCCGTTATGAATCACGAGCAAGCCGCCGCCGCCGCTTACGTAAGACAACAGGCCTGCGGTCTGCCGGGGCGAGACGCGCTCATCCCATAGGTCGCTGTAGGCGATGCAGAGCTCGTAAGGGTAAAGATTGCTTTCATGCAGCATTTTATGATTTTCCGTGCACTGCACGGTGAACATGTCGTTCAGCAGATGTGTCACTTGTTTATCGATGCCTTGCAGCGGATGAAACTTCGGGTGCGTGTAGCTGCCAAGCAGCAATGCTTTTCTCTTATCCATCGGTCATCCTCCTATATTACTACTCAATATTTCACATGATCCCTGAGAACATGCATGAAGAAGCTGGCATGGAATGAAATCTCCCCAACTTCATTACGTTATATCATGACATTATTCTTGGCTTTGAGCAAAGTAGCGGCCAAGCGCCACCATCATGCTGCCCATTCGCTCTTCCTCGGGAACCACCATGCGTTCAATGCCTTCCTCGCGAAGCCCCTGGGCCGTAACTTTGCCGACAGCGGCGGCCAGGACCGGTCCGCGGAATGCCTCAAGCACAGCCTCCAGCTTGTCGTGGGCACGTGCATAATCCGCAAGAAAACGGAACTGGGGCGCGCTTGTAAAAGCAACCGCATCAACCTTGCCGCCCACAATTTCCTCCACGAGCTGCGAAACATCCTCCTCCAGCGGCGGAATGTGCTTATACGGCAGGATCTGCTCTACTACCGCCCCGCGACTCTCCAGCCACTCCACCAGCTTAGGGGCAGATTCGCCGTGCAGCTGCAGAATGACGCGCTTGCCCGACAAGTCATGCGGCGCAAGTGACCGGATCAGCCCCGACGTACTGCCATCATCATCTCGGACGACCGGCGCCAGGCCGCGTTTTTTCAGCGCATTTGCCGTTTTGTACCCTCTTGCCGCAATCGAGGTGCGCTGCAGCGTTTCATTCAATGTATCCAAAAGGCCCATCTGTTCGGCCGTATCATAAATGGCTTCCAGGCCGATTCCCGTCGTAAATATCGCCCACGGTGCAGGCGCTTTGAGCCAAGCTTCGATCGAACGGCGCAATACCTCATCATCCAAAAATACGGTTCCCTGGGCCGGACGAAGCAGCGCGGTTCCTCCCATCTTCTCCACCAGCTTAGCCATGTCTGCCGCCTTGCGCGGACCAGCCAAAGCGACGATCCGATCTTTCATATGCTGTGCCATGTTATATGCCCCACTCTCATCATTTCTAGCTTGTGGATCCGTTAATCTTACGCTTCTAGCAGTTGACTCCAGTATAAAGGCCCTGCTCCTATAGATAAAGTCACTTTGGTCTTATTCTTCAAAAAGCCCCCCTTTCCTGCCACAAACCAAAAAGCAGCAAAGGAATATAAGTTCCCTTGCTGCTTCAACATGAAATATTCGAGACATACTGCACGCCCCGGAAACTCTTAAATCTTGAAGCGTTTCACCATCTCCTGCAGTTCTTCGGCTAACCGGCTTAAATCTGCAGCAGACGCGCTCACCTCTTCCATAGAAGCAAGCTGTTCCTGAGAGGCAGCCGATATCGTCTGAGTCTGACTGGAGGTTTGCTCCGACACCCCGCGGATATCTTCAACGGACTTTTTCGTGGAGGCCGTATCTTGAGCCAATTCCTTAGCCGCTCTCGAAGTGGTTCTTACCTGGCCGGACACTGTATTCACGGCCTTTTTGATACGGGAGAAGGAGCGCCCGGTCAGATCCGCTGCGTCAACGCCGTCCGACACCTTCTGCCTGGCGGCTTCCGTCACCTCCATGGTTCGTTCCACTTCTGCAAGTATCCCTGCAATCAGCCCTGATATATAATCCGCTGAGCTTTCCGACCTTTGCGCAAGCTTACGGATTTCGGCGGCCACAACCGCAAATCCTTTGCCCTGCTCCCCGGCTCTCGCAGCTTCGATTGAGGCATTCAGCGACAGTAGGCTCGTCTCCTTGGCAATGTCGGTAATGGCAGATGCGATACCGCCGATCTCCTCGGTCCGCTCAGACAGCTGATGGATAACCCCATTCAAATCGTTCATCGCATGATCGATATCCTGCATCGTCGCTGCTGCGGTAATCACCGTCTTGTTCCCTTCCTGGGCCAATTCCTCCGTCTGGTTCATGGCGTCTGTAACCTTCTCCAACACTTCCGCAATCTCATCTGCATGCCGGGATACTTGAAGAATCCGCTTCAGAATCTCCTCCGCGGCGTTCAACTGGCGTTCGCTGCCGGCGGCAACCTCCTGAATGGAAGACGTGACATGCTCGACGGCGCTTGTATTTTGCAGGGCGCTTGCGGACAATTCCTCGGAAGATGCGGAAACATTCTCCGTCATCGCCTTGACCCCGTGAACCATGTCTCTGAGACTATCCACCATCTGCTGGAAGTGATCGGCCAATTCTCCAATCTCATCTCGCTTGAAGCCTTTCATGCGAAGCGTCAGATCCCCCCCGCTAATGACTTCGGTCGCTTGGCGCATACGGCGGATCGGCTTGATCACTGAGCTTACATTCCAAGTCACCAGAATTAAGGCGGTTAGCAGCGACACGGTCATGACCACAATCATCGTATGGCGGATGCCATTAACGGCGTCGTCGACTTCCTGAACATACATGGTCCCGGCAATTTTCCAGCCGGTTCGTTCATTTGTAATGTAATTCAATTGTTTCTCCATGCCGTCATGAACATAGTGAAAATGACCGGTCGGCTGCTCATACATCTTGGAGATCCAGGTTTCCTCAGCCAACGCGTCCGTTCCTGCTTCATAATCGGGGTGAAACAAATATTTGTGGTTTTGATCCAGCACCATCGTGTAGCCTTCTTTACCTACCTGCACCTCGACCAGACTCTGGATGCTGCGGAGGTTGAGATCAATGCCCACGACGCCTTTGCCGTCAGGCAGCATCTGGGCGATCGTTACAACAATCAGTGAGCCTGCATTCGAAGCATAGGGGGCTGTAATAATCGGTTGGCCCGATGCATTCATCGCCTCCTGGTACCAACCGGTTTGTCTAGGGTCATAGCCCGGCGGCAGCTTTTCACTCGATGCCTTGATAATTCCGGCCTGCGCCGTACCGATAAATACGTCCACCGTCTCCGGATGAAGTCCTAAGTACTGCTTCAGCGCATTGATTGTTGAACCTGCTTGCGCTTTAAGCTCCTTGTCGATTTCCGCGGACTTCATCGTGGTGCTTAAATAATTCAGGTCATCAAACTTGGATTGCAGCGTGTGGTTAATAATCTCATTCGCCGTATCAACGCTCAGCGATGCACTGCGCAGAATTTCATCCTCGATCGTTCCCTTGGCGTCACGGTAGGTGATAAAACCGATGGCGCAGCTGGGCACAAGGAGCACGAGGAGAAATGTGAGGATCAGATTTCTTCGAATACGATTGGCACTTTTTTTCTTCATGGGTTTCTTTCCTTTCTAAACTGCAGTGAATCTCGCCTGTCTTCTATAAAAATACTCCCTTCAACTTATCGGCATCTCCTGAACCATTCATTATGCAGTATGTATAGGTAATTAATTCCATAAAAAGAGGGATACCCTGTTAAACGGGTACCCCTCTTGCCGGCAATCCTGGATTACCGTCTATATAATGGCCATCCATCCTGCACAGCGGAAACCAAGGTGGCTGGCTCTTATACGTTCAGAATACGTTACTTCGACTGATTGGAAGGGATGAATGCGCTTAGGTCTACACCAAGCCCGGCAGCGAGTCGTGCGCCGTATTCGGCGTCCGCACGGTAGAAATTGCATACGGCACGAAGCTGAATATCGGATTTGACCTGACTCAGGTCATCAACCAGATTGCGGATCAGATGATCCTTCTCCTGCTCGGTAAACGAACGATACAACTCTCCGGCCTGTGTGAAATCATCCGTTTTCTCGATACGCTGGCGAACGACACGCCCGACGAGCGGTGCTTCGCTTTCACTTACAGACGGATCTTCCACAGGGCCTGTTGTATAGCTATTCGGCTCATAGTTTACCGGTGAAGGATCTTGATTCACGTTCATCAAGCCATCCCGTTGATGATTACGCACAGGAGCATATGGGCAGTTAATCGGAATCTGCAAATAATTCGCACCCAGTCGATGACGCTGTGTATCCGGGTAAGAGAATAACCGGCCTTGCAGCAATTTATCCTCCGACGGCTCGATGCCAGGCACCAACGCACTTGGGGAGAAAGCGACCTGCTCCACTTCAGCAAAGAAGTTCTGCGGATTGCGATTCAAGGTCATTGTGCCAACCGTTACGAACGGGAAGCGCTCCTCCGGCCAGGTCTTTGTAGGATCCAGCGGATCAAAGGACAATTCATCCATCTCTTCCGGGGACATCAGCTGCACCTGCAGGCGCCATTTCGGAAAATTCCCGTTTGAGATGTGCTCATGAAGATCACGGGTGGCGTGATTGAAGTCCTTGCCCTGGACTTCGACCACTTCGTCTGCATTCAGTGTATTCACGCCTTGTGCAGACTCCCACTTGTATTTAATGTAGGTCACTTTGCCTTCGCTATTCACCCACTTGAAGGCATGGACGCTGAAGCCATCCAACTCCCGATAGTTCGCCGGTGTGCCGTGATCGGAGAACACCCAGGTCATCATATGCGTGGATTCCGGGGACAGCGTCATGAAGTCCCAGTACCGGCCGGGCTCCTGGATGTTGGTCTCCGGCGAAGGTTTCAAGGAATGCACCATATCAGGGAATTTGATTGCGTCCCGAATAAAGAAGACAGGGATATGGTTCCCTACAATGTCATAGTTGCCTTCTTCCGTATAGAACTTCACGGCAAATCCGCGCGGGTCCCGTGCTGTTTCCGGTGACCCCGTTCCATGAATAACCGTTGAGAAGCGAACGAACACAGGAGTTTCTTGACCGATTTCCTGCAGGAATGCCGCTTTCGTATAAGGCTTCATGTCATTCTCCACAACAAATGTGCCGTGTGCACCTGCCCCACGGGCATGAACGACGCGCTCCGGTATCCGTTCACGGTCGAAGTGAGCGATTTTTTCGATCAGATGGTAATCCTCAAGCAGCGTTGGTCCGCGGCGTCCTGCCGTTTTAGAGTTTTGGTTATCTCCAACCGGAGCCCCTTGATTGGTTGTCATTCTATCCATATATGAACCCTCCATCATTTCTATAATTGATTTTAGACTGAATCTAAATTTATGAATTGATTGTATCATTGGAGAATCCATTGGATCATGATTGTCGCATGAGTGTTATATGACCCTTTTATGATCGTAATATGAAGTTCGGATGAACCTTCTAGAGTGCGGTGAATGTACAAAAAAAAGGGAGGGGGATTAGTCCGCCAGGCGGTATCCCACTCCTCTAACCGTTGCAATATAACGCGGGGCTCCCGCGTTGTCGCTCAGCTTTTTACGCAAGCTTTTGATATGGACGTCGACCACGTTGCTGCCGCCCATAAAATCCGTATCCCAAATTTTGCACATCAGGTCCTCACGCGTGCATACGGCTCCTTCGCTGTCCAGCAGGAGCATCAGCAAATGATACTCTGTCTTGGTCAAATGGATCGGAGTGCTGCCCCGGTGTATCGTCATTTTATCCCGATCAATGGATAAGTCTTTATAAACGAGGCCTCGCATGACCTCTTCTCCACCTGACAATCCGGCAGCCGGTGAGAACAATCGGATGGTTCGCTGCACCTGATACATCATCGTATCTTTGGAACGGGCAGGCCATACCATGAGCTCTTCGTTCAACAGGCTTGAGCCCGCATTGCTCATTAATTCTTCCCCTACAAGGTACAGAATCGGAATAGAGGAATGCTCGGGCAGCAGGAGCTCCTTCTCCTTGTTGAACGCCGTCATATTCCGGCAGCCCGTCATATCGGCAATAATCAATCCTGTATTGAGTGCCGACTGAAGACGCGGTTCCCATTTACGGAACATCATCACCTCGAAGCAGTTCTCGGTCAAGGTAATGAACATTTCATTCACCCGTCCGGGCGAACGGCTTAATAACGCAGCCCGCAGGGTTGTGGGACAAGCATCCCCTATCGCCATCGGCGTCGTCGGACGAACATACAGGTTGCCGGACTGGAAATCAGGAAACGAATAGACCGTTCCCAGTGCCGTCATTTCTTCCGTTTGGTTTGACATTCTGGACACACCCCCCCGAATACGACGTGAGCATGATGGATGACGTAATTGGTTTCACCGGCTACCGTAGCAGCCCAATCCTCTGGCACCTCCGTCATGACCTCGTCCACTTTACCGCATACTTCACAAATAATATGTTGATGATCGTCAGTACGGGCGTCGTACCGACTCGCGCTCTCGCCCAGCTTCAATTCTCGAATCAACTGCTTATCCGTCAAATAACGAAGGGAATTATAAACCGTCCCGTACGCCAAATTATATCCTTTCTCCACCAACCGGTTCATGATATCCGCAGCAGTCGGATGATCATGCGATTCCCGTAGGACATCGTACACCGCTTGGCGTTGCGTCGTCAGATTTAAAGATTTCAAGGTATTCACCCTTTTAATTTATTTTTAGATCAAGTATAAATCCTATTCTTCTCAAGGTCAACATCCCTTGCCGAAATTGCCGCTGGTAATCTTTAAGATTTCTTTAGATTCAATTAAAAATTCCTTTAGCTTGTATGGTTAGCATTAGAACATACATAAACGATGAAACGTATAGCCCGCCAAAGGAGGCGATTGACCGCCATGGAATCCATATCCAAGCATCCCAATCAAGTACCCTCATCCCCTGAACGATCCCGTCAGCAAACCGGCACGATTCGAAGCAAACGAATAAAACGCCGAAAGGGACGAGCACGTTTAAGTCTGCTTCTTCTGCTGTTTCTCGTCATTCTGTTGGTCGTGTTCATCGCGAAGATATTTATTCCGCCTCCCATCAAAGCGAGCTCGGCCATCCTGATTCATGCAGATACCGGTCGCGTGCTTTATGCGATGCATGCCGATCTACCCCTTCCTCCCGCAAGCATGTCCAAAATGATGACGGAGCTGCTGGTGCTGGATGCCGTTCGTTCCGGTCAGCATGCTTGGGACGAGAACGTGCCGATTAGTCGATATGCCGCAGAGGTGCCCGGCTCGGCCATCGGCATGCATGAAGACGAACATTATACGCTGAGGCAGCTGTTCGAAGCGCTCATTATTCATTCGGCCAATGATGCGGCTGTAGCTATTGCAGAGCATCTCAGCGGGTCGGAGGCCCGGTTCGTGGACACCATGAATGCCCGGGCGAAGGAAATCGGCCTTTCTGATCGGACCGTATTCGCCAATGCATCTGGTTTGCCTGCCGCAGACCTGGTTCCTTTTGCCGAAGCGGCCTCCGAAGGGGATACCGTCATGACTTCCAGGGATACGGCCATGCTGGCCAGATGGCTGGTAAACAAACATCCCGATCTGCTCGAGATAACCAGCCAGCGCGATTTGCCTGTACCGCAGAAGAAGCTTTCCCTGCATACCACCAATCTCATGCTCCCTGGGGAGCCATATTCTTACGAGGGTAATGACGGATTTAAGACCGGGTATACCCGCTCTGCCGGTTATTGCTTTACTGGAACGGCGTCGCGTGGTGGGAACCGACTGATATCCGTCGTGATGGGAACCGGGGATGCAGATCAGCGGTTTAAGGAAACCCGGAAACTGATGGATTACGGATTCGATCGTCAAGGCATTTTATCGAATCTCGTCGCCGGCCTTTTTAAATGATAATTGCACAAAAACTCGCTATTTTTGAAGGCAAATCTGCACTTTATGCGGTTGATTTAGGGTACACTGTTCGTATGGAATCATCGTTTCCAATGGATGTTTTACTGGAGGATATCACAATGAGAAGCGTATTAATCGTAGATGACGATAAAGAAATATCCGGGCTGATCTCCATTTATCTGGAGAATGAGGGTTACCGCGTAATCCAAGCCCATGACGGGGAGGAAGCACTGCTGGCGATGGCCACGCACGGTGGTACGGTGGATCTCGTGATTCTCGATGTCATGATGCCAAAGCTGAACGGGATTGACACCTGCCGCAGAATCCGGGAAACCTCGTCCATACCCATCCTGATGCTGAGCGCCAAGAGTGAAGACATGGATAAAATCCTGGGGCTGATGACCGGCGCGGATGACTATATGATCAAACCGTTCAATCCGCTGGAGCTGACGACTCGCGTCAAAACACTGCTGCGGCGCTCCACCCTGTACAATGCCGAACTGCTTCGGGAGGACAGCGACCGGATCCAGATCGACGGGCTCGACATTAACCGGACAACACATGAAGTAACGGCCAATGGCAAAGCGATCTCTTTGACGGCAAGAGAATTCGAAATTCTGTATTTGCTTGCCCGCCAACCGGGGAGAATCTTTAGCGCCGAGGATATTTTCCAGCAGGTCTGGAAGGAGAAATATTACGTCTCCAATAATACGGTTATGGTGCACATCAGCAACCTGCGGGACAAGCTCGAGAAGGAGCTGGGTTATAAGCTCATTCAAACGGTATGGGGCGTCGGGTACAAAATCCATGCGTAAGCTGCAATGGAAAATCATCACGCTGTTTTTTGTCGGTGGAGCCCTGACCCTGTCCATCCTGTTCATCGCGCAGCAGATCATCCGATTGATCGGCCGGGAATACTGGAAGGAGCCCTGGGTAAACACCCTATTCAGAGTTGATCGTATTCTGGAGGATTTCTTCGGTTTTCCCATCATCCCGACGATCATCGGCATCGTGCTGTTTATCTGCATGGTTTTGCTCCTGAGCCAGGGCACCATTCGTCAAATCAATCACTTAATGGAGGGAACAAAGCGTTTGGCAAAGGGCGAATTGGACCAAGAGATTATCGTCAGCTCGAATGACGAACTGGGCCAGATGGCAACGCAAATCAATCAAATGGCCAAGCAGCTGAAGCTATCGCTGGCAGAGGAGCGGATGGCAGTCCAGTCCAAGAACGAGCTGATCAGCAACGTATCGCATGATCTGCGTACCCCCCTCACCTCCATCATCGGGTACTTGCGGCTGGTCAATGAAGACCATTACAAGGATGAGGTCGAACTCCGGTATTATACCGATATCGCGTACGATAAGTCGCTGCGCCTGGGCGGACTCGTGAACGATTTGTTTGAATACACCCGGATGGGGTACTCCCCGATAAACCGGGTTGACATTAATTTGGTGGAGCTGCTCGCACAATTGGCCGTAGACTTTTCGCTCACCGGGCAGCAGGGAGGAGTACAAGTCATCTTCACGCCTGAAACGGAGAAAATCATAATCTCCTCGGACGGGGATAAGCTGATGCGTACCTTCGAGAATCTGCTGTCCAATGCGGTACGGCACGGGCGAGAGGCCGGGGTGGTGGATTTGAAGGTATCAAGTGATGCGAAGTTTGCCATTGTACAGGTAATCAATTACGGTCCCCCGATCCCCCCATATGCAATCCCCTATCTGTTCGAGCGGTTCTACCGGGCGGATGAATCCCGTACCGATCAAACCGGCGGCTCCGGCCTTGGCTTGGCTATCGTCAAAACCATCGTGGATGCCCATCATGGCACGATTCAGGTGACCAGTGATACGGAACGGACGATGTTTGAAGTTCTCCTGCCTTTAGAGGCTCCTCAAAATTAACAAAATAAAGCATTTAATATTCGACATACAATTCCATTTTCCGATAAAATAGGGGGTGAATGTCTTCATCGCCTTGCCGCTCTTGTGCAAGGTACATGAAAGGAATGATCCCCCATGACTAATATACTATTTACCAACTTTTGTATATTTGTGACTTTCTTATACTTATCCGGACTGCTGTCCAAAAAATATGTAACAGGCGTTGTGACACCGTCCATCAACGTTAAGATCAACGCCGGACTGCTCTTTGGCATTTACGGGATTATCTTGATGTATTATTCTTTTCCGATTGACCCCCGATTTTTTGCGGATCTGCGGCATCTGGCCATTGTCGTGATCGCCAGCTACCTGGGCTGGCTTCCCTCCCTAATTGCCGGCGTGCTGATTGCACTCGGGCGGCTGATCCTGTTCGGCATGTCCGCTTCCTCTGCCATTGCGGGAGCCGGCATGCTGCTGATCGGAATCATCTGCGGGACGCTTTCTCGTACCCATTGGGGTCGTTTAAGCAAAATGCTGCTCATGAGCGTATCGAGCATGCTGGTGCTCCTATGTATTATGTGGATGAATATCCCGGACCACCACAAGGTGTATACCGTCTTCACGGAGCACCTCATCATATCCATGCTCGCCACGGTGGTCATCTACATGCTGACCGAGTATATCAACACGTCCAATCAACTATTTCTGCAGTTGAAGAAAAATGCGGAGACGGATTACCTGACCAGTCTTCACAATTTGCGCCAGTTCGAGCAGCTGTTGTCGGAACGTTTTCTCGAAGCCCAGCATTTCAGCGAACGGCTGGGTGTTCTTGTCGTGGACATTGATCACTTCAAAAAAATAAACGACACCTACGGCCATGCGGCCGGAGATGCCGTTTTGCAGCAGCTCAGCAAAGTGATGAGGGAGCATTCCCGTTCTTTTGACGAAGTGTCCCGCAACGGCGGGGAAGAATTCTCGGTGCTGGTTCCGGAAGCGACCATCGACGAGACGGCCGCTATTGCGGAACGAATCCGGGCCGCCGTAGCGGACCATATCTTTGTCCTGGAAGACGGAACCAAGATTCGGATCACCGTGTCGATTGGAGTTGCTGTTCACCCCGATACGATTCGGTCGAAAAATGCCAGGGAGCTGCTTCAGCAAGCGGACCGCGAGCTGTACCGCGCCAAGGACAGCGGGCGCAACCGCGTATGCTCCGCCCCCGAAATCAATGATTTGATTCTTTCTTAATTCGAATCCGCCTTCAGTATTTCATCAATGGCAGTCAGCGTATCCGAAGACAGCTTCATGCCGGAGGCCTTCACATTCTCTTCCACCTGCTCCGGACGGCTGGCGCCCACCAGCGCACTGGCTACGTTGTTCTGACGCAGAATCCAGGCCAAGGCCAATTGGCCGACGGTCATACCCAGCTCGCTTGCAACGAGACCCAGAGCCTGCACCTTCTGAATGCGGACTTCACTCATTTTGAGCCGGTCGGCTCCAATCTTCGATGCGCGGCTGTTCTCCGGCACGGCTTGCTTGGAGGCGTACTTGCCAGTCAGAAGCCCTTGAGCTAGAGGAGAATAAACCACTTGTCCAATGCCCTTCTTCTCGCCTAAAGGAATGATCTCCTCCTCGATCTTGCGCTCGAACATGTTGTACAGCGGCTGATTCACCACGATGCGATCCAGCAAGTACCGGTCCGCAACGGCCAAAGCCGCCTCCATCTGGGCAGCGGTCCACATACTGACGCCTATATAGAGCACCTTGCCTTGGCGGACAAGATCATCCAGCGCCCGCAGCGTTTCCTCTAGCGGTGTTTCTTCATGATATCGATGGCAGTAATAGATGTCGACGTAATCGGTACCCAGCCGCTTCAGACTCGCATCGCACTGCTCTCTGATATGTTTGCGGGAAAGGCCCTGATCATTGGGTCCGTCCCCCATCTTGCCGAATACCTTCGTGGCCAGGACATAGGACTCCCGTGGGAAAGCTCTCAAGGTTTCCCCGACAACCACCTCAGCCGCCCCTTGCGCATACACATTCGCCGTATCAAAAAAATTAACGCCGAGTCCATACGCGGTCTGAATCGACTTCACGGCATTCTCCCGTTCCACATATCCCCCGTACGTCAGCCAGCTCCCGAGACTGATATCGCTAACCTTCAGTCCGCTTCCGCCCAATCTTCTAAATTCCATATGCGAAACCTCCTTCATACAAGATAGATGCTTATTCTTTATTGTAACATCTTCCTGTACGATAGACAGTTGTGCCTTGTCTAACGTTTATAACCGGTCGACTTTATCCTTAACCTGACCGCTACATTAAACTTGATATGGGGGTACATGGCACGCCATTCCTCCATCTCCGTCTGATTGTTCCAGTGCGTGCCTCCATATCGGAGGCCGAAACCGAGCGGATCCAGGCCCGTTTTTTGAATCTTCTCCAGCAGTTTTTTGACCGATTGGGATATTTCCTTGCTAAATTGCTCTTCGATCTTACGCAGATCCTTCGGATCCAGTTGTTCGGGATCCTCCTTCTCCTCCAAAATCGCCGTTATCCGAATCTTGTACTCAATGGTTTCTTCCCCTGCTTTATCCGTTGTGATCTTATATCTAGCCCGGGTCCTGTCCGTATTCACTTCAAGCAATTCTCCCTCAACCCTCGTCCCGAAATTGGTGCTTAAATTTCGGAGGTCAAGCAGGTTATACAGCCTGGTTTCCTCCTGATTCAGAATCACCTTCACCTTGCTTTTATCCATCAAGGCTACCTTGTTGATATTCAGAACTTGGTCTTCGGTCGTTTCCACGACGGGCATAACCGGATCTTCACCTTCCTCCATCATTCGGCGGGTCAGATCGAAGGAGTATGTCTTGGTAATGAACGGGGATTCCGTCCCATCCTCACTGAGCGCCAGAAATATCGCGTTTCCGGCAATCCGCTCCGTTGGGGGTTCAGCCTTTAATACGGCTTCCGCTGTAGGAACAGCAACCCCTGGGTACATCAGCAGCTGCATATCTCGCCTCCGAACGGTCCAGTCTTGAATTTTACCGATATTTTCCCGGGCATATGCTTCGCCATACATAACTCCCTTGCAATGTCCGAAGTCAAGCTCCTTATCTACTTTGGATTTAACCTCCCTGATTGCTTCAGCGATGCTTGTCGCTTCCTGCGTAATAAGCAATGACTTCTTATCCCCGGTCTTCGGGTCTCCCGAAGGAATCGCGATTTTGAAGCTGAATCGGTTCATGCCGGGATTTTCCTTCGAGACATCAATGCCAATGGACACAACAAAAAGTCTGAGATCGATATCCCTAAAATCACATCCCGACAGAAACAAAAAAGAGCAGCACATGAGCCAGACCAGCCATCGTTTCAGGTCTTTCATGCTTTCTTCCTCCTTTTCCTCCATACCGCATAGAATAACAGGGCAATGAGCAGGAATTCCCCTGCGAACCGAACATCCAGAAAGACAATCGCCATATCATTTAATATGTATTGGTTCACGATAAACGACGTCCCGAAGGTAATCAGGGAAAAGAGGAGAATCACCCACCATTCGATTTTCCTCCTTTTTGTCATCGCTTCGCCCTTATCGACCTTTAATCCGAAGCTTCCCAGAATCAGATCCTTACCCACATGCCAGTGAATGATGGAATTCACGAGGGAGAGGCACATGTACACCACGTAAAAGACGTAAATCATCCGTTCAATGATGAAATAACGGATCCGAAGCGAGTCCACCGTCGAGAAGGCAGGATACACGTGTTGTCCGGCGCCCGCAGCGCCCAATATGCCAATGGGGGCAAAGATCGAAACCAGAAGGGTAAGTATACTAACCACCACAATCGCCCAAACATGGCGCACTCTGAATCGGTGAAATATCCGATTGAATACCACCATGTTCACGTAGCCGGTAAAAATAAAAGTTGCCGCCGCCACCGTTTCATAATTGGGCATATTCCATGCATAGGTTATGATTTGTCTAACGGAATCCCAGCTGAAATAGGGATTGCTGAAGACACGCCATGACATGTAGGCGATGATAGGCACACAGATGTACAGAATCATCTCCAGGGCATAAATAATGGACTCGGAATCCAGCCTCGCGCTAAGTCCAACCACCACCAGAAATCCCACCAGAACAATATAGGGAGACACATCGGGACTGATGTAGCGAGAGGTAATATCAACGAAACTGACCAAGGTAATCACGCTGGAGAAAAACCACGCGAGTCCGTATAAAAAAAGCAGAATGCCGGATATCCATTTGGACATAACCGAGTGGAAAATCTCCGGCAGCCCTTGTCCTGGAAATTTTTGAATCAGCTTAACGAAAGTAACCAACAGCAAGGTGCCGATTGGAATGGACACGAGAATCGACATCAGCGCACCGTCAAAGCGATCCGTAATCAAGATGCGAGGGACATAATTAATCAGGTTGATGGTTGCATTGAGCAGGAAGAGGTAATAAAAATATTTATTTCTAACCACTTCGCTGATCTCCTTTCTTGTTCCAGTCCACAGCAAACATCTTCAAGTATGGTTTACCGAAGGATCGGAGGCTCGTAAGGTACATGATCATGGCCACCATCCCCAAAACGATACCGACTAAGCCGAATAAGGTGGCCAGTGCAATGAACAAATATTTCGTGACACGGATGCCTGAGCTCATCATCGTTATCGGGATCACAAAATTTGTTATCGCTACGGCGGAAACCAGGATGATCATGATGTTACTAACCAATCCCGCCTCCGTAGCCGCGGTTCCCAGAATGAGACCCCCTACCGTGGTAGCGGTCTGACCGATCGCTTTGGGCAGCCGAACACTCGCCTCCGTCAGAAATTCCATCGCCAGCAGCATGAAAATCACTTCAAAGAAGGACGGATACGGCACCGTAGCCCGGCTCCCCGCAATAAGCAGCGTAACCTGCATCCTCAATATCTCCGGATTATAGGAGGTGAAGGCCACATAAAGGCTTGGCATCAGCACGGTGACAAACAAGGCGATATACCGGATTCCCTTGAGAAACCAGCCGATCGGGGGAAGCTGTATTTTGTCATCCATCGCCGTGAAGAAATCATTGAATATGGCCGGCAGCAGAAGGGCATACCCCGTTGAATCCATCAATACTGCAATCTTGCCTTGGGAGATATTCAATACGGCCCGGTCAGGACGTTCGGTTAGCATGAGTGTTGGATACAAACGAAACTTAGGATGCATCGTGTGTCTCTCAATTTCGGAGGCCGATTGCACAATATCCGCTTTGAGCTCGGACAATCGCTTTTTAAGCTCCTGTAATACCGTTTCATCCACTTTGCAAGCATCGTACATAATGATGATTCGGGTCTGCGACAGTTTGCCGACGGTCATGAATTCCGTCTTTAAATTCGCGGTTTGGTAACGGTGGCGAATCAGGTTCAGGTTCACCTCGATATTTTCCGTAAACGAATCATCGGGACCCTGAATGACATTCTCCGTACTGGCAGGCTGAATGGCGCCTGCATTAACCAATACGGCGTCAAACAGGAGCACGCTGTCCCGGAGAAATACGGCAACGCAGCCCCTTAGTATATTCCGAAGCAATTCCTGTTCATCTTTCGGCTCCACGGTTGAGGGAAAGGACCGGAGGAATTGGTCATATAGATCCAAGGATTTCAGTTCATAAAAACGGTTAATCAAATTTTCGTTAACCATGATGGGATCGCACATGCTCTTAAGATAAATCAATAACGCGTGCTCCCCTTCATTCTTCAGCTCGCGCTGCTCGATATCTCCGATATTACGTAGATGTTCTTGCAGACACTTCTTGGCATCCTCCGCCTTTAAATATGATTCGCTGGTCATCCGATACCACCCTCATTTCACTAAATTCCGAATCTCACGCTGTCTCCTTAGATTCTGCACAAATGTCCCAAATTATTTACAATCATCCAGAAAACGTTAAGAAAGCCGCGATCGAAATCAGCTCGTTTCTAATCATTCCCATGTGGTAATAATGAAGACAGAGTCTGAGTTTAAGGGCAAGACCCCTAGAAACTGAGGAGGAATCGTGAATGAACCCATCCAATTCATCGTACCAAGGACTGCCGCAATACCCGGTGTCGCTGTGGAGAGCGACTACCGAACTGCCCGACTTCCCACGCTTGGCCGAGGATATCGAAGCGGATGTGGCCATCGTCGGAGCCGGCATAACCGGAATCACCACAGCCTATCTGCTGGCGAAAGCAGGTAAAGATGTGGTCGTCGTCGATGCAGGCCGCATTCTGAACGGAACAACAGGTTTTACAACCGCGAAGGTAACAGCACAGCATGGGCTGATCTATCATGAATTTATGAATCATTTTGGAGAGGAGAAGACAAGGCTCTACTACGAAGGAAATCGCGAAGCGATCGAATTCATTAGGGATATTATTGGCGGAGACGAAGGGAAATTCGGGCTGAAGCTGGAGGATGCCTATATCTACGCTCAACAGGAGGACAAGTATCTCACAAAGCTCGAGGATGAAATCAAAGCTTATGAGAAGCTCGGCATTCCGGGAGAGTGGCAGGACAGCCTTCCCCTGCCTATGCCGATTCGGGGAGCCATCAAGATGCCCGGGCAGTATCGGTTCCATCCTCTGCAGTATTTGAAACATCTGACGGAACAATTTCTGAAACTCGGGGGGCGGATCTATGAGAACACGACCATGGATGAAAAGGCCGAAACCGATGGACCGATTACGCTGCTGACCAAACGGGGCGGACATCGGATCACTTGCAATCACGCCGTGTCGGCATCTCATTTTCCGTTCGTTGACGAGAAGGGATTGTTCTTCACGCGGCTGCATGTGGAACGCTCCTACGCCATTGCTGTCAAACCCGAAACCGCCTATCCGGGAGGGATGTATCTAAGCGTAGATCAGCCAACCCGTTCCTTGCGGTCAGCTTCTTATGACGGTGAGGAGCTGGTTATCGTCGGAGGCGAGAATCACCCGACGGGCCGCAGCATCTGTACCCATCAGCATTACGAAAATCTGGAGCTTTTTGCAGGAAAGCTGCTGGGCGCTTCCGCCATTCCATATCGCTGGTCGACTCAGGACCTGATCACACTGGACAATATGCCTTATATCGGGCCGATTACGTCCAATCAAGACCGGATCTTTGTTGCGACAGGCTTCCGGAAATGGGGAATGACGACTGGTACGCTAGCCGCAAAGATCATTAGCGATCAAATTCTGGAGAAAGAGAACCGTTACTCTGAGGTGTACAGCCCGTCCCGCTTCAAAGCCGATCCGAGCATCAAAACATTCGTCGTCCAGAATGCCTTGGTTGCGAAGGATTTCGTGTCCGGCAAGGTGGAATTGTCCCACGCCGATATAACCGAGCTAAAAGCCGGCGAAGGCGCAGTCGTCCGCCATAACGGTCAGCGCGCCGGGGCTTACAAGGATGATCAGGGGAATCTCCATCTCGTGGATACGACCTGTACCCATCTCGGCTGCGAGGTGGAATGGAACGAGGGCGAACGCTCATGGGATTGCCCATGTCACGGATCACGCTATCGCTATAACGGCGAGGTGCTGGAAGGGCCGGCCATTGAGCCGTTGAAGCAGTTGGACCCGGAGAGCTAAGCGGACGCCGCGATCCCTCTAGTGACGCCTTATCTAAAAGAAGTGAAGCCCATGCGAGCTTCACTTCTTTTTTTATAACATGGGACTACACACCAGAAATGACCTAAATCCAACCAAAAATAACATATTTCCGGTATAATAAGCTTACACATCGATTTCGGGAGGGACAGCCCATGGTTCTAGGCCCTGAGTATTTGGATCGAATTAAAGAAGACGTCTCGGAGAAAAAAGCCAAAGAGAAGCTGCGCGGCATCCCGCAGCAAAGCCTGCTTAGTGATTTTTTAATGACCCTTGCCGCTGCAGGTGCCTTCATTGTGGTGGCTGCCATCTTTGGTTTTATTTTGTATAACATACGATATTAGAGACCCTTCAACTAAGCCTCCAAGGTAGTAATCACTAAAGCTTATAGTTTCTTACCATTCCAAAAAGGCACCCTGACGGGTGCCTGTGTTATGTTATGACCTGGGCCTGGATTACCTATGCAGGCCTACGCGATTTCTGATGCCGGTTCCTCGCGTATGCCTCAAGCGAACGGTCCACGATGATCCGTATGAATTCCGGATCCATATCCTGAAGCCATGGCATGGCGTTATTCCAAGCATTTTCCTCGATTTGAAGCGCGATCTGCTTCTGCTCCCATTCATCCACCGTTCGATCCATCCGGTCGCAGAGTTCTGTCAGCGTCAGGTCCATCGAATGGCCAAGCTCATGTGCAAATACCACCGCAAAATAAGCAGAAAACAGCTCAAGTGTGCCAAACAGCTGCAAACACTGCTGGCGTATGACTTCGGTATACATCGTCACGCTGTGCGAATTCATGACATATTTCCCGCCGATTAACCGGCCCCCTGGGAAATACGCCTCCATCTCCACGGTGACACTGCTGCCCGACCGACGTAGAAGCTCTTGCGTAATTCGGTTCAGTTCGGACTTATTCAATAATGATCATGGCTCCCTTTAAAGATATAAACATAAACATCATTATAAAAGAACCATATGAAAATGCAATAACAAATATGCCTGCCAGCTTACTCTCAACCTACCAAAACCTATCATTAATCACCCCAAATAAGAGACCCACTCCGCACGCGGATGGGTCTCTTATTATAACATTCCTTGCCTCGCTATCCAGCTTCATGCTGGTCGCTGAATTGACTGTTATACAGGTCCGCATAGAAGCCGCCTTGAGACAGCAGCTCTTCATGGGTTCCCTGCTCGATAATGCTGCCCTTATTCATAACCAGAATCAGGTCTGCATCCCGGATCGTGGACAGTCGATGCGCTATGACAAAGCTGGTACGGTCTTTCATCAGCTCATTCATCGCTTTCTGGATATAGAGCTCCGTTCGGGTATCCACGCTGCTGGTTGCCTCGTCGAGGATCAGAATCGATGGATTAGCCAGTATGGCACGCGCAATCGTAAGAAGCTGCTTCTGCCCCTGCGATATGTTAGAGGCCTCCTCGTTCAGAACGGTATCGTAGCCGTCCGGCAGCGTCCGGATGAAATGATCCGCGTGAGCCGCTTCCGCCGCTCGGATGATCTCTTGTTCCGTGGCGCCTTCGCGTCCATATCCGATATTATCCCGGATGGTCCCGTTAAAGAGCCATGTATCCTGCAGCACCATCCCGAACAGGCTGCGGAGTTCGCCGCGCCGAAGAGCGGTAATATCCGTGCCGTCTATCGTAATCTTGCCCTTATTCAGCTCATAGAACCGCATCAGCAGATTAATGAGCGTGGTTTTCCCGGCACCGGTCGGTCCGACGATGGCGACCGTTTGCCCGTGCTTCACGTCCACATTCATATCCTCGATCAGAAGCTGGTCCGCTTTATAGCCGAAGCTCACGTTCTCGAAAGACACATCGCCAAGCGGCTTCTTGAGCGCTGCCGGAGCTGTATGCTCTGACACTTCTTCTTCCTCATCCAGCACTTCAAATACGCGCTCTGCCGATGCGATGGTGGATTGAATGACGTTCGCGATATTCGCAAGCTGGGTAATCGGCTGCGTGAATTGGCGTGAATACTGGATGAATGCCTGAATATCCCCGATCTCAATCGCTCTGCGGGTAACGAGCACGCCGCCGACGACACTGACGATCACATAACCGATATTTCCGACAAAACCCATCAGCGGCATAATGGTACCCGATATAAACTGGGCTCTCCACCCGGCATCATAGAGTTTGTCGTTGACCTCATCAAATTGCTCCATGGACTGTCGTTCCCGGCCAAAGGCCTTCACAACCTTATGACCCGTGTACATTTCTTCCACATGCCCGTTCAGCTCACCCAAATGCTTCTGCTGAGCCACAAAATGCTTCTGCGAGCGCTTGGCAACCACAATGGTGACCACCACGCTAAGCGGCAAGGTCAGAATAACCACCAACGTCAGCAGTGGACTGATCGTGAGCATCATCACGATAACGCCGACCAGCGTGACAACGGAGGTAATCATCTGCGTCAGGCTCTGCTGCAGCGTGCTACTGATATTGTCCATATCGTTGGTCACCCGGCTCAGCGTTTCCCCATGCGTCCGAGCGTCAAAATATTTCAGCGGCAAACGGCCGAGTTTGTTGTAAACATCCTTACGCAAATCATACACGGTCCGCTGGGCCACACCAGCCATAACATATTGCTGGATATATGCAAACAGCGAGCTTAAGAGATATAAACCTGCAAGCCAGAGCATGATCGTCCGAATAGCGTCGAAATCGATCCCGGCCCCCGGCACGCCTTGCATCTTGGCCATGAAGCCCTTGAACAGGATCGTGGTCGCATCCCCCAGTATTTTCGGGCTCACGATGCTGAATATCGTACTGAGAATAGCTGCAATCAAAACGATCAGCAGCTTGCCGGTATGCGGTTTGAGATATCGCGTTAACCGGCGAAAAGTGCCTTTGAAATCCTTGGCTTTCTCCCCCGCCATTCCGGGCCCGTGCGGGCCGCCAAAGGGACCGCCCGGTCCCCGGGGATGTCCTCCCCGTTGCTTCTCACTCATGCGATCTCCTCCTCTGACAGCTGCGAGGTAACGATTTCGCGGTACACATCGCTGGAAGCCATGAGCTCCTCATGCGTGCCGATGCCGGCAATGCGTCCCTCATCCAGCACGATAATCCGGTCAGCGTCCATGACGGTGCTTACCCGCTGAGCGACAATCAGAACGGTAGCTTCCGTCGTTTCCTCGCGGAGCGCAGCCCGAAGATTGGCATCCGTCTTGAAATCCAGCGCCGAGAAGCTGTCGTCAAACACATAAATTTCGGGCCGTCGAACCAGCGCCCTTGCAATCGAGAGCCGCTGCTTCTGACCGCCGGATACGTTGCTGCCGCCTTGCGAAATCTCGGCATCGTATCCGCCCTCCATGGAGGAGATGAAATCGGCGGCTTGAGCAACCTTCGCGGCATGCCGGATCTCCTCGTCTGTTGCATCTTCTTTACCGTAGCGGATGTTCTCCGTAATGGTACCGGTGAAGAGCAGCGCCTTCTGCGGCACGAATCCGATCCGACCCCGCAGGTCCTCCTGCATTATGGCCCGGATATCCGTACCGTTGACGAGAATCCGCCCCGATGTCACGTCATAGAAACGCGGGATCAAGCTGATCAACGTCGATTTACCTGAACCGGTTCCGCCGATAATTGCGGTGATTTCACCCGGCCCGGCACGGAAGGAAATATCGGATATGGCAGGCTCCTCCGCACCCGGATAATAGAAGGTGACATCCTGAAATTCAATCGAGCCGTGCTCCACGCCGGCATCGCTCGGCTGCTTCGGATCATGGATCTCCGGCATCATGTTCAACACCTCATTGATCCGAACCGCCGATGCCTGTGCACGCGGAATCATGACAAACATGACGGATAACATGATGAGCGAGAACATGATCATCATCGCGTATTGGAGAAATGCCATAAGGTCGCCGACCTTCATATATTCGGCATCTATGCGGTGGGCTCCGAACCAGACAATCGCCAGCGTGGCAAAGTTCATAACCAGCATCATGACAGGCATCATCGCCCCCATGATTTTATTGACTTTGATCGAGGTGGCCGTCAGGTCCTCGTTCGCGTCGTTAAAGCGGACGGTTTCATGGTCCATCCGGTTGAAGGAACGGATGACCCGGATTCCGGTCAGATTCTCCCGCAGCACGCGGCTCAGCGTATCAATCTTCACCTGGATCGCTTTGAAGAGTGGAATTCCTTTTTTGGCGATAAGGAAAATAGCCAGTGCCAGAATCGGCAGGACGATCAGAAGCACCGTCGTCAGTCCCGGGTCTCTCGACACGGCCATCACAATCCCCCCGATACACATCATCGGTGCTATCGCCATCATGCGAAGGATCATGATCGTGACCTGCTGTACCTGCGTAATATCGTTCGTTGTACGGGTAATCAGGGATGCCGTACCAATCTTGTCGAATTCCTGCAGCGTGAAGTTCTCCACATGGGAGAAGACGCGTCCCCGAACAATCTTCCCGAATCCCGTAGCGGATTTGGATGCCAAATAACTCGCGGCAATAGAGCAGACCATGCCCCCTGCTGCTACCAGGAGCATAAAGCCGCCCACACGCCAAATGTAAGGCACATCTCCCTCAACGATGCCATAATCCACGATATCTGCCATCAAGGTCGGCAGGTACAGATCAGACAGACATTGGAAAAATGTGAACAGCAGGACAAAAATGACCGCGGTCCGGTACGGTTTCATGTAGTGAAACAGTTTTAACAAATCCCCCACCCCTACTCGTTGTCTGATATCGTTTCATTCGTTTTGCGTTTTTGCTCGTGAAAATGATACACCTTCGTTAACAGCTCCGTCAGTTTGACGCTGTCCTCTTCGCCTAGAAAATCCACCAGCTCGTTAAAGTTGTTCTTGACGTTCTGATAGGTTTTCTGGACAACGCGGTGCCCTTCCTCGGTAAGCTGTACGCGCACCGCACGTCGATCCTGTACATCCATCACCCGCTCCACCAGACCTTTGCTCTCGAGAGCGTTAATAAATTGGGTGATCGTCGGAGACGTAACATTCATCATGCTGCTGATTTCGGACACTTTCATGCCAGGACCATCAGGCTCGATATGATGTTTGAGTCCCATCAGAACGCGGATCTCGCCGGGCGTATAGCCGGAAATCAAGTGCTGATCCCATTCCTGCTTGTGGAACATGCGAATGCTGTACAAGAGCCTCCCGGCAACACTGTCCTCCCGCCTGCCATCCTTCATGCATGGTCCTTCCCGCGAATGTTTATCCTTGTTCCCGTTCCTTTCTTTATGTAAATCTGGATGTTGATCCTCTGCCATGGTCCACCTCTTTTCGGCAACGGCTCGAATAAATAGATAGTTTGCCAATTTATTTGGTTACCTAACTATATACCTGGAGATGACCGAAGTCAAATCGACTCCGGCCTTCCCTTAACATCCATTATTCATCATCGTACAGCAGCTGCTGATATGCCCCTTTGCGGTCTCGGTCGCTCTTGCGGGACGACTTGCCCGAGGTCTTGTTCTGGCGGCGGGTGCTGACCCTCTCTTTACGGGCGATATGGGCCAACTCCCGCTCCGTTTTCTTGTAGTTCGCATATCGCTTTGCATCCAGTGTTCCGTTCTGCAGCGCTTCTTGGACCGCACAGCCGGCCTCCGTTTCATGACGGCAATCATGGAACCGGCACTGCTGGGCGAGCGTGGCAATGTCCGCAAAGGTTGCCTCGAACCCTTCTTCCGAATCCCACAGCTGCAGCTCCCGCATGCCCGGCGTATCCACCATAATCGCGCCTCCCGGCAGCACAAAGAGCTCTCGATGCGTCGTCGTGTGCCGTCCCCTTGCGTCCTCTTCGCGTATTCCTTGAACCCGCTGCATCTCCTGACCGGACAGCCAGTTCAGCAGCGTCGACTTGCCGGCACCGGAGGTACCCGTAATGGCGACCGTTTTCCCTTGCACCAGATACTCCCCAAGCTGCTCCTTCCCTTGATCCATCAAGGAGCTCACCGCATGAACCGGCACGCCCGGTGCAACAGCCTCTACCTGCGCGACATAATCTTCCGGCGATTCACATAAATCCGCCTTGGTAAGCAGCACGACGGGTGCAGCTCCGCTCTCCCAGACCGCAATCAGATAGCGTTCAATCCGGCGGACATTAAAATCCTTGTTCAGCGCGTTAATGATAAACACGGTATCCATGTTTGCGGCAATGATCTGCTCATCCGGGACGCTTCCCGCTTCCCTGCGCGTCACCGCGGACTTTCGGGGGAGCAGCTGATGAATGACGGCACGGGATTCCCCTTGCAGCGGCTCCACCATGACCCAGTCGCCAACAGCGGGAAAATCGCTTTTGCTGGCTGCTTCGTATTCGTATTTGCCCGTGACAATCGCGGACTGCTCTCCCTCTTGCGTAATAATGCGGTACTGCTTCGAGAATTGGGCTGTGATGCGTGCAGGTACCAGCGCTTTATCCTGCTGCGGGATCTGCCCGGCCATCAAACTCCAATGTTCATTCCATCCATAGGCTTGCAGCATGGTCATGTCTTGTTTAGTCAAATTCGTTATATCCCCTTATCGTTATTGGATTGGTTGTTATCAAACACAAAAAAAACCGCAGATTTGTATCCGCGGCTAATCTGAATATATACAAGAAGAAGGCACCAAACCCCGTACGGCCAAGCCGATAAAGGTCATGCCAAGCCCTTGCATAGACACAAAAAACCCGCAGGATACCAAGCACGGTCTCCTGCGGGCTCTTTCAGTATGGAGTTAAAGACAAGTATAGCTACATGCCTTATACCCCTATACCATTAGAATTTCCCGTCCAAAGAGACCAACGTCAATGCGACCCATCCACTATGCATCATAACCATTTGACATCAGCCTCCTTCAGCTTAATTAATATATCCGTATTATAGGGGTCGTATTTCCAGGTGTCAACATCTCATGAAAAAATTAGATGCGCCTGTAATGCCTCCACTCCTCCGGCAGCAGCATCCCGTACTGTCGATTCAGAAAGCGGTCATCAACGAGCGTCAGCGTCCCGCTGTCCTGCTCCGATCGAATCAGGCGCCCTCCGGCCTGCAGCACCTTGTTCATGCCGGGGTACACGTAGGCGTAATCGTATCCCCGCTTGCCGGTACGATCAAAATAATCCTTGATGATATCATTCTCGAAAGATAGCTGCGGCAGTCCTACCCCGATGACCACGACGCTCGAAAGCCGTTCTCCCTTCAAATCGATGCCTTCGGAGAAAATACCGCCCATCACGGCAAAGCCGATCAGCGGAACTTCCGCATCCGCCTGGAAGGCGTTCAGGAATGCCTCCCGCTCCTCCTCGCTCATCCCATGCCCCTGGAGCAAGGTACGCGCTCCCGGATTCATTCTGGCAAACGCCTCATGAATATCCTGCATGTAAGGATAAGACGGCAGGAAGATCAAGGTGTTTACCGGCTTTTCCTGAACCAGCGCACTCAGCATCCGGACGATGGCCTCGCTGTTGCGCTCCCGATCCTTGAAGCGCGTCGATAACGGTAAAATTCGAACATCCAATTGCTCGGAAGAGAAGGGAGAGGGAATCGAGAGGCTGTAGTCCTCTTCCTCTGCTCCCAGCATGTCGCGGTAATATCCGAGCGGCATGAGTGTTGCCGAGAAAAATACGCTGGAGCGGTAGTTTTTTCCCGCCTGCTGAAGCAAATAAGAGGGGTCCAGGCAAAACAGCTTGAGAAACACCTCGCTCTGACTCATCTCCGCATACGTGACAAATCGGTCGTCATACAGCTTGGAGATGCGCAGATACCCCTGCACCGCAAAATAGCACTCCAGGAGCGCATCGGCCTCATCCCCGCTCTTGCCGGTCATCAGTTCTGCCTCCGCCTGGAGCGAGAAATCCTCAAGCAGCTCAACCATCATCTCCGGCTGCTGGGACCCGACAATCCGCTCTTCCTCCTCACTGACCTTACGCAGCACTTTAAAGCGGTTATTCACCCGCTTCGCCGCGTTGTAAAGCGCGGGATTGCTCTCTTTGTAAGCTCGTTGCAGTTCCAGAAAAGCCGATTTATTCAGCTCGGCCGAGAACATTCCCCGCGCACGGTCTACCAGATTGTGAGCCTCGTCAATGAGCAGCACGCTGCGTTTCTTCACGTCCTCCGGCATCCGCTTGAAGGATACGCGCGGATCGAACACATAGTTGTAATCGCAGATGACGGCATCGGCTGCATACGCGGCATCCAGTGAGAACTCAAACGGGCACACCGTATGCTTCCGGGCGTACTCTTCAATAACGGGTCTCGTGATCAATGTTTCATTCGAGAGCAAATCCAGTATGGCTCCGTTAATCCGGTCGTAGTAACCCTCCGAGAAGGCGCAGCCCATCTGACTGCAGCCTTCCGCCTCACGGAAACAAATCTTGTCCTTCGCCGTCAGCGTGACCGTGTG
Source organism: Paenibacillus sp. QJM3NY_38 (assembly GCF_056173265.1). Classification (NCBI taxonomy): domain Bacteria; kingdom Bacillati; phylum Bacillota; class Bacilli; order Caryophanales; family Paenibacillaceae; genus Paenibacillus; species Paenibacillus sp. QJM3NY_38. Next base: position 6,876,790 of record NZ_CM149665.1, read on the forward strand.
CATGCAGAGTCCTTGACGTTCCATACGCGCCATGGCTTCCTCCGCGGTGGTTCGGGTGATCGTCTTGGCCGTCAGATAAAAAATCCGCGACAACAGGCCCTCCCCGATCGCTTTAACCGAAGGAAACAGCGTGGATATGGTTTTCCCTATGCCTGTCGGCGCTTTGGCAAACAATCTTCGTCCTTCCCCGATGCTTTTATAGACGGCCCCGGCCAGCTTCCGCTGCCCCTCGCGGTAAGAGGGAAACGGAAACTTCAATTCGCGGATGCTCCGATCCCTCCGCTCGCCATGCTCCCGCAGCAGGTTGGCATAAGGCGCATAAGCCGCCACGACCTCCAAGACAAAGGATTCCAGCTGAGCGAAGCTCCATTCCTGTACAAACTGCTTCCGCTCTCCGCTCGGGACCTGGAAGTAGGTTAATCTCACCGCCATCTTCGGAATCTCATGCTGCTTGGCGTACATATAGGCGTACATTTGCGCCTGTGCCCAATGAACCGGGTACGTGTGCTCCGTAATCACGCCCAAATCGCCGGAGGTCGACTTGATCTCGTCAATCATGATCCGCTCTTCCTCCTGAATCAGACCGTCGCAGCGACCTTCCACGACAAACAGAAGATCCTCGTAAGGAATCTCCACTTCAAGCTGAACTTCCTTCTGATCGTTCTCACCATAGTCGCGCTGCACCTGTTGATGCGCCCGGGTCCCCTCGGTCAAGGATGTCGCCGTGCGAAAACCCGAGGTAATGCTGCCGCTGCGAAAGACGTATTCCACCAGCGGCCTGACGGATATTTGGATAGTATGAGGCATGATGGTCTCCTTCGTTCATGTTCTATGAAGGGTATTATACCAAACATTCGTTCCTGAAAGCGAAGCATCCAAGTTCGTTCGAAACAAAAAACGTGCAGAAGGCATCCTGACAGGATGGCGTTCTGCACGCTGTATGCAACATATGCTTACGGGGCTTTCTTCTGCATCTGATCCAAACTCTTGAACTCGTACCCCCGATTCCTGGCCTCGTCAATGATTCGCCCAAGCGCCTCGGTGTTGTCCTTGGAGATCGAGTGCAGCAGGATCACAGCGCCCGGGTGGAGCTGCGCGGTTACCTTATCATACGCATACTGCGCACCACGCTGGGACTTCACGTCCCAATCCATATACGCGAGCGACCAGAAGACATTGGTGTAACCCAACTGCTTGCTGGTCGCCAGCGACCGCTCATCAAAAATGCCCCGCGGCGTACGCAAATATTTCATGTCCGGCTGACCGGTTATGCGCATAACCTCCTTCTTCACCCGTTCCAGCTCCTCGGTCAGCTTCTCTGCCGAGATCGTGGTCACATCCGGATGATTCCAGGAATGGTTGCCGATAATATGGCCTTCCGCCGTCATCCGCTTCAGCAGATCTTCCTGCGTCTTCACGTAGTGTCCGGTCACGAAAAAGGTGGCGGGCACCTTCTTCTCTTTGAGCGTATCCAGGATACGGGAGGTATATCCGTTCTCGTATCCGTTATCAAACGTAAGATAAAGCTCCTTCTGCTCGGCATCGCCCATAAAGATCGCATCGTATTTTTGCAGGAGCTCCTTAAAACCCTCCTCGTTGATGGAGGGCAGCTGGCCATTGACGCTTTTTTTGAACCCAAAATGAAACGGACCGCTTCCGCCCGCCAAAGCCGCTCCGGCGATGGACAGCATCACCGCCAAGCTCATAAGAAGCATAAGGGCCGGACGAAGGATACCACGTTGCTTCATATCCGTTCTCTCTCCTTCATTGTTGTGATATGGATCGACTCCCCTGATGAAAGACCTGCCAAGGGTAGCATCACCTAATATCCCACAAATCGGAGCAAACTATGTGTTAGCCAACGAGAGCTACAATACCGTGATTCAGCGGCGTCTCACGTGATCTTAATCAATCGGCCCTTCTGATGACTCTGCAATGCATACTCGATCATGCGAATAACATTGCGGGCTTCTTCAGGCTGGACGGGTAACGGGCCATCCTTCTGAATCGCTTCGGCTAGTCCCTGATAAAAGGCCTGGTAGCGGCCGGGCAGCGTCTCAATCTCGCCCTGAACCGCAAGCCCGCTCAGCTCGGTAGCAAGCTCCCCGTACTGGTCCGGCTGGTCTTCGCCCCAGCCCGCATCCCCCGGGTGCATCCCCTGCTTCAGCTGTCCTTCCTGAGGGTCTGTTCCATACTTCAGGAAGCTTCCCTTATCCCCGTGCAGCTCGAATTTCGGGCCGGCTTGCCGGACCAGCGAACCGGAATGCAGAATAACGCGAAACGTTTTGTAACCCAACACCAGATGAAAATAATCATGGGTTTTGGACCCTTTGCGCTCCGTCCTCAAATCCGCCCACAGCGTCTCCGGCAGACCGAACAGGAACAAGGCCTGATCAAGCAGATGCGAACCTAAATCGTACAGAATGCCGGACCCGGGATTTCCCTGTTCCCTCCACCGCTCCGATTGCACCTCCGGACGGTAGCGGCTGAACTGCGCCTGATAAATGGAAAGCTTGCCGAGCGCCCCAGTCTCCAGCAAATTGCGGACGGTCAGAAAGTCATTGTCCCAGCGGCGGTTGTGATATACCGTCAGCAGGACTCCCTTCTGCTTGGCAAGATCAATCAGCTGATCCGCTTCGGCGGATGTTACGGTAAACGGCTTCTCGACGACCACATGCTTACCAGCCTCGATGGCTAGCCGGGTATATTCGTAATGCGTTGCATTCGGACTCGTAATGATGACAACATCAATATCCGGATTAGACAAAAGCTCATCCACACTATCGACAACCGACGTATCAGGCAAATCCTTATGAACCTTGTCCGGATCTGATGACACAACCGTGTGAATTTCGTAATCCGGCACGCTTCTCAGGATAGGTGCATGAAACACCGACCCGGACAGGCCGTAGCCGATGATTCCCGCTTGTATTGCCATAAAGCAAGCCTCCTCTTCCCATGGTTCTATGTTGATTCGATATGTATCGTTTTGATTCCTTGCAACATCTTAACATTCCGCAAATATTTTACAACCTCAAATGGTAAAGCCGCCTGCACATTAATCACTGTGCAGGCGGCTTTCTTTATTGCCATAGCTAAATGATAACCGGAAGACCGCTTTCGGCCTAGCGAATTTTAGTAAGGATCCGCCTCATGGCCCATGCGGTTTGCATCCTCTACCGCCTGCTCCCGTACGTTCTCGTTCGAGCCCTTTCTGGCCTGCTCGAGTCCTTCCCGCACGCGGCGTCCATAATCCTCATCCGCATTCGTGAAATATTCCACCATCTTGTCTTGAATCCGGATATCGCATTGGATCAGCGCACCCACCAAGTTGCTAATCAATTCGTTTCGCTCCCAATCCTCAAAGGCTCTGTACGTATCCCCGGCCTGCTTGAAATCCAGCGTGCGATCCAGCTTCTGCCGGACGAGGTTGGCATTATAATGGGGCTGATGCGGTTTCGCTGTCTGAGCGGCTTCCACCAGACCGTCGGTCATGGACGGCTCGTAATCCACATGTGGACTTTGCCCTGGTGCCTTATCCACGTAATAAGACATCTGCCCGCCGCGCTGATTGGTAGCGACCCGCTTCTTCGGCGCATTGATCGGCAGCTGCAAATAGTTGGTGCCCACCCGATGCCGCTGGGTATCCGAGTAAGAAAATGTGCGACCTTGGAGCATCTTGTCGTCCGAGAAATCGAGCCCATCCACCAGCACGCCCGTGCCGAAGGCCGCTTGCTCCACTTCGTTATAGTAGTTCTCCGGATTGCGGTTCAGCACCATTTTGCCTACCTTCAGGAACGGGAATTGATCTGCCGGCCACAGCTTGGTAGCATCAAGCGGATCGAATTCCAGCTCCGGATGCTCATCATCGCTCATAATCTGAACGCATAGCTCCCATTCCGGATAATCCCCGCGTTCAATGGCCTCATATAAATCCTGTGTCGCGTGGCTGTCATTCATGGCCTGGATCTTGCTTGCTTCTTCCTGGGTAAGGTTCTTAATGCCTTGCTTGAGCGGCTCCCAATGGTATTTGATCAGCACGCTATTGCCCTCTGCATTGACCCATTTGTATGTATTCACACCAGAGCCCTGCATTTGGCGGTAGTTAGCCGGAATGCCCCATGGGGAGAAAACAAACGTGATCATATGCGTCGCTTCCGGGGAACGGGAGACAAAGTCGAACATGCCGACAGGCCCCGGAACGTTGGATACCGGATCCGGTTTGAACGCATGGACCATATCCGGAAATTTGAGCGGATCACGGATAAAAAATATTTTCAGGTTGTTGCCGACCAGATCCCAGTTGCCTTCTTCGGTGTAAAATTTCACGGCAAACCCGCGCGGATCCCGAAGAGTTTCCGGTGAGCCGGCACCGTGGATAACGGTGGAGAACCGGACAAACACCGGTGTGCGCTTGCCTTCAACCTGAAACAGCTTGGCCCGGGTATATTTCGAAACAGGCTCATCGCCCACTTTCCCGTAAGCTTCAAAGTAACCGTGAGCTCCAGCACCACGAGCATGCACGACGCGTTCCGGAATGCGTTCCCGGTCAAAATGCGTGATTTTCTCCAGATAATGATAATTCTCCAGGGTCATCGGACCCCGATTCCCTACCGTTCTCACATTCTGATTATCCGAAATAGGATGCCCCTGGCGGTTCGTCAGCGTATCCTCCCGCTCCGTCTCGCCGCGGTTCTGGGCAAATCCTTCCCGTTCTGGGTTCGTTCCATTATTACCATCATGTTCTTGACCACTCACGAATGTCATTCCTCCTTGGATTAAAGGCATGTAAAATGGGTTCTCTTACTATGGATATTATGTCCAAGGAGTGAAAATGTATGAAATGTCCCTTAATTTAAAACAAACTTAATCATGCTCACCCAACAGTACGCGGGTAAAGCTGATCCATTCCCTGACGGCAAACGACAGGTACCGGTCCTTCCTCCAGATCATCCCGAGCTGCCAGGGGATCGATGGATTATCCAGCGGCAATATCGTAACGCGAGAAGAATCGATTTCCTTACAGATCGTCTCTGGCAGCAGTGCGATGCCCAGATTGGCAGCCACCATACCGCTGATGAGGTCCCACTGCGAGCTTTCATAGACCACCCTTGGCTCGAAGCCCGCGCTGACGCATTCGCGGATAATCCGGTCATGCAGCGTAAAGTCCTCTCGAAACAATACAAACGCCTCGTCAGCAAGCTCATTCAGGTGCACATGATCTCTGCCCGCCAACTGGTGGGACGGATGGACTAGCAGGTTCAGCTTCTCTTTCACAAAGGAATAATAGTGGAATACATCCTCATTGACCGGCAGCACCGCGACGCCGATATCCGTCTGACCGCCTTCCACATCCGCTTCGACCTTCTTGGCCCCATCTTCAATCAGCTGAATGGTAATCTTCGGATATTCCCGGTGGAACTGCCCGATCACTTCCGGGAAAAAGCTTGAGCCTACCATAGGCGGAAGCCCAATACGGAGATGGCCGCGCTTCAGGTTCATAAGATCCTCCAGCTCGGCCGATACCCGCTGAAAGGAATCCACCATTTGCTGAGCCTGCTGATACATGATATGACCCGCGTCCGTCAGCTCAATCCGCTTGCCCTGCCGATAAAACAAAGTTACGCCCCACTCGTCCTCCATGTTGCGAATCGTTTTGCTGATCGTTGGCTGCGTAATATACAGCTTCTCGGCGGCCTTGGTGAAGCTTTGGTTCCTCGCTACCTCAAGAAAATACTCCAGGTGCCGTATATCCATCCGATACTCCCTCCGGTTTCTTCTATGTATAGATAAATGGAATGCATATCATTCGATATATGCATTTTACCTATGAAAATTATCGTTGTAAAATTTCATTACTAATGAAAATAAAGGAGGCCGGTCATGATCAACATGCTGAAAGGAACGCTCCAAGTGGCCGGTTTCATGCTTCTCTCCTTAGGGATGGATCAACTGGCCGCTTGGTTGAATATAGGGATTCCGGGCAGCATTCTCGGAATCGTTGTTGTATTCATACTTCTCGAAACCAAAGTCCTCCGCCTGGAGTGGATCGAACTTGGCGCTAATTGGCTGCTCGCCGAATTGCTGCTGTTCTTTATCCCTGCTGCGGTCGGCATCATGAAATATTTCCCGATGCTGGAGGCCGAAGGGCTCCAGATTCTAGCCGTGGTTTTGTTCAGCACCGTCATTGTGATGGTCAGCTCAGGACTAACCGCCGGCTTCATCTCATCCAGAAAGGAGCGAAAAACACCATGAACATCCTGTTGACGGTAATTCTCGGCTTATTGTTAACGATCGGGATTTATGGGGGGGCCAAAAAACTGTATCGCCGCCTGCCAAAGGTCTATTTGTCACCGCTCCTGATTACTCCTGTACTAATTGTTGTGATATTGACACAAACAGGCGTATCCTATGAATCATACAATGAAGGGGCGCAGTGGATCAGCAAGCTGCTTGGACCGGCTACGATCGCTTTTGCCGTGCCTTTGTATAAAAACTTCCAAACCCTTAAAAAGCATGCGGCCGAAATTATGCTCAGCGTGCTGACCGGATCGGTACTTGCGATGATATCCTCTGCATTTCTCGCAAAATGGATGCACTTGAACAGCTCGCTCGCCACCAGTCTCGTGCCGCGCTCCATAACAACGCCCATTGCCATGAACGTCTCGGAGGTCATTGGAGGGGTGCCGAACATGACCGCCGTCTTTGTCATTATGACCGGGATTCTTGGCTCCATGATCGGACCGGCCGTCATGCGGATCTTCCGGATTCGGGGCGATATCGCAAGAGGTGTGCTGTTTGGGACCAGCGCCCATGGAACCGGCACCTCCAAGGCATTCGAATTCAGCTCCCTTTCGGGGACGATCTCCAGCATTTCGATGATTGTCGCCGCTCTCTTCACCCTAGGAACCGCACCACTGATTATGTCCTTTCTTTATTAATATTGCTAAGACCCTGACAAAACCGGCGATGGCCGGTTTTTTTGGCTGTCTATTTCATGTTGTTATAAGAAGATTGGGGACTTACTTTAACTCTTTGACAACCTCCTCCGAAGAGGTCATAATAAGTTCTGTTCATTAGTTTTGTAAAATAAATGGTATACGGAATGTATATCAACAGTAAGAATAACGTCTATCGATTCTTAAATAACGAATGGCCGCTGGAGTTTTAGAATTAGGTATACCGCGGCACTGAAAGGAAGGCGATACAGGTGTTTTCCACCTCGCGGTTTCGGTTAACGATTACGAAGCCTTTTATATTTTTCTCTGTCATTATGCTGCTCAAAAGCTACCTGGCCTGGATGGTTATTTTTGATGATGTCATGCCATGGAAGCCGCTCATTACGGAAATTCCTTTTATTTGGCTTGTATTCAGCTTAATCGAATGGTTCGCTTCCAAGCGAAAGCTCGCTGCCTATATGAGTGTTAACTTATTGCTGACCGCCATATTCTTCGCAGCCATTATGTATTATAAATATTACGGTGTCATTGTTACGTATCACGCGCTGGAGCAGGTCAATCAGGTAACCGCGGTAAGCAATAGCGTATTCTCCTTAATGGACCCTTACTATCTGCTGATCTTCACGGATATCATCGGTATGTTTTTTCTATTATGGCGAAGTGACCGCGTTAAAAAATGGAAGATTCGGCATGCCAAGAAAGAAAAGCGCAAAATTATCCCTATTGTTTTCGTTGTCTCTTTAATGCTGTGCCTGTTCCAAATTATGCCGAACCGCGCAAGCATGAACGAAATCGTGAAGGCTCAGGAGATGGGCATTCTTAACTATGAGGCCTATACGATTTTCCAGCAGGAGAACAAAGAGCTCGTGGACGCCAAGACCATCACGCAGGATAAAGTCAACGAATTGAAGGGCCTCGGAGCGGCTGATCAGGAAGCCCTGCTCTCGGGTGTCGCCAAAGGGAAGAACCTGATCATTATCCAGATGGAGTCCTTCCAGGAGTTCCTGGTCGACCTCAAGATTGACGGCAAGGAAATTACGCCTAACATCAACAAGCTGGCCCGCGAGAGCCAATACTTCCCGAACTTCTACCAGAATGTCGGCCAAGGTAATACCTCGGATGCCGAGTTTGTGGTGAATACTTCCTTCTACATTCCGCCGCGGGGAGCGGCAACGCAGCATTATGCGGACAGAGTTCTGCCAAGCCTGCCGAGATTGCTGCAAGGGGAAGGTTATGATACTGCGACTTTCCACACCAATGTGGTGGAATTCTGGAACCGTGGAGAGCTGTACAAGGCGCTCGGTTTCAACCGTTATTACGATAAAGCATTCTTCGGCGATGAAGATAAGCTGTTCTTCGGTGCCTCGGATGATGCCCTGTATTCCAAAACCGCAGCCGAGCTGAAGAAGATGAACGAAGCCGATAAACCGTTCTATAGCCATGTCATTTCCATGTCGGCTCACCATCCGTTCACGATTCCTGAAGATAAATATCGGATGACACTGCCGGAGCGTTATGAAGGCACCTTCGTCGGCGACTACATCCGTTCGCAGAATTACGCCGATGATGCGCTTGGTAAATTCATTGAGCAGCTGAAGAAAGACGGCGTGTGGGATAACAGCCTGATTGTTCTCTACGGAGACCACCTCGGACTGCCGATTTATTCCTTGGACAACAAGGATAAAGAGCTGATGCACGAAATTTATGGCCGTGATTATAACTCCGGGGATATGATCAATATTCCGCTTTTGATTCACGGAGAAGGCATTCAGCCGGAAGTGAGGGAGCAAGTCGGCGGGCAGATCGACCTCATGCCCACGGTGGCTAACCTGCTCGGCGTATCGATGGACAATCAGCTTCATTTCGGCCAGGATCTGTTAAACAACACCGATAATAACTTGCTGCCGGAACGGTATTACCTTCCTTCCGGTACCTTTATTAACAATACGACCCTGTACATCCCGGGAATCGGCTTTGAGGATGGAACCAAGCATCCGCTTCCGAACGCGGACGAGAAGAAGATCCAGGCGACCAAGGAAGAATTCGAACGCGCGCTGCAGCTGCTCCATCTGTCGGACAGCTATATCAGACAGCTGCCATACCATAAATAGCCCGTTGCTTAATAGGACAACTCTTTCGATAATCGAAAGGGTTGTCCTTTTGTTGTGTTCGGCAGAGAATCGCCGGCAACCCTTGATGCATAAGGTTTTTCACACCCGAGGGCGACGGTTATTTGACATAGCGGCTTACTTTTTCTTATGATTAATAAGAAAAACTCTATCGATGTACTTTCACAGTAGACAGACCGCGTTTAGAGGAAGTTTTTCTTGCGATTATCGAATTTGTTCAGCTTCGCTGAAAACTATAAATTTTATAATCTTAGCAATATACCTTGTTTTGAAACTCGCATTCGTGGTGAAATTACGTACAACAACTTAAATGACTCATACTCATACGCTGACAATTAAGCCATATATTTTTTATGAACAAATCGATTATGAATTGTAGGAGTGACGATCCGACTTGGACCCCATACGAAGGATAAACAGAATTATATGTTCAACACTTGGCCTTCTTCTGATTGCTTCCTTTACGCATGTCCCCCTGGTGGACATTACCGATTCCGCTGCTGCTACGCAGGGAATGGAAGCGTCTGAAGGGACTCTTCCATCGCCAACGCCGTTACCCAAGAGCCCGGAACCCGTTCGGTTGATGTTGGAGTCGAAATACCATGTGTCTCTGCTTTCCTTGCATAACGTTACATGCCGCACGGATACCGATATGTTTCTGCTCCTAAAGCACATGAAACTAGACCCTTTAAAATTCCGGTCGAATTATGTTGACAGCCATGCATAGTAAGTGATGGTTATTAAAAAACTAATTCGGATCAGATAAAAAAGGATGTGTTTTGTTTGGATGACAGTATAGGCTTAAATTTATTCTTAGTCGCTGTGCTTATCGCAGCTACCGCTTTTTTCGTTATGACGGAATTTGCTATCATAAGACTTCGCCCCAGCCGGGTAGACCAATTGGTAATGGAAGGGCGCAAAGGCGCGCTTGCCGTCAAAAAGGTAACTTCGAATCTGGATGGATATCTGTCCGCGTGTCAGCTGGGAATTACCATCACGGCGCTCGGTCTTGGTTGGCTCGGGGAACCGACCATCGAGAAAATTCTTCACCCGGTGTTTGATAGCTTTGCAATTCCTGCGGCCATCGGATCGCTAATCTCGTTTTTGCTTGCATTTATTATCATGACTTATATTCACGTCGTTATCGGTGAACTTGCGCCGAAGACGATTGCTATTAATAAAGCGGAAGCCGTGTCGTTCCTCTGTGCGACACCTATTATCTGGTTTAACCGGATCATGTACCCGTTCATCTGGTTGCTGAACGGATCCGCCAACAAAATCGTTCGTCTGTTCGGCATGCATCCCGCCAGTGAGCACGAGGAAGCTCACTCGGAAGAAGAACTCCGCATGATTCTGAGCGACAGTTATGAGAGCGGAAAGATCAACCAAGCTGAATACGGTTATGTAAGCCGAATTTTTGCTTTTGATGATATGCTTGCCAAAGAAATTATGGTACCCCGTACCGATATGATCTGCCTGTATGTCGATAAGCCGCTTGCCACTAATCTGCAGATCATCAAGCGCGAGCAGTACACCCGTTTTCCGGTTGTACGCGGTGACAAGGACCAGATCGTCGGCATGGTGAACACCAAGCAGTTCTTTCTGGAGTTTGATGACAATTCCAACATCGACTTGACCAAGCTGATTCATCCGGCCATGACGGTATCCGAAGCGATACCGATCAAGAAATTGCTTCGGAAAATGCAGCAGGAAGGCACGCATATGGCCATCCTGATCGATGAATACGGCGGCACCTCGGGGATGATCACGATCGAGGATATTCTCGAGGAGATCGTCGGCGAAATCCGCGACGAATTCGACGAGGATGAAGAACGCGAGTTGACCCAGCCTGAGCCGAACCGCATTATTGCCGACGGCAAGGTATCCATTAACCGGATCAACGATCTGCTTCACATCGACCTGAGCACCGATGACCTGGATACGATCGGCGGCTGGCTGTACGGACATAACTCCGAGCTTGCCAAAGGCGATACATGGACTTACGGTGAACTGACGTTTACCATCATCGAGAAGAAGACCCACCGCTACACGAAGCTGCAAATTGTTAAAGAAACAGCCGAAACAGCAGCGGAAGAGGCAGCTGCCGTCGCAGCTGCAAGCGAAAACAACGAATAGATAACAGATAGCCAAGCCGCCATGCAGCCTTACCGGGTTATGCATGGCGGCTTTTCGTATACCGGAATGGCATTTTAACACTTTAACAAGTTATAACTCTGCTGTAATATAGAAATAATCGAATTTTATACATATGGGGGGCAGCAAGTCATGAATCGTCAAATCGCTATCATTGGGAGCAGCGGGGGCAATCTGTACAATCTCGGCGGCAAAGACCCGCGCAAGCTGCTGGATGAGATATTGATGCAGCTGGAGAGCGCAGGCCTGTCCTGCGGGGCGCTGCAGTTTATTGCTGCCCAGGTCTCCATGGATGCAGCCAAGGATACAACGCCCGCCGCGCTTTACAGCTGGAGCATTTCTCAAGGGGAGCCCATCGTTATTGCCGAGGGCACTCTTAAGCAGGTCAATCAGGCGGCTGAACGGCTGGACCGGGAGATTGCCGAGCAGATTGAACTCGGCGAGATTGACGGCATCATCGTTATGAGTGCCGACCCTGAGGGCAGTAACCGGCACGCCATTGAGGCTGCTGCCAAGTTCCGATTGCCAGTGACCGGTACTGGCGGAGCTTCCATGGCCATCATCCAAACCAAAGGCGCGCATGTCATCGCCGCTTCGGGTACCACCGGAACCACCAACCGAACCCGCGCGGTCACCTTTGTTACTTCCCTCAGCAAGCATTGGCGACTAACGTATCGGCCGGTCATCGGAAATGCAGCCGCGAACCTTCACGGAGCGTCCGGAAGCTCGTCGCCATGGCGGCGCATCAATATTCGGGGCATTATGATGGCATCCCTCCCCGGGTTTATCGGCATGGCCCTGATTCTCGCAGTCAGCAAAATCCCGGGGTTATCCTCGCTGACCGAAGTGTTTGATCTATTGATTAAGGCGCTGCCGGTCATCGTTGCTGTGATCGCTGCCAAACAGGTATCCGAACTGGACGAGGTATCCATCGTGGCAGGCATCGTGGCAGGTGTCCTCTCCGTCGAGGGGGGCATTATCGGAGGCATCATTGGCGGAATTGGCGCAGGTATCATCGTCCATTACATATTCCGTCAGTGCGTGGAGTGGCGTTTCCCCGCAACCACGGTCAACATTGTTGCAGGCGGTATATCGGGACTGATTGCCGGTCTGCTGGTTTACTTCCTCATTGCACCGATTGCGCTGAGTGCAGGGCAAGGCATCCGCTTCCTGATCGAAACGCTTGTCTCCTGGAGCCCGGCTATAGCCGGATTGATTGCAGGCCTGCTGATCTGGCCCGCGATCATTGGCGGCGTTTATCATGCGGCCATCCTGCCAATTGTACTGCTGGAGATGGAGACAACAAGCAACAGCTTCCTCGGCGCGGTGGATATGGTCGGTCTGGTGATGGTGTCCGCAGGAATCACGCTGGCCAACATTATCGCCCCGCGGGATAAGGGAGAAGCGGCCGTAGCGGCTCCCGGGTTTGCTATCAATATGGGTTTTGGCACCTTCGTTGAAGCCGCCTATCCCTTCATGTTTTCGAACAAACTCGTGTTTGCTGGAGCGATTGCTTCCGCAGGTCTTGGCGGCATGCTCGTCGGTTTATTCGGCGTTCGGGGAACCGCCTACGTGCCTTCCTTTATCGGTCCCATCACATCGAATAACACCATTGGCTTCCTGATCTCCATGGCAGCCAGCATGCTCTGCTCGTTCCTGATTACGTTCTTCGTAAACAAACTGTCCGGTTATCGGGATGCGAAAAACACCGTGAGCATGTAGGATATGGTCAGCTCCAATAAGCAGGATTTTAACTAACCAAATGTCCTGAAAAAGGGTTTATATTATAGATAGGCTCCTTGATTTGGATGCCTATACCCATTCGAAAAACGGAAGGAGGTTATGATGATCGTGAAATTCAGAAGAATATCGTTGTTCGCGCTGACAAGTGTCCTGCTGGCCGCTTCGCTAATCTGGAACAGCGAACAAGCAGCCGCTAACGATGCAGAGAACTATTCCGTGAAGGCAGCAGGCACCCCCATGACTAGCGTTCTTGTTCACAAAGGCAAAGCGTACGTTCCGCTCAAGTCCTTAGCCGATGCAATGGGGTATGAAATTTCCTATACGCTGAAGGAGGAGTTGGACAACTTTCATCAATATGACGTGAAGGCTGCGAACAGCCCCCCGGTATCGATATGGGGCAACGACAGATGGGGGTATACGATCGTTCGGCGGGCAACGCAAGAGATGAACGTGAACGATATCGACATTTATAAGCCGGCCAAGCTATGCCCCGAGGAATCGGACCATTGCAAGCTTGATGAGAGCAAGTATAACGGCCCTCTTTTTATCAAGAACACCCTCTACGTACCTGTCCGAGACATGGCCACAGCCTTAAATCTGAAGCTGACCATGAAGCAGACCCAGAAAGGGCGCATCATTCATCTGTCCCAGCGCTGAAGCTCCCATTTCCCCCTAACGAATACTTGAAAAAGCCAGGCAGAGTCACGAACTCCGCCTGGCTTTTATTCGGAATAGAGGCAATCCAATCCTTCAATTTTTCCATACTTCTCAATCCAGTCCTCTGATTTCAATGTCATCCGTGGACGTGATTTTCGAAATATCAAACTCTCTGAAAATATGGGTGCTCTGCTTCCCATTCATATCAAAATCCTGCTCTAGCTTCTTCACACGGTCCGGCGTCTTCAAATCCGCCCCATAATATTCAATGTGAAGGTCCGTCTCCCCCGGTACCGCCACCGAAGGCAGCCGCCGAATCAGCTCCAGCACCCGTTGCTTCTCTTGCGCCAGATTGTCTGCCGTCAGATCCGCGAATACGATTAAACTGATATTCTGACTGATATCCCCGTCGGTATTTACGAGTTGGTTATAATCACGCTCGATGGTGTCGATATCGGAGTTAACATAAGCATTCGCAAACGCCTGGTCCGGATAAAGTTCAGCCAGCAGTGGTTTCAGCCGGTCTCTCAGCTGCTGTCCCCAAAGCAGATTCAAATATGTATCATTCGATATGCTGGGAGGGCTGGCTTCATTGCTGCTAAGCGTGAATTCCAGCTCAGGCGACTGTACCGGATGGGCTCTCAGATTGTATGAGCCGATGGCCCAGGTATAGTCCACGTTCGTAACTTTAAAGGGTTCGTTGTACTTCTGTTCCAAATAGGACTCTGCCGCCTCCTGGACCTCTCGTTTCTCGGCGGCCGTCTTCATGAACGGAGCAGATCCCCAGGTATACCCCGCGTAGATGGACCCGGCGAACAGGGCAAGTCCAATCACCGTCCGCAAGACGATTTTCCAAGGAGAGGCGAGTTGGCGCTTCCGCTTCTCGTCGAACATCGGTTTCTTGGGTGATCGGTAGTTGAAATAAATAACCGGTATAATCAGACCTATAATATGTAGTCCAATAGCAAGCGGACCAATAATCAGGCCCAAAAATCCCAATGTCATGAAAAAAATAAACAAAGCCGCTCCCTGAAACGCCATAAGCAGCGTTCCGCCTATAATCATACCCGGCGTCCCGATATAAAACATCCCGAGCCCGGTGCATATCAGAGAGAGCAGCGTGGCAATCCACTGATGTTTCTTCAAGTTATCATCCGTCCTTCATGTAAATGGTTTGTCAATCATGCTCAATTTCCTGACACCTATTATAACCGCTGCGGAGCTTGGGAAAAGAAAAAATCTAAAAACCAAAACCCATTTCACCGTAGTGAAATGGGCTTTGGGTCAACCGAGGCATGTTTTCCGATCAAGCTCCAAACATGAGCCCTTACTCCTTCGGATGGATCATTTCTTCCGGACGAACGATCCGGTCAAAATCCTCTCCGCTTAACAGCCCGCTTGCCAGAGCCGCCTCGCGAAGCGTTGTCCCTTCTTTATGCGCTTTTTTTGCGATGGCCGCTGCATTCTCATATCCGATATGCGGATTCAGCGCTGTCACCAGCATCAGCGACCGCTCCATGTTCGTACGGAGAACGTCAAGGTTGGCTTCGATGCCGACCGCGCAATTCTGGTCGAATGAATCCATCGCATCCGACAGCAGGCGTACGGACTGCAAGAAGTTATAGATGATGACCGGTTTAAAGACGTTTAGCTCAAAATTACCCTGGCTTGCTGCAAAACCGATCGTGGCATCGTTGCCCATCACTTGGCAGACTACCATCGTCAGTGCCTCGCTCTGGGTTGGGTTCACTTTCCCCGGCATGATCGAGCTGCCCGGTTCGTTGGCAGGGATCGAGATCTCGCCAATCCCGGAACGGGGACCGCTTGCCAGCCAGCGAACGTCGTTGGCGATCTTCATCAGATCGGCAGCCAGCGCCTTCAGCGCCCCATGGGCAAATACAATCTCGTCATGACTGGTCAGCGAATGGAACTTGTTGCTGGCTGACGTGTAGCTTTTTCCAATTTGCATGCTGATTTCAGCAGCCGTCATTTCTCCGAATTTCGGATGTGCGTTAATGCCGGTGCCGACGGCAGTACCGCCAATAGCCAGCTCACGCAGCGGTTCTACGGCGGAAGCCAGCATCAATTCACACTTCTCGAGCATCCGGTGCCAGCCGCTGATTTCCTGTCCGAGGGTCAGCGGTGTGGCATCTTGAAGATGCGTGCGGCCGATTTTGATCAGGTCCTTATATTCATCGCTTTTCTTCTCGAGCGTTTTCTTCAAGCGGCGCAGCGCGGGCAGCACATGATCTTCCACGGCCACGACCGCGGCCATGTGCATCGCTGTCGGAAACGTATCGTTAGAGCTTTGGGATTTGTTGACGTCGTCGTTGGGATGAACGCGCAGGGCGCTGTCTTTTTGCTCAAGCAGCTGATTGGCCCGATTCGCAATGACTTCGTTCACGTTCATATTGGACTGCGTGCCGCTGCCGGTCTGCCAAACCACCAGCGGAAAGTGCTCATCCCACTTGCCGGCCACAATCTCATCGGCGGCGGTCGTAATGGCATCGACCTTGTCTGCTTCCAGCTTGCCGAGCTTGCCATTCACGATAGCCGCGCTTTTCTTCAATATCGCAAACGCCCGAATGATTTCCTTCGGCATCGTTTCGGTTCCAATCCGGAAATTCTCGGAACTGCGCTGTGTCTGCGCTGCCCATAGCTTATCCGCAGGCACTTTAACCTCACCCAGGGTATCCTTCTCAATACGATAATCCATCCCAACTTCCTCCTTTGGCTTCCTTGAATTTAAGCGCTTATTATTCCATCTCCCCTATTATGACATAGACTTGCCCAAGAAAAAAACAGACCGGATGAACAGCTGCGACTTCCATACATACAGCCTTGATTCGGCTGCTTTCCAGGCTCGCTTGCTTGCCGTCACTTCACACGGAACAATGGCAGGTGCCTCACGATTCGCTATGCTTCTTCAATCAAGCTAACGGGACTACTGCCGCTTCACAACAGCCACTGGAACCAGCGAGCATGCCCGTCCGTCCGCGCGACCGTAAACTCGCTTCGCACGCCCCTGAGGATATAATCCGCATGAAGATCGCCATCCTGCATATTGTTGTAGACATGGACGATATCGCGGACGCTTCCGATTTCATTCAAGTGATGCAGCAGCTTTTGCTTGGATGCCTCCGGGATCTGATTGGCCACATGCGTATGAAATACGCAAATGACGGCCTCCTCCGGGATGCTCTTCACGATATCGGGAAGCAGTTCGGTCCCGTCCCCTTCCCGGAACTGTATCCCGGACTGCTGCTTCAATACCTCCGCCGCATGCTCCAGCATGGATACCCTGTCGTGATTCCCCGGCCAGATTAAAGACCGCAGCCACAAAAAGTGCTCCGGATTCCGCACGTCATTCACATGCAGATCGATCCCCATCCGATAGACGACCGGGGGAATGGAAGCTGGCAGGAACGGCGTCCGACCTCCTCTGATCTCCGATGTAATATGAACCTTCGACCGCGCTAGGCCGTAACGAACGGCATCTCCATAGGAGTAGCTGTACTGATCCCACAGCAGCTGCAATCCGGCACTGGTTCCAAGCTCCACCAAGGCAAGCGGCTTACGGACCTTATCATAGATCGAGCAGAACACCGGGTACAAATACGCACAGCGGCGGACTTCGTTCGTCTGTACCCGTTTACTCTCCAGGATCCTGATAATGGCTGCCTGATGCTTCAGCACAAATGAACGAAAATAGGGATAACAGGAGCTCATTTCCTTCGGATGCTCCACAAGACCGGGGTAATACGCCCTCAGATCCGGCCCCTCACCCTGCAGCAGCAAATATTGAACGGCGCCAAACAGCATATTGGGGACAGGCTGGCCTGCAGGAACAAACGCAGCGACTTGCAGCACCTCTTCATCATCGGCTATATGGCGAGCCAAGTACTCATAGAACACACTGGATCCCGGACATTCCCGTTCAGCAAAATGACGAAACACGTTCACCAACTCTTTCGAATCCACCCTACACCACACCCCTAACGTTGTAATTAACCCTTGATCCTGCTTAAGACTAATGTTACATCTTTCCAGAAGGCACGTGGATTCTGATCTTTTATCGGGCTTATAAGAAAAAAAGAAGGCAACAAAAAGAAGAACCGCCCTCCTGAAAGGTCGGTTCTTCTGCTGGCAAATTGCTATCGCTGTCTATATCGCCGGACGATCCAAACGGTACAAGCTCCGATACCGCGGATATCGCTCCATCAGCTCATCATGGGTACCCCGCATGACGATTTGACCGTCTTCCATGAAGAGGATCTCATCCATGCGCTCCACGCCGACCAGATGATGCGTCACCCAGATCAAGGTCCGGTCCTGCAGGCTGGCGAATATGGTGGACAGCAGTTCCCGCTCCGTTTTGGGATCCAGCCCGACCGTAGGCTCATCCAGAATGACAACGGGCGTTTTCTGCAGCAGGATTCGGGCCAAAGCCACGCGCTGGCGCTCTCCTCCGGAGAAACGCTGCCCGGCTTCCTGCATTCGGGTGCGAAGACCTTCCGGAAGGGAAGCCACCAACGGTTCTAGCCGTGCCAAAGCAACCGCGTCCCGTATTTCCGCTCCCGTGGCATCCGGCTGTCCGAGCCGGATGTTGTTTGCCAGCGTCGTATCGAACAAATGCGGACTCTGGTTCAACACCGAAATAACGGAAGATATCTCATCGCCAAACCGTACTGAATCCACTCCGTCTAAAGTCAGGCTGCCCCCTGAGGGTGCCAGCACACCCTGAATCAGCTGCAGCAGGGTGGATTTGCCTGCACCTGAACGCCCTATAATGGCCACCTTTGCCCCGGGAGGAATATCCAGGGATACATCCGTTAACGTAGCCCCTTCCCCATTCATACCGGATCGTTCCAGCCCGGATTTGCCGCCTGCCGCCTGATCATAACGGAAGCTGACGCCATCCGCCTTCACATGGACACCGCTGCTTATGACAGATTCGATCTCTCCCTTATTGAGCTGTTGACCCCGCTTCCGCTTCCCTTCAGATGTTTCTGCGCTTTCTATCGCCTGAAGCCTTGCGACCGATTGGCCGTACTGCGGAATCCGCTCCACGGCTTCGGATACCGGCAGGAATGCGTCCATTAACGGGAACACAACCAGAACGCAAGCCGCGATCAGCGTAACATCGATCGAGCCGTCCGCATACTGCCTTCCTGACCAATACACCATCGATACCACCGTCACGGCAACCACGCATTGGCCGATAAAAGCCCGAAGACGCGACCAGCGCTTGAGAGAGCGATCGGTCCGGTCGACCTCCGCTTCATCCGCCTCATATCCGGTCAGGAATTCCGTCTGCCGGCCGCTGACATACCATTCATGAATGCCCAGTACCGCGTCGGTCAGCTTCTGGTAGAGGTTGCTTCGGGCCTGCTTCATTTCCCGGTTCTTCCGCTTGGTGAGCAGCAGGGAAACGAGCGGCAGTACCAGAATCAGCACGGCTACATACAGCGCGAGCAGAAGAGCAAATGCCGGATCAAACAGGCCGACGGCCAGAATGACCACGGTGTATAACACAAGCGCAACAATCGATGGAAAGACCGTACGAATATAGACGTCCTGCAAATACTCGATATCCTCGGAGAGCACGCCCAGCAGATCCCCGGTGCGGTACCGGGAGGATAAACGGATGGCTTGCGGTTCCAGAATGCGGTACAGCCGCAGGCGCATCTGGGACAGGATGCGAAGAATCGTGTCATGCCCCACCAGGCGCTCCACGTAATGGATGACCGCGCGTCCGATGCCGAAGGTCCGAACCCCTACGGTCGGCACGTATACCATCAGGATATTTTCCGGTCTTAGGGCAGACTTGGAGATCAAATACCCGGATGTGAACATCAGCATCCCGGCGAACAGGATCGTGAGCACGCCAAGCATCACAATGAGCAGAAAGCGCCAGAAGTTTGCTGTTACGTAAGGCCGAAACCACGATTCCTGCTTCATTGTACTCCCTCCATCTGCGATGTAATCAACCCATAATAGACGCCTTGCCGAGCGATAAGCTCATCATGGGTTCCCGTTTCCGCCACCCGCCCCTGATGCAGAACGATGATGTAATCCATATCCTGCATCCAGTGCAGTCTGTGCGTCGCGAAGAATACCCACTTATCTTGAAAAAGGGAAAGCATCCTCTCCTTCAGCTCGTATTCCGTCTCGATATCCAAATGGGCCGTCGGCTCATCCAGCAGCAGAACCCGCCGGCCCCCGAGCAGCGCTCTGGCCAAGGCTACACGCTGTGCCTGACCGCCGCTTAAAGTGCGCCCGCCGCCGCCGATCATCTCTGCGAGTCCGCCAGGCAAGCTCTTCACCAGATCCGACAGACCCGCCGCTTCTACCGCTGCCTCGACTTGCGCTGTGGTCGCCTCCGGCGCATAAAAGCGAACATTATCCGCCAGGCTAGCACCGAATAAATACGGCTGCTGCGGCATATAGGTGACCTCGGTCCGCCACGCCCGCCGGTTCCAGTCCTCCAGCTTCACGCCGTTTAGCTCCATCACGCCGGATGTAGGCGCCATGAATCCACCCAATAGCTCGATGAGCGTGGATTTGCCGGCCCCGCTCTCCCCGACGATGCCGATCTTGCGTTGACCCGGTATCCGGAAGCTGACATCCTCCAAGGAAGCCGGCCCCAACTCTTCGTGCCTGAGGCCGATTCCGGACAGCTCCAGCACGCTGTGGTGATCCCATTGGAATGGCGGCTGCGGTCTGCGGCTGGAATTAGAGAAATTATTTTGAATTTTAAATGTTAAGCCCGTTGAGGTCCGTTCCATCGTTCCTGCCGCCAGGGTTTCAAGCGCTCCAGTTGGCCCGAATGGACCCGCTCCATTGACCGAACCCTCCGCAGCAACAGAACCCGGGATTCCACCCAAATGCCCCTTTCGGGCCTCCCGAATCATGGATTGCATCGCTTCCCCTGCCTGCTTGCCGTCCAGCGTGGCATGAAAGTCCGCCCCGACCATGCGCACCGGCAGGAAATACTCCGGTGCTAGGATCAGGATGAGCAGCGCGGGCAGCAGCTCCAGGCTGCCGTTAATGAGGCGCAAGCCCAGGTTTACTGCAACAGATGCCACGGACAGCATCGTAAAGAAATCCAGTGCGAAGGACGACAGAAACGCCACGCGCAGCGTCCGCATGGTAGCTGCACGATATCCCTCGCTGACCTGCTGTATGCTCTCACTGTGCTTGCGGCTCTGTCCCAGAAACTTCAGGGTAGTGAGACCTCTAAGCGAATCTACAAAATGATTGGACAGCATTCGGTAGGAATCCAGCTGCCGCTCGGTCTGCTTTCTCGCGGCAAGCCCCACGAGGATGAGGAAGACGATCAGGATCGGCATGGTCACCAGCAGAATAATGCCCGATATCCGGTCCGTCATGAACACGTACAGCCATACCAGAGCCGGGGTAATGCCCGCCCCCATCATCCGCGGTATGGTCAGCTCCGCGTATTTGCGGAACTTGCCGATGCCCTCCAGCACAAGCGTAACCACATTGCCCGTTCCTTCCGACCGGACAAAGGACGGTCCGTACCGAAACAGCTCATCCAGCAGCTGCTTCCTCAGGCTCGTGCCCGTCTCCTCCGCAAAGCGCTGTGCGATTCCTTGCTGCACAGCCGAGATCCCGTGGCGTGCCAGAAATGCAAGCAGGAACAAGGCAATGGTCTCCCCCTGCTCCTGCAGCGTTGATCCCGCAAACAGGGCGGATACGGCTCCCGCCAGCCATTTGGCTTGCAGAAGGATGGCCATGCTCTGTGCCAGGGTACATACGGCGACAAGGAAGAATACCGTCTTGGCGCCTTTGTATCCCAGCAGATCTTTTCCCATCAGTACTCCAAATGCTCCTTCTCATGTACCCGTTTGTGGAAAACGAAGTAACTCCAAATTTGATAGCCCAAAACAAACGGCAGCAGCGATACGGCCACAATCGTCATAATCTTGAGGGAATACGGTCCGGAGGCCGCATTATAAATAGTCAGGTCAAATGCGGAATTGATGGAACTGACCATCACGCGCGGGAACAAGCCCACGAACACGGACGTTACCAGCAGGGCGATAACCGCCCCGGTCATCCCGAAAGCCCAGCCGTCCCGCTTGATGTTCATGAAATATCCGCCCAGCAGGAATGCGAGCAAAGCCAGCACCAGCAGCACGGTTAACACCACGCCACGCTTCTCGAAGATATCGGTCATGAAATACGTCATCACCCCGAATACCACGAACAGGGCCGCTACGGGAAGCAGGAGTCTCCGGGCCATACGGCGCGCCCGTTCCTGAAGATCCCCCATCGTGCGCAGTGTTGTAAACATCAAGCCATGCAGCAGGCAGAGCATCACCATCGTCAGTCCGCCAACCACAGTATAGCCATTCACAACATCAAACAATCCGGCATGCAGCTGCATCTCCTCGTTAATGGGGAGCCCCTGAATCAGGCAGGCAAAAACAACGCCGAGCAGGAATGGCGGAAGCACGCTGCCGGTGAAGATCGCACCGTCCCACACCCGTTTCCAGCGAACATCGCCCACCTTGCCGCGGAATTCAAAGGCCACCCCGCGTCCGATCAAGGCCAGCAGAAGAAAGACAAGCGGAATGTAGAAGCCGCTGAACAGCGTCGCATACCAGTTCGGGAAAGCGGCGAACATGGCGCCGCCCGCCGTCAGCAGCCAGACCTCGTTGGCGTCCCAGAACGGGCCGATCGAGTTGATCAGCACCCGGCGCTGGGTATCATTTTTGGCCAGCAGCTGCGTGGACATCCCGACCCCGAAGTCGAAGCCCTCCAAGAAGAAGAACCCGATAAACAATACGGCAACGAGCACAAACCACAGTTCGTTAAGAGACAGCATTGTAGCCCTCCTTATTAAACGGATCGCTTGCGTGGTGGTCCTCTTCCTCCGCCGCATACGGTCCTTTCTTAATGACTTTGATAAATAGATACGCCATAACGGCTGCCAGCACCGCATAAATGGCAGTAAACATGATCAGCGAGAATAAGATCGAGCCTGCGCTGACGTTCGGTGAAACACTGTTCTCCGTGGTAATCAGTCCGAATACCGTCCAAGGCTGGCGTCCGATCTCCGTCATAATCCATCCCGACGTATTGGCGATGAACGGCAGCGAAATGCCCAGCAGCATCAGTCTGAGGAACCACTTGCCGGCCTTCTCGACCTTTTTGCGCAGCATCAGCCACGCTCCGTACAATCCCAGCAGAATCATGACGCTGCCGGCGGCCACCATAATCCGGAAGCTCCAGAATGTTGTGCGCACGGGAGGGATATAATCTCCAGGACCATATTGCTGTTCGTACTGCGCCTGCAGCTCCTTCATCCCGATGACTTCACCGGAAAACTTGCTGTAGGACAAAAAGCTGAGCAAATACGGGATTTTAAACTCCATCGTGTTCTCCTGCTTATCCGGATCGATGGCCGCAATGACCGTCCAAGGCGCTGGATCATCGCTCGTTTCCCACAGGCTCTCCGCAGCGGCCATCTTCATCGGCTGCGTATCCACCAGATACTGCGCCTGCTGGTGGCCGAATACCGCAACCAGAATGGAGGTGATGAGCCCAATCATGATGGCGATGTGAAATGATTTCTTAAAGAAATCTAAATCCTGCTTCTTCATCAGCTTGTAGGCACTCACACCTGCAACGAGGAACGCCCCGGTTGCCAGTGCCCCGAAGATCGTGTGCGGGAACTCCACCAACAGCTGACCGTTTGTAATCAGTGCCAAAAAATCATTCATCTCCGCCCGCCCATTATTCATCTCGAATCCGACGGGACGCTGCATGAACGAATTCGCTGCCAGAATCCAGAATGCGGACATCAGGGTGCCGAAGGACACCAGCCAGATACTAAGCAGATGGACTTTCTTCGATAACCGGTCCCAGCCGAATATCCACAGCCCGATAAACGTCGACTCGAGGAAAAACGCCAGCAACGCTTCAATGGCAAGCGGTGCGCCAAATACGTCGCCGACAAACCTTGAGTAATCCGACCAGTTCATGCCGAACTGGAATTCCTGCAGAATCCCTGTCACAACCCCGACCGCAAAGTTAATCAGGAACAGCTTTCCCCAGAACTTGGCCATTTTCTTGTAGACTTCCTGACCTTTAACAACATACATCGTCTCCATGATGGCAATCAGAAACGCCAATCCGATGGACAACGGTACGAAAATAAAGTGAAAAATGGTTGTCGATGCGAATTGAATTCGCGCCAGCATAACCGGATCCATATCAGATACCCCTTCCTTTAGCTCACGTGATCACTTCAAATTTGATTCTTTTTGTATTGTCGCAGACCACGCCCTAAAGGATTGTGATAAACATCACAATATCAGGATAGAAACCGGGGCAAAAAGTTATAAATTTGTGACGAAAATCACTAAGTGAACTGCGATTTTGTGCTCATCGAGGAATATGGAACGGTTCGCTGTCTCTGCTCGCATTTTAAAACCCTGTATTTACACTACAAAAAAGCAGGTTCGCCATCAGGCCAACCTGCTTCGATATATCTGCACCCTTATTGAACCGCGCCAATCTCGGTCTCGATGAGCTTGAATTCCGTTACGTCCGCGATCCCGCGATTGGTAATGCGAATTTCCGGAATCACCGGCAGCGCAATGAGCGAGAAGGTCATGAACGGGGCATGAATGAAGCATCCGAGCTCCTTCCAAGCCTCCTCCAGTGCTGCGACTTCCTCCGCTACGATCTCAACCGGACGGTCCGCCAGCAAACCGGCAATCGGCATCGCCACCTTCGCCAGCACCCTGCCGTCCCTTACCACGATCATGCCGCCTCCGCACGCTGCCAGCTCATTTGCGGCGAGTGCCATATCCTCGGCATTCGTGCCCATCACCAGCAGATTGTGACTGTCGTGCGCTACCGTGGACGCAACCGCGCCGGACTTGAGTCCGAAGCCGCTCGCAAAACCGAGCGAGATTTGCCCGGTTGCGCTGTGGCGCTCGATGCATGCCAGCTGAACCACGTCTTGATTCAGGTCCGGCTGGATGACGCCCTGCTCCACGGAGAGCACCGCGGTCATTTTGGCGGTACGGGCGCTGTTCTCGATGACGCGCACCACATTCACTTCCGTGCGCGTTGCATTGAATTTGCTGCGCAGCAGAAAGTCGTCCGCAGTAAGCGGACGCTGCAGCTGGACCGAGTTAAAGGCTTTTTCCGGGTATTGATATACCGGGAACGCCTTCACGAGTCGGCCGTTCTCTGCAACCACTTCGCCATCCGTGATCACGACCGAAGGCACCATGCTCAACAGATCATCAATCAGCAAAATATCCGCCGTTTTGCCAGGTGAAATGCTGCCAAGCTCCATGTCCATCCCGAAATAACGAGCGACGTTGATCGTTCCCAGCTGGATCGCCGTAACCGGGTCCACGCCCTCTTCCATGGCGCGGCGGACCACATGGTTCATATGTCCGAGTCTCAGCAGCGTCTGCGGATACACATCATCCGTAACCAGAGAAATATTGTCTGTACGCACCTTATCTTCCGTTATGACCTTAACCACTTCCTTCACATCCTGCCATGCCGAACCCTCGCGGATCATCAGATGCATACCGAGGCGAACCTTCTCCAAAGCCTGCTCCCGGGTTACCGTCTCATGGTCGGAGCTTACGCCTGTTGCCATATATGCCTGCAGCATCCGGTCATCCTCTGCCGGAAAATGCCCCGTCACCGTCTTGCCTGCACGCAGCGTGGCTTCGATCTCCCCGCTCATGGTCGGATCGCCATACACGACGCCCGGGAAATTCATCACTTCGCCAAGCCCGGCAACACCGGGCCATGTCAGTCCTTCCTCAATGTCGGCTACGCCCAGCTGCGCCCCGGCATCCTCCAGATCGAAGGTTGACGGCACACACGAAGGAACGGTGGTGAACACCTTCATCGGCAGCTGCTGCCCTTCCTCATGCATCCAGCGCACGCCCTCCATGCCGAATACGTTGGCAATCTCATGGGGATCCATATAAACCCCGGTCGTTCCGCTAACGATAGCCGCCTTGGCAAACTCGGTCACGGTGAGCATTGTGCTCTCCACATGCATATGACCGTCAAGCAGGCCCGGCGAGATATATCGGCCATTCGCTTCAATAACCCGAGTCCCCTCCCCGATCGTGTGATCCGCGTTGCCGATATAAGCAATGCGTCCGGAGGCCATGGCCACGTCCACTCGCTCCTGAAGCTCGCCTGTAAACACATTTACCAGCGTGCCGCTCTTGATGACCAGGTCGGCGGGCTCCTGTCCTAAGGCAACCTTCCCCAACTGCCGGCTGACCTCGTATCGTTTCTGTCTCTGGATTGAACTCATGATGATTGCACGCTCCCCTTTTTTAAATGAACGGTAAGAATACAAAATCGATCCGCTGTATAACACGCCAAACACCCCGGGCAGCGTATCTGCCCGGGGTGCCTGTACTTATATCCATAGAGGAAGAGAAGTCCCGTGCATCAGCAATGGTATGCTATCTAGTCTGCACATCACCTCATCTGTTAAAACCTGCCGGATTCCAATTCAGATGATTTTCCAGCACGGCTTCCATCATTGCGGAGCTTTAGCTGGGTGGTGGGATTCTCAACCTTCATGTAGTCAAGTCATTTACGGTAACCTGGTAGAAACGCCTGGGCCCTATTCCCCGGCATATACATCAAGATTTGATTTTGAAACATGACCCATTCAATTCTTTGGTCGTTTCATTTGTTGTATGAATTATAATCCTCCTGCCCGAGAAGTCAAGCCATTGGAAGGAACTGTACATCACACACCCTGCCAGCTTTAGGCTAATTTCCGTCCCATTCTGAGTACACGCTCAAGCCATTGCTTTCTTGCCACTTCAGGCATTTTGCGAAGCTGCGTAATGTTCGTGGCACGCACGCTGCCTACGCCGCAAAACTTCAGAATGGAATGTTTCATCATTTGATGCCCCGGCTGGCCGAGATAGAAACGGTAGTAGACGTACGGCGAATCCATCGTGACGATGAGACGGGCCGTTTTCCCTTTGAGCAGCTGCTCGGGCAAGGGCGAGTTCTTGCGGTACTTAAAGGCAAAGCCCGGCAGAAACACCCGGTCGATGAACCCTTTGAGCAGCGCCGGCATGCCTCCCCACCAATTCGGGTACACAAACACCAGGTGATCCGCCCAAGAGATCAGTTCCTGCGCTTTTTGCAAATCCGGCTCCAGCGGTTGTTTACCCTTATAGCCACCGGAGAGATTCAGGTCAAACTCCAGCTCCGAAAGCACCAGCTCCCGCACCTCCGCCCCGGATTCGGCCGCCCCCCTCGTATAGACCTCTGCCAGCTGGCTGCCATAGCTGTTCGCAATGGGATTGCCTTGAATAATTAAAACCTTTTTCATATGTTTCTTCCCCCTCATAATTTAGTTAACAAACACTAACTTGATGGTAAAAAGAAAAGGTCACGCCGGACCTTTTCCCAAACCTGTTAATGCCAATAAATGCGCCGTCACTTCAGGTGCCAGCGGCGACAAAGGTTCCTCCAGCTCCCCTTGCATCGTTGCGATCGCCAGCTGGCTGAATGCACCGATGATCAACACAGCGGTTAATCGCGTGTTCTGCGGCGGAATATCCCCCTGCAACACCGCTTGCTCAAGCAGATCATGCAAAGCGTCCAGCGGCTGGCGTCCTCTGCTCTTGAGCACCTCCGTAAACAGCTCGTGATGCTGGGACAAGAGCAGCAAGCCGTATTTATCCTCGTCATACGAAGCCAGCACCCGGTTGACGAGCGCCGACAGCCTCTCTGCAAACAAGCCGGACCGGGAAGCATAATCATCCACCAGACGCGTATAGCTGCTGCAGTATTCCTCGAACGCCTCCGCTGCCACGGCATCCTTATTCGTAAAATGCTTATAGATCGCCGCATCCGTTACACCCGCCGCCGCGCCGATCTCCTTCACCGATACGCCGTCCACGCCCTTCTCGGCGAAGAGCTTCATGGCAGCCTGCAAAATATCCTTCTTCTTGCTATCGAAATGCGGTTTCTTTTTCATGATCATATCATAAGTGAACACTAACCAAATTGCAATAACCAACGCAATAAAGAGGCTCCCCCTTGCCCGGAGTGCCTCTCCATTCATATTTCTTCGCTTTTCGCCGCTTAAAATGCACACCCAACCTTTTTTAACCATGAGCTCAATCTCATGCCTATGTTAAGCTCCGGCTTCGACAGGCGCCGCCTTTACCTTTTTGCCGTACAGCAGCATAAGCGGGATGCTGATCACAAATGCCCCGGCAACTAGCAAGAAGGGAATTCTCGGATCAATGCCATACGCCCAGCCGCCAATGATGCCGGATGGCGAAATGACAATAAGGATGAGCACCTGGAGCAGCGCGAATATTTTGGCGCGGTTCTCATCGTCTATGGCGTTGGCCACCGCAGTCTCCAAGTATGGGTACGTCATCATGGTGCCGATTGCGGCAATGACGGTGCTCAAGCTCAGCACCAGCAGATCCCCTTGCGGCGCAAACACCAGTATGACATTGGACAATACCGATATAACGAACCCCCATACCATCGTCCGGTGCACATGCTGCTCCCCGATCCGGGGCATGATCCACCGCATGAATATGAGCATAATAACGGAGGAGAATGCCGGGAAGACCGAGATCAGACCGCTGCCCAAATGCAAATATTCCACCATGAAAATGGAGACATAGGTCGTCTTCACCGTCATCTGAAAATTAAATAATATATACACGCCGAAGATCATCAGCAGCAGCGGGTTTCCGAGCATGCTCTTCATCACCGAAGCATAGTCGGACATCCCTTCCCGCAGGCTCATTGCCTTCGTTTCTTTCATCTTGCGGTAACCGATATCCGTCTCCCTTGTCGCATAGTGGCGCCCGATGAACTGGATCGTCATCAGGATACAGGCCAGCACGAACATGATGCGCACCCCGGGCACAAGCGTGAAATGATACACCAGCAGCCCGCCGATCGGTGCAAACAAGCCGCCGACAACGCTAATCAGCTGCAGCAGCGTAAAGACATAGGTCCGCTCCTTCGGTGCGGTGTCCTCCACCAGCAGACAGTAAAAGGCGGTATGCGGCACCTTCTGAAAACCGTTGATAACAGCCGCGATCACAAAAAACCAGAAGTTCTGCGAGACCGCCCAGAGCAGCGTAGCCACGGTCCAGCTTAGTACGTCGAAGTACAGCAGCGCTTTTTTTCTGCCTAAACGGTCCGTTAAATACCCGCTGAGAAACGAAGAAAGCACCTGCACAAGCAAACCGATGGAGGTAATCCAGCCGATTCCCGTCTCGGTTACCCCAAGTTGGTACATGTAGATCGAGGTGTACGTCGTGAACATGCTGTAAGGGATAAGAAACAGCGGCTCGTAAACGAGACAGCCCCGCGCATTGCCAGTCAATTGCCGAAACGAAGTAGAACCCATAATATCCTCCGGACCTGAAGTGTAGTCGTTGCTTAGCCATTATAGCGCAACCGGGCCTGCAGCAGGATAGCAATGTTGAAGGATTTTTGAGGCGACTCGGGAAATGCCGATCCAATCAGCAAGGTTACTCCTTGCCGCGCTCAGCAGCCCCCTCACCTTCTTGTAAGCCAGCCTCAGGCAATAGCACGGTGATGGTGGTTCCTCGGCCCACTTCAGACCACACCTTTACCCGGCCCCGATGTGCTTCGACAATCGCCTTGGCGATACTCATCCCGAGTCCCGAGCCGTCCATGCTCTCTTCAGTATTCGTTCCCCGGTAGTAACGCTCGAACAGATTGCAGCGGGTCTCTTCGTCCATCCCCACGCCTTGATCCGCAACCACGATCGCCGCACCTCCGGGACGTCTCTCCACCCGGACCTCAACGTTTACCCCATCCGGATTATGCTTCACGGCATTCGTGATCAGGTTATCCATCAACCGCTGCAGCCACTTGGCATTGCCGTCGACGAGCAGCGCCTCTTCGCCGCCGATATAGTTGAAATTCGCATCCAGCGTGGCATCATTGACGTATTTGAGCACGCAGCGGCGCACCAGCTCATTCAGGTCAAGCCGGGTCAACTCCTGGGGACGGATCTCGCTTCTCAGACGGAAGACGAGCGAGAAATCATTGATCAGCTCCAGCATGTAGTCCCCTTTTTCCCGAATCACCGTTCCCATCTCCCGCAGTTCCTCCTGACTCCAATCCTGCGGTGCATTCTCAAGCATATAGCCGTAACCCTGGATGGAGGACAACGGAGTACGCAAATCATGCGATATCCCGGACATCCATTCTTCCCGGTTACGATCGAGCCGCTCCCGTTCCCTCTCGGTCTCGGCAAGCTGCTCCGCCATCTTGTAAAACGAATGAATCACTTCCTTGTACAGCTTGAAGCGCGTGCGCAGCTTTCCGTTCTTACGGAATACCCGCTTCCGGTCCTTCGGCGTCAGCACTTCCTCGTAGGCTCCGCTCCCCATCCGCTCAAACCACCCGGTAAACAGCAGCAGCGGCCGGCTGTACCGATATCCATGCCATATGGCGACCCCTAGTGACAGCACAAGCACGCAGACCATCGTCCATAACGCCACACGGATCAGCTCGTTCATCATCGGTCTTTTCTCCAGCGCCCCGTCCTGCGGCGTATGATATACCCAGGTGTTGCCGCTGTCCGCATCGCGATAAACCGCGATATGCGTGGAATACGTGCCCGGCTGCTCCTGCATCGTAATGATCTCCAGCGGGTGGTAGCTTACCTTATTGTCTGAATCGGTTCCAATCGCTTGGACAACGCGGCCCTCCCGGTCAATGACATGCAAATAACCGCCTAGACCGGCTAATTCCCGTTCGAGCTCCGCTTCATCCTCCGGCCTCACCCTGCCGCCGTTCTGATAATGGGCATACCATTCCCGAAGATGGTCCGAACCCTCATCGATACGTCCGATCAGATACAGCAGCGGTTCTTCATAGGTCAGATCCATCTGCCAATCCATTGTGTACTCGCCGAGACGGCGCTCCTCCTTGATCTCAAGCAAGGTGCTTACCGAGTACTCCGATGGAACATCCGTAGTCGTATTGGTGGAAAGAATCACGTTTCCGTCCATATCCACCACTTGCAGCCACATATCCTTCTCTTGAAGCAGGAGCTTCCACTGTTCCTGCAGCAGGACCTCCCCATTCTCCGTCACCGTCTCGGTCACGATGCTGTTCAGGACACCTGTCGGAAAGTTCCGTTTGATCTCATCCTCGCTGATATGTTTGATCAGGAAGAATAAGAGCACGATCAGGAAGCAAAACATAAACGCCGAGAACGCAATCAATTGGTACGTAAAATGAAAGGCCAGCCTTCTGCGCAGTCTCATCGGGCTTTCTCCTTAACCAGCTTGTAGCCGAGCCCCCGGACCGTCAGCAAATATTGCGGGTTGCTCGGATCCTCCTCGATGCGTTCACGGATGCGGCGGATATGTACCATGACGGTGTTGTCCTCGCCCATGCCGTCGATGCCCCACACGGCTTCGTACAGCTGCGACTTGGAGAATACGACCCCCGGATGCTTGCAAAAATAAAGCAGCAGCTGAAAGACCTGCGCGGGACAAGGCACAGGCTCTCCCAGCACCGTAAGCTCGCCTGCGGATTCATCGACCTTAAACCGGCCGAAGTCCCATGCACGCTGTATTACCGGCTGCTCAGCCGACACGTTCGCCCCGATGCCGCCACGGCGCAGACGCGCCTTGATCCTTGCGGCAATCTCCAACGGATTAAAGGGCTTGGTGACATAATCGTCCCCGCCCATCGCAAAACCGGTCAGCACATCCAGATCCGACGCTTTGGCCGTCAGAAACAGGATGTGCGGACTGCCGTAGGAACGGATCTGCGGACAGAGATCAAATCCTGTGCCGTCCGGCAGCATGACATCCAGCAGCACGATATCCGCTCCGTGTGCCGCGATTTCACTGAGCGCCTCCTTACAGCTGGAAGCCGTGTATATGCGGTTAAAGCCTTCCTTGCGCAGCACCATCTGCAGCATTTTCACAATGGAAGGTTCGTCATCTACAATTAAAATTCGTGTTTGATCCATTTTATCCTCACCCGACATTTATGCTAGCACAACAACCTTAACAGGAGTTAAACAAATGCGGGAAGAGTTAAGAAAAAGTTAGGTTGCCGTTTCCGAGTTATTTCGTTTCGAGCTTTATACTTGGTGTCAGAGGTGATTGACATGAATTCAAATAAACGTTCCACGGCCGTGGATGCGATTCGCGGCTTGAGCTTGCTCGGTATCCTGATGGCCAATATGCTTATTTTTCAATACGGCATGTTCGGCAAAGACGAGCTGCATTTCTTCCAGCCATCCACGCTGGATCTGATTAGCCATGACATGCTGAAAGTATTCGTAGAGGGCAGCTTCATGCCGATCTTCACGTTCCTGTTCGGTTACAGCATGATCAAGATGCGGGAAAGCCTGATCGGCAAAGGGCTCAAATACGGACGCAGCTTTTTCCGCAGGTCCGTGCTGCTGATCGTTCTCGGTTTGCTCCATTCGACATTCATCTGGGAAGGCGATATTCTTCTGTTTTACGGAGCGATCGGACTCTTCCTGGTGCTGTTTGTGAAACGGAAGGCCAAAACAATCCTGATCTGGGGGATCCTCTTACTCGCGCTGATGTCCCTCCTCGGATATGGCTCTATGGAGCCTACGGCAGGTGAAGCCGAGCGTATGGAGAATTATGTGAAGCAGTCTATTGAGGTGTACGGCAATGGCACGTACAGCGAGATTCTGAACTTTCGTTCAACTGAGGAAATGCCCATCGACCTTCCGGATTGGTTGATGCTGCTGGTCATTCTGATTGCTCCGCTGATGAGCGCGCCAATGTTCCTGTTTGGTATGGTCGCCGCCAAACGCGGGCGCTTCCTCCATCCCTCCATGGAGATCAAGCTGTATCTAAGATGGTCTCTGCTCATACCGGTCGGGCTTGGACTAAAGACCGCAGGAGTTATGCTCGGATCCACCCACGGCTGGAGCGGCGTACTTACGATGCTTGGCGGACCTCTGCTCGCGCTGGGTTATATACATCTGTTCGCTTCCCTATATGCCTTCTCGTCTAAACAATCGGTCATCATCCGGGCGTTTGAAGCGGTTGGGCGGACGTCGCTAACCAACTATCTGACGCAAAGCGTTGTGTGCGTACTGATATTCTACGGATTCGGACTGGGTATGTTCGGCAAGCTCGGCGTGCTGCAAGGAGCGCTGCTGGCCGTCCTGATCTATGCTGTACTGGCAACGGGCAGCCTGCTCTGGTTGAAACGGTTCCGCAGCGGACCCGTTGAACGGCTGCTGCGCATCGGCACCTATTGGTCATGGAGCGGCAGGGCGAAACCCAAAGTCATGACGCCGGCTGCCGCCGTACCTGCGGCAGAGTTTCCGGCAGAAGGTCCTCCGGTGACTTAAGCATGCCGCAACTTTGGCTTGCCGGGGAGCCCTGGCTACGAGGCTTTTGTGGCTTTTGTGGCTTTTGTGGCTTTTGTGGCTTTTGTGGCTTTTGTGGCGCTTGTGACTTAAGCATGCCGCAACTTTGGCTTGCCGGGGAGCCCTGGCTACGAGGCTTTTGTGGCTTTTGTGGCTTTTGTGGCTTTTGTGGCTTTTGTGGCTTTTGTGGCGCTTGTGGCTTTTGAGGCTCCCTAGCTCCCAAGATGAAATCGGCCCTTCCGTTCAGGTATAATGGACATACAGGCAAGGGGTTAGACATTTTTGGAATTTATCCGGTCGTTATCGAAGGAGGAATCTTGCATGCTGGTTGTTACAAACTCGATTAAGGTTAAACCGGGCTTCGGACAAGAAATTGCGCAGCGATTCGCTGAAGCGAAGGGTGTCCAGGAGATTGAGGGATTCGTGCGGATGGAAGTATGGCACGAAGCCAAAGAAGGCGCAGAGGCAGAGGAACTGAAGGTCTCTACGGTATGGGAAAACGAGGAGGCGTTCAAACGCTGGACTTCCAGTGAATCGTTCAGGCAATCCCACGGTCAGGGCCGGAATGAGAATATTTTGGGCGCTTCCTTGAATAAATATGAGCTGTTGATCAGTCATAAGAAGTAATATGGAACGGGTTTTCACCATAAATACCCCGCCCGGGCGATTGCCTGTGGCAGGGTATTTTTTTGCAGTGATAAGACAATTGCCTTCTCCATTCATTCGTTCACGATCCCTGTGAAACCGTAAGAGACATACCTCAAGGCTCCTGATCGTTTATCGTGTATCCCGGCAGCAATTCAGGGTTGTGGGATCGACCCAGCTCGACCATATACGTGTTCAGATCGTTCAACGCGGGACCCGCCAGCACATACGATTGTCCATCCACCTCAAACTCGTTCGCTACGCGAACCTCCTGCTCGCCCTGCACAACGTCCATAAAGAACAGAAATCCCGGTGACTCGTTATCTGTGATCCGCTTGGCTTGAAGACTGTCCACTCGCTCCATGACCGGTTCTATGTCCTGCTTCTGATCCAGCACCATCCGTGTCCC
Organism: Paenibacillus sp. QJM3NY_38; assembly: GCF_056173265.1. NCBI lineage: Bacteria > Bacillati > Bacillota > Bacilli > Caryophanales > Paenibacillaceae > Paenibacillus > Paenibacillus sp. QJM3NY_38. The sequence goes on from NZ_CM149665.1 coordinate 6,910,921, forward strand.
ATCCCCATAGATCACATGAATGGCCTTCACCTTCGCTGCATCCAGCTTCATCAGCTTCTTGACGGAGTACAGTCTCTCGTCTGCAGACCCCGCATCCTCGTCAAATCCGCTGCAGCCGACCAGACCCAGAACAACGATAATTCCAATCATCAAGATGAACGCGAGCTTACTGGACATTCCTTCATCCCTCCAAACGAAAATCTCACCATCTGTGTCTCCATTCCAAAGTCACCAAATATGATCAGGGCGAAATGGTTATATTAAGCACGATCAGGCAAAGCCATACATTCTGAGCAAAAGGAGCTTACGTCATATGGAAAGCACGCACGATTTTGTGGAAAAAATGAACGAGAATGCGGAGAAGGCCCGTCGCAACAAGGAAAATCACGGCAAAGGAACACCAAGCGACAAGCTGCCGACCAAGCAGCACGGCACCAAGAAGTAAAATGACGTTTACCGCGATCCTCACAGGATCGCGGCTATTATATCAGGAACGGTTCAAACACCGGTTATCCGCGCTTCCTATTACATATGATTTACAGACCGTCGGATGCCTGCTTCAGCAAGGATCCGAGCGCATCATAATCGACCTGCTGTCCGGACGTAATTTTGATGGTTTTTCGTTCAGGCGGTCCTTCAAACAACGCTTCAGGCCAATCCAGGCCATCCGCATTGAAAATCGTAAAGCTCACGGCGCTCTTCGCGACGCTGATCACAGCTGCATATTTTCCGTTTTTCAGAAAATGGGGCTTTTTGTATTGAAGCCGTTCCGAAACGTCCGGGATCGTGCCGTGCACAAGCTCCCGAAGCCGCTCGCCGACCTCCACCTTCCAGGTATCACTAATGGCTGCAATGTAATCCGTAACTTCTTGATTCATCTTATTGGCTCCCTCTTAATCGTAGTATGGTATTTTTCCAACTCAACCCTGATGAACCATCTGCCAGGTCATGCCGTACCGGTCTACCACTTCACCGTAGTAGGCTCCCCAAGGCTGCAGGGCAAACGGATATTTCTCGGTCCCCCCAGCGCTAAGATGGCCATAAGCGGCACGCGCATCTTCCTCGTGATCAAACGTGATGGCCATCCCCATGCTCGTGCTCTTGCCGGTTTCCTGAAACGCATCGGTGAGGATCAGCTTGTTGCCGCCAGCCAGCGTTAACGACATGTGCATAACCTTATCCTGATGGGCTTCCGGTATGCCCGGCATGTCCTTGAAGGTAGTCAACAAATCGATCTCTCCACCCAGCGCTTGCATGTAAAAATTCGCCTGACCTCTTGCATCCTCCGAAATAATAAAAGGTACCATTTGTGCTTGCATGTTCATCTTCCTCTCGGTTTTTTTGTTTTATATCTAAATGACGAACGAGATTTTATGTAATCGACACATCTTCATATTTTTTAAAAAGTTTCTCTAAAAATTTTCTTCAGTTTGTCTTAGGACTTCGCTGACAGGCATTCTGCCGCACGGTCAAGCAGCAAAGCACGTTCCCTCAGGTTATCCGTCAGCGATGCGGCCAGCTTGAACTCCGCGCAGGCTTCATCCAGGCGCCCCAGCTTGAAGAGCAGGTCTCCCCTTACGCTCGGAAGGAGATGGTATCCCTTCAAGGCCGGCTCGCCACGTAAAACATCCACGATCTCAAGCCCGATCTCCGGACCGAAAGCCATGGAGAGAGCCACGGCCCGGTTCAATTCCACGATGGGCGAAGGAGAAACCTGGGCCAAGGCCTCATATAACGCGGAGATGCGAATCCAGTCGGTCTCTGCTGCAGTGGGCGCTCCGGCATGACAAGCGGAGATGGCAGCTTGTATGGCGTAAGGTCCCGTCATTCCGCCCAACCGCTCGATCCGTTCCAGAGCGGCAAAACCGCGCCGAATCAATAAATAATCCCACAAGGCCCGATTCTGGTCCATGAGCAGGACAGGCTCCCCCTCCGCATTGACCCGGGACTTGAACCTAGAGGATTGAAATTCCATTAACGCAACCAATCCATGTACCTCGGCCTCCGTCGGCGCGATCTCTGCCAGCACCCGCCCGATCCGAAGCGCTTCCTGGCACAGCAGCGGTCGAATCCACTGGTTGCCCGAAGACGCCGCGTACCCCTCATTAAACATGAGGTAGATGACCTCAAGAACCGATGACAACCGCGGTTTAAGCTCGGCTCCCTGAGGAATCTCGAATGCCACCCGGGTCGCCGACAGCGTCCGTTTGGCACGAACGATTCGCTGCGCGATCGTCGGTTCAGGCACAAGATAAGCGTGAGCAATCTCCGCTGTCGTTAATCCGCCGAGCAAACGCAGCGTCAGAGCTACGCGCGCCTCAGGGGAAAGAACCGGATGGCAGGTCATGAAGATCAGCCGCAGAAGATCATCGTTCACTTCCCCCGCCTCCGGTACCTCCATATCCGAATCCATCCGGGAATCCATTTCGCGTCCGAGCAGCTCATACTTCTGATCGCGCACCTTATTCCTGCGCAGCAGATCCAGCGCTTTGCGCTTCGCAGCGGTCATGAGCCATCCACCCGGATTATCCGGTATTCCGTCTATCGGCCAGTGTTCCAGCGCAGCGATTAGCGCATCCTGAGCAAGATCCTCGGCGATCCCGACGTCACGAACCATTCGAGTCAGGTAGGCAATGATTTTGGAGGATTCGATCCTCCAGATGGCATCGATCGTACGATGGGTATCTGCAGCTGACATTATGGATTCTGCCTTTGAATGTGTTCACGCATTTCGTATTGTTTAGCCTGCGCCTCCGGATCCTGCGTCAACTCTGTCGGTTCAAAGACCTGGCGGAGCTCGATCTGCCCCCCACCGAAGCCGTGCGGATCCGGCATGCGTTTAGCCCATTCGATCGCCTCTTCCCTCGTCTTTACTTCGATCAAGGTATACCCCGCGATCAGTTCCTTCGCTTCCGTAAAGGGGCCATCGGTAATTTTCGGCTTGCCCCCCGGCTCTGGATAAGATATCCGAATGGCGCCTGAGCTTGGATGGAGTCCGTCGGCAGCAAGGAGCACGCCCGCTCTGGCCAGCTCCATGTTGTACCTCATCATGGCATCCAATTGCTCTGCGCTTGGCAGCACGCCTGCCTCGGAATCCTCGGTTGCCTTTACAATCATCATAAATCTCATTCTTATTCCCTCCTGGTTATCAAGACTAAACTTAAAATTTTCGTTCTATGCTTAACCAACGAATAGAGAATCCCCTAATCGACAAAGGCGTCAACATTTTTTAAAAAAATAATAGGTTACAACCATTTCGTTACTGGGCCGTGTATTCCTGTTAAAAAAATTCGGCTCCATGAAAAAAAGACCAATCAAGGCAAAACGCTTGATTGGTCTATGAGAAGGCGATGATCCTGATCCAAACCCGTTCCTATGGCAGGCTGTTTATCCCATGGACTTGGCTCGCTCTCGATATGTTTTATTCTTCGCCCGATTGCCGCAGGCTTTCATCGAGCACCATTTTCCCGTTCCCGGCCGCGAGCGGTGTAATTTTACGAAAAGTTGGACAGGAGATCGCCACATCGGCACCGAAATGATTAGCTACCATTTTTAAGGAATGCGGTGATCTTTTATGGATACTAACATTCCGAACCGGATCCATATTATCGGCTCCGTCGGAAGCGGTAAAACGACACTCGCCAGGACCCTGTCCACCCTGTTCCACATTCCTTATTACGAGCTCGACAATGTGGTGTGGGAGCGAGCCGAGCCGAACGATATTCGGAGGAGTGAAGCAGACAGGGATGCGCTGTTACTAAGTATCGTCAACAAGAAATGCTGGATCATCGAAGGCGCTCACCTCAAATGGGTCAGCCCCAGCTTCCGCCGTGCAGATCTTATCGTACTCCTGAAACCGTCCTATTCAACAATAACCTACCGAATCATCACAAGGTTCATCAAGCAGCGACTGCGACTTGAACAGGCGCACTACACCCCCACCTGGGACATGTTCAAAAAAATGTTCGAATGGAGCGCCACTTATCAACGGGAAGGCAGATATCAGATTCAGAATACGCTCGAAGATTATCCCGGCAAAGTGGTCGTCGTAAAAGACCTCAAACAGCTGAAACAACGGCTCGAACAGTGGAGGTCGCCCATAGAACATCAAGAAAGGACCTCCGGTTAACCGGAGGTCCTTCTCACTTAGAAAATATCCATGCTCAAATACCGCTCCCCCGTATCCGGGGCAATGCAGACTACCCGATTCCCTTCCCCCAGCCGCTTCGCTACGCGAAGAGCAGCGAATACCGATGCGCCGGAGGACGGTCCTACCAGAATGCCTTCCCTGCGGGCCAAGTCCCGCACCGTCTGCAAAGCATCCTCGTCGGCGATCTGGATGATCTCATCATATACGCCCGTATTCAGAATCTTCGGTACAAAGCCCGGGCTCGTGCCCACCAGCTTGTGCGGTCCAGGCTGTCCGCCGGAGAGCACGGGCGAGCCCTTCGGCTCGACTACCGCGATGTGCAGGTTCGGCAAGGACTTCCTCAGCTCTTCCCCGGTTCCGGTTACGGTACCGCCCGTTCCCGCCGTCGCCACGAAGGCGTCAAGCCGACCTTCCATCTGCTCCAATATTTCCGGCGCCGTAGTCACCCGATGAATATCCGGGTTGGCCGCATTCTCGAACTGCTGCGGAATGAAGCCTCCGGGAATCTGCTCCTTGAGCTCCAGCGCCTTGGCAATCGAACCCGGCATGCGTTCGCTGCTCGGTGTCAGCACGACCTCCGCGCCGTACGCCTTCAATATATTGATCCGTTCCTTGGACATATTGTCCGGCATAATCAGGATAGCCCGGTAACCCTTGGCGGCCGCAATCATCGCCAGGCCAATGCCGGTATTCCCGCTTGTCGGCTCAATAATGGTACCGCCCGGCTGGAGGAGTCCTTGTTCCTCGGCGGTATGAATCAGGTTGTACGCCGCGCGGTCCTTCACGCTGCCGGAAGGATTGAATCTCTCAAGCTTTACATAGACATCGGCAGCGCCTGAAAGCACTAGGCGCTGAAGTTTCACCATGGGCGTCTGACCGATCATATCCACCACACTGTTATAAATCTTCACGATGTTGAAACTCTCCTTTATATATGAAGTGAAATCATCCTCCACCAAACCGAATTACTATAAAGACAATAAGCTTACTCGGATTATAACAAAAACGTCGATCGGCGTACATTCTCAGATGACAGACCGCTGTTAGAGGAAGTTTTTCTTGCGATATCAGGAAGTTACAAGCTTGGAAGCTTATGCTTTCTGATATCTTAACAAAAACGTCATTCGGCGCACATTTCCAGATGACAGACCGCGTTTAGAGGAAGTTTTTTTCTTGCGATATCAGGAAGCTACAAGCTTCGAAGTTTATGCTTTCTGATATCTTAACAAAAACGCCATTCGACGTACATTCTCAGAAGACAGACCGCGTTAAGCCGGGCCAGGCTCGCCGCTTCCGTATGAATTTATGGTATGCTATCCAAAGAGAATAACGGTCGGGCTCCCCCTCGGAAGACAAAATTCTTCCATGGTCTTGTGCACGATCCGCATGTTAGAGGAGGCGCAAGAAAGCGTGAATATTCCGCTGTCACTACCTGAAGATCAACCCGTTCTGCTGCTCGACCGGACCCATGATTTATCGCATCAGGACGTGCTGTACCATTTTGCGCTGGACGAGTTCCTATGCAGGCTGACCGGAGATGGCGGGCCAGCCATCTGTCATCTGTGGCGGCATCCGCGCGCTTTTGTGATGGGCGTGCGCGACAGCCGCCTCCCTTATGCGCCGCAAGGGGAAACCATGCTTCGCTCTCTCGGCTATGACACTGCCGTCCGCCATTCGGGCGGTGCTGCCGTACCCTTGGACGCTGGCGTGGTGAACCTGTCCCTCATCCTCCCCTTTTCCTCTGCGGGACCGGCGCCTGACTTTCATCAGGACTTTGAAATCATGGTGGAGTTGATCCGGGAAGCCCTCCGCGGCACCGGACAGAACGTAGATACCGGCGAAATTGCCGGTGCCTTCTGTCCGGGAACGTTCGATTTAAGCATAGGCGGCCTTAAATTCTGCGGTATTGCCCAGCGGCGGCAACGGAAAGCGTTCATTATCCAAGCTTTTATCATCGCCGAAGGGTCGGGCAGCGAGCGCGCCCGGCTGGTTCGTTCCTTCTATGATATTGCCGCTGCGGGAGCAGACCCCAAGCGGTATCCTCTGGTAGAAGCTAACAGCACCGCCAGTCTTGAAGAGCTTACGAGCATCGGCACCGGCCAGAACGCCGTGCACGCGTTTATAGCCGCGGTAAAAGAGGTCATCCGCAGCTGGCAGTCAGGCAAGGAGCTGACAGAGGCCGCTTCCAGGTTTACGATGCCAGGCTCGGAGGAGATTCGTAATATGGCTGAGCAAATGCGGCAGCGGTATAACCTTAATTAAACATCATAAAGAACCATAGAGGCTGATAATCAGTTCTATATGGTTCTTTATATTCTTTCATTTTGCGGTACTGACGGGAGCATGCAACAGTTCTTGCTGTTCTTGCGGATATCCAAGAGACGAATAAACAAACTAATGGACACTAGATCCGTTATTTCAAAAAAAACAGCAACTTTCCCCGTACTTCCGGACTCAGAATCCGCTATCTACTATAAATACCACGATTATCAGCCATATTCTATGTAATAACGGATCAGGTGTCCTCATTTAACCCCCAACCCACCAATCGTGGCATAATAGCGGAACCTCTGTCCTCAAATCATCGCAACAGTTAACACACTCATGCAGTGTCTGGTATTCCGCGGGTCAACAAACCTCGCCCTATTGATACAATCCGTCCATCAATCCATTCGCGTCCTTCGATTCATTCTATCCGTCCGACACAGCAGGTTGATCGTAACGAATCAGCCGTTCGGGTCGATCCACACAATCCATCCATCAATTTCAATCCAATAATCAATTCACCCTGGGACCCAAATAACCGAATCTTTCATTTTGGCACCATCACCTGACAGTTAGGCCAAGTTATTAAAATTAGAACCGTGTATCATACCTAGATTACTTTATTTTTACAATTCCACCATTCACCGATGATATTCCCTTAACACTTCCCCTATAAACTTGTCCTGATGGCAATTTATACATTAGGGGTGGATAAGCTTGAATAAAACGATGGACCGCAAAACGTTTCTGTCTTATCTGGGTACGGGCGCAACCGCATTGGCAGCCGCTTCCGCAGGCTTAGGTGTACTGGAAGGGAAGGCTTCCGCCATGTCCGGAACCGCAAATCATCTGTTCGGATTCAAAACGAATCGGGTCAGCGGCTACTTCGAGCCAATCGAACCAACCAAAGCAGACCAGCTCGTCCTGCCTAAAAACTTCAAATATGATGTCATTGCGGCTTTCGATGACGTGATCAATCCGGCTGGCGAAAAATTCGGCTCCGGCTGTGATTACAACGCATTTTTCCCGATTAAGGGGTCCAATGTCCGCGGCCTCCTGGTCAACAATCACGAGTACTCCACCATCTTCTCGATCGGACCTGTGAAGGACGGGAAGATGACGGCAGATCAAATCCATAAAAACCTGTATTACCAAGGCATGTCGGTCATCGAAGTATACCGTGATGAGAAGGGTGTATGGAAAATGGACACCACTTCCACCCATGCCCGCCGCATCAACGGCTTCAGCAAATTCGATATCACCGGCCCGGCCAAAGGCATCCCTGCCCTGAAAGGCGCCACGACGGCTACCGGCACGTTTGCCAACTGCTCCGGCGGCGTCACGCTGTGGAACACGGTCTTGTCCTGCGAAGAGAATTTCGAGGACACCGCGGCGGTTTCGAACCTGCCGGATACGCATTACGGCTGGGTCGTCGAAGTCGATCCATTCGATAAATCCTTCCTGAAGAAGCACACCGCCCTCGGCAGATTCAATCATGAGAATACCGCGATGGGGCTTGCCGCAGATGGCCGGGTCGTTGTCTATATGGGCGACGACAAGAAGGATGCCTGCGTCTATAAATTCATCAGCAACAACAAGTATGACAAGAGCAAAGGCCGTGCCAATTCCGCGCTTCTGGAAGACGGAACCCTCTACGTTGCCAACCTGAAGTCAGGCAAATGGATGCCGGTCACCTTGGAAGCTGTAAACAAGGCCGCCGCAGAAGATAAAGAGGCCAAAGCTAAATTCAAATCCCAAGGCGATGTGGTCACTTACTGTCAGGAAGCTGCACGTCTTGTCGGCGGAACACCGACGGACCGTCCGGAGGACATCGAAATTTCGCCGTTTGATAACACGGTGTTTGTCTGCCATACGAACAACGACAATCATGGCAACATTCATGGCCATATTACACGCATTTTTGAAGCCGGCAACGATCTGGCCGCCATGGAGTTCGACTTTGAAATCTTTGCGGCCGGCGGACGCCAATCCGGCTTCAGCTCGCCGGACAACCTGGCGTTCGACTCGAACGGCGATCTGTGGGTCGTAACGGACATCTCCAGCAGCAGCCAGAACAAAGGTGTTCACAAATCCTTTATGAACAACGGACTGTTTGTAATTCCAACAAGCGGGCCGGATCAAGGAGTCGCGCTTCAATTCGCCTCCGGTCCGGTAGAGTCCGAGCTTACCGGCCCATTCTTCACCCCCGACGAGCAGACGCTCTTCCTGTCCGTTCAACACCCGGGCGAGAATACGGAGGACCTCAGCAAACCAACCAGCACATGGCCTCACCGCTCCGGCGAAAACATGGCGCGCTGCGCTGTCGTGGCAATTAGCGGCTTCAAACTGGAATAATACCAATCGAAAGGAGCGAGGATCATGCCGTTTGGCAATATCGGAATTGGCGGTTTAATTCTTATCTTGATTATCGCACTCATCATATTCGGTCCATCCAAGCTTCCTGAGCTCGGTCGCGCATTCGGGCGGACCTTAAGCGAATTCAAGGGCGCAACCCGTGGCTTGATGAACGGAGACGACGAGAATGGAAAAAAAGACGATGCTCCGCAACCTGCTGCAGCGGTCAATAAGCAGAACAGCTAATCCGAACGACCAGAGCGCGATCGAGCATCTGGAAGAAATGCGGAAGCGCCTGATCCGCACGCTGATTGCGTTTCTCGTCGCGATGGTGGCTGCCTTCATCTACGTCGAGAAGATCTATCACTGGCTGGTACGAGGCATGGACAAGCAGCTCGTTCTGCTCGGTCCCTCTGAAGTCATGTGGGTGTATATGATCATTGCGGGCGTTGTGGCCGTCACCGTCACACTTCCCATTGCCGCTTATCAAATATGGCGGTTCGTGCAGCCGGCGCTGCCGGATGGGACTCACCGCTCGGCCGTGCTGCTCATTCCTGTGATCAGCGTGTTATTCGTTGCCGGCATCTGCTTTGGATACTTCGTGCTGTTCCCGATGGTGCTGCAGTTCATGCAGCGTATGGCCGAAGGGGCATTCCAAACGATGTACACCGCGCAAAAATACTTCACGTTCATGATTCATATGACCGTTCCATTCGGATTCCTGTTCGAAATGCCCGCCATCGTCGTTTTTCTGACGAAGCTCGGCATCGTGAATCCGCATCGGCTGGCGAAGATGCGCAAATCAGCCTACTTCCTGCTCTGCATCGTGGCCGTCACTATCACGCCGCCGGATATCATGTCCGATTTGATCGTAATCGTCCCGCTGTTCCTGCTGTACGAAATCAGCGTTTCGATCTCCAGATTCATCTATCGCAAGCAGCTGCAGCTCTCTCAAGCAGAGGGCAGCGCAACCTAATACACGTCCGTTTCCCCCGAAGTAGGACGGAACCTTGAAGAACCCGTGACTGACAACCTAAGCAAGCAGGTTGTTCTGGCTGCGGGTTCTTTTTTTATGTTATATTATCTGACATTGTTTTTCATTAAAATCTCATAAAATGATTGACACCTTCCAAAAAAAACCTTAACTTTACTAAATAACAAAGAATCCAACACTATCTTGTCACTAAAACATTATGAACCAGGAGGTGAAATATTCTAAACCACTCAGTTACTGTCATATCAATGTTATTAATACTAACATTGATGCGTTCAGTTCCTTGATAGTCTCTAAGATCGCATGGGAGATGCGAAAAAACAACGAATGGGGGAGATGATGAATGATGAAAAAACAAACCAAGATGTTCAAACGCGTATTGTCCATGGCGCTCCTGCTTGCATTGGCCATGAACAGCATAACCGCTGCGGCAGCTGAACGGTTTGCCTATGAGGAAATTACATTAAAGGAGCTTGAGAAGGGGTACGCGGAGGGAACGTTCAAGACCGAAGAGGTTGTGAAGGCATACCTCGACCGGATCGGCATCTATGAATCCAATTACAATGCGTTCACCATGATGAATGCGGGCGCACTTCAGGAAGCCACCGAGGTTGACCGGCGTCGGGCGGCCGGCGAGAAACTCGGCCCCCTTGCAGGTGTGCCGATTGTCATCAAGGAAGCCGTCGACGTCGCCGGCTTCCCGTCCACCTTCGGCTGGGCCCCGCTCAGCAAAGAGCTCGGCGGAATCGAGCTGATCCCGGAGAAGGACGCCCCCGTCGTTGCCCGCTTGAAGGCGGCCGGTGCCATTATACTGGGCAAGACCAATATCCCGGCATTCAGCTCCGACGGTACGCGCGCCAGCTCCAGCTGGGCCGGCGACACCTATAACGCCATCGACCGGAAGCTAGTCCCGGGCGCCAGCAGCTCCGGCACGGCGATGTCCATATCAGGCAATTTTGCCGTGCTCGGCATTGCCGAAGAAACCGGCGGATCGATCCAGAATCCGGCGGCAGCGCAGGCTCTGGTCGGCATCAAGCCAACCTTCGGATTGGTTCCGAATGCCGGGGTTGTCCCTCTCGCCGGGAGCACCAGAGACGTTGTCGGCCCACATGCCCGTACGGTTCACGACGCCGCCGTCATGTTGGACGTCATCGCAGGCTACACGGCCGAGGATGCCAAGACCGTTGCATCGATCGGCAACATTCCCAAAAAAGGCTACACCTCCAAGCTGAATCCGTTGACCCTCAAGAACAAACGCATCGGTCTTTATGGTCCGGGGTGGCTTGGCGAAGAACTGACGGCGGAAACCCAAAAGCTATATGACCGAGCCGTGAAGGAACTGGAGAGCCAGGGAGCCATCGTGGTTACCGATCCGTTCGCCAATACGGAATTTGCCGATTTCGCCAAGTCGTCAGGCTCCATCGGTATTGAATCGATTGTGTACGATATGGAGCAGTATCTGAAGCGCCTGGGTCCGAATGCAGCTATTCAGTCGGTGGATGAACTGATCAAGAAGACGGGCGAGACTCCATCGGCGCTCGCTAGGTATCCGGAAGCCCTGAAGAATCCTGGCTCCGTCCCTGATCTCTCAAAATTCACGGAAATCCGAACGAAATATCTCCATATTTTTAACGACGTGATGGATCAACACAAGCTGGACGCACTTGTATTCCCTCAGATGTATAAGGAAACGCCGCTGCTTCACAGCGAGGACAAAATCGCTGACACTACCGTTCCCGAGATCAACATCGCGGGCGTTCCTCTCGTCACGGTGCCGGCTGGATATTATAAAAGCGGTTCTCCGTTCTCCATCGCTTTTGTCGGCAAAATGTGGAGCGAAGCTGACTTGCTCGGCATGGCCTACGATTACGAGCAGTCGACGAAACATCGCGTCGCCCCAACGCTTGTCGCCAAGCCTTAATACCTGCCTGATCAGCTAACCCAAATCAACCGGAGCCGCAGCGGCTCCGGTTTTTTCAAGCAACGTATGCAATGATAAGACAAGCCCGTCCATAGAAGCACGGCAACGGCCTATAAGGATCCTTTACCCTACGTTATTTACATTCCTATTTTGAATTATCGGCATGTTCCCAATTAATTTTAGAAATGATCCATTGATTTATTAGTCAAGTTCTCCTAGTATTTTCATTAGGAACATCCGGCGGCTATTCATGAAAGCTACAGCCTTGCCTTTATTTATGATAGCGCTATCAGAAGATGGAAATAGTCAAACGTCTATCGGCGTACCTTCACAGATGATAGACTTATGCCCAGAGGAGATTTTCTTATCGATTATCGAATGGTTCAGCGTCGCTGTAAACTTATCATTCCATAATCTTAAAATACCGGGAGGTTGCAGATATGAAATGGAATCACTTCAAGTCCAAGCTTCTGCTTAAATACACACTGTCCTACATTTCCATTTTTCTGATACCTCTTGTTATATTAACTATCATTATTTATCACAATGCCGTGAATACACTCCGTTCCGAGATCGAGCAGACCAACGTCAATCAATTGACCCAGGCTAAAACGGTCATTGATGAGCGCATGAAAGAACTGCAGGACATTGCCTTTCGAATCGCCTACGATGAGCAGTTGACCCGTTATTGGACTCACCATCCTTATTACAGCCGCGAATCTATCGGGGCCTTGGTCAAATACAAAGCCACCAGCTCCATTATTGATGAGCTGTTCCTGTTCTTCCGCGGAGATAACAGCATTTATTCGTCACAGGGCTTTGAGAATCTGAACGTCTTCACCGACCGCTACAAATTCAACAGCTGGAACGAAACGGAGATGGTGCGTGATTTAAACTCCGTCCCGATTCCAACCATGCGTCCGGCGGAGCAAGTGGTTCAGGGAACCAAAATCCAAAATTCCATGCTGGCATACCTTGTGCCGATCGCACCCAACAACACGCCTGCCCATGGAACCGTCATGTACCTGATTCATGAGTCCAATCTGACCGGATTGATCGACTCCATCCTCAGCGACTACCATGGGATGACTTATATATTCGATAATTACGGGCAAGTGCTGGCCGCCAACTACCAAGGCGAAACCATTACCGAGCAGGAAGTCAGCGCACTGTTCGCGCTTGAGCCCGGAACGCACAGCCTATCCCTGAACCAAGAGCCGCATTCGGTTGTATCCGTCAAATCCGATGCAGGCTGGACCTATGTCACCGCGATGCCAAGCAACCAGTTTTTCAGCCGCATCGTTCATATTCGTACTTTTGTCGTTTTGGTATTCTCCTTCGTGGTGGTGATGGGCACCATTCTGGCGATAATGCTGGCTCGCAGACAATACCATCCGATTTCAGATTTAATGGAGTTCATCCGGTTGAAAAATGAACCGGAACCGTCCACATCCAGCAACGAGCTGGAATGGATCAAGAAAACGCTGCATGATTACAGCCAGCGTGTGGATCTTCAAGAGCCCTACGCCCGCAATCATATTCTGCTCATGCTGCTTAAGCACGGTCATACGGGAGAATTCCCCTCCGAGTACACGGAGAAGCTTGGTATCCGCTTCAGCCGATCCCATTATTTTGTCGTAACGATGGGGTGGGAGTCGCACGGCCTTCCCATCGGCGACAATCCAGAGCGGCGGCCCGTCATGCAGCTCATGAACGATGTGGACCTGCCGGCCTTCTCCGCCTATGCCTTTGGAGTTGAACTCCCACAGCCCGATCAGCTGGCCCTCATTGTCGGATTCGATGCGGAAACCGGGCATGAAGCGAGCCTTAACGTCCGTATGGAGCCGATCGCTCTGGCCTTGCAATCGATGGCGGCAAAGCACACAGGCGTCTCTCCTGCGATCGGGGTAGGCAACCGCTACAGTTATCCGGAGCAGCTCAATCAATCCTTCATTGAAGCATCAACCGCTTTGGAGGCATCCATGCTGCACGGACAGGGCAGCAGCACCTTTTTTAACGCACTTTCCGGTTCCGGCGCACAGGATTCATCCTTCTGGGTCCCTAAGGATGTACTGCTGAAGCTGGTTCAGAGCTTGAAGCAAGGCAGCTACGACGTGGCGGTTCAGATGGTATCCACCGCATTAAATAACCTGAAGACGGAAATGCCGTCCGTCCCGCTGCTGCGCTGCATCTGCTTCGATATTCTGAATACGATGCTGAAGACGGCCTCGGAGCTTGGTATCCATCATGTGGTCAATCAGCTGCCGCGTGTCACCTCCTACGACTCGCTGGAGGATTTGGAGAAGAAGCTGGCAGGTTTGGCCGCGGAAATCTGTGCCCATGTCGAGGCGAAGAGCGAGACGGAAGAGAGTACCCTGATGGACGAAATCGTCGCTTATATCGACGCCAATTTCACGGATTATGACCTCAGTCTGGGTACGATCTCGTCTAAATTCTCCATCTCTTCATCGTATTTCAGCCGCTCCTTCAAAGAGAAAATCGGCATGAACTTTACCCAGTACATCTGGCAGAAACGGATGGACGAGGTGATCCGGCTGCTGCTGCACACCACCGATCCATTAAAGGATATCATCACCCGGGTCGGTTACCTGGACACACCGAACTTCATCCGCAAATTCAAGAAAGAGACGGGATACACGCCCGGTCAATACCGCAAAATGCACAGCCCCGACAGCGCCGCCGTTTCCACGGATGACGAAGACGAGGAGTACATCGGGTAACCGATTTGGACGATTGGCCTGAAGGAGTACATTGGATAACGGTTTCGAACGATAGTCTCGAGAGTGCATCGGAAATGATATAGGACGATAGCCAAGAAGAGTGCATTCGGTAGCGGTTTCGCCATATAAATAGAAATCTCCCCTGAGCGGTATCGTTCAGGGGAGATTTTCGTATGTTTTAAGTTTGTAAGTCCACTATCGAGCGATCCGATCCATCGCGCACCGCGCCAGCTTATTTCCCAGCCAAATTGTCTTGAAGTCCTTGATGCATAGCACCAAGCAGGCGATGGGTCGAATCACACCCGTATTCCCAGAACATGATCCCAGCCAAGCCTTGTTCCTTCACATAATCGCATTTGCACTGAATCGATTCCTCATCGTCATATGAAATCAGGCTGGAGCCATTAAAGAGGTACGGTGCACAGGCTTCCTCATCCCAATAACGAATGTAGCCGTTCTTGTTGATATAATCCGCAGCCAGCTCGGCAAAGGCCGGACCATAACCGCCCGTGCTGCCGGCCATTTGGTGAAGGCCGTGGTTCCGGTCAGGTACCTCGTTCCATACACGGGAATAGAATGCGGCACCGATGACGATCTTCTCCTTCGGAACACCGGCGCGAACGAACAGGTTCACGGAAGCATCCGTGCTGATGCGGAACAGATCACCGGTTGGCGTGTACAGATTCGTATGATGTCCGGTCAGAACCTGGAACCCGCCGCGCATATCATAGGTCATCAGCTGGACGAAATCGAGGTACTGCTGCACCTCAGCCATCTCTGTTCCGTCTACATAGTACTGATCAGCCCCTGCCGCTATCGTGAGCAGATAATGACGGCCATCCCGTGAGCCCTTGGCATCCAGCGCCTCCCGGATCGTCTTCAGCAGCAGCGTGAAATTCCGTTTATCATCAGGACTCGACCCTATGCCGGCCTCACCGTAACAAGGATACTCCCAGTCCAGATCGATCCCGTCAAAAGGGTATTCCTCCAGCACCCGTACGGCGGATGCGGCCATGTGCTCCCTTCCGCCTTCGGTTGAGGCGGCTTCAGAGAACCCACCGGCGCTCCAGCCGCCAACCGACAGAAGCACCGTAAGATTCGGATGATCCCGTTTGATGTTCCGGACAGCTTCGCCATTCTTCAAATGCTCGGTGGTGATCTCATCATTCTTGACATGACCGAAGGCTACGTTCAGATGCGTTAACTTCAGCAGATCCTCATGCGTCATGTCGGGAAGAACCGAATCGACGGCGTAACCCGCCACAATATACTTCGTCATTACTCTTCACTCCGATCCCTTCTAGGGTTGTAATATCGCGGTCGCAATCTGCAGGGCTTCCTTCCCGGTGCCAATCTTATATCCGGAAGCCGAATAACGGATTTGATCCTGACTGTCCAGGACGAACAGATGAGGATAACCGGCTTCATGGGTTGCTGGATTCGGGATGAAGCCCGACAAGGAAGCATAACTGGAATCCCGTACAAAAACGGTGCGTGCCGGCAGCTTCGGATAGCTTGCCGGATCAAAGGAAGCCGTCCACTCCGCATTCCCGATCATCAGCACAATTGGCAAGCCCAGCTTATCCAGCGGCTCGGCCAGCTCGCTGAGCTCGCGGAGCAGATGCTTGGTCGGCTCCCGCTCCGGTTCGATCCAGGCAGCAAGAGCACCCTCGGATCCCAGAAGATCCTTAAGATTGGCTCCCGTTCCGTCCAATCGGGTAAGCGTACTGCCCGGAGACAGTGTGCCCAGCACCGGAATATCGACCGCCGTCTCACGATAGGTCAGCGCCACGCGCGCGGTGTCTCCGGCACGCACGGTAAAGTACGTGAAGCGCACTCTTACCGTTCCGTCCTTCAGCCGGATGCCCGACGTTAGGCGGTACGAACCCGGTTCAACCTCATATGGCTCATCGTAAACATCGGTGCTGCCATAAGGATACACCAGTGTTTTGTACACACCGTCTTCCAGGCGGGCGAAGGAAAAGTTCTCGGCATAGGATGCAGCCGGCGTGTCCTGCGAGCCTTTCGGGTCCCTGAGGAGCTGCAGCATCCCCCAGCTTGAGCTCTCCCGATTCCGCGGCGAGTTCAGACGGAAGATTGCATCTTTCCAGCCTTCAGCACATAAGTACTGCGGCTTCTGCTCGCTCGGGTGCAGTCGGGCAGGAATCCCCAGACTGCGGCATACCGCTACAAACAGGATGTCCAGCGACTGCTCGTCTCCCTTCATGAGACTGTATGTGCCTGCCGGATTTCCCTTACCCTTCAGGTTAGGAAGATCGTCTGCATATGCATACCCCTTCTCCAAACGCCCGGCAAGCGCAGAAGGATCCTTCCTGAATGCCGCTGCCTCCTCAGCCGTAAAGGCATCGCCGAATACGCGTCGATACGGAACCAGCATTTCATAAGAAACTCGCGGACACAGAATGTACTTCACGAAGGTATCCTCATCCCACTCTGCACGCTGAGCGAGCGCACCCATCAGATGATCATCCAGCGTCTGCCGGAAGGTATCAATCAAATCCTTTTCGTTCAACGACTCCAGCAGCCGCAGTGGCCACTCGCCATATTCGCCGGTACGCTCCTCCAGGAACGCGGCGATTTCCCTGCTGTTGCCCCTGGCTTTTTGAAGAACGTCCCATACCCGCTCTGGAGGCAGTCCTGATGATTGGGCCAGTGTGAATGCCTCTTCTTCGCTCAGGAATGTACCCTCATATTCGGTCCGGACCTTCGTCCCTTCTTCCAGACGGCGGTTATGAGCCTGGATCTTCTCTTCCGGCAGCGCCGACGCGGCATCTCCTTCTCCCTCCGGCGGAGGAACCATATCGAAATCCACGATCCCTGACGGCTGTTCGGATGAATCAAGCACAAATTCGATATGTTCGCCGTCCTGGGTCTTGAACAGGACTTCACTCCATTTGCCGCCGCTGACCGCGCGAACCAAGAGGTCGCCATAACCGGTTTTAAAGGATGCCTTCCCTTCCTTATCAGTCTTGATTTCGGCAATCGGATAAAATTCAGCCATATTATACAGCTCAAATCGAACGCTTGCGCCGGATACGGGCTCTCCCTGCTTATCCTTCACGCTGACGTAAAGGGTGCGGGCCGGCGCATAGTTCTCCAGTAAATTAATCTCTGTAAATCCCTTTTCATTGAGGGTTATATCCTCCGGTCCGGGATAATCGGCAAAAATCCGCGTATTGATCAGCATCGCCCTGCGGGCCGGCGGACTGAACCAGCCTTGATTCAGGCGGGCTTCCGGTTCGCATGCCCCGATGTAATACCACTGGCCGTCCGCCCATGCTTCCACCCAGGCATGGTTGCTGTCGCAATGTGCCCAGCGCGGCGTATAGACCTGACGCGCGGGGATTCCGATGCTTCGAAGAGCGGCCACCGCCAGTGTGGACTCCTCGCCGCAGCGTCCGCGTGCGTTCCGGATCATCGTCAGCGGCGAAATCGTCCGCAGATCGCTGCCGATGTAGGTCGCCTTCTCGTGACACCAATAATTGGTTTCCAATATGGCATCCGCCATCGATAACTTCGCCGTCCGTTCTGCCAGTTCGTTGTAGAGAATACCACGGAAATCTTCAATATTCTCCGTATTGACCCGGTAAGGAAGCACAAAATGCAGGAACAGATGATCCGGCACACGCTCGCCCCAAGGCACGCGCTTACGGATGTCCAATGCTTGACGCACATGACTCAAGAACAATTCCCCATCATAGTCGGCCATATCGTTCACCGGCATGTAGGCAAACAAATATTTCAGGGCCCAAGTTTCTTCTTCGGTCAGCTCCTGCGCAAAAACATGAAACAACTGATCTTTGCGGGCTTTAGCAAAGACTACCTTCTCCTGGAACTTTTGCTCGATCCGCTCTTGTGTCTGCGAATCTAGTGAAAACACCGCGGTTTGGCTGGTCATCCTTAAGCTCACTCCTTCCATAGCTTTCCGTCTTCCCGAATGCAGATTAGAGCCGTGCCGTCCGACGAAGGGGCGCTAATCTGGAACAGGCTGCGGGTCGTTTCGATCACAGGCTGGATGCTCCATGAATCCTCGCCCACGAGCTGCTTTGCATCCTTCGTAAATTCACCATGGGCTTCATAGTAATTTCGCTGCCGGTAATAGAGTCTCCGCAGCTCCCACTTGATCCGTTCGTCTTCCGGAAGCGTGAACGGCTGGCGTTCCTCGCCATCGGCGAATACGACGTAACCCCACAGCTCCGGGTAATGCATATTGATGATGCCCATAGGCGACCATACCCAGTTGTCCTCCGGATAAGGCTTGCCTGTCTCCGGATTCAGCATCTTACGATACTCGCCGTCTTGTACCTCGGTCTGCCATTCCACGCGCGAGAAGTTGACGCGCCAGAACTCACCCGGTGCAGGACGGCGGCCGCCTTCGGCACATTCCTTGAGACTAGCCCAAGGAATTGCCACCTCCACGCTCCATTTCCGGTTATCCGCGCCCGGTCGGTTCAGCTCCCCGTCGATAAACACCGCCGTCTTAAGACCGCTGATGTCCCAGCCGTTGACCGGAGGTCCGCCATCCCGGTACGGTTTCACGAGCAGCAAGTCCCACACCGTGTTCAAGGCATTGATCTCGAATTCATAATATTGATGGCTGTCTCCGTCCGGATCAATGAATATTTCAAAATCATTATCATAGAAAATAACCGAATCGCGTTCCGTCAGCGTCGCCCATATCTGATCCTCGATCAGCTCCGCGGCAAAATAAAAATACTCGTCGTCCCACAGCATTTTGACCCGGGTCCGTTTCCCCGGCTTCGGCCTTAGATCCCCCTCGATATCAACAAAATCATCGGTCCACTCCGCCGCATCCCAGAACGCCTTATCCACGCGGCCGTCCAGCACAAGCGGCTGCCCCGCACGCTTGCATATATAATGCTTGGGAGCATACTCTATCCTTGGCTCCGGCACACCACTTCTGTTCATGTCATTCTCTCCGCTTCATGAGGGAGGCTTAGCACCTATTAAGCGCGTCCCTTCCCGTGATGGTTAGTTATGCGTGACAACGGCTCCCGAGCCGCCGTACATCTCCAACTCTTCGTCAAACTCCAGCTTAAGAACCGTCACCTGCTCATGCGCGTCTTCAGGAGTCATTTTAATCCACGTCGTCCCCGGGATATTGAACCAAGGCACGCCCCCATGGATCTCGTGGGCAAGCTCCTTGCCCGAATGCAGCACGGTAATTTTCTTAATCGGGTTGCACAGCCCCTTGATGCACACATTCTCTTTCGGATCGTCATAGACAAACAGGTACAATGTCTTTCTGTCCTCGGAAATCGTGCTTCCCCCCAGATAATAGCGGGTCATAATGCCTTCGCCCGTTCCGAATACGGCCTCCTCGTGGGTCCGGATCCACGCGCCCAGTCCAAGCAGAATGTCCTCCTGCCTTGGATCGATGGTGCCGTCCTCGCGCGGACCGATATCCAGCAGCATATTGCCGCCCATCGAGATGCAGTCGCAGAACATCCGAATGATCTGGTTCAATGATTTGTATTTATGATCGGTCGGCACATAGCCCCACGAACTGTTGATCGTTGTGCAGAATTCCCAAGGTCCCTCCGGTCTCGTGATCGGGATGCCCTGCTCCGGCGTTTTATAATCACCGTGGCCCTGAAGCCGCGAGTTGATGATGATATCCGGATTAAAGGATTGAAGGTAATGCTTGAATTCCGGCAGATTCCACTGCTCGGCACTCCGTTCCCAGTCGCCATCGAACCACAGAAGATCCACCTTCCCGTAATTCGTCAGGATCTCCCGCAGCTGGTTGTTATTAAACTCCAGGAATTTCTGCCACTTCTCCTGATCCTGAACACCGTCCACGGGACTGGTGTGCGGGTTGACGCTGCTGAGATCCTCCGGTACCCGGCCTCCTTCAAACACGCTTGGATAATCCGGATGCGACCAATCGATTAGAGAGAAGTACATGCCCAGGTGAATGCCCTTCTCCCTGATTGCTTCCGCATACTCCCGCACAATATCCCGATTGGCCGGCGTCCGCTTGACCACGTTGAGATCGCTGTACTGCGTATCCCACAGCGCAACGCCATCATGGTGCTTCGTTGTCAGCACAGCATACCGGGCGCCGGATTTCTCGATCAAATCCGCCCATTTCTCCGCATTGAATTTCGATGCCGTAAAACCGTCCAGTTGCTTCATGTACTCGTCGTACGTGATCCTCCCATTATAGAAGGACCAAGATTCCGAGACTCCGTCCACGGCATAAATGCCATAGTGAATGAAGATGCCCAGCTTGGCTTCTTCGAACCATTTCTGCATATCTGTCCACACCTCTTCTTAAGTCCTTGTACGTGAAAAACACGTTTATGAGGTTGTTCAAAAAAGTCCGCTTTTGATCACGAAGCGAATCAGGAAGCAACTCGGCATCGAATCTTGAATTCAGCCGGGCCTTCCGGTGCTCACGTACCCAAAACGTACGCTCCGCTCCTCACCCCCTAGCTTCATCCAACCTTCTCGGTGCTGAAAATCAACCTTTTTGAACACACACTTTATATAACCCGCCTCTTAACGAAACCGCAATACATGCGCGATCGGCGCCAGCCCCTGACGCTCCTGATCCGGAAGTCGGACCGCGACGCCATCGTCCGTGCGGCGATAATCCAGCGCTTCCTGACCCCCGACCAGATCTATGCGGCTGAACGCCGTCTGAATCGGAATGTGCAGCTCCTCAGGAACAGCTTCTTGCTCATTTCGATACAGATAGATGGCGTAGGTCGTATCGCCTTTTTGGGTAAACTGGACCGCGCCGGAGGAATACGGCTCACAGACACGGGTCCCATAGATGGCCTCCCCATAGACTTTCAGCCACTCTCCCATGCCCTTCATTCGTGAAATGGCCGTCTCGGGCAGCCTTCCGTCCGGTTGCGGGCCCACATTGAGCGCTAGATTTCCGCCTTTGGCCACGATCTCGGCCAGCAGGTGAATGAGCTGACGCACCGTTTTGTAACGATCCTCGTACCGGAAGGAGAAGGAAGTTCCCATCGTGATGCAGCTCTCCCAAGGCACATGAAGGGCACGCTCAGGAAGGGTCTGCTCCGGCGTGATCAGATTCTCGTAAGGCCCGCCCACCGTGCGGTCCGCCGAGAGGAGCCAAGGCTGAATCTCACGCGCCTTCTCTACCACTTCGCCCAATCGGATATTCTGGTCCCGGTAATCGTTCACCCAGCCTGCATCCAGCCACAGCACATCGATGCGGCCATAACGGGTCATCAGCTCCATGATCTGCTCATGGGTAAACTGGACAAACTGTTCCCACAGCCAAGGATATTTCTTCGGATCGTAGCTAGGACCGCGAGAAGTGAAGCTCCCCGCTTCCATTCCCGGCGCCCAGTAGTACGGAGTATGCCAATCGGCCTTGGAGAAATAGGCGGAGATGCCGAGCCCCTTGGCGCGGAATGCATCGAACAGCTCCTTCGTGATATCGGCATGTTTATGCCTATGGAACGGACATTCCTGTCCCGTAACCCGGTAATCGGTCGTATGCGTATCCCACATGCAGAATCCGTCATGATGCTTGGTGGTAAAGTTCAAATATTTGAAGCCGTTATCGGCTGCAAGGTCAGCCCACAGATCAGGCTGAAAGCGAAGCGGGTTGAAGGTCTTGTTCAGATCAAAATACTGCCGTTTAAGCTCCTCCGCATCGATGTCCCAGTCAATACCGTCACGCGACCAGTCCGCGTCTTTATCGCTCAGCGCCCACGATTCAACTAGGCCCAGCTGGGAATACGGCCCCCAGTGCATCATCAAGCCCAGCTTCTGGTCCTTAAACCATTCCAAGCGTTCCAGAAGCAGCGGATCCTCCGGCTTGACCCATTTGTCCTCACTGCTGAAATTATGCACGCCCTGCTCCACTACCGCTTGCTCTTCCTCAACCAGCTTGTTCTCCGACATGGTGTACCTCCAATAGTCATTTGTTGATAACGATATCTTTGTAGTTCATTGGAACGGGCTTCGCCTGCCCCTTAAAAACAATAGCCAACCCCCGGTCATGAAGCGACCGGGATACGTTGGCTCTTTGTTTTTCATATATGCATCTGATTATTGCTCGGCATTCCAGCGATCATATGCGCCTTGGTAAAGCTCGACGAGACGGTCGCTGCCCATTTTCTTGACTTGCGCGACATATTTATCCCAATTCTCAAGCGGCTCTTGACCTGTTACGAATTTGGCTTCCATCTGTTTCACGTACGTTTCCAAATCGGACAACAGCGCAGTTGCCTCGCTCTGCTCTTCATTCGTCAAATACACGTTAGGGAATGGCGATTTACCGATCGGCACCAGTTTCTCTTGATTCTGCTGATCGATCCACTCATCGAATTCGGTGCGAAGACCTTTCGCAACATCCGGATCATTGACGCCAGGTGTCAAAATGCCGTAGTTCGGCGTGATTTTGCCGCGATACTCCTCACGATCACCACCGCCTGGCACTGGGAGCCATTCTTTTACGCGGTTAGCCTCATCCTTGAATTTCCACAGGGTGCCTTCCGGTCCTTGGTTAAACAGCGTAGCGCCTTCATAGCTGTACAGGTAATCGATCCAGCGCATGGTCGCTTCCGGAGCCGGGTTGCTGCTCGAAATGGCGAATGTGCCTCTTGCCGACATACCAGGATGCATGCCGTATACCGGAGAGTCGGCGATTTCACTCTTCACCGGCGTCATGAGCGGATGCTCGCTGCTAGGCTCGCCGCCGAGCGTGAAGTACGCATGGTAGTCGTTAAACAGAGCCAGCTGATTGTTTTCTCCCTTGGCTTTTTTCTGATCGCCTGTTTGCGAGAAGGTCTCATGATCCAGCAGTTCTTCCTTCCACAGACGGTTCATGAACGTCAGATAGCCTTTGTAACCTTCTTCCTGATAAGGGTAGTGTACTTTCCCATCCTTGTCGGAATAGATGCCTTCGTTGTACATGCCCCAGAAGCCGAAGAAGTACATGCGCAGGTCATCCAGCTTGACGGAAGTCAGCGGAATCTCGTCTTTCTTTCCGTTTCCGTTAGGATCTTCTTCCTTGACGCGTTTCAAGAATGTATATAATTCCTCAGTAGTCTTTGGTTCGGACACGTTTAGCGCTTTTAGGAACTTGCCGTTGTACCACATCGGGCCTCTGTACCATACGGCAGCCTTGTCAACGAACGGCAGGGCATAGATATGTCCGTCCGGGGTTGTGAAGGATTTGCGGACATCCGGGTTCTCGTCAAATATCTTTTTGATGTTCGGTGCATAACCTTCGTCAATGTACTTCTCCAGCGGAATGAGGATGCCTTGGCTGCCATAAGTCACCTGTTCAGCCGGCTTCAGATCCGCCGCATAGAACATATCGGGCAAATCGCCGCTCGCAAACACCAGATTTTTCTTCGTTTCAAAGCTGTCAATCGGAGAAAGCTGATATTCCAGCTTGATGCCTGACAATTTCTCCATCTCTTGTAGTACGGGCATCGTATTCCAATCGGCTACACCGGCATCCTGCGACATGACCGTCAGCGTGATCGGCTCATCCACAATCGGGAAACCTTCCTTCTTTACCCCTTCCGTGCTGGCCGTCCCGGACGGTGCTGTAGCAGCGCCATCTCCTTTAGGTGAACCACAGGCTGCAAGCATTGTTGCTGAGAGGGTGAGGCAGAGTAAAATAGATGATGCCTTGCGAAGCTTTTTCATGACAACAACTCCCCTTTTTGGTGTGGATTGTATGGTTTAAGATCAGCCCTTAACGGAACCAATCATAACACCCTGCACAAAATAACGTTGAAGGAACGGGTAAACAGCAATAACCGGAAGTGTCGCAACGATAATGACCGCATATTTGACCAGTGCGGCAATTTCCGCTTTGGAATTCATCGCTGCTGCGGATGAGGCGTCAATCGCCCCGCCGCCCTGTGCCGCCATCTCCTGGAGAACCAGGATTTGACGCAGGAAGAGCTGCAGCGGGTACTTCGCGGCATCATTCAGATAAATCATGGCACTGAAGTAACTGTTCCAATGTCCGACGCCGTAGAAAAGTGCCATGACGGCAATAATCGGCATCGAGAGCGGCAATACGATTTTGATGAATAACCGGAAGTTCGTACAGCCGTCGATATGGGCCGCTTCCTGAAGCTCCTTCGGAATGGTCGATTGGAAGAACGTCCGGGACACAATGATATTCCATATGGACGCAGCTCCCGGCAGAATAAGTGCCCACATGCTGTTGACCATGCCAAGATCTTTCACGAGCAGGTAACTCGGAATCAGTCCCCCGCCGAAAAACATCGTAACCAGGAACACCGCCATGAAAAATCCTCTGCCCACAAAATCTGAGCGGCTTAGCGCATAGGCTGCAGGCAGCGTGACAATCAGATTCACAATCGTACCTATCACTGTATAAATAATCGTGTTCTTGTAGCCAATCCAAATGTTGGCATTCTCAAACACCCGGGCATATCCATCAAACGTTATCCCTTTCGGAATCAACCACATTTCACCTGAACTTACGTACTTCGGATCACTGATGGAGGCGCTGATAATGTACAGCAACGGGTACAGTACGATGATCAGTGCAATCGTCAGATAGATGTAGTTGCATAGCAGGAATAATTTATCCCCTTTGCTTTCCCTTACCGTGGATGACATATGTTATTCCCCCTTCTACCACAGGCTGTTTTCGCTGGTGCGACGAGCGATTTGGTTCACCGCAATCAGCAGAATCGCATTAATGACCGAATTGAACAATCCGACGGCGGTAGAGAAGCTGTACTGTGCGTCAACCAGACCGGAACGATAAACAAAAGTCGAGATGACATCGGAAGAGCTCATATTCAGCGGGTTCTGCAGCAGCAGGATTTTCTCGAATCCGACGCCCAAAATGCTGCCCATGTTCAGGATCAACAGGATGGTGATCGTAGGTACAATCGCCGGAATGTTAATATGCAGAATGCGTTTGAATCGGCTCGCACCGTCCACGACGGCAGCTTCATGCAGCTGCGGATCGACACCCGACAATGCAGCCAGATAGATAATGGTACCCCAGCCTGCGCTCTGCCAGACGCCAGACAGCACGTACACAGTCTTAAACCAAGCGGGATCTGTCAGGAATTGCGGCGGCTGAAAGCCCAGCATTTCCACAAAATTTACGATCATGCCGGACGAAGGCGACAGGAAGGTAATGATCATACCGGACATAACAACGACTGAAATAAAATGCGGCGCATACGTGACGGTCTGTACCGTACGCTTGAAGAATGAATCCTTCACTTCATTGAAAGCCAATGCCAGAATGATGGGCAGCGGAAACCCGATGGCCAGCTCATACAAGCTGATGCTCAAGGTATTCCAGAGCAAGTCCCAGAAGTAATAAGAGTTAAAGAAGCGTTCGAAATGGTCGAATCCGACCCACGGGCTTCCCGTTATTCCCAACGTCGGAATGAAATTTTTGAAGGCGATTTGGATCCCGTACATCGGGCCATAATGGAAAATGACAAAATACAGAAATGCCGGAGCGATAAACAAATACAGCTCCCAGTTTCGAATCATCCTCCTCCATAATGTATTTTTCTTACGATTCGGCATCGTGTTAACCGATAAGCTTTGCGTCAGGGCGGATTGACCATCTTGCTGCATAGGTTGCCCCCTCCTTTTCTAATGAAAATCCGGCCATTTTTTTCGGAAAAGCACCCCTGTTCAATGTAAAAGAAAGAGCCTTCCTGACCACACATCCTTAGCGTGCGGCTTTGCCCGCTTCAGAAATTGTTAACGCTTACATCCCAAGTGTATGGACTGCCGCATGATCCGTAAATATGTCATTTCTATTGTCTGTTCAAAACAGCTCAATGTGCTGGTATGACGGGCATTTCACGTCCCACCCACTTCTGTCATTGTCGTTTTCAAGCAGGAAAACATGTGGTTTTTGACCCCTTCCCCTCCGGTAAATAGTCATCCAGGCTAACGGGATGAGCCTTGACAGATGTCATATCTGACCGTAAGTTGGAAAAATAAACCGCAAAAGCAAAACTGACATATTCTAAAAGAAATGAGGGATTACGCATGCAGCCATCCTCCTGGATTTTAGCCGGTTACGCAGGGCGCAAGGTCTTATCCATGATCACGACCGAAGATGCCAAGCGGCTCACTCACTTGAATATCGCATTCGCCCATATCCAAGAAAACAAGATTACGTATACCGATACAAACACCATTCACGAGATCCAGCGCCTGAAAGCTGTCAATCCCCGGTTAACCGTTCTGCTGTCCGTTGGCGGCTGGGGCTCCGATGGATTCTCGAAAGCTGCAGCCACGCCCGAAGGAAGACAAAACGTGTGCGAATCGGCGATCAAGCTGCTGCAAGAATTTCCATTCGACGGCATTGACCTGGACTGGGAGTATCCATGCTACTCGATTGCCGGGACGGCCGCATCGCCAAGTGACAAGGAGAACTTCACGCTGCTCCTGAAGGAGCTTCGGGAAACGCTGGATCAGTTCGGGAGGGGCGAGACACACTATCTGCTCACGATCGCGGCCGGAGCCGATCAATATTATATAGATGGCACCGATATCCGTGATATCCACCCCTATCTCGACTTCATTCAGCTGATGACGTACGACATGCGCGGCGGATTCCAGACGCTGACGGGCCATCACACCAACCTGTACACCTCAACTGGCGATCTGTTCCGAATCAGCGTTGATGCATCCGTTCGTCTGTTTACCCAGGCTGGTGTACCGCGCGAAAAAATCGTGATCGGCGCCGGATTCTACTCTAGGAAGTGGAACGATGTGCCGGACGTAAACAACGGATACCTCCAGGTCGCTCCATCCTCCGGTGGTTATGGTCCGACCTATACCCAGCTCGCAGCCGAATATTTTAATAATCCTTCCTATAAAAGGTACTGGGACGACGAAGCCAAAGCGCCTTATTTATTCGATGGCAGCAGCTTCATTACTTACGATGATGCTGAATCTCTGACTCATAAATGCAAATACATACAGGATCAAGGCTTGGCTGGTATTATGTTCTGGGAATACAGCTGTGATGCGACACACAGCCTGCTGGATGCCATGTATAAGGCATTCCACTCATAGAACAGAGTGGGGACCGCCTAAGTTGTAACAGTTTCACTCCCCTCCAGGTGTCTTTATGTCGCTATTCGTTCGGACTCTTTCCTAATGGTGAAGGAGTCCTTTTCATATCATTGCTTACGCAAACCGGAGGATGTCGACAGATAACACGTTATGTTTTCTATCATATTGCTAACTCCGCATTGCTGCGCTGCAATGTCTTGGCTTTATTCTAGGAGTTCCTTCCGAACTCCGTAAATATGTCGTTTTTATCTTTAACTATAGAGCATGCAAAGCCTCATAAACACTGGAAATTTCATACTGCATATGTTGATCTTGCACCTGACATGAAGATTGCAATTCACTGACAATCTTGGATTTTGGACAGAAAAAAAGCCATTCCTTAACACGGAAAGGCTTTTTTTATCTATGAGGGTATGGATATTTCTCAAATAATATGTCATTTTTATGTTATTAAATCTAACTTATCTGGCTGTATTTCGGTCGTCATTCGTAACATCACCAAAGAAGCGGATCGAGTACAATGCACACAGACCGACAATCGTATAGATGATGCGGGAGCCGATGGAGCTCTGTCCACCAAACAATGCAGCTACCAGGTCGTATTGAAACAGGCCGACCAGAAGCCAGTTAATGCCTCCAACAATCAATAACAGCAAAGCTATTGTATTAAATGTTCTCATCGTTTAACCCTCCTTACGTCCGATTTTCACATCATTCGATACATGTTTGTTCATCTATGATTTTAGTATCTATTTTTAACCAATTATTGCGTATGTAATCATGTCCGAACAAAATAACATCCCCTTAACGGGGATGCTCTTGCACTGGGATCACACTCTTCCTTTAGACCCCCTTGGGGAAACCGCGTTTATGATGCAAAAGCTCGAGAAACACCTCTATGGCCTTGGTATGATAAGGTGTCTTCTGTGTAATCCATGAGAACTGCCGCGCCACCGGTCTGCCATTCGGTACCAGCATATGCAGCGTTCCGAGCTGCACCTCCTTGCGTACCGCCCATCGCGACAGCAGCGTGATGCCAAGGCCTGCCTCCACGGATTCCTTGATCAGCTGGGTGCTACCGAACTCCACGATATGCTGAGGGCGAATATGATACCGTGAGAACATCCGCTCCGTCGCCTCGCGGGTGCCCGATCCGGCTTCCCTGACAATCCAGGTCTCATCCGCAAGCTCGGAGAGCGATAGCTCCTGCAGATGATCATACCGCCCGTCCCGGGGAACCATCACCAGCATCTCATCCTCGGCAAAGGCCTCGATATGCAGCTTATCATCCTGATAATCTCCCTCCACGATGCCGATATCCGCCTCATGGCGCAGTATCATCTCCGCCACCTCCGTGGTGTTCCCGATCATAATCGATGGGCGGATCAAGGGATAATGTTCCCTCATATAAGCGATCAAATGCGGTAGCATATATTCCCCGAAGGTATAGCTGGAGCCAATGGACAGATTGCCGCTCGCCCGATGCATCAAATCGTCCACGAGCGTGTTCATGCGGGTGTACAGGCCCAGAATGTCCTTCGCATGATGGTATACGATCTCTCCGGCTTTGGTTAGCCGGACATATTTATTGGTTCGCTCCAGCAGCTTGGTGCCCACAGACCGCTCGAGCGCTTGGATATATTGGCTTACCGCGGGCTGTGTCATCAGCAGCTCCTCCGCCGCACGGGTAAAATTCCCCTTCTCTACCACCGTAACGAATACCTCCAATGGTTGATCCACGCTTTTGGCCTCCTTCGTTCGCAATGTCCACGAATGGTTATGAGTTATATTACCATAACATATTACTTATGATGATCATTATAATGATTTATTTTTCTTATCCATTGGAATGGGATACGATGGGTTCAGACCAACCGAACGAATCGGAGGTTACATCTTATGACAGAGCCAGCCTATTCCAAATCACAAGAACACGCCCATCGTCTGGTTCGATGGACACAGCATACGCTGCCCGCCGCAGCAGGCGGCATTGCGTTTACCTTTGTCATCGCTCTCATCGGTTACGTATTAGCAAGCATGCCGGGCCTTGGCTACCTTGGCCAGCTCGCCTGGGCGATTCTCATCGCCGCAGTATATCGACAGCTGCGAGGTTATCCGGAGAGACTGCGCATAGGAATCCAATTCACAGCCAAGCGGCTGCTGCGACTAGCAATTATTCTATATGGCCTTAAGTTGAATATCGGCATCGTGTTCCAGCAAGGCCTGGGTTTAATGATGAGGGATGTTATCAGCGTCATATTTGCCATCGCGCTCACCCTGCTGATCGCCAAATGGCTGAAGGCCGATATGTCCTTGTCCCTTCTGCTTGGCATTGGAACCGGTATATGCGGTGCGGCGGCCATTGCCGCCGTGTCCCCGATCCTCAAGGCGAAGGAGAAGGACACTGCGCTAGGTGCGGGGCTGATTGCCTTTCTTGGAACCATTGTTGCTATCGGTTATACCCTCGTCCAGCCGCTGCTTCCCTTAACAGACACCCAATACGGCGTGTGGTCGGGTGTCAGTCTTCATGAAATCGCCCATGTGGCACTGGCAGCTGCTCCAGCAGGTGAGGACGCCCTTGCAATTAGCCTGCTCGCGAAGCTGGGACGCGTATTCTTGCTCGTACCGCTCAGTATCGCGCTAATGGTCTGGATGAAGCGCACCGGGCGTATGCAGAGTCATACACGGATGGAGTTTCCCTGGTTTCTGCTGGGCTTCATGGCAGCGAGTGTACTGGGAAGCTGGGAATTTACCGGACAACCGATCATTCCCCTGCCGATCAAAGATTGGATTTCTCAGGCAGCCTCCTTCATTCTTGCCATGGCGATGGTGGGACTTGGCCTGAATGTCCACTTGAAGGATGTGCGCGGCGCCTGGCGGCCGCTGCTGGCCATGTCCATCACCACCGTGCTGCTGATTCTGCTTACTTATGCCATGGCATAAGTAAGCGGAAGGCAGCCAATGTGTACAAAACGGAAAACCATCCCCTGCGACAGATTCCCGGCAGGGGATGGTTTTTTTGTGGTGAATAGCCCCATACTCCATTCCTATCCTATAATGCTGGATTCAAGCCATATTAGGATGGCCGCAATACGACAACCCCCGTCTTTTTCTTTCCATTTTAGGGTAAAACTAAATGTAGGCATCCCGCCCATTTCGGGTGGAAGGTTTAGCTCCCCTGCTTTCTTGGGTATTTGAGCTTAGTATGCAGTAAACATGCAGAGCTATCATGATAGAGGAGATGGAAGTATGCAACGAAATCATACGATTATGCAATTCTTCGAATGGCATGTTGCAGCCGATGGCTCGCACTGGAACCGACTCAAGAACGCAGCCCCGGAGCTGAGCAAGGCGGGAATCGATGCGGTATGGATTCCTCCGGTGACAAAAGCTACGTCCGCAGAGGACAATGGCTACGGCGTATACGATCTCTATGATCTGGGAGAGTTCGATCAGAAAGGAACGGTTCGCACGAAATATGGAACCAAGCAGGAATTGATCGATGCCATCGCGGCCTGCCACAAGAACGGGATTGCCGTCTATGTGGATCTGGTCATGAACCATAAGGCGGGCGCAGATGAAACCGAGCGGTTTCGGGTTGTACAGGTCGACGAGATGGATCGGACCAAGGATATATCGAAGCCATTCGAGATTGAGGGTTGGACCAAATTCACCTTCTCTGGCAGGGGAGATCAATACTCTTCGTTCCAGTGGAATTTCACTCATTTTAACGGTACCGATTACGACGAAGTCAGCAAACGTTCCGGCATTTTCCGGATCGTCGGCGAGAACAAATCATGGAGCGATAACGTTGACAATGAATTCGGCAATTACGACTACCTGATGTTTGCCAACATTGATTACAGCCATCCGGATGTTCGCAAGGAAATGCTCGCATGGGGCAAGTGGCTGGTGGATACGCTGCAATGCAGCGGATTCCGGCTGGATGCGATCAAACATATCAACCATGACTTCATTAAAGAATTTGCCACTGCCATGAAGAAAAAGCGCGGAGATGATTTTTACATCGTGGGGGAGTTTTGGAATCCCGAGCTTCAAGACTGTCGAAACTTTCTGGATACGGTGGATTACAGGATCGATCTGTTTGACGTGTCTCTTCATTATAAACTCCAGACGGCTTCCAAAGCCGGCCGATCCTTCGATCTCCGTACGATTTTCGACGATACGCTCGTGCAGTCGCACCCGATGAATGCCGTCACGTTTGTGGACAATCATGACTCGCAGCCGCAGGAATCGCTGGAATCCTGGGTGGAAGATTGGTTCAAGCAGAGCGCTTATGCGTTGATCCTGCTGCGAAAGGACGGTTATCCTTCTGTCTTCTATGGCGATTATTACGGAATCGGCGGCGAGAAACCCATTCCCGGCAAAAAGGAAGCGATTGACCCCCTTCTGTATGCCAGAGCGAATCGGGCGTATGGCCAGCAGGACGATTATTTTGACCACCCGAATACGATCGGCTGGGTCCGCCGCGGCATCCCGGAAATCGAGTTTTCCGGCTGCGCGGTAGTTATCTCCAATGGCGAAGCCGGGGATAAGCGGATGTTTGTCGGCGAGCATCGAGCCGGAGAGGTATGGGTAGATCTGACACGCACCCGGAAGGATCGCATTACAATCGGCGAGGATGGCTTCGCTCTTTTTCCGGTGAACGGCGGCAGTGTGTCCGTCTGGGCTCACCCGGATATTCCCGTAGAAACGTAAGCAGCAGCATTTTACACATCAAAAAAACCGGAAGGATCGGTTTCGTCAGGCACTCCTATTGGATAGGAAAGCACTTGGCGCATACCCTGATCCTTCCGGTTATTCACGTTAACGGCTACGCACCGATCAGCCTTTAACCTGAAAACGACGGCGCAGACCTTCGCCTAACAGGTTGAAGGTGATGATTAACAGCATCATGGCAAATGCGGGATACACAACGAATTGGAACTTTCCTAACCATATATCCGCTCGATGCTTGGACAGAATGGTCGCCCAGTTATACCCGGTCTCCACGAATTCCATGACATAATAGTTAACTTCCTTCCACTCATGACCAAGAAAAATGTTCACGATCGCAAGCTGGCCGAGCAGGAGCATGACCTTTCCCATATCCAAACAGAAGTTGACAATCACCTCGGGGAACATGACCGGGATATAGTAATTTTTCGTCAATGTCCTCGTGCGAAGTCCTAACGCGGTTCCGGCCTCCATGTAAGGCTCGCTTGCCATCTTGTGGGCCTGCTGCTGAATCGTAATGGCAACCCGGCCGGCCTCAACGCCGGCCAGAATCAGAATGGCCCAGCCCATCCGCTGCTGGGAGAAGAGAAAGAATGGAAGCGCAAGCAGCAGAGCCGAAGCGAATACCGGCGGCAAATAGGAGCACAGCTGGTTCCAGAAGGTAATGAGCCGGTGGATGAAGCCTTTTTTCTTACGGGCGATCAATCCGAGGGACACCCCGATCGCATATCGGACGGACGTGATCGTGAGCACGAGCAGAATCGTATCTTTGGCGGTTACCACCAGTTTACTCAGGTTATCGACACCCCGCTTGTCCGATCCGAGCCAGTTCTTCGGGGACGGCTTATAGGGCGGAAGCGTCAGCTTCTGCTTCCCGTCCTTCATCACCCATCTGGAGGGTTCCTTATTCAAATCCTTATCAATGAAGGGCATGTAAGGCCCCGCCAGCATAACAAAAACAAAGAAGGCAAGCAGCGTGCCGCCAATCCATAAAGGGACATTCTTCAAATCGACTCACCTCATTTCTGATCGTGGATCAAAGTATTTGCGTGCCGATTGACTGATCCATTGAACGATCATGAACAGCACCATGAAGGAAAATGCGATATAAATAATGACTCCCGGTTCATAATTGCCGCCGGTGCCGCTAAACGTATTGAAATCCAGTGCCAGAAACAACCTCCACGCCGCCCCTGGATAGTTGCGGTAATATTCCACCACGAGCAGATTGGACAAGATGAAGACAAGCAGGCCCGGAAGATGGGTCAGGATGCTCGCGACGCCATTGCGCAGCATATGTTTGTATACGATCTTTCGGTCACTCAATCCCTTGGCTTTTGCCAGCAGTATGTACATCTTGCCTTCCTGTGCGAGCAAAGAAGCCGACGTGATTCGGGCAATGAAGAAAATCGGGTAAATCGACACGAGCAGCGAAGGCAGCACGAAGGCCTCCCAGCCGTCAACCGCAAAATAACGGACAGCCGGTACATGCTTAATAAGCACCCACTGGGCAATCAGCATCAGGAAAAAATCCGGAACGGATTGGAACAGCCATGTGGTCCAGTGCCCCAGCACACTGAATTTGGTCTTGGACAATTTATAGTCGAGGACTCCCTTCAGAATGCCAAACACAAATCCAAGGATTAAAGCGGATACAATAACCAGCAGGCTTTTGCCGACGGCCCCAAAAGCGGCCGCTTCCGAGGACTGGCCGATATACCGTGTTTCTCCCAGCGTCCCGTTCTGAATGGCGGTTGCAAAATAATCGCGGATATACGTGACATACTCACCCATATCAAAGGAATAATTCGCCACCACTAAATAGCCGTCCACCGACAGATTCAAATCCCTCGGCACCAGGACGATGAGGACGATGAACATAAAAGCCAGCAGGCTGGTCACCGTCGTTTTGAGCATTTGCGTTTTTAATCTCATACCGTCCTCCCACACATGATTTCAGTAGTACCCCTTTTGGTTCACTCGATTAAGCACTTATTCTACTACTATCATACATCTCCTAAATAAGTCCAGATGAAAATACAAAATTTTACTTTTTATATTTCCGCATCATGTATTGCATTCCATCTTTTGTCATACAAATAGTATATAATTGCCGCTGCCGTTTCTAGCAAATTGCATTCTACAGCGAAAGAATATACTCTGATTGTATATACATCTCATTGGAGGAGGTTCTACGGCGATGTCCATCTATGAATATGAAGTAAAAACGATACGCGGCGAGTCCCAAACGCTGGAGTCTTATAAAGGCGACGTCATGCTCATTGTCAATACAGCAACCAAATGCGGCTTTGCCCCTCAATTCGACGGCCTGGAGAAGCTGCACCAAACCTACAGCGAACAAGGATTGGCCGTTCTCGGCTTCCCCAGCAGTCAGTTCATGAATCAAGAGCTGGAGGAGGACTCCGCGATCGAGGAGGCCTGCAAGCTCAATCATGGCGTCACCTTCCCCCTATTCTCCAAAATTGATGTGAACGGCTCGAGTGCCCATCCGCTTTACAGGCATCTGACGAGTGAAGCGCCCGGCGCACTCGGCATTAAAGCGATTAAATGGAACTTCACCAAGTTTCTTGTGGACCGCAGCGGCAAAGTGGTTAAGCGCTTTGCGCCAACGGATACTCCGGAAAAAATAGAAGAGGATATCAAGAAGCTGTTATAAATGCAGGCAGCCGATTCCGAAAATAAGGACTTGCCCGAGGTCCATCGACCTTGGGCAAGCCCTTTATGTTATGTGGTCCGGCATCGTCCATGCTTTGCCATTGCATCCTTTGTATGCTGGCTCCCCGGTCAACTCCCTTCGGGAGAGGCGGACAGTACGATCTTATACCGTGTGCGGCAGCTCGCGCACCCAAACGGCCATTTCATTCTCGCCGCGGTTGCCCCATAAATAGTACGGAATAGCCTTTAATGATGCGGGAAGCCTCTTCTTCGGAGAGGAACGATACAGTTCATCGCCCCAATCATCAGACTCCTCAAGCCATCCCTCCCCTTCAATGACAACGGCTCCGCCAAGAAGATCCGCATCGAATCGGGAATGAAGCTTCGGATAGCCTGCGAGCGACAGCGAGGATACCGGCGCTCCATGATCGACGCTCTCCAAGCAGTATACCAACGGCCCGCGCTGAATCGCGGCCTTGCCGGCATTCCCCCGTATGTTGGGATTGGCTCTTACTTGATGGATCTCCATGGAGAATGCCAATTCCACGGTGTCCCCCGGTGCCCACACTCTCTTGACGTAGGCATAGCCGTCTTGGGTAATATCCTCCACGGTCACCTCTTGCCCGTTCACCCGCATAACGGCTTTGCCGCGCGACCAGTCCGGAATGCGAAGAGCTACGGTCCACTCGGCTGCCTGCTCAGGCTGAATCGTAAGCGTAACATTCCCATCCCATGGCAGCGCGCTGGTCTGGGTTACCTTCACCGGCACGTTCCCGAGACGGACCTCGGCTTCGCCTCCGATGTACAGATGGGTATACAGCGTATCGTCATTCATCGTATATACGTATTCACCCAGCGACGACAGCAGTCTCGCCACATTCGGCGGGCAGCATGCGCAGGCGAACCAGCCCGGCCGAACCGGCTTCACATGGAACTTGCCCGGATTATGACGGCAGGTCGTAGGCCATACCTCAAGCGGATTCACATAGAAGAAATGACGCCCGTCCTGAGCCATGCTGCCAATGACCGTGTTGAACAGCGCGCGCTCCATCACGTCCGCATACTCCGATTTGGGTGACAGCTGCAGCATGCGCTGGGCAAAAAAGATCAGCCCGATGGATGCGCAGGTCTCCGAGTATACGGTATCGTTCGGCAAGTCATAATCCGTGGTGAACGCCTCGCCGTGATGGGTGGAGCCGATCCCCCCGGTAATGTACATCTGTTTACGGACCATGTTATGCCACAGATTAACGCAAGCCTCAAGCAGAGCAGGGTCTTTCGTTCTGGCAGCTAAATCGGCCATCGCCGTATACATGTAAACCGCGCGGACCGAATGCCCGACCGCCTCCTTCTGTTCCCTCACCGGCAGATGGCTCTGATGATAAGCCAAATGCGGCGGATGCAGTACAGAGCGGTAGAATGACTTCTTCCCTCGCTGTTCCCACTCCTGAAGGAAAAAGTGGGGTTCCGTCCCGCGCTCATCTATAAAATACTGACTCAGACTCAAATATCTCGGCTCCTGGGTTACCTCGTACAATTTGACCAGTGCCAGCTCAATCTCCTGATGGCCGTCGAACCCATGGATTTTGCCATCCTCGGGTCCAAAGACGGTATCGATGTAATCCGCCAAACGGCATACCACGTCCAGCAGTTTCCGCTTGCCCGTCGCCCGGTAATGTGCAACTCCGGCTTCGATCATATGGCCGGCGCAGTACAGCTCATGGCAATCCGTCAGATTGGTCCAGCGCTTCTCCGGCTCCTTTACCGTAAAATATGTATTCAGATAGCCATCCGGCTGCTGGGCAGCGGCCACAAGATCGATCAGCTCATCCACCTGCTCCTCCAGCTTCGGATCCGGATGAATAGCAAGCGAATAAGCCGCAGCCTCAAGCCATTTGGCGACATCGCTGTCCTGAAACACCATACCGCCATATTCCCCCTCTTCCCTGCCGGCAGCAATTCGAAAATTGGACACGCCATAACTCGGTTCCACGCCCGGAATTCGATCATGGAGGGCTTCATACTGGTATGGGATCACCACTTCCCTTACCAGCTCTATGTAACGGGACCAGAAAGGGTCCGTCAGTTTCACTTGCTTAAGGGGGACGGCAGCTGAACGCGAAGTAAGAGTTATCATCTTGGATATACACTCCTTTAGGATTCGAATGATAAAGCCTCGACACTTCCCATTCTACGTTCTATGATAGGATGAAAACGATAACAGAAATGACCTAATTTCTTATACGATTTCACACTTCCCTGGAGGTGTTACCATGACAGAACGGAGCGTTCTTTCCATTCCTTCACCGCCGCTCCCCTACTTCCTTGAATCCGGAAAAACGCATTATATGCCGGGCGAGTCGCATCCCAACCGGAGAAACCTTGGCGTCTACGATCTCATCCTGGTTCAATGCGGCTGCTTGTTTCTGGGCGAGGAGGATATGCAGTGGGCGCTTGGCGCAGGGGATTGCGTTGTATTATTACCGGATGCATACCATTACGCCGTACAGGAGTGCCAGGAGGAAACCTCCTTTTATTGGTTGCATTTTCAGACTGCAGCATCAAGCGCAGCCGGCGATGATTCGATCTCACACAACATAAAGCTGCCAAAGCATGGCCCGATCCCTTATCCGGAGCAAGCCTATCAGCTGTTCGATTCTCTGCACCTGCTGGCAACGGAACCGAGGTCCACGGCATTTTGGCGCGAACAAACGCTGTTTATCGAGCTGCTGGAGCTGCTGGACCCATCGAGATCGGACCAGGAACAATCGCGGGTACGCAAAGTCGCGGAGCAGGTGGAGTCCTATATCAAAATGCATTATCGTGAGCCCATCAGCAACGCACGTTTATCGTCCGACTTGCATTTCCACTACAACTACCTGACGCGCTGCATGAAGGAATCACACGGCGTAACGCCTACGGAATACCTGCTTCAATACCGCCTGGACCAGGCCAAGCGGCTGCTGCTGACCACCCAGTGGTCCATGGCTCGAATCGCGGAACATGTGGGGTTTCAATATCCGCCCTATTTCTCTCGCCGCTTCTCCGCACGTTTCGGCCTATCGCCGCTGCAATTCCGAAAGCAGTACACGGAGTAAGAAGTAGTATGCTTGGATGGCTGTGGATCATAAGAATCGCCGGGCAGCACAAAATTCTGCCGTTCAGATTAGCTGTTGGAATCCGCGGGCCCCTGTTCGCTGAGCATCGAGCTGACGATGCGTTGTCCGCGCAAAAAGAGACGGACCGCTCACGGGCCCGTCTCTAATGAATCGATTGCGTAATTACGCTTCATTCGGCAGATTAAGCTGCCATGATACGCCGAACTTGTCCGCGATCCAGCCGAATTTTTGACTAAACCCATAGTTGTCCAGCGGCATCATCGCACCTCCGCCATCAATTAATGCCCCATACACCTTCTCGATCTCTGCTTCCGATTCGCAAGTCAGGTAGATAGAGAAGGAAGGCGTGAACGTGAAATCATGCTTCACATTGCTGTCGATACACATGAACGTTTGCCCCTTCAACGAAAAGGTAGCATGCATGACGCTTCCCTCGGCTCCCGGCTGATTGGGGCCATAACGGGTGATGCTGGTTATTTCGGAATCCTCAATTATGGAAATGTAATGGTTCATGGCTTCTTCGGCATGACCTTGGAACATTAAAAACGGGGTTGCACTCTTCATGGATAAATACACTCTCCCTTGTTCATCGGATTAGGATGGATATTTCATCTTTCCTGTCTCAAGCAGCTGCTTCAAGCCCTCAAACATATAACCCCATCCATGTTCGGTTTGGGTATGATACTCCGTGAGCGCCTTCTCGATATCTTCTGCGGACCAATCTTCCTCGTGAGGGACAACGATCTCTTGCGTGAATGTCATTTCGCATCCCGCATCCACGGCTTTGAACTCCACCGTGATTTGGTCCACAGTTTCGCTGAACTGGGGCATCCTGAAGGTAAGCACCAGCTTGTGGGGCCGGTCTATTACAAGGTACTCCCCAATGGCCCGGTACTCCTTGCCTTCCCGAACGTCAACAATCTCCCAGGTTCCGCCCACGCGAGGATCATTACGGGCGATCTTATTCGTCGTTTCCAGCGTAAACAACCATTTGCGCATCATGTCGGGGTTTAACCAGGCATCAAATACTCGTTCCGGCGCTACCTCAAACAAGCGTTTCATGACCAGCGTGGTTGTAGAGGCATTCTCCAATGTAAATCATCCTTCTCATATTGAAATTGGTATTAGGTTCGATCTGTTTCCCTACGTTCTCATCGTTATCCAGTATGTTCAGCCGTATTCCTGTTAATGCTCCTCCTTCTTCGCTTTGTTCAGCTCGCGTTCCAATGCATCAAATTGCCGGGTCCAGAATCGCTCGTAGAATTGCAGCCATTCCAGCGCCCTGCTCATGACGCCCGGATTGAGACGACAGGTATGTGTCCGCCCCTGAATGGATCGATCGAGAAGGCCAGAACGCTCCAGCACCTTGATATGTTTGGAGGCTGCCGCAAGCGACATGTCAAACGGCTCAGCCAGCTCGGATACGGTCATCTCTTGCGCCGCGATCATGCGCACCATCTCTCTTCGGGTCGGATCAGCCAATGCGTGGAAGATGTGATCCAGTTGTTCTTCGTTATTATGTTCAACCATATGGTTAAATATAATGGATGGAACTTATAAAGTCAACCAACCGGTTGAATATTAAGCAATAAAAAAAGCCAAACCCTCAACTTAAAGGGCCTGGCCGCGATAATTCTGTAACTTAGTCCTGCTCCGGTAACACTTTACGCTCTACGCTGCATGTTTTATCCGATAACCTCATCCAGCAGCCGCTCCAGCTCGCCATAACTCGCCACGGTATGCTGCGGTTGATGCTCCGATTCCGGCCCAACGCTCCGGTGATTGAACCAAATCACATGCCAGCCTGCAGCCAGTGCGCCAACCACATCATTGCGCCACGAATCGCCGATGTAATAGGAGCTCATCGGCTCCGTGCCGGTCAGCCGGTTCACATGATGGAATATCCGCGGATCAGGCTTGTCCCAGCCCACAGCTCCGGATACGAACAACCGCTCCTCCGGTATGAGGTCACCCAGCTGCATAGCCGCGATTTTGTTCATCTGGTGTTCTGCCGGACCATTGGTGATCAAGCCAACGACATGCCCGGCATCCGTCAATTTCTTAAGAAGCTCCCGGGCGCCTTCAAACATCGTGATGTTATACTGCCGGTCCAGGTAGGTTTGCTGTACCGTTCCCGCCTCCTCAAGGGTCAGCCCTACGCCGAATTCAGCCAGCGCTAACTGGAACCGGCGTCTGCGCATATCCTCAACCGCTTCCCCGTATGCCGCCGTGCCAGCCCCTCCGAGCTCTACAGACAGCTTGTCGCTGTAATAACGCATCCGGTGATAAGCGGCTTCATATGGAAACATGCCATCAGGGCGGGCAACCTTCTGAACGGCATCGCGAAAAGGCGCCAGATGGTCATACAATGTATCATCCACATCGAAGAAGATTCCCTTCGGTGATATTGGTGTCTTCATACGCATCCCTCTTCCTCATTCGATCTTTCTATTGTACCCGCATCGGCACTACCCGGGTCAAGCCTATCTGTTAATAAGTTCCTTTCCTATGATATGATGGAATTAGAGCGGCAGGATACATCAACTGGAGCATGAATCCTGAGTCGCAGCAGCCAAGACCTCCAATTGCAAGGCCCGATTTATGTACCCGGATAAGGAGATGAATAATGATGACCAAGGATATGACCGAAGTGTGGAGTAAGGATTTCGTTCCCGAGGGCAACCGTGCCAGCAACGTGGACCGTTTCACCGGCTTTGAGGATACCTATGACCAGCATCGCCCCGAAGCTCCCCAGGAGGTTGTCGCCCTGCTGACAGGCTATTTGGAGCGCAAGCCCTCTCTCGTTGTCGACTTGGGATGCGGAACGGGACTATCCTCGTTTGCATGGAAAGACGCAGCGGACCAGATCATCGGCGTTGAGCCGAATGACGATATGCGGGGCAAGGCGGTCGCCAAACTGCAGTCGCTGCAGGAAGAGGCTAACGGCAGCCACGGTGCGCAGCTTGCCGATATCAGGTTTGTCTCCGGCTATTCGAACCAATTGGCGCTCCCGGATCAGTCCGCGGATATCATTACCTGTTCCCAATCCTTTCACTGGATGGACCCCGCCAGCACGTTGAAGGAGGTTTCCCGCGTTCTGCGTGAAGAAGGGATATTCGCGGTATATGATTGTGATTGGCCGCCGAGCCTGACCTGGAAGGTCGAGCAATCCTACCATGAGCTGATCGAATGGGCAGAGACCATCATCGACCGCCATGTGGAGGCACAGGAAAAGGCCTATAAAGGGAATAAGAACGAGCATCTGAAGCATATCCGAGAAAGCGGAGTGTTCCGGTTTTCCAAGGAGATCGTATTCCATCATATAGAGCCGTTCACCGCTGAACGATATACCGGCCTTGCCGTCAGTCAAGGCGGTATCCAGACCGTGTTCAAGCTGAAACAAACCGAATTGAACGATAAAATCGCACAATTCCATGCGCTGGTCGAGGAGCACTTCCAAGGGCGGACACTTCCCGTTATGCTCAGCTACCGCATGCGGCTTGGCATTAAATAAAGCAAGAAGCGCCTTTTTCAACCTTCATCATTCTTATGTGCGAAACGTCATCCCGGCTCGCGGGTACGAATCTCATCTGGGGCCACATGGGCAATGGCCTGCATCGTCTCGAATCGGCCGCTTGAGCCGACTTTGCCGGATAGCAGGGTACCGAGAATACCGCCAGCGAAACCAATCGGAATGGACACGATACCCGGATGCTTGAGCGGGAAAATCGCTTCCGCCCGGATCCAGCCGGCCCCGGGATCCATCACGTTAGGCCCCACGGCCATAAGCAGCAAGGAGGATACCAATCCGGCCGCAATGCTCGACATGGCCCCATACGTATTAAATCTCCGCCAAAATAGCGTGAACAGCAGCACCGGCAGATTAGCCGAGGCCGCAACCGCGAACGCAAACGAAACAAGAAATGCCACATTCAGCTTCTGCGCGCCGAGGGCGAGCACAATCGAAGCGGTGCCAACCCCAATGGCCGAAAGCTTGGCCACTCTCATCTGCTGCGCCTCGGTCGCCCGTCCTCTGCGGAAAATGCTGCTATAGACGTCATGAGCAAATGCGGAGGATGCCGTCAGCACAAGCCCCGAGATCACGGCCAATATGGTTGCGAAAGCAACAGCCGATACAAAGGCCATTAAGAATTCGCCACCCAATGCGCTTGCGAGGAGCGGCGCCGCCAGCTCAACCCGCTCCGACAAAACGGACCAATCGACGAAGGCAGCCGCCCCAAATCCAAGAAAAATGGTCATGGCATAAAAGATGCCGATCGTAAACGTTGCCGTTTTGACCGAAGAACGGACCGTACGCGGGTCTTTTACCGTGTAGAAGCGCGCAATAATATGCGGAAGTCCCGCTGTCCCTAACACCAGCGCCATATTAAACGACAGCATGTCGAGCGGGTGGTCGAACATATTACCCGCCATCAGAAACCGCTCCTGCAACGGGGTCGCCCGCTTCATGGATTCGAATAAACCAAGCAGATCCCAATCGAATCTTGCCAGCACGATGAGACTCACGATAAAAGTGCTGCTCACCAGCAATATGGACTTGACGATCTGCACCCAGGAAGTCGCGAGCATGCCGCCGAACGTGACGTAAATGGTCATTAAGCCTCCGACCAGCACGATGGCGAGCGACGTTTCCAGCCCGAACAGCAAATGCACGA
The DNA here is from genome assembly GCF_056173265.1 of Paenibacillus sp. QJM3NY_38. Lineage (NCBI taxonomy): Bacteria > Bacillati > Bacillota > Bacilli > Caryophanales > Paenibacillaceae > Paenibacillus > Paenibacillus sp. QJM3NY_38. The sequence goes on from NZ_CM149665.1 coordinate 6,953,641, forward strand.
GCCACCCGGCACCGACCAGCTGGGCAATCATGTAGAATACCGTAATCATCATGTTGTTGACGGCGATACATCCGCGCAGCCGTTTCTCGCTGAACCGGACCGCCACCGCATCCGCCATCGTATACCTGCCCAGGTTATGAAGCGGCTCGGCTATGATGTACTGCACGATCACATAGGAGGCAAGAAAGCCGATCGAATAGAAAAAGCCGTCGAAGCCGTACACCGCAATGGAGCCCGCGATGCCAAGGAAGGACGCCGCGCTCATATAGTCACCGGAAATGGCCAAGCCGTTTTGCAGCCCGCTCAGTCGATTGCCCGCTGCATAGAAATCATTCGTGCTCGTTGTCCGCCTGGCAGCATAATACGTAATCATTAACGTGCCGACCACAATCGCCAGAAAAAAAACGATGCCGGATATGTTCATTTGCATGCCTCCTTCCACTTCAGCCTGAAAATCATGTTATATCTTATTTTACGATACAATGACAAAAAAAGGGCGATCTCCCATGCTGCCAAGCAGCTGGATACACCCTTTTTGGTCAAAGAATCGAATCCGGATTACGCACCCGTATTGGCCTTGACCAGCACTTCGGCATACTTCGCTTCATCCTTGGAAGAGGATAACAGTGTGCCGATATAAGCTGCCAGAAAGCCGAGCGGAATAGAGATGATGCCCGGGTTGCTCATCGGAAAGATCGGATCGCCAATCAAAATCGCTTTTCCGGCCGGATCCCATATATTCGGACTAAGCGCCACAAGAATCACCGTGCTGATCAGCCCGGTCAGCATCCCGGTCACGGCGCCTGTCGTATTAAACCTCTTCCAGAACACCGTGAACAGGATGACCGGTAAATTCGCGCTGGCCGCAACAGCGAAAGCGAGCGAGACAAGGAATGCTACGTTCATCTTCTGAGCGAACAGCGCGAGCAGAATGGAGACTATGGATACGCCAATCGATGCGTACCGTGCCATCTTCAGCTGCTCCTTCTCCGACGATTCGCCGCGGCGCACGATTTGGCCGTAGAAATCATGGGCGAAGGCGGATGCCGCGGACAGCACAAGGCCCGTCACCACGGCGAGGATTGTCGCGAACGCAACCGCCGAGATGAGCGCGAACAGGAAATCGCCGCCAATCGCCTTGGCCAGGAGCGGGGCAGCCATGTTACCCGCTTTATCGACCTCGGTAATATCCGCCGCGCCTACAAAGGCGGCAGCCCCAAAACCGAGAAAGATCGTCATGACATAGAAGATGCCGATAATCCAGGTAGCGTATACCACGGAGCTGCGTGCCGTCTTGGCGTCCTTAACGGTAAAGAAACGGGTCAAAATATGCGGCAGACCTGCCGTGCCGAGTACGAGCGCAAGGTTGAGCGACAGCGTCTCCAGCGGGATTTTGTATTTATTCCCCGGGTTCAGGAATGCCTCCTGCAGCGGCGTAGCCGTCTTCATATGATGGAACATCTGGGTCAGGCTGAAATCGAATTTGGCGAATACGATCAGCGAGATGATGAACGTGCCGGCCATGAGCAGCACGGCCTTCGAGATTTGAACCCAACTCGTGGCATGCATGCCGCCGAAGACAACATAGATCGTCATGAGCACGCCGACAATCAGCACGGACGTGACATAGTCCAGTCCCAGCAAAAGCTTAATCAGTGCGCCTGCCCCAACCAGCTGCGCGATCATGTAGAAGATGGAGATGGAAATCGTATTGAGTGCTGCCACGCCGCGCACTTTCTTGTCGGAGAAACGAGCGGCAATCATATCCGCCACTGTATACTTTCCGAGGTTCCGAAGCGGCTCGGCGACAAGGTACAGCACCACCAGGTAAGCTACAAGGAAACCGATGCTATAAAAGAAGCCGTCAAAGCCGACTAATGCGATCGAGCCTGCGATGCCAAGGAAGGAGGCAGCAGACATATAGTCGCCGGCAATGGCTGTCCCATTCTGCCAGCCCTTGAGCCCTCCGCCTGCCGTATAGAAATCGCTGGTGTTGGTTGTTTTCTTGGCAGCGTAATACGTTATGATCAGCGTGAGCAATACAATTCCGCAAAACAACGCGATAGCCATAGTCGATTACGCCCCCATATCCTTTTTAATATCGTCTACCATACGGTCAAACTGGGCCGCCTTGCGGGAGTACAGGATGCACAAGACCCATGTCATGACAAACTGCGCGAATGCAAATACCCATGCCCACGTGATCGGGCCGATCGCAGGGTGGTTCAACACGTCGGTGTACGAAGTGAGAATCGGCAGCGCAAAGTAAAACAGAAGAAAAAAGACGGTCATCGGAATAATGAACCGTTTCTTGCGGGAGAGCAGCGTTTTGAATTTTTCAGAATGCCATACTTCGGTATAGCTTTTTTCTTCCATTGCCTTTCCCTCCATTAACGATCAGGATTCTATGGCGTCTCCCATGAATGAAAGCGCTTTAGAATGATTATATACAGGAGGATTGCCCGCGACCACAGCTCCTGCGCGAAACGTCCGATAGGGTGTGCGAAAGGACGGATATGCCGCCTGAACCGGGAGACCATCACCGTCCTTCCCCGCTTCCCCCTATGCCTCCCTAAGCAACCGGAACAAATCCCGGGCGGCTTCCCGCGACAAGGGAATCATCGTCCGCTGCTCATCCTTTAGCACAATATTGTAAGCGCCGTTCTGCCAAGGGGACAGCTCTGCAATCCGGTTCACGTTAACCAGGTAACTGCGATGAGGACGAAAGAACGAGTAACCTGCCAGCTTCTCCTCCAACTCCTGCAGCGTGCTCTTGCTCGTAATCCGCTGGCCTTCCGCCGTCCATATGCGGATGACCCGCTCCTCGCGCACCGCGTACAGGATCGCCTCGGGATCGACGAGCACATGCTTGTCCCCATCATCGAATAGCAGCTTGCCGCGCATACTGCGGGGGGCAGCCTCTGTGGAAGGATACGAGGCTGCCTGTGGGGCGACATCATAAGCTTCCTGCTTTTGGGGGGCTTGCCCTTCATGAACCCTGCTGCGTATTCGCTGCAGGGTTTCCTTTAATCGCATGTGGCTGTAAGGCTTCAGCAGATAATCAATCGCATTCAGACCAAACGCCTCGACAGCATACTCGTCATAAGCTGTCGTAAACACAATTAGTGGCGAGATCGGGGAGGCTTTCAGCATTCGCGCAGCCTGCAACCCTTCAAGCTCCGGCATATGAACGTCGAGAAAGACGACATCCGGCTGCCGTAAGGGAACCAGCTCAAGCAGTTCCCGGCCGTTCGCGGCATGAGGAAGCAGCTCGATATCAGGCTCCTGTTCCAGCAGGTAAGCCAGCTCCTCCCTTGCCAATCGTTCGTCTTCGGCTATCATCGCTTTAATTCGCTTCACGGTACCGGCTCCCTTCCGATAGACTGCAGGGGATGCTGAAGGATATGCTGCATCCGCCCTCTGCAAGATTTTCTACGATGAGTCTGGCCTCCTTGCCAAACATGCTGATTAAACGCTGATTGATATTGTAAATGCCGTTTCCCGTCCCCTCGCTGCCGATGATCGGCTGTTCGCCGAGAGTGTCCAGCACCTCAGGCGAGATACCTGCCCCGTTGTCCCGCAGTTGTACAACCGCCAGATCGCCCGCACGCTTTAGGGTCAGCTGGATGATGCCCCCGCTCGCCTTATCGCGCAAGCCGTGCTTAATGCTGTTCTCCACCAGCATTTGCAGCGTTGCAGGCGGAATCATAAGCTCGCCAAGCACCGGATCCAGCTGGCATTCAAACGTGAACTGATCCTCAAACCGGATTTGGATAATGTCCAGATAAGCATTCAACAGCTCCATTTCCTCACGAATGGTCGTTCTGCGGGAGGCCATGACCTTGACGTTCAAGCGCATGAACGCCCCCAGTTGCATCGTGGCATGCCTTGCCAGCAGCGGATCGCTCCGGATCAACGAATGGATCGCGTTGAGCGTATTGAACAGAAAATGGGGATTTATCTGCGCCTGCAGAAGCTTCAGCTCCGCCTCTTTCATTAAATGGCTCATCTTCTCGTGGGCCGTGGCCCCGAGCTGATAGGAAATGAGCTGTCCAAGGCCTTGGGCCATCACCAGCTCGACGCGCCGAATATCCTGGGGCCGCTTGAAATAGAACTGAATGACGCCCACGATCTCGTGACCCTCGATCATCGGGACAAGAATGGCGGCGCCGAGCGCCGGATGACGAGGCTGAATATCTTCCGCATTCTCTATGATCCGAAGCTCGCCGGTCGCAATGACATTCTTGGTCAAGTCGGATGTGATCTCTTCTCCGGGATCAATGGTACGGCTGGCGGCACCGGCATGGGCCAGGAACCGCTCCGTATCCGTAATGGCGACGGCCGTTGTTTTCAGCTCGCGCAGCAGCAAGGTGGCCACGGCCTGAGCCGTTCGGTACGTTAAGCCCTGCTTCAGATGCGGCAGCGCCGCTTCCGCGATATGGAATGCCTTCTCCGTCTCGTACGCGGCTGCCCGCTCCTCCTCGGTGAGCGCAACGCGCAGCATCGTCGTGAAGATCGCAATGGATATGCTGTTGGTCAGCACCATCGGCAGACCGATCAGGTTGACCAGCTCCACCGCGCGGTCCGGCTCATTCGCACAGATCAAAATAACTCCCATGTGCAGGATCGGGGCGAACATGCCGACGAATAACGCTTTTGCCGGCGAGATCACCCGCTCCTGCGAGAAGAATCGGGCCACGCCCCCGGCCAGGGCGCCCGTAAGCGGTACGGCGATCGCTCCTGCCAGCCCCGTGTAGCCGCCGATATACAGCAGATGGGCTCCTGCCAGAAGCCCGCCCCCGATGCCAACGCGGGGCCCGCCGATCAGCCCGCCAATGACAACGCCGACCAGGGCGGAATGGGCCAGAGCCTGCTCCTCCGTCAGCCGCATCAGCCAGAAGGAGGAGCTCGATTCGCCATTCTCCACGACAACGCCTGCATACACCCCAAGGATGCCGAAGAGGCCAAACAGACAGGAATAGATGAACATCCGCGTGCCGGACATCTCTTTGCGGTCCAGCAATTGGCGGAACAGCGGAATTCTCGTCAGTATAAACGTCAGGATGAGCAGCATGCCCATCCGTTCGAACAGATGCAGCGTCAACTCCTGCATGGACATCCCTCTTCTTTGATGGACTAGGAATCTTCATCTGACGGTCAGTGTACGATATCGATAGATTGGATAGAATTGAATGCGGTTTCATTTCATGCAGTAAAGATTATATAGCACAGCGAGGATTTGGACAATAAAAAGGAATAACATGAAACTTATGTAAAATTTTCACGCAGGGGACATACCCTTCAATGCACTCAAAAAAAACCATATCCCTCGCAGTTAAGCGAAAGATACGGTCAGTAAGCAGCTGCAAGCCAAAACATCCGAACATGTTCAGCATCCTGATGTGTTAGTTAGGTCTCTCTAAATCGCAAGATCCTACGATGAGCCGGTCGAATTGGGTTTTCCGGCTCTTCTCCGGGTTATCGACCACTTCCGGATGACCTGATTGGTCACCTCAGACAGCAGCAAACCCAGCGCGATGGCGCCTGAAATCATGAACGCTTGCGCCCCCAGCTGGACGGCCTGATCGAATTGATTCTGGGCCACATGGCGAAGGGCATTATAGGCAACACCGCCCGGTACAAGCGGAATAATCCCAGACACGCTGAACACGATAATGGGAGTCTTGTATTTTTTGGCGAAAAAATGGCTGATCATCGTCACGCAAAAAGCCGCAAACACGGTAGCCGTCACCGGCTCAACCATCATGTTCTGCAGCAGGATGTAGAGCAGCCAGCCCACCATGCCGGCAAACCCGCACTGCAGCAGTGCTTTTTTGGGTACGTTAAATAGGATCCCGAAGGCCGACGAAGCAACAAAACTCGTGATGAGCTGCTGTATATAAAAGGTTGCCACCATCTTCACCTCCACTCACTCATCTCTTAGAATGACAACGTAAACGCAATGCCTGCACCGATGGCAAAGGACGTAACAAATGCCTCCGCGCCTTTGGACAAGCCGGATATCAAATGCCCCGCCATCAGATCGCGGATGGCATTCGTGATCAACAAGCCCGGTACGAGCGGCATCACGGAACTGATAATGATCGTATCCAGCTGCTGGCCGAATCCGTATCTGACCATCCATACGGAGGTTATGCCGATGACCAGCGCTCCCGAGAATTCGGCGAAGAATCGCACCGGTATGACCCGATGCATGAATACAAAGCAGGAGAAGCCAAGACCGCCCGCTATGGCCGCCGGTACGAAATCCGGCCAAATGCCGCGAAACATAATGAGAAAGCAGCCGCTTGCGATCGCGGACAGGAGAATCAACAGCCATGTCGGATAAATCGCCTGTTCATGCTCGATTTTCTCAAGCGCCCTGTGTGCCTCTTCAATCGTCAGCTCACCGAGGCTTATGCTCCGGGACACGCTGTTGACCTGATGGATCTTATCGAGATTGGTTGTCCGATCCGAAATACGAATGAGCCGCGTAATATGCTGAGGCTCCTCCACCGAGAAGATAATCCCGGTCGGAGTCATATAGCTGTGGCTGTTCTCTACGCCGAAAGCCGCAGCGATCCGCATCATCGTATCCTCGACCCGATAGGTTTCCGCACCGCTTTGCAACATAATTTTTCCTGCTAACAAGCAAACCTTGATGATGTCATGCTCCCGCTTCAACAAGTCATTCAAAACGGCAATCCTCCTGCTGAACACATTCCGATTCAGAATCTTTGCCTATATTATAGTATCATTACCATGATCAAGCATAGGATATGCTTTAAAGCAGCACTGCGGCAGCTGCATTCGTTCTGTACAAAGCCTTCCTCCTACACAAAAAGCTCCCCGAATGACGGGGAGCTTCTCTACGATGTACTTCGTATTTCGGCTTAATAGGCACCGCGGATGTGCATCGCTACCTGCTCCTGATAAAAAAGCGCAAGGCGCTCTTTCTCCTCCATACTGAACGAAGGCACGTCCAGCGTGCCCAGATTGTCTTCGATCTGGCGGACGTTGCGGAAGCCGGGAATCACGGCGGTGACCTCGGGACAGTCCAGAATCCATCGCATGGATGCACGGGCCATGTCGCCTCGGCCCTCGGCAATCCAAGCGAGCTCTCTGGCGAGCTCAACCCCTTTTTCGAACCGCAGGCCGGCAAAGGTCTCGCCCACGTTAAACTGCTCCCCGTTCGCATTGAAATTCCGGTGATCCCCTTCGCTGAAGGTGGTGGTCTCCGTAAATTTCCCGGTTAACAGACCGCTGGCAAGCGGCAAGCGCACCAAAATGCCGACGCCCGACGCTTTGGCTTTCGGGAGCAGCTGGGCCAGCGGTTTTTGGCGGAACAGATTGAAGATAACCTGCAGCGACCTTACGCCAGGTACCCCCAGGCAAAACAAACCTTCCTCTACCGTCTCCACGCTGACGCCGTAATGCCGAATTTTCCCCTCGGCCTGCAGCTTGTCCAACACTTCAAACACTCGCCCGTCCTTCAACACCTCGAAGGGAGGGCAGTGAACCTGATAGAGATCAATCCGTTCACGCTGCAGCCGCTTCAGGCTGTTCTCGCAATAACGGCGGATCGACGCTTCGGAATAGGTCTGAAGATCGTGAATATCACCCGCTCGGCAAAACTTGGTGGCGACATGCACGGAATCTTCCTTCCCTTTGGTTGCGCGCGCGAGCAAATCCTCGGCATGCCCATCGCCATAAACGTCGGCGGTATCGAAGAAGTTCACGCCCTCGCCGATGGCGCGGTCCAATCCCTTCAAGGCTTCCTGATCATCGGTCTGCCCCCATGAGCCTCCGATCGCCCATGTGCCGAAGCTGACCTCGCTAATGTGAAGCTCCGTATTTCCCAATTGTCTGTAATTCATCGACGTTATAGCCTCCTCATCAACTGCCATACTAGTTCACACTACTAGACTAAACGTTAAATCGCTTTCATTCAATCCATTTGGGACATTTACCTATTTTTCCGAAGGTTATTGACAATTCATTCCATCGAATCTATAATAACTATCAATATATATCCAACGTTGGATATCCAGTTATGAAGTTCTTCTTCACATACACATCCTAAGGAAGTGACCCAACATGACCAACCTCATCCTGCTCTCATTCCTGCGCCAGCGCCCGATGCACGGCTACGAAATTCAGCAGCTTATTCAGGCCAGCCGTATGGACATATGGACGAATATACTGTCCGGCTCCATCTATTATGCACTTAACAAGATGGAAAGCGACGGTCTGATTGCAGCCACTGCTGAAGAGCGGACCGGTGCGAGACTTCGTAAAATTTACAGTATTACGGATGATGGCGAGAAGTTATTCCAGAAGATGATCCGTGAAACCTTGACGCTTCCTCCCCACACCGTCAAATCCGACTTCTCTCTCGGTTTGGTCTGGATCGAGAGCGTTCCGAAGCAGGAAGCGGTTGAACTGCTGCAGCAGAACCTCAAGCAGGTGGAAGAATCGCTGGCACAATGGCGTTCAGGTAAAGAAATCAAGGGACAGTACGGCTTATCCAAAATCGCCCTGGCCACCTTCGACAATGCGATCTCGATCCTGGAACAGGACATCGCTTTTCTCAACAAAATCATAACACTCGTTCAGGAATAAGCCTCAGCATCAGCTGCGGCTTTCATTTCCGATCAATATCCAACGTTGGATATATAATATTGGTTAATAAGGAGCGTGAACACGAGATGATGTTACCCACTCTCATTCAAGCGAAAGGTTTAAGAAAAACCTATGGTCAGCGAACGGTCGTACATGATGTGGCTCTGGATATACGGGAAGGTGAAGTGCTTGCGATCATCGGGCCGAACGGCGCGGGGAAATCAACGACACTGGATTTGGTGCTGGGCTTGCGCCGACCCGATATCGGCACGGTCACCTACTGGACCAAAGATCCCGCCCCGCATATCGGGCTTCAGCTGCAATCCACTCCCTTCTTTCCAGGATTTACGGCCCTTGAGAATCTGCGAATGTTCGCTGCTTTCTATGGAAAACGGCTCAAGGATGCGGTGCTCATCGAGCACCTTAGCAGCTGCGGGCTTGCAGATGCTGCCAAAACCGATGCGCTTCGGCTCTCGGGAGGCCAACAGAAACGACTCGCCATTGCCATCGCGCTAGTCCATACACCCAAGCTGCTGTTCCTTGATGAGCCCACCGCTGCACTGGATCCGCGGGCACGCCGGGATATCCGGGAGCTGATCCGTTCCCTGGCAGACAAGGGCACCTCGATTGTCTTCACTTCGCATGACATGGAGGAGGTTCATAAACTCGCTTCCCGGCTGGTGCTCATCTGTGATGGGCGGGTCAAAGCTTCCGGCACGCCGGATGAGCTCCTCAGCTATTATCAAACAGATAGCCTCGAACAACTGTATATCCAACTGACTGATGAACAGGAATAACGACCGATTGGAATCAAAACCTTAGGAGGAAGATCTATGCGAATCATTATGACCACCATGCTGCAGAGCATGTTCCGCGACACCCATACCCTGGTCTGGAACATCGTGTTTCCCATTGCCATGCTGATCGGATTGGGACTATATTTCAACGACGACGCCTATTCTCACCGACTCCTCGCGGGCGTGCTGACAACCAACATTTTGTTTGGGGCCACGATGGTTACCGCGTTTAATGTCATGGCCCAGCGCAACCGCGGCATCTATAAGCTGCTGCGGGTGACACCTTTTCGCACCGTCTCATTCATTACCGCAATGACGGGGGCGCGAACCGTGCTGGCACTGCTCGTCAGCGTGTGTGTAATTCTCATGAGTCTATTTATGCTTGGAGTGAGGCTAAGCCTGACTGGGCTTACGCTGATGCTGCTTGTCCTTCTGATCGGCACCGTTTGTTTTACCGCACTCGGTTTTCTGGCAGCCAACCTGTCCAGGGATGAGGGCAATGTCAACATGATCTCGAACCTGATGAGTTTTCCCATGCTGCTGACAAGTGAAGCTTTCTATTCTTTAGAACATGCGCCTGCATGGGTGGTCATCCTGGGGAAACTGCAGCCGTTCCACTACCTGGTCGATGCCATGTCCACTGCCGTTTCTCCGCAAGGCAGTATCTCCGGCATCTGGATGCCCCTGCTGACCCTCGCGGGCTTCACGATCCTTATCCTCGGCGCAGCCGCATGGACCTTCCGCTGGGATGCGGAGCATCCTGCCGGATGGAAGCAGGGAAGTGCGAACAAAGCGGCCTCGATGTAACAGAAGCACAAAAATCCGAAGAGCCCCTTGTATAAAAGACATCTCATGCGGTATACTGAACAACAATATCAACATCAGGCCGATGAAGAGCTTCCAACTCCGAGGCGTTCTCGTCAAGGGGATCCGATCCTTCAACCGATCAGCCATCCCCCTAAGTTAACCGGACCCGCCCGTTACCGCGGAATCAAAGTGGATTGAACACGGGACCCGCCTGTTTCGTGATAAGGTTACGGTTCAATCAATTTGGGTGGCACCGCGAGCGCATAAGCGTCCCTCGTCCCATATGGACTAGGACGCTTTTTTATTTTTTTCAGAAAAAGGAGCGCGGTGATCATGCTAGATATGAAATGGATCCGGGAGAGCACAAAGAATCAGGAAGAACTGCAGCGAGTAGCTGACCAGAAAGGCATTGCCCTGTCGGTTGCCGAACTTGTCCGGCTGGATGACCAGCGTCGGACGCTGCTGCTGACCGTGGAGGGGTTGCGGCAGCGGCGCAATGCCATCTCGCAGGAGATCAGCACGCTCGTGAGGCAAGGCAAACAGGAAGAGGCCGAGCGGACGAAACAGCAAGTCAAGGACATCAATATGGAGCTTGACGAGCAGGAAGCGTTATACCGGAAGGTCGATGCGGATTACGCCCAGCTGCTCATCCTTGTGCCCAATATCGTTTCGCCGGATACGCCGGTCGGAGCTTCGGATGAGGACAATGTAGAGATCAGACGTGTTGGCGAGCCCCCCGTGTTTGATTATGAATACAAGGATCATGTCACGCTCGGCGAGCAACACCGGATGATCGACATCCCCCGCGGCGTCAAAACCGCCGGCACGCGCAGCTACTATCTGACGGGCATCGGCGCAATGCTGCATCGGGCCGTTCAACAGCTTGCGGTGGATATGCTGGTCGCCAAGGGTTTCACCCTTATGGACGTACCGTTAACCGTACGGACGGAGGCCATGGAGAATACCGCCTTTTTCCCTCTTGGTCAGGATCAGGCTTTTCAAATTACGGAGCAAGATAAGTGGCTCGTCGGTACCTCGGAGGTGCCGCTCGTATCGTTCTATAGCGGTGAAATCGTCGATGTGGCGCAGCCGATTCGCCTGGCAGCAGCATCGCTGTGCTTCCGGAGCGAGGTCGGCTCGGGCGGCCGGGACGTCCACGGCCTGTATCGGGTGCATCAGTTCGCCAAGGTGGAACAGGTCGTTCTCTGCGAAGCCAGCGCGGAAACCTCGGAACAGCTTCTACAAGAAATCACGGCCAATGCCGAGCAGCTGCTGCAGAAGCTCGAATTGCCTTACCGTGTCGTTGCCGTCTGTACCGGAGATATGTCGCAGAAAACGTACAAGCAATATGACATCGAGACGTGGATGCCAAGCCGCGGGGCTTATGGGGAGACCCACTCGTCGTCGAATCTGCTCGACTTTCAGGCGCGTCGCTCGAACATCCGCTACCGGGACGCGGAAGGCAAGCTGCGCTACTGCCACACCCTGAACAATACGGCTGTGGCTTCGCCGCGAATTCTTATCCCGCTGCTGGAGAACCACCAGCAGGCCGATGGCTCGATTCTCATACCGAAGGCGCTCCGACCTTACATGAACGGGATGGAGCGGATAGAGCCACCAGCCGATGTAGTCATGGAGTGAAGAAAGTCGCAGTAGGAATAGGGTGCGATTCATAAGCCTGTCATCCGAGACCATCCATTCGTAGCGATGCATAAAGGCAGCCGGTGATCCGGCTGCCTTTTCTCTTGGTTAGGTTCTATGGCCCGTTATGCTGTCCTCGCACTATTAAGAATACCCGAACGATGATGGCAATCTTTTTTTACTTAGATAGGCTCGGAAAGCATATATTAGACGGAGGTGTGTCCGGCTTCTCTGAAGGTTCTTCGATGTATATTTTTCTTTAGATTATCGATGCCCATATGTTTTCAGCGAAGCTGAACCATTCGATAATCGCAAGAAAAATTTCCTCTTAGTGCGGTCTGGCTTCTGTGGAGGTTCAGCGATGTATATTTTTCTTATGGATTAAGTAGGTATATAATGTTCGTTATATAGGGATACCAACTATCGATAAATAGGTTTCATATTTTTCGGCATCCAATCAGACGGTTGTCTTCTCCCTATATAACAACTTACCGTGCAGTGCACGAATAAGGAGGTCATTCCATATGACAGAACCCCATCTTGATCATACAGCGCCCAAAACGCTTCGCGATATCCCTATTTCCATTCTGGATCTCGCCCCGATTACAGCGGGCAGCACCGCTGCACAGTCGCTGCGAAATACGCTCGATCTGGCCCAGCATGCCGAGAAGTGGGGGTATAACCGCTACTGGCTTGCCGAACACCACAATATGCCGGGAATCGCCAGTTCGGCCACTTCGGTCGTCATTGGCCATGTCGCCGGGGGCACGAGCAAGATCCGCGTCGGAGCCGGGGGCATTATGCTGCCGAACCACGCTCCCTTGGTCATAGCCGAGCAGTTCGGCACCCTGGAATCGCTCTATCCCGGCCGGATCGATCTCGGCTTAGGTCGTGCGCCGGGATCGGATCAGCTTACATCCCGGGCGCTTCGCCGCGGTCCCGGCAGCGACGGCCAGGACTTCCCGGACCGCCTCGGCGAGCTGCGGAATTACTTCCAGCCCACTTCGGGCTCGTCCATGCGCGTCAGGGCAATTCCCGGCGAAGGTCTGCATGTACCGGTCTGGCTGCTCGGCTCCAGCGGTTTCAGCGCACAGCTGGCAGGACAGCTGGGGCTTCCGTTCTCTTTTGCGAGCCACTTTGCCCCCGATTACCTGATGGCCGCGCTCGACCTGTACCGCACCAGCTTCCGTCCTTCATCCGAGCTGAGCAAGCCTTATGCCATGATCGGCGTGAACGTGATCTGTGCCGATACCGATGAGGAAGCACAGCGCCTGGCTACCTCGGCGTACCAGCAGTTCCTGAATATCATCCGCGGCCGCACCGGCCAGCTGAGTCCGCCGGTGGACAGCATGGATGATCTATGGAACCTGCAGGAGCAGGCCATCGTGAAGCGCCAGCTGAGCTTCTCTGCCATCGGCAGTCCCGCAACCGTCCGCGCGCAGCTGGAGCAGTTCCAGCAGTCAACGAATGCGGACGAAATCATTGTCGCGGCCGCCATCTATGATCATGAGGCGCGCCTGCGTTCTTATGAGCTGCTGGCGGATGTCGTCGGCATCAAATAAATGCTATACCAAAAAGACCAGTCAAACCCGGTATTCCGGTGCTTGACTGGTCTTTTATATATATTACAGCGTCAATCCGCCATCAATCGTAACCAGCGAACCTGTCATGTAGCTGGAGCCTGGGGAAGCCAGGAAAGCCACCACGTTCGCGATTTCATCCGCCTCAGCCGGGCGTCCCATCCGCATGTTGCCCACTTCCTCAGGCACGTAGCCCCCTTCCATGAAGGACTTGGCTACCGCTGCCGTAAGCGGCGTCTGAACGCCGCCCGGACAAATCGCGTTCACGCGAATGCCCTGCTTCACGTATTCCAGCGCTGCTCCCTTCGTCAAGCCCACCACCGCATGCTTGCTTGCCGAATAAGCGGCTGCACTGTGCTCGCTGCGGATACCCGCCGTGGAAGCGGTGTTCACGATATGTCCGCTGCCCTGCTCCTTCATGACTTTCAACACATACTTCATGCCGAGGAAAGCACCCTTGACGTTCACGGACATTTGACGGTCAAATTCGTCCTCGTCGATATCATCCAGCATCGAAAACTTCTGCACGATGCCTGCATTGTTGAAGAAGAAATCGATTCGGCCGTAAACTTCGACCGCCCTGTTCACGTAGTTCTGGACATCTTCAGTCTTCGTCACGTCCGCTTGCACGAAGATGCCCTCTCCGCCCTGCTCCTTGATCAAACGCAGCGTTTCTTCGCCGGCTTCCTTGTTGAAATCAACGAGTACTACCGCTGCACCGTTCTCTGCCAGTTTCAAGCTGCTGGCTCTGCCGATCCCGCTGGCTGCGCCGGTAATGACAGCGATCTGTTTGTTATCGGACATGAAACAACACTCCCCTTGATGAAAATATAAAATGAGTTCTAACCGAGTTTGTATCCCTATCGTTTCTGTTGTCTATAGCTCATAAATACAGGTCAATGGAAACCATGACTTACTTCGCGAAATATCCGCCGTCAATCGGCAGCTCAACGCCTGTAATATAGGAAGACTCATCCGAAGCAAGGAACAATACGCCGCGTGCGATATCTTCCGCTTTGCCCAGACGTGGAAGCGGAGTCTGGGATTGGAACCACTGCATCATTTGCTCATCCTTGAACAGATCCACCGTCATTGGCGTTTCGATGTAGCCGGGGTGAACCGAATTGCAGCGGATGTTATGCTTCGCAAAGTCCACGGCCGTGGCTTTGGTCAGCATGCGTACCGCGCCTTTGCTTGCCGTGTAAGGACCGGCGCCGCTGCCCCCTGTCAGGCCGGCAATGGAGGAGATGTTGACGATGGAACCGCCGCCGGCTTCGATCATGTACGGAATGACATATTTTTGACCGAGGAATATGCTCGTAACGTTAATCGACATCGTCTTCTCCCAGCCCTCTACCGTCAAATCCATGAACGGCGTTGCATTGGAGACACCGGCATTGTTGACCAGAATGTCGATCTTGCCGAATTTTTGAACGGTCTCGTCCACGACACGAACCCAGTCTTCCTCGGAAGCTACATTGTGCTTGAATCCAATCGCTTCGCCGCCAAGGGCTTCAATCTCGGCTACGACGTCTTTGATCTTGTCTTCCTGTAGGTCCGTAATCGCAACCTTGGCTCCCTCCTGCACAAACAAAAGAGCGTCAGCTTTACCCATCCCACCTGCTGCACCTGTAATGATGGCTACTTTATTGTCTAATCTCCCCATGGGAAACCCTCCTGAATATTTAGTCGTTGGTTCGGCTATCTTCTTTGGACTGCCCGATCTTAAGCTGCAAATGTTCAATCATCTTCTCGTATGAAGCGATTAACACATCCATCTCCTGATCCGAGAAATCCGACCATAAGCCTTCATTTAATTCACGGTACTTCGTAATCATCCGGGCTTCAACTTCACGGCCCTGCTCCGTAATCTTAAGATAGACCTGACGCCTGTCCTCGCTTGACGCCACCCGTTCGATATAACCCTTACTGACCAGCTTGTTGCTCAAGTTGGTCACAGCCGAAAGCGTAACATTCAAGGCATTGGCAAAATATGAGCTGGTCTGCTGCCCCTCATACGCCAAGGTCTGAAGCACGTAGTACTGCGGGCCGGTCAAATCATTGTCCAGAATCTTGGCATAGTTCGCCACAAGCGTCATCATCTGACGGGCAACCATGTTAGATAATTGTTCCCTCTTATCCAGTTTCATCACCTCGATGCACAACGAAGTCCTTACAAATATATTACAAATTTAAATAGTTAAAAGCTTTTAACAATATAAATTGTATACCCTTTCACATCGATCGTCAACCACGATAAAATGCCCAATATGGTTGTTATTCCCACTGTCCTCATCCATAAAAGAACAACATAAAAAAGCTCCCATGTCGCAATTAGAGAAGACAAAATACCTTCGGAGTTGATCTCGCTTGTTCGATCCACGCAAGGATTCCAGTGGATAGCGTGTTCTATTCTATAGAAAAAAAGAGCACCCTCAGGTGCTCTTGAAAGTATATCCATCCTCGTTTCGGCGTATCCTATTCACCCAAAAGGTGATGCCTGTTAAGCCTTTCGTTTATCCTGCCGTATCCATCCGCGCATCCAGCGTGAGTTGACGCAGCTGCTCGAGCGTCATGCGATCCACGAAGCGGGAGAACTTCTCTTTCTTCTTGCCGTTCTCCTGATAGACGGCGATCAGCTTCAGGATGATCGGAGCCAGCTGATCCGGCGCTAAATCCGTGTGCAGCGGCTTCGCCAGAGCAGCCTTCAACCCTCTCGGCTCTCCACCAACATAGATATCATAGGTATTCCTCATCTTCATCACGGCAATATCTTTCAGCAGCGGTTCGCTGGTGCCAAGCGCGCATCCTGCGTAACCGATCTTTAGCGGATTGGGTACAGGATGATCGGCGATCGCTTCATCCAGCATCTTTGCAACATCCAGTCCCGAATCCTCCGCCCCCCGGCAAAAGTTGCAGGTGATCAGGCTCTTGGAGACAAAGCCGGCGGGATGAACCTGAAGTCCGGCAGCTTCCAGCTTCACCTTGGCTTCTTCCACCCGCTCTGCATCCATCTCCACGTAGAGCTGCTTAAAGGTAGTCATCTCAATGCGGGCGTCCTCGCCCACGATGGAGCCCAATGCGGCCAGCTGATCCGGGCGGAACAGCGTTCCGCCCACTTCAAAGCCGGGTGTCACTGCAAATTTTTGCATGGCCAAATGTCTACACTCCCATCAAGTTACCCAAATATCGTTCTCTTGCTCGGTTACCAATCATACTCTATATAAAAGGTCTTCCAGCTTTCGTTATACCTTCATCCGCTGCAGGCGAAGGGCATTCAGCACGACCGATACAGAGCTCAGTGCCATGGCGGCCCCGGCCACCCAAGGTGCCAGAAGTCCGATGGCGGCAATCGGAATGCCAAGCGAGTTATAGCCCAGCGCCCAGAACAGGTTCTGACGGATGTTGCTCATCGTCTTGCGGCTCATGTAGATGGCATCCGGAATGCTGTTCAGGTCGCCCTTCATCAGCGTAACGTCAGCGGCTTCCATTGCCACATCCGTACCTGTGCCGATGGCCATGCCGATATCGGCAACCGCAAGGGCCGGCGCATCGTTAATGCCGTCGCCGACCATGGCGACCTTCTTGCCCTGCTGCTGGAGCTTTTTCACTTCATCCGCTTTGCCTTCCGGCAGAACCTCGGCACGCACATGGTCGATGCCAACCTGCTTCGCGATGGCCTGTGCCGTGCGTTCATTGTCCCCGGTAATCATAATGACCTCGATGCCCATTTCTTTCAATCTCGCTACGGCAGCACGGGACGTCTCCTTGATCGTATCTGCCACAGCCACAAGTCCTGCATATTGACCGTCGACAGCCGTCAGCATAGCAGTCTTGCCCTCGGTTTCAAGCTCCGACATTCTGCCGAGGATCGAATCAATCGGCACGTTATGCTGTGCCATCAGCTTGCGTGTGCCGACCAGCACCTCATGTCCTTCCACGCTGGCACGGATGCCGTAGCCTGGAATGGCTTCAAAATGCTCCGCAGCCGGAAGCCGCGTTCCTTTTGCTTCAATCCCGGCCACAATCGCTTCGGCAAGCGGATGCTCGGAGCTCTTCTCAGCTGATCCGACCAGACGAAGGAACAGCTCTTGATCAAAGTTATGAACCTCCACATCGGTTAACTCAGGTTTCCCTTTCGTGACCGTTCCTGTTTTATCCAGAATAATCGTGTTGATTTTATGGGTAGACTCCAGATGCTCCCCGCCCTTAAACAGAACGCCAAGTTCTGCAGCGCGGCCCGACCCGGCCATGATCGAGGTCGGTGTAGCCAGACCCAACGCACACGGACAAGCAATAACCAGAATCGCGATGGCAATTTCTAACGATTGCGCGAAATCACCAGGCGTTACCCAGAAGTACCATACGAGGAAGGCAACAATCGCAATGCCCACCACGATCGGAACGAAGATGCCGGAGATGACGTCAGCGACCCGCTGAATCGGAGCTTTGGAGCCTTGTGCTTCCTCAACCACCTTGATAATTTGGGCTAGAGCGGTCTCTTTACCCACTTTCGTCGCTTCAAGCGTCAAGCGTCCGTTCTTGTTAATCGTGGCACCGATGACGGCATCGCCCGCTTTTTTCTCAACCGGAATGCTTTCACCTGTCAGCATCGACTCATCTACCGCCGACGTGCCCTCCACCACTTTACCGTCCACCGGGATTTTTTCACCCGGCTTCACCAATACAAGATCACCCACCAGGACCTGTTCCACCGGGATGGTCATCTCCTGACCGTCACGAACGACCAGCGCCGTTTTGGCTTGAAGCCCCATCAGGGTTTTGATGGCCTCCGAGGTACGGCCTTTGGCCAGGGATTCAAACAGTTTCCCCATAATGACCAGCGTGATCAGCACGGCACTCGTTTCATAGTACATTTCAGGCCCATGGTGTGCATTTGCTCCGGCAGCGGCCCAATCGATCGTTAAATACAAACTGTAGAAATAGGCTGCTGAGGTACCGAGTGCGACCAGAACGTCCATATTGGCGCTTTTGTTGCGGAGAGCCTTATAGGCTCCCACATAGAACTGTTTTCCGATAAAAAACTGTACCGGTGTGGCCAGGATCAGCTGGAACCAAGGGTTCATGAACAGGTCCGGCATCCAGATCCAGGAGGTGAAGGAGAAATGGCTCACCATGGCCCAGAGCAGCGGCAGCGACAGAATCGCCGACAGGAGCAGCTTCCGCTTTTGCTTGGTGATGGCCTCCTTGCGGTGACCTTCCTGATCAAGCGTCTCCTGTTTGGAAACCGCCTGGTACCCAAGCTTCTCCACACGCTGTTGAATATCGCTAAGGCTTACCTCTGCGGGATTGAATTCCACCCGGGCCGTCTCCAGCGCAAAATTGACGTTGGCCTGATTAACACCTGGCATCTTGCTTACCACTTTCTCGATTTTCGTAGCACAGGCGGCGCAGTACATGCCAATCAGCTGCAGGTCCACGGTTTCCTTTGCCGTTCCGTAACCCAGCTTTTCAATTTTTTCTTCCATCTGCTGGACGGAAACCACGTTCGGATCAAATGTAACCGACGCTTTTTCCAGCGCAAAATTCACATTCGCTTCCTGGACGCCCTCCATTTTACTTAGACCCTTCTCAATCCGATTCGCACAGGCGGCACATGTCATACCTGTTAACTGCAGCGACGTTTTCTTCTGTTCCATCGTTCCTGCTCCCATCTTCCCTCACCCCTCTTCATCCTCGTGCCGTTTGATTAAACTACGTTGTATCCTTGTTCCTCGATAATTTCTTTGATTTTATCCAAATTGACTTTGCCTGCGTCATATTTCACGGAGACCGTGCCTGCCTTCAAATCCACATGTCCCTCGATGTTCTCATTCTTTAAAGCTCCCTCAATGGAATTCACGCAATGCATGCAAGACATACCTTCAACTTTTATTGTTACCTGTTCCATGTTCAATCTCTCCTTTGGGTTATGAATTATTTTGAGCAGCCCTTCTAAAAGCGTGCCCGGAATTAGTTTTGAACGGTTGTTCTCGTTTCTTGGTGTTAGTATACCCCCCTACCCTATATATAGTCAATGGGTTTTCTCATTTTTTTTGAAAAAATATCTTGTCGCTATGATTTAACCGCATAACCGTGCGGTATTCTTCACCCTGAATAAACACTTACTGCCACCTTTAGAAGGTGGCAGCTCCACGGAAACTCATCATAACCAGATCGTCTCCAGCCAGGAATTCCATTATTTCATTAACTTGTTCATGGTTGTTAACAACTCGGTTATAACCTCGTCGTCGCCTTCCTGCAGGCGCTCCACCACACAGCTCTTCATATGATGCTCAAGCAGCAATTTGCTGACGCCGTTCAAAGCCGACTGAATCGAGGAGATCTGGTTTAATACATCGTCACAGTACGTATCCTTCTCAATTAAGCCTTTCACGCCGCGAATCTGTCCTTCAATTCGGTTCAGCCGGCTGACGAGGTTGCTTTTCGTTTTATCGGAATGATGGCTCTTCCGTTCACTGGTTACTGCGCATGCATCATGTACATGTTTCTCGACTGTCATACCCATTCCCCCCTTGATCACTACTTCATCTTATTCTAACCCTATTCTCAGTATATCATATAGCCCCCCACCCTATAAAGCCCAGCTTCTGAAATGAAGTTCATCTCTTTAACATGCCGTTCTGTAAATCCCGGATTTTGCACACAAAGATTATGGCCCTGTCCTGAATCACTTGCCAGAGGACGCGTAATAACTATCCATAAACAACAGGGTGTCCGCGTACCCATCATGAAACATGGATGAAAAGATAAAAATATTCCGCGCCTCTTCTTCTGTTTCGGGCGAATTTTTCTCGAGGAACTTTCCTTTTTTATAGTCATAGAAGTAATCCAGGATATCATCGGACTGTGATGGCTCATATTGCTCCCCATATCGTTGCTTGATCTCGTCTATTTGCATTCCTATTTCAGCACCGCGCGTTGTTTGATAATGACCTTTCGATTCTTCCTCCATCCTGATCGCGACAACGGCATCATCTCTGTAGAACACCGCGATGCCGGAATCGTAATTAAATACGCCCCTGGCATGCTCTTCGCCTTTCCCAAGCACTTCTTCAGCTTCCGCACGATTCATGCCGTAGTATACCTTCTGGCCATTGTCTAAACGCACGATTCCCATATCTTCTGCAGTAAACTTCTCCTTGGGCTCATCGCTGCCACTGCAGCCTCCCAAGACCAGGATCAACAATATCAACAAGCAGAAGTATCTAATCATGTACTCCTCCTCCTTTGAAGTTTTTTACAAGATTTTACCATATAAAACTTTGCACAGGGCATTATTTTTTACCTGGGAAGTATGTCATCAAAAGTACATGCTCACAAAAGGTTCAGCATTCGAACAGTATTCAGCCATGAAAAAAAGATGCCCCATCAGATCCGAAATCTGATGGGGCACCCCCCTATATTTTCGTATTCAGTTATTAAATAAACTTAATAAATCGTCCGCCCCTGTTCATCCGGCACGCCGGATTTACGGAAGAAATACGTGTTGATCACATCCCGCCAATGCTTCGCATGCTCGGCTTGATCCGTGAGCCGCTCCGTCACTTGAGCGAAGCGCTCCGGATCGACCTTTCCTTCCAATGAGGTCCACGCCTCAAGCAGTCCTGCCGCTGCTTCCGCCCCGCCAAAATGTGAGTCATAGATATGCTGAATCACCGTTTTGCCGGATTTCAGCACATGGGAATACGGCACATGATGGAAGAACAGCAGCAGCTCGTCAGGACAATCCGCCAGCGAATCATATCGGGCCCTATTCGGCCCGAAATACTGCGCGGTATAGCCTGTGCCCGATGTCACCGTGCGATCGACGCCCATCCCGTCCCGATCGGCGAAATGGTACGTGCCCCACCTTGAATATTCATAGCCGTCCACATCCGGACCGTAATGCGTATGCGGCGTAATCATCCAGCCCACCCCGAGCGGGGCGGTATAGCTTTCATAGATCGGCCACGATTGCATCAGCATGTCGCATACCGTGTTGACCACCGTGTCGTCATTGCCGAAGGTCAGCCTCGTCCATTCTTCCGCGATCCCCTCGGAGGACAATTCCGGATCCCAGATCAGACGTCCGAAGCCATACAGATTCGCCTGTGCCAAGGTGTGCCCCGTCCAGTTCTCATCATTTCCGATGTTGGAAACGGCGGCGATCCCGCTGTATTTCATACCGTGCAGGGAACCGTTCACGATCTTCTTCACCTCGGACCCCGACCCATTCGCATAGGTATCGAAATCCAGTACCTCTTTCCACTGCGGCACCAAATAGCATACGTGACGCTGCTGCCCCGTATATTCCTGGGCGACCTGAAACTCCAGCACTTGATTGGTCTCTTTCATGCTGCCGAACAGCGGCGACACCGGTTCCCGCACTTGAAAGTCCATGGGCCCGTTCTTAATCTGCAGCAGCACATTGTCCTTAAACCTGCCGTCCAGCGGGGTAAAATGATCATAGGCCGCCCGCGCTCGGTCTGTGCTGCGATCGCGCCAATCCTGCATGCAGTTGTATACGAAGCAGCGCCAGATGACGAGCCCGCCATGCGGCTCCAAGGCCTCAGCGAGCATATTGGCGCCATCGGCATGGTCCCTTCCATAGGCAAACGGGCCGGGGCGATGCTCCGAATCCGCCTTCACCAGGAAGCCGCCGAAGTCCGGGATATGATCATAAATCTCATCCGCCGTATCCTTCCACCACTGCCGAACCTCATCGCTCAGCGGATCGGAGGTCGATACGCCGCCGATATGCAGCGGAGCCGCAAAGTTAATGCTCAAGTACAATGAAATGCCATATTCCCGGAAGATATCCGCGACCTTCGCAATCGTCGGCAAATATTCCGCGGTAATGAACTTCGTCTCGATCTCATGCACATTGACGTTATTAATGGAGATGGCATTCAGTCCCACGGAAGCCAATAAGCGGGCGTAGTCTCTTACGCGATCCAGATTTTCGGTGAACCGTCCGTTTTCGTAAAAAATCGAGTGGCCCGAGTACCCGCGTTCCACCGAGCCGTCGGCATTGTCCCATTGATTGATCATCCGCAGTCCGTTCACTGGCTGCTGGGTCACCTTCAAACCGGTTAACGGTTGGTGGGAGGCCAGCAATCTCAATAAATGAAACACCCCATATAATACGCCTTTGCCCGATCCACCGGTCAGTACCAGCTTTTCCTGCTGCCCTTGGATTGAATGCTCCAGCTGAAAGCCTTCTGCGCCTAGCTGGTCTGCCATCCGGCTCATATGCTCACCTGATCCGACCCCATCTAGTTCTCCCATGCCGGGTTCGGCTGATGTGGGGATGCGCACCTCGAAGTAAGATGAAGACGGGGCCTCGGACGTGATGACCGGGACAATACCCAGCATGGATTGGCACGCCCTCTTCAGTTCCTCAATGGCGGCGTTCGCAACCCGCGACTGCTGCAGATCCGCTACAATCGTGCCGAGCAGCCTGCTGTATCCGGAGGCAAGCTCCCGGTCCTTTATGGGCGCATACTGCAACCACGCTTTATATAAAGTGCTGTTCAATATCAGTTCCTCCTTCTCAGGCTAATAGTCAGTGCCATCTCTTCGGATTGCCGTTGTCTTAAACCCCCGCTTTCCGTCAAAGCCAAAATACAGATGCCGGCCACAAGGACCGGCAACAGGACAAGCTGATGGGAGCCTTAATCGCTTATATTGCTTCTTATTGGATTAGGATGAAGGCTTGCTCCGCGCCAAGACAGATTACACCTTGACCGTACGCTCCACCAAGCGATGAAATGCCGGTTTCGGCTGATGCCGCTCATCGAACAGGAAGGGCCAATTCTTCCGCCCCCGTACCGGGAAATTGTCCAGCCAAGTGTAATCGTCGGCAGCTCCCCAGAAGGTAACGGACGTAATATGATCCCGGTACTCCTTCAGAATGCCAAACATCGCCTCATACCGCTTGGCTTGAGCTTCCAGAAGTTCTTCCGGCGCTTCGGTCAGATCCTTCCGCTTGTCTTCAAACCGGAACATCGACACATCGAGCTCGGTGAGTTGAAGCTGCAGGCCGAGCGATGCATATTTCTCGATCGCGGAGCGGATATCATCAAGAGCCGGATCGTACAGATTCCAGTGTGCCTGCAATCCTATGCCATGGATCGGCGTTCCTTGATCCAGCAGCGACTTGACCAGCGTATGGATTTTGTCCCGCTTGTGCGGGTGGGACTCATTGTAATCGTTATAGAACAACAACGCCGCCGGGTCGGCTTCATGAGCATACTCGAATGCCTTGGAGATGAACTCCGGACCCGCAATGTCCAGCCACTTGGACGGACGGAGAAGTTCGGCGCCTTCATCCGCAATTACCTCGTTGACAACGTCCCAGGCGTAAATATCGCCCTTGTACCGCTTTACGACCGTGTCGGTATGCGACTTTAGCCGTTCGTACAGCGTGGCTTTATCCACCAGGTTCCCGTTCTTGTCTTCGAACAGCCAATCGGTTGTTTGGTTATGCCATACCAGTGTATGGCCGCGCATCTTCATTCCATGCTTGCGGGCGAAAGCGGCAAGCCGGTCCGCATCCTCGAACGTATACGTATCCTCCGCCGGATGCACGCTGACAAACTTCATTTCATTTTCCGCCGTGATGCTGTTGAAATGATAGGATAGCAATTCCTCCTGCGTTTCGATCGTCCGCGGGTTCACGGCTGCTCCAATGAGAAAGTCATCCGCGAACATTTCCTTCAGCCTGGCTTCACTTCGTTGCGTGTTAGACATACGCAATCCCTCCTTGAATTTAGAGATCATAGCAAGATTGATGGTTTATGATCATGATGCAACGACATCGGTTGGTCGATAGCAGCCATCCAAATATGCTACATACCATGCACCGTGCGTACAAGGAGCCGTGCACACGATGTACTTATTTGGCTGCTCCCGCAGGCTTACCCTTTCACCCCGCCAAGGGTCATCCCTTGCACGAAGTATTTTTGCAGGAACGGATACACCAGAATGATCGGCACGCTGGCCACAATGGTCATCGTAGCCCGAATAGAGGTCGGGGTGACCTGATTCGCGCCGCTTTCCGAGCTTGCAAACTGGCTTGCATAGTCGTTGCCCGAATTCAGCGAGGAGTTCGAATTCTGGAGTATTTTCATCAACTCATACTGCAGAGTGCTAAGCTCACTGTATGAAGAGTTATACAAGAATACGTCAAACCAGGAGTTCCACTGGGATACCGCCGTAAACAGCGATACCGTAGCAAGTACGGGCACGCATAGCGGAAGCACGATTTTCATGAAAGTCGTGAATTCACCGGCGCCGTCGATCCGGGCCGATTCCAGAATTCCCTCCGGCAGTCCTTCAATGAAGGAACGGATGACGATGACGTTAAACACGCCGATCAGACCCGGAATGATGTATACCGAGAAGGTGCCCAGCATGCCCAATTCGCGAATCAACAGAAAGTTCGGAATCAAACCGCCGCTGAAATACATCGTCAAGATGAAGGCAATCGATACAAATTTGCGGAGCACATATTCCGGACGGCTGATGGTATAGGCCACCATAGCACAGCAGAATACGGAAGTGATCGTACCGATCAACGTACGCAAAACCGAGATGAAGGTAGCGTGGAATATCGTGGCCTCGTTAAATACATATTTATAATTCTCCCACGTGAAATCCCGCGGCCATAAATAAATGCCGCCTTTTACCGAATCCGTCGCATTGTTGAAGGAAACCGCGAGCGTATTAATGAACGGGTACAACGTGACAATCATGAGACAGATCATGAACACAATGTTAAAGGTATCGAATAACCGGTCCGCGGGAGACTTGAACCGGGCGTGGGCCCGTGGTGAATCTGAAATCTTCGCCATATGAATCCTCCTGTACGTTTTCTGATAGAGAACGGTCCTCGCAAGCTTTCGCTTAGAACAATCGATCTTCGCCCAGTCTCTTCGCGATATGGTTGGCCGTGAACAAGAGTATGAAGCTGACGACCGTCTTGAACATGCCGGCTGCAATCGAGAGCGAGAAGTTGCCCATCTGAATACCGTATTTCAGCACGAAAATATCCAGGTTCTCGGAATAATCCACGTTCATGCCGTTACCAAGCAAATATTGCGGTTCAAAGCCGGATTCGAGCAGGTTGCCGATATTCATGATCAGCAAGATGATGAATACTGGCTTTAGACCCGGCAAGGTAATGTTCCAGATCCGTTGAAAGCGTCCGGCGCCATCGATTTCCGCCGCCTCGTACTGCGAGGGATCGATCATCGTCATGGCTGCCAAATATATAATGGTGTTCCAGCCGACATTCTTCCATACTTCCGAAACACCGAGTATTCCCCAGAAATATTCCCCTTCCCCAAGCCATAAGATCGGTTCCTTAATAATCCCGAACCACATGAGGAGTTCATTGATAATCCCGCCGTCTGCGGACAGAGCCGTCGAAATAATGCTCGCAGCCACAACCCAAGAGATGAAGTGGGGCAAATAACTGATCGTCTGCACGACCCGTTTGAACATCAAATTACGCAGCTCATTGAGCAGGATCGCTAACACAATCGCCGTAACAAAACCTAAGACAAGGTTGATAAAACTCATAGCGAGCGTGTTGCGCATGACCCGGAGGAAGTGTTCGTCCTGAAACAGAAAGGTAAAATGCTGCAAGCCTACCCATTCCTGATCGAATATCTTCTTGGCCGGTTTAAAATCCTGAAACGCGATGGTCCAGCCCCATAACGGCAGGTACTTAAAGACAAACAACCATATCAAAAAAGGGATCGACATGAAGACCAGCGCCTTCTGCTGCAGCAGCTTCTGGAAGAAGCTTTTTTCGCCTGATGGCGGTTTATTGTTCAAATCAGTATTGTTTTTCCGTTGTTTATTGAAGAAACCTTTCGATACCGCCGGCGTTTCACGTAGCGCCGTCGTCTCTGCAGGTCCAATCGGGTTCGCCTTATCCACGGTTTCTTCTCCTTCCTATCCAGCCCATACAATGGTTATAGAGGAGGAGGGACGAATACAAACTTATCGAGTGGTCCGCCCCTGATCTCCTCTTCTTCATCTATTATTGTCCTTGGGCATTTGCGATTTTCTTGGCTACTTCCTCAGTGATCAGATCCTCATATCCCTTCACGTCCAGCTTGCTGAACTCGCCCACGTATTCGTTCCATATGCCGTCAAACTCCGCAGGGTTGGCAAGAACCAGTTTCGGGAAGTATTTACGCTGCAAATCGCTTTTCTTCTGCGTGAAGATTTGGGCCGGTGAGCCCTGATCGATCGGAATGCTCCAAGCCGGATACCATGGACGATCGTCCGGTGCCGCAAACAGCTGCGAGAAGGAATCGATGTCGTATGCTTCAAGCAATTTCTTGTCCGGTTCGGAGTAAGACATTTTCGCAACCTCAGGCTGGCGTCCCGCACCCACGGAATTACCGTCAGAAAGCGTAGAACCGTTGCCGTAACGAGGCCAGTTGTATTCAAAGTATTTGAAGCCGAAGGACTCGCGGAAGGCTTCCGTATTCGTCTGTGCAATCTGCTCTTCCGTACGGTAGAAGCGGCCGTTCTCATCTACGGAATACGTCTCGTCCTTGATGCCCCAGTTCGACAGAATTTGGTTCTCGTCCGTCAGCAGGTTGTTGAAATACTTCACGATGCGTTCCGGATCCTTCGCGCTGACGGAGATCCCTACGCCGCGGTTGTTCACAAAGGATGGCGGATCCAGATATTGATCCTTGGTATTCTCGTCGTATACGATCGGCAGCGCCATATATTCGAGATCGTCGTTACCCGATTTATTGGCTGTTTCGCGCAAGTTGTTCATCGCCTGGCCTACCTGCCATCTATAGTCGAAGAAGCCGAGCACCTTACCGGAAGTCAGCTTGGCAAGGTATTGATCATAGTTGTCCACGAAAGAGGATTTATCGAACAGGCCTTCCGCATTCAGCTTGTTCAGCTCCTGCAGGTAACGCTTCGTAATGTCGTCGTCAGCGTAATCATTCGCTACGTGAGTCTCCATGTCGATGATGATGCCGCCATCGTTCGGATAACCGGCCAAGTGCATCGGGGCATTGGTCAGGGCAAAAAATTTATCCTGCGTCGTCAGTGCCAGATATCCGGTCAAGCCTTCCTCCGGATGCTTCTTCACGTAATCGCGAATCAGGTTCAGGTACTCGTCGAAAGTCTTGATTTTCGGGTAACCCGCTTCCTTCAGGACGCGGCGTTGAATCCAGAATGCTCCTTGCTCGATATTGGGAGCCGACGTATACTCTCCTACAACCGCACTTAACGGGAGGAAGTAAATGTTGCCGTCATCGGCTTTCATCAGATTGTAATACGGCTCGTACACACGCTTGATGTTAGGGCCGTACTTATCGATCAGGTCATTGAGCGGAATGAAGGCGCCCGCCCCGACCAGCTTATCGATCGAGCTCCCCGGCACAATCACATCGGGATAATCGTTGCTGGCAATGAATGTTCCCACCTTGGTGTTCTCGTCTCCTACCAAATGCTCCATTTTAAAATTCACGCCGGTTTGGTCTTCGAAAATTTTACCGATGGTGGTTTCGTTCGTATTTTTGTCTTTACCTGCTGCGGAGTTGAAATAGGTGAAGGTGACCTTCTCTTCTTTCTTCTCGCCTTCGCCGCCGGCAGCCGGTGCGTTATCCGCCGCCTCTTTACCTCCGCCGCAAGCCGCCAGAAGCGATACCATCATAACCACGGTCAGACAGCTTACCCAAAATTTCTTGTTCATGCTCTTGACCTACCCCTTTCGGTCTCGTTAATTTGTAAGCACTTTCATTATAAGAGAGCTCTGGAGCGATTTTCACCCGTCAATCTTTAGGTGATACTTTGAAAACTATAGAACCGTATCCCTGGTCGTGAAAAATGGCAGCTCTGCGGCCTTCGCCGCACCTCTCCTCCTGATTAACGAACAAATCCTGCTGTAGTCACTCCGAACCGGAGTGCCAAGCAGGATTTGCCCTGTTAGGTTTCGATGGGGATGGACAGTCTTATCCGGGTGCCTTGTCCAGGCGAGCTGTCGATTTCATACTGGAACCGGCTTCCGTAATACAGCTTCAGCCGGTAAATCACGTTCTGAATGCCGATCCGCTCGCCCATCTCGTCCTCGGTATCCAGGTAGCGGTAGATGCGTTCCACCTGCTCAGCGGACATGCCTGCCCCGTTATCCTGAATGCTGCAGATAAGGCTTTGGCCCTCGCGCACAACCTGAACTTCAATGCGACCCCCGTGCTTGAGCGGCTCAATGCCATGAATGCTGGCATTCTCCACAAAAGTAACGATGGCCATCTTCGGTATTTGCAAATGTCCTTCCTCTGCAGGGGCGTGAACCGAGTAATCGATTTTGTCGCCAAACCGGTATTTCTGGATTTCAAGGAAACAGTGAATAAACTCCACCTCTTCCTTGAGCGTCACCATGTCTTTTTTCCAAACTAGGGAATTGCGGAAGATCTTGGCCATATTATGAATGATTTTTGCCGTCTCATCCTCATCCTTCATCAGACTGCGCATGCGGATGGTCTCCAAGGCGTTAAAGAGAAAGTGCGGATTAATCTGGCTCTGCAAAGCGTTCAATTGCGCATGCCGCCGCTGAAGCTCCAAATTCTTCTTCTGAATATCCGCCACGTACACGTCATTGATCAAGCTCTTAAGCTGCAGGGTCATCCGGTTGAATTCACCCGTCAGCTGACCGATCTCGTCATATGCCTCAGCCTCTTGGATCGTGTCGTAATTCTGGTTCTTGACCTTCTTCATATGCTTGAGTATCCGTACCAGACGCACGTTCAGGGAACGGCTGATCCAGACAATCACCAAGGTCGGAAGCAGAAAGTTCAGGCAGGTCAGCACAATGACGAACCGCAAGGACTGATGCACGTCGCGCAGCACCACATCCTCCGGCGTCACCGCCATGATCGTCCAGGTGTTCAGATTGTTGGTCGTGAACGTATCGGTGTGAAACTCCAGAAACCTGTCGCCATGCGCGATGCTGCTGTACGGCACGGAACCCTGCATAATATCAACCTTCGGATCCGTAGTGTATTCGATATTGCCGGCACCGCTCAGCAGGTACACTTTGCCCTGCACATTCAGATTGCTCATGATCTGCCGAATCGAGGGCATCCGCATATCAATCTTGAGATACTTGGTATGATCATCCTGGGAACTGAAATAATTCATGCTTCGGATGATGCTGAAGCTGTCCAATTGGCCGTTCTTGCCCGTACGCATCACAATCGGCTGGGTTACGTTTTTGCCCGCAATTGCCTTGTACCAGGCCTCTTCCTTCACCTGGTCGCTGATATAATTAATGCCGCCGGAATACAGCAGGGTCGGATTGTCCACATACACCGTAATCTCGCTGACCGAATTGTATACGGCGCTGCCCGAATTCAAAATGCGGCGGAGATAGGTATCATAAGCCTCGATATAATCGGCCGGATGATCGTACACCGTCTCCATAATCTCGTTCAATTGAATGTCCGTGTAGAAGACGGAGGAGATCTCCAGCGCATCCTCGACTTCACGACGGAACTCATTCTTCATCTGCTCAAGCGCCACGGTTATATCCTGGATCCGCTGCTCCCTCACGCTGCCGGATGTCACGTTGTAGAAGATGAGGTTGGTGACCAGAATTGGCAAAAATACGGCCAGGAAATACATCAGCAGCATCTTGTCCCGCAGACGGACATTATTCAAGCTTGGCTTCATCGATTCGCCCCTTCGGACGCGGCCTCCTTCATCAAGCGGCTCCGGTACTCGCTTGGCGTCATTCGCTCCAGCTTCTCGAATTGCGTGACAAAATAGTCCGGGTTGCCGAAGCCGACCCGCTCCGCCACCTCATAGATGCGCAGATCCGTCTGGCGCAGCAATCGCTTCGCTTCGTTCACGCGCAGCTGCAGCAGGAAATCATTAAAGTATATGCCATACGCTTTTTTGAAGAGCTGTCCCAAATACACCGGGTTCATATAGAACTTCCCTGCGATGCCCTTCAGGCTGATATTCTCATGATAATGGGCCTCGATATAAGCCCGGATCTTCTGGATTCCGCCCTTGTGCTGCTCCTTGCGAAGCTGCGCGATATAGTTCGCGCTCTCAATGGCGAATTCCGTGAACAACCGCTTCAGCCCCTGAAGCGACAAGTTGCGGTCATGCCATTCGGTCATCGGCTCCAAACTGGATAGCCGGCTCTGATCCCCGTCCATGCTGCCGAGCACCCGGACCACGCCCAGCACGCAGTGGTTGATTGCCGTCTTCACCGCTTCGGGTGCATACAACTTCTCCCGGAAGGATTCGAACAGGTAATGAATTGTCTCCTCCAGCTTCTCGAAATGCAGCTCCTCGATCTGTTCCAGAAGCTGCTCGTACAGGCTATCCTCAAGTCCGATATATTGCAGGGTTTGCAGCGCGGCTTCCTCATGGAGCACAATGCCGCTCTCATCGTAAACGTACTTGTATAATAGTGCTTCCTTCGCCGTTTCATAGGCTTCCTGAATGAGAGATAACTGCGGAGCCTGTTGACCGAAGTAAACGAAGATTCTTTCGCCATCGTGACCAGCGAGCGATTGCTGAAGGCGTCTGGCAAATCCCCGCTGACACCCCTGGAACGAGTGCAGGATGCTTCCCGGAACGATAATGCCGATTCGATTGCGATGCTCATGCAAGTAGAAGGGCTGTTCTCCATTCGAGATCGCAAGGAGAGCCGCCTCCACCCTGTCCTTGAATTCTGCTCTGCCATCGTCATTGCTGTTCGCCGCCGAAGCCTGCTGGTAGTCATTCCGTTCGACAAAGACGTAGAACAGGCGACTCTCCGGCTGAAGCTCGAGGCGTTGCTCCCATTCGTGCAGCAGCGCCTCATCGGCTTCCCCTATAATGAGTGATTCCATCAAGGCCCCGGACAACAGCCTCTCTTCTCTCAAGCGAGCCTCGCGGTCTAACTTTAGCCGTTCGCTGAGCCGAACCAGTGCATGGCTGAATTCCGTCTCGTCAATCGGTTTCAGAATGAAATCATGCACGCCATAACGGACAGCCTGCTGGGCATAATTGAAATCATCGTATCCGCTTACAATAATGAAATACGGCTTGACGATGTCCTTCGTGACGACATGCCTGATCAGCTCGAGTCCATCCAGCACCGGCATGCGGATATCGGTGATGACCACATCCGGTTGAAGCCGTTCAATCAGTTCCAGCGCATCTTCCCCGTTATCCGCCTCATCTACGATTTGAAAGCCGCAGGCTTCCCAATCAATCAACTTCAGGAGCCCTTTGCGCGTAAACACCTCGTCATCCACCAATATCGCCCGGTTCCATTGCACGGTATGTCCCCCTCGCCTGTTCAAACACATCTGCTGTCACATATCTTCTACCGACTATCAGCAAACGCTTTCATATAGTAAGTCTATTGTTCATGCTCCGCATGCAATTGTCAATGAATTTGAAAATAACGCTCGGCATTGTGGTAGCAAATATCCTGGATAATGGCACCGATAAATTCATAATCCGCGGGCAGTTCCCCTTCCTTGATCCAGTCGCCGAACAGGCGGCACAGCACTCTGCGGAAATATTCATGCCTCGGGAACGACATAAAACTCCTGGAATCGGTCAGCATGCCGACAAAGGTGCTGATCAGCCCCATGGAAGACAACGCGGTGAGCTGCTTCAGCATCCCTTCCTTCTGATCGTGGAACCACCAAGCGGAACCGAGCTGAAGCTTGCCCTCGACGCCAGCCGACTGGAAATTCCCGATCGTAGTAGCGATCATTTCGTAATGCGAGGAATACAGGCTGTACACTATGGTTTTCGGCAGCTGATCGTTCCTGTCGAGCCTGCTTAGAAAACCGTTCAGGCTTTCCGCCAGAAAGAAATCGAGAATCGAGTCATACCCGCTGTCCTTGCCGATCTTCGCGAACATGCGCGCATTATTGTTCCGGATCGCCCCAATGTGCAGCTGCATGGTCCAGCCCTTGGCGTGATACATTTCTCCGAGCTTGAGCAGGGTATAAGTGCGATATTTCCGATCCTCAAGCGGTGTGAGGCTTCCCCCGCTGATCGCTTTGCCGTAAATGCCCGCAACCTCTTGTTCATCGGCTTGTTCGAAAGGAAACGCGCCAAAGCCGTGATCCGACAGGCGACAGCCATGATCATGGAAATATTGAATCCGCTCCTGCAGGGCATCCAGCAATCCCTGATAGGTATCCACGGCTATACCGGCCGTTGTTCCCAGGTTCTGTGCATAGGTGGTGAAATCCGGGTTCGTGATATCCAGCACCCGATCCGGCCGGAATGCCGGGGCAACGACGGTCGACAATTCCCCATGATCCCGAATGGCCCGATGATACTCCAGCGAATCAACGGGATCATCTGTCGTGCAGGCCACTTTGACCTTGAATTTCTCCAGAATTCCGCCTGCCCGCAAGGCAGGAGCCCTCAGCTGCTCATTGCAAGCTTCCCAGATCTCCTTAGCATTATCAGCGGTCAACCGCTCTTGAATCCCGAAATAACGGGTCAACTCCAGATGGGTCCAGTGATAGAGCGGATTGCCCACCAAGCGCGGAACGCATTCCGCCCAGGCCATGAACTTAGCTTCGGCGCTGGCACTGCCTGTAATCAGCTCTTCGTCGACGCCAAGCCAGCGCATCGCCCTCCATTTATAATGGTCACCCTCCAGCCATAGCTCCGTCAGGTTATCGAACTGCCGGTTGGTGGCGATATCCTTCGGGTTTAAATGATTGTGGTAATCGAATATCGGCATCCCTTCCGCATAATCATAAAAGAGTTTCTTCGCGCTGTTGCTGTTTAGGAGCAGGTTTTCCGTGTCCAAACGACTCATGTGATCGCCCTCCGATTCTTATTTCGATTTTCAGTTCCATACTACCATACAAGTATGGTAGTATGGAATACATTAGGAGGTGATGCAGTGGTAGAATCTTTGCGATTACAGCCAGGATCGGCCGGAAATATCGTGTACTCCCGGCTTAAACAGCAAATTGTCAGTCTGGAGCTGCCGCCGGGAACGGCTTTATCCGAGAAGGAGGTTTCCCTATCCTTCGAGGTCAGCCGGACGCCGGTACGGGAAAGCTTTGTCCGTTTGGCCCAGGAGGACCTGGTTGTTGTGCTTCCCCAGCGCGGCACGCGTGTCTCGCTCATTGATTCGGAGCTGGTTGAGGAAGCGCGCTTCATGCGTGAACAGCTGGAGAAAGCCGTCGTCCGGCTTGCCTGCGAAAGCTTTCCTGAGGATAAATTGGCCGAGCTGGAGCACAATCTGTCCGAGCAGCGCGAGAGCATCGAGAAGAATGACGGCAAGCACATGTTTGAACTGGATGAGGCCTTTCATCGTATTTTGTTCGAAGGCTGCCGCAAGGTCGGCACATGGAACGTGCTGCAGCAGATGAACGCTCATCTGAACCGGAGCCGGATGTTATGGTTGTCCGCCGATCCGAATTGGACCAACCTGTACGAGCAGCATCGGGAGATCGTGGACGCGATTTCACGTCATGACGCCGATCATGCCGAACGGGAAATGCAGGCGCATCTCAGCCTGATCATCTCCAATCTGGCCGTGCTGAAAGAGAAGCATCCCGATTATTTTAAATAAGCCTATGGCAGTGGAGAGACTTTAACCGACTCGCTACTCTCCATCTTGGCGGTGCACTCGTAACTTGCAAAATTCCCAGCAGCTTTGCGTTAACTCCTTAAACTTGTAAAGGCGGTGAAGAAATGCGCATGGTATTCAGGTGGTTTGGCGAGGGCAACGATACGGTCTCGCTTGATCAGATTAGACAAATCCCCGGCGTGGAGGGCATCGTATGGGCACTTCACGATATTTCTGTCGGCGAGGAATGGCCGATGGAGCGAATTGAAGAAATCGCAGACCAGGCAAAAGCGTACGGCCTTCATATTGATGTCGTGGAAAGCGTGAATGTGCATGAGGATATCAAGCTTGGGCTGCCCTCGCGGGATCAGTATATAGCCAACTACATTCGGACAATTGAGAAATTGGGCCAGGTCGGCGTCAAAGTCATCTGCTACAATTTCATGCCGGTGTTTGACTGGGCTAGAACCGATCTCCATAAGCAGACTGCCGATGGATCGACGGCTCTCTTCTTTGAGAAGGCCAAGATCCACGGCATTGATCCGATGGAGCTGGTACAGACGATCAACCGAAACAGCAAGCTTACGATGCCAGGTTGGGAACCGGAGCGTTTGGCGCATCTGACCTCCCTGTTCGAAGCATACCGCGGCGTTACCGAGGACGATCTGTGGCGTAACCTCGAATATTTCCTAAGCGCCGTCATCCCGGCTGCCGAGAAGAACGGCATTCGAATGGCCATTCACCCGGATGATCCGCCTTGGCCGATCTTCGGTCTGCCGCGGGTCATCACCAGCCAGGAGAATCTGCGGAGATTTCTCAAGCTATATGATAGCCCGGCGAACAGCTTGACCCTGTGCAGCGGATCGCTTGGCGCCAATCCGGACAATGACATCGTCTCCATGATCCATGAGTTCCACGACCGGATTCCGTTTGCGCACATCCGGAATGTACGCGTCTTTGATAACGGCGACTTCATTGAAACGTCCCACCGTACCGAGGACGGTACCGTTGATATTTCCGGCATTGTGCAGGCCTATCATGACAACGGTTTCACCGGATACGTAAGGCCCGATCACGGTCGGCATATCTGGGGCGAGCAGTGCCGTCCGGGTTACGGCCTGTATGACCGCGCCTTGGGCATTATGTATCTCTGGGGGCTGTGGGACGCTTACAGCCGGGAGCGCGCGGGAAGTCCAGCCGAGCTGAAGGAGGCCGTACAATGAGTGAGGCAAATATCCATGCAGCGGGTACAGCCGAACCCGGATCAAGCAAAGCTTCTGTTGAGTCCGCATCGCAAGCGACGCCATCCCTTCCCATTCATCCGTCATTAAACGGGAAGACGGTTGTCATTACGGGCGGCTCCGGCGTATTGTGCCGGGCGATGGCTTTGGAGCTGGGCCGGCAAGGTGCCAAGGTCGCCGTCTTGAATCGTACGGCCGAGAAAGGGCAGCAGGTGGCGGATGAAATTACGGCCGCCGGCGGTACAGCGATTGCCGTTTCCTGCGATGTAACGGATGTGGAAAGCGTCCGGCAAGCGGAGAAGGCTGTGCGCGAGTCTTTCGGCCCCTGCGATATCCTCATTAACGGAGCCGGCGGTAACCGGAAAGACGCGAATACAACCAACGAAATTTTCCGTCCGGAGGATGTGGGGCAGCCGGATCTGACAACCTTTTTCGGGTTAAGCGTACCTGGCTTCCGCAGCGTATTCGATTTGAACTTCATCGGCACGCTGATACCGACGCAAGTCTTTGCGGAAGGGATGCTGGGACGTCCCGGGGCCGTCGTGCTGAATATCTCGTCCATGAGCGCACCCAGCCCGATGACCAAGGTCCCGGCTTACAGTGCAGCCAAAGCGGCCATCAACAACTTCACGCAGTGGCTGTCCGTGCATCTCGCGGAATCCGGCATTCGCGTGAATGCGATCGCGCCAGGCTTCTTCCTGACCGAGCAGAACCGCAATCTGCTGACCCATAGCGATGGTTCGTTAACCGAGCGCTCTCATAAAATCATCTCCCATACCCCTATGAGACGGTTCGGCGTGCCGGAGGATCTGCTCGGCACCCTGCTCTGGCTTGTGGATGATCAGACCTCCGGGTTCGTCACCGGAACGGTGATTCCCGTTGACGGCGGCTTCATGGCTTATTCCGGCGTATAACGGATTACTATGCAGCAGGGCCGACTTAAGATCCTTTGATCTTAAACCGGCCCTGTTTTTTTGCATCACGGCAACTGTATATGCCTGAGTTTATCCGGATTTGCCACGGTATAAATCGTTTCGATCCGATGGTTCTTAAAAGCAAAAGAATAAATAAATTGGACACCATTATCCAACCAGATCCGCATTCCCGGCAGACCATTGACGGTAAGATAAGAGTACGCATATTGTCCTTCATACATTTTAAGCAGGTTCAGATGCAATTGGATCACTTTATGAACTCCAACCACAGGAATTTGCGCCGCTCTGACTTTACCGCCGCCATCCGAGTAGAGCACGACATTTTCGCTTAACAGCTCCAGCAGCTTATTCGTGTTCCCCTGCAAGAGGGAATCCACAAATTCCTTGATTTGCACCTCCGCCACCGATATCGAGGGTCTCTGATCAGGTTCAAAATGAATGCTGCTCTTAGCGCGGCGGAAGATTTGACGGCAATTGGCACTGCTTTTTCCCAGAATTTCAGCAATTTCGTCATAGGAATAATGGAAAATCTCACGGAGAAGAAAAACAGCTCTTTCCACCGCGTTCAGCTGCTGAAGGAGCAGCAGGTATGCTGTAGAAATAGACTCTTGCTGTTCTACGATAAGCGAAGGGTCCGTCTCTGATGCCATATTCTCGATCAAGGGTTCCGGCAGCCAGGGACCGACGTACAGCTCGCGCTTTTTGGCAGAAGAGCGCAGCAAATCCAAGCAGCGATTCGTTACGATTTTGTACAGAAACGCTCTCTCATTGCGAATGTCCTCCGGATGGGGCAATTGGTTATAGCTGATGAAGGCCTCCTGTACGATATCTTCCGCATCCATCACACTTCCCAGCATCCGGTAAGCTAACGAGAACAGAGCGGATCGATAGCTTTTATACAATAACTCTGTGCTCATTCGGGGTCCTTTCCTCACTTTCAAGCGAGAGTATATGCTGTACAGCCCGCTTGGCGCTTGCAGTTGCAGCATCTACCAAGAGTTCGCCGTGCGCTGCCCATTCTCCCGCTACATACAACCCGATGATTTCAGGAACGGCTGGACCCGGGTTCTCCTGGCGTTTCACATGCATAAAATCGTGGCAAACCGTGATGTTAGGAAGGTATTGTTTCTCCACGAGCTCGTTGCGCCAACCGGGCTGCACCAAGTCTAAGGTTTCTTCTAATTCCTGCAGATCCCTTCTTGCATCCTTCTCCTTGCCTTGATACTTAAGCAAGGTTATGACTTGTGCGCCATCATCACTAAGGTAAGCCGCTCGGGATTGATTCGAGAGAAAGACGGTTTGATCGAGGCCGTACACAAACTGCTGCTTCGGTTCCGGAAGACGACGCAGGGCTACATCCAAGCAAGCCGCTGTCACTTCGACCGCCTGCTCCTTCCAAGTATGAAGGGCGGTTTCTTCTGCATGGGGCACCAGTTCATGAGCGACAGCTGGCGGTGTGGTAAGAATAATATGGTTTGCTTCTATTTTCATGCCATCGCCGCAAAGGACGTGCCGTACCTTTCCCTCGTGATGCTCAACCGAAATGACTTTATTCTTCGTTATGATTTGAACTCCCTGCTCCAGAGCCTTTTGTTTTAATTCATCGACCATGGCCCCCCAGCCCCGATCCAGATACAGCACTCCCTTAAGCGCATGCTTAAGCTGCTGCAGTACAGGACCGGCAGCCTGCAGGTCAGGGGCTACCACATAACTCGCTGTACGTAGTAGCGAATAGAATAAATTTCGTACCATCGGATCCTGCACGTTATCTTCAATCCATTCGCGCAGACTCATGTTGTCGTACAGCTGCGTATCCAGTTTACCTAATTTCGCAAGCCAGGCGCCGAGCTCCATCTTGCCCTTCCAGGATAATAGAGGGGTGGTGAATAGGGATTTCACGCCCATGGGCAACGGACTTAATTTCCCTTTCCAAATCCCGTACCCGTCAATCGAAGGTTGGCCTCCCGGCAATTGGAGCCCTAATTCGCGAAAGGTTGAAAGGGCATCTCCATGATATAAGGCATGCCCGCCCAGATTGAAGTAGGCTCCCTTCTTCTTATGGGTCATAGCCCGACCACCTAAACGCTCCTGCTTTTCAACGAGTATCGTTTGCTTCCCGGCTCTTGCCGCATAGATTGCAGCTGTTAAACCGGCTACGCCTCCACCTACAACGGCTACATCATATTTTAGCATCCGTCATCATCCCTTTCGGTTTTATACGGGTATGACGGGCGAGGGCATCGAGATGTGACAGAAATGAAGGTCCAAACCGAAAAGTAATGTCATTCATGATTTCAGGACTCCTATAATATATCAGGAAGCCACAAGCTTCGAAGTTATACTTTCTGATGATTTCAATAAAACCCCTCTTCAATTTCGAAGAGGGGTTTTGCATGGCTCTATATCATAATCGCACGTTTGGGCTTCATTCCGCCTTACAGCACAGCCTCCGGCTTAAAAAAAGCCGGCAAGTACTTTTTGTTCGCCTCCAGCATTTCACCCAGCAGCTGCTTCGCTATACTTACGGAAGGCACCAGCGGATGGTGAACCAGTGCTTGCAGCGCAATACCACGATCACCGGTAATGGCCGCTTCGATCGTCAATTGTTCGTACACTTTCACCGCATGCATCAGTCCCTTCACATGGGAAGGAACCTTTTGCGGAGCCAGCGGTATTGGCCCTTGGCCCGTAACCACGCAGTTGATCTCGATGCTGGCATCCGCAGGCAGGAAATCATAGATATTGCCGTTTGCGACATTCAATGTCTGGATATCATGGCGGTCATTGTAGATGGACGTCATCAGGTTGACTGCCGCTTCAGAGTAATAAGCGCCGCCCCGCTGCTCCAGCTGCTTCGGTTTCACGGCCAAATTCTCATCCTTGTAAAGCTCAAACAGCTCCTGTTCAACGCGGCTGACCACGTCCGCTCGGGTTCCGTCCTTCTCCAGCGATGCCTTCATATCCGCAAACATCGTATCGGTCATGTAGAAATATTTAAGATAATACGTCGGGATCGCTCCAAGCGAGCGGATAAAGTCCGCATCCCAGCCGAAGGTCGGCACGTTCTTTGCCGTATACGATTTGCCGCCGTCCAGCAGCTCCGGCATCTTCTCTTCCCCGTTAACGATAGCGGACGTCACCCAGTGCAGATGGTTGATCCCGACAAACTCGGCCAGTACGTCCTTCTCCGACACGCCATACTCCGCCGCCAGGAACTTCTGAAAGTTAATCGGCGAGTTGCACAGACCGACCGATTTCACCTTACTGTGCTTAGCAACCGCCTCCGTGACGATACCCGCCGGATTCGTGAAATTCAGCATCCATGCATTCGGTGCCAGCTCCTCGATATCACGGCAAATGTCCAGAATCACCGGAACCGTGCGCAGCGCCTTCAGCATGCCGCCCGGGCCCGTCGTCTCCTGCCCGATGACGCCGTGTTTAATCGGAATATGCTCATCCTGTTTACGTGCCGCGAGCAGGCCGACACGCATCTGGGTTGTCACAAAATCGGCACCCGCAATCGCTTGTCTGCGATCCAACGTCAGGTGAACCTCGATCGGCAGGCCCGACTCTTTCACCATGCGTTTGGCCAGATTGCCTACAATCTCCAGCTTATGCTTGCCTTCTTCAATGTCAACGAACCATAGTTCGCGAATCGGCATTTGCTCATAATTGCGAATGAAACCTTCAACAATTTCCGGGGTATAGGAGGAACCTCCCCCGATGACCGCTATCTTTAATCCTGCTGCCACGTTAATCGCCTCCAAGGTATGGTATCAATCCGTATTTATCAGGTTTTTATCCAACGATAAACTGATCAGGCTGTGGTTGCCTGCTCAAACGTAAATGCTTTCAGTTTGGCCTCCGTCTGTGCATCAATGGCATGACCGTCAGCGTCCATCGCGCAGAGAAGCGCGCCGGAAACCGGATCGGATGTCAGTCTTACACAGGTTGCATGCGGTGCCCGGACCGCAACGATCCGCTCGATCGCATCCGTCAGGATCGAGCTGTTCGGCCTGTTCAGCACGCTGCCGATATAGACAATGTC
The DNA here is from genome assembly GCF_056173265.1 of Paenibacillus sp. QJM3NY_38. NCBI lineage: Bacteria > Bacillati > Bacillota > Bacilli > Caryophanales > Paenibacillaceae > Paenibacillus > Paenibacillus sp. QJM3NY_38. Next base: position 6,993,911 of record NZ_CM149665.1, read on the forward strand.
AAAGGCTTCATCCGTCATGTCCAGCCGCCGGATCAGCGTACATACCGCATTGGCCAGCTCTTCGCCTTCATTCTCAAGAATTCGGGTGGCTACCTCGTCACCTGCTTCAGCTGCCTGGAACAGGGTCTTCACGAGGCTTGGCGGAACCTTCGTCTTGCCGTAGAGGACATCCTCATACATCGGTTCTACAGACGTATATCCCAATTGCCCCAGTACGAGCGATGTCAATAAGGTTGCCGGTCCCCGCTCATCCCAGGCCCGAATGACTGCCCGAAAAGCCAGCGTGGCAAATCCGGAACCGCCTGCGTAGCCGTCTCCATACAAGAAGCCAAAGCCTCCATACTGCAGCTCTTCTCCCGCACGATTTCGGGCCGCGCTGTTGAAGCCCGTACCGCAGATCAATGCAGCGCCATACGGACGGCTCGTTCCAGCCCTCATCCCGATCATGGTATCGCATGCGATATCATGCTTAGGATAACCGAGAGCCCCGATCATCGGACGCAGGATCTCATAATCGGCTTCCCGATCTGCTCCGGCCAAGCCGAAATAAGCATAACTGATATCTTCTTTGGCAGCTCCAGCCTCTTGAAGAGCCGCATTGCAGGCTTCCTCAATATTACGGGCCGCATGTTCACGGTGAATCTGGTGATTGCCGTTCCCAGACGCTCCCTTGCCAAGAATGTTCCCTTGTTCATCGCAGATCACGGCGTGTGTCTTACTACCGCCGGCATCTACACCCAGATACAAACTCATGCATTTCACTCCTACCCGCCATCCAGCGGCGTCATGTGGTGGTATATATTTAAGATACCGCTTCCACTGGCATCCATCTACTGTTATACGATCAAGGAGTGATACTATCTTACTGTTTCTTGGTTTTTGAAGTGGAGGGGATTATAGGAGTGCCGGCATAAGCACGCTCCCGAATTTCGCTTGGCGATGCGCCGACATGCTGCTTGAACAGACGATTGAAATTAGACAGATTCCGAAACCCGCAGGATTCCGCAATCTCGATAATTTTCTGGTCCGTCGTCTCTAGCAAGTGCACGGCATGCGTCAAACGCAGCTGAATCAGATAATGGTGCGGTGAAGTGCCGACCGCCTGCTGGAACAGAGCGCTGAACCGGGAAGGGCTCAGATGCGTTAAGTCCGACAGCTCCTGCAGCGTCCAGCTGTAGTCCAGCTGAAACTCCATCGTGCGCAGGACTTCTTTTAACGCATGCATTCCCCTGCCCTTGATCGGCCTGTTCGCTTGAGCCGGAATCGAGAGATGGCGGTTTGCCAAACTCAGGAAACGAATAAGATCCGAGCGGATCAGGCTCATATATGCTGTACCTCGGGCTTGATACTCCTCCATCATGCGCCCCAGCAGGTGAGCCAATTCATCGTGCACGGGGGACTGCCTCTCTATGTTTCCGAGCGAACGGAAGGGAGCCATCAGATCCGGATCGAACTTGAGGTCAATGGATAATAACGAAGGCTCGAACATAATGACATCCATCACCAGGTTCTCAGTCTCATACGCCCGGTGAAGATCATTGCTGTTGATGAAAATAATATCCCCCTGCTGAAACTGGAGTTTCATCCCGTTGATCAGAATAAATCCGGTCCCGCTCTGAATATAATTGAGCTCCAAAGCATGATGCCAATGCAGGCGCTGGGCTCCGGCAAATATGCCGTGCGTGGTCGACGCTGTAAAAGGAAAAGCAGCGTTCGTAAAATCTATAGCATCAGGAACGACACTCTGCGGACGATTCACTAAAAAAAGCACCTCCATGCCTTCAGACATCAACGTATCAACAATTTACCCTTATCGTAACATGAGCGCTTATTATACTTAAAACGTTTATCGACGTATTTCCTCAGAACACAGGCCGCACTCCACCCACCCGGATGTTCTCCTGCGAAAATAGGCAGGGTAAGTCACTTGAAGGGTATACTTCCTATTACTAAAAAAAGACCTGCCTCAGTATGCCTGAGACAGAGTCTTTATAGGAAGGTTCATTAAGATAATGCAAGCTCCACCGTCCAGCCGAACGGATCCTCAACCGTTCCGAGCTGGATGCCCGTGATGGCGTCATATACGCGTTTGGAGAGTTCGCCCGTTGCTCCCTCACCAATCTTCAATTGCTCATCCTGCCATTCCAGGGAACCAATCGGCGAAATAACCGCTGCAGTGCCGGTGCCAAAAGCTTCGGTCAGCAATCCGCTGCGATGGGCCTCCACGATCTCATCAATGGAGATGGCCCGCTCTTCTACCGGGATATTCCAGTGCTGAAGCAGCTGGATGACGGAGTTCCGGGTAACTCCATCCAGGATGCTGCCATTCAGTGCTGGGGTAACGACCGTATCACCCAGCTTGAAGAACACGTTCATGCTGCCGACTTCCTCAATATATTTGCGATGTACGCCATCGAGCCACAGCACCTGCGAGTATCCCTTCAGCGTTGCTTCATCCTGTGCCTTCAAACCTGCCGCATAGTTGCCAGCTGTCTTGGCATTGCCTACGCCGCCGGCTACGGCACGCACGTATTTAGGCTCCACGTAAATGCTGACCGGATTGATGCCTTCCGCATAATACGAACCGACCACCGATAGGATAATCATGAACTTGTATTGCAGCGATGGCGCTACGCCAAGCACAGGCTCGGTTGCGATCACAAATGGACGGATATAGAGCGATGTGCCCGGCTCGGAAGGAATCCAGTCACGATCCACGAGCACGAGCTGCTTGAGCGCTTCCATAACGAGCTCCTCGTCCAATGCCGGAATGCTCAGTCGCTGGTTGGACAGGTTAAGCCGCTGAATATTTTTGTTCGGGCGGAACATGAGGATTCGCTCATCTTCCGTCAAGTAAGCCTTCAAGCCTTCAAATACGGTCTGCCCATAGTGAAATACCTTGGCGGCAGGGTCCAGTTCGATCGGCTGATACGGAACGACGCGCGGATCGTGCCAGCCTTGACTTGCGTCATAATCGAGAATAAACATGTGGTCCGTAAATACCGTGCCGAAAGCCTGTTTATGGTGGCTCGGCTTTGTCTTCGGGGTCGTCGTTAATTCCACGGGTATCGTGTAAGTCATGTGCACACATCTCCTTATTTTGCAAACGTTATTAGTTGAATCATATCAATGGATACCCTATATTAAAAATATCTGATTTATAGGGATACCATACCTTAAAGGTATGGACAGGGGGTATGAACATGGATATTCGACAGCTGCGATATTTCCTGACGATTGCACAGGAAGGGCAGATCACGCGTGCAGCGAAACAGCTCAATATGGAGCAGCCTCCATTAAGCCGTCAGCTGAAACTGATGGAGGAAGAGCTCGGGGTTCTGCTGTTTGAACGCAGCGGCAAGCAGCTTCAGCTCACCCACGCAGGCGAGCTGCTTCAGAACAGAGCCGCGTCCCTGCTGAACCAGTTCAATGAAACGCTAACCGAGGTAAAGGAGATCCACGCGGGAATCCGCGGCATGCTCTCCATCGGTGCCGTCGTCTCCTGTATTTCGCTCCTGCCGCAGCGCATCCATATCTTTCGGCAGCAATATCCTGAGGTCACCTTCAAGATCCGGGAAGGCGATCACTCCCTGTTGGCGGATCAGCTCGACAAGCGCAATATCGAGCTTGCGGTGACCCGGCTCCCTTTCGAATCCAGCTTCGGGCCGGAGCGTTATGCCGTTCAGCCTTTGCCCTCCGACCCGTTCGTCGCGGTCCTTCCAAGCAGCTGGGAAAGTGTATCCTCCCATACGGAAATCTCGATGCGCGAGCTCGCGGAATATCCGTTCTTGTCCTTAAAAACCGATCAGACAATCGGCATGCACGAGCGGGTAATACAAGAATTTAAGCGCGGCGAGCTTGAACCGCGTGTCATATGCGAATGCTCCAGCGTTGCCATTATCGTTGCATTGGTAGCGGAAGGCATCGGCGCCACCATTTTACCCGAGTCAGTGATGTCCTCATTTACGATTCCCAACATTCGGACACTGTCCATTACGAGCGCTGATTTCCAGTCGGATGTGGGTATTGTCTGGCTCCGGGATCATGTACTATCCAATCGGGCTATGCATTTTTTAGCTACCTTTATAGAATAACATTTGTTGATGCCCTTCGTCTTCCCCGGCTTTGTCCAAGCCGTGCCGCTTTAGCGGATTCATTATTCCTTATTCATTGTTAACAAACTTGAAGTCGCTAATCGTCCCGCAGCGGCTAAACCCGATATGTTGATACAATCGATTGGAGACCGGGTTGGCCTGATCGGCATACAGCATGGGTACCAAACCGTCCTGCAGCAAGCGAAGTCCGAGGTCTGCAACCAGGGCGCCGGCGTAGCCTTTTTTCCGTTCAGCCCTCGGCGTGTATACAGCGTTGATGCGACCGTGCCGTGGTGACCGGTGTGCAACATTAGCCATCGAGACCGCTTTGCCGCCGGCTATCCATAAATATAACCCACCCTGCTGAATGAGTCGCTGCGCCGTCTCGACCTTGCTTGCCGCATTCGCGCGGACCCCATAAGCATCCTCCGAGAATCCGACCAGAAACTGGGCCACCTGCTGCGTATCTTCAGCAGCGGCCTGTCTGATGGTGCCCTCGACGAAGTGAGGGGGCTTCACGGCAGGGGCATGATAAGACTCCATCGTCATATGATGACGGTAGGTCTCACGACGTTCCTCTGCGTAACAGCTTGCAAACTGCTCTGCCACATCCGGCTCCCCGGTCACCCCAGGCAGGGTCACCTCCTTAAGCTCGCTAACCAGCGCTTGGAGCAGGTGCTGCCGCCTATCTTCGGAAACCTTCCGGGAAATCCATAACCATGCATTCCCACGAGGAGACTGCGCAAAGATCATGCGTCCATCCGGCGATTTCAGCCCCAAGTTCTGCGGCGACCCGGCAAGGAGATGAATCAGATTGTATGACACCTCATCCTGAATAAAATCTTCCTGGTACAGCACCTCGTCCTGAGGCATCAACTTCGTTAACATGATTCAGCCTCCCTCTCTCTAACATGATCTTTCCCTGCCCGGCCCAAGTGGTGGACCGATCGCACGGACCCGCCGCCTTCAGCGTCTCCGTCAGCCCAAAAAACACAAAAAAGCCCCGTCCCCTATAGGGACGGAGCCTTGTCTCCGCGTTACCACCCTGATTCGCGCCGGCAAGCCGTGCACGCACTCTTGTCATCATCCATCAATGATGCCCCATGATAACGGCTGGGAATACCCGGATACGCCTCAAGTTATAAACGATCAACGGATCTGCTCCGAGGTGATGGCCATGCATCGCCGCTGACTGCTTCGCACCACCCAGCAGTTCTCTGGCTCAGCTTCCTTTGCGACTCTGGCGTCCTCATCCTGGCATGTTTGAAAAATTTAACTCAGTTTACTCCCGGCGGCATCCAGCTGTCAAGCCCGATTTCACCTATGAAGAAATGCTGGAGACTCCATCTCATTTGTTATTAAAACGGAAGACCAGCATATCCCCCTTCTCCGGATGGACGCCATCATGCTCCGTATATCGTCCGCCCGTGTACGTGTTCAACGTTTTTCGCCAAAAAATCTGGGTACTCATATTGCGCTCGGTCGGATTCGTTTGCAGCTCCCATGCACCTTGGAAATGATCGAACACAAGCTCAGCCGCTCGTTGGGCTACACCTTGTCTTCGAAAAGTCCGAAGCACAAAAAAATCATTCAAGTAGTACTGGATATTCGGCGATGGAATGTATGGCGTGGTCGCCACCAGGGCCAGCCCTGCCGCAATACCATCTACGGAGATCAGATAAGGAAAAAGAACCGATGGCTGCTCCCACCACACATCGAGCTGCTTGCTCTGCTCGCTTAAGGTCGGCACATCCTCTTTTTCAAATACACCGAACCGGTTAGGACGGACCCCCCATATCTCAGCAATGTCATGCAAGTACAGCGGATATATGTTATGCAGAATAAATGACTGTTCCTTCGGGCATAAACGTACCTCAATATTCACGGTCAATCCCCTCCCTAATGAATGATGTATGTAAGTTTAGTATGTCTAGGATAACATATTTACTCTACCAAGAGGTTTACAGGTATGTAAATTGCGTTACGAATGTAATAAAAATCCGTTAACCCTACTCCTTATTTCACCATGATTTTATTATATGTCCTACAGCTCATCCAAAATAATGTTGAATTCTGTTAATTTATATCATGCAAAGAGCCAACCGAATGTATACATCGGTTGGCTCTTTGTTTTCTCAGCGCTGTATTCAGTGCGTTTGTAGTCTTATCAAACGGGGATAAACCCCTTGGCGCATCCTCCTGCGAGGCTTACTCTGTCAAACCCAAGGCATTCCGCGCCATCGTCATATACTCTTCCTGACCTGTCAGGAGAGCGAACTGGGCGATCAGCACGGGATACGCGGCATGCTGTTCGACAATATGATCGAACATGCGCGGCCATACCTTCCCTCCGGCTTGTTCATACCGGTCCAACAGGACACGGAGATTATGCTCGCCATAAATAGCGTAGTATAACACGAAGTCTTTGGCGGGACTTGCTACCTCGGACTCCGTCCAATCCAAAAGTCCGGTCACCTGCACGCGCTCATCAATCAGGATATGCGGGGGGTGAAGATCGCCATGGATGAGGGCAGAATGCGTCGGCCAATAGGAATCCTCATCCAGCCATTTTTGCCATCTCTCCCACAGAGCATCGGAAACGCCCAGACGGCTCTTGATGTCTTCCATATTTCGCGCCGTCTCCTCACGAACCTCTTGGGGACTCTTTACCCGCAGACCTGCTGCTCGGGCTGCGTCATGATCGACGCCATGCAAGGCAACCAGCGCTTCAGCCAGTGAGCGGATAAACCCGTCTCCCGGATTCTCATGATCCATATTCCATGCATATCCTTCCATGCTGACGGAAGCGGCAGGCTGCCCGCTAAGCAGCGGATAGGCGATGAGCTCCGGCGTGTAAATCCGCCAATCCGGTACATCAACCGAAAGATGGGATTGAATCAGCTTCAGGACCCGAGCTTCGTTATCTGCTCTGTCCAGCACATCCGGTCGTCTCGGTTTCCGCAGAATCCACCGTGCTCCAGTCCCTGCCTCCTCTGCGAATCCAACAAGGAAATCCATGCCGGATTCATTCATCTCTATTCCCTCCGGAATCAAATTCACCCCGTGTTTTCCGGCAATCTCCAGCATCTCTTGGATCACTTGTGTATAATCATCATTTGGTTTTGCTATTGTCATAAGGAATCAATCCCCTTCCATTTTACATTGCATCATGGCCGTCATTACAACAAAAAAGCACAGGCAACGAGCTGCCTGTGCTGGGTAACCGGAACGGGTCTAAGCTGTCCACCGTTCCTGAAATGCCTACTCGAAATACACATTCAAATAAAACAGGAAGGTGAGAACACCGTTATCCCGCAAATGAAAAAAAGTGTATTTTTATAGACATATCATAAAAATGGGTTACGTAAAAAAGACGGACTCATCCCGATTACCCTGCATCTGTGCAGGTCTCTTTAGCGCTATATCATTAGCCGCGAAAAGATCTCAATCGGGAATAATCCAACATACGTAACCCTCCGTTCGTTTATAAGTTGTGTATAACTTTACCAAAACCATTCGTAGTTTGCAAGGCCTATTTGGTCAATGTTTCCCATTTCATTGGAATAAGATTCCATCGGTTTAGATCAGCACAGAAATGACCAAGTCACTCCGCACGTGCCTGTTCTCATCTTCCGGCTCTATTTACGCTTCCTGCAAATGCTCTTTGCAAAACGTCAAGAGTTCTTCCTCTTCCTCGGGCTCCATATCGAAGTCCAGGTACTGGTCCGTTGTCCGCTCATAGAAGTCGTATTTTACAATGCGCGAAGACTCTTCGTCATCCAGATAAATCACTCTCAGATAGACGCCATGCTCCGAATAGAGCTCGTCGTCCTCCGGCACGTCCAAATCGCATACAAACTCAAAGCGTTTGCCTGCCAGGATTCCAAATGGATCCTTCACCAGTTCAACGCTATATTCTTTGATTGTCAGCATATTCCCATCCTTTCTATCGCTCTGATATCTCCCGTATGCCTATCGAGCTTGTAATTATTTATCGTCTTCTTGACCGGTCCGTTCCTTCCCCTTCGCGGTTGCTGCGAACGATCTGGTCATGGACTTGATCAACTCCACTTTACGGTAACGCAAGGCGGACCAATCCTCATCGATAGCGATTTGCCGGACGGGCTCATAGCCTTCGTCAGCAAGAATGCCCGTAATGCTCTCCCGGCTGCAATCGGAGTTCTTGTAGGTTTTGGACGATTTCTTGGGGTAACACAGCCACAGCAGGCCGTTGTCAGTCACAGAGCTGGCCGCGATCTTGGCTAAGCGCTGCAATTCCTCATTGCTTGTCCCGAAGACTTGCACAAAATCGTAAGGCACTTGCTTAGGCTCCGTATGAACTTCCCCTTGCAGGGAATTGATGACCTCTTGATAGGCCTGTGGTGCGTTTAGCATCAGAATCGGTTGGCCGAGGTCCTTGAATTGCAGCTTTTTGACGGTTGGATGTGTCTCCAGCATGTTAAAGCATCCTTCCTCTCGATTCAATTTTTATATAACGCTTCGGATTTTATTAAGAAGAGCATACCCAAATGAATGGGTACGCCCTTACAGCTGGTCAATCCACATGGCGGTTAAATTCCCCTGGGATTGCGCGTTATTCTTGTTACTGCGCTTTCTTGATCTGCTTGCTTCGCAGCTGCCCGCAGGCTGCATCGATGTCGGTTCCATGCTCCAGACGAACGCTGCAGCTGATGCCTTGTTTTTTCAAAGTATCGTAAAAAGAGGTAATCGATTCTTTTGTGCTGCGCTGATATTGGCTGTGCTCATCCACCGGGTTGTACGGAATGAGGTTCACATTTGCCAGATTGCGTCGCTCGCCAATAAGCTCTGCCAGCTCAAGCGCATGCTCCCGCTGATCGTTCACATCCTTCAGCAGAATGTACTCCAGCGTGATACGGCGATTCGTTTTTTCCAGATAATAATCAATCGCCGCCATCAGCTCCTCGATCGGAATCGCTTTGTTAATCTTCATAATGCGGGTTCGAATCTCATCATTCGGCGCATGCAGCGAGATGGCGAGATTCACGCCCAGATCGCTGTCCGCGAACTCGACGATTTTGTTTGCCAGCCCGCTGGTCGATACCGTAATATGACGGGGACCGATGGCAAGCCCCTTATGATCCTTGATCACGCGAATGAAATCCGACATGTTCTCATAATTATCAAACGGCTCCCCGATCCCCATCACCACGAGATGGCTGACCCGCTCGCTGTTGCCTTGTTGATCCAAGTGAAGCTGTACCTGCATGACCTGCTCCACAATTTCCGCTGCGGACAAATCCCGGCTCTTCTTCAGCAAACCGCTGGCGCAGAAGCTGCAGCCAATGTTGCAGCCGACCTGGGTAGTCACACAGACCGACAAACCGAATTTATGCCGCATTAATACGGTCTCAATCAGATTGCCATCCACCAGCTTGAACAGGAACTTAACCGTTCCGTCCAGAGACTCCTGCTTGGTGTGCTCCTCCAAGGTCAGAATCGTATAATGCTCCGCGAGCAGCTGCAAGCATTCCGGATGCACATCCGTCATATCGGAAAAAGCGGTGACCCGCTTCCGATACAGCCACTCCCATACCTGTGTTGCCCGAAACTTTTTATGTCCACGCTCGCCTAGCCAAGCCGTCAACTGATCTAATGTTAATCCATAAATGGATGGTTTGTTCATTGATTGGTCCTCTTTCTATTCATAGTCCACTCCTTATTGTCCCAAAATTCCGAAGCGAACACAAGGGGAGTTATAGGCAATTCACGCTTCTTATACGTAAATCAGGATTGACATATCCAATAAATACCTTTATCTTATGATTGACTGACCCAATCAATCATAAATATAGAGTAGAAAGGAGACATCGCTCCATTCGTTAAGGACATTCACCGCTATTTGTCCTGCTTCTTTATCCAAATTTGAAATTCAGAGGATGTTTTCCGTTTATCATTGACTGACTAAATCAATCTATACAGGAGGTCTTCGAATGAAAACAAAAGGCAAAGCGCTCATTCTAGGTGGAGGCATAGCCGGACTATTCGCTGCAACCGTGTTATCCAAGCATTACGAAGAGGTGATCATCACGGATCGGGATGAGTTTCCGGCAGGACCGGAGACTCGGGCGGGTACGCCGCAGGCCTATCATCCGCACCGTTTCCTTGAGCGCGGCAAGATGATCGTTGAACGATGGTTCCCCGGCATAACCGAGGAGCTGGTTCAGCACGGGGCCCACCCCCGGGCGCATAAGTCCGTTAAAATGACCAACCGCTTCGGCACGCTGGAAATGCCCGATGAGCGCAATGCGGGATGCAGCCGATCCCTGCTGGAGTGGACGCTGCGCAGCAGAGTGGCCAAACTGCCCAACGTCACCCTCCTACCGAAACTGACGGCCCAACAATTGCTGTTTGACGCAGACAAGAATACCGTTACCGGCGCGGTGTTCCGGGACAGAAGCGTCGAAGAGCCGGCACTCCTTCATATGAATGCAGATATCGTCGTGGATGCAAGCGGGCGCGGTTCCAAGCTATCGGATTGGCTCCAGAACCTCGGTTATGCGCCACCCGAGGCCGAAAGGCTGCACATATCCCTTGGTTATAGCACGCGGCATTATAAGGTGCCAGAAGACATCCACGCGGCGTGGAGCACCATTGTGAACGAAGGAGATCCCTCCCGTGGTATCGGCACGGCCGTATTTAATCCGATAGAGAACCAGATTGCGGAGGTTGTTCTGTACCGCGCGGGAGGAGACTCTTATCCGACAACCAACCATCAGCTGTACGACCAGGAGGCACAAAATCTGTTCGGCGCTACCATCGGAGATTTGTTTCAGCAGCTTGAACCCGTCTCAAACCCGCGCGGCTACCGGATCGAGGAATGCCTGAGACAGCATTTCGAGCAGATGGAGGATTGGCCTTCCGGTCTGCTGGTGCTCGGTGATGCTTTATGCAGCTTCGATCCGATATTCGGCCAGGGCATGACGGTGGCCGCCATCCAGGCAGATACACTGGACCAATGCTTGCAATCGATGCAGAATGGAGCACTGCCTGAGGAGGGATTCGAACGCTTCGCCCTTCTAAAGATTCAATCCGCCATGGAGCCTGCATGGTGGCTTAGCGCAGCCGCGGATCTCAGATGGCCGGGCGTGACATACGAGGGCCACCTGTCCGCCCAAGGCTTCTCTTTTGCCCAGAGTCTGTTCGATATATGCCAGGAGCTGGCTTATGATCATAACGATATGGCCGTATTCGAACAGTATATGATGGTAACGGGTCTCTTCACCTCACCTCAGGATTTGTTTAATGCCGAATATATCACCGCACTCGTGAATGCAGACCCAACGGGTAAAGGTAAAGCTTGGCTCCATCAAGTATTACAGGAGACAAACCTGCCGCTGGAAGAACTACTCGCCCGGATCATTCCGGTCTTTAATAATGAATTTCTGCCCTTATCCATGGGATTGCCCGAATAAATCAAATGCGTTATTGTTGATATCAGCAAGAGAATACCATGATGAGGGATGGACGCAATGGCCCCGTTAAACGAAGAACAACTGCATCAAATACGCGACGAACGAAAAGAACAAATCATGCGAGCAGCTATCAAAGTATTTTCCAGAAGAGGTATTTTCGGAACCAAGATGAGCATGATCGCCAGTGAAGCCGGGGTCAGCCACGGTCTTCTCTATCATTATTTTAAATCCAAAGACGAGTTGTTCATCACGCTCGTTCAATGGTCGATGGAGGAGGCACGGCTAGCGCTCTCCGAAATCTATAACGTGCCCGGTACCCCTCTTGAGAAAATTACATTGCTAACCTCCATAATTCTCCAAGAGGATGATAATACGCATTTTATGCTGATTCAGCAAGCACGTACCTCGGATGGCGTGCCCGAAGAGGCCAAGCGGATTATCGAGAGCTATTCCATCCATGCCTTTGTTGACCAGTTGATGCCGCTGTTCGAAGCAGGGCAGGATGCCGGGGAGATTGCGGCTGGCGATCTGAGAGAGCTCGTAGCCTGTTATTTATCCGTGCTATCGGGATTAATGACGCTGAAGTCCCAAGAGGACCCGAGCTATACGCCCCCAAAGGCGGAGCTGCTGCTGCGACTGCTTAGGAACGGATAAGGATAATAACGCAAACCAAACACACCTCCCATGAAACATCCGGATCTTTTCCGTACATTTCATAAGAGGTGTGTTTTTACTATTGTCGTATATCAGAGGGACGTCTCGGGTTCATGCTTCTCCTGTTCCCGTATCTGCGAGCCGTCGCTTAGCGTAATCCAAGTGTCGAACTGCCGCTGTCCTTCATGCAGGCGAATAACCCTCGCACCACGGAGCATGCCTTCCCGGCCATACGTACCATAACCGGTAGCTCTGCCGTAACAAAGACGGATGCCGTGCAGCTCCCCCCAGTAATCATTGATATGATCATGTCCGGCGAACGTGCCCATCACATCGCCCCGCTCCAGCATGGCCGCGAACAGACCGGTATTCACCTCTGGACAGCATACCCTTTCAAACTTGCTGCCATAACACGGCTTCCGCTCCCACACCTCACGATACTCCGGCAGAGGGATATGAAAAAAAGCCAATGACGGCAGCGGATTCCCTTGACGCTTGGCGCTGTAAGCCAAGGACGCCATCTCATACCAGCGGATCTGATCGCGCCGAATCCAATCGTACCCCGAAACAGCAGGATGTTCGGACTCTCTCCCAGAATCGAAGAAGTACAAAACGGCCGCTGTCTCTTCCCCATTGTTGCCGTATAAAGGAAGCGTATAATTCCCCACGCCATGAATTTCCGGCGAGCCGTGCTCTGCACAGTTGTAGGTGTGCTGCAGGGCTGCATCCATAAGCTCTTCACGTGTGACATCTCCTTCCGTATCGTGATTCCCGAATACGAAGGCCCAGCGAATTCCACGTAACTCCACCGTCTTTACAACATCCTTGAAGGCCTGCACTGGATCCTGGCACTTTTTCCAGCCGGGATCGGCTTCACCCGAATAAATGAGATCGCCCGTAAATACCACCAGATCCGGCTGCTCCAGGTCCAGTACCGTTTCCATGCAGCGTCGGCTCATCTGATCCTCCGGCTCCCCATTCTTCCAATGAATATCTGTGAATTGCACAATCTTGAAGGTATGATCGTCTCCGAATCGAAGAGTTGGCTTCAACATAACCGTCTCCTTTACATGGGCATGTGGTTTTTTAATGAATTTTTGTGGTTTTATGTGTATATTAGTGGAGGAAACGACGAAAAGTCAATGATTTTTCGTTGACAACACCGTTTAATCAGCCTAATATAAGATCAAATCCACATCTTCGGTCAACATCAGTCATACACAATATTGAGGTGAATGAATTTATGTCTGTAACCTATGAGGAACGCAGGGGGAAGATCTTAAATCAATTGGAGCTTGAGGGCAAGGTGAGAGTTCACGCCCTTGCAGAGCAGCTGGAGGTATCCGCGGAAACGATCCGCCGGGATTTGGACCGGTTAGAGAAAGAAGGCCAGCTGCGCAAAGTTTACGGCGGCGCCGTCAAATCACGTTCCGGGCAGATTGAGCCGTCCTTCACCAGCCGTTCCCAGACATGCGCAGAGGAAAAGGCTGCGATCGGTAAACTCGCCGCCTCCCTAGTTAAGGATGGGGAGACCATTCTGCTGGATAACGGAACAACCACGATCGAAGTCATGCGTTATCTTAAAGACCGGTCTGATGTGACGGTCATCACCCATTCGCTGCCTGTCCTGAATCTGGCGATGGAGATTTTTCAGGGAAAGATTATTTATATCGGCGGGGATATGAACCGGACCAAGCAGGCGGCAACAGGTCCTCTGACCGAAATGCTGCTGGAACAGTTCAAGGTGAATAAAGCGTTCATCTCGGTCGGTGGTATTTCTTTAACCGATGGCATTACCGATTATGATCTGGATGAAGCCTACATATCGCGAAAAATGCTGGAGCGTTCGGAGGAAGGCATCGTTCTTGCCGATCACACCAAGCTCGGGGTAACCACGTTCTCGAAGCTCGCCAAACTGGAGGACATCTCCATGGTTATCACGGATCCGGGCTGTTCGCAGGAATGGGTGGATAATCTGTCCGCCCGCAGCATTGAAGTCCTTATCGGACATTTCTGATGGAGCTGCTATCCCTGCTGTTGGTGCTGTCTTCCGGTCTTACCCATGCCCTTTGGAATCTGTTCACGAAGCGAAGCATTCATAAATCGGTGTTTCTGTGGTGCATCCATTCGGTCACCTTAATCCTCCTGATGCCTTCTTTTCTCATGGAGATGTCAGGGCTGAAGCTGGAACCGCACATTTACGGACTTATGCTGCTGTCCATGACCATTCAGGGCTTCTATATTACGCTCCTCTCCAAAGCCTATACCCATGGCGATATGTCCCAGGTATACCCGTTTATGCGAGGGCTTGGGGCCATGCTGACCTCGCTGTGCAGCCTCGTGTTGTTCCATGAGCATCTAAGTGCAGCGGGTTATATGGGCCTTAGCATCATTATCTTTTCGTTGTTTGCTTTGTCAGGTTTAAGATTCAGAGGTCCTTCCAGCCTGAACCCCAAGGCCTTAATCTATGCTTGCCTGGTCGGGCTCTGCATTTCCGGTTATACCCTGACCGATAAGGCGGTTCTGGATGCGGGGGTCTCCCCGATCGCGCTAATCCAGTTATCCAATATCAGTTATTTCGTCGCTCTCATCGTTCCCGTGATAATGTCCAGAGGGCTGAAACAGGAATGGTCGTTGAACTGGCGCACAATTCTGCTGGGCTCGATCCTGGCACCGGGTTCTTACTTGTTATTCCTGTTCGCCATGCGGCTTACGCCGCTTGCGCACATCGCACCGGTCCGTGAAATCAGCACGGTATTCGGCACTCTGCTCGGCATCATCGTTCTGCGTGAGCAGCAAGGCTGGCGGCGAATCATTACGTCCGTACTCATCACGCTGGGTATCATCACCATTGCCTCATGGGGGTAGCAACCGCCATTGCTGCAAGCAATCCTGTACACATTTTGCATAATGTCTCTTCTATGCTTAAAGTTCAAATTGGTCTTACCGAGGAGGATCTATCGATGGCTAAACGTGTCATTATTCTTGGAATTGATGGGGCAGGCAGGTTCGTTCAAGAAGCGGATGCACCGCATCTTCACGCCCTGCTGCAAGCAGGAGCCTACTCGTACGATGCGCAGACCGTATTTCCCAGCATCAGTGCTGAATGTTGGGGCTCGTTGTTATATGGCGTAAGCCCGGACCAACACGGTCTTGATAATGACCGGGCGATCCACGGGCAAATTCCGGAGAGCTTTCCCTATGCATCACTATTCAAGCTGGCCCGCCAGCAATGGCCGGATGCTCCTCTGTCCGCGTTCAGCTGCTGGGAACCGATCAACACAGGAATCATTGAGAATACCATTAATGTTCATATGGAATCCAAACCGGACCCCGAGCTGACGGAAGCCATCGTCGATTATATTCATGAGCAGCCCGATTTCAAACTGATGTTCATTCAGTTGGATCACCCCGACGGCGCGGGCCACAAGTACGGATTCGGTACCGATAAGCAGCTGTTACAGATTGCCGTTACGGATAAGTACGTAGGCATGATAATCAAGGCACTGGATGATCAGCAGCTGCTGGAAGACACTTGGATCATCACGGTTACGGACCATGGCGGCGGAGGCGCTCATCCTAATGACCATGGCAGTGACCACCCGATGGATATGACCATCACCTGGGGGATTACGGGTCCGGGCGTAAAACCCGGCCTTCTCGACGCTCCGATCAGCATCATGGACACGGCCGCCGTCATCGGTCATGTGCTGGGGCTGCACACACCGGATTGCTGGGAAGGCAAGGTGCCTGAAGGAATATTCTAATCCAGAAATTCGTATTATGGCGGAAGCCCGTCCTAATTAATGATCATTTATCCATATATAAAAAGCCGGCGATTACACGCCGGCTTCTTTCGTAACGAGGATCTCTTCTGTTGTCTTCACGTCCGCAAACCATCTCAGGGTAGCGTTCACATGATCTATGATCTGCTGAGCGGTTAACACCGAATTGTTCCAGGTGCTGTGTGCATCGGATACCAGTGTGACATCATAGCCCAGACTGGACGCTCTCCTGCACGTGGTGTCTACGCATAACTCACTCTGCATACCTGCAAGAATCACATGTTCTATGCCTTGCCGCTTCAGTTCCTCTTCAAGTGAGGTGTTATAGAATGAATCCGGTCGGGTCTTCTGAATGATGGTATCCGACATCGCAGGCGCTATCTCGGGGTTAATCTTCCACGCCTCCGACCCTGCCCTCAAACCCTCGTCATTATGTTGTATGTAGAGGATAGGAATGCCGCCGTTTCTGGCTTTTGCGATCAGCTGCTTGAGATTGTGGAGCAATCGATCCCCTTCAAACACCGGATCATTCACTTGAAACATCTCATTCTGTACATCAATGACCAAAAGCGCACTCTTTTTCACTACAACACCCTCCTGTGCGATTCATGTACTCATCGATTTCATTATAGAACGAACGTTCCTATGATGTATATGAAAATTTAGATCTCTCATTAAAAAATGAACTCATTTCGCACAAAAAAAGGAATCCCTCTCTCACTTAGGACTCCCCTGCGTCTTTTTTAGCTCCCTTCGTAAAGCCGATAACAAGCAGCCAAGGCAACCTTCAGCTACTCCTCCTCGACGATAACGCTCGGGTGTGCCGACTTTTTCTGTACATTATGCTGATGAAGCTTCCTCATCGTCTTGTAAAGCTGCTGTAACTCCTGTTCATCCAGAACGTCGAACATAGAGGTTTGGAAATCCGACAGCAGCGGAATAATTTCTTCCAGCAGGGCCTGTCCCTTATCCGTTAGCGAGATATACTTTATCTTCCAATCCTGCTTGCGGACAATCAGATCCAGCTTCTCCAGCCGCTTTACCATATGGGAGACACCACCGCCGCTAATGGAAAGATATTCGGCCAGCTCCTGCTGTGATAAAGGTTGGTGCGCGAAGACCTGGATCAAGACGTCGAATTGGGCAACCGTGATGCAGAACGGCTGTAAGAACTCATTCGAGAGGTGATTGCCGATCTGTTGAAAACGGGTGATCCGAATCCAGGACAGCATAGCTAATCGGTTCTCCTGATGAAATCCCAATTGTTTCATTGACTCCATTCACCTCCCTACCCTAATCACAGTCAATTTATCACTCAAGTGACAAACTGTCAAATCAACGCCCGCAGGAAAGCGACAACCAGCCCTGAATATTTGATATATCAATTAATGCCTTTATCCGTTTATTATATATACCCATTTATTCTCTCCAATTTATTGTTGTTGAGAGCGTCTAATCTTGAAATATATCCATGGACACGATACTATGGACATAGAATCTTTGAATTATATGCACCCGAGCAGTATATTCCTTTTGCGTATTCAAACATAACAACTGTAACTTTTTATTAAATGTATCATTAGACTTTGACATAAACGCCTCAAAATGATATATCAAATTCAGGGAGTAGGTCCGCTATGGAACAAATTCCACTATATCAACATATCGTAAATGCTTTAATGGCCAAGATTGAATCCGGGGAGCTCCAGGCTGGAGATCAGCTTCCGACCGAAGCCGAGATTTCGAAGGAATACAACGTCAGCCGGATCACCTCGAAGAGGGCGCTGACCGAGCTGGAGAATGCCAAGCTGATCTACCGGATCCAAGGTAAGGGAAGCTTCGTGAGCACAGACAGGGACCCTCAAAGGCCCCTGAGCAAGACGAATAAGGAGATCCTGCTAATTCTGCCATTCGCTCATAACCCGGGACTTGGTGATTACGAAAAAGGCATCAACGAATATCTCGCAACGACCGACTACACTTTGAACATTCAGTCCAATACGATTGTCGGACAGCGAAAGCTGCTGGAGGCCGCGCTTCAAAGCGCCAATTCGGGGCTGATTCTTTACCCGATAAGCAGCATCTCGGATCTTGGCATTCTGTATCAGTATCACCTGGCACAGTACCCGCTGGTGACGATGGATAAATGCATTGAAGGGATTCCGTTCCGTTCGGTTGTCTCCGACAACTTCGGCGGCGGATATCAGGCCTCCAAACATCTGATCGAGAATAATCATAAGAAGATCGCCTTTATCTCCTCCTTGAAGGTAGAGAACTCTTCCTCGATCCGGGAGCGGTATTTTGGCTATTTAAAAGCTTTGTATGATTACAAACTGATCGATTACAGCGTCAATGACTTGACCGACCGGTACTTAACCCATGACAACGACAACGGCAGAGAATACTATATTCAGTTTATTCAAGCCGTTGTGACGCAAGGAATTACGGGTATTGTTGCCGAGAATGACCTCATCGCGATCGAAATCATTCAGATTGCCAAAGAGCTGGGCCTGTCCGTACCGGATGATTTCTCCATCGTGGGCTTTGACAACATTCATCTCGCAGGCTTCGTTGAACCCAAGCTGACCACCATCTCCCAGGATTTCGGACAGATGGGGTATCAGGCTGCACAAAGCCTTATCACCCTGATCGAGAATCCCCAGGATCACCCGCATGAGAATACCGTGGTTCCCGTTCGTCTCATTGAACGACAGACCGTGAAGAAGCTGTAACACGCCTATTTCTAAAAACCAAAGGAGACTTTTACATGCTGAACTATATCGATACAAGGCAAGGCACCAACAACCAATACACCTATTCCAACGGGAATGCGCTTCCTTATACGGGTGTACCTTTCGGTATGAACCATTATGTCGTCCAGACCAAAAACGAAGGAAGCTGGTTCTTCAACCCTAATGACCGCGTCTTCCAAGGCATTCGCCTGACACACCAGCCAAGTCCATGGATGGGCGATTTCGCCCACTTCCTGATGACTCCGATTGCGGACGACAAAATCAGAGGGTCCGTCTTCACCTGTCAAAGCTCCTACCGGCCTGAAGAAGCGACATTCAAGCCCCACTATCTCAGAGTGAAGCAGCAGCGTTATAACATCACCACGGAGCTGGTTCCCAGCACCTATGGTGCGGCAATGCGCATGAAGTACAATTCCGGGCAGCAGGCAGGCTTTGTCCTGAATGTTAATAACATAAGCGAGTTCCGACTGGATGCAGCCCAGCGCAATTTAACTGGCTATGTCAGCAACTTCGCAGGCTGTCACGATGACGGGTTCCGTATGTACGTAGCCATGAGCTTTAGCAAGGACATAGATCTCGCAACAACAGGTTATTACAACGAAGAAGGCAAGTTCTTCCCGGAGGTTGCTTTTGGCGGAGTCGACCAGCATGTCGTCATTCGTTTCAAAGACTGTGAAAGAGACGTGCTGGATGTTAAACTGGCGACGTCGTTTATTAGCCTGGAGCAAGCGGAGCTTAACCTTGAGCGTGAGCTGAACATATGTCTGGATGAGCAGAAGGAACTGGCTGGACAAGCCTGGAATCATTACCTGAACAAAATCCGGGTCACTCACTCGAACGAAGAATATATGCGCACCTTCTATACTTGCCTGTACCGCATGTTCCTGTTCCCGCAGAAGTTCTATGAGCTGGATGCCAACATGGAGCCGGTACATTACGATACAACGGCCCGATCCGTCAAGAAGGGCTTTCTCTATACCAATAACGGCTTCTGGGATACTTACAAAACCGTATATCCGCTCTATTCCATCATCGCGCCCAAGGAATATGAGGAAATGCTGGAAGGTTTCCTGAATTCCTACCGCGAAACCGGCTTCCTGCCAAAATGGTTGTCCCCGGATGAGCGCGGGCTGATGCCGGGCACGCTTATTGACGCCGTCATTGCGGATGCGGCGGCCAAGGGACTGGCTCAGCACCTGCTGCCGGAACTGCTGGAAGCCATGCTGACCGCAGCCACTACGCAGAGCGGACAGAATTGTTATGGTCGGCAAGGGACGCTGGACTACATCAAGTACGGTTATGTTCCAAGCAGCTATCACGAGAGCGTGAATCACACGCTGGATTACGCATACAGCGACTACTGCATCAGCCGTGTGGCCGATGTCTTGGGCCGATCGGATGTAGCAGACCAATACAGACAAAGCGCGCTCAACTACAGAAATATTTTCGATGCAGAAACCGGGTTTATGCGGGCCAAGGATCAGGACGGCCAATTCCGTCCGGATTTCAACGATACGAGCTGGGGGCTTGATTATGCCGAGGGAAGCGCCTGGCAGACCAGCTTTGCCGTATTCCAGGATTTCCAAGGCTTGATCGAGGCGTATGGTTCTAAGGAACGTTTTTTCGATAAAATCACCGAATTGTGCAATAAAGCACCGGACTTCGACGTACGGGGCTACGGCTTTGAAATTCATGAGATGAGTGAGATGGCTGCCATCGACTATGGCCAGCTGGCGATATCCAATCAGCCAAGCTTCCATATTCCGTATCTGTTCAACTATGTCGGGCAGCCCGCATCGTCCCAGGTCGTCCTCAAACAGCTGATGTCGAACCTGTTCAACAGCGGCTTTGACGGTTTCCCGGGGGACGAGGATAACGGCAGCATGTCCGGATGGTATGTGTTTAGCTCCATGGGCTTCTATCCGGTATGTCCGGGCAGTAATGAATATGTGCTCGGTATCCCGCTATTCGACAGTGTGAGCATTGAGCTGCCAAACGGTAAACAGATGTTGATTCATACCGACAACAACAATCCGCAGTCCAACTTCGTGACCAGCGTTCAATTGGAAGGACAGGATTACACCAAGCTGTATATTACGCATGAGGATATTCTGGCAGGCAAGTCCCTCGATTTCCGTCTCGGCCTGGCTCCAAGCTACCGTGCTTACAGCTCTGATGAGCTCCCGTTCTCGATATCGAAGAAGTAACGATTACAGCTTAGTTCATATATGTAAGGGGTATCCCCATCAGGACAGCGGGCTGGGGATGCCCCTTTTTGTTATCCCGTTTTTCAGCAATTGGTTATATAAGTTCAACGGCGCAGGGTATTCTTCCTGATATTGAAATAACAGGAATTTTCAAGATCACCTCGGGAAACAATACACTTGATTCACATTATGATCTATTGCTAAGAAATGGCGGGGTGACTTCATTGTGGTCAGTAATTGTATCCTATATTCCGAAGTGGACGATTTGGGTTCAAGCTTTACTACTCGTACTGGTGCCTTTCCTCATGCTGGCGTTAACCAATTGGTTTCGGAAATCTATTAATTCGAGTTACGCCCTCAAACCGAACAAGCCCTCTCCCCCCGAGAGAGAGGATAGCGTTCCGCCACAGGCTCTCATGACGGGGCTTTACGATGCGGATTTAACATCCGTCCGTAAAGCAATCGGTAACAATGGGGACGTGGAATTCAGGGAATTTACGATCCGGGGGACGGGAACGCGGGCAGTCATCGTTTTTGTTGACGGATTGATGGACAACGATCTTATGGACACCCATCTTATACGCCCCCTCATGATGGTCGGAATTCCAGAAACGGAGCAGGAACAGTTCAATCGTTCAAGCGATACGATCAAAGCCTATATCAGCAGCCAGATGCTCCCTGTAAGCGAAATTAAACATACCGATAGATTACTGGAACTCGTACAATCTGTTCTTGCGGGAACAACCGGTCTATTGGTAGATGGAATGCAAGGCGCCTTCCTGGTTGGTTCTGCCAAGGGGAAGAGCCGAAATCTGGAGGAACCTCTATCCGAAGCACTTCTTCGAGGCCCGCGTGTCGGGTTTACCGAGAGATTGGCAGACAATACAGGATTACTGCGGCTTCACGGAAAAAACGAAAGCCTTCTGCTCACCAGATTTGAGGTTGGGAACCGCGTGAAAAAGGATCTGATCATTGCCTATATGAAGGATATTGCCGACCCGAAGCTAGTCGATGAGGTCGTTACGCGAATTCAGAAACTCGAAATTGATGACCCTCTCGAATCAGGATACATCGAGCAATTGATTGAGGAAAATGTCATGAGTCCTTTTCAGCAAGTGCAGAACACGGAAAGACCCGACAGGGTGATCGGGGCCTTACTGGAAGGGCGGGTGGCTATCCTGCTTGACGGCACGCCGTATGCTCTAATCGTCCCTGTCACGTTCAGCATGCTGCTGCAGTCGCCGGAAGATTACTACGAGAGATGGATCTCGGGATCCTTTGTCCGCTTATTGCGTTTTCTCTCCGCCCTGCTGGCGCTTCTGGCTCCGGCACTCTACATTTCGTTTATTTCATTTCATCCCGGGCTGATTCCAACCAAGCTGGCGCTAACGATCATTGAAACCAGACAAGGCGTGCCCTTTCCCTCGATCATCGAAGCGCTCATCATGGAAATCGCCATTGAAATATTGCGGGAGGCCGGGATCCGGCTCCCGAAACCCCTCGGGCCTGCGATGGGCATCGTCGGTGGTCTGATTATTGGTGATGCTGCCGTACAAGCCGGTATTGTCAGTCCGTTTCTCGTTATTGTCGTGGCCGTAACCGCCATCTCTTCCTTCACGATCCCGGTCTACAGTGCCGGAATTACACTGCGCGTTCTTCGGTTTTCCGCGATGTTCTTTGCGGCAGTGCTTGGACTGTTTGGCGTCGTGATGTTCTTCCTTCTTCTCTGCAGTCATTTGGTCATACTGAAGAGCTTCGGCGTACCTTATGCAAGTCCAATGGTGCCTTACGGCATCAATGACTTGAAGGACTTCCTCATTCGGTTCCCGCTGAAAGTGATGAAGAAACGACCTCAAATGTTAAAACCGAACGACCCTGACCGCAGAAATTAATCATCCTAAGCACGAAATGAGGCTATGACCATGAGCAGTGCAAATAACAGCACCCATGACCAGATCACCACGTCTCAAGCTGCCGTCATGATCATTAACTACATGCTGGGTGCCGGTATCCTGACACTCCCCAGAACGACGGTGGAGGCTGCCAAAACGCCGGATGTGTGGATCTCGATTCTCATCTCCGGTTTGATCATCCTGTTGGCAGGAATGATCGTTGTGGCGTTATGCCAAAGATTTCAAGGGAAAACATGGTTTCAATTTGTACCTGAGATCACCGGGAAATGGCTGGCTTTTGTTCTAGGCCTGCTGTTTATTGGTTTTTTCATTACCATTGCCGCTTTTGAGATCCGGATTATGGCGGAGGTAACGGGGTTATATCTGCTGGAAGGCACGCCCGTTTGGGCCATCGTGATGACCTTTATGTGGATCGGTCTGTATTTGACCACCGGGGGGATCAACAGCATTGCCAGAATCTGCGAGATCATTCTGCCGATTACGCTGGTTTTTTTCCTCATAGCGATCCTGTTGAGCAGCAACATTTTTGACATCAAAAATTTAAGGCCGGTACTCGGCTCAGGGTTTATGCCCGTGATTCGAGGGTTAAAGCCATCTCTGCTATCTTTTACCGGTTACGAGATCATGTTTGTTGCCATGGCGTTTATGAAGACTCCCAAAAAAGGCACCAAAGCCATGCTCGTCGGCATTACGGTGCCCCTGGTGATCTATTTAATCACCGTCATTATGGTTATTGGCGGGCTGTCCATAAACGGAGTTGAGACAAGAACATGGCCGACACTGGACTTAATGCGGAGTTTTGAAATGCAGGGACTGATATTCGAGCGTTTTGAGTCCCTGCTGCTTGTCATCTGGATCATGCAAATATTCTCGACCTTTGCGATAACGCATTATGCAGCCTCGCTAGGATGGTCCCAGCTGCTTAAGACGAAAATACGGCCCTTTCTCTTTATCCTGCTTCCTGTCATCTTCCTCATCGCGATGATTCCGAAGGACGTATCGGAAACATTCAAGCTGGGGGATCTTGTAGGCAATGCCTCTATCTATCTATTTGGCGCTTTACCATTACTCTTGCTTCTGATCAGCATCGCCCGTAAGAAAGGTGTGAAGCCGAAATGAACAGGTATATAAGATATACGTCACTATTGGCGGCGAGCATCCTGCTGCTCCTGACTACCGGCTGCTGGAGCAGCAACGAGATTGAGGATGTCTGTGTCATTGTAGGTTTGGGACTGGATACTGCGAATGAGTCCAAGTTTGAACGGGAGATCAATCGACAGGGAGCAGCCTACCCCAAAAATAAAGTGGTTACGGCAACGGTCCAGATTGTACCACCAATCGCGGGAAAGAACGAGAAGCAAGGAGGGTCCGGTTCTTCATCGCCAAGCAAGGCCTACCTGAATGAACAATTAACGGGAGATTCCGTCTTCCAAATCTTCCGTCAATTTTCTTTACGCAGAGACCGTCCGATTGTTGCCCACCATCTGAAGGTTATCGTGGTTTCAAGCGATCTAGCCAAAAGGTATAGCTTGGAACAGATATTTGACTTTATTCTCCGCGATAACGATATCCGCCCCAGCTGTCTGGTGGTGGTTAGCCACCGAAGCGCGCTTGAAGCGTTGAGCTCCACCGAACCCGGGGAAATCCCCGCTCTCTACTTAACGGGACTCGTGGATAACCGCTATCGTTCCAACAAAATCATCCCGCCCGTGACACTCATTAAGCTTGACAGCGCCATGCAATCCGGGGAAAGCTTCCTGTTGCAAAATGTCGTTACCGCTCAAAGCGAGCATAAATTCTCGGGAGCCGCCATTTTCAAAGGGAAAACCAAGAAATGGATCGGGGAATTAAGCCAATATGATCTGGAAGGCTTGTCTTGGATTACGGCAGACGTGAAGGGGGGCGCGCTGAAGACGTATGCGCCGAAGACCGGCCATACCGTAACCTTTGAACCCAAGAAATCCCACAGCACCATCGTGCCTAAGATTCAGGGAGACGAAATTTCATTTCATATCAAGGTTAATGCCGAAGGCAGATTAATCGAGGATTGGAGCTTTCCGGAGATCCCCTCATCGGGTGGATACATCTCAGAAATGGAGCAGCAGTTTGAAGAAGAGGCCCATAAACAGATCAAACAGGTCCTGAACAAAATGCAGCATGTCTATCATGTGGACGTTGGGGGTTTTGGCACTGAGCTCCGCATCAAACATCCGAAGGTGTGGAAAAAAGTGCAGGAGAATTGGGATGAAACCTTCAGCCAAGTCCCGATTACGTATGAAATCAACATGAACATTACGGACTTCGGTTCCTCAACAGATTAAACGAGCGCTGACAATGACGGTCAGCGCTCTTTAAGTTCTCGCTGTTGATTACACCAGAAACATCGCTACGACTGTAGTAGCGGTCAGACCCAGCAGCACCGGCTTCAAATTTCGTCTTGCCAGCTCGAATGGGCTGACTCCGCAGATGGCTGCAGCCGGAATCAACGCCCACGGAATGAGCGTGCCGCCGCCTACCCAGATAGCGGCAACCTGCCCAAGCGCAGTCAGGGTAGCCGCACCTGAGCCGATAGCCGTAGCAAACAGCTGCGCGATCGATCCGGCTAACGAGATACCGGAGAAACCCGAACCGTCCAGACCCGTAATGGCACCGGTGATCGTCAACGTCACCGAACCTACCGCGCCGTTCAGCGGCACCGCATTCGCGAGGGCAACCCCCAGGTCGTTCACGATACCATGGGATGCTTCGGGAAGCACTTTACCGAACAAATCGGTAAATGCCGCATCCCCCAAATAGAAGAACGCCGCGATAGGAATGACGGGACCGAACACCTTGAATCCAAACATGAATCCCTCGATCAAATAAGAGGTGACCTTCTCCAATCCCCGATTACGATGTGCTACCAGGGCAATGACACTGAGGATCAGGACGGCTGTGCCGCCGACCAAGGCTGTTGCATCGCCGCCCTGCAGCTTTAGGATGAACATGGCGACAACATCTGCTGCGAACAACAGCAGAATGACGATAGCCAACCATTTTTTCATAGCCGGGGATATGGCCGCAACAGCCTCATCCTCTTCGGTACGCGTGGTGAGCGTGTCTCCCGTGCTTTTAATAGTTACCAGTCCATCTCTCCAGCTGCCGTTCCGCTGATCTCTACGCATCATCCAGAATGCCGCCACGGTTGTTACAAGTCCCATTACGATCACGAGCGGCACACTGGCAGCCATGACACTGGATACAGGCAATCCAGCCGCATCCGCGGTTAATTTGGGCGCACCCTGGATGATATAGTCTCCCGATAACGCAATGCCGTGCCCGAACAGATTCATTGCCACCGCTGCACCGAGGGCCGGCAAACCGACACGAATAGCCACAGGGAGCAGGACCGCACCAATTAACGCAACTGCCGGTGACGGCCAGAAGAAAAAGGACGTTACCATCATAATGATTCCGATGCCCCAGTAAGCCATCGCGGGAGTACGCAGAAAACGGGTTAACGGAGCCACCATCGTCTCGTTGATCCCCGTCTTGATCAAGACCCGGCTCATCGCCACGATGATGGATATAATCATGATGGTGCCCATCAGCTCTTTGGTCGCATAGATGAATGAATCAAACACACCGGAGACCGAGCCGCTCAGCGTTTCCGTTGCCAAAAGGCCAAGCGCAAATATTCCGGTAATACAAACAAGCGCCGTATCGCGCCGCCGGATCAACAGCGTCATGATCAAGACGATAAACGCCAGATACACCCAGTGAATCGCGGTTAAATGAATCCCCATATGAATCACGCCCCTTCCCAGGCAGCAGGTTTGATGTGACTACATCTTATGCATGGGCCTGGGCAAAGGTTAATTTGGGATCGTACAATGGGTTACCTTCCGTTCAGAAACATGAATCTCTGGATTTCCAACGCCCTCTCCAATTCGGGTATAGTAAGAACATAATGTAGTTTAGGAGTTCAAAGGAGCTGGAACCGTGTATACCATCCTGATTGTGGAAGACGATGAACGAATCGCGGATAAATTAAGATCGGCTATTTCCAAATATGATTTTAACGTACGGATCACCGAAGACTTCAGCCGCGTGATAGACATTTTTGCGGATACGAAGCCGGATCTGGTTCTGCTGGACGTCAATCTGCCGAAATTCGACGGATTCTATTGGTGTAGGCAAATCCGTACCCAATCGCACTGCCCGATCATCTTCATCTCGGCGCGAGACAGCGGCATGGATCAGATTATGGCCTTGGAAAACGGGGCGGACGATTATATTACGAAGCCGTTTGACATGGAGCTTGTTCTGGCGAAAATCCGCAGCCACCTGCGCCGTGCGGTCGGTGCCTATGCCTCCGGTCAGGAGGATGAGCATACCATCGAAAGCGCCGGTCTTATCATCTATCCCGAGCGATACGTTGTGACCTATGGAGACGAATCAGCCGAGCTTACCCAAAAGGAAGCAGCCCTGCTGACGATGCTGATGGAAAAAGAGGGCCGTGTGGTCAGCCGCGAGCGGCTGCTGGACCTGATGTGGGAGGATCAGCACTTCATTGATGACAATACGTTAAATGTTTATATTACAAGGGTTCGTCGCAAGCTTCGTGAGCTGGGCGCCGGAGATCTTATCGAAACCGTCCGGGGAGCAGGCTATCGGTTCATGACGGGCAGGGAGACCCCATGAAACTTTTCTTGCGGGAGCATCTCCCGCTCATGCTGTTTTTTACCGTTCAAATGCTGCTTGTCCCCCTGCTGTACTGGCTTACCGGTGAAGGCAGGCCCTTTACTGTCGTACTATACGGTGTGCTGTTAAGCAGTGTCGTGCTGCTCCTCTATCTTGCTTACCGGTATCTTTCCCATCGCACGATGTATCAAGAGCTTTCCAGCCAGGAACTTTCCGAGGAGTTCTCCAATCCTCCCCTGGGCGAAGCGCCACTGCCGGAAGCGATCTACGAGCGGATTGGCCATTACGAGCGCTTATACCGCGAACAGCTGCATCGGCATCAAAGCCAAACCGACCAGCATCTGGCTTTCGTCAACCGCTGGGTACATCAGATGAAGACCCCGCTGTCGGTTATTCAGCTAACGCTCGATGAAGTCGAAGAGGCACCCGCCGAGCATATTCGGGAAGAGCTTGATCGTATTCGCAAAGGTCTCGAAATGGTGCTGTACACCGCGCGCCTGGACCGGTTTGAGCAGGATTTTGCTGTAGAAGCCACCCTGCTCCGTGCTGCGGTAAGCGAATCCGTGGTCGAGAACCGCAAGCTGTTCATTCGTAAGGGGATTACGCCGGTGTTCCAAATCGATGATCGGATCTCCGTCTATACGGATGCCAAATGGTTTCGATTTATGCTGGGTCAGATTTTGACGAACGCCGTGAACTACTCCGGCAGCCCCGGCAAGAAGATTCAATTAACCGCAGAAGCAGCGGGGAAACACATCAAACTCTATATCGGCGACGAGGGGATCGGCATTGCACCGGAGGACATCAACCGGGTGTTCCATCCCTACTTTACCGGAGAGCGCGGTCGGCAATATCATGAATCCACCGGCATGGGCCTGTATCTTGTGCGTGAAATCGCCAATAAGCTTGATCATTCCGTAGAACTGGAATCCACGCTCGGTGAAGGAACCACCGTTACCTTGACGCTGCGCCGAGCCGAAAACCAAGACACATCTGGACCTTAGGTGTGTCTTCTTTGTATCGGGAGATGACCCCAAACCTCACGCCGATAATCTTAAGATACGAACAAAAAATGCGAACATAACCTTATGGCAGATGTAAGCTTCGTTTCACCTAAATCCATAGCAGGGTCAGGTCAGTATACGATAGAGTTAGGCTACACTAATAAGGTATACAGAAAGGAGCTTCTGGATTATGGATATTCTTGAAGTAAAAGCATTAAACAAAGTATATGCGGGCAAAGTGGCGACACAAGCTCTTACCGATATTCATCTCACCATCAAAGAAGGAGAATTCGTCGGCATCATGGGCCCTTCAGGCAGCGGCAAAACCACCCTGCTGAACATGGTATCCACCATCGATCGTCCAAGCTCGGGCGAGGTCAAGATCGGGGGCAAAAATCCTTACACCATGAAAAAAAGCGAGCTTGCCCACTTCCGCCGCAGACAGCTCGGCTTTGTGTTTCAAGATTTCAACCTGCTCGATACGTTAACCGTTGCCGAGAATATCGTGCTTCCGCTTACGCTGGACCGCCGTCCGCTCAAGGACATGGAGTCGCTGCTGCAGCAAACCGCTTCACGGCTTGGCATCCGCGAAATTCTGAATAAACGCGTGTACGAGATTTCGGGAGGTCAACGACAGCGCACCGCGATTGCCAGGGCTATCATCAGCGCGCCGCTGTTACTGCTTGCGGATGAGCCTACAGGCGCACTCGATTCCAACTCCTCACGGATCGTGATGGAGTCGTTAGCCGAGATTAACGAGCGGGATCGTACCACATTAATGCTGGTTACGCATGATCCTCTCGCCGCAAGCTATTGCAACCGCATCGTTTTTATTAAAGACGGCAAGCTGGCCGCCGAAATTCACCGCGGAGAGAACCGGCAGGCCTTTTTCCAAAAAATCATCGATACGCTATCGTTCTGGGGAGGGAATACAAGTGAGCTTTCCTCAATTCGCGTTTAACAACGTCCGGCGTAACGCACGTCAATATTTCGCTTACCTGCTCAGCAGCTCGTTCATGGTCATGATCTTTTTTACGTATGCGGTATTCATCTATCATCCGGCCATTGAGAATTCGCCTATGGGCACGATGACGCGTACGGGAATGACAATCGCCACGGTCATCGTCTACGTGTTTGCGTTCTTATTCGTGCTGTATTCGATCAGCGTCTTTCTGAAGTCGCGGAACCGGGAGTTCGGTATTCTGACCATCCTCGGAGCTGAGGCCAAACAGATCAATTGGCTGATCTTCCTGGAGAACATTCTGATTGGCGCCATTGCCATCGTAACGGGCATCGCCAGCGGAATGCTGCTTTCTAAGGTGTTCCTGCTCATCAGCACCAAAGTAATCGATATGGACGAGCTGCCGTTCTATTGGCCGGTCAAAGCGATGCTGCTGACCGCCGGTGCGTTC
Source organism: Paenibacillus sp. QJM3NY_38 (assembly GCF_056173265.1). Classification (NCBI taxonomy): domain Bacteria; kingdom Bacillati; phylum Bacillota; class Bacilli; order Caryophanales; family Paenibacillaceae; genus Paenibacillus; species Paenibacillus sp. QJM3NY_38. The sequence goes on from NZ_CM149665.1 coordinate 7,023,870, forward strand.
GCTGCGCTGTTTCTCGTCATTTCGCTCTTTACCTTGTTATTTATCCGAAAGAATCAAGTTCTGGAGCTTCTCAAAGGAACCAGCAAACCAAAAACCGAGCCAAAAGCCAATCTGTTCCTGGCCCTCTTAGGCGTGGTGCTCCTTACCATCGGCTTTACCGTCCTTCGTGTCAAAGAGTTAGACCCGACTGGATTGATAATCGCTGCGGTAACCGGAATTATGGGCACGTATTTCTTCTACTCCCAACTATCCGTGTGGATTGTCCGCATGCTGCAGCGAAATCGCAGAACCACCTGGAAAGGAACAAACCTGCTGTGGATTTCCGAAATGAGTTACAAGATTAAGGATAATGCCCGCATGCTGTTTCTGGTCACGGTTGTCGTAGCTCTGGCTTCCATGAGCACCGGCTTCGTGCTGGCCATGCAGCAATCGATTCGATCGGTATATTTGGATAACCCCTACGCGCTTAGCTACACCTACTATAGCAATGCCGACGATACTAAGGTGCAGGATGAGCTGGCCCTGATTGAAAATCGTCTGCAGACAGAAGGGCTGGAGTATAAACGGGCGGAGGTCGAAACCATCTATTATCGCTTGTCAGCGAATGGAGAGGACTCCTTACACATCATGCCGCAATCCCATTACGACCGTTTGGCTGCTTTGATGAATACCAAGCCGACCGGGACATTCGGCGAGAATGAAGCCTTACTGGCAGAAACCCCGAATGCAGCGAAGAAGAGTAAAGGGAAGCTAACGGAAGCGGATATCGAATTATCCGGTCAACCCTACTCTTTCAGCTTGGAGAACCGCACAGACCGGATTGCGGCTGTGGTATATAGCGGCAGATTGCTGGTCGTTACGGACACCATGTTTGAAGAGCTAAGGGGCGGGAACAAAGCAGATGGAATCAGTGTGAATCATACGTATCCGTTTATTCTTCCCGATTCCCAAGGACTCCCCCAGAAGGGTGATCCTGAAACCAAGCTCGGCCTTGAGCTGTCGGAATGGAACGGAAGTGCAATCAGTGAAGGTTATATAGAATCCAGAGCGGAGAACTATTACACCAATAAACAGGGCTTTTCGTTATTCAGCTTTATCGGGGTGTTTGTCGCCTTAATCTTCTCGATCTCATCCGCCAGCTTCCTGTACTTTAAACTGCATACAGAGCTTTCAACAGACCAAACGATGTACCGTTCCCTGTCCAAGATCGGACTCAGCGCCCGTGAGATGAACATCTCCGCGACGATTCAGATTGCTGTGCTGTTCTTTATCCCCATTCTGGTTGCAGCCCTGCAGTCCTTAGTCGTGCTCGGTCCGGTTCTTGCATACCTGGATTCTCCTTATGTAAGTGGCCCTGTATTGGCGGCTTCATCGGCATTCTTGGCCGCTCAAATGATTTATTTCCTGATCGCCAGAGCCCGTTATATCAAGTCTGTGAATAGGATGATGGTGTAACTAATGGCTACTGTAAAAAATGAGACCGTGATGAAACGCCAGCCTGCCACTGGAAAGGGGCGATTGCACTTTTTAGACCAGTTCAGGGGTTTTGCGCTGCTTGGTCTGCCGTTTGTTAACGTATTGGCGCTTTGGCTCATCGCCACGCCGAAAACCTCAGCGGATTTTTGGATGCAGCGCGGGCTTAACTTTTTTGTGGAAGCCCGATTCTATACAATCTTCACGTTCCTGTTCGGACTAGGATTCTACATGTTTCTATCACGAAGCGCTGCAACGGGTGGAAAGCCAAGACTTCGGCTGTATATCCGCCGGTTAGCCATTCTGGTGCTGATCGGCGTCATCCATCAGCAGTATCAATCGGGGGAGGCATTATTTCATTATGCGATTGTCGGCCTGCTAGCGCTTCCCCTCTATTGGGCGCCAAGGAGAGTTAATCTAGGTATTGGAGTGGTCGGGTTTACGATTGCGGCCGTCATAGGAGTCAAGCTGCTTACCATTCCGTTTCTGATCCTGTTAGGGCTAGCCGCGGGCCAATACCGATTACACGAAGCGATCAGCAAGGGAATACGATGGAGTAAGCTGCACATGGTGTGGCTGCTGTCATTGCTCGGAACCGTCATTGCGATCGGGGCCATGTGGTGGGCAGCACCTCCCGAGCCGATGCCCCCGTTTCTATTCATGATAGAAGGCGAATCGCCGTCATCGACCATGCAGGCAGCCTTAACTCTGGCACATATCGGGGTGGCAACGGGTCCTATCGTATCTGTATTTTATCTAAGCTCTCTCTTAATGCTTGGGCGTACCCGCGCAGGTGCGAAGATGCTGTATCCGTTACAGGCATACGGCCGGATGGCGCTTACCAACTACATCGGACAAACCGTCTTTCTGGTAGGTATTCAGCGCTTCATACTGAACACCACACCGACGACTTATGTCGTATCTACACTCGTTTCCCTTGGGATTGTAGTCTGTCAGATCATAGCCAGCAATCTGTGGATGCGTTGGTTCCAATACGGACCCCTAGAATGGTTGTGGAGATGCGGCACCTATTGGACGATCGTGCCGATTCGCAAAAAAGCAGGAAACCTATAGGTCTCCTGCTTTTTTTGCTTTTCGCCCCATTACCATGTAAACGCCAAATATCAGTGTCCATATAAACACCGGGCCTGAGGTGATCGGATAGATGATAACGCTGAGTTTCGGAAGCAGCAGTGCTGCAGGTATGCCAATCGCTCCCCACAACCCTGCTGCTATGCCTATCCATGCTATGACCGGTTTCACAGTTTCTTCAGAGAGCAGCGCAATGCTAAGCAGGCTTATTCCGATCCAGGCCAGCATCATGGCAAAATCCCCGGCCATAATACCGAAAGCAAATAACCCGACACCCAAGGCGGCCGTCCCCGGGTCTTGCACCGAACCCCACTCCTTGGCCAGCACCGGGAGAACGGTTAATTCCATCGCGAGCACGAGCACCCATATCGTAATTGCCGCATTGAACAAGCGGGCAGCCATCATCGCAGCCGGGCGTCTACCGGCCATGATCTCCCCGAGAGACAGTCCTCCAAGCCATAATAATATTGCTGCCAGCATCAGGCTGTGATCCCATTGCCAATAGGTCAGCATGTCCGGAATCATCGAAATGACATGATGACCCGTCCAGGGATCCGTAGCTGGAGGGTGCATAAGTGTAGCTGTAACAAACAGCGCTCCGCCTAATAAAATACTGATGCCTGCATAACGGCTAACTCTGCTATTTGCCTTCCATTTGCTCATGAGGGATTCCCACCTTCTGCTTCGTCGTCTATCTATCCTTATACTTCCCGTTCCGTATTGAAACTAGAAGTTTGAGATTGTCCGGCGACTTTCCCCGTTTCGGGGAGCCTGATGGGTTCTTAGAAGCCCTGATCTCCATCAAGCATATGCACGCAGCCGATCATCAATTAGACCCAGCAGCCATTCTCTTTCTCCAGGGACATCCTCTCTCAGCCTGGCTGCCGCTACAGGCAGCATCCAGCGGTCGATATCCTCCAGCTTCGCAAGAGATAAGCGGCAATATTCATTCAGATATACTTTATTCCACAGGACACGGGCCATCCGGAGCGGAATCATCATAAGGCCTGACTGTTCCAGCGGATGAAAAGGCGATTGAAACATCAGCGATGTTCTGGCGATGTCGCATAATGGGTCACCAATCGTGGCGTTATTCCAATCGATCGCCCGGCATCCGCTCTCCGCCACGATCACATTATCCGGGTGGAAGTCGCCATGACAGATGGATTCCCCCTCAGGAAAAGAGTCCAGTACCTTGCATATAGCCTGCGCCTTTCCTTGCAGGATGCCGCTTGCATCAAGAATTGCATGCTCCAGCCTTTCTTTTTGCAACGGCAGCAAGGTTGTTGTGCAGCCATGCATCGCATGCTGGAGCCGTGCCATCTCACGGGCGCACTTCAATAGCTGAAGCGGTGACGATTGAACCTGATGCAGCATCGACGGTCCTGTAACCCGTTCATACACCAGCCCTGTTCGTCCCTCGATATCCACCATGTCAAAGACGGCAGGAGCAGGCACGCCCGCTTCGGCAACGATGCGGCCCATCTCCGCCTCATATGTCACCCATTCCGGGCGATACCCTTCATAATACAGCTTTAATGCCTGAGACTCTCCCCATTCATACACCTCTGCGCTCCTGCCTTTTCCTATCCGTGTACCCTTTTTCAAAGTACATCCTCCACTTCCTGTGTCAGCTGGATTTTGATTTCGAACGCATCATCAACCGCTGGATCCAGCCTGGCTTCTGAATCCGGCAGTTATGAAATGCGGATATCTTCCATTCCCCGTTCACCTTGATCAGCAAGGATCACTGAATCTTCTTTGAACACATTGTACGATAATCCGGCCGAGCTGAATTCCCGCCAAGGGCTGAAAACCGACTCGGTCTTGGGACCGAGTGCTTCCTTCAGATCCGGCAGGTTGCGTTCTTTACGTAAGCAGGAGCGCGAGATATGATATCGTTATCCACGAGAGACCGAATCGTAAAGGAGGTTGCAGCCGGCATGATGAAGATCAGCGCTTTTGCCAAGGTCAGCGGCATTTCCATCAAAACATTGCGATATTATGATGAGCTGGGCCTATTAAAGCCGGCCCATATTGATGAACAAAGCGGATACCGTTACTATTCCGAGGAGCAGCTTCTGACCGTAAAGCGAATTGCCGCTTACAAGGAACAGGGGTTCACCTTGGAACAGCTCAAGCCTTTTTTTGAAGAGGATATAGGAACCGATGCCGTAAAGTACAAACTTGCGGATAAAATGACGGAGCTTCAGCATGCGATGCGGAGCCTCCAGCTGCAGCTGGATGAGGTCAACAGCAGGATAACGCGCTTGGAACGAACCGAAGCAGGGAATCCAAGTGGCCCCATTATCCGGGAAGTCCCCTCCCAGCGTGCCGTTTTCATTCGTGACCAAGTTCCCCGCAGCCAGTTATGTCTCTTGCTGGATGAGATTACGAAATACGCTGCCTCTAATGGAGAAGAGGAAGCCAGGCAGCTAACCATTCTTTGGCATGACCACGGCAGCGGGAATGCCGACATTGCCGACATCGAAGTCGCAGTCCCCATAACCAGGGACATACCTGCTAATGGGCGCATTCGCGTGGACTTTCTGCCGCAGCTGAAATCTGCCGCATCTCTTGTACATCGTTGTGATCCGTACACCTATACCTGCCCCGTCGTACCCGAGCTCAGGGCATGGATTTCGTCCCAAGGCCTCGTTCAGGCGGAATCGGAGCCGATCCGCGAGATCTATCTCACCTCGGATAAAGATATCTACGGCAAGAAGCGCCCTGCGGAATTAATTATCCCCTTGCAAGCTTAAGCGGAGTAACTTTTCCTTGCCGTGATAGGATGTGGAAACGAACCTCGGCCCCGTCTCCACTCGTACTTGCAGAAGCAGTAACCCCGGATGTCCTTTATGTTCATGAAAAACGCTAGAATAATTCTAAACCACCCTCTTGACTCTCCCCTTAACAGGAGAGTGTACAGTAGCGTTAAATCGAACAAGAGGAGTGGGATTTCATGAAACGATTGGAAAACAAAATCGCATTGGTTACAGGCGGAAGCCGAGGCATTGGCAAAGGAATCGCGCTTCGGTTAGCGGAAGAAGGGGCTCTGGTCATTGTCCATTACGGAACCCGCCGGAATGCGGCGGATCAGGTTGTCCAGACCATACAAGATCAGGGTGGGCGAGCTATCGCTTTAGGTGCCAAACTGGAATCGGTAGACGGCACAAAAGGGCTGATTCATTCGCTGAAGGAGGAACTTCTTCGCGTAACGGGGGACAACCGTTTCGATATTCTGGTGAATAACGCAGGCATCGGAACGTCCCAGAGCTTTGAAGAGACGACCGAGGAAAGCTTCGATGAGCTGTTTGCCGTAAATGTAAAAGCACCGTTCTTCCTGGTGCAACAGGCCCTGCCGCTCCTGCGTGATGACGGGCGCATCGTCAACATTTCCTCCGGCGTTACGCGGATCGCTTACCCGCATATTATGGCCTACAACATCACCAAGGGAGCCGTCAATACGTTCACCTTGCATCTTGCCAAGCTGCTTGGTCCACGCGGGATCACGGTGAATGCGGTTCTCCCTGGCATCGTGGATACGGATGTGAACGCTCCATGGTTGCATACACCGGAAGGGCAGCAGCATGCCGCAGAGATGTCCGCGCTTGGCCGAGTCGGTCAGCCGTCGGATATTGCGGATATCGTAGCCTTCCTGTCTTCAAACGACGGGCGCTGGGTCACGGGACAAATGATTGACGCAACCGGCGGCTCTCATCTGTAACGATATCAGGCAGCAGATCCTCCGAAGTTTATACTTTCTGATATGTTAAAAAGAAGCGATCCGTGCCTGGCATTAACGCCGGCAAGGATCGCTCTTATGTTCTATCTGCTGTTAATCTGATTCGCCAATCTGCTCAAGATCGCTTTTTCCTATATCTGCTGTTTAATCGGATTCAGCTATCCGCACAACCGACTTCCGCTCCGGATCCCAGCGCCATGACGGAGCCTTGCCCCGCACATGCAGGCCTCCTACCCATTTATCGATCGTTCCGGAGCAGGCATCGTCGGTCTTCCCGGCTAATACCTCACGCCCCAGGCTCGTCACTTGCAGCAGCCGATCTTGGAAATGGGGTACAGCCCGTTTGAAGTCGGGAAACGGTGCTGTACCATCGATAACCAGCAACGAATCCGGGCCCTCCGTCATCTTCGCCAGGTAATACCAGAACTCCAGATCTCCCATTCCGAGCGAATGGAGCTTATCACCTACCTTTCGGAACAACTCATACGGCTTACGGACTCCGCCCGCTACAGCCTCTAACGTGGTCTGCTCGATGATCCCGAGTCCTTGGTTCACAGAGGGCAGCCGCGCCAGATGGGCTTCGAACGCATCCTTCGCAAAAGGCAGTGCCGAGGAATCCACCTCCAGCATGCGCTGGTGTTTCTCCGGCCGATCCGAGGTATAGCCTTCCCACAACATGCTGCCCAGCCTAAGCTCTTCTTCTCCAATCGTGTGCCATGTGCCCGATAAAGTCTCGAGCTGCTCCCTGCTAAGCTGCCCCAGCCCGCGAAAAAGCTCGATGCCCGGGTAGGCGCCAATGCACAGCAGACTCAGCTTCGTATTTCCCAGTGACTGTTCCTTAAACCAACGCAGCAAGTAGGCCAGCATGGTCTGGTCAAACAGATCATGCTCAAACCAGAGCACGATTTCATCATATTTTCGAAAATCCTGTAGCTTCCTCTCCTGCAACTCGCAGGTCTCGATATATTCCTTCTCCGGAATCCCGAGCGTTTGCTCCAAATACCGAGCTCTTGTTCTCCGATGATCCGGCTCGTCCATCTTCGTGAAGACCGGGCCAAACGTATAGAGCTCCCTCCACACCAGAATATCTCCTTGAATGTTTCCTTGCTTCAGCTTATCCCCTACCGAATCCCCGTTAACGATATGCAGCATACGTTTTCCTCCCTCATACAGATCAGTGAACACCGATACAAAGTCGGCTACGTGCAGCGTGTTCTTCAGCTTCCGCCGGGCATCAAAGAGTCTCTTCTTCAAAGCCGGCAAGGATATATCCAAATATTGCGAGATCTCCCGCAGGCTGTAGCCTTGAAAATAATAGAGCTGGACCGCAATCCGCATGCCGGGCGGCAAATCCGCGATCGTGGCATGCAGCTGGCGGATCATCTCTCTCTTTTCCACGACAAACTCCAAGCTCCGCTGGTCGCCAGCCGGCAATTCCATCGCATGCAGCGGTAACGTTTGAAATTGCTTGCGGCGCAGATCTCTGTAGCACTGCCGCTCAACGATCACTTTGAACCATCCGGGAAAGCGCCGGGGATCCTGCAGCTTGTGCAGATTCGCAAAGGCCTCCGTAAAGGCCTCCTGCACGGCATCTTCCGCCAAATAAGGATCCTGCAATTTATCGTAAGCCACGGCCAGCGCCATGCCGGTAAAATGTCGAACCAAGCTTCCCTGTGCCTCCGCACTGCCCCGCCGGGCTTCCTCAATCCACTGGAACACGTTCACTAAAACCTCCCTTCATGGTGTCTCTATTCCTTAAGTGCCGATCTGAACGAAAAAGGTTACCTCTCTTCAGGAATTCTGCACCGGATGGATGATATATCAAAAATTCCCCATTGCCTTCGTCGGCGCCTCCCAGGCACGGTTCAGACACCCGATTCCTCTTGACATTCACCTAACACCTGTGTGATGATACTCTTCAAATCATCTTGTTCTCTCTTTACATCCGAAAAGAGCTGCGCAGATGAATTTAAGAACAACATACAACACGGCTATGAGAAGAAATAGTAGCTTATCTCTTGAGGTCCAAGCGAACCGGCGAATGGTGCGAGGCCCGGTACCCCGGAATGAGTGAATGGATCTTCTCGCTTCAACCCGAACCTTTCGGCTGTGCCGGAGCAGTAGGCCTTGACGGCTCTCCACCGTTACTTTGGGAGATATGGCAGGAATAATAATGGTGTTTCCCCCATTTCCACGTCATGCTAAAGAGCGACAGTATAGTCGAATTCGGGTGGTACCGCGGAGTTACACTTCGTCCCATAGAGGGATGAGGTGTTTTTGTGTTGTTCGCAAACCATCAGGAGGTGTTTTTTATGCAACGATTATTGTCAGGCATCAAACCGAGCGGGGATTTGAATATTGGCGGATATGGAGGTGCTCTCCGTCAATATGTGAAGCTGCAGCATGAGTATGAGTCCTATTTCTTCGTGCCGGATCTGCATGCGATAACGGTCTATCAGGATCCCATAGAGCTGCACCAGCGCACGCGGGACATTGCCGCTCTGTACATTGCGTCGGGCATTGACCCCGATAAAGCGACGATCTTTCTGCAATCCCAGGTCCCCGCGCATGTAGAGCTCGGGTGGTTGCTGGAGACGCAGGCGCATTTTGGTGAATTAAAGCGGATGACCCAATTCAAGGAGAAATCCGAAGGTCAAGAAACGGTAAGCTCGGCGCTCTTCACGTATCCCGTCCTGATGGCTGCCGATGTGCTGCTCTATCAGGCAACACATGTGCCTGTCGGCGACGACCAGAAGCAGCATCTGGAACTGACCCGCGATGTGGCCGAACGCTTCAACAACCGGTATGGCCGCACGTTTACGGTGCCTGAGCCGATCATTCAGGATATTGGCTCCCGCATCATGGGCCTTGACGATCCGTCCAAGAAGATGAGCAAGAGCAATCCGAACAAAAACAGCTGCGTCCACATGATGGATTCGCCGGAGGATATCCGCAAGAAATTCTCGAAGGCCGTTACCGACTCAGACGGCGAGGTCCGGCATGACTGGGAGCAGAAGCCGGCGGTCAGCAATCTGATCGAGATTTACTCGGTATTCTCCGAGGAAGCCATCTCCGTCATCGAGAAACGGTATGAAGGCCAGGGATACGGCACGTTCAAGAAGGAATTGGCCGAAGTGGTCATCGAGAAACTACAACCGATCCAGGAGAGGTTCCATCAAATCGTGAATTCCTCCGAGCTTGATCGCATCTTGATGGACGGAGCGAAGCGGGCTTCCGAAACCGCAGGCCCAACACTGCTTGCCGCCAAGAAAGCGATGGGATTGGTCACGTTCTGAAAGAACCGAGAGGGCGTCCCCTTAATATCTGCATCCTGCTTCAGGAATCAGGTCAAGGGGCGCCCTGCTTATTTTTTATACATAACTCTGTGTATCCCGGTTCCGCCCAAACTTGTAGGTTGCAATCAGCGATAAGGCCAAGGCAAAAGCGAGTAGAATCGCCACATTCAAAATAATGTCGGTCAACGGGCTTCCTTGCTGAAGCTTGCCGAACGTATCGAGCAGCCAATACTGCGGCAGGAAATCGGCGATTCGCTGAATCGCTTCGGGCATCACGGTAAGCGGGAATACGCACCCCGCCAGCAGCGAAGTCGGCATGATCACCATCGTCTGGATTCCGTTCGCCATCATGGTGCTGTCCGAGAACGCGACAATGACCTGTGATAAACTGACCGCGACCAGAGCGAACAGCGACAGAATCAGGAACATCTGCCAGAGCGGAATGCCAGGCTCGATATGAAAGAACCGGGTCATGACAAACAAGGTGGCCGCAATCTGGATCATCATCAGAACGATATTCACGATGGCATTCGAGAAGACGTAGCTGCGGGCCGTAATAGGCGACGATAAGAGTCTATAGTACGTACGATTCTCGCGATCCCGGATCGTCAATGCCGATAAATTCACGGCGGAGAATAACATGAACACAACCAAGTAACCGATCGTCCGGTTGGTCATATCATGATTGGCCGATTGGTCCGCAACCGTGGTCGTGGACAATTGAAACGTAGAACTCCGATAACCGCTGTATAATTCGTTAAACGCGGCGGCATCGCCACCCGCTATAACCCCCATGGATGAAATATTCTGGACGTACGCGTTTAGATACGATTTGACATACCCCGTAACTTGAGCGCCCTTAATCGATTCGATCCGGACCGGCTCGGGTGTCCCCTGAATTACGCCTTTCGCAAACCCCTCGGGGAAGATCAGCACCGCATCCAGCTCACCCGACACAACCAAGTCATCCGCTTCCGATTCCCTAATGACCGATGCCTCGGTATGCTCCAAATGAGCGACAAAATCGATCGTATCTTGCGTGACCTTCTGTTCGATATCGTGGTTCACGATGCCAAGGGTAACAGAGGTATCTCCGGAGCCCTTATAGATTAAGGTGGATAGAAGAATGCCGACAATGGGAAGCGCGATAACGAGCAGCAGATTTTTATAATCCTTCAACGAGGTTAATATCGTCTTTCGAATGAGCCAGAGCATATCCTTCAACATTACAGCCCCTCCCTTCTTCGCATCGAAATCATGGCTACGGCCAGCAGCAGGATGGAAAAACCGATATTCAGCATCATCGCATGCACGGCTGCAGTCCCATCGCCTGAATAGATGAGCTGCAGCAGAGCTTCATTGGTCCAATGCAAGGGAGAATACGTTGCAGCCTCCCTCATGAATCCCGTTGTGCTTGCAACCGGCATATATCCCCCGCCAAAGAACGCAGCCAGTTGAATAATGACCATGATGACAGCTCCGGCTGCATTTCCCTTCAGCACGTAGCTGATGCCGAGCCCGAGGCTGAGCGCAAACAGGATCTCGGTGAACAAAACCAGGAATACCATGATGGGGTTCTCCCCCCAATAGGCATTGAACATATATTTGCTGATCAGCACAACGACGATGACAAATACGGCATTGATTGCGAGCGTGCCCGTTATTTTTCCGGCAAAAATCTCGGCTTTCGTCACCGGTGAGGCCAATAGGCGCTGTGCGGTGTTTCGCTTTCGCTCGCTATCGATGAGCCCGCCTGCCTTCAAGGCGCTATACAGAATGATCATCGTCGTGACTGCAATCGAAAAATAATCAAGCGAACCCGGCTGCCTCGCTCCTTGAATGGAAGACTCCAGCACATAGCTCCCTCCATCATCAATAAGCGGCTTGCTCTCATATGCCGGATCGATCTTCGCGGCTTCGGCTGACAGCCGGTACCGGTCGGCAAATGCGGACAGCATCCCTTGCACAATCCCGTTCTCCATACTGCTGCGGCTGTTTCCATCATAACGGATACCTTGGCCGTCCATTTCCACGTAACCGGTGTAACGGTTGTTTCTCACTTCATGCCCTCCGTCCATGCCTTCCCCGACTTGCTCAAAGACGATGCCCGATGAGCGTTCCGCCTCCTCCATGAATTCCTGCCATTGCTCCGTAAGCGCGGGTTCTGCTCCGTCGTTATGGTATAACACCCGAATGTCTCCAATCGTGGTACTGCCGTTAAAAGCATTCGAAAGCGCCGTCCCCAGGATCAGAATGAGCAGCACCGGGGTTGCCAGCATGAATACCAGCATCTGCGGCTCCCGGGCGATCTTCATCTCCTTCAGCGCGATTCTCAGTACGTTCATGTACTTCCACCTCTCTCTTCCTAGGTCCGCTAATCCCGAAGGCTCCGGCCGGTCAACGTCAGGAACACCGTTTCCAAATTCGGTTCGGACGCTTGAACGGAACGAATTTCAATGCCTTGCGCCATGAATTGCTGAATGATTTTATTCAGGTTATTGACCCCTGCGTCGGAGCTGATGTGCACGGTATTCTCCTTCACTTCAACCGATTTGACGCCTGCAATCTCCTTCAGCTTGCTCGATTCAAGATGGGCGGCCGTTTGCACTTCGATCCCGATATCCTTCTGGTCCGTAATAATGGCCTTCAGCTGTGCCTTCGTGCCCTCCGCTATGATCTTGCCGTGGTCGATAATGGCAATCCGGGTGCAGAGCTCCTCCACTTCCTCCATATAATGGCTCGTGTACAGGATCGTGCTGCCCATCTCATTCAGCTTCCTGACCGAGTCCAGGATATAGTTCCTCGATTGGGGATCGATGCCGACGGTCGGCTCATCCATGATGATCAGCTTCGGTCTGTGGGCAATCGCGCAAGCGATATTCAGTCTTCTCTTCATGCCTCCGGAGAAGCTTTTCGGGTACATCTTGTGTTTGTCGCTAAGTCCGACGAAGGCAAGCGCCTCTTCGGCCCTGCTCCTAAGCTCCGATCCTCTCAGTCCATACAATCCGGCAAAAAAATGAACATTCTCATAGGCGGTCAGATCCTCATATATCGCGACCTCTTGCGGAACCATGCCGATCTGCTGCTTCGCGAACTTTCGATGCTTCATCAGATTCTTGCCCAGGACATGGACCTCTCCCTTGGTCATGGGCATGAGCGACGATATGATATTAATGGTTGTGCTTTTGCCTGCTCCGTTCGCGCCCAGGAAGCCGAAAATCTCGCCTTCCCGTATGTTCAACGACAACTGGTCTACCGCTATGAAATCCCCAAACTTCTTCGTGAGCCCTTTGATCTCCAGCACGTTCATACGTTTTTCGCCTCCATATTCCATCCACGCTTCAACCGGTGGACTTGATCTGCATTTATCGTACGAAAAAAGGATGCCCTTGCGATAGTGCACAAGTTCATCCTTACCCATGAGAATCTTCATGTTGTTGACGATCCAAATCTTCACCCTTGCGGGGAATGTCATTTTTGACCCGATATCCCTAATCCGCCAAATGCGCTTACCGGTGTTTTAGCTATAAGGAATTAAAGTGGTCACCGAGAAGCCGGCGGAGCCATCCACGATCACGGTACCATTCACGACCGCGGCGCGCTCCTCCATGCCTATGATCCCAAGACCCTTGATGACCTTCTGCATGCCCTTGCCGTTGTCGCTGACCTTGGCTTTGATCATGGTGCCCAGAACTTCGATATGCAACGAGACTGCCGTTGCATTCGCATACTTCATCGTATTGGTTAACGCTTCCTGGGTGTTATCCTGAATGATTTTCCACTGAAGCGGTGTAATCACATCCATATTGCCCTCATGCGTTAATACGGTCTTGATCGGGTGCTGGGCGGAAAACTCCTCAAGGAATAAACGCATTCGGTTAATGCCGAGCTGCTCCGTCGGAGGCTTTACGTTCTTCAGAACCAGCCTGATGCTCTCAATACCTTCTTTCGATATCGATATGGCATTCTGCAGCAGCTCGGCGGACTTGTCCGGATTCGTTGTCATCAAGCGCTTGGCCGCTTCCATCTGAATCAATGCGCCCGTCATGGAATGTCCGATCTTATCATGAATTTCCTGGGACAGCCGATTTCGCTCTTCCAGCTTGAACATATATTCAAACTGCCGGATGTACTCATTATTTTCGCTCAGCCGCTGGGTCAACCGATCCAGTTCACGATGCATCTGCTCGTTCTGCTCCTGATAGGATGTGACTCGGCTTATAAAAGTCCTCAGCATCGTGAGATAAATATAGGATAGAACGGATATAAAGACATAGGTCATGCCAAGCTCGTGAGGCACTATAAGCGCTGGAACCAGCAGGGGGATCAGGGTCATCCAGCTCCTGCGAAGATATAAAGACAACAGCTCATACAGATTCGCGGGAAGCAGCATGAAGAACAGCGGATGGATGTAGAATGAGGACGCCAGGACAACAAGAATAGCCAGTGCCATGAAGTATGGCTGTGTAGTGGGACTCTTGAAAATATAGACGGATACATTCACGGACAGGTAGAGAAGGATGACCAGTATATACCATGACGTTATCGCAAGATCAGAGGCATACGACTTACTGATCACATACAGGAGCAGCATGCTTTTGAAACCGATGACCCACAGTTCGGCATAATTTCGGCGTTCGCTCACTTATTCACTTCCCCCGTCAGATAAAAAATCGCAATCTGGGTTCGATGCTCAAGACCTGTCTTGCTAAGAACCGAAGTGATGTGATTGGCAATCGTGCCTTCGGAAATAAACAGCTTCTTCGAAATTTCCTTGTTGGCCAGCCCTTTGGCGATGAGCGCCATAATGTCCAGCTCCCTTTCGGTGAATAGACTCCGGTCGAACTTGTCTGCCTTATCTTCCTTGTCAGGCTTTCCGGGAGACAGCCCGGATTTGATTCTATCCAGTACGACGTCCTGCAGCACATGATGGCCGTGGTACACGGTTTTGATTGCATCGCGAATCCGTTCCGGATCGTTATTCTTTAGCAGATAACCCTTGGCGCCATTCAGGATCGCATCGGTAATATATTCATCGTCGTCGAATGTCGTTAAGATCAGCGTCTTGGTCCTGGTACGCTCCGTGAGCTGCTTCGCGGCCTCAACGCCGTTCAGATTCGGCATCCGGACGTCCATCAGCGCCACATCCACTTCATGCGCTTCGCAATAGGCTACCGCTTCCTGGCCGTCTTCAACGGTCGCCACGACGTCGAACTCATCAAACGTAGTCAGAATGATTTTCATACCTTCCCTGATAAACGAATTATCGTCCGCTATGATCACTTTAATCTTCAACTTACGCTCACACTCCCTTATTCAGGATTATACAGGCTGTCATCTTGAAGAACGACAGTATTTTTATTCACCGGAATTAAGGGGAGATACGTTCCCCGATGCAGCGACTCTGGCATGATCCCGGTCGGCTTGAGCCAACTATAAAAAGCAGTGCAGGGATGAACCCCGCACTGCTTAGGCGTCAACCTATTCAATTAAGAAGCGGCCATCGATTTTCTTGGGTCTGAACGTCTCCCTTTCTTGAATGTCGAGGCCAGCAGCAGAACAAGAAAACCTCCGGCTATGAACCACATTACCGCTGAATGCGAAGAAGATGGAGCGTATCCGTCAAAATACATCACATCCCGGAGAGCCGAAGCAGCGAAGCGGAGCGGCGTCCACGAGTACAGCCAATCCTGTGTTGCCTGCGGCAGAAACTCCGGCGCCATATTAAGAAGCGGCATCGAGAAGAACATCAGGAGCACCAAGATGCCCATAGCCGGGATTCCCATCCAGTTGAGCAGGGTCGACTGAAGGAGGAAAAAAGCGGAACCTGCCAGCCACAGCATCAGCCAAACGCGGCCCCCGTTGGTAAACTCCATGCCATACCAGGAGGATGCCATCCATACTAGGAAACCGGAAGCCAGACCCGCCAGCAGCAAACCGGCAGCGCCTTGCAGCACAATTGAGGTTCCCCTGCCGCTGCCGTCAGCTACGGCTTTCTGCAGCGCCTGGAACATGAACACGCTAATGATCAGACATCCAATCCATAAAATCTGTACCAGCATGCCCGGCGCATTGCCGCTTGCGTGATTAATCCCGACAGGATGTACAACCTCCTCCTGAACCTCAAACGGGGTAAGGAGAGCCTGTGCGGTTGTTACAGGCAGCATATCCGTCTGCGTGCTGATCATCGTCAATGCCTGGTTGGAGAGCTGCCCTCCCGCCATCTTCATCGCTTGCCCGAGCATCTGTTTCACCGCTGTGGATGCCTGCGTGCTCATCCCCTCGTTCACCAGCACCTGCACCACAGCCGGCTTGGGATCAGGCGATTGCAGCGACAAGATGCTCGCGCTTAAGTCCTCAGGCAGCACAAGGGCTCCATAATACTTCTGGCTGTCAAGCCCTTCCCGTGCCTCCGCTTCCGAATTCACGATCTTCCACTGAATGGGCAGCTGTGAGTTGCCCTGCAGCATCCCCTTCATCATATCGCCAACAGCAAGGGGTTCGCCGTTCGGTAACTCCGCCGGCTGATCCAAGACGACCAATGCAACGGGCAGCGACTTCGGCTTCGCTCCCGCGATCGATCCCATCATGGCCACGCCGAAGACCGACAGGGCCAGAATGACAACCAATGCGCCGATCCACAGCATGTTTTGTTTTAAGAAACCCATATCTACCACTCCTCGTCATTAATGAACATACTGTTGATTAAAGATCACAGCGTTAATTATAATGAAGAGAGATTTTTGTTCAATCATCAGCTTTCGGCGGAGTGTTCATTACTCATCAGTGTTCAAGCATTCTGTTGATTAAGTGTTCAAAATTATACTGGAGGGGAATTCCTTGATCAAAAAGACGGATCGCCGGCAAATTCGGACGAATCAGCTGTTGCGGCAGACCTTGTTTGAGCTCATGGACGAAAAAAGCATAAACGCGATTACCGTCACCGATATCGCCAATCGCGCCAATATCAACCGAGGTACCTTCTATCTGCATTATCGGGATGTGCCGGATATGCTGGATAAGCTCAAAGAAGAGGTGCTCCAGAAGATTAAGGACATCGTCGTTCATATTGACCCCAGGGATTCCAGAGACTATGCGGAAAAGGGCGAGCCTTATCCGGCGTCAGAGCAAATATTCGAGGAGCTCATCCGTCATGCTTCCTTCTTCCGAGCCATTGTCGGCCCGAATGGGGACATATCCTTCGTGCGGCAATTCAGGGAATTCATGAAGGAGCATATGTTTGCTAAGCATGCGTTCAGAATGCCCGCAGGAGAGAATCAAATCATTCCGAGCGATTATTTGATTGCGTATATGACCTCCGCCAATATCGGCCTGGTCATACACTGGATCGAGTCCGGCATGAATAAGTCCGCAAGAGAAATGGCGATCATGATGACCCAGCTGATCAACTACGGCCCGTTGATTACTTCAGGCATCATCCCAAAACATTAAGGTAATGCAAAAAAAGAGAAGCGGGGAATTCCCTCGCTTCTCTTTTATGCTTAATGGCATATAAGCACTTTGCCTGCTTCGTTAATTGATCAATTGCTTTACTAATTCGCGGTTTCGCTCTTTGAATACCTCGTTATGCGAGGAGACCATCGCGTACTTTTTGGCATCCGGCTCAATGAACTGCTTCGCGCTGTTCACCGCGTTCGCGGCATCCTGGAAGGCGCCCGCAATCAGGTGCAGCTTCCCGTCAAAATGCAGGATGTCGCCCGCGGCATACAACCCCGGTATGGAAGAGTTGCAGCTTGCGTTGCCCGCGATATAGTAATCATCCACCCGATGAATATCGAGCTTGCTGTTCTCCAAGAGGGACATATCCCGTTCATAGCCATGGTTAATGATCACTTCGTCTACGGCCAGATAGGAAACTTCCCCCGTCTCATTATTGGTCAATTCCACCCGCTCGATCACCTCATGATTATCCGAAGCAATAAGCTTCGTGATCGATGTATTGAGATGGCAAGTGGCCTTGCTGTTCATCAACTGATCGACTTGGGCTTCATGGCCTGACAATTCGCCTTTGCGATAGGCCAGGTACACTTTCTTCGCCACAGGCTCCAGCTCGTTCGCCCAATCCACGGCCGAGTTTCCTCCGCCGGACACAATCACCGTTTTGCCCTTGAAATGCTGCAGGGATTTCACCGTGTAGTTCAGGTTCGACACCTCAAACCGCTCGGCTCCTTCAATATCCAGCTTCTGCGGATTCAGGATGCCTCCGCCAACCGCCACGATGACCGTTTTGGACAGATGCACGCCGGAATTCGCCGTATGTAATTCGAACAGCCCTTCCTCATTGCGGGCGATCGATTCAACCTTCTCGTTTAACAGCACTTCGGGATTAAACGTCAGACCTTGCTGAACCATCTGCTCGATCAGCTTCGCGCCCGGAACGGGTGTCAGTCCGCCAACGTCCCATATCATTTTTTCCGGATAGACGTGAACCTTTCCGCCAAGCATGGGTTGATATTCTATAATCTTGGTTTTCATGCCGCGCAGTCCACTATAAAAAGCAGAATATAATCCTGCTGGTCCTCCACCAATAACCGTTACATCAAATATCTCTTTCCCACTCATGCATTTCACTCCCGGTCTATAAATTAAAAGGCTGTTTGTGATTACCTTGTAACGTAAATGATTATCATTATCAATTAGTATACGTTGCCTTCCACCGTTTTACAATCAATCATTTAGAAAAAATTCATATTGTCACAATTTCGCCTATATATAGGCATGTATCACCCTGCCAATCTATATATGGATATTATTCGGCTGAAACATGAATATTATTTAAAATTTCCATTAAGATATTTATTGACAACGACGCGGCCCCACATTATATTTATGGATGAAATTGAGAATCATTATCGTTTGATAGCTAACTACTCTGGAGGTGAAATGATGATTCGCCTAAGTACAGATCGAATAAGCGTCGGTTACGGCGAGAATCTGATATTGAATCGTCTTAACGTAGATATTCCCGATAAAAGAATCACAACCATCATTGGGCCGAACGGCTGCGGCAAATCCACTCTTTTGAAGGCTGTTACCCGCATTATTCCTTACCAGTCCGGTGCTGCCATTCTCGATGGAGAAGAAATCGCCAAGATGAACACCAAGCTGCTGGCGAAAAAGCTGGCCATTCTGCCCCAAACTCCGGAAGGACCGGGCGGATTGACGGTTGGCGAGCTTGTCTCCTATGGCCGATATCCTCATCAACGCGGTTTTGGCCGCTTGACCAAGCAGGATATGGAAGTGATTGACTGGGCGCTGGAGGTTACCGGGACCCAGGAGTACAAATATCGCTCGGTGGATGCTCTATCCGGGGGACAAAGACAGCGGGTGTGGATTGCGATGGCACTTGCTCAGGAGACCGAAATGATCTTCCTCGACGAACCGACAACGTATCTGGACATGGCGCATCAGCTTGAGATCCTGGAACTGCTGGAGAGGCTTAACATCGAGCAGGAGCGTACCATTGTTATGGTCCTGCATGATTTAAACCAAGCCGCCAGATTCGCTGATTACATTATCGCGATGAAGGATGGAGATATCATTCAGGCCGGTGATCCGGAAGCCGTCATTTCACACGACGTATTAAAGAAAGTATTCCATATCGACGCCGAGATCGGCCGCGATCCGCGCACGGCGAAACCGATCTGTATCACATACAATCTATTAAAAGGGGAAAAAGAGGATGTACTCAAAACGGAGCAAAACGACAACTACGAAGAAACTACTCATCCCGTTTATAGCGCTGCTGCTCATTCTTAGCGCTTGCAGCAGCAAGCCTGCGGAGACAAACAGCAATAATACAGGAACGGCCGAATCACCTAAAACGGAACAAAGCGAAACTCCATCCGGGACCATTACATATGAGTCCGAGAACGGACCCGTCGAAGTGCCTGCCACACCGCAGCGCGTGATTGTGCTGTCTTCCTATGTAGGCGACCTGCTTGCACTCGGCGTCAACATGGTGGGCGTTGATTCCTGGTCCAAGGCCAACCCCGCATTTGCGGACAAAATCAAGGATGCCGAAGAAGTCACGGATGAAAGCCTGGAGAAAATCATCGAGTTGGACCCCGACCTCATCATCGGCCTGTCCACTATCAAGAACGTGGATAAGCTGAAAGAGATTGCCCCAACCGTGACCTTCACCTACGGAAAAGTCGATTATTTGACGCAGCATCTTGAAATCGGCAAGCTTGTGAACAAAGAAAAGGAAGCCCAGGCCTGGATCGATGATTTCAAGCAACGGGCGCAAAAAGCCGGCGAGGACATCCGTGCCAAAATTGGAGAAGACGCCACCGTATCCGTTATTGAGAGCTTTGATAAACAGCTTTATGTATACGGCGATAACTGGGGCCGCGGCACTGAAATCCTGTATCAGGAAATGAAGCTGAAAATGCCGGAGAAAGTGAAAGAAATGGCATTGAAGGACGGTTACTATGCCCTTTCCGCGGAAGTGCTGCCGGAGTATGCCGGCGACTATGTTATTCTAAGCAAATTTGCCGATGCCGATACGTCCTTCCAGCAAACCGAGACGTATAAGCAAATCCCGGCGGTGAAGAATGGCCGCGTATACGAAGCAGACGGAAACCGGATTTATTTTAATGATGCCACCACGCTGGAGTACCAGCTAGAGTTCATTACGGAACACTTTTTGGGCAACTAGCATTTAGGCTGCCTTTGCTCAGACTTATTTCGATTGCATATTCCAACTTTAAGATGAGAAGATGATTCCATGACAATGCCTACGAAACGATCCATTCCTATTTCCATCAAATTGATTGCAGGCATCATCGTATTTATGGGCATGTTTGTTGTTGCGATGGTGTTCGGTGCGGCTGAAACCAGCATCAAGGATGTATGGTTTGCCCTTACCACCTCGATGGAGGGCGAAAAATTATCCCTCCTTCGCGAAATCCGCCTGCCCCGTGAGGTTGCAGCTATTCTGGTCGGAGCCGCGCTTGCGGTCTCCGGCGCCATCATGCAGGGCATTACCCGCAATCCGCTGGCGGATCCCGGCCTGCTCGGCCTTACCAGCGGGGCGAATGCGGCGCTTGCCTTCACGCTGGCTTTCATGCCGGCTGCCAATTATTTTGGCATTATGGTGGCCTGCTTCATCGGAGCGGCGATCGGCGCCGTGATGGTCTTTGGCATCGGAGCCATGCGAAAAGGCGGCTTCTCTCCCTTGCAGATGGTGCTGGCTGGCTCAGCCGTATCCGCATTCCTGTACGCCATCGCTGAAGGAATCGGCATTTATTTTAAAATATCCAAGGATGTGTCCATGTGGACGGCAGGCGGTGTGATCGGCACATCATGGGGACAGCTACAGACGATATTTCCGTTTATTCTCATTGGAATTATAATTGCCATCGTGTTATCAAGACAATTGACCATCCTTAGCCTAAGTGAAGAAGTCGCCGTCGGTTTGGGACAGAACATTGCTGCTATCAAAGGCATCCTGTTTGTCGTGATTGTCCTCCTGGCTGGAACCTCTGTGGCCTTGGTGGGAAATCTGGCCTTCCTCGGCCTGATGATTCCCCATATTGTCCGCGGGATCGTCGGAACCGACTACCGCCATGTCATTCCGATGTCCGCCCTCGTCGGAGCCATCTTCATGCTGTTTGCCGACACGGTTGGACGAACGCTGCATGCTCCTTACGAAACACCCGTAGCTGCTCTGATCGCCATCATGGGATTGCCCTTCTTCCTGTTTATCGTACGCAAAGGAGGGCGGGGACTGTCATGATTCATCCATCGTTAATAAGAAAACAACGCATTACATTTCTGGTCTTGTTGATCCTTACAGTGGTTACTGTCCTCGTTGGTCTGGGTCTCGGTTATTCGTCCGTTAGCTATGACCGAATTATTCCAACCCTGCTGGGCCAAGGCAGCTTCAAGGAGAAATTCATTATCTTCGATGTGCGCCTGCCGCGCATGCTTATTACTTTGCTGGCCGGAATGGCGCTTGCCTTATCGGGTGCCATTCTGCAGAGCATTACCCGAAATGATCTCGCGGATCCCGGTATTATCGGCATTAACTCGGGGGCCGGGGTCGGCGTAGCCGTATTTTTCCTGTTCTTCCCGATCGAAGCCGGCTCATTTATTTACATGCTGCCCTTGGCGGCATTTATCGGAGCTGTGCTAACGGCCTTGGGCATCTACCTGTTCTCTTTCCGAAAAGGCGAAGGCCTGCAGCCCGTTAAATTGGTGCTTACCGGTGTCGGGTTCTCCATGGCACTCTCGGGCGTCATGATTGTGCTCACGTCGTCTGCCGAGCGGACCAAGGTCGATTTTATCGCCAAGTGGCTGGCGGGTGGGATATGGGGAACCGATTGGCCCTTCATTGTTGCGCTGCTGCCCTGGCTGATCATCCTGATTCCGTTCACCCTGTACAAAGCGCAGCGCATGAATCTGCTGGGATTAAGCGATCCCGTGGGCATCGGCGTCGGCGTATCCATTGAGAAGGAGCGCATCGTCCTGCTTCTGGCTGCCGTAGCGCTTGCAGCATCCGCGGTATCCGTTACGGGCGGGATTACATTCATCGGACTCATGGGCCCACACATTGCCAAAGCGCTGGTCGGCCCGCGGAATCAGATGTACATTCCGATTGCCGTATTGATCGGGGGCTGGCTGCTGCTGCTCGCGGACACGATCGGACGCAACATCGTGGATCCCGACGGCATCGCCGCAGGCATAATGGTCGCCATCATCGGCGCGCCGTATTTTGTATATTTGCTGCTGAAGAAAAAATAACCGTTATTCTCTTTTTAACTGAATGCCCAAGCCCCTATTGCACTCTTTCAGGTGTAATAGGGGCTTTTTTGACTGGTTCGGCTATGGTTGCCGCCTTTTCCGAGCTTATCTCCTCACAAAATAAAGAGGGCACCTTATGGATGCCCTCTTTATCGAGCAGGGAGTGAAAAAACCTGGTTCCGCTATGCGTTTGCCGTCACTTCTTCCCCCGGTTGGCCGCCTCTTCCAGACGCCGGAACCGTTTCAGATCAGCCTTCCGAATCGGAATCGGCTCTCGGCTCAGCAGCTTCACTACGGCAATGACTAACAACAGCAGCAGCACCGTAAACGGCAATGCCGCAATCAATGAAGCCGTCTGTAAGGCTTCCAGCCCGCCCGCATACAGCAGTACACCGGCTATCGCTGCCATAAGCGTGCCCCACACGATTTTTGCAATGTGCGGAGGGTTCAGGCTGCCATAGGTGGTCATGCTGGATAAGATGTAGGTTGCTGAGTCCGCTGATGTTACCAGGAACGTCAGAATAAGTAAAATCGCCAGCACATTCATGACCATGGAGAAGGGTAATTGGTTAAAGAGCTGAAACAGAGCAGATGTCACATCAGCATTAACGGCTGCAGCAATCCCGGTGCTCTCGTGCAGATCAAACCAGATCGCCGTCCCGCCGAATACCGCGATCCATAGACAGGCAATGACCGGCGGCACAACCATCACACCCACAATGAATTCACGAATCGTTCTTCCCTTGGACACCCTCGCCACGAAAGCTCCCACATACGGAGACCAAGCAATCGCCCAGGCCCAGTAAAAGATCGTCCATTCCCGTACCCACGTGCCTTCAGCGTAGGGTTGAAGCCTCAGGCTGTACGATACGAAATTCGTAATGTAATCGCCCAGCGCCAATGTAAAGGTCTCCAAGATGAAAACAGTGGGACCACTAACAAACACAAACAATAAAAAAATGAGCGCCAACGCGAGGTTCAGGTTGCTTAAGTATTTAATCCCTTTATCCAATCCCGTTGTGGATGAGATCATATAAGCGACAAAAATAAGCCCCAGCATCATTAACTGCAACCCGACACCATTGTTCACTCCCATAATCGTGTTCAAACCACCGCTCATCTGCAGAACGCCAAGTCCAATGGAAGTCGCGATGCCCATGACCGTTGCAATCACCGCAAGGATATCAATTGTATTCTTCACTGCGGGCTTCGAGCCGGTGACAGGCTCCAGCGCTGTCGACACTAGCCCATCCTTCTGCTTACGGTACTGAAGAAACGCGATCACAAGTCCGACAAGGGCAAACACCGACCACTGACTAATCCCCCAATGAAAAAAAGAATAGCCCATAGCCACACGCGCCGCGTCCACACCTTGTGCTTCGACGCCTCCGAACGGCGTCTTAAAAAAATGGCTCATGGGTTCAGCCACGCCCCAAAACACCAGCCCTACACCAAACCCCGCAGAGAACAGCATTCCGATCCAGGTGAAGAACGGATACTCGGGCTTCTCCTTATCTCCGCCAAGGCGAATCGTTCCGTATTTACTGGCTGCCACCCAGATCAAAAAGATAATAATCACAAAGATCGAGAGCAGATAGAACCAGCCGAACGTATTCGTCGTAAATCTGTACAAATACCCTGCCACTTCACCGAATGCTCCAGGCATAGCAGCCCCTAGAATAGCAAGAATGGCAATGATAACGGCCGAAACCGTAAACACGATGTTCTTCAATAAACTCCCTTTCATATGCTCCACCTCAGGCTATTAAGTCATCCATTCCTATACAGTATCTGTATTTAAACCAGAATTGATGTACTTAATCGGTAAATGTGTGCAGCAAGGGGGTATTCTTCAGATCAAGGCCAACTTGAAGTGCTATTCGTTAGGAACCTGTTTCGTATTGATATACTGTTGTCCCAGAATGACCATTTGCTCGAGCACTGCTTTGAAATGGATACCGAACTCCGTTATGGAGTATTCCACCTTGGGGGGTACCTCTTGATACACCGTCCGTTTCACGATGCCGTTCTCCTCTAACTCCCGCAATTGAACGGTAAGCACATGCCTTGATACTTCCGGTATTCTCCGATGCAGCTCACCAAATCGCAGCGTTTCCTGAAACAGTTCATACAGTACTCGAGGCTTCCAGATGACTATGTCATAAAATTCTGCGTACTTACCACAGCTTTTATTTTCAGATAGGCTATTGCTATCATCATACAGAAAGAGGAGATTCAATGAAACCATCCATTCCCGCAAGCCGAGTCTGGAAGCCGGAGGAGATGAATGCCGCATTTGCTGATGCGTATAACTCAGGGGACATCGATCAAGTGCTGGCGTTGTATGAACCGAACAGTATTCATGTCCACAGCAATGGAAGCTTGGAGATCGGAATTCATTCCTTCCGCCATACGCTGGAGGAACTGCTGCTGCTTCAAGGCAAGATGGTCTCCACCAATCTATACTGCATCCCCTTTGAAAATATCGCTATGCTGCGTGCCCATTTCATCTTGCATACCGTGGACCCGGAAGGCCAACCTCTGGTGCTGCAAGGTTATACCTCCGAGATCGTGAGGCAGCAGCCTGATGGAAGCTGGATGTACATTGTGGACCATCCGTTTGGTTCGGATGTTATGGAATGAAGGTAATTATACAATTACCTTAGTAACCGGGCTGGTAATTCATCAAGGGATCACCAGCCATGTTATGCTATCTAGCTACAAACCAATTTTCTGGCTCAGGTGTTATGGTCACAAGCACTTGGCCAACTTGGCCTGGCTGCGGATCAACCGCAGGTTGTCCGGCAACAGGAGTTCCTCCCCCGTTACCACCGTTTCCGCCGTTGGCCCCACCTCCACCGCCAACGGTAACAATGCCTGTTACACCCATTACATTCACTCCGCCTATACCACCATTTAGCTGGAGTGTCCCCGTAACTGTAGGAGAAACGGTTGATATAAGGTGGATAACACCACCACTTCCGCCTCCGCCGCCACCTTCGCCATCTCCGCCATTACCATCCCAACCGATAGCCCCATTCCCTCCAGCCGCCGCAAGGGTTCCCGCAATGGTTATGCTATTCTTAGCAGCAATCAATATAAAGCCCCCAGCACCGCCCCCGCTACCGACTATACCGCTACCCGCAGAGAGTGGGTTTACTCCATGATTTCCGTTAGCAGTAATCAGAGCCCCATTCGCAATTACGACTTGGCCCTGGGCAGCCAAAATCAAACTACCTCCGCCTTCTCCGCCACTGCCTAACAAAGGTCGGCTTCCAGCCCCACCACCAGCTGCTGTAGGAATGACCTGTGCTGCTTGCAGTGAACCGAGTCCAATTCCGCCGTTATATGGTCCTGCAGCAGCAGCGGATATTCCCTCGTTTGGTGAGCCATTGCCAGAGTCTGCCGCACCGGGAAGAACCGTAACTACACCACTTATCATGAGATCCCCCGATGATTGGATCGTGATGCCGCTTGGAATGATAAGTGTCCCCGCAATTTCCACTCTGGAGAACTGCAGATTGGTTCCAGAAGGCAATGCTGCAAGAGAGCCTGGAACACTTAAATCCACAACCTGGCCGCTGTTTATGAGCAATTCACCCGCTGAGCCATCCCCATAAACAGCAAGCGAACCATCTATCCCCTGCGGCCCAAGCGGCCCTTGTGGTCCTGCCGGGCCAATCAAACCTACCGCTGTTTCCGATATACCCTGAATCCCTTGAGGACCTTGAGGACCCTGAGGGCCAACAGGCCCTACGGGACCAATCGGCCCGACCGCTCCTGGCCTTCCCCGAAATCCCCGGAGACCACGTTGCCGGATTACCCTTACCTTGGATTTCTTGCACTGAAAATATCGTTTCTTTAAATGATTACGGTTATGACTATATTCCCTTGGTAAGGGTACACCTCTTGAATAAACAGGTTTAACTTTACATCTTAACAAATGACCACTACCTCCCTCCGTCGTTCAACACAGTGTATGCACTCAAGACCAGACAAGAGGTGGTCAGGTGACTAACAAGCGGCCTATTTTACTTGTGGATGTTCTTCATGGAATCGGAGGGAATATCCCTTCTATAGCAATGCAGTAATTTAAAACAAGATAAGGCTGCATGTTATTATGCGGTTGATTTCCTCCAGCAGCAGCAATAGCGCCCGGGCTCATGAATGAATTAGTGACTTCGTGATACGTCAAGCTGTCAGAGAGCGCCCATGTTCGATCCACAGGTAACACGCTATTAGCTGGATTGGCGCTTCCCATTGCTTGATGCGTATGGCTGGGAAGCTCCGCGTCCGTTAGGGTATGGAACTCCTCTCCACCATTCTCTCCTATCGGGAAGTCGGTGCCTCGATGAACAGCAACTCTCCCCCTTAAATCCGGGAGCGCAAAATGGGTCGTGCCGTTCCCCCCGTATGTTGTCCCCAGCAGAGAAAACAAGGCTGTATTCTGAGCAATCGGCAATAACTGCCCGTCACAAAACGCCCACCCATCGGGAGCAAAATTAAAAGCGAATAAGCGAATTTCACCTAAGAACGGATCTGCCATTATATGTTACCTCCTGTCCTCTCTGTCGAAGCGCTCCACTCCATGTGTACATAAACATCATCTCCCCCTCTTATCCGGAATCTTATGCGTTCATAGAATGTTATAGCAGGATTTGAGCGGATAACATGGAGACGGATGGGCTTAGAGTCTGTCCTGGCCATATCCTGTAAATGAACCAGGGCTGCCGTTCCTATACCTTGATTCCCGAATTCAGGCAAAATCGAGATGTCGACCAGGCGAATTTCGGCAGGTGTCTCATGTACAATGACTCGCCCAGCCTGTAGCTGGTTATTCATAAGAATCAGGTGCGATGCTTGAGGGAACTGCAGTGCATAGGAGCGCTGCTGGAGATCAAACTGCATGCGCAGAAACACCTCCATTTCCTGGTCTCCCCATCCCCAGGAGGAAACTTCACTAAGGCGTGTGCTGCGGTACAGCTCATATAAAAACGCTGTATCTTCCTCGGTGGCATCCATCATAATGATCATGGGATTATACGATACCTGCCCCTGCCTAAAAGTCGATAACCCTTAGGTTATCGCGGTACTTCAGTTTATGCGGATAAAGAAAGGAAGGTACAATAATCCAGAATATGTCGTGCCCTGCCTGTCACACACCTTTACTACGGAACGAAAAAAGCAATCCAGCTGTGTCCTAAACAGCCGAATTGCTTCTTCAGATTCATTGCATTATTCCTTAACGAATTCCTTCGTGCTGCGCACGGTATCGATTGGACGAACCATACTCTCAATCTGTTCGCGCTTTGGCTCCAGGAATGGAGGCAGGGACAATTTCTCGCCCAGTGTTTCATATGGCTCATCACCCATGAAGCCTGGACCGTCGGTTGCAAACTCAAACAGAATTTGCGGTGCAACTCGCGCATACAAGGACTGGAAGAAATAGCGGTCTACAAAGCCCGACGTATGGAATTGGAAGTCGTCAAGACGCTTGATCCAATGTTCCAGCACCGAGCGGTCCTCGACACGGAAAGCCGCGTGGTGAACAGTGCCGAAGCCCTGCTGAGCTCTTGGAAGCACGGCGTTGTATTCGACAACCACCTGGGCGCCATTGCCGCCTTCACCAACCTCAAACAGATGGAGCGAGCCTTCCTTGCCGATCTCCTTGAATTCGAGCACTTTCTCCATCATTTCCTTGAAATAATCGAAGTTGGATACCCGTACAAACACCGGACCAAGTCCTGTAATCGCATGCTCCAGCGGAATCGGTCCCTTCTGCCAAGGAGTTCCTGAAGCCACACCCTCATTGTTCTCATCCGAGATGAGCTGATACTGCTGATCGTCAAAATCAACAAAGGCGAGTGTTTTTTTGCCAAACAACTCTTGAATGCCTTGATGCTTTACATCCAGCCGGTCAAATCGCTTGACCCAATATTCGAGCGCTGCATCGTTAGGAACACGGAACGAGGTTTTGTAAATCTCGTCTGTACCGTGTCTGCCCTGCGGGATACCCGGAAAATCGAAGAAGGTCATATCGGTCCCGGCACTGCCCTTGTCATCCGCAAAAAACAGGTGGTATGTCTGAATATCGTCCTGATTAACGGTTTTCTTCACAAGTCGCATGCCGAGCACATAGGTGAAAAACTCGTAGTTCTTCTCGGCACTGCTCGTAATGGCTGTTACGTGGTGAATTCCTTTTAATCCGTTCATGGTTAAATTCCTCCGTCTCTTCTATTTAGAAAGTGTTTGCCCGACCTTCAAAAATTATTATTTTGATTTAAAACATCTTTAATTTAAGATAATAGTATCATGATAATTCTGTGCCGTCAACCTTCTAAATGCAATATCTTATTTTGGTCGTGAATGATATTAAAAAAACGGTCGGACATAAGAACATCCGGCCGTTCTATTTCTTTCCTTATAAGAGTCTCCTCATGTCCGTTATACGCCAGTATTGGATAATCCAATGACAGGAAACAGCTCGATGCGTTGATGGGTCTCCTCGTGATACAACCATCCATCCCGAACATGGTCCACAAACAATATGCCGTTCAGGTGATCAATCTCGTGCTGCATACATCTGGCCAGATAATCTTCGCCTTCCAGGATCACCGTCTGGCCTTGACGATTCAATGTCTTTACTTTAACCTTATTGGCCCTCTTCACATATCCGTAATACCCCGGATAAGACAGACAAGCTTCGGGGCCCATCTGTTCCCCGTCCATCTCTACGATTTCCGGATTAATCAGCTCGATCAACCCTTCTCCGCAGTCCATGACAATAAGCCTTCGTAATATACCGATTTGGGGTGCGGCAAGACCAGCGCGCCCTTCACTGTCATACAGCGTCTCCGCCATATCATCCAGAATCTTCAATGCTCTGGCGTTTACGGAATCGACTGGCCGGGCGATCTTTCGTAAGATCGGATCACCGAATGGCACAATAGCTTTAACCGTCATTCACTTAAGCCCCCTTAGTTCTAGAAGGAGGTGTATGCACCCATAAGTCACCTGGAGTACACTCTAAAGTTGTGCAAAGGGCATCTAACGTCTCTGCCTTCATCTGCCTGGGCTGGTTCGTCAGCAAGGCACTAATGGAAGCAGCTGATAAGCTGTAATTCGCCTTCTCTTTCATCAGCCGCGCCAAAGCCGCTCCCGACCATATCCCTCTCTCCGCCATCACATTACGTAGCATCCATTCGAGCAAAGGGTCCCCCTCCCGTTCCATGAAAAATATTAGCTCACACCTTATTTTATTAGGTACTACCTAATATCTCAAGCCTAATTTTTAGGAGCTAACGAGAGTCGTTCTCTACAACAAACCGGGTTAAGCAGGTTTGGATTCATTCCGCCCAAGCGCTTTACGACTAGCGCTCTTGGATCTCCCGGCAAGGCTGGTCCCGATCACCCCGATAATGACGAGTGCTGCGCCGATGACATGATAATAAGCCAGCTCTTCATTCAAAAAGGCGACACCTCCGAAAATCGTGACGACGGTAGCCAGATTGTTAAAGATGCCCATACGGGATGCCTCCATCTTGGACAAGGAATAATTCGACAGTAGCGATGTTCCGAGAGAAGACAGAATGCCGAGATACAGAACGGCCCATACGAAGGACGGATGCATGAACGGGTCAAAATAATGTACAAGCGTCCCCTCCGCAGCATGTTGAACAGCCGACATCAGGTTAAACAGCACGAATCCGATCATCGACATGATGAATGTTATATCCAGTACCGGCTGCTTCTGCGTCAGCTTGCGGGCCATCACGCTGTAAACGGCGTTGGATAGCGCCGACAGCAGAATTAGGACAATCCCGAGTGTACTCGAGCTCTCGAAGGAAACGCCCTTCAGCACGAAGATAGAGATGATCCCTGTCACCGACAACACGGTAAACAGCTTCTGTGCCCAGCCGGAGCGTTCCTTTAATAGCAGCGATGCCAAGAGCATCGTAAAGATCGGTACCGTAGCGTGAATGATTCCGGCCTCGGCCGAAGAGGTGTAGACCAATCCGAAGGTTTGCAGCGTAAAGAACAGGAACGGATAGAATATCGCCAGCGGCACGATGGTCAGCAGCCTTTTCAGATCCAGCGGGACCTTTCTACGGGCTATGAGTAGCGCGAGCGATGCGGCAATGAACGAAATGGTGAATCGGTGTGCCAGCGTGTCCAGCGGGTTAGCATGGATCAGCGCCAGCTTTACAAACATAAACGAAAAACCAATGATGGCCGTATATCCTAACGCGGCGGCATAGGCACGGCTTGTATGCGGTATATTCATAATATGTGTTCTCCTTCATCTTCTCTTTTGCAGGACAACCAGAAGGTTGATGCATTTGCTACTTATCTTACGGCAGGGAGAACCCTCTTACGATTTGAAATAACTGCAACTGTACCGGTACAGTTTATACGATGAAGGAAGGAATGACAAAAAGGCTGTTTCCCACCATTCCAAGATGATAGGAAACAGCCCCGCTATACTTTAACTTGTATACGTTTCATAACAGGCATACCCAGGCCAGCCCGTTATCCATAACAATCAGCGCTAATCACGTTTAATCGAAATCCAGCCATCACCCTCCAGGTGAAGCGTCGCACCGAGCGCTTCTGCCATAAACCGGAGCGGAACGAAGGTAGATCCGTTGGTATGAACGAATGGAGCCTCCTGCAGCGTCACGTTTTTACCGCCGACGCTGGCTGTTTTGGAGCCCACGGTCAATACGATTTCTTCCCCTGTCAGATCATTAATGACTGTAATTTTCTTGGAGCCTTTGCTCCACTTCACTTCGGCATCCAATTGGTCTGTCAAGTATCGAAGCGGAACGAAGCTCTGATTGTTCTTCTTGATTACACCATATCCATAATCATCGCTTACGGGACTAAGAAACATCGTTTTGTGTGTGATCTTCAGATCATCCTTCAACACATTATAGATGAGGGAGTCCTTCTCAAAGTTCCGCAGCACTTGACCCGGTGTCACCGAATCGTTCAGAACGTCCAGCACGCCTTTGGACGTGTCCACCTGATTGGCCTTCACTGCGCCGCCGATATTCCAGACCTCACCTTCGGAATACACCTTGAATGCTTTCAATGGCAGGTCCTCGGAAGCCGGTAGCGCGACAGTCAGCTCCAGCGCATTCTTGCGTGTATTCAGCTGCTCATCGAAGTAGTAGTCCAGCTTGAGGATCGTATCCTTACCAAAGACGGTTTCGGATCCCGGTAGCTCCTCCAATAACTGTTCCTTCTGTTCATCATAGTTCTCCGTGAATTCGATCAGTGCGCCATGCACGATCTCGTAGAGCGATGCGACGACCTCCTCCTTGGATTCCTGTGGCAGGAGTTCTACGTCTTCGCCATAGGCCTCGCCGATGCTGGTTATCATCGGATAAATGGCATCATACGCATCGCCGATCACTTGCTTCAAGCCGGCTTCATCCTTAAGCAGACTTTCGGCGAAAGGCTTAACCATGTTCAAGATCTCTTCACCGGTCAGCTCCATGTGGAGATGCGTCAGGTTCAGGCTTTCCCCGTTCACCTTCTCCTGAGCGGACTTCACCGCAATTGTTGATGGATTTGGAAAATGCTTCAGCACAAGTCCTGCAGCCTTCTTCACGACATCCTGAATCGCCTGTTCGTATTGGCTGGTATCAGGCAATCCGGGAACGGTCGTATCCATCGATAAATAGAACGGCTGCTTGGCGCCTTCTAATTGAATCGCCATTCCTTTGGAATCCATGGACACATGAAGCGGAATCTTCTTGTCCGAATATTGGATACTGCCCTGAATGGACACCGTTTTGCTATCCTGCACGATGGCATGGTCCATATTCAGAGATAACGAATTAATGAGATCAATCGCTTCTTTATCTTCAGTCGATAGGGCCTTGTCCGATAGCACCACCTCGAATCGAATACTTGCCTTGGATTCGCTGGATTTAACATCGAGACTGGTAAGCAACGCCTTGTTGATATCCAGTCCCCCGACGGCCTGACATCCTGTCATAACAACCAGCACAGCTGCAATGAGTACAGTCAACCACTTGAACTTCTTATACATAACGATATTTGTCCCCTCCCAGGTCATAGGCTCATTTCTATTATGGGAAGGTAGGAAATGTTTGTAAATAGGTATTTAAGCCTCGTCATATACGCACACGCGGATGGGTCCCACAGATAGCACATATCGACATTTTGCTATACACTGGGAATGAAAACTGTAGTAATTTGCAAGCAATAGTCAGCTTTTTTAGCACCGGGAAAGCTTGCTGAAGGGCTTTGAACAACCTTATAAAGCGTGGTGAATCTCTTGTTTAAAATTATGTTAATCGAAGACGATGTGACCCTATTCCATGAAGTGCAGGAGCGACTGTCTCAATGGTCGTATAACGTTTATGGCGTACAGGATTTCAGCGCCGTACTTCAGGAGTTTACAGCGGTTCAACCCGATCTGGTCATCATCGACATCCAGCTGCCGAAGTTTGACGGGTTCCATTGGTGCCGAATGATTCGCTCCCACTCGAACGTGCCGATTATCTTCCTGTCTTCCCGCGATCATCCGACCGATATGGTGATGTCCATGCAGCTTGGAGCCGACGATTTCATTCAGAAGCCGTTCCACTTTGATGTCCTGATTGCCAAAATCCAGGCCACTCTGCGCCGGGTATACAATTACAATACCGAACGGACCGAGCTGAGAACTTGGCGCGGGGCCACCGTCGAATTCGGTAAAAATACGATTAGCAGCCCTCAGGGCACCGCTGAACTAACAAAGAATGAGATGTTCATTCTGAAAATCCTCATGGAGCGAAAGAATCAAATCGTCAGCCGTGAGGATCTAATCAAGAGTTTATGGGACAACGAGCATTTTGTCAGCGATAATACGTTAACGGTCAACGTCAACCGGCTGCGCAAGAAGCTGGAGCCCCTCGGGCTTGATCCCTACATCGAAACCAAGGTGGGACAAGGTTATATCGCCACGGAAGAGGCCCATGCATGATGATCGCCTACATCCGGGAACGACTAAGCTGGATTCTGTTCTTCGTGTTTCTGCAGCTGCTGTTTCTGTTCATAGCCGCCGTGGACTCCCAGATCCCGTTCTTGCCCATCCTTTATATCGTGTTTCTGTCGATGCTGTTCTTCCTGGTGTTTCTGTTCGTGAGGTACAACCGGGAAACCAAGTTCTACAAAAGCCTCCAGACGTGGGATGACACCTACGATTTAGCTGCCATCAGCGAGCCGGAGCACCCCTTTGAGGCGATTGCCATGGACATCCTCTCCCTTCAAACCGAGCGCTTCAAGAAGGAATCCTCCATGCGGCTAATGGAGATACAAGGGGAGAAGGACGATTTGTTATCCTGGATTCACGAAGTGAAAACCCCGCTCACCACGATGCAATTGATGATCGAGCGCATGGAAGATGAGACGTTAAAGGCTCAACTCCAGTATGAGTGGCTTCGCATCCACCTGCTGCTTGATCAGCAGCTGCACCAGAAGCGCATCCCCTTTATCCGGAATGATCTGCTGATCGAGGAATTCGCGCTTGAGCCGATCATCTTCCAGGAAATACGTGCGCTCAAGTCCTGGTGCATGCAGAAAGGGATCGGATTTGACGTTTCCCTTGAGGTAACGGAAGTGCTCAGCGATGCCAAGTGGCTGGGCTTTATCATCCGCCAGCTGCTGACCAACGCGGTCAAATACAGCAACGCATCGGACATCATCGTCGAGAGCGATCTCACGGATGACCATGTCAGACTTACCATTCAGGATACCGGACGCGGCATTGATCCGAAGGACATGCCTCGTATTTTCGACAAAGGCTTCACCTCGACCACCTCACATCAGGACAGTGCCGCAACCGGCATGGGGCTCTATTTGACGCAAAAAGTAGCCGATGCCCTGCTGATTCGCATTCAGGTGGAATCAAGGCTCGGCATCGGCACCACCTTTACCTTGATCTTTCCGAGACGGAATGATTTTGTTAGCATGACCGGCATGTGACAACAATGTCACATGCTTTTGCACTTTGTTCGGCGAATCGAAGGAAAAGGCGCTGCGACTCCTTTATGATAAGGACAGATAACGAAGGAGTGAGTGAAATTGGCAATTCTTGAAGCAAACCAAATTCATAAAAGCTACGGCAACAAATTCAATAAACAGGAAGTGCTGAAGGGTATCGATATCCGCGTGGATAAAGGCGAGTTCGTCAGCATCATGGGCGCATCGGGCTCAGGTAAAACCACGCTGCTGAACGTGCTCTCCTCGATCGATAAAGTGAGCCTCGGCAGCATCAAGATCGAGGGTAAAGAGTTTACGGGCCTGAAGGAGAAGGAGCTGGCGGAGTTCCGGAAGCACCATCTGGGTTTTATTTTTCAGGAGTACAACCTGCTGGATACATTAACCGTCAAGGAAAACGTGCTGCTGCCGCTCTCCATTAAGAAAGTCTCGAAGAAAGAAGCGGATCAGAAATTCCAACGCATAGCAACCGAGCTTGGCATCTACGAACTCAAAGATAAATATCCGAACCAAATCTCCGGGGGACAGAAGCAGCGAACCTCCGCGGCTCGCGCATTTATCCATGATCCCAGCATTATTTTTGCCGATGAGCCGACGGGCGCGCTGGACTCGAAGTCCGCTTCCGATCTGTTGAACAAGCTAAGCGAATTAAATCAGAAGATCGATTCCACGATCATCATGGTTACCCATGATCCCGTGGCCGCCAGCTATTGCACCCGGGTCGTCTTCATTAAGGATGGACAGATCTATACCCAGCTGAACAAGGGTGAGCAGTCCCGGCAGGCCTTCTTCAATGACATCATCAAAACTCAGGGCGTGCTAGGCGGTGTTCAGAATGAACATTAATTATCTGATCTACCGGAATTTGAAGAAGAATATCAAGAATTATTATCTGTACGTATTTGCGCTCATCTTCAGCGTGGGTCTGTACTTCGCGTTTGTCACGCTGCAATATGATCCGGCGATGGATGAAGCGAAAGGCTCTGTGAAGGGAGCGGCAGCGCTTGGCGCTGCCTCCGTGCTGCTCGTGGCAATCGTAGCGATATTCCTGCTGTATGCCAACACGATTTTTATTAAACGGCGCAGCAAAGAAATCGGGCTGTTTCAGCTCATCGGATTGACCAAAGGCAAGATATTCCGGATCCTAAGCGCAGAGAACCTGATCCTGTATTTCGGCTCCATGGTCATCGGTATTTTTGCCGGCTTCGCGGCTTCGCGCTTAATCCTGATGATTCTGTTCAAGGTGACTGGCGTAGATACCGAAGCGGCTTTATCCTTCTCCACCGAGGCGATGATCCAGACCGTGATTGTGTTTGCCGTCATTTATGTGCTAATCATGATCATGAATTATACATTCATCAAAAGACAGAGCATTCTGTCCCTCTTCCGCGCCGTATCCACAACCGAGAACCAAATTAAGAAAATGTCCTTCGCCGAAATGTTATTCGGACTGCTCGGCATTGGACTCATCCTTCTCGGTTATTATGTATCGACCAAGCTGTTCAGCGGAGATTTCACCACCATGAACGAGCTGTTCATGGCCATGATCCTGATCTTGGGATCGGTTATCATCGGGACTTATCTGTTCTATAAAGGGTCGGTCAGCTTTCTATTCAACGCAATCCGGAAGAGCAAGGGCGGTTACTTGTCCCTGAACGATGTGCTGTCCCTCTCCTCCATCATGTTCCGCATGAAATCGAATGCGCTGCTGCTGACCATCATTACGACCGTATCCGCGCTTGCAATCGGACTATTGTCACTCAGCTATATCTCATATTATTCTGCGGAGAAATCGGCCGAGCAGAGTGTGCCCAACCATTTTGCGGTAGCGGATCAGAAGGATTATGCCGCCTTCATCCAGACACTTACGGATGAGGATATCGAATTTACGAAGACCGTACGGGACGTAATTCAGGTGAAAGCGGACCTATCCGACATTATCGGGGCCAGCCTGGAAGTCTCCGGGCAAGTCGATTCCAGTTCCATGATCATCCCGGTAATCAGTGATGCCGGCGTCGAAGGCAAGGATGTTTCCCCCGGGGAGACGCTGTTCACGGGATACAGTGACGCAATCCAGCAATTTATGGCAATTCGGACCACAGGGGAAATTGAGTTCATAAGCCCTAAACACAGCCTTAAGCAAAAGCTGATCGGCTTGGACAAGGAAGCCTACGTATCCTATTATTATGCAAGCGGCGGACTGCCTACGGCGATTGTGGACCAGACCGTATTTGATAAGCTGGTTCAAGACCTGGATCCGAAGATCCAGAAGAAGTCCAATGTCTATCACGGCATCGATATTGTGGATCCAAACGCTGTGGATCAGGCCAATCAAATCTTTAAGAGACTCGACATTAGCGAGGGAACAGGGAACCTATCTCAGACGGAAATGGCCTTCAACCAGAAGAGCAACATGGGCTTGATGATGTTCATCGTAGGATTCCTGGGACTTACCTTCCTGATTACTTCAGGATGTATCCTGTACTTTAAGCAGATGGATGAAGGTGAAGAGGAGAAGCCGAATTATACCATTCTCCGGAAGCTGGGCTTCACGCAAGGAAACCTGCTGAAGGGGATTCAGATCAAGCAGCTGTTCAACTTCGGCATTCCGCTGGTTGTCGGGTTGTCCCACAGTTACTTCGCCGTTAAATCCGGCTGGTTCTTCTTCGGAACCGAGCTCTGGCTGCCCATGGTCATGGTTATGCTGCTGTATACGGCACTGTATTCCATATTCGGGTTGTTATCGGTCATGTTCTATAAACGGGTAATTAAAGAAGCGTTATAAACGAGGTGCATGGGTGGGCCCAGGGAAAATTCGGGTACCATCCATGCATTTTTTGTGTTTCGTATGCAGGGAGATGTCATTAGCAACCTGGGAGTAACGAAGCTGTACGAGATTTCAACCGTGGAACACCTTCAGGGTGAAAAAACCGCGGATTACCATTCTAAGGGGGTACAGCTCTTCTGCAGCTTGCGAATATACGCAATCTGACCGATATGATAGGCATTATGCGTAGCAGCATTGCTCACAATCTCCCACCACTTGGCCGGTACCGGGAATCCATTCACTTCCTGCTCCAGCTTGGTCGCTGACAGCAGGTCCTGCCAACGCAATAGGACCTGCAGCAATCGGTCTCTTAGCTCGGCAAAGGTTGCGTTATCCGGAATGATAAAGCTTTTATGGTTGTCGCCAATAGAAGGAACGGCGTCGACCCGCGATTCGCGGTACCGCGTCTGCCACGTTTCATTCCAATACAGCAGATGCTGTATGATCTCGACAATGCTGTGACTATCGTTGGCAGGTGTCCAGAACGCTTCATCCTCGGTCAGATGCTCCACGGATTGCTGGAACGGAATATGCCAGCTGGGATCATTTGCGTTCGCTAACAGCTGATTCATTAGAACATCATTTGCATGCGCCATGGGTCATTCACTCCTTCATGAGTCTTGTAATAAGCAGCATCACAAATCATGACTAATTTTACTATAGATGAAGTCCTGTGATTCGCAGAAAATGATTAAAATCATTCTTTCTCGACTAGCCTGTCGGCAGAAGGCGTCTACCTCACATGGAACAAGTCCAAATAATACTGCGCTGTTGGCGTATCATTCTTGAAACGCAGCTCGATCTTCTCCCCGCTTTCCTTGCACAGGCCCACCGTAATCTCAAAATAGCTTGCCCCATGCATCGCGTCAACCGGACGGGCCTGTTGGTTATCCTTCGCCATCGTCGTCCGCTCATTGATTGATACAATTCGTTCGCAGCCAAAAGCAGGATACGTCTCCCTATATATGTCCTGAAGGGACGATCGGATAGCCGGGTATAACTGCTGCAGCATGGCCTTCTCGAGCTGCTGCTCTCTAGGCTTTCCTTCCGGTCCTGCATACGCTGAGCTTCCAGGGGCTGATAGAAGGAGCCCGCCTGCGAGCAGCAGGCAGAAGAAGAATCGTGACTTCATGCGAGTTCACCTTTTTCGTTTTCTACTTAGGATTTCCTTTCTCAACATATTTAGTCCGCCATATATATGGGTTCGTCACTATTCAAAAAAAGCCTGCCCCAAAAGCAGTCTTTCCTCCGAACGGCCTGGAATCTCCGCGATAATCTCTTTATAGTACTCGTATGTCGACATCCCACTATCAACACCTTCCCGTTTCCCCTCACATTTATGCCACTTGATATTCTCGAAGGTGACGGATTATCCTTCTGCACACCACCATCCACGCAAATAAAAAAAGCCCAGCCGATGGTTGGCTGGACCCTCCTTCTGCAACACCCTATCTCAAAATCCTTGAGCTGCCTCTGCAGCTTGCCGCAATCCCTGCTCAATGATCTCCTCACTCCGGTCGCGGAATTGATTATGCCCTTCAATCACAAGGGTTGTCACATTCGTAATGCCGAATACGTTCAGGTGATTCTTAACGAAGCTTACCGCCATCTCCGACGTGTCTCCTTCCGCATATACGCCGCCTCTGGCATTCAATAAGGCCGCCTTTTTGTCGGATAAGAGCCCCACCAATCCTTGCTCCGTGTACTGGAAGGTTTTGCGCGGATGGTGCATGTAGTCCAGGTACGAATGCAAAACAGCCGGGACGGTCAGGTTCCATAGCGGGAACGCAAACACCACCTTGTCTGCGGCTATGAACTGCTCCAGATGTTTGGTGACTATATCACTCATAGCCTTTTCTTCCGGTGTGAGTTCCATGCCCATAGCAGACTTAAAATTCCCGTTAATCATCACTTCATCCAGATAAGGAATCTGCTCCTTATACAGATCCACTTCAATTACGGTATCCTTCGGATGGGCCACCCGATAGCTCTCCAGAAACGCGTCATATAGTCTTCCCGTTACAGACCCTTGGCGGTTATTGGCTTTGATAAATAAGGTTGTTGTCATATAAATCTCCTCCATAATGTATGATGATGTTGCATGAAATGCTTAATTTGGGCTTTCCAACACAATCCCCTTGGACTCTCTTTGACCGAACTGAACATAATAGAACAGCATGATGGCTATCAGCAGCACAGCCAAAGCTAGGTAGATATTGCTATAGAGGTTCCCCTCCGTATAGAAGTGGACCGGATTCCAGTGGATGCCGGACTGGATATCCAGCATCTTGCCGTACACACCCGAGGCCATGCCCGCCGATATAAAATTCAGCATCTGCATCAGTCCCATTCCGACTCCCGCTTGTTCCTTGTGCAGGCTAAGGGAAACGGAATTGGATAACGCAATCATGACAAACGTCTGCCCCACATGTCCGAGAATCAAGAAGATCGCGATCAGAACAGGCGATGTGCCAATGAAAGTAGATAACAGCGCAAAGCATGCCAGCAATAATCCGACAGCCACAAGGAAGAGATACGTATTCCCCCTCCCATCCGCAAGCCTTCCGCCTGCTTTACCCAGCAAGGCCGACGCGATTGCGGCCGGTACCATGACAAAACCAACCCACCCTGGCGAGAGCCCCTGTACCTCCGACAACAACAACGGACTTAGAAAATGCAGAGAGAACCCGATGCCGCTAACGATAAACATCACGATTAATCGGAGGGTATAGCTTTTGTTCCGGAATAATCCCGGATCTACAAACGGTACGGAAGCCGTACGAATACGTATGATAAGCAGCCCCATAGCCAACAGCCCAAGAAGAGGCTGCCACCAGGATCCGTTCGTGACGCCGAGCAGGAGAAAGGTGACTGCAGCCGCTAACAGTCCGCCTCCCAACCAATCGAATTGGCCGGAGGACTGAAGTTCTTCTTCCTTCAAGTATTTTCGATATAAAGGAATCGTGATTAAGATCAGCAGCGGAATACAGAATAACCAGCGCCAATCCGCAATACTGGCTACAAGTGAAGACACGATGGGACCGATCGCACTGCCGATGGACAATCCCACGAATGCCGTGGCCATAGCCGATCCCCTTCGCTCGGGTGCAATGTAGCGTATCGGAATTAACATCGCTGTTGCCGGAATCGCCGCTGCTCCGACGGCCTGCAGACATCTGCTGACCAGCACCATCCAGAACACCTGCGAGAACAGGCCGACGAGCGATCCGACCGCGAACAGGAGCAGTCCGATCGTAATCAGATTTCGAAGTTGAATCCGTTCCGTGAGCTTCCCATAGAGGATTGTTCCGACGCCGTAGATCAAGGAATATGAAGAACTGACCCAGCTGACTTGAGCCGTCGTCAGGCCGAATTCCTCCCGCATGTCCGGCAGCACGAAGTTAAACATCAAGCCGCTCATCGCGGACAGACATAAGGTGAACATCACAACGCGCATTAATCTCTGTGTTTCCATCTCCTGAACCACCTCTCATTGGCTTCTTTTGTAAAATTCTGTATACAGCAGTTATGACCGTCAGTACTTACTGACATTTTGTTTGAAAAAAATACTAGGGGGTTAATGCCCTAGCAAAAATCCGCACGCTTTCCTCGATAAAGGCATCAAGCGTCACCGAAGAGAAGAGTTCCTCCGAGTCCAGCTCATTCATAAACGCCCCGAAGTTCATCATCATGAACGAAATGGCCCGCACCTCCGGATCGCCTGCGATCACTTTGCCCTTCTCGGTCATCACGGTAAAATACTTCGTCAATACATCCATGTATTGCTTGGGATGTTTACTGGTGATCTCCCGCAGGCCCGGTAAGTTATCGTTCTCCTTCACGCTGATCGTGATCAGCTTCCGATTCCGAATCATCAGCTCATGGTACGTCCGGCTGATAAGAAGCAAGTCTTCGCTTAAATCTCCTATCAGCTTCTCTTCAAACAGCTTTGTCATTTCTTCACCATAATGATAGCGCTCAAAGGCTGTTTCCAAGAGGTTCTGCTTGCTCCCGAATTTACGAAACAAGGTTTTCTCGCTTAAACCGGCAGCCGTAGCGATTTCCAGCGTGGTTACCCCGTTGTAGCCCTTCCGAGAGATGAGGTCGATCGCGGCCAGCAGCAGCTTATCATCCGTGCTCAGGTTGTCACTATGCTCCATGAAGGCTCTCCCTCTTCCCTTAGGAATGTCAGTACTTACCGTCATTTATTGAACCCATCATATTCCACTCGGCTATGCTCTGTCAAGCATTTAACAAAAAATAGGCCAATCCTATTTCTCGAAGGAGCTTACAGGACCTACACACTTGTCGCAGCATATTGACGCCCGAGCGCCTGCAGCCGTTCCGCAATCGCATGCTCGATATCGCGATCCAGCGGAAGGTGTTCCGAGGAATACGGTGCCAGCAGCGGATGATCACCGATCATTACCGCGTGCAGCGCATGCTGGAACATCGTAATATCGTTGGCATCGTTGCCGAAGGCAACATACTCGCCCTCCTTCACACCCAGCTGCTGAAGCCCGCTCCATTTATGTATCCCCTTAGGGCTGATATCCAGCACATTTTCCCCTCCATGCACGTGAACAACGACATCCAGTTGTCTCAGCCTCTCCTCGACTTCCGCCATATGGTCCGAGGTCAGCATCAATATTTTCACAACCGAATTCAGCTCCTGGAGCGCCACGTTCTTGGCCAGCTTGTGCGGGTCTAAGTTCAGCAGAATCGGATGATCTGCAGGACCCGTATAGGCATAGTCCCATTCTCCATCGATCAAATAGCTCACGCTATACATTGTTAACAGATGAAGAAGGCTCGGAAGCACCTCGCTGTCAAAGCCCGTCGTGGAGACCCGCTTTCCCCCTGCCGCCACCATCGAACCGTTGCCTCCGATCATCGGGTAGTGATGAACGCGCTCATGAAGGACGGGAAGCAAGTCGCGAATCGGCCGGGCGGAAGCAAAAATAACCTCATGCCCTTGCGCCACCAGCTCCTCCAATGCCTTCAACAACTCGTCCGAAACCGGCTGCCCTTTAAAACAGATCGTTCCGTCCAGATCGAATACAAATTTCATGCCCTTGCCCTCCTGTATCTTCTCATTGCTCTTATCATAGCAGTTGATCGTATAATGAGAAGGACATTTGTCCAGGAGAGAAAGGAGTAACCCCAAGACCCATGAAACTACTTCATGACGCACCATTGCTGAAAGCCAAGCTGGAACAATTTCAATTCGAGAACATGCTAGACCTGAGCAGGCCTGTGCCTTTTACATTGCAGCAATACGAGCCCGGCGAGATCATTCTGTATGAAGGCTTCGCCATAAATTCCCTTCTGTTCCTCGTGCAAGGGAAGATTAAGGTGACCTCCAGCATCGAAACCGGCAAATCGCTTCTTCTGCGCTTTGGCCATCCTTTTTCCATCATCGGGGATATTGAATTGATTCGAAACGTTCCGGTCCAATCGCAGATTGAAGCCGTTAACGAATGCCTCTTTATCGGGCTGCCCTTTGACTATATTAAGCTGCATGAAATGACAAACGCCCGCTTTACATCCACCTTGCTGGATCACCTGAGCTACAAACTCCAGACGTGCACGACCGCTTCCCGCGTCAATCTATTGGCATCGGTCGAGAACCGGTTTGCCAGCTATCTTATGTCCACCATGTCGCCGGGATCCAGCCCTTCCTTCGGAATGGAGCTGAAGACCGACCATATCGGGGAGATCGCCAGCTTGCTTGGTACCACGCACCGACATTTGAACCGGGTCATGCATGCTTTTGCACAAAAAGGGATTCTGGAGCGAAACGGACAGACCATCCGCATTCTGGACTGGAACGCGATGGAGACGGCATCGAATGGGATCCGCTATGAGTAGATCGCCCGGCCGAAACTTTTTTCTCAAGTTCTTGTAACGAATCGGCCCTGACCTGGTCATATAGGCAAGGAGGTGAATATGTGACGGATTTGCACCAGATCTATCATCAGCACTTTCAAGACGTGTATCGGTTCCTGCTGTCGCTTAGCAGAGATGAGCATGTTGCGGAAGAACTCGCACAGGAGACGTTTTTCAAAGCGCTGAAGCATATCGATTCGTTTCAAGGTACGTGCAAACTAAGCGTTTGGCTCTGCCAAATCGCTAAACATACATACTTCTCCTATCTTGATAAACAAAAGCGGTATGAGCCGGCCTCGCAGGTCGAGCACAGCAGCGGTCTGGATATCGAATGGCAAACCGTCGATAAAGCAGAGGCTTTCCGAATCCACCAGATTCTGCACTTGATGGACGAGCCGTATAAAGAGGTGTTCACGCTGCGGGTGTTCGGAGAGTTGTCTTTTGGCGAAATCAGCCAGCTGTTCGAAAAAACCGAGAGCTGGGCAAGAGTCACCTTCTTTCGAGCCAAGCAAAAAATTCAAAGCCTGTACAAGGAGGAGAATCGACCGTGAGCCGAGTTTCATGTGATATTATTCAGGATTTGCTGCCCTTGTACTATGATCATGTGTGCAGCGCAGACACCAAGGCCTTGGTAGAAGAGCATCTAGCCGATTGCCCGGATTGCCGGGAGGTGCTAAGCCATATGAGCTCCCCTATGCCGCTGCCAGCCCAAACGATTGATCAAAACCATGATGAGGGAGCCGGATTGCGGCAAGTTGCCGCCCAATGGTCGCGCAC
This sequence comes from Paenibacillus sp. QJM3NY_38, assembly GCF_056173265.1. NCBI lineage: Bacteria > Bacillati > Bacillota > Bacilli > Caryophanales > Paenibacillaceae > Paenibacillus > Paenibacillus sp. QJM3NY_38. The sequence goes on from NZ_CM149665.1 coordinate 7,067,752, forward strand.
CAAGTGGATCGCGTTTACCAAAGGTTTGTTGCTCACTTGTCTAGCCGTTGGACTACTGTTCCTGGTGTATGCTGGCCTGTTCAAATGGAACATAACCAACGTGCCTACCCGTGTTATGCAAGTATCCGATATTAGCCAGCTGAAGGATGGGCGCATTGTCTATCATGTGAAGATGACCGACGGTTTCAACGTCAATCAGGCTAGCTACGACACGGATGCGGAAGGAAACTTCTATGTAACACCCAAGCGCCCCATCATCAAATCCAAGAGGTTCGCGGGTATGGGGCTATCCAACATGTACTATTCCCATGATCTTGAAGAGCGGAATGCCTATGAGAAGAGCTTTGGCGATGGTGTTCAGATCAGGGCCCTTTATCTGGGAACGCCCGATGACCGAATTCTGATCTGGGAACAAGGCATGGAGCTGCCTCCGGCAAGCGAGTCCGTCGAGTTACAGTTTAAGAGTGATGAGAATGAAAACAAGAGACCGCCAGGGCAGCCATCTGGGCCCTGAAGCGGTCTCTTGACCTTTAAACCGTCGTAACGGATCTACGCAATAATCTCCACTCGATCCCAGCATAGACCAAGCCGACCGTACCGAACAGAATAACGGCGGTACTGACATGGAGTTCATATTCCTGTATGAATCGAGCATCATAGCATTCGTAGAACAGCCCCCCCCCTACCCCAGCCCACATCACGGCATACAGCAGAGCATACAGGAGAAGTGAATCTCTAACCCATCGCATGCTGCCGATTAGCCACGATAACGGGAGCACGATCACCGGATATACGAGCGATGACAGTAAGATCGGGATGATCACCAACACGAAACCCAAATTACGAAGGCCGTAATATTCCGTCGTTGCAATCTTATACCCTTCGATATACTCCATGCCTACGATCGCACCGGTAAACAGAAATATAAAGACGAACCACAGCACAAAATATCTAGCAACCCGCAAGGTGTACACCGCCTTGTCCGTTTACGTCATAAACGATGCGGGCCGAAAAAAGTTGCGTGTGTAATTCCATTCCATATGAATAAAAGCGCTGCTAGCTTACTCCGCAGGTTCACCCGCGGCTTCCCAGCGGTCGATTTCCTTGCGCACCCGAGGGGCGACTTCGGTTCCCAGCAGTTCAATGGCTCTCATGACTTCGTCGTGAGGCATTGTTCCCACAGGCACGTGAAGCATGAAGCGGGTAATGCCCACATGCTTGCGCAGATGAATAATTTTTTGGGCGACCGTCTCCGGGTCTCCGACATAGAGCGCACCTTCGAAGCTTCGAGCCGCATCGAATCTTGCGCGGTCATAGAATCCCCAGCCCCGCTCCCGTCCCAATACATTCATGCTGGCTTGGGTGGATGGGAAGAACTTGTCCGCTGCCATCTCCGTATCTTCCGCAATAAATCCATGGGAATGCGAGCCGATCGGCAGCTTTGATACATCATGTCCCGCGTGAGCGGCCGCCTCTTTATACAGCTTAACCAGCGGCGCGAACTGCAGGGGACTTCCGCCGATAATCGCCAGTACCAGCGGCAGACCGAGCAGGCCAGCGCGCACAACCGATTCCGAATTGCCTCCGCTGCCAATCCATACCGGCAGCGGATTCTGAACCGGGCGCGGATAGACGCCTAAGTTATGAATCGCAGGGCGATGCCCGCCCTGCCAGGTTACTTTTTCCGACTCGCGGATTTTGAGCAGCAGCTCCAGCTTCTCCTCGAACAGCTCATCATAATGGCTCAGATCGTAGCCGAATAACGGGAATGATTCGATGAATGAACCTCTCCCCGCCATAATCTCGGCACGTCCGTTCGAGATGGCATCCAAGGTGGCAAAATCCTGAAACACCCGCACCGGATCAGCGGAGGACAGCACCGTAACCGCACTCGTCAGCCGAATCCACTTCGTCTGGGACGCAGCCGCGGCGAGCACAACCGCAGGCGATGATGCCGCATAATCCTTACGATGATGCTCACCTACCCCATACACATCCAATCCCACCTGATCAGCCAGGACGATTTCCTCAACAACCTCGCGCAGCCGCTGCGCGTGGCTTATCACTTCGCCTGTCTTCACATCCGGCCAAGTCTCTACGAACGAGCTAACCCCAATTTCCATCATAATTTCCTCCTATTATGCTTTGCCGCGAGGCAGAACCGTGGCAAAAAAGGTTATCGTTGTTTCATGCCATCGGGCAGTCAACATCGTTATCTATCATTCAATTATCTTTATATTGAACTTTTAGCTCGGGTTTTTCAAGTTACAAGTTAACTGATAACTGGAATTCAGCGGATTCCACACATAAAAAATACAACAATGGCCGGGATCCACGCGGATTCCGGCCATTCATTCTACCCTTTTAGCGATACATTTGAAATTGGTTTATTGTTTCGATGCCAAGTATTCCTCCAGGCGATCCCAGGTTTGGGTAATGCCTTCTTCCATTCCCATATCTATTACGGATTGAAGAGCTTCCGCTGATTCATATACCCCTCGATTGACCAGCTTGGTCTTGCCATCCAATTCCTCAAACGTCATCGTCACCGTGGTTGCGGGCATCCCCTCCGCAATATTACCTTCCGCATCCGAGAAATAGTCGATGTAGACGATTTTCTCGGGCTCATCAATTTCCTGGTAAACCGATTTGCCCCAGGATTCCATGCCGTAGAAATCCCCTTGATTCTGATCCAAACACTTCATGCAGTAATGCCATTGGCCGCCAGGACGGAAATCCATGTCGGATACGGTAACTTCCCATCCGCGAGGTCCCCACCACTGCTTCAGATGCTCTCCATCGGTGAGCACCTTGAATACCAGCTCTCTTGGTGCATTAAATACGCGCTCCAGTACGATCACTTGACCTTCTACCCGTGTAATCATTTTATTTGTCATTATATATTCCTCCTCGAATTAGATGGTGTTTAATCCCGTTTCTTCATCTCCGATTGCAGCTTCTCCAAGTAGTCATCCAAGTTGTCAAACCGTTCGTTCCATATACTCCGGTAATTATCAAGCCAACGGTCCAATTCCTGAAACGGCTCCGACCGCAGCTTGTAGCTCCGCCGGTTCGCCTCCGCCCTTACCTCTACCAAACCGGCTTCCAGCAGCACCTTCAGATGCTTGGAGGCTTGTGGCTGCCGAATGTCAAGACGTTCAGCGATTTCTCCTACCGTTAAAGAACCCTTCAACAGGAGATTCACAATACGAAAACGGTTCGGTTCGGCTAAAGCGTTAAATGTGTTCAGTTCCATCTTATAGTGATGACGGGTACAGACCCGCTGCTATAGCGTGTACGGTGATTGTCAGTTCTCTCTGTCCACGTCACCATCATCACCTCTTTTTTTGCTGATTTAATGGTGTGCCGTATTTCCTGATAACAATATACCACAATAGGAATATTCCTGTAAAGGAATATTTAAATGAATTTTTGATTTTTTTCATATCACAAAAAAGCAATAAACAGTGGTCTTTTACTGGACCACGTCTATTGCTTCTTGTCATTTACTTCGTCTTCCTTACTTAAAGAACACCTTGTCTACATTATATTTGGCCTTGAATTCATTAATGATATAGGTCTCATAGATCTCTCTATGAACGGCGTCTTCAATGACGCAAACCTCGATTCTTGTAACCTCATCCCGATGCTCCTTGATCGGAGAGACGCTATCTTCGAAATGCTTCTTGATCCGCGGTCTGAGCTTTCTTGCTTTGCCAACAAACAGGAGCTCCTCCTTGCTGTTGTAGAACATGAAGATCCCGCCCCGATCTCTTGGAATCAGGTGAAAATCTGTAAATCCGTAAATGTGGCTCAACTCCGGAGCAGCCTGCTTGGTAATGGTAACGTCCACCTTGGGAATGGTTATATTGATCACGACTAACGCTCACTTCCTCAATCATATATTGATCTAAATCGTATCACTAATCTGCTTACTTGCCCATGCGGGAAATTCAAAATCACCCTTCTCTAGGCATCCGCATAGGATGAAACTAGGTATGACTAATAACGATGGGGGTCTTTTTTATATGAGCATTCAACATTCCGGACACCAGGAACAAACCTTATATCAAGCTGAACCCAACATGACGCACAACATCAAATCGGTTCGCGATCATATTCACCATCTATGCGGGCAGCATGCGAATCAGCTGGTTCGTGTCGAAACGCTCGACGGTGATGTTTTTGAAGGAACGATCATGCATTGCGAGAAGGGGATTCTGTACTTGAGTCTGTCCGGGTACGAAAACCAGCGCGGCTTCGGCCCCGGTTACTATAATAATGTCATTCTCCCCCTAGTTCTCTTCGAATTGCTTGTCATTACGCTGCTGTATACCTAAACCCATATAACCCGATTAAGGAGTGAACCCAATATGGCATTTATGCCGCCGCAAGGACCTCAGGGACCACAGCAAGGGCCCTTATCCCCGCCTCCAACCACGATCCCCCAACAACCTTTGGCCAGTACCTTTGCCGTTGACCCGGGAGCGATCACAGGATGTTTGTTTCGCATCACCTATATATGGCCGAGATTTGGGCCTGGCTTCTGGTTTTTTCCGACCTTCGTCGGCCGCACCTCGGTCGCCGGTTTCCGATGGACGGGAAGAAGATGGGTCTTCTCGGGGTTCGATTTAAGAAGGATCGAGTCGTTTACCTGTTACTAACCCTTATCATCATCAAGGGCTGAAGTCAGCAGGTACGATCAATGGCCCCGGTGATCCACCCGCTCATCAAGAGAGTGCCCCTGCGGCGCTCTCGAGCTCTTACATCATGGACAAGCTTCCCTTAACAGAGGCTTCCTCTTCAGGGTATCCATTTTCCCCAAAAAATAAAGTTCTTGATTATCCTCCGACAACATTAAATAATATGTAACAGTCCCTCTTTAAAACCGATAATGGAGATTGGGATCATACCATTAACAAACTCAGCAGAAAGGTTGACTTGAACACCATGGAACTATCGCAGCACGCCACTGGGAAAAAAGGCGCCAAAGAGCCCTTTCCCATCTCTATACTGTCTTTAACCGTTGGCGCTTTTGCCATTGGCATGACGGAATTTGTCATCATGGGAATACTCCCGAATGTTGCAGATGACCTGAATGTCAGCATTGCATCGGCCGGGCAGCTGATTACAATGTACGCCCTTGGGGTAGCCGTAGGAGCCCCTATTCTAACGGTTCTAACCCACCAAATACCGCAAAAAAAACTGCTCCTGCTGCTCATGGGCCTATTTATACTGGGTAACGGCATTTCGGTCTTTGCTCCGAGCTATGCCGTTCTTATGGGTGCCCGAATGCTGACCGCGCTGACGCACGGTACTTTCTTCGGTGTGGGAGCCGTCATTGCTTCGAACCTCGTGCGGCCGGACAAGCGTGCCGGGGCGGTATCCATCATGATGGCCGGATTAACGATAGCCAATATCATCGGGGTTCCGATCGGCACCTTCATCGGCCAGACGATGGGCTGGCGCGCTTCATTCGCCGCAATTGCCGTTATGGGGGTATTGGCATTGATCGGCATCCTGATCTTCATTCCGAAGCTACGGCAGGAACAAGCGTCAAGCATCGCGCAGCAAATTACAGCCCTTATCAGACCACAACTCCTTCTCTTCCTTCTCATCGGGGCGCTTGGCAACGCCGGCCTGTTCGCCGTCTTCACTTATATCGCGCCGCTGCTGATTGAGATCACCGGCTTTGCCGAACCGAGCGTCACCTGGATTCTGATCCTGTTCGGTATCGGCGTAACCGTCGGTAATATCGTGGGCGGCAGGCTGGCCGACTGGAAGCTGCTGCCCTCCATTCTGGGTGTTTACTTTGCGACAGCCGTCATTCTGACCATCCTCACCGTGACGATCCATAACCCGGTCACCTCTGTGCTGACCATCGTGTTGTGGGGAGCTGCCTCTTTCGCCGTTATGCCGGGAATGCAGGTGCGAGTCATGAGTCTGGCCCAGTCCGCTCCCGCTCTCGCCTCTACGGCAACCCACTCTGCGGGCAATCTCGGAAATGCAGCAGGGGCCTTTATCGGAGGGTTGGTCATTACCCATCTAAGCTTAACGGCCCTGCCTTGGGTGGGGGCTGGTTTGGTGGGACTTGCCTTCATTCTGGGAGCAGCTTGTTATATGTATGAGCGCAAGACCATAACGGTTAATGCTTAATCTGTTCCCATAGCTACAAAACGCTCGTTACCACACGAAGCACGAACCATGTTGAAAAGGCGTAACCGGCCATTGCACCCGGTTACGCCTTTTATTTATATATTCGTTGATTCTTCTGCGATTACAGAGCTTTGATCTCCAGCAGCTCGTACTTAACGATACCCATCGGCGCATCCACGTTCACCTGATCGCCTACTGCTTTGCCCATTAGCGCTTTACCAAGTGGACTTTCATAGGAGACTTTATTGTTCAATACGTCGGCTTCTGCCGGTCCTACGACCTGATATTCAAGCTTCTCCGCAAACTCGATGTCGTTCAGAACGACATTCGAACCAACATTCACCGTTTTCGAGCTCACTTGATTGGCGTCGACAATCCGGGCGTTGTTGAGTGTTTTTTCCAGGATGATGATGCGCGTTTCCATAAACGCCTGGTCGTTCTTGGCCGAATGGTACTCGCTGTTCTCCTTCAAGTCACCATAGCTGATCGCGAGCTTGATCCGTTCCGCTAACTCTTTGCGTTTTACATACTTGAGGTCATCAAGTTCTTCCTGGAGTTTATCATAGCCCTCCTGGGTCAAGATCAGTTCTTCTGCCATGTTCATCACATCCACTTTTTAATTTCTTACTTCTAGTGTACTCTTTATTTCGAAAATAAGCGAAAACTTTCTGAAAATCGATGGATGGAATAATTGGTAGTTAAAATTAATGGCGGGCCGCTACCCGAATTGAACCACTTGGACAGTTATATATGATGGATTATTTTGAACAAATCAGGATCGTTGTATACCCTCAAGAGAACCATAATAGCCCCTGATTTCTCCGTAAGGAGAACCAGGGGCTATGCAAGGTAGAGAGATGCTGTAGCCTATCGGCGCATGCATCCGCCTGCTATGAGATTCACCGCCAATACCTTACGAACCCGCTTCGATATCAGCCTTCAACGCATCATACTGCTCCATCAGCTCACCCATGATCGGATGCTCACCGGCAATGCCGGTATATTGGGAAGCCGTGTCGCTTGCACCGATATCCCGGACCGATGCTTGCAGCTCCACACTCTCCGGATCTTCCGGTACATCGAACATCAGAGCAGCTGCCATGGATTTCGCCAAGCTCTTGTAAGCAAGCCCGCTTTCGAAAGCCAGCATGGCTGGCGACACCAGGCGGTCGCCCGGGGACAGCTTCCGGATCGGGGAGCGGCCGACGCGGGACACCTCGTCGGTCAGCGCCGGATTGCGAAACCGCTCCAGGATGGTGTCAATATAGGCTCCATGCTCGGAAGGATTGAAGCCGTGTTTATGCACGAGCGCAGCTCCCGTCTCCTCGAGCACCGCACGGACATGACCCGCCACCTCTTCATCCTTCATGGCGTCCTGGATCGTCTCGTAGCCCTTAAGAAAGCCTACATAAGCAGCCGAGCAATGTCCTGTGTTCACCGTAAACAGCTTGCGTTCAATATACGGCTCCAGGCGATCCACATAGTGAATGCCTTCCACAGGGACATAGTCGTTAAACATCTGCGAGCGGTCCACCGCCCACTCATAAAACGGCTCCACCACGACCTTCAGACGGTCCTCATGCTGCTGCAGCGGCACAATCCGGTCTACGGCCGCATCCGGAAAAGCAACCCGCTGATCAGCCTTCTGCTTCGTCTCGTCATCAAGCTTCCCGTAGACGTGCTCTTTCAGCTGCGTGCTGCCGCCGATGGCATTCTCGCATGCAATAATATGAAGGGGTGCAGCCGACTCCGCTTGCAGCCGGAGCTTCATCCCCTCGGCAATGGTACCGGCGATGAACTTCAGAATGTTCACGCCTACCGCTGTTGTCACGAGATCCGCTTCCGCTACTGCACGTGCAGCAGCTTCCGGCTCCGAGGCGCTATTAAGTGCCGTGATGCCTTTAACGATCGTGGTCTCCTGTCCTTCGCTGGCCAAGGTTACGGGATACTCCCCGCGCGCTTTCAGCTCCGACACCAACTCTTCATTCACATCGATAAAACAAACCTCGTAACCGGCTTGTGACAGCAAGAGCCCTATGAAACCGCGACCGATGTTCCCTGCTCCGAAATGGACTGCTTTCATGCGCCCATTCCTCCTTCGAAGATGGCCAGAATCTCCTCTTCGCTGGAAGCGTTCATCACCTTCTCAATGCTCTCATCGTCCGTGAAGATCATGGCCACATTCGTCAGAATCTCCATGTGGTCACCACCGGCAGCCGCGATACCAATGACAATAAACGCCGGCTCATCTCCTCCGAAATCTACGCCTTCCGGGAAGCGGACGATGGATAATCCCGTCGAGATTACCATGCCTTTAGCCTCTTTGGTGCCGTGGGGAATCGCGAGTCCTCCGCCCATATAAGTGGAGGCAATCTCTTCGCGTTCCAGCATTTTATCTACGTAATCTTCGGATACATGGCCTGCCTGCACAAGCAGATTCCCCGCCATGCGGATGGCTTCGCTCTTGCTATCAGCCTTTGCGTTCAGTACGACTTTATCTTTGGACAGTATGTTACTCATGTTGGTCTCCTTCTTTCTATGGTCTGTGATTGAAAAAATGCTGAAGCTCTTCCGCTAAATAGGATCGGATTTCTTCCTCGCTGCCCCGCTCCATCAGCTCAATCAGCTCGGAGTGAAGCAGCATGGCGCTAATTTCACTGAGCACCTCCAAGCTCTCCTTCGGAAGCTGCTTCGGTGCCAGCATCAGCAGTATGACACCCGCCTCCGCCCCGTCCTCCAGCGGCGCTCGATGCGTCAGCCGGAACAAGGTTAGCGACGGCCAGGTAATATGGCGGCTGCGCGTATGGAACAAGGCCAGCGTCGTATCCGGAATGAGCTGGGTGCCCATCCGTTCGCGCTCAAGCAAACGCTCCTTCACCTTCTCCGCATCACGAACAGCCCCGCGCTCAACCACCTTAGTCAAAGCTTCGCTCAAGGTGCCCTGCAAATCATCCTGCCGATTATCCAGGTGGTACACATGAAAGCCATCCAGTAGCGATACAATCTCGTTCATCAGGGCTGCCTGCATGCGCAGACGCTCGAATGATGCAACCTTACGCTCTTCCTCGATGCCCTTACTGGCAGCCATGCCCGCGGCCGGTTTCAGGGATGTGCTCTGAATAAATTGCAGCAGCGCCTCTTTATCATCCGCCGTGAGCAGCGGACTTAATCTGACATACCGATCCTTCGGCAGCGGAAGATCAATAGTCGAAATAATAAGGTCATATTGCTCCTTCGGTATCCGGGCCGCTTCATACCACGAGACGTTGCCGAGCACCTCAATCTGCGGCATCTCCTTATTCAGCCGGGTTCCGAGAAGCCTTGAGGAGCTAAGACCGCTGGAACATACCAGGATGGCCTTCAGATGATGTCCCAGCTGGTTCAGCCGTTCGCTGGAAGCACCGAAATGCATAACCAGAAACCCGATTTCTTCATCCGGGACGATCATGTCCAGCTTCATGTCATCGACCGAACGACGGACGATTCCGAACAGCTCCTCATAATCCTTCCGAATCGGGCTCAGCAAGGGATTCCGGATCCGGGTCCCTTCCCGAATCCGTTTCATGGCAGCCCCGATGTGCTCCACCAGACCGGCCCGCAGCGTGCGGTCCTCCTGGAACGGAATGCCGGTGCGCCCCTGAACCCGTTCGATAAGACGCTGGGCGATTTCCACCATCTCTACATCCGTGTGAGCCAGTTCGCTGATCTCGGACTTGTCCTTCGCTGATTCGAACAAATGAGCAATATATTTCATTTCAGGATCGTGAATATCTATCTTCAAGACTTGGCCTAGACGACCCGCAAAATCCTGTGCCTCCTCCACCGACGAGGAGGATTTACCATATGTCGTAATATCCGTCGACTCTATGCTCCGGCCCTGCTTGATCCTGTTTACGGAAACCGATAACGCTATGAGCATCGCGGTATATGCACCTTCGCTAAGCCCCTCCGTCCAATCCCAGTTCATATCCCATAAACATTTCTCTACATCCAGCAGCACCGGTTTATCAATCATGGAGAGCAGACGTGCAGTCACCGGCTCGTTATGATCACGATATCCATCCCCGACAAGATCGGAGTAATCCAAATATTCCTCGACAAGCCGACAAATCGCCGACCGCCTTACGCCTTCCGAGCCTTCAATCTCGATACCATAGCCTCTGCGGCGAATTAGGGTAAGGTTAAACCGCTTCATCCATGGCTCCAGCTCATCCAGGTCATTACTGATCGTTGGCACGGTGACCTTTAAGCTATGGGCCAAAGCAAACAGTTTGACGGGCTCATTCGCCTCAAGCAGGGCGCATAGCATGAGGATTTTGCGCTCCTCCATGGAATAATCGGCCGGCTTCCCTGTAAGCAGGCGCTTCCGCAGCTGAGCCATATCCTCAGGCGTCTCCTCTTCCAGCCGGATGCCCGTTCCCGACTTTTTATGAAGCAGAACGCCCGTGCCCTGCAGTTCCTTCTCAATCTCCTCCATTTCCCGGTGAACCGTCCTGACGCTGACCCCGACCTCAGCGGCTATTTCTGCAGCCGTCATGCCCTCGTTCCTGCTCATCAGGAGCAGAAGGATTTGTCGTTGGCGGGCAGTGATGTGTCCCAGACGCATGGCCCCCTTCTTCATGAAATGAAAGACAACGCCGGCGTTGCTACGCCAGCGTGTCATATGGTTTTAGGCTTATGTTAGTCTTTGAGTCGTTCCACCAGCTCATCATATCTCGGACTCTTCAAGAAGTTGTCGATGGAGATATGCTCCGCATTCGGATTCTTCGCGATGGCCCGCTCGGTGAGTGTCTTCTGGGTAATGACGATATCCGCGTCATCCGGTATTTCGCTTACCGCCGAGTTCACAACCGTAATATCGACGCCCGCTTGCTGCAATTTCTTTCTCAATACCGAAGCGCCCATCGCACTGGAGCCCATGCCGGCATCGCAAGCAAACACGATTTTGTTCACATTCGCTTTGTCCAGATTAGCTACAGCCGCCGAAGCAGGAGCGACTTGGTCGTTCATGCCGCCGGTTTTCATTTCTCTCATCTTGGCGGATGCTTCTTCCAGATTCGGCTCTTCGTCGGTCTTTTTGCCTGTTTTGAGCAGTAATGCCGCTACAGCAAAGGAGACAATCGTTGCAACAAGAACACCGGCAAGGACCGCTATCAAGCCGCCTTTAGGGGCCATGGCGAAGTAAGCAATGATGCTGCCCGGCGACGCTGGGCCCACCAAACCGGCTCCAAGAATCTGGAAGGTGAATGTTCCGGCGACGCCACCCGCGATGGCAGCCAAGATCAGAACCGGCTTCATCAGAATATACGGGAAGTAAATCTCATGAATACCGCCCAGGAAGTGAATGACAACTGCCCCCGGTGCGGAAGACTTGGCAGATCCGCGTCCGAAGAACCAATAGGCGAGAAGAATGCCCAGTCCCGGACCCGGATTGGATTCCAGCATATACAGAACCGATTGACCGATCCGTGCCGACTCCTCTGTAGCGATCGGACTGAAGATCCCGTGGTTGATCGCATTGTTAAGGAACAATACTTTTGCAGGCTCAACGATAATGTTGACCAGCGGCAGCAGGTTCGCATTGACCAGTACGTCAACACCGGCTGACAACGCTTGGGTAATCCCTTGTACAAGCGGCCCGATTCCGGTGTAAGCCACCAATGTCAACGCGCCGCCAATGATCCCGAGCGAGAAGTTATTGACCAGCATTTCGAAGCCGGATTTGATTTTGCCTTCAATCAGCTTGTCGAACTGCTTTAATACCCATGCGGCCAGCGGACCGACTATCATCGCGCCGAGGAACATCGGAATTTCCGCCCCGACGATAACGCCGACCGTGGTAACCGCACCGATCACCGCACCGCGTTTGCCATGGATCATCTGCCCGCCCGTGTAACCGATCAAGAGCGGGAGCAGGTACTTGATCATCGGGTCAACCAGCGCTCCCAGATTCTCATTCGGGAACCAGCCGGTCGGGATGAACAGAGCTGTAATCAGACCCCAAGCAATAAACGCACCGATATTCGGCATCACCATACCGCTAAGGAGACGGCCGAGCTGCTGTACCCTTAAGCGAATGCCTTTGGAAGCGTTTGTATTTGTCTCGTTGGACATCGTATAGACCTCCTAGTCATATTTGAAAATAAAACGGAATGTAGTTGTGTCGCTTTCATCTGACATCTCTATGTTAAGTCAGCCGGGCAAAAGGCTCAACGAAAGGAAAAGCGGGTTTCGTCAAGAATATTGTTGACAACTTTTAAAAGGATCATGTCGTTTTTATGAAAATACCGCCGCACCGCGGTTTCATTCGTAGGGGAAGTCTGTCCATTGATCCTCAATATTCCCAAACTTTCAAGCCGAAGCGTCGTAATTTCACGGGTCACGAACATCTCCGTCATAAGTTCACAACAATCCTTCGGTATACTGAACCTCATAACGGATAAAATCGTGAATCCGAACTTAAACGATGGAGGTTTTCCCACCAAATGAACACACAAGCAAGAAACCACATCGAACTATCGATGTTCACTATCATGCTGTTGGCTTTGCTCGGTGTGCCCCGTGTCATTGCCCACGATTTGCAATGGGTCGATCCCCACGGGTTCATCAATCGGCTGCTTGTCTTTATTCCCCCGATCGTCTGGATTCTTTATGTACTTGGTAAGCGGCATAGCGTTAAACATCCTTTTGTTCCCTTAATGGCCATCGGCACCGTCTATGGATTGCTCTTGGGCATTACCCATCAGCTCTTGTGGAATATGACATTCGAAACGCCGCCGGCTCTGGGCGGGAATCTGGCGGATCTACCCGCAGCAGCGGGCAGCTTTCTGACCAGAGCCTTCGCCTTCATCAGCAGCGTTGTGACAGGTACGGTGGTTGGCATCATCTCAGGCATTGTTGCCACGATGCTGCATCCGCTGGTGAAGGGGCGATCAAGGCGCTAGCCATGAACGGGCGATACAAAAAAAGAAACGTCGAGTATCTCTCTCAGCGCTTCTTTTGCTTCAGCAACCTTTATTCTTCTATACAAAATGTGATAGCACGAACACAGCCGGCGAGTTCCAATAGATGGCCACCTCGTTGGTAGAATAGCTCTCCATCACATCGGCAAAAGATGCTGCGGGCGCCTTGCCGGCCAAGTGCTCACGCGCATAATCATCGTGGAGCCCCTTGTTCGGTCCGCCGGAGACGAGGCCCGGAACCGGCTCCTCCACGCCATCACCTTCGGAAGGACGATGATGCGGGTGCAGGATTGGCTTATCCCCAAACCCGGTCACATAACTCATCCCCATAACGTTAGCCCCGAACACATAGTGGATATGCTCGTGCACATGACGCTCATAGTCTTCAGAGCCAGACAGTCTTCCCGCCACCAGCAGGAGCATCGCATGATTCAATACCACCATATTGCTGCCCCAAATATATTGATCCGGCAGCAGCGAGATCCCATAACCGTCCCGATCACTGACAGCGGTAAGCTCATCCGCACGCTGAAGCAGACCCGCCAGCAGTTCCCGTGCCAGCGCGGGCTCCTCTTCCCGCTCCGACATCAGATAGGCGAAGGTTCCATAGCCGCCCATGTCCGCCCAACCCAATTCGTATTTCCCGAATGAGTCCTGCCTGGCTAATGCTTGAAAAGCCTCATGGTACCGCGCCTCACCCGTTGCGCGGTATAACTCTGCAGCGGCCCAGTACCGTTCATCCGCATCCTGGCCGTCACCGTATTCACCTGTAGCGATATCTGGCGGATTGCGGAATCCCGGCATGCCGGGATTCGCCTCCAGCCATGCCCAAGCACGTTCTGCTGCCTGCAAACAGCTTGCGGCGAAGGCTTCGTCATAGAGGGAATAGATTCGCCATGACATTGCCATGACTCCGGCAAAACAACCAGTTGCCGTTGCAGAGATCGGTGACAGATACAGCGGAGCCGTATCGTCCTCCGGCATAACGTCTCCCGCAGGAAACCGCAAGGTCGTGAGTTTATGGAACACACCTCCCGATTCCTCCTGCATGCGCAGCATCCATTCCAGCTCATACCGGCATTCATGAAGCACATCCGGCATGCGACCGTCGCTTTCCGGCAGTGGCAGCTTCTGCGCGAACGCCTCCGGGTAAAACTCGAAAGCCAGCAGCAGGTCGACTACCGCTTTGGCACCGGGAACGACATACTTGCCATAGTCGCCGGCATCATGCCATCCTCCCCAGGCATCCACCTGCCGCGATTCGTCTCCATGGACGATGGCGGGCGTAAGATGACAGGCTCCGTGTTGCCAGGGTCCGGCATGCAGCTCATCCAGTTTCGTCCCGCAGCGGAAATAATAAAACGCTTTCAACAATGCGCGGTGCGCATCCTCATACACCTCGTCAGCTATAACGAAAGGCATCGACGCTTGCCCATGCTCCGTCTCGATCCGATACGTGCCGGGCACTGCCCATGCGGTGAAATCCCCCCGGCTTACCGTCTGCCCGCTGGCCACATCCTCGATGGCGGGTGATGTATGGCCCTGCCAAACGACCTCGCCATTCAACGCATGGACGATATGAAACCGTCCACCCTGACCCGCAATGACGGCAACCTTGGCATCCTGGCTACGATAGCCTAGCTGGTTGACCGCAATGCTGTTATGCTGTCCATGCTCATTATTCATGTTCCCCTGTTCATCCCTTTCCGATTGTCGATTCGAAACTTCCATGCTTTACAACTTCGATAACGATGGCCAATCCCCTCTCATCCGCTCTATAAAATCCAATGCAAAATGAAGCAAGCCCTTCCTGCCCATGAGGAAGAGCTTGTCTTTGTTTCATTTGAGTTCTCACAATCACGTTTAGCCATCGGCTTGCGTCTGCAAAATATAACCTTTTCCCCGGATGCTCTCAATGTCCAGAACGTCTCTCGTCTTCTTACGGACCCGATAAATCAGCGCATTCAGCTCCTCCGAGCTCACATCGGGCACATCATCCGTCCCGTAGCTTCGCTCGGGCCAAACGTAGGCCTTGAGTTGATCCTTGGATACAAACTGTCCTTTGTGGTTGATCAGCAGCTCCATGCATTTGTACTCTTTTTCCGAAAAAGCATACACATCCTCGCCGTATACCAGCTCCTGCTTGAACGGATTCAACCTAAGCCCGCCTGAAGCCTCGACTGCAGCCAGCTGTTTAATGAGCGGTGTAATGTCCATCGTCTCATCCATGCTGAGGATGGAGAAGGACAACACGATCAGATCTCCAGCGAGTACAATGGTATCTCTATGCTGGAGGGGAATTTCATCATGGGGAGCCAACCGTTCCTGATTGACGAAGGTACCATGCTTGCTGTTCAGATCCTTAATGCTGAACTTCCCGTTTCGATACAGCAGCGCTGCATGCCGCCGGGACACAAAGATATTATCAAACGCGATATCCGGATCAAAATGCTGGCCCTTGCGGCCAAGCACCGTTATGGGTTTGGTCAAAGCTATAACGTCCCCACGCTCGTAGGGATTCCCCCGCTCCACCATCAAAAAGGAGGATTTGTCCATCATGCTCCCTCCCGTTCTTATATGCTGCTCATTGTGTTTATCAGTTCACTATTATGCAATTGTTATGATCCAGCTATTGAGTATGCGCCCAAAATCACTAAGATTTATGGAAGAAGGATTTAATATAGAGAACTTAGATAGAGATAAATATAAATCTACTACTGCATATTGTATACGATTTTGGGGGATTGGATCATGCGAAAACTAAAAAGATGGAAGAAAATCATACTGTTATTTCTCGTGTTGTTTGTATTTCTGTTCGTTAATAATACATCCCTGTTCACCAAAGACCGCGACGCCGAGCCGCTGCTGCTGGCGCATCGGGGGCTTGGCCAAACCTTCTCGATGGAAGGCATTCAAGCTGACACTTGCACCGCCTCCCGCATCTATGTGCCGGAGCATGCTTACCTGGAGAACACCATCCCGTCCATGAAAGCCGCATTCGAAGCAGGTGCCGATATCGTCGAGCTGGATATCAAGCCAACCAAGGACGGACAGTTCGCCGTGTTCCACGACTGGACCCTGGAATGCCGCACCAACGTGGAGGGCTCGGTCAAGGATTATACCATGGAGCAGCTAAAAAACATAGACATCGGGTATGGTTACACCGCCGATCAGGGAGCGACATATCCTTTTCGGGGAAAAGGAGTTGGGCTGATTCCGTCGTTAGACGAGGTCTTGGAGGCATTTCCTGACGGTTCATTCCTGATCCATATCAAAAGCACCGACCCTGAAGAGGGGAAACTCCTGGCAGAGTATCTGTCCGGACTGCCGATGAAGCGTCTCAGCCAGCTGACCGTATATGGGGATGACGAACCGATCCGAGCATTAAAATCACAGCTCCCATCCCTACGCGTCATGTCGATGGGCACGCTGAAGAGCTGTCTCGCATCCTACGCCGGAGCCGGCTGGAGCGGCTACCTCCCATCGGTCTGCCGCAACACCCAGCTGCATATCCCGGAGAAATACGCCCGTTACTTGTGGGGATGGCCGGATAAATTCCTGAACCGGATGGACAGCATCAATACACGGGTCATCCTCGTCGCCGGGGATGGCGGCTGGTCGGAAGGGTTCGACTCCTTGTCGGATTTGGAGCGACTGCCGGAAGGCTACAGCGGCGGCATTTGGACGAATCGGGTCGACGTTATCGCCCCGGAGCTGACCATCAAGAAGAATGAATAATCGAAGGGAAAGCCCCTCCGCCCCGCTGCGGGGCTTTTTTTATTTTCACGGGGTGTAGGGCAAAGTTTTTGGGACGTTTTTACCGATTACTATTAATAGGGGTCTTTTAGCCTAATTTCATACTAGAATCATTGAATATATAGGAGTTGATATTTTGGCCAGGGAAACAGAGAAAAAAGGAATGGTGTGGTTTAAGAGTGCCCGCTCGAACCAGAACCAGCCCGAGAAGAACAGTACCGAACAAGAGGATATTGCTGTAACGGCAGAAGAAGAGGCGGCTTATTCCGCGGAGCCTGAACTGCCCGCTGCAGAAGGAAACAAACTTCTATTCTCCAAGGATAATCAGGACAAGATCGGCCTCGATGTCATTGTTTCGATCGAGAACATGCTGAAGGAACGGCAGCTGCTGGCCTATAAGAATAGAGGCCTGGAGGATCAGCTCTTTACCGCGAACGAGACGATCAACCGGTATAAGCATGAGCAGATCAAGAGAGATCAGCTGGTTCAGGAGAAGAACAAGGAAATCCGCGAACTCGAGAACGTGCTGACGAACAAACAGATGGCCTACGATCAGCTGCTGGAGGATTACAAGGAATACCAGTTAACGTCGAACCTGGCGTATGAGAAGCTCTCCAATCAGCTCGAAACCGAGACCGCCAAGTACAACAAGCTTTATGAGGAGTCTAACAACACCCAATATCAGAGCATGCTCAAGATCAACTCGCTTGAAGAGAAGGTCCGGGAGCTGGAGATTGCCAACCAGAAGTACGCGGAGCAATACCAGAACATCCTCGATGATAAAGCCAAGCTGATGCAGACCATCAATGATTTTACCGAGAAGATGTCCTTCTCCTTCTCACCGAAAACCACGGCTTCCAATACACCATCGGAATAATCTTACCCGCATGAACAGCTAGAGAAAGGGGGGCCATCATGTCAGAATCCTATGGCAGAATCATAGAGCTGCTGGCGATCGAGAGGGATACCGAAACATTCGGTCTACGAATCAAGCTATCCCTAATAGAATCGGCGGAGCCATTATGGTTAACCGATAACGAGACCATAGTGAATATAGCGGCCGTGACGGAGTTCGACGGGGTTCATAAACACCGAATATCCTTACATACCGCATGGGATGCAAACAAACAGCAATACATAGGTTCCATTACGCGTACATATCGTGAACATAGTGAGCGGTTTTCATTTGCCTGCTCCGTTCCGTTCAGGAACGAATTAGAGTCAATCAAGGAGATCCGGCATGCAGATGACTTGCATACGCTGCCTTTTCTCTCCACGCATCGATCCGAAGCGGATCAGCCCGAAGAGATACCAGCCGCCGAAGGGGACCTGAAAACCAATCGTTTCGCAAGGAAACGGCGCCATCTTCCGCTTAAGCTGGTAAGCGCCATCATAATGAGCTTGATTTTTGTTGTATTATTAAGTTCATTTAATTACTCGTATCCCGGTGACATTAAGCCTTATCCTGCAGTAACGGCCACTGCGGAAGCAGAGACCGTTATCCAATTGCTTGCCGAGAACCGGAGCGCCATGATCGCGAAACCCGTGGCAGCCTCAAAGGAGGAAGCAGCGGAGAGCAGACCGAAGGAGAGTAAACCGAAGGATAACAAACCCTCTGCTTCCATTCCACAGCTGGAGCTGGAGGAGTTCATCTCGTTTAGCCTGCCCAAAGGGTATGTAGCCCTTACATTTGATGATGGGCCATCCAAGCACTCTATCGATATTATGAATGTCTTAAAAAAACACGAGGTTGGCGGAACGTTCTTCTTTGTTGGCACCAATGTAAAAAAACATCCCGACTATGTCAGGTCCATCCATGCGAACGGATACTCTGTCGGCAGCCATTCCATGACTCATAGCCAGCTGACAAGCCTTACCTATGAACAGCAGCAGGCAGAGTTGACCCGCGTGTCCGACCTCATCGAGCATATTACCGACGAGAAGCTGATACTCTTCCGTCCGCCCTACGGTGCCTTTGACGATCGGACCGAGGCGTTAAGCCAACAGCAAGGCAGTAAGATGGTGCTCTGGAACCGGGATCCCGAGGATTGGCTGACCCGCGACGAGGATAAAATCCTCGAGTATGTCCAGCACATCGAAGCGTCCGGTTCCATCATCCTCCTGCATGAATCGCAGGCGGTTGTGGACGCCTTGCCGAAGATTATTAAGCACCTGCAGGATCAGGGACTCACGATCGTCGGTTTGCAATAGCGAACCTATCCTTTAAGAGAATGCCGTATCCTTTGTTCTGCAAACATCGGGTACGGCATTTTTATGGATAAACACGAACGATGGGGCCTCAGAAGCTACATTTATTCGTTCGGTCTTCTTAAAGGCTTTAGGAACGCAAGCGTAGAATAGTATGTTCGAGGTGAGCCTATGACAACCCGGATTTCCCGCAAGAAGGCCATTCTTGCGATCATCGCCATTCTTGCTCTAATCGGCATCGTTTTCATCGCCTACTAGGGAGATTTCCAGAAGAATCAGCAGCTGGCAGGGCGCTACAACCGGGGACAAGAAAGCCTGACGCGGCATATGAGTCACCTGCCGTCTACGGACTGGCTATTATCCTAGCGTCAAAAACGAATGACCTCCCTTGGGCCCGGGAGCTGCATGATCGAATGATCCGAATTCCGAGGCCAAGATCCCGCTTATCCGGGAGGGTATGTGTTTGAGGGGAATACGCATGCTTTTGATAACCTGTTTCCTCTGCTCGCGGAGACGCTGCTAGACCAACCGTGAAATAATCCGTCGTCGCTCCAATCTTTGATCTCTTTACAGACTCTCGATGAGCATGTACACCCCCGTAAAGATTAAAATGATATAGGTGAATATCTGGAATACTCTGGTAAAGTTCCCGCCACGATCACCTAAATGATCAAACTCAGGGAATAGATGACCGCAAACAGTATAATATCCACGCGGCACCTGCTTCCTTCACGTATTGCGGGAGACTCCTATTTGAGGCAACCCCATCCTACCCTGTTATGATCGACTTCGCCTTCTCCAACGCTGAAACAACCTTGTCACACCACACATCAAACTCTTCATCTACCCGTTGATGCTCTGGATGGGATAGGATATAGTTCACCGTTTGCTTGATTCCTTGATCCGCCCGGGTGGTTGCCACGAATTCAGGGACAAGCCGCTTGAGCTTGGCGTTATCAAACACAACCGTATTCGCTTTGTCCCCCAACAAAGAACCTCTAAAGTCCTGCGTGCTGGTTGCATCCAAGAATTCCGAAGAAACGTGCACCGCATTCAGCTGTACGCCCAGGGCATCCGCAATAATTTGGTAGATCTGATTCCAAGTGAGCGACTCGTCGGAGGTAATATGCACCGACTCCCCGATGGCATGAATGTTGCCCATCAGACCGATGAATCCTTTTGCAAAATCGCTGTTGTGCGTCAACGTCCACAGAGACGTCCCATCCCCGTGAATAATGACCGGTTTATTGTCCAGCATCCGCTTCACGACCTGCCAGCTTCCTTGGCTGCCGTGCACGCCGAGTGGAATGGACCGCTCATCATACGTATGGCTAGGCCTTACGATGGTCACAGGGAAGCCATATTCCCGATACTGCTTCATCAGATAGTCTTCACAAGCGATTTTGTTTCTGGAATAGGCCCAGTATGGATTGGATAAAGGCGTGCCTTCCGTAATGCGATAATCGGATAATGGCGTCTGATAGGCGGAAGCGGAGCTGATGAATATAAACTGCTTGGTTTTTCCGTTGAATAGACGATAATCTCTCTCCAGATGGGCCGGTTCGAATGCTATAAAGTCGGCCACAATATCAAAATCGAGAGGCTCAATAAGTTTCGCCACTTGGTCTTCGTCATGAATGTCGGCCTGCAAAATATGTGCGCCCTCGGGCAATGTGTCGTTTCGGTTCCCTCGGTTGAGCAGGTATAACTCGCATCCCTGTTCCAGCAGCTGCTTCGTAATCGCCGAGCTGATCGTTCCGGTTCCTCCAATAAACAACGCTTTCATAAACTGCACCTCCGCTAGCAATAATGAGAAGACCTGCAACTTGACCTTCTAACCTTTACGATAGCATGGGCACGGTTGCCATTACAATTTCCAAAAAGGGTTGGCCATCAGCAAGTTAGTTATTTGCACACCGCCAACGCAGCCTCCAAACGACTCCTATGTATCGAGTAAGGTTTACGTGCCCCTTCTTTACGCAATACGCCTTCAGATACCAGCTGATTGAGTATCGGCGTTACGGTTTCTCGTATGCTGCCTGTCATGGTTGCCAGCTCCTGATGGGTAAGCTCGATCTCTAGCGGGGCCCATTCCCCTGCAGCCTTCGAATCTGGTGAGAATTTGGCCGCCAGCTTCTGCAGCAAGAATAGCAGACGTTGTCGCACGCTCCCGTAAGCCATATACTCCAGCAGTTCTTCCATCTCTTTGAGCCTGCCAGTTACGAGTTCAATGTACTTGAATGCCAGATCCGGCTGTTCGCTGATCAACCTTCGGAATTGACGGCTCTCGATTTCACAAATGACTGAGTCTTCCATCGTGACGGCAAACATGGCAGCTTCCGTATGAAAGGATGTCATTTCCCCAAACAGATGCCCCGCGCCCAAAATATCTAGCGTCAGCTCCTTCCCTCCTGCCGTCAGCTTATAGAGCCGCACCTTTCCGGATTTTACGATGTACAGTACCTTCGGCTCCATATGAGGAGAGGCCACCACGGTTCCTTTGTTACAGATTTCAAGTGGCGTCACATGGTTCAATTGCAGCAGCTCTTCTTCGCTAAGTCCATGAAACAGATCCAGTCGTGACAGATATTTAATCATCTCCATGCCATGTTTCGCCCTTTCGCTATCTATGTATCCTGGACTACATACTCCAATGTTTTGTAGCGTGTAAACTAATCCTCGACAGGATGAGCCGCCAGAGAAAACAAAGGAGTGAGAATCACATGGAACCACTTTGGGTAATTTTATTTCAATGTGTATTGATTGGTATGTTTGCACTTTCCGCGTCGTTCAAATTTCTCCGCACCCGCTCGATGGTGCAGCACTGGAGTGAATACAGATACCCCCTCTGGGGGATGTTCGTTGTTGCCGGTCTGGAGTCAGCGGGGATTGTCTTTATGATATCAGCATTCTGGATTCCAGAGAACAAGATCTACGCTGCTTTTCTATTTGCGGTTCTAATGGTGGGAGCCATTCATGCCCATCTCATTCGAGCCAGGCATAAACCCTTCATGGCCCTGAATGCTCTGCTCATGCTTGTATTGTCGGTTACCCTTCTTCTTCGGTAGTCGCTCCGAATTAGAAAGCAGCCGTATAAGACTTTCTGTAATCTGCACCATAAAAAGAGGCTACACATGCTGTCTGCAAACAGACGTGTGCAAGCCTCTTCCTCTTTTCCCTATATGGCGATTCATTCTTTTATTTCACCCATTTATGCAGCAGTGGCCCTTCCTCTCCAAAGACAGGATCCATATCCGGAACAGGCACGCTTCGGATTTCGTTGATCGCCTGCGCCCGATCCGTCGGGTTCCGCTCCCTCATATTCGGGGTATTCCCTTCGGGATAAGCACCAATCACTTCAAAATCAGGGGTGCTGGTGAGTTTCATATGTGCAGTGCCTGCCGGCAAGACAATCACATCGCCTGTGGCAAGCTCCAGCCGTTCTCCCGCATCACCGCCCACCAGGACGGTCGCGCTTCCGGACCGCACACCCAGGACTTCGTGCGTGTTGCTGTGATAATGATGGTAATCGTATACGCCGCCTGCCCAGCTCCCGCTCCAATGATGCCGGTTAAAGGCAGCCTCCAGGCCGCTCGGGTCATCCGCGAATACTCCATTGTACACAATGACCGGCAGATCGGGATTATTGGGAACCTCTCCATCGTCTTTTACGAAAAATGATCTGACATGTACCTCCACGGTCATCCGCTCCTTTCTACTCATTGATGCACTCGTAGTACCAGTACCCGGGGCGAGCCGTTTTCAAACCGAGTTGTTCAAAAATAGGCACGATGAAGAAGGGTCAAAGCGATTTTATCGTTCTTTTTTGTATCATGTCCGAGCCGCCCAACATTGCCTCCGCAATCATCAGAAAATCCTCTCGTTTGATCTCGAAATGCCCATAACGAAAGGCATACCCCCAATTTCGATTCCCTCGCGTAAAGCTAAGCTGGTCCAATAGGCAGGCTATTTTCACTTGCTGACCTGGAACATACCGGATATCCCGGCGGTAAGGGACGAATGATGCCGTCATTGGATACTCATAGACTTGATCATTCACAACCTGGCCGACTGCGGTGAATGCTTGAAGCGCCTCCCCAGACTTCATCTCGGTGCGCGGAGAATAATAGATCAGCCAATCTCCTTTGCGCATACGCCGCAGTGGAGCCGATTTACCGTGACATAGCTGGGCAAATCCCCCTTCCACCCCCCATTTCACATGCGATTCGGATACTACTCCAATCCAATAACGGGTTCGCTCTCCTAATCGTGTAACCACGTCCTGATATCCCATCATCCACGCTGCTGCTCTAAAGTCTGTTTCAATCGGTGCAGCTGCCGGAGATGATGCCGATAGTGCATTTCGATAAGCAAAAACCACTCTTGTGCATGCAATCCTCCAAACCTCGGATGGGGGACGGTATGCAGGAGTGCCTCTCCAAGCATCGGCTCGGTTTGTCTCATTCGTTGGATGACGGTATCCAGACCTTGCATCAACTGCTCTTTGGTTGCAGGCTGCTCCGGCGTATATTGAGGAGACGGCGGAACCTGAATACGGATCGGCGGGAAACTGCCCTGTTCGAATATCGCCATACCTTGTTCCGTTTTTCCCGCTGAAAAGACTGCTGCATCCTCAATCGGGTTTAAACATAACTCAATATTTCGCAGATGCATGGATAACGCGGATTGAATCAAGTGCTGATACATTTGCCCGATCGACCACTCGTCCTCTGCCTGTCTGTACTTTAATTCCTCCATGCTGAAGCCATCCAGTTCCTGCAGATAGACCTGCACCGTCTCTTCAAACCGCTGCAATGCTTCCGTTGTATTCATATCAACCACTCCCTTAAATCGTCTTTGTACCGAATATACAAAAACGCTACTGACAACGTCATGTCAGTAGCGTTTTAACATCTTTTCCGCTTCATCGCGGATCCGGTCACGGAAGGATTCCGGCTCAAGGACGACGACATTCGATCCCCAGCCGAGCACCCACTGCAGGATCTCCTCCAGCCGGCGAACGCGGAAGCTCACAAGCAATCCGTCCTCGCATTCTTCTAATGTCTCCATGTAATAGTTGCCGGATTCCTTAACTCGATCCGCAATATCGGGATTTGCCAGAACCCGCACCCGCAGGTTACGGTCATCCGGAGGTCGATAGTCTTCCAAGTCAAAATTCGGCGGCATCTCAAAACGCTCCTCAAGGACCTTCAATTCCTTCATGCGGGATAGCCTAAAATGGCGGATTCCCTGCCGCAGGTCACACCATGCGATTAGTGTCCATGCGCCTTGGAGAAACGCTAGACCATAAGGAGCTGCCGAGCGAAAACTCTTCCTGTTGCCGTTAGAATCGGGCATTTTTTTCACATATTTGAATTCGACCTTACGCTCCTGCAGGATGGCTCGGCGAACGATTTCAACATAATCCTTCTCTTCCTCTAAACTTACCCTGTTGCCGGGTGAGAGCAGCCGCATGGTCTTCCGAACCCGCGAAGCATCTGCGCGGACAGGCTCCGGCAGAATGGACTCTATCTTCTTACTCGAAGTCCGAGCCTTCAGACCATATTCCGGGTCAAAGCGTTGTTCGACGAAATCCGTTCCAATGAGCAGGGTCACAGCCTCTTCCACCGTGAACATGACAGGTGGAAGAAAATACCCCTCCATTAGTGAGTATCCTTGCCCGGGAGCTCCCATCACGGGTACGCCCGATTCGCTAAGGGCCTGAATATCCCGGTAGATGGTCCGGACACTCGTCTCGAATATGGATGCCAGATCTTCAGCCCGAACAACCTTTCGCTGCTGCAGCTCAAGCACGATAGCCAGCATCCGGTCTGTCTTGTTCATGCTGCTGTACCTCCCGTTCCATTATTAATGCCGGTGCTCTATTATTCTGCAAACAGCGAAACCGAGAAAGAAGGACAGCTCACACCTCTCCCCAGTACACCTTCGTCTCATAATCAAAAAACACGCAGCCAGCCTGCTCATTCCGTTCAAATATCGTGCGCAGTTCGTTCATCATTGGATCGTAGTTCGGATGTCCCGGCAGCGGAGCGTAAGATGACGAGTGCAAGCGGCCGCATAATCCCTCGTAATCAAATGTCTGCCGATTGCAGAACTTCGCCTCTCTCATGTCCCCTCCCCGAAAAAAAGCAGCCAGCGTTTCACGCGAAATGTTCTTCTGATCCACTTCCTGATAATCGGTGCCATAGGTAAGGAGCAACTGCTCATACGCTTCCAGGAACGGCGTTCCCTGCGTGAGCCTGGAATTCCATATCAGGGCAACCCTTCCGCCCGGTCTCAGGATCCGCCGGAACTCCGATTGGGCGGCATCACGGTCAAACCAATGAAAAGCCTGGGCGCTCACGATATGATCCACCGATTGATCAGGCAGTCCCGTCACTTCGGCTGAACCCGAGACCATTCGAAAGCCGGGCTCGCCTCCAAGGTCCGACTCGGCAGCTTCCCGCATCGCCTGATTGGGCTCTACGGCCGTTACGCGGCTCCCCCGCTTCAGCAGCAGCTTCGTGAAGATCCCCGTCCCGGCGCCAATATCAGCTATCTCGCCGTCCAATCCTACCGTACCATACAAATAATCCATGACCTCTTGCGGATAACTCGGGCGATACTTCGTATACGAATCGACGCGATTCGAAAACCGTTCCTTGCTGTTCATCCTAAACCACGCTCCCATCCAAGATATAAGCGAAATCCAGACAACGACGATCACGGTTTCATTAGATGAAACCTAATTTCATTTTCAACTCCATTTTATAGCAACACTTGCTTATTAGCCAGCTTTTGTTACCTAACGCCTAACCAGATCGGCGAAACTCTCGTGCGAAACACTTGCAATACAGATAACCCCGCATTCGCCTGAGCAGGCAACCGGGGTTATCTGGAATTGCAGACGGGAACGGACGTCTGTCGAGCTGAGTCGGAATTGTCGTTGCCCAAAACCTGCCGGCGCAGTTGTATCTAAGGCTCATACTCGCTCAGTTTCCCTTCATAGATCAGTTGCAGGCGCTCGCTTTGGCGAAAATCGTCCGGCGTCACCAAGGCCGGCAGCTTATCCCATAACCTGACTCCGGACCGCTGCAGAATCTCCGCCACGAATTGCGAACAGAAGTAGGAGTTGCTGAATTCGATCGGTTCCTTTAGGGCGATGCCCAGGACGCCCAATATATTATAAAAATACTTTTTGTCCTTTCGGATAAAAGCCTGCAGGACCCGCTTCATCTTCGCGATGTCGCGTTCCGATACCTGAAGCTCATAGATGACGCACGTCGTGTTGGGATATTTACTGAACGTTCCCGTCTTCAAATCCTCCTTCACGAACCCGCCGTTCAGAGGATTGTTCGGATTCTTTCTCCCGAAGCTATATAACTCCGACAGCTCCCGATTAAAGGAGATCGAAGCATGGTTGTAAGGCGCCCTCGTGTAGCCCTGAATGACTTTCGTAAAGAGCGTTCCGGTATTGGTAAGCAATATAAAGACCGATTGATCCTCTACCATTTACGAAATTTCCCCTTATCCGTATTGAATTATTCCTTCATAATAACATATGATTCCTTTAGTAGAACAAGAATGATACCCGTGATAAGTTGGTGATGATAGGCATATGGACAGCTCGCTTTTAACCTTAATTCTAATATTCTCCGTCTTATCGGTCATCCAGCTGCTCTATTATGTGATGAGCAAGACGCAGCCGAATATCGACTATACGGAAGTCGGATTTCGCATCAAAACCTGGTGGGGCATGCTGGTCATCTTCTGCTTGGCCACGCTTCTGAATCCCGTGGTTTCCCTGCTATCCCTTATGGTGTTAACCTTCTTTACGCTCAAAGAATATTTCTCGATGATCAAAACACGAAAAGCCGATCGTCGTTTGTTTCTATGGGCATATTTAACCATACCGGTCCAATTCTATTGGATCTACATCGAATGGTACGGGATGTTTATCGTGTTTATTCCGATTTATGTATTCCTGGTGCTGCCGCTTCCGCGGTTGATTAACAAAGGCACCGTCGGCTTTATGCGCAGCGTCAGCTCCACTCAGTGGGGTCTGATGCTCATGGTTTTCGGTCTCAGCCACCTGGCCTATTTCCAATTTGCCACGCCTCAGTATGGAGCAGGGCTGGTGCTGTTTCTAGTCGTCTTAACGCAGCTGAACGATGTGGTGCACACGATCGCCTCCCTCTATTTTGGCAAACGAAGAATCGTGCCCACCTCGAACCCGAATCTGACTTGGGAAGGCTTTGCCTGCGCATTTATCGTAACCACCGCAAGCTCCTATCTCATCTATCCCTATCTGACGCCGCTCAGCCCGACGTTTGGCCTTCTGTCCGGCATGCTGATCAGCCTCGCCGGCTTCTTCGGCAGCTTGACGGTTTCTGTGCTGAAGCGCGATTTGTTAATCGGGGATGACGGACGGTTCGATGCCTTGAAGAAAAGCTATCTGAGCCGGGTCGACAGCCTGACCTATACCTCACCAATCTTTTTTCATTTCATCCGTTACTTTTACGACTTTATGTAGAAGTGCCAGACAACCCCTCAGGTACAGCACGGGGCGATGCAACCTTTAGAAGCCATAACCATGCGAGCTAGGCTCAACTTGGTTATGGCTTTTTACAATGCATTTTGGGTCGTGGACGAAAAATATTACACACTCAGACCCGTTTTCCCTTGGGGTAGGGTACATAGTTACAAGGTCTGTCCGCTATCCACGGTGATGACTTGACCGGTCATCGCTTCCTGCTCCAAGGCTGTGCAAATCATAGCGGCAATATCCTTGGGTGTTGATATGCGCTGTAAAGGAAGATGGGGAGCGAGACGGCTCATTTCTTGTTCCCTTCCTGCCCACCATCTTGTCGCCACGGCACCGGGCACGATACAATTCACCCTTATGTCAGGAGCAAGAGCCCGTGCCAACGATTTCGTAAGGCCGTGAACGGCTGCTTTGGATACGGCATATGGAAGCGAGGAACCTAACCCTGTTTGTCCGGCTATACTGCCAATATTAACAATAGCTCCATTAAGTTTCTTTTTCATGAAAGGGGCCACAGCCCGCGCACAGTAAAACATACCCTTCACATTCACATCGAATAACTCGTCCCATACCTCCTCCGCTGCTGCCTCCAGATCGTCCATCGGAATATGCTTGGTGATGCTGGCATTATTCACAAGCAAATCGACCGTGCCAAAATGCTGAACGACAGTCTGGATCATAGAGCGTACTTGCTCGTCTATGGAAACGTCAGCTTGTATGGCTATAGCCCGACCTCCATAGCTGTTTATCCATTGAGCAGCTTCATCCGCATCGGAACGGGAGCTTGAATAGTTTACGATCACGGTTGCCCCCCGTTTTGCCAACTCGAAACTGGTTGCTCTGCCAATCCCCGTACCACCGCCCGTAACCAGCGCCACTTTATTTTTAAGTTCCATGAAGCTCACTCCTCCAGTATCTAATGATAGTTTCATTGTAATTCCCACCCTGAAATTTGTATAATTGAATTATTTGAATAAACAATTCAATTATATTGAACCCTGGAGGATCTTGGATATGGACCTTAAAGCATTAAAAACATTTCAATTGATCGTGAAATACGGAAGCTTTATCCGAGCTGCGCAAGAAATGAACTATGCTCAATCAACAGTCACAATGCAAATTCAAAAGCTTGAATCTGAACTGGGCACCCAGCTAATACAACGTGGTAAAGAAATCAGTCTGACGGAAGCCGGTAGGCTTTTTTACGACCAGAGCTTACAAATCATAAAAAATATAGAGCACCTGCAGACCAGCCTATCGGATCTGAAATCAGGTGAATCAGGACATATACGGTTGGGTGTAACCGAACCAACAGCCAGCTACCGTTTACCAGCGATCCTTGGAAAGTTTATGTCCATGCATCCCAACATCCGTATTTCCGTAGATATCTCGAACACTTCAACCCTTAGTGAACGGGTTCAAAAAGGAGAAATCGACTTTGCGCTTTGTACGGCACCTGAGCTGCGTTCGGGGTTATTTTACGAACCTCTGTTCGAAGAACAGTTTGTGGCATTGATGCCCGAAAACCATCCACTTGCGCAAAAAGCGGTGATTATGCCAGATGACTTTCAAGGGTATCGCCTGCTCATTACATCAGCGATTTGTCCATATCGCAGAAAGCTGGAAATGGTTCTACAGGAAACGGGGAACGTAGTGCTTGAAACCATGGAGATCGGGAGTATGACGGCGTTGAAGTTTTATGTAGAGAACGGGTTGGGAATTGCCCTTGTTCCGAAAATTATGGTGGAACCGGAAGCGACAGGGACAATTGCCAGGATCCCCAGCGGGAGTCTGATACATATGAATTTCGGGATGTTGTGTAAAGAATCGGATCCTCAACACATGGCGGTTCGAAAGCTTTATAAATATTTGAAGGATGAATTAAGGAGAAACATTCTATGAACCTGCTCTAGATGGTTTTAATGGATGGCTTAGAAGTTGCACGAAATCTTCCAGAATCCATGGGCACCCCTTGCCAAGTCGCTTTAGCCGCCTAAAATATAGAAAGTCGAACCAAAACAGAGACTGCTCTCGAAAAGCATCTATGTATTCGTTTTCTTGCTCCATAGAGCGGTTTTACATTTATGAGCCAGTTACGATAGTTTATTACATAGAGTGTTATATGGGTTTATATGGAATGAAAGGTTTTAATTGGATGATATTATCCCTTAACACCTGGATTTTCCCCCTTGACATTGCTTGTTATAGAAAAAGCGCATACCTAATCTAAAGTCCAATAGAGTAGGCGCACCATACTGGTCTTCATTACAAAGAGAGACAGAGAAGAGAGGAGTGAGGAGTTTGCAGTACTTTTTTTATGGATTAGCCGGCGTATTTCTCGTGTTTCAAACCCTGTATACCTTCATCCCGCTGCTGTGCAGCAAGGTGAAGAAGCTAAATCCCGATCTCGCCGAAAAATCAATCGCTGTGCTCGTCCCCGCATACAACGAGGAGCTGACGATTCGAAATTGCATCGATGCCATGGCGGGCTTGCGCTACAGCAACTATGAGATCATGATCATCAACGACGGCTCCAAGGACGGAACCTTATCCGCCCTAGACGAGCTTCTGGATTTGGAGCCGTGTACCAGATCGGCCGACAGCAAGCTGAACTACAAGCCGATAAAAGGATTCTATCGCTCCAATCGATACCGCCATATTTATGTTATCGATAAGGTGAATGGCGGAAAAGCGGATTCGCTAAATGCTGGAATCGATCATGCCGCCTCCGATATCGTCATCACACTGGATGCGGACAGCATGCTGGAAGCCGACTCGCTCAAGTATGTGAATCAATATTTTCACGATAACGACATCATTGCGCTGGGCGGTACCGTCAAAATTGTACAGGGCGCCGTGCGGGACAAGAACGGGGCCATCGTTGAGAAGTTTCGCGGAAGAGGGCTCATCAAGAGCCAGATCATCAATTATACGCACGGCTTCTACGTTCGCAAACTCACGCAATCGTATTTTAATTCCATCGTTGTGATTTCAGGCGCGTTTGGCGCTTTCTATAAAGACGTTCTCATTCATGTTGACGGCTTCCGCAGCACGGTCGGGGAGGATATCGACATTACGCTGAAAATCCACGAGTACATTAAGGCCAATAGCCTGAAGAAAAAACTCGTCTACGCCCCCGAAGCGGTGTGCTACACCGAATGTCCGGAGAATCTACCCAACTTCTATAAGCAGCGCATTCGTTGGCAAAAGGCCTTTATTGACTGCATCCTCATCTATTGGTCCAGGCTGTCCCGGAAATTCAGCGTCAGCGTGAGCCTGTTCTTTGCGATTGACGGATTTATGCTGGGGACACTCTCCGCGTTTACTACTATTTTTTATCTGGGGCAGACCCTGATCGTTGGCGGAAACCTCCTGCATGCCATCATCTTCCTGCTGATGAGCGTGCTGCTGAATGCGGCACAGATCATGATCGCCCTGTACTTATGCCGTAAATATGGCAGTACGTATACATTTTCCGATTATATGAAGATGTTCTTGTTCAGCCAAGCGGAGCTGTTAACCTACCGAAATTTGCTGCTGTACATTAACATTGCGGGGACATTCAAATATTTTGACAATGATGAAGGCTGGGGCTTCGTGGAGCGCAAAGGCGTGGCCGCCATCAGCCAGAACATCGCCGCAGGATCGAATTAACTTATGGTGAAGGAGGCTGCCTGAAACAGCATGGTTCCCAATAAAAGAATTATCTATGTCGATATCCTACGAATTCTATCCATTGTTGCCGTCATTATCCTGCACTACACGGCGGAGGTGCTGACCAGCACGAATGATTTCCATTCCTCCTCCTGGTGGATCAGCAACGGCTTCAACTCCATATCCCGCTTCGCTGTACCGGTTTTCTTCATGATCAGCGGAGCGATGATCCTGCGCACGAAGATTACATCCTACCGGGAGTTTTATACAAAGCGCGTCGTACCGCTGCTCATTCCCCTTCTGACCTGGTCGCTCATCTATGGCTTGTACAATCAATACTATCAGATGCGAAGCAAGCTGAATGCCTATGAGTTCGTTGTTGACTTCGGGTATCGGCTGCTGACCGACCGGAATTATGTGCATCTGTGGTTCCTGTACGCCATTATTGCCATATACATGACGGTGCCGCTGATGAGCAAATTTATCAAATCCTGCAGCGAGAAGGATCTCCGGTATTATCTGCTCCTCTGGTTCATCGTCAGTATCGCCTATCGCTTCATCTCGGATGCCGTATTTCGTGCAACGGATCAATACATCAACATCCCGATCATGAACATCCCGTTCTTTATGGGCTTCCTCGGCTATTTTATACTGGGGTACTATCTCTTTCATTTCGAGCTGCCGCTCAAAGCCAAAAACATCCTATACAATCTGGGCATCATCTCGTTTTTTATCACGCCGGTAGCCACCTATTTTGTCTCGCTGCGCAGCGGTGTTCTGGATGAAATGTTCTACGGCAACTATTCGATCACCACGTTCTTCATGGCTGTCGGACTGTTTATCTTCTTTAAGGAAAAGGAGGCACGAATCAGCGATCAAGTGAACCATAAAATCCAGAAATTGATCAGCTCGGTCTCCCGGGCGAGCTTCAGCATCTATCTGATTCACCTGCTGGTCGAGATGATGTTATCCGGCCGAACCGAGGTTGAGGCCACGTTTTTGGAAGCCTCCCTCAGTCTGATCGTGAATATCTCCATCATCTTCGCCATCAGCTACATCACCGTCAAGGTGCTGAACCTAAGCAAGACGGCAACCTACATTCTATTCGGCGGGCGGGGTTAAAGGACGATGCGAATAACGATATATACGAAAATATTCATTGTGGTGCTGCTTGCGGGCATGGGTCTCTATTTCTATAAGATCTCCGCGGCAGAGGACCGGAAAATCACGGCAGTCTACGTGGAGGCCTGGCAGGATTACCGAAACATCAAGCTATCGGAGAAAGGCGTGGATATCGCGTTTATCGCTTTTGCGAAGATCAATGGAACGGATCTCTACTTCCATGAAGACAGCACGACCAACAACCAGATCAAAGAAAACATCAAGCAGTTGAAAGCGGCGAATCCGAAGACCCAAATGGTGCTGGCCGTAGGTGGCTATGGTGCGGATGGATTTTCCGACGCTTCGCTGGAAGGCAACCGGTACCTTTTCACCGAGAGCATCATCAACCTGGTCAAGGAGCTGGATCTGGACGGCGTGGATATCGACTGGGAGTATCCGGCGTTCCATGCCTGGAATACGCAGAAAGCGCGCCCGGAGGATACGAAGAATTTCACCAGTCTGATGAAGGAGCTGCGCGAGAAGCTGTACAGGCTGCCTCACAAGAACAAGAAATATCTGCTGACGTTTGCCTCCGGAACCCAGGACTGGTATTTCCAAAACGTCGAGGTCAAAAAAGTGGAGAAATACGTGGATTACATCAACGTCATGACCTACGACCTGACAGGCAAGTGGTCCGACACCACTGGCTTTAACTCCAATCTGTATGTGGACAGCCAGGGGAAATCCAAGCACTCCATTGATGGCATTATCTCGATGTACCTGGACCATGATATCGACAGTCAGAAGCTGCTGCTTGGCGTCCCTGCTTATTCGTACGGCTGGAAAAACGTGAAAGTGGCCAAGGGTGCCAAAGACGGACTCTTCGCTCCCGGTACGCCCATCGACATCGACAAGGTGAACCTCAATTATAAGCAGATCGAGAAAGCCTACCTGAACAAAAACGGCTTCATACGTTATTACGACAACAAAGCGAAGGCCGCCTACCTCTATGACGGCAACACCTTCATCAGTTACGAGGATCAAGAAGCCTTAAAGGAGAAGGTGGCGTACATCCAGAGTAAGAATCTCGGAGGGGCGATGGTCTGGCAGTACTCCCAGGACGCGGAGGATGGCATCGTGAAGTATCTGACGGAGCATTTGAATGAGAGACAGCAAGACGACAAGCGGTAACATTCAATACCTTTTCTAAGCTATCCTTGACAGCATCTTTACTGGGGTATATGCCTGGCGTCACCACGCCCCTACCACAAAAAAGCCGATGATCATCGCAGTCGAATGCAGATCATCGGCTTTTTTAATCTGTCAGACTCTCGTGAGTGCCTAGTGCGGCCGTTTAAAGAGCTTGCCTGCTAACCATTTTATCGTCTCTTTAGGATTCCCAAATACTCGATCCAAGGCCCCACGTCATTCCGGTAACGCTCAGCCAACACCCGAACGATTTGAGACGTGTGCGTTAAATCGTGCACCACCCACGTCGACAGCAGCTCTCTCAACTTCACCACACCGAATGCCGGGTGCAGGCCGGTCCGTTCGAGATTAGGCTCGGATTCCATTAGATCCTTTAGTTTAGCCAGGTTTTGAGCACGGATAACCTTAAATGCATGCAGCTTTTGATCGATAGATCCCCCGCCAGGTTCGTTTAAGTGAGCGTAACGGTCAAAGGGCGGAAACGGCTTGCCCTCGCCTTCCTGCAGCATAAACTCCAGCCGCGGTATCCAATTGGTCCGCTCACCTTCGATTAGGTGCTCAATCACTTCCATGGCATTCCAGGTGCCTTCCCCTTCATGGCTCCTAAGCCATCCATCCGATAAACCGGATAACATGTGCTCCAAGGTGGCGGGGGTTCGCTCCAGAATCTCAACGGCTTCCTTGATATCAAAATTCATAACCCTCAGCTCCCATTCGTTCCGTATTCACCATGCCACTTCCTATAGAAACCGGAATCGTCTCGATTTAATAACGCAATCGACTTATTCTTAGTTCCACATGAATTCGTATCCTATTTTTACATTGATCACTTTTCACCTGTGATTCTAACAGCCTCTATGTGACTGTATCGATTAAAGTAAAGAACTTTGTCCTTTTTGATCCATCTAATCACGATATGGCAGAAGATAAAGAACCATAACAGACCTGTAAGGAAAACCACCCCAATTGCAAAAAGGTTGGCTAGAAGATCTTCACCCATATGATTAGAAAATATCTCCGATAAGGCTGAACACAATAAAGGCAAATAGACAATGGCGTAACGTCGACTCAAACTTCCTATCCAATTCCCCTTTTCCGGAAGTAATCTCATGCGAACGATCTTAGAACCCACCGTATTTCCTTTCCAAATCACAGGGATAACGACCATCAACACAAAGAAAACAATGGCAAAGATGATCTCGTCAACAAGTAATCCTGGACTCTTCAGCAACCCGAATATAAAGCCGGTTATCACTCTGGCAATCATAATATTTAGAAGAACCTCCATGAGCTGGGCACCAAAGGTTGCTTTTCTCTGATTGTGAAAGAAGTGGCTTTGTTCACTAAGGGTTTCCCGCGATGGTATTAACACCAAAAACATGGGGGCGAGTATAAAGCCAAGTACAGTCCCAACCGTATTCGTTAACAAATCATCTACATCAAATATACGATAGGGGCATTCATAAAAGCCAAACAAAGCGGTTCGTTGGGTTATTTCAAAGAAAAACGAAACACCAAAGCCAATAAGAGCAGCATGAAACCATTTCGCTTTCCCCCTAAAAAAATATCTCAGAAAAACACCTAATGGAAACAAAAGCAAAACATTAAAAAACATTTGATAAAAGGCCCGCGTTGTTAACACATGGATATAACTCGAAGGGGCCGTCCAATGAAATCCGCTTTCGCGTTGAATATCCCGTATAAATTGAAAAGGATGATATTGAGTAAAAATCGTGCCGGGATCCATTGAAGCACAATTATTCCGGGCGCTGGGGAGTGGAAAAATCACTAAGAAGAAAGCACTTAATCCATAGAAGATAAAACTTAAGATAAGTAATGTTCTCCAAAAGCTAAAGTACCCATGTTTACGATACTGATAAACGGCCCAAGGGAGCGTCAGAAAGGAAGCTAATACAAAACAAATGGATAAAGCAATGAAAACAGGCATTACATAGGCTTGCATTTCATTCTCCCTTTCTAGAAGCAGCTACTCTTTAGTGTTTATATAAGTGTTTCCAAAAGATTGATCAGGCAATACTTTATGATCCAGTTCATCAAAGGGCACATAGACGTAAATGATCTGTGAATAAAAATCGATATTGACTTGGTGTTAACACCAAGTTGTACGATAATAGGGCAAACCAAGCGCTGCTGCAGAAAGAGGTGCCAACATGGGAGACACATTTTCCATCAAACAAGTATCTAAACGAACCGGTTTGACTGAGGATGCCATTCGCTATTACGAGAAGATCGGTCTCCTTCCTCCTCCCGCAAGGAAAGATAATGGCCATCGTGTATATCACATAGAGGATGCCGAAATGATGGAACTCATCACATGCCTAAAGAAGACAGGAATGTCACTGGAGGATATGAAAGCCTATGTGCATCTTCCCTTTAAGGAAAATATTCAATCCGTTCCGGAGCTGAACGCTATGCTCCAGAATTACCGTCAGAAAATTACCGATCAAATTTCGGACCTGCAGCGCATTCTGCGGTTCATCGATGACAAGTTGATCCATAATCAGTCCCTGTTAAAACCCGATAGGGCGACCAGTGAAGAATCTTAAGTATAGGAGAATGACACATGACACATAAAAGAAATAATCGAGTCGCCTTGATCTCGGGCGCAAGCTCCGGCATTGGCTTGGAGCTAACCAAGCGATTGTTATCCGAAGGCTGGCAAGTCCTAGCTTTGATCCGTTCTGCCTTTCCAACGGACGATGCACGGATTCAAGATGCACTGCGATTGCGCCAGCTCATAACGTACAAGGCTGATTTATCGGATTTCAAGGATCTCCAAGCCTCGCTGGATCAGATCAAGAAACACGAGGGTCATATTGACTTGCTGTTCAATAACGCAGGAGTCTCCTTCGGCGAATTATCCTACTCCCAACAAGGGCGCGAGATGCATTTTGAAGTAAACTCTATCGTCCCTTATATCATCTTGATGGAGCTGAAGGAGCTTCTTGGGAAGGGCAGCTTCAAGACGGTAATCAATACGTCTTCGAATGCGTTGTTGTATCTCAAAGAGTTCGATCAAAGTACCTTGGCGTCCCCTGTCGGGTTCAAGAAGCTGATTGGGCCTTATGCGGCGAGTAAATTAGCCTTATCGTTGTGGACTCAGGAGATCGCCCCTTCCATGCAGGCAGATGGCATTACGATCCGAAGTGTTTGTCCGGGAGGGAATAAAACAACTATGACCAAAAACGCCGGGATGCCAAAATTCATGATCCCGATCCGTAACCTGTTCTTCTCCCATCCCAGTGAAGGAGCTTCACGTCTGTATGAAGCAGCGCTAGGCCGTTCCCGACAATCGACGGGCGTCTTTCTCAACAAGGGCAAGATAACGCCTTTGAAATTCTCAAGCCAAGGTGCAGCGCTGCTTAGCACGATCGAGCTAATCTATAAGCAGGAGTTTGCAGCCAAATCTTAGAACCTATGCAGCGGAGAATTCGTGATGTTTTCAGCCTTTTCTCATGAAGACTAGTTATCGAGCTGCCATTCCTCCATGAATCGTAGGGTGTTGCGCGCATGATAATCAGCCAAATTCGAAGCAAAGACCTGATCCGGAAATCCACGGTGAAGCAGCTTCAAGCCGCCCGAGGTTAATGAGATATAGTGATGCAGACGGTAAAATAGCATCCGATTCGGATCAAGCCCGTTTTGTTGGAAATACCGATAATGCTTCCCGAATCGCAGCTCAAGAAATGTATGTTCATGCTCGATGTCGAAGAATTGCGCACCTTCAATATCAATGAGATAGGGCTCTAAACGGTCTGTGACCAGGACATGGTCGGGTCCCAACTCGCCGTGGATAAAGCCATATCGCTTGCGTGAATCTATCCTGGATTCCAGTTCATGCAACACAGCGAGCAGCCTGTCGTGATTCTTCCGGATACTCTCGTTATGCAGCACGGTATAGGACAGCTGTTCCTTGGCATTTTCCAGCTGTACAAGATGGCATCGCTCCCGTTGATTCCCTCTTTGATCGGGCTTTCCATAGTTTTGTCTGTGGTTTGCATGCATGCGTGCGACCATGGTGCCCACCCGTTCAAAGACCTCATCCCGAAACCGTTGATCCGGATGCTGAAAGTAGACTTCCGCCTTCTGTCCCTCCATATATTCGACTAATGCATAGTCAAACGGGTATCGCTCCCGTTCCGTGTGCAGATCATATAGAGCAGGCGTAGAAATACCATGCTCCTTTAACCATCTGTTATTGATTTCGAACGAATGGCCGCCAAAGGATCGTTCATGCACACTTTCGTTCGCTATTTCTTCCTGAAAATAATTCTTCGTCAAGTCCCACACATACAACACGCATGAGAATCCATTTTGACACTGGATCTTATAGACGACCTTTTGCGCCCCGCCATGCATCCTCGTGACATCCGCCACAACATAACCGGTACCCAAAACCTTTCCGACATACTCCTGTACATCTGTTTCATCGAGGTGACAAGTCCAACTCATGAGACCACGCTCCATTTCATTTGGTTTTGCCGGCTTCCCTACTCTATGGCATTTCCGGGCAAAAAAATAGACTGTTTCTTTCGGCTCTGCTATGATGTTGAATAAGGTCTCGAATAAAATAGTCATACGATGAATAGCCCTTGGACACCAGTCCAAGGGCTTTTTTGATAGCACCCGATTCATGCTCACTATGGGAACGTTCCGCTATCCTTACGTGCCGCAGAAGGTTCGGTAAGGACGCGACAGCTCAGGCACGATAGCATACTCCGCTTGTTCCGGGGAATGCGCATATGGATCGGACAGCGCATGGAGCAGCTGCTCCATCACGCTGTAGTCCCCCTCCTGCTCCGCTGCTTCCAGCGCTTCCTCCACCCGATGGTTCCGGGGAATGACCGCAGGATTGCTGCTGCGCATTAATTGATGGGATTGTTCCTTCGATTCCTGCTGGCTGCCAATTCTCGCCTGCCAGCGCTCATACCAGGAAGCCAATTCGGATGTGCCGTTTAGAGGCGTATCCTCCAGCTTGTCAAACGTTAACGCACGAAAGGTATTGGTATAATCCGCCTGGTGATTTTTCATCATCTTGAGGAGACCTTCGATCAGGGATTCGTCATCCTCCTCTTCATGGAAGATCCCCAGTTTGGCTCTCATGCCTGCAAGCCACAGCTCGTGATACAGATCGGTAAAGGTCCCGATCGCACCCTCGGCCAGCTTGACGGCCTGTTCCTCATCTTCATGCAGCAGTGGCAGCAGGGATTCGGCCAATCTTGCGAGATTCCATGCCGCAATATACGGCTGGTTCACATAGGCATAGCGGCCTTGTGAATCGATGGAGCTGAATACCGTATTCGGGTCAAAGGTATCCATGAAGGCACAAGGGCCATAATCAATCGTTTCGCCGCTGAGGGTCATATTATCGGTATTCATCACCCCATGGATAAAACCAACGAGCTGCCACTTGGCGATTAGAGCGGCCTGACGCTTGATGACCTCCTGAAGCAAGACCAGATAACGGTTGGCGCCGTCACCATGGTCAGCCTCCGGGTAATGCCGCTGCAGGGTGTAGTCTGCCAGAATCCGCAGATCCTCGGTTGTACCCGCTCCCCTTACGTATTGAAAAGTCCCCACTCTCACATGACTCGAGGCCACACGGGTCAGAATCGCACCCGGCAGCTCCCTCTCACGAGTGACAGGCTGGCCGGTGGCCACCACCGCGAGGCTGCGGGTAGTCGGTATCCCCAGCGCATGCATGGCCTCGCTGATAATATATTCGCGCAGCATCGGACCCAGAGCCGCCCGACCATCTCCTCCACGGGAGTACGGGGTCCGGCCCGAGCCTTTAAGCTGAATATCCATACGCTCATCCTGCGGCGTGATTTGTTCACCCAACAGGATCGCACGACCGTCGCCCAGCATCGTAAAATAACCGAATTGGTGCCCGGCATAAGCCTGTGCGAGCGGTGATGCCCCCTCGGGTATCTCGTTACCCCCGAGCATCGCTGCACCCTCTGGGCTCTTCAGCCCCTCAGCGTTTAAACCCAGGGATGCCGCCAACGGCTCATTAAGGATTATCAGCTCCGGTGAGCGCACAGGCGTGGGATCTTGTTTGGTAAAAAAGGACTCCGGCAGCTTGGCATAACTGTTCTCAA
The DNA here is from genome assembly GCF_056173265.1 of Paenibacillus sp. QJM3NY_38. NCBI lineage: Bacteria > Bacillati > Bacillota > Bacilli > Caryophanales > Paenibacillaceae > Paenibacillus > Paenibacillus sp. QJM3NY_38. The sequence continues at coordinate 7,107,465 of NZ_CM149665.1, forward strand.
AGTTCCAACCTATATCGATCATGGCTTTCTTATGGGTCATGGGATCTCCTTCTTCAAGCAGTATGATGATGACAGTATCTACTTATTATTTAAACACAAGTCGCTCTTTGTAGGGTTTACTGAAGGAAATTTATTATTCGACTGTTTCAAAGGCCATATCCTTTCTGATATCTTAAAAAAATCGCTGTCGAGAATGCCCCGACAGCGATGTTGACCGTACCCATCCAGATATTAATCCCGATTCGCCAGCTTCGCCAGCAACCGGATAATTTCGATATACAACCACACGAGCGTAACCAACAAACCGAAAGAGCCGTACCATTCCATATATTTGGGTGTACCTTGCTGTGCTCCCTCTTCGATAAAGTTAAAATCGAGTATGAAATTAAGGGCTGCAATTATGATGATGACAACCGAAATTCCGATGCCGATCGGGGTGCTGTCATGCAGGTAAGGCACCGCCACACCGAACATGCCCAGAACGAAGCTAAACAGGTATACAAGTGCAACGCCGATGGTTGCTGCAATGATCCCCTTTTTGAAGCCTGCGGTTGCCCGGATCAGACCTGTTTTATAAGCGAGCAGCATCCCGAGGAATGTGCACATCGTCAGTAAAGCCGCTTGCAATGTGATTCCGTAATACAGATTTTCGTAATGAGCGGATAATGCCCCGAGGAAAAATCCCTCCACAATCGCATAGATGGGCGCCAAGTAAGGGGCTGCCTTCGGCACAAAGCTGATGATCAGCGCCAGAACAAAGCCGCCTATGGCTCCCCCGATCATGAACGGGAATACATCATACCCGTTAAAATACATAGCCCATGAAATGACCGCTGCCCCGATCAGCAGCGCGAGCAGCATGAACGATTTGTTCACCGTTCCGCCAATCGTCATCGTTTCCTGGCCGTTGTAATACCCACTCTTCTCAAATGTTTCTTCGTTTAGTGTCGGATTTCCACTGCGCCCTATCAATTAAATGCCTCTAGCTTGAAGCAATACATAATCGATTACTAAGCGCTCCCCATAGAAGTATGCCTCATTCTTATCATCCAATGATTCTAATAATACATTCAGATACTGCATTCTTTGTCCACCTGATCCTTTAGCAAAAGTTAAAGTTGGAGACACTTGGATTAATAAGGTTATTTTAGTGTATATAAGCACTATTTACAATTAAATGTTGAATATTATATTCTGTTTGTTCCCATACTACTTCTTTAATCTGGAATAGAGGTGGTTAAAGATGCTCCTAAAAATGATAGGCGAACGAATCAAGCAGCTCAGAAAAAAACAGGGAATGACACAGGAGGAACTAGCAGAAAAGGCTGGGATAAACGCCTCTTACATAGGAACGGTAGAACGCGGGGAACGAAATATATCCATTGAAACACTGGAAAAGATCATCGAGGGACTAGGAGTATCGTCAGCAGCTATGTTCCAGTTCCACGAGACAGATAGTCTGGATATCGCAAGTGAGAAGGCAGAGGTCCTAGAATCCATCAGCTCGCTGCTTTATTCTCGTACATTGTCTGAAAGCAAGCTGCTCTTTCGTGTACTTAAAGACATCGTGGATACAATGGATCATCGGGAGAACTAATATAACACCATCTTTACATATACAAAGAAAAAGCATCTCCCACTCAGGAGATGCTTCATTCATTTTATGCTTATGTTATTGTTCCAAGCCGCCAACGAAAGCCTCAAAGTTCGAAGCAAGACGGGTTATCTTGTAATCATTGGCCTTGTCCACATGGATGACTTCGGGCTCCCCGTCATTTCCGGATGAACGGTAATCCAGCATCACGACCTCGGACTGGGAGGGACAATCGCAGATCACCACGCCAATCTCAGGGTACCCGCCATTCTCTATCATATAGCGACTGCCCAAGCTTCCGCACAATGATTTTTTCTTCTCTCGTCCAATGCCCAAAATACCTGTGATTTCAATATAATCCTGCGCTCCATCCCCGATAGGGAACTTCCGGTTCCGGGGAATCCCGCCGTTATGTAATTTCATTGCTTGAATATAAGATGCTGGCAGCTTGAAGACCAGTGCTTCCTCCACGGATTCAATCAATTCATCCGTAGGCGGAGCCGACACGTATTGATCTGCCTCAAGCGCGCCATCATCCCAGAAATTCAGCACATCCGGGTCTGTATAAGACACCGCAGTGGGCTCCTTAACTGGCTGCGGAGCCGTTTTGTTCCGAATCCATTCCAGAAACTCCAGCGTATCCTCATCGCCGGGATCCAGGTGATCGGCCACTTCAAACGCTCTCCGAGCATCTTCATATCGCTCCAAATAGTAATAAGCAAGGCCAATGCGGTAATGCCACAAGGGATCGTCCTTGCCCTCTTCCTGAATGGACAGAAATTGCTCAACCGCCTCTTCATAACGTTCGAGATTGTTCAGCGCTCGGCCCAAATGGCTGATCAGCGCATAATCCCGCTCTTCCTCCGGGATCTCCGAAATCGCATCTACGATTTCTTCAAACTCGTCCTCTTCATGCCACTCTTCCAGCTGCTCCAAAAGCTCCTCACTCATCGTTCATGCCTCCCACTCTATTCATCCTTTCTGAGATTATACCATTCCGGCTTGGCCCTCTCCAGCATGGAAGCCAAAGAACTGATCGAGTATATGATAACAAGCAAGCATACCTGCGGTTTCTTACGTTCAATGCAAATACAGAGGACACACCTTATCGGTGTCCTCTGTATTCACCGCTAATTTTATTTGGATTGACCTAACATGTTCATAAGAACGTTTACGGCCTCCGCTCTCGTGGTTTGAGCGCTTGGATTAAATTCGCCTGCGCCTATTCCCTTAACAATACCAAGTTTCTTCAGCGCTTCAACAGAGCTTTTCGCCCAAGCAGGAATAGCCTTGTCATCTGAAAAAGAGGTTGTGGGGATGTCGTTGGCGGATAGCTCGAGCGCATTCGCAATCATTGCTGCCATCTCTGCGCGCGTCATTTTTGCATTTGGACGGAAAGAGCCATCCTGATAGCCTCGAATAATGCCAGCCTGGACCGCCTGCGAAACTGCCTTCTTAGCCCAATCCCCGATCGATGCTGTATCTGTGAATATTAACTCCGCTCCAGCATCTGTTGACTTCAGCGCATTCATCAGCATGACGGAAAATTCTGCACGCGTCACGGTGTTGCCCGGCTTGAACGTTTCATCCGGATATCCCGTCACGATACGCTCACGTACCGCTTCCTTAATGCTTATTTCGGCCCAGTGTCCCGAAATATCAGTAAAGGAAATTTCCGTTGTCGGGTCTGTTGTTTTGTCGACTACGGGCATTCCGTTGGCTTTATTTACTACGAGTGCTGCATACTTCGTAAAGTGATTGACCTCTACGGATATATAATTCGCCTGTATCATGCCGCCCTCGACTTTCACCCATGCCTTTTTCACTTCATCAAAGTAAAAGACGGCCGCTGTTTGATCGTTCTTTAAGCTAGCAGCGTCGTAAGCTAAAGTCAATTTCACGGGTTTGTTAAAATTCCCCGAGACGTTTGTTAGAACTTCAAACACCGGGCTTGCCAAAACCTCGTTATTCTTTAAGAGAGCTTCGGTATTTCGTATTTTCTCTATCGATAATTTCAGCTCCTGAGGTGTGGCTCCTGCCGGAATGGAGATGATGATCTCTTTCCCCAGGCTCACCAACCCAGGTCTTCCTGTTGGCAGCGTGATTTTTCCATCGGATGAGGTAACTGTATTGTTCATGGGAGCCGTTGGCGTAGACGAACCGCCATCGGTGGATGCAACTCCCCCATTAGAAGACCCACCACCGGTAGGGGAACTATTCTCTCGAGTTACAGTGATCGTATAGGTTCTCGTCGATTGATCGCTTGCCGTTACAACAATCGTGATCGTATTCGATCCTACGTTCAGCAGTATATTGGAGCTTGCTTGCCCGCTTGTTACTAAAGTACCGTTAACCGTAATCGTGGCATGACTATCGAGTGCCGTCGCCGTTACGGTCAGTGCGGAAACGGAGTTAGACACGCTTGACGCGTACACTTCAGTTCCAGAAGCAAAGACAGGGCTTAGGGTCCCGTTCGATAATGTCACGCTGCTTAAATCCACAGACGCCGGCACCGTGAAGACTGAATACGAATTGGATTCCGTCGTGCCCGCTCCCGCATTGCCTGCGTAATCGGTCACCCCCGAGTTATCAAGCGTGATGGTATTCGTCGCCGCGTTTACATTGGAATTCGGCGTGAGCGTTGCTGTCCATGTCATGTTGTCAGATGAGCTTACGCTGCTCAACGTACCGTTTAACACCGTCAGGTCCCCATTAGTGAAGCCGCTCACCGCTTCCGAGAATGTAATGGTCACCAATGAAGTTTCGCCTATCGATAACGTAGTGTCGGCAACTACAATAGTAGCTGTCGGCCTCATTGTATCGATTGCGTAATTGTTCGAATCGGTGGTACCCGCTCCCACATTTCCTGCCGCATTCTGCACGCCCGTGTTGTCGAGCGTAATGACATTGGTTGCAGCTGTGATGCCGATGACTGGCGTCAACGTCGCCGTCCATGTGACCCCGCCATCGGACGAGCTCACGGCACTCAGCGTACCGTTTGCCACCGTCAGATCTGCATTAGTGAAGCCACTTACCGCTTCCGAGAACGCGATCGTTACCAGTGAGGTTTCGCCAATCGATAGCACCGTGTCTGCAACCACGATCGTGGATGTCAGCCGGGTTGTATCGATCGCGTAATTGTTGGAACTGGTGGTGCCGGCTCCCGCATTGCCTGCCATATCGGCCACGCCCGCATTATCGAGCGTGATGACATTGGTTGCATCTCTGATGCCAGGAGTTGGCGTCAACGTCGCCGTCCAGGTGATCCCGCCATCGGACGTGCTCACGGCACTTAGCGTGCCGTTTGCCACCGTTAGATCTGCATTAGATAAGCCTAATACCGCTTCCGAGAACGTGATTATCACCAATGAAGTTTCGCCATCCTTTAGTGCCGTGTCGGCAATTACAATAGTAGCTGTTGGCCTCAGTGTATCGATTGCGTAATTGTTTGAATCGGTGGTACCCGCTCCCGTATTACCTGCCGCATTCTGTACGCCCGTGTTGTCGAGCGTAATGACATTGGTTGCATCTGTGATGCCGGAGGCTGGCGTCAACGTCACCGTATACGTAATATTGTCGGACGTGCTCAAACCGCTCAATGTGCCATTCGCTACTGTCAGATCTGCTAGCGTAAAGCCTGTCACCGCTTCCGAGAACGTGATCGTCACATGTGAGGTTTCGCCAATCGATAGCGCACTATCGGCAACCACGATCGTGGATGTCGGAGACGATGCATAGACTACACCGGTCGGCTTGAGAAACAACAGCCCCGCTACAATAGATACGATTAGAGATAACAGCCCTATTTTCTTGCCAATATACATAATATTCCTCCCCTAATGTGTGGTTTTATTCCTTGATCTATCAAATGATGTACGTATCGCGGTTCACGCCATATTCCATAGGATGTGAACCACCAGTATCGACAAAATCTAACCGTCCTTCTAATTGTATATCGTCCATTTCTTTCAAAATCGTGACATGTCGATGATATAGAAGCCACACTCAGCCAATTAAAATCCATGGTTGCTGTAGAGTACGAACCTCTCGTATACAGGGGAGTAGGATTCATCACGGCATCCGTCACGGATCCATTCGGCAACGTGCTCGGTATTATGTACAATACTCATTATTTAGAGATAGTGAATTCACGAAGCCGGGGGTGACCCAAAAACATGGAAATCGATAAGACGGTACACGTGCAGACTCGGAAGGATTGGCGGAAGTGGTTAAGCGATTATCACCGTGCTGAAGATTATTGTTAGTCGATCAAACGAATCCTTCCGTAAATCATCTGGATTTGTTTGAGGAAGCCTTATTTTTTGGCTGGATGGACAGCACACGTAAAAAAATGGATGCCACGCATACAGCACAACGTTTCTCGCCCAGGAAGGCAACTGGTCAGAGCTTAATAAAGAGCGCGTCCGACGGTTAGATCGAGTAGGCTTTATAACGAAAGCAGGAAAGAAAGTATTGCCCGATATAAGGACCGAATCTTTTATACATTGTGTATTCCTCAACTGATTTACGGTTATAGTTATCTAAGGGCTTTTTTCGTTCATAAATGTACCGATCCATATCATTGGATTCAGATTATAATGGATGAGTATATGATAGATGTACGGTGAGAGCCTGTATATAGGTATTCGAATATAGCGTAGAAGAGGTTGAAGATGAGTACGAAACACTTTACGGATTATCAATTAAGCGAATCGATTGTGAAAGCGCTGAATAGCTTGGGCTATGAGACACCGACGGAGGTACAACAGGAAGTCATTCCGGTTGCGCTTGAGAAAAGGGACCTGGTGGTCAAATCGCAAACAGGTAGCGGCAAAACAGCTGCTTATGGGATCCCGCTCTGCGAGCTAGTGGATTGGAATGAGAATAAGCCGCAGGCATTAATCCTGACACCAACCCGCGAACTGGCGTTACAGGTCAACGAAGATATCACGAATATTGGGCGTTTTAAGCGAATCAAAGCAACTCCTCTTTTTGGGAAACATCCTTTTCACATACAAAAAGCCGAGTTAAAGCAAAGAACGCACATGGTTGTGGGTACGCCGGGACGTGTGCTGGACCATATGGAACGCGGATCGCTCTCACTGGAGCGGATTGCTTATCTCGTCATTGACGAAGCGGATGAGATGCTGAATATGGGCTTTATTGAGCAGGTTCAGTCGATTATTCAACGGCTGCCTCATGACAGGGTCACCATGTTATTCTCCGCGACGTTTCCTGAGGATGTGGCCAATTTGGCCCACAAATATATGAACCATCCTGCCCACATTGAGATTCAAGCAAGCGGTATAACAACTGCCACGATAGAACACGAGCTCATTCAGGTGATGGAGACGAGGAAGCTCGCCCTTCTTCAAGATCTGCTCATTGTTGAGAGTCCGGAGAGCTGTATCGTGTTCTGCCGTACGCAAGAGCATGTGGATAATCTATTCAGATCATTGGCTGATCTTGGCTACCCATGTGATCGTATTCACGGTGGAATGGAGCAGGAAGAGCGTTTCGAGGTCATGAATGCGTTCAGAAGAGGGCAATTCCGTTACTTGATTGCGACGGATGTAGCCGCGAGAGGTATCGATATCACGAATATCACCCATGTGATTAATTACGATATCCCGCTTGAGAAGGAAAGCTATGTTCATCGCACGGGACGTACGGGACGCGCAGGCAAAACGGGTAAAGCGATTACTTTCGTCACACCAAGGGACGATAGAAGATTAGCCGACATTGAAGAGTATATTGGGTTTCCCATACCCGTAGTGAAAGCTCCCTCCAAAGAAGAAGTCGATCACCGGCGAGAAGCTTTCGGGCACAAACTAAGAATCCAACCCGAGCTGAAAAAAGATAAGCGTGAGCAATTAAACAAACAAATTATGAAGCTTAACTTCAATGGCGGCAAGAAAAAGAAGCTTAGAGCCGTTGACTTTGTCGGAACAATTGCCAAGCTTGAAGGGGTAACCGCCGACGATATTGGGATTATTACGATCCACGATTTTGTGACGGATGTTGAGATTCTGAATGGTAAGGGACCTCTTGTGCTTGAAATGATGAAAAACACGACGGTAAAAGGCAAACTGTTAAAAGTGCGCCAAGGGAATAAATAAAAACTTAATAAGAACACTGACATAACGCCGTCAGTCATCGCAGCTCATAATAGCTATAACACCAACCATAGCGGGTTATAGGAGGAATAAATAATGAGCACAAACCAAACATTGCGAGGATTTGCGACCATCAGTTACTGGTCGGACGATATGGAAGCGGCAAAGGCTTGGTATTCGGATCTGCTGGGTATAACACCTTATTTCGAACGTTCGGGACCCGACGGTCAACTGGCCTATGCCGAATTTCGAGTTGGAGACTACCAGCATGAGCTGGGTCTCATCGATCGCCGTTTTGCCCCTGCACAACCAACTTCCGGCCCCGGCGGAGCGATCATGTACTGGCATGTCGATGATATAGCGGCCACCCTGAGCCAATTGAAATCCATGGGTGCTAAAGAGTACGAGCCGCTCGTGCATCGGGGGGAAGGCTTTATCACGGCATCTGTTACAGATCCATTCGGCAACGTGCTGGGCATTATGTACAATGCTCACTATCTAGAGATGCTGAATTCACGAAGCCAGGGGTGACCCAAAAACATGGAAATCGATAAGACGGTACATGTGCAGACTCGGCAGGATTGGCGGAAGTGGTTAAGCGATAATCACCATGCTGAAGATTATTGCTGGTCGATCATTACGGATCCTTCCGTAAATTATTTGGATTTGGTTGAGGAAGCCTTATGTTTTGGCTGGATTGACAGCACACGCAAAAAAATGGATGCCACGCATACAGCACAACGTTTCTCGCCCAGGAAGAAAAACAGCAACTGGTCAGAGCTCAATAAAGAGCGCGTCCGACGGTTAGAGCGATTAGGATTAATGACTGAAGCAGGAAAGAAAGTACTGCCCGATATGAGGACCGAAGCTTTTGTAATTCAGGAATCTATATGGATGGAGTTACAGCAGGACGAAGTGCTATACCACAACTTCAAAGCCCTGCCAGAGCTATATGTTAGAGTCAGGATCGACAACATCCAGTCCGTGCAAAGCGACGCAAGTCTGTATCATACACGATTGGATAAATTCATCGAACATACTCGTATAAATAAAATGTATGGAAAATGGAATGATGATGGTCGTCTTTTAGGGAAGTAAACCCCTCAAAGCCGAAACTATGCTTCACCTTCTATGTTACTTCACGCTCCAGGCCCCAAAAGGAGCAGCGTAAGCTGCTCCACATTCATCATGACCTCCATTTGCATCCACTTTTACACCACATACTCCGCCATAATCTGCTCAATATCGAATGGAGTAACCCCATTTTCCACCGAAAAGATCGTTTCCGCCTGATCCGCTGTATCTACCCACTCTCCTCTTGCCTTCGCATGCAGCATGAAAAGATCATACAGGTCAGCTTTCCGTAAGGTTGTCATGGCTTTCCCCATCAAGACCATCCCCTTCTGATTCCCTTCTACATTGTTGTAGTAATGTGGATGTCTCGTCAGGGACAGATCGGTCCAGATAACCGTACGTTCCGCCAAATCCAAAATAACAGGAATAGCGATCTGCGTATCTGCTGCGACATCGATTTTATTGGCCACCGTCGATGGCTCGAATATTTCACCGGAACCGGGTTTCTTGCGCATCATCCAGCCCATGAAGCACTCCGGCAGGTTGCAGTACGGTTGATTCGTAAACGAATGAAGAGTCGCCACAATATAACGTCCGCCGTACTGGACGATGGATGGAATATGCAAATCAATGAATTCGCATGCTCCTTGAGGGGCCGACACGATGTCTCCGCTGTGGACAGCCTTGTAATTGGATGACCGCAGATTCGTATAAGAGATATGCTCGACATACTGCCAGTCGTGATCATACATGACGGCGGACAGGTCAATATCCACGCGGCCCGTAGGCTCCCCGTCAACCCGTCCCTCCTTCCACCAGCTGAAGAAACGGATGGTATCCCCTTCCGTCATCGGCACGCGGCTTCCCCGAACCAACGTATGCAGGGCTTTGCTTGCCGATCTCTGGGAGAACGGCACATGATAGTCCTTCAAACGCTCGTCGACATAGGCCTTTCCTAAGGGCGGCAGTGCGGCAAACCGCTGGATTAACGCCTGCTCGCATACCTGCACGATGTCCCGGCATGCCGCTTCATCAATCTCCGGGAGCGTATGGGGCACGGCAAAGGCTTTGGCCACATTTCCTTTTGGAAAAAAGACGCGCAGCTCTTGAGGCTCACGGCGGCGGGCAAAATGGTTCTTCACTTGCAGCAATACCGGCGTCGATACTTGACTCGCGACTTCGCCAAAGGCCAGTACAACATACTCCGTATGTTCGGTGGATCGCAATAACTGATCCAATCTGCGGGCAAATTCCCCCGGACGCTGCATCAACAGATCAATCAAATTCCAGACCTGGTTGTACTGAAAAGCAAGCTCCACACTCCCGTTATACGTGGTAAAGGGCTTATGATTGCGTAAAATATCAAAAGCTTCCTCGCAGCGTATATACCGATGCTTATATTCGGATGGATGCAGAATTTCGCCCAAACGAATCCAGCGGTCCTTAAATCTGAGCATATCCTCCGTTATCGGATGGCAGCGTTCCAGCAATCCCAGAAGCAGTCGTCTTTCACGCCGCTTAAATTTGCGAAACCGCGTGGCTTCCGCCAGACTGACATCTCCGTCTGACCACGCCACCGCCAGACGAAGGACATCGGTTGCGGTTTTGAAATAACGCCCGATCAGCTCGACATCCCCCTTGTCATGCTTCATTAATGAGGCTGCCACGAATCCCGCATTCTCCTTGAACGGAATCTCGGGAGGGAGAATGGCATCCAGTTCATCCGCATCTGCTAACTTGATAACGGCCTCAATATCCTCTTTATCTGTTTGGGAGATGGAGCCTTTAGCCTGGATAAGCTGACGTATCATGGCATAAAAATCCGTTTTGCTCCCCAGTTCAATGACTTTCCGTTTGACTTCGTCCTGCAGCGGAGGTCTCTCCTCAAGCTCATACTCAGGCAGATCCCAAGTAAGGTAATGATAGATGGCATTCAGATAGAGCTCCGCGTCATCCTCCTCCATCACCTGCATCGGAAAAGCAGGATACATCGGCTCATATTTCACATGCGCACCTACCAGCACCCTTAAATCGTCAATTAGTGGTTGATAAAACGCTTCAAACTGCTCCTCGGATAAGGTACGAATCGCGTGTAATAGTGGATATGAGAACGCAAATCCAAGATGTTCGATGTTTTTTATTGCCGTTGCCAAATAAGCTTTCGATAGCCGCCCCGGCCCTTGCCCTTCATTTACAATCAATTTGTTCGCTCTTCGCAAATAAATGGTATTCATCATCATAAAAGAGTCCAGGAGAGCCATATCCCTAATGTCATTAAAGGAATAATAGAAGGAAGGAATATGATAGCCTGGACGCCTCCTCTCTTGAATAAAACTCCTTCAGGAAAGCTGCGACCCTAGGTTCGCCAATTGAAATAGAAGGAAGGATCGCAATAGCCTGAAGGCCAAAGTTTCAAAGTCCATGACCTCAAAATCTTTGATGAACCCATCATCCCATACCCGATAGTCGGCCAACAGGGCGAAAGTATTACGACTTTGGAAAATGACCACCGTTCGCTTTCCCAACATTTATGACACGTGTCATACGGATCTCTTTACAGGTGTGAATGTTGCGCCGGTCGGATCGTTCCTACAATAGTGACAAGAGAACTTAGGAGAAAGAAGGAATGGGAGATGGAACAACGAAAGGACAGAATCCGCCTGCTGGACATTTTGCGGGGCTTCGCGATCCTGGGAACGCTCGGGACGAATATTTGGATTTTCGCGCATGCGGGGGACCTCAGGTACATTACTACCTTTGATCATTCCGGTTGGTGGGGAGCGAATGACTTACTTCGCATGATTGTTTTATTCCTGGTGAACGGGAAACTGCTCGGACTGCTGACCATCATGTTCGGCGTCGGTCTGGAAATGAAGTATCGGCAGGCCAAGCGCAAGGGAAAACCGTGGCCTGGCGTTTATTTGTGGGCCGTCCTGTTCCTGGTCCTCGAAGGCCTGCTGCATTTTATATTGGTCATGGAGTATGACATCTTAATGAGTTATGGAGTAACCGCCATCATTGCAGCCTTCATCGTAAAGGGCGGCGACCGGCTCATCGCGCGTACGATGAACGTAATCGGCAGCGTCTTCGCTATTACGATTCTGGCCCTCGCGGGACTTATGCTGGCTAGCGGCGCAAGCGTATCGTTGGGCAGCTTTGACGATGTTGTTGCCCTTTATCAGGAAGGCACCTGGATAGAGCAAGTCCAATATCGGCTGGCGAACTTCCTTCCGCTGCGAATGGAAGCCATCCTCGTGATACCGACTAACGTGTTTCTGTTCCTGCTCGGGATTCGCTTCATGCGCTCAGGCGTATTCTCCCCGGACGAGAACGGAAAAAGGCTGCGGAAAAGGCTATTCAAGCTGGGCATATATGTCGGCGTGCCGCTCAACCTGCTCATATTTGTTCCCGGCGGCGCTTTCGATTTACCGGTACGCTATTTATTCGCCCCGCTGATGTCCATGGGGTATATAGCAATCATCGCGAGAATGATACAATATGGGAAATGGGAATGGCTGTGGCGCCGTCTGGAAAACGTCGGAAAAATGTCGCTGAGCTGCTACGTGCTTCAGAACATCATCGCATCCGCCGTCTTCTACGGCTGGGGCTTAGGGCTTGCCGGCAAGCTGAATTCGGCCGCGATTATCGCCGTCTGGCTGCTGATCTCCGCACTTCAGCTCGGCATGGCGTCCTTGTGGCTTCGCGGCTTCAAGCTGGGGCCCATGGAGACCGTCCGCAAACAGGCAGTAGGCTTATTCGAATCAAAATAGCCGGATTGGGGGCTAGATATGTTCTATAAGTTGTACCCGAGGGAACAGATCAAAAATTATTTGCTCATCGATGTCGTACTGACCGTATTCTTATGCTACCGGGTGTTTCGCTCGGATACGGCGCTGGGACTGTGGGGCAGCCTCTTGCTGCTCCTGCTGTTCCTTGTTTCGTTCTATATCGCACTATGGCGCAGGGGCGGCTGGCTGCTGGCTGCCGTGCTGACGGGCTTGTTCGCCGTCAGCGTACTCGGGGTATATACGGGGCCGAGCACCCTGATGTTCGGGATTATTTTTGCCGACTTGCTGGGCCGGTCAAAGTCGAAGGGGCACATCGCCATCGGCAGCGGGGCCATTGCTCTATCGTACCTGCTCGTGTTTGTTATCCGTCAGGAACCGTTGCTCGAAACGTCCAACGCCATTTACCTTCCGTTCATGATCATCCAGACGGTATACCCCATCGTCATCTACATCAAGGAGAAAGCAAAAAGCCTGCAGGGGGAGCTGGACGAAGCCAACGAGCAGATCGCAAAGTATATCCAGCAGGAGGAGCGGCAGCGGATCGCAAGGGATCTCCACGATACCTTGGGACAGACCCTCATGATGATCAAAATGAAGAGCGAGCTGGCAACGAAATGGGTGGATAAGGATTCTGCCCAAGCCAAGCGAGAGCTAAGCGAGATTCTGGATACCACCAGAACCGCCCTGAAGCAAGTGAGGGAGCTGGTATCCGATATGAAGTTCATCTCTCTGCCAAGCGAGCTGGAGCATTCAGCCAAGCTGCTGCATACAGCAGGAATATCGCTGAGCATCGAGAATCCGGAGAAGCTCCCGCTGTTATCCAGCGTGGAAGAAACGATGCTTGCGCTCTGCATCCGGGAAGCCATGACCAATATTATCAAGCATAGCCGGGCCAAGCGGTGCACGATCAGACTGGAAACGAAGGACCATGCCTTCGGAATCCATATCGCGGATGACGGCGTAGGGCTGGCGGGGAACGGCGACGGAAACGGCATCCCGTCGATCATGGAGCGGATGAAGACGCTGGGCGGCTCTTTCGCCATCGCCCCATCGCCTGAGGGAGGCACCAGGGTATCCTTGAATCTCCCGCTTCGCCGGCATGAAAAGGAGGACGCTTCATGATTCGAATCGTTATTGCGGAAGATCAGAAAATGCTTCGCGGTGCATTCGCCTCATTGCTTAATTTCGAAGATGACATCGAGGTCGTTGCCGAGGTGCCGGACGGGCAGCGAGCCTGGGACGCGATCCGGCAGCATCAGCCGGACGTGTGCCTGCTCGACATCGAGATGCCTCATATCAGCGGCCTGGAATTGGCCGAATCCATACGACAAGCAGGTCTGCCCTGCAAAATCATGATCGTTACGACCTTTGCGCGCCCGGGTTATTTGCAAAAAGCAATGGACACTCAAGTAGAGGGATATCTGTTAAAGGATGAGCCGATCGATTTCTTGATCGAAGCCATTCGGCGGGTCATGAAGGGCGAGCGGGTTGTGAGCACCGATCTGGCGGCCGCGCTCTTCATGAAGGAGGAGAATCCGCTCAGCGAACGGGAAATCGAAATGCTTCGCTTAACCAAGGAAGGCATGACCACCGGCGACATCAGCAAAGCCCTGTTCCTGACGAGAGGCACCGTTCGCAACTACCTCTCCTCCGCCATACAGAAGCTGGAGGCCGATTCCCGGCAGCAGGCCGTGGCGATCGCCGAAGATAAAGGGTGGCTGTAAAACACGCAACCCAAATTTAAACCATTTTTAACCAGAACCGTCCGCTCGTTTTAACCTTGATCCGTTACGATAATAGGAAATTGGAGCAACAAGGGAGAGAACGTATGCGAGTATTGGAAATGGTGTTGGTGGCATCCAGCGTTTTGGTGCTGATGGTCTTACTGTTCCGTAACACAATCAACCGGACGACAGAGGCTATAGCCGGCGTCGCTTGTGGCTCACTGTTGGCCGTGCAACTGCTGTTTGAGGGCTATAGGTGGCAGATGATTCCGGCCTATATCGTCGCCGCTTTGCTCCTCGCCTTCGTCTTATTTAGACGCAGAAAAGTCGGAAAACTGCTGCGTTACACGATATTGGCTCTATCCATTGTTTTGCTGGGCGTATCGGTTGCCTTATCGGTATTGCTGCCGGTCTTTCATTTACCCAAGCCTTTAGGCGAGTTCAGTGTGGGAACAGAAACGTTCCATTTTATCGATGACGACCGGGAAGAATCGTTTACCGAGCAGAAGAGCGACAAGCGAGAGCTGGTCTTTCAGGTATGGTACCCAGCTTTGGAATCTGGACGGAGCGCAGAGAAAAATTCGGTGTTCCCTAAGGATAGAGGGCTCTTCCATGCCTATATGCAAGCTTATTCCGGATATCTGGGCCTTCCCGCTCCCGCCCTCGACTACTGGAAATACAGCAAGGCCAATACATCTATCCATGCCGATTTGCATCCCGCGGACAATCCGTATCCAGTGGTGCTGCTGTCACACGGCATGGGGGTCGGCAGAATTTTGCATACCTCGCAGGCTGAACATCTTGCCAGCCACGGCTATATCGTATTCGCAGTCGATCATACTTACAGTACCGTTATGACTGCATTTCCGGACGGGCGCAAGACCGGATTCCTTACGGAGCAGTCTCAAGAGCGATTATTTGAAGACAGCCGCGCCATTTTAGATGTGTGGAACAAGGATACAGCATTTATTGTGAATCAGTTAGAGAAGCTGCATTCAGGCGCCATTACCAGCAAATTCGAAGGAATGCTGGATATAGACAACATCGGCATGTTGGGTCATTCCTTCGGTGGGGCAGCAGCTTTTGAAGCCGTTTATTCCAACCCGCGAATCAAGGCCGGCGTGAATATGGATGGCACGTTGTTCATCACGAAGGATCGGGACGACATGAAGAAACCGTTTATGTTCATGGAATCCGAAGATTTTATGAATGTGAACGAGCAGCAGGCGAAGTACCGCAAAACACCGGCCACGGATGCTGAGCTCAAGGAGCTCCGATTAACGCGAGAACAATTTGACACCATTCTGGCGAATCGGGAAACGGAACTGAAGCTGATGGACCGTTTATCGCAGCAAGGGTATGGAAGGACCGTTTATATTGAAGGAGCCGGGCATTATAACTTCACTGATCTCCAGTTGTACTCTCCGCTTATCGGACTGACTGGCATGACCGGAAGCATGAATGGAGCAAGGGGCGCAGAAATCGTCAATCGCTATCTTTTGGAGTTTTTCAACCAGCATTTACGCGGAATCGAGAGTAAGCTTCTGGCCGGTCCCACTGAGGACTATCCGGAAGTGAAATATCCGAGCTCGGTTTTTCAAGGTAAATAAATCCATAAGTATGAGTCAATGACCCGCATGAGGCACTTTGGAATAAGTGATCTTTTCGGGTCATTTTTGTTCAAGAATCAAACACCCTCCCGCTCTGTGTCCATTTTTTGTATATTCGCTCATAATATACCTCATCAATAATTAATAAATCGATTCTCATTATAAATGACTCCATTATTTATCGACTATACGCGCCGGCTTAGGGCCTTAACGGCCGCTATGAGGAGCCCGGACGTTATCAACAACCCCAAAAAAAGAGCGTCCCCCTTATGGGAAACGCTCTTTCTAGTTCTCCGAATTATTTCAAGCCCAGTACTTCAAAATCATAAATCCGCGTAGCCGTGTCCCCGCCTTGCGTCGCCTTCTCTATCTGAAGACGCACGTACCGTGCGGAGGTAAGTTCGATGGCATGGCTGCTGACCTCTTTCGTATTGTCTTTGACCGATACCGCATCCTTCCATTCCTTGCCGTCCGAGCTTACCTGAATGGTAAATGCCCGCGTATTGAACGCGGCCGGCTCGCCTCCGGCCTCCGCATGCTTGATCACGAATTCGCTGAGCTTATGCTCGGCTCCCAGGTCCACCGTCAGCCAGTGAGGCCCGTCTCCAACAGCACACCATTTGGTAGCGGCATTGCCGTCCACCGCAAATGCAGGTGCTTCCTTCTCATTCACGAAGCTGGATGCTGATGTTTCCTTGCCAAGGGCAAGGTTTCCCACGCCATTCTCCGCTTCCCGTGTAACCGTGATGAGCTTCTTCCGAACCAAGTCCTCGCCAACGCTATTGGTAGCGGTTAGCGTCACTTCGTACGTTCCTTCCTCCGGATACGTCACTTTAGGATTCTGCTCCGTGCTGGATGCTGGCTGTCCGCCCGGGAAGCTCCAGCTCCAAGACTCCGTCACTTCCGAGGAAAGATCCGTGAATTGTACGGTTTCTCCCGGTGCGATCAGCGTTTTATCCGCTTTGAAGGCTGCAACCGGCTTCGGATATTCCGGCCAGTCAAAGCTTACCGACGATGCTTTTCCTTGTTCGTAATGGCGGTTCACCGGAATCACGACCATCTTGGTTGCCTGCTCCTTCAGCAGTCGCTTCATTTCCGGCACGTAATATACCGTATTCCCCGTCATGCCCATCAGCTCATACTTGCCGTCCGGATGAACCCGGTACACCTGGTAGTACATTACGTCCTCAGCCTGTTTCGGTGCCTTCCAAGACAATCGCGCATCTCCATAAATTCCGTCGCGGAAATCATTATCGATGACCTGAAGATCGGTCACCTGGTGCGGTTTCTTCGCCTTATCATTCACCTGAGTAACAGCCAGTTTTCCAATATTGGCCCGATAATCCGCTATATCCGCGGCAGATTCGAATTGCAGCGTGATTCCCACGATCGTGCGGCCTTTATACTTGTTCAGCTTAACGCTGCCCTGCTTCCAGTCCTGATCGGCGCCCGTGGCAGTCCACTTGCCAGGCTCGAAAAATTCATACCGATCCGGTGCATCGGAGAATGCCAAACCAATCTTCACCTTGGCGTCCTTCGCATTGTCCGCATAGACGAGCGATACTTCCGTCGTCGGTTCTACCGGGATATTCGCCTTATACAGCTTGACATGGGTAGAGGAGCCTTTGCTTACCGCACCCGCCACCTGAAGCGAGCTGCCTCCGTAGTAGGATTTGCTGAAGTCAAATCCAGGCTTAAGGGCTTCACCCTTGCCGTTAGTTTCTGTGATCCAGCGCCAGGTCGGCAAAATATCCTGCAGGCTCCGATTGCTCCAGTCTCTGCTCCGCATCACTTTGCCGTCCACCGCGAACATATGGCCGTTGCCGGTATTGAAATGGGTGACAAATTCGGAATCGGTGAGCACGGTTTTGGCAACCACATCATTCGCAATCCCTCTCCAGGCCAGCGGATCGGTCCCTTCAGGCAACGAGGTATTAGCCGGATTCATGCCCGGTCCCGCCCAGAAGATCTGCTCCTTTTTCATATACTCCTCATGGGTTTCGGAGCTGTTGAACGCCCAATCGGGACGGTAAATGCCGAGGGAAGTCGTAGCTTTCTTGCCGTCCGGGAACACAACCGGCCAATTGAACTTGCCTTCGTAGCCTTTCGCCTCCACATCGATGCCGGCGTATAGATCATACGGACTGCGGCCAAGCTCCGCCGCTTTGGCCGGGGAATTCAGGAACGGAGTAATGTAATCGTATTGGCCATTCTTCTCGTCTTTGAACTGCCAGCGGAAATCGATAAACATATGGTCGGAAACGCGCTGATTTCCCGCCTGGAAGAACATCTCGTTCTTGTCCGTCAAAGCCCCCTGCCACTTCACCGGTCCTTCCTTGATCATGGAATCGTACCAGATCACTTCCATGCCCGGTGCCTTTTTCTGCTGCAGATAAGTTAGGAACTCAGCCATTTTGGCGGCATCCTCAGGCGTTCCGCCCTGTGTCTCCTGATTGATGAACCAGCCGTCAAATCCGTAATACGTGGCAACCTCAATCAGTTTGTCTGCAACTGGAAAGGATCCATCCTCCCGCTGCTTTAACAGATCATGCATCCACTGGATTTTTCCTCCATGCTCGGTTTGCGGCAAGAAAACGGTTCCAAAAACAGGTACGCCATTCTTGTGAGCCGCATCGATCACGTCGGCGCTTGGCGGAACGATCAATCCTTCGCCTGCCGAGCCGCCCCACATCACCAGCTTGTCAATATACTGCCAATTACTGAACGTATAGGTATGGAATTTCTCCGAGCCTTGGGAAGGAGCTCCGCTTGTGCTTGGATACATGGAAGCGATCGATAAAACCTTCACTTCCTCCTTGGCATTGCTGTTTACCTTATGACCCTGGAGACGCTGATCCTCCAGCTTAACCGTTCCCCGATTAAATAGCGCATCCTTATCCGTGGACGGCGACCATTCCAGCAGCGTGTTCGGATACCAATATGACGAGTGAGGCTGTGCCGCTTCGGCTTCTCCAGCAAAACCCGTCAGGGACGCGGCCAGCACTGCCGTGCTCATCCATACCGTCATTCTGCGTTTCCACTGGGCTTTCGTTAAATAATCCGGTTTGATTCGTTTCATGGGAAAACCTCCTGTTTATGTAATGATTTCGTGGTAAACAATGAATGCGTTTTCCATCGAAAAGAAGGAATGACAGAGAGAAACGGCCGCTTTAGATCAGCCGTTTCTACCCCCTCAAACACTTTTTTATGGATTACTTGTTTTGAGCCTTCCACTCATCAAACTGCTTTTGAGCTTCAGCAATAACTTTGTCAATTCCGGCATCCTGGAATTTTTGTTTTGCTTTTGGCAAGTATTCCTCAGGATCAATGGATCCGGTATACAGTGCAGGAATAAATTCCTTCGCTACGTTTGTGATAGCCGCAACCTCTGTTTTTACCGGAGCCGTGTCGAAGTTAAAGCCGAACGTAGGAGCTACCACAGCCGAGCTGTTAAACTTCTCGAATGCTTCCCACTTGTCTTCAGGCTCGCCTTCATGAAGATACGTCAGGAACATATTGCCGAGCGCAAATCCAGGCATGGCATAGTTTTCCTGCATAGCAGGCATATCTTCGATGTATGGCCCTTCAAGCTTCTTGTAGTGCGTGCCTTCCAAACCGTATTGAATCATATTGCGCAGTTTCTCATCCGTATTCAGCAGGTTCAAGAACATCATCGCCCGCTCCGGGTTTTTGGAGTAAGAAGAAATCGCCATCATCGAGCCCGCAGCGGAGCTGGTGTAAATGACTGGATCGTGCATCGGTCTTGTCACAATGTCATATCCTGCGTTTCTGGACCAGCCAAGCTCCGCGTATGGCTGTGTGATCTCGCGGTCCACGAGCCATTTACCGGTTTTGATGTTATCAATGCCGTCGAGCGTCGCTACGTCCTCGCGCACATAACCCGCTTTATAATATTTGCGCATCGTGGTCAGAGCCGATTTCAGTTCAGGTGAATCCAGCAGATTCTCAAATTTAAAGTCTTTGGTGTCAAGGTACATACCGATCGGAATTTCATCACCAAGCGGGAAGTCGACCGGCAAGTAAGGCTTAAAGCCTTTCGGTACGGCAAGCGGTGTAATATCCGCAGGCTCGTTCTCTTTAATCGTTTTCAGAAGCGGCTCCAGATCCTCAAGTGTTGTCACCTTGGAAATGTCCAGGTTGTACTTATCCAGATACTTCTTATTGAAACGCCATACAAACTGCTGTGCCAATTCCTTGTTGGCCGGGATGCCATAGTTCACGCCGTTCACCTTCGTTCCTTCCAAGAAACGAGGATCCAGCGCTTCCTTAATGCCTTTTCCATATTGATCCAGCAGATCATTCAGCGGCTTAAATGCGCCCTTCGCTGCATTTGGAAGATAATCGAACGCCCATGAGCTAGTGAAGGCGATGTCGTAATTCTCGCCGGAGCTTGTAATAACCTGCATCCGCTGGCTGTAATCGCCCCAGTCGATCATACTGATCTCGAGCGTTGCATTGATTTTTTCCGTCAAATATTTATTGATTTCCTCTTGTACCACGGGAAGATCCTTCTGGTTAGGCCCGATCATGTACATTTTCAGTTTGACCGGATCCAGCTTGGAAGCATCGACCGTGCCGTCGCTCTGAACGGCTGCCTCTTCCTTCGCAGGCTCGCCGGACTTAGCTCCTTCCTTGCTGCCGCAAGCCGACAATACAACCGTCAGCAGAAGCACAAGAGCAAGGGACAGTATAGAAACCTTTTTCTTAAACATGTGTTTTCCCCCTGTATCACTTAATGGTTAATGCTATATTGACACCGCTTACACACCTGAAACATCAAAGCCGGATTTCTCCGGCAGTGTGCGATGCGGGTACAACCATATGAAATTAGCCTTTGACCGAGCCTACCGTCAGGCCCTGGACAAAATATCGCTGGAAGAACGGATACGCCATAACAATCGGCAGTGTCGCCAATACGACCATCGCCATCCTTACCGTCTCTGTCGGCAGGCCGGCAGCTGCATCGAATGAACCGATATTCTGCGCATTCTGCGTCAGGAAATCCATGTTCTTCTCGATCTTCATCAGCATGAACTGCAGCGGTGGCGTTGCCTGTGGATTGTTATAATACAGCAAGGCATTAAACCAGTCGTTCCAGTAACCCAGAGAGCTGAACAAACCAATCGTTGCAATCCCCGGCAGCGAGACCGGCAGCACGATTCGGATAAAGGTCAGAAACTCGCCGGCGCCATCGATTTTGGCGGACTCGATAATTTCATCCGGAATCGTCGTTTGGAAAAAGGTTCGCATGACGATGATGGAGAACGCGCTCAGGGATAAAGGAAATATCAACGCCCAGATCGTGTTTTGCAGATGCAGGAACTGGGTCATCACGATATATCCAGGCACCATACCGCCCGAGAACAGCATGGTAAAGAAAGCAAGGAAGCTGAAAAAGCCTCGAAATTCAAAGTTTCGCCGGGACAATGCATAGGCATAAGTCGTAACCAGAGCCAGACTCACCAGCGTCCCCAGTACCGTGACCAGAAGCGTTAAGCTGAATGAGGACAGCAGCTCGCCTCCCGTTTCAAAAATATATTCGTACGCCGCCGTACTGAACTGACTCGGCAGCAGCCTGAAGCCTTCCAAGACCAGCGTCTGTTCGTCAGTCAAAGAAATAATAATAACAAATAGAAACGGAAAGATACAGGAGAACGAGAAGATGCCGATCACGATATTAAAAATCGTATTCCACAATGGGGAGATGGCGTTGTAGTCTCTCTTCTTTGAACGCTTTGCCGGCTGATTCGCGGTTTGCGTGGATAGCTGCGTCATGAACGGTACACCTCCCTCGGATTAGAAGATCGCATGATCTTTTTCAATTCGTCGAACGATATAGTTGGCGACTAGAATCAGAACCAGCCCTACAAGCGATTGATACAAGCCTGCTGCCGTACTCATTCCGATGTCCCCCATATTGATCAGTCCGCGGTAGACGAAGGTATCGATAACATTCGTTACCGGGTAGAGCGCGCCCGAGTCCTTCGGAAGCTGATAGAACAATCCGAAATCGGAACGGAAGATGCCCCCGATGGCCAATATGGTCAGTATGATCATAAGCGGCTTCAAGAGCGGAATCGTAATGTACCGCGTTTGCTTCCACTTGTTGGCTCCATCGATAACAGCCGCTTCATAATAAGACTTGTCGATCCCTGTAATAGCTGCCAGGTAAATAACGCTGTTGTAGCCCACGCCTTTCCAGATGCCGACAAAAACAAGAATGAAGGGCCAATATTTAGCTTCGGCGTACCAGCTGATCGGCTCTCCCCCGAAATAAGTGATGATTTGATTGAGCGTCCCTTTGTCTACGCTCAAGAAGGTGAACGCAAAATAACTGATAATAACCCACGACAAAAAATGCGGCAGAAACATGCCGGTCTGATATACCTTGGCCGTCCGCTTGTTGACAAGCTCGCTTAGCATGATCGCAAAGCCGACCGCAATGATCAGGCCCAGGATAATAAAAGCCAGGTTGTACAGAATCGTATTCCTCGTAATGATATAGGCATCATTGGTTGTAAACAGATATTCGAAGTTTTTGAACCCTACCCATTCGCTGTTGAACACGCTGGCAAAAAATCCGTCCGGGCTTATACGGAAGTCCTTAAACGCGAGAACGGTGCCGAACATGGGCAAGTAAGCAAAGATAAGAAACCAGATGGTTCCGGGCAGTATCATCAGCAGCATAAACCGGTTGCGTATAACCTTTTTGATGAACCCCGACATGAGCACTCCTCCTCTTCCCCGTTAAATACAAGTGATGCGACTGTTCTAGAAGATCCCCCATGATCTATGTCAATGCGGCTATTCTATCACTCACCCTAACTACTATCATTGTGCCAAGTAAGCGCTATCGCGCTCAAGTTGAAAAATACTAGAACGGGATGGATAAATTAAAGAATCCCTTATAAGTGCGTGTTCAAAAAGTCAGGTTTTCAGCACCGAGGCTTATGCTTCCGAAGTGCGTTTTTTCAAAACGCTTTAGGTTGGATGAAGCTAGGGACTGAGGAGCGGAGCTAAACGTTTTCACAGAAAACGCCTTCGAAAGCATCCGCTGTTTTGGGTACGTGAGCACCTGAAATGTTTTCTCAGGAAACATGCTTCGGGAGCATTTGCTTAGGCCCGGCTGAATTCAAGATTCGATGCCGAGTTACTCCTTGACTCCCTTCGTGATCAAAAGATGACTTTTTGAACAACCTCAATAAAATAGCAAAAAACAGGCCAAAGCTTATCTGCCCTGAGCCTGTCACTAGACGGTTTACGGTTTATTTAGATCCGATACATGGACCTCATTTCAGTTGGAGACACGCCCGTATACTTTTTGAACTGCCTGTAAAAGTACGAGCTGTCCGTATAACCTACGCTGAACGCAATATCCGCCGTCTTTTGATCGGTATGTAAAAGGAGCTGCGTAGCTTTCTCGATGCGGTACTGGTTCAAATAATCCGAGAAGCTTGCTCCGACCTCCTGCTGAAAAAGCTGCCCCAAATAATTCGGATGCATCTGCAGCCGCTGGCTCAGCGTCTTCAGGGAAAGCTCTTCCGGATAATGGTGCTGGACCTGCTCTACAAGGAACGAGACGTGCAGGCTATAGCCCTGATCCGCTTCTTCCAGGCGCGCAAGGCTGCGCTCGACGATACGCCACACATGATTTCGGAGTCCCTGGAGCGTATTAATCCGGTGCATTGGCGTAAACACCTCGCTGTAATCGGGGTTCTTCTCCATATCCTTCGCCGCGATCATCAGCTGGACTGCCGCATTCAAGCAGGTTCCCCGGGGTACCGTCGGCTCCCCGCTGTCACCGCCGAGAACGGACTCGATATAAGCCTGCAAGGACGGAACGTCTCCCTCGATCAGCAGCTTCGCGAACGTGTCGGGGCGAGCGGACGGCGAAGAAGCCTGAACGGTCTCCGGTTCCGCAGGCGGACTGTACAGCGTCATGTCATCTCCGGCAATCAGGCAGGCGTTGAAGTGGCTCTTCGCCTTCCTGTAGCTCTCCTGAATGTCTTTGAAATCATTGAATCCCGCATTTCCTTCGGAGCACCACATGCGCAAGCCAGTCAGCTCCCTCAGCTTGACCATGGCATTTCTCATACCCTCCCGCGCGGCATCCCTCCGTTCAGTCATCGCGACCGACATCACGACGATATCGTCATCCGCATCGGGGAAGCAGATCACCTCATGATCTCCCCCAAGCTCTTCCGAGAAAGCCCGGCAATACTCATCGGCTAGGCTGGTCAAGCGATAGAGCTGGGATACCGGGCGTTCGTCAGATATGAGCCGCAATACGTAAACCTGGTAAGACACATAATTCAGCGGAATTCCGAGAAGTTCGGCTCTTTGTTTTAATTCCGAGCTTTTGATGTCGCCGTTGACCCAACGCTGCAAAATATTGCTGCGGAGGATCTTCCAATCCTCCTCGGAGCGAAACCGTTTCAATTCCTCGCGCTCCCAATCGCCTCGGATATGCTTAATGGTGGCTTCCAGTTCCTCAATGTTGATCGGCTTCAAAATGTAGTTCTGAATGCCGAGCGTGATCCCCACCTTCACATATTCAAATTCTTCGTACCCGCTCAGCACTATGAATTTGGTGCAGGGATGCATTTCCTTTACCTTCTTGATCAGCTCGAGCCCGTTCATTCTGGGCATCATAATGTCCGTGATCAGCAGATCCACGGGCTCTTCTTTCAACCTCTCAAGCGCCTGTAACCCATCGTTGGCCGAACCAGACACATGCAGGTCGTAGTCCTGCCAATCCACAATGGTGGCCAAGCCCTGAGCGATCAAAGGCTCGTCATCAACAAAAAATACCTTCCTCATGTCGTCTCCCCCTTGCGAAGCATCGGTATTTCCATGCGGACCTCGGTTCCCTGTCCTTCCGTACTGTTTATAGTCACTCCGTAATCATTCCCGTAGTTCAGCACGATTCGTTCATGCACGTTCATCAGCCCGATCGAACGATGGCCCTTTTCGGGAGACTGGAGAACCTTGTTCAGCGTGCCGCGGATTTGGGTCAGCTTTTCCTCCGGAATGCCCGTTCCATTGTCCGATACGACGATCACGACCCGGTCCCCTGCCCCATAAGCTCGGACTGAAATTTTATTGTTGTCTTCCAGCGGACGAAATCCGTGAACGATATAGTTTTCCACGATCGGCTGGACCAGCAGCTTGATAATGCTGGCACTTTGGATTTCCGGATCCACCTCGATCTCCGTCTCCAGCCGGCCGTCATAGCGAATGCGGAACAAATCGAGATAAACGGAACACATGTCCATTTCCTCTTCAACGGTAACCACCGTGCTTTTTTTCACCATGTTCTTGAACATGACCGACAAGCTGTATATCATTTGCCCCACTTCCTTTGCCCCCACAAAGTACGCCTTCATGCGAATGGATTCAAGCGTATTGTATAGAAAATGGGGGTTGATCTGGGATTGCAGGGCAACCAGCTCCGCGTTTTTTTGCTTGATTTCCGAGGTATACATTTTATCGATATATTGCCCCAAACGGTCGCCCATGTCGTTAAACCGGCGGGAAATCTGCTGAAGCTCGTCTTCGCCGGACATCTGAATGCGCGTCGACAGATCCCCTTCGCCGATCCGGTTCATCGAGCGGATGATCCGCTGCACTTTTTTGGAGAACTTGCGCACGATCGTAAACGTAATCGCAAAACTGGCCGCCATAAACACCAGGGTGACCAGAATCAGTCCGGTTCTTAAACTCTCGGTGCTCTCTTCGATCAGGGATTGCGACACAATGCCCACCACCGACAGGCCCGCATTGCCGACATTCAAGATGTTCACCTTGGAGGGTTCGTCCAGCTCCACCCAGTCCCCGGCTTTCTCCTGCTCCAAATTGTAGGGGTAGGTTTGACCGTAGTATTCATCCTCCGAATCGTAAATCACGGTTCCCTGTGCGTTCAACACCAGGATCCGGCCTTTGACCGAAGCGCGGCTCTCCAGCCAGGATGAAATTTGCCGGGCGTCGAACTCCACATTCATCATCCCCACCCGATTCAGGGTCCACGGGTCCTTCAGCTCTCTCGAATAGGAATACGACCTTGGACTGGAGCCTCCGGATGAACGCGAGGACTCGTTCTGCGGCATGGTATCCCAGCTGTGCTGCTCCCGGCGGGCGAACCAGGTCTCCCACTTGTTCTTGGAGCCCGCTTCATTATTCAGCTGCTGGTTGGTCCGGCTGATATGCATGTAAAAATTGTTCGGATAGCTGTAGATTGACACGCTTCTGGCGCTTGATTCCTGCTCCAGATAATTTTTCAGCAAGGTATTGAAGGAGCGCAAACGCTGTTCTCCTGTCCTGGTGTACAAATCCAGGCGGTATTTCAGGTAACTCTCATATTCGTTGTTCAAAAAGTAGATCAGCTCATCGCTCAGCGTGGCATCTCCGTAAATCTGCTGAAATATATTCTGTATGCCCTCATACTGCCGGCTTAAATAAATATTCAGAACATGCGCGGATTTAAGATTCGCATCGGTCTGCTCACGGAGTATGCGCTGCGTCTGGTATTGATAAACCAGGGTTGCCGCAATCGCAAACAGCACGATCATGACGGTCGAATACAGCACAACGATTTTATTGAACATTTTTCGCTTCAGATGATTTAAATAGAATTGGCGCAGTCTGAAAATATGAAACACACCCTGTTCTATAATGGTCACTTCGGCACCCAGTGTACACCCTTTCCGTAAACCCGGCAATTGAAATTTGCATCTTTATGAAGCTTAAAGAAATAAATCACGCGCTTTCGAGGAACACGAATGCGGCACTCCGCTTCATGCCACCGAACGCGGCATAAACGTATTCTAGTATAGAATTGGCGGATTGCGATGGAAACCAGGAACAGCATTCGTTCTTTAAAACCGAACGCAGCATAGGAATATTCAACTTCGAAGGAATGGAACGGGACAAGTCAGCACAACGCATTTAGTATCGAATAGCAGAGGAATGCCCTTCGATATGTTGAATATGTATATGGAACTAAATCATAAATGAAACCGAGGCTATGAAGGATGAATCTTCAATTACTATATCATGAATATCTGAATCAAAAATTCAATAGAGGATTACCGTCCGTTCCATTGGACGACTTTGAATATGGAATTCTTGAGGAAGATGGCGCAGCATTATTCTTTATCGAACGTAAAGATGTGGCCTTTGTTGAGTGGGCGTACGAATTGCAACCCCGAGATCCCCATTATGTTGCGAACCCGGACTGGAAGCCTGTGCTCTCGGCTTTTTTCAACCATTTGGACGTCTATGATGAACTGGTACTCTTTTATCTGTTATTTACGATCAACAAGACAACGTCCATCGTAAGGAGCAATCCGATCAATGCCATGAATGATTTCATGAAGAACTATTGTTTCTTTCAGTTAGCTCAATTGGGGGAGACCAGAGGATTAAATGAGGAACAAAGGCAGCAATTAAGGGACTTCTTTTTCTTTTTCTACCTATATGCTCACCCGGTCAACGAGGAGACACTCTACGCCTTTTCATTCATCGGGCAAGATTTGGTTCATACGAAAACCAATATCCGTATGGAGCAATATTTTATTGTATATCACGATTACTATAGCGAGATTCTCGACAAGCATAGAGATCAATTGTTCATCGCTCCGCATGAAATTCATGCCTGCAAGAATCTTACACTGGAGCTGTTAAGGTCCATGGAGGGTAAATCGCCAAAGCTAACCATGCCTTTGGAAGAAGGTTTAGACGCACTATTACAGCTGATCAATAACGTTGATGATATGATTCATATGAACGTCGAGAATAAAACAACGTTATTCGGTATGATGAGGGACTTTCTCTCGGACAATCGCTCAAACCCCTATCGCGATCATTGCTTCCGTATGCTGCTTCAGAATTACGTTTGTTATATCCTTTATTTTAAGTTTGATGAAATTGATGATTTGGTTGATTACTTTAAAGATACTCCGGTATGGTGCGAAGCGATTATCAATAACATCTTTACCGATGCCATCTTTATTCAGAAGATGATGAGGCAGAACCGGATCGATATAACCAAGTATCCGAACGTGATCAAATTTTTCAATGAGGAGGCCCGGAGGATTTACCTGTAAGCCGAAGCATGGCCATTCCACAAGGAATGGCCTAATGGTTATGCACGAATCGGAGCGCCATCGCCCGATCATACTTGAAGCAACTTCATCTCATCCAATCATTGCTACTCTTTTGAGATATTAATTTTGCGGGCTACAGGGGGGGCTTTTTCCTCCTCGATCGTGTCGATGACACTGTCGATCACGGATCGCGATGCAAGCAGCCATTCCTTGACCGCGTTTTTTACATGCTCCTTGGTTTGATGTCGCTCCAGACTTTCCAACAGACGCTCCACTCGAAGCAGATTTCCCATCACTCGTTCCCTCCTAAGCTCTGCGCTTCTCATTGATCTTCAACCTTTCCTTGTGCAGTCAATTCCCGTTTGCCAAATCGGATGATAAGCCGGTCCTTCGCATACTTCGCACCTATTACTTCGCGTCCCATCAGCGTTCTTGGCAGGATAACCTTGCGTTTGTAGGCGCCTGCATCTACCGTTAATTCGTCACCTGTCTGCGTTAAATCAAGATTCGCCTTCTCGACAAAGGGAATGGAAAGCTCCAGCAGCATGTCTCCGTCCTCCTCCCGGATCGTCTCCGTTCTGCCACGGTACAACATGGCAGAAGGAACCTGCTCTCCATAAACGATATCCGCTAATTCTTCAAGAATAGGGAGTCCGATAACTTCCTTTTGCATCATAGGCGCCTTCAGAATCGGAAGCGGCTGAAAGTTCAATACGATTTCTTCCTCGTATTTCTTTTGAATGTCCCGCCAATGCGCGAAGAATCCTTCCCCTGCCTCATCCGGCAGCACCCGATTAACAATAATGGCATCCGTATTGAACCCGAACAGATTCAAATAGGTAAAGGAGCGCTTCGCTTCAGCAAGCACCATCTTCTCCGGGTTCAGCACGATCCTGACCGACGTGATCTCCGGATCCAGAACGAGCCGCTGCATTTCCTCCAAGCCGCGTGCTAACCGCTCGATACTGTCCAGCACGTCATCCGAAGGAAGATCGATATCCTTTACAATTTTGGCCACAGGCCGCACGATCTTGATCAATTTGCGTTCGGTCGGGAATATCTTCTCCAGCCACCAATTCAATACGTTTGGATAGCTCAGCAGCCGCAGCGTCTCTCCCGTCGGGGCGCAATCGACCACCAGTACGTCATATTGCCCGCTTTCAGCGTGTTCCTTGATTTTCAGTAAACTGAAAAGCTCCTCCATGCCTGGGAACACGAGCATTTCTTCTGTGGTGACATCTTTAAGCTGCGCTTTGTCGAGTAATTTCGTGATCCAGCCCTGGACGGTTCCCCAATTCCGCTCCGTTTCGCGGATGGCGTTCACTTCCTGCCCCCACAAGTTGTCGCTGATTTGGACGGGATCCGGTCCGATCGGTACCGCCAGCGAATCTGCTAAGCTATGTGCCGCATCTGTGCTGAGAATAAGGGTCCGTTTGCCTTGTTTGGCCATTTTCACCGCCGTCGCCGCCGCAATACTTGTCTTGCCGACGCCACCTTTGCCTGTGTAGATGATGATCCTCATATCCATCCGCTCCTTTTAGTACGATTTCGTAGTAAATAACCGAGAAAATCCGGCTTGAACCGGTTATTCCTCAATCTGAATCTTTACAGAGTGACGCTTCTTTTCTTGAAGCGTTACAGGTCCCCCATCCTGGAAGACTCTGGCTGCCTTGAACAGTAGTGTCGTGAATTGCTCCATTTCCTCAGGCGTAAATGCCGTCTCCAATCTGCTCAGCATCGCCATCATGATTTGCTCCCATTCTTTTGCCAGCTGCAGACCTTCCTGCGTCAGCGTGACGAGCTTAACCCGTTGATCTTGTGCAGACGTAGCCCGTGCAATCAAGCCTTTACGTTCAAGCCGTTTAGCTATGCTTGTCATCGAACTTAAAGGTGCCCCCATCTCGGAGGCCAGCTGCGACATCGTCAAATCTCCACGGAGGAGCAAAATAAGCAGCGTTGACATATCGGAGCGAGTCACTTTTTGTTCGAGCTGAAGCGTATCGGTCATAAAAGCAAACGGACGCAGACCGGTCTTGAGGAAAAGGTCATATAGGTGTTGGATACCGGTCACTCCTTTTCGTACGATTTCGCAATAATACGTCTGCGCTTATTTTAATACGATTTCGTAATAATATCAATCACCTGCCGATTTTTTAATACGATGTTTTTATTAGCAGGTAAAACCTACGATTGACAGCACTTCATTCTCAGTGTTACATTGATTTCCAGTCTTTACTACGAAATCGTATTAATATGTTATTGGAGGTGCATGGATATGGATTGGAATAGTATAGTCTTGACGACGGCCGGTGTCATCGGCGGCGGCACGGCGGTGGCACACGGCATTCTCATGAAACGGGTGATCATTAAGCCGATGGAGACGGTTTTTGAAGCGGATGGGCGAATATCTGTGCCGCTGCGAAAGCTTGGGATGCTGCTTTTACATTTCAGCACATTCAACTGGTTGCTCAGCGGGCTCTTTTTGATTGCAGCCGCGATCTGGTTCGGGCAGGAGGCAAGGCTCGTGACGGGTCTGCTCGCCGGCAGTTCTTTTCTGTTCGGTGCAATCATCTCATTTTGGGTAATGCGTCGCCTTCATCCCAGCTGGATCTTGATGACTGTTGCGCTCGTTCTGACCGTCTTGGGACTAACGCTGCCATAGGCTCTAGTATATAGCCAATATTATATAAACCCGAAATTATGGGGCCCAACCAAAAAAATGGTACCTATCCTTCTGATTATGAAATTCGATAGAATAAAGATGTTCTTCAGGTGTAAGCGTTTTCCATTACGCGCATAGTCTGGGAGAATCGAAAATTTTTTAAGGGAGGGTATTTATGAAGCGATCTCAAATTTCGGAAAGGCGGTATAGGCAAAAGGTATTGAGTTTGTTCTTAGCGGTCATGATGCTGTCTGGCATCGGCTTCTTGCCGGCTTCGAAGGTTCAGGCAGCTGACGCTGCTGGAACCACCATCACCTCGATGTCTTATTTTTCAGCTGCGGACGGACCTGTCATCACAAAATCAGGAGTCGGGGAGGCCAGCTACGGTTTTGTCATGCCGCTATTCAACGGAGGCTCTGCCACCTGGAATGATGTTGCCCAGGACCTGGGAGTAAAGGTGAAAGTAAATGGCAGCTGGGTCGATATCGACAGTGTCGGCAGCTTTGTCTATAACCAGAACTGGGGCCACTGGAACGACGGCGGCTTTACCGGCTATTGGTTCACGCTCTCCGCAACAACGGAGATTCAGCTGTACTCCAAAGCCAATGGGGTCACGCTTGAATATTCACTCGTCTTTGAACACATCAACAAAACAACCATCACGGCGATGACCCCGACGCAAGGACCGCAAATTACGTCAGGGTTTACGGGCGGTGCCGGCTTTACCTATCCGATATTCAATCATGATCCGGCCATAACCTATGCGGCCGTCGCGGACGATTTGAAGGTGTATGTAAAGCCCGTCAACAGCAGCCAATGGATCGATATCGACAACAATGCAGCCAGCGGCTGGATCTATGATCAGAACTTTGGTCAATTTACCGATGGAGGCGGCGGCTACTGGTTTAACGTCACGGAATCGATTAACGTCAAATTAGAATCGAAAACCTCTTCAGCTAACATCGTGTATACCATCACCTTTAATGAGCCGGTAAGAAGCTCTTATGTCCTTACGCCTTATGAAGGAACGACCTTTACAGCCGATGCGAGCGGTGCTATCGGCATCCCGCTGCCTAAGATAGATGGAGGCGCCCCAATCGGCACCGAGCTTGGCAATTTCGTATACCAGATTAACATCAACGGGCAATGGGTGGATCTGGACAATTCAAGCCAGAGCGGATTTGTATACTCGGCAAACGGCTACAATAACATGTCCGCTGCCAATCAGTGGGGGTATTGGGCCGACCATATCTATGGCCTATGGTTCCAGCCGATCCAGGAGGATATGCAAATCCGTATCGGCTATCCGCTAAATGGGCAGGCAGGTGGAAGTGTGGGCAGCAATTTTGTCAACTATACCTTGATTGGCAACCCGGATGCTCCGCGCCCGGATGTAACCGACCAGGAGGATATTCCGATCGGAACGCCAAGCGACACTGCCATCGAGGGCATGAATCTCATCTGGCAGGATGAGTTTAACGGGACGACGCTCGATAACAGCAAATGGAATTATGAAACAGGGTATTATCTCAATGATGATCCGAATACCTGGGGTTGGGGCAACTCGGAGCTGCAGCACTATACCAATAGTGCGCAAAATGTTTTTGTACAGGACGGAAAGCTTAATATCAAGGCCTTGAACGAGCCAAAATCCTTCCCGCAGGATCCTAGTAGGTATGCACAATACTCCTCTGGCAAAATTAACACCAAAGATCATTTCTCCCTCACGTACGGCCGAATGGATTTCCGTGCCAAGCTGCCTACCGGCAACGGCATCTGGCCAGCGCTCTGGATGCTTCCGCAGGATCATGTGTATGGGACGTGGGCAGCCTCCGGCGAAATCGATGTGATGGAAGCAAGAGGACGCTTGCCAGGTGCGACGAGCGGCGCCGTACACTTTGGTGGCCAATGGCCGACGAACCGGCATCTTTCCGGTGAGTATCACTTCCCTGAAGGGCAAACCTTTGCCAATGACTATCATGTCTATTCGGTCGTCTGGGAAGAAGACAATATTAAATGGTATGTGGATGGCAAGTTCTTCTTTAAGGTAACCCGCGATCAATGGTATTCCGCAGCTGCGCCGAACAATCCGAACGCCCCGTTCGATCAGCCGTTCTACCTCATTATGAACCTGGCAATCGGCGGTACCTTTGACGGCGGCCGGACCCCGGATCCGTCCGATATCCCTGCAACGATGCAGGTGGACTATGTCCGTGTTTATAAAGAAGGGCAAGGCGGTGGCCAGAATCCAGGAAACGTGTCTGTTACCGGCGTAACGGTGAATCCGACCACGGCACAGGTGGAAGTCGGGCAGAGCGTTCAACTAAACGCCAGCGTGGCGCCGTCCAATGCAACGAATAAGCAGGTCACGTGGTCGGTTGCGAGCAGCGGCATCGCATCCGTGAGTGCAAGCGGTCTCGTGACCGGGCTCGCTCCGGGCACGACAAACGTCACGGCGACAACCGCTGACGGCAATAAAACAGCCAGCGCCGCAATTACCGTTGTACCGGCACCATCCACCGTGATCGTCATCGGTGATGAGGCGAAGGGCCTGAAGAAGATCGGAGATGACCTGCTGTTCTATGTCAATGGCGCGACCTTTGCCGATTTACATTATAAGATCAATAATGGCGGGCAATTAAACGTAGCCATGGCCCCAACGGGAAACGGCAACTATACGTACCCTGTCAACAACCTGAAGCATGGGGATACCGTCGAGTACTTCTTTACCTATAACCCGGGGCAAGGAGCACTGGACACGCCTTGGCTGACGTATGTTCATGGGGTAACGCAAGGAACACCGGAGTAAACCGGGGAAGCTTTGACAGACATGGCGCTGCAGGTAAACCGGTGCCTGCTCCGGGTTGCAATCGCGCAATGTCAATGAAATCAGGGCAAACAGAAGGCCGTCGACATCATCGACGGCCTTTCTTCAGTTGATCAGCTATGTTTGGTTAGCTGATTGACTTGTCATCATATTTTTTTGCATAAGCTCAATATTACGAATGTACACTCGCCTCTTCACTCACCTGTCTGGAATGCAAGACTTTCATGGCGTATCTTGCTATAGGCTGTGCGACCAACATTTCGCTGATCATTAGGTCATCAAGCGTTTTACGCCAACATGCGTTAAGTTTCTGATATACCGATTGATTAAAATCCCAAAGCCTATTACGATTACTTATAAGGATACTTGTCCCGAGGCATAGCTATCCTCCAAATAGAAAAAGCACATTGACCTGTAAGCCGCGTGAAACGGGATGCCTTCTGAACGTTTTGTGCGGCTGTTTATAAATACGAACATCCGTCCCATACTTAGGTTTATCAACAGGTGAGACGAATGTCTCTAACCGACTCGTTAGTAAGGGGGAATGCAGACACATGGAAAAGGAATTCATACTGACGCACAAGCTGCTGACCCTGCTCGATTCCGAATATCGCTGGTTCACCCTTGCCGAGATTGAAGAGCAGATTGGCGTATCGGACAAAACCATCCGTAAAATTATCGATGAAGCCAAGCAGGAGCTTCCTCCTTCCATTCATTTTGAAATTTCGCGTGGAAAAGGCGTCATTCTCCACTATGATAAACGAAATGTCGCGATTGGCGAGGTCATCTCCTCCATGTACAGACAGAGAACCTTCTACCAGCTGCTCGATGTGCTATTCGCCGAGGGGGGGCGCTACTCCTTGGAAGAGCTGGCCGACAAGCTGTATATGAGCTCTTCTTCGCTGAAAAAGCTGATCATCCGGCTGAACAACCATGAATTGAAGCGATACCATTTGCGCATTGCGTATTCCATGCCAGAGGTCAAAGGCAGTGAAATCAGTATTCGTTATTTTTACTGGAAAATGTTTTACGATGCCTTTGAATTCTCCGGCTGGCCATTTACCGACATCGACCAAGCCCAGATCCATGAGTACATTACGGCAATTGAGTCGGAGAATGACATCGTGTATTTCCTTAATGCTAAGCGCAGCTTGTCGTTTCTGGCGGCAATCATGATTACCCGAGTGCTGCAGGGCAAATATGCGGATGTTCCGAGCGGACCATATGACTGGGAGAGCCATATGCTTCATGCCTCTGTTGCCGCGTTAGCCAGAGCGCTGGAACAGCGGTACGCCATTCATTTGCCGCTGGACGAAATTCGGTTTCTGCAGGCCATGTTCAGCTTGGGCCAATACAATTATTATGATGAAGCGAAAGTCAGCGCGATGTTATCGAGAGAGAAAGCGAATCTCATGCAAATCGGGGAGGAACAATATCAAATCATCAATCATTTCCTCATGCTGGCGCTTGCCGCGTTCCCTGCGATCGATATGAACGACCGGTTCATCTGGGAAATCGGGGATTTCTTCGAGAAGCTCCGGCTGGAAAATGCGCTTCCCGACCTAATCGCCATCTCGGCAAGCAGCCTGACGGAATATGTCCAAAGGGATTGCCGCCCCATGTATCAAAGCGTAAAGAGCTGCATGCAGGAATGGAGCCAGCGTTACCCGGGCATTCAGTATAACGACTATCATCTGACGAAGCTGACGCTGTTGATCAGCTCCAGCTTGCGCTATAACAGCAAAAAGGCTTTCCTGCTGATCGGCGGGGAATTCTCCATCCGCCATTACGTCGCCAAGCTCATCAAGAATGAAATCGGCGACGAGCTGATCATCAACACCTCCATTATGGAGGGGCTTACCGATGAAATGATTCAGAAGCACGGCATCGATTTTGTGATCAGCACGTTCCCCGTTGAGCTGCATACGGTGCCCGTGGTCATTATTTCAACAATACCGACCAAACGGGATTTGCAAAATATCCGCAAGGAATTAATGCAACCATGAGACCTCATGGTTGCATTTTTCCGTTAAGCTCCGTAACTTTCTGGACTTGGTTATCCCTCCGATTCTGACTATGATGAAGACAGATCGAGAATAAAGCGCTTTCTTAAAAGGGAGGCCAGTAAGCAGGAGGAGCAAGATGAGCATACATTTGGGAGCACAACAGGGAGATATCGCAGAACGCGTGCTGCTGCCCGGCGATCCGCTGCGGGCGAAGTTTGTGGCAGAGCACTTTTTGGAGGAGGTATATTGTTACAACGAAGTGAGAGGCATGTACGGGTACACCGGCCTTTATCAAGGCGTTCCCGTTTCTGTCCAAGGTACGGGAATGGGCAACCCGACCATGAGCATATATGCGACGGAGCTGATTCAGGATTACGGGGTCAAAAAGCTGATCCGCATCGGTACCTGCGGCGCCATGCAAAAAGAACTTCAGGTCCGCGACATCGTACTAGCCCAAGCCGTATCCTCGGACAGCAATCTGATGGAAAAAATATTTCATGGCTGCAATTACGCGCCAACCGCCGATTACGGCATGTTAAGCAAAGCGCATCAACTGGCTCAGGAGAAGCAGGTGAATGTCTTTGTCGGTAATATCTATAATTCCGATGAATTCTATAGGGAAACTTTCGACCGTCTTCATAAATTCATGGAGTTCGGCGTGCTCGCGGTCGAGATGGAAAGCGCCGCCCTATACACGCTGGCTGCTAAGTACGGCGTCAGGGCCCTGTCCATATTGACGGTAGGCAGTCATCTGCTGACCAATGAACGCTCGTCCCATCAAGACAGCGAGAAGTCCTTCCACGACATGGTCGAGGTCGCGCTCCATACCATTTTAGCGGACGAATAGTCTGCCGCAGGATTGCTTGCATAACAAAAACGTTCGGATATCTTAACAAACTTTGCTCTAGGGGGAAAAATCAATGGGAATCAAACGCGGATTTAAATATGATTTTTCGTTGTTGGCCATTTTGTTGATCCCGATCGGGATCGCCATCAACTTTGTCGGGGCCCAAATCATTCTGCTGCTCAAGCTGCCGATATACCTGAACACCATCGGAACGATTCTGACGGCCATGATCGCCGGTCCTTGGGTCGGTATGATTACGGGGGCCAGCACCAATCTTGTTGTCGGCATAACGAACCCGGTCTCGTTCGCATTTACGCCTGTACAAATGGCCGTCGGTCTAGTGGTCGGCCTGCTCTCGATGAGAGGCATGTATACGAAGCTGTGGAAAGTCATCTTGTCTTCATTCGCTGTCGTACTGACGGTTCTGATCGTGGCTTCTCCGATCCAGGTGCTGATGTTCGGCGGGGCGACCGGCAACTCTTCGGATGCCGTGGTTGCTACATTCCTGGCCTCCGGTCAGCAGATTTGGACAGCGGTATTCTCAACCAAAATCCTGGTGGAAAGCGTCGACAAAATCATCAGCAACGTCATTGCCTTTGTCATCGTGATGAAGATGTCCCCAAGATACTTGTCCAAGCTCAATTACGGTGCAGCTTTTATCAAAAAGAAATGACGTATAGTCCATAATGGATACGCTTTCATAAGGGAGGGGTTTTTGTGAATAACGAACGGTCCCTGTTAAGCCGTCTTTATCCAACAACCAAGTTTATGATTACCATCGCTTTATGTATGGCCGCATTTATCGTGCCCGGCTACGGGTTCAGCTACGCGATTCTGCCGATTTGTATGGTCCTGGCCTACTTTGCCGGCAGCTTCAAGGAGTTTTCCAATCTGGCGATCAAGGCACTGCTGATGATAGTTGTGTTCATCTTTATCCTGCAGAGCTTCTTCTACCCTGGCAACGACATTCTGTGGAGCTGGAGCATCTTCTCCATCAAGCGGGAAGGACTGGAGTTCGCCCTGTTCCTGACATCCAAAATCGTGGCGGTGGCCTCGGCCTTCATTCTGTTCTTCCGCATCACCAAGGTCAAGGATTTGGTCCATTCCCTGGAACAGATCGGCCTGCCGTCCAAAGTAACCTATGTCATCTTGTCGACCTTACAGCTCATTCCGGAGATGAAAAAGCTGACCCACGTCATTATGGATGCCCAAAAAACACGAGGCGTTGAAACCGAAGGCAGGCTGCTTGTCCGCATGAAGGCCTTCCTGCCCACCCTTAGTCCACTCATCCTCGGGTCCGTGGCCAGCACGGAGGAACGGGTACTGACGCTGGAGTCGAGAGCCTTCTCGGCCAATGTCAAAAAGAGCAGCATCTACAAACTGGAGAAAACAAAGCATGACCGGCTGGTTCGAATGCTGCTGGTCGTACTGCTTGCTATCTTAATCGTCTGGAGAGTTGCGCTATGAGTATCATTACGATCAAGAATCTATCCTACCAATATCCGATCAGCGAGTCCGATGCACTCAAGAACGTGAACGTAACGATCGAAAGAGGCAAGCTGTATGCGCTGATCGGAGCCAACGGAGGCGGAAAAACGACCCTGTGCAACGTCATCCGCGGGTTTATCCCCCACTTCTATAAGGGAGATCTGCGCGGCGAGGTGCTGATCGAAGGCAAGGATATCCGCGAATGGGAAATGGGCGAGCTCTCCCAAAAAATCGGCTATGTGTTCCAGAATCCTTTT
The DNA here is from genome assembly GCF_056173265.1 of Paenibacillus sp. QJM3NY_38. Taxonomy (NCBI): domain Bacteria; kingdom Bacillati; phylum Bacillota; class Bacilli; order Caryophanales; family Paenibacillaceae; genus Paenibacillus; species Paenibacillus sp. QJM3NY_38. The sequence goes on from NZ_CM149665.1 coordinate 7,145,583, forward strand.
ACACAGATCAGCGGCGTGAAGGATAACGTCTTTGAAGAGATTGCCTTCGGCCTGGAAAATCTGGGCATGGAGCCCGGACTTATCCGGGAGAAGGTGGACCAGGTCATCAAGATGCTGGAGATCGATTATTTGCGGGACAAAAACCCGTTCGAGCTCTCCGGCGGTCAGAAGCAGCGGGTTGCGCTCGCTTCCATCATCGTCATGGAGCCAGATGTGCTCGTTATTGACGAGCCGACCTCGCAGCTTGATCCGAAGGGAACGGAAGAAGTGTTCAAGATTATCGAGCTGATGAAGAATAAGGGAAAAACCATTATTCTCGTCGAGCACAAAATCGAGCTGATTGCCGAATATGCCGACGATGTCATCCTGCTGAACGAGGGGGAGGTGGCCATGCAAGGCAGCTCGAAGGAGATTCTTACCGATGAGCGTGCACTAGCGTTCGGAGCCGCGCTTCCCCAATATTCGCTGTTCGGCCTGGATATGCGCAAGCGGGGAATGGATCTCGGCAGCATCCCGTTAACGGAAAAAGAAGCCATGGATGCCGTGAAGACATGGATGAAGAAGGGGGTTAATGCATGAGCTTTCTGACTTTGACGAATGTTTCCTTTGCCTACCCAAACGGCTACAAAGCGGTGGACGGCGTCAACATGTCCTTCCGAAAGGGCGAATCCGTTGCCATTGTCGGCCAGAACGGGGCGGGTAAAACGACCACCGTCAAAATGATGAACGGGCTGCTCAAGCCCTCCGAAGGGGATGTCGTCATCGACGGCTGGAACACGCGGGATTATACTACCGCCCAAATATCAAGAAAGGTCGGCTATGTATTCCAGAACCCAGACGACCAGATTTTTCATAACGACGTGTACAGCGAGATTGAATTCGGTCCCCGCAAGCTGGGCCTACCGGAAGAACAGGTCAAAGCAAACGTCATGAAAGCGGCGGAGCTGGCAGGCGTCGTCCCGTTTCTTAAGGACAATCCGTACAACCTGCCCTACTCCATGCGTAAATTCGTAACGATTGCCTCCGTCATAGCGATGGATTCCAGCGTCATCATTCTGGATGAGCCGACGGCAGGCCAGGATCTTCCGGCTATGGCGCGGCTCGCCCATCTGATTGAGGCATTAAACCAGGAAGGTAAAACCATCATTACGATCACGCATGATATGGAATTTGTCGTGAACAACTTCCAGCGGGTCATCGTCATGGCGAACCGTCAGGTCATTGCGGATGACGACAAGCGGGCCATCTTCTGGAATCTGGATGTGCTGGAGCAGGCGATGCTGAAGCAGCCGCATATCAGCAGGCTCAGCCACTCCCTGGATATCGGCCATAACATTCTGGCGATACCGGAGCTTGCGGACGAGCTTGCCAAGCATAAGTGAGGGAATAAGGGAGTGACAACGATATGGAGCAGGAGCAGGTTAAACACATCCTCTTGGATGTCGATACCGGCGTGGATGATGCCCTGGCGCTCATCTTTGCCGTGAAGTCCGATAAGCTGCATATAGAAGGCATTACAACGGTATTCGGCAACGTGGACGTGAAGCAGGCGACGAAGAATACGCTCCAGGTGCTCGAATTGGCTCAGCCCCGGTACGACATTCCCGTTGCCATGGGAGCGGATGCCCCTTTGTTTCGCCCTCGCAGGGAGAACGTAACCGCCATTCATGGAGCCAACGGCCTGGCCGGATATGAACTGCCGGAGGCGCGCCAAACGCCGGTGAACGAGAGGGCATCCGATTTCATCGTGCGGAAGGTGCGGGAACAGGCGCATGACATTACGCTGGTCTTCACTGGCAGGCTGACCAATTTAGCGGTGGCGCTCGCCAAGGACCCGTCGATCGCTCAGAAAGCCAAGCTGGTGCTGATGGGAGGCGCCATCAAAGTGCCGGGCAATACAACGCCCGTATCCGAAGCCAACATCCACGGCGACCCCGAAGCGGCGCATCGGGTGTTCGAGTCCGGGATTCCGATTACGATGGTAGGTCTGGACGTGACCGGAAAGGCCAAGTTCAGCGAGGCTCATTTTCAACAACTCATGAGCGGCTTCACGGAGGAACAGGCAGAGTTGAAAGCTTTCATGCACCACATCTTCACCTTCAGCTTTGAGGCAAGCGACCGCTTGAACGAGGGCAGATACCGGCTGATGCATGATCCGCTTGCACTAGCTGTCGTTGAGGATGCCTCCCTGGTGGAGACGGAGGATTATTACGTCTATATCGAGACAAAAGGACAGATATCCTCCGGTGCAACGCTGGTAGACTTCAGACGTCCGCAGTTACGGACCAATGCCTCTGTCTGCATGCAGGTCCGTGAAGAGGCATTCCTGCAGCATTATATTCAAACGGTGCTGTCATAACCGTCAGAGGAAGGAGCATGATTGATGCATCGAATCGTATTGGATGTGGATACGGGCGTTGACGACGCGTTGGCGATTGCCTACGCTGTCCGGTCTTCGGCTCTCGATATCCTTGGAATAACGACTTGTTTCGGAAACGTACCGGTGGAGCATGCCACACGAAATACGCTCCATGTATTGGAGCGGCTTGGCGCAGCCGGGATTCCTGTTGCCATGGGGGAAGCCGCCCCCTTGTTCCATCCCTCGATGAAGTCGTATCCCGTCCAGTTTCATGGCGAGAATGGACTCGGCAACTTGGCATTCCCCGATCCGGCAGCTAAACCGGTCTCCACGTCTGCCGCTGCCTTTATGGTGGATCAGATCCGGCGGTATCCGAGGCAGGTAACGCTGATCTGCGTCGGCCCGTTGACCAATCTTGCCGCAGCCATTCTGCAAGCGCCGGAGATATCGTCGCTGGTACGTCAGATTATCGTGATGGGCGGAGCCGTGGGCGTGGCGGGCAACCGCCAGATGCATGCGGAAGCGAATGTATGCTCCGATCCGGAGGCGGCCCAGCTCGTCTTCCAATCGGGAGCTCCGATTACGCTGGTCGGACTGGATGTGACCATGCAGACCGAGCTCAGTCTGAAGGATATTCAGCACTGGAGAGACCTGGATTCGGACCTGACCCGCTTCTTGGCCGACATGACTTCCTACTATATTGAAGGCTACCAGGAAGCCTATGGCGACCGGACCGGCTGTGCCCTGCATGATCCACTGGCGGTAGCCGTGGCGATCGACCCGACCTTGGTTGAGGTCCAGCCGATGGTGCTCCAGGTCGATCTGGAAGGCATCCACTCCTATGGCAGAACCATTGCCGATCTGCGTCCGCGTTGTACCGACCAGCCGAATGTCAATGTCTGCACCGGCGTCGACGCCAAGCGGTTCCAGGAGCATTTTATGGAGACCTTGATGAAATAAGCTGCAGCATAAGGAGTGAACGCCGGGTGCGTTCGCTCCTCTTTATGTTTCCCTCGCTGCTCTCTCCTCCCACTTCTCTCTCAACCCTTTCAAATCCTCGATAAAGAACCTTAGCAAATTGGGTCTTCTTCTTACCGCCAGCGGATGATAGGTAAAGCTAATCGGGATGCCCTGGAACTCATGCCAACTTCCCCGCAGCTCCTTGACGGTGGCGTTCTCCTTCTCGGGGAACAATCCTTCGACTACGACATTCCCAAATCCAAATAGTACGAGCGGCTGCTTCTGAAGGAGCTGTGACTGAAGATGCGGAAGGCATGCCGCTCGGGTTGCGGGTTTATCGTAAGCACGGATGGGCCGGCGCTTCAACAAATAGGTGACGTAAACCGAGTTTATATCCATGCCCGCTTCCTTCATGCCGAGTTGAAGGGTTTCCCGGGTCCCGCACAAGAACGGATTTCCTTCCCGGTCCTCCCTGGCTCCCGGGTTATCCAGGATCATCATCAACGTGCCTTGCGGATTACCTTCCCCCCAAATGACGCGATTCCGCTGTTTGCACAATTCGCAGCGTTCACAATGCTGCATATCTTCGGGCGCTTGCTCTTCTGGCAAGATGACGCAGGGATGATTCATTTCCGTAGACATGTAATTCATTCCTTTCTGTCGCACACAATGATTCCATTATGCCCACCTGTCACCTAATGTAAAAAATCCCCTCGCGTATATCCGATCAACCGTATTGTGTTAGTGCCACATTCCCCCATCTCACTTTCCCTATCCGATGAATGGCCCTGTTATGACCCCTGTTCGCCCTCGTACGGGCATGCCCGCGTCCATTCTTTACACTTTCTTTATACTTTTCTGGTCCAAATATTTATACCTGCTGCTTATCCTAAACTCATCAACATCGAAAGGATGATCACGGATGTCGGATACCATTCTGAAAGCAGCAAACATATCCAAAATATACGGCAAACACAAAGCCCTTGATAAAGTATCAATCGAGATTAAGCGCGGGATGATCTACGGCTTGATCGGGGAGAATGGTGCGGGAAAATCAACGTTTATGCGCTTCATCATGGGACTCATCACCATTAACGAGGGCAGCATCGAACTGTTTGGAGCAACAGGCAATCAGGGATTGCAGCGTGCACGAAGAAAAATGGGGCAATCCATTGAAACGCCGGCACTTTATCCGGAATTAACGGCTCGGGAGAATCTGCAAGTCCAAGCGGCAAACGGCGGCGTAAGCGAACGCGAAATCGACGATTTGCTTCGCTTGATGAACCTGGGGAATACCGGCAAGAAGAGAGCCAAGAACTTCTCCTTAGGCATGCGCCAACGGCTGGCGATTGCTTCCACCCTGATTACGAACCCCGAGTTCTTGATCCTGGACGAGCCGACGAACGGTCTCGATCCGTCAGGAATGGTTGAAATGCGCGAAATCATTCAGCGGTTGGTGACCGAACGCGGGATGACCGTCTTGCTATCCAGTCATTTGCTGGATGAGCTTTCACAGGTGGCTACGCATTACGGGATTTTGCATGACGGAAAACTTATCCGTGAATTTTCACGAGAGGAGCTGGCAAACGAAACTCGCCAATACATTGAACTGGAAACAACGGAAGTCCATTCCGCCGTCGTGGTGCTGGACGGATTAGGGATCCGGGACTATGAAGTCATCAACGGAACCGAAATTAATATCTACGAACGCCTCGATGACGTTGCCGCCATCAACCGCTCGCTGGTTTTGGCTGACGTGGACGTTTTGCGAATCGGTACAACCCGACAAAAACTCGAGGAATATTTCTTGCAATTAACAGGAGGTGCCCCCCATGCTTAATCTGCTAACCGCCGAAAAAATCAAATTGCGCCGAAGCAAGAAACTGTGGATCGTCCTGGGCATTTTATCTTTGCTTCCGATCTTCCAGGTCGCAAATAGCCTGACGGCCGTGCATTATGGCAACGAGCTCGTCCAGCCCGTTGATACCGTCATTAATGGAGCGACAGGCATTCTGATGATCGAGAAGAATGGATTAACGATTTTACTCGTCATTGGCGCTTTTATCAGTTTCTTGATTGGGGAAGAATTTCAGAATGGGACGATTCGAAATGCGCTTTCTTTAGGACGCAGCCGCACGCATTATTATTTGTCAAAATTGGTGGTAGCCGCGATCCTCTCGCTCGTTGGTGTCATCATATTGACCGCGCTTGGCATGGTCAGCTTTTCCATCGCGTTTGGTTTCGGCGAAGTTGCCGGGATTAACCATTACTTCAGCTATGCGATCCAAGCGTTTCTCACGCTGTACGTATTAATTCTGTCTAACGTATCGATCTATATGATGATTAGCTTCTTAACCAAAAATAGCGGCATCTCGCTGATTTGGACTTTTATTTATACGATTGCGACTGGCTTTGGCGCTCCCATCTTCCTGCAAACCGAGCATTTCAAGCAGCTCACCTACTGGTTTTCGTTATCCTTCTTGTTCTATTCCGATTTCGCCAAATCGGCGGATATCGGCAAGTTCCCTGAGATGATATTGGTCAGTCTCATCACGATCGTGTTATCATCAGCTATAGGAATTCTTCGGTTTACACGAACTGACATAAAGTAGGTCGATATGTATGCCAGCGATATTAATCATTGAAGACGATACGGCCATTCATTCACTCATCAAGGAAGCCTTGGAGCTGCATGGTTTTCAAACGCAAAGCGCCTATTCCGGAACAGAAGGGAAGCTGCTGTTTGAGCACCATCAGGTTGATCTGGTTCTCCTGGATTTGATGCTGCCGGGGATGGATGGAGATGAACTTCTGGAGCACATTCGGCAAAATTCAAATACGCCCGTAATTGTGATCTCCGCAAAAAATGACCAGCATTCGAAATTGGAGCTGTTGACGCACGGGGCCGATGATTACATCACGAAGCCTTTTGATGTGAAGGAACTGCTTGCACGAATTCACATCCAATTGCGCCATGCAGCCAAAGCTTCAGCCGGCCCTATGGATGAAATCCGTTACAAGAATATCAGCGTAAACCTAGACACGCGTGAAGTGACAATCAATGAGCAGGCGGTTCATCTTACTGGACGGGAGTACGCCATACTTCTGTTATTCTTAGAGCACCCGCAAAAAGTATTCAGCCGCGCCAATATCTACGAAAGTGTGTGGAACGAGCCATTTTGGGGCAGCGATAAAACGATTAACATGCATATCAGCAATTTAAGGAACAAGCTGAACCTGGATGACACGAATTACATTAAGACCGTATGGGGTATCGGCTTCAAATTCGATTCAGAGGAAGGGACGTGAATGGGGTGTGGGGATGGATCTTTGTCTTCTTGGCCTTTGCGTTTCTTCTTTATATTTACTTCTTAAAGCGGGAACTGCGGAAATTAAAACATGCGGTCCAAGAGATTCCAACGAACGCCAGCTATGGCTCCAGACTTTATGTAGATTTTCGCCAAAAGGCAATCATGGAGCTGGTCGATGAATTGAATCAGATGATCGATGCATTTGAAGAAAAAAATCGTGAGGCTAAGCGGATGGAAGAGAATGTGAAGCTATCCATCGCAGGGCTCTCTCATGATTTACGGACGCCGCTCACATCCATCCACGGCTATGTTCAGCTTTTCCATGCAGCCACAGATGAGACAAAGAAGGCGCATTATCTTAAGATTATCGAGCATTCTGTACGGCGTCTGATAGAAATGACCGACCACTTTTACGACCTGGCACGCATTGAAATGAATCAAAAGGAACTGGCATGGTCTTCCCTCTCTCTCTCCAACCTGGCTGAAGAAATCTTCCTGTCCTTCTATGAACAATTTGAGGAAAAGCAGATTGATCTCCAATTTCCCGAACCAACCCATGACCGTCATATCATTGCAGACCCGTTATTGATGACGCGTGTCATCCAAAATATCGTTCAAAATATCCTTCGTTATGCCAACAGTCAAGCTGTGATCCGTTACCGGGATGAGGGCAACGATCTAATATTTAGCGTTAAAAACGATATCAAACCCGACAGCAAAGTTGCCATCGAAAAGGTGTTTACGCGTTTCTATACCGAGGTCGCCAGCAGAACGAACACGGAATCCAGCGGGATCGGCCTCTATCTGTCTAAACAGTTAGTTGAGAAGATGAACGGGAAAATGGATGCAGCGCTGCAGGACGGCTGGTTTATTCTTAACATCCGTCTTCCCATCCATCGAAGTTAAATTTGATCTAAACCTTATTCATTGTATGGTCCAAGGGATGATTATCCGAGAACAAATCCGGATTGTCCTTAAGCATGTCCGTAATGACATCCGCCACCGCGGCCGCATCGCATATCCGGACAACGGCATCGCCAAGATGCCCCTTATACATCGCGCCCCGACTCTCCAGAACTTCATCCACCTTCCAAAAATGCTCCGACCACGACAACCCGCAATGTCTGCGTGAAGGCACGGGGATTTCCGTCCCATCCGGTAACACCGTGTACAGCTTCTCATGGTCATCCGTTAACCTGCCCGGAATGTCCATCCACTCTTCGACTCCATGAATAAAGGTGTTGCGCTTTAAATCAACCCCAACTAACAAGATGGTCGCCTTTCGATCGAGCAGCTTGCCCCAAGCGGAGCCCCTGGCGCATGGCGTGTCGAAACGATGATCGTCACTTGTGAATGGGATGGCATCCTGACCTAATGCCGCCACGGAATGAGTAGGGTGCAGCGAACGCACCACACCAGGCCGTTTGCGGAAAAGCTCGGGTAAGATCCCCACACAAGAAGGTGACTGATCCACGTAAAATTTCGGATTATCCGCATTGATATAAGACCACGTGTGGGTGGGCAGCACCAGCAGCCCTTCTTTCATATACGCTGTGAGTGCATCGAGAACCGTGTCCGCGCCACCCTCGACCGGCCCCATACTCTTCATGGAAGAATGGACCAAGAGCGTCCCTTTGCCGTCAATGCCCAGCTGCTCTAATTGCTTCATTAAGCTTTCCCATGTATACATGTTCTTCTCCTTCCACGCCAGGATATCAAAAACTGGCTGCCACTATTATTTTTCGATGATTTCCCAGTGCAGCTCGGCGGATGTATCGGTTAATAATTGCTGAAGCGATGCATGAGCATGCTCGACCGTGTGCGCCACAGCTCCTTGCCGCTGTTCCTCATAAATGGTGATCACCCATCAACTCTCCATTGGATAGGCTTTTTACTTAAGATACGTCCATGATATAGAGGGGTGGGGATATTTTCAATGTTTCTATGAATATTGGTTCCAAAGTTGCCAGCTTCGCCTCTTTACGCCTAATCGGTTACAAATACTTTCTTCTATACATCAGGGTAATTTGATCCGCTATATATTCTGCGCTATGCTCGGTACCATCCTTAATCCACCACATAATAATCCCGAGAAGTGATGATGCCACAATATCAACGGAGGCAACTCGACTTGTGGAATGGATGTTTCTTGCGTCTCTGCGTTGTTTGATCGTATTTTTCAACAGGTTCGACAAGTGGGTTTTGAAGCCCGTATGCTCAACCAATACAGCGAAAATTTTCCGGTATTCATAAAAATAATTTAAAAATGCTATCAGCTGCTCCCGTTCGTTTCGGCTCTTCACTTGTAATAGCGGCTCGACTTTCTTGGACAGGTCGTCAAAGATCTCATGCACGATCTGACGCAGCAAATCGTTAATATCCTCATAATGCAAATAAAACGTGGCACGATTTAGCTCTGCGCGAGTTGCAATTTTTCGGACGGTCAATTGAGAGATTTCCAGATTGTCGGCCAGTAATGAAAAAACGGCCTGCTTCAGCAGCTTTTTGGAGCGAATGGCTCGTGGATCCATCCTTTTATGTTCAGGCATGTCATCCCTCGATTATCGTTTATTTGTCACTTCATCGACCGATCTTCCCATTCTGTCGTATAGTCGACAATTTCAGCAGAATTGCAAATAGGAATCACTCTTCGATACTGATAAGATATATTTTATTGACACTATGTCGAAAAAGCAATGAAGAGAGGACAGCACCATGCAAGAAGACATAAAGAAAATAAATAAAGGGATATTACTAACCATCTTGATCCTTGGTTGTTTCTTATCCACGCTCAATCAGACGCTGTTAAATGTAGCCTTGAGCAATCTAATGGGTGTATTTGATGTCACGGCAGCCACCGTACAATGGATTTCAACGGGGTTTATGCTGGTTAACGGGATATTGATCCCGATTACGGCCTATTTAATGAAACGCTTTACTACGCGTCAATTATTTATAAGCGCCATGTTGTTTTTATTAATCGGTTCAATCATCTGCGCGGCGGCGCCAAGCTTTGTTGTGCTCATGTTAGGACGGATGATTCAAGCTGCCGGTGCGGGAATTGTCATGCCGCTCATGATGAGTGTTGTTCTCGCCATCTTTCCCGTGGAAAAACGCGGCAGCGCTATGGGACTGCTGGGACTGGCCATGATTTTCGCTCCGGCCATCGGCCCGACGCTCTCGGGATTTATTGTCGAATACCACTCTTGGCGGTGGTTATTTATCGGTCTCATCCCGCTTGTCATCATGGTCATCGCATTGGCATTCAAGTATTTGGTCAATGTCTCCGAAGCGGCCAAGTCGAAGCTTGATGTAGGCAGCGTTCTTCTATCAACCGTTGGATTCGGCTTTATTTTATACGGCTTCAGCAGTGCAGGCAGTAAAGGCTGGGACGATGCCATGGTCATCCTGTCCTTAGCCATCGGGATCGTGGTCACGGCCATATTCTGTATGCGGCAAGTCAGGTCCGATGATCCCCTGTTGAACCTGTCTGTCTTCAAAAACAAAATCTTTACGTTAACGTCTCTTATTAACGTATTAGTCACGATGTTGATGTACGCGGACATGATCTTACTGCCTATTTATCTGCAGGATGGTCGCGGTTTTACGGCATTCGATGCAGGACTGCTCTTATTGCCGGGTGCGGTTGTCAATGCGCTGATGTCACCGGTCACCGGCAGGTTATATGACCGTTTCGGTGCGAGGCCGCTGTTCATCATTGGTTTGCTGTTTATTATTCCATCGATGTGGGCGGTAACAGATTTATCTGAGTCAACCACGTATATGTATTTGATGATTCGTACCATTTGCTTGCGAATCGGATTAAGCTTCATCACCATGCCACTCAATACGGCCGGACTCAATGCGCTGCCCAAACACCTCGGTACGCACGGTACCGCGGTGAATAATACCGTTCGCCAAATTGCCGGCGCCATTGGTACTGCCGTCGTGATTACGATTTATACCGTGCAGGCAACAAGCCATGCAGCTGATGTGATGCAGAACAATCCTACAACGACTGCTGAGCTCCTTAAATCCCTTACATCCATCATAGGGGCAAGCGACGCCTATTCCTTCATGATGATTCTGGCCGTCATCGCATTTGTTATCACATTTTTTATGCCTATGAAAAACAAAACCAAGATCGAACAAAAGCAATCGTAGTTAGCAACAAGGTTCTTTGACGAACTATCCGTGCAGCAGGATATGAACAAAAAAAGCCATTCCTTAATAGGAGTGGCTTTTCCTATGATTTGACGCTAGGTTTAACCATGACATTTGAAATAGTGTAAATCCGAAATCGCTCGCCTTTTCAACCCTACGTTCGCCGATCCTCTTCCGAATCGGGATCGTTTCCCTTATCCAAATCGCTGCGTTTTGTACCACTTGGCTTTTCTCCCTGTTACTTTGTCTACAACAAACGAATAGAGCGCGCGCAGGGAAATGAGCAGAAATAGCTGAGCATACGTGAAATACGATAGGCAGGACAGAATGAAATTTTGGGTTGTGCTTTGCCCGACATCGGTTGCCAGCGCCAGATTAATCTGCAGCACAAATAGGTAATACATCAATCCCCAAGCCACCATCAGGTAGACGTATACATCATCGGCAAACTGGAACGGTGACACCACATCCGGATTGAACAGCGCAATCACCCAGTAGGCCAAGTTGACAACGATGATGATATCCGACACGATAATGGATAATAAAAACCAGAAATAACTCGCCGCGTAGTACAGCACTTGCAGCTTGATCCGCCAGCTTGACCGATTAAACAAATGATGGATGTTCTCGATCACGACCGAAAAATTCCCCTTGGCCCATCGTTCCCGCTGCTTCAAATACACGCTGAGCTGCTCCGGCTCCTGCTGATAAGCTTCCGCCTGAGGTGCCAGGGCGATCAGTTGTCCCCTTGTCATAATCTCGAACGAGATGGCCGTATCCTCTGTAATGGCCTCCGTATCCCAGCCGCCGATCTCGCGCATCAGCCCCGTTTTCACAATAAAATTCGTTCCCGGAATCGTCCCCAGCTTAAACAGCTCCCACAATCCGGTATGATAGATTCGCTGCGCGGTCACAAGCTCGAGATTAATGCATTTGGAGAGGAAATTTTGCCCGCGGTTTCTGGCCTTGTTCCGTCCAAATACCGCTCCGTAGGTTTCAGGGTCTTCCATTGCTTTTTCGATTAAGAAGTACAAGGCGTTCCGCTCCGGTGCCGCATCCGCGTCAAAGATACAAATCCACTCGTTCTTCGCATACTCCAGCGCATCATTAAGCGCTCCGGACTTGCCGCCCGTTCCTGTACGTTCAAAGATCATAAAGTCCCGGTCGCGATACGCTTCCTTGCTTCTCAAAGCCTTCAATTTACCGGCAGTCTCATCACTGCAGTTATCGGCAATGACAATGAGCTGCACCTTATCCTTCGGGTAATTAAGCCGCAAAATATTTTCCGCCGTTGCCGCGATCACCAATTCTTCATTGTGCGCAGGCACCATGACGGTTACCTTAGGGAAATGCTCCATCTCATCCACATCGGGAATGGTCCATTCCCTGCGGCTCTGCCTGAAAATAAACCGGACCGCTCCCCCCATAATCAGGATCGACTCCAACACGGCAGCCCAAATGCTAACAATACAAAACATTAATAATAAGTCAGCCACGAATCTTCCTCCGGTCGTATTTTCGATGTACGCGAACTCGAAGGGCCATCGTTGCAATGAACAGCCCCAGCACCGCAAGGGTAAACATCAGGCTGACGATTTTGCAAAGCGGAATAAACCATTCGCTGTAAGACATTTCTTCCTCCTCCTGCCGCTTAACTAATTATATTGGCCATGATTTATATATACTCTCCGATCAAATCGGTCTCCGTATTGCGTTCGAGTGCGGCAATGACGGCATCCGCATCTTCATATTTACTGAACTGCTCCTTAGCAAACACCAGCGCTCCCGTACGGATTACCAGCTTCAGCTCCCCGCCTTTCCGGTCCTGAAACGGCATGTCCATCAGCGCGTGCTTGATCCGATCCGTCAATGCCTTTAGATACTCCTGGTTCGTCATGGGGAGCAGCACGACAAATCGTCCCTCGTCAAGGCCAAACTTGTAATCCTCGTAACGAATATGATTCCGTATCCCTTCCGATAAGGAAGCGAGCAGCTGAGCGTAGCCTTGGGAACCGAGGGATTCCCGCACCATCGGCAGAAATTCGATTTTAAACATGGCCAGGCAGAAGTTATACGTATCCGAATAACGATTGGCCAAGTTGGACTGCTTGATCAGCGTTTCTTTAAAGGCTTCCTTATTGCCCAGCGAGGTTGCCAAGTCCACTTCCGGGTTCCTTCGCTGCAGCTCCTCAAGCCGCTCCATCAGCCGTTTATTGCGAATCAATCCGGATTTGATAAACGTAGCCGCGGCCACGTTGGCCGGCAGCAGCCATAGCCAGGAGATGGACAGCACATCGACCTCGGCATACGTCGTAAGCCATACAAAATAAGCAACGATATAAACAAAAATACTAACGACCGAGACCCCGGGAGGAACCAAGAAACCGAGCAGCAGAGCCGCAAGGCATCCGACACTGAATCCCAGTTCAAGCAGCGTAAAAGACGAGTCTCTAAAGACATTAATATAGAGCAACAGCTCCTGCAGGAGCGCTAAACCAATCAGCAGTACGTATCCCCAGACCATGCGCTGGATCAATTTGTTATTTTCCATGTCCACCTCGTTGAAAAGCATATTCGCCTAATAAAGGAAGCAAGTTATCAAAAATATGCGTATTTTTTCCGAATACATATCCTCCGGGATAACGGGCGTCCTTTCCCTTGAAGGTCTGCATCCGTTTGTACAGTTTTACTGCAAATGGCCTGTCTCCCCTTTGAAGCGCAAAGTTGATCGCAAGGCCATACACCGACGGAGACTCGTAATTTACCGCGGCCTTTCGGTCGGCCCGTGTATACTGTCCCGCCAATTTCCCGGCCTGCTCGAACTCCTTCTTCAGGAATTGGTGCAGCGGCGCTTGGTCCCTTCCCGTTTCCCCGGCATACATCGCAATCAGCAGCTGATCGATTAAATTCACCTTAGCTTCATAGGTATACTCCCTGGTCACTACATTAAAGGACTTGGGATAGAACACACCGTCATCCGGCATGTTCCGAAGCAGGGAATGATATCGAATGTACGTTTCCTCTTCCAGTAGTCCTTCTTGCAGGAGCCCTTGTAGTGCCGGGAGATCCACATAGGGCAGACTCAGCGTATCGGGCGTTTCCTGCCTGGAGAAATCGTAGAAATCCACCAGATATCCGTTATTTTGGGACCTGTTTAGCAAGGTATCCGTAAGCTCCCTGGCCGTCTCCGTCCATTCGGAATGGCCCTTCCATATCCGGGCACCTTCCAGCAGAGCCCCGATAATCCGCAAATCGTCGCCAAGCGCGTTCGTGCTGACTTGGGCCTTTCCTTCGGGATTGAGTTTCCACGCAATATAATGGCGATCCGCGATAAAATAGCGGGTTAATATGTCATAACTCTTCTCAAACTCGGCAAGATCGCGGCTTTCCAGCGCTGCCTGCATCCAAAACCCAAGAGATTCGGAGAGCGCCTCTCTCCCTGCTGCCAAATCAGGATTGACCGACTGGGCTTCCTGTAAATAGGTGGCCAGCGTGCCATTCGGGTTGGTCATGTTCATCGTAATAAAACGTTTCGTTGAAATATCCCCCTTGGCCTGGATCAAGTATCCCCCGATTCCCAAGGCGGCGCTTAACAATATAGCAAGCCCTATCCATAAGACTTTGTGTCCACTTCGCATGTTCAAACCGCATAACCTCCATTCACTCAGGAGTAAACCCATATGCCAAAAAGAGCATCTGCACCTAGGGTTCTAACCCCCTCGCGAATTGTATCATTCCATTCTGTACAAAAACTGTACAGGTTAGGAACTTGTAAGAAAGCATTAAAAAGACCGAGCCTGGAGGCCCGGTCTTTTTAGCCATTTTCAGTTATTGAACATTGTCTTTGGGTACTGATACGAACAGATGAGTTAAGCAACAGGTATTTGAGGAACCGGTAAAAGAAGCGTCTCGACCAAGAAATCTAACTTAATGTGTTGATTGGAAATAATAAGGAAGGAGCATGCCTCGGCAGCTCCTTCCTTACTCATAACAGTCTATTTTCAACTAAGCCAAATTTCGGCGGTCTAATGATTTCCCGCTTAATTCAACTGATCGTCCAACATTGCGTCGATGACTTTCAATATCTTTTTTTGCTCATTTTCGCTTCTGCTTCGGAGCTTGTTCACAATTTCTGCAAGTGTAGACTTGCTCGCCTCTTCGCTAACAGGCTGGATATAATTAAAAAACTCCACCATCGAAAGATCGAGCGCATTCGCAATTTTATTCAGTACCACAATGGAACAAACTTTTTCGGAACGCTCCAGCTTACCAATATAAGTTTCGTGTACCTCAGCCTTACTTGCAAGCTCCTCCTGGCTTAGTCCACGTAGTTTTCGGAAGTGCCGAATGCCTTCCCCTACCATCTTCATCAAATCACTCACAGCGATCACCCTAAGCAAACCATAGACCAGCCATATCATTACTCCAAGATACTATAGTGTTTAATTTTTTAAAAAATACCCTATAGGGATTTTAAATTGTTATAATAAGATTGCCCTTTTTCCAAAAAATATAACTCAATGGCCCGAAATAAGGCTACATGGAGCTTTAAGAAAGGAATGAGTCCCATTAGAGTGCTATGTATATTCCCTGACAACTCAACGACGGATATTTACGTATCCGAAGTTGGAGAATTTCTTCGTATCACAAAATTAGTAAACGGAATAACGATGGAAGGTACCCATTACAGTGTGGCGCATACAGAACTTATTGTTGAAAAAGAAACTTTCTATATTTCAGTGCTATTAATGCATAGCCATGTGAAATAAGCCGTGATTCATAAAACCTTAGAGATATTATCGAGTTTTCAAAAAAATCCGCTCTATCAACCAAAAAAGTTCTTCGAAGCCCGCTTTTATGCGAGAATCGAAGAACTTTTTTTAGCGGCTTCTCAGGACATGCTCGATTCGCTTATCCGGCATGAACCAGATCACGGCAACGAGCACGAAAAAGAAACCGGATATCCAAACACTCACGTATGCGGTCAAGGCAGCAGTCAAGTAGAGTAAAGGAGATAGTTTCCCCTTCCAATCTTTACCCATTGCTGCGACGAATGAGGAATCACCGGAGTGCTGGTTCATAATCATACGCTGAAGCAGCCAGTATGATAACGCCGCTAGTAGTAGAATAATACCGTACAGCGCTGTCGGAGTAGGTGCAAAATGGCTTTCCCCCATCCAAGCCGTCGTGAACGGCACAAGGGATAGCCAGAAGAGAAGCAGCAAGTTAAGCCACATCAACCGCCCGTTCATTGTTCGAACCATATGCAGCAGATGATGATGATTGTTCCAGTAGATGCCGATATACACGAAACTGAAGATATAGCTGACAACTTTCGGGCCAAGCTCGATTAGCGCGTGCCAGTCATGGCCTTCCGGCACTTTGAATTCCAGCACCATGATCGTAATAATAATGGCCAGCACGCCATCGCTGAATGCTTCCATCCGGTTTGCTTTCAATGCGTCTCACCTATTCCCCTCGCTTCATGTTGTCCCAGTCCCCAGGGTTGCCTCCCACCTGGTTCGATGAGATCTATAATGTCCATTATAGAGATCGTTTGTCCTGAGTCTAGCTACTTTTCACCTGAATTTGGGGAAATGACCTTTGCACGGGTAAAAATGTGAACTTCTAGCCCTCACCTATGGTTGCGCAGGGTTATCTTGGAGGGTTTCTGGATAAGGTAAAGTGGTTATTCCCTTCATCTTTTTTGCCTGATAATACAATCTGAGTCGGCATACCATAACCGTTATATTCACAAGCGATAATACAACCAGCCATATGATCAGCGATGACATGGCAGTCCATAGTCCATACCAAGGCAATACTCGCCCGGCGCCAATAAATGTAGCTAACGGCGACAGAAACAAGAGAATCAAGACAGGGAGCAGTCCTCCGGCTAATGAAACAATCCATTTCCCGGTTGTCATGGCCTTTTTGCTTCGATGGATACGATAGAGCCTATATATCCCCCAAGCAATCGTCGCAAGCACCAGCAGAATCATAACTGCCTCCATGCTTTTGCTGTTGACAATCGTCGATTCGGTCTTTTCTCCCTTCATAATCTTTGCGATTCCGTCGACAAACGCCGAATAATCGACAAAGGCGTTTAAACCGGAGTCAAACATCATCGCAATGCCCAGCCGCTGATCCAAAAAGATCGTCTCTTCCGCCTTGTACGTCCATAAAATTCCGCTATGGGAAATCGTCCGGCCCCCCTGCTCATCCTCTTCTGCAAGCCACCCCATTCCATACGGGCCCTTCTGTCCGGCCGTTTGGTACTGCTCCATCAGCTCTGGCGTAAGAAGCCTGCCATTATATTGGGCGAGCATCCACTTGGCCATATCTTCGGCAGTCGAAATCATACCGGCGGGCCCGTCAACGAACCAAGACGGTTCAGACTGGCTTACAGGATGGCCTAGCAATACATAATGCCCTCGCGGAATGGCGGAATTCTCATTGATCTGCCGTGTGTTGCTTACATTCAAGGTATCTCTCATTCCCAGAGGCTCAAAGATATGATCCTCCAAGTAATCGGAGAAGTTCTGTCCGCTCATCGTCTCGACCAATAAAGCCAAATATTGATAGTTCGGGTTGTGGTAGCTATAGGCTGCTCCAGGATCATTCGCCAGCTGAACCGTGTTCAACGACTCGTTAACCTGTCGGAGCGATTGATATGGGGACGAACGGGTCATGTCGGGATTCACCTTGTCATTAAGACCGCTTGTCTGGTTGAGCAAATCCCGAACGGTAATATCCCGAATGCGCTCGTCCTTAGGTGCAAAGTCGAGAAAATAAGATGCGTACGGCGCATCAAGCTCGATTAGTCCATTGTCCACCAGCTGAAGGACAGCCAGTGCCGTAAAAGATTTGCTTAACGAAGCAATAGGAAAGGGGGTGCGGTCGTTTATATCACGGCCATCTGACATAGCGCCGTATCCTTGCGTATAGAACACCTCTTCGTTATGAACGATGGCAAGGGCCGCACCCTGAATATGATTGGCCCTCATCGTTTTTTTGACGTACTGATCGATTTCCTGCTGGACTTCGGCTTTGCTTCGGACTTCAACGGCGGAAGCGGGTCTGGCCAGGATGCCCATCAATAGCAGGAAACAACTCAAGACCAGCCACATTTTCTTCTCTACGGTTCTCATACCAACACTCCTTAATTCATGTTAAGGAAAATGCTAATCGATCTTTTTCAACTATTTATCAACTCCGTACAAAAAACTTGCCGTTACGTTTCCACCGCCATGGAGGCCGTTGGCTACCTGCAGACTACCCTCATGCTTTTCGCAAAGAACTTTGCAAATGTAAAGCCCCAGTCCGTGATGTTCATTGGCATCCCATACCTCTCCTCGATAAAAAGGAAGTACGGCCTTGCGGAGCGCCACTTCGGAAAAACCTGCGCCGTCATCCGCGACGGTTATAGAAAAGAAGCCCTTGCCGACGTTATAATGAACGCTTACGTGACTAGAGGCATATCGCGCTGCATTTACGATCAAATTCTCAAAAACCTGCATCGCCAAATGGACATCGACGGTTATTTCGTTCGCTTCCGCGGCAATGGATGAACCGAAAGTCTTACCATTTCGTCCGGTAACTTGGCGCGCGCTGTCATTCAGCAAGGAGATGAGTTCATCCGTTTCAATCCTACGGCTCTGTACCGGCATATCCTCCAGCTTCTGAATAGAATTCATCGCCTCCGTGTAGCTTTCAAGACGGACGATATGCGCCTGCATTGTTTGAATCGTGTCCAAGAGTTTCTCCTCGGATATCTTGCGCTCCGGCAAGTAAGCGGTCAGAAACTCGGAGTACCCTTTCAGAAGGGATAGGGGCGTTCTCAGATCATGGGCAAAAATAGCGTTAAGTTGTTTCCGTTCCTCGACCGATCGCCAAAGCGTTTGGTGGTTTTTCTCCAACTGACCGCGCATGTTCTCAAATACACGGCATAATTCCCCCATCTCATCCCGGCTGTCGTAAGAAATATGAAATCCCAAATCGTTCGCCGAAATTTTCTCCGATGCCTGCATCAGGATCTCAAGCGGTTTTTTCAGTTTCCACCGATAAAACAAGCTGCCCATCAGGACGATGCCGACGGCAACCGTTAACAGGACAACCGCAACGAGGGAAGGCAGCAACCAATCGTTCACGGAAGAATAGCCGGCAAACCGCAACCGTATACTTTCCGCCCATCTAAACTCCAATGTGATGACGACTAGAACGGCGATGAGCGTAAGGCAGCATAATAGGATGAACGATTGCAGCAAGGTTAACCGCTTCAGGCTCAGCCAGTTTATCATTTTCGCCATTTGTAACCCACTCCCCATACCGTTTCAATCCTGTCGCCGCTGCCATACTCTTTCAATTTGATACGAATTCGCCTGATATGCTCCGCTATTACGGCGCTGTCGCCTTCGCCGTCCAGTCCCCACACTTTTTCAAAAATACGCTCTTTGTCGAACACCATTCCGGGATGCATGGACAATAGCTCTATAATATCGAACTCTTTTTTGGCCAAGGGAATTTGTACATCGTGGATGTAAAGCGCGCGAGCCGAATAATCAATGGCCAAATCTTCGCTAAACCTTACGGACGTTTTCGTTTGGCTTCGCATCTCCCTGCGCAAATGTGCCTCTACCCTCGCGCCCAGCTCATGAAGACTGAACGGTTTGGCTATATAGTCATCCCCTCCGGCCTGAAATCCCGATATTTTATCCGCATCCTCGCCGCGGGCGGTTAGAAACAGGATCGGACAGGACACAAAATGCCGGATTTCCCTGCATAATTCCAGACCGTCAAGCTCCGGCATATTAATATCCAGCAACACAAGATCCGGTTGATTCTCTATTTGCCGCAGCGCCTCACTACCATCCTTCGCCTTCATCACAAAATACCCGTTTATTTCAAAGTAATCCGTGAGCAGTTTGCGAAGATCGGCTTCATCATCTACGATCAGTATCTTTTTCATCTTGCCCTGTCCGCCTCCCCTATCAACTTCTCTGGATCCAGCATAACAAAAATCGCCGTCCGATTCCCGGCAGGGATCGTGAACGGCGACAATTTTAGAGTCACTACTTATGTAGCAGCCTTTTTGGGTAAATGCAGAGATCACTTTACAAAGCTATCGGCCAGTTCCGCCAGCACCTTGCCAAGCCGGTCAAGCTGCTGTTCATTAGCTTCTATGCAGATGCGCTTAGCTTTTTCAAACTCCTCTTTTTTCTTGAAACGTTGACGGAAGGTGACCTTGGTCCGGCCATCGATGTCCTCGAAGGTAGCCGTTACCCGAAATTCGTGAACGTTTAGATGATCAATCACGACCCGCTCCGTCGGCACGAACTCAACAAAGACATTATGGTTAGGATAATCCACGCCATCCGGTCCGTGCATGGTGAACTTCCACGTACCTCCCGGCCTCATATCGCACTCGTGAAACGTATTCTTAAAGCCTTTCGGTCCCCACCACTTTGCTAATAAATCTGGGGTTGTCCATGCCCGAAACACAAGCTCCTGTGAGACATCGTACTCGCGTGAAGCCATAAGTTCATTTTCACCTAATATCAATGTTCTTACCTCCCCTTCTACTATCATGCTCAGTGTGTCCAACATGTTGTATGTACCGTGCTCTCGTATTTCCGGCGTATCATGTTCGTCAAAGAAAGCACCTTGGCCTGTGGCCGGATTCCGTTTGTCCCAACGGAGTGAACCACCCGATTTGATCATAAAACCGCAAGGTTCGTACGGTAAGCCTCGTCAGCTTGGCAAGGCGCCCGACCTTCCAATGTCGCTTCTGAACCATCCCCACTCTTTGGCGCTAGCTATGTACCGGTAGCTCTATTGTAAAACGTTACGTTACGTAAGGTTCAAGTAAAATCGAGGCGCTCTGCCAGAATTTTTTTGTTCTCTAATTTTTGAACACAAGCTATTGGTCCAAGCTTATGACAGCGACATACAATGTCACTACAAGCTCGCAACGAGAGCACCCGCGATAACGGCTGGTCGCGCAGCACATCGACTTCCTAAAGATGAAATCCCCTCTAAGTGGAATGACTGAGTACATGCGCAGCAAAAGTTTGAATGTAACCTGAGGAGACAGAGACATGGGTATTGTGGGAGCCATGTCGCATTATTCATAATCTGGCTCAGCTTAATGAGCCTATCATCATAAAATTGCGAAAGGAGCTGCTGCGGCAGCTCCTCCGTTATATTGTTAAAAATATTTAACAATCTATCTGGTAACGACTTCTTTTCTGGCATTTCCTTTGAGCATGTCCTTCAATGACCGTATACGCCACCGACGTTCCTCTTCATCCACGGCTGCTATAAGGGCGGGCCTGACGGGTCGATGCGAACGTCAGTCCCTTATTTGGACTCGATGCGCCCCAGCTGGATGTCGCTCTCTTCTAGAGCCGCGCGAGCTGCCTGCCAGCTGGAATCGTCGAGGCCGAGCTCATTTCGAAGATAGGCCAACGTGATCTGCTGGATCAAGGCGACTCGTTCGGGGCTCTCGTCCGTCGTCTCCGCGACGCTGTAGCCGGGGATCCCGCCAAGCGAGTGCTCGGCTCCGAAGAGGGTGAGCAGGCTCTTGCTGCCTGGGCTCAGGAAGTACGGGTCGGTGAACCAGTCCGGCCCCCGAGTGGACAGTTGGGACTGGTCATGATCTCCCGCTACCACGAGGGTCGGCGTGCTCATCTCGGCGAAGCTCGGGTTCATGAAGGGGAAGTGCTCTGCCGCGAACGGACTCAAGTCAGCACCACCCTTGCCAGTCGTGGCAAGCAGCACGCCCGCCTTGATTCTTGAGTCGGACATATCCTCTCCCGGCTCGCCGTGGGTATCGAGGACTCGTGCGCCGAGCAGCATGCTCACCGTCTGGCCTCCCCAGGAGTGTCCGGCTGCGGCGATACGGCTTCGATCGAGGCGTCCACTGAGACCGGGGACGGAGGCTTCAAGGTGATCAAGCTGGTCGAGGATGCGCTTCATGTCCTCAACTCGGAAACGCCAGATCCGTGGCGTACGGGGATCTTCAGGAGGAAGGTTCAGCCTCCTCGAGTCAAGATGGGTAGGTTGAATGACCACGAAGCCGTGAGCAGCCCAGTAGTCGGCCAACGGACCGTAGCCGTCCAACGACCAGCCAAAGCCGTGCGAGAAAACGATAATAGGCAATTTATTCCCTATGGCGGGCGCAGACACTCGCACTTGCAGATCTTCGCCACGGCCCGGGGCTGATAGGACTACCGGCTTCACCGAAACGACTGGAGCAGGCACACTAATTTTAATTTTCATAATAAATGTTCCTTTCTTGGAAAAAGATTTAGCCAGACCGTTACGGAGAGGAAGCGGTCAAGCAGGTTCCTGAAATAAAACCGGTATTTAGGTTGACGCGTCAAC
The DNA here is from genome assembly GCF_056173265.1 of Paenibacillus sp. QJM3NY_38. Lineage (NCBI taxonomy): Bacteria > Bacillati > Bacillota > Bacilli > Caryophanales > Paenibacillaceae > Paenibacillus > Paenibacillus sp. QJM3NY_38. Next base: position 7,167,762 of record NZ_CM149665.1, read on the forward strand.
CTAGGTCAACTGTAGCATATTGTAGTTGACGCGTCAACCATGCTATGATGTTCCTATGAACAAGAACGAGCTAAACCAAGAGGAAATGCGAATATGGCATATGTGGAAAGGCTCCTTTCAGAGCATCTTCGGTCGCGTAATAAAAGAGATGTCTGAGCAGACTGGACTGTCAGAGGGTGATTATGGGGTATTGGATCGGTTAGCCCTTTTGGGGAATGGCAACCTTCGCCAACAGGAATTGGCCGACTCGATGGACTGGGACAAGAGTCGACTGTCACACCATCTGACGCGGATGGAAAAACGCGGACTTGTGATGAGGAAACCGTTAGACACGGATCGCGGTGTTCAAGTCATCATCACATCCGTTGGAGAAGCGGCATTGGATGGTGCCCGTCCCATAGTTTCCAAGGCAATACGCAAATATTTCCTTGATCATTTAACTGATCAAGACATTGAGTCGATTACCAGGCTTGCGGAGAGTACAAAAACAGGGTCTTCCGCGTCTGGTAAGCCACCTAGGCCGTGACCCCGTTTTTTGATGTCATTCCTTCAGTGGATAAGTCAATCGTACTCAATTAACAGAACTCTCCAGACGCGGAGAGTTCTTTCTTTTTTTATCCATATACTTCGCCTTGGCGACAGTTAAGCTTTTATTCCCGATTATTTTTGCAACACCTTCATCAACCACATCGAGAGTCTATATATAGTAAAATATTATCGTAGTTCTACAGCGATTATTTGTTATCAAATGAAGCTCAATACCCAACATTCAGGTGGTGATCGATCTATGACTGTGACTAACAGCAAAGCAAAAGCAATGGGAGCGTTTCTCAAATCACGCAGAGAACGACTTTCACCGGAGGATGCGGGCCTGGAGTTCGCGAGCGGACAACGGAAGACGCCCGGACTGCGGCGCGAGGAAGTCTCCTTACTAGCGGGCGTGAGCGTCACCTACTATACGTGGCTGGAACAAGGGCGAGATTTAACTCCGTCTAAAGATGTGGTCGACAGCATCGCCCAAGCACTCCGATTATCTCCAGCCGAGAAGAGTCATTTATATCAGCTCTGGAACCCGCATGCATTCGAGACGCCTTTTGCGGGCCCAGCCGTCGTAGATCCGCATATGCAGAAGATTATAGATCAATTGACATACCCCTCTCACATCACCAATGAGAGAAGCGAAGTGCTAGCTTGGAACAAGGCAGCTCAGAAGACGTTCACCGACTTTGCTTCCATTCCTGTCCAAGATCGTTATTTCATGCGTTTGTTGTTCGAAGATACGGAAATGCGCAATCGCATCGTGAATATAGAAGAATTCTCGAGATATTCGGTGGGCGTGTTCCGAACTTATTACGATAAACACCGCGATGATCCTTGGTTTGAGACGGCAGTAGAGCATCTTACTCAGAACAGCCCCGAATTCGATCGATTGTGGGGACAATACGATGTTCAACTCAAAAAGGTCAATCGGATTGTTTTGCAGCCCCCCGGTACCCATCAACCTGTTGCTTATGATATCCATTCCTTGGTGAATTTGTCTGACCGCCCGGATATCCACATCTGCATTTACACCCCGGCTACAGAGGATCCGGGTTCTGACCGTTAATATTTTTACTAGTAAAAACGTTGTGTGGTTGCCTTGGTAAGGATCGATTAGAATGGGCTCATATTCGAATAATCCTAACGCCAGAAATGAGGGGTACCTATGCTGCAGCAAAGAAAACTAGGAGAAGAAGGACTTGAAGTGTCGGCCATCAGCCTCGGGACGATGATGATGCCTGACAACGACGAATCCGTGCGTACGATTCAGGGAGCATTGGACATGGGCGTGACGATGTTTGATACAGCCGACCTTTATGGGACGGAATACATGCTCGGGCGGTTTGGGGGAAATGAGAAGCTTGTCGGACGTGCACTTAAAGCTCGGCGCGATGAGGCCGTTATCGCCACCAAATTCGGAATTACACATGGTCAAGGTCCGAAAGGGGATCCCGCCTACATCAAGAAATCCGTTGATGCCAGCCTCTACTGTCTGGGACTGGATTACATTGATCTCTATTATCAGCATCGCCCCGACCCCAATACCCCTATCGAGGAAACAGTCGGCACGATGTCTGACCTCGTAAAGCAAGGGAAGATTCGATACATCGGATTGTCGGAGGCGCCAGTCGATATTATCCGACGGGCTCATGCGGTACATCCCTTAACCGCAGTCGAAACCGAATATTCCCTATGGAGCAGGGAAGTGGAGGACGAAGTTCTCCCGGTTCTTAAGGAGCTGGGTATCGGTCTAGTCCCTTACAGCCCGCTTGGCCGCGGCTTCCTGACCGGCCAGATCAAGAAATTTGAGGATTTGCCGGAAGACGACTATCGGCGCTATTACCCGCGATTCCAAGGCGAGAACTTCGCCAAGAATGTTGAGGTGGTCTCCTTGATCGAGAAAATGGCCTCTCAAAAAGGCTGCACTCCCGCCCAATTGAGTCTAGCCTGGCTCCTGGCACAAGGCGAGCAAATCGTGCCGATTCCGGGAACGAAACGATTGGACCGCGTGCAAGAGAACCTTGGAGCGCTGCAAGTGACGCTGTCAGCTGACGATCTGGCGGAGATTGAACGTATATCCCCCAAGGACGTGGCCGCAGGTAGCCGATTCGGCGCCTTCTGACAAGCATCCGCCCTTTCTGCGTCAGAATAAAGCCTAAAAAAATCACGTCCTCCAAAGGAGAACGCGATATAAAACAGCTTCACTCTGTATTTCAACATCGTCATGAACGTTTTCTGGCGACCACCGCTAACCGGCCGTTTTCGGTCGAGTACTCGCACGTGGACAATACAATAAGCTTGTCGCCATACCGGGCTGTTACGCCCGTGTCATAAAGAGCGAGTTTTTTGATGTTCTGAACATACGATTCGAACTCGGCGGGCGTGCTTACATTCTCAATCTGGTAGTATTTAAAAACGTTGTCCGATTTGCGATAAACTTTTGACAGAATAACGGCAACAATCTCATACTCTTCCTTTTCGTAAAGCGTGCTGAACTGGAACGTTGCATGCTCTTTATAAAAGCTTTCTTCCTTGTACTTCATTAAATCTTTAAACATCCAGCCGCTTTTCATGTGATGCCCATGAATCAGCATAATGTCCGAACCTTTGGTCCGGCTATGCGCGTCCATAAAAGGGAGGCCGCCTTTGTTTTCCTTTTTATCGAAATCATGATTGAGGTAGTACTCCGCATCCTGTGGATTCTGCATGACCGGGTACTCAATTCGGGTGCCGTCCATCTTCAGCCAGCCGACGATGTCCGAGTTCCTCTCGTAAAGTTCTCGAAATTCGGGAAGCATGACCGGCTCATTCGCCTTATTGAACAAAACGGAGGGGGATGCAGCCCCTCCGCCTTTGTCCGATCCTTCCTCCCAAGCTGTTGCCAGCTCTTCGATTTTCTGCTTCTCAGCATAATCCCGCAGGAAAATTCTCGCAACATTGACGAGAGAAAATACCAACACAAGGAAAGAAACGGCGATAAGAATTTTTTTGGTTTTGCTCATTTTCTTACCGCCTTTCCGATCATTGGATGTGCTTTTTCTTCTTGTTACCGAGTAGACAGAACCCGATTGTCATCAAGGACATCAGCGCCAAAGCCATATAGAAGATTGGCGATACGCTGTTGTCTCCGGTTTCCGGAGCATCGTCCAGTTCGTTATTTCCATTGCCCGCACCCTTATCGGCTAAGTCGCTGACATCAGGCACGTTGTCGATGTTGTTATTCCCATTGTTGACGTTGCCAGGCTCGGAGCCAGGTTGGTCAGGAACAGGGCCTGGGTTCTCCGGCTCTGGTGCTGGGTTGACAGGACCTGGGTTCTCCGGCTCTGGTGCTGGGTTGACAGGGCCTGGATTCTCCGGCTCTGGTGCTGGGCTGACAGGACCTGGGTTCTCCGGCTCTGGTGCTGGGCTGACAGGACCTGGGTTCTCCGGCTCTGGTGCTGGGCTGACAGGACCTGGGTTCTCCGGCTCTGGTGCTGGGTTAACAGGGCCCGGATTCTCCGGCTCTGGTGCTGGGTTACCAGGGCCCGGATTCTCCGGCTCTGGTGTTGGGTTAACAGGGCCCGGTCCGCCGCCGGTGTTTATCGGCTTCATTGGCACGTCGTATCTTACAATGTCAAAATCGACAGAAATCGTATCACTTCTGTGCGTCTCGTATCCGTCCTTCGTGACGATCAGATAATAATCCGCTTCAGGAAACACCATGTACGCATAGAAGCCATTTGCGTCGCTATCTTGCTCCGGGCTCTTGTTGTCGTGCGGAGCAAAATTCGGAACTGAAGGAAGCGTTACTTTCGTATCCGGAATACGGCCGTTATCTCTATTCCGCTTCGTATCCGCATAATACAGTGTAACTTTGGCTCCGGCAATTTTCTTGCCAGTGTTAGCATCTCCTGTCGTTTCATCATAAACCGTACCGTAAGGGTCGACCAATTCCTCGGAAATATTCAGCTCTCCGTTAGCCTTCACGTCCAGTTGCGTCACTTTGAGGAGCAATTCTTCGCCGGTCTCGGCTTTATAGCGAACTTCCATGGTGTACTTCTGCTCGCTTAGCCCTTCCACGGAGAAGGTTCCGTTGGAAGCCATCGGAAACGCCTTGGGACGACCGTTCTCCTGAATATAATTGCCGTCCTTGTCCTTCAAATAGATATGCATCTGGCTGGCAAACGAATTGTTGAATAGCGCTGTTGTTCCATCCAACTGCTTGAACAGAACGATCCCTACCGCCGTAATGTCCGCCGGAACGATCTCATCCGTCACGCTGCCGTCTACTTTTGCTTTTTGCGTGAACTCGACAGGAACATCCTTCCCGCCTACCCGATACACCTTCGTATACGTGATCGTATAGTCGGTATCCGCCTCGGCAGGGACGAAATATTCACCCTGCTCATTCGTCCAAACCGTCTGCTGTTCGTTGTTCTTCTTGTTCGTCACGATGATTTCCGCGCTCGGAATGACTTCTCCTGTGTTGTTGTCACGCAGTACGCCTTCCAGATACGGGCGGGTATTGACAAAGTGCGCTTCAGCCACTCTTTTCTCCGGAATGGTACCTGTGCGAACGAGACTTTCAGGATCCGTCACATAGCCGTCTTTCGTATAATCATCCTGGGTCACCGTATACTTGAGATACGTCGGAAGACCTTCTATAACGATCGTCTGGCCGTCGGTAAGCTCGAAGGTGTCTCCTCTCGTAATCGTTCCCTTGCTGCCGTCCGACTTCTCATAGGCGTAGGATTTGTCCGATCCCTCGCCTGTAAAGGTGAGCGTGTACTGGAACGGCTTCGACTTGTCGTCGTCTTTGCCTTTAACCGTGTTGCTGATGAGCAGGCCGCCTTCGATGACTCGCACGTTCGTGAACGGGGCGTTTTCGTCGTTGCCTTCCATGACTCCGGTATAATACCGTTCCTCAGGGTTGGTCACGTATTCGTCGGCGGTGTAGTCCTTCTCGGTAACTGTGTATTTCAGACCAATAGGCAGACCCAAAATATCCAGTGTCTCTCCATGTTTGAGTGTGAAGGATTCACCCGATTTGATCGTGCCCGGTGTACTCGTCGCGCCATCCGACTTCGTATACGCGTAGCTTCCATCCTTGCCTGCTTCTTCAAAGATGACAGTGTACTCGAACGCCTTCGTCTTGTCGCCGCCATTGCCCATGACCGTATTGCTGATCGTCAGATTGCTAACGTATCGCTTGTTGACGAAATCCGCCTTGTGGTCGCCTTTATACACGACTTTGTCAGAGAGTTCACGCGTCCCCGGCACAGTTGTATAACCGTCAACAGTCGTATAATCTGCCTCGGTTACGGTATAGACCAGATCCGCAGGCAATGTCGGGAGCGTCACAGATTCCCCGTGCTTCAGGGTAATCTTGTCTCCGCTCTTGATCTTGCCATACGTATTATCTGGCTTCTTATAGGTGTACTCTCCGTCCTTGCCTTCGCCGGTGAAGGTCACGGTGTACTCGAACTCTTTGTCCGGATCGCTGCCGTTGCCTTCCACCTTATTGCTGATGGTCAGCTTACCTTGGGCCGGTGTGGGCACGACTAGCGGATTATCAGAGGTTACTTTTACGCCATCTACCCAGATAGGCTTCCCTGGCGTGTTTCCTACATATACTTGATACACATGGGTGATCGGCAGCCAGGTATTCAGATCAATGTAGGTTTCCTTCAGCTCGTAATAACCCGGATCCGGGAACAGCAGATTGAGTTTCCCTCCGCTATCGGTTGTTCCTTCTGCAACTTTCGTTCCATCGCTCTTCTTATACAGTGTAAACTGTACACCCTGCAGCAACTTACCGTCAGGATCAACCTTTTTCAATGGTAATAGAGCATTGGAACTTGAACTGCCGGCTACATCTGAATTATCAAGAGTGCTTTCGCTCGTGGCGCTGACAGATTTTAGCTTGTCATCGCCCACCAGCTTAACCTCGTTGCCCATCTTGTCGCCAGCTTTTGCTTTGGTATTGTCCACCTCAGTCTGGTACACAAACTGGTAGAACTGGTTCGGGTCGTCCATCTTAATGGTTAGGATCGTCTTGCCATCAGCACCCGGTTTGGCTTCCACCTGAATTTCACCATTCGGGTCGCTGAGGTCCAGCGCTGCGCCCTCTCTTTCCAGAGCACCGCTAGCAGACAGTTTAGCAGGATAGACTGCCATACTAGGCGCTGTCAGCACAAGCTTTCCGTTTTCTTCATATCGAAGGTTCATGTTGGCACCTATCGTATCCTGTAGAAACACGCCCTGTTCCATGTTGAATGGCGGGGTATAGTTCACCGTCCATTCCAGCACCCCTGGAACTGGCTTAGTTACCAACTTGCCCAGGGTCTGAATAGGTACAATAATCTTACGTTGTTCTGTGACGACCTTTTCCTCGCTACCCCATGTCATGTGAAGATCGGCTTTGTTATAAAGCACCTGCTTGTCTGTGCCGTTGGTGGTGTATTCCTCTAAATATTCCTCTAATGCCGCATTGGATGGTCTTGCCTTTACCAAAATGACATAAGGACTTTCCAATTTAGAAAAGGTGAAAGTTCCCACGTTTCCACTATGGGAAAAACTTACTACATGAGCACTAGCACTTGGTTCAATAAGTGTTTTAGCATCGTTTCTAACACCATATTCTGTACCTGAACCATTGTCCGAAAACCCTTTCCAAAGCTCAAAGTCCTTAGCTTCAGAAAACGGAACAAATTCCCAGCCCTCGGGCAGTGTGTCCACTAGTTTGATATTGCTAATGACTCGATTACCGCCGTCCTTAGCCATTTCTTCTGTGTTATATCCAGGCATATTTACACCTAAACGGAATGTGACCGTCTTGGTTGTCCTGTCATAGGCAGAAATCGTCCATGCTTCATTGTTATCGTTTCTAATGTAACTGCTAACATTATTCGGGTTAACATTTTCAGGTGTACCATCTGCTTTCAATGGCTTCGACGCAAAGAGCATATCTTTGTTCAGCATACGAGAGTGAAGATTCGTTGTATTTTGTGCAGGTTTTACAGTTTCACCATCAAACAATAATGCTCGATTCGTTTTCCCTTTTCCTACATTAATATCTTGCTTAAATAGAAAGCTTGGATCTGTTTCAATTGCACGGAAGCTAAAGGATGTAGCTTTGTCGGTGTTGTATCCAGTCACCTTAATCAAATCCGCTACCACTTCACCGTTCACGGTTAAAGGAATAGCATCCAAGGTCAAGCCGGTTGCATTGTTCACACCCTTCAAGGTTCCAGTATCATACTTCTTCCACAGCTGTGCTGTGGTTACATTCGCTTTTATTTTTGCAATGGTTTCCGGACTTACCTCATCGGTTGCATCCACTGCGCTATCCAAGACGTTCAAATCTCCGCCATGCACGAGTACATCATATACCGCCGCATTTGGCAGGGCATACTGTGGTGTTAGATTAACGGTCCATGTAATGCCGCCCAGGTTATAATCCTCCATCGAAATAGAGCCTGTTTTTGTAAAAGTGTGAGCCCCGACGGTGACAGTTGCTTCATCAGTCACGGCAACAGGATATTTTCCGGAAGTTACATCATTGTTCTGAATACCGCCTGGTGTATCCAAATTCCAGTTGGCACGTGGCTCGATTTTGAAACTTGAGCCGCTTGTTACCTTGCTCTTAATCACTAATTCTACTTCACCATTAATATCCCCAAGGGAATAAACGCCGTTCGTATCTGGTGTAATTGGTGTTCCTCCAGATGAAGCGCCATCCACCCATGTCTGCCATTCAGCTGATATAAAGTCCAGTCCAGCAGGTAATACATTTGTGATAGTAAAGTCCTTTAACCCTTTTTTATTATATTGGTTAACAGTGACTTTCCATGTGATTGTTTCATTAGGATGGTCATACGAGGCGCTGGCTTGAATCCAGTCAGGTTTGATGCCAACACCCCACCCATTGTCTTCAGGGTAGGCTTTCTTACTATTCACCAATTCTTGATCCGTACTGTCATACAGTTGTGAAAAGTTATAGATGATTTGACGATTGCCCCATTCCGTATCCCTGTACTCGTAGTAATACGCCTTCTTAGGAATCCAAGTCTTGAAGGTGATCGTTGCCTTGTCACCGAAGCCGGCAGGGAATGTATAGTTCAACCTACCGCCACTGTAAATCGGCGTTGCAGACACAGGATTCCCTACAGAATCCAGTACCTGAAGGGAATTTTCTACATAAACGCCAACGTTGGTTAAATCATTTGAAAACATCGTCCCGTCAAGCGGCACTGGAATTGTAACATCATCCTTGTCACTAGCGGAAACATCCGCCTTCCATTGGATAACACCCTCTAGAAAATCGGACCTCTTAATCTCCGTATTGCCCCGGCTATATCTCCAGTAGTCTGGCTGATTGTTACTCATCGATCTCATATTAATTGCGTAAGCGGGTGTTATGTTTGGGTTCTCTAGCTGATAAGCACCACCAAAGATACTGATAGGCTTCGTATCGCCGTAATTCATGCCCGTTACATCCGAATTGGCAGTGGTTTCAAAGCCGAAGGTAACCGCTCGTCCAATACCATTGAAAAACCCATCATCACCATCAAATACAATCCTGATGCTATTCGGCGTGAAATAGGCGGTGCCGAGCTGTTTCATGCCTGAATCAGTCAGTGCATTCAGGGTTTTAGTAGCTGTCGGCAGCCCCACTTCCTTGAAGTAGTCATCCCTTCTTAGCTCGATCCAGTCACCCTTCTGAATGTATAGGTCGGGATTCGCATTTGTCGGATTAGCGTCATCACCGTTGACTGGTACCTTGAGACCTTCCGACTTGAGCGTGAATTGCTGTCTACCCTGGATAATTCCGTTTGGATCAATAACAGCATTTCCCTGCTTCACTTCCAGCGGAAAGGTTGAATTAGCATTCATAAACACCGCCGTTTTATCCGTCGGTGCTGCTGCCATCACTAAGAAATTATTCGGCACATCGTACACCGCCTTAGTTACTGACGGCGGTTCGTCCGCGCTCGGCGAATCGGCTTCGCTAACGGTCGCCGCCCCGGAATCGCTTGGCGCGCTATCCGCATACCCCGTGACAGAGAACGCCACTGTCTGCAAGACAAGCATAATTGCCAGGCAGAAAGAGAGTATTGCTTTACCTATGCTGCGTTTTCGTTTCAAGATCCATTTCTCCTCCATTCCCGAAACTGCTGAAATTTTTAGCGATAGTAAGATCATCGACCCGATAAAACTCAACCGGATAGACATCTTCTATTTGCTTGATCCCGGCAGCCCTTTGCATCATCGAAATCTTGCGGAGTTCCCCTCCTTTACACCTCCTACCTTAGTCCTGATTTCCACACTATCTTTCTCATAGTTTAAAAACCTAATCTCTACAAAATCTCTACAACGTGAAGATTTACCTTCTCTTTACAAATCTCAATAATAGATTGGGAGAGTTATCATGAGGGAGGGAGTATTCCTGAAGCGATCTCAGTTATCAGAACGGAGGTACCCGCAAGGATAGCCACAAAAAAACTTGCCATTACTTATGACACGGTTCACCTTAACGGAGCAATCGGCGAAAATAATGGCCACCTAAATGGGTGCCTCCTAAACTGGATCAAAAGAAGCCTTAAAAAAAGCCTCACGTAAATGTCGACCTTCTTTCGTCTTCCTTCGATATGAATCGATGCAACCTTCTTTTGAATCTTCACCCAAGTTTTTTAGATTTCCTGTATGATGATGTTATGAAAAGAATATTATCTTTCATGGATTGGGGTATATTCGCTCTTCGTTCATACCATTATATTTTGCTGTTGTCCCGGGTTCTGGCAGTAAGTGAGTTTTCGAACCGAACATTATTAAACGTGATCTGGCTGAGCATAGCTTTTGTCGTCCCTTTGCTGTTCTGGTTTCCTGGGCGCCGGATGAACAAGGTCTGGTTTTGCATACTGGAGCTATTGCTTGGCGGTTCTTATTATGTGAATTCTGTCATTCATCCGGATCTGACTTCAAAAGCGGACTATTTGCTGCCGAGTCTTACAATGGGGTACTTATTGACTAAGCAAACCCTTTGGATCATTCCCTTACTTGTTTTTATTCCCTTTTCCTTTCAGTCTTTCCTAAGATTATCTTGGGAGCAAACCCTAAGTATCGGAACAGACAATCTGCTGTTCTGCTTCATTGGTATGTGGGCAAGCTTCGTAGCCAATGCGTATGATCAGAAGAATAAACTGGCAGCCGAAGTGGAGCATCAAAATAAACTGTTAACTCACTACTCGGCCGAGATCGAGAAAATGACTTTGCTTGAAGAGCGCAACCGCATGTCCAAAGAGCTTCATGATACACTGGGGCATTCCTTTATCTCACTCATTCTGAGCCTCGATGCTTCTATTGCCCTTATGGATAGCAAGCCTGCCGAAGCCAAAGATCGGTTAATTCGCTTAAGAACATTGGCAGAGAAAAATCTGGACGAAATGAGGAACATCGTACACGAGATGGGGGAAGAAGAGGAATCCAGTCTGATCCGACAGGTTGAATCCCTAGTGGTCCGTTTCCGGGAGCACACGGGTACGGCCCTGACATGGAGTCTGCCGGAGACAGAGTGCTCCATACGTTTTGAGGTACGGCAAGCGATCCTTCGGGTTATCCAGGAGTCCTTTACAAATGCACTAAAACATGGAAAGGCGTCTCAACTGCATCTGGAGCTTAGATTTTCTGAGAGCCATCTGCAATTGTCCATTCGAAATAACGGCAAACCGATCGACAAGCTAAATTATGGTTTCGGCTTGACCACGATGAAACATCGGGTTGAGCGGTTGGGAGGCAGCCTACACCTATCATCTGTGGAGGGAACTCCAGTGATAACCGAAGTCCGATGCGAGATTCCGCTGAAAGGAGTGATGCCGTATGGTGAAGATTAAAGTGCTGCTGGCTGATGATCAAGAGTTAATTCTCGAGAGCTTACATATCGTGTTGTCCATGGAACCGGATTTGGAAATTGTCGGTTTAGCCAAGGATGGCGAAGAAGCCATAAAGGGCTGCGAGCAGTTTATGCCGGATATTGTGTTGATGGATGTCAACATGCCTGTCATGGACGGCGTCGCTGCAACGGCCCTGATTAAAGAGCGGATACCTGCAACCAAAATCATCATGCTGACCTCCCATAAGGAAGTAGAACATGTGTTAGCGGCTTTAAGCTATGGAGCAGAAGGATATCTACTCAAAGCCATTCATCCCAGAGACCTGGCTGCAGGCATACGGGTGGTCCATGCGGGAGGGACCTTAATTTCGCAGGAAATGGCGAGTAAAATGATCAAGAACATGAACAATACCACCCCTGCGAAAAATAATGAATTTGGGCTCACTGCCCGTGAAGTCGAAGTGCTGCATAAGCTGGCTGCTGGCCTGCGTAATCAAGACATTGCCGAGGCGCTGTATCTTAGTGAAGGGACGGTCAAAAATTATATCTCCACGATTTATTCGAAGCTGAATGTGAAAGGAAGGCGGGAGGCCGCCCGTAAAGCCCGAGATTCGGGATTTATGGATCATTAAAAAGCCGATCCCCAAGAAGCTGGTAACCTATTAGGGTTGCCGGCTTTTTATGAATATAGCCATAGAATAAATTATGACAAAAGCGCACTGTCTCTTTATGACTTTTTCAGCCTATACTCATAGCATCTAACAACAGAGGAGGCGATGAAAGACATGAAGAAAAAAATGTCTAAAAATAAAGAGCTGCTGCAGAATGGCAGGAAGTTAAGTGCTTGGAGTTCATTTTGGCGTTTTCCAATCGTCTGGATGCTTGTGGGAGCTATCAGTATTGTTCTTATCGATACGTTGTTCCGACAGCTGACAGAGCGAGCAGAGGGGATGGTTTCCCTTATTTCTACACTAGTGATGGGATTTCTGGCCATCTTGGTCTATAAGCTCACGCTGAGATACCTGGCCCGGCGTTCCACTCCAGAGATAGCTAGACAACGCGCAGGGATTGAAGCTGTCCTTGGCGTACTTACCGGGACAATCTTTATCGCAGGGTCCGCTATTATTATTATGGCTCTGGGAGGGTACTCCTTTCAGTGGGCAAGTTCTGCGAATGCGGGTTCTGTTATAATATCCTCCATTGGAGCAGCTTTAGGAGCAGCCATTATCGAGGAACTTATCTTTCGTGGACTTATGTTTCAAGCCATTGATAAATTGGGAGGGAAACCGCTCGCACTCGCCGTGACCTCACTATTCTTTGGAATTGCCCATCTTGGCAATCCAGGGGCAACATTATGGAGCGGGTTCGCCATAGCCCTGGAAGCAGGTGTTCTGCTCGGAGCGGCCTTCCTGTGGCGGCGGAACTTATGGTTTGCCATGGGGCTGCATTTTGCATGGAATGCCATTGAAGGAGTGCTAGGCATTCCTGTTTCCGGACACTCAGCTCCCGGTCTATTTACTGTAGAGGTGAACGGTGCCGCACTTCTCACAGGGGGCGATTTTGGACTTGAAGGTTCCATTGTTCCGGTTGTAATCAGTCTTCTGATCTCCATTCCAATGCTAATTGGGGCTGCACGTTATCGAAGGGTTGAGGCCCGGAACCTTCCTGTATCAAAGTAAACAACTGACCTGATCCCTCCTAAATAAATTTCAGATCTAGAAAGGACGCTGTACCCACCAATATAAATAACTTGCAGACATAAATCGAAATGAGCCCGGTATAAATACCGGACTCATTTCATGAAACTGCCCAATACATATGATATCTGGCCATTTAAGGTCACTTCACAGGTGGAGCAGCCTCTATTTCATTAAAGGTTTCGACACGGATACGAGAAGCTCGCTACCGCCTGAAATGACCGCCACTTCAGGCGGTCCAGGAGGGTGCGGCATCTGGTTCGCGATCCACCGCTCCCCCGTTCCGACAAAGGTCGAAGATGTGAACGGAAGCGTGACTTCCGCATCCATGCCTTGGTTGACCCCCTCCATATCGATTTGCTTCTGAGTCAAGGTTAGCTCATAGGATGAAGTCAAGCCATCATACTCTGCCGTGATGAGTACGGTTCCTTCCGAAATCGCCGTTACTACACCGCTAGCGCTGATCTCCGCTATAGTTGGATCACTGCTTGTATAGATGACGTTTGTCCCTACCTTTTCACGGCTTCCATCGCTATATACTGCGGTAGTCACCGTATGATCACTCTCGCCAACGACCAGTGTAGACATTCCTTCGAGCTCAAGCTCAATCAGGCTAACCGGCTCTTCTTCATTACCTTCTGATACCGATTGTAAAACAGGTCGTTTAGCCATACCGTCCCATCTCCAAATCGCGTTAAAGTCCCACCCTAGCCTGTCGGTATAGGTGGATGGAGTCTTTATTTCAGTTTCAGTTAGGCCTAATCCTTTAAGGGTTGTTAATGCTCCTTCAGCGACACCTTCTTTTTTCACTATCATGCCGTCAAATGCATAATTATTTTCGAGCGTAGCGGTGTGCCCCGCAAGAACTCGTCCCATCACCCGGTTTGCCATCGTTGGCGCCGTAACCGAAGGGCCCAGGGCAATGACATTTCTGACGACCGTATCATTGTATCCGTATCCAGTCACTCCGCCCGCATTGCTTGTCATCGCTCGAATGGTTCCAGACGCATACACGTCTTCTGTTAGGCTGCCTGAGTTCGTAATTCCGATTAGGCCTCCGGCCTGACTTACCTGAGCGGTCACATCGGCGGTTGAATAGCTGTTTCTTACGATACCATTAGAATAGCCTACTAGCCCCCCCACTGTGCTGGAGCCTGTAATGGAGCCTGTTGAGAGACTATTCTCTACCTCGCCATTGTTCGTATTGACGAGTATGCCTATTCGGCTCCCGCCAGTGACGCTGGCATCGATCATAGCTATATTTTTAATCACTCCGCCATTGAGATGGAATAAGCCGCCATTTTCTGATTTGAAATTGGTTAAGGATTTATTGTTCCCATCAAACGTGCCAAGGAAAGGCGTGCCCTTGAATAAGGGCTCAAACAGCTTTCCTTCAAAATCAAGATCATTCTCTAGTATATAATTTTCATTTGGGAATTCGGATATCGTCTCTAATTCTTGAATCGAACGAATGATGTAGTACCCATCTTCATTCCGATCCAGCTTCGGCTTTGGAATATGATCTTCGTTAATTTGCTCCAAATTACTTTGCAGTAATGGACGCTTGGCATCTTCATTCCAGATCCAGATCGAATCAAAGTCCCAACCAAGGGTCTCCATGAAAAAAGCCGGCTTCGTGAATGCTTCTGCACCCACCCCCTGACCTTTTTCATTGTTTGGATCAGGAACCGTAACGTTCTCACTGCTAACAAACATATTTTCATCGGCGTAATTATTGACTAAAGTTGCCTTCTCCCCAGCTAGCACTCTGCCGACAATTCGATTCGATGCCGTACCTGTAACAATCGATGGATTAAATGCCATACTATTTTGAATGACCGTATTGTTATAACCGTATCCGCTGATGCCGCCAGCATTGGATTCTTCTGCTATGACGGCTCCCATGGCATAGACCTGTTCTGTTGTACTCCCCCTATTCGTAATCCCGATCATACCGCCGGCTTGCTTGCCTCGTGCATGGACTCGAGCTGTTGAATAACTGTTTCTAACGATACCGTTCGAGTAGCCCACAAGACCGCCAACTGTAGAATTGCCTCGAATAGATCCGGTACTGTAGGCATATTCCACGATCCCATCATTCTGATCAACCAGGATTCCAACATTGCTCCGGCGAACATCAATGTCTGCATGGATGATTCCTACATTTCGAATCGTCCCTTCATTAATGGCAAAGAGGCCTGCGCCGCCTGAAGAGATCATAACGTCTGTAATCGTATGCCCTTGCCCATCAAACGTACCCGTAAATGGAGTGCCATTCGCGCCAATGGCCTCGATAAACACACCATTCCCATCAATGTCCCGATCTAAAATAAAATGTTTATTCGGGAATTCATGCATTTTATAAAGTCCATTGGCACTTTTGATTTGATAGGGGTTGCCTTCCGAACCATCGCCCAGCGTTCCTTCTTTCGCTATGAACGGTTCCGTTAACGGCTCTTGATCGATTGGATTATTAACCAATCTTACGACGATCGTATGTTCATCGCCAAATGCAAGAGGGTTATCAAATAAGATGATTTGTTCTCGTCCGAGATGTTCTAGCCTTGCTTCTTGAATAACCGTTTCCAACAGCTGTTCACCTGTATGATCCCGCTTTTCCCCGATCACGGTGACACGTTCAAGCGAGCTCGGGTAATTCAAGACCCCAACGCCCTTTAAGACGTTATCTTCCACAATTGCGCTCGTTAATTCCAAATAATTAGCAGGTTGTTTCATCGTAAATGAATCAATCTCAACACCGTCGCTGTTGTAAGCTTTCAAGGTGAGCGATTGATCGTTTGATTCTAAAATAACACCCGTCTGCTTATTTTCATCATATACGATATGATCCCAGTCAAATGATTTGTTATCATAGAACGTTGGACCTGATGAACCAACGGTCACAAACGTTGTTCCTAAATTCATCGCTTCTTCCGATGTATCCTTTACACCGTCTCGTATGGTTGTCCGTTTATACACATGATCATGACCCCCAATATACAAACTAACGCCAAGGCGTTCAAATGCTTGAGACAATTTCACTCTCATCATGTCCATACCGGTCTCATCGCCGGATTGACCGCCATAATAAGGATAATGCCCCATAACGATTTTCCACTTCTTGTCGGTTGCCCGCAAATCTTTTTCCAGCCATGACAGCTGCTTGTCGAAATCCACCACAGAATTCAGAACAGCAACGTGCATATCGCCATAATCAAACGAATAATTCGTTTCCTGGTAACTGCCTTCACCGTTCTTCGGCAGGTTGAAAAACCCGGAGAACGGCACGAGCTTCCGTTCCGTCGCACGTTCACGGTCCCCGACAATGTGAGCAGAAACTAGTCCCATATCGTTGTTGTAAATGTTCTTAAACACATCATCCCAAGCATACATATTGCCGCCGTTCTCGACCAAGTCCCCGACTTGGATCACCGTCTGTCCGTTTGAATTTTTCTCCCGCAGAACGTCCAGCATATTGTTAAAGAGCTGGAAGCTTTCCGGATTTCGATCCGGAACTCCAAGATCCCCCATCACATACATAACGGCTTCCTCTGAAGCTGGCGCGGTCCTAAAGCTATAGCTGCTGCTCCAAGGTCCAGTCGGTGACATTCCATACCGATAGTCATACGTAGTCCCTAAGTCGAGATCTGTTAAATTCGCTTCATGAGCTGCAAGCACCCGATAGTTACTCTTATCATACGTATCACCATAGGCGACTTGAAAATAAGAGACTCCCGCTTGTACCACTTCCGCATGGTCCCATGTCGCCGTCGACTCCAGTTTATACTGAACATACGACGTTTCTAACGCCTTATCCGTTACTAGATTTACTCCTACTTCACGTTCGCTTGCACCTACATTAACCATGGGTTGGAATTCATTCAAAATGTTATCAGCGTCCAGCTTTTGTTGATCAACAAGCAATCGAATAAGTTCAACACGCGTATTTCCTTGAGCGTCGGTCGCTACATACTTAATGAAATAGTCTCCATACATATCGACCTTGAAATGCTGATTTAGAGCGGCTACTTCTCCTTTATCATTTAAAACGATGGCTTCCACCGATAAAGATTGACCGCGATGATCCGTCGCCGAAGCGCCCAGCACTTCTACTTGGTCCCCAAGCTGAATGGTGTCCGGATATTGCCCATGAACCGTAATTTCAGGCGCGTGCACCGTGCCCCTCGTTTCATCACCAATCCAAATTGGGGCACTTATAGCTTCTTCACCGTCTGCTTGAAAAGCTCTAACGATGAAATAATCCCCATCTTTAGTTGCTAAGGTTACTTCCTTTTCAAATTTATGACTGGCAATATTGCGGTACTCCTTGAGAACTTCTCCGCTGTTTTTGTAAATAACGACTTTATCCAAAACATCGCTATCATCAGGGTCATTCATGCGTACGAAAAGATTGATTTCTTTTGTATCTGCTGGAAGGATCGCCCCCATCATCTGACCTTTTGCGGAAACCGCCATTTCTAGGTTCCGATCAAATGATACATAGGTGCGGTGGTTTCGCATCGCCTCGTAAAGACCTTCTCTTGTCAGGTTATCTCCCCACATACCGGTCACATGGGGCTGAACCATTCCCCAATTTCCTTTGTGCTCGTCTCCGCCAAACACAGGAGAAACATGCCAGCCTTGATCTAATGCCTTGGTATAGACTGCAAAATCATTGGAGGATTTGTATTCGATCATATTAAGGTTTCTGTCAACGTCTCGGTTATAATGTTTAAATTCATTGAAACTCCAATTGCCTGACAAGCGTGGATGATTAAACTGAGCAATCGCATGAGGATCTTGGGCAAGTCTTGCGTAAAAGGTTGGCAAATCATATTTGATGTCGCTCCAGCCCCAAGTGCCATCCGCGCCTACTCCATGTGTTCTTGCAAACCATGGGGCATTAAATAGGTTGATATGACCCGATTCATCATACCAGGTCACCTCCGTACCAGGCAGCGTAATAAATTCGTTATCACGATTGTGAGCATCGGATTGCTCATGCAGCAGCTTGTATTCTTTTGAATAAGAGTCTTGAACATTCGTAATAAAATCACTGCCCGTACTGATGTCATAAGTCACGTCGTGTTCAGTCACTGCAAAAAAATCAAAGTCTGTATTAGCCTTCACAAAATCGTAAGCATCATTGGGCAACAATATCCCATCACTGAGAGATGTATGGGAATGCATGTGACCTTTGAAGAGTGAAGCTCCTGAGTACTTAGCCCTCTCTTTTTGAGAAACACCTTCTTCTTTATCTGAAGACGCGGATACATTAATGCTGTAACAAAGACTAATAACCCCCGCTATAAAACAAGCCATCACAATAAAAGGCAGACTTCTTCTTTGGGACTTCAATCAAAATCCTCTCCTTTTTCGGCTTAATGGTAATACAGGTGTCTGACTGATAGACAAACAGCCCCTAACCAAAAAATGCAGTCTGAAGGCTGTTCATAACATCTATCTTGTTCATCACAGTCGCAGCAATGGCTTAATGATAGGTGCAAGCGACTGTGCCATGCGCAAAAATCCGAGGTCCGTTGGATGTGTTCCATCTACCGTACAATCATTGACGAAGTCATCGCCCAGCAGCTTCAAGCCGTCAACGAAATGAATATTACGGTCTCCTTCTGTCCGTCTCTGTTCCACATTTTCAATTTGGATCAGCCTGCGGCGATCATTAAGCTCCCTCCTCTCCATATAGAACTGGTCCTCGGCAGTGCTAATCCTTGAGACTACTAGTATAGGAACTTGGGGATGCCGATCTCTTAAAATTTGGATGAAGGCAGGCAGCGTTCGTGCGATGTTTCCAGCCTCGCCCGTATTCCCTTCATAATCAAGAATGAATAACGCCGGATCATCGATTTCCGACATGATCTGCGCGAGCTCCGGCTCGCCCTTTCCACTCCCGGAAAAGCCTAGATTTACGAACTCCACCGGAATCATACGGCTAAGAATATTAGAATAAGCCATACCCGGCCGGGAGGCGCATCCTCCTTGCGTAATCGAAGTTCCATATATAATGACGGGTTTACTGCTTGCATAGGCAGGTGCATCGCTTATGACAGCATCCTTATCTACACCGATCCATACCTCTTCTACCCCTTGGTAGAGCGGCAAGTTTAAGGTGACGGCTACATCTTTTTTCGTATCCCACTGATAAAGCTGGGATTCATATTCACTTTCCGTTGGTTTGAATCTAGCCGTGGTGATAAAGCTCTGCTCTCCCGGCTCTCCAAGATAGCAGTCAACCCCGCACTGCCCTGTAGGCGGCATATGATACATATTGGCCGGTCCGGCAAGACGCACCCTTACGACCAGCCTTGAAGAATTGGTGCGAAAGCGAATTTGCCCACCTGCCGTACAATAAGCAAGCGTATCAACTGCAGGCGGCAAGACAGCCCCTGAAGCCAAGGGCAGGCGTCTGTATATCCCATCCTGCGCAAGCCAAGGGAAGCCCGCGATGTGAAAGGGCGCTTCAAGCGGAGAATGCCATCTCAGCTGTTCGCCATTGATTGTCTTAGGGTATATCGTTCCGCCCAGTTGATCTAAGTTTATCTCTTTCGATTGAACGGTCATCTATTTCTACTCCCTCACATTTGAAATACAAATTTCCGAATCGCCTGAGCAACACCGTCTTCGTTGTTGGTAGCCGTGATTACGTCCGCAATCGATTTGATATGCTCTTCACCGTTGGCCATCGCCACGCCGAGACCTGCCGCCTTCAATAGCTTCGCGTCATTATCACTGTCTCCCATCGCAATGACATCGGACATGGAGAAGCCCAGCATCTGGCAAACCTCACGCACTCCACTTTCCTTGGTAGTTCCTTTAACTGATATCTCCATATTCGTAGGGGCCGAACGGGTAACTTCAAGCGTCCCCCAACGGAGCAGAACCTCCTTAATTTCCGCGAGCTTCTGTTGATCATGGCTGCCGATGCCGAATTTCATCCAATCTCGTTCGAACATCTCCGGCGTCCAATCCTTGTCCCCCGTCAGGCTTTCCACGCTGTAGCCCCAATACCACTCGGCCCGTTCGGCAGCAATGGCGTGCATATGGCGGACCGTATCCCGCGGGAGGAAGACTCGCTTCTTAAGCCTCCCCGGCCCCTCCCAAATTTCCGCGCCATTGAGCAGCACCATCGGGGAATCAAGCCCCAGCTCATCCCAAAAGCCCAGTGCGGTTTGCAAGCCTCTTCCGGTGGAGAACATCACTTTAACGCCCTGATCTACGGCATATTGAAGCCACTTTTTGGTCTCTTCCGTAATGCGCTTTTCATCCGTCAGAAGAGTCCCATCAAGGTCCAAGGCAATCAGCTTATATTTCGCCTTCACTTGCTGCACCGTATTCATCCCTTCACCGCTCCCATGGTCGCGCCTTCCATCAGAAGCTTTTGGAATAAGATATAAATAATAATGGACGGTACCATCGCAATGGTTACACCGGCAAACAAAGTTACCCAATCCGCAGTAAACTCCATTTGCTTATTCGCAGAATACATTTGCACCGCAATGGGATATTTCTTGGGATCGCTCAAATAGATAAACGGCGCTAAGAAATTGTTATAGAACCCTAGGAACTTGAATACGCCAACGGTTACAATTCCCGGTGTAGACAAAGGAACAATAACACGCCAAAACTTTTGGAATAATGTAGCGCCATCCATCGTTGCGCTCTCCTCAAGCTCCATCGGCAAAGAGCTCATAAACCCTCCGAGCAGCATAAGGTAGAACACGCTTTCCCCCAGACTGGACAGGAGAATTAATCCGGTCAAACTATTGGTTAAATTCAGTTCCCTCATCACTACATACTGGGGTACAAGCGCATTGATGCCAGGCAGGAACAGGGACAACATAATCAAGCCCCAAATCAATTTTCTACCTTTGAATTGCATTCGAGTAAGCGCATAGGCGTTAATTGTCGTAAAGAAAAGCCCAAGCACCAGACTTCCGCCGACATAATAAAGGGTATTTAAGAGTGATTGCCCAAAACCGTATTGATTCCAAGCCTTCGAATAATTCTGCCATCTTGGTTCCGAAGGCAGCGCCCATATATCTTTAAAAAACTCAGGATTGCTTTTTAACGATTCATAGATAACCCAGACTAAAGGAAATAATATGGTCAACGACCAAGCATAAAGCAGCACACGCCACACAACGTCCATAAACGTTCGTTTTTCCTTCAAACTTTATCCCTCCGAACTTCATATGGAAACTAATACTCGTAGCCTTTGTTCGGCACAAATTTATCGATTAACAGCTTTGCCGTTACTAATATGACGAACAGGATCATACCGACTGCGGAAGCGTAGCCGTAATTCCGATACTCTACGCCAAAAGCCAAGTTAAACATGTAGAGGCCGATGACATCCGTCGACCCGAATGGGCCCCCATTTGTCATAATGAGGATGATTTCAAAGCCCTTCATCGTGCCAACGATCAGAAACAAAGCGCTGACCCGAATAATTGGCGTAACAAGCGGCATTGTAATTTTAAACAAGCGCGACATATGTCCGGCCCCTTCAAGAATCGCCGCCTCGTACAATGACTTTGGAATCGCCAGCATCGCATTGGCAAAGATAATGACGTACAAGCCGACGCCGCCCCATACCCATGCCGGGATAATCGCTGCAAGCGCCGTGTTTTCATTGCCCAGCCAATAGAAATTACCGGTATCAATGCCAATGAACTTTAGAAGCCCATTCAGCAAACCGTACGATCCGTCATAAATAAAAGCCCAGAGGAGCGCGACTACGACCGTAGATAACACATTCGGAAAGAAAAACAATATCTTCAAAAACTTATTTTCTTTATACGATTTATTTGTAATTAAATAGGCAAGTATCAAAGAGATGATAATAACAAAGAAGGGCACCGTTATCATTAAAATCAAGTTGTGCGTAAGCGCGCGCCACACGTATTTATCTTGAAATGCGGTGACGAAATTGGACAGCCCCACAAACGTTGCATCCGTAAACCCGTCCCAATTGAGCAGCGCATAATAAACGGATAAAATGTTCGGAAACAACGTAAAAAGCAAATATCCGCCAAAGGGAGGCACGATGGCTATGAACAGAAATATCCACTTCTGCGTATTCGCTTTATCTAGACCCATACGCTTGCGCATAGGGGCTTTTGGTGTCGTCACAACGGTTGAATCTGACACGAGAGGTCAACTCCTATCTTACTAGACGTTTATAAGAGGTTGTTCAAAAAATCGCCTTTTGATCACGAAGTGAGTCAAGAAGTAACTCGGCATCGAATCTTGAATTCAGCCGGGCCTTCCGGTGCTCACGTACCCAGAACGTACGCTCCGCTCCTCACTCCCTAGCTTCATCCAACCTTCTCGGTGCTGAAAATCCGACTTTTTGAACACGTACTATAAGTCATTTTCAGCGTGTAGCCTATAGGTCGCAGAAGTTAAAACGGAAGAGCGGAGATGAATCCTCCCCGCTCCATCACGTCTTATTTTTTCTTTTCTGCCTCTACTGCTTTCTTCAGCAGTTCTTCAGCTTGCTCCAGAATCGGTTTCGGATCCTGCATACCCATAGCAAATTTAACAATATTCTCATTCAATAATTTTTCCGCTTGAGCAAGATTCGGATCCGAAATACTGATAGACCGGCTTGCTTTATAAGTTTGAGCATTATTATCCGCAATGTATTTCAGAACAGATTGGGCGGAGCTGGAAAGATTAGCTGTTCTGGCAGGGTCTTCCGTCAAATCCTTGCGCATTGGCAAAGCGCCTGCTTTTTCAGCAGCGAATTGTTGATTTTCAAGCGTAACCATCCATGTGATCAATTCTTTGGCCCACTTTTTGTTAAGCTCCGGCTTAGCTGCCCAGATATAGTTGAAGTTTGAAGTTCCGCTTCGAATCCAAAGCGTTTGATTGGTGTCATCTCTGAAAGGAACAGCCATGAAGCCCCAATCGAAATCCTCGGGTGTTGCTTCCTTCATCTCATTCTCGACATGAGTCCCTGTCGATACCATCGCCGCTTGCCCCTGAATAACCTGCATTTGCGATTGCGTATGGTTCAATGCCGGAAGTCCTTCTGCAAAATATCCTTGTTGGCCAAGCTCGTAGATGCGCGTCCAGGTTTCAACCGTCTCCGGATTTGTGTATTGCGGCAGACCATAGGTTCTATAATTTTCGATAAATTCATCGACATGGCCATTGATATCAGCCAGCTCAAAATTTTTGGCTGTTCCGAAAGCCCAGTTATGGTAGCTTGGATGAATACCCGGGAACGTTATGGGAGCAATGCCGTCCGCTTTAATGTCTGCTAGAAGTGCTTTAAATTCATCCCATGTGTTCGGGTTCTGGTTCCAGCCATGCTCTTCGAATAGCTTTTTGTTAAAAAACAACCCGCCAAAGCTGCTCGCCGTCGTAAATTCATACCTTTTCCCATTGATTAGTTGCGTTGACTCGTACATGCCCGGCATCATAAGATCCTTGACCTTTTTGTCCGGCACGTCTGGAAGAGGGTATTCCCAAATGTCATCCATTGGTTCAAGCTTGCCGGCTTCAGCGAGCCCCACAATACCTCCCGCTGGATCCGTATTAAATAGATCAAACATGTCATTATCATTGCCTGCAGAGATTTTTGTAGAAAGAATCGTCTTCATATCGGCTGAAGCCGTGATGTCTATTTTGACATTTGGATACTTGGCTGTGAACGATTCAACTGCATAATCGAACCACTCCCGGCCATATCCTCCTACAAAGAAGCCTACCTTTAGCGTTACTTCCTCATTCTTCGGCAATCCATTCTCGTAAGTCTCTACCTCTGCAGATACACCTGGCTTATCCGACCCAGCAGGAGTTGTACTTGGGCTAGCCTCGTTCTTCCCGCTGTTTCCACCGCAACCAGCCAGCATAGCTAAAGATAATGCCGCTGCAACACCCGTGCTCATGAATCGTTTCATTTTTCCATTAAACATTATTTCGCCCCCGTTAATTAATAAATAAATTGGATTAACTATTTAAGCATAATTATGTTTTGTTAATTACCAATCAAGTCCGGGTAAATAATTTGTAAACAACTTTTGGCCTATAGCCACTTAAGCCTCACCTCCCATATATTCTGCAAACGCTTACATTCTAATCACTTATCGGCCAGTTGTCAACCACTTTGTCAATTGTTTTGATCATTGATTTCTCGCCTGATAATGGGGAGCGTTAATCGAAACGCCCGAATTTCCAAAAATGTTAATTTGAGCTGGAATCCCACAATGCTTCTAAGGCTTCGATTAGCGCTGAAACCGCCATTCATGCCAAGACGATGCATAATATACTTGGTGCGGCGGACATGAAATAAATTGGTTATGATCATAAAAGATTTTAGCTGGTACTGCTCCATCAATTGCTTGCTAAAAATTAAATTCTGAACGGTGTTGTGTGACTTGTCTTCTTTTAATACTCTTTTCGCCGGAACGCCCTTCTCAACCAGATACTTCTTCATCAGTTCTGCCTCCGAGCGACGTGAACCAACAGCTCCCCCCGATACAATGATGTATTTGTGCCCATACTGCTGAAATCGTTTGTAAGCCTCATCCAGTCTTTCCTTAAGCAAAGGGTTTATTCGGCCGTTTTTAGATACATAGCCAAGTACAATAATCGCATCTGCTTTACCAGGTTGTAATATAACTGCATGCAGCCAGCATATGTAAGCCAGCACCGTCATCGCTGCGATTGCAATTATCCATCCGATCCATACCATTACTTACTCCTCTAGGCGTCATTTTCTGTATTTAATCAAATCATTTTACAAATATGATATCTTTTTTTATAACAATGTCAATACAATCTGTTTCGTTTTTTAAGTATTTTTGGAATAAAACTTTCCTCATTGATTGTATTCTGCTGCATAATACCGCCGTCTATCGTCGTTTTTATGAAAATTTAAATGATATGCTCGTTGAATTAAACGAACTTGCAACTTTTATTCGCCTCGTATTAATGCTACACTTGAAGCAAAGTATGTTCCTAATTTGTCAAATGTTTTGAATCTATATTATATAAAACGTTGTTGGAAAGAGGATGCATATTGTGAGTGATTCGGTTAAACAAACTAGCCATATGTTATTAAAATCAATTAATCAGCAGAAGGTTCTTTTTCTCATTTATTCAGAGGGGCCGATCTCTCGCGTAGAGCTTGCGGAAAAGACTGGACTAAGCAGACAAACGGTAACCAATATCGTGAATCGCCTGTTGAAGGAAAAAATAATCGTGACAGGGGAGCTTATCGACTTGGAGGCAGGCAGCGGAAGGAAAAGAGTCGGCCTTCATATCAACAGCGGCCATTTTTATGCCATTGGGCTTGAGCTCGCCGGCAAATACATTCGCGGAAAAGTGTTCAACCTGCGTCAAGAAGCTGTTGCATCCGCAGAACGCACGAGCAACAAATATGGTTCTATCGATGTGCTGATGCAGCTGTTGCATGAAGTTATCGACGAGCTGCTCACCCAGGTGCCCAACACCTCCAAAGTAAAAGGGATCGGAATCAGTATGCAGGGCCTGGTAGATTCTCAGCATGGCATCGTTCTGCGGACACCCGGCATAGGCGTTCATCGCCTGCCGCTCAAGCAGCTGCTTGAAGACCAATATAACATCCCTGTGTATATCGAGAACGATGTCAATCTTCTCTCCGTCAACGAGAATATGAACGGCAGCTTGAAGGATTCCCATAACAATATCACCATCAAGTTTGATTATGGTACAGGCGGCGCGATCGTCCATGATAAACAAATTATTGCAGGATCAAGCTTTGTTGCAGGTGAATTCGGGCATTATAAAGGCTTCTATGGAGAAGATGCCTATCCATGCCATTGCGGCAGATCCGGATGCTTAACGACGCTGGCTTCCAGCAGCGGACTTAGTGTTTCCATCAAATGCACACTAGAGGAGTTCGCAGAAGGCATAAGAACAGGAGATCCTAAGTTCCTTAGCTTATACGAAAAAATTGTCGATGGCATCGCGATCGCCGTTACCAATATCATTACATTTATAAATCCAGACAGTCTGCTTATAACAGGCCGAGTCATTCATACCATCAGTCCCGAAATGTTCAACGAGATTAGAGCCAGGGTCATGCACCAGTTGCCTGTAACAGTTAATAACGTACAATTGATCTACCTTTATAACAAACCGGATGAAACCAAGCTTGCTGCCGGGTTAGTTATTAAACGCGCATTTGAAATACCGCTGGATACTTTATCTCTTTAATTGACCCCGTTTTTGGATGTCATTCCTAAAATGGATACGTCGATCGTACGCAATAAACAGAACTCTCCAGACTCGGAGAGTTCTTTCTTTGTTATCCATATCCTTCGCCCATATCGACAGTACGCTGTTATTACCCCTAGTAGACGCTTTTGTGCGCTAGTGCGTCGATTCCGTTTGCGTATCAACTCGGAAAGTTAGATCAGCCAGTCGCCGTATCTCGTCACTTAACCTTCGATTGACCGGGTACACTTCTTCTATGAAATTTAAAATGCGAAGTGCCGATTCGGGAACTTGATCGTATCCCTGTATCATGTCTCCTATGATTTCCGCAAAACGCGGGTATCTCCGCTCTAACCGCCTCTCATTGCCGAATGGGTCGGGATAGTAGTCCACCTCTTGCTCCAGTAGATGGAGCACGGATAGAATCCTGTCCACTGCGTATCCTTGAACAAACCTCGTCGCGGATAGACGCTCTCCCCTAGCATACCGACCGAGCCCCACGTATAGATTGGTTAAGGCTTCATTCAAAGGAAAGTTCAAGGAATCCACTTTTAGGCTGGGGACCGGGTTGGAAGGTTTGGCGATTGCCGTATTGGCATACATGGGGTCCTTCCAAATGACCCGGCCTTCCGTATAGGTGGCGTTCGCCAGCTCCCATTCCTCGAATACAGCATATTCCCCGAAAATACCGTCCTCGAACAAGACTTTGTAGCCAACATCCGAATTCTTAAATGAATAGGCAAGAGGGTGTACGTCCTCGAGCCAATCCAACCGGTCTATATATCTGTTTTTCTCCCCGGGCTTTACAATGACAAAGAAATCTAAATCCGAATATTCATCCAACCGTTCTGTCTCGACTCCAACGGAACCAACTCCCAGTAATAAAAGAGCTCCCCCCTTGCGTTCGAGCGACTTGCCGATCTCGCCCAGCCGCTGTAACAGCGATTCTGTTCTCAACATTACGAATCCTCCCTTGTTTTGGAATGCAAAAAGGGTCCAACCCACTTCTCAGCGAGGTTGAACCCGAAGGTTGCATTGCCTTTATTATCCTACCGTGAAATTATCACGTATTCTAATTGCTGTCAATCGAACAACTTGCCGTCACTTATGATAAGGTCATTAAGTACCGTAATCTCACTCTCAAAAATGACTTTCAAACAGTCATCCTCAATCCTGCCAAAAAACTACCTCTGCAGCAACTCATCCCGCGCTTCGGTCAGCGCGAACCCCAGCAGATTCTGGCCCCGCCATTTCACGGGATTCTCCGCATCCGGATTGGACTGGCTCATGCCGATCCCCCAAATGCGGTCCTGCGGGCTGGCTTCGACGAGGATACGGTTCTTCGTCGACTTGAGATAGTCGCCAAGCTCCGCATTCTGCGAAAATTTGGCCAAGCTGGCTCTTTTGACGATGTCGTAGCATTCCTTGTCCCAAGTATCCTTGTCAAAGTTTCGGACCGCGCGCCCATAAGCCTTCATCTCCTTGGGATGCTTAGCCGTAAGGATCGACTCCAGCATTTCGTTGTCGCCGAACAGCCTTGCCTTCTCAGCCATCATAAACTGCTCGGCACAGGAATACTCCGTCCCCTCTACCGTGAACGGGCACATCCACCACTGGCTGAAGCAGCTTTTGTCGACGCTCCCGTCCTTAGGCGGCGTATGGCCCCAAAAGAATACATACTTGAACGTTTTTCCTTCGTTATAAGCTTTTCTTAGCTCATCGAGATTGTAAATCATCCGTTATTCCTCCAGTTTTCTCCGATACAACCGGGATGGCCGATGTCCCGCATTTTCGGTGTAATGATCGGTCTCCGCCACGAGATCGGCCACCTTACGCCGGAAGGCTGCCTTCAATAGCTCTTTATCCAAAATGACCTCATAAACCTGCTGCAGCTCCGTCAAGGTAAAAAGCTCTGGCATTAAGTGCAGCGCAATATCGGTATAATTCACTTTTCCCCGCAGCCGCTCGATCGCGCATGCTATAATCTTCG
Source organism: Paenibacillus sp. QJM3NY_38 (assembly GCF_056173265.1). Lineage (NCBI taxonomy): Bacteria > Bacillati > Bacillota > Bacilli > Caryophanales > Paenibacillaceae > Paenibacillus > Paenibacillus sp. QJM3NY_38. The sequence goes on from NZ_CM149665.1 coordinate 7,196,086, forward strand.
CGTGGTCGAAGGCCAAACCGTTATTCGATACGATCTTATAATCCGTGCTGGTCGATGTCGTTTTCACGGTCAACGTCCTTGCCACGACCGCCGAAAGCTCCTCTTCACCGCTTAGCTTGAGTTCATACTCCAGCGTCTTGACGTATCCGTCTTCCATCAGCTCTTTCTGCTCCCGCTGCAGCCGATAGGAGACCTTAAACCAAGCGGCGTCGGCCGCATCGTCTCCAGCCTGAAGCTCCAACTTATCGCTGTTGATCAGGGCCATGTAGCTGCAGCTCATCACCCAGGTGCGGGGATCTCGCCCGATATCACTGAACGTATACAACTGTTCCAAATAAACGTCGTCCACGCCGGTTTCCTCGCGCAGTTCCCTTGCCGCAGCCTGCTCAGTCGTCTCGCTCGGCTGGACAAAGCCGCCAGGCAGCGCCCATTTACCCAGGAAGGGGTGACCTCCCCGGCGGATGAGCAGGATGCGGAGCTCTTTTTCGGGTAGTTTCCGATAACTGTCAGCCGCCTCATCCGTAACCGTGAAGATCACCATATCGGCTGCCACCGAAGGTCGCTCGTAATCTCCTGCCCGGTACTGCTCCAAAAATTCGCGTTCCGTAAGTCCGTCCCGATCCAACAAGTCCAATGGGGGCGCCTCCTTGTTTTTTGATTCTAAATGGGTTGTGGTTATGGGTTCATTTTACTCCCTGCCTGCATCTAATTCTAACCGTTTTAGCTCCCCGAAATAGTTTCGATAGGGCTCGAACTTCGCCAGCACCTCGTCTGCCTTGCGTATACGTTCTTCCAGGCTCCCCCGCAGCGTAATGTAGGGAATGCGCCGCTCCTTCAAATCCGCGATAATCTGTTTATGAAAAACATGCCGCTTCTGATCCCCGCTTCGATCCCACGTATCGTCGTAAGGAATATCGTCGTCGCACAAGAAGAACAGATCGTAGCGCTGCGCGTTCTCTAGGGCAATCCGCGTTAATCGCTCAGGCGCACGGCCGTGGTAATCCATGGCGAACATATACGTCGTAATCGCATTGGTATCGACAAACAGAAATCGGTTCGCCGCAAGCAAAGCCTGCTCTTCACGCTCGATATGGCCCAGAGCGATTTCATCGAACGCCTTCAGGCCTATTCTGCGGTCCACCTGATGCTCGGTCCAATAATCGCGCCCGTATTCACTCGCGTAGGTCGTGTTATACCGCCGTGCCAGCGCTTCGGTGATCGTCGACTTCCCCGTCGACATCGCCCCGACAAATACCACCTTCGTGATTAAGTCCCGGTACACGATATCGCTTATGAACTCCCTGTACTTATATGGGTCGGAACGAATCATCGTTGCAGAGATCGGAACCCGCTCGCGGGCTTCATCGACCCGCCGGTCGACCGAGCCCAAAGCAAGACTCATATGCCTGCCGTAAAACTCGCTCGAATAAAAATGCGTTACTTGCTCCCCGTTCAGTAAACGGAGGATATACTGTTCTTCCCGAATCTCATGCTCCCTGTCATCCGAATACCCATCCGGTCCGTCCCAAGCTTCGATGACCCGGACTGCCGGGTATAGTCGTCGAATCCAATTCGCCCGGATATGAAGCGGGATCGGCGTGACCGTTGTCTCGTAAATGACCACGATTAACTCATCGACCTCCTGCAGTGCCGTTTCGATCATGAACTGATGCCCTTTATGCAGCGGGGCAAACTTCCCCAGCGTTAATCCGAGCGTTTTCATGCCGCCACCTCCTTGGCCCCTTTGTTCCAATTGTAATAGCCGTATACCGCATTAACCAAATACGCGCTCCACATGACGATCATCAGCATGCCTTCGCTGCTGCCCTCCAGCAATCGAATCGCCCACAGCAGCACCGTAAACAAATTCAACACAATATAGACCAGCCATTGTTCCTTGAATCTCCGGACCATTAAAAAGGTGGCCACGACGGACAGCACCGTCGTAGTAGCGTCGATGTAAGGCGAGTTCTGTCCCGGGATGAACGAAAGCCCAAATCCCAGCAGCAAACAGCCTAAAACGCAAACTGTCCCAACGAGAAGCAGACCTTTAAGTTCCATTTGGCGCATGATCAGCTTGCCGTCTTGGCGATGATTTTTCCACGTGTAGAAGCCAATGACGTTCATCGGAACGAAGAATAGCAGATTCAGCATAACCTCTCCAAACAACCCGTTAATATAGGCTAGATAAGCGTAACCGACGGTATTGTACATGCCGAAAACATAGCTCATCAGATTGCCCTTCGCCGCAAGCACCACGCATAGCACCCCAGTAATAAAAACGGTAAAACCGAATAAAGAGTCCTTAGAAATCACCGTAAACCCCACAGCAATCGAGGTAAACAGTGCCAACCACGCTATTTCGAACAGGTTCCAGCCACGCGCAACCTTTTTCACATTACATCCCTCCGCTTTCTCCACTTATTTATAGAACGAAGACACATAATTACACTTAGTACTATTTTGTTAATAACACTTTGTTACTATCAAACTAACAGAAAAACCTGCGCAGGGCAAGTGAAATCTCCCCATTTATCGCAGGCTTGATCTTTTAACTTCTGTAGTCCCTTCAACAAATAGCGAAAATCATGGGAGAGGACGAACACCACTTGTTACAATGCGGAATATACAAATGAATAGGCACTATCCCAATCATGCTTATTCTGTAAACTTTGCGAATCGGAATAGGCACAAAGGAGGGTTTAGGTTGGTACTAACATCATCTCACTATTTTGCTCACGGCAACACTGCGCGCGGGGCTCATTTCTTGTATAAGTCCGCATTTGGTGGGCTGAACAAAATATTTGTCCTTGCGGGGCCCCAAGGCACGGGGAAATCGACGGTCATGCAAAGCTTGGCGGATAGCCTGCTGGACCAAGGCTTGCATGTACAATGCTTCCACTCCCCTCTCCGTCCCGACGAACTGGATGGCATCATTTTTACGGAATTGAAGGTTGGTATTGTCGACGGGCGAGTCTGTAAGGGGATTTCGGATAGCGGGGCCGGTGACATCGTCTTTATCGATTTTGGGGAAGCGTTCGATAACAGCCTTATTTCACCGGGAGACTTCATCACGATAGAAGATCTTAGCGGCAAGCTTGAGAACGCCTATTCAAATGTGTATGAAACATTCGCAACGGCCCTACGGATTCATGACGAGTGGGAAAAATTTTATATCGATAACATGGATTTCGCGAAGGCCGACCAGATTGCGCTGGAATTGATTCAAGAATTATACGCCGGTCATGAGAGCGATTCGGCAATCGCTTCGCGTCACTTATTCTTCGGAGCTGCGACTCCGAGGGGAGCATTCGATTTTATTCAAAGCTTGACCGCTCAGCTGGAAAGGCGGATTTTCATCAAAGGAAGGGCGGGATCCGGCAAATCAACGCTGCTGAAAAAGCTTGCCTCCGCTGCCGAACAGAAAGGAATCGACGTTCAAGTGTTTCATTGCGGCTTTGATCCGAACAGTCTGGATATGCTGATATTCCCGGAGCTTCAAACAGCGATCTTCGACAGTACCGCTCCGCATGAATACTTCCCCGATCGGGACGGGGATGAGATCCTAGATATGTACACACGGACGATAGCCCCTGGTACCGATGAAGCCTATGCTGCCGAAATAGCCGGTATCAAAGCACGCTATTCGGCAAAAATGAAAGAGGCTACCTCCCATCTGGCGGAAGCCGAAGCCATCGATTCTCAGATTAAGGCCTACTATGTTGCGGCCACCGATTTTTCGATCGTAGAGAAACTCCATCTGCAACTACAGTCGGAATTGAATGCACTGATCGGCTCCATTCAGCCCTCATAATAAAGATCCCATGGGCAGCGCTCAAACGCTGCACGGATACGGATTTTTCGGCCGGGAGCCGGACGTTTATGCCAGGGTGGCGGCCATGTCATGGGGAATAAAAGCATTAAAAATGAGCTAGCGGAAACGTACCGCCAGCTCTTTTTCGTGCCGTATCATATTGCAGACATGTAAGTATAAAATGACGGCTCAGTCGCTAGATCGGGAACCTCTCGCGACTCCCGACGCGAGGTTCTCGGCCAACATCGGTCAGATTTATTCTCGTTCTCCTGCCGCATATTCGCCGGATTATCCGCAATATTAGCCGGATGCAGCAATTTCCCGCTCGATCGTTCCCCTCTACTATAGAGATTGCCACACGGTTCACGCAAGTCCGGGCAGGAAATCGATTCCAAATTCAGCCCTTTCTAATACTTGTTAGCATAATCACATTACTTCATTATCACCTTGGCCCTTTTCATCAGTCTTATTCCGTAAATATGCGCCATGCTCCTGTGTCCACGTCCACATTGCGGCGAAAATCGGCTGCAAACCCAGCCCACTCTCCGTAAGTTCATATTCGACATGTAGTGGTATGCCTGGGTAGAGCGTACGTGTTATGATTCCTTTTTCCTCTAACAGTCGCAAGCGATCTGTCAAAGTTTTCGGACTAATGGGCTGCAACCTCCGGCGTAATTCCCCGAAACGCCTGGTTCCGTTAAATAATTCGAATAAAAGTAGGAGCGTCCACTTTCCGTCCAAAATCTCCAGAATCGGTTCAACAGTGCCAGGGCAGGTACGATCCATCATCGTGATCACTCCATAGTTCATTTTTTGAAACTATTGCACATAAATGTAACTACTTTTCAAATGTACCATAAATCGATTACCATGTGAATGGAAAGGTGAGACCCTGAAGCCATACGAACATCCAAATCGGGGAATCGTGCTAACCTGAAGTTAACAGAATCGAAAATGAGGAGGACGTTTAATGAAAACCACTTTATGGGCAACCCTAACTGCGAACGGCAATTATGCACAATCTAGCCCGGATAACCCACCGAAAAAGGAAGCGTTGGAAGACTTCGCAGCACAAGCAAAAGCAGCAGGAAATTTCATTGTCGGACGTAAGACGTTTCAGGAAATGTCAGACCCAAGCCGAGTCTCCCAAGAGGAACAGGAAAACACGGAAGGTCCTTTCGCGGGGATCGACATCGTTGTATTGTCTAAGAACATTGAGAACATTCCCGGCGTAACGGTGGTAAAGTCGCCACAAGAAGCAATAAGCTACCTCTCACAGAAAGGACACCTAACCGCTCTCATTGGCGGCGGTGCGGATATTCACAATTCGTTTTTAGAACAAGGTCTTGTAGACGAAGTGATTTTCAATGTGGCGCCTGTATTAGAGGGTAAAGGGTTAAATCTCCTAATCGACAAGGACAATTACCGTTTCAATGCTGTGCGATTGCTAGACTGCAAACCTCTCGGCAGCGATGTCGTTCAGCTGCGATATGCGATTGACCGATAGATGCCAAATTCCTTCAGTTTTTCTACTTATCCATTATTTACGTTTATTTAGGTCCGACATTAATGTTTGTATCCTTGACTTCTGGACTACAAATAACAACAGTCCCCCTCTGCACAATTACAGAGGGGACTGTTGTTCAACTCATATCTCTATGCCTTTTATGATCTCTTAGATTTTGTAAACCAACCATCCAATCTCCTCGTCCTCTAGTATGATTATGAATAATTAAGCAATGGCATATCAATCAAGCGAGTTCGTTAAGAAGTTTACCTGACAATGCCGAGACCCATCCGAACGCAACCAGTCCTGCGCACCCCATGATGACACCGGTCCACACCCCTGTCCCCATTCCTCCCGCAATTAGAAGCGGCGCAACTACCGCCGTTGCAACCGAATACCACTGCCACCTTTTCTCCCCCAAACGCGCGAATCGAATGGAGAGTATAATACTGGCCGCTATAAGGCAAATGAAAGCCGTAAAGAATGCGAAGGAATGGATCGCTGCCTCCGGACTCATTGTAACTGGGATCCCTTCAGGAGCACCCTCAGGGAATCCGAGTCCCGGATCTGGGCGGAATAAGCCGGCCAGCGCCATGCCAGCTCCATACAGTCCGATCAATATCGGCCCCCACAATCCTCCTGTTTCACTGCGCAATAATGATCGCATACCCGCAGCACCCAACAATGCCAGAAGACCGGTAATGATAAATGCGATGCTTTGGATCCACCCCCAATCTCCGAGCGTAAGCGTACTGATTGCATACCGTCGGATATCGAAGCCAGTCCGCGTAAAGATCTGAACGACCGACACGAAATAGAAAAAAGGTGCGGAGATCACGCCGGCGGTCAACAATCGCTTTGAGGCCGGCTTCTTGTGCTTCTTGTTAGGCTCGAACTTGAGTTGCATACGTAAACCTCCTTTTTATATTTGATTTACAGGTTACTTCTTCGTTCATCTTTAGCGCTTCTTATCATTTGATTTAATACGTTTGCCATAAGTCCGCGAAGATTAATTCATTCACACCTCAATTCGATCTACGACTCTGTGCCTTGTACGGCATGATTTCGTTCGCTCTGTTAATACAACGAATTAGTGACGGTATGATCGACAATTGGACCGACCTTTTCTCAAAATATCGTCCAAATTAGTTCCTTTCTCTGAAAAAATCAAAAAGCACCCCTGAAATGTGTTTCGTCAAATTCAGAGGTGCTCCACTAATTAATGCTCGGTTACTTCATCTTATTAAAATGCGACAACTTTTCCGGATTCATCACGACATAAACGTTTGAAGCTGATCCTGTAAATAATCAAACGTAATCGTATTCCAGGCACACCGTTGATTTCACAAATTACACAACGGCAAGTTTGAAGGCCATCCTTTACTGCCCGTCAATGTCTACCTCTAAACCGTTTAATCGCATCCTCGGTCACCGGCTCAAAGAGGTTAAGAAGGTTGCCATCGGGATCGCGGAACAGCATAGAACGGTTCCCCCACGGCATCATGGTCGGTTCCTTTACCCAATGATCGACAAATGGCTTCAAGCGCACATATTCGGCTTCGACATCGTCGACGCGGAACTCAATAATGATAGTGCGATTATTTGCCCCCACTACGGAACCGGCGCCGAATAGCTGCGCCGTCTGGGAGTGGCCGATTGCAAGGGTGCATGATGGCAAGGCGAGTTCGGCAAATACGGGCGCGGGTCGCTCCGCCGATACCCCCATGACTTTCTCATAGAACTCGACGAGACGATCCACGTCGTCCGTAATGATGCGTACAGAAGCGAAATTCACAAGATATCATCCTTCCTAATAATAGGTTTGGCTGTGTCCCACAGCCGTTGTAAAACATACTTTTTCCTTATCTATCTCCTTTACATTTACATGTCCAATTATAAAAAAATGCTACTGACAACGTTATGTCAGTAGCGTTTTAGCATTCTTTGGGCAGCTCCATCACGATGGCCGACAAACGATCTATTTTGTTCATTGACTGCTCCCTTGAAACGTATTACTGTACAACAAAAACTTGCCGTTACTTATGATACGGCTCTGCGCTCACAACTTGCTGGTACACATAAGTCATCACCAATCCAAAGGGATATTCTCTCCAGCTTCTTTCTGTCAGTTGAAACATGGATGGACTTAATTACAGAACGAATCAATACTTTCTTTTCCTGATCGTCCGCTACCTCAAATAATGAGTCAAAGTCCTTTAGTATCTCAACAACCATTTGTGAATTGATCTGGCTCCCATAATCTAATCTGGCTAATTTGCGTTCGGTCTTTGCTAGGAGTTCATTTACTTCATCTAGTTCACTTTGCGCCTTGGTTATGAGCCGATTATAATTATCGGAGCTTATCTCTCCATTCAAATACCTTTCATCTAACAAATCAACCTGTTTGGTTCTGTTTTCCACTTGTAACTTCAATTCATTATAACGTAGTCCTAATGGCTGCTTGTCTTGTGAAACATCTTCCTCAATCTTGTTCAACACTTCATCAACCAAATCCATGCTGTTTACAGATTCCCTTAACACATGCAGAACCTCTTGTTCAATCCAATCAGCCCTAATTAAATTTGAGGAACATTCTGACCTGCCTTTTTGGTGGTATGCCTGACACATATAGTATCTTCGGTAGTCGTTAGTCCCTCGGATTTTATTCTTGTGCATAACCATACCTGCCCCACATTTCGGACACCTAACAACACCAGCTAGAAAGTAATTCCCACTATGAGATTTGATTGCTGTAAAGGAGTTCTTGTGCAGGCAATTAATTGCTTGGACTTTCTCCCATAATTCTATTGAAATAACTGCTGGATGCTTACCGTTTCTTTCAGGTGCTTCTTCAAGTGTGCCTTTTCTTCTTTTAAGGTTCCAGTCCTCCTTTTTCCCCCAAGTGTTCACTCCCACGTAATCTTTATTGTGTAAGATCAATCTAACCGCACAAATACCGAAGTTATTCCCTCTCTTGGTTTTATAACCATATGAATTAAGACTGTTCACAATAGCTTTATAGCCCATTCCTTCAGCGCGCATCTCAAATATCCTTTTCACTATCTCGCTCTCTTGCTCATTAACAACCAATTGTTTATTCACTATATCGTAGCCTAGTAATGTGCCTCCGTTAAATTCACCGTTACTGGCTCTTTTTTTCATTCCCGACTTCACTCTATCGATTGTTACATTACGCTCATACTCGGCAAATGTCCCCTGCAAACTGATGAACATTTTTCCTTCTATGGTTGAAGAGTCAATACCGCACGTACTAACTAACAGCCGCATATTCCTTGGCTGTAACTCATTACCCATTAGGTTTAATATGTCTTGATTACTTCTTGAAAGCCTATCGAGCCGCCATACAACGATTGTTTGAAACTTGTTCTGTGCCATGTCAGAAAAAAGACGTTGGACATCAGGGCGGTTAAAGTCTTTACCCGAATATCCGCCATCGCAATAAACATCGAAAACAGTAAGTCCGTTTGATGCAACATACCGACGAAGTTCTTCTTCCTGTGCCTCTAGCGAACATCCTACATTTCTCTGTTCTTCTGTACTGACTCTAATATAGATCGCTACCTTGTCGTCCCCCATATTTTCCACCTCAGCATTTCTTTTTTGAGAAAATAGGTAAGCGCTAATAATCATGCGCCTACCCATCTTGAATAACTTTTATTTTGATTTCCGATGACCATACTTTCTGATTAATTCGGCGAGAACTCTAACAACTTCCGCTCTCTTGACATTTTCTGCAGATGGCTTGATTATTTGAGTATCAACTTTAATCATGGTGCCACCTCTCAGCTAAAATGACGGTCAAGAATGCAACGTCTAACATGGTAAAGCTCTTGCTCAGCCTTAGCCTTATGTTCGTCTAACAGATTAACAACATCCGCCACATCACAGAGCTCTAGATTTACGCCGCCAATCTTTGGATTGAATCTCACTAAATGCCCTATTGCAGCATCTAACGCTTGAATCCTTTGCTTCAAGTACTCTTCCCTCACATAATGCCCTTTGTCTTGGTGCTTCTTCATTGATTTTTCCTCCCTCATGATATTTGCTTGCAATAGACATATATCAAAAGAGACGGTTTTTTTAAGGGGAAAACAAAAAAAGTTGAATTTTTTTGCTGGACTCTTGAAGACGGCACAATCCAATGAGAATCTGTCTTTTTTCTCAACTCAAATACACCAGTCATTCTTTGCTGGTTTAGTCGCTTGCGTACTCTTGTATTGTTGCGAAGTATACGATACTTTCCAAAATCTGCACAACCTTCGTTTTTACTGTCGTTTTCTTCCTTCGGTTCATCGTATACTGTATTTGTTACTGCCATTTGTAACTGTCGCTCTTGAACTTGTGGTTTCTGCTGCCCAAGCAATACCCCACACAGTTCTTCTAATAGCGGCTCCCATGCTTCCCTTGCTAACTCGTTGAAGTCTATCTGATACGAGGGAGCAAGGGTTTCTTTTACCCTTTTACGTATATACGGGGTTACATCCTTACTCTCTTCCTCATTCATCAGCATACGAGCCTGTTCTACCCGTTTTTTTGGAAGTGTGCCCCAATCCGTAATCACCGCTGCAAAGTAATCGTCGTTCTGTTCTGGGGGACACTGGAGTAGCTCCGCTAGCGGTATCCTCTTGTCTGGCTTGTACACATTCTCAGTTCGAGTTAATTCATGATCAATCACAACATTCTGGTTCTCATATAACTCCAACCGCTTGTTGTATATCTTGCAATGTCCATTCGTCTTTCGCTGATGCTTCTCCCCGAAATAGCGTGTCCCTTTGAATTCCCTCAATTTTCGACGGCCATCATGAGGAATAACCACCACATTGTCCATTGAAGTCTTTACATCGTAGGCAATATCACAGCTAACAAAGTAAATGCCGCTGGAAATGCGGCGTAGGGTATCCAGCACCTCTTTGAAGTGAAAATAGTATTCCGGTCTCGTCTCTACCCGCAACGTGTATAACATGCCTTCCGGCTCACTCCAGTTTCTATAAAACACATGCAAATATGCACCGTTTCGCTTCCGTAGATGTAATTGATACCCGTACCCCTGATAATTGAATTTCTGTTTGAACAATTCACCGCTTTTAACAGCCTTTTTCACTAAAGCATAGTAAACGCTTCTCGGCACATCCGTATATTCCACCACGAATTTGTCAATAGATACCTTGGCTTTCATTGCTTGTTGCCCTCCCTTGCTCATGCACTTTTTAAGACTTGTGATTGTATTTTTTAAGACTTAATAGACTAATTAATAATTATCGGGATTTGCTTGTTTTCAGGTCTTTAAACGTAAAAAAACACTTGTCGCCCAGTGCAGGCAAAACAAGTGTTCTAAGAGTCGAAAGTTGGTTACAAGTTTATCAAGTAGTAGTCAATGCTGACTAAAGCATTTTGAATCCATTTGGTGAGATTATTATGACACCTTGCCAAACAGGTGTCAATAGAGGATGACAACGAGATTCCACGCTCTCACCTTTTGCTATCCCGCTGCGGTGTAATTTACGGTAATACCCACTGAAAACGTCATCTCGCCCGGTTCTCGTTGGTCTCTGACTTGTTCCCTCTGTGCTAGTCGAGTACGCCTAACTCGCGTCGTGCTTGGATTTCCAGCTCACGTAACCACTTTTGCTTTTTGACTAGCTCTTCAAACCAATCCTTATCCTTCAAAGCTAGAGCCATGTCTATCATTTCGTCGTAGTCCTCTGAACACATCATCATTGCTTCTTTGAATTCACCCATTTGTCCAACCTCCCAATCAATATTTTTTCAATTCACTTATCTGTTGCAGTCCACTAGCTAGCCCTCTTCTGATTATTGCGCTTCAACAAAGCCTGTACTTTCCCAAAAGTGATCGGGTTGATAATTGCTACATGCTGACCTTTAGTCACCACGCTGGCGTGAGAAACCTCACCAATGTAAAAGCGGTTTTTCAATATATTACCGATAGACATAGTTGAAAACTCTTTGCCCTGCTGTGTTTTATGACCTTTTGCGTCTAGGTGCTTCTTTACCTTGGTTAAGGACTTGAACTCTAAGTAGCGACTAAAGATGTCTTGAACGATGTGAGCTTGCTCCAAGTCTAAAACCACAATTGGTTTTTCTACACCGTCATGTTTCCACTTGTAGCCGATCGGCGTATTTCCACAACCTCTGACACCAGTTTTTGCCTTCTGCTTCCGTCCTCTAGCCAGTTTCAAGTTAATGCTCATACGTTCGTATTGATCTAATAGTTCCATCATTCCGTTAATTAGAAAGTCATTGGGGTCTTTTGTGTAGATGCTATAAGTCGGTTGCTCAACACTCACTACGTCGGCCTTTGCTTTTTCAAGTTGCCTTTTTACTAGAACCTTAAGAGTGTCACTTCTCCAAAGACGGCTCGTATTCATAACAATAACCCTTTTTACTTCATCCCCAAAACTGGCAATCATATCGTTTAGCCCTTCCCGTTCAATTTCTGTTCCGCTAATACCAAGGTCGTAAAAGATATTTTCCAGCTTCAAATTATTATTCTGACAGTATTCTCTAATTCCTTGTTCTTGTACTTCATGTCCATAGCCTTTCTCAGCTTGAGTCTCCGTTGAGACACGAACATATCCAAATACTTTTTCCATGACCGTTCCCCCTTGTCGTATTTTGTAATATACTTTACGATCCTATCGGGCGATTCGTAAACTCCTATGTATAAGAGTTTAATAAAAACACCCAAAAAGTCTTGCATATCAATGGTTTATGTATGCTTGTTCCCTATGTGTACCCGTCCAGTCGTTCTAAGAGGAAACTAAAAAGGGGAACGAACAAGCCCCCTCGCCTGTTTGCTCCCTCTGCTAGCTGCGTATATGTTCCTTTCTTGCTCGGGCAAGTATTTCAACCAATTGATCTAAAGACCCATCGCTTTTTTTGCCCTGCACTTCTAACAGCCTACTACCCTCCCTTACAAGGCTTACCTTGTTCATTTCAACTCTTGTGATCGCTTCTTCAATGGCACGTATGACCGCAGGGTTCGGCTTTTCTTTCTGTTCCTCTTGCTTAATACGTTGCATCATGCGCCGTATGCGTATATCCGATAATTTGAACCCATTTTCAACTTGCGCTGTCGGTTCAGTTGATACCTGGGCAAACAGGTCCCGTTCTTCCTCCGTCAACGTATCCTCCCAGATCGTTTCATACAGTCCATGTTTCAATGCGTTTTTGTTGCCCTCTAGCTTTGTACGGTCTTTCGGTCCGGTGGATTTCCCACCGTGTAACCTACACCGTCCATTCTCTAAAGCGGCTTTTTTACATTGTCCGCTGTTTCTCGTCTTAGCTCCGCACAGCTTTTTCACCATTCTCTCACCGCCTAACCTCATGACATGGGGTTCGTTTCCCCGACCGGGGGGGAGGTCTACACGCCCCCAGCCGTCCAATCTATCAATTCAATCTATCAATCCAATGTTTCAACTTTAGCTGCTTTTACTTACTTCTTGCTGTGCCTTTACTGTCCTGAATGCTTCAAACTCTTCACGCAGTCCTGCTGCATTGATGTAATCTATATAGTCATCTAAAAGGTATGCGTTTCTTAAAAGCAGATCATTTGCTGCTTGTAGCTCTTCCAGCAGGAACCTTTCATGCTCCGTCATTTCGTCCATCTTTGTTATGCCCTCCTGTAACCGTGAAGTTTGGTTTATTTCGTGTTTCAGTGTCAGGAGGCTAGAATATACGGTGCAAGTTATATGCAACGCATCTTTGCCCCTTCTCGTTGGTGCTCGTATTACTGCGTTATTTCCCATGCCTTACGTTCCCAATATTTCCGTCTGTACTCCTTTTCCTTTTGTTTATTCTCCGGCTTCTGCCGCCACTTTCTTCTGTACTCCCTTTCGTGCTGGCGGCGTGCTTCCAATGCTTCGAGGCTCAGTTGTTTCATATTCCTTACCCTCCACTAATTCAATTAATTCGCTGTCGTCTACTATTTCAATTACGTCCTCAACATCGACTACTTCTATCAACTCTTCTTCGGGCTTGTCTAATCTAAACACTCCATCCTCCGTAACAATCTCATGAGCTATCTTTCTAGGGAATCGTGAATGCAGGTCTTTCAACGTTTGCTCCCATTTGCTCGGTATTGAATTACTCAACTCCATTCCCCTCCAGTTCCGCAAGCTTCTCCATCTCGTAAGCTATAAGACGTTCTGTTTCCTGTACTCGCTCTTCCGCTCTTTGAACCATTGCTACCGCTTCTTCCTTTGCTTCTTCAAGTTCCTTCCGCTGACGGTCTAATACGCCTTGGTTATGTTTTACAGTTCCCCTCAATGCAGATGCTTCACACTGTAAGCCTTCTATGTGGCGAATTGCTTCTAGCCTTGGGTGTCCGTCCTGTTGGTCAGCTAACAACTCATACTGTTCAGCGTGATCTAATAACTGCCGCATTTCTGTCCCTACATGTGAATCCGCCCGTCCTGAGCGCCTCAACTCTGCCGCCTGTTCCCTTAATTCCCTAGCCTTCCGACAGTAGCCCCGTACCTCGTCCACTAACTTCTCGTACTCTGTTTGTGCCTGGGCAATCGAACGCACCGCTTCCCCTGCTGCTACTCCCGATACTACCTGTTCACGTTTTGCCATTGTCTGTTCATCTCCTTAAAATTTTCTGCATGAAAAAAAGGCTCACTCCAATTTCAACAAGTGGAATAAGCCTTCTAAGTGTAGTCAAGTTTATATTGTCAAGGTTGGTAAAGTTTGTATCACTAATAGCTGGTTACTGTGTACAACGTACAGTGTACGACCCTTCCTTATAGAAGTAAACCCAGCGATTATAATTTAGTCAAAATTAAAGTTGTAGACTGGCAGCGGGCATTAAAGTAACGGGAGGTTAGTTGAATAAAAGATTTAAACAGCAGTCCGTCTTACAAATGATTCTGTTGTTTTATTTATAATTTCGGCAACAAATTTTGAGCAGAAAAAAATAAAAAGTTTTTCCTTCACAAAAAACCGTCTGTACGGTACACTTAACTTGAAAGGAGTGATTCAGTTTGTATTTAAAAAGAAATCATAAAGCCATCTCGAATAGGAGGACTCTGTATTGAATGCTTATGTATTTTTAGCTGTTGCAATCGTTGCTGAAGTATTTGGGAGTTCCATGATGAAATTATCAAATGGTTTTAAGAAAATATTGCCGTCTATTGGAATGATTGCTGGCATGGGATTGGCTTTTTATTGTCTATCTATGGCTCTTAATACCATTCCATTGGGAACAGGTTACGCTATATGGTCCGGCGTGGGTACTGCACTTACCACACTTGTTGGTGTCTTAATTTACAAGGAAAAAATAAACACTCAAAAAGTAATGGGAATCTTACTTATTATTGTTGGTGTAGTTGTAATGAAACTAGCAGCAGGTTAATTTGGGGAGGTAAATCATGAAAAAGGGATACTTATATTTAAGTTTAGCTATCATATGTGAGGTCTTTGGTACTACAATGCTTAAGCTTACCGAAGGTTTCACTAATCTTAGTCCTGTAATTGGGTTGATTATTGGAATGGGGGGAGCATTTTTCTTTCTAACATTAAGTTTGCGAAACTTACCTTTAAGTCTAGCCTATGCGGTATGGGCAGGAGTTGGAACAGCCATAACTGCTTTAGTAGGTGCACTTTTATGGAAAGAACCATTTGGTATTGTAACTGCATTAGGTTTACTATTGATTATTGGTGGGGTTGTACTATTAAACTTTTCAAAAGGATCGGGAAAAGGGAAAGTTGCTTCTCCTTCAAAATAATCAAGTTAGTTACTTGAATTAAGGAGTTTCAATATATTATGAGAAGTAATTCAAAACGAAAAAATTTATTAGATGCAGCTTCCTATTTAGTAGAGCATGAAGGAATGGAAAATTTAACATTAGAAGCCGTCGCGAATAAGGCTGGTGTTAGTAAGGGTGGACTTCTTTATCATTTTCCAAGTAAAGATGCTCTTATAAAAGGTATGATAAATGAGTATTCGAAAGCTTTTATTGAAGATGTACGAACAAGATCAAACGATGCATCCGATTCAATTGGAAAATGGCATCGTGCTTATCTAGAATCCGCTCTAAAGGATGAGGAATCATCAAACAAGCTCATTACAGCTTATGTTGCATCATTGTTTACAGATCCAGTTTTTCTTTCAAAAATAGATGAAGAATACCATGAAATATCTGACGAGATGGCTACGGACGGTTTAGACCCTGTAGAGGCTGCCATTATTAGATTAGCGATTGATGGCTTATGGTATTCGGGAATTTTTAATGTTGGAAAGCTAAATCATGAATTAAAGCAAAAAGTAATTGAGCGATTATTAGAAATGACTAAACAACAATGACCGATAATGATTAGTTTTTGTCACTCAAAGCTCTCTTGAAGGTAGTGCGTGCTTAATATGATGATTATTTTAAATGAGGAACTACGAAGATATAGCGAGAAATTAACAGTTCAATATTTTAAAATATTACTTCATTCAACTAACTGGGGTTCTGTAGTTCAACATAAATAGCCTCGAACAAAGACTTTATTCTATAGTCTTTGTTCGACGGACAATTGTCACTATCGTCTTAATCTGCTGATATAGCTACTATCAAACACTATTTCTTTTCTGATTGTGTGTACCATCACTTGTGATACGGTTCCCCCCGATTAATCTTCACCGCCCGGTAAATCTGCTCCACCAGCACCAGCCGCATCAGCTGGTGCGGCAGGGTCATCCGCCCGAAGCTAAGCTTCGTCTGGGCGCGCTTCAAGACGTCCTCGGAGAGGCCGTTAGAGCCGCCGATGACAAAAGCCACGTTGCTGGTCCCGTACGTGCCCAGCTTGTCCATATGGGCCGCTAGGTCCTCGCTGGACCACAGCTGGCCGCCGATCGCGAGGGCGATCACATGGGTGTCTGGCTTGATATGGCTGAGAATGCCCACGCCCTCCTTCTCCTGCACTTGGCGCATTTCCGCTTCGCTCATGTTCTCTGGCGCTTTCTCATCCGGCACTTCGTGCACGGACAGGCGCACGTAAGGCGCAAGACGCTTACTGTATTCGGCAATGCCCTGCACCAGATACTTCTCCTTCAACTTGCCTACGCATACCATCTGTATATTCATGGCGTATTTTCGCTCCTTAAACTCTGCTGTTATGTCGTTCATTCTAACATTGTACCGCCACCAATTAAAGGACATACACAGCCCCCGACCCGCCTTCCTACAGCAAGCTCCCACATTTCCTTTTCAATACAAAATCAATCCAGCAGAGCATTAGAGTTTTGAGAATCGCCAACTCGTTTACTTCTAAGCTTGCTCGACCGAGTTTGACCAACTTACATCAATTATCGAAAAAAAACCACTCTCCCTAAGAGTGGCTCTTCTCTTCCTATCTATTTTAAAATGATCGGCAGCTCTTTCAGCGCGAACATCATCGTGCTATCCATCCGTGCCAGTTCTACCGAGTGATCACGACGAAATTCGGGATAACGGTCCAGCAAGGTCTGAAGGGCAATCCGGGACTCCATACGGGCCAGCTGGGAGCCCATGCAGTAATGAATGCCGCTTCCCAAGCCCAGATGCGGGTTCGGGTTGCGGTGGATGTTGAATACATCCGGCTGATCAAACACATCCTCGTCATGGTTGGCCGAGGCCATCCAGATATAAACATACTGCCCTTGCTTCAGCTCCTGCCCCCGCAGCACCGTGTCCTGCTTCACGCTGCGGAACATCACTTGAACAGGCGAGAAGTAACGGAAAACTTCTTCGATTGCCCCTGGAAGCAGCGCTGAGTCTCCAAGCACCTCTGCACGGACCTCAGGCAGACTGTCGAAGGCAAGCACCGCCGAAGAGATCAGATTGGTTGTTGTTTCATTACCCGCTACGAGAAGGAGAATACAGAACCCGATAATCTCCAGTTCGGTCAGGTGTTCATTGTCGATACGCGCCTCCACCAGCTTCGTGATCAGATCCTCCTGAGGATGGCGACGGCGGTCCTCGGCAATCTCAGAGAAGTATTCGCTCATCTCCCGCTGACACTGATAGTAAGCCTCCCCATTGTCACCCACCAACGCGTCCGACCAGGCCTTGAATCGTTCCCGATCTTCCATCGATACGCCGAGCATCTCCGCGATCACCGTGATCGGCAGCGGGCTTGCGAGATTGGCCACGATATCCATCTTCCCCTTCTTCTCCGCTTCGTCCAGCAGGGATGTCGTAATCTCCTGAATCTTGGGAGCAAGCGATTCGATCATGCGAGGCGTAAAAGCATGGGATACCAATTTACGCAACTGACGGTGCTTCGGAGGATCCTGCCGAAGAACACTGGATTCAATGGGATCATCGGTAGAAGAGCCCCCTTGGGAAGAGAACACTTCGTAATTCGTGAAGACGGCTTTGACATCCTCGTACTTAAAGACATTCCATGCTCCATTGCCATCCATCGTCGTTACGGGAGATTTCGTCCGCATCTGGCGGAACCATTCCAGCGGGAGTAAACCGTTCTTATTCCATTCCATGCTTAACACCTTCGCTTTCCATCGCAAAATTTGAACTGACTGGTCAGTTATACATAATTAAAAAAAGAAGGCCCTGCTCATTCAAGCGATATAAACAGGCCTTGGGTAATCATCGTGAAGGCAAACCGCTCCAGATCCTCCCGCGAATACCGATCTTGATGATTCAGGTAATAATTGCAGGTACTCTCCAGCGTACCGACTATGCTGGCAGCGGCCAAGTCGGGATCAACGGCACGGCACAGGTTCTCCTCACACTGTCCTTCCTCAATCATCCTTGCCAGAAAGCTTAAATAATTCCTTTTCAGCTCCTTTAACTCATCCAGGACATCCTGCTCGATGCCGTTCGAGATCTCATTAAATACGATGTGCGAGAAATGGCGGGATTCGAGAAACAGATCCAGATGATGGCGAATGGTGCGCTCCATCTTCTCCTTCATCGGCAGGGAGGAATTCAGATCTGCCTCCGTCCGCTGCATGATATCTTCGAAGCCCTGTTTCACCACCGTCTTGAAGAGCTGGGATTTACCCGGGAAGTTATAGTACAGAGTCCCCTTGGCGACCTGTGCGCGGGCGGCAATCTCGTCCATGCTTGCGCGGTGATATCCGTTCTCGGAGAATACTTCAA
The DNA here is from genome assembly GCF_056173265.1 of Paenibacillus sp. QJM3NY_38. Classification (NCBI taxonomy): domain Bacteria; kingdom Bacillati; phylum Bacillota; class Bacilli; order Caryophanales; family Paenibacillaceae; genus Paenibacillus; species Paenibacillus sp. QJM3NY_38. Next base: position 7,214,537 of record NZ_CM149665.1, read on the forward strand.
TGGCTGCTTGGATAATTTTATCTTTGCTCACAGTTGGATCGGCCCTTTCACATCTATATTTCAGTTCATCGTTCTTGTCCTGACTGGTCAGTTCAAAAATAAGATACCACGCTGGGAAAAATTAGTCAACCGAAAGACATGCCTACACCAATACCGGAATTCTTGCCCTTATATTTCGATTCTTATGCTGATTTCCGTGGTATCCTATACATATGGCCCAATACAGTGTATATTTCAACAGTGCTGGTAAACAATCAGCATATAGGGACAAGAATATACCGTAACGGAGTGATTGATTGAGTAAATCCAAGGGCAAGGGCGGAACAGGCAGAGGCACGGGCAAGAAGGGCTGGAGCCGCTGGGATGCAAGTGCGAGAAGAGCGAAGAGTAAACCTAAACCTTATACCAGTAAAGGGGCCAAGCAGGCAGACGGTACATCGGAAAGCCGAGAATCATAAAGGTACCCCATAATGAACATATGGTACAGATCGACCTGATACATCATAATGAAGGAGATGAACGGATTGGACAATCAAGAATTGATAGCGGATATGCCCGAGAATTATGAGGAGCTCAAAAGCTCCGCCAACCGGAACGCCAATTGGAGAGAACGTTTAGATGCGGTGGAAGCGTTAGGAAATTGGAAAAATCAGAAATCCATTGATATTTTGCTGCATAGACTGAATACGGATGCGGTTTATCAGGTGCGAGAGGCAGCCTATCGTAAACTCCTGGACTTTGGTGAGGACGTGCAGATGCCTGAAAGACCTAAAGGCGAGCTGATGAAGGACGTTTCAAAGGTGCTGCTGCGCATCAAAAAAAGCCTTCCTCGTGACCACACGTATGAAGACTTCAAAGAGAAATTAAAAAAGATGAGGGTCGACATCTACGATACGTACGAAGGTGACAAAGGCGCTGACTTTGATCACTGGCTGGAACAAACCTGGTCTTCGTTATTAAGACGATAACAGCGCGTCAAGCCTTCCGGAGCTGACTATGTATATGAGAAATCCGGTTATGTTATACTGAACACAAATATTAGTTATAGGAGTGGTACTCTGAGAAAGCAAAAGCCCATGTCGTTTGATGATCTGTTGAAGGAATTACAAGGCCAAAAATCGGTACAGGAGGATCCGGATAACATCTCTCTGGAAAAGCTGTTCAATGAATCGTTTATGCGTAAACATTCATCCCACAGCAGTTTTGGGGATTTTGTCGTAAAAGGTAACTTCCAAGTGGAAACGCACGAAGATATCGATAACATTCCGGATGAACTGTTTGACCGTCATGTTTCAAGAGAAACCGATTTTCCGGATTGGAAATCGATGCTGGAGCAAGCAAAAGCCGATTACGCGGCTGCCATTAAGTAAATCAATGATAATGTCGCTGCTATCTCGCAGCTATGATCAGGGGCCCCAAGGCCCCTTTTTCTATTCCATTCGCCATCTGTGCTGGCATATGACATGATCCTCCACGCTCACTCGGACTTGGATTCCGATTCCGTCTCCGCCTTATCCCTGAACTTCTTATAGAGCTTCGTAATATTCGCCGTATTGATCTCGATATTGTGCTCGTACGCGTATTTCACCGCATATCCCAGCGCCAGGGTGGTGGCACCCGCTACCGTCGCTCCGGCAACCGATCCCGCTCCAGGGAAAACCTTCACGATCTGCCGAAAAATGCTCTTGCCGATATTGCCGAATATCGTAGCGATGACCAGTTCCTTCGCCGTCTCTTTGCTGATCGGCCTATTGTACAGCACCGCAAGCCTGGTAAGCAGGCTCACCTGAATGCCGGTAATCGGAATAATATCCGATCCCGGAATAGGTGATGCGCCTACCGCTCCTGCCGAGATCGAGGCTCCGATGATCCATCCGTTGGCAGTAGCCGACTTCTCCTTGATGCTTTTGGCAAAGAGAATGTCTTTAGACTTTTTTTTAAGCATCTCCAGAATGCTGATTCGCAGCCGGTCGATATTCTCACCCGTCCGTGAGGATACCGGCGCAACCTCATAGCGCCCTCCGGTCTCCTTCTTGATCCGCGCCACCAGACGGTCGATCTCATCTGCAGCGTCAATTTTGTTCAGCACGATCAAGATGTTCGTGTTCACGCCCTGAATCATCTCGAAGGACTTCTTCTCCGCCTCGGAGAAGACAGTGCCGGCAGCGTTCAGGAAGAATAGAACGATATCCGCTTGTTTATAGTATTTCAAGGTTATCTCCGAGTTCGCGATGTTCACATCATTCAACCCGGGTGTATCCATGAAGTAAATATGTTCCTTGTACTTATGCGGTTTAATTTCCGTCGTTTCTCCAGGCTCTGCCCCGACGCCAGCGACCTCTTCACCCACGATCCGGTTCATGGTAGAGGACTTGCCTGTGTTCACATCACCAATCAGAGCGATGAGAATTTCCTGCTTCAGCTGACGGTTGATTTCATCCATTTCCTTCTCATAGGCCTCATCAGCTGCCCGGCTGATCTCGTCTTCCCATGATCTTCTGTAGTCACCCATTTCTGATCGTCTCCATTCACGATAGGTTATCGCGCCTCGTTGTAATCTATACATCCATCATACACTATGAAGGTCTGTACAACGAAGCCGGTTGCTCATTCCAGAGACAATGATCGGAATGTTTGGCCGTACTTATTATTTACCTCTTTGCCCCCTCAATGAAAAGGCTGTTCATGAACGAAACCGCGACTCAAGAAAGTCTAAACAAAAAAAGCGTGAAATCATCACGCTTTCTCATTCGCATTATTTATTTAATTAACATGTTCACGTTACACAACTAAAAACTCAGCATGCTTCTCGCACTCCGCGCACTTCACCGGTGGGTCCCAGTCCGAAAACTCGGTCTCCTTCAGATCAACAATATCCGGGGCATCCTCATATTCATCCACGAAATTTTCGATCGCTAGTTCCACATGTTCCTTGCATACGACGTACATTCTATGCATCCTTTCTATCTTTCGCCTCATGTTGTGTTTATCTTCAAACCAGTATAGCCACTCTTCTGTTCTACCACACTCTACGAGAAAAAGAAATGTTTTTAACCCATTTGCTCATCCCGGCCGGATCTCAATCCACAAAAGCTTCCTGTCTATCCATGGATTTCACATCAAAAGTCCTTATGACCCACCATCATTTCTATGCGGACAGCAAAAAAAGAGCGTAATCCACGCTCTTCTTCGCGGCCGTTTCACAGCTCGTATCTAACCTTTTTCAAATCTCTCTATATTGGATACTATTCAACGCTAACCATTATATATACCCATGAAATGATGCACGAAACAATGGACAAGCACGTTCACCCTAAAAAATCCGCAGTGATTCAGGGCCAACCACGTCAGCCGATCCAGCCTGCCTTATTCTCCAGGCTTTTCTTCCAGCTTCACCTTCAGCGACTGCAGCTTGCCGTCACGATAGAAGGTCACGTCCAGGTCTTTGCCTACCTTCGTGTTATAGTAAAGGTGCTTGCGCAGCTCTAGCGTCGTCGTAATCGGCTTGCCATCCAGCTTGACGATCACGTCATTCAGCTGCAGACCCGCATCCAGCGCAGGTCCAAGCGCATCCAGCACGACCACGCCTTCGGTTACCGTCTTCGGCAGCTTGAGGTCCTCTTTCTCTTTCTTGCTCAGCGGAGCATACGGATTACCCAAGTCCACGGTATATACGCCGAGATAAGGGCGTGCAATATGCCCCTTCAGCATCAGCTCGGTTACAATCTCCGTAATTTCATTGACCGGAATCGCAAACCCAAGCCCTTCTACGCCGGTGTCCGCGATTTTCATCGTATTGATGCCGATAACTTTACCGTTCAAATCCACTAGAGCGCCCCCGCTATTCCCCTCGTTAATGGCGGCGTCGGTCTGAATGACCTCCTGCTCCCAATCATAGATACCATCCTGGTTCAGGGATACCGGTATTACGCGGTTCGTGTAGCTGACAATCCCGGATGTGAGCGTGTCACCCAGGCCGAGCGGGTTGCCGATGGCGATGACGGTTTCACCGAGGCGAAGCTTGGAGGAATCCCCAAACTCTGCAACTTCTCCGATGCCTTTACTGTCAATTGACAGAACGGCAATATCACTAACTTTGTCTGTGCCGACCAAGGTCGCCTTCTTCTTCTCGCCGCCTACCAGCACAACCTCCAGGGAATCGGCACCATCAACCACATGGTTATTCGTAATCACAAAGGCTTTGCCCTCGAGTTTCTTGAAGATAACGCCAGAGCCCAAGGTGTCTTCCTGTGAGCCGCCGAAATCATTTCCGAAATCAAAATCCTCACCGAAGTCGAATCCCTCCGGAAGCTCAAAATCCCCTTCTTCCTCTGGCAGGGCACCGAAATCCTCTTCCAACCCTTCTCCCTCAAGACCTTCCTCTTCTGGCATTGCGGTCTCTTTATGTGTCAGCACACTGACAACAACCGGTCGGACCTTCTGAGCAACGCTAACAATCCGTTCATATGGATCCCCATCGGACTTGGATAGCTGATGGCTGCCATTAATCAAGGTAACCGGTGAAGAGGTCGCAGGATGGCCTGTTATGAAGCTAAACAGCATCACCGCAATCAGAGCACTGCACACAGAACTGATCGCGGAAATCTGGAATGTGGATAAACCCTTTTTACGGCGGGTCGTCCGCCACTTCGTTCGCTCAGGTCGGTCCTCGCTGGTATTTTTGCTCCGTCTGGAAATTTTAGTTGAATAGAAATCATCGTCAAATAATCCCATTGCGATCCCTCTCTCCCCTTGGTTGCTACGCGTCAAGATACTTTACCAGCTTCAGACCCTCCGCCATTACCGACTGACCTATGAAATCATCTTGTCGTCATAACAACCTGCCCTGTACCGAGTGTATCTAGCTTCCTATGAAATCGGCAGCGTGCCACCTGTTAAATATCTCTCTACTGTAAAGACTATTCAGCGGCCCAAAAAGTTGCATTTTTAAGCATTCTATTTGAACTTTTATCGAAATATCGCTCTACCAACCATATTTCAATCCATTGCCTGAAATCTGGTTCCATAAAAGGTATGTATTCCCACCCGACAGTTCAAAAAAAACCCTGTATTCTTCTATTACCACAAACAGGGCGACTTAAGCGCGAAACATCTGTTTTTTCTAAAAAAAGATGGGAAAACTTGGGCCACCCTTCTTTTAAAAATGCAAAATGCCTAGTGCCTTGTTCGATGCAAGTGCTTAACAGAAGCATTCAGACCTTCTAGTGTTCCTATTGTACCACACGAACAGAGGTTCACGTCATCTTTCTTTGATAAAAACAAATGCCAAATTGATGGCAATTTTAAGAGTCAGTACAATGACAGATTCTTCAATCCATGACAACGAATAGTCAGGATGAACATATTAACCTTGTATACGTAACAGACGACCAAACGGTTCCATTATGAAGGGAGTTTCTTCAATGGTCCAACTTCTTCTCTTCCGGCATATCCGCTATTCCCCACAGCCTGCCACCCTCATTCGCGCATTCCCCCTTAACATACTACCGGACAATTGTGTAAAGAAAATGGCAAAACTGTCGGTCTTTCATGACGAAGTCGATCCAGTTTGACCGCAACGTTGAAGGGATCTCCGGCAACCCACACATCATTCCTATTTGGATTCCCCGCAACTTATTCTTCCTACACCATCCATTGAAAAAATACTTCCAGCCTCCTTACGATTCGCTCCTACAGACAAGATCGGCCTATCCCGTTTCCACTACTCGAATGCCTCGGTTCAATCTCTTCAGCTCTCCCTCATATTGAACTGGTTAGGTTATCCATTCATCTGTCGGTGCCCCTCAGGGAATGTTACGAAGGGGAAACCATTGCAAGGAGGGTTATGGGATGGCAAGAAGATCAAGACGGCGCCGGAGTCCCGAAATGCAGCAGTTCATGACCGACGTCATGCGGAACGAAGGCTATCAAGTGGACCCGCAGAGACAGCAGGACGTCAAATATGAGGTGGCCAAGTCACTCGGTGTCCCCCTTAAACCGGGCGACAACAGAGACCTGACCACCGAGCAGGCCGGTAAAGTCGGCGGTGCGATTGGCGGTTCCATGGTCCGGGAGATGGTGCGTATGGCACAAGAGAGTCTCAGCAAGCGTTAGAACGGCTCGTCTCTCGGAACTCAGTATCCCTTAAACAGCAAAACAGCCTCACGTCATAATTCCCTATGATCGTGGGGCTGTTTTAGTTATGCCTATATACTGATAACTAATATAAAATTGCTCAAGAAGGAATACTTTATTGGTAAAAATGTCGTTATCTAAACTCCCTGTGCGTACGGTGTATGTCCGGGGCATGCCTTGGATGGCTGTCGAACCATATGCCTATTCGCCCACCTTATCCCAAGGGGTCGGGCGGTCATAATACGTATCACACAATTTAAACTCGCTATCCTTGAAGAAGCAGCCGCGGTCCTCCATCGTATCGCGGACGGTCATTCTCGCCAGCTCCATCATGTTGTGATCCAGGCTGAGATGGGCCAGATACGTTCGTTTGGTATCCCCCGTCAGCAGCTCGCTTAAGGCATCGCCTGCCGAGTTATTCGACAAATGCCCCATATCGCCGAGAATCCGGCGTTTGGTATTCCACGGATAGCGTCCCATCCGAAGCATTTCGATATCGTGATTAGCTTCCAGCACCAGGACATCCGATCCATCCAGCGCTTTCTTCACCTTATCGCTGACATAACCGAGGTCCGTCGCGACGCCCAGCTTCTCGTCGCCGTCATAGAAGCAATAACCGACCGGTGCCGCAGCGTCATGGGATATTTCAAAAGGCTCCACCCGCAGTGTGCCAAAATCCTTGACCTCATGACTCTCCAGCACAATCCGGTTCTCTTCCGCAATCTTGCCCAGCGACTTGCTCATCGCTTCCCATGTTTTCTCATTCGCGTAGATCGGCAGATTGTATTTGCGCGCCACCGCGCCAAGCCCCCGGATATGATCCGAATGCTCATGCGTGACCAGGATCCCGTCGATTTCTTCCCCCATCATTTCGCGTTCCTTCAACAACTCATCGATGCGCCGTGCACTTAAGCCCGCATCAATCAACAGTGTCGTATCCTCATTGCGGACAATGGTCGCATTGCCCGTTGAGCCGCTCGACAGCACGGAAAATGAAATCCCCATAGTCTTGTTACTCCTTTGTCGTATCGCTTTTTGGCGTCAGCACGTCCCCGCTGATGCCTTGTACATAGATCATCTCGCCATGATCCAATGTAAACCGCCAGGTTGGCGCTGCTAACTGATCCTCCGTATTAAACAACTGTCCATAATAGCCCAGCTGAATGTCCCTTACCGCCGAATCAGGCGGGATGAAGTTACGTTCAATGAGCGTTTCCAAAGCCTTGGATGCGGGCAGAACCTTTTGTTCCTCCATATCGTCGGTTGGCATAATCTCAAACACCGGCTCCCGGTACGCATGGATCTTCTGGGATTCGTAAATGAACTCCAGCTCCACATTGAACAGCGGCCATTCCTTCTGCACCAGCGGCCGGAAGACGATGATATTCTCTTTATCCGACTGCGGATCGTGGCGATAATTCCCGAGATCCTTGATCTTGCCCTCCAGCGCATTCCGCAATTCCTTCTCATCGGCATAAATCAGCTCCGTGTCAATGGGCTGCTCCAGCCCTACCGGCCCTCCCTGCGCTTCCGCGCTGTAGATATAATTAATCTTGGGCAGCTGCGGCGTTTCCGTTGGAATCGGACTCAGCAATTGAATCCTATTCTCCTCAATCACCTGCTGCGTGCTCTCGGAAAGCGAGGTGAAATCCAGATTGGAGCCGACCTGCTCGCGGTAATCCATCCAGAGCTGATAGCCCAGCACCAGATTCAGCAGCAAAAACGCGTAAATCAATACATTTTTGGCACGGCCCCAATCCATGATGTTCCCTCCTTATTCAATAACGATCTCTATCATTATTCGAATGTGATAACTGACCCGTTCTGGAGCTCCAAGGCCCATACAGGCTTAAGCAGCAACCCTTCTCCCGCACGCACCGGTAAATAGGCAGGATCCAGACCGATAACCACATTCTTTCCCTCCATATAAGGCTTCAGCTTCGCCTCCAAGGCCTCGCCACCTGTCAGCTTCACCATCTGTTTCTTCAAGGCAGCAGACTCAAGATATAACAGCGAGCGCTCATACGAGGTTACCGTCCCCTGCTGTAAATCCAATTCCATGACACCATACTGGAAGCCCGGTGTATTCAGGATCGGGAATCCGCCATAGTACTGCTGGAACTTTACCAGCGTTCGATCCTCGGATTCACCCGCCTTAGCCAGCCTGTACGTGCCATTCCAGCCCCCGTGCTGATTCACGAAATCGATGGCCGACAGCACATCCTTGCCGGGGCTGCTCTCACCGGATGGCGGCGCAGCCGGATCGGTATAACTGATCCATTTTTGCCCCTGATCCACCTGCAGGCTCCGCTTACTGTCTGTATAAATCTCCGAGCCGTCTTTTTCCCGGATATTGCGCGTGATGCTAGGGTCAAAGAACAGGCTCCGCTGCATCTGCTCTACCGTATATTCGCCAATGGGCAGTTCCATGCTGACCATATTCAGTTCCTTCGCCGGGGTATAATACCGGCCATCCACCATCTTATACGGCGTCCAGCTCAGCCCGAAGTCCACCAGCTGATCCACATCCTGGACGGTCAAATCCGCCTGCGCGGCTTCGTAGACCACATCGCCCTCTGTACTGAAAAACATGACATGGATCTTCGCTTCGCCTTCCACGCTGTACAGCCATATTTTATTGATGCTTTCCCCTTCAAACAGGGTATCCGGGACGATCTGCATCACTCTTTGGAGCAGCGTAACCGGAATGCCCGAATCAAAGCTCAGCTCAATGCCCCGATTCTCCGAGCGAACCTTGGCCCAGTCGATGTTGCTGACCATCCGCCGCTGGAAATTGTCAAAGGTTCTGCCTTTGAGCCGGTTATACACGAGATTGTAGAACGTATCGTTCGGATAGAACACCGTGTGTTGATCTTCGCCCAGATGAATGACCATCTTGTCGGGGAAGAGCAGATTCTCTGCCTTTTCCTCCGGACCCATTTCCTCGGTTCGGATATAAGCGTTCTTGGATTGCACAACCGAATCACTGCCCGGAAAGCGGAAAATCAAAACGTAACTCTGCAGCAAACTGCCCACGACCAGCACAACCAACAGAATGGTCTTTAATCGCTCCTTCACGTTAACGCCCTCCCCTCGTTATCCAGGGGCAAGGTGAAGGTCACCGTGGTGCCTTTCTCCAGCTCGGATTGAAGCGTAATAAAACCTCCATGTGCCCTGACAATTTCCCGGGCAATGGATAGACCGAGGCCTGTTCCGCCTAAATTGCGCGTCCGGGCCTTATCCACCCGGTAGAAGCGCTCGAAGATCCGGTCCAGATCCTTCTTCGGAATGCCGATCCCGGTATCCTTTACCGATAAGGACAGCATGCCTTCCTCCGTTATGCTTGCATCCATGGTGATAGTGCCTCCGTCTGGCGTATATTTAAGGGCATTGGATATCAGGTTATCGAGAACCTGATCAATACCGTCCCGGTCCAGCATAGCTGTCGATACGCCCGGTTTCACCTCAATAATGGTGCGGATATGCTTTTGTTTCATTTGGAATGAGAAGCGGTCCTCAACGTCCTCCAGCATCTCCACAATGTCCGTCGGCTCCTTATGCAGAGCGGCCTCCTTGGAATCAAGCCGTGACAGATGCAGCAGGTCCGTTACCAGCCGGATCATCCGGCCGGTCTCATTCTGGATGACGCCGACAAATCGCGGCCCCATCTGTTTATCCTCCAGCGCCCCATCCTCCAGCGCTTCGGTATAACTCTTGATGGTGGTCAGAGGCGTACGCAGCTCATGGGATACATTCGCCACGAACTCCCGCCGCGACGCTTCCAGCTTCTCCTGCTCCGTAACGTCTTGCAGAACTGCAATCGTACCGGTGATGCCGATTTCCCGCCGATGAATCGGAGTAAAGGTCACACGCATCATGAACGGTTCGCTGCCCTCGCGCGGCACAATTTCCAGCAGCTTGGAATCATGCCCTTCGCTGCGCGCCAGCGCCTCCGATTCGGACTCCTCAAGACCCAGGAGGGAAACGATATCGTGTCCTGCCAGCTCTTCTCCCTCCACGCCCAGCATTTCCCCGGCGCGCCGGTTCATCAGGATGACGCGTCCCGCTTCATCGGTTGCGATAACGCCGTCACTCATATTGGTCAGAATCGATGCCAGCTTCTCTTTCTCTTCTTCGTTCTGCGAGAGGGCTTCGCGCAAACGGCTGGTCATATAGTTGAACGCCTGGCTGAGCTGGCCGATCTCATCGCTGCCGAACACCGGCGTTTTCTCGGTAAACCGGCCGTCCGCGACGGCCCGGGCATGCTTGGTCAGCTCCTTGATCGGGTTGGTGATCGTATGCGACAGGATGACGCCAAGCACCGCCGTCAAGCCAAGGGCCAGGAGAATGCCCGATATAAAAATATTGTTGATCCGCTGCATCGTGCTGTACAGCTCGCTCATGCTGGCTACGATATAAATCGCGCCGACGATTTTCTCGTTGTACATGACGGGCTTGGCCACCACTTTTTTGCGGATGTTATCATCATCGATAATATACTCTTCATTATCCTGTATACCCTGCAATGCCCGGCTGACAACCGTCTGCGTGTTCTTCGTGTTCACGTAATCGGCATGGGAGGGCAGCGAGGTCGTCAATACCCGTCCGGTGGAATCCAGTACCTGAATCTCGGCTCCGTTCAGATTGAACAGATTGTTCACCATGACGCGCAGGCTATCATACGGGTCCTCCTCCGTAACATTCTCGCCGCCAAGGGTCTTGGCCGCCAGAACCGACATCAGCTCTGCGCGTTCCTGCAAGTCCTTCGTGAAATTGCTGGTCAGCGAGTTCTTCATCGCACTGACAAAATACACCCCGATCAGCTGCATCGCGATCAGTATAAGAAGGACATAAATGATGATGACCTTCGCCTGAATGGTGCGGAAGAAGGACAGCCACTTCATTACAAGCCTCCGTTTTTAGCGCTGCGCATCAGGTAGCCCAGTCCGCGCCGAGTCAGAATATATTCCGGCTTGCTCGGATTCTCTTCAATCTTCTCGCGAAGTCGGCGAATCGTAACATCCACGGTCCGCACATCGCCGAAATATTCAAACCCCCATACCGCCTGCAGCAAATGTTCACGAGTCATCACTTTACCGGCATTCCGGGCCAAATAATACACCAATTCGTATTCGCGGTGCGTCAGATCTAGCGCTTCCCCGCTTTTATATACCATGTACATATCGGTATCAATGAACAGCTCAAACAGCCGCAGGCCTTGTCCGCCTGCACTTGTGCCGCCTGTGTTATCCGCTGAGTTGTCCGGCTTTTGCTGACGGCGCAGATGCGCCTTCACGCGTGCCAATATTTCTCTGGTGCTGAACGGCTTCGTCACGTAATCATCCGCGCCAAGCTCAAGTCCAAGCACCTTGTCAATCTCCCCGTCCTTTGCCGTCAGCATGATGATCGGGATCTGCAGGTTCGCGGCACGTACCTCGCGGCACACATCCATTCCGTCTTTTCCGGGCAGCATCAAATCAAGCAGCATTAAATCCGGCCGCTTCGTAAGCGCAATCTCCACCGCGCTAATGCCATCAAAAGCGCAGATGACCTCATAGCCCTCTTTTTCCAAGTTAAACTTTAAAATATCGGCGATGGGTTGTTCGTCATCCACCACCAGAATGGTTCCCTGCATTGTCCTGTTCACCTCATACCTTCACATAAAGAGGATGTTTAAAAGTCCCTCTTCGAACTCACACTTAAACGGCCTTCTTCCCATTTTACCACACCTGCCGCCGCTACACACCCACCGCTCCTAACAGCTGACCCGATTCAGTGGGTGGTTTTCAGCGGTTGAAGTTTATAACTATACTGGATTATGATGGAATATAGCTTTCGAAGGGTGTTCATCCATCTTATTTAAGTTAAGATTGAGAGCTCAATCTATAAGTACAGGGAGGGGTTGTTTGGATGGAAAGTACAAATATAGTTACTCATTTTAGACCCATATATATTTTGTTTATCCTCATTCTGATCATTACATTGTTCATCATGATTTTTCGGAATCGCCCTAAAGTAATCAATGGTTTTACAATCGCAATAATTACCCTTATTAGTTTGGCAGTATCCGCTCATCTGACCTTTCAAATAGGTTACCTTGCAGATGAATTGGGAACCGGCGGCGACGCTGTATCCTTTAATATGTTTATTGCAGTAGCGATACTATCGTTGGTTAATCTCCTAGTCTACGCCTATAGAAGAGAATAGTTTTTATTGATGTGTCCCACCCACACCGCCTCCCCAACGGCCGCCCCGATTTAGGTGGCGGCCACCCCCTTCCCGGCGGAAAGGACGGGGATGGATTCGACAGATAGGGGAAAACCTTCGCAGCAGCGAGCGGTGTCATTCGGAGAGCGGCAGCGATCGCCTTTGGATTCGGAAAATCTCAGCTTACGCAACATTCCTATTTTCCGAATTCAACAGCGACGGAGAAGGATACCGCTTGCGCCACCACCACAGCTATTTCCCCGTTCTGTCCTACCCACTCCGCCTCCCAACTGCCGCCCCGATTCAGGGGGCGGCCACCCGCTTCCGCAGCAGAAGGCACGGGGATGGATTCGACAGATAAGGGAAAACCTTCGGTAGCAGCGAGCGGTGTCATTCGGAGAGCGGCAGCGATCGCCTTTGGATTCGGAAAATCTCAGCTTACGCAACATTCCTATTTTCCGAATTCAACAGCGACGGAGAAGGAACCGCTTGCGCCACCACTGCGGATATTTCCCGTTCTGTCCCATCCACTCCACCTCCCAACTGCCGCCCCGATTCAGGTGGCGGCCACCCCCTTCCCGGCGGAAATGACGGGGATGGATTCGACAGATAAGGGAAAATATCTTGGAAGACGCCTTTGGGAGTCTTTTGTTACCTCATAAAATTCAATTCAGACAAAGGGCGGACAACAGCGGCTGGAAAGATATTTCCCGTTCTGCCCCACATCCCCATCCCAACAACTTCTGGCAAGACGCAAAGATGGCCGCCCCCGTTAAGGAGCGGCCATCTTCACTATTATGATATATGAACCAATAATGGCTTATGTCGCATTGGTTTATCTAGTATAACACAGAACTACAGATAATTCATCGGATTTTGAGCAACTCCATTTTTTTGTACTTCGAAATGGAGATGAGTTCCAGTAGAACGGCCCGTATTGCCCATGACGCCCAGCTTGGAGCCTTGTCCAACAGATTGTCCGTTGCTTACGGAAATCCTGCTCATATGCCCATACAGGGTGCGGTATCCATTGCCGTGATCGACAATGACGACATTGCCGTAACCGCTCTGCTGACCGGCGAAGACCACTCTGCCCGAAGCGGCAGCCATAATCGTGCTTCCGCCAACCATATCGACACCTTCATGGCTTCTTCCCCAGCGATGACCGTAGGAACTCGTAATGCGTGCCCCGCTGACCGGCCATGCGAACATGCTGCCGCTGGATTTCTGGGTCACCGTTGCCGCTTTTTTCTTGGGCGCTACCTTGGTGCCTTTATACACCACTTCCGGCAGGGACTCCTGAACCACCTGTTGGCCTGTCCATTGCTTAGAGATGACCTTGCCGTTCTCTTTGGTTACGATGTAATCCACGGTTTTGACGCCATCCCGCCCGGGACGAACGACCTTTCGTTTCCCCAAAGGAAGCTCGCTGCTCTTGCGGACAATCGTTTCCGGCTTGCTTGGCTGCTTCTCCGACACCGTCTCCACCGTTCTTACCGTCAGCGGTGCTTCCGGTTTCGTTACCTGCAGCTCGGCCCCGATCTGAACGTATTTCTCCTCCAGCCCGGGATTCAGCGCCATGACGTCAGCAGACTTCATGCCAAAATGCTGCGCAATTGAGGAGATTGTATCTCCCTCTTTCACCGTATATACCACCGGCTTGTCCTTCGTGCCCGTAAGCACTTTAACCGCTTCTTCCACGTCCAGCACCTTGTTCGGGTCGGCCTTCGTGTTGGCAAGCGAGATCTTCTCCTTAATCTCCACGGACTGAAGCCCGCTTCCGTCATCGCTTTTCTTGCTCGATGCCGATGCGGACGTCTTCGTGAAAGCGACCCTCTGGGTCTTCTCCTCCTGGGCAGCTGCGGGAGCGAACTTCAGCTTGGCCGCTTCGACGGCAGCTTTGGCTGCCTGCTGATCCTTCACGATGGCAACTGTCTTGCCGTTCACCTTCAGCTCTACGCCGCGGGCATATGCCTTCAGCATGTTATCCAGCTTTTGGAGAGTCTCCTCGCTGTTCACCTCTGGTTTAAAGGAACGATCAGCCTTCGTTGTAATGCCGTCGGTGTGAAGCACCATAAGTACGTCAGGGTGCTCCTGCTGATACTCCTTTTGCTTCTCTTTGAGCAGCTGGTCAAGCTGGGCATCATCTTGAATGGTACCGATCGCTTTTCCATCTACATACACATGATAGAACGGAACCGTATTCGCGTTCACATACGCTTTTCCGCCCGTATATATCGTTCCTGCTATGAGCAATGCCCCTGCCGATATCCAAATCCACCTGCGCGGTGAAGTCCATCCCCGTTTTTGTGGATTCGACGGCTCCGAGGGCTCTCGATTCGAGTTGTTATTGTGGGCAGAATGATCGGCTGCTTGCTTCCGCAAGAGGCTGTCCATCCACCGTTTCCCCTTAGAACCTTTCATGTCTCTCTCCTTTAAGCCTTGTTCATATGTAAGAATCTGTTCATTTGAACTCGCTGACTTAGTATTGATTATGACACAACATGTCAAAAGGTATCAAAATTTTAACCTTTTCGATCTTCGTATACTTTAACATAGCCATTACAATCATTTCAAGTTTACGAAAACAGCGAAAAACCCGCGCTGGGCACGGGTTTCCTGATTTTCCCTACTTTATAACCTCCGCAAGTCAGTGACAAAACAGTGACAGTACGGGCCTGATAGTCGTTATACCGTTATTCTTTAAGCATGGTGATCAGTTTATCGAATTCCTCGGCATTCAAATATTTGGATATGCCCTGCTCGATGTCCGCAAGTTCCGCTGCAGTCAGTCCATCCTCCATCGCCGCAGAGATCTTCTGCATTTCCGATTGGGGCAGTTTATTCATCAGCAGGGTAAAAATCTCTTCTTTCTCCTCTGTTGGCAAACTGTCCTTCCGATCCACAATTTCCCCCGGCGTCATCACAATCTCCTGATCTTCCAGCGAGGAATCGTTAGGCTGCTCTGTCGTGTTCGTGCCCATTACCGGCAAGGAATTGTCAGGTGCCTCTTCATCAGCTGGCGGCTCACCCGTCGTTCCCGCCGGGTTCGAATTCGCTTCGTCATCCTCTTGTGCCCCTCCATCACGATCCAAGCCGCTCCCTGGCGTTGGTTCATCAGACGTGGCATCCTTATCTTCTGCCCTATTGTTATCCACCGCGGGGTTGACACTACCGACATCTGGCTTGGTGCCGGAGCCCATACCGAGCATCGACTTCATGATACCTCCAACCCCCATCGGCTCCGTCTCCAGCTGAATGTTAAAACTGGACAACACCGATTGAATATAGGCATTGACCACGATGCCTGTTGTCACAATCGTGAGCGTGCTCACCAGGATGGCGGTCAAGCTAACTTTCAGCAGCCATTTCGTCCACTTCATTCGTATTCCTCCTTCCTCCTACATGCTCTGAAATGACATGGCGATAATTGCTTTCTTTTTCCAGTATTGACGGCTCAGAATCGCTTCAATCCTCTTTCCCTCATTTTTTCTACTTCCATTTGATATATTTCATGATTCCGTTAGTTATAGGCCCATTCCAAAATAAAAAAACCGGAACCATCCCTAGCAACCTAGTAGATGAATCCGGTTTTTATTATGCTGGATCGTGTACCTTGTCCAGCTCTCAAGAAGGCCACACGCCTCATTGAGTTCATATGGTTTCTGTCCCCCTATATTGATCTGACTGCATATACCCGCTGCCTTTAGCCCCAATTCCAAATTATCAGCGTGCTGTCCTCTATGTCTCTCTCCATTATAGGGTGGATGGACAACCGGCTAAGGGATAATATTCTTCAAAGGAAGGGACAAATTCTTCCACATTTAGGCATCAATGTTATCGCAGGATGCGTTCTGGTCTCCACCTTCTTTGCCAAAAAGAAAAACCCGCCGACACTATCATCGGCAGGTTCATAGACCTATCTTATCATTAAAGTTGAACTTCTAGTCTCTCTACTCTTGGTCCAACGCTAGATTATTTCTCGTAAATCGGAAGCACTTGATTCGTCTGCTCCCGGTTGCGGCCCACTGAGAAGATGGCAATCGGAATACCGGTCAACTCGGATACGCGCTCTACGTAGCGGCGGGTGTTCTCCGGCAGATCCTCCAGCGTTTTGGCGCTGGTAATGTCTTCACTCCAGCCTGGCAGTTCTTCATAGATCGCTTCGCACTCGGCAAGCATTTTCAGGCTTGCTGGGTAATGCGTAATCTCTTCGCCGCGGAATTTATATGCGGTACAGATTTTAACGGTCTCAAGACCGCTCAGCACATCCAGCGAGTTCAGAGACAAGCCGGTAATTCCGCTCACACGGCGGGCATGGCGCACAACTACGCTATCGAACCAGCCTACGCGGCGAGCGCGTCCGGTTACCGTGCCGTATTCATGCCCTTTTTCCCGAATATACGCCCCAATTTCATTGTCCAGCTCCGTTGGGAAAGGTCCATCCCCTACACGGGTCGTATAGGATTTAGCCACACCGATCACCTGCTGAATCTTCGATGGTCCTACACCGGAGCCGATACATACACCGCCGGCAGAAGGATTCGAAGACGTAACGAACGGGTACGTGCCTTGGTCGATGTCCAGCATGACGCCCTGCGCGCCTTCGAACAATACTTTTTGATTCTCATCGATCGCATCATTCAGGATGACGGAAGTGTCACGCACATATTTACGAATGATTTCGGCGTATTCCAGGTATTGCGTTAAAATTTCTTCAACATCGAGTGCTTCCCCGCCATACACCTGGGTAATGACTTGATTCTTCTCCTTCACCAGATGGCGAAGCCTCAGTTCGAACTCTTCAGCATCCATCAGATCTGCGATCCGGATGCCGTTACGTGCAGCTTTATCCATATAGCAAGGGCCGATCCCCTTGCGGGTTGTACCGATTTTGTTCGGACCTTTGCGGTCCTCTTCCAGAGCATCCAATACCATATGATAAGGCATGATAACATGAGCACGATCACTGATTACCAGATTATCCGTGCTGAACCCGTTATCATGAATATAATTAATCTCTTCAATAAGTGCAGCCGGGTTAACGACCATACCGTTTCCGATCACACAGGTTTTATCTTTATAGAATACTCCGGATGGAATCAAGCTAAGCTTGAATTTTTTACCGTCAATCAGAATGGTGTGGCCGGCATTGTTGCCGCCTTGGTAACGGGCTACCACGTCAGCGCTTTCAGCTAAATAATCCGTGATTTTCCCTTTCCCTTCATCTCCCCATTGTGTTCCCACAACGACTACCGTTGACATATTCATTCCTCCGCTCGGGCTGTTACACCCTTAATATTTCGCGAAACACTGTGAAATAACCTTTACAAACTGATTAAATTTCAACCTCACTGCACTAAAGCAGCAATACCAGTGTAACAGTCCCCATTTTTAAAGTCAAATACAAAAACGAACAATCGCACATCAGTGTGTACGATTGTTCGGAATTAGGACAAGATTATCGAATGATTGCCGCATTATTCGGGGAACCGCCATAAGAAAAACGACTGTCGACGTACTTTCTCAGAAGACAGACCGCGGTTAGAGGAAGCTTTTCTTACGATATCAGGAAGGCCCAAGCTTCGAAGTTTATACTTGATATCTTAAGAAATGCCCTTTACTTACAACCAGCGGCAGATGTCTGCCTGGTCGGTTAATCTGTAACGCGTCATCCGGCAGCAAAGGCATCGGCATGCGTTCGTTCGTAATTGACGAATTTATTAAAGTTCTTCAGGAAGACCAGTTCCACCGTACCTACAGGACCGTTACGCTGTTTAGCAATGATGATCTCGATGATGTTCTTCTTCTCGGTTTCCTGATTGTAATAATCATCCCGGTACAAGAACGCAACGATATCGGCATCCTGCTCGATAGAACCGGATTCCCGAAGGTCACTCATCATCGGACGCTTGTCCTGACGCTGCTCCACGCCCCGGCTGAGCTGTGACAGCGCGATAACCGGCACTTCAAGCTCACGGGCAATTTGTTTAAGCGTACGCGAGATCTCGGATACCTCCTGCTGCCGGTTCTCCCCGGCCTTGCCGCGTCCATGAATGAGCTGGAGGTAATCGATCAGGATCATGCCAAGACCCTTCTCTTTTTTCAGACGACGGCACTTCGCACGAATATCGGCAACCGTAACACCCGGTGTATCATCAATGTAAATCTCGGCTTCCGACAGGGCTGCGATGCCCATCGTAAGCTTGGACCAATCCTCATCACCTTTGAAATCACCGTTACGCATGACCCCTGCATCCAGGTTAGCCTCCGCACAGATCATACGCTGTACGAGCTGCGGCGCTGACATCTCCAGACTGAAGATCGCCACGGTTTCTTTGGCACGAATGGCCACGTTCTGAGCAATATTCAATGCAAACGCGGTTTTACCTACGGAAGGACGGGCAGCTACGATGATCAAGTCGTTGCGCTGGAATCCACTTGTCATTTTGTCCAAGTCCACAAAACCGGATGGAATTCCCGTTGTATTCCCCCGGTTCTGATGGAGAACCTCCACCTTCTCGAATACTTCCATCAGCACGTCGCGGATCGCAATAAATCCGCTGCCCGTGCGTCGATTGGAAATTTCGAGAATGCGCCGCTCCGCCTCGCTGAGCATACCGGATACATCTTCTCCTCCGGTATATCCTTCACTGACAATCTGTGTTGCGGTACGAATCAACCGCCGCAGCATCGATTTCTCTTCGATGATCTGGGCGTAATAATCCACGTTCGCAGCCGTCGGAACCGCATGGGCCAGCTTTGCTAAATAGCTGACACCACCGACCTCTTCCAACTGCCCTTTATCTTGCAGGAGAGATGTAAGGGTCACCAGATCGATCGGTTGATTGCCTTCCCCGAGCTGCACCATAACTTCATAGATCATCTGATGCGTTTTGTCGTAGAAGTCCTCGGCCTGCACCCGCTCCATCGCTGTAATCAGCGCTTCACTTTGCAGCAGAATGGCACCCAGCACCGCCTGCTCTGCCTCAAGGTTCTGCGGGGGGACCCGATCGAAATAGAGTTCTCCTCCCATATTACTCCTCCGTAATTTGAACCTTGAGCGTCGCCTTGACGTCAGGGTGCAGCTTCACCGGAATCTGGGTAACACCCAGACTGCGGATCGGATCGCTAAGTTCAATTTTGCGTTTGTCGATTTTGATCTTCTGTCCTGCCAGCGCTTCAGCAATTTGTTTGCTGGTAATGGCGCCGAACAGACGGCCGCCTTCTCCAGCCTTAGCTTTCAGGACAACCGTCATCTCTTCCAGCTTTTTGCCGAGCGCCTGTGCTTCTTCCTTCTCCTGAGCCTTGCGCTTCTCCTCGGAAGCCTGCTGCTGCTCCAGTGTTTTCATGTTGCCGTCGGTTGCCGGACGAGCGACCCCACGCGGAATCAGGAAGTTTGTTGCATATCCTTCCGAAACTTCCTTCACTTCACCTTTCTTGCCTTGACCCTTCATATCTTTTATGAAAATGACTTTCATTCAAATAACCCCTCTTTCGCTTCGATGTCCTTCAGTACTTCCATCAACTTCTCCTCGGCTTTCTCAGGCGTCGTATCCAGTTGTACTGCGGCGTTCGTTAAATGTCCGCCTCCCCCGAGACGTTCCATAATCATCTGAACATTCATCTTGCCCATGGAGCGGGCGCTAATGCCAATCTTGCCGTCTGTGCGTTCGCTTATGACAAACGATGCCTGCACATCCGTCATATTCAGCAGCATATCCGCCACTTGAGCGATCAATAGCTGCGGCATGGGCTCCCCGCTCTTCGAAACCGCAATGGCGATATGGTCATATACCATTCTAGCATGTTTCACGATTTCTGCCTTCGCTATAAATTCTGTCAGATCTTCCTTGAGTACCCGCTGAATCATCATTGTATCGGCTCCGTGACGACGCAGGAAACCGGCAGCCTCGAACGTTCTCGATCCCGTGTGGAGGGCAAAATGCTTCGTATCCACCGTGATCCCCGCCAATAAGGCCGTTGCCTCAACCGGCGTAAGGGATACCCGTTCGTGAATATACTGCAGCACCTCCGTAACCAGCTCGCAGGTTGATGAAGCATACGGTTCAAGATAGATCAGCACCGCATCGTTAATAAACTCTTCCCCGCGCCGGTGATGATCCATTACAACGACCCGGCTTGCGCGATGAACCAGCCGCGGCTCCATCGTCATGGAGGCTTTATGCGTATCAACCACAACGAGCAATGTATGCTCTGTCATAATCTGCATCGCTTGTTCGGTGGAGATGAATCGGTTCATCAAGGCTTCGTCCTTCCGGACCTCTTCCATCAGCCTCGATATGGACGGATTCATGCCCTCCATCACGATATAAGCCTCCACTTTATACATCTGGGCTGCTTTCAGTATACCGATTGCAGCGCCGACCACGTCCATATCCGGAAGCTTATGCCCCATGATGATCACTTTGTCGCTCTCCTGCATCAAATCACGCAGCGCATGGGAGATAACTCGTGCTCTTACGCGCGTCCGTTTCTCCACTGCATTGGATTTACCGCCATAGAAGGAGAGCCTCTGGCCCGCTTTGACAGCCGCCTGATCTCCGCCGCGGCCCAGTGCCATATCCAAACTGGATTGTGCCAACTGCCCAAGCTCCGTGATGTCGTCTGAACCGAAAGCAAGACCAACGCTTAGCGTCAGCGGTACCTTCAGATCGGCGGTCATCTCCCGGACTTCATCCAAGATGAGAAAACGGCTGTTCTCCAGCGCATCAAGCGACCTGTGGTTGAGCATCATCAAATAACGGTCCGAGGAAAGTCTCCGTAAATAGACGTTAAATTCACGCGCCCAATCGGTAATCTCGCTGGTTACCTTCGCAATCAGTGCCGTCCGCTGTTGATCATCCATCCCTTGCGAGGCTTCATCGATGTTATCCATCATGATAATGCCCAAGGCCAATCGCTCATCCTCATACCGCTGCCTTAGCACGGCCAGCTCGGTAATCTCATCCAGATAGATTAATCGCTCATCCGGAATGACCGTTGCTCCATAGAACTTATCCTCGTGGGAGATCTCCAGACGAATTTCTTTCGGCAGCTTCTCCTTGTTATCCTTCTTCTCTTGAGCTTCCTTTATCGCGACAACCAGCTGGGGAAACAGTTCCTCTAAGGATGCGCCGACCAACGACTGCTGCGGAAACATATTGACCACGAATTGGTTATGCCACTCCACGGTCTTGTCCTCGCTGTACAGGACAATGCCAAATGGCAGCACGCTGACCGCTTCGCCTTCGACCCGCTGAATCCGAAATGACAGATCCCCAATATAATCGACCAGCTCGCGGCGGAATTTCATCTCCGTCTTTAGCATGGCATAGCCGCCTGCCACCGCAAGCAGCAGACCGACCAGCCCCAGAATGGTATTGTAGAACGACAGAAATATAACAAGCAGAAGCACCAGCGCAAACGCCCAGACGGTATGATAGCCGTGCCAGCGCTTCTGCAGAAATTTAGGCATGACTCATCACCCTATCTTTTGGTTTTACTAAACGCCTGACGAAGTGGAAATGCCAGGTCCAGGATTCCGATAATCATAGCCGGCGGGAACAGCACAATCGGTATAGCCGTCAAAAGCGGTACAATCGGATGCCACTTCCGTTCGTGAGTGAGATAGTAGAAGAACCCCAGCGCTTGAATCATGAAGCAGATCTGCAGCAAAGGCGTAGCGTTTGCCACAATCATCTTCATGAAGGTATTGTCCGAATTAACGGTTGCTATGTTGATGAAGAAGATGAGCAAGTAGTACCAGATCAGGGAACGCGGCAGCATCCATTCTCTAGCTGGCTTCAGGCGCGGTACGGTCAAGCCCATACTGCCCAGTGTAGGACGAGCCAAAGCATGGGTTACCACCGTCATGAGGAATGAGCTGATAATCATCGCAAATGGAACCAAGCGCATCGTTTGATCTTTTATTAACTGTGTATCGAGTTCGGTACCAAGGAACTGTCCTCCCAGGCCTCCTTCTACACCCATCTCAGTGAGCGGAGCCGTCGTCATCTTCACAATCTCATCCACATACTCCGACAGATTTAATTGGAAGAAGGCGGTGCTGATCATGAGCAGAAGAAGCATTTCCACCAGCATGACAGCCATTCCATACTTCAATACCTGCATAGCTGCCTTCCGCTTCCGGTACAAATACCCCATGACAATCCCCGGAATGGCAAAATAGATCGCAAATAACACATAAATGGGGTGAATCAGAAGCGCGATCAGCCACACTGGCACCACATGCATGATAAATGATTTTGTATTCAAAGCCGTAAACAGAATCGCAACCGGTAGAACTAATAAGAAAGCCGTTACGATCGAAAAGGGTGTGAGTAATGATAGCAGCAGAAGCAAATAAATAACGCTCCATACCGCCGTAGTCCAGCGCAGTTTCAATATGTTCACCTCTTACGCAAATGTTCTTCGAGCGCGGAAATATCCTGGTACCAATCTTCCAGCTGATGTCCTTCCTGCTTATGCTTTTTCAATTTCTCTAACAAGAGATCGTCCAAATCCCGATAGGTCAAGCCGAGCCTTCGGCCCAGTATGTATGAGCTCATCATCAGGCTTACCAAACTGTCTCCAACCTTTGTAGTGCTGCCTTCCCATAGAGCTTTGAATAAGCGGGATACATTGTCAATTACTTCGGTTTTGAGCCATTCAATCACTTTGGCACGTTTAGCTACATCCAAGTCCTTCGGCATATTTGGCATATCCATCTCTCCCTGAAAACAGCTTTATTCTCCATTATAGCATAAAAAAAAGCCGCCCACACAAAGGCCCATGCACCCTGTACATCCTTAGTCCCAGTTCGCACTCGATAACCCACCTTCTCTTTGTACTCCGTTCGGGCCCCGGTTATTCCTCCCCGCTTTTTCGCTGCAGCTCGTTTCGATAAAAATAGGGCGTGTTACCCACATTGTCATCGTGGTCCCACGCCCTTGTTTATTTTCAAGCCCGCTTGATTATGATGCCCCGTGGGACTCCATCGTCTCCTTGGAGACAATTCGTTCACAGTATTCAATGATGAGGCTTCTGCGTACAATTCCGATAAAGCGGTTCATATCATCCACGACAGGTACAAAGTTCTGCACCTTGGCCAGATTGATCAGATCCTCCATCCGGGCGTCAATCGACACCGGCTTGATATCCATACGAAAAGGAACATCCTTCAGCAAAAATTTCGAAGCGTTCTCAAAAGTGATTTTGCCTTCCGAATTCTTCATATGCCATAACAGATCACCTTCCGTTACAGTCCCTGCGTACTGGCCGTTCTTATCCAGTACGGGCACAGCTGTATATCGGTGAAACTCCATCCGTTCCAGCGTCTGCCTGAGCGTAGAATCCAGTGTTAAACAGATCACTTCCTGCTTCGGTAACAGAAAAAAAGCGATATTCATAATGCATTATCCTCCTTATGACTCCAACCTCTGAAGTCATGTTAAGTAACCTTCCTGATTTAAAGCCTAGATATGCAGGTTACTCCTTCCCCTATCCATACTCATACATACGTTAACTTCGTCATTCTGATTCCTTATATAGGGCACAAAATCAGCAGCCATCCGACTGCTGATTGAGATGAAGCAACGTACTATGACATCATCCGGGTGTACCGGTGTTTATTTATTTCAACTTTTGCTTCTCAGCATCTTTGGGCTGCAGCAGCTGGTCAGCCGGCGTATCGGGGTTCATCCAATTGTCAATTAGATCCCGGGCTTCCTGCACGTCTTCCATGTCGGGCTCGTTATAATAGACGCCGCCGATTTTCATGCCTTCCCCCATGATCGTATAGCTGGTCATTTCCACTTTGCCACCAGTCAGCATCTGCTTCGCCAGGTCAATAATGAACTTAGGCTGCATATCGGTCTGGAAATTATCACCCATGATCTCAATCAATTCAGGCACCTTGCCGATCTGATCAAGCTTCATCACCCGCTTGGCCGCTACGTCCAAAAACACTTGCTGTCTCTTCGCACGATTAAAGTCGCTATCTTCCCGATAACGGACATAATTCAAAGCTTCTTCGCCGTTATAAATCGGTTTGTTGGCTTCAATCGTGAATTTCTCATGGTCTCTGCCTTTGTTGACGATATCCTTGCCGATCGGCAGCTCCACGCCCCCAATGGCATCAACAACATCCTTCAAGCCCTGAAAATTAATGGAAGCATAATAATCAAGTTCTTCTTCGAAAAATGCCTCCATCGTATCTTTGGCCATTTGATGACCGCCAAATGCAAACGCGTGGTTAATCTTATCTTTCTTGTCCTTGCCAATAATATCGACATACGTGTCCCTTGGAACCGAAATTAAGAGCACTTTGGATTCCATGGGACGCACAACCGCATAGATCAACGTGTCCGAACGCGCAGGTTCATCCTCACGCTGGTCACTCCCGAGCAGCATAACCGAGAACGGCTCGCTCTGAAGTACGACTGGTTCAGGTGTCTTGTCGCTCTGGAGCGGTTTATACGATTTCTGTAATGATTCCTCTACATCCTTTGCCATAAACAGATCAAATGCAACAACCGCTAGCTGCGTTCTGAACAAAAATGCGGTTGAGCCAAGCAGTATGACCAAAGCGAGAGTAATATATATTGATTTCCTCTTCATGAGTTCAATTCCTTCTTTATTATAAAATAAATTAATAGATAAGTCAGATCGTTAAAGGTCCTTGCTTGCACCCCAAGCTACTTGGCTCCCCCTCCTCTCCTTATTAAACGGGAACTCCTCCCGTTGACTCACTTCATATCAGTAGGCCAGTTTCGCACATCATCTATTGTAAACCAGATTATTGTCAAATGTGAACCCTTCGCGGGCAGTTCTATAAATCTACCAAATCTTCAGCGATCTGCTAAACAGGTCTCTTATCATGCGTAAGAGCGGCTGAGATCCCCGAATATTGAAACCAGTCATCCAGCCGCTCTCTCCATGTTAACGTTTTGGCGAATCCGTAGTCAAATAGCTTTCGCGTCTCTTCAAATCTTGCTTCTTTGGACTCGGTACCCATGACAACGGCAACAAGCCGACTGCCTTGTTTCTCCGCAGTACCCGTGAAGCAGTATCCTGCATTTGCCGTATACCCTGTCTTTAATCCGTCAGTGCCTTCATAGGAATAAGGACCTCCTACCGATGGCAGCATCCAATTGGTATTGCTTAAATATAAATTCCGTCCGCTGATCTTGGTTTGGGTCTTGCTGGAGGTGCTAAGAATATCCGGGTGGCTTCGAATCAAATGTGCTGCCAGCTTGGCCGTATCCTCTGCGGTCATCGCCGTTTCTCCATCCGATGACCAGGCTTGATCGTTGGCTGTGTTTCGCTCGACTCCCGACGCATTCACGAATCGTGTCGCGCTGGATAAGCCAATCTCTTTTGCCTTGGCATTCATTTTTCGGACAAACGCTTCCTCGGAGCCTGCAAAATGCTCAGCAAGCGCTACGGCCGCATCATTGGCTGAATAAACCGTTATGCTCTGGAACAATTCGCGTACCGTCACAATTTCGCCGGATTTCAAGGCGATTTTAACGCCGCTTACGTCGCTTGCGGTATCGCTTATCTTGACTTCATCGTCCCAGGATCTGCTCCCAGTTTTAATATCATCCAGAATAACCAACTCGGTCATCAGCTTGGACATGCTTGCAGGCGGTAAGGGTATATCGCCATTTTCGCTGAGCAAAATACGCCCGGTGTTTAAATCCATCAAGACAATCGCTCGCGCGTCCACCTTCGGTTTAAACCCCGCTCGTTCTATATTTCCTATGACAATTGCCCCGATCGGGACAATTATTAACAACATCATGACCAACCAAAGCCACCATTTTTTCATAGAATTAGCCCTCCATAATAATAGACGGATAAAAAGGGCTTTTGGTCTGCTTTTTTTCGAAAATTTTATTTAGGAATTTTTGTAAAATGGTCCGTTGGTCCTCTGAAATGAAAAAGACCCCCACCCGTCCGCAGACGGAGGAAGTCCCCCTAGAAATTTTTATCTAATAATCGCTCTGGTTGCTGTCAGAAACTTTAGATATGAAGAGTCATATTAAGCGTAGTGACAAGCAACGAAGTGGTTGTTACCCATATCGCGATACTCTGGAATCTCCTGCTTGCACAGGTCTGAAGCCAGCGGACAGCGAGTATGGAACTTGCAGCCGGAAGGCGGGTTCGCCGGGCTTGGGATGTCTCCCTGCAGTACGATCCGATCGCGCTTCAGCGTTGGATCCGGTACTGGCACAGCCGATAGCAAGGCTTTCGTATAGGGATGCAGCGGGTTGCGGAACAATTCTTCCTTGCTGGCCATTTCCACCATCGATCCCAGATACATTACCCCAATTCGGTTGCACAAATGCTCTACAACACTGAGATCATGTGAAATGAACAAGTAAGTCAACTGTTTATCGCGCTGCAAATCACTAAGCAAGTTGATGATTTGCGCTTGAATCGATACATCCAGCGCGGAAACCGGCTCATCCGCTACAATAAAGTCTGGATTCAGAATCAATGCGCGGGCAATCCCGATCCGTTGACGCTGTCCACCGGAGAATTCATGCGGATAACGATCATAATGATAGGCAGCAAGGCCGCAAATCTCAAGTGTTTCAATCACGCGATCCTTAAGATCCCTACGGTTAACTAAGCCATGGTCAATGAGTGCTTCGCCGATCGCTTCGCCAACCTTGATTCTTGGGTTTAGGGAGCTGAAAGGATCTTGGAACACGATCTGCATCTTCGGACGCAGTGCACGCATTTTCTCTTTGGACAAGGTATGGATATCCTGACCATTAAAGATAACCTTACCTTCCGTTTTCTCCAGCAGACGGAGAATGGTTCGGCCAATGGTGCTCTTGCCGCAGCCGGATTCACCTACAAGCCCGAAGGATTCACCTTTGTTAATGGAAAAGCTGACTCCGTCAACTGCTCTTACATTACCCACCGTCCGCTGCAATATGCCGCCGGTGATGGGAAAGTATTTCTTCAAACCATCGATTTCGATCAGTGCTTGACTCATTACGCTTTCCCCTCCTCTTCATACAACCAGCAAGCGACCTTATGGCCGTTGGGATCCGTACCGAGCGGAGGCGTCTTCTCTCTACAAATCTGCATGCATGATTCACAGCGATCATGGAAATGACAGTTGTCTCCAAGATCTACCGGATTGGGTACCTGTCCCGGAATCGAATACAGACGTTCCTGGGTCTGATTAATGATGGGCTTAGCTTTCAAAAGCCCCTTGGTATATGGATGCTTCGGCTGCTTGAAAAGCTCAATGACCGGGGCTTCCTCAATAACTTTTCCTGCATACATAACAACAACATAGTCCGCCATCTCCGCTACGACACCCAGGTCATGCGTAATCAGCATAATAGATGTATTCAACTTCCCCTTGATGTCGCGCATCAGATCCAAAATCTGGGCCTGAATCGTAACATCAAGCGCTGTTGTTGGCTCGTCAGCTATCAGAAGCTTGGGATTACAGCTAAGTGCAATCGCGATCATAATCCGTTGGCGCATACCGCCGCTGAGCTCATGCGGATAGGAGTCGAAAATCTTCTCCGCACGCGGTATTCCTACCAGATTGATGAGGTCGATGGCACGTTGTTTAGCTTCTTTGCGGTTTACGAGCTGATGCAACAGAATCGGCTCTACAATCTGTTCCCCGATCGTTAATACCGGGTTCAGTGAGGTCATCGGTTCCTGGAAGATCATGGCGATATCGTTACCGCGAATCAAACTCATTTCGCGCTTGCTCATCTTCAACAGGTCCTTGCCTTCATATAGAATCTCTCCTCCTACTGGAGGTGTGTCAATTAAACGCATAAGAGACATGGCTGTTACGCTTTTACCACAGCCCGACTCACCCACCACGCACAGTGTTTCACCCTCACGGATTTTGAAGCTTACATCGTCGACGGCTTTCACGGTGCCTGCGGAGGTTTGAAAATGCGTTTTTAAATTGCGGAATTCAACTAATTCTTTTGCCATATTCGCATCTCCTACTTCTTCATTTTCGGGTCAAGTGCGTCGCGAAGCCCGTCACCGATCAAGTTGATTGCAACTACGGTAACCAGAATACACATACCTGGCGGAATCCATAGCCATGGTCTCTTCCGGAAATCAATCAAGTTGTTTGCCGCAGAAATCATATTTCCCCAGGATGGTGTTGGTGGAACAACCCCAATTCCTAGGAAACTCAGTGCCGATTCATACAGGATAGCCCCTGCTACACCAAGGGTTGCAGATACAATGATGATTGGAATCGTATTAGGAAGCAGATGGCGGAAGATTTTTCGGCGATCTTTAAGTCCCAAAGCTTCGGTCGCTTGCATAAACTCCTGCTCGCGGAGCCCCAAAATTTGACCGCGAACGAGACGGGATATACTACTCCAGCCGAGTACCCCGATAATTAACATCAGGAAATAGATACGATCTGACGGTTCTACCTTCAAGTCTGACAAAATAGCGCCCAAGATGATGAGGATTGGGAGCGTAGGCAATGCCATAAAGATGTCGGCCATACGCATAATCAGCGTATCTACCCATTTACGATAAAATCCTGCCAAAGCGCCAAGGGTAGCACCGATAATAATGGAAATACCTGTGGCTACAAGTCCAACAGTAAGGGATATTCTACCTGCGAGCATCATGCGCAGGAGAATGTCGCGTCCCAGTTTATCGGTTCCTAACCAATACTTCGAGCTTGGAGGCAAATTCTTGTCAAGCACACTGTAATCATAAAGGGAATAAGGTGAAAATACAGGGCCAACAAAACACAACAAAAACATAAATACAATTATGAAAAGTCCGATGACAGCGAGACGGTTTCTGGAAAAACGACGAATAGCAATTCGCCATGGGGAATCCGGCCGCTTCTTCGGAACTGGTAGATTCGTTTTTAATGGTGCAGTCTCTGCGGACAAGTGAATCTCCTCCTACTTTAAGCGAATTCTTGGATCTGCAGCTCCATATAGAACGTCAGACAACAGGTTGCCCAGAAGTGTCAGTACGGATATGAATACTGTGAACCCAAGCATGAACGGATAGTCCCGCATACTGATCGATTCCAAATAAACTTGACCGACCCCGGGCCAGATGAAGATTTTCTCCATGATGATGGCTCCACCAAACAAGGATGGAAGTTCAAAACCCATGAGAGTAATAGCAGGAAGCATCGCATTGCGCAGCGCATGCTTAAATATTACCGTGCGCTCCTTCAATCCCTTTGCACGGGCTGTGCGGATGTAATCCTGACGGATAACCTCCAGCATGCTTGTACGGAAATACCGCGTCAAACTACCTGTGCTCAGCATCGTAAGTACGGTAACTGGTAAGAACATATGCCATGCAATATCGATGAGTTGATCCCATGTGCTTCCGTTCAGTCCTGAAGTCTTCATTCCGCCAACAGGAAACCACCCTAAATCCAAGGCAAACAACTTGATAAGTAAGAGTCCGATAAAGAAAGACGGCAGTGACATACACAAGAAGACTAATAAAGTTACGATCTTATCAAACAACGAATACTGAAACTTCGCTGAGAACACGCCAGCAAAAGCAGCTATAATCCAACTTAATATTAAACTGAAAATCGCAACAAAAAAGGAATTCCATACGTAATTATTCATTACGGTTGTGACAGGTTGTTTGTGCACAAGGGAATCTCCGAGATTACCCTTTAACATATTACCGACCCATGTAAGATAACGCTCAACAGGCGGCTTATCCAAACCATAAATTTCCCGAAGCTGAGCTGCTTTCTCAGCAGTCATCGTCGGGTTGTTCACTGCAGTGATATAATCACCTGGTACCAAAGATGATATAGCAAATATGAGAATCGAAATCCCGATCATGGTCGGGATGATCTGCAGCAGCCTCCGGATAATGTACTGCTTCATAATATTCCTCCCGGCTTATAAGTGCATATGCCCAGCTCTTGCGAGCTGAGCATATGTTTCTTGATGCTATTGTTGAATTTCTGCTTTGTACAGGTCAACTACGAAGTTTTTGTAAGGTGTGATGTCAATGCCGTTCAATCTGGAGTTGATTGCCCACATATCACGTCTTTGGTAGATCGGAAGATCTGGAACGTCCTTGTTCAGAATTTGGTATGCTTCCGCATAAGCCACTTTACGCTCTTCCAAATCAAAGGCATTCAGACCTTTCTTCATAGCTGCATCATAGTCAGGATTGGAATAACCGAGGTCATTTTGCTGTCCATCTGTGATATACACCGTGGAGTCTGGGTCTGGAGTCAAGCCCCAAGCAGCAAAGAACATATCGAACTCGCCTTTATCCTTCTTATCCATGATTGCATTAAAGTCCAAAGTTTCAGCTGTCAATTTGATGCCCAGCTCTTGGTAGTTCGTTGTCATAATCGGAATCAAAGCATCAATTACCGGGTTGTCAGCAGTTGCTGAGAAATGAATTTCGAATTTCTCGCCGTCTTTCTCGCGGATTCCGTCAGCACCTGGAGCCCAGCCTGCTTCATCAAGAAGCTGCTTCGCTTTCTCCATATCAAACTCGTACGGCTCAATACCTTCATTCGTGTAAGCCCATGATTCGCTGGATTGTGGAATATTAATTACGTTCGCATATTTACCATAGATGATTTCAACAGCTTCAGCACGATTCAAACCGTACATCAAAGCCTGACGAACTTTAGGATCTTGGAATTTAGGATTTTTATGGTTCAGTGCAACATAGCCGTAACCATTGTATGGGAACATGTTATAGTCCAAGAAGCCCATTTCTTTAACAGCTTCTACGTTATCTTCGCTCACGGAAATCATATCCATATCGATTTCACCGGATTGGAACATAGCCAATTTGGTTTCGTCGGTTGTAGTCTTGTAGATGACGTTCTTAATTTTTGGTGCGCCCAAGAAATAGTTGGGATTAGCTTCCAATACTACTTCTTGTCCAGGAGAGAAGCTTTTCAGTACATATTGACCACTGCCGACTGGTTTGGCATGCAGGTCTTTCATGTACTCCAGGTTTCCTTGCTTGTAATCTTTGCCATAAATGGATTCTGGAACAAAATATACAGTACCCAGATTATCCTTGGTCATGGCATTTGCTTCTGTAACTTCGATTTCAACGGTATTGTCATCGATGATTTTAATACCGGAAATCTCGTCAGCTTTACCATCGTAATAATCTTTTCCGCCTTTAATGTTAACAGACAGAATGTCGGATTGTCCGTCATAGCTTTTGTCATGTAAAACTTTCATGGCGAAAGCATAGTCTTTTACAGTAACCGGATCGCCATTGGAGTATGTCACACCCGGCTTCAATTTGAACGTGTATTTTAATTTGTCTTCCGACACTTCAACGCTCTCAGCCAGGCGATTACTGTAAGTTCCATCCCCATTCAGAGCGAAAAAAGAATCGAAAATTGCGTCTACAACATAACGGTCGTACGCTGTTTGCCAGTAGAATGGGCTAAATACCCCTTTAGGTGCTGTCATACCAACAACGAGTGTGTCTTTACGTGCCAACGCAGTCGCGGGATTAGCAGATGGATCTGTTGCCTCGAAATAACCCTGGCTGTCGTCTCCAGTTTCAGCCGGCGGTTCTGTAGTATCTTTGTCGCCTTCAGCTGGTGGTGTTTGCTCTGTTTGCTCCCCTTGACTTGGCTGTTCTGCTGTTCCTCCGCTCGAACATGCTGCCAGTACCGTGATGGCCAAAAGCATGATTGCAAGCAGGAGTGACATTCTTTTCTTCATGCGAATCCTCCTCTTAAAAAATGTTGTTGCATTATAAATTATCAGGACGAATATTGAAATCATCCTTAAATAATTTCGGTATTAAAGTTCTCTAGGATGTCATTGCATGATGTGAAATAATTTGAAAGTTTTACAGAAAATATACCATTGGTCAATTAGTGCCAAAGTCTCTAGCAAAATCTTCTTGCCTATAAAATTAATGTTATGATACGTGTAAATTTAGGTAACGTCAATTACTTTTTTTCATATTTCTCAAAAATCATGTTTTTAACGTCGTTTTTGAGGTTAATAATTAAGTTTATCTCCGTTGTATATCCTTAGTTTACTGAAAATGTATGTAATATCAAGATTTATTTACAATTTATAGCTATAATCACTTGTGGTTTAATAGTGTTTGTGTAATATTTTATTACACAAAATCTAAAATTTTATCTATTTCTTCATTGGTCGGGTTATATAAGTTATGTATATGTTATATTATTTTACGTATTCTACGATTGTCTTCCTTGATTACAACTAGAAACCATTTTTATGTAATATATTATCCTTGCGATATGCTTCAATTCGGTATTAGATGACGTGTATTTATGCTTCTGCTTTCTCATAGTTTAGCCTCCTACAGCGTTAACGCTTAAAAAAAGCAATCCAGGACTGTGGTCCGGATTGCTTTTATGTTGAATTCCATGTCAGATAAATCAACCTTGCTCTTTCATACTTGCGAACTACAGATTCTTCACCCAAGCGAGCTTTAAATCCATCTCTTCAATGCACTGCTGGTGATCATGCGTATCGTCAGCCACTAAAGGCGTCACCGGGTACATTCGCATCTGCCCGCGATACGTATGAAGCAGCCGATGCACCGCATGTTTTCCTTGGATCTCCGGATTCAGCCACTTTTCCATGTTTTCCTCTGACAGAATCGCCGGCATTCGTGTTTCGAACTCTCGAATCGCTTCATTGGCCTCTGTCATTAGAACCGTGCATGTTCTCATTTCATTTCCCCTGGCATCGCGCCATGTCTCGTATAAACCAGCCATACCGAATATTTCATGATCCCCGATTACGGTCCGTAACGCATAACTTCGTTTACCAACCGTTCGCCAGTAATATAAACCGTTACAAGGGATCACACAGCGTCTTGTGTCAATCGCTTTACGGTAAGTGGGATTTTGATCAACGGTTGTAATATCAGCATTGACTGCGTCTTTACCCCAATAGGGCACTAACCCCCATCGATACTCATCAAGCACTCGTTCTCCCTGTTCTTGTATAATGACCGGCATGGTTTGGGTAGGGCTAATGTTGTACCGGCTCTTGTAGTAATACATTACCCGATTAATGCCAAAGCGTTGATTCACTTCATCGATCCCTGCGGACAGCGAGAATCGTCTACACATATAACTACCTCCTTTTTCCTTTATCGTTTGGATAATGGAGGCGGAATATGCATAATAAGACTAACAACATGGAGCTTCCACTGCTTGTACGCTTGTATCCCTGGAGTGGACATCATAAAATTGAAAGGTTTCTGCAAGTTTTATGTAATCACAATATTAAATTTTCTGTACCACTCTGTCGTGGCAATGTTTTTCTATCATGTTTGTATACGATAGACATCATTCTTGAGTGTGTATGCATGGGGGGCTGTATAAATCGTTCTCTTTTCTTAGGCATCTTTTCGAGGGTATATTACTTTCAAAGTGGAGATCGCCCCAGCGTTCATTTGATGAGCTGGTACATACCTATATATAATAGAAGGAATTTTTTCAGGTTGCTTCTTTTTCACCTTCATAACCGGTTTTTTATTTCTTACATGGAGTACTCCGTTATGTATAAAAGTGTATTGCTTACAATAGACACTGTCCGTTTAAAGAAGACACCATTTCAGGGCTTTAAAACTGGAAAGCTTTACACCAAGCTTGTATTTGTCGGCAGCTATTATTCTTCTTTAGTGTACACTCTGGGGAGACACGATTCTTCCGTGGAGACATTGTGCGTCCCAACATTTGGATAACTCCTTTTAACGCCGAAATGAATATTGCTTCAAAGCCCTGAGCTTTCATACTTGTGAGGTACGCTTGGTTTTACTTATATGGCCCTCGTCTCTAACAATTCTCATCACATCTCTCATTAAGCCAACCCTGGGTTCTTCCATAATAAAAAAGCGGACCAGCCTATGATTAGGCTGATCCGCTTTGACACAAATGATTACTCAGTTGTATATGGAAGCAATGCGATTTGACGGGAGCGTTTGATCGCAATCGTCAGGGCACGCTGATATTTAGCGCTAGTACCTGTTACACGACGAGGCAAAATTTTGCCGCGCTCGCTGATGAATTTCTTGAGCAGGTCTGTATCTTTATAGTCAATGTGAGTAATTTTGTTCACAGTGAAGAAACATACTTTACGACGCTTGTTACGGCCGCCGCGGCGTGCCGGTCTTTTGTCGTTGTCTCCGCCTTCTCTTTGTTTAAAAGCCATGTGTTGTCAGTCCTTTCCGTATTAAAATGGCAAATCATCATCCGAAATATCGATCGGTTTTCCTTCATCGGAAAAAGGATCCTGATTGTTGTTTCGCGAGTAGTTATTGTTTCCGCGGTTTCCGCCACTGCTATTGCTGTTGCTTCCTCCGCTAAACGATGATTCCTCACGATTTCCTCCGCCACCGCTTGTTTCACGGTTTGACTCCAAGAAGCGAACATTATCGGCAATGACTTCGGTGACGTATACACGCTTACCTTCGTTATTCTCGTAATTCCGCACTTGAATGCGCCCTTCTACAGCCGTCAGACGGCCTTTACGCAGATAGTTTGCACAAGTCTCCGCAAGCTGTCTCCAGGTCACGACCGGAATGAAATCCGCTTCGCGCTCCCCGCCTTGTCCGGTAAACGGACGATCGACAGCAAGTGTAAATTGCGTTACAGCAACACCTGAAGGAGTATATCGCAGCTCGGGATCCTTAGTCAGTCGGCCAATCAAAATGACACGGTTCAACAATCCAATCCCCTCCTTAGAACGAAATCAATTACAAAGTTTTTTTACGTATTAAGCAACGTCGTTCGTGATGAGATAACGAATAACTTCGTCAGAAATCTTCATGAGACGCTCAAGCTCAGCTACAACTTCAGGTGTTGCGTTGAAGTTTACCAGAACGTAGACGCCATCACGGAATTTCTTGATCTCATACGCAAGACGGCGTTTACCCATTACGTCATGCTTTGTAATTTCTCCGCCGTTGGAGATGATGCCTTGGAATTTATCGACTGCAGCTTGAACAGCTTCTTGTTCAATGTCAGGACGAATAATGTACATCACTTCATATTTGCGCATATGTTTCACCTCCTTATGGACTTCGGCCCTCAATCTCTGTTGAGAGCAAGGAGCGAGTCTAACTCGCACCATAATACTATATCAGAACGGGTGATCGGATGCAAGTTTCTTTTCGGTGCTGAATCTGCGCTCTTCCCTTTATTCCCGCGCCTTTCTCACATTCCCTGCAATGATTTAGGGTCCAATGGCGCATGATAATACATGCAGTCCATCCATCATAATGAGGAGGAATTCCACAATGGGAGAACAGTCCGAATTTCGTGCGGGTGACAAAGCCCCAAACAACGGTATTTATATGGAAGTGGGCGTTAGAGACCACATCATGGGCATCGAGAACCCGCGTCAAATCAAAATGAGCAAGGGCGACACCTTTCCCGAAACCCAAAATGATGATCGTGTATGGTTAAACAAACGCCGAGTGCAGCCTAAGTAATAGCACTGAAGTGATCAGCCTCAGGAGCCTTTGCACATCGTGCCTACGGCATCTTGTGCGGTGGGAGTTGTCAGAACATGGCTTGAAAACTGTCAGCTAATCCATGTAAACTAAACATTTAATGTTGGGATTTTCATCCAGTGAAATTCGCATGTATACAAACCGACCTTTATGCGCACATTATAATCAGGCGGTGCATGAGAGAGGTGTGGTTCCGTTGAACGTTGCAGCAGAACGACGCATGAGGTTTCTGATCGTCACACGGATTGCAAGCTGAGGAAATGAGCCGAATGCTTGACCGCTTGGACAAGTGAAGCTATTGACAAGGTTCGCAGAAGTGCTGATAAAATGATTCCAATTCACAAGCACCGCCTACCCAGAAAGAAGGGCCCAATCGGGCCCTTCTTTTTTCGTTCAAAGCTCGGGAGTTTAGGTCAGGCTTGTTGGCAACGAAAAACACCCTCATGCAGATGATCTGCATGAGGGTGTTTTATTCAAGGGCGCTTTACAGCTTAATGCCTAACTTATGTATCAAACATCGTTTATATCCATAACAGCGGAACTTTAAACGATTGGTGGCGGAAAGGGTGGGATTCGAACCCACGCACGCCTTGCGACGCCTAGCTGATTTCGAGTCAGCCCCCTTGGGCCTCTTGGGTACCTTTCCACAGCAGAATTGATTATATCATGGAAACGTTATCTGGTCAATAGCTTGTCGATCTCACTGTTCCTTGGATTTCAATGACCGCTTGGAACGCTTAGGAGAGGAGATATTACGGTGTATCTCCCGCCCCTTCCGTCTCCTGAGCCGAACGCAAAACCTTCTTCATATTCTTCTCAAACTTTACACGGGGAATCAACACGCTATGCTGACACTTGGTACATTTGATCCGAATATCCATCCCCATGCGAATAATCTCCATCTCATTATTTCCACAGGGATGAGGCTTCTTCATCTGAACGATATCCCCTAACTGAAATACCTTGCGCTCCATGGCTATCGCTCCCTTTTACTTCTATTACTTCTTCTATCTATTATATATCATTGGATAACCGATTAGATCAAGCCTGAACGCGTTCTTGTCCCATATCCCGTTCTTCAATAGCCTGTTTGATATCCGTAAATATCTGGCGCTCCACGTTTTCCCTTGCATTGGGATTGCATTCGGCCACAATACGAACAACATATTCAGAAGTATTCAATGACTGGATTCCTAATACATCCGGTGTCCGCTGGACCTCTGGGCGACGGTCCATGATTCCCGTAAGGGCCGACTGAATCAGCGTAATCGTATCCTTCACCTGCTGGTCGTTCTTTACGGGTAAATCTACAATGGCTAATGAATTGGAAAGGGAGTAATTCGTGACGCTGGTAATCATTCCGTTCGGAATAATATAGGTCTCCCCATTCAATCCCTTAACTCGCGATGTGCGAAGTCCGATCATTTCGACAGTTCCCCGGTACTCACCACTCTTGATTACGTCGCCTACTGCAAACTGATCCTCGAATATAATGAAGAATCCGGTAATAACATCCTTCACTAAACTCTGTGCACCGAAACCTATTGCAAGGCCAAGTACCCCGGCACCGGCTAACAGTGGTCCTAACTCGAAGTTGAACTCTGAGAGAATGATCAAAATCATGACAAAGTTGCACACAACAGAGGTTACATTTTTTAGCAACTCCCCTACCGTGACAAACCGTCTTGAGTTCACTTGAATTCGGCTCTTCTCCTGCCTAAGGATAAACTGATCAATCATCTTATACACAACTCGTATTACGAGACGCGTCAGAATAAAAATGATAATGACCCGAATGCCGGATGACAGAACATTCATCCACATCTCTTCATTCGTTAACCATCTCCATATCTGATCTTTCAAACCCTTAGCCTCCTTAGTCATACTCCCCAAATCGACTCCGTCTGTTTCCCCAGATAAGTAACTAAAGCCCCTCATCCCTGATGTCCTCCCCTTACTCTTCGATGTTGATATACTTCTCGTTGTTATCTAGCGCAAAGATGCCCCGGATCTCCACACGCTCCTGTCGGATGATCGCTTGAACATCATTTAACGCATCAGGCGGGAATTGAATCGATAATGCACAGCCAGCCGTAATCTCTTTTGGTGTAGGAAAAAGATCAATTTCGATATCCGCGTACTCCAGCAGCATTTCTGCACGCAGCGCCTGCTGGGTGGAATCAAATGCGATCAACATCGCGCCTTCCACTGCCCCGTCCCCCTCCATCATGGCTATCATTTCCTCTTATTTCTTCTCACCATCATTCCCAATGATTAAGAGTTTTATATAAACCTTTTCATAGATCAAGTATATTCATATACCTCATTCTGCCCAAGCACATTCCTTATCCTGAGAACATTCTTCTGTCCGAGTTGAATTTAAATCACATTTTAAGCGAATCCCAAAGTATAAAAACAGTCTTTCATCCATATACTGATACTACCAAATGCAGACGAAAGGAAGATTCTATGAACCGTCTATCTAAAATCACGTCTCGCCCGGAGGCTTCCAGCTTAAAAATACCACACACGGACCCTAATATCCATTCTGCTATTATACATCGCTTGCTCTTCCATCTCTCTAACGCCCGTATTCAGCATCGTCCGCTTGTCATTGTCTGCATCGGTACCGACCGGTCTACCGGCGATTGTCTGGGACCCCTTGTCGGCACCTCACTTGCACGCTACAACAGTCCTCTGTTTCATCTCTACGGTACACTGGACGAGCCTGTCCACGCCATGAATCTGAAGGATACGCTAACGGCGATATATGAAAAATTCGACAACCCTTTTGTGATCGGCATTGATGCGTGTCTGGGGCAGTCATCAAGTGTAGGCTCTATTCAAATATCCGATGGACCTCTAAAGCCCGGAGCTGGCGTACATAAAGAATTACCGCCGGTCGGCGATATCCACGTAACGGGCATCGTCAATGTCGGCGGCTTTATGGAATACTTCGTATTGCAGAACACTCGCTTAAGCTTGGTCATGCGGTTGTCCGATATTATTGCAACCTGCCTATTTGCAGGCATTAAAGAGTGGAACCGTTCTACCCTTCTTGCAGCGCAAGAGTGACGGCCTCTTTTTCTTCCGGAGACAATGGATATTTGGACTGCCCATCCTTCAGTGGTTTAGCGTACACATAGGAGCTCTCCCGGTTATGCAGACCGGTCAGCACAATCCCTTCCTCTTGTTCACTGAGAATAGCCAGGGAGAAGCTCATTTCGTTCCCCCGCTCGCCAAACGCATTGTATCGTACGATACCAACCTTGGACTTCATCCCTTTCAAACTGCCGCTGATTGTATCCAGCATTTTTTGATGATGGGCATGGCCCTCTTCAATCTCATCCATTTGGATTTTCAATTGGACCAACAGCGATTCGATATCTTCTACCCCACTGCCTGCCATCATCGCATCATAACGACGCTTCATTTTACGCAGTTTTGTCCCTTGAACAATTAAAGTTACCCATAAGATCAAGATGATCATGACCATTCCGACGACAAACCAATGAAGCTGCTCCATGATCAATTCATTTAATTCAGACATGCTTTCTTCCTTCCTCTTCTCCATCTTGATCTATTTGATTATCTATGAATTTTTGCAATCGCCTTTCGCATGAGCTCTACCTCGTCACGGCTAGTAGACATCCCCACACTCGCTCTGACTGCACCTGTCTGTTCCGTGCCTGATGCCATATGAGCAAGCGGTGTGCAATGATAACCAGCACGCACGGCAATCCCATATTCCCGGTCCAGTCGAAAAGCTAACTCAGACGCGCTGTATCGCTCTGACACAAAAGCTACGATACCTGTCCTCGCTTGACCAAGTGCAGGACCTAATATACGAAGGCCTTCTACCTCTTGCAGACCCTCAATCATATATTGGGTTAGCTCCCATTCATGCTGGTAAATATGCTGCGGTGTCCATTCAAGCACCTTCTTCACACCCGCTTGCAGTCCCGCATATCCAATCGTGTTAGGCGTCCCTGCCTCATATCGATCCGGACGTACCGTCGGCTGTTCAATAGCCTCTGATTGACTCCCTGTGCCTCCGTGCAGTAATGGTTCCAGATCAATATCAGGCGAGATATACAACCCGCCTGTTCCTTGCGGCCCCAGAAGCCCTTTATGCCCCGGAAAAGCCAACATGCCTACATGCATCGCCTCCACATGAATATCCAGCATACCGGCACTCTGGGCAGCATCTACGAGCAGTACAGCCCCTTTTCTCTTCACCAGTTCACCGATTTCAACGAGAGGAATGATTGAACCAAGAAGGTTGGAGCTGTGACTACACACAACAAGCCTAGTATTAGAACGAAAAGCTCCCTCTATTAGTTGCACATCAAGCTGACCTTCCTCATCGACAGGAATATAGTCTACTTGTACCCCTCGGGTGCGTTTCAAATACTCTAACGGTCTGCGCACTGAATTATGTTCAATCATGGTAGCAATCACATGATCGCCTTCACGCAAATACCCTTTGATCGCTAAGTTCAACGCTTCTGTTGTATTCGATGTCAGCGCAATATCATTAGGATTCTTTACCCCAAACAAGTCTGCGAGCGTCCTCCGTGTTCCATAGAGCACACGGGAAGCTTTCACCGCCATCCGGTGACTCCCACGTCCCGGATTTGCAGCCGCCTCTTCCATCGCCTTTCTCATCGCCTCAAATACTTCAGGCGGCTTTGGCCACGAAGTGGCTGCATGATCCAGATAAACGATCGGGTCCATGATACTTCACCTTCATCTTTGCCGTATTGGTGTCTCTTAACAGGATATATCCAAATATCTTCAAGTTCGGAGTATCAAGGCCGTGGCTTCATGTTTAGTTAAATAAAGACATATCTCATTCCCCTTACAGGAACGTCGACATGTCTTTGGTTTTTAATCGCACTCATTTGCTGTTCAACCATTTGTAATTCAACCCGTCACACATGATAGTTTCTTCTTCAACAGAACCACAGCTCTTTTATTGAAGAAGTTCCAACAACCGCTCCAGGTCCTGTTTACTATAGTAATTAAGCTCAATTTTCCCTTTATCCTTATTGTGCTTAATTTTGACCGTCGTTTTAAAACGTTCTCTCAGACCCTCTTCCAGATGATCGATATAAGGATCTCTATTCTTAACCTTAGGTTTTGCTTTATCCGTTGGTTTGCGATCCAGATTCTTAACCGCTTCCTCTAATTCACGGACACTCCACTCTTGCTCCACACACTGTTTTGCCAACTGTTTAACAAGAATGGGATCCTTAATTCCAACGATCGCCCGGGCATGTCCCATGGATAATGTTCCACGTGAAACATTGTCCTTCACTTCTTCAGGTAGAGAAAGCAACCGCAAAAAGTTAGCGATGTGTGAACGAGACTTACCCACCTTCAATGACAGTTCTTCTTGGGTTAAGGAAAATTGTTCCATCAAACCTTGGTAAGCTACAGCAATCTCCATGGCGTTCAGGTTCTCCCGCTGCAGGTTCTCGATCAGGGCAATCTCCATGACTTGTTGATCGCTGAAAGATCGAACCACTGCCGGTATCGTTGCTTTGCCGCAATATTGAGACGCCCGGAATCTGCGCTCCCCGGCAATAATCTCATACCCTTTCAGCACACTGCGGACGATAATCGGTTGGATAACTCCATGCTGGCGGATCGATTCCGCCAACTCCTGGATAGCCTCATCGTTAAATGTCTTGCGCGGCTGATACGGATTCGCTCGCAATTGACTAAGCGGAATTTCCACTACCTTGTCATCATCATGAATAGACAAAGATGGAATAAGCGCATCCAGCCCTTTTCCCAATCGTTTACTCATACGAGATCACTTCCTTTGCCAGCTCCAAGTATACTTCCGCTCCCTTAGATCGAGGATCATAAGTAATGATCGACTGTCCATGAGATGGCGCTTCACTCAAACGAATATTTCTAGGTATAATCGTTCTGTACACTTTTTCCTGAAAATACTTTTTCACTTCTTCAATTACCTGAATGCCCAAGTTCGTGCGCGCATCCAGCATTGTCAATAATACACCCTCAATCTTAAGCGATGTATTCAGATGTTTCTGAACAAGGCGAACCG
The DNA here is from genome assembly GCF_056173265.1 of Paenibacillus sp. QJM3NY_38. Classification (NCBI taxonomy): domain Bacteria; kingdom Bacillati; phylum Bacillota; class Bacilli; order Caryophanales; family Paenibacillaceae; genus Paenibacillus; species Paenibacillus sp. QJM3NY_38. Next base: position 7,256,469 of record NZ_CM149665.1, read on the forward strand.
TATTTAGCAGCTGACTCAGACCTTCCAGTGCGTAGTATTCACATTGAATCGGAATGATGACGGAATCGGCTGCGGTCAATGAATTAATCGTTAAAATGCCAAGCGATGGAGGACAATCAATCAAAATATAATCATACTGGGGTTTGACTAATTGAAGTGATTTCTTCAATCGTACTTCACGGGAAATCGTAGGAACAAGCTCAATCTCAGCACCAGCCAATTGAATGGTTGCCGGAATGATGTCCAGGCCTTCGATGTTAGTCCCACAGATGGCGTCCTTCGGGTGTACTTCATTGATGATAATATCGTAAATGCAATTTGCAACATCGGCTTTATTAATGCCAACCCCACTCGTCGTGTTACCTTGGGGGTCAATATCCACCAAAAGCACCCGTTTGCCAAGCGAAGCCAATCCAGCTCCCAGATTGACGGAAGTCGTTGTTTTGCCGACACCGCCCTTTTGATTTGCTATGGCAATTATCTTTGACACTCATTTCACCTCAATGTAGGAAGACTCTTCTAAGTAGTCGCAATAGATGATATACAGCAACAGGCTGTATATGTATTAAGCGAACGATCCCGATGATTTCGGGATGCCCAGGATATAGCGGCGATGAAAATGAGTAATAATAAATTACATGTTTCTCATCTGCAACATCAAACCAAAACTCTTCGTTAAGCAACATAGACCGCTGCAGAGCATTATCTCTTGATCAACAGAAAAAGCGGTACGATGCATACCGCTTCACACCATATCTTAACGTTTAGGTATTTTTATAACGATTTCATAGTGATCTTCATGATCATTCTCTGTTGTTTTAATAGCCATCCCCGAACCTGAGACCATATCGATCGATTGGCGGATCGTGTTCAGAGCCAGGCGAACATCCTTGCTGTACGATATACGCTTCGCCTTCTTCATTGTTGTTACTTCTTTATAAAAGGCGATTCGTGCCTCTGTCTGCTTCACATTCAGTTCCTTGGTAATGATCTCGTCCAGCACTTTAAGCTGGGTTTCTTCATTATCCAATGAAAGCAGCGCACGCGCATGGCGTTCCGTCACCTTGCGTTCCATCAATGCCACCTTGACTGCTTCCGGCAGCTGCAGCAAACGAATCTTGTTTGCAATCGTGGACTGGCTTTTGCCTAGCCGCTGTGCCAAGCTCTCTTGCGTCAATTGATGAAGATCAATCAACTTCTGATAAGCCACTGCCTCTTCAATCGAAGTAAGGCCTTCACGCTGCAGATTCTCGATTAACGCAATGGAGGCAGCTTGTGAATCGTTGAACTCCCGAACAATGGCCGGAATCGTGTCCAGACCCAGCTTCTTAACCGCACGCCAGCGGCGTTCCCCTGCAATGATCTCATACATGCCATTTCGGACACGAACGACAATAGGTTGAATGACTCCATGGGTTTTAATTGTCTGAAGTAATTCATCAATCTTCTCGTCATCAAAAATCGTCCGTGGCTGGTATGGGCTGCTGACAACCTCGTTTACCGGGATTTGTTTCACTTCATCCCCTTGGTTCCGCTCTGCCGCTAAGCCAAACAATCTCGAAAATTGTTCTTTCATTCCGTATATTACCACCTAATTTCATGATAGCACGGATAAGCCTCCGAATATCCCGGAATCGGTTATACGATTGGATAACCACAACATGGAGTCATACACGGATAGTCCAACCATCCATTGGCGCTAAAATCCACTGTGGTGCCAGGCATTTCCCTGCAAAAACAAATTTCATGCTGATCGGAGAAAAACGCCTATGGTGATCATTGCCGTATTTCTCTGATCAAACCGCTGCATGAAGCGGTTGCTTCTTGAGAGATATAACAGGAGGTTTTATCATGATGCTTACGATCGATCGATATCTCACAAGTGGTATATATCTTTTTCTATTTCGCTTAAGGCCATGATCCCATGGGATGGCATGGTACCTTCCAAAAAACAGCAGCCACAACGATCAAAGTTGATGACTGCACGAAGCAAGGATGGAAAAGTGACCAAACCAGGATTTATACTCTTTCATCCAATTAAAGAACGGGCAAACCGGCCCTTCTGTCCAAATGGATACTACGATTCTATTCTACCACTTTTTGTCCTATAACTCTATTCTCCAATATCACCTTTTTTCCTTCATTTCTCGTTTGCTTTATACATGATTTGTGCACAGTTCCAAAGTTTTGGCGTCGAAATCATGTTATTGAGCCACATCATCTACCCAGCAGCCTTTCTTGAGATTCTAGATTCAGAATAATTGTAGGATTTGCCAATAGATTAAATCTGTTGAACAACCATTATCACCAAAGTCTAAGAAGAACGAATCTAAATTGGCTAGTAGATTCACTCGAATGATGCACATGATGGTTCACTGCTCCCTGCAAGTTCCCCTGTCCAGTGCATGAATGTGATGGATAGTTGCACACTAACTTTATTCATGAGGTTTTCATTCTTCATTATTCAAATTAGATAACATGGTTGTTATCATAATAATTTGTCAAAGAATATAATGCTTCCATAAAAGATACCTAACTTATAACTCACAACATGCTTCAAATGTTTCACGTGAAACATTCAAAGTTTATCAGATACATTCACAGCGTGGATGTCCATTCTTGTTTAAAAGCTCAGCTTTAATCAACCCACTCTCTTTAGAAGTAACCCTCGGTTCCATTTGATAAGAAAACGTAAAAAGTGAGCGTGCCATCGAGTCGTATAAAGCTTCTTATGAGATCCTTAAGGGTTTCCTTTCAGTCGGTAATCTGAGATGTATATTTTCTTGTTTCACCTCTCTTATTAAAATAATGACAACCGATAAGAGGGGCTTAATCAACGAAAATACAGCAAATCACTTTTCTATTTATTTCATGTAAAAAAACTAGTATTAACGCCCCCCTTCCCGCTCAAGTCAAATCTACAGTGGCAATAAAAAAAGAGAAGGACTCATAAAGTCCTTCTCTTGAATGGTTTGCATGTCTTCTAGCAAAGGTTGTCTCTGCAAGGGAGACCAGCGTGACAGACAGTATTTAGATCGATGGCAAAATGCTTACACGATCGGCGTTTTGCTGGCCGTACCCGCCTTACGGGGGTACTTGGAAGGCGTAGCTCCCTTTTTATCGATCACCACGATATGCCGGCCGGATTCCTCTACAGGTAAAGAGAATGAATGAACCTTGTTCAAAGCCCCTCTCAGCTCTTTCAAGCTGCGAGCCGCCTCCTTCACCTCTTCCGTAGGGTCACTGCCCTTCATCGCTGCGAATCGTCCCCCTACCTTCGTGAAAGGTAGGCAGAACTCGTTCAACACAGCCATGCGAGCAACTGCTCTCGCTGTGACTAGATCGAACCCGTCACGGTACCCCTGCTTGCGAGCAACCTCTTCCGCACGTCCGTGAATCAGTTCAACCCCCGTCAGGCCAATCGTATCCACGACATGCTTCAGAAAGTTAATTCGTTTGTTAAGCGAATCCACAATCGTCAGGTTCACATGCGGGAAACATATTTTCAGAGGAATACCAGGAAAGCCAGCGCCTGATCCGATATCCGCCAGATTGCCGATTTGGGTCATGTCCACATAAAAGGCGAGCGTGATCGAGTCGTAAAAATGCTTCGTATAGACTTGATCCCGTTCCGTAATTCCAGTTAAATTCATTTTCTCGTTCCACTCCACCAGTATTTCGTAATACATCTCGAACTGCTGGAGCTGTTTCTCATCAATCGTGATCCCGTGCTCTCCGAGCCGGTCAACAAAAGCCTTCTGAATGTCGTCCATTCCTTATCCTTTCGCTGCGGTTACCCGGTTATAATGCTCCAGGTAAACGAGAAGTATCGAAATATCCGCCGGTGTTACGCCGGCAATACGCGATGCCTGACCGATGGAGATCGGACGGATCTTGTTCAGCTTCTGCCGGGCTTCCATGGCCAGTCCGTTGATCTCGTCATAAACGATATCCTCCGGAATCCGTTTTTTCTCCATCTTCTGCAGCTTTTCCACATGTCCCAGCTGTTTCTCAATATAACCCGCATATTTGATTTGAATTTCGACTTGCTCTTTCATTTCCTCATCCAGCTCGTATGGAGACGGGGAGAGCGACTCAATCATCGCAAACGTAATTTCCGGACGGCGCAGAATCGTCAGCATATTGCTTCCATCCACGATTGGTGCTGATCCGGCTGCTTCCAGCATCGCATTTACGTCAACCGGCTTCACCTTCGTTTGGCGAAGACGCTCGATCTCCTGCTCAACGAGCTGCTTCTTCAGCACGAATTTGGCATAACGCTCTTCCGAAATCAGTCCGATATCATGGCCGATTTCGGTAAGACGCAGATCGGCATTATCATGGCGAAGCAGCAGACGGTATTCTGCACGGGAGGTGAGCAAACGATAAGGCTCATTTGTCCCTTTGGTCACCAGGTCATCAATCAGCACTCCAATATAACCCTGGGAGCGATCCAATATAACAGGCTCTTTGCCCTGCACTTTACGTGCCGCATTGATACCCGCCATAATGCCTTGACCTGCTGCCTCTTCATATCCCGAGGTTCCATTGATCTGTCCAGCCGTGAACAGACCCGGCAGTTTTTTCGTTTCCAGAGACGGCCACAGCTGCGTTGGCACCATCGCATCATACTCGATAGCATACCCGTTACGCATCATTTCTACCTTCTCCATTCCGGGAATGGAGCGAAGAACCGCAAGCTGAACATCCTCAGGCATGCTGGTGGATAGCCCTTGCACGTAGTATTCTTTCGTATTTTTACCTTCAGGCTCAAGGAAAATCTGATGCTTCGGCTTGTCGGCAAAACGAACGATTTTGTCTTCGATAGACGGGCAGTAACGTGGTCCAGTACCTTCAATAACACCAGAGAACATCGGTGCGCGGTGAAGGTTGTCATTGATAATCTGATGCGTATCCACCGACGTATACGTCAACCAGCAAGGAAGCTGCTCATTGTCGGAGGATTTTGTTTCATAAGAGAAGAACTTAGGCTTCTCATCCCCAGGCTGAATTTCGGTCTTGGAGAAATCAATCGTATCCTTATGCACCCGCGGTGGTGTACCTGTCTTGAATCGAACAAGGTCGAATCCAAGCTCGCGCAGGTTATGCGCAAGTTTTACGGACGGCTGTTGATTGTTCGGACCGCTCTCATACATCAATTCACCCATAATGACTTTACCGCGCAAATACGTACCGGTTGTCAGCACAACCGCTTTCGCACGATATTCCGTACCCGTCTGCGTCACGATCCCAACGCATACGCCATCTTCTACGATGAGCTGATCCACCATACCCTGACGAAGGGTAAGCTTCTCTTCCTTCTCCATCGTCTCTTTCATGGTATGCTGATAAGAAAACTTATCCGCTTGAGCACGCAGCGCGTGGACAGCCGGACCTTTACCTGTATTCAACATTCTCATTTGAATGAAGGTTTTATCGATATTGCGTCCCATTTCTCCGCCCAGTGCGTCGATTTCGCGAACGACATGGCCTTTTGCAGGCCCTCCAATGGACGGGTTACATGGCATAAAAGCAACCATATCCAGGTTGATCGTAACCATCAACGTTTCAGCACCCATTCGTGCAGATGCGAGTGCAGCCTCACAGCCGGCATGTCCTGCACCGACTACAATCACATCATAAGTGCCACCCATATAACTCATAGCTCACCCTCCTGTTCTAATTGTGTTTATATACGTAATCAAAGGGATTCCACCTCGGATATCCCTGAAATTGTTGAGCTGTTCCTACTATATATAGTAAGGCTTGAAGCTTATTTACCCAAGCAAAACTGTGAAAAAATCTGATCAATGAGCGAATCGCCAACCGCTTCACCCAATATCTCACTTAACTGCTCCCAGGCCATTCTCACATCGATTTGGATCATATCGATCGGAATGAGCTGTTCAGCCGCATCATATGCATCCTGCAGCGACTGCTTGGATTTCTTCAGCAAAGCGATATGTCGCACATTGCTCACATACGTCAGATCTCCGCCTTCAATCTGGCCGCTGAAGAACAAGTTGGATATAGCCTCTTCCAGCCGGTCAATACCCTCTTGCGCCTTCACCGACATCGGAACAATCAACTCATCGGGATAGTATCGATGGAGAATGTCCAGATCGAGATTAGACGGTAAGTCCATTTTATTCATAATGACAATACATTGTCTACCGCGTATTTGTTCCATCAATTCCAATTCGTCCTGATGCAGCGGTTCGTTGGCATTCAGCACGAGCAGAATGAGATCCGCTTCGTTAACCGCATGCTTGGATCGTTCAACGCCGATCTGCTCGACCACATCCATCGTTTCCCGGATACCCGCGGTATCAAGCAGCTTCAACGGAATGTTGTTAATGGTGACAAATTCCTCAATCACATCGCGAGTCGTACCGGGTATATCCGTGACAATCGCCCGATTATCCTGGGCCAGCGTGTTCAGAAGCGAAGATTTGCCCACATTGGGGCGACCGATAATAGCTGTCGTAATCCCTTCACGCAGGATTTTCCCTTCTTGCGCGGTCTTCAGCAGCTTATCAATTTCACCCATGACAAGCTGGCTTTTCTCTTTAATGAATTCTGAAGTAAGCGACTCCACGTCATGCTCAGGATAATCGATATTCACTTCGATATGGGCCAGAGTTTCGACTAGGGTATGCCGCAGCTCGTTGATCTTACGGGATAACGTTCCTTCGACCTGCTTGAGCGCAACGGAGAAGGCGCGATCGGATTTCGAACGAATCAGGTCCATAACGGCTTCCGCCTGGGACAGATCGATCCGGCCGTTTAAGAAAGCCCTCTTTGTAAATTCACCGGGTTCCGCCAAACGAATGTTTAATTGAAGCAACAGATCCATGACGCGTTTTACGGAGATAACGCCGCCATGAGCGCTGATCTCGACGACATCCTCAGTCGTGAACGATCGAGGAGCACGCATCACGGTTACGAGAACCTCTTCGAGGTTTTCTCCCGTTTTTGGATCCACAATATGACCGTAATGAACGGTATGGGAATCCACTTGTGTTAACTTGTTTTTACTTTTGAATATACGCTCCACTTCCTGAACGGAGTCCGGCCCGCTGACGCGAATAATCGCAATGCCGCCTTCACCGACAGCTGTTGAAATAGCTGCAATCGTATCACTAAACATCGTTTCCTTCACCTCTTTCTTTGTAAAAAACATCAGAATTACAGCCATACCATGTACAATCCGGCTGCTACATCTATCAACTTGAAAGGAAAACCTCCAACGGGGTCTTTCCCTATAGGTCTCTTTAAAAAACAATGACTCCCTCTTGAAGCTTAAGGAGTCATTGTTTATATATACTCTTCAACTCATTTAGGACGACTTGGGTGTAATGACAACCCGCCGGTTCGGTTCTTCGCCCTTGCTGTACGTCTTCACGGCTCCATGTGACTGGAGTTTAGCGTGAATCACCTTCCGCTCAGCAGCAGGCATAGGCTCAAGCACAATCTCTTTACGTGTCTTTAGTACCCGTCCCGCTAACCGATCCGCCAAATCCTCCAGCGTCTTCTTGCGACGGTCTCGGAAGTTCTCCGCATCCAGTACGATGCGAAGATAGCTGTTGGAATAACGGTTAGCTACGATATTCGCCAGATACTGAAGGGCATCCAGAGTCTGACCTCTACGCCCGATCATAAGTCCGAGTCCGGCGCCAGAAATTTGAAGCGTGGTAAAGTCTCTCCCCTTCTCAACCTCAACCGAAATATCTAGCCCCATGGCTTGTCCGGTATCAACAAGAAAGGTGATGGCTTCCTGGTAAGGATCCTTGCCTTCAAACGAAGCTGTGGCAGGGTTCTCTATATCACTGCTGACAGCAGGAACTTCCTGCGTCATGACAGAGGTATTGGAGACCTGAACCACTTTGGCCGGAACAGCTTGCGCGTTTGTAGGAAGTACTTCCTTCACAGATGAATCGCCGCCGGCACCGTCAGGCAGGAGCGTTAGTTCGACTTTCGCTTCCTTGACCCCAAACAGGCCCAGGAATCCTCTTGATGGCTGACTCAATACTTGAACCGATACACGGTCTTGACTTACACCCCATCGGGCCAGCCCTTGTGCGACAGCATCTTCAATGGTTTTTCCTGTTGCGACGATTTTACTCATCTCGACTTCTTGGCTCCCTTCGAACCTTTTTTCCCGCCTTTGCTGCCACTCTTTTTCCCGACCTTGTTACCGCTCTTACTCTTCTGACCGTCGGTTGCGCTGGCAACACTTGCCACGACAGCAGCCTTGTCATTGTTGCGGTACAAGAAGTAGTTCTGCACGATGGTGTAGAGGTTACTGTAGAACCAGTACAACGGAAGTGCTGAAGGGAACTGGAAGGACATTACAAAGATCAGAATCGGATAAACGAACAGCATGAACTGCATCATCCCCATTTGTGGAGACGGGTTCATCTTCATCATCATTTTCGTTTGGAAATAAGTCGTTGCAGCGGCAAGCACCGGCAAAATAAACAGCTTGTCCGGTTGACCTAATTGCAGCCACAGGAATTCGTGATCACGAAGGAGATTGTTATAGTAAATCGAATGATAGAGTGCGATAAATATCGGCATTTGTACGATCAGCGGCAAACATCCCGCCATCGGATTAACCTTATTCTCCTGGAAGAGCTTCATCGTTTCCATTTGAACTTTTTCAGGTTGATCTTTATATTTCTCGCGAATTTTCTGAATTTCAGGCTGAATGGCCTGCATTGCCTTCGAGCTTCTGACCTGTTTCAGAGTCAGCGGTAAAATCAAGGTACGGACGATAAGCACCATCACGAGTACGGACAATCCGTATTCACCGTTAAACCATGTAGCAAACGTATCAAGTGCCCATGTAAAGTAATAAACAACGTTGCTCTGCCAGAAGCCTCCATTTTTCAAGTCTTCAATGGTACGCGTTTGGTCAGCTCCAGGCGCACAACCTGATATAACGGCCACTGCAAGTATTACAGCGGTGAGGAGGAACCATTTTCCTCGTCTTGTCTTCATGAACGACACTTCAAAACCCCTCTCTTCGCCATTCCATTCCACGGTAAATCATAACATATTTATATGGACAAATAAACACATGGTTCAGCCCCTCTTCGCTTTCAGAAGGGACGATTTCCTCAATACATGAAGCACGCTTTTCTCCAGCTCCTGGTAAGACTTGTCGAGCGCTCCCTTTCGAACGATAAAGATCAGGTCGATATGCTCGATAATCTGGTGCTGATGGTGCCTGACAATCTCTTTAACCAGCCGTCTCATCCGGTTGCGGACAACCGCATTGCCGATCTTTTTGCTGCATGAAACGCCAACGCGAAACTGCTCTACCTCTTTTTTGCGTGACCAATATACAACAAATTGATGATTGGCGAAGGACTTTCCGTGTCGATATACCCGGCTGAAATCAGCGCGGTTCCGTAAACGAAGTTTTCTATGCACAAGTTTCTCCCGCCCTGCCGTTAATCAAGTTCAATAATCATAAGCCTCATCGTAAGCCTCTTTGGCATCTCTTCTATTATAAGAGTATAGTCATGCCAAAACCGCGATAAACATTCCAATTGGAATACTTTAAGCCTACTTTAGCTTATATTCCGCCGTTTTCATAAGGAAACTCCTCACACTGCAGGAGATATTACGAAAAAAAGACCACCTCGGTGGTCTTCGTGGCACAATATTACGCGCTCAGTACTTTTCTGCCTTTTTGACGGCGGTTAGCCAATACTTTGCGTCCGTTCTTCGTGCTCATTCTTTTACGGAAGCCATGTACCTTTTTACGTTTGCTTACATTCGGTTTGAAAGTCGGTCTCATGATTAATGCACCCCCTTACAGGAATATGTCTTACCCATATTTTAAGATCATAACGTCAATCGACGCACTTTCACGGAAGAATAGACCGCGATTTGTTGAACCGACGTCTATGGACGTATCTCTTGTAAACAGACCGCTAAATGGTAGCGGATAATGTTCTCATCTTCACAGAAAATGCCTTTATACATTTAATCACGTTCAGGCCCAAAAGTCAAACCTTACTTGACCTCGGCAAGCACTTAAGTTTTCCACAAGTAGTCATTATTGCTAGTTTTGAATTATCCACATGGGGATAACCTATTTGAACACGTTGTGGATGCATTTTCGATCCATGTAACGCCTTTCATCCCTAGCATGCCCCTTATTTACACAAGAGCTATAAAGGAGTAGTATAAATAATTGAATTTAAGTTGTATACAAGTATACACCTAAGAAGGAGCTGCATTGTTTTATGAAAATAGGCATGATCGGTCTGGGGAAAATGGGCCTCAATCTGGTTCAGAATCTGATTCATCATCAGCATCAGGTCGTAGCTTACGACTTAAATACGCAATTGGTCGATCAGGCTGCCCAGTGCGGTGCCGAAGCCGCAGCATCAACTGAATTGCTCGTTGCGAAACTGGATAAACCCCGCATCGTATGGATGATGGTGCCTGCCGGAAATATCGTGGATTCCGTCATTGATTCTCTCACTCCGCTCCTCGAGTCCGGTGATATTCTGATTGACGGCGGCAACTCGCATTATAAGGATTCCAAAACCCGTGCAGCACGTCTGGCGGACCAAGGCATTCATTATTTTGATGCCGGCACTTCCGGAGGCATGGAAGGCGCCCATCATGGTGGCTGCTTTATGATTGGGGGCAATCGCGACATATTCACCAGCATTGAGCCCCTGTTTAAGGATATGGCTGTCGAGAACGGTTACTTGTATGCCGGTGAAAGCGGCAGCGGCCATTTTCTGAAGATGGTCCATAACGGAATCGAATACGGCATGATGCAATCCATTGCGGAAGGCTTTGAAGTATTGGAAAAAAGCGCATTCGACTTCAACTATGAGGATGTCGCCCGGGTATGGTCCAATGGATCCGTCATTCGCAGCTGGCTCATGGAGCTGACGCAAAACGCATTTTCCAAGGATCCGAAGCTGGATGGCATCAAAGGCGTAATGAAATCGTCCGGCGAAGGAAAGTGGACCGTAGAAACGGCACTTGAGGTACAAGCCAGCGCACCGGTTATCGCCATGTCGCTGTTTATGCGCTATCGTTCCCTTGACCAAGATACGTTCCACGGCAAAGTCGTTGCAGCGCTGCGTAATGAATTCGGCGGCCATGCGGTTGAGAAGTCGGAATAACGTTGATTCTCTTCTATAACCTGCTGCTTCTTAAGGGCATCATGTCATAGCCTCATCATGGTCCCTTCTCCTTTCGATGTGGTATCATTACCACTAGAGAAAATTAGAATCAGTACGGATTGGAGAATTATGCTATGAAATTTCCCTCAACATGGCTTCAGGGAGCCTCTCTAGGAGAGGCCATCGCCAGTGAACTGAGATTGCAGATTATTAGCGGCATTATCAAGCGCGGAGAAATCCTGTCCGAGAATCGGATTGCAGGTGAATTCGGCACCAGCCGATCTCCTGTGCGGGAAGCAATGAAAACGCTGTCCAGCGAAGGATTGATCCAATTGGAGCGCATGGGCGCCGTTGTCATGGGCTTATCGCTTAAAGAAGTAGAGGAATTATACGATGTTCGTTTCCTTATCGAGAGCTTTGTTCAAGTCCAGGTGTTTGCGAATCCCCAGCCGGAATTAATCCAGCATTTAAAACAAATCGTCGATCGGATGGAGCTTGCAGCCAAACATCAGGACCCGGTTGAATTCTCCTATCAGGATTTGGCTTTTCATGAACGGATCATTACGGAGGCGAACCATAAACGGATTCTTCATTTGTGGAAGAGCATTCGCCCTATCGTAATCACAGTCATGTTAATTACGACCCGTCAGGTGTTTGGTGGCGGAGGCACCAAGATTCGGTATGTCATGGACAAGCATCTTCAGCTAATTGCAGAGATGGAATCCCTGGATCCGGCACGGATCCAAACGGCGGTTCAACATTACTTCGATGATTCCCGTCAGACGCTTCATCTTAGTTTTCCGGAGGGTTAGCTTAATCCTCCCTTCCTCCGTCTTACGAAATACTGTGCATGCTCTAAGTTGTCGACAAGTATACAATAGAATTCGCCTTTGTTTTGGGTATACTACCGCAGAACAGCTCGATATTAACCATTTCCCAATTCAAAATGGGTAATCTTTAGGAGGAAGCAAGATATGAATTCACTATTCGGTCTCAGTCATAATGCTACCTTAATGATCTGGACACTGCTGACGATCGTCTTCCTGATCGTGCTGATTTCCAAATATAAATGGAATCCATTCGTAACTTTATTGATCTCCGCACTGATCCTTGGTCTATTGACGGGTATGCAGCCTGCGGATGTGATTACTTCGATAACCGGTGGTCTTGGCGGAACGCTTGGAACGATTGCAATCGTTATCGCCCTAGGTACCATGCTCGGAAAAATGATGGCCGAATCCGGCGGCGCTGAACAAATCGCCACCACCCTCGTGGACCGCTTCGGCGAGAAGCGCGTCCACTGGGCCATGATGATTGTCGGCTTTATTGTCGGTATTCCCGTATTTTTCGAGGTTGGGGTCATCCTGTTGATTCCCATTGTCTTCACAGTTGCACGGAAAACGAAAATGTCCCTGCTGCACATCGGCATTCCGATTTTGGCCGGATTGTCCACCGTTCACGGTTTGGTACCACCGCATCCTGCTCCAATGATTGCTATTGAAGCTTATGATGCCGACCTTGGCATGACGATTCTCTACTCGTTCCTGGTCGGGATCCCCGCAGCGATACTAGCCGGCCCGGTGTTCGGCAAATTCATCGGCAAACGAATCCGAACCGAACCGCCCGAGGAACTTGCCGAGCAGTTTTCAAGCAAAGCAGAGCGCGGTTTGCCAGGTTTCGGCATCACGTTGTTTACCATTTTGCTGCCGGTCATACTGATGCTTATCGGTTCCGCAGCTGATATTATCGATCCGGAATCTACCAGCTTCATTTCCGTGTTCTGCAAATTTATCGGCCATGAAATCATTGCCCTGCTCATTGCTGCGGTCTTCTCCTTCTTCTCGCTTGGATTCGCCCGCGGCTTTAACAAACATGATCTGTCCCGCTTCACCAGCGAATGTCTCGCTCCAATCGCTACGATCATTCTGATCATCGGCGCAGGCGGCGCTTTCAAGCAGGTTCTGATCAACAGCGGCGTCGGCAATGCCATCGCCGAAATTGCAACCGGTGCAAATATCAACGTGATCCTGTTTGCGTGGCTTGTCGCGGCACTCATTCGGATCGCAACAGGTTCTGCAACCGTAGCCATGACAACCGCCGCAGGAATCGTTGCTCCTGTGCTCGCGATGACGCCCGGCGCCAACGTTGAGCTAGTGGTGCTCGCTACCGGAGCAGGCTCCATCGTACTGTCCCACGTGAACGATGCCGGCTTCTGGATGGTAAAAGAATTCTTTAACATGACGGTAGCCCAGACACTGAAGTCCTGGACCGTAATGGAGACGATCCTGTCCCTGACCGGACTCGTGTTGGCTCTCGTTCTCAATGTAATTGTATAATGAAGCAATAAGACACATGGGGGCTCCTTGGAATGCTGATATTTTAAGTTGCGAACCGGGTGCCCTTACGTAGAAAGAAGGTATGTCTCATGAGTACTCAGAACTATATGATCGGTGTCGATATCGGAACAACCAGCACCAAGGCCGTCCTTTTCAAAGAGAATGGTGAGGTTGTAGCCAAGGCCGGCGGTGAATATCCGCTGCTCACCCCTACTCCCTCTACGGCGGAGCAAGATCCGGAGCAAATCTTTCAGACTGTCATTTCCTCTGTTCAAGGGGTCATGACGGAGAGCGGGATAGATCCTGCTCAAGTTCTATTCGTTTCTTTCAGCGCGGCCATGCACAGCGTCATCGCCGTTGATAGCCAAGGCAGCCCGTTGACTCGCTGCATTACATGGGCCGACAACCGCAGTGCTGCCTGGTCTGCGAAGCTCAAAAAAGAACTCGGCGGCATGGAGCTGTACCTTAGAACCGGAACTCCGATCCATCCGATGTCACCTGTGACAAAGCTGATGTGGATGCGTCATGAGCTGCCCTCCCTCTTTAATCAAGCAGCCAAATTCATTTCGATTAAAGAATATGTTTATTTCAAACTATTCGGCCAATATATTGTAGACCACTCCATTGCCTCCAGTACCGGGATGATGAACCTCGAGGAACTGGCTTGGGATCAGCAGGCGCTGGAGCTCGCTGGCATCACGGAGGACCATTTATCTAGGATAGTACCAACTACACATATCATGGAAGGCCTGAAAAGCGAGTATGCCGCAGCCATGGGGCTCTCCACTTCCACACCTTTCGTGCTTGGAGCTGCCGACGGCGTCCTGTCGAACCTCGGCGTGAATGCAATCAAGCCGGGAGTCGTTGCCGCTACCATCGGTACGAGCGGTGCGATCCGTACGGTTGTCGATAAGCCGATGACCGATCCGAAGGGTCGTATTTTCTGCTACGCATTAACGGAGAAGCACTGGGTAATCGGCGGCGCAGTCAACAACGGCGGCATGATTTTCCGCTGGGTTCGCGATGAATTTGCCGCCTCTGAGGTCGAAACCGCCAAGCGGCTCGGCATCAATTCTTATGATGTATTAACCAAAATCGCGGACCGTATTCCACCAGGCTCGAACGGGCTGCTATTCCACCCGTACCTAACCGGAGAACGCGCGCCGTTATGGGATCCGAATGCCCGTGGATCGTTCTTTGGCTTAACCCTGAATCATAAAAAAGAGCATATGATCCGCTCCGTGCTGGAGGGCGTGATCTTTAATATGTATACCGTTCTGCTGGCGATGGAGGAACAAATTGGCCGGCCGGCCAAAATTCACGCCACCGGTGGCTTCGCCCGTTCACCGATCTGGCGGCAGATGATGGCGGATATTTTTGACCAGCAGGTGATCGTGCCGGAAAGCTACGAGAGCTCTTGCCTTGGCGCCGTAGTCCTCGGTCTGTACGCTACAGGAAGAGCGGATTCGCTCGACATTGTAGAGACGATGGTCGGCGGTACGCATGAACACCAGCCTGTGAAGGAAAGTTCTGATGTTTATAAGGCTCTGCTGCCGATCTTTATCCGCATTTCGCGGAAGCTGGAAGAAGATTATGAAGCCATTACCGAATTCCAGCGCCGATTCGAGCAATCGTAAAATTACTATAGAAGGAAAAACCTCGATTCGACGAATATTCTTTAGAGAGAAGACAGACCTCGTAAAGATATATGCGATATCAGATAGGTCATGCTTCGAGGTTTATACTTTCTAACATCTATTAAAAAAGCCCGTTTTCGATGGATCCGATCCATCGCGAAAACGGGCTTTTTTTGTCATAATGCCTGAGAAAAAAATATCCACAATGAGAATCCCATACCGAAAATTCCCGCTGCCTTACACATAAAAAAGTAGAAATCGCTGGGCTACGGATTATCATATATCCATTTCGAGGCCTGATTCCTTTCTATATGCCCGGATCTTATATATTTCGCCCGCAATCTCAACCCGCTTCTCATCTTCATAAGTATGAACATAAATCGGCTCGCCGCGGCCAAATGAAGCCCTATATTCGATGCTCCCGCTTCCCGAATCGGCATATTTGGCGTACTTTAGTCCCTCCATATGAAACACTTTCTTCGAATAATAGCCCTGGGCCCACACGGTAATAAGAACCAAAGTGGCGGCAAGAGTGAGTAGTCCCCCTATTCTTCTCCAATTCATGGACTTTCCTTCCGTCCGCATCGGTGGTTCCCCCCCGTTCCGAAAAAAAGCCCTCAACTGCAAATCTATCAATTCCAATTGAAGACTATCCACAGTCATTTTTCACCTTTGGTCGATTTATTGACTGCTAGAACATTCAACCATAAGTTATGAACAGATGGTGAGAGAAGAAAATTCTGCTTGCGAATCGGACAACCTGTGAATAATTTTTTGCGCTTTGAGGCCAATGATGTCGAAGGCTAAACAAATTATAAACAATATATAGTGGTGTGAATAAAAATTATGCACAACGTATTGAATTTGTGGATAAATTAGCGACATACATTGAAAACAAGGCCTTCTTTTGCTATGATGATATTACTTTTGGTTGTGAATATGTGAATGAAGCTATAATATTATCAACAGGCTGTGGATAAAGTTGTGAACAATTTCAATTTATCCATATTTTTTTGTTTCCACAGGAGTTAGTTCTGGGGATAATTAGACATCATTCATTTTCTTTCGACAATTCCACACATGGCTCTAGCCACATTTGGAAGATTTAAAGGAGTGACAGTT
>NZ_JBWBUJ010000002.1:0-246305 GCF_056173265.1 Paenibacillus sp. QJM3NY_38
ATGATTGATAAGAACCTAAAAGGAACGCAACATAAGCTGTTGTATTATCGCTACAGGCCAACCGGTACGGAAAAACCTAAGGTAAGAAAAGTCGGTGGTATCGAGCAAATTTATACCGAAAAAGAGCTTGAGAAAATCTATATCTCTGAAAATGATGTTCGCAAGTTTACCTTGGATAAACATGGTCAGCCAATACCTTATGTGGATGGTCATGTTACGATACTTAGCAACTATATTTTCGATTATTGGAGTCATTTCTTAACCGCTGAAGGGGTTGCCCTATACGGACATTTGAAACGTTACTGTTACGGCGATAAAGATTATTGTTGGCCAGACCTTAATCTAATCGGCATGAAAATGAATAAAAGCCGAAACACGATCAAAAAAATACTCGGAAACCTTGAACGTTACGGATTTGTACTTGTTTTTAATGTTCAAAACGCTGACAAGAACAATATGGAGGAAAGCCCACTGTATAAGGTTCGCAAGCAGGTTCCTTTCCTACCTCAAGAGCTCTATGAGCAACTGCCGACTGAATTGAAACTTGATCACGATAAATATATGCAAGGTATCGTTACGAACTTTGATCACATTCTCAATTTGGATCCAGCTGTCGACTATTTCGAAATTTATGAAGATGTTATCAAAAATGGAACCGTTGTTCGTAAAGAAAAAACTGTGCTGCAGCTCGAGAAAGAAACCCGAAATAAAATCAGTCTATTACAAGAGGAGCGCTCCGCAGAGGATGAACTTTTATGGGAGCAGGTCCTGTCCGAAATAAAATCCAAGATTTCCCAACCATCTTTTGATACTTGGTTTAAAAACACTTTTGCTATTAAGCGGGATCAAATCTATACAGTGTATTCCCCTGTTCCCTTTACACGGGACTGGTTAAGGGATCGTTATAAGAATATGATCTTAAATATCTTTCGCTCGCTAAATGGAGAAATCATCGATGTACAATTTGACAGTTTACAGTTAGATTAAGCAGGCCACAAAGGCCTGCTTTTTTGTTGGATTGAATCGCCTCTCAAATATTGAGGAGCTATCTATCAAAATTATCCACGTCGCTTCTCAATATTTGAAAGGCGGACTATAAAAAAATGAGAATCGGTGTCTCTCAATTTTTGAATAGCGAGTTATCCACTTTTCAGCCGCCTGTCAGATTTTGAGTATTTATCTCTCAAATTATGATCAACAGAAACGCTAGTCAATTACTGAGACACTCCTTCTGAAATTATGAGATAGTTTGGATCAAAGGTTGAGATACCCTATATCAAGGTTTGAGAACAAATAAATACTTAATTAAGAATCAAAACTAAATGAATTCAATTAAGAAAAAATCATTTACACCTTCATCTTATGAGTGACAAGCAAAGGATATGCATAAGTAGAACAAAACCACCAGCTTTGGCAGTCTTTACTATAGTGATTTTGTTTCAGATAACCGAAAAATATATCCGCAATACTGACTGATTTCCACTTTCTGATGACATGGATGTTAGCGTAAAATAAAGTATTAGACTGGATCTCTATATTTCACGCGGATTTTCGAATTGTCATACCGTCAGACTCAATAACCCTTGAAATTGAAACAGCGACTGCCATGGACGAGAAAATAAAGTCCTAGACTGTCGCTGTTTTTATTGAACTAACGTTTCCCGTTAGCGTAATGACCTCACCTGTCATCTATGGTACGGTTCACCACAAATTTGTGATAAAGCAATCTTTTCATATGTGATAATCAACATGGATGATAAAAAAAGCAACTCCTAGGTTATAACTTACCAGGGGAGTACTCCACTTTCATCATAAAATCCACCACTTGGACCATCATCAGGAAGGTTAGCAAGATGAACGACAACAGTTGCAGCTTGTTCTACGGTACGAGTGCCTTGAAAGCCATTTAAGTCGGTAGCTGTGAAACCAGGGTCTGCAGAGTTAACTTTAATATTTGTATCTCTTAATTCGTATGCAAAATGAACTGTTAGAGCATTAACTGCTGTTTTTGATGAATTATAAAGTAAAACTTTGTGATGATAAAACTCAGATGAGGGGTCGCTTTGCTGAGTTAAAGATGCTAGCCCGCTAGACATATTAACAATACGACCTGCGGATGATTTTCGAACAAGAGGAAGTAATGCTTGGGTCACTATAAATAATCCGAAGAAATTTGTTTCAAAAGTCTCCTTTAATAGCTTGATGTCCGTTTTCGATGGCACAAAAATCTCTTCAAAATTTCCGAGTGCAACACCAACGTTGTTAATCAAAATGTCCAGATGTCCGTAAGTCATATCAATATCTTTTGCCGCCTTGTCAACAGAATCCTGATTTGTTACATCAAGCTCTAATAAATGAGCATTCACACCTTCAAAACGTAATTTTGCTTCAGCTTCTTTTCCCCTCTCCTTATTTCTAGCTCCGACTAAGATCGTATAACCTTGCTTGCCTAAGCGACGAGCTGTCTCAAATCCAATTCCTTTATTTGCACCTGTAATAAGCGCTATTTTATTGATGTTTTGCGTTGACATATAAAAACCTCCCATTGATTAGTAATCATAGTGAATGCTTTGTGCCTCACTGGTACTGTATAATGGATGGCAAATGCTAACGAGAGGTATGGTTATCCTAGGAGAACGACTACTACTATAAGAATCGAATAACAGGAGATGGAAATTATGGAACACTTGAAATTCGACCGCCATCGTGAATTGGCTCATTTTTTACGAAGTCGTCGGGAGCGACTTTTGCCTGAAAATGTGGGGATCCCAAAAGGAAGTCGAAGACGAACACCGGGTCTCAGGAGGGGAGAAGTCGCTATGTTAGCAGGAATGAGTCTTGAGTGGTATACGTATCTTGAACAGGGAAGAGATATCCAAGTTTCAGCTGAAGTTTTGAATAGTCTATCTCGAGTGCTTAAACTGGATAATAATGAACGAAGACATCTGTATACACTTGCACATAGACAGTATCCTTCAGAAGAGAAACGGCTACAAAACAGCATTAAACCTAGCCTCCAAAATGTCCTTGATGAATTAATTTCGTCTCCTGCGTATGTAATTGATGAAAGGCTGAATGTCATCGCCTGGAATAAAGCTTTTTGTGCAGTGTATGGGGATTACCAGCTAATGAATGAGCGTGAGCGGAATTTGGTATGGATTACCTTCACATCATCATATTTTCGAGAAATTAAAGGTGAGCACTGGGAAGGATCCGCATTACGCTGTTTAGCCCAATTTCGCGCAGGCTACGGTCGCAACATTGAAGATACTTGGTGGTCTGAACAAATTCTTGAGTTATCCAACATTAGTAATGAATTCAAGGTAATGTGGCAGCAACAAGAAGTGATCTATGCCCCTGAAGGGCACAAGGTCATTTGTCATCCAATTGCAGGTAGTTTGGTTTTTGAATATCTTGCATTCTGGGCTGCAGATTCCCCGGAACTGCAGATTGTAATTAATACGCCCGTGAGTAGTACCGAAACAGCTGGTAAAGTAAAAATGCTTTTATCACAAAATCAAAAGTAGAGATTGAATCTCCAAAATTGCAAAAGGGCCCGTTTTTATTAAGTAAATTTCTCCGCAACCGCCGCGCTATCCTGCCCGTTAGCTTAAAAAGGCAACTGATCGCTCTGACCAGCTGCCTCCTCTTCTTTATTCAACTATCGTTTCCCGTTAGTCTAACACATTCTCGATCTAATAGATGGATAAGCTATCCATGAGATTATGAAATCATTGATGACCATATAAAGAATCGCGGAGATGCTTGACATCGCTTATCGGCGGACGTCCGAATAAGCGCGCGTATTCCCGATTGAACTGAGAAGGACTTTCGTAACCGACGCGAAAACCTGCCGTGGCAGCATCCAATTTTTCCGTGAGCAGCAATCGGCGTGCCGTTTGCAACCGAATTATCTTTTGATACTGCAACGGACTCATTGCCGTTACTCTTTTGAAATGCTTGTGCAAAGATGTGGAGCTCATGCTAACCTTTTTTGCTAACTCATTAATGATAAGAGGCTCGGAATAATTTCGGTTAATGAGATGGATCGCTTGGGATATACCATGTGCATTGCTCCCGACCAGTGCGTACTGCCGGAGCAACGTCCCCTGCTCGCCCTGTAGCACCCGATAAAATATTTCGCGGACGATAAGCGGAGCAAGCATTGGGATATCCATCGGTGTATCTAAAAGTTGGACAAGGCGAAGAATTGCATCTAGCAAGGGAGGTGTAGACGTATTCACCAAAATCCCTCGTCCAGTCTCCCTGCTTCTCTGCGGGCTGGTCTTATTGACGATTTCCAGAAGAACATCTGGACTGAGCGTTAATTGCAGACTTAAATATGGTAGCTGCGGTGATGCATGAGTAATTTTACCGATAACGGGCAAATGAACGGAGGTGACCATATAGGTAGCCGAATCGTATCGGATATTTTCCCCGGCCAAAGTGGCAAATTTAGAGCCTTGGGCGATCACGTAAAGAGAGGGCATGTTGACAGAATGCGTCGGCTCCGATTCTTTCGATGCCCGCCTGAAACAAAGCTCGGTAATGGCTGTAGTGTGTGTACCATCTATCGGTGCATGAAGTTGAATCAGCCGAGCCAACTCTTGCTGATAGGTCGAAATGGTAAGTTGGTTCATAATCACCAATCCTTTTTCTACAATATCTTAAGTTTATTGTAGTCAGACAGACAGGATTAGGCAAAGAACGCGTAGGAATCGTCTACCTGATATTAATTGATCTTTTATATACTTCTACTAGTAAGGTCAACAATACTTGCGACTACTATTAGAACGAAAGAAGGATTTGGCGATGAGCGTAGAAGAGAACATAATCATGTCAGGAATCAAAGACAAAGTCGTCGTTATAACGGGCGCAAGCAGCGGAATTGGCGAAGCAGCCGCACTCCTGCTTGCCGAGCGTGGCGCGAAGATTGTGCTTGGAGCGAGAGGTACGGAACGACTTGAAGCACTTGCGGAGCGCATTATGAAACGGGGCGGTGAAGCCGTTTATGTAAGCACAGACGTGAAACGGTGAGAAGACTTGTCCAATCTTGTCACGTTGGCATGCGAACGGTATGGCAAGCTTGATGTATTCATCAACAATGCCGGCGTTATGCCGATTTCACCCCTTGATGAATTGCGTGTTGAAGACTGGGAGTCAATGATCGATATCAACATGAAGGGCGTACTATACGGTATCGCCGCCGCACTGCCTGTCTTTCGCAAGCAGGGTTTTGGTCATTTTGTCAACACCGCTTCTACCGCTGGACATAAAACAGTACCGAATCAATCTGTCTATTCTGGAACGAAGTTCGCTGTTCGTGCAATCTCAGAGGGGCTCCGCCAAGAGGCTGGCAATCAACTACGCGTAACAATCATATCGCCTGGTATCGTACAAACAAATTTCGCGGATGGTGTGACAAATAAGGAGGTAAGAGACCGTCTCACCGCTATTCGGGACGAGTTGGCGATGCCGCCGGATGCGGTTGCTCGCGCTATAGCATTCGCAATCGAGCAACCAGACGATATTGATGTGAATGAGATTGTAATCCGTCCGACTGCACAGGTCTAAGATATACAGTACGGGATGGGCTAATAAATTGAACTGCAAATGGTACTGATTTAGCGAGGATATATTGCGACTATTCTACATTGGAGTCATCTGCCCTTTAACGTAATGAAGCTGCCGATCGTGTACCGGCAGCTTCGACCTGGTTGTTATTGAGCTATCCTGCCCGTTAGCTTAATGAGGCGGTGGCAGTCTAATTCTTTATTTTCTTTGGACAATGGATACGAAGTGAGTACACAAGATATAGATAAACAATAAGAGCCTGCCGGGGTAATGCCTGGCAGACTCTTATTGTTAGTACGCAGAAACAATATCATCAATCTTGATCCATTCCCATGCACCTATTCCGGTCGCCAGCTTGATTTCACGTCGGTATGTATGAATTACCGAGACTGTTCCGGCCAGCTCCTGGTCCTCATATTCGTCGAACAAGCGCAATTTAATTTTACGATGCGTATGAAATGACTCAGCCAGCGCTTGCTCGATCAATTCCATTTCCTGTGAATCAAGTACCGGCTTATCCTTCCTCCCCTCTTCCAGCTGCCTGCGGATGATTGTTTCCTTATGTTCTGGAAGCATCATCCGGCTAGACTCCCATAATCCGTTACCGTCTAATTTCGTCATTTATAGTGTCCTCCTATCTTAGCCGATCGATCGAGCGCCTGCCCGGCTGCCGTCATTGAAACTGCCCTAATCAAGATTGAATTTCCATATTTCAGTTTCAGCGCATCGGTTGTCCGCTCAAGCGCCATCTGTCTTTCACGTCCAGTATCAAAAAGACGACATCTGATATTCATTATCCGGAGTGAGCTGCGTTAGGCTGATCCCCACACGACGTATTGGTAGCCCATCCCAATGCTCTTCCAGTAGCCTACAGGCCCAGCGATATACTTGCATGGTGATATTGGAGGGATCCTCCATCTTCAATTGTCTGCTAAACCCCGTAGGACGGTCAAAGTTTGCCCCCATACAACCGACTGACACAACATGACCCATGAAACCGAGGGCTCTGCATCGTTGGCAGACCAGCTCCGTCAGTTCCAATAGTATCTATAAAATTTTGAGCATATTTTGTTGTGTGCATTAATAATTAGCATAAACCTTGATTTATCAAGGCTTTATACTAATTTGAGGACCTTTTCTTTATGAGCATTATTGATTGCTTAACACGATAACAATGATATGGTAACATATTAAATATTTCGAATTCATGAATGAGCATAATTATTTACTGAATTAGATGTGGGGGTGTTTAAATGAGCCTGAATAGTTCAATCTTGCCTTTTTCAAGAAAGATTGATGAGTTACGTTTTAGTGTACAAAGTGTTGGAATTGAGTTTTGGAAAAGGTATCGAGATAGCGAACCTGTCCTTAATAAGCATGCTGTAATTGTTTTGCAAAACAAAATGAATGGTAGACTATGCATCCATCCTCTTACAGAGTTTATTTTTCACTACTGGAAATATAGAGCGTATAATTCTCAAAGGCTCCATGCTAATTACCTTTGCTCTTTTTTAAATTACATACTTATTGATAATCAGCAAAAATATAAGCTTTCTTCTTTAAAAGAACTTCGTTTTTCTCATGGAACTGACTATTTGAACGAACTAACGAAAAAAGACAAATCAAGAATGACACTTAGAAAGGCGGAAAGAACCTTAACCTTATTCTTTGAGTTCTTGGCGAAGAAAAAACTGTTGGTTCATGTTAACGAAAGTTCCTTTAAAAAAAGGCTCCTGTACGGAAAATCAAACCAAAAATATACGGTCTCCCCATTTAAAGGAGTGATAATGCCGAGAAATAAGCAAGGCCATATAGCTCATGATTTGCCTGAACAATATATTTTACCTTTTATTGAGCTGGCTGTGAAAACCGCGAATCCCATTGCCTTGGGAATTTATATGCAGTGTTTCGGAGGAATTAGACAAGGAGAGCTTGTGAACATTCGAAAATCCGATGTAAATTCTATCGGCTCTTATGGAGAATTCGGTTTAGTAGTTCGCCTAGAACAAAAAACCTTGCGAATGGATATTAAAGATAGTGCTGGTTCAAGTGGTGTAAAAAAACCAAGAAGACAAATCGTATTCCCAATTCAAGATTGGTTGCAGATGCTGTATCGTAATCACATTGAAAATTATCCTCCTATGGATGGATCTGATGCGTTATTTGTAAATCGGGATGGGAAAGCCATGTCAGGACAAAGTTACAGGGCCTACTTCAGTAAATTAAAAAAAGAATTTTTGAAGCAACTGAGGAAATCGTCTAATCCAGATGATCTGATTTATGCAGTCAAACTGGAAGAATATAAATGGTCCACTCATCTAGGCAGAGGCATATTTACAAATCTCCTAGCCGAAGAAGCTGATAATCCATACGATATTGCTTTGCCAAGAGGAGACTCCAATCTTGCATCATCTCTTGTGTATCAAGGAAACACGGAACGAATGAGAAAGAAACTTGAGAACCGGATGCAACATTTATATAAAGATTACCTACCAAAATTAATAAAAAATTGATTATTGGAGTAGAAGAAACATGTCTTATTTAAGTCCTGCTGAAACTGCAGAAAAATTAGGAATAGGCTATAGAAGCCTACTACGCTTGGTGAAAAACGGCGCGTTTACAGGAGCAATAAAAGTATTGGGTTCGTGGCAAATCCCTCTGAAGTCTGTGGAGGATTACAAGGCATTATTAAACATGCCCGATGAATATTTGACTATTGCCGAGATCGCTGAACGACTTAATCTTTCCGAGCTTTGGGTTGGCAGACTTATTAAGAGAGGAACATTTGCTGGGGCAAAGAAACATAGAGGTTCTTGGATAGTGCCTTCCATGTCTGTGCAGGAATATATTCAGTCGTCCTCTTCTCCCGAAGGATTCCTCTCCTTCCCGGAAGCAGCTGAATATTTATCCGTAAGTGAATCATGGATCAGAAAATTAGTATTAAGAAACATTTTATCGGGTGTCGAAGTCATCAATGGTGTTCGTTACATTCGAATAGAATGTGTGGACGAATATTTATTATCGATTTCACCACCTGAAGGATATCTTTCCGCGGATCAAGCTGCACAAGTATTATCACTGAGTAAAGCAAATATTAGCTCATTAGCTAATGAAGGTGCATTCACGGGTGCAAAAAAACAAAAAATTCCCTATCATCACGCGGGATGGATTATTCCTATTGAGTCCATAAATCAGTTTAAGGAATCGCAATCTTTTTTAAGTGATTATGTACCTCCTACTGATATTGCCGCAAGTTTGGGTGTTAGTAAAAAATGGGTATCAGAGTTGATTCGGGAGGGAGTAATTCCTGGAGGTATAAAACATAACAATGAGTGGATGGTACCTTCTGATGAGTCCATTAAACATATTGAAAAGGAAAGAAATAGAAAACAAGAATTAGCGGAACTATCGGGACCAATTGATTTATTTGAATACAGGTTGGCTGAACTGGAAGTGCCTGATACGTTGCAAAAAACAGTAGATCTCTATCGTGAATTTGTTATCTTAAAAATTAATAGCAGCCACGGTAACAGCAAAACAATCCACAATAAGGCTCTGGAGTATATCAGCACATTAAAGCGTTTATTCCGTCTACTAAAGACTGAAGTATTCTTGATGAATGCAGAACAATTAGAAACTATCTTTCGAAATCCTGGAATGGGAATTCGGGATAAAAGCACTTTCATTTATTTTTTGGAATATTGCACAGGTAAAGGGCTATGTTCATTCTCGAAAAGTTATGCTATCACTTCCCTTCCTATAGAAGAAAGAGAGATGTACAGTCCGGAACAATTTTTAGCTTATTACAGTTATGTTAGGGATGTCGACCTTCACATTGAGCAGGCCATCCAAAGTAGGGATTACGCTGTAACATGGTTATATGTCTTAATGCATGTCATTGATGCGTGGAGACCATCAGACATTATTAAGCTGCCGAATATTGAGCTGGAGGTCTGCAATTTACAGACTTTTGATCAACTAAGGGAAACGAAACTGTCAAAGGAGCAAGCGCAAGCTGTCATCAACCATCTGTATAAACGGGTAGAACGAATGTATATTAGCAAAACTGGTGCCCTGGGGCATTTCCTCGTTAATCAGGACATGATTGTTCCCACGGCTACCGTTCTTGTGATCACAGAAATCCATCGTAGAATGCAAGGAGATCAACAACTACTCAGACTGGGCCAAAGAAGATTCGTCCACTTTGAAAAAGAAACGTATATCCGATTATTTTTCGATAAGCGGCCGGATCTTGTTGATTTCCAAAGTCGAAAAATGAATAGAACTCTCTTGACCTATTTCTTTTATAGTGTCGTAGAGGGGAAAGGAAGTGCGGATATCGCGTACGAACTGTCTCAACGAATGAGGGGGCATACCGATAAAAACTCGACTGCAACCTATATTCAAGCAGTAAACAAAGATGGTTCAATTGAACGGGTAAGTTTAAACTTGTTTAACCGAGGGCACTTTGGATGGCTGTACCATCATCTCATTCGTCTATCTATGCCAAACGCGCCTCAGTTAGAGGTAGAGCAAAGTACCGCACTGATCGAACAGTTTCGAAAAGAACTTTCTCCTTATCAATTGGAACAACTTGGCCAATTCTTAGTACGCCAGCAACAAAGTAAACATTCATTGGCTTTGCAACTATCGAATCTTACTGAAACAGAGCTGATGACTTTGTTGCATAAAATCTATAAAGGTGAGATGCCAGCCAAACTGCAGCATGTTCAATGCTTGACCTTCCCAAGTTGCACTTCACCAACGGCAACGACTTGCTTACATTGTGAGAACGCAATACCGAAGATATATATTCTAATTTCTATTCATCATGAACTTGATCGATTGATCGTATCGATTAAAAATACCAAGTATCCTGCCGTTCGGGTCAGGGACCGCAAGTTTTTGTTTCAAATTCTAGATCTTTTAAGTCAGGCGATACAGCAATTCGGCAAAACCTATGTTCAGACTTTTATCGATCTTAACAATTTAAAGGAAAAGATGATTGCTATTCAAAATTTAATTAGTGAGGAAGTTTAATGGCTAAATTCCACGCTGCATTACACAGAAGAAGAACCCTAGAGGAATTAAGCGATAGACAAATTTTAGAAAGTATTGAGTCTGTCACCTTTAGTTTAGAAGAACTTCACGATTACAAGGATATGTTCAGAGAATTGGAACGCAAAGGGCTTATTGTAACAGGCGATTTTGAAGACTTCTTGTGGTCGGCTAAAGGGGAATCCAGTAATTTTCTTTTTCAGTTTGATTGTGAAATCTATGGTGAAATCAATCAAGCTTTGAAATGCTATTCTGTCCAAAAAATGTATAACGGCATTACTACGCAAACCGTTCGCCAAAATATAGGACAAATAAAAGAGGCTATACGAATTACCCGAGGTTTTCGATTAGACCATCTCAAACATTTAGAAGATACGTTAAATCATTTCGGAGACCATAAACAGTTTGCCATGGCTACCAGTATAAAGGAGTTTCTGATTTTTTATAATCATCCTCATACTGAGTTGTATTGCGACTTATGTGCTAATTATAATGCGAAAGTCTCCAATGTACGTGAATTACCTAATTTTCATGATATCTTGCTTTTCGATGTTGCTTTGGATGACTATTTTATAACATGTACTTCAGACGAAGAAAAATTGCAATATTATCCGATTTTTTTATGGTGGAGGATTACTCGGATTATTCCCATGCGCCCCGTCGAATTTTACTCTTTAAGCAGGGACTGCACAATGAAGGATGATGAGGATAGATATTGGATGATTGTACCTCGAAGAAAGAATTTATCCAGCCGTCCAGGAAAGCTAGCGGTCACGGATACTATCCAAGTGAATCGGGAAGTGTTCGAATTAATTGAGGACTATAAACGACTTACATTAGCTTATGCAACTGAATCTTCCTACTTGATATCGTATAAAGCTTATCGAAAGTACGTTAAATTAAAATCAAAGGAAATAACGCGAGAAAAGATAGGAGCTTCCCAATTTATTAATATGATTGATCGATTTTATGATGAAATCGTTACTGCGAAGTATGGCGACTTGGAAAGAATAAAGCCTGGCGATACCAGACATTTTGCCTTCTGCAATATGATGTTGCAAGGGTTTAATATGTTAACTATTGCTCGCATGGGTGGACATAGTCAATTAGAAACCCAATTACATTATCATAAACATTTGGATCACTTCGCTCAATCTTTTGTCCATCACGCGGCGCAGATGCTTCGAATGAAACGTGTGAACTTATGGAGATCAAATTGGGATGTTGCGACTCAGGGCATAATTGCTAAAAGTAGAATTTATCAAATAAGTGATTTCCAAGAGACGCACAAAGTGGAACATGGCTTTTGTACGGATCACCCATCTCGCTGTCAGGTTGGGGATTGCCGGTTTTGTGAATTTTATTTTTTCTCACCAGAAGACAAACAAAAGGGATTAGCCTGGTTGAAAGATTGTTCTGATGCTCTTGAAAGCAGATTAAAGGAACAATTGGAACTCATACGATATGTCACAAAATCCACAAATTACGATTGTGCTACGTTGACATATCAGCATACTAGTCAAGAAAGGCTATCCTCAGCGAGTAATGAACTGCGAAGATTGATGGATCAAAAGGCGATGGTCGATTCTTATTTGCTGGAGGACGAATTATGAAAAAAGGTGCGCCACAAAAATATACGGATAAGCAATTAAGAGACATCTTGTTAAAATATATATCAAAAAATCCTGGGAAGAAGATTAACCCTTCTATTTTGGAAAGAGAGACTGGGGTAAACCGCTTTGTATGGAAAAGAAGAATGTCCGAACAAATCGCAATGATTAACGAGCCCATGCAGCTGGAAAATACAGAAACTGAAACTTCACTTCCCTTACCTAATGTTGTGGAACTTGTCGAAACATACTGGAATAATAAATCAGGCTTGATTAGCGCGTTATCTCATTTCAATCAGATGCTAAATGCTTTGCATCAAAAAGCGAAGGAGTCAGATACAATCCTCAAGCAAAATCAAGACTTAGCCGCTAACTTGTCTATAAAGGAAAAGCAGATTAAAATGCTTGAGAACGAAATTAAATTACTCAGACAACAGTACCTTGAAGTTGCTGTTAAAAGTACTTATAAAACCTTCCAGGATGAAGAGGCACTAGAAAAAATCATATCCATCACTAAAAATAAAAAATCAGAAGATCGTGCCTTAAATGCTGATATTGTAAAAATGTATCCAGAGCTATTTGATAATTGATGGTGGGAAGATGCGCTAGGCTTGCGTCTCGATTTGAGTAAAAAAATCGGATTAATCCTTAGCTGAACAACTAAGCTTTAAGGAACTCTCATATAGCTCGGACAAAGATGAACTAAAATAATTTGTTGTGAATAAAAAGAGTGGTAAAGTGCTGCGTTCTAATTCCAAATCCATCTCTCTGAAAACAAAAGGCTATTACGGTTAGAGAATGCCGACAATTACTTGCCAAAGTATAGTGATACTTAAAATCCCTCCACATAAAAAAAGCTTTAATTGTAATACTAAAGATAAACTTAACTTTTTCGGAGGTATTATGAAGAAGCTTTTGATTTGTATTTTGCTTGCTTTCACAGTTCATCCTGTTGTCCATGCTGAACCTGTTCACGATAAGAAGCCTGAGGTTGGTTATGGCTATGATGCACCATTAAGAATAAAAAAACCAATACATCCTGAAGTGCCTAAGAGTTGGAGACTTGAAACAAAAAAATTTGAAAACAGCATTTTATTAGCTTATTTTGACTCTGATGATAATGATTTAATTATGACCATATTTGAAGAAAATCGAAGATCAATGGTCCCTGTAGCTCAGTCAGAACAAACGGTAATCAATAATACTACCTATTCTTTTTACCCCTGGAAAAGCAAACAACGCGGATGGGTTCTTAGATGGGTTAAGGGCGATGTTTATTTTGAAATGAGTAGCTTCACACTAAACGTAGATGAAATGATTACAATTGCAGAAACCATAACAAAGCAAGTTAAAGAATAAAAAAAGAACTGCAGCCTCACGGGTTGCAGTTCTTTTTTAATATACTGAGTATTTTTTTAAAACTGTGACACGTTCCCGTCGACGCCGAGATAGAAGCCCCCCTGCATAAGGTTGTTAGTGTGTGATTCTATAATAACTTGATAATTCTTATAGCTAACAACCGGTACCAAAATCGGCGGTTTATTTCTGAGGTCTTGGTCTGTCATGTAGGTTTTTGAATATATTGTATTTCCATCTACATCAGCTACACGCAGAGTGAAATATGCTGGGTTTCCTGAATTAACACCATAAACTCTAAGGTTTCTGATCTCCATACTATGGTTAGAGTTAGGTTTTACTAAAGCTCCATGTATAGCACCGCTATATTGGTATAGGCCACCGAAAGGTCCATATTCTTGAAAAACTTGCGTTTCAAAATCTCCGCCTGAATTACTTTCCTCGCTAACGTTGCTCCCAGTAGAGGATTGGCTTAGAGAGGCATCTTCGGAAGAGATTGTTGGATCAGCAAAAGCAGAACCAGTTAACATTGCAGATAAAATAATACATGATACCAAAGAAATTTTAAATTTACTTTTCATGATTAATCAACCTCTTTTCCCAATTTTTAGGCCTTCATATATATAAACGCTAAATAGATTAATAAGTTAGCAGAATCCTAATTTTTTTTGGAATCTTTTAATCAATATAAAAAGAAACGCTATCAGCTATATGCCGATAAGCGTTCCTTTTTCAAAATGTGCTTGCAGAAGTAATATCATCTACTTTTATCCAATTCCATTCACCCTCAGAGATAGACAGTTTGATCTCTCGTCTGAACGTATGGATTAGTACGACAATACCGGTTAACTCCCTTTCTTCATACTCAACAAACATCCTTACTGTAACAGTGCGGTGCTCATGAAAAGATTCGGCCAACGCCTTCTCGATTAACTCCATTTCTTGGGGATCAAGCGTGGGCCGAGCCTCCCTGCCCTCTTCTAATTGCCGGCGAATGATTGTTTCTTTATGTTCAGGAAGCATCATGCGACTAGACTCCCACAGCCCATTACCCTCCAGCTTTTTGCGTATTGTCATTTATAGTGTCCTCCTATCTTAGCTGATCGATCGAGCGCTTGGCCCGCTGCTGTTTTTGAGACTGCTCGGATTACAATTGCATTACCGTATTTGAGTTTTAATGCGTCGGTTGTCCGTTCAAGTGCCATCTGTCTCTCCCGGTCAGTATCAAACAGCGATAACTGATATTCATTGTCGGGGGTGAGCTGAGTCAAACTAACGCCTATCCGCCGGATCGGTAAGCCATCCCAATAAGT
Organism: Paenibacillus sp. QJM3NY_38; assembly: GCF_056173265.1. Taxonomy (NCBI): domain Bacteria; kingdom Bacillati; phylum Bacillota; class Bacilli; order Caryophanales; family Paenibacillaceae; genus Paenibacillus; species Paenibacillus sp. QJM3NY_38. The sequence continues at coordinate 14,912 of NZ_JBWBUJ010000002.1, forward strand.
TTCAAGCAATCGGCGTGCCCAATGATAAACCTGATTGGTGATGTTGGATGGATCCTCCATCTTCATTTGTCTTGAAAATCCCGTTGGCCGATCGAAGTCAGCTCCCATACACCCCACCGACACAACATGCCCCATGAACCCTAGTGCCCGGCAGCGCTGACAGACCAACTCTGTTAGCTCGAGCAATGGAGTTAAGATGTGGTCAAACTCCCGATAATCAAAAGGGAGGGTCATCATATGGCCTACTGACTTTGGTGCAACCTGGTGTGTGCCTGATCGCACTGGGCTATCGTCGATTCCGTTTGCGATGCGCCAATACATTTCCGCCTGGATGTCGGAGTTCTTGCCAAACTTCCGCCGCATCATCTGCTTCAGCTTTACAAGAGGTGTCTGAGCTACACTTCCAATATTCAGGAGTCCCATAGCATTGAAATGTCGGGTCATACGACTGCCGGCCATAAACATGTCGCTGACGGGACGTTTCCACAACGTCTCGGGCAGCATCTCTTTGGTGAGGGTATATATGCCGGATGGATTCTTTTTGGCGTAATTGTCACATGCAGTCTTTGCAAGGATTTTGGTTTCGGCAATCCCGAAGCGAGTATAAACGCCTGTCGCAGCTTGTACATGAGCCTGAATGATCCGGGCCATTTCTTTTGGTGTATCCGCAAACAGATGCATCGAGCCGGTCACATCTAGAAATTGTTCGTCAATGCTGTACGGCTCGACCAGATCTGTGTAGCTCTTGTAAATGTCCGTGATCAGCATAGACACATCGATGTATCGTTGCATCCTCGGCTTAATAACAACAAGATCCGGGCATTTTGCCACTGCCTCCCCAAGGCGCTCTGCGGTAGTAATCCCCTTTGACTTGGCAATAGGGCAAGCTGCCAGCACAATTCCTGAACGACGTTCCGGATCCCCAGCAACCACCAAAGGCCGATCCTTGTACTCAGGATGTTCGGCCTTTTCTACACTCGCATAAAAGGATTGGCAGTCAACGAGCATGACCACACGTTTAGATGATTTCAACACATATCCCTCCTTCTTTTAATCCAAGGACGCGTATGTCATAGAATCAAACTCCGACCATCTATGTTTGTCAATAGAACACGTCCTTCATTCGACTAAAAATGAGCATAAATAGATAGAATTATGCTCATTTTTTATTTGTGCTCTATATCAAACAACTTGAAAAATATTATTCCTCCAAAGAATTAAAAGATTAGACCCTTTATGCACACATGTTTTTATATAGATACCCAGCAGCACGACCTTGATTTCTTCCAGATGAGCATAATCCCGTGGCAAGGTCATCATGTGGCCGACTGATTTAGGAGCTACTTGGTGAGTCCCTGGCCGGACCGGGCTGTCGTCGATACCATTTGCGATGCGCCAATACATTTCCGCTTGGATGTCGGAGTTTTTTCCGAATTTTCGCCGCATCATTTGCTTCAGCTTCCCGAGAGGTGTCTGAGCGACGTGTCCGATCGTCGGAAGGCCCATAGTAGTGAAATGTCTCGTCATCCTGCTCCCAGCCATAAACATGTCACTGACTGGCCGTGTCCAAAGTGTTTCAGGCAGCATTTCTTTGGTCAGGGTGTATATGCCGGATGAGTTCTTCTTAGCGTAATTATCACAGGCCGTCTTGGCAAGAATCTTGGTTTCGGCTATCCCGAACCGAGTATATACCCCTGTGACTGCCTGAACGTGAGCCTGGATGATCCGTGCCATTTCTTCTGGTGTATCCGCAAAAAGATGCATTGATCCTGTTACATCAAGAAATTGCTCGTCAATACTGTACGGCTCGACCAAGTCCGTATAACTTTTGTAGATGTCCGTTATCAACATAGATACGTCGATGTATCGCTGCATTCGCGGCTTGATCACTACAAGGTCTGGGCATTTAGCGACTGCTTCCCCAAGTCGTTCAGCTGTTGTAATTCCCTTTGCTTTAGCAAGAGGACATGCTGCCAACACAATTCCTGAACGTCGTTCCGGATCCCCAGCGACCACCAAAGGCCGATCCTTATATTCAGGATGTTCAGCCTTTTCAACTGAGGCATAAAAAGACTGGCAGTCACCAAGCATCACCACACGTTTGGATGATTTCAACGCATATTCCTCCTTTGATAAAACAGGAACATTTGTTTGTATTATATGCGAACAACAGTTCCTTTATCAATGAGAAAAAAAGGGAAACTTTCAGATGCTGTTCCTATTTTGTTCTGCTGTGCTATACAACCATTTAGGATATTGTTAAATAAAGCAGCTGGGCTCTTACGAAGAAAACAGACCGCATTACGAAGGTAGAGAATTATAAGGGGGTATTATCATGCGAAGATTCAACGAAATAAATGTTCATAACTCCACAGTCATCGAATGGGAAGGAAAGTTGTTAATTACGACACAGGATCCTTATCCAACTGATGAGGGGAAAATGTACACGGCTTTAGCAATAGATGAGGATGGGAACGAATACATTTTGGTATGGGATAATATCGATCCATTAGCAGCTGAAAAATCGAAAAACCATTGGGACCAGCCTTCGGGGATAACCCGCATAAAGTAGCACTTGTTAGGGGGGATATAGGACAGAGTGTGGAGCATAAGGACGGATGTTCTTTGCTGGGACAAGCGAGTATTTGCGCGTACATCAGAAGAACATTGAACGAATAATGCTGGGCCTACTTGATCCATCAATAGCTCGAAAAACCAAGACGTACGAAAATGTGAAAAGAACAAGCGGGATCTCATCCGCCTGTTCTTTTCAGTTATTTTTATTTATTTCGATTTCGACGATCCATTGACATTGCTGTATATTCATTTATCAAACAATCAAGTTCCTGTGATTTTCTCAGAACATAAGCGGAATGAAGCCCTAAGCGTTTTCCCGCTTTATTCAGTATTCCTCTTTTTCGCTCAATATCTCTTTCCACTTCTTTCAAGGTCCTGGTCATTCCGATTCCTCCCGGTATTTAGTGTTAAATCAATGCGCATTCCGCCCAAAACGGTCACTTGTGAAAATACCAAGCTGCAGCATTACTTCCCACCATTTACGGAAAGCAGCGTTAATCAACTGCCTTTCCTCACCGGTCGGGTATGGTCCACCAAACTGAGTGCCATATACTAAGTACGAATTAGTCATTCCGGCCTCGGATAATTCATCTTCAATCCATGCCTCAAATGCCCTAGCAAAGAGTTCATGATTGCTTCGCCAGTAGGCTCCTCGACTTTTAGCATCGGAATAAAACAGGCTTTCGTCTGAAGGGATGTAGAAGTTGTTTGGAACTTCCTTTCCCGCTTCCTTCAGTAAGTTACAATAAAGAATGCCTATGTCCATCCACATATTTTTCTTTATACGATATCGGCCAACCAAGGAATGCAGTGCGGCGCTCACATCGTAGTTATTCTTAGCTAATTCTCCCTTAACACTTTGATAATAATGATTTTCTGGAAGAGGGAGCGGATCAGGAACGTGAACATACCGTCTTCCAGTACCTTCTTTAATGACCTTAATCAACGCAGCAAATGTCTCTTTCACCTCAACTGGAAGATGGGGGCCTGCATTGGTTCCGGATAATAAAGCACGCTTACCATTCGTAAACTGATGGGAGTAAGAATATAAATTCTGATCCAAGGCATGAGCCCATTCATGGCACTGAGCCCCACCACCGCGATACTTGGTCAAGTTCATGACGTTGGTAGCGACTTCGAAATGTGCAGCTGCTTTACCACTCCCTCGTGCTCCAAAGGCAAGCCCTAAGGCGCCATAAAATGAAATGGCTTTTGGGGGAAGCTTCAAAATCGAAGCGAGATCGGCCCATGCATTCCCTGAACATAAAACGTGATATCGACCGGCAGCATCATCAACCCAATTGCCGAACTGAATGCCGCGAAATCCATAATATTCAATGAAATCATCTGGCTTCGCAACCCCCGAGGGATTCTCCGATAAACGGATAACCTCTTCGGGCACCTTACGTTCCCAAAATGCTTTATTATTTTGCAGACTACTGCTTCGTTCCTTGGGCTTTGCCCAGTTCCAGTCTCGTCCTTCCTCCGAATCGAAAGCCCTCTGATAAACCTTTCGGTAGCCAGCAACAGTGCGTGACTTTGAAATGAAAAGGGATAAAAATCGATCTCCGAGTGATAGCCAATAGCTATATGTCAAAAGATCCGGATTTTTCTTTACTCGATACTCGGATTGCGAATAATATGCATTGCGAACATTCTCGTGTAGTATTGTCACGGCCTCTTGTACAGAGTCTATCGTCTTTGCGTCTTTAAATAACGCTCTCAGTTCATTCACTGCTTGAATAAAGTATCTTCTTTGCAGTGGATCATCGGCAGGACGTTGGCTAACGCGGCCCCAAATGAGCTTAATCACTAGGGCAGCTTCAGATGCGTAGCCCTCCTCCTGGAATGTTTCAGCACGTAATGAGTCGATCATCCCATCTTTGCAGACCTGATGGTATGCCTGGATAGGGTCATCTTCAATCGCGGTCTGCCACTCTGGTGAAAATCTGGCCAGACCGGCCGTAAGATGCTTCCGTGCTCCGCGCAATTCCTCGCCACAATCGTAGGCGTATTGTTTCTTACTGCTGGATGACGACGGAAGTGTATCCAGTACGACTTCATGCGGCATAGAAACTTGAAAGTCCTGATCGTATAAGAAGTAATCAAACAGTGACATAACTGATTGTTTAGACATATTTATACCTCCATGCTCCTCCGCGCAAGGCGGAGGTATTTTACCGTCCGCCAGGACGTAGAGAAAACAATGGGCCAGTCATTCGTTTATCTTCAAATCATCGTGCTTCTTTTAGCAAGCACCCGCTTTATAGCTTCTGCATCTTCCTCTGAACATTGATCGACCCCTGTTCCATACGGATCAAACACAGAGTGCCCGAGCAATCGCTGGAATGGACCAGAAACACCGATTAACCGGTAGATCGCTTTACGGAACCTTTCAGTAATAGGAAAGCCTTCGACAGTTTCACGTTCTAGTACCATCTGATAGGCCGTAATGATTTCACTCTTACGCCATTCAATATCGAATCTAGCCATCGCCTGCAGGAGGTGGGTTCGACAATCGATCGTCAAGTCACCGATCCCGCTTCCGATTTTAGACTTTCCGATGCGTTGAAATCCGGTAATGCCACCATAACGAATGTCCTGACCGATGGCTTTCAGAATTCGCCGGAACTGATAGTACTTTTCGTATTCCGGATGAGTCGAGATCAAATTCCCCATGCTCTTGTCCTGCGCAATGGTACAAAGATAGCATCCCATTCTAGCCGATTTACCACACTGCATCATGGCCTCATTATCATTAACGACGGCCGCGCCGAGTGGACATTCACTACCCGCTGCATTTCCGTAAAACGCCAATAACTCTGTATTGCGAGCCCCTTTCCATGGTGCTCTGTTAAAAGCTAAATACGTCACAACTTCCTGCTTTGTCCAATCTCTAATCGGCGATGCTGTGCGAATATTGCCGACCGGGTGGTGTCCGTAGAAATCCCCACCAAAGTGTTTAGAGAGGCTGCGTCTTCTTTGTACACTTTCATTATCTCTTGAACCCAACACGAGTACCGTATCATCCGCGCCATCTGCTAGGAACACCGCTTCAAGAAACTCTCGCGCCGGCTCAATTTTTAAGCGGCGGACGCAATACTTGAAGGTTACTGACGGGGCTTGGTATCCCTTGCCAATAATGCACACCAGGAGGGTGTTATCCTCACGTGGTTCGACGATATGGTACTCAATCCATGAAAAAGCTTTATGTAAAGCTTCCCGGAGATCATGAATAATTTTTTTGACGCCTGGATTTTCTACCAACGTGTCAGCAGAAATGACCATGATGCGTTTCGATGGATCCGGATTCTTTATTGCATGTTCAATCATCAGCTGCAGCGTAAGTCTAGAATCAACGCCCCCAGAATTTAAAAGTCCGATGATGGAATGTTCGTCATAAATCTTTTTGATTTTCGCCCTGGTGACGGCCAGCAGCTCGTCATCAACCTTTTCAAGGTAATCCAAGGTCTCCCCCTCAATTGCTCGTTTGGATCGCTTCTTCGGCTCGTTAGGTACCAAATCCCAAAAATCAAAAGATGGCTGGCAGCGATCATCCGGAAACGGGAGCGGGAGTTTACTCGCACCGTATGGAGGGATATCAAGCGAATATATTTCAATCAATAAAGCGCACGTTTTATGAACTCCGTAAACCTGGAACTTATGCTTCGGACTCATAAGACTCCAGTCATTTATCGACGGATACAGAGCGGTTCTGAACATATCCGAGTCATCACATACTGTAGAGGCCACCAACGCGTCAATGGCTGCTTGTTCAGGCATTCTTAACCGGAACCCCGATTTCTCCAGGAACAAAAAAAGCGCTCCTGCAGCAGAATCGCTTCTAAAAATATCCTTCCATGAGTAACCGCTGTCGGGAGCAATGCAATCCTGATCCGGCCGATCCTTTACGAAATGATGAACTGCGTAGCAGGCTCCGTTTTGAAAAACGCCGGTCCAGTCCCGTATGACTCCATGAAATGAGAATCCAGCAGACTCGAAGTAATCCCACATGTCCAAGATGACCGAATTAAAGTCTTTTAGGCGATTCTGGATACCAACCTTAGTGGTGTTTTCGACTCGTTCATATGTCTCCATTGTTTCTATTTCCCTCCCTCTCTAGCATCCAGAAGCATGAACGTTGTAATAAATTCGGATGTAGTGCTCGTCAACGATGTCATATGCCCTGACTATCAGATGTAACGAGTAAGAGTTTCGGCAATACAGCTCCTTTTTCTTGATGAAATCTACTGCTTCCTCAATCGTATCGAATTGTTCTGAATCGGTACGGCTCTCCAATGCAGTAATTCGGTTTACACTGGGAAGGCATAAGATCAGCCGGTTCTCCCTATAAACTCGCAGCATCCTCAATCCGTCTTTTTCAATTACTGTCTCCAAGCTGCTCATCTCTATTTCCTCCTTATTTTTGGACATAAAAAAAGAAGGCCCTAAAGGCATACGTGTAGTGCGTATGCTTTATAGCCTTCCTATTTCAATCCCATTTTTATTAGCTGTAGCCAGCTATTCACCATCTTTACCGAATTAATAACGGCAAAGAAAAAGAAAGAAGAAAATCTTAATAGTTTTATTATAAAGCTGGATAAATCTGTTGTAAATAAAGGAGAACACAACAAATATCTCCTAGTTATTAAATTTGAAAAATTTCCGATAACAACTATATGATGGTGGTAGACAATACACTTAGAAGGGGTTGGAAGTAAATGAAATTAGGTTTTGAGGTTTGGCTTGATAGTCAACGTCAGACTATTTCCGCAGAGGCTAAGGCGATTTTTGATGAATCTATTATTTGCTACAAGGCTTCTGCATATCGAGGAGCATATATTTTATCGTATCTAGGTTTCATTACTATGGTAAGAGAACGTTTGTTGGTGTCCGGCCCGCCAAGCCCAGAACTTCTTCCCGATCAGTCGAAATGGAAGGATATTCAGGGAGAATTACGGAAACCTGAGAGTTGGGATATAAAAGTTAACAATTTGATAGGGATGGATAACAGTGGGACGGATAAAAACATCTTCTTAATCTCAAAATCTGTAAGAAAAGATGCTGTGCATTTCAAGGATAAACGGAATGATTGTGCACATGGCAAAGATATAGTCAGCTATCCGCATGTAGAGTCCCTGTGGATGTTCATACAGAATCATTCCGGCAAGTTTATGGTCAATGGCGGCGTCGAAGGGTATGTACAGTTAGTAAAATCTCACTTTAACCCGGCAGAAAACGACCCAACCGCTGACTTTACAGAACTTCTGAATATTCTTCCAAGTGTAGTTCATAGTGAAGGTTACGGAACTCTCTTTTCAAAGTTGTTTCAAGTCGTTACGATGAGATACCGCTCCCGGAGTTATTATAAAAACTTTTGGATTTCTCTTTTAGAGAGCGATGAAGCTGTAAGGGGACAATTATTGAACTATCTCAAGGATGATTTGGACGATCTTGAGGGATTTATTTTTGCTTACCCTAAACTGATCCGCTTTTACAATGATGACAATCAGACTTTGAGAAAAATTTGGCATAGAATTATCCCAATTGCACATATATCTGATGAGAACGTGAGTAACTTATACGAAATAACAAGCTGGCTGTTAGAAAATCAAAAGATTCCTCCTGCAGAACTGCCAGACCTTTGGAATAAATGGATTAAGTCGGAAACTCTAAAATGGGTGGGAGATGTACTAACACCTCAATTTGTAGAACTGCTCCGGAGATATGGGTATTTTGAAGCATATAGAAACCACATAATGAATGCAAGTAATGCAGGTTCAAACTATAAATTTTGGTATGATCAAGAGCAACTACTTCCGATTTACTTGCAATATGCTGAACTGGATTCTGATTTAGTCCAACATATTAATGCTCTATCATGTAATCTTCGTTCTTCAGGATCATTTAAAGACCGGATAAGCAAAACTTTAAATGCTGATGGAGGAAAACTCTTAAGTCAGTATCATAAGTACTGCGATGAGTTAGGTATAAGAAGTTATTATTGAAATACAGAAGATTCTCAGCAGGTGATCTACATGGGACCATTCTCTAAAAAGCCGAGTGCTCAAAACACTCGGCTTTACCTATTTTAGGGGATGCTCTTTTTTCGAAATAGTAAATAAGTACTCCAGCCCATTTAAAAATAACGACGCGTAACGCGGCGTTACGTAAAAAATAGTGCTGTTATTGAGCTATTCAGTTATTAATGGCGTATAGAAGCTACATTGATATCATGTAAGGTTAATATGGGAATAAATCTTATGATAGTTAAAGTGAAGAATAAATCTTTAATGAAGTGGATAAACATATGAATAGATAATCACCTGGAGGTATTCATGAGAAGGAAAGATGAATGGAGCTTTAACGACGACCTATTACTAGCCCAAACAGTTCTAGAACACATAGAGAATGGTAAAACTCAACTCGAGGCGTTTGAAGAGGTAGCATTAGGGCTCAAGCGCACCCCAGCAGCATGCGGTTTTCGTTGGAATAGCACTGTAAGGAAAAAATTTGATAAGCAGATTAAATCAGCTAAATTGAAAAGTAAATCTGACAAGAGGCACATTCGAAAAAGCATTGTATCAACTATCACTCACGATAAGGATCTTCATGCAGAACCTCAACATTCCGTTTCTCCGTTTGATCCACTTATTGATACTCTTACAATGTTGAAGCGGGAGTATGAAAGCATGCGGGAAACAATCGATGACTTAACGAAGCAAGTTTCTCATCTCACACTACAAGTCGAGAACCATGAATCGGCCAAGTCTCCTGTAGCAGCATCTCCGTCAGAAGATATGCAAAACTTAATACAAATTATAAGGAGAGCTGAGCAATTAGGATTATTTGAAAAAAATGTACCAAAAGAAAAACCTGCCGGTTAAAGGCAGGTTTTTTGAGTGATTAAGTGCTCCCGTCGCCCTATCGATTCGATCAGGACCTTCTTAATGAACAATGGCTTCAGGCAGTTGTTCAGATTCTTGACGAACCCAAACTGCCTCATAACTGAGTGTAAAGCCGGCATCTACAGAAGCTGCCATCAAGGCTACAAGGAACGTAGTTCCCATTGCTTTAGCTGCTTCTGGAGGAACGGCATTCCCTATATACTCTCTTGCCTTTGCATCGCTACAGCCAGTAAGTTGAAAAGGCAAACCGTTAGGAAGTCTAGCTGGGAAAGATTGAAGCATAGCTAGTTCGAACGTTGTAAGAGGACGATGCCACGTACCATCTTCTGCAATGATGAGATACACCCCTCGATCTTGATCCGCAGGAAAAATGCTTCCTTTTTCCGAAACCTCGGTATTCGGAGATAAAGTGTTTCGCGGATCCGAAACGCTCGCTGCAGACTGCATAATTCGATTTGCGGATCGAACGGTTTTTGCGGTATCATCCCATCGCTGTATGCCATAGCTATCAGGGTGCAGATTGGTTTTACAACGTGGATCCGAAAACGCCAAGGCCCCGCTTCCGAACCGCGTTCCGGTTACACACGGCGAGGGTTCATCTGATCGAACGACCTGGTAAACACCAGGGTGTCTCCCCTTACGTTCTTTTAACCGCGGATCATTCACGCAAACGGCACCATTATTTGGTCCCACAGCCCCTGTTACGGTTTGAGATGACTCATCCCATCGGGATATTCGGTAAATGGAACGATGAGTGCTATTTTCGTTCAAGCCCATCCGAGGGTCCGACACCGCTGTAGCCCCATTACTTCGTCCGGGACCAGCTCCACCTGTTACCGTTCGTGCAATATCGTTCCAATCTTCGACTGCCCAGGCTCCTCTACGAGGCTCGTGTTCAATGCGGTAGTTCCACCAATCCAATTGATTCAGATCTCTCCAATCCCCGCCGGCGGGAATCAGGGCTAGCCGCATCCATGTCTTCCACTCAAGCTTTGGAAGGCGATGAAGCGGGCCGCCTGCGAGGGTATCACCTGGCAATGGCAGATCTCCAAGAACATCGCCAATCGTTTTTAACGGCTTCCGCGGCGGCTGGTAAACGAAGTTACTCATACGCTGTTCATTTCTTGCTATCAATAAATACCGCTTTCTTCGTTCTCCCAGGCCACCTAGCTCCCCACAATCATGGGTATTATCACTCGATAGATAGCCAAAAGACTTCAGCCTCTTTTTAATTCGATCGAGTATTTTTTTCCCTCTGGTCATGATTCTTGGAACATTCTCTAAAAGGATTAGAGCAGGTAGATTGCCACCATACTCGAGGCAGGCTCTAAGCGCGATTTCAAGTCCACGAATTGTTAACTCATTGAGCGCTTGATATTTCTTTGTTTTTGCAGACTTCTCAGGCAGAAGCCCTGAGAACCCTTTACAGGGAGGAGATGTAAAGATAACATCGGGCACTTCCCATCCGAATGCATCCCACAGATCGCCTGGCGTAGCCTCGTACCAATTTTCCGGAGGCTCTTGTCCGTGAAAATCGATGTATTGTTCTCTTGAAAACAAATCCATGCAAACAGCCTTACTGCCGGTGATCATCTCATAATTTTGGCATACCACCGGGTCAGAATCTATGCTGCAGAGCGTTCGGAAACGTCCTACAAACCCCATATAATCCCCGCGGGCTTGAGCAAAACCAAGCGAACCACCGCCGGCGCCGCCAAATAAATGAGCCACGGTGTGTTCCGTTTTAACTTTAGGTTTATTTACACAAACGACCATCCTTATTCCTCCTGCTCCTCCCCGTCTGCACGGGGGAGGAAATTGATATCCCCAGTGCAGAGGGTTAAAGCATTCGATGTATTGGTTTGGTCCTATACCGTGAACAGTCTTCCTGTCTCTCTCTTACTCCAGACAATACGCATATTCTGTAACGTCTTTCCGGGACACTTTACCACCGAAGACACCGTATTTGGCTCTCTGAATACAACGGAGGGTAGCATGCTCCTCTTGTGTCCCGCGTTTATCACGGACGTTGACAGCCGGATTGAATGACGGCCGAATTCCCGCATTAAAAGCTTTGATTGCTGTATTGGAAATCTTCAAATGGATCTCTCCTCTCTTTTGCTCCCTCATGTTAGTCGAACGTTTCACAAGATGCTGGCCGTGATTTCCGAAATTCGTTGGATGTCCGGTTCTGCTTCTTTGTAAAGGCTCGAAATGGTTAAATACTGCTTAGCGGATATCCGTTTTACCTCACTCCAGTTTGTTTCTAAAGTCGACGTGGCTCGATCGTTGATCTCGTCCATCACTTCAAGTACACTTGGTTGCTCCCTTATGACTTTGTAGATAAAACCTCGCTCAACTTCTTTACCATTGTTCAACGCTATCACGTAAACGTCGGCGCTGCCTCGGTCCAGCGAGACAATTTCATTTTCTAGTTCTTCGAAGAAGTCCTCAACACTCGTCTCGCCATCAAAAGGATAAGACCAAATGTAGACTTCGGATTCCGGATCACCCGGAATGACCGAAGTTAAATGAAGATAGCCGGTTTCCGTCGTTAGCTCCGATTTGCCATCCTTCTCCGACCCGTGTTTCGTTAAATAATGCTTGGTTTGGTCACTGCAAATTCTCACGAAACGATGGAAGTCAAAGTCGGAATACACTTTTTCTATAAGTCCTTCGTCCACAAGGATGCAATTAAACAATCGTTGTTCTGTCATTTCAGGTTAGCCTCCTTCTATATCGCTCCAAATTAAAAAAACGAAATCTGCTGTTCAGAACGTTTTGGAACGTAGTTCATGAACAGATATTCCGTCTCCACCTTGCGTTTTTGGCCGAGCGACGCCTTTACGACGGCACCGACCTTCGCTTCTATGGTCACATATTTCCAATCTTTATATAGCTCAAGTACAAGCGGGTCACCATAGTAGGTGACAAGACACTTACCTTCGATATGTTTGAGCATTTCGGCAAGCTCTGCATGATCCTCTTCTCGGTATCCACCTTTGTAGCAATTCTCGCGGCCAACATAAGGCGGATCAACAAAAAAGAAAACATCCGGACCGTCATAACGCTTGATGATTTCACGAAAGTCTAAGCATTCTATCATGACCTTTCGAAAACGCTTCTCAAATGCATCCAATTTGGCAATCGAGGATTGATAATCGGCTGCCGCATTTTTAACTTTCCCAGCGCGCCAACCGCTCGGTTGATTTGGCATGGGGATGATGCTTTGTCTCAGCAGATAGAAATACCGGACTGCACGCTCATAGGGATCCTGGGGCATTTCTTCCCGAAGCCATGTCTCGTATAAATAACGACTTGTCGGGAAAGAAGCTAAGTCATCCAGCAGTTTCTCCTTGTTTTTCCGCAGAACCATGTAAAAATTGACGAGGTCTCCGTCCTTATCATTGAACACTTCGACCTTACTAGGCTGCTCCCGCGCGATGGTCATGTTCGCAGCTCCACCGAACAGATCAACCCAACAATGATGATCTGGTAGATAAGGAATAATTGACCGTGCCAATTTAGCTTTGCCTCCAAAATATCTCAACCCTGACTGTACTACAGTTCCATTTAACGCCATATTCCATCTCTCCTATTTTCCGAAGTCGGTTTATCGATTCGGAAATAGGCAGGACTCTCTCTGTCCTCTTACGTTCTCTCGATTAGAGAAGCGTAAGTGCTACTTATCCCGGTAGGGAGCTCGCAGAAGGGGGCTACAATGAACCGCAAAACGGGAAAATACCCGCTCCTTCATTCACACCTGAAATTAGAGAGTATGGGGGCGCCTTCTTCTCTTCGTCATCATAGCTTCTCCTACTATTTAAGAAGTGCGATTTGAATACGCTGCAGTGCAGCAAAAACATTGTTTTCAGCCATCAAAGCGTAATTGTGTTTGATCAAGTACAACCTTAATTTTGCTATACTCTGGCCAAACTTGCTCTTAAAGTGCTCAAAATCAGCATGCCAATGAAGCTCCGCTAAGGATTGTATAGACTCCAGGAAGCGGGTCAGTTCCCCGGTGATATCTTCTCTCTCCAAAATGCCTTTAAAAGCCTCATATGCTTTGTTCGCATCCTTTTTCTTTTGACGATAGCTGCCGATCAGTTTTTTCAGCTCCTCCATGTTGGCCTCAATGCCATACAAATGAGCTCTGTTTTCGAACTGATCAATCAGTTTGCTTGCCTCAATTGGTGCCTGAAATTGAATCAAAGAAGACACTACCATTTTTTCTCGTTCTATTTCCTTGAGTCTGATCCGGGTAAGCTCGTCCTCAATCAACTCCGCGTACCATGTTGGCTTTGCTCCAAGCGGTACTCCATCGCCGTAAACGCGATATTCAATCCCACTTGCATTAAATAGTTGCTTTAACGGGTCGGATATTGTTTTACCGGTATGGATCTCCACGAAGGGAAGCGGGTGTATCTGTTGAATAAAGGCTACGATCTTCTCCGCAAATGCCGCACATTCATCTTTGCGTGGGTGCCATTTCTGGACAGGGTACGGCTCAACGAGCTCCTGGTACTTGAAAATGCGCTGCCCAAATACGCTTAGAAAGAAAATGTTCTCATGTGGGAAATTACGAACCTCCATATAACGAATGATGTTATTGACCCAACGGCTGCGCGATCCTTGATAGAATGTAAAAGCCGGCATCGAACTAGTTTGCCGGGTTGATGATTCAGTGATCAGGGCAATTCGGTTCAGAACAATCACTCCCTTTCTTTATTTCTCCTTGCAAGTTCGAAGGTCCATCATCCAAATCTTCTTGGGCCCCGTAGGATGACGATCTTGTCGTCTACGGCCATGGCTCTGCCAACTCCCTCCTGGACTTATGCCATCGAATCGGAATCCTGCTGCTCGTAGTGAGGATCCCGCTTCTTCTACCAGTGTATAAGTAATGAGGGAGTGGTATCCCATTTCCTTTGCTACACGTGCAGCAGCTGCATACAACTTACTACAGACGTTTTTATAGGCACGTTGGACGCATAAACGGGTAACTTCTAACGTCTGACCGTTGTCTCGGAAGCGGGACACAGGCCGGCCGGCTGTAAGGACACCAATTAAGCTACGTCCATTGCTGAAGCCAAGCGCAAATTTCATACCTTGCGGAGCTGGATGATGGCGATGATACATGTCAATGAAGTTACATGCTTCTTTAAAAGTCACCGGCACTGGAACCAATTCGAACTTCCTCCAATCCGGATAAAGACATTTCATGTACCGGGTCGCCTGTTTACGGCTAAGGGCAGAGTCCCATAAGACGTCAAATCCTTCGTTCATTAACTCCCAGCGCAGAGAATCTGCACTGTCCAACTCCTCATCTGAAAGCACCATGTACCGCTTCAAATCCTCGTGTACGAATACCCAATAGAATTGTTCGTATCTTCTTGATGAAATTGTGATATGACTCAATTTTCTTCTTTCCTCCTTTTTTGCACAAAAAAAAGAAGACGCAAAAAAAAGCGTACGTATCCCGTACACTTTTACGTCTCCTTTAAGCGCAAATCATATTTAAGCAGCTAGTTGACTGTTGACCCTTCCTCGCCGAAATTGACGGCAAGGAAAATAAAAAAACTTAAGTAATATCAATATTATAGCGTATATTTGTCCTTGGTGTAAATCTTTGGAGAATGCATTAATAGCAGATCTAATATGGTTTTACACACAACTTATATAAAACAAAAAATCCCCGGGAGAGAGCGAGGAGCTCATGGGGATCTAGATACAAACCATATATTAGAAAAATTTAGTTCAGTGCTTCCGTTCTTCCAGACGCTTGATAATTTCCTCACGTTTTTTTCTATTTTCTCTTGTTATCTCGTCCTGTGACTTAAACTGCAGCTTTTTTGGCGTTACATCTGATAATATGATTTTCCGATTCTGCATGCTTATTTCCACCACCTTTGATGATCATTGACACTGTTTGAGGAGCTGCTTATATTGCGAACACTTTGGCTAATACTATAACTGCTCTAAAATATTGATTATTGAATCTTTATTATTTTGTTGAAGCACATTAATCAATTTTTGTATTTTTATATAATGACTTACGAAGATAGATTCAAGTGTGGATTGATTCTGCTCTCTATAACCATTAAGAACCAAATATATTACTTTGCTTGCAACTGCTCTAGCTTTTGGAACGTAGTAGGGTAATATTTTAGAATCATAATGTGCATTATGTACGATCTTATTTCTGTAACGATACAGAAGAAGAATGTCAATACTTATCTCTTTTAATCTATTGTTAATTTGTTCTATTACGAATTTGTTATCAGAATAGAAGCGCTCCCCCTCATAAATTTTATTTAATATTAATCTATTTGATGTATGTGGTGATATCTGATTCAAGTTCTCCAAAAATGGAATTATTGAGACTTTAGTATTTTCTTTAGGTATGAGATTGGTAATTTCTATAAGTTCATTGGGCAACTTCAGTTTAGAATCGGCTATTAAAACTCGAAAGTAACGATATAGATTTCTGAAAGAATCATAAATATAATCAATAATCAAGACATTTGGTATGAATTTCTGAGCAATACTGAATTTCGTTTCTTTCTTTTTATTAAGTAACTCTTGAAAAGAAGTTTTAAAGTCTAGTAAATTCTCTATAGCAATCCAATAATTAACTAATTTTTCCTCTGGTGAAACAGCGTCTTCTGCTTTCCTAAAATAGCGCAAGGAATGAGTAATTCGGTTCTCTATTATTGTTTGAGAATCTGGATTTGCATAAAGATACTTACTTGCTTGATTGAATAGTTCTAGGTGTTCTATTGAGGGTCCTAATTGCTCTAAGTCTAATGCCTCTACCCATCTAAGATAACCATTGTCTTTACTTAATGATCTATGGGATGCGACTTCTAAACCATCCTTAACAACAATATAATTTTCGTGTTCGACTCTAATATTATTATTGGTTAAGTAAATAATCCGAAATAAGTCAAGAGCTCTTTCTAATTTTTGAACAGCTATTTCCCCAGCAGAATAGGTAGTGAAAGCACTGGTTTTTACAGCTGCGTTAATATGATATTCATTCTCTGGGAATCCAAAAAATTCACTCTCACTTTCTTCCTTGACAATGTAGTTTTTTACTCTCGGTGAATATAGATTTACATCTTCGCCAATTTTAATATCAATGTCCCCTTTGATACCTGTAATTCTATAGATGACATAATAGATCTCTGGCTCAGAGAAATAATATCGCTTTAAGGCACTAAGCCTGTCTTCAACAGTAAGGTTATCGATTTCGGCGGCTACTTTTCTAAGACATTCACTTCTATCATCATTTTTATCGGATACAGAATGGGGAAAACTTGTATATATATATGTGTCTTCATCTTCAAATTTTTGATAAAAACTAAAAATGTTATCTGGCATTTTCATAATGTCATTGAGACTGTATCCTTTTAATAGGAATTCAATAATTATATTCTGTGATAATAACGATATGTTCGCTTCATCATCGGAATGCCATTCCGGAGTTAAAAGAATATTGTTTAAAAAAAGCAAGGCATTTTTAAAATATCCTCCTTTTTCAAATATTTCCTTTATGTTTAGACAAATTTGTTTTAATAAGAACTTGTTTTGATCATAATAGGACCGAAGTAATTCAAAATCAGTTCGATAATATTTTTTTATAACAATGTCGTTCTTTAGAAACTCATTAATTTTATTATGGAAATACTGTTTGTTTTCAGAATTCTGCAGTTGATTTGAATCTATTTCATCGATAATGTCCATAACTAATAAATGAGGGTTTTCCATTTTTAAACCATATGATTTATTTGTAATGAGCTCCTCCCATAAATCTACCCAATACTTTATTTTTTCAGTTATCTCATCTGGATTAAAGCGACCCCATAAATCGTTTTGCACTTTATGCTCCTCCCTTATTTACCATCTCTCTAGTTAACCATTCACTACTGCTCTTTAGAAATTTATTATTTCGACACTAAGGACCTTTATCCTACATTCCTAACATAAAAAAGCTACTGAATGATTCAGCAGCTTTTTATCAATAAGACTTTTTGAAAATGAGTGTGGATAGAATTTGAAGTGTAAATTTCCTTCTCTTAAAGAACATGCTCATTACTTATTTTTTCGAACTGATGCCAATTTTTTGTTGATTTTCTCGATGTCCCGCATGATTTGTTCTCTTTTTTCTTTTGAAGAAGCAAAGGCATTCTCCTCTAGTCTAAACTTACCTTTTATGATTTTGCTGTTTTTTTCTGTCACTGCAATCTACCCCTTAGTGGTAATAGAAGCAGTATTGACGAATCTATGAAAAATAAACATGAAAGGAGCCTTCACAGGCTCCCTTTTATTGAAATGTTGATACTATTTTGCTGCAAGAGCTGCAAGTCTGTGAAGACTCTCCTCTTGCTTAATTAGTAATTCACCCAAGTCTTCCCTAAGTTCCTTTGTACGTCCAAGATTTACTTCTGCGGAAGTCCATGCCCGCAAGCTTTCCTTCTGGATCCTATTAATATCTTTAGTTATGGCTTGTAATCGTTCATTACTAGCTTTCAGGCTATTAGTTGAACGTTTAGTTTGCAACATGGCGGTTTCCCTCCTTGTTTAAAAATCCTCTTTCTTCCAGATGCATGCATATTCCTTTGATATAGCGGTACATCTCTTTCATCTCTATTATATCATTCATACCTGTAATTGTAGAGTCATAGTGAAAATTATATACTAGTATTCTTTCCGAAGGTAATTCAATCCAATAACTTGCAACTGTTCTACCTTCACGATCACTAGTTGCATATTCAATGGTGTTTTCACCCTGCACCAATTTTACAGAAGAGTAATGCTCATAATTCGGATCGTCGATGTATATCATTTTTGGAGTCTCGGTTGTCCCCTGCTCGCAAAGCCGATATAAGTAGGGGCCCACAAGTTCAAATAAAGAAAAGTCCGTCACTACCCTGAGATCGGTAGTATTGAATAATCGGTCTTCAGAGCGTAGGCGGTAAATGGTGCTAATTGCTGAATTGAAGCCATCTTCGTTAACCTTAGCTAAGCCCTGCAGAAGTTCAATTTGCTGGTTAAGCAACTTTACCGATTCCTCAGTTTCTATCAAACCTTGAGTACTCTTTTCTAAATTCATATTAAGATTATCTATGATATCTCGATAACGTCTGTGTATTTCTGTATGCTCAGCAATCACTGCATCCAAATTGTTTTCCCTATACAAAAGCTTTACCCATTCTTGAGCTGTTTTAAAAGTGTACTTATTCTCTTTAAAATAGGGAAGAAACATTTCGTATTCTTCCCGTTTGAAGATTCTGTACGCTTCAGAGTTAAAGTAAGGATCGCTAATCGTAAGCATGCGTGCCAGATTCGCGATTAATGACATGATCAAAGAGGCAGCGATAACTACATAGCCTACTATGGCATACCATGAATCAAAGTGGAGGTTTGGAACATTTGAGAAACCTATGAATCCTAAAATTCCACCCAAGCCCAAATATGTAAGCCAAGTTTGTAACTTGCTTGAGAAGATAGCGGAAAATTTGTTGAAACTTTCTTCTGACATCTTTTTATACTTAAAACCGCTCAATGAACGTATCAACCAAACTCCAAACCAGCCCTGTGTTTCTTTAAAACGGCTCCTTCCTTTCAAAAGAGGAGGGTCGAAAGATCTTTCTATCATTTCAAACCAGCTAAGATACTCAATTCGATCTTCTGGATCTTTATGTTCTCCAGGCAAGTTAGAACCTCCCTTGGTCTTAAATCTACCATATTGTAACACATACTCATAAACCCAGACATACTCTTTTACAATAACGGTAACAAGTCGATGTTCATCTGTATACCATCATACCGATCCTCTAAGACGGAGAACAATCGGACATTAAAAGAGATAGCTTCTTCAGAAGTCATCCATGTCGGCACGGATTTACTCCCACTCAGGGTCTGCAGCTTACCGAATATCCGTCCGTTCAGCCAGGATGAAGCATCCGCTGAAAACCATGGATATTGAAGCAGTAATTCCGTAGAACCTACACCAAGCGCGTGGAAATTCGCTATATCACCGAATCGTTTAAAAATTTCATCGAACAGCTGTGCACGACGCTTACGACCAACAAAGACGGAACCGCCAATGGCAATGACCTCATAGCCTTGATCGATGTAATCCTGCAGCACGGCCAGCGAATTCTGGACATGATATACCGGAATTGGCTTTCGGCCAACAGCCCGCTCCAAATAAAGCGTATTCGCCTGTGTTGTTTCCGGATCCCCAATCTTATCGATCGTTAAAAATTGATAGATGATATCACACTGTGTTGCTTCACGAACTCCGCATATTCATCCAGGTCTAGCGGTTTCACTGTTTTCCCTTTCCGCTTAGCTTCATGAAGGGTCTTCTCCCCCGGATCGAGCATGACGCATTTATAATCAAATCCCAGCTCGCGAAGGTTATCCTTCCAGGTTGCTGCGGTGTCCGATCGAACGGTAAAGTAGTTAATCAAGACGAACAAACCGCCGTTCTGTTTTACGATCCTCACATCACGTTTCCCTTTGCTGATTCCAGAGTAAATGTATCGCAATCCCTTTAAAGAAAGACGAACGCCGGCTGGCGTTCGAAGTACCTTACAGATATCGATCATAATAATACGGATTAAAGCAGCAAGTGCGCTTGAAAACTTTTGAATCCGGATCAATTCTTTTAAGGTGATTACTCTTTGGTGAAACAGAATAGCTAGGGCTTGTCTCAGACGTTCCCGGGGAATACGATTCGCTTCGTTCCCGCTGGATGTTTTGATGTATACGTATTTTTCAGTAACGCGTTCAATTGTATTTGCTCTGCCAGTCACCGTATGTACCTGGTAACCAGGTTTTCCGTATTTTCGGAAGAATAGCCGTTCCTTTGCCTCCGCTTTTGCCAAGAAATGAATTGTAGACATGGGCGCCTCCTATGGTAGAACACGGTTAATAGGCTGCATCATCCCGCCTTGAACCGGTTTCTCCTTTGTCAACGTGATCGCATGCCTCATTACAATGCATGACTTACACAGCGCCTGCTGCAGCTTCTTCCCCGCCCCGATGTAGGCATCTTTAAAATAGACCATCCAAAACAATCCGGCTGCGGAGCCACATGGTTGAATGGATACTTTGTCAGGAATGAGAAAGAACTCAAATAAATAATGAGCGGTCGTCAAGCACTCTGTTGGCTTAAAGTCTTCAACCCGCAATAGCTCAGCAGTTTCAGTAATATACAAGCCTGCATTTTCCCCGCTACCGAGGGTCCATCCCATAACTTCGGTTGCGATGTAATGATCCTGGTCTTCAGGACACATGTTGTCCCAACGACGAAGCAATGGTTCAAGCTCCAGCCGAACCTTTCTCATAGTATCTACCGTTAAGTTTATTAAACCTTCACCATGTAAATGATTGATCATGTATTGCCCGTTTGATTGCGGAGGCAAACCCTCCCACAACCTTAGGGTCTCCCTCCTTTTATGATGAGCCGATTTCTACTGACTCAAAGACTATACTGCTTCCTGTTTACAGTCACTGATTATTTATTGCAGAGTTATGCTGACTTTCGTATGGTTTGGCCGTACATTCTACGTGCCTCAGCAAGCACTGCTATTTCTTGTGCCCAATGATCTTTCCCGAGGGATCCCCAACAATGGCTGATTTGGTATTGGCGCTTTAAATGTAGGGAGATCGCCTCTGCGTTCCAACGGCTGGTCAGTACAGACTCACAACATTGGTATAAGTCGTAATTGCCCACTTCTTCCTTAAAGACTCGTTTCACCGTATACACATTTACGTATTGAAACATGAAAAGAAGAGGGGCTGCCTTGATGAACCAAGCAGCAGCCGTACGGATCGCCAGTAACTGTCTATTTCCAAATGACCTGGCCCTGTCCTTGAAGTCCTGAATTCCTGTTGCCCAAGCTGAAGGGAACGAAATCTCTGTCTCAAGAGAATCTTGATTCTCTGAGAACTCCATGTCCTCTAAATACTCAAATAAATCGATTTGCTCATATTGCATGAATATCCCTCCCTTAACCCTCATCTCCCAGTGGGAAAGAGGATTACAATATTTATCCCATAACAAAAAGGGACGAGCGTCCAAGCCCCTCCCTTTTTATTCTAAGTAACAATTGTTACACTCAGCGCGCCCATCTTATGCAGTTTGAAGCCGGTGATCTCAACGACGGATTCAATCAGCATAAAGATTCTGACAAGCCTATTTCCCTTGGAACTGGGAATGTGCCGTGTTCTTGAAAACTGTAGTATTTATCGCCACCAATAATAATGTGGTCCATGACCTCAATACCAACAATGATGCCAACCTCAGCCAACCGTTGTGTAATCATGATGTCCTCAGGGCTAGGGTCCGGTATTCCGCTTGGATGGTTATGGGCAAATATAACGTTTGCTGCCCCTCTACGGATCGCCCCTTTGAATATCTCTCTTGGGTGTGCAATGGAGGCATCTAGACTACCCACAGAAATGGTCTCACGACCAATCATATGGTTTTTGGCATTCAGATAGATCGTGACGAAATGTTCACGGTCCAAATATTTAAGATCCTGAAGGACGTCTTTCACATCTTCAGGACTTCGAATTATTAATTTATCTTTTATAATTGGAGCATTCATTCGTTTAGCCAATTCAAAAACCGACATCAACTGAAAACTCTGCCTTTCATCCAGGTCGAACAGGACAGATAATTCAAATTCGGATAGCGTGCCCAGATGGGGCAATCCATTCTGCAGAATATCGTCCACCATCGCTGAGATGGATCGGTCTCTTACGATCGGTTCCAGGATAACCGTCAGTAAATCTTTTGCAGTGAGACGGCCGGCGTCGCACGAATGAAAATAGACGTTTTTCGCTTCCCTAACAGCCGATTCATTTAAAATAGAAATTGACATATTAAATGCACCTCCCGCTCTAGCGTGACAAAAGTTTACCGATAACAGTATACTTTTTCATTTGTGACCGGCGGTTGTACATCCATTGTAGTTTATAAAGGTTCACCTTGTTATTCATCTTTAATCGCCCTTACCGCAACTGAGGGTATACGCCCCCGCCAAAGTTGCAGCAGAGGGGCTCCCTCCTCACGATAATTGTATTTTTTATGGCTCCCTGGGCAGACGTCTAAGCGTACCCATCACTCAAGCCGATTCAATGGATCCGGCTTGACAAAATATCTATTACCCCACGTTCAGATCTAGGCAGATCTGATCGTCTGGGCGGATCTGTTTTTCTGATTTCACCCAAATGTTAGTGACGCTTTCATAAAAGCCAAATAACGGTGGTTTAAAATCAGAAGTCGCAACTTTAACTTGTAGCCAGTTGACCGTTATCGGAATATGACTATTGACTGTAAAAAACCAATCGCTTATCAGGCGTTCCATTGGTCCCTTATCGACGATACCCCTTGCACTTAGCCAACGGATCCAGAAATAAGACCGATCAGGGCTATTCATCCGTACACGGGCCTCAATTTCCAGCTTATGCTCGCCCACGGAGCGGGACCAGATGTTTTGCCTACCCAGTGTGAAACCTGCTAGCTGTAATATGGGAGCTACGGCTTCCAGTGGTGCGTCCGCATGCCATTTAAATGCGATACTCTGCAGCTTCATGACTCACGCTCCAATCCGAAGGCCTTCAAAGATGATCGTTCCTAGGGGCAATACGCCACAGTATTTACGACCAGCAGCGAGGATGACGACATTCGCAACATTCATCTCCCGCTCCTGCAGCTGCTCGTTGACCAATGAGGACCAGACGTGCAACTCACCTGAAGAAAGGGACATTACGTTCACAGGGACAATGGCACTTTGAGCTGGGAGAGGAACGATCCCCTCGCCTGTTAACGAGAATACTTCTTCTCCTAAGCAGAATGCCTTGGTCAGCAGCTCATCCATACGGGTTTCGAAACCTCCAAGATTCATGAGCAGACAGATGGGTTTACGGCTGGATAATCGCATCTCAATTACTCCTCTCTATAGCACTTCGTTGTAAACAGAATATGTGCCAATTTGAAGCGGTACATTATGTCTTACGAACAGTTCCAGAAGGGCATGTTCGTATTCATCTGCTTCAAGTTCAGGCACTTCTTTACCACGGTTGCCGACAATTACTTTAATGGGGGTGGATTTGACAACATCGAAGAAAATACAAGCATCGATGCCATTCTTCTCAACGACTGCTACCCCACCGCAAATCAGGCTTCGGTTAAGCTGAATCGAAACCTTTTTAATCATCTTTATGGCCTCCTTTTGGCAACAAAAAAAGAGCGTATTAAGTCGTCGCTCTCTTTATCGCCTTGTTTGGTTTGCATTAGGCAATTGAAGTTAACTTTGAATTGAGTCTTCGTCTCAGATTTTCCAAAGTAACCTCAACGGTACCGTATACCTTGTACTGATTGAGAAGATCGATGTAATGCTCGATCGTCTGCATGAAGTTGGCATCTTCATCACGAATGTTCGTGACAATCAGTGTCCCCCCATTAAATCGGTACTGAAATACATTCATGTCTATTAACCCCTTTCACGATGGATCGTTACCCAAAAATCAATCGGTCTATCGTCAGGCATATCCCGATGACATAGCAAACGATTAACAACACTTTGGTCTTATCTGTACGTTTAGTCGGCACTAGAATCAAACCCTTCGTTTTTATGGTCTTATAAATAAAAAAAGCCCCGAGAGAATCACGCTTTACAACGTTAGACTCTACTCGGGACTTTTCTTTTTATGTCTCCAGGTCACGTGCTGATGTGCGGGTTGATAAAATCCATTGGTGTAAAATGCTCCTTGAGCTTGGCCAACGAAACCGTTACATCACCGATAATTCCATGTTTCTCTAGCAGCATCTTATAACCATCGACAATTACACCATCAGGAACCTGTGTCAGTACTTCACATTGGCATTTCCTAGCGGGAATGTCGGATACGGTTAACTTACCACCTTCAAAAACTTGGGACTTTGTGGTTAACATATTTACGTACTCCCCTTTGCAACGGTCACAATGAGTCGTCATACACAACGCCTCCTTCTGACCTTATTGTATCACGGAACCTGATTTCTCCAAAAAAATTGGTGATTAATCAGTCTCGATATAAGGAAGATAGCGCCTCCCAGGTGGGTAACAAGTAATCACCCTGAAATGCTTGCTCGAAAGTAATCCAACTACAATGATAAACCAATTCCCCTGAAGATCCTTACCGAGAATTAAACGGCTTGGGGTAACTAGTTTCATGGAGCGGGAAGGCCTTTTTCGATTGTCTTCGCTCGAATATCCTTCAATTATTTTCCCATTAAAGATCGCAACGGCAATATCGATTTGTGTGTATGTACGATCTTCGTACTCCTCATTGTCGAGACGATCATTTAAATAATGATCGGCGATTTCCATGATGTACTCATCGACACTTCCGTTCACGGCCTTCCGGAAACACTCTAATTCATGTGGCCAGTTTTCCTTATGGGTAGCGATAGGTAAGGGACGGCATCGGCATTACCCGTTATGGCACCCTTTTCCCCCGCTTCACACCGTGCATGCGACTTTCACCGCACACGGCGCTCCATCAGATCCTTATCTACATCTCGCTCAATATTTCTCTAAAGTACAGAATTTTTCTCCAGATTCGGCCACCTAAATGTTCGAAGTTGGAGGATGAGTGTATCATCCTGTGGCACTCCTCATGTAGTGTGGCTAAATTATTTACACGGTTAACATGGGATAGTTCTAGGTTGGGATTGGTGTGGTGTATGTGGACATTGTATGGCTCAACTAATCTTCCACAAATACGACACTTCCCTTTATCTCGATTAAACGCATAAGGGCGATTCATGAAGTATTCGAAATTGTATCTGGTATTGGTCAGATGTGTACCAATCAGATTCAGGAGTGATATACTCAGAAGTTCATCCGCTCGTACTTGTAAGGGTTTCTTTTGAGTACGTTCGTAGTAGATTTTCCTACCTTCCTTTGAATACGGAGTTTCCTCTTGTTTCTTAAATGGTGCACGTTGCCATGTGGCAAATCTTAGATTCGTCAGCCCGACGGTCATATTCTGATGCCGTATACTTGGGATTCTAGATTTGTACTGACTGTGTACAGAAACGAGATTGTCTACCATATTTGCAGGAGTTAACGATCCTCCGTATCTCCTTAACTTCATATACCCTGCTCTACTTAGTAGTTGTGCGTATTTACTGAGATCAATGTGAACCCATGTTGCGACCCGGTAGTATTGAATAACTCCCCTAATCTTCGAGTTTATGATGGTTAAATTGCGAACTAGTTGATAATGGAATTCCGTTTGCTTTGGATGTCCTTTACCAAGGTTCTTAATATCGTTTAATATCTCGTAAACCTTCGATTTTAGCCTTTCTGGGTTGGGTCTAATTCTAGGAACCCATCCTGTAAGGGAGTTTCCTTTTACTACCTTGTAGTTAAATCCAACGAAGTTTATTGGCTTTTTGCGTATATTGGTTATCAAAGTCTTTTCCTCAGATAATTTTAGTTTGAGGTTGACTTCGAGATAGTATGATATACGCTTCTTCCATTTTTCGGCGTTGCTCTTGGAGCTCGTAATAAGAACCCAATCATCAGCGTACCTTATAAGATAAGCAGGTTTAAGATTTGAATTTTTACGAAGCATCTCGATGCGTTTGTCATGGCGTTTGTAATGATGTCTCGTCTTCTTCTCTTCCCATTCCCTCACGATCCATGTATCAAGTTTATCAAGATATACGTTGGCGAGTAGTGGTGAGATGATTCCTCCTTGTGGAGTTCCCAGGTCATTGACTTGGAGTTCATCCATAATTCCGGCCTTTAACATATACTTGATAATCATCAGCACTCTTCTATCCCGTATCCCCATGTGCCAAAGCTTTTTAAGCAATATGGTGTGGTTTACGTTGTCGAAAAACTTGCTGATGTCACCTTCGATAATCCAGTGATAACCAGTGGTGTGTACCGTATTGGTTATCTTACCGAGTGCCATGTGTGAGTCACGCATTGGACGAAACCCATACGAATGTCTGAAGAACTGCGCTTCTAGAATAGGTTCTATCACTGCTCGTACACATTCTTGGATGATTCGGTCAAGAATTGTTGGGATACCAAGAGGTCTCTTATCCTCTTTTCCCGGCTTGGGAATCCAAACCCTTCTAACAGGTCTTGGAGAGTAGTTCGTTAGATTTTCGCGAACCAAAAGAATGATTTCTTGGTAGTCTCTTTCGAGAATTGAATCCCTCATTTTCTTCCCGTCTGACCCAGCAGTTTGGCTACCCTTATTGGCCTTGATTTTATGGATCGCAGATAAAATATTAGGTTCTGATGATATAATTTCTAGCAAGCCCTTGAATCTCGGTAGGTCGTTGGAAATAATCTTGTCTCTTGTTTCCGCGAAAAGTTTGTCTAGTATGTCCCGGAGTTCTAGCTCTGTCTTCGGATAGTCGAATTTTTGAGTCAACGTGACCACCTCCTTTGAGGCCTGTAGATCGTTGACGTTAGTCAGGTACGCACAACGGCTTCCTCGACAAATTGAGTGATCATGTAGATAAAAACTGACTATGCCCCTTCGCCTTGTAACGGGCTTTCCCCATCTCTGACTACTACGGGCTGCCGCCATTCGGATTAGATGGTCATTTCCTAACATCTAGAGGTATCGGGATTTACTTCCCTTAACACCCTCTTCCGAACTTCCATTGTTCCCTACATCGTAGCCTTACATTTTCACCTTAGCCTCTCCCTCTAGCCCGTCAACCAATCTTTTGTCCATTGTTGGAGGACGCGGATCACCAACTCAGTTTAAGTGGTATAGAAGTACAAGGATTAAGTGTACTTCTACGATTGACCCACATGTTAATGGGCGACTCCCTTTTATTCGGTGAGTCTTAGACTTCGAGCCGTCAAACAGGAATTCACGCTAATGCATTAGGCATAGTGACTTTATGGCCCCCCGCTTACCTTCCCTAACCGCTTTTCAGGTCTGGTTTTCAGCGCCTTCACCGAGCTTCATACCTTGTACCAGTAAATGTACCAGGCATGTCGGAGTATTAGGGTAAGAATGCCAACATTCATTCTTTAGTGGGAACCTCCCCCACCTACTCTGATGTAGAGTTAGATTCATATGAATCCCCCAGTTTTATTGCTCATTTCTGAGCAGATTGTCTGGGAACAATGCGCACTAATCCACGTCTCTATTACCCCCTTTCTCAAAAATAGAAATAAAAAAAGCCCTGAACGCAAAAAATAAAGCACACCAATACAAGGTCTGCTCCGTCCTTTTTGCATCAAGGCAATTATTTAGTGTTGTCGTATAAAGACAACATACTCCCTCTTCGCTGAAAAATAGCAGCAAAGAAAATTAATCCATTTAATCGTAATACCTTAATTATAGTCTATTAAAGGAAATGGGGCAATAGGAAGGCTGTTTATTGGCCTTATCTATTGCCCCAGATATTAACTACTAAAGAATTCGTGAATGGATCTGTATTTCGGCTGCTCTTCCATCCGATCACGGTTTAAAGTCTCCCAAAGCTCTATCACTGCATTTTCTTCTCCATAGAGAGTGCGAACATTTAATATCCGGAGCATCAATTGATGGATCGGATCATCTGTAGGTAATCCTCTGTGCATATGGAAAAACACATCTTCGTGCCGGAACAGTACCAGTTGGGCAAATTCAGCTTGCTTTTCAGGTACTGCTTTTTCAGGCATCAGGACGGCTTGAAAGAGGAGTACATCGTCGTATTGCTCTCCAGCCATGCGGAACCATTGTTTCAAACCGGTGAAGGTGATTTCTATATTCAACATGAGATATGTTTCGGCATGCAGCTGTTTAGATAAGAGTGCATTCATTAGTATGTCCCCCTAACGTATTGGACGTGAGAAACGAATAGATCCTCATCGGTACCGCTTGAAAGAGTCACTATGATGGCGGCTGGCAAGTCTTTTACATATAGATCAGGATACTCAGTTTCACCGTAACTACCATAGTTTACCACATTATTGTAATTAACCGAATTTATTATCGGTTTATTAAAGGTTGGATCAATTAAATCCGTTCGGGTAACAACTTCCGTTGTTTCGGTTTTTCCCGTTTCGGGGTCAGTAACCGTAGATGTGGACCGATGCACCTCCTTCGCATAGGAGCCAAAATATTGCTGGATGCCGAAAACTAGGGTTACGTTACCATCGCCCCCTACGCCTCCGCCGCTTCCTCCCCCATTTCCTCCGCCAATAAAGGCTACATCGTTAAACGGTTGTCCCGTTGCTGGATCGATTCCTCCATTGGCGTCAAGGGATGTGAGGTTTTGACTTCGCATGATGCTCTTTAACTTATTGGCATACTGACTATCTGTAGCATACCCAGCTCGCTGCAACTCGTTTGCAAATGCGTAAGGATTGTCTTGAGCTAAGGCAAACCGATATCGCGAGTTTCTTAAAAGAAATGCGGAGTGATCGGCGAAGGATTGCTCTACACTAGAATAGGCACGAAATGTTGCGATGATTGTTACGATTTTGCCGCCGTACTCTTCTTTAGTTTGAGCCGAACAAGTTGGACCGGTATACCCTTTCTGTGCCTTAATACCAAAAACGTTGTTGCAAATACTTCGATTCCCATACCCGGACTCGAGCGCGGCTTGAGCAAGCGTAATACTTGCAGGAACCCCGCTTCGCCTTTCTTCAGCCTGGGCGGCGGCAGCGTACTGCATGAAAAAGGGATGTGTCAAAGAACCCAAGTTTGGAGGGACCGTGACTACGGGGGCTTCCTCCGGTGTTTCAGTATCCGTCCCCTCACCTGTTCGTGAATCACTTGTTCCAGAATGTACATTCCGTATCGTCACAGTCCCAATATCACTAAATGGCGGAGCGGGAGATTCCATATACACACCACTTAAATACATCATTTTGTCTGAAAAAAAGTCATAATCCCCGCTTTCCTTCGTCCACTTCACCTTATTGAATAGTTTGAATGCTTCTTTACTGGCTGTATCCGTTGCCTTAGACATCAACATTATGAATGGGGTAGGATCTACCGGCTCCTCACCATCAGGGATCCATTCGTAGTGTAGATGAGGGCCGGTAGACTTCCCAGTATTACCCGAAAGACCAATAATCTCCCCGCGGCGAACAGCTTGTCCGGGCTCGACGAATGCCTCACTCAAATGAAGATACCTTGTAGTTGTTGCTAGTTCAGAATCTGAACTTTTTATCGCCACGTATATGCCGGCATTGTAATTGCTTTCCGATGAGTTTCTAGACGGATAGCTTACCGTTGTTACAATACCATCAAACGAGCTGATGATCGGTGTTCCGACAGGTAAACCAAAATCAATTCCCTTGTGAAAGGCTTTTGTTCCAAAGACCGGATCTGTTCGCTCCCCAAACTCACTTGTTATGATTCTATCTAAATCACGATAATAAATTTGAGGAGGAACAACTCTTTCAGTTATAAATGCTGATGAAGCTACTACCGTTGTTGACGAGACTAACGTAGCGATTATCATAAAAAAGGCGAGCACACCTAATAGGACTGCGAGAATAATCCAAAATATTGGGTTTTTAATAAGCAAAGGCATTGCTTTATTGAGTATCCGCCGCTTGATTTCGCCTTTGAGACGTTGCTTCATGTTCTCCTTGTTTAATCTACCACTTACGATATCGCCAATGAGAGCTTTAGAATCTTGCATGATAATTTTCTCCCCCAATTAGTCAAGCTGTCTATAAGCCCTGGTCTGCTTTCTACCGCTCTGGGCTTTATTGGCTACTGACTTTTCCATACTCCGGTTCGCTGTCGTCACTTCCGCACGGTTTAATTGACCGCGAGCCTTTTTCATGATTTCAAGGGAGGCTTGCATATCATCGAGTCCACCTGATACTTCACCAGAGACCTTGTTTCTTAGGTTCATAACGACTGCTGTTTTTGCGTTGGTGTCGATTTCTAATCGCATGTCTTGTAAGTCTTCCGTTGTTATGTTGTTTTTGAGGTTTGCTCGTGAAGTTTCAATTTTGTTCTTGAGATCCGGGTTGCTGAACTTCACGTTGTTTACGGTCAACTTTGGTTCGGTCACAGGTGTAGCCGTGATTGAAGTAGGAAGCTTAATCTGCGTAGCATAATCCATCTTTTCTCCAGTTCTGATTTGAGCTGAAGGAAGCGGGGGCATGCTCTTTATAATGGTTGCGGGATTCTGTAATGGATGAGGCTGAAACTTAGGTGTTTCTGGGATCCCACCATTTTGCACAGCAATCTTTCTGAACGACTCGTTCGCTTTCAGCAGCTTCTCTTTTTGAGTTCCATATTCAGGGATGGATTGAAAATGTGTAGCGACTGAAATTCGGCCTTTCCTGGACAGCATAGTGGTATTCACTTTATTGGTCGTATTAAGGCCTGCTTTCTTGAATCCATCATCCATGTTCTTAACAAAATCTGTATGACGCACCGGCTCGCCAGTCTCGATAGAAGTATCTACGGCTTGTTTGTACTCGGTTTTGTAACGCTGGAAAAGTTGGACCATGACAAAATCGTCCACCGCGGTCTCCAGCTTTCGGTTTCGATTAAGTGTTTTTGCTCTATTCATTTGGTTCACAGCTTGTTTAGGGCGGTTAACCATGAAAGTACTTGCCTCTCGGATCGCATTTTCATTTGAATACAAGGTTGCTGCAACCTCTTGGTCATTCATGTCTTCATTCACGCCCTGCATAAGGATTGCATTTCGCATATCCCCGCCATCAGCTTTGACAGATGATAACCGAGTCTTCTCTTCCTTCCATTCCTTGTCCAGGCCACGAAATGGATTTTTGCTTCCATTTTGTAGGTTTTCATTTACTTTTTGCACGAATGGCGAGTATTGAGGCTGGCCTCCAGTATCGTTAGATAGCTGCTCGGCAGCCTTCTTCTCCCTCTGGTATCGGAGGACCATGCTCGCAGTGGTAGCATCATTGATGTTATTATCAGCAGTACTGAGTGCAGCCGGCTTAAATGTACTAGGAACCCCTTCATGTTCCTTGCGATTGAACATACTGCTAATTTTACCCGTTGCATTACTGTACAAGGTTCTTGTTACATTACGCTGCAATGCGTCAACAACTGTAGATTTGGCGCGAGCTGGCATCGGAATATGACCTGCGGCTTTACTAAAGACATCCCCAATCTCGTTACGATATTTGAACACCACGACAACTACGATAGCTTCTACTATCATTGCAGTAAACCAGCCGGCTCCCGCTTGATAGACTACATCATAGGATTGATGTCCAAATACAAGGGATAAACTAAGGAAGAACATCACAAAGGTGGTCATAACACAAAGACCGATTAACTTGATAAACTGCTGCTTCATGGAGTTGAATCCCGCTTCTCGACCCGGAAGAAGAGTGACAAGTAATGTTACGGCCATTACGCCGGCATGAATCAGTAGTTTTACACGATAGAAAACAGAAAGAATTGCCCAGAAGGTGAATAACCCTAGCGTAAATATTGAAAATACATAGTAACAGACAAGGATAAGCATTTGTTCATAAGGTCTCTCACGACCAATTGCTGGGTACTTACTTTGCGCTTTCTGCAAAACTGCTTCACGTTCCTCCGAAAAAGGCGCTGTAGCGAGCACCTCATCAAGCATCTGAGGGTCTTTTTTTCGAAGCTCCGAATCATCAAACTGAAGCATGCTATATGGTCGGACAACCAGCTCATTCCATACTTGTTCGGAGATTATACCAACGCCAGCATTGGGGTCCATATTGAGTCCCGTTGCTTTGGCAAGGAGCGAATATACCAATCCTCCCATTTCGTTTCCAATACTGTTAAAGGATTTGATAATCGTGCCGGCATTTGAAAAGAACCCAAGGCAAATAACGACAGCCATTATAAACCCAACAGCGGATTGGTAACCGTCCATATACCGACCACGAATCATATTAAACAAAATATATAGGACCGTAATGGACGCAAAAATTCCGAACAGACTTCCCCATAAACCGTTTCCTAATAAACCGTTATTTACACCGGTTATGTTTTGAATAATGTTTTCGATGGCATCAATCAGCTGATCCATGAAAGAAAACGTAAATGCTTGATGAGCTAAAAACGTAAATAGTCGCGTGATCTGAACAAGGACGAGAAAGAAGAAGCTTAGAATATGATCATAGACTCTTACAATTCCGTCCGATGCTTTCTGGCCGATTTGCCAAAAGGATCGCTCAGGTAGAAGCGTCTGAAATGAATAATTTGTGGCCCCATACTTGTTGTAAATAGCTTCATTATTGTTGTCGGAAGGAACCATTTCATCAATGGATGACGCTTCTACTACGGTAGGAAGAACAAGAATCAATAGAAAACAGACGACTATACCAAGCAGTACAAGAGGTTTCTTAATTTTGAGTCGACTAATCTTCGTCTGGATCTTCTTCATCAAGCTCCCCTCCTACATCACCCGCTGCAGAAAACTGCTCGTAATGTTCTTGGAACTTCTCCAGAATCGAGAACTCACTTTCTTCTTCTTGATCAGAACTCTCTTCCTCTGGCGGACGAGTATCAAAACAGTCAAATAGTCGTTGAAACACAACATCGACTGTAAGTACGCCTATGCGGCCGTAGATGTCTTGCATGAGACATTGACCAATATCAAGATTTTTAATAAGGTCAATATTTTCTTGGGTGTGTTCCAGTCCGTAATAGGAGAGTGTATTTTTAATCTTTGTTGTATCGGAGTCACGGAAGGCAAACTTCATTCCAATGTTCCCTGCAAGATCTCCGGCTACATCGGTAGGATTCTGTGTTGCAATTCCCAGCCCCCCATTTAGGGAACGGCCTGTACGGATGACTCGATCTGCCATTTCTTTTCCGATTTGAGTCCGTAGGATCGCCCAAGCTTCATCCATTTCGGCTAACGTGAAAACCGAACGATCAAAATAAATAAAGGTATCCATGAAACGGCCGATAGAATACATAGTAGCGACGGACATTTTCTCAACCAGTGAATAGTTCTCTGGAGGCTTTTCGACTGGAGGCATCTTAAGATTTTGGACCTGTAAGATATTCATTGCATAGTCCAAGTTAATGGTTTTTTGCTCTCCATTGCCAAAGAGTAACTTCGCAAATGACAAGTCACTGAAACTATCGAGAACTTCGGCAACAACAGCTGCAGGCTGTCTAGTCTCTCCCATTTCACGAAGAACATCAATACATTTTTTTAGATACGGATTTGGTTCAGATGCTACTCTTGTCACAGCTTGGGAAATATAACTATATTCAACCCGGTCACTTTTCACAGAGGCTAGATAGGATAGGATGTCCATCGCTGCCTCTTTGGCGTCTTCGATGTTGTGCAACATCACGAAAGGATCGAGTTTCCCCTGGTCTTCATGAGAAGCGGATAAGGTAGCTACCTGGATCTGCCCCCTTAGTTCTGGGAGCATTTCTGGCCAATGGGATCGCTCGCCTTTGGGGTCAAAGATCAAAGTTTTTCCCCCACAGGTCGCATTGATATAACCTAACAGATTAAGCAAAACCGATTTACCGCCACCCAATGTCCCACTGATGGTGAAGGAAGGTGAGCGGTTAATTTGGCTTGCATGCCGAAGATCGACATAAACAGGCTGTTGTAATGTTCCCGTCGTACCGATATAAACTCCGATGTTGTCTCCCAGCTGCTGAGTCGCTCCAAACATTCCTGAAGCCAGAGTTTCTGGAGGAATTCGTTGAATATAATCGGAGACATAGCGAGGTGATCCAGGGATAAAATCATTGAAGAGCAGCCATTGATCCCCAGCAGGCATTTCGACGTGAATGTTACCGAAATCTCGAAAATGATCCTGCAATATTTTTGCATTGCTCTTAAGCAAATTGACATCGGTATGGAAAAGACCGAATGTAACATGTGTGATGAATGTAGGGTTTTTCCGTTTTTTATACTCATCTTCGAGGTACAGGGCCTTCTCTTGCTTTTCTGCGAGTTCAATCGGAACTGCAGCTCCAGCCTCCTGTACATTCTTTACCTGGTTATCGATATCAGTCTTTTTCTTAAGGAGCTTCTTGATTGCCTCTGGCGCTTCCAAAACTTCTACTTTGATGCTCATTTGAACTGGAAATGGGAGCGTGGCGGCACTGTAGAGCCATTCACTTCCAGGCATGTCCATATTATCTGGTAGTTCAGAAACGGTTAGGTACGTATGGTAGACAGATTGGTCCTCTCCATTATGCGGCTGGCTAATTTGTAGTCGGCGGGGATGCGTGCCACAGTCAATTTCGGCTTCCGTTAAGGTAATGATCTGCCTAGAATCATACAAAAACGTATCGAGCCCACCCCGCTTCCCTTTCCTTTTCTTTGGTGACCAGGGTTTTTCTTTTGTCGAACGTAATACAGGATCGGATATTCCCCACCAGAAATTGCGTTTAATTAACCATTCTGAAGTAGCGGGAGTGCCTCGTTTTACTTTTACTCGTCGTGAAATCCTATCATATATTTGCCTCTCTTTTACCATATAAGCTTGAAATTCATGTTCAAAGATCTCTGGTTCATTAAGACCGGAGATATGTTCGAAAAAGCGTTTAGGATGAAGAAACAATTTTTTTACTTCGGTATACGCAGTCTCAATTTGCTCTACTAGGTCCTTATCATCGTTTTTGGGGATGTAGACAATGATATATGGACGATACTCTGCGTTGTTGGATCCTTCAGAGGTATCATAGGCTTCGCTCAAATACTCTTCCAGTCCGGTTACATACCGGTTTCCCCATTTTTTAAGTGGCCCGGAGTTTCGTTGCCTGAGGCGTTCATGATGTTTCGCAATATCATGGGCTTTAGGAAGCCAGAGTATATGGAATTGATCCGTTAACATGCTTAAAAATGATGTTTGTGCTATCAAACGGTCTATTTTTTGTTGGTCACTTTGATGGTCATATACGAAGGGATCTAGCTCATAAATGGCCCAGACCTGCTTGTTATGGTTAAATATTAGGTTCCCTTCAAAGTAAGCGATAGGAAACTCGATGTTGATTTTGTTCGCTTTTTTTGTAGCTTCGACGCTCAATGTCCTACCCTCCTTATTAACAAAAGGAGCGCGGATTACCCGCGCTCCCTTTGAGTGCGATACACCACTTTACTGCCATAGGAATATCGTTTATTGTGCTGGATCGATTTGTATCTCCGAAGGTGTTTCGGTCTAATCCAATGGAAAATCATAGATAGCAGCCATTTGTGTGGAGCCTTTCCATCAAGCTTCTGCTTCATAATCAGCCACGCTGAGACGAACGGTAAAACAGCATATGTGTAAGCCGGTGGGATAAAAAATAAGATTTTTCCTACGATAAACCAAAACACTAAACAAGCGAAGAATGTGCCGATCGCTCTTACGTTCGCCGGAACGGGTAACTTCTTACCTTCAAAAGCATATATAACCCAATCCCATGTCCATATCTTCGAGTAGTTCGATACGGTCACCCGAGGAGATTCAGATTGCTTTTCGCTCATTAAATGCCTCCGAAGATTGCATCAAAGAAATATTTTGATAATTTTTTGACGTCTTCCCAGTTCATCAGTACTGCCACAATAAGTGCGATTCCCATGAAACTGACGAGCTTCATCCAATCTCGCTTTATCATGTGATAAGCACCAATTGTGATTAGGATTCCTGGTATCACTGCACCAATATTTGATGTGAGCCAAGTCCCCAATTTTTGTCCAGGACCACTAGCAAATGCCGGCGTGGCCATTAACATTAATGCAATCGAGAGCAATGTGGTGCGGATCACCAGATCCTTATTTAATTTTCTCATTTATCAAAGCATCCCTTCGTTATTCTTGATTATTGGAAGCGGGTTGGTCTGGGATTTCCTCATCCGTTGTCTGCTGCGGATCGGACGTCAGTTCTTGATTTTCAGTTCCGATAATGTCTTCCTCTTGAGCAGTATCAAGCATGTAGAGGCGCCCATCTTTTTCAATTACTTCGAAAGACCATGCATTGGTGAATGATTCTCCAATATCACTTTTCACTATGACTGTTGCCAGAATTTTCATTACTCCGCTTTGTGATTCATTTCGATACATGTTTAAACTCTCGACACGATCAAAGTCAAAGGCGGATTTATTTAGGGATTTGGGAGCATCGTCTGCATTAGAGTAAAAATATCGAAGCTGACTAATGTTTCCCTCATACCACGCATTAAGAAAGCTGCTGGTTAGTTCTTTTGCTAAAGCAATGGTGCTAGTATCAGAGATTGAAGGACCGTTCGATGCCGCTTCGACGGATTCCGCCTTGGGCATCTCGGAGACAAACCGCGGATATGATCGGATTACCATACCTTCTTCAACCAGTGTTACAGGAACTACCATGTAAATCTTCTTAATTGATTTCTCATTTTCCGGCAATGGTATGATCGCGTCCTCTTGAGTAGAATCATCTTTCGAGTGTGGAGGCTGCGATGTGGTTTGGTCCATAAGAGGTTCAACTTCTCTTCGGACCATCACCGTAACCTCAACTTGGTTATCGCTTAGTTTTTTTGTATCAAAGACCTCAGTTGAAAGAACTCGACTCGAGCCCTTGATGTCGAGCGCCTTAATACCAGCATCGGAATCTATACCCGATATGAATCCGGATAATCGTGTTGATCGTTCAGAGAAGTTGCCTGTGTTCCAGGTGAAGTATTCAGCTGCAAAGTCCGCTGCGAAACCTTTTACCTTTTCTTCGATGATCGGAGCCGTATTCCCGTTTATAACGGTTTGGTTAATTACTCGAGTCCCTTGGACAAACGACATGCAGCCTTTAAAAATTATGAAGCACATGAAAACCCAGACGCATGTTCTGAGCAGCTTTAAACCGGTTCTAGATTTTGGTGCTCGTTCCTTAATCGACTTATCGGTTTTCTTCTTTTCAGGTGCTTGTCCTTCGGATTCTTTCGTTGGTGAAGAATCATTCACTTCATCTTTCTTTTTCTTCTTCGTAAACAGTCCCAATTTTGTTTCACCTCCTATCGATGTCGGGATTGATCACGATTCTTTGGATTAAAGACGATTCCAATTAAGAAGAACGCGACAAGTGCTAGGATAATGGCATGCTCTGTCTTAAATCCTAGGAACCACCCCCACCATGATTCAATTTTGTCCCACCAGCCTGGTGCTCGCTCTGAAATGGCATGTTTCGCATCATCAATTACCTTAGCCACTCTCTCATGGGATTCTTGGTATTCGCCTGAGTGAGTTGTTGATCCAACAGGATCACTAACTTCTGTATGTACTTCTTGAGAAGTTGGCGCCGGTATGGTTTCTTTGGTGGGGCTCCGGAATAGAATTACTGAAGCAATCAAGAGTAATAGAACACCAACACTTACCAAGACCACCTTTTTGTTTTTGCTCAAACAATCACCTCCGATACTTATATATTAATTAATCAATATAATAACACACAAGTATATTAATTAATATACAACAATTGGAGCGGGATTTTCTCTAAAATGTAAAGGTCTCCCCCTCTACTCATTGTTGGATGTTCCTGCAAGGTCTGAGTATGCTATTAAAATATCTTCAATATTTCGACCTATTAGTACGCGATGGTTTATACCAAAAACTTTATCAGCAGCTTTTCCAATATTAAGTAGTCTTGTTTTATAGACTGCATCTGGAATTACAAATGCAATAATGGAATTCCGAATAATAGTATTTGTCGAAGCTTTTATAACATCCCTATATCTCTCTAGTTTTTTTTGTATGGATACCTGTTCAGTATGGAATGGAGATCTCTGAATTGGTTCTGTCGAGCGGTCTAACTCGATACAAAACAACTGTTCCCCTATTCGCAAAATAGCATCCGGACGCACCTCTATCACCCCATTGTCTCCCCATACACTTTCAGATGGATACCAATCCCAATCAATGAACTGCTTTAGATCATTGAAACTTACCATCCAACGATATCTCAAATCGAGATATATTTTGCCGAGTTCCCAGTAGTGCTCTTTCTTCGCCCGTTCCATATCCACTTCAACTTTAGATAATTTTGAATCATCAGGTATTTCTAATCTTTTTTCGACAACTCGTAATCCCCTCTGCGAGAGATAGTACCAAGTCTCCCCAGTTACCCTTCCTCTTCGGGCCACTGGTAAATCTACAGCATCTGGGATGATTGATGTTCCTTCAACCAAACCACGATCTTTTAATCGCTTGAATGTTCGACGTGCTTTTAGAACAGCTCTCTTTCTATTCTTTTCCTCGAAGGCTGCCTTGGCAGGGTTATCTACACTTTCATACTCTTCATAGTACAAGTCTGGCGAGTCCAAAAAGTATGTTGTGACGACGACTGATTGTGGTATACATCTACATTTGTAGAGGTCTACCAATAAACGCCACTCTCTTTCATTCAAGAGGTCAATTGCTTCGCCTATAGAATAATCGCTCGCTCCTCTTTTGCGTCTTCTACCTCCCTCTTCTGCTTGATCAGTACGATCAAATTTCCCTTGGTCAGCCATTATACCTCATCTCCTTCGGAACCCATGAATGGGCTTGGGTTGAATTTACCCTTTTTAGGGTATTAGTCGGGGATTACTAGGAACAATAAACATGCACTCTACATGAAAATGCAGCAAAAATACAGATGTTTTAGCGTTAAATGAAGAGTGTGGTGGAAGTATAGATAAAAGAATCAATGGATGAACAACTTGTAACTTGATAAAAGGATCGATGAACGAACCATCATAATTACGATGAATGAATCAATCAAATATAAAAAAAGGTCATTCTCTTGTGCCCCCCTTCTAGACTAATTGCCACTCGTCAACAATATAGTAATTGAACCCATTCGATAATATCAATCTTTCAAGTGAGGGTCTTCAGAAAGAAAAATAACTCCCTATAAACTTGACAGGAAACAATATCCTGCTAAATAATAATAACGTAGCGTAACGCATCGTTAACTCCGCGATTTTAGGTTATATAAAACTTGATAATATGCAGGAAACAAGACCTTCAATAACGAATTACATAATTAACGACGCGTAAAGCAACGTGAATAATCTTTACTGACAACTAATTAGTGCACCGTAACGCAACGTTAATTAATCCTTATTTAACGCTGATCTGGATTGTTTGAGTGGAATAACGCATCGTTACGTTGCGTGAAAGGGGTGATTGAAATTGAATGATCAAGACCTTCAATATCCCACGGAAGTTTTGGAGTTTATCGCAGGAAGGATTCCACGAGAAATGACAAGTGTTTTTGCTGAGATATGGAATCACAGATCTGATGGAGGAATTACCTGGACACATCTTGTAAGCAAAATTGGGGATCGGTATCTCGTTGAAAAAGCTCTTCTTCTTTTAGAGACGAATGGGTTTGTAAATGTAGACCCCTCCCCACTCGATCGCCGGCAAAAGAAGTACATTCCAGACGAAATCAGAGGCAAGCAGTTAGCAGTGTACTTGCGTAATAGTAAACTCAACCCAAACAAGGAGGATTAGGTTATGGAAATGAATCTTGGTTTTATTACACTTGAGGGGTTTATGCGCCGGGATGATGGGAATAAGAAAAAGCTAAAGTTTTGCTTTATTTCATGCGGACAGTTTGGTGGCCGTCAAGGGGATGAGCTTGCTCGTCTAGGGCACGATGTATATGCTCTAAACACCTCTGAATCTGACCTCTCTGACCTTAAAATCATTCAGAATATCATTAAGTTGGATGGCTACAATGGGGCGGTTAAGGATATTGAGCGTGGACAGGCAGCAATTAAGGATAACCGAGATAAGGTGTTATCACTACTCAGTAATTCTGATGTGGTTGATGCGGATTTTGTATTTGTTATTGCAGGCATGGGCGGAGGTACGGGAAATGCCGCAGCCCCTATCATTCTAAGTAACTTGAGTAGAGTACGAAAACCCTTTAATGGTAAACCATCGTTTGGTGCTATTGTGTCAGTACCGGGATCATGGGAAAAACGAGGAATTAAAAAGAATGCTCGCTGGGGATTGTCACACATTGATGAATTGATTAAGAGAAATGCATGTGGATCCGTGACAATCGTGGATAACGAGAAGCTATTTACAATGACTGAGGGTATTTTTAGTGATACAGAGACTAGGTTGGAATGGACAGATTACGGTAATAGTACTCTCGCATCTTTATTAACCGAAGTGGCTTTCTTGACTTCTCTCCCTTCAAGCAAGACCTTTGACGAGGATGAACTGCTTGATGTATTAAGTACTCCAGGCTACTATTCATCAGGAAAATGCTATATATACGAAGATGACTCTCTTGAAGTGAATAGCTTAACTTCGCTAATCGAAAAGAGTTTTAGAGAATCCCCAACAGCAAATGACTTTGATTATGAATTAGATGCTGTTAATGGTTTCGTTGCTGTTATTCATCCTAAACACAAGAACCCGATTATTTCGGATTCTGAATTCAGAACATTAGAAGAACGGTTCGGTCGCTTCATTGCTAATGCTGAGAAACCCCATTCTGGCTTAATTGAAAATAGTAATTGGGGAACAATTACAAGCCGTGGGAAACATAATGAGGGCGAGCGAAACAAAGCCATTCTTTATACAGGTGTCGTATGCTCCGCCCTGCCTGACCGGATCGCCAAGATGCTAGAAGAGATTGACCGAGAAGAGCAAGAATTAGAATTGAAGAAGAGTGAACGCAAGAATAAGACTGTCTTAGATCTTTCAGCATTCAAAACAATTGCTAAAAACGAGGTAGCAACGACTAAGGAACCAGTAAATAGTGAGTTTGATCTCTTTGGAGATACCGACAGCAAATCCAATGCAAAAGACGATGATGATTTTATGCTCTGATCCCCCTCCCCTCTCATTGAGAGGGGTTTCTTTTATCCTCAAATTAACGACGCGTAACGCGTCGTTAATTTTCAACGAGTGCCCTCTGCTCTAAAAAAAGGCCGTCGTTACGTGATTTTTGGTCATAAAAAAAGCGCTGCGTTACGCAGCGCTTTTCTGGTTCTTCTAATCTCCACGTCCGAATAATCCAAGGAAGCCTTTCCTCTTTTTTCTATTTGAGTTCTCTAGATCTTCTCGGGAGATTACTGCCCATTTCTTCATATTCTCCTCCAACTGCTGTTGGAGCTGGCTCTGGGTGGTTGCCATAAGCTCCTCTAACTGTTGTTTGCTATTTGCTGTTGTAGTTTCTACCTGGGATTTAAACTCGTCTTTCATTGAATTTACATTAGAAACAATTTCTTTATGTTCTTCTTGGATTTTTTCATGAAATTTTGATTCGATTTGTTGAATTAAACTTTCATCACGACTAGCCTGGCTATTTTTTAGTGTTTCGATTTCGTTTCGTATGAATTCTTGTGTTGTCTCAGCGTGTTTCACTAAGACTTGATCAAGATGTCCAAAAAATTGTTGCATTCGTGCTTCCATGTCTACTACAAGTTGCTGAACTTCTTGTAGTTGTAAGGATTGGGAGTTCGACTGGGAGACAGATACAAGTGAATTGGAACCCTCTTCCCCCCCACTTGGAGGCATAAACATACCGGTGGTAGAGCCAGCTGCATTCATATGGAGAAGCATCTGCTTTATCTGGGTGAAGCTTAATTCGTATTCAGAGTCCCGCCACTTTTGAATTAACCGCACTAATTCTAGGTGTCTGTCAGTGTAAAAACGGTTGTCATGCGGATCTCTGGGAACCATAAAGGCATCCCCAAGCTTCTCTTCCCAATTCCGGAGAGTGTTTTGGGGGACTCCGGTAGCATCGCTGAATTCCTTGATTGTGTAGGCTTTTTCAAAGACATTTTCGTTCACAATAACCCTCCCTTCTTATTGGAGACCCTCTCCAAATTTATTGAGAGATGTATCTATGCGCTACAATATGCTTCTCTTACTAGAATTATATACGACTCCCATAGAATCGGGAAGACCATGATGGTCACACGTATATGTCTCCAATACATAGGGAGACGTA
Organism: Paenibacillus sp. QJM3NY_38; assembly: GCF_056173265.1. Taxonomy (NCBI): domain Bacteria; kingdom Bacillati; phylum Bacillota; class Bacilli; order Caryophanales; family Paenibacillaceae; genus Paenibacillus; species Paenibacillus sp. QJM3NY_38. Next base: position 57,303 of record NZ_JBWBUJ010000002.1, read on the forward strand.
TATATTAATACTATTGGAGATGTATTCATAAGAAATAGGATATGTATACCTATTTATTAAGAGATGTATCCATATACTAATAATACTTCTACAATTTAAAGTATAAAAGCATATATACAGACATGGAGGGGCTCTCTCACACAATTGGAGGGGTGTTTTGGACAGTGGGAGAGGGTCTACATCATGGTAGGAGATATCCCAGCGTAAGGGAGAGAGCTACATTAGTACAAGGAGACTAATAGCTTTCCGATAATTCCCATTCAACTTAAAAGAATTGTAGAAATGTATGGTAGATTTATGGTTTATTTATTGTAATATATTAATTAAATAATATACATGAATCAAGGTGGTGTCATATTGAAGTATATAGGAATGGTAATCGGCGGAATATTCTCAGCAATAGGGCATATGATGGCTTTTATTTTCAAGAATATTTATATTGGAATCCGGAGGTTTACATTAGACCCCGCAAACAAGAACGCTATCTGGAACATCCAAGCATTTTCATTATTAATCCTGCTATTATGTATTTTTTTATGGTTGGTTGGTAAATACCAAGATGTAATTTACGGAGTAGACGATCCAGTAGTATTTAGAGCAATTCCGATCATATTAGCATGTTTTTTGGGTCACTCGATATATTCGTGTCCGGCTCTATATCAAAATCAGTATGCTAAACCTCTTGTTCAGACATTTCTTAATGCACTAAGCATTCTTGCAATCGGTCAATTGATACTTGCTTATATGGATAGAGAAATAGGCCTTTTGATTGCTCTTGTATTATTTGTTTTAACGATTTTTATTACTTTATATTACACATTGCGTATTAGAGTCAGTTCTACAATATTTAGTAAACTGTCTGCTGCAGCTGAAGAAAGTAAACCTCGAAAGGAGCACAAGAAAACTCCTAACAATAGTCATTATGAGATGGAGGGGGGAGAGGAGAAACCGGAAAATAAATTTTCTTGGGAAGAAATTAAAGAGCTAGACAGTATTGATTTAAATACACCTGGCTGCTTAAGTCATCTCAGATACTATTCGGAGCAATGTGAGTTAGAACTCTTTTATACTCGTCCAACGAAAGAAAGGCAAAGTCAGCTCATGAAGCTAAACCGTTCCGACAGGGCACAACACGGGCAAATAATTGCCGGGACGGGTGCCGGTAAAACCTTATTTGCAACCAACTTAATTACACAGGATCTATTAAATGATTACATCGGAAGCACAGTTATAGATCCGAAAGGTAGTTTGATAAAACGAATGGCTAATTTTTTGGATCGTATCGGAAGAAAATATTATAGATTGGATCCATTAGTTGTTAATTCAGATTGTCTTAATCCGTTTTTTGTCCCAGAGAGTGAAGATATTGAACCCATGATCGAGCGAAATGTTGCAGCGTTTCATGCTTATCTAGGTCCAGATGCACAAATTTACTTTAAAAGCCGCGCCACACAGCTCTTTCGTGTCGGGGTTAAAGCTTTAAAGTTAGTTTACGGTAATGAAGTAACATACAATGAACTAGACAGATTGATTCAACCCATCAATGATGATTTTAGAGTAGAGGTCCTTCACGAAATAACACTGCTTGGTAAAGAGGGCCAAGTTGCATTGCTTAGAGAATATACGCGTAACATGGCTGGTTCTCCAAAAATGCAAGAGCATGCCATGCAGACGTATTCAAACTTGTATGATTATCTTTCTGAATTGACGTCGAACAAATATATTCAAAAGATGTTCTGTGGAAAGTCAACTTTCAGCATAGATGAAGCAATGAAGAATGGAGAGATCATCCTTTTCAATGGAGCGTACGGTACACTTCAAACTCTAACATATACTGCAGGGCGTTTATTTCTAAATCTTATGCGTGCGAGTACGTTCAGAAGAAATATGGATGGCAATGTCCGGCCACATCAATTGACTATTGATGAAGTTGAAATGTTTGCGGATGAAGAGTTCTCAACGTTCATGGAAATGGCGAGGGAGTTTGAAGTATTTGTAAATGTAATCCATCAGGGTAATGAACAACTCGATGATGTAAGTAAGCGGCTAGGCGCAATGGTAAAACAGAATGCTGTCCAGAAGTTTATAATGGCTGGTCTCGATCCAAATGATGCAAAATACTATTCAGAGATGATAGGAGAAGAATATAAGATTGGCCAGAGTAGTGGAACAGATGAAATGTCTACAACAGGGTTTAAAACCCAAATCAAAGAAGAGAAAAGGTTTACGGTTATGCCAAAAGAAATTCTTAGCCTAAAGGGTTATAATCCGGAAACCGGGGATCCGGCGGAATGTCTCTTTAGGGGAGTACATAATAATGTCAGATTAGACCCTGTCATTGGATTAATCTACCCACTTCCGAAAGTATTGTTCACTCCACTCGAGGTTAGGGGCGAAGATGAAATTATTGAAGAGGTTGAAGATGATCACGAAACTATAAAGGTGGAAAATCAAAAAAGGGAGGGGGAAGTGGACGATATAGAAACCGAGGATAATAATAATAAATTGGAAAAAATTAAGAAGAGAGCTCAACATCGCAAAGAACTTCATTCAAATATTTGTGAACTTGAGACCCAAACAGAAATTAATGAGCCTACAACAGTTCGAAGCCCTCTATGGGATGAACAGGATCCAGTAAACAATAGTAGTAATCCTGTTGAAAATACATCAAATGGGGAAGAGGGCGGGAGTATAGTATCACCACGAGGAGTAACTTTTAGACCGGCAAGCATAGACGACAAGGCATTAAAACTAGCGCAGCAAATCAAAAATGATGCTCAAATATCCCGCAATGAAAAAAAAAGTAGCGAGACGGAGTAATCCGTCTGCTACTCTTTATTGCTCTTCGTTTAGAGTGTGAAACAATTCGTTGAATTCTTCATATACCTTGATACCCAATGGTGTAAGACTATAAAGTTTCTGACGACCACTAGCATTATACTGTACAAAACCAAGCGCTTCAATCCAAATTAAAGCATAGTTTAGTTCTCCGCGACGGACTCTGCTTTCAAGCGATAAATCTTCTTTGTTGTAATCCTTTTTTGACAATGATTGCATAACTAATTTTGGAGCGTTGGGTAAGTTGGAAATCATCGTTTCTAAATAAGGCTTTAACTGTGACGATAAATCAAAGGAAAAGGTCATTATTATTTCACCGAGCCTTTCAAGTTACTATTATATATATTAACACACAATATAAGTAAATAACATATATCTATTAGCGTATTCAAAGGGTGTATATTTCCTCAAAACCAATGTTATTACAGTACAAATAGATTAACTATCTAGTACATTGTACCCAACTCAAATAAATAAATACAGGGGTTCTTGAAAATATTTTGTGGAACTGAAGGTTGATATTATAATTACTTAAGATGAAACTTATTGGGGAGGAGTAGGTGATATTATGTATCATTTTTTTGACCCTTCAATCAGACCTGTTGCTACGACCGATTTAGCAGGAAATATTATATATGTTCGGACTCATGGACTGCACCATTATGGTTATCCTGATATTTATTTAGATAATGTAAAAAGTAATTACGAGGTGTTATTTCATTCAATATTGGATAAAATGTTCTCGCTTGATTTTGATATCAATCAGATCTGGAAGTTCAATGGTTACATAATACAATTTGAGATTTACCCAGAAGAGAAGCTTGCAAAAATCGTTTTCCCATCAAATGATGAAATAAAAATCATTACAATCAATAATCCCGTGACTGATGAACCCTATAAATTATTAACCAGAGGAATTCAGCAATTATATAATCTACCGGAAATTACTATTACAGCAGAAATACCTTATTCAAGAGAAATTATTGAATATGTTTTAGAACAAATCCAGCAAGGTGAATCCTTCGACGGAGACTCGTTTATTTTGTACGATGGGCTGCAGTATGATGTGGTACAAAATTCAGACCGATATGGATTTCCCCAGTTAGAAATTCAACTTGTGAAAAAATCCGAAAAACGGTTATTTAAAGAGAAAGGTAGCCATCTAAAGAGGGTGAAATAATAGTCCTTCATTTTTTTGATTAATAGTTGTATATTAATATATATATTAAATAATTAATTAATATGAGTGTGTAGAAAGGAGAACTTATAGAAAGGAGAACTTATAGAAAGGAGTTTTAGATTGTTTGATGAGCATCTTATTAAAGAATTGGAATTTGTTCTAACCCATCCTCATTGTAACGTGGAGAAAATAGAATCGTTCTATAACAATTGTCTAATGATGAATGAATCAGTCCCAGTCTACGCATTTGTTAAAACGGTTAATATGATAAATCCTCAACTATTGGAGGAATGGTCTAATAAAAACCCGATGGTAAGGGTAGCAGCTCAGGAATTAGGAGTGAAAGCAGAGGTTAGCAATATCAGAACAAGCAACTTCTCAATTCAAATCAGTATTGATTTATCTGGACATCTACCCAAAGGCGGACTGTATAAAGTAGTTTGGTCTTCTGAACTTGAGGAGGGACTTTTTAATCAAATGTTTAAACGAAGAGCAATCCATGTTATAGACAGAAAACGTCGAGAAGTGGAGTTAATAGGATTCCGATTTTTGACGGATCGTAATTGTACACTTTATTTAAAAGTTAAGGAGGAATCAGCATGACTACTTTTCAAGCACTATCGTCCAATCCTATGCAAGAGTATCGTACTTCTCTTCGACGTAAACAAATTCACCAGGGCACGGTAAGTGGAGTCGAGGTTCATGAACCGCATGGTAAAAAAATGGAATGTGCACTTGTTCGATTAAATAACGGTCTTAAGGGATTGATCTTCGAAGATCAGTTTGATAAGCATAAATTTCGTTCACTAGTCGGCTTTATTGATCATCGAATTGATTTTATGGTATTGGATGTTCAAAAGATGGGATTGGACCCTAATCAATATCAGGTGTTCGATGAAGAAAAGGGAATTGTCTTGCTTTCACGTGTTCAAGCAATTGAAGAATTGCAGGAAGAATTCTGGGAGACTGCAGAAGAGGGCCATGTTGTTACGGGTACAGTATCGGGTTGGGAAGAGAGTCGATTATATATTTTGGTTAAAGGGGTATCATGTGTACTTGCAATACAGGATTACGAATATGATTGGACATTCTCCGCGAAAAACCTAGTTCCATTGGGAACATCTCTCACTGTGAAAATTACAAAGATCGATCGAGAGAATCAACAAGTAAAAGTATCTCGAAAAGAATTATTAGAGGATCCATGGAATCGTGTTCGAGAAAATTTTGGAGTCGATAATTTTTATGCTGGTGAGATAACAGGGGTAGTCGAAAATGTTGGGATTTTTGTAAAAATCGCTCCTGGCATTGAAGTGCTTTCATGGTTTCCGAAGAGGTTACCATCACATGGACAATTAATCGGAAAACATGTAAGTGTTAAGATAAAGAGCATCGATGCTGAGAGAAGGCGGATAAAAGCAAGAATCTGTAAGTTTCCTCATGAAATTTATTAAGGGGAGTGTGTTATGGAATTTCAAGTGTCTCCGTTGATAAATACAACGGGAGAGATGGCACTCCAACCTAAACCTGTATGGGATGATCCATATGCGTATATCACCGGGATGGATCAGTTAACAAGACATGAGTTTTACTACATCGAAGAAAAAATAAAAAATGGTTGGATTACAGACAGGGATATTGAAATCGTCAAATTTTTATTCGTTCACCGTTGGATAACATTGATACAACTACAACAGATTTTCTTTAGAGAAGCAGATCGAGACGAAACGGTGAAAAAGAGAGTTCGGAAATTACTCAAGTATGGGCTGATTAGACGTATTCAGTGGAAAACCTACTCAAGCCCTACCGAAAATCGACAAAGTTTTTACGAACTCGGAGCTAGTGGTGCAGATATCTTAAAGTATAGGTACGGAATAGCCTTAGGAAGCAAAGATCCGCGTGCAGCTCGTCCCACTACGATGCTGTATCGAATGAAGTACATCGTAACAAACGAGCTGTACATCCAACTTCGTGAAAACTTCAATATGATTCATTTTGAATTCCACCCGATATTGAAATTAGAAGATGACCAGCAAATACCAATGGCTCGTTACATACTTCAAACACCGGCTGGTAAGAAAATAATATTCTATTTGGTGGTTCATCGAGACGATGAGAAGTGGCTAAAAACACTTAGGTACCAGGCGCAGTTCTATAAAAGTTATATCAGTGGAGGAGAAGATGGGGGAGTTTTAGTCCTGTTGTTATCCTCAGACGAAAAAGCAGAATTAGCACAAAAGCTACTGCTACAAGAAGGCATTAATAATTTGGTCTGGTTTATTACCGATAAGGATTTATATGATACTGAGAAGGACCTTAAAACCAGCTTCTTCTTTTTTAAAGATGAAGGAAAGCAATACTACAATCTTGGATGAAATTTCCTTCTTCAATACTTGTATATTAATAAATTGATTAATTAATATACGTACTTAAGTAGGGGGTTGAAATGAATCGCATATTCTTAGCTACCCCAGATCGGGATGAAGCAGAATGGCTTACTGATGAGCTAAGTGAAGTCGGAAAAATAGTAAGGACAATCGATTCTTTAGACTTCTTTATACCTCAGTGGGAATCCATCGAAGCGAATGTAGTTATTTTTATGGAAAACGTAATAAGGTCAGATGAAGCATTTATACGTCTGATTAAAAAGGTACGCTCTGATCGACCAGGTTCATCAATTATGTTGGTTTATCATCGTGAGGATGATGAGTTAATTTCTAACCTGCACGATGAAGGTGTCACCTGTTTGAATTATATGGACCTAGAGCCAGGTATCGTGGAGCTCCGGCTCTTAGAGGCATTAGGACATAAATTCCCAGTCCCTGTTCCGGAACAGATGACGGTGGTAAACCAGGACGTTGATTACAATCCGGAAAGTGAAATAAATGACTTGTTTGAGTCACCTGAAGAAGTAGAGAAAACACCCGCTCCTAATAACGAAGAGAAGAATATAGGAGCAGATGAATTTGATCAGGATAATCAACCGGCATTTTTGATTGGGGAAAAGGCTAGGGGAATAGGGAGACAAATCTCCGAGACTAGCTCTAAGCTCTTCGGGAAAATTGAAGAAAAGAAACGGTTGATCATTGAGAGTCAGAAGAAAAAAAACACAGATGTAATTCGAACAGATGATATCGATTTTGCACCCATATTGCGTAATGGCAATAAACGCAAAAAAGATAGATTTGTTGGAACGGCAGTCATCGCTGTAATCGGCGTGAAGCCTGGCGTAGGATGCACGCATACCTCTGTTATGATTGCAAACTATTTAGCGAATGAAAATTATCCTGTTCTCCTAATAGAGGCAAATGATTCAAATGATTTTGTGGAAATTGAAGCTGCCTATGAAGGTATTGAAAATCCAACAATACTCAAGAATCCAACATTTACAATAGACGGAGTAAGATATGTCAAGAATGTCACGGACCTAAAGCTTTATCAATACCACCCTGGGAATTATGCTTTCATCATTCTCGATATGGGCGCCTATCAAAAAAGTTACTGCTACGAGGAATTCTTACGAGCTAATATATCCATCGTCATTGGGTCAGGAAGTGAGTGGAAGCAAAAAGATATTATCACATTCTTTGAGGAACAGATACACCTGGATCAAAGCAGATGGAAATTGTGTGTTTCTTTGGCCACAAAGCAGACGATTGAAGATATAAGGAAAAAACTGCCAAAGCGGAAAATTCATGCCTTACCTTTTCATCCGGATCCTTATCGAAAGGACAAGGTTGTAAATTCGATCCTGGAAGATATGTTAAAGCTGCATCAGCATCAACGGTTATCAGTTCTTAAGAAAAAGATGCAGTCGTTCTTCCAGGATGAATAACGGTGGGCTTGAGATCAGAAGGGAGAAGAAACATGTCAAGGATAAGATTTCGCCAAAAACAGTTACTGTTAGCGGCCTCAATCGGCGGAGCTGCGGTATTGTTAATCTGTATTATTTTCGGGTTTTTCTATTTTAAACACATTGAAAACCGGAATGAAAGTGAAAGGATTGTTATTGAACAACAACGTGATTATGCACAGAAGCAATTGGAGGAAGAAACTGTAGCCGTTCAGGTTGCCTCTAACGATTACCAGGCAGGCGATATTTTACATGAATCTGATTTGGAAACCATTAATATTCCGAAGAGAGCGGTACCGGACAATGTCTTGAGTACAAACGATATTGTTGGCAAATACACCAAGATCAATCTGAAGAAAAATACACCTATAACTGAATCAATGCTTTATGAAGATGGGATAACACCGCACGATTTAAGAAACCAAGAATTTGGCCTTATCGAGCTGCCGAGCAAACTGAAAAAGGAAGAATTTGTTGATGTCCGTGTGAAGTTCCCGACGGGGCAAGATTACATCGTTTTGTCCAAGAAAAAAGTTAAGGACTTGGCCAATGGAACTGTCTGGTATGAGATGAATGAAAAGGAGATCCTTACCATGTCCAGTGCCATTGTGGATGCATATATCAACGATGCTTCGATATATGCTCTCAGCTATGTTGATCCATATATGCAAAACGGGGCTTACGTTACTTATCCTGCAAACGAGAAAGTGCTGGATCTTATTGAGTCCGACCCCAATATTATTGAGGTTGCAAAAATGGAACTTGAGCGCAGATATCGCCAGAAGCTTGAAAGCGATTTGCAATCCATGACCGAAAAACAAAGACAGGATTATATCAACGGTTTGAATGGAACCAAGAAAGAGTTTGAAAAAGCGGAAGAAAGGTCGGCAAACACCGGAAATTCGTTACTTGATCAGCAGCAACCCGTGAATCCAAACTCAGAAGCAGTTTTCACGGATAACAATGAAGGTGTCACTGTAACGGATAATACGGTCACGGAGTAGGAGGCAGTTATGAAGCAGATTCTCTTTATTGGTGATTATGATAAGACTGATTTAATGTTTTACATTGCCAAACTGATATCGCAGGAGAAGAAAGTACTAATCGCTGACTGCACATTAACCAGACGATATGACTTTGCCTATCCAAAAGTCGAGATGGTCTCGCTGTTGCAGGAGTATGACCATTTTGATATTGCAGAGGGTTTATCTTGCCACAGTGATCTCGATGCAATACTTAAGAACGACGAATATGACATCGTACTGATTGATGCGGAAAATGAAGAGGCCTTAAGAAATTGGCCGGCAGCTGATCTGTATTATCTCGTTTCCTCTTTTGAGAATCCAGTGATGCGGAAGAATGAAAAGCTCATACAATCCTATTTTCAAGAAAAGCCGGCTTCCGAGCTGTACCCTTTTAGCAAAATCATTTTTGAAGTCCACGGTACTCAAAATGAAACTTATCTCAATGATCTCTTAGATAAGCACCCTATTCATTGGGGGGATACCTTGACGTATTATCCGGATGAGCGTGATTTAACCCGGAAAATTAATAATCAATTCTCTAGTAAGGTAAAACTGAAAGGGTTGTCCGGACCGTACAAAGACGTCATTAAGACTGTAGTATCCCACATTCTTGAGCTGAGTGCCAAGGAAACCCTGAATTTATGGAAGCAAGCTGAAAGGAGCAAATAGCTATGGGGCAAATTGCATTTTGGGGCTACCAACACGGCCTGGGCGTTACGAGTAATACCGCAGCAATTGCAGCTTTGATTGGTTTGGAATATCAAATTCGAACCCTTTGTTCTCAGCCACAATGGTCCGATGCCACCTTGGAACGAGCATTTCGAAGAGCTTTACAGCAGTCGAATCCTGAGTTTTTCGATTTTACAGGTACCGGCATTGACTCTTTGGAACGAGCTGTTCGGGCAGGGAAGTTGCAGAATGATTCCATTAAAAACAACTCTCTTTTCATCGAACGGGATCGTCTCGACTTTCTGAAGAATAGTGGAAAACTTAATCGAGAACAGTTTGAAGCATCGACGGATGTCCTTAGCATCATTTATGAAAGTGCACGCGCCTACTACGACGTTTTGCTTTTGGATCTGCATAGTGGATCCAATAGTAATGTGGGACAATCCATGCTTCAAAATTCGGATCTGATTGTTGTATGTGTTAACCAGAACATTAATGTGCTGGAGAAATACTTTGAGAGCAAAGACTCCTGGCCGGAAGAATTACACACAAAGCCACATGTCTTGTTGGTCGGTCAGTATGATGTTGAGTCAAAATATAAGATCAAGAACATTGCCAATAAATATCGCTACAAAGCTCCCATTCTTACGGTTCCCTATAATACCAACTTCAAGGATCATTACAACGATGGAGACGTAAAAGGATTCTTTACGAAGAATTGCTTTATAGCCAAAAACCACGAGAATTTTCATTTCATGCAGGAGGTCCGAAGGGCAGCTGAGTTCATTCTGACAGAAGTTGGAATCAATACCAAAATCAAAAATATTGAGAGAGGAGTGTCTTAATGGGGACGACTTTAAATTTCTTGATTATCGTCCTCATTCTAATCGGCCTTATTTTGTTTTTGATTTTCAAGCTTCGGCGTAAACCGGTCCAGCATTTTTCCAAGAAAGAAGAATTGGACAGGGAACGATACGAGATCGAAGAGATTCTCGGTTTCGTGAAACGGACGATAAGCGATTTTATCAATACCAATTTATTAGATTTGGCACTATCTGAAGAAGAATATAGCCGTCGAAAAGCCTTGGTAGTTGAATTGGAAAAAGCCTTGAAGAATGCAAATACGGGGGATATCCAAGAGAAGGTATACCTCAAACAGTACATTTATGATCTGTTAGAACGCAAGTACGGCATTGATGAAGACAACGTGAACTGGATCATTCCTTTTCATGATCCTGATAGCCTTAGTGATCAAGACAAGTTTGATATTCTTCTACATTTGTACAAGAAGAAATACGGATTTAAGGGGCTAGAGCAGTTGATTACCCAGTATCATCTGGATGATTTAAAATCTGTGATCGAAGATGGATCCACCGAGTCCTACATCATTACAAGCGAAGAAATCAATAAGGTATATAAAATGGAGGCCGCCAAACACAAACTCGATTTTCACGACCGGTTGAGCGTTGTGGTGCAACGGATTTACTCGCAGTACAAGGGTTATGGAGTGATCGATGACATTCTAAACCAGAAAATCGACGGCGTGTCCGGCGGGGTATCTGGTGTACCTAGCTCGATGCAGCTACTCGATGACGAAGTGGATCTGATGAACTCCATGAAAAAGATCAAGCATCACGGATACGAAAGTGTCTGGATCTTCTATAAAGGAAAATCAATTCACTTATCCTTTCTTAGCTTTGGCTCAGAGCTCGAATTAAAGCGAATCGTCAACAACATCTACAAATATGACAATCCGAGCCAGATGAATGAACAGACAGGTTTCAAAGTAAACGAATTGAAGGATGGTTCACGGGTTGTTGTGGCCCGTCCACCTTTTTCCGAAAGCTGGGCGTTCTGGGTTCGGAAATTTGACCTTCCGAACATGTCCCTTGAAAAGCTGATCTCGGATGAATCCGCTGAAAATGCTGAACTCCCGAGAGAACTTATCAAGTTTTTCATGAAAGGTGCACGAATAACAGCCATTACGGGGCCCCAAGGTGCCGGTAAAACGTCTCTTATGATGGCCGCGGTTAAGTATATACCGGCAACGTATAACTTGCGAATCCAGGAACTGGCCTTCGAGCTCAACCTTCGGAAATTGTACCCGCAGCGAAATACGATCGCTTTTCGGGAAACAGACTATATTACCGGCCAACAAGGACTTGATTTTCAAAAGAAAACAGATGGCACCGTCAATTTGCTGGGTGAGGTAGCTACTGATCCAGTGGCTGCTTGGATGATAAAAATGGGTCAAGTCGCGAGTTTATTCACGATCTTTACCCATCATGCCAAAACATTTCGAGATCTTATGTGGTCCTTGAGAAATGCATTGATCAATACGCAAGCCGCCACAGATCAAAAAGCAGCAGAAGAACAGGTAGCCAAAGTCATTGAGCTTGATGTCCATGTGGAAAGAAATAGTACCGGTCGCCGATACATCGAGCGTATCACGGAGTGCATCTATCAAGAGCATGATGACTCGGCGCTCGAGAAAATCGAATCGGGAAACGGTCTCGAATCCAAAATGGATGCCCTTATAGCTATAAAAAAGGAAGAGATCTTACGTAAGACAGGCCGTGTTTGGAAGGATCGAAACATTGTTGAGTACCGAGACGGTAAATACATTGCTTGTGAACCCTTATCAAAGGAAAAGGTTCATCAAATGCTGTCCATCATGCCCCCAAAAGATGCAGATAATTTCCGGATGTTTTTAAAAAAATACTGGGGGAATGTGAGCTATGATTAACACCCAAATTCTATTAATCATATGTCTCATCGCGCTGTTTATTTCAGGAGCTACCTATTTTGTCTCCCAGCGAAAAGCGAAGCCTGTAGGATACAGTGGGGCCAGAAAGATAACTAACAAACGACTGATGGTATTTTATCAAAAATCATATGTTGAGTTTTCAAAGCTCCCTTTTCTCAGCAAACTGATTAGGCGTGTGCGGTTTCGGCTTTCGACCATTAATCCTTACGACGAGCTGACACTTCGAAAAGAAACCATGCGAATCACTTTAAGGGTCCTTGCCATTTCCCTTGTAGTTATTACAACTATGGCGATTTTTAGTAAAAGCTTTGTCATGGTTCTGTTCACCATAATGGGCGTCGTTGTACTGAATACACTGCTTATTAGTATTTTTGTAAAGCGAGTTGAAGACCGACTTCTCGTACAATTTGTTAACTATTTGGAAGAAGTTCGGCATGACTACCAGGAGCTGAAATTGGTAGATGAATCGATATATCAAGGTGCTCAACGATCACCGCACGATATGAAGCTTCAGGCTGAGCGGATCCACGATATATTGACATCCAAGGATCCTAAAAAAGAATTAGAGGCATTCTATGCGGTAGCTCCAAACCGGTACTTAAAACTTTTTGCAGGTGTTTCTTATTTGGTCATGGAGCATGGGGATCGGGTCGTATCAAAAGGTTCCATGTACTTGAATGCCTTAAGTAAGTTGGTTCGAGAGATCCGGGATGATGTCCTGAGACGAAGGCGGCTAAGCTACAAGCTCAGTAACTTATCTTTATTCGCTTTATTGCCAATCTTGTTCACCTTTCCAATTGAAACCTGGGCAACAACCTATTTCCCAATTATGAAACAATTCTACGCTGGGAATATCGGATATATTTTACGGATTATTCTTTATTCTGCATGCATCATCTTCTACTTATTAGTTCGTAAAATCGGTGAAATCGAAGATGCCAGGTATACCGCAGTGGGGAGCAGGAGGAATTGGGAGAAGCATGTCTACAATTTTCCAGGTGCTCGTTGGTTCATTGATCGAATTGTTCCATCGAAAAGGACAAGAAAACACTATCAGATAACACTTTTGCTAAAAGAATCAAACTCACCACTTACTATTGAGTGGTTCTATATACAACGAATAGTTGTGAGTTTGGCTTGTTTTATCGGAGTCATCGCTCTATCCATTTTCCTTCATTGGAATACAAGCCATCAAATCCTAACCAATTTAACAACAGAGACACCACACATGATGGGCTTCATGACCGAAGATGAGAAGCTAAGGGCCCAAGAGCTTACTGACTTTGATAATGCAGTAATTCGAGACTTGAAAGGAGCTGATACTTTAACCAGAGATGCAGTCTTGGAAAGGGTAATGTTGCTGCCGGATGCGCCAACGGAAAATACTGCTTTGAGTAAAACTGTCACCAGGATTACGGAGAAAATGGAAGTTCTCAACAATCAATATTTTAAGTGGTGGGAGCTTCTCATTGCGATTGGTACGAGTTGTATAGGTTTTTTCATCCCATTATGGATAACGCAATTTCAAAGAAGGATGCGAACTTTAGAGATCCAGAATGAAGTTGACCAATTTCATGTAATGATTTCCATTCTGAGTCAATTTGAACGTATGAATGTGCAAACAATCCTGGAATGGATGGAAAGATACAGCATCATTTTTCGACCGGCACTACGAAAATGCATCGTTAATTTTGACAGTGGTCCTGAGAGGGCGATAGTAGAGCTCAAGGAGGATGCACCATTCATTTCCTTTGTAAGAATCATTAACAGACTGCAGCTGGCACTAGAAAAAATACCGTTGATTCAAGCTTTCGATGATTTAGAACTGGAGCAAGAGTTTCATCGGGAGCAAAAAATGGACCGCATGAATCGACTCATTAGTAAAAAAGTGTTATGGGGGCGGATCTGCGGCTGGACACCATTTTATATGTGTGTTCTACTTTACCTTTTGTTTCCAATGCTCTATGTATCTATTGGGCAAATGGACAAAACGATGAGTAATTTAATGAATTTTACTTAAAGGGGAGAAAAAAATGGAAGAAACAACTAGCTCAGGATTACGAATTACCGGTGGCATTTTCCTGACCATTGGATTGATTACGCTCGTGGTAATTCTTTTCGCGGTTTTTCAGGCGGGTGCTAAGACCGGCCAAGAGAAAATGACAGGGATTCAGCAGACATTATCTCAATCCGAGTACAACAATTACGACAACTCAATTATGTCTGGCAGTCAAGTGCTGAATGCGGTTCGTCAATATATGAATCAGGATCAGTTTGGAGTAAGAGTAATTACTGGGAAGGGCGGCAGCATTACTTACGGTAATGAATTTAACGCTAACGGCGAAATTGTAGGCACTGGAAAAAACACAGACATTTCTGTAGCGCAAAACCAATCTAATCCTAACTATATCAATCCATCAGGAAAGTTCTCATCTCAGGTTGTTTTCGATGGAAATAATGTAGTACGCGGCATTATTTTCAGTCAACCATAAAAAGAAGCGTTTATAAGGATTCCCCGGATCCATGAAGGGAGATGGGGAATCCTCCATTAAATTAAGGGAGCATTCATATATGAATGAGAATACCGAAGCTGGCATTTCGATTACAGCAACCATTTTTGTCTTTATAGCTGCTGCGACATTAGCTCTCTGGGCTCTCGTTTCTCAGGAACAAAGTGTAAAAAACATGCAACAATTACATGCAAATGAAGATCATCGCCTCTTCAATTCGATTCAAGAGGCTGGCAAGGAAGTCTATTCTGGTGCACAAGTCATTTATAGCATATTTCAAATTAAAAACTTAAACGCAGATATTCAAGTCGGAAACCTTATCTACTCAAAAAATTTAACGATCGAAAATACCGATGTTTCTAGCATCGATCCGGATAGAAAATTCAATGTAACGTATGAACGAAATACCGATGGCGAATTAGTAAAGATTATTTTTAACTAGGGGATGAATTGATGGACGCAATTTCCAAACTAGTAGCTGCATTCCTGGCTTTAGCGTTGTTAGTAGTTTACCCATTGTATCAAGCAGCGGAGCGGCACGATGACCAAATCCAAACAGTTGTTCACCAGGCAGTTACTGAATTTGTTGATGCGGCGCGGACAAAGGGGTACATTTCACCACAAATGTATCTTCAATTTAATGAAAAGCTTGGGGCTACAGGAAATGTTTACGAAGTAACCATTGAGCACTTACATAAAAAATACAATCCGCTTTATGCAGACCCAGCCGATCCGGCGTCATTTCAAAACAGCTTTGATACCTATTATGACGGACATTATACCGAGGAAATCATGAAAGTTATTTTTCCTGATGCAAATATACCTGAAGACAGCGACACTCGCAAATACAAGCTGGCTGTAAATGATTTTATCAAAGTACAGGTTAAGAACAAAAATCGAACGATGGCCACTATCTTGAATGATTTTATCCTGGTCGGAAACAGTGGAGATGTCCCAAAGATTTTTATGCCTTACGGGGGGATGGTTCTGAATGAAGATTTATAATTTTGCCATCGCCTTCGTACTCATATTTTTCCCCTTTTATTATGTATTGGATGCTCGAACAAATGATCTCAAACTCGTTGCGCAGCTGGAAGACCAATATGATGTGGCTTTGAAGACTGCAGCACAAGATGCTAGTTTTGTGTTGAATCTGAATGAGCTACAGGAATACGAAGCTGGCTATCAATCCGCCAAATTTTTTAAAGCTAATAAAGAACTGGCTATAGATACTTTTTTCAAGACCCTTTATCTCAACTTTGGCGTAATGGACGATTATATTGGGCAAGGGGCCTTGGCTTCATATATCCCAGCAGTCGTGGTCCTCGATTATGACGGCTACTACCTGTATACGCTCAGAGAGTATACCAATCGTGAGGGTACAACTGAAATGAAGCATATGTGGAGCCCCAAAAAACCCTATGCCTATACAGATCCCCAGGGAAATAGTATGAATTTCACCTTAGATAGTTACGTATATGCTTACGACGCAACTAACCAAAAATGGATAGAAGGGTATCAATGGGAATTACAGAATAGAACGAATATTCAAATCCTAAATAATACCACTCAGTTTGACGAAATTAGAAGAAGTTGGATCGTTAATAATGTCCAGAACGATCTCGCTTATTTTATAAACAAACACAATGAATTTGTCACCCGAAGTGGTATCAGCTACACGTTCAAGTTACCGCTCATACCAAAAGAGGATTGGGTAAATACCATCGATGATATAGGGATTATGGCGTTCATCCAAGGGATCCCAATCGGAGATCAGTTTTACAACAATTATGCTTTTGGTGGTGGAAGGTTAATTAAGAATCCGGTTATCTATGGAGCTGTTGACCCTCAAACCAGCATGAAATATTACTACCGAGATAGCTGTTCCTACCCGTACCGAATCGAAGAAGCATTTAGTAGCGAAAAGGAGGCTGCAGCTGCTGGATATTTCCCGAAAGAATGTTTTAATGGGGCTCCGTAGCGTCAAATAGGTAGTCTTCCTAGATTCAGGAAGACCGAGGCCTATTTGTCACTTGCCGCATCGGCACAGCGTATCAGGGCACTTGAAATTGTCAAGGATTTACCGCTACGCGTTCCTCCGTGACAATTAAGTCCAACTACTCCAGCAGCGCCTTTGGCGCTTTGCTGAGCCTCTAGTTGGACTACGCGCGAGGGTTAGACTTCGTTGATTACTCGACCTGAATTGCTTGTTCCAAGCGGCAAGCATACCGGCCGCAGCAGATTTTAATAGGGTTCTGCCTTCAGGATAGTGGGAGCATAAGGGATAATTGAAAGGGGTGATGCTATTGAGCCTTGGTTTTAGTTCTATCGGGTGTCTTGGCTTTAATTCAAAAGTTTATGGAAAAACGGATTCAATATATATAAAGGGAGAGTGGATATAGGGATGAAGTCATTTGTAAAGAGCTTACTTGCCGGTGTTTTAGTTTCTACCTCAATTCTTGGTATTGGGTTTTATGGAACAGATTCTGTTGAAGCAGCAAGCAAATCGGGGGGGCCTAAGCTGGCAGTGTTGGTTGATGGGCGAAAGGTACAGTTCGAAGGTGGGGACCCTGTTTCAGAAAAAGGTCGAGTTCAGGTGCCGCTTCGAGGAATTGGTGAAGCACTCAAGGCTCAGATTGGTTTTTCAGGTAAAACCGTGAGTTATAAAAAAGATGGAAGATCAATTGTTCTGACACTTGGAAGTAAGACAGCAGTAGTAAACGGTAAGAACGTCACGATGGATACACCTGCCAAGGCTGTAAAAGGGCGTACTTATGTTCCACTACGCTTTGTAAGTGAAAATCTCGGAGTGCCTGTAAATTGGGATCAAGTCGGGAATTGGGTTTGGATTGGATCAAAGGATATACCGGATCTAGAAAATGTCCCTGCTGTGAAAAAATACGAATTAAGCAAATCTTATACTGATCTATATGGCCAGGATACCTTTTTGCTGGACGGAAAGAAGGACGTCCGAGTCTTAACAATTAATGATCTCCCGGTAAAAATTGATGGATTTGTGGTCTATGACATTTGGAAAGAAACAAACAAAATTAACAACTATCCATATCTTCAAGCTCGTTTTACTTCGGGGGCAATTTCAGTTGTTTATTTGCAAAAAGGTTTTCCTGCTCGATATAGAAGCCAAGCAAACCCTGAACGAGCTTCAGATAAAACTTACATCAAATCCTTTGCAACCTGGTCTGACACCGATGAAATAAACGGCGGAGATAAAACTTGGAAATCATTTAGGATTGAAAATGCAGACTACATTGCACTTAATATGTCGAGAAATTCACTAATCCTACTGAAAAGCCCTTTTAATTAATTGTTAGTGAGTGCAGAAATATGAGTAGAATTAGAAAAATCGTTGCGTTTACTCTGATACTGGTAGTAATATCTCAAACATTTAGTTCAGTTCTTGCTGGGGTCTTACCAACGACACCTAAACCTTCTGACCCAAACGATACTCATTATTTTGTAGGTTTGTTCTATCACGATATTTGGAGAGATTCTGCAGGAAACTGGACATCTGACGGAGCACCTGGTGACACAAAAACCATCTCATTTCCATATAGTTTTGATTTTCCGAACAGAAAAATAAAAAAGGTTAATGTCACTAAGTTTAATGTAAATATGACCGATCCTGACGGACAAACATTATACTACAATTCCAGATACAAACAGGAAACATGGGATTTTAGAGTTCCGAATGTTGCAAGGACTTATACAGTAATAGACCCACATCAAGTAAATAAAGTTGTCGGTTATGGTACAGATTCGGTTTCTTTTCCTGTTGAAATGAACGCCACATTGTCTGCACCTAGGGCAGAAGATATTACTAAACCAGGAATGGGTGGATTGATACTAGGTGTTCGATATTACTTTCCCTTGCTTATTACGATTGAGCTAGAACCTGAAGGTGGAGAGGCTTTAATCCGGCATTATACAACAACAGGAAAACCTTTAAATGGAGTCCCAGGTTTTTCTGACCGGACGGAGGTACTTACGGTAGGGAAATCACATACGTTCCCACATACCCCTGGAACAGCTGATTACGAGTACAAGGGGTATAAAGTAAGTGACTCTGGACCACCGTCTGGTGGGAATATAGAGCCTGGTGACCCAGCACCATTACGTTATGATGGCTCATTTCCGAAGTATTACGTATATTTCTACTATGAACCCAAGGATGATCCGCCACCGCCAACAAATGCATGTACACCACCGACGCCAGGAGCCCAAATTACTGGGAAGTACATGGATCCAGTGGTCACGGCCAAAATATTGGCAGATCAACGTGGAAGTGAAATGTTTGATGTTTTGCAGGGAATCCCGACATCCGAAAGCTTGTACGGAAACATTTTAGCTCGAAACTATTTATTCCAGAATACCTTCGTTCAAATGTCGGGAACATGTACCTTTGAAGTAAACGTGGAGAAGACATGGACTCTTCGATGGGATCCGAAGAAACCGGGGCCGAATGGACCAGACGGTAAACCGACTGAAGTACCGGATCCGCAAGAAGATGAAGAGGTTGTTACTCAAAGGTATACCGTTGTGCGGCCGTATTCGTATTGGGTGATCGATAACCTTGAAGTGTATAAGATCAACCAAGGTATTTTAAGGAACTATGCCTTACCTGGAGAGCAAATTACCATTAGTCCGCAAGGGTATCAACCGCCGCAATTTACAACAAATGCGTCTGGAGCGTACTATCCGCCGACACCACCAGATCCTATTGTGGCACCAGCCGGATCATATGGCGGCAGTCAATTCACAAGCAGACCGTCTCCACCAAGTGAGAATCTGCAAAGCGTTGCCGAGGATGGTGTAAAGAAGGTTGAAGTTACCAATGATGCATTAGTTTTTAATGGGGCAACGATCATGAATCCTGCTCGGACACCTGAGACAGGGCCGAGGCCTGGAAATATACCTGCACCGACTCAGATCGATGAGAATGTGCTGTATAAGCCGAACAACATCATTAGCTCCAGCAAGGTCAATCGAGCTAATACAACGAGTGCCGGCACGATATTCTACGGATTGCTGCCTGGCAACATAAACGGCGGTAGTGACCAAGAATTTTCGATTCACCGAATCAATACGGTAACGGTACATACACCGGTTGTGAACTATTCATCGGTTAGTGATGATCGGCCACATAATCAGAAAACAACACCGAATTATAACAGGGCCGCGTTCATCTTGGATCGACCGTTTATAGTACGAATGCCGACAAACGGGCAGCACACGAACTATCCTGGTTACGGAAATCGAGATTACGCTAAATACTTCCGGACGAAGCAAGTGCGTTTCCCTTTTGATACGTATAACAGCAGCCGCACGGTATTTTATCCGAAAGACACATGGATCGATATCCCGGTTAACCAATTGGATACTGAATTTTTCTTACCGGTTTGGGTTGATGAGGGGAATTATCAAGTATACTTCCGGAACATTGCGGAAAATTCACCACCAGATCTTCCATATCAATACGATGCAAATCTTGATCTGGTGAATCACGTGGCTGCTGATGAAGTATCTGTGGAAGTCATTGGCCGGCTTTACGATTTCCATATTACCGATATTGCGGATTATAAATGGGAATCTGTTTTCCGGACACGACCAGGCAGCACAAATCCAACGGGAATATCCTATTGGGTTGGAACAAAGGGCATTGATGGAGAACCAAGAGGAAATACACCACAATTCACTTTACCAATCCGGCCAGGAAGTAACCCGATCCAAGGATTTAAAAATGTGGCCGTCAAAACCGGGTATCATTTCAAATTCGATTTCAAGAGCAAGGGTAACATGTTTGGAAAAGAGGATGGTATACGTATAACACCGACATTCCACTTTGTTTCCAAGGATGGGCAATATCGCTTTCCTGTTGATCTGTACTATAAAACAAATTCAAAAAATTTCGTTAAGGTAGGATCTCCAGATGATCAAGTAAAGCGATACGTCATCTTGAATGAAAGGTTAAGAAATGTACCTGCAGAGGAAATGATCGATACTGCAAACTTCAAATATGATAACTACTTCACGCCTGGGCAGTTGGGTTCAATCACAAGACAGCAGTACATCGATCGCTACATTTCAAAAGATACAAAACAAAAGACACCCGTTGGTGGATACGGGCTGATGCTGCTTCCAGAGTATATCCGAACCTTTATCGGGCCAAAAACCAGTATTCCACCTTCTGTCAATGTTCAACGAGCAAATGCTTCCATCCAGAAATGGTATGGAGAATACAGCCTGCCGGCAGAGCCATATGTCGTTGAGGCTGGTACGGATCTGGCAGAGTATGCAAGAACCCACGGGGGACTAGATGAAAAATCGGCTGTCTTTTTCAAGAATGGTTATATCATTGTGAATTTTAACATTGAGTCCATTCGCAATGGGGATCTGAATAATCCTCATCTTCAGTACATTAATGCGCCTTTGATGAATCAATGGCAGCTTGAAGGATATCAACGTTTGGTATTTGACTCCTTCGGCAACCGGTTCAATTTAGAGGATGGAGATGTCGTTTTCTATCATGCTGATCTGTCCAGTCGGAATGATTTCAGCTCTCAGGTGCCTCATTAAATTAAAAGAGTTTCAGGGGGGAGGATTTATGCTTTCCTGGAATTCCTGGCCCCTGAAGCAGCGGCAGATGGTTACCGGCTATCCGGAAGAATCATCCAGACCAAAAGCATACCTGACAAGAGCCGAGAGTTCTACCCTGTTTATCGAATGACCAAAAATATGTAGGAAAAGGTTATGTGACTTAATGAGTTAGGGAGAAGAAAACTCGTCATCGATCCGTTGCCCATGTGGTCTAACTTGCCAAAGGGATCCGGGGGAGGGCATTCCCTTTCCTGGATCCTTTCTTTATAAGGAGGATTCAATTGGAATTATTGCAATCAATCATGATGTTACCTCTGTTATTTATCATGTGGAACTTGACAAATAAAATGCCTAGACGAAAAGGCTCTGAAAGTAATATCCAATTGAGCATTATCGTATTGTTTACAGCTATCTATCATGTTCTGCAAATCCTTGGAGTATTCGAAAATGTAACATTAAACGGAGAAATACTCGGGGATGTGTTGTTTATAGCTATCCTTTTTGCGCTTTATCAGATATTTCATAATACCCAAAGATGGGAACAGTGGGTAGTATATATAGGTTGTTTAGTTACAGGTTTAGTCGGGTTTTGTATCCCGCTTCCGGTGCTTCATCCTATACTTTCGATTATACTGGGAACTGCTGCGTGGTATTATCTAGCATCAGATATGCATCGTAAAGCGAAGATTGCTATTGTCCTTTTTATTTCATCTAAGATGGTTGTTTTGGCAAAACTATTCTTTTGGGATCTATCGTCATTAGAGCTTTTAATAGCACTCATAACTATCTTGGCATATACAATAATAATTTCTTACATTGTTGATTATTTAATTCAGTTAATTCGAGGTACATACGAATCATCTATTCAGGAGCCACTAACAGGGCTTTATAACCGTAAGCAATTTGCTGCTTTCGTAAATAAAAGCATTGATAGAAAGATACATGTATATGTTATCTTCCTGGACGTTGATAATTTCAAACAACTAAATGATGTTTTTGGACATAAGAAGGGGGACGAGATTCTCAAGAAAGTTGCATCCATTCTGTTGGAGGAATTAGAGGGTAGTGGTGTTGCAGGACGATACGGCGGAGAGGAAATGGTAGGTTTAATTGTAGATCCCCAAATTGATATGTTGGAGTTGACCGAATCGATCCGTTCTCGTATTGAGCATGAGGCTTCCTTTGACACGCCAGAAGGAACGTACTCTGTAACCGCGAGTATAGGTTACAGTTCATACGTCGAGGGTTTATCATCTGATGAACTCATAAAACAAGCAGACGAAGCGATGTATGCTGCAAAAAAATCAGGGAAAAACCAAGTGGTGGAATACGGCAAATATGAATCCTCCACGATCAATGTATCTGACAGAAATTTAACTAAAGTGGGGAACATGTAATGAAAGAAACAATAAACGTGCCTCAGCAGACATTTAAGCATTCGTTTAAAAGCTCGCTGAATCTCGAAATCATTGACGCTTTATTTTATTGCATCGAGCTGCGAGACAAACAGACTGCCACCCATTCAGTCGTAATGGCTCACTATTCATACGAGCTCGCAAAGATTTATGATCAAGAACAATCACTTTTATATTATGCAGGTTCCCTGATCCACGATATAGGGAAGATAGCGATGGATGATAGGATTTTAAAAGGAAATACAAGACTCTCAGCAGAAGAACGAACATGCTTATGGGAACATGTAAAAAGTGGAGAAAAAATACTTGAGAGATTTCCACTGCCTGCAATCGTGAAGGACATTGTAAGGTACCACCATGAACGTTTTGATGGTAGCGGGTACATAAAGGGATTAAAGGGCTACAGCATACCATTGTGTGGCCGTATAGCAGCCGTGAGCGATACATTCTCAGCTATAATATGTGGTCGACCTTATCAAAGCCTTAGATCTGCGAGAGAAGCTATTAATATTATGAAACGAGATACTCATTTATTTGATGCAGTCATCCTTCAATCATTAACCATTATCGTAGAAAATGAAATAAATAATAATCGAGTAATATCAGAATCGAAGGTTCCTTGGAATATGCTTCAGGATAAAGAAAAGATTAAATGAAAATTAATAATTGTATACATATATATTTGTATATTAATATATATATTAATTAATTAATTATATAATATAAAGGGGTGATGATCATTTCAAATGTAACTTGTACATAAGTACATTAATCATTCAAGGGGAGAAAGAGATGCTAATACCTTGTTTCATTGCTCTTATGAATTTAATTGGCATGTTCATTATGTGGTATGACAAGTCTCAAGCAATCGTAGGCTCGAGAAGGGTTCCAGAAAAACGAATTGTTATGATCGGCTTTCTTGGAGGAGCTATTGGTGTTTGGCTAGGCATGAATCTTTTTAGGCATAAGACAAAGCACGCCCTTTTTGTAGCAGGAATCCCCATCCTTGTCGTTATCAACATATTCCTATTTGTATTACTGGCTCTAAAAGTCTAAGATTTTTCAATTTTATATGCGTAGGTGGAACAATTGGATGTTCAAAATGTGATACTACTAACGCTAATACCCTTGTCATTAGCAATAGTATGCTTCTTACTAATTCGAACCCTTCAGGAGAGGAAGTTTCAGCAGGAAGGGGTGCCTTCGAGTATGATGGCAGTTAGCGCGCCGTCTACTGAAGATCCTAATTACATATACAAAAATGTTGAATTGATTCACGAAAACATCAAGGTGGAAATCGAAGAAATTCGAGTTCAAAATAACGGAGTTTTTATTATCGTCAGAAAGAATCGATCTGGTTATATCGTCGGATCCGAAAATGATGAGGTGTGGAATCAATACAAGCAAACAGGTGATAAGGTAAACCCCAAAACCCTTCGAAACCCAATGGCGATTACAAGAATTCATACTTTCGTTCTAGCTAAAAATCTTGCGGAAATTGGTTGTCGAATGTGGGTTCAGGGGATCGTGGTGTTTACTCATCCAACAGTTGAACTAGATGTCAGGTTAAAGAAAAACTCGAATACAGCTGTACTAACTGCCAATCAATTGAATGAATTTGTTAGTAATTATGAACCCAGAGATATTATCGATAATCAACAAATAACTAAAATAAGGGATTGGCTCAATGGTTTGAATAATAAGTAACGCTCATAAATCTACTTATTCCCAATGGAAGTACATCATATCAAGACTCTCTTCAGAGGTGAAAATCATGAAATCAAAACAACCAATCATGTTAGTTGGTTTAACTATGCTAATTGCTTTGCTCTCTAATTTATTTATCCTTACTCCCTCTTACGCAAACCAGGAAATAAAACCGAATCAAGCGCCAGAAGCATCCTTTTGGTTTGCACCAAGTAAAAAAGAAGCACGAGATGGTCTGGGGTATTACCGTGATACGGTAAAACCCGGAGAAACTCGGGAGTACAAATTCTATGTTAAAAATTTGCTGAATGAAAAACTCAATTTGAAGATTTACGCGACGGATCCGGTGCCCTTGCAGAATGGAGGAAAGGATTTCGGGGCATATAACGCCGGGGTAACGAATGCAGGGACATGGCTTTATCCGCAAGGCTCAAAAGATATTACACTCGGACCACAAGAAATGCGTGAGTACACTTACAGAGCATCCATACCAAAGGATTTGGCTCCTGGTCAGCATATCGGGGTTGTTGCGGTATCTGAATATAACGAGTTCCGGGGAGAAGCTGTTGCGACCAACATCGAAAATACGACGCTTGCTCCGGATGTTGAAAGTTCAAATGGTTTATGGGTCGTTATGGATTACAAGATCGATGAAGCCAAACATGCAATGTCGATTAATACATTTACTCATGACTATATCGCATCGGGTGAATCCCGGTTTACCGTTACACTTGAGAATCGCGGCACTATCTTGGAACAACCGTCCGGTTATATTGAGGTTAGGGATAGCTCCAAAAAAGTTATTTTTCGAGAAGAGTATGAGGCCGGCTCGATCTACTACGGTACGACAGCAAATATGGTAAGCATCGCGCAAAACCAGTTGTTAATGCCAGGCAATTACGAAGCATACTTTGAAGCAAACTTTGCTGGGCAAAAGGAATGGAAGCTATTTAAATTCACAGTAACACCAGAAGCTAAAAATGAAGCACAAGCGGCTATGGCGCATTACGACAAACTGGAAGTAACGGATGGCATTCCAGATTGGTTGAAATATGTACTTGTCATCGGTGGGATCCTCATTCTACTGCTATTAATCCTCCTGTTTTGGTTGTTGGCAAAACGGAAAAAAGGTGACATCGAGGAACGGATTAAAATGTATCTGGCAAAGGGACTGACTTTTGAAAAAACAAGAAAGAAAGTACAACTTGACCAAAAGACATTCACTTTGTACGTTGTCAAGCTAGGGTATATACCTGATGGCGAAGAACCTGAGTGGGATAAAACCATTCACACATGCAAACATGCAAGACGTATTGCGATTGCTATGGTTGAGAATACCTCTACAAATAACGATAGTAAAGCGGAAGTTTTGGAAGGAACTGCATCACCTGAAAACCTGAAGGGGGGTGAGGGCGATGTAGAGAAAGGAGCTTAATCGTAAACAGCGAAAGGTCAATGGGGTTCCGTTAGGAACAAGTCGAAAACAAGCTGAAAATAAACGTAATTTGGAGGTCTTTATACATGGCTACTACAGAAAGAGAATTACATAAAAATAGGAGTAAACCTGGGAAGAAACGTTATTTAAGTGCATTGCTGGCCGCTGCGCTATTGATACCAAGTGTATTGATGCCAGGTAAGAATACAGTAGAGGGCGCAGGGCATGCAAATATCGAAGATATTGTGTACTATTACGAAGATCATCAATCACGTACTCGTGCATATCTAACTTTGAGTGATGGTAGGAAGATACTCTTTAGAGACAGGGGAGAATACTCCGGTCCTGCTGATAAAGATAAACTAGACGAAATAGGCGCGGATATTAAAAAGTATAATGCGCAAAGCCCTGATGACAAAGGTGTAGGTATGCGCCTGATGTCTAACGGGGATTTTTACTACCGGAAAGACTCAGGTTACAATCCGGCGAGTTCTTTTGAAAAGATAGCGTCTGGGTGGACAGATTTCGTGTACAATTCCGAGGGTTATAATGCATATACCTTTTATGGTCTGACCGCAGATGGAAGGGTAGAGTCAATAGGGGCTGGAACTTATGGGCAATTAGGTAACGGGATAAAAGCAGATACGACTGTTCCTGTTGAGGTTGTAGATCCCGATCTATTCGATACCCCTCTAACAGGTGTCAAGAAAATGATACAAGTAGATAGAAACGTTGTTCTATTTGTTACAGATTCGGATGTATATAAAATCGGTCGCGAGTTTGGTGATACTTCTTACACTAATGCGAAGCCCGTAAAAGTAACATCGATGTTTCCGGGATTCTCCGGTCCAGCTACGTTTGATATGGGCTATATCGATGAAACGTCCTACGGGACAAAGCAAATATCGTCTACCTCGGACAGCACCCGGATCGGAATGCGATATTTCGATGTCAACGGCAGCTTTTATACATTGAGAGATACGTCAGTATATCCGAAAAATACAGATCGTTATACACCCGGAGCTACGACTGAGATCAGTACTAAGACTTTATATCCCTTTAACGGCGATCCGACGAACATGAGTAGGGAAGTTTCAAATTTGTCGGATAAGACTGATGGCAGTATCACTTACACAAGCAATACGTTCATGCACTTGGATGACAGCGGTAACCTGAAAGCATGGGGTCTTCCTGCTAATAGAATAGGTGCCGATTATTATAATCACACCGACTACACAACGTCTGAATCGACTGTGATGACGAATCTGAAAAAGTATACGGTAAACGCGAACCGTGACGTGTCTCTCGTTGCTGGTTTAGGTACTAACGGCAATGTGTATGTGATTGGAAGTAATGGCAATACATCGTACAACGGCAACGTATACGGTAAAGGGATAACTGGTATCGTGGGTAGAATCGAAACCCAGACAAGATTATCTGGACCGGATGGAGCCATTAAAGATATCACTGATCTGGCATTCGATACAAAATCACTGTACCTGTTGAAAAATACAGGTGATGTATATGTATTTTCAAGCAATGCAAAGTACACCAACACATCAGCATCAGGTGTAAAATTTGTCGGATTGCTTGAAATCGCATTGGATCTCAATGTCCAAAATGTTTATGGTATTGGTTCAGACGGCAATCTGTATAGAATAGATGAAAATGGAAGCACAATCATTCAGGATGGGGCATCTGGTATCTATCCTCCGGGGTATACACCAGCACCAACTACAATCGATAAGCCTACTGAGGGTATGCGCTCAACGGATAAATTCGAAAACACAATTATCACCCTAGAATATCCTGCAGTAGCCAACAAAAAAGAGTACTCCTTAGACAATGGAGCTACTTGGTTGGAATACACGGCTCCAATAACATTGACGAATAAAGGTATGACTAACATTAAAGCTCGTGCTGGATTGGATAGCTTATACAGTGAGATTCTCGATGTTTCATTCCTGAACAACCCAATCGTCATTCCGCAGGGGTACCCTAAGTTGCTTGAGCAAGATGGGGTCCTTACAGTTGATACAGGCTCTATTGACTTGAATCGAGTAAAAGTACAACTTGATGTTGATGGGCAGCTTTCAGATTATACATCTCCAATTTTATTGCAAGAGGGAGACTATGTTGTAACAGCGATTGTTTCAAACCAGAAAGGTGAAGAACTCACAAGAGTAACAGAAAACATTACGGTCGATCCGCCGGCTCCGGGTACACTAACTGCTCCTGTCGGAACTGTAGGTGATCTTGATTCAAACAATCAAAGACCATTGACGATCGGCTTTAACCCAACACAAGGATCACTGCAAATTCAACACGATAATGGCCCATGGGTGGACGAGCCTGAAATCTTAAACCAATATAACGGCACCTCTGAGGATCCAAGTGCTACAGAGCGTAAATTTACACTGTATGTAGATAACGTTGTGGATTCTGTTTATAAAGCCCGAGTAACCGATGGAGTTAACTTCAGTTCGGAAACACTCTTAGTAGTGACAGCTCAAGTTTACGATCCGTCTTTCTTCCGTGATATCAATGATAAATTGTTGATCGATTTCTCGAATCTTCCTACGGGTAACTGGTTTAAAGAATACTCGGTTGATAATGGAGCTACTTACCATGAGTACACCGGACCAATCGATATCGGTGCAGCGCTGCCTATCAAGGTCCGGGTAACGGATACTGCATCTGGTCAAGTGCTTATCGATAAAGAGTACATCACGCCAGCCTTGAACGGAACCAATCCAAATCCTAACCCAAATCCGGGTGTAGACCCATCATGGGGAACGGAGGTAACGGCTGCAGATCAGGAAGCAATTCTAAACGTCATTGGTGGGGGATTGTCATCCAAGTTTAACGGTTTGCTCCTGGATAATATTGAAATACAGACCGTAAACCAATATCAAACCATTAACTCCGTCACTAATACGTTGATTGAAGATAGCTCAGGATCCGGGGATGGTTGGACGTACTCGCTTTCCGTTACAGATTTTGTAAGTGATCCGGTGTTAGACACTGGATTGGGCACTCAGGATCTTGTTGTTAAAATTCCTGCATCTGCCATGAACGTTGATGTAAAATCTGCTAAGGTTCTTGCCGGATCTCCGGATCAAACCGCTAAAGTGGGGAATTACGTCCTCGGATCTCAGAAACAGGCTCTTGCACAAGCCAATCCATTTGAAGGAATGGGTTACTATGACATTCCTATGGACTTTATGTTCCGCGTGCCAAGCACCGTTGAGGTAGTGTCCATGGGCAGTGGAAGTGCTCATCAAGTGGGCGACAAAGTTGGATTGAGAGTAGGGGTGTACAGATCCTTGTTCACCTTCTCATTGGCCAAAGGGATCTAATGTTCTATGGGGGAACCAGCATAAATGCATGGTTCCCAACCAACTTAAGTTTCCTACAAAAGAAATAATGGAGGGCAAAACATGATTAAAGGATTTAGAAAACTTCTTCTTGGGACGATGGGGATGTCAGCACTTTTGTTGTCTCTAGGAACTTCAACATTCGCAGCAGATGTAAGCGAACAAAAAGTCGAAGTTGTAGGTTCTGGGCTGCGTGCGTTCCAAACTCAAATTAAGTTCGATGATATCAGGTTGGATGTCAAGAAAAGCCAAAGCTCTAAGGCAGAGACGACCGTGACGCTCGTTGATGGAAGAGGATCAGATGCTGGCTATACATTAAGTATGAGCTCGACGGATTTCGAAATCGAGAAAAACATAAATGGGACCTTAGAAAAGTTTTACATTCCGGCTTCGGCTGTTGAGGTAACAGCACAGTATAAAGGACCGGTCACAGGTGCTCCTATCGACTTCAGTCGGGGGCAAGGAACGCTTTCCTCCCAACTCGTACTTTCAAACGCTTCGCAAGCAATTATACAAGCAAAACCATCTTTTGGTGGCGGTACACACCAGTTTCAAATGCGTTACGACTTGAAGCTGCCTCAAACTATAAGTAAGCAGGACGGTACAAAGATCGGGGTACTGCAAGGATCCTATAAAGCAGTGTTTACGTATAAGGCTACATCTGGTATTTAATATTTCCGGCTTCTAAATAAATGCCGCGCGGACTTTAAATGCCGGGCGGCATTTAAACCTCTCTCTATAAACAAACATCATAACCTGAAATTGTAGACCTAACCGGAAGGGTCCTTTAGGATCCGATAGAGATACAACAATGGCGGCTTATTGGCTAATTACAAAGAAGACCTCTAGATGGTGACAGAGGTCTTTTTGCGTTCAGGGAAAAGGAGCGACTAGCTTAGGATGATAGATCGGACTCTTTTTCGTTAACTCAATCAACTGGTAGGTTCCTGCGACGTAAAAGAGGATGCCCTGGAGTTGGCTTAGGATTTTAGAGTTACCGTATTTCGTCAAGAGCGTGTCAACAAAATCGTTGAGCGAAAAGGCGTCATGAAATACGGCTAATTGGCTCGTTGGGCTCATGATGATCTTGAGATACAGGAATTTTGAATCCTTCTTGTAGTCATGAAACTTCTTATCCCATTCATCCTTGACGTATGATATCCAGCATGGGAAGCTCGATTTGTTTGTCAGTCAGGGCAGTGCTCAATTCAGCGATGTTAAAATCGAGATCAAAGGATAAGAAAGAAAAAGTCGAGCAGGGGACCTCCCTGCTCGACTTTTTGAATTAAATTGCCGGATTGCATTCCTGTCAAGCTTATTATTCTTCTTGTCTACAATTCCGTACTTAAAAGTTGCTTATGTAGCATCTAAGTTTCAAATATTTCGAATCAATGTACGATCTAGGTGATGAAAGAGACAAACCGGCATCAAGCCAGTTCGTCATGTTTGAGGATACTACGCATGACCTGTCGTTTGTCGGAAAACCGGTGTTGTCTTGACGTGAGTAACCTGTGGAGGTCTATAGGGATTTTCGATTCTTTTAAGCAGCATCTCGGCAGCTAGAATCCCCATCTCGGAACGGTGGATATGGACTGTCGTCAAATGGGGTTCTATGATCCGCGATTCGGGGGCATTGTCGAATCCGCAAACCTTAACCTCCTCAGGTATTCGGATATTTAGATCCTTCAATATACGGGTAACATGAATTGCGATGAAATCGTTCGCGCAAACGAATGCGGCCGGGAGTTTTTTCATGCTTGTTAGTTGCTGCTTAAGCCACTTATAGTCAGCGATGTATCGGTCTTCTTCAAGGATGCAGAACGATTCGTCGGGTTTGATCTGAGCTGTAAAGAATGCTTTGTTGAACCCCTCCCAACGTTCACTGAAGCTCATACAATGGCGGTAATCGCCGATAAACCCGATTGGCCCGACGCCTTCATCAATCAAACGTTTCGTTATACTGAAGGTGCTGTGGGTGTTTTCCATTAGCAGTAAATCCGCCTTCATCTCAGAGAACGTCAAGGCTGCCGAAGCGTCGATAAATAATGTCGGTATCTCAAGCGAGGTAATGAATTCAGAATAGTTCTCGTCAAACAATTCGATACAGACTATACCGTCTACTTTACTCTTGTCAAAATTCACAGGAAGAGCTGGTGATTTCAGTTCATTCTCTCGAACCATGTGTATTGATAAATTAAATCCTACGGAGCTGATCTTTTGTTCGAGCCCGCTTAATAGGGACGTACCAAAATGTGAATTGTTCGGCATGTTAGCCGTAAGCAGGGCAATATTACCTGATTTTTTGGGAGAAGCAATCTCTTGTTCGAAGAAGGCGAACTGCTTGTATTTCATCTCGACGGCTTTCTGGATCACTCTGTTGCGTGTCTCATCCGGTATAGAAGGATTATTATTCAATGCTTTGGACACTGTATTTCGGGAAAGTCCTAGCGAATCTGCTATGTCTTGAATGGTAACCTTTTCTCTACTCAACGATAATGGCTCCTTTGGCAAAAGTATTACGTCTTCGACTAAGTTAATCGTAGTATAACTCCACAAAATAATCAACTTGAATGTTACAAATGAACATTTCAACCATTTAGTCATACTTGATGGAAATAAGAAAATATTTTCATTCTGTAAACAAATGCACAAATAATAACAGACAAAGTTAAGTCGTCCTATTTTGATTTTATATTGATTTCACAGGAAAAACATAACTTTTTTCATATATAGTGACGTTTTTTCACGAAAAGAAACAATTGAAACACTTTCAAAGTGTGCAAATGTTAATTTTATGTGTTGCAAAAATTGTTGACGAAATGATTCGATTATTGTAAATTGTATTTGCTACATTGATGATGGCGACTTGTGGAAGCACTTTCTTTTGTGGGAAAAGTCTCCAAAATCACATTTCAATTGTGCTAATGAATATTAAGGGGGAGGAGAACTTGCATCAAACTGCAGGAATCACAGAGAACACTAAATCAGAAACGCAGGTCCGAACAAGCGGTCTTATGGAGAAACTTAGGTACATCAAGACAAACTATTGGCTTTACCTGCTAGTTCTGCCGTCGGTCTTATTGACTATTGTCTTTAAATATTTTCCGATGTACGGCGTACTGATCGCTTTCAAAGATTACAGCTTTCGCAAAGGTATTTTAGGGAGTGACTGGGTAGGGTTTCATCATTTCGAACGTTTCCTGAACTCGCCGAATTTCGAGCAATTGTTCTTCAATACGTTGAAGTTGAACCTTTACGGTCTTTTGCTTGGATTCCCGGTTCCGATTATTCTAGCTTTAATGTTGAATCAGGTGCGTAAAGCCACGATGAAGAAAAACATTCAGTTGTTCCTATATGCGCCGAATTTCATTTCGGTTGTCGTTGTCGTGGGTATGCTCTTTGTTTTAATGTCTCCCACAGGTCCGGTTAATAAGCTGGTTATGGCCTTTGGAGGGATGCCGATTTCGTTTATGTCAGAACCGGAATATTTCCGCCCGATGTATATCCTCTCCGGTATTTGGCAGGCGGCAGGTTGGTCATCCATCATATATGTGGCTGCGTTGGCCAATGTTGATCCAGAGCTGCACAATGCCGCAACTCTCGACGGAGCAAGCTTGCTTCAGCGAATACGCCATATCGATATACCGACCATCAAGCCGGTCATCGCTATCATGCTGATTCTCGCTGCAGGGAGCATTATGGGAGGCGGCGGTGATAAAGCAATTCTGATGTGGAATGAAATGAATATGGAAACCTCCGATATTATTAGCACTTACGTCTATCGAGTCGGCTTCCAGCAGGCGAACTATTCGTTCTCTGCAGCGGTAGATTTGTTTAACACTATCATTAACCTCATCATGCTGATCACGGTGAATTCTATCGTGAAACGAGTTAATGAGGGCAATGGCATTGTTTAGGAAAGGAGATCATCATCATGGACAATATTAAGCCAACCAAGTTGGATCGGATCGTACTCGGTATCACTTACACCCTGCTTTTCCTCGGCGTCTTGGTGATTGTCGGTCCGTTGATTTATGTGGTCGCGGCCTCGTTCATGGAACCGACGGCACTACTTAATAAGGGGATTTCATTCAACATCGCAGACTATAACCTCGAGGGATACAGAATGATTTTATCTGATGACAACATCATCGGCGGATTTCTCAACGCCTTGCTGTATTCGTCCGTTTTCACGGTTATAACGGTTACGGTCTGCGTCTTTGCGGGATACCCGCTGTCGCTTGACGCCTTCGTCGGACGAAAAATCATTATGACGCTTTTTATTATCACAATGTTCTTTGGCGGCGGGTTGATCCCAACCTATCTCGTAGTAAAGAAATTAGGCATGCTTGACACAATCTGGGCACTTGTAGTCCCGGGTGCGGTAAGTGTCTGGAACATTATTCTGGCCAGAACGTTCTTCCGGAGCTTGCCGAAGGAGTTGAACGAAGCAGCTAAGATTGACGGTGCCTCGGATTTGATGATCTTCTTTAAGATCGTCCTGCCACTGTCCAAACCAATCGTTTTCGTCCTTGCGCTATACGCGTTCGTTGGTCATTGGAATGATTTCTTTCAATCCCTAATTTACTTGGAGAGTCAAGATAAATATCCGCTGCAACTCGTGCTCCGGCGTATTCTGATTCTGAACAAGGTGGATCCGAATATTGTTTCCTCCATACAAGAACAGGCCGAGTTAGCGCGATTGTCCGAATTGATGAAGTACGCAGCCATCGTCGTCTCGAGTATTCCGCTTCTCGTAATGTACCCATTCTTCCAGAAGTACTTCGAAAAAGGTGTCATGGTCGGATCCCTTAAGTAGGGAACCGGCAGATATATGAATTGAGATTGTACATAGAAAAAGGGAGGGTTTTAGATTGAAACATTTTAAGAAAACGGTATCCATCATTTCCCTGGCAGCCATTTTGGCGATCGCAGGATGTAGCGGCGGCAAAGAGAATGTCGATTCCGACAACAATACACTAACCTTTATGACGCCGAACTCACCTCTTGCTCCCCAAGACCCGAACGATAAGCTGATCTTCAAACGCTTGGAAGAGAAGACCGGTATTCATATCGATTGGATCGCCTATACAGACGATGTGTTTGTCGAGAAACGGAATCTTGCCTTGGCAACGGGAGAGCTTCCGGACGCACTTTTCAACGCCGGCTTGAGTGATTTCGATTTACTGAAATTGGCTAAAGATGGAACGATCATCCCGATCGAGGAATACCTTACGCCTGAGAAAATGCCGAATCTCAGTAAAGTTTTGGAGCAAGCACCTCAATACAAAGGTATGATGACCGCACCGGACGGCCACATTTACGCATTCCCATGGATCGAAGAGCTTGGCGAAGGCAAAGAGAGTATTCACTCCGTCAACAATATTCCGTGGATTAACAAAGCGTGGCTTGATAAGCTCGGCCTAGAAATGCCGAAGACGACGGAGGAACTGAAGCAAGTATTGATCGCATTTAAAACGAAAGATCCGAATGGCAATGGCAAGGCTGACGAGATTCCCCTTTCCTTTATTAATGATGACGGGGGCAACGAGGATTTAAGCTTTCTGCTCGGTTCCTTCGGAGCCGGCTTTAACGGGGATTTAACGTTGGTAGACGATAACGGCAAGGTGAACAACGCTGCACTCGCCCCAGGATATAAGGAAGGGATGAAGTATTTGCAGGAACTGTACGCTGAGGGGCTGATTGATCCGGAGTTCATTACACAAGACTGGAACAAGTTTATTGCAAAAGCAAAGGATGATCGGTACGGTTTGTACTTCACTTGGGACAAAGCGAATGTGAGCGGCATGGACAGTCCGTTCGAGCCAATGCCGCCACTGGAAGGGCCAAACGGCTGGAAGAATGTAGCCCGTACAAACGGCATGGGATTTGACCGCGGTAGAATGGTTATCACAGCCGATAATAAGAACATCGAAACGACGATTAAATGGATTGACGCGCTTTACGATCCTCAACAGTCCGTACAGAACAACTGGGGAACTTACGGCGACGACACGCAGCAAAATATTTTTGAGTTCGATGAAGCTGCCAATATGCTGAAACACCTGCCGCTGAATGGCGCGGCACCGAGTGAACTGAGAGCTAAAACGAGTGCTGGCGGACCGCTCGCTATTCTGGATTCTTACTACGGCAAGGTGACGACGATGCCGGATGATGCAGCTTGGCGCCTCGATATTTTGAAGAAGATCTATGTGCCGGACATGAAGGCTGAGAACATTTATCCGAGGGTCTTCTTCTCCCAAGAGGAATCAGAACGCCTGACCCAAGTCGAAGCCGATTTGTGGCCGTATATTCTGAAGAAGCGTACGGAATGGATGCAAGGCGCAAACGTGGATAAAGAGTGGGACGCATTCGTGAAAGAGCTTGATCGTCTTGGCATGCAGGATTGGCTAAAAATCAAACAGACAGGCTACGACAGAACAAAGCAATAGTCCGTTATTTTCATGCACAGGATCGGAGCATGGACTCAGGGATCAGCAGGCCATGCTCCGACTATTATTATTTTTGAGGAGAGAGAAACCATGAAATATAGAGAGAAATTCCGCCCGCAATTTCATTATACGCCCGAGAAAAATTGGATGAACGACCCGAATGGAATGGTTTATTACGATGGTGAGTACCATCTATTCTATCAACACACCCCGTTCGCAAACGAACCCAATTTCGAGAAAATGCATTGGGGGCACGCAGTGAGCTCTGATCTAGTTCATTGGGAGGAACTTCCACCTGCCTTGCCGCCGGGTGAGGATGGCGCGATTTTCTCCGGTAGCGCGGTAGTCGACAATCATAATACAAGTGGTTTTTTTGATGATGAAGGGTCAGGGCTTGTGGCAATTTATACGAACAACGGCAACAAGGCGAAGCCTGGCAGGCCGCAGGTTCAAAGCATTGCTTACAGCAGAGACAAGGGAAGGACTTGGACGAAGTATGAAGGGAACCCAGTCTTGTTTCCGGAATCGACGCTTGATTTTCGCGATCCAAAAGTATTCTGGCATGAGGAGACTTCCAAGTGGATTATGTCGCTAGCTGTTCAAGATCGTGTGGAATTCTACACATCTCCGAATTTGAAGGAATGGACCTTTGCTAGCGCATTCGGCTCCGATGTGATCGGCACACATCGTGGTATTTATGAATGTCCGGACTTGTTTTCGATTGATGTTGACGGAGATCCAAATAAGAAAAAATGGGTGCTCATACTCAGTGTCGGCGATTGTAACGGTGTGAATCCAAATGATCCAGAACCACCAGCAGGAGGTTCCGGAATGATGTATTTTGTCGGAAGCTTCGACGGTAAGATATTTACACCAGACAAACCTATCCATTCGATTCATGATTTGCAATGGATTGATTTTGGGTCCGACTTTTACGCCGCCGTCACTTGGGACAATACGATGGCAAGAGACGGACGGAAGCTGTGGGTCGGTTGGATGAACAACTGGCGGTATGCCGGAACGCTTCCAACCGACAAGTGGCGTGGCAACATGTCGATTCCAAGAGAGTTGAAGCTGAAGACGTATCCGGAAGGCCTTCGTCTGGTGCAAGAGCCGATTGAAGAGTTGAGAGGGATTCGCTCGCCGCTCGCGACCCTGGAAAATGTGACGATCGAGCCTGGTGCGAATCCACTTGCCGACATCACCGTTCATAAAGCGGAATTGATCGCGGAATTCGAGATTGGAACCGCAACAGAGTTCGGTTTTAAGGTCAGAAAGTCTGCAGATGAAGAGACGGTTGTCGGATACGAAACCGACATGAAGAAGTTGTTTGTTGATCGGACGAATTCAGGTAGAACAGATTTCCATCCGGATTTCGCGGCTAAGCACGAAGTGCCACTCGAGCCGTACGATAACCGTGTGCGTATATCAATCTTCGTAGATTGGTCTACGATCGAAGTTTTCGGTGGCGACGGCACTGCGGTTATTTCGGACACCCTATTTCCCGCTCCCGGAAGCGACGGTCTTGATCTATATGCAGTTGGCGGCAACGTGAAGCTAGTGTCGCTCCAAATCAATGAGTTGGGAAGCATATGGCTGACGAGTGACAAAGTCAAGGAGGACATACATGCGTATCGGAGCAATTGAAGCGGGCGGAACCAAGTTCGTATGCGGTGTCGGGAACGAGGAAGGTGAGATTGAGGATCGGATTCACTTTCCTACTCGTCGACCCGAAGAGACCATGGAGAACGTCATCGCCTTTTTCCGGGATAAGAGAGTCGATAGTATTGGGATCGGCTCGTTCGGCCCGATCGATATCGATCAATCTAGTCCGACTTACGGTTATGTAACGACAACGCCAAAGCTTGGCTGGGCCGGGTATCATTTTGTAGGTACGCTGAAATCCGTCTTCAATGTTCCGGTCGGTTGGGATACGGACGTCAATGCTGCTGCATTAGGTGAAGTCACATGGGGTGCGGCGAGAGGGTTGGACAGCTGTGTCTACTATACGATCGGCACCGGTATAGGAGTTGGCGTCTATACCGAAGGTAATCTGGTACATGGGCTTGTCCATCCGGAAGGTGGGCATGTTCTCACGAGGCGTCATCCGAACGATGATTTCGGTGGTATTTGTCCGTATCACGGTGATTGTTTGGAAGGGATGGCTGCTGGCCCAGCACTGGAAGCAAGGTGGAAGGCTAAGGGCGATACACTGCCGAAGAACCATCCGGCTTGGGAGATGGAGGCGTTTTA
The DNA here is from genome assembly GCF_056173265.1 of Paenibacillus sp. QJM3NY_38. Classification (NCBI taxonomy): domain Bacteria; kingdom Bacillati; phylum Bacillota; class Bacilli; order Caryophanales; family Paenibacillaceae; genus Paenibacillus; species Paenibacillus sp. QJM3NY_38. The sequence goes on from NZ_JBWBUJ010000002.1 coordinate 95,396, forward strand.
TATCGCGCAGGCCATATCGGGCGTCATCCTGACGCTATCCCCCAAGAAGATCATTCTCGGCGGAGGCGTGATGAAACAAGAACAGCTATTTCCGATGATTCGAGAGTCAGTAGGCAGAATTCTAAACGGGTACGTGAGCGCTATTCCGATTGTTTCGGAAATCCAACATTATATTGTTCCACCTGGGCTAGGTGATAATGCAGGCTTGTGTGGAGCATTAGCGCTTGGTGTAAGGGAGCTATGTTTGCATACTGACGGACTATAATCAGAATCTAATAACGAAGGTCGTTTCAGACAACGTGCGCACATAGTGTGCACGTTGTGTATTTGTTTGCAGCTGTGCTATTAAAACTACAATTTTCAGATCATGGATTACATATCTTCTAACCTATCCTAAATTAGAATCTCCATTTCCTTGGCCTACTAGTGGCATCAAATACGGCACTGGCTGCCATCGCACCGCACATTTTTATAAGCGTTTCAATAGTTGCAAGCGCGGACGCCATCTTCGTTCTTCGGTTTTATCGGAATGGGTAACACTGTCATGAAATCCAATAATCTTGAGGCTTCTTTGGTCCGATGAGTGTAGGGTTGCTGATCGGGAAAAGTGGGAGTACGATGACTGGACTCATCTTTTTGGCAAGTTCCTTTACCTATGGTCACCGCACAGGGAGATTATTTCGCATAATCTGCTCAGTGTTGGCCCGGATGATCACCGACGCCTTCGCCGTTTGATCCAGAAAGCATTCACACCCCGTCCCGTATGATTGAGCGACTGCATGGCAGAATTGAAGACATCAGCGAAGAATTATTAGACAAGATTCTACCTTCCGGTAAACGTGACATTGATTTGATTGAGGAGTAAGCTTTTCCGCTACCTATTATTGTCATCTGCGAAATGTTGGGCGTACCATTGGAGGATCAGGACAAATTTAGAAACTGGTCTAACATGATTATGGTGGGCGTTAGTAATCCGCAGATGAACCAGGAGATGGATCAGGTGTTGAAATCATTTGTGGAATACCTACAAGAATTAATTGCTGATCGTAGAAAGCACCTGAGGGAGGATCTCATCAGTGATCTTATTAGTATAGAGGAGCAAGGTGATAAGCTGACCGAGCAGGAACTGTACGCGCTCGTATTTGTATTGATCATTGCAGATCATGAGACCACAGTGAACCTGATCGGCAACGGGATGCTCGCCCTTCTAGAGCATCCGGAGCAGAAACAGCTATTGATGAAGAACCCTAATTTGATCCAATCGGCCGTGGAAGAGGTGCTGCGATTTAGCGGACCTGCCGAAGTGAGCAATATTCGATGGGCAACCGAGGATGTCGAAATGGATGGGAAGTTTATTCGCCATGGGGACATGATGCTCGTTGCCTTATCGTCTGCGAATCGAGATTTAAAACAGTTTGACGAGCCGGATACGTTTGATGTCACACGAAAAGTCAATGACCATATTGCTTTTGGCAAAGGGGTGCATTATTGTCTTGGAGCACCACTTGCCAGACTTGAAGGTGAGATTGCCATTAACGATCTGTTTCGAAGACTTCCTGGAATCCGATTAACCACAGATTTGCAGCTCCTAGAATGGAGACCCGGCATGATTATACGTGGCTTGAAGCCTTTTCCAGTTACTCATTGTTTGATTCTGCTAACAAAGTCGAATCACGCCTCGGTCTGTTTTTTATTTCAACACGGGGATATCGAAAGGACGGACTTATTTTTTCAACCTTCACCATACCGCATGGATTCACTGATCGTGAGATGAATCAGTAAGATTACAAGGATCTTCAAATTTGAACGTCCTTGTTTGCGTTGGTATCCAACTTTAAAAGAGATATTAGCTTCCACCCACTTTGTCAGATGGTGCCGAAATGATTTTGTAACTGGCGGGTACTGCAGAAGAATAGATGCTAAAAACGTTGGTAACCCGGTGGATGATGCATGATTGTTGCAAATTATGACGTTCCAAATCTAAGTATTACTTAAGAAGAGGTTGACTAAATTTGATTTCAAAAGTATAATTCAATTAATCGATTGAATAATTGATAAATTAATTGAGGGGTGTTCTATTTATGGGAGCAGCATCTTTAACAAAACAGAACTTTGAATCGAATATTAATACCGGAGTGACACTAGTCGATTTTTGGGCACCGTGGTGTCCACCTTGTCAAGTGCAACTTCCAATCATAAATGAGCTAGCTGATGATTTAGCTGGACAAGCAACAATAGCCAAAGTCAACGTTGATGAAGAAATCGAATTGGCTCAACAATTCGGAGTCAGAAGTATTCCTACGTTACTCTTATTTAAAGATGGTAAATTGGCTGAGACTATGGTGGGGGTTAAACAAAAACAAGCTCTTAAAGAAAAAATTCTAGGATTGCTCAATTAACAGAGTAATCAACAAATCCATTTTGTAATTATTGAATATATGTGAAAAGAACGACGGATTGGGATTCAACTGAACCGTCGTTCTTTTCAACATAATGATTAAGTGGATTCTTGAGCTAGATCGGAAATTGAATAATGGATTACTAATTTATACTTGGACATACTAGTAGTAATTCGAATGAAAAGGCAAACCCAAAATTAAAAGGTATCACTACAAAGAGAGGAGGGTTCTAATGGAAATTTCAAGTTCTAATTCAGATATTAAAGAACGTCTATATCAGCAATTTGCTCGAATTGGGAAATGTTTATCCAGTGACAAAAGACTTGAGATTATGGATCTCTTATCGAACGGACCAAAATCTGTTGAAAGTCTGGCTGTTCAAACTGGTATGAGTGTTGCGAATGTATCCCGTCACTTACAGATTTTGCTAGAAGCGAAGTTGGTTAGATTTCACAAGAAAGGTACTTATGTCATATACAACATTAGTGACTCATCTGTAACTCATTTTTTGTCCTCTTTATGGAATTTGTGCGAGGATAGACTCGCTGACATAAAACTGATTAAGGATGAGTTGAAAAGGCAATATGAAGGTGTTCAAACTATCACAAAAAACGACCTAATGGTTAAAATGAAGCAGGATAACATGATTCTAATAGATCTTCGACCGGTTGAGGAGTATGAAACATCTCATATCCCAGGTGCTATTTCTGTACCCTTGGAGCAGTTAGAAGAATACCTAAAAACATTAGATAAAGATGTAGAACTTGTTGCATACTGTCGTGGGCCTTATTGTTCTTCTGCATCGCAAGCTGTTGATTACATTCAAAAACAGGGCTTCACAGCGTATCGAGTAGAAGAAGGAGCCCGCGAGTGGAATGCTTACGATCGAGGAAAATGAAGAACGGAATTTCATTAAATGAAACAAGTTTTGAAAGGTGATACAAAAAACGTTCCATTGATTTTAATTGTTGGATTAATAATACGTGGCAGAACGGAGTAGATATACAATGGAATTCCTGAAAAATACCAAAAGGAAAAAACCTATGCAGTTAAAAGCAATCACCACAAGACAAGAGCAGAAGTTCCTAAGTCTAGTTTCTGCTAAGGATAAAAAATGATGTGTGCTTTGATATTAGTTTTTTTGCTAATTTACTGGCTAATTCAACATTTCCACTTCCTTCGCAGTGTAACCATGTTATCTTTAAAATCTAACCCAATCCAGGTGCCTGATCCTATTAAATGGCTTGACATAAGAGATAGTTCCGATTTTGAAAAAGAACATTTTCCGGAATCCATCAATATCTCCCTAGGGCGATTGCCTTTTGTTTGGGGAAAAGATTTGACTCCAAAAGATAGCGTAATTATATTGACCGATCAATATTTTAAAGAAAAAAAAGCGGTACGTATTCTACGAAAACAGGGATTTCAAGATTTGTATTTATTAGTAGGCCCAGTGTCCCAATTAATTGAATGGAGTCAGAAGAGGAAATTAGAACAATATTGCATTGAATATGATTGGATTTGTAGCCATTCAATTCCGAATAACATACAGTAAGGCGGGAGTTTATGATAAATGTTCAAGAAATAACCTCAGTGAATGAAATAGATACGTTCATTCAAAATAACCGATTAAGTATGCTATATATATCTCAAGTTGATTGTAATGTATGTCATGCAATTTATCCGAAATTAAAAGAATTACTTAAAAATTATCCAGAAATAAAACTTGCTCATATAGATGCTAGTCAGGTAAAAGCGGTCGCAGGCAAATTGTTGATTTTTTCAGTTCCCACGATCATCTTATGTTTTGATCAAAAGGAATATCTTCGTGAAGGACGGTTTGTTCGATTTGAACAATTAGAAGCACGATTAAAACAGTTGTACAAAGCTGTATAACTTATATAGTATCCAACATGAATATAAAATTTTTTAATGATGGAGTAAAGAATGAAGAATCCCGTGATTATTATTGGTGCTGGTTTAAGTGGCCTGCGTGCAGCCAGTTTACTCACAGCACAAGGTATTGGATGTAAGATTTTGGAGGCTTGCAATAGAATTGGTGGTAGGATTTTAACTACCACAAGTCCCGACAAACCTGAATTGGGTCAATTTGATCTTGGCCCCACTTGGTTCTGGCCGCGATATGAGCGTACGATCGCCAAACTCGTTCAAGTGCTACACCTCGAAACTTTCGTTCAGCACACCGATGGGGCTATGTTATTTGATCGGTATGAGAACCAAGCGCGTGAACGCCATATCCTCCCAGATCACTCCATGGAGAGATCATTGCGATCTTCAGGTGGCGTACAATCTTTAATAGATGCATTAGCTAGTAAGTTGCCACCTGAAATCTTTGATTTGGAAACACGTGTGATCACAATTAAATTGAACGATCAAAACTCCATCACGATAACCACAGAACTTGCAGATGGACAAATAAAAGAGAGTTTATCGCTCGTGCTGTTATTTTAGCATTACCGCCTCGAATTATTGCAAAACAAATTACTTTTATTCCTTCATTCCCTCCTGAAACGAACTTAAACCTTATCAACAAACCAACCTGGATGGCTGGACAAGCCAAGGCTTTAGCTGTATATGATGAGCCTTTTTGGAGAATAGATGGACTTTCGGGTTTCGCATCGAGTTGGGTAGGGCCTCTGCAGGAAATTCATGATGCATCTCCCAAAACAGGTTCGGGTGCATTATTTGGTTTCTTTGGCATACCTCCGGTGGTTCGCAAACAGTTAGGGGAAAAGGAGGTTTTAGAGTAAGTGAAGGAACAGTTGATTAGGCTGTTCGGCCCGTCAGCAATAAAAGTAGGGACTATTATTTATAAAGATTGGTCTGCGGATGTCGATATGGCTATATCCGAAGATCATGTTCCACTTCAAAATTTTCCACATTACGGACTTATACCTGCATCTGGGGATTGGAAAAATAAAATTGTTATTGCAGAATCAAGTACAGAATTTGGTGAGGTGCACTTCAGTCAGCTGAAATTGCAGTCTCAAAAGTCATCAATCAGATAACAAAAATATAATGAATAAAATATTTGCACAACAAAAAACTAACAAAGTTTCAACGAATCTATCCGTATATAATTTATTCAATCATTCAATTAATCGATTGAACATTTGGTTGGTTTAAACTATACTAATGAAGTTCCATCATTTTAAAACTATGGAGGTCTATCCATGAAGAAGATGAAAGCCATGCAAATTCCAGCTGCAGGAGAAAAAATGCAGTTAGTGGAGGTGCCGGTTCCGCAGCCGGCAGAAGGGCAAGTATTGCTCCGCGTTGAAGCTTGTGGCGTTTGTAACGGAGATTCAATGGCCATGGGCGGTGGTGCGTCAGCATATCCTCGTATTCCTGGACATGAAGTGATAGGAATCGTTGATGAGCTTGGAGCAGGCGCATCAAAATGGAAAATAGGAGATCGTGTTGGCATTGGATGGAATGCGGGACATAGTCATGTAACCGGATTAACAATGGACGGTGGATATGCGGAGTATATGGTTGCTTATGAAGACAGCTTGTCCAGTATTCCAAATGAAATTTCGGTAATGGAAGCTGCCCCACTAATGTGTGCTGGAGAAACAACCTTTAGTGCCATCAAAAATAGTAAAGCTCGTCCTGGTGATTTGGTGGCGATTCAAGGGATTGGTGGACTGGGACATCTGGCCGTTCAGTTTGCAAGCAAAGCTGGATTTCGCACCGTGGCTATTTCACGAGGAAATGATAAAGAAGATCTCGCACGTGAACTTGGAGCCCATCACTACATTGATTCGGCCAAAGAAGATCCGGCTGAGGCATTGCAAGCATTAGGCGGTGCCAAAGTCATTCTGGCAACTGCACCTAACGCGAAAGCCATTTCCTCTCTGATAAACGGGTTGGGTCAAGACAGCGAGCTAATCATTGTGGCAGGTTCCACTGATCAACTAGAATTGTCAGCGATGGACTTTTTGAAAGGGCCTAACACGGTCAAAGGAACATTTACAGGCGGAGCAAAAGAAATACAAGCTACGATTAATTTTAGTGTCCTGACTGATACTCGCCCCTTGATTGAGCCATTCCCATTAGATCGTGCTAGCGAAGCATACGATAAAATGATGTCAGCATCAACTCGATTTCGTGCTGTCCTGAATATTTCTGAGTGAAGATATAATCCTAAGGGTGGATAGCACACGACTCTCATGTTAAATTATGCGGTTAGTCGGGTTTAATCTTCTTAATCTCAATTCCCTCGACTATAATTCAACCTGAAGGCAACGTATGTCTAGAACCACTTGTTCAAATCGAACAAGTGGTTTTTTTAATGAATTACTGGATTTACTATAAGATTGTATAAGATACTGTTACATCGATCTTCGCTCAACAACTTGTATGATAAGGTTTTTAGTTCTGTCATTGGTGATTTTCAACCTATCCTCTAAGCATTTCCATCACTTGTTTACGAGACCCTTCTCCCTCAGCTTCTTGTGATCACCCCCCATGGTGCTGAGCCTATTCACTTCAGTTCTTTCCTCTTACACAACGAGGATATTATAGTTAATGAAGTCCATGGAGGAATTAACTATTGAGGCTGCGGTTACGGGAAACTACGCAACGGCTGTATAAGCATGTACGTCCAATTCTGGTTCAAAGCGGTGACTCGGCCAAGCTTTGTTGGATGAATGACTGAGGCTCATAAACAGTATTTGCTGCAGTTTTACAGGATAGAGTCACTGCATGTATAAGAGTTCAATAAAATTCTGAAAGGTGCCAATTAAAAAAGGACTTCAGAGCCAGTAATATTGGCCATGAAGTCTTTATAGTTAAGGATTGGAGAAATAATTTGTTCTTAATCTGTTCTTTGAAGTCAGTTTAGTGTAACTGAAAATGTTCTTGCCACTCATTCAAGCCCTCTTCCATGCGATAAGCCGTAAAACCTTCAGATTGTAATTTCTGTGCTGCCAGTGCTGAGTAGACACACAGTGGGCCTCTACAATATGCGATGATTTCTGTGTTTTTCGGAATTTCTCTTATCCATACATCTAACTCTTCCATAGGCATCGAAATTGCTCCCGTAATATGATCCATGTCATACTCTTCTCTAGGACGTAGATCCACCAAAATTATTGAATCATTATTAATTCTCTCCCTAACCTCATCCATCGTAAGCGTTTGAACATCATCAAGATTGTTGAGGAAATCATCTTTCATTCTACTAATATCAGGAATCTGTTTTTCACTAATTCGCCATAATGAGGAAAGAAATTCGATGATTTCTGGATCAGCCAAAGAATAAATCACATATGTTCCTTTTTTCGTGAATTTAACCAGTTTTGCATCGAGCAGAACTTGAAGGTGCCGGGATACATTCGCAATATTCATGTCTGTACAGGTAGCTATTTTTTCTACCGTTCTAGAACCATTGGATAGCACATTTAAGATCTCAAGACGCTTATCACTGGATAAACATTTTCCGATTCTAGCCAATTGTTTATAAAGATCTTCCTTAAAAGTTTTCGCAGAGTTCAGCATTTCTTCCATTATTGTTAACCTCTATTCTTGTCGTATTATAAAACGGGAATCCCCAATTTAAATTCATGCATATCAGAAGCCTTAGAACACGCTTTAAACTATAATCCATATATCTGAAGAGTCATAGTAAGGATATTAGATATTTACTCAAATTTTGACTTTACTCACGAAATCGAACTCTTGGTCATTCAATTGAATATTAAAATTTTAACATGAACATCCCGAGTGCAGTCAAGTCAAAAGGATATAATTTGATAAAACTTATAGGAATACACTATTTAGAAAGATGAAAAAAGAAATCTGTTCTGTTTCATGTATCCCATAAACGTAAAGACGACAATGCCTAGTTATCTCCATCCAAATGAATAATGTGATATGCTAACAATTTGCGGCTAGCTCATTTATAGTTGAGAAGAGATAGTCTTTACATCATTTATAATGGGTTAGGTAGATTCTAATCGCGGCAGAATTAGTTGCAAATTTCTCAACGTATAATGATCGAATTATGGATTATATGTCCAGAATGCAACCCATATGAAACATAATCTCTCACAAAAAAAGTTGACACTGCCATTGCGCTCTGTCTGCTTTTTTTCATTATTGCAAGGATTAGTCAAACATCCGCCACCGAATATAAACTTCTGCAATGTGTATCTCATTTGTGGTCATCTTCTCCCATGTGTTGACGAATAGAGATTCTAATGCTATAATTCAATTATTCAATTGAATATTAAATAATGTTGTGCGAAAGTAACTGTGAAAACTATAAATTAGGAGGTATAAAATATGTATAAATCTGTAATTGTCGGAACTGGTCCAGCAGGATTGACCGCAGCGATCTACCTGGCCCGTGCAAATATGAATCCGCTCGTCATTGAAGGACTTGAACCAGGAGGACAGCTTACAACAACCACTGAAATTGAGAATTATCCTGGATTCCCAGATGGCATCATGGGCCCTGAATTAATGGATAATATGCGTAAACAAGCGGAACGCTTTGGGGCTACATTTCTTAACGGTTGGGTAAAGGCGGTAGATTTGGAAAAACGACCATTTAGACTGGAAGTCGATGGAAAGGGCGAAGTCATTACTGAAACTCTGATCATTTCAACTGGTGCCAGTGCGAAATATTTAGGAATACCAGGCGAAACAGAAAATGTTGGCCGGGGAGTTAGTACTTGTGCCACTTGTGATGGGTTTTTCTTTCGAAATAAGGAACTCATTGTAGTGGGTGGAGGCGATACTGCATTGGAAGAGGCAAACTTTCTAACACGATTTGCTTCCAAAGTTACTGTGGTACATCGTCGAGAAGAACTGAGAGCCTCAAAAATTATGCAAGATAGGGCTCGTTCAAATCCTAAGATTGAGTGGGCTTTAAGCAAGACCCCTCTTGAAGTTATTGCGGGAGAACGTGGAGTGACTGGATTGAAAGTCCGGAACAATGTCTCAGGCGAAGAAGAAATTCTAGATGCAAACGGTGTATTTGTAGCTATCGGTCATCATCCGAATACAGAATTTTTAAATGGTCAAATTGAGACGGATGAGAATGGCTACATTGTCACAGTACCTGGCACATCCATGACAAATATTTCAGGTGTGTTTGCTTGTGGAGATGTGCAGGATACTCGGTATCGTCAAGCTATTACTGCAGCAGGATCTGGAGCCATGGCGGCTATGGATAGCGAAAAATTTATCGATTCTTTAGAAAATAATTAAATACGTGGGGAAAGGAGCATAATAGATGCCGGATCAAAAAATGATTATGAATACCGTTTGGTTCAAAGACGCGAAAGGATTTGGTCGCATTAAAAGCGACAATTTACTAACCCAAGTTGCTATCCCTGTTCCTAAAGGGGGAAGTGGAGAAGGGGCTAATCCACAACAACTCCTGATGTCCTCGGCCATTGCTTGTTATGCTCTGACACTAGCGTACATGCTCGATCGCAAGAAAGTACCCGTTGCCGGGTTCTTTATGGACACAGAAGGGAACACAGCTAGAGGGGAACAACTGAGCATTATACATCGTCCGCATGTTGTTTTATCCTCGAATGCATCCAAGGAAGATATCGCTGTGGTCGAAGCATTATTCCTGCAAGCAGAAGAAAAATGCCACATTGGTCAACTGCTTGTCAAAGCAGGTGTACCGGTAGGTACCGAAGGTGAGGTATCGATTGATGCTGGAGATGATCTGACAAGTAACTATATTGAACAACATCAAATGGGATGGTAAACCATCCCATTAAAAAAGGAGATTATACAATTGAAAAAAATTACCTCTAAATCAGAATTTGATACAGCTACCCGTTCCCCCAAAATTACTGTTGCTGTTTTTAAAGCAGACTGGTGCCCTGACTGCAAATTTATAGATCCATTCATGCCTGAGGTTGAAGAAAAATTTGCGAATGATCTGGATCTCATCGAAGTGGATGTAGATCAAGTAGGGACTGTAAGTGAAGAACAAAATATTATGGGTATTCCAAGCTTTGTAGCCTATGTCGACGGTAAAGAGCTTACTCGATATGTCAACAAGCTTCGTAAATCACGCGAAGAGATTGAACATTTTCTGCAAAGTGCTGTTGAGGTATATAACAAACGTTCATAAGGATCGAAATTGGATTAACCAAAGAAAGGTAATGGACAATGAATAAGAATGAACTATATGAAATCTTAATGAATCACCGATCCATCCGTAGTTACACGGACCAAGCAGTCAGCGAGCAAGACCTGACCCTAATCATGAATTCTGTGCAAGCAGCTCCATCCTCTATCAATGGGCAACAAGTGTCTGTCATAAGTGTTGAGGATCGACAAACCAAAGAAAAAATCGCTGAGCTGACTGGAAACCAGCCATGGGTAGCACAAGCTCCAGTGTTCCTATTGTTTTGTGCTGATTTTTTTAGAGCGAAACTTGCGGCCGAATTGAACGAAGAACCCTTGGTTATTACCGAAAGTATGGAGTCCATCTTAGTGGGAGCGACTGATGTTGGACTGGCAATGGGCAATGCAATTGCTGTAGCTGAATCATTAGAACTAGGTATTGTGCCGATTGGAGGAGTGAGAAACAGGCCGCTTGAATTAATTGAGTTGCTTGGGCTTCCTGAATATGTATTTCCTGTGAGTGGACTGGTTGTTGGACATCCTGCTAATCCCTCTGCGAAGAAGCCACGTTTACCTCAAAAAGCAATTTGGCATAAAGAACGGTACAACACCGACTTAGAAGGCCTTATTAGGGAATTTGATCGAACGATCTCTAACTACATGGATAAACGTACAAATGGAAAAGAAACAAGAGGTTGGAGTAAAGAAGTATCCTCCATGTATAACCACATTTATTATCCTGAAGTGAGAAAAATGTTGGAGCATCAAGGATTCGATTTCAAGTAATTCTTAGATTTATGAAATGACAAAAATAAAACTTGGAGGTTTTTTTGTGAATAATTCTCAATCTGTTGCAGCTCTTTTTAAACCATTTGAAATGGGAAAATTCAAACTATCTAATCGTATTCTAATGGCACCAATGACTCGAAACTATTCTCCAAATGGAGTGCCAGGGGAGGATGTCGCTGCGTATTATCGTCGTAGAGCTGAAAATGGTGTTGGACTTATTCTGACAGAGGGTACGTTTATCAACCATCCTGATGTTGCATCCGAGGTGCCAGCATGGCAGGAGGACGTACCACACATATACGGAGAAGAGGCTCTAAAGGGTTGGTCAAAAGTAGTTGATGGAGTACATGAGGCCGGTGGGAAAATTTTCTCTCAATTGTGGCATATGGGTGCACGAGGCAACGCTAATGATTACTCAAAACAAGAAATTTCGGAATTGGTTGAAGCTTTCGCACAGGCAGCAGTCAATGCTAAAAAAGTTGGTTTTGATGGTATTGAGATTATGGCGGCGCATGGATTTTTAATCGATCAATTCTTCTGGGAAAAAACAAACACGCGTAGTGATGAATATGGTGGCGACATACTCAAACGTACCCGCTTTGCTAGTGAGGTTATCGCAGCCTGCCGACGTGTTGTTGGACCTGATTTTCCAATTGTACTACGAATCTCACAGTGGAAATATGATGACTATACGGCAATATTAGTTGAAACTCCAGAAGAATTAAAACATTTCTTAACGCCATTAGTTGATGCAGGCGTTGACATCTTTCATGCCTCTATTCGTCGCTTTTGGGAACCTGCATTTGAAGGATCTGAACTGAATCTCTCAGGATGGATGAAAAAACTGACAGGGAAACCAACCATTACAGTTGGATCTGTCGGACTCGACGCTGACTTCTTGGATTTCTTTGATAACGGGGAAGAGGCTAATGGCAAAGCCAACAAGATGGGCGATTTAATCGAGAGATTAGAACGTGAAGAATTCGATTTGATTGCGGTGGGTCGTGCATTGTTAGCTGACCCTGACTGGGTAAACAAAATCCGCGATGGAAGAACAGAAGAATTACTTCCGTTTACGCGTGAGGCATTGAATACTTTATATTAAATGGAACTAAAAAAATAACTAACGTTTAACCAATGTATTCTAAGGATACTTTTTTATCGTGAAGAGGAAAGTGAAAATATTTCGGAAAAGAGTCAGTGCGCATGCATATGTTGGAAGGCTGAGTATATTCCCACTTCGCATAAACACTTGACTTGAACATCAGTGCATTCTAAAATTCAATTAATTGATTGAATACTTTAATTTTAATTAAAGCTCAGAGTACACAAAAAAATTTCTAATGAATAGAGGGAATTTCTATGAGTCATCAAGACAGTTTATTTAAAAAATCAAATTTTAAGCGTATTGGAGAATTCAACTCGGTTTCTCCGGAGATATTCAAGGCGTTTGTGAACTTTGAACGTTTAGCATTGGCTGAAGGTAAGCTAACGGCAAAATACAAGGAACTCATTGCAATTGCTATAGCCCACACTACGGGATGCCCTTATTGTATTGAGGCTCATGTGAAACAAGCTAAGAAACATGGAGTTTCGAAAGAGGAAATGGCTGAAGCTATAATGGTTGCCACCGCGCTCAAAGCCGGTTCGGCAATGGCTCATGGCGTTAATGCTTTAAATGCGTATGATGGAACAGATGACGACGAGTTATACCGTGCATCTTATATTAATCGACTGAGGGAGTTTACCCAATTAAGTGGAGATGCGTTTAAAACCTTTGTTTCTTTTGATCAGCAAGCATTGAAATCTGGCATACTCAGTACCAAGGAAAAAGAATTGATTGCGGTTGCGGTTGCCCATACCACTGGGTGTCCGTATTGCATTGATATTCATACGAAAGCAGCCAAAAAAGCCGCTGCAACCAAAGAAGAGCTGGCTGAATCGATTATGGTAGCTACTGCGTTAAAAGCTGGTTCCGCTCTTGCTCATGGCGTAAATGCCCTGGTTGCATTTGACGAATAATTAAACTAAAAAGGGGTAGAAACATGAAAATTGAAATCTGGTCTGACATTGCATGTCCATTCTGCTATATAGGTAAACATAATCTGGAGAAAGCTTTAGACGAATTACCGTATAAAGATGAAATAAGTATTGAATATAAAAGCTTTGAGCTTGATCCGGGAGCTTCTTCGTATGATGGGACAAGTTTTGTAGAAAAATTAACCCCTAAGTTTGGCGGAAGAGAACAAGCGAAAGAATTCCTTAGCCACTTAACTCAACAAGCAAAGAATGTGGGATTATCCTTTCAATTAGATAGTCTTAAACCCACCAATACACTGGATGCTCATCGTTTATTAAAATGGGCAAAAACGAAAGGCAAAGAAACAACGTTGAATGAGAAATTACTTATTGCACATTTCACTGAATCAAGAGATGTAGGAGATTATGATACACTGGCCAATATCGCAGAAGAGGTTGGATTAAATAGAGAAGATGCCCTTGGAGTGTTGAAATCGAAGGATCTCTATGCAGATCAGGTACGAAAAGATCAAGATGAAGCTCGTCGAGTGGGGATCAGCGGGGTACCCTTCTTTATATTCAATCAAAAATATGCAGTTTCAGGGGCACAGCCGTCAGAATCTTTTTCTCAAGTGTTGGAGAAAGTTTGGGAAGAAGAGCATCCGGCAGCTAAGTTTGAAATTCTTTCTAATGAAACCTCTAGTCAAGGACTATGTACGGATGAAGGGTGTGCGATCCCGCCTAAAAAGTCATAAAGGACAAGCGGGGATTCAATTAAGATTGATCTATGAAGAATATAAAATAGAGGAGTGCTAAATATGAGTAAAATGAACGGTGTAGATGTGAATATGCTCGGAAGCTTGGCAGAAAAATATAAGAATAATCCTGAGGATGCGATTACAAGTTTTGCATCTACAGTAAAATGGAAAGATGGGTTTTACTCGGAGGCCGAGGTTGGGGACTATAAACCGGTACCCATTGATGAACCAGAATGGCTATCCGGAACTGGAAAAGGGCCTAATCCCGTTGAGCTTTTGTTAAGTGCACTTGGCGCTTGTGTAGGTGTAGGATTCATTGCAACAGCTAGTGGTATGGGGATTAAAGTGAATTCGTTGGAAGTTGATGTTACTGGCGAAATAGATCTGAACGTTTTCTTTGGCTCAAAGGAAGGGAATTCTGGCTTTGATGAAATAAACGTTCGTTTCAATGTGGATAGTGACGCAGATGAAGCGCAGGTTGAAAAGTTGATTGCAAAAGCCATAGAAATATCACCTGTGAGAAACACCATTGAAAGAAACGTTAGAGTGACTTCGATGTATACACTTAACAATTAAAAGCATGAATACTTGATTGTTTTGCTCATTATTGTCGGAGGACGGGCCTGGGGTTACTTTTACAGCTCCCCTGCTTTTGGTCAGCAATAGGAACGAAACAGAAAGGGATTAACGTTAAATCGTGAAAGCCGTCATTATGATCTTACCCCTGTCAAGTAGACAGCCTTAAAAGGCAGCCTTAAGCAACCTTAGTTCGGTACTCAACCGGACTAAGGTTGTTTAGTTTTTGTTGAAAGCGTTCGTAGTTGTAAAAATGGATATATCGTTCAATCGCCTTAACAAGCTCTTCCTCGGTCGAGAAGGTATCGAGTCGAAGACATTCTGACTTCAGGTGTCCAAAGAAGCTCTCGATACAAGCATTATCCCAGCAATTTCCCTTACGCGACATACTCGCTTTCATTTTCTTGCGCTTCAAAAAGGCATGGTAATCCTTGTGGGTATACTGGAAGCCTTGGTCGCTGTGGAGCAGTAGGTTGGTTACTTTGCGTTTATGTACAGCTGCTTGTACGGTCTCCAGCAAAATCCCCTCCAAGTAGACTTTAATGCGCTTTTTACACACTGTCTACTTAAAGGGGATAATATCAAGTGGGCGGCTTTTTATATTTTTACGATGTAAGTTCTTGTCCCGAGCCGAGGACAAGAACTTGTACCGATTTTCAAAATGGACAAGAACTTGTTCCGATTACCGATTAGATGGGAATCTAAATGATCTTTTGGGACAGCCCCCATTGAATCGGTACGATTATTGTTGCAGAAGAGCAGCGATTGCCTGCTCACATTCGGCGCGACTGACGAAGGCTTGCGGCATAAAGTTTTCGTCGGTGATGCCCTCAAGCAATCCCAGCGATACAGCGGCGGCTACATCATCCTTGGCCCAGGAGCTAATCAGGTTGATATCGGAGAAGGTGACGGATGAAGCGGCAGTTGCCGTAGTCCCGGTCTTCATTTCGTGAGCTTTCACCAGAATTGCTGCCAGCTCTTGCCGGGTAACTCTTGCTTCAGGTGCGAAGCGGGTTGCGCTATAGCCCTGCACAAGACCGGCATCAAATGCGGCGGCCACATCGCCGGCATACCATTGTGTACGGATAACGTCCGCGAACGGGTTGGCAATGGATGATTCTATGCCAAGCGCACGAACAAGCAGGGATGCAAATTCGGCACGGGTGATATCTTCGTTGGTCCGTACAAAGGTCACATCATCCAGATAACCAAAATGCTCGTCGGAGCTTGTTTTTACGATAAAGCCCAACTCGGCAATGCCGTCTTCGCCTACCTGAACGTGCTTCAGGCTTAAGGTAGCCGGCTTTTCCCAGGCGCTTCCTTTATAGGTAAGCGGGATGGAGTAGGTCTGTCCTTCGGATACGGCATACATGACAGATCCTTGATCAGGTTCGCCTTTATCACCAAATACTTTGGCTTGCATTGTATAGGTGCCCGGTGCAAGACCCGAAATTTCATGGGTAAGCGTAAAATCAATCGGCTGCTCGTCGCCATAGTTAAATGCCTTGGAGCCGGTACTGTCCCCAAAAGACGTCGGTTGCTCTCCATTCAAGTACCACGAAGCGGTATTGCCGTTTACGGTAAGATTGTTAGTTTCAATCGCATCCGCTTTCATCACAAGCTTGAAGTCATCGATGTTCCCCCATTGTCCACCTGAATACTTCAAGTTTGCGCCAATGGTCAAGGTTCCATCTGTAACTTCAATGGTGTCAATCTTAGGGTTAGACCATTGCGTCCAACCCGTATTGGTAAAGCTCTGCTTCTGTTCACCGGCAAAAATCTCAGCAACTTCTTCCTCGCCCCCGCCCGATACCCAGGCTGATAGCTCATACGTTCCGTTCTCCAGTCCTGTAAGCTGCTGTGAAACAGTAAACTCCATAGCCGAAGCGCTCCAGTAATGCAGTGCCGATGAACCTGAATACATATCGGTTCCCGTACTTACAGCGCCATTGTTATTATCCGTAACGCTCCACCCGCTTAATCCGTTCTCAAAGCCCGGATTCTCAATCGGATTGGAGCTTGGGATCACAACGACCTCGGCAGAATCGGTAAATTGTCCTTCAAAGGTGGTGACTGTTACCGTCGCTTTTCCTTCGGCAAGCCCGGAAACAGTACCATTATAGCGGTCTACCTTTACAACTTCCGGATTCGAGCTGATAAAAGTTACACCTTGATAGGTAGCGTTTTCAGGTGCAACAATAGCACGTAATCGATCAGTATCCCCTACTTCAACTGTAGTGGTGTTCTTGTCCAGCTCGACGCCGGTTACTTTCTGACGATTGACCTCTGCAGCATCGTCCAGGAATGCATCCATGGCGAAGGAAGGTGTGCCATCCGAGCTCCAGGCCGAAAGCGGATAACCGAAATAGACACCTTCAGGAGCCCAATAGAAAATACCGGTTCCCAGATTGTCCGGCACGTCCTTCAGCTTATTCTGAGTGGCTACCAGCATGTTGTACACATTATCTTCATTTTTGTGGACATCGCCGCCGATTTCGACAATCATAACTTCCTTGCCGTACTTCTCAGCAAGCGTATTCATGTTATCAGCCAGTTCATCGATAGAAGTGGTATAAATCGAGTCCGGGTAATAGGACAAGCCGATAATATCGTAGTCGCTATCCTTAAGGCCAGCTTCAATCAAACCATTGTAAAATCCATCTACACCTTCATCCGCTCCGTTGGCACGGTGGATAATGACTTTAATGTCGGGAAAAACTTCTTTCGCAGCGTGTGATCCTGCCTGAAGCAACTCTACCAGATTGGTAGTATTGCTATAAGCGCCAATCGGATGCAGCATGCCATTGTTAATTTCATTGCCGATCTGAATCCATTCCGGTGTTACGCCGGCTTCTTTGAGACCGTCCATAACCTCTGTCGTATATTCGGAGACATGCGTTTTTAATTGCTCCAGATCCGCATCCTCCCACGCCTTTGGAGTATGTTGTTTGCCGGGATCTGCCCAGGAATCACTGTAATGCAGGTCAATCATGATCCTGAATCCGAAATCGCTTACACGAGAAGCCATTTCAATCACTTCCTCGGTGCTGTTGTGACCATTGGAAGGGTCGTCCGAAGGATTGACGAAGGCTCGCAGGCGGATCGAATCAATTCCGTGATCCTTTAAAATTTGGAGGAGATCCTCTTCGTTTCCGTTGTCATCATAGAACTTGTGCCCTAAAGCCTCCAATTGCGGCAGCCAGCTTACATCTGCCCCCTTGGCGAAGGTAGGAGCTGATTCGGCAGCGGCGGCATTCGCCTTTGCCGACGCGTTGAAGAGGGGCATTGATAAAAGTAGTGCAAGTGCAAGTATAGCAGGCATGATCCGTTTTCTTGTGTTCACTGTGTTACCTCCTTGAGTTCATCCAAGTATGGTGTGAATAACAAACGATTTCATAACGGTGAATAAAAACAATGTGTACCCAAAGAGTGCGGTGTGCATTCATTCTTTTATTGTGGCTTGCCTATGCGCTCCTCCCCTCACTTCTGTTATCATTATCCAGTGTAGTAGACAGGAATACGCTTTCAAACTATGCTGTTCAACGAAAACCTATACTTTTGCAATTATATGCCGTGATTATTCCGGTAAATTGGAAACCGATCGCGATTACGGTCCCTGTGTTTAATTCACTCTCCACTGTAATGCTGCCTTCATGTTACTCCACAATCCATTTAGCTATGGAAAGACGCAGACCTGTGCTTGAGCTGCCCCGCATTTCGGATTTGTTGCACTTATAAAAAATCGGTCGAAGATATAGGGAATGTCCGTTTCGGCTTTGCTTATTCGTTTTGAAGAAAGAACATGTTCATATTACCGATTTTGATTGTGATCTAATAAATATAAAGCTATATGCACTTAGAAAGGAGCGATCTTTTAGAGGGTCATCGAACATTCTACATGGTTCAAATTTGGGAAATCGTTGAAAAAGTATAGGTTTTTGTTGCTTGACTGAATTTCTAAGGGTTAGATGTTTACATATAATGGGGTTGAAAGCGAGCACTAAAGACGTGATTTAAAGGAGTCGGTAATGAGAAATGGTTATGAAAAGCACTAAAAACGTGTAGTCTTGCCTTTTTAGAAAGCGATTACATCAACTGAGATTGACACATGAATACCTGATGATTGAGGGGCAACTTGGTTATCAATAGCTTGTCTGTAATGAATATTCTCAAAAACTAAAGGGGGATGGAAAATGAAGGAAAATAACAGCAAAGGCATAAAACTGCTTATACTCATGCTAATGGTTAGTCTTCTGATAAGCGCATGTGCGGGTAATGTGAGTAATAGTGACGAAACGGTGAATAGTTCTACGCCAGCCAGCGATTCACAAGGAGCGAAAGATAACTCGGAAGAGGTTACGCTGAAGATGGTGCTCATAGGCAGCAAACCTGCGGATTACGACGCGGTGTTTGGCGAGGTGAACAAGTTACTCAAGGATAAGATCAACACGACCATTGAAACAGAATTCCTGGACTGGTCCGATTGGTCATCTAAATATCCATTAAAGTTTGCGGCGAAAGATGACTTCGATTTGGTGTTCACTGCGAATTGGGCATTCTATACCAACCAGGCAATGAATGGCGGATTCCATGAATTAACGGACGAGCTGTTACAAACCTATGCACCATTGACATGGGAAGCGATGCCGGAGGTATCGTGGGATCAGGCTAAGGTTAAAGATAAAATATACATGGTACCGAACAATAATCAGGAACTCACAGACAAAGTTCTACTGATACGCGAGGATTTGCGTAAGAAGTACAATCTTGAGCCGGTGACGGATGCAGAGACATTTGCTATCTATGCTAAGACTATTGCGGCAAACGAAAGTGGAATGAGTGGTTTCGGTACAGCGGTGGGGGGCGGCTATAAATGGCACGAGTTAGATAATGTGTTACTTGAGCAACAGAATGAATGGAAGCTTGTGGATCCAAACATGCCATTCGTTTATAGACTAGACGATGAGACCGGGACAGTCTTCAATGTGTACGATACTCCTGAGTTTATTGAATTGCTTGCTTATTACAAGGATTTAGCTGATAACGGTGTTTGGTCTAGGAACGTCGTTAACAGTAAAAACGAAGTGTGGCAGGATGTAAAAGCCGGCAAAGCAGCATCTCTCAAAGGAAATTTGGGTACCGCAGGCTTCCAAATTGTCGAAGCTCGTCGTGATCTTCCAGATGTAGAAATGGCTATTGCGGATCTTACCCCGGACAAGAAGAAGACAGCTTCGATCTCAACACAGAACGGAATGGCTGTTCATGCAGCGTCTGAACATGTAGAGCGTTCCCTGATGGCCATTGATCTATTGCAGAATGACCGAGAAATCCATGATTTGGCGATGTATGGGATCTCGGGTAGTCATTATGAGCCAGTTGGCGATGATAAATATGAGCCAGGCCCGAACAGAGATAAATATACTGGATTCTCTAACTGGGGGTTTAATTCTCCACTTAACCGTACAGAGATATCCTACCCGAGAGAAGCGACAGAGATCGAACAATACTGGGAAGAGCTAGTGTACAACTTTCCACTTGAAACGTTCGTGTTCGACGATCAGATGGTGAAGAATGAGCTGGCAAACATTGGCAACATCATGATACGTTATGGCGTTCCATTGGAATACGGCTTGGTTTCAGATCTTGAGCAGGGACAGGAAGAGCTTCTGGATCAACTCAAAACCGCTGGCATTGACAAGGTACAGTCAGAACTCCAAAGCCAGATAAACGCGTTTTTGGAGAATAACTAAAGGTCACTGTTATTCCCAACCCATTCGCCTGAGGCGCATATATTATCTGGCTTCCACATTTCAACTGCAGATACTATTAGGGTCGATCGATTTGTGATCGGCCTCTCAGGCATTTCTTGAAGCTGAATGTTTTTTTCTAACTAAGTCTTACCATTCACAAAAATTCTTACTATTACATCAGAACTGGCTGAGATATACTGCTTCATATAAAGTATTACGCATCCAATGAATCGGGAGACGATCTATGAGCCTAGCAACACAAAAGAAAAAGATAATTCCTTATACCTACAAAATGATGTTTACTTACTTGCTGCTTGTCCTTATTACAGATGCCGTCATCGGCTATTCGTCTTTTAGAATGCTGACCGATTCGCGAACAGAGATCGCCGAGACCAATATCAGGACGATGATGGCGCAGACTAGCAATAATTTAAAGTATCAACTGGACGAGATTCAGCGTATCTCGGATACTTTGTTCAGCAGTGCCCCCTTTCAGCGTGCTTTACAGAAGCAAGGGGAACCGCATGACATCTATCTGAGTATGATCGACGACATCATACCTCAAATGCAGGCTCCATTGCAGCTGTTTGGAAATCCGATTCGAATTGTTTTATACACGAATAATGACGACTTGAACATTATAGAAGGAGATGACCTGACAAGTCCATTAGAGGATAGCGATTACTACATTTTACCCGCCACTGAGATTCAGGACAGCGAGTGGTCTCAGAAGATCATGAACGGAGATGAGAATCGGTGGATACAGGTCGAGTCAGACCGTGAGTTAAATCATATTTCGCATATACGCCGAATGCTGTCATTCGACGATTATCAGGTTAACGGTATGCTTCGGATTACGGCCGGGTTTGAAGATCTACTGGGAAATTATGTGAACTATCCAGAGGAGGATGGTATCTCCATGCGGCTCATTGACGGAGTTACAGGTGCTATGATGTACCAACGTGGTGGCGCAGACCCGAAGATGGCAGATTCACCCTCCTACCTGACACTTAAGCAAGCCGTACCTGAGACGGACTTTGTCATCGAAACATGGGTACCCCATGAGTATTTGCAGAAGGATGCCCGGCGTCTCCAGCTTGTTATCCTGGCTATATGCACGATTAGTTTCCTGGTCATGATGCTGATTGGTTTCATGGTCGCCAGACTATCGGGTCGCAAGATGAGAAGGATCATTACGCTTATTCGCACTTTTGAAAGTGGTAACTTTGAGAAGCGGCTTCGCTTTGGGGGTAATGACGAATTTAGCCGAATCGCGGAAGCATTTAATTCCATGGCTACGAATATTCAAGAGCTGATTAGCAGCGTTTATGTGCAGGGGATACGACGTAAGCAGGCTGAGCTTGACGCACTGCAGGCACAGATTAACCCCCATTTTCTATACAACACACTCTCTACCATTAGCAGTCTAGCTAATATGGGGGAAACGGCTCAAGTCACGGAGATGGTCAAGGGACTGTCGCGATTTTATCGTCTAACGCTCAATCAGGGAAATATCATTATTTCACTTGAGAAGGAGCTGGAGCAAGTCGAAACATATATGAATATCCAAAGAGTCAAGTATGTGGATAGCTTTACCTTCAGTACGGATGTGGATCCCAGCATTCTAGACATCCCGGTGATTAAGTTGATTCTTCAGCCCGTTGTAGAAAATGTATTCAAGCATGCCTGGTTCGACGATACCATTACCATCCGTATCAAAGGCCGCAGGCTAGGCAGCCTGTTGGAGCTGAGTGTAATCGATAACGGAGTCGGCATGAAGCCGGAAACGGTCCGTTCCCTATTGGATTCAGTCAAACAGGAAGGCGGATGTGGGTTAAAGAACGTGAATGAAAGAATCAAACTTCACTATGGAGATGAATATGGCTTAGAGATCGGCAGCGTGTACGGCGGAGGGACGACCGTACGGATTCTACTGCCTGCTGAGCGTCCTCAGGAAATGAACATAATGTAAGGCAGGTTGAATGGAGGAGACTACATGACTGTAAAGGCAATGCTCATAGATGATGAAAAAATCGACTTGGAATGGCTTCGGCGTAGAGTAGTAAGCAGCGGTTTGCCACTTGAAGTCGCAGGAACGGCAAACAATGGATTTGTAGCGCTCGAGTTAATGCAGAAGCTTGAGGTTGATCTTCTCCTATCGGATATTCGCATGCCGATTATGACGGGGATCGAATTCGCACGGAAAGCAAAAGAAATAAATCCTCATGTAAAAATCATTTTTATTAGCGGGCATGAAGACTTTAGCTATGCGAGGGAGGCGTTGTCTCTACATGCTTCCGGTTATCTACTGAAGCCTGTCGACGATGACGAGCTTCGAGAGACGCTATCGGAACTATGTAGCGAAATCAGCCGAGAGAGGGAGAGAACCAAGTCAAATGATGAGGTACTGTCGCTAGCCAGTCAAGCGCTGCTACTCCGCTGGCTGAGCAGTCGTACTCGGGAGCAGATTGACAATCATATGCAGCAGTATATAGAACCGCAAGTACGCAACGGGGCTGCGGTGGCGATCATTGAGATGGATGATGTGGAGTGGAAAATGCTCGACATGTCAGCGGATGATCGACATCAACTGTCTGGGGACATCATGAGTTATCTCGGAACATTTGCAACGGAGAGTGGACTTGGTACAGTGATTGCGAGTCACTCCGAATACCAATTTGTCATGCTGGCTAAAGGCACTGAAGAGGAGAATGTTATTTTACTGGAGGAAATGATCCAGGCTGTAGCCAATGCTTTTCCTATCACGGTTACTGTTGGGTACGGCAAGTCTACCGATGACTGGCGACGTCTGCCTGAATCTTATCATCAGGCAGTGGCTGCTTTAGATGCCAAATGGCTAGTTGGAAAGAATCGGCTAATCCGGGATGTGGCAAAATCCCCATCGGGTGTACAGGTATCCAAGAACCTTGATGAGCTTATTGAGCTAATGGTAACTTCAATTCTGGCATATGATCTGCTTGGTATTGATGACTGTCTTCTACAAATCTTCGGGCGAGATCGTCCGCTGCACAAAATGAATGATGTATACAATCTCATCATCCGAATCACCTCTAAGATTCATGCCGATCTGCAGCAGTTGGATGAGGATTTATATGAAATACTTGAGTGGGAGTCACAGCAACCAGAGGTTCTGTTTCAGTTCGAGACCGTAAGCGACATCTTATCCTGGTTAAGGCGGCGATTCTTTGAATTGTCAGAGAGGTTGTTTACGAAGCGGTCGAAGACCAATCGGAAGCTCATTAGAAACATCCTGAAATACGCCAAGGAGAGGGTTGAATTGAAGGTGACACTAAAGGAGATAGCGGCTCATTTCAATTTTTCGCCGAACTATCTTGGGCATCTTTTCAAGGAAGAAACGGGCATGAGCTTTAGCGATTTTCTTCTTGATCTGCGGATGAAGCGGGTGTGCGAATTGCTCGCTGATCCGTCTCTCAAAATCTATGAGATTGCCGAGAGGGTTGGATATAAGAATATTATTTACTTTAACAGACAATTTAAACAGTCGAGCGGAATGTCACCAGGTGAATATCGGAAAAAGCATAACATTTAGATGAAGAAAAAGAGTGCCGGGGCGGTTAAGCTTCGGCACTCTTTCTTCATTGAATCGTAGATTGAATATAACTTTTAGTTGCTTAGCTTAATGTTGGCTGATGACCCAGACAGACTATAATCAAAGTATCATATCACTAACCGCAAGACGGTTACATTAGAGAGGGTGACACCTATGAATCGAAAGGGTTTTTGGAGAGATTTGGTCAAGTACAGAACCCTGTTGCTCATGCTAACACCAGCCCTACTGTTCTTCTTCGTGTTCTCTTATATTCCGATGGCCGGGATTGTATTGGCCTTTAAACAGTACACGTACAACGGTGGGATCTTTGGGAGCCCATGGAATGGACTGGACAACTTTCGCTTCTTCTTCGAGTCAGGCCAGGCTTGGCAGGTAACTCGAAACACGGCATTGTACAACATTGCCTTTATCATCGTAAACAACGTGCTTCAGATTGCGATGGCCATTCTGTTGTTTGAGGTTGCGAATAAGTGGTTCCGTAAAATTTTTCAAACGATGATGTTCCTGCCCTACTTCATATCCTGGGTTGTAGTCGGCGCAATCGCATACAACTTGTTCAGCTATGACTATGGCATGATCAACGTTGTACTTGGAGCACTAGGCATGGATCCGATTGATATCTACAACACAGCGGCTTACTGGCCATACCTGCTAGTCATTGTATCGGCTTGGAAGGCCGTCGGCTACGGTACGATTATGTATCTTGCTGCTATTACTAGTATCGACACTGAGATGTACGAAGCAGCAGAAATTGATGGTGCCAATGTGTTCCAGCGAATGATCAAAATTACGATTCCAAACCTGTTCCCAACTGTAATTATTCTGATGCTGCTCGCAGTCGGTAACATCTTCCGAGGAGATTTCGGGATGTTCTACAACATGGTTGGAAATAATGGTCTGTTATTTGCAAACACAGATGTTATTGATACTTTCGTATTTAGGTCTTTGACATCCTCTAACGATATCGGAATGTCTTCCGCTGCCGGATTCTATCAATCTGTACTCGGTTTCGTCACCATTCTGCTCGCCAACTATGCTGTGCGTAAATACGATAAAGATCGAGCACTGTTCTAAGTCAGCTGAGAATCGGGCGAAATTTGAAAGGAGAGAACCAATTTGAGTGCACACTTAGCAAGTAAGTCGACGAGCCCTAAAAGCCGTGATGAAAGGCTGCTGCAGATTATCGGGTATTTCTTGCTCGCGATCATCTCGCTCTTCTGTCTGGTTCCATTCATCCTAGTGCTCTCGGCATCACTGACAGATGAGAGCAGCATTATCAAGGATGGATACCAGCTCTTTCCTACAGTGTTTTCACTGGAGGCATACAGATTGCTCTTTGAATATCCGGAGCAGTTATTAAGAGCTTATGCAGTAACGTTTGGGGTTACGGTTATCGGAACAGTCCTAGGTTTGTTCCTTACATCAACGACAGCATATGCGCTGGCAAGAAGAGATTTTAAATGGCGTAACGGATTTTCCTTCTTCTTTTTCTTCACTACGCTATTCAGTGGCGGTTTAGTGCCATGGTATCTAATGATCGTTAACTACTTAAATTTAAAAGATACGTTTCTTATTTTAATACTCCCGATGCTGTTAAATGTCTTCTACATTATTGTAATGAAGTCGTTCATGAGCAGCATTCCCGATGCGATTACAGAATCTGCGAAGATTGACGGAGCAGGCGACTTTCTTATCTTTCGACGTCTTATTCTTCCGTTGTCCAAACCAGCACTGGCAACGATCGGTCTGTTCATTGCACTGGCGTACTGGAATGACTGGTATCATGCGATGTTGTTTATCACCAATGAAGATCTGATGCCATTGCAGTACTATTTGTATAAAATGTTAGGAAATATGGACGGGATGCGAAGAGCCATGGTTGCCTCAGGTGCTGTAGTTGATCTTCAGATTCCTACCGAGAGTCTCAAAATGGCGATGACGGTTGTCGCGATCGGTCCGATCCTGCTCGTGTACCCATTCATTCAGCGTTATTTCGTGAAGGGGCTTACAATCGGTGCCGTTAAAGGATAATCTCAATTAATTTACTATAACAGGGGGTTAACACTTTGAAACGTAGAAACAAACCAACCTTACTGCTTGCCATCATGCTTGTTCTATCCATTGTACTGACAGCGTGCGCAGGTAATGGAGCTAGCAGCAACGATACAGAAGACAACAACGCATCAGGCTCTGGTTCAACACCTGCATCAGAAGAAGTAACACTAAAGATGGTTCTTCTTGGAGCCAAGCCGGTTGATTACGACATGGTCTTCGGTGAATTGAACACGAAGCTGAAGGAACAGATCAATACCACTTTGGAAGTAGAGTTCCTTGACTGGTCTGACTGGACACAGAAGTATCCACTAAAATTTGCTGCTAACGAAGATTTTGATCTAGTGTATACAGCGAACTGGGCTTTCTATAACGACCAGGCAGTTAAAGGCGGCTTTATGGAAATTACAGAGGAGATGCTGCAGGAATACGCGCCTCAGACTTGGGCTCAAATGCCGGAAGTATCTTGGGATCAGGCCAAGGTTAACGGTAAATTGTATATGGTTCCAAACAATAATCTAGAAGTGACGAACAAAGTCGTGCTATACCGTGAGGATCTTCGCCAGAAGTACAACCTGCCAGATATAAACAGCTTAGAAACCTATGCAAACTATTTGAAGACCATAGCTGCGAATGAGCAGGGGATGAGTGCATTTGGAGCTAAGGCTGCTGATGGATGGAGATGGCATGAGCTTGATCAAATCGCACTAGAGCAAGTCAATGATTTCAAGGTTGCCGACTTGCGTATTCCTCTTGCCTATAAATTAGACGATACTACAGGTCAGGTGTTTAACGTTTATGAAACACCGGAATACAGAGAGCTCCTTAATTACTACAAGGATTTAGCAGACAATGGTGCTTGGTCGAAGAACGTTGTCACCAATAAGAACGACATTTGGCAAGACATGAAGGCAGGGAGAGTTTCCTCCTACGCACATAACCTCGGTACAACAGCATTTAATTTGGCTGAAGCACGCCGCGATCTGCCTGATCAGGAGTATGCAATAGCTGATATTACACCGAACAGTAAGAAGCTCAGCGCAATTTCAACACAGAACGGAATCGCGATCCACTCCACATCAGAGCATCCAGACCGAGCGTTGATGGTGCTTGACCTGTTGCAGAACGATCAGGAAATTCACGATTTATCGATGTATGGAATTGCAGGAAGGCACTATAGTCCAGAAGGCGACGATAAGTTCACAACAGGACCAAGTGCTACCAATTATACAGGCTTCTCTAACTGGGGCTGGAATTCTCCTCTGAATCGACAAGATGCTGTGTATCCGAAGGAAGCAGACGATATCTTCAACGGTTGGCAGTCGGATGTATATAACTACACGCTAGAGACATTTGTATTTGATGACTCGGCTGTAAAGACAGAAGTGGCCAACATTAGCAATATTATGGTGCGTTATGCAATCCCATTGGTGTATGGACTTGTAGAGGACATAGATCAAGGCTTGGCAGAATTGAACTCTCAGCTTGATGCTGCAGGCATAGACAAAGTTCAGCAAGAGATGCAAACACAGATCGATGCCTTTCTTGCAAATCAATCATAGGACAGATTAGAGGGGATCTATTTTCCCCCTCTTTCTTTTTAAAAAGGAGATAAATGAAATGACCAATAAATTTCCACCCATCAGTAGCAAGCTGCCGGTATTTATGCATGGCGCCGATTATAACCCGGACCAATGGCTGCATGATCCTAAGGTATTTGAAGAAGATATCCGGCTTATGAAGCTGGCAAATTGTAACGTTATGGCTATTGGTATCTTCGCATGGACAGCCCTGGAGCCGGAGGAAGGCCGGTTTGATTTTGAGTGGATGGATCATGTGCTCAATACGTTTTCAGAGAATGGCATATACGCTTGGCTGGCTACACCAACCGGCGCAAGACCCGCATGGATGGCACAGAAGTATCCTGAAGTCCTGCGCGTTGAGGCGAACCGTGTTCGTAATCTGTTTGGTGTACGTCACAATCATTGCTATACGTCACCAGTCTATCGGGAGAAAACTGCGATCATGAATACGAAGCTCGCTGAACGCTATGCGAATCATCCTGCGGTCCTCGGCTGGCATATTTCGAACGAGTTCGGTGGCGAATGTCACTGTGATTACTGTCAATCCGCATTTCGGGACTGGCTGAAGGCAAAATACAAAACCATTGATAAGTTGAATCGCGCGTGGTGGGCGGCTTTTTGGAGCCATACATATACGGATTGGTCCCAGGTGGAGTCACCAGCGCCGCATGGGGAGAATGCCGTACACGGACAGAACCTGGATTGGCGGCGCTTCGTATCCGATCAAACATTGGATTTCTATAAGCACGAGGTGGCCCAAGTGAAGTCAGCCAATCCTGATCTTCCCTGCACGACGAATATGATGGATTGGTTCTACGGTTTGGATTACCGTACATTCGCCGACGAGCTCGACGTGATCTCCTGGGATGCTTACCCTAAATGGCACGAGGCTGATTCGGATCGTAGTGTAGCATCATGGTTCGCCTTTAATCATGACATGTTCCGTACCCTGAAGAAGAAGCCGTTCATGCTGATGGAGAGTACGCCAAGCTTGACGAATTGGCAGGCGGTAAGCAAGCTAAAACGGCCAGGAATGCATCGCTTATCATCGCTGCAGGCTGTGGCGCATGGAGCAGATACGGTGCAGTACTTTCAGTGGCGCAAGAGCCGCGGCTCCAGTGAGAAATTCCATGGCGCGGTTGTAGACCATGTTGGCCACGAGCACACGCGAGTATTCCAGGATGTTGCCGACCTCGGCAGCACTTTGGCGGGATTGACAGACCTGATCGGTACGCCTGTTCCTGCTGAAGCAGCAATTCTAGCCGATTGGGATAATCGGTGGGCAATCAATGACTCACAAGGTCCGCGTAATAGCGGAATTCATTATGAGGAGACGGTAATACAGCATTACCGTGCCCTATGGGAGATGGGTGTACCGGTCGACATTGTAGGGTCGAACGACGACTTCTCCAGCTACAAGCTTCTGTTGATACCTATGGCTTACCTTCTTCGTGAGGAAACAGGCAAGAAGATTGAAGCGTTTGTTATAAACGGAGGCACGGCAGTCGTTACGTATTGGAGCGGCATCGTAGATGAGAATGACCTGTGTCATCTTGGAGGTTTCCCTGGACCACTGCGCACGACGGTCGGTATCTGGTCTGAGGAGATTGAGGGTCTACATGATCACGATCGCAATTCGGTTGTGTTGAATACCGGCAATGCGCTGGGAATCGAGGGCTCTTATGAGGTTCGCGAATTGTGCGATTTGATCCATACCGAGACGGCAGAAGTGCTTGCTGTTTATGGGGCTGACTTCTACGAGGGGCGTCCAGCACTCACCGTGAATCGCCTAGGAGCTGGTCAAGCTTATTATCTTGCAGCGCGGGTAAGCGAAGATGCTTTCTATCAGTCTTTCTACGGTAAGCTGGTGGAGGAGGCAGGTGTACGGCGGGCAATCCATTCTACACTCCCGGAGGGGGTAACCGCTCAGGTGCGAACGGATGGGGATACCGATTACGTGTTTTTGCTTAATTTCTCAGGAGCTGAAGCATCGGTAGAGCTTGACCAAGGCGGATACGTGAATGCTGAATCAGGCGAAGCCGTAACAGGACAGATTGAACTCCCTGTGAATGGGTCTTATATCTTGCGACGGAACACGAACTAAGTGTAGTAACAGTTCGGTATGATCATACGTTTCATATCTGACTCCGTCTTCAGCTGGAAGGCGGAGTTTCCAATTAATCAGGAGAAAGGGTGCTCACATGACTCAGAAATTTAAATATCAGCCGCCGCTGAATGGTTACCCCGATTGGAACAACAATCCTGATCGGTTTCAGCTTAATCGTATGGATGCACATGCGGATATTTTTCCATATGCGAATACAGAACAGGCCGAAGCTGATCTCAAAGAGGCCTCACCTTTTTTTGTTTCCTTGAATGGCTCATGGAAGTTTAGCTTCGCGGAGAATCCGGAACAGCGGATACAGGAATTTTACAGAGATGATTATGATGTAACAAGCTGGTCGGAGATTCCCGTT
This sequence comes from Paenibacillus sp. QJM3NY_38, assembly GCF_056173265.1. Taxonomy (NCBI): domain Bacteria; kingdom Bacillati; phylum Bacillota; class Bacilli; order Caryophanales; family Paenibacillaceae; genus Paenibacillus; species Paenibacillus sp. QJM3NY_38. Next base: position 125,512 of record NZ_JBWBUJ010000002.1, read on the forward strand.
CCGTCACATTGGCAATTACAAGGATACGATTATCCCCAGTACACGAATATTCGTTATCCGTGGCAGGATAAGGAGGACATCAAGCCACCGTTTGCACCAACCGTTTACAATCCAGTGGGCTCGTACATAAAGACATTTACGGTGCCTGCCGATTGGAAGGATGGGCCGGTCTATCTTAGCTTCCAAGGGGTTGAATCTGCCTTCTATGTGTGGGTGAACGGAGACATGGTGGGATACAGCGAAGACACATTCACGCCAGCAGAATTTGATGTGACTCCTTATTTACGTGAGGGAGAGAACAAGCTTGCAGTAGAAGTATATCGCTGGTGCGATGCTAGCTGGTTGGAAGATCAGGATTTCTGGCGGCTAAGCGGCATTTTCCGCGAAGTATATTTGTATACAACGCCTACAGCCCATATTTACGACCTATCGATAACAGCTGGGCTGGATGATACATTCTCGACAGGCCGGTTGTCTTTTAACGCGACGATTACGAATTATAACAGAATGCACACCGGACCAATCAGCATTCTCGTTAGTTTTAAGAATATGGATGGGAACCAGATCTTCGAGGATAAGCGGATTATACAGGCCGATCTGACTGGAAGAGGTAAAGTAAATATTGAATTTTCTGAAGACATTGCTGACGTATATCCTTGGAGTGCCGAATATCCGTATCTGTACAACCTTGTATTAGAGCTTGTGGATGACAAGGCAACCGTATTAGAGACAACGGGAACCCAGGTTGGTTTTCGCCGCTTTGAGTTGAAGGACGGATTAATGCAGCTGAATGGCAAGCGTATTGTTTTCAAGGGAACGAACCGTCATGAATTCTCCTCCCGACTAGGACGAGCTCTGAATCAGGATGAGATGATCCAAGACATCATTTTGATGAAGCAATATAACATTAATGCAGTTCGGACCTCTCATTATCCTAATCAGTCCATTTGGTATAAGCTGTGTGACCAGTACGGACTATATGTGATTGATGAGGTCAATTTGGAAACACATGGTCTGTGGTCTTATGGTCAGCAGGGGGAAGGGGACACCTTACCAGGCAGCAAGCCGGAGTGGACAGAGAACGTGCTGGATCGCGCCAATTCCATGTATCAAAGGGATAAGAATCACCCGTCCATCCTGATGTGGTCGCTTGGAAATGAATCGTTCGGCGGAGAAAATTTCATTAAGATGAGTGACGATCTGCGGAGCAAAGATGATACTCGTCTTATCCATTATGAAGGCACTTTCCATCATAGGGAGTATGATCGCGCCTCAGACATTGAAAGTCAGATGTATACGTCCCCGTCAAAAGTAAGGGATTATGCATTATATACGGAGGGTGAGGTAAAACCATTTATTCTCTGTGAATACAGCCATGCGATGGGCAATTCGTGCGGTAATCTTCATAAGTATACTGAACTGTTCGATGAATTCCCTGTTATTCAAGGTGGATTCATATGGGATTGGATTGATCAGGCCATTGTAAAACAAACCGAGGAAGGAACAGAGTATCTCGCGTATGGAGGCGACTTTGGCGAATCACCAAATGATGCCAATTTCTGTGGTAACGGATTGGTGTTTGCTGATCGTAGCGTATCTCCGAAGCTTCATGAGGTGAAAGCGTGTTATCAAAACGTGGGATTCGAGGCCATTGATCTGCAGCAAGGGAAGCTTCTCATTTCGAATAAGTTCTTGTTCACGAATCTGGACTCATTTGACTGGGAATGGCTAATCGAGAGGAACGGTGAGCTCATCGGTGAAACGCAACGTACTTCCTTTGAAGTGCTGCCTGGTGAGGAGAAAATAATAGAACTGAACCTGCCGCAGTCCTATACGGTTGGACCGTTAGATGCCGTCTGGTTGACGATCAGTATCAAACTGCGTGAAGATTCTTCATGGGCTACAGCAGGGCATGAGGTGGCCTTCGCACAGTTTCGATTATCTCCTAGGGACTCTCTAGACGAGACAGGTGTCGTGCTTGAAGCAACAGTTAGCGAACAAGCTTCGTCTATCACTGTACAACATGACCATGGCCGCATTATCGTCAATGCAGCGGGAGGGCGTGTGAAGGCGGCTTTTGACTCCGTACATGGAGATTTGGTGTCTTATTCTTCTGAAGGCCTCGAATTTGTAGAGGAGGCACTTGCGCCGCAATTATGGAGAGCCTGGACCGATAATGATCGAGGGAACAAGCTCAACGAACGCAGTGGAATCTGGCGAACGGCTAGCGAGACAGCGGAAAGTAGGCTTAAGGGAGTAACGACAGAATCGAACAGAGTGATCATCACGCAAACGTGGATGCTGCAGACGGGCACAATCTCTCTATATGATGTATCTTATACTATTAATGAATCTGGCAATATCCAAGTCGATACTATACTTCGGCCGGGTAGTTCCTCTTTGCCGGAAATACCGGTTGTCGGTGCAGTGTTGTCACTGGGAGGACAGTACAATCGGATGCAGTGGTTTGGCAAGGGCCCGTTCGAAACGTATTGGGATCGCCGGAGCGGTGGAAAAATAAGCATTTATGAGTCCGATGTGGCGATGATGTACACATCGTACCTTAAGCCACAGGAATGTGGTAATCTGACCAGTGTTCGCTGGCTGGAGGTTACGGACGAGAGTGGAAGAGGGATACGATTCTCGGCCAATGAGGAATTGGAGTGCAGTGTGCTGCCGTACAGCGCAGATGAATTAGAAGCAACATCGCACAGCTACAAGCTCCCTGAAGCGGGCAAACGCTCAGTAGTACGTATCAACGCTGCTCAGATGGGCGTGGGCGGGGACGATAGTTGGGGATCTTGGACGCATCCTGAGTATACGTTGCATGCGAATCGAAATTATTCATATTCATTCATCATAAGCATCGTGGGTTAAATCATAAAATTGAAGAAGAAATAAAAACTAGAAAGAGCAACTAACAATACTTGGTTGTTCTTTCATAATTCATTTGATCTCAATTGTAATGTTCGCCGATTGGCGGCTGCTCCTTTTTCATTAAGCTAACGGGCAGGTTAACGTGGTGACTAGGGAGAACATAATTAGACAAGATTTATTGGGATTGGTCTTCAGGGGATGCGAACGATGCTGACAATTTGGTGCAGGAAATGCACGGAAAGTCTTTTTTATTTACGATAATATTTAACTCGAAGGGAGGGAGAACGATGGATTGGTTGGAGAGGATGAAAAGCGCAATGGATCATATCGAAACAAATTTGGCGAACAATATCTCATATGATGAAATAGCGCAGATTGCCTGTTGCTCTACGTATCATTTTCAACGAATGTTCCCGTTCATTACCGGAATCACGTTGTCCGAGTACATCCGACGTCGTCGTTTGACATTAGCGGCTTTTGAACTGCAGACCGATGCAAGGGTAATCGATGTTGCTATGAGATATGGATACCAATCGCCGGAAGCGTTCGCACGGGCGTTTAAAAATCTCCATGGGATTATGCCGATATCTGCGCGCGATAAAGGTGTTTCCTTAAAAGCCTAATGTGATGAGGATGGCAGTGTGGATCTAATGAACGAGTTGCTAGGGCGGTTTGGTAATACCGTGCTGCATGCTGCCTTATATGACCATACAGGAGAATCATTCAAGTACATGGTATGCTATCATCTACCAAAAGGACTTGAAATTCCGAAAAGATTTACAAAGCTATCTGTTCCAGCTTTAACATTTGCTATTTTCCCGGAGCCGCAATGTGATTTACAAAAACTATGGGAACGGGTATATACTGAATGGTTCCCGACATCTGGATACGAACAGGTTGAGGGTCCCCAATTTGAAATGTATTATGGAATGCCGGGGCATACACAGGGTGAGATCTGGATACCAGTAAAGAATAAGTAACGATGGAACTAACGAAGAGCTTTAGTTCCATCGTAGAAACAAGGATGAATCTGCCGGCAAGATCGGCAGGTTCATTACATTAACGAGATACTTTAGATTAATATAGATAGAGAGACAGTTGGTCATTAGGATCGACTGTTTTTTGTTGAGAAACAATTTACACAGCCTAGCTAATGTTTCGTCCATATACACCTTATAATGTCGCGGGACAAGAACATTGTTCCATTCAAAGTCGCTATTCGGCAGCTTGTTCTGGATATAATTTGATGATAAGAACTCTGTCAATCGAAAGATAAGCCAAAAAAGAGATATAGTGATCTCTGCTCATCTCATGCTTCAGAGTGACATAATAATCATCCTCTACTTCTTCAACCGTTATATTATGTTCTTCGTTTATCGGATTGGTTTGGAGCGGTTCTAGAATTCTACCGCAGCAGAAAAGATTGATTCCCCCTGTACTTGTTGTCACATTACCACAGCCCTTACATGAATACCATTTCATTCGCCCCATACTTCTGAGAAGCCAGTGAGAAGTGGGGAGTTTCAAACCGGCGCATACAGCTTTTATGTAAGCAGGGCAGAATTGAGGGCGCTTATCGGCTCGGCTGCACGTGGGCAATACCGGAGGACGCCGAAAAACCTGTTGACGGCAGGCTGCGTTCCGAAAGAAATGCTAAAAAGAAAGACTCGATGGATTAAGATGCGTTTTTTACACTACAGATGAATTTTACTTAAGGTTCTCTTAAGGTTCTCTTAATGTTCACTGCGCTATAATTAGATTTAGGAGAAATTCATACAAAACGGAGGACGGTATGAAACTGTTGATTGTTGAAGACGAGGAAAGTTTGAACAAGGTGTTGGTTAAGGTACTCAGGAAGCTGGGTTATATGACTGATTCGGCTTTTGATGGGGAGGAAGCCTTCGATTATTATTTTGAAAACAATTACGATTTGGTGATTTTGGATTTAAATTTGCCCAAATTGGACGGCATGGAAGTCCTCAAGTCCATTCGTGAGGATAATGCTGTACTGCCGGTTCTTATTTTATCAGCTCGAAGTGAAATAAACGACAAAATTCAGGGGCTTGACGATGGAGCAAATGACTACCTGACAAAGCCTTTCAATTTTGATGAACTGGCGGCAAGGATTAGGGCGCTTCTTCGCCGAAACTTTCAAACGTCGGGAACAAAAATTGAAATTGGCGGCGTTATCCTTGATACCGCAAACAAAACACTTACGGTAGAAGGCAAGCCTGTTGCCCTTTCCAAAAAAGAGTATGGAGTTTTGGAATACTTGATTCTCCGAAAAGGAGAAACGGTTTCAGCCCAAAAACTGATTGAAAGCGTATGGGAAAGCGACTCGAAGGAAATGGAAGAATCTTTTTACGTCCACATTAGTACCCTTCGCCGAAAACTTCCCAAAGATTTTATCAAAAACGTGAGGGGGCAGGGATATTATGTGGAATAAGCTCCCATTTCGGCCCAAAATAACCTTCATTTTCTCCGTCGCCCTTATTGTGCTGACCGCCTCTTTGACGGCGCTTTCCCTGATGAATGTACAACAAAACATCACAAATCCGATGACGAGAAACCTTGAAGTTTTTGGGGGCGGCAGCTTCGTAGTAAATGAGAATGGAGTTAAGGAGATTCTTCTCACAGAAGAGCAGTTAGAAGAACTCGTTAAACTTCACCCAGAAGGGACATTAGTGGTAGAGGAAACAGGCAGTTATATAGTAGACCCGTTGGGACAATTGAATGTCGCAGGGCGGGATTTTAGGCAGTATAGCCTTTGGATAGCGGGGGCGGTCATTATCCTCGGTACTTTGGCGGCATATTGGGTGGCGGGTGTTATTGTGCGCCCCATCAAGGATTTATCCGGCTCAGTCAAAGAAATCGAAGCCGATAAATTACATGAAACGCTACCCATTCCCAAAAGCCGCGACGAAATTTCGCAACTGACGGTCAGCTTCAATGGGATGCTTGCCAAACTGCACCGCTCCTTTGAAAGCAAACAGCTATTCGCCCAAAATGCCGCTCACGAACTTAAAACGCCGCTTACCATTATCCATGCCCATATGCAAGCTCTGGAGATGGACGACAACAGGGCGGCAGACGACTATGAAGAAGTCTTTGTTGAGGTAAAAAAAAACACCGAGCGGATGATTCAACTGGTGGAAGGATTGCTGGCAATGGGTAAATCTCCTCTCGATGCCGACATGACCGTGTTTCAGGGGCGGGAAATGTTTGAGGCTATTTTCAGGGATTTAGATGACGCCATTTGCTCCAAACATTTGAATGTACAAACCGTTGGCGACCTAACCATAAAAGGGGAAAAAAAGCTGTTGCGTCAGGCTTACTTCAATTTAATCCATAACGCTATTCGCTATAATACAGAGGGTGGCAGCATTACCGTTACCATGTCGCAGAATCAAATCACCATTAACGATAGCGGGATTGGGATTCCACCCGAATCCATAGGACAACTTTTTGACCCTTTCTATTGCGTGGACAAATCCCGCTCAAAAAAATTAGGCGGCAATGGGCTGGGACTGGCTATTGTAAAAAATATTTTAGACGCTCATGATATGCGTATCGACGTTACAAGCGAAGTCGGTGTGGGCACTCTCATCACAATCCATATTTAAGATCGTTACCATTTAAAGAAGCCACAAATGTCTTGCGATTGACGTTTGTGGCTTCTTTTTTTTTGGAAAGGCAATCTGATTCCGAAGATGAGCCAGATAAAATAAATCAGAAAATTTCCGATCACTTCGATTCCTTAAGGTTGCCTTTATATAGGCTTTGTTATACTAATCTTAGTCAGGCAGGGGCAAGTGATAGCGACATAAAACGCGCATGGTGTTCCGCCATAAGAAACCCCAAAAGGCAACTTATTCAACCAAACTAGAAAAGGAGTTTTTACCATTAAAAAAAGCAAATACCCACAAACAGGGCAACATCAAACAAACGGAGGGAAATACTGTGAAAAAAAGCAAAGTTTTACTTTTGTCTATTGCCGCCATTGCCGTTGTTGCCTTAATCATCATCGTGCCGCTAAGTATACGGGATAGCGACAACGCAGACGCCAATACCAACCAAAATGCGAATCAGAATACGAACCAAAACGCTAACGAGATCACCCCGAATACGAACCCAAATACCAATGAGCAAGGTTTACCGCAAGAAGAGCAACTCGCTGGTATGATTCAAGCAATTGACGGAACTAAAATTACCATTGACACATCCGGTATTTATATAGCCGACGGAAACGGTGAACTTCGTTCTTCGGATGGGTCTAATGAAGGGCAAGAAATAAATATCCGCCTGACAGAACAAACTGCCATCGAAGTTAGAACAGTCAGTGGCGGGCAGATTACAGGAACGAGAGCCGGGACAACGGATGATTTAGCTCTACAATACTTTATCAATGCAACTGGAGAATGGCAAGGCGATGAATTTATCGCAACCGCGATAATCATTGTCAAAATGTAAACACAACCAATGGAGGAACAACGATGTATCTTATTACAAACGCAATGAAGAATCTCGCCCGCAACAAGGGGCGAAACATACTGATTGCCGCCGTTACGCTGGCAATCATAATCGGGGTAGTCGTGACGCTGACCATCAACAACACTGCGGCAAAAGTCATTGACGAGATTCGGCTCGACATCGGTTCAAGGGTTGCGATAGAGCAGGATATTATGGGAATGTTCGAGTCGAGCATGGATCCAGAAGCGTTAGAAGCGAATGTACAACATATATCCGTCGATGACTTTATCAAGTATGCCGAATCTGAATATCTGAGCAATACCGTATTTAATGCGGAGATATTCTTCTTAGAGAGCGCAAATCTCATTCCTGTACGGGCAATAAACCCAGGCTCCAGCGTGGAAGAGGATGTACCCCTAAAACTAATAGGCACATCGGAGCCAGATGCTCTGCCCAATACCATCACAGAAGGCAGAATGTTTGACGGTCTTAACGAGGGCATCATCGATGATGAACTTGCGCGACTTAATGATATTTCCATCGGCGACATTATAGATTTAGAAGTTCCAGATTTTTTTGGTGAAGGGGTTAAAACCTATCAACTAACCGTGGTCGGTATTTATTCCGCTGATGTCTATCAACAAAAACTTTTCAGATTTACTGAAATAATAACAAGTTTTGATACCATTGTGGCTGCGGGGTGGGAATCTAACCTCGGATTGAACATGACTTCGGAATACTTCCTGAGAAACCCTGACGACCTCGGGCTGTTTGAGCAGGAGGTAAGAGCGAAGGGCTTACCTGACACCTACAATGTTTCAATAAACCAAGCGGCTTATGACAGGGTAGCCGGTCCTATGTTAAGTATGCAGTCTGCCGTCTCGACTTTTTCGATAGTAATTCTGATTCTCGGAGCCATTGTGCTTGCCTTAATATCATTCCTCGCTGTCCGCGAACGCAAATATGAAGTCGGCGTCTTGCGGGCGATGGGCATGGAAAGGGGCAAGATTGCGTTTGGTATCTTCACGGAGGCTGTTATGATAGCCGCGCTATGCTTATGTGTTGGCTTGGGCGCAGGCAGCGTCATGTCGCAGCCTATCGCGAATAGCTTGCTGGAAAGCAGAGTTACCGCCGCCGAAGCTGAAGCAACGGAAGCAGGGGCTGATAGATTATTCCAGGCAACGTCTTTCGGCGGTCAGATGCAAACGGTATCAAGCGTAGGCTATAAACCGGAAAGTGAAATAACGGTAGGTTTGAGCGCGGATGTCATCATTCAGATTATTATGATAACACTTTGCTTGGCGGCGTTATCCGGTATTATCGGAGTTGTAGTCATCACACAATACGAACCCTTGAAAATCCTGCGGGAAAGAAGTTAAGGAGGCGGAAAATATGAGTACACTTGCATTACAAAATGTTTCCTACAAATATGAGGGAACAGAAAAAACCATTTTTCAAGACGTAAACTTGCGGTTTGAAGCCGGAAAGGTCTATACCATCGTAGGCAAGTCCGGCGCGGGGAAATCCACACTGCTCTCCCTGCTGTCGGGGCTTGATGTTGCGACTGACGGAAAAATCGAATACGGCGGGGAAAATCTCGCCCAAATCAACCGCAACCGCTATAGGGCGCAAAAAGCGGGAATTATATTCCAGAGCTTAAATCTGCTGACCAATGCCACGGCTATTGATAATATCATTTTATCAATGAATATCAGCGGCGTAACAGGCGTAGACAAAAAGGCGCGCGCTACCCAACTACTGGAAAAAGTCGGCATTTCGCCCGAAAAAGCGAAACGTAAAATCCTTAAACTTTCGGGCGGCGAACAACAGCGTGTTGGTATTGCGCGGGCGTTGGGACATAATCCGGGACTAATCGTGGCAGATGAACCGACCGGCAATTTAGATAAGGATACCGAAGCAAATGTTTTGAAGATTTTTGAATCACTTTCGCATGACGATGGCAAGTGCGTGATTATGGTCACACATTCAGAAAATGTGACCGCCATCGCAGATGAAATATGGGGCTTAGAGGAAGGTGTTTTACGGCCGATACCCAAGAAACATGGAGGGCAGGCATAATGTATGTTATTGAACACGCGCTTTTGAATCTTGTAAAGAACAAAGGGCGTAACGTCCTGTTGGGAGTGATTATTTTTGCGATTATCACCGCTGCTGCTGTAGCTTTGACGATTTTCAACACAACGGGGATTGTCATTCAAGAAACTGAAGATGTGATGAAAAGCTCGGTACGTGTCGTACCAATCGGCAATCGGCAGGTAATAGACGAAGCAGAAGCGGCGATTTCCTTTGAACAGTATCAGTCTTTTGCCGAAATTGAATACCTCGATGGCGCAGACATAAAAGAAAGTCGCTGGAGCGTCGATGGGGTTGACGCCATATATTATTTGAAACAACCGGATATGTTGGGAAAATTTGAAGCGGAACTGCGGAACAAAGGTCTGCCGGATAATTATACTGTGGAAACAGATGATTCAGCGTTCAAAAACTCAATCGAGTCTTTGGCAAACTTACAGAACCTGATGCTTAACTTTTTAATCATCGTGCTTGCGCTGGGCGCGGCCATTTTGGTGCTTTTATCAGCAATCGTTATCCGCGAACGCAAATATGAAATCGGCGTCCTGCGGGCAATGGGAATGAAAAAGAAAAAAGTCGCGCTTGGTCTTTGGGTTGAACTAATCGCTATCACCTGTATATGCTTCGTGCTTGGCATGGGCGCGGGGACAATGCTGTCACAGCCGGTGGCCGACACGATACTGGTCGGGCAAAGCGATTCGTTGTCCACCGGGTCAACATCATTAGCCGACAGGCTAAACATAACGGCAGAAACAGAGCAGTTGGAAAAAATCGACGTGTCGGTGAACGCCGTCACTGCGTTGGAGATATTGGGCATATCAATCCTGTTGGCTTCTATTGCAGGTGTTATTTCAATCAGCCGGATTACCAAATGCGAACCCATAAAAATCTTGATGGAGCGGAATTAGGAGGGCGGCGTTATGAAATGTTTAGAATTACGGGATGTTTCCTACCGCTATGAAGGCGGGACAGACACCGTGTTGAAGAATATCAGCACCTCGTTTGAAAGCGGTAAGGTCTATACGATTATAGGACAGTCCGGCGCGGGAAAATCTACGCTTTTATCGTTGATTTCCGGTCTGGATACCTGCAAAGACGGCGACGTTTTTTACAACGGTAAAAATCTGCGGGAGCTTGACCGCGACGAATACCGCTCCAAAAGCATAGGCGTGATTTTTCAAAGTTATAACTTGCTCTTGAACTCAACGGCGGTTTACAACATCACACTCTCTATGAATGTCAGCGAGAGCGATGTTAAGGAGCGGCAGGCGAAAAAGAACTATGCCTACGTCCTGCTGGGCAAGGTAGGAATTGACAGGGAAACTGCCGATCGAAAAATCCTAAAGCTATCAGGCGGCGAACAGCAGCGTGTGGGAATAGCGCGGGCGTTATCAGATGACCCTGACGTAATCATTGCGGACGAGCCGACTGGTAACCTTGACGCGGAAACCGAGAAGGCGGTGCTTGATATACTCGTTCGCCTTGCACATGAGGACGGTAAATGTGTGATTATCGTCACACATTCCGAAAACGTGACCGCCATCGCGGATGAGGTAATCGGCATTCGGTCGGGACGGTTGTTAAGCGGAAGTGAATATAATGCACAGAAGTGAGAGGGGGTTATGCCGTGGAACTTTTGTAAGCAAGGGGAATACACTAAAAGATAGAAAGATAAGGGAGATAATCTACAGGAATAATAAAGGTATTTTTTCTGAATCACTATTAATTTGATATTTTTAAGTCATATTTGAATTTCAAATATGACTTTTATATTATTTAAAAGTATAACTATTATAAATAATAGACAGCTTGTGAGAGAAACCCAGTCTTTTTTAAAGACTTGTTTTTTCTTTTTTATTGAATAAAGTTACAGACGTTGGAAAACGAGGGCTTACCCCCGTTTTTCCATGCGATCCAGGTGGATCACTATCTTCTTCATGTTCTGCACGGCTGCTGTCATCAAGGCTTGTTCCTTGGATTGAATTTTTGGTAGGGAGGGGAGATGTCTATATTGTTCGGAACATCGGAACAAAATGTTATCAAGTTCTTGTCATCAATCATATTTCCAACAAAAATCTTGTCGAGAGACAAGAACATGGTCCCATAGAAAGTCGCTAATTTAGCGGCTTTTTTGTTTTATCGGTACAAGTTCTTGTCCCGAGTCGAGGACAAGAACTTGTACCGATTGCCGAAAAGGACAAGAACATGAGCCGATTACTGATTAGATAAGTATCTAACTATGTTTTCATGGAATTTCATTAAGCTAACGGCAGGTTAGCCTAGCCTTTTATAATAAAGATTGATACTTTTAATTTACCAGCTGAAAGCGTGAACTTAAAGTAACTGACAGTTTAGTGAAATAAGAGCAACAAAAACCATCTTATATTGAATGCTGTTTTTCTTTATCATAATTTGGTAATGTACTAGAGGATGTTAATTTGTGGGCTAATACTTTTTCAGTAAATGACATAAAGTAATTAAGTATTAGCCCCCCTAAACAAACGGTTAATAGAGTTCCAACGCCTATTGGTCCATTAAAGATCATTGCCATTATCAAGAATAAGAGGTAAATTAATGTTTTCAAAAAAAATATATTTGTTCTAGTTAATTCTTGTATGATTAGTGTTAATCGATCAACTGGGATCGGTGCAAAATTTGTGTGTAAGTAAATAGTTGTTCCTAACCCTATAACAACTAAGCCACACACAAAACAAGCCAGTTTGCTTAACCATAATTCGGGGGTTAAATGATTGTGTAATAAAAATAGCCACATATCAATACCAATACCTGTTATAAAAGCTGTCAATAAACCCAAAATTTCGGGTCTTTGTCTTTTTAATAATGAATTACAAACTATCAGTATAAAAGCTATGATAATTTCCCAACTCCCCACAGTAAGTCCCACACTTATTGATAGACCGACCAAAAGGGCATCAAAGGGTGATGTCCCAAGATCTGATTGTATAGTGAAAGAAGTACCCAGGGTTAATAGTAATATACCTATTATAAAAACAACATATTTCGCTTTGCTTGACTTCATTATATTATTTCCTAGACAAATCTTTGAGCATCAGAATATGCGGAATTCCATCTTCCATGAATATGTTAGATGAAGACCTAAACCCTAGTTTTTTATAAAAACCTTCTGCTTGTGTTTGACCATGTAATTTAACCTGCAAGGCTCCACGTTCTTCCGCGATCTCTTCCAATGCTTTTACAATGATTTTTCCAAGACCGAATTTACGGTAAGTCTCAAGTATACAGATTCTCTCCAATTTACCTACTTCATCCATAAACCTAATCCTTCCTGTTCCAACTGGTTGTTCATTGTAATGGACTAGTATGTGTTCGCATGGTCCATTAAGTATATCAAATTGATCAAATTCATCCTCTAGTGGTACACCTTGTTCCTTTACAAATACTTCATTCCGAATAGCAAAAGCTGCTCGTAAATCTTCATCAATCGTTATTCTTTTTGTGTTCATTACTTTCATCCTTTTAGATTAATATGGTCAAAATGATATTATTGCAAATGCAACAATATTAAAGTAAATTGAATATATAACAATTTTATTGTGAATGCAACAAAAATATAGATTAAGGAGATAGACATGAAAGAAATACTACGAGAAATTGGAATGATCGCAAGAGCATTAGATTCTATAAGTAATATAGAGTTTAAAGTATATGACCTTACAAAAGGGCAGTATTTGTACCTTGTACGAATATGTGAAAATCCAGGAATCATTCAAGAAAAATTAGCCGAGATGATAAAAGTAGATCGAACAACAGCAGCTCGCGCAATAAAAAAGCTTGAAATGACTGGTTTTATTGAAAAGAAAGAAGATCAACTTAACAAAAAAATTAGAAAAATCTTTCCAACGGAGAAAGGAAGAAATGTTTATCCTTTTATAAAAAGAGAAAATGATTATTCCAATATCGTGGCATTAGAGGGATTTTCCGAAAAAGAAGTAGAAACGATTCTCCATCTTCTTCAAAGAGTAAGAAAAAATGTAGAGAAAGACTGGGAATTTGTAAAAAAGGGAAACAAGAGAATTTATTGATTATATAAAGAAGCGACCTATTTAAATGACTTTGCAATTAGAAAAGTGTGAAGATTCACGCAAATTTCAAAAAATTAGTTATGAAACTTACAAAAAACAGGTAATTTCGTAGATGGTTCTGTCGTATATAGTCATAATTTAATGAGAAATTTGCAACAAGAATAAAAAGTCATGATGTATCTGTAATGAATTGGCTAGCCAAAATGGTAGGATATACAAGACTTATTTACTGAGTCGGTTACTTTTATTTTATTTTTTTCAACTAATTGCATTATTGCAAGACCCGTAAAACTTTTAGTTATTGAGGCGATTGCGAACTTGGTAGAGGGGGTATTTGGAAGTTTGATTTTCTCATTCGCATATCCGTATCCCTTCCTGGTGATTATTTGGTCTTCTACAGCGACCAGATTACTACCATTGAAACGTCCAAGTTGGTTTAATCTTTTGAGATACTGTTCTATCAATTTTGTGGTTGGTGCATTGTTATTGTTCCTAGACATTAATTGTATATCCCCTGAAACCTCTAACGGAACTAATGTGTAACCAAATTTACCTGCAAAATTCTTAATGGGAATCATTAAGCGATTGTTTTTGAGGAATCCATTTTTGCCTTCAACTAAATCTTTTCCTTTGTAACACGAGGAAACTTTATTAGTTGTCTGCATTGTACCTGAAACTGCTTTGCACATTGAACGCATCTCGACATAGGTAACATCATTCTTTTTAATTGGCGGAATTTCAAATTGTACATTTTTGTCTTGAACATATACATTTATTTTTTGAATTTCCTTTGCGTAGGAAACATTAGGAAATGCGAACGTCATAGACAACATCATCATTAAAATTCTGTACATCAAACGGTACACCTCGGTAATCAATTTTTTTACAGTTGTAGTTTAGAATTGTGCTAAGTTTTTGAATGGCAAATTTGGGATTTGGGTTTTTTATAATCGGATGAATTTATGCTTGTCAAAAAAAACAACAAATCCTTTAGTAGTCAATAAAAATAAGTGAAAGTGTGTTTCGGATAGACATTTGGAAAGAGGAGGTTGAGTAGGTGGTTGAAGAGGCCGCGAGATAGGGGGGGATAATAAAAATAGCCGGCTATATAGGCGCTTGTACTGACCAATTAGCAAAAAGTCTCTAAAAATAAGAGGGATTTGACAATAAAATAGTCTAATGGTATTATTAGGAAGTCATTATTCGACATCTATGGAGTCTATGGTCCTGGCAGTGCAGGGCTTTTGGCTCTCTTTTTTCTTTAATATGAGTTTTATTCTGCACGAATAGTTTGCATCATAAGCAGTGAATATGCTATATTCTTACTTGAACATGTGTTTGGTGTGAGAATACCCATTCCCGCACCCAAGACCACCAGTCTCCCATCTGGTGGTCTTTTTATTTTGCAGTGTTTTTATTTTGCAGGTACCAGCTCATTATAAACCCATTAAAAAATACTAAAGGCAATAAACATTGGACCAGAAAACCCAAACTTATAATTCCGTTAGAAATTAAGTGGAGGGAGGTTCACTAAAATAATAGAGGGAAATTACCATTGGGATGTTGTATAATATTGGCATTGATAAAGTTAAAATTAGGAAAGATGGTGTAAAAAGCATGAAAAAGAAAATACTAATATTCACATTAACTCTAAGTGTGGTTTGCGGAGGTGTTGTCAGCGCAGCAAGTATATGGGGTACTTATAAAGGCAATCAAATCATCCGAATCACGTCTGAAGGAAAGCAATTGAGAACAGAAGATGTCCCAGCTATTAGCTACAATGGACGAACAATGATACCAATCAGTTTGTTAAGTCAAATTGGATTAAAATACACATGGGATGCTAATAATCAGACCGTTGATATCAAGACGGACTCTCAGCCGAAAGAACTTACTTCTACCATTAAAGACATGCTACTTACTGCAAACATCTTTAAAGGTCTAGAAGATTTAGGGGAAGAGCTTCTTTCTGTAAATCAAGTCTATAGCACTACTATGCTTGGGAAGGTGGCAGGCACGAGCGAAAAATCCAATGTCAGTGAATGGCTGAATGATGCAATAAAGAACTATAACCTTTATGTAGATGCACCAAACGTAAAGAGGTACAGCAGTATGAATCCCGAAATAAATACTATTCTTAATAAGTATAATGAAAGCATTAATCAGATTAAGCAAATTAACTCTGTGTTTGATAAAATGGAATCTACACCTGGGTACAAGCCAGATGCTAAGATGGTCGAACTGTACATAAAGCAAAGCAAATCAATTAATGAATTGATTTATTCAGGAAAAAACTTGGCAACTCAAAAATACACCGACCTTATGTATATCGCTACGAGATGAGGTAATACTGTAACTACACCACAGATATCACCAAAACCAGGTTATAAGAGTGAGGCCGTCCCATAAAATCGGGGACGGCCTTAAAAACATTAATCAATCAATAATAAGTCGCTAATATAAATCGGTCAGCGACTTTTTGTGTGTTTTCGTTTTTAAGACTATTTCACCAAAGGTGGATTTTGTACATATGTCTGAGTCGCGGGTTAAAAAAGAAAAACCGCCCAATTTGGACGGTTTTTTCTCTCTTTTCATAACCTGAGTTTCTCTCATAACCTTGTAATCATTAATGGCATTAAATAGAGTTTTGCTGTCCATATATTATAGCAAACATAAGTTCCTTTTACTATGATTTCGTCTAACTGTAGTTATGCGTAATTAAGTTGAAAAGAACGATATTTTAGCGACTTTCAATATGTTGGATGACAAGAACTTGATAACATAAATGACATGAACTTGATAACATTGCCACGATCCCATACTCAGCCGGTTTTGTGGCAAACAGGAGTATGTTCTGTTCTTCCGTTCATTTAATTTTAGTCTTACTCACCTACCATACCGTCACCATCACGATCATCCATGTATTTGTATAACCAATGATCACTCGTTATTGGCATACTATAACCGGCTGCTTTCGCTTCTTTTATCGTTATCTTCCCGTTACCATTGGTATCAACACTAGAAAGATCATCTTTTGTATTTGGATTAGACGCTTTTGTGTTAGAACTTTTTGAATCAGAAGGCTTACTGTCTGTTAAACCAAGGGTTTTGTTTACTTCGTCAGGATTCACATTATCAAATTTATCGACAATCACGTTACCCTTTAACGTATAGGTGTATTGATAACTGGAGGGAATCTGCGTTTTCGTGTTCGGGTAGGTGATAATTGCTTCAAAATTAGTAGCTCCACCTGCTTTGCGTATAGCGTCTTCCATATATGCTTGATCACCATGTCGGTTGAGCGTACTATCTTGTGGGGTGATATTATAAGCATTGGATACACCGCCAAGAGAATCAGCTATGGCATGTCCTTCGTCTAAAACAGCACTCTCAACCCCAGGGACCTTTGCTTCATCAGCACAATACCTACCAGACGATGAGACAGGCTCTTTATTGTCATCTTGTAGAATGATTTTATCAGCAATGACACGCACTAGTTGCCCGTGTTCGTTTGTAAATGCCCAGTATTTACGCTTCCCGTAACCAACATCCACAACGACGTTAGGTTCACGATGGCCAGACAAATCACAAGCATCCACTTCAATACGTTCGTATCCTGAGAATAGATCGTTATATGGTTGGGTTGGTGTTTCCTCGACTGCCGGTTCATCAACAACCTTTTCTTCTCCTTTTGGTTCCTTAATGGCCTCGGTAATATTTCCCTCTGCTTCTTTATCAACTTTGGTTACTTCTTGTATGGCGTTTTCTCCATTTGTAATAGGCGGATCTTCTAAATTGGTACAACCAACCATAAAGATGATCGTTAAAATTAAGATTAAATAGTTCATTTTCTTTTTCAATTTAGGACTCCCCTATAATTTCATACTGTTCATTCTAAAAACGACGACTATAACTTATCTTGTTCTATAATCTTACCATAAAAGACTAATATCCTATTGAATTATCCTGCCCGTTACTTGAACAAAAGCAGCCGATCACAATGATCAGCTGCCTTCTTACTTTGATTGAGCTATCGTTACCCGTTAGTGAAATCTTTTTTATAGTGAGCTCCTATACTTCTCTGGAGTCATACCAGCCGATCTCGCGAATGCACGGTAAAACTGGCTTGGGCTCGAGAAGCCGAGGCTGCAACTAATGTCTATCACAGACTTCTCGGTCCGTTCGAGCAGACGCATGGCTTCTTCGATTCGCAGGCGTAGCACGTATTGGTATGGTGTCACGCCGATGGCCTTTTTAAACGAACGTATGAAATGGAACCTGCTCTGCAATGCGATCGATGCCAATTCATCAATGTGAATTTCGTCCGAGTAATGTGTGTGAATATATTCAAGCACTTGTCTCAGGTAGGGATCGGATGAAAAGGTACCCACCGGTAGGTCGCAATACGTTTTGGAAGTATTTACGTGACCCCCGACGAGGGAGCCAAGTAAAAATTGAAGCACCTCTGTCTCTGTCTCCTCCTGCGCCATGCGATCGGTGGGATCGCATTCCAGCAACGCCCCCATCCACCGGCGGAAATACCCACTTATGGTGGCCGGATCGAACTCCTGACGAATGGCGAACTCCAATTCGGTGTAAGGGAAGACCTCTTTCAAGCTGCTGCGGCCAAATCTAAATATAAGCACCTCCGCATCATGCCCTATGTTAAAGTAATGATTTTCGAGCGGATGCTGAACAATACTTCTGCCGCCGGAAAGCATATACTCCTTATTGGCCTGTGT
Organism: Paenibacillus sp. QJM3NY_38; assembly: GCF_056173265.1. Taxonomy (NCBI): domain Bacteria; kingdom Bacillati; phylum Bacillota; class Bacilli; order Caryophanales; family Paenibacillaceae; genus Paenibacillus; species Paenibacillus sp. QJM3NY_38. The sequence continues at coordinate 143,759 of NZ_JBWBUJ010000002.1, forward strand.
AAAAAAACATGTCCCGTTGACGGGTACGGTCACTTGAAACTCACCCTCATGAGCGTGAGGCAAGTTGGAAAACTGCCCTCCGATGCGCCATAATTCCATCTGTGGCGTAGTTATTTGTACAATCATCTGAAATCACCTGATACCCATTATATCAAAAAATGCTCTCATAAAGCGCAATTATCGCGAGGACTTCTTCCAGGTTCTTAGATATTATGAGTAACAAAAAGAAATGGGTGATACGCATGTCGTTAACAACAACCTCAACTGCCGTTGAGAAAAAAACAGTCGGCCGGCGTTCCGCGGTCCTACTGATCGGTGTCAGTCTTGCGCATTTATTAAATGATGCGATGCAATCGGTCGTTCCCGCTGTTTTTCCGCTTTTCCAGCAGTCGATGAAGCTGAACTTTGCCCAGATCGGTTGGGTCGCATTTACACTCAACGTGACAGCGTCTGTGCTTCAGCCTTTGATCGGTGCTTACACCGACCGCAGACCAATGCCGATGTTACTACCTTTGGGAATGCTATTTACACTGTTAGGTATGGGTGGAATGGCTATTGCGTCCAGCTTGACCATGCTAATTGTCTCAGCAGCGTTAATCGGTATCGGATCATCGATCCTGCACCCAGAATCTTCCCGTGTTGCACACCTTACTGCAGGTAAGGGCAGGGGACTCGCCCAGTCGGTGTTTCAGGTCGGCGGCAATACGGGACAGGCGTTAGCGCCGCTTTTGGTTGCTTTTGTCATAACCCCTCAGGGGCAGTTGGGTTTTCTATGGTTTCTTTTTCTGGCCTTAGCCGGCATTTTTATTCAGGCTTACGTCGCTAGATGGTATGCTCAACATCTCCAAATAACGGCCAGAACAGAGCGCCGTATTACTAATCAGGTACAGGATAAGCATAGTAAAAGCTTTGTAGTTTTCGTGCTCGGTGTGCTGATCATGCTTCTCTTTTCCAAATTCGTATACTTGGCCAGTATGACCGGCTATTATGCCTTCTACTATATGGAAAAATACAATCTCCCGCTTGAAAAAGCTCAACTCTCATTATTTGCTCTCCAGTTTGCCGGCATGCTAGGAACGTTGCTTGGCGGCCCGCTGGCCGATCGCTTTGGACGGAAGAAGATCATCTGGTTCTCAATCTTCGGTACGGCGCCGTTCTCGATTCTGCTGCCATATGCCAGTCCTGTAGTTTCCATTTTGCTCTGTTTGGCCGTTGGAGCCATCCTGATGTCGGGTTTCTCCGTCATTATCGTGTATGCTCAAGAGATGCTTCCGGGCAAAGTAGGAACGATCGCAGGGCTCATTTTCGGTCTATCTTTCGGTATGGGGGGACTCGGCTCCGTAGTTTTGGGTTGGATGATCGACCAGACGAACGTGGTCTACGTCATACAACTTTGCTCTTATTTGCCGTTGCTTGGAGTGTTTGCATTTTTGCTGCCCAAGGATGCCAAGCTGATTCGTGAATAAAGTGGCGATACCAGGTATCTCGACTGGAGTATATTAAATTGGTTTTTTTCACTTGCAGACCGTGTTCGAAGTTAAGTGAATTCTAAATACGCTCTGACCGTCAACAACAACGGCAGTCGATCGCGTGGTCGACTGCCGAAACTATATTCTCCCGATAGAATGATTGGTATTCAAGTCAGACTGTATTTATTAAAGCATTTATTCTACCATTTCTGCCTTCAAAACATGTAGTTGTATAACACATATTGGAAGTATTCTGCCCGTTAGTTTAATAAAAGGGCGTCTGCCGCCGTGGATGAGATCAGATCGGGAATGTAACCATGTTCTTGTCATCAGTCGGGAATGTTATCAAGTTCTTGTCATTGTGTTTTGACAAGAACTTGATAACATAAATATATAAAACCGCATAATCAGCGGCTTCTAATGTTACTATGTTTTTGGCACCCGACACAATAGGATCATGTTCTTGTCCGTCCCCCGACAATCAATGTAATACAACAGTTAGCCCTTTACTATAATGCCCGTCCTTATCGGATCCCCTAATCATCCATTTCTTCATATACGATCCCTCCTCCCTCTGACTATAAACCCTACAGTATACGTCAGAGTCAAGGCATGAAAGAGGGATTCTTAAACAAGTATATGTATTCGCTCCACAGCAGCTGCCGTAGGACGAAACCTGCCGTTATTTATGATACGGTTCTACGTAACATCACTGAGGCGAAATCGAAAGGCACCCAAAGCGGGTGCCTTCTTTGCGAATAGGAACCTTCTATCCCTAGCGTCTGAACTCTGTCATCAATGACCAGTCGTAGCCAAGAACGCCGTCCATTTCCAACCACTAATCCATAACATCATCTTTTTCGGCACCTGTAAGTACTCTGCGACCATACGCTCGGTAATAGTTGCTATCTCTATCGTCGACTTCAAACTTGGTAATCCAGTATTTGCTTTGAAATTCTTCGAGTATTCGCTTATTTGTATCATTAATCAGAATTTTCGGACGCTTTTGTTCAAACAAGCTAAGGAAATCATCATCCAACCCAAGCTGGCTCAGATAATGCTTGCACTGGGCTTTATCTAGTGTAGGAAGTAGGCACCAAAACAGAGTTGATTTTTTTTCTGGGGTCATGCTTCTATCAGACGAAATGATGTCCTCGAAAAGCTCCCTCGAAACTGGCAGTGGTTCTGTAAGAGGCGTTTCCAGCCAGTCCATAGTCTTTGAAATAATCGCAGCTTTCGTTTTCTCTCCTTCTGTTTTGTAATGCGAAACGAAGTGCGGTAAATCTTCTTTGCGGAATTTATTCAGAATAATATACGATTTAACCGCATCAGTATAGGCTGAGTTTATAGCCGTAAATTCGCCCTCAATATTCTCAATCAACCTCAGTTTGAACTCGTCGGAAATATGTTCCACGAGCAGTTCAATCGCTTCGTCAGAATTAAATAACTCTGACGCTACAACTAAGTCGCAATATTCCTCGATATTCACAATGATATATTGAATCAGGTTGTCGGGATAAGTCGCTCGGATGAAGGTGAGGTTGGCTTCGCCCATGTGAATTACATTGTTGTCAACGAGAATATCCATCTTCTTTCCAGCGATGTCTTCAACATCAAAACCATTTTTATAATGCCATCCCAATGTTGCAAGAAACTGTTCGTAGTGAGCATCACTTAAAGAATCGCACCTAACTATTGCTTTGAAGAATGCCCTCTGAGTCTCTTTATCATATTGTTTTCGAACCTCGGAGAAATTGTATGTCTGTTCATCAGCGTCAATGAATTGAACCAAGTCGTCTGTAAGACTATTTCCGCATTGCACGAAATAATTGATTATGTTTTCTTCAGTGTGTGCTACAAGATTTGACGTAATCAGTTGCTTCCAAAGGGACTCCTCTTCAACGTCTGATAAAGCCTGAATCTCTGTTTTGAGAACAGCAATATAAGCCGTCTTATTTTCGGTGGATATTTCGTCATTGTTGAGTATCGCCTTGGCCGCCGTCTCGTCATCTTCAATCCGCTTGTCACAGTGCGTGAGAACTTCTTCGATATAGCAGTCGATTTCACTCTCGACATACACCGCCAGCGGGCTGTCCGGTCGTGCACTTATCAAGGTATAATTCTTATGTTTGAGGTCATCCGATTCCGTGAGATCATACTTAACTTTTAGCAAGTGTGCAATATTGGAAAATGATAGTTTATATAGGTTGTTAGTATAGACCGCATCGAACATTTTTGTGTCAGTGGTTTGATAGTCAATACTGCAAAAGCGTATTTTGAGCAGTTTGAAGCGTTCGACGAGAGAATCAATCAAGAGGTTCTGCTTGACATCCTCCCCAAACATGGCTTTCAGCCTATTTTCTTCAACACTGGCTCTATCAAAGATGAACGGATGATTGGAAACGAAAGCGGACAACGCGTTCGTAAAATCGTCATCGTTTGTGAGATCACGGTCTGGAGTGATTATGAGTGTTCTGAAAACAAAATCATCTCGACATCTTCCAGCGAAATCAGTCTTTTTGATAAGTATGTTTATAAGGCAATCTTTCCTTGCTGAATTTAGAAAATTAACAAGAAAATTGAGTTTTTCGTCTTGTATGTCGATAAATGCACTCTGCAGAAAGAAATAGTCTTTTGTGCTGATTATCTGTTGTACCATAGCCATTAAGCATTGTTGCTCTTTTGTTATGCCAGCCTCAATTTTCGGAAATATAGGAGTGGCGGCAATATAAGGTATGGTAGTTTCATTGACAGCGAACTTTTGCAGAAGAAAGAAAAGCAGATCGTAATTCAAGACTTCTGGTTGGTCAAAATGAGAAACGTTTAAATGAGCGAGTATCTTATGCGGTTCTTTCAATTGGTAGCCTGGTTCCTTCTTGACTTGGTCGGACACACTGCGAAGGAATATCTTATCCGTCCTGCTCAGACTGTGTTCGTAGAAATAGGTCATGTAATCGGCATAAGATTCATCAATGTAACCATTACGAATGAGGTATTTGAGCAAGTCAAAGTAATCGTTCCCACGAATGTCACTGAAATCTGAGATAACTCCAATATTGTTTTTGCTCGTTACTGCAAACAGTTCGTCAATGTTCTCACGGGTGATAATGTCCTGCAATGCCTGATTTTTAACTCGTGCAATTTCGCTCTCAAGACGACTAATATCATCTTCTAAAGTGGGCTGCCGGCCAGCACTTCGATTCTCAAGTGCTTCTTTTCGATTTGTATACTCAGTTTCTATCTGTTGTGATCGCGTTTGCCGCTCTTGATAGCTGTAGTTACTCAACCTGCTTCTTTTTTCTTGGAAAACCAAATCAAGCTCATGAACGGAAGTTAGATGTTCATTTTTGGTCGCTTCCAGTCTCGCCCTTGCTGTCGCCAACTCCGCTTCCAGTTGGATGATCTTCGCTGCAATAGATTGCTCCTTCTTGTCAAAAAGCGTGAAAACAAAACCCCTGCCTAACTGCAATTCGCTGAAATCCCGCGGGAAAAGATTTTTATAGGCAATAATCGCCATCAACTTATTAGGCTTCAGCTCTGTAATGTTCAGCCGGTTATCATAAAATAAAAATTCATTGCAGATGTTCTTTAGCAAACGCATATCGTCAATATACAGAGAAAGACCACGCAAAAACGATTCGTCAAACAGCCCCAACACATCCTTATCACTGAGATGCTTGATAAACTGGTCGTAAGAGTTAGAACTATCGACAACTGGAACTATCGGGATGATAAAGTCAAAAAACTTAGTTCTGTCCTTTGATACAAAAATATCATCCCGTAAGAGATAGAAGAAGCGGAGCGGCTTTGCATCCACTTTTTTGCTTCTATGAACGTTTATCAGGTAATTAACCTCCCGAAGCCGTTCGAAGATGCGATTGGCGTTGTACCTGTCCATATCTTCAAAGACAATGACATCTGCCGCGCATTGATCAAATAAGTACAACACTTCATTTAGGTATTTGTCAAAATACGAGTCATCACTGCCTTCGAAAATTTCTATAGTGAACTTATTTGCGCTAATCTTCTTAAAAACGCCTTTATTGATCTGCATATTTATGATGTGGTACAGCAGAATTGCAGCCAGCGCAACACAAATGAATCCACTTACGAGAGGAAAACTGTTCTCTGCAGTCAGTCCCAAAATGTTTTTGATCCACGGTTCCGAAACATTGTCTACATAGCTTTTCCAACTGCTGAAAAAGAAGAGATGGAGAAACGAAAGCATAAAAACGGTTGAAGCTATTACCCACCAAACCAGTTTCTTTCGTACAACTTTCTGTTTGACTCTGAAGTTTGTTTGCGGAATACGGTTTGGTGAAATCTGGTGAATGAGCTGGTTAATAATTTTACCCTCTAAAATAGATTCCTTTATTGATTCAGATGCGCTGTTAGATGTTGAATCTCCTGCAGCAGTATCTTCTGTAGATTGAAAATGTGCCAGCGATATGTGGATGAACTTCTTGTCTGAATGCGATGCTTTATATGTCTCTATTACACTGCTTTTCCCAGCACTGTAAGAACCAGAAATAGCGACATTTCGCAAGTCTCTGTTTTCAAAAACAAAGTCCATCGCTTCACTGTAAATGCCTATTTCAGCATTATGAATTGGTGTAAGTTTTTGAAATATTGGCTTTCTTTCGGACATACCTCGCCCTCCGTCTCGTATCATCGTAAACTTCTGCTCTATGGGTTCGAATTCCTCATTTCATACACCACGACAAAACTTGGGCCCATGCGCCGTTAATCCTCAGAGCTGCATGCATTTCGGTTTAATTATATCTAAACAATTGATTTCCAATCCCTGCTGTATGTTTTACAATTATCATCAGTTGTATTTCAGGTCTTGCGTTTACTCAGATAGTACTCCACCATTAAAATTCGACATATTCCCCATCATTCCTTCTGATCTGTCGTTACATTGAAGTGGAGCAAATGGATCAACTCATTTCCCATATCTTACGTAAAGATATTTCGCCCTACTTATGATACGGCTCACCGTATCTATTGATAGGGTAAACTAACGCCCTCTATAACTCTGTAGTTACAGTCAGCCGGGTAGTAAACAGACCGGCTGATTTGTATTATTACTGATACTTTCCGCTACCTACTACTTATATGAAATATGTTGTATAGTGTATATTATTGGAAAACGGTGACGGAGGCGGTCAAAATGAATGAAGTTATACGCTCTAATATTGATCTATTAAAAACTATCACTGAAGAGCATTGGAAAGATGTATTAGAAACGGATTGTGACGGAGCTAAAAACAGGCTCTTGTTGGAAGAGGATTATTTAACATTACTCGATACATTTCCACGCCAAATAAGGAGTTGTCTCTTAGAGCCTTACGGTGTCCCCAATACCCGCGAACTACCACCACCATTAGATAATCCACTTAAAAGTGACATACTGGTTCTAAGCCTCCTTAAAGAATACATGTCACAGTTAATTCGTGATGTGACACTTGAGTATCTGAAAGATGCTTTGATTGAACGTGATTACTGGGATACAGTATCTTCTATGGGAATGCAGAATCGGCTTATTCTAGCTTTACTGCTATCATCGTTAAATGCTGAATTATTACACATGTGTCTACTCGTAAGCCGCTGTGAGCGATACGGATATGAAGAGTATATATTATTAATGGATATGGAACGTGTTCTGGACCCACTAAGACAAGCGGAACTACGTCAAGTTGAAATTATCGGTATTGATACACCAAATATAACAGCAACTCTTATTGATGATATTCTTGAACGTTATGAAGCAGCAAATAACACTAATCTATCAAGCACTTGTTTAAAGGTAATAAATTATCAAGACGAAATTGTTGTCTTTATTTTAAGAGAGTCGCAACGAAGTGGGTTACGAACATTCAGAAGATATATTGTTGACATGAATGCGGACCTAATTGTTTTGCGTTTTAGTCCCACTCTAAAAGATTTACGGGTAAGAGCTGTAAACATAGTGAGAGAAGATGTTTATCTAACTATTGCAAATAATATAGTGGTAAGTAATGATCCTCGAATTCCAGCTAATTTTGTTAAGAAGAGCTATGGCAATGCATTAACTGTTTTCCAGACTTTCATTCAAGAACTATTGTCAGAAAATATCCCCGGAGTTGAAATGAATCATATTGAGATGGTGGTTCCTCTTCCTGGAAGGCCGGCATTGATCATCGAGAGAAAGTCATCCGAGGTATCTCTCTTGCAATCCATGAGTGATGATCGCAGAAATATAGATTTATCCTCACTAATCCCTGATTCAAAGATCAAAAAAGTTAAAGTAACCTATACAGTCAATCGAAAGCCACATATTTTCACCTTACAGATGAGTGAAAGTGCCGATCAGATTTATGTGATGATATCAGGTAACGGCGGAGGCATCAGAAAGAGAAGAACATTAATTTCCTTGCTCGATGACTACACAAATATCCGTATACACTTGAATCAAAGGAGAAATGAATTATGCTAATCCCCATACCTGGTACACGTTACACGGGAATTGTCCCACCATCAGTACTGCAATTAGAAATAAAAGATTACATTGATCTAGGGGAGTTCACAGAGTTTCATTGCACCGGTAGGGCCAGTATTAATATTGGAGATAGAATGGACGGCTGCGGTAACAACGCTATCTTCATTAAGAAACTATTTGATGGGTTTTTGATTTGTCCGCACTGTGGAAACGAATATTCACAACAGGATATTGATCTTACCTCAGTTCACTATTACGAAATAGTATCTATCAATTACAAAAAGATTCTTTCCGACGTCCTTGGTTGCATTAATATTACCGGTTGTACTACTGAAGGTTTATGTGAGAGACCTGGGAATTACTTATTAACAATTACTGATCGTCAGTATTTGTTAATATTTGATGCTGACACAACTGATTTTACTACAGTTATTCGTGCCATTGATGAAAAGGAAGGCATTGTTTTTATCCAAATTACTGATAATCCCCTTCCTACATTACCTGATACAACAGTTATTGTTGCAGCGATTGACATTCTTAAAGGATCTTTAGACGATATAAAGTTTAGATTAAGAGATCTTCCTAGTTCACAAAAAGTCATCAGTAATATTAAACAAGTAGCACTCGTTGAGCAAGAAATACTCAATAAAAGTTCATTAGTAACTTGGCAGGCTGTTGAGAATGAATTGACAAATTTCTTTTTAGACAAGCTACGAACTCAACAAGTTGAGCTGTACAAATATCGGCTCATGCTTGAATCCTTTCCAAGATTCAGAAGAATTCCTGTCAATGCTGCAGGTGCAGGCAATGCTGATAAACTTACAATTGACCTGCTCGAGTACCTGAATGAAGTAATAAGGGGGGACTTTACTGCCGATGCTAAGTGCTATACTTCAACAGCAGTAGACCATCATACAATTGAAAAAGTACAGCACCATCTGTCAAAAGATAAATTCGACTCCAGAAGAATATTGATACTTGCTACAACAAATAAAGTAACATGTTGGGAAGACGTTCATAACTTCAGAGTTGTAGCAGGACAGTACCATCTCTTGATTTTTTCTGCACGTATTATAGCCGAAGTAACTGTACAGTTAGATTTCGACAAAGAGTTCTTAAGGGTGCTTGGCGAGTGTGTCAAATAAACTTTATTAGTAACCCAAGGTAAAGATATTTAGATGAAAAGTCTAATGTGTTTATAGTAGAAGGCAAACTGGAGAGTTGAGAAGATGTAAAGATGGAGACACCACCTTATTGCAAAAGAGGCCCGGATCATCTCCTAGGCCCCCTTTTCTATAATCAAACTAGAGTTTCAGCTTGCTGAATCTGCATGGTCAAAGTAGCTATCTCTGCTTCTCTATCCCACATTACACTTGAGCGTCCTGCTATTATCATTTCGGTTTTTAGCAGTACCTCATCCTTGTTATACATATACTTGAATTGCAGCGGTTCGCCTGTTTCATCATCTTTGCAGTACATGTCAACAATGATCATTTGATCTCGCTTGTAAAGGGAAACCTCATCGTAATTTTCTTCGCTGATATTGTTTGCCAACACAAAAGGAGGAATCCCCTTATTGGCAAGAACATGTGCTAACTTCACTTTTAATTCCTGCACACTAAGCAATTGTTACCCTCCTTTCGGTTAATAAACTCATTCTAAAGTCTTTCCGCTAAATATGCCACATGTTTTTCAGCCAGTGGCCTTGCTTGCTTGAAGTCGGCAATAGACCATTGTTTTCTTGGATACCCAACCGCCCTCAGCAATTGTTCGTTAATTATTTTGACGCATAATCCATCTAAGGCCAGTTGTGTATCACGATAATAACCCAACTTTGTAGCAATATCTTCTGCTTTCCTTTTGGGGTTAAGACCCTTTGCAGTTAATATTTCCGCGATTCCATTTTCAATGTATGTTTTTAATTCTTGTCGACGCTCTTTCAATTCAAGGTCGGGTCTTTTCGATTTCGCAATATCTTCGAACGTAGATCCTTCGATAAGTTTAATCATCTCGTCAGTAACCGGAATACCCTTTGATCTTAATGCTTCTAATGCTTCTTCGGTCTTGCTTCTGCTCTGACGAATAGCTTCTTCATAAGCTTCTAATATGGTTTCATCACCAACAAATGTCTTCAGTTCTTCTATATAGGTTTCTGATTGTCTAGCTTCTCCTACATCAGGCTCTGATCCACCTTTACCATCAGAAGAGCTTTCTCTTTCGTTCTCCTCGAATAACTGCTCTAACCGGTCAATGATCTCAGCCTTTTGTTGTTCTTTACTGTAGTACTCCCACAGCTCTTCAAGCCCAAGTGCGTTATGATATACGAGATGTGCAACATTATCTATTGCCGCATCCTTTGCGTCAGGAATTGAACGTAATGCTCTTCCTGCAAATTGTGCGTATGCCGATAAGCTCTTAAATGGCCGAAAAATCGCAGCAATAGAGATGTAGGGATGGTCATATCCTTCACCAAGCATCCCAACGTTCACAATTACATGCTTTCGATCATTGTGAAAGTCCAATCTCTCCCGATCTTGTTCAGAGGGTTCCATGTCACTGTGTATAATTGATGCAGGACAACCTGCGGCTTCGTATAGCTGCTTAATCTCCCTTGCATGTTCAATGGAACAAGCAACGGCAATGATTTTATGAGGTACTCCTGTTGCTTCCCTTTTCTCAGTCATGATTTGAAGGCTTCTTTTTACAACAGCTTCACTGCACTGTGTTGAGTACGCTACCGTTCTTTCCACCCAGTCGCTGTCTTTTAATTTCAATACTTCCTCTAAGGACACATCCTCTTCGAATCCTTGAACCTTGAAAGTCAACTTATCTGGAATATACTCCTTTTTAACAAGTTGCTTCACATAGCCTTTTATCATTGCCCGACTAAGCGGGTATGAATAAATATCCTCAGCATAGATTTCCTTTTTATCCGTTCTGAAAGGTGTGCCCGTTATTTTAACGATTTTTGCCGAATTGAAATACTCTTCCATCTCTACCCATGATGTTGCCGGAGAATGATGTGCTTCGTCGATAATAATCATATCGAAAAAATCCCTCGGCACCTTCTGCAACAATGAACTTGCATTGTGAGATTGAAGACGATGAATATTGGTAATCACAATCTTAGCTTGCTCCAGCGTTCTTGGATCGCCTTCGTATTCAATGACTTCGGGCAAGTTGGTTGGAATATTAATGACTTTTCGATTCCACCAGAAATTATGTTCGTATCTTGGGTCAAGGCTATCTGTAACCGTACTACGAATTGTCCGATTCGGAGTAACAATTAACACCCTATGCTTGGCTATACCGTAAGGCAGAATAGCCATCAAGCCCGTTTTACCAACTCCAGTTGGCAAAGTGACTAATGCAGGTTTATGTTCAACTGGAGATTCAAAATATTCTTTCACTCTCAAATATCCTTGAACTTGTGGCTCTCTTAGATTGGGATTTCCCTCTATGTGAGCAAATGTATTTTCGAAGTACATATAAGCCCCCCGGTAGCTTTGTTATATACATATTTCCACATAATTCCTCATATTCCTGCTATCCACGAGTGTAAAATCCAATTGAAAAGCCGAGGATCGATTAAATGATCCCCGGCTTTGAACTGGAATTAACCTTTCACAATCTCCATTAACCTCTCGTAGCTATTAACCACATCGTACTTCAATTGATCTGAATTCAGCTTAGCAAAATGCCTTCGTGCACATTCAATCTTGGCCTTCTCCACTTCACGCAGTTCCATGGAGTCCAAAGAACCTTTTGTCTCGGCAATAAAGTATATGTGCTTCACGCCGCCTTCTTTAAATACAATCGCCCAGTCCGGATTGTAGTCGCCGACTGGAGTTGGGATGTAGAAGCCCCGCGGCAACTTAGCATAAATGTTTACTTCCTTGCTTGTATCCAGCTCTTTAGCAAAAGCCCGCTCAATCTTGGAATCCGTTACCACATAGTCATAGATGTGCTTCTCAACAGCTATCGCGTTTTGACCAAGCTGTCCTTTCAGCGTGTTCTTCGTAAACACATCTGTATCGAACGTATCATTGATCACATCATACGTGATAGATTCAATGATTGTCGTCGCCTTCTGCTCATTAATCAGTCTGGACGCTCGAAGTATAAACTCCTCAGGATTCTTCTGGAACAACATGAACTTAGCCTGCCTGATGCCTTTCATGATGGCCACAGTCGTTTTTCTAGTGAGCTTCGTCTCATCCATCAGTTTACCGATCAGGTCGTACTTGATCTTCGATGTCGCAGCTCCGTGAACGTATTCTGTCTGCGTCTCTCTCTGTATGAACGCTTCTGCCTGCTTCAATTGTTCACGGGATTCGATCTCATTCATTTCCCCATGCTTGATGGAATAACGAATGGAAGGCACATCCAAGTTCATATCAATCGCCATGATGCTCTTCCGCACCAATTCTTCCGAGTCGAACTGAACCGTGTAAACCGATCTCTTATTAATCCGGCTCCACAATTCCTTGAACTCTTTCTTGTGGAAATTGCTATTCACAGTGATGTTCGGAATCGTATTCTTACGATCATCATTCGTCATATCCGACTTGCCCTCAACGTAGATCGTTTTAACCAGCTCAATAAGCTGCTCTTGATGTGCATTCAGCTCGTCAGGCAGTTTGATGGTTTGTTCTTCTACGGCTGTAAAGTAAACATCCGTCAGATTGTAGTCATCGTCTGTATAGCCATTACGGATGAATGCATTTTGCAACTTGGTTGCGAGTCGCTCATCGATCTTTAATTGTTCGCCGCGGGCGTTCACGAGGACTTTATCCAAGAAGAAGCTATTATCCGCCTTGCGTGGGCGATCCGACAATGTCGCGGCAATCTCACCCTGGAGCTGCTTTGCAAACTGCTCATAGGATTCGCTTGCGACAACGGTCAATGCATTAATCTCATGAACATCAATACCCGGAATAGTGGAATCGATCCGTTCGCCATACTTGTTCACGCAGAGTCGCAATCCACGCCCAACTTCCTGCCGCTTCTTGATTGTGGAATCACTGTGCTTGAGCGTGCAAATCTGGAATACGTTCGGGTTGTCCCAGCCTTCCTTCAACGCCGAGTGAGAGAAAATAAAACGCGTTGGTTCCTCAAAGCTGAGAAGTTGCTCCTTCTGCCGCATAATCAGATCATATGCATCCGCATCATCGGAATCGGTTTCTCTGGCAGACACTTTAGAATCAATGAACCGATTGCTCTTTTTATCAATGGAGAAGTACCCTTTATGCGTAGCCTTTACTCGAATGTTATTCAAATATTGAACATATGGATCGTCTGCGAACAAGGACAGTTGTTCGTTCAGGAGTTCCATGTATTCTTCTTCAAAGATATCTGCATAATCACCGTTCCGTTCGTTGCCATCTTGATCGTATTGTCGATACTTAGCAACTTCGTCGATGAAGAAGAGTGAGAGCACTTTAATTCCTTTATGAAACAGCACCCGCTCTTTCTCGAAGTGTGATTTCAGCGTCTCCCGTATCTGGATTCGCCGGAAATGCAGCTCGCTGACATCACCTTGCACGTCTCCAGCGAACAGCGTGACTCCGTTTATAAAGCTGATACTGTTATTTTGGCCGTTGATCTCGGATACCCTGTAGCCTTTATACTGCTCCAAATTCTCGGATAATTGATAGAGGTCATCGCCTGTGACGATCTTCTTGGATACTTTGGTTAATCCGGTTTTGGTTCGCTTTTCATACTCAAGCCGGGCTACAGGAGCATGCTTATCACTGACATCTATGCCTTCAAGGTACACATAGCTGTTCGTTCCGCTTGACCCTTTGACCGAGATGCCTTTCACGCTAATCTTCTTGACCAGCTTCATGTTGTAGGCATCCAGTGCATCGAGGCGATAGACTTTGTTGTAGTCTTCCCGATGCGTTGCCGAATATCGCATCGTAAACAACGCTTTGAAATCCTTCAATGCCTCTTTCGTCTTCTGCCCTTCAACAGATTGCGGCTCATCGATGATAAGTATTGGATTGGTGCTGGCGATTACATCAATCGGTCGTCTAGATTGAAAGTCATCCAGCTCCATTGTGATTCTTCTTGCATCCTTGCCTCTCGCATTAAAGGCCTGAGCGTTAATAATCATTACGTTAATGCCAGCGTCACTTGCGAACCTATCTATATGAGGCAAGTCCTTGGAATTATATACGAAGTAACGTGCCTTCGATCCATACTCCATCATGAAATGGTCCTCGGTAATCTGAAACGTCTTCAGAACGCCTTCACGGATTGCGATCGAAGGAACAACGATAATGAACTTGCTCCAACCGTATTTTTTGTACAACTCGAACATCGTCCGAATATACGTATAGGTTTTACCCGTACCGGTTTCCATTTCAACCGTCAGATTGTACTTGCCTTCAAGTCGCTCTGATTGTTTCAACCCGTTCTGACGTTGAACTGTTTGAATATTGCTTAGAACTTCCTGATCGACTAACTTGATGGGGTTGTTCTTGAACCCATAATCAGACTCCTTGCTTGTCGTTTGCAGAAAGAGATCGCCGATTTCCACACTCTTTTGCCGCCGACCTTTATCAAGCGTAAAGCGTGAGGATTCATTGGGTTGTCCTTGAAATACGTCAACAATGCTCTTTACCGCATCCAATTGGAACTGCTGATGTTTGAATTTAATCTTCATCGTTGTTCCCCTTCCTTACAGCACTTGAATTTCAGTGCTTGGGGATAGTAGCTTGAACAGTTCCTCAACATTGATGCGAGCAGAATCATCCCTGAACGAACTGTCACGGAATACAACGCGAAGCGGTTGATCCTCTGCAATCTTCTTAATAACCGTCTCGGATACCTCATCATCAAAGCAAGCAATCAAGGAGTTACCTGCAACATAATGGACGGTTTTTCCTTCTATTTTTTTGGACTCCATTGGCAATGAAAGTTCCAGTCCGCACTCCAGCATGACTTGGATGAGCAAGTCCTCGCTAGTACGATCTTCTTTGATGTTCGATGCCACATCATCCAGATTCATCTGACCTAGCTTGTCCGGCGTGTAATAGACGTCTCTCATGTTGCTGGAGTCTACACGGTATACACGGAAGCCGTAATCAATGTCTGCTCCTGTTTCCTCTTTAATAGACTTAGCTGCCCTGCGGATACGCTCTTTGCCAATTTCGCAGATAGTTTTATATCCGTTCTTATAAGCCTCAGTTTTTTCACCAGTGGAATCAGGAATTTGTACCATGATATATTTCCGATTCCCTCCGTCTTCCGCATTAAGTTGCATGACCGCATGGGCAGTAGTTGCTGAACCCGAGAAAAAATCAAGGATTAATGAATCCTTTTCAGAAGCGATTTTCAGCATTCTAATGAGTAGAGAGATTGGTTTGGGATAATCAAAAACATCCTTCCCAAGTAGAGTGCCAACAACTTTGGTTCCATCATCAGTCGTGCCAGTTTCTTTGTAGTTCCACAAATTTATTGGGACAATTCCATCATCAAGTTCAGAGAGAAATCTCTTAAGACGCGGGTATTGATTTTCTCCACTCTTTCCCCAGTAAAGCCGATTGTCTTTTGATAAAAACTCGTACTGCTCAAAGCTATACTTCCAAGCATTCACTGGGTGAGAAACTTCTTGTTTAGTGAATGGGTTGATAATCGTGTAGCTAAGGTTAGGACGTTCTTCTTTTGTCCTTTGGCTTACATAAGAAACGCTTGTCCAAGGTCCACGAGGGTCATCGTCTGGATTACTATAAATAGAATTGTTTTTTTCAGTCCTAGGCTCTCTAAGTTTAGATACAGCCTCACTCTTTCGATACATTAGAATATAATCAATGACGGTAGAGAATAGCTTAGCATCATTATTTCGAGTGAATCTCTTCTCCCATACTATGCAGGCCACAAAGTTATCTTCACCGAAGATGTCATTGCACACTTTTTTCATATTATCAACTTCATTGTCATCAATGCTTATAAAAATGACTCCGTCTTCCCGTAATAGATTCCTTGATATCTTCAGCCGTGAATACATCATTGTCAGCCAATCGCTATGGAACCTGCCATTTGACTCAGTATTTTGAAAAAACTTGTTGCCATCTGCATCAATTTGTCCTGATTCCTCAAGGTATTCACTTGTTGTTTCCGTAAAATTGTCTTTATATACAAAATCTTTTCCTGTGTTGTACGGTGGATCAATGTATATAAACTTAACCTTATTTAAGTATGATTCCTGTAACATCTTTAACACTTCAAGGTTATCGCCTTCGATATAAAGATTTTGAGTGCTATCCCAGTTGACGCTTTCTTCTTTGACTGGACGAAGTGTTTTATCGATAGCAGTATTGGCATGAAGTATAGCTTCCCTTTTCCCCGGCCACGTCAATTGATACCGTTCTTTTTCCCCTTCAACAAGGTAATCGGATAGCTCCTGTCTCAACAAATCAAAATCAATCGCACGTTTGATTTTTCCTTGTTCATCCCTTGCTTCTGTAATTACGTTAGGAAACAATTCCGCGATCTTGTCGATATTGACCTTAGTTAGATCGGTTGATTTCATCGTTAGATGGTTCATGTTTTGGTTAGACCTCCAGTTACTTAGTCAAGTAGTTGATTCAATTGTTTACGTTTACGTTGCAATTCCATGTTCAATTCGACCTTGCGATTGAACTGCTTTTCTCCGCGAATCTTCGACTCCAGCCGCTGGCATTCTAGCGTCAGCTTATCTATGCTGGCCTGCCGCTCCAGAACGGCTGTAAGTTCCATTTCCGGCTTCGAGTTCATCGGCAGCAGTTGACGGATGATGTTCTCGTATACGGCCTTTAAATCAAGCCCCTGAATGATGTCCAGCTTCAATTCTTTTACAGGCTGCCATTCCGATTCGTGATAGGAACGTACAACCGAGCGGTTATCATCGGTCTGATTCCGCTCCTTGTAGGCGATTGCGAGCTTTGCCTGATCTTCGTATATAATGACGTGCAGTATGGGGTAAGGAATTGCCTTGTCTATGCACCGCAACAAATCAAGTGAGTAGGTTCGCTCTTTCAAGTGAATCTCAAACACCTGGACTTCCTCAATGTCATCTTTCGGTTCGAGGCGAATCGTCTCTTTGGATAGTTTGTGCTTCCAGATGATCGACTCGACTTGCTTAGTAAACAGTTCCTTTAGATGTTGATTGGCGTGAAGCTTCTCATAGAACTTATTCTTCGGTATTTTGCGATTCACAAGTGTACTTAATGGTAATTGAAATATCATGCATTCACCTGCCGAATGACCACAAAGGTGATAAGTTCAAAATCTTCAAGTCCCTTGACGGAATCGATTAAAGCCGTTGTGCCTCCTGAACTGAACAAGCTATCTAGATCGCCTTCTTCCTTCACCTGAACAATGGAGCGGATCGCTTCCTCCAGCAGCATGGAGTAGGAATCCATTTTCTTGCCGTCCTTGGTCGCTTGATTGAAACTGCGGCAAGCATCCAGAACAGGTTCTGCTTGTCCTCTACACAAAGCACGCAGGGCATCGAGTGTCTTCTTTACATCCATATGATTAGTTATGACTTCGCCATCATCACTCATGTAGACCAGGTAGAAAGGATGCAGGCGGTTCTGCTTGTCCGGGTTCAATTCTTCATTTACATTCCGAAGGACGAATATGACGCCGGGTTTTACTCCCTTGTCTTCGTCAGCAGAAACAACCGCATGCAACCCGCTTGGCACGGTATCAAGTTCGCCATTCTCTTTGACGTAGTTCACCAAATCCATGCGGAAGTCATTAAGACCCAAATCCGTTATGGATACGCCAGTATTCATATCATCCAGATCGACGACTTCCTTCTGCAAGCGATTAAGCTGCTGCTTCCGGTATTCCAGATCGCTGGACTGATTAAACAGGACGTTGTCGTCGCCGGTTGCCGTCATATCCATGATGATCATGCGATTCTCGACCCGTTCTTTCAACTGAATATATTCATCTAGCGTCATGTTGGGCCAGAAGTTCACCAACTGAATGGATTTATTTTGCGATCCTATCCGGTCAATTCGTCCAAACCGCTGGATAATCCTTACGGGATTCCAATGGATATCATAATTCACGAGGTAGTCGCAATCCTGCAAATTTTGCCCCTCAGATATGCAATCAGAAGCAATAAGCAGATCGATTTCGCCTTTTACATCAGGCATTGTCAGCTTCTTTTCCTTGGATCGCGGTGAGAAACAGGTGAGCAATGTGCTGATGTCGTTCCTCAGACCAGCGGTGTTCTTATTCTCATCGCTGCCGACAATCTTAGCGGTATCAATGTTGTATTTTGCCTTCATGTATTCTGATAAATGAGTATACAAGTATGCCGCGGTATCCGTAAATGCACTAAAGATGATCACTTTATGGTTGCCCGGATTAATTGGTTGCCCAATTTTGTTATCGATGGCCTGTTTCAAGGCGTTCAGCTTCTCATCGTGCTCAGGTGTTACCTTCAGCATTTCCTCATGGAGGGAAGATAGAATATTATGGTCGTTCATTAAATCTTCTTTCCATCTGAGTATGTCCATATCAGAAAGGTTAATTTTTATCGTATCCCCAATAGTAAAGTCATCATCCAACCAGCCATCATCATCGAGACTGGCATCTTCAATCTCGGTGTATCCAACTGCATCTGACTTTCCGCTTTGTTCAAAAGCTTCAATTCTCTCCAATGTCTGGCCCAGTTTAGAGATAATCTTGGAGAGCGTCAACCGGAAAGATTCCACGGAACTCTCCAACCGTTTAAGCAAGTTGATCCTCATTAAGAGCTGCAAGCTGCCTTCTCGATCTAATTGTTTGAAGCTCCCGCTTCCGCCCTTTACGCTTGTATCGTACATCTCTTCATACAATCTCAAGCGGCTCGGTTGGATGTACTTGAAGGGAGCATAGATACCGAGGTTGATTCTGGACAACTCCGTGAATATATCATTGTACCCGATGACATCTGTTCTGTCTGTTAAATCACAGAACTTGGATATAGGAGGAAGACGCTTAGGAAATTCGCCGATTTCCTCCGCATTGTAATATTTCTGAATGTGCTTGCGTGAGCGAGCGATAGTGAGGCTATCCAAGAGCTCAAAAAAATCAAAGTCGAGCATTCCTAGGAGCGTCTCGGTTGTTCGATCAACGGCATCCAACTTTGACCACTGATTAAAAGCAGACTGAGCCCGTTTGAAGATATCATTAATGCCTCTGTCAGTACCCAGCTTGTTGTTGATTTCTTCAGGATTTCCTTCATAAGCCAGAGCCAGCTGGTTGCGAAGATCCATGAACTTGTTGTTCACCGGGGTTGCCGACAGCATCAGTACCTTCGTCTTGACGCCGCTCTTTAGCACTTTCCGCATCAGCTTCTGATATCGTGTCTCTTTATCTTTCTTCGCTTCGTTATTACGGAAGTTGTGCGATTCGTCGATGACGAGTAGATCATAGTTGCCCCAATTCAGCCTATCGAGTGGGATGTCATTAGACTTGCCTCTCTCACGGGAAATGTCCGTGTGGTAAAGCACATCGTACCTCAAGCGGTCGGCGTACAGTATGTTATTAGTCACGTTTTGTTTATACGTGAGCCAGTTATCTGCAAGTTTCTTCGGACACAGCAAGAGGACCGACTTGTTGCGAAGTTCATAGTATTTGATAATTCCGAGTGCAGAGAATGTTTTACCGAGACCGACACTATCTGCAAGAATGCAGCCATTATATTTTTCAAGCTTATTGATGGCACCTAGTACGGCATCCTTTTGGAAGTGGTATAGACGCTTCCAAATTTCTGTCTCCTTGAATCCTGTTGCTTCGTTCGGCAGTATATCTTCAGTGATATCAGACAAGAATTCATTAAAGATATTGTACAGGATGACGTAGTAAATAAATTCAGGTGAGTTTTCTTTATAAACGGATGAGATGTGTTCAGCTACTTGATCTGTGACATCTTCAAGCTTGCTTTTGTCGTTCCATACCTGATCGAACAAGTCAAAATACATTTTAGTAAATGGAGCCTCAGTGAATTTGTTGACCATCTTAGAGAGAGCGTTGCCTTTCTCATAACCAAGATCAACGGTAGTAAAGCCATCCAAGGGCATATACGTGGTTGTACTATCGGATGCTTGCAAGTTTAACATTCCTTGCATGGCACCAGAAGTCCGGTTAGACTTGAAGGTGACCTTCTGACGTATCCAGTCGCTGCATTCTTTTGCAATTGATTTGAGCGTCATTTCATTCCTGAGCCGTATCTCAAACTCTGTTCCGTATAAACTCTTCTCGCGGCTACGCTTAGGTATATAGAACTCACGTTTTTCCTTGTTAAAGCTATCAGCAACAAAGGCAGGTGAAGTAAAGATAAATCGTACTTCATCTACTTGATTCAATTCTTTCATTAAGGCTTCGTATGCATAAATTGAAAAACATGATGCTGCTATGGACAGCTTTGATCCTTTTCTAATGGAGTGTTTGAGATCGTCTCCAAGGAGTTTATCGATATTATTTATTACCTCCATAATCAACCTCTCTTCCTTGCAGCTACTACATCTATATTAATTTTACATTATACTCCTAAATTCCTTTAGGAGTGGGTCTATTAACCTAATTTTCAATGAAAGTGTCATGATTTCAGCAGAAAGCCTACCGCAATCATCTATCCTTGAAATGAGGAGATTATTATGAAATTTACAATATACATTATCTGCGAGAAGATAGATAAATTCTACCTTGAAGCCATAAAGGAGTATGAAAAGAGGCTGAGTCGATACTGCACAGTCAAGCTGGTTCATCTTAAAAGAGAAGATCAGCTTGAGAAGAAACTAAACAATAACAGTTACAGACTACATTTAATAAATAACACCGAGCAATCTATATCATCCGAGGAACTTGCGTCAAAAATCAATGATTTGGGAGTGTCTGGAACATCAGATATCTCTATTATTATCGGATCAGTTACTACCCCATGCGATAGTACTTTGACACTGAGTCCAATGGATATGGACCCAGGGCTTAAAACTACGATTCTATTTGAGCAGCTCTATCGGGCATTTCGCATCATAAACAACCATCCTTACCATAAATAAAAACAGCGTAACTGTTCTTGCTTTACAAAAGAGAGCAGTGGATTACACCAGCCTGCCCCCATGATAATCATTGATATTTAAGTTATAGAGAAATTCAGTAAGCATCACACTTTGCTGGACGATCTGATATCTGAAACAATGCAGTATGAGCTTGACTTCATGTTGGCCTATCATTCAGCTCCACAAGGTGCTTCAAGAAGTAAACTCTACCTGCATTTTCCCATGTAAATTTATACTCATTTAGCAAGGTAATTGGGTCACCGTATGGCTTTGTCGTACGATATTCCAACAAGCGACCTGTTTTGTACATAGCACCATGCCGAAAGTCGAAATCTGCTGTATCCATAGAGTACTGTTCCTTACTAACGTAATGGATGTGATCAGTAGCTATAAATAACAATCCAAAGTTATACTGCTTTGAATACACATAGTCCTCAAGGTTCTGCAAGTCCCTGTAGACATCATAGCGATTGTTAGGCTCACGCATATTGACTTTCTGAAAGAACTTCAGCTCAACCGCACACCGGGTAGTAGTAGAGAGATTTTTCATTTCCAGCACAATATCAATTTTGGCCTTCTTTGAACCACTTTTATTAAGTGTTCCAGCCGACACATATGGGGTTTCCAGCTTGATTGCAAATGTGTCTTCGGGAGAAAACTGCATGAGTTCGCCAATGGTTTTTAGAATGTACGCAAAGTGGAGTTGGAATGATGCCTCATTTTCAATAACAATTCTCCCTTTTCCAACCTGACCTAACAGCACATCATAACTTGTTTCAATGATTCGTTTCAAAGTTTGTTCTTGATTCAGGTGCGTTAATACATGCTCTGGAACAATCTCACCCTGCATCTGTACCCTCCTAACAAGCTATCTGTATTTCCTGTTATAAAATTCATTGGGCGTTGAAGCAGTAAAACGCTAACTTTCCGGCTCTATACCGCCCAACAAGGAATAATCCTTGATAAAAAGGCCTATTACCCACGATTTTAATCAAAAACAGGCTTTATTGACAGTAAGTCAATATTCTATATATCGTCAAAATAAATCAATTGTAACGTAGCATTTGCAAATAAGCTTAATTCTCACTGGATCGGTTCGTGAAATTCGGATTCAAGATAGCAATGAGTCTGGACGTTGAATTTACAACCAGCCTCTTTTATAGGCATACCATCCGATCCAGATGATTCCAGCAAGCATTATAGTTAGGAATGGAATTTCCTTCAGACAGTAAAGAACAAATCTAAGAAGATGATATCCGATCCACAAGCCGATGATGTACAACGGCCATGTATAGATGTGTTCATACCAGAACGATCCTGCTTCCAGCCGCGGCTTCAACCAATAGATACCGATAGGATAGAGAGCAATCATTAAGATAATAACCAGACATCCAATACTTCCGGCAGTATCCTTGGGCCGCTCAGGCTTATGACCAAACAACTTATGCAAACCCGCTTTAAATGCTTCCCCTAAAAACAAATCGATGAGCTTATCCAAATTATATCCTGCCTCCCGGCTAAGTCCTTAAATGCAGACAAAAGCGGAAAGAACAGGTTCGTCCTCTCCGCAGCGATGTTTCTTTCAGCAACCTTAGTATCCTTATCCTTCACGAATACAGTCTACAAGTGCATAGCCCGATTCAATAACCTACATCCGCCAATGAACAAAGTATTGCCGAACCAGATGCGTCTATTCTCTACTTGGATATTGCAGTATCGAGCAGATACTACTGCACGCTTGATTAATTAATGCGTCGAATATCAATAACCACTACTGTTACGCTCCTTGGTTTCTTACAAAGACATCATTCATCTTCCTGTTCGAATAGTAAAAAATTTCGTTGCCCATTCAGATGGATTCACATTTTACAAATTGACTCTGCGGATAGATTTGCTGTCATCATCGTAGAAAATAACATTCCCGTTGTTATCGAAGCCAAGATGCTTCATTTGGCGAATCGGTGTTCCGTCCTTGTAGATCAAGTCAGTTCTGCTGACGAATGTCGTCATGTTGCCTTCCGTGCCCATCTCGTAGACGGTTCCTCCATTGCTCATATACAGTTTTCCGTTGTAAGCCGAAACACTGTCAAATTGAATATCCTGATACTCGGCTGCCTTGTTTACCTTTACGGGGAACAATTGCAGATCATACATTTTGCTTCGACCAAACACATACAAATTGTTGGCTGTTGCATGAGCGGCGGCGACGGGAGCATATCCGTAGTAATCAGATAGATCAAGCGTATTGTAACTTGTACTGCTGGCTACTTGTTCTACCTGAGATTGATTCAGCTTCCCTTCATAGACGTGGGACTCGTGACCGCCTGTAACGCCATATAAAACGTTCTCTGTATCAGGAAAAGCAATAAAGTCCACGAACCGAGCTTCTTCATGGTCAAAATCATAGGTCGCCACGCTGACGTTGCTCGTAATGTCGTAGATGATTGTTCTTGCAGACACCTTGGCGGCAAGGTACAGTTTGTTGCTGGCCGAATTGTAGGCCAATTTCAGCGGAATGAGTTTATTGTAGTCATAGTGCTTCGCATTCCCGTCTGCATCCTTGTAGTCCCAATTGAAGCTCTGGTTGATCGTTTTGTAGGTCTCCACCGTACCATTAGAATTGTTGAATTTGCGTATCTTCATCTTTTGACTGTCGAGAAAATAGATATTGTTGTTCTTGTCCACGACCATGCTGTCGATCTGGTTGATCTTCGCTGTCCGTACAGGCCCGTCTACATCACCTGCACTGGATCCGCCGACCAGTGTCTCTACAGTGAACTTTGCAGATGGTGTGGATGCAGATGGTGTTTCTGTAGGTGCAGATGGCCCCGGCGTAGTTGTATCTGGTGAGGATGGAACGGGTGTTGGGCCTGTCGTTGTCTGACCACCGCCGATTTCCTTGTTGTCATTGCCATACTGGTAGGCACGCCAGAGCATAACCGTGGCTTCTGCACGAGTGATTGTCGCTTGCGGACGAAATGTCTCATCCTGAAAGCCTGATACGAGCCCGTTTTCTACCGCTAATGCAACATAGCTCTTTGCAGTTTCGGAAATACCAGCATAATCCTTGAACATAGCTTCAATGGTGCTTTGGTCAGGAAGACGATTGGCGTCGTAGCCCTTGAGTTTGACAAGAGCAACTGCCACATCTTCACGGGTAGCAGGTGCGGATGGATTGAATATGTATTGCCCATTTGCAGTGCGGTAGCCAGTCATGTAGTCTTTTACGGATTCCACGAACGGCGAAGCCCAGTTCGTTGCTGGGATGTCGGAGAAGGAAGAGTAATTCACTTTCTTTGCCGTGATGCCGGATGCCGTGATCATGATCTTCGCAAACTCAGCCCGAGTGATCGTGTTATTTGGTCGGAATTTGCCATCGGGGTAGCCGCTGATGACTTTACGATTCACCATTTCGGATATGTAGTTGTAAGCCCAATGCTGAGGCGGAAGGTCTGTAAATGACACGGATGGTGTCTTATCCGGTGCATTCTGCCATTCTTCTCCGTACTCAGGCAGTGCTGCTGACGCTGTCCCAATCATGCTGAACATTAAAACTGCTGTAATGATTAGCGATGATATTCTCTTAATTGACATGGTATTTTCCCCTTTCGATGCGTATGATTGTTTTACAGATTCCCTTTGGAATAATTTTTTTCTCTGGCTTTAGCGACACCCCCTGTGGGTGGTATTTGTTGAATTTTGGCAGGAGCTAGTCAGGGTTATTATATACTTATTTAACTTATATGTGTAGTTCGAATGTCACTATAATGGGATAAGCGTCTCATTCGCCCTCTACTAATCTGAAGTAGGGGTGACGTAATGGTAGAATTCAAACAATTGGTTGGGGATCAAATCCGCAGCATCCGAAAGCTTAGAGGGATGACGCAAGAGCTGTTGGCGGAGCAATCCGGCTTAAGCTATAGCTATATAAGCGACGTGGAACGAGGAACCCGTAATATATCACTCGAATCATTGGGCAAGATCATTGGAGCACTCGGAATCAAGCCTGCCGAGCTATTTGAGATTGCAGATGGAAATACAAGGCATCCTGATGCAGATGAGATTCAGAACAAGATCAGGACTTTGAACACATTAATAGCTGATCGCAGCTTGAATGAGGTCAATTTCTTGCTCACAATGGCACGCGAATTCCTGAACGCTATGGATCGCAAGGGACGTTAATACTAGACGTAATTCGATAAAAGGCCCAATAGGGGGAAAAATCACATATATTTTCCGGGGGTACCACCCTGCATTATTTGCGAGGGGGTGGCCTGCCGTTTCATGCCCCACCCCTCTTGTATAAAAGACTTGATATCAGTCGGTTACCGACAATGATCCAAGTCTTTTTTCATTATGAAACCAAGGTTAATTGGTCATCGTATGCATCTACCATAACCGAATGAAAGGATTGCGATTAAATGAATCAGATTGGAGAGCAGTTACATGTGATGTATCTGGAATACTGGAACCGGTTAAAGAGTGCTCTAGCGGATGAGAACGTCGACCTGCATAGCTTGTCTAACCCCTTCCTGATCGATGCAGATGAAGCTTATCGAGAGGCTCCAACCAAAGTACTGTTTGTAGGGAAGGAGACAAACGGTTGGGGGCAGTACACCGAATACATAAATCGAGAACCGGAGGAGGCAGTCTGTGACTTGCAGAATGATTACATCCGGTTCAGGCAGGATAGTAGATGGGGACATACTCCCTTTTGGAGAGCTTGCAGAACCATCTACGACAGGTTAAATCCCCACGGCCCTAAAGACGGTTATATGACCAGCAATCTGATCAAGTTCGATCAGAACAGGACAAGACCATTACCCGAAGTTGAAGAGATTATCTGCAACCATTTCCCGTTGCTTCCTCATGAGATTAATATTCTTAGTCCTGATGTAGTTCTCTTTTTCACCGGGCCGTATTATGACGACAGACTGCAACGAACTTTTCCCGGGTCGGTTCTGAAAGCTGTCGATGACATGCCGCTCAATCTGATATGTCGAGTTATCCATGATAAGCTGCCGTATCACTCTTATCGTACCTATCATCCGGGCTACTCGTTACGTGGAAACAATGCGAAGGTAGCAAGGTTCAATCCAGTAGTTAATGCCATCGTCAACCGTGTACAACAATAAAATACTGATTTTCAGCGAGTCAGGGAGCGATCCTTGGCTCGCTTTGTTTTTTATACCGCTATTTCACTTGAAAGGAGGTGAATCTACATGGTTATGAAAAAGGGATTGCCGGAAGACGTTTCTACCGTTCTAAAGCAGCTCGTCATGAATGGACACTTCAGTATGGCTGGCCACGTTCTTCTAACCTACTGCCGCCGAACTTATGGTGTGGATGAAGAAACTGCCGCTCGCTGGACCGCTGTCTACTTTCAACGCGAGTTTCCCGGGCAGCTGCAACGTCACCGGAAACGGCTGGCGAGGGCTTGAGGAAGTGCGACTTCGGGAGAAAGGAGATTGAAGAGATGACTTATGAATCATTCAGGCGTAACAGCCAGAAAGATTACCTCGGATTCTGTGAGAAAAAAGGGTACATCTACTCTGTGCCATTGGATGCAGGAAAGTATGCTGTTGTTGCACTTCGAAATGGACAGGTAACGGTTCTGATTACTTACACCGTCCAGACCTCCCCGATATTCATATGAATGGTGGGGCTGTCGAAAACAGCAAAGATTCAATTGAGCAGGAAAGTCAGTTCATACCGTTCATTGCAGATAAGCCGTGCTGTTGTATCGACAGGAGGGTTATTTTAGTTGCCTTGAAAGGAGGTGAGACACATGGAGACCATACAGGAACTTCTGGCCAGAAGAAGCTGGTTGACATCAACAATGCGGATGATGGATCGAAACGCCAGCTTTGACACTGAGGAAGGCAGGGAATACGCTAATACGCTGGTCAGGCTGGTCATGATTCAAATGCAAATTGAGGCCCAGGAAAAAGAAAAAATCGCCCGCAGATAGAGACGGAGCGATTAAGAAAAAATACGTTGTCATCATCATAATTCAAATTTATCTATCACGCAACTGGAGGAGCCGCCGCGGCTTCTCCTATTTGCATATCTATGGAGGTCAATCACATGAATGTATATGAAATGCCGTCAATCAAAACGTTGTTTGCTGAGGCACTTGCCGAAAAACCGAACTCCTATGTTGTTGATCAAATCTTTGCCCGCTTTCCTTCGCTGACCGATCTCATGAACGTCACGGAGCAGGAACTGACCGCCATCAAGGGCATCGGTAAAGTGAAAGCACGCCAAATCATCGCCGCTCTGCAACTTGCTCAGAGATTGAATGTACCTGTTTACAGTCATCCGCATGTTATTCGGTCTCCCAAGGATGCCGCTGACTTGCTGATTCCTGAGATGCGGTATCTGCAACAAGAGCATTTCGTTGTTCTGTTTCTCAACACCAAGAATCATGTCATTGGCCAACCGGAGACGATCTCTAAGGGTTCGCTCAACGCAGCCATAGTTCATCCGCGTGAAGTATTTCGTGCCGCAATCAAACGATCCTCAGCCTCTATTGTAGTTTCGCACAACCATCCAAGCGGAGACTGCACACCGTCACATGAAGACATTAAACTCACGACTCGTCTGGTCGAAGCCGGTAATGTTACTGGCATTGAAGTACTCGATCATATCATTGTAGGCGGAGACCAATTCATCAGTCTCAAGGAACGTGGTCTTATGACTTCCTAAACAACGGATATTGAGCGAAACCCCATTCACAGCGGCTTGCTACTGGCCGCTGTGTCCCTAAATCATCAACTTCACACTGGAGGAATATACGTATGAACAACCATCAGAAACAATTTCAAGCAGCAACGAGCGAAAGCAAAGTCGAACTTAACCCGCAACAAGCAATTTCAATCACGCCAGTTGTTGTCCTGCAACACACAACCTTACCAGACGCTTCGAGGAAGCTCGTATGTGAATCGGATTACCGGAATGAATCGTTTGAAATCGTGGTGCTGAAGGACGCTCCGTTCAGCGGACTGCGGTATAAATTCAGGTTCATCCGGGAAACAATCGAACAATTGAGCGGCTGGAAGGTATATCTGTTCAAATTGTACAAAACCGAATCAGTCAGTGGTGGAATGTTTGCAGATAGACGGAAAAAGGAATTGTACATCAATGCAGATTTATTGCGAATGCCTCTTCGGGCAATAGCCAGACTGATTAGCAGCTTGCCCGGTTTGCTGTCCGTATTATCAGAACGAGTGAAGTCGACCGTAGACGGATTGTACAAACCAAGCAGGACAAAGGTTCTCCGAGTGAACCAACAAGCTACTGTGGTGCTCACAGTAAGTGAGAATGGTCTTTGCTTTCCTGCCCATTACGCCTTTTCTGCGGATGAACTCTTCGTTCATGTATCAATCAACGACAACGAGGTTTATCTGCGGTTCGACAATGGATGGAGGATGTTCTGTCAGACCAATCTGCCGTTGCCGTTCTACGCCTATAAAACTCCCATCGAGATCAGAAATCAAGGCTACACCATCCCGTTGCCTCTTGATGTTTTCTATGAACTGAAACGTAATCAGAAGGAGCTACTGTTTACGGTATATGCGGTTTAAAGCTTGCATATATCCTGCACCAGCAATCGGAAAGGCGGCTCGCTTCGCTCGCCGATTAAAGACCACCCTCTCCGCTCCCTGAGGGAGAACGTAAAGGGTTTTCACCCTTTACAATCCCGTCACTCGCCGTACGGCGTTCCTCAGCTAACGCTGAGAACAAGCAGGAGTGTTGGCTCATGCATCGCACAGTCAAGGGTAAAGGCTTCGCCCTTACGGCCCTTGACTGGCTTCATGCGACTCATTGACCACAACTTGAAGGAAGTACTGGGCCGCTCGCTTCGCTCGCGGCCCCCTACATGCCTACTCATGTCTCATTAACATAGCTTCTCTTCCGTCCATATTTCTCTTTACCAGCAGACCATCCTTGAAGGTCTCCGGTATAATGCAGATTTATCGGGTTAAAACGAATGCCTCTGTAAGTTATCGTTTCTTTCCGGCTCCATGTTGCTTTTAGTACCGGAAAGATTTTGCTCATCATATGCAAGTGCGGTGACATAGACAGCCATTGGTCGAGCTCCCCTTTAAACAAAGCACCGACATCAACCAAGGGATGCTTGAATGCTTCGTGCAGTTTCAGCTTTCGCTTCTCTGCCTTGTTCAATGTCATGTAGGCTTCCTGAAATGTTCCGTATTTTTTTATGCGTCGCATAATCTTGTCCTTACCGCTAAACTTGTCGATATCAACAATGACAATGTGTTTCAAAGCATCACTATACTCATCCAGCAAAAATCTCGTCAAAGTTGGCCTTGCGTGCTTACCCCGCCTTTTTCTATGTTTCTCAAGGCGAATCCACTCTTCGTCATCACGTTCTTGTTCCTTCGCCTTATCGTAAATGATGACCTGCTGGCCCTTTTTACTGCCGAACATAAATGTTTGGTCAAGGTCATTATAGTTTCGCGGCGGCTTCTTCTGATAGCCGACGTAGGTACGCTTCGCCAACTCCTTCGATGTCAGAAACCGGAGCCAATCATGCTTACCGTCGTTGTGAGCGACATATGCATCGAGATGACTGCCGATAATGAAGTCGATCAAAGCAAGCACATCATCGGGTGAGAGTTGATGCTTCCAAGGGTTCAACATGATGGATGTCTTTGGAGCCTGCGGATTTGCTTGTATCCACTGTACGCTGAACAAGTCATGTACCAGCCTGTATCGGTAAAAAGTTTCATCATCGTCCGTCTCGAATCTTGCGGGCCGAATCAGGTCAACGAATGCTTGGGTCGGCGGCTCATCAGAACAAACGATCAGCTTGTCGTAAGGACAGTCAAAGTACTTCACTTTGCTAGTGGATTGAATGCTTTGAATAATCGGCACTGTGCTCAGCAACTCCAACGCCCTTTGCTTATTGTATAGAAACATGCAATGTTCACCTCGAATATAAAGAGGGCATGAAACCTTACAGGACAAGGGTTTGAGCCCTCTCGCTTGTCATTCTTGTACACCTGTTGTTAGAGAAACACTTCCCGCTGAGCTCTTCACGTCTATTGTTTTGGTCAACAGAATAGCAAGCTGTCTGGTGAACTGCTCCTTTTTGACTTGCTTCTCATAATAGAGCCGGAAGGGCTCATCTTCCATCATGTTCAGATTAATGTCTACAGGTAGAATGTAGTTCATGACAACCTCCAGTATTTATATTTAAGTATTCGTACTTATTTACAAGCAATATATCATGGTTTATACTGACTGTAAATATTACCTGCTCGAAAGGACTGATCCGGTTATGCCGCGTCGTACATTAACACCCGAAGAATTTGAGTTTCTTAAGTCAACTGATCTCGGTAGCCGCCTCCGCTTGTTTCGGAAGGAAATCGGCAAACTTCATACAACCAAAGCATTCACCACCGTTGCAATCAGTGAACGCATTGGCGTCAAGCATCAGACGATCATCTCCATTGAACGCGGTGATTCCAAGAAGCCTGCCTATCAATTGATGCACAAAATCACACAAGACCTCGGACTGCCATTCGAGGCCTTGACTGATGATTTCTATGAAGGCCCATTCCGTCTGGTTGCCATTGGTGAGCCTACGGGCAATAATGACAATTTCTCAGAAGCCAGAGAAGAGATTGCTCGAACCTCCGTCATCGGTGCCGTACTGTATGAGCATCGAAGCGATAATACCGTCAGACTCATTCATGATCTTCGCTCATACAGACCGCTGGACAAGCCTGAGTTTATCTCGGCTCTTGCCCGGCTCATCAGTGAGTTTCAGGCAACGGAAACTGTCGAGAAGCTATACACTCAGCCGCATCCGGTTATTGTTGCATCCGAGTTGTACAACGCTTTGGCAATCTACCCTCAAGCCTATCCGTCTATTCCGGAAGATGCATGGATAAAAGCACGTAATGAGCTTATAGCAACCTATCAACCCAAAGGAAATAATGAAAGGAGCTAACACCCTATGACTCCTAAAACCAGAGCCGCTCTGTATGCTCGTGTAAGCACCGAAGAGCAAGCCAAGGAAGGATTCAGCATCACCGCACAAATTGACGAGATAAGAAAATATTGCGAACGCAATGATATTGAGATCGTGAGCGAATATATTGATGAAGGAAAAAGTGGAAAAAGCATCGCTGGCCGCCCACGAATGAGAAAGCTGCTAACAGAGGCGGGCCAGAATAAATTTGATATTTTGGTCATTTACAAGATTGACCGTTTGGCCCGCAAGTTGAAAGATGCTTTGGAGATTAGTGACACCTTGGAGCGGAACAATGTCAGACTGGTGAGTTTAAGTGAGCAGATTGATACAACAACTCCATTCGGAAAGGCGTCATTCCAGTTTCTCGGCTCGTTTGCCGAACTGGAACGTAACACGATCATCGGTCGTGTGAAGATGGGGATGGAGCAACGGGCCAAGGAAGGACGGTACAACGGAGGAAAAACACTAGGCTACGACAGCATGAACAAGGAGCTTGTCATCAATGAGAACGAAGCCGTCATCGTACGCAAAATCTTTGATTACGCCAATCTGGGGATGGGCTTCAAGGCCATTACCCGGCGGCTTAATGAAGAGGGCTACCGGTCGAAAACAGGTAAGCCGTTCAGTACAAACAGCATCAAGACCATCCTCAACAATCCCATGTATATTGGAAAGATCAGATACAATCAGGTTGTCGATTGGGCTGAGAAACGCCGCAAAGGGAAAAACCCGGATTTTCTGATGGTGGATGGTATACACGAGCCGCTGATTCCGCTGGAGTTGTGGAACAGCGTCCGTAACAAGCTTGGAGAACGCTCCTACAAGCCCTCTCGCTCCCATCAGCCCTACATTCTCAGCGGTCTGCTGAAATGTCCGGTTTGTGGTCACGGAATGGTTCCAGCTCGCTCCAAAGGAGCCAAAGGGCAATCGTATCGTTACTATACATGCGGCCAATTTCATAACAAGGGGAAAACGGTATGCCGCTCCAATAGTATTCGTGCGGATGTAGCCGAGAAGCAATTGCTTGAAGAACTTGTCCGTGTTGCCTCCAGACCGGACATTGCCCGACAACTGGCGGACAATATCAACAAGCTTCGATCCGGTGCGGAAGCCCCATTACAAGCAGAAAGGAAGGCCATACTGGATGAAATGAACAATGTGGGCAGGAAGCTGCAAAAGCTTAAGGACAACCTGATGAATGAACCCGATCTTGTACCGGTTCTCAAGTCCGAACTTATGAAGGCTTATACGCAACATGAGCAGCTTCAGGAGAATCTCAAAACGGTGGAGGCACAGATCGCCGAAGATAACAGCACGCCGGTAGATGCAGACGCCCTTCATCATTTGCTGATGCACATACAGGACAAGGTGATGGCGGTAGATGCAGAAGCACAGAAAGCCCTCTTGCGTCTAATGGTCGAAAGCATCCAGATCACCCCGGAAGCACCCCGGGGCAAGGGACGGCAGGTCAAGGCCATTCATCTGCACTTTGACTTTACGATTGATCGTATCAATCATAATTCCTTTGATCTGCTTACCCGCCTCGCGGCGGATGAGTCATACAACTACATTGCTCCTGTTGAAGCGTGGATGCTGGACTCATGCAACAGCTTGTCCGGTGAAAACCGAAGGGATTCCATCATGGAGTCCCTTTCTATTTTACCCTTAAAGGCGATACGGTTCAGCGTGTTTGATCTTCAATTATCATGTCCGTTAGCTTAATGAAATTGCATGGGAACATAGTTAGATACTCATCTAATCGGGAATCGGTACAAGTTCTTGTCCTTGGCTCGGGATAAGAACTTGTACCGATTAAACAAAAAAGCCGCTAAATTAGCGACTTTCTATGGGATCATGTTCTTGTCCCCCGACATTTATGGATTGTGTCACAAATAGAAAAGCAAATTGCTAAGCCCATGATGACGATAAATATAAAGGGGTGTTCTCCCAAATTAAGTGCGCCTAATCAAAAGGAGAGAGTACTATGAAAAAACTATTAATCAAAATTGCAGGAATCGCCTTAGCATCAGCACTTATGGTAGGTATGATGTGCATCAAGACACCAAACGCTCAAGCCGCGATAACTCAATTTCCCGATGTGAAATCGACCCACTGGGGCGCTAGCGCCATTACCAAAGCCGTTTCCAAAGGCTATGTCGATGGATACGCTAACGGTACATTTAAGCCAGACGCCAGCGTCACACGCGCGGAATTCTTGAAGATGGTCGTCTCGGCCCTGGAACTTGAGACCACGCCAGCAAGCGGTAAATGGTACACGGAGTACGTTGAAGCCGCAAGCAAAGCAGGTCTTTACTCATCCGCCGATTTCAACGATAACGAAGCCGCTTGGACGAAAGTCATGACACGTGAAGAAATGGCCCGCGTTGCAGCTCGTGCGATCGGAGAAACGACAAAAGAAGATGACAAATGGATGTATCTCGCTACGAAAGCCGGTCTTATTAATGGTGTCGGTATAGGGCAGATCGCTCCGAAAGGGCTGACCACGCGTGCACAGGCCATCGTTGTAATCGAACGAATTCTTTCCAAGAATAACGGCACTGACCTCCACGTCGATAAGTATGCGGTCGGCAGTGCTGAAATCGCATGGCATGGAACAAACATCTTCACCGTGATGCCGGAAATGTGGGTAACCACGGAAGCCGATCTGAGACAAGCTAGAAAGGCCTCGGTCGAAGAAATGTGGAAAGAAGAACGTATGACCATCACGTCAAAAGACGGACTGTATCAAGGCAAGCTAGACGCACTTATCGCCATCGACCTTTCCGATCCCAATGACCCCAACCTTGAGTTGATAAAACCGATCAATACGCTCAAATGGTTCAATAACCATCCTAATACCAAGAACCACCTAATGGTCAAAGACCAAAAAAACAGTTACGTTCTCTATTTCAAAGGGGGAACGGTATTTAACAAAGATACAAAAAGATATAACCCTGATAAAAATCTGCGATTCCTTGTTCGTGGATTTGAAAGTCCTGATCGCGATGCCTTTTTCAATAAAGGTGTGCTGAATTCAACAGCCAGACTTTACCGTGATAGTAGTTATAGCCTCGACATACCTGGCGTTATTATCCCAAAAACCGGAACTGTGCAAAACTATAGCAATTTGGAAATTAGGATACAAACACCAGCAGCTGCTGGATTCTGGTTCAGTGAAATCGTCCCCCTCAGTCTGCGAGGAACTCGCGACGATGCCTAATGCTACCCGAGTATTTTATTAGGTGGTTTGATCGGCATGCATTCGGAATTCATACTAAAAAAAAGACCTACTCCCACGTCTTAGCGTGGAAGTGGGTCTTATTTTGAGTTTAACGGAATCTCATCTATTAATTCTGAACCTGTATTCTTAACGTTCCCTACTGCAACAGAAACTGAATAGGACAGCATGTTGGCTGTAGGGAAAGGAGATAATAATTCCTGAAGCTTTTCTTTATCTTGTACATCCGGATCCAGCCAGATGTCTGCTTTTTTATAATCCAAAATAACCGGCATTCTATCATGAATATTTGCCACCAAGTCATTTGGTTTCGTAGTAATTATGGTACAGCTGCGCAGTGTCTCTCCGTCCGGATCCTTCCATTCGTCGTACAAACCGGCAAAGCCATACACGCCCTTTGATTTGATCTGGAATCGATAAGGCTGCTTTTTGTCCTTCCCTTCTCTTTTCCATTCATAAAACCCGTCACTCGGAATAATAATACGTTTCGTGGTAATAAGATGTCGAAAGGCCGGCTTAGATTGTATCGTTTCAGCCCTGGCATTAATCATCTTATAACCAATTTTAATATCTTTGGCCCAAAATGGAACAAGCCCCCATCTATATCCATCCAATACCCTTCTTCCGCTGCTTCCATTTATGACAGCGATCGTTTGAGAAGGCGCTATGTTGTAACGCGGTTTTAACTCATACTCGACCCTGCTCACATTAAAATGATCGACGATTTCATTTTCGTTAATAGTTAGGGTAAATCTTCCGCACATCTGATATCCCCCCATTCTTATTAATATATTATCCAATATCACCGATAATTAACTTCCACAAAACAACAGGATTGTTTATACGCATGCTCTCGGTGAAAGGTGAGCTCACGTTACGGCCCCCTAGTTGCTGGTAGTGGAAACATCGGTGGCTCTGCATGTTGAGGTGGCTCGTTGTACATGAGGATGAACGTTGAGTCATCGCTCACAACCTGGAGCGTCAAGCCGGGATCTGCGACGATCGAACGGGTACCGTCAGACTCTACAGAGGTAG
Organism: Paenibacillus sp. QJM3NY_38; assembly: GCF_056173265.1. Taxonomy (NCBI): domain Bacteria; kingdom Bacillati; phylum Bacillota; class Bacilli; order Caryophanales; family Paenibacillaceae; genus Paenibacillus; species Paenibacillus sp. QJM3NY_38. The sequence continues at coordinate 179,040 of NZ_JBWBUJ010000002.1, forward strand.
AAATGCATAAATTACAGCTCTTTTTGGATTATAAAAATTGAATATCAACAAGCCATTTACGTATTTGAGGGGTTTGAATCCTGCCCAAAGCAAACTGAATCATTTTATCGAGATCTTTTAAGGTTAGTCCATAGTCGGCTAAATCACCTCGGTTGAAACGAATATAATAATAAAGTTGCTTTGCTTCTGCTTCCGAAATTGAGCAGTTTTTTAGCATTAGAATGCTTCCTGTCAGGTCAAAGTCTGGATCCGCGTTTGCAGAATCAGTTGTTGGAGAGGTGAACCTCGATCGTTCCGTTGTGGGTTGCCGAACCTCAGCTATTGGATTCGGCTGTTCCATATAGCCTTCATTAAAAGATGTTAAACGCTGCCGGCGTTCTTCAACTTTAAGGATCAGATCGGAAGCGAATTTTGTTCGTTCCTTATCCTCTTGTTCCACATCGCTAAGGAGTATTTCATCTCGGACGATGAGGGCATGTGAAATACTGAGCTGATACCCTCTGGTCAAAGAAAAGGCACGATATGGCGTTTTCTTCTGATCCAAAATTAAACGATGCACTGAAATCGTAATGCTATCTTCCTTGGAGTGAACATAATATAAGCTACGAACATCAAAGTTCAAAGGCGCATGCGCTTGATAGCCAAACAGTGCGGGGATATTCACGTCAGGGAACTCCTCAGATAAATCTTCAAGCAGCTGGTCCCATTTGCTATCCTCTGCCGTTTTCATCGTTAGTCCATACTCAGCTTCCCATAGATGGAGCATATTATGATCACTATCCTCAGCCAACTCCCGGTCTTCTACGAACCAGATTGTCTGGAGTCCTCGATCTCTAAAGTACTTCGTCCGCCTATTGATAAGCTGAACAACTTTATCGTCACCAATTTCGTGCACGTTAGTAATAATTGAAACTGCGAACTCCCTGCCGTTGTTGTTGATATAAATGTCCGGATAATACCTCCATGACTCCGGCCCCTTCTCTTTGTACCCATACTCAACTTTTAAATCAGATTTGATTCGCTCTTGCCCTTTTAGATCCGTGTAGATGATCTCTTTAATAACTGAGTGCTTCGTATTCTCTCTGCTTACTTGAGCCTGGTAAGAATCATAAGCTCGAGCCAGTTGACAGGTTTTCCCTCGGGTATGAGCAAAATGAATATCCCGGATATCGCCAGCTCGTAACCGCAGGTTTGCCATACAGAACGGACAGGTTATGGTTTCCTTCTCCGCATATTTTCGAAATTTCTCAATTTCGGAATCCCGCTCCGCTGCACTGTTTATTATTGTCTTGATATTGATCAGTTTCCCCAAATATAACCCTATGTCCATACTGAGCCACCCTTGTAGAATTATCAAATTTCGTATTTGGATCAGCATCCACTGAAGAAAGACGACTATTTCAGTTCAGAAAAAAATCACTCTAGTTATTGCCTATTATAACTCGCCGATTCGTGTAGATCACTATAAAGCAAAAAAGCCGCAATAAGCGGCTTTAGCTTTTATAGAATAATCCCAGTTAAAATGTATAAGTTTCTTTGGCTCCTGCAGGAAATACACCTCTAGCTGCTTCACGAACATCTACCACATCACCTGGCTGAAATTTAACCAGTTGATCAAATGGAAGCGGGGTCCAGCTACCACCATTTAGTGAATACTCTGCTACACTACTTGTGGTCCAAAGATAATCGCTGCCTGGAAATTGCATGTGTACCTTTGAAGTGAATAAGAAGCTTTTGGCTGGGCCCGGAGGCAAATATTGCCCTCCTCTTTCACGTAGAAGAACGTTCATATCCCCTGGAAATTCCGGTGGATTTTGTTCATCGAAAGTGGTCCAAGTGGCACCATTATCAACTGAATACTCCAATGCAGAAGTGGCATAAGTCGATTCAAAGGTATTCCTAACATCGTTGTGTGCGATATACAAATTGACAACATCTACAAAAGAAACGGTCGTAATAAATCCAGCAGGCACCTGGTTTACTGGATCTGCTTTTACCCGAATACTGACAGATACATCACCTGGGAAGGTAGGTGGATTTCCTTCATCATAAGGGGACCAAGTATTTCCCCCATCGACAGAGAATTCCATACTATCATCGGCGCCGATAAGGAGGTTCCTTATTTCGTCTTTACGAACATTAGGGCTAGAAGGTGTTGGAGGTAAAGTATCCTCCAACGCCATAGAGATTGCTAATGTACTTGTTCCATTCTTCAAAATCGCTCGTACAAATAATTGATTTGCTCCTGCAGGGATCATTGTTCCATGCTGCAAAATATACACGTTCCCTGCTTGTTTATCAATATTAGAAATGGTTGAGGTTGGCTGGCCATCAGTTCCCCAAAGAATTTCGTAATGATCTACGACATCGTCCACTTTACCTGGCGTCCAGATAATTTCACCACCGATAATGCCGGCTTGATTATCAGAATCAACAAAGCGAATGCTGGTTGGAACCATAGAAACGGTTTGGTACGCTTGCTCGTATGCAATGTTAATTTCTTCAATGCTTGAATACTTCTTGAATGGATTAAGAGCACGTTGATTAATCATAGATTGGGCAATTTCTATACGAATAAGTTCATGAAGTTCTTCGTATTCCGCTTTATCTATCGATAAGACAGATGCGTAAGACCTTAATAACCCTTGCATTATAAGAGCATCAGATGTACGGTTCATCGCCCTGATGGCATCGGCCTCATAACTAGATGGAGCGGGATATTTTTCATTTACTGCGGCAATGATTTTTTGGACATCAGCATAGGTCAAGTAGTTATCTGATTCGGATAACGCTTTTTGATATGCCTTTGCATTGAAATCAATTAGTTCTAACTCTAGCTCGAGTGGGTGCGGGTAAGCTTTTAGAACATGCAGCACGTCATCTGCTTTCGTAGGATCTTCTATATTGCCCGCTTCAATGGACAGTTGTTTAGTAATGAGTCCGATAACATCCTCTCCACCATATGAACCATTTCCACCAAATGTTTTCTTATAAATTGTACCATCGGTATGTGTATCCATGATATATAAACCATTTTCTTCATAAGACCAATCGATATAGGATGACTTTCCATCGCCAAGTGTGACGGTATCAAAATTTAGATTTAAGATAGGCATATCAGGAATCGATAAGTCCCAATTGATAGATGTTATAGGAATGTGTCCAAATCCGTAATTTCGTAACCGGCCACTTTTAATAATTGTAGCGGGATCCAGTGTGTTGGTGATTTGTGATTCTAACTTTCCAGTGAACTGAATACGGATTTGAGATAAATTAGATTTTGGGTAGGGTAAGACGTAAAGTGAGTTGGGATGATAATTCAAGATGTAAGTGAGATGCACAACATTTGACTCGACAGTTGTACCAGATTCTTTGAAAAACGCCCATATTCTGTAGCCTTTGTCTTCCTGCATTCCATCGAGCTTATATACAGTTTTCTGGTTAGCACTCACGGTGAATTCCCCGCTAAGTACAGTATCGTAGCCCGGCAAACTACCGCTTTTAATTTGGTCTTTGTTTGGAAACAGAAAATCAATATCTGACGGGATCGCCAAGTAATAAAAAGTTCCCGTTTTCTCGCTTGTTACAAGTACGTCCGCAGATGAAGCATTTCGGTTTTGATAACTGTAGTAAAGTAGCGGGTTACGGTTTGTTGGGTTAGTTGTAGGTGGTGGAGACTCAGGGTTAGATGGACTACCTCCCCCAACTGAAGACCCTGAACCATTTCCGCCGTCCGTAGAAGGACTCCCATTCTGACCGGCATTGGTAGTGTAGTCTGGATTGTCAACTTCGTTAATTTTCGCTATTTGGGATTTAACAGTATCATAGTTTTTAATTACTTGTTCTGGAGAGACTCCAGGGGGTAAAACGATGCTTTGAATGGGCACATTCGATGGTAGTGTGATTTTTGATTCTATATCTGTAATGGTTAACTTTCCGATGGCGCCCTTGTTAAGTATCGAAATCTCACCAGATCCCTTTACTGTGACGTTATCAAGAACACCATTACCTGATACAATGGTTTCGCCCGACCCCGCGTTTAGTTCTAAGTTATTGATATGTGCTGCTAAATAAACATAGAAAGCACTTTCTTCAACTTTCACTGTTTGATACGTAATTGATTCATCACCCCAAAGCCCCGATTCCCTGGAGTTAATGTTTACCTCTTGAACAACTGTCTTGTTAGTTGCTTCTACCCGGACACCGTCCTTGCTAACCTCCATGCCCTTTAATGAAGATTGGTCAAATACGACGGTATTTTCATCGCCTCCTCTTACAAAAGTGCTTCCTTTCACAGTAACTTGTTGTGCATAAAAATCATGTTCGAGTTCTTCACCAATTTCCAAATTACCATTGATGTTAAAATTTTTAATGGTTATAAAATCTGCCGCAATCTTAAGATTGCCATCAATGTTGGCCTTGCCACCATCGAGTATCAGATTCTTGGAGAATTCAGCTTGGCCTTCTCCTGCAGCGCTACCTGAAGTGACGATATCTAGTGACAGTATTTGTGTTATTTGTCCGTTATCCGCAACAAAACGAACACCCGCGTTTGTTAAAACCGGAATGTTGGAATCTTTAAACAAGGGCTTCAAAGAGTCCACTACGGTGTAAGACGCTTCTCCGATCGTTACGATACCATTCTCTATTCGTTGAATGTTTTGAAGATCATCATTGTCTGAATTGATTCTAACCAGAATAGTAGCAAGTTCCTGGCGGAGAATAGGCTTCTGCGGTGAAAACCTCTCATTACTCCCAATCATTAATCCGGAGGAGACAACGGTTGCTACAGATTCCTTTGTCCAGGAAGATATATTGCCGGAATCCTTAAAAGAAGAGATTGCTGTTTCTACTTTATTCGACTTATCTAAACCCGCTGCTCTAGCCAAGACGGATGCCATCTCTTCACGAGTAATGTTGTCTTTAGGGCGAAAAGCTCCATTGCTGTCTCCCTTCATCCATCCTTCACGTTTTACTGCATCGATGACATCAGCACTCCATAAATCCTTAGAAACATCAGAATATGCAGAACCTGAGTTAGCCTCAACAGGTAGATTGAATGCCTTTGCAAGAGCAGCAGCCACCTCCTGACGTGTCACGGCCTGAAGTGGTCTGAATAATCCTCCTGGATCTCCAGTCATCAGCTGCTTATCCTGTGCTTCTTGAATCAATGAACGCGCCCAAGGAGATGCATCACCTAAATCCTTAAATGTTGTAAAGCTATGGCTAGAAGCGGCGCCTGCATTAGAACTCATCACCGTACTAATCGCAAGTGCGAGGGCCCCAACCCTAATTTTTTTTTGAAATGTCATGATTAACGAAATTCCTCCTATCAGACTATGTCGTAATTCCTACTATCCTGTAGAAATATATTCCAAAATACCTATTAATCATATTATGTATTTGGAATTGTCACAATAGATATTAAGAAGAATTAGGAAAAATGTTAGGATCCAAAACGATGAGGTAATGACGTGGGATTTGCCTCCTTTTTTTTACGCTCATGTTATAATTAAATTGCGTTAAATTCACATTTAACGCAACTTCGATTTTAAACGATTGAATAGGTGTGATTTGATGAAGTATGCGGATATTCTTGAGCACTATGAACGCGAAATAAACCTTTTTTTGGTATATATGAAGGATCGAGAATATTCTTTAGATACTCAAAAAGGTTACCTCCATGATATAAAACATTTTCTCCTGAGTTTGAATTACAAAGCCATTGGTGATGTTTCGGATATTGATGTTATGTACTATCTAACCCAAGTGAGAGAGACAGGGGCAGGCGCCAGGTATCGCAATCGTTGTCAATCTGCCATTCGCTTGTTCTATAAAGTAATGATTCGTTTTAAGGTAACCGATCATAATCCGGCGATGGATATTGAAAAGGCGAAAGTCGAGAAAAAAAGACAACCAGCCTACCTTCAAAAACAATTTCTTGATGCCTCTCTGGAACTCATTCAAGGAAGATATCTAATAAGAGATGTCTCGATAGTTGCCCTAATGGCGTATGCTGGACTTCGTGTTAGTGAGATCGTCCGTTTGAATATACCTGATTACGACAGAGATAATTCAAATATAGGGGTCTTGGGTAAGGGGGGCAAATGGAGGTATATCCCGCTGCCAGTCGAATTAAACCAACTTTTAGCAATGTATTTGTCGGAACGAATCAATCCCTGGAATAGCAAGGATCCTGCTTTTTTTGTATCACAGTTTCGCCGACGGATTAGTAAGCGAATGGTGCAAACCATCGCTGAAAAGACGCTCGATGCTCTAACCAAACAGTACCCACAAATTTCCGGATTACCCTTATCAGCGCACAAGTTCAGGCATTCATTTGCCACAGACCTATTACGTAATGGTGCTGACCTTCGAGCTGTTCAGGAGTTACTCGGACATGAGGATATCTCTACAACGCAAATTTACACGCATGTTATGGATGAAGCAAAGGAACGAGCCATGAACAAAGTGCGGCCATCGATCCCTGCTTTTACGTCACGGAAGATAAACCAAACGAATTAATGTTAGTGAAGAACCCAATATTATGTCTTTCTAAAAGAAAATTATATAAGCGCCTAAGTAAGGTTAAACGAAACCTTAGGCGCTCTACGTTTTGCCTCTTTAGAGCAGAACCACAGTCGAATTCTTGGCGCCTTTGCTACCTCCGGATCGTTAAGGGGCCGACTGCTCATACTTGATTTTCATATGTTGATATCGAACCGTCAACTCATCCACCTTCCTACTCTGCTCCAGCAGCACATGGTTGCTGGATAAGGGAACGGATTGCTCCAGTGAAAGTTTTCCAAGCTCGTTTAACTTTCGCCGCTCCTCCTCCAGCTCCCCTAACAATTCATTCACCCTTCGGCCCTCCAGTTCCTATTTAAAGTCCTCTATATGAATACACTCAGAATGTATGTTAAAAACTACCTTTTATAGTAAGTTTAAACCTCATTTAAGTCAACTCTGTACTTCACCATAATAGGAGCTGTAAACTCATGTTCTATGGGAAGAAGAGGTGACTATACATGATGATTGTTTACGATAAACAGAAGGTAGGACAGCGCATTCGCAAGCAGCGAAAGGCTTTGGGTATTACACGTGAACAATTGGCTGAACAGGTTGGGAGAGTACCTCGATTTTGCGCAGATATTGAACGTGGGACTGCTGGGATGTCCATTGAAACGATGTTAAGCATTTGTAACTTACTTAAGCTTTCGCCCAACGACTTGCTTTTAGATAACTTACAGGATAAAACTCGTGATGAAACCGAATTAATTCTAGATGCACTCAACCATTGCACAGAGAAGCAGCGAAAGGATGCCATTGCTCTATTAAAGTTGTTTTTGACAGCGATTAAATAACCCTTTCCAGGTATGCTAGACTGAACGAAGCTCCTTCCACGCCGAATTTCAATTAACTATCCAAACCAATAGAAAAGCAGCCGATCCATTTGGACGGCTGCTCTATTACTAGTTAGGATTTTCTTGAAGTGGTGTTTTACACAGTGATTGAAACCGTGAGCGTTTCAACGATGCAGTTATCGTCTGGAATGGTCTTACCCCTCTTAAGCATTGACTCGATCTCCATCGCAATCAGATCACGCGCATTTTCGCGTACTTCTTCAATGGTGTCACCTTTTGCGCCAAGTCGAAGTGCCGGGATGTATGCTGTATAATCCTTCTCTGCTTTGTCTTGTTCAATCATAATAATAAAACCTTGGTCGTGGAACGGTTGTGCCATTTCGAAATTCTCCTTCCAGTATGGTTATGAATTTAGTAAGGTGTCACTTTGGACAACCTAATTGAAGAATGGAAGTGTTAGCTATAGGTATCAGCATAACAATTCCATGCTTCTCAAGGCTATCCAAAGTCAAATCACTGACTTCAGCTGCTCAACCAGGTTCCCTTTATAGAATCCTTTTACAATTTTAAGTTCACCTTGCGTGGTATCGCAGACATACAAGCGATCTATCCAATGTTTATCGCGGAGGTTGGTCATGCTCTGGAGCCAGTCTCTTTGAAATGTGATCACCTCATCCAAATTGTTCAACGGTATTAAATGAGTGCCACAATCGTAGACATACCAGGCAAATACTCCTCCATTGGACGACTGAATTATTTTAAGATCATGTAAATAAAAATCAGATTGGAATTTTTTATTCACGATCAAGCTTTTAACTATGGACTCCATCTGTTTTATGAGCTCTGGATTCATATTCTGTTTCGGTCTTTCTGTAAAAATAGTCCCCACTGTTTATTCCTCCTTCAAAGTAAATGATTCAACGATTTATATAAAGTTGGCTATCGTGAGTTGGGATTCGTTCACAAACTCAGAAAGAGAGAGTGGCTTGCCCCTCTTACTCTTCATGGTGTGACCAAGATGTAATTCCATACGCTTCAGATACTCCCAATCTTCCGGATAAAGTTGAGCGACTCGCTCCATTTCCGAAGCGGTATTGAATATACAGAATCGACAGCTGCAGCGTGAAGCCCATTGATAGCATGGATGGAGTTCGATATCATGGTTGGCGGCCAATTGCTTAACCTGGGATTTGAGCATATCCTTAATAGGTCTGAACCAGTGCACTTCACGTTTTTTACGAACAGTTGCATGTGCAGGATGATACTCAAAGAATGTCTCCTTGGCTCGATCGGATGATTCCTCAGAACGTTCCCCGGTAAGCATTAGTATTTTGCAGTTATCGAACTGACGTACCCATTTGGCGTAGACATCCCGCTTGGTGTAAGAGGTACAAAACCTACAACTTTTATCCGGGAACATCTTTCGGTCACGAATACGCTCTTCTAGTGATTTTTCCCCCCATATTACGATTAATGGGATTCCCAGCTTCTGACTTGCATAGCGCAAGTATTCATCCGTCTGCGGCCAATCGAAAAGCTGCTTCTTCTCTGGATCGCCATCAACCCGCATATGGACCAGTACCATCTTTTCGGTTGGTATTTTGTATCCATATTTCATGATCAGTGCGAGTGCAAGCGAGTCTGCGCCGCCAGAAAAATTAATGTGATAGGAGTCATACTGGTCAATGGCATACATGTCAGATGGTAGCGAGGGAAGCACGAATTCATCTGCACTCACTCTTTTCATCGAATCAGATATTTGATCGTAAATCGTCTATAACCTCCCATTAGGCAATAAAAAAGCCATGGAAACACAAATAAGACACCAAAGGTGTCTATGTCTCCATGGCAAATAAAGCCGAAATATTTATTAACCGAAAATCGGTTGACTCTCTCTTTATCGAATCGTCAACGACAAAGAAAAATCTGAAAAGCATGTAATACTATATTTATAGCAAAAAGGACAAATCTCGTCAATTATTCCTAAAATATTTTATGGATTAGCGAGGGAAGAATTTCTTCTTCCCCGCTAATTTGAACTAAGAGGTCTCTTGATCTTTATTGCTCAGTGATTCTAGATCTAGCACTTCATCTACAAAGATAGGACGACAACCACCAGTTCTCGCAGAAAAATTTGATACGTGAACATGAATGGTATTTGAGGCGAAGAGCTCGTTCATAACTGTTGCAATATGCATGGCAGCATGCTCATTCGCAATCATACGTTGTGGTTGATACGGTTCAGTGCCGCAGTTGTGAGATGGAGGGATTGCGTCTTGAGCATTGATTGGGTATACCTCGTTCAGTGGAGGCAAGATCACCCTTCCCTCTTTCTTGAGCCCTACGACAACCTGACCTGAATATCCACTCTCAACATGTCTTTCAAATTCATCACTTGTCCATTGGTCTTGAGGTCGGCCATCTGCAGGAAGAAATACTCCCTCGATGCCGGCATCAATGTAGATGATATCGTCCGTTTGATTGAAATATTCGTTCATAATATTCCTCGAATAATCGTTATCTACTGCTCCTATAAGCACCTTTTGGATTAATTGGGTTCTCTTGTGTCGGTAATCCGTTAAGGAGAAAAGTTTTTCTATTTGCTCGACCGACTCAACATAAGATTCTGGATATGATCCCAGTTTCAGCCCATAAGTACCACCGTATCGCTTGGCCAGAACCTCGGATTTTTTAAGTCCAATATCTGAAGATATAAATGGCTGCCGTAGAATGTTTTTTTGTTCCACGGTATCCGGATCGGCAATCATAAGAAAGGAGCTTACTTCCGAGAACGCACTCATCATTTTCGTGAGACGTTGCACTGTATACCCACCATTACCACCTGCACCAATCAGTACGATGTAGTAGTATAGAGATTTGTATGTAGGAGTCAGCTTAAGAAGATTGACCATATTTATTGTCTCCTTTTTATACGAATTTCACTTTATTAACCCAGTCATTGGGATATTCTACGAAGTCCATCTGATTGTTGAAACGATGGCTTCTCAGATCCCCCTCAATAAAAACCTGAGGGTCAAGAGGGATAAACTTTCCAGCCATTCCAGCCCGCGTTCGGATATCAAAGAACACTTTGCCTGCTTGCCCTCTATGAATTTTACCGATCACCCCGTACAGCATAGTCCCGACTTCGTCGTTATCATCGATCGAACTGAAATCCGCTAGCATTGTGTTATGCGAGTGGATCTCGGCAACTTTGATCATATGCCCGGGAAAAAAGGTGTAATTCGGATCAATCGAAGTTTTGGTCACGCGTTGATAAGGGACATCCAGGATGTATCTCTCATGTACAATATCAAAATAAAACACACCCATGACCTCGACATTATATTCTGTATAGTCCATAAAAAAGGAAACAAGTTGAGCAAGAAGCTGCGTAGGGATCCTTGGTAACTTAAATTTGAAGCTAGATCGACATAGCTCTCGATATTCAGACATAGGCAATTCAGCATCAAATTTCTCGAAACCTTCCCAGTCACATAGTTCTTCAAAAGAAGACTTTCCTATAAAGACTCCAATTGGATTTTCGCGTATTTCATAATACCCATCTTGAGCAGCCAGGTAGCTTATAGGCTCCTGGTGCTCGATTAGTTCTTTGGCGGATGAATAAAAGCCACGGGTACCATTAATGAAATATGCACCCTTTTTTCCACCGGTTACCATTGGAACGATGATATTCTTTTTCTCGTCCCATTCCATTTTAGTCCGTTGTTTCGATAGCTCGGGATAATCTTTTTCAAGCCGTTTCCGGACTTCTTCGAGTTCAAGTGTTGCCAGCTTGTCCACGGAGAAGAATTTTGTGATCGAAAGGTTTAGACCTGAGTAACAAATGAAAGTGGTTTGATTAAAAACAGGCTTTTTCACTTCTTTCTTAGCTGTGTTCGACGGCGTTTTGATGTCTGATTTGGGTATTGAAGTATTCCCGCTTTCGCCGGCGAGCTCGCGCATGTCCGCTTCGCGCTCCTCATCTCCTTCCTCTTTTAAAGCCTCTCTCTCCTCTTCATCTAAAGTGTCATTATTTCCACCAGACGCCACAGAATTATTGGCATCAGTACAGGCATCTGGAGCGGGGGAAGATTCTTTTTCGCGTCCTTCCTTCCCCCTGTGCTGCTCCAGGGAGATTAACTTGGATGAATTCTTAATGCCCTGATTATTTTCGGCCGGAGCGGGCACTGTGCTACCTGGCAGATCACTTTCCTTTGATTCCGTCAAACCTGTGGTTCCCGTTTCCGACGATCCTTCCGCTTGTATTCCATTTTTCTCATCGTTTTGTTGAAGAGGATCTACAAAGTTACCACCAAAGTAAGAAAAAAGATCACTCTGACCAAAAAAATCGTTCGCCATTTCTATTCCTCCTATTGTCTATTATTATTGAGCCTAGTGCCTACACTTCCAAACCAACGATGCGATTAAACCATTCCTGAAGCGTAAGGTTTGTAGGTGCGAGATATTCTTGCGGAAAATCTCGACCTTTGATCTTGGTCACCAGTTCCCGATAACTCATCTTGCTTTTATTGGCGTCCAGGTAGTAACAGTCCGAGTTCGGAGAGTTGAAGAACAATTCCGGAAATGTAGAGAGTTGCGAGAATCGCTCTATATCCGGCAACTGCTGTCCACCCCAGCAAACTTGATAGTTATTTTGAACGTTTGTGTAAGGATAAAAAAAGACCATCGATTCCTCATTAGGAATGATTTGGTCTTCCAATGCCGCAAGATATACATGGACGATTGCCCATTTCTTTTCACGTACCTGAAGTTCAAAGCCGAATACCAGTCTCGGAAAAGGAACGTCCTCCAAGGTGGCTTCATGATAAAATGCCTTCCTGGTATGAGGGGACACTTCCAGGAACACAAACCTCCGAGATTTTGTCAGTTCAACATAGTGGAGTGAGCCTCTTGGCATAACAGGTGTTCGTACCATTCCGGTTTCAAGCGACTGCAGGATCGCACCGGCGACTGCCTCGTGGGTGTATATTCCTTCGCCGACCTTCACGCCGTTGGTATATTCCTCAACGATCGGAAGTGCGTAATGATCCCGAATCCGGATAACCAATTCATTTCCCGTCCTACCTTCGTCACTGTGAACTGTGAGCACCTGACTCATGCAACTTCATCCTTCCTATTTATGGTCTCCTGGTTAAGAACATGGGTTAGTCTTGTCAGCATCATATCGAAAGTTAATGCGTCTTTACTCTCCATTATCAAATCAGCATGAAGATATTCCATGATCTTTGCAAAAACGATATCTGTCTTTTCACCGTTGCCAACGTCTGGAACGGATCCAATCCTCTCTTGGACCTGTTTTAACAATAAAACATTACGTGCACCGTTTTGGATTTGATATTTATAATCACGAATAACTTGCTGTACCTCTTGCCGTATGTTCAACAAAACCTTAAGAAATGGAGACAGAATGCCATAGAAGCCGGTTAGGGTAATATGGATGCAGGAAGTGGCTACTAATCCATCCATATTGAATTCGAGAAATTGGCATTCCTGCTTCAGCATTTTGTTGAACTTAGCAGCATAGTGATCACTTTTCTCTTTATCAACGATAGCGAAAAATAGAGCCATTTCCGGAAACGAGATCCGATATGTACTCACTTCCTCCCAGTGTTGATTTAATCCTTCGTACGTCTTCCTTACATCGCTAAATGCTCGTTTAATGCAAGTGATGAAGATAGGATATTGATCTCCCCAATCATAACAATAGTAATTGATTGGTTGATTCACGATATCACACCCTGCATCGTGAATCATCTTCAACATGACAAGAGCATCGTAGGTTGCCTGCATTTGTCCGATCTGCTCGGAACAGAAGTAGGATTTCTCCATTTTCTAAACCACCCTTCAAAAAAATTGAACTTCCGAGACTCGATTTTCAGGGGCAGACCGTTTAAGTACGGCAATAAGATTACAACTGTGCAAGTATTGGTGAATGGCATTGTCTTTGTTGACATTGTCAGTGCCTTCCTCAATGTGTTCATAGGATTCATAATTCATTGCATGCTCTAATGCCTCCTCAGCATCTGCAAGCGAAAATGAATTCCAGTCAACATCCTTGCTGTTGTCCGACTCATGTGCTGCCTCAATCGCACGGAACAGTCCAATTGAAGGTGGTGTGATGTTGCTCTGCCCCACCGATGGGACTTGGTTCAATGGGGGGCATGGTAGGATCTCTTTGAGAATATCCAGGTTGATACGCATTTCTATTCCTCCTTGTTTTGGGCATTAAAAAAGCCGTTGGAAACAAAAAAAGACAAACCAACGGTTGTCTCTAGTTTCCAACGGCTTATTGTAAGCCTGATTTTTTGACGGCAAATTGCCGCTACTCCCTCTCTTCACCGAATTATAGACGGTAAAGAAAAATACTCAGTTACTCGTAATAGTGAAAGTATAACACACTGAGAGATTCGAGTGAAGTGTTCCTATCATTGAAGATGATACAATTATATACCATTTCATAATTTGATCCAGAAAGAAGCCCAAAGCCTATCGACAATAATCGCGCATAAATGGTGATTTATTCCTATGTGCACCTTGCTTAAATAAGGGTATATTTGGGTTTGTAAGGAATAAATTGTAATTTAGGAGGTATTATCCATGTCTATCTTCTCTAGAAATCACAAACTCGCCTATTCACTTTTCTTTACTTTTTTGCTTTTTTTCTCCACTTTAACCCCGTCATATGCTGCTGAATCCTCAGAATCTGTGACTTCTGAACTTGTGGTAACGGAAGTTGAAAATTCAACTCCAAAATTTGAGACCAAAGCAGTTAAAAAATGGGGTCCTTATTGGGTAAGACCACGAAACATCGGGGATTTTGATGGCGCGAGCGTGTATACTAACTCTGGGGTCACTACTTTCCAAATTACTGACTTACAAATGATTGGTGTTCACGCCAATGAATCTGCATATTTTACTATGAGAATTACTGATTTTAATACAGGAGAAGTAAAATACAGCAGAACGTTTACTGAGGATGTATCGGGAAAAAGTTTTGATGTGAGTAACGCCATTCCGGGGAGAACTTATCATGTAGTACTTGAATCTCACACCAATAATGATTGTGACGGAGGTTTCTGGATCACAGTAGATGGATATGCATATCAATAAAATAAATAGAGGATGCCCACACGAGGGCATCCTTTATCTGTTTGTACAAACTACATTATCGTTCTCGCATACTTCATCATTAAATCTCGGTCGAAATATGCACTGTTCATTTCAAAAAGAATGTCATTCTTAACCCATGTCAAATTTCCACCTGATCTATTTCTGTATGGACTGTAATAGTAGTTTATTTTCCCTTCACTAATAACCTCAGTAGTGTCAGATTTATTTACTTCTTCTCCTGTAAAATTACTTTCTGAAATGCTAAGTACTGAATCCTTGTCAGACAAATAAGTAATGACATATGTTCCATCAAGCTTTTTATTAACTACTTCCCATTCCTTTGGAACTTTTGGGTAAAGTGGTTTGAAGTTCACTTGACTTCTTTTGGAATCCGATTCTTTGACCTGAAGTGGAGTAGCATATGCTGTTGGAATACCTACCAGAAGAACAACCAAACAAGCGATAATAATTGTTGTCTTTTTCATGTTTCCTCCTAATATTACGGTTCTATTCAATTAGGATTGTCTTTTCAACATGAAGGTATACCTGTATTACATAAATTGTAAATTTATGTAGGTGATTGATAATATCTTGTGAAATAGTGTCATAATTTAATCCAAAACCAGTTGTGTAGCTACATTCTTTTATGAGTGATTGGTAAAACACTGGCATTGGATCGATCGCTATTTGACGAATTCGGCTTTTGACGAAGTTCAAAATTACATTCCACGACGTACCGCCACTAATTCCAGCCTCTAAATCTTTATGGTTTATCTCCCACTCTCCAACGGTACCGGTATATTCATTTTATATTCAGAATAACCTTTTTACTCTAAGATCTCCAATATAAACAGAGTTTGCATAACTCAAAAGCATCATTCTAAGGATCAGAGCTTGAAGTTCTCGAGCCGAACTTAATTTGGTTTTATGTAGTATGCTGGTCATATGATTTTTTAATGTGTGCTCGCGGATGCGCAACCGACAACCGAGATCCCGGTTATTCTCGCCATGGATGGCCAGAGCCTCTACCACTTCAATTTCTCGTGATGACAGTCTGTATGTATCCTTAATCTCCTGAAAAACTTGGTTCAAATTTGCGTTTTTGAATTTCATAACTAAACTCATACTTTAACCTCCAGTTAGGTGGGAATCTATAAAAAAAGTAAACCAAACGACACCGACAGTTGCCCCCATACAAAGGTATTCGATCAGGGTACCTTTAAATGTTCCTGTACTCATAATTCGAAACCTTAAGACGAATTGAAATGGGGGTAGAATACGAATACCACGATTCGTTAATGCATCAGCAAGAATATGAAGCATATAGGATAAACATCCAGCTAACCAAATTGAGCGGTCGCCCGTTGAAAAAAATAAGATTAAAGTCCAGCCGGTTAATCCATATAGAGTATGTGTTAATCCTCGATGCCGAAGGAAAGGCACAATGATTAAGATTGCTCCAGCGATATAGTGCCAGGGTGTGAACTGTTCGCCAAGTGTAAGAAGTCCGATACCTGCTAGGAACATGATCACATTCTTTAATCTCCGGTTAGGCAGCATCGTGAATGTCATTATGAACAGTGCCACCACAAAATTCCAAGGGGTAATTGCCCTTCCAAGAAAGCAACTGCCAGCAGCGGCCAACACTAACAAAAGTTGAAATACTCGAATCACTGGTTTTGGAATAGCTCTTGATACTAACAGAGAGTTTGGTTCATCGATATCAGGTAACAACGAACTCAGCGCGGCAACGACAACAACGGGAAGTGTAATGACGTGTCCGGTTAGTCCAAGTACAGACACGGATAGTCCCGTACTAATTACAAAATGAGCTCTCCCCATCATAAGTACCAGCTCCTTTCTACTAAATCGGTAGAATGTGTACCAAATCGGATACGGTTGATGAGTACTGACATTTTGGCAGTGATTTAATGATAAGTCCTTTGTATCGTTTGGTCCTCATTCGATTGTCGAGGATAATCACGGCCCCTTGACAGTAAACGGAGCGATTTAACCGCCCGAAACCCTGCTTTAGCTTAAAAATCATTTTGGGGAACATGTAGTCGAAAAAGCTACTACGATCGGCTTTCTCCAGCAGCTCGATTTGGGCTTTGATCAATGGGTCGTCTGGATGTGGAAACGGCAATCTGGGGATCACGACAGCGGTAAGGGCATCTCCAGCCACATCGACTCCAGTCCAGAAACTTGAAGAGCCAAATACGATCGTTCGCGGCTCATTCTTAAGATGCTGGATCAGTTCCTCTCTGTTACAGCCAGGATACTGGACCAATAGATGGTAACCTACCTCGCTGCAATAATTCTGAAAAGAACGAGCGACCTGGTTCATTGCCTCAAAGCTTGTAAATAGAACAAGCATGCGGCCGCCGGTATACATTGTGATTTCCTCCAACTTCTCCGCCGTGTACCGGTTAAATTCCTGGCTATTTGGATCCGGTGCATCATCGGGAACAATGATCATCGTCTTGTTCAAGTAATCAAAGGGACTCGAAACAAGGACAGAATCATATTCCTTCACCCCCACTCGACCTGCAAAAAAGGAGAATTTCCCCCCATTGGACATGGTTGCGCTGGTTAAGATGACGGGAACCTTTTCGAACAAGCTTGAAGCTAAGATGACTTTAGGAAAAAGTGGAGCTGCATGTAGTGTGATGTGATCACGACCACGAACAGTTGCCCAGTAGGCCCAGGAACGCTTGGAATTACTACTTATAAAATCCAGATCGTCATTGCACTCGAAGAGCTTGTCCAGAATATCCGAGGCGCCCTTGACGTTCAGACTCTTTAGCTTATCAATGAATTCCTTTATCAAAGAGCAAACATCAGCAACATTGATTTTTTCATGAAGGAGTTGATACGCTTTATTTTGCATTCCATTTCCGACCTCAGCATATACCTGATCGAGTTTTGACTGAATGTCCTGGCGAATCTGAGAAAACATGAGCTGCGTACGAAGATCTAATTCTGTAAAGAAATCTCGACGGAATAGATGTTCGAATAAAGATTCAAACCGGTTCACATCAGCAGATTTTTCGAAAATCTGGCAGCAGACGTCCTCCATTTCATGCGCTTCATCAAAAATAACGGCGTCATAGTTTGGAAGCGAACCATTTCCAGTCTTCCTTCGTATAGCAAGGTCAGAGAAGAAATAAGCGTGGTTGGTGACAATAATATGTGATTTATGCATCTTCTCTTTTAACTCTTCAAGTAGGCAGGACTCCGGCTTATTGATTGCCGGGCAGGTGCTTGCTGAAATTTTGTTCCACAAGCTATCTTCAACATCGAATCCAAGGCCGGTACGGTCGTTTACGTGCTCTCGCGTGACCCTCTTGAATATTTTCTGCACGGTTTTGGATTCTTCCGTCATACTTCGAAGTGTTTCCTGCCATAGGTTCTCTAGTTTGGAATAGCAAACGTAATGAGATTTTCCTTTCACGAGCTGGTATTTTAAGTTCTGATGCTCCATTTTCAGTATCTGTTGTACGCGTGGGAGCTCTACATTTACGATTTGAGTCATAAGCGGGATCGTATGAGTACAAACAATGACGGTTTTATTATTTTCTACAGCCCACTTGGCTGCTGGAATTAAATAACCAAGTGATTTACCTGTGCCAGTGCCGGCTTCAGCCAAAAGGTGCCTTTCAACCTCCAGTGCGGCCCCTACTTTATTCGAAATAAGCATTTGTGGTGGGCGCGGCGAGTATCCTTTCACAAGTTTGGAGAGGTGGCCACCGGCTCCAAGCGCACGCTGAATAAATTCTTCCACAAAAACCTCCTTGGATTGATGTATATATATTAATTAATATATTAATATAGTACTATATGGCCACAAAAAATCAAATTAATTTCAATTATTCTTCTCACGGGGTACGACCGAGATACATGTAAAAAAGGGTCATAGTATGGTATTGTTTACCATTTATAACCCTTTCTTGCTCTTTACTTTCTTATATACTATACAGGAATATCTCCCTCGATTGGTTGTGGAATATTTTCTAAATCGATCATATAGTCTCCGAAACGTTTTATATGCCTAGTCAGATAAGGGCTAAGCATGACAATATCTTCTTTTGAAAATACATAGCCTTCTTTAGAAAGTTCCCACAAAATAAGTGTTATATCACATACATTTTGGAATATTACTGCGTTGGCAACTAAATCATTATATTTAATTCGCTTTTCTTGTTCTTCTGGATCATTTTCTGAAATGATCCCATCGCCACCAAAAAATAGCCATTTGGAAAAGCCGTTATATGCTTCGACTTTGTTTGTACTAGCACCAATTTGCTCTCTTAGTTTTATATCAGAAATATATTTAAGCAAAAATACAGTTCTTACAATCCTTCCTAATTCCCTAAAAGCTTGATATAATCGGTTTTTTCTACTATAGTTACTTAGTTTTCTAAGTAGTGTAGAGGGTAATATTTTACCAGCTTTTATAGAAAGAACCACTTGGAGCAGATCTTGCCAGTGTGTTTCAATTAGGTCCCAGTCAACGGTATCACTAAACAACTGATCAATGTGGTGATATTTTGTGTCCTTATCAGCCCTGTAAAATTTTAAATCCTTCCAATTTCGAATACGAGGCATTAAATTAATCCCCAATAAATGTGCAAGTGCAAAAACAGGCGTTGATTGACCTTGCGTATCAGCATGTAACGTATCGGGCTGAATGTCTGATTTATTTTTCAGCAAACCATCAATAATATAAACTGCTTCCCAAACTCCACATGGAATGAAGTGACTAAAGAGTGCAATATAAGTATCTGAAACATGATGATATGCAATCCCCCCATAACCTCCGTATCGAATGTGGTATTCAGAGATTAAGTTTTCTTCGTAGAGATCAAATTTTGTTCCATCTGCAGCAGCCGTTTTTCCATCACCCCATAGTCTAGGCAAACTAAATTGATTGTATTGATTTAAAATATTACGAATAGCTTCGTCTATTTTAGATGCATTAATATGTCGCCGATTTACAAATGAAATCATGTGTGGGGTTACTGCTTTTTTCATGTGCTTAGAAGTCTGTGTTGGTCCTAAATTACATCCGTATCCAAAAGAAGTAATGATATAACGTTCCATTGCATTTTCAAGCTTAGGATCTGAACCAGATAATGGTCCAAAATGCCGTGTCCAATTTGTCCAATGTTCTACATTACAAAGAATATCTAAGACATTTCGTTCAGGTAACCGTTGAGAAATAACTACCTCTAACGCCTTACTTGTCTGAGGTTGTTCTTTTCTCATTATTTTTCTCAACGTTGGTTCTCCATTTTCATTAATGATTACCTGGCCGTTATCAGGGTAGTTTAAATCTACTTTTTGTGCAGTATCTCCTAGCCAGAGCTTTAATTGTTGAACAAAATCCCCTGAATTTGAAGAAAAGCCAAGTTTATGGAACGGGGAAAGGAGCCACCATCTACCGTTTCACTAGTGATCAATTTTCTTCTTACTACACAAAGATCATTCATACTAATTCAAGGGATGCGATTCATGTTTTGGATGGTTTGTTGCACCATGAGACGGATTTAAACATAGAAGAGCATTATACAGATACTGCGGGTTACACAGACCAAATTTTCGGATTGACTCATTTATTAGGATTTAAATTTGCTCCAAGAATAAGAGATTTATCAGATTCAAAATTATTTACAATAGATAAAGCAAGCGAATCTCCAAAATTAGAAGCCATTTTACGTGGACAAATAAATACAAAGGTCATTAAAGAAAATTATGAAGATGTTTTGCGATTAGCTCATTCTATAAGGGAAGGAACAGTTTCAGCATCCCTTATTATGGGGAAACTAGGTTCCTATTCAAGACAAAACAGCTTAGCTACCGCCTTACGTGAGATGGGCCGAATAGAAAAAACGATCTTTATTTTGAATTATATATCGGATGAATCATTAAGAAGAAAAATACAACGAGGATTGAATAAAGGAGAAGCCATGAATGGATTGGCAAGGGCTATTTTCTTTGGAAAACAAGGTGAGCTTAGGGAACGAACCATACAGCATCAATTGCAAAGGGCCAGTGCCTTAAATATAATCATTAATGCCATCAGTATCTGGAATACTTTACATCTAACAAAGGCAGTTGAATATCAAAAACGGTCAGGTAGTTTTAATGAAGAATTATTGCACCATATGTCACCTCTAGGTTGGGAACATATTAATTTACTTGGAGAATACCATTTTAATTCGGAGAAAATGGTCTCGTTAGATTCTTTAAGACCCTTGAAACTTTCTTAACGTTGTTAAAACTGGGGGAATAGTCGGGGAAATGGGCTTAGCGTTGTAAATCCGCATTTTCCTGACTGTACCCCATATGAAGGTTATACGTAAAAATTATGATGATGTTTTGCGTCTGGCACATTCTATTCGGGAGGGGCAAGCCTCTGGTGCCCTCATTATGGGTAAACTTGGTTCTTATGCTCGGCAAAATAAGGTTGCTAAGGCACTTAGAGAAATGGGAAGAATCGAAAAGACGATTTTTATACTAGATTACATCTCAAACGAATCGATGCGCCGCCGTATCCAACGTGGGTTAAACAAAGGAGAAGCCATGAATGCTCTGGCTCGATCCATCTTCTTTGGAAAACATGGAGAACTGAGAGAACGTGCTCTGCAGGATCAATTGCAACGCGCAAGTGCTTTGAACATCTTGATTAATGCAATTAGTGTATGGAATACAGTTTATCTAGGCAAAGCTACCGAATTACTTCAAAGTAAAGGAATGTTACGGGAGGATTTATTAAAGCATATATAACCATTAGGATGGGAACATATCAACTTCCTTGGAGAGTATCGCTTCGATCCAAAAGGAGTTACCAACTTAGAATCATTGCGGTCTTTAAATCAATAATAGTTCTAAAGCCGATTACATCCTTAACGTGGTGAAAATTGGCTATTTTTGTATCCAGATCCCCTTAACGTTGTAAATCCGCGTTTTGCTGACGGTACCCCTATTCCAAGTTAAACCAGAATTCAAGCCTGTTGAGTTTTGACACCATTTATTCGCCGTAATTGGGGTCCTACCAACGAAAAGCGAAAAACATACGCTAAGGAATTTGTTCAGATAACCTTGAGTTCCTTAACACCTTCTAACAAAAGGGTTTATGAGGATTTTCCTCATTTGTTGATGTTCAATAACTCATTCACTTATCTATGTTCAGTTAATAGGTCGAAAATAAGTTTCATTACATTCTTGATGGGCTTAGCGTATAGAAAATGAGTTTTTTCTATGTCGAAATGTGCTTAACGTATGTTTTATGCGAAATGTTGGCTGTACCCCTAATTAAAAAAATCGATTCCCTAATTAGAGAATCCGTAAAATGATTTTAGACTTAAACGAAAGTTAAAATAGCTGTTTTTGCATAAAAAAGCCCCGTTCGTAAAATTACACTTTTACCAACGGGGCTTTTAATGTTCTTCATTGTTAAAAACATGGTTATAACTTTTTGGGAAGGTCAGGGTTTGAGAACAACTTTGACACACCCATCTTCGTGATCATTAAAGATTTGATAGGCTTCACTCGCCTGGTCTAGACGCAATTTATGAGAGACGATTTCTGTTGGATCCAGTTCTCCTTCCGTAATCATTTTAAAGAGCATTGGCATGTAATGGATGACTGGTGCCTGACCCATTTTTATTTTTACATTTCTTTCAAATATGTTTCCTAAAGGGAACTGGTTATATTTAGAGCCGTAGACCCCCGTCAGCTGCAGCGTTCCAAATTTTCTCACAGCACTCATACCGATTTCGATCGGGCTGATGGTTCCGCCAATAAGCTTCATCTTTTGTTCGACAGCTTCGATTGGTGTTTTTTTCCCATCCATCCCTACGCAATCAATGACGGCATCTACACCGCCACTTGTAATTTCTTTAATATGGGAACCCATAGAAATCATATCATCAAATTCATCAAAATTAAAAATCTCAACATTGTTCATTTTTTTGGCACGTTCAAGCCTATAGGGAAGATTATCGACGGCAATGACTCTTTTTGCGCCTTTCATCCAGGCAAACTTTTGCGCCATCAAACCAATGGGTCCACAGCCGAGCACGGCAACTGTATCCCCTTTTTTCACTCCTGCACTTTCAATGCTCCAATAAGCAGTTGGCAGTACATCAGACATAAACAGTAATGCTTCATCTTCAAGTTCAACAGATTCAGGAATCACGAAAGGCATAAAATTTCCATAGGGAACACGCAAATATTCAGCCTGTCCACCCGGATGATTCCCGTAACGCTCCGTAAATCCAAAATATCCGCCTGTATCAACTTCTGGATTTGGGTTAGAATTATCACATTGGCTCTCCAAATCATGCTGGCAATAGTAACAGCTTCCACATGAAATGTTAAATGGGATGACCACTCTATCCCCTTTTTTCACTTTTGTTACCTCTGGTCCGACCTCTTCTACAATACCCATGGGCTCGTGGCCAACTACATAATCTTTTTCAGCTGGCAAGGCACCTTGATAAATATGTAAATCAGACCCACATATCGCTGTTGATGTAATGCGCACAACAATATCGTCTTTTTGTTGAAGCTTCGCATCTGGAACTTCTTTCACCTGCATATCCTTGGAACCTTGAAAAGTAACTGCTTTCACAAGTAAAACCTCCTATTATAAATTCATATAACTCTTATAATACCCATTGAAGAAATTAATATACTTTTTTTTTATTTTTAGTTCTATTTAACTAAATAGGGCGTTTACTCCAGTTCAACTCCCGATTTGACATTAAAAATGAGATGGAAAAAGCGTACTAATCTGTTATCAGATGTACGCCTTTTCAACTACCTAAATCGTGCGCAATAGCCACAATCTTTGAGAGAACAGTTAAAATAAATCTAAAAATCTGCGCTTTTAAAATTTGTAAATTCTAGACGTTGGAATAAAAAAATGAAGCAGCATCTTTATTAAGATAGCTAACCGTGGTTTGTTAGTATATGAACTTTTTTACACTTTTTCGAACCCCTAGGAGAAACTCTTTTTTCTACTGAATAGACGATTTGTTTTCTGTTTCTTTTTCCAATACATTCTCAATATAATCTTTACCCCAGTCATACATAGCATCCAGAATAGGCATCAGACTTCTTCCATACTCAGTGAGTGAGTATTCAACTTTTGGTGGAACGACAGGATAGACTTCACGATGAACAATCAAATGGTCTTCAAGTTCGCGCAATTGATTAACAAGCATTCTTTGAGTGATACCCGGCATGAGGGCCTTTAGTTCACCAAAACGTTTGGTTCCTTCTTTTCCTAGATGCCACAATACCAACATTTTCCATTTTCCACCAATAATCGAAAGAGTCAATTCTTTTTCACAATTAAACACTTTTTCCCCAAGATTCGGCATTCATTTAACCTCCAACCCTTATTATGTCCAATAGTATACTTTTTGTTACTATATGATAAAAAAGTGCATACTTTTAATTTAGTAACATACCCAGTATACTGAGTATCATACCGTTAGTAAATAGCTATCAATTGGATACAATAACACTGTGCAAAAGAAAGCTATACGGCACAATATACTATTATATAAGGAGCGAGTAATAAATGAAATTACAATTAGCATTAGATCTTGTAGATATTCCAGGAGCCATTGAATTGGTGAAAGAAGTAGAAAATCATATAGATGTTGTAGAAATCGGCACGCCGGTTGTGATTAATGAAGGCCTTAAAGCAGTAAAGGAAGTGAAAGCTGCCTTCCCTAACTTAACTGTATTAGCTGACCTTAAAATCATGGATGCAGCTGGATATGAAGTTAGCCAAGCATCTGCAGCAGGCGCTGACATCATCACCATTCTTGGTACAGCTGAAGACGAGTCCATTAAAGGTGCTGTAGAAGAAGCAAAAAAACAAGGTAAACAAATCCTTGCTGATATGATCGCAGTTAAAGACATTGAAGGTCGTGCGAAAGAACTGGATGAACTAGGAGTAGATTATATCTGCGTTCACACAGGTTATGACCTTCAAGCTGTAGGAAAAAATTCTTTCGAAGACCTTGCAACCATTAAGAGCGTTGTAAAAAATGCGAAAACTGCTATTGCAGGCGGAATCAAATTAGAAACACTTCCAGATGTGATTAAAGTACAACCAGATCTTGTCATCGTAGGTGGCGGTATCACAAGCAAAGACGATAAAAAAGCAGTTGCAGCTAAAATGCAAGAATTAATTAAACAAGGTTAATTATAACTATGAAAACTACTCAATATTTAGCTGAAGTCGTTCAAGAATTAAGTCGGACAGTCGACTTAATCTCTGACGAAGAAGCAGAGAAGTTGGTTAATAAGATTCTGGAATCCAAAAAAATCTTTGTTGCAGGTGCGGGCAGATCTGGATTTATGGGCAAATCTTTCGTGATGAGAATGATGCACATGGGGATCGATGCTTATGTAGTCGGTGAAACTGTAACAGCAAATTTAGAAAAAGGTGATTTGTTGATCATCGGTTCAGGTTCAGGTGAAACGAAAACCTTGGTTTCAATCGCTGAAAAAGCAAAAAGTTTAGGTGGGACGGTCGCAGCTGTAACGATTTCCCCTGACTCCACGATTGGAAAATTAGCTGATATTATCATTAAATTGCCTGGATCACCGAAAGATCAATCTGAAAGTGAATATAAGACCATACAACCAATGGGGTCACTTTTTGAGCAAACGATGTTATTATTTTATGATGCATTGATCTTGCGTTTTATGGAAAAAAAAGGCTTAGACTCTACTAAAATGTACGGCAAACATGCCAATCTCGAATAGAGTACACTTTAAAAAATATGGAAACATCGTAAAGACCGCATTTATTTCTTTTATGAATTGCGGTCTTTACTGCATATTACAAATAACACAGTCCATACAGGAAAGAAAAAATAGCCTCTGATTCAGTCCCTTCTATGGCCGGATCAGAGATCATTATTGGGTGGGGCACAGCCAAGAATTTAGCCATCACTCACAGTATGAGCCCTATTTGGGTTATCACCAATATTTCACTGGTAGGCCCCATGTCTATATAAGTTTTTTTATGGGAAAATAAAATCCTATTGGCGATGAAAAACGCTTCATAAGTGTAGTAAACAAAACTCTTCGTTTTATAAAACAAAGGAATGAGGTTGAATAAATGGTTCGATTCGGCGTAATCGGTACTAATTGGATTACAGAAAGATTACTTGAAGCAGCAAATGATGTAGAAGATTTTAAACTAACTGCTGTTTATTCTCGCACGATTAGTAGAGCAGAAGAATTTGCAAGTAAATATGGAGTAACAAAAATATTTACAAACCTAAAAGAAATGGCAGTTAGTCAAGAAATTGACGCGGTGTACATTGCTACTCCCAATTCATATCACGCAGAACAAGCTATTTTATTTTTGCAAAATGGCAAACATGTGTTATGTGAAAAGCCACTGGCTGTTAATGCAACCGAAGTAGCGAGGATGATTCAAGCCGCAAAAGATCATAACGCCCTATTAATGGAAGCAATGAAATCAACATTACTTCCAAACTTCAAGGTCATTCAAGATAATTTACATAAAATTGGTCCTATCCGTAGATACTTTGCAAGCTATTGTCAGTATTCATCTCGTTATGATAAATACAAAGAAGGAATTGTCCTTAATGCCTTCAATCCAGAGTTTGCGAACGGTTCATTAATGGACCTTGGTGTCTATTGTTTGTATCCACTTATTACATTATTTGGTGAACCAAAAGAAGTGAAGGCAACTGGCATTATGCTTGATTCGGGTGTGGATGGTGAAGGTAGCGTCATCTTAAAATATGATGATAAAGATGCGATTGTGATGTATTCCAAAATAACGAACTCTTATTTACCAAGCGAAATTCAAGGCGAAAAAGGAAGTATCATGATTGATAAGATTCATACGGCTGAAAAAGTAGAAATTCACTACACTGACGGCACGGTTGAACAATTAACAGTCGACCAATCTCATCCAGCTATGTATTACGAAGTGAAAGAATTTATTGAATTAATCAACCGAGGAAAAACAGAGTCTGATACTAACTCATATAAAAATTCATACACCACGATACAAGTGTTGGATAAAGTGAGAGATGAAATAGGTCTTGTATATCAAAGTGATCATAAGTGAAAAAACACAAAAACCCCTACAGCGACTTGTATTATTCTCTTGAGAAATTACGAATCTGGCCTGTTTGTCGAAGAATAAAAGAAATCGTTTTAGAACTTACCTAAACTATTTTGCATCCATTCTTTTTTATAAGAGCATTATAGCATTTTCTACCCGGCTAACAAATTTTAAAGGACTTTTGCTTATTATGCAAAGGTTCAATGCTCATTTTTTAAGATGTGTTTCTTCTTTAATTTGTGATTTAGTTTAAGTATTCCTTAATAGGAGTAGCGACAATGACACTACCCCTATTAGGATCCTACCAACAACCGCACTTTTCTGACCCCACCCTACCCTACAGATTAAAAAGGGTTGTAAATGTAAAAAAAATCCATGCTATGACCCTTTTTTACAAGTACCTCGGTCGTACCCCCTCACAAGCTAAATCTGGTGAAAATAAATAGGCCATGTTCATTTTGAACATCGGCCTATTTACAGCAGTTTTTATGACGGTTTATTACTGTTATATGTTAAATTTACGATATTTATATCTATATTTAAGATTGTTATTGTTCTTGAAGGATCAATCGGAAAAATTAAGGTTTCACTGTCCGATGTTCTTATTTCCGTGACGGGAATGGAGTAAGGTCATGAGCTACTCGCGTAAAAAGGCTTTGAGATACTGCTCAGGGATCTTTCTCTTATAATGATCCGGTAGATGATCAAAACAATACACCATCTTGTTTCTATTGAGATTCGGTACCTGCTTTAGCAAGTCCCACTCATCCGCACTTAACACCTTATTACAACCAGCCATAATGCACTTTCGCTCAACCTTATGATTAGGATTTGCCAAACGTACCTGGTTCTGCCCCTCTATAGACGTATCGCTGTCCAATAGGTGCCGAATACCTGGATTACCTCCCCAATCCATCTTATTATGTGGCGCAAGGTCCCTCCAACCCATCTGCCAAGTGTCTAAGGCATCGACAAATGCACTGGCAGCAGCTTGATCTAGTGTATTGGAGATTTTAGGGCGCCCTTTGCTATCGCTATCGATATATGCTAAACCGTATCCGTCACGACTGTAGTCACCGATCGTAACCGTGACTATGACCTTTACATATAGATGTTCAAGGTTGATTTCAATGTCTTTTATCGATTTATTCCACTTTCCTTGCGTGGCAGCCTCCAGCCTATCCGTATAGATTTGATTCGGTATATAGGCTTTACTGTTATCGGATCGAAACTTCACAGTACCATGTGGAAACGATTCCTTCAATCGAAGAATAATTTCAGAGTAACTCAGCTCGTCCATTTTTTCACTCCCCAAGAATTCTTCTCTTACTTCACGGCCACTTTTACTTATGGGGTTTACATTAATTGTATCGCGCTATGTATTTTTCGAAGTTCGAATATACTTTCCGCGCCAGCCGAACCCGCTCCGGTAGATCCCGCAACATCTGCATCAAATATTCGTTACCTGAATCCGTGATGCTATAGTAGCGATTATACCGATCATCGCTCCCCCATTCTCGAATAACATGTCCATTCTCAGCTAGTTTCCTTAGCCTCGCGCTAAGGTATGAATCGTTAACACCGATTCCGCCCAGGACAGCTGCGATTTTCTTATCCAGTTCACTGACATAAAGCTGTTTACCGTCCTGAAGTTCTGATAATACTACGAAATCAATCACCTGCTGCACTTTAATGACGTAACCAAGTGTACCTTCTTTTTCAATGGGATTATCGTCTCTAGGCATAGAAGATTCTCCTTTCTATTGGCCGATAAATGATCGCTATCACTTTAAATGTACCATGTGTATGCGTAGTCATTCTCTATGAATAACTCTAAACCGGTTCAGATTTTAAGAATTGAAACTTTGAGCAGGTAAAAAGGGCTTCTTCAAAAGAATTATGCAATAACTCCCCTGTCTCCTCGTCGATGTTAAAGGATGCGGTTTGATTGATTTGAACGAGAACACCGTCAGCATTTTGCTCTAGTGCCTGATTTAACTGCTTTTGGCTAACATACTCAAACGCTTCAGGAAAAGTGTTGCGGAGCTCTTCGAGCTTATCTTTAATATAGTTAAACACGGTTTCTCCGTATTCCATTACTCTCTCTTTACTTGGAAAAGTTCCTTTGTGGGTTACTTCGTTCCTGAATTGTGTAGCCTTATTGCTTAACATATCAGGGGATTTATTAAAAGAAAGCAGATATAACATCATATACGCTCCAAGTTGGCGTTCTGATTGCTGGGACATTTTCTTCCAAGTGGTTAAGTATTGGGAATTGAAGCTGTTTCCCCCATCGGGTTTTTCACAGTTGTTTAATAAATATGCAGCTGTCATGACCTCAATACTAAACTCATGAAAACGTTCAACAGCGACAGCAAAATTGGTTGCGGCTTCACGGTAGTAACCATCATTCAATGCGTGTAGTCCCATGTCAAAAAGCAGCTCGAACCTTTGGTGGGTTAGTATCAATACACTGGGGTGCCCTTTAGGACAAGTAACAGACTGAATTATGATTTCATCAGTGATGTCAAACATGAAATAAGATTCATAGTCATTTTCTAGGATTTCGCAAACAGCGCACCGTGTTGAAATTCTCATTCAAACGCCACCTTAAACAAAGTATGATTTACTCATTAATTAATTGTATCATGAGAGAAGTTCAGACACAAAGCGTGTTTTTACTATCCGTGTTTGCACGGATACCCCTTTCCCTCTCCCCATCATACGTCGCACTCTCACATCCAGCCCCTTTTATACCATCCTTCTACTCCTCTTGTATCTAGTTTCGAATCTAGTTGCAAAATTTAAATCTGCTACTTAATCCGTATTTATTCTTCTGCTATGTACGTACTTAGTTGCAGATTTAAACTCTGCTACTTAATCCGAATTCAGCTGCAGAATTCCGACCGCCGGGGGGGCCGCGCGCTGCGCGAAAACCGGGTTGAAAAGGTGTCCAAACCCACAATGTAGGGATCCGAAAACAAGATACATCAAAATCGTCGAAGGATTACGAATATCCGGATAAAAAAAAGGAGCGGGAGCCAGCTGTGGGACTGTGGAGGTCAAAAGTTAATCATGAAGATATATCTCTAGGGTGGAACAGCCGACCGAACGGCAGATTGGTGAGGACGATAGGCGGTGGAAGGAAATGAAGCGGGGAATGGTCGATGGGAGGGAATAACCGTGCAAACACGCCTAGTGAAAACACGAATGTTGATATGCAGTCATGTTTCGAAAGTAGTCGCCCTGTATTCATACTTCATCAATCCTGGTCCCCTTTGATAAGTTTCGCGTGTATTCAAAAAACTGAATACTAATTTATTCATAAAACTAAACACTTTGTGGTATTATGGATGTATGAGATAGATATCATATATACGCTGTATATACGATATCATTAGGTATTTTCCGATTGGTAAGTACCTATAATAATTAAAAAGAGCCCAAACCGCTCCAACGGTTAAGGCTCTAAAGAACAAAGGCTGTGGAATGTCCACGGTATGTGCTTGTTCTATCCTTTTGCGAAAGACCACCTAGCCGGGAAGCTAAGAGGTGGTCTTTCTTTTGTTTGGCTTCCGACGTGTCCACCGGTATAACTTCCGCAGGCTGAGCACAATGCTTAAGACTGCTGCAATACCCTTCAGAATGTCTAGCGCGATCACAGGCGTCACCTCCTTTATCATGAGGCTACATCCGTGATCGCTCCACCGCACTTTGTCCTATTTATATTATAGCAAGTTATGGTATTATCCGACACCTAGATATTCCAAGATTAACAGCACTCCGTTTGAAAGACATCCTATTTTGATAGGTTTTTCTTCTTATACATAATCAAATCATTATTATACTTTATAGATTTTGCTATATTATCAAAATCGCCATAGATGCTTTCCAAATTTACACCTAAAAAATTTAACTCTTCAAGGATTGTTTCACTATTTTCAACTTCAATGGTTATGTCTGGAACAATAGATTGATAATTCAATACGCCATAGTTATAAACCTCCTCTACCTCATAGAGATAAGGTTGGTAAATAAACAATCCCTTCTGATTAGTGATCCTATCGAATAAATCTGGAGGCTGGTAAGTAAAATAAATATCCAATTTAATGTCCATCCCCCCTTTATATGACGTTAAAATATCAAGAATATTTATTAATAATGCCAAATATGTTTTAGCTGATTTTGATTCATACGAGCCTGTCATAAAATAAATACTGGATTCTTTTTCGTTTTCTAGAAATTCTCTAATTTTTTTCGGGCCTACTTTTCTTATTCCATCTATATATTCTTCTAGAGTGTCATAAATATACTTTTCAATCTTTCCAGTACTCAAATCAACATAAAACACGGAACTTTGTTCATAACATTTGATTAAATCCTCGATCCAAATTTCAATGTATTCCTTATTCTCTATGAATAGTTTTTCTACCTTTTCAAGGATAATGCTTTGGACATCTTTATCTTTTACTAGTAGCTCAAAAAAATTCTGATACTTATACTCTATAAGTAAATCAGTAATATCAATTATTGATCAAGTAGATTTCAGCACTATTAGTAGATTCTTGTTTTCCATTACAGGCAAAGAATAATGCCACTAGCGGTGATCTCGTGAAGTCTACAATATTTGTTGGTAATCCATGATGCTGACAAAAGGCTAAGAAATGCCGTTGTTCATCTCGTGAAAGTTTCCTAATCACTTTGTTGTAATAGTCTTTCCTCATTCCCTCAATATCATAAAAAGTATCTGACTCCCACCCACCTTTATATGGTCTAAAACCACTTGCTTGTATGCCTCCGTAGGCTTCATTTTGACCTCTAAAAATATAATGATAGTAATCCTTTTCTCTGATGAGGTCTATGTATTGTCCAACAGTAGATATAGTATGTTCAGATGTCATGGATTCTTCCTCTCTATAAATCACATAGTTTTCTCAAAATTATAACTTATAACATCCCTTCTGTGTCATTAATGTGCTGTTAAAGGATACTAAGCTCCTTGTATACTATAAAAAAATAAAGAAGAACCCACCGGGCCCTTCTTTTTTGTATTTAAACGACATACTCCAGCACAGCTAAACGCATCTTTCCAGTGCTCGTCCAGTTTCGAAACCGAACACCTATCTGTACATGGGGTTCGACAAAGACAAAATCTCTTGTCTCTCGAATTATTTTACGCTGCAGCAACGGGAACACTCTCTTACGTACCGTCTCGGTTAAACCGTACTCAACAACCCCTACCGGGATCAAACGATCATCTTCCTTAAGGGCAATGGACCAGGCTAGTTTTTTTCGAGAATATCCGGTGACAAAGACCGTTTCCCGGCTGTAGCAAACAACACGCTGCCAAACATCTCTCCTCGCCCCCGAATAATATCGGCTGTTCCGGAGTTTCAGTACAATGCCCTCCAGAGCCGCCCGCTCAACAGCGCTGTAAAAAGGGATGAAGTTATGATCAATATACCGAATCCTCTTGATCAGATCATTCTCTCGGAGAGTTTGCTCCAATAACTCTTTCCGGTCCATTAACGGCAGCCGGCGGACATCCTCGCCACATCTCTTCAAAATATCGAAAGCTACGAAAGTTAGACCTGGCGAGGGAGCGGGAGTACGGTTTTGCATGAAACGGCGCATCATGGCTTCAAAGTTGGGCTTACCGTCTGGATCCGATACAATGAGTTCGCCATCCAACACAGTTCCTTTCGGGACGGCAGCTTTAACCCCGCTCACGATTTCCGGAAATTTAAAAGTGATTTCGTTATTGTGCCGCGTATATATTCTCGTGTGATGATCGACTTCTACGACCGCTCGGATGCCATCCAGCTTTAATTCGGCAATATATCGATCGTCCTCAAACGCTTCTTTTGTATCTGCTAATAACATAGGTTCAAACTCCATCAAAAACTCACCACCTACATATAACGGTAGCATGTGAATTTTCACAATCCTACAGGTATATGTTGGTCGAATAATCTTCATCCGGGTCATTGTTTACATAATTTTGATTATGTGCCTATTGACACTTCTCTAGTTATTATTTTTTCCAAATGTCAATCTGGCCCATTCCTCTAAGGTAATACCATTTTGGATTTTAAATCCTTCTGCTTCATCAGCTGCATCAAAAACCAGCAATTCCTCATTATCTTGCTCATTAACCGTTTTTACCGGTCCATGACCGTAGTTGTATTCATTCGGCCGCGCATGAATCAATCTGACATAATCACCTGATTTAGCACAAGCTCCGGCTAATGCGGTATTATTAATATTATCCGGCGAAATCGGCCCGAATACAGCACAATGAGTCATTTCATCGTTGAGCTTTTCACAAATTCGGCAGGTTGGATAAATCTTCTGTATACCCATAGTAAAATCTCCCTTTTTCCATCTATTTGCTTTAATCATATAACGGAAGTCGAATTTCACAAAATTTTAGAATAAAAAAATGCCGGAATTACCGACATCTTTTTCAAATAAACTATTTTTTTCATTACACTCTGGTTATCTGGGTAAAGATTATCTTTTGCCTCCTCACGAGAACAGCCTCGTACAACAGGGAATCAACAGTCTTCCATCCGATTTTAACTTCTTTCCTGCTCATCCTTGCAACATGACTAATGTGAACACGGTTTTAGTAAATCATGCTTTAAATATCGGAATAAAAGAGACCAGTTTAAAAATAATTAGGAAAATCACCCCATACTTTATACGCTTGATGCCACTATTGTAGATACTAAATTTTATGGTTGTTATATAAGAATTAACATACACTTGTGAATTAAGATCACTTTGGAGTTGATCTAAAGAAACCTTAGTCAAATCGTCTAAATACTCCTTATATTTTCTATTTGCAATATCACCCCAAAATAGAAGTGAATTCCTGTGTAAACCGCGTTGTCTAATTTTCTTCTTGTCTACTT
The DNA here is from genome assembly GCF_056173265.1 of Paenibacillus sp. QJM3NY_38. Lineage (NCBI taxonomy): Bacteria > Bacillati > Bacillota > Bacilli > Caryophanales > Paenibacillaceae > Paenibacillus > Paenibacillus sp. QJM3NY_38. The sequence goes on from NZ_JBWBUJ010000002.1 coordinate 212,591, forward strand.
TACCTCTAAGAGTATTAAGGAAAGCCCATAGTGCCCATGAAATAAACAAGATAGCCAATCCAAAGAAAAGGACATTTAAAATTGAAATCCAAGATTTAAGATCAGTAAAATCAAAATGGAAATATATATAGGATAAATAAGTCTCCATTGTTTTTTCTATAGACTCATTCGATAAGATAAAACCAAGTATGACTCCTGAAATGCTTAATAGAAAGGATGCTTTTGCATCTACATTTCCTATCCAGAAAGAAATACGATCTAAAGTTCCATTTAAAATTGATTTTTTTTCACTGTTATCATCCATATATAGACTCCCAATTGAATTTAAAACCATATATAGTGTTATTAAGTAATATGTATGTTAGAATTTATTATACAACACGCACAAAGGAAGTGGTATCGTGGAATCTAATTATAAAATCTATAACTTTGAAAAAAGCAGGGAACGTATTGATGATATATTAAATTCTTCAAGTTCGTTTGAAGAAAAAGACACTATACCGAGCCGCGATGAGCTTACATTCACGAATGGATTTTACGTCAAATGTAGTTCTTTATTTATTGATTTAAGAGATTCTTCAAAATTACCTGAAAGACACCAATCTAAAGTACTAGCAAAAATTTACAGAAGTTACATAAGTGAGGCTGTTGCCATTATAAATGGAGATACTAATTGTAAAGAAATAAATATAGTCGGCGATTGTGTATCTGCTATATTTGGGGCACAGTATAAATCACAAATTGATGATGTATTTAGTACCGCCGCTAGACTAAATAGCCTAATAAATGTATTAAATTATAAATTAGAAAAGAAGGGCTACTCAACAATAAAAGCTGGTATAGGAGTGGCATATGGAAGAGTGTTAATGATTAAAGCAGGATATAACGGTTCTACGATAAACGATGTAGTTTACATGGGGGATGCTGTTAACAAGGCATCTAAGATGTGTTCTAAGGCGAGTAAGGAAACATCATCACCAATTGTAGTGACATCATCTTACTATCAAAACCTAAATGTAGAAAACCAAGGTCTTCTCTCAAAAGATCACTTTAATGATTATTATCATGGAAACGTAGTTAATACAGAGATGAAAAAATGGTTGGATGAACAGCGCAAAAAAGATGAAGAAAGGAAACAGAAAAACAATAACAACTTCTGGTTATAAAATCATAGCGAATGCTCTCAAATAGACTCGTCAGACTCGTAAACGCCGGCTTCTGGGTTTGAAGTTTACTCTTTTTTTGACAGCTTAACTCGTGGCGATTCCCTGTCAGCAGCCGGTGTTAATATGGAACAGACATTTGACACGTCCCCTTTCCATTTTTTTAACCATTGGGGAGCTTATAGCTCCCCCAAAACGTTTAGAAATTAAAAGCTATCTGGCCGGCTCCTACATTATACTTCTTTTTTGTCTTAGCCCCTGGTTTATTGCCCTCAACCACAAGCTCAATCTTTGCCTGCGAAGGATAGGGTTGCTCCTGAACCAGTTTGTTGGTTAAATGAAACACCCACCTGCGAAAGCCAGCTGTCTCTTTGGGAGCCTTTGAACAATCCCAGGTCAAAATGGTCGAATCAGGTCGGCCGGAAACATCCAATCCATCAACGCCAAGCTTTACTCGATCAGCTACGTACTCAATCTGCTGCTCAAAACGAGGATAAAGATCAGCAGGAATAACGGCGTTTGCCCAACCTAGAAGGGCTTCCTGTAGTGATTGTGCCTCGAAAATTTCGACCCCCAGTGGCAATGTACTTTCTGGTTTTTGCTCTTCACTGAGACTGACATCGACTTCGGCGATTGGATCCTCTGCCGCTGGCGCAATTTGAACCAAAGTATCCGGAATGAACTGACTTGCATCAATTGTCATCTTCCCCCAGATGGACTCTGCGCTCTCCACACCTTCAATGTTGTTCCCAACAAAGCGCTTCGCCAATTCAGTAGCTAAGCTACCCCCAGTTCCTTCAGTGAGGGCAGAAAGTCCTTCTTGAGAGAACTGCCCCTCTAAAGCCTGTGCAGCACTCATTTTGGCTGCCATCAAATTTATCGCAAGTTCCTGCATCGTTCCCTTATACGAATTGTACACGGTCAAACATTTATTTGCCTGACCGATCCGCCAGTGGCGTCTTGAAGCTTGGCGTACAATGTTCAGTCGGTATCCTGTCTGGTAAAAATAGAGCGACGGAAACATGAGAAGATCGAGTCCGGTGCTAACTAATACTGGATTAGTTAAGATGACCTGTACTCCTTCATGCACTCGATCAGCAATCCATTCTTCCCGATCTTTACCCTTGACATCAGACTCAAGAATCGCAGTTTTAATCCCTCGTTCTTCAAGCAGTCGAGAAAGCCGCTGCAATGTCTTCATTTTACCGGTATAGGTTGAGTAAATGCCGACTCTTCTCCCAAGCTTCAACTGCGAGCGCACGAACTTGATCATCTGTAGTTCTTTAGGATATAAGAGGCGGTCACTTAACCGATACTTGTCGGGTACAATACACTTTCCTGTATCCGGATGATAGACCCCTTTAAAGTTGAAAGGAACATCCGGATAGCTCAAGAGCGTATTAAGCAAGCTGCCGAGCAACAACGACTGTCCCCCTGCTGAGAGTTCTTTTTCAATGGCTGCTCTCAGAAGGTTTTCTACCTTGGTTATATTCTCTTTTAGGTACCCGGCAGGCGCAAGCAGCCTCATTCCCTTCCTAAGCCCTCTCTTAACTCCTGGTCGACGTTCAATACGAGTGCTGCAGTTTACAAACTTTCGCTCACCCTCAAGTGGAACACTCATCGGCCCTTCGCTAAGTTCCGGCAACACCTCAAACATATCAGCCATTTGAATGAACACAGCAACATCGCTTAGAATGTCCGTAAAGAGCTGAGGAGCTGCAGCTGGTTGTTCCTTCACGCTGGTACGTTTCGATTTCCCGTTACTGGAGCTGTTTAAATCTCCTTCATCACGTATTTTCGTTACCCGTTCGCGAACGCCGTATAAGTCAATCCATTTTCCTACATCATCCCAGTTAAAACCTAACTGCTTCATACGAGCAGGAAACATACGAAATATCAGCTCGAATAAGGAGGAAGCGTAACCGTTTGACAAGGTGCCCGTCATAGCGATCCCACGTCTAGCACAGTTTAAGAAGACATGAAAGGCGTGTGCTTGGGCACTACCACCAGCAAGCTCATGGCATTCATCTCCGATGGCCAAGTCAAATTTCCCCTTAAACCACCGCTTAAACAATTCTGCAGGAGATACCTTGCGTGGCGCCGTCCCAGTCACCGGCTTCGGCATGCCAGAGATGAACGTTTTATTGCGATTTTTTGCCTGCCAGAGCCGAGCTCCGCAAATACGGGTCTCGTCCTTATCCGGATCAGAATTTTCATACAGTCTTACAGGATTTGAGCAGAACAAATTACTTTTTCGTCGCTTGGGTTTTCCATGTTTATCGAAAAAGTCATCATGCTCCATGGGTACGAGGCCGCCTTCTTTTTCTTTCATCAACTGGCCTCCACAATCCGGACATTTCCATCCCCGAAATGCAACTTTTTCGACCATATAAAAATCTCCATCATTAGTCGGGATCCGCTGCTGATATGTACGGTCCGACCATTGAGCAGCCGGCTCGTAGATGTAACCAAGCTTAGCAGTATCCCTTGCTATGATAAACACCTCAATCTTTTGAGGCTTGGTATCCAACTTCCGACTATCACGAAGTCTAATGACATCTACATAATCAGACAAAAAATGAACCTCAAACAGATTCTTATCCAGTAATATTCCGCATTCCCGCTTCGTCTTCTTGATCAAGTGATTGGGAACCATATAAAGGACTCGCCCAGCTTTCTTCTGAAGCAGCTCAGTAATGAGCGAATAGAAGACCGAAATAGAGACGGATGTTTTCCCTGTTCCAGGCTCACCAATCACAAAGAGATTCCGATGACGCTTAAACCCCTTGATTAAAGCAGTTACGACGTGAGCCTGCGCTTGAAATAAAGGACGTTTGAAGTTTTCTAACACCTCGAGTGGCTTATCATGTCCAGGATGATGAACCGGGACATATTCGTCATTCAGACGCCGAATAAGAGCGGGCCCGAATAATTCTAAATAATCCCCAATGTTTTCTATATCCGCAAGTGATGTTACACTCTTCTCCCCTAACGATGGATCGATCTCCTCGATCGCCATATTATGGCTTTCTACGTGAGTACTCATGAAGCAGCCCCTTCCTTCGTATCATCGACCAGTCGAATAGCGCCTGTTCTGAGTCCATAGGACACATATTCGTCTAGAATGTCTTCACCGGCCAACAACTCGAAGGCAGCCAACTTACTATAATCCCCCGTATAGTCCCGCACATCAAGCGGAATGAGATATCCGTCCTGGAAAAGGCGTTGATACAAATATGGGATCCATTCTTCAAGTAACGGAGTTTCATAATAAGCATCGATTGCCCAGAAGAGCTTTTCATGAATGTTTCCATCCCATGCAAAGATACAGTAACCTTGATCTTCACGTGACAGCACTCTTTCACTGGCCACAATTCCGGTGACCAGGGTTTCGTCTTCACGTTGTGAAAGGTGTTTGTACTTTCCGTATGGCTTCACATATATGGCAGAGTGTTCACCGGGTTTTTCCCCAATTCGTGGTGCATGATAGATTCGGAAGTTGACATCCTCGGCCTTTTTGGCATGATGAAACTGTGCGAATACAGCCTGCACGCGTGAGTCAATATCGATAACATTTGTATAAATGAGATAATGATTCTTTTGGTCTGAATCATACTTCGTTACCAAAAGTGAACAATGGACTCTTACGTAAATATCTTTATGATTAAACTCCATAAATTTCATGTTCTTTAGTTCCCCTCTTCTGAAATCTCAAGCTGTTAGCTTTGAATCGTACGAATATTACCTGCTCGATCCACGATCCGGAACGTGATTTTAAAGGTCTCCCTTGTCGTCTCAATAGTTTCGTCACCGACCTTTTCAACCTCGGTTAGGGCTTCCTTCTTCACGATTCCTTTGAGAACGTGAAGAAGATCTCCGCTCCCGACTTTCCCATTTAATCGCCCTGAAGCCATGCGCAACACCCTGTGCATTTCCTTGTCGGGAAGAAGGGGCTGCAACTTCAAAGCAGGAGCCTTGGGAGTTGTCCATTCCATACCTCTGCGCGATAATGAGGAATTACAAGATACCATTCTCAATTGGTCGACATCCATTAACATAGACCTGAAGTATTTCGGGGTTATGTTACCCGCCGGCACCTTATAGTACGGTTCCTCGGATTCAGGTAAACGATTAAGCTCCATACCTTCAGCAACCAAACCAAGAATTCGCTGCACTTCCGGTCGATTAATGAATTTGACGGATCGTTTACGGCCAAACACATACACTTGGCCGAAAGTATCGTCATGAGATTGGTACACCTTGATATCATCCAGGTTGGTAACCAGCAAAGTTACAATATCCTTTGTCATTCGTCGCCTTGGGATGTTATAGATGAGTATTCCGTCCGCAGCTAAGTACTGCATAATGTGACGAAGAAACACCTTCTCTTTACGCTCACGCTTCATCTCTTCCGATTCCGAATCGTCATCATAGGGTGGATTCAGGTAGATTAGCCTAAAATAGTCTTTCGAAATTCGGCATTGCTCATAGCCGCCATAACACGAATGATGAACACGTTCTCTAAGCTCCAGGTACTTCTCTTCATTGGGTTCAACTCCAAAGGTAACGGCCATTGAGCTTTCCGTAAGGATTTCCAGCGCTCGACCGCTTCCTGCACAGAAGTCTGCGACGGAAAATGGCCGTTGCGGGTAGTGCAACAAATTTCTGACACAGACCATATCTTTCTCCGTCGTCTCGAAGTTTCCCATTCGAATCTTGTTCCTCACGATACGATCGAACATCCGCTTCATGTTGTCGGACATATTTATCATCCCCCTGAAAGAAAATAGAAAAGCCGCGCATACGCGCAGCTCTTTTTGGGCAACCCTGTAATTTACTATCTAACGGGCAATACAACGTTCATTACCGATAGATCTCCATCATACAAAACAAATGATGGGGTACCAGGTCCCGTGATGTTGAATAGAACATCATTCACGTCCCGATCACTAACTGAAAGTGCATCCCTCAAATAACGACCGTTGAACCTCACACCGTCCATGCCTTCGTCTACATAGGATCCCTCGATGGATTCAATAATTTCACCAGTTTGGCTTACTGATTTCACAATCAGTTCCCCGTTGTCTCCGCGCAAAAAATAAACACGATGGTTTTCAGACTCGAGTGACAACATTCGGTTTAATGTGTCATCAAGCCGGTTGAGAGGAATCTTTGCAACGTATAATTCCTCTGGCATTTGGCAAAGAGAATTAACATCAGGAAAGCTCCCCTCCAATAGTCTTCCAAAGTACACCGTATTACTGCTTCTATCCCGAAGAATGACATGGTGTCCAGTGATGGCCATGTCCATCCTCTCCGAAGTTTTAAATGTATCCACGATGTTTTTGAAATTCAATGCATCGATTACGCCACCATTGAAATGATCCTTAGGTACTTTTACGTCGGTGATGAGACGGTATAGCCGGTGCCTATTTGTCGAAACAAAGCCAAGTCTACCTTCCACGGAGAAGATGTTAATACCGCAAAGGATTGCTGTTGTTGCATCAGTTGAGGCAAATCGTTGAGCTGCTGCCCCCTTTCGCAATACATCAATGGGGATCGAGATAAACTCTGCTCCGGCCAATGATGGGAGCTGTGGGTACTCATCTGGATCCAGTACCTTAAGGGATGCAGATCCACGATTTCCGTATGATATTTTTACAGAGTCTTCACTCACGCTGAATGACAATGGCCCACTCGGTAAACGCTTTACCAACTCTATGCCTTCCCTCGACGGAAATAAGTAACTACCATCCAGGCCACCAGTATTCTCTACCTGCAGCATCATAAGAACTGCCTGAGAATCAGACATCGCCGTAACGAAGAGCACATTATCTTTCAAATCGAATCGAATACATTTCAATATTGGAATCATGCTGCTCTTCGGAACTACCTTTGCACATGTAGCTAACACATTCATAATGGCTTCATGTTCGACGGTAAACGAAGCCCCCTCCGCTTTAACGACCGTACCGACATGTTCCTTTACTGCTGTTGCCATCGTTTAATTCCTCCTTGTTTTTGAGCACAAAAAAAACCGTGGAAACAAAAAAACACACCTTAGGCGTGTCTTTGTTCTCCACGGCAGTTTCATGCCTCATATTTATTTCCCCATAAAAAGGGAGTACTCGCTCACCTGCCGAAATGATAGCGGCGGTGAAAAAAATGGTAAATCGGTAATATCAATATTATATTTAAATAAGAGCGGTCCTGCAAGACTAGACACCGATCGCAGGTAATCCTGTTTTCAGCTCACGCTGCCTTACTAAAAATTCGTCGTAATTATTCCTTGAAAGTAAAATACGTGTTGTTGAATTCCGCATTGTAATTAGATAATTGCCTTGAGTTACGGGATCGGGAAGAACCTCATCTACATAAATCAAATTCACCAGGAAACTTCGATGAGGGCAAAAAATGATTCGAGACGTTTGATCCATGATCTTTTTTAAAGGAGTTCTCGTCTCGACAACTTTCCCATCTTTTAAGTAGATCTTTATCATTTTCATATCATTAATCTTTTCAGCGTAGAGAACCTTTTTCTCGTTAACCGATATATCCCGACGCCTTGATGTAACGGTGATCATATTCATATTTTCTTCCTGCAGCGTACTCAGCATGTTATCTGCTTTCAACTGGATGATCGCTTTCTGGATGGCCTTTTCTAATCGTTGATAGGTAACTGGCTTCACAATATAATCAACGGAGTCTAATTCATAACTTAATAACAGATGAGTTGAACTGCTCGATCCTGTAACGAAAATTATCTTTGATGAAGTACCACTCTCCCGAAGGACACGGTATGCAGAAATTCCGTCCATTTTCTCGAGCCCAATATCAAGAAGGACTATGTCCGGTTGGTGCATAACACAACTTTCAATCAATCGAGAACCGGAAGATACCATATCTATAACAGTATGGCCCATTTTTTCGACAAACATTTTTAGCTTACTGCGCTGAGCATACCCATCTTCTGCAATGATAACCGCATAATTTCTATCCACCATGAAACACCTCTACTCCTGTGCAGTACTATTACCTACTATTCCCCTATCGGCAGCCATACATTAAACTGAATATACCCATCTTCCGGAAGTTCATAATGAAGACTTCCCTTGTTACGTTTAACCCGCTCCCGAACAATGTTTAAGCCAATTCCAGTGCTGTTCTTCGTGGATTCTCGCGGTAAGAACGTTTGCTCAATTAAATCAACCGACATTTGCTGCTTCACTTTGTTTCTAACTGAGAATCGAAACTCACAGTTCCGTATTTCTCCGTTAAGCACAACCAGGCGTCGGTCCGGATTCATTTTTAGCACTTCATCAAAGGCATTATCGAGTAAGTTTCCAAGAATTTTTACAACATCTACCTTTCGGGAACCTGTAAGAATTGGTTTTGATCCTGTCAAATTAGTAAGCTCAAATTTAAAAGTAATGTTCTCAGCCATTGCTTTTGAGTATTTTGATAAAATCAGAGCAGATATTTCAGGAACACCGATATCGATAATTTCATTTATTGTTGCTGTCTCCTCTACTATTTCATTGATGTAAGCCTTAGCATCATCAAAATACTCCAGCTCAAGTAGACCATGCAAAGTATCCAAGTGATTATGAAAATCATGGCGCTGTCCCCTTACCTCAATCCATAGAGGATCCGTAGTACTTTCATGATGCTCCAAAGACGCCACAACAGGTTCCTTCTGGAATTTTGCAATTAGTTTATATAATGCACAAACGAAGACTCCAATAAGCGTTAAAATCAAGGAGAGAGTCGCATACTTCAGTATATAATCCTTGAATACATGGTTCGTGTGATCCAAGTTACCTGTAATGCTGATGATATATGTATAGCCATTTGTATCCTGACAATGATAAAACGTTTTCACGATTTTATGATTCTTTATCTCAGCCCTATAGGATGTATTCTCTCTTGCTTCAACCACTTTCTGAATATATTTCAAATCCCTCGGATCTTCGAATACATTCGTGCCAAATAGTAACTCTATTTTTCTAGGACTCCATTCTCCCGAGTTTTCTTGGTCATTTCGACTACTGCGCGCCGGATTATCCCAAAAGACGGCGATATCAAACAATACCCCTTCTTCCTCACGAAGCATAGTTTCTATGTACTTATTAAGATCCATTCCCTGCTCAATCAGGTAAGAGTATCCATTATCTACATAAGGATTAATAATGTAGTTAGTTCTTCCATCGTAGTAAAAGCCGTTTTTATAAAGAGCATGAGAATTAAGAGCACCAGCTATTGGCTGATCTGACCAGTAATTCTTAAGTTTTGACCCTTCCAAATGCTCTAAATTCAATAACTGCCGAAATGCCGTGTTATAAGTATCAGAACTAGGAGGTCGCATGCCTACCCGAGATGGTTCGGATGATCGGACTACTATAAAATCATTCCCTCTTGGCGCGATCAGCGAGATCATGTTGATATCTAGGTATTCCGCGAGATCACTAAGCTGATCATTAGAAACATCTTCATATGATTCAGGAATATTATTCGAGATCGCAATCGCTGTATTTCGAAGCGAATGCGCTAACAGAGAATCTGATATTTCTATACTCTTACTAAATTTTTGAATTTCTGAATCTAGCAGCTTCGAAGTGATAGTCATTTCACTTGACACGCGTTCAAAAAAGGTCTTTTTACTTATATTATCGAACATAAACAGGTTTGTTAATAGGAATAAAATAATAGTTATCGTGAACAACCACGCAATCGTCCGACTGGACATACAGATAATTACCCCCTAAGACCCACCCCCTTTTACCTATATTTTCAACATTTCAGGTCGCTTTAACCCCATTTCAGGCCGTTTTTATTCCAACACTCACTAATCTGATATACACTGCAAATAAGAACGCTCGCAATCAGGCAAAGGGGGTCCGTATTCTATGAGTCGCGTTTCTTATTTAGTCATTTATGAAGGAGATCGAGCTGCGTCGAATGTGGCAGCCTACGTACCAATTCTAGACTTAGAAATTATCGGTGATACCTACGAAGAGGTACGTTACCTTGTTCAAGAGATTATGAATCAGGAAATAACATCACTTGCTGCTTCTGGCCTGCTGATTCCAGAAGATAACGCTAAAACCGAGACGATTGTAATGGCTGGCGGTAAATTCCCGATTTTGTATGAGACAAATGGAAGTATGTCTCATCATAAAGCTTATATTCCTGGTTTTCGTATTCAAGTCCAAGGCTTATCATTTGAAGATGTTCAACGGAAGGTTAGAATTCTATTGCAGGAAGAGATAAACACACGAAGAGAAAGTAATAATCCAGTGCCACAAGATTTTGTCCAGATCGACTGGGTAACAATTGCACAACGAGTTATTCACCCCTCGGTACAATCAAAAACTTTACAAATATCCTAGTATTTATTAAAACACTGATAATGTCAAAAAGTTTGTTCTAATGTCGAAAATACTCAATCTCAAAAAATCAAAAAAAGCGAGGGCCAACAAGGCTCTCGCTTTCAATTTCTCGTTTATTTAATACTTTAAGTTATTCGACATTATTCGTTTCTATGTATCAGTTAATGCTGGTATACGAACAATTAATTTCGTTAATATCCATTTTCATCAGACATTTATGTTCATGTTGCTCTGGAAGGCTGCCTTACAGCGTTGGGCAGCTCCTTTTTATTATAGTTCATCGGGATCTCCCATAATCTCATGAGGGTACAATTGGCTTTTGATAAGGTGATATGCATCCTTCCGATCGTATAAAGGAGCATATCTATACCGTTTATCATCATTTGTTCCTCTCCCTGCTAACGCGATATGACGGAAAGCTGATGGTTTTTCACGTCCACTTGCCAGAATCGGAACGCCCAGGTCATTACAACGACTCTTTGTCAGTAGCACCGCAAATGGATATGGCGTATCTGTCCAGCGCTTAGAAATTGAGTTGTAATATGGCAATCCCGTTTCTAACACTTCTTCCTTTGCGTACCAGCCTTTTTTATTGGGCATTGTCTTCATCCTCCATAAGCTAAAAATCCGGATCTTTCGGGTAGTAACCCCTTTATTTTCTCGCCTGACTGTGTCCATATTCAAATGGGGAGAATTACTCTCCCCATACCATAAATACTAGTTATTCTTTTTAAGTGCCACTACCAAATTATCAATTTTATAATAAGCAATCACAGGAGGATTGGCATCCGGAAAAACGCAAAGAGCCCTGACACCACTCCTCGCTGTTTCAATGACGACACCGGTTCCGTAATGCTTATACTTTTTATGGACCACTCTATCCCTCTCCTTAGGGGCCTGCTGAGTTTGGGATAATTGTTCTCCAAAGGTTGGATTGGTCTGGATAACCATAAACATTCCCCCTACTTTTATGACAAATCATCTCTAGAGCATCAATCAGTCGGCCAGCATTCTGGAAGGAACGACGAAGAATTTTAAGCCAACAGAGAGGACACCTGCGGAACATAATTTGCTCTTAAAAGATCATCGATTCCTTTACCTAAAGATACATCCCACATCGCAAGACTCAGTGCCATATCGCTCTCTTTAGCAAAAAATTCTGCACAGAGTTCTAAAGAACGTTGAACTTCTGGTGTTGTAACAGCGTCAGCATCATATGCTAGAACGACATGCTTGCAACCGAGCTGTTTAAGTGGTTCAAGAGCTAATCTGAAAGCTCCTGTTCCTGGTATAGCCATAAACGGCTTTACCATCATATCCGAAGCAAGGTCTGCTTTCATTGCTCCCTCAGTGATCCAAATTTCCGAGCAGTCAATAAGGCCACTAGGATCCTCGCCTGTTTTCCAGTACGGTAAACATGGATACGGTAACGCCAGATGGACCGGAAGCGGTCCACCTATTGAGGCTCCATTTAATTTTGAACCACTACTCCACCACCAGTACTTGGTACCTTGCTGCAATCGTACACTAAAGACGAATTGCCCTGACTTGGAATTGCATATCTTCTTATCCTTCTCAGTAAGGATCACTTCAAGGGTCTTGTCCTGGACTTGAAGCGAGCATCTCGCTCGTCTCAAGCCGTTAGGAAGAGGTTCAACCTCTTCCAAGATGTCCCCTTTTATAGAACCTTCCATCGTTAATTCCAGTTTTGGCTTATCTACACGTATCTGCCAGCCTATGATCTCATTTAAAATCGAACGAAACGGAACCATCAACCCCGTATCGCCGGCCATCGTCCAATACGGCCCATATCGTCCCTCTTGAGCGAAAAAGCCTGGAACGCCCAATAAGTCCGTATCACTGCTTATGCGACCAATGACGCCTTTAGCGACCTTGTAACGATCACGATCCGGCATAGTCCGATATTCTCTCAAACGAATGGACTGGTCATCCATCATTCGATCGTTCAGCAGATGGTTAGCATGCTTTGCAGATAACGGTATTTCTCTCGTTAAGGCACGGTATACACGATTAAGATGGTCGTTTGAACGTTTTTCTACGGCATTTGAAACCTCTACCTCGATCTTTTCCCGAGGGATACGTTCCGTCAAATAATGAGTATACTGTCGACCAATATCTGTATCCTTAAATTTATCAGATGGTACCCGCATGCAATGGACAATGGTCTGGTCCTCATTGATCCCACACCACCCTTTCTTCCCGCAAATCGGGCATTGAGACATAATCTCATACCATCCAACATGTCTTGTTCTACGTAGCCTCATGCCTTAACTCCTTTCTTTAAGAAACCTGTTGATCCTCAATCTCTTGTTTAAAATGCATTTCAACCAAACGCAGTTGTCCGACCTCAAGTGAATTAAACCGCCCATTAAAGGTGACTTTTAGTAATTGGGAGATTCGATTTTTCACGTAGGTTTGATCAAATCCCTTTGTAAGATTGATCAATTGGTTTATTAGTGAATTTTTCATTTTGACCGGATCATCTGGTTCACTTGTCTGTTTAGTAGTCGTGCGAGAGAAATCACGATCGAGATCCTGGACATCTCCTCTGTCATTCTGATTCATCACCTTAGATCTCCTCTCATTTTTCAGATCCTCCAGCGCCTTCTGCCTAGATATGTCGATGAACATATCCTCGAAAGACGTTAGGCCGGATCCAATACATCCGTATCCTGCCTGAGCGAGTGATCGCCCTACCGCGCTTGTCGTGGCATTTTCAATTGGATTTGTCGCATCGACGCCGGTACCTCCAAATCCGATCACAGCTCGATCACGTGTTTTAACTCGCTGACCCTTTTTGTTGAGTCCATCAAATACGCATTCAATGACCCAATGAGTTCCGATCTGCTCCGCGTAGGTTTCTAGTGTGTACCCGCTGCCATGCTCTTGGTGTACGTCAATCATTTCCGTAATGCGGCCTTCTACGTCCACATATGGCCTGAACGTTTCAACAAATGTCTTACTGTGGTACGAATGCAGGCCACGTCTCCGCTGCTCATCCGTTAGAAAGAATTCCTTATCCCAGATTTTCTCATTTCTTGAGAGAATCCGGATATGTTTGTGATATTTAGCCGGGACCGAATCATATACCTGTTGAATATGATCTTTGGCTAGTTTACGTTTTTCAAGTGCCATGCCTAGTAGATGATCTGCCAGGCCACCACTAAGTTCTTTTTTTTGAGATTCACTACCATCATGTTGCCTACGCCCATGGTTTCCAGCCATGTAAACATTCCTCCTCGAAGATTGTTTAGTTTCCCTCTTTCCTGTGCTGATCATGGATCCATGATCGTGCCTCCTTCACCTGTTTATGATCAAAAAAGGAGCCCATCAAATGATAAGCTCCGAAAAATGGACGCAAAAAAAGCACATACTTCTAGCGCATGCACCCTGCAAATCCACTACCTATTTGCCATAAACAGCTTCTCGCTCTCCGCCGAAATTGTTAGTCAGCAGAGAAAATCAATTCATCTTTCTTATAATACCTCGATTATAACATCTTCCACCGATAGAGAAAAGTTACGTCCTATACAAATCTAAAGTATAATAGCGTAAGAGGTGGTGTCCAGCATATGTCATATAAGGCGTCCTATTTTGGGCTGCAGAAAATTACCCTTACTGAGATCAAAATCCTCCTTTGGCTTTCCGATGTGATCCGTTGGAACCTCACACCTTTTCATTCCTATGAGGCTACACTTGCTGATCTATCCCAGCGTATGGGGCGGAAAAGCATTAAATATTCAGAACTGAAATCAAGCCTGAACCATCTGGCGACACAAGAGATTACCATTCACGCCGGCAGTGTAGAATTCGAGAAGAAACTAATAGAAAATTTAGAATTATCTCGTGGATCAGTTATCAAGTTTCGGATGCACGCCTCTGTGGAGATTTTGTTTCTCCGTATTGCCAAACTGTTTAATTCCGATGAAATCGACTTACTATTGAAGGCTAAGAGCAGCTTTACGATTAAGCTATACTCACTGATTCGTGACAGCATTTGGGCCGGCGAGGTGGTCTCCTTAGAAAATTTAAGGGCCATGCTTGGGGTGCATCATCAATATCCGCGATACGCCAATTTTAAAGCGAGAATATTAGCCCCAGCCATCGAAGAGATCAAGGAACTGCTCGGGTTATCGATTAACATTGTAGAACATAAAACGGCCGGCAATCGCATAATTGGCCTGCAGTTCCACCTTTCCCGATTTCTCACTCATGCTCACCTGGATATCAATCAAGAATACTTTTTTGATCAAGCCAGACTCTTCACTGGGTTCTTAGGGGTCAAGCTTACCCCAGATCTATATTCCAAGTGGCTGAGGAAGGGAGAATACGCCTTCATTATAGCCCTCGACTATGTACAAACCCGGATTGATGGGATCCGGCAGCCAGTGCCGTATTTATCAAAACTGATTGATACCGGATCCTATGGCCAACCTTTAAATGGCCTGCGGCCAGAGGAGTATCTGCTCATTCGTGATTTCCTGGAACCCTTCCGCGGTACTACCAGCTTCACCCCTCATTTTGTGATCGAAAATGAATTAAAAAAGTTATGCAGTGAAAAAGGATTTAAACAGAGAGCGGATCAGATCTGGCTCAAGTCCAAAGAAAAGATCATCAACGATATTAATAGTTATGTAACCCACACTCGAAAAAAGAAATACGCCGACGATTAACTGTGACCCACAAAGAGGATTCTTTGAAAAAAGTATCCCTTTTGTGGGTCTGTTGTGTTTAAAAATAAGAGCTATAAGCTGATGGATTGATACCGATTATTTGCTTTAACGAATAAGACTTTTGCTTTTTAATTAATAAGCTCATTATAAAGCTATCCTTAAGATTTGTTGTATTCTATTACCAAATGTATGGTTATTTAAAACATTTTTTTTCCCTTTCCTAATAATTTCATTTCGAATATTGTCATGTGCCCTGTAATATTTTATTTTTTCATTTAAATCATCCAAGTCGTAATAACATATAATTTCATCTTCCTCAAATAAATCGTAAAGCCCCGCGCGATAATCCGTCAGTAGAAACCCATGTGCACCAATAACATCAAATATACGAGAGTTTAATGCGTTTTGCATGTGCTGGGACGATATATTAATGTTAATTTTCGATCTGGCATAAACCTTTTCCCAAACAGTATGGTATGGTACAGGAGGAAAAGCACTTTCACCAAAATGGCTTTCCCATCTTTTACCGAACACGATTATATCAGGTACTCCTTTTAAATAACAAAGTCTTTTTAGATAAGTATGGATCATTCCGATTTTGCTAATAAACAGTTCTTTCTTAAATTTATAAAGGCTACTCCCTTTAGCTGAAACTACATAACGTTTGTATAATTCCTGAATGTAATCGCATGATTCAATAAGGGCTTTAACACTTAAGTTAAGATCGGCCTTCCCTAGAATCTCAATGACAGAATTTCGCTCTTGAGAATTTATCATCTCAAACAAATAATACTCATTATTTTTATAAATCTGTGATAACATATTGTTTCCTACAAACGTCACTTCATATTTATATGACTGGTGAATGCGCTGATTATAAATGAAAGAAGATTTAGCCAATGGCAAAAAAAACACATTCTCATATTCTGGTTTTAGTAAATCTATGTATTCAAAATCAGTTACAAAAATATAGTCTGCTTGTCTTGCACCGAAGCTATTCCAAAGTTGTGTCCAAACAGGTCTCTCCCCAATCCAGGTTACAAGAGGAATGTCATTAAGACTTGAATCAATATCATAACGAATGTCATTTACACAAAATATCAAATCTGGCTTTCTATCATTTTTTTCATAATGATAAATGACATCTAAACCTATTTTTTGAAACGCATGTACAGCCTCAACAAAAAAATAGTTCTCCAGAGAACCTATACATAACACACGTTTCATGTATTATCACCTGCAAACATTTTTCGTACATAATCTCTAAAAGTGTTTGGATTACGTTCGGATTCGATAACAATGTTGGTACTGC
The DNA here is from genome assembly GCF_056173265.1 of Paenibacillus sp. QJM3NY_38. Classification (NCBI taxonomy): domain Bacteria; kingdom Bacillati; phylum Bacillota; class Bacilli; order Caryophanales; family Paenibacillaceae; genus Paenibacillus; species Paenibacillus sp. QJM3NY_38. The sequence goes on from NZ_JBWBUJ010000002.1 coordinate 229,149, forward strand.
TTCGAGCATTGTTTAGAAAAGTGTGCCATACAGCATGTTCACTAAATTCTTCGCTGGAACGGTAACCGGATGGATCTCTTGACAAAAAGTATAAATCATAATCTCTTCCTCTCCACTGATAAATAGAATCACTTGGAAATAACTCCTTCTCTTCAATCCCAATCTTATAGTTATAGTTAAGCCTTTCGTCAGTAAAAACAACTTCCGGCACACCCTCTTCGTACTTTGTTAATTCAGGAATCAATATCGATGTGCCTGCTCGAAAAGTAATAGGTATCCCTAAAGACGATGCAACTAGCTCTTTATCTTTAAAAGAAATAAATATTCGATCATCAGAGATAATTGGACATCCTAATAGACCAAGTGCTATTGCAAATGAGCTTTTACCTACACTTTCCTCACCCAACAAAATAGTGCAACTTCCTCGATTTACAACAGCAGCAGCATGTAATGATAAAACTTCGTTTAAAGAACACTGATTAATAATACAATCCCGAAGAACTTGTACCATCAGTTTCCAGGAGTCGATATTATCGGTATATAAATGTACATCCAGAGAACCTCCATTAAGGATAATCCAGCGCCCGGGAGAAAAATGACACTCAGTGGTGTTGAGTTTTCCAACCAAATACTCCCCGTCAATAACCGTTTGCTGCTCTTTAATGTTTCTTGCAAAAGGATCATAACTATTATGTTGGATTATATTAATAAGTAAATCTGGAACCCTGTCTACTCGATCTGTTTTTAAACTGCGAAAGTATTGAGCAATAAAAGATAGTATCCGATAGTCACCGCCATTAAAGCAAACTTTTTTTTCGCAAATTTCCAGAAAAGCACGAGCCATCATAAACAATCACATCCTCTCTTCAGTCAGTATAGTACCTATATATACTTTTGCTAGCGCTTAATCTTCTTATAAAAAACCATTGTCCACAAATCAAAGTTATGTCCAGTGTAGAAGTTAATAATTTTCATAAAATCTTTTGTTGCAGAACTTAAAATAATGTATTCGATTCCTCTTTCGTGTAGAACATTCTCTACATAACAATACAACTTGCTACCAATTCCTTTATCTCTCCACGGCGAATCTACATAAAGTTCATCAACTTCGAAATACTGTGAATTACATGGAAGTACACTCATGGATTCTGAAAATTTTACGGTGCCGGACAAGTAACCAATAATTTGTCCGGCGCAACTACAAATCCAAACATCAGACTTTTTGTAGTCATCCTTTTTTCCTGCTACAAGCCCATAAGTTATATTTTCAACTTCCCATTTACGTGACAAATTAACGACCTCAATGATATCGTTATCTTGAGCTTCCCCAAAATATAAATCCATATTTCTCTACTACTCCTTTCAAATAGAGATTACAGTGTATTATTAATAATTTCATTTAATCTTGGATTTTGAGCTAAAACTAATGTTTTAAGGCAGCAAATAAAGCAAAATCCTAATGGTTAGTTGGAACTTATGTTGTCCACTCAATATTTTCTTTTTGTATGTACACAGCTCTGTCAAATGATTTATCTGGCAACATCCCAAAAAAATATGAGCTTTCAGATAATAAAGCTAAGTTTATTAATGTTGATAGTACTTCAACTCCTTCATGGTTTGGATGTTGACTAACTAGTGCCACTATGTCATCGAACATATCACTATTTAAATAACCATCTTTATTAAACGCACTGGTTTGCCGTGCTATTTCAATAATTGACTCTTTATTGTTAGATTTGAAGAATAATATATCACTAAAATATTTAAATGAACTACCAGAAGATTTACCATGGAAGAAAGGAACCTTTTTCCTGTCCACGATATTTTTCGGCAAATATTTTCTAGAAACAATTCGCAATATTTCTTTGTTATTTAATAAAGATCCTTGAAGTTGTTGAGGTATACTCCACAATAGAGAAACAATCTCCTTTCCTAGAAACGGAACGCGGTTTTCTAATCCATATTTAGCACTAATCCTATCCTCTAGGCGTAAGTTGTATCTCCTAAGTATTTTTAGTCTTCTATGTAACTCCTTTTCCCATAGTCCCTTACCTATGTCCCCCAAAAAAGAGCTGTTATTCCAATTAATAAAATCAACGAGTTCGGGTTTAATTCTATTTGTTATCAATAAGTGTTTAAAATATTCGTCCTGAATTGTATGTTTTAAGTATAAATCTAAACTAGTCTCTCCCAATTCATTTACAAAAAGTGATGAATATCCTCCATTAAATTCATCACTACCTTGACCAGAAATAATGACCTTATACCCTTGTTGTGAAACTTCCTTGAGTAATTTATTTTTAAGTATATGCTCAGTCCTTAACTCGGGATTTTCATAAAATCGTAGTAAATTTAAATAGTCATCTCTTGCTTCTTCTAACTCCGAAGTGTAGACTTCAACTAAGTCTATATTTAAATAGTTTGCTACCTGTTTCGCAGCGTCCAATTCACCATTTTCAATTGTACTTTTATTTACAAGAACAAAGGACGCACTTGGTTTAGTTGATGAAAGAGCACATAAAATCGAAGAATCTAGTCCTCCACTTAAGGAAACTGCGTAGCCATTTTCTAAGTTGGTTTGTCTACTTATACTTTCAACTAGTATGGTTTCATATTGACTTATGAATTCGGAATAACCAAAATCTGACGGAGTATATTTGAACTTATACCAATTTATCACAGTTTCATCACTTTCAGAGAATATTATCGCAGAGCCTGGCTCTAGCTCATTTATCCCATGCCAGCAAGTACCATTTACAGAAGATGGTTGACCTATCATGCTTAGAGCATTTAACCAATGAAACTCGGTTTTTTTTCCTAGAAGTAAATGCACTGACTTAATATCAGTACCAAAGGCAACTTTCTTACCATCCCTGCCCCAGAACATGGGTTTTATCCCCAAATTATCACGTGCAAGTATGACTTTGTTTAACGAGAGATCCCTATAAACTATTGCAAACATCCCATCAATTTTCTTAAGAAAATCTACTCCTCCCTCTTCTAACCCGTGAAGAATTACTTCTCCATCACTAGCTGTAGAAAATTCATGCCTTTTTCTAAGCTCTGAATATAACTCATCATAATTGTATACTTCACCTATATAAATTAGATATTTTTTCTTATCCTCACTTATTAATGGTTGCTCAGCATCTGGTCCACCAACTACAGGGAGCCTTGCATGAATACAAGACATAAATGGATCGCATACAAATGTCTTTGTTCCAGGACCACGTGCAGATACATCTGCTGAGACACCAGGAAAGCTCCTTAAAGAAGTAATATAATCGGTTACCTTTCCGAATTCAGTAATACCAGCTAACCCGCACATAAATTTATCCCCCCTAACCAATGAATTGAGTTGGATTTAATAATTGAAGAACTATACTTTGATTTAAACCTAAGAAGCCCTAGATCATCTTCATCCACATTACCCCAATTAATTATTTCTAAGCCTTTAATCTGAGATAGATATATAAAATGAAAGTAAAGAAAATCGTTTGCGTATAAATGAGTAGTAAGTGGATTATAACCGTGTACCAACATATAAATTACATTATCCACACAAATCCCAAACATCCCCGAGATGGATTCCTGGCCATGCATAACTAGAAGGCCTATCCCTTTACCTTCCAGATATGCATGTTCAAAGAAATCCACTTGATTCTCCTTATTCTTTTTGGAGTCCTTTGCACCTAAATTTAAGTTATTCACTAATTCCCTAATACAATAAAAGTCTTTTTTCGAGTTTGCGACTTTTATTTGAAGATTATTATTTTTTGCCTTAGTGATTGCCTTTTTTATTTTATTGGAAGGTTTCCAGTTAGCAAGCTCCAGTAAACAAGTAGACATCCCCCTTGAAACCCAACCATGATTATGATTAAATTGTTTCAAGAGATTAAATGGAAGTCCATGAATACTTATTGTATCCACCCCCCATTCTCTAGATAAATATTCAGGATCAGACAACTGCTTTATTATTTTCTCATTCTCTAGATTAGGCATTATTATTTCAGAGAAAACTATATCGTTAAGAGATGCCTCAATTAAATTTATATTAATAGTTACTTCTCTTTTTAAACCATACCAAGGATTATCTTTAGAATTTAAATAACAAGAATTCGTGAATTCAGTAGAATATGCATTAATATATTTTGTGACTAATTCTGCCGAAAAATTCCTTTTAATATGGGCCAAATTAAATGCCACCTTCTTTTTCTAATATAATTTCGTAAGGTAAGAGCTCGTTTATTTAAGGAAACTTTCTTCTTCTTAACCACACCAACTATACCGTTAATATTAATTGGTAAATCGGGTTCTGGAGAATTATCCCCCTGAAGAATATATGTGTTTCCACATTTTTCTTTGATTCGATGAACGATTAACTTCTCTTTTAGAATAGCTAGAACAATTTCGTCTTGTTTTAATTCCCTCGTAATGGGTACTATTGTAACTTTCTCTCCCTCTACCAATACCGGTATCATACTTTTCCCAACTACTTCAAATTCAAACTCACGATATTTTTCCAGCACCATTTTCCATACTTGAGGCAATGTACCTAAGAATAAGTGTCCCTGTTCAATTCTTTTTTGAATATCACTGTACTGGTAACCATATGTGTTCATGATGAAATTATACTTGTCTTCTTCCTCTGGAACTTCTGTTATGGTTCCATTTCGAAAGTTAATTACAAATTCTTTTGCTTTCACAAAATAGGCCCCTTTAAAAAATTTCTTACTATTTGATTAAAATGTCTAAACTCTCCAAAAGAAAATGAAAATTCCCACTTATCTATTCTGTTTAATAACTGCAAGGCGCTATTGCCAATGGAATTAGCGAATATTAAATCGGAGCTGCTTAATTTTTCTAAGGCTTTAACCGAGTTGATATTGTTCCATGAACCAGGGTTTATTTCGTGTGATTTCGATAAAAAGGCAATTCCGGTTAAAGTTGAAACTTGACGAAGTCTTTTTGAGTTAAATGTTTCTTCAACATTCACTCCAATTTTGTGATTGTATCTTCTATTAACGTTTGAATAAATATCTGGATCAACTTCATTCTCATATCTATTGAGTGTTTGAATCATATTGCTGGTTCCTGCCCGAAAAGTTATTGGAGTCCCTAGCGAGCTAACCTCAACGTTATCTTCGAGTGATATAAACACTCGATCATCCGTAAGAATATTCGCACCTTCTGCAGTTATCCCTAATGCAAGAGTACTCTTTCCTACCCCACTAGGACCAGAAATAAGCACATTCCCCCAATTGGTTTGAACACATGCTGCATGTAATGAGTAAATATCCCAAGTAGAAGAATTAATAACAAGTGCAGTTGTTAACGCTTGATTTAAAACATCCCAATGTTTCAACCAAGCTTCATTGTGTTTTTCCAATTCAATAACTATCTTATTAGGGAATACCTTTACAAACCAATTACCTGGCGACTCCAATATTACACATTCATTTAATTGGCCTATTTGATAAATACCCGGTATAATTATTTGTGGTTTATAGATTGCTGAATTATTTTTTAACCATCCAAACTCTATTCTCCTTATTTTGCCCTCATAGTCACTTTGGGGGGTTAAAGCAGAGTAAAAATCCAAAAAATACTTTCGTATTTTTTCAGGTCCACCACAAAAAATATATGCTTTACTTCCTATCTCCCACTTTGCCCATTCCTTTATTCCAGGATTCAAGCAACTCACTCCTGACTGCGAATAATACTAACCACCTTAACCGCAACTAAGTGCACCAAATATACGTGTGTAGGATCGTACTCATATTGAGAACGTCATACCAAAACGAACTTTTTGGTACGACGCTCTCCTTGAAATTCTTCAAATAATTAGCAACTACTCATTCCAGATTTTACAGCAAATGCTTTTGCTGCCTCTTGCAGTTTTGTTAGATCCAATACTGGCTTTTCATATTGAATTTTGGAACCTTGCTCTTCATTATTCACTTCGTTCCGTTTGTTTTCCATTGAATTTTCACCTCCTTTCAAGTAAAAATTCAAATAATTATTACGATACTAAAGGTTTATCAATGCTCAGTAACCCACTTTTGCGCAAAATCATTGCGAATTCCCACAACTCCTCATCAATTTGTCCTTTTGATATCTCATTATTCTGTGTGATGTTGTCACTTATTTGCTTGAGAGAATACCCTGTCTTAAGTAAAGTGTATATATACTTTACAATTTCACTCTGCCCCTCTAAATCTATTTCCCCAACCTGTAACGGTTCTTGCCAAATTGAACTGCGCCAATCTATTCTCCTCTTTTCTGCTATCACACATTCTCTAACTTCACTTGCATCTAAATAATCCACTGGACAAGGCTGACACGTAGACTTAAACTCACATAAACTACAGGTTGGAACAGTTCCTTGGTGATCGTTCTTAAATCCCTTGAAACTTCTAAAAAAAATGGAATTCTGTAAATCTTTCAAACTTGGAAAGTCCCAAATCTTCATATTTTCGGGATTATACTTGCTCTCCTTTATTGCCGTCTCATTTTTTGCTTTTTTATTCAGTATTCCACACGGTGTAACAACGCCATCATTCTCTACCAACATCGTATATTCACCCGCAGGACAACTATCCCCAAAAGCCTCTCCAACCAGTTCTAGGCCATACTTTTCACTTAAATACCTTCGTAATTTTGGCTTTGTGTTTATTTGGAATACAAAACCTTCAGGTACTCGACCAACAGTAGTTTGCAGCAGTTCTTCAATGGCATTTATAGCATCTTCTTCTGGATATTCTAACTGTGCAAGGTGTTCTACAGCACGTCCATCCTCGCTTAGGAAATCGATAGTCAATCCATTGGCGGAATTATCCATTGCAAAGTCGAATACATTTTTCACATCTATAAGGCCAGCCCTTGTAATGACATATCCTACTCCTACAAGCATGTCGGCACCGCGCTCTTTTACCCGATCACCAAGTGCCTTTAAGTTTTTTCTTGCCTTTTCAAAATTTCCAACACCCCGTATAAGATCATGATATACCGCAGTAGTTGCTTCAAAACTGACTGCCACTTGATAAATACCTAAGTCTATTAGGCTATCAATCATTTTAGAGGTTAATAGCAATCCATTAGTGTTCATTGTTATCTTCAAATCTAGTTCCCTTCGAGCAAAAGTTAAGATGTCTAAAACATCTTTTCGAAGTAATGGTTCTCCACCAAGAAGGTGAACATGATTAAACCCCATATTTTTCGCCAATTTCAGAAATTCTTTACTCTCGTCTAAGGTCATATCTTTACGTTTAACTACTTCTTTGTTTCTCCATTCATACTTATCGTAGGCATAACAATGGGTACAAAATAGATTGCATTTTCCGGTAATATCCCAAAGAAGTTGTTTCTCAGGCATATATTTCACCTCTTTCTTTAGATTTATTTAAACGCAAAACTTTAAGAGCAATTAATTGCAAGATTATATCTAATAATTCTCTAGACTGATGCTCAGTTAGTGGTGGGTCAAAATCTTCCTTTAATACTCGAATGAGTGGTTTTGACTGACTTTCACGTATGATATTAGAAAGCATACTTCCTAAGTTAACTGTAATCTGACCCGTTCTATTATTAATCAAATTATTTGTTGTTAAAGAATATCCATCTTCAATTAGAATTTCACTTAAAAGAATATGCTCTCTAAAGTCCTTTTCTTCTTTCTCTGCCCAAAGACATTGATTCACAATCCGATTCTCATCATACTCAATAGGACAGGGTTGACATTGATCTTTGAAACTGCAACGATCACAAGGAACCAGTCCCTTAAATGTATTGGGTGCATGCTGATAACGATAAAATTCATTTAATATTCTTGAGTTATCAATGCCACCCTTATTAAAGGTATGCACGTACTCCTTTTCTGTTTGAAAGTACCCTTGGTTTACAACAGTTTCACTAAATTTTTTATCTAACACGGCATTACAAGGACCGAGACTGCCATCGGCTTGGACCACGAAAAATTTTTCACCGCCTTGGCATTTAATTCCTATTGGGTCTGGTTCAAGAATATTCCCATATTTCCTATTTAAAACTTCAATCGGCCATAATCGAAGATCTGCTCTGATCTTCAACATATTTATTAATTTCGAGCTATGTTTCTCTAATGCTTTATCAAGATTATTTAATAAGTAATTTTCATCATTCCCCAGGAGCCCTTTATTGGATATAAAATTCCCCGCCTCATCTACTGGAACAATATGTAGATAATCCAAATTATTATCTATCGCCATTTTAAAAAGATCTGGTAATTCATGCGCATTAGCATTAGTAGCAGTAAATGTAAGACCTATCGACAAATTTGTACCTTTACAGGCTTCCACAGCATTCTTAATGTTTTTCCAAACAGAATTAAAAGTCCCTTGCCCTCTTATTCGATCATTGGTTTCAGCTCTAGCACCATCCATACTTACCATTACTTGATCAACACCTACATCAATTAATTCCTTCACCTTCCTTACAGATAGCGGGAGGCCATTGGTATTAATCGAAATATACATATTATTACATTTTGCTTTCTTGATAATATCAGTTAGTTCTTTACGAAGTAGGGGTTCTCCCCCCAAAAAATGTATATGGGTTACAGAGGCTTCAACGAGCCTTTCTAAAACTATTAATGCTTGATCATAGGTTAAATCATCCTTATAAGCCTCTCGTGATTGATACAAATATCTATCATATTGGTAGCAATGCTTACAGCGTAAATTACAAGTGCCGGTAATATCCCATAAGGCACTCCTTTTCCCCTTAATATCTTGTATTTGAGTAATCTGCCAATTCAAAGACAAATTTATCCCCTCCGGTGTTATTTTTCACTTCTATTTCTTAATACGACTTTGTCAAACACTTTATTTTTTGTAAGTTACATTAGCCTTAATTTTGCATAGCATGTTGGGTCTAACCACCCAGCATAATGCATGTTTGCAAGTGCTAATAAAGAACGTTGAGTTCGGCCTTTATCACTCGAAAAGCTAACATCAACATCAAACCAAAGCTGAGTCTCGATATTTGGTTTAATACCCAAGTTCATCCATGGTATGTTTACTATTGCTTCATATCCGTCCTCGTAGATAGATAGTTCATTTAAAAATGGCCATTTTTTTATATCTTTTATTCCATCATATGCGTGTAATTTATTTAGTCCTTCACTTTCAAATGAGTCCCAAAAATAAAGGGTCATTTCATTACTGCTTTTCATTGGATAAAAACTTAGCATTCGAACAAACGGTATAGGTTCAAATTCATTGTTTCTTCCACTTGTACCAAAACTTAAGCAGAAATAATCCATATTAGAATATTTAGAAATTGGTTTGGGAGAATAAGCATTTTGATAAAACCGGATTTTAAATTTGAAATAACTAGAATCCCATCTAAAATCAATGAAAGCCTTTTCATCCGGTTTGACAGGTATTCCCCTTCTTAAGTGTGATCCAAAAGCATTCTTTACTCCGGTTTGGTTCTTACCTAAAACAATACTTGGTGTTTTGGCATGAATATCTTCTTGTTTATAACATTGAATAACTGGCCCCAACCATTTAACACTTGATAATAATTTCGTATAAATAATATGTGGATCACCAAGAATTACCTCGTCAGGAGAGATTTCTATTAAATGAGGTAACGCTCTCCTCCTAAAACCACTCATATTATCAATTTCATTCACTTTAACTAGTTCTAATAAATCTGAAAGTATTTTATTATCCATACAAGAAGGGAATACCCTATTAATAAGTGCCAATGCAAATAGTACCTCATACTCTTTTTTCCATTCAGCCATTCGTTCGCAAACAATCTCCCAATTAATAAATTGCTTGTTTTTCCTTATCAACAAGGCAACCTCATACAACCAAATTAGTTTTAAGCGCCTTCTTTTACCGTGGGCGAACAAATGTAGAGTACCTGTATCAATATATTCTTTAGTAATATGAGTAAGAAGATGAATAATTCTATCATGTAATTCTAGAACTAAATGGGGACGATCTAAGATTACCTCCATTTCTGCCCGCTGAATAATTTTGGTTATATAACTCCAATCCGTAGATATTTCGTTAAATATCTTTGCATGGACATCTATATAAATATTATTTCCTTCACCATCAACATCCCTCCTTAAAATTTCAGGGATGTGTTGAGTTCTTCTCAACCATTCGTTCAATGGTATATGGGAAGTGTCGATTCCTACCGGCTTCCCCGTATGCTCGTAAACATAACCCATATCTCGAAATATCCTCAAAGATTCATCTAATTTATCGCTTTCTACCACTACATCAATGTCGCTATATAGTCTTGATTCTACTGGATTATAAAGACTAGCAGCCAAAGACAAACCTTTTAAATATACGACCTTTTTTTTGCACTTTTCGAATCTTTTTGTAATTTCAATCATTTCACTTCGAACCAAAACATTAAATTTTTTTTGCTTTTCGATCTTATCAAGAACCACTTTATATTCCTCTGAGTCAGTTAACTTCTCGAGAAATAATGCTTTTGTTGAGTAATCTAGAATATTGAATAAACTCTCATTAGTCGGAGAATTATTAACTAAATAATTCCATAGTGTATCTTTATAATCGGTAAACATTACAATCCCACCTTATAAATTTTTCTATTTCGGTCTGTGTAGAAATTATTTTAAGACATACTAATAACATAGCTCCGTGGTTTTCTCTGTGATATGGCCATCTCTTACCTCATAGATATGATCTGCATTCATCACCGTTGACAGCCGATGAGTGATGATAATCGTGGTTTTCCCCTTTCGGAGCTCGTCAATATTATGTTGCACGTGGCGTTCAGTTTCCAAATCGAGTGCGGAAGTTGCTTCGTCCATCACGAGCACTTCAGGATCTTTTAGCAATGCCCGCACCAGAGCCAGCCGTTGCCGTTGTCCACCGGACAGAGGCGCTCCTCGCTCTCCCAGTACCGTCTCGTATTCGTTTGGCAATGACGCAACGTAATCATGAATGAGCATCTTTTTACAGTAATCGATCATTCTCTCATCCGATATTTTGTCATTTCCCATCTTCAAGTTCATTCGGATCGTATTATGGAAGAAATATGGTTCCTGAGCCACAAGCGCAATTTTGCGCATCCAATCAGCACGTTTCCAATGGTGCAAAGGCTTTCCATTAACCAAGATATCTCCCTTCTCTAGATCATAAAACCTAACCAATAGCTTAGACAGTGTCGACTTGCCACCACCGCTTGGTCCCACCACGGCCACTTTTTTATTCAACGGCAGATTGACTTCCACATCCTGCAACACTGGAAGCACCCGATCACCGTAATGGAATGACACCCTTTCAAATCGAATGCTGTGGAGCGGGTCAGTTAGAGGCGTTCCGTCTTCATCTATTTGCTCGCCTTCCATCACCTCTCTCAGCCGCTCTATCGAAACCATTCGGCTCGGAAAACGCATGACATACGTGTATATTTGTTCAATATCCTCCATCACCCGATGTGCTAACTGGTACAGAACCACAAACACTCCAACGGTAAGCTTTCCGTTCATGACCATGATCCCACCGAATAAGAGGATCAGCAGCGTAATGCCCCACTGCAGTGACATACTGATAAATTGTTCTTTATTAATTATTTTTACTTCATTTACCAACTTTGCGAAATATTTCGCAAAGTGATCATGATATTTGACCATTTCCCATTTCTGACGTTGGAACGCTACCACTTCCCGCGTGGAGGATACTCCCTCTTCCAAGAGCACCAGCATATCCGAGCGTGTCCGATTCACTTCGGCGGAGGCATCCTTTAAATGCATAGCAAAGTAACGCCCCACCGCGATATAGAACCCACTTAGAACTAATAGAAAGGGGAGCATCACCGGAGCAGTCATCGCAAATATCCCTATCAGAACGGCCAAGGACATCGCACGACCGATCGCCCGGGTGATATCTCCCGCCAAGAAGTTTGAAACATTTCCGATATCCCCTACATCGGTGGCGAATTGATACAAATATTTGCTGGTTCGCTCATTTTGAAGCTTATTGGTTGGAATCCGATACATGCACTGCATAAAATCAACAGAAAGATGCTTCCTCGATTGGGTAGCAATCTTGTACATCCAACGCGGTGCCAAAGTCATGAAGACAACATGCGTAACATATGCAGATCCAATAAGCACCACCAGGGGTAACAACATACCGAACTCCCGATTTAAAATGACCTTATCAATGATGTTTTGCTGAAAGACAATGGATATCGTCGAGGCCAGGGACTCGATGATCATGAACAGCGTAGTAAATAAAATGAGCCACTTCACCTTCAATGCATACTTCCAAGCAAATCTCAAATTGTCCATATGGACGCCCCCTCTTACGATTCGTCACCGATGAGCAGACGTTGAAAGGCTCCTCCAGCGTGGCTCAACTGCTCGTACGTCCCCTGTTCCACTACTCTCCCTTCTTGGAGAACCACGATTCGATCGAAATGTTTGATCGTTTGCAACCGATGCGCTACATAAATGACTGTTCTTCCCTTCTTCAACTGCTCCAACGCAATGTGCACCTCGCGCTCACTAGTACTATCCAATGAGGACGTCGCTTCGTCCAACAAAATGACCGCTGGGTTTTTTATAAACATCCTCGCTATAGCAATGCGCTGCCGCTGTCCACCGGAGAGCTTTATGCCACGATCGCCAACGTACGTGTCATATCCTTCAGGCAACTTCATAATAAAGTCGTGCGCATAAGCCGCTTTCGCCGCAACCATCAATTCATCTTCGGTTGCATCCGGACACCCGAACAATATATTTTCTCTCACCGTTTGCCCGAACAGAAATGTCTCCTGAAATACAAAGCCGAGTGGATCGCGCAACGATTCAAAAGATAGCTTGTTGATAGGAACGCCATCAAGTGTAATCCTCCCTAGCTGCGGATCGTAGAACCGACCTATCAGCTTGATAATCGTCGACTTCCCATTTCCGCTTTCTCCGACGATGGCGACTTTCTCCCCTGCTCTAATCATCAAATCGAATCCTTTGAGTACCGGTCTGTCAACGCTGTATGAGAAATGGACCTTATCGAAACAAATTTCTCCTCTCACTGGATGTACCAGCTCCAACACTTCCTTTTGGGGTTCCTTCACTTCTGGTTTCTCGTGAACGAACCGAAACAGTCGCTCCGTCTGGTGCATTATCACATACTGCTCTGTCAAGAGTGAAACCAGTCTGGTCAACTCCTGCATTGCCACAAAATAGAGAAGCAAAAAACCGACCAACTCCCCTGCAGTGATCAAATGCCTTTCCAATAGCCAAGCTCCGATTAGGAACAACCCAATCGCTCCTGCGTAGAAGCTGAACGTTCGCCCGCTCCCCCGCAAATACGCAAGAAAAAAGGACTTTACTACGTTGGAATTCCATGCGTCGACCTTGTTCAAATATCTTTGTAAATCCCAATTTTCTGCAGTAAACAACCTCAGCTCCCCAATCGCAGATACACTTTCATGAGCCTTTTGGTTCGCTTCGATTCTCGCTTGAGCGAGTGCTTTGCTGGCCTTGGCCGCCATCCGTTCAATAGTTGGACCGTACAAATAGTAAAGTATGAAAAAAGGTATTGTGACAAGGGTTAGCTGCCAACTAGATGAAATCATGACAATTAACGCAAATACTGTAAATATAAAACTAAAAATCGTCATAGGAAATAGTTGACGGTACACATGCTGCACTGCCGAGACTTCTGTGTTTAGAAAAGCTAACGTTTCCCCAACGGTATGCTTCTCGTAGTATGAGAATCCCAGCTTTCTGAGATGGCCCAAGATCGTAACCTGCAAATCCCGTGAGGCCTTCTCTTCGATGTGCCGCTGTAGCAGATTCCTTACCATAAATAGAGAGATCATCACGACAATAAACACAGTAAGAGTCAAAAACAGCACCGTAAACAGTGTCCAATCCTTAGCCGGCAAAATATGATCGATAAAATGCTGAATCATTTTCGGTACTAACAACTGTACTCCCGAAGTTGCTGCCATAATCACGATGAGGCCAGCAACAAGTGAAGCATATGGTTTAAGAAAAGATAACATCCATCGATACACAGAGAAAGTTGATTGCATAATAACCACCTATTGTTGGGAATGTCATTATATATATAGATAATTTATTATCCAAAGATTTACAACTTACATATTTTAATGTGGGTATACATAATTTAAGAAATATAAATCTTCTCCAATATACAGGAGTTAAGGTTCACAAACTGTTTTGTAGTTGCTTAGCTAACGAGAGCTTTGAGAAAACTTGCAGTTTCATGGTCTTTTCGTTGTTACATTCTCATAACCCCAGGATCCATTCTGAAATTTGCCAAGCATGCATTTTACTTCTTCCCAAATGCGACAAGATTCTGGGGCTGGTTTTACATTGTAGCTTCGTGGTAATTGTTGGGACAATAACTTCATTGGAATTGTAATTTCACATATAAAAGATGGGTGAATATCCTTAATTGTCATTTCATCGAGGAAGTTAGAGTGGGTGTTTCATTTCCGAATGGTTTCAGTTGGCGATAAAAAAGATGACCCCTTAGAATTCAGAGGTCATCTACTATCTTGCTAAGCCGATGGGTGTTTTCTTTTAGCCGTTTACAAACAGGGTCAAAGTTCGACTATTAGACATAGGGGTGCTCTAACAAATATTCATACAATTCTCGGACATATTTTTGGTCAAAATCCTCCGGTTCGAGCGGCCTAAGGTTTCGATTTCTTCGTATCTCTAGTGTACGGTGAATCTCATCCACTACATCCTGAGCCATATCACTCCGTAGTTTCTTCTCTTCGGATTTTTTAGCACCATGGATCTTTTCGTGATGCTGTTCGATCAAACGCCGTAAACGGGCATTTAAATGAGGGATAGATGTATCAAAGTCAAACCGATCTTCATCCTCATATCCGGCACCATTATGAACGAAATCCTCACGTATTGCTTTTACCATGTACCCGCTGATATTATCGATATTTGCCTCTTGTTTTGTCTCATATACGTATTGAATGTTGTCCTTAACTCTCTTCTCACCAAATGTTTGGATCAGCTCTTCAGCAACCGGCTTTCGGACGCCGAAGCGGGTCAATAATGAGTATGCTGTGACATCCTTCTCGAAAATCTCCGGATCCTTTAGAAGCAATTTTTTGCGGTGATTAGGCTTTATGTAACATGTTATTGCCACTACTTTATGTCCGACTTTCGTTTCCTCAAAGTCAAAAGAAATATCCGTCTTTTCGGCTAACTCTTCCTGGGTCTTCAAAAGAACCCGCTGCTTCAAATGGCCGTAATGAGTTAGTTTTCCTGGATCGATCTCCAGCAAATTTCGGAGCTGCTCAAGCGTAAATCTTCTTTTCCCAAAGTTCAGGTAACGCTTAAGTAGTTCATACATCCGTATCGAGTATTTACTCTTCAGGACCAAGACATTAGCCAATTTATATCGAGTGAAGTCCTTCTTTAGCTTCAGTAAATAAGGCTTCAACTGCGGTGAAAATTCAAGTTCGACCAAACCTTTACGATGATGGTAACGTGATGCGGAAAGCCAGTTCACCACCAGATCGGATTCACCATTGTTTTCACGAATTACCAGCGTTTTTCTCTGTAACCCTGTCACAACTTCCCGAATCTTTTTATAAAAATTCTTCTCTTGCAAATCTAAGATGTCGGCAAACTCCTTCACCTTAACAAAATGCGTTTTGAAGTCTTCATCATCAGGTTGGATTAACGAAATGAGCGTATAGATGACACGCGATTCCTGCAGGTCAAGGTTAAGAGGCATTTCAATCAATGCATTTGACTTTGTGACGACATATTCAGGTGAAATAGACGTGGGACCCAAATCAAATTCTATCTGTTCTAGCTGTTCTGCTTCCATTCCCTTAACCCCCCCTTCATGATTACTATAATTAACCGGCTCCTGATTTTCCACTCCTTTATATGTGACAGGAAATAGTTAGAAATTACCTGCAAGTTTTCTGTCACAATTTTAGGAGTTATCCAAGGAATACGCCACAAACCAGAGTATTTTGCTTATTAAAAACAGCCTTACATGAGTTTCCTCGGTATAATTATCACACAATGAGGAGTTACGTTCTACTTTACTGTCACAAAAAAAGGAGTATCTAGATTATTCTAATCCTCTAGCTGTCACAAATATAGGAGTGTTATGAGGAAACTATCACATTTTTAGGAGTAAATCTATGCTTCTGTCACAGATTTGGGAGTTATCTATGGTTATAAAAGAGTATCTCCGGTCTTTTGTCACAAAAATAGGAGTTGGACACACTGAAGATCAAGCTTTTATCGAAAGCATTCTCCTTTTATGTCGTTCTTCAAGCGTCACAAATTGAGGAGTTTAAAGTAATGTCTGTCACATAAAAGGGAGTATTTCTATCCCAGGTTTGCCGGCTGTCACAAAAACAGGAGTGTTTAATAGCTCTGCTGTCACAAATCGAGGACTTATCGTTCACTTCTGTCACAAGATAAGGAGTACTCCATTCACTTTCTAGTTCAAAACTTCATCATAAAACTATAAAAGTAACTTCTAGGCGCAATATTTATGAGTAAATTAAAAAAAGTAAATTCACAGTTCTATCGTGGGTAACAAATTGGGCGAAATACTCGTTATTCTACTCCCAAAGTTGTGACAGTTCTACTCCACAAATCGTGACAGATGACTCCTGAATTAGTGACACTTAACTCCCCTTATTGTGATTTCTATACTCCTTAATATGTGACGATTAACTCCCTAACTTGTGATAGCAAAATACTAGAAAGCCAATAGAATCAATAGATTCTGAGACTTGTAAACAAACAATCATTCTTATAATCATTTAAAATAAATAAACATTAATATAAAACAAGCATTATGCGTCCAGCCTTCGGCTTTTTCTTAAATTTATTTTTCTGTCACAAAATAAGGAGTGGAAATATGTAGAACTTTGAAGGTAATATATTAATATATATATTAGAATAAGAGAAAATAATAAAGCCCCCATTCCGATCGACATTTTGCTGTCCGCGGCCGCCAAGCGTAAGACAGTAAAATATGGAGGAAGTAAGGACTTCATTTACATAACAAAGTTGTGAATATTTTATCATAACCTTTGTCCTCTGTGAAGTATCTGCTTTCAAAGGTAGGGCCAATCAAGGAGTCCATT
>NZ_JBWBUJ010000003.1:0-76326 GCF_056173265.1 Paenibacillus sp. QJM3NY_38
ATGGCAAAGGTTATCTCATTTGGCATACAAAAAGGTGGTTCGAGCAAGACAACTACTTCCGGAATTGTAGCTTATATTCTTAGTCAGGAATATGAAAAAAAGGTTCTTGCGGTTGATCTGGATTCACAAGGGAATTTGACTGAATTACTGACTCAACAAGACATTTATAACTTTCATGAGAAAACTGTTTTTGAAGCCCTAAAGGAAAAAGACGCACGTAAGTATGTACATAAGGTATCTGAGGGGCTAGACTTGCTCACGGCAGAGGATCATTTGGCGCGTTTTCCATCGTGGTTATATGAGTCTTATAAAGGCAACCGTTCGCTAGTGCTAAAGGAGACTCTTGAGAACGTACAAAGCGAATATGACTATATTATCATTGATACTCCGCCAGCTCTTGGTGATCAGACGATTAATGCACTAGCTGCTTCTGATGCAGTTGTTGCTATGTTTGAAGCAAGTAAATTTTGCTATTCAGCAATTGGCCGCTTTTTAGAAACATGCATTCATGTGCAGGAACTGGTCAATAAGGATATGAAGATTGCAGGAATACTGCGTTCTCTCATAGATTCAAGGAGAACCGATAATAAGGCTTTGATCGAGCTGATTGAGGAAGAATACGGGGAATTATGCTTTGAAACTATAATGACCCGTACAGCTGCTATAGGCCGCTTGTCTATTAATGGGTTTAAAGATAATCCTGAGTTGAATCAAGGTTTAAAACTGTACAGAGAATTCGTTAAGGAGCTGATTAAACGTGTCTAGTAGTAAGATGGATGAGTTGAAAAACAAAATAAGAAGCACGTCAGCCAGCAGCGTTCATCCTGAACTTATTGATACTTCACACGAAGACAAGCCGAAGCCCAAGCCTAAAAAGAAGAAATTTGAAGAAACGCATACAAGAGATACCGTTTGGATCGAGAATGATTTAAAAAAGAAGATAGATAGTCAGAGTGCGGAAAATGGCAGAGGGGAGAAAACAAGGATCATCAATGAAGCATTGAGGCTTTACTTTAATGAAGCACATAAATAATTACGTAAACGTGTACGTTTACATTTACGTATCAAAAAGAGGCTATCTGCTCGGATCGCAGACAGCCTCTTTTATTAGGGCCGTGTATGCAAAACCTATTTCAGCCAAATCCTTATTTGAAATCAACGCCACAAAAGGCATTTATTCCATTTGAACGAGGTGTTATACTTGTTTCAGGAGAACCGTGCTGGTAACACGGTTCTCTGGCAGTCGCTTTAAATAAAGGCGGCGGCTTACAAGGTGGGCTTTATGGGGCAGACCGCATCCTTTGACCGGGCGGTCTGTTTCTCAAATTATAAACGTTTACGTATACATATACGATTACATTTACGTATACGTAAATGTAATCTTTAATTAAGCAAATAGACGGATGAAGTGATTCTTTACGAAAGAAAGCGCGCACACGTAAATGTTTACGTATACATATACGTTTATATAATTACAATTATCGAATGTAAACGTAAACGTAAATGTATACGTATGTGTATTCATGGATACAAAACAGGCTTTGGTTACTATGTCAATACCCTTGAATAAATGCTATAATTAGGAAACGCTATGAAAGGAGGGCAAGAATGCAGGAATTTATTATAATCGTGCTGATCGCCAGCTTTCTGTATCCCATGAAAAATCTGATTGGTCTTTTAACACGTTTAGCCTTGTTCGGAATGATGGCCTACACTCTGTTCTCAGGCTCTATTCCGAATTGGGGGGATAAATTATTTGCATTAGTTATATTGTCCTTGCCTATCCTCATAAATTTGTTGGTTAGATTCCTGAAAATGAAAATAATAAAGGCTTAAACCGTCCTTTCAACAGGGCGGTTTTTTTTCAACACATAACAGAAGTTATGTATTGAAAATTTGCGCTAAACGCTTGTTTTTCAATACATAACTATGGTAAAATGAATTTATAAATTCAACACATAACTTTTTCGAAAAGGTGGCGATTACAGATGAGTCGGATTTCCACAAATGAATTGAAAGAAGTTTTGAAAAAAGCGACACATTCTGCTCGTGAAGAAGCTAAAAGAAACGGTGTACCAGCTGTCTATGAAGAAAATGGGGAAATGGTGAAGGAGTATCCAGATGGTAAAAAAACTAAAGTCGTTTTCACGGAAGAAGGACGAAAAGAAGTAGCCTATCATGAATAAACCTGTCATGACTGTTTTCGCTGGTACAAATGGAGCTGGTAAAAGCACGCTGACTAAACAATTAGTCGGGCGGATCGGAGAGGTAATCGACCCGGACGCGATTGCTAAAAGTATCAACCCTGACAATCCTGAAAGTGTCTCACCAGCAGCTGGCAGGGAAACTTTAAACCGTGTTAAGGAATGCATCCGGTCAGGGAGAAGCTTTTCCATCGAGACAACTCTTTCAGGAAAAACGGCCATTCGTCAAATGGAACAAGCAAAAGCATCCGGCTTTGAGGTTGATTTGTATTATGTGGGATTGAAGAATGTTGAATACCATATAAGCCGTGTTGAAATGCGGGTTGCTCAAGGAGGACATTTCATACCGGAGGAAGACATTAGACGCCGTTATGATCGTTCACTTAAAAATTTGGCTGTTGCTTCGAAAATTGCTGACCGGACATACGTTTTTGACAATACTTCGGAGTTTACGCAATTACTCGAAATCAATGAGAGAGGACAAGTACGCTATCTCGTGGACAAGCTGCCTGAATGGGCCAGACATTCGTTTGACTCGCGTTCTACGTTAGCGGAAAAATTGAACCGGATTAAACCTCTAATAGACAATCGTAAGACTGAACGGAAACCTAAAAGCAAGGATGAACCAGAGAGATAGGCTGTGGCCCCTTATCGTTTTTTTATGACCCTAAATGATACATAACAGACCCATCAGGAGGTGTGTTAATGGCTAGAACAACGTCTAAGGATGCAAGGCCGAGGGTGGATTGCAGCAGCGGAGTCAAGGCATCATTACGTTCAGTACGTGAGGCGTTGAAGTGCAAGACCGATTCAGAAACACTCGCGTATTTATTGGCCCTATATGATGATTCTTATGAGAAGATAACGCTTGTGAAGGATAAACAGTATCGTGAGAAGGCAGAAATAATTGATCGGCAACAATCATTCTAATTCTGTACACAAATAACAATCCTGGCGAGCTGCTTCAGATCCATTTTTGTACACAATAAGAGTCGAACCGGCGAGATCCGGAATGATTTTTTGAGTACGATTCTGTCCACTTAACTAAAGGATCAAAACAACTTTATAAGGAGTGTGTGTACGTGTCGAGAGCAACAATACAGGTTCCAGATGAATTGAAAGTGGAGATAGAGAACTTGAAAGATAAGTTCAATGCAAAGACAACATATGGCGTCATTGAAAGCTTAATTCAAATCTATAAAGATTTTCAGAATTATAAACAGGAGATAAAAAAAGAGAAAGCACGTTTGGAAAAAGAGGCTTTAGAAATAGGTGAGGATCACAAGCAGAAATTTGTCGCACTCAAGCAAGAACTTAATCTAAACGAGAATTCTTCGGCGCTTGAATTTCTCTTACATCATTACACGACATCAAACAGACTTGATAAGTCTACGTTTGAGCTGTATCGGTCTTTAAAGTGATGCTGAATCGTCTGCGGAGGGGAAATGCGTAAAGCTGATACAGAGGACATGGCGTTAGTTAAAGCGTACTTGGAATTGCCAGTCTTACTAGATGTTTTAGAGCTGAACATCCAAAAAATGAAGGAAGCTGATTTCAAGCTTCGCCACATATTTGAATTGCAGCTAAAGAGTATACAAGACGAAATTATAAAACAGCAGCGTTCTATTAGGCAGAGAATGAGGCAAAAGGGAATTAAAATAATTGACGAGAAAAGAACGCCTCATTCCCTTGCTGCTGAGTTTCTTTGCAGAGGATATGTGGACTCCATTTCGATGCTTTGGGGTAAGGTGAAAGCTGATGCAGAGATTATGCTTGCAGATCATTTGGGTGTAGATATTAAGCGGATTGAAAGAGATTGAGTGGTTTTAAGTTAATGCAAAAGAAAACGGAGGCGTACGGTATGTACTTTGTAAACGATGCCCATCAAAGTAACTATTATAAGCTTGTTGAGTTTTATCATTCGGTAAATGATCCAGAGTATAAGTCTTTATGTTATATTCTTGCGCTGCCCGAAATTTACAACCGGACTAGTGGGAAGTTTGGTGACGAAGGCCCCATGGAGTGGATGTACAAATTTCAGGACAAGGAAGTTGAAGTGGAAGACATTTTAACAAAAAAGAAGAACGTCATTATTGAGCGAACTTATGAAGAGGATGAAAGCGGAAATGGAATTGAAACCGAAGCATATTCGACTTTATCTAGTGGATATCGAAAATTGATACTTTTGGGGGCTAACCTGTTCAACAGCAGCTATGACGATTTTAACCTTTGCGATGCTTTAAGAACTTGGGACAATGAATTGATCAAAGTTTATCAGCAAGCAGTTTTAGTAAGGTTAGATCGTGAAGTTAATTGATATTAGGACGTGAATGCGATGACTAACCTCTTACAAGAATTTGAAGCATGGCTTTTCGAAGATGGAGCGAGTAAAAACACTGTAGATCGTTATGTTACCGTAGCAAAAATATTCATCGAGTGGCACAACCGGATAATGAAAAGCGAGGCGTTTGATCCCGTAAATGTGTCAGGCCGGGACTTGAATGCATGGAAAAAGTATTTGCTTGAGGAAGCGACTTACCAGCGAGGAAACGAAGAACCAAAACGCTATTCGGTCAGTTCAGTAAATAATTTTGTGAAATCAATTCGCTCTTTCTTTCGGTTTCTTAATGAGAATGAACTTATCCAAAGTAATCCAGCATTGAAAGTAAAAACGCAAAAAATAGCTGCTGATTTTGACCAAGACCCGAGATGGTTGGAGCGCTTTGAACGTAATAAATTGCTCAGGGCTGTTGATGATAAGAATTTAGAGCAAAAGAACCGTTGGAAGTTCACACGTAATCGAGCGATCGTCTATGTACAGCTGTATGCTGGGCTTCGGGTAAGTGAAGTTACTGACCTGGAACCAGAAGATATCTCATTTGAAACGGGATATTTATTTGTACGCGACGGTAAAGGAGGCAAAGCCAGACGTATTGAAATGAATAAAGATTTACGTATGGCACTCACTGAATGGCTGGCTGAGCGCGGCAATCCAGCCACTAAAAAATTATTTACTTCATCAAGAGGCGGCACTAGCCTTACTAAACAAGGTATTGAATATCTATACCGAACATTAAGCGAAAAGACAGGCATAGATGACTTAACTACTCATGTTCCTCGTCATACACTCGCTCATGATCTTATAGAGACTGGTTATTCTCTTCAAAGGGTAGCTGATATCTTGGGTCACACGAACCTGAATTACACTCGCGTTTATACAAAGTCGAGTAGTCAGGAACGCAGGGAGGCTTTAGAAAGTCTTTCCTCAATTGAATGAAAGGGGATTTGATTTATGGAGAAAGGGAGTGTAAGGGCAATAGCTTTGGCTTATCAAACGGCAACACTTACTTATCCTAGTTTCGAAATTATGGAATTGCTAAGACCGTTACCTTTTGAACGAGTATTGGAATTATTACTTATTATGAGGCAGTCACCACGTCCGGTTAAATCACCTTTGAATTTTCTTCGAAGAGCTATTCAGGAAGGCTGGAGTCCTGAAACAATGCCAGAAAAAGTTGATCGACACATGGAGTATGTGGAAGAAAATCATTATATTCGTCAGGGTTACACGATAGATCAAGCTCGGGAAAAAGTCCAAAGGAATAGACGATAACCTATAGATTAGGAGAGTGCGTGGAATGGACATGAAAGATCAAATGAAAACGGAAAAAGTACAATCTGGACAACCTGCCAAAAGAGGCATGACGTTAGGGAATGTTTGGTTTGCTTCTAAGGAACACGGAGAAAACTTCATTCAACTTGTAGAGAGATTTAATGCTTACAAAAATCCGGAATATGCGGCTGCTTGTTACGTTGTTTCCCACCCCGAAATTTATTACAGAGTAAATTGGAGTGAGTCTGATGGGCCGATAGGATGGTACTGGGGAGAGTGGATTGGTGAGGATGATAACGACGAAAATGGTTATCATGCTGAGTCTGAAATCGTCGGTCAACTTTCCAGTTCATATCGAGGTTTGATTCGATCAACAGTTGAATTGTTTACTGGTAGTCAGCATTACTTCGACTTAAGTAGCTGGCTTGGGAACGCTGGTGACGAAGTGTACAAACTATTCATACAATCGTTAGAACTTCGCAGGGATCGATTTGTAATTGAACTTTTGTAATTCAATATGAATAAGGAACGTAGTAGCAATATGGGTTTAACTAATTGTTGGAGTTAGGAACGTTTCGCTAAAAGCGTAGCCACCTCATCCCTTTTATACCGTCTGCCGATCTGGCAGGGTACGAGAGGACCTATGGTATAAGGACCTTCCTTTGTAGGGAGGTTTTTTTGTTTTTTCTTTATTCTAAATGATGGAAATGATAAAATGATGGGTAAAGGCGTTTTGGGTTGGTTTAGGGTAGCAAGCATTGGAAGTGTAGCCACACTTCCGAAAAAAACGCTTGTTAGGGTTTCACCCTAATACCCGTTTCATTTAGGGCTGCGCCCTAATACCCCTGTAAAATGAGGATGGTGATCCTGTTGGCAAAAAAGCGATACAGAGATAAAGAAGTGAAGTTTTTTGTTACTGAGGGTGAACTTGAGATTATTGATAAAAAGGCAGATGCCGCTGGTTTAGATAGAAGTAAATACTGTCGCAGCATGACTCTTGATGGTCTGATAGTCAAACAAGATTTTAAACAGGTGGACGATTTGGTTTATGAAGTGAATAAGATCGGGACGAACATTAATCAGGTAGCGCGAAGAGCTAATGAGCTGGAGCATGTGACGCTCGATGACATCAAGTATCTGAAAAAACAACTGGACGTTATCTATCAGCAGATTGAAAAATTTTACGGTGGAGGTTGATTTCATTGCCGTATGTTAAACAAATAACGATTAGATCAACGCTGAACCGTTCTCTTAAATATATAGTGAATGATAATAAGACCGATCATGGCTGTTTGGTTACTGGGGTTAACTGTGCTTCTAATGATAAGCTTGCTTATAAGCAGATGCTTGCGAATAAAAAAAATCATAAAAAAGAAAAAGGAACGCTGGGGTTTCACTTCATGCAGTCCTTTAAAGAAAATGAGATTACTGATCCATACAAGGCGCATGAAATTGGGTTGAAGTGGGCCGAGAAAATGTTTGGCGATAAGTATCAATACGTTCTAAGCACTCACATAGACAAAGGCCATATTCATAATCACGTTGTTATAAATTCTGTTTCGTTGAATGGCAAGAAATTCAATGCTTGTAAACAGAGCTTACAGGATGCAAGAGATTATTCAGATGAGATTGCAAAGGAATACAGCCTCAGTGTTATTCCTCAAAATGAACATGCTATTCCGAAATCTTATAAAGAATGGAACGAAGAGAAGAGGGGGAATTCGTGGAAAGCACATATCAAGCAGGACATAGATGAAGTCATTAAATCATCTAAATCCTTCGAAGAGTTTATGCAGAACATGAAGCGACTTGGGTACACGATGAAGCAAGGTCATGTTAAATATATGACGTTCAAGGCTCCTGGCATGGAAAGATCAGTTCGCGGAAAAACCCTAGGGCCAGAATACACAGAAGATCGTATCAAGGAACGAACTCAGCTTAGAGAATTTAATTTTGTTGAATCAAAACGGAAATACAAATACCGCTTTAAAAGGAAGCCGACTCGAACACAAATTTTTGACGCAGCAAGGAACTACAAATATAAAAGAGGTTCATTGGCGGTTAATTTCATGCTGACTATTGCGTTGCTTCGGGCGCTCACTAACCGGAAGGTAGAAGAGGCAACAAGGAGAAATTCGCGTAGAGATTTTAGCACCGACATTGAAATATTGAAACTGTCCAAGCAGCTCCAGCTAATAACAGATTACAATTTAAAAAGTCGCAGTGATCTACAACAAGCGATCAAAGATACAGAGCAACGATTGAAACAAATCAATGGAGTTATTGAGGAAGCAGATAAAGCAAATCGAAGTATCATACTCATTAATCAGACAATCGAAGCTTACAACAAGCATAAGCCGATTTATGAAGAATATAAGTCAGCGACAATCAGAAAAATGCTCGTGAAGAAAAAATATAGTGCGGAGATCGAAACATTTGAAAAAGCAATGAACCAACTGGATAAGCTTAATATTCAGGAGAAGGACTTTTCAATTTACAGAGAGAGACAAGAAACATACGGAATAAAAATCGAACAGTTGAGGGAACGGCATAACGCAATGACTAAAGAACTATATAAGCTCACTGATATTGAAAAAACGCTGAATCAGAGAGGGCGTTTCGATTTGTCCAAGAATAAAAATAATGAGCGTGATGAAAGGAAAGAACGCTAAAAACAATTATATGTACACAAAATTTAATCCAGGGATCTTGCTGCAGGAGTTCGATTGTACTCATTTCATTTCTTGGCCACAATTGAACTCCTATTATTTGTACACAAAAATAGGACCGGCATCGAAAAGATCGGGACTAGATGCATAGATTTTTTGTATACATGGACTCATTTTGCTCAAACGGATACCTGATAAAATTGGGTGTAAACCAATTATTAGGAGAAGGGAGAACGCATGAACTACATTACAGACTTTTCTTACATTGACGACTTGATTGACAACAAAGGAGTGAGGAACGCTGTTATTGATGTAGATAACACAATAACAAAAAGTAACATCGTACAATTTTATCTGTTTATAAAAAAACAAGAAATTGGAGAAAAGTTGTGGCCCCTATACTTTTCAACATTTGTTCTCCGTGCCCCATATTTTTTAGCATTGGATGCCGTGTCACGGGATTCATTTAATAAACTTTTTGTGCTTCGAAAATTCAAAAAATATTCTTATGCTCAGTTGGAATACTTATCGAAGTTATTTTTTGAGAAAAGCTTAAAAGGTAGGTTCATTAGCTTTACTCACGATTTGATTTTCCATCTGAAAGAAAAAGGTGTTTATGTTGAATTGCTTTCGACGAATTTTGATTTATTGGTAAAACAGTATGGGGAGTATTTCGATGTTCCTTACAGCTGCTTAAAGGTACAACCGGATGGGAATGGGATAACAATAGATTTCTCAAATCTTGATGGATTTAAGGGCAGGGAGATTGCCAAGTTTGATCCTGCCGTAACTCTATCCATTGGAGATTCAAAATATGATTTACCAGCACTGAATCATGTGGACTATCCTTTAGTAGTTGCGAAGAAAGATGAAAAGTGGATGGGTCAGATAAAGAAAGAGGCCCGTTTTATTAAAGCAGATATAGTTCAACTGGGCGAAACATTGTAGGAGGAAATATGGTTTTTGTTCTTATTTTTTTATGGACAATTGCTGCTGTTCTTCTTGTAAATAACCCAAAAAATGAATCTACTCGGTGGGTTGCATTTTCTGCTTTTGCGGCTGGCGGTGGTGGCCTGTCTCGTGCCATGACAGAAACGGCCATTCCTTACTTACATACACATGAGCTGATCACGCCGACCATTGAAAACATACTTTTTAAATTACACATAATAGGTTCATTCATGAATCATAATGGATTGCCCTATTGCTTTTTGATGTTCGCCATTAGTTACAGCGGATTCTTCAACAAACAATTGAAGAGCAAGCTTGCTTATGTTTTACTGATCCCAATAGTGATAATGCTTTTCAACACTCCATTCTATCCAGACATAAAAAATAATTTTCGAATACTCTTTATGTGGTGTGTGCCTTATTTATTGGTGGGGATGACTTTATTGATAGTCAGCTATGCTAAAGAGAGCATCCAGTTAATTAAACGGAATCGCTTCTATATTATTTTGTTCACCTTTCCACCGATCATCTTTCAAATTTTTGTGAACTACACGTTTAAGGCATTTTTTGATTTTGAGGAAGTGTGGAGGTTAATGCCTTTAGTTATAACCCTTTTGTTTATGGCTTTTGTTATTTTGATTTCAAAGCATGGACTTTTAGGGGTCAGACTTCGATTCGATAATAACAAGCGTGAAAGTGCGATGCGTGCGGTTACTTCCGGGGCATCAGCGTTAAACCATACTATAAAAAATGAGATTGGTAAAATTGACATACTTTCTGATCGGATTAAGTATGAAGCTGAACGGGAAAACCCGAAGCCGATTGTAAAAGACATTAATACTATAATGGACTCCACTTCACACATGCTCTCAATGGTTGATCGAATTCAGAAACATTCTCAGGAGATTATACTTATACCTGATTACCATAAGGTCTGTGAGATCATTGAATCCAGTATTGAAATGAGTTTACCGTATTTGGAAAAGAAAAATATAGACGTTGTTATACATGTCAAAACCAATGTGAAAATGTATTGTGACAGTGTGCATATGCAAGAGGTTTTACGGAATTTGATTAAGAATGCAGCTGAGGCTATGGAACAAAATGGGCAGCTGCGAATATCTGCATATGAAACCAGAAAGGCTATCGTTATTGAAATCCAAGATAACGGCTCGGGCATTGATCAGGAAGATTTAACTCGTATATTTCATCCGTATTTCACAACTAAGAACAGAAGCAAAAATTTCGGATTAGGGTTGGCCTACTGCATGAATGTTATGCATAAGCACGATGGGAAAATTGATGTACAATCCAAGAAGGGGTTAGGTACAACTTTTATTCTGCAAATTCCTATAACTGAACAACTTGTATAACGCCATACTGTGTGTTTGAAAAGAAGGTTCTTTTACCGCTATAGGAGGGAATTTGATGACCCAAATAAATGTTATGTTGGTTGAGGATGATCCAGTATGGGAAGACTGCTTGTCTTCCTTCATAGAGAGAGAACAGGATTTGAATGTGGTTAGCTGCGCGGCAAGTAAAGAGGCAGCAATAAGGGCTTATAAAGAAAATAACGTTGATGTAGCCTTGGTCGATGTCATGTTAAGTCCTAACGAATGTGACGGGCTGGATACGGCTTTGGAGTTAAAGCAGCTAGGACTTAGCAATATAATTATGTTGACCGCTCTAAACGACAAGGAAATCATCCTGGATGCCTTTGATAAAGGCGCAGTTAATTATATTACTAAAACGTCTTACCGGGACATACCAAGGGCTGTACGGGAAGCTTACAGTGATCATCCGGGTATTCATTCTGACGCGTCCGCTGTACTCGTTGCGGAGCTGAAAAAGGAGAGGAAGCTAAAGTATATCCTTACTCCCACAGAGAGAGAGGTCTACGATCTACGGGAAAAGGGGATGAATAAAGCGGAGATAGCAAAGGTGCTGTTCAAGTCTGTTGAGACTGTAAAGAAGCAAATAAAGCAAATACAAATCAAAATAAGAGGCTGACCCTATATGGTCAGTCTCTTATTTTTGATTGAGGGGGTATAATTTTGGCCCTCCCTTGAAATTGTCGAAACTTGTACGATATAGCTATCACCTGTTATTTAATATCGAATAAAGAAGGGTGTGAAGATTATTACGTGATTTTTCATCCAACTCATCTAAAGCTGTTAATAAAGGGGTGATTTGCTTTATTACCGGAAGTATGTTGGCCGAGAGTAAAAATTGTATTGTTTTAATTTCTGCATCCGTTAGTTCATCTAATAACCCAAGTAATTGTCTCTTTCCGGAATGATCCGGTTGTGTGTCGGGCAATAAGCCGGCAGGAAGAATGTCATTAAGCGATATTTTGAGAGCATCACATATCTGTATTAGGATTTCGATACTGGTTGAACTTCCATTTTCGATCTTACTGATCGTACTTTGTGATGTTTTTGATAACTCAGCTAATGTCGTAGTGGACATTTTTACTGCTTTTCTAAAATGTTTAATATTGGCTCCAATTATACTGTTTAGCTGATCCATTCACTTCACGCACCATTGCTGAGAATTTTACTTAAATCATAACAGAAAAGAATAAGCGATGCCCGTTACTCAAATAATTATTCGAATAAGAATAAAAAACTGTTGACTAAAATATTCGTTTTCGAATATAATGTCATCAAGGAGGTGCGAGTTATTTATAAACTTAAAAAAAAGAGAAAGGAGAAAGGTTGGACTCAGCTGAAGCTTTCGGAAAAATCGGGGGTTCCGCAACCAACCATATCCCAAATCGAGAAAGGGAATCGCAAGTACCCGACTCACGAAAATATAAGAAAGCTTGCTAAGGCGCTGGAGGTTGATATTAAAGAGCTTGAAGATGAAAGCGAAGATACAGCAACAGTGTAATGGTCATCAATGAAACGTGTACTGTTCCAGTGAAAAATTCGTAATGAGGGGCGATAGAATGTCTGATATCGGCGGTGATGTTTCAACAATTGTTACGCGAATGGCTTCTGACTTCTCCAGAGAAACCGCTAAAATGACTAACGAATCAATAAAACAGATGTTGATATTCCTCATCAATAAGGCTAGAGAACAGGGCGACAAGCCGGGCGAGAAATCATTGAAAAAGCTCCTTGCCAGCAAGGATGAAATTAAGCTATTCGATCTGGATAAAAGCAGATTAAAGGAATTTGCAGAGAAAGCTAAACGTTATCAAATCGCCTATGCTGTGGTTGAAGATGAAGGCCGACATTCTGTTTTCTATAAACAAAGCGATGAAGTTCGGGTCAAAAGTATTATTGAAAACCTTATAAATAAAGAGCTGACCCCGACTGATCGCGCCGATAAGCAGCCTGAAAGAGCATTACCCTATCAGGTGGTTGGAGAATCAAGCATCCGGGTTCCTAATGCTGTGTTGGATATGGACATTAAATTTCATCGTGAATTGGCAGCAAAGGAAGGTATCAATTTAAGTGACCTTCAAGTGAATAACGCACGTCTCGAAAATGAAAAGGCAGTAAGAGATAGTGCGGATACGCCAAACAACGGTAAATCGAAATATGACGTTGTTGGGGACAGTGAAATTAAGGTTAACGATGCCGTGCTGGATATGAATGTGGGTTTTCAACGTGAACTGGCTGAAAGAGAAGGAATTGATACTTCTTCATTCACTGACCCGCAAAAAAATATGGCAGACGAACGTTACTTGCAGGCTGTCGATCTTGCGAGAGAGGCCGGGGAAATAGCGATCCCAAAACTACAGTCCGAGCTTAATGTCGGCTACGGTGAGGCGAGAAGCCTCATTGATCGCATGGAATCGGAGGGACTTGTATCTCAGTATGATGGCTCTAAACCGCAGATTTACATCGGAGGGCAGGCCAAAGAAGCTGAACTACAGGCCGAGCCTCAGAAGGAAGCTCCAGATACTATTCCTGATTTTCTCAAGCAGAGAGAGGGAAGGCAATCTGAGGCAAGTGAGCCTGAGCCAGAGCAGCAAATGCTTTATGAGCGGCTTGAGGGGAATAAAATAAAAGTTCCACATGTAACACTAGATATGAATAATCCTCAACATCGTGAGTTGGCAGAAAGTTACGGCATTAAAGTTAATGAGATTGATTTCAAACGTGAAACGTCTGACTTAACTATTGAAAAGGAAGAAGTGAAGGGTAGGGAATCCCTCACAGAAAGGTTAGGTGCGACTGGTAAGGGGCCAGTACAGGATGACAGGGCCACAATGGTACGCGACATGCTGCACAGAGTTAATACACGCATGAACTTAGATGAAAGAAGACAACAAATTAGGCCGCTAGTGGAAGCTCAAAAACAGGCTCCACCTACAAAAAACAGAAATAGGGAGAAAGGGGGGAGGTAGTTACAATAATGACCGATCAAGAAAAAAGGAAAATACAGAATAGGAACTTTTTGATCCTCTGTGTAATCCTTTACGTTGTTATCGCTTATATAACCTTGCATGTTCATCATGTGATTGAGCTTTCAGGGAAGCCGTTTGATATTGAAACTGTGGATGTAAAGCAGCTTACCGAAGCTTCTAAGGCCAGCATGATCAACAACATTTTTGTATTGCCAAGTGAGAAGACACTTCAAATTTTATTTTTTGAATTGATCGCTGTATTCATTTTTGCACTATATAAGGTCACAACTCAAAAGAACCTTATGCCAGGAAAGGAACACGGCACAGCCAAGTGGGGAGGTAATGCAGAGAGAAATCGAATAAAAAATAGCAAGGATCAATTTGCAAATATTATCTTAACTCAAACCGAACGGCTTAGCCTTGATACAAAGAAGGTAAGGAAGAATTTAAATCTCTTAGTTATTGGGGGAGCTGGTACAGGGAAAAGTAGATTTGTTGTTAAACCCAACATTCTACAGGCAAATACAAGCTTTGTCATTACAGACCCTAAAGGCGAGCTGCTTCGGGATACGGGATATTCCTTAGCACAACAAGGCTATAAGGTTAAGGTTTTTAACCTGATAGATATGTCGCAAAGTTGCAGATATAATCCCTTTGCCTATGTCAAAAAGGAGAGTGATATCCTAAAGGTCATTAACAACCTGATCAAAAATACCAATGGGAACAAACATGGAGCATCAGATCCATTTTGGGAAAGTGCAGAAAGAGCGCTTTTGCAAGCTATATTCCTCTATATCTTTTATGAATTGCCTGAGTATGAACATAAATTTGCAACAGTATTCACTATGTTGAGGCTGGCAGAGATAAAGGAGGATGAGGAAGACTTTAAAAGCGAATTCGATTTTCTGTTCGAAGTGCTACGCGAAGAAAACCCAAATCATATCGCCGTCAAGCAATATGATATTTTTAAAATGGCTTCCGGTAAAACTGCAAAAAGTATTCTCATATCGGCAGGTGTACGTTTATCGCCATTCGGTATTGAAGAGGTAGAACACCTACTAAGTGACGATGACCTTGAACTGCAAGCGTTGGGAGACGAGAAGACAGCACTGTTTGTATTGATACCGGATAGCGATACCACATTTAATTTCCTTGTAGCTATGATGTATGCCCAGCTGTTTGACTCTCTATATTATCAAGCTGACTTTGTGAGTGGCGGCAGCCTAAAGCATCATGTTAAGTTCTGGCTCGATGAGTTTGCTAATATCGGGCAAATTCCGGAATTTGATAAGTTAATTGCCACCATGCGAAGCCGAAATATTTCAGTAGCACCAATAATACAAAATATGACACAACTTAAATCGCTTTATAAAGAGACATATGAAACGATTATAGGTAACTGTGATTCGATTCTGTTTCTAGGTGGACAGGAGCGTTCTACACTTGAATGGGTGAATAAAGGGCTTGATAAACAAACGATTGACACCAAAAATACAAGTCAGTCCAGAGGAAGGAATAGCTCATCAAGTACCAGTTACGGTACTCAAGGCCGTGATTTAATGACTATCTCCGAACTTTCACGAATGCCAGATAATAAATGTATTCTTTTTGTAAGGGGCCTTGATCCTTTTTATTCTGACAAGTATAAGCTAGAGTCCCATCCTAACTATAAGTTACTTTATGAGGCGAATGAGAATAATTACTTTGATTCATCCATGAGTTTGAAACAATCCCCGTCCTCCGATCCGATAGCTGAATTGGTGAACATGCGAGTTCCCGATAAAGAGTTAGAGGAAAGGATGGAAGATTTAACTGTTGTAAATGTTGATGAGTTGGATAGTTTAGAAAAGCAAATGGATGAGCTAATTTAGCTAAAGCTGAATTAGTCACTGCTAAAGCATATTCCAAAAACCTATTATTCTGATATGAAAACTAAAAATTAAAATATGAAAGAGGTAGATTTTTAAATGAAAAATTTTATCATGAACACTTTCAAAAAACCTGTGGTTGCTAAAGTCCTGTCCTTGTCTTTTGCCCTTATGTTGGCGGGTACTAAAATTTATGCCGCAGCCGGAGGGGCAGAGGGAATGGACCAATTCGACGGTGTTGTTGATGTAATTGCCACTTGGGCAGGAAGAATTGGTCTCGTTGTCGCCTTCTTTGGGGGTATCCAAACAGCATTAGGTTTTAAACAAGATGATGCCGATGGGAAAGTTCGAGGAATGAAGACAATGGCCGCAGGGTTTATGGTCTTTGGTATCTCCAAATCACTGGCACTTTTCGGACTGTAATTGTGAGGGGGCTTGCAGCCCCCTATCTCAAAAAAAGTGGGTGGTGAAATAGTTGGCGTCTTCTCCGATTGAGGATATAAAAGCGGCTTTTGAAGGCTTTAGCGGAATTATTACAGAGGTTACAGGGTTAGTAAATCAGGGGCCTTCCGAGTATCCGGGGGTGTACTCGGTTATAACAGAAATTCATCAAGCCATTCTGCCTGTTGCATACAGTCTGCTGACTCTATATTTTTTATTGGATTTTATGAACAAGTCAATGAACTTCGCTTTTTTCAGGTGGGAAACGGTTGTCTCATGTATGTTAAAACTGGTGTTTGCCAAGTTAGTCATGGAACACACGCTTGACTTGTTAAACATCATTTTCCATGTATCCTCTTATGTTTCAAGTCTTGTGGGAACTACTGGAGCTGATTCATCACTTTATAAAATTGATTTTTCAGCCATGGAAGCTGAGTACGAAGATATGGGCTGGTTCGATAAAAAGCTTTATTCAGTTAAACTGATGCCTTTCGAATGGATTCTGCAGGGGATCAAAATCGTTATCATGTTGATTGTTTTTGGACGACTATTCCAGCTCTTAATATACACGGCTGCTGCCCCTATTCCAATAGCTGCATTTATACACGATGAACTTAAAGAAAAGGCTAAAAGGTTCGTATTCGATTATGCCGCGGTCTGCTTACAGGGAATCATCATCATCATCGGATGTATTGTATACGTGGCGATCATAGCCAATGTATCATTCGGATTCTTTACCGGAAATGGGGCTAATATGGAGCTTTGGAAAGGTATGCTGACTTCATTGGCCTTACTGCTTGTTGTGATCAAATCAGGATCATGGTCAAGAAAGATAATGGGTGACTAAGTTCGAGTGTACACAAAATTTAAGCCTGGTTCAGCTGCAGATCCAAAAGTATGTATACAATTTTAAAGCCGGCAGCCAGGAAGATCCCGTTATTTTGTGTACATTCACCGTCTCTCCTAAATCACTAAACATAAATGAGTACACTAATTGGAGGTACTATGATTGAGATAAGAATCCCCAAGGAGATAAGAACCTATAAAGAAAAATTGTTCTTTGGTTTAACGCTCAGACAGTTGATTTGCACCCTAATCGCCGTTGTGGTTAACGTGCCGCTGTACTGGTTTGGCAGGGACGTTATAGGAGCCGATGCTGCAAGTTGGGTGGTTATATTCGTTGCGATGCCATTATTCTTAATCGGATATTTTAACTATAACGGTATGACCTTTGAACAATTTATAAAATCTGTGATTCAGCAGGAGTTCATTTATCCGCAAAAAAGAAAATATATCACTTTGAATATGTTTGAGCTGCTTACAACAGAAAACCAAAAGGGGGGGAATAAGCGTGCTGTTTCTAAACAAAAAAAGCGCAAAAAAGAAAGCGAGAATTCCTAAATCAAGTCAACAATCCATTCCATATTCCGCAGCTTCTGAGGACGGGATTTTGAAACATGGCAAGGATCGCTACTCTAAAACCTTCTCTTATGTGGACATCAATTATCAGGTTAGTAAGCAAGATGATCAAGAAGAAGTATTTTCGAAATACTGCGAGTTTTTAAACTTCTTTGATGACACTGTTAATCTCCAAGTGACCATAATCAATAAAAGCTTTAACAAAGAAGATTTTGAAAGCAGAGTAATGATTAAGTCTCGGAATGACCATATGGAGCCATTTCGTGAAGAGTACAATCAAATGTTGAAACGCAGAATATCGGGCGGTAAGAATGAGATAAAAAAAGAGAAATTTGTCACGGTCAATATTGAGTCTATTTCCATGGACGAAGCACGCAACACATTCCTGAGAATGGAGAGAGAGACGCAGGCCGTATTCAAAAGAATGGGTAGCTCCATCAGTGGTTTAAACCTTAATGAACGTCTGGAGCTGCTACATGATGTGTATCGTATGGGTCAAGAAGGACACTTTACTTATGATCCGAAAGAGCATAAGAGAAAAGGGCTTATAACCAAAGACCTTATAGCTGCGGACTCTCTTACCTTTAAACGGGATCATATGATAATAGGCGATAAATACGCAAGGGCTATTTACATCAAAGATTTGCCTACCTTTCTAAACGACAAATTCCTTAGCGAGATCACCGATTTCTCTTTTAATCTGATCACGACTATGAATATCAAATCTGTGGACTCTTATAAGGCGCTCAGGATCGTTAAGAAGCAGATTACAGGCATGGAAGCTAATAAGATTGAATACCAGAAACGAAGCCTTAAAAACGGTTATCTGGAGGCGTTTATTCCTCATGAATTAAAGCACTCGCTTACAGAGGCAAATGAACTTTTGGATGATTTGATCAATAAAAATCAAAAGATGTTCCTAACAAACATCGTATTGATTCATTTTGCAGATACGCTTGAGGCATTAAACAAGGATACTAAAGAGATTTCAGCCATAAGCAGTAAATTCCTTTGTCAAACGGGTACATTGCATTACCAGCAAGAAGATGCATTGAATTCGTGCTTACCATTTGGGCTGAATCTGCTTAAAATATCACGGACATTGACTACAGAAAGCACAGCTATTTTCATGCCATTCACCAACCAAGAATTGTTTCAGGAGGGTGGAATGTATTACGGGCTGAATGCTGTATCACGAAAATTGATTATGTTCAACAGGCTTTCGCTGGATACACCGAACGGCTTTATATTGGGAACGCCGGGTTCAGGTAAATCTTTCGCGGCAAAAAGGGAAATGGTAAACGTGCTTCTCAACACGGATGATGATGTGATCATCATCGACCCGGAGCGCGAATACACACGACTTGTATCCAATTTCAAAGGAGAAGTTATTCATATTTCTGCTGGATCAAAGAACTACATCAATCCGCTGGATATGACAATGGACTATGCAGATGATGATGACCCATTGATGCTTAAATCTGATTTTGTACTCTCTCTCTGCGAGGTAATAGTCGGTGGTAGATATGGCCTTACACCAAAGGAAAAATCAATTATTGACCGATGCTTGAAACTCACATACCACAAGTATCTACAGACGTTTTCGAAAGATGATATACCGACACTAATTGATTTCTATGAACAGCTCAAACAGCAAGAAGACCCGGAAGCTATCGAAATTGCTACAGCGCTTGAGCTTTATGTTAAGGGTAATCTGTCTGTATTCGCTAATAAGACAAATATCAATATAGATAACCGTCTTGTATGCTTTGACATTAAGGATTTAGGGAAGCAGCTCAAGACAATGGGGATGCTCATTGTGCTTGACCAAATTTGGAACCGAATCACCCTTAATCGTGGTAAGGGTAAGCGGACATGGATATATATTGATGAAATTTACTTGCTCTTTGCTAATGAATATTCAGCAGCTTTCTTATACGAACTGTACAAACGGGCCAGAAAATGGGGAGGGATTCCAACAGGAATCACCCAAAACGTCGAGGATTTGCTTAAATCAGACCTTGCACGAACGATGCTTTCTAACTCCATGTTCTTGATGATGCTCAATCAAGCTAAATCGGATCGCCGCGAGTTAGCGACTTTGCTGGACATATCGGAAACGCAGCTTAGCTATGTGACAAATGCAGATAGTGGGCAGGGGCTAATGTTTATCGGGAACGGTGAAGGTAAAGGGATTGTTCCTTTCCATGACGAGTTCCCAAGGGATACGAAATTATACAAAATGATGACGACCAAGGTTGATGAAGTAAGGGAGGCTAATCTGGAGAGTAATACAGCATGAGGAAGAACAATATCCGTACCCGTACTTCATCTAAAACCACTGTCAGAAATGTATATGCTAAGGGCGTCCTCAATAACAAAGTGAAGTCTAACCGGAACACGGCTGCTCATCCCTCCAGTAACGGAGGGATGAAGTCCAGATTACGCAGCCATATTTCAAGGGAAAGCCAGAATGAAAAAATAAAGACCACTGTCAGAAATACGCATGTTAAGCGTGGCCTCAGTAACAGAGCGAAGATTAACGGGAGAACAGTTGTTCAGCCCTCCAGCCATGACAGGAGGATGAATGCTAGGCTACGCAGCCATATTTCAAGAGAGAGCCAGAATGAAAAGGTAAAAGCCACTATCAGGAATACACATGTTAAGCGTGGAGTGAAGGTTAACCGGAGGACAGCTGTTCACCCCTCCAGTAGTGACAGGAGGATGAACGTTAGGCTACGCAGACATATTTTAAGGGAACGCCAGGACAAAAAGATAAAGACCACCGCCAGAAACGTATATGTTAAGCGTGGCCTCAGTAACAAAATGAAGCTTACCCGAAAAACACCTGTTCATTCCACCAGCAATATCAAAGGGATCAGGGCTGCACTTCGCAACCATATTTCAAGGCAAAGCAAGGAAAAGATAAAGACCGCTGCCAAAGAGACTGCAAGGCAGCTTACACGGACAATAGATCCTCATGATCATGAGGAAGCACATGACGTTATTACATCCTTGGAGCTTCCGAGGGATGGGGTAAAAAAAACCAGAACCGCGTATAAAAATATTAAAAAATCAACAGACCGGATTAAACATGCCAACCATTATATAAAAAATCGCCGCTACCGTGTGCCAACTATCTCAGCACATCGCAAAATAAAGGGAAGCAATGCTACTAAGGGCAGTTCTAAAATCAGTGTCAACAAGATCAAGACATTAAGCAGCAAGTATGTACCCAAAGGGCGTTATTCATCGCTTGGCCTTAAAAATGGGATGAGAAAGGCTGCTTCTTCTGCCGCTTCCTACTTAAAGCTTGCTGCTCAACAGGCTGCTAAAAAATTTGTGGCGGCTATAGCAGCTAACCCCAAAGTTTGGATTGTAGGAGCGGCTGTGGCGGCAGGTATATTCTTCCTAATGATGCTGACAAACAGCATGGGGGGAACCACCACATCTTCAGCTGGTTCGTTTTTTATGACAGATGAAGATAATGCTCGAAAATACAAGGAGGTTGTGGAGAGGCTTAATAATGAATTTCAAGAAGAAATCAACCGGCTTCAAAATAGTGGTGGTTACGATAAGGTTCGAACAGACTATATGAATGAAGATGGTTTTGCCCATGCTAGTTGGGTTGAGATGTTCGCCATTCTTGCAGTTCAATTCGAACAAGATTTAGAGTTCACAGATAAACAAGAAAAATTTATGGAGGAAATTTACGAGAAATTCAATGTTATAGAAACAAGGACAGAGACTGAAAGAATAAGAAAATGTTCTACGGACAGCGATGGGAATAGAGACTGTGAAACGGAAATTAAAACAACACTTGTTATTGAGATTTACACCTATGATATGGAGGATATTTTCGAACAGATTGGTTTCAACGAAGAACAACAAGAATGGGCTAGGCGACTTGTTACCTCGGGAGCGATACAAGAGCAATTTCCGGATTTGGCCCAAGAATTACCTGGAGGGGGAACCGGACCGGGACCGGGGATTCCACCGCCTGAATTTACTGGTGATGTAAGCGAGGCGAGGAAAAAGCTGATTGAAACTGCTCTAACGCTGGAAGGTAAGGTCAAATATTTCTGGGGAGGGAAAAGCGGCCCCGGTTGGAACGATAAGTGGGGAACTCCGGTTAAAGTAACAGCGCCGGGAAGTAGGACGACCGGGACATATCAGCCTTACGGGATGGATTGCAGCGGCTTTATAGATTGGGCATTTAAAACAGCTGGCCTTGGCAACTCGTTTTCTGCTGGCGGTACCTCTTATCAATGGAGTAAAACCTATGCGATCAAGGAAAGCGAGTTAATACCCGGTGATTTGGTATTTAAGAACATACCGGGACAGGGCGGTGTGAATCATATTGGTATTTTCATCGGTAGAGACAGTAAGGGTAAACCTATCTATGTACATTGTCAGGGAGGGACGGGGGTCATTGTAAACAGTTATAAAGGCTTCAAGTACCCGAGAAGACCCTTATTATTTTCAGGAGAGTAGGTGAATATGTGCGAAAGCGTTTTGTCTCTAGTATAGCGATCGCTTCTGTTATCTTCTTTGCAGTATCCGCTGGTTCTTCCTTTGCAGCGGAAGCCACTAAAACGCCGCCGCCTTCTTCGAAGGCGGCAAGCCAAACCAATAAGGCGAATAAGGCTGATCAGAAGCCAGTTACAACCGGATCAACGAGTAAACCAACAAAACAGCCAGAAGCTGAATCTGCGGTAGGGAACATGCTTCAAATAAGCGCTGCTGTTCCTCCAGAATTCGATAAGACTATCCTTGTTAATTTCACATCTACTGACAATGAGAATGTTATGGCCCGACTGGATAAGTTGAACGGATATACGTATGAAGAAGACGTGAAGCCAGGGACTTACAAAGTTGATTTCATTAATGTTGTGGGGGAAAATGCCACGGACTATAACATTGATTCGTCCGAGAAAGTTATCGTCAAGAAAGGTGATACGGTTGAATTCAAAATACAGCTTTCTTTGAAACCCACGGCTAAGCCAAAAGAAGAGCTTTCTTCAAATGAGGAACCTACAGAGGCGAGCGTCGAAAGAATGCTTAACGGGACGGATTCGAGCGGGAATCAGAACGCTGTTACAGATCGCGGTGTTCAAAGCTCCGCAAACAGTGCTTTAAGTGAATCAGCTGCTGTTAAACCAACCGAAAAACCACAGCGGCAAAAATTCACCATACAACCCCAAACACTGAAAATCATTATTGGGATCACTATTATTGCTTTGTTGGCACTCATGGTATTTCTTTATAAACAGATTAGTTACAAGCATGATTACTATGATTGCTAAGGATTTTGTTAAGGAGGTTTTTTTGTGGAAGATAAATTGCTAAAGCTGATGGAGAAAGAAGAGGCTTTGAAAAAGAAAAAGGAGAAAATTGAGGAAGACTTACGGAAGGTAGCCAAACAGATCAAGGAAGTTGAACATCAACAGAAGGTAAGAAATATTGAGGACAGCATAGTGATTTTGAGTAGCCATGGCATTAATTTGAATGATGTAATCAAGGAAATCCAACAAGGGAAATTTGACCATTTAAAGAAAGCTTCTGCTGATGCTGGAGGGAATACATCCGGTGAGGCTGTGGGGCAAGGTTAAATCATTATATCTGAGGGCTGAATAATCGCTATTCAGCCCTTTATTTTGAAGGGAGTATTGTGATGGTGAAACGTAAAAAATGGTTGTTTGTCAGTCTTGGAGTAGTTGTACTGCTTATGATCGCTGGAGCAATGGTGGTGAACACAAGCACCTCAAGAGAAGGTGTCCTAAATAGAATCAGCGCGGCAATAGACAATAACGATACAGAATTGCTCATATCTGTAATGCCTGATGAAATACAAGGCTATCCAACAGTGGAGGATTCGGCTAAATACTTTTTGCAGACAGCAGCTGACAACAAGGAGCTGACAATGCAACTCTTGGATAAGGAAAATTCTGATGTAGCAAACAGCGTTAAAGAAATGCGTTTGAGTGGAGAGTTTCCATTCAGCATAGAAAAATCGGGGAAGAAACTGCTGTTTTTTGATAAATACGTGTTGTTGCCTAAAGAAACTTATGTGACCTTTAAAGACCTTAGCAATGATGTTACGTTGAAACTTAATGGCAAAGAAGTGAAGCGTGAGGACTTACAAAAACCATTACTAGCAGGAAGCTATGAAATTGAAGCTATCAAGTCATCTGCATGGACAAGCATCACTGATAAGAAATCAGTAACAGCTGGAGAAAAGCCGAGTAGGGAATTGTCATTTGACTTAACGGGGTATGTTCTGGATTTGTCTAAGGAACTAAAAGGAGCTGAAATTTTGTTTAAAGGTAAAGGGACAGGAATCCGTGTTGGCGACCCTAAATCAGCAGAGTTTGGGCCTATAGAGGAATCTGACGAGAAAGAGATACAGCTTGCAGCGCAATTTCCGTGGGGAGAAACGTTAAGCTCGCATTATGATAAATCATACTATACCCTTGGTAGCGGATCACACTTCTATTTTATTCCTGATATAGAATTCGCAAACGAGTTGTTCCTTGGTTTTGCAGAGGAATACGCTCAAGCAAGTGTAAAACAAAGTGTTGAGCCTTTCAAAAGTGCCACGGACAAATTCAAGGCTAAACAAGCAAATGCTTATCAGCCTTCAATGTTTGGTAACTACTCTTATAATTTAATTAAAACCTATTTCAATAAGGAAACACCCAAAATTGTAATCGACAAAGAGGGTAATCCGGTCATGCAGCTGGACGGAGTTATTCGATTGAATAGACTGAAAACCGATTATCTTAGGGAAAAGGAGTATGTTTATTCTCTTTCCCTAAAAGCTTTATATGATGAGGAAAAGCAGATATGGAGTATTGATGAGGCAAACTTAGGGTCTTTTGCAAGTATTCCTAATCAAAATGAAGAGGGTAAATACGTTATCACGACTGCAAAAAAATAGAATTGTACACATACACAAGAATGGCCACTCTCGATCAGCGTGGCCATTCTTGTTTTTTGTATACATTAAACGATTCCGGAAAGAGCCGGCAGCTCACATTTTGTATACAGATTATGCTCTGTTGCACATGCCAGGATAGATTTTGTACTTTTTATACTTCGTCAAATACCTCTTTCAATATGTTAAGTGCTTTTCTTTGCTCTTTCTCGCTTCTTTTTAATAGCAGTGCATGGATTTCCATAATATCTTCGCTGTCTTGTCTTCTTCCTAAACTCATAAGTTCAAAGAACTCAATATTTAAAGCGCTTGATATCTTTATGATGGTCTCTAATGTAATGTTGCTTTCACCGCGCTCAACTCTGCCGACAAAGGAGAAGGATGAGCCTATTTCATCTGCTAGGGCCTGTTGGGTTAAACCCTTTTCGGTCCGCAACTTCCTTATAATACTTCCGATTTGTTCAGCAATAGTTTGATTCATAAAAGTGATCTACTCCTCTTACTAAGAAGTGTAGACAATTGGCGAAATGTAGTGGAGCCACTATAAGATTTAAAAGTTTTAAATATTGTTCCCATATGTGTCATGGGGTATACTGTAAATATCTTCAAAAGAAACAATGTTTTGTCGATATATAGTTTCATGGTCAAACTACTTGATACTAAGGGGATTTGACTAATGGGGATTTCGTTGGTTATATTTGTAATTATATGGAGGAAATTTCTATGTAATGACAGCTAAGATGCTCTTATATAGTGAAATGAATCTATTTTATGGAGGCGGTTGGTAGTGGAAAACCAGAACGATATAGACAATGAATTTTATTTGCTGTCGGATCATGTAAATGCCTTGGATAAAGGGTTTGAGTTATTCCGACTAAACTACAGGCAGAACAATTGGAACGAAGCGGATCGCGTTGCTAATCATATTTTGTCCTTGGCAGAACGGATGTATGAAAACAAGAAAAAATGGGGTGAACTTGTTATTCCTTTAAATCAAATGCTAAAGCGTCCTTTGATTTTTTATTTTGGATACGGATATTTAGCAAAGTCAATCGTTTTCCAGAAGCAAGGTCTTTTTGACCGCGCTAGAGAGTACATAGCCAAATATGCGGATTTGGGATGGTATGAGAATGCCACAGATGAAGATATGGAGGAAATTGAGCGGTTTAAAGGATTTGCGAAGGCTAACGGGTACGCCGTTGATTTATTGTCTGGCAAGATAGAATTATTAAAAGAGTATGTTGATTTTATATTTGAGAACGATGAGGAAACACTGCCCGGATTAGTTACAATTTTTGAAGCTGCAAACTTGAATGAATGGAATATAGACGAATATTACTATAGCTCTATTCCTGAGCAGTTAGACACTGTCCAATGATACAAACATGCCATAATTAATACTCAATAAAATCAAGGGTTCTTATTAGTTGAAAGGGGATGTTTGTGTCCTAGTTCAGTGACACAAACATCCCCTTTTACGTATCTGGTGACACAAACATATACTTATAAGGCGCGAAAATTATTTACCGAAAATTATGACTATGATAAGATAATAGCAAAATCTTGTCAAAAAAAGGTGTTTTATGTACGAGCCAATATTCCTATTAAACGAAGCAGTCGGTAGTAGCTATTGGGAAAGGTATAGTTACAAGCTTCAAAAGGACGTTCAATTGTTCGGTGATCTTAAGTACGATCATTGGATATTGGTCGAAACGGATCCCAACATTCTTAAATTTTGCGAAAGACCAAACAGTGAGAAACTGCTAGAAAATAATTTACATAAGATAAGGTTTTTGATATGTGGCAGCTTGAACGAAACGGAAAAGAAACGTTTGTAAACGTAAGATATAAAAACCAAGAGACTGATCATGAGAGGTTAGAAAAATGGTGCTTTAAATAAGGATATGACTATAAAGTACTCTACGAAGAGGACATACGCGGACAAGATCTTTACCTGAAAAATATGAAGTAGTTACTGCCATATATCGGTCAACGGAA
The DNA here is from genome assembly GCF_056173265.1 of Paenibacillus sp. QJM3NY_38. NCBI lineage: Bacteria > Bacillati > Bacillota > Bacilli > Caryophanales > Paenibacillaceae > Paenibacillus > Paenibacillus sp. QJM3NY_38. The sequence continues at coordinate 26,461 of NZ_JBWBUJ010000003.1, forward strand.
TATTCCCATCGAAACGGATAAAAGGCACATTCTACGTGCTCTCGGTGACGAAACTAAAACTATCGGAGAGTTGCAAAGCATATGTTCAACAATTCCGATCAGTCGTATCCATATATTTCTTAATTTATTCAGGAGAACTAATTGCATCCAATATAAAGGAAGTCGAATTAGGAATCTTGACCGAGGTGAAGCGAATTGGGTAGAAAACGGATTTTAGAAAATGTCGAAATTGAACCGAAATATTTGGATATAAACAACTGGCCAGTCGTTTTAACCGACGATTGGTCGGAAGAACGTAAAGAGGTTTTCCTTAAAAGGAAAGCTGCAGTCGAAATGAGGGGGAACTTGGATACTGTCAACTTTAGCAGTGGCGATGGGGGCGGCAGTGTTTAGGTTTATCCAAGGTTAGCTGTCTAAACAAAAGAATAGTGGCGAAAAGAGATCAAACCCTACTCAACTTGTAGGGTTTGATCTCTTTTCTAATCTGTTCACCGATGAAAACAGACAAGCCATGTCCTCAATATTCATGGTTTGTCTGTTTTTCTTAAAACCCCTTATATTGAGGCTCTTCATTTTCCAACTGTTGTACGCGGCTTTCTACTTGCTGCACGATTTGTTGGGTTTGTTGGGCCGCATTCGTAAAGAGCGATTTTGCTTCTTGATTTTGTGTTTCCAAAGCAAATTGTTCCAGACTCGCCTGAGCACTTTTTAAAGATGCTACGCACGTTTTCACTTGAGAAGCAACTGTCACGGTGTCACCTCCTTTACCTTAGGATAGGATAATGTTTCACGGGTAATGGGAATAGATGCTTACATTCTCCCAATACCGAAATTAATATTTCCGTCTCGCAACAAAAGCATACGTTAGAAAAATTTTCAGATGGAAATGCATAAAAATAATGGAATAGGGACATATTTACCTTTGTCGATTAATGTGATTGGAAAGGAATGGTGATATTATGCCGGATTGGCTAGAAATCGCTTTGCGAACGTTATTGGCTATGGGGGTTCTTTTTGTCCTAACGAAGATATTGGGTAAACGACAGGTATCACAGCTTTCATTGTTTGAGTATATCACCGGAATCACGATCGGCAACCTTGCAGCTTACGTTTCGTTGGATCTGGAGTCCACTTGGTATCTGGGCTTGGTTTCGATGACGATTTGGACCGTTGTTTCTTTAGGGATTGAATTTTTACAGCTGAAAAGCAAAACGGCAAGAGACCTATTCGACGGCAAAGCAACAGTGCTCATTAAGGACGGCAAGATCATGGAGGATAACCTAAAAAAAGAAAGGATTACCACGGATGAACTTATGGAACAGCTTCGAATAAAGAATGTGTTCAAAGCTGCCGATGTTGAATTCGCCATCATGGAGTCAAGCGGTGAAGTTAGCGTTCTTTTAACCAAGGAAAATCAACCGTTAACGCCTAAACACCTGGGAATAAATGTCGGGCCAGAACAAGAACCTCAATCGGTCATTATGGATGGAAAAATAATGGACGAACCGCTTGCCACGATAGGTCTAAACAGGAAATGGCTGGATACGGAACTGGAGAAATTAGGTGTTTCGATTGATAACGTATTTCTTGGACAGGTGGATTCCTATGGCCAGCTATACGTTGATTTATTTGATGATCAGATCAAAGTACCGAAACCCCAGAAAAAAGCCGCGTTGCTTGCAACATTGAAAAAGTGTGAAGCGGATCTCGAAATGTTTGGCTTATCTACCAAAGAACAAAATACAAAGCAGATGTACGAGCAATGTTCAAAAGCGTTAGAAAAGATTATTGATGAAGTTAAACCATTGCTGATTCGTTAACAATTCGCCAATTATACGTCAGCTGAAAATCGAGGAGGATGTTCATGGCAAATAATATAAAGAAAAATTTAACGCGGGTACAACAGGAATATAAAGAATTGGCGCAAAGCGTCGAACCTCCGAGGCCCATAATCAAAAACTTCATTCGTGCGTTTATAGCTGGCGGGACCATTTGTTTGGTTGGACAAGCCATCCAGGAAATGTTTGTGCATTGGGGCGGCTTTGATGAGAAAAAAGCTGGAGACCCTACCGTGGCGGTTATGATACTCCTTTCTGTCATTCTGACCAGCATGGGGGTGTACGATAAGTTTGCCCAATGGGCTGGTGCGGGTTCCGCAGTGCCTGTGACGGGATTTGCGAATTCGATGGCATCCGCTGCGATTGAACATCAGAGTGAAGGAATGGTGCTCGGTGTTGGCGGTAAAATGTTCAAACTGGCCGGACCGGTTATTGTATTTGGTACAGTCGCCGCCTTTGCGGTAGGAATTGTACATTTGCTGATCAAAGGCGGGGGAGGATCTTAATATGTTAAAGGGACACCAGAGTTGGCTATTTGAGAACAAGCCGTTCATCCGATCAACAGCAACGGTAGTGGGTCCATTTGAAGGAAGAGGCCCGCTGGCCAAAGATTTTGACATTGTCCATGGAGAATCCATGATGGGACAAAAGAGCTGGGAGAAAGCAGAAAAGGTATTGATTGAAGAAGCGGCAAAACTGGCTATTGAAAATGCGGGGTTGACAAAGGAACAAGTACAGTTTTACATAGGCGGGGATTTGATGAATCAAATCATTAGCAGCAGTTTTGCCGCGCGAACATTATCGATCCCTTACATCGGTGTGTTTGGGGCTTGTTCAACCTCGATGGAAAGTCTGGCATTAGCAGCTAACCTTGTAAATTCCGGTTCGGCGAAATTTGTGTTGGCGGGGACATGCAGCCATGATTCCAGTGCGGAGAAACAGTTCCGATATCCGACCGAGTACGGCTCGCAAAAACCGCCAACCGCCCAATATACGGTAACCGGGGCCGGTGCTGCCATCGTATCCACGGAAGGTGACGGACCGGTTGTTACTTCTGCCACCATTGGCCGGGTTATCGATATGGGCATTAAAGATCCGTTTAATATGGGCGCAGCGATGGCTCCTGCAGCGGTAGACACCATTGAGGCGCATGTTCGAGATTTGGGAATTGAACCGGGTTATTACGATTTGATCGTTACCGGCGATCTTGCGAAAGTCGGATATGAAATCGCCTGTAAATTGTTTAAGAAACATAACTTTCCCATCGAACAAACCGAATATTCCGATTGCGGGATGATGATTTACGATTATGAAACCCAAATGGTTCAAGCCGGAGCAAGCGGCTGCGGTTGTTCGGCAGTTGTTACCTATGGACATTTGCTAAATCGGATGCGAAGAGGTGAACTGAAACGAATCCTCGTTGTCGCTACGGGGGCGCTGCTATCCCCGATTTCATTTCAACAAGGGGAAAGCATTCCTTGTATCGCTCATGCCGTATCCATAGAGGCAGGGAGGGAGATATTATGATTTTTCTTTGGGCTTTTTTGGTGGGAGGTGCAATCTGTGTTTTCGGACAATTTTGTTTTGATGTCTTGAAACTTACACCGGCCCACACCATGACCCTGCTTGTTGTATTGGGCGCGATTGCCGACGGAATGGGATGGTATGATCCGCTGATTGAATTTGCCGGGGCAGGAGCATCGGTCCCGATTACAAGCTTTGGTAACGCGCTTGTCCATGGTGCGCTTCAAGAACTAAAGAGCAATGGCTGGATTGGGATCATCACCGGAATTTTCGAAGTGACCAGTGCCGGAATATCCGCAGCGATTATTTTTTCGTTTCTCGCTGCATTGTTCGTAAAACCCAAAGGATAATACGGGGCCCAATCCGAATTTCGTTGGCTAAAATACACTGTAACGGTCGGTCAGGGCGATCCCTAACCGGCCGGTTTTGATTATGAGAAACATTTACTTGTTCCAATCTGTACGGAATGTCCCCATCGATAATCTCAAAGGTTACGTTGACCAAGCTATAAAAGCCATATACTGTCAGACGCTATTTATTTCGGTTCCTATATTCTCCATCACTTCTTTGGTTCGCTCCATTAAACTCGGCTCGGTTGGAACATTTTCACTTGCCTTTCCATCCAAGATTATTGGAGATTTGTTACTTGTCGTTTTGATTCGCTGTTTAAATTGTGATTTAAGTTCGCTTTTTTCCATACTTTCTCCTTTTCATTCGCCATTTTCAGAATATGCAACTGATATTATTCCGATTTTCATATCCTTTATGCATCATAGGAGTCAGGTCCCCAAAAGGCTGTGTTTCCGCCTGCATATAGACAACCAACCCGATAAAATGACCGGAAACCGGGCGGATGCCGTTGTCGCTTCTATGCGCCTGCCATAGACTAATGCTGTAAGTTCAACTTTACCTAACCCAAGGAGGAATGTTTTCAAATGCAGTTTATCAAACAGGCAATGCCCATGTATACGCATGACCAGGCCGCTTATGTCAGGCAAATGTACGATTGGCACATGAAAATGGCTCAGTATCACGAACAATTACGTACCTTTCATCTGGAAAGGGCGAAACAATTTCAAAAGCTCTCCGAAGAAAAAGCGAAAACGTCAGAAATATCCAGCGACACCAGCGCCGCTTAAAGGCGAACCGACATGGAGCGATGTGATGAATTGGCAGCATTCCGAATCAAAATCTGGGACCGCTATGTAACCCTTCGTTCCCAATATGGAACCCGGATGCCCTTGTCTTTCGACCAGTTCTGGTATGACTTTTTGGCCAGGCACATGCTATCCGACTGTGGCGTAGAGCAAGTATATGAGGACTTCTGCAACAACTGGGAGAATCGGTGTGTGAAAAATGTTTGCGATTCGAGCCATCGGTAGAATGCCTGCGAAATAGGACCAAATGGCCGGCTGTTGCCCAAAATGGGTTGCTCCGGCCTTTGATATTTGTATGCAGGGGACAAGGGTAGATGGGATCAAATCCAAGCGGACTTTCACGATGCGGATAACTGCATAGGATGATTCGTTTCTGGACAACTTAAATGCTGTTTGCATAAATTTGGAAAGGCGGATGCCTGCATGTTACCAACATTCAGTACAAGCATTAAAAACTGGACTACCTCTGCCCCAAGACAACCAAATCGATGTAAAAATTGCATCTGGGGCAACTGGGATGGGTTGAAACAATTTTGTTCGAAACCTGTCTGCATTAAGAAACAACCAGTATAAGAGATAGTCCATCTTCTTTTACTTGATCAGGTTCGGTTATCTGTAAAGAATTCATGCCCAGTGACTGGCATTTTTGCCGAGGACGCATATAATGACGTGATCCAACTTTGAGGAGTGATAAATCATGTCCATTGCGGCTCAAACAAGTACAAAGAGTTTACCTCCCTTATCCATATGGGGAGTTCATGCATCTGTCGCCGGAAGACCGGTTGTGTGGGGCAAACTAGTGATGCGTGTTTTGCAGGACCAGCAAATTCAAGGCACCATCCAATTTCGCGGAACGCCGATTTCAATTGAAGGAAGCTGGAATGAAAGCGCGCAGCAGATCATGTTTCATTCCCCCTACGCCGCCTACTCCGGCCATTTAACCATCTATGACGATGTCCAGATTCAACTTCGGCATCTGGTTCTCACCGGACGTCTGCAGATGCTCCCCCCCTCTTTACAAGCGGGCGAATATGGAACCTGGGTAGCGACAACTGATATAAACTTGGCGGGGTATAGCGGCTATGTCCCACCGCAACCGCCTTCAACTTCGTTGCCGCCGGTTGGTGTATTTGTAACGTCGAATATACTGTATGGAAACTCGCGTATATAAAGAGGCAAAGCAGGCACATATCGAATGAAAAATGATCGGTATCCGGATAACGGAAAGGGGTGGCATCGGTGGACGAAAATCAGATTCATCATGTAATCGAACAAGCCTATCAATTGATTGTCTAAGCACGCCGCAACATGACTGACATTTGGCGCACTCACGTACTATTTACGCGACAATGGTGGTTGGGAGTAGGTTTATCGATATGCCCCTGGCTATTTTGGATCGGATTTCGGGATAAGAGAGCTACGGGACAGTTTCTCCTATCCGGGTTTATGATGATTATCGTGTCGTCGTGGCTGGACCAGCTTGGGATTGCCATGGGACTTTGGCATTATCACTGGGAGGTCATACCGATCATGCCGGCCAATTTTCCATGGAATTTTTCACTTCTTCCCGTCACGGTGATGTTCTTACTCCAGTACAAGTCTGGCATACATCCGTTGTTCAAAGCTCTCCTATTTGGGGGATTTTCCGCTTTTGTGGCCGAGCCGGTCTCACAAATGGCCGATTTATACCACCCCGTTCACTGGAAACATACCTATTCTTTTCCTATCTATGTGGGGCTATATCTGCTGGCTTCGAGCATCGCCAAGCGGGGCGTTGATTGCACAGATTCATCCTCGGTAGATAAATAAAGGCCAAAACCATAAGTTTACCGATTCCAAAAATCATGCCCAGATTCATGAGCTGCATATTTACCATGTCATTGTTAAAGACTCAAGTTTGTTAATTGATGATCTACCGGACCACTATCGATTCTCGTCATAACGGCTGACAACGAGTTCCTTTTGGAATAAGCATTTTTTTTAAGCATAGAATTTAATGATTCTATACTATACCAGGACATGGGTGAAATATGAAGAAAAATACAAGTATGATAATACAAATCGCCGCAACATATTCGGGAACCGTGGTGGGAGCCGGATTTGCTTCAGGACAGTTGATTATGCAGTTTTTCACGGTATACGGAGCCTATGGGGTATTAGGCATTTTATGCAGCACCTTTCTTTTTGTGTGGATCGGCACTAAAATGATGATTCTAGCTCACCATATCAAAGCATTTTCATATCAGGAGTTTAATGTTTATCTGTTTGGCAAGATTTTCGGCAAAGTCGCAAATGCCTTGACTTTAATTATTCTATTTGGGGTAACGGCCGTGATGCTTTCAGGAACCGGTACCATTTTCGAAGAACAACTCCGTCTACCCTATCAACTGGGTATTATCATCAGCATCGTTTTATGTTATCTGGTGATGACGAAGGAAATCAGCGGAATTATGTTCGTAAACTCGTTAGTTGTTCCCATGATGCTTTTTTTCACTATTCTCCTTGTCGTAAAGGTTGTCAGAATAGACAATATTTTTGATATAGTCGGTTGGCAGAACCAACAACTGTACAATTTGAAGTGGTTCGTGAGTCCGTTTGTGTATGCAGGATTGAATTTTGCTTTTATTCTAGCCGTTATGGTTCCTCTGGGGAGTGAGGTGGATGACGAAAGCGCATTAAAATGGGGAGGGTTTTGGGGAGGCATTGGTCTTGGTTTTATGCTTCTTGTCAGCCATTTTGCAATGAGCTCAAAGATGCCCGAGATTCTTCAATACGATATTCCGATGGCCGAGATTATTCGAGATTTCGGGCGGTATTTTCATGTATTGTTTTTGCTCGTAATCTATGGAGAAATATTCACCACATTGATAGGCAATGTATTCGGAATTTCTCGTCAAATCCAAAGTCTTTATAATCTTCCTAAAAGTTGGTTGGTTCTTGGCATATTACTTGCTAGTTTTTTGATTAGTCAAGCCGGTTTCACCTCCTTACTTACTTATCTTTATCCGCTATTTGGGTATATGGGTTTGATACTTCTTATTTTTTTAGCAGTTCAACGGATGCCCAGGGACTAAGTCTCCATATTTTTATAAGTTGATTCGGCACGAAATCCAACTATTGGGTAATTATGCTACTATCGGAATTAAGGCACAGGGTTCCATCGATCCAACTTCTTATTTCCAAAACTTTTGGCCTGCCGTCTTAATAGCTAACATAAATGACCTCCATAAGAATAAAGAATACAGCATAGGGTAGACAGTTGCATGTCATATAGAGTATTTCCAACGACTTCACCTAAAAATAGCTGAAATGAAGTCAAACGGTGTTACTTGACTAAATTGGTTTTTCCCTAACATCTTTGTAATGATGGACAATCCTACAAAACCTAGCAAGAACTCAATTGAGAATTGAAGAAACAACTTTTCATTTCCTCTTTCATCAAATGATTGGTGAAAGCAAGCACGCCGTTTGATCGAGAATCCGCTGCAAATGCGTGCGTTGAGGCGGGACTTCCATCCGTAAGGGAATGGAGTCCGCAAGATCATGCTCGAATTGTTCCGCCAGTTTTCGTGCTACTTCAGAACTGTACACAACTTCGCACACTTCATAATTCAGACGGTAGCTTCTTAAATCAAAATTTGAGGACAATTTCTCCGTCAATGATCATTAACTTCGCATGCAACACGCCTTTATTGTAGAGGTAGATATGAACCCCGGCTTCCAAAAGTTCTCCATAGTAGGTCCGACTTGCAGCTCCAACGATGATCGATACCACGTGGCGGGTAACTAAGCGCACTCGGACACCGCGAACCAAAGCTGCTTTAATCGCCATAATAATGTCTGCATCTGGCACAAAGTAAGGCGCGATATTCCAATGGGCGTCGAAGACTGCTTGCAGTTCGTTTGAAGGTTAACCCACTATTCGAATATGGGTGTCGCGTCAAAGCCGACATTCGACTTTAATCCGGTATATTCATCCCCGATATTGATGCCTCCAGTAAAAGCTTCCTGACCATCGAATACAACAATCTTACAATGATTTCGGCAACTCCAATAGGACAGCGCCCAAGGGAAGCGAATGGGGAAAAAAGATCGGCATTCAATTCCAACCTTCATCATTTGGCGGCCGTAGCCATGGGCGTGCGTTGGGCCTAGGGGGAACTTGGATACTGTCAGCTTTAGCAGTGGCGATGGGGGCGGCAGTGTTTAGGTTTATCCAAGGTTAGCTGTCTAAACAATAGAATAGTGGCGAAAAGAGATCAAACCCTACTCAACTTGTAGGGTTTGATCTCTTTTCTAATCTGTTCACCGATGAAAACAGACAAGCCATGTCCTCAATATTCATGGTTTGTCTGTTTTTCTTAAAACCCCTTATATTGAGGCTCTTCATTTTCCAACTGTTGTACGCGGCTTTCTACTTGCTGCACGATTTGTTGGGTTTGTTGGGCCGCATTCGTAAAGAGCGATTTTGCTTCTTGATTTTGTGTTTCCAAAGCAAATTGTTCCAGACTCGCCTGAGCACTTTTTAAAGATGCTACGCACGTTTTCACTTGAGAAGCAACTGTCACGGAATGTCACCTCCTTTACCTTAGGATAGGATAATGTTTCAGGGGTAATAGGAATAGATGCTTACATTCTCCCAATACCGAAATTAATATTTCCGTCTCGCAACAAAAGCTACGTTAGAAAAATTTTCAAATGGAAATGTGTGAAAATAATGGAATAGGGACATATTAACTTTTGTCGATTAAATGTGATTGGAAAGGAATGGTGATATTATGCCGGATTGGGTAGAAATTGCTTTGCGAACGTTATTGTCTATGGGGGTTCTTTTTGTCCTAACGAAGATATTGGGTAAACGACAGGTATCAGAGCTTTCATTGTTTGAGTATATCACCGGAATCACGATCGGCAACCTTGCAGCTTACGTTTCGTTGGATCTGGAGTCCACTTGGTATCTGGGCTTGGTTTCGATGACGGTTTGGACCGTTGTTTCTTTAGGGATTGAATTTCTACAGCTGAAAAGCAAAACGGCAAGAGACCTATTCGACGGCAAAGCAACAGTGCTCATTAAGGACGGCAAGATCATGGAGGATAACCTAAAAAAAGAAAGGATTACCACGGATGAACTTATGGAACAGCTTCGAACTAAGAATGTGTTCAAAGCTGCCGATGTTGAATTCGCCATCATGGAGTCAAGCGGTAACGTTAGCGTTCTTTTAACCAAGGAAAATCAACCGTTAACGCCTAAACACCTGGGAATAAATGTCGGGCCGGAACAAGAACCTCAATCGGTCATTATGGATGGAAAAATAATGGACGAACCGCTTGCCACGATAGGTCTAAACAGGAAATGGCTGGATACGGAACTGGAGAAATTAGGTGTTTCGATTGATAACGTATTTCTTGGACAGGTGGATTCCTATGGCCAGCTATACGTTGATTTATTTGATGATCAGATCAAAGTACCGAAACCCCAGAAAAAAGCCGCGTTGCTTGCAACATTGAAAAAGTGTGAAGCGGATCTCGAAATGTTTGGCTTATCTACCAAAGAACAAAATACAAAGCAGATGTACGAGCAATGTTCAAAAGCGTTAGAAAAGATTATTGATGAAGTTAAACCATTGCTGATTCGTTAACAATTCGCCAATTATACGTCAGCTGAAAATCGAGGAGGATGTTCATGGCAAATAATAGCGCGTGGTGGATCGGCTCTTTCGTAGATCAGAAGTCGGTTTCCAAGGCTAGAGTTCGAGGAACCTCCAAGTTAAGCTGGTCTCAGTAACCCCCGCAGAAGAATTCCCTGAACACTCGGCATTACAATCGATCGTAGGGCAAGTTTGGCAGGATAAAAAGAATTACTCGGGAGTACTCGTGCAAGAGAGGTTAGATGGCAAATTGCGATCCATGAATGATCACCAGGACGAGACAAATAGGCTACCAGAAAAAGTAAGTCAGGCAGCCTATTTGCTCTAAATACAAGGAGGGGACTGTACCCCACCATTAGTATATATACCGTGGAGGTTGTATAAGTACAATTATCGAGTTGGAACGAGGTCCGATCAGTGCTGATAGATAAAAATTCTTCGAGGTAAACTTTCCACAACGAATACGAATAAAAGGCATCCAAAATTGGGCACCGTTTTTGCAGCCACGACGAGAGCACGCATCATTTCCTCAATAAGACAGTTTTTTAAATGGGCTGTTAAACAACAATACCTTCGATATGATGTTTCCCAGTATATAGAGAACCCGAAACTCGGTGAACGGCTTCCTAAAAGCCTTTCTCTACAGGATGCCATGACATTTGAACAATACGCCGCGAAGCGCAAATTTAAAGAAAGAGACTCATTAATCACTACGCTGTTTTTATTGCTCGGACTACGGGTTTCTGAACTCGTAAGTATCGATCTCAAGCATTTCAATGAAGATGATGGATCGCTCGCAGTCATTGGTAAAGGGAACAAGGAAAGAAAACTCGTGTTGACACCGAAAATAATTCGGGCCCTGGAGAATTATAAGCCAGTTCGGCAAATGATCCTACAAAAACGCAATAGAATTGATGAACCAGCGTTGTTTATTTCGGAAAAACGAGGGCAGCGGCTAACAAGAAGAGCTGTGGGATTAATCATCGAGGAAATTGCAAAAGATGCCGGTGTTCGAGCAAATAATTATAAAGTAACGCCTCATAAGCTGCGCCATACTTGTGCAACCGTTCTATATAACGACGGTGAGGGAGCTGATTTGTTGGCAATTGCTGATCTATTGGGCCACGCGGACCCCAAAACAGCCACGATTTATACAAAAGTGAATATAGAGAAAATGCGAAAAATCGTGACATCAAACCCTTTGGAATTAACCTAAATTGGATCATGGCATGTTTGTGTCACAAGCGGCATAAAAGGAGATGTTTGTGTCACTGAGAGTATTTCCATTCAGAACTTTGTAAGGAGATGTTTGTGTCAAAAATCCATCCGAATTTGGGCTTTAAGGTGATGTTTGTGTCATTAGACAGACACTTTTTCTGAGCTTGAAGACCTTGGAAATCGTGTATATTACGTAAAATTGCTGAATCAACTTGCAGCATACAATTTGAATCAGCGACGGTACGATATCGCAATTAATTATATCCTTGATTATATGCAAATAGCGGTTACAATGGACTTATACAGGGAATTTATTACAACTATAGGGATGTTTGAAAACGTCCGTAACCTAGCTACCACAGAGCAACAAATAAAGTACCAAAATATCTTACAGGAGGTGCATCATGAAAAAAGCATTAGTAGCTACATTTATGCTGATGACATTTCTTAGTATTGTGATTCCGGTTTCTTCACCGCCTTCCAATCCAACAATAACACCATTTAATCACGGCGTTAACGGGTAAAACAAAGGCCACTTGCATATGCAGGTGGCCTTTTGTAATGGAATCAACAATGTACACGTATATGTTTACGTTTACGTTTGCTTATATTGTGCGTCTCTATAGTAGTTGTGCCGCAGGTGCGGCAAAAGGTTTTCTGTTTCATCACAATTTAATGTGTAGGTTTCCGTTTCGATTTCGTCCATGCTGATAGGAGCCATATATGGATTGGAATTGATACTAAAGAATAAGCGATAAATGCTAAGTTGAATATAGTCTTATGTTGAAAAGTTTGTGCTTGGATATAGTTGCAGGATAGATACATAAGTATTGCGGATATGAAAACGTATTTGTTATATTCCTCTTTGCTCGTGCTGATCCGCAGGATTACCGCATGAAGCCACGCTACAAAAGACAAAATGGCTATAGTAAATACTGTTGCCATATCTTCACGCTCCCTTCTAGTAATATTATACCCATTATGTGAGAGATTCAGTCCTGTACACATATTATCGGCTTCAGATCCGCGGCCGTGATAGTTTCTGTGTACATTTTATCTGCTGCAGAAAGTACCAGGAGAAAAATACGTACACATCAAACCTAAACAAGTGAAGAAAACAGGTGTTTAATCCCCCGGTTCATCGGCCCTAAATCCCAAGCGACCCCGGAAAAAGCATCCGGGTTCCATTGGGATTCTTAACGGGCCTAGCAGGGAAGCTAAAGACTCTGGGGCAATGCTCATACATCATGGGGATTGCTCCGTTCCGTTTCACTCCACTCCACAAACCCCATCATGTAGGGGTCCTACCAACAAAACGCGGAAAACATACGCCAAGAGAAATTCCGAGGTAAAAAGGCCGATGATTCCTACGCTAAGGAATCATCGGCCTTTAATATTATTGAAGAAGAGGGTGTAGGGAATGTAAACTTGTTACTTTTCTTGCATCAAAGTTGTATTCACCAAGAAAATTAATGTGTTCCCATCCTAATGGAGAAATATGTTTAAGTAAGTCTTCTCTCAAATTCCCTTTTTCCTTCAATAGTTTTGTTGCTTCTGTAAGATAAACGGTATTCCATACACTAATGGCATTAATTAGAATGTTTAAAGCACTTGCACGTTGTAGCTGGTCTTGTATTCCTCGTTCCCGCAACTCACCTCGTTTTCCAAAGAATAAGGCTCTCGCTAACCCATTCATCGCTTCTCCTTTATTTAGTCCTCGTTGAATTCGACGGCGTAGTGTTTCGTTAGATATGTAATCCAAAATAAAAATGGTCTTTTCGATTCTCCCCATTTCTCGCAAAGTAGTTGCAAGTTTATTTTGTCTCGCATACGACCCTAATTTCCCCATCATAAGTGAACCGGACACTTTTCCTTCTCGAATAGAATGAGCTACACGTAATACGTCATCGAAATTCTCTTGAATAATTTTTGTATTAATACGACCACGGAGTATATTTTCTAATTTTGGGAATTCATTTGGCGTTTGGATCGTGAATAGCTTAGAGTCAGCTAAATCACGTAGCCTTGGTGCAAAACGAAATCCTAGTAAATGACTCAATCCAAATACTGAGTCGGCGTAGCCAGCTGTGTCTGTAAAATGCTCTTCAATGTTTAAATCTGTCTCATGATGAAGTAATCCATCAATAACGTGTACAGCATCACGAGCATTGGTATTAATGACTTTCGTATAAAAACTTGAAAATTGATCACTAGTAAATCGATAAATGGTTGCTCCTTTTCCAGACCCATAGTGTGGATTGGAATCGGCATGTAACGATGAAACACCAACCTGTACGCGCATTCCATCAGAGGAAGAGGTACTTCCATCTCCCCAATAGGAAGCTAGTTTAAGCTTATGTTGAAAATTCACTAATGTCGCTTGTGCACGACTTATAGCATCATCGAATAAACGCCATTGCGCTGCATTAGCCATTTGATGATAGGTAACTCCTGGTGTCGCTTCTGCCATTTTAGTAAGTCCTATGTTAGTTCCCATCGCCATGAGAGCAGCCATGAGAACTACTTTTTCCTCTCCCTTTGGTGGGCGATTGGTTGAGGCATGTATCAACATTTCGTCAAATCCTGTCCAGTGTGCTACCTCCATTAAAAGATCAGTGAGCTTTATTCTTGGCAACATATTATATAAAGACAGGCTAAAAGCTCTCGCTTCTTCGGGTGTATTCTTCTCCAAACGGTCCAATCGGATCTTAGCCTTTTCGATATTTACTCCTTCTAGAGAATCAAGATTATTTGAAACCCATGTAAGGCGTTGAGCTAGTGACTTTCTTCTTTCCTCAAGATATTCATCTGCCGATGAACGAACGGCTAGTTTAGTTTCCGTAAGACGAGTTGTTTTCCAATCTTCTTTAGGAACAAGATACTCTTCAAAATCTTTATGAAGTCTACTACCGACTACGGATATGTCGCCTGAACGAATATGATTTTTCAACTCTGTTAGTGCAGCCATCTCATAATAGTGTCGGTTAATTATTCCATCATCACCATAAACATGCTTCTTCCAACGTTTAGGAATAAAATCTACCGGGCTGCTAGTTTCTTGACACTATTCAACCCTGGTCCACCACCAACCACTACGACATGCATGTTTGGGGAGGAATCCATACAGCGCTGTGCAGCTCTTAAAAAACTTTTACATATCTCTGCTTTTTCATCCTCTATTCGGCTGACATACAATAGCACTTTCGACTTACTGGCAATGTTTAATTGTGTGAGCAACTGCTGGTTTCTGTTGTATCTAAAATGCTGCGTATTAATTCCATTTGGAATTAATACAGATTGGATATTTTTCTCTTCCAGCCACTTTTTAACCGGCCAGCTAACGCTAATAACCGCGTGACGACTATAACACCTCTTCATTATTTTCGTGATCAGTGCCCGAGGATAGTATGTCCCATGTATGGTGTAGACAAAAGGGATTCTCAGCTTTCTGCTGAGGGCGCTACCGATTATTCCGGTAGATTCATGGTGAGCATTAATGACGTTGATCTTATGCTTGATAATCCATTGCTCCAATCTTTGCCGGTCGTTTATTTTCGTAAATATTGGACAACCAAGCGCCCTGAACTTGGACAACAAACTCCCCCGATTACCTGCTACATAAATGGAGACCCCTCTTTTTCCCATCTCTTCGACAACAGCGGACACATATGTCTCTGTTCCTCCCACTTCCAATTTATCTATGATCATAAGCAATCGAAGAGTTGGCTTCTTCATGAATTTCCCCTCCAATAAGGTTATGAATCTCACTCCTTATAGTATGGGGTGTTAATTCATATCGTTACTGGAATACACCCAAGAAGACAAAACAGGCGTTTTATAGTATTTCGAATGAAATACAATTCTCTGACTGAGCATGAAAAATCACCTCCATTTAACAAGAATAGGTGAGGCCTGGAAGGAAGCCGTTTTTGCAAAATCCTTTGAAGTTACCCTGAGCATTATTAACGAATGGAAGATTTTTTGATAATAACGGTTACATTGTTGCCCTGACCACAGGACGACTCGAGTCAACATCAGTTCGCTCTAAAGTACCAACAAGGATGTAATCGCTTCCAGGATGCGAGGTCATATATTCCTTGGAGACATCCCAAAATACGCTGTTTCGTTGTAAATATAAAATAATATAATGGCTAACCTAATCGCTACCTGACAATTGCCTTTTTTGAGTTTCATAGCCACTTCATCCATGCATTGCGTCCGGTATTACATATATTATCCTATGCTATATCTATTCATGAGGAAGTGAGCATATCATGAATACTTTTTTTTGGATGCTCGAACATCACAAAATGCTAGTTTGGCTAACTCTATTTTGGTGCCCATTCTATTCATTTGCAGGCCTCAGTTATTCGGACAGATAGGTCTAATGACTGCCGGTGCTGAGACAAACCCTCGTGTTCAGTTTAAAGGAACCGTTTCCGTTCAATTCCCTTTTAGCCCTTGTTGGAATTTATCCGCACCCAATTCAATGGCGCCTATCGCATTTCGGTAGCCAATTTGTCTTCTATTCCTTCTTCAGTGCGTTGTGAGATTTTTAGAGGATCCACAAATTCAGGAACCCCTATTTATGTGGTTTCACAACCTGTGTTCCCCTTGAAGGAATCCTTCTGGAAAGCTTCGAGGGCTCTTCATTGTAATCCGACAAATGAATACAACACTCCCATTCAAAATTAATATGCGCCACTTTCATTACTCCGCGCGCCCAAGGATAAACGGTCGCAGCTTGATCGTGTCTTTTTTGTACTGTCTACTTGACAGGATTTTGACCAAATTAGCGGCCTTCTATGGGCTCACACCCATTCCCCTGCTCAATTGCCTACATACAATACACTAATGAACAGGAGTGATGTTATATGACATTTTTTACCTCCTTTTGGACCTGGCGGAGGGTTTGGCGGACCTGGGGGTCCCGGAGGAGCCAGTGGAATGCCTGGTCCTCCATCGTTCCCCGGGGGTGGAGGCGGCGGACCACAAGGCATGCAGGCACCTACCGGGCCGCCACCATCATTCATTCCACAGCAACCCGCTTCGTTATTTGCGGTAGATCCAAGAGCCATATCCGGCTGTCTGTTTCGCTACACATATATTTGGCCGAATCGTGGTCCCGGCTTCTGGATGTTCCCGGTATTTGTCGGCAGAAATTCGGTGGCTGGCTTCCGCTGGAATGGCTTCTTCTGGCTATACAGCGGCATTGATCTGCAGCAAATCAGCACGTTTAGCTGTTTCTAGAATTAATTACCCTGTATGCGGATCAATCCGCATACAGGGTAATTTACATTTATCTTATAAGAATAGATATCCGTTAGCTACTCAATCATCAAGGGGCCTTCATTATATATTGCGATGAAACAGAGAGGTTGCTCCAATCAGCCCTGCTTTATTGCCCAGGCTTAGCTGGAATGATCTGCGTATGTTTAAAACTATCCAGTAGAAGTTTTTGGGTACAATTGCCTATCCTACGTACAAGCCATTCTTGCTCCATAATACCGCCACCAACGATCACTGCAGGAGGATCGAAAATATGAATCAGCGTTGCAATTCCTCTAGATACTTCAAGCTCCGGCGTTTTGCAACAAAGAAATTATGGCTAGTTCTCCATCAGAAATTTTTCCGAATAATTCTTTTCCATTCGAAATGTGCTGCCCGTTAGCTTAATGAACCAACCGATTAGATAGACATCTAATCGTCAATGGGAACATGTTTTTGTCCCTCGACAATTTTCGTTCTGTTTTTTATAAGATCCCCTTTTGTCGGAGGACAAGAACTTGTTCCGTTAAAGGGCAAGAACTTAGCGTTGTACATTGACACAAAGTTCCCTACCAAAATGACACAAAGTACCCTACTTTCATGCATTTATGCCCTTTGTCTTTAATTAACGGAGCAAATTTGTAACTTGGTAGGCAACTTTGTGTCACTCCCTCCAAATTATTTATCCATGTTGTTTACAGCGTTTTTCATTTGATCATCTGTTAAGTGCGTATAAATCATTGTAGTTTGTATTGAAGAATGTCCTAATTGATTTTTTAATTTTGGGACATCAATATTCTCAATATGATAACGTGTGGCAAATGAATGCCTCAAAGAATGAACCGTCAAAGCCGGCTTTCCAAAGGCTGTTGCATATTTCTCAATAAGTTTTTCAATAGAACGTTGTGTTAAACGTCTATTTTTACCTTTGCGTCCTACAGGTGCTGCAATAAACAAATATTTTTCATTTTTTTCTGGGGTATATCTTGTTTCCCTTACCTGCAGGTAATTCTCAATATCTAGGGATGTTTGGCTGCTAAATGCTCTTTTCCCCCTTTTCGAGTTACTCTTACAGACGATTTCGTCAGATCTAAATCCTCAAGATTGATTCCGGAAACTTCTGATAATCTAAGTCCTCTCCTAAGATTAATGAAATTATTGCCGTATCTCGTTCACGATTAAACTGATGGAAATGCATGATACGTTTGTTTGTTTTGTTTAATTCGCCATAATCGTATGCTACAAACACTCTAAAAGCTTCAAAATCATTTTCTCTCAGTATTTTTCCTTCCATACGATTCGCGATCGTTTCCTGACTTTCTTTTTCTTTAAATCAATTGTTTCGGCTTTATTCTGTAAGTAATCAAATGAGGACTTAAGAGAAGAAAGCTTACGGTTGATTGTTAGCTTATTATTCCCAAGTTGATACTCCAAAAAAGACAAAAAGCTTTCTGTTTCACGTATCGTTAATGTTTCTAGCGTGGATAATTCAATTTCTATTCTTTTTTGAACTGTGGTAAAGCAATCAGCCAATCAAAAAAGATAATATAATCGGCATGAAAGGCTGTCCGTATGACAATGCCGTGGCCGAAGCGACCTACAAATTCATGAAAACTGAGTTCATCCACCAGATGAGCTTCCAGAGCCTTCGCCATCTGGAATTGGAATTATACGATTACGTTAACTGGTTTAACAAACATCGGATTCATGGAACGTTGGGATACCTGACACCTGTTCAGTATCGCCAAGAAGCCCTTAAAAAAGCTGTCTAATTTACTGTTGACAATCCACCCTTCTGGATATCAATGAAAGAAGCCAACTATCACGCAGAGAGTCTCCAGTATCTAAATTTTGTCGATGTGTGGGTACGGAATAATACTCAGTGACAGATAAATCTTTTTGATGTAACAGTGTTTTCACAATATCGATCGGAATCTTTTCCGTTTGAGCAGCATGCGTAGCGAAGGCGTGTCGAAGTAAATGAGTTTTCAAGACAACTTGATTACAGGAAGAAGTGGAATCACTAGAATTGGCGACGACAGCATTTGTCACTGGTTCACTCGTATTCACTGCCGCGGCCCTAGAGCCAGTTTTATTTAAGTGCAGTTCATTGGAGATGTAGTCTTTCTCTTCAATTCCGGATGTAAAATCCCCTGGTTCTTTAGTATCAAGGACCAGGGGATTTTTATGAGAAGTATAACTTATTCAGATTTAATTTATGAGCTCGCACCGGCAGCATATTTTGGAACTATATCAGCCATTGAATCCAAACATCTTTTTAGTAAGACACCTTTAGGTTGAGGAGTATTACAAGAATCATCAACCTATATTAGTTGTAGCCTATACCTTGATAATAGTAGCCCAGCGATTTCATGAAGTCGGCATTCAACATGTTTCGGCCATCGAAGATGTTGGGCTGCTTCATCTGTTTATTGAGCATACTCCAGTTTAGGTCATGATACATCTTCCACTCCGTACATATAAAAACAGCATCTGCATCTTTAAAGCCTTCCTCAGGGGTAATCATGGATTGAATATTTGAATTCTTCAAATATGAGGGAAGTTTGGCGACCGGGTCAAACAATTTAATATGTGCTTGTCCCACAGTCAATTCCTCAATGAGCCGGATCGCAGGAGCTTCCCGTATGTCATCCGTATCGGGCTTGAATGCCAGGCCAAGAACCACTATTTTTTTGCCTGCGAAATCTCCTAACCTTCTTCTAGCTTTCTCAACCATATACAAATATTGTGTTTCATTAACCTCAACGACATTCTTCAGTACCTGTAGTTCCGTATTATTATCCTTTGCTATACGGAGTAAAGCTGCAACGTCCTTTGGAAAACATGATCCACCATAACCAATTCCTGCTTGCAGGAAGCTGCTGCCAATCCTTTGATCAAGTCCCATCCCAAAAGCAACCTCTTTTATATCTACCTCAAGTTTGTCACTTAATCTGGAAAGTTCATTAATATAAGAAATTTTTGTGGCTAGAAAAGCATTCGATGCATATTTAATGAGCTCTGCGGTCCGCGGTGTTGTTACCACAATGGGACATTGAACTGAAGCGTAGAGGGTCTGAAGCATTTTGGTCGCTTTAGTACTCGTCGCGCCAATGACAACCCGGTCTGGATTTAGAGAATCCTCCATTGCCTTGCCTTCCCTTAAAAATTCAGGATTGGATGCAACATCATAAGGATAAGATGCTGCCTGTGACCGCAATATCCATTGAGTCACTTTTTCCTGCGTCCCTACGGGTACGGTACTTTTGTTAACGATGAGTTTATAACCGTTCATATAACGACCAATATCTTGTGAAACCTGCTTCACATAAGTTAAATCCGCACTGCCATCAGTAAGCGCTGGAGTCCCGACACATATAAATATTACATCATTCTCCTGAATAGCTTTTGCTTGATTTGTAGTAAACATAATCTGACCGGATTTAAGGTGTTTTACCAGTAGTTCCTTGAGACCCGGCTCATAGAAATAAAGTTCACCTTTCATTAATTGATCGACCTTGTGTGCATCTGTATCAAGTCCTACTACTTTCCAGCCCATCTCGGCAAATACCAAGGCAGTCGTCGTACCCACATAGCCTGTCCCAATCACGAGTATTTTCATTCTTCGTCACCCTTCCTTCTCGCTTCCAAGCCAGCCAAGGTAGAACCGATCCCCACTACCGTATTAACAACAGCGTGTGTTAGTTGCTTGATATGAACATTACTTAATAGGATGCTGTCTCTGACGTAGCAGCTTTTAATAGTGGAATCTGCACCAATAGAAACGTAAGGACCAACCACACTATCTTCTAAAATACAGCCTGCTTCTATAGAGACTGGGGCAATAATCTTGCAGTTTTTTAGAGTCACCGAAGGATGAATATCATTTTCAACCGGCATCTCCCGAAGCATTTTCTGATTGGCATCAAGCCATCTCTGTAAAGTTCCTACGTCAATATTTGCTATTTCAGCTTGATGGTAAGATACCGAGTAGCCCTGTTGAATCAGCCATTGGATCGCATCTGTAATTTCATATTCTCCTCTCGCCGAAGGCTCTATCTTTTTGGCAGCTTCGAAAATAGAGGAGGTAAAACCGTATGCTCCTAATACCGCAAGATTTGATTTGGGAGCTTTCGGCTTCTCTACAAGCTTTACAATCCGGTGGTCTTCCACCTCTGCAATGCCATAATCTTGAGGGCTATCCACTTCCGATAGAAGCAGCGCAGCATGATTCCCATGTTCTTCTATTTGCTTCTTAAGTTGAGAGAGTGAAATGGAAATTAAGTTATCCCCCAAGAGTAAAATGAATGAGTCCTGACCAATAAAATGCTCTGCTTGCAATATGGCATCTGCAATTCCTTTTGGATCTTTTTGATAAATAAACGTAATATTCGTACTCCACCTAGTGACATTCTCTAAGCTACTTCTAATGAGTGATTCTTGGGATTTTTGGATTACTATTCCGATCTCAGAAACCTCTTGTTCGACCAATTTATCTATACAGGAGTGCAACAAGGGAGTATTGGCTACAGGAATCAATGATTTTGGATAAGAGAAAGTGAATGGATACATACGGGAACCTTTCCCAGCACAAAGAATTAGTCCTTTCAAGTCGTTTCCTCCCTTCTAATTTTCACTTCTGTATACTCTATGAAAAACAAATATATTTGGATTGGACGAACATCTGATAGATTTTATAGATAGGCTCTAACAGCCTTGAACGTTTCTCAGAAAACTAAGTTTTCTAATTCTTATGAAATGGTTCGTTGACGCTTGTGAAAATTTTCTGACGCCCATTCATTCCACAGGTCATTCGCATAAGATGACGGCAAAAGAGCCGTTGGCTTCATGCTAACCAAAGGAGACTGAAATGGTATGAAAATAGTTCAAATATCTACGAATACACTTCCCGTTCCCCCAGAAGATTATGGCGGCACTCAGCGCGATATTCACTACCTGACAGAAGAGTTGGTTCGTCGAGGTCATGAGGTCATTTTATTTGCTAAGAAAGGTTCGAAAACCAACGCCACAAGGACGTACGAATATCCTACTGATGACCCGGATCAGCAGTTGGATTTCATCATTAAGCGCATTCCTTCAAATGTAGATATTATCCATGATCACTATGGCATTGTTGCGAAAACAAATCCGCCCATTCCTACGCTCCACAACTCCCATTCCAAAAAGGCAAAAGGATCACAAATCCCCGTATTTGTAAGCAAGAAAATTCGTGATAAGAACAAGAAAGGTTATTTCGTGCATAACGGGATTCGTCTTAGTGACTATACTTTTCGAACCAAGAAAAAGGGCTATCTTTTATTTTTGGGTAGAATCATGAAAGAAAAAGGAGTTCATTTAGCGATTGAAGTTGCACAAAAAACGGGGAAAGAATTAATTATTGCTGGCACAATTAACAAGCCTGCATATCAAGAGTATTTCGATAGCGAAGTCAAACCGCATCTAAATGAAAAGATACGATTTATCGGTCCTGTCGGTGGAGCAAAGAAAATTAATTTGATTTCAAGAGCGAGCTGTGTGTTATTTACCTCTACATGGAACGAACCCTTCGGACTTGTGCTTATCGAATCTTTGGCTTGTGGTACACCAGTACTCGGATTCAAAGCAGGGGCCGTTCCAGAAGTGCTAAAAGGCTTACCACAATTATTATGTAACTCTACGGATGATATGGTTCGCAAAGTGAAATACCGTAACAATTTCCCCACCGCAAGAGTTTGCCGATCCTATGTAAAAAGGCATTTTTCGGATAAAGTCATGGCTGACAATTTTCTTAAGTTGTATAAAAAAGTCATCACGAATAAGGAATATAAAATTATCCGTCAGTCGGTGTGGAACACCAGAAAAAATATGATTCTGAAAAGGAGTTGAAATCTGTGGCTTCAATCATAGCGTGTACCATGAGACCTGAATATATGGATAACATTTTTGCGAACTATGAACGACAGGAATGGCATAACAAAGAAATGATCGTCATCCTTAATAAGGATAGTATGAATCTTAAAAAGTGGCGAAAGAAGGCAAAAGAGTACGAAAATGTTAGAGTCTATAAGCTTCCTGAGAAATTTACACTGGGGAAATGTCTTAACTGGGCCATTGCCCGGGCAAAAGGTTCGTTTATTGCCAAATTTGATGATGATGATTATTATGGTGCTCATTATTTAAAAGAATCCATCATTGCACTAAGAACACAAAAGGCACCGATTGTTGGTAAACACACAGCGTATATTTATTTTGAGGCGAAAAAAGCGCTTATGGAATACCGACCCGGACAAGAGAATGTGCCTGGCAAAAGGGTTAAAGGCGGGACATTATTTTTTCGTAAAAGGGTATGGAAACAGGTGAAATTTCCTGAGGATACGATCGGAGGATCAGATGCCAAATGGGCAAAAAAATGCCGCAGAGCTGGCTATACCGTATATTATGTGTCTAAGAAAAATTACGTATGTATTCGAAGAGAGAACATTCAGTCACATACACAGAAACGGGACACTGAGGAATATATGAGAAATTGTAAATTAGTTACCTATACGGATGACTTTATACCTTATACAACCGTAACTATTCCAGATGAAGGTACCCGTAGAGAAGAATATAATTCACTCTCAAATGTCTCCATTTAGCAAATTGGACATTTGAAGCGAAGAATGGGCTGTTCCGGTAGTATAACTACTTTAGGGACTGTCCATTCTATTCGCTGTAACAAACAACATTGCCGCACATTCGATTATTATACACTAACTTAATTTCCGAATACTTTCGTAATCCGTATATTTCTTTAGCCATTCAATGTCCTGACTTCTGTATCGTTTTAAAATTTTGTATTTTTGCTTGATCAGATCTTCAGGCAATTTATATTTAGAGCGTTTAAAAATATACATCTTCTCCTGAGCCAGCTCTCTGACAACCTGATGCAATGCTCTGTGTTGAGTATGGCCATACTCCCCTTTTTTATTGTGGGTCACAATCATCGTGATCTGAGGATTGGCTTGCAGTACCTGTGCGATATCTTTTTTCAAAGCCTTTCGGTTAAAATCTCCTTCCCATTTATCTTTATAACTCCACATTTCATACTCGGCTCCTACGTCTTTCATTGCTTTTTTAAACTCTCTTGCCCGCACTTTGTGTTTTCCATTAGTTACACAAATAACTTTCCACCCTTTTCCCTTGATAAGTTGAGCTCCTCCAAAGATTATTTCATCATCAGGATGGGCTACAATCATCAATTTATTGAACATTGTCTTCCCTCCAAATCTTCTAGATGAAGGACTGATATAAGCTAAGCAGCTTATCGACGATGCCAGAGATATTAAATTGCTTCTTAACGAATTCACGTCCTGCTTCTCCCCAATTTTTTGAACTTTTCTTAGACCTTAATGCAGTAAGAATCAGATTTTCGATCTTGCTTATTTCAAGAGTTTCCTTGGCTCTGTGATCTCCGAAGTAATACCTCCAAGCAAGCTTGAAATTATCTGGCTTCACAATTCCAAAAATCCCCTTTGCACCGATTGCAATTACAGGCCGCTTGCAGGACATCGCTTCAAGAGCTACTCGACCTGTTCCTACAACAACGTCACTAATGGAAAAAAAGGCCGATGTATCTAGGCGTTCACCCATTACATGAATACGATTACTGTGTTTTCTAGCGCATCATTTGGAATTTTTCTTTTACCAGATTCATTTATTTCATTTAGCGTTTTTAGAGCTTGCAATAATGGCTCTGTACCTTGTGTAGAACGAAATTCAAGAGATTTAAGAAAAGTAGGAGTATATTTTCTTAGATAAGAATACCGATTTTCTAACAAATCTAGATAATCGTAATCCATCGGACGGGCTAATTTTTGGGCTTCTTCGACGGAAGAAACAATTTTATCCCACGGCATAATCATTTCAATAGCATTAAATGGATCAAGCCCTTCATTTCGTGCTTGGATAAGTGCTGCACCAATATCTGCAAAATGCACGACTTTTTCATTCACTGCTTTTCCATTTTCTTTTTGCATTTCCTCTTGTGTTTTACGTCCTTTTGATTGCAAGATCATCATTTGTCGATCATGAATTTCAATTGCTTGATCAATTAGATCTTGGCTTAGTGTTACTAGATAGGAAACAAGAATTGCATATTTCTTTTTTTCTTTAAACCTTCGAAATGAGTGTGGTTCATACCTTGCTCCAATACGAGATAATTGAAGTAACCGATTGGGATGGATTTGCTCTGAATTTATCTCTAATTTTAAATCTCGTATATATTCTAAGCGCTTTATTACTTTTAAAAAGGCTTCAGGTGAAGATTGGCCGGGAAGTTCTCTAAGCCATGCTAAGGGGGTTTTTCTATTGTCTACAAAGGGATCTATAAGTTTATCTAACTTTTGTTTTTGCCATTTTGAAAGAGTACAAGTTAATGATTTAAAAATTCTTTCCTCTGCTCGTTGACGAGTTTCCCAAACAAGCCTTTCTATAGTAGTCATGCCAGGGAGAATAATTTTCTGATTTCGTAGTTCTTCTTGCGCTGTACGAAGAAGATACATTGAATTTCCATTTTGAAGGGCATGATTCAACAGAAACTGAGCTACCTTACGATAGTTCCCTAGGGAAAAATTTTCATAACCATAAACTTGACGGATTTCTTCCATATGCTCATGTTTAGTTGGCTCTCGTTGGGCATATAAAGAAAATGAATTAGGATTAACATTTATTTGTCTAGCTATGTATTCGATTATGTAATCTGGAATAGGTCCAACATCTGAAAGGGACCATCCGGGATAGCGTAGAACACATAATTGAACAGCAAAGCCTAATCGATTATGATCTCTTCTGTGTCGTTTTATAATTTCAAGGTCATATTGTGAAAAAGTATAATAAGTTTCTAGTTCACTTTCGCTCATATCAGCTGGAATTCGTACAAATTCCGTTCTTTGATCTTCTGTTAGTAATTCTTTCCCTCTCATGCTACAACTCCTTGCTAGATATCTTTTTCTTTTCTAGATAACGATATAAGGTTGTCGCTCCAATCCCTGTTGCCGTCTTAATTTGAGATAAAGAGTAATCTTTGCTTTCGTACATTTTTATAGCAAGTTCTATTTTCTTTAAATCAACCTTCGGTCTGCCTCCGTTTCTTCCTCTAGCTCTAGCAGCCGTCAATCCATCTTTCGTTCGTTCACTAATAATATCTCGTTCTAATTCTGCTATGCTGGCCAACATTCTAAAAAAGAATCGTCCCATAGCAGTTGTTGTGTCAATCTTGTCTTGTATGGAGACAAAATGAATACCCTTTGCTTCAAAATGTTCCATAAGCTCAATTAAATGTTTGGTACTACGACTGATACGGTCTAATTTATAGACAACTACCGTGTCACCTTTACGCAAAACTTTAAGAAGCTCGTCAAGCTGCGGACGGTTTTTTCTCTTGCCTGATTCCTTTTCTTCAAAAGTCTGGTCCACTCCGTAGTGAGTCAATGCATCGAGTTGTAACGATAATGACTGATCTTGTGTACTGACACGTGCATATCCAAATTTCAACAAGAATCCCCCCTTTTTTAATATCCTAACTATACCAAAAAGGGATTTGTAATAGATATATTGGTATTTAGATTTTGGTTATATTTTTGGTTATGTATTTTAAGTAGTTTTTGAGGTTTTAGAGAAGTTCTCTGTTTTTAACCAAAAACGGTCGTTTTCGGTATTGGAATCATTTAATTGAAGGGAGTAAAATATATTGACCATGTACTATGGTACATGGTTTATATTATATGTGAGGTGAAGTAAATTGCATTTTCGAGTCGGAGAAATCGCAGAGAAGTGTAACGTTAACAAAGAGACCATTAGATATTATGAGCGTTTAGGCTTAATTCCAGAGCCTGATCGTACCGAAAAAGGATACCGAATGTATTCACAACAAACGGTCGATCGGTTGAATTTCATAAAACGGATGCAGGAATTAGGATTTAGCTTAAATGAAATTGACAAATTGCTAGGGGTCGTCGATCGCGATGAAGCAAAGTGCCGTGATATGTATGATTTCACCGTTCTTAAGATAGAAGACATCCAGCATAAAATTCAAGATCTCAAAAGAATTGAACAAATGCTGATGGATCTTAAAGAAAGATGTCCTGAAAACAAAGATATTTACGAATGCCCCATTATTGAAACATTGATGAAGAAATAAGAGGTGAAACAGGATGAAAAACACAATAAAAAGTTCAGGCTGGTTTCTTGTCGCACTAATCACATGCCCGTGTCATCTGTTTTTACTGCTTCCGTTGGTTGCAGGAACGGCACTGGGTTCATACTTCACGGACTTTAAAGATGTTATTTTCATCGTGATGGGTCTGTTATTTGTCTTTGCTCTTTTCAAGGGCTGGAGAAAACTTGACCCAGAAACAAAGAATGAAACAAAAAAGGAAACAAAAACGCATGATTGTTGCAGTATGGAGAGGTTTAAATCATGAAGGAAAAAGTGTCGCAAGTAGCTACTGTATTTTCAGCTTTTGTTATGGCTGCATGCTGCCTAGGTCCACTGATTTTCATTCCTCTTGGACTAACTGGATTTGCAGGAGCATTAGCCTTCTATTCACTAAAGTATCGGTTATTGTTCAGCATCGTTACCATCATCCTTCTTGCATACTCCTTTTACATGGTTTACGGGAGAAAAGGCAAAAGGAAGAGTTCTATCATCGGCTTATGGATCACGACGTTTTTCGTTTTCTGCATGTTTCTTTTTTTATTTCTAGTTGAAGGTGGACTATAAAAGATGAGGTGCTTTATATGAGCGTACAAATAATTAGGATTATGATGCTATTATCCCTTCTGTTAGTGGTTAGTGCGTGTAGCAACGAAAAAGAAGCACAAAATACTATAGATGCTAAGCAGGAAGTAAAAACTACCATTGAAACAACTAAAACAGGGACATTCACGGTTTTGGGGATGGATTGTTGTCCACCGTCTGTTGTAGAAAGCGTCCTGGAACAGGTAGATGGCGTTAGCAAAACAGCCATTAAAGTCAGTGGAAGCAAGGGCGAAGTAACGGTTTCCTTTGATGATAAGAAAACGGATTTACAGGCAATTAAGACGGCAGTTTCGAATTTCGGGCTTGGAGTCGAGTAAAAGGAGAGATTTAACATGAAAAAATATCGAGTAAACGTTCAAGGAATGACTTGTACGGGTTGTGAAGAGCATGTAGCTGTTGCTCTTGAAAACATGGGTGCAAAAGGGATTGAAGTGGATTTTCGTCGCGGAGAAGCTGTATTTGAGCTAACGAATGACGTGGAGGTGGAAACAGCGAAAAAGGCGATTGCTGAAGCCAAATACCAGCCAGGAGAGGTAGAAGAATTACAACCGCAAGAAATGGTGCAGTTAGGCGATGAAGGCGATTATGATTACATTATCATCGGTTCTGGCGGTGCTGCTTTTTCGTCTGCCATTGAAGCTGTGAAATACGGAGCGAAAGTGGCGATCATCGAACGTGGAACGGTTGGTGGAACATGTGTGAATATTGGCTGCGTTCCTTCGAAGACATTGCTGCGGGCTGGCGAAATCAATCATCTGGCAAAAAATAATCCATTCATCGGATTGCACACGTCAGCTGGCGACGTTGATTTGGCACCATTGATCAAGCAGAAAAATGAACTGGTGACGGATCTTCGAAACTCAAAATATGTGGATTTGATTGATGACTACGGCTTTGAATTAATCAAAGGCGAAGCGAAATTCGTAGATGAAAAAACCGTTGAAGTCAATGGCATGCAGTTGTCAGCCAAACGATTCTTAATCGCGACAGGTGCTTCACCAGCAGTGCCAAACATTCCTGGACTGGATGAAGTCGATTATTTAACAAGCACAACTCTGCTTGAATTAAAGAAGGTGCCTAAGCGTCTTACGGTCATCGGTTCTGGCTATATCGGGATGGAATTGGGACAACTCTTCCATAATCTAGGCTCAGAAGTCACATTGATGCAAAGAAGCCCGCGTTTGTTAAAGGAATACGATCCTGAGGTTTCAGAAGCAATCACGCAAGCCTTGACAGAACAAGGGGTCAACTTAGTGACGGGAGCATCTTTTGAACGAATCGAACAAGATGGAGACATTAAAAAGGTCCATGTAGAGGTAAATGGCAAGAAGCGAATCATTGAGGCAGATCAATTACTGGTTGCCACAGGAAGAACACCAAACACGGCAACCTTGAATTTACAGGATGCAGGCGTTGAAGTAGGCCCCCGTGGTGAAATCGTAATCGATGAGTATTCAAAAACAACGAATTCACGCATCTATGCAGCAGGAGATGTCACGCTTGGTCCTCAATTTGTATATGTAGCAGCTTATCAAGGTGGAGTTGCGGCAGGAAATGCTATCGGTGGACTGAACAAAAAGCTGAATTTAGAAGTGGTTCCGGGGGTTACATTTACAGCTCCAGCAATTGCAACGGTTGGTTTAACGGAGCAACAGGCAAAAGAGAAAGGATATGAAGTGAAAACATCCGTCTTGCCGTTAGATGCCGTTCCAAGAGCACTGGTTAATCGGGAAACAACAGGCGTGTTTAAACTGGTGGCGGACGAGAAGACACTGAAAGTGTTAGGGGCTCATGTGGTAGCAGAAAATGCAGGAGACGTAATTTATGCAGCGACACTGGCTGTCAAATTCGGTTTAACCGTGGAGGATCTCCGAGAAACCATGGCTCCATATTTAACAATGGCAGAAGGATTGAAGCTAGCTGCTCTTACGTTTGATAAAGATGTATCAAAATTATCTTGTTGTGCAGGTTAATCACCTTTTTAGGAAGCCTTAATGTACGTCTTCAGTTAAAGAAAGCTTTTATAAAAGACGATTCTTCTCTTAACATAGAGATAATTGTCTTTTTTATTCCAAAAAATGTCTTAGCGTGGGTTTTATGTCAAAATGTTGGTGGTACCCCTGTACTTATCAATTTCATTGGGAAAAGATCTTTTTCTTCTTGACCTTCCCCTTAGGTGAAGGTTGTATACTCTAGTTATAGTTAGTTCAGCTGATGGTACCACCAGTTAACGAGGAGGGAGGAAAGTGGAGCAATTTACGATTGGTCAACTAGCCCAACAAACAGGAGTCAGTCGAAAAGCCATTCGATTGTATGAAGAAAAGGGACTTATCCTACCTTCCATTAAGCGGAGTGAAGGCAATTACCGCGTTTATAACCAAGAGCATGTATTTTGTATCAATGGTATCAAACAACTCCGATCTTTAGGCGTATCGCTGGAGGAAATGACGGATCTGGTAGTGATTTTCGAAAAAAAACCTGTGGAGGTAGAACCTCGTCTTCAGCATTTGTTAAAGGAGAAACTGACTATGATAGATGAGCATATTAAAGATCTACAAAAGTTACGACAACACGTTGGAGCGTTTCTGGATTCCCCGAAAGACGTATTCAATCAAGTATATCTTCCTAAGAATTTTACAATCGAATGTAGATATAATCATGTAAGTAACATCGAAAAACAATAAAACTGACAAAAAAATCCAAGGAGGAAAAAGTCATGAAAACTGAAATTCAGGAACTTGTAACCCTATTTGACCAGAACAAGGGAGAGGGAGGAGGCTCCATGAAGTGGCTCTTTCGCCCGTTGTTACAAATGCTAACAAAAGGTGAACCAGTTACCGTTGAGGACATTGCAACAACAACCGGGAAGCCCCTCGATGAGGTTAAGGACATTCTCTCGACCTTATCCAGTGTGGAACTCGATGAACAGGGTCGTGTTGTCGGTTTTGGTCTCACCTTAATCCCTACGCCCCATCGCTTTGAAGTTGATGAGAAACAATTGTATGCGTGGTGTGCTCTTGACACCCTTATGTTTCCGGAACTTATAGGGCATATGGTTCATATTGAATCGCCTTGTTACAGTACTGGAAAGCCTATAAGATTGACAGTGGAACCGGATCGTGTTTTAAGCCTGGAACCAACGACGGCTGTTGTCTCAATAGTAACACCGGATGATACGTCCTCTGTTCGGTCGTCATTCTGCAACGAAGTCCATTTTTTTAGCACGGAAAGTGCAGCCCAAAATTGGCTTAACCAACATCCAAATGGGAAGGTGTACCCCGTTAAGGAAGCCTTTGAATTAGGTCGCCTTCTGGGAAAACGTTACGAGGAATCTGGCCCTACCAATGAGTCTTGCTGTGACATCTAATCCTAAATAATACCCAATCGTCTTGTTTAATTTTTGAAGTACGAAACCCAAACCAATGAATGAGACCGTGAGACTGCGAAATTTGCGGTGTTTAACAGTAGAAGATCTTCGCGAAACCCTTGCTCCCTATTTGACAATGGCAGAAGAACTAAAGCTGGCTGCCCTTACGTTTGATAAAGATGTATCCAAATTATCTTGTTGTACAGGATAACCATCTTTTATAATATCAAGCCGATATTCCTTAAAGTAAGGAAATCGGCTTTTTTTCATCCGGAAATTGGCTTAGCGTATGTTTTCCGCGTTTTGTTGGTAGGACCCCTATTCCTACACCAATGATCAAAAAAGAATCTGGTAATTTTTGATTCAAATATAAATTAAACAAGGCAGGGTAGATTTTTCGCTTAGCTAAATCCCCAGTTGCCCCAAATAAGACAAACGTCATAGAATCCACTTTTCATTCCTCCACTTTTTCAAAGCATTTTCAAATAGAAAAATGTCTGATTTTCTTCGTTTCCCCTACAAAACAACAAGGATTTTCGCTATTGCGTTATCCTACTTTTGGATGTAAGTTTCGTTTATTTCTCCCAGCTTGTCCGGTAATAATGATATCTCTTAATTGAGAATGTCCACATTTTGGACAGGTTTCATTATTTATGGTGATGATTAGACATCTTTCACAAACTTTTCGCTGCTTAGTTTTGAACCTTTCCATGCGGATCTCTCCTTTCGTAAAAAGCAACAACATGTATAAATTATTAAATGAAGTTTCACTTCATCTCACCATGCTTGTAGCAGTATTCCCTTAAGGTTTGGTAGTATTCTTTAAGCTCGCTATTACTTGAGCAAAATCAGTATATTACGTATGTTATACTTTTGAAAGTACGCACTTTATTAACATATAGATACATTGGTATAACATAGTGTTAAAAATAATACTATAAACTTGAATCCAATGCCAAGAGTGAAAAGCCAAGGACAGCGATTATACAAGATTCGCTGCCCTTGGCTTTTTAGTAACTGATTCTTTTATTAAATGTTGTGTTTTTTCAACCTTTTAGGCCCAGTACCAGCGTTCGTGTAACCAGGGGCAAAGTAAATCTATTTTTATTGATACAGTCCTGACTCTAGGGGCTTTTTTTATATTCTAAATTCCTATAAGATTTTGTTGATACATATGATAAGGAGGAACAACACAGTGAAGCAAAATTGGGATTTAGAAGAACTCATTGAACATTTTACCGTTATCCCAGAAGAAATACGCTTACTTGGAAATAGACATGGAGGAACACGACTTGGATTTGCCGTTCTCCTAAAGTTCTTTCAATATCAAGGGCGTTTTCCAAAAGGGAAACAGGAAATAAGCAAAGATGTGATTCAATACATTGCCAAGCAAGTAGATATATCTAGAGATTTATTTCAAGAGTATGATTGGGACGGAAGGTCTATTAAATATCATCGTGCTCAAATTCGTAATCACATGGGATTTAGGGACTGCACCCTTAATGATATGGAACAAGTAAAATCCTGGCTTCAAGCTAACATCCTACCGCAGGAACTACAAATAGACAGAGTAAGAGAACATGTACTACATCACCTAAGAAAACAACAAATTGTTCCCCCAGCTCATGACCATTTAGAGCGAAACATCAAGTCAGCCATTTATCAGTATGAGGAACAGATTTCTCAATCCATTTCCTCTCAACTTTCTGATCACTCCCAATCTAAGTTAGACACGTTTATACGTACTTGGTCCCATACAGAACAGATAGAAGAAGATCAAACTATTCTCAGTTTCCGAGAGCTTGTATCTGATCCTGGAAGGATCGGGTTAGACAGTTTATTTCAAGAGATAGAAAAACTACGAACAGTACGAGATATACAGCTTCCACCTGATTTATTCTATGGTGTTTCACCCAAGATGATCCGAAAATACAGACAGCGAGCTGTCTCTGAAGACATTAGAGAATTACGAAGGCATCCTGATCCGATCCGTTATACTTTATTGGCAGCTTTCTTTTGGTGTAGAGGTAGAGAAATTACGGATAACTTAGTTGAGCTCATCATCCAAATTGTTCATCGAATCGGTGCTCGGGCAGAACGAAAAGTAGAAAAAGAGTTTTTACGCGATTTTCGTAAAGTAAGTGGGAAGACAAACGTATTGTTCCGTATGGCTGAAAAGGCAGTGGAACAACCAGACGGGATTGTGCGAGATGTTTTATTTCCTGTCGTAGGCGAAGATACATTAAAAGATATTGTGAAGGAAATGAAACATACAGGTCCCTCCTATAAACAAAAAGTACATACCGTCATGAGATCCTCCTACGGTACTCATTACAGAAGAATGGTTCCAGCTTTACTAGATATTCTAGAATTTCGATCCAATAATGATGTGCATCGACCTGTGATAGATGCCATTGATTTACTTACACAATATAAGCTTACCAATCAGTATACATATAATGAAACAGATTATATCCCAATTGAAGGAATCGTTAAGCCAGGTTGGATTGATACGGTCATTGATAAAGAAACAAACCGTGTAAACCGAATGAATTATGAAATCTGTGTACTCCAAGCTCTTCGAGATCGATTACGTTGTAAAGAAGTATGGGTAGTAGGAGCTGATCGGTATAGAAACCCAGAGGAAGATCTACCAAAAGATTTTGAACAAAACAGAGAAAAACATTATGAAGCGCTTCGTAAACCTCTTGAAGTACAAACACTTATTCAAGAACTGAAACAGAGTATGAATACGGCTCTCGAGAAATTAGATAAAAGTGTAAAAAATAACTCCCAGGTACGTATTTTGAATAAGGGAAATGGCTGGATTTTTGTGTCACCTTTACAGGCACAGGCTGAGCCGGTTAACCTCAATCTCGTAAAAGCAGAGGTCATGAAGCGTTGGCCAATGACCAATCTTTTGGATATTTTAAAAGAGGCAGATTTACGTGTACATCTGACAGATGTGTTCCAAACGCTAGGAAATCGTGAGATCCTTGATAAGGAAACATTGCAACGAAGACTAATTCTTTGCTTATATGGATTGGGAACAAACACAGGATTAAAGCGAATTGCGGCTGGCGATCATGGAGAAAGTTACAAGGACTTACTCTATGTACGGCGAAAATTCATCCATAAAGAGAACCTACGGCAAGCCATTTCAAAGGTAACCAACTCCATTCTAGATGCTCGTGTAACAGAAGTATGGGGGGAAGGAACAACCGCATGTGCGTCTGATAGCAAAAAATTTGGGGCTTGGGATCAGAACTTATTGACTGAATGGCATATTCGATATAGAGGACGTGGGGTAATGATTTATTGGCACGTGGAAAAGAACTCTACATGTATTTATTCGCAACTAAAATCCTGTTCTTCTTCAGAAGTAGCTTCTATGATCGAAGGGTTACTTCGTCATTGCACAAATATGGAAGTAGAAAAAAACTACGTGGATACACACGGTCAAAGTGAAGTTGCCTTCGCTTTTTGTCATTTGCTTGGCTTTCAACTAATGCCGAGATTTAAAGCCATTCATGCACAAAAACTGTATCGTCCGGATGTAGGCATGCAAGACTCTTATCCAAACTTACAGCCTGTTTTAACAAGAGCGATTAATTGGAGTTTAATTGAACAACAGTATGATCAAATGATAAAATATGCAACTGCTTTACGATTAGGTACAGCTGAAACAGAGGCGGTTCTCAAACGTTTCACTCGTAATAGTGGGCATCCAACGTATCGAGCACTCAGTGAATTAGGAAAAGTGTTAAAAACGATCTTCCTTTGTGAGTATTTATCATCAGAAGAAGTCCAAAGAGAAATCCATGAAGGGTTAAATGTTGTTGAAAACTGGAACTCAGCCAATAGCTTTATTTTTTACGGAAAAGGAGGAGAAATTCAAACAAACCGAGTGGAAGATCAAGAAGTCGCTGTACTTGCTCTCCATCTTCTTCAAAACTGTTTGGTGTTAATCAATACACTGATGATTCAAGAGGTACTTTTGGAACAAAACAAATCTCTTCTTCAAAAGTTAGCTCCTGAGGATTTCAGAGCCTTAACACCATTAATCTATGCCCATGTAAACCCGTATGGGACATTTAAGTTAAACATGCAAGAACGTCTGCCCATTCAAAGATCTTCCTAAGAATTACGATATATCTTTTCTTTTTTGTAAAGAGAAACTTCCCGTCTTCGGGTAGTACCAGCGAATGTCACCACCCGCAATAAGGAATAGCAAGTTAATTCCAAATATTTTTTGCATAAAGAACAAGCCATAATATACTAGTTCATGAATGAATTCTTGTATATTATGGCTTAATTTATTTAACTCCATCTTCACCAATTGCGCCCTATTGGGAACAACTGGACACCAAAGTAAAAAAGACGTATTCCTTAAGGAAAGCACCTGGTATTTAATTTTCAATCAATACTGAAGAAGTTCCACCAACATTTTTCGGGGAATTTTGTACGCTAAGTTAATTTCGACATCAAAGCTGATTTTTTTATCCTCATAGTCGCTTTATTACATTTTTAATTGTATGCTGCATTTTGTTGAACTGAAGAGAGCTTATACAATAATAAAAAATGTCCAGAAATCAAGAGAGCAATTAAAAT
The DNA here is from genome assembly GCF_056173265.1 of Paenibacillus sp. QJM3NY_38. Taxonomy (NCBI): domain Bacteria; kingdom Bacillati; phylum Bacillota; class Bacilli; order Caryophanales; family Paenibacillaceae; genus Paenibacillus; species Paenibacillus sp. QJM3NY_38. Next base: position 61,893 of record NZ_JBWBUJ010000003.1, read on the forward strand.
GAAATTTAAGCTATAACTGTTTGTTAGTTCCATCATTTTACTTGAAGCTGCTGGACCAAATGCCATACCTACAAAATTCAATAAATTATATAACCCGAGACCTACTCCAATTTTAGCTGGATTTAAAGTTTGTGGAACAAGTGTATTTAATGATACTTGGATTGAAAAATAGCTCATCATCGTTAAAATTACTGCGATTGAAAGAATGATTACATTCGCATTTGGAATTAAAGCAAGCATGAGAAAGCCAATAATCATTACGATAGATGCTATATAAACCATTTTAATATTCCCAATTGTCAAAATGATTTTTCTTGTTACAAAAATTGATAAAATGCCAAATAAAGACGCAATAAACACTACGATACCGATTAAAAATGGCGATAATCCATTTCTTTTTGCTAATAACAAAGGAAGAAGAAATAAATTTGCCATTAATGCAACATTAATAATAAAACCAATCGCAATAACGCGTAAAAATGTTATATTTTTAAATAACTCAATATCAACGAATGGATGTTTTGCTTTTGTCATCCAAACCTTAAACAAGATCAAGAGCACGATTGAAAGAATAAACAGCATCTTATTTATATTTACTCCTAATAAAGTAGAAGCAATTAATGCAAATAACAATCCAGCTCCAATAAAATCAAAATGAAGTGGAGAAGGATTAATCTCTTCCTTCGGCATAAATTTCAGAAGCAATCCGATCCCGATGATACTAACCACCATAATCAAGAACAAAAAAGGCCAGCCCAATGAATAGGTAATCGCTCCACCAACCAATGGACCAATCCCAACAGCCAACGCGATAGCCGCACTAATCATAGCTAAAGCAGTCGGACGTTTAGTTGATTCTACCATTTTTGCTACTGAAACCATGGCAAGTGCAATAAAAGCACCCCCACCACTTGCTTGTAAGAGCCTTGCAAGAATAACAATTGTGTAAGTTTGATTACTAAAACCTATTATTGAACCTAAACTAAATAATATAATGGCTATAATAAAAAGTTTTTTAATACTAACAAAATCAGCCAATTTTCCATATGTCATGGAGCCAATTGCAACCACCATCGAATACCCAACTACAATCCAGCTGACCTGAGACGGACTAATGGATAAATCCAACGAAATGTTTGCTAAGGCTACATTAAATAAGACAGCATTCATGACACCCAATATTACTAAAAAACATAACGTTAAAACTAACCCTATATGATTACTTTTCTCTTTATTCAAAATCCACACCTCTTAAAATGTTATAGTTTTAAAACAATCAAACACCTAATCAAAAATTAAGGTTTTTTGGTACTTATAATGTTCCCAAAAAACCAGGTAGAAATTCGTGGAAAGTTTCCTCCTTTATCGTAATGAATTTATATTGACCATGTCGTTTTAAATCAATTAAGTCAGCCTCCTGCAAAATCTTAAGATGGTACGAACGATTGGACTTATTCATTCCGAGAGATTCTTCGACATCTCCGCATGTATGTTTATTTTTATCATGATAAAGATAACGAAGGATTTCAATTCGCTTTACTTCCGCTAAGGCTTTAAAAATTTTTACAAGTTGTTCATCTGGGTTAAATTGTTTGATAGTCATAGAACTATATTAATGCTGAATTTTCATTATGTCAAGCTTCAAAAAATTAAAATGAAAAAGTAAAGTCATTCAAATATCCTTGCCTTCTTTTAACCCACAATCTGGCCCTTTAAATGTAAATTGGACACAACTCTTATTAAGGATTGTGCCCTATTCTTGAATCTCTATAATAAATTATGCCCAAAGTTATTTTAATTACCCCGATTTAAGCGTTCTGCAATTGTGCTAACACAAGATCGGCAACTGGGCCCCCCGATGCTGGGTTCTGCCCTGTGACGGCCATCCTCAATTGCATACGGATCATATGCTTTATCTGCTTTCTTGTAGTGGGCTCCTCTTTTAATCAATTCATCTTCTGTTAAGAATGGAACATATTGATCCAACTGGGCAAGCTGCTCTTCTTCATTCGAAAATCCTGTTACTTGTTTGTCTTTAATAAGGTATTCACCATTGTCGAGTTTAATATTAAGCAGACCAGCTGCACCATGACAAACCGAAGAAACAATACCACCGTTTGCATAAATTCTTTGGCTAATTTCCTGTAGTTGGGGTAGCGTCAGGAAAATGCGGATTTACAACGTTAAGGAAATTACAATATTAAAAATCCCAATTTCTCAGTATTAAAGTTGAGAAATTGGGATTTTTTCGCTACTCCAGAAAAGCGCCCTTTAATGGAATAACTATTATTGGATTGTTTTAAGCTTATATACCACTCTAGTTGAAACCATTTCAGTGATGTTTTCTCGGTATTCTTGGTAATGCTTGGACTGAATATGGCTATCTATCGCTTCATTGTCTTTCCATACTTCATATAGAACAAAAGTATGATCTTCAATAGATTGATGAACGTCATACTTTATACAACCTACTTCTTCTCTGGAAGCCATTTGGACCTTTTTCAGTTCCGATAATAACTGTTCTTCAAAGCTTTCTTTCGACTTTAAAATGGCGGTGATAATTATTGGTTCCATGCTTTATTTTCCTTATTAATTTCTTTTTTCAAGGGCTTTTACCAATTCCTTACCCAAAGCTTCAGAAGAAAATGGATCACGTCCAGTTACTAATTGATCATTACCCCATACCACTTTTTCCTCTGAGGTATACTCTGCTATCTTTCTCATTTCACCTTCTAGACTATATGGTAAAATGTCAGGAAGTCCTGCAGGTTCTACAGCTTCTGGATAGCCTGTTACTTTCAAACCAGCAATGATACTTTTACCATCAGGACGTTTTGTCCAAATTAAAGGAGCAGGTCCATGACACACGGCAGCAACAATGTTCCCGTTATCATAAATGGTATTAATAATATTATGCAACTCTTCATTCTTGGCTAGGTCATACATGGCACCATGACCGCCAACAACCAAAACTGCATCGTATTCGTTTGGATTGACTTCCGAAATCTTTTGCGTTTTGTCAGCTCTTCCAGATTCATACAATTCTTTATATTTACCTTCAGGGTCAAACTCTTTACTAATACTATTTTTGTCAATTTCAGGTTTACCGCCTATTGGTGAAGCCAAATCCACTTGATGACCCGCCTTCTCCAATAGCTCCATGGGTGCAAATAATTCTTCACCCCACCAACCAGTTTCATAATTGTTTTCTACATCTTTGAATCCACTTGATAATACTGCTAATACTTTAGCCATTTTATATTCCTCCATTATATTTAATATCATGTTCCAAATATAATTATTTTATTAAATAGGTTAATTTATTCTTTTAAGCTACGCATTCTTCCTCGCTCAAAACTCTTATTCCTTTTACCTTTTGCTCACTCTATTCCGTTTTAGTATTATTTATTGAAACTCATATTATCCTCCACTCCTTAAAATTTTTTATTGCCAATAAGCTTGAACAATTTTATTCTATACGTTAAAGTGTGCTTTAACGCAAGTGTAGATAATCTGGAAATTTTAGGAGAGTTAAAATGAAGTTTTATTCTATTAATGATGTTTCCTCTTTTACGGATGTTTCTCCATCCAACCTACGTTACTATGAAAAAGAAGGTTTGTTACCTCCAATTGAAAGGGATAAAAATGGGGTAAGAATTTATAATGAAACAGATTTGGAATGGATCCAGTTTATTAAAGCAATTCGTTCGACAGATATGTCAATCGCTAACATTAAAAGATACGTTCGTTTATTTAACGAAGGCAAAGAGACTGTTCAAGAAAGAAAGGAATTAATTCAAAACCACAAAAAGAAGGTGGAAATAGAAATTGCAGAAAAGCAAAGACATTTAAAAAGATTAGAACGAAAAATAAAATACTATGATGCTATTGAGAGAAGGATGCAAAGAATGAAATTTTAGCTTTAATGTGGAAGAAAATACAAGTCGAATGTTAAGAGAGAGTGCACTTTTGTTGAAAAATCAACAAATCCTAACTAGATATTGTGACTTCTAGATGTCGAATCGACGGAAAACACACTTGTATCTTGAAGAAGAACTAATTATTCTTTGTTCTGTTTGTAACAAAAACGAACGTTTATGTTACGTAAGTCCTGACCAATTTTTTCAGCTAGCAATCTCGCATAACTGACGTAACAAAAATATGTAACAATATTATTTGTAACAATATCTACCTTGAATCGTTTTTGGTACAATTTTAAGAAAGAGGATGATATACATGAAGTTTGGATATATGCGTGTTTCTACACTTGATCAAAATTTGGATCGCCAAAAGAAACAGCTTGAAGAATTTGGATGTGATCGTATTTTCTTTGAAAAAATAACTGGTACAAAACGAAACCGACCGGAGCTGGATCATATGTTGGAATTTTTACGAACGAACGATACAGTTGTGGTAACGGATCTGACTCGTTTATCTCGTTCTACAAAAGACTTAATTGAAATTACAGAGCTCATCTCGAAAAAGGGAGCCCATTTAAAAAGTTTAAAGGAATCCTGGCTTGATACAACAACAGCACATGGAAAAATGCTGTTTACTATTTTCGCTGGTATTGCTCAATTTGAAAGAGATTTAACTTCTGAACGGACTAAGGAAGGGATTCAGGCTGCAAAAAAACGAGGGAAACATCCTGGAAGACCAAAAACCGATGAGGAAAAGGTTAATTATGCCTTATATCTTATAGATCAAGGGATGAGTCGTATGGATGCTACAGAGAAAGCTGGTATCTCTAGAATGACTCTGTATCGTAAGATACAAAACAATAATGAGACCAACTAGTAACAATGGGGCAAAAAGTGCTTGTGTTATGTCTACTTTGCCCCTGGTTACAAGAATGCTGGTACTAGGCCTTTTAAATACGTAGAGATATAAAAAAACACGGACAGCATCTTTATTAAGATAGCTAACCGTGGTTTGTTAGTATATGAACTTTTTTACACTTTTTCGAACCCCTAGGAGAAACTCTTTTTTCTACTGAATAGACGATTTGTTTTCTGTTTCTTTTTCCAATACATTCTCAATATAATCTTTACCCCAGTCATACATAGCTTCCAGAATAGGCATCAGACTTCTTCCATACTCAGTGAGTGAGTATTCAACTTTTGGTGGAACGACAGGATAGACTTCACGATGAACAATCAAATGGTCTTCAAGTTCGCGCAATTGATTAACAAGCATTCTTTGAGTGATACCCGGCATGAGGGCCTTTAGTTCACCAAAACGTTTGGTTCCTTCTTTTCCTAGATGCCACAATACCAACATTTTCCATTTTCCACCAATAATCGAAAGAGTCAATTCTTTTTCACAATTAAACACTTTTTCCCCAAGATTCGGCATTCATTTCACCTCCAACCCTTATTATGTCCCATAGTATACTTTTTGTTACTATATGATAAAAAAGTGCATACTTTTAATTTAGTAACATACCCAGTATACTGAGTATCATACCGTTAGTAAATAGCTATCAATTGGATACAATAACACTGTGCAAAAGAAAGCTATACGGCACAATTATACTATTATATAAGGAGCGAGTAATAAATGAAATTACAATTAGCATTAGATCTTGTAGATATTCCAGGAGCCATTGAATTGGTGAAAGAAGTAGAAAATCATATAGATGTTGTAGAAATCGGCACGCCGGTTGTGATTAATGAAGGCCTTAAAGCAGTAAAGGAAGTGAAAGCTGCCTTCCCTAACTTAACTGTATTAGCTGACCTTAAAATCATGGATGCAGCTGGATATGAAGTTAGCCAAGCATCTGCAGCAGGCGCTGACATCATCACCATTCTTGGTACAGCTGAAGACGAGTCCATTAAAGGTGCTGTAGAAGAAGCAAAAAAACAAGGTAAACAAATCCTTGCTGATATGATCGCAGTTAAAGACATTGAAGGTCGTGCGAAAGAACTGGATGAACTAGGAGTAGATTATATCTGCGTTCACACAGGTTATGACCTTCAAGCTGTAGGAAAAAATTCTTTCGAAGACCTTGCAACCATTAAGAGCGTTGTAAAAAATGCGAAAACTGCTATTGCAGGCGGAATCAAATTAGAAACACTTCCAGATGTGATTAAAGTACAACCAGATCTTGTCATCGTAGGTGGCGGTATCACAAGCAAAGACGATAAAAAAGCAGTTGCAGCTAAAATGCAAGAATTAATTAAACAAGGTTAATTATAACTATGAAAACTACTCAATATTTAGCTGAAGTCGTTCAAGAATTAAGTCGGACAGTCGACTTAATCTCTGACGAAGAAGCAGAGAAGTTGGTTAATAAGATTCTGGAATCCAAAAAAATCTTTGTTGCAGGTGCGGGCAGATCTGGATTTATGGGCAAATCTTTCGTGATGAGAATGATGCACATGGGGATCGATGCTTATGTAGTCGGTGAAACTGTAACAGCAAATTTAGAAAAAGGTGATTTGTTGATCATCGGTTCAGGTTCAGGTGAAACGAAAACCTTGGTTTCAATCGCTGAAAAAGCAAAAAGTTTAGGTGGGACGGTCGCAGCTGTAACGATTTCCCCTGACTCCACGATTGGAAAATTAGCTGATATTATCATTAAATTGCCTGGATCACCGAAAGATCAATCTGAAAGTGAATATAAGACCATACAACCAATGGGGTCACTTTTTGAGCAAACGATGTTATTATTTTATGATGCATTGATCTTGCGTTTTATGGAAAAAAAAGGCTTAGACTCTACTAAAATGTACGGCAAACATGCCAATCTCGAATAGAGTACACTTTAAAAAATATGGAAACATCGTAAAGACCGCATTTATTTCTTTTATGAATTGCGGTCTTTACTGCATATTACAAATAACACAGTCCATACAGGAAAGAAAAAATAGCCTCTGATTCAGTCCCTTCTATGGCCGGATCAGAGATCATTATTGGGTGGGGCACAGCCAAGAATTTAGCCATCACTCACAGTATGAGCCCTATTTGGGTTATCACCAATATTTCACTGGTAGGCCCCATGTCTATATAAGTTTTTTTATGGGAAAATAAAATCCTATTGGCGATGAAAAACGCTTCATAAGTGTAGTAAACAAAACTCTTCGTTTTATAAAACAAAGGAATGAGGTTGAATAAATGGTTCGATTCGGCGTAATCGGTACTAATTGGATTACAGAAAGATTACTTGAAGCAGCAAATGATGTAGAAGATTTTAAACTAACTGCTGTTTATTCTCGCACGATTAGTAGAGCAGAAGAATTTGCAAGTAAATATGGAGTAACAAAAATATTTACAAACCTAAAAGAAATGGCAGTTAGTCAAGAAATTGACGCGGTGTACATTGGCTACTCCCAATTCATATCACGCAGAACAAGCTATTTTATTTTTGCAAAATGGCAAACATGTGTTATGTGAAAAGCCACTGGCTGTTAATGCAACCGAAGTAGCGAGGATGATTCAAGCCGCAAAAGATCATAACGCCCTATTAATGGAAGCAATGAAATCAACCTTACTTCCAAACTTCAAGGTCATTCAAGATAATTTACATAAAATTGGTCCTATCCGTAGATACTTTGCAAGCTATTGTCAGTATTCATCTCGTTATGATAAATACAAAGAAGGAATTGTCCTTAATGCCTTCAATCCAGAGTTTGCGAACGGTTCATTAATGGACCTTGGTGTCTATTGTTTGTATCCACTTATTACATTATTTGGTGAACCAAAAGAAGTGAAGGCAACTGGCATTATGCTTGATTCGGGTGTGGATGGTGAAGGTAGCGTCATCTTAAAATATGATGATAAAGATGCGATTGTGATGTATTCCAAAATAACGAACTCTTATTTACCAAGCGAAATTCAAGGCGAAAAAGGAAGTATCATGATTGATAAGATTCATACGGCTGAAAAAGTAGAAATTCACTACACTGACGGCACGGTTGAACAATTAACAGTCGACCAATCTCATCCAGCTATGTATTACGAAGTGAAAGAATTTATTGAATTAATCAACCGAGGAAAAACAGAGTCTGATACTAACTCATATAAAAATTCATACACCACGATACAAGTGTTGGATAAAGTGAGAGATGAAATAGGTCTTGTATATCAAAGTAATCATAAGTGAAAAAACACAAAAACCCCTACAGCGACTTGTATTATTCTCTTGAGAAATTACGAATCTGGCCTGTTTGTCGAAGAATAAAAGAAATCGTTTTAGAACTTACCTAAACTATTTTGCATCCATTCTTTTTTATAAGAGCATTATAGCATTTTCTACCCGGCTAACAAATTTTAAAGGACTTTTGCTTATTATGCAAAGGTTCAATGCTCATTTTTTAAGATGTGTTTCTTCTTATTAATTTGTGATTTAGTTTAAGTATTCCTTAATAGGAGTAGCGACAATGACACTACCCCTATTAGGATCCTACCAACAACCGCACTTTTCTGACCCCACCCTACCCTACAGAGTAAAAAGGGTTGTAAATGTAAAAAAAATCCATGCTATGACCCTTTTTTACAAGTACCTCGGTCGTACCCCTATCAAACAACTCCGATCTTTAGGCGTATCGCTGGAGGAAATGACGGATCTGGTAGTGATTTTCGAAAAAAAACCTGTGGAGGTAGAACCTCGTCTTCAGCATTTGTTAAAGGAGAAACTGACTATGATAGATGAGCATATTAAAGATCTACAAAAGTTACGACAACACGTTGGAGCGTTTCTGGATTCCCCGAAAGACGTATTCAATCAAGTATATCTTCCTAAGAATTTTACAATCGAATGTAGATATAATCATGTAAGTAACATCGAAAAACAATAAAACTGACAAAAAAATCCAAGGAGGAAAAAGTCATGAAAACTGAAATTCAGGAACTTGTAACCCTATTTGACCAGAACAAGGGAGAGGGAGGAGGCTCCATGAAGTGGCTCTTTCGCCCGTTGTTACAAATGCTAACAAAAGGTGAACCAGTTACCGTTGAGGACATTGCAACAACAACCGGGAAGCCCCTCGATGAGGTTAAGGACATTCTCTCGACCTTATCCAGTGTGGAACTCGATGAACAGGGTCGTGTTGTCGGTTTTGGTCTCACCTTAATCCCTACGCCCCATCGCTTTGAAGTTGATGAGAAACAATTGTATGCGTGGTGTGCTCTTGACACCCTTATGTTTCCGGAACTTATAGGGCATATGGTTCATATTGAATCGCCTTGTTACAGTACTGGAAAGCCTATAAGATTGACAGTGGAACCGGATCGTGTTTTAAGCCTGGAACCAACGACGGCTGTTGTCTCAATAGTAACACCGGATGATACGTCCTCTGTTCGGTCGTCATTCTGCAACGAAGTCCATTTTTTTAGCACGGAAAGTGCAGCCCAAAATTGGCTTAACCAACATCCAAATGGGAAGGTGTACCCCGTTAAGGAAGCCTTTGAATTAGGTCGCCTTCTGGGAAAACGTTACGAGGAATCTGGCCCTACCAATGAGTCTTGCTGTGACATCTAATCCTAAATAATACCCAATCGTCTTGTTTAATTTTTGAAGTACGAAACCCAAACCAATGAATGAGACCGTGAGACTGCGAAATTTGCGGTGTTTAACAGTAGAAGATCTTCGCGAAACCCTTGCTCCCTATTTGACAATGGCAGAAGAACTAAAGCTGGCTGCCCTTACGTTTGATAAAGATGTATCCAAATTATCTTGTTGTACAGGATAACCATCTTTTATAATATCAAGCCGATATTCCTTAAAGTAAGGAAATCGGCTTTTTTTCATCCGGAAATTGGCTTAGCGTATGTTTTCCGCGTTTTGTTGGTAGGACCCCATGTACTACGAAGCAAAGGGAACCATGACTCCATTCCGCTTCGCTCCATTCCTTCATCGTTCCAAAACCTATTCAGGTAGACCCTTCGAAGATAAAACCTTGTGGGCAAGATCGAAGAAGTAAAGACAAGGCCCGTTCGCAGTAACCTGCGTGCAGCCTTACCATATTCCGTTTTTCAAAGAGATCATTCACATACCGTAGCCATCTAGTCGCATGGGATCATATAGAACCTCTCCGGGCAAGGCGAAAAAATTTTTTTGAGAAGTACACTCAAAATAATTTTTGTCGTCCCTTCGGGCAGCCTTGCCCTGCGAGAACCTATATGATCTTAAATCTGCGACGGCTACGGTATACGAATGATTTTGCTCTTTGAAAACTTCATACGGTAAGGCAAGACAGCAAGCAAGAAACTGCTCACAAACCTTAAAGGATTCCGCTCATCGCCGCTAGGGCTAGACAGGCAAACGGTTCCGAATAAGGGTTAGGGCCAAAAAAGTCAAGTCCGAATAAGTCATTTTGAAAGGAGGTGATAGCGATATGAACATTGAGATGTTGCGTAATCAGATTGAAAAGTTGCGAAAAGAACTCATTGATTTAGCAGAACGGATGGGTTTTACAGCGATGGAAGTTGTGGAGAAATCGCAAAAGTTGGACAAAGTGCTGAATGAATATGATCGAGCAATCCAAAGACAATCAAAAGGCCCGTTTGTTTAGCAGAACAAACGAGCCGGGGCGAAGATTTGAGACCCCTTCGCCCCTCCATTATAACACATAAGGGAGAGGTTAACATGAGCGAAAAAATCTATGAAATGGTTACAAATCGTATGATAGAGCTTTTGGAAAAAGGGGTTGTGCCTTGGCGCCGCCCGTGGCGAGTGGGTGCGGCTGTCAATTGGAAGACACAGAAGCCGTATCGGGGCGTTAATACGCTACTTCTGGAGCCGGGAGAGTATGCGACTTTCAAACAGGTAAGCGAAGCCGGGGGCAAAGTCAAAAAAGGCGAAAAGGGGCAATTCGTTGTTTTCTGGACATGGTTGGAGAAGGAAAACGACGAAACGGGAGAAATTGAAAAAATCCCATTTCTCCGCTATTACACGGTGTTTGAAATCAATACTCAATGTGAAGGATTACAGAGCAAGCGAAACGACGAAACATTTGACCATGATCCTATAGAAGCAGCAGAGCGGATTTGTGAAGGGTATAAAGACGCTCCGCCCGTCCGGTTTGCTTCCGGGCGTGCGTTCTATCGTCCAGCTGACGATATTGTGAGCGTGCCGCCTATCTGCGATTACAGCAAGCCAGAAGAATACTACAGCACGTTATTCCACGAGCATGTTCACAGTACAGGCCATGAAAGCCGCTTAAATCGTTCAGGAATTACCGAGCTTGCAGCCTTTGGAGATGAGAGTTACAGCAAAGAGGAATTGGTAGCGGAGATCGGGGCGGCAATGCTTTGCGGTGTAGCTGGTATTGATAACAGCACCATAGAGAACAGCGCGGCTTATGTGGGCAGTTGGTTGCGCAAGCTTAAAGATGATAAGAAGTTAGTTGTACAGGCCGCAGGACAGGCACAGAAGGCCGCAGATCATATTTTAGGGGTAACGTTCGAGGCAGCTTCTGAGTAACTAGAGCGGCCCCCATCCAACCGGGTCCCTTCCCGGTTGGATGGGGGAAGTTCATTGTTTTTCTGTACACAAAATTTAAACCTGGATCTCGCCTGAAGGTGAATTTTTGTACTCAAAATATCAGCGGCCGGCTTAAACGTTTCCGGAATTCTGTGTACGGATTTTACGTTAAAAAAAGTGGCCATTGAAAGGAGTGTGTACAATGTACACTCAAAGGAAAAAACAAGCGATTCCCATGTATACCAATGGCAAGTTGAGAAATGGTAGACTATACGTAAGAACCCGTTCGGGGAATTGGATTCATTTGCGATTGCTTCTACTTGATATAGAATAATTACAGGCACATAGGAACGGTGGGAGGTTTTATGAAGGAATTTAATGAAATTGAATTGTGTCTTGATGATATAACAAGTGAATTTTTAAAGAGAACAAGGAAAATCGGTGATCCCTTAAAAGCAGCAACCATTAAGCAGGAAACAGTGGACGAGCTTAGTACAAGGCTTATTCAGATCGTTCCAGCAAAGTCATTATTCATGTTTGCCAACCAATACATTGATACTGTGAAGACTCAGCAGCATGATAATGAAAGCGATGCAGCCAGAGCAAAGGCAACAGTTGAAATTTTGGAAAGAGCGTTAAAAGTAAAATCAGTGGAATACTTGCGTGAGGTTGTACCCATTAACAGGAACATAGCGCAGCACGCTTTGTTTTCTGCTAATCCGAAGAACGTGCCGAATCAGCCCACAACGACTGTACACGGTGTGCGTTCTGTCCATATTAAGAACAATACGGGCGAGGTACTAACTACTTATGAAGCCCGTGTAATGGGCGCTATACAGTCTCTATGGTTCAAGCAGAACATAGACGGGAAACCCTATGTTGAACTAAAATACGCTGATATATTGAATGAATTAGGGCTAACGGATGGATCGGCAAACTATAAGCGCATCCAGGAAGCCTTAATGCGGCTTATGAAAATAGAAGTGACCTTAACACAGTATCAACGTTCAAAGGATTCAGAATATGAAGAGATCGCTTTTACTCGCTTAATAGATCAAATTATATTCAGGCGAAAGGTAGGAACTACCAACCACTTTCAATATAAGTTCCAAATAAAGCTGCCTGAATGGTTAGTTGAAGCTAACCGGGTAGGCAACTTGTTTGATATCTCTCTCATCCTTATGAATGACTTAAAATCATATCTGGCACAGGGTTTGTACTGGTTAGTGTCATCTTATCCCGAAGAATCTACAGTTACGTTTGAACTTCAAACGCTGGCTGGTCATTTTCACTTTTTAGATGATAACGAGCCGATCATGCAGGTGTATAAAATTGTTGAGCGAATCAAGAGCGCATGTATCGAACTGCAAGCAGTAGGCTTTATAGAACGCTTCGAGTTTAAAGGAAAGAAACAAGGGTTGCACGATCGCTATTTGACGGTTACAAAAAACCCGGTTTTCTTGAATACATTATCTCAATCGAGAGAGTTGATACCGGAACAATTAGAGTTTTTCCCTGACCCCTTATAGGGGTCTTTTTTGATACTTAAAACATCCATTTGACTACGGAAAACGATAAGAAACATCCATTTGACTACGGAAAAAGAACAAAAAAAAAGCAAAAATCATGAAATTACTTACTAAATCGTTCCAATTCCCCGAAACATCCGTTTAACTACGGAAAACCACCTCAAAACATCCGTTTGACTACGGAAAAGGCGCTCAAAACATCCGTTTAACTACGGAAAGTGAATACTGTCGCAATTTGCCAAAATTTAAACCTATAACGTATGATATTGATAGGTTCAAAGTTTTACAAAAAGAACCTTAAAAATAGCAAAAAGCCCACACACCAACACTGCAAAATGTCTCCGTCGCCAAACTAAGCCATTTTGTAGCGTTTCAAGAGTATGAGCCTTTACTATAATATGGGCCTATTATACTATAGCCCTTAATTTAAAGTAAAGTAAGGACTCTCTCTTTCCTGATGCCTTTTTTAGGTGTGCGTGCGGAAATTGAGAGTTTTTTTGCGTTCCTATACATAGCATAGGGCTAATTTCATAATCAAATATCAGGCGTTCGCATCCACTTTTTTTAAAAATGGACATGCGAGGGCTTAGTTTCTTATTGCCTTTTTTGAGAACTAAGCAGAATGCCACCCCAAAACGACTATAACTATACGCGGTATGTCGTCCGCGTCTCTCCCAACCGTGCATCCGTGAAAAAAGCCAAAGCCGTTCAATGGTTTAGGTCACGCGACGTCGGATGACTAACATGGACGGAGATGATTAAACCCGCCGAAGGGGATTCGGGCATCCTGCTGCCATTTGGCGGCAGGCACTGCCCTAATTTCGCGTGTCCACCCCTTCCAGATTGGCGATGTGACTCCATCGACCAATGTCCCGTCCGTGTGCGCCTATGGCGCAGGCTGCCGGGGGGAGTTAGTTCGACTATACGCGGTAAAGCACGACCTGGACGCGTCCCACCCCCCGACAAGCGAAACGACCGATGGCTGGCTCCATACGCCTGACATCAGCCCGATTGCCGCAGCTCCCCCCATTTTGGGGGGGCTGCGGCTCTCTCTCTCCTGCTTCTCCTCCGCCTGCCACAAATTCAAGTGACTGTCAACACAAAATTTAGAGCCGCAAATGTAGGGGTGGGCGTGGGGAGGATGATTTTAATCCTTAAGGCGAGCGTAGCTCGGCTACCTTTTCTAAACGGGGTGTGGATATCTTTTGGGGTGGAGGCGACTTTTCCACAGGTTTTAATAGGAGTATGGTAGAAGTACGAATGCTGCGTATAACTTACTATTTATGATTTTTCACTATATGAAATATTCATAATAGGAAGTGGAGGAATGACCACAGAATACACCTGTTGCCGCACCTGCGGCACAACAACATTTTAGCGTGAGGGTTAAGCTGATCAGTTCATGTTTACGTTTATGTTTACGTATACGTAAATGTATGTTATAATAACAACAATATTAAAGGTATAGGGAGGGCATGAT
>NZ_JBWBUJ010000004.1:0-14663 GCF_056173265.1 Paenibacillus sp. QJM3NY_38
CTTAAAAGAAAAAAACAAAAGGAGTTTGATCGGGTATTGATTGAAAAGGGGAATTCCGTGGGTAGAAAAAGAAAGCCAGAAAGCGAATTGGTTAAAACGATCTGCGTAAACTTACAGCAAAAAGTGATTGACGAAATAGCGAAAGAGGGAATACCGAAAAAAGTGATAGAGAAGTTATTGATCGAAAAATATTCCAAATAAAGTATAGACATACCGCCCTTTTTTTTTTAAGATTACATAGGAACAAAAATTCAATATAGAATATTTGTTCGCAATAAAGCTGGAACAGGGGTTTGCTCGAAAATGTTGATTTATCGGATAAAAGTTTTGAAAAATTTGTTCATTGTGTGAGTAGTTAATTATATAAAATAGCGCACGGTGACAAATGGTGGAAACCTTGCTATCCTAGAATCAACAAACAAAGCGAATAGCAAAAAACCCGCGAGTGTTGGTAGCACTCACGGGTTTACGGGTCAGAGCGTCAGCACCGCTCTACCCCCTTAACACATCCTAGTGTATTTTTATTCTGGGCGCAATAGTCGCAGGGTAGGATAAATATGCCTAGTTATTTGTGTAAATGTAGGGGAGAGGTGCAGCCGCATATGGCTGCACCTCTTTTTGCTTTGAATTCGCGGAGGTGGTGATTTGAACGAAGAAAACGTCACATCACAGAATGAAGAAACCAACATAACGACTCCTGAACAGGAAGACGGTACGGAGCAGCAGCCGACCGAATCAACCCAGGAGGAAACGACAGGGGAAGTCGAAGCCCCGACACCTGGAGAAGAACAGCAAAGCGGTCATGATTTGAAAGTCATTGAAGAGAATTTGACCGAAATCATGTACATTCTCCAGGACGAGGAAGTACATAAAATCGAGACAACCGAGAAGACATATCTGCCTAACGGCGATACGTTAACCTTCGACAAAACCATGACGCTGGGAGATGCTTTAATAGCGGCATCCATATTCCTTTTGGTAGTATTCCAGGTCGTGAAATGGCTGCTGAATATGGTATGGAGGAGGGGCTAGGATGCTTCAACATTTAGACCCCCATTCTACAGCCGTAGCGATTGGTATGGCGGTATCTGTACCCGTTATTGTCGGCATGATGGCCCGTTTTCTGATTAGGGTGGTGGTCGCATGTCGTCGCTGATCGGGGCCGCGCTTGTGTGGTTCCTGGGCAATCCCGATCTGTTGTTATTGCTTGGATCGTTCACACTCGCCCTGGGTGTCATACATACCGTGTTCCAGGTGTGGCACACCGTAGAAAGGGGGCGCGAGTATGAACGTGAGTGACGTGTGGGATTGGACATTCTTCTGGCAAATGTTCCGTAACTTTACGGCGACAGCATCACCGTTCGTCATGATACCCATAGCGGTAATCGTAGTGGGGATGTTGCTAACGATCATCATTAGGGCGGTATCGAGGGCCAAGTCATGATTCTATCAGGAACAAGACTTCCGAGCACTTGGTTTACCGCTGAACGACTGGCTGAGTTTTGGACAAACGTAAAATGGTTTTTGGCCTATAACATGCCGATCTTCATGATCTGCATAGCGGCGGTTGTGGCGTTTATCGTACTGACTATGGTACTTGATGCGCCCCTGGAAGCTAGGGACGAACAGCGCGGATCGGGACGGAGAAGAAACACAGATGATGATGATATCGAAGTCAAATATTACTAAGTGAGCACAGGGGATACCCCTTCTCTATAAAAAAACTATTTCATTCTTAGGAGGAATTTTATTATGGCAGCAGCAACACCACCAGATGTATCAGGAATTACACTTCCGTTCGATGTGAACGGCATGCTTTCAACGGCAACAGGATTTCTCGGTTTGTACGGCGGTTGGATTCTTCTCGCCCTGGGCGTTATCTTCTCGCCAGTGCTGTACGGACTCGCCCTTAAACTTGTAAGCTACGTCAGCAGACGTTTTGCCGCGAAGTAAGACAAGCTGAGGGAATAGCCCAGACAATCAAATTTGTCTGGGCTATTTTTCAGTAAGGGGGGTTTAGATGAAAAAGACATTTCTCCTGACTCTTATCCTGTCCTTTATCTTCCCGGCCCTCACAGTCATGGCAGCCATTACGCCTATTAGCGAAGATGAATTTGAAGTAACGGATTATCGTGTAACCCTTCCGGAAGGTTCGGGAGGAACAGTAACGTTAGGCGGGGGTAAGTTCCAGCCAGCCGAAGCAGGCGGCAGATATCTGTCTGAGGTTAGGCTGAAGACAAACCGAACTTTGGACGTGAACAATTATGTGACTGTCACCTTTGATAATGGTGTGAAAAATACGCATAACAGCGAACCGGGAACGCCAAACGTATTTGCGGTTGGACCGGGGCTTATGAGTAATCCATCTAAAGGGTTGACTGTGACACTGACGTCAGATGGTTCTAGGGAACGATGGTTAGAAATTGTTGGCTTTAAAGTTATAGGGAGTCTGCCGCCAGGCGGCGGCGATCCTCCCGATCCGGGCGGCGGTGGAAACGTCCCTACATCCCCAAGCAACACATATTACGTTCCTTATCGGGATGAATACCGGATAGACTATACAGCCCCGGCAGGAACGGCGAAATATCAACTATACTTCAAAACACAGTCCGGGACGGTGTACACGCTGGATTACGATTTCAAGCCGACAGGCATCCACTATTTAACGTGTAACGGTACATACAACCTGAATTTTTTCGATGCTTCGGGGAAGCTGATCGGTAAGACAGCTGAGGTGCAAACCACGCAAATTCAGAATCCAGCATGTAAGTCTTATGAGGATGACGAGGGCGCAGGTCGGAACGAATTGAATGCAAGGATTGACCCAAACGGTGATATGGTCTGGAATGATCCACCGTCAGGAACCAAAGAAGTTCAGATATGGAAGGATGGTCAAAAAGTTGCGACGAAAAGCCCGTCAGAGACGCTTTATGAAAAACCTGGTTCGGGGAGTTATTCGGTCGTGGCGGTCGATGATTCCGGTAAGCCGATTGGTCAATCGGATTTAAACGTAATTGGTGGGGGCGGTGAAGACCCAGGGGGTGAGACTCCAGGCGGCGGCACGTGTGATACATGCGGCAAGCTGGATGAATTACTGAAATGTCCAGGCTGGGATGTCGCTATGGGTGACCTGTCCGACGCGATACGCGATGCGCTACCGCCGCCGCCAGATTGGGATGATATCGCCAATAAGATTGGTAGTGCAACGATACGGCATTTATCTGATTACCTGGGGGACGTTCCCGAGCCACCAAGCAAAGAGGAAATCCGACAGGAGACGGAAACAAGCTTACCTAACATCCCTACAAACATACCGGAAACGGAAGATTTAAAACCAATGGTTCCAGGGGAGTTCAATAATGGTCAGATCCCATTTCGGATTGAAGAAGATGCACCGACCTTTAGGGTGGAGGATAATTCGAAGCCGTTTCGGGTGGAAGATCCACTATCCAACATGAACTATGACGATCCAGGGGTTCCGGTTCTTCCAGGCGATTCCCGGAATAGTTCGGAAGGGATCAAAAACCCAGATAAACCCAACACCGGAGGGCCACCATCACCGAAGACGGAACCGAGTCCGATCCCGACACCTGGCGGGCCGCCTTCGCCCAACATTCCACCGTCTGAGATTCCGAAGCCTTCCGATCCGGGAGGTGGGCCAGTGATACCGGATGCAACTGACGGGCCTATACCAATACCACAGGCTAGTGAGCAGAAGGTAGGTGATTAAACTGAAAAAATTATTGGCGCTAGTTATTCTGATGTTGGTAGCATTCCCGATCGGTTCATCTTTTGCACTTCCTGGTGGATTGCTGAACGGGAAGACCATGTATGTCGGTAAAAATGTAGACACTGTTTCAACGTCAACTGATTTTATAACGGATAATAATTTTATTACTGGTTTTCCGTTTAGCGGAAAAGGATACAACAATTCAGTTGCTTATTACAGTTTTGAATATCCGGTTGATATTGAATCTTACACAATTCTTCATGATTTTGGCACTAGCGCTTTGGGACTTACTTTTTATCTTGCCGATGGGACTGTTAAAACAGTGAGTGCTAAAAACGGCACTAGTAATATCAAGGTTCCCGTTGATAATGGTCCTTATAAAAACGTAACTAAAGTTGCTCTGTCTAATCCGTTTGCAACTAGTCCTACCGTAAAAGAGTTTGATGTTTTCGGACCTTATGTACCACCGCCAAATACAGACGCTGCTCTATTCGTTATCGAGAACCTAACTATAACTGCAGTTCCTGATACCTTTGGTACATCTATAACGCTTAAATGGGATCCCATTAAGTCATCATTTTTGAAACAGTATAACGTTTATCAAGATGGGATAAGAATCGGAACCTCTCAGACTCAACCGTCTTACACGATCCGGAATTTGGAGCCAGGTAAAGAGTACAGTTTTAGAGTGACGTCTGAGGATACCCAAAACAAAGAATTTACCAATACTGGCGCAAGCATAACCTATATCGTGCCGCCGCCAGATACAACCCCGCCAGACAAACCTACAGGCTTAAGTGTTGTTCCAGGAGTAACCGAAGCAACGGCAAAATGGACAGCAAGCGAGTCGGAGGATATTGCTGGATATAGTGTTTATCTGGACGAACACAAGATAAACGACAAATTACTAACGGGGACCTCTTACAATCTTACAAAATTGAAAACAGACACAGCCTATAAGCTTTATGTGGTTGCCCAGGACAAGGCTGGGAATGTATCGGGTAAATCGGAGGTTGTAGAATTCAAAACCAAAAAGGCCGAGACGGAAAGTGAACAGGAAGAAATGCCTGATCATCTGTTAGTGAAATGGCAGCCGACCCCGAATGCGGTATCCTACAACATCTATTTTAACGGCAGACTCATTGCCAATGTAGGGCCAGGAGTAACAAGCTACAAGATCACAAAGGCGATGGGATACATTCCAGGAGCCTTATCCAATAAGGCCGAAGTCAAGGCGGTTTTTGAAGATGGCAGCGAGGGAGGAAGCAAGCCGAGCAACCCAGGGGGGGATTGGGGAGAAGGCACCGACTTCCTGGATGTACCAGAGGTTTTGAAGTCGGCGGTTAGCTTCCTGGCTTTGTATAGTCAATGGATCATCCTCGCCCTGGCTATCATCTTTTCTCCCGTGCTGTACAAGCTGGCTCTATGGCTGGTGCAGTACGTAAGTAAGAAAAATATGCAACGGAGTTGATGGAAAATGTCTGCAACAGAAATCATGGGTATAGCGGTGCAGAACATTGCATTTATTGGCCCGGCACTCCTGGTGTTTTGCGGCCTGGCCTTTGCGGATAGTATCTTCGGGTCGATCTACCGCATTGTACGGACTGCAAGCAAACACTTCCGTATATGATTCGAAACATACTACAAGCGACCTGGACATTCTTCCAGCGGATGTTCGGAAGACTGTTCCAGTTCCTCGCAGATTTATTTGGATGGCTGTTCCAGAAGCTGTTCGACTTTTTAAAGACGCTGCTACAGCCGATTTTCGTCATCATTGCCCTGGTGTTTTACCTGGTCTACAAGATCGCTGAATTAGCGGTTATGCTCATTCAAGTGTTCTATATGATGGGTAAACTCCTGGTTGCCTTTGTAAAGGGCATATTCGTTACGCTGGCGGGTTTTACATATACTCCGACCTCTCCGAACGATGGGAAGTGGACAGGAGTCCTACGGGGCGTTTCAGACGGTCTGAGTTACTTCCAACTCGACACCCTGGCCCTGGTACTTCATTTTTGTATCTGGTTTGCAACAGCCTTTGCGGCGATTCGGATTCTAGGAAGCATACGGAACGGGGGGGATTGACGGTGTATGACTACTTTTTACCGCCAGCCATACGAAACTTTGTGGATTCGATCTTTGCCCCTCCGATCACCTTCCTACGAATGGCAAGGGACTATCTCGACAATCTAAGCCTGGTTGCATCCCATGGCATCAGCTTAAATAAATTCTTTAGCTTTTTCGGCTATCTGCCGCCCTCGATGCAGGGGGTTATAAACGCCCTGTTATCATCCATCATCTTACTGGCGGTCTTGCAACTAATTAAAACGATTATGCGGCTCTACTTTGCCGTTAAGGACGGAAGTAAGTGGTGGTAAGTTGCTGCAGCAATTTGTATACGGAATCCTGGCAGCTGCGCACTGATCCAGGAGCCGGCACGAAGTGTTTTGTATACACGATCGACGCCTGGCCAACTGTTTTTGTATACAGAAAACGCAGCTGCAGGAGATCTTTCCGGACGAAATTGTATACAAAGTAAATTGAGAATGGAGTGGAAGCATGGAAGCAAACGTATTTAGTTACTTTTTCGCTATTGGGGCAGGGTTAACCCTGGGGGTGTCCATGATCGGGATTCCTGCCTGGTGGATCATGCAGAAGATCAAAATAAAGGCCCGCATGAACAGCGTGGTACATCTGCCGAAAGTAGCGAAGGGAGCGAAATAAACTATGCTGGGAAAAAACAAAGAATCGTATGAACCACAAGATGTCCTGATGGTATTTAAAGACGATGGAACGGCCGATATGGCTCCGGTGTACGATGTAGATTCTGAGCGTGTATATGCGGAATCCGTGAACGGAAATTACTCGGTACCGATTGGAGATGTAAGAGCCTACACCGGACGGAAAGGGCGTATCTTTTTGTTTCCGTCCACGATTGATAATGTGGTTGATTGCCAGCGTATCGCCGCCCTGGAGCGTAGCACAGTGCTGCGGGCCATAACGCACTTCGAAAATGAAAAGCCTGTCCAGGCGAATCTGCCGATTGGGAAAATTATGATCGGTGCCGTGGTGGTCCTAATCCTTATTATCATGATGGCGGTGAAGTAATATGAGCAGCGCACCGATGAACAACGCCGACAAGATCCAATCCGTCATTAATGACGATCTGTTCCCGAACGTACAGCACGTTTCGGATGTCAAACAAGTCTTAGAATTCATGACCAATTATGCGGCCCCACTATCTGAGGAACAGGTTCGCGCTATATTGCTTCTGGAAGACCTGGGGAACAACGAAAGACTGCACGGCAAGACAAATCCCTATAAAGGGATCATTAAGGCCGTTACAGGCGATTACAAGCGCGCTGTGAGCCGTACAGAAACATTCCTGCGCACGATTGAGGAACTCATACCAAAGCCGCCTAAACCCGTCATCATGGCTGATGGGCGTATGGTGAAGGCCGGGAAGGGGTGATGATCGATGCCACATATTATCGGTGTAATGGGCAACCTGGGGGCTGGTAAGACGACAACAGCATCTATGATGGCCTGGCTGTACAAACAGGCCATCGAAAGTCAGGGGGGCACAATCCAGTTATTCGCTAATTACGATCTGGAAGGAGCTCAACGGATGAAGGTTGCAGAAGATTGGTTTAAAGTAGCTGAAGCCCATGGCAGCATATGCGTATGGGACGAGGCCCACCGATCTTTTGACAGCCGTAAATCACTTAAATTTGAAAACACACTTGCTACAGACATTCTGACGTTCGTTCGAAAGATGGCAAGTATCCAAATATTCGCAACACCATCCATTAACCGCCTGGACACACGAATCAGGGAGATGTTAGAAATCCTGATTCATGTACGGCCTATGGGGAACAAAGGCATGCACCTAGATTATTACGATTTCCAGGCAGATAGTTTTGGACGACTGGGTAAATTCCTGCACTCGCGGTTCCTGGGGGCCGGGAAAGTCAAACAAATTCATGCCTTGAACTTGTTTGACTCACATTCTTTTGTTAATGGGTTTCCACTACCGAAAACAGAGCGTGCTGCAGAAAAATTTATGGATGAACTCGAAAGAGTACATGACGAAGCGAGGAGGAAATTAAATTATGACTATCGTGCCAGCCGAGGAATTAAAGAACGATCCGCAAGCCCTGTTGTACCATTACCCGTCCATGCATCCAATTAAGTACACTAAAATGTCGAATGAATATCACTTCTGGAAGAGTGTATCAATAGCCGAACAGACCGCCAAAATGTTTGGGCGCTTCCTGGTGCCGGGGCGCTGTCTGCATTGGGAGCGCAAGCGAAAAAACGGCGACCGCATGATTAAGATTGGACGAAAAACGTACTACGTGCTCTCCAGGGACGAATTAAGCGATCTGGAGTATACCAAGTATCTAAATGAACTCTACGAAGAAAAAGAAGCTGTAAACGCATAGGAGGGGCGCGGTAGATGAAAGTAGGGGCATGGATCAAGGCGAATAAATCGAGGGTTGTATTATTTATTTTAGAGTTTGCGGTGATGATTCTGGCGGTTGTCTTATTCGTAGGAATGTCCGTATATATCACGGAGAATTTCACGCCAGCAGACGTTCAAGTATTCAATGCTTTTTACGATTCACTTAGCACTAACGAAGCGAAACATGTGATAGGCGCGATAGGTGCTATGTTTATAGCGGTTGTAATCCCAATTCTATATGCAGGACTTTGGTTGTTTAGGCTTTTCAAATGGACTGAATTCAAAGAGTTAAAAAAGAAGCACAGGGAGGAATTAGCCAATGTTAGAGCGGTATAAAGTGGGCATGGAAGCAGCGCAGACGCTGATCGGTAAGATGGACGGGATCAAACGGGACATAACAAAAGCTTTTCGGTCAGATGTTATTGACGGAGGAATGTACAGCAAGCTTATGCAGTCTGTACAGGGGATGGAATGGCAAATCAGAACATTTACGTTACGCCAGGAACGATTATACATAGAGAGCGATGGCAGGTTCTATGAGCCTAATATAAACGGGTTTAAAGGGATGGCAATAGCCAAACTTTAGTTCCTGAATGCTACCAAAACAAGGGTATAAAGATGCAAAAAACACGAACGTAAATTCTATATAGTATGCACGTTCGTAAATTTTACGGCATGGATTGACAAAAAACTCTAGCATAATTCAGTAGTCTCGTGGTAAGATTTTCTTAATTAAAAGAAAAGACCACGTTTCACGGCGGCTAGAGTCTGGAAAACTCTATGCTGCTTAACCGATGTTGCAGATCGGAGAAACAGGCGCGCTAAAACATGGCTTTGGATACTATTGTACCGGATTTTTTTCGTGTATTCAATAGGTTTTCAGATACATAAAGGCCCCTGATTCGCATGTCTGCGGATCGGGGGCCTTTTTTGCTTGCTTACATATCTATGAATCTATCAAATGTATCCGGTTTTCTTGATTTAACCACACACCTTACCACGTGCATTCTACAAGCATTTAGAAGGACAGGCGTAAAAGCCTTTGTTTTTGTAAGGGTGTTTCAAGAAATGGGCTTATAGGGCGGTTAGAATCGCTGTGTGAACGTGAACGACCAGGCAAAAGGCATTTCGTGTGAGTTTGGAGTACATAAGCAAAAAAATGATAGACGGCAAGTAATAAAATATCGGGCGATGGTCGGAGACGGTCAGAGTGCCACCAAAACGACGTTAAACAAACTTGAACAGGCTTTTAAGGCTCTTCATTGATGGTGATGGTAAGTCGTCCCACTCTCCCCGAAGCGATCCCCTGGCGGGCTTTTACAGTCTAGGCGTAACGTCCAGGATCGGCAGCGCTGGGGATGTCCTCCGTAAGACGGGTAAAAGTCTATTTACGCCTGTCCGCACCTTCCAGAGCGGCGTTGTGACTCCAACGACCGCATTCCCGTCCGTGAGGGCCTTAAACGGCCCTGGCTGCCTGCAAGAGTTAGTTAGACTATACGTGGTAACGCACGACCTGGACACGTTGAATTGCAGCAAGCGAAGCGACCGAGAACCCGAGAACGCCAACACGTTCAAGGTTTTAAGTAGCCGTAGCCCCTCCCGTATTAGGGGGGCTGCGGCTCTCTCCTTCCTCCCCTTCGCCCGCCAACACGAAAACCAAGACCTGTCAAGCCAAAGATCAGAGCCGCAAAACGCAGGGGCGGGCGTGGGGAGCATGCTTTAAATCCCTTAAGGCTTGCGGAGCAAGGCCACCTTCTTGACGATCTTGGGGATAAGTTGAAGGTGAGCGAGGAGGTTATCCACAAGACAAAAAAGAGATGGAGAAAAAGGGTGAAGGATGACCCCAAACAGAGACCCCTCGCCGCACCAGCGGCACAACAACCCTAGGCGTATGGTGAAATATAGACAAAAAAAAAGAACGCCCGAAGGCGCTCTCTTGATTTTGTTGAAGATTAACGGAGTAACTGAAGAACACCTTGTGGCTGTTGGTTCGCTTGAGCCAACATTGCTTGTGCAGCTTGAGAAAGAATGTTGTTTTTGGTTTGCTCCATCATTTCTTTTGCCATATCAACATCACGGATACGGGATTCAGCAGCTGTCAGGTTCTCAGATGAAGTTCCCAAGTTGTTGATTGTGTGCTCTATACGGTTTTGATTCGCACCCAATTTAGCACGTTCGGAAGATACTTTATCGATAGCAGCTTGAATTTTTGTGATGGCGTTTGCTGCGCCCTCATGAGTTGTTACGTCAAGAGCTTGTTCAGTAGTTGTGTTGTTTGTTCCGTCTGTTACAGCAAGCTTATCGCCTGTACCAGCAGTAGTGATTCCCAGAGCAGATGCTCTCATATCAGCGATATCAAGAGTCAGACTTTGGTTTTGGTTTGCACCAATTTGGAACTTTATACTCTTAGCATCATCAGCTACAACAGCTTCTTTTGCTGCTACACCCTTTGTTATTGTTTCGAGGAGGGTACCGCCACCAATAGTTGGGGTGGTATCAGCTTCTGCATCTGCTACTTGAGTCAAGATAATTTTATCAGCATCTGCTCCTGTGCCTGCTGCTGCTGTGTACTTCGCGTTTAAAGTTGTATCAGCATTAATCGCAGTAATCAGAGCAGCAAGATCCTGGCCGGCTGCTGCAGGAATGGTAGTACCATCGATTGTAATTCCAGCTGCTGGATCGACTACTCCTACTTTAAATTCGCCTGCTACTGCTGTTACTGCAGCAGACCCAGCACCGTTTTTATCACCATTCAGTAATTTTTGTGTATTGAACTCCGTTGTGTTACCGATACGATTGATTTCGGAAGTCAGTGAGTTAATTTCTTTTTGAATTTCACCGCGATCGGATTCCGTATTAGTACCGTTTGCAGATTGGTTTGCAAGTTCACGCATACGTTGCAGGATGGATTGAGTTTCGTTCAGAGCACCCTCAGCTGTCTGGATCAAGGAGATACCATCTTGAGCGTTACGGGAAGCTTGGTCCAAACCGCGGATTTGACCGCGCATTTTTTCGGAGATTGCCAGACCAGCAGCGTCATCACCAGCACGGTTGATGCGAAGACCGGAAGACAGTTTCTCAATGTTCTTTTGCGTGTTTGCAGTATTCACGCTCAATTGACGGTGCGTGTTCAGAGCTGCAATGTTGTGGTTGATAATCATTTAAATCTACCTCCATGTGGTTTTTCAAGCTAGGGAGAGTCCGTTCTCCCTGCATATTGCGATGTCTTCGGCACTAAGCACTTCTTCCCTGATTATTGATACATCTTTTGGTGCTTCGATCACTAGCTTAGGCACATCATTGATAACCATCACCGTAACTCTGATTTTTTTATCAATAACAATGCTTTCCCCAGGTCTACGCGTCAAAGATAATTTGCCCACTGCCTATCAACCTCCTTGTTGTTCTAATAATATATCGTCCGTTAATTTTATAAAGTTTAATAAAAAAATAAATGTATCCAAATAACTTGATTTTGGATACATAAAGTGATACTATGGATACATAAGATGGAAATAAACAATGTACTGGAACGATAGGGGTTATTTTTGTAGGGAGAGTGAGGAGCCATGAACAAATCAGAAGCGATTGACCAGGCTTACCGGATTGCTACGCTAACGGAACCAACAGACGAAATAAGGGGGCTGCTGTGGCCCCTGGCGTTCGATCGGGTGTTAGAGTTGCTTTTAATTCTGCGGATGTCTCCGCGCCGTGTGAACAATCCTGCGGGCTTTCTGCGGCGGGCGATTACTGAAGGTTGGGCACCGGATCAACTTCCGGAAAAAGTGGACAGGAAACTTGAAAATGCAGAAGAACGGTTTTATACTCGCCGCGGCTACTCGGAGGATCAAGCGCGGGCCAAGGTCTTAGAAAACCGTAGAAAGGTTGAGGGGTAATGAAGGACACCAGGAAGAACATCAAGGTTATACCCGTGGTAAAGGATGAAATTGAGTCCATACGAAAAGAATTAGGATTGAAAACAGAATCACAGGCGCTGTCGTATCTGACGGCATTGTACATGGATCAAAAGAAAAAACGGATTTTGCTTGCCGATCACCAGAATTACATTAAGGAAGCAGAGGAGAAACACAATCAAGGCAGTATCTAATGTATACAACATCCTGGCAGCTGCGGCCCGATCCGCGCGCCGGCAATGCGTGTTTTGTATACATAAACAACCTGGCTGCAGCTCGTTTTGTATACGAAAACCACCTGCAGCTGCGCGGATCCACGAGGAGGATGTATACATATGAGTTCAAGAACACCGATCCAAGTCCCAACGGAACTGCGGGACGAACTAAATGAAATGTCCGACACTTTCCGGTGTAAGACGCAATATGAAGTGATTCAGAAGCTTTTGGCGTACTATCACCGGAGTGAAAAAGAAAAAAACGATCTGAGGGCTTACCAGGAGCAACATATGGTGGACTTAGGCAAGGATTCGAAGGTCCGGTTTAAGGAAATCAAAGAAGAATTAGGATTACGGACAGATGGGGCAGTTTTTGAGTTCCTGGGCGACTGCTATCAAGGTTCGCTTCAAATGCCTATGGTGGCTTTTGAGACTTACAAGAACTTGAAGGTATCAGGCCAATGAGAGGGATTGAATGGTTTCTGGAACAGATCGAGAAGGCAACGGGCCGACACATTCATTTATTTAATCGGCCCTCACCGATGGAGTATTTCGACTTTGAAATCTATCATTGCCGCTGTAAAAAGGTCATGAAGCAAGTTCGAAAATGAGGGCAGCTGCGCGCGGTCGGGGCTGATCGGCGCTGTCCTTGTATACATCATTTGGATCCTCGATCGGGATTTTGGATACAAGGCCACCCCCGATCAGCCCCGACCGCGCATGGTTCTGCATGCATTTCAACCGAACAAAAATTCTAATTGGAAGTGGGTTTTCTAAACAATGACAGTCGAGCAGCTACTAGAATACGCAAAAAGCAATGCCCTAGACTTGGTTTGCCGCCTGGATCACACGCTCGAGGAAAAACAGTTGATTGTCCTGGGTTACATGATCGGGTTTTCAGACGGTACTTTGCTAAATGAATCGAATAGAAAACGAAAGCAATTCGAAGCAATCGAGAGATCGTGAATTATCGAATTTAGGGTAAAAAATCAATTGTTCCACGGAAGAAAAAACGGCGCTCACGGTCAAAAATGGCTGAATTTGAGGATCAGAGCGCCAGACATATTCACCAAATGAAATATTTTGTACATATGTTGGCGCGTTAATGCTGTGAAAGGGTGAAATAAAATGGAAAGCTATAGTAATTTGATTGATAAGTTATACCGTCTTTTTGATGACATAACGGCTGGATGGTTATCGTTCGTTTGGATTGTGTTGGGATTTATTTTCATGATCGTGGTGATTTCTTGGATGGAGAAACCGAAAAAATCGAGGGAGTATGTACCGAATCCCGATCATTTTGAAAGCCAGGCAGAATATTTGGCTGCTCTAAACGCTTGGCGAAGATGGTCAAGAGAAAGGCAGGCGAATCAATGAACCAGGCTCCAGGAAGCGCGGCAGAAGCCGCTGACAAGGCTAAAGCCGCATGGCAAAGGTTTACCGATGGGATAGAACGGTCACAAATCCGGCGCGCACTCGATGCGGCCGGATATTCGTATGAGGAGCCGACCGAGGAAGCGCTAAGAGAATGCTTCACGGATTATGTTGACGCTGGCATATGGTCAGATTTAACATTAGAAGATATAGAGGGCCTGTCCATATCGGATATGTCACGCGCTCTAATCCGTCTTAGGTGGTGATATGGAACATGATAGGAAGTAAGGAAATAAGCGAGATTCTAGGCGTAAAGACCGTTACGGTTCGGAAGTATGCGGCGGCGCTGGAAGCCCAGGGGTATGTTATACAGCGTGACGCATCGAACAACCGAGAGTATACCGAAATAGACGCTACGGCATTCCGAGAGTTACAGGCGCTACAACAACGTACGGGATTGACGGTGGAAAAATGCGCGGAGGTAATAGCCGCAAGGCATCGCGGGGCGTCTGACTCCGTAGCGCCCGCCGTAATTCAGCCGGATGAAGCACAGATTCAGCAATACGCTGTGCAACATGAAGAGTTATTGAACATGATTCAACTCATGAATGAACACAATCAGCAACAGGCCGAGTTATTGGTCAGACAATCCGAAGAGATCGCCAGGCTGCACAAGCGATTAGATGAACAAAGCAACGGGATTTCTAATGTTTTAAGGGAAGTTTTGACCACCAGGCAGATGATTGCCGCATCTAAAAAGAAGTCGTGGAAGTTTTGGAAGAAAGATGAACCAACAGATACAGACGCCCCCGATCCCGAAGCCATATGGAAGCGAAAGCAGGACATTCATAACGGCAACTATTAGGGCGCGGGGGGGAGTAGATAAATAGATATATATATATCTATAAAATACAGCACGGTGCTACGGCTGGTAACCTTCTATTGTGGGTTGCCTTTTTTGTTGTATG